>CAVUFO010000001.1:0-36713 GCA_963740785.1 uncultured Actinomycetota bacterium
ACACCAGCCAGCTCCAGCCGAACGCGGCCTCGAACGCCACCGGCGTCCCCGCGGGCAGATCGCCGATCAGCCGCAGGAACGGCTCGGAGCCGTTCACCACGTTCTTGTTCAGCTGCACCTGGCCGTCCTCGGTGACTACCGCCACCTGGGAGCGCTTGCGGTGCACGTCGATGCCGACGTAAACAGACATTGCCGGGTCTCCTCTCCCGAGCTTGTGCTTTCACCCGGAGCATCCTGCTACCGGGCTGAGCTGGGAAGAGGCCCGGCCCTTATAGGGCAATGCCGTTTAGCTTAAGTTGATCTTGGTCTGCGGGTTCTGCCTGCGGAGAACGCCGGCATCGGGCCGGGGTGAGCGTGGTTATGCCAGCGTGGAGCAGACTGGCGTTGTGGCTGGGAGTGGTGCCCTAACGGACTGGATCTCGCTGGGGGTCCTGGCGTCGTCGGTGCCGCGGGATGCGGTTGATGACGCGATCGCGGAGACGGGCAAGGGCGCGCGACGGGCGGGGGGCAAGCTGCCGCCGCACGTGATGGTGTATTTCGTGATGGCGCTGGCGTTGTTCGCTGATGACGATTACGAGGAGGTCGCCGTCCGGCTGACCGAGACGCTGCGGGCGTGGGGGTCCTGGGACGATGCCTGGGAGGTGCCGACGAAGGGCGGGATCACCCAGGCCCGCCAGCGGCTGGGCCCGGAGCCGATGGCACGGGTGTTCTCGCAGGTCGCCGGGCCGGTCGCGGACCTGGACACGACCGGGGCGTTCCTGGGGCCGTGGCGGCTGATGTCGGTGGACGGGATGGAATGGGACGTCCCGGACACGGATTCGAACCGGGTTGTCTTCGGGGTGCGGGGCGATGACCAGGCGGCGTTCCCGAAGGTCCGGGTGGTGACGGTCAGCGAGTGCGGCTCGCACGCCCCGGTGCTGGCGGTGATGGGCCCGGCGGCGGGCGGTAAGGGCAGCGGGGAGCAGTCCCTGGCCCGGAAGCTGTACCCGCGGCTGGACGAGGACTGGCTGGTGATCGCCGACCGGAACTTCTATAACTGGAAGGACTGGTGCACGGCGGCGGGTACCGGGGCGGCCCTGCTGTGGCGGATGAAGGAGAACGCCCGGCTGCCGGTGCTGGAGATGCTGCCCGATGGCTCCTACCGGTCGGTCCTGGTCGCCCCGCGGATCACCGGCAGGAAACGGGACGCGCTGATCGCCGCGGCCCGGAGCGGCGGGGTTCTGGAGCAGGACCAGGCACAGTACGTGCGGGTGATCGAGTACGACATTGCCCCGGACCGGGAGGGCGACGGCAAGGACGAGCTCATCGCCTTGGTCACCACCATCACCGACTTCCGGGCGGCCACGGCGCGGGCCCTCGCGGGTGCCTACCACGAGCGCTGGGAACATGAGACCGGCAACGCCCAGCTCAAGACATGCCTGCGCGGTCCCGGCAGGGTGCTCCGCTCGGGGAGCCCGGACCTGATCGAGCAGGAGATCTGGGGCTACCTGCTGACCCACTACGCGCTCAGCACCCTGATCTGCGCCGCCGCCACCAGCGCCGAGATAGACCCGGACCGGGTCAGGTTCGAGCGCCGCCCCTGGGCGTCGTCCGCCGGGCCGTCGGCCCGGCTTTTCCCCCCTGAGCAGGCCCGGGCCGCCCTGGCCACAGTCATGGCCGACATCACCAAGAACAAGAACCTCAACCCCGGGCGCAGGCACCGCACCTGTCCCCGCGCCATCAAACGCGGACGGCACAATGCATACCGGGTCAAGAGACCCGGCGACAAGAACCTGCGGCACGACGGCCCCGCCACCATCCGGCTCGCCAACCCCGTAAAACCCCAGGCAGCAGCATGATCAACTTAAGCTAAACGGCATTGCCCTATAGGGTCATGAGAGTGCGCGGTCTTGTCGCCGCAGCTGGTCGGCTCTAATTCGTGGCCACAATCGGCCCAAGTCTCAGATTCGTGGCGTTTCTTCCGCGATCAGCCGCTTGGCAGCTACAACAAGGCTGTAGCGCTGATATCAGTCCCGGCACGGCGGGCGGCGATGGCAGGACGTGGCCTTGGCGGATATTTGGCCCGGCCGCCGTGGTGACCGGCGCGGGTCGGCATCAGGGTTGCCTCACAAGTGCATATGCCTCTTCCGCACGGCACCACACCGAGGTAACGTAAATTAACTCGAGTTCCCCGTGACTATAAGGACCTTTGGGGGAGGACATGTCCGGTAAACGCGGGGCAAGCGGCCACGCGGCCGACGGAGCAAGCGGCGGCGACATAAGACAACCCTGGCATTGCACCATGAGCAGAACTGACGATGCGGCGGTCAAGTTTCCGGAGGCGGTCAAGTTGCAGGCGGTTTTGCGGGTGGCGGCCGATTCCCGCCATCCAAGACTGAGTGACTACACTCCAGCCGCACACGCCTACGGCGACGCCTACGTTCACCCCGCGTTGTACGGGATTAGCGTCGGGACATTCGTGGCATTACGCTCCACACGCCCCGCCAGGACCAGCAACAGGACCCGCGCCCTGGACAGCACAACTCCATCGTGGAGGACATCTGCCACCTGACCGTGCCCGCGAGCCTTACCGGGTGGAGGTTTACCCTGTCGGGCACGCCGCGCACCCGAGAGCGGCGAGGACCACACCTGGGGCGCAGCTATGCAGCGGGCTGATCTGCTGCGGCTGGACGCGGCCGCAGCCCTGACGCCCGCCGAGCTCGACGACGATCTCGCCGAGACCGTCAGGACCGTCGCAGCCGAGCGCCTGCGGGAGACGGTCGCCGAGCGGTTCGACGGTGCACCGCCCGAGCTGCGCGACGCGGTTGAGCGCCTCAGGTTGGAACCCACCGGGGACCGTCTGCTCGGCGAGGAGGTCGTGAACGAGCTCCGGGCCGACGGTATCGCCGGGACGCTCCTGGAGGAGGCGGAGGTGCGCGTTGGCCGTCTGGCGGGCGAGCCTGCCGACTCGGCACTCGCGCCGGACGTCCCGTTGCGGGCCAACCCGCTGCTGGCCGAATCGCTGGCGCGTGCGCACTGGGAGCGGGTGGGCGCGCTCGCCGGCGTCGCGCCCGACAAGACCGAGGCCGTGTTCGCGGCCGGTGCCAGTGCCGGCAATGTCGACAACGCCGTCCTGGAGCAGCTCGTCGGAGCCGGGCAGCTCGACGGACTGGAGGCACGCGAGCTCGGCTTCGCCGCGACGCTTGTGCGCCTTCTAGATGGCGACGTGGCGCTCGCGGAGCGGCTGCACGCCGACCTCGACAGCATCCCGGACGGTCGGCTCGGCGCGGTGCGGCGCCTGGTGAGCCTGAGCCCCGAACAGTGGCAGGCGCGGCTCGACGCCGCCGGGCCTCTGCCCGATGGGCTCGACAGCGCGCAGTACGGGCGGCTGCTGAACGCGCGCCTTGAAACCGCGTTTCCGACCAACGCGCTGGCCGAACGGCTCGCGTCGCGCGACGCCACCGGGCTCCAAGGCGAGCTGGAGGCGGTGCAGCCGCTCCTCGACGCCAACGAGCGCGTCTTCGGCGACGCGCCCCTTAGCTTCGACGCGGTGGCCGCGGAGGAGCGTGAGCGGGTGGAGCGCAGCTACCAGACGCTGCGGCGCCTCGTCGACGGCAACCCCGGGCTTGGCCTCGGCGCGCTGCTGGACGACGTCGCGGTGCCGCCAGCCGAGCGGCTCGCACGCGCGCAGGCGCGAATCGGGCTCCTCCCGCGGCTTGCGGAGTTCAACCCGGCCACCGAGCTCCTCGCGCTCGACCTGTCGGTCGCCGGCGACGGCCTCGATCAGATCGACTTCGGCGACCTCTCCGACGACGAGCGGTCGGCCGTCACGGAGAACCTCAAGGCCTACCAGCGCGCGCGTGCGCTGACCGGCGACCTGTCCGATGCGCAGGCCGTGCTCGCGGCGGGATACGACTCCGCCTCCAGCGTGGTCGCGGAGCCGCTCGACGCATTCGTCGAGCGGACGGGCCTCCCAGCCTCCTCGGCCGCCGCCTATTACCAGGAGGCGCGCTCGGCCGTCGAGGCGGTGGCCGGCACCGTCGGCGCCGTCCTCGAGGCGGCCGGCACGGGCTTCGGCTCGCTGGCCGTCGGCAATCTGGCGCCCAGCACGCGCGAGTTCTTCCGGAGGATCGACGGCTACGACGACCTCTTCAGCGAGCACGACTACTGCCGCTGCGAGGAGTGCGCCTCGCTGTTGTCGCCGGCCGCGTACTTCGTGGACCTCATGCGGTTCGTGGAGGTCAACCTGCTGGACCGGGCGTTCGCCGGCCCGGCCGCCAACGATCCGCTCAGCCTGCGCCTGCGCCGGCCCGACCTGTGGACGCTGGAGCTCACCTGCGCGAACACCGAGGACGAGTTGCCGCTGCTGGAGATCGTCGACCGGCTGCTCGAGGACCACATCGCCCGGCAGACGGGGTTCGCCGGGAGCCTCACCGACCGGGCCGCGGTCTGGCGGCACGTGTACCGCGACCGGGTCGCGGCTGCGGCGGACTCGTTCGCGCAGCCGGTGCTGCTCCCGCTCGAGCGCGTCGAGGTCTACCTCGCGCACTTCGGGCCGACGCGCGGCGAGATCGCCCGGCTGGTGGGGGCCGGCGCCGATGCCGTCGCCGCCGCGACCCTGCTTCTGTCGCGCCGGGAATGGGAGCTGGTCACGCAGGCCGACGCGACCCGCGGATTCCTGGAGCGGATCTACGGCGCGGAGCTGCCGTTCGACGGGACTGGGACGCTGTACCGGATCGAGGCGCAGGCGCTGCTGCGGGCGATCGCGATCGCCCCGCGCAAGGACGCGGTGCGGCCCGAGCCCGCCGACGAGCGGGAGACCGCGATCACGCGCGACGACCTCGCGGCCCTGCTCGCGACGCGCTTCGTCGGGCAGTTGCGCATCCAGGGCGAGCGACGCGGGCCGGACAGCATCCAGAACGACATCGAGTGGGTGTACGGGCCGACCGCCGCCTCGCTCGATCGGCTGCATCGCTTCGTCCGGCTGTGGCGGGCGCTCGACTGGTCGCCCGGGGAGCTCGATCTCGTCCTGGGCCACCTCGAGGCCGCGGGCCTGGCGGCCGGCATCGACGCCGCCGCCCTGCGGCGGATCTGCCGGCTGCTCGAGCTGCGTCGCCGCTTCACGGTGCCCGTCGAGGAGCTCGTCCCACTCTTCCACCTGGTTCCGGCGACCCCGGTGCCGCCTCAGACGGCCAGCCTGTTCGACCGGCGCTTCAACCCGGCCGGCCTCGTCGACGTCGGCGGCAGGCTCCCGCGCAACGACGTCAAGCTGGTGCATCCCGCGCTGCGCGACGACCCTGCCGCGCCGTCGGCCGCGGACTGGGCGCTCGCAAGGCTGCTGGCGGGCTTGGCCGTCGACGCCGACCGGTTGCTCGAGCTGATCCGGGGGCTCGCTGAGCCGCTCGGCCTGACGCTGGCGCCCGGCGCGCCAGAAGCCGACCGCGGCTTCGCGCTCTCGCAGGCGAACCTGTCGCTGCTGTACCGCCATGCGCGGCTAGCCGACTGGCTGCAGCTGAGCGTGCCGGCCCTGTTCCGGCTGGCCGAGCTCACGCCGGGCGTCGCGCAAGGATACGTGGCGACGTTCGACGAGCTGCTCGCGCTGCTCGACTTCCACGACCGCCTCGCGGACAGGCCGGGCGGAGCCGCTGCAGACGACGGCGCCCAGCCGGACCCGGGGCAGGTCGCGGCGGCGATCGCCGACCGGGCCGAGCGCGACGGGTCGCTGATCTTCCCCGACACGCTGCTGGCGGAGCTGGACGGCGTCAGCGAGGCGGACTCGCGCGCGGTCGTCGCCGCCAACGCGCCGGCGAGGGTCACCGCCCTGGGCGATGGCCGCTACCGGCTCGCCGACACCTTCGACCCCGGCTCGGCGATGACGATCCCGGACGGCGTGACGGTGAACGAGCCCGCCGCCCGCGCGCTGCTCACCGCGCACCACGCGTCGCGGATCGTCCCGCCGCTGCTGGCGGCCCAGCTGGGCATCGACGACGCGAAAGCGACGGCACTGCTCGGCCTGGCCGGTGTCGCGCTGGTCGATGCCGACCTCGCGCGAGCGCTGCGCCGCGCGGACCCGGCGTCTCCGACGGCGCTCGAGCGGCTCGCCGCCGCCACGATCCCACCGGCATCGCTGTTCGCCGCGGACGGTCTCGACGCCAACGCGGTCGCCTTCGCGGACGACCACCGCGATGTGTTCGCGCTCGACCCCGCGAACATCAACGGCGAGGCGACCGCCAGAGTCGAGAGCTACCGCCGGCTCGCTAACGCGACGAACGCCGCGGACCTGCGCGCGGCGCTGGCCGGATTCGACCCCGCGAGCGGCTTCGCGTCCGGTACGCAGGCGCCGCTGCTGCGCGTCCTCGGCGTCGAGGCCGCGGTCTCGCGATCCCTGCAGGCGTACGTCGCGCTGCCCGCCTCGCCGCTGGCGGCCGTCGAGCGGCTCAGGTCGGCGGCCGAGCTCGCGACGCGCCTGGGGATCGACGGCCGGACGCTCGCGCTGATCGCCGCCGAGGACTACGACTCGCTCGACACGGCGGCCGCCGGCCTCCTGGCGGCATTCCGGGCCAAGTATCCGAACGACGCCGAGTGGCGGGAGCGCAGCGAGCCGTTCGAGGGCCGGATCCTCGGCCGCCGCCGCGACGGCCTCGCCGACTTCCTCGTGTTCTCGGGCGACGTCTCGCGCCGGCCACTTCACCGCCTGTTCAACGCGGCCACCCGCGACCGCCTGTACACGACATCCGACGACGAGCGCAACTCGGTCACCGCCCAGGGCGACTACGCCCCCGAGGGCGACGCCTGCTGGATCTACGCGACGCCGCAGCCCGGCACAGTTCCGCTGCACCGCCTGGCAGGCCAGGAGGACGACGGCAGCATCGTCCACTTCTACACGACCTCCGACGACGAGCGCGACCGCTATATTGACATGCTTCCCTACCACTCAGAGGGCGAGGCGGGCTGGGTCTACGCCGCTCCCCAGCCCGGCACGCGGCCGCTTCACCACCTAACGACCAACGACGGCCGGCACCTTTACACCACCTCCGACGCCGAACGCGACGCCGCGGTCGCCCGCGACGGCTACCTCGCGCAGGCCGAGGCCTGCTGGGTTCCGCCGGCGCCGTTTCGCACCCGCGAGGACCTGTCTCGCTACTTCCTGATCGACGTCGAGGTCGACGGCTGCTTCCCCACCTCGCCGGTGGTGGCGGCGATCGGGAGCCTCCAGCTCTACGTCCACCGCGTGCTCATGAACCTCGAGCAGGACGAGGACGGCAACCTCAGCGTGCGGCCGGACTGGGTGCCCGCCGACGAGTGGCGGTGGCGCGAGCACTTCCGCGTGTGGCAGGCCGGGCGGCGCGTCTTCCTGCAGACCGAGAACTACCTGGCGCCCGACGTGCGCGACGACAAGACCCCGCTCTTCGAGGAGCTCGAGGACGAGCTGCTGCAAAACGACATTGACGAGCAGGCGGTGCTTGACGCCTACGGCCGGTACCTGGCCGGGTTCCAGGAACTGGCCGGCCTGGCGGTCGCCGGCGCGTACCACGACATCGACCGGGTCAACAAGCGTGACGTCCTGCACCTGATCGGGGTGACCGCGGCCGACCCGCCAAGTTTCTACTACCGCGCGGTCGAGAACGCCTACCACGGCGGCCTGATCAACAGCAGCGCGGGCACCGTCTGGGGTCCCTGGCGGGCGATGAACGTCCAGATCCCGGCCCGCAAGGTCGCGCCGGTTGTCCACCTGGGCCGGCTCCACGTCTTCTGGGTCGAGATCACTACGTCGCCGCAGAACGAGATCAGCAACGGGAAGTCGCGCTTCATCGGTTACACGCACCGGCTGGCGGTCAAGTTCAGCACGCTGCGGCTCGACGGCAACTGGACGGCGCCGCAGCGGGTCAGCCTCTACGGGGTGCCGCCGTTTGAGGAGAGCGACGGGCTGCTCGACGACCCGCTCGCCGAGCCGGGCGAGCTGCCGTTCTTCGACATACTGACCGGCTTGCTGACCGGCTTCGGCACGTTCAGCCTGCGCGAGTTGCTCAGCCAGAACCCGGATTTCGGGAAGTATTTCATGAGCCTCGTCCCGCGCTATGAGCGTACGCAGCCGGTGGCCGACGCGATCCACACCAAGGCGCGCGACGGCTACACCCTGCGCGGGTCAGAGTGGGAGCAGGTGTATCCCGAGTCGTCGGGCGACCAGCTGTTGTGCGTGGGCGCCGGCTACGAGATGCGGGCCACGCTGGACCTCTTCGGCCGCCGCGCGCTGGCGGCGGACGGCGTCCTCCTGACCGGGACGCGGCTGCGCACCACTCCCAACCCCACGCCGCCCGACCCGCTGCTGTGCATCTCGCGCTACCAGATCGAGGAGGGCTGGTACCTGCGCTACCTGTCTCCGACGCAGCAGATCGCCATCTTCGACGGCTACGCGCTCGCCAACGTCGTCGGCGACTACGAGCGCGCCGCGCGCCTGTTCAGCGGAACGCCGTGGGTGACGACGTTCGACCAGGCGCAGCAGGCTGGCCCGGCGCTGGCGCTGCTGCCGGAAGGCTACGGCTCCCTGGCGCCGGTGAACGGGTCGCTGATCGACGCGATCCTGGAGCTGCCCGCGGTGCGGCCGGCCCCCGGCGGCTACCGCGTCGACTACGCGGCTCCGGGCCAGCTCTACCTGCTGCAGGCGAGCGTGCGCGACGGCTCGCGCTGGCTGGTCCGGCGGCTCGGCACGGCGCTCGCGGAGACCCTCGCCCGGACGCTGTTCACCCGGGGCATCGACGGCCTCCTCGACCTCGACACCCAGCGATCGCTCATGGAGCCGGCGATCACCGGGACCGTCCCGCCGGCCGCCCCGGTCACGCTCAGGTGGCAGCCAGGCGCGCCGGTCGACGACGCGGTCGTCGCCGGCCGGATCGACTTCACCGGGCCGCTCGGCAGCTACTTCCGGGAGATCTTCCTGCACATCCCGCTGCTCATCGCCCGGCAGCTCCACGGTCAGGGCCGCTACGCGGAGGCCCAGCGCTGGTACAACAAGCTCTTCGACCCGACGGCACGCGAGGTCGTGGCCGACGATCCCGGCCTCGGCGCGGCGGAGAACGCCGCGCGCCGGCGGGACCGCGTTCTGGCGGTACGTCGAGTTCCGCGGCCTGAACGCCGCGACCATGCAGCGGATCCTCACCGACCGCCAGGCGCTCGAGGCCTACAGGCGCGACCCGTTCAACGCGCATGCGATCGCCCGCGTGCGGCTGTCCGCCTACCAGAAGGCGATCGTCATCGGCTACGTCCGGCTGCTGCTCGACTGGGCCGACTTCCTGTTCGGCCAGTTCGAGCAGGAGACGCTCAACGAGGCGACGATGCTGTATGAGACGGCGGCCAACATCCTGGGCGACCGCCCCGCAGAGCTCGGCGAGTGCGGAGCGCCCGATCCCCAGCCGCGCACCTACGAGCGCTTCCGCGAGCGGCTGCGCAAGGGGGGCCCGTTCCTCACCGAGCTCGAGCAGTGGATCTGGGTCAAGAACGGGCCGAAGGGCAAAAAGCAGCCGGCGTTCACGCTGGATCCCGGGTCCGCCGCCAGCGCGGCGACCCGCGCGGCCGCCCTGCCGAGCTTGCGCGCCGCCGGCGTCACCGCGGCGGACGGCCGCGACGGTCCCGGTGGAGTGGCGACGCCCGACTGGAACCTCGCCGGGCGCGCTGCCGGGTCCCGGTCGACCTCGAACGGCGGCGAGCGGCTGGCAGCGCGCGGGTTCGAGCTGCCCGGCAGCGGCCGGGACCCGACCGGCTCGGGCGTTGGCTACACGCTGGTCCGCCAGATCAGCCCCGGCTTCTGCGCCCCGCCCAACCGCGAGCTGCTCGGCCTCTGGGACAGCGTCGAGGACCGCCTGTGGAAGCTGCGTCACTGCCGGGACATCACCGGCGCGCGGCGTGACCTGTCGCTGTTCGCGCCCGAGATCCCGCTTGACCTGCTGCAGCGCGCCCGTCAGGAGGGTCTGTCGCCCGAGGACGTCTTGGCGGGCGTGGCTGGCGAGATCCCGCCGTACCGCTTCACCTTCCTGGTCGCGAAGGCCAAGGAGCACGCCGCCGCCGCGCAGGCGCTCGGGACCGCGCTGCTCGAGGCGTTCGGACGCCGCGACGCCGGGGAGCTCGACGACCTGCGCGCGGTCCACGAGCAGCAGCTGCTCACACTCACTACCAATGTCCGGCGGTGGCAGCATGACGCCGCGCAAGCGACGCTGGAGAGCCTGCAGCGGCGCCGCACCGGCGTCGACAACCGGCGGGCCTACTTCCAGGCCCTGATCGACACCGGGCTCAGGCCCGAGGAGCTGGCCCAGCGTCTATCCGAATACGCGGCTTTGACGAGCCAGACGGTGGAGGCCGGGCTCAGCATCGCCGCAGGCGTCGTGCACCTCCTCGCGAACGTTGGGGCGCCGACCGCGATCACGTACGGCGGCAAGCAGGTCGGCGATTCGCTGGACAGCTTCGCCGGCGTGGCGCGGGCGACGGGCGCGCAGCAGAGCACTCTGGGAGCCACCGCAGGCATGGAGGCGGGCTTCGCGCGCCGCGATCAGGAGTGGCGGCAGCAGCTGCAGGCGGCCCAGGACGAGCTCGCCGACCTCGACCAGCAGATCGCCGCAGCCGAGCTCCAGCGCGACATCGCCGACCGCGAGACCGAGCTGCACGAGCGCACGCTCACCCAGAACGCCGAGCTGCGCGACTTCTACCGGGACCGCTTCACCAGCGTCGAGCTGTACCGGTGGCAGTCCCAGCAGCTGCTGACCCTGCACCGCGAGTCCTACGGCGCCGCGCACGCCCTCGCCAGGATGGCGCTGCGCGCCTACCGGTTCGAGCGCGACGACCCCGCCGCCGACGTGCTGTCGCGCAACCCGTGGGAGCCGGGCCGCGCCGGCCTGCTGGCCGGATCGAAGCTGGCGAACGAGCTCGCGACGCTGGAGCGGCGCTTCCTGGAGACGGACACGCGCCAGCTCGAGATCCAGCAATCGTTCTCGCTGGAGCTGATGAACCCGGCGGCGCTGATCCGCCTCAAGCAAACGGGGGAGTGCGAGTTCACGATCCCCGAATTCCTCTTCGACCTCGCCTACCGCGGCCACTACCGCCGCCGCATCCGGCAGGTGGCGCTGACCATCCCCGCCGTACGCGGGCCGTTCGCGGCCGTGAGCGCCCGCCTCGAGCTGCTCGGCAGCCAGATCCGCCGCGACCCCGACGCGCCGCTGTCCGAGGTTGCGCTGGCAGGCACCGTCGTCGTCGCCACCAGCCGGGGGCAGAGCGACGGCGGGGCGTTCGAGCTGAGCTTCCGCGACGACCGGCTCGCGGCCTTCGAAGGCGCGGGCGCCGTCGAGAGCCGGTGGCGGCTGACCATGCCGCAAAGCGTGCGGGAGTGGGACTACCAGTCGATGAGCGACGTCGTGATGCAGCTGGCGTACACGGCGCGCGACGACGAGACCCTGCGCGGGCAGACCGAGGCCGCGATCGCGGGCCAGCTCGCCGGCCGTCGGCTCGCGCGCGCCTTCAGCCTCGCGCGGGAGTTCTCGCCGCAGTTCAACCAGCTGATGAGCTCGCCGGCGGGCACCGCGATCCAGCTCGAGCTCGCCTCGAAGCACCTGCCGTTCTACCTCGGCCGTCGCCAGCCCACCGTACGAGCCGCGCGGCTGGTGGCGCGCCCGGCCGAGGGACGGTCGCTCGGGCCGCTCGAGGTGACGCTGAACGGGCAGTCGCTGCCGGCCTTCGCGCCCGACGCGCAGCTGGGCGGGCTGCCCGCGGCAGACGCGCGAGCGGCGCTGGCCCGCGGCCTGCTGCGCCAGCACGAGCTGTCGATCACCAATGCCGGGGCGCTCGCGGACCTGGTGCTGTTCGTCGAGTACGACGTCCCGGCCGCCGAGCCCGCACCCGCCCCAGCCGAGCGCGACGACGAGCTGACAACACTGCGCGAGCGGGCGGACGCAGGGGACGCCGCCGCGGCCTACCAGCTCGGGCTGCTGCTGTGGCGCGAGCGCGGCGATCCGGAGGCCGCGATCGCGCCGTTGGACCAGGGCGCGCGCGGCGGCGACCCGGGCGCCATGCGCGACCTCGGGCTGCTGCTGCGCGAACGCGGCGACCTCGGCGGCGCCATCTACTGGCTGCGGCGGGGTGCCGACAACGGCGCCGAGGGCGCCGCCGAGGCGCTGGCCGACGCCGAGCACCAGCGGGACGCCGGGAGTGGGCCGCAATGACCCTGCCCGGCCGCGGCGCCGGGATCGAGCCTGCGGCGATCTCGCTGCCCACCGGCGGCGGGGCCATCCGCGGCATCGGCGAGAAGTTCACCGCCAACCCCGTGACCGGGACCGGCTCGCTGAGGGTGCCGCTAGCGACGAGCCCCGGCCGGTCGGGGTTTGGCCCACAGCTGTCGCTCTCCTGCGACACCGGCTCCGGCAACGGGCTGTTCGGATTCGGCTGGGCGCTCGGCGTGCCGTCCGTCACCCGAAAGACCGACAAGGGCCTGCCACGCTACATCGATGATGGCGCCGGCGCCGATGTGTTCATCCTGTCTGGCGCCGAGGATCTCGTCCCGTTGCTCGTCGGGCACGACGGGAAGTGGGAGGAGCCGGACACGCCGCCACGCACGCTCAGCGACGGCTCGACCTGGCGGGTGCGCCGGTATCGGCCGCGCACCGAGGGTCTGTTCGCGCGCATCGAGCGTTGGACCAACGCGCGCACGCGTGAGACGCACTGGCGCTCGATCTCGCGCGACAACGTTACGACCCTGTACGGCACGAGCGCTGAGAGCCGGGTCGCAGACCCAGCCGACCCGTTGCGCGTCTTCAGCTGGCTGATCTGCGAGAGCTATGACGACAAGGGCAACGCGATCGTCTACCGCTATAAGCCCGAGGACTCGACCGGCGTCGACAAGGGCACGGCGCACGAGCGCAACCGCAGCGACCACACGCGCTCCGCCAACCGGTACATAAAGCGGATCCAGTACACCAACCGCACGCCCCGCACCGCGGGCGAGAACTTGATGCTGCGGACGGACTGGCTGTTCGAGGTGGTGTTCGACTACGGCGAGCACGACCGCGAACGCCCGGCGCCTGGCGACAGCGGCGATTGGCTCTGCCGTCACGATCCCTTCTCCTCCTACCGAGCCGGATTCGAGCTGCACACCTACCGGCTCTGCCAGCGGGTGCTGATGTTCCACCACTTCCCCCGCCAGCCAGATGTGGGCCCGGACTGCCTTGTGCGTTCCACGGACTTCGCCTACCGCAGCAACCGCGGCCAGCCCGAGGACGTCCGGCGCGGGCACCCCATCGCTTCGTTCATCGCCGCCGTGACACAGACCGGTTACAGGCGGGACGGCGGCGGCTATCTGAAGAGATCACTGCCGCCGCTCGAGTTCGACTACAGCGAGGCGACCATCGATGATGAGCTCCACGAGGCCGATCCCACGAGCGTCGAGAACCTCCCCGAGGGCGTCGATGGCACCCAGTACCAGTGGGCCGACCTGGATGGCGAAGGGCTCCAAGGCGTACTCACCCGGCAAGGGAACGTCTGGTATTACAAGCGCAATGTGAGCGCCGAACAAGACGGAGGGGACGGCCGCGCACGGTTCGACCCGCTTGAGCTGGTCGGCCAGATGCCGGCGGCCGCCACTCTCGGACAGCGCAACCAGCAGCTGCTCGATCTCGCCGGCGACGGCACGATGGATTTCGTCGAGCTTGGGGGGCCCCTGCCCGGCTTTCACGAGCGCACCGACGAGGAGGCCTGGTCACCGTTTACGCCGTTCGAGTCGCTTCCCAACCTCGCATGGGATGACGCGAACCTAAGGTTTGCCGACCTCACCGGCGGCGGCCGCGCGGACGTGCTGATCACCGATGATGACGCGCTCACCTGGTACTCCTCGCTCGGGGAGCAGGGATTCGGCCAGGCTGAGCGGGTCGCGCAGCCGATTGACGAGGAGTCCGGCCCGCGGCTGATGTTCGCCGACGGCACGCAGACCGTATTCCTGGCCGACGCCTGTGGTGACGGCCTCCCCGATCTCGTGCGGATCCGCAACGGTGAGGCCTGCTATTGGCCGAACCTCGGCTACGGGCGCTTCGGCGCCAAGGTCACGATGGACAACGCCCCGTGGTTCGACGCCCCGGACCTGTTCGACCCGGCGCGGCTCCGTCTTGGCGATTCGGACGGCTCCGGTAACGCCGACATCATCTACCTGCGACCGGACGGGGCTCAGCTGTATCTGAACCAGTCCGGCAACAGCTGGAGCTCACCCCACCATCTGGGCGGCTTCCCCACTGATGACCTGTCGTCAGTCACGGTCATGGATCTGCTCGGCCGGGGCACCGCCTGCCTGGTCTCCTCGTCGCCGCTGCCGGCTGACGCGGATCGGCCGATGCGCTACATCGACCTGATGGGCGGCGTCAAGCCGCACCTGCTCGTCGGCATCAAGAACAACCTCGGAGCGGAGACCCGCGTCCAGTATGCGCCGTCGACGCAGTATTACCTCGACGACCGGCGCGCCGGCCGGCCGTGGGTGACCCGGCTGCCATTTCCCGTACACGTGGTCGCGCGCGTGGAGACTGTTGACCGGGTCGGCCGCACCCGCTTCGTCTCCAGTTACGCCTATCATCACGGTCACTTCGACGGCGCGGAGCGGGAGTTCTGCGGCTTTGGGATGGTCGAGCGGCTCGACTCGGAGTGGGCCGATGCCCTCGGCGGCGATGCGGCGCCGGGCGCCGCTCCGGTGCTGATGCGAACGTGGTTCCACACAGGCGTATTCCTCGGCCGCGAGCACGTCTCGAACTTCTTCGCGGGCCTTCTCGACGGCCGCGACGCCGGCGAGTACTACCGTGAGCCGGGACTCGACGACGCTGCCGCCCGGGCGCAACTGCTCGACGACACGATCCTGCCGGCGGGCCTGACCGCCGAGGAGGAGCGCGAAGCCTGCCGTGCGCTGCGCGGCTCGCTGCTGCGCGAGGAGGTATATGGTCTTGACGGCTCCAGCCAGCAAGCGCACCCGTACACGGTGCTCGAGCAAAGCTTCGGGATTCGCGTGCTGCAGCGGCGCGCCGGTAACCCCCACGGGGTCTTCCTCGCGCATCCGCGCGAATCGCTCATCTACCATTACGAGCGGCGCCCGGACGACCCGCGCGTCGGGCACGCGCTGACGTTCGAAGTAGACGAGTATGGCAACGTGCTGCGCTCGGCGGCGATCGCCTACGGCCGGCGGCGCCCCGACACCGAACTCGCCGCCGCGGACCAGCAGGTCCAGGCCCGGCTGCAGGTGACGTATAACGAACACCGTTTCACCAACGCAGTCGACGCTGACGACGCCTTTCGTGCGCCCCAGCCTTGCGAAGCTCGCACCTTCGAGGTGACCGGCCTGGTCGCCACTGGGCGCGCGCGCCTCAGCCTGGGTGAGGTGGAGGACGCCGCGGCCAACGCGACGGTCATCCCCTACGAGCAGGCCGGGGCACCGGCGGCGCGGCACAAGCGCCTCATCGAGCATGCGCGCACGCTTTACCGGCGTGATGACCTCGACGGGCCGCTTGCGCTCGGAGAGCTTCAGCCGCTCGGACTGGTTTTCGAAAGCTACAAGCTCGCGTTCACGCCGGGCCTGGTCGCAGACGTGTACGGGGACCGCGTCACCGACGCGATGCTGGCGGGGCCGTGCCGATACGTCCACACCCAGGGCGACGCGAACTGGTGGATCCCGGCCGGCCGCCTCTTCTACTCGCCCGGGCCGGCAGACCCGCCGGCGCAGGAGCTGGCGTACGCGCGTGCGCACTTCTTCCTCGCCCACCGCCACCGGGACGCCTTCCATACCGGCGATGCGCCCACGGAGCGCTTTGCCGCCTACGACGATTACGACCTCCTCGTGCGGGAAACGCGCGACGCGCTCGGCAACCGCATTACGGTCGGCGAGCGCGATGCCGATCCGCAGCGCCCGCTTGCTCGCGACGGCCACGATTACCGCGTGCTGCAGCCCATCCTGATCATGGACCCGAACCGCAACCGATCTGCGTGCGTTTTCGATGCCCTCGGGATGGTCACCGCCACCGCCGTGATGGGCAAGCCCGAAGAGGCGCCGACGCCGGGCGACAGCCTCGCAGGCGTCGACGCGGACCCGCCCCTTGAGCTGATCGGCAGCTTTTTCGCCGACCCTAAAGGCGCCGCGGCGGCGGACCTGCTCGGATCCGCGTCGACGCGGACCGTCTACGACGTCAACGCCTACTGGCGCCGGGCCGACACCTCGGATGCACCGCCGGTCTGGACCGCGACGCTCGCCCGCGAGACTCACTCGAGCGAGCCGGTCCCTGCGGCCGGACCTCGTATCCAGGTCGCGATCACGTACTCAGACGGCTTCGGCCGTGACATTCAGATCAAAGGGCAGGCGGAGCCTGGCCCGGTGCCACGCCGCGATCCGGCCGGGCGCATCCTGCTCGACCGCGATGGCCGTCCGCTGCTGACCGCCACCGATACACAACCTCGCTGGATCGGCAGCGGCTGGCGGGTCTTGGACGGTAAGGGACGGACGATCCGGCACTACGAGGCGTTCTTCACGGACCGTCACGCGTTCGAGTTCGACCTCCGGATCGGTGTCAGCCCGGTCATCTTCTACGATCCGCTCGGCCGGGTGGCGGGGACACTCCATCCTGACCACACCTGGGAAAAGGCGACATTCGACGCCTGGCGCCAGACCACATGGGACATCAGCGACACCGTTCTCGTCGCCGATCCGCGCACCGACGCCGACGTCGGCGACTTCTTCCGGCGCCTGCCCGAATCGGAGTTCCTCCCCACCTGGCACGCCCAGCGTTCGGCGCCCGGAGCCACAGCAGCGGACGCGGACGCCGCCCAGAAGGCAGCCGTGCATGCCAGCACGCCGAGCGTCCAGCATATGGACACGCTCGGACGCACGTTCCTCAAAGTCGCGCACAACGCCTTCAAGTACGGGGACGCCGACCCGCGCGATCCGCGCACCGAGGAACGCCACTTGACGCGCGTGATGTTCGACGTTGAAGGCAACGCGCGCCAGGTAATTGATGCGCGCGATCGCGTCGTGGCGCGATGCTCGTACGACATGCTTGGCACCAGGATCCACCACGCGAGCATGGAGGCGGGCGAACGCTGGACGCTTTATGACGTCGCCGGCCTGCCCGCGTACGCGTGGGACGCCCGCGGTCACGAGTTCCATACGAGCTACGACGCCTTGCGGCGGGAGACCGACACGGTGCTACGTGCGGGCGTGGACCAAAGCTGGCTCATCGAGCGGACGGTGTACGGCGATAGCCGCCCGGCGCCCGTGCCCGAGCCCGCGAACCTTCGCGGGAAAGTGGTCGCGGTGTACGACCAGGCCGGTGTCGTCGTCACAGACGACTACGACTTCAAGGGCAACCTGCGGGTATCGAGCCGCCGGCTGGCCGCGGACTTCAGGAGGACGCTCGACTGGGCCGGCTCGGTAGCCCTTGAAGAGCGCACGTACTCCACGCGCAGCGCATTCGATGCGCTCAACCGCGTGACGGAGCTGGAAGCTGCCGACGGCACCGTCTTTCGCCGGCGCTACAACGAGGCGAGCCTGCCCGACCGGCTGGAGGTGAACCTGCGTGGCGTCCGGCGCGCCGGGGACCGCGTATGGACGGCGTTCGTCCTCGACGCCGCCTACGACGCAGAGGGCCGGCGGATCCAGATCGAATACGGCAGCGGCGCGGCCGCCGGCGTTAGTGGCGTCACGACAAAGCTGACCTACGACCCGCGCACGTCGCGGCTGACCCGGCTGGTCACGCGGCGCGATCCCGGCGCCTTCCCGGCCGACTGCCCCGACCCGCAGCCGGCGGGATGGCCGGGATGCCGCCTGCAGGACCTGGAGTACACCTATGACGCGGCGGGCAACGTAACCCGGCTCATCGACCGCGCCCAGCAGCAGCTGTTCTTCCGCAACCGGCGCGTCGACCCCGACGCGGAATACACCTACGACGCGCTCAACCGTCTGATAGAGGCAAGCGGCCGCCACCACGTCGCGGGCGGCGCATCGACCTCCTACAACGACCGCCAGCGGGTCGGCCTGCCCTGGTCGCGCCGCGACGGCACCGCGCTCGGGCGCTACACCGAGCGCTTCTTCTACGACATGGTTGGCAACGTACGCGAACATCGCTTGCGCACAGGCGATGGACGCGCCCCCGGTTGGACCCGCCGCTTCGAGTACGAGGAGGCGAGCCGGCTGGAGCCCGGCCGGCGGAGCAACCGGCTCACCCGCCTGCGCACCGGAGCGGAAACCCAGCTTTTCAGCGATCGAGGCGACGGCTACGACGCGCACGGCAACATGCTGCGGATGCCGCACCTGACAGAGCTCACCTGGGACTTCCATGACCAGTTGCGGATGACCCGCCGGCAGGCGGTCGATGCTTCCGACGCCGAGGGAGCCGAGCACGCGGGCGAGCGGACTTGGTATGTCTACGACACGGGCGGCCGGCGCATACGCTTGGTGACCGAGACGGCCGCCGGCGCGGTGATCGACGATCGGGTCTTGGTGGAGGCATTCGAGCTCCACCGACGGCCTTCGCTCACCAGGGAAACGGTGCGCGTGGCGGAGGGCGCCGAGCTACTTGCGCTGGTCGAGACACGGACGCAGGGCGCCGGGCGCGGGCCGCGTCAGCTAACCCGCTACCAGCTCGCCAACCGGCTCGGTTCGGCCGTCATCGAGCTCAACCAGCGGGCCGCTGTTCTGTCGTATGAGGAGTACTACCCGTACGGCGCGACCTCCTACCAGGCGTCCCGCGCGCTTGTGGATGCGGGCAAGAGGTACCGGTTCACCGGGAAGGAGCGCGACGAGGCAAGTGGGCTCTACGCCCACGGCGCCCGCTACTACGCTCCCTGGCTCGCACGGTGGACCAGCTGCGACCCGATCGGGATGGTGGACGGGACGAACCGTTACGCGTACGCACGCTGCAACCCCGTGCGCCTACATGATCCGGTTGGCCGCGAAGTGGTGGAGCCGCTTCCACCTGGACCGAGCCCCTACCCCTTCAACGATTTCCCGTCGGGACCGCCAACCACTCCTGGCGTCCCGGGTACCCCTCGCGGACCGCCGGACTGGTCCTGGCGCGACCCCGGAGTGCGTCCGCCGGTGGAACCGGAGACGCCGCGGCTACCGCCTGCCCTCTGGCCGTTCATCGAGCTCGCCGCGGGCGCCGCACTGGTGGCCTTCATCTTCTACGGCGCCGGCAGATTCGGCGACACGATGCACCGGCGTTCCGCCGAGCGGCTTATCGAGGCCGAGGAGCGCCGGCGCGCGCCCGAGCTCAAGCTGCCCGGAGCGACTTTGTCCAAGGTCCCGCTGGAAGCGCCGCCGCACGAGCGCGGAGCCCCGCGCATCGCGCCACGGCGCCCGGAAGCGCCCCTCAAGATCGAGGCGCCTGCGCATGGTACGACAGAGACGCCGGCGACGCCGGTGACGGAGCCCGACAAGCCGCAGCCGATCCAGGTCGCGCCGTACCTCGACCAGCTCGACCCGCAAGCGCTCCAAAATATCCGTGACACACTCAAGGACGAGAAACGCTTCCGCATCCTGCAGAAGGTCATCCACGAAATCGAGATCGGCGCGGCGCTCGGCATCGGCGTCGCTCAGACCGAGAAGGTGCCGGGGACCAGCGGCCGACTGGGGACTGCGGCGCACTCGATCCTCGAGCAATTCGTCAGCGAGGCGGGCGTCAACTACGTCGCCGTGAAGTACTTCAATGAGGTGCTGACCAAGCTCGGGACCGGGTTCTACATCATTCCGGAGTACTTCGTCAGCAAGGGGAACCCCGGCACGCAGGTCTCACGCCGCGCAGAGGGATCACTGGGCGTCGATGTGATGATTTTCTTCCGTGGCAAGCCGCTGCTCGGGGTCGACTTGAAGACTGGGCGCGGCTACTCCGGGGCGGACAGGCGGGAACTCGAGAAGCGCCTGGGCGCTCCCGTGATCCAGATCGGCCCGCGCTTCTAGGCCCTTTCCTTGGGTGGCTACCTAATGGAGGTCTCTACCGACCGGCCGCTTCCGGGTTCTGTGCAGTTCAGGCGGCCAGCACACAGGCTCAGGCGGCCGTTCATCCGCCCCGGCGCAGCCGTTCGGAGCGGTGAATGCCATGGCCCACAGCGAGTAGCCCCGCCCCCGCGGCAACCCCTTGCAGGTAGTCGCCGAACGTCATCTTATGCCATTCGTTTACTGCGGCGATGTAGCCGCCGACCACGAGAAGCGCGAACAGTACCGGTCCGAGCATCAACGTCAGCCGCTCAACGAAACTGGCGCCACGCCAGAGACTCCGGTCGTCCTTTGTTACTTTCCCCGATTCCGTACTCACGTGACTCTCCTTCCGGGTCCTTGCCGCGTTCACCTATCGGACGGTCCCTTGATAAAGGAGCGGCTGCTGAGGCCGCTGTTGAATGGATGGCAGTTCCGGGTACACCAAGACGCCTTAGACTTCGGGTAAGAGCCGTGATTCCAACGCAGGATCGAAGCTTTCTGCTTTCTATAGAGGTACTCACATCGGCACCCATAAGGGCCACCACTGTCAAGAGGGCGTACGGATCTAGCCCGGTGACTACGCGCGCCGCCGAGCTGGGCTGACTGTTCTTCTGGATCCTTCCTCGCAGCTGCCCAGGTCTTCTCGCCGCGCGGCCCAGGGGGTCCAGCTGGAGCGCCCGCAGCCGCGCAGCGGCGAGGACGAACGAGCTTGACGCCGGCTAGCGGCGGAAGATCATCGAGGACGAGGAAGGGTTCGGTCGCGGTTTGGATTATCAGGGGTCGCGTACGTGTTCCCGGTGCGTGGCGGGCGGAGTGGTCTCACAAGCACCCATCCGGCGCCGCGCCACCGTGCGGGCGGCTGCCATGACCATGTGTCCGGGACCCGGGCTGCTCAGTCATGTGATCGAGCGCGGCGCTGGCGCCGGCTCATGCCGAAGGAGCGAGCTCACCCGGGGCTTGGCGACCCTCCCGTCTTCACGGCCGCCGAAGCGGCGTGCTGGCATCGTCGGCTTCCAACTCGGCCAGCAGGTGCCAGGCGCGGGTCAGCAGCTTGCGGGCGATCGCGATGGTGGCGATCTTCTTCCCGCGGCGTCTGGCGATGGCCGCGTAGCTGGCGGCGAACTCCGGGGACCGCTTGGCGGTCTGCGCGGCCTGGTTGAGCGCCCACCGCAGCCAGACTGAGCCCTGTTTGGAGATGTGCCCGTGCCGGACTTTGAGGTCCGAGCCGCGCACGGTCGGGGTCAGCCCGGCCCAGGACGCGAGCTTGCGGGCGCTGGGGAAACGGCTGATGTCGCCGATCTCGGCCACCATGACCAGCGCAGTGAACTCCCCGACGCCGGGCAGCGTCCGGAGCGCCTTGACCCGCAGGTCGGCCTTGGCGTGCTGGTGCAGCTCCCCGTCGATCCGGTCGATCAGCGGCGCCAGGCCGTCGATCACCGCCAGGCAGTCGGTGACGATCTCCCGGGACGCCGCGGGCAGGTCCAGCTCGGCCAGCCAACCGCGACCCGGCCCGGTCCAGTAGCTGGCGGACCGATCATAGCCGTGGTCGGCGGCCACAGCGTGGATCCGGTTACGCAGCTGCGTGCCGAGGCGGACCAGGCTGATCCGGTGCCGCAGCAGGGCGCGAAGCTGGCGGACCCGCGGCGGGGCAAGCCAGGCCTCGGGCAGCAGGTCCGCCCGTAGCAGCTGCGCCAAAATGGCGGCGTCAACTTTGTCGTTCTTCAGCCGCGCCGAGGCGATCGCCTTGCACCGCAGCGGGTGCACCATGTGCGCCTCGAAGCCGTAGTCTTCCAGCAGCTCGGCCAGCCAGCTCCAGCCGAACGTGGCCTCGAACGCCACCGGTGTCCCCGAGGGCAGATCGCCGATCAGCCGCAGGAACGGCTCGGAGCCGTTGACCACGTTCTTGTTCAGCTGCACCGTGCCGTCTCCCGTGACCACCGCCACCTGTGACCGCTTGCGGTGCACATCGATACCGACGAAAACAGACATTCCCGGGTCTCCCTTCCCGAGCTTGGACCTTCACCCGGAGCGTCGCGCTACCGGGCTGAGCTGGGAAGAGGCCCGGCCCTTATAGGGTCATGTGAGTGAAATCCAACACGGTCATAAGGTCGAGGGGCACACAGATCAGCCGGTCCAGTACGGCACGGACGGCACTGCGGGAAGTCTGAGCTTGCATGCATATCGGCGGCAGTGTGCGCGTTCTCCGTGACGTCTCGTGTCACTCAGCGTGACGGCGTGGCGGGCCGCGGACATGCTGGGAAGCCACATCTTGCTGCGCCCCGGCGACCGGGAACGCACCGGCGGGCTCCGCCGCGACGTTCCGGGGGCCTGACCGCCTGCCGAAGCCCGGCTCGCTGGAGCTGCCGGGGCTGGCACCCTTCCGCCTGCCCCGGATCACCCCCGGTCTCCAGGCATCCGGTCGGCAGCCGGCCATCCAGGAGACGTCCTCGAGTTCCTGCAGCATCGGACGTCCCGGCCGGGGCTCCCCGCTCACCCCTGCGCCGTGACCCACGATCAGCCTTACCGTGAGGGGCGACGGGCCGCGTGCGGCATGCACGGCGGACGCGGATGTCAGCGCCATGGCAATCCAGGAAGATCCTGTCGGCAGCATGAGCAGTAAACCAGTCGACCGTAGGGTTCAGTTCGCCTACGGTTGCGGAGACTGGCCGACCTGGCGGTAAGGGCCAGAGTCCGGTTGTCCCCGCTAGGGGTTCAACAAGCGTCAGGAAGTAGACCCGGCCTGGCCGCCAGTCCGCGCTCGGAACGCGGCATGTGCGGGCGTCTGCTCCCCGGGCTGGATGTATAAACATAGGCCGACCCATACCGCCAGCCATACGATCATGTCGATTGCGAACTGCAGCTCAGCCAACTACACAGATTTGGAACCCCGCGGGGTTAGAACAGCCGAGTACTGATCTCAATCAGGAAGTGCGGTAAATCAGAAGCAGGCGGACACGGGGACCTGATCACTCGAAACTTCCCAGGCCTGGATCACATGAATGTTCGCGCTCAAGTGTCCGGGCTCAGGGGCAAGGTCAGGCGCCCGCGTGTCGCGTCTCCGGTTGGCATGGTCCGTGTTTCGATGGCGGCAAGGCAAGCGCGCACGTGCGAGTGGATAACAGGCGGACGGTATGGCAGCTCAGATCGGCAGTGACGACCTCGAAATTGATGGTGATCCTCGGCTGGACCTGCTGATCGAGGTCGCGGGAATCGATCCTGAGCCAGGCCGTGAGTGGGCCCGGCTGGAAGGCCCGCCACTGGGCTTTCGCTCGATACAGCGGCTGCGCGTCAGCGACCTCCCCGAGGGTCTCGCGGTCACCACGTGGCCCGCTGAACTGGCAGACCAGGCGCGGTATCTATACGGCGGGCGTCTCGGGACACCTCTGGTTGCTGCTGCGCTTGACCTCGGGTGGACTGTGAAAGCTACTCCGCACATTGCCTACCACAGGGCTGCACCGGACAGGAGGCTCTACCTGAACCCGGTGATCGCACCGCTGCAGTACACAGCACTGTGGGAGAACGACGAGGACGCGCTGCGGCGCCTCAGCTACCCCCGGGAGGACGTCGAGAATCAGTTGTGGCCCTGGCTGAAGCAGCACGGGCTGGCCGACGACGAGGACGATCCTGAGCTCCTCCGATTCCTCGACAAGTACCTACGCGGCAGCGCGCACCTGCGCCCGGGCCTTCGACTCCGCCGCATCTGGTCCTCTGCCGAAGCAGCCGGGCTCGGCTCATCTTTCGCTGATGTGATCCGCGACGAGTTCAACAGCGTGTTTTCCCACGCACGCGAGCCGACGCTGAGCACGGATCACAGCGGCGACCGGCCTCTTCGGCGCCAGCAGCTTGTCAGCGGCAGCGACGAACGAGCAGGATGGCCCGCCTCGGAGATCGGGCCAATTGTGCGCACCTACTTCACCATGCTGCGAGCCGAACTCGCCGGCCAGCCGTATGTCAAGGCTGCTGCCAACCGCGAGGTCCAGGCCGCAACCGGACGCTCGCACGGGGCGGTCGAGTTCAAATTCGCGAACATCAGCGCGGTACTGCGAGACATCGGCCTCCCCTACGTCCAGGGCTACCAGCCACGCGGCAACTACCAGGCAGCACTGCGCGTAGTCGTCGAGCAAACCCTCGCCCGCGACACCGAAGTGGCGCGCCTGTTCGAGGTAGCGCCCGCACCCGAGCTGCCTTCCGCGGATCGCCTCACAGAAGTTCCCCCGCCCGCAGTGCCGCCTCCAATCACCGGCGGCCGCCGCCGGCCAGCAGTAGGCGTCGACTACCTCGAACGCCAGGAACGCAACCGAGATGTCGGGCTTAAGGGCGAGCTGCTGGTTCTCGAGTACGAGCGGGCCTGGCTTTTGGCGCGAGGCCGACCCGACCTCGCGGAACGCGTGACGCACATCCCCAGCACCCTCGGCGACGGTGCTGGTTATGACGTCGGCTCCTTCCTGCCAGACGGTACGCCCCATCACATCGAGGTCAAGGCAACACGTGGCAGTATCACCGCACCGTTCTTCCTGTCCGCAAGCGAACTGAACTATGCACGGAACCACCCGGCCGCGTACTCGATCTACCGTCTTTTCGACCTCGGGCCCAACCCCGGGTTCTACAAGCTCACCGGCGACATGGACCAGCTCCTCGACCTCACTCCCGTGAGCTACCAAGCACGGGTCAAAGCACCCTAGGCAATCGCCATGTGATCATTATCAAACGACCAGCCGCCGTCACCTGAGACTGTCATCATGCGCGAACTCCGAGCCAGAAGGCTCCACTGGACCAGAAAGTGGAGTCGGCTTCATCCTTGGTTCCCGATACACGCACTTGTCCTCTTGTCACCGGCACGTTACATCGGCCTCGATGCGTATAGCCGAACCAGGCCCGGCTGCCACCCCTTGCGGTCACGCACGCAATTAGGAGTAAATTGTTTTCAGTTCGAGCAATTTCAGATCGCCGATTATTTGCTCAACGGAACATTGAGCGGCCGTTCACAAGCACGCTCGAGATTCCCGTTCTGTCGCCTCTCCGGACAGATATCGGGTCTGCCCTGCCTGGTACGATACGGTCACGACAAACCTCGCGAATAGCACTTTCTCATGTAGGCCGACGTTCACGATGAGGAGATGTGGCATGGCAGCGGCACTCTTCGCTCTTGCAGGTGCTTTGATTGGCGCGTTGAGCGCTTTTGGTGTTGAATTGGTCCGAGCGCGGGTTGAGAACCGCCGCCTACGCCAAGAAGCATTGCGACTTACGTGCGCTGACTTCGCGTCAGCAGTATCGCACATGTGGAACTTGGCTCTTGAGCTGAAGGGGAAGCCTGCTGATAACAAGCTGATGAGTTCTTTCCATGAAACATTCTGGGAAGCCAGAAGTAAGTACTCGGAAATCCTGTGATGGAGTCGTCGGCGTCCCACGGGCCGGCGGGGCTTTGACACGCTGGCGCGTGGTGCGTGATTTACCGTGGCTGATCGTGTTGGCTGTGCTGCGTGGCGGTTGCGGCTGGCGTGGTCTGGGATGCGGAGGGTGCTGAGGCACCGTCTGCGGAGCGCATGCTGGCTGAGGCCCTGGAGGCGAACCGGCAGCTGTCGGCGCTGGCTGACGGGCTGATCGAGGACAACGCGCTGCTGCGGGAGCAGGTGGCGCGGCTGGCTGAGCGTGATGCGGAGCGGGACGCCGAGCTGGAGAAGCTCCGGGCTGACCTGGCGGTGCTGCAGCGGCTGCTGTTCGGCCGGTCGTCGGAGAAACAGCGTCCGGAGCCTCCCGCTGGTAACGGTGATGCCGCTGGCCAGGGCGGGGATCTCGGGGACAGGACGGGGCGGAAGCGGGGTCCGGGGGCGCGGGCGGGCCGGCGGGACTACTCTCATCTGCCCCGGTTCGAGGTGGTCTGGGATTTCCCGGGCGGGGGGTACTGCTGCCCGGAGTGCGGGGAGCCGTTCACGCTGCTGGGGGATCACTGGTCCGGGGAGCAGCTGGACTGGCAGGTGATCGTCCGGCTGGTCGCGCACTGCCGCCGCCGGTATAAGCGTGCCTGCTCGTGCCGGGTCCAGGGGACGGTGATGGCGCCGGGGCCGGGCAAGGCGATCGGGAAGGGCCTGTTCACGAACGCCTTCATCGCGATGCTGCTGGCGGAGCGGTTCGCCGCGGGCCGGAGCATGAACTCGCTGGTGACCGGCCTTGCCCGGCAGGGCGCGGATGTCTCCCCGGCCACGCTGGCCGGGACGTGCGCGCAGGCCGGGGCGCTGCTCGTGCCGCTGGCGGACGCGATCGCGGAGCGGAACAGGGATTCCTGGCACCTGCATGCCGATGAGACGACGTGGCGGGTCTTCGCCCCTGGTGACGGGGACGGCCCGGCACGCTGGTGGCTCTGGGTGTTCATCGGCCCGGACACCGTCTGCTTCGTCATGGACCCGTCCCGCTCCGGTGCCGTCCTGGCCCGCCATGCCGGGATCGATGAGCAGACCGGGCAGCTCACGGCGGGCGGTGACGGCGGGCCGCGCAGGCTGGTGATCTCCAGCGATTTCTATAAGGTGTACGAGTCCGCGGGGAAGAAGGCGGACGGCCTGGTCAATCTCTACTGCGCTGCTCACGTCCGCCGGCATTTCGTCCGGGCCGGGGACGCGAGCCCGGTTCAGCTGAAGTACTGGACGGACGCGTGGCTGGAACGGATCCGGGACCTGTACCGCGCTCATGATGAGCTGGGAGCCGCCTGGCAGGACGCCGCCGTGCCCGCCCCGCAGCAGGAACAGGCCGCCGCAGCCCGGCTGGAGAAGGCATACGCCGCCTGGGACGACGCGATCACCGTGATCGACGAGGCCCGCAAGAAGCAGATGCAGGCCCCCGGCCTGGCCGAGCCCGCGAAGAAGGCCCTCGCCACCCTGGGCCGCGAATGGGACGGCATCACCGCTCATCGCGACTACCCGATGGTATCGCTGGACAACAATGTCGCGGAGCGCCAGATCAGGGGTCCTGTCGTGGCCAGGAAGAACGCCGGCGGCTCTCATAACGGGGACACCGCCAGGAACGCCGCCGTCATCTTCACCGTCACCGCCACCGCCGCGATGGCCGGCCTTAACCTGCTTACCTATCTCGCCGCTTACCTCGACGAATGCGGCCGCAACGGCGGGAAGCCGCTCGCCAGCCCGGCGCTGGAACGGTTCCTGCCGTGGAACGCGAGCCCGGAGGACCTCCGCACCTGGGCACAGCCGCCCCCGCCCGGATAGAACACGCATCAATAACGCCGTAACCGGCGTGGCCACCGCGAACCGCCACGCCGACCATCGGCATGTCTTCTCACAGGACTTCCGAATACTTACAGCCAGAATGCATTATGAACGATTGCGACTGATCGCTTCTGGCGAGGTTCAAAAAGAAGCTCGCTATGTCCTCAGATATGCATATGGCTTGCTGCGAGAAAGGGAAGGCCTGCCTCCTCGGGACGATGAAAGAGATAGTGGCCCCTTCATGATGCTCCAGCATTCGCTTATAAAACTAGTTGGGGAGGTAAGGAGCGAAATTGGCGTGTCCCATGCCAATGAAGTGTTCCGAGAGCCTGACGAGTGGATGGAACGGGATCGCTAATCGGTCAAGGAGTCCCTGGCCAGGATTAACTCGCAGACATCGGCGGCTCAGCGCGCGTTCTTGCTAAGCCGCCAGGCCACCCGCCATGGTTGTCGTCGCCTCAAGGCATCTCAACGGGATGGTCGACGGGACGGTCGTCACTGGTGTGGGGATCGTAGCCGCCGCCACCGCTGGGGGCGGAGCAGGAGTAGCCGGCCGGACAGTCGCTGCCGGACCCTCCTTGCGTGAAGTGTTGGGCCACCAAGCCCCAAACAAGGGCCACCCCCAATACGATGATAGGGGCCCAGATTCTCATCTTGATGCTCATCTTGATGTACCTCACGCTTCGGGTGCTAGGGCCTCGCCCGGCTTGGCCGGCCCTGATTGGCTGGTTCTGTTCATACGGAGCCCGCGCCACCCGCTCTGATACAATGAGTTATGTACTGATTACGCCAGGTGGCGCAGGGGCGGGAAGAAGCCGGACGGTAACCCGGCGGTCAAATCCCCAACCTGGCCGTTGTCCGGCTGCTGGCTGCCTAGCGCACTGCATCCCCCATACGTCCCCTGACGTGCTAAAATACGTACCGCCGCCGACCGGGTACGGGAAGACAAGGCGGTGTTGACGCAGAATTTCACGCTGTCGCGACGAACGTTCGAACTGACTGAAAAGACAGGTCACCGACCGCTACACCAAGGCCATCGAGCAGCTCGGGTCCAAAGAGCTCGACGTGCGGCTCGGCGGCATCTACGCCCTCGAGCGGATCGCCCGCGATTCCGCTAAAGACCACCCCACCGTGATGGAAGTACTCACCGCATTCATCCGTGGCCACTCCCGCGAGCCGTTGCCGGCACCAGATACCGGTAATCCAGAACAACAGCAATCAACACGGGCCGACGTTCAGGCGGCCGTTACCGTAGTTGGCCGCCGAGATGTGAAGCGCGACGTCCAGCCTATTGACCTCGACGGCGCGGACCTCGACAGCGTGATCCTCACCCGCGCGGACCTCCGCGGCGCGGACCTCACCCGCGCGCCTTACCGGCGCGGACCTCGCTGACGCGCTTCTTATCGAGGTCAGGTGGCCGGAAGGAGTGCAAGTCCCCGGCGGCTGGACGGTAGACAGCGATTCAGGCGCCTGAAGCGCGCCGACGGGTTATCGCCCTGCAGTTATCAGAGGTAACCGCCCATGACCTCTGACAGAGCAAGTGCGTTCCTGCGGAAACACCCTCCGGCGCAGGGTGCGACTCATACGTGTTATCTCCGATAGCTGGCGATACCGCAGGATGGGTCGGCGCCGTGCCGATATTCCTGTCATGGGATCGGTGCTCGGCTATGCGGCAGACCTGTGCCAGATCCTCACGCTTCTGCTCGGGCTGCCCGTCGCCTGGGCGGCTGTGTGCAAGTGGGCGCGGGAGCGCCGCCTGCTGAAGCAACGCCCGCGTCACGCCCTGGCCGGCGTCACCAGGCAGCGTTCGCCCGCTCAGCGCCCTCGGCCGACCGGAACACGACACCAAGACCACGGGACACTGCGGTCAAGGCCGCCCGGGTGACGCTGAACCGCGGCGGCCTCCTCGTCGGCGATGAGCTCACGCCACTTACCGCGATGCCGGGCCTCCCCGTCATCTGCGCTACCAGGATTCGGTCAGCCCATGGGCGAGGATCGATCATGTATTCGAGTATCGCACCAGGTCAGGACCTAGTCCTACTCCCTTGCAGCACACATCACCTCAGCAAGCGCCTCCTACTGGCAGCGGAGCCAGCTCGGCACATCCATCATGGCCGGATGGCGAAAGTGCAACTACGCAGTGAAATTGTCACTGAATGTATCAACGCGACGACACTGAGGTAAAAGATGCAGGTAAATGCCTGTTCACAATTTGCAATTTGCAAGGCAAACTAGGTAACTGAGGACGCTGCTCATCATCGGAAGGCCTACAGCCAGGGGAAACGGTCCGCACCGCGGTCGGACTGCCGAACCGGCCCCCGTAGGGGAGTTACCCCCAGGGAGCAGGCGGAAAGGCCAGACGATGGGAAAGTCTCGTCGTCGTCTGTGTTGGGATAATGCGGTACGCATTCTGAGGCAGCTGCTCGGCCTTGCCGGGGAGCTCGTCAGCGTTATTAACGCCATCCGCAACGTCCGCTAGAACGCAGGGAAGGCAGAGGGCCTCCTACCGGGCAGAGTTTCAGGCTTGTGCTGGTAGGAGGCCCTTCTGTCGCCAAGTCTAACAAGCCCGGGGCGGCAAGACTATAAGCAATCTACGGGCCCGACGGATGCTTATGCGTGATATCACGTTAAGCGCGTAGCGCTTGAGCGTCGCAAGGCGCTCAAGTACGGCCGCCCGCCGTGCGAGCCTCGGCTTCCACCTCATCCCGGTGCCGGTCGACAGGTCGACGAGCGCGCCCATGATCAGGTGCTTCGGCAGCCGCGTCGTGAAGTGGACGTCATCGACCAGGGCGGCGAGCCGGTCAGCCGAGGCCTTCGGCATGTGCCAGGACCGCATGGTCATGTCACCGGCAGCCGGGCCTTCGCCGACGAGGCGGGCGCAGGCGGCGCCTGAACGGCAGGCTTCACAGGTTCCGGTGCCGCACAAGGCTGCGGGGTCCAAGACACGGCCGGAGCAGTCCGTCCTATGTTTGGGATTGATCTTCCTTCCTGGGGAGCTTCACGCCTGGGGGCGGTGTGTCTGTCCAGGGGAATGTGGGTGGGACTGACCAGTCGCTGGGACTGCTGAAGTCGACCTCACCGCCGGTGAATTCGAGGCCCCTGAAGCCAACCGTGCCGCCGGAGAACACGGCGCGGTCGAAGTTAACCGTGCCGCCGGAGAACCGGGTAGACCGCTCGCCGCGTAGGGGCAACCATCTGCCGCCGAAGCGGACTGTGCCGCCGGAGAACACGGCGCCGCCGAAGCGGACCGTGCCGCCGGAGAACTCGGCGAGGTCGAAGCTGACCGTGCCGCCGGAGAACACGGCGCCGCCGAAGTCGACTGTGCCGCCGGAGAACACGGCGCGGTCGAAGCGGACCGTGCCGCCGGAGAACCGGGCGAGGTTCAAGCTGACCGTGCCGCCGGAGAACAAGGCGCCGCGTCTGTCGAAGCGCACTGTGCCGCCGGAGATCACGGCGCCGCCATAGTCGAAGTTGACTGTGCCGCCGGAGAACCGTGCGAGGTCGAAGCTGACGGTGCCGCCGGAGAACTCGGCGCCGCCGAAGTCGACCGTGCCGCCGGAGAACACGGCGCCGCCGAACCGGACCGTGCCGCCGGAGAACACGGCGAGGTCGAAGCGGACCGTGCCGCCGGAGAACCTGGAGCCAACGAAGCTGACCTGGCCGCCGGAGAACTCAGCGCGGGCGAAGCGGACCGTGCCGCCGGAGAATCGAGCGCCGGTGAAGTCACCACCGTCGAAGATCACGCCCGTGAAGTCGAAGTTCAGGCCCTGCCAGGACACCACCGCGCCATCTCTAAGGTGCGCGGCGATGACCCGGATCACGGTGTGCCGAACCTCGCGGCTGGCCCGGAAGGCAAGCCGCTCCGGCCCGGCAGCCTCGTCGCCCGGATCAGGCCCATACGGCATGCGCAAATAGGCGCAGAGCACGTCGACACAGGTCTGCATGTTCTCGGGCCAGTCATCCGCTAGGCCGACCATGGCGTACACCCCGGCCAACCGGACCGCCGGCGGCTTATCATCACCCAGTTGCCCGGCCGCTGCGGCGAATCGCTCGTTCAGGGTCCGGGTGCGTTGCTCCGCGAGCGTCCTGTCTAGCTGCTCACGCTGCTCATCGAACGCATGCTGAGTGTCCCGGCTGGTTGCGCGGCGACCTGAAATCTGCACGGCCACCGTGGCGATCACGGTAATAACGCCAACGCTGGCCGCGATTATCGCCGCGGTGACCTCAGGGCTCATAAACGGAACCTAGTACGGCTTGCCGCGTCAAGGGCTTGCGTCCGGGTCGGTCCCGGCCTGGCGGACGTGCTCGCGGTCCAGGACCAGCATGTTGGCAGGAAGCGGCTGGCAGCCCCGGCGTTCCCGGTCGGCGGCGTCGCGGCAGGCGAGCACGGCCACGTCGCCGTCGCGCACCAGCGGCCGCCGTCCCTCCAGGTCGCAGAACGATGTCCGGACCGCGCCCGGTCGCGAAGGCCAGGTCGCTCGCCGAGGCCGCGCCACGCAGCGGATTGACTTCGGGCTGGTAAAAGTCGGCGTCGCCGTCGATGTACAGCACGCCGTACCGTCCGCGCCGCCGCAGCGCCAGCATCGCCCCGAGCAGCAGCGAGCAGTCGCCTCCCAGCACGACTGGTGTGAGCGCAGGCCCACCGAACTGGGGATCCCGCGGCCATGGATCGGTGTTCAGCCAGTCGATCAGCGTCCTGAGATACACCTCGATCTCGTCCCGGCGCGCCGGTCCCGGCGCGCCGGTCCCGGCGGCAGCCGGCCCAGAACCTCCTGGTCGCTGGGCGACGACCGCGCCTGAACCACGGCTACCAGCACGGCCGCTGCCAGAAGGCCCAGGTAAATCCCTATCAGAAGCCACCAGTCATGCGCCCAGCCCCATGACTTCGATTTCGGCACCGCGTTGACAGCCAAGCCGACGACCACCGACGAAACGGCCGCAAACACGACCGCCAGAACCGCCCATACCGCCGCAGACCGCCGCCGGGCCAACCAGAACACCCCCTCCGCAGGCATCCAGCATGCCGCAAGCCCGGCCTGCAAGCATCACCATCGTGGTGGTCTTTCCGGACATGCAAAATCACGCCGGGCCATCCCAAGATCACCGTGCCATGAGCAAGGACTGTCCGGACCTATGAGTGCGGCGCCCTGGCATATGCACCCCCGTTGCGCAGAACACGCACAGAGACCTGTTTCGGCGCTATCACGGTCGTCCTGGAAGGAAGCGTTCTTTAGATTTCCCTCCGAGAGCTTGATCATGCCCAATACGTGCCTAGATGGCGGTACCGCCAGCTTCTACGCAAGTCAAAGTGCCTTGGCTGCCGGTCTGTAATACTGTCGGCTCAACCTCCGACACGATCCTGCCTACCATCATCTGCCGTGAACGTTGGCGGGGCGGCGGCGACTGCTCATAACGCCGTGATAAATATACTCAGCCGCCGATCCATCGAAATAGGTCACAGCCCGCGTGGAATCGTTCTGCGTGCGCTCCGATACGAACGGAAGGCCTGAATTAAGTTAACGATCGCCACCGCATTGGCAAGATACATGCGAGCGCATAACTATACGGCCATGTAACTTCCGCTCATCGGCATGACTGTAAGTATCCAGCGCCGGGTGGTCGTGCATGAGAATGGGAGCCGGGGTGGCGCGCGCAGATCGGCCCTGCGGTATAGCTGCCGGGCGGGGTCAGGTGCAGGCGGGGTTCAGCGGTACCGTGGCGGGCGCCAGGACGTGCCGGTAGGTGCTCAGCGCGTGGGCGCAGCGCAGGCTCCATTTCGCCTTGCCCAGGGAGTTGATCGCGTATCCCGCGGTGACGCGCTGGTGGCTTCCGGCGGCGTCGACCGGGAAGTACGGGACGATGTCGGACTGGTTGTAGATCCGCCAGGACACGGTGCTCAGGCCGCCGTAGCGCCCGGCGAAGGCCGCGTCTCCCACCCGCGGGGCGGCGAATGTCCAGGCCTGCGGCTTCAGCGGCGTGTTCGCGGCCAGGTCCGCGACCAGCAGGGTCGCCAGCGCGCCGCCCAGGCTGTGGCCGCACACCACCGCCGGCAACGCGGGATCAAGACCCGCGCCAAGGCCGCTGGCGGCCGCGTGGGCCACGTCGGCGGCGAAGGCGGCCGATGCCCGCGCGCCCTGCGGCTGGCCCGGGGTCATCGTGCCGTAGGTGCTGTAGATGTCGCAGAAGCCGCGGGCGACCGTGCCGCCGTCGGTCACCTGGGTGAACGGCACCAGGTCCCAGTGCAGGTCATCCCACCATTCGGCGGTGCCGCGGTGCCGCGCAGCGCGACCACCGCGGTCCTGGGGTCACCGCCCGCGGCGACGAAACCGTAGAAGACACGCGACCGCACCGGGCCGAGGAAGTCGGTCATCTGGATCGTGCGCACCAGGGTGTAACCGGCCGGCATGTTCGTGATCGCCGCCGGGTTGGCCTGACCGGGATCGCTGGCGTACTGGTCATAGGCGGCCTGGACGAACGATCCCCCACCTGACCGCCTCCGCCGGGCTCATGGGCATGCCGTGTCCTCATCTCATCGAGCCAGCCGCATGCACAGCGCGACACGGACCGGCACCTTCCGGCAATCCAGCCCCGCGTCGGCATCCCGCGGGGCACCCAGCCCGCGATCCACCCGCGGGCACCGGCAACCAGGACGATACGGCCCAGATGCCGCACCCGGACCACCCACGAAGGATGATGCCCGCCCCGCAAACCAGCCCGCGCGCCGGAACGGCCCGCACAACCCGTCCCAGGTCATCCCCCCGCCTGCCGATCCTCAATAATCCCCGGCGCACCTCAACACCGGTAGGCCGCTGGCGAGGTGCCCGCCGAAGGCGGGTCCTTTTCCAGCGACCCCCGGTCCGAACCCCGCGGGCTAGTTTCCCAGCACGAGGCTCTCCAGCGATTACGCCGTGACGGGCGCGGTTAGCCTCAATGATTCAGGGGTAGGGCGAGGTCAGTTACTGATCGTGTTGTGCCGGTTTTCGGCCTCTTTGTCCGGTTCGGATGTTCCCGGCGGGTGGCGGTCCCGCCCGATGTGCCCGGGGCGGCACCGGCTCCGACTGCGCCGGGGTGGCCTCCTTTCCGGGTCGCGGGGACGGGGTGGCTGGTCAGGTAGGTGCAGGCAGGGCGGATAGCCGCCGCCAGCAGGTCAGGAAGGCGTCTTTCCAGGGCCAGGTCCGGCTGATCTTCAGCACGCGTGCCCGGGCGTGACGGACCAGCCGGGCGGGCAGTGCCCACAACCGGTAGCGCAGCGTGTCCGGCTCGGCGTCTTTGAGGTCCTCCTGGTCGTACAGGCCGAGCAGCCGGCACCAGGCGGACAGGTCGGCCGCGAGGTTGGCGGCCAGCACCCAGCCGCAGTTCACCGTCCAGGTCTTCGATGGAAGATTCCGCAGGCCCATCGCCTTATTCGTCCTGACCCGGTCTTCGACGACGGCGTGTTCGCGGTGCAGCACGTCGATGAACTGGGGATGGTGGCTGCCGGGCACGCCGGGCACCCCGTCGGCGGCGGGGATGTTGGTCACGATGATGGAATACCGCCAGCCGGTGGCGCGCTCGAAGGCGGTCAGGTTCCTGGCCTGCCGGCGGGAGGGTTTCGTCCGGCGCACGATCCACCGCAGCCCGGCTGGCCATCCGGCGGCCCGGCTGAGCAGGTGCGTGATCTCGGCGACGTGCTTGTCTTCCTGCACGGCGCCGTCCTGGTCCAGCCCGGCCTGCCAGGCGGCGGCGGGGAGCAGCCCGATCGCCTGCTCATCGGCCTCGGTGATGGCCCAGCCGCAGCTGAACAGCACGGTGCGGCACCGCCCGGCCAGTGACAGCAGGCAGTTGATCAGTTCGTGGCTGGCGCCGGCTCCGTCGACGCGGACCAGCAGCCGGGACCGCATGCGCCGGGGGATCTGGCGGAGCGCCGCGGTCAGCACCGTGGCGTGATCGGCGAAGGTGTTCGATCCGGCGTTGCCCGGCCGCAGCAGCATCGCCAGGCTCTCGGCGGTATTGGCGCACCAGGCCCCCAACGGGTGGAAGCCGTAGCCCTTCTTAAAGGTGGGAGCGGCTCCTTCCTTGTCGCTGTGCGCGGTGATCAGCGTGGCATCCAGGTCGATGACCAGCCAGCCTGCCAGCAGCTTGCCCGCCACGGCCAGCCACGGGAACCCGGCCGGGGTCGCGCAGATCAGCGACCAGACGTGCGCCCGGACCTTGGCCCGCGCCCGGGCGATCTTGTCCAGGGTCCGGGGATCAGCCAGTTCCAGCGTCCGCCGCACCGTGGTATCCGACGGCGCGGCCCCGAAGACCGGTTCCTGGTGCCTCAGCAGGGTGATGTCGTTCATGCTGGTCGCCCCCAGCGCGATCGCCACCGCCATCGAGACCAGCGCTATCCCGCGATCGATCAGCGGGAACTTCCCCGCCCGGCCCAGCGCCGCGCCGAGCGCTGACGTCAGGCCGCACTGATCCGCGAGCTTGCGCAGCAGCACCGCCCCGGCGTGACCGATCAGGCCCTCTGCGTCCGGGGCCACGGACAGGTTCTGGTCCCAGCGCGTATCCTTCGGCATTGAGGAGCGCTCCAGTTTCGGCAGATTGCAACGGTGTGGTTACCGCGTAATCTCCCAGAACGGGGCGCTCTTCGCTACCTGCACTACGTCGCTCCCGCCCGATCCACGGACGCTGACTCGCGCCATCCCGTGCACTTTGAATCCGCCGCACCCAGCGGGTGCAGCCCCGCGCCACCGCCACGGGCGTAAACCGGCAGCTCAGCACGCTGAACGGACGAAAAACCGCTGATCACGGGCCTGGAGTTGAATCCCGGAGGTTAGGTTCCCGTGGTGGATGGCCTGATGGCAGGAGGCGCAGACCACAAGGGTCTTCCTGCGCATCCGGGCCATGAGCTGCGCCCACCCGGGCTGCGGCCGTCCTGTCCTGGTGAGATCGGCGAGCTTGCGGACCTGGTGGGTTTCCACGTCGGTCAGCGTGTCGCACCACTCGCAGCGCCGTGTCCGGAGCCGTTGAGTCAGCTCCTTGCGGCGGGTGGGCGGGACGGGAAGGCGGTCGGTGATGACCGCCTTCTTCTGCCGTTTCAAGGGAATGCCGCCGAACCTGGTGACCAGTGGTTTCCTGCCCGGCCGTTCGACGCTGGCCTGGAAGCAGACGCGCGGCCCGTGCGGCGTGGTGATGGTGGCCCGGTGTTTGCGGGCCATCGCCGTCACGGTCGAGCGATGCCTGGCGGCCAGCGTCTTGAGCAGCGAGGTCTCGGCTGCCCAGCGGAGCCGGTTCAGCCGGAAGACGTCGCTGGCGAGCAGGTAGTACTGGACGATGCCCCGGTACTCGGCGCCGAAGGTGCTGATGATCAGGCTGTCAGGCAGGTTCATCAGCTCGGCGCGCCGCTCGGGTTTACCGTGCTTGAGGTAGGGGGCGCACTTGGCCGTGATCACCGGCCGGGGGACGCGCAGCCGGACGACGCCGTTGACTGCGGGCCGGTCGCGGCTGTGCTGGACGGTGACCTGGTAGCCGAGGAAGGACGCCGCCTGGGTGCGGGCGTGCGTGATCAGGGTCTTGTCCTGGTT
>CAVUFO010000002.1:0-48286 GCA_963740785.1 uncultured Actinomycetota bacterium
GGGTGGCGAGCGGGATATTACGGTCCCACTCGAGATGCCGCGCAGATCTGGGGGATCGGCTTGGCAATCGGCGCCCCGCTCATGGCTCCCTTCTATGAAGGAGCGTTTGTCAAGGGCATGGCACTGCCGCTCTGGGGCGCGCGACTCTGGTCGGTATCAGCGTCGCGTTGGATTGGATGGCTCCAACTCGGCTATGAGGTCCTGAGCGGAGATAGTGCTCTTGTCGGAGAGCACATGGAGCAGTTCGTCCAAGTGCTCGTCGATAGCCCGGCCGAGCGGGAGGCTCCCGTGAGCCTTCAGGACGGGTGCAAGGCGGGTAAGGAGGGTGACGGCCGAAACTCCGTCCGCCTCGCAGGGGACCCGGTCAGTATGGCCTTTCAGGTGATTGAGCACGTGCGCCAGGAAGGCCGGGCCCTTGTTGCGGTGCCATACCACCAGGACGGGACGGCTGTTGCGCACCAGGTACCCGATCTCGCGCCGCAACTGACCGAAGAGATCGTGCAGCTCACGACCACGGGCAGAGCTGCGCACGGCATCGAGGAGCCCGCGCATGTGCCGGAACTCGGCGTCGCTCAGCGGGGCTGGATCAGGAAGTGACCTTTGCGTGAGGGCGGGCGCGCCGGTGAAAGCGATCTGCCCGTCCGGTAGCTCGAAGTCGCCCATTGGAGGACTGGCGATTCCACTGCCGTCGGTCGCCCCGCTGCTGCCGTGGGACGTCCCCGTTGTCGTTGGAATGCAGATGCTGAGCTGTTCCAGTACCGGGAGAATGTGACACGCATGGGAAGGGGTGAGGCCGTCAGGGCGAACCTTCCCGCGGTGTGTGTGCAGGCCGATGACGCGGCCCTGCTCGTCCAGCACAACGGAGCCAGAATCCCCCTCTTCTGTGAAGCGTGGAATGCCGTGGCAGTTGTTGCCGTTCGGTGTCGAGCTGACGTCGAACTCGATCTCGATCGTGTTCTGTGCGGCAAACCTCGGGTCTTGCGGCCGGTCAGGTGGCGGGTCCGCGTCGAGCGGTGCATTGACCGCCACCACCCTGCCGGTCGTCTTCCCTGTGGTGCGCCCGACCTTGAACACCTTTACCGGATTCTGGGGGGTATAGAGGATGGTGACGTCGTTGATGACGCTCCTGACGTCGGTCATCGCATTTGAGCTGTTGATTTGGAGGTCGACGATGTTCGTCGGCTCGACCTCGGTTGTGTCCTTGGTGCACGTGCTGCCGCAGCACTTGCTGTCCAGGTCCACGCGGGCGATCGCGGCGTCGACGAAGTACACCGGCGCCGCGGGGTCGTCCGGGGGGTACTGGTAGTTCCCATACTGGCCACCCGACTGGGTAGGGCCGAGGGGGTCGTCTTTGGGGGTCGGATGGTAGACAACTTCGCCGGCACCGTCGCCGCCTGAGTAGAGGACGTGCTTGTTCGTAAGCAGGTACACGTTCTCGCGGCTGCGGTCCCGCCGCCGGTTGACGATACAGCCCAGGGTTCCCTGGAACTGGCTGCTTCCCGAACTCCACATGATCTGGATACCGCCCTGGATTTTGCCGTACTTGGTCGTGTTGTCGCAGCCTTCTGCGGGTGCGGCTCCAATACAGGTGGTCGTTCGGGCCGGATCGGGGATGACCCGGGCGTTACGGGAGTGTCCGGACATATGGGTACATACTGTGGTGCTTGCCGGGTGTCTGCGCAGGCAGGAGGCTTGCGCGCGGCCCGCGGGTGCGGGGCGCGGGGCCTGCTGGGTTGTGGTGCTTGCACGGGAAAGCCACCGCCTCGATTCTTTGCGGCGTCAGACCTGCGAAGAAGGAGAGACGGTGGCCGTGGACGCCAGCATTGCACACGAGCGAGTTGCGGGGGAAGCAGCCGGGCATGAGGACGCGGAGGCGGCGCTGTTCGCCGCGGTACGCGGGCACGCGGAGGCGGTGATCGCCTGGACCGGCAGCGAGCAGGCGCTCGGGCTGGAGCATGAGGAGCTGGAGAAGCAGGCGATGCAGGCCGGGTTCGAGTTCATGCGGCTGCTGACCCAGGCGCACCTGGACCTGCGCACGGCCCGCGAGCAGCGCCGCGCCGACGTGGCGGATGCGGACGGGGACGTGCGCGTTACCTGCGAGGACGGGCATGAGCGGACCCGGGTGATGATCTACGGCCCGGTGCGCACCTCGCGGATCGCCTACCGCAAGCAAGGCAAGGAGAACCTGTACCCGCAGGACGCGGAGCTGAACTGGGGCGAGCAGGCGTATTCGGCGGGGATCATCCGCCGCAACGCCGAGGCCGTCGCGGCGGCCCCGTTCGGCCAGGCAGCGGCCCAGGTCAGCGCGCAGGGCGCGATCCATCTGGGCAAACGGCAGTCCGAGGAGCTCGCAATCGCCGCGGTCGCGGACTTCGGGGCGTTCTACGCCTCCCGCCGCCCGGTGCCGTGCGACCCGGCAACCGGGCTGCTGCTGACCGCGGACGGGTCGGCGTTCCCGGTGCTGCCCGGCGCGCTGCGGCCCGCGACCGCGAAGGCCGCTGCGGCCCGCGCGGCCGCCGCCGCGGCCTCCGGCTGGCCGGATGACCCCTGTGACCTGCGCAAGTCCCGCAAGCGGATGGCCGAGCTGGCCGCCGTCGCCGACATCCCGCCTGCCCCCGCACCCCCGGCGACATCCTCGCCGCCCTCTTCGGCCCCGGAAGCGGCGGCCCGCCCGCGAACCCCGGGCCGAAAGCGGCGGGCAAGACGATGTTCGCCTCCGTCCGCAAGCCCGCCGGGGAAGTCATCGCCGAGGCGTTCGCTGAAGCGCACCGCCGCGACTCCGATCACCTGCGGCCGTGGTTCGCCGTGGTGGACGGCAACAACCACCAGATCGAGACCATCACCACGCTCGCCGCGGACTACCAGGTCAAGGTGCCCATCCTGATCGACCTCATCCATGTGACGCACTACCTGCACAAGGCCGCGAACAGCTTCTTCTACCCCGGTGACCCCGCCGCCCGCGCCTGGGTCAAAGACCAGACGGCCAAGATCCTCGCCGGCAAGCACCGCGACGTGCGCGCCGGGATCCGCCGCCGCGCCAGTACCTACGGCTACAGCCCCGCCGAGCGCGCCGGCGCCGACGAATGCGCGGACTACCTCGAGCACAAGCAGGACTACCTGGACTACCCCGCCTTCCTCGCCGCCGGATGGCCCGTGGCCAGCGGTCTCATCGAGGGCGCGGCACGCTGGATCGTCAAGGACAGAATGGAAGTCACCGGCGCCAGATGGGGCCTGGATGGCGCCGAAGCCGTCCTCAAGCTCCGCGCCCTGCACGGCACCGGCGACCTCGGCGACTACCTCGGCTACCACTTCCAGCAGGAAAAACACCGCAACCACGACAGCCGCTACCAGCAGGCCCAGGAACTCGCCGCATGACCGCCCGGAACATCACCCAATAACCGGATTGTCATACCTTCAACGGAGCCGCACCCGCCTTCTGCTGCGCCTTCGCCGACGACCCGCACGTCGGTGCGGTATCCCTCGAATGTGGCGGGGATCCGCTCGCTCGGCGGCACATCCTCGTCGGGGCGCTTCTCGCGGACGAAGACGATGATCGCAATATCGTTGGTGAACTGGTCTCCGGTCTCCTTCAATCCGAAGCCGACGCCTGCGACGCCGTTGATGGCCTCGAACGATTGCCGGGCGCGTTCGTACGCCCTGATGAAGGCGTCCTGCCCGGAGAAGATGTGCTCGTTACCCTTGACGTCCCCGTTCACGACCGGGCTCCCCCAAGCGACGGCGCGGCCGGCTCGGGCTCGGAGAGCCGCGCGATTATTCCGCTCAGGTCCGGGCACTCCTCGAAGGCAAGGATCAGCCGACCGACTTCCGGGTTCTGCAGGGCTTCCGCGAGCTCGGGGCTGCCGTGCTGGCTCAGCACTGTGACCATCCGCTCGAGCGCCCGGCCGGCGGTGTATCCGTTGACGGCCGCCGGAATGCGCTCATGGCCGTCACGCACTCCCCTCATCAGCCCCGCAAGCAGGGCCGGACCCTGGGAGCGGTGCCAGGCCACGGTCACGCGGCGGCAGTGATTCACCAGGTCGATGACTTCCTCGCTGTGGCGCTGCACGATCGCCAGCAGGTCCGCCGTGCGGTCGTGGCGCTGAAGCCGTTCCTGCAGCCGGCGGTACGGCTCCGGGATGCTCGCGGTGGAATCCCGCGACCGCAGATCCGTGAGCGTTTCGCCGGCCACGGTCACGACGTTGGGGGAATAGGGGATCCGGATGTTAAGTGCCGACAGGACGTCGCTGATGTGGTTGGCCAGCGACAGGAAGGGCTGTTGCACGTTGTTCAGCGGGACGTTCCGGCCGGCCGCGAACATCAGGCCGACGATCTTGTTGTCCAGATTGACCAGGGCGGCTCCGGAATCCCCGTGATCGCTGAACGGCTTCGCGGGATCGGTGTTGCTGACGGCGATCTGCCCGGTGAACGTGTACGTCGTGCCGTCTCTGTCGATATCGAAGGAAGGGTAGTTGTCATCGACGACGCGCCCCTCGGTACGCAGCGTCGACTGCCCCACTTTGAAGACCGTCATCCCGCTCACCGCCGGCTCGTCGCCGACGATCGTGTTACGCGGGGGTCTCCCGCCGACGCTCAGGCCGTCGATCTCGTTCGTGGAGCGGATGCCGCAGCAGTTGCACCACGAGGAGACATCGATGGCCGCGATGCCGCCGTCAACCTTGGCCCCGACGACCATCCGGCGGATGACGCCGATCTTGTCCGTGTCGTCCGGCGGATGATACGGCAGGTCCGCCAGGGAGAGGGACGGCAAGGTGGCCGGTCCCGGCTGGAAGACCGGATCCGCCACACGGCCGCCGTTCCAGGACAGGACGTGCCAGTTGGTAAGGAGGACCGGTGCGCGGTCGGTGTTGTCGATCGCCGTGCAGCCGAGCGTGCCCCGATGCATCTGGGTACCGGTACCGGAGCTGTTCACGTCGATGATGCGGTTCGTGATCTGGATGCCGCCCTTGATCGGACGGTATCGCGTGTCGTTGGTGGTGAACGTGACTGCCCCGATCGTGTTGACATCGGTCGGGCTGCCGTGGATCCGGGCCGGGACCAGCTCGGCCGCGGGCAGGGAGGCGGGATCCCGCTTCTGCTCCACGTAGACCCGGATGCACAGCTCGTCGGTCACCCGCCCCCCGGTCTCCTTCAGACCGACGCTTACATGGACCACCCCGGGGATGGCCGTCAGCTGGTCCTGGACACCGTTGGCTAGCACGCCCCGGATCCTCGCGTTGTCGGCGCGGAGCTCATCGTTGGCCGTCATCATGATCCCCTCGTCAGCAGGATGTTCATGGTCCGCAGGACGGGCCCGATGGGGCACGCGACCGCCTCGCCGCGGACGTTGGCCCCCCAGATCAGGCCGACCGCCTTCCGCTCCTGGGTGACGATGACCGCGCCGGAATCGCCGGCCGCCGCGAACGCCTTCTGGCCGGCCAGCGGCCGGACCAGGAGCTGCCGTGCGGCGGGGCACGGTCGGCCGTCCACCATGGCGGTGTCCGTATGGTCGACGGCGACGATCACACCGGCCGTGGTGCCGGTGCCCGCGCCCGTCTTCGTGACCAGCTCCCCGGCCCGCGCGACGTCGTGCCCCGCCACCACCGGCCAGGCCGGGTCCGGCGGCGTGCCGGGCAGCCAGGAGGCGACGGCGCAGTCGACGAAGTAGTCGTCGCCGCGGAAGCGGACCGCGCCGACCCTGCCGTACAGTGCCCGCCCGATCTCGGGGCACCCCCCCGCGCCGCCGGCCCCGTCCACGAGCCAGACGCCGCCCTGTTCCCGGCCGCCGTTGCCGAACAGGACGTGCCAGCTGGTCAGCAGGACAATCCGCTTGTTATGTGCCGTCCAGGCCCGGCATCCGAGCGTGCCCGGTACCCCGGCGTGATTTGCGATCTTCATCAGCCGCCCGCCGGCGTGATCGGCTCGATCTGGTCGAAGCGCAACCCGCTGCTACCCATGCCGCGGCCGGTCTCCCGGTGGCGGCCGATCCAGACGTAGGTCCGGCCGTCGTACCAGCGGGCGCGCTGGTACGAGCGCGTGACACTCGTGCCGGAGAACGGGATCTCCTCCTCGTTTACAAACCACGGCAGCGTCGGCTCGTTCAGAAGCACGCCTTTGGCGCGAACGACGTCGCGCGGCGGCGTGCCCATCTTGGGCATCGCCGCGCGCTGAAACGTGATGTCCATCGCGCTGCCGGGTCGCTGCACGGGCAGGAATGGGATCCAGTTCTCCGGGACTGTTGTGCCGAGCAGGTACCTGATCGCGGCCGGCGTGGCGGCGATCGGCGGCGGCAGCACGCCGGTCTTGTCGGCCGCGACGTAGGCATCGATCCCGCCGCCGGTGGCGTCCGGGATCACCTCCTCGACCGCCCATACCATGTTCGCGGTCTCGTCGCGCAGGAACTGCACGCGCTCGATCGGCTCGCTCTCGAAGCCTTCGCCGAGCGCGGACGGCAGCAGGAACTGGCGGTTGTAGCTGCCGAGCTCACCGACGTTGCTGAGGTTGAACAGGCTCCACCGCTGCCACGCGCTGTCCTCGCCTTCATCGGCGGCGCGGATCAGCGTGCGGTCGCCGAAGACGTCGGTGATGACCAGCGACAGCACCTCGCACAGCGTGTTCACGGGCACGCGGTACGGGAAGACGAACCAGTCGTTGCCGTACACGAGCCCGAGCTCGGCGAAGACGAGCAGGAGCTGGTCGGTTGTCTGCGCGTTCAGCGCCCCGAAGTTGACCTGCCGCTCCTCGATCTCCCAGAACCGCGCGTTTGGCATCCCTTTGAACGCCGCGCGTACGGGCAGGAACGACAGCGCGTCCTGCTGCGCCGCCGGGGGGTTGTCCGCCGCGTCGCCGACCTGCAGCGGCGCGCCGTCAGGGTCGAGTTCGAACGACGACCAGTCGAGGTGGCCACCGTCGTATCGCGATGCCACGAGCACCAGCTGGCTCCCCGGGCCGGCGGGCGCCGCGGCCGAGACGGAGTAGGCGAGCCGTTCGCTGTCCCAGACGCGCTGCTCTCCTACGGGGGGCTGCGTGTACTGCCGCGCGAACCACGCCTCGAGGCCTGCCGTCAGCGGCGCGATCGCCCCGGTGTCGACGGCGTCCACGGGCACCGCCGCGTCGAACGAACCGTTCTCGATCGCGCGCAGCGCGGCCTCGCCGTCGAATCCGAGGCGGCGGGTCGCGCGATACAGGTTGAGCCCGTCGACCTGACCGCGGAAGTCGTCGTCGCGGTCCTGCGGGAAGCCGAACGTGTGGCGGTACCGCGGCAGATACTTCGTACGCAGGGCTGGCGGGTGCAGCTTGAGGAAGTACTGCGCCGCCTGCAGCCGGAGCGCGTGGGTGAACGGCACCGTCTCGCGCTCGGCCATCGCCTCGAGCGGGACTGAGTCGTCGTACGCATGCGGCGGGTTCGGGCCGGCGGCGACCCGGTCGATCTGCAGGCGGCGGGCGGTGAGCCGCGCGTCCACGGGCGACCCCGCGTCCTTGGCCTCGAACTCGCCCAGCTGCCACTGGCGGGTGAGCATCCAGAGCGCGTCCCGCACCTCTGCCCGCAGGCTGCGTGAGAAGTCGTGGGTGCGGGGCCGGGCCTCGAGCCTGTTGTACGCCGTCACTGCTGGCTCCCGGAACTGGTCGAGCAGCAGGTCCGGCGAGTCGCGCATGATGCCCGAGAGCGCCACCACGCTATCCACCTCCTCCCATGGCACGCGCTACCTGTAGCGCACTGACGCGATCGCGGATCTCGGCGAGCACGAGCGAGTAGTCGAGCGACACGGTGCTCGCGCCGGTGCTGAACTCCGCGACGAGGGCAGGGAGCAGCGTCCCGACACCGGGAACGTCGCCGAGCCGGTCGGGCTCGACCGCCCGCATCCGCGCGCGCCGGAACGTGTCGAGCACCGTGTCGACGAGGTCGTCCCAGCGCCAGTGGCCGGTCACGTCGGGCGTGACCGCAAGCAGGAGCGCCTGCGGTGGCGCGCTGTCCGGCGCGTTGAAGTTGAACGCCAGGCCGGTCACTTCCTCGCGCGTCGGCACCGTCTCGACCCATTCGTCGACGAGGAGGCCGGATTGCGCGCCCGCGGCGTCGAAGCCCTGCGGGAGGTGCTGCACGACAGAGACCGTGTCGTGGACGACCTCCATCGCCGACGGGTACTCGACGCCGAGCCAGCTGTCGCCTGCGCGGAACGGCAGCTGGATCGGTGAGAGCGCCAGCGGGTCGCCGCCGGCCGAGTCCGCGATCATCCGTACCAGCTCGAAGTCGCGCACGAGCGGGCGCACGCACGCCGCGCCGTACAGCCACTCGTCGACGGGCAGCGGCATGCCGGCGGTGCCGAGGGCGTAGGCCAGCAGCTGGCCGCGCGCGCCGTCGGCCGACGCGACGGCCGACCCGTCGAGGTAGGTGAAGTGCGGGATCAGCACGAAGTCGGCACCGAGCCACGCCTTGGCGGCGTCGGTCAGCAGCGCCGCCTTCTGCGCCGCCGTTCCGCCCGGCGCGTCGGCCGCCGCGAGCTGGTCGTCGGTGGCGGGCCCGAGCGCGTCGAAGCGCGCCAGTACCGAGTCCGCCTGCTGGCCGAGCGCGTCGATCTGTACCGCCCCGGCCCCGGTCGCGGATACCGGCAGCGCGTACGTGAACCCGGTCGCGGCGACCGCGGCAAGCGCGTCACGCAGCGCGTCGACGTCGGCGGCCGTCGCACCGGGCGCGCGGGCGGCCACGGCGGCGTTGCGTAGCGGCTGGAACAGCGCCTGGACGGCGCCGAGCCTCGTGCCTACCCGGGTGCGGAGCTCGGCGACATCGATCGAGCCCGGGTTCTCGGCCGGTGCGGGCGTGTCCTTCGACGCGCTCTGGAAATGCCGGGCGTCGAGTGGTTTGGCGGCGCCGAGCAGCCGGCGCAAGCGGTCGCAGAGCGGGAGGAGCTCGGCCAGCGCCCGGGCGGTCCCGCCGCCCGCGTCCCCGAACGCGATCTCGACGACCGCGTCGTCTGGCACCGCGTGGTCGCGGGCGAAGCGGTAGCGGATCCGCGACTCGAGCTCGGCGGCGCCTGACTGCTGCACCTGGCTGCGCACACAGTAGATGAGGTCGATCGGCTGCAGGCCCAGGTCGGCGATTGAGATCGTCGCATCCGCCTGGGCGCCGCCGATCACGAGGACGTTGCCGGCCGCGTCCACGGCGCGCACGCGGCAGCGCGTGCGCGCTGGATTGCCCAGCAGGCCGCCGAGCCAGTTGTTCAGGGCCGGCTCCGTCCGCGCGCGCTCCGTCAGCGGAATGGTCGGCCACGGATTGCCGGTCGCGGGCACGCGCAGCTGCACCGCGAGCCTGCTCGTGAACGAGATCCCGGTTCCGCGCGGCGTCTGCGCCACCTGAACGTCGGGCGGCGGCGTGCCGCTGCCCACCGACTGGACGACCGCCGCCGCCCGGTCGAAGTTACCGAGCGCGAGCTGGTACGTCGCCTCGGCCGTGAGCAGGTCACGTAGCGCGTCGAGGGTGTTCTCGATCGCCTCCTTCTCATGCTCGATCGCGCTGCGCTGTGCGGCGTCGAGCGGCGGCAGGCCGGTGACGCCGTAGGGGAACGGCTGCGTCGTCGTCGCGAGGTCGAGCCCGTTCACGACCTGCTCATCCTCTGTGATCGTCGCCGCGCCGCCGGCCGCGTCGGCAGCCTGCGGGACGCGCGTGCGCCGCAGCGGGAACGCCGCGCGAAACGCCGGCTTCACCTGGTCGAGGATCACCGGGCCGGTGGGCCGGGTCGTCCAATCGTGCAGCCCGCGCTCGAACTGCACGCCGAGCAGCACCTCGAGCGACTGGCCGTGCGCGATGCCCTCGATCAGCCCCGTCGCCCGCCGGACCCGGTCGGAGGACAGGTTCACGGCGAGCGTGTCGGGCTGGCCGGGCGCCGCGTGCGTGAGGTAGCCGCTGCGGAGCAGGGCGGCGGCCGTCGCGTGGTTCAGCGACGGTGCGTGGACGTAACCGCCGTTCCCGGCCTCCTCCCATAGGCCGCCGGGTTGCTCGACGGCGGCGAGCCCGGGAGTCCCGGGCGGGACGGCCCGGCGCCTGCCCGGGTCCGGGCGCACCTGTTCGAGGTAGCCGAACGCCCCGAGGTACACGCCGGTCCGCCGCTCCTCGGGCGGCGCATCGAGGCGGCGCTGACGGTACAGGCGCCGTGCCACCAGCGCGGTTTGCCAGGCGTCGAGCCGGTAGCTGAGCGTGTCGATGTGCTCGACGAGCGCGCGCTCGAGCCGTGCCGTGGGCAGCGCGCGCAGCCGCTCGAGGCCGTCACGCTGCTCCTGGATCCCCGCCCCGGCGTCGCCTGCGAGGCGCGCCGTCTGCACGAGCGCAAGCAGTGGCTGGCCGGTCTCGGCGGCTGGCGCGATGCGGTTGGCCGGTGCACGGAAGACCTCCCACAGCGACGGGGACGCCTGCGGGCCGATGTTCATGAACTTCCGCGAGCGGATGAGTTCGTCCGCCTGGACGTCGCGCGCGCCGAGCCATTGGAAGACCCCGCGGCCTGCCTCCATCACGAGCGAGTAGTGCAGCATCAGGTAGAGCAGCGCGGCGGGCCGCGGCGCACCGCCGAAGTCCTGCGCCTCCAGCGCGTCCGCGTCGGCGGCGTTCGCGAGGAGCCAGTCGATGTAGTTGGCTCCGGTCTCCGCGTCGTACGGCTTGATTCCGTTGGTTTCCGACAGCGGCAGGCCGTCGATGAGCTGGGCCGCGTCGAGGCGGGTCTGGTAGTGGCGCCAGATCAGCCCGAGCAGCAGCGGCAGCGGTTTCTGGGTTCCGTCCGGGCGCCCGGCCGCGTAGCCGAGCTGCCCAAGCAGGACCCGTGCCTGCGCCCCCTCGATCGCCATCTTGAGGACGTCGTCGAAGTCGTGGCCGCCCCAGGTGAACGCCTCCAGGTTCTTCAGGTAGTCGTAGCTGTAGCCGACGCGCTGATAGAACTCCGCCGACGTCGGCTGCAGGCCGATGACGTCGAGCAGCGAGACGGAGACGTCGCCGCTGCGCGCGAGGTGCGCGGCGCCGTCGGCGAGCGCCGACCATGCGCCGTCGAGCTGTGCGAGCACCCGGTAGAGGGCGGACTCGAAGGGGTCCGGGCGGGCGGCGCCACGGTCGGCGGGCTGATCAGGGCGCCAGCGGGTGAGGACGCTCGCCGGCAGGACCCCGTAGGGCTGGCTGCCGACGCGGATCGCCGCCACCGGGCCCCGGCCCGTGACGTACTCGGAGAAGAACCCGCGCAACGGCAGCAGCGCGCCCTCGTCGACGGCCTCGTTCAGCATGTGGTCGAGGTAGTAGCCAAGGGTGCCGGCCCACAGCGCGCGGTTCATCGCGACCGCCTCGGCATGATCGGCGGTGCCGGCGCCATCGACCTGCAGGAGCGGGTCGTACGCGATCCCCAGATAGTCGCCGAGCCGTTGCCCGTCGGTGGCCACCGTGCGGTCCGCGACCGGCGTGAACAGCGGCGGTCCCGCCTCGCCGGTGCTCTCGGTGGGAGTGCGGCCGCTGCGCGTATACGCCGTGTCGTTGCCGTCCGTGTTGTTGGTCGGCGTGCCTTGCGTGACGACCGCGAGGCCGGGCCGCGAGTAATGGTGGTTGTCGATCAGCGCCTCGACGAGCGACTTCGCGCCCATGGCGTCGGCCGACAGCTTCACGCCCAGCACGAGGAGCTGGTCGAACCCGCTGCGCACGTCGTCCGCGTCGATCGGGAGGCGGAACGCGAGACCGCGCCCGACGGCTGCGTCGAAGTCGCGCAGCCATAGGTAGTCGTCGCCAAACGTCAGCGTGCCGTCGCCGGGGTCGCGGCCGAGCGAACTGCCGTCGGCGCCGTCGCTGGCCGGCGACGGCCCGAGCACGACGACGTCGTCGATCGGTGCGCCGAATACGGTGTGGCGGGCGACGCCGCCGCGGATCGCGAGCAGCGCGAGGCGGTCGGGCAGCACGCGCGTGTGCGGCGCCTCCGTCCACGCGTCCGGCTTGGTCGTCGGCTGCGGCGGGAACTGCAAGGTCACCGAGCCGTCGGCACGCGCCTGGTCCCAGTTGACGGGTTTCGTCGCGAGCGCGACCCACGCGGCGCGGTTCGCGCCAAAGCGTTCGGCCAGGCCGCGCCAGGCGCGGTCGCGCGCGTCTGCGTCCGCGGCGGCGTGAAGCGCGGTCCAGTACGCCTCGCCGTGTGCGGCCTCGGCGGAGGTGAGCGTCTTCTCATGCGTCGTCACCGCGACGTCGTCCGGGTATGCGCGCACCCACAGCTCCGGGTGCGACGCATCCTCGGTGCGCCAGCGCGTCTCGACGCGCAGCGGCAGCATCAGGATCGGGATCGCGTCGTCCCACGCCCCGATCAGCCGGTCCGGCGTCAGATCGCCGAACAGGCGGCCGATCGCCTGCCTCACGTCGCCGTCGAGGCGGTCCACGACGGCACGCTGGGCCGCGATCTCGGCGGCGTTCGCCTCGGCCTCGGCCGCGAGGTCGGGGGGCGGCTGCCGGTCGGCCTCGGCGATCTGCCCCTGCACTGCGGCGAGCCGCTCGCGGCCCGTTGCATCTTCGGCGCGCAGTTGCTGCTCCTCGGCGGGGGCGCCGGCCGCCTCGTCCTGGAGTTCCGCGAGGCGGTCGCGGAGCGGCTGCGCCCGCTCCTCGATGGCGGCGCGCTGCCGCTGCAAGCTGCGCAGCCGGTCGGCGACGCCGGGATGGGGCTGCCGCGCGTCGCGGAGCGTCTCCCCGAGCTGCCCGATCTCACCGACGAGCGTCGCCGCCTCGGTTTCGAGCGCGTCGATGTCCGAGCGCAACGCCCCGGCCTGGCCAGCCAGCGCCTGCAGCGCAGCGAGCCGCTGCGCGATCGCCGCGAGCTGCGCCTCAAGGCGGGACTCCTCGTCGCCGAGCGCCTGCCGGGTGGCGGCGGCCGCGGGGTCGGCGACACCCTGGCCGCGCGCCTGGTCGCGCAGCGCGGCGGAGAGCGCCAGCCGCCTGAGCTGGAGCGCGTAGAGCCGGTCACGTGCCTCGTCGCGTGCGGCCCGCGCGCGGTTGACCGACGCGATGCTGTCGTCGAACGCGCTCATCAGAGCCCGTCCAGCATCTCTTTTGCGTGCACGGCGATCATCACCGGTTTCTGGTAGAGGATCGACGCCATCCGCGCGGCGTCCGCGCCCCACTGCGTGATGCTCTCGCCCGGTCCCGCGGGCGTGAACGCCGGCGGCAGCACCGTCGTGTCGATGAATACCTGCGACGGCGGGAAGAGCGTCCACGCCAGGTCATCCCACGTGATCGGCGTCGCCGGGTCCTGATCCGGGGAGAACTCGACGTCCATCCCGAAGCGTGGCTCGCCCGGGAGCTGCTGGATGACGAAGTACCAGCCCCAGTCATCGGTGTCGAGCCGCGGATTGGGGGCACCGCGCGCCTGCTCGGCCGTCAGGTCGAAGCCGAAGAAGCGGATGTCCGGGTCGACCGCCGCTTTGAACGCGGGAAACGAGATCTCGCGCTGCACATCCGCGTCTGTCGCCACGGTGGCGAGCACCGGGTCGTGGTCAGGCTGCGGGTTCCCGCTGGAGTCCCGTGCGAGGTGCGCCTTCTGCGCGTAGACGAGCGTGTTCGGATACTTCTTCAGTAGGTCGCCGCGGATCGTCAGGACGAGCTGCTCGCCGGACATACGCAACGGATTACGGTGGGTCCCCAGTGCCGACGCCGAAGGCCACGTGTCGAGCGGCACGATGTCCTTCGACCGCTCGGAGGCCTCGGCCGCGCTCTGCTGCTGCGGCTCCGCGAGGATACCCTTGGTGTCCCAGAACTGGCGGAAGTAGCTGCCGCGCCGGTCGGTCGGGTACTCGCGCCAGAGCAGTTCTTTGCCGAACTCGTAGTTCAGCCCGACGAGGTACGACTCGATGAACGGGGGGTTGGTGACGAGCAGCGTGATCGTGTTCGGCGGGATCAGCTCCAGGTTGGGGAGCAGCAGTTCCGAGGAGATGTCCCGCAGCTTCTCGTACATGGGGTCGTCGAAGTCCGGGTACGCCATGGCGGGCACGAGATGCTCGGGCTGAAGCAGCCACGACGGGTCGAACGTGAAGCGGACGCCCGCCGCGAGCGCGCGCGGGAACGCCACGAGCGGGTCGACCGCCGCGGTCAGCTTGGCGTCGGCGGCGGCGACGCCAAACTTGACGAGCTGTGGTTCGTCCACTGTGATCGCGAGGCGCTCGTTCAGGGCGACCGCCGCGGCCCGGAAGTCAGCGGCCTCAACCGTGTCGGCGCCGCCAGCCGCCGCGGTGATCGACGTCACCTCGGTGAAGTGGACCGCGTCCGGGGCGGTCGAGGTCTCGGCAGCGGCTGTCTCCACGGTCGTGCCTGCCGCCGACTGCGGTGGCTCGACCGGGTCGATCTCGGTGAACCGGAACGCCGGGCGCTGCGGCGCGCCGCGGACCTGGCCCGTGAGGCGCCCGGGGTCGGTCAGGGACGCTGCCTCATCGCTTTGCCGCGCGAGCAGGCCGCCCGCGACGGCGGCCGCGGCCGCGGCAACGGCCAGGATCGCGGCCACGAGGAACGCTCCGGTGGCGGCCGCGATCACGATGAGCGCCAGTAGGACCAGAGCGAGCAGCAGCCAGCGGTAGCGCAGCAGGCGCTGCAGCCAGGCCGGCGGCCCGCCACCGAGCCGTCCCGCCGTAGCCGTCTCCGTTACCAGGTCGGCGGGCACCGGCTTCGGCGGCGCCGGCGTCAGCCGTCCGTCCGCAAGCCCGCGGACAAGGGCGCCGTGGCTGAACGCCGGGTCGGCCGCGGCCGCCGCGCGGCCGACCGGGCCGCGCGCGCGCACCAGCCTGCGCATCGGCGCGCTGACCGCGGCGGCCGGCAGCGTCGAGAGCCCAATCTGATGCCGCAACGTTGTCGCCGAGCCGCGTACCTTCTGGAGCACCGGCGAGAAGAAGACGAGCCGCTGCTCCGGCGCGAGCCGCGCGGCGAGATTCGTGTAGGTCGCCTGACTGGCGAACATCGCGTAGGAGGCGAGGAGGATCCGCCGGTTCGCGTCGAGAATCTTCTGCACCTGCGCCCAGGCGCGCGCGACGTAGTCCTCCTGGTTGTCCTGCACTGCGCGCACCCCGAAGCCGGCCGCGACGCGCGTGCGGGGATCGCGGTTGAGCGCGTCGAGCCAATCGGAGCGCGATGTGTCGACCGTGTGCCGCAGCGCGTGGTGCTCGCCGTAGATCGGCGGCGACACGACCGGGAGGTCGGCGGTCGCCGGGTTCGACCGCATCTGCTCCGGGAGGTTGAGCACATCGCGAAGCTGGGTGAAGAACGGCCGTGACGGGTCGACCGCCGCCGGCCGCGGCTGCGTGGTCCGCGCCTTCAGCGCGCCCTCGAGGCCGATGACCGTCTGCTTTTCATCGGCGGGGAGGATCTGGCCGATATCGGTGCCCTCGGTGAGGCCCCACCCGGGCTGCTCGCCGTCCATCGGCCGCTCGCCGACGCGGGGATCGGCCGACCCCGGCTGGAGCCGCTTGACGAGCTCCTCGAAGTCCTCGTTCTCGCCGGTCCGGAAGCGCCACTCGTAGTAGACGGGCAGCTCGACGCCGGCGGCGCCCGCCCAGGCGGGCTGCTGCGCGTCAGCGGCGGACGGATCCTGGCCGAGGCCGGCCAGGCGGCCGGTCTCGAACGCCGGCACCACGAACGCGCCGTACGGCGTGTTCGGTGCCAGATGCCGCGGGCTCGCGAGCCGACAGATGATGCGGTCGGCGTTCGGGTCGTCGAGGTTGTGCAGCGACTCCAGGAACCGCTCGAAGTCGGTCGCCTGGTCGAAACCGTCGTTGATGTGCACGTGTCCCCACGCCCACGCCTGCCCCGGCGGCGGGAGCGCCGCGGCCGAGGTGACGGTGATCGATGACAGCGGCAGCCGCTGGTCGTTCCGGGTGAACTCGCCGGGCCGGCCGGGGTCGTCTTCCTGCAGCACGAGCAGCGCGAGCCACGGCCGGAGCCTGTCGCCTGCGGCGCGCGCGGGCGTGTACCGCCAGATGAAGTCCTCGTCGTAGAACTCGATGAACGCGAGGTAGTTCGGCTCGAAGTCGGTGACCCAGTGATGCGGCTCGGTCCGCACGACGACCTGCGGGTTGATACCGATGACGTCGCCCGGGCCGATGAGGGCGAAGTCCTTGTGGACGGGGAGCGCGTTGACCCGCACGTCGACGGGAATCGATGCCCGCTCTTTCACGGCGCCGCCCGACGAGCCGAGCGTGTCGACCTCGTTGATCGCGGCCGCGATGCCCTTGCGCAGCCACGCGCTGAATGTGTACCGGCCGACGGTGAGGCTCACGGTGCACCTGCCGTTGCGAGCTCGTAGGCGGCGACTACCTGGATCGATCCCGCGAGCGCCGGATCGGTGCGGACGAGCTCGTCGCGCAGCGCATACGCCTCGGCCTCCGTCCGGGCGGACCCGTGCGTGGCGAGGTCGCTGACGTTCACCACGTGGTAGTCGCCGTCCGCGACGTCGACTCCGGCGGGGCCGTTGCCGCCGGGACGCCGCTTCGCGACCGACAGTGGGCTGTCGGTGATCGCGCCGCCGCGTGTCATCGTGTCGAACAGCGACCGCAGCAGTGGGATGAGGCCGGCCCGAATGACGGTGCCGCGCTTGCGATGGACGTAGCTGAGCTCATAGCTGACGTCTTTCGGTACGCTCGCGCCGGTCGCCGAGCCATCGCCGGCGCTGAACCGCAGGCCGCTCTTCATTGGCTCGAACGACTTACGGCTGAGCTTGTCGCTGTCGCTGAGGGTGACGAAGTTCGCGACGGCAAACTCCTCGCGCATCTCCTGTGACGCGCCAGCCGCCCAGGTGAGCGCGAACGTATTGTCGCCGGTCACCGTTTTGTTGCCGAAGCGGTTGATCGCGAAGTCGAGCGGCGCCACCTTCTGGCTGACACCCAGCACACCGAACGGATGGAGCAGCAGCGCATCGGCGGGCGGGGCGACTTGGCGCAGCGTCACGCTCTGCGATGTGTTCGCGGGCAGTTGCGCCTGCCAGTTACGTCCGTCGGTGACGGCTGCGTGAACAAGCGAGAGCACGTCCACGGTGTCGGCTGGCAGTGAGGGAGCGTCATCGCCCCAGGTGACGTCGAATCCGACGCTGATGCTGAAGAAGAAGAGGTCGAGGCTCGCGTCGCCCCTCGCGTGCCAGGGCGTCGGGCCCGACAGCTCGCAGGAAACGTCGACGCCGGCGATTACGTCGTCGCCGGCCCGCAGCGCCAGCCCGGCGGAGATGTCGGCGACGAAGTGGAACGGGTCGAACTGGATGAGCAGGTCGTAGCCGAGGTAGCCGTAGATGTTGAAGCCGGATGCTGCGGCGTAGAGCTCGACCCGCGCGCCGGACTGCACTGTGTTCGAAGTGACAGCGAAGTAGGACTGTGCGATGAGCCGCGGGTTGTCGCCGGACAGGAGGGCGATCGTCAGCCGCTTGAGCCCGGTGAGATCGGGCGGCACCTCGTGAAATGCCGGGTGGAAGCCGCCGACGGTGATCACGAAGATCGGCTGGCTGCCCCAGCCGATCCGCAGCGCCATGTCGCCCGAGAGCGTAAACGTGAGCAGGCCGGAGTCGAACAGCGAAGCATCGAACCAGATAAGCCCGCGCTGGAAGTCGATGCCGCCGGCGAAGTTGACCTGCAGGCGCAGGATCGGCTCGTCCTCGTCCGGGAGGACGCAGCGCAGGATGCCGAGGATCGTCAGCTGCGGCGACGGGATGTCGAGGACGACGCCGAGCTCGAGCGAGATCAGCGTCGGCGTCCCCCAGCCGAGCTTGCCCATCGGGGCGACGACGACATGGTTCAGCACGATCGGGAAGAACGACTGCAGGTCGCTGACGATCTTCGTGATGTTCCCGACGACGTCCGGAGGGAACAGGACGCTGTTGACCGAGCCGGTGCGTACCCCCTGCCGGAGCGCGTCGGTGTCGAGCGAGCGGTTGAACCCGACCAGGCCGCCGACACCGATGAGCGTGAAGCCGAAGCCGAGCTGGGTGGGCGTGAACTCGGCGGTGATCAGGACCAGGAGCGCGAAGCCCTTGCTTCCGTCGGGCAGCTTCGTGTTGATGATCCCGACGGCCTTGAGCGAGATGACCCCTTGGAACGACAACTCGAGGGCGCCGAAGTACTCACCCTTGTCGTTGTTGAGGTGGAGGAAGCCGCCGCCGGTGACCGGCCAGGCGGACACCCGCAGCCCGGCGCCGTCGGGCGGCTTGAAGCCGATGTCGAGCTGGACCGGGCCCAGGTTGCCGTGGTTGTGCGGCGGGAACGAGAGCGTCGCGGTGACGCCCATGTTCTGCACCACCGCCTCCAGTGGCCCGAGCAGCGCCCGGATGTCGGCGCCCACACTGAGCGGTATGCGCCCGTCCGCCAGCGCGGCGGTCAGGGTAAGTCCCTCGATCGAGACCGGGCCCAGCTCGATATGCGCGGGGAGACGGATCTCCAGCGCGCTACTGCCGCTGAAGTAGAAGCCGCGCTCGGTGGACACGCCCATCAGCAGCGAGAACGCGGCCTCGACGTGCGTCCCGGGCAGGATCTTGGTCAGGAATCCGTCGCCACTGGTGGCATCGATCACCACCTTGCCGCCGTTGAGCGTGCCGCTCACATCCAGCTTTCCCTGCGCCGCGCCGCCGCTCCACTGCACGTTGGCCACGGTGCCGAAGATGAACTCGGCGAACTCCAGCCTGCTCCCGCCGGCGACGCCGAACAGCACGAACGGATCTGGCGGCGAATCCCGCCGCACGATCAGCTGCGCGCCGAGTCGGCCGCTCATCGGGGCCGCGCCAGGCGGCACGAACGTAACCGTCCCGTCGGTGTGGATAGTCAGGCTCGTGTCGGCCGGCGGCGAGAATTCGGCCTCCACCTCGAGCTGGACCTCGTCCGCCAGGCGGATCGTCTGCGGCCCGGTGGCGATGACGTTCCTCAGCCGGATGACCAGCCCGGCCGGGCCCGACGTGGCGGGGGCGAGCTCCAGGAAAACCACGTCCAGCTCCGGCGGCGTGGCCGTGGCGTCATAGATCACCGGCAGCCCGGAGAACGCGAGCAGCTTCTCCAGGCGCGGGAAGAGGAGAAGCCCATCGAATCCCGCCCCCCAGCCGTACAGCCCCGCGGCCTTGGCCGCGGGGCTGGACAGCCAGTCGCCGATGACACCAAGGTCGTAGGTGTAGATGGTGTAAGGCGGATTCGCCGGGTCGGCCGAGTCCTCGTTGAAGTCCTGCTGATCGAGCAGGCCGATGAACTCCAGCGCGCCGTTCAGCCCCTGTGCCCGGTTCAGATAGCTGGCCAGCAGGAAGTTGAACGCGCGCTCGGCGATGTGCGTCGCATCCGGGACCGCGAGGCCCTGGGCCGCGGTCGCCGTTCCGTCGATCCCGCTGATCACCTGGCCCACGGCGACGGTTGCGAGCAGCCCCTTCCCGACCACGGTCCCCCAGTCCTCGGCCTCAAGGGCGTCGATGATCTCCGGAACCAGCGCCACCAGCTGCTCGGTGGCGGTAACGGTGCTGCTGAGCGGGCCCGCCAGCGCTGCCGCCTGCGCGTCGGTGAGCGGGATGCCGAGCTGTGCGAAGAATCCCTTCACCCGCGGCGGCACCAGTTCGTGCTGCAGCGGCTCCAGCAGTTTGGCCAGCTCGATGGCAACCTGGCCGAGCGAGTCGGTCGCTGGGCCGTTCATCGATGGTTGCTTCTCGCGGTTATGACAGCAGGGACCTCGCTGGCACAATACGCGTCCGCTGCCGCCCCGGGATGAAGATCACCCCTATGAATAACCGCCATTCGATCCCCCAAGCGACCCTCTGGCAGGCTGCCAGAACGACGTCCCTAAAAAGACGCCGGTCAAGCACCTTGTTGTCTGTCGAGCTAGCCTCAACAACTAACGCTGAAGCTCTAGCAGGCACAGGAGCCGACACCCATACCCACAGTGACGCGTTCCCTTCTCGTTACTCCACCATTGAATGCTAGTCAAGAAATGGTAATGAAAATATCACCTAATCGTCAATGATGGCTCTGAGGCGGGAGCCGACGATGCCAGGCCATATCCGAGCAGAGTGGCCACAGGTCAACGGCATGCAGAGGCGATATCTGTCCACCCGCGGGGCGGCTATCCCAGCCTGTCTTGGCGGTTATGGACGCTCAAGCGCTGGCCGTGCTCGCGGTGCCATCCGTTCGCCGTGTCGGCCCGGCTAGTGGAAGTACTGTCGGGCCTACAGGAAGCGGAGCTTCCCAGTAGGCGACGGGTACCCTCCAGCTCACCCTCGGCGGGTCTCCATCTGCGCGATACGTTCCAAGGTCGGGTGGACGACGGCGAGGTGGTCTTCCGGTCTGAGATCCGTACAACAGCTCCGAATCGGCGACAGAACGCCTTGCGATGACCAAACCGTGGAGATGACGGGACAGTGAATGCATGGTGATCAGCTCGGGTCAGGGGCGGCCCCAATGTTCATCGTCCGCGGCGTCGCCATTGACCCCCATCCATCCGGAGATTTTCTTGCCCTCCAGCCCCCAGGCGAGGCCCAGGTAGCCGAAGAAGCCGATTCCCAGGCCGATCGCGTACCAGCCGAAGATGTCGGGGCTGCCGAAGAGCTCGACGACGGCGGCTCCGCCCACGGCCCCGATCACGGTGGCGATGTCGGACAGGCCGACCGCGCCCTCGCGACGCCTCAGCGTGCGATACGTGACCCACCCGATCACGACGCCGAAGACGAGAGCACCTGCGTGCGCCATGTCTCCTCCTTGACCAGACTGCCGTGGATGCAGCGTGAGCCGTGGCTCGGTGGGTCTGACCGTGACCCTACGAGCTGTATGTCAGGTCCGCTCGATATGCAGTTTCGCGAGGCTGTAGGGCGTGTAGGCCAAGCCGAGCGGGTTGAAGCCCGCGAGGAGTTCGAGCCGCAGCTGCCGCACGGCGTCACCGACCGGGCAACCGGCCACAAACTGCTTGAGGAACTGTTGCCCCACGGCGCGCCCAAGCGTCTCGGGGATCGTGATCTCGCTGCCCATGAGCCCAGCTGCCTTGGACCAGACGAGTATCTCGTTGAAGCTCAGCAGGTCATCGGGTCTCATCCCGATGGTGTCGCATCCATTGATGAACACCAGCGGGTGCCGGGTGAGCCAGCGCACCTCCCAGGCATACAGGTCAGTGGCGTAGAGCTCATCAGGCGGCCGCGCCCCGACACCGAGCCAAGCCTTGCCGCGGCGGTTGCCGCCATGGCAGTAGAAGTAAACGACGTCGAGATCCTCTCGTTGGAGCCCTTGCCCGATCTCGTTCAGGTCGAAGTCGGCGACCGTCTTGACGTGGGCGAGGGCCTCGAGCTCATGGCGGTGGTTCTCGGCGAGGGACAGATTCTTGCTGTAACCATTGAGGAGCTGGATGAGCTGGCCGTTCCCGACAGTGATGGTTGCCAGCGCGTCATCGGCCGGGACGGTCGTGGACCCGTTCCCCTCGACGGTGGAGAGCGGCTGTTCGATGATGTGGCGGAATCCCCAGAAACCACTCGGGCAGACCACATTGAGCTCCTTGCGGTGCGGGCAGCCGTCGGTGATGCACGGTTGCTGGGCCAGATCGTCGGCCGAGGCCCCGGCCTTGAGCAGTCCCAGGAATTCGGGGCAGACCTCGTTCTTTCGGCCCGGGTGCAGGGGAAGGTCGTAGACGAGGGCCCATGGAAAGACGGACTTACAGGAATGCATCCGCGCGGCCTGGATGACCGTGGGGTGAGCGAGCGCACGCTGCAGCTTCTGCTTGAACACGTCGCGGTTGAGCACCAGAGACACGTACAGGTCATAGCCGAGCTCCGCCATGCCGGACAGGTGCTCGCGGAAATGGGTCCCCTTGCTCCGGTTGTCCGGCTCGAACCGGTACTTCTCCCCCTTCCCGGGGGTCGCCACACACCCACTGCAGAGCGCCCCGTGACGCGTCCACCTTGCGGCCGAGTTCCCCGGCGTCCATCTCGAGCTGTTCGCGCAGATCGTCCCCGACGACAGCGAGGAGATGTGTGCCGTCCGGTCCGTGGTTGGTGAGGAAGTTCACCGCCTTGCGGCCGAACCGGTCGAGGTCGGTCAGGCTCGCGCTCAGGGCCCATTCGACGACGCCCTGCTGGCCGCCCGCGTCGTCGCTGTCGGCGTCCGCGATGGCAGTCGTGATCATGATGGACTGCAGGAGGTTGTTGTCGTGGTAAACCGCCACGCGGAGCCGGGCCTGGCCCGCATTCACCGGCGCGGTGACCGGGAAGGCAACCGGGTCCGAGCCTGCAGGGGGCTCCGGCAGCACAAGGGTCTGCTCCGGGTCCTCCAGGCCGAAGTCGGTGCTGAAGATGATCACCCGGAGCGGCAGGCCGCCGTCCTGGTAAAACGGCGCTAGATCCTCCTCGGGCAGGCTGATCGGCTGGGCCACGATGCTACGGGGCGTCGGAATGCCGACGGCGACAAGCAGCGTGTACCGGCCGCCTACTCGGAGGGGCCGCGTACTAGGGAGGTCCCGCCCGTCTTCGGTGAACCAGGTGTTGACGACGCGGGGGTTCACTGCCTGCCGCGACGGCGCAGTCGCGAGTGCCTCCTCGAGTCCGCTGGTGGTCTGCGTCAAGGGCTCCATGCCGTGCGTTTCGGCATTGTATTGGTACGTGACGGCATCGAGAGCCGTCAGCTTGCTCTCCGCCGACTGGAACGAAGACTCCGCCTGCTGAGCCGTGGCGGACGACGGCGCGATGGCCTGCCATTGCTTCAAGGACTCGAGCGAGTGACGCATGCGCAGCTGCCCGTCCTGCACTCGGCGCCGCAGCACCTGCTCGCCGCGGCTGAGGAGGAGGAGTTCGTCGCCGCCCTTGGCAAGCAGCAGCATGTTCCGGTGTGTCTGGGTCGCGCTGCGGAACGCGTCGGTAAGGGCCCAGTCATGGGTCAGGTTCTCGTAGAAGTTAGCGAAATTGAAGGCCGCGGCGTCGGCGACAACGACGGTCGGGCGGCCGATGACGTGATAGCGATGACCGAGCTCCTTCGCGGCCGGCAAGCCGACGGCGTTGCTCTCGATGACCACCAAGCGGGGTGGGCGGCGGTTTCGTCGCGTCACGATGGGAAGGCCAGACGTCGCCCCGACCTCGCCACTTGCTGGCAGGGCTGCTGCCATACTCTCGGGAAGCCGCAAGTGGAGGATGTCGAATCGTGACGAGGCGGCCAGCGCCGCTGCCCTCGTCGGATCGACGCGAGAGGCGTGCACCGTCCGGAAGTGCTTCAGGGGGTCGGGCAGGGCAGTCCCGGACGGGCCCGACCAGCCCTCGAACTGCGCAATGAGAACGTCCACCGGCATCGTCATGGGGACGAGCGCCATATCGGCCAGCCGCGGTGAGTACCGCACTACCGGTCGATGAGTCATGCCCCATCCCGGCGGGATGTAGCTGAATGGATATATCTGGCTGAGGTCCTCCCACTCTAGTTGCCGTAGCACTGCGTCACCGACATCGAGCAGGAGCGGGTTGTAAGGGGAACTGTTGAAGCGGGTGAGGAGCCGCTCGACGACAGTGGGGGCCGCTATGTTGAGCTCGCCCGACCACGTGAGGAACGGAATGGACGAGGGATCCGATGGATCCCATGTCGGCCGCGAGACGCGAGCACTTATTGGGGGCCCGCTGACGTCGACGACCTCCACCCGCACCAAATCAGGGCGACGATCCGAACGGATGCTGAGGAAGAACGAGGTGTCCACGTTGGCCCCCTTCCCCTGACACAGACCACACTAGCTGCAGTCTGCGTACGCCAATAGGCGACGCTGCAACGGGAGTCAGTGACTAGCACGCAAGCGTTGTCCGGTAGCCGCGCCACAGCGCGTTGTCAACGGCGCGTGAATTTTGACCCTCTGACGGCATCGCCGTGCCGCCGACACGCGTGCGTTGCGTCGCAGCGTCCAGCGGTAGGCACAGCATCCGTAAGTGCCGCCGACCAGTTGGAGATCGACGCCCTCAAACCCAATAGGCCGGAAGTCGCCGAGATTCCATGCCCCAGCCCGACTGCGACTTCACCAGCTCCCGTCCCATAGAACCGGCGAACAAGCGTGAGGATGAGGATGACCGGCCGGATTATCGCCGCCGGTGCTTCCGTCGGCCGCATGCACGCCGACGGAGCCAGACGCTCAGAACTAGACAGTCGTACTGCGCGTGGTGACCGGATGCAGATAGCACAAAACTCAGCCGCGCCGAGTCGGCGATCTGATTCCCTACCAGAACGATGGGGAAGGTCGCACAGCGATCATCAGCGACGCCGGGAGAGGGTGAGTGAGTATTCCAGTTCGTGCATAGATTTGCGCGCAGCTAAAGTACTTAATTCGGCTACTTAGAGCGTGCGCTATCTCGAAGCTCGATGGGACAGGACGGCTCGGGTTCTACTGTCCCGTGGCGGCCTTGAATTTGACTATGAGCTCGGCAGGTACTCGGCCGCGATCTTTGACGTCGATGCCCTGGGCCTTGGCCCACTCACGGACTTCGGTGGTGTTCAGAGCGTTCGCCTGCGCCTTGCGTCCGCCGCGGGCTGGCCGCCGGGCGCTGGCGCCGAGTCGGCGGCCAGCGGCTGCATAGCGTGCCAGAGCGTTTCTCAGCTGCCTGGCATGCTTGGCGTTCAGGTCGATCTCGTACTCGGTGCCGTCCAGCCCGAACCGGACAGTGCCTTCGGCCTCACTGCCGTCGAGGTCATCGACGAAGAGGGTCTGGACCTTCTGTGCCATGACTGCTTCTCCGTTCCTGTCTTTATCTGGTGCATTAGCGTAGACAACCGGAGTTCGGCAGGCGTGTAACTACATCGGCGTGCCGTTATGCGGTTGTTGGCCAGTGGCTGTCATCGCAGTCACCTCCGGCCTGCAGAATGTACCCCGTTATCGTCAGTCCGCGGCTTCGAAGTCGGCGTCGTGGTCTATCGCGCGTTGCAGGATCCGCGGGGAGGGCGGGATCTCGGGCATAGGCGGCTGCAAGATCGGCTGCCTGCGCGGGCTGGTCCCGGCGAGGAACGCCGGGCCGAGGTCACCGTAGCGGGGGTCTTCGGACGGGACCATCTGGCCCTGCCGGTCGGCGAGCTGGCCGGCGAAGGCCCGGTGCCCGGCGGCCAGGTCGGTGATCCACTGGCCGATCCCGCCGGGCGGCTCGTCGGGAGTGAGGGCGAGTTCGTCGCGCTGGGCGCCGGTGGCGGGCTCGGGTTCGGCCGAGCGCAGCGGGGGAAAGTACTGGCCGGGGTGTCGGCGGCGCAGCTCGGCGTCGGCGGCGACGGCCATCTGGCGCTGGGCACGGGTGGCCTTATCCCAGTCGGTACGGTCGGCCATCGTCTGGGCGAACACCGTCTCGCGCTGCCGGTAAGCCCGCTCCAGGGCCTGGTACCCGGCGGCCAGCTTGTGCCCGGCCGCGGCGTGGCCGTGGTCGCCGCTGTGTCCGGCGGCCCGGGCGTCGGCGGTGGCGCGCAGGGCGGCCAGGCGGGCGTCCCAGGCGGCGGCGCGGACCTGGCGCAGCTCGTCCCCGACGTACCGGGGGGCCCAGGCTGTTTCGATGGGGTAGGTGTCGCGCAGGTGCAGCAGCCGGCCATCGCGCATGCCGCGCACGTCCGGGCCGTCGGGCGGGCCGAGGGCGGCCAGGGCCTGGTGCCAGGCGGCCCGGACGTCCGGGGTGGCAGCGGCCGGTTCGGGGCCGATCGGGTCAGCGGGATCGCTGTGGCCGGACAGTTCGCGCCAGGCGCCGATCGCCGCGGCCCGTTTCTGCCACTCAAGCCGGCCGGCCGGGTGGGCAGGGACCGGGCCGAGCGCGGCGGTGGCCCAGGCCGGCGGGTGGCTGGCGGTGTGCTCGCCGATCCGGTCCGTGCGGGCGTCCATCAGCGCGGCGATCTCAGCCACGTACGCCCGGCGTCCGGGGTCGGCGAGGGCGGGGACCTGCTCCGACCACGGCCGCGGCGGCAGCGGGACCAGGGTGCCGAGCCGGTGCCGGATGCGGGCGTCCAGGACGGCGGCGATGTCGCGGGATCCGGCCAGATCCCGTTCGGCGACCGCGTTGGCCAGGACGCTGCCGGGGTTCAGGCCGGCCAGTTCGGCGGCGCGCAGGGTGCGCCACAGCCACTTCGCCTGGTGGCCGGGCTGCCGCCGGTAGCCGGGCGGCAGGGTGTTCATCAGCTGGTCGCGGTAGGCCTGGTCCCGGGCCGGGGTGGTCTCGGCGGCCCAGATCGCGTGCAGGATGGCCAGGTGGTCGGCGTCGGCTAGGGCCTGGTTGCGGGTCTGGGTGGCGGATCGCTGCTGGCCGTCGCGGTCCAGTACGCCGGCCAGCACGGCCAGCGGGTCCGCCGGGGTGGCGGCGGGAGCGGCCGGGCCGCCGGGGGCGGCGTGGCGGTCGTAGCGGGCGAGCTCGGGGGCCGGGCGCGGGCCGGGGGCCGGGTCGGCGGTCTTGGGGGAGGCGGTGAACACGTAGGCGAGGTTGACCTCGGTGCCGCGGCTCAGCGCGACGTAGGCGTGCTGGCGGTCCTCGGTGCCGGTGATGACGGCCAGGCCGGTATGTACGGTGCGGCCCTGGGCGGCGTGGTCGGTGACCGCATATCCCAGTTCGGCATCTTCGTGGTTGTTGAACACGAAGTGTCGGTCGGTCCAGCGGCGCTGCCCGGTGGCCGGGTCGGCGTCCAGCGCGCGGCGGACGAGCAGCCCGTCGGCGGTGATGGCCTCGATGCGGAGCAGGTCGCCGTTGGCCAGCGTCCGGCCGGGCTCCCCGGCCTCGGTGCCGTGGTCGTTGCGGGTGCAGATGATCAGGTCCCCGGCGCTGGCCCGGGTGCCGCCGGCGATCGTGACCGCGGGCCCGGGCTGGACGATGCCCAAGGTGATGAGGTCGTCGCGGATGCGGCGGTTCAGCTCGCGGCGCAGCGCGTGATCCGCGGCCATCAGCAGCGTGTCGGTGCCGCCGGCGGTCAGCGCGACGTAGGCGGCCGCGGCGGCGTCCATCGTCTCCTCCGGGTCTCCGCCGATGATGCGGCCATGCTGGTCGTACTCGGTCAGCACGCTCGCATCACCGTCACGCAGCCGCAGGCTGGCGGCCTGTTCCCAGGCCGCTTGGAACCGGACGGGTTCGGCCAGCCGGGCGTAACCGAGCCGGGCGGCCAGTAGGGACATGCCGCCGCCGTTTTCCACGGCCTGCAGCTGGCTGATGTCCCCGGCCAGGATGATCTTGGCACCCGTGGCCTTGGCGTAGGCGATCAGGTCGGCCAGGTCCGGTGCGGACAGCATCGAGGCCTCGTCGATCACCAGCAGGGTGCCCGGGCCGATCGGGACGGGGCCGCGGGCTCCGCGCCTTCCGGGCAGGTGGCCCAGGAACTGCGCGGCGTTGTAGGACACCGGGACTCCGGCGGCCAGGGTGTTGCGGGCGGACTGGGACGGGGTGATGCCGATCACCGGGCCGAGCCCGGCGGCGGTCCAGATCCGGGCGGCCTCGGCCAGCACCCGGGTCTTCCCGGATCCGGCCGGCGCGTTGAGCACCGACACGAGCCGGCCATCGGCCAGCGCGGCGAGCGTGGCGGCGGCCTGGTCCTCGCGCAGCCCACTGCCCGTGCGTATATCTTGGCGTCGGCGCGTCGCGCGCGTCACGCGCGTCCTCCGCCTCGCCCGCGTCGCGCGCGTGCCCGGTCAGCGCGTCCTCGAGCCGCGCCGGGTCCGCGCCGAGGCCTTGCGCGGCTTCCGCGCGGGTTACGCGCGGCGCGCCGCCCGCGCCGGCGTGCGCGACCATGCGTTCTTCCATGGCCAGTTGCGCGCGCGTTGCATACCGGGTACCGCCGTGCCGCTGGTAGACGCTACGCCCATCCGCGCGCAGCAAGCTAGCCGGCACCTCCGCCGGCTCGGGTGCCTCCAGGCAGGCCACCGGCTCGAAGTCCGAGGCCAGCGCCCGGTCAGCCAGGTCCTGCAGCAGCGCGGCGGCCGTGGCCGGATCCCGGCCGGTGCGCGGCAGGACGCGGCCCAGGTACTTGACCAGGTCCGCGCGGGTCCACGCGCTCTTGTCCTGCTGCGCCAGCGCGACCGCCTTCTGCGCCGCGCGCGCCAGCTCGAGCTCAGGCAGAACCGTGGCTTCTGCGCCGGGCGCGTGCGCGGCCGCGCGGCCAGTTGCGCCATGCCACACCGACGGCGCAACCGAAGCCAGCGAGACGCCGAGCGTCCGCGCGAGCTTGTCCGCCCAGCCCGCGTGCAGCTGCGCGAAATCCAGCGCGGCGTGCTTGGGGTTGCGCGTCTTGAAGTTCGACGCCTGCGCGAGGTGCGCGAGCTCGCGCTGGGACGGCGCGCGGCCGTACCGCTGCTCGAACCGCGCCGCGCGGCCGCGCAAGTCGGCCGTTATGGATTCGCGGCGCGAGGAGAACAGCCGCATCGTTTCTCCGCTGATGCCTTTGATCTCGAAGCCGTGGCCGTCGTCCCGCGCGACCCACTCCAGGCCGAACCGGGCGGTGAGGGCCTCTTCCAGGTACTGGGAGACGATCGCGGCGACCGCGCCGATGTGCTCGTTGTACCCGAGCGAGTCCGGGGCCCGCCATTTGCCGTCGGTACTCGTTTTGGCGATGTGGGCGATCTGGGAGTGGACGTGCAGCTGCATGTCGCCGTCCCGGGAGGTGTGCTGCAGCCAGTGCGCCATCGCCAGGTCGGCTTCGTGCCACTGGCCGGTCTCCCGGCCGTGTACCCGGGTGCCGTGCGAGCCGGTGCGGGTGTAGCCCGCCTCGCGCTGGAAGTATTCGAAGCCGGCGTGCACGGCTTGCCAGATCATCTCGTCTACCTCGGTGACCAGGGCGGACCAGTACTGGTCGCCGTCTTTGTCGCCGACCTGGCGGGCCAGGCGGGCGTTCTCGCCGAGGGAGGCGTGGAAGATCGAGATCGACTTGGACAGCGACAGGGTCAGGTCGAAGAAGAGGGGACTCTGGCGGGCCTTCTTGACCGCCTCGGTCCGCAGCTCGCGCTTGCGTTCGGCGGCGGCCTGCGGCTCTGCGGCCAGTAGCTGCGCGTACAGGTCGGCGGCTTTGCGGCCATCACGTGGAGGTTTGCCCAGCCGGGTGCCGTCGGGGGCCCTGCGCTCGCCGAACAACAGGTCATACGGCTCGCGCTCGACCGTCTGGCCAGGCTCCAGGCCAAGAGCCCTCGCGCCAGGACCCCACCAGCGGCCGGGTGGTTCTCCCCCGCTCTCGCTGGCCTGGATGTAATAGCTGGCCGCGTCCTTCGTTGAGCCACGGTCAACCTGCTTCCAGATGTAGTCAAGGTCATAGCCCTTGCTCAGCGTCGCGACAACCGCCACTAAGCCCGGCGCCTCCTCGGCGCGGGCGTAGCAGAACTGACCATGATCATCTGATGATGCATGGGTGTGACGCTCTTGATCTCCATGCCTTCAAGGGTGGCAAAACCGGCGATCAAGATCAGAAGTGAAGCCGATTAAAATACATGTATTCTTATAGTCATGGCTCGTAGGATGACGCCGGTGGGAGACCGGGAACATGGTCGGCAGTTGGGTGTTCTCATCGCGGCTCAGCGCCAGGAGCAAGGACGGTCCGCTCCGGACCTTGCACGGGAGTCGTCCGTGGCCATTGACACGGTTCGCAGCCTGGAGAGCGGCCGTGTGGCCACGCCGGGGTTCCTGACGGTTGCCCGCCTGGCCGACGCTTTGGGCTTGAGTCTGGATGAGTTGCACGCGCGGGCGCAGCAGAGCGGCGACTTTGAGGGGACGGTGGCCTAATTGAAGCCGGGCTTGTGCCGCGCTGGCGTCGGGGTAGCTGACTGGACGCGGATATCGGGCTGCGAGGACAGGGCGGCGAGTCATGGTGTCATCCTGTGCTGCAGCCCGACATATGAGGGCAGCCCGTTCGTCGTGTGGTTCGTTTCTCAGTTCATCCTGGTTTCAAGGTTTTTTCGAGGGTATGAACGACTTGATGGACCTTGGGTCGCCATCGCTGCGGGCTCGCTCGCTACCAGTTGGAGGAGGCTCGTGCCGAGCGGTTGGAGGCATCTGTGCCGGGCACGTTTCAGCCAGCATCCGGGCATGGGGTGCTGGCCATGACCGGGAGCGCGGACACATTTACCGCCGCTGCCCGGGCCGCGTCATCTGGCGGATGGAGTGATGAAGTCCGGCGGGCACTCATCCCGATGATGGGAGCCGAGGTGCTGATCTGCTACCGGCTCGATGATGGTGAGCACGGACGACGGCAACGGGCTGGCGCAGGGGCGATCTTGTCGGCTGATGTCCTGGAGTTGCTGCTCGGCTTGCCGGTCGCCGTATCGGTGCCGGTGGCTTCGCTGACTTGCCGGGAACGCTTGGCGTTGGATCCAGCCTCGCGCGGTGCAGTATCAGTGTGGGATGGACAGGTTACGCGGCACGCGGTGGCGCCTGTGGCCGTGGAACTTGCTCTTGTGGCGGCAAGAAACTGGCGGGACGGGCTGGAGGCGGCGGGGCGGTTCGCGCCGTTCTGCGCCCGCGCGATGGTTCTGCGACGGCGGCCAGCCGACCTGGCCGAGGTCCAGTTGCAGGCGGGGTTCTACGGGGTGGGTGTGATCGTTGTCGGCGAGCAGTCGACCGAGGTGCTGGTCGAGCCCGAGCCATTCCAGCGGCTTAGGTTCACCGCAGCGGGCTGGCGGTTCCTAGAGGAGGTCTACCGGATGGTCCGGTAGACCTCAGCCTCTGCGGCGACTGGGAGGATGGCAAGCTTCTTCAGCGCTGGGGACGGTTTGAAAGCGCCCTTCTGGCTCAGCCGCGTGTTCTCGCGCTCATGTGCGTCGAGGGCAGCCCGGCAGAAGCCGCGCCACCATAGCTGCCTTTCGCTGTCTGTGGCGTGGCCGAACAGGTCGGATAGCCAGCTGATCCATACTGCGGCGTTGTGGGCATGGGCGGTGGCCCGCACCTCCCCGCTGAGGCTATCGAAGCGATCCAGGGGCGCCCCTTTGCAGATGACGCAACTGCACCGCGGGGCTGGGGTGTTGGCGTACCTGTTAGCGATGATCCGTCCTTGGCTGTACCGCAGCATCGACGGCAGCAGCACGGCTGGGGTGTGTACCACCGGGTTGTCGGCGTCGGGTTTTTCATCGGCGGGGATGAGGTGCCGCAGCGAACCGCCGGCGCCGATGGCGGCGAAAGCACCGCCGTAGGCCAGGCAGTCAAAGGCGGCCAGGACGTCGGCCCGCCACAGTCCCACGTTCGCCGTCTCCGCCAGAAGACGCCGGAAGTTCGGGATGGCCCCGGCGGCGTCGAAGGGGTTCTTCTGGGCGCCGAACATGATGGCCTTCGGGTGCGGGATGCGCTGCAGGCCCGCGATCAGCTGGGGCAGGTACTGCTGCTTGGTCAGCCAGGGCAGGGCCACCGGGACCGCGACGATGACATCATCACGCTCGATCGCCTGCGCCTGGCGGACCAAGGCCTTGAAGGCGGCCGAGTCGCCTGCCTGCACGTACCGGGAGGGAGTGATGGCCGCAGCGGCGTGACATTGGCGCTGGCCGTACAACAGCGGATCAAGCTCGCTGCCGAACAGCGCGCCGTCGCTTTCGGGAAGCGCGAACGGCTCCTCCTCCGTTGCCACCTGGTCCAGGTAAGCGCTCGGGTCGGACAGCAGCAGGCTGGTGGTTTGCCCTCCGATGGCTTTGACCTTGGCGTTGGTGTTCTTTCCGCTCATGGCCAGCCCGCTGCGGTCGGCCGCCAGGAACGTCGGCACATGGCGGGTGTACCTGGGGTCGTCCAGCAGGAAAATCCGGCCGGTCACTGCGGCGGCGGACGTGGCGGGCTGCCTGCCCAGGGCGGGAAGCCGACGGAGTTCGGTCATCGCCTCACCTCAGAGGGAGTTTCGGAGTCCTTGTTGCAGAGATAGAAGCGCGTGAACTCGTCCGGCAGCAGACCGGCGGCGTTGGCAAGCTGATCGAGGTGGTATCCCCGGTCATCGCGGAGGTCGGCAACCAGCGCCGGAATGAATCGCGGGTTCTCGCGTACTAGGTCGCTCGGTTCCTGCGTCCGGTACCCGAGTGCGGACATCTCGACCATCAGGTTGCGGTATTGCCAATCGGTGACGATGCCGAGCGTGGCTGCACGGCGTAGCAGGGCCGCCATGGAGACCCCCCACCGGTGCTTCAGGGTGAGCAGCCGAGGCAGATCAAGCCGGTCCCGCTTCAACTCGGCCCGGATAGCGTCGGCGGGCAGCAAGAACTCGCTGGCGAACTCGTCAGCCTGGCGTTCCTGAAGTGCAGTCAGGCCTGGCTCGTCGTGCATGATCACGTGGCCGAGCTCATGCGCGAGGCTGAAGCGGAACCGGTCGGCAGGCGCGTGCGCGTTGATCAGGAACAGCGGCGGGTCCCCGTCCATCCACTGGGTGACCGCGTCCAGCTCCCGCGAGCCGAGGTCGCGGACCAGCACCAAGCCGCCGGCGCCCTCGATCAAGCGGATCAGCTGCGGCACCGCGCCGGGTGTCAGTCCCCACTCACGGCGAAGCGCGATGGCCGCGTCGGACGCCGTGTCGAAGTCGTCCACCACGATCCGGTGGAACCGGTGGTGGTGCTCGGTGCCCGCGAGAGCGAGCAGGCCACGTGTCTGCAGCCGCGCGAGTGCCAGTTCCGCGTGGATGCGCCGCAGCGCCGGCGCGCCGAGCGAGGCCCGCTTGCGGTGGTGGACCAGGCCGACGCCAACGCCGTGAAGCTGGGGGTCAGCGCACAGTACGCCGGGCGGGTAGCCCAATGCGGTCGCGTACAGCGACAGCCGGGAGCCGGTGACCTCTAGGCGCCCTGCCTCGGCCTTGCTGATGTAGCCCTGCGACACCGGCATATCGCCGGAATGCCGTGTCATGACCTCCGCCAGCTCTGCCTGGGTTATCCCGCGCGACTCCCGGGCGAGAAGCAGCATCGCAGCGTTGGCCACCGCGTCTTCTTCCACGCAACCCTCCGTCACGACGCAACTCCGGGCCATCGGAGATAATGACATCTTACTCCACCGTTGAATAACCTCAAAATATTCCTCATGTTTTGACAGCACTATCGGACAGGCCGTAATGTACGGCGGCAGCGATCCCGCCCGTCCGGGCTGGGCAGCGGCAATCCGGGCGAGGCCAATCGCTCGGCCAGCGGTACCGGAGCAAGGAGGGTGGGTGTATCTGAGCCAGCTCGACGTGGAGGGCTTCCGGTCGCTGTCGCAGGTGTCGATCACCCTGGGCCGCGACGTGTCGGTGCTTGTCGGGGAGAACAGCGGCGGCAAGTCCAACGTGATCGACGCGCTGCGGCTGCTGACCGACCCGATCGACGGGCGCCGCAGCCTGTACCTCGACCGCGAGGACGTGTTCCGCGGGCCTGGCCCCGGGCCGGTGAGGCTGCGGGCGACCTACACCGGGTCGCCCGAGGACCTGGCCGCCTACCAGCACGCGATGAGCCCCGAACTGGACCGGCTGCTGTACACCCTGCGCTATACCCCTCCGGCAACCGGGCAGGTCCGCGGCCAGGTCGACTGGGTGGCCGGCAGTGGCGCTGATCCGTGCGACCCGCAGCCGAGCGGCCGGGACCGGATTCGGCACGTATACCTCCCGCCGCTGCGCGATGCTGCCCGCGATCTCGGATCGAACGCCGGCCCGCGGATCCAGACCATCCTGGACAGCCTTCTTACCGGCCCGGAACCAGTCCGCGACGCCGACGGAAACGCGATCGACCAGGCCCGCCTCCTCAACTTCGTCCGCAGCCGCTTCGCTGATGTGGAGGACTACCCGGTCATTACCGCGGCCACCGAGCGGATCAGCACCCGGCTGTCCCGGCTGACCAGTGGCGCCTACCAGCAGGCCGCCGGGCTCGGCTTTGCCGCCACGTCCGTGCAGGCGCTCGCCCGCGGGCTCCGGGTCCGGATGGCCGACGCCGGGCTGGTACCACGCGAGATCGCCGAGTCCGGGATGGGCTACGCCAACCTGCTGTTCATCGCGACCGTGCTGGCTCAGCTCGACGCCGCCAGCGAGGCCGACCTGACACTGCTGCTGGTCGAGGAACCAGAGGCGCACCTGCACCCACCACTCCAGGCCCTGCTGCTGGACTACCTGCGTGACGCGGCTGCGGCCAGCCGGTGCACGCCGCAGGCTTGCCGGTGGCGCGGATACCTCCAGGTCGTGATCACCAGCCACGCACCGTCGCTGGCCGCATCGGCCGACGTGGCCGACCTGGTCATCCTGCAGCGGCAGGCCACCGCGCTGCCCGCGCCTGCCGCGGCCGCCCCGGCGGCTCCTCCGGCCTCGGCTGGCCCGCAGGCCCCTGCCGTGCCCGATGGGATCAGTGACCCGGCTGCGGCCAGCGACGCGGACGCGGCCAAGTACGAGACCGCCGTGATCAACATCGCGGAGCTCGGACTGTCCCAGGCTGACCGGAGCAAGCTCAACCGGTATCTCAACGCGACCCGCAGCGCGATGCTTTTCAGCCCGCGGGTGATGCTCGTCGAAGGCATAGCCGAGGCGCTCGTGCTGCCGCCTATGGCCACGACCTTGTTCCCGCCTGGCTCGATCGAGCGGGCCCGGTTCGTGGGCACCGTGCTGCTCCCCATCGACGGCGTGGACTTCACTCCGTACCTGCGGGTGCTGCTCACCGCTACCGACGGCCGGCGCATCGGCCAGCGGATCGCGGTGATCACCGACACGGACACCCAGAACCCGAAACGCTCGGGCGCGGCCCGCATCGCCAGGCTCACCGGGTTGATCGCGGACCTGGGTGCCTCCGAGCACGCCGCCGTTTTCGCCGGGCCCACCACGCTCGAACCGGAACTACTGGTCGCCGGAAACGACGATGCGGTATGGAAGGCCTGGGCCGCGCAGCAGCCCAGGGCGTGGCAGACCGCGAAGGCCACCGTCGACGCCGCCGACTCCGCGGGCCGGGCGGTGGCGTTCGCGATCAAGCTCAAGGACGCCGACCTCCGCAAGGGCGACTTCGCGCAGGATTTCCTCCACGCCATCGAGACGGGCGGGACCCCGCTGCGCGTCCCGGCGTACCTGGAGAATGCGCTGCGCTGGCTCGCCGTCGGCCCAACTCCGGCTCCGGGGTCATGAGCGGACCCGACCGCGACGTCGCCCGCGGACAGGCCCGTGCGATGCAGCAGCAGGTCATCTCCGCCGACCCGCCGTTCGCCGTGATCGCCTGCCCCGGTTCGGGCAAGACGCGCGTGATCGTTGACCGCCACCTCAGCTGCGCCGTGCCTGTCCGGCAGGGCCGCGCCATCACCGCGTTCACCCGCGTTGCCGCCGCCGAGGTCCACCGCCGCTGCATGGCGGCGGGACGGCTCGATCTGGCCGACCACCCGCACTTCATCGGAACCCTGGATACCTTCCTGTGGCTGCATCTGGTCCGCCCGTTCCTTCCTTCGGACCGCGTTCTGGCGACGGCTGGAATCCTGGCGGGACGCACCTGATAAGTCCGCTGCGTTTGTCTCCGGCCAGACGGCCTACCACCTCGCCGACGCCGACTTCGGCTACGACCCCCGCACGAACAGCTGGTCCGTACGCCCCATCGGGGCCGCCCGGCGGGGCCAGCTACCAGCCAGCTGGGCTTGGCTCGCCCGCCGCACCCGCGCCAGCCTGGAACAGGCCGGCTACCTCACCGGCGCCGAACTGCGCGCGCACGCCTGCCGCAACCTCAAGGCCCGCGCAGCCACGCTCGGCGCGCTGCTGACCGCCAAGTACACCGAACTGGTTGTCGACGAGGCACAAGACTGCTCCGCCGCCGACCTGCACATCCTCAGCCGACTCCACGACGCCGGCCTGCCCTTGGTCATCGTCGCGGACCCCGACCAGGCCATCTACGGCTTCCGCGGCGCCGCCACCCAGGAGCTGACCAGGCTGGCTGACCGGCTAGGCCACCACGACCTGATCCACAACTGGCGCAGCACGACCACCATCTGCACTATCGCGGCGACTCTGCGCGGTGACGCTGCGCGGCGTGCCCCCGACACCGCCGTCGCCGACCACCACGACGCGCCGCACCCGGTACTCATCTACGCCAGCCGTGACCGTGACGCGATCACGACCGATTTCCTCGGCTATGCCGCCAACCTCGGCATCAACCTCTGTGACTGCCTGATCCTTGCTCACGCCCAGGCCACCCTCCCCAAAACCTATGCCGGCACGGCCAAACAGCCATCACCGAAAGCCGCGGCGCTGGCTTGGGCGATCGGCATCATCACGGATTATCCCGCTACAGCGCCCCGGGTCCGCGATCGAGCCCGCGATACCCTCGGTCGCGCCGTGCTCCGCACGTGGTACCCCGGCGCCGACGACCGCACCCCGGCCGAAAACCTCGCCGCGAACGGCCTCGATCCGGCGACATTCGAGCGGTTGCTCCATCGCATCGCCAAGGTCATGCCCTCACTCGACCTGCCGATGAGCATCTGGGTGCCGGCCGCCGCCGCCGTACTTGGCCAGCACCCGCCTGCCGAGGGAGCAGTACGGACCATGAAGAGGCTCAGCTGCCCGGGGCATGCGGACCGCACCGCGCGCGCGATCGCTGGACTGCCGTCGGCGGTCGCGAGTGGCGCCAAGCCGCAGCTGAGCACCGTCCACCGGGTCAAGGGTGACCAGGCCGAGGCAGTCCTGTTGCTCATCCCCACCGACGACGAGGTCACCTCGACCGCCTGGCTGGCCGACACTTCTCTCGACTCCGAGATAGCGGAAGCGCTGAGGGTGGTGTACGTCGGCGTAACCCGTGCCCGCCGTCTCCTTGGCCTCGCAATCCCCCCCTCCGACGCCCAACGGGTCCTCGCATTCCTCCGCCGACACGCCATCCCCACCGAATTCCGGCAGGCGCAAAAGCCCGGTTGCAGCGGGAACCAGGTAAAGGACGGATATGGCGTGGTTCCAGAGTTTCATCAGATGAGGTTCGACTACTCCGAGGAACCACCTTGAGGAACAACCTTGCTGGCAGGCTTACCGATTCGATTGCTGTGTATTCTCCGGCGGTCTGACGTGCGGTAGATGGCTGCGTCGGCGCGCAGCATGTGCGCCAGCCCGGGGCACACACCGGTATGGTCGGTCAGATCGCAATGAACCGGGGGTGACTGGCGTGGATGGGCGGGTGACCGGGTGGGCTATCGCGCGTCCGGTGCGGATGGGCTTGGTCTTCGAGCCGTCTACGGAGACGCTCCGGTCGGCGGTAGAGCAGGCGACGTTGCTGTGGGGGGGGCCTGTACCAGCCGTTCTTCCATCCAAGTGATCTCGAACAGATCGAGCGGGTGTCCCGGGGACTGGGAGTCGACGTCCTGCTCGCCTTTGACGGGGCGGCGGCTTCTGAGGAGGCTGCCGCGCTCGACGGCTACCAATGGCAGGGGCGGGGCGAGTGGGGGCCGCTAGCTCCTGCCCGCGACTACATCAACTATCGCCTGCTGGGGCCGGAGCGCCTGCTTGATGATCTTCCCCCCGATTCCTGGGTTCTCCCGGACTGGACGGCAGGTGATCCGCTCGATGGCCTGTTCCGCGTCTGGTTCGGCGCGTACGGGACCAGCGATCAGGGCGTGAGCCTCGGGAAGCAGTTCGCAGCGCGTGCCGTGCAAATTCGCATTGAGGAGGGCGCGGAAGTCCCGGCGGATGCGGCCTCCTGGGTAACGCCAGTTACCGCGACTGGAGCGGCGATTGAGTAAAAGGGCATGTCCTCTGGCGCAGCATTCGTAGTGGTAGACCCGTCAGATCCGGCGAGCCTTACAGCGCTATGGAACGCCCGTGCCTACGGTGCCCCCACTGGCGTTCGGTTAGGAATCAGGTCTAGCGGGGTTAGTCCTGGCGTGCGCCGGGGTTCGGTAACGATGCGTGGTTGCTTTCGCGGTGCGAGGCGATTTGTGTGCCGGCTGATCGGTGACGTTGGGTGAGATGCCCGGGATGAAGACGGGCGGTGCCCTGGCCGGCTGGGGCCGCGGCGGTGCCGGGCATGCCGGGATCCAGGCGCGGCGGGCTGGTGCCGGGCCGGGAGGGGAGGCACAGGTCAGGCGGCCGGCGGGGCGTTCGGCTGCTGCGATCGTGGCGTCGCGGGCAGGGGCAGCAGGTGCAGCCGGGTGGCGGCGGGCACGACGTCGCGGCTCTTGCGGGTTCTCACTTTCTTGATGGTGAAGCGGGGGTAGTGGCGGCCGGGCCGCCAGGCGGTGACGAACCGCAGCGGATGCGCGGTGACGTCGCGGCCTATGATCGCGATCGCCGCGGCCAGGGCGCCGGCGGTGGTGCCCTGCCCGGCGCTGATGCTGGCGGTGATGGCGGCGCGCAGCGCGGTGGCGCTGATCCGGGCGGGCTCGGCGCCGATCGCCGCGGCGATCGCGGCGCCGGCGATCCGCAGCGCCTGGTGGCCGGCGACGGTCGCGGCGGCCATCCGGTAGGCCCCGGCCGGGGTGGCCGCGGTGACGGGCTGCCCGCCGGCCAGGGTCTGCTTTTCTTCGAGATAGACCAGTTCGCTGGCCCACCGCATGCCGTACAGTTCCGCGATGTCGCGGGCCGGGCAGGCGGCGGTGTCCATCAGGCTGGTGATGATGGTGACGGTCTCGGATACTTCCACGCGGATCGTGCCCGGCGTCCGGCACAGCCCGCCGTCACCTTCGCCGTCCTCGCCGCCGTCGTCCAGGATGCGGGCGGACGGTCCTGCGGGCGGGGCGGTCAGCAGCGGGTGGCCCGGCGGGAGATCGAGGACCTGGTCGATGTGGTACTCGATGACGCGGACCTTATAGGTGCGGCCGCGCCAGGTGATCGCCGCTTTCCAGGTGCCGTCGCTCAGCGGCAGGCCCGAGCGGCGCAGCTTCCACGCCGCCGACACCCGCCAGGCGAAGTGCCTGCCGGCATCGATCTTGGCGGCGATGGCCTCGCGGCTGGGGAACCCGCGGTCGGCCAGGTCCAGGTCGCAGGGTCCGTAGGCGGGTTCCAGGTGCGCGGCCAGGGTGGTCTCCCCGGTGCCGTGCGGCCCGGCCGCCCAGGCTACCGCGCCGCGCGTCCACACGTCAGTGACCTCGACCATCCGGATCTGCGGGAGCGCGGGCGCGCCGGTGCTGGCCGGGCGGCCGAAGTACGCGGCGTTGCGGGACTGCCCGCCCGTGCCCTTGCGGTCGCTGCCCTTGGGGTCGGCGACGCTCCGGACGGTGCCGTCCTTGGCCAGCACCCGCAGCCCGTGCCAGCGGCCGCCGGACCACGGCCCGCCCGGCCGCGCCACCGGGCGCAGCCGGATCGCGGCCCGGTCCCCTTCCGGCGTCCCTGGTGCCGGCAGGTACGCCGGCGGCACGCCCGGCAGCGGGACGGCGCGGACCTGCCCGCACAGCCCGGCCAGCAGGTTCACCAGCGGCCTGACTCCCAGGAAGCTGTCCGCGTCTGACAGCGACGACGCCGCCGGCAGGTCATATCCCGGATCGGCTTCCCGGGGCCGCTGCGCCAGCGTCCGCAGCGCCGCCGGAGCCGCGCCGGGCATCAGCGACCGCGCCAGCTCGATCTGCATCGCCAGCCGCGGCGTGATCTTCCGCGACCGCCGGCCGGGCAGCCCGGCCAGCGCCGCGTCCAGCAGCGCCGGGGTGAGCACCGCCGACGCCAGCCCCAGCCCCGTTCCCTCCCGCACCGGCCCCGGCTCCCCGCCGATCCCGGCCGCCGCCAGGCGCTCCGCCGTCCAGGCCGGCTCCGGCGCCGCCGCGCCCGGCAGCGCCCCGCACGCCACGATCCCCGAGCCCGGCCCGGGAAGCTCCAGCAGCCGCCCGCCGGGGTCCTTCCAGACCGCTGGCATCGCCAGCACCTCAGCCAGGCCCGCCTCCGCATCCCGGACCGGCCGCTTCCGGCGCGGCGCCGGCCGCGGCACGGCACAGGATCGCCGGCTCCGGCCAGGCATGACGTAATACCGGGCAGCGGGTAGCGTCGCACCAGGAAGCATCGGCGGGCCCCTCGCAAGAGGCTGGATAGGAACCGCCGATGCTTCCGCATACGCCTGCACCTGTCCCATAACCAGCGCGGCGTGTCGCCGCGGATCCCCCGCATGCAGGCCCCGCTGCCGACGATCAGGCTGCCGGGTGCCGCTCAATATGGTTACGCAGCGTGATATCCGCCTGCAGCACCACCGGTCACGTTAAGTGAAGAATGCCGGAAGGCAGCCCTGGTCCGCCTCCGGGCTGAACCAGCAGGTCACAGGACGCCGGGTCCTAACCGAACGCCAGTGACGGTGCCCCTGCCTTTCCGTTCCCGGTCTGCCATGAGGAACGCGTTCTCGCGGCAGCACGCGCGTGGCTGCAGCAACTGTTGCAGGAAGGAGAACTGAGTCGGTGGGTGACCGGTGACGGCCAGCCCGTCGGCCCGCGAGTCTACATCTGGCAGGCCGCAGGCCGGGGTGAGCTTCCCCGGGCGCTGGAGGAGCTGCTGGCCGATCATGATGTAACTCCTATGGTCATGCCTCCGGAGGCGGGGCAGGATTTCGCTCGCGGCTGGTATGGCGATCATCCGTTCACTACGAACTATGCGCATAGCTTCTCCCAGCCGCTCGAAGCGGACGGCCGCGTTGCCCGGATACCTGCCCCTGGGATCGGCAGCAGGACGCAGAACGGCGGCTTTCCGCGCGGCGACGTCATCGCTCTTCAGGTGCGGGTATCGGCCGCCGTGGGCGTCCGGCCCGACTGGACGTTCTCCGTTCCCAACAAGCGCTCATATGCCCGGCTGTTGCGCCAGTACGACGGCTTCATGCTGAGCTTCGACCGGCCCGTAGCGGACGGGCGTGCCCTGTCCGTTTCCTCCGGTGCCAGGGAAGTTTCGATTTCCGCTGTCCCGTCGATTGCGATCCTGGGTCATCTGCTCGAGGGGCCAGGCTGGTGCGCTCGCCAGACCCCGGGCGGGGCGTTCGTGACGCGCTTCATAGAACGCCTCGGCGGGGCGGGAAGCACCATCGCCAACCAGCCAGGTGCCCGCGCTGCGCTCACCGCGGTCGCGCGTAGCGAACGGGGCATGCTGTCAGGCGCTATCGTCCAGGCCATAAAGCGGTGGCAGGGTTCCTGGCCTGAGCCGCTGGCCGGTGACGCCGCCGGGTACCCGGCCTCGGTGTTCCAGTTCCTGCTCAGGCAGGCGATCCTGCACCCGGTGCTGCCCGTTGACTGCCCGTACTGCACCAGCAGCGTCGCGTTCCGGCCAGAGGATCTCACGGCACAGATGAAATGCGAAATGTGCCTCCGTGAGTTCCCGCTCGGACTGGCACTGGGAATGAGGGTAAACGGCCGGAACGACTGGCTGTACAAGCTCGCCGGGCACGTAGGGCATGATCGTCTCAGCGAGGCCTTGCCGGTGATGGCGACCCTGCAGGTGCTCTGCTCCGCCACTTACGCTGGGGAATCGATGACCCCTTACGTGCTTGGATGGGCAGTTAAAGGCCCGCAGCTGGACTGTGAGGTTGACATAGCGGCAGTCCTTGATCATCGCGGACTTCCTGCCGTGATCATGGGCGAGGCGAAGAACTGGCAAGACCCGATTGACGTCAATGACCTGAATAACCTCGGAAGAATCCAGCAATATATCCGGGAGAAAGGCGTCGAGTGCTTCATCCTGGCGGCCGTAATGCGCGAGTTGCGCGATGACGAAGCAAGCGCACTCCGGAGCCTGGCGCAGCACCCGCCCAATACCCTGCCCCCACGCTCAGCTATCGAGCCAGTCCTGCCGATCGTTCTGACAGACCGGAACCTGTCCGCGACACGTTTTGGGGACGACCATCCGAACCACTGGTCACCGGCAGACGGCATCGTCGGACTGGCTAAGGAATCCTGCCGACAGAATCTCGGCATGACCGGGCTAGAGCCTCACCTCGACGGAGACGATTTCTGCTTTCGTCCTCAATGGTCATCACCCAACCCTGAGGGCACTTCAAATCTTCCCTGAATAGCCGACGGCTTGCTGCCGTACTAGTCAGCCCTTCACCCTATTCGTCAACATTGCCAATCACAAGGATCCCTTAAGCCCTTAAGAATCCCTTTGAATGATAGGTATCAGGCAGCCGACTATGGCCGCGATTGTAGCAAGCGCGAGGATAACAGACTCAAGAACCGTGTTAGAAAAGAATACCTGTATCACAAGTACCACAAGCGCCACGCCAGCCGTCACGATAAGCAGAGTGCGGAACGTTATAGAACGCGCGACGATGCGAGATCTCGCAGCTTCCACATGGTAAACATTCACCCCTGTGACTGGGCTGCCTGATTGCGGGTGCGCCGAGTGACGTCGGACTCGTAGTGCGTTCACGTAAAGTCGGCAGTAAGTTGCGAGTTGACTACTACGAGCCGGCTAGACCATGATCATCTCTCGTGTCCGAGATGCTGCCTCCTGCCCCGGGTTGCGCCCCGTGCGCTGCCCGCGACGAGCAGATCGCGCAGCTGCAGGACCAGCTTGCGGCGCGGGACACCGAGGTCACGGGCCTGCACGGCCAGGTCGCGGAACTGATGGACCGGATCGCCCGCCTGGAGCGGGCCGTGTCCCGCAACAGCGGCAATTCCAGCATGCCGCCCAGCGGTGATGACACGCCGGGCCGCAAGCCGCCCCGCAAGCAGCGGCGGCAGGCAGAACGCGACGCGGCGAAGAAGCGCAGCCGCGGCAAGCAGCCCGGGGCGCCGGGAGCGGCGATGACCTGGACCGTTCCCGATGAGACCTTCGATTATTACCCGGAGGGCACCTGCGCGTGCGGCGCGGACCTCGGTGATGCCGCCGATCTCGGCGTCGCGCGGTCCTGCCAGCAGAAAGAGGTCCCCGAGCCGAAGGCTCAGACGATCCAGCATGACCTGCAGTGCGCCACGAGGCGCTGTTGACCCGGATGGAGGTGAGAGACCGTCCGTCTCCCTGCTGTCGCAGCAGCGGGGTGAAGCTGGAGGCAGCCCGAGCCGGGGGTCGCCGGGGAGGGCGGAAGCAGCCTCGACAAAGTTCGCGCCGGTCCGGCACTGCTGGACGGGCCGGGCGCGGTGAGCGAGACGGGAAGGTATACGCAAGGAACCGGCTTCGTTACGCCTCTTTACGTGCTGCCAGCTCTAACCCAGCGGATGCGGGCTGGTTAGCGGCGCGCACCCGCCCTTCATGACGGGCGGGGAACTCCGGGGAGGGTCTTGCAGGCCTGAGCTGGAGGTCGCGGTGAATTGCCTGCGGCAGTAGCCGTGGCGAGGCCGCAGGGGTAGAGCCGGGTGCCTAACCCGTCGACCGGGCAACTGTGAACGTGGGAACCATCCGGGACCGTTCCCCGCCTCGCCCTCTGCCGGAGGGAATGCGGCGGGGATAGGCGCGATGCCAGCTGAAGGTGCGGGTGGGGCGGAGCCGCCGTAGTACTCCGAGCGCGGGAGAGCCGCGCACATGGGAAAGGGCGGCAGCGTGCCAGTCAAGGAGAGGATGTAATGTCCGAAGACGCGCCGGGGAATCCCGGCGCCGTGGCCTGGCCGGACGATTTCACGGCCAGCGTCATGGTACGGAGGATGCAGATCAAGTTGCACCACTGGGCGGGAGCAGATTCCTCCCGCCGGTTCGGTGACCTGTTCAACCTCGCTGCGCCACGAAAGCGCCTTGTCATATCCCCGGTAAAGCCGGGAGGAACTCAGAGGGAGGTTTCTGGGCCTGATGGCTAACCTGGACGGGAAACCGCGAGGGGACAATAGCATGCCAGGAAAGTAACGCTCGTGTTCAGGCGTATGAAACGAGGCGTTGCGGGGCCCGCGTGATATGGCTAAAGCTTGACTGCCTGTACCTCAATCTCCAGAAGGTGCAAGAACACGCCCGCCGGAAAGACGCCCGAAACCGGCGCCGCAACCTGTATCGGCATCACGAGGTGGCTGATACACCCTCTGGGATGCGGAGCGATGCCCAGTGAGGGCATTGAAGGAGATAAATGAGGAGCCTAAGTCGCGCTATCACGTATGACAGGGACGAACGTGGGATCACCTTAGCCTCGATCCACCGGACAAATTAGGATGTTTCGGGCGTGTCAACATGAAAGATGCCCTCTGACCTGGGATAATGGGAGTTAACGAAGCTTCCAGCACCCGGTTCGAGAGGACACCTTGTAAGTGCAATTGTTGCATAGCCTGGTGAAGACGCACGCATCCTTCGATGACCCCAATCTCGTGTCGCACGCCGGCCTGGTGCCGGTCATGGCACTGGCAGAGCGCGCCGGGCTGGGCGGCCTGGTCGCGGAGCACGTCACGCCGGGTGGCGGGTACGGCGTCAACGCGCGGCTGAAGGTCCCGTGCCTGGTCGCCGGGATGGCCGCGGGCGCGGATTCGATCGATGACATGGGCATGCTGCGGCACGGCGCGATGAGTACGCTGTTCGGCGGCGTCCGCGCCCCGTCGACGCTGGGCTCGCACCTGCGCTCCTATACCTGGGGAAACGTCGCCCAGCTGGAGAAGGCGGCCCGGGAGTTCCTGGCGGAACTGTCCCGGCGGGCGCCGCTGCTGCCCGGCGCGGACACCCTGGCGTTCATTGACATCGACTCGATGCAAAAACGGGTCTACGGGCATCAGAAGCAGGGCGCGCGGTTCGGGCACACGAAGATTCAGGGAAAATCGCTGCTGGTGAGGGGCCTGAACGCGCTGGCCGCCGTGGTCAGCACGCCGCTGTCGGCGCCGGTGATCGCCGCCACCAGGCTGCGCGGCGGGAACGCCGCCTCCGCGCGCGGCGCGGCGAGCATGGCCGCCCGTGCCATCGGCACGGCCAGGGCCTGCGGCTGCAGCGGGACGATCATCGTCCGGCTGGACTCGGCCTACTACAACGCCGCGGTGATCAGCGCGATCCGCCGGGGCGGCGCCCGGTTCTCGGTCACCGCCCCCATGAACGCCAGCATCCGCGCCGCCATCGCCGGCATTCCCGAAGAGAGCTGGACCCCGATCCGGTACCCCCGCGCGATCTGGGACGACCAGCTGGACGCCTGGATCTCCGACGCCGAGGTCGCCGAAGTCCAGTACACGGCATTCGCGTCGAAGAAAGGCCAGGCCGTCACCGCCCGGCTGATCGTCCGCCGGGTCCGCGACCAGAACAAGCAGGCCGCGGACGGGCAGGGCGAGCTGTTCCCCGCCTGGCGTTACCACGCCGTGTTCACCGACTCCCCGTTCGAGCTGGTCCAGGCCGAGGGGCAGCACCGCGGCCACGCCGTCGTGGAGCAGGTCTTCGCCGACGTCACCAGCGGCCCCCTGGCTCACCTGCCGTCAGGGGTTTTCGCCGCGAACGCCGCGTGGCTGTCGATCGCGGCCATGACCCACAACCTCCTCCGCGCCGCCGGCGCCCTGGCCAGCCTGCCCTTCGCCAAGGCCCGGGCCGCGACCATCCGCCGGGACCTGATCGCCGTCGCCGCCCGCACCGCCCGGCACGGCCGCGGCCACCTCACCCTGCACCTGCCCGAGGCCTGGCACCGCCAGCACGAATGGCTCAACCTGCTGGCCGCGGCCAACGGCCCGCCCGCCGCAACGGCCTGACCAGCCCCGATCCGGTCCGCACCGGCTACGGCCCTCGACGGCCACCCCGACTCCGCCCCCTAGCCAGGAACCCCGGACACGCCGCAGAACAGGCGAGCGGCAGGACGCCCACGCCCGGCTTCACCCCGGAAAACTCCTCGGGCAGGAATCGGGCCGGAAACGAGCTACCGGAATTGGCCGGTGGATCGAGGCTAAGAGGCGCGAGCCTTAAGGTGACACAGGCCCAGTAGTAGTCGCAGGAGTAACGCCCTGCCAAGGGGGACGGGAAGGCCGTCCGCAGGGCGAAGGGGGCTAGGTGACCGGATACTCGAAGGCTGGGAGGTATGCGAAATTGCAGAGCGCCGAAACAGTGCTGGGTGTCCTCCGTGATCGCGGCAGGCGTGGCCTGCCGTGCAATGAGCTGTTCCGGCAGTTGTTCAACCCGCAGATGTATCTGCTGGCCTACGGGCGTCTGTACTCCAACCATGGGGCGATGACACCCGGGGTCGACGGGGAAACCGCTGACGGCATGTCGCTGGCTAAGATCGGGCGCGTCATTGACGCGCTGCGCCACGAGCGTTTCCGGTTCCAGCCGGCAAGGCGGGTCTACATCCCGAAGAAAAACGGGACCAGAAGGCCGCTCGGAATGCCGCCATGGTCAGACAAACTCGTCGGTGAAGTGATCCGCCTCCTCCTGGAGGCTTATTATGAGCCGCGATTCTCTGACCGCTCGCACGGTTTCCGTCCCGGCCGTGGCTGCCACACCGCGCTCAGCGAGGTAGCAGACAAATGGACTGGGACGACCTGGTTTATTGAGGGAGATATTTCCGACTGCTTCGGGAGTTTTGATCATCAGGTCACAGACCTCCGGCAGTCGGCGGTCGTGACAACGCAATCACTGTGACTGCCGGAGGGTGTAGGTGATGGGCCGCCGTCGCCGGGTAGCGCCGCAATGCCACGGGCTTTAGGGCGAAGTGATGCGAGGCGCGAGCCGTTCGTAGTTACTGTGGGTGATATCTGCTGGTCTGCGGGATGTTTCTGGGTTTCCGGTGAGGCAGGCGAGGCTCCCTGCTAGAAGAGGGATTGTCTAAGTCACTCTTCATCACAAGGAGCCTCTGTGCCTTCTTACCCTGCCGCCGGCCGTTCTGCCAGTGTCTTCGCTGATGAGGGGGATCTTCCGGCTGGGGTGATGGTCGCGGTCCCGCTGCGGTGCCTGGTCTCGCCGCTGAAGAACGGGGCGCCGGTGCAGGCCGGGGACCGGTCGGCGCTGGTCGTGGCGGGCACGGAGAAGATCCGGGCGGGCGAGCCGGTCGTGTTCTTGAAGGTCGTGGCGGCCGCGCCGGCGGTGGTGACGAGGAAGGGGCATGTCCGGGCGGCGGGCAGCCCGTGCGGGCACGCGACGCTCGGCGCGCTGGAGGACTGGCTGGACAGCCAGGCCGGGCCGGGCGTGATCGGCGGCATCGCGGACCGCGCGGTCCTGGACTCGAGGTTCGTCAAGGGCGAGCGGGAACGGCTGCTGGCCGCCGCGTTCATGATCCGGGTGATCGTGCTGCAGACGCTGATGCCCGAAGCGCAGCCCGGCGAGGTGATCATCGCGCTGGCCGGGGACCTGGCCCTGGTGCCCTGGTCGAAGCGGTGGCGGCCGGCGTCGGAGCGGGCCTGCCTGGACTGGCGCAGGGCGCTCGGCCCGGCCCCGCTGGAGGAACTGCAGGCCGCCGTGCTGGCGGCGGCGGGGGAAGAGCACCGGGACCGTGGCGGGCAGTCCCTGACGGTCGGCCGGTTCCGGCCGCTGGCCGTGAACTCGATGGACGGGTCGCTGCTGCGGACCCCGGACACGCCGGAGAACCGGGCGGCGTTCGGGTCCGTCGGCACCGCGGACGACTCGGCGGCATGGCCGGCGGTGCGGCTGTTCCCGCTGAACAACTGCCGTACCCGGTCGCTGCTGGCCATGCCGTGGGGCCGGCCGGGACGGACAAGGCCGCCGCCGAGCAGGGCCTGCTGGACACGGTGCTCACCAGATTCGCGCACGTGCTCGCCAAGAACCAGGTCTGGCTGATGGACCGGCTCTGGCACGGTGTCCGCCGGATCGCCGCCCTCATCAAGCGCACGCACGTCCTGATCCGGATCAAGAGCGACATCGCCGTGAAGAGGGTCTCGGAGATCCTGCCCGACGGCTCGTACCGGGCGGAGATCTCCGGCGATGGCGTCACGATCACCGTCCGGGTCATCGAGTACGACGTCCACGTCGGGGGGCAAGAGGTGAAGGAGATGTTCTGCCTGATCACCGACCTCCTCGACTGGCGCGAGTACCCGGCCCTGGAGCTGGCCGGGCTCTATAAATGGCGGTGGGACGGGTCGGAGACCGCGCTGCGGGAAGCGAAGGGGCCGCTGCACGGGGCCGGGCCGGGCACCGGGGCGATGCTCCACTCCGGCAGCCCCGCCCTGATCGCCCAGGAGATCGCGGCCTGGGCCTCCGGCACCGAGATGACCCGCGGCGTCACCCGCGACGCCGCCCGCCACGCCGCACCCGCGAAGAAAGGCCGCCGCGCCGGGCAGCCCGTCCGCTGCCGCGACCTGTCCCTGACCCGCGCCCGCCGCCTCATCCTCGCCGCGATCCGCGCCGGACGGGCCAGCTACACGGCACTGGCCAGGCAAATCGCGGGATACCGCACCGTCACCGACCGGGACCGGCACCGCGCCCGCAAGTCCAAGTCCCCCAGCACGTTCGGCCACGCCAGCCCGAAAAACACCGTCACCCCGCGCCGCCCCCGCCGTCATCACCCTCGCCAACGCACCCGCCCGGCCAGCCGAAACCCCCCCAGCCCCAGACCCCGCAAAACCATGCCAGACACCCCGGACCGCCCAGCCCGCCTGCGGAAACCCACCTCCCGCGGCCCTGCACGCCGGCTCCCGCCATGCCGGGCAAACGGCGACCACGCAACGTCACCAGAAAGGAAACCGCCCATCAAGGCCTAAACGCCTAAACCCCGTGGCATTGG
>CAVUFO010000003.1:0-347126 GCA_963740785.1 uncultured Actinomycetota bacterium
CCGTCGAACAGGAGTCATGCCAGAAGCCCGGCAGGGTGAGCTCCTCGGAGCTGGTGTCCCCGCCGATGTCCGGCCGCGCCTCCAGTACCAGGCAGGACAGTCCGGCCTTCGCCAGGTAGGCGGCCGCGACGAGGCTGTTGTGCCCGGCGCCAGCCACCACGACGTCGAAGGCGCCGGTCATGCCGTGGCGCCCTGGCCGGCTTCGCCTCGGGCCGGCTCCTCACCTGGCGCCCCGATCCCGAGCAGGCGCCGGGCGTTGCCGCCGAGTATCAGCGGCTCGGCGCCGGGCTGGCCGAGCGCGCGCACCTCCTCGACGGGGCGGTCGGTGCCCATGTCGAAGGGCCGGTCCGAGCCGAGCAGCACGTGCTCGGCCCCGGCGAACTCGGCCAGGCCGGCGAGCAGCACCAGGTCGTGGGTGAGCGCGTCGTAATAGAGCAGGCGCAGGCTCGCGTCCAGGCAGGCGGCCGAGCAGGACCTGGCCTCCGGCCGGACCGCGTAGGCGCGCCTGAGCCTGCCGCGGATGGCGTGCACCCCCCGCCGCCGTGCGCGAGCAGGATCTTCAGGTCCGGGTGCCGCTCGAGCACGCCGGCGGTGACAAGGTCGGCGGCCGTGATCGCGGTCTCCAGCGGATTGCCGACCGAGTTCCACAGGTAGCGCGGGCTCAGCGCGGGCAGCCCGAACCCGGTGGTGGTGGGGTGCACGAAGATCATCGCCCCGGTCTGCTCGGCCGCGGCCCAGAACGGCTCGAAGGCCTCGTCGCCGAGGTAGCGCCCGCCCGCGTTCGCCGGGATCTCCGCGCCGCGCATCCCTGGCAGTGCCATCGCCTCGCGCAGGCAGCCGGCCGCGGCCCGCGGGTCGTGCAGCGGAACCGCGCCGAGCACGCTGACCTGGGCGGGACGCGCGGCAGCCAGCGCGGCCAGCGCCGCGTTCTGCACGGCGCACACCTCGAGCGCCTCGCCGGTGTCGCCGTCCGCCGGCACGAGCAGGATCCACGGGGACAGCACCAGGTGGTCCACGCCCTGCGCGGCGGCCTGCTCCAGCATGACGCCGACGTCGCTAAGCTCGCCGGTGAACGAGCAGATAACCCGCCCGCCCAGCTCGGCGGCCAGCCTGCCGTCCGGGTCGCGGCGCAGCCGTGGACGCCACCGCCCGGGCACCGTGCCGTAGTCATCACCTCGGGGACGACGTGGCAGTGGCAGTCCACGATCACGGACTGCTCCCCGGCACCCCTGGTTCGTGCTCCCGCCCGTCGGGTGGCTCCGGGCCATCGGGGGTCCCGGCGTGCTCCACGGCTAGCGGAGTGTCCCCCCTGGCAGACACCGCACCGCCCAGATACAGCGCGCCCGATCTCGGGGTGCTCGAGCACCTCGCGGCCGGTGCCGGACAGCCTGACCTGGCCGTTCTCTAGGACGACCCCATGCGTGGACAGGCGCAGGCCAGCCCGCGCGTTCTGCTCGACGAGCAGATCGTCTTGCCCGAGCCGTTCATCAGCCTGACCGCGTCGAACACCGTCTTCAACACCTTCGGCGCTATGCGGGCCGACGGCTCGTCGAGAATGACCAGTGCCGGGTCGAGCATCAGGCACCTGGCGAACTCCACCAGCCGCTGCTGGCCGCCGGACAGGCTGCCCGCCTTCTCGCAGGCCCAGGCTCCCACCGCGGGGAACATCTCCTCGACGGCAGCCCGGCGGCTCGCCGCCAGCTTGCGGTCGCCCAGCAGGTACCCGCCGAGCTGGATGTCTCCGCGACCGTCATCCCGCGGAACAGGCTGTGGTTCTGCGGCACGTGCACGATGCCGGCCCGCAGCACCTGCCGCGGCGACTTGCCCGCCAGCGGCTCCCCGCGGAACGCGATGCTGCCGAGCCGCGGCCTGAGCAGGCCGCTGATCGTCGAGAGCAGCGTGGACTTGCCGCAGCCGTTCGGGCCGACCACGCAGGTTATGCCGCCCTCCGGCACGGTCAGGCTGACCTCATGCAGCACGTCGCCGCCACCGTATCCGGCGCAGACGTCCTCGATCACCAGCGCGGCCGCGGTCAGGCCGCGCTCCCGGACTGGCCGAGCCGGCAGGCACGCTAGTTGGCAGCGTCATCGTCATCCTCCGCGACGCCCAGGTAGGCGTCGAGCACCCGCCGGTCCTCCCGGATGATGGCAGGCAGGCAGGCGGCGATCACCGTACCGAGTCGAGCACGGTGACGTGGTCACACAGGTTCATGACGAACTGCATATTGTGCTCCACGATCAGGAATGTCGTGCCTGACCGATTGATGTCGCAGATCCGGCAGGCGATCAGGTGGATCAGGGTCGGGTCACCCCGCCCGCTGGCTCGTCAAGCAGAACCACCTTCGGGTTGGCGACCAGGACGTATGCAAGCTCAAGCAGCTTGCGCTGGCCGTGGGATAGATGCTCCGCCGGCGTCTGCGCGTACTGCCCGATCGTCATGAAATCCAGGAGATCCATCGCCCTGCGCCGGTCCGCCGCCCCGCCTGCCCTGGCCAGCGGGTTGCGCACCTTCTGCTCGCCGGAGTGCTGGGCGGCGATCAGCATGTTCTCCATCGCGGTTAGCCGCGGGAAGATCCGGGTCAGCTGGAAAGTCCGCCCGATCCCGACGCCGAAGACCCGGTCTGGCGACAGGTTCGTGATCGGCCGGTCACGCAGGAAGACGTCCCCGCTGTCCACCCGGCCATAGCCGGTGATCATGTTGAAGAGCGTTGTCTTGCCTGAGCCGTTCGGGCCGATGAGTCCGCTCACGGAGCTTTCCCTGACCTCCAGCGAGCAGTCGTCAAGCGCCTGCACTCCGCCGAACGCATTGGACACGCCCTCCACCCCGCAACAGCGCGCTCACAGCGCTCGTCCGCTTCCCCGTGGAGCGCTCCCGCCCACCGCCGCTCCATCGCCGGCCACCGCTTCCCCGGCCGCGCTGGGCGAGCCCGGACCCGGTGCCGCGGCGGCTCTGGCGCGCCTGGCCCGCCAGGCTGTGAGCTTCTCCCCGGCGATCGGGAGCACGCCTCGCGACAGGAAGAGGATGACCAGCAGGAACAAAGAGCCCCCAGATCAGCTCGCCGGCATAGCTGTTGCTCACGCGCAGGGTGAGGAACTGCTGGCCCGGCTCCAGCACCAGCGCTCCGAGCACCGGCCCCCCCCAGCGTGCCGAACCCGCCGAAGAAGGTCATCAGGGCGACCGACAGGTCGAACAGCGGATCGAACCCATACTGCGGCAGCACCTGGCCGATGAAGAAGAACCAGACCGCGCCCACCAGCCCGGTCACTACACCAGAGATGACGAACGCGGTGAGCTTGACCGGCATCACGCGCACGCCCAGGCCGCGGGCACGGTCCTCGTCGTCCCGGATGGCCCGCAACTGCAGGCCGAACCGGGACCCGTGGATCAGCCAGGCCAGCACCCCTGTCCCGGCCGCGAGGCCGAGCGCGACGTAGTAGAAGGGGTTGTTGAAGGTCTGCGGCGCCCAGGTAAGGAAGGGCGCGGACAGACCCACCGAGCCGCCGGTGAAGCCGAAGTCGAAGGCCATGAGCTGGAAGATGAAGAACACCGCGATCGTGACCACGACGAATGTGTGCCGCCGCACCCGCAGCGCGATCAGCCCGAATGGCACGGCCACCAGACCGGCCGTCAGGCCCGCCAGGGGCAGCAGGGCGAACTCCATGTCCCCGGTCACGTGCCAGTCCTGGGCGGCGATGGCGACGGTGTAGGCGCCGGTGCCGAAGAACACCGCGTGCCCGAGCGAGATGTACCCGGTGAACCCCGAGAACAGGTTCCACGCGATAAGGCAAGGCCACGAACAGCATCGTGTCCACCCCGATCTGAGTGGCGACCTCGTTGGTGATCACCTGCGGGAAGATAACCGCCGCGGTCAGCAGCACGGCGGCGACCGCCGCTGTGCCGCGCTTGCGACTCAGCCCGGACGTGCGGGAACCGGCGCTGCCCGGGGCTCGGGCCGCGCTTGCTTGCTGACTCACTGTGCCCTCGCCTCACGCTGTCCGAACAAGCCCTGAGGGCGGATGGTCAGCACCACGACCAGCGCCGCGTAGAAAACCACCACCGACCAGTCCGGGGACCAGATGGCCACGATGGACTCCACGGTGGTCATGAAGACCGCCGCTCCCAAGTGCTCCGCCGATGCTGCCCATCCCGCCCAGGATGATGATGGCAAGCAGCCGGGAGATCAGGTCATAGCCGCTGTTGGCGTTGAAGGCGTTGGTGGCGCCGAACACCACGCCGCCGGCCGCAGTCACCGCCACCCCGATCCCGAAGGCCAGCGCGGACACGCGGTTGATGTCGATGCCGATCAACCGGGCCGCGGTCTGGTCTTGCATCGTGGCGCGCAGGCTGCGGCCGAACGTGGTCCGGTACAGGATCAGGTACATCACGGCTACCAGCAGTACCGCCAGCGCGAAACCGAACACGTAGATGTAGGGCAGGTAGAACCCGAATACGTGCACGGTGCTAGTGATGTACCAGGCACTGAGTTGCACGTACTCCGGTCCGAACGCCAGGTACAGGATGCCCTCGATGATGATCAGGGCGCAGGCATAGCTCGCCAGCAGTGACATGGAGGTGCGTTCCAGGCCGCGCAGCCGCCGCATGAACAGGACCTGGATCACGACGCCCGCGCCGAACATCAGCGGCGTCGTGATCAGCAGGCCCAGGAAAAGGTCCAGGTGCAGGTGCACGGAGAGCAGGTAACTGAGATAGGCGGCCAGCACCACCAGCACGCCCTGGGCGATGTTGATGATGTCGAGCACGCCGAAGATCAGCGTCAGCCCGACGGCCATCAGCGCGTACACACCACCGATGAGTATCCCGTCGGTGATCGCGCTTAGCAGTTCGGTTCCCATGTCAGATCCACGCCACTCCGTGCACCGGCGCCCGCTCAGCTACCCCAGTTCGGCTTGGGGTAGGTAATCGCGCCCGAGCCGGGGGCCCCCGCAGGGAGCACCTGGTTGAAACTGCCGTTCTGCCGCTGGAAGACAGCACCGTGGGATTGGTGTTCATGCCCAGCGAGTTGAACTTCACAGGGCCTTGCACGGTCGGGAACGTCACTCCGCTGTGCAGGTGACTAATGATCTTCGCCTGGACGGTGCCGCCGGTGGCCTTGATCGCCAGCGCCGCCACCTGGCCCACGCCGTAGGCCTCGGCCACATCGGCGTTGATGTCGGAGGCGGTGCCGCCGTACTTGGCGATGTACTCCCGGACCATTACCTTGCTCTGAGCGTTGTCGAACCCGCCGAACCAGCTCCCGGACGCCGGTATTCCATTGGCGTTCTTCACTCCGACCGCCTTGGTGAACGCCGCACCCTGGTCAGGTCCTGAGGTGGCGAAGAAGAGCTTGGGGTTGTAATGCTGCTGCTGGAAGGCCTGCATGAACGCCGCCACGGTGGGCACGTCCACGGAACCCAGGAACACGGCGTCGGCCTTGGCGGCGGCCACCTGGTCAGCGATGGCCTTGGCGTTGGGCAGTTCCGGCAGCGAGATCTTGGAGTACGCGGTGTGGACGCCGATCGCCTCCAGGGCCTTCTGGGTCTTCTGCACGGGCGGGATTGTGAACGGGTTGTTGATGATCGGGTAGGCCGCGGTCTTCGGCCGCTGCGCGGCAGGCAGCGACTTGATCCAGCTCACGACTGGGTCGATCCCGTCCACGATCGGATAGCTGACGTCGAAAACGTTGTGCTTAGCCAGGTTAGACGCTGTGCTGAACACGGCTGGCGCGCCGCCGGCGCCCTCGATCATCGCGTAGCCGTAGCGGGCAGCCACGGAGGCGGTGGGCCCGGTGATCAGCGACGGGAAGGGCCCGAACAGCATGTCCACGTGGTCGGAGGTGATGAGCTGCTGCACGTTGGTGCTGCCCTCGGTCGGGTCGCTCTTGTCGTCAAGGTAGATCATCTTCACCTTGCGTCCGAGCAGGCCGCCGGCCCTGTTCACATCCGCGGCCCATAGGTTGTAACCGCGCTGGAATGCTTGCCCGTCCGCCGAGAAGTCACCGGTGAGCGGGACCGACGCGCCGATCAGGATCGGCTGCTTCGACGACGGGGAATTGTTCGCCGAGCCGCCTGCTCCCCCGCTGCTGCACGCAGCTAGCAGGGCCACCAGAGCGGTCGCTGTGATGCCTACAGACAGGAACCGGGTACGGGTTGCTCTCATCCCCGGTCCTCCTTCCGAGTTGATGGAATAGTCCGATCAATCGCTGCTGGCGGGCTCGAGCCCGTCAGATACCTCCGCGTTCTCGCTGACAAGGTCATGCAGGCCGACCTGGCCTGAAGCACCAGCAAAGTGGCGAAGTCGTCGTCGCCGAATCCGTACTTGCCGACCAGGCTCTGCACCAGCTGGTACACGGCCGACGCGATCGGCATCGGCACCTCGTGCTCCCTCGCCGCCGCCCAGGCCAAGGTCGAAGTCCTTGCGCAGCAGAGACGAGGTAAAGGTCGGGTGGAAGTCGAGGTTGACGAAGGCCGGCGTCTTGTACGTGCTGAACGTCGAGCCCATGACGCTGTTGTTGAGGCAGGCAAGCAGCGCCTGCCTGCTGATGCCGCTCTTCTCGGCGAGCACGGTGACCTCGGCGAGCGACTGCGTCACGACGCCGAGTACCAGATTGTGACACAGCTTGACGATCCTTGCCGCCTCGCCCTCGCCGACATAGGTGGCCCCCGCGCCGAGCAGGTCGAGGTGGGCGTGCCAGCTCGAAGGCCGCGCGCGACCCGGAGACGGCGAAGGTGAGCTTGCCGACCTCGGCGACCTTCGGGTTGCCCATCACCGGAGCAGCGAGCAGCGCGCAGCCGTGGCCAGCGAGCACCTGCCTGACCTGCTCGGACGCTTCTGAGGAGACGGTCGAGCAATCGACGACGACCGAGGGAGCGCGGCCGCCGGAGATCAGCCCGTCCGGCCCGGTCACCGCGTCGATCAGGTCCTGGGAGGTACCGACCATGACGAACACGATGTCCGCGGATCCGAGCTCTGCGGCGTGGTCTGCGATCGTCGCTCCCTCGGCCCCGAGCGGCTCGGCCTTGGCCCTGGTCCGGTTGAAGACCGCGACGTCACGGCGGGCCCGCAGCAGCCGGTGCACGAGGGCCACGCCCATCCGCCCGGTGCCCAGCCAGCCCAGCGTGTGCCCGTCACCTGGATCGGCCATGTCGCCACCCTCGGTCGAAGAAGAAAGCAATCGTTTGCATCCACACTCGCTGTCGTGCCTCTTTCTGCTGAAATCGCAACCGTTTGTCGCACGAGCGTGATGGATTCGGAGCCTTCTTGTCAACAGTCACAGAACGCCGGGCTGTCACCGCGGCACCTGTGGCAGCCCGGCGTCCTGCCACGGTGTCCGCGATGACAGGACCGCCCTGCCATGGAGTGCAAACGTGTGCAATGCTGGCATCCATGACCGATAGCCGGGTGTCAGCGGCGGTGAGTCATTGGGCGCCGCGCTTTGTGGCCAATGGCATTGACTACAACGACTTCGTACGCGTCACCGCCGCGATCCAGAGCTGGGACGCCTGGTGCGAGCAGTGGTGCGTGGCAGGAGCGCTGCACGAGAAGCTCGGCAGGGACGCGCTCGCGGCGGGCAGGCGCCGGTCGGCAGGCACGCACCTGTCCCAGGCGGCGGTCTACTACCACTTCGCGAAGTTCATGTTCGTGAACGACGTCGACCAGATGCGCGCGGCCCACCTGATGGCCGTCAGGAGCGCGGGTGACGCGCTTGCGTTGCTCGACCCGCCGGGCGAGCGCATCGAGATACCGTTCGACGGCGCGGCGATCGCCGCGGTTGTCAGGCGTCCGCCGGGGCCGGCCCGCATCCGGCCGTGGTCCTGATACCTGGCCTTGATTCGGCGAAGGAGGAGTTCAGGCCGACCGAGGAGCAGTTCCTGAGCCGCGGGATCGCCACGGTGTCGGTCGACGGGCCTGGCCAGGGCGAGGCCGAGTACGACCTGGCGATCAGGCCGGACTGGGAGATCCCGGGACGGGCGATCGTGGACGCCGTGACGCGGCTGCCCGGCATCGACGAGGCCAGGATCGGGATCTGGGGCGTGAGCCTGGGCGGATATTACGCGGCTCGCGTCGCCAGCGGCGACGAACGGGTCAGGGCGGCCATCTCGCTCTGTCCCGTCTACTGCCTTGGTGACATCTGGGACCGGCTGCCCGACCTCAGCCGCGCCGCGTTCACGGTCCGGTCGAAGTCGGAATCAGCCGAGCGGGCCAGGCAGCGAGCCGCCGAGCTGACCATGGCGGGGCGGGCTGGCCAGGTCAGCGCGCCGATCCTGATCGTCGCTGGAAAACGCGACCGGATATTTCCCTGGCAGGACGCCGACCGGCTGGCCGCCGAGATCGGCCCGCACGCCGAGCTGCTGCTGCTGCAGGACGGCAACCACGGCTGCGCGAACGTCGTCTACCAGCACCGCCCGTACAGTGCTGACTGGATGGCCAGCCGGCTCGCCGCCTGAACGCTCGCTCCTAGCTCGCGGGCGGGGCCGTCGAGCCCCTGACCTTGAGCTCGGGTGCCAGGTACAAGATCTTGCCCAGCTCGCCTGGCGCCGGGCGATCCTCGGCGCTGACCGCGATCTGCTCGAGGATGAGCCGCCCGGCCTCGGCCCCGACCTGGTAGTGCGGGAAGCTCACCGACGTGAGAGGCGGCCGCAGCCGGTCGATGAACGGCATGTCGTTGAACCCGACCAGCGAGATGTCCTGCGGGCAGGACAGCCCCGCGGACTCGATCGCCGTATAACAGCCGACGGCCAGCATGTCGTTGGCCGCCGCGATAGCCGTGCAATCCCCGCCAGCTGCCACGATCTCGCGGCAGCACCGGTCGCCCTCATCCAGCGAGTATGCGCGTGCCTGCACGACCAGGGCGGGGTCGACCGTCAGGCCGTGGGCCGCCATCGCGGCCAGGAATCCCTGGTACCGGCTCAGTCCGGTCGAGACGTCCTGCGGGCCGGCGACGTGCGCGATCCTGCGGTGGCCGAGCCCTGCCAGGTGCTCGACCGCCATCGCGATGCCGCGTTCGTTGTCCACCGACACGCAGTGCATGCCGTACCCCTCGGCATGGCGGTTCACCAGGACAACGGGGATCCCGGATTCGGCCGCTTCGGCCAGCACGGTGCTGCTCAGGTGCGCGGTCGCGCAGACGAACCCGTCCACGTGCCTGGCCCGCATCCGCTCGAACACCAGCCGCTCCCGATCCAGGTCGGAATCGGTGTTGCCGATCAGCGCGACGTAGCCCTCGGCGGCGAGCCGGTCCTCGATGCCGCGGACGATCGGGGGGAAGAGCGGGTTGGTGAGATCAGGAATCAGCACGCCCACGGTGTGCGAGCGACGGGTGCGCAGGCTCCTGGCCACTGTGTTCGGCCGGTAGCCGAGCGAGTCGGCAGCGGCGATGACCCGGTCGGCGGTCTCGCGGCGCACCAGCTGCCTGGTCTCGTCGTTGAGCGCCCGCGACGCGGTCGCTGGGTGGACTCCGGCCAGCTCGGCCACGTCTTTGAGAGTTACCGGCTGATCGGACGTCACCGGCGTGTCACGCCCTGATCTGCGCATTGCTGTCATAGCGCTCCGTGCTTTTTCGTTTCACGCATGCTAACGGCAGCTGCCGGATATGCACCATCATCCGCGCATCCAGGCGCCATCCAAGAGCCGGCGCGGCGGCCATTGCGGTCGCCTGCGCCGTGCTCAGCCTGGCATGGCTCACGGCCGGCACTTAGCGTGTACCATGCGAGCACTGTATTTCCGGTTCGCGAAATTGGTGTTCGAAGCTCTTGCTGGCGCGCGGCTCGGTCCGTCAGGATCTAGGCTCGATCCCAGCATGAAGTCCTACAGTTTGCTGACCGGGCCGCCGACCCAGGGTGCGGGGTCGGGGTGCCGACCCGACCGGCTAGATCGTCCTGGAGCTGCGCGATGACACTTGCACTCCGCTACGCGGTCCGCTCCGACGTCGGCCTGCTCAGAGAGGGCAACGAGGACTCAGCCTACGCGGGGCCGCATCTGCTGGCAGTCGCGGACGGGATGGGCGGTTACGAGGCGGGCGAGGTCGCCAGCGCCGCGGTGATTTCCACGGTGGCGCCGCTCGACCAGAGGCCGATGCCCGAGTCGGAGCTCATCGACGCGCTCGCGGGCGCGGTGGCGACGGCGAAACAGACGCTGCGCAAGATCGTTGACTCCGATCCCACTATCGGCAGCATGGGCACGACCTTGACCGCGATGCTGTGGGCGGGCGGCTCGGCGGCGATCTGCCACATCGGCGATTCCCGCGCCTACCTAGTCCGCGACGGGGACCTGTACCAGATCACCAGGGACCACACCTTCGTGCAGGCCCTCATCGACCAGGGCAGGATCCAGCCTGAGGAGGCTGCCACGCATCCGCAGCGCTCGCTGCTGCTGCGCGCGCTTGACGGCCGCACCGACGCGGACCCCGACCTGTCCATGCTGGACGCACAGATCGGCGACCGGTACCTGATCTGCTCCGACGGCCTGCCGGTCGCGGTGAGCGACGAGCAGATCCTGCAGACGCTGGTCGCCGTCGCCGAGCCGGCCGAGGCCGTGCTGGCGCTGATCGACCTCGCGATCAGGGGCGGCGCGCCCGACAACGTCACGTGCATCGTTGCCGACGTCATCGACACCGATCAGGGCGGCATGGCGCCGACGAGCGCGCCGGTCGTCGTCGGCGCGGCGGCGAACGCCGGCGGCTCCGACACCAAGCCGTTCACCAGGCCGGGAATGGACGGCAACGCGGGAGGGATCACCGCGCTTGGCACGGTTCCCGCGCCCGCCGGGATCTCAAGCCACGCGATGGCCGGGCAGGGCACGGCGCAGCAGGACCCGGTGCAGCGCGCGACTGCCCGCTCTGAAACGCAACGGGCCCCGGCCGCGACGATTCCCGGCAGGCACGCCGCTGAGCCCGCCGGTGACGAGGAGGAGCCCCCGCGGCGGCGGCGCCGCCGCCGGTGGCCGCTGATGACCTCGATCCTGGCGCTGTTCATCATCCTGATCGGGGCCGGCTTGTTCGTCGGGTACCAGTACGTGCACAGCCAGTACTACGTGGGCACCAAGGACGGCAAGGTCGTGATCTTCCGCGGGCTCGACCAGCAGCTCTTCGGCGTCTCGCTGTCCGGCGTGTACCGCGCCACCACCGTTCCCGTCGCCGGGCTGCCGTCCCAGGACGTGCAGGCGATCCACCGGCTGTCCTCGGGCAGCCTGAGCCAGGCCACCAGCCTGGTCTCCAACGTCAGCCAGGACTACCAGAATTGCCAGAACGCCTATCGGGCGGTCAGGCACTGGGAGGCCACCAAGCCCAAGTCCGAGCCGATCAGGAACAGGGCAGGCAAGATCATCGGTCACACGCATCCGAAGATTCCGCCCAAGCCGCCCATCCCGGCTGGCTGCCCGCTGCAGCCGGCCAGCGGGACCTGACCTGATATGAGCGGACGCGCCGTTCTGATCACCGGGGGCTCCCGGGGGATCGGCAAGGCCATCGCGGGCGAGTTCGCCGCGGCGGGTGACCGGGTTGCCGTGCATCATCGTGACTCAGCGGAACTCGCGAGCCGTCTCGTCGCGGAGTTGCCAGGCAGCGGGCACGCGGTCGTGCAGGCCGACCTCGCAGATCCTGACGCCGTGCGGGCGATGGTCGACCGCGCGGCCGGTCTGCTCGACGGCCTGGACATCCTGGTCAATAACGCAGGCGTCTTCACGCCGCACCCGATCACCGAGGTGTCCTACCAGAACTGGCAGGACCACTGGCGGGCCACGCTCGGCGTCAACCTCATCGGCGCGGCGAACGTCACCTGGTGCGCGGTCCAGCATATGAAGGATCGCGGCGGCCGGATCATCAACGTGTCATCGCGCGGCGCCTACCGCGGCGAGCCGCACTCGCCCGCGTACGGCGCGAGCAAAGCGGGCCTGAACTCGCTCGGCCAGTCGCTGGCCCGCGCGCTCGCGCCGCACGGCATCGCCGTGATGTCGGTGGCGCCTGGATACGTGGCCACCGACATGACCAACGAGCACCTCAAGCCGCCGCGCGGCGAGGAGATCAAGGCGCAGAGCCCGTTCGGGCGCGTCGCCGAGCCCGGGGAAATCGCGGCAGCAGTCCTTTACCTAGCCTCCGCGAAGGCCGAATGGGCAAGCGGCGCCGTCCTGGACCTCAACGGCGCTTCCTACCTCCGCTAGCTCCCCGGGCCGACCCGCCCAGAAACTCGGGCGTTGCAGGGCTAGGTGCCGAAGGCGAGGCGGAGGAAGGTGAGGATGTCGGCCGACTCGGCGATGATCTTGCTGGTCGGCTTGCCTGCGCCGTGTCCTGCGGAGGTCTCGATCCTGATCAGCGCCGGTGCGTCACCGGCCTGGGCGGCTTGCAGCGCGGCGGCGAACTTGAACGAGTGCCCGGGCACGACCCGGTCGTCGTGGTCGCCGGTGAGCAGCAAGGTCGGCGGGTAGGCCTGGCCCTTCTGCAGGTTGTGCAGCGGCGAGTAGGCGCGCAGCCACCGGTACTGCACGGAATCGTCCGGGCTGCCGAAGTCCGAGACCCAGGCACGCCCCACGGTGAACTTGTGGAAGCGCAGCATGTCCATCACGCCGACGTGGGCGACGCACGCCCCGAACAACTCCGGGTGCTGGGTCATGCACGCCCCGACCAGCAGGCCGCCGTTGGACCCGCCCTGGATCGCGATCCGGTCGGTGCGAGACCACGGCGAATCGGCGAGCCACTTGGCGCAGGCGCAGAAGTCGTCGAAGACGTTCTGCTTGCTGGCCAGCCGGCCAGCGTCGTGCCAGGCGCGGCCGTACTCACCGCCGCCGCGCAGGTTCGCGACCGCCAGCAGCCCGCCGTTTTCCAGCCAGGCCGCGTGCATCAGGTCGAATGACGGCGTGATCGGGATGTCGAAACCGCCGTAGCCGTAAAGCAGCACGGGCACGTCGCCTGTCGGCTCCACGTCATCGCGCCTGGTGATGAACATGGTCACGTCCGTGCCGTCGGCAGAGGTCACGTGGACCTGCTCGAGCGCGAACCGCTCGGGGTCCAGGGCACCGCCCGACCTGCGGACCAGCGCGGTCTCACCCGACGCGAGGTCGTGCGACCACAGCGAGCCCGAGTCAGCGAACGAGGTCAGCCCGAAGTGCATGAGGTCGCTGCCCTCGTGACCCTCGATGCCCTCGCTCCTCCTGGTGGCGTCCGCGACAGAGCAGTAGCCCGGCAGCGTCACCTCGAGCGCGTTCCCGCCGGCGGCATCGAAGACGCGCAGGACGGAGCAAGCGTTCCGCAGGTAGTGGCAGACGAACTTGCCGCCGAACCGGTGCGCGGCCAGCAACGTGTCGGGCGCCTCGGCCACGATCTGCGTCCAGTGCTGGCGGTCTGGCTGCCCGAGTTCGACAGCGACGAGCCGCTTTCGTTCTGCTTGATGGTCGGTGACCAGGCAGAACGTGGTGCCGTCCGAGGCCACGAAGTCGGCGATGGAGTCGAAGTCGCCGACCAGCGGCCGCAGTTGCGCAGCTGGGTCGGCCAGGTCGAGCACGTGGATCTGAGCCTGCGGAGCGGTCCCCGCGAAGACCGAGATGACCAGGAACCTGCCGTCCTCGGTGACATGCGCCACCGGATACCAGTCGGGGTTATCGGGACTCTCGAAGACGACTACGTCGTCCTGCTGCGCGGTGCCGATGCGGTGGAACAGGATGCGCCGGGAGCTGTTCGCGGCCAGGTACTCACTCCCTGGCACAGGCGCCTCGGGCGCCATGTAATAGAAGCCGGACTTGTCCTTGCGCCACGCCGCATTGTCCGATTTCGCCCATTCGACTGCGTCGTGCAGATCCGTGCCCGTGCTGGTGTCGCGGACCCGCCAGGTCTGCCAGTCCGAGCCCTTCGCGCTGGTCGCGTACGCGAGCAGCGACCCGTCGCTGGTGACGCTGACGCCGCTGATCGCCACCGTGCCGTCAGAAGCCAGCTCGTTCGGGTCGACCAGCGGCCTGCCGAGCTGGTCGGGGCCGTTCATGACGAACAGGACCGGCTGGTTCTGCAGGCCCGAGTTGCGGAACTGGAACCAGCGCCCGCCACGTTCGAACGGGATCCCGTACTTGGGGTAATCGGCGACCTTGGTGAGCAGGTCGGTGAACGCCGCGCGATCGGACTCCCCCACGCCGGCCAGCACGGACTGGGTCAGTTCGTTCTGCGCGGCGATCCAGTCGGCCGTCTCGGGAGCGTTGGTGTTCTCCAGCCATCGATAGGGATCGGCAACGATTTCGCCGTGGTAATCGTCGGCATCAGGGCCCATCGCGGTTGGGGGATAACTGAGCACGTCGGACTGCCTCCTTCAGCGCACCTCATTGGGCGCTTGCCCGGACTGATCGTAACCCAGCCCGCTCCGCCACCCGCTCGCGCCTGCCTGCACTCCGTTGTTGCAAGTAATTTGCAACTATCCTAAGGTGGCGGCCATGCCGGAAAGCACGACCATGAGCAGGACGGTGCGGATCAGGGCCGCCCGGATCAAGGCTGCACTGACGCCCGCGGAATGGCGCCGGGTGGGCGCGATGGTCGCCGCCGTGATCGGGCTGCACGTGGTGGGCTGGGGCCTGCTCACCCTCGCAGTCGTGCAGGGGAACTACCAGGTGAGCGCTGGCAAGGCGTTCGGCGTCGGGACCGGCGTACTCGCCTACACGCTCGGCATGCGGCACGCGTTCGACGCCGACCACATCGCCGCCATCGATAACACGACGCGCAAGCTGGTCGGCGACGGCAAGCGGCCGCTGTCCGTCGGCTTCTTCTTCTCGCTCGGTCACTCGTCGATCGTGTTCATCCTGGCCATCCTGCTCAACTTCGGCATCCACGCGCTCAACAGCCAGGTGCGCGACGACAACTCGACGCTGCACGGGATCACCGGCGTGATCGGGACATCGGTGTCCGGCACGTTCTTGTACCTGATCGCCGCGCTGAACGTGATCATCCTGATCGGCATCGTCAAGGTGTTCCGCGAGATGCGCTCCGGCAAGTTCAGCGACGCCGAGCTCGAGGAGCAGCTGGCCAAGCGCGGGCTGATGAACCGGCTGCTCGGGCCGCTCAACAAGCGGGTGGACGCGCCGTGGAAGATGTACCCGATCGGCCTGCTGTTCGGGCTCGGTTTCGACACAGCGACCGAGATCGCCTTCCTGGTCCTGGCTGGCACCGCGGTGATCGGCGGGCTGCCGTTCTACGCTGTGCTCTCGCTGCCCTTCCTGTTCGCGGCCGGGATGAGCCTGTTCGATACTGCCGACGGCTGCTTCATGAACTTCGCCTACGACTGGGCATTCGCGCGCCCGGTGCGCAAGGTCTACTACAACCTGACGATCACCGGGCTGTCGGTCTTCGTTGCGTTCTTCATCGGGTCCATCGAGATCCTCGGGCTGATCGGCCAGCAGGCGCATCTGACCGGCGACTTCTGGGACTTCATGGCCGGCTTCGACATCAACAAAGCCGGCTTCGTGATCGTCGCCGTCTTCGTGCTCACCTGGGCCGTCGCGCTCGCGATCTGGCGGTTCGGCCAGATCGAGGCGAAATGGGATGCCGGAATGGCGCAGTCGCAGACCAGTGAGTGACCCGTCCTGCTGCCGGCCCGCACTGGCGATGGCAGGATGAACACGGATGAACCCGCTGAGCAGAGAGCACGCGGAAGCCGCGTTTGACGGCGCCTACGTGCAGTTGACAGACGTCGCGGCTGGTCTCGACGAGGCGAGCATGATGCGCCCAAGCCGGTGCGCGGGCTGGTCAGTCGCCGACGTCCTGTACCACCAGTTGCTGGACGCCCGCCGGGCGCTGAGGACCTTCGCCACGCCTGGCCGCGGCCCGGCCGACAGGGACGACATCAGCTACTGGCGGCCGTTCTCGGCCGACGGCGACATCCCGCCCGGCAGCGCGGCCGCCGCCGAGCACGCGCGGCACGTCAGGATCGTCGCGTCCGCCTTCAGCCAGGCGAAGCTGGCCTGGGAGTGGACGGAGACCGCCGAGGCGGCGCGGCGCGCCGCCAAAGCCTGCCAGTTCCAGATGGTCGCCACCCAGGGACACGTCCTGCGGGTCGCGGACTTCATGGCGACCCTCGCGGTGGAAGCTGCCGTGCACTACCTGGACATGACCGTCGGCCTGCCGGACGCCAGCCCGGGTGACCCGATCTCGCTCGGACTTGTCACCAGGGTGCTGGACGGCATGCTTGGTCAGGAACCAGCGCTGGGCTGGGATGACAAGACGTACGTGCTCAAGGGCACGGGGCGGATTGGACTGACCGACGCCGAACGCGCCCAGCTCGGCCCGGCAGCTGACCGTTTCCCGCTGTTCGGCTAGCCTGAGTCACTTACCGGTGACCAACGGAGGCCAGGTGACAACTGACTCGCAGGCGAGGATCTATCGCGCGCAGGAGCAGCGCAAGCCCTGGGGGTTCGAGCAGATCTTCGCGGCCGAGGAAGGCAAGTACATCGGCAAGGTCATCCACGTGACGGCCGGCCAGTCGATCAGCCTGCAGTACCACGAGCACAAGGAAGAAACCATCTCCCTGATCTCCGGGGAGGCCGAGATCCAGTACGGCCCGATCGACGGCGACCTCGCCGTGCGCAGGTTCGGTCCAGGGGACACGATCCACCTGCCTCCGCTGGCTGTACACCGGGTCACCGCGGTCAGCGACATCGTGTTCGCCGAGGCCTCGACCGCGCCTCCTGGCTGGCGCGAGGACGTCGTCCGGCTCGAGGACGCCTACGGCAGGTCAGGCACCACCGCTCCCTGAACCGGGATCAGCGCTGAGGTGAATCCCGGGATCGACCTCGATAACCGGGGGCAATCCGGGGACCCACCTCGTGGCTTACTGGCGCGGGCCAGCAGCGGCCCTGGCCAGCCGGTCCAGCAGCGGCCTGTAGTGCTCGAACGGCGGTACGTGCGCGTCGGGGTCCTTGGCCGCGTCGTCCCAGCGCCGCAGCCGGCACGCGTCCTGCGCGTACCGGCTCGCCGCGAACTCCTCGAGCTCAGCGCCGTTCATCGGGCCGCCCTGAACGCCGAGCGTGTAGACCGACGCCGGCGAGAGGGACTTCGCGTAGCCGGGCTCGACCGCGCACAGGTAACGCTTGGCGGCGACGTGCAGCCGCACCGGCTCGGTGACCTCGTGACCGAACCACTGCGCGAGCCAGTCGGCCCCTGTACGGCTGTGGTAATTGTCGGTACCGGTCATCAGCCGCTGGCCGCTGACGGCGCCTGCGAAGTGTCCGGCGTCGTGCAGCAAGGCCGCCGCGACTAGCGGGTCGCCCGCACCCTCCCGCTCGGCCAGGTGCGCGGCCTGCAGCATGTGCGCCGCCTGAGTGACCGGCTCGCCGAGGTACTCTTCGGCGCCTTCGCTGGCGAACAGGTCAGCGATCTGCCTGACCGGGTCGGCGTGCGTCATGATCGTCCTCGTTCTCGTTATCGCGGAAGCTAGTCGTCACGGCGCAGGACGGCCAGTTCCGAGCCGACGCCATCGAGGTCGGCATAGCAGCCCTGCAGGTGCCGGTGGCCGGATGCGGTGAACGCGGTCCTGGCGTGCAGCACCCTGGTGTTGTCGAAGACCACGCAGTCGCCTGGCTCCAGCCGGAACGTCAGCATGAGCTCCGGTCTTGCCAGCAGCTCAGCGAAGGCACGGTAGGCACGGTAGAAGGCGTCTGCCGCACCAGGCTCCGGCGGGCCCCCGGGTGACCGGAGAGGCTCGAGGGATCGGTTGTTGAACCGGACTTCCCTGATCCGGCCGCGCGGATCGAGGCCGATCATCGGCATGGTCGCCTGGAGGTCCGCGGTCTTGTCGGCGTAGCGGAACGTCACCGGGGTGCTGGACAGGATCGCGAACGCGGCTGGATCCTCGGCGCGCAGCAGGCCGGCCGCCAGGAACCCGTCGACCAGGCCCGAGTCGCCGCCCTCGGCCGCGCTCGCCAGGCAGTGCAGCAGCTGCACGGTGGGCATGGGGTCGCGGTACGGGTTGTCGGTGTGCGGCGCGATCGCGAGCGCCGTGAACGCCAGGTTCGCGGGATCGACCGTGGCCTGAACGTCGAAGAGCTTGCCGTAGTTGGTCTCCCTGACGTAGCCCACGCTCGCGGCCACCTCGAGGACCATCCCCGGTGTCGCCGGAACGGCGGTGAGCAGCACGAAGCCGTCGGTGAGCAGCGCCTCGAGGCAGGACGCGTGATGATCATCGCTTGCCCTCGCCCAGCGGTTGCGCGGCGGCCCGTCAGGGAAATCAGCGGCCGCCCAGAGCCGCTTGGCGTCCTCGGTCCTGCTGGCCCGCACCGGAGCGAGCGCGGCGGTGAGCCAGGACTTGCCGATCACCGCCCGGTGCCCGTCAGGTGCGAACGTCACGTGGTAGGAGTCCGCGTCCCCGGTGACGCTGCCGAAGCTGACGTCGGCGGGCTGGTCGGTGATGGTCACCAGGCGCTGGCCGCTGCCGGGATCCAGGCACGCCGGGCACGGGCAGTTCGCCCGCAGCCAGGACGCGGAAACGCCGCCCGGCAGGACGGCGTTCCGCGCGGTCGGCACGGTTTCAGTCTAGGCGGGGCAGCCTCGCTAGATGCGGCCGGTGTCGGTGACCGCAGCCGTCCTGGCCGTCCTCGTGACAGCGCCCGCACCGGCGATCCTGGCTGCCAGCAGCACCGGGATGATCGTGAGCACGATGACAACCGACACCACGGCGTTGACCTCGGGCAACTGCTGGCCGAGCCGGAGCTGCCCGAAGATCCAGATCGGCAGCGTGCTCTGCGCGCCTGAGGTGAACACGGTCACGACGACCTCGTCGAAGGACAGCGCGAACGCGAGCAGCGCGCCCGAGACCAGCGCGGTGATCACCGACGGCAGCGTGACGTAGAGCTGGGTCTGCCAGCCGCGCGCGCCCAGGTCCATCGAGGCCTCGGCGAGCGAGCCGGGTGTCCTGCGCAGCCTCGCGATGAGGTTGTTGAAAACCATCACGACGCAGAAGGTGGCGTGCCCGACGACGATGGTCCACAGCGACAGCTGGACGCTCCCGAAGGCGAAGAAGGAATTCAGCGCAAGGCCGGTGACGATGCCCGGCAACGCGATCGGCAGCACCAGCAGGAACGAGATCGCGTCCCTGCCGAAGAAGCTGAACTGGGACAGGGCGTAGGCGACGGCCGAGCCAAGCACGAGCGCGATCCCGGTGGCCAGCAACCCGACCTTGATCGAGAGCAGGAACGCCGCGCGGACCTCCTGGTCGTGCCAGGCCACCGAGAACCAGTGCATGGTGAAGCCGCGGATCGGCCAGCTCTCCACGGTCGCCGGGTCGAAGGCGTAGATCACGATCAGCAGGATCGGCACGAACAGGAACAACAGCACGAGCGCGACCCAGATCCGCAGGGCCACCCTGACGCCAGCCGGCTCCATCACAGCTCCCTGAAGGCGCCAAGCGCCCGGGCGCCGAGCAGGTACACGATCATGATCACGATGGGCACCGTCGCCATCGCCGCCCCGAGCGGGACATTGTTGGACAGGAAGCTTGTGTAGGCCACCGAGCCGATGAAGACCGAGTTGGTGCCGCCGAGTAGCTGCGGGGTTATGTAGTCGCCCAGCGTCAGCGAGAACGTGAAGATCGAGCCTGCCACGATGCCGGGCAGCGCGAGCGGCAGGATGACCGAGCGGGTCGTCCGCCACGTCCGGCCGCCGAGATCCTGTGATGCCTCGATCATTGAGCCAGGGATCCGGTCAAGCGCGGCGTACACCGGTATCACCATGTACGGCAGCCAGATGTAGCAGAACGCGATGAACACCGCCCAGTTGGTGTTGATCAGGTTCAGCGGGCCAAGCGCGACCTTGCCTAGGCTCCAGTTCAGCAGGCCCTCGCGGGTGAACACCAGCTGCCAGGCGTAGACCTTCGCCAGGTAGCTCGCCCACAGCGGGAGCAGAATCGCCACGTACAAGATCGTCCTGGTCCGCCGCGTCGCGACCCTGGCCATGAAGTACGCGAACGGGAAGGCGATGAGCCCGTCGACGACCGTGACGCCAGCCGCCATACCCACCGTGCGCCCGATGACCTGCAGGTAGGCGGGGGTCGTGAAGATCTGGACGAAGTTCTGCAGGTTCCAGATGTGCTCGAGGTTGTTGGTGAAGGAGTTGGTCTCCCAGAAAGCGGTGATCAGTAGCACCACGAGCGCGGCGAGATAGATCACCAGGAACCACGCAAGCGGCGGCGTCAGTAGCAGAGTCGCGCGCGCCCACGGCCGCCGCCACAGCGCCGCGCTGACCTTCGACCAGGCACCGCCCGGGATGGTGCCGGAACTCCCTGCATCATCCCGGGCGGGCTGGTCGGTCAGCACTGCTCCGTCACTTGACCTGGGTGTTCCACGCGGTCACCCACTGGGAGTACGGCACGCAGTCCGGCTTGCCGTCGTCACACGTCGCGATCGGCGTCTTCCACAGTGCGATCGTCTTGAAGTAGGCAGCCGGCGCGTCGGCGTGATACAGCGTGCAAGAGCCGGCCTGCAGCGTGTTCATGAAGCTGCACGCCTTGGCGTTGTCCGGCGTCTCGCCGTAGTTCACGGCTTGCATCGCCTGGACCTTCGGGGTGCTGATGTACTGCATCCACTTGTAGGCGCAGTTCGGATGCGGCGCCTTGGCCGCGAGCAGCCAGGAGTCAGCCCAGCCGGTGGCTCCCTCGCTCGGGATCGTCGAGCCGATCGGGAACCTGGCCGCCTGCAGCTGGCTGACCTGGTACGGCCAGCCGGCTCCGAGCGTGACATCGCCGTTCTTGAACGCGGAGATCTCCTGGCTGGCCAGCGGCCAGTACGACTTCAGCAGCGGACGCTGGTCAGCCAGCAGCTTGACCGCCGCGTCAAACTGCGGCTGGGTCAGCTCGTACGGGTCGGTGATGCCCAGGCCCTTGTTGTGCGTCTTGAGGTACAGCGCCGCGTCCGCGATCTGGATCGGGTTGTCCGGCACCGTGATCTTGCCCTTGTACTTGTTGTCGTAGATGATGCTCCAGCTGCCCGGCGCGGTCTTGAAGGCCTTCTTGCTGTACATCAGCACGTTCGGGCCCCACTGCAGCGAGACGCCGTAGTGCACGCCGTCCACGGTGTTGAACGGCGGCGACTTGAACGCCGGGAAGAAGTCCTGCGCGGCCGGGATCAGGCTCATGTTGACCGGGCGGACGTCACCGCCGTAGATGATCCGCAGGTCGGCGTCGCCGGACGAGGACACCATGTCGTACTGGCCGCCGCCGCCGTTGGCCATCAGCGCGACCATCTCGTCTGAGGTGTTCGCGTACTTGGCGTTCACCTGGCAGCCGGTCTGCTGCTCGAACGGCTTGACCCACTGCGATTCCAGGTAGCCGCTCCAGGCGATCAGGTTCAGCTGCCCTTCGCTCTTGCCTACCTTCTTCAGCACCGGCAGGTGGGCGGTCGGCACGCCGCCGGACGGCGTGCTACCTCCGCCGCCGTTGCTTGTACCGCCGCCTCCTCCGCCGCTGCTGCTGCACGCTGCGAGCAGCGCCGCGGCGCCGACCAGCGCGACGCCGCTCAGCGCGCGCCCATGATGCTTGAATCGACCGAACATGTTCAGCCTGCCCTTTCCGCGCCGCACCGGTTACGGCCGGGCGCCCTCCCCATGCGAAATGGTGATGGTCTGGTCGGGCAGCCAGGCGATCCGCGCGCGGGTACCGCGCGCGCTCTGCGACATCGCAGGTGACTGCTCGTTCTGCCGGGCGACCACGAGTTCGCCGCCGGCGTCTAGATCAATGATGTACCTGGTGATCACCCCGACGTAGACGACGTCCTTGATGATCCCGGTTTCAGCATGCGCTCCGGCCGGCGGTTCCTCGCCATCGCCGAGTAGCTGAATCTTCTCGGGGCGCACGGTCATGTGCCGGCCATCACGCTCGATCAGGTTGGAGATCCCGATGAAACCGGCGACGAAGTCAGACTGCGGCCGTTCGTAGACCTCGAGCGGCGTGCCGACCTGCTCGATGCGGCCCTGGTTCAGCACCGCGATCCGGTCGCTCATCGACAGCGCTTCCTCCTGGTCATGGGTGACGTACACGAACGTGATCCGCACCTCGCGCTGCACGTGCTGCAGTTCCAGCTGCATCTCCTGGCGCAGCTTGAGGTCGAGCGCGCCGAGCGGCTCGTCGAGCAGCAGCACCTGCGGCTCGTTGACGATCGCGCGGGCCAGCGCGACCCGCTGCCGCTGCCCGCCGGACAGCTGAGCTGGCTTGCGGTCACCGAGCCCGGTCAGCCTGACCTGGTCGAGCGCGCTCTCCGCGCTGGCTCGCCGGCGGGGCTTGGCGACCCCTTTGACGCGCAAGCCGTACTCGATGTTCTGCCTGACTGACATGTGCGGGAAGAGGGCGTAGTCCTGGAAGACCGTGTTGATGTCGCGTGCGTACGGCGGCACCTTCGAGATCTCCTTGCCGCCCAGCTCGATCGTGCCGCCATCAGGGTTCTCGAACCCGGCGATCAGCCGCAGCAGCGTGGTCTTGCCGGAACCCGACGGTCCCAGCAACGTGAAGAACTCGCCCTGGGCGATGTCGAGGTCGACGCCCGCGAGCGCGACCACTGGCCCGTAGTTCTTGCACAGCCCGCGAACCCGGACAGCGGCGAGCCCGCCACCGTCACGCTCGGCGGTAGCGGGCTGCGCGGGACCTCTGCTGGCGGTCATTCGGCCTGTTGTACCACGTCGGAGTCAAAGGGACAACGAGCTCGGCTGGCGGCGCCTAAACAGCGACAAACCGCGCATTAGTGGCGATGGCCGCAGCTGTGCGACGGCCCGATCTCGTCATCCGATGCTCACCAGCACCCGGTCCTCGACCGGCTGATAGCCGAGCTTGACGTACAACGAGTTGCTCGCGGGATTCGCGAGATCGGTGAACAGTACCACCGACGCCGCTCCGCGTTCCCTGACCAGCTCGCCGATCGCACCCGTCACCGCGCCACCATAGCCGCGTCCGCGCCAGCGCGGCGGGGTGTAGACAGGCCCGATCCTGGCGACGCCTTCGAGCACGCCGGTCACGCCCGCGAGCGAGACGGGCGCGCCGCCTGCCTCCCACAGCATCAGCTGTCCCGCTGTGAGCCGATCGGCGACCAGCTGCTCGGGGGTGTTCTCATCGCCGACCTCGGCCGAGAATGCCGAGTAGAACGCCCTGACGATGGCCACGTCGGCGACCGTCGCTACCCTCGCCGTACCGTGCGGCGCGGGTTCTGGCCTGACGAGGTCGCCGAGCTGGTACAGCCGCTGGCGCTGACTGACCTGACCCCGCCGCCCGGTGCGCTCATGCCAGGCGCGGGCGAGCGCGGTCGCGTCCTGTTCCCTGCCGTTAATGCCAGGCAGCTCGGTGCCGCTGTCGGCGAGCACGCCAGCGAGCTGAGCGGCGGACGGCCCGGGCAGCGTCGTGACCAGCAGCGCGTACGGCGGAGTCCGCAGGATGGCGGCGGTGACGGTGCGGGAGTTAACGCCGGCGTCGTTCGGGGACCACCAGCCGTAGAGCGGGGGTTGCTGGCCGAAGGCCGCCGGCCCGAACGTGACAAGGCTGGCGAGGACGGACAGCAGAACGGTGTTGCGCACCGGATCCGCTCTCAGCAAACCGCCGGCTGCCGCCTGGTAGCTGGCGATGTCATCGGTCAGTGTCCATGCCATGGATTCATGCTTGCGGCTGAGACCGCCCGCCGGCAACGCAGTTCTTCTGTAGCCTCACGTTCGGGCTTGCCGCCGATCCCGAAGGGATGACGCATGAAGGGCTTCAGGACATTCCTGCTTCGCGGCAACATCGTCGAGCTCGCTGTCGCGGTCGTCATGGGCGTCGCGTTCAACAACATCGTGCAGGCCATGGTGAAGGACATCATCACCCCCCTGATCGGGGCTGCCGGAGGGGCGCCGAACTTCGGCAAGCTCACGTTCACCCTCGGCGGCTCCGCGATCAAGTATGGCCTTTTCCTCAACGCGGTGATCGCGTTCACCATCATCGCGGCTGTGGTGTACTTCCTGCTTGTCGCCCCCATGAGCAGGCTGCTGGCGTTCGCGGAGCGCAGGAGGGAAGCCACGGAGCGGGATTGCCCCGAGTGCCTGAGCGTTATTCCAGCCGGGGCCACGCGGTGCAAGTACTGCACGGCTGTGGTAGCGCCGGTCCCGCAGCAGGCCGCGCAGTCGACCATGATCCCGCGGCCATCGCTGACCAGGAGATCAGCTAACCCGCGACACGGGAGCCGCCGGCCGACCAGTTATACGGAGTCGTGATGGCCAGGCACTCGAACCCGATCCGTTCCAGGATCGGCCGGCTCTCGTCGGATGCGTCGACCGTCAGATAGGAAAAGCCGCGCTTCGCGGCCAGCTCGGCCCGATGCCGGACAAGCGCCCGGTAGATGCCGCGGCGGCGCCATCGCGGCAGGGTGCCGCCGCCCCACAGGCCGGCGAACTGTGTCTCTGGCGGGAAGTCGGTCCTTGCCGAGCTGACCGGCTCGTCGCCCGCCATCGCGATCAGCAGGTCGGCCGTCTCAGGCGCGTCGGTGAGCTGCGTGAGCAGCGACGCCCGTAGCTCTGACTCGTCTGTGCCGAACACGAGCTCGTGCACGCGGATCAGCCGGTCCACCCCAGCTTCGTCGGTGGCCCGCTCGAGCCTGACGCCCGCTGGCAGCTCAGCCTGCTGGAGCGCGTCGGTGATCGCGGCGATCGCCGCGATCATCAGCGACTCAGGTTCCTCGGCGACGAAGCCCGCCGCTCTCAGCCGGTCCGCGAGGTCGGCCGGTTCGTCATAGCTGTACAGCTTCCACTCGAACTCCTCGCCGCGCGCACCGAAGAACGCCACCTGATCGGCTATGACCTGGTCGGCGTGAGAAGCATCCAGGCTCGTCCAGAGCACGCCCGACCCGCCGAGGCCGGGCCGGGCAATGCGCCTGACCACCTGCGGTCCGGCCTCGAACCTGGCACCTGTGCCGTCCGGGCTGGTGCTCTGCCGGACCTGCTTGTTGAAGGCGGCAAGCACCTCACTGCGATTCATGGCCCAACAACATCACGAGGGCGATCGTCATAGCAGCCGCTTTGCGGCCCGCGCCGGGACGCTTCGGTCCCGCGACGAGCTTGAGCGCGCTACAGACCGGGGATCGCTCCAGGGCGCTTCGACCGCGACAGCCGCGGAATCGAGTAGCCGCGGGCGATCCGGTTGCGCCGGGCGGTGCCGGATTGCGAGTGCCCGGGCCGGTCTTCGGCCGCAGGATCCTGATCAGCGTCGTCGTCGGCGTCCCCGCGCCAGGGCCGCAGCTGCACGACATCGGGATCGGCCGCCGCCTCCGCGGCGAAGTCCTCCTCAGCGAACTCGTCCTCCGCTGTGAACTGGTCCTGCGCTGTGAACTGGTCCTCCGCCGTGAACTCCGCCTCCGCTGTGAACTCAGGGCCGCCCCAGGCCGATGCGACGTCGATGTCGTCCTCGTAAGGTGGCCCGGCCGGGTCGTCGAACAGCACGGCGTTCGCGCCAGATGCCACCTCGGGCTTGGCTATGGCAACGTGCAGCGCAGCGCTCTGCTCGCCGGCCAGCACCGTCTGCCCGCCGGCCAGCACAGCGGAGCCCTGCCCGCCGGCCAGCACAGCCGGGCCCTGCCCGCCGGCCAGCACAGCCGGGCCCTGCCCGCCGGCCAGCACAGCCCGGTTGGCGTCCTTGCCCTGGGACGCCGATGGCCGGTTCCGCCTCATCGCAGCCTTGATCCTGGCCTCTGTCGCCACCCTGGCCGCCGACGCCGCGAGCGCGAGCGGCCCAGGACCGTCCGCGGCCTGGGACGCGGCGGGCTCGACGGGACGGTTCTCCGCGCCAGCCCCGCGAGCCTCGGCGGCCCTGGCCTCGGCGGCCCTGGCCTGGGCGGCGCGTGCGCTGGCAGCCCGGGTTTCCGCGCGGGCGTTGGAGTCGTGGATGTCGGCGCCCGGCTCGTCGGCCGGGCGTGAGTCGGCATCTGAACCACTTCCTTCGGCGACGGAATGAACACCGGAGCCACTGGTCGCCGCGCTGGACCCGCCGCCTGGCGTCTTGGGAGCGGAGACGTTCGCGCGAGACTCGCCGCCCTTCCTGCCGCGGGACCGGCCCGCAGCTCCGATCACGCGCCCGGCTCGCCGGCCGCCGCCGCCCTCGCCGCCGCCTGGCCCGTTGCCGCCTGGACCGTTCCCGTTATCGTCCCCGCCATCGCCGTTGCCGTCATCGTCGCCGCGGCGCGCCTCGTTCTCGGAACCGGCGTTGCCAGCAGCATCGCCGCCGGCGCTCTGGCCGGTCGCCTCGGCACTAACCGGTCCCGGGACGCCCTGCTCGGACACCGGGTGCTCTGACGGTGCCCCGGGGGCCGCCACGGGCGAAGGCACCGCGGACGCGGCGGGTCCATGGCCGTTTTGCTCGCGAGGATCCGTCTCCTGCCCGGACACCGACACAGACTCTGATGAAGGTTGCTGACCTTGGGTTACAGCCTCCGCGGCTGCCGTCGTGCCCATGCGATCCTCGGGCGGCTGGCCTGCCTGGGACGACTCGGCCCGCGGCACCGCCTCCGGCTGGTCCCGCCCGGCAAGCATCTGCCCGGATGCCGCCTCGCCAGCCTCGGCCTGAGCGGCGACCGCCCGCCCGGAGCCCGGGGCTTCTTTCACCGCCGCATGCCGTGCCGCCTCCCGCGCGGCGCGCGCGACCTGGCGGTACACGGGACCGTCCGGCTCACCGGCTGGGCCAGCCAACCGCTGGGCCTTCGCAGCCGACTGAGCCTCACCGCTACCGGACTGCTCGGCGATCACCGACGGTGCCTGGGGCGGAACGGGAAGCGGCCTGCTGGCCCCGGCCGCGATCTCCCTGACCTGCTGGCCGGGGACCTTGGCGTACACGGGACCGATGCAGTCGTGCCTGTTGAGCAGCGTCGCGAGCTGCTCGGCATCGTTCGCCGACAGGCCGAACACCACCCGGGGCTGACCCCAGGGCTCCTCGAGCGAGTAGCCCACGTAGCTGGAGATCGCCGGCATGGGCTCAGCAACCAGGCCGTGCATCACACGCCATCGCTGCCAAGCCCGCTCGAGCGCCGATGCGGCCAGCTGAGCCTTGAACACCAATTCTGGATCCCGCATGGCGAACCCTCCCTCATAGCGACGGCACGCTCCCGCCGGATGGCGGGCCCCCGGGCGTCGCTCGCTGCATCAGTCTCATGCCGCGCTTCGCGCCGCGCACTGCGTGATTCAGTGCACGGGCGTACACAGGCGCTTTCCCATGCCTGCTTCGGCTATCCGAGCGAAGGCATGGCGACAAGTATGGTCTCGGGACGTCATCGAGCAGGTGCGATTACCCAAAGTCGCTGAACGACTGCAATCCGAGACCAGGCCGCAGGCGTGGACGGGCCTCCCGCCGCATGCGAGGCGCTAAGGCCCGGCCATTCCCGTGACCGGCGGCCGGGCCACAAGGATGTGCGCCTGTTGTCGTTGCGCAGCGGGCACCAAGCCTGGGCGCGGCCGCATCGCGTCTACCATGTCCGCAAAGTCCGCTTTCAGCGGCCCGGCTGCGGGTCTTGCGTATCGCGGCACAACCACAGTGCGGCTGCTGAGCCCCTTCCGGGCGCTGATCTGAAGTCTGTACCTCAAGCCCTGTGGACTACAGCGGCTTCTTCCCCGTGATCTAGCTGTACCAGGGCCCTCAGGAACCTGGAACCCCCGCTGTGCTTGCCCGGGGGACGACCCCCGGAACCCCCGCTTGACTTCCCTCGATAGGCCGGATCGGCCCCGGCGTCCCGCCGGGATCCGTCCAGAGCACCAACGCTCTGCGCATGACGACCCGCTCGCGGCATTGCCGCCAGGGCCGACCCCCCTATTTCTGCGCTGAGCCGCACTAGGCGTGCTCGGTCACGCGCCCGCCCCCCGAAGATCGGGCGCCAGGCCGCGGCCAGGCGTTACTCCGAACGCTGCTGCGGAATGCCCGCGAGCAGGGCACGAACTTCGGTCTCACGGTAACGACGGTGGCCGCCAAGGGTCCTAATAGACGTCAACTTTCCGGCCTTTGCCCACCGTGTGACCGTTTTTGGATCCACTCGGAACATTGTTGCGACCTCAGCCGGTGTAAGCAGCGGCTCGGCCTCTGGGGTTCGTGCAGACATTGTGACGGCCTCTCCTCCTGGACCTTGTCTTGCGATCCTGCGTCTGTTGTGTTCATGGCTCCATTACGAGCCTGCCTTGGATGTCCTATATGGTCTACTGTTACCATATTGCCATCACCAGCGGTGACAATGCGACCACCAGGAGCAGAAGTTTTGAACGTGTCCCCGTTACCCCCGTTGATCTGAGTCACGTTGCGTGATCCTACAGACACGCACCGTCGCAACGGGCGGATTCGGAAAAGTCATGTCCGCCTCCTGCCGACTACAGGGCGTAGCCGTTCCTGCTGAGCTAGGTCAGTCAAGCTGGATCCGCGCGGGACTGTTCATGCAGGTCCGTGCAGGGTGGGTCTGTGCAGTACTGCGAGATCGCCACTCACCTCCTCAGAAGCGGGAGGAACACGTACCGTCACGTCGACGACGCAATCTCGCGGCCGGCGTGCTTGCCGTCTCGCTACCCCCCGCTGCGGAAGAACCCAGAGACTGCTAGAACTATCGGCAGTGCCGGGATAATCCTCCGCAGTTCTACGGCATGCTCTGTCACGAGGTATTTGCCCCGCACAGCCAGCTTCATGCATTGCGCGACATCAATACTCCATGCGCGGCCCGACGCATACCCTGGGTGTGAGCCCGGGTCAACGTGGACGCGGGACCCAACTTGCCGGGAGCTGCAGCCGTGGCGACAGTCATCGATCCGGCCGAGAAGGCCGAAGCCATCACAGACAGCAACACCGCCAGATCCGTGGGCAGCGCACTGAACCAGGCCGGCCATGAGCAGGTTGTCTTCTGCCATGACGCCCCGACCGGGCTGCGCGCGATCATCGCGATCTACTCGACCGCGCTCGGGCCGTCACTCGGCGGAACCAGGTTCTATCCCTACGCAAGCGACGAAGCGGCCATCGCCGACGTCCTGAACCTGTCCAAGGCCATGGCCTACAAGAACGCTCTGGCCGGCCTCGACCACGGCGGCGGCAAGGCCGTCATCATCGGCGATCCCGAGGTCATCAAGTCAGAGGCGCTGCTGCGCGCCTACGGCCGCTTCGTCGAATCGCTGAACGGACGCTACATCACCGCCTGCGACATCGGCACCTACAGCCAGGACATGGACATCGTGGCCAGGGAATGCCGCCATGTCACAGGCCGGACGGAACCGCACGGAGGCGCAGGCGACTCGTCGGTCCTGACCGCATTCGGCGTCTTCCAGGCCATGCGGGCGGCCGCTGAGCACACGTGGGGCAGCCCGTCGCTTCGCGGCAGGGCGGTGGCCGTCGAGGGCGTCGGCAAGGTGGGCAGCCACCTCGTCACGCACCTGATCGAAGACGGCGCGACCGTCGCCGTCTACGACGTCAACGACGCGGCCGTGCAGCGCGTGCGGGTGAAGCACCCGGCGATCTTCATCGCCGCCAGCCGGTCCGACCTGGTCAGCGCCGATGCCGACATCTACGCGCCGTGCGCGCTCGGCGGCGCGGTCGACGACGACACGGTCGCTGTGCTGCGGGCCAAGGTGATCTGCGGGGGCGCCAACAACCAGCTAGCCCACGCTGGGATCGAGAAGCTGCTTGAGGACCGCGGAGTCGTGTACGCGCCGGACTACGTGGTGAACGCGGGCGGCGTGATCCAGGTGGCCGACGAGCTCGAGGGCTTCAACTTCAACCGGGCGAAGGCCAAGGCCGGCCAGATTTTCGGCACGACGAAGCGGATCCTGGCGCTCGCCGGGCAGGACGGCGTGCCGCCCGCGGTGGCCGCAGACCGGCTCGCCGAGCGCAGGATGTCGGAAGTAGGCAGGCTGCGGGGTATCTGGCTGGGCGGCTGATCGCGGCTGGCGAGGACCGCCGGAGGCGCGAGCCGCCCAAAACAGGTACGGTTGTCTATGTACGAAGGCACTAGCCACGCTCGGCTCCTTGTGCAGGAACTGCGGCGGGCGGTCTGTCTTGCACGAAATCCGACAACGTCGGACGAGCGACCACAGAAGGCATCAAGCGCGGTGATCAGGGACCAGGCAGGTCCCGTACGTTCGAGGGGGTCGAGCCAATGGGGCGCGGCCGAGCCAAGGCCAAGCAGGTGAAGGTGGCACGCCAGCTTAAGTACAGCGGTGGCGGCACTGACCTTGACCGGCTGCGGGCAGAGCTGGGCGTCGGCATGGATCAGCGGGATACCGACGGGCGGGACGCGTACGCGGACCACGGCGATCGCTACTCCTTGACTGACGACGGTGATGCCGACGAGGACGACGCGTACGACGCGGATGACGAGGATTACGAGGATTACGAGGACGACGACGCGCATCGCCGCTGAGTACCTGTCCCGGTCCCGGCTCGCCAGGATGCCCTAGCCGGGCGCGGCAACGCTATGGGTGCCGCCCGGTCAGCCGGGCGCGGCCTGAGCCGCCGGTGATCTGGCCAAGGGGCCACGCGGGCACTCCCCGTTCCGCGAGCAGGCGGATAGCCTCGTCCGTGTCACCGGCCGCGACCACCGCGGTCATACCGACACCCATGTTGAACACGTGCTCCATCTCCTCGGCGTCCACCGAGCCGAGCCCGGCAAGCACGCCGAACACCGGCGGCGGGCTCCAGCTGGCCCGGTCGAGGAGCGCGTCGGCGTCGGGGGGCAGCACCCTGGCTGTATTCGCGGCCAGCCCGCCGCCAGTGACGTGGGCGAACGCATGCACCTGGCACGCATTCGCGAGCGCCAGGCAGTGCTGAGCGTAGATACGCGTCGGGGTAGCGAACTCAGCGCCCAGCGACCTGCCGAGGTCGGCAGGCTCGGAATCCAGGTCCAGCGCGGCATCGGCGAGGATCTGCCTGACCAGCGAGAACCCGTTGGAGTGCAGGCCTGAAGACGCGAGGCCGAGCACCACGTCTCCCGCCTGGACCAGGCCAGGGCCGAGCATCCTGTCGGCCTCGACGACCCCGGTCGCGGCGCCGGCCAGGTCGAACTCCTCTGGCCCCAGGTGACCGGGGTGCTCGGCGGTTTCGCCGCCGATCAGCGCGCAACCAGCCTGCACGCACCCCTCCGCTATGCCTGCCACGATCTCGGCGACGCGCTCGGGCATGACCCGGCCGCACACGATGTAGTCGGTCATGAACAGCGGCTCGGCGCCGCAGACGACCAGGTCATCGACGACCATGCCAACCAGGTCGATGCCGATCGTGTCGTAGCGGCCGGTGCGCTGGGTGATGATCACCTTGGTGCCGACGCCGTCGGTTGACGTGGCGAGCACGGGCCTGCGCATCATGGCCAGCCGGGACGCGTCGAACAGGCCGGCGAAGCCGCCTATCCCGCCGATCACGGCGGGTCCTGCCGCCTTCGACACGGCCGCCCGCATCAGCGCGACCGCGCGCTCGCCGGCCTCGATGTCCACCCCGGCGGCCGCGTAGCTCACCCGGCCGGGATCACCCGGCTGGCCGCTTTGCTGGGCAGGCACCGCCCTCACTCCGCCTGGGGTCCGGTGCTGGCACGGGGGAGCGACCCCCCGGAACCCCCCGTGGTGCTCTCGAGCAGGTGCTTGCCCTGCTCAGACTCGCTGACGGGGATCGGATAGTCGCCATCGAAGCACGCGCGGCACAGCTTTCCGGCCGGCAGCGTCGTCGCTTCGATCAACCCTTCCAGCGAAACAAACCCGAGGGAGTCGGCGCCGATCGAATCGCGGATCTCCTCCACGGACAGGCTTCCCGCGATCAGCTCGGCCCGGCTGGCGAAGTCGATGCCGAAGAAGCACGGCCAGACGACAGGCGGGCTGGAGATCCTGATGTGCACCTCGGCCGCCCCCGCCTCACGGAGCATCGTCACGATGGCGCGCTGGGTGTTGCCGCGCACGATCGTGTCGTCCACGGCGACGATGCGCTGCCCGGCGATCACATCCCTGAGCGGATTCAGCTTCAGCCTGATGCCCCGCTGCCTGATCGTCTGGCTCGGCTGGATGAACGTCCTGCCGACGTAGCTGTTCTTGACCAGACCCTGGCCGTACGGGATGCCGCTGCCCTGGGCATAGCCGATCGCGGCGGGCGTTCCTGACTCGGGCACCGGGATGACGAGGTCGGCCTCCACAGGGTGCTCGGCCGCGAGCCTCCTGCCGGTCGCCACCCTGGTCGCCTGCACCCCGCGACCGCTGATCGCGGTGTCGGGCCTGGCGAGGTACACGTACTCGAACAGGCACCCGCGCGGCCGCGCGGCCGCGAACCGGCGGGACCTGACCCCCCGCTCGTCGATGACGATCAGCTCGCCCGGCTCGACCTCCCTGACGAACGTGGCGCCGACGATATCGAGCGCCGCCGTCTCGCTTGCCACGACCCAGCCGCGGGGCAGCCTGCCGAGCACGAGCGGCCTGAACCCCTCTGGGTCTCGCGCGGCGTACAGCGTCTGCTGATCCATGAACACCAGGGAGAACGCACCCCGCACGCGCGGCAAGACCGCCATCGCGTTGTCCTCGATGGTCGTCCCAGGGGCATCGGCCCCCGTCCCGATTCCTGACGCGAACAACTCGGTGAGCACATCGGTGTCTGACGTCGCGGCGCTGGCCCCGCGCGGCGTCCCGGCCATGGCAGCGAGCTCGCGCGTGTTGATCAGGTTGCCGTTGTGCCCGAGCGCCACGCTCACCGAAGGCGTCGCGCGGAACGTCGGCTGTGCGTTTTCCCAGACCGAGGACCCGGTCGTGGAGTAACGGCAGTGCCCGACGGCGATGTGCCCGCGCAGCGTGGTGAGCACCGACTCGTTGAAGACCTGGGCCACCAGGCCCATGTCCTTGAAGACCACGATCCTGCTGCCGTCGCTGACCGCGATCCCGGCCGATTCCTGGCCCCTGTGCTGCAGCGCGTACAGCCCGAAGTAGGCCAGCTTGGCGACGTCCTCGCTATGCGTCCAGACGCCGAATACCCCGCAGGCGTCTCTGGGCGGACAGTCTGCGGCGTTGAGCTCGTGAGTCAACCGGCCGTCAGGCTTGATCACCTGGTAAGTCTAGGCGGTCCTGGCGGGTTGCAGATCTGCGGACACGCCCGGAACGTCCGATGGGTGAACCCCTGATGGCGATCAGGGTGACATAAGCGGAAGATATGCCGACACGTCGGCTCGGAGACCGCTGGCCGTCACGGCCCCGCTGGCCATGGCGGACGCCCAGTCCGTGCGCCCCGTCGCGAGCATGATCCAGGTGACGGCGCCGGTCTCCACGACGTTTGGCGGCGTGCCGCGGGTGTGCCTGGGACCCGGCACGCACTGGATGGCCGCGAACGGCGGCACCCGCACCTCGACGGCACGCCCGGGAGCCCTGGTTTCCAGCAGGCCAAGGGTGTGGATCACGGCGCCGCGCAGCGCCTCGCGCTGCGGTTCGAGGCCCGCGTCGCCCGCCGCGATCACCGCAGCCACGCACGCCGTACCGAGGGCGTCGGCCGTGACGGGACCATCCCATGGGCCTGCGCGCAGCTCCGCGCGCTGCGCGGTCAGCGCCGCCAGCAGCCGGCCGGGGTTCAGGCGTCGGGGCGGCATCGCCGAACGATAGCGCACCGTGTGCCGCTTGCGGCCGGGTGCGCCGGTGACCGCCGTCACGCGTTGTCATCGACATGATGCGATTAGCCAGGCAAGAAGCCTACAATCCCGAGATATGCCCGGTTCGCTCAGTGCGCGAACGCATCGAGCCAGGGGATCATCGGTTCCTCGGCTCGCTGGCGTGGGCGTGGTCCTGGTCCTGGCCGCCGGCGGCCTCGCCTTCTACCTCACATCGATGCACCAGGATCATCCGGCGGCCAGCCGGCACCACGGGCATGACGGCCACGCCCTGCCATCCAGGGTCCGCAAGGCGCAGGCCGTCGGGATCATCGACGTCGGCCCCGTCGATCACCCGATGAAGCTGCTGCCGGCGGCGCGCGGCGTAACCTTCGTCGCCGTCGCCAGGTCCGAGATCAGAGCCGGCGTTCCGGTGTGGACGGACAACCAGATGGCCGACGGCACCGACATCTTCATCTACACGGCGACCGGCCAGTGCCTGGGCGCGGGACGCGATCCCGCCAGGATCCGGCTGGCGCACTGCGACCTGGGAATCGATCAGCGCTGGCGGCCCGTCGACGCGGGCACGATCGGCGGCCAGCCCTTCGCCGAATACGCCAACGCCAAGACCGGTGGCTGCCTGACCGCGCCGCCATCACCTGGCCCCGCCACGCTCGCGGCGTGCGGCCGGCCCAGGCTGCCCGGGCAGGAGATCGCGTTCTGGTGGAACGCCTGAGCTGACAGTACCGCGGCCGGCTGGACGGGCGGCAAGCCTCAGCGCTGGCCGAACAACCCGGGCAGGACGGACCTGCTGACGGCGCTGAGCTCGGCAACGGGCACCGTGCAGAGCCCGGTGATCTCGAGGTTCGCGCCTCCGGTCTGGCCGAGCCGGCCAGCCGGCACGTCGTGCGCCGCGCACAGCTCGGCGAACTCGGCCTCAGCGCCTGGTCGCAGCACCACGGTGGCCCGCGCCGCCGACTCGCTGAACAGGGCGGTCAGCGGGTCTGCGCTCGCTGGCAGCCGGACCACGCAGCCCGTCCCTGCGGCGCCGTCTGCCCGCGCTGCGCGGCTGCCGCCGGTCAGGCAGGACTCGGCGAGCGCGAGCGCGAGCCCGCCTTCTGACAGGTCGTGCGCGGCCGAGAGCAGGCCGCGCGCCGCCCCGGCCGTCAGCACAGCCGCGAGCCGCTGCTCCGCGCCCAGGTCAACCGCTGGCGGCGCGCCGCCGAGGTGCCCGTGCACCTCGGCGGCCCAGAGCGATCCGCCGAACTCGGCGGCCGTGCGGCCGAGCAGCATGATCGTCTCGCCCGCCGCCCCGAAGCCGCTCGGCAGCCGCTTGCGCACGTCATCGAGCACGCCAAGAACCCCGACGACCGGCGTCGGCTGGATCGCCGCGGCGCCCGTCTGGTTGTAGAAGCTGACGTTCCCGCCGGTCACCGGGATGCCGAGGGCCAGGCAGCCGTCGGCAAGCCCGCGTACCGCCTCGGCGAACTGCCACATCACCGCGGGGTCTTCCGGTGAGCCGAAGTTGAGGCAGTTGGTCACCGCGATCGGCCGCGCGCCCGCGGCCGCGACGTTGCGATAGGCCTCGGCCAGCGCGAGCTGGGTCCCCGCGTACGGGTCGAGCAGGCAGAACCGTCCGTTGCCGTCTGTGGCGATCGCGACTCCCAGCTGGGTTCGCTCGTCGATCCTGAGCACGCCCGCGTCGTGCGGCGCGGCGAGCACCGTGTTGCCGCGCACGTCCTTGTCGTACTGCTCGGTCACCCAGGTCTTGTCGGCACCCGCGGCCGATCCGAGCACGGCGAGCAGGTCGGAGCGCAGCCGCTCGCCAGCGGACCGGTCCTGGCCGGTCAGCCGGGCCGGATCGTCCGACCGCAGCAGGTCCTGGCTGTCCGGGCGCCTGACCGGACGGTCGTACAGCGGCCCTTCGGCGGCGGTAGCCGGCGGAATGTCAACGACCACCTCGCCGTGCCAGCTCATCTCGAGCCTGCCGGTATCGGTCACCTCGCCGATCACGGCGGCCGGCACTTCCCACCGGGCGCAGATGCCAAGGAACTGATCGAGGTCCTCCGGCGCGGTGACGGCCATCATCCGTTCCTGTGACTCGCTCATCAGGATCTCGGGCGGGCTGAGCCCGCAGTCGCGCAGCGGCACCGCGTCCAGCCGCACGCCCATGCCCACCGCGCCCGCCGCCGCCAGTTCCGTGGTCGCGCACGCGATCCCGGCCGCGCCGAGATCCTGGACAGCGACGACGAGCCCGGCTGCGTACAGTTCCAGGCAGCACTCGATCAGCAGCTTCTCCATGAAGGGGTCGCCGACCTGGACGCTCGGGCGCTTGGCCCGCTCACCGCCGTCGGCGGCTGCCCCGAACGAGGCGCTGGCCAGGACCGACGCGCCGCCGATGCCGTCGGGGCCCGTCGGCGAGCCGAACAGGACGACCTTGTTACCTGGCCCGCTCGCCCTGGCCAGCTTCAGGTCGGCGTGCCGCATGACGCCCAGGCACAGCGCGTTGACCAGCGGATTGCCTGCGTAGCAAGGGTCGAACGCGAGCTCGCCGCCGATGTTCGGCAGGCCGAGGCAGTTCCCGTAGAAGGAGATCCCGCCGACGACGCCCGGCAGCACCCGCCGGGTGTCGGCCGCGCCGGCCGGCCCGAACCGCAGGGCGTCCATGACCGCGACCGGCCGTGCGCCCATCGCGAGGATGTCCCTGACGATCCCGCCCACGCCGGTCGCCGCGCCCTGGAACGGCTCCACGTACGAGGGATGGTTGTGCGACTCGATCTTGAACGTGACCGCGTAGCCCTGGCCCACGTCGACCACGCCGGCGTTCTGGCCGATCCCGGCGAGCAGCGCCGTGGCCGCCGGTGCCTTCTCGCCGAACTGACGCAGGTACTTCCTTGAAGACTTGTACGAGCAGTGCTCGCTCCACATCACGGAGTAGATGGCGAGCTCCGAATCCGTGGGGCGGCGGCCGAGCTGCGCGGTGATGGACGCGTACTCGGCGTCGGTCAGGCCGAGCGCCGCGTGCGGCTGGAGCCGGCCGGACGTCGCGACGGCCGTGGCCACGGTGTCTGCCGTCATGATGCCGTGCTGGCGCGGAGGGACGACCCCCCGGCACCCCCCGCGGAGTGCTCGCGCAGGATCGAGGAGAAGAATCCGAGCCCGCCGGTGCCTGGACCGGTCAGCGCGTCGATCGCGTGCTCGGGGTGCGGCATCAGCCCGACGACGTTGCCGTCCGCGCTCGCGATCCCGGCGATGTCGTCCGCCGACCCGTTAGGGCTGCCGTCGGTATAGCGGGCGACGATGCGGCCGGCGGCAGCGAGATCAGCCAGGGTCTGCTTGCCGGCGACGTAGGCACCCTCACCGCTCTTCAGCACCACCGTGATCACAGCACCGGATGCGTAGCCGGCTGTCCACTGAGTCCGGTTGTTCTCGATCGTGATTCTTACGTCCCTGTTGATGAAGTGCAGGGCGGCGTTTCTCGTCAGCGCGCCAGGCAGCAGGTGGGCCTCGCAGAGGATCTGGAAGCCATTGCAGATCCCGAGCACGGGCAACCCGGCCGCCGCCGCGGGGATCAGCTCGGACATGACCGGCGCGAACCTGGCGATCGCGCCGGTGCGCAGGTAGTCGCCGTAGGAGAAACCGCCGGGCAGGATCACCGCGTCGACGCCGCGCAGCGTCCGGTCGCCGTGCCACAGCGGGACCGGCACGCCGCCGGCCCGCGTGACAGCCCGGCTCGCATCTGTGTCGTCAAGCGATCCGGGGAAGGTGACGATGCCGATCTTGAGCGTCAATGCTGGCCTCGCGGCCGGTGCCTGCGCATGCAGGCAGGCTACCGGGTCAGCCCGCGTCCCTGAGCGCCCCGCCTTCCAGGCCGGCGAGCGGTGCGCCGTCACGCCACTCGCACCGCTTGAAGAGCTCGACGACGGTTCCGCTCCCAGGTCCTGAGTGCAGGCTCACGTCGTCCACGCAGGCCTTCATGATCGCCAGCCCGCGGCCTGACTCGGCGAGCTTCGCGACGTCTCCGGCCCTGGCGCGGCGTCCGAGCAGTCCGGCCGGGCGCACCGGCGGGCGGCGCAACGGGTGCCGCCGCCTGGCGGCCCTGACCCTGCCCGGGTCGAAACCGCGTCCGTTGTCGAGCACCTGGATCACGACCCGGTTCTTTCCGACCTCGGCAATCACTTCGTACCTGTGCTCGGGCCCGGCGTGCCGCAGCACGTTCGTGCACGCCTCGGTCACGGCGAGGAGCAGGTCGGAGATGCATTTTTCGTCCATGCCGAGCTTGGCGAGAGTGTCGCCGAGAACACGGCGCATCACGGGGATGCTGAGCGCCTCATGAGGGAAGACGAGACAGAACCGGACGTCGCGTACATCTCCGCCCAGCTCGCGGCTCTGCAGGACACGAGTTCGCACTTCTCTGGCTGTCCCTCCGCTGCTCTCCGTCTACTTCTCGTCTCTCGTCACATTGTGAGAGTTTCCACAGCCGGGGCCCGGTAATCATAAACTCGGGCGATCTTCGGACGAACAGTGTCGTTCTCCCGGGCCAACATCGGCCAGCTGGCGGCGCGGCAACGAGGCCGAACGCTTCTGACAGCTGATAGTCCGGCACCGCGACAGGAGCTGACCGGCATGTTTGGAATCGCGCGAGCGGGTGAGCGAAACAGGTGCGTGCGAATACACCTGAGCGTTCATACCCCGTGGATTGCGAATTCCTCGATGACGGGATTTGCCAGCAATTCGGCGGCGAGTTCGGCGACCCTGATCGCCATCGGGCCGGACTCAGCCGTCGCCGCCGCTTGCCCCGTTGCCTGGCCGGCTGACGCGGCTGACGCGGCGGACGCGGCGGAAACGGCGGGTTCTATGGAGTCGGCCAGCTCGAGCTCGAACCGCTTGCCCTGCCGGACAGAGACCACCTCGGTGAACCCGAGCCGGTGGCACGCGCCCACGATGGCCTCGCCCTGCGGGTCGTGGATCTCAGGCTTCAGCATGACGTCCACCACTATCTTGGCCATGCCGCGCAGCGTACGCGAACCCGGCACTTGACCGGGCGGGAGGAGCGCCGAGTACTGTCACAGCGGAACACCGATGACCGATGACCGCCCGCCTGACCAGCCGACGGGCCGGACGCCGGTCCCTGAGCAGGCAAGGAGTGGCACGTGGCCGTCAAAGCTGCCGGGCAAGCTGCCCCCCGGTCCCGGTCTGGAGATACACCGCCTCAGCAGCCGGAGCTGATCCAGCTGCTGACGCCCGAGGGCGAGCGCACCGAGCACCCCGACTACCCGCTTGAGCTGACGCCTGATGAGATCAAGGCGCTGTACCGCGACCTCGTCCTGGTCAGGCGGATCGACTTCGAGGCCATCGCGCTGCAGCGCCAGGGCGAGCTCGGCATATGGGCTTCACTGCTCGGGCAGGAGGCCGCTCAGGTCGGTTCCGGCCGTGCGCTGGGCCCGCGTGACATGGCCTTCCCGACGTACCGGGAACACGGAGTGGCATGGTGCCGCGGGGTCGACCCGGCGAAACTGCTCGAGCTGTACCGCGGCGTGAGCCACGGCGGCTGGGACCCCAAGGAGCACAACTTCCACCTGTACACGATCGTTATCGGCGCCCAGACCCTGCACGCGACCGGATACGCGATGGGGATCCAGCGCGACGGTGCGGTCGGAGAGGACGGCGAGGCCGCGATCGTCTACTTCGGCGACGGGGCGACCAGCCAGGGCGACGTGAGCGAGGCGTTCATCTGGGCGTCGGTCAACAACGCGCCAGTCGTGTTCTTCTGCCAGAACAACCAGTGGGCTATCTCCGAGCCGCTGGACCGGCAGACCAGGATCCCGCTCTACCAGCGGGCACGCGGGTTCGGCTTCCCGGGACTGCAGGTCGACGGCAACGACGTGTTCGCGTGCCTGGCGGTCACCAGGCAGGCCATGCAGGCCGCGCGGGAGGGCCAGGGCCCGACGCTGATCGAGGCGTTCACCTACCGGATGGGCGCGCACACCACCACGGACGACCCGACCAGGTACCGGCTCTCGGCCGAACTGGAGTCCTGGAAGCTCAAGGACCCGATCGAGCGCGTGAAGCAGTACCTGATCAGGTCGGGCATGGCAGAGGAGAGCTTCTTCACCGGGGTCGCCGCCGAGGCGGACGAGGTCGGCCGCGGGGTGAGGAAGGCATGCCTGGAGATGCCCGATCCCGATCCGCTGACGATGTTCGACCACATCTACGCCGACCAGAGCGCGCTGCTGGCGCAGGAGCGCGAGCAGCTCGCCGCGTACCTGGACTCTTTCGTGGCAGAGGAGGCTGGGCGATGACGACGGGCACCCCGGCCCCGGCCAAGCTGACACTCAGCAGGGCCATCAATGAGGGCCTGCGCAAGGCCATGGAGAACGACCCCAAGGTCCTCATCATGGGCGAGGACGTCGGCAAGCTCGGCGGCGTCTTCCGCGTCACGGACGGCCTGCAGAAGGACTTCGGCGAGGACCGTGTGCTCGACACCCCGCTCGCCGAGTCGGGCATCGTGGGCACGGCGATCGGGCTCGCGCTCCGCGGCTACCGGCCGGTGTGCGAGATCCAGTTCGACGGGTTCGTGTTCCCCGCCTTCGACCAGATCGTCTCGCAGCTCGCGAAGATGGCGTACCGGTCGGCCGGCCATCTCAGGCTGCCCGTCGTGGTGCGGATCCCGTTCGGCGGCGGCATCGGCGCGGTCGAGCACCACAGCGAGTCACCTGAGGTGCTCTTCGCGCACATCGCCGGCCTGCGCGTGGTCGCCTGCGGCGACCCTGCCGACGCGTACGCGATGATCCAGCAGGCGATCAGCTGTGACGATCCGGTCATCTTCTTCGAGCCCAAGCGGCGGTACTGGGACAAGACGGAGGTTGACCTGGCTGGCGGGCTCGCGGCCGCGCTGCCGATCGACAAGGCGCGGACGCTCGTCGGCGGCACCGACGTGACCCTGCTGTGCTACGGCCCGATGGTGCGGACCTGCGTGGAGGCCGCGACCGCGGCCGCGGACGAGGGCCGTTCGCTCGAGGTCATCGACCTGCGTTCGCTGTCGCCGCTGGACACGGAGTCGATCTTCGCGTCCGTCCGCAAGACCGGGCGGTGCGTGGTCGTGCACGAGGCCCCGGTGACGGCCGGCCTGGGCGCCGAGATCGCGGCCAGGGTCTCCCAGGAGTGCTTCTACAACCTCGAGGCGCCCGTACTGCGGGTCGGCGGGTACTCCACGCCGTACCCGCCGTCCAGGCTCGAAGAGCACTACCTGCCCGACCTGGACAGGGTGCTCGACGCCGTCGACCGCGCGTTCGGCTACTGAGAGGACGACGTCATGGCAGAGCTGAAGCAGTTCAGGCTCCCCGACGTCGGCGAGGGCCTGACCGAGGCGGACATTGTCAAGTGGCTGGTACAGCCTGGTGACACGATCAGCATCAACCAGATCATCGTGGAGATCGAGACGGCCAAGGCGGTCGTCGAGCTGCCGAGCCCGTACGACGGCGTGGTCCAGGACCTGCTCGTGCCGGAAGGCGAGTCCGCCGACGTCGGCACGCCGATCATCTCGGTCCAGGTCGGGCCCGGCGCTGCCGTCGGCGGCGCTGAGGCGCAGGCACCCGCGCAGGCACCCGCGAAGGCTCCCGCGCAGGAGACCGAGGCCGCCGCTGACATCCCGACGGGGGTGCCAGCCCCGCCTGCCGACATCTCCCCTGCCCCTGCCGAGGGCGCGGTCGAACCAGGCGTCTACGGCAGCCCGGCGCCAAAGGAGGAGCGCCAGGCCGTGCTGGTCGGCTATGGCGTCAAGCTCGGCTCGACCAAGCGGCGCGCGAGAAAGCCCGCGGCCAGCACCGGAGCAGCCCCGCCAGCCGCGACCGCGGAATCCGTAGCGGCGGAGTCCGTGGCCGCCGAGTCCGTGGCGGCGGGTTCCCCCGACGGGTCCGCGGTGCAGCAGGCGGAGCGGGGGCAGCGAGTCGCGGTGCTGGCCAAGCCACCGGTGCGCAAGCTCGCCAAGGACCTCGGCGTGGACCTGACGACGCTGACGGGCAGCGGCCCGTCAGGGTCCATCACCCGAGACGACATCCAGGCCGCCGCCGACGCCACTGGCGCGCCAGGCCAGGCGGCCCCGGCGGCTCAGGTCGCCACAACGCCGGCCGCTGGCGCGCCTGGCGCCGACATCACCGGGCTTGCCCAGGTCTCCGCGATGCGGCTGGCCACGCTGCCGCGTGAGGAGCGGATCGCGATCCGCGGCGTGCGCAAGCACACCGCTGCCGCGATGACGGCCAGCGCGTTCACGGCACCGCACGTCACCGAGTTCCTGCAGATCGACATGACAGAGACGATGGCGGCGACGGTCAGGCTGAGGTCGCTGCCCGAGTTCGATGGCGTGCGGGTGTCTCCCCTGCTGCTCGTGGCCAAGGCGCTGCTCGTCGCCGCGGACCGGCATCCGATGATCAACTCGTCCTGGGACGAGGACGCCCAGGAGATCGTGGTCAAGCACTACGTGAACCTGGGCATCGCGGCGGCCACCGACCGCGGCCTGGTCGTGCCGAGCGTCAAGGACGCGCACGCGCTCTCCCTGCCCGGGCTGGCGCAGGCGATCGGCGAGCTTGCCGAGACGGCCAGGGCGGGCAAGGCCACGCCTGCCGACCTGCGCGGCGGGACGATCACGATCACCAACGTGGGCGTGTTCGGCGTCGACACCGGGACCCCGATCATCACCCCAGGCGAGGCAGCAATTCTCGCGTTCGGGCAGGTCAAGGACGCCCCGTGGGTCGTGGGCGGCCAGCTGGCCATCCGCAAGGTCTGCACGCTGTCGCTGGCGTTCGACCACAGGATCGTCGACGGCGACACGGGCTCGGCGGTGCTGCGAGACGTCGGCGCGATGATCACCGACCCGCTGCGGATGCTGGCCTGGTCCTAGCGTGATGAACACCTATGTCACATCGACGGTGAATGAAGACCCTCGATGTGACATAGGTGTTCAATTTCTGGCGGTCAGAACGCGGCTTCTGGCAGGTCCATGAGGTCGGTGGCCGTCGCCTCGGTGATCTCGCGCTCGGTGGCCAGGCGCGGCAGCACGGTCTCGGCGAAGAACCTGGCCGCCGCGACCTTGCCCTGGTAGAACGCCGTGTCGGCGGCCGACGCCGCGCCAGCGTCCAGCGCGGCCGTCGCCACCTCGGACTGGCGCGCGAGCAGCCAGCCCACGACGAGATCGCCGAGGGCGAGCAGGAGGCGGGTTGTGTTGAAGCCGACGCGGTTGATCTCGCCCGGCTGCTCGAGGCCCTCGGCCAGGAAGCCGTGCAGCGCGGTGACCATGGCCTCGACGTTCTCGGCAGCCCTGGCGAGCGCCGCGCGCTCCTTCTTCAGGCGCCCGTTGCCCGCCTCGCCCTGCGCGGTGGCCCTGATCTGGGACAACAGCGACGCCAGCGCCTCGCCCTTGTTCCTGACGATCTTGCGGAAGTACAGGTCCATGCCCTGGATGGCGGTCGTGCCCTCGTAGAGGCTGTCGATCTTGGCGTCCCTGATGTACTGCTCGATCGGGTAATGCTGCAGGTAGCCGTGCCCGCCGAAGATCTGCAGCGACTGCGTCAGCATCTCGTAGGCCCGCTCAGAGCCGAGCCCCTTCACGAGCGGGAGCAGCAGGTCGTTCATCGCCGCGGACTGCGCGTCCGTCGTGCCGGCCGCATCCGCGAGCTGCACGGCGTCCTGGAACGTGGCCGTGTACAGCACCAGGGCGCGCATGCCCTCGGCGTAGGCCTTCTGCAGCATCAGGATCCGCCGGACGTCGGGGTGATGCATGATCGTCACCCGGGGCGCTGTCTTGTCGGTCATCCTGGCCAGCTCACCGCCCTGAACCCTGGTCTTGGCGTACTCGAGCGCGTTCAGGTAGCCGGTCGACAACGTGGCGATGGCCTTCGTGCCGACCATCATCCTGGCGTGCTCGATGATCAGGAACATCTGCCTGATGCCGTCGTGCACGTCGCCGACCAGCGTGCCGATCGCCGGGTGCTTGGCACCGAAGGTGAGCTCGCACGTCGCGGACGCCTTGAGCCCCATCTTGTGCTCGACGTTGGTGGCGTAGACGCCGTTCCGCTCGCCGAGCGAGCCGTCGGCGTTGACGAGGTACTTGGGCACGAGGAACATCGACAGTCCCTTGGTGCCGGCGCCCGCGCCTTCTGGCCTGGCGAGCACGAGATGGAAGATGTTCTCAGCCATGTCGTGCTCGGCGCTGGTGATGAAGCGCTTGACCCCCTCGATGTGCCAGGTTCCGTCTGGCTGCCTGACTGCCTTCGTCCGGCCAGCGCCCACGTCAGAGCCCGCGTCGGCCTCGGTCAGCACCATGGTCGCCGTCCAGCCGTGCTCGACGGCGTGCTCGGCGAAACGCTTCTGCTCGTCGGTGCCGAGCAGGTAGATGGCCCTGCAGAACGCTGCGCCGCTGCCGTACATCCAGATCGCCGGGTTCGCGCCGAGCACCAGCTCGGCCACGCTCCAGCACAGCGATCGCGGTGCGGCGCTGCCGCCGAGCTCAGGCGGCAGCTCGAGCCTGAACCACTCGGCGTCCATCCACGTGCGGAAGGACGTGGCGAACGACTTCGGCATCGTGACCGTGTGCGTCGCCGGATGAAACACAGGCGGATGCCGGTCGGCGTTCGCGAACGACTCGGCGAGCGGGCCAGCCGCCAGCCGCTCGACCTCGGCCAGCATGTGCCGCGCCGTCTCCTCGTCGAGATCACCGTGCGGCGGTGTGCCAAGCAGCTGCTGCCTGTTCAGCACCTCGAACAGGTTGAACTCGATGTCGCGCACGTTGGGTTTGAAGTGCGTCATCGCGCCTCCCGTTGGCTCCCCGTCAGGCGGTCAGGCCCGTCCGGGCTCCCGCGTCCTGCCTGCTCAGGACGCCCAGTTACCGGTGAGTAACATAGTGTACTACCGGTCAGTAACTTAGGGAAGCCATGTTTCCGCCATAACGGCCAGCGGGCCATCGCCACGCGGCAGAAACCGATCTACAGTGGCGGCAACGGCGGGATATCCGGACATCCCGGCAACACGTGCGAGCAAGGCGGACACGATGGCGCTTGGCCTGACCCCTGAGCATCTGGAACTCGCGGCTGCGGTGCGCGGCTGGGCGCAGCGGCACTGCCCGGCCGGCGTCGTGCGCGCCGCCGTGAACGCCGGCGACAGCGGCGGATCCCACTACCGCTCCGTGCTCGCGCCGAGCCTGGCCGCGCAAGGGCTCTTCGGTCTGCACCTGCCCGATGAGGCCGGCGGCCAGGGCTTCGGCCTGCCCGAACTCGCCGTGGCCATCGAAGAGACGGGCCGGGTGCTGCTGCCTGGCGCGTACCTGGCGACCGTTCTCGCATCCGCGGTCCTCGCCGATGCTGTCGGCGCGGGAGCGGCCGGCGGCGCCGGACAGGCGGCGGGCGCCGCCGGACAAGCGGCGGCGAACTCGCCGCTCAGCAAGCTGCTGGCCAAGCTCGCCGACGGAACCCTGGCGGGAACGGTCGTCCTCGGGACCGGCCTGACCGGCGAGCCAGGTCCCGACGGCTGCCTGTCGGTCAGCGGCGAGACAGGACCGGTCCTCGCTGGCCCGCTCGCCGACCTCGTCGTGGCCGGCGTCAGCACCACGGGCGGCGAGGTCTGGGTGCTGCTGGACGCGGCAGACCTCGAGGTGACGCCGGTCGAGGCGGTCGATCTCGGCAGGCCGCTGGCGACCATGCGCGCCGACGGCGCACTCGTGTCCGCCGGCCGGCGGCTGACCGGACTGAACCGGATCCGCGTGACCAGCCTCGCGGCGATCCTGTTCGGCGCCGAGGCCTGCGGGATCGCCGACTGGGCCGTCCAGACCGCTGCCGGGTACGCCACCATCAGGCATCAGTTCGGGCGTCCGATCGGCCAGTTCCAGGCGGTCAAGCACCGCTGCGCCAGGATGCTGACCGTCGCGGAACAGGCGGCGGCCGCCGTCTGGGATGCCGCCCGCACCCAGCCTGGTCCCGACCGTGAGTTCGGCGCCGCGGTGGCGGCAGTGGTGGCGCTTGACGCCGCCGTCGACGCCACGAACGACTGCATCCAGACCCTTGGCGGCATCGGCTACACCTGGGATCACGACGCGCACCTGTACTACCGCAGGGCGCTGTCGCTGCGCGCCTTGCTCGGCCCGTCGGCACGCTGGCGGGAACGCGTCGCCGCGATGGCCTTGGACGGCGGCATGCGGCCGGTCCGGGTCGGGCTGCCCGAGGGCGACGCCGAGTTCCGCAGCGCGGTCAGGGCCGAGCTAGCCGAGATCGGCAAGCTCACCGGGACCGAGCGGACGGCCAGGCTCGCGGCCGGCGGCTGGGTGCTGCCGCATCTGCCCAGGCCGTGGGGCCGTGACGCGCGGCCGCTCGAGCAGCTCGTCATCGACGAGGAGATGCGGGACGCCGATGTCCTTGCGCCCTACCTCGCGATCGGCGCCTGGGTCGTTCCCGCGCTGATCCAGTACGGCACGCCGCAGCAGCAGCAACGCTTCCTGCCTGGCACGCTGCGGATGGACTACCTGTGGTGCCAGCTGTTCAGCGAGCCGGGAGCCGGCTCCGACCTGGCTGGCCTGCAAACCAGGGCGGAGCGGGTCGAGGGCGGCTGGGCGATCACCGGCCAGAAGATCTGGACCTCGCTGGCCAAGCAGGCCGCCTGGGGGATCTGCATCGCCCGCACCGACCAGCACGCACCCAGGCACGCGGGGATCAGCTACTTCCTCGTCGATATGCGATCACCAGGCATCGACGTGCGTCCGCTGCGCGAGATCACCGGCGAGGCTTCGTTCAACCAGGTCTTCCTTGACAACGTGTTCGTGCCTGACGACTGCCTGGTCGGCGACGTGAACGACGGCTGGCGGATCGCCCGCACGACGCTGGCGAACGAGCGGGTGTCGCTGTCCCAGTCGTGGACGTTCGGCTCGGGCGTAGCCGAGCTGCTCGCCGTGGCCGCGGCCGCGGACGCGGCTCCGCTCGGGGACGTCGGCAGGCTCGTCTGCGAGGGCCGGTCGATCGACCTGCTGGGGCTCAGGGTGACGCTCAAGCGGGTCTCGGGCACCGAGCCAGGCGCCACAGGCAGCGTGCGCAAGCTGCTCGGGATGCGCAATGCGCAGCGGATCGCCGACCTGTGCTTCGCGCTGTCAGGCGAGGGCGCCGCCGTCGGCGAGGGTTCCGGAGCGCCCGTCGGCAAGGACGGCAAGCCGAATGGCGCGCACTGGGCGCGGCAGGACCTCGCGGTCAGGGCGGTAACGATCGGCGGCGGAACGACCGACATTCAGCTCAACATCATCGCCGAGCGAATGCTCGGGCTGCCGCGCGACCCCGAGCCGCCGGCCGCTTAGGCGTCTGCCAGAAGCGCCTGATCCCGCGGGCGAGTCAGCCACGCAGATGCAACTCAATCACTGTCAGTGAGGTTAACCTCGTCAGGGTTGAGCTTCTCCTGGGGGGTTGATGGGGCGGGGTGCATCGTGGGCGGACAAAGGGGACGACCCGCCCAGGGACGGCCGGCCCGACCAGCCGCCGGCCCGCGAGAACCGCGCGCTCGCGGCGCGGCGCCGGCTGGCCGCGCACATCGCGGCGAGCAAGCGCGCCAGGGCGCAGCGCATGCTTGCCCTGGTCACGAGCGGGCTCTCGGCGCTCGTGCTGCTCACGGCGGGCAGCGGCTGGCTGCTGGCCGGGTACGTCAGCAGCCATCTCGGCCGGGTGAACGCGGGCACCGCCGGCACCCCGGAGAGCGGGCCGCTGAACATCCTGCTGGCTGGCGTGGACGTCAGGTCCGGCCTGTCCAGGCACGAGCAGCGAGTGCTGCACGTGGGCCACGCTACGGGCCACAACTCGGACACGCTGATGGTCGTGCACATAACCGGCGATCACAAGCACATCCAGGTGGTGAGCCTGCCACGGGACTCCTGGGTGCGGATTCCCGGCTTCGGGATGAACAAGATCAACGCGGCCTTCGGCCTCGGCGGCCCGAAGCTTATGGTCAGGACCGTGGAGAAGGCGACGGGCCTGACCATTAACGATTTCGTCGAAGTGAACTTCCTGGGCTTCGTGAAGATCATCAACGCGCTCGGCGGGGTCGACATCTGTCTGCCCTATGCGGTCGATGACCCGTACACGGGCCTGCAAATGGCGGCCGGCCGGCACCACGTGAACGGCGTCAGGGCGCTGCAGTTCGCCAGGGACCGGCATTCGTTCGCGCTGTCTGACCTCGCCAGGATCGGCGATCAGCAGCAACTGCTCTCCTCGATCCTGTCCGAGGCGATCGGCTCGGGCACGCTGGCGAACCCGGTGAAATTCTCCAGGTTCCTCTCCGCCGCCACATCGGCGACGAAGGTGGACCAGCATCTCGACGTGACCGGCCTGGCCGACCAGCTCAGGCTCATCAGGCCAGGCGCGGTCTCGTTCACCACGGTGCCGCTGGCCAGCACCAACTACATGGCACCGAACGGCGAGTCCGCCGTCTTGTGGAACGCGTCAGCGGCCAGCGCCCTGTTCGAGCGGATCAGGACCGACCAGGCCGCCAGGCACAAGGACAAGCACCAGCGCAGGCGCCCGCACGCCGCTGGCGGCAGCCAGAAGAGCGTGTGGCGGGCCACGCCCAAGACAGCGGCGCAGGCCGCCTGTCACTGACCGCCAGGACCCGGCCCGCCGCCGCCGAACGACCTAGACGCCGGATGCCGGCGGGAAGAAGTTCTGCTGGCCGGGCTCGTCATCGGCGGCCAGGCGGGCCCGCTGGCGTTGCTCCAGGGAAGGCGCTCTGCGGCATCTGCCCGGCCTGCTGGCCGATCCCCTGCTCGCCCCAGCCCTGCGGCCCGGACATCGGCTGGCCACCGTAGCCTGGAGCGCCGGCGGTGCCCGGTCCGCCGCCGTAGCCAGGACCGGCCGATCCCGGCGCGGGCGGCGCGTTCGGGTCGACGGACGGGGCGCCGGTCAGGAAGTCCCCGGGCGGCGGCTGCCATGGCTGACCGGGCTGGCCGGGCTGGCCCTGCTGCCACGGCTGGCCGGGCTGGCCGGGCTGGCCCTGCTGCCCTGGCTGACCTGGCTGCCACGGCTGACCTGGCGATCCTGGCTGCCACGGCTGCTGCGCCTGCGCCGCCTGGGCGGCGGCCTGCTGGACGAGGTCCACGTTGTACTGCTGCTCGTGCTGCGCGATATCGGCGAGGATCCTGGCGATCTGCTCCTCGCTGTTTCCGGTCGCCCGGCCGGTCTTGCCGGCCAGGACGGCGACGCCGAGGCTGCGCAACAGGGCATCGGCGCGGCGCTGGGCCGGCAGGTTGTCGAGCTTGGCCATTGACTCATTGGCCTGCTGCGCGAGCGCCGAGGCCTGCTGCTTGACCCGGTCCATCAGCCCCATGGCCGCCTCCAATTCTGATGACTGGTGCCATCGCGCCTAGAGTAGCCGCCCGCCAGCGGCGTGCGCCCGCCGCTGGGACGACAGTTTGGCCCTTAGATGAAGACTGAGGACCCTATGCGGTCCTTTTGTCTACCTCTAAGCGAGCTCGCGTAGTGCCCGGCGTGGCGACGTACGGCACGTGCCCGTGGTGCGGCGATCTGGCGCTACCTGCGCGCAACGGCGAGTTCGGCCGCGACGGCCCGGCCAATGGCGGCCACATCGGATGCGACAGTGACCATCCTGCAGCCGTTCTCGGCGTAAATGCGGGCCGTCGCTCCGTCGGTGGCGTGCACGCCGGTCGGCTTGCCAGCGGCCCGGCACGCCGCCCAGATCTGCTCGAGCGCGGGCCGCAGCACGGCGTCGTCGGGGCTGAGCGCGCAGCCGAGCGAGTACGACAGGTCCCGGGGCCCGACATAGACGCCGTCGACCCCATCCAGCGCCAGCGTCTGGTCAAGGTCGGCCATCGCCGCCCGCGATTCAACCATGATCAGGCACAACGGCCCTCCCGGGCTGGCCAGCACGCCACCGCAGGACCGGTAGCCGGCCGGCGGGAGGCGGCACGCGCCGGCCACCGCGCGGGCCTGCTCGGCCGAGTCCACGTTGGGCACGATGACGCCTGCGCAGCCGAGGTCAAGCGCCCGGCCGATGTCCGCGGGGTGGGCGTACCTGACCCTCGCCAGCGGCGTGGCCCCCGCGCGCTCGACCGCCGCGGTCAGGCCCGGCAGCTCGCGCTCCGTGGCGCCGCCGTGCTGCATGTCGATCACGACGTAGTCCAGCCCCGCCGCCGCCAGCACGCCGGCCGCGATCACATCGCCGGTGACGTTCCAGCCGCCATAGAGCGTCTCCCCAGCGGTCAGCCGTTCCCCGAGCGTCCTGTTCTGCATGGTCAGTGATCTAAGCAGGAGAGCGCAGCATGGCGGTCAGTGGCCGGCCGCCTCAGCCCGGCAGCCGACTGACCGAGCCGACCGGCATAATCCCCGTCATGCAGATCAGCTCGCACATCGAAGCGCTCGCGGACGCGGCACGTCGGCTCTCCGTGGCCGCGACCGAAGCCGGCCCTGACGCGGCGGTGCCGTGACACCCTTCCCCGTTGGGTTCGCCGCCGATGGCGTCGGCGAGTTGCTCGAGGGCTTTGTCCCCCGCGGCGGGCGGCTCACGGCTGAACCGGCGCGGACGCTGCGCGTCCGGTGCTCAGACGCGACGGCGGACTGGCTGGTCAGCATCGGGCCGGACGGGGCGCGGACGACGCGAGGCGGCGACGGCGCGAACGGCGACCCGGACTACGAGATCACCGGCACGGCCGAGGACCTCTACCTCACGCTGTGGAACCGGCGGCAGCCAGGCTGCCTGCGGATGGCCGGCGACGGCCAGGTGCTTGACCTGTTCCTGAACCGGGTGCGCATTCGCTGGTCCTGACCGGGTCATCCGGCCTGCCTGAGTCAGGCGGGAACGGCCCTGAGCCAGGCGCGATCGGCTGTCAGGTAGCGGTCGAAGGCGAGCCCGGCCGCGGTCAGCGCCGCGGTCAGCCGCTCGATGCCGAGCCGGCGCGCCGTGAACGTCTGGGTCCAGACCTGGTCGCCAGCCTGATACTCGACCGTGGCCGACAGCAGGTCGGGCGCCGGCCGACAGATGCCGCTCAGGCGGAAGATGATCCCGCCCGCTTCGCTCTCCGACTCGGCCGCGGCCTCGAACCAGTCAGGCGCGTGCTGCTCGATGAGCACGCAGCCGGACGGCGACACGTGCCTGGCGCACGCCGCGAGCAGGTCCTGGAGCTCCCGGTCGCCCGGCACGTTGATCAGGTGCGAGGCCAGCAAGACCACATCGAACCGTTCCTCAAGAGCCAGGTCCTCGATCCGGGAGCGGACCGTCCGGGCGGTCGTGATGTGCGCCAGCATCTCGGGCGACTCATCGACCGCAACCACGCGGTGGCCGAGCGCAGCGAGCGGGCCGGTGACCCGGCCAGCGCCGGCGCCGAGCTCGAGAACCGAGGCAGCGGGATGGCCGGCGGCCTCGTGGATGATCTCAGGTTCGCCGCGCGGGGACAGCATCGCGTAGAAGTCGACCGCGCAGCCGTCCGGGGTGATCACGCCGGGTCCTGCTCCCCGCGCGGCTGGTCTGCTCACGGCTGGCGAGGTTAGGCCCGGCGCGCGGCGGAGTCAACCGGCCGGTGCCAGGCCTACGCTGGTCCTGACGCCGCCGGAAGGAGTTCCCGATGCCCGTGACTAGCAAGCGTGACGCACGTCAGCTGGTGAGCCTCCTTCCGCAGCTCTCGGTACGCGGCGGCCTTGCCGCGCTTGACTTCTACCGGGCCGCGTTCGGCGCCGAGGTCGTCTACCAGGTCGGCGGGACCGCGGACAATCCGAGCGTGGTAGCTGAACTGTCGATCACGGGCGCCGGGTTCTGGGTCGCTGACGAGTCGCCCGAGCATGCCAGCTTCAGCCCTGAGTCGGTCGGCGGCGCGACCACGAAGATGCTGCTGATCGTCGACGATCCGCAGGCCGTCATCGATCGCGCCGTCGGGGCCGGCGCCTCGCAGGTCTATCCGGCCGGCCAGGAGCACGGCTGGCTGCTCGGCCGGATACAGGACCCGTTCGGGCACCACTGGGAGATCGGCAAGCCGCTGGTCGCGTGGCCGCCGGGTCATGTGCGCCACCCCCCAGGCCGGCCAGCCTGAGCCCCCCGGTGCACGGCGGTCAGCCCGCGGGCGCCTCGATCCACAGGCAGAACGGGTGCCCGGCCGGATCCAGGTAGACGCGTACGTCCTGTTGCGGCTGGAAGTCGGCCAGGGTGGCGCCGGCGCCGATCGCGTGCGCGCCGGCCTCCTGGAGGTCATCGACCTTGATGTCCAGGTGCACCATCATCTGCTGGTCGCCGGCACCGGCCGGCCACGCGGGACGGACGTAGGCGTCCTCGGTCTGGAACGACAGTCCCGCGCCGCCGTCGGGGGACCGCAGCGTCACCCAGCCGGGCTCGTCTTCCGCCGTCTGCCAGCCGAGCAGCCTGCGGTAGAAGGCGGCGAGCTCGCGTGCGTCGGGCGAGTCAAGAACGACGCCCGTCACGGTCAGCCGCGGCTGCTGTCCCATCCGGTCTCCTGCGGTCCGGCCGCCTCACGCCTGCTGGCGGCGCACGAAGAACGAGCACATCAGGCCGATCAGGCTACCCCCGACGGCCAGCCAGGCGCCGAGCCGCAGGTCGGTATAGGGCAGGCTGACCGGTCTGTAGTGGGTCGCGTTCAGGCCGATCCAGACGCCGGACGCCGCGAGCGCGATGAACGAGAACATGCTCGCGAACTGCTGGGACGCGAGCACCCCGCCGATGAAGACGAGCGCACCGGCGACAATGACGACCATGGCGAAGGAACTGGAAAAGGTGCCGGTTGACTGGTAGCGCCAGTGCAGCATCCCCGCGACCGCGGTGTGCTCGATGCCCGCGCCCGGCCGTTGCCCGCGCGCGCTCACCCAGGTCTGGATCGACCCGGCGGAGATCGCGATGCCGCAGAGCGCGATGAGGGCCGCGACCGCTGCGCGGCGCCGAGTTCGCATGGAAACGGATCCTAGCTCGCCCAGAATGGACCATGAGGGGACCAACACGTGCGAAATGCCGAGCCTGATCGCTACGACGTGCAGGCGGTGCGCCGGGTCTACGAGGACATGGCCGCGGACTACGCGGTCCGATTCGGCGCCGAACTCCGCGAGCAGGACCAGGACACCGAATTCCTCGACGCCGCACTCGCCGATCTCCCCGACGGCCCCGTCCTGGACGTGGGCTGCGGGCCCGCGCAGGTCAGCGCCTACCTGATCGCGCACGGCAGGACTGCAATCGGCCTGGACATCGCACCCGGCATGCTGGCGGCAGCGGCACGCCTGGTGCCAGGCGCCGCACTGCTCGCCGCCGACCTGCTCGCACTGCCGCTCCGGCGGGCAAGCTGCGCGGGCGCGGTCGCCTCCTATTCGCTGCATCATCTGCCGAAGGCCCGTCTCAGCCCCGCGCTCGACGGGCTGGCCAGGGTGCTCAAGCCCGGCGGCGTGCTGGTGGTGATCACGCACGGCGGCGGCGGTGAGGAGTGGCTCGACCGGCCGGGCGGGCAGGTCGTGGTCAGCACATACTCGCCGGATGAGCTCGCCGGGCTGCTGCGCGATCGCGGCCTGGAGCCCGAGCTGACCAGGGTGCGCCAGCCGCGCGAAGGCGAGTACCCGGCCGAGAAGATCAGGATCAGCGCGCGTCAGGTCAGCACCAGGCAGAACGGGTGACCCGCGGGGCGGGGGCGCGGGGGCGCCAGCCCGGCCGTGATCATCGCGCTGATCAGCACCCGCCGGATCGCGGCCGACGATGACGTCGCCGGCGTGCGCGTGATACCGGCCGGCTGACGCTTCGCGATTCATCAAAGGACACATTCATGGCTATAACAGAACTCTCCGGTGACCGTTTCACGATCATCACTGGCGGCCCCGGGACGGGAAAGACGTCGCTCATAGCTGAGCTGCGGCGCCGGGGATTCGCCGGGACCGTCAAGGCCGGCCGTGCCATCATCATCGACCAGGCCCTGATCGGCGGGCGCGGCCTTGAATCCGGCGACTGCGAGCTGTTCGCCGAGCTGATGCTGGCCTGGGAGATGCGGTCGTACCGGATCGCAGCGCGGGAATCAGCGCCCGCGGTCTTCTTCGATCGCGGGATCCCTGAGCTCACTGGCTACTTCCTGATGCGCGGCATGCCCGTGCCCGCGCACGTGCGCACCGCCGCGCGCACGTTCAGGTACCGGCCGCGGGTGTTCCTGGCGCCTGCGTGGCGGGCGATCTACACCACTGACGCCGAGCGCAAACAGATCTTCGAGGACGCGGTCGCCGGCTCGCAGGCGGCCCGCACCGCCTATGAGGACTGCGGCTACGAGGTGATCGGCTTGCCCCTGGCACCGGTGGCCGAGCGGGCCGACTTCGTGCTGGCCATGCGCTGAGGGCGATGATGTGCTGATGTTCACCGTCGCCGACAGGGACCTGGCCGGGGAGCGGCTGCTCGCTCTGGCGCGGGCCGACCTCGCCATCACGGGCGCGGCGGTCACCGGGTCGCTCGCGGCCGGCGGCGGTGATCGCTGGTCCGACCTCGACCTGGCGGTCGGTGTCAGCGGGCCGCTTGGCCCGGTGATCGAGTCCTGGACAGCTGCGCTGTACGAAGACTTCGGCGCGCTGCACCACTGGGACCTGCCGGCCGGCCAGGCCATCTACCGCGTCTTCCTGCTCCCTGGCTGGCTGGAGGCCGACATCGCGTTTATCCCGGCGGCGGGCCGCCTGCCTGGCGCACCGTGTTCGGCGCCACGGTGGCGGCGCGCGAGGCGGTGCCGCCAGACCCTGGCACGCTGACGGGGCGCGCCTGGCACCATGCGCTGCACGCCAGGGCGAGCATCGAGCGGGGCACGCTGTGGCAGGCCGAGTACTGGGTCAGCGCGCTGCGTGACCTGGTCCTGGCGCTGGCCTGCGTGCGGCTGGGATACCCGGCCAGCTACGCCAGGGGCGCGCACCTGCTGCCGCCAGACCTGACCGAGCCGCTGCGGGCCGCGCTGGTCGCCGCGCTCGAGCCCGTCGAGCTGCGGCGGGCGCTGGCAGCGGCCGCGGCGGCGCTCGCGGCCGAGCTGGACAGGAGCGAGCCAGGCCTCGCGCTGCGGCTCAGCCCGCTGCTCGCCGAGCTGGCTGCCGCCTGACATTCCGCCGGGCTGCGTCGTCGTACTGGCTAGAAGATCCGGCCATCTAGAGAACACGGAGTTCAGCAGCATGACTACCTCGACTACGGCAACTTCTGCTGCGGCGACACGGTTCGCCTACCCGGCGCCCGCGCAGCACCTGGAGCGGGCTGCAGCTGCGCTGACGGCACACGGTTTTGCCGTCGAGATCCTCGACGACGCAGCCGCCGCGCGTACCCGCGTCAAGGATCTGATACCCGAGGGCGCCAGCGTGCTGACCGGGGCAAGCGAGACCCTGCGCCTGTCGGGCATCGATGAGGACATCAACGCCAGCGAGCGGTACCGGGCCGTCAAGTCACGCACGCGCACCATGGACCGCGCCGCCAGCCTCCAGGACATCTGGCGGGAGCTCGCCAGCCCCGACGTCGTCGTGGGCAGCGTCGCCGCGGTCACGGAAACAGGCTCGCTCGTGGTCGCCTCAGCCAGCGGAAGCCAGGTGCCCGCCTACGCCAACGGCGCCACCCGCGCGATCTGGATCGTCGGGGCGCAGAAGGTGGTGCCAGACCTGAGCACCGCGCTACGCCGCGTCGAAAATCACTGCCTCCCGCTGGAAACCGCCCGCGTCCAGGCGGTTCACGGGCAGCCAAGCGCCGTCAACCGCCTTCTCATCCTCAACGCAGAACCCCACCCCGGGCGCGGCACCGTCCTGCTGCTCCGCGAGGCCATCGGATTCTGACACTCAGGCGGTCCTGCCGATATCGTCAGCGGCGAGCTAACCCTGGCGACCCGTGCTGACACTATGAATCGTGGAACCGATACGGGGCGGCCGGCCAGATGCCGAGCTCGTGCGTGCCGCCCTGCTCGGGGATCGTGAACCGCTGGCCGAACTGCTGCTCAGGCACTGGCAGACCGCTGCCTTCCTCGCCGGGCGGGTGCTCGGCTCACCAGATCTCGCCTGCGACGCCGCGCAGGAGGCCGCGGTCGCCGCGATGACCAGCCTCGACCGGTTGCGTTCTCCTGCCAGCTTTGGCCCCTGGTTCTGCGGCATCGCCCTGAACGTGGCGCGCCGGTGGCGCCGCCAGCTCTCCGCCGAGGTTCCCGGCGCACCACCTGACCAGGCCTCCACATTGCCCGGCCCGGCCGAGGCGGCGGAGATCGCGGACCTGGCCCGGCGCGTGCGCGCCGCGATCGACCAGCTGCCGGCGGGCCAGCGGGAGGCCGTGCTGCTGTTCTACCTGCAAGGGCTCAGCCACCTCGAGGTGGCGGCCGAGCTCGGCATTTCCCGCGGGGCCGTCAAGGCCAGGCTGCACCAGGGCAGGGCCGCGCTCGCGGCCAGGCTCGCACCGATGATCGACAGCAGTATCGACAGCAGAGAGGACCAGGACATGACCGCAGACAGCGCGGCCGCGTGGGTGGACGCGGAGGTCAGCGAGATCCGCAGGACTCCGGCCGACGACCCGGCTGAGCGCAAGTACATCATGATCCTGACCGAGCGCGGCGGGGAGCGCGTGCTGCCGATCTGGATCGGGCCGACCGAGGCGACCGCGCTCGCGCTCAGCCTCGAGTCAGCGGAGATGCCGCGCCCGTTCACCTACCAGCTCGCCGCGAGCATGGTGGCGGCCGCCGGGTCTGGCATCACGGAGGTGCGGATCACCAAGCTGGTGCCGCCGATCTTCCATGCCTGCGTGGTCGTAGCGAGCCAGGACGGCCAGAAGGAGGTCGACGCGAGGCCGAGCGACGCGGTGAACCTGGCACTGGTGTCCGGCGCGCCGATCAGGATCGACGCCAGCGTGTTCGGGGCGGCCACGCAGCCGCCGCATGACCAGGAACTGCCTTACGACGCTTCCACCACGGCCGAGATCGCGGCCGAGGCACAGCGAGCGATGCGCGAGCACATCACGAAAGATCCGGCCTGGTGAGCTGAGGGTACGGGCAAGAACGGCCATATCTCGTGACCTTGGTCCCTGTCCGGTCAATGGCCGCTGACAAAGACTGCGAATGGCGGCACTTGGATCAGCCGTGGGGCTGACCGGATTAAGGGGGTCGTCGTGCTGGGTCTTCTTCCTGTCGTGCTTCTCGCCGCGGCCGTCTGCGTAGTCTTCTGCGTCTGGCTCAGCCGCCGAGGGCGGGCCTGGGAACGTGAGAGCTCCCGCGAGCGGCGGAGCATTTCCGTGCTGACCGAGAGCCTCGCGTACTGCGGCGCGTTTCTCGTCCTGGCCGGCGGCGGCGTCGCTGTCGGCCAGCAATGGCAGGACACCGGGGCGTGGCAGCGCGTCGGCATCCTCGCCGCCGCCGCGGTGTTCTTCCTCGCCGCTGGCCTGGCGGTGCTCAGGATCGCCGATGCGGCGATCCAGCGCATGATCGGCGTGGTCTGGTTCGTCTCCGCCGCGTGCGCGGGAGCGGCGGCGGGACTCGCGGCCGGCGGCGCGATCGGCACCTCCGGCGCTGTCGCGATCCTGGCCGCGGGGCTCGCCGCAGCGGGGTATTCGGCCGTCCTGTGGCTGGTCGGCCGGCGCGAACTGGTGCTGGTGGCCATGTTCGCCGGCCTCACGCTTGCGACGTGCGCCATGTTCATCACGATCGCCGGCGGCGCCGGCCCGCGGCTCGCGATCGCCCTTGGCCTGTGGGCGCTCGGTGTGGGCTGGGTGATCGTGGGCTGGCAGTACCCGCAGCCGCTATGGTCGACCGTCCCGCTGGCCACGGCGATCGCCATGATCGCGCCGGCCATCGCGGTCTGGCAGCACGGCTGGGTGTTCGTGATCGGGATCGGGACCGCGGCCGTCGCCATGCTCGCCAGCGTCTCGCACCGCCGCACCGCCCTGCTCTTGGCCGGCACGCTGTCCCTGTTCGGCTACGTGACCGCCGCGATGGCCCGTTACTTCCACGCCTCGCTCGGGCTGCCAACCACCTTGGCCGCCTGCGGCGCCCTGCTGCTCACGCTCGCGCTCGTGATGGCGTGGATCAGGCGCTCGACGCAGCGGCGCCTGGCCGAACGTGCCGCGGACGCGGGCCTGCGCCTGGCAGACAGCCGGGAGCCAGCCGGACGGCAGCCGGTCGCGCCCGTCCCGGCCGGGGCCGCCACAGGCGAGCCAGCCGAGCAGCCTGAGCACCGGCCGGCCGGGCCGCGGGCCGGCCACGAGCCGATCGCGGGGCTTCCCAGGGCGTCGTAGGTTGAGTTCCCTGACGCCGAAAGGGAAACTCATGCAGCCTACGCATATCCGCGTCGCCATCGTCGCCGCAGCAGCGCTGGTCGCGTTCGCGGCCGGGCTGGGATTGGGCCTCGGGCTCGGCGTCCGGCACGGCTCAGCACCCGCCAGCGGCCGGCTGCTGTGCACGGCCAACCCGTGCCAGGTCACGATGACGCGTAATGGGGCCGACGGGCTCGTCGTCAGGGATGCGCCAGGCCCCAGGGTCGAGAACGCGCTGCTGATCATCGACCCGTCAGGCCTCGCCGAGTTCTGGCAGAACGCCGCCGGCGCGTACGAGGGGCCGCGCGGCGAGATCTGCACCACGGACTCCGAACTCGCCCCGGTGGCCTGCCTCGGCGGCGACGGCACCACGGGCTGGGTCAGGATCGGCGCCGAGGTGCTGACCGCGGGCGACCTCGCCTGGATGCACCAGGCCGAAAGCGCCGCCCGCATGCGCGGCTAAGTCGTGTCACTGACGCTGCCGCCGGTGCGCCAGTACACGTTGTGCTCCCTGGTCATGAATCCCTCGTCGACCAGGTACCGCCGCAAGGCGGCGTAGTCCTCGTGCAGGTCCCGCAGCGCGCGGTTGACCTCGCTCTCGGAGTACCGCACGCCGACCTCGAACTTCTGCGCCACATAGTCCAGCAAGACCAGCCGCCTGGAGCGCTTGGCCGGCATGGTGACGATCCTGCCGTCCCGCACGAAGGTCCTCAGGACCACTTCCTCGGGTGTCGTCAACGTCCTTCCTCCCGGATGAGCCGGCCACGGTTGACGGTTTCACGCTGACTGCACCACGGTTGGCTTATGCAGATGACCGAGGCATTCGCCGGTGCCGTCACGGTGTCCATTCCGATCTTCGCACTGGCGGCGGGGACGGAGGCGCGCGCCCTTCGAGACCGGCTCAAGCAGCCAGACCAGGACTGGGAGCGCCAGTTCGCCGCGTATCAGGCCGGGCACAAGCTGAACGTGGACGACCCGGCCGGGATGCCGTGGCCTACTTCCGCGGCATGCCGGGCCTGTCCAAGCGGTACCTGGCCGAGCGCGTCATGGCCATCGCGTCCGCCGTCGTCTGGCTCGCCGTGTTCGTCGTGCTGACGATCGCCGAGCTCCGCTGCCTGGTCTGGCTGGCCGACGGCGGCCGGCCGGGGAGCCAGGGGCTCGCGACGTTCTCGGTCGTCAGCATCGGCATCGCGATGGTCGCGCTCATCATCGCCCCCGCCATGTACCTCGCGCTGCCGCTGATGCTGCCCTTCGACGTGATTCCCAAGGGCCTGAAGGATGCGGTCGGCGCTCAGCTGGCCGGGACCACCGGCCGCGGCTTCGTGAGACAGGTGTTCGCCGAGCTCGAGGGCGCGCTGCAGCGGGCCGGCGAAACGACGGAGAAAGAGGCTGGCCAGCACCACGGCGATGCCAGGGATGCCGGCCAGGCGACGACCACCTAGGACCAAGTCCTGGCGCCACCGGCAACTGGCCGCTAGGACGGGCGCAACCGGTGCGGGCGGGGCTGCGTGCGGCGGTAGACGGATCCGCCCGGCGCGTACCATGCCGCCTTCTTCCTGACCGACGCGGCTGGGTCGGCCGCTGCCGCCCGCTCGATCGCGAGGCAGGCTGCCGGGTGGCTGTGCACCCAGAGTCCGACAAGCTCCACGGCCATGGCGCGGACATGAGCGGACTCGTCGGCAGCGAGCAGCGCGATCGCGCGCGGCAGCACAGAAGCGGCTGCCGGGCGCCACGAGCCCTCCTTGCATCGTTCGCAGGCCAGCGCGTGCGCGGCAGCAAGCCTGACCCGCTCCGCTGGATCATCAAGCGCGTCGGTCAGGGCGGATCCGCTTTCCGCGTCCATCAGGTGGTCGAGTACCAGGCAGCAGTACTCGCGCACCTGCGCGCTCGGATGCCGCAGGCCAGCCCTGGCCGGCGCGCTTGCCCCTGGACCAAGCCTGCGAAGCCGCTGGTAAGCCTGGAAGCAGCGGTGCGGGTCCGCCAGCGCATCGACGAGCTCCGCGGCGCTCAGATCTACGGACAGCTCGTCAAGGACCATGCCATCAAGGATGCAGGCCTGGTACGAAGCCGCTCAACACAATTTGCGCGGGGCAGAGCGCTCAGCTGGCCGGTGACGTAGCGACCCCGAGCGAGTCGGCGCAGGCCACCTTCGGGCCCGGCTCGTAGAACTCATCGAGCGCCGTGATCGTGAAGCCGGCCCGGGTCAGCAGGTCAGCGATCGGCCTGGTGAAGTGGCAGCCGCCGGCGAACCGCTGCTGCAGCGGGTCGAGGCGGTACTGCCAGCGGCGCACCCGCTCCTCAGGGGCCAGCCCGTGCTCCAGGAAGTGCAGCTGGGCGCCTGGCCTGAGCACCCTGCGCAACTCCGTCAGCGCCGCGGCCACGTCGGGAATCGTGCACAGCGTCCAGGTGCTCAGCGCGGCGTCGAAACTGCCGTCGCCGACCGGCAGCGACTGGCCGTCGAACCCGACCCGGCTGACCGGCACGCTCGCCGCGGCCAGCCGCTTCGCGGCAAGGTGCCAGGCTACGTCGGACGGCTCGACCGCGCTGACGGCCGTGACCGCGGCGGGATAGAAGGGAACATTCAGCCCGGACCCGAAGCCGACCTCGATCACCTCTCCGGCCAGGCCCGCGCACACCCGCCGCCGCAGACCGTCCCGCGTCCCGCCACGGCAGGCGACGTCGATGATCCGCGGCAGCACGTAGCGTTCGTACGCTCCCACACGCAGCAGGCTAGCCGGGACCGTGCCGGCCGCGTCATCAGCGCATGGTCGGGCGGGCCTGGACGAACGTCCAGCGGTGCCCCTCCAGGTCCTCGGCCTGGTAGGCGCGGAACCCATGCTGGCTGACCGGCTCGACGATCTTCGCCCCGGCAGCGCTGGCCGCGGCGAAGTGCGCGTCCAGGTCGTCCACGTAGATCCACGGCACGTGCGTGATGGGCGCCGGCCCGGCCTGGCCGGTCTCGGCGTTGCTCGTCTCAGTCTTGAACACCAGCACCGAGCAGCGGCCGACCCGGAACTCCAGCCAGGTGCGCTCGGCGTCCGGGTCCTGCCCTGGCTCGGGGACGGGCAGGCCGCGCGGCGACCTGAGCCCGAACGCGTCGGCCAGCCAGCGCGCGGCCGTCACGGGCCTGGCGTAGTAGACGGCGACGCCGAGCCGGTCGACCTCGTCGGGCTCCCGTGGCGCGGCGTCCCTGCGGGCGCACCAGGCGCCGAACCAATCAGGAACGACCCGCTGCCAGAACGTGCCGCCGCGGTCCTGCCCGCCGGCCGGGATGGTCGCCTGGACCCGGACGGTCGTCCCCTCGGTTGCCGGCGCGAAGGTCACCTCGACGTCGACGTCGTCGAGGGAGCTGTGCCAGGCGAGGCGCTCCCCCGGCTGCCACGCCGTGATCCTGGCGACTTCCAGCGCGTCCGCCGGGTCAGGCCCGTACATCTCCAGGATCCGGCCGCCGACCCCTTGCTCGCAGACCATGCTGACCGCCCGCGCCGCATCGAAGAAGTTGATCGGCCCGCGCACCCACCACAGGTCCATCTCGCCGGTGAAGGCGGTGAACGCCACCTGCGGGCTGACGCTCACGGTGACCGAACTGGACACGGACACTGGACTGGTCACTTCCGTTCCCCCTCCTCGACGTGCCGCTGGCCAACGTGCCGCTGGAACGACCTGAGCTGCTCGTCCCAGTGCGCCTGGAGCTGGTCAAGCCAGGCCTGGATCGCCGCTACCGGCTGCGGCCGCAGCCGGAAGACCCTGACCCGCGCGTCGGCGGAGTCCCGCTCGTCGGCGACCAGGCCTGCCCGCAGCAGGTGCCGCAGGTGCTTGCTCATCGCCGGCGCCGAGGTACCGGTCGCCGAGGCCAGCTCGCCCGCACGAGCGGGCTTGCTGCCGAGCAGCTCGACCACCCGCCGCCTAGTCGGGTCGGCGAGGGCGTCAAAGATCCCCGGCGACCCCGGCGACCCCGGCATCGCCGAGCCGATCCCTGTCCACGCAGACAATAATTAACGTAATAGGCAATAATTGTCAACGCAGCTCCCTACGTTTCCGTCGCAATAGAGTGCACAAGGGCAGGACGGGCTCGGGCCACTAGGAAAGGCGGACAGCACGCGTGCCTAGCTTCGAGGATCTGGTCGCCGAGGGAGCCGCCGCCGACGTCGCGGGCTGGGACTTCTCCTGGTTCGAGGGCCGGGCCGCCGAGGAACGGCCGCCCTGGGGGTACGCCAGGATGCTCGGCGCCCGGATGTCAGCGCTGGCCGGCGTTCCGGACGCGGCCGCGCTTGACCTGCAGACCGGCGGTGGTGAGGTGCTCGCCAGCATCCCCGCGGGACCGCCAGCGCTGGCGGCCACCGAGTCATGGCCGCCGAACATCGAGGTGGCCACGCGCAACCTGGCCAGGCTCGGCGCGCGGGTCGTGCCGGTCGAGAACGAGCTCGCTGACCTGCCGTTCGCTGACGGGACGTTCGACCTCGTCGTGAGCCGTCACCCGGTCGCGGTGCCGTGGGGCGAGGTCGCCAGGGTGCTGAAGCCCGGCGGCACGTATTTCTCGCAGGACGTCGGCGATGGCTCGGTGCGCGAGCTGACCGATTTCATGATGGGCCCGAGGCCCCAGCCGGGCGCCGCCACACGCGACCCGAAATGGTCAGTACTCGCGGCGGAGCGAGCCGGGCTCACGGTGACAGACCTGCGCGAGTTCCGGGGCCGGATGGAATTCGACGACGTCGCCGCCGTCGTTCATTTCCTGCGCAAGGTCATCTGGATCGTGCCGGGATTCACGGTGGATGCCTATCGCGACCGGCTCCGAGCCCTGCACGAAGGCATTCAGGCCGACGGCCCGTTCCTCGCGACGACAGTTCGGTTCCTGATCGAGGCGCGCCGCTCACCCGCATGATCAACAATGCAATAAATCGACCTGGAGGCGCCGGTGCGCACGAGGAGCAGCACACGACTGCGGTCCCGTATGGCGATCGGCACGACCCTGCCCGCGCTGACTGCCGTCGTCACGGCGCTGACCAGCGCGGCGCCGGCCTCGGCGGTCTCCCTCGGACAGGCCGGCGCCGCGGCTCGGCAGAACCATGCCCAGGCCGCGCCAGCCGCGCCGCCGTTCGCGAACTGGCCAACATTCCACGGCAACCCGAACCTGACCGGCGTGTCCGCCGACCGGGCGATCTCAGCGTCCAATGCTGGCCAGCTCGGCGTGCGCTGGATGACCCATACCTTCGGCCCGGTGCTTTCCTCGCCCGTCACGCAGTTCAGCACGAAACTGAACACGACGCTCGCCTATGTTGCCAACGAAAACGGTGATTTCGAGGCCGTCAACACCGCGAATGGCTCGATCGTGTGGTCGGATCCCTTCGGTGTCCCGCTGCACGCCACGCCGGAGGTCTCAGCCGGCCACGTGTGGATTGGCACCGGCGTCAGCGGCCGGATGATCAAGGTCAACGCGAACACCGGCGCGGTCCAGTGCCAGCTCTCGCTCGGGACGGGCGTCGACTTCGCCAGCCCGGTCATCGGCACGCCAGGCGGCGTCACCACGCTGTTCGTGGGCGTGCAGGACGAGGGCGCGATCCAGGGCCCGATGGTGGCGATCAGCGACAAGACGTGCAAGGTCGAATGGAAGCGCAACCCCTATCCGGCGTTCTCTGGCACGTGGAGCCCCGACTCGTACGGCGTGAACGCGCACGGCGTCCCCCTTGTGATCTTCGGGAGCGGCGACCCGGACTGCGCCATCTACGCGCTCAACGCCAAGACCGGAGCGACGCTGTGGCGGGTCGCCTCGCTCAAGGGCGGCCTCAACGACTTCGGCACCGGCGCGGTGATCTCCCCGCCAGGGCGTAACGGGATCGCGGACGGCATGGCCTACGTGCCGGGCAAGGACCGGATCCTCTACGGGATAGACCTGACCACCGGCAAGCTGAGATGGACCTTCGACTACGGCGCGGCGACCGGCGCCAACCACAACGGCGGCCGCTCCACGGCAGCGCTGGCCGGGCGGACGCTGGTCTTCGGTACGCCGCTGGGCGTGGCCGCGGTCGACGCGGTGAGCGGCAAGCAGATCTGGCTGTCGGAGAAGACCGGCCCCTCGGACACCGAGGTCCTGTCCTCGCCGCTGGTCACCGGCCCGGCGGGCCAGCAGGTTGTCGTCTACGGCGACCTCAAGGGCGCAATCGAAGTGCGGAGCCTGGCCACGGGGGCGCCGCTGTACAGCTACCAGACAGCCGGCTACGTGATCAGCTCCGCCGCCGACTCGGCCGGCGACCTCATCATCGGCTCGGCCGACGGCTTCCTCTACGACCTGGCGATAGGCGGCGCCAACGGCACGGCACCAACGACCTCCATCACCTCACCAGCCTCTGGCTCGGTGATCCCGAACCCGGGCAGCAAGCCGGTGGCGGCGGCGGGCACGGCCAGGGCCGGCTCGGCGGCGGTCCAAGCCGTGGCCGTGGCCGTACAGATGAACGGCGCGGCCGGGCCTTGGTGGAACGCCGCGAAACACACGTGGCAGGCCGGCCCGGCATGGAACCACGCCACGCTGAGCGGCACAGGTTCACAGCGCAACTGGACGCTCGGGGTGCCTGCCGCCCGTCAGGGCGCCGTGCTGACGTTCACGGCCAGGGCCGTGGACGCCGATGGCCTCGCGGACACGGCGCTGGTCCGCACGACCGTGACGGTCAAGCCCGCCGCGGCGGGGCCACGGGTGCGGCTCTCGGTCGTCCAGGCGGCGCCGGGCGGCACGGTGTTCGCTACCGGGTCGGGCTTCAGGTCTGGTGAGAAGGTGCGTTTGTCGCTGCCCGGCCACCGGCTCGCAACGGCGACCGCGGGCTCGGGCGGCGGGTTCGCGCGGAAGCGGATCGCGGTGCCGGCCGGCTACGACTTCGGCCTGTCCGCCATCACGGCGACCGGCGCATCCTCGGGCCGGCTGGCCACCGCCCCGTTGTACGTGACCGGCCCGTGGTCGCAGGCCGGTCACGATCCCGGGCGCACCAGCGACGAACCCAACGACCGGGTGCTGTCCATAGAGGTCACCCCCGGCAAGCAGTACCGGATGCAGCCGTACTGGGCGTACTCCGCCGGCGCGCCGATCGACAGTTCGCCAGCGGTCGCCAACCAGCTCGCGTTCGCCGGTGACACCGCCGGGACGCTGACCGCGGTGCACATCCTGACCGGCGCGCTGGCCTGGACGGCCTCGCTGGGCGGTGCGGTGGATTCCTCGCCTGCGGTGGATCCCGCGGCAGGGCTGGTCGTGGCAGGATCCTCGAACGACAAGGTGAGCGCCTATGCCGAGCACACCGGCAAGCCGGCCTGGACGGTGAAGACCGGCGGGCCGGTGAAATCCTCGCCGCTGATCTACCACGGTGTGGTGTACGTCGGCGCGGAGGACCACAAGCTCTACGCGATCACGGAGCGGACCGGCAAGGTGCGCTGGACCGCGACCGTGCCAGGTGCGATCGACGGATCGCCCGCACTCGACACGTCTAGCTCGACGCTGGTCGTCGGCGACAACAGCAGGACGGTCACCGCTTTCCGCGTCAGCGGCGCAGCGCCGTCCAGGCGCTGGCACGTCACCGTGGGCGGCGCGGTGAAGAACAGCCCCGTGATCGCGCGCGGCAAGGTGTTCATCGGCGCGGCGAACGGCGCGGTCTCCTCGTTCTCCGTAGCGACCGGCGCGCACAACTGGTCCAAGTCGGTCGGGAAGACCTCGATCACGGGCCCGATGGCCTATCAGTCCAGCCACCTGTATGTCGGCGCGGCCAACGGCAGCATCACCGCGTTGCACGTGAGCAACGGGTCCAGGATGTGGAGCGAGCCGCTGGCCGGCCCCGTCACCGGTGTCAGCGTCACGAACGGCATGCTGTTCACCGAGTCCTCGGACGGCACCGTCAGCGGCCTGCGGATCGGCGGCGAGGTCGTCTGGCTGGCCAAGACCGGCGCGGGCCTCAGCGGCAGCCCGGTGATCATGGACAACTCCGTGTTCGTCGGCGCAGAGGACCACGGCCTGTACTGCTTCACCCCGTTCGGCGAGCCGGTCGTATAGCCCCGGGCCGCTCTTGCTCCACCGCATCGCATGCAGTAGAACGAACCAGTGCGAAGACCCGCAGCCGTCGTGCTTTACGTGCTCGCAATGGTAGCCGTGGTGGTCGGCGTGGACGTCCTGTTCTTCCGGCACCACTTCTGGCCCCGGCTGGCGGTAAACGTCGGAATCGTCCTGGTCTTCGGGGCTTTCTACTTCAGGTTTTTGAAGCGCCCGTGAGCGCAGGCGCGGCGACTCTGGCGGACCGATTACTTTCGAGAGACACCGTGGAGCTTGCTATGACATCGGCCATTCTCAACGTCACGTTCGACTGCTCTGACGTACGTTCCGTCGCGGAATTCTGGGCGGCCGTGACTGGCTGGGCCCTGCACGAGGAGAACGTCGAACCCGGCCACGCGGAGTACAGCGTCGGACCGCCCGACGACGGATTCACCCGGCTGTACTTCGTGACTGTCCCAGAACCCAAGACCGCCAAGAGCCGCCTGCACCTCGACATGCTCCCGCGCGATCGCAGCCAGGAACAAGAGATCACCCGCCTCACCGGGCTCGGAGCGACCGTCAGCGGCAGCCAGCCGCCCGGTGCTGGCTGGGTGGTCATGGCCGACCCTGAAGGCAACGAGTTCTGCCTCGAACCCAGCTAGTCCGAAGTTACGGCTGATTGAGTACGTGGTTGCGGGTTCTGGCCTGCGGTTTGCTGTCTACGCGGGGGCTGTTGTTCTGGCTACTTTAGGGTGAGCGGGATGGGGGCGCCGATGAGGTTGAATGCCTCGCGCTGGGCGCTGGTGGGTTCGGTGAGCATGGGCACGGTGGCGGTGGCGCCGGCGAAGCGGACCTGGTTGCGGGTCAGGGTGGCCAGGTGGGCGAGCAGGCCGCGGAAGCTGCGGTAGGGGCGGCCGGCCGGGTCGTGCTGGCGGGAGGCTTTGGCCTGGGCGGCCGGGGAGCGGGTGGCGGGGGCGACGGGGTCGCCGGGCGGGGGCGGGTTCTCGTCGGTGAAGGTCAGCGGGGCCCAGGCGCGGCGCAGGTGCCAGGTCAGGTAGCAGGCGAGCATGCAGATCAGGACGTGGGCCCGGACGCGTTCTTCGAGGTGGTGCCAGACGGGCCGCAGGTCCAGGTCGCCGGCTTTGATGTGGCGGAAGTCCCGCTCGACGTATTTGAGGTTCTTGTAGGCGGTGACCACGCCGGGGGCATCCAGGTCGGTGGCGGGGACGGGGGTGCGCAGCACGTAGAACCCGTCCAGGGCGGCTTCCTCCTCGATCTGGGCCTGGTCGCGGGTGACCGTGAGGCTGGTGCCGGTGATGGTGACCTGGAAGTGCTTGCCGGTCTTGTACTTGCTGATCACCTTCCCCACGGCCACGCCGATCGCCCCGGCGCCGGTGAGCCGCCCGGCCGCCACGCGGGTGATGAGGGGGGCGAGGAGCTTCTCGGTGGCGGCCAGGAGTTCTTCGCGGGTGCGGGCGCGGCCGGCGGCCAGGACCGGGTTGCGGCAGGCGATCAGCCGCTCGCCGGGGTAGTCCGGGCTGGTGATCTCGGCCAGGTTCTGCTGATCGAACAGGGACAGCTGCAGCGGCCCGTCATCGGCCATCAGCTTGCGGATCGCGGGGGCGCGCAGCGCGGTGATCCACCCGTACGGGTCTTGCCGCTGCGTCCCGTCGTCCAGCTGGTTCAGCGCGGCGATGCGGGCGCTGGTGATCATGCCGCGGTCGCCGACCATGACCATCTGCCCCAGCCCGAACGTGTCCCGCACCACCTGTACGATGCCGGTGAACGCGGCCGGGTCGCCGGTGTTGCCGGGGAACACCCGGACCGCGACCGGGCGGCCCGCCGGGTCGGTGAGCAGCCCGTACTCGATCTGCAGCGTGCCTTTCTTGCCGTCGCGGGAGTAGCCGCGGGCGGCCAGCGGGCAGTGCGTGCCTTCCACCCATGAGGACGACAGGTCGAACAGCGCCATCCGCGCCGGGTTCGGCGCCGGGCCCAGGTGCCGGGCGGCCAGCTGCTTCTCGATCGGGTCCTGCCGGTGCCCCAGCCAGTCCATCGCCGCGTAGATCTGGTCGGTCGACGCGCCGGCGACGCCCAGGTCCGTCCCGAGGGTGACATCACCCCACCAGGACAGGGTGGACAGCTTCGACGCCGGGGCCACGACCCGGCCGATGACCAGCGCCAGCGCCAGGTCCCGTTCGGCGCAGGCCGGGCCGAGCAGCGCGGGCAGCCCCAGCTTCACCGCCATGGCGTGCACCGCAGCGACGTGGCCGTGCGGCACCGACGCGGTGATCGTCACCGCCTGCCCGGCCGGCACCAGCCGCTCGCCCTTCAAGGTGGCCTCGATCGCGGACACCGCCTCGGCCGGCAGCGCCGACAGGTTCGCCAGCGTCTCGTGCCGGACCTTGCCGCCGTCCCGGAAGGTACGCCGGACCAGCACCGACTCATACACCCGCCGCTCCCCGGACTTCGCCACGTACGTCCGCCGGTTCCGGGCTACATGCATCGCCCCGCCACGTGCCGTCATAGCCGCGATCATACCGGGCATGTGCCGGAAACCGCTGGATCAACACGCCTATTTCGTGGCTACACCAGATAGCCACAGCCAGCGACTTTCAGCACCTCAGGACGACAACGCTAAGAGAGCTACAGCAACTCCGGGCTAACGCGGCGGTCAGGCCCTGGTGACCCGGCCGGCGGCGACGAGTTCGCCCGTCCGTCCCCCGGGTTCGGCGAACCACTCGGTCCCGCAGGCGATACGGAAAACCGGCAGGGGGGCTCTCGTCAGTGCACGGAACAACCTGGCCGTTCTGCCCCGGCCAGCCACAATCGTCCGGTGCGCTGCGAGCGCGGCCCGCTTTTGCGCCGCATAGCGGCGAACGTCGACCCGGTGGGTGATCGCGGACCGCGGCATCCCGTAGCCGCGCATCTCCTCGAGACGATGGCGGGTCACCAGGCGAAGCAGAAGCAGCAGTCGGGCGGCGCGGGCCACCAGTTCGCGGGGCACCGTCGCCTCCACGACGCGCACGCCGGCGAGCCGGGCCGCCCGGGCGCCGACCTGGTGCACCCGGACATGGTCGCGATGGCCATAGCCGCCCTGCGAGTCGTAGCTGAGCAGCAGGTCGGCGTGCTCGTCGGCCAGCAGGTCGGCGAGCTGTCCCGCGGCCTCCTCCTCAACATCCGCCCGCGCGAACCGGGTGGCGCCGGGCGGATCATCGAACAGAACCGGCCCGTGCCCGCTGTCGGCATAACCCAGATGAACCGCTTTGTCCGCGCCGAGGATCGCCGCACTCGCCCGCAACTCCTCAAGCCGCCGGCCCTCATGCTGGCCAGGCCATATTTCACCGCTGGTGGCCATCACGATGATCACCCGATGGCCCTCGGCCGCGAGCAAGGCGATCGTCCCTCCGGTCAGTAGCACCTCATCGTCCGGATGAGCGTGAAATGCAACGATCGTCGCCACAGCCCAGCCTAACTGTGAATCCCCCAGTGAGTGCAGCCCGGCTTTCCATGCAGGCTCGTGGCCACATGATTGCGCATTGAGTCGGCGCCACTCGCGAAACGCTCGAGAGATACGGAGAGTCGCGGCTCGATAAGGGCTCGCCGGCCCATGTTTAGCCCACTACCAGGCACACACGCCAACCTCGCCAGGTCTGCTTTGCAGCGAAAGAGTCGGCGGGTAACTCAGCACAGGTAGGTGCTGGGGTGACGGTGTCTCGGCGGCCTCGGGTGTGATCCATTCGAGGGTAGCCGGGACTCGACCCAGGGACCTTCCAGGTCCCGGCCGGTTCGCGTGCGGAACAGCGGCCGGCGGGAGGCATCCGGGACGGACATGGGACGGCCGCGCTGGAGGCTGTCAGGGCGAGACCGCGGCCGGCTCCAGCCACGTGCAACGCGTAGCTGTCGGGGCCTGCGCATTGCCGCTCGGACGGTTTCGGCCTGCAGCTTGAGTGCCCGACGCATCTGGTAGCCGGTGTGCGCGGTGTTGCGGCCGATCTCGGTGCGGAGCGCTGCGCCATCGCGGATGCCGACGACGTGCGTGGTGGCGACATATTGCTCGCCCATATACCACAGGACCAGACTCGCCTCGATGGTGATGCCGTCTCGGCGGTATCTGACGCGGACAGTGGTCCCTGGGCTGGCCTCGCGCTCGACGTCTGGCCCGGCGAAGCCGTGCTCGGCCTGAAGGAATCCCAGCTGCTTTATCGCCTCGCCGGCGAAGGTCTTCCGGCGAACGTCCACCCGCTGAGTATCGGCCAGCATCGGCCGCCAGGACGAACATTCGGATGGTTCAGCAATCTCGCAAACGCGGCAGATATGCCGTCACTGTCACGATATGGCAGGAAGCCCATGGCACGCCGGCTGCGCAGGGCCGGGCCGCACGGCCGGCTGCGCGTGAACGCAGGTTCCTGGCGCTGGCGGCTCCGGGTCACCGCTGGCCTGCCTCGTGAGTCGCTGAATCAATTCCCTGCATAGTCGATCATGCAGCGGTACCACCGATGGCGCCATTGATGCACTGAGCGCCGGCTGAGGTGGTTGCCGGCGGGCAGGATCGCTTCGAGGCGCTGATCACGGCCAGACGATCCAGATTCTCGCCTCCGCGAGCAGCTAAGCCGGGTCCCGTAGTCGCCGGCGCGCTCAGCTGCCGTGGCCCAGGTCCGGGTCGCCAGCACCATCGGCGGCACGCGCCGTGGCTAGCTGAGGTAGGTGCTCGGCCGGACGGTATATCGGCGGCCGTGGGGCGTAGTCCATTCGAGGGTGCCGGGTTCTGGCTGGGTGAGCGTCCAGCCGGGCGCCTGCTTGGTCCTGTGGTGCTTTCGGCACAGTGGGCCGAGGTTGCAGGGGCAGGTGGGGCCGCCTTGGTCCCAGGGGATGGTGTGGTCCAGGTCGCAGGCGGCGGCGGGGCGGCGGCAGCCGGGGAAGGTGCAGGTCCGGTTCCGGGCGCGGATCAGGTTGGCTGCGGGGGCGGCGGGCCGGTAGCCGGGGGTCCCGCAGCCGGCGGGGCAGGACCCGGTGCTGACCGGGGTGTAGCGGAGCCGGGTTATCCAGCCGCGGCAGGCGGCGGGGCCGGCGCGCGGGCCGGGTCGGCCGCGGGCGGTGGCGTGCGCGGCGGCGGTGCCGTCGGGGTGCAGGAGGGTGACCTGCCAGCGGGTGTGCGGGCTGGCGGCGAGCCGGTTGGCGAGGCGGCGGCTGGTCCAGGCGTCCAGGGGGCCGAGGCCGGCGGCTTCGCCGGGCAGGTCGGCCTGGCCGAGGAAGGTGGCGGCGGGCAGCGTCAGGTGCACCGTCCCGGTCAGCGCCGCCAGCCCGCCGGCCGGCACGTCGGCGGCCCGGCAGCTGACCGTCCCGCCGCCCGCGAGCCCGGCGGGTTCGGGGTCACCGGCGGGGTCGGGGGCGGGCAGGAGGGTGTCGGGGTGCTGGCCGGCGAGCAGGGCGGTGAACACGGCGGCGCGGAGCTGATCGAGGGTGCCGGCGGCGCCGTGGTCCTTCAGGGCCTGGGCGATGGCGGTGATCCGCCGGTCCGCCGCTGCCGCGTCCGCGGGGTCGAGTTCGCGGCCGGCCAGCGCCAGGTTCCCCGAGCTCTCCTGCCACGCCTCGACCCGGGCGTCGGCGCGGGCCTTCGTCATCCGGCGGCGGACCGCGGCCGGGTCCAGCAGCAGCACCAGGGCCCGCAGCGCGTTCCGCAGCTGCCCGGTCGTCAGTCCCGGCGCCTCCGGCAAGAACGCCGCCGCGGCGACGTTCGCGTCCCGGCCGCTCAGCGCGGCGAGCTCGGCGGCGAACACCGCCGCCCGGGCCCGGTCGATCTCCCCGGCCAGCAGGGCGCGCAGGACGGCGGGGAGCCTGGCGAGGTCGCGGGCCAGGCCCAGCAGCAGGTCCGCGGACCGGCCGGTCAGCACCAGCGCTGCGGCCAGCTCCGCGGCGACATGCTCGCTGACCTTCGACCAGCCGGGGCGGGCCGCGTCGCGGAGGCGGCGGTGGTCGAGCTCGGCGACCGCGGCCAGCTCGATCCCGGACTGCCACGCCGACACCCGCCGGGACGCGTGCAGCAGCCCGACCAGCGCGTCATCCGACATCCCGCCCAGCCCCGCGTCGTAGGCGCGGCCGGACAGCCCGGCCAGCGCCCCGTCCGGCGGGAGCTGGCCGAGCGGGCCGCCGTCGGCGAAGGCCTCGCCCGGCCCGGCCAGCACCACCCCGGTCACCCAGTCACCCTGACCGTCGTCGTCCGGGCCGATGTCGAGACCGTACAGCTCGGCGTCGGACGGCTCGTCCCGCATCGCGATCCCGGCCAAGTCCAGCCCAACAGTGTCGGGGTCGAAGCCGGCCAGCGGGCCGTCGTCCGGGGGCGGGGTGTCGGGCGGGTGGTGCATGGCGGCTCCGGGGCGAGACGCGGCGAACGAATTTGTTATCGATAATGCTACCGGCACCCTCTGACAATTAGAGCGCGCGTTCGTAGAGCGCTCGCCCACCACATCACCGATGACCTGGCCGGGATGCGCGCGGGCGACCATCGGCAGCACATTGATGCTGACTGTGCTGCCCTTGCCAGCGATCCGGCATACGCCGGCTCTGACGTCCAAGCGCGAGCGCCTGGCGGACACGGGAAGATTCTGACCGAGCGGGGCGTTGACAGGAAGGACACGACATATCGTGTTGCTGAGACGGCCTGGAACTTGCGGGCAGTCCGGCCCTTTGCGAGGTGAGTGTGATGACCGGCTGGTACGCGGAGCGGACACCGGACAGGTCGGCAAAGGCCGTGATCGCCGTGACGCTGCTCGCGCTGCTGCTGCTGGCGGCCGTGCCGGTGGCGCTGCTGGCCGGAGTCGTGATGATGATGCTTGGACACGTCGCCGGCGGGCTCGTGCTGTTTGGCGGCTCGCTCCTCGCCGCCGCCACGGCTGTCATAGTCGCGGGCATGAGCGGGATGCGGCACCTGCGCAGGCTGGTCTCCGGACACATCTTCCAAGTCGTGCAGCAGGACGGCGGCCAGTTCACCGTCCCTGAGGCAGAGGGCGGCGACTACGCCGACGTCGTGCGACTGGACCGCAGCGAGTACACCGAAGTTCGCTGACCTTCGGTAGCGTCTGGCTGTGCTCGACTGGGATCACAACGCGTAATATCACCGGCTGCTGCTGCGTCAGATGCGGCGGCGGTGCCGGCGGGTGCTGGATGTCGGCTGCGGTGCCGGAGCGTGCCGCTCCACCGCGCCCTAGTCCGTGGAGCGGGCGCGGACGATGATCCGGCCAGTCGACAGGCGCTTACGAGCCGCAGCGGCCCGCGGCACGAGCAAGGCAAGAAGTACGGCCACGAAGCCCCAGCCGAGTACAACCTGGCAAGAGACAAGCAACTCGGCCAATGACGACTGCGCCACGAACCGGCCGGTGCCCGTCGTGGTAAACGTCCCGAGGGAGAAGTAGGCCGCGTCGACACGCGACAACGGCAGGTTGAACGAGGCCGGTGTCAGGCTGCCTAGCAGCCAGTAGCCGTAGGTGAACGCGGACAGTACCGCGAGGGCCCCGCACCCGGCCATGGAGACCAGGCCCGCTATCCCGTATTTGATCACCATCCACTCGGCGAACAACGCGACAACTATCCAGTACCCGGCGCCAACGCAGCACGCGAGCATTGCCAAGGCGAACACGGTCCAGGCCGCCGCGGACGCAGAACGGCCGAGAGGGGGCGACACGAACATCAGCACCAGCGGGAGCGCCGCCAGCAAGGCGGGAACTGCCAGGCCGGGCCATCTGGCCGCCTTTACCGGCGAGTAGGTGTCGATGGCCTCGACGATCAGCTCCTCTTCGCTCATCCCGATAGTCGCGGCGGCCGCACCTAGCCGGGCGGCAGCAGGCTCGCTGACATCGACCGTTACGCTCCGCTGGCCGGCGTTCCTCGGGTACTGCTCAATCATCTGGGCAAGCAGATCCTCCTCGCTGACCCCCTGCCACCTGGCCATCTCCACGAGGCGCTGGTTCAGCGCGCTGTCGACGTCGACAGTAATCCTGCGCCGTGCGCCTGGTATTTCCGACATGCCAGTCATGCTAACCTCGCCTCAACGTTGGCTCTGACCAGCGCACGCGTTCGGTTTACGTCAGCATCGCCGCGATCGTGTCCCTGACGTTGTCGCCGTGCAACCGCCGCCGGACGAGGGCGTGCGTCTCATCGCCGCTGCGTTCAAACGCGTGCAGGGCGCCGCGGTGCCTGGCCAGCACCAGGTCCGTGCTGTCGCCCGCGACCTCGGATGAACCCGCCGTCGTGTACCGGGTGACGGTGACGAGCGCGGACCGCTCGGCCGCTGCGATCAGCTCATCGGCGTCCACGTCCGCGCGTTCGGCGAGTTCGCCATGCGGCAGCCAGTCGGTCAGGCGGCCGAGAGCGTCGTCGGTCCTGTACAGCCCGAGCTCGTGCACGCCGAGCGCATCGATCCGGACGATCAGGCAGATCGGCTCGGGCTGCGGGAGCAACAGGATCCGCCACGGCTCGCCAGGCACCGTCCCGGTCGCCCTGGCGTCCAGCACCAGCCTGGCCCGTTGCTGGAAGGCCACCGCGATGCCCAGGTCGCCGCGAACCTGCACCTGCCCGTCGGCGGTCCCTGCCACGAGCAGCTGCCTGGCCGCGAGAGACCGCACCGCCTCGGCGATCGCCTCGTCCGAGGGCCTGGCCTCCAGGAAGTCGACTATCGCATCGACGGCCGTGAGCTCGGCGATCGTGTACGCCCCGAGCATCACAGGGCCGGTTCCCACCAGGTCGACCACGGCGGCGACCAGGCCGGCCGGAACCGCCGCCTGACCGCCAGCCGGTCCGTGCGCCGGCTGCTGGCTCACAACAGCCCCCCGTCTGCCCAGCGGTGCTCGGCTTGCGGCTGGGCGCGGTCCTTGCTGAGGATCGCCGCCGCCGCCCGCGATGGAGTCTCTGTTACCCAGACTGCCGAGTTGCCGAACAGGCCGCGGCCCGCCCGTCCCGGCAGAGCCCTGCCCAGGTCGAGGACCGGGTCCACCCGATCGGGCGGCGGGAACCTGCCAGCCAGGTCGGACGACACCGCGGTGACGTCGTCCTGCTCCTCGATCCTCCGCAGCGTCGCCGCCACGGCATCGGCGACTGGCGGCGGCAAGGGGGTCGGCACCGCGAGGTCAGGCGACAGGTACATGGGCCGGCGCTCGGTCCGCCTTGACAGGCCCCACGGGCCGACGTTGCTCCGCGTCACGCGGTAGACCACGTAGTCCATGAGGTGCCGGACGTCGTCCATGCTCGGCAGCTTGCGCTTGCCGAACGCGGCTGGGGTCTTCTCCAGTTGCACCCAGGTGCCGGTCGCCGTCCGCCCGTGCAGCTTCTCCCTGACGACATAGCCGCGCATGCCGATGTCCGGGTACTTCTTCTTGTCGATGTCGCGATGATGGCTCGATATCCGCAGATGACTGACCTTCTTGAAATGCCAGTCCTCGTACAGCTGCGGGTCGTCGACGAGCACGTGACCGCCGCACAGCACGTCGTGCAACTGCGGCACCTGCAGGCCGTTCCGCTCGAGGTCGCCGATGATCGACGCCTCTTCCGTGCTGAGCTTGGCGACCGCGGCCAGCAGGCCCTTGCGGTACTCCCCCGCCCTGGCCGTGATCTCGATCAGCAGCCGGACCCTGGCCTTGGCCTGCTCGGCCCGTTCCTGCGCAAGGGCGTCCGGTGCTTCCTGACCGTGCCGGACCCCCTGACGCAACGCGGCGACCAGCGACTTACGGGCAGGACTCACCTGGCACATCCTTCCTGCGGCGGACAAGACCCATAGTGCTGCCTGATCTCCGGTCGAGATTGTTGCCGCTCATTATGGGTTTCACGCTTGCAGCGCGCCAGCCTGCGGACGGTGCGCCGGCTCGCGCGCAGACACCGGAATGGCCGCAATGTCTTACAATCCGTGCTGTGGAGCGGGGTCGTGGGGGGCCCTAGGCAATGGAACTACTGGAACGCGAGTCGTTCCTGGGCACGCTGGCTGAGTACGCGCGCGAGGCCAGGCAGGGCGACGGCCGGCTGATCCTGGTATCCGGCGAGTCCGGCATCGGCAAGACAGCCTTGCTTGAGGCGTTCCAGCAGCAGCTCAAGGGGTCCGCTGGCTGTGGGGAGCGTGCGACGGGCTGCTGACGCCGCGTCCGCTCGGCCCGCTGTTTGACATCGGATCGCAGCTAGACGGGGAGCTGGCCACGCTGTGCCGTCAGGGCGCACCGCGCGACCAGCTCTTCGCGGCGTTCCTCGCCGAGGTCGGCTCGCCTGCCACATTCACCGTGGCCGTCATCGAGGACGTGCACTGGGCCGACGAGGCCACGATCGACCTGCTGAACTTCCTCGGGCGACGGCTGAGCCGCAAGACCGCTCTCATGCTGGTCACCTACCGGGCCAGCGAGGTCGCCGCCGACCATCCGCTCCGGAGCGTCCTCGGCGACCTCGCCACGCAGCGCGCCACCCGGCGGATGCGCCTGCCGCGGCTGTCCGAGCGCGCCGTGCGACAGCTGGCCGAGCGACGCGACGTCGACGCAGCCGAGCTGTAAAGGATCACGGGCGGCAACCCATTCTACGTGAGCGAGATGCTGGATGCCGGATGGCCGTCGGTGCCGTCGACGGTCAGCGACTCGGTCGGCGCCAGGCTGGCCCGCTGCGGCCAGGGTGCCCGCGAGCTCGTGGAGACTGCGGCCGTCATCGGCGCCAGGGTGAGCCCATCCTTGCTGGCGGCCGTGCATCCCGGCGCGAGCTCTCCCGTCGATGCGGTGCTGGCGAGCGGAATGCTCATCCCGGATGGCCCCGACCTGCGCTTCCGGCACGAGCTTGTCAGGATGGCCGTCGACGGCGCGATCGCGCCGCACCGCAGGTCGGACCTGCACGTCCGGCTGCTCGCGGCGCTCGAGGACCTGGGCAACGCCGATCCTGCCCTGCTCGCGCACCACGCCGAAGGGGCCGGCAATGCCGGCGCCGTGCTCCTGCACGCGCCAGCGGCGGCACAGCGATCGTCAGAACTCGGCGCGCACCGGGAGGCTGCCGCTCAGTACGCACGGGCGCTGCGGTTCGCCGGCGAGAGCGATCCGCAGGTGCTCGTCCAGGACCGCGGCGGCTCGTCAGGCCGCCGAGATGGGTATCGGCACCCAACCTGGGTAACCGGCTGGGCAATCTAGGCAGCCAGCCAGCCAAGCCAGGCATTTCTCCCGATCAAGAAGCGGGCCCCGCCTTCCTACCGTTGTCGTTGTAACTCCGACGACTGGAAAGGGAGGCAGCTAAGTGCCGCTTTTCATGGATGCTCATGACGTGCCGGGCGGCGTCGCTATGGAAGACGTCGCCAAGGCGCACATCGCCGATCTGCAGGCCCAGGACGAGTTCGACGTTCGCTACCTGAGGTACTGGGTCGACGAGGCAACCGGGCGGATTTTCTGCCTGGTCGAAGCGCCGTCGGCCGATGCCGCGGCGGCAGTGCACCGGCAGGCTCACGGACTGGTCGCCGATCACATCTACCGGGTCCAGGAAGGATCCTAGGAGGCCGCTGAACGCATCGCAGCCGGCCAGGACGCAGTCAGGTCACGAGATGACCGTGTCTGCCGACCCGCTGTCGCTGCAGATCGCGGGGCAGCTCGCGGCGGCCAGGCAGGCCACCGCGAAGTACGCCTTCAACCTGGCCAAGGCGAAGGCCGACGGCTACATGATCATCACGAAGATGATTCCGAACATGGGCTTCCACTACCTGAACCCGAAGATCTCCGGGTTCAACGTCCGCAAGCCGCAGATCCTGGTGTACGAGCACACCAAGACCGGGTGGCAGCTTGGCGCGCTGGAGTGGGTGTTCACGAAGATGCCGAAGAACCCGCCGTTGCCGAACGCGACGTTCGGATCGTTCCCCGCGGCATGCCACTACGCCGACGGCACCTTCATCCCGGACAAGAACGCCAAGTCATGCGCGAAGAAGGCACCGTCGGGAGCGAAGTTCACGTTCTGGCACCCAGACCTGATCACCATGCACCTCTGGGCCCGGTACCCGAACCCGGTCGGGCTGTTCTCGAGCATGAACCCGCTCGTCGCCCCCGTTCAACAAGGGCTAGTCCGCCGCACCGCCGAGGGATGACTATGGGCGGCCATCCCCCCAAGCCAGCGAGGAAGGGTCCATGGGGGCCCCCTTCTTTGCCGGCTTTCCTCGCCGCGGATCTTGTCCCGGATCCGAAAGTGCCTTCTTCGCGCCGAATAAAGGCCAGCGCTGCATAATTGCTGACAATCAGCCGCCGGTCGTAAGGGGAGGAAGGCGCATGAGGCGCTCGCTGCACGTTGCCGTTCGCAGAACCGCCGTCGCCATGGCCGCGACCGGGTGCGCCGTCGGACTCGCCGTGGGGTGGTCGCGGGACCGGGGCCAGCGGCCGCGGTTGGCCCCGGCGGCAGGCGTGATCGCGGCCGGCACGTACGACAACTCGGGGGCGCCGAACGAGACCTACCTCTTCGACGCCTCGGACGGCGCTCTTCTTGCCCAGCTCGACCAGGGCAACGACTTCCCGCAGGGCGCCTTCGCGACCGGCTGCCTGTACACCGCGAGCAGCACCGGCCTGTACGCCTGGGCGCCGTGACGCGCGCCCGCCGCTGCGGCAGGTCTCAGGCTGGGTCGGGCACCAAGATGCCGGTGCGGGGCACGGGCTTGCCGACGCTCGTCGGCGACGTCGCGCGCCGCACGAACTCACGGGCCGGCGGCCAGTGCGCGACGTACTGGTCGCCGGTCGAGTCGTCGTAGCGAACGTAGCTGACCTGCTCGAACCCGGCCGCGAACAGGTGGAACCTGCCTGGCTCCGGGTTCCAGCCGAGGGCCTGCGCGACCTCAGCCGCGTACCGGCGTTGCACCGCGAGGCCGGTCTCTGCGCGGGCCGTGCCACGCAGCTTGAACTCGCCGTCCGCACCGCTCCGGCTGCTGACCGCGTTGTGCACCAGGATGCGCGGGTCCCTGAGCAGGTCGGCCGCCTTGGTCGACCCCCACATCATGGACAGCCACAGCTCCCCGTCCATGATCCACGGTTCGACCGGGCTGATCCGTGGTGTGCCGTCGCGTTTGATCGTTCCCACCAGCACCACGCCGGGCTCGATCAGGCGCTGCCGCCCGAGCTCGGCCAGGCGCGGCTGGCGTCGCTTTATCTCCGACCAGTCCATCTCGCCTCCGGTCGCTCTCCCCCCTCCTCCTTCCCGGACTATCACGAGGTGCCGACAGAATCCCGCGCCGCGCGCTGTGACTGCCCCGGAAAATAGGAGGAACCTGCGGAGCGCCCGCCCCTAACATGCGGTGGTGATCTATCAGCACCCGCTGGCCTACCTGCTCGGCCTGGAGGGCGCGGCGTTAATGCGCGCGTTCAACGGCGAGTACGACCGCGAGTTCACCCTCGCCAGGATCGCCGAGATCAGGGCGTTGCTCGATGCGGCCGGGAAGTTCGGCGAGGGGGCCGAGACCCAGCCCGTCAGCACCGTCGAGGGATACGCCGCCTGGGCCGCGGATTATGACCAGCCTGGCAATAGGCTGATCGATTTGGAGCAACCCGTCGTCAGGCATTTCCTGGACGGCTTGCCGGCCGGGAGCGCGCTGGACGCGGCCTGCGGTACGGGCCGGCACGCCGCGTACCTTGCCTCGCTCGGCCACACCGTGATCGGCGTCGACAGCTCAGCGGAGATGCTGGCGGTAGCCCGGGCCAGCGTTCCTGGCGGCGACTTCCGTGCCGGTGACCTGCACCAGCTGCCCGTGCCTGACCAGCACGTCGACCTCGTGGTGTGCTCGCTCGCGCTGACCCACGTGCGCGACCTGCGCCCCGTGTTCGCCGAGTTCGTCCGGGTGCTGCGTCCCGGCGGTCACGTCGTGACCTCCGATTCGCGCAGCGACTGGCCCGTGGTCCAGCCGCTGCCCGGCGGCCGCTTCGGCTATCTCCCGCACCGGAATCACCGCGTCAGCGACTACCTGGCAGCCGCGCTCCCGCTTGGCCTGCAGGTCCGCGCCTGCGAGGAGCCGCGCCTGCCCTACCCGGCAGTCAGCGACGACGCGACGCCGCCCGCTGCCGTCGAGCATCCTTCTGATATCTGGTCGCTGCAGCGCTGGTGTCCGGCCGCCACGAACGCAGCCGGGAAGGATACCGCCATCGCGATCGTGTGGGACTTCCAGCTAAATACCCGCACATGACTCCCCGAATCCAACCAGCCGCACCGGCCGCGCCGGCCGCACCAGCCAGATTGTGTATCCGCACTCATGCTGAGCACGCCAGGGGCCGGGGCAGCGGTCAGCGGAGCGGCAGCACGTGCCTGATCATCGGCCGGCCGTGCTCGTCGATCCACCGCCCGGCCCGCGTGGCTCCGACGGCGCGGGCGACGCGCAGCGATGGCTCGTTCGCCTCGTCGACGATGATGTGCGCCGATCCGGCGCCGGTGTGGTCACGAAGAAACGAGGCGACCAGGCGGACCGCGCTGCTCACATTGCCCTGGCCGCGGTACGCGGGATGGCCGGTGTAGGAGATATTCGCGTCGCCCCGCGGGACGTCGCTGCAGTTGGCCAGATCGCAGTCGACGTAGGCGACGTAGCTGGCATCCGCGAGGTCGGCCGAGAAAGCCCACTTCGGTCCGTTGCCGAAGCCGTCCTGGCAGGCCCGCAGGTACGCGGCGTTGTGCTCGCGCTGCTGCACAGGAGTCATCGTCTTCCACGTCGCCCGGTGGTCGGGATCCCACAGCCAGTCGATCTGCTCGTCGTCGATGGCCTCCATATGCCGGTCGATGTCATCGGCCCGCAGTGGCCGGATGGTTACCACGCCGTCAGTGTAGGTCACCGGCGGAACCGGCCCGGTGAAGAGGCAGTGGCCGTCCAGGCTGGCACGCCAGGCGAATCCGGCACCGGCCACGAGGGCGAGCAGGTCAGCGTCGGCTTCCCGAACCAGGAGGACGGCGGTCCGGTACCGGGTCCGCGTCGCGAGGTGATGCAGGAGCAGCCGCAGCGCCCGGCCCGCGTTGCCGCTCGCACGGAGTTGCCCAGGGAAATCGCAGCGCAGACGGACGTCGCCAGTTTCCGGCCATTGACGTTCCTCGTCGTAGCTGATCCGTCCCGAGGTCTTGTTATCGCTGAATATCACCGCGCTCGTGGCGGATCCGCGCGACTGAATCCGGACCAGCCCGTCGCTCACGTCAATCAGCGCCGCCATGGACATCGACCGTAGCTGCCCCCCGGGTCAGCCGGTGACCACGAGGCCGATCGCCAGCGGCACGAACACGTCACCTCGCCGGTGGCTTCGCCATCAGTACGGCGCGCGCACCTCTGCTCCTGGCAGTCAGGGGCCGGGCACGGCGGTCACCACGTGGTGATGTCGTGCATCGCCAGGGCAGAGACGATCGCGCAGTGCGGGCGGTGTCCTTTGCCCCCGGGAGGCGCCGCGCCCGCGCACTCCGGGCAGCAACCACTTGACTTGAAGGGCGTCAGCCCCGACCACTGATGCTTTTCCAGCAGACGGCGCAGTTCCGCGTTCTCTGCTCGCAAGGAAGCCTCTGTGTGGTCCATGGCAAGCCTCGCTTCGATGATGCGTACCGGTGCCTCGGCTCCGATTGTGTCACCAGCGCGAGCCGCCTGCCATCCACGATCAGCCGGAGCTGCCCCGGTCGCCAGGCGTGCCCCCGCTGGCGGATTGCCTGCCTCCTGACGCGTCAGCATCGGCCGTCGCGGCGCCGGCGGGCGCGTGTTCCTGCTGCACACCGTGGCGCAGGCCGACGATGGCGACGACCGCTGCGACGGCCATGACGCCCGCCATGATGTACAGCACCGTCTGGACCGCGTGGGCGAAGTCGAGGCGGAAGAAGTGCGGGATCGATCCGACACTCCCGTTGCCGCCCGCCGTGCCGCCGGTGACCTGCGAGAGCCTGGCCGCCCGCGCGCGCGCCCTGGCGCTCGGCGTGCCGAGCGAGATCAGCGATGTCTCCAGGTTCGTGCGCAACTCGGTCACGAGTACCGTGCCGAGGACCGCGATGCCCAGGCTGGCGGCATAGTTCCTGACGGTCTGGGTGATGCCGGTCGCCTCGCCGTAGGAGAGCCTGCTGGCCCTGTTCACGGCGTCGGTGCTGGCCGGTCCGAGCATGAACCCGACGCCAGCCCCGGTCAGGATGATGTACCACTGCTGCGCGCTGAAGCTGAGGCCGGTTACCTGTGCGCCCCACAGCCAGAACCCGGCGGCTGCCAGCACGCATCCCAGGACCACCGGCCGCTTGGCGCCGCCTTTGTCCAGCATCCGGCCGCCGAGTTGCGCGGCGACGGCGAAGCCGATGAAGAAGAACAGCAGGATGATGCCTGCCTCCGACGAGGACTTGCCGAGCGAGATCTGCGCGTATTCGCTCGCGAAGAAGAACAGAGGTATGAAGGCAAGATTCGAGACACCGAGAACGAGGTTCTGCACGGCGAACGGCCGGATCCGGAAGATGCTCACTTCCATCAGCGGCGATGGCGTCCTGACCTCGACAAAGTAGAACACCACGAGCAGGCTCAGCCCGGCGGCGATGCACAAGCCGATGGCCGGGTTGCGCCAGCCCCAGATCGTCGACTGCTGGAAGCCGAACACGCTCAGCGCGATGCCGGCGGCGATGAGCGCCAGGCCGCGGTAATCCATCCGCGCCGGCCTGTGCTCCGTCACCGGCCTGGAGATCACGATCAGCGCAAGGGCGATCAGCGCGACAGGGATGTTCACCCAGAAGATGGCCCGCCACGTCCACTGGGTCAGGTAGCCGCCCAGAACCGGGCCGATGGCGGTCAGCCCGCCCGCGATGCCGAAGAACAGCGCCAGGGCCCTGCCGCGCTCGCGCAGCGCGAAGGTCTGCACGACGACGGCCAGCGCCGCGGGGAACATGATCGCCCCGCCGACGCCCTGAATGACCCGGAACGTCACGATCCACGCCTCGGCGAAACTGCCCTTGGGCGTGAGCCCGCACAGCGCCGACGCCCCGGCGAACACGATGACGCCGAGCGTGACCATCTTCCGGTGGCCGACGGTGTCGGCGAGCCTGCCGCCGAACGCGAACAGCGCGGCCAGCGACAGCAGGTAAGCGTTGACCGCCCACTGAACGCCGGTCGTGGAGAGGCCGAGTTCCTTCTGGATCTCGGGCACGGCGATGGACACGATCGTCTGGTCGATGAAGGTCATCGCCACCGCGAAGATCATCGCTGCCAGGATCAGGCCGCGCGAACGTCCCCTGACAGCCCCCGATGCTGCCATGAACCCCCCACATCGATGTCAGCACGCCGATCACGACTCGCGACAGCCTGGCCATACCCGAACGGCCCGGCACCATGTCACGCGATCCTTTGGCGCAGGATGGGAATGATGGACGACCTCCCCGATTTTTCGGAACATGGACCGCGCGGGCGACTCAGCCACGTCTGCTGGATCGGCGGCGGGAGCGGTGCTGGCAAGTCGACCGTCGCCCGCCGCCTGGCTGCGCGTCACGGGCTCGTCCTGTACTCGGCCGACGATGCGATGGCCGGTCACGCGGGCCGCGTCACGCCCGGGGAAAGCCCGCTCCTCAGCGCGTTCACGGCCATGGACATGGACCAGCGATGGCTGAACCGGTCTCCTGACGTCATGCTCGAGACGTTCGGCTGGTTCGGTGGCGAAGGGTTCGGCCTGATCGTCGAGGACCTGCTCGGCCTTGCCGGCAAGCCTGTCATCGCCGAGGGGCTCCGTTTGCTGCCGCGCTTGGTCAAGCCTCTTCTGGCCAGCCCCGGTCAGGCGGTCTGGCTGCTGCCCACGCCCGCCTTCCGGCGTTCAGCCTTCGGCAGCCGGGGCTCACTGTGGGAGATCGCCGGGAAGACCAGCGACCCCCCAGTCGCCCTGCGCAACCTGCTCGAGCGCGACCGGATGTTCACCGAGCGCCTTGCTGACCAAACGCGGCGCCTTCGCCTCCCGGCCATCGAGGTCGATACCACCATGTCGGTGGGTGCCCTGGACGCTCAGGTCGAGGCGGTGCTCGCACCCGGTCGCATGAGCGCCGGGCCGCCAGCGGCACCCCGGCCCAGGTTCCCGTGGTGACGGGACCTTCGACCTCCTCAACGGGGAGGTACGACCCTCTGTGACGGCCTGCGGATGCGTCAGTCTCATCGCATGACGTACGACACCCTCCGGATGGCCAGCCGCTCCTGCTGCTGCTCGGCCAGACCAGCTGTCATCGCCATCATGCCCGCTGCTCCGGGCCGTGGCCACGAGACCGACCTGCTGCTGTGCGGCCACCACTTCAGGGCGTCCCGCCAGGCGCTGCAGGTGGCGGGCGCGTCCGTCTACGATGGCGCGGGCACGCCGGTTGTCGAACCGGCCCGTGTGCTCCTCGCCGCCAGCTAGCCGACCGTGCTGAGGACGGCCGGCAAGGCATCAAGGGCGGACGGCACCACGGCGTAGTAGGCCCACTTGCCGCGCTTGTCGCGGCTGAAGATCCCGGCGCCGACGAGGATCTTGAGGTGATGGGAGATCGTCGGCTGGGTGAGGCTGAGCGGATCGGTCAGGTCGCAGGCGCGGGCCTCGCCGCCGTGCTCGCGGACCAGCGTGGTGCAGCAGTCCTCGCCCAGGACAGGCGGGCCCGGTCTGGCAGGGACGGTGCCGGCTGCAGCGCTCATAGGGCCAGTATGCAGGGTATATTGACAATCGTCTATGCTTGAGTGATACTAATTACATCGACGCCCGTCTATGCGTGGGAGTGATCAAGATGAGCGGCCAGGCAAGCACTGACCAGGCAAGCACTGACCAGGTAAGCACCGATATGCGCGAGGAAGTGCGGTCCAAGTACGCCGCGGCAGCCAGGGCCATCCTGGAGCCTGGGGCAGGCGCGACAGCCTCGTGCTGCGGCGGATCAGCGGCGGACTCGTGCTGCGGCACGGCTTCTGCGCCAGCCGAGGCGGTCGGCGGCTTCAGCGAGCATCTGTATCCCGACGAGGAAACGAACGGGCTCCCCGAGGATGCGGTGCTCGCCAGCCTCGGCTGCGGGAACCCGCTGGCGGTCGCTGACCTGCACGAAGGAGAACGCGTCCTGGACCTGGGCTCCGGCGGCGGGATCGACGTGCTGCTGTCAGCCCGCCGGGTCGGTCCCGCCGGGTTCGCCTACGGCGTCGACATGACCGACGAGATGCTGACGCTGGCCAGGGCGAATGCCGCGAAGGCTGGCGCGACCAACGTGGAGTTCCGCAAGGGCGAGATCGAGGCGCTCCCCCTGCCCGATGCCGCCGTTGACGTCGTGATCAGCAACTGCGTGATCAACCTGTCCACCGACAAGCCGGCCGTCCTCGCTGAGATGTTCCGGGCCCTGGTCCCTGGCGGCCGGATCGGCATCTCCGATGTCGTGGCTGGGGATCACCTCACGCCAGCGGACCGCGTTGCCGCAGGATCGTATGTCGGCTGCATCGCAGGCGCCCTGTCCCGTACCGAGTACCTCGACGGGCTGGCTGCCGCTGGTTTCGCTGACGCATCGGTGACGTTCACCAACGAGGCAGCCCCTGGCATGCACTCCGCGATCATCCGCGCGACGAAGCCCGCATGACACCCGCGCCTCCTGGATGCTCCACTGTTGCTCAGGGCTGACGTGCCCTACCAGTTCGCCTAGCCGACCGGCGTCGATCGCCCCGACGACGAGGCGCGCGATGGGCTGAGGAGAGCGCTGCGGCGGACTGCTTTTAGGTCGGACTTGGCTCGACAGGTGTGGTGAAGAAATCCGCCATGTACAGCAGAGCAGTACGCGAGCTGGCTGGCAGATCGCCGAGCACGTCGGCAGCCGGCGCGCGGCCTGAGAGCGCGTCGGCGAGTTGGGCCGCCGGCGGACCCGCCGTGGTCATCCGGGTGACGGTAAGCGTGACACCGTCGCGGTTATCCACCTCGAACACGCCGCCGCCGTCACCGCTCAACGTCAGCCTCTCCTGCACCTGACCGCCGAACCGCGATGCCACCGCGGCCGCGATGAACAATGCGTACGCGGCCGCGTACGCCGTTGCGTCGCCGTCGGCGGGATGCTCGCCGCCCTTGGCAAGCAGCACGTCACGTTCGTGCAACCATGAATCCCAGAAGCCGTGCAGCATCCGAACCGTCCAGTCCGCGGGCCCGTACGGAAGGCGGACGTCGAACCTGCGGCCTTGCGCCAGCCGGGCCCGGTCGCGAGCGAAACGCTCTTCGGTCGTCGCCAGGAAACGGCGGAGGGTGGCGTCCTGCGTCTCGGCGGCAGACGCATTCAGCCACTCGCGAGGCGTGATTCGCGGGTCGTAGCCACCGGACACGTCGAGCGTGCGGTCGTCCGGCTCGATGGCAATGGCATTCATGTTGGTGTCGCATAGGTGACGCACGACCTCGTGCGCTGACCATTCGGTACACCTGGTCGGAGCAGCCCAGTCGGCAGGACCGAACCCCTGCAGTTCCGAGACGAACCGCTCTCGCTGCTGGCTGAACACGTCGAGCAAGTGCTCTGGGTCGAAGTCGCATCGGCCGCCGGTCTGCAGTAGCAAGTTCATGTGCTTCCCCTCCCGCAGGTACCGCGTGCCATCACGCCGCCATTCCAAGGTGAACGTAGCTGGCCTCAAGCGGGCCCATTGGCAGACGGTGCGCAATCCGCGTGGAGATCCGTACGCTGCTGCGCGAGTGCCCTGACGGGCGAGTAGCAGCGTGACCGGGGGATCGATGGACTTCAGCCTGCAACTCCTGCCAGAACAGCCGCTGGCCGAGCTGATCGACGTCGTACACCTCGTCGATGACCTGGGCTTTCGCGGCTGCTATAGCGCCGACGAGACCTATCACAAGGAATGGTTGAGAGCTGGTCGGGCCGGCGCATCGACGGGCTCCCGAACCTCGCCGGGCAACGAGAACTCTTCGCAACCCACGTGGCGCCAGAGTTGTTGCCACAGTCCCGCCCCGCGGGATAGATCGATGAGCGGGCGTGTCGGCGGCGCGAGGAGGCGGACTGCGGCCATCCGGAGCGGCGGCCAAGACATAAGCTGCCGCGGAGGTTCGTCATGCTGATCCGCGTCGTGCTCGAACGAGGCCCGAAGGCCACTCGTGCAGTCACCTCATGCTGACCGGAAAATAACCTTGCTGGGAGCGCGGCAGCGAACCTTCTCCGGGGCTGGGCGGGGGTCGGGATCATTCGGCGGGGGCGAGGGTGACGGTGTAGCCGAGCGCTTCGAGCTGGCGGATGTGGTTGCGGGTCTTGCGCTCGGTGTCGATGCGGCTGGCGTAGTAGCCGGCGCCGAGGTCCAGGTAGCGGGCGGCGGGGTCGGCGAGCAGGTGCCAGATGATGACCAGGATGGTGCGGGCGACGGCGACCAGTGCCTTGAGCTTGCCGCGGCGTTTGACGATCCGCCGGTAGCGCTCGCCGAGGAAGGTGTCGGTCTTGGCGGCCGCGGCGGCGATCTCGCCGAGGACGCCTTTGAGGTACGGGTTGCCCTTGCCGGTTTTGCCTGGCCGGTTCCTGGCCCCGGACTGGATGGTGCGCGGGCATAGCTTCGCCCAGGACACCAGGTGGCCGGGGGTCGGGAACCTGGTCATATCGAGGCCGATCTCGGCGAGGATGATGTGGGCGCCGTGGGCGCTGATGCCGGGAACCTCGTCCAGGCGGGTGATGGCATCAAGCCGGGCCGCGCCCGGGCCGGTGCCCGCACCGGGGCCGATGGTGCCGTCGGCGTCGGCTCCCTGCGCGGCGGGGATCGCCGCGATCAGCTCCTCGATCCGGGTGGTGAGCGTGCCGACCTGGGCGGTCAGTGCGTCGATCTGGTCGAGCAGCATCCGGGCCAGTTCGGCGTGGTGGTCGTCGAACTTCCCGTTCAGCGCCTCGGTCAGCGCAGCGTGCTTGGCCTTCATCTTGCCGCGGGCCAGGCCGGCGAGCGCTTTCGGGTCGCGCTCCCCGGCGATCAGCGCCTCAAGCATGTCGCGGACCGAGAGCGTGTCCATGGTGCTGGCTACGGACGAGACTTTAATCAGCGCGTCTTCCAGCAGCTTCTCCAGCCGCTGCCAGTGCCGGGCGCGCTCACGGGTCAGGTCGGTGCGCAGCCGGGTGTAGTCCCGCAGCCGCCGGATCTCGGCCGGGGGGACGAAGGACGGCCGCAGCATGCCCCGCTCGGTCAGCTTCGCCAGCCAGTCGGGTAGGACCGGCGGGTTTCCCCGCCGGTCCCCCCTCAGAACTGCCCGCGCGGCTTTCACCGCAAGCAGCTCAGGCAAGTCGCTTGGGCGGTTCAGGATTGAAGTGCCGGACCTCTGCGTTGGCGGGCCTGAAGCTCGCGTCGGCAGGAGGCGTGAACGAGGCGGGTTTGCTCACCGTCCGGTGAGCCGGGCCGTCCGTGGTGGACGAGATAGCTGGCGGCTACCGCGCGGCGGACGACGTGCAGCCACCAGCGCTCCCAGTCCTCAGGAGACTCCGGCGGCTGTTCGGCGGACAGCATTTCATCTCCGCAGAGCGGACAGCGGCCGTCCTGCCTGGTGAGCAGGCGCAGCGTGTAACGATCCAGCGGGGGCTTGACGCGCTGCCGCCGTTCGGCCCAGTAGCTGGCCAGGGCGGGGTCGTCGGGTGACGCCCCGCCCTTGACCATGGTGTGCCGGACGATGCCGGTCCAGGAGAACTTCACCAGGTGGGCGCCGCTGGCGGCGTCGCCGAACACCCAGCGGTCATTCCTGAACTTGTTGAACCTGCCGAAGTAGCGGGCCGAGACCCACGTCTTCGGCTTGCCCGCGTGGCTGTGGACAGCCCACTTGTAAGTGAGCTTCCACAGGTAGTCGTCCAGGGCGCTGAACGCCTTCTTGGACACCACACCCCGGTAGTAGGCCGCCCATCCCCGGATAACCGGGGCGAGCGCGGCGATGACCGCCGCCGCGTTGGATCCGCGCAGTGCACGCATCTCCGTGCGGAGCCGTTCCCGGATGCGCCGGAGCGCCGCCTTCGATGGCTTGATCAACAGCTTGCCGTCATAGCGCCTGACGTTGAACCCCAGAAAATCGCACCCTGCGGACAGATGCACGATCCGGGTCTTGTCCTCATTGAAGACCAGGCCCCTGGGCGCAAGCCACTCAGCCAGCAACGCCTTGACCTGCTGTGCCTGCCGCTCACTGTGGCAGAACGCAATCAGGTCATCGGCATAACGGATCACCACCGGAGAGCCCGGCACCGTCTCACCGGCATGGTCACCGGTGGTGTTGCGATAGCGGACTCCTGCGGCTTCCTCCAGCCCGTGCAACGCGATGTTCAGGAGCAAAGGACTGATGACACCGCCCTGGGGAGTTCCCTCCTCGGTCGGCGCGAACCCCTTGCCAGCCTCGAACACCCCGGCCTTGAGCCAGTCCCGGATCATGTCCCTGGCGGGGAACGACCCGAGCGCTTCAAGAAGCCGGGGATGATCGATTCTGTCGAACGCCGCGGCCAGGTCCGCGTCCAGCGCCCACACCCGCTTGGCCAAAGGGCCCCGGCAGACGGTGAAGATCGCTTGAATCGCGTCGTGGCAGCCCCGGCCCGGCCGGAACCCATAGGATCTGGGCTCGAACCGGGCTTCCCACTCGGGCTCCAGCGCATTACGTACCCTGCCCTGATGGCAGCGGTCCGCGATCACCGGAATCCCGAGCGGCCGGAGCTTCGCACGGTTACCCGCCTTGGGTATGAACACCCGCTTAACCGGCCGGGGCCGCCATGACGACGCCTCACGGTGAACTTGCACCGTCAGCTCCGTCCTGGCCGGAGAGGTCAGCGCGACCTGCCCGTCGATCCCTGCCGTCTTGCGGCCAGCGTTGCGCTGCGTTGCCTGCCGCACGCTGACCAGCGTGTTGCTCCAGCTCCGCAGCATCAGCTTCTGCAGGTTCCTGACCGTGGCCAGGTCCCCTTCCTGCGCCGCCTTGAAGATCCGCTGCCGTAGCCGCCGTACGTTTTCCTCGTGGAGGCGCCAATCGACAGCGTCCCAGTCGAGGTCCACGTCCTCTGGTCCGTTCACCATGAGGTGCCTAACTTGCCCTTCGGTGCCAGCGGTTCGGGCCGCATCGCTTCAAAGACTCACCCGCTCACGTCAGCACTCCTCCCGGAGCCGGGCCAGGCCCGGTATCCGGCCAGTTATCCGGGAGCAGCGGCCTGGAGGAGCCGCCACGACGTCCCGGTTTCCTGTCGACTTTCGTCCGCCGGCATTGGCTTCTTGAGCGTCCTGTTCCCGCTAGAGGATTCCGCTCTCCTCACGGTCGGCCTACCAGCCCGCCTTCGGCGGGTCCGGACTCTGACGGGGTTTCCGTGTTCCGCACGCATGAGATACGACCGGGGTGGGTGCCTTCTTTACTCCGGGGCGGCGGTGTCCTCCCGATCAGCGCAGCCTCTCTGACCGGCGCCTGCCGCTTCACAGCGGCCAGCCCTATGCCCCGCTGGAACGTCCCATCGGCGGAGCTGCTGATAACGGAGCATACGAAGATTCACTCGCGTTCACCCGTCCGGTCTTCCCCTCGCCCGCCACCCCCGGATGGAACGGGAACGGCTTCGGCTTTCACCCTGGGCTTCGCACCCCGCAGTTACCCGCGACGCACGCCAAGGAGGGGACGGCCCGGCGGACACTGGACCGGATCACAACCTAACCAAAAGCAACCTCCAAACGGCGTGATCACTCACAACGTGCGACCTCACGTCGCACGACCGCATCGAGCTTGTCCGTTTTCGGGCGCCCCGGAGCGTTCTTCACGTCGTGGGCGTTGACCAGCTGCACCTGCAGGCCGGCCGCTTCCAGCAAGTAAAAGAACGGGCGCCAGTAGTCGCTCGTCGACTCGACCGTGACCTTCTCGATCCCCTCGGCCGCGAGCTGCCCGCCCAGCTCGATGATCGCGTTCGTGGTTGCATCGGCCTCCCACACGCGGGTGCGCCGCCTGCCCGGCACGGACGGATGCGGCACCCGCGTGCACACCATCCCCGACGCCTTCGCCACATCCACCGCAGCGACCCGCTCAACGACCTGCTCGTGCTCCTCGTCCTCGATCTCCTGCGGCTCCCGCATGTCAGGCCTCTCCTCACGCCATCAGGGCAGAAAGGGATGCCCGGGGGCCTCGGTCGGGAACCGAAATTCTGACCGGCGTGCTCGAAGCACAGTGCGCGACCCGTCAAGGTCAAGGCCCCGGCGCCAGACTCTTATACGGCCTCAGGTACCAGCATGCACTCGGCGTCGGCGGGCAGCCCACCCCCGATTTTCGCGCTGGCGCGGCGTCCTCGCGGGGATACCAGGACTCTTTTGAAATTGGTCCGTCACCCGCACGCCCCGCAAGTCTGCGGCAAGCTCACCCTTATAACCGGCCTGGATGTGGCTGACTCGATACAGACGCTCATCGATCAGATTGTCAGTACCTCTACCTACGCTCGGGCACATGGTTAGCCTGTCTGCCCGCGATCGCGAAATCTTCTTGGCCGAGCCGCACGTCGCGGCCTTGTCGGTGTCGGCTGGTCCGGGCCGTGGCCCTTTGACCGTGCCGATCTGGTACCAGTACGCGCCGGGCGGGGAGGCGTGGGTGCACACCGAGGCCGGATGCCGGAAGGCCCGGCTGATCGAGGCAGCGGGCCGTTTCACCTTGATGGTCGAACGGGTCTTGCCGACTGTCCGGTATGTGTCGGTGGAGGGGCCGGTCACGCGCACAGTTCCGGCGACAGATGAGCTGGTGCGGGAGATAGCTGCGCGCTATTTGCCGCCGGACAAGATCCCCGCCTACATCGAGTTCGCCAAGGCAGAAATGGGCGCTCAGGTCGCAATATACCTGCGTCCTGAGCGATGGCTAACGGCAGATCTCGGGCCCGGAGCCGTACCACCGAGGGTGAGTTGATCGCGAAGTCACCGCACACGCGCCGTTCGAGGATGATGGTCCGGTGGTGAGACGCCTCCAGGTGGCGATTGAACGCGCCGATCCCGAACGGCTGGCGACGTTCTGGGCTGCGGTACTCGGCTACGTCGTCGACGCGCCACCAACGGGCTACGCGAACTGGCAGGATTTCTCGCGGTCAGTTGGGGGCGTTGGTGAGTCCTGGGCAGCGGTGGTTGATCCGGCAGGGACAGGGCCGCGGGTGCTGTTCCATCGCGTCCCTGATAGCAGTCGCGCAGATTTCCCACAACACGGGCGCTGGTCAGCGTCGTTATCTGGCCCGGCAGCGTCGGCCAGGGAACCGGCGTTTGAGCACAGGCACGAGGCTGCGTGGCCGTGTCGGCTGCACATGCTGAGGCGCTCGTGCTGGTCGACCCGGGCCTGGTTGAGAGCTGGCCGGGCCGGCGCATAGACGGCTCCCGGACCTCGCCGGGCAACTGGCACCCTTCGCAACCCAGGTAGCGCCGGCGTTGTCGCCACGATCCCGGCACCCGGGATAGGGCATGTACGCTGGCCGCGGAGGTTCGTCATGCCGATCCGCGCCGTGCTCGAACGAGGCCCGAAGGCGAAGAAGTTCGTGGCGTTCGCGGTCGACTGGCCGGGCTGGAGCCGCGGGGCGAAGACCGCCGATGGGGCGCTCGAGACGCTCGCGGCGTACCGCGAGCGCTATCGGCCGGTCGCCATGCGGGCTGGCCTCGGGCGGGCGTTCGACGATGCGGGACCGCTCGATGTCGTCGAGGAGCGGGTCGGCACGGGATCGACCGACTTCTGGGCCATTTCGTTCTCGCCCAGTTCCCTCGAGCAGGAGCCGATGGACGCGGCCGAGCTCGAGCGCAAGCTCACCCTGCTCCAGGCCTGCTGGGCGTGCTTCGATGACGTCGCGGCGCGGGTCTCACCAGAGATGCGCAGGGGTCCTCGCGGCGGCGGGCGCGACCGTGACACCATCATCGGCCACACGATCCGCGTAGAGAGCGAGGACTTCGCGAGGAAGGTCGGCCTGGTGGTCCCCGAGCACGGTGCTCTCCAACCGGGCGCCCTGACGCCCTACAGGTCGGCATACCTCGAAGCGATACGCGCCTACCAGCGTGGCGAGGTCAAGCGGGCGATGCGGTCGTGGACGCTGGCCTTCCTCGTCCGTCATTCCGCCTACCACACGATGGACCACGCGTGGGAGATGGAGGACAAAGACCTGTCCGGCGAGCCGGCCGACGCGGCCGGCCGCTGAAGACGGGTCGGCAGCCGGCGTGCAGCCGGGTGTCGTTCCCCCGGTCCTACGGCCGTGGTTGGGAGTACCAGCGCCACTCGTCAAGCCGAGGCCGGTCGGGCAGGTCAGCGCGGCCGGTGGCCCACAGCAGGGCCGCCCATGGGAGGGCATCCGCTGGAGCGTCGGGGAAGAGCCGGCTGAGCACCCGCGCGCACAGATCAGCGGGCGGTTCCCATGAGACGCCCAGTCCCTGAGCTGCATCGTGCCCGTGGATCAGGGTTTCCGCCACGCCCATCGCGGCGAAGCCTTCCGGATCCGCGGTGCCGTACGGGTGCCAGGCGCGGGTGCCTGGGGATGTGGTCGTGACCATGGCCACCAGCAGGGCGCCGCACGCCTCGATGGCCTGAAGCAGGCCTGCCGTCCCTTTTTCACGGTCCACGTGGATGGCGCTTTCCGCGCCGCCCGGCCGGGTACTCGTCATCGCGATCGGCACGTAGCCACCCTCGGGCGTGGCAGGTGTCAACTGGGTGGCGTAGGCGAACAAGTCGTCAGCGATGTGCTCGACGGTCTCCCAGCAGTCCCACTCCAGCGAGCCAGCCTGATTGCCCCACGCTTCCGCCGGTGCGTGGCCGAGAGCCTCGACCGCGAACCGCACCGCGAGCGTGACGTCGGCTGCGGTAACCGGGGCCCGGCGCGGTCTGGTCTCACGCGGTGGCATAAACGGAAGTTACAGCGATTGACGCGCCGATGCGAAACCCGGAATCCGCCAGCCCGGGCACCTGACGGCACGGCGGTCAGCCGGACTGCAGCACGAAAAACAGGAAGCACAGAAAGCGCGGGTTGTCCGAGAAGGCGTCGGGGAGCAGGTCGCGGGGGGTATCGGGCGCTGCCGCTGGCTCGCTGATCACCAGGATCCGGAAGCCGGCCGCGGTGAAGGCGTCGATCATCGCGTGCAGCGGCCGGGCCCAGAAACTCAGCAGCGCGGTCTGGCTGCCCATGGTCCATTCATCGGTGTATTTGTAGGTCGCGAAATAGTCGGGCTTGCGGCCTTTCTCACGGTGCACCATGTTCGTCACCAAGGGATGGTCAACCGACACGATGAGCCGTCCGCCGGGCTTGAGCACGCGCCGAAGCTCGGCGAGGGCCGGCCCCCAGTCCTCCAGGTAGTGCAGGACCAGGGAGGCCGTGACGTCGTCGAACGTGTCGTCGGCGAAGGGAAGCGGACGGCCCAGCTCGGCCACCCGCAGGTCCGCGTCGTCACCGAGCCGCCGCCGGGCCAGCTCCAGCATCCCGGCGCTTTTGTCGATGCCGGCCACGATGGCGCCCCGGTCGCGCAGCGCCGCGAAGAGCGGACCTGAACCGCAGCCAGCGTCGAGAATCCGCCGGCCAGCCACGTCCCCCGCCAGCGCCAGCATCGCGGGGCGCTCGTAGTAGGCATTGATGAGGTTGGTCTCGTTTGAGGCCGCGTACGCCTCGGCGAAGCTGTCATAGTCGTTGATCCCCGGCGGATCTGCCAGGTCAGCGGACCGCAAGACGGGCCTCGTGGAGGTCCCCCCGGGGGGATTGTGGTGGTTAGGCATGCGGCCCATGCTGGCATGCACCGTGATGGACGGCCACCGGATCCGCGCCGCTCGGGCCGGGAGCGTGCCCTGGCCTGGGCCTTCGTCGGGGAGCGGGTGACGAGAACCCGACTCGCACTGTCAGCTTGGGAATGAACGCCGGGCACGCTCTTACCGGCTCGTCTGCAGGCAGATGGCCTCGCCGCTTGTCCGTGAGTACCCACGAGGCATGGCTGTTTACCGGCCCATCGGGCACGCAGCGGGCACGCGCACACGGCACGTGTCTGGGAACTAATCGTTTGCAAGCGTTCGCGAGTGACCGTGATTGCCCGCCGTTCACCGAGGTCAATGGCACGCTAATGACACAGCCATCCGGCGTCCCGCAGGGCAGGCCAACGTCTCGGGCAGACGGATGCTACCGGTAGATCTCACGGCTGTGGCCTGCATCCACCATTAGGATCACGAGCCGGTCGTCATCCAGCGTGTACACAATCCTGTAGTCCTCGCGACTCTGATCCGCCAGACGCCGTGCATACCCGTCAGCATCCTGGCCCTGCGGGCCTCGGATCGTCGCGTAACGCCTCAGCGGCTGCCCTGATGCGCTCGGTAACCGGACGATCAAGCTTTCCCAGCGAGCGGACAGCCTTAGGCGCGAACTCCATTGCGTGCCGCCGCGCGATCACGAATCCAGGGCCAGTTCCGCCCAGACCCGTTCGGCCGGGACCGGACTAGCTCCTGCCTCAATCTCCGCCAGGGCTTCCCGGGCCGCCTGGGCATCAGCGACGTCTTCCAGCAACTCGTGAAACTGCTCGGGGGTGAGATTCTCCAGCTCTGCGGCAAGCTCAGCCGGGACAATCGCCGCAAGGCGCTCCCCGTGCTCAGTCAAGTACACGACCTTGCCCCGCGCCCGCGTCATGCGCAGCAGCGGCCACATCGCCGGGCGCCTCATCGAGCGGGATCTCACTCATGGCACCCACTGTACGGCTGTGAGTGCGGCACAGCGACAGCCCCCGGCCTCTGCAGCGGCGCCGGAACACGTCATGCTGGGAGCGGGTGACGAGAATCGAACTCGCACTGTCAGCTTGGGAAGCTGATGTTCTGCCATTGAACTACACCCGCGAGCGCCAGCCGGGCCAGCTCACGCAATCCACGCAAATCGCTTCGGTCGGACGACTGTCGCCACGACATCGTACCGGACCCGGTAGGTTGCCTGGGTGTTGCTCTCCGACAGGGACATCCGGGCTCAGATCGCATCAGGCCGCGTCAAGGTTGATCCGTTCGCGCCCGAACTGGTCCAGCCCTCCAGCGTTGACGTCCGGCTGGACCGGTACTTCCGGGTGTTCGAGAACCACAAGTACCCGCACATCGATCCGGCGATCGAGCAGGCTGACCTCACCCGCTTGGTCGAGACCGACGGCAAGGACCCGTTCGTGCTGCATCCCGGCGAGTTCGTGCTGGGTTCCACGTTCGAAGTTGTCTCGCTCCCTGGCGACATCGCCGGGCGGCTTGAGGGCAAGAGCAGTCTCGGACGGCTTGGACTGCTCACGCACTCGACGGCTGGCTGGATCGACCCAGGGTTCTCCGGGCACGTGACGCTCGAGCTCTCGAACGTGGCGACCCTGCCGATCAAGCTCTGGCCGGGCATGAAGATCGGCCAGCTGTGCCTGTTCAAGACCAGCTCGCCGAGCGAGCACCCCTACGGCTCGGCTGTCTACGGATCCCGGTACCAGGACCAGCGCGGCCCGACCCCGTCCCGATCCTTCAAGAACTTCTACCGCGCGGACGTCTAGCGGCAACGGAGGGCGGCACAGCGACCGCTCCAAGAAGGCTCGCCCGCGCGGCGAAGTGCCCGTCGTCGGCGACCAGGCCGATCAGCAGCAGGCCGGCCGACCAGCACGAACGGCGACCAGTGCTGCGCCGCCGCGGCGCCGGCGTCGGCCGGCCTGGCCACGCTCGCCACGATCGCCGCTGCCGCGCCAACGGCCCCGAGCACCCACGGGCCCAATCGCGCGGTCCTGCTGACGGGACGCCGCGGGATCGCGGACAGCCGGGGGCGTGCTGCCGCTTCCGCGCGCGTCAGCGCGCGCGGAAGCCCCGGCGGGTGGTTCGCGTGCGAGCAAGCTACCCGCACGCTCCGGTTTCACCCGGTGCCGGGGGATGCCGCCGGGGAAGACTGGCGCCGGCGCCTGGTCAGGGCCGCGAGCAGTTCGTCCCGCTCGGCGAGGGCAGTCAGCAGTGCGTCCCGTTCCGCCTCAAGGACCCTGACTTGCTGCTCGAGCTCGAGGACGCGCCGTATGGCGGCGAGCGTCATGCCCTCGTCGGCGAGCTGGGTGACGTAGCGAACGACCGTCACCTCCGTGCGCGAGTACCGGCGCTGGCCACCCGACGAGCGGGACGGCCGGACCACGCCGAACTCGTCCAGCCTGCGCAGGAATGCCTGCTGGACCTCGAGCATCTCGGCGACCTGGCCGACCGTGAACAGCGGCAGGTTCTCATCCTCGAACGGGAACACGGCACAACACTCCAGCATTGACCGGGGCCGGGCAAGCGATCAGCATCGCTGGCCCGGCCCGTTCGCCTTCGCGACCTTCGCTCAGGCGGTCAGCTCACCAGTCGCGGCGCCCTTGATCTCGATCTTGCGCGGCTTGGCCTTCTCCTGCACCGGCAGGACGATGGTCAGCACGCCGTTGTCGTAGGCGGCCTCGATCTTCTCGGTGTCGACGGTCTCGCCCAGCCTGATCTTCCTGGTGTACGGGCCCATCAGGCGCTCGCGCACGACCGCCCGCTCCTCCTCGCCGTACTCCTCGCTTCGCTTCGCCGACACGGTCAGCACGCCGTGGTCGGTCGTGACGTCGATGCTGCCCTCGTCAGCGCCGGGCAGGTCGATCCGCAGGACGACCTCGCCGTCGCGCCGGATGACGTCCATCGGGAGCACCGCGGACCGCCCGCGGTTGCCCTCGGTCCAGCCGAACGTCCGCTGCACGATCCTGTCGAAGTCAGCCGCAATCGGATCGAATGAAGTCAGCAGCACTGTGATCCACCTCCAGTTGGCGTTGAGATCCAACCCCGGACCTCAGTTACTTCTGAATATACTCCAAGTAAACCTACAAGACAAGTTATAAGTTCTTTGATAGGCAGAACCGAGCCCTGTGGCAACTGACGAACGGCAGCGAACTCACCCCGGGCACCGCATGCCGCTGCCCGGGGGCCGCGCGGGCGGGCGGTTAGACGCGTTCGATGATCGTGGCGTTGGCCTGGCCGCCGCCCTCGCACATCGTCTGCAGGCCGTACCGGCCGCCGGTGCGCTCGAGCTCGTGCAGCAGCTTGGTCATCAGGATCGCGCCGGTCCCGCCGAGCGGGTGGCCGAGCGCGATCGCGCCGCCGTTCGGGTTGGTCTTCTCCAGCGACGCACCGGTCTCGGCCGCCCAGACGATCGGAACGGGCGCGAACGCCTCGTTGACCTCGAAGACGTCGATGTCGTCGATGCTCAGCCTGGCCTTGGCCAGCGCCCGCTCCGTCGCCGGGATCGGCCCGGTCAGCATGAACACGGGGTCGGCGCCGGTCACCGTCAGCGTGTGGATCCTCGCCCGCGGCGTGAGGCCGTGCCCGCGGATCGCGTCCTCGGAGGCGATCAGCACGGCGGCCGAGCCGTCTGAGATCTGCGAAGCGACCGCGGCCGTGATCTCCCAGCCGTCGCGCAGCGGCTTCAGCTCGGCCATCTTCTCCAGCGTCGAGTCGCGGCGCGGGCCCTCGTCAGCGCTCACGCCGTTGACTGGCGTGATCTCGCGCTCGAACCGGCCCTCGTCGGTAGCCCTGATCGCGCGCTGGTGGCTCTCGAACGAGAACTCCTCGAGCGCCTGCCGCTTGACGCCCCACTTCTCGCACATCAGCTGCGCGCCGCGGAACTGGGAGATCTCCTGCTTGCCGTACCGTTCGGCCCAGCCCTTGCCGTACGGCAGCGCCAGGCCCTTCTCCAGCAGCGGCGCGACCGTCGAGCCCATCGGCACCTGGCTCATGCTCTCGATCCCGGCCGCGACCACCAGGTCCTGCGTGCCAGATAGCACGCCCTGAGCCGCGAAGTGGATCGCCTGCTGGGACGAGCCGCACTGCCGGTCGATCGTGACGCCTGGCACCGACTCGGGCAGCCCGGCGGACAGCCACGCGGTGCGGGCGATGTCGATCGCCTGCGGGCCGGCCTGCGACACGCAACCCATGACCACGTCCTCGACCGCGGCAGGGTCCACCCCCGTCCTGCTCATCAGCTCGGTCAGCACGTGCGCGGCGAGGTCAGCCGGATGGACCGACGCGAGCCCGCCGTTACGCTTGCCGACCGGCGTCCGCACGGCTCCGACGATGAATGCCTCCGACACGACTACCTCCATTGCCGCCACGCTCGGGACAAGAACGCTGTTCTGCCTCCGAGGTTACCGCGCGGTAGGCCAAACGCCATAGCTGGTCCGCGCCCGATGACGACGGATTCGCGGCGTACTCCCGCCCCGAGAAACCCCGTTATGCTGAGAAGGTAACCGCGGCTGGCTCGAGGCGGTGAGGCGGCGTGACCGACGGCCTGATATTGCTCGGCGTCCTCGCCGTTCTGTTCGCGGTGGGCGTGGCGCGCGGCCGCAAGCGCCTCGGCATGGGCTTCACCGGACGGAGCTTCGCGATGGCGGTCTGCGGTTTCGCGATCGTGGTGCTGATCCTCTGGGTGGCGCAGCGCCGCTAGCTCACCCCGAGGTCCGATAACATCCCCGGCGTCGGCGCCTTGATCGGCATCTCGAACCAGACCGCCTTGCCGTCGTCGGTCGGCCGCGAGCCCCACCTGGTGGCTAGCTGGTCGACCAGGTACAGGCCGCGGCCACCCTCGTCGGTCTCGCCGGCCAGCCTGATCCTGGGCAGCCGCAAATCGGCGTCGAAGACCTCCACCCAGATCGAGTTCTCGCCTTTGCGGATCCGCAGCTTGAACTCCTGCGGGCCGATCGACGCGCTGCCGTTGGCGCCTGCGAAGTCACCGCGGAACGGGTCGTCGATCCAGTCCTCCACGGCGCCGGGCGCCCGCATGCCGACCGCGCCGAACGCGAACTCGTGCCGCGGCGCGGGCGCCGCTGCGGTGTGCAGGACCACGTTCGTGACGACCTCGGACACCAGCAGGCAGGCCAGGTCGGCCTGGTCGTCGTCCATCCCGCACTCGACGAACGTGTCGAACGCCATCCGCCGTGCCTCGGACACCCGGATCGGCTCGGCCGGGCACAGCAGGTCCCAGGTCGGCAGCTCCTGCGTCGAGGTCCTGACCACCAGGATCGCCATGTCGTCGTCGATCTCGCCTGGCACGGCGTTCTCGGCGGCCTCAGCCACCAGGTCGACGTGCTCGCAGGAGGCCCGCTTGATGGCCGCGCTGAGCATGTCAAGCACCTCGGCGTCGTCGTAGTGCCCTGGCCCGTCAGCCCGGTGGCGCCTGTCGACCAGCCCGTCGGTGTAGAAGACCAGCGTCGACCCGGCTGGCAGCGTCCTGGATTCCTCCCGGTAGGTGGGCAGGCCCACGCCGAGCAGCACGCCCTCGTACTCGAGCTCCATCTGGCCGACGTCGCCCTCGCTGACGATCAGCGGCGACATATGCCCCGCGTTCGCGATCGTGAGCTTGCGGAACCACGGGTCGTAGATCAGGTAGGTGCAGCTCGCCGTCGGCGCGTCGAAGTTCTGATCGCCGCGCTCCTCGGTCATCGTGCGGCACCAGTCGTCCAGCCTGCGCAGGATGTCGGCCGGCGCCTTGTCGTCCTGGGCGAACGCGCGCAGCGCCGAGCGGAGCTGGCCCATGATGGCGGCGGCCCTGGCGCCGCGGCCCACGACGTCGCCGATCACGATGCCGACCCGGCCTGCCGACAGCCGGATGATGTCGTACCAGTCGCCGCCGACCTGGGTCTGGATGCCCTGGCCGTGGGACTCCAGCGGCTTGGCCGGCACGTACCGGTAGGCCACCTCGAGCCCGTCGAGCACCGGCGGCTTGGCGGGGAGCAGGGTTCTCTGGAACGCCAGCGCCGTGGCGCGTTCCTCCTCGAACAGCATGGCGTTGTCGATCGCGACCGAGACCCGGCTGGCGATGGCGGCGACCAGGTCACGGTCGTCAGCGACGTAGTTCCGGGTGTCGCGCTCGGTCAGGTTGGACAGGGCGAGCGTCATCACGCCGAGCACCTCGCCGCGCATGATCAGCGGCGCGGCGATCATCGACGTCATCCCGGCTTCCCTGCTCGCCTCGAGGGCTGCCGCGGTCGGCGCAGGCTGATCCTCGTCGAGCACGTCCTCGATCAGGATCGTCTCCCGCTGGGCCATCGCCCTGATGCGGAAGTGATTCGGCGGGTAGGTGACGAGCTCGCCGATTTCCGCCCAGTGCCCGCGGGTCGGCGTCCAGTCCCACGCGCTCTTCAGGACCCTGCGGACCAGGCCATCCTTCGTCCGCAGGTCGATGAAGCAGTGGTCGGCGAACTGCGGAACCAGCGTGTCCGCGACCCGCTCCAGGGTGTCCTCAAGGGCCAGCGACCCGCCGAGCCGCTCGCCGATCCTGTCGAGCAGGCCAGGCCTGCCCTTAGACTCCGGCGTGCCGACCTGGACTGCCTGCTTGGCCATGATCACCGTGCCGGCTACCTCGCCGGCGGGCCCGCGCATCGGAGCGGCGGTCATCCGGACGAAGAAGTTGGACTTGTCGGGCCGCCGGATCGCGAGCGTGCCCTCCCAGTCCCGGCCCCGGCAGGCCTGGTACTCCAGGTTCTCGACCTTGCCGATGTCTTCCTCGTGGAAGCCGAGCCGGCGGAACGGCACGTTTGTCAGCTGCGCCGCGTCGGGAAAGCCGAACAGGTCGGCCGCGAAGCTGTTTGCGTAGCGCAAAGCGCCGTCGTGGTCGACGACGATCACCGCTGTCTCGACCTGGCTCAGGATCTGCTCGGTCGTCAGGCTGAACGAGCCAGCCTCACCCGCGCGCACCGCATCGTCACGCGCCGCGGATTCGCCGTCTGCCGTCATAATCTGTCTGCCAGGCGCTCAGGACGGTCTGACAACGAACACGTGTGCCGCGATGTCGCTGGGTAGCGCCCCGACGCTAGGGGGCGAAGCCCCGACGCTAGGGGGCGAAGCCCCGCTGACATCAAGGCTCTCACCGTCCGTGCCCGCACTTGTCACCCGCACACCGTTGTCACCAGCCACAAGGGTAACCTGGCGGCCGGGTTGTATCCCTATGTTCTTTAGTTTAAGCATTAGCGCGGCATCGCTTTGGAGTTGTTCGCTGATCCTCTGCACAATGACGGGCACAGGTTCCTGGCCCGCGATCGTCGTCATCGCCAGGCCGGGCTCCTGAGCAGCGGCTTGCGCTCCGTCAACCGCGACGTCGGGTACGTCAAGCTCGGCAAGTCCCGGAATGACATTTCCGTGCGGGCAACGGACGGGATAATGGAGCAGGTTGGCGAGTCGCCGTTCCACGCTGTCGGAAATGACATGCTCCCAGCGGCAGGCCTCGATGTGCACTTCTTCCCACGGAAGACCGATGACGTCAACAAGCAGGCACTCGGCGAGCCGGTGCTTGCGCATGACCCTGGTCGCAAGCCGCAGGCCCTCCTCCGTCAGCGACAGCCTCCTGTTGTCGATGACCGTGAGCAGCCCGTCGCGCTCCATCCTCGCCACGGTCTCGCTGACGGTCGGGCCGCTCTGCGACAGGCGTTCGGCGATCCTGGCGCGCAGCGGCACGATGCCTTCCTCGGTCAGCTCGTAGACCGTGCGGAGGTACATCTCGGTCGTATCGATCAGGCCGTGCGCCGCCACAGAGGCCTCCCTTCGCTCCGATGCTACGGCGCTTCTGGCACTGAGGGACCGCTCGGGCGCTGCCAACCTGCGCAGGCGCGGCTCAGGCTCAGGGCGCGAGGCGCTCCATGACCCATGCCGAGTCGACCCGCCGGTAGCGCAGCCGGTCGTGCATCCTGTTCGCCCGGCCGTGCCAGAACTCGATCACCTGCGGCCTGACCAGGTAACCGCCCCAGAACTCGGGCAGCGGCACCTCCTCGTCGCCTGGCCAGCGCTGCTCCATCCTGGCGTAGCACTCCTCGAGCTCGGCCCGCGAGCCGATGACGCTCGACTGCCTGCTCGCCCACGCCGCCAGCTGTGATGCCCTCGGCCTGGTGCGGAAGTACGCGGCGCTTGCCTGCACCGGCAACGGGGTCACGGTTCCCTCGACGATGACCTGGCGGTGGATCTGATGCCACGGGAACAGCAGGCTCGCCCGCGGCACCTCGTCCAGGTCCGAACCCTTTCGCGACGTGCGGTTCGTGTAGAAGGTAAAGCCCTCCTTGTCGTGGCCTTTGAGCAGGACGGCCCTGGCGCGGGGCTGCCCGGCGGCCGACACGGTCGCCAGGACCATCGCCGTCGGCTCGGGCAGGCCGAGCTCGACGACGTCGGCCATCCACCGCTCGAACTGCTCGTGCGGATCGGCCGCGACCATGCCCTCGTCGAGACCGCTGGTGGGCCACTCGGCCGCGTTTGTTGGCACGCTCATGGGTACTGATCTTCACACAGCCGGGGCGGCGTCGCGGATGCGCCTTGCCGGGGTGAGGTCCGGCGGCCGGCCATGTAGGAGGCTGACGGAAAAGGGTCGTAAGCTTAGCGGCGTTTGGCCGGGTAGCCGGCCCCTGATGGCGCGGCCGGCCGATGGGAAGAGGAGAGCCAGATGTCCGACTTCGTTCCTGGCCTTGAAGGGGTCGTCGCGTTCGAAACCCAGATCGCGGAGCCGGACAAGGAAGGCGGCGCGCTCCGATACCGGGGCGTGGACATCGAAGAGCTAGTCGGGCATGTCACGTACGGACATGTCTGGGGGCTTCTGGTAGATAACGCCTTCGAGCCAGGCCTGCCTCCCGCCGAGCCGTACCCGATCCCTGTTCACTCCGGCGACATCAGGGTCGACGTGCAGAGCGCCCTCGCCATGCTCGCCCCCGCGTGGGGCATGCATCAGCTACTCGACATCTCCGACGAGCAAGCACGCGATGACCTCGCCAGGGCGTCGGTCATGGCGCTGTCGTTCGTCGCCCAGGCAGCGCGCGGCACGGGTCAGCCGATGGTGACGCAGCGCCGGGTCGACGAGGCCAAGACGATCACCGAGCGGTTCATGATCCGCTGGCGCGGCGAGCCGGACCCCAAGCACATCAAGGCCATCGACGCGTACTGGGTGTCCGCCGCCGAGCACGGCATGAACGCCTCGACGTTCACGGCGCGGGTGATCGCGTCGACCGGGGCGGACGTAGCCGCGGCCCTGTCCGGCGCGGTGGGCGCGATGTCCGGCCCGCTGCACGGCGGCGCTCCTGCGCGGGTGCTCGGGATGATCGAGGAAGTGGAGCGCACCGGCGACGCCGAGACGTACGTGAAGCAGGCGCTGGACAAGGGCGATCGGCTGATGGGTTTCGGGCACCGGGTGTACCGGGCCGAGGACCCCCGTGCCCGTGTGCTCCGCAGGACGGCGCGCGATCTCGGCGCACCGCGGTACGAGGTCGCCGCGGCGCTGGAGAAAGCAGCGCTCGACGAGCTGCACGCGCGCCGCCCCGACCGCGTCCTGGCCACGAACGTCGAGTTCTGGGCCGCGATCATGCTCGACTTCGCGCAGGTCCCGCCGCACATGTTCACCTCCATGTTCACGTGCGCGCGCACCGCGGGCTGGGCGGCGCACATCCTGGAGCAGAAGCAGACCGGCAGGCTGGTCAGGCCGAGCGCGCGCTATGTTGGCCCGTCGGCCAGGTCGGTCCGCGACGTGCCGTTCGCCGCCAACGTCCTCGACCACGAGGTCTGAGACCCTACGGCCGCGGTTCCGGCACGGGCCGGAGCGGCCAGCGGTCGATCGTCTGGTAGCTCGGCTGCGGGCCTGTCGTGCTGCGGATGAGTTCGATCTCGGCCGCGTTCCACGGCTGGCCCGCGTATCCCGCCAGCGCGCTGACCAGCGGTCGCAGGTCGGCCGGCTGTTTGCATCGTGCCAGCGTCAGATGCGGCCGGTAGCGCCGGCCCTCGTCCGGCGGCGGCGCGCCTGCGCGCCGCGCTCCGGCGGCGACCGACGCGGCCAGGCGGCGCAGTGCCGCGAGCTGATCCGTCTCGCCGCTGATGTGGGCGCACAGCACCCGTGCCTTGCCAGCCGACGGGAACGCACCGCCCCTGCCGATCCGCAACCGCATGGCGTGGTGACGTCGCGCGGCCCGCTCCAGCCGCTCCCGCAGCCCGTCCAGCCTCGGCTCCGCGACCTCGCCGAGGAACGCCAGCGTGACGTGCCACCGGTCGACGCTGCCCCAGCGCAACACCGGCCAGTCCCCCCGCAGCGGCACGACCGCCGCCTCAAGTTCGGCCAGCGCATCCGGTGGCGGTGTCACCGCCACAAACAGCCGCATCCCGCATTCCTACCAGCCCGCTCCCTTCTCCTACCCCACCTGTGAACCCTTGGTGGCGCGATAGGCCCACCAAGGGTTCATAGGTGGGCCTTGGCGTTGCGGGCTGGGGCGGCGGGGCGTCAGGCGGGGGTGCGGGCGGCTAGGGCGGCGGAGCGGAGGTAGCTGCGGACGGGGGTGCCGCGGAGGCGGGCGACGAGGACCGCTACCACGATGGTGGCGGCGACCGAGATCGCGGCACCCGCGACCAGGCTGAACCTGGTGCCGAACTGCTCGGCGACCCAGCCGGTCAGCGGTGAGCCGAGCGGCGTGCCGCCGAGGAAGACGAGCATGTAGATGCCCATCACCCGGCCGCGCATCTCCGCGGGAACGGTCAGCTGCACCGAGGAGTTCGCCAGCGTGCTGAAGCTGATCAACGCCATGCCGGTCGGCACCAGCACGATCAGGAACAACCAGTAGGACGGCATCAGGCCGCTCACGCCCTCGAGCAGGCCGAACGCCAGCCCGGTCCAGATCAGCAGCCGCATGCCGGTCTTGCTGCGCCGTGCAGCGGCCAGCGCGCCGATCAGCGCGCCGAGCGCGAACACGGCCGAGGCGATCCCGAAGCGCCCCGCCCCGGTGTGGAACACGACCCGCGACATCAGCGCGGTCGTCACCTGGAAGTTCATGCCGAAGGTGGCGACGAAGAAGACCAGCACCAGCGTCATCAGCAGGTCGGGCCTGGAGCGCACGTAGGCGAGCCCGGCTCGCAGTTGCCCCTTGGCCCGCGCGACCCGTTCCGCTGGGCGCAGTTCAGAATCGCGCATCAGGTGCAGGCTGACGATGACGGTCAGGTAAGAGGTTGCGTTAAGGAAAAATGCCGCGGGTACATCTATCAGGCTGATCACGAGGCCCGCGATCGCCGGCCCGGTGATCCTGGCCAGGTTGAAGACGGCGCTGTTCAGCGCGATCGCGTTCTGCAGGTCGTCGCGGCCCACCATTTCGATCGCGAATGACTGCCTTGTCGGGTTGTCCACCACTGTGGCCAGGCCGAGGCCGAACGCGAGCAGGTAGACGTGCCACGGCTGGACGGTTCCGGTGACCGCGAGGACGCCGAGGATCAGGGCGAGGCCCCCCATGGACGCCTGGGTGACCATCAGGACGCGGCGCTTGGGGTAGCGGTCCGCGATCATGCCGCCCCAGAGGCTGAACAGCAGCAGGGGCAGGAACTGCAGCCCGGTCGCGATCCCGACCGCGGTGCCGCTGCCGTGGGTGAGCTGCAGGATCAGCCAGTCCTGGGCGACTCGCTGCATCCAGGTGCCGGTGTTGGACACCACCTGTCCGGTCGCGAACAGCCTGAAGTTCCTGACCCGCAGCGAGGTGAAGGTCCGGCGCCTGGGCTTGCCAGACCGCTCGGCCGCGGCGGCCTTCTCGGCCGCCGGGGTCGCGTCCGTCAGGACTGGCTGAGCTTTTCCAGGATCGGCACCGCGTCCCTGAGCACCGCCTGCTCGGCCTGGGTCAGATCCCGCAGCCGGCGGGCCAGCCACGCCTCGCGGAGCTGGCGGACCTGGCGTACCACGTCGCGGCCCTGGACGGTCACGGTGAGTACGACCTGCCGGCGGTCGCTTGGATGCGGCATCCGCTGAATCAGGCCGCGTTCTTCGAGGGAGGCGATGACCCGGGTGATCGAGGGCGGCTGCACCTTCTCGTGCTCGGCGAGCTCGCCTGGAGTCATTGTGCGCTTCTCGAGCGCCGCCAAGGCGGCGAGCTGTGAGTCGGAGAGCTCTGGTTGCAGCCCCTGGGCGACTCGCTCCGCTCGCATCCGGCGTGCCAGCCGGCTGACAGAGATCCGCAGGGAAGTTGCCAGCCCCGCGTCCGACCTGGACTGGGGAGTTGTCATAGTCGTTAGCTTCGCTCATTACTCTCGCTAACCGAACGCCTCGTGGATTCATTCCGCGCTCTGGTTAGCAGCCGGTCGGACGATTGCCAGGCACGACTCAAGGTACGCCACGGATGCCACACTGCGCGATAACCTCGGCCGATCTGCGAAAAGGACGTGTTCGTAACGTGATGCGCCCTTGTCGCGCCCGGGTGAGGCCGGGCTGACTGCTCGGCTAGCCTGATGACGTGGCCAAGCCATATCGCGAGGTTCCGCCCCCGCTCGAGGGCAACGACCGGCAGATCGCGGCCATCGGCGCGGTGGCCTGGGCCGTGGCGCTGATCGTCGTCTTCGCGCTGCGCGATCAGTTGCCGCGCGGCAGTGACTGGTGGATCTGGACGTGCGTGGCTGGCGTCGGGCTCGGGCTGTTCGGCGTGGTCTATATCCCGTACCTGCACAGGTCGAGGACGCGGGCGGTCGAACGCCGCGGCGATTCCCCGCCGGGCAGTGATTCGCCGCCCGACGACTAGCCGGGTGAACCTACAGCTGCTCGTGGTCCAGGGTCTCCAGGACGCTGTCGGGCACGGTGGCGCCGGTGTTCAGCATGTCGTAGCCCAGTTCGTCGACGGTCGGCGCCGCCAGGTCCGGCGGGGCGGTCTCGGCGACGGTCGCGCCGTCGGAGTGCGCTCCGCAGCCGTGGTCGACCGAGACCACCTTGCCGTCATCGGGGGCGAACTCGTTCGCGCACGCCCCGAACACCCGGCCGAGCGGCCCGCTCAGCCTGACCATGAATCCGCACGTCAGGCACCTCGCCGGCGCGGCGCTGGCCAGCTCGGACCTGGGCCCCTGCTCGCCGGCGTACCAGCGGAGGGCCGCTTCGTCCCGGCCGGCGGCCGAGAGCACGCGGGCAGGCTTGAGCATGCCGGGCACGCGCTCGCGGTCACGGTCGGCTGACCGGCGCCGGGACCGGGATCGGCTGCCGGCCTGCGAGCCTTGTGCGCGGCCGCGCCGCTGGCCGCCGCCCGCTCGCTGGGCCGGCGCTGGCTCGGAAGGCGCGCCCGGCTGGTCGGCCTCGGCCGCCTCGCTCGTGTCGCCGTCGCCCGGCTGCTCCTGGGCTGCTGTCGCCTCAGCGGCATCGGAGGCGCCGGCAGCGTCCGCGTCGACCGCCCCCGTGGCGGCGTCCCCGTCGGGAGCCAGGTCCGTCAGCCGCCACGCGTCGTTCTCGTCCCAGTCCAGCAGCCCTGACTCCCCTGCGATCGCCACCGCGGGCACCAGCCGCTCGTCGTCAGACCTGGCAGGCAGCAGGTCGCCTGCCTTCAGGTCGCCGGGGCGGACCCGCTCGGTCCACGGCACCCAGTCCGGCGCGAGCAGCGAGTCAGGGCCCGGCAGCAGGACGCTCTCACTAACCGTGACCGTCTTCGAGCGTGACGCCCTGGTGACCGTCACGGCCCAGCACCAGCCGGCATAGCCAGGATTCAGGCTGTCGAAATAATGCGTAACGAGACGGTCGCCCTCGACCTCGGTGCCGGCGTGCGGACCGACCTGGCCGGGACCAGCGTCATCCTCCGCGGCAGCGCGAGCCAGGTCGACCGCATCGGCGCACGCCTGATCCGGCTCAGCCTGACGTGCCGTGGTTGGGCTCACGATCCCCCATTCTGCCGCATCGCGGTCACTGCCCGCGCACGGACCGCAGCCAAGCGCCGCCCCGCCCCGCAGCCTGCACGCCGCGACTCGCCGCGAGGCTCCGTGATCGCAGACTGACCCGGGATTCGGGGAGTCAGTGGTGCCGAGTTCCGGCGGACAGGCTCGATACTGTGTGCATGGGAGAATCGCGGGGCGGGACCCGCGTGCGGCAGGCGGCGAGAACCGTCGTTTCCGCCTCCCAGACGGCCGGCCGGGTGAGCGCGGCCGCCGCGAGCGGCGCCAGCCGGACCCTGCACAAGATGACCCATGCCGGAGGGGCCGGACGGACGGGGCTGGCCCAGCTGATCGAGTTGTCAGCGGCTGGCAGCGTCGGCGACGGGTTCGTCGCCGTGGCGCTTGCCGGAACCCTGTTCTTCAGCGCGTCGGTCACCGAGGCCCGCGGCCGGGTCGCGCTCGCCCTGCTCATCACGATGGCGCCGTTCGCGCTGCTTGCTCCCTTTGTCGGCCCGATGCTCGACCGCGTCCAGCACGGCCGCCGCTACATCATGATCGGCACGGTGCTCGCCCGCGGCCTGCTGTGCTGGGGCATGGCTGGCGCCGTCCAGAACAACGACACCCTGACGCTGCTGCCTGCCGCCTTCGGCGTTCTGGTGCTGCAGAAGATCTACAGCGTCACCAGGGCCTCGGTGACTCCCCGGCTGCTGCCGCGGGAGATCACGCTCGTCACCGCCAATTCGCGATGCGCGCTCGCGTCGCTGATCGCCACGACCATCGGTGTCCCGATCGCCGCCGGAATCGACTACCTCGCCGGCGGTCATGCGAGCGGCGCGGCGTGGGTCCTGCGCGTCGGCACTCTCGTGTACCTGCTCGCGATGATTCCTGGCATCCGGCTGCCCAGCGGCGTCGACGAGCCCGCCGCCGAGGCGGGACCGCATCTGCCGGCCTCGCCCGACGGCGCCGCGGCCGCGGGCGCCGCCGCACGGCATTCGGGCGCGCCAAGCGCGGGTCACCAGGAGACGGGCCGGAAACGGCCGATGCGCAGGAAGCTGTTCCCGAGGCCGGTCGGGCCCGTGGTCGGCGAAGCGCTGGGCGCGAACATCACCCTGCGGGCGTACTCGGGCTTCATGATCTTCTTCCTGGCCTTCATCCTGCGCACCGTGCACTTCAACGGGGTCTCGGACCACCTCGCCCTCGGGGAGATGATCGCCGCGGTCGCCGTCGGCGGTTTCACCGGCACGGCCATCGGCGCCGCGCTGCGGTCGAGGGCGCCGCAGGCGATCGTGTTCGGGATGCTGGCCGTCACGCTCGTCGTGACGACGTTGTGCGCCATGTACTTCGGGCTCTGGGCAGCGGTCATCGTGGCCTTCGCGGCCGCGCTCGGTCAGACGCTCGTCAAGCTCGCGCTGGACTCGATCGTCCAGCACGAGATCAGCGCCGACGTGCGATCCTCCACGTTCGCCGCGTCGGAGACGCTGCACCAGCTTTCCTGGGTCATCGGCGGCCTGCTCGGCCTGCTGCTGTCCATCACCGGGAGCGGCGTCGCCGGCCTCGCGGTCGCGGCCGGCGGCCTCGCCCTGTCGCTCGGCTCGCTCGCTGCGGCCAGGAGAAAGCGCCACCTGCGTGCCAGGCACCATCCGGTTCCGCGCACCTCGTAACAAGGCCGCGCGCAGCGAGCCGTGATCACGCGGCGAAGCGGGCGGCGCTAGCTGTCGATGTCGCCGGCGACCGCGCGCAACACGGCCGCGATCTTCTTGGCTTCCCTGGCGTCGGGGTGCTTACCGCGGTGATAGGTGTTCGACAGCCCGTCGAGAAGCTTGATCAGGTCCTCGACCAGAACGGTCATCTCGTCGGTGCCCTTGCGGCTTGACTTGGCGACGGTCGGAGGCGGCTCAAGGGCCCTGACCTGCAAGGCCTGGGCGCCCCTGCGGCCCTCGGCCACGCCGAACTCGACCCGCTGGCCGGCTCGCAGCACGGTGCCCGCCGTCGCCAGCGCCGTCGAGTGCACGAATACCTCGCCCCCGTCATCGCGGGTGAGGAAGCCGAACCCCTTGTCGGCGTCATACCACTTGACCTTGCCAGTAGGCACGTGCGGACCCTTTACGCGGAGAGAATGATGCGTTACGACCTTGCTGCGATTGATATCCAGGCTATCGGTCCCGACCCGGTGCGCCCACGTCAGGCGGGACCCGGCTAGGCCAGAATAAGCTAACCGAGTAGGCACGAAGGTCACGATTCACGCTGCACGGTATGCGTGAAAGGTATGCCTGTGCTTCCCCGGACACCGCCGATTGCGGAGTCATGAGCAGAACATACCCTGATCCGCCGGTCAGGACACCGCATTAAATCCGCGCGCGGCGGTCAGCGACCTGGCCTGTGATGCGGGCTCCACGGCGGCAGGCGCTCGGTCCTGGTCCCGCCGTGCCTGTGCAGACGCCAGAGCAGGTAGATGGCGCCGAGCACGGCGGCAACACGGCTCAGGCGGCCAGCCGCCACCCAGGCCTCCACCACATACGGCCAGTACGCGCTGAAGCGGGCTCCGAACGTGACCTCCAGCACGGCGCCGATCATGACCAGAACCACGGGGAGAACAAGTCCGAGCCATTTGTCCCGAAGATCCCACTTCTTGGACCAGACCGCGATGAACGCGCCGACTAGCCAGATCGGCGGGAAGATGGCACCGCCGATGCCGAGCAGGAGCAGGCTGATGGTTTCCATCCGGTCTCGTAGCGCGACGGTCAGCAGCGCCGGACCAAGGCGCCTGACCTGGCGAACGGCGGCGTCGGCGACCTCTGCCAGCCGGTTCTCCTCGACCTCGACCTCGATCTGGTCGGCGCTGTGCTCGACCCCTGGCACGTCATCGTCGGCGGGCTCGCTGCCGGCCGGCGGCTGATGATCCCCCTCGCCGCCCGGCTTCGCAGACCAGGGCACGCGCCTGGCGGGTCCTGACGACTGGGCGGTCTCCTCCCTTGCGGGCGCGGGCCTGGGGGCCGGGGGACGCGGCGACAAGCCGTTGCTTCCGGCATTACTGCCCTCTCCGGTACCCGCGCCGCCCGGCGGCGCCGGCTCGTTGCCGGAAGCCTGCGAGTCGTCCGCCGACGGCAGGCCGCGTGGGGCGGGCACGCCCCTGACCGGCGGCAGACCGCGCGGGGCGATCGGCGACGTCGGCCTGGCTGGCCGTGGCCGATCGGACGGATCGCCGGGCGCCGCCGCCTGAGTCCTGGCGGGCGGATCGCCCGGCCCCGCAGGAGCGGGCTGGCCCGCCGGCGTGGGCGGCCTGCTTGCTGCCGGCGAGTTCACGAGAGGTGGAACGGAAACGTGCGCAGAACCGTTCACGGCGGGCACCAGCCGCTGCGAGACGCTCGCCGCGGCAGGTACCGGGATGGAGTGCGCAGCGGCTGCCCCGTTGCCCGCGCAGCCGGCCCTGCCTCGCGGGACCGGGCTGACTGGCGGGACCGGGCTGACTGGCGGGACCGGGCTGACTGGCGGTTGTGATGCCGCGGCTACCGCGCGGACCGAGGACACCTGGGCGTTGGCGGTGGCCGGCGGCAAGACCACTGGCGGCATGAACGGCCCGTGCGCGATCGCCGGAGTCGCGGGTGGCGGCCAGACCTGCCGCTGCGATCCGCTGGCCTTGCTCTCGGCCGCGGGATCCTTCGACGCCAGCGGCCTGAGGTCCGCTGGCGGGCGCTGTGTCTCGTGCCGCTGCGCCTCGTGCCGCTGCGAGCGCGAGGCGGCCCCGCCCCAGGCCTTGCGGGCCGCGATCCGCGATCGCTCGTTCTCCACCAGGGCTATGGGGTCGCCGAGTCCCGCCAGGGTCCGCCGCACCTGGTCCTTGGCGGGGTGCGCGGCGCCCTCGCACTCAGCGTCGATGCGGGCGCTGGTGTGGTCGAGCAGCGCCTGGCGGTCGCCTGGCTCAAGCCGGGTCCTGGCCGCTAGCGACAACCGGTTGAGGTAGTCGCGGATAAGCTGCTCGCTGGGCCGACTCATGCCTTGATGATCCACCCTTAGCGGCCGCTTGAGGAGCCGGCACGCAAGATAGCGCGGCCATTTACCTCCACGAGGCCGACCGGGCCAGGACCGCACCAGGACAGGCAAAGGCGGCCCTGGCGAAATGCCAGGGCCGCCTTTGCAGAACCAGACCTCACATCACCTGGGGTGACTAGAAGTCCATGTCACCGCCGCCGGGAGCGGCCGGAGCCTTCTCCTTCTCCGGCTTCTCCACGATGACTGCCTCGGTGGTGAGGAACAAGCCGGCGATGGACGCCGCGTTCTGCAGCGCAGAGCGCGTCACCTTGGCCGGGTCGATGATCCCCGCCTTGAACATGTCGACGTAGTCGCCGGTGTCGGCGTTCAGGCCGTGACCAGCGTCGAGGTTGCGCACCTTCTCGGCCACCACGCCGCCCTCGAGGCCGGCGTTGACGGCGATCTGCTTCAGCGGCTCCTCGAGCGCGCGCTTCACGATCGTCGCCCCTGTCGCCTCGTCGCCAGAAAGCTCGAGCTTCTTGAACCCGTTCTTGCCTGCCTGGAGCAGGGCGACGCCGCCGCCGGCGACCACGCCCTCCTCGACCGCGGCCTTGGCGTTGCGCACCGCGTCCTCGATGCGGTGCTTGCGCTCCTTCAGCTCGACCTCGGTCGCCGCGCCGGCCTTGATGACGGCGACGCCGCCGGCCAGCTTGGCGAGCCGCTCCTGCAGCTTCTCGCGGTCGTAGTCGGAGTCGGTGTTCTCGATCTCGGCCCGGATCTGGTTCACCCGGCCCGCGATCTGCTCAGCGTCGCCGCCGCCGTCGACGATCGTGGTCTCGTCCTTGGTCACCACGACCTTGCGGGCCTTGCCCAGCATGTCCAGCTCGGCGCTGTCCAGCTTGAGCCCGACCTCTTCGCTGATGACCTGACCGCCGGCCAGCACGGCGATGTCACCGAGCATGGCCTTGCGGCGGTCACCGAAGCCTGGCGCCTTGACGGCGACCGACTTGAACAGGCCGCGGATCTTGTTGACGACCAGCGTGGCGAGCGCCTCGCCCTCCACGTCCTCGGCGACGATCAGCAGCGGCTTGTTGGCCTGCACGATCTTGTCGAGCAGCGGCAGCAAGTCCTTGTTCGCCGAGACCTTGGAGTTCACGATCAGGATGTAGGGATCCTCAAGGACGGCCTCCATCCGCTCCGGGTCGGTCACGAAGTAGTGCGAGATGTAGCCCTTGTCGAAGCGCATGCCCTCGGTGAGCTCGAGCTCGAGGCCGAAGGTGTTGCTCTCTTCGACGGTGATGACGCCTTCCTTGCCGACCTTGTCCATCGCCTCGGCGATCATCTCGCCGATCGCGGTGTCACCGGCGGAGATGGAGGCGGTCGAAGCGATCTGCTCCTTGGTCTCCACGTCCTTGGCCAGCTTGGAGAGCTCCTCGCTCACGCGCTCGACGGCGGCCTCGATGCCACGCTTGAGCGACATCGGGTTGGCGCCGGCGGCGACGTTGCGCAGGCCCTCGCGGACCAGCGCCTGGGCGAGAACGGTGGCGGTCGTCGTGCCGTCACCGGCCACGTCGTCCGTCTTCTTGGCGACTTCCTTGACGAGCTCGGCGCCGATCTTCTCCCACGGGTCCTCGAGCTCGATCTCCTTAGCGATGGACACGCCATCGTTGGTGATCGTGGGGGCTCCCCACTTCTTCTCGAGCACCACGTTCCGGCCCTTGGGGCCGAGGGTTACCTTGACGACGTCGGCCAGCTGGTTCATGCCGCGCTCGAGGCCGCGCCTGGCGTCCTCGTCATACGCGATCATCTTCGCTGCCATAGGCTCCTAGTCCTCCTGGAACTTATTGCCTGCTGAAATGCCGACCGAGCCGACGCCCGCGACGGACGGCAGGGCCCGCAGTCAGTCCCTTCCTGCTGCGTGCGCCTGCCTCATCGCCCCGATCACGCTGATGAGTTGTCACTCTCAGCCCGAGAGTGCCAACGACCTGTTTAGCACTCTCACCCCGAGAGTGCAAGCCGAGGGCGCCAATCTCGCACCCGCGCATGCCCGGTCCTGGACAACGCGAAGACCCGGCACCCAGGTCCGGGTACCGGGTCTGCCGCGTGATTCCGCGGAATCTACACCGCGCGGACGGCCTCGGCCTGAGGGCCGCGGTCGCTCTGCGTAATCTCGAACTCGACTCGCTGACCTTCTTCTAGCGTGCGGTAGCCGTCCGACTGAATAGCCGAGAAGTGGACGAAGACGTCCCTACCACCGTCGACCGCGATGAAGCCGTAGCCCTTATCCGCGTTGAACCATTTGACGGTGCCCTGAGCCATGTACAACAACTCCCTAACTCTTGCTCGGGCTTCGGGTCCCGCCCTTGCTACGCGAAACCCGTTGATCGCGGAGCGGGCTGGACGTGCTGCGCAAGCTCTGCCTGCCGTTCTCGCCGTACCGACAGCGACCGGACATTACACTACATGGTCACGGGGCCCCGCGTACTGCGATACCGGCCCAACGTCCAAGCGGCATGTCGGCCGAGGTCAGAAGCGGATAACGGACAGAATGAGGCCCGGTTTCCCGCCAAATATACATCCGGGCTCGCGATCGGCAGCCCCCTGCTGGCGGCGCAGCTCTGGGCCGCGACCTGCGAAGATCGCCATGGCCAACGGGACGCACCCGGTAGCCAGCCCACCAGGCCTGCGTTCCTCACGTGACTCACCGGTAACCCCCGTTCTAGTCCTGGTTCATCAGGACATGCCGCCCGGGCGGCCCGCGCGGAGGCCGTCGCCGCATCGATGCCGGACATTGCCTAACAGATTGCATTGTCTTTCCCGCATCATGAATACAAGCCAATTCCGGCGGGCCCGCGGCCGGCCGTCACCGCAGGCAGCAATGCGCCAGGATTCGCCTGGCACGCCTGCCGCATCGTCAGGAGATAAGCCCGGCAAGCCCGCCGCAAATAGCTGATATATGCCGGCGAAGGCCTTCATTGCGCTACGCACAGTGACGAAGAGCCCTTGGCCCGCCCTGATTGGCCGAGGTCGCCTCGTACCGGCTGGCGAACGCCGCCAGGCTGGGCTTGATGGGTTCGCCCACGGGCAGCGCGCCCGTGACCGCGTTCAGCGTCTTCAGCCCGTCGCCGGAGTTGATGATCACCGTCTCCTCGTCCGGGTCGATCTGCCCGGCGGCCAGCAGCCTTCGCAGCACGGCTATGGTCACGCCCGCCGCCGTCTCGCCGAAGATGCCCTCGGTGACGGCGAGCAGCCTGATCGCGTCCACGATCTCGTGGTCGGGTGCATCGGCGACAAGGCCGCCGGTGCGACGGACGACGTCGAGCACGTACGGGCCGTCGGCCGGGTTGCCGATCGCCAGCGACTTGGCGATCGTGTCGGGCCTGACCGGCTGGACGACCTCATGCCCGGCGGCATACGCGGCCGCGACCGGCGCGCACCCGCTGGCCTGCGCCCCGAAGACGGTGACGTCCTCGTCGGGCACGAGCCCTAGCCCGGCGAACTCACGGAAGGCTTTGTCGATCTTCACGAGCTGAGCGCCGGAGGCGACCGGCACCACGATCTGCCGCGGCAGCCGCCAGCCCAGGTCCTCGGCTATCTCGTAGCCGATGGTCTTGGAGCCCTCGGCGTAGTACGGCCGCACGTTGACGTTCACGAACGCCCAGTCCTCGCGTTCTTCGGCCAGCTCGCATGCGAGCCGGTTCACGTCGTCGTAGCCGCCCTCGACCTTGACCAGCAGGCCGCCGTAGACGGCCGACGCCAGGATCTTCTCCGGCTCGAGGTTGGCGGGAACGAGCACCACGGACTCGATGCCGGCCTTGGCGGCTGCCGCTGCGACGGCGTTCGCCAGATTTCCCGTCGACGGGCACGCGAGCACCCGGTAGCCCATTTCCACGGCGGCGGCGAGCGCGACCGCGACGACGCGGTCCTTGAACGAGTGCGTCGGGTTGGCGCGCTCGTCCTTGACCCAGAGACGGCGCATGCCGAGCGCCGCGGCCAGCCCGTCGGCCCTGACCAGCCTCGTCCTGCCGGGCTCGGTGTTCGGCCGCGCGGCGATGTCGGGCCGGACCGGCAGCAGGCTGGCGTAGCGCCAGATGTTCGCCGGCCCCGCCTCGATCTGCTCCCTCGTGACCCGCGGCAGGTCGTAGCTGACCTCGAGCGGGCCGAAGCACTCCGAGCAGGCGTGCTGCCCGCCGAGGTCGCAGCTGGCGCCGCATTCGCGGCAGGTCAGGGCGCGGGCGTGGCCGAACCTCGGGGAGCCGCCGGCGGAAGCGGGCAGCGCAGGGCTGGTCGAAGGGTCAGGGCTGGTCGAAGGGTCAGGGCTGGTCGAAGGGTCAGGGCTGGTCGAGAGGGCAGGGCTGGTCGAGAGGGCAGGGCTGGTCGAAAGCGATGTCATGACTGTGAGGCCTCTCCTCATCTGTCCCGATTGCCGGTCGGCGGCGGGCCGGAGTTGGCACCAGTCCCGAGTGGCCTCACCGGCGCTGCGTAGGCCGGGGGGACGACCCCCAGACACCCCGCGAGGAGCGCCGAGCGTGGATCATCGAGATGGTTGCCGGGGCTTCACAGGGCCGTTCCCTCCACCCCTCTGGATGAGCAATATGAAGTTGTTGTCCCAGATTCTAACTGGCTCCCGCGCAGATGTCCCGGCCGGGCTAAGCCGGGGTAGCGGACCTTGCTGCTGATGAACCGGTTGCCGCAGCCGCGGCGTCCCGGCAGGTTCAGCCCGTCCGTCGACTCGGTGCCTGTCTGGCAGGCGCTGATCGCGAAGAAGTAGCCGGCGTTGCCGATCCTGAAGGAGAACGTCATCGTCACCGCGCACTGCTGGGAGTTCAGCTTGTACAGGTGCCACGGCTTGTGCCGTTCGGTGCGCAGCGTCGAGGGCGGCACGGTGAGGTGGAGTCGCTAATGGCAGACCGGGCGCCGGCCGCGCCTGTTGAGTGGTGACGTCAGGCGCCCCCAGAGCCGACGCGTGTGCGATGCCCAGCACCGCCGCCGCCGCCGCGGCCACCAGCCAGGTCCTTCTTACGAAGATGCGCATTCCGGCGCCCTCCGGAGGTAAATCCTGAGTCTAGGGTTTTGCCGCGAGGTTGAGTACTTCGGCGGTATGCGGCCGCCGTCGCCGTTTAACCCTGCTATGCCGGGGCAGCCATCCCGTCTCTGGCCGGCCGGGGCACAGGCAACGGCCGCGCAGCGATTCCAGCCGCAAGCGCGCTCACACCGGGCGCCGCAGAGTCAGGAAGGCCGGACGATCACTGTCACAGCGGCCATGAGAGCCGGGAGCTCCCTGCCCCGCCTCTGGCAACCAGGTTCCCAGCTTCCCAGTGCCGCGAGGGCCGTGCCCATGGCCACACGGGAGCGGTATCCCTGCTGTTCCCATTGCACGGAGTATGGCCAGTGCGAGCGCAGCCACCGTTTCAGGTGCCACAGGTGCTTGCTCGCGCTGGCCTGCGAACGCGGCGAGCGGGACCGCATGATGACCTGGCTGGCGCGCAGGGGCAGTACGGGCAGATAGAACGAACTGCACGATCACCCGCACCGGTCGTCGGCGGCGGCGCGTTCCGGCGCTACTCTCACCGCGTGGACGATGCGACAGTGCCGGACCAGGGGGAACCAGACCAGCCACGAAGCGGGCGCAGGATTCTCATGGCGTCCAACCGCGGCCCCGTCTCGTTCAGCCGTGACGACCATGGCCAGCTCGCGGCCAGCCGGGGCGGCGGCGGCCTGGTGTCCGGCCTGTCGTCCGTGGCCAGCCACGAAGACGTGCTCTGGGTCTGCGCCGCGCTGAGCGACGCGGACCGGGCGGCGGCCAGTGCGGCTCCCGGCGGCATGCTCGGCCTGGACGGCGCACCAGGCGGATCGGCCGTTCGGATGCTCGACATCCCGGCCGGGATCTTCAGCCGTGCCTACAACACGGTCGCCAACTCGGTGCTGTGGTTCGTGCACCACATGCTCTACGACACGCCCAACCAGCCGCAGTTCGGACTCGCGTTCCGCCGGGACTGGGAGGCCTACCGCGAGTACAACGCGGCGTTCGCGACGGCGCTCGCGGAGGCGGGCAGCGGAACTGCGGGCGCCGGTGGCGCGCCGGATGTCCGCGCCGTGATCCAGGACTACCACCTGACGCTGGCACCCAGAATGCTCAGCGAGCTCGGCCAGGACATCAAGATCGCGCACTTCTCGCACACGCCGTGGGCTCCGGTCGACTACTTCAGGCTGCTCCCCGACGCGGTCGCGGCCGAGGTCCTGGCGGGCATCCTGGGCGCCGATCACGCCGGTTTCCTGTGCCAGCGCTGGGCTGACGCGTTCATGGACTGCTGCGAGCACGTGCTGGGAGCGCGGGTCGACAGGGACCGCCGCGAAGTCAGCTACGCGGGGCACATCACCGGGATCGGCGTGCACCCGCTCGGCGTCGACGGGCCCGAACTGGCGCATCGGGCCGCCCAGCCGGATGTGGCAGCCAGGATGGAACAGCTGTCCGACGTCGTCGGCGCGCGCAAGCTGATCGTCCGCGTGGACCGTACCGAGCTGTCCAAGAACATCGTCCGCGGCCTGGCCGCCTACCGGGAGCTGCTGCTGACGCACCCTGAATGGCTCGGCAAGGTGACGATGCTCGCGCTCGCGTACCCGTCGAGGCACGACCTGCCCGAGTACCGGGAGTACGCGGCCAGCGTGCAGCGGATCGCCCGCTCCATCGAGGACGAGTTCGGCACGCCGCAGTGGCGGCCGATCGTGCTCAGCGCCCACGACGACTACCCGCGCTCCCTGGCCGGCTACCGGCTCGCCGACGTGCTGCTCGTGAACCCGGTTCGCGACGGCATGAACCTGGTCGCCAAGGAGGGCCCGATCATCTCCGACCGCGGCTGCGCGCTCGTGCTGTCCCGCGAGGCTGGCGCCGCCGACGAGCTCGGCAGGGACGCGCTGATGGTCAACCCGTTCGACATCAGCGCCACGGTGCAGGCCCTGCACGAGGCGCTGATGATGCCGGAAGGTGAACGCAAGCGCCGGTGCCAGTCGCTCGCGGCAGCGGGCAGCGCCGTCCCGCCATCTGCCTGGCTCGCCAGCCAGCTGACCGCCCTCGACTAGACGCGGGTGTCAGGGCTGGATGGCCCCGCGAATGACCGCGGCTATCCCGGTGAGCAGCCCGGCGACGCCTTCCGGCCCGTCGACGACGAGATCGGTCTCGGCAGCCAGATCCGCCACCTCGGCGGAGCCGCTGCAGACCGCGACGCCGGGCAGGCCTCCGGCGCGGAGCCGCCTGATCGCGGCGAACGCGGGCCGGTCGCCCAGGTCGTCGCCGCAGTACAGGACTGCTGAGCGGGCACGCTCGGCCGCCAGGGCGGTCAGCGCCGTTCCCTTGTCCGAGCCGTCGGGCCGCAACTCGATCACCAGGCGGCCCGGCTCGGCCCGCAGGCCCGTGTCGGCCGCGAGCCGGGCGAGCGGCGCGCTGATCTGCTCAAGGGCCGCGGCCGGATCCGCGGCCCGGCGGGTGTGGACGGCGACGGCTTCGCCCTTGTCCTCGATCCACGTGCCGTCCTGAGCCTTCGCGGCGGCCAGCACGGACGGCAGGCGTTCCTTCGCCACCGCGAGTCCCTCGGGGCGCGGCGGCGTGTCCAGCCGGCCGTCGCTCCAGCGCTGCCAGCCGTAGTGGCCGAGCACGACGATGCCTGGCACCTGCCGCAGCGAGGCGTAGTCGACCGCGGTGAGCGCCGCAGGCCGGTCAGCACGGCCATCGTGCCGACCAGCGGGGTCAGCTCGCGCAGCGCGGTCACCGCGGCGGGAAGGGCCCTGGCCTGCTCAGGGTCGGACACGATCGGCGCGAGCGTCCCGTCGAAATCCAGGGCGATCAGCGACCGGCCAGGGTCTGCGATCAGCGCCGCCAGGCCGCTCCTGCCTGCGGGCGTGAGTCCCGGGTACGTCCTGTTAAGCCATGAAAAGGCTAGGTCTTGCGTGCTCGCGTCGCGCGACATGCAGCGGTCTCCCCGGTTATCCCGTCTCACGCCCCGACCGCAGCCTGTTCCTCTCCGCGCGCCGCCGGCGCAGCCTGGCTACGAGCGCCGGGTCGAACTGGGCCGCCTCCGGCCGGTCGATCAGCTCGTTGAGCAGCTGGTAATACCTGGTCGGAGAGATGCCGAAGGCGTCGAGAATCTCGCGTTCCTTGGCACCGGGTGACTGCCACCAGCTTCGCTCGAATGCCAGGATGCGCATCTCTAGCTCGGTCAGCGGGTGCACTCGAGTCCGGCCCTTCTCCCCCGGTGCTCATCGTAGGTTAACCCGGTAGCCGGCCGCCGTCCGCGGCCGCCAAGATCTGCCGGGTCCCGCACTAGAATCCAACGTTCCGGACACGTACGCTCGCAAATTGTGACCTCGATGAACTGTCTTACCTTCCTCACCGACTTCGGGCTCGAAGACGGTTTCGTCGCGGCGTGCCATGGGGTGGCCGCACGCATCGCCCCTGCCACGAGGGTCATCGACATCACCCACCTGGTGCCGCCAGGAGACGTGCGGCGCGGCGCGGCCGTGCTGGCGCAGACCGTTCCCGCGATGCCGCCCGCCGTGCATGTCGTGGTCATCGATCCGGGCGTGGGCACGACCCGCAGGGCGGTCGCGATCGAGGCGAAGGGCGGGATCCTGGTCGGCCCCGACAACGGCGTCCTGTCCTGGGCGACCACCGCGCTCGGCGGTGCCACCAGGGCCGTCCAGCTCACCAACGACGCGCTGTGGAACAACCCCGTGTCGCCGACGTTTCACGGCAGGGACATCTTCATGCCAGTCGCGTCGCACCTGGTCACCGGCACGTCGCTGACGGAGGCAGGCAGCGAGCTGGACGTCGGCGACCTGGTCATCCTGCGCGCTCCGACCAGCAGGATGCTGGACAGGGAAGCCGAGGGCGAGGTGCTGTCGGTCGACAGGTTCGGCAACGTGCAGCTGTCCATCCCGTCGGCCGCCGCAGCGGATCTCGGCATCGAGATCGGCTCGTCGATCATCATCCGGTGCAACCGCCGGGAGCTGACGGCCCCGTACCTCGAGACGTTCGGATCGGCGTCGCCTGGCGAGCTGATCGCGTTCGCCGACAGCGCAGGCCTGATCTCACTGGCCGTCAGCAGCGGGAACGCGGCCGAGCGGCTTTCGCTGCCGCCCGGGGCCAGAGTGCGTATTGCGGCAGGACTTCCTGCTTGAAATTAATTGTGCCCGCTACTCGCATCAGTGCGAGGCGCATTAATGGCTGAGACGCCATCGGAACACTACAGACATGGCAGAATGCGTGTTACGTAGACGGAAGGCCAGCACACCGTGCCGCTGAGATTCCCCCGGCTGGCTCAGGCCATGGCCGTGATAGGGCTAGCGTCGGCGCCGCTCGCCGGTTTTGCCATGCCCGCGCACGCCGACACATGGCGGCAGTCCGAGTGGTGGCTCACCAAGCTGCACGTCACCCAGGCCTGGCGGGGCGGCGCGGGCACCGGCGTCACGGTGGCGGTCCTGGCCGATGGCGTCGAGCCCAGGCAGGCCGACCTGACCGGCCGGGTCATCACGGGACCGGACTTCACCGGCTCCAACCGGATCGCTGGCGGCTCGTACTACGGCACCATCGGGACCGGCGTCGCCAGCCTGATCGCGGGGCACGGTCACGGCGGCCAGTCAGCGCAGGGCATCCACGGCGTCGCCAACAAGGCGCACATCCTGTCGCTGCGCGTGACGCTGAGCCCTGGCGACCCGCTCTGGTCGCGCGGCTCGCTGACGTCCAGGCTTCCTGATGACATCGCGGCCGGGATCAGGTACGCGGTCAAGCACGGCGCGGCAGTGATCGTGCTTCCTGCTGATCCCGGCATGCCGGGGATACCGCGCTGGGGCGGAGTCACGGGCGCCGCCGGCGGCAGCGCTGCTGAGCGAGCCGCGATCGCCTATGCCGTCAGCAACAACGTTGTGCTGGTAGCGCCGGCCGGCGACAACGGCCAGGCGGGCGACGCCCCGAACTTCCCCGCCGCCTATCGCGGCGTGATCGCCGTCGGCGCGTTCGACCGCAACTTCGTCAAGGCGCCGTTCAGCAGTCACCAGCGCTACGTCATGCTGACCGCCGCCGGGCGCGGGGTGGCCGCGGCGGCGCCGTCCGGCTATCAGACGATGAACAGCACCTGGGCGGCGAGCGCGCTCGTGGCGGGCGTCGCGTCCCTGGTGCGGTCCCAGTTCCCCAATCTCAGCGCCCCCCAGGTGCTGACGGCCATGACGCAGGGCACCCTCCACCGGCGTCCTGGCGGACTGCGCAGCGGGTCAGGCTACGGCACGGTCGACGCGGCGAAGGCGATCACCGAGGCCGCGACCGTGTCGCCGCCGCGTGGCAAGCCCGCCTCCCTCGGCGCGCTGCCCAGGCACCGACCTGTCACGCCTGCCGTGCCGTCCAACGCCGCAGTCATCACGCGTGACCTGCTGACCGACGCGATCATCTCGGCCGCGATCCTGGCCGGCCTGCTGGTGCCGATCACCTGGTACGGCAGCATCATCAAGCGGCGCGACCGCCGGGTCGCCCTGGCCGCGGCGGACCGGGCGCAGCACAGCCGGCTGGCCTACGGCCAGCGCGGCATGGGCGACGACTCGCTGCTTGACTACTTCGAGCCGCAGGAAGGCCCGGCAGCGGCCAGGCCGGGGCGCTCCCTGCCAGGTTCCCGGTACCAGCCGCGCCCTGCCCTGTCCGGCCCTGCCCTGTCCGGCCCTGCCCTGTCCGGCCGGTCGACCCTCACGCCGGCGTTCGCACCGCGCCCGATGCTTGCTGCCCCGTCAGCCGATGACATTGAGCCGGCAGGGCCTTACGCCGGGAGAGGCGCGTCTCAGGGCGGCGGCCAGGCGGACGCCTGGGGCGGATCCGGCTCGTGGCCAGGTACTGACGCGTGGAGGGACGACGAGGCGGCCGGGTTCGGCGGCGCAGACCCGCGCTCGCGGCCCCCGGGTCCTGATCAGGGACACTCGCGCACGCTGCGGCACGCGCCGGTCGCAGGGGCTCCGCCGTGGGAGCCCGCGCCACAGCCAACCAGCGAGCTGCCGTGGGCCGTGCTGTCAGGGCCCGGGCAGGGCCCGCAGGGCCAGGCCAGGCGGGGCGCGCTCGGCGCGAGGACGAGCCAGGCGCCGCCCGAGTCGATCTGGGGCACGCAGCCGGAGCCGCCGTCGCAGGAATCCCCCTCGCTGTTCGACCCGTCCGAGCGGCATCCAGACGCCGAGAGTCCGGGTGCTGACCGGCGCGACGACTCTGACTGGCGTTCCATCTCCGGCAGGCGCACCGGCTCTGCCGACCGGCCGATCTACATCTGGGACCCTGAGACATCGGCCGACGACGGCACGATCCGGTTAACGAAGGCCCGCCAGGGCTAGTCAGGGCGCGCTCTAGACGACCGGATCCCGGATTCCCCGTTGCCCGCTGCTTTCGCGCCGCGCGACGCTCAGCGTTCGGCCGCGAGCTGCTCCTTGCGAGCCGAAGCGTACATCGGGACGTACTCCTGGCCAGATAGCTCGTGAATCGCCTCCATCACCCGGTCGGTCACGGCTCGCCGCTGCCTGGCCCCGGCCGGCTGGCCGGCGTACTCACCGAACTCAAGCGGCTTGCCGATCTTGACCTGGACGCGGCCCGGCCTGGGGATCTTCTGCCCCGGCGGCAGCATCCGCAGCGTGCCGAACATCGCGACAGGGATGACCGGCACCCGCGCGTGCAGCGCGAGCCAGCCAACGCCCGTCCTGCCGCGGTACAGCCGGCCGTCGGGCGACCTGGTTCCCTCGGGATAGATGCCGAACAGCGCGCCGTCGTTGAGCAGGCCGAGCGCGGCCTGGAGCATCTCCTGGCCGGCGCGCGCTCCTGTCCGGTCGACCGACAGCTGCTTGGTCGCGCGCAGGTACGTGCCGACCACGCGGTCCGTCGGCCGCCTGCCGGTGAAGTACTCGGACTTGGCGGCGAACGTGACGGGCCGTTCCAGCAGCAGCGGCAGGTAGAACGAGTCGAGGATCGAGACGTGATTCGAGGCCAGGATCGCTGCGCCAGAGGCCGGCACGTTCTCGGCGCCGATGAGCTCGGTCCTGGCAAGCAGGTGCAGGCCAGGGCCGATCACGAACTTCGACAGCTGGTACTTCACCCGATCCTCCCGTTCCTCTCGGTTCACGAGACTCACATCGTCTGTCCATCGATGTCGCGACCGCAATGTGGCCAGCCCACTGAAGTCGTTCTCGTCGTTTGTGCGGATGCGCTGACCGGGCGCAGCACGGCTAGCGGATGGAACCCGGCCAGCACCCGGCATGCGGGGTCAGCGGTAGCACTTCACCCAGGCGACGACCGTGCGACCCGGCGCCGAGTGAGCCTCCCGCGCGTCAATGACCCCGACCGTCACCTTAAGTGGCGTGGCCGAGCCGGGCACCAGGCAGGTCGGCGTGCCCTTGTGATGCCACTTGCCGGTCTTGTCGCGCCACGGTGTCGCGTCCTGCCAGCGGAACTGCTCCGGGTTGGCGACCTTATGCACCGTGATCGCGAAGAGGATGCCGGCGTTCTGGGTGGCATTGTCGACCGACTTGATGGTCCCGGTCTCAGCCCTCGGCGCGGCGTCGCTCTTCGGGAGCGCGTACCCGATCACGGCGCCGAGTCCAAGCATCACGACGCCTACGACCAACCGCCGCCCGCGCTGCATGAACCCGAGGTCACCAAAACCGGCCATACCATTACAGTGCAGCACGGTCCGCCGATCGGGCAAGCAGGACGATCGGCAGATGCTGGCCGCTGGCCCGCCAATTCAGATATTGGCCTCGTACGCTCGCCGCAGCAGGCCGAGCGCCTCGTCGTCCAGGTCGTCGACGGAGGCGAGCGCGACCCGGAGCTTGACCGACCCGCCCGCCGTGTTCCTGCCGTCGAGCAGCCGGCCCCTTGGGTCGGTGCAGTCGATGCGCGGGCCCAGGTCGATCCTGGTCTTGATGGCCGGCCGGACGGCCGCGAAGGTCCGGCGAGGGGTGAGCAGGCTCGTGTAGGTATTCCTTGCCTGAACCTCCACGTCGCCGATGGCGGCGGCCGCCGCCGGGATCGCCTCGAAGATCGGCCGCAGCGCCTCGCGGTCGGCGTACTGGGCGTCGATCAGGTCATCGGCGTTCGCGAGCAGATAGTCCGGATACCCGAACCACAGCCGCCCCGTGGCGAACCCGCACCAACCTGATCTGGTCGGCCGACGTCGTAAAGGATGTGGCGATTCTCATCCAACCTGGCAAAGGAGTCACGTCATGTCACTAACCTCGCGCACGGGACGGCGGCTGGCCGCCGGCCTCGGCCTGGCGACCGCGGCCGTGCTGCTTCCGGTTGCCGCGCTGGCCTCGCCCGCTGGCCCAGCCGCGGCCGGCCACGCCGCCGGTCACGCGGTGCCCGCCTGCCACGCGGCCAGCACTCGGGTCTGGTACGGGCTGCCGGCCGACAACGCGACCGGGCACGCCTTCATCCAGCTGCAGATCAGCAACATCGGCCATTCGGCCTGCACCTTCTTTGGCTATCCGGGGGTTTCCGCGCTGAACAGCCACGGCCGCCAAGTCGGCCGGGCCGCTTCCCACTACGGCAGGCGGCTCCGCGTCACCCTGAAGCCTGGTGGCACCGCGCACATGGTGCTCGTCGTGACCGACGCCTTCCTGCTGTGCCGCCAACCGGTCAGGGCGACCGGTCTCAGGGTCTTCCCGCCTGGGCAGTTCCACTCCCAGAACGTGCCGCTGGCCACGCGCCAGTGCCCGGGCAAGTCGGCGCTCGCCGTGGACTCGGTGCACCCGGGCACCGGCATCCCGGGATTCACGAGGCGCTGAGCCGCTCCGGACGGTGTGCCGAGGGACTGTATGCCGAGGGTATGCCGAGGGTATGCCGAGGGTATGCCGAGAGGCTGGCCGCGATCGAGTTCCGCGGTCAGCCCTCGAGTGAGCCGGGGCTGGACGGCACGTCGATCGCGTGCTCGCGGAGCGCCTCGAGCGGGACGATGTCGAGCGCGCGCTCGTGCGTCGAGGCGAGCACGACATAGGCCGCCGCCCCTTCGCGGTGCGCACGGAGCCAGTTCACCGCCGTCACGCACCAGCGGTCACCAGGCGTCAGGCCAGGGAACCTGAACTGCGGCATCGGGGTGCTGAGGTCATTGCCGATCGAGCGCTGATGGTTGAGAAACTCCGCCGTGACCACCGCGCAGATGGTGTGGCTGCCGAGATCCTCCGGGCCGGTGTTGCAGCAGCCGTCACGGTAGAACCCGGTGACCGGGTCGTCGCCGCACGGCTCAAGGTCGCCGCCAAGGACATTGCGCTCGCTCATCCCAGCAGTATCGCCCCCGGCCCTGCGATCTTGGAAGGCAGCGTCACGCGGGCCTGGCATGCCTGCCATGGGGCGCTAGGCTAGCTGGCGGCCACGCCGGATACGGCCGGCCGCGGGTGCGTCGGCCGCCCGCGCATCCTTCAGGCGGGGCAGGCGCGAAACCGGAACCAAGGACGAGACATATCTTGAATGCGGCGGGCACGTGCTGCTAGCGTCTGCGCTAGTGGCAGCGCACAGCCTGCCCGCTTCCGAGCTGCGGCCGGCCCGCGCCGCGGCAGCGACGAGGACAAGGGTCTATGACTCGCCGTGCAGCCGTCACGTCAGGTCTCTCACCTTGGCGGGCAGACGCGGGCGGTCCCGCCTGGGAAAGATGATCATGACCAGCAACAAGGCCAGGAAGAGCGCCATTCGCGCGCGCATGTCAGAGACGGGCGAGCCGTACAGCGTAGCCAGGAACGCGCTGCTCGCGGGCGAAGGCCTGCCCGAGGAGAGCCCCGAAGAGCAGTACCTGCGCGACGCCGAAGCGGCGGGGGTCCGTGCCAGCGAGCTCAGTGAGCTGCGCGCCCGATTCCACGCGCGCGGACTCGCCGACCAGATGCGGCAGGCGGCCGACCGCGCACGCGAGCGGGCCGATCAGGTTCGAGACCAGGTCGACCAGGCGGAAGAAGCGGCGGACCGAGCCGAGGAGCGAGCCGACCTCGCCCAGGAGGCGGCCGACCATGCCATGGACTGGGCCGAGCCGGACGAGCAGCGAGCCGCCCAAGCCCGTGCCGACGCGATGCGCGAAGCCGCGGACGCGACGCGCGAGAAGGCGGAGCGAGCCGAGGAAGCCGCGGAGAGGGCGGAAGAAGCCGCCGACGAGGCAGAAGAAGCTGCCTGTCAGGCAGAGGATGCGGCAAGCGAGGTCTGGGCCCTGGCAGCCGACGAGGTGCCCGGCCGCGACGACTGGGACCTGCACCACCGCGGTGCCTGGCCCAGGATGCCCCGCCACCCGCGAGCGCCACGGCTGCCGCGGCTGCCGCGACTCCCCCGCCTGCCCGGCTGACGAACGGGATTAGGGGAAGAGAAAAGGACCGCATAGGGTCCTGAGTCTTCGCCTAAGCCCGTAACGAGGCGCTCATCGATTGATTCGCACGCTCGGCTCACTGAGGATGAGCCGGTGGGCGAGGTGAGAATGCACGCGGACGAGGTTGACACCGACGTAGCTCTGGTGCGGCGGCTGCTGGCCGCCCAGTTCCCGCAGTGGGCGGATCTGCCGGTCAGGCCCGTGCCGTCGTACGGGACCGACCACGCCATCTACCGGCTCGGCGACGGCCTCGCTGTCAGGCTGCCGCGCATCCCCAGCGCGACGAGGCAGGCCGCGAAGGAGGCGGCATGGCTGCCCAGGCTCGCGCCGCAGCTGCCGCTCGCGGTCCCGGTGCAGCTGGCCACGGGCCGGCCAGCGGAGGGCTATCCGTTCAGCTGGTCGGTATATGAGTGGCTGCAGGGCCAGGACGCCAACGGCACGATCGATGATCTCGTGCAGGCCGCCGCCGACCTGGCCGCGTTCGTCACGGCGCTGCACCGCATCGACACCGCGGGAGCTCCGCCGCACTCGCTATCCGGCCGAGGCGGTCCGCTGGCCGAGCAGGACGAAGGCGTCAGGGACGGGATCGCCCGGCTAGGCGACAGGATCGACGGCACTGCCGCGCTGCGGTCGTGGGAGGAGTCGCTCGGCGCGCCAGCGTGGCAGGGCCCGCACGTATGGGTGCACGGTGACCTGCTGCCCGGCAACCTGCTCGTCGTGAACGGCCGCTTGTCAGCGATCATCGACTTCGGGACTCTGCAGGTGGGCGATCCGGCCTGCGACCTGCAGGCCGCGTGGAACATGTTCGGCGGCGAGAGCCGTCGTCGCTTCCTGGCTGACACCGGCGCCGATGACGCGTCCTGGCTGCGGGGCCGTGGCACGGTCCTCTATCAGTCGGTCATGGCCCTTGCCTACTACTGGGACACCAATCCCGGAATGGTCAGGCAGGCGTCACGCGCGCTCGCTGAGGTGCTCGCCGACAGCTGACATCCGCGCGGCCTCGCCCGCGGTAGCCGGGGGCCAGGTCCGCGCGGTGAGCGGGTCACTGTCACTTCCGGGCGGCGGCGGCCGCCTGCGCGAGCGGATCGGCGCCTGCCGCCCGATCTCCTGGCAGATGGGCATGATCATGGCCTCGTACGCGGTCGGACTGTATTTCCGCTGAATGGCACGCAGCACGCCCTTGCCGCTCGCCTCGCCAAGCATGTCGCTGAGCAGCCGGTAGTCGATCGGCTCGCCGCGCCACAGCTGGTCATAGGCGGACTGCGCGACGGCAGCTACCGCGGGGTAGTCGGCCGCCTCGCTGAGGAACATCAGGGTCGCGTCCTTGAGATCCACGAGCGGGAGTCTACGGGCGCGGAGGGTATGGTTTCGGACTTGTGCGGATTCTTGTCCTGGGCGGCACCTCGTTCGTCGGCCGTGCCATCGTGGCGGATGCGCTGAACCACGGAGCCGATGTTGAGCTGTTCGGGCGCGGCAAGACCGGGGCTGACCTGTTCCCCGGCGTGCCACGGCTGCTCGGTGACAGGGACACCGGCGACTACGAAGCGCTGCGCGCAGGCAACTGGGATGCGGTCGTCGATGTCAGCGGCTACGTTCCGCGCCACGTGGGCCAGGCTATGAGTGCGCTCGGCGCCCGCGCCGGCCGTTACCTCTTCATCTCCAGCCATGCCGTGTATGAGGACGCCGGCCTGGAACCCGGATCGACAGAGGACGCTCCCCGGCGGCGGCCTGTCCGGGACACCGAGGAACTCATGAGCGAGACCTACGGCCCGCTAAAGGTGGCGTGCGAAGACGATGTGGTGTCCCGCTACGGGCAGCGGGCTACGATCGTGCGGCCGGGCAAGGTTGCCGGCCCCAACGACTGGCAGGACGGGCTGACCTACTGGGTGCGGCGCGCCAGCCGGGGCGGCCGCGCCGCGGTACCTGGCGACCCTCGGCAACGGTCCAGGTCATCGACGCACGCGACCTTGCACGGCTGGTGGTCCAGTTGCTCGCGGACGACCGGGCAGGCGCGTTCCACGCTGTAGGCCCAGCCGATGCTGTCACCATCGGCGGGCTCATCCAGACCTGCGCCGGGGTGGCGGGCACCGAGGTCGAGATCGTGCAGGTGCCCTTCGAGTCAGCACCGCAGCCGTTCCCGCTGATCAAGGAGAACTGGGCCTCGCAGCAGCGCAGTGCTGCGCGTGCGCGAGCGGCGGGAATGCCGGCCACGCCGCTCGCGGTCACGGCCGCTGACGTCCTCGCATGGGATCGTGAGCGGGGCGAACCGCTGCTGGATCGCGGTTTCACGCCCGAGCAGGAGCAGGCACTCATCGCCGGCAGCCGGCTCGCGGGACCGGCCACTTAGCTCGTGCGCCGAGCGAGGCTGGCAGCGAGTTCCGCGTTGTGCCGCATGAACTCGCGCCAGTCAGCCGGGGTGGCTTCCAGCGCTCGCCCGGCGCGCGAACAGGTGGAAGCACGCTGGGTCCAGGCGCGGACGCGCCCGCCGCGAATCTGGAACTGAACAAGCAACCCGCCGGACCAGCCAGAGACCGTCTGGCTGACGTTGTCCATCGTGGTCACCCGCTGCGCACAGGTGACCCAGTTCACGGCGGCGATCTCCTGGTGGACCTGGCCGGCGAGCTCATACGCCAGCTCGGTTGTCGCGCGGTCGCGGAGCTGTCCGAGCTCGTCGCGAGCCCAGCTGACCGCGGCAGGTTCCCGGTTCAGGATCGCGGTGAGCTCGCCGGTGAGCACGCCGCGATCCGCGCTGACGACCCCGCGGTGCCTGGCCATGTCTCGCTCGGCGCCAGCCAGCCGTGCCTTGGTATAGGACAGCGGCAGGATCCTGTGCAGCGCGGTTATCGCCTGCCTGACGCGCAGGCCGCCAAGATACGGCCCGAAGTAGCGCACCTGGGTGGCAGGCTGCGCGTGGTAGACGGCTGACAGGCCGGGAGCCGATGGCCGCGTGCTCATCCTGATGTAGACGGCGCTCTCCTGCCCGCCCGGCGTCCGGTTCCACCTCGGCAGTGCTGTCTCGAGCAGGTTGCGTTCCAGCCATGCTGCCTCGTGGACCGAGTCGCAGCTGACCGCCTCGATCCTGGCAATGCGTTCCACCATCGGGGCGAGGTGATCGCGGCCGCGCAAACCGGACCAGTACGACCCGACACGACTGCGCAAACCCGTGGCCCGGCCGATATAGAGCACGCGGCCCCGGGCGTCGCGGAACCGGTAGACGCCAGGGCCAGGGGGTAGCAGGCCGATCGCGGCCGGGCCATCGCGTCGCATCACTCATCCGCACGCCGAATTTGATGCCTCCAGCCAAGTATGGCCCGCGCACGCCGATCCGGTGCCGGTCTAGGCTCGCAGAGTCGGTGTTGTGGCCCGGTCCGCCCCGGCCGCCGCCGAGTGGTACAAGCGCGCGCTCGGTGCCACCGAACTCTGGAATCTGGGCAGCGTCATCGGCCTGCAGATCGACGGCGCCCGTTCTTCCTGCACGAGGAGACGAGCACGGGCTTCGCGAGCCCGGCCGCGCTCAGCGGAACGAGCGTGCGGGTCGAGGTGTTCTCCGAGGACCCTGATGCGTTCGTTGCCAAGGCGGTCGCTGCCGGAGCCGACGGTTCGGCCGACCGCATCGTCGACCACGTCGTCCCGTGGGGCCTTCACCGGCAAGGCGGCTTCACCGACCCGTTCGGCCACGTCTGGCTGGTCGGCGACTCGTCACCGCTGCGCCGGTTCCCTGAGTAGGTGACCGTGCTGGCGACGAGGGGTGCTGGCTAGCGGGAGCTGAACCGCGCACGGTGACGGTGACGGTGGCGGGCGGCGGGATCGCCGGCCTGGCCTCGGCCGTCGCGTTTGGGCGCGCGGGATGGCGGGTCACCGTGCTGGAGCGCGCACAGTCCTTCGGCGAGGTGGGCTCCGGCCTCGCCGTGACCGGCAACGGGATGACGGCGCTGGCGGCCCTGGGACTGGATGACGCCGTGCGGGCGCCGGGTACCAGACGAGCGTGGCCGGATTCCAGGACGCGGGCGGACGATGGCTGAAGCGCTTTCCCGAAGATCGCCCTGACCTGGCCGCGGTCACGACGATCTTGGGCACGCACCGCCAGCGCCTGCACGCCGTGCTGCTGAGGGCCGCAGAGGAGTCCGATGCCGTCGAGCTGGTGACGTCCGCAGAGGTGACGTCCGTCATGCCTGGTGTTCCTGGTGGCCGGCCAGCGACGGTCAGCTGGCTATCGACCGCCGGCACGCACACAGCAGACAGCAGGCTCATGATTGGCGCAGACGGTGCCAGGAGCGCGGTACGGGCCGAGCTGTTCCCCGCCATAAGGGCGGCCTACAGCGGCAGCACCAGCTGGCGGGCGGTGATCGAGGACGGTACCACAGAAGGAAGCCTCGTCGAGGCCTGGGGTCCTGGCACCGAGTTCGGCTCGCTGCGGGTCAGCGGTACCGAGATCTACTGGTACGGGTACATCCGCAATCCGGAGGGCGCGGTCTTCGACGAGGAGCTGGCCGCAGCGCGGGAGCGGTTCTCGGCCTGGGCTCCGTGGATCCGCGATCTGGTGACAGCCACCTCGCCCGACCGGCTCATGCGGCACGACGTCTACTACCTGCGCCGGGGCCTGCCCTCGTATGTGGCCGGCCGGGTGCTCCTGGTTGGCGACGCGGCGCACGCTGCCCTGCCGACGTCCGGCCAGGGAGCGGCCACCGCGCTGGAGGACGGTGTCTGCGCTGGGCGCATGGTCGCCGAGCCGGTGCGCGATGGCGGCGATCTCGCAGCCGCGCTGGCGGCATTCGACTCAGCCCGCCGGCCGCGATGCCAGCGGATCGTGCGGACGTCCGTCGCGATCGCGAAGTTCGGAGCCGACCTGGGAGGGGGCTGGCGTCAGGGCGTTCGCAACACCGTGATCCGGCCCACGCCCATCGGGCCGCTCGTGAAGGCTGGTGCGCCGATCGTCCGCTGGACGGCGCCGTAGCGCCGGGGCGGCGCGCTTCGCATCAGGAGGCGGGATCCCATGGAGAGCATCACGAACAACCGCCAGCCGGCGCGGGCGTTGCTGGCGACGCACGTTCACCGGAATGCTGGAAGACGCTATCGGCGACGGTGAACGGCGTCAGGTTGACCTCGGCGTGCACTACGACAATGCGGGCCGGTAGGCGTCATCCGCGGCGCGCACGAGCGTCAGGCCGGAGCCGGCCACGAGGTCGCGGACCACCGCAGACACGAGCAGTTCGCCCGGCGACGCCTGTTCGGCGAGGCGAACGGCGGCCTCGACACCCGGACCCTCGACCACCGGCCCGGTCCGGGGCACCTCGGCTATCTGCAGGCCGAACCGGGCACCGCCGCCATGCGGGCCGCTCAGAAACGACAACGCGTCGCGGATCGCAGCGGCTGGGCCGTCGTACACGATGACCATCTGCCCCTCGGGCGTGTGCGTCGACCGGCCTGCTGACTGCGACGCCGCTACGGTACGAGGGCCGGCGACGGCGAGCACCGCGGCGAGCGCGCGCGGCACGGCCGCCGCCGACCCAAGGCCGACGAGGAACTCCTCGACCTGATCGAGGATCTGGTTCGCATCGACGGCCACGAAGTGGTCTGCGCCAGACAACTCGACGAACCGTGCACCTGGGATGTGCTCGACCAGGTAGCGACCCTCCTCGACCCCGCTGTCCCTGTCGCCCCGGCGGTGTATGACGAGCGTCGGCACCCGCACAGAACCGAGCACACCGCGGACGTCGATCAAGGAATTCATGGCGATCAGCGAGCGTACCGTCGACGGGGTTGCCGCCGCCCGGGCGCGCTGACCCCACCACCGAGCCATCGAATCGTCGGCCGACGGGCACATTGCCCGCATGTCGGCCTCCCAGCTCCACTCGCCGGCTAGCTTCTCCATGTACTCCCGGCGCTCCTCCGGCGTCTGCGCCCACGGGTAGTCGTCGGCGCGCAGCCGCTTGGCGTAGGCGCCGTAGAGCACGAGGGCCTCGACCCGTTCCGGATGCATGGCCGCCATCAGGATCGACATCGGCCCGCCTTCGGAGTATCCGAAGAGGACGGCCCGGCTGGACCCGGCGGCGTCCATCACAGCAAGCACGTCATGCATCCGGGTTTCCATGTCGGGCAGGTCGTTCGGCCGGTCTGACATTCCGGTGCCGCGCTTGTCGAAGCGGATCAGCCGACCCGACGAGCCCAAACGGTCGAGGAAGCCGGCATGCCGAGGATCGGCCCAGTCGAGCTCTAGGTGCGAAACGAAACCTGCCACCAGCACGATGTCCCGGTCACCGCGTCCGGTGACCTGGTATGCGATCTCCAGGCCATCGCTGACCGCGTAATAGACCGGCTCGTGCCGCGACGCCAATGCCGGACCCACCTCGCGTGCCGATCCGACGAACCGGTAGCCACGCCCGTGCACGGTACGGATGAGGCGCTGAGCCTGTCCGTTATCGCCGATCGCCTGGCGAGCCTGCTTGATCCTGCTGGTGACCGCCGTCTCGCTAACGAACCGCCCGCCCCACACGTTGTCCATCAGCTCTTCCTTGGGCACCATCCGGTCGCGGTGGTTCACGAGGTAGGCAAGCACCTCGAAGACCTGCGGCTCGACCCGCACTCGCACACCGGACCGCCGCAACTCGACCTGCGAGAGGTCGAGTTCCAGGTCCTCAAACGCAACGATCACAGCTCGACGCTAACCCCCAAGTTCACGTTCTCGATGCCGGTGGCATGCCAAGCCGGGCTGACGGTCTTTTGTGGAGAACTCATCCTCCATATCTTCTCCAAGGACCACGCGCGCCGTGTCGGCATCCTGCTTGCTATGACCGGAGGCGAATGCGAGCACGAAGCCGTCGTGGCGGGCGCGGTGCGCTGGCGCCGCGACCGCGACGCTGCTGGCTCGACCGGGACGCAGGGTGCCGGTGGTCGAGCGGGGCCGCGTCGCAGAGCGACACTTTGTCCGCAGACCGGCATGGCCCGCGGCATCGTGCCTGCTCGCTCGGCTTCGACGCCAATGAGAACCGTCGCAACATGAAGGAGAAACCCATGACCACAACCGAGTTCCATGTCGACAACGGCGTGAACGTCGAGGCGCTGCTCGGCGTCCGGGACGCCCTGGCTGACACGCCGGAGATCGCGCAGTTCCAGTGGCGGTCGACGGTGTCCTGGGTGAACGGCACGCACAGCCGTTCGGACGTGGAGACGTTCTATGGCTTCGGCGAGGAGCAGCAGCACCACGCCAAGTTCAGCTACGACGTGGACCACCCGCTGCAGTTCGCCGCCAATGACAACGGTGTCACGCCGGTGGAGTATGTCCTGGTTGCCCTCGGCGGCTGCCTGACCGCGGGCATCGCGGCGGTGGCCCAGCAGCGGTCGGTCCAGCTGCGGTCGGTGCGCGCCACCCTGGCCGCCGAGATGGACTTGCACGGGATCCTGGGCGCCGACCCGGATGTCCGCAACGGCTTCAGCGGCGTCACCGTCAGCTATCAGATCGACGCCGACGCCACCGCCGAGGAGATCAGGGCGCTGGTCGCGCAGTCGCAGAAGCGCTCCGCTGTCTACGACATCCTCACCAGCCCGGTCAGCGTCAGCGTCGACGTCGGCTCACCTGGCCGGGTCGGACAGGGCAGGTGCGGCGGTGCCTGATACGACGACGGTGATCGTCGGTGCCGGTCATTGCGGGCTGGCGATGAGCTGGTGCCTGGCTGCCCGGTCGATCGATCACGTGATCCTGGAACGCGGGCAGGTAGCGAACTCGTGGCGGGCACAGCGGTGGGATTCGCTGCGGCTGCTCACCCCGAACTGGATGACCCGGCTGCCGGGTTTCGCGTACAGGGGCGGGGACCCGGATGGCTACCTGAGCGCCCGGGAGGTCACGTCGATGCTCGAGGACTACGCCAGCGCGTCCGCGGCGCCGGTGCTGACCGGCACGACGGTGACGTCGGTGCGGGCGGCGGGGGACCGGTACGTCGTGGAGACCGGCCAGGGCACGTGGCGTGCGCCAGCGGTGGTGCTGGCGTGCGGGGCAGCGGCGGTGCCCGCAGTGCCGGCGTTGGCGCGGTTCGCGCCGGAGGGGATCACCTCGATCACCCCGGCGGACTACCGCAACCCGGGCGAGCTGCCCGGCGGCGGGGTGCTGGTGGTCGGCGCGTCGGCCAGCGGGATCCAGCTCGCCGACGAGTTGCACCGCTCCGCGCGTCCGGTCACGCTCGCGGTCGGCGAGCACGTCCGGATGCCGCGCACCTACCGCGGCCGGGACATCTTGTGGTGGATGGACGCCTGCGGGCTGCTCGATGAGCGCTACGACCAGGTCGATGACCTGGTGCGGGCACGGAACGTGCCGTCCATGCAGCTGATTGGCTCGCCAGGCCGGACGGTTGACCTGAACGCGCTGACCGCGGCCGGGGTGCGGCTGACCGGCCGGCTGGCCGGGATCGCCGGCGGGGTCGCCCAGTTCTCCGGTTCCCTGCCCAACCTGTGCGCGCTGGCCGACCTGAAGCTGGGGCGGCTGCTGACCACGATCGACGCCTGGGCCGGCGGTGCCGGGGAACGGCCGGCGCCGACCATTGTGCCCGCCGCGCCGCTGAGCCTGGACCTGCGGTCCGGGCAGATCACCACGATCGTGTGGGCGACCGGCTACCGGCCCGACCTGTCCTGGCTGGACGTGCCGGTGCTCGACCGCCGGGGCCGGGTCGTCCACGACGGCGGCGTGACGGCCTGCCCTGGCCTGTACCTGATCGGCATGCCGTTCCTGCGCCGCCGCAAGTCCACCCTGATCGACGGGGCGGCCGCCGACGCCGCCGAGCTGGCCGCGCACCTGACCGGCTACCTCGATGCCCTGGCCGGCCACCGGGCAAGGAGAGCGTCATGACCACCCATCCGCTCGGCACCGCGTTCTCCGCGGCCGTGGCCGGCCGAGACGCTGGCCAGCTCGCCGCCGCGGTCACCGACACCGTCCGGCTGCGGGCACTGCTGCCCGGCGGCCCGATCGAAGAACACGGCCGCGACGCGGTCGTCGCCCGCTTCGGCAGATGGCTCGCCGACATGGACAGCATCGACCTGGTGGAATCGGCCAGCGAGGCGCTCCCCGGCCGGATCCTGATCCACTACCGGCTCGACGTGGCGCAGCGCGGCACCCGCTGGGCCTGCACGCAGACCTCGATCTGCAAGATCATCGACGGCCGGCTGGCCACCATCGACCTGCTCTGCTCGGGCTTCCGCGAGATCCCTGCTGAGAAGCGCAACCCGGCACTCGACGCGTGGGGCGACTACGACCGGGACGATCCGTACCCGCTCTTCGCGCGGGTCCAGGCCGACGGCCCCGTGCACCGGGTCACGCTCGCCGACGGGCACCGCGCGTGGCTGATCGTCGGCCACGAGGAAGCGCGGGCCGCCCTCAGCCATCCCGGCCTGTCCAAGGACATGCACGCCGCGCTCGCCCGCGACGGGGCGGTGGTCGCCGAGGGCCTGCCCGGCCCCGCCTTCGCCCGGCACATGCTCAACGTCGACCCGCCCGACCACACCCGGCTGCGCAGGCTAGCCTCCGCCGCGTTCAGCCGGCCACGGATCGCGGCGCTGCGGCCCCGTATCCAGGCCATCGCCAGCCGTTTGCTCGACGACCTCGAAGCCCGCGGCGACGCTGTCGTCGACCTCGTCAAGGGCTTCGCTTTCCCGCTGCCGTTCACCGTGATCAGCGAACTGCTCGGAGTCCCTGAACCAGACCGGGACCAGCTCGGGAACTGGTTCACCACACTGCTCACGCCGTCGGTGGCCCCCGAGCCGCCGGCCGAGGCCGTGACGGCCTCGGCGAACATCGCGGCGTACCTGACCGAGCTACTCGCGCGCAAGCGCGCCGCCCCCGGCGAGGATCTGGTCACTGACCTGGTGCGCGCGGCCGATCAGGATGGCGCACTGTCCGAGCAGGAGATGCTCTCCACCATCTTCCAGCTGGTCGTCGCCGGGCACGACACCACGACCAGCCTGATCGGCAACGCAACGGTCGCCCTGCTGCTGCACCCCGAGCAACGCGACGCGCTCGTCGCGAACCCCGCCCTGGCGCCGCACGCGATCGAGGAAATCCTGCGCTGGGACGCACCAGTCCCCCACTCCACGTTCCGGTACACCACAAACGACATCACCATCGGCCGGACCCTTATCCCAGCCTCGACCCAGGTGATCATCTCCCTCGCCGCCGCTAACCGCGACCCCAGCCGATACGCCAACCCCGGTGCCCTTGACATCACCCGGCCAGACACCAGCCATCTGGCTTTCGGCCACGGCATCCACCACTGCCTCGGAGCCCGGCTAGCGCGGCTCGAAGGCGTCACAGCGATCACCACCCTGCACCGCCGCTACCCCGCCATGCGGCTGGCCGTCCCCCGGTCCGCGCTGCGCTGGGGCCACGGCGACGGACTGGTCCTGCGCGGCCTGTCCGAACTGCCAGTCATCCTCGGCCCGTCAGCGAAACGCTGCGACGCTCAAGGTCATCTGCCCACCGGGACCAGATCAGCTCAGGCGTTGATCTGCGTCCACGATCAACATGTGATCTGACCTGGGAGCCGGCGAGCGGATCGAACCGCTGACTGGCGTTTAAAGGTGTGCGGGAGGCGCGGGCGGCGGAGGCTCAGGCTGCGGTGGCTTGGATACGTGACCGCAGAGTCGGCACGCCTGGGCCGTCAAGCTCGGCCAGGTACGATTCGCGGCCAGCCATGCTCATCACGAGCGCGAGGGTCGATCCGGAGACCAGGGGACCGGCGCTCCTGGCAAATCGCCCGTCGTCTGCGCGCAGCTGCAGATCGGCTACATGGGTACGGCTGGCAAAGTCGCGTCGGGCGAAGAAGTCGGCCACTGGCGTCATCGCGTCGACGCTCGGCGTTCGTACAAGCCCCAGCGGCTGACGGATGTCCTGGGCATGCACGACGACTTCGCCGAGGTAGGCCGCGGTGTGCGATGAGGGCGCAGTGGTGCTGGTGATAACGGCGCGAAACCGCTCTAGCGTCTCAGCAGGGGTGCTCCCCCAGTGCTCGACCAGCCGCCGCTGGTTGTGCACGTCGGGGCGGAAACGCGCGCCGAGCATACTGCGCAGCCACTGCAACTGGTTGACGCTCGCCGCAGCGGTGAGGCGCATCACCAACATCGTCAAACTCACCACCGACCACGTCCACGATGACGGCGACCAGGTCAAGGTCGTGCTGGGCACCTCCCCGGTGGTACTTCCCGAACCCGTGGCCGGCCTCATCCGTGACCTCGTCGCCACCCGTCAAGGTCACGCCACCATCGGCCGCCCCGACACCACGCTCTGGCTGTTCCCCGGCGGACGCCCCGGCCAGCCCATCGGCGACGACCGACTCGGGATGCGCCTGCACAGCATCGGCCTGCACCCCCGCCAGGCCAGGTCCACCGCACTGTTCACCCTCGCCACCGAACTCCCCGCCGCGATCCTCGCCCGCATGCTCGGCATCCACATCCAGGTCGCCGTCCAGTGGCAGAAAGCGGCTGCCGGGGACTGGATGACCTATGCCGCCGACGTCAGCAGCCGACCCGCCAAGGACACCGTGCAGTGACCCATACACCCGAGCAGGCCGTCATCCTCATCACCGGGATCCAAGCGGCTGGAAAGTCGACCATCGCACAGATGCTGGCCGAACGGCTGCCTCGCACGGTGCACGTCCGAGGTGACCTGTTCCGACGCATGGTGATCAACGGCCGAGCCGACATGACTCCCGACCCCTCGATGGAAGCGGTACGGCAACTGCGCCTGCGCTACCGGCTGACTGCGGCGACTTGCGATGAGTACTTCCGGGAAGGGTTCACCGTGGTCGCCCAAGACGTCATCCTCGGCGAACACCTCACCGAGATGGCCGGACTCATCCAGCAACGGCCGCTGCTCGTCGTCGTCCTTGCCCCGCCGCCCGAGACCATCGCCGCCCGCGAAGCAGCCCGCGGAAAGAACTCCTACGACCAGTGGACCATCGAACTGCTCGACAACCGCCTGCGGAACCAGACCCCACGTCTCGGACTCTGGCTCGACACCTCCGACCAGACGCCAGACGACACCGTCAACGAGATCCTCACACGCGCATGGACCGAGGCCAAGATCCAGTGATCAAGCACCCATTCAGACAGTTCCAATATCCGACGGTGCCGTTACACGTGCTACCGGAAATTGAGCGGGCCGCAATGGACGCTGCTGCGAAGGCGATTTTCGAGTGAGCGACCGCAGGTTGGCTGCACTCTTGGCTGCACAGGTACCGCATGCGCCCGAACTGGCACTGGTTAGGAGTGCTCTGACCTGGGAGCCGGTGAGCGGGATCGAACCGCTGACCTGCCGTTTACAAGACGGCTGCTCTGCCTACTGAGCTACACCGGCGAGGACTCCGGTGCATGGTAGCCGACGCGGGCACGGATGTGCGCATCGTGGCATTGACCTGCATCTTGCTTGGTCGAGTTAGCCGATCAGGCGACGAACCAGGGCCACAAGAGCCTCGGGATGAGTGATGAAGCCCAGGTGTCCGCCGGGCAGCTCGACTAGCTCGGCGCCGCTGCCTTCGGCGAGCCATGTCGCTCCTGCGCCGAGCCAGTTCTCCCGGTTCTCCTGGCCCACCACCACGGTAAGCCGCACACCGCTCGCCCGCATGGCGCCACGGTCCGGGACGAACCGCGCGAACGAAGGCAGGTCGATGCCGAAGAAAACTGTGCCGTTGTCGAGAACACGGTCTTGCTGGACGGGATCGTTCTGTGCCCATATCTCGAAGATGTCATCGCCGGCAGCACCGCGAAGAAAGACCTCCATCGCCTGGCGCGGTGCGCCGGCGGCCATGGCCTCCTGGGCCGCGGCCTCGAAGCGCGCGGCGATTGCCGCGCCGCCAGGCACCACCGCGAGCAGCGCGACGCCGGCACCGGTTGTCCCGCACGCTGGACAGTGACCGCAGGAAAGCTGGAAGGGAACCACGACGCGGTCGCCGGGACGCCAGCGCGACACAGCGGCGCCGGTCGCTGCGACCTCGGCGACGGCCTCATGCCCGACCGGATACGGCCCGGGAACAGGCCGAACGCCGCCATTGCCAGATCGAGGTCGCATCTCGCAACCGCGAGCGGCCTGACCAGTGCCATGCTCGGGTCGGTGATCTCCGGGGCCGGGACGTCTTCCCACCGGATCACGCCGGGCTCGACGTAGGTCAGGGGCACGCACCGCTGCGGCTACCCGAAGGCCAGGCTTCTGGCGAACACGTGCGCGACGATGCCGCCCGATGAGGAGCTGAGCTTACCGGTCAGCTCAAGCCCGGCCGGCAGGGACTTCAGCGGGATCTTGACGTTCCTGGCGGAGTCGAGCAGCGACCCAGGCAGGCCGTTGCTGCTGACCAGGTGCAGTTGGATCGCGTGCGGGCCCGCCGAGGTCACGCGCCAGACAGCGCTGGCGTTGACGACGCCGCCGACCAGGTTGAGGTTGGCCTTCAGCTCGTTGCTGCCGACTGCGACGATCTTGAGCCCGCCGTTCGATCCCCCGCCCAGGAATCCCGCCAGCGGGCCGGCGTCGGATAGGAACCCGCCGATCGCGCCGAGGCTGATGCGGAGGGTCCCGTTGAGCGGGCCCGCGGTGCCTGACTGGAAGTTCGACTTCAGCTTCACGTTCTGCGCGACGACGTTCAGGCTCGTGATCTTGATCGGCCCTTCAGGGATATCCGACGAGCTGATCGTGACCTGGTTGAAATCGCGGGTGATGACCTGCAGCAGGAAAGGGAATCCGGCGATGGACACGTCGGGCTTCTTCGGGAAGCCCTGCTTCTGGATCTGCGTCGCCGCCTCGCTCTCGGCGAAGGCCTTCGCGCCGAAGTCGAGCGCCACGAGGACCACGAGGATGGCGATGACCCAGATCAGCGCCTTACGGCCAGCCGAGCGCTTCTTCGGTGGCTGGTACTGGTACAAGCGAACCGCCTCCTGGTTTGCTCTTTGTTTCGCTGCGCGGATGCGGTCCGTCCGGCCAGCTAGGGGTCAGGGAAGCTTGCTGAGGTTGATGACTTGCACCTGCGCGGCGTCGCGGCACGCGACATAGAGGAACTGGCCGTCCGCGGACAGCGTCATCTCCCGCGGCGACACGCCGCTCTTGATGTAACCGAGCAATGCCGACTTGCGGTTAAGCGCCGCGTTCGGATCGAGCACGGCCAGGTTCGGCGAGCCGGTGTGCTTGCCGTCGTTGTCGCTGACGACCAGCCGCGAGCCGTCCTTGACGAGCGCGATGCCGATTGGCGTCTGACCGACCCCGATCCTGGCTTGCAGAGCCTTTTCCGGGCTGGTTCGGAGCAGAGCGGCGGAATACCCAAGCACCTCGTTGCTCTGCCTGGTCGTGATCCAGACCGTCTTGCCATCCGAGGTCACCGCGATACGCGCCGGGTTGCAGCCAGCATTGACGTGGCTGATCTGGGCCGCCTTCTGCTGGCCCTTCTTCGTCGCCTTGCCGACATCGAACAGGGTCAGCTGGCCAGGGACGACGGGGCTGTCCTGAACGAAGTTGGTCGCATAGAGGGTCTTGCCGTCCGGCGACATGGCGAGGCCGACCGGCTGCGTGCCGGCGTTCAGTGAACCGACGTACGCCGAGCTGAAGCCGCCCGTCTTGACCGCCGTGCCGAGATCGAAGACGCCTACCTGGTCGGCGAACTGCAGGGCGACGAACGCGAACTTGTTGTCTGGTGTCACGGCGAGCCCGACGGCCCGGCCGTATTTGGTGCGCCCGGGAACTGCCAGGAAGCCGACACTGGCGCTGCTCGCGCCGCTCGCGGCCGCCTGCGCGTTCAGGACGGCAATGCCATTGTCCACCGCGACGAGCAGGTACTTCCCGTTCGGCGTCACCAGCGCGCTCGTCGCCTGACGCCGCGACGTGGCGTTGGTAACCGGATAGTCGAACCCATGGGCCAGCGACCCGTCTGAAGCGACCTTGAACACCTCGACCTTGGTGTCGGTGACAACGAAGACCGCCTTGCCGTCGGCGCTTGACGCGATGCCGAACGGCTTGCCGCCCGAGTTGGGCACGGAGACGAGCGGCGCTTCCGGCAGCTGCTTACCTGGCGCCGCCGCCGTGCTGCAGCCGGGCGGCTTCAGCGGGGCGAAGTGATTCCCCCCGCCGCCGGTGGTCCCGCCAGTTCCGCCGCCGCCGCCACCGCCGCCGGCCGTCAGCGCGTACGCGGCGGCACCGCCGCCGATCAGGACGGCGATCGCGGCAACGAGCGCGAGCGGTGACTTCCACCACGGGCGAGCGAGGCTGGCCTGCGGCACCGGCTGGCCGCCGTACTGGCCGCCGCCGTACTGGGCACCGCCGTACTGGCCGTAGCCGCCTCCGCCTTGCTGCAGGTGCGCTGACGTGAGGTCAGGCTCTGTGCGCTTGCCGCCGCCGGCCAACTGGGTCTCGGCGGCGCCGTACCCGCCTTGGCCTCCGGCTCCCTGCTCCCGGCCGGCCTGGCCGCCCTGACCGGGTCCGCCGTAGGTGCCCTGCCCGCCAGGACCAGCGGCATACCCGCGCTGGCCCTGGTACCCGCCTTGACCCTGGTAACCACCCTGTCCCGGGTGGGCCTGCTGCTGCCCCTGGTACGCGCCCTGGCCTTGATGGGCGCCCTGACCTTGGTAACCACCCTGACCCGGCTGTGCGGCCTGGCCAGGGTGGGCCCCCTGGCCCGGGTAACCGCCCTGCCCCTGACCAGCGCCCTGGCCTGCGTAGCCACCCTGGCCCTGGTAACCGCCCTGACCGGGCTGGCCGCCATGGCCGGGGTAGCTGCCGCCCTGACCAGGCGCCCGGCCAGGGCCGCCGCCAGCCGCCGCGGCTGTGGCACCGGCCTCGCCTGGACCGCTGCCTGACGGCCTGACCACCTGGGTAGCGGGATGCTCGCCGCTCGGCGTGTGACTCGGGCCGGAGTCATACGGCCTGATTCCGAACGCCTCGCGCAGCGCGTCTGAAAACTCCCGGCAGCTGCCGTAGCGGTCAGCCGGAGCCTTGGCGAGCGCCCTGGCGAAGACGGCGTCGGCCGCGTAGCCGAGATCGGCGCGCTTGCCGGACAGGGCCGGCGGCTGCTCGGACAGCTGCGCGTACATGACCGCCATGGCCTCTTCGCGCTGGAACGGCGGCGCGCCGGTCAGCAACTCGAAGGCGGCGCAGGCGAGCGCGTACTCGTCGGCACGGCCGTCGACTGGCTTGCCCTCGATCTGCTCGGGCGAGATGTAGTCGAGGGTGCCGAGGAAGGTCCCGGTCCCGGTCAGCCCGCTGGCCTGCAGCGAGCCCTTGCTCAGCCCGAAGTCAGAGAGATAGATGTGATCCGGCCGGCCTGCGCCTGAGCTGGCATCGAGGAGCATGTTCGCGGGCTTGACGTCGCGGTGCACCAGGCCGCGGCCGTGTGCGGCGTCGAGGGCGGAGGCTACCTGCGAAACGATCTCGGCGACGCGGCCAGGAGGCATCGCCCCGAACTGGCCGACCAGCGAGCGCACGTCGCCGCCCCTGACGAACCGCATGGCGATGAACAGGACGCCGCTGGCCTCGCCGGCTTCAAAGACAGGGATGATGTGCGGATCGTCGACGGCCGCGGCCGCCCGTGACTCCCTGATGAAGCGCTGCCTGAACGCGCCATCGGCGGCCAGGGCAGGAGCCAGGATCTTCAGTGCCACTGTGCGGTCCAGGCGCTCGTCGTGCGCACGGAACACAACGGCCATGCCACCCTGGCCGATCTGCTCTTCGAGCAGGTAACCTGCGATTCGCGAGCCGGGCGCGAAGCCGCTCGGCACGACGGGATTCCCCTCGCTCACCTCACCCTGCCTCCCCACCCATGCGATCTGTGCCGAGTCTCGTGATTTACACGATATTCCCGAGCCCAAGCGTCCCGTTGTCCATATAAATGGCCAATGTCCCCGGACGCTGGCGCAGCCGGCACGGCAGTCAAGATGGGCGTTCCAAGTATCCGGTTTGACCTTGTCCGCCGCAACCTACGCGCCTGATCGGTACCTCAAGTCCATCAGCTTTCCACACAGTGGTACGGCGGCGGACGTCGCTGCGGTTCGACGGCTGGCCGGCGAGTCGCGCGAGCTGCCGCGCACACCAGCACGGCATGGCCGACCAGAGACAGCGACAAGGCCAGCGAGGACCAAAACGGCCATACGGCAATACGGCAATACGTGAAGTTCCTGAACTTCTACGCAAGAGCTAGATATTGGCTTTAACACCGTTATACCAGTACCATGCCAACCGGGCAGTCACGACGTATCAGGTATTCCTGCCTCTCAGGCCGACCGCCCGCAGCCGCGAAATGCCCTCTGACCTGCTGAGAAGCCGGCCGCACAGGTGGCCGCGACACGGCTAAATGGGCCACCCATAGCGGTATCCAGGCCCGCGAAATAGGCTCTACAGTTACTCCATGACGCCAGAGTCCGCTCACTCGCCCGCTGGATCCGTGCTGCTTGTGCGCACGCCGGACGCGGAGCGCTCACTAGCCGCCGGCCGCAGCTACTTCATCGGCCGGGACCCGCAGTCCGACATCGTCGTCAACGACTCTCGCGTGTCGTGGCGGCACGCCGTCCTGCGGCAGGACGGGAGCAGCTGGCTGCTTGAGGACGTCGGTTCGACCAACGGAACCTTCCAGGGCAGGGACCGTGTGCAGCGCGTCGCGATCTCGGGATCGTGCGCCGTGCGCCTCGGCCACCCTGATGACGGACCTGCGATGTCGTGCTCTGTCTCTGCTCCCGCCAGGCCGGCCGAGGCTGCTCAGGCCGGACGCGCGACGCCGACCCGCTACGCGGAGACACCGGCGGCGCCGCCGGCTCCCCCGCCCAACCCCGCCGTGAACCGCGTGGCAGGAGACGTCGGGTACGCGGCGCGACCGCCTGGCGGCGGATACGCAGGAGCCCAGCCTGGCGCCGGCTACGCGGGCGGGCCTCCGGCCGGCGGTTACGGCGCCCCGCAGGGCGGCTACGGTGGCGCACCAGCGGGGGCCCCGCCGGGCGGCGTTCCCGCGGGCCCGCCCGTCCCTTCACCGCGATCGTCCATGGAGCGGATGCCGAGCGCGGTGCTCCGGCTGCCCACCACTCTGCTGCGGATCGGGCGCGCGCAAGACAACCAGGTCGTGATCGCCGACCTGAGCGTCTCCCGCTACCACGCCGAGCTGCGCAGGAACCCGCGCGGCGGCTACACGATCGTCGACCTCGGCAGCCACAACGGCACGTTCGTCAACGGCCAGCGGATCGAGTCGGCACCGGTCACCGAGCGTGACGTCATCGGCATCGGACCAGCCACCTACCGGCTCGTCGGCGAGGAACTGCAGGAGTTCCTCGACACCGGCGAGATCTCGTTCATCGCCAAGGACCTGACCGTCACGCTGCCGAGCGGCCGCACGCTGCTTGACCATGTCAGCTTCCCGCTCGGCGAGCGCTGCTTCATGGGCGTGATCGGCCCGAGCGGCGCCGGCAAGTCCACCCTCCTCGGGGCGCTGACCGGAACCGCGCCGGCCAACAACGGCCAGGTTCTCTACGACGGCCGCGACCTGTACACGAACTACGCGCAGCTGCGTCACAGGATCGGCCTCGTCCCCCAGGAAAACATCCTGCATACCCAGCTCACAGCACGGCGAGGGCTTGGTTATGCCGCAGAATTGAGGTTCCCCAGGGACACCAGCAAGGCCGAGCGCAGCCAGCGCATCGACGAGGTGCTCGAGGAACTGGCCCTGACCAGGCATGCCGACACGAAGACGGCGGCGATGTCAGGAGGGCAGCAGAAGCGGGTCAACGTCGCGCTGGAACTGCTCACCAAGCCGTCGCTGCTTTTTTTGGATGAACCAACCTCGGGACTTGATCCTGGCCTCGACAAGTCGGTCATGGAGCAGATGGCCGACCTGGCCCACGACGGCCGCACCGTCATCGTCGTCACCCACTCGGTGGCCAACCTGAACCTGTGCGACCAGTTGCTGGTCCTGGTTCCCGGCGGCAAGATCGCCTACTTCGGTCCGCCTAAGGAGGGCTTGCGCCACTTCAACCAGCCCGGGTGGGCCGAGGTGTTCCAGGCGTTCGAGAGCGAGCCGAACCGGGACTGGGCCACCGAGTACCGCAACTCGATCTACTACCAGCAGTACGTCGCGGCTGGCATGGAGAACGCCGGCGCGATCCAGGGCCGTGCTCAGCAGGCCGCGCCGACGGCGCCGCCGAAGACGAGCAACCGGTTCGCCCAGATGGCGACCCTCACCCGCAGGTACTCAGCGGTCATCGCGTCCGACCGCGGCTTCCTGTACCTGCTGGTCGGCGTCGTGTTCGGACTCGGCATCCTGGTCAGGGCTTTCCCGCTGCCTAATGGGGGCTTTATCGGGCCCAATAACGACGGCGCACAATCGGCATTGCTCATCCTGGTGCTCTGTGCGTGCTTCTCCGGCGCGCTGAACGCCATCAGGGAAATCGTCAAGGAACGGCCGATCTATGCCCGAGAACGGGGGACAGGCCTGTCCGCCGGGGCATACCTGGCCTCGAAGGTGATCGTGCTCGGCGTGATCAGCGCGTTCCAGGCCGTTCTGCTCGTCGCCATCGGCCTGGCCGGCAAGAAGTTCCCGCCCAAGGGGTCGGCGCTGCCGATACCGCTGCTGGAGATCGCGATTGCCATCGCGCTGGTGGCCGTGGTGTCCATGGTCATCGGGTTGTTCACGTCCTCCATGGTCAGCACCGCGGAGCGCGCGATGCCGCTGGTGTTCCTGCTGGTCATGATCCAGGTCGTGACGACCGGCGGCATCTTCGCCATCCACGGCACGGCCGGCCTCGAGCAGATCGCCTGGTTCACCCCCTCCCGGTGGGGATTCGCAGGCGCAGCCTCAACGATCGACCTGAACGCGATCGCGCCCAAGGGCTCGACCCCCGACCCGATCTGGGACCACACGTCGCACGCGTGGCTGATCGACATCGGGGCGATGGTCGCGCTGCTGTTGTTCTACTCGGCCCTCACCTGGTGGCGCCTGCTGAAGCTAGGCCCGCTCAAGCGCGGCGCGTAGCCGGAGACGGCGATGGCCGGCCCCGGAGTCCGGTGCCGGCCATCGCCGTTGCTCGCGCTAGTGGTGGAAGCGGAAGCCCAGGTCGAACGGGCGTGGGTAGCGCGTCGGCCGGAAGGCCGTGAACGCCGGGTCGACAGGCACGATGTTGCCGCCGCTGCTGAAGATGTTGTACCCGGGGCCGAGCGCGGTGGCCGCGCCGTTCATGCGGGACGGGGTCAGCGCGCCGTCGTGCCAGCGACCGGTACGCATCCGGTCCAGCAGGCGCCGGGCCGCGGTGATCGTCTCGGCCGGGGTGAACGCGCAGTGCCCGGCCCTGTCCACGAACACCTGACGGAGCAGGAACGACCTGCCCGCCTTGCGGACGACGCTGGCGTATGCCTGCTCGTTCTGCGGTATGACCAGGCCGTCGCCGGTCGTGTGCATGCTGAGCACCGGCATCGTGATCCGGCCAGTGAAGCTGATGTTCCTGGCCAGGTAGCGCACGGCCTTCGGGTCAGCGCTGATCCTGGCGGCCTTGTTCAGCGTCCGCAGGTCTGCGCGCAGGCTCAGCCCGGCGGCCCGGTACAGCGCGCGCACCTCCTTCAGGTCAGCGGACTTGGCCAGCTGGCGCGCGTAGTCCACGCCGGTGTTCCACGACGGGTTGCCGCCCGCGCGGGCCTCAAGCTCAGCGCGGAACGCGAAGATGAACGGGAAGTCCACGTTGGCGTCCCACTGGAACTGGTTGGCCTCCTGGCCGGCGTAGTCCTTGGCGGCCGGCTCCGGTGACAGCGGCGTGAACCAGCCAGGGGTGTCTCCCAGCGCGGCGCCCAGCGCGATCCTCGCCCTGCCCGCTGGCGTCGCCTGCGCGGCGGCGATCGCGGCCTCGGCGCCCTGGAAGTTGGCGCCCGGGCTGGTGATGCCCGTGACCTGAACCGACGGGTCGATCAGCTGCTGGAACGCGAACGCTCCGTCCAGCGCCGTGTTCCACGTTCCGACGCCGCCGGCCAGCACGCCGCACATCGGCAGGGCGCCGCTGAACCGGTTCGGGTAGGTCTGGATCAGCCCTGCGGTGATGATGCCGCCCAGTGAGTGACCCCACGCGATCGTGCGCCTCGGCTTGCCGACCTGCGTGCCGAAGAGGTCAATCGTGGCGATCTGGTCAGGCAGCGCCTGCTCGATCGCCCAGCCCGTGGTCGAGTACGAGGACCCGGCCAGCGCGTAGCCGTGGCTCAGCAGCCAGCCGCCGGTCGCCGGGTCACCGACGTCCTGTGCCGGGTTGTTGCCGCCCGGCGTCACGTAGCCGTGGCTGTAGAGGAACAGCGTCCGGTTCCACTGCGCGGGAACCTCGATCAGGTACGTCGCTCCGTCCTGGAGCGAGCCGCACAGCACCGTGTCGCCTGCGACGATGGGCGCTGGGCAGGCGGCCGGGCTCGCGGCCGCGGCGCTCGGGACAGCCAGCGCGATTCCGGCCAGCAGGAGCGCAGGCGCTACCACCGCCGTCAGTCTTCGGGGGAAGCTCGGCACGTGTAGTCCTCCTCGGCAGGTATCTGCACGAATCATGTAACTTCCTGGACTATAGCGAGATACCGGCGCGTAACGGGAGTGCCACGACCGCGCGCATTTGCGCCGCCCCCGCGCCCGCCCCCCGCGGCTCCCCCGCGTACCGCCCGTCCCCGCGCGGCCACGTCACCTTGATCAACTTGACTCTGGATCCGAAATCGGCGTCTGGGCGCCCGAATTACGAAGTCTGAGGTCAGGATTCGGATCCAGAGTCGGCGTGGGCGGGCCGCCGGGGCGGCGCGGCGGGGCTGGCAACTATTCGGCAATGCGCGGTTCAGCTGAACGTTGTCTCTCTGCCATTTCCTCGCCGTCCTGAGCCGCTACCTTCGCCGCCGTAGGCGACACGGCGACTCGCGGACCCTCCGCGGCATCGCCGTCAGCCGCCGCTAGTGGGGAAGGACGAACCCAGCGCATGAGATGGAAGCAGATCGCCGCGGGAGCGATGATGCTCGGCAGCGTCGCCTGGATGGTCACGCCAGGTGTCAGCTCGGCGAGCAGCATGCATAACAACAGCAGTCACCGCGGGGGAATACCGCGTTACCAGCACATCGTCGAGATCATGATGGAAAACACCAGCTTCTCGACGATCATCGGAAACCCCCTCGCACCCAACCTCAACGCCCTGGCCAGCAAGTACGGCCTGGCGACCGACTACTTCGGCGTGACCCACCCGAGCGAGCCCAACTATGTTGCGAACATCGGCGGCAGCTTCTTCGGGATCCAGGACGACAACAACTTCTACTGCACCCCCGCCCTGGCCAACTCCGATGCCACCTGCGCCGGGACCACGGTGGCCCACACGATCGCGGGACCGAGCCTGGCGGACCAGCTCACCGCCGCGCACCTGACCTGGAGGGGCTACTTCCAGAACCTGCCGCCGATCCCGCCGACCGGCCCGGTCATGACTGGGCAGAACGCCAACGGACCGTACGTCTTCAAGTGGCCGAGCAGCGCGAACGCGCTCTATGCCTCCAAGCACAACCCGTTCCTCAACTTCGCTGGAACACAGGGCGACGTTGCCGACATGGTTCCCGACACCCGGCTCGGCGCCGACCTGGCGACAGGCGACCTGCCGAACCTCAGCTACGTCGTACCTGACCAGTGCCACGACATGCACGGCACCGGCGGGTGCGGCGACGAGAACACCCTCATCGCGACCGGCGACGGCTACGTCGGCACCCTGGTGTCGGAGATCATCCACTCGCGGGTCTGGGACCGTGGCAACAACGCCATCGTCGTCACCTGGGACGAGGACGACTTCTCCGACGAAGGTCAGACCGGGACGGGCTGCTGCGGCGCCGACCCGGGCGGCGGCCAGGTGGTGACGATCGTGATCACGAACCACGGCCACCGGCACGTGAGCGACAACACTCCCTACAACCACTACTCGCTGCTGCGCAGCATCGAGGACGCCTTCGGCCTGCCGTGCCTGCGGAACGCCTGCGACACGCAGGACGGAGTCAAGCCGATGACCCCGCTGTTCGCACAGCACTAACCGCGCGAATGAGCCGGCCCGGCAGGCGGGACCTCGGGACCTATGGACCTCGGGACCTGCCGGGCCGGCTTTGGCGCGTGCGGCCGGCTCGCGTGCGGCCGACTCGTCAGCGGCCGGTTCGTCAGCGGCCGGCTCGTCAGAGGCGTTTGGCCTCGACGATGCGGCGAAGGAAACGCCGGGTCCGCTCGTCCTTCGGGCTGGTGAACAGCTCGGCGGGCGGCGCGTCCTCGATGATCCTGCCCTCCTCCAGGAAGCAGACCCGGTTCGCGGTGTCCCTGGCGAAGCCCATTTCGTGGGTGGCTATCACCATCGTCATCCCGCCGGCCGCCAGTTCGGCGATCACGTCGAGCACCTCGGCGACGAGCTCAGGATCGAGCGCGCTCGTCACCTCATCGAGCAGCATGATCTGCGGGCGCATCGCGAGCGCGCGCACGATGGCGACGCGCTGCTGCTGCCCGCCGGACAGCCGATCGGGATAGTCGTCGCACTTGTCGCTCAGCCCGAATCTGTCCAGCAGCGCCCGCGCCTCCTCCGCGGCCTGGGCGGGCGACGTCCTGAGCACCTTGGTGGGCGCCAGCGTGACGTTGCGCAGCACGTTCATGTGCGGGAACAGGTTGAACGACTGGAACACGATGCCGATCTGGCGCCTGACCAGGTTGGCGTCGATCCGCGGGCCGGTGATGTCCTGGCCGAACAGGCTGATCCGGCCCGAGTCGATGTGCTCGAGCAGGTTGACGCACCGCAGCAGCGTGGACTTGCCGGAACCGGACGCGCCGATCAGGCAGATCACCTCGTGCGAGGCGACGGCCAGGTCGATGCCGCGGAGCACCTCGTTGCTGCCGAACGACTTGTGCAAGCCGTCGATCTTGATCGCTTCCTTGGCCAGCGCGGTCACCGTGCAGCCTTCACTGGGCCCCCAGGGCGAGCCTGCGCCTGCGGTCACGCTCGATCAGCCGGTCGGTGAACCTGGCCAGCGGAATGGTCAGGATGAGGAACAAGATCGCGGCGACGGTGAAGCTGGAGAAGTTGAACACGGTCTCGCTGAAGATGCCGGCGGCCTTGTTCGCCTCGATCACGCCGAGCGTGCCAACCAGCGCGGTGTCCTTCTGCAGGCTGATGAAGTCGTTGAGCAGCGGCGGGATGATGTTGCGCACCGCTTGCGGCAGCACGACGTACCGCAGCGCCGTGCCCTGGGACAACCCGAGCGATCGGGCGGCCGACACCTGGCTCTGGTGCACGGAGTTCAGCCCGGCCCTGTACACCTCGGAGACGTAAGCGGAGTACGAGAGCACGAGCGCGGCGACCCCGTAGACCGCGTCTGACTGGCTAGAGACGAACGGCAGGCCGAGCGCCGGAATCCCCAGGCCGAGCGCGAAGATCACCAGGATCAGGGGCACGCCGCGGAAGAAGTCCACGTACCCGGTCGTGAGGAGCCTGATCGGAAACAGCGCCGGCGCGGCCGACTGCCTGATCAGCGCGAGGCCCAGCGCGAGCAGCAGGATCAGGACCTCGGCCACCAGGAACATCCTGATGTTGAGCCAGATCGCGGCGCCCACCGAGTAGTAGCCCTGCCCGGGGTTGCCGATGAAGGCCTTCCACATGTCCGTGGGGTTGAAGAAGAAGTGCTCGACCGATCGCGCGCCGGGCGCCAGCAGGAAGATCAGGACCAGGATGGCGAGCACGACGATCGTGCTGATCGTGGACACCACCGTCGCCCGGGTGCCGCCCCCGGACAGCAGGCGCGGGCCCCTGCCGGTGGCAGTGAACGAGTTCGCGTCCATGCGCCTGCAGCCGGACTCCTGTCAGTGCCGGGTCACGGCTGGATGGTCGGGAACTTCAGGTAGATGCCGAGGTACCTCTTCTGCAGCGCGGACAGCTGGCCGCTGCTCGACAGTTCAGAGATCGCCTTGTTCACGCACGTCACGAGCGGGTTGCCCTTCTGGAAGACCAGCCCGTAGTGCTCGCCCACTGTCGGGAACTGGGCAACCAGCACGGCGTGCTTGAGCTGCGCAGAGGCCATGTACTGAGCCGTCGGCGTGTCGGTGATCAGGGCGTCGATCCGGCCGGACTCGAGCGCAGCAGACGCCTGCGCCAGCGTGTCGAAGACCTTGGGTTGCTTGGTCGGCTGGATGTGCGTCGTGATGTAGGTCAGGCCGGTGCTGCCGATCTGGTCGCCGTAGAGGTAGTTCTTCAGCTGCGCGGGCGAGTGCTTGGTCACGATCGGCGTGCCCTTGCGGGCCACGATGGCCTGCTGGACCGGGTAGTAGCTGTCGGAGAACGTGACCGCCTGGGCGCGCTGCGGCGTCACGGACACCTCGTTGATGTCGAAGTCAAACGCCTTCGGCCCTGGCGCGAAGGAACTGTCGAACGGCTCCTTCACCCACGTCACGTCAGAGCTGGAGAAGCCGAGCTGCTTCGCGATCGCGTAGGCCACAGCGCTCTCGTAGCCCTTGCCGTTGGCCGGGGTGTTGCTGATGAACCACGGCGCGTACGCGGGGTTGTCGGTCGCGACCGTGAGCTTGCCTGGCGTCTTCAGCTGACCAGACAGGCTCGACTTGGTGCAGCTCGCCGACGACCCGCCGCTGGCCGGGCCGGCGCCGCCCGTAGGCGTCGCCCCGCCGCTTCCCGAGCTGCCGCAGGCAGCCAGTCCTCCGGAGACCACAACGGCGGCGCAAGCCGCCACGATGAACCGTCGCATCGAGCCCCACCCCACACACCGGCAACTGCGCGCACACGCAATTCCTATAGTTGCGGCCAGATTCTACCGGCACGGCAGCCGGTTCCAGTGTCGGCTCAGTCGTTGCGGCCGAACACGTAGATATGGGTGCCCCTGGTGCGGCCGATGCGGACGAACTTGTGGAAGACCTTGGAGACCGACATCGGCACCCGGACGCAGCCGTGCGAGGCCGGGTTCAGCGGCACGCCGTCGTAGCCGAACGTGGATGTGGGGTTCGGCATCCCGTGAATAGCGTAACTGCGCCCGATGAAGAACACCGGGTTGTACAAGAAGCCGCCGTACTTCGAGTCGGGCACCGCGCCTGGCAGGTACTCCAGTGCCCGGTACCGGCCGTTCGGCGTGACGAACCCGGTCCCGTCCGGCCTGTGGTAGGCGGCCGAGGAAATGTGACTGATCAGCGTGATCTTGTGGCGCTTGAAAACGACGAGGACTTCAAGGTTCTTGTTCACCTCAACGCGCCACCCGTCACCGTGCGGGTTGTGCGCCCTGTACAGCTTCGGATGCTTGAGCTGGCGCTGCAGGGTCGGGCCCACGACGTTCGGGCGCGGCGGCGTCCGCTTGCGGTACTGCACTTCCTTGAACGCCCAGACCGCCTCCATCGTCGACCATCCGAACTTGCCGTCGATCTTGCCAGGGTAGTAGTGCAGGGCGGCAAGCCGCTTCTGCAGCGCCGTGACCGCGGGCCCGTGACTGCCGAGATGCAGATAGCGCGCGCTGGGACCGACAGCCGCGCTGGCGACTCCCGCCTGGGTGAGAACCGCTGCCCCGGCTGCCGCGGCCGCCCCCAGGCAGGCCATCCACCGCCGTGCTCGATGCGCCATCGTCGTGCTCCGTTTCGATGCGTGCAGGAACGCACGCTAGCTGGTTCGTTGTCTTTGACCCGAGTCGCGGACGACTCCAGCTTTCTGGACGCTTATCGGCTGCTTAAGGTTGTCTCGTTACGGAGTTTTCGGTTATCCGGTTTGACCGGCTCGCTACGATCCTCCTACCACCTTGCGGCACGGCCACGGCGCGCTCTCCGGCTGGCCTGAGACCGGGAGTGTGCCGGCCTGCCGCAGGGGTATCTATTCGTCCGTTGTTCAACTTCGCGTTCCGGTTCGTTCTCCTGGTCAGGTGCAGCGCGGACCGAAGCCGCCTGGCTGGCAGGACATTGCCAGCAGGGCGGCATCGCTTGACCGGTCGGCGGGCATGAGGCTGCGTCGGGACGCACGGAATCCCCGGGGAGGGCCGTGACTGCGGTAGTCGCAGACCAGTTGCGAGACTCCGACGCCGTCTACGCGGTACTCGCCAGGCTCGCGGCCGAGCTCGGCCTCAGGATCGAGCGGCGCAAGAACGGCCGGATGGCACTCATCGGTCCCGACGGCCGGCGGATTCAGCCCTGGCGGGAGAACTACCCCTACCCCCAGCGCCTGGGCAGGAAGGCGTACGAGCCGAGCAAGCGCAAGCTCCAGATCGAGCTGCTGAAGCTGCAGCGCACGGTCAAGGGCACGGGCAGCAAGGTGCTCATCCTGTTCGAGGGACGAGACGCGGCCGGCAAGGGCGGCACGATCCGCCGCTTCACCGAGAACCTGAACCCGCGCGGCGCCAGGGTGGTGGCCCTTGACAAGCCGGCCGAACACGAGCAGGGCGATAACTACCTGCGCAGGTACCTGCCGCACATGCCGACCGCCGGCGAGATCGTGATGTTCGACAGGTCCTGGTACAACCGGGCTGGCGTCGAGCAGGTGATGGGATTCTGCCGGCCAGACGAGTACGCCAGGTTCCTGCTCGACGCGCCTGACTTCGAGCGCAGGCTCGTCGCGGACGGCATCGCCGTGGTCAAGCTGTGGTTCTCGATCACCAGGACCGAGCAGCTCGCCAGGTTCGTGAGCCGTCAGGACGACCCGGTCAAGCGCTGGAAGCTCAGCCCGGTGGACCTGGCCTCCCTCGACAAGTGGGACGAGTACACGAGGGCGAAGGAGGCCATGTTCCGGAGCACCGACGTGCAGGAAGCCCCGTGGACCGTGATCAGGAGCAATGACAAGAAGCGGGCCAGGCTCGAGGCCATGCGCTACGTGCTGACGCTGTTCGACTACGAGGGCAAGGACGCCGGTGTCGTCGGCCACGTGGACCCGCTGATCACCGGCGGCGTCGGGCCGCTGCCCGAGCTGACCGCCGCCGAGTCCGAGCCCGTGCTGGCCCCGGTCGCGCGCGGCCGGATCCCGGCGCCCGCGGGGCTACGCGAGACCGGCGGCGCGAGCTCCGGCGCTCGCGCGCTGCCTGCTGACCTCGTACAGCGCGATCCCGGCGGCCACGCCGGCGTTGAGCGACTCGGCGCCGCTGATCGGGATCTTCACGACCACGTCGCACTGCTGCCCGACCAGCCTGGACAGGCCACGGCCTTCTGAGCCGATCACGAGCACCAGCGGGCCGTCGGCGAGCGTCATCGCCGCGACGTCCTGCTCGGCGTCCGCGTCCAGGCCGGTCACGAACAGGCCAGCCTCGGCATAGGCGGCCAGCGCCCTCGATAGGTTAGGGGCCTGCGCGACGCGAACCCTGGCCAGCGCTCCGGCAGACGCCTTCCACGCCCCCGCGGTTACCCCGGCTGACCTGCGCGCGGGGATGAGCACCCCGGTGGCGCCGAACGCGGCGGCCGAGCGGGCGACAGCACCGAGGTTGCGCGGATCGGTGATGCCGTCGAGCGCGACGATCAGCGGCGGCCGGCCGCCGTGCGCGGCGCCTGTCCTGGCGCCGTCGAGCAGCTCGTCGGGGTGAGCGTAGGCGAACGGCCTGATCCGCAGCGCCAGCCCCTGGTGCACCGCGCCCCCGGTAAGCCGGTCGAGCTCGGCCCGCCCTGCCTCCACGACCGGGATTCCCCTGTCGGCGGCGAGCTTGATCGCCTCGCTGATCCGCTCGTCCGCGTCCAGCCGCGGCCCCACGTGAAGGGCAAGCGCGGGCACGACGGCCCGCAACGACTCGAGCACCGCGTTCCGCCCTGCGACGACTTCGGCCGCGCTTCCTGTTCCCCTGCTCGATGACGCGATACGGCCCGCACCCGTGACCCTGGCATCGGAGGCCGGCCTGGACCGTGACGTGCCTCGCGCGGCCGCCGCCGCGGCAGCCGCACGGCGCTGGGCGGGGTGACCTGGCCTCATCTCGGCGGGCGGCGTGGGGCCCCTGCCTTCGAGCTTGCGCCTGCCATATCCGCCCGTGCCAGGTCGCGGTTTCCCTGACTTGGCGCGGTTGCCTGACCCGGCCTTCCTGCCCTGCCCGCTCACCTGGCCAGCTCCCAGCGCGGTCCTGCCGCGGTGTCCTCTACCACGATGCCGGACGCCTGCAGCTGGCTCCTGATCGAGTCGGCCGCGGCATAGTCCCTGCGCGCCCTGGCCGCCTGGCGCTGCTCGAGCGCGACACGGACCAGCGCGTCCACGACTTCTCGCATGCCCGCGCCGGCAGCGGTGACCCACGGGGCGGCGAACGGGTCGAGGCCGAGCACCGCGAGCATGGCGCGCACCGACTCGGCCTGCTTGGCGGCGCCGGCCAGGTCGCCAGCGGCGAGGGCGGTGTTGCCCTCTGTCACGCTTTCGTGGATGACGGCGAGCGCTTGCGGGACCGCGAGATCGTCGTCGAGCGCGGCGGCGAACGCGGCGGGCAGGGTGCTGGCGAGCGGCAGTCCTGAGCTGGCTGGCTCGCCTGACCCGGCCGGCTCGGCCGCGGTGCCTGGCGGCGGCCCGGCGGCGCGAGCGACGAAGCCCTCGATCCTGCGGTAGGCCGCCGCGGACTCGGCCAGCGCCTCGGGCGAGTAATCGATCTCTGAGCGGTAGTGCGCCTGGCCGAGGTAGTACCGCAGCTCGGCGGGCCTGACCTCGGCGACCATGGCATCAACGAGCAGCGAGTTGCCCAGTGACTTGCTCATCTTCTCCCCGCCCAGCCTGACCAGCCCGTTGTGCAGCCAGTAGCGGGCGAAGCCGTCGCCGGCGGCCCTGGACTGGGCCAGCTCGTTCTCGTGGTGGGGGAAGACCAGGTCAAGTCCGCCGCCATGGATGTCGAAGGTCTCGCCGAGGTACTTCGTGGCCATCGCGGAGCACTCCAGGTGCCAGCCAGGACGGCCAGGTCCCCACGGCGTCTCCCAGAACGGCTCGCCCGGCTTGTGGCCCTTCCAGAGCGCGAAGTCGCGTGGATCGCGCTTGGCGCTCTCGCCCTCGATGTCGTCAGCCGCGCGCATGTGCTCGGGCCGCTGCCCCGACAGCTCGCCGTACGGCGGGTACGACGACACGTCGAAGTACACGTCCCCGCGGGCCGCGTACGCGTGCCCGGAGTCGGTCAGCCGCCGCATCAGGGCGATCATCTCTGGCACGTGGCCGGTGGCCCGCGGCTCGACGTCAGGCGGCAGGCAGCCGAGCACGTCGTAGGCTCTGCTGAACGCCCGCTGGTTGCGCTCGGCCACGGCCCACCACGGGCTGCCATCGTCAGCCGCGGTCCGCAGGATCTTGTCGTCGATGTCGGTGACGTTCCGGCAGAACGTGACCTGCAGGCCGCTCACCTTGAGCCAGCGCACGAGGATGTCGAAGCTGACCCCCGATCTTATGTGCCCGATGTGCGGCGGGGCCTGAACGGTCGCGCCGCACAGGTACAGCCCCGCCTTGCCCGGTGTCACGGGAAGGAAGTCGCGCACGGTGCGCGTCGCGGTGTCGTGCAGGCGGAGCGTCATCCATCAAGGCTACGGGATCTCGGCAGCGCGACCGTCGCTCAGCGCTCGGCCCTGCCGGCGCTCCGCGCCAGAGGGCGCCCGGCGCCTTGCATGGCCCGCCCCGGGCCCGCCGCCGTGTATGGATGGTCCATTCATTGCGGACTCCGGTGATGGATGGACCATCCATACACGGAGTCCGGCGTGCTAGTCCAGGTACAGGACGACCTTTTCAGGGACAATCCGGACGATCACGCGGTGCTCGCCTGGCCGGTACCCGAACGGCTGGCCGGTGTACTTGAGCGCGAGCTCGTTGATCAGGTTCGCCTCGGGATCGCCGGTGATCGTCGCGATGCCCCTGACCTCGGCGTAGGTGTAAGGATCAGCGACATCGTAGACGAGCACGCTGATCCTGGGGTCACGGGTCAGGTTCGCGTATTTGCGCCGTCCCTTGATGGTGGAGAACAGCACGTCGTCGCCGTCGGTCTTGGCCCAGACAAGGCTGGTCTGCGGGCGACCGCCCGGTTCGATGGTCGCGACCGCGACGTGGTTGGGCCGGTCGAACAGCTCGCGGGCGATCTCGGGAAGCGTCACCCGGCTCGCAGCACCGCCCTCAGCCACGGGATGCCCTGGCCCAGCTCCAGGCGTACTCGGAGTCCTCGGCCGCGGCGGCCTGGTCGGACAGCAGCAGCGGGCGGAAGGTGTCGATCATCACGGCGGTCTCGTCCGTGCTGGTCCGCCCCGCTTCCACGCCGCGGATCACGGCCTCCACCGCGCCGGGCGTCGGCCCGTGCGTGAAGCCGGACGGGTGCAGCGTGATGGATCCGATCCCGACCCCGGAACCTTGCCGCGCGGAGTAGTCGCCGCCCACGTAGAACATCATCTCGTCGGAATCGACGTTGTGATGGTTGTACGGAATAGGCACGGACTGCGGGTCGAAGTCCAGCGGCCGCGGGCAGAACGAGCAGATCACGAAGTTCGGTCCCTCGAACGTCTGATGGACGGGCGGCGGAGCGTGCGTCCGCTTCACGATCGGCTCGAAGTCGGCGATGTTGAACGCGTAGGGATACAGGCAGCCGTCCCAGCCGACGACGTCGAACGGATGATGCGCGTAGGTCAGCGTCGTCATTCCGCCCCGGTTCCTGACGATCACGGGCACGTCCTCGCCCTCGGCGAACAGCGGGCCCCGGACGGGTCGCAGGTCCCGCTCGCAGTACGGAGCATGCTCGAGGAACTGGCCGGTTTGCGACAGATACCGCTTCGGCGTCCTGATGTGGCCGCGGGCCTCCATCACCAGCGCCACGGCAGGGCGGGCCGTCGGCTCAGCCGGCTCAGGCAGCCAGCGGTGAATGGTGCCGCGCGGAATGATCACGTAGTCGCCCGCGACCGCGTCGATGGTGCCGTAGACCGACTCGAATCTGAGCGAGCCAGTATGCACGTACACGGCTTCGTCCCCGGTCGAGTTCCGGTACAGCGCGGACGGCGCGGTCACGGTGACGAAGGAAATGCGGATGTCGTCGTTGCCCATGAGCGGCTGCCTGCCGAGCACAAGGTCACCGGCGCCGGTCAGATCCTGGGTCCGGTAATGCCGCGGCAGCAGCGGGTGATTGGCAGCCAGCCTCGCCTCGCCTGCGAGGTCGGCCATCGCCTCGCTCTTGACGATCGCGGTCGGCGGATTGACGTGATAGAGGAGGGAGGAATCGGACGAGAAACCCTCCTCGCCCATCAGCTCTTCGGCGTAGAGCCCGCCGCCAGGTCGCTGGAATCGGGTGTGACGCTTCCGCGGGATCTCCCCCGACACGCGGTAGTACGGCATGTCCTCTCCCTTGCCGCGGCGTTCCCTGAGTCGCGAGCGAATCCGCAGGTCGGTGGCCCGCTGGTCGGTCGCGGATTACTCTCCTCTCGCCCGGGTTCCGCACCTGGCGAGAGACAAGGTGCCGCAGTGATTAGGTATGCGGCCGGTTCTCGTCTATCTTCCCCGACTATAGGCCCGCGGTTGAATCGGCCGGCCCGAGGCACCTGACCAGGAGGGAATGGCGTGGCGAGTAAGAGCGACAACCGCCAGGGGCCGCAGGAGGCGAACCTTGCTGGCGTGGCCGCGCACATGGGCGCTGAACCCGCCGCGGGTGACCGGCCGGGCCGCGATGGCGGCCGGGTGCTGCGGGTCCTCGCCTTGATCGCCGTCGCCGGCGGGCTGGCTGCCCTGACCGCCGCGGCCTGCGTGCTGTCCTACTCGAGCATCCATCACCTGGCGCTCCGAGCTGGCGTGCACGGACGGCTGGCCAGCATTTATCCGCTGATCTTCGACGCACTGCTCGTCGTGGCCGGCTGCTCGGTGCTCGCGCTGCGCGGCGCTGGCCTGGTCAGCCGGGTGTACTCATGGCTGAGCATGCTCGTGCTGCTCGCCGCCCTGGCCGCCGGCGGCGCAGCCCACGCTGCGGCTGTCACGATCCCGCACAAGACCGCGGCCGTGGTCGCGGCGATCGTCCCCTGGGTACTCGTCCTCATCGGTTTCGGCCTGCTGCTCGCGCTGCTCAGGTACGCCAGGCTGAGGCGGCTCGGCAAGCGCAACGGGAGCCAGGAAAGCGGCGCCGGCAGCGGCAGCGAAGATGCGGCGGCGGAAGCTCAGGACGGCGCCATCCCTCAGCGCGCGCTTATTCCTGGCCTCGCACCCAGCCCGCAGGCCATCGCAGCACCGCAGCCGGGTAACGCCGCCGCGGCGCCGTCGGCGAGCCAGGTCCAGGACGCGGCCGGGAAGAGAGCCGGAGGAGCGGGCCAGGCGGCCACCGGGACGGTTGCGGCCGACGCGTCATCCGGCGGCTCGGGAACCGAGCCGCCCACGGTGCCCGGTTCTGCGGTCCCCCCGCGGCTGGCAACGCCGGCCGACGACCGCGCGGCCGAGCGGCCAGCGGCGCCAGCAGGATCGCCGTCAGCGGCAGCGACGACGCCTGCCACCGGGACGGAGACTGGGCTCAGGCCCGGTGTGCGGCGGGCTGACCTGCAGCTGCGCGCCAGGATTCCCAAACAGCCGGCTCCGGACCAGGCCGGAACTCATCCGCCACTGCCGGGCTGGCCGGCCCCGTTCATGCCGAAACTCGGACTGCAGGGCGCGGGAGCCGGTGAGCAGGCAGGTGCCCCAGCGGATACCGGCCCGTCGCCGGCCGGCCAGCCAGCCGGGCCAGGACAGCAAGGCGCGACCGCCCAGCACGGACCAGCAGCACAACATGACACGGCGCAGCACGACGCGACGCAGCACGACACGGCGCACGACGACACGGCGCAGCACAACGCGGCACACCACGACGCGGCACAGCAATCCGGAACGCATTCGCCCGCGGCGCTCCCGAAACGAGTGCCAGGGCAGCAGCCGGTCGCCTCAGGACGTCAGCCCGCTGCTGCCGGACCAACCAGCCCCCGGTTGCCGCCGGACGAAGCCGCGGTCGCTGAGGGGGCCGAGGGCGGCCGTCCGGCGGCGGGGCCGACCCGGCCGAGCACGCTCAATCCCGCGCCGACGCATGGCGACGACGCACGGGGAGCTGACGGCCTGCCCGCATTCCGGCGGACCCGCAGCACACCTACTCCGCCGTTGGGGGATGAGCCGCTGGGAGAGCATCCGCGGGACGATCAGCCGCTGGGGGATCAGCCGCGGGACGATCAGCCGCGGGACGATCAGCCGCGGGCGGACGAGGAGCGGAGCTGACCGGCAGCACCAGCGCGGTGGCGATGGCCGCAACCCCTTCTCCCCTTCCGGTCAGGCCGAGCCCGTCGGTCGTGGTCGCCGAGATGCTCACCGGGACGCCGTTGAGCGCGGACGACAGCGCCGACTGTGCCTGGTCCCGGCGAGCGGCCAGGCGCGGCCTGTTGCCGATGATCTGGACCGCGACGTTGGCCACGCGGTACCCGGCGTCCTCGACCAGGCGCCTGGTCTCACCGAGCAGCGCGACGCCGCTCGCTCCCGCCCAGCGTGGCTCTGACGTGCCGAACTGACTGCCGAGATCACCGAGCCGCGCCGCCGAGAGCAGCGCGTCACAGATCGCGTGCGCCGCCGCGTCGCCGTCGGAATGGCCGCTCAGGCCTTGTTCTCCCGGCCAGTGCAGCCCGGCCAGGTGCAGCTCCCGCCCGTCGCCGAACGGGTGCACGTCAACGCCGATACCGACCTGCGGTATGACGCACGAGACGCACGTCTCCCGGTCATCCATCAGGAACGGTGGCGAGCGTCAGCTAGCCAGGATCTCGTCGAGCAGCGTCTCGGCCTTGTCCTCGTTGGTCTTCTCCGCGAGCGCGAGCTCGCTGACGAGGATCTGCCTGGCCTTGGCGAGCATGCGCTTCTCACCGGCTGACAGGCCGCGCTCGCGATCGCGGCGCCACAGGTCACGAACAACCTCGGCAACCTTGTTCACGTCGCCAGACGCGAGCTTCTCCAGATTGGCCTTGTACCTGCGCGACCAGTTGGTCGGCTCTTCGGTGTATGGCGCACGCAGCACCTCGAAGACGCGTTCGAGGCCTTCTTGTCCGACTACGTCTCGTACGCCGACAAGTTCCGCGTTGTCAGCTGGAACCCGCACCGTCAGGTCACCCTTGTCGACCTTGAGAACGAGATACGTCTTATCCTCGCCCTTGATCGTACGGATCTCGATTTCTTCGATCCGAGCAGCCCCATGGTGGGGGTAGACGACGGTGTCGCCGACCTTGAAAGTCATGTGGCACGTACCCCTTCCGCTGCACCTATCTTACCACGGCGGGCAAAGAACAATAGCCATGCTTGTCGACAAAGATGCAGGTCAAGGGCGCTTTTGCATACTGTGGATGAGTGATCTGCCACCAAGAAGCTGACCCACGCCCCAGCCAACCGGGAACCTCGGGCCACGTCTGCGCATGCACAATCGCCAGGAATGCCGCCACGCGGATATGGATAGTTTACCGCCTGATCACAACCGCCACAGCCACCCCTGCGGTGCAGGTGACCTGGCGCACACCGCGCGGGATGCCGCGGCTGGCGCCTCGGCTGAGGCCACGGTGGTCCGCCAGACGTTCAGGTGACCTGATACCGGGGCAAGCAACTGGCGGTCCACGGTTACGTCATGCGCACCACAGGCTCATACTGAAGGCAGGAGCTTATGGGCGATTTCCGGAGCGACGCGTGAACCATAGCGGTGAACCGGGACACGACGATTACGGGCTGCCGCGAGTAGACATCCAGATTCCGGATGATGCTCGCGAGCTGGACCGTGACGTCCAGGCCTATCACCGTGAGCTGCGCGCGCTCCGCAGGCATCAGCGCAGCGTCCGCTGGCGGGCCCCGCTGCGCCGCAGCGGCATGATCGTGCCGCTGATCGCCGGATGCCTTGTGCTCGCCATGGTGGCCGGCATGGTGCTGACGATGTTCAGGACGAACCCGAACTTCTCCGGCTTCGCCGGACAGCAGGGGCCAAGCAAGGGCGTAAGGAACACCGGAAAGGCGACGTCACGCGCGAGCGCCTCCTCGGCCGCCCCGTCGGCCACCAGGAACCGCTCCGGTGGTCCCGGCGGCAGCACACCAGCCCATCTGCCCATCGGGGAGATCAGCGTGGCTGGCCAGCGCGTCAATTTGAGTACGGTCAAGGGCGCCGCCCTGGCGATCATCCCTGTCAGGTGCGGATGCGACAACGTGATCCGGCGGCTGGTCGACCAGGCCGTGGCGGCCGGGATCACCGTCTACCTGGTCGGCAGGCGGGGCTACCAGGCCCAGCTCAGCAGGCTGGCGCCGGATGCTGTCAAGGGCACCGCTTTCGTCGCGATCGACGCGGATAACGTGCTCAGCAACGCCTACCCGGCCAAGGGCCTGACCGTGGTGTTCGTGGATTCACAGCACAATGTCAGGCGCGCCGCCGCGCTGCGGCCCGGCTTCCGGCTCCAGCCGGCGCTCAAGCGCCTGGGCGGGACGCGCTAGATCCTGCCCGGCTCGCACTGGCGCCCGCGACCTCGCCACGGCCGCGGATTACCGCGGGCCGGCTGCGCCCGGCCCGCTTCGCGCCGCTACGCTGTGCGAGGTCCGGCGTAGCCGCCGGATGATCCTTGGCAGCGTAGCGAGCGGGCGCGGGCGCGCCCGCTGGCCAGTGCGTACCGGTCATGACGAGGAGGCTCGGTGATCCGGAGCAGCCGCCGCGGCATCCTGCCGCGCAGCATTCTGATCGTCGCAGCCGCGGCGCTTGGCCCGATGATCGCCGGCTGTGAAGCCGGGACGAACGCGCCGACCCTGCACTGGCACCAGCCGACGGACGGCACCTTCCACAGGGTCGGCAAGAACCTCACGATCAGCAACGCGTTCGTACTCGGCGCGCCAGTCGGCCACGTGCTGAAGCGCGGCCAGGACGCCGGGCTGTACCTCGGCTTGGTGAACACGGGCTCGCCTGACCGGCTCGTCGCGGTCAAGGCGCCCGGCATCGCGCAGACCGTCCGGCTGCCAGCCCGCGGGGTTCCGCTGCGCTACCTGTCCAGGGTGCTGCTGACCGGCCCGGCACCCGCGATCGTGCTGCAGCACCTGGTCAGGCCGCTGACCGGCGGCTCGGTGATCACGCTGTACCTGATCTTCTCCAAGGCCGGGTCCACCATGCTGCGCGTTCCGGTGATGCCGATGGTGTCGAACTTCGCGACGTACTCACCGCCGCCGCCCGCACCGAGCACGAGTCCCTCAGCGACGGGCAAGCAGGGAACGCCGTCACCGTCGCCGACCAGCTCGCCCTGACCTCGCCGCAGGCGAGGTGCTCGGCACGCGATCCGGCGGACTAGCCGCTTGGCTCGAACTTGTAGCCGAGGCCGCGCACGGTGACGATGTGCATGGGCCGCGCCGGATCCTGCTCGACCTTGGCCCGGAGCCGCTTGATGTGCACGTCGAGCGTCTTGGTGTCGCCCACGTAGTCAGCACCCCAGACCCGGTCGATCAGCTGCATGCGCGTGAGCACCCGGCCTGAGTTCCGCAGCAGCACCTCGAGCAGCTCGAATTCTTTCAGCGGCAGCTGGACCGAGGAGTTGCGCACCATCACGATGTGCCGCTCCACGTCCATCCGCACCGGGCCGGACTCCATCACCGAGGTGGCGAACTCCTCGCCGTCGCCGCGGCGCCGCAGCACGGCGCGCATCCTGGCGACCAGCTCGCGTGATGAGAACGGCTTGGTCACGTAGTCGTCGGCGCCGAGTTCGAGCCCGACCACCTTGTCGATCTCGCTGTCCTTGGCGGTCAGCATGATCACGGGCACGCTGGAACGCTCCCGTAGCGCGCGGCAGACCTCGCTGCCTGGCAGTCCCGGCAGCATCAAGTCGAGCAGCACCAGGTCAGCGCCGGTCCGGTCGAAGGTGTCGAGCGCGGCCGGGCCGGTCGGGCACACGGCAACCTCGAATCCTTCCTTCCGGAGCATGTACGACAGCGCGTCGCTGAACGACTCCTCATCTTCGACAACGAGCACCCGCGTCACGTGACTGCCTCCTTGGCGGTGCTTTCCTGAGTCCAGGCCGTCGCCGGGCCGCAGGTCATGATTTCGCTCCAGGTCCGACCGGCAGCCGCAGCGTAAAGGTTGATCCGGCACCTTCTTTGCTCGTCACGGTGACCTTGCCACCGTGCGCGGCCGTCACGTGCTTCACGATCGCGAGCCCGAGACCCGTGCCGCCGGTCACCCTGGATCTGGCGGGGTCCACGCGGTAGAAGCGCTCGAAGATCCGCTCGAGGTCCCGCTCGGGGATGCCGATGCCCTGGTCAGACACGCTCAGCTCGACGATGTCGCGGTCGGCAAGCTCGGTCGAGACGACCACCTTGGTCTTCTCCGGGCTATAGGCGACGGCGTTGTCCAGCAGGTTGCGCAGCGCCGTGACAAGCAGTTCCTCGTCGCCGAGCACTCTCAGCCGCCTCGTGCCCGTCGAGGCGAGCTCGATGCCGCGGGACGTCGCCTTCATCCGGCCCCTGTCGAGCGCCTCGGCCACCACCGCGTCCAGGTTGACCGGCATGGGATCGGGGATCGGCTCGGCGGCCTGGATCCTGGACAGCGTGATCATGTCCTGGACCAGGTTGGTGAGCCGGTTCGCTTCCTGCCGCATGCGGCCGGCGAACCGCCTGACCGCCTCAGGGTCATCGGCCGCGTCCTCGACCGTCTCCGCGAGCAGCGCCAGCGCGCCCACCGGCGTCTTGAGCTCGTGGCTCGTGTTGGCCACGAAGTCCCTGCGAACTTCCTCGACCCGCCGCCGCTCGGTCTGGTCCTCGACAAGCAGCAAGACCAGGCCACCGCCGCCGACACCCGGCCCGAGCGGCGCCACCCTGACCGCGTAGCTGTTCGTCCTTCCGTTCAGGGCCCCGGTCGTGATATCGATCTCACCCTCGCGGATCTCACCGTCCCTGCGAACCTGACGGGCGAGTGCGAGTAGTTCTCCTACGACGAGCTCATCCCCCTCGACCAGCCCGAAGGCACGGGCAGCCTCGCTGGCCTGGAGTACCCGGTCCTCGCTGTCGATGACAACCGCCGATGAGGAGAGCACCGCGAGCACCGCGGCCAGCCCGGCTGGCAGCAGTGGGGAGCCTGAATCTGGATGACCAGGGGCTGATCCGTCAGGCGCTGACGCGGATGCGCCGGGCGCGGGTGCGGCGCCGCCCCGGTGCACCGAGAGCCTGGTGCTCATCCGCCGGCCTCAGCGGACCAGGCCGGCAGCCAGGCACGTCTGACCGCAATCGCCCCCACATCCACGCTTTAATGGTATGCGTAGGGCCCGCTCGGCCGCATCTGCGCTGGTCGCGCCCGTATATCAATTCGCGGAGAGTTCACCGGTCCGCTCACTGGCGTTCACGCACCCGGACAGCGCAGGTCAGCGGGGGGACGGAACGGCCCGCTTTCCTGTCACTCAGCGCGTGCCTCACCGGCCCTGGTTGGCGACCGCCTCCGCGGCGACCTTGGCCGCGTCGGGGTCGAGGTAGGAGCCGCCGGGCGTCACCGGCCTGAACTGGTCGTCGAGCTCGTAGACCAGCGGGATCCCGGTCGGGATGTTCAGCGCGGCGATCTCGGCGTCGCCGATCCCGTCCAGGTGCTTGACCAGGGCGCGCAGCGAGTTCCCGTGCGCCACGACCAGCACGGCCTGGCCGGTGGCGAGGTCGGGCACGATCGCGTCGTGCCAGTAGGGCAGCATCCGCCACACGACGTCGCGCAGGCACTCTGACCTGGGCATCAGCTCGCCGGTCAGCAGCGCGTAGCGCGGGTCGCCGGCCTGCGAGAGGGGGTCGTCGTCGGCGATCGGCGGCGGCGGGATGTCATAGGACCTGCGCCACGCCATGAACTGCTCGTCGCCGTAGGCCGCCCTGGTCTGCGCCTTGTTCTTGCCCTGCAGCGCACCGTAGTGCCGCTCGTTCAGCCGCCAGGACCGGCGCACCGGCAGCCAGGACATCTCGGCTGTCTCCAGCGTGGCGTTGGCGGTCTGGATCGCCCGGGTAAGAACAGAGGTATGCACGATCCGGGGCCGTAGGCCGCTCGCCGCGAGCAGTTCGCCGGCCGTCTCAGCCTCCGTCATGCCCTGCTTGGAGAGGCCGACGTCCACCCAGCCGGTGAAGAGTCCCTCTGCGTTCCACACGCTCTCGCCGTGACGGAGCAGCACAAGCGTCGCCATGGGCTGAGCGTATCGCGCCAGATCGCTCCCTCACTGAGCTCGCAGCCTGCGCGAAGCCGCCGGCGGGTAGGTCGCTGGCAGGTCCGCCCGAAATAGCCTGGCCGGGAACATGACGGCGAACTTTCGGGTTTAGCCGTCTCGGAGGTGTATGCCAGTGCCGCGTCGCTACCCGCAGCGAGTCGCGACCATCAGCGTTCACACGTCGCCGCTGGAGCAGCCAGGGACAGGTGATGCCGGCGGTCTCAACGTCTATGTCGTCGAGGTGGCCAGGCTGCTGGCCGCCAAGGGTGTCGAAGTGGACATCTTTACCCGCGCTGTCTCGCGCGACCAGCCGCCCGTGGTCGAGCTGGCGCCCGGCGTGCTCGTCAGGCACATCGAGGCCGGCCCGTTCGAGGATCTGGACAAGTCCGACCTTCCCGGCCAGCTCTGCCAGTTCACCTTCGAGGTGCTGCGCGAGGAGGCCACGCACGCGCCAGGCAGGTACGACCTCGTGCACGGGCACTACTGGCTGTCCGGCCAGGTCGGCGCCGTTGCCAAGGAGCGCTGGGGCGTGCCGCTCGTTCAGTCCATGCACACGCTGGGCCGGGTCAAGAACGCCGCGCTCGCCGCCGGGGACGCGGCCGAGCCCGACATCAGGATCCGCGGCGAGGCGGAGGTCATCGCCAGCGCCGACCGGATCGTCGCGAACACCGAGGCCGAGGCGCTCGAGCTGATCAAGCTGTACGACGCCGCGCCGGGACGGGTCGCCTCGGTCAGCCCCGGCGTGGACCTCGCGCTGTTCCGCCCTGGATCGCAGCGGCTGGCCAGGCGCCGGCTCGGCATCGCGCCGAACGCGATCGTGCTGATGTTCGCTGGCCGGGTACAGCCGCTCAAGGCGCCAGACGTGCTGCTGCGCGCCGCCGCCCAGCTGGTCCGCGACCAGCCGAAACTGGCCGACCGGCTGGTTGTGGCGTTCGTCGGCGGGCCGAGCGGCACCGGCCGCAACGACCCTGACAGCCTGGTCGAGCTCGCCGCCGCGCTCGGCATCTCGCAGAACATCAGGCTCGAGCCGCCGTGCCCGCAGCGCGACCTTGCCGACTGGTACCGCGCGGCGACGCTGGTGGTCGTGCCGTCCTACTCCGAGTCGTTCGGCCTTGTCGCCGTCGAGGCGCAGGCCTGCGGCACTCCCGTGGTGGCTGCCGCCGCCGGCGGCCTGCGCACCGCCGTCCAGGACGGTGTGTCAGGGATGCTGATCGACGGCCACGATCCTGCCCGCTACGCCAGCGCCATCGCGGAACTGATCGGCAGCGGCGGCCGGCTGGCCAGGCTGTCCCGCGGGGCCAGGAAGCACGCGTCGGGGTTCGGGTGGTCTTCGACCGTCGACAACCTGCTTGCCGTGTACGGTGACGCTATGAGTGAGGTCACCGCCACGGTCGACGTGTGAGCGAGGCTCAGGCAGGCCAGGATTCCGCCGAACGGGAGTATCCCGCCGAGGCGGCCGCGAAGCTCGGGACGATACTCACCGACCTGGGCGTCAGCTTCAGCTCGCCGCAGCCCGGCGCGTTCCTGGTCAGGCTCGAAGGCCAGCACAAGCTCGTGACGATGACCTGGCTGATCGCCGACACGCACAGCCTGCACGTCGAGGCGTTCTTCTGCCGCCAGCCGGACGAGAACCACGGCGAGTTCTACCGGTTCCTGCTCGAACGCGGCAGCCGTATGTTCGGGATCCACTTCGCCCTTGACCCCGTCGGCGACGTGTACCTGGTCGGCAGGCTGCCGCTCGCCACGATCACGTCAGAGGAGATCGACCGGCTGCTCGGCTGCGTGCTGAGCTACTCCGACGACAACTTCGACCAGGCCCTCATGATCGGCTTCGCCTCCTCGATCCGCCGGGAGTACGCGTGGCGGGTCAAGCGTGGCGAGAGCCTGGCGAACCTGCGCGCGTTCACCAGGCTGACCGAGCCGGAGGCGCACGCGCGCGGCGCCAGCGTGAGCCCGACGTGACAAGCACGGCGTGACCGGTACCGAGTCCTTCGCCGTCTTCGGCACGACAGCGGTCCTCGTCGTCACCGACCCGGCGCTGCTCGCCAGGGCCAGGGCGATCGCCGACGCCAGGCTTGCCGCCGTCGACCTGGCATGCAGCAGGTTCCGCCCGGATTCAGAGTTGTCCATGCTCAACAGGGCGCACGGCGCGCTCACGCCCGTCAGCGAGCTGCTCGCGGCGCTGGTCGCTGAGGCGCTGCGGGCGGCCGAGCTGACGGCCGGGGACGTCGACCCCACCTGCGCGCGGGCGCTGGTCTCGGCCGGCTACGACCGCGACTTCCGCGAACTCCAGGCAGGCGGGCCGGTGCCTGCCGCGGCGCTGGCCAGGGGGGACGACCCCCCGCAACCCCCCGCAGCGCTGGCTAGGGGGGACGACCCCCCGCAACCCCCCGCAGCGCTGGCCAGGGGGAGCGACCCCGTCCCTGGCTGGCGCAGCGTGTTGCTCGACCCGGCCGGGCCAGCCGTCCAGCTCGCCAGCGGCGCCCAACTCGATCTCGGTGCCACGGCCAAGGCCTGGGCGGCCGACCACTGCGCCGGTCAGATCGCCGCCCGGCTGGGCTGCGGCGTCCTGGTCAGTCTCGGCGGGGACGTGGCCGTCGCCGGGCTGCCGCCCGGCGACGGCTGGCGAGTCCGCGTCACCGACGATCACGCCGCCCCGCCCGACGCGCCGGGCCAGACGGTGACGATCACCTCGGGCGGCCTGGCGACGTCGAGTACAACCGTCCGGGCCTGGACGGCCGGGCGGCGGACGATGCACCACATCATCGACCCGCGCACCGCCGAGCCTGCCAGTTCCGTCTGGCGCACGGTCAGCGTCGCGGCGGCGACGTGCGCCGACGCCAACATCGCCAGCACGGCCGCGATCATCAGGAGCGAGGCCGCCCCAGCCTGGCTGACCGAGTCCGCCCTGCCGGCCCGCCTGGTCCGCCACGACGGCACCGTCCAAACCACCCCAGGCTGGCCGGACCCTGCCGCCTAGCCCCGAAGCCCAAACAACACCGATGTGACATCGACGCTATTCCAGAAACGTCAATGTCACATTGGTGTTCTTGGATCTGGGCCGGCAGCGGTGCCGGGTGGGCGGTATGGGCTATTACGATGCGTTGGACCAGGTCGCTGGGCAGGGAGGCTGCGGATGGGACCGCTGGACGGCGTGCGGGTCGTGGAGATCGCGAGCCTGGCGCCCGCGCCCTTTGGCTGCATGGTGCTGTCGGACCTGGGGGCCGACGTGCTGCGGGTCGAGCGGCCAGGGAGCTGCCGGCCCGAGCTGCCGGCCCCGGTGGACCCGCTGACACGCGGCCGCCGGTCGATCGGGCTGAACCTGAAGGACCCGGCCGGCCTTGATCTGCTGCTGCGACTCATCGACGCGGCGGACGTGCTGGTCGAGGGCTTCCGGCCGGGCGTGACCGAGCGGCTGGGGTTCGGGCCTGACGTCTGCGCGCAGCGCAACCCCGGGCTGGTCTACGCGAGGATGACCGGCTGGGGGCAGGACGGCCCGCTCGCGCCGACGGCCGGGCACGACATCGACTACATCGCGATCTCCGGGGCGCTGCACCCGATCGGCCGGGCCGGCGAGCGCCCTGTGCCGCCGCTCAACCTGGTCGGCGACTTCGGCGGCGGCGGGATGCTGCTGGCGATCGGCGTGCTCGCGGCGCTGGTCGAGCGGCAGCGGTCAGGCCTGGGCCAGGTGGTCGACGCGGCCATGGTGGACGGCTCGGCGCTGCTGTCCTCATTCATCTACGGACTGCGGGCCCGCGGGGCGTGGCGGGACGAGCGCGGCGTGAACCTGCTCGACGGCGGGGCGCCGTTCTATGACACGTACGGCACCGCAGACGGCAAGCACGTCGCCGTCGGCGCGCTCGAGCCGCAGTTCTACGCGGCATTGCTGGCCGGCCTCGGCCTCACCGACGCCGGCCTGCCCGCGCAGATGGACGTCGCGGCCTGGCCAGTGCTGCGCCAGCGGTTCGCCGAGGTCTTCGCCCAGCGCACCAGGGACGAGTGGGCCGAGGTCTTCGCGGGAACCGACGCCTGCGTCGCGCCGGTGCTCTCCCCCGCCGAGGCCGCTGGTCATCCCCACAACGCGGCCCGCGCGGTCTTCGCGGAGGTCGGCGGGGTGTCCCAGCCGCAGCCAGCGCCGAGATTCGGGCGCACCGCCGCCGGCCTTCCTGAGGCGCCAGTCAGGCCTGGTGCCGACACCGACGTGGTGCTCGGCGAACTCGGGCTCGCCGAAGCCGAGATCGCCGGGCTGCGCGGCCGCGGCGTAGTCGCCTGAGCTCGCGGCTCGCGGCCTGGCGGCGTGGCCAGGACGCGGAGATCCTGCGGCTGGCCATCCCGGCGTTCGGGGCGCTGATCACCGAACCGCTGTTCCTGCTCGCCGACTCTGCGATCGTCGGCCGGCTCGGGACCGCGCCGCTCGGCAGCCTGGGCGTCGCCGCCCAGGCGCTGACGGCGCTCGTCTACGTCTCGATCTTCCTCGCCTACGGGACGACGGCCGCGGTCGCGCGGCAGCTCGGGGCCGGCAACCGCCAGGCCGCCATCAGGCAGGGCATCGACGGCCTGTGGCTGGCCGCGGCGATCGGTGCCGTGGTGCTCGCGGTCGGGCTGCCGCTGGCGCGGCCGATCGCCGCGGCGTTCGGAGGGTCGCCGGCCGTGACCGCCGGCGCGGTCACGTACCTGCGGATCAGCCTGCTGGCCGCGCCGGCCATGCTCGCGGTGCTCGCCGGCACCGGGATCCTGCGCGGGCTGCAGAACACCAGGACCCCGCTGGTCGTGGCCGTTGCCGCGAACGTGGTCAACGTCGCGCTCAACGCGACCTTCGTGCTCGGGCTGGGCTTGGGCATCGCCGGGTCGGCGTGGGGAACGGTGATCGCCCAGTACAGCGCCGCGCTCGCGTACCTGACGATGGTGGCCGTCGGTGCCAGGCAGGCCGGCGTCCGGCTCGGCATAGACCTGCCGGGGCTCAAGGCTGCCGCGCGGGCCGGCGCCGCGCTGGTGATCAGGACGCTGGCCCTGCAGGCGGTGCTGATCGCCGCCACCGCGATAGCAGCCAGGCAGGGCAACGCGGCCGTGGCCGCCCATCAGGTCGCGTTCAGGCTGTGGAACCTGCTGGCGTTCGCGCTGGACGCGATCGCGATAGCGGGCCAGGCGATCACGGGCAAGTACCTCGGCGCCAGCGACACAGGCGGCGCGCGGGCAGCGACCAGCAAGATGATCAGGTGGGGGGCCGGGTGCGGGGTTGTCTTCGGCGCGGCGACGCTCGTCGCGCGGCCGTGGCTGCCCGCGCTCTTCGCCGCGGCACCGCCGGTGGCGCATCTGCTGCTCGTGGTCCTCCTGGTAGTCGCCGCCGAGCAGCCGCTGGCCGGGGTCGTCTTCGTGCTCGACGGCGTCCTGATCGGTGCCGGTGACCAGGACTACCTGGCCGTCGCCGGGCTGGCGTCCACGGCTGTGTTCGGCGTGGCGGCCGTGATCGTGGTGCTGACCGGCGCGGGCCTGCTCGGCCTCTGGCTCGCCCTGTCCGCCTGGCTGGCCGCCAGGTTCGTCACGCTGACGTGGCGGGCGCACGGCTCGCGCTGGCTCGTGACCGGCGCGGTGCGGGCCTGACGGTGCAGGCCTGACGGTGCAGTCCTCACCAGATCCTGGCGCGGGCCGGGGTCACGTTGATGACATGCGGGTAGTCCCTGGCGAGGCCCTCGAGGGCCCAGCCGTACGACTCGATCCGCTGCTGGTACTTCGCGACGTAGTCCGCGACCGTATTGGCCGGCGGCCCCTGCCGGTCGATCCTGGCCGTTCCCTCGATGACGACCACGCCGCCGCCCTCGCCATTCCCGTCCAGGTTCAGTCCGACGTGCGGATTGGCCTCGATGTTGCGGGTCTTCTTGCCGTCGGCTGACCCGTAGATGAGGAACTCAGAGCCGTCCCAGAGGAACCAGACCGGTGAGGTCTGCGGCTGGCCGGCCGCGTCCACCGTCGTCAGCCAGATGATCGTTTCCTGCCTCAGCCGCGCGTCGGCGGCCGCGTGCTTGGGATTGTCCAGGTTCAGCATCGTGACCTCGCTCCGGGTGATGGCCGTTGATGACCGTAGCAGCACGGCCCATCGGCGGATAGCATCAGCGTGTTCCTGGCGCAAAGGGGGGCAACCTGGTGTCGGCATTCCCTCTGATCTTCACCAGCGGCTGGGCCAGCGGCGTCGACGCCTACGCGGTCGTGCTGCTGATGGGGCTGCTCGGCCGGTACGCGCACATGGCTGCGGTGCCGCCCACGCTGGAACGCACCGACGTGCTGATCGCGGCCGGCGTGCTGTTCTGCGTCCAGTTCGTCGTGGACAAGATCCCCTACCTGGACTCCGCGTCCGACATCGTGCACACCGTCATCCGCCCCCTCGCGGGAGCGGCGATCGGGGCGCTGCTTGCCGGGCACGCGCACACGCTGCCGCAGGCCGCGGCCGCGGCGGTCGGCGGCGGAACCGCTCTGGTCACGCACCTGATCAAGAGCGGCGTGCGGATGGGCGTGAACACCAGCCCCGAGCCGTTCAGCAACATCATCGTGAGCCTGCTCGAGAACATGACCGTTGCTGGCCTGGTCGTGTTCGCGCTGCTGCACCCGCTTCCCGCCGCGCTCGTCGCCGCCGTCCTGCTGGTGTCCGGCCTGGTCGCGGTGCTGTTCCTGGCCTCGAGGATCCGCCGGTTCTGGCGCAACCGCCGCGAGCGGCGGCTCAGTGGCCGAGGGCGATCTCCGCGACCCGCACAATCACCAGGATGATCGCGGCGCCCAGGTAGACGTACATCGCCGACATGCCGACGCGGCGGGCCAGCGACATCGGCGCGGGCGCCAGCATCGCGAGCGGCGGCATCCGCCAGCTCTCCCTGCTCTCCCGCGTCTTCTCGCTCAGGCCGTGCCCGCCGGGGCGCCGCGCAGCGGTCACGGCTGCCCTGGCCTCGCGCCCGGCTGGCGGCCGGCGGCGCCAGGCGCGCACCGCCAGGAACACGCCGGTGACGGCGGCGGCGACCAGGCAGGCAGCCAGGATGCCGATCACCTGCGCCGCGGATACCCGGCCGAAGACAACCGAGATCATCAGGATCGCCGAGAGCATCACGAGCAGGCCGACAACGATGCCGGCCGCGACGTTGTGCCGCAGGCCGTTCACCCACGGGCCGAGCACTTCCTTGTCGTTGCAGAGCAGCAGCAGGAAGACTGTAGCGCTCGGCAGCAGCACCCCGGCGAGCACCTGGACCCCGACCGTGATCAGGCCGAGCGGCGAGCCGGGTATCAGCACGATCGTGGCAGCCAGCGCGATCAGCGCCGCGTACATCGCGTAGAAGCCCTTGGCCTGCTTCACGCCCCTGTGCAGCGAGTGCTTGAGGCCGAGCACGTCACCGACCGCGTAGGCGGTGGACAGCGACACGGCGAACGCGCCGATCATTGAGGCGTCGAGCAGCGCGACAGCGAACAGCGCGCCGGCGGCGTGGCCGGCGTAGGCGGCCAGGCCCGCGGCGAGGCCCGCGGCGTCGGTGAACTGGCCGTGCCTGCCGCCCGCGAACGCCGCGGCCGTCGCGCCCATGAGCGCGGCGCCGCCGATCACCACGACGACGATCCCGATCCACAGGTCAGCCTTCTCGTAGCGCATGAACCGGGGCGTGATCCGCTTGTCGACGATGTAGGACTGCTGGAAGAACAGCTGCCAGGGCGCCACAGTCGTGCCGACGATCGCGATGATCAGCAGCATCACGGTGCCCAGCTGCCCGGACCCGCCGGGGATGGAGGGGATCACGAAACCCTTGGCCATCTCGCCGACCTGCGGATGGGCCAGCACGTAGAGCGGCACGAGCAGCAGCGAGCCAGCGCACAGCGCCATCGCCATCCGCTCGAACCGCCGCAGGCTTCCCGTCGACGCGGCCACGACGATCACCAGGCTGGCCAGGATCACCGCCACGATCTTCGGCACGCCCAGGTAGCTGGCCGCTAGCGCGATGCCGATGAACTCCGTGACGATCGTCAGCGCGTTCAGCACGAACAAGTTGATCACGCTGAACGTGCCCCAGAACCGGCCGAACCGCTCGAGGATCAGCTTGGCGTAGCCAACTCCCGTGACGGCGCCCAGCCTGAGCACCATCTCCTGGTTCACGTACAGCACGGGAACCAGCAGCAAGAACGTCCAGGCCAGCCTGGTCCCGTACGTCTGGCCGGCCTGCCCGTAGGTGGAGAACGCCCCGGCGTCGTTGTCGCCCACCATCACGATCACGCCAGGCCCGACGATCGCGAGCAGCGTCTTCAGCTTGGCGGAGACCGACCGCCGGGTGCCCGTGTCGTCGGCGGAGATGGAGCCGAAGGCACCCTTGATGTCTACGACGCGGCTGGTGTCGACGGCCGCTGCGCGGCCGGGCGCGGCCAGGCTCGGACTCGTGGTCATGGCGGAACACCCCTTTCACCGCCGAAGAGCGGGCGGGATCGGGGGGCACGCGAGGCGCTGCCGCCTGATACGGATCGCGGTGCTTGCCGCGGTCAGTTCTGGCTGATAGTGACCGAGAAGCGAACCGCTGGACGGTGCCTGCGCGTGCCCGGAGCGGGCATGGAGATCGGCGAGTGGGGCCTTGTCCGGCCCGGTCTATCGTGTTCCACGACTCGCCTCCCTCCAGCCTGGCGCCGGCCGGCCGCGCCCGTGCGGTGCGGGCAGCCTGACGGCACGTGATGATCGTTCGGGGCGCGCACCCAGGCAAACCCGGGGCAGGCACCTCTCTCGTTAGAGCTTTGGCACTCCACGGCGTAGCGCGGCACCGCGATCCTCGAGCCTGCTGGCCCGGGTTCACCGTCCGCCTGCGCAGCCACTTGGCCTCACCCCTTAGGCCGGGGAGAGGTGTCCTGATCCGGAGCGTCTCTCGACGGTTGGGATCAGTGGCCTGTGTCCGTGAAGACGCCTCACCGAACGAGGTGTCCTTCGTCAACCATCATCGAGCATGCCCGATGCCTCTCAGACCTGTCAATTCGGCCCGGCCGACCCGTAGCAACCCGGCGGTCAGCCGGCGGCGAGCTGGACCGCCTTGACGATGAGGAGCAGGACAGAGATCACGAGGTACGCCCACATCACGCCGATTGTGAGTTTAGTCACAGGCGACCAGGCCACCGGCTTGAGCAGCGCGAGCGGCGGCATCCGCCAGTGCGCGCGCTCCGATGGCGTCAGCCTCGCGAAGCCCGCCCTGGCCGCCGCGACCCGCGCGGGTCCCCCTTCGGCCCCTGCCCCGGCTGCCTCCCCCCGGCGCGCGGCGGTTACCTGCAGCCAAGCGAACGCCAGCGCCGACCCGGCGGCCAGCACCACCGCGATCCAGACTGCGACCAGGGGCGCGCTGAGTCCAGGGAACAGCGTCGTCAGCACGAGCGCGCCGGAGAGCGTCAGCAGCAGCCCGATGATGATCCCGGCGACGACGTTGAGCCACCGCCGATTCGCCCACGGGCCCAGCACCTCGGGGTCATTGCAGAGCATCAGCAAGAACACGGTCGCGCTCGGCAGCAGGATTCCCGCGAGCGCCTGCACCGCGGTGGTGAGCAGGCCGAGCGGGGCGCCAGGCACCAGCACGATGCCGGCCGCCAGCACGACGACCAGCGCGTAGCTGGCGTAGAACGGTTTCGCGTCGCGGAACTTGCGGTGCAGCGACTGCCTGAGGTTGAACACGTCGCCGAACGCGTAGCTGGTCGCGAGCGTGACCGCGGCGGCCCCGATCACGCTGGCGAAGAGCACCACGAGCGCGAAGACAGCGCCGAGGAAGCCGTTCCTGGCCCGGAACGCGTCGGCGACGCCGAGCGCGTTGGTGAAGTGGCCGGCCCGCGCCGTCCCAGCGACCGCGTAGACGGTCGCGATCAGGATGACCGCCGCGCTGACGACCACGACAAGCGATCCCAGCACCGTGTCGGCGCGCTCGTAGCGGATGAAGCGGGGCGTGATCCGCTTGTCGATCACGTTCGACTGCTGGAAGTAGAGCTGCCAGGGCGCCACCGTCGTTCCCACGATCGCGATGATCAGCAGCACCGCGTTCGAGCTGACGCCGCCCCGCACGCCAGGGACCAGGAAGTGGTACGCGATCGATCCGGCGTGCGGATGGGAGAAGATCACCAGCGGCACGAACAGGGCGATGGTCGCCGCGATGAACACGAACATCGCACGTTCCCAGCGCCGGAAACTTCCGCTCGCCGTGATCGCGATCAGCATCGCGGCCGCGACCGGGACCGAGATGTACGGGCTTACCCCGAAGTAGCTCATGGCCAGCGAGACGCCGATGAACTCCGTGACGATGGTGAGGAAATTCAGCAGGAACAGATTGATCACGGTGAACCATCCCCAGAACTTGCCGAACCGCTCGAATATCAGCTTCGCGTGGCCCACGCCGGTCACGGCACCCAGCCTGGCCGCCATTTCCTGGTTCACGATCAGGACCGGGATGAGCAGCAACAGGACCCACAAGAGGCTGTAGCCGTAGTTCTGACCAGCCTGGGCGTAGGTCGCGACGCCGCCCGCGTCGTTGTCGCCGACCATGACGATCAGCCCGGGCCCGACGATCGCGAGGAACGTCACCAGCCGCCGGCGCCAGCCAGAGCGCTGCTCGTCGCCGGCCCTGATCCGGCCGAGCGCCCCGGTGATCTCGCCCCCGTCGGACTCGGTCACGGGGAGTCCGCCCGGCCGTGTCACGGCAGCTTGCCTCGCCTGGAGTCAGGCGGCTCGGCCGCCTCGCGGCGACGCCAGTCTTCTGGGAGGGTGGCTTCGAGCACGTCGTCGACGGTGATCAGGCCGATCATCGTCCGTTCCTCGTCGACGACGGGGATGGTGATCAGGTTGTAGTCGCTCATCAGCACGGCGACGTCGACCATGTCGGTGTCCGCGCCGATCCTGACTGGATCGTCGTCGTAGATGTCGCTGAGCCTGGCTGACTGCACGGCCTGGAGCAGCGCGACCAGCTTGACGACACCGCACAGCTTGCCGTCCGCGTCGAGCGCGTGCACGCTGGTCAGGGCCTCCGGCTGGAGGTTCTGCGCGTCCCTGACGGCGGCGACGGCGTCGGCGACCGCGCTGTGCTTGGGAACGGCGACGTAGTCCATGCCCATCAGCCCGCCGGCGCTGGTCGGGTTGAAGCCCATCAGCGTGAGAACCTTGGCTCGCTGACCAGGCGGGAGCAAGTCGATCACGGGCTGCCTGCGGCGCTGCGGCAGCTCGGAGATCGCGTCCGCGGCGTCGTCGGCGCGCATCCGGTTGACCACCTCGGCGATCTCAGCGTCTGTCCTGGCGCCCAGCAGGCGGGTAGCGAGGTCCTCGTCAAGCTCCTCGAACACGTCGGCCTCGAGCTCGGGGTCGGCGTGCACCTGCCCGAGGATCTCGGTTTCCTCGGCCTTGGACGCCTCCTCGAGCAGGTCGGCGATCTGAGCGGCTTTCAGCCGCCGGATCCGCCCGAACGGCCCGCGCAGCAGCGCGCTGCTCGCGTGGCCGATCAGCGGCTCGAAGTTCGCCCACTCCTCGAACTGGTGGCCGCGCGCCTCGGGGGCGAGCAGCCGCAGCAGGCCGCGCGGGCGGCGGCGGGTGTCGACGCCGGCCAGCACCCACTCCTGCGCCCGCTGCCGCAGTTCGAGGTCGACGGCCTTGATCAGGTGCGCGGCCGGCACGTCGATCAGGCGGTGCCCGAGCACGTCGGCGCGAAGCAGCACCTCGCCGTGCCGGCGCTCGAACTGGCGCAGGTCAAGGCGCGCGCTGGTCAGCTTCAGCACCTCGCCGTCGAACGAGCTGACCTGCTCGAGCGGGACGAACACCTCGCGGCTGCCGACAGCCGCGACCACGCCGATGACCAGGGGGTTGTCGGCGCCGCGCAGCCGCACGATGACGTCGGCGAGCTTGCCGATCGACTCCCCCCGCTTGTCGGTGATCGGCCTGCCGACGAGGTCGGAGAGGTGCAGTACCCGCCGGTTGCCAGCTTCCGGCGCCGCCGCCGCCGGTGTTGAGGTCATGTCCACGCAGCCCTTCCTGGCCCGCGCCTCACTCCGGCGCTGCCGGTCTCCTACCCAGGCGCAGGTTCGCAGTGGCATCCGGTGCGGCCATTCCGGGTAACACGGCCTGCTCGCTGGGAAGACTCCCAGGTGCCGGCGCGCCTGCCCGCTGCCTCACTCTGCCATCTCCGGGCGAATACGCGGTGGCCAGATGGTATGAAGGCCACGTTCGGACTGCTGGCGGCGGTCGCGGCGGCCGGGTGAGCGGAGGAACGACAGGCGTGGCAACGGTCAAGGCGGCGAAGGCGCGCGGCGGCCAGGAGGATCCTGGAGAGAGCCTCGGATACGCCATCAAGCGGCGGCTGCTCGGCCCGCCGCTGGTAAATGAGCAGCTCCGCGAGGAGCGGCTGTCCAAGCCGCTCGCGCTCGGCGTGCTCGCGCCCGACGGCATCTCGTCCTCGGCCTACGGCACCGAGGAAATCCTCATCGAGCTGCTCAAGGGCGGCCTCGGCATCGCCGCGTTCGCACTGATCCTGCCGCTCACCGGCGTCGTGCTGTTCGTGATGGCGCTGGTCGTGCTCTCCTACCGCGAGGTCGTCACCGTCTACACCAGGGCGGGCGGCTCGTACGTCGTGGCACGGGAAAACTTCGGCCCCAGGGTCGCGCAGATCGCCGCCGTCGCGTTGCTGGTCGACTACGTGGTCACCGTCGCTGTGCAGGTCGCCGCCGGCACCGCGGCCGTGGCCTCCGCGATCCCGGCGCTTGATAACAAGGAACTGATCACCTTCATCTCGATCGGCGTCGTGCTGCTGATGCTGTACGGCAACCTGCGCGGCATCCGCGAGGCGGGCCGGACGTTCGTGATCCCCACCTACCTCTTCACCGCCGTGATCATGCTCGTCATCATCGTGGGGCTGGTCCGGGAGATCTTCGGGGACCTCCCGAAGTGGCACGTGGCCGCCGGTGCCCACGTCTACGGCGCAGGCGTCTCGCCCAGCCACAACGCCCTGATCACCTTCGGCATGGTGTTCGTGCTGCTCAGGGCGTTCGCCAACGGCGGCTCGTCACTGACCGGCATCGAGGCGGTCTCCAACGCGGTCAGCGCCTTCCGCCCGCCAGAGGGCGTCAACGCGCGCCGGGTGCTGGTCACCGAGGGGGTGATCCTCGGCACCCTGGTGGCCGGTGTCTCGTGGCTCGCCCACGTCACGCACGCGAGGCCGTACGTGTCAGGCGTGCCTACGGTGATCTCGCAAGAGGCCAGGCTCGTCTTCGGTACCTCGGCGTTCGGGCACGTCATGTTCATCATCGTGCAGGCGGCGACCGCCCTGATCCTGTACACAGGCGGCAACACCAGCTTCAACGGGTTCCCGTTCCTGGCCAGCTTCGTGGCCGAGGACGCGTTCCTGCCCAGATGGCTGACCAAGCGCGGGCACCGCCTGGTGTTCTCCAACGGCATCGTCGTGCTCGCCGTGCTGTCCTGCGCGCTGCTGGCGGTCGCGGGAGCGAACGTCAACGCGCTCGTGCCGTTCTACGCGCTCGGCGTGTTCACCGCGTTCACGCTGGCGGGCTTCGGCATGTCGAAGTACCACCACGTGCACAAAGAACGCGGCTGGCGGCACAAGCGTGCGATCAACTTCGCAGCCGGCCTGACGTCGCTTGTCGTCGTGCTGGTTTTCGCCGTCGTGAAGTTCACCGAGGGCGCGTGGGCAGTCCTCATCGTGTTCGCGATCGGCGTCCCGGCGCTGATCAGGCTGAACCGGCAGTACCAGATGGAGGCCGACGTCCTCGAGCACATCAGCACGGGCGACCGCAAGCCGCTGCACCCGGCCTCCCCGCCCACCTACTCGCGCCGCACCGTGTACGTCTTCGTCGACGAGTTCGACCTGGCCACGCTCGCCGCCCTGCGGTACGCGCGCAGCCTGCGGCCGACCAGCCTGCGCGCCGTGCACTTCGTCATCGACAGCGCCCAGGCGGCGCGGCTGCGACAGGACTGGGTGCGGGCCAGCACCGGCGTGGTGCTCGACCTCGTGGACTGCCCTGACCGCAGGCTCGCCAAGGCCGCCGCCGAGATGGTCCAGGCCGAAGCTCAGCTGCCAGGGGTCGGGGTCACCGCCGTGCTGCCCAGGCGCAGCTACACGCCGCTGCTCGGCCGGCTGCTCCATGACCGCACAGCGGACCGCATCGCCAGCGTGGTCAGCCAGATCCCGCACGCGGTCGCCACGATCGTGCCGTTCGACGTGCGGCGCAGGGTGGAGAGCATGGCCGCCCGCGCCAGGGCCAAGGCAGCCGCGGGCGACCAGGCAGCCGCGCAAGCTCCGGACCACGCGGACGTGAGCGCGCACCCCGCGGCGGACACACGACAGGCCGGCGATGACCAGGCCAGCCGGGGACGGGTTCCGCCGCCGGGGGCCGGCGGCGACCAGGACGGTGCCGCGCCGCCCGCCACCGACCTGACCGCCGCCGGTGAAGGCGCGGACCAGGCCAGCCGGGAGCCGGCACTCGGGCCCCCAGCGCCGCCGGAACCACCGGCCCCCGCTCCCGCTGAGGCGAGCGAGATCACGCGGTACAACCGGCCGAAGCCGTCCAGGGCGGCCACCCCGATCGGCCAGCTGTCCACGCGCGGCAAGGCACGCGTGGAGGGCAGGGTGCACGCCGTCGAGATCAGGCCCGTGGAACGCAACACGGTTCTTGCCTGCGAGATCGTCGATTCGACCGGCCAGCTCACGGCGCTGTTCTACGGACGCTCGCATATTCCCGGGCTCGACCCCGGCGCGAAGGTCAGGTTCACTGGGCAGGTCGGCGCGCGCGGGAGCGAAGCCGTCATGATCAACCCCGCCTACGAACTGCTCGCACCGGGAGAGGACGACTCGCCGCTGTCATGACCGGTCCAGGCGACGACCGAGAACCTAGCTGCGAGCAGCTGGGCGGGGGTCAGCGGCCCGAGCATACGGCGCCGGAACCGGCCAGCCACGCCGTGGACGGCGAGCGCGGGTCAGGCTCTCCTGGCGCGGGCCGCCCGGCCGGCGGAACCGCCCAGGGCAGCGCGCACTCGGGGCACGGGGGACACGCGAGTCACGGAGGGCACGGTCACGCACACGGCTCGCGCCTGACGCTGACCGGCGAGCACAGCAGGTCGCTGCTGATTGTCTTGCTGATCACGATCACGATCGCCGTCGCCGAGGCTGTGGGAGCCTGGTTCAGCGGCGCGCTTGTCCTGCTCGCCGACGCCGCGCACATGGCGGCCGACGCCGCCGGCGTCGGCCTGTCCCTGCTCGCCGTGCTGTTCGCGACCCGCCCGCCCACCCCGCGGCGGACCTTCGGTTACGCCAGGGCGGAGATCCTGGCGGCGATGGTGAACGCCGTCGTCCTGTTCGGCATGTCGGCTTTCATCATTACCGAGGCCATCAGGAGGCTGATCGCGCCTCCGTCGATCGAGTCGCCGCTGCTCGTGATCTTCGGGGTGATCGCGCTGGCGGCCAACGCCGTGAGCCTGCTGGTGCTGCGCCGCGGCCAGGCCGAGAGCCTGAACATCAGGGGCGCGTTCCTCGAGGTCGCGTCCGACGCACTGGGTGCGGTCGCCGTCATCGTGACCGGCATCGTGGTCGCCACCACCGGATTCCACCGCGCCGACCCCATCGCCTCGCTGCTGGTCGGGATCCTCATCCTGCCGCGCACGTGGCGGCTGCTCGCCGACGCTATCAACGTGCTGCTCGAGGCGAGCCCGCGCGGGATCGACCTGAGCGAGGTCAGGACGCACCTGACCGGCCTGACCGGCGTCCGCGACGTGCACGATCTGCACGCCTGGACGATCACCTCCGGGCTGCCCGTGCTGTCCGTGCACGTGGTGGTGGAGCCCGGCGTGCTCGCGGACGGCCGCAGCGCGGTCATGCTCGACGCCCTGCAGGACTGCCTGCGCGGGCACTTCGACGTCGGTCACTCCACGTTCCAGCTGGAGCTGGCCGGCCACGCTGATCATGAGCGCCCCATGCATCAGTAGGGGGTGAGCGCGAGTCAGAGCGACACGAAGCCGCCAGAGTCGCGCCCGTCCCAGAGCTGGCGCAGAGCCGCACCCTGAACCGCTCCTTGTTCAGGTAGGCGCGCGCGGCGCTGGCACCACAGCGCTGGCGGGCCCTGGAATAGGAAAGTACCGGCAAGTAATATCGGAGTACGCAAATCCCAGAGGGGCCGCCATGAGCACGCACGACCACTACGTCAGCACCGTCGAGGCCGGCACCTGGGACGTCCCGGCTACCGGCGCGGCGAGGTTCAACTGGGAGTACGACAACGGCCGCGGCCGGCTGCTCGACCTGTACCAGCGCGGCAAGGACAAGCAGTGGGACGCCACCAAGCGCATTGACTGGGATATTCCCGTCGACCCGGCGAACGTGATGGAGCAGACCGACGAGCTCAGCCCCATCTACGGGTCGCGGCAGTGGGAGAAGCTGAACCAGGCCGAGCGCGACGAGCTCGGCATGCACCTGTCGTCCTGGCTGTTCAGCCAGTTCCTGCACGGCGAGCAGGGCGCGCTCACCGTAGCGGCCAGGATCGTGGAGTCGGTTCCCGACATGGACTCCAAGTTCTACGCGGCCACCCAGGTGATGGACGAGGCCAGGCACGTCGAGCTGTACCAGCGCTTCATCAAGGACAAGATCGGCATCTACTATCCTATCAACGACGACCTCGCCACGCTGCTCGCCGAGGCGCTGGCCGACGGCCGCTGGGACTACCCCTACCTCGGCATGCAGGTGCTGATCGAGGGTCTCGCGCTGGCGGCGTTCGGCGTGCACAGGGACATGTCGAACAACAAGCTCGTCACGCAGCTGCTCGCCTACGTCATGCAGGACGAGGCCAGGCACGTCGCCTTCGGCCGGCTCGCGCTGCGCGACTACTACGCAGAGCTCACGCAGGCCGAGCGGGCCGAGCGCGAGGAGTTCCTGGTCGAGGGCTGTTACCTGATGAACAACAGGTTCCGCGCCCAGGAGGTATGGGAGCGCCTCGGCTTCGACGTCGGGGAGTGCATGGACTTCACCGACAAGTCCCCTGTACAGCAGGCGTTCAGGTCGCTGCTATTCACCAGGATCGTGCCGTGCGTCAGGGACATCGGCCTGTGGGGGCCGAAGGTCAGGCACGCGTTCGCCGACCTCGGGGTGCTCGGCGCCGCTGACAGCGACCTCGAGACGCTGATGAAGGCGGACGAGGACCTCGCCGAGAAGATCGACCAGGAGAAGTACGCCGCCGAGCTCGCCTCCAGGCACGCCGAGGTGGACGAGGCGATCAGCGAGGCAAGCGCCAGCTAGGAGACAGGACTGGCCCGTACCCAGTCGTTCACGGATTGTGATCGACCATCGCCCAGGTGTCGGTAACCTGAGCCAGCGCCGCCCGTGCACAATGTCCGGTGGCGGGTCGCGCAGGAAGGCGGGCGAGTGAGCGACCTCAAGATCACGTTCGCTGGCCAGACGTTTACGTTCGAGCCTGGCCAGACAGTCCGGATCGGCCGCAGCCCTGATAACGCGGTGATCGTGTCCGATCCGATCGTCTCGCGTGACCACGCGCGCATCACCTGGCGCTCAGACGGCTGGATCCTCGACGACCTGGGCAAGGGGCGCACGTTCGTCGGCGGGCTGCCCATCGCGTCGGTCTCGGTGCGGCAGCCGATTGACGTGCACCTGGCCACGCCGCGCGGGCCGGAGCTGCGGATCGAGCTGGCCGACCGGGAGCTGGCCGACCGGGAGCTGGCGGACACCGGACCGCGCGCCGCCGCCACGGACCAGGCGAAAGACGGCGGCCAGGCCGCTGCCGCGGGCACGACCAGGCACCCCAGCGCGGTGCACCGCGAGGAACTGTGGCGCGGCGACATCTCAGGCGACCACCCGAGTCCCGCCTATCAAGCCCTGCCCGCGCATCATGCCAGGCTCGACTCGCCTGGCGGCGATTTCGCGACCGCCGTGCACATCCTGGTGCCCGTGCGCAGCTGGCTGCAGGACCCCGGCTGGAAGCAGGGTTCCCGGCTGCTCGTGATCGCCTACGGCCTGCTGCCCTCGCTCTTCGTCGTGCTGTTCTCCACCACCACCGACCTGAGCGCGCCAGGCTGGGCCTACAGCCTCGCGATCGCCCCGCTGTGGACGGTCGCCTTCTGGCTGCTGATCAGGCCTGGCCACATCACCAGGCTGATCGGCTGGCTGGCCGTCGCGATCGTGGCCGCCGTCATGGCGCTGCTCCCCATCCTGACGCTGCCCTGGGAAGACGCCCTCGACCACACCGCCACCAGCCATAATCTGCTGCCCTGGATCTACGGTGTCGGGTTCGCCGAAGAGGTCACGAAGGCGTTGCCGATTCTCGTCGGAGCCCTGTTGCTCCGCTGGGTCTGGAAAACCACCCTCGACGTGCGGGTGTGGATGTTCCTCGGCACCATCGCGGGGCTCGCCTTCGGAGTCAGGGAGTCGGTGTTCTATACCTCCACCTACCTGATGCAGGGCAACCACAAGGCCGCCCTTGCGGTCCCGCTGATCCTGACGTTCGCCCAGCGGGTGTTCGTCGACGGCTTCCAGCACGCCGTCTGGACCGGGATCGCGGCGTTCTTCATCGGGATGGGCGTGAACTACCGAAGGCGCCGGATCCCGCTGATCCTGTTCGGCATCACGCTGCCCGCGCTGCTGCACGGGCTGAACGACTGGACCACCCAGCTCGCGTCGCACTGGCTGTGGATCGTCATGGAGGCGGTGTCGCTGCTGCTGTTCATCGGGTACACGATGTCGGCCGCCTCGATCGAACGACAGGTCAGGGACACGCCGCTGTTCAGGGGCGACTCGATGATCATGGGGGCGGTGCCCGCGGCCGCCACGAGCCCCGAGCACGCCGGGAACGCAGAGCGCAGGTAGGCCGGGGCGAGCGCGACCGCGGCAGGCGCGGGCGGTTACGATCGGCCGGTGACGCAGACTCCCCCGATTACGGCAGCCCCGGTGCCCGCGTTCCCGGCCGGATTCGACTGGGGCGTCGCCACCGCCGCCTACCAGATCGAGGGCGCCGTCGCCGAGGGCGGCCGCGGCGACTCGATCTGGGATACCTTCTGCCGCAGGCCGGGCGTGATCAGGGACGGCCACACCGGCGACGTCGCGTGCGATCACTACCACCGGTGGGCGCGGGACGTCGCGCTGATGGCCGACCTCGGCATCACCGCGTACCGGTTCTCGATCGCGTGGCCGCGGGTACAGCCGGGCGGCAAGGGACCGGCCAACGAGGCCGGCCTGGACTTCTACGAGCGGCTAACCGACGCGCTGCTCGCCGCCGGCATCACCCCGGTGCCCACGCTGTACCACTGGGACCTGCCGCAGCCGCTGGAGGACGACGGCGGCTGGCTGAGCAGGGACACCGCCTCCCGGTTCGCCGACTACGCGTCGCTGGCCGCCGGGCGGCTCGCCGACCGGATCGGACGATGGATCACGCTTAACGAACCGTTCGTGGTGACTGCCTTCGGATACGCACTCGGCATGCACGCGCCAGGCAAGGCGCTGATGACGGGTGCCCTGCCGACGGCCCACTACCAGCTGCTCGGCCACGGCCTGGCCACGGCCGCGCTGCGGGCGGCCGGCGCACGGCAGGTGATGATCACCAACAACTACTCGCCGGCCTGGGCCGCCAGCGACCTCGCGGCCGACGTGGCCGCCGCGGCGGCCTACGACGTCCTGCTGAACCGGTTGTTCACCGATCCCGTGCTGCTCGGCCGCTACCCCGACCTCGGCGCGTTCGGCGTGGGGCCCGGAGGCATGGACTGCGTGGCCGACGGGGATCTGGCGGTGATCTCCGCGCCGGTCGACGGCCTCGGTGTGAACTACTACAACCCGTCCAGGCTGTCCGCCCTGCCAGGCTCCCCGCTGCCGTTCCAGATGGAGCCCATCCCCGGCTATCCGGTGACCGCGTTCGGCTGGCCGGTCGTCCCCGCCGGGCTGACCGAGCTGCTGACATCGCTGCGGGACCGGTACGCCGCGGCGCTGCCGCCGGTCTACATCACCGAGAACGGCTGCTCGGTGGCCGACGAGGTCGCCGACGACGGCACGGTCGACGACCAGGCGAGGATCGGTTACCTGGACGGGCACCTGCGGGCTGTGCACGACGCCATCGAGGCGGGCGTCGACGTGCGGGGCTACTTCGAGTGGACGTTCACCGACAACTTCGAGTGGACAGAGGGCTACCATCAGCGATTCGGCCTGGTGTTCACCGACTTCGAGACCCAGCGCCGGATCCCCAAGGCGTCGTTCGCCTGGTACCGCGACCTGATCGCAGCGCAGCAGGAGGGCTGAGTCGCCCGTTGGTCTCGCAGGCATCCACAGCCGCTCTGATCACACGCCGCCCGGACGGGAGCGTGTGTCGATGGTCCATCCATCACCGGGGACCGCAATGGATGGACCTTCCATACAGGGCGGCGATCTTCGAGCGGACCAGGGCAGGCTGGACCTCAGGCGCCATGAACCTGGGAGATGTGCAGGTCGGCAAGGGCCGCGCGGGCAGCGCCCTGACCGCACATGCCGTGCACGCCGCCCCCTGGTGGTGTCGCCGCTCCGCACAGGTACACCCCCGGCAGCGCGGTCCGGTACTCGTTCCAGCGCACTGACGGCCTGAACACCGTCTGGCGGAGCGTTCCCGCCCCGCAGTTGATGTCGCCGCCCACGTAGTTCGGGTTGTGCGCCTCCATGTCCACCGCGGTTCGCACCGACCTGGCGAGTATGAGGTCACGGAAGCCAGGCGCGAACCGCTCGATCTGGGCCTCGATCCTTTCCGCCATGTCCGCGCCGGATCCTGAGGGCACGTGACAGTACGCCCACAGGGTCTGCCTGCCGGCCGGCGCCCTGGTGTGGTCCACCACGCCAGGCTGGGCGACCAGGCAGTACGGGCGGTCCGGGTGCCGGCCGGCCGCGACATCGGCCTCGCTGCCGCCGACCTCGGCCAGGGTCCCAGCCACGTGCACCGTGCCGGCCTGCAGGCACGCCTCGGCCAGCCACGGCACAGGGCCGTCGATCGCCCAGTCCACCTTGCAGACGCCCGGCCCGTACCTGAAGCGTTCCAGCGATCTGGCGTAGCGCCGCGGCAGGCGATCGCCGGCGATCCTGGTGAACTGCCGCGGCGAGATGTCTAGCAGCACGGCGCCGGCCTTCGGCAGCTCGTCCAGCTCTTTGATCGCGCAACCGGTCGTGACGGTCCCGCCGTGCTCCTCGAGCTCGCTGACAAGCGCGGCGGTGAGCATCGCGCTGCCGCCCTCCACCACGGGCCAGCCAGGCGAGTGGGCGAGCAGGGTGAACAACAGCCCGAACCCGGCCGTCAGCGGCGCGCTCAGCGGAAGCATCGCGTGCGCCGCCGCCCCGGCCAGGATCGCCCTGCCCTCCTCAGTCCGGAACCGGCCCGCGACAGCGGCAGCCGGGAGCAGCCCCTGCAGGCCGAACCTTGCCATCGGAACGGGGCGCGCGGGCAGCGATCGAAGCGGCGCGAGAACCTCGGGGACGATGGCGCCGGCGTCCCGCACCAGCGGGCCCATCAGCCGCCGGTAGTGCGGGCCGTCAGGGCCGAGCGCGGCCGCGGTCTCCCCGACCGACCCTGCCACGGCCGCTGCCCTGCCGCCATCGAGCGGGTGCGCGAACGCGACCTTCGGGTACAGCAGCCTGACCCCGCGCGCCGCCAGGTCGACCCCGAGGAAGAACGGCGAAGCGGCGGCCAGCGGATGCACCGCCGAGCAGGTGTCGTGGGTGTATCCGGGCAGCGTGAGCTCGGCGCTGCGGCAGCCGCCGCCCGGCTCATCGGCGCCCTCGAAGACCTGCACGGCCAGGCCAGCCCTGGCCAGCGTGATGGCCGCGGCAAGGCCGTTCGGGCCCGAGCCGACGACCACGGCGTCAGGGGTACCGCTCACAGGGCCAGCACCTCCCGCTCGGCGGCGACGACAACAGGAACGGGAGCGCCCGCCAGCCGCCAGGCCAGCTTGTCGAGCTCGGTGTCGGTGCGACCTGGCGAGGTCCAGTGCCCGCGGAGCTGGCTCGGCCCGATCGGGAAGTGCGGCGGCGACATGGACAGCGCGAACACGTCCTCGGCGGCCGCCCCGCCTGGCTGCTCCGGCATGAGCAGCCTGACCTGGGCGCCCTCGGTGTCGCCGCCGGCGAAGAACGGCAGCCCCTGGACGTGGTCCCAGTGCAGGTGCGACAGCACGATCGTGCCACGGAACGGCTCGCCGTTCAGCAGCGGCGTGACCTGCCGCAGGCCGGTGCCGGCGTCCAGGATCAGCGTAGGCGCCAGGTCGTCGCCGGCACTGAACGCCACGCATGAGGTGTTGCCGCCGTACCTGACGAACTCAGGCCCCGGCGCCGGCGTCGACCCCCTCACCCCGCACAACTGCACCCGCATGCGCTCAAGCCTGCCGCACCGATTCGCGGCGGTGCCCTCCGGCCAGCTCCTCGAGTGCCTCGCGGTCGAACTGGGCGGCAGGGACGGACACGACCCGGCACGCGGTCACCGCGGTGAGGGTCGACGTCCTGACGCCGCCCTCGAGGTGCGCGCGCTCGCCGAGCAGAATCCTCGTCGCCCCATGGCGTGTGGCGCCCGAACGACGTGGTCATCCAGTCGGTGAAGTCGGTCAGCCCCGACTTGTGAGTCAGCGCGGCTGCGTGGTCGTACACCCAGTGCCTGGGAAACCGGCTCGCGCATACCACGACCATGCCCGCTGCACCGCCCGCGGAGCCAGCGTGCTGACCAGTGCGTGCGGGGTGTGCCTAGCACCCCACGTCGGTGCTAGGCACACGCCCTTAGGCGAAGACTCAGGACCCTATGCGGTCCCTGCGTCTTCGGCTTAGCCTTTTCTCTTCGTCGATGCTGCCGCTGCGGGCCAGGTAGGTGGCTGGCCGAACCGGATGTGCCTAGCACCACGTCAGTTGCGGAGGCTCGCTCTCTGGCGCGGCACGGTCCCGGCATGCGACAACTAGCTGGATGGAACAGACAGCCGCGCCGGACAGGCGCACGATCAGCGTGTCCTCGCTGACGACAACCTCATCGTCCGCGGGGGCGTGCGCGCGCTCATCGAGCGCAGCGCTGACCTGCGCGTCGTCGGCTGGCCGCCGACTACGCTGAGGTCGTCACCGGGTGCGCGGCCACCGAGCCCCAGGTGCTGGTCACCGACGTGCGGATGCCGCCGTCGTTCCACAGGAAGGGCATCGACGCAGCCAAGGAGGTGCGCAAGCGCCATCCGGGCACCGACTCACTGGGCGTCAGCGCGGCCAGGCCAGGCTGGCGCTCGCCGGATCGGGAGCGGACAAGCTCATCGACCACGCGCGGGTCGATCACCGACCCGCCCTGCGCGACCGTCCTGATAGCCCTGGCCAGCTCGTCGACGCTGCTCACCCGCTCCTTGAGCAAGTAGGCGCGGCCCGCCGAGCAGTGCTCGAGGAGCGCCACGGCATACCCGGGCGCCGCGTACTGGCTGAGGACGACAACCCAGGTGCGCGGGTGGTTCTGATAAATCCAGCTCGCTGCCTTGATGCCTCGTCTGTGCTGGTCAGCGGCATCCGGATGTCGGTGACGACGACATCCGGACGCTTCTCTGCCACGATGGACATCAGCTCCGGCAGGTCAGAGGCGACGCCGACCAGGTCGAAGTCCTCGTTGGCGGCTACCAGCCGGGAGATGCCTTCGCGCAGCAGGACGTGGTCCTCGGCCAGCGCAACCCTGATCATTGCCATGACAGCGCCGACCGTAGCGCCTAGTCATTGGCCGTTCACGCCCGCGTGCGCGCAACGGGCTCGGCCAGCGGCGCGAGCCAGGCATACTTGCGAATATGTCCACCGAGCACAGCGACGCCACCTCAGGCCCGGACGAATTCGACCGGCAGCTCCGCGATCTCTACGCGGGCACAGCGGGCGTGGCGAGGTTCCGCGAGCCGTCGGCGGCCGAGCGCGCGAAGCGCGCGGCCAGGCGCCGGGCGTCCCTCAGCCCGCGGAAGGCCAGCCAGGCAAGGAAGCTGCACATGCCGGCTGCCGCCGGCAAGCCCGGGCGGCCGGCGGCACAGGCCAAGTCATGGCGCCGGCTGATGAAGTTCGGCCACGGCAGGTCGGGCCCGGGCAGGCGCCCGGCTCCTGGCGACAGGCGCAGGCGGCTTGCCTCGCTCGCGAAGGGCACCGGGATCCTCGTCGGTTTCCTTGCCCTGCTGTTCCTGATGCACATACTCGGACTCGGCCCGCAGTAAAGGCCCCTGTTCAGCGCCCGGGGCTGGCAGCCACCCGGATGCGGGTCGTTGAGCAGGTGTTCGGCCGCGCCGACTTCGCCCCGTGGAACGACCCCGGCGGGCCACTGCAACTGTGGTGGCAGCCTGGCGACGGCGGGCCAGCCGGCGCGCGATGCGACGTTCACGATGGTTTCATTCTCCCGGCGTTTCCGAACAGCGCACCCGGCCGGGTGCATCCCTCAGGGACCCCGGTCGATCCGTACGACCTGCACAGTCATCGCACCCGTGTCGGTTGCGAAGCAGTCACGCGCACCTGACGGGGCAGACGCGCGATCCGCTGAGCTGATCGAATGGGTATATGCGGCGGCTTGACGAGCAGATGCGGTTCGTTGCGGAGATCGGCAGGCTCAAGGGCGTGCTCAGGCAGACCGTCCTGGCCGGAGACGGGCTGAACCGGCGGGAGAACTCGGCCGAGCATTCCTGGCACCTGGCGACGATGGCGCTCGTGCTCGGCGAGCACGCGCCGCCCGGCATCGACCTGGCCAGGGTCAGCGCCATGGTACTGGTGCACGATCTGGTCGAGATCGACGCTGGCGACCTGTTCCTGTATGCCGATGCCGAGGCGCAGGCACGGCAGGACGCCGCCGAGCGGGCAGCGGCCGACCGGATCTTCGCTCTCCTCCCTGGCGATCAGGCGGCCGTGCTGCGGCAGATCTGGGACGAGTTCACGGCACGGCAGACCAGGGAGGCGAAATTCGCCCGCGCGCTGGACCGGCTCCAGCCGATGCTCGAGAACCTGACGGCGGGCGGCGGCACCTGGCAACTGCACGGCATCACCGCTGACCAGGTGCTGGCGGTCGTGACGCTGATCGACGACGGCTCACCGGCACTCGGCGCGGTGGCCAGGGATCTGGTCAGCCAGGCCGTCACGGCCGGGATACTGCCGCCGCCCACCGCCGCCGGCTAGCGGTCGCGTCCGGCCGGCCGGTCAGGGGAAGAAGATCAGCTTGACCGCGGCGATCACGCCGATCACGACGATGATGACCCGGAGCGCCAGTGGCGGCAGCCGGCGGCCGAGCTTGGCTCCGGCGAGGCCGCCAGCCGACGAGCCGACGGCGATGAGCAGCACGACGAGCCAGTTCACGTGGGCGAAGATGACGAAGACGACCGCGGCGGCGCCGTTGACGACGGTGACGAGCACGTTCTTGCCCGCGTTGACCCGCTGCAGCGACTCGGTGAGGAAGACCCCGAGCAGCCCGATCACCAGCACGCCCTGGGCCGCCCCGAAGTAGCCGCCGTAGACGCCGGCCAGGAAGACCCCGGCGATCAGCACTGGGCCGCCGTGATCGGCTCGCTCCTTGCCCCGCGCCGCCACCCAAGCCGACAGCCTGGGCTGCACGACGACGAGAACGCAGGCCACGATGATCAGGGCGGGAACGACGACCTCGAAGACGCCGGGCGGCAGCGCGAGCAGCGCGCACGCCCCGGCCACCGATCCCGCGCATGAGGCGATGCCGAGCCTGATCAGCCTCCCGCGCTGGCCGGACAGCTCCTCGCGGTAGCCGAACGCGCCGCTGACATTGCCGGGGACCAGGCCCACGTTGTTCGAAACGTTCGCGACCACCGGCGGAAAGCCGAACGCGAGCAGCGTGGGGAAGGTGATCAGCGAACCCGATCCCACCACGGCATTGATGGCGCCCGCAGCGATCGCCGCGGCGAGTATCGCCACGATCTCCCAGCCGCCCACCAGCGCCTCTGGTCAGAGAACCGGCGCGGCGTGGGCCATCCAGCGGGCAGCCCGGCGCTCGACGATCAGCGGGACGCCGAAACACCGCGACAGGTTCCGGGCAGTGAACACCTGGTCCACCGGGCCGGCTGCGAGCACCGTGCCCCTGCGCATGAGCATGGCGTGGGTAAAACCAGGGGGAACCTCTTCGACGTGGTGGGTAACCAGCACCATGACCGGCGACCCAGGCCTGGCGACCAGCGCGGCGATCCGTCGCAGCACATCCTCCCGGCCGCCCAGATCAAGCCCGGCAGCCGGCTCGTCGAGCAGCAGCAGCTCGGGGTCGGCCATGAGAGAGCGCGCGATCTGAACCCGCTTGCGCTCCCCCTCGGAGAGCGTGCCGAACCGCCGCCTGATCAGATGCGCGCAGCCGACGGCGTCGAGCAGTTCCACCGCGCGGGCCACGTCGAAGGAGTCGTACTCCTCGCCGCCGCGGCCGAGCAGGCCGTAACCGGCGGTCATCACCAGGTCGATCACCTTCTCACCGCGTGGCACCTGCTCGGCCACGGCGGCGCTGGAGATGCCCACCCGGCTGCGAAGATCTTGCGGGTCGACATCGTGCACCGGCTCGCCGAGCACCACGGCGAGGCCCTCGGTTGGCGCCACCAGACCGGCCGCGACCTGGAGCAATGTAGTCTTGCCCGCACCATTCGGACCGACGATGACCCAGCTCTCGTCGTCCCTGACGGTCCAGTCGACGTCCCTGAGGAGCATCGACCGATCGCGGCAGACGGCTACACCGCGCAAGTACAGCACCTCAGCCGGCATCTGCCTCCTCCCGCCGCTCTGGGCGCCAGGAAGCGACGAACTGGCCCGCACCAGACGGGTCGCTGGACAGGCTGTACCAGTCCGCGTCGAGGCCGATGATCGCGATCGCCGCGGTGGGGAAGTCGACGGGGCCGCCAGTGAGGATCTCGGCCACGTCGGCCGCGGCCGGGTTATGCCCGACGTACATGAGGCTGCGGACCCCCGGCCTAGTCTCGGCGAAGATCCCGATCAGGTCCTCCGCGTCGGCCTGGTAGAGCCGCGGGTCGTTGACGACCTCTGGCTCGCCGGCCAGCTCGGCGCTGACGTACTGCCAGGTCTGCCTGGCCCGTCTGGCGTTCGAGCAGAGCACGAGGTCGGGCACGAGTTCGCGGCCGGCCATCCACTCCCCCGCCGCCGTCGCGTTCCTGCACCCGCGCGGGCGCAGCGCCCGTTCCGCGTCAGGACCGCCGGGCAGCTCTCCCGCCTTGGCATGCCGCATGACGATGAGCTGCCGGTGCGCTGTCATGGCGTCCATGCTCCCAGGCGCGCCTGGCGATGGGCAAAGTCCGGCGCGCGGTAACCGCGCGCCGGACCGCCTTCTGTGCTTGCTGTCAGGCTGTCGCCTTCTCTGCCGGCTGCTCGTCGTCGGCCGGCGCGGCCGGGCCGTCGACCCCGTCGGAGTCCGACGGCGCGATTCCTGTCTGGCGCCGCTTGGCGATCACGATCGACGCGACCACGATGGCCAGCGCGCCGAGCGCGACGCCCACGCGCAGGCCCGTGTTGTCGGCGTACTTGACGACGCTGGTCGCGATCAGCAGCGAGACCAGGTTCATGACCTTGATCAGCGGGTTGATCGCCGGTCCCGCGGTGTCCTTGAACGGGTCGCCGACCGTGTCGCCGATCACCGTGGCAGCGTGTGCATCGGATCCCTTGCCGCCGAGGACGCCGTCCTCGACCAGCTTCTTCGCGTTGTCCCAGGCGCCGCCCGAATTCGCGAGGAAGACGGCCATCAGCACCCCGGCGGCGATGGCGCCGGCGAGGAAGGAACCGAGCGGCACGTAGCCGAAGCCGAAGCCGATCACGATCGGCGTCAGCACGGCAAGCAGGCCCGGGGTGGCGAGCTCGCGCAGCGAGTCCTTCGTGCAGATGTCCACGACCCGGCCGTACTCCGGCTTCTCGGTGAAGTCCATGATCCCCGGGTGCGTCCTGAACTGCTCGCGCACCTCGAAGACTACCCGGCCAGCGGCACGGCCAACCGCCATGATCGCCAGGCCGGAGAAGAAGAACACCACGGATGCGCCGACGATGAGACCGACCAGCGCGTTCGGCTTGTCGATCGACAGGCTGAAGGTGTTCGCGGCACTCCCGAGCGCGTCCTCCACCGTGGTGCGGAAGGCGCCGAACAGCGCGGTCGCCGCCAGCACAGCGGTCGCGATCGCGATGCCCTTGGTGATCGCCTTTGTCGTGTTGCCGACCGCATCCAGCCTGGTCAGCACCTGAGCGGCGTCGCCCTCCACGTCGCCGCTCATCTCGGCGATGCCCTGGGCGTTGTCCGAGACCGGGCCGAAGGTGTCCATCGAAACGATCACGCCGACCGTCGTCAGCAGGCCGGTGCCGGCCAGCGCGACGGCGAACAGCGCGATCGTGGCGTTGCCGGTGCCGAGCAGGAACGCTCCGTACACCGCCGCGCCGATCAGCAGCGCCGAGTAGACCGCGGACTCCAGGCCCACCGAGATGCCGGACAGGATGACCGTGGCTGGCCCGGTGCGCGCGGACTCGGTGATGTCCTTGACCGGGCGCCGGCTCGTCTCGGTGAAGTATCCGGTGAGCAGCTGGATCGCGCTGGCCAGCACCAGGCCGATCACCACCGCGCCGATGGCCAGGAGCCGCGGGTCGCCCGAGTGGTGCAGGATCGCCTGGCTGGTGACGCCCTTCAGCTCACTGAACTTCGACGGCAGGTACACGAAGGCGCCGACGATGACCAGGACGAGAGAGAAGATCGCGGAGAGGAAGAAGCCGCGGTTGATGGCCGTCATCCCGCTCCTGTCGTGCTTGCGCGGGGCCACGAAGAAGATGCCGGCCATGGCGGTGAGCACGCCGATCGCCGGGACGATCAGCGGGAAGACCAGGCCCTGCGAGCCGAACGCGGCCTTGCCCAGGATCAGCGCCGCCACCAGGGTGACCGAGTAGGACTCGAACAGGTCGGCCGCCATGCCCGCGCAGTCACCGACGTTGTCGCCGACATTGTCGGCGATCGTGGCCGCGTTGCGCGGGTCGTCTTCAGGTATCCCTTTCTCGACCTTGCCGACCAGGTCGGCGCCCACGTCGGCGGCCTTGGTGAAGATGCCGCCGCCTACTCGCATGAACATGGCGAGCAGCGCGGCGCCGAAGCCGAAGCCCTCGAGCACGCTCGGCGCGTTCGACTTGTAGATCAGCACGACCGCGGCCGCTCCGAGCAGGCCGAGTCCGACCGTGAACATGCCGGCGACGCCGCCTGTGCGGAACGCGATCCGGGTAGCCTCCCGCTCTCCGCTCTCGCGTGCGGCCGCCGCCACGCGCACGTTGCCACGGACGGCCAGCGACATGCCGGTAAAGCCAGTCAGCGCCGAGAACAGCGCGCCCGCGAGGAAGAAGATGGACCGGCCCCACCGGACACCGGCGCCGTCAGCGGGCAGCAGCAGCAGCACGAAGAAGATCACGACCACGAACACGCCCAGGGTGCGGAACTGCCTGCGCAGGTATGCTGCCGCGCCCTCCTGTACCGCGACCGCGATCTCCTGCATCTTGCTGGTGCCCTGGCCGGCCGCGAGAACCTGCCTGACCAGCCAGCCCGCCATCGCCAGCGCCAGCACCGCGATGACGGCCACGATCACGACCCAGGTCACATTGGAGCCAGTCACGGTGGCCGCTCCGTCAGCCAGAGCGGAACCGAGCCTTGTCATTCATCCTCCTAAGCACGGGAACACACGCCTAGCCGGGCAGTCTGCACGCGGCAGCCATCAACCGGCCGGGTGCGTCACGCAAACACTCCGCAATGTCGTCAGGTCGCACATGGTGCGACGTCCGCACGTTTCACCACGTGGACACGCGTGCCGGGAGTCTACGCATCCGGGGCCGCCCGCGGGGCGTCGGGTCCGGATGTCACGACGCTGCGACCCGTTCGTGATCAAACGGTAACTGACGAGAGTCTCGCATACTCATGCCTTCAGTCGGCGAGCCGGCCGCTGCGTCAGGCGGGCGAGCCCGCCGCCAGCGAACCGGACAGCGGCCAGCTCATCTTGACGCTGGTGCCTGCCTCGGTCTCGCTGATCTGGACGTCGTCGGCGAGCCCCGCGATCACCGCGAGCGAGAAACCCGGCGGCATGAGGTTGCCGTCAGCCGGCTTGGGCACGAGCCCGAGGCCAGCAGCCGGCCTGCCCGCGTTGATGACCTCGATCTCGAAGCGGCCTTCCTGGCTGGACAGCGCCACCCGGACAGGTTCGTCCGGGCACTGGCTCGCGTGCGTCTCCACCGCCCGTGAGCAGGCCTCGCCGACAGCCAGCCGGACCTCGTCCATCAGCGACTCCGCCACGCCACTGCGCCGCGCGACGGCCGTGGCGACGAGCCGGGCCGTGCGCACGTGGGCGGGCAGCGGCGTGAAGGTGACCTCTACAGTTGCCATCTCGTGCCACCTCACGCTGCCGGCGGCGGCTACTTCTCTGACTTACGGTGCGCGATCGCCTCGTCTACCGTGTCGTGGATCCCGAAGACCTTCGTGAGCCCGGTGATCCGGAAGATCTTCAAGATCCTCTCCTGGGTGCAGACCAGGTCGAGCGATCCATCGTGAGCCCGTACCCGCTTGAGCCCGCCAACCAGGACACCAAGGCCCGTGGAGTCGAGGAACTCGACCTTTTCCATGTTCACGACGAGCTGGTAATGACCGTTGTTCACCAGGTCAATAAGGAGTTCACGGAGACGCGGCGCGGTATAGACATCGATCTCGCCTTCCACGTCGACGATCTCGATGCCGTCCTTGTTGTGGTGATCCAGCTTCAGATCCACAGATTCCTCCTGCGCCATGCATCCATTATCCCAGCCGTCGGCCGAGCAGATCTCGTCCGGCGCGCCGGGCGGGATGCTCCCGTCGCGCATTCAACCATGCCCAAGCTCATGTCTATACCAGATCACAGTTCGAGTTACCCGGCCTGCCGATGACAAACTTCGTTACACCATGCCTGATCCGCACCCGCCGACCTCAGCCGGCACAGCGCCGCCAGGTGCTGGCCCGCGGGGACGACCCCCCGAAGCCCCCGAGGGGACGCAGGCGATCCTGCGGCGCGGAGCCGCCTCAGGGCGGCTGACTCACGTCGAGCGGATGCCCGCGCTGGACGGGCGGCCCGCCCCGTGGCCTGGATGGGTCCCGCCCGAGCTCGTCGCGGCGTTCGGACGAGCCGGGATCGCCACGCCTTGGGCACATCAGGCAACGGCCGCGGACCTGGCCAGGGCGGGACGGAGCGTGATCCTGGCCACAGGTACTGCCTCGGGGAAGTCACTCGGATACCTGGCTCCCGCGCTGACCGCCATCGGCGAGGGCGGCACGGCCCTGTACCTGGCGCCCACCAGAGCGCTGGCCGCCGACCAGCTGAACCTGCTGCGATTCCTCGGCGGTCAGGTCGGACGCGGGTTCGCGCTGCGGCCCGCCGTGGTGGACTCGGATACCCCGCACCACCAGCGCGCGTGGGCCAGGAAGCACGCGACCTACGTGCTGACCACGCCGGACATGCTGCACTACGGGCTGCTGCCACAGCACCACCGATGGAGCGGCTTCCTGCGCAGGCTGCGGTACGTGATCGTGGATGAGTGCCACGGCTACCGTGGCGTGTTCGGTTCGCACGTCGCGCACGTGCTCAGGCGGCTGCGGCGGGTCGCCGCGCACCACCGCGAGGCGGGCGCACCCGACCTTGTCTTCGTGCTGGCCTCGGCGACCATCAGCGAGCCGGCCAGGGCCGCCGAGCTGCTGACCGGGCTGCCAGCCGAGCCGGTGACCGAGGACGCGGCCCCGCACGGCCCTGTGACGTTCGCCATGTGGGAGCCGCCGCTCAGCACGCTGCGAGGCGAGGCTGACGCGCCGCTGCGCAGGTCCGTGGTCGCCGAGACCGCCGGAATGCTGGCCGACCTCGTGCAGGACGGCGTTCCCGCGCTGGCCTTCATCAGGTCACGGCGCGGCGCGGAGGCCGCGGCGGCCGCCGCGCGCAGCCGGCTGACCGAGGCAGGGGCAGCGGACCTCGCGCACCGGGTCGCCGCCTACCGGTCCGGTTACCTGCCGCAGGAGCGGCGCGACCTCGAGGATGGCCTGCGTAGCGGCGCCATCACCGCGCTGGCTGCGACGCCAGCGCTCGAACTCGGCATCAACATCACCGGCCTGGATGCCGTGATCATCGCCGGATGGCCTGGCACCAGGGCCGCGCTGTGGCAGGAGGCCGGCCGCGCAGGCCGCGGTGGCCGCGGTGGCCGCGGTGGCATTGCTCACCGGGAGGCGGGGGCTGGCCAGGACGAGGACGAGCGGGAAGCGGTGGCCATCCTGATTGCCAGGGACGACCCGCTCGACACCTACCTCGTGCACCATCCTGAGGCGCTGCTGCACCAGCCGGTCGAGGCGACCGTGCTCGACCCCGCGAACCCCTACATCCTGGCTCCGCACCTCTGCGCAGCCGCTGCGGAGATCCCGCTGACCAGTGCCGATGTCCGGCTGTTCGGACCAGCGGCGCCAGGGCTCATCGCCGACCTGGCCAGGCAGGGGATCTTCAGGGACCGTGGCGGACGCTGCCACCTGACCGGGCGCCGGGCGCCGCTGGCCAGCCTCCGCGGCACAGGAGGCAGGCCGGTCCGCATCGTGGAGCAGGCGACAGGGCGGCTGATTGGCACGATGGACGAGCCGTCCAGTCACGCCATGCTGCACGCCGGCGCCGTCTATGCCCATCAAGGCGACCTCTTCCTCGTGACGAGCCTGGACCTGGAGGACGGGGTCGCGCTTGTCCAGCCGGGCGATCCCGGCTACGTCACCTCGGCCCGCCAGCTCACTGACATCCAGATCGCGGCGGAGCACCGGCTCAGCGACTGGGGCGGCGCGATGATCCACTTCGGCGATGTCCTGGTCACCCGTCAGGTGGTGTCCTTCACCCGCAGGGAGCCTGAGACCGGGCAGCGGGCCGGCGAGTTCGCGCTCGACCTGCCGTCGAGGACGCTGCGGACCAGGTCGGTCTGGTGGACGATCTCGCCGGCCCAGCGCGACGCCCTGGCCGCGGCAGGGACCGACCTGCCTGGCGCCGCCCACGCGGCCGAGCACGCGGCCATCGGGCTGCTCCCGCTCGTCGCAGCCTGTGACCGGTGGGACGTCGGCGGGGTATCAACCGACCTGCACCATCAGACCGGGCGGCTGACGGTCTTTGTCTATGACGGCCATGACGGCGGAGCCGGATTCGCCGAGCGCGGGTTCGCCGCGGCTGAGCCTTGGCTACGCGCAACTGCCATGGCGATCACAGACTGCGAATGTGCGGCCGGCTGTCCGTCGTGCATTCAGTCACCTAAATGTGGCAGCGGGAACGAGCCGCTCTCGAAAGGTGGCTCGCTCACGCTGCTCGGCACGCTGCTGCACGGCGCCGCGCCGTGACCTCGCCTTGCTCGCCCGCCGCGGCATAACACCAGGTAAAAGGGGGCGACCCCCGCCGGGGGGGAGAGCGGGGGTCGCCGTACGGCCCGGCTCCGGGGGGACAGAGCGGTTCCGTAACTCAGGAAATCCTACGCGCAGAGGTGCAAAGTTACCAGTCGGTCAGGCCGAACGAAGATTGGATTTCATCACGGTCGCCTATGCTGCGCGCCATGGATACTCCGGCCGGCCACCGGTCACCGGCGGCTGCCGCCTTCTTCGACCTGGATAAGACCATAATTTCGCGGTCTAGCACGCTCGCATTCGTTCCGTCATTTTACCGTCACGGTCTGATTAACAGCGTGCAAGCCGCGCGCGGCGCGGTCGCCCAGCTGGCGTTCCGGATCGGCGGGGCCGATCACGCTCAGATGCAGCGGATCAAGGACCAGGTCAGCCGGCTTTGCCAGGGCTGGCCGGTGGAGCGGGTCGCCGAGATCGTGACCGCCAACGTGGCCGTGACGATCGCACCGCTGATCTACACCGAGGCGCGCCGGATGCTCGACGCCCACAAGGAGGCCGGCCGCGACGTCTTCATCGTGTCCACCTCCGGCCAGGAGATGGTCGGCCCGATCGGGGCGATGCTCGGCGCGTCCGGCATCATCGCCACCCAGATGCGCCACGCCGACGGCCGGTACACGGGCGAGGTGGAGTTCTATGCCTACGGTGCCGCCAAGGCGGCGCGGATCAGGCAGCTGGCCAGCGAGCGAGGGTACGCGCTGACCGACTGCTTCGCCTACAGCGATTCCGTCACCGACCTGCCGATGCTCGAGGCGGTCGGCCACCCGCACGCCGTGAACCCGGACCGGCAGCTGCGCAGGGCCGCCGCCGGCAGGGGATGGCCCGTGCTCGACTTCGCAGCAACGGGCGCAGGTCGCGCGAGCGGGCCGCGTCCCCTGGCAGCGCCAGGCGGCGGAGCGGGCTAGCTGGCCAGACGAGCCGGTCAGACATGTGAACAGCCGGTTCGATAAAGATCACGAATCGATCACGGCGAAGTCTTCCCAAGCCAGGGGATCCGTCGTAGAAATGAGTCACGGACTGCTGGTCCTGACACGGCAACCAGGTACCCACGCGCGACCAGCCGCGGGAGGCGGCCGAGGCAGGAGCATCCAGCGACCGGCCGCCGCAGGCGATCGGGACGGATGCCCTGTCCGGCAGTGAGGTGCACGCTTGGTAACCTGAGTCTGACGTGTTTCAGGCGGCGCCCCGCACGGGGCGCCGCCTGCTTCGCGTCTCACCGGCCTTTCGCCAGGCAGCAGCGGCTTCGGGGGGCGCTTTCCCGCTGTATCCGCACGGTCGGCCTCGCGGCCCGGACCAGCCGGAGAATTCCTGTTACCGCCGAATGGGACGCCGAGCGAATATCACATGAGCACATGCGGGAGACTGGTCTCGACAGCGAGGAAAGGAGGGAGTATGGCCGGACCCACGTTCACCGGCCAGGAGCCGGGCAGCCAAGGAGTCTCTTGGTGATCTCGTCGCACTGGCCGTCAGCGATATCTCACAGCTCGTCAGGTACGAAGTGGACCTGGCGAAACTGGAACTCAAGACCGATGCCCGCCGGCTCGGGATAGGGGCAGTGCTGTTCGGCATGGCCGCGTTCGTCGGCTGCCTCGTGCTCATGGTGCTCAGCTTCGCCTACGCCTACGGGCTGAACGCCGCTGGGATCTGGCTCTGGGCGTCCTTCCTGATCGTTGCGGGCACTTACGTCGTGCTCGCCGCACTCGCCGTGCTGATCGCGATCACCAGGTTCAAGCGGCTGACCGGATTGCGCAAGACCAGGAGCACGGTCTCCGAGGACCTGGCGCTGATCAAGCGCGACGAGTCCGAGCCGGCGGCCGAGCCGACGGGAGCCAGGTAGGCCATGAGCCGCGGCGAGGCGTCGGTCTATCTCGACGGCCCGTGGTCGCACCGCTCGGTGAGTGCCAACGGCACGCGTTTCCACATTGCCGAGAGCGGCGACGGGCCTCTTGTCTTGCTGCTGCACGGATTCCCTGAGTTCTGGTGGACCTGGCGGCGTCAGCTCAGGACGCTCAGCGCGGCAGGTTTCCGCGCCGTCGCCGTCGACCTGCGAGGTTACGGCGGCAGCGACAAGCCGCCGCGCGGCTACGACCTGGTGACAGCTGCCTCAGACGCGGCCGGGATGATCCGTTCGCTCGGAGAGGCGAACGCTTTCGTCGTCGGGCACGACTGGGGCGGCATGATCGCCTGGACGATGGCCGCGTACTTCCCGAAGGTCATCAGGCGGCTCGCGGTGGTCTCGGCCGCCCACCCGCTCCGGCTGCGCGCTGCCGTGCTCGCCGATCCGCTCGGCCAGGGCCGCAGCAGCGGGTACGCGCTCGGCTTCCAGATGCCGATGCTGCCCGAGCGGCGGTTGCTGCGCGATCACGCGGAACGGGTCGGGATGCTGCTGTCGTCGTGGGCCGGGCCCGGCTGGCCTGACCCGGACACCGAGCGGGTCTACCGGACCGCCATGAGCCTTCCGTCTGTGGCCCACTCCGCCCTTGAGTACCACCGCTGGCTGCTCAGGTCGCGGCTGCGGCCTGACGGGATGCGGTACGCCAGGGTGATGCGGACGCCGGTCCAGGCGCCGACCCTGCAGATCCACGGCGCGCTTGACACCTGCGTCCGGCCGAAGGCGGCCCGCGGCTCGGGGACCTACGTGGACGCGCCGTACCGGTGGCGGCTCATCGACGGCGCCGGGCATTTCCCGCATGAGGAGATGCCAGACCGGTTCGACTTCGAGCTGCGATCCTGGCTGCTCGACCCCGAGCCGGAACGGTGACCGCGCCAGGCTCAAGCTCAGGCACCGACAGGGACAGGGATCAGGCCGGGCGGCCGAAGAACGCCAGGCCGCGCGACGGGCTCGGCAGGCCGCTGGCCCGCGGCGCGGACGGCGAACCGGTAATGCCCGATGAACTGCGGCTCACGCCCGCCGATGCGGTGCAGCTCGCGCAGGACCTGATCGACGACGGCAGGCCGTTCCATGCCCACGAGGTGCTCGAGGCTGCCTGGAAGTCGGCGCCTGCCGGCGAGCGCGCGCTATGGAAGGGGCTCGCCCAGATCGCGGTGGGGCTGACTCACGCGAGGAGGGGCAACAGCCGCGGCGCCGTCAGCTTGCTCCGGCGCGGGTCCGCCGCGGTCGCGGGCTACGCGGCGGCCGCGCCCGCCGGGATTGACCTGGCGGCGGTCACGGGCAGCGCGACGGGGCTGGCTGACCGGATCGACGGCCGCGGCCTGGACGCGGTGCCTCCTGCCGACCTCCGGGTCTCCCTGACCGGCTGACAGCAGAGTGTCACACCGGTACCGGGGTGAGCAGCGTCGGGCGGCTGCGGTCGCCCGGGCGGGCCGTCCTGGCCGCTACTGGCAGTCTCCTGTGCCGGTCGCCGCGGTCAGGTTCGCGCCGCGGCTGACGTCACCGGAGAGCTGGCTGGCGGTCAGGGCGTAGCCGGTCTCCGGCACGGAGACGGCGGCGGCGAACACCATGCCGTAGACCCTGCCATCAGGTGCTATCAGCGGGCCGCCTGAGTTGCCCGGCTTCACGACTGCACGGATCGGGTAGATGTCGCGGACGACCTTGCGGGTGTCGTAGATGTCGGGGCCACTGGCCAGCTCGGACCGTCCCACCCTGGCCGGCCTGGCGGTGAAGGCGGCGTCGAGCGGGTATCCGGCCACGACCGCGCTGGCGCCGAACGGCGCCGAACCTGCGAAGCGCAGCGCTGCCAGGTTCAGTCCTGGCACGTAGAGCACGGCGATGTCGCTCTCTGGATCGAAGAGCACCACCCTGGCCGGGTGCTCGCCGGAGGCGAACCTGGTGTAGACCTCTGGCCTGGTGATGCCCGCGACGACGTGGGCGTTCGTGATCACGTGCTCCCTGCTGATCACGAAGCCGCTGCCCTCGATGGTCCGCGAGCAGCCGGACGCGAGTCCCTCGATCTTGACCACGCTGTTGCGGTCGCGGCGCAGCCCAGCCGAGTGCACCACGGCCGGATCAAGCTTCGGCACGTTCAGCGCCGTCTCCGCGCCAAGCGCGCCGAACACCTGGACGTAGGGCTGCGTGCTCAGCAGCTTGCGCAGCGCGGTGAACTCCGGCTTTGCGCTCTGCGGGATCAGCCGGTCCACGGTGCGCAGCACCAGCGAGTCGTTGACCTGGCGGGAAATTGCGGGGAACGGCGGCGCGTAAGCGACGAGGTTGCCGATCAGCCAGGCCAGTACCAGGATCGCGACCACGTTGACGGCCGCGCCGCCGATCGAGTCGAGCAGCGTCGACGGACGGCCCCTGACATGAGAGCGAAGCAGCACCCCGAACGCCGAGGCGACCAGCATCCCGGCGACGGCCGCGGCGAACACCCCGATGATGGCAAGCACAGCCTGCAGGTTCTGACGGCTGGTCAGGGCCATCGCCAGGCCCGGTGCGAGATAGGTGCCGGCCACGGCCCCGCCCGTGAAGCCCACGAAGCTGAGCACGCCGATGATGAAGCCCTGCCGGTACCCGGCAACGGCGAAGGCCGCCGCGAGAACGAGCAGCACCAGATCGAGCAGGTCACCGGACACGGCTTAACGGTATCTTTGATCGGCGGTGCGGGAAACGACGCGCGGCTGATCCTGATGGCCGAGGTTCGGGTCCCTGGACCCGGTGGTTCGCGCGGTCAGCTGACGGGGCCGGGGTCGATGCCCGTCAGCCGCATCCCGGCAGGCAGATCGGTCACGGTGCCGGTGTCCCATGGCCGTTCCCAGCCGCCCATCGCCAGCAGCCTGTCGATGACGAACGCGGTGAACCCCCAGACCAGCATCTCGCCCGCGTGGAACGCAGGCCCTTGCGGGCCTGCTGCTGGCCTCGGACCTGCCTGACCGGCCGGATACCTGATCATGAGCCGGCGGGCTGGATCAGCCAGCTCGGTCACCGGGATCCTCGCGACGGCCTCAACCTCGGCAGGGTCACCGGGAGCTACCGGGACCGGGGTGCGCCACCAGGCGAGCACCGGTGATACCCGGTAACCGGTTCGCGAGATGTACAGGTCGGGCAGCACCGACACGACGTCCACGCCTGCCGGATCGACGCCCGCCTCCTCGGTCGCCTCGCGCAGCGCCGCTCCCACTGCGCCCTCGTCGCTTGCGTCGACCACGCCGCCAGGAAAGGCCGGCTGCCCGGCGTGCCGCCTGAGCGTCTGACTGCGCTGCACAAGGAGCAGGTCAGGCCCGCCGGGACCCTCGCCGAAGAGGATCAGGATCGCCGAATGCCGGCCGCCGTCAGGCGGCGGCCTGAGCCCTGGCGGCACGCTCATCCGCCCGGCCGACCTGGCCAGGTCGCGCAGCCAGCCAGGAACCTGCCCGGCGGGGGCGGATGCTGGCTCGCGGCCGCATCCGGCCGTCGTCACGAGAATGGCCCCGGCTTGACCAGCTTGGCTGCCACGGCCGAGTCCGTCGGGCCCTCGCCGTAAGACGGGCAGAGCGGCGCGATCCCGCAGGCCCCGCAGGCCGGCGCGAGTGACAGACCCTTCTGCCGTGCCAGATCAGCCGGTGCGAGAGCATGGTCCACTCCGACCGCGGGAACAGGGCCCCGACCTCTTGCTCGACCTTGACAGGGTCGTCGGACGTCGTCCAGCCGAACCGCCTGGCGAGCCGCCCGAAATGCGTGTCGACGGTGATGCCGGGAATCCCGAACGCGTTGCCGAGCACGACGTTGGCGGTCTTCCTGCCCACCCCTGGCAGGGTGACCAGGTCCTTGAGCTTGCGCGGCACGTCACCGCCGAACCGCTCGCAGAGCGCCTGGCCGAGGCCGATGATGCTGGTGGTCTTCGCGCGGAAGAAGCCCGTTGTCACGATGATCTTCTCGACCTCATCGCGGTCCGCGGCCGCGTAGTCAGCGGCGGTGCGGTACCTGGCGAACAGCACCGGAGTGATCATGTTGACCCGCTTGTCCGTGGTCTGGGCGGACAGGATGGTCGCGACCAGCAGTTCCAGCGGGGTGGTGAAGTCAAGCTCGGTGTGCGCGTCCGCGTAGATCTCAGCGAGTTCCCTGTTGATCCGGCGGGCACGGCGCACCAGCGCCGTCCTGGACGGTTCGCCCTTGGCCGCCTGCCGGCGGGCGGCACCCGGTGCGGCAGCACCTCGGGCGGGCTTCTGGGTCGCGGGTGACGCGGTCACAGCGACAAGCCTATGATCGCGCGCCGACAGCCTGCGCCGGATGGACCGCACAGCGGTCGAGGCGGAACGGCATCCCGGCGGGCCCGATGCCCGCCTGTTCGGCCGCCGCGACGGCGACGTGCCGGCCGAGCACGACCGTGACGACCGACCTGGCCCCTGCCGCGCGCAGCGCCATGGCCGCTGACTGGGCGCTCGAGCCCGTGGTCCAGGTGTCGTCGATCAGGAGCACCCGGGCTCCTGGCGCCGGCGCTGCCCTGAACCGCTCCGGGTCCAGGTCCCTGACCTGCTCACCGCCGGGCCTGGCCGCCAGTGTCGCCCACGGCCGGGCCAGGAATCCAGCCGCGAGCACGCGCAGCGGGTGCGTGCCTGGCCTGCCCCTGGCGGTCGGGACCACGGCCAAGTGCGTCGGCGCGGCCGTGCCGGCCGCTCGCCACAGGCACGGACCGTGGTCGCGCAGGAAGACGAGGAGCATGGCGCGCAGGATCGTGGTGGGGCTCTCGGCGGCCGCCTCGGTGAGCCGCGCCGACTTGTACTGCCACAGCCGTCCCGCGTACGGCCCGCCCTTGACCGCGAACGCGATAGGAACCACGAGGTCAGCCACGCTTCCAGACGCGCACTGCCAGTGCAGCTCGCACTGGAAGCACCTGGCGCTCCCGCGCCAGGCCGGTCCGCGGCAGACGGCGCAGAGCCGTGAGCATGCTGGCTGCGGCGCGCTGAGCAGCGGCTGCTGAGCCCGCACGACAGCGCGCAGCGCGGGCCAGCTGAGCTGCGGCGCAACCGCAGCCTGGGCAGCGGACCCCGGCAATTCCCGGGCGCTCAGCCCCTCGTCCAGCACAGTGCCACGGTAGGTAAAGCCTCGGACAATTTGCCTGGGCTTCACCTGCACCGCCGGCATGGGCCGCGACGAGCGGATAGGCTACGACGGCACGGCTCCGGTGGTCCGGTAGTCTCTGCGGGAAAGCACCTGTTGGTCTCGTGGCCACCGTTTGGGGGGCTGCTCCGGGGGCACTGCCGCTATCGGCAGGTCCTGCGGACATGGGGCCAGTTTCCGGCGACAACCACCGGCCATCACGGCGCTGCGGCGAGCCCAGTACGGCGAACACAGAACAGCGAGCACGGTACAACGAGCCACGATCGGGACGACCGTACATGCGAACTCAGCGAGCAAGCGGACCGTCGGCGTCCGTACCGGACTCCGCGACTGCCCCTGGCGCGGCGGGCGCGAACGGCGCCTCCGGTACCAATGGCAGTTCGCCCGCTCCGCCAGCCGCAGCGAACGGAAGGCCAGCCGAGGATGTCCGCGCGAGGCTGGCCGGGCCCGGCGGCTGGGCCGGGCGCCGACGCGGCGTCATGGCGCTGATCCGGCGGACCCCGGCAATGCTGCGGCACCACTGGCTGGCATCGACCCTGATCGCCCTCGGCGTCGTGCTCCGCGCGCTTGCCCAGATGGCCTACCACCCGGCGATCATCTACATCGACACGCTCAAGTACCTGTATGACGCCTGGCCGGGCTCTGACCCGGTCGGCTACAAGGTGCCGCTGAAGGCCATCCTCGCCGTCGGCAGCCTCGGCACCGTCGAGCTCGTGCAGCACCTGCTCGGCATCGGCATCGCGATCACCATGTACGCGGTGCTGGTCAGGCGCGGCGCGCCGCGCTGGCTCGGCGCTCTGTCCATCGCGCCGGTACTGCTTGACGCCTACCAGGTCCAGGTCGAGGCCATGATCATGCCTGACATCTGGTTCGAGGCACTGGTCGTGGCCGGTCTCGCCGTTCTGCTCTGGCGTCCGCAGCCTGGCATGAAGCTGGCACTCATCGGCGGCGGCCTGCTCGGCGCGTCCATCGGCATCAGGCAGATCGGCGAGGTGCTGATCGTCCCCGCCCTGCTGTTCGTCGTGGCGACGGGCGGCGGCTGGCGCAAGATCCTGCAGAACGCTATAGCGGTGACTTGCGCGTTCGCGCTCGCCCTGCTGTTCTACATGAGCGCCGACTACCAGCTAGCCGGGCACTTCTGGATCTCCAGGTCGTCGGGCAGCCTCACCTACGGCCGGATGTCGGCGGTCGCGAACTGCGGCACCCTGAAGCTGCCCGCGGTCGAGCGGCCGCTCTGCCCGACCAAGCATCAGCAGGCGATGGGGCCTGACTGGCTCGATCACAGCGTCTACTCGCCGCTGCGCACCTACGGCGAAACGCTGCCGATCACCTACATCGGCCAGAAGGGCAACCTGATCGCGGACTTCAACAAGGCCGTCGAGCGTCAGCAGCCGGCGCGGGTGATCTCGGGCATCATGAGTGACTCGGTCAAGCTGTTCGCGCTGAACAGGTACACGAGCCAGGGCGACACCCCGATCGTGCGGTGGCAGTTCCAGCGGCACTTCCCGACCGCCCAGTATGGTCCGTGGATCTCGGTCCGCGACAACAAGATCTGGCTCGACATCGGCTCGCTGGAGTCATCGACGCTGACGGAACTTGACCCCGGCTACGGCGGCGCGCCTCAGGTGCACAAGCCGATAGCGACCTTCCTGCGCTGGTATCAGCTGCGCGGCGGCTACACGCCTGGCCCGCTGTTCGCGCTGTTCCTGATCGCTGGCCTGGCCGGCTCGGTGATGGCGTTCCTGCGCAGGCCCAGGTTCGCGGCGGCCCGCCCGGCCGCGATCGGCAGCCTGTTCTTCTTCGCGACAGGCGTGATCGTGCTGGGCGTATCCGACCTGTTCGAGTTCACCTGGCGGTACCAGATCCCGGCGATCGTCACGCTGCCTCCGGCGGGCGCGCTCGGCATCGCCGCCATCGTCCTCGCGGCCCGCAAGCCCACCGAGCCCGTCCCCGCTGAGGCCATGCCAGGACGAGCACCGGAGATGGCCGCTCAGTCACCGTGACGCAGTTCCACGGCGCCGCCACGGCGAGCAGCGCGACCAGGGCAAGCGCGGTAGCGAAGGCCACGGTGCGCGCCGCCGGCAGGAACTGGCTCTTCGTGGTCCTGATGGCGGCCGGGCTCGCGCTGCGGGTGCTGGCGCAGATCGCCTACCAGCCCGCGCTGTTGTACATCGACTCGATGAGATACCTGTACAACGCGTATCCGGGGGCCGACCCGGTCGGCTACAAGGCGCCGCTGAGGGCGATACTCGCTGTCGGCGACCTCGGCACAGTCACCGCCGTCCAGCATCTGCTCGGCCTCGCCATGGCCGGCACTATCTACGTCGTCCTGGTCCGCTACCGGGTCCCCCGCTGGCTCGCGGCGGTCGCGGCCGCGCCTGTCCTGCTTGACGGCTACCAGATCCAGATCGAGCAGAACATCATGCCCGACGTCTGGTTCCAGGCCCTGATCGTCGCCGGTATCGCCGTTCTGCTCGCCAGGCGGACAGGACCGCGGCTGAGCGCGATCATCGCGGCAGGGCTGCTGCTCGGCGCGTCGGCGACGGTCAGGCAGGTCGGCGAGATCCTCATCCTGCCCGCGCTGCTGTTCGTGCTGGCCGCGGGTGGTGGCTGGCGAACGGTCGTGACCAGGGCGGCCGCGATGACGGCCGCGTTCGCGGTCCCCGTTGCCGGCTACATGACCGGGTCCTACGTCATCAGCGGCCACTTCTGGCTCGCGACCGCGACGCCGAGCGTGTCCAGCTACGGTCGGATGGCGGCCGCGGCCGGCTGCGCGACCCTGCGGATTCCCGCGTACGAGCGGCCGCTCTGCCCGACCGACAGGCAGCGCGCCCACGGCATCGACTGGCTTGACCACGACAAGACCTCGCCGCTGAAGAGCTATGTGGCGCCGCAAGGCATGAACCGCTACGCCGTGATCGCCAGCTTCGACCACCAGGTGGTCATCCAGCAGCCTGAGCGAGTGATCGCCGCCATCGCGGCAGACGGCTTCAAGCTGTTCTCCCTGACGAGGACGTCCAGCCAGGCCGGCACGCCCATCTCGCGCTGGCAGTTCCAGGAGTCCTACCCGACCTTCCCTGACTGGGTGACGCTCGGCAGGAACCACCTGATCGTGTTCGGGCTCCGGCTGCGGCCAGGCGGCCCGGCGATCACCAGGCATGTGCTCGACACGTCTTACGGCGGCCCGGCCGCGGTCAGCGAGGGACCTGCCGCGTTCCTGCGCTCCTATCAGCTGCACGGCGGATATGCGCCCGGGCCGCTGATGGCTTTGTTCGCCGCGGCAGGCCTGGCCGGGTCGCTGCTGGTCGTGGTCCGGCGCAAGACACGGCGGCGGCGTGAGCTGGCAGCGGCCTGCCTGCTCTGGTTTGCCGTCGGAGCCGCGATCCTGGCCGTCTCTGACGCGTTCCAGTTCTCGTGGCGCTACCAGCTGCCAGCGCTGGTAACCCTGCCGCCCGCCGGGGCGGTCGGGATCACGCTCGTGGTCAGCTACCTGCGCGCGCGGGACCGGCCCGACGAGGCCGCCAAGCCGGCCGGGCCACCGAGCTCACCAGCCCTGCCCGCTGACGCCGGCGCCGCAGGCGGCCTTGACCGCTAACGCAGCCCGGAGAACAGGTCAGCCTCAGGCACCGGCGCGTGCGTCCTGTCCTGCACCCTGATAAAGAACTCACGCCCGAACGCCGACTGCACGACCTGGGGCGGGATCTTGCTGAACCAGGAATCGGTGATCTGGCTGGCGTGCGACATCAACGCGTCGCGCTTGCGGTCCAGTACGGACGTGATGTCCACCTCGGTGGTGATCCGCGCTTCTGACTCGATGATCTGCCGCTGCTCTTCCTCGGTCATCTCCCACCCAGGCACGTCTTCGCCGGCCTCGCGGAGGGCCTCGAAGATCTTCCGCCACTCGCTGCGCCGCATCGCGGTCAGGTAGAGCTTCGCTGGGATGCCGGTCTTCCCGACCGCGCCGATCGCGGCGCGGGCCGCGTGCACGTGATCGGGGTGCTGGTAGGCGCCGTCCGGGTCGTAGGTGATCACGACCTGCGGGCGGTACCGCTCGATCAGGCCGGCGACCTGGTCAACCACCTCCTCGAGCGGCACGTTGCAAAACGCGTCGGGACTGTTCCGGTACTCCCACTCCGGCATGCCGGAGTCGTGATACCCGAGCAGCTCAAGCTCGGTCACGCCGAGGAGCTTGCTGGCTTCGCGCAGCTCGGCCAGCCTGGTCTGCGCGACGTCGGCCGTGTCGTGGCCGTCCTGGCCTGGCTTGATGCCCGAAGGGCCATCACCGAACTCGCCATTGGTACACGTGACGACGACGGTCCTGACGCCCTGGTCAGAATAGGCAGCCAGGACGCCGCCCGTGCTCGATGCCTCGTCGTCGGGGTGGGCATGGACTGCCATCAGGGTCAGTGGCTGGTTCATGGTCCGAATCTACTTCAGCCCGCCGTCAGCGGCCGGCGTGGCTGGCCCGGCTGGGATCAGCCGTCAGCGCCCTGCGATGACCCTGGCTGCGGCCCGGCCGGCCGGTCCCCGCTGCCGGGCAGCCATCCCGTGCCCAGCGTTCCCTGCGCGGCACGGCGACCGAACGGGCCACCGCCCCGGCCGCGCAGAATGTCGGCGAACGCGACCGCGGCCACCGAGCCGATCAGCGGTCCCACGAGGTACGCCCACCAGGATGTCCAGTCGCCAAGCACGAGCGCCGGGCCAAGCGACCGCGCCGGGTTCATCGACGCGCCGCTTACCGGGGCCCCGATCAGCCCGGCCAGCGCGATGTAACTGCCGACGGCGATCGCGGCCATCGCGCCGATCTGCTGCGCTCCAGATGCGGTGCCGGTGATGACGCTGACCAGGCCGGCGGTGAGCACCGCCTCCCATGCCAGCGCCGCGCCGGTCGAGATGCCGCTCCCTGGGAGCGTGAGACCCGCGGTCCCGTAGGTGCCGACCAGGGCGGTCACCACGAGCGTGGCCAGCACCGCGCCGGAAAACTGCGCCACGATGTACATGGGTATCCGCCGGACAGGGAAGTCGCGCCGCAGCGTGAACGCGAGCGTGACGACCGGGTTCAGGTGGGCGCCAGAAACCGTGCCCATGAACAAGATGATCGCCAGGACCATCAGGCCAGGCGCGATCACCAGCGCTGAGGAGGAGATCGCGTTCCCGCCGAAGCGCGCGTTCACGATGGGGCCGCCGGCCGCCACCAGGACGAGCAGGAACGTGCCGAACAGCTCGGCGAACACCCGCCGCCACTCGTAGCTGTTGTCACTGAAGTCGAACTGCCTGGCCAGCGAGTTCGGCTGGCCAAGCGACCGCAGCCCGACTTCGTGCCTGCCCACCTCGGCCGCGTGCCGGGCCGTCGTCTGCGGGTCGGCGTGCCCTGGCCGCCGCGCGCTCTGGTCACCACTGCTCATCGCGCCGCCGCCGTTCTGACGCCATCAGGTCGAGAATGCTCACAACCGGCTCAGTCACCGGTCCGCACCGTACATGGGCCGAAAGCTAGATCATGCGCAACGCGCCAGCAACCCGACCCGCGCGCCCTGCCGGCAAACGGACGGTGACGCGCCGATCCGCCCCTCGCGCTGGGATCGGCCCGATGGACAATGGGGGCGATCATCTCGTCCTCGGAAGCGGGTAACACATGGAGCTGTTCGACCTGACCGGCAAGACGGCCGTCGTGACCGGAGGAACCCGGGGCATCGGCCTGATGATCTCCCGCGGCCTCCTCCAGGCCGGCGCCAAGTCCGTGTACATCAGCTCGCGCAAGGCCGAGGGCTGCGCCGACGCTGAGCGGGAGCTGTCGGCGTTCGGCCAGGTCGCGGCCATCCAGGCGGACCTGTCGAGCGAGGCTGAGTGCCTGCGACTGGCGCGCGAGGTCGGCCAGCAGGAGCAGGTCGTGCACATCCTGGTCAACAACGCGGGCGCGACCTGGGGCGCGCCGCTTGACGATTTCCCAGCCTCGGCCTGGGACAAGGTGCTTGACCTCAACCTGAAGTCGCCGTTCTTCCTGACCAGGGCGTTCCTGCCGCTGCTCGAGGCGGCCGGTACGCACGACGACCCCGCCCGGGTGATCAACATCGGCAGCATCGACGGGCTGCACGTGCCTGCGCTGCCCACGTATTCGTACTCCGCGAGCAAGGCGGGCCTGCACCACCTGACCCGCGTGCTTGCCAGGGAGCTCGGGCCCAGGCACGTCACCGTCAACGCGATCGCTCCTGGGCCGTTCGAGTCCAAGATGATGGCGTATACGCTGCGCACGTCCGGAGACCAGATCGCGGAGGCGGCACCGCTGCGCAGGATCGGCCGGCCTGACGACATGGCGGGGGCGGCCGTGTTCTTGTCCTCGCGGGCCGGCGCCTACGTGACCGGGGCCGTGCTGCCTGTCGATGGCGGGATCGCCACGACGGTGTGAGGCGGGCACGCCGGTTGCCAGACCGCGTCGCGATCGGGTGGCCACAGCATCCTGACACGCGCTGATGTGCGAAGGCTTAGCGCATAGGCGAAGACTCAGGACCCTATGCGGTCGTTTTCTCTTCGGCTTAGCACCTTGTCTGCGGTTGCGAGTGCTTACAGAGTTATCTGCGTGACTCGCACCCGGCGACCGTCTCCGCGCACGCTCGCGGTCCTGTACGCCCTGGCCGAGGACCCGGAGCGCTGGCGCTACGGCTACGACCTGTGCAGCGACCTCGGCATTCAGGCAGGCTCGATGTACCCGATCCTGATCAGGCTCGCCGACCGGGGGCTGCTCGAGGCCGCCTGGGAGGACGACCCCGTGCCTGGCCGCCCGGCCAGGCACCTGTACAAGCTGACGGGGACGGGCCGCGCTTACGCGGCTGCCTTCGGAGCGGGCAGGGATCAGGTGAAACAGAGCGCCGGACGGGCCTCGGCGTCGCCAGGCCAGCGTCACCCGCCGCGACTGAGAGGTGCGTCGTGCCGCTGATCCTGACGCTCGCGATCCTGGCGGCCGGCGGGATCGTGCTGGCTCGGCGCGGAACAGCGGGCGGCGTGCTGCGGGTGGCGCTATCTCATCAGCGACACCCTGGGCGGCTACATCATCGCTGGCCTGGTGCTCTGCCCGGTCGGGCTGACCGGCCTGGCTGTGCTCGCCGCGGCGGCGGCCGCCAGGATCAGGCCGGCCGCCGTCGAACGGTCAGCCGCCTGAGGCGGTCGCGGGCACTGCCGCGCGGGCACTGCCGCGCGGGCACTGCCACGCGGGCGGGCGGGGTTACAGGAAGTTGTTCGGCCAGATCATCGTGCGCCACATGTGCGCGACCGGTGAGCCATCGAAGCCGAGGCCCTCGGCCGGCTGCCTGAAGTTCCTGCCGACCACGTCCTCGAACTCTTCGAAGCCCACCGTCACATTCGGGTCGAACGAGTAGATGTCGTTGATGGTCAGCAGCCGCGACGTCATGTACCAGCGGTGCTTCCTGGCCCCCTCGGCTTCCCGGCGGATGTAGTCCGGCGGGCGGTAGTCGGGCCCGAAGTAGTCGATGTACGCCTGGGGGTAGGTGTAGCCGACCGAATCGTCGGCGAAGTAACGCAGTGCCTCGTGCTTCTGGATCGCCCAGGCCACCTCGTCGTCCACGTACGGTCCGACCATCTGCGCGCCCCAGTAGCCGTGATTGGCCGACAGCAGCCCGGCGATGGCGATGTCATGCACGAGGCACGCCATGATCACCTTCTCGTCCATGCCGTTCTCGCGCGCGACCCTGGCGCTCTGCATCAGGTGAGTGGCCGCGATCTTGCCGAACCTGAGCTGGAAGAAGTCCTTGAGGGCGGGGCGCTCGGGCATCCTGGGCAGCGCCGGGTTGTCGCCCATCATGAAGATCGTGTCTGGATTGCGCGCCTCGGCGAGCAGAGCGCCCTGGTAGGCGCTGGCCGGCGTGCCCATCACCGCGGCCGCCGGCGGCATGATGATCCGGCGCCGCATGTCCACGGCGTCGTCAAGCGGTTCGCGGACCCAGTTGTCCAGCCCGGCCTCGCGCAGCGACGCCGGCAGTTCGTGCGGGCGCACCCCGGTGGAGGGGCTGATGTCAACGGGTCCGGACATGGCCGATGTCCTTTCGGTGCGCGACTGCCGCCGGGTGGCCGTGCCTGCCCGCGGCGTGCGCTGCCGGCTGACAGGCTGCTCTCTGCGACTGTACGCTCGGCCGCTCGCGGGTTGACCGCTCGCGGGGCGGGATTAGCCTGGAGCCATTGATGAGGTCGGGGCTGAGGAGGCTTCGGATGGCTCTCAAGATCATGCCGCACGGCCGGCTGCAGGAGTGGGTGGCGCAGGAGAAGGGCTTCTTCGCGGCTGAGGGCCTTGAGTACAGCTTCGTGACCAACGGCGACTACGGCATTCGCGGGACCCGCCGGGACACTGGCGGCGAGATCAAGACGGGCGCGTTCGAGACGTTCGAAGCCGGCCGTAGCGGCGCGAACGTGAGCTGCGCGTGCCACTGGGCGACGAACGCGGCCGCGCGCGAGGGCTCAGGTCAGCTGATCACGACGGCGTACTCGGTGGCGCCGTGCGCCATTGTCGTCCCGCCTGAATCGCCCGTCCGCAAGCCCGAGGACCTGGCCGGGGTGCCCGTCGGCGTCGGCTACCACTCAGGCAGCCACTTCGCCACGCTGCAGGCGCTCGAGCCGGTACTGGGCTCAGGTCAGGTCACGCTGACCTTCCAGGGCCCGCCGAACGAACGGCTTGACGCACTGCTCGACCGCCAGGTGGACGCCGCGACCGCCTGGGGCGTGCCGCTCTACATCGCCGAGTCGTTCGGCTTCCGCAAGATCGTCGACGCGACGTTCATGATCGGCTTCCTGGTCACCGGCGAGAGCGTCAGCAGGCCCGACGTCGAGAAGTACCTGGTCGCGTTGCGCCGCGCCCAGATGGAGATCGACCTGCGCGCCGAGCTCTACAAGCACTACCACCTGCGGGCCGTGCCAGAGAAGTACCGGGACAAGGTCGACGTCCGCGCGTTCGGCACCGGCGAGCGCATCGTGTTTCTCCCCTACACCAGGGACGCCTACGACGCGACCCAGGAGTGGATCGGCGCCCGCGACCTGTTCCCCGAGGCTGCCGGGCCGACCGTCAGCTATGACGAGGCCGTCCTGAACTAGGACATGTCCTTGCCATATCCGGCTGACCGGTCGGCCGGCTGCCCTATTTGCCCCATGCGCCCGGCTTAATCACCAGGCTCAGTCATGCCTGCCCTTCCAAGATCGGTCAGCAGACCGATGTCTCTCGGTGAAATTTTCATCAGCATTTGTAGTGAAACCTGTTTGGCACGAACCAGATTCTGCGGGTGATCGAAGCCTCCGGCTGGCCGCGCGGGTGTGAGCTGCGCGGCCAGGCCGGAGGGCCGGCCCCGGCGAGGACTTCAGATGAATACGTTGGCACCTGTCCGCGAGGACGTGCAACGCCCGCTCCGGCTCTCGCTCGAAGCGGGACCAGCCGCCGCGGCGGAAGCTCGCAGCTATGTCCGGGCGGCGATCTGCGCCTGGGGAGTCCCGGTCGATCCGTACGTCGCGGCGCTGCTCACCAGCGAGCTCGTGACGAATGCGATCAGGCACGAGGCCGGAGACACGGTCAAGCTCTTCATCAGCTGCTCGTGCGGGCACCTGCGCGTCTACGTCCACGACAGCTCGCGTACCTGGCCGGCGCCGCTCAACGCGGCGCCCGACGCGGAGGCCGGGCGCGGCCTGATGCTCGTGGCGAGCCTTTCAACTGACTGGGGGGTTTACCGGACTCCCGGCGGCAAGGCCGTGTACTTCACGCTTGCCCTGCAAGACGCGCTGACGGACCATGACGACGCGGACGGCGCTGGCAACGGGCGCTGAGACGGGCGTGATCGCAGGTAGGGATGTGCCCGTGAACGGCGGACAGGCAGGCTCATCTCGAGCCGATGGCGCGCAGGGCTGCCTCCCGGGCGATGTCGGTCCTGGAATGGACGTTGAGCTTCTTCAGGATGTGCGAGACGTGCGTCCCGACCGTCCGCTTCGACAAGAAAAGCCTGGACGCGATCTCGGGGTTGGACAGGCCGCCCTGCACGAGCCCGGCGACCTTGATCTCGGTTGGCGTGAGGCTCTCCCAGCCGGTGCGCGCCTGCCTGTGCTTCGCGTGCGGGCCACGGCGGATGCCGTGAGCGCGGAACCTGGCCTGGACCCTGGCCACGTCCGTGGTCGCGCCGAGCGCGGCGTAGATCTCCACGGCCTGGGTGAACGCAGCCCTGGCCTGATCGCGGTCGCCGGCATGGACGAGGCATCCGGCGGCAGCCTCGAAGGCCTTCGCGCGGAGCAGCGGGCGGCTGGCGTCGTGATAACGGTCTGCCGCCCGCTGCAGCCGGGCACCGTCATGTTCCAGCAGGCCGAGGCAATGCAGCGCGTTCGCCTGGCGATGCGGTATCTCCGAGTCGACCGCGAGCGCCGACGCGTGACCTGCCAGCATCTTGGCTGTGTCCAGGTCGCCAACCTCGAGAGCGAGCCTGACGGCGTCAGGGAGTAGTTCCTCGATTTCCTCGATTTCCTCGGCGTTGTCGGCGACCCCGACGGTCAGCACCGCGAGCGCCTCGGGCAGCGCGCCAGCCCCTTCGCAGTCGAGGCTCCTCGCCAGCGCGAGCGGCGCGATGACCAGACTGCCCAGCCGATCAGCGTGCGGGATCGCGGCTGCGAGGGTGCGGTGCGCATCCGCGATGTCGCCGCGGTGAAACCGGATGACGGCCGCGACGCCCAGGTCGCAACAGGCAGCGGCGGGCTCCTTCAGGTCCTCCTGCAGGCTCTCCACCTCGGCCAGCGCCTCGTCCCATCGTCCAGCCTGGAAGAGCAACTGCCCGAGGGCGCCGTGCGCCTGGGCCAGCCGACCGAGCGTGCCGGCCTGATCCGCGAGTTGGCGCGCCTGCCGCGCCGCCGCGATTGCTTCATCCGGCTGATCCAGGTTGCCGAGCGCGACCGCCTGATTGATCTGCAGGAGCAGCCTCAGGTCGGTCAGAGTGGGATCGGCCTGGGTCACGGCCAGCGCCCGGTCGAACAGCGGAAGCGCGTCCGTCACCTGCCCTTGCACCGCGGTCACGATCGTGAGCACGTGCAACGACCACCCCATTGCCCAGGTGTCGCCGACCTCTGAGGCGGTGGCGAGCGCCGTTGTGGCGACCTGGCCGGCCTTCTCGACCTGCCCGAGGCTGAAGTGCGTGCGCGCCGCGAGGGCGAGCAGCCTCGCGCGGTGGCCGCCCGAGACTCCCGGCGTCTGCAGCGCCTGGTTGAGCGCCGCGACGGACTCACCGGTCCTGCCGACCCGCATCCGGCATTGCACGAGGGTGCGATGCAGGTCGACGATGAAGTCAGGGTCGGCCGCGTGCGCGAGCGCGCGGTTCGCCACCTGCTCGGCTCCCGCCGCGTCACCGACCCTGTACAGCCCTTCGGCGAGGTGACCGACGAGGCTGTCGTGCCGGGCTGAGCCCACCGGCGAGCTGGCGACGGCCTGACGCAGGAGCTCAACAGCCACCTGGGGCGCCTGCCCGACCAGCAGATCCGCGGTGCGGGAAAGCCAGGCCAGGACCCAGTCGTCCAGTGGCTCGGCGGTCCCGTCAGGCGCCGCGTCCTCCCATACGCCAAGCGCTCCGAGCAGCTGCCTGGCGACCCTGTCCGCCGGGGCGCCAGCCTCGGCCAGAGCCCGCCCGGCTGAGCGGTGCCAGGCGGCGCGCACGGCCTCTGGCATCTCCTCGTAGAGCGCCTCGCGGATCATCGGGTGCCTGAAGCTCAGCGCCTTGCCCGAGTCCGTCAGCACGCCGGCGGCGCGCGCCTCGTCGACGGCAGGAAGCAGGTCGGCCACGCTCCGGCCGAGGACGGTCGCCAGGTCAGGCACGGCGAAGTCGACACCGAGGAGCGCGGCAGCCCGCAGCACTTCGCGCACCTTGCCAGAAACGAACCCGAGCCGGTCAGCGATTGCCGCGGACAGCGAGCTCGGGGCCTGGCCACTCATCAGCTCGGCGGTCCCGGCGTCGGTGACCGCGAGGCTGGAGCTGCGCGCCAGCGCCGCGATCAGCTCGGTCACATAGAGCGGATTGCCCGCGGCTCCGTCAGCGAGCTGCAGCAACTTGTCGTCCGGCGCACCGCCTGCCAGCTCGGCGACCAGTTCCGCCACCGCAGCGCCGGCGAGTCCGGCGAGTTGGATCCTGGCCGCGTCACCGAGAGCCCTGCGCAGCGCGAGGAGGTCCTCGCGCTGGGGCACCGGGCGCATCATCCCGACCAGCAACAGCGGCACCTGCCGCACCGATCGAGCCAGACGGCCCCAGAGCGCGACGGTGGCCTGGTCTGCCCATTGCAGATCATCGACGACAAGAACGACCGGCTGCACGGCGCACTGCTCGGTGATCAGCGCCAGCAGCTGCTCGCCCACAGCGGCGGACACATCAGCCCCCCGCTCAGCGGCTACCTCGCCCCGCAAGAGCCGGACAATTGTGTTCCTGCGGGGGCTGTCGGAAGGCTCGCGTACCCCTAAAGCCTCGAGCAGCGGCAGCAGCGGCAGTGCCTGGCCCAGCTCATCCCCCGCGCCCCAGTACACCTGGCAGCCTGCAGCGCTGGCCTTAGCAACCGCAGAGCGGACGAGTGCTGACTTCCCGATACCCGGCTCGCCCTCGATGAGAACCGAACCGCCGTTACCGGCAGCTACGTCGGTCACATCCCTGACAAGCATCGCCAACTCGGTGTCGCGTCCGACCAGCGCGCCGGCCGTGGTCACGGTGGGCACGCAGCGAACTTTACTACCCGAACATTAAGGAAACAAGAGGAGCTTTCGGTCAAAGGTTTCGCTCGCTAACGACTTCGACAGGCTAGCCAGGCCAGGTCGGAAAATCGTGCGATGAAAGTTTCAGAAAGCCTTGCAGTCAATCTATCGCCGCACGCTTGAATGACATTCTCTCGAAATCATTCACTGGCAATATTTGTCTCTAGCAAAAAGATTCATAATGGTTTACAAAGAGTGTAAGGCGAGCAAAACGTCTACTGAAGCAAGATGCAGTAACACGTCAGCGGCCCAGGTCACACCCGTCGCTGGCGAACGGGAGGGCCTGGAGGAATTATGCGCATCGGCAAAGCTCTCGCTATTCCAGCGATCGTCACGCTGGGCATGGCTACACCCATACTTGCCAGCACTGTAACGACGGTCGCGGCCGGGCAGACCGCCATTGTTCAAGTCCAGGCTCTCGGCACTCACCCGATCCCATTTGTCTATTACAACTCTTGATACCGGGTGAACCCCGTATGAGGAGCAACCTGATCTGTAAGGCCCGCACCCGCCAGCGATCCTGGGTTGCCGCCCGCTCCGTCGCTGACCGTCACGGTGGCCTCGGCGCGTTCTGACACGCCCTAATTCCGCGATCGTTGCCTTGCGGCCCGACGAACGTGCGGGATGTGCGCACTAGCCGAGGTGGCTTGGCCGTAGCGTGAGCCGGTGTCCCCGTATTGTTCGGACGGTGCAGACGTCGCCGGGTGCGAAGGCGGTTCAGATCCTCAATGCCTCCGTGACGCTCACGGTGCCGATCAGGAACGGGGGCCAGTGAGTGACAACGCTGCCGGAATCTGCCGCGCGTCGTTACGGCAGGGTCTTCGACGAGATCGCGGCCGAGTACGACCGCCACCGTCCGGCATATCCGGACGAGCTCATCGATGAGGCCTGCCGGGTCGCGGGAATCCGGAGCGGAGATCTTGTGCTGGAGGTCGGGTGCGGAAGCGGCCAGCTCACACGCTGCCTTGCGGGCCGCGGACTGCGGGTGACGGCGCTGGAGCCGGGCATCAACCTCATCTCGCTGGCCAGGCAGAACCTGGAAGGCGCCGAAGAGGTGGAATTCGTCAACGCTCAGTTCGAGGGCGCGCAGCTTCCCCGCGAGCGCTTCCTGGCGGTGTTCTCCGCGTCCGCTTTTCACTGGGTCGACCCTGCGGTGAGCTGGCAGCGGGCCGCTGACGTACTTGCTCCCGGCGGAACGCTCGCGCTTGTGCAGTACTTCGGCATGGAGGAAGCGCGCAGCAAGCTAGATCAGGACGCGGCACTCGCGGCCGTGAGAAAGGTCGCCCCGGACATCGCCGCCACCTGGCCGGCCTACCGGGATCTTGACGCGACGATCGCCGGGATCGAGCGACGCCGCGACAATATCTCGCGGGCCTGGTCCTGGCTCGGCAGCTACGACCTAGGGCGAGAGTACGCCGGCCGTCTGTTCGGCGATGTTCGGGCGGCTGTCGTGCCGAAGCTCATCGAGCATACGCCGGACGAACTCGGTGCTCTCGTCCGCACGATGTCGTTCTACGCCCGGCTCTCACCAGCCCAGCGCCGGGCCCTGGACCAGGAGCACGCGGCGATGTATCAGCGATTCGGACGGCCGATACGCGCCAGCACGATCGCGGTTCTCGTCACGGCGCGGCGCCGCGATGACCCGAGTCGGCGATCGATGCCTTGCGTCTGACAAGCGTTCGCCGGACTCTCCCTGGCAAAGCCCCGCACGTCCCGCGCCTCTGAGGAGGCACTCCCGCGCGCCGTTCGACGATGCTGCCCGGTTGCGCGGCGTGTCAGGGTGATGTGCAATGAAATTCTCAGCACAAAACGGCCGTGCCCGCATCGAGTGACCCGCTCAGCTGTCACGCTTGCTTTAGCTGTGACGCTTGCCTGGCTCGTGCCGACCTGAGGAGGAACGACCGGCAATGACCACGCCAGGGAGCCCGACGGTCCGGCGCCGCCGGCTGGCCGCGGAACTGCGCGCGATCAGGGAGAGCACCGGCAAGAGCGGCGATGTGGTCGCCAATGCCCTGAACTGGTCGCCCTCCAAAATCAGCCGGTATGAGCTCGCCAGGACTGGCTTGAAACTGCAAGAAGTTGAAAAGCTGCTCACCTACTATAAGGTGACAGGCCCGCGCCGCGAGCAGTTGCTCGATCTCGCCAAGGACGCCGCCCAGCGCGGCTGGTGGGAAGAGTATGCCGATGGGCTTTCTGCCGATTATCAGCAGTTCATCGGTCTCGAACATGAGGCCGCTTCGATAGCAATCTGGCACGTCGAATTCGTGGCTGGCCTTTTTCAGACGGAAGCATACGCCCGGCACATTATCGGTAGCTATAGCCAAGTCGAGCCTATTCCGCCTGGCTTGGTCGAGCGATTGGTCAGGGTCCGCATGCAACGCCAGCAGGTGCTGACCCGCGAACCCGCCGCGCAGGTGTCTGTCGTGCTCGACGAATCCATCCTGAGGCGCCGCGTCGGTTCTGACGAGGTCATGTACCAGCAGCTCCAGCACCTGGCGGAGGCCGCGGACCGGCCGAACGTGACGCTGCGGATCCTGCCCCTTGATGCTCAGCACACGGTGTTCGCCGAATCGTTTGTCATTTTCGGTTTCGGTCCGGATGATAATGCTATTTTCCAGGACGTAGTCAGCAGCGAACACCTGCAGAGCGCGTTCTCGCTGGAAGGCGAGCGTGAGACGTACTTGCACAGGCTGGTCTTCGAGATGCTCGTCAGGACTTCCCTTGACCCGGATTCGTCGAGGGAACTGATTCGTGAGGCAGCCGAGTCTAATTGGTCGAATGCCCGGCGAGTGCGCTAAGTTATCGCTAGAATACAAAGAGTATTTAGCTCATTCTTACCTTTCACCCCACCTTCAGTGAGGCAAAACGTGAATAACACTATGCCTGCATTCCGTAACGACCGACAGGACCCGGATTCGCGCTGGATCAAGAGCTCGCTCAGCTTCTCGAACGGCAACTGCGTCGAGGTGGCCGGCCTGCCTGGCGGCCAGATCGGCCTTCGTGACAGCAAGGACGCGCAGGGCCCGGTGCTGCGCTTCACGCCGGGCGAATGGGATGCCTTCCTCGGCGGCGTCCGCAATGGTGAGTTCGACAGTTTCAGCAAGATCTGACCGCCTCGCATCGCGGCGTAACGCGGCTGATGGAGCCCGCGTTACGCCGGGCGCGCGTTGCCGGCCAGGCTGCGGACCTCGTCGGCGATGGGCGGCCAGAGCGGGGCGGGCAGATCGTGGCCGACGCCAGGCAAGATGACCAGCTTCGCGCCGTCGATCGCGCGGGCGGTCGCGCGTGCGGCGCTCACGCGGAGTATCGGGTCCTTGTCGCCGTGCAGCACGAGGGCCGGCTTGCGCAGTTCGCGCAGCTTCGGGCCGTGCCACGGCGCGCCGACCTGCCTGCTCTGCGCCTTGGTGTCACGCGGTCCGCTGTCCACCTCGCGCTCGATCCACTCCCTTGCCGCGCTCTCGTCGAACGGGTAGCCAGGGGAAGCGAGCTCGCGAGCAACCATCAGCGACAGGGCGACGTCGCCCTCGCGTCCGTCAGGAACCTTGATGCGAGCGAGCCTGGCAAGCAGGGAGAAGCGCACGTACCGTGCTCCCCCGATGCCGGACGCGTCACTGGGCATGGCGGCCGCCGAGGTGACGCTCAGAACGCGGCCCGGGTGACGCAGCGCGACCCGCTGCGCGATGACGCCGCCGAGTGAAGCGCCGAAGATGTGCGCCCGTTCCCAGCCGAGCGCGTCCATGACCGCGATGGCGTCGTCGGTCATGTCCTCCGATGAGTAGGCGCCGCGCTTGCGCGCCACGGCCGTGAACGGGTTGCTGCTTCCGGTGTCCGGCATCCTGGTCGACTGCCCGGCGTCGCGCTGGTCGTAGCGGGCGACCGCGAATCCACGGTCCGCGAGGGCCCGGCAGATGCCGACGGGCCACCAGAACCGCGAGACGGCGAGACCCATGACGAGCAGCAACGGCTCGCCGTCCGAACCGGCCAGCCGGTCGTAGGCGATCTGCACGGAGCCGTTGCGCGCGAACTGGGTCGGCGTCCATGCGCTCGCCCGCCGATCAGCCGTGGTGCCCGCCGTGCGCTCGCCGCCCCCGGGTCTCCGCCGTGCGCTCGCCGCCCGCTCGGGCCGCCTTGGCTGCGTCGTTCACCTGGAGTCTCTCCTCCTGAACTGCGATCAACGTTCGCTGTAGATTCACGTTACCTTACTGAGTACAGTGTTCGCAATGAGCGGCGAGCGGACAGCGGACCAGCGTGGTCCTAGCATCTGGACTCGGCCTGAACGCGCGTCGCGCGGGCCCTCCCCCGAGCACAGCAGGGCTCAGATCGCGGCGGCCGGCGTCGCGCTCGCTGACGCACGAGGGCTCGCCGCAGTCACGATGCGCTCCGTGGCCGCGGCGATCGGCACAGCACCCGCGTCTTTGTACCGCTACCTGCAGAGGCGCGGCGAGCTCGTGCAGCTGATGGCCGACTACGTCTACGGCGAGTTCAGCTACGACGAGGCGGCGCCGGGAGATCCTGTCGATGACCTGCTCCGCATTGCGCGCCAGGGCCGCGCCGTCTACCACCGGCATCCGTGGCTGCTCGACGTGACGGCGGCCGACAGCCTGCCTGGGCCGAACGCTGTCGCCTTCATCGAGCACGCGCTGGCTGCCCTGTCAGGGACGAGTCTCAGCGGCTCAGCCAAGCTGGAGACGGTCGGGCTGTTCTCTGGAGCGCTGCGGCTGATCGCCCAGACCGAGATCGGCCAGCAGCGGGCCGGGCAGAACGCCGCCGACTGGCAGGGATCCGTGGCGGCCTATCTGCTCAGGATCGCTACGGAGGGCCACCATCCGCACCTGGCCGCCGCGCTCGCCGGTCAAGCCGATGGTGAGCAGGGGCCTGGGCCGGGCGATGCGCTCTTTGACCGCGCGATGACGCGGATCCTGACGGGCCTGCTCGCCGCTCCGGCGAGCGCCGCCAGACCATAGCCATGAGCGACTGACCACCCGGCCTGGCGGGCCTTCTACCTGCTGGAACATCTGGCTTTCGCGCACTGGCACCGGGGTCAGGCCCGGCAGAGGCAGAACGGATGCCCGGCGGGGTCGAGGAATACCCGGAAGGACGTACCGGGTTGGTGCTCGTGCTTCGTCGCGCCAAGTTCGAGGACGGCCGCCTCGGCGGCGTCGAGGTCGTCGACGAAAAGGTCGAGATGCATCTGCTGGGGTACTTCCTGAGCCGGCCATCTGGGCGGCGTGCAGTCCTTCACCTGCTGGAAGGAGATGCACTGACCGGAGTCCGCGCGGACCTCGGCCCAGTCGGACGAGACGTCGGCCTGCCAGTTCAGGATCGCGCCGTAGAACGTCGCGAGAGCGCCAGGATCCGGGCAGTCGATGACGATGCCTGGGAGTCGTGCAAGAGCCATGCCGGGCACGCTACCCGCAATTGCGGACGATCCACGACCGGAATAGCCGTGTGGCAGGCTCGATGGAACCGGACTCGACAGGGTGTTCGAGCAGCCTGAGGCCAACGCGGCTGAGCTGGCAGCCCTGACGTCGGCCGGCGCGTACATCACCCGCCGCAACATGAGCCCGTCGATGCGCGGCACACGGACCTGGTGACGCACGTCCGGTGCCGCGTCATGAAGAAGTAGCCCGCCAGAGGAACGTCTGGGCCAGCGTCGGCGGCGTCGGAATCAGGCCCTCCTGCCACCACTCCCGTGACCAAAGACACTGCCCGCCTGCATCGCAGGCGGGCAGCCTTCCAATCATGAGCCACCGTTGACGGGTCACTGAGGGAAGAGGCCAGCGAGATGGACGGGCCTGCACTGCAAGGACGCACGATGATCAGCCAGGCGGACGTTGAGAAGCTGCGCGGTCTGCACGCGGCAGAACCAGAGGTGCTGTCGCTCTACCTGCCGGTCCCTCTCGACCCTGCCGGTCTGCGGACCCTGGCCACACGGGCCGAGGACCTGATTGCCGCCGCGCACGCCGTCGGCGCGGACGCCATGAGCACCGGCCTGGTCAGCGAGACCGACCGTGACGCGGTGCTGGGCGCTGTGCTCGCGCACGGCCGGGACTGGCTGGGCCATACGGTCGCGATCTTCGCGTGCGGACAACTCGGCCTTTTCGAGACGCTGCCGCTGCCGTCTTCGCTGCCGGAGCGCTCGGTCTTCGCGACACGGCCACACGTCCGTCCTCTGCTGGCGGCGCTGCAGCGGTGTCCGGACTACCGCGTTGTCGTCGCTGACCGTCGGCATGCCTGGGTGCTGTCGGTCAGCGGGGACCAGGTTCACACGGTCGCCAAGCCATCAACCGAGGCGCCGCGAAGCTCGGGCTTCGGGGGCTGGTACGGCCTGAAAGCCCACCATGTGCAGCAGCGACTCATGCAGCTGGCCCGCCACCACTACCGGGACATCGCCACGATTCTCGAACAGGCCGACGCCCGCGATCATGAACCGCTTGTTATCGGCGGCCATCAGGATGCCATCAGCCACCTGCTGCAGATCCTGCCGCCGGCCATGCGCGAGGATTTCGCCGGCAGCTTCACCGGCGACCCGCTCAGCCTGACGCCTGCCCGGGTGCGCGAACTCGCCGCTCCAGTTATCGAGCGGTGGACAGCCCGGCGCGAGCGGCAGCTGACGGCGGAGCTTGCCGACGCGGCACCTGGCCAGCTCGCCGCGATCGGCCTGCCCGCGTGCCTGGCGGCGGTGAACGCAGGCGCGGCTGCCCAGCTGCTGGTTCCCGACGAGGGGATGGTCCCGGGGTTCGAGTGCGGCCGCTGCGGCGCACTGAGCATCACGGGCGACGACTGCCCGGACTGGGGCACGGCCGAACGCATCGTGCCTGACCTACTGGAGGAGATGGCCGGCCGGACGCTCGACGGCGGCGGCCAGGTGATCTCGGTTTCCAATGCGCCGGTAAGCGCGGCCGCGAAGCTGCGTTTCCCGGTCTAGAGGGGAGCGGACAGATGACCACAGCGAACACGACGACCGTGCGGACCGAGACCCATGGCAAGGTTCCCGAGGGCATGCCAGAGCTGGCAGCCGCGAAGGTCAGCTCGCTGCTCAGGATCGCCGCGGAGCCTGTGCTGCTGGCACACGTCACCCTGACAATGGCCGCCGACCCCGCGGTCGCCTGTCCAGCGGTTGCCCAGGCAACTGTGGACATGAACGGCCGCATCGTCCGGGCGCAGGCGGCGGGGCAGACGATGCGCGCGGCCATCCATCAGATGGAGGCCCGGCTCAGGGTCCGGCTCGATCGGGCAGCGCGGAACTGGGCGGCGCTGCGCGGTTCGGTCCCGACGAGCGAGCCAGGCGAATGGCGGCATCACAGCATCCCCGCGCACCGCCCACCGCATTTCCCGCGTCTCCGCGAGGACCGTGACGTGGTGTTCCGTGCCAGCTACGCGGCTGGCCCCGAGAGTCCTGAGCAGGCAGCCGCTGAGCTTGACCTGCTCGACTACGACTTCCACCTGTTCGTCGAGAGCTCGACTGGCCAGGACAGCGTGATCTACCGGACCACGGCCGGCTACGAGCTGGCCATGGCGAAGCCGGAACCGGACGCGCTCAGCCCGGTGCCGGGCTCGATGACGGTCGGTAAGCTCCCCGCGCCCCGGCTCGCCTTTCCGGAGGCGGCTGAGCGCCTGGAGGCGATGGGCCAGCCGTTCGTCTTCTTCGTTGATGCACGCTCCGGGCGCGGCAGGCTGATCTACCACCGCTACGACGGCCACTACGGCCTGATCGTCCCTCCCGACGAAGGCCGCTGATCCGCCGGCTCAGGCGGGCACGGCTAGTGCGGCGGCTGGACGCTGGATCCTGCCCGCCTTCTGATCCCGCGCAGCAGGTTGCGCGCGGTAATGACCTCGCCCCAGACGAGCACGACCAGCACGACGTAGGTGCAGAAGGGCGCGCAGGTGCGTGTCGGTGAAGATCACGAACGATCGTCCGGGCTCGACATGGCGCACGACCTAGTACGCCGTCCCCGGCGGCCCGTCGATGATGACGTCACCCACATGCGGGTTCTGCCACGCAGCTACGATCCGATCGGCGGCTGCGATGTGATAGCCGACGGCCTGCCCCGGCTCATGCCGGGACAGCAAGCTGCAGTACCAGTCCACGCACCGGTTCCAGAACTTCGAGTCCGAGTAGAAGCCGGCCCGTCCCTGACCGACCTGCACCAGCCATGGCCGTACCTGCAGCGGCGCCGCGCCGATCGTCACAGCCCGTGTGGTCTGCAACACCGGATAAGGCACGAGCTCATCTCCAGGGAACGTCATGGTGAGTTCCTCGTCCGTCGCTCCTGGACAGACAGCCGGCCGGGCCAGCCTGCCGAGGCGCAGGTGGCGCTGAGATCGTGCGGCCTCATTCGGCTTGGCCATGGCAGCTCCCGACGTCCGCTTCCATGGTGCGGGTTTGAGCGCGAACATCACCAGAGCCGGATGGTAGCGTCGTGCCATGGACCCGCAAGACCTCGCCAACCTGGCGCACCTGCGCCGGGCACGGGATCTGATCGACCGGGAGTACGCACGTCCGCTGGACGTGCCGACCATGGCTCAGCGAGCCCTGATGTCACCGGCACACTTCTCGCGGCAGTTCCGGGCCGCCTACGGCGAGACGCCGTACAGCTACCTCATGACGCGCCGGATCGAGCGCGCCATGGCGCTGCTGCGCGGCGGCATGAGCGTGACCGACGCGTGCATGACGGTCGGCTGTACCTCACTCGGCTCGTTCAGTTCCCGCTTCGCCGAGATCGTCGGGGAGTCGCCGAGCGCGTATCGCAGCCGGGAGCACGACGCCGTGACGGCGATGCCCGCGTGCGTCGCGAAGGTGCGCACGCGGCCGACCAGGAACAAGCCGAGCAGGAACGGAGAAGCGGCCAGGGAAACCGCCGCATAGCGTGGGCCGCATGACTATCGCACTCCAGTACTGCCACATCACCGTCAACGACGTCGACGAGGCGCTCGGCTTCTACCGCGACGCGCTCGGCCTCGAGGTGCGCAACGACGTCGCCTCTGGCGGGTTCCGCTGGGTCACCCTCGGCAGCCCGGATCAACCAGGCGTCGACATCGTGCTCTCTGAGCCACATGCCGGCCGCTCCCAGGCCGACGGCGACGCCCTGCAGGAACTGCTGACCAAGGGCGTCCTGCCGATGACCATATTCAGCGTCGGCGACCTCGACGCGGCCTTCGAGAAGGTGCAGGCATCCGGCGCCGAGGTGCTGCAGGAGCCCATCGACCAGCCGTGGGGGCCCCGCGACTGCGCTTTCCGCGATCCCTCGGGCAACATGGTGCGGATGTCGCAGGCACCGAAGGCGTAGCGGTGCGGCCGCCGCGGCCCGCGGTAAGCCGAGGGCCGACCTCGACGGCGAACAGGACAGTAAGCCGCCGGCCCGACCAGGCCGGCAGCAGCCTCATGGTGAGGGCCTTGTTATGCCTGCCAGGTCTGCAACGTGATGCCGGGCGGAGGTACCACGCCGCCGTGCCGATGACGGGCCGCGGCCATGGACCTAGTCATCTGGCAAGCTCTCTGTCTTTCCGCAAGCGTCGCCGCCGATGGGGCGGACCTTCCGTGAACGCGGTGGCGCGATCGGCGACCCACCGGCGAAACGTCCGCGGTGCAGAGCCGAGGATGCCGGACACCGTAGAGGTGACGAACGCCGGCCTTCCCATCGTTGCGCCCACGCGGCGAGCAGCAGGCCGGATGATCGTCGACTCGAGCCCGGCGGCCGCGATGAACCGCTCGATATCGGCGCGGAGCACACCTGAGGCAGTCGCGTCGGTGTCATGAGGACTTCGACGTCGCCCGTGGCAGGCGCACGCAGTGCATCACCCGGACCCGCGTCATCCTGCTCGCCAGGCCTGCGGACCCGCGTCGTCACGCTCCGGGGCCGGTGACCGCGTCATCATCGGCCAGCTCCGGCTCGATACCGCCTTCCCGGTGTCGCTCCTGCTCTCTGATCACCTTCCTCATCATGGCAGCCTCGCGAGCTGCTTCTCGCGGGTCGGGCTCCCCGCCCAGTTCTGCGTCCTGCCCGGACGGCGGCAACTCTGGCTCAGTCATGCCAGAAGTCTCCTCCCGTCATCTCGCCGGCACCAGCCAGACTTAGCCGGGATCGGCCGCATGGACGTTGTCCGATGCGCGATTGGCCGCATGCCTTACAGCGCTGGCCCTCAGTCCAGGTCGTGCGAACGGTCATCAAACGAGCCTGTACATCCTCCCTCGCGGCGCTGACACTGAAGGTTGGGTACTAGGCAGAATTCCGGCGGAGTTCTCACACCGAACTGATGGCGGTGATGGCATGACGGTGGCTGCGAATGGGGAAAGTTTCGGCAGTATCGGTGATGAGCCGACCGGCGCAGTCAAGTACCTGAGCGACGGCGTGACCCGTCGGGGGAAGATCGCAGGATCACGGCGCGAGAATGTCACCCCGGCCGCCACGCGTTTCCTGGAGGCAAGCGGCGGCGACGCGTGCCTGGTGCTGGCCGGGCCGCTGATATCGCAGGTGGGCAGCGACGACCAGAGCGTCGAGACGGCGGTCGCTCGGTGCTGCACGGCCCGGTTCGGTTACCCGGGCGAGACGTCTGAGGCAACGATTGACCTGATCCTCGATACGTTCGGAGGATCTCTCGACGTTGCGTTCAAGGCAGTCCTCTTTCTCTCTCGTTTCACCAGCCGGCTCAGAGTTTTTGTCCCGCGACGCGCGAAGAGCGCTGGGACCCTGATTGCCATCGGCGCCTATGAGCTGTACATGTCTCCATTCGCCGAGCTGGGACCGCTGGACACACAGATCCGTGACCCGCGGAACCCAACGGACCGGGTGTCAGCTCTCGACTGTTATCAGAGCGTGGATTACGTCAGGACCTTCGGGCTCAACACTCTCAACAGGACATTCCGTGCCCTCGCCGGAGAGACGCGAGCTCTGATACCCCTATCCCAGCTGGTAGATACGTCCGCCACCTTCAGCATCGGGAGCATCGCGCCGATTCTTACCCAGGTGAACGCGCTGGACTTCGGCGGCTGGGGGCGAACCCTGAGAATCGGGGAAATGTACGCGCAGACTCTGCTGTCGAGAGCCGGATACACCGGGGATGACTCCAAGGAAATAGCCCACCAGCTGGTCTACGGCTATACGCACCATCCCTTCGCGATCGATATCGACGAAGCACGACGAATGGGCCTGAGGCCGCTCTCTATGTCCCGTGAGCAGTATGAAAGCGCGCTCGATATCGTGACGGCCTGCGCCGAGCCGTCCACCCTTGTCGTCGGCTTCGCCGACGGGGCCACCGAACTGCTGCCACAGGCGCCGAGCGAACTCCGGGCAGATCAGGCAGCGAACGGCATTGCCAGGGCAGGGGCGCGCGGTACTACCGCGGGCGAGACGGGCGGCAGCCGGCAGGCGCCTGTCGGATGGATCGAAGAGGGCGAAAGGCCCTCTCGTGACGAGCGTGACGGCGCGGCGGACCGGCGCGACACAGACTAGGCCTGCCGGGGCGGTGCGAGCGGATGCCGGGCACGCTGACGGTCAGCCTGAGGGACCTGGCCACCGTAATCACCGGATGGGTTGTCGCCGTGCTCATCCTCGCCGCGACCATTGTCGCCGTCCTCGGGCTGATGCGTGCCTGGCTCGGGCGCCGTCGCCCTGAGGTGTTAATCCGCGACGTGGAACTGGATGAAGGTGTCCCCGCCGAAGCGGCGACCGGCCTGTCGCGGCAGCTCCGGGAGAAGGTGCGGCGAGAACTGCGACGGCAAAGCGGCGATGCCACCCACGCGCAGATGGAGACCGTCGAGGAAGACATCGCGGCCGGCCTGGTGACCGTTCGCGGCGGCGCCGTGCGGATGACGGCAGTCCGGGAGCTGGACCGCACAACCTCGGACTCGATGGCCGCGCTGTCGGCCGGGCTGCGTGCCGTCGGCCCTAACGCGGCGGAAGGACTAGCGGTCGCGCTGGACCTCGCGCTTCCGGCGCAGCGCGGGTGGAGCGTATCTGCTTTCCCGACCATCCGCGGCTGGGATGCCAACACCCAGGTCGGGCTCACCGTGGAAGTGGCACGTTTCGGGCGCGTGCCGGATGCGGTCACCACATTCTGGAGAACCTCAGGCGCGCTGCAGAGCCCTGCCGGCGACGCGGCGCGGCTAGCCGCCGTCAATGATCTCCTGCATCAGCTCTTGCGGCCGGCATCGGTGTGGATCGCGATCCAGCTGGTCGCCCGACACCTTGCGCAAACTCGTGGTCGCGGCAGCGGGCCGCTGGCAGTCCGCCGCAGTCACAGGGAGCTGACCGGGTTGCAGCTGCAGCTTGCCGGCCAGATGTCCCTGTACGCGACGTGGGCACAGCGGAGCGCCGCTGAGGGCTTCGTCGACCAGGCACTCAAGGACTTGGACCGAGCCGCGGAGCTTCTTCCGCAGTACTACCGGCCGCGCCTCACCCAGGCAGCGATCTACGAGCGTCGAGGGTGGTCATATCGCAACGGCGGTGAACCCGCTCGCGCACAGCTAGCTTTCAAAGACGCCGTCGACGCGTTCGACGAGGCCGAGAATCTGCTGCGAGCATGCGGGCCGGAGGCCGATCCGGGCAAACGAGACGCCGCGATCGAACGGCTCGCCGTCCGGCGGACAAAATGCCGCCTGCTGTCGGGCGACCACGCGCATGCCATCAGGGCCCTGCCTGAGCTAGCCCGCTACCAACGGCTACAGGACGACAGGCCGGTTCAGCTGTACAACGCCGCATGCCTGTTCGCGGTGGCGATGGCGTGCCCGCACCTTCCTGGTGAGCAACAACAACTTTCCGAATGGCGCGCATGGCAGTACCTGGGCCGCGCCCTCGCGCTCGGTGGACCCGGCAGCTCGCCTTGGTCAAGGATGGCCACGGACGAGGAACTCGGCGCGCTAGACGCCAGCCGGCGGATGACGTTCCGCGCCGAGCTCCAGAAGCGGCATGGCGACCACAGTCCCCTCACCAACGACCAGGCCGCCCCGATCGTAGACGGAGCCATGCAGGCGCTCGGTCTCACAGATCCCGGGCTGTGACGCTGGTCACCGAGCGGCCGCATCAGCGCCGAGGTCAAGCGGCAGGGGTGACCGCCTCTGCCCGGCGAATCCTGGCCTTCCATTCCGATTGTGACCGACCTCAGGCCAGGCGAGGCCGCCACGGGGCCGCGTCACGCCATGGCGCTGCGCGGCAGCGGGCGAAAACTGTGGTGGCCGCCTGCGCCGTCACGCGACGGTTGTGCCGTATGCACGGTGGTACCGGTCGGCCAGCATCCGCAGCCGCGCGATCAGTTCCGGCGGCTCGCTGACGTTGAAGTCGGCGTCGAGCAGGCCGAGGTAGACAGCGACGGTTTCCACGCTGTCGGCGCCTGTGACCAGCAGACATGAATGGTCATCGATCGGCTCGACCACGCCGATCGCGGGGTTGACGCGGGCGGCGACCACGGCGGCGGGGGCGTGCACGATGACCCGGGCCCGGAAGCGGAAACCCGCGGCGGAAACCCCGCGTGCCACGTAGGCCGCGATGTCGCCGCCCTCGGGCAGTTCGCGGGGTACGAAGCGGGGACCGGTCGGCGTGCGCGGCTCGATCCGGTCCACCCGGAACGTGCGCCAGTCGCCGCGTTCGGTGTCCCAGGCGACCAGATACCATTTGCGGCCCCAGGAGGCCAGGCGGTGCGGCTCGGCCGAGCGGACGGTGCTCGTCCCGTCGTGAGACCGGTAGTCAAAGCGCAGCTGTTCGTGATCGCTGCAAGCGCTGGCGAGCGTCGTCAGCACCGTCGGGTCGACCGCGGGCGCCGGGGAGTCCGGCGGGATCGGCACGGTGTAGTCCGCGACCGCGCTCACCCGGTGCCGTAGCCGTGGCGGCAGAACGTTCTCGAGCTTGGCCAGGGCGCGCACAGACGTCTCCTCGATGCCGGTGACCGGGTTGCGGGCGGCGGTGCGCAGCCCGACGGCGACGGCCACTGCCTCGTCGTCGTCCAGCAGCAGCGGCGGCATGGCCGCGCCGGCACCCAGCCGGTATCCGCCGTCGGTGCCCCGGCTGGCGTGCACCGGGTACCCGAGGTCGCGCAGCCGCCCCACATCACGCCGCACGGTGCGTTCACTGACCGCCAGACGGGCGGCCAGGTCGGCGCCGGACCAGTCCCGGCGGGCCTGCAGCAGCGACAGGAGTTTCAGCAGCCGGGCGGAGGTTTCCCACATGAGCCGAAGTCTGCCAGACCTTCAGGACAGAAGTTGTCCTGAAGGGTCCGTAGCGTTGCGGTATGACGACACCAGCAGAAATCAAGCCGTTCCGCATCGACATTCCGCAGAGCGACCTCGAGGACCTCGCCGCGCGGCTGGCCGCCACCCGCTGGCCGGACGAGGTCAGCGGGGCCGGCACTGACTATGGCATGCCGCTCGGCGTGGTGAAGCGACTGGCCGAGCGCTGGCGCGCCGGGTACGACTGGCGCGAACACGAGGCGCGGCTCAATGAGATCCCGCAGTACATCACGACCATCGACGGACAGGACATCCACTTTCTGCACGTCCGGTCGGCCGAGCCGGGCGCGGTGCCGCTGCTGCTCCTGCACGGCTGGCCGGGTTCGGTGCTGGAGTTCCTCGGGATGATCGGGCCGCTGACCGACCCGCGCGCGCATGGCGGTGACCCGTCCCGCGCATTCCACGTCGTGGCGCCGTCCCTGCCCGGGTACGGCTTCTCCGGCCCCACCACCGAGCCGGGCTGGGACAGCGCCCGGATGGCTAAGGCGTTCGCCGCGCTGATGTCGCGGCTGGGGTACGAGCGATGGGGTGCGGCCGGCGGCGACGCAGGCGCCCTGGTAGGCCGGGAGCTTGGCATCCTCGCGCCGGACGGGCTGATCGGCGTGCACCTGCTGCAGATCTTCGCCTTCCCGACCGGCGACCCGGCGGAGTCCGCCCAGCTGTCCGATGCGGACAAGGAAAGCCTGTCCGGGACGACGGCGGACTTTCAGAGCAAGGCCGGATATCAGAAGATCCAGCAGACCCGCCCGCAGACGCTCGGCTACGCGCTGACCGACTCGCCAGCGGGCCAGCTGGCGTGGAACGCCGAGCTGTGGACCGGCTGGGGCGACTATGCCGAATACCTCGACGCAGACACCTACCTGACCCACGTGAGCATCTACTGGTTCACGCGGACCGGTGTCTCCAGCGCCCGGCACTACTACGAGGACGCGCGCAGCGGGGCGGGTTACCGAGACGCGCCGAGCGAGGTGCCGACAGCCGTCGCGGTGTTCCCGCAGGATTTCCGGACGATCCGGGCGTTCGGCGAACGGGCAAACAACATAGTGCGGTACACCGAGTTCGAACGCGGTGGTCACTTCGCGTACACCACCGACCCGGACCTGGTGGTCAAGGACCTGCGGGAATTCTTCCCCGGCCTCGGCTGAGAGCCCGGTCCTGACGGGGGACCCTCATCGGACAGGACCGATCGTGCCGCGGCGTGGGCAGTGGCTTGATACTCGCGCTCGTAGGTGGCACGATCGCCGAGGTGAGCAGGGCGTTGCAGGATCTGTTGAGTCGTCATGTTGACGCCGGCACAATTCCTGGCGCGGTTGCGCTCTTGGGTCCCGGGAACGCCGAGGTGGTCACCGCGGGCGCGGCGTCGATCGGTGGCGCGCCTTTGGGCGAGGACGCGATCATGCGGATCCAGTCCATGACCAAGGGGATTACGTCAGTCGCCGCGCTGCGCCTTGTCGAGGCGGGGCGTCTTGAGCTCGACCAGCCTCTGGTGGACTGGCTGCCGGAGCTGGCTGACCGTCAGGTGCTGCGCAGTCCGGCGGCTGAGCTCGACGACACCTGGCCGGCGCGCCGCGCCGTCACGCTTCGTCACCTGCTGACCAATACCTGCGGGTACGGCATGGTGATCCAGGCTTCGCCGCTGCAGCAGGCGATGGCCGCGAACGGCACGGAGGCCGGCCCAGAGCCACCGGCGCTGGGTGCTGACGAGTGGCTGCGCCAGCTGACCGACCTTCCGCTGGCGTTCCAGCCGGGTGAAGGATGGCGCTATCACCATTCGTTTGCCGTACTCGGCATCCTCATCTCGCGGGTAACGGGCCGCCCGCTCGGTGACCATCTGGCCGAGGACGTTTTCGGGCCGCTCGGGATGACCGACACTGCGCTGTGGGTGCCAGAAGGCAAGGTGGACCGGCTGCCGGCGGCTTACCGGCACGATGACGGCGGACTTGTGGAGATCGAACCTGCCGGTGGCGGTTTCTACGCAGGACCGCCGTCGTTCGACGTCAGTCACGGCGAGCTGGTCTCCACCGCACGGGATTATCACCGTTTCGCCCGGATGCTTGCCGAAGGAGCGCGCGTCAGCGGGCAACCGATGATCTCACCTGATCACCTGCAGCAGATGGGCAGCGACCAGGTGCCGGCGGCGTGCAAGACCGCGGACAGCTTCTTCCCGGGATTCTGGGACGGCATGGGGTGGGGTTTTGGCGTGGCGGTGCAGACAGACGGACCGCAGCGCGGCCGCGTCGGCTGGTCCGGCGGGCTCGGTACAGACTTCTTCGTCGACCCAGACGGCACGGTCGGCATCCTGCTCACGCAAGTGGAGATGGGTGAGGACATGTCGTCGCTCGTCGCAGAGTTCCGCTCGCTGCACGAGCCGTCGTGATCGGCGCACAGTAACCCCCCGCTTGCACGCTGCCAGTTCGCGCGCAGGAGCGATCTAAGCGATCTGTCTGCGCGCCCTTTCCCGTCCGCTGGTTCTCACACGGATCCGGGCTGAGCCTCTGATCTGCAGTCCCGCCGGGGCGCGCATCGGCGGGACTCGTCCCGCAGTCATAGCCGTAAGGGCACGCGCGGCCAGCAAACAGGGGGAGCCGGAGACTTGCAGCAAAGCGATCGAGCATCACGACCCGGAACCTAACCGGTGGACAAACCTGGGGGATCGCGTCGTACATCAAGCGAGGCCGACCCGTCGCACATCACGTGAGTCTCGGCAGTGCTGTGCTCCTGAGCGCCGGGATCAGGGAGCCGCTGTGGCGACGCGGGGATGATCGCGCCAGGCGGGCATGGTGGCCATGTAGGCCAGGGTCTGGCGCTCGATCTCCTCGCGCGGCGTGCCAGGGCTGCGCAGCGCCTGCCACGCTGTCATCCGCTCGAACCGCTGCTCGAAGGACTGGAGCTGGCCGGTCTCGTCGGTGCAGTGGCCGCAGTAGCGGCCGGTCTCGATCGGCATGCCGCAGCTTTCGCACGTGAGTGTCGTGGTCATGATGTGTCTCCTCTGATGGGCCCGGTGCGCGGGCGTGGGCGGAGTTGCTGACTGAAAGAGGGCGCGGAGCGCACCCAGGAGCGCGCTGGCCTGACCGGCGGGCATCGTGGGCCAGCGCGCTGGCGAGTAGGTCCGTGCTGAGCACCTCATGATCGCGCTGCAGCGCGGCCTGACCGGCCGGGGTCAGCCGGATCAGCGTCCGGCGCAGGCCGGCCTGGTCGCTTTCGCGCTCCAGCAGGCTCTGGCGCTCCAGGTGGCTGACGATCTCGCTGACCACGGACTCGGCGCGGCGCGGGTCGCGGACGCGGCCATCCCGACCGGTTTCGCCCGTACTAGTAGCCACCCGCTCCTTGGCTGGTCTTCTTAGGGTGAGGGTGTGAAGTGGGACCGCAAGCGGCGGCCCCTAGAAGGGTGGCGACTGCCGCAATGACTACTAGCACGATGCGCCGCCGCGATGGCGCACTGGCAGGAGAGTTGACTGGCGCGGGCATCGATTCCATCTTCCGACTTCGGAACGCATCCTCTCGGCAGCGACACACTCTACGCCGATACGCACCGTGCGCCTAAGGCTTGACGAGGTCATCCCCTCGGTCGGGCTCCTACAGGGCTGCGCCGGGTTCTCGGGAGGGGTTCCGGCGTAGCGCTTGCCTGACCGGGCGAGGTGATGACCACCTCACCGCTCATCCTTGAGGGAGGCCGGGTCCGGCGGCAGCGCCCCTGGTACTTTCTGCCGCTTCAGGCCGACTGGCGCGGGTCCGACCGCCGGATCGCTCGTGCTGTGCCCGGTTGTCGAAGGCGCGTTGTGGCGAGTTGCCCGGCTGCGGGCGGATGCGGGGGAACGCACGCGCCGCAACCGCCCGCGCCGGGCGCCGCCCCAGCGCAGAGGCAGCGGGATGACACCCGCCGAGTACGAGGACATGCTGGCGTCAGCTGGTTTCGCGTCTGCCAGCGTCACGATCACCACTGATGCAGGCGGTGGGCTGCATCGGTGATCGTGCAGGCGGTCAAGCCGGCTAAGCGGTAACGGCAACAGCGCTCGCTGGCGTTCCGATGAGCGTGGCCAGGCTGGCGAGCGCCCCGGTGCGAGCACGGTAGTAGACCCAGACGCCCCGCTTCTCGCGGTCCATCAGCCCGGCGTCATGCAGCACCTTGAGATGGTGGCTGATGGTGGGCTGCGACAAGTCGAACGCGCCGTTCAGGTCGCACACGCATGCCTCGCCGCCGGGGTGGCTGGCCACGAGCGACATGAGCCGCAGCCGCACCGGGTCTGCCAGCGCTTTCAGCAGCGGCGCGACCTGCTTGGCCTGCTCCGCTGTCAGCGGCTCCTGCGTTAGCGGCGGGCAGCACGTGGCGGCATCTGTGAGCGGCGAGACTTCCAGCAACTTAGACACCCATCTATATTGACAGAAGTCTATGTCTATGGCAAGCTGACTGACGGCGAAGACATAGACAATCATCAATGTTCGGAGGTTTCCGTGTCACGCATCCAGCTCGCGCTCAACGTCGATGACATCGACGAGTCCGTGGCGTTCTACAGCAAGCTCTTCGGCACCGAGCCCGCCAAAAGGCGGTCGGGCTACGCCAACTTCGCGATCGCCGAGCCCCCGCTGAAGCTGGTTCTGCTCGAGAATCGCGGCCAGGGCGGCAGCCTGAACCACCTCGGGATCGAGGTCGCAGACACGGACGTGGTCGACGCGGAGCAGACCAGGCTCGCCGCGGCGGGCCTGGCGTCCGTCGACGAGCGGGACACCACGTGCTGCTACGCGAAGCAGGACAAGTTCTGGGTGCAGGGCACGCCCCACGGTGAGCGGTGGGAGATCTACACCGTGAAGGAGGACAGCCAGACCTTCTGGGGTGAAGGCGACCAGCAGCGCTGGGCAACCGTCGAAGCCGAACTCGATGCCGGAGACGCGCCGAAGTGCTGCGGCACAAGCCCGGCGGCCGTCGGCGCAGGCTCCGAAGCGGCCGGCCAGTGCTGCTGAGCCGGCGGATTCAAGCCGGCGGGTCTAAGCCGGCGGATTCAAGCCGGCGGGTTCAAGCCGGCGGGTCTAGCCGGCGGAGCGGACAGCAGCGCGCTCATGCGCTCAAGGGCGGCGGGAACCAGGCGGTAGTAGACCCAGGTGCCCCGCCGCTCGCTGTCGATGATGCCGGCCTCGCGCAGCACCTTCAGGTGATGGCTGATCGTCGGCTGGGTCAGGTTGAACGCCGACGTGAGGTCGCACACGCAGACCTCACCGCCCTGATGAGCGCCGATCAGGGAGACCAGGCGGAGCCGGACGGGGTCGCCGAGGGCGCGAAAGGCCTGCGCGAGCCCAGCGGCAGCAGGCCCATCGACCGGCTGGCCCGTGAGGGGCGGGCTGCAGGCGTCGGCACCGCTCTCGGGCAGGCCGACGATGGCCAGCTCGTCGCGGGTCGCTCGGATCGACATCGCTCTATCTTGACGAATTTCGATGCAGGCTGGCAAGCTGTGCTGCATCGACGGTTGTCTATTCAGGGTGGCTGGCGGCGTTGGGCGAAGTTGCGCTGTGGCGGCGGCTGACCGCGGAATTCGCGGGCAGCGCGTTCCTGGCTGCCACCGTGATCGGCTCTGGCATCGCCGCGGCTGCGTTGTCGCCGGCCGACACGGGCCTGGAGTTGTTCGAGAACGCCGCGGCCACAGCGGCAGGCCTGTTCGCGATCATCCTGATGTTCGGCCCGGTGTCGGGCGGCCATTTCAATCCCGTCGTCTCGTTCGTGGACGCGTTTTTCGGCGGCTTGCGCTGGCGGCACGCCGCCGCCTACCTGCCGGCGCAGGTCACCGGGTGCATTGCCGGGGCGGTGCTGGCGAACCTGATGTTCGGGCAGGCCGCGGTCAGCATCTCGGTGAAAGACCGGGCCAGCGCGCCGCATCTTCTGTCGGAGGTCCTGGCCACGCTCGGACTGATCCTGGTGATCTTCGCCCTGGCACGGTCGGGACGGGCCAGGTCCGCGCCGGCAGCCGTCGGCGCGTATATCGGAGCGGCGTACTTCTTCACCTCGTCGACTAGCTTCGCTAACCCGGCGATCACCGTCGGCCGGGTGTTCTCCGACACCTTCGCCGGCATCGCGCCCGCGTCCGCGCCCGCGTTCATAGGCGCGCAGATCGTCGGTGGCGCCATGGCCATCGGCCTGATCAAGGTGCTGTATCCCGGAGTCACGCCCGCCGACGCCGAGCGGATCGTGATCCCCCATCGTGCCCATGCCAGCAAAGACAGTGATGCCGTCATGGCCGATGGCCGCCAGGATGGCCGCACTCGATACTCGTGAGCGACGGGAGCTAGTCATGCACGTGGTCATGATCGGCGGCAGCGACGCGGGCATCAGCGCGGCGCTGCGGATCGCAGAGATCGATCCGTCCGCCGACGTGACAGTGGTCTTGGCGGACGCCTACCCGAACTTCTCGATCTGCGGGATCCCGTACTACGTTTCGGGCGAAGTCAGCCACTGGCGGAACCTTGCCCACCGAACTATCGCTGATCTCGAGGCTGCAGGCATGACGCTGCGGCCTGACACCACCGCCCGCGGCATCGACGTATCCGGACGCGCGGTCGTGGTCAGCGGGCCCGGCGGGAGCGAAGGCCTGATCAGGTACGACCAGCTGGTAATCGGAACCGGCGCGGTCCCGGTGCGGCCGCCGATCGCCGGCCTCGACGAGCTCGGTCCGGACGACGGCGTGCACCAGCTGCACACCATGGGCGACACCTTCGCCGTAATGCGCACCCTCGAGGAACGCCAGCCTGCCAGCGCAGTGATCGTCGGCGCAGGCTACATCGGCCTGGAGATGGCCGAGGCGCTGACCGCGCGCGGACTGGCCGTCACCCAGGTCGAGCAACTCCCCGAAGTGCTGCCGACCGTCGACGACGAGCTAGGCGCGCTCGTCCACGCCGAGCTGGCTAGCCGCGGCGTCAAAGTCCTGTCCGGGACGACCGTCCGGCAGATCAGCCGGGCCGACCACGGCGAGCCAGGCCGGCTCCAGGTGGACGCGACCGCCAACGGCGAGAACGTCCGCGAAACAGCCGACCTCGTCCTCGCCGTGACAGGGGTCCGGCCCGACTCCGGCCTCGCCGCGTCGGCAGGAGCGTTGCTCAGCGTCAAGGGAACCATCGCAGTCGACCGTGCGATGCGCACCAGCCTTCCCGAGGTGTTCGCCGCCGGGGACTGCGTGGTCACGCACCACCGGCTGCTCGGCGAGACATACCTGCCGCTCGGCACCACCGCGCACAAGCAAGGCCGGGTGGCCGGCGAGAACGCTCTCGGCGGAAGCCGCGAGTTCGCCGGGAGCCTCGGCACCCAGGTCGTCAAGATTTTCGACCAGGTCGCAGCCCGCACGGGCCTCCGTCACGCCGAAGCGGCCGCGGCCGGATTCGAGCCTGTGACAGTCCAGTCCGAGGCCGATGACCACAAGGCCTACTATCCCGGCAGCCACCGGATCACCATGCGCGTCACCGGCGACCACAACACCGGCCGGCTCCTGGGCATGCAGTTGTTCGGCCACCGTGACGCCGAAATCGCCAAGCGGATCGACATCGCCGCTACAGCCATCTTCCACGGCATGACCATTGACGAGATCGGCGACCTGGACCTGTCCTACACCCCGCCGCTGGGCAGCCCATGGGAGGCGGTCCAGATGGGCGCCCAGGCCTGGACCAGGCAGGCACTCTCAGCCAGATCACCTGCCTGAGGCAGAGCGCCCGTCTCCGGGCGCACGGAAAGGAGAACCCGATGCCGGGAACTCAGGGAACTCACCACATGACGCCAGCCGAGCGCACGTGCCTCACCGCCGCGGCCCGCGAACTGCACGACCAGTACCGCGGTGTCTTCGGCGAAGAATCCATCCAATCGCTGCTGTTAACCAGCTTCGCCGACCTCGCCGCGACCGCCAAAGTCAGGGACTGGCTTGTCATCGGCGCCGAGCGGTTCGCACGCCTGCGCCTCCGGGCCCTCGCTCACGCCCGGATCGAGGCCACCGATCGCAAGCCCTCCGTCCTGTTCGTGTGCGTCCACAATGCCGGCCGGTCGCAAATGGCGCTCGGCTGGTTCGCTCACCTCGCCGGTGACCGCGCCGTTGCCTGGTCCGGCGGCTCCGCAGCTACCGCCCACGTCAACCCCGAAGCCATCACCGCGATGGCAGAGGCCGGCGTCGACATCTCCGCCGAGTTCCCCAAGCCCTGGACCGACGAATTCCTCGCCGCCGCCGACGTCGTCATCACCATGGGCTGCGGCGACGCCTGCCCCCTGCTACCGGGCAAGCGCTACGAAGACTGGGAAATCGACGATCCGGACGGCAAGACGCTCGAACAGGTCCGCGTGATCCGCGACCAGATCAAAGCCAAAGTCGCCGACCTGCTCCAGTCCATCGAGCCTGCCGTCAGCCGCTAGTGCAACCACCAGTGGCTGCCCCGGCGATCCGGGCACATGATGGGGGCAATTGGTTCCCTTCGCTCTGCCGCTGGAGCTCGGCCAGCGTCTTCTTAGCAACCCGCCATCCACCCGTCCTGCGTCAGAGCCTTCGCGCGAGAAACTGCCCATCGCCCTCAGGCGGCAGGCGAGCGCCAGGGCGTAGCAGTGGACGCATCCCCGGCGAGATACCGTCGCAGCCGGTCCACGGGTTCGAGGTGGTCGTCGTCCACTCGGCCGACTCCGGTCAGCCACGGCGCCTCAGCCCGCGCCCATTCCGCCGCGTTCCTTCATGCGCACTGGCATTGCCAGCATCATGACCGTCCGCAGGGCGCCGTGCTGCGGTTCGACCCCAGAGCACAGCGGCGCATCGGGGCCCTAAGGTCCGGGGTCAGAGGCCGCTTGCTTGGGTCCACGCGATCCGGGCCTGAAGTTCATCCAGGTAGCCTTGGCGGACCCAGGTTGCCTGCGGCTGGATGCCGCGGCGCGCGATGGCCTGGCAGTTGGCGGCTACCAGGCGCTGCTGCCATGCCACGCAGGCGCTGACATCGTCTGGGACCGGCATGCCGTACGCGTCACAGAACACCTCGATCCGGCGGCGGCGATCTGGCGGCCCGGGATAGCGGAGCCGGCGGACGGATTCTTCGTCATCGCGGAAGGGAGCGGCGTATTCCAGTCCGCAGGCCGCGTCGAACAGCGGCCGTGCGGGCCTGGCGTGGTCCCAGTCGATGAGTCCCACGACATCGTTGCCTCGCCAGATTCCGTTCCACGGGCCGTAGTCCCCGTGACAGATCACCTCACCGGAACCGCAACTCGCCGTGCCGCTTGACCACGCGCTGTCTTCTGGCGGCCGGTAGCCAGCAACCGCGTCATGGTAGGAGCGCAGGAACCGGGCCCACCGCCGGAGCCCGGATTCCGGGATCACCTTCGCCCAGCCGTCAGGTCCGGCCTCGCCGTCGATCCAGGTAAGCGTCTCGACACCGGCTTCAGCGCGGAGCACACGCGGGGCAGGGAAGCCGGTGCTTTCCAGATACCGGAGCAGATCGTGCACGGCCGGCGACCAGTACTCCATCGGGCGCCGGACGGTGTTCCCGACCCGCTCGACTCGATCAGCCATCAGACAGGCCCGCAAGTCTGGCCGGACAAGGACGGCGCTTCGCCGGGGCCATGGTCAGCACGTCCGGGCCGGTCCGTCCCTGAGCGGCATGGTGAAGATGCACGGACCTGCTACTGGCAGTTCGGTGAAGCCAGCCTGCCAGCGTGACGGGAATGACTGAAATCGCAATATGCTCTGACTCCGGCAGCCGTTGGCGCGCAGATGTCAGCAGTCGCTCTCGGCTTGATGGGGGGATCTGACCAACCACGGAACCATTGTGAACCGGCTCGGACTTGGACGGCGAAGGCAGGCACAGCTGTCAATGATCAGTCCGAACTGCTGCGAGTCAGTATTTCTGGGAGATTGGCGTGCCGTTGACAGTCTGCGCTCGGATCGGGCAGGAGGTCTTCACGCCTCAGGACGTGATCGATTCAACTGGAGCGCCGCGGCACCAGGTACAAGAGGTCGGCCATCAGGACTCACATTGTGGGCCGGTCGGCAGGGTGCCGACGGAGTCTACACGGGCGAGCGGGATCGCTTCGGTGAGCCACGATGTGCTGCGGGCCCTGACTTCGGCGTCATGCTGAGGGCACAAAAGCGCCACGCGGGATATTGCGCCCTGCGAGATCTGCCAGGCTGAAGCGCCGAGATTCGTGCATGGCGTGTGCCAGGTCGTCGTGGACATCACGTCGGAACATGCGATCTTCCGGCCCGCTGCGCACATGCCGGTGAACTCATGACACCGGGCGCAAAAGCCAAGCCGGATTGCGACCGGGTCCTGGGTCGGTAACCCGCAGTCGGGGCATGACCAGCCGCCTGTATCTGGCTGCGGTACCGATCGCAGGCGGGCGCGGCGCAGCAGGCTAATACGAGCCGGCTTGCGCACACGCTCTCGGGCGTGATCCGGGCTCTGGTTCGCCTTGCTGCGGGCGGCAATGGCGCCTGAAATCCGACCAGTAACCTTAGCCATCTCTGACCTGCCCCCTTCGAATCACCCGGTTCCCTGGCGAAGCTCCGCTGACGTACGAGCCAGACCCTGGATCGACAACCTGCATCGCAAGTCTCATGACAGTTGCAGGGCAAGACATCCGTCAGCCGGCGGATGTTCGGCGGCGCGGCTCACGGCACGGCATCAAGTTCGTCGGGGTAAACCGTCGGCTGATGCTGACCGTTACAAGCCGGGGTCGGCTGCACCGCACCAACAGGCTCACCTCGGCCGTCAAGAACGCCCTGGCCTCCCGCAAGAAGCTGGAGCCGTTCATCGAGCACGCCCGCAACGGTGGCCGCAGGTTGCGCGCCGCACGACGCGGATGCCGGCCGGCCGGCAGCGCAGCGTTCATTACGACAAACCCGCGCCGCAGCACCAGACGCGCTAGATCGTTGACCGATTAATACGGGCAGCTCAGTGATCGTAGGCGATGAGGGACCGCTTGACGCGTGCGCCGATCTGCCAGTTGTGCCAGGTGCAGGCGTTGAGAGCGAGCAGCCGCTGGAGGACCCGGGCCCATAGCCCGGCTGGGTTTCGGCCGCCGTGGCGTTCGAGGCCGAGCTGGCTTTTGAGGGTCCAGATGATGGCCTCGACGCGCTGGCGCAGCCAGTTCGGGAACGGCCGGGGGGTCTTCTCGTCTTTGCGGGCCGGGCGGAGCAGGGTCAGGCCCAGGTCCTCGCTGGCGAAGAAGGCCTCGGTGTCCTCGCCGGACAGGCCCTTATCGGTCACGATGACGGTGCCGGGGGCGGGGCGGTTGGCCGGCTGGCGGTCCAGCATCTGGCGGGCTTCCCCGCGTTCCCCGGCGAGCTTGGGGCTGGCCAGGGCGAACCCGGTGACCGTGCCGTCGCAGGTGCAGATCAGCAGCAGCTTGCTGCCCCAGTACCAGCGCGAGTGGCTGGGACAGTACCCGTAGCCGGCCCATCCGAACAGGTCAGAGCGCTTCGCGGTGACCACGGACTGCCCGCACGGGATGGGCGTGGCATCCATCAGCCGCAGCATCTCGGCACTGCCCGGCGTCGCCGCAGCCAGCCACCGCAGCGCCGCCTCCATCAGCGGCGCGGCGGCCTTGACCCGGGCGTTGTACTCGCTTTGGCCCAGCAGCCGCGGGAACAAGTGCCCGACCCGGCGCGGGGCTGCGCGCAGCCAGTGCCGCTCATCGTCGTAGCGCAGCAGCACCTGCGCCACGGCCAGGCACACCAGCTCCGCGTCGGTCACCTCCGGCGGCTTGCCCGGCCCGCGGCGCACGAGGCCGGGCGAGGGGATGATGCGGTCGGCCAGTTCCACGTAAAGTGCGGTCAGGAGAGTGTCCAGGTCGGCGATCACGGGCGGGCTCCAGGGTCCGGACGTGTGTAGACACGCCGATTCTGGACACTCTTCACTTACCGTTCACGGACCACTCGCGGCGTGTCGCCGACCATGGCCCTCACCAGCCACAAATTACCGGTCAACGATCTAGCTGCACCGATAGCACGCCCGAACGCACAGAATGCACACGACGCACCCGCTGAGCACCACACCTGGTCCACGACCCGTTCCACGGAGCCGCCAGCCAGACGGCCTAGCCTCGTCACCGTCGGTAGCCAGCTGGCCGACAGTCCCGCGGGGCGGCGAACAAGGATCAGCCGGCCCTCGCGGTCAGGTGTGAACGCACGCCGCGGGCCGGTGCCCGGCGATACCGACGCATCACGAACCGGGCCGGCGACGCGTCCCGGTCGCCGTGGCACAGGTACCCTGCCGCTTCCTTCGAACAAAGTTCACAGGCCGGCGGGCAGGCTATCGTTGGGGTATGGATGCGGCGAGTGCTGTCGCGGTGCGGACGCAGTACCGGTCGCGGCCGGGGCGGCGGGCGATCGTGGTCACGGACCTGGCGAGCCTGGCCGGCCCGGTATCCGACCCGGTCGAGCTGCCGCTGCACCAGTTCTGGAGCAGCCCGGACCGGAGGCCGGACCTGCGGCTGCCCGCCGGCGTGCGCCGGGCCTGGGAAGAACACCACCCGGCGCTGCGGGCCGCGGGTGCCAGGCCGGCCTGATGCCCGTCAGCGAGCTGCACGCCCGCGTCGTCTCGGCTGCCCTGTAGTGATCCGGACCCCAGACCGGCGTCTGCGGGTGTTCGTGAGTTCCACGCTGGGTGAGCTAGCTGAGGAGCGGCGGGCTGTCTCGCGCGCCATTTCGGCGCTGAGGCTGACCCCGGTGATGTTCGAGCTCGGCGCCCGGCCGTACCCTCCGGCCGAGCTTTACCGGGCGTACCTGGCGCAGAGCGATGTGTTCATCGGGCTGTACTGGCAGCGGTACGGGCAGCTGGTCCCGGGCATGCAGGTCTCGGGCTTGGAGGAGGAGTTCGAGCTGTCTGGCGAGTTGCCCCGGCTCCTGTATGTCAAGACGCCGGCTCCTGATCGCGAGCCCGGCCTGGCCAACCTGCTGGCCCGCGTCAAGGACGAGGCCTCGGCGTCTTATCGTTCGTTCCGGACTGCCGCTGAGCTGGGACGGCTGGTGCGTGATGACCTGGCAGTGCTTCTGAGCGAGCGGTTCGCCGCCGGCAGCCAGGCCGCGGCAGCTGCGCCGAAGCCGGCGGCCGCCCGCGGCCTGCTGCCGGTGAGCACGACGTCGCTGCTCGGCCGGGAGCGGGCCGTCGATGAGGTCGCCGGAATGGTTGAGGGTCCTGAGGTGCGGCTGGTGACGTTGACCGGCCCGGGCGGGGTCGGCAAGACCCGGCTGGCGGTGGCGGTGGGCGAGCGGCTGGGTGACCGGTTCAGCGCAGGGACGGTGTTCGTGCCGCTGGAGGCGGTAACCGATCCGGGGCTGGTCCCGGCCGCCATCGGCCGGGCGGCGGGGGCCGACCTGGCCGGCGTCGGCGCGCCGGTGGAGGCGCTGGCCGAGACGTTCGGCGACGGCGCGTGGCTGCTGCTCCTGGACAACCTGGAGCAGGTGGTTCAGGCCGCCCCGGACCTGGGCGAGTTGCTGGCCCGCTGTCCGGGGGTGGTGATCTTGACCACCAGCCGCACGGTGCTGGGGTTGCGCGCCGAGCGAGAGTACCCGGTGCCGCCGCTGGTGTTGCCGGCAGATCCGGGCACCGCCTCGTTCGCGGAGGTGGCGGCCTCGCCCGCAGTGGCGCTGTTCGTGGACCGGGCCCGCGCGGTGCGCCCCGGCTTTGCCCTCACCGAGGGCAACGCGGCGGCGGTGGCGGAGATCTGCCGGCGGCTGGAGGGCGTGCCGCTGGCCATCGAGCTGGCCGCCGCGCGCACCCGGCTGCTGGACCCGGCCGCGCTGCTGGACCGCCTGGCCAGGTCGCTGGACGCGCTGGGCACCGGCGCGGTGGACCTGCCCGGGCGCCAGCGCACGCTGCGGGCCACGGTGGAATGGAGCGTGGGCCTGCTGACCGGCGACGAGCGGTCGCTGCTGGAGGTGGCCACGGTGTTCGCCGGCGGCTGGACCATCGCGGCTGCCTCGGCGGTGGCGGGCCTGGAGGAGGACCGGGCGCTGGAGCTGTCGGAGGCGCTGGCAAGGCACAGCCTGGTCTACCTGGACAGCACCAACCACGGGCCCCGCACCCGGATGGTGGAGACCGTCCGCGAGATCGTCGCCGAGCGGCTGGCGGTCCGGCCCGACGCCGCCGAGATCGGCCGCCGGCACGCCGGCGACTACCGGGCGCTGGCTGAGCAGGCGGACCGGCCGCTGCGCGGTACCGGCCATGGCGAATCGCTGGAGCGGCTGCACGCCGAGGCAGGCAACCTGGCCGCCTCGGCGCGCTGGTACCTGGCCCACGACCGCGAGCCGCTGCCCCACCTGTTCCGGGTCCTGTATCTGTTCTGGACGGCGCAGGAACTCGAGCGCGAGGCCTCGTCCTGGGTGGAGCAGCTGCTGCCCGCCGCCGACACGCTGGACCCGCAGGCGCGGGCCGAGCTGGCGTTTGCGGCGGCGGCACTTGGCGGGGACCGGGGTGACGATACGACGGCGCTAGCCGCCGGCCGCCGTCTGGCCCCGCTGCTGGCCGGGATTCGGGACCCGTTCCTGCACGCGGTGTCGCAGCTAGTCCTGGCGTGGACCTTGCCGATCACCGGCGACTTCGACGGGACGCTGCGGGAGGTGACGGTCGCGCTGGACGAGCTCCGCGGCCAGGACGAACCCGTATACAGGGGCATGGCCGCATTCACGGCCGGCTCGGTGGAGATGGCGCTGGGCCGATACGGCGATGCTGCTCGCCACCTGCGCGAGGCGCGTGACCTGGCCGAGGCGTCCGGCGGTGACTGGTTCGCCGCGGGCTCCCGGGTGCAGCTGGGCATCCTGGCTGTGCTGCGAGGCAAGCTGGATGAGGCCCGGGCGATGCTGGACGAGGCGCTGGACCTGAGCCTGGCGGCCCGCAGCACCGCGTTCGTTACTCTGTGCCTGGCCGGGTATGCCTGGCTGGCGCTCTCAGACGGGGACCCGGCGCGGGCAGCGCGGCTGGAAGGCGCGGCCGAGGGCCTGCGCCGCCGGGTCGGGCTGGCGGCCTGGCCGCACCTGCGGAAGGTGGAAGCCGAACTGGTGGCCCAGGTCCGCCAGAGGCTGGGCGCGGCCCGGTTCGATCAGGCGTTCACCGTCGGCTCCGGGCTTACCCAGCAACAGGCGGTAGCCATGGTCCGAGACCGGCGCGGCGCTGAGACGCAGACGTCCTGAGCCGCAATGCACATAGTCCGGAACCTGCGCGGCCTGGACGCCAGGTGCCGGGGCCGACCCGGCCCCGCCTCAGTGCCCTCGCCTCTCGCCACTGGTCGGCCTGGCGTTGGCGTGCGGTGGCCGAACCCGGCATTAAGGCCGCGTAGATGGGGTCGCAGCCGACAGTCCTTGCGCCAAATCCGCGTCATACAGAGTCGGCGTCGGCCGACCGCCGACAAGCCGCCTTCCAACAGGGGCACAGGCACGCGGCTCGCCTTGCAATTGAGCGGCGGCATTCTGGCGGCCCGGCACGGTCGGGCGCCATCAGGCAGCCTGATCATCGATGTGTAACGCCGGGTGCGCTGGGCAGCATCTCTGATCAGCAACGGGTCAGCAGGCGAAGCGGCGGTAGCTCCCGGCGTTGGTCGGTGCATCGGCTGGATCGACGTGCAGGTAGAAGAGTCGTCGGGCTAGCGAGGTGTGGGCCGCGGGTCTTGACGGCGGCCCAGCAGCCGAGTCCAGAAGCAAACAACGATGAGACAGCGAAGGCAGGGGCGTGGCCCCTCCCGGACCCAGGGGGTATGTGATGACGACGGCGCGAGACATCATGCACGTCGGAGTGACGTGCATCGGCGAACACGAGACACTGCAGCACGCCGCCCAGCAGATGCGCGACCTCGATGTCGGATCGCTCCCGGTCTGCGGGGACGACGACCGCCTGCGTGGCATCATCACCGACCGTGACATCGTCACCAAGTGCATCGCCCGCGGCGTTGACCCGGCGAATGTCACCGCGGGCGAGCTGACCGATGGCATGCCGGTCACCATCGAATCACAGGCGGACGTGACAGAGGTTCTGCGTGCCATGGAGCAACACCAGATCCATCGGCTACCGGTCATCGAAAGCCAGCAGCCGGTAGGCATGATCAGCCAAGCCGACCTAGCGCGGCACTTGCCTGAAACCCTGATCGGGGAGTTCATCGAAGCCGTCTGCGTATCCTGATGACTCCAAAGCTCGCTGATGTCAGCGGCACCAGGCATCGAGCGGGATCCCGGCCTGGCCACCGCCGCGCCCGCGATGGCGGCGGCCAGAGCACGCGCTTGGTTTAGCTTGCGCGGCCAGTGGCACAGTCTCCGACGGAGCGTAGACCTGGGAGGCGGGAGCGATGAGCGAGTTCAACGCCGGAGCTCGCGTGCGCAACGACGACAATCCAGAGGGCGGTATTGGCATGGGATGACCCTCGCTGCGTATTCGCGCCGGACGACTGGGCGGATCACTCGGTGGTCGCCTGGGAGGACGATACCGTGACCATCGTGGCCGATCGCGCATTGAGCTTGGACGCGTCGGTCGACTGGGACGACGAGGACAGGGAGCCGGAAGACTAAGCAGCCCGCCCCGTCGCCAGCATTGACCCCCATAATGGGCTCTTCACAATCGGGGGTGTAGTCGGGGTCTGAATGCGCCGGATTCGAGTAGGGATCTGGCGCTGTAGTTGGTGAGGTTGCTGAAGCCGAGGGCGGAGCCGCGGAGGTGTTCGAGGCGGCCGTTGATCGCTTCGGTGGGTCCGTTGCTGGTGCCAGGCCGGTCGAAGTAGGCCAGCACGTCGACTGCACGCTTGGTCAGGGTCCGTCCGAGCCAACCGCCGGATCACGGTGTCGCGTGCGACGCCCTCGCAGCCGCAGCGGACCGGCGACAGTTAGCGAAGCGCGTTCAGCTCGTCGAGGGCGCGATGGCCGCGCTTGACCACCCCTGCAACGACATCGTGGCGCCCGTGACGGATGGGCCACTCGAGCTGCAGGAGGATCCGTGTCGCTGCGAGCACCGCCGCCCCCTCCCAGCCGACCAGGGCGAGGATTCTCGTCCACAGCCGCCTTCGGACACCGTCCAGCGGATCCTGGAAGGTGTACCACTGGAGAGTGTTGAGATCAGTCGCCCGCGTGCCGCTACCTGCGTTCCCGATATCCACGACCGCCACCACCGCTCCGTCGCGGACCAGGACATTGCCCGGGTTGAGATCGGCATGGACCATGTCCGGTGCCCCTCGTGGCGGTGGGACGTCGGCACACACGAGCCGCGCGCGCTCGACCAAGGCCGACACCACGAAGGAATACCCCGAGAGCCCGGCCACGGACTGGCGGAGACACGACTGCTCCGGCGTCTCGTTGACATCCAGCCCGGCGACAGCCGATTCCTGACCCGTGGCGACCCGCCAGGCGTACGACCAGTGGTCATAGGGCTCGGAGGCTTGGCCAGCCTGGAGTTCGATGATCTCCATCAGCTGCTCAACGATGGACGGGGTCAGCTCTGGCACGGGAGCCGCGTCAACGAAGTCCATCAGATGCCATACATGAGCGGCTGTGGCCCCCACTCCGAGCCAGGCCGGGGTGGGATAGCCGCGCCTGCGCATGTGCTCGACCACTCTCTGGGCTCGCAACGTCTCGTCCAGGTGGTTGGGGTGTGCCCGGGGCACTGCCTTGAGCACTGCATGTGCCCTTCCGGCCAGCTGGACGCGCATGGCACCCACATGGTCGCCTCCGGGTAGGCGACTGAGAAGAGTGACCTCTGCCCCGACCACGCTGGCCACGTCGTCCAGGACCTCGGCCGGCAGCTCTTCGGGATGGGTGCCCTGGTTCATGCTGTCCTGCCAGATCCGGCCTGTCAGCGTATGCGAGCTGCTGGTCTGGTCGTCAGTTGAGGCCAGTCGGGTCTGCGGGCAATCCGTCGAGCCCATCTCTGATGAGCTGCGCTGAGGCGCTGTCAGCCAGCCTCATGTCCGCCGCCTCACGTGTGGCCAACTCCTGTGCTTCTGCGTCCTTGATTGATGCAGGGTGTTCGTATCGAACCTGTGTCAGTAGCAGGCTACCGAGGCCAAGAACTCCAAGCGCATAATGACTCAGAGCGCCGGTGCGCTTCGGACCAGGCCCCCCGGAACGGTGTCGCGCTGGACTGGGAGTGCGGGACGCGCACGAGGCGTTGCGCACGGAGCTGCCTGGCTGGCGAGGGCGGGATGCCCTGCCACGGCACTCAGCTGGCTGGCGGCTGCGTGTCGGGTCGCCGGACGCGAGCGGAACTGACACGCGACCGTCGATTACTGACCGTAGCCAGCTAACTCTTTCGTCCGGCCGTCCCGACCACACGACTCGTTCCGCGAATCGTTCCACGGAGATTGACAGACAGTCAAAATTTAAATCGATAACCGTCACTGACCTGCAGAAAAGAGAGCCGCCTGTCGGAATCGAACCGACGACCTGTTCATTACGAGAAACACGCGCCGCAGCACCAGAGGCCCTGGCTGCACCGATAGCACGCCCGAAGGCCCAGATTGCACACGATGCACCCGTTGCACACTCCGTCCGGGCCACGACCGGTTCCACGGATCCGCCGAATCGCGGCCTGATCACATCACGGCGAGTGACGGTCATGCCCGCGTCAGGGCTGCGTCAGGACGTTGCCGAACCAGATCCCTCGTGCGGAACCGGGGGCCGGGTGACTGGAACGACCCGGATGAGGTCTTCCAGGCCCGCGAAGTCACCGGGATTGGTGGTGAACAACGGCAGACCCTCGGCCATCGCGGTCGCCGCGATCATCAACTCCGCGACCCGCCTGCGCGGCTTGCGCCCGATCGCGATGACCGCAGCGGTCACCCGGCCGAACAGGCGAGCCGCCTCGGCGTCGAACGGCACCGGGTCGAACTCGCTCTCGGCCCGCTGCAAGATCTCCAGACGCCGCGCCCGCTCGGCATGCTCATCGTAAGCGTCCTGCTCGGCATTGCCCCTGACCTCATGCGGCCCGGCCGACAACTCAGCCAGCGTGATAGCGCTGATCGCCATCTCCTCGGGCAACTCGGCCGGATCGACCCACTTGCGCAAGATCACGATGTTGGTGTCGAGCAGGCCCTGTCGCAGGCTCTCAACGGTCATACGGGCTGCTGGCCTCGTCGTCGAGCGCGGCCTGCTGGTCTACCCGGAACGCCTCCAGGTCGACGGCAGGAGCATTGCGCGACATAGCGACGAACTCCTCCCGCGGAACCAGCCTGCGCCGCCTCCGCAACGGGATCAACTCCGCGATCCGGTGCCCGTCCCTAGTCACCGTGAACGACTGGCCGTGCTCGACCGCATCCATGATCTCCCGCGACCTGGTACGCAGATCACGCTGACTGATCTCTCCGCCTGCGCTCACCCCCCTAGGATAGCACGCAGTAGCACCAGGTGCTACGTTGTCGGTTCTCCGGCATATCGCGCACCACACGACGGGCCGGCTCTTGGCGGCTCCTGCATAACTCAGGCGCCCTCGCCTTCGGGTTCTTGACCATCCGGGGTTCTGCTCCCTAAACAAGCAGGCAAGGCACTTCTGGCCACGCGGCCTTCGGCAGCCTAGGGTGTTGCCGGTCGGGCGCGCTTGCGCCGACCGCCGAATCGGGATTTCCTATCCAGCAAGTAGGCCTAACGGCTGGCGAGGGAAGCGTCATCTGATCGATGACGGCAGTCGCTGTCCCTGAGTTCCGCACCCACTCAACGCTGCTGCCGGTACGGTCATCGCAGCGGTTGCCTGCAAGGCCGGCCACCAGCCGGAAGGCGCGGCGATGACGGCCAGGATCACAGCCACGATGGACAGCCGGATTCCAGGTCGCAGCCGGGCGGCCGCTTGTGCCGCGGAAGACAGGGCGGTGGCGTCGGTGGTGGTTTCGGTGATGGGGTAGGCGGCCCGGCCGACAGCGAAGATCGCGAGGGAAGCGGCTGCCAGGGCGGCGGCCAGCACCTGAACTGGCTCGTGCGGCAGAAAGCGGCGTCTGACGCTCATTGCAGGCACAAGGCGAGAGGAGTGTGATACCGGGCTGTTCAGCGCTTCCAGCGGCCAGTGGCCGGCAGGTGGTCCGGAAGGACTCCGTAGTCGGACACAGCGAGATCGAGGACGAGACGGAGGCGTGGGCTGCCGGCGACTTCATCTACACCCCGCCGTGGACCTGGCACTGCCACCACAACGACTCGCCTGACCAGCCCGCCGAATTCCTCACCATCGAGAACTCCCGCCTGCTGCAGGCGCTCGGCATCACACGGCGGCAGAGCGCCGGCCTGTGCACCGTCGCCGAGGCACGCGCCCGATTCCCGGAGGACCCGTCATGAACGATCTGCCCGAGCACATCAGCATTTGGGGCGAGCTCGCCGACACGGACCACGAACTGAGCCACGTTGACGTGCACGGCGTGCGCACCCGCGTGCTCCGTGCCGGATCAGGACCCGATCTGGTGCTGCTGCACGGCACGGGAGGCCACCTCGAGGCCTATGCGCGTGACATCGCCGGCCTGTCCGCCGACTTTTGCGTCACCGCCTACGACATGGTCGGCCACGGCTGGTCTGGCCTGCCCGACCGGCCGTACACCATCGACGTGCTCACCGACCAGCTCCTCGGCCTGCTGGACGCGCTGGACATCGGCACCGTGCACCTCTCAGGCGAGTCGCTCGGCGGCTGGGTTGCCGCCTGGACCGCCGCTCACCATCCAGGCCGCGTTGACCGGCTGGTGCTCAATACCCCGGGCAACATCGCCAACAAGCCGGAGGTGATGACCCGGCTGCGGGAGAGCACGCTCGCTGCGGTCCGCGACCCCAGCGACGCGACCGTACGCCGGCGGGTGGAGTTCCTCTTTCACCACACCGAGATGGTGACCGACGAGCTGGTAACCCTGCGCCGCGCCGTCTACAGCCGGCCAGGCTTCCTGGGCGCCATCACCAACACCCTCGTGCTGCAGGATCCGGTGGTCCGCAAGAACTTCGCGTGGGATCCCGCCTGGGTCGGCAAGATCGGCGCGCCGACGCTGCTGCTGTGGACCGAACACGATCCGACCGGCGGGCTCGATGAGGCCCACCCGGGCGATCTCCCCGTGCCCCTTACCCTCCCGCTCCCGGATCTCCTCTACCATCTTCACCGCGCGCTCGCGCAGCTCCTCGGGGTACTTCCGCTGTGCTGGCATGACTCTGCATCCTCCCAGGAATCAGAGCCTCCAAGATCACCGGGGCGGTCCATCAGGCCGTCAACAACAGGTAGCACGGCCGAATGCACACATTGCACACGATGCACCGGTTGAGCGCTGGAACCGGTCCACGACCCGTTCCACGAACCGGGCCGGGGACAGAGCCGACTAGTGTCGCTAAGAGTAACCAGGAACAGAGTCACGCAGGGAACCCCGCTCCGCTTCCGGGCAGGCCGAGCACAGCAAGCCGGTCACGGGGCCTCACCAGATGCGCGCGAACCGCCTGCCGGCAGCGGCCGGTTTGTCTGTGGTCGGTAGCAGGTTCCCACAGAGCTGAACCTGCATGAGTCCGGCGGAAGGCACGCTCTGCGCTGAGCCGACGCCACTCGAGTGCCACCAACGAGCAATCGACCTGATGCTCTGCGACTGGCGCCAGGCCAAGCCAGGCCAGGAATGCCCGCGTCGTAGAGCCTCCGGACGGCCATCCCGCCGGCGACCGTAAGGTTTGACTCCATGCAGATTTTTGGTCATACTTTTGACTATGACTACGCTGCCGCTGGGTGAAGTCAAGATGCATCTGTCCGAACTCGTGAGCCGTGTCCACGATCAGCACGAGCGAGTGACGGTGACGGTCCACGGCCGCCCCTCTGCCGTCCTCCTCGCAACCGAGGACCTGGAGCAGCTCGAGGAAACTCTCGCCATCTTGACCGACACTGAGACCGTGAACCGCCTCGCCGCATCCGATGCAGAGCTCGCACGCAGCGAGACCGTTTCGGCTGGCGAACTTGCCGACGCAATGCGCCGTCGCCCAGCCGCGGGGTGAGCGACGGCGAACCGGCCGCACCCTACGTCCTCAGGACCACCCCGACCGTTCGAAGGGCCCTGACCGAGACGCTGCCCGAGGCCGTGGCCGCCGCAGCATATGAGTTCATCACCGGGCCGCTGCTCACCCAGCCCTATCGCGTCGGCAAGCGCCTGCTCCCGCCCCTGGACGACAGGTTCAGCGCACGCCGAGGCACATACAGAGTCATCTACAGAATCGATGACCAGGCACACATGGTTACCTTGGTCGACGTCGGGCACCGGCGCGACGTCTACCGACGCTGACCGCTCTTCGATTGCTCCCCAATGCCGTGCTTGATCAGATCCGGTGTCGTGCGGCTCGGCGGGCAGTTGCGCGGTCGGCGAGGAATACGCCGGCTGTGGCGGTCAGCGGGGGTTCGTGGCCGTCGAGCGGAACGCCGGTGGGGCACAGGCGCCGGAGCGCCAGACGCGCTAGCTGCACCGATTGCACGTCCAACCACGCTGGGGCTGGCGACCGCGGAGGATACTGGAGCCTTGATGGTGAAAAAATCGGGCAGCACACCTGGCCAGACGGCGAGGTAGACCTGCTGGGCCACTTGTTCTGACGTTGCGCGCCAGCACCCGGAGCACCTGGCTGCCGGTCACTCGGCGGCTTGCCGCATGTCGACCGGTTCAGGCCTGCTGGCTCGATGGCCTGGTGGGAAGCGGTCGCGAAGATATCCAGCCCGGCACGCCTAAGCTAGCGCGAGACGAGCCGTCGGCACGATTGTGGCGCTATCCGCTCCCGAACTGGACCATCTGCGCAGCCAGAGCCTCATGGTTGACCCGAGGCAAGCAAGCAAATAGTCGGCGATTTGCATCGGATGTGCCACTACACTCTGTCACCGGCCAGGGTGGCTGGCGCGATCCCGGTCGGCATCGGCGGCGGCGTCGGGGTCCGCCGGGTCCGTTGAACCGTTGCGGCCGAGCCGGCGCAGGGGCGTCGCTGCGGCACTGCCTCTTATCGTCGCACCTTTATTCCTGCCGCAAGAGCACAGCGCCGGGCTGACTCTGGCAATGGCCAATCTTGGCGAGCATCCGCGGTGAACGCGTGGCAGCGATGGAAGTGCCCGCCCCGGTGGTCTGGAAGGACGGGCGCCCGGCGGAATCGACGGTCGGGTCGGGCCAGTTGGGCACCCCGTCGTGGCGCATGCACCGGGCGAACTTCAGACCTTCTGTGAGCGCCCGCTGCACCACGGCGGGTGGACACTCGCCGGTCTGCAGGCATTGGTTCGGCGAGGCCGTGAACGTCGTATCGCTGCTGGGCAGCAGGTGCCGGAAGGCTCGCTGAGCGGCCTGGTATCGCGCGCTGGTGACCCCGAACGCCTGCGCGTTACCTTTCGGAAGGTTTCCGCCGCTGCCGGGGTCGGGGTACCCGGGTATGCCGTGCGAACGCATGCAGGCCGAGAAGGCGACCGCGCTGGCCGCAGCGGAGTTCCGTGGTCCGGCTGCCCCGGGCGGTCCGGAGCCGCCGCAGGCTGCCGCCAGCAAGGCGAGAGCCACCAGCAGCGCGGCGTACAGGCCCGCGCGCCGGATTGTTGTGCCTGGATTCGCGCTCATGGCAGTAGGCCTCCGGTTCGGGCGGGCGTGGCACATCCCCGCATCAGGGTGAGCGGGCCGCGCTCGCCGCGGATACGGCGGCGCCGGCCCGCATCGGGGACTAGCTGCGTTCCGCCTCACCCGCTGCTCCCTTCCAGATGGCCCGCGACGCGCTCCACCCCCGGTCTAGCAAGCAGCCAGTGACACGAGCCGAACACTGACTGTTAGCCTCGATTCCCGGCGAGCGATCTTAGGCATGTCCCGTCCGCAGGGCCAGGCTGGGCTTGGCCCTGTTTCCGCTGGTGGAGCGTTCTTTCGTGCACCCGGTTCCGGGCTGGCCTCAACGGGTTAACTTGAACTTGAAGGCTCATCGCACCGGAGCGGTAACCCTTCCCTCAGTCAGGAACCAGCTTCCCTACGGCGCGGCGTCATCCCGGCGGGAAGAAATAGTTCTATCATCAGAGGCAACAGTTCAGCTAGATGAGTTGAGAAACTTGATGAGAGAAGGCGCGGAGTACTTCACCGCACCCGCCGGCGCGGCGCAGCGCCGGTACGAGGCGCTGCGCGCCTACTTCACCCAGGACATGCCCGCCAGCCAGGTCGCCGACAAGTTCGGGTACTCGACCGCCAGCGTCCACCAGATGGCCACGCTGCTGCGCGCCGGGAAGCTGGCGCTGTTCACCGAGGCCCGCCCTGGCCCTAAGGGCCCCCGCAAGGCCACCGGCCAGCTGCGGGCCCGGGTGCTGGAGCTGCGCGCGGCAGGGCACAGCGTCACCGAGATCGCCGCCGCGCTCACTAGCGAGGGGATGCCGGTCTCAGCGCAGACCACCTGGCAGATCCTGGACGCCGAGGGTCTGCCGCGGCTGCCGCGGCGCGACGAGGGCCACCGCGGCCCCCCGGCGAAACTGGATCCGGTCAGAGCCGCCGCGCTGCCCTGCTGGCCAGCCGCCGGCACCGCCCTGCCGTGCGACCACGCCGGGCTGCTGCTGCTCTTCCCGGCCATCACGCAGCTAGGCCTGCCCGACCTGGTCCGCCAGGCCGGCTACCCAGCGACCAGCCAGCTCAGCGCATGGCAGTCGGTGGGCAGCCTGCTGCTGGCCAAGTGCGCCCGCAAGGCCCGCGTCCACCACATCGGTTCGCTCACCGACGACGCCGGCCTGGCGTTCGCCCTCGGCCTGACCGCGCTGCCCAAGGCCACCCACCTGGGCACCTACTCCTGGCGGGTCCGCCGCGACTCCAGCCAGAAGCTGCTGTCAGGCCTGATCACCGCGCTGCGGCCGCTCGGGCTGGCCACCGGCGAGGCCGGGTTCAACTGCGACTTCCACGCCATCCGCCACCACGGCCAGGACGCGCAGCTGGAAAAGCACTACGTGCCCCGCCGCTCCCAGCGCACCCGCGCGGTCCTGACGTTCTTCGCCCAGGACCACGCCTGCGGCGAGATGGTCTACGCCAACGCCGACCTCACCAAGACCGAGCAGGCAGCCGAGATCATCGCCTTCGCCGACTACTGGAACACCGCCACCGGCGCCGACCCGGGCCTGCTGGTCTTCGACTCCCAGCTGACCACCTACAAGATCCTCGACCAGCTCACCGCCAGGGGCATCACCTGGCTCACCCTGCGCCAGCGCGGGAAGAACGAGCTGGAACGGCTCGCCGCCCTGCCCGCATCAGCCTGGAAGAGCGTCACCGTCGCCCGCACCGGCCGCTACCGCCGGCCACGCCTGCACGAGGACATGGTCAAACTCAGGGACGTCACCGCGAAGGTCCGCCAGATCGCGGTGAAAAACATCGGCCGGGACGAGCCCACCCTGCTGATCACCCACGACCTGGCCACCCCCGCCAGGGACCTGTTCGCCCGCTACGCCGAGCGGATGATGGTCGAGAACGAGCTCGACGCCTACATCGGCGGCTTCCACCTCGACGCCCTCACCAGCGGCGTCCCCCTCAACGTCGACCTCGACACCACCCTGACCGTGATCGCCGGGAACCTCTACCGGCTGCTCGCGCTCAAGCTGCGCAGGTATGAAAACGCCACCCCGGACCGAATCTGGCGGCACTTCCTCGACGCCACCGGAACCCTGCACATCGACGACACCAGCGTCACCTGCGCGCTGAACCTGCGCAGCCACCACCCCGTCCTCATCGACGCCGGCTTCGCAGACCTCGAAACACCGATCCCCTGGTGGAACGACCGCACCCTGAGGTTCCGGTTCCCGCCACGATGAGCACCAGGATCCAGGAAACCTCAACTCAATTACCTGACCGGGAATCGAGGTTAGACGAATGTCACCTCTGGGACTCCGGCTGCTCCGGGTCCAGGCCCTGCAGATACCCGGCGTAGGACAGCACCTGGGCCATGGTTCCGCCGGAGATCTCTGCAGCGAGGCGGCGTTGACCGTTTTGATCGCGGTTGGGAACCCTGGCCGGCGTCGGGGAAGAACTCGATGTGCAGGCCGGAGACGATCCAGACGGCGATGTTTATGCCGCAGCCGCCTGGCTGGCGCGCAGGGGCTTGAGCGCTGCCGCCCAGGCCTCGAGCTGGCTGAACAGGACTGCCGCCATGTCCTGGTGAGACGGCGCGGGGCTGAACGCGGTGAAGTTCTCGAAGTCGGTGAACAGCGAGAAGGACAGATGCTGGCGCACGCCGGCGATCTGAAGCTCGGCGCAGATGGCCCGCAGATGCTCGATCGCGCGAGCGCCGCCGAGCGAGCCGTAGGAGACGAAGGCGGCGGCCTTGTTGTTCCACTCGGCATAGAGGTAGTCGATCGCGTTCTTCAGGACGCCCGAGGTCGAGTGGTTGTACTCGGGACTGACGAACACGAAGCCGTCGTAGGCGGCGATCTTCTCGGCCCATGCCTTGGTGTGGTCACCGGCGTATTGCCCGAACGCGGGCGGCAGCGCCTCGTCCAGGTGCGGCAGCGGGTGGTCGGCCAGGTCCAGCAGGTCATAGGTGGCCCCCGCGCGGTCCTTGGCCTGGTCCACCACCCAGTCGGCCACGGCCTTGCCGTTCCGTCCCGGCCGTGTGCTTCCGAGGATGACTGCGATCTTCAGGTCGCTCATGCTGACAAGCCCTCCTGCCCGATTACATGAATATTCATATCAAGGTCATGCTAGCGCAGGTAACATGAATTTTCAAATGACGGTCTCGGGCGCCTACACTGCAGTCATGGCCGCCGAAGAAGCACCGCTGCCGGCTGAGGCCGCGTGGCTTACGCCCGACGAACTGCAGACATGGACGGCACTGCACCTTGTCCTCGCGACCCTGCCTGCTGCCCTCGGCGGGCAGCTGCGGTGCGACGCCGGCCTCAGCTTCCTCGAGTACTACGTCCTGGCGTCCTTGTCCGAGCAGCCAGGCCACACTCAGCGGATGGGCCAGCTAGCGATGCTCGCGGGCTCCGAGCAGTCCCGCCTGTCCCATCTCATAAACCGCCTGGAGAAGCGCGGCCTCGTCCGCCGCGAGCCCGACCCGGCCGACGGACGGTTCACCCGCGCCATCCTCACCGCCGCAGGGTACGCGCAAGTGACCAAGGCTGCGCCAGGACACGCGGAGTACGTGCGGCACCTGATCTTCGACGGCCTCGACGAGACCGAGCAACACGCACTGAGGGATGCGCTCACGAAGATCATGTCCAAGCTGACGGCAGCTGTGACTTAACGCAGACCCGGCCGCCGCCGGCCCCGCCGACACCCAATGGCAGCGAAGCGTCAGCGCAACGGATCGCCGCACCCGACCACGAGTAAGGATCTGACAGCGGCCAGCTGTGAACGCTAGTCAGCAGTGCTGGAAAGCGTGTTGCATGCAACCTGTCGCGAGCCCGCTGCTGCCCTTGTTAGTCCCACTCAGTTCTTAGGTTTGTTCGAATTATAGCTCCTACCTGAGCAGCCTGTCGGAATCGAACCGACGACCTGTTCATTACGAGAAACGCGCCCGCCAGCACCAGACGCGCTAGCTGCACAGATAGCCCGCCCGAACGCGCAGGACGCACACGATGCACCCGATGCACACTCCGCCCGGTCCACGACCCGTTCCACGCACCCGCCAGCCGGCCTGGCCTGACCAGGTAACCGCCAGTAGTCAAGGATCCAGGTCCGGGCGCCGAGACGCCCGGCCTTCCGGGCTGCCCGATTGCCTTGACGAAACTCGGGTCTGCCTGGGTTAGGCTGACCATATGGCCGAGTCGCGGACCCTGACTGCCGCAGTGCACCGGGAAGATGACTGGTACGTCGCCCAGTGCCTGGAGGTCGATGTCGCGAGCCAGGGCCGGACCATCGACGAGGCGCTCGCGAACCTTGCGGAGGCGGTCGGGCTCTACCTGGACGAAGTGGACGACCCGGCGCGCTACGTCTCCAGCACGCCCCTGGTGACCTCGTTCGCGCTGCCCGCTGCGTGAGCCCGGCGCTGTCGGACCTGCCGGTCCGCGACGTCGCGCGCGCCCTTCGGGCCGCGGGCTTCGAGCGGGTGCGGGTCAAGGGAAGCCACGCCATCTACCGCGACGCCGGCGGGAGGGTGGCCATAGTTCCCGAGCACGGCACGATCAAGCGCGGGACCCTGGCCTCGATCTTGCGGCAGGCGGGCCTGACCACGGCCGAGTTCCTCAAGCTCCTCGACTAGCCCAGCCCGAACGCAGTCCCGGGCATTCCAGGAGACCATCGTCGCCAGCTCTGGCAGCGCGCGGGGCCATACCGACCCGGCTCGTCTGAGATAAGGTGCACGTCCGCCGGTGCTCTGGCTGGCTTGCGCTGTGTCTCGTAAGGTGTCGGGCCCGGCTAGCGGCCACTCGCCGGTCACGGGCGTGGCGCGTGCCTCGAGGCGGTCAGGACTCGTGACCAGGATGTCAGGCAGGCTGTCTCGCTAGCCCGGAGTTGCTGTAGCTCTCTGTAGGCATTGTCGTCCTGAGGTGCTGAAAGTCGCTGGCTGTGGCTATCTGGTGTAGCCACGAAATAGGCGTGTTGATCCAGCGGTTTCCGGCACATGCCCGGTATGATCGCAGCTATGACGGCACGTGGCGGGGCGATGCATGTAGCCCGGAACCGGCGGACGTACGTGGCGAAGTCCGGGGAGCGGCGGGTGTATGAGTCGGTGCTGGTCCGGCGTACCTTCCGGGACGGCGGCAAGGTCCGGCACGAGACGCTGGCGAACCTGTCGGCGCTGCCGGCCGAGGCGGTGTCCGCGATCGAGGCCACCTTGAAGGGCGAGCGGCTGGTGCCGGCCGGGCAGGCGGTGACGATCACCGCGTCGGTGCCGCACGGCCACGTCGCTGCGGTGCACGCCATGGCGGTGAAGCTGGGGCTGCCCGCGCTGCTCGGCCCGGCCTGCGCCGAACGGGACCTGGCGCTGGCGCTGGTCATCGGCCGGGTCGTGGCCCCGGCGTCGAAGCTGTCCACCCTGTCCTGGTGGGGTGATGTCACCCTCGGGACGGACCTGGGCGTCGCCGGCGCGTCGACCGACCAGATCTACGCGGCGATGGACTGGCTGGGGCACCGGCAGGACCCGATCGAGAAGCAGCTGGCCGCCCGGCACCTGGGCCCGGCGCCGAACCCGGCGCGGATGGCGCTGTTCGACCTGTCGTCCTCATGGGTGGAAGGCACGCACTGCCCGCTGGCCGCCCGCGGCTACTCCCGCGACGGCAAGAAAGGCACGCTGCAGATCGAGTACGGGCTGCTCACCGACCCGGCGGGCCGCCCGGTCGCGGTCCGGGTGTTCCCCGGCAACACCGGCGACCCGGCCGCGTTCACCGGCATCGTACAGGTGGTGCGGGACACGTTCGGGCTGGGGCAGATGGTCATGGTCGGCGACCGCGGCATGATCACCAGCGCCCGCATCGCCGCGCTGAACCAGCTGGACGACGGGACGCAGCGGCAAGACCCGTACGGGTGGATCACCGCGCTGCGCGCCCCCGCGATCCGCAAGCTGATGGCCGATGACGGGCCGCTGCAGCTGTCCCTGTTCGATCAGCAGAACCTGGCCGAGATCACCAGCCCGGACTACCCCGGCGAGCGGCTGATCGCCTGCCGCAACCCGGTCCTGGCCGCCGGCCGCGCCCGCACCCGCGAAGAACTCCTGGCCGCCACCGAGAAGCTCCTCGCCCCCCTCATCACCCGCGTGGCGGCCGGGCGGCTCACCGGCGCCGGGGCGATCGGCGTGGCCGTGGGGAAGGTGATCAGCAAGTACAAGACCGGCAAGCACTTCCAGGTCACCATCACCGGCACCAGCCTCACGGTCACCCGCGACCAGGCCCAGATCGAGGAGGAAGCCGCCCTGGACGGGTTCTACGTGCTGCGCACCCCCGTCCCCGCCACCGACCTGGATGCCCCCGGCGTGGTCACCGCCTACAAGAACCTCAAATACGTCGAGCGGGACTTCCGCCACATCAAAGCCGGCGACCTGGACCTGCGGCCCGTCTGGCACCACCTCGAAGAACGCGTCCGGGCCCACGTCCTGATCTGCATGCTCGCCTGCTACCTGACCTGGCACCTGCGCCGCGCCTGGGCCCCGCTGACCTTCACCGACGAGAACCCGCCCCCGCCCGGCGACCCCGTCGCCCCCGCCACCCGCTCCCCGGCCGCCCAGGCCAAAGCCTCCCGCCAGCACGACCCGGCCGGCCGCCCCTACCGCAGCTTCCGCGGCCTGCTCGCCCACCTGGCCACCCTGACCCGCAACCAGGTCCGCTTCGCCGGCGCCACCGCCACCGTGCCCATGCTCACCGAACCCACCAGCGCCCAGCGCGAGGCATTCAACCTCATCGGCGCCCCCATCCCGCTCACCCTAAAGTAGCCAGAACAACAGCCCCCGCGTAGACAGCAAACCGCAGGCCAGAACCCGCAACCACGTACTCAATCAGCCGTAACTTCGGGCTAGCCTGGTTACCGTGCAGGATGCCATCTTCGCGGAGCCGCGGCTTGCCAGGATCTATGGCCTTTGGGAAGGACGCCGCGTTGACCTGCCCCACTACCTGGCGATCGCGGCCGAACTCGGCGCGCACAGCGTGCTTGATGTCGGCTGCGGGACGGGTAACTGGGCGTGCATGCTCGCTGAGCGCGGATTTGAGGTGATCGGGCTGGACCCGGCCGCAGCATCACTGGACGTCGCCAGGGCCAAGCCGGGCGCGCAGCGGGTGCGGTGGATCTATGGCGACGTAGCGGGCCTGCCGGCCCTCGCGGTCGACCTGGCCACGATGACCGGCAACGTCAGTAACGTGTTCCTCACCCAGCAGCAGTGGCTGGCGACGCTGGGCGGCGTCCATTCGGCGCTGCGCCCCGGCGGCCACCTGGTGTTCGAGTCCGTGGACCCGGCCGGCCAGCCGTGGCTGAACTGGAACCGCGACAATACCTATGTCCGGCGGGAGTCTCCAGACCATGGCGCGTTCGAGAGCTGGACCGAGGTGACCGGTGTAGACGGTGATCTGGTGAGCATCCGGCGGACTTACGTTTTCCCGGCTGACGGGGCCACGCTGATCTCCGAGTCATCCCGGCGCTATCCGCCGCGTGCGGTGATCGAGGAGTCGCTCATCTCAGCCGACTACGAGCTGACAGATGTCCGCGGCGCTCCGGACCGCCCCGCTGCGGTTGATTACAGAACGTGACCGACGTCAGACACATCCTGACCGCAAACGTGCGCGAGATCGACGGTTACGGTGATCGCCCCCGATCTGACCCGTGACGGTCGGCGGCTGCATGCCAGGAAGCGACGTTCCGCCGCCTGTCGAGCGGCGGGAACGTCGCAGGGTGACCTGGGCCTGGCCGGGAGGCTGGCCCGGCCGGGTCTGATTCAGTCTGCCCGCTCGGACGTGTCCGCCGGTCCTGGCGACGTCCGCGGCTGTGAGCGCCGGGCCGGCCGCGGGGGCCTGGTGCTGGCCTGGGTGAGCCAGCGGAATCCGGCTCGGCATGGTCGGCTCAGCTGGCTGGGTCCAGCCAGCGGCGGCGCAGGCTGCGCTCGCTAGTGTCTCCCCACCGAATCCCGGCACACAACCTCCGTTGCTGCCGGCGCCCGGCGAGTTCGCGAGCGTGCCACTGTCTCGGGTTCTCGACACTCGAAACGGAACTGGAGAAACCGGCGGCACGGCACAGCTGGGGGCCAGGAAGAAACTGAGCGTGACCGTCGCCGGAGTAGACGGAGTGCCATCAGATGCGACGTCTGTGGTGGTGAACGTGGTTGCGCTGAACGCGACCGCCTCGGGTTACCTGACCACGTGGGACTCCGACATCTCAGACCCGAACGTTGCCAGCGTCGGGGTAAAGGCCGGAATCAACACGAACCAGACTGACAGGATTCGGCGTCGGCGCCAACGGCACGGTATCGGTGGCCAATCACTCCTCGGCTGCGCTGGACGTAGATCACCTTGATGGGCTACTACACCGGCACCACGGACACCGCCGCAGGGGATACCTACGGGGACGCGCCGTAGGTCAAGATCGTGAGCACTGCTGAGGGAATCGGGACTTCGCAGGCGCCGATCCCGGCCGGCGGGTCCATCACGGTCCAGGTCAGCGGCCACGGCGGGATAGCGACCTGGGCCGACACCGCCGTTCTGCAGTTCAGCGCGCCGAACGCGACTCAAAGCGGCTTCCTCACCACGTACGCCGCAGGCACCAGCGATCCCGGGGTTTCGGTCCTCTTTTACGACAACTCAATGACCTACCGTGACCTTGTCTATGCGCCGCTCTCGCCCGCTGGAACGGCCGCCGGTGGCGGCTGGAGAGCTTGTCGGCCAGGTTCGGCCGCGACGGCGATCCGACTAGCATCGTGGCACGGACCGGCCGTGACCTGTGGGTGGGCGGCGGGATCGCGGGCAGGTCTCCGGACCTGACCGAGGCGGCCGCGCGCTGGGATGGGTCCGCCTGGCAGGTGACACGGGTACCGATGGCCTCATCAGCGGCAGACTGCGTGATCCGGAGCACCGTGCCTGACAATTCCGGCCTTCTGGCCCTCGGCGAATGCTTCAGCACCGTCAACCCAGGCCATGTCTGGTCCAGGCTGTGGAAGCTCTCGGGTGGCGCATGGACCGGCCCGTCGCGGCCACGCCTGGCCGCGACGGTGCCAGTCTTCCTCGACCTGGCCCCCGCTCAGCCCGCAGGACTGGCCTGGGCCGCTGGGTACGCTGGAAATGCCGGATTGATCGCGCTGTCCGGGCCGCCTTCCCGGATGGGTTGAGCCAAAGGATGTCATCGTCGTGAAACTGGGAGAGGCGTCCGCGCCTCGGAGGCGTCGCCAACCGAAGCTGGCGGTCTGGGCAGTCGGGCTCGCCTGCGCTGCCGTCCTGGTGGCAGGCTGCTACCTGGCCTGGGGTGCTATCGCCGGGCAGCCGACCTCGGTGCCATCGTGTTCCTGGCCGCTGCGAGTGCGAGGCCACGCGACCAGCAAGCAATCCGGGCTGATCCGCTGCTACCTGAGGGCACTCGCCCACCACGACGCCAGCGGCCTGCTGACACTGGCCGACACGACCGCCGGGCCGGTCCGCATCACCGCGGCGGACTTCAGGCACGCCGCCGACGCGCGGGCCGGGACCGCGTCCGCCGCATTCACGCTGCTCGAGAACGATGAGATCTACGCGGTCAAGATCGTGTTCGCCAACCACGCGACAGAGACGATAGGAATGGCGCCGGAGGCCACGACCGGTTCGTCGGCTGATTGGCGCCTGGAGATCGGCACAGTCAAGCAGCGCACCGGCGGGCCGGCACCGACCAAGCCATGATTACATGGCACGGCCGCGCCGAATCGAAATGGCGAACATCCTGGTAAGCACAGATTCCCGCTTCGGGGCAGCGCGGATGACCGCTCGGACCTAACGTCGCGGGTACAGATCGAGCCGTACTTGCGCGTACGTGTTGAGCTCGTCGCAGCACTCCGTGACGCCATCCGGGGAGGCCGCCCGGCCCATTAGCAGCCCGCGGCGGCGGCCATCGCGGCGCAAGCAAGTGCAGAGCGCCGGTGCGCATCGGACCAGGCCAGCTGGCGGCGGGTGCCCGCCGTGAGAGTAGGCCGGCGCGCGCAGAATACGACGCGTAACCCGGCGGCACGCTGAACCCGACGGAACGGTGTCGCGCTGGACTGGCAGTGCGGGGAACGCGCACGAGGCGCTGCGCACGGAGCTGCCTGGCTGGCGAGGGCGGGATGTCCTGCCACGGCACGCAGCTGGCTGGCGGCTGCGTGTCGGGTCGCCGTGCGCGAGCGGAACTGACACGCGACCGGCGATTACTGACCGTAGCCAGCTAACTCTTTCGTCCGGCCGTCCCGGCCACACGACTCGTTCCGCGAATCGTTCCACGGAGATTGACGGACCATCGAAATTTAAATCGGTAACCGTCACTGACCTGCAGGGAAGAGAGCCGTCTGTCGGAATCGAACCGACGACCTGTTCATTACGAGAAACACGCCCGCCAGCACCAGAGGCCCTGGCTGCACCGATAGCACGCCGGATTGCGCACATTGCACACGACGCACCCATTGCACGCCCAGCCCGGTCCACGACCCGTTCCACGATCCGCCCGCGACCCCGGCATAACTGCGTAACTGTCGGTAGTCAGCGCGCAGAGCAGAGCATCCGGTTCAGTATCAGGCCGTTTGCGGTACTGCATAGTGGCAGGGCGAACGGCGGTCTGGAGTAATTGTCAATACCTGTGGATCAAGATCTTCTAGGCTGCTTCCGGTTGTGCCTCTTCGCCGGGTCGTTCGACGAGCTTGCCGTTGACGAATGGCGTTCCGGCCCGGACGAGCGCGACGAGGTGGGGGGCGTTGACCAGGCGCCAGTGGTCCTGTGCTGACTCGATCAGCTTGAACGCCATCGCCAGGGCGGCGGCCCGGGAGCCGGGGCCCCTGGTGATCTTGGTCCGGTGCCGTACGGTGGCGAAAGTAGATTCGATCGGGTTCGTAACCGGTATGAAGATCTCAGGCGTCGCCGGTCCGCTGGCCGTTTGCCTCTGGCGGGGCGAGGTGGTCTGGCATACGGTGCGACCGTCCGGGACAGGGGCGCCGGGAGTGAAGCAGGGCGGGCAGGCCGGTGTTGCACGATGGGCTGAGAGCCCGTGTTAGTAGGTGGCCGCCCCTGCGACCTGCCCGGTTGCGCTGCGCGCGCGGATCCGTAGGTGTCGCTTCGCCCATCCGCTGCCGATTCACTGGAAGGCTCGCGGAAGGGAGCTTGGGCGATGACGGGTAGCAGGCGGTGCATCGGGCTGGATGTGCACCGGGAGTTCGCGCAGGTGGCGGTCTGGCAGGGCGGCGCGGTGACGCAGGCCGGCACGTTCGCCACCACGCCGGAAGGGGTCCGCGAGTTCGCTGCGGGCCTGGGCCCGGGTGATGAGGTGGCGCTGGAAGCGACGGGGAACACCTGGGCGATCGCGACGGTGCTGGCCAGCCGGGCGGGCCGGGTGGTGGTGTCCAACCCGGCGAAGACGCGGGCGATCGCCGAGGCGAAGGTGAAGACCGACAAGGGCCGGCGCCGCGATCCTGGCCCAGCTGCTCGCGGCTGATTTCCTGCCGCCAGTGTGGATGCCGGACGCGGCGACCAGCGCGCTGCGCCGGCAGGTGCTGCGCCGGGCGCATATCGTCCGGCAGCGGGCCCGGCTGAAGAACCAGGTGCACGCGATCTTGGCCCGCAACCTGGTGCCGCGGTGCCCGGCCGCGGACCTGTTCGGGATCAAGGGCCGTCACTGGCTGGCGCAGCAGGATCTGCCGCCGGACGAGCAGGCCGCGGCCACCGCGCTGCTGCGGCAACTGGACTTCCACGCGCAGGAGCTGGCCCTGATCGACCGGGACCTGGGCCAGGCTGCCCTGGAGCGGCCGGAAGTGCTGCGGCTGATGACCATCCCCGGCGTCGACGCGACGGTCGCACTGTCGATCGTGGCCGCGGTCGGTGACTTCACCCGGTTCCGGACACCGGACAGGCTGGTCAGTTACCTCGGGCTGAACCCGCGGGTCCGCCAGTCCGGCGGCCAGCCCGCCAGCCACGGCCGGATCACCAAGGCCGGCCCGGCGCACGCCCGCGGCATGCTCGTCGAGGCCGCCTGGTCCGCGTCGAAGGCACCCGGCCCGCTGCGCGCGTTCTACTGCCGGGTCCGGGCCCGGCGCGGCATGCAGGTCGCCGCGGTCGCTACCGCCCGCAAGCTCGCCGTCTTGTGCTGGCACCTGATCATCAAAGAGGAGGACTACGCGTTCGCCCTGCCGTCGCTGATCGCCCACAAGCAGCGCAAGCTCGAGCTGCGCGCCGGGGCGCCGCCCGCCCGGGGCCGCAAGGGCGCCGCCGCCCGCTACTCCCTGGCCGCGGTCCGCGCCGCCGAACGCGACCTCGCCGCCCAGAGCGAAGCCGCCTACCGCACCATGGTCGCCGCCTGGCAGCCATCGCGGCCAGCCAGGGCAAGGGCAGCGGGCGCAGCCGCCAGCAAAGGGACGCGACTGATCAAGCCCGCGGGCTAGGCGGCGCGGCAGGACTTCCAGTCCCAGATCCTGCTCTTCGCCCGGCGGTCAGCTGCGCCCGCCACCAGCCCGACGTTACCGCGGTCCTCGCCGCGGTCAAGGTCGTTCGGCCCTGCGGGGCGCTCCACCTTGACCGCAGCTGCGGGCCGCCGGTATCAGGCAGCTGCGGCCGGCCGGCAGCTCTGCAGCCAAACCCTGCCCTCGGGGGGCCCGGCACCACGGTTGACATTTTCATCCGTGGTTCTCAGGTGGATCCAGTGCTCGGCCCGGGTAGTCGTAGAACGCGAGCATCTGGTCCAGGTCATCGGTGATCTTCGCGGCGGCCTTGGGGAACTTGGCGCCGTAGGCGGCGGCGAAGGCCTTGACGGCCGTGCGGGCGTGGTCCTTGTCCTCGGCGTTCCAGATCTCGGCCAGCGCCTTCTTCGCGCCCGGGTGCGCGGACTTCGGCAGCGCCGCCAGCACGTTCGCGATCTTGTGAAACCAGCAGCGCTGGGCCGCAGCCTGCGGGAACACCTCCCGTACCGCGCTCCAGAACCCCAGCGCCCCGTCCCCGATGGCCAGCACCGGGGCGCGCATCCCGCGGCGGGCGCAATCGCGCAGCAGATCGGCCCACGACTCGGCGGACTCGCGGTACCCGCCGGCCAGGGCCACCAGCTCCTTGCGGCCGTCGGCGCGCACCCCGATCATCACCAGCAGGCACAGCTTGCCCTCGCCCAGCCGGATGCCCAGGTGGATCCCGTCGACCCACAAGTAGACATAGTCGGCTGCGGACAGGTCCCGGGTCATGAACGCCGCCGCCTCGGCCCTCCACGTCTCGGTCAGCTTCGTGATCACCGAGGAGGACATGCCCGCCCCGGTGCCCAGGAACTGGGCCAGTGCGGGCACGAAGTCCCCCGACGACAGGCCGTGCAGGTACAGCAGCGGCAGCACCTCGCTGACCTGCGGGGTCTTGCGCGCCCACGGCGGCAGGATCGCCGAGGAGAACCGCAGCCGCTCACCGGTGGCCGGGTCGGTGCGCTTGTCGTTCACCCGCGGCGCGGTCACCTCCACCGCCCCGGCGCTGGTCAGCACGGTCCGCGGCTCGGCGGTGCCGTTGCGCACCACCAGCCGGCGGCCGTTGTCATCGCGCAGCCCGGCGAACTGGCCGACATAGGCGGCGACCTCGGCCTGCAGCGCCGCGGCCAGCATCTGCCGGGCACCATCCCGCACGATCTGGTCGATCAGCGACGACGGCTCCCCGGCCGGCAGCGCGGCAGCCACGTCAGGGACTACTGTGAGCATGGGTGTACCTTCCCGGCCCGGCGTTCCAGCGCCGGCCATTGCTTGAGACCTCTACGACTCGGTCACCGGGAAGGTACACCCTCCTTCACGCTCGCGCCCTTCCCGGCGGATCCACAGGTTTCAAGCATTGCTCGCGGTCTGGGCAGGGACCCTCAGCCAGGCATTGCCGAGGGACGTGCTAAGCGGCTCCTCGATAGCCTGGACCTCTGCGCTTCGGCTCAGCGCAGTGTTTTTCCGTACACTGGAGGTCGTGAGCACGCAGCCGTCGCGACCTGCCCGGACGCGATCGCGGTACGAGGCCCGGCCAGGACGGGACGCGGTCGTGGCCGCGAGCCTGGCTGACCTGCACGGCCCAGCCGACGGCACGGTCGAGTTGCCGCTGCGCTTGTTCTGGAGCAGCGCCGACCGCAGCTTCGACCTCGGCGACCCGGACATGGCACGGTGCCTGTACGAGACCGTCCTGCGCGAGGCCACCCGGCCTGACGACCTGGCCGTTTACCTGGACGGCGGCATGCTGGTGCGGATCTGGCCGCGGCTGTTCCTGCCCAGAGGCGTCCGCCGGGCCTGGGAGGATGCCCACTCCGTGCTGCGGGCCGCTCGCACGGCCGCCGCCTGATGCCACTAGAGGACCTGCAGCAGCAGGTAGCCGCCGTCGTGCTCCGGGCAGCGAAACGGTATGGCTTCGCGCTGGCCGGCGGGTGCGCGCTGATCGCGCACGGCGTCGTTGACCGCCGCACCGAGGATGTCGACCTGTTCACCGACCGCGAGAGCGGCGTGGAAGCCGCCGCGGCGGCCGTGGAGGCGAGCCTGGAGGCAGCGGGATTCCAGATCGGGCGGGAGGACAAGACCGCCGGCCTGGCCGACGTGTTCCCCGGCATGGGCGAGGGCCTGGCCGAGTGGATCATCACCGCGCCCAGTGATGAGCAGGTGCGGCTGCAGATCGCGTACTTCGACCGCCATCACCCACCGGTCACCATGGACATAGGACCGGTGCTCGACCTATCGGACGTCATCGCCGGAAAGGTCGTCGCACTGGCTAGCCGGGCAGCAGAGCGCGATTACATCGACACCGCTGCCGCGCTCGGCCGCGGCTACGACATCGCCCAGCTGATCAGCCTGGCCCGGGATCTCGACCCAGGACTGGAAGACCAGGACTTCGCCGAGGCAGGCGACCGCCTCGACCAGATGAACGACCGCGCGTTCGCCCGCTACGGCCTGAACCCGGCGGACATCGCCGTGCTCAGGAAGCGGTTCGCGAGCTGGCCCCGAAGCTGACCAAATACTACCGTGCCGTGAGCCGACCCTCACCGCTCAATTCCGCGATCAATGACAGCATCATGTGTTTCGCAGAAAAGCCGATGGCAGAGAAGCCCTTTCGGAGCGATCGGGATGCACCGCCCCTCATCACGCCGAGGGAGCGGATCCGTTCTCCGCAGAGGGCTTCTGGCATGGTGCGCGCCTCGAAGGCGGCGAGGTAGCGCTCGATCGAGTCTTCGGTGTCTCTTAGACCGAACTTACGTGATCTTGGTATCGGTGGTGGCGCACTGGGCTGGGCGGATGCCGGGCCCAGGTGCTGGCCGCCGGGGTGTTACTGGCTACTTCAGGGTGAGGGGGACGGGGGCGCCGAGGAGCTCGAAGGCGCGTCGCTGGACGGGTGTGGGCTCGGTGAGCTTGCTGATCGTCTGGCCGCCGAAGGTGATGGCCTGCCGGTCGAGGGTGGACAGGTGGCTGAGCAGGTCGCCGTATTTGCGGACGGGCAGCTTGCCGGCGTTGCGCTTGGCGGCGTCCTTGGCCGTGGCCTGGGGTGAGCGGCGGGCCGGGGCGACAGGGCTGGCGGGGGCGGGAATGTCCTGGTCGGTGTATGTGAGCTCGGCGAGGGCTGCGCGCAGGTGCCAGGTGAGGTAGGCGGCGAGCATGGCGATCAGGACGTGGCCGCGGACTCGCTTGCCGAGGTAGTGGCGGATGGGGCGCAGGTCCAGGTCGTCGGCCTTGATGATGCGGAAGTCCCGCTCGACGTGCTTGAGGTTGTTGTAGGCGGTGACCGCGGCGGCGGGGCCGAGCGCGGCGGCGGTGACGCTGGTGCGGATCACGTAGATCCCGTCGAGCGCGGCCTCGGCGGCTATCTGCTCCTGGTGACGATGGCAGGTGAAGCTGGTGCCGGTGATCTCGGTGATGAAGTGCCTGGCCATCTTGTGCTTGCCGATGACCCTCCCGGCCCGTTCCCCGATCTTCCCGGGGTCCCTGAGCCGCCCGGCCCGGGCTGAGGCCGCGATCTTGTCCAGGTCCTTCTCTGTGGCGGCCAGCAGCGCCTCGCGCTTGCGGGCTCGCTCGGCGGCCAGGACCGGGTTGCGGCAGCAGATCAGCCGCTCGCCCGGGTAGTCCGGGTGCTCGATCTCAGCGAGATCCTGGGTGTCGGACAGCGACATCTGCAGGGGGCCGTCGTCGCGGGCGAGCGCGGCGATCGCGGGGGCGCGCAGCGAGGTGATCCAGTCCATGCCGGGCAGCTCGCGCAGGTCAGCGATCCGGGTGCCGGTGATCATCCCCCGGTCCCCGACCATGATCAGGCTGCTGATGCCGAAGTCGTCGCGGACCCGGGTGATCGCTGTGTTGAACGAGATCGGGCCGGAGGTGTTCCCGGCGAAGACCTCGATCGCGACCGGGCGGCCTTCCGGGTCGGTGAGCAGGCCGTACTCGATCTGCCTGCGGCCCCGCTTGCCGTCGCGGGAATGGCCGAACGCGGCCAGGCCGCAGCAACTGCCCTCCACCCAGGAGGAGGACAGGTCGAACATCGCGATCCCGCCGGCGGCCAGGTGCCGGGCCGCGAGCTTGCGCTCGATGCCACGCTGCCGGCCTTCCAGCCAGTCCATCGCCTCGTAGACGTCATCGGTGGACGCCCGCCACGCCCAGGTCAGCGCCGATCGTGGTGTCCCCCGACGCCCACCACGTCACCGTCGACAGCGTGTGGGCCACGCACACAGTCGGACAAGGCGCCGACAGCTTGGTTATGCAATCAGATGGCAATTTGGTGCTCTACTCCAAGGCTGGAGCCATCTGGGCCAGCAACATAGTCGTGCCGCCAAGTGTTTAGCTTCCTCTGGCGCTCGCGAGCCACGCACAACTCTGTCTTGATCTTGACCTTGGCCAGCCCGCTTCTCCAGCAGAGCCCGGGTAAGCTCGCCTTCCCGGGTGTGCGGATTCTGGAGCAGGTCTGGCTGACTTCGAGGAAATCGAGGGTGACGGCCGGTCCGCAGCTGGCGAGCGCTCGAGCGGGAGACTGGAACGCAGAACGTCTATTCGCGCTCGCATGAATCGGTGCCTGACTTGAACAAGAGGGAGCACCAGAACGAGCCTAGGTCCTCGCGCGGCGCTCGCTAAACCTCGGCCACCTCCGCAGCGTGCTCGTGCTTCTTCTTAAGGAACTCCCGGAAGCTCTCGTGAAATAGCCGGTACGCCGGCACTCGGCGACCGTTCCGCGATGCGCTGTTCTCGACCAGGAACTGCCGCCACTGCTCGATCGCCGACATCACCGGCGCTGCCTTGCGCTGTCCTGCCCCGGATGCCAGCTAGTAGAGGGTCAACGGCTACTCGGCGACGGCGAGCTGGATGAGCACCGGGAGCCCGATCTTCTCCCACTGGCGCCGCGGAATGCCGGCCCGCATCCGCTCGTACTGATCGTCGTAGTAATGAGTGGAGGCTGGCCGGCAGGGCCGCGAGCTCGCGGCTGGCCAGGTCGCCGCCCGCGTGGTACTGATCGAGCACGTGCCGCAGGTACACGAAGTAGCCCTCGCTGCGCGCCGTCACCTCGTCGGCAAACTCCTCGCTGGCCAGGTGTTGCTTCCTCAGGTAGCGGGCGATCCCGGGGCTGGCAAGGCGGCTGCGCACGTAGGCGCGGGCATCGGCCATGTTCTCGCCGCCGTTCACGTCGATGCGCAGCGTGCGGGCCGTGGATCTGAGGTGGCAAGGGTGGTGGCAGCGAGACGCCGCGCGGCGCTGGCTGCGGCGCAAGAGACGGGACAGAGGACAGGTCGATGAAGCTCTTCATGGCCAGACACTGCGCCTGCTTCGCTCCGCCGCGAAGCCCGCGGCCCCGGCGCGGCAATTGAGGACGTTCACCCGCAGTGCGGCCGGGAATTATGCGCTCTCGCGCGCGTTAACATGAGCGGTAGCCGAGAACCGAGCCGGTCGTCCGACGACGACTTCCCCGCGCTGTGGTCACCAGCCCACCCACCGGCGGCTCAGTGTTCGTGTAAATGGCCTGCCGGGGCCTGCCTGCGTCGATCGTCGGAGATCCGCAAGTCGGCTCGGCGTTCAGATCACCAGGCCCGCTGCTCGGGATGTTTCTCGCCCAGGGCCGCGGGACTGTGCTGCCTGCTGCCGTGGCCACCGTGTCCCGGCAATCCAGAGGAGAAGTCTGTGGCTCGACCAGGCCAGCGCCAGACGGGCGCTCGCCGTACCGCCCCGCGGAAGCAGCGACGCGTCCACCACCGCGGCGATGTCCTTCCGGTGCTCGCCCGAACCGTCCGTGAGGTCGAGGCGGCTGCCCGGCGTGGCCGCGTGACGCCTGCTGTGCGCACGAAGTTCCAGGCCGTCGCCTTGCTGCTGCGGGACGAGCGTGCCCGCGTCCGGGCGGGGGCCGGAAGCGACAGTCATCGGGCCGAGCAGCTCAAGCGCCTGGACGGCGTCGCGACCATCCTCGCGACGACCGCCGTCCAGGACGCTGGGCTATTGGCGCTGCTCGCCGAGGGCTCCGGCGTCTCCGAGGCGGCCCGGTCGCTCAAGCGGGAGATGCAGCGGGACTTCGGCATCGAGCCGGCGCGCGAAGAGCTCGCGCCTACGCAGACCGCTATAGCTTCCGCCGGCTCGGAGCGGCGGATCGTGCCGCAGCTGGTGATCTCCCGGCAACTGGCGAACCCCTTTCTCGCCCCCGACTTCTCCGCCGTTCCGCAGAGCACCTCCCGTCCGTGCCGCCTGGCCAGCTGGGAGCTGCTCGGCCCGCTGCTGAGTTCCTTCGAACGTGCCGGCGGGGGAGCCCCGGCGTGCATGGCGCTCCCGGCGCCGACGGAACGGTTCACCCCGGCGGGCCTGGAACCGATGCCGCACCAGGGGGAGCTGGTCGCCGCGGCCGCTGCCGGTCACCGGACATTCCTGCTCGCCGATGAGCCGGGTCTGGGCAAGACGGCCCAGGCGCTGCTCGCCGCGGAGGCAGCGAACGCCTACCCGCTGCTGGTCGTCGTGCCGAACGTCGTCAAGACCAACTGGGCCCGTGAGGCGGCCCGCTGGATTCCCCACCGCCCGGCCACGGTGGTGCAGGGCGACGGCGAGGCTGTCGACGGATTCGCCGATATCGTCGTGCTCAACTACGAGGTTCTCGACCGCCACATGGGCTGGCTCGGTGACTTCGGCTTCCGCGGCATGGTCGTGGACGAGGCTCACTTCATGAAGAACAAGACCTCGCAGCGCTCGCAGAACGTCCTCGCGCTCTCCGGCCGCATCAGGTCCCGTACGGACCGGCCCCTGCTTATGGCGCTGACCGGCACCCCGCTGATCAACGACATCGAGGACTTCCGGGCAATCTGGCAGTTCCTCGGCTGGATCGACGACAGCAAGCCCCTCGACGAGCTGATGGACGCGCTTGAGGACACTAGCCTGACGCCTGCCGACCGAAGCTTCTACGCCGCGGCGCGCCAGTGCGTGATCGACCTGGGCATCGTGCGCCGGCGCAAGCTCGACGTGGCCGCCGACATCCCCGCCCGCCGTATCGCTGATCTCCCCGTTGAGCTGGACGAACGGGCCGGCCGGTCGATCCGGGCGGCAGAACGGGACCTCGCTGGCCGGATGGTGGCGCGGTACAAGACCACACTCGCGAACCGATCCTCCGACGTCGGCATCGAGGGAATCGACCACGACCTCGTCCGCCGGGTGGCCCAGTCGGAGCTGAAGGAGGCGACGGGCGCGCAGTCCGGCGAGAACGTGTTCACCATGATGCGGCGCATCGGCCAGGCGAAGGCCGAACTGGCCGCGGACTACGCGGCTCAGCTGGCCCGCAGCGCCGGCAAGGTCGTCTTCTTCGCCAAGCACGTCGACGTGATGGACGCCGCCGAAGAGATCTTCGCCCGGCAGGGGGTGCGCTTCTCGTCGATCCGTGGCGGCCAGACGCCCACAGCGCGGCAGGCGAACGTCGCAGCCTTCGTGAACGACCCGGACGTCGCGGTCGCGGTGTGCTCGCTGACCGCGGCTGGCGTGGGCCTGAATCTGCAGGTCGCCTCGAACATCGTGCTGGCCGAGATGTCCTGGACCGACGCGGAGCAGACCCAGGCCATCGACCGCAGCCACCGCATCGGGCAGGCCGAAGCGGTGACCGCGTGGCGCATCATCGCCGCGCAGACCATCGACGCCCGGATCGCCGGGCTGATCGACAGCAAGGCAGGGCTCGCCGCCCGGGCGCTGGACGGGTCGGACCAAAAGCTCTCCTCGTCGGCCGACGTGCAGCTCGAGGCGCTGGTCGCATTGCTGACCGATACGCTGCGGGCGTCTTTCGGACATGGCAACGCCCTGAGTTCCTGACCGCGAGGATTCCCAGGCGAGACTGTGCCCGAGGACCAAGGCCTACCAATTGCGCATGCTGGTTCTATCGCCCTGACCGAGGCACCCTCCCTGCTCGTACATGAGGCCAAGACGGGCTACATGCGGCATGAGCGGACAAACACAAAAAGCGCCTTCTACCCCTTTCGCGCCGGTATGCCGCTACCGCCGCTGAGCTCCCGAAACACCAAGGCCCTCGATCCGGAAATGGACGGCCCGCCAGACCCCAGCGGACAGCCCACGTGATTCACCGGCCGGCGCTCGCCGAGCCTTCCTCCGTCATCCCCTGGCCCTGGAGCTTCTTCCTGAGGCCGGCCACGCCTAGCAACCCCACGCCTGCTGCTGCAACGTAGGGTGCCATGTCCTTGGTCTTCTGGATCGTCTGGGATCCCATCTCCGCGGCGGACCCCAGCTGCCTTTCCTCCCAGGACCGGGGATCGAACTCGATTCCGAGCAGCGCGTGGAAGTCATGGACGACGGTCGCGACATAGTTCCCCGACAGGACCACAGCCGGAGACTTGGTCCGGTTCCAGAATATCTTTGCGTTGGCCGTGCCAACAGCCGCATCCATTCGGTCCAGCAGATGCCCAGTGTGCTGCGAGATGGTTTCCAACCGCTCCTGCCGGTCAGCTTTCAGACCTCGACGACACGCGTCAAGTTCCTCCGGAGCGGCTCCAACGTCCGGTCGAGTTCGAGCACGTCGAACGCGTCCTGCAACTGGAAGCAGCGAGCCAGGATCGTGAGCCATTCTTGAACCTCGCGCTCTGCTTCCCTGGTCGACTGGGCGAGGCCACCTACCTTCGTCTTGCCCTCCATCTTCGTCGCGATCGCTTTCAGCTGAAGAAGTGCATACCCCTGGACGTCGGCGATCTTCCCCGGCACGTCCTGCACCGTCGACCAGGAGTCGTCGGTGACCCGGCCCGCCGCCTCCCGCTTCGTCATGGCACGCCCGATCATCGTGCCCGCTCCGATCATGTCCTTCCGCACACTGCCATCAACCTTGCGGAGCACGTCGTCGACCTTCTCGTCGATCCTGACCAGATAGTCAGTAATCTCGGCCATGGCCTGTTGCATCGCAACCTGCGCCATAAGTCCGGCGGCACTGGAAAGCATCGCCGGGTTGGTCAGAAGGGATCCGGGGTTCTGCTCGATCTGGAGCCACTTCTGGATCGAGCCCGGTTTCCCCACCATCGCGTGGCTGAGGCCTGGCGTCTTGGCTTCCATCAGCCCGAACTTCTTGACGAGATGCGCTGACTCAGGGGTCAGCTTCAGCCACTGGCCTGAGTTGGCGGCTATCTCGGAAGCCGCCTGCGCGACGTCGGCCCCAGTACCGAGGAGGGACTTGAGCCGCTGCAGGTCGAGCTTCTTCGTCAACGACCACAGTCCCTCCGAATGGAGGAACTCTTCGACAGCCGTCGGATCCCCGAGGACCGCTAGGCCGTCGCCGTCACTGATCAGCTGAATCTAGTTGTCCATCGTCGCTTCCTAGGTGGCTCTACGCAGTTGAGGGTAGCCGGTTGGAGCGCGACGTTCGCCGAACAGAGGGTTACCGGGCTGCGCCGACGGCTCGGTCTACGAAGTCGTCAAGTGCCCGGGTGACTTCGGTGGCGACCTACACGAGGTTAGCGCTGGGCACCCGCCGCCTTCGTGACGATAGCCGCTTCGCGGACTTGGACGATGACGTTGTCGGTGGGGCGCCGACCTACGCAGGGGGTCGGTCAAGCCCGTGACCGCGCTCGCGTCCGCTCATCGGCATGAGCGGACGCCGGCGGTGAGCTGTCGGCACGCCCCGATCGGCCAGTTCGGCGCTCCGGCCTGAACCCCGTCGCTTACCAGCCCGGCGATACAGAACGAATACCTCTTTGTTGTCTTGTCAAGTGCGTTCGCAGAGATGAGCTCGAGCTGGGGTCGGGCTGCCCGGGCGTAGGCTTGGTGCGGGCCTGGGAGTGGCTTGTCCGAAGAGCCGGCGTTCGGGGTGTGAGCCGGCCGCGCCGGAGTCAGAGTCGTTCCCCGGTTGCCCTCCCGGGCCCGCTTGGCCGGTTCGTGCGGCGGCTCGCCGGGCGTCGGCCTGGAGCTGGCGGTAGACGGCGTCGCTGATCCGGCGCTTGAGGGCGCGGAGCGCTTCCTTGCCGGTCTTGCCCTCCGCGATCTTCTTGTCGTAGTAGGCGCGGCCGTCGCTGTGCCGCTGGCGGATCTGGGTGACGGCGGCCATGTGGATGGCGTGGTTCATCCGCCGGTTGCCGCGCCGGGAGAGCCGGAAGACCTTCCGTTTCCCTGATGATGCCTCGACCGGCGCGGTGCCGTTGTAGGCGGCGAACCGGTGCCGGTCAGGAAACCGGCCGATGTCGGCGACGTCGCCGAGGACGGTGGCAGCGATGACCGGGCCGACGCCGAAGATGCTGGTCAGCGTGGTGCCGGAGGCGCGGACCGCAGCGGTGATCTGCTTGCGTGTCTGGCGCAGCTTGTCATCGAGCTGGTGCAGGTCGGCGGCCAGTTCCGCGGCGAGCTGGTGCCGGGCGGCCTGCACCGGCCCGGCCGGGGTGTTCGCCTCCAGCAGGGCGGCCGCCGAGGCAGCGGTGATGGCCTTGGGCACGCCGCCGGCGATGATCTCGCACAGCGCGGCGTGCAACCGGCAGGCCGCCTGGCAGCGAAGCCGGGCCAGGTCCCGGTGCCGCTTAGACCACACCTTCAGCACCACCGCGTGGTCATCGGGGGTGACCACCTTGCGGGCAGGTGAGCGCAGCGCGGCGATGGCCACTGACCGGGCGTCATTGGGATCGTTCTTGGCTGACTTACCCGAGGACAGCAGCCGGACCCTCGAGCCGAGCTTGGGCTGGACGTCCAGCACGTGCTCGCCGGCGGCCAGGAGCTGCTGGGCGAGCAGGTGGCCCAGGCCTCCCGCGCCCTCGACTGCCCAGGTCCGGTCCGGCCACGCCGCAGCCCACTCGACCAGCTTGCTCGCCTGGCCGGCCGACGCGCGCACCAGCAACGTGCCCAGCTGCGTCTCTGCAGCGTCGATCGCCACCGCCGTGTGACAGGATGGGCTGCGCGGCGAGGTCCCGCGTCCTGGTGGATGCGGGCCTTTTCCGCGCAGCCTTCCTCCGAACCCAGCGGGCACCTTTCGGTGCACTGGGCTCTCCAGTGACTATGCCGCGTTCGCGACGGGGTTCGCGTGGATGTGGTCATGGCAAGCGGCGCAGACGATGAGTGTCTTGCGCCGCTTTTCCGCCATGAGGGCCGCCCACGCGGGCTGGCCTGGTCCGGCCTGGCCGAGGTCAGCGAGCCTGGCGGCGTGGTGGACTGCCACCGTGGCGCCTTGTTCGCATAGCTCGCACCACCGCTTGCGGAGCCGGTGGATCAGCTCCTTGCGAGGGATGGTGACCGGGACCGGGGCGGGGTCGCGGATGACCGCGCGCCTGTCGCGCTTGTGGGGTATCCCGCCGAATCGTGCTACCAGGTCCGGCTTGCCCTCGCGTCTTACCCTGGCCTCGAAGCAGGTCCGGGGCCCGTCAGTGGTGATGACCTTGGCCTTGTAGCGGGCCGAGGTCTTGATGACGGTGGACTTGTGCTTGGCCGCCAGGGTCTTCAGCATGGATGTCTCGGCGTTCCAGCGCAGCTTCTGAGCCGCCAGGCGTCCTGGGCGAGCAGGTAGTAGTTCACGACGCCCCGGTATTCAGCCCCGTAAGTCCGCACGATGTCGTAATCGGGCAGGTTCTGCAGGCTGCTCCGGTGCCAGGGCTTGCCCCGGCGCCGGTACCGGGCGCACCGGGCCGTGATCACCTCCAGCGGTACCCGCAGCGCTATCTTCCCGTTGGCTGACCTGCGGCCGCCGGTGAGCTTGGTGCTGGAGTGCTGGGCGATGATCTCATAGCCGAGGAACCGCGCCGCGCGGGTGCGGGCGTGGGTGATCAGGGTCTTGCCCGCGTTCAGTTCCAGCGCGAGATTTCCGCGCAGGAACGCCGCCAGCTTGGCCTTTATCTCCTCGGCTTCGGCCTTCGGCCCGGCGAACCCCAGCAGGTGATCATCTGCGTACCGGATATAGAACAGCCTCCGGTAGCCGGGGTCCATCGGGTCCACCGAGGGGAGGACGCGCATCTGCTTCGCAAGTTCCCGGGCCTGGGCCCGGTCCCCGCGCTGCCGCGCATCCCACCGCCGGCCTGCTAGCCTTTTATACTCGCGGCCTGGTTTCCGGCGGCTTCCCCTGGTGTACTGCGGGATGAGTTCCCTTTCCGCGTATTCGTCTAGCTTTCCCAGGTAAATGTTGCTGAGCAAAGGCGATACCACGCCGCCTTGCGGGGTTCCGCTCAGCGTTTCGTGATACTGCCAGTCTTCCATGTACCCGGCTGTGAGCATGTTGCGGATCAGCCGGAGAAACCGGTTATCGTGGATATTCTCCGCCAGGATCGTGATGAGGATCTCGTGGTCGATCGACCCGAAGCAGTCGGAGATATCTCCCTCGATGAACCACACGGTTCCGGTCCAGGTTTCCTGCACTTCCCGCAGCGCCGTGTGGCAGCCGCGCCCTTTCCGGAATCCGTGTGAATGGCCAGAGAACGTCGGCTCGTAATACGCCTCCAGCAGGAGCCGCACCACCTCGCCGGCGAGCTTATCTGACCATGACGGCAGGCCGAGGGGGCGCAGCTTCCCGTTCTTCTTCGGGATATGCACGCGGCGTACCGGCGCGAACCGGTACCGCTCGCCGCGCATCGCCGCGATGATCTGATCGATCTTCTCCTCGGACATGCCGTCCGCGGTCTCATCGCAGGCTCCCGGCGTCATCGCACCCTGGTTTGAGTAAATGCTGCCGTAGGCCAGCAAGTACAGGCTCTTGTTGAACATCTGCCGGTACAGCTCCTCGCACGGCAGGCCCTTCCTGCCGCGCTCGCGGAGGACAGCAAGTACCGTTCCGGCGTCCTGCATTGCGCATACCTCGCGGTTCCTTATCGTCCGTCACCTGTGCCCCTTCGCCCTGTGGTCCGGCTTTCCCGGTCTCCAGATTGGCAGGCCGTCACCCCTGCGACTACTACGGGCACTCTGTCGCCATAGGACTCGCGTCCCTTAGGCGATCCCACGTTCATCAGCGTTATACGTCCTAGCGCGACTTAGGCGTCCCGTTCGTCTCCTTAAATGCCCTGACAGGGCATCGCTCCATCACCCCGGAGGACTACGGCAGGTGGATCACAACCCTGCCATAGGGGCTGGCGCCGGTTACAGGCGTCTTTCCGGCGGGTGCACAATTGCGCCTTCTGGAGACTGGGCTTAAGGCAATCCAGCTTTCGCCATATCACGCGGATCCCCCGGCACGCCACCCCATACGCCTGGGCATGAGCCGCCGGTTTCCTGGCATGCTATTGTCCCCTTCACCTTTCAGATCCAGGTCAGCCATCAGATCCAGAGATAACTCCTCCCATCTCCGCCCGCTGCGCGGGCGATATAACACTGCGCCTCGTGGCGCAGCGATCCCTTATGCGGGTCGATCCCGATCATCACCGCCGCCACGAACCGGCTCCTTTTCCTCTGTCATGCTGGGCAGGTGGTGACCGCGGCGGGCATCTCTAATTCCGGATCAGTCAGGCGCTCGCACCACTTTCGAGCCACGCCACGGCAGGCCCGGCGACCTGGCAATTCGTTCGTAAGCCAGACCGCGCACGCGCGGCCGGCAGAGCCTTCGGGAGCCAGCCCGCCAGACCCCTGAACGCTACGGGATTCACTCGCAGCGTCAGACCCCACTCAATTAGAGCCCTCGGCGCGCGATCTGCTGGGCGGCGCTAGTTACGGTGCGCGGCGAGCTACCCCCTGGGGGCTCGGCCGCCTGGCGGCTTTGTGGCTGCCAGGCGGTGATCCGGGGGCGTATTCGCTCTACCGGGCGGCTCCGGCGATGTAGGCGGCAACGGTGTAGGTGGCGTGCCGGTCCAGCGACGCCCTGGCCCGGTCGTATCTCATGGTGGTGCGCGGGTCGGCGTGCGATGCCGCTTCCTGGACGTCCCGCAGCGGGACGCCGGCGTCGAGGGCGGCGGTGATGAATGCGTGGCGCAGCGTGTGCGGTCCGATCTTCTTGGCCAGCCCGGCGCGGCGGGCGACCCGGCGGACGGTCCGCCCGGCTCCGTGCCGGTCCAGCCGCTGGCCGGCAGCGGTGGTGAAGATCGGTCCTTCGCAGCGCTCGCCGACGGCGAGGTCGATCGCCCGGGCGGTGCGCGGGGCGAGCGGGATGACGGCTCTCTTGCCGCCCTTGCGGGTGATCGCCAGGGTCCGGTGGCCTCGCTCGGTCCCCAGGGCTTCGATGTCAGCGCCGGTGGCCTCGGACACGCGCAGCCCGTTGAGGGCGAGCAGCGAGACCAGCGCGTGCTCGGCCGCGGTGCCGAGCCCGGCTGCGACGAGCAGGGCGCCGACTTCGTTGCGGTCCAGGCCGGTGGCATGGGATTCGTAGTCGATCCGCGGTCGCCTCACGTGCACGGCCGGGGAGTGATCGAGCAGGTCTTCCTCGACCGCGTACTTATACAGCCCCGCGATGGTGGACAGCCGCCGGGTCACCGTGGCGCGGGCGCGTCCGGCTGCTTCGAGGTCGCGGGCGAACTGCTCGATGTCGGGGCGGCGGGCGGCGAACAGGCGCAGCTGCCGCTGGCGGCACCAGGCGGTGAACTGGCGCAGGTCCAGGGCGTAGGCCTCCCGGGTCAGTCCGGAGTAGCCGGCCAGGAACCCGGCTAACGTCAGCTTCTCCGCCCCGGAGAACGCAGGTTCGATCACGGCCAGGGCAGCAGACGAGGTGATCGTGGTGGTCATGGGATACCTCCGGGCGTGCGGGCCGAGGCCCAGAGGCAGGCCTCGGCGGCGAATGACCACCTCAACGTAAGAACGGCCAGATCACGGCACCAGAAACGGCACGTTGAACGCGGCACCCATACGGAACGCTCCCACCGCCTCGCTGCGAGCCTTAGCCACCGCTAGTGGCCGTCTTGGCTGCGTGCAGATCACCAATACGGGCGCTGAGTCCGGCGATCAGCTGAGCGCTCACCCAGGCGAAGGCGCCGCGCCGACGGGATTGACTGATTATTCGGTTTTTTGGTATTGCTTGGCCGTTGCGCTTCCCGCGCCGAAGGCGGAGGTGACCTGGTGGCTCCGCACGATCCCGGCCAGGAAACAACTCGGCCGGCTATCAGCGAGCAGCCACTTCGCCACCTGCCGCGCGAGCCGCCGGGCCGGGCGGCGCGCCGCCGATGGTGGCGGTGGGTCCTGCTGGCAGCGGGCCTGGCTGGCGTGATCCTGGCGGTGCTGATGACGGTCGCGAGCCGGTACCAGCCGGTCGGCTACGGCAGCGTCGGCTGCGGGACTGAGGCGTTCCCCGGGCCGCCCGCCGGCACGGGAATCCGCCCGGTGAACAACCTGGCAGGCTTCCACGAGGACATCTACATTCCCCCGCAGCGGGGCACGTTCTCGCTGTTCGCCGATATCCGCAACAACGGCGCGCACCCGGTCACGATTGTCTCGGCGTCACTGGGCAGTATCTCGGGGATGGCGCTGGCCGGTCCGGTGCGCTACTCCACGCCGGGGATGGGCGGTTCGAACCAGATCCCGCCCCCGGCGTCGCGGGTGCTGCACGACGTGACACTCGGACCAGGCCAGGAGATGTTCCTCGGCTTGCCCGTCCACATGTGGCCGTGCGCGACGATCGGCAGCTGGCAGGGCGTCCCGGACTTCTACGTGACGACGCGGTACCTCACCTTCACGCACACGGTCGCCGTTCCCTGGGGAATGCAGGACGACAGCCTGCTGATGCGCCTGCCCGGCGGGCGGCCCGGCCAGAAGGGCGCGATCTGCGCGCCTGGCACCACGCGGGCGAACCTGCCGAAGGTCCCGGCGCAGCACCCCGGACCTCACGGCGTGGCGGGCAGCATCATCCGCATCTACAAGGGTCGTGAGACAGGCGAGTTCCGGCTGATCGAGATGACCGCGCCCGACGCCGCGGCCGGCCTGGGCGCGCCGCTCCCGCCGTGCTTCCTGCAGAACCCGGTGCAGCCCTGGCACAAGCCCGGCTACCGCGTGGTGAACTTCGACCTGAACTGGGCCGACATCAACTTCGGCCAGCGCGGCACTGCCCCGGCTACGCGGGTCACGATCGCCGGGCCGGACGGCCAGCCGATGATCGCCGCGGTGCCCCAGGGCCCGGCCGGCAATACCATCGCCTGCCGGGCAGTGGAGTCCTTCCGCCTCGGCTCGTCCAGACCTCGGTGGCAGCTCGTCCTCGGGCTGGCGCTCCGCGTGCCGCTGCACATGGCCCTCGATCACCTCCAGGTCACCACCGACGGGCGGACGATCACGGTGCCGCTGGTTCCCGCCTGCGGCACCAAGGCCGCCAGAGCCGCCTGCTTCCCGGCCGGCGAACTCGGCGGCCCGTGGATCGGCGGCACCCCGTACTCGCTCAACTTGCGACTCCCAGCGAGCTGATCCGCCGCCCGCCAGACGCGGCCGGAGTCCCAGGCCAATCCGGTCCCAGCTCGCGGCCAGCGCGACGACGGCCGGTCTTATGGCCCGCTCGCCCGTCGCGGAAGCTGCTGTCTTCATGCAGGTCAGCGGACTCGCCCGTGCAGGGCCCAGACCAGCTCCGGGACCGCAGGCCAGCCACCACCTCAACGCAGACACTACGAGCGGCTACTCGCCGTGAAGGTGCCCGAGCGCACCATCGCGCTCAAGAGACTCCCGACCGCCGAATCGGAGCGGCTGGAAGCTGAGCAGGATCCATGGGCTGCCGCGCGCAGATCTTCTGGTTCTGTGTGGGGCTGGTGCCCTGTCTGCCGCCATCTGCCACGCCGCCCGTGCGGTCAGTCCCGGGTGATCTCGGCCGGGCGGGGCGTCTGGAACAGGGGCGGGAGGTAGCGCAGCATGAGGAGCGACCATGTGAGGTGGGTGAGGGCCGGGGCCAGAATGCCACCGGAGGTCCGGCGCTGGAGGCCGAAAAGAACACTCGTGGCGGTCCCGGCGAGCACGAGCGCGGGGTTGCGGGTCGCGGCGGTCGTGGCGGCGTAGGCGAGGGTGGTTGTGACGAGGGGGTGTGACTCCTGCGCGAGGGACCAGAGCGCGCCGCGGAAGAACAGTTCCTCGGCCACCGCGTTGGCGCCCGCGATGAGCAGCACGAGGGGCGTTGAGCCGTCGTCTGCGTAATGCAGGACGCTGCCGATTGCCCGGTTGAGCGGGGGGACGTGCCGGGCCACCCGCGCGGCTCCGTAGAAAAGCCCGAAGGCGCCGGCGCCGGTGAGCACGGGCATGACCACGAGGCGGCGATGGGCGCATTCCGGGCCCTGGGCCGTGCCCAGGGGGAAGGGTCCAGATCTGAGGGCACCGGCGGCCCAGGTGCCGGCGAGGCCCATCGTCAGGAGATAGAACTGGGAGGAGCCGGGTTTGGTGGATAGCGAGATCCCCAGCAGGCCCGCGCCGCCGATGCCGGTGGCGGTGACGATCCGTCGGCGCCGGGCGCGGGCCGTCGTCGGCTCTGCGTGGGCCGCGGGGAAATGGCCGGGGAGCGGGGAGTCCCGTCGTGCGGGCGTGGTGCGTTCCCGCCACCGGTTCCGGCGGTCGGCGGTCATCGGCCTGCACGTTTCGCCCGGGCGCGCTCGGCGAGCGCCTTGCGCACGGCGTCGTCGTAGGGCATGGGGTCGAAGGGGATCAGGTCGCGGATCGACGGGTCCCGCACGACGACCTCGTTCGTCATCGAGTCGACGAGTGCCCGCCCGGTGGCTGTGTCGACGTCGGTGACCAGGGTCAGCCACAGGGAGGACAGCCGGGGGGTGAGCAGCGGCACGGGCAGGATCGGGAGCGGGCGGCCCTGGATGGCGGCGACGCGGCGCAGCATGGTGGCGTACTGCAGCACCTCGGGTCCCCCGGCCTCGAAGACGCGGCCCGCCGCCTCCGGCCGGGCCAGCATCCCGAGCAGGTAGCGCACGATGTCGTCGATGGCGATCGGCTGGGTGCGGGTGGTGACCCACCTGGGTGTGATCATGGCGGGCAAATGCTCGACGAGCTGGCGGGTCAGCTCCCAGGAAATGCCGCCGTGGCCGACGATGATCCCGGCCCGGATGACGGTCACCGGGACGCCGGCCGATCCGAGCAGCTTCTCGACCTCGCGGCGGCTGCGCAGGTGCGCCGACAGCGTGTCCTTGTCGCCGCCGAGCCCTCCGAGGTAGATGATGCGCTGCAGCCCGGCCCGCGTCCCCGCCTGCCCGAATGCCGCCGCGGCGGCTGCGTCTTTGCGTTCGAAGTCCGCGTCGGCGAGTGAGTGCACGAGGTAGTAGGCCACCTGGCAGCCGGCCATCGCGGTGCCCAGGGTGGCGGGGTCGTGAACGTCTGCGTGGACGGGTGCGCCGGTTCCGGCGTAGACGGCGGGGTTGCGGGTCATGGCGACGACGTCGTGGCCGGCGCTGGCCAGCGCTGGGCACAGCCGGCGGCCGACGAAACCGGATGCGCCGGCCACGAGCACTTTCACCGCGGCCACCCGGCCCGCTCCGCCTCGGTCACGGGGTCGCCGGTCAGCAGCCGGGCCCCCACGGCGGCGGCGATCTGCGGCGTGGCGCCGGCTCCTGCCAGGGCGAGCGGAGCGCGCTGGGCGAGCGCGGTGAGCTGCGTAGCGAAAGGCTCGAGGATCTCCGGCAGCGTGGCGGCCAGGACGACGAGGTCCGGGCGCCTCGCGTCGACCGTCCGCGTCAGCTCCTCCACCGGGGTGCTCATCCCGAGATAGTCGATCCTCCACCCGTTGCGGTTGAGCACGATGCCGAAGACCATCAGCGCCAGGTCGTGAAGCTCCCCGGGGGGGCAGGCCAGGACGGCGCGGGGGCCCTGCCCGTTCCCCCAGCCCCGGGCCAGCCCAGCGAGCCGCCCGCGGATGACGTTGCTGGCGAAGTGCTCCTGGGCGACGCTGGCCGTTCCACGCTCCCAGCGCTCCCCGAGTTCGGTGAGATACGGCACCACAACGTCGCGGAGCACCGTCGCCAAGGAGAGGTCGGACATGAGCCGGTCAAGGACTGCCTGCGCGGCTGGCTCGTCGAAGACGTCGAGGGCCCGCCGGAGGTCACCGGAGAGCTCACTCGCCGCCCGCGGGGCGCGGTGCGGCCCGGTGGCCCGGCCGAGGTCCGCCCTGGCCCCGGCGTCCTCCCCGAGCACCGCTTGCGCTGCCTCGGCGGCCGACAGCCCGTGAGCGAGGTGGGCCTGCATCCGGCGGACCCGCGACTCGTCCGCCCCGGAGTACAGCCGGAAGCCGCCCGCTGAGCGCACCGGCTGCAGCAGACCATAGCGGCTCTCCCACGCCCGCAGGACGTGGTCGCTCACCCCCAGGCGCCGGCTCAGCTCACCGATGCGCAGCGCCGGCGAGCCTTCGGGAGTGTCCATGTTGAAACTCTACAGTACTTCGACAGTCATTTGACAAGACTGGTCCGCGAAAGCTAGCGTCATCCTTAGGCAAACTCTAGACGAAGGTTGAACATAATGGGCTCCTACGCCAACCGCCCGGCGACCGCCACCGGTTGTGCTCCCCAGGAGCACGGCACAGCGGCGGACGCACGGCGGCCGTCCGTGGCCGTGATCGGCGCCGGGGTCTCCGGGCTCACCGCGGCCTACCTACTGTCCCGCACCCACAACGTCACCCTTTTCGAAGCGGAGTACCGGCTCGGTGGGCACGCGCACACCCACGACGTCACCGATTCGGATGGCCGGCAGCACGCCGTCGACAGCGGGTTCATCGTCCACAACGAGAAGACCTACCCCTGGCTGCGCAAGCTCTTCGGCGAGCTGGACGTGCAGGTGCGCCCCACCGAGATGAGCATGAGCGTGCGGTGCGAGGGGTGCGGGCTGGAGTATGCCGGCGGCCGCGGACTGCGCGGCGTATTCGCCCAGCCACGCCGCCTCATCGACCCTCGGTTCCGCCGGATGCTCTGGCAGGTCAAGCGGTTCCACCGGCGTGCATTGGCCTTCCTGCGCACGACGTACGACGAGAACCTCACGACCTACGGCGAGTTCCTGGAGCGGGAGGGGTTCAGCGGCTACTTCATCACCCACTACGCCGTTCCGGTCGTCTCGTGCGTGTGGTCCGCCGAGCAGGAGACGACGCTCGTCTACCCAGCACGCTACCTCTTCCGGTTCCTCGACCACCACGGCATGCTCCGGGTCGGCGGGTCACCCCAGTGGTACAGCGTCGCCGGTGGGTCAAGGGTCTATGTCGAGCGGCTCGCCGGGCTGCTAGCGGACGTGCGCGCGGCCCATGCCGTCACCGACGTCACCCGACACGAGGATGGCGTCCAGATCCGGGACGTCACCGGGCAGGTCACCCGGGTGGACCGCGTCGTCATCGCGACCCACGCCGACCAGGCCCTCGGCCTGCTCGCCGACCCGGGTGACGCGGAGGTCACCACCCTCAAGCAGTTCGGCTACTCGCACAACGTCACCGTGTTGCACACCGACAGCTCGGTCCTGCCGGACGCACCGAATGCCCGGGCGTCGTGGAACTACCGGATGACGTCCTGCGACCGGCCCGGCCAGCCCGCGGTGGTGACGTACTGGATGAACCGGCTCCAGGGACACCGTGCCGCGCAGGACTTCCTCGTGACGCTCAACGACCGCGAGCGTCTCGACCCGGAGTCCATCGTGGCGACGATGGACTACGAGCACCCGATCTACACGCCCGAGGCGGTCCACGCGCAGTCGCGGCTGAGCAGCCTGGCCACCGACCGCACCGTGTACGCCGGCGCCTACCACGGGTGGGGATTCCACGAGGACGGGTGCCGCTCCGGTGTCGAGGCCGCCCGGCACTTCGGGGTGGCCTGGTGAGCACGGCCTCGCTGCTCACGCCCGCGTCCGCGCCCGCACGCCCGCAGTTGCCCCCACTGCCAGCCCTGGTCGTCGGCCAGGTCACGCACCGGCGCCCCGGACCGGTTCGGCACGCCTTCCGGCACGCGGTCTACCAGTGGCTGGTCGACCTCGACTCACTCCCCCGCCAGCCCTGGCACCTCAAGGCGTTCGCGGACTTCAGCAGCGCTGACCACCTCGGCGATCCTGGCCTGCCGATCAAGGGCAACATCGAGAACTACCTGGCGCGGGGCGGCATCCAGCTCGGTGACCGGGGCCGGGTGCTCATGCTGGCCAACGCCCGCGTCCTGGGCCACGTGTTCGACCCGCTCTCGGTCTTCTGGTGCTACGACAGCAGCGGGCGGCTCGCGTGTGTCGTCGCAGAGGTCCACAACACCTACGGCGAGCGGCACGCCTACCTCCTGCGGCCAGACGAGGCGGGGGTCGCCGTGACCGACAAGCACTTCCACGTCTCCCCGTTCTTCGACGTCAGCGGCACCTACGAACTGCGGTTCACCCTGAGGCCGGAACTTGTCTCCACGACGGTGACGCTGCGGCGCGAGGGCACCGTCGCGTTCTCGGCGACCTTCCGGGGCCGGCCCGAACCCGCCACCCGCCGGAACCTGGCCCGGCTACTCATCCGCCAGCCCCTGATGACCCAGCGGGTCTCGGCCCTGATCCGGGTGCACGGCATCTGGCTGTGGCTCCGTGGCCTGCCCGTCCGCGCTCACCCACACCACATCCGGCATGAAGGGGTCTGACCATGACCGTCTCCACCTCCGTCAGGTGGCCCACCGCCGCCACCAGGCCACGGGTGCCGTTGAGAGCCGCCATCGCGCGGGTGGTCTTCGAGCATGCCGCAGCGCGGGTCCCTGTCCGCGTGAGCTACCCCGACGGGCGTGTGCTCGGCGGCGGCTCGAAGACCTCGCCCGAATTGGAGGTCGTTCGCCCCGCCGCGTTCTTCGCCCGGCTGGGCCGCGACGCGAAGATCGGGTTCGGTGAGGCCTACATGGCCGGGGACTGGCGACCCGGGCCCGGCACCGACCTGGCCGACCTGCTGACACCCTTCGCCTCGCGGCTGACCACGCTGATTCCCCCGGCCCTGCAGCGGCTGCGTGTCCTCGTCGACAGGCGCGTCCCCCCGCACCACGAGAACACCCCCGACGGCTCGCGAACCAACATCGCCGCCCACTACGACCTCAGCAACGACCTCTTCGCCGCCTTCCTGGACCCGACGATGACCTACTCCAGCGCCTGGTTCGGCGAGAGCGAGCCCGTGGAGTCCGCAACCCGGCTGGAGGAGGCACAGCTGCGCAAGATCGACGGCATCCTCGATCTCGCGGGCGCCCAGGCCGGCACCCGGCTGCTGGAGATCGGATCGGGGTGGGGGTCGCTTGCCATCCGCGCTGCGCAGCGCGGTGCCCACGTCACGACGATCACCCTCTCCCACGAGCAGATGCGGCTGGCCCGTAAGCGGGTGGAAGCCGCCGGCCTGTCCGGGCTCGTCGAGGTGCGGGTGCAGGACTATCGCAAAGTCGGCGGCCGGTACGACGCCATCGTCAGCGTCGAGATGATCGAGGCCGTCGGGGAGGCCTACTGGCCCACCTACTTCGCCGCCCTTGACCGGCTCCTCGCTCCCGGCGGCAGGGCCGCCATCCAGGCCATCACCATGGACCACGAGCGTTTCCGCGCCACCCGGCGCAGCTTCAGCTGGATCCAGAAGTACATCTTCCCCGGCGGCATCATCCCGTCGCTGCAGGCGGTCGACGACGCCATCGCGGCCCACACCACACTGCGCGTGAGGCGACAGCGCGAGCTCCGGCCGCACTACGCCCGGACCCTGCGCCTGTGGCGGGAACGCTTCCTCGGCCAGTGGCCCCACATCCACGCCCAGGGCTTCGACGAGACCTTCCGCCGCATGTGGGAGTTCTACCTCGCCTACTCCGAGGCCGGTTTCCGCAGCGGTTACCTCGGCGTCAGCCAGCTCCAGATGACCAGGGGGCCGGCATGAAGCTGAATGGCAAGGTCGCCTGGGTCGTCGGCGGATCCAGCGGAATCGGCGCCGCCGTAGCACACGAACTCGCATGCCGTGGCGCGACCGTCGCGATCTCTGCCCGCCGCACGGAGCAGCTCCACGACGTTGCCGGCGCGGACATGCTCGTCCTCCCCGCCGACGTCACCGACGCCGCCTCCATCGCGGCCGCTGCCGCACGAATCCGGCAGGAGCTGGGCCCGATCGACCTCGCGGTGCTGTCCGCAGGCTACTGGAAGCCGATGGACCCGGCGGACTGGGACACCGAAGTCTTCGACCAGCACATCCAGGTCAACCTCACCGGCATGAGCAACGCCATCGCGGCCGTGCTGCCCGGCATGCTGCAGCGGCACCACGGCGTCATCGCTGGCATCGCGTCCGTGGCCGGATACCGCGGGCTCGCCGGCGCCGAAGCCTACGGAGCGACCAAGGCCGCCCAGATCAACCTCCTCGAGTCGCTGCGCGTCCACCTCGCCCGGACCGGGGTGCACGTGACCACGATCTGCCCCGGCTTCGTCCGCACCGACCTCACGGCCGGTAACCCCTTCCCCATGCCCTTCATCATCGATGCCGACCAGGCCGCACGGTCCATCTGCGACGGCCTCGAACGTGAGCGCACCGAGATCGTCTTCCCCACCCCGATGGCCCTGCTGATGAAGACCGCGCGCCTGGTCCCCGTCCGCGCCTGGACGGCCCTGTGGAAAAGCACCTCGCTGCCTGACACCCGTCCGGCCGAACACCTCGGCCGAGACCACCGGAAGCAAAGGACACCATGAAACTGCTCAAGACGGTCGTCGTCGAAAAACCCCTGGACGCAGTGTTCGGCTACCTCTCCGACTTCACCACGACCACTGACTGGGACCCGGGCACGGTGACCACTGTGCGCCGGCACGGCAACGGCGGAGTCGGCACCACCTACCTCAACACCTCAACATTTCTCGGCCGGACGACCCAGCTGACCTACGTGGTCGATGAGCTCGTGGACCACCAGCTCATTCAACTTCGCGGGGAGAACAAGACCGTCGTCGCCGTTGACACCCTGACCTTCCGGCCTGTGGCTTCCGGAACCGAGGTAACCTACGCCGCCGAGTTCACCTTCAAAGGCCTATCCCGCATCGCCGCCCCACTGCTCAAGCCCGCGTTCGAACGCCTCGGCAACGAAGCCGAAGCCGGCATGCGCAAGGCGCTGAACCGACTGTGACCAAGGTAGTTCCAAACTCGCCGCCCGCCTCGGCCACGCCGCCGGTAAACGGCCAGCTCCGGGCCACCCGGCATCGGTGCATGAGGCACCCTCGTCAGGGTCATCATGGCTGCGTTGTGATCACGCGGCCCGGTTTCGCCGGGCACGACCGGGGCACACCACGGCCATGAAGACGACAATCGCCGCTGTCGGCGCCGTAGCGGCCACCGCGGCGATCGGCGGTGTCGGGGCCGACCCCGGGTCCGCCTGGTATCGCAGTCTGCGCAAGCCACGGTGGCAGCCTCCGCCTCCGGCCTACGCGCTGGTATGGACGCCGCTGTATGTGACCATCGCCTACGCAGGCGCCCGGGCGCTCGCGCGCGCCCTGAGCCGCGACCGCAGCCAGCTTGCTGGCGGCCTACTCCTTGACCTGGCGCTCAACGCTGCCTGGACACCATTGTTCTTCCGCGCCCGCCGGCCTCGCGCCGCGCTAGCCGAGATCGCCTGCCTCGACATCGCCAACGTGTTGCTGATCCGCCAGACATGGCGGGCTGACCGCACGGCGGCGGTCATCCTGCTGCCCTACGTCGGCTGGACCGCGTTCGCCACCGCCCTGAACGCCGAGATCGTCAGGCTGAACCCCAGCGCCTGAGTCAAACGCAACCACGCGTCCGTGCCAGCAGCCGCGCGCCCACGCTGCACTGAGAACGGCGGTCTTGGGCGTGCGCGTCGAAGCCCGCCACTTACGCTCACCGGCAACGCTCAACAATCGTCACCGCGCCATTATGTAGGGTGATCCTCGATCAACCTGTGGGGTGCCCTGGACCTTCCGGGTGGGTCACATAATGACCGATATGGCGCAGGACCCATCCGACTGGCAAGGCGGTCAAAGCCGCGCAGAACGGCGGTTCTGGCACTCGCTCGGACAAAGCTAAGCGAGCGCTGCCCGCATGCATTAGAGCCGTATTTGCGCGTACGTGTTGAGCTCGTCGCAGCACTCCGTGACGCCATCCGGGGAGGCCGCCGAGCCCATGAGCAGCCCGCGGCGGCGGCCATCGCGGCGCAAGCAAGTGCAGAGCGCCGGTGCGCATCGGACCAGGCCAGCTGGCGGCGGGTGCCCGCCGTGAGAGTAGGCCGGCGCGCGCAGAATACGACGCGTAACCCGGCGGCACGCTGAACCCGACGGAACGGTGTCGCGCTGGACTGGCAGTGCGGGGAACGCGCACGAGGCGCTGCGCACGGAGCTGCCTGGCTGGCGAGGGCGGGATGTCCTGCCACGGCACGCAGCTGGCTGGCGGCTGCGTGTCGGGTCGCCGTGCGCGAGCGGAACTGACACGCGACCGGCGATTACTGACCGTAGCCAGCTAACTCTTTCGTCCGGCCGTCCCGGCCACACGACTCGTTCCGCGAATCGTTCCACGGAGATTGACGGACCATCGAAATTTAAATCGGTAACCGTCACTGACCTGCAGGGAAGAGAGCCGTCTGTCGGAATCGAACCGACGACCTGTTCATTACGAGAAACACGCCCGCCAGCACCAGAGGCCCTGGCTGCACCGATAGCACGCCGGATTGCGCACATTGCACACGACGCACCCATTGCACGCCCAGCCCGGTCCACGACCCGTCCCCCGCCGCCCCGGCCCCGGCAGCGTAACCGACGGTAGTCACCGGGAGCGAACCTCCGAGCCGGTAGTTTCGAGCTCGCGCTCCGAGGCCAAGCCTTGCATGTCGGCGGATGCTGGCCGGCCCTGGACGCCAGCGGGCTGATGCCCAGTGATCGCCATGGTTAGGCACGAGCGAGCCGGTCCGACACAAGCCGGTTGAGGCTCACATGCTGTTCGGCGGCTTCGCGGGCAAGGCGGCGGTGAACCTCTGCCGGAACACGTACCACGAAGCGGCCCGAGTAGGTACGGTCCGACAGCGGCTCTGGAATCGGCTCACCAGATGCGGCCAGATCGGCGAGCACGCCACGCACGACGTCGGCGAGACCCGCGAGCGCTTCAACCGGGGTGGGCGCGAGCCAGGACAGTGACGGGAACTCCGCGACGGTGGCAACATGCTCGCCGTCCTCAGCGGACCACGTGACTCGGTAGGTGTAGTGGGTAGCGTCAGGCATCGTCGTCGCCCTCCTCGTTCTTCTCGGCTTCCAGCCTGGCGATCGCGTCGAGCACCTGCCGCACTTGGTACGCCTTGGCATTGCCGTCCTTGCCGCGCTGGATATTCACGCGGGGATCGCCTTGCCATGGCGTCTTGTAGACCTTGTGCGAGGTGCACTCTTGCCGGGGTTCACCGAAGTGGTCGGGACAGACCTTGGCCAGGTCATCGAAACGGACGTTCTGCGGCGAGCGTCGCATCTGCTCGATGATCTTCGCTGCCCTGCTCACCTCATGATAGTATCAATAGTGATACTACGCTTCAAGGTCCGGCTCACCTCGGATCGAGACGCTCACTGGCGTTCCGCCGGCCAGGCAGCGCAGCAGCGGGCCGCGTCATCGCGTCACAAGCGCCTCAGCAAAATGCTGTTGACGATCCTGATATATTTGCTTAATGACTAAAACGTCCTTTATGGCAGGCGCGGTCGCGGGCTGGGAGAGGGGGAACGGCCCCGCGCTGCTCTTCCTGCACGGCGGTCCAGGCGTGAACGAGTACTCCGGGCTATTCGCGCCGGAGGCTGGAGGCTGGCGTTTCATCACCTTCCAGCAGCGCGGCGTGACGCCCTCCACGACGGACGGGCCGTACACAGTCGAGCAGAACGTGGCGGACGCGGTCGCCGTGCTGGATGCCCGCGGCGTGGATCGCGCCGTCGTGGTCGGGCACTCGTGGGGCGGGCATCTGGCGCTGCACCTGGCGGTATCCCACCCAGACCGGGTCTCTGGACTGCTGCTCGTCGACGGCCTTGGGGTGATCGGCAGCGATGGCGTGGACGAGCTGAAGGCGGAACTGGACGAGATGGGGCAGGAGCTAGAGGCGCGAATGCTCCCCGCGGCCGCCGCCCGGTTCCGGGAGCTGACCGATCAGCTCGGCGGCGCCGAGCCCACCGACGAGCAGGACGCCGAGATTTTCCGGCAGCTATGGCCGAGCCACTTCACCAACCCGGCCAGTGCCCCGCCACTGGGGGACCGCAGGGTCTGCCTCGCGGCTAATGAGGCCGCCATGGACTCGGCATTCGAGCATCTGCAAGCGGGCTTTGCCGAAAGGCTCAGCACTATAGTGATGCCGGTCGTTTCGGTCCTCGGAGCGCAGAGCCCACTCCCGGTCCGGCAGGGCGAGCGGACCGCTGCCCTGATCCCTGAGGCCGAGCTGAGGATCATTCCAGCCGCCGGGCACCTGCCTTGGATCGAGGAGCCAGGATGCGCTGCAGCGGCACTCGCCAGTATCGGCGAGCGTCTCGCTGCCAAGGACCTCCCGATCGGCTGACCGCGGGCTGGGCACCAGCCCCGCCTAACTGTCGGGAGGCTTCCTGAGCTGCTTGTGAGCACGTGTGCTAGCTCGGAGCTCGGAGAATGAGGCGTTGAACGCTGCCCACCATTGAGGGCTGGATGAGGTAACCGCGCGCGAGCCAGTTCGGCACCTGCGTCGGTGCGCAGAGCGGCGAGGGCGTTCTCCTGCCATTGACTAGCGTCGGCACCCAGGGCCTGGTACTCGATCGCCTGGATCAGCATCTCGATCTTGTCGGCGTCGTGGGCCAGGTGCGCTTCGGGTGTCTGGTTGTCCTCGTACTCGGCGATCAGCTCCTGGATGGCCTTGCTGGCGTCGGCGGGCATGCCCGCAGTCTGGTGTGCCGTGACAGCCTCGGGAGTCGCGGTGGTGACGTAGGCCCGGCCTACGGCACGCAGCTGGCCGGCGGCTGCGTGCCGGGGCGCCATGCCGAGGGAACTGACACGACCGTCGACTACTGACCGTAGCCAGCTGACCCTTGCGTCCGGTCGTCCCGACCACACAACTCGTTCCACGAACCGTTCCACGGAGATTGGCAAATCGTCGAAATCTAAATCGATAAATGTCACTGAGCAGTAGGAAAGAGAGCCGCCTGTCGGAATCGAACCGACGACCTGTTCATTACGAGAAACACGCCCGCCAGCACCAGACGCACTGGCTGCACCGCTAGCACGGCTGATTGCACGCATTGCACACGACGCACCCGTTGCACGCCCAGGCCGGTCCACGACCCGTTCCACGGACCCGCCATCCGACCGACCTGACCTTCGTAACCGTCAGTAGCCAGCTATGCCGACTGCAGCCCCGGCTGCCCGGCGGGTCACGCCGCGGCGCATCGCGAGCCGGCTGGCGACGGACACCGCGGCCGCAGCCTGGCAACGAGGTCCCGCCACGTTCATTTGAACAAAGTTTCCCAGGATCTGCGTGCGGGCTATCGTCGGGTCATGGATGCGGCGAGTCCCGTAGCGGTGCGGACGCAGCACCGGTCCCGGCCCGGGCGGCGGGCGATCGTGGTCACTGACCTCGCGAGCCTGGACGGCCCGGCAGCCGGCCCGGTCGAGCTGCCGCTGCGCCTGTTCTGGAGCAGCTCAGCCGGACCTTCGACCTGGGCAGCCCGTTCCAGCGGCGGCGGCTGTACCAGACCGTGCTGCGCCAGGCATCCAGGCCCGAGGACCTGACCCCGGTACCTCGACGCCGGCGTGCTGATCACCCCCGTGGCCCGACCTGAGGCTGCCCGCCGGCGTGCGCCGGGCCTGGGAGAACGCCACCCGGCGCTGCGGGCCGCAGGCGCCAGGCCCGCGTGATGCCCGTTGCTGCGCGGCTTCATGGGTGTCGCCAGGCAAGTGCCGGCTCTCTGGAGAGGCATCACTGCTGCAAGCGCGGGACAGAGGCTTCAGCACCCCGGCCAGGCACCGTTGACGACTCCAGCCGTGCCGAGCAGAAGCACGGCATCCCTGCCAACGCCGTCGCCCGCGGCGCCATCGGCCGACCACCCCGACCACGGACTCTTACGCAATACGGCGTCGCCGCCTGCCGGGACGAGCTCGGCCGGGCTACCGTCGTGTCATGCCGCGGATCAGCGCCTTCTACGGCGTGGTCATCTACATGTACTGGAACGAGCGAGATCATCCAGTCGCCCACTTCCACGCCTACCACGCAGGACGACGCGCTTCCGTCTCGGTCGACGGAGTCGTCCTTGCCGGATCCCTGGAACACAGGGCGCTGGCGTTCGTCCAGGACTGGGCAACGCTCCATCGGTCCGAGCTGCTCGCGAATTGGGAGCGAGCCCGGCGCAGCGAGCCCCTGACCGCGATCGAGCCGCTGCCGTAGCATGGTGACCATGAGCGAGGAGTACCTGCCGGTTGTCGCAGGTGTCGCCGTGGTCGGCGACCACCTGCTGCGCCTGCTGTTCAGCGACGGCACCGCCGGCGACGTCGACTTCTCCGCCGAGCACTGGACCGGAGTCCTCGAACCCCTGAACGACCCGGCATACTTCGCCCAGGTCACCGTTGACGCCGACGCCGGAACGATCGCCTGGCCCGACGGCATCGACCTGGCGCCAGAGCCTCTTTACGAGCAGGCCCTTGCCCACCCCCTCATTGCCGCCTGACGCCCCGGCCCGTCTGGTGCGGCGCGAGCCGGGACGACCCGGTACCGCTGGAAGGGATGCGGGAGCGGTTCCTGGCCGGCAACTCGTTCCGTGGCCGGGAAAGGGGCAAGCTCCAGTACGCCATCCTGGCAGCGGCCGCCATCGGCGGAGGCGCCGCGCCCAACCTGCTCGATGAGGTCGTCCGGCGGCAGACCGACGACTTCTGGCAGTACGCCACGCCATGTACGCGGCGGTGGTGTTCATCGGCCTGGCGGCGGACCGGGCAGGCGTGCCGGCCGCCCAGGTGTGCCGGGAACTGGGGAACACCGGCCCGGCCGGCCGGGCCGGGGAGGCATGAGATTGCGCGGACCTGGCTGCCGATCCGCGTGGACCTCATCAAGGGACACGGCGAGCGCTTGTGGCCGAGGCCGGGACGGATCTTCGCCGCCGCCCGCAGCCACACCTTCAGCCGGACAAGCCACTGCCGTACTGGGGCTGGGGCGACATCCCCGACCGGTACCGGCGCCGCTGGGACGGCGACGACAGCGAAGCAGCCATGCCGCCCGACCCCGCCCTGGCCGCTCTCCCGCCCATACGGCCGCTCTGGGGACCCGACGGCCCACGCGCGAGCCCAAGACTCATGCCGCCCTAGACAGGCTGACCCTGACAGAACGACGGCGAACCCCTTCGGCTGTTACGAACACGCTCCGCTGTGCCACCTTGCACCGCCGACCAGGCCCCGGATCGCCGAATAGGTATTCCTATAGACCGAGTAGGAATACGCCGATCGCTGTCACATAGCGGCCAGTTATGTTTCTCGAAGGCTGGGGCCAGCAGCCTGCGACACGATTCGCTTGCCGGGCTGGCGCCTGTCCGCGAATAGTGGGGTAAGTGCGTGTTCTGCTGGCCGGAGGCGACGGGGTGGTGGCTAGGTGAGTTCTTCCCGGCGGGTGTTCTTGCGCTCGGCTGGCTTGACGGGGGCTGGTGCCGGGCTTGGCTTCGCCACGGAGAGACTCATCTCGGATGCGCGAGATGCTCCTGCCCGTCGTGAGGTCGTCCCTTTCTTCGGTGATCATCAGGCTGGGATCGCGACGGCGACGCAGGAGCACCTGCAGTTCGGGGCGTTCGACATCATCGCCGAGTCGCGTGAGGACCTCCAGTGGCTGCTGCGGGAGTGGTCTCGCGCGGCAGCGTTGCTGTGCCGGGGCGAGCCGGTGGGGCCGCTGGAAACGGGGGCCGGACCGCCGGCCGATACTGGCGAGGGCACGGGACTGACAGCGGCTTCGCTGACGGTGACGTTCGGCATCGCGCGGTCGGTTTTCGTGCACGGTGGACGTGACCGGTTCGGGCTGGCGGCGCGTTGCCCGTCTCCGCTGGTTGAGTTGCCGGGATTTCCTGGCGAGGCACTGGATCCGCGGGTATGTGGCGGGGATCTCGGCGTTCAGGTTTGCGCGGACGATCCGCAGGTGGCGTTTCACGCGATGCATAACCTGATCCGTCTCGCCAGCCCGGTGGCGGTGCCGCGGTGGGTGCTGGCTGGTTTCGGACAGACGGCCAATAGCCGCCGGCAGGTGACTCCGCGGAATCTGATGGGGTTTAAGGACGGGACAGCCAATATCAAGGCCGAGGACGAACGGGCCCTGAACCGGTTCGTATGGGTCGGGGACGCGGATAGTCCGTCGTGGATGCAGGGGGGTTCGTATATGGTGGTGCGCCGTATCCGGATGCTGCTGGGTGCGTGGGATGCCACCTCGCTTGAGGATCAGCAGCGCGCATTCGGGCGATACAAGTATTCCGGTGCGCCGCTGACCGGGTCGCGCGAGAAGGAGCCACCCGCCTTCAAGGCCGTCCAAGGCGATGTGCCGGTAATTCCAGCGGACGCGCATATCCGCCTGGCGAGCCCGGACTATAACGGCGGGCAGCGGATCCTGCGGCGCGGCTATTCGTACCTCGACGGAACTGCTCCTCGAACTTGACGGACTGTCCGCAACGGAGATTGCACGCTTGCTCGGGCGCTATGGAGAAAGCCTCATTGTCGGGACCGGAAACACGGAGCGAATCTGGGACGCAGGCCGGTACTTCATTCCCGATATCCTCGACCACGCTGCTCGCATCATCGGCGAGGTGAAGAACGTCCAGTTCCTGTCATACACTAGACAGCTCAGGGCCTTCGTTGCTTGGGCCCAGGCGCGCGGATATGTCTTCAATCTCTATGTAAGGCAGGGTACAGTGCTGTCCGGACCCTTGCAGCGAGCAGTCAACGCTGGCTTGATTAATCTGATCCGGGTGTTGCCTTAGTGACCAAAGACTACCCTAGGACGGCTGCCGAGTTCATGGCCGAGTATGAACGCACTCCTGAGTACCGTCTCCGCCAGCGGCAGATAGCCACCCATGTGGAAGAAAGCCGACGGAGATATGCCGCCGAGGCCGCAGGCCTGCTTTCCGAACTTGATCGGGCCGGATTCTCAGTAATAACTTTGGCGGAGCTTAGAAAGAAGGGGGTGGGAAACAAGCGAGTGGTTCCAATTCTAGCTAGTTGGCTACCTAGGATTACCTATATGCCATTGAAGGCCGACTTGATCGCCACCCTCGGCTGTCGGTGGGCTCGCCCGGACGCAGCTGCTCCACTTGTCCGCGAGTTTCTCCGAATCGATCCAGCTGCAGACCCTCCACCGGCTAGCTTGCGTTGGGCGATAGCCGACGCGCTTGAGAAAGTGGCTGATGAGTCAGTCCTTCCAGAGATACTCGATATCGCGACTGATGAAAGGCATGGCAGCGTTCGAGGCCTGGCAGTTGCCGCTTTGGGCAACATGATTAAGGCACGCGGCCGTGTAATCCCGGTTCTTGAAGGACTGCTTCACGATGATGATGTGGCCCCCTACGCGGCGATGGCTCTCAGTAAACTGAAGTCGGTGGACTCCAAGCAAGCTATCGAGCAACTTCTCGAGCATCCAGACGCGTGGGTGCGCCAGGAAGCCCGGAAAGCACTTAAGAAACTGTCCGGATAGCGTTCCCGCTCCACTGCATATGAACACATGCCCCGCGCGGGAGGGACATCCAGATGAGGGATTGCTCGCGTGGCCATGGGCCACCAGCCTGTCAGCCGAAGCCCCGCCCAGGAGACGTACGCACTCTGGGAACCCGGAGAGGTCACAGAAGAGCTCTTTCTGCACCATAGTGATGGACCGGCTCGCCACCTCGCTCCGACACCCCTAACGAGCCCCCTGGGCGCGGGTACAAGGGGTTGCCTATTCCTCAGCTCAGGTCGGCCTGGGCGCATGCTCCGCACAGGTAGATGTGGGCGCCGAGGTTAGTCGCTGAGCTTGGCGATGACGACGGCGTCGATATCAGGATCCCCGGCGGGGTTCGTGCAGGCGGCGCAGGGGACCTCTTCCGCGAGCACCTTGGCCGCCTGGTAGCAGAACCCGCACAGCAGGTGCCCTGGCCGGGTCGAGATCCACAGGGCGAAGCCGTCCGTGTCGTGCCCGCACGGCTCCAGGTCGCTGACCGTGGCCGCCAGCCGGCCGATCACGGCCTGGCCGCGGGCGCCGAGGCGCTGCGGCGCCGGCTGCCGGCGCTTGCGGGGACGCACGGACCCAGTGCATCCCGGACGGTGGCGTCCGAGATCCGGTGTAAATGAGAGGACGGGCGTAGGTTCCCCTTCAAGACCGCCAAGTCACGAAGGAAGGACCCACGCCCATGCCTGTCCGAGTATCGCCTACCGACCGTATCCGTGGCCACATTGATGAGCTGTTCGCTGACGGCCGTCCGCTGCCGGAGATCCTGGAGGAAGTGGCCCGGCTCGGCGCGCAGCTGCTGATGCAGGCCGCGCTGGAGGCCGAGGTCACCGAGTTCCTGGGCCGGGACCGCTACCAGCGGGCCGCGGCCAGCGCCGGTGCCCGGCCCGGCAGCCGTAACGGGTACCGGGAGGTGACCGTCAAGACCACCGCCGGCCCGGCCGGGCTGGCCCGGCCGAAGCTGCGGGGCACCAGCGAGGCGTTCGCGTCCCGGCTGTTCGGCGCGCATGTGACCAGGACGAACGCGCTTGAGTCGCTGGTGATCGCCTCGTTCGTCCGCGGCCTGTCCGTCCGCGACGTCGAAGCCACCCTGGCCGAGGCGCTGGGCGACCAGGCCGCGATCTCCAAGTCCACCGTGTCGTCGGTCTGCCAGCAGATCACCGGCGAGTACGACGCCTGGACCCGGCGCCGCCTCGACGGGGTCACCGTGGATTACCTGTTCCTGGATGCCAGCTTCTTCCGCATGCATCCCGGCTCCCCGGCCGAGCCGGTGCTGGCCGCCTGGGGCATCACCACCGATGGCAAGCCCGCCTTCATCGGCCTGGCACCGGGCACCGGCGAGTCCGCCGACGCCTGGCACGCCTTCCTCACCGACCTCAAGGAGCGTGGCCTGGCCAGCCCGCTGCTGGTCATCTCCGACGGCGCCCCGGGCCTGATCGCCGCGATCGAGCAGGCCTATCCCCGGGCGCTGCGCCAAAGATGTGTCATCCACCGAAGCTGTAAAGAAATAACACGGTGGTTCTCGGTTTGGGGTTTGATGTTGCGGTATGGCGATCTCGTCCGATGTGCGTGACCAGCTGGCGTTGAAGTTCGAGGTGCTGTTGCCTCATCTGAACGAGCGGCAGCGGCGGTTGCTGCTGGCGGCCGAGGCCCGGTTGCTGGGGCATGGCGGGGTCCGGGCCGTCGCCCAGGTCGCGGGGGTGAGCGAGAGCACCGTCCGCGAGGGTGTCTTCGAGCTGGAGGAGGGCCAGGATCCGTTCCCCGATCGCCGGGCGAGACGCGAAGGCGGGGGCCGCAAGAGCGCGGAGGAGCTGGACGCCGGGCTGGTCCCGGCGCTGCTGGCGCTGGTGGAGCCGGATGAACGGGGTGACCCCGAGTCGCCGCTGCGGTGGACGACCAAGTCGCTGCGGCACCTGGCTGGGGAGCTGACCCGGCGGGGGCATCCGGTGTCGGCTCCGACGGTGGGGAGGTTGCTGCGTGGGGCCGGGTTCAGCCTGCAGGCCAATGCCAAGACGCTGGAGGGTGCCCAGCACCCGGACCGGGATGCCCAGTTCCGCTATATCAACGAGCGGGTCAAAGACCACCAGGCCGGCGGGGAGCCGGTGATCAGTGTGGACACCAAGAAGCGGGAGCAGCTGGGGCGGCTGCCGATGGCCGGGCGGGAATGGCGGCCCCAGGGCAAGCCCGTGGAGGTCGAGGATCACTCCTTCTTCTTCACCGGCCCGGAGGTGGAGCAGGCGATCCCGTACGGGATCTATGACCTCACCCGCGGCACCGGCTGGGTGAACGTCGGCACCGACCACGACACCTCGGTTTTCGCGGTGGAGTCCATCCGCCGCTGGTGGCGGGCGCGTGGCCGCGAAGACTACCCGGGCGCGGCCCGGCTGCTGATCACCGCGGACGCGGGCGGGTCCAACAGCTACCGGTACCGGGTCTGGAAGAGCGAACTGGCCGCTCTCGCGGCGGAGACCGGGCTGGTGATCACGGTCTGCCACTTCCCGCCCGGCACGTCGAAGTGGAACAAGATCGAGCACCGGCTGTTCAGCCACATCACCATGAACTGGCGAGGACGCCCCCTGACCAGCCACGAGGTGGTCGTCCAGACAATCACGGCGACCCGCACCAGCCGCGGCCTGCGCGTCGAGGCCGTGTTAGACCCCGGCGACTACCCCACCGGCGTCGCCGTCAGCAAAGAACGCTTCGCCGCCCTGCCGCTGAAACGCCACGCCACCCATGGCGCCTGGAACTACACCCTCCACCCCGCGGCAGCCACCCCTTCCATCGGCGAGGGCACCACCGATCAGCGCTCCAGCCCCGCCCGCCGCCGGCAGGAGATGCTGGCCAAGCTCAACGATGAGCGGCTGACCGGGATGACCAGCGCCGAACTCGCCCGCCTGTGCGCCGCGCTGGCCCCGCTTCAGGCAGCCCGCGCCCAGCAGCGCTACAGCCAGCAGCGCCAAGGCCGGGCCCGCCGGGCCGCCGGCAAGCCCCGCGCCAAGCCGCTGTTCGACGATCCCGCCCGCGTCCTGCTCACCCTCCTCTACCAGCGGCAGGCCTGCTCCATGAACGTGCTCGCCGACCTGCTCGAAGTCACCGCCACCTGCATCGGCGACCTGGTCAAGGAGACCCGCGAGACCCTCGAAGATCACAGCCATGACCCAGGAGTGGCCCCGGTCCGGTTCACCACCCACGATGCCCTGCTCGCCTTCACAGACAGCGATCTGCGCCCGGCACGGGCCACCGTCATCGAGCAGCTGTCCCACCCGGCGCTGACCGGGCTCACCCAGCACGAGCTGAATGACCTCACCAGCCGGTTGGCCGCGCGTCAATCCGCCCAAACCGAACGCCGCACCTACCAGCGACGTGGCGGCCCACGCCAGCCCGGCACTCGCGGCGGCGTCTTCCACCAGAAGATCAGCAACAGCGAAGGCGTCCTGCTCACCCTTCTCTACCAAAGCAGACTGTGCACCCTGGATGTCCTCGCCGATGCCCTCACCGATGTCAGCAGATCCGCCGTCGGCAACGTCATCCGCCAAACCCTGCCCCTGCTCCAGCACGAAAACTGCCTTCCCCAGCCTGCGCCAACCCGCTACCGCACAGCCGCAGAGCTCCTCGCAGCCGGAGCAAGGAACAACACCACAAGTTGATTCTTTACGGTCGCACCGGGCCCGGAACATCCTGGCCAAGGTCCCGGCCGGGATGCAGGCCGAGGTCAAGGACGCCTACTGGAAGATCTTCGACACCGAGGACCTGAAGACCCCGCCCGGGCCCCGGCTGGCCGAGCTCATCGATGCCCGGATCAGCGAGATGGCCGCCCGCTACTCCGCCACCTACCCATCGGCCATGAAGTGCCTGACCACTGACAAGGAAGGCCTGACCGCCTACCTGCGGTTCCCCGCCGGGCACCACCACCGCATCCGGCACTCCAACTTCATCGAGCGCACCTTCGGCGAGACCCGCCGCCGCACCAAGGTCATCGGGCGGCTGCCCGGCGAGACCAGCTGCCTCACCCTGGTCTGGGCCGTCCTGGACCGGGCCTCCCGCGGCTGGCGCGGCGTGAACATGACCTCAGACGGCCTCCGGCTCCTGCAGGACCTGCGCCGCTCGCTGCTCGACCCGCCCCGCCAGCTCCGCCCGCGCACAGTCACCAGCAGCCAGCCCGCCGACGGCTGCGAAACTGTCAGTACCGTCGCCTAAGCTGATCATGAAACCGGGAACCACGCCCGCCGATTTACACCGGAATCCGGACGCCACCTCCCGGACCGGCGTGCCGTGCAAGCCGGCTGACGGCGATATCCGCTGTCAGCGGCGCAGCAGTTCGGGCAGCAGCCCGACGGGGGAGGCGGCGGCTTCACGGGCTTCTCCGACGAGCTTGGCGAGCAGCGCGTTCCGGTAGCTTGCGTCCTCCAGGACGCGGGTCACGGGGCGGCGGCCCGATTCGCGGCGCCGCTTGCGCCGCCCTGCGTGCTGTCACGGCGGGTAGCCAACGACGAGGCGGAACTGACCGGGCTTGTCGATGAAGTGCTGCAGCTGGCCGGAACGCTGACGTGGGCGATTGACCTGGCAGACGGCGGAGCCGCGCTGATGATCACGCTGCTGCTGGACCGCGGCCAGCGCGTGGTCTACCTGCCGGGCATCGCGGTGAACCGCGCGGCAGCTGCCTACCGCGGCGAAGGAAAGACCGACGCGAAGGACGCCGCCATCATCGCCGATCAGGCCCGGATGCGCCGTGACTTGGATGCGACCGCTCAAACTTGGCACGGTCGACCGTAATTTGCAGAAGGTGGCCGCCCTGGCCGCGGCTCCTTTGGTTCGTCAGACCCCTGGTATGGACACGTGGGATTACATCAAGCCGCCCACCTGCCTGCTGGTGGCCGTCGACCCCGAAGGCCGGCAGTTCGGTACCCCCGAGAAAGTGGCGCGCACGCGAACGAAGATCATCGATGAGATCAATGCGGTGCTGCGCGTCCAAGGGGTGACGAGCGCTGACCCAGTGAGATTGACCAGCTGATGCGGATTCACACTTGGTCGGCCAGGTGCTACGAGTTCGCCCACTTCACTGACCAGGAGCTGGCCGACGGCATCCGGGCGGTGCATGACACGATCAACGGGCTAACACCGGAGGCGCTGGTCGGTGCTATTGCCGCCACCCGTCAACGTGGCAAGGACATCAAGGAAGTCTGGAGCCGGTGGGACTACAAACCAAGCAAAGTTGCCCTGGCTCGGGCACTGTGGCCTGTCCTGGAGCAGAAGATCAAGCGCCGCATGAGCGATCCCGACGCGCCCACGCCCGAAATCGCTGCGGTCGTCAATGAGGCGTACCTCACCGCGCAGCAGTGGCGGCACCTTTCATTCGTGCTCAGTAGCGCGCCCGACGACAGCTGATCAGGATTCGTGCTAAGGCCACTATCGCCGCGCCATACCGCCGGTGTGCGGAACGGCCTTGGCTGCTTCCGCCCGGTATCGGCCGATTTGACGACATTGGTGGATCAGCGACTCACCAGCACCAGAAGAAATGGCATAAACATCGGCCAGCACGTTCATGCCTGAGCGTCTCTCGAAGAGGTGGAGGCCATCACGGCCCGGTCGGCTCCCCTTCACGGGTCAGCTCCGCCGGCCTGCTCACTCGCGGTGTACGGCAGCGCATTAATGATGATGCGAGCCACGTCACAACTGGCTCCGCGAACTCTGCCGCCGCAGACCACGTCGGCATAATGTCCACACAGAATCACCCTTCTGTACTCGCGCGCTGAACGCTCAATATCGCATCGGCGCATACAGATCAGAGCCGTACGCGCGCATCAATGCCGCGCCCGAACCCGGCCATCGCGCGGCCTGGCGGGCGGCTCCCATCACGCTGAGTGACAGGCAAGATGGTCGCTGAGTGCATCCTGTGCATCCTGTGCATCCTGAACGCACGACCCGTTCACCGACCCGGTCCACGAAAACGACAAAACGGAACGACGAAATATTCGAAAACCATATTCTGACCTGGGAGCCGCCTGTCGGAATCGAACCGACGACCTGTTCATTACGAGAAACACGCTCCACCGCACCAGACGCGCTAGCTGCACAGATAGCACGCCCGATTGCACACATTGCACACGATGCACTAATTGAGCACCGCACCCGGTCCACGACCCGTTCCACGATCGGCCGGCCGGGCCTGCCTGACCTCGTCACCGTCGGTAGCCAGCGCCGCCATCCGCTGTTGCCAACGGCGGTCAGCCGGCTTTCGCGGTCTGTCGGGATGCCCGCCGGGCTTATCGGCGACACTGACGCCCTCACGAACTGCCCGGTCATCAGCGCAGGCCCGGCGGCGCGGCGGCAGCGTCTCGGCTGCGACTCCCCAGATGACACAAGGCTAGGACCGCCTTCGAGCATTCTTTGGCGGGCCTTGGCCCCGCCAGTACGCGATAGGTTGCTGTGGGTGGTCCGGGTGGCGGGGTGGCCGAGGCCGAGCACCGGCAGTCGGTCGGCGAGCGAGTCCCGGAAGGCGGGAGGAACGGATCGGCCGGGTAGCTGAGCTGATCCAGGAGCAGGCAGCCCGCGCACGCTGATAGGCCCTGCGAGGTGGTTACAGGGTGGATCTCGGAGCCAGGCCGAAGGCAAGGGCGCTTGCGTCATCAAGCTTCGCCAGGAGTTTGGCGAGCACCAGCGCCAGCAGGCCGGTCACTGCGACCGTGACCACGTACTGCCATGGTGGTGCGTCCGAGTGATTGGCGCTGAACAAGTCCATCAGCAATCCGCCGATCGCCTCAAGGACCGTCAATATCCCCACGAGCCAGGCGACAACCCAGACCACGCCTCCCAGCCCCGTGACCAAGTTCGACAGGCCCTGCAAGCCGGCCATGTAGCCGATCGCCAGCAGGCCGATGCCGATCACCTCGACGGTGACTGTCCAGACGGCCGCAGGAGGCCATGGTACGACGCTGAGGCTGTCGGCCACGTTCCTGATCGGGATAACCGCGCTGGGGTTCGCCACGAGCGTCCGAACCTCGGTGTCGATGATGACCGCCAGCATGTACGAGAAGCTCACGGCGAGCACCGAGAAAACCAGGAACCGGGCTATCGCCCGCACTTGAGGGGGCGTCATGGAAGTGACCTTGAGCCCGGCGGTCCTCCCCGCCTTGACTCCGGACGTCCCGAAGCCGATCCAGGCACTGACGCTGTTGTAGATAGCAAGCAGGGCCGCTACCACGGCCATCACGAGCGCCGGTGCCCCGGCCTTCATGGCTAGGTGCAAGAAGAGTTCTTGTGGATCCCACAACGTAGGCAGCTGGTGACCACCGACGACGGCGTTATCAGTGGCATCAGAACTGCAAGCGCTCGCCAGCAGCGCAATGGGAAGCACGGCCAAGAGGCGCTTCATGGCGAAGGGACGCCCGAGAACGGCCGTCTGGTTGACAGATCATGACAGCAGAGGAGATCCGGGTCGTCATCACCGGCGCGTCGCCGATCTGGCGGTGACGCTCGCGCTGAGCGGGGACTGCCTGGCCGATATCGCGATGCTCCGCGCCGAGCATGGCCCGTTCGGGCCGGTGGCGTCCGACCAGGTGGTATCCCGCTGGATTCCGACCATGCCGCAGACGCCCCCCAGCCGCTGAAAGCGATCCGGTCCGCGCGGGCCGCTGCCCGCGAGCGGGCCTGGGCGCTGTTCGGCGAGTCAGCTCCCGGGGCGGACGGCGGGCTGGTCACGGTCGACATCGACGCCACGATCTAGACTGCGTGCTCGGAGAAGGAGCTAGCCAGGCCCACCTGGAAGTCGTTCGAATCTCACCCTGACCTTGTTCGGCGACCACGGTCCCGATGGCGGCGGGGAGCCGCTGGCCATCTTGCTCCGGCCCGGGGAAACGCCGGGTCGAACGCCACCACCGGTAGACATCCAGGCTCGCCCTTGCCCAGTTGCTGCGGGACCTCTCCCCGCGCGGCTGTCACCAGGCTCGCCGCCCTCGCGCTCGGCTAACCAAGACCCAGCCAGCCCGACGACCAGGAAGGACCCGCGCCCGTGGAACCCGCCCGACCGGCCAGCCAGCCAGCCAGGCCGGTGCTGACCACGTCCAGAAAGGGCACCAGGCGCAGCCTCATGCCACCAAACCAAGATCAGGAAAGAAGCAGGTATATTGAATCATGCGCGGCTCAGGTCGGCACCGCAATAACGACACCCGACGGCCGCCGCCTTGATCGTCTCGGCGCACCTCGGACACTTCTTCTCTAGATCACGTTGCTGAGGGACTTGCACCCGGTAATGTGCGGTGTATCTCCACTCATCATAGGACGTTCCCGTAATATTTAGACCCATATCGAGTAGGACCTGCTGCCCCGCCTCTTGCATGGCGTAAATCTTGCGCGTAGCTATGCCATCCGCCATGCAGTAAACCGAAACAACGAATTGCTGATGGCCAGCCTCGATGTGCTCACGCACCGTTTGTTGAAGTTTGGCAAGCTCCTGATCGCCTCGTCTGCCCACGGTGCCCCCTCAACCTTGCTACGCGGCCTGTGAAGGCCCGCCGAGCCCAGTACCTTGTGTATTTTAAGGCAATGTCAATCGACTCACGGTCAGTTCCTGGGCAACCGACGTGAAACCGCCCGATGACCGGCCGACTCTTTTGCGGTTTCGAGTACCTTTACCCGTTTTATGGGTGCCTGGAGACCTCCTGTTCTCTCTTACAGGCGTTAGAACGACCGTCGTCCGCCGGTTGTCCGTGCCCTGGCTGGGCTCTTGGCTGCGTGCCAGGTTGCTCAGAACATTCTCCAGTGCCGTGTGCCCCTGATAGCTTGGTCAATGACATCCTGGCCCAAGGGGGAAGAATGCCGCTTTTTGGTCGCCGCCGACCTTCACCAGATGACGACGGCCCCTCACCAGAGGTTCGAGCACGGATTGAGCGACGTTGGAAGTTGCTGAACGACCTGCGTCCGCTAGGTGAAAAAACCCAGCTCGGTAAGCCATACGGAACAGACGACCATATGCGTGAGGCGCGGCGGTATGTCTCCGCAAACCTCAATGGAATTGATGAGGTACGCGAATCAGCCGATATGTTCGCTGTCAGCGTTAATATGGGAGTTCAACGACAAGCCTTTAGCCTGTACGACATGATCTCGGTAATGGGTGCCGATGAGCGCCAGCAAAGCGCCGATACACTTACCGCAGCCGAGACCGCTCAAATTTACGAGCGAGGCCGCAACGCTCACCAATTCCTGGAGGGCTTCGGATACGGCCTACCCTGGGAGCCGTATCAGCAAGATGACGATGTCGCCAGCGATACCCTTGTCTGGCTAATCGTCGCGCTTCATCGCCTGGGATCGGCCGGGCTGGGTCCTGTATTCCCGGAGGAAGCGCCCTGACCAGTTTCCTCCCGTCTTCCTGATAGGCGCCAACAAGCCTGGCAAGCCGCCCACCAGCACCAGGGGAAACCGCCCCCGCCCGCAGGTGCCGCTGCGCCTGAAGTGGATCCGCTCCACTAAAAATGTCATCGAAAGGCTGCCAGACTCGTGCCATGGGTGGACGAGTCGAGCAGGACCATGAGTAAGCATTCAGGTCCCCAGGTTTCCATTGTTGAGTTACTCCTGAGTCGCTGTGTGTAACGGGTTCGGGGTGTGGTTCAGGCGCTGGCGGGGACGGGTGGTATCCAGGGGTTCCCGGCGAGGGCGTCGCGGATGGCGGTGAAGGCCTCAAACCCGTGCTTGGCTGCGGTGGATGCGTAGCCGCGGATGGCGTACCGGTGCCTGGTGGCCTGCTCCGAGCGGAGCCGGCCACTGATCTTCTGCTGGGTTTTCGCGGGTCGGGCGTCGCGTTCGGCCTGGTTGTTGGTCGGCGGGACGGCGGTGTCGGACAGGAACCGCAGCACGTCGGCCTCGCGGTGCTTGAGGCATTCCAGCAGCAGCCGGCCCGGGGGCTGCTTCTCGCTGGCGCCGGGGACGCGGCGGACGTCGGCGAGCCCGGCGAGCACGCCGTGGCGGAACAGCCTGAGGTGTTCGGCGATCGCGTCTTGTGGCACGGTGTCCAGGCCGCGGGCGCGGGCCAGGTTCGCCCGGTGGATGAGAGCGCGTAGCTCGCGGGCGATCTGGCCGGGCCAGATCGCGTCCGGGTAGGCCTGGGCGGCGTCTTCGAGATCCCTGAGAATGTGGGCTGCGCAGAGCTGGTGGGCCACGCCGTCGAACTTGTCGTAGTTCTGGTACCGGTCGTGCACGATGACGGTGCCGTGCAGGTCGGAGTAGACGAAGTTCTTGAAAGAAGACAGGCCCCGGTCGCCGAGGAAGTAGTAGGTGAGCAGGCTGGTGCACGCGACGTGCAGGTACTTCTTGTGCGTCTTCGGGCCGGGGCCGGACCGGATCGGGGTCTCGTCCCCGCAGATGACGCGGGCCAGGATGATCAGCGCCCGGATCGTCTTGTTCGCCGCGGCGACCGCCCGGGCGGCGCGGCCCAGCAGGGCGTGCACCCACCCGTGCGACGGCCGGGTCCCGGTCATCGACTCGATGATGTCCGCGCAGCGCTCGACCGGGACGTGGTGCATCACCATCAAGAACACGCACCAGGCCTGCAGGTTCAGCCCGTAGGTCACGGTCCCCGGCGCCCCGGATACCTCCGGCGGGGCAGCAGCGACATGCGTCCGGCCGCAGCGGCAGGCCACCTCGTGCCGGTCGTGCTGGGTGGTCACCGCCCTTGCCTCGGGCAGGTCAGTGACCTGATGGGAGTACTGCACGCCCAGGTCCCGGGCGGCCGTGAGGTCTTCCCCGCACGCGCACCGGCCCTCCGGGAACACGTCCTCGGTCTTGTCCGGGCGAGGGTTCCACGCCAGGTACGCGCCCGGCGCGCCGGGCTGCTTGCCCGGCTTGCGCATCCCGCCGGCCCGGCGCGGCTTCTCCTTCGGCGGCGTCCGGCCGGGCAGGTCATCAGCCGACGGCGCCATCGAGGAGTTCCCGCTGTTGCGACCCAGCCGGCGACGCAGTTCCCGCACCTCATCAGCCAGCGCGAGCAGATCGGCCTTCAGCTCCCCGATAGCGGCAGCCTGCTCAGCCAGCGCCCGCTCCTGCTCCCCGATCCGCTCATCCCGGGCCGCGCACGAGGCGCAACCCGGTGCAGGAGGCGGCAGAACGGTCACAAGTGACCATGATCAGAGCCGGCCGACTGTAATCAAGCCGACACGCTGGGCCGGCTCTCGGAAGATCACGAGGCGATCGTGCAGTCACCCGTGTCACAAAGCTCAAGGCGCCAGGACCTGAATGTTTACGCCGATCCGCCCCTTGCTGAGGTAGCGGCGCTGCTCCAGGTCGGGCGACTCGATGCCGAGCCAGACACCTGAGCACCCGGCCCGTGCCATGAGCCGCAGTGTCCCCTCAGCGAGGCAGTCCACCCGAGTCTGGCAGACCCAGCTGCACCGCAGCTTGCGCTCGAGGATGCCCGCGCACAGTGCGCTCACCCATGAGTCGTCCAGCGTGAAGGTGTAGTCGAGGAAGAAGAAGTGCTCGATGTCATGATCCCGCAGCATCGTCTCCAGTTCGTCCAGGGTCGCGCCCACGGGCAGGCGGCGGAGCCTGCGCCCGAACAGGAGATAGCAGAAGTTGCAGGCAAAGGGGCACCCGCGGTTGCCGAGCAGCAGGCCGCTGTGGACCCGGTGAAGCTGCCCGCCGATGAGGCCCTCGCTGGCGTAGCAGTGCATGGGTGCGAGCTCATAGGCGGGCATCGGCAGCGCGGCGAGCTCGGCCGGGGTGGCCGTCGCCGGCTCGCCCTCCGGCCACTGGCGCGGCAGTACGGGACCCGAGCTCACCCGGGCAGCCAAGCCAGGTAGCGCGAACTCGAACTCTCCGCGCACGGCGCAGTCGGCACCCGTGAAGTCCAGGGCCAGTCCGGCATCCGCGGTGGCGTGTGACCCGGCGATCGCGACCGGGACCGCGCCGTGCTGCCGGATGTTGCCGACGCACGACGCCGTCGGTGAGAGTGAGGGGTAGCACTGTGCCAGGTCGTACTCGCTGGAGATGACGACGGCCAGCTGCGAGGCGGCGATCTGCCGGTAAGCCGCTCCGGGGTCCTCGCAGATTCCTGTCCGCAGGTCGTGGACCTCCACGTCCACGCCTGTCTGCCGGAGCTGAGACGCCGAGTAGAGGGCTCCGGTACGCGAAGTCGCGCGTGCCCTGCGGGCCGCGGGATTCGAGCGCGTGCGGGTCAAGGGAAGCCACGCCGTCTACCGCGACGCCGACGGGCGGGTGGCCGTGGTTCCCGAGCACGGCACGATCAAGCGCGGGACCCTGGCCTCGATCTTGCGGCAGGCCGGCGCTGACCCCGGCTGAGTTCCTCAAGCTCCTCGATTAGCCCAGCCCGAACGCCGTCCCGGGCACTCCGGCGCCCCCTGCCGCCGACCTTGGCCGCGCCCGCGCCGCGCACACGGGACGATCCGCCTGGTCGGTCACGACCAGGCGGTACCGGCCATGCGCCGCCGTCGTCATGGCACATCCCCGCGCTCCAGCCGAAGACGGCACATACTTAGAGTGAGCAGACCGGCCGTCTACCCCTTTCCCCAAAATGCCTATAACGATGCTCCTATGGCTCGTCAAGTATTTCGACGGGACTCTTTCTTTCGCTGCCTGGAGTGGTGATCGAGGCGGTTGCTGGGTTGCGGACAAGACAGGGATGGGCCACGAGGGCAAGCTCTTATTAGGTCACGCCCAGCAGGTCAAGCATGGGGTCCGGGGACGGCCGACGGATCGTTAGAAGGCCAGCACCTGGGGGGGGGGGGCAGCCGATTCGCGGGTCAGGCCGCCCCCGGGGTCCAGGGGGTTAGCCGGCCGCAGGCTGCGGTAGGTTTCGCGGGCGACGTAGCGCTTGAGGCAGCGGATGATTTCCGGTTTGGACAGGCCTTCTTCGCTGCGCCGGGCGACGTAGGCGCGGGTGGGCGGGTGCGAGCTCATCCGGGTGATGACGATGCGCCACAGGGCGTGGTTGGCCTGCCGGTCACCGCCGCGGTTGAGCCGGTGCCTGGTTACCTTTCCGGAGGACGCGGGGATGGGCGCCGAGGCGCACAGGTGGGCCCAGGCTGCCTCGGAGCGCAGCCGGCCCAGGTGGTCGCCGGCGGCGATCAGCAGGGTCGCGGCGGTGTCCGGGCCGACTCCGTACAGGGCGAGCAGGCCGGGGGCGCGGGCGGTGACCAAGGGCACGATGAGGTCCTCGAGGCGGGTGAGCTGGTCATCGAGGAACTGGGCGCGGCGGCCGAGCTCGCGCAGCGACAGCAGGGTGTGGTAGCGGACCATGCTGCCCGGCCGGGGCCGCAGCGCGGCCAGCTCGGCGACCGGGCCCGCCGGGGGCTGGCCGGTGAACCGGGTCCTGATGTCGTCGGGGCCGGTGATGATCAGGGACCGGGCCTGGCAGATGGTCTGGGTCCGCTCCGCTCTGGCGGTGCGCTTGGCCACCATCAGCGCCCGGATCGCCTCGACCTGCCCGTCCCGGCCCCGTGGTGCTCCCGCAGCGCGGCCGGACAGCGCGGCACGCGCGGCGCTGACCGCATCGAGCGGGTCGGACTTGCCCTTGCGCCGCCGGTCCTGCCGGTCGGAACGGTCGACTTCCACGACCCGGATGCCGGCTGCGGCTAAGTGCCGGGCCAGCCCGGCGCCGTAGCTGCCCGTGCCCTCGATTCCTGCCAGGTGCACGGCGCCGAAGCCTTGCAGCCAGGCCAGCAGCCGGGCGTAGCCGGCCGGGGTGGCGGGGAACTCCTGGACTCCGAGCAGCCCGCCGATCGGGTCCAGCGCAGCTGCCACGTGCGTGTCCGCGTGGGTATCCACACCGCCGGTAATGGCGCGTGCCTCATCTACGATGGTCAACGTCATCCCTTTCTCAGGTTGAGGGATGGCACGCACCCGCTGGCCGTCGGACCTGGGAACCCCGGCCTCTTGCACAGGCCAGGCAGATCGGACCGGCAGCGCCGGTGGGTGCCGGAAAGAACCTGGGCCCGGCCGACAGGTCGTTTCGCAGGACAACCAGCACGGCGTCAGCCGATTAGATCCGCATGGCCCGTGACGGGCTGCCCGCGGTGGATGAGACTGGGGCGTGTGCGCTGTCCGCCGACGTCGTTACCTGTTGGCCCGGTGGAGGCCGTCGATTAGATTGACGCGGAAGCCCTGCGTGTTCCCGGGTTCCCCCGGTTGCTGCCGTGTGCGCGAGTATTAGTGTCTTTGATTCTTGCGGGGCTTCGCGGGCAGCGTGCCTGATCATCCTGGCTGGCGGTGAGAGGAAGGGAGCCGGGGATGCAGGTGCTGTATGAGCGGTGCGCGGGGATCGACGTGCACAAGGATCAGGTGACGGTGGCGGTCCGGCTGCCGGGCTCGGGGCCGGGCAGGCGGGAGACGAAGGTCCGCAAGTTCGGGGCGTTCTACGGGGTGCTGCGGGAGATGACCCGCTGGCTGGCGGCGCAGGGCGTGACTCATGTGGCGATGGAGGCCACCGGGATCTACACGATGCCGGTGTATCACGCGCTGCTGGAACCTGCCGCGTTCGAGCAGGTGCTGGTGTGCAACGCGGCACATGTCAAGAACGTGCCGGGCCGCAAGACCGACGCGGTGGACGCGTCCTGGCTGGCGGAATTGCTGGAATGCGGGCTGCTGAAAGGCGGCTTCATTCCCCCGGAAGACATCAAGGCGGTCCGCGACATCATCCGGTACCGCCGCAAGATCATCCAGCAGCGGGCGTCGGAGACCCAGCGGCTGGGCGGGGTGCTCCAGGACGCCGGGATCAAGCTCGACTCGGTCGCCTCGTCCATCGACACCGTCTCGGGGATGGCGATGATCCGGGCGCTGATCGACGGGGAGCGCCGCGGTGAGGTCCTCGCCGAGCTGGCCCGCGGCCGGATGCGCGCGAAGACCGGCGACCTGTCCCAGGCGCTGGAGGGCCGGTTCGATGACCATCACGCGCTGATGTGCCAGCTGCACCTGGACCACATCGCCCAGCTGAACGAAATGATCGCGAAGCTGGACGGCCAGGTGGAGCTGATGATGGTCCCTTTCACCCGCCAGCGTGACCTGCTGGACACGATTCCCGGGATCGGCCCGATGGCCGCCGCCGCGATCATCGCCGAGATCGGCATCACCCCCGGCGAGTACTTCGCCACCGCCGCGCACCTGGCCTCGTGGGCCGGCCTATGCCCGGGCAACCACGAGTCAGCCGGCAAGCGCAAGCATGGCAAGCCCCGCAAAGGCAGCCAGCACCTGCAGCCCCTGCTGGTCGAATGTGCCTGGGCCGCCGTCCGCGCCGACGGGCGGCTCAAAGCCAGATACCACCGCCTTGTCCGCCGCTTCGGCGGCTACCGCAGCCCCGCCGCGAAGAAACGCGCCATCGTCGCCATCGCCCACACCCTCGCCGTGATCATCTGGCACGTCCTAGCCCAGCAAACGCCCTACGCCGACCTCGGCAGCGACTTCTACGACCGCCGCAATGACCCCGCGAAGCAAACCGCCCGCCTCATCGCCAGGCTCGAAGCCCTCGGCCACAAGGTCACCCTCGCACCCGCAGCCTGACCAGCCCGTCAGCCCACCCCACGGCTCGGCCAGTCTCGTATTAGAAGGTCAGGCCGGGACCCAGGCCACCGACCCTACGCCCGCACCGGGCCAACCCGCGAAAGCAGGGCCGGAAGCACATACCCACATCCTCCCTGCCGGTTCGGCGTGTCGGCGGGCTGCGTTGGCTGCGCGGATCACCGCGCACAGATCAGCCAGATCTGTTGCGTCTGCCCGGACACCGCGAGTTGGACCGGACCGGTCCGCCAATCTTCGTGCCTTAAGGGCAAACCTTTTCGTACGCCGGGCCCGGCGGCACGTAATGTGCCCACTGAGCGTGCGTCAGAGACCGTCCCAGCGAGGCACACAAGTAGCGTGCAAGGTTCGCCAGGTCAGCCAGGTCCCACAACCGCACCGTGCGATCCACGCTGGCCAGGGTCTTGCCGTCCGGGCTGAATGCCACCGAAATGACCGGGCCAGCGTGGTCGGTCAGCGGGGTACCGATTTGCTTTCGGGTGGCCATGTCCCATAGCCGTATCGTGCCGTCGTAGTTGCCGCTGGCCAGGGTCTTGCCGTCCGGGCTGAATGCCACCGATTCGACGGGACTGGAGGGCCCGGTGAGGGTTCTTCCGATCCGGTGGCCGGTGGCCACGTCCCACAGCCCCACGGTGCCGTCGTGGTTACCGGTGGCCAGGATTTTGCCGTCCGGACTGAACGCCACCGACTCAACCGCGCCGGAGTGGCTGTTGAGGGGCAAGCCAGTCGGGCGCCCGGTGGCCACGTCCCACAGCCGCGCCGTGCCGTCTTCGTTGCCGCTGGCCAGGGTCCTGCCATCCGAGCTGAACGCGACCGTGTCGACCAGGCCGGAGTGGCTCAATGGCCGGCCGATTTCGCGGCCGGTGGCCACGTCCCACAGCCGCGCCGTGCCGTCTTCGTTGCCCGTGGCCAGCGTTTTGCCGTCCGGGCTGAACGCCACTGAGTAGACGACGCCGTCGTGGATGTTCAGCGGCCTGCCGCGATAGTCGGTTAGCCGCCTGCTGTAGTGGGCCCTTAGCGGCTTCCTGATCTGGCGGCCAGTGGCTACGTTCCACATCAGCACGGTCCTGTCGGCGTTGCCGGTTGCCAGAGTCTTGCCGTCCGGGCTGAATGCCACCGAGTCAACCGCGCCGAAGTGGCCTGGCGGGATGGTGCCGACTTGGCGGCGTGTGGCCAGGTTCCAGAGCCCTGCGGAACCGTCGTGGTCGCCGGTTGCCAGGGTCTTGCCGTCCGGGCTGAATGCCACCGAGTCAACCTCGCCGGGGTGGCTGGTCATGGGAGTGCCGACCTGGCGGCGGACGGTGGCCACGTCCCACAAGCGCAAAGTGTGATCGTCACTGCCGGTGGCCAGGATCTTGCCGTCCGGACTGAACGCGACCGAGCCAACCGCGCCGCGGTGACCAGCCAGGGGCGAGCCGATCGGGCGGTCGGTGGCCACGTCCCACAGCCGCGCCGTGCCGTCGTAGTTGCCGGTGGCCAGCGTCTTGCCGTCCGGACTGAACGCGACCGAGAGGACCGCGCCGGAGTGACCGGCCAGGGGCGAGCCGATCGGGCGGTCGGTGGCCACGTCCCACAGCCGCGCCGTGCCGTCGTAGTTGCCGGTGGCCAGCGTCTTGCCGTCCGGACTGAACGCGACCGAGAGGACCGCGCCGGAGTGACCGGCCAGCGGCGAGCCGATCGGGCGTTCGGTGGCCACGTCCCACAGCCGCGCCGTGCCATCATCGTGGCCAGTGGCCAGGATCTTGCCGTCCGGACTGAACGCCAGCGACCAGAGGGAGCCGGCCGGACCGGTCAGGGCTCTGCCGATCTGGCGGCGGGTAGCGACATCCCACAGCCGCACCGCGCCGTTTTCGCGGCCGTCCTCATGGCCGGTGGCCAGGATCTTGCCGTCCGGGCTGAACGCCACCAGATGGACCCGCCCGAAGTGGCTGGCCAGGGGCGGACCTATCTGACGGCCGCTGGCCACGTTCCACAGCCTTACCGTGTTATCGTCGCTGCCGGTGGCCAAGATTTTGCCGTCCGGGCTGAACGACACTGATGTAACCGCGCCGAAGCGGCATGTCATAGGGGTGCCGTACTCGCGGGCGGTGGCCACGTTCCAGAGGCGCGCTGTGTGATCGTCGCTGCCGCTGGCGATGGTGGTGCCGTCCGGACTGAACGCTACCGAGGTAATCGGGGCGGTGTGACCCAGGAGTATTCCGACTCCGGGTCGGCTGGCAGCGGCCAGCATCGCATAACGAGCGTCAGGTGATGGATTGAGGCGCCATGCCGCAATACCCAGCAGCCTGGAGATGGCCGGGTCAGACTCGCCTAGAGCTTCGCTCCGGCTGACCAGCTGGCCGGAGACGGCAGCATTACGCTGGTAGATCGCCTGATGGCCGCTACGGACGGCTACTATCGTGGCCGAGGCGAGGCCGATGACCATAACCAGCAAGAGCGCCGTATAGCTCTTGCGCCAGCGTGTCCGGCGCCGGTGGGCGCGGTCGCTGGCGTGGAGGAATTCGCACTCCGCTGGGCTGAGCGGCGCGTGGCGGCCCGGGTCTGCGCGGATCCTTGTCGCGGTTTCGAGGGCTGCAGCCAAGAGGCTGCCGCTGTAGAGGTAGGACGGGTCACGTGAATCAGCCGCCCACTCGGCCGCTGTATTGCGCAGGCGAGTATGCACGATCCGGTCAGAACGGGTGTCTGCGACCCAGCTCTCGTGCAGCATCGGCCATACGGTCAGGAGTACCTCGTGGCTGATCGCCACGGTGTCGGCGGCGAGGGTGAGCAGCCGTTCGGAGGCAAAGGCTTCTAGGGCGATCTCGACATCGTGCACCTGGGCTGCGCCCAAACCCGCGGTCAGCTCGGTGCGTGTGGCACGATCCGCGGTGACTGCCCCGTCGCCGCTGGTCGCGGTGAGCCGCATGAAGATCCGCCGAGCCGTTGCCTGCTGCGCGACGGTGAGAGTGCGATAGGCCCTTTCCGCGCTTCCTGCGACGGCCGCCTCGAGGCCGCCGGTCCGCTCGTAGTCGGCTAGGGCCAAATTCTCCCCGGCCCGCGACCGCCAGGCCTGGTCCAGCGCATGAGACAGCAGCGGCAGCACCCCGGCGCCGGAGAATTCCGGCTGCCCGGCGCGCACCTCGGCTAGCAGGAGCGCCACAAGGTCCTCATCTACCGTCGCCCCCGCCTTCTTGGCTGGCTCGGTGATGGCCAGCCGCAACTGCCGTCCAGTCATGGACGTAACCAGATAGCGATCCTGGACCGGGCCAGCCAACTGCGCGTAATCCGCGCAGCGCGCCTCGAAATCAGCGCGCACCACCAGCACCACCAAAGCCGCAGGCGCCCGATCCGACCCGTGCCTGGAGCTTGCGGCCGCATGCAGCGCTGTAATGAAGGCTCGGCGTTGCTCCTCATCCTCGCACTGAGTAAACAGTTGCTCGAACTGATCGACTAGCAGAAGCAGACGACGCGGCGAGGCCTGGACGGCCTTCGGGTAGTCCAAGTCCGCGGCTGACGCTGACGGAGCGGCCAGGGCGGCCTGCCGTGTGGTCAGAGCGAAGAGTTTCGGATCAGTGGCCAGGCCCAGCCGTACCGCGGCCGCATCGGCACCGGCTACCGAGGCCACCCGCAGCGCCAACTCATCGAGCGGCGCGCGCCCCGGGGTGAACAACACACACGGCCACGACGCTGACCCCGGCACCGAGGCCAGCCCAGCCCCGCGCATCGTCGGCAGTACCCCGGCCCGCAGTAGCGATGACTTCCCCGCCCCCGACACCCCGGACACCACCAGCAGGCCAGTACCGGCCGCTTGCCGCGCCATGCGGTTCAGTACTTCGGCAGCGACTACCTCCCGGCCGAAGAAGAAGGCCGCATCCTGCTCTTCAAACGCGCTCAAACCGCGGTAAGGGGAATCGATCAATCCCGAAGTACTGACCAAAGGAGGCGGCGCGACTCCATCGGTCCAGGTCAGCTGGTTATAGGTATAGATGATCTGGGTATTGCGCTCACCAATCTGCACACCGATACCACCCCGAGCGTCGACAGAATGCGCGCAACCCTCACCGGCCGGCGCTTGGTTGGGATCTCCGCCGTGAACCGGATGACCGGTCACCTGCTACCTCCCAGTACCGTCGGCGTTGCGGCCAAGAAGGCGGCGACATGCGAGGCTATGGCTGTGACGCGAGTTCCGAAGGAATGGGCCCCTTGAAGCTCCCTGACGGATCGGGGATGTGCTGCTTGCTTGACGCAACAGCCGATGAGCGCCACCTCGGGCGTTGCTGTCAGCTGACCCCAGGACTTGCCGACTCGGTGCTTCTACGCACGTCGGGCCCTCGATCTTGCCGACCATCTGTGACGCTCTAGACGCCAGGGGGAGCACTCAGGACGTTGACCTGACGGTTGCCGTCCCCGACCTGGACACCCTTGGCGCATCGCACATCGACCATGTACTTTCCCCCACCAGCAACGCCGATCATGTTGAGCAGCTCTTGCGCGGCAGCAATGAGATCACGGTCGCCATCCGCGCCGGTCTCAGTCAGCTCCTCAATTAGTGGTGCGCGCCAGGTCTCGGGGGCTAGCTCATGCCGGGCGAGCACCATCTCGCCGTCTTGCCTGCCGCTCAGCCGCTTCTGCACGAGGACCTTGAGACTGGCGTAGGCATCCGCCACAGCGACCGACGCGGTGTCCTTGATCCCCAATGCCGCGCCTGCCGCCAGAGCCGTGACAATCAATGTGATCGGATCCACCTGCCGGCCTCCGGTTCACGCACCGTAATCGTCTCATCACATTACGGCAATGCGTCATCCGATGCACGCTCCAATATCAGGCCGCCAGGAGTTACTCACAGCGGCTCGGAGCGGGCGATGGCATTGATTCCTACGGGCGCGCCAGTAGCGAGGCACTTGGATCGGCGGCGGCCTGCACCGGATCTGCCAGTTCGGTGCTGTTGCAGTCTGTTTCATCCCCTGACCATCGCGCCGCCGAACGAGCCCACTGGGCGCGGGTACAGGGGTTGGCTATCCGTCAGCTGAGGTTTAAGCACAGCCAAAATCGACAGCGGTCCATAAGCTGCCCGCAACGCCTCGACGACGCCCCGGCGACGTTATGAGGAGCCATCAGCTGGCGCGTCTTCGCGGACGGATCCGACATGCGGCCGCCGTCGGCCCCCTCACGCCGATTCGCACCCTTAGGCCTCAGCCGTGGCCGCGTAGTCGTCCGCCGACACACTGCACCAGGTGGGCCCGGGCGGCAAGCCTGCGTTCAGCGTCCTGCCGGATCCGACCCGTCCGGTCCCAGATGATCACGGTCATCCCGACGCGAGGACACCAGCGACGGCTAATCCACGTCATCACTTCCGTCCCCCTGGACCATGCCCCGCTGCTATACCCGAATGCCGAATATGAATTCCTATTTACTCGATAGCTATTAGCTGGCGGCAGTGCGCAGAACAGGGTTGGCTGCACGATATGCTCCTCTGCCCTTCAGGAGCGCGTTGGCGGGAGATGGCAAGAGTCGTCTGACCCCGGCACCTGCGACGGCCTGACCATCGGACCCGTCATTGTAGAGGGAAAGCCATAAGATGTAGATAGACCTGCCTCGAAGGCAAGGAGTCCATTTGTCCGTTCACGGAGGTGACAGTAAGTGAATCATACTAATGATATCCTAACCCTTTGGCTCCCGCTTATCATCGCTACCATTCCAGCCCTTGCTTCCATTGTCGCTGCCGTATGGGCTGCCAGGTCAGCGGCAGCAGCCAATAAGCAGCTCGATGAGGCACAGCATGTTAGAGAACTTGAAAGCAGATTGTCTGAAATAAAACGAGACACCTACTCGCCTATGATCGAGATGTTGGGCAATGCTTTTAGCCAAGCTAAGACAAGCAAACAGGCGATAGCTGACGCAGATGCAAATGTCGCCAAATTCGTGAGCTTCGGGACTTGGGTAATGATGTACGGCTCCGATGATGCTATAAGAGCCTGGCACAACCTGACTCAGTCCTTCAGCTACAACCCACCGATTATGATTTCAATGAGATTGATTTCAGATTTTATTCTCGCGGCGCGTCGTGATATAGGCTACCCTGACACCGCTGTCAGCCGGACCGATCTGTTTGCAATACGCATCACTGATTTCTACGAACTCTCTGAACGTGACCGGCAGATCATGACCGTTCCTCTTGACGAAGCATTCAAGCTTGCCGACTGGGTACCTCCCTGGTCATCCATGAAAGGCACATTGAACCTTGAGCCACCAAGGGCTCCAGCCATACATGACACACAAGGCTGATTTGTGCCGACTGTGCTGAAGGGTTGCAGGCGGCATAGCGGATAGCCGCGACCGACGGCCCAGCGAACCGATCGCCGGCACGGAGGTAGAAGATGGCTCAGAAGGTGACCGTCGAACTGGAAGATGACCTAGACGGCGGCCGGCCGACGAGACGACGCGTTTCGGGTTCGGCGGCACCGAGTACGAGATCGACCTGAGCGCGAAGAACGCCAGCTCCTTCCGCGCGCAACTTGCCCTGTTTGTTGAGCATGCCCGCAAGGCTGGTCGCGGCGGCCCGCCGGGAAGCGCGGACTGCGGCAGGCCGACAGCGCAGTGGCGAGGTCCGGGCCTGGGCCAGAGACCACGGCACCGCGGTCAGAGCCCGCGGCCGGATCCCGGCCAGCGTAACCGAGCAGTACCAGGCGGCCAGAGGACACTGAGCCGGGCCAAAGCCGCTGCGCGCCTGATCTGCAAGACTTCCGGTCACACACCGTGATTCGGCGGCTGCACCGCCCACGGCGCGTACCGCCGAATCGGCGCCGCCCTACAGCCGCACCGACGGTCCGTCTGCGGAGCGCAGATCACCCATTCCCGGGGGGCAACGTTCGCCTGGTTGCCCTTGGGGATGTAGGGAGTTCCCGCGTGCAGGGGGCCGGTGTTCTGGCCGGCCCGCACGAAGACTGCCCGGTGACCGCCTTGCGTCCAGGCGGGACCATCGGCGCTGATGCCAAGCCGCTTATGTTGCTCCTGTGACTAGTGTGACGAAACTTTAGAGTAGTTCTTGCGCCTATACCACCATGAGCCAAATAATGGCGATGATTGGCAGCCGCCAATCTAGCAAGGTACTTGCCAAAGAAATGGCTCCACCCGCACACTGATCAAAGGAGGACCCTTCGTGACGGCTGCCGGGCCTGCTGCGCCCACAGGCTCCGAGGAGCCTGAGCCAACGGTAACGGACGAAGCAGCTGCACCGAATGGATCACAGGCTGCTAGCTCCGAGTCCACGACAGCCCGCGAAGACGACTCCTCATCCAGTCTGGTCGGCCATGGCCCGCCTGGCACGAGGCGGTGGCAGAAGTTCACTAGGAGTTCGCTGTGGCAGAAAGAGCCCTGGCAGAACTATGGGCTTGCGATGCTTTTTATTGGCCTGCTGCCCCTGCTTCCGATAATCATCGAATGGTTTGGTCGGCGCGAAATTTCTGAGGACGCTCTCATAATTACTACAGCCGTTTACAGCGTGACAGTTGCGCTGGCATCAAACAACCGGTTCTTCTTCGGAACCTTACTCTTGGCGTCTATTGTCGTTGCTTCTATGTACGGATTCGCCGCGGACTCCTCGGCCAAGGTTCATGTAATGTTTAGCAGCATCCTCGGCATCCGTACCTATTCATATACGACGAGTATAGTCAACAACAATTTCGCATTCTCTGTAGTAATCGTCGGCGGCTTCCTTTCGGTTCTGGTCGAGCGCTTCTCAAGACATGTTCGCAATCGCGAGGAGTTCTTCGAATTCCTTAAGGGTAAAAGGAAGTAAGATGGACGTCCTCGCAACGGTACTTGGAATCATGGCCGGAAGCTTGGCGGGCGCAGGATTTAGTTCCGTGCTCGGTAGAGTGTTTCAGCATTATCGGGTCGAGCGGAAGTTGGTCCGACTTATTGAAGAACACGAGGACATTGCTGAAGCGCTAGAATTGACTCGTCGCGCCTTGGAGAGCGGTACCCCAGATGCTGAAGCTATTGCCAACGCAAGGAATCTCGTAGAGATAGCGGCCAAGAACCTCAGTGATAGCGAGAAGAGGGACATCGTACGCGTTCTAGCTCAAGGGTCACAGAAGAGTCAGGCGAATTACCTAGCGAAGCTCATTGAGGAAGTTGATGCCGAGCGTGCAAGACCATATGAGGAAGCCAGCGCGTGACCTATGATTTTCCTCGCGAGGGGGCGATCCTCGTAATGTCGAGCGCGGTGAGCACGACGGCAGGTAGTTGGCGAAGGGAACCACGGAGCCTGCGCCACCTCGGGGGCAGATGACGTGGGCCGCCGACGCCAACCGCGCGGCGGCCGCAGCTACAGCGCATGAGCGACCGGCGCGCGCCGCCTCAGCCGCACGATGAACCCGAGCTCGGCTCCAAGGCCGATTTCTCACGTTCCGAAGCGCAAAGACATCCATTAGCTGGCGGCCCTCGCGGTCCAGAAGATATCCAGTGCCACCCAGATCGAGCGTTCGGGAGCCTGGGCCTTGAGGCGTGCCGATCACCGGTCGTCATCGTGCTTGCGAATAGGGTCCGTGCCAGCAACTCGAGCTCGTGAACCTGTTAGCGAAGTGTTCTACGGGGCTAGTATCGGCTGACTAGCGGCAGTGGGCGGGCGGGTGGCCTTTCTGTGCCGCTCGACCGATCAGTGACTTGGCCTCCCTCCGCGGTATCGTGACCGCGCCGAGATCGGCACCTTCGATGTTCGCACCATAGAGGAGCGCTCCGGCCAGGTCAGCGCCATCCAGGCAAGCGCCGGTGAGGTCTGCACCGCGCAGGTCAGCGCCCCGCAGATCGACTCCGTCTAGTCGTGCATTGACCAGCAGCACACCGGGGGCCAAGGCGCCGGCGAGGCTATTTCTTCGCAGATCGAGGCCAGTCAAACTTGCGCCGGCCAGCAGCGCGCCGCGAAGCTCTATCTTGTCGACCATACGCTGGGTCAGGCTCTTGCCGCGCAGGTCGACCGGCCCCGCCTCGACCACCGTTGACCTTGTCGGCCCGTGCATCAGCGCGACAACCAGCAGAACCGCGGCACTGCCGATGGCGACCATGATTACCGCCACCCGGAGTCCGTCAGAGCGTCTCAGGTCCAACGCAACCAGCAGGCATGCAAACGTCAAGAAGAATCCGAAACCCGCGATGGCGCCGGCAGTGCCGCGCACCGCCCCGCCCACCGCGACTGCGGCTATCGCTGCGATTGGCCACAACCATGGAGACCAGCCGAGGGCAGACGCCGCCGACATTCTTGGGTACTCGGCCTCTTTGCTAGAGCCTTGGCTGGTCACCGCCGCCGTTGTTGGGGCCACGCATCAATCCTCGCAGAAAGCACCCTTCGGCACGACTGTACCGGGTTGCCTACCCCGACGTACGATGCCCGCAAAGGGGAGGGGCGGCGGTGTCGGTAGCTAGGCATAGCAATAGCAGCAACGTGCGGGGTCTGGCGCGGACTCCGCCGTGGTGAACTCGGTGAGCCGCAGACCGCCTGGGCGTCCATGGCAAGTCGGCGGGCGAGTATTTATTTACTGCCCTATCTGTGACGATGATAGGACGGTCGCCAGCTTGTCGTTGGATGACAGTTTCAAGTGCGGTCGCGCGCATCGGACGCGCCGGAAAGACCTCCAGTTCGACTGTCCGAGCCGCTGGTGTCGGAGAAAAGCCACGCTTGGCAAGGACGGTAAGCTGAACTGCGGCCGTCATGAGTGCGAGCTTCCTGCGGAACCGCCATGAGCGTGCTGGATGTTGGCACAGCAGCTGGCTCCCGGATCGGCCGCTATTTCGGACTTGTCAGCGTCCTCCCTTCGGCGTTCCTCGTAGGTGGCGTCCGAGATCCGGTGTAAATGAGAGGACGGGCGTAGGTTCCCCTTCAAGACCGCCAAGTCACGAAGGAAGGACCCACGCCCATGCCTGTCCGAGTATCGCCTACCGACCGTATCCGTGGCCACATTGATGAGCTGTTCGCTGACGGCCGTCCGCTGCCGGAGATCCTGGAGGAAGTGGCCCGGCTCGGCGCGCAGCTGCTGATGCAGGCCGCGCTGGAGGCCGAGGTCACCGAGTTCCTGGGCCGGGACCGCTACCAGCGGGCCGCGGCCAGCGCCGGTGCCCGGCCCGGCAGCCGTAACGGGTACCGGGAGGTGACCGTCAAGACCACCGCCGGCCCGGCCGGGCTGGCCCGGCCGAAGCTGCGGGGCACCAGCGAGGCGTTCGCGTCCCGGCTGTTCGGCGCGCATGTGACCAGGACGAACGCGCTTGAGTCGCTGGTGATCGCCTCGTTCGTCCGCGGCCTGTCCGTCCGCGACGTCGAAGCCACCCTGGCCGAGGCGCTGGGCGACCAGGCCGCGATCTCCAAGTCCACCGTGTCGTCGGTCTGCCAGCAGATCACCGGCGAGTACGACGCCTGGACCCGGCGCCGCCTCGACGGGGTCACCGTGGATTACCTGTTCCTGGATGCCAGCTTCTTCCGCATGCATCCCGGCTCCCCGGCCGAGCCGGTGCTGGCCGCCTGGGGCATCACCACCGATGGCAAGCCCGCCTTCATCGGCCTGGCACCGGGCACCGGCGAGTCCGCCGACGCCTGGCACGCCTTCCTCACCGACCTCAAGGAGCGTGGCCTGGCCAGCCCGCTGCTGGTCATCTCCGACGGCGCCCCGGGCCTGATCGCCGCGATCGAGCAGGCCTATCCCCGGGCGCTGCGCCAAAGATGTGTCATCCACCGAAGCTGTAAAGAAATAACACGGTGGTTCTCGGTTTGGGGTTTGATGTTGCGGTATGGCGATCTCGTCCGATGTGCGTGACCAGCTGGCGTTGAAGTTCGAGGTGCTGTTGCCTCATCTGAACGAGCGGCAGCGGCGGTTGCTGCTGGCGGCCGAGGCCCGGTTGCTGGGGCATGGCGGGGTCCGGGCCGTCGCCCAGGTCGCGGGGGTGAGCGAGAGCACCGTCCGCGAGGGTGTCTTCGAGCTGGAGGAGGGCCAGGATCCGTTCCCCGATCGCCGGGCGAGACGCGAAGGCGGGGGCCGCAAGAGCGCGGAGGAGCTGGACGCCGGGCTGGTCCCGGCGCTGCTGGCGCTGGTGGAGCCGGATGAACGGGGTGACCCCGAGTCGCCGCTGCGGTGGACGACCAAGTCGCTGCGGCACCTGGCTGGGGAGCTGACCCGGCGGGGGCATCCGGTGTCGGCTCCGACGGTGGGGAGGTTGCTGCGTGGGGCCGGGTTCAGCCTGCAGGCCAATGCCAAGACGCTGGAGGGTGCCCAGCACCCGGACCGGGATGCCCAGTTCCGCTATATCAACGAGCGGGTCAAAGACCACCAGGCCGGCGGGGAGCCGGTGATCAGTGTGGACACCAAGAAGCGGGAGCAGCTGGGGCGGCTGCCGATGGCCGGGCGGGAATGGCGGCCCCAGGGCAAGCCCGTGGAGGTCGAGGATCACTCCTTCTTCTTCACCGGCCCGGAGGTGGAGCAGGCGATCCCGTACGGGATCTATGACCTCACCCGCGGCACCGGCTGGGTGAACGTCGGCACCGACCACGACACCTCGGTTTTCGCGGTGGAGTCCATCCGCCGCTGGTGGCGGGCGCGTGGCCGCGAAGACTACCCGGGCGCGGCCCGGCTGCTGATCACCGCGGACGCGGGCGGGTCCAACAGCTACCGGTACCGGGTCTGGAAGAGCGAACTGGCCGCTCTCGCGGCGGAGACCGGGCTGGTGATCACGGTCTGCCACTTCCCGCCCGGCACGTCGAAGTGGAACAAGATCGAGCACCGGCTGTTCAGCCACATCACCATGAACTGGCGAGGACGCCCCCTGACCAGCCACGAGGTGGTCGTCCAGACAATCACGGCGACCCGCACCAGCCGCGGCCTGCGCGTCGAGGCCGTGTTAGACCCCGGCGACTACCCCACCGGCGTCGCCGTCAGCAAAGAACGCTTCGCCGCCCTGCCGCTGAAACGCCACGCCACCCATGGCGCCTGGAACTACACCCTCCACCCCGCGGCAGCCACCCCTTCCATCGGCGAGGGCACCACCGATCAGCGCTCCAGCCCCGCCCGCCGCCGGCAGGAGATGCTGGCCAAGCTCAACGATGAGCGGCTGACCGGGATGACCAGCGCCGAACTCGCCCGCCTGTGCGCCGCGCTGGCCCCGCTTCAGGCAGCCCGCGCCCAGCAGCGCTACAGCCAGCAGCGCCAAGGCCGGGCCCGCCGGGCCGCCGGCAAGCCCCGCGCCAAGCCGCTGTTCGACGATCCCGCCCGCGTCCTGCTCACCCTCCTCTACCAGCGGCAGGCCTGCTCCATGAACGTGCTCGCCGACCTGCTCGAAGTCACCGCCACCTGCATCGGCGACCTGGTCAAGGAGACCCGCGAGACCCTCGAAGATCACAGCCATGACCCAGGAGTGGCCCCGGTCCGGTTCACCACCCACGATGCCCTGCTCGCCTTCACAGACAGCGATCTGCGCCCGGCACGGGCCACCGTCATCGAGCAGCTGTCCCACCCGGCGCTGACCGGGCTCACCCAGCACGAGCTGAATGACCTCACCAGCCGGTTGGCCGCGCGTCAATCCGCCCAAACCGAACGCCGCACCTACCAGCGACGTGGCGGCCCACGCCAGCCCGGCACTCGCGGCGGCGTCTTCCACCAGAAGATCAGCAACAGCGAAGGCGTCCTGCTCACCCTTCTCTACCAAAGCAGACTGTGCACCCTGGATGTCCTCGCCGATGCCCTCACCGATGTCAGCAGATCCGCCGTCGGCAACGTCATCCGCCAAACCCTGCCCCTGCTCCAGCACGAAAACTGCCTTCCCCAGCCTGCGCCAACCCGCTACCGCACAGCCGCAGAGCTCCTCGCAGCCGGAGCAAGGAACAACACCACAAGTTGATTCTTTACGGTCGCACCGGGCCCGGAACATCCTGGCCAAGGTCCCGGCCGGGATGCAGGCCGAGGTCAAGGACGCCTACTGGAAGATCTTCGACACCGAGGACCTGAAGACCCCGCCCGGGCCCCGGCTGGCCGAGCTCATCGATGCCCGGATCAGCGAGATGGCCGCCCGCTACTCCGCCACCTACCCATCGGCCATGAAGTGCCTGACCACTGACAAGGAAGGCCTGACCGCCTACCTGCGGTTCCCCGCCGGGCACCACCACCGCATCCGGCACTCCAACTTCATCGAGCGCACCTTCGGCGAGACCCGCCGCCGCACCAAGGTCATCGGGCGGCTGCCCGGCGAGACCAGCTGCCTCACCCTGGTCTGGGCCGTCCTGGACCGGGCCTCCCGCGGCTGGCGCGGCGTGAACATGACCTCAGACGGCCTCCGGCTCCTGCAGGACCTGCGCCGCTCGCTGCTCGACCCGCCCCGCCAGCTCCGCCCGCGCACAGTCACCAGCAGCCAGCCCGCCGACGGCTGCGAAACTGTCAGTACCGTCGCCTAAGCTGATCATGAAACCGGGAACCACGCCCGCCGATTTACACCGGAATCCGGACGCCACCTTCCTCGTACTCTTCGTGTTCCTGCTGGTCTCGAGCGGTGCGTGGAACGGTGCGCCCGACTGGATACAGGCGGTTAACGCAGTAGCGCACCTACGAGTTGGCTCCGCCGCGGCGCTCTCCGTTGTCACCGTTCTGGTCGGCCTCGTACTCCACCCACTCCAGTTCGCGCTCGTTCAGTTGTACGAAGGCTACTGGGGCACGTCCGACGCCGCACGCCGAGCGGCCTTTGCTCGCGCAATGCGCTACTGGCGCAGATTCTGGGCGGCATCGGAGCGAAGCACACCGATCGATCAGGCAATCATCGCGACCGCATCCACGGATGACAAAATGGCGAATTGGCTCGGGGGGGCGAAGGCAGCGGTAATCACCATCGAGACTGCCTTCCCAGAAGGCGCCGACGCGTTCATGCCAACCCGGCTCGGCAACGTGCTGCGGCGGTATGAACAACTGGCGGGAGCACCTTTTGGCGTAAGCATTCAGGTCCCCAGGTTTCCATTGTTGAGTTACTCCTGAGTCGCTGTGTGTAACGGGTTCGGGGTGTGGTTCAGGCGCTGGCGGGGACGGGTGGTATCCAGGGGTTCCCGGCGAGGGCGTCGCGGATGGCGGTGAAGGCCTCAAACCCGTGCTTGGCTGCGGTGGATGCGTAGCCGCGGATGGCGTACCGGTGCCTGGTGGCCTGCTCCGAGCGGAGCCGGCCACTGATCTTCTGCTGGGTTTTCGCGGGTCGGGCGTCGCGTTCGGCCTGGTTGTTGGTCGGCGGGACGGCGGTGTCGGACAGGAACCGCAGCACGTCGGCCTCGCGGTGCTTGAGGCATTCCAGCAGCAGCCGGCCCGGGGGCTGCTTCTCGCTGGCGCCGGGGACGCGGCGGACGTCGGCGAGCCCGGCGAGCACGCCGTGGCGGAACAGCCTGAGGTGTTCGGCGATCGCGTCTTGTGGCACGGTGTCCAGGCCGCGGGCGCGGGCCAGGTTCGCCCGGTGGATGAGAGCGCGTAGCTCGCGGGCGATCTGGCCGGGCCAGATCGCGTCCGGGTAGGCCTGGGCGGCGTCTTCGAGATCCCTGAGAATGTGGGCTGCGCAGAGCTGGTGGGCCACGCCGTCGAACTTGTCGTAGTTCTGGTACCGGTCGTGCACGATGACGGTGCCGTGCAGGTCGGAGTAGACGAAGTTCTTGAAAGAAGACAGGCCCCGGTCGCCGAGGAAGTAGTAGGTGAGCAGGCTGGTGCACGCGACGTGCAGGTACTTCTTGTGCGTCTTCGGGCCGGGGCCGGACCGGATCGGGGTCTCGTCCCCGCAGATGACGCGGGCCAGGATGATCAGCGCCCGGATCGTCTTGTTCGCCGCGGCGACCGCCCGGGCGGCGCGGCCCAGCAGGGCGTGCACCCACCCGTGCGACGGCCGGGTCCCGGTCATCGACTCGATGATGTCCGCGCAGCGCTCGACCGGGACGTGGTGCATCACCATCAAGAACACGCACCAGGCCTGCAGGTTCAGCCCGTAGGTCACGGTCCCCGGCGCCCCGGATACCTCCGGCGGGGCAGCAGCGACATGCGTCCGGCCGCAGCGGCAGGCCACCTCGTGCCGGTCGTGCTGGGTGGTCACCGCCCTTGCCTCGGGCAGGTCAGTGACCTGATGGGAGTACTGCACGCCCAGGTCCCGGGCGGCCGTGAGGTCTTCCCCGCACGCGCACCGGCCCTCCGGGAACACGTCCTCGGTCTTGTCCGGGCGAGGGTTCCACGCCAGGTACGCGCCCGGCGCGCCGGGCTGCTTGCCCGGCTTGCGCATCCCGCCGGCCCGGCGCGGCTTCTCCTTCGGCGGCGTCCGGCCGGGCAGGTCATCAGCCGACGGCGCCATCGAGGAGTTCCCGCTGTTGCGACCCAGCCGGCGACGCAGTTCCCGCACCTCATCAGCCAGCGCGAGCAGATCGGCCTTCAGCTCCCCGATAGCGGCAGCCTGCTCAGCCAGCGCCCGCTCCTGCTCCCCGATCCGCTCATCCCGGGCCGCGCACGAGGCGCAACCCGGTGCAGGAGGCGGCAGAACGGTCACAAGTGACCATGATCAAGCCGGCCGACTGTAATCAAGCCGACACGCTGGGCCGGCTCTCGGAAGATCACGAGGCGATCGTGCAGTCACCCGTGTCACAAAGCTCAAGGCGCCAGGACCTGAATGTTTACCTTTTGGCTTGCAAGCCGTCGACGTGGTGCCGCAACTGACATTGGTGGCGCAGGACAAGGATGTCGAGTAACCATTCACCCCTGCAGGCTTGGGTGACGATGCGTGACTGCCCATGTGCTTGACGATCTTCTGATAGCCGGCCGAGCGTGTCGGCTTGCTTACCGTGGGCCGGCTTTGATCATGGTGTCTTGTGACCGGTCTGCCCCCGCCTGCGCCTGGCTGCGAGGCTTGCGCCGCCCGTGACGCGGTGATCGCCGAGCAGGCAGCGGCTATCGCGGAGTTGCGGTCCGACCTGACCGCGCTGGCCGGCGAGGTAGCAGCGCTGCGGCGCCGGGCCGGCCGCAACAGCGGCAATTCGTCGATGCCCCCGTCGGCCGATGACCTGCCGGGCCGTCGGGCACCGGCCCGCATGCCGCGCGGCGGGACCGGCCGCAAGCGCGGGAAGCAGAAAGGCGCGCCGGGCTCGGCGATGAGCTGGGCTGCGCCCGATGAGGTGATCGGTCACCGCCCGCGCGGGGCGTGCGAATGCGGCGCGGACCTGGCCGCCGCCGCGGACCTGGGCGTGGCCCGCTCCTATCAGCAGCTGGAGGTGCCGCTGCTGACCGCCCGCCGCATCCAGCACGACCTGCTTCAGGTGCGGTGCGAGTGCGGGAAGGTGCACGCAGCCCCGCGCCCGGCCGGGGTGCCGGACTCAGCGGTCAGCATCGGGCCGAACCTGCGCGCCCTGGCCGTCTACCTGGTCATCTACCAGCACGTGCCGGTCGAGCGCTGCCAGCAGCTGATCGCGGACGTGACCGGCGCGCGGGTCTCGGCCGGGTTCATCCACTCCTGCCTGGCCAGGGCCGCCGAGATCATCAGCGACGTGGTGCAGCTGATCAGGACGCTGATCACCGCCGCGGCGGTGGCCGGGTTCGATGAGACCACGCTGCGCAGGCCCGGCCGGGACGAAGAAGTATGTGCTGGGCGCGTTCACCGAGCTGTACTCGGCGTTCTTCCTCGGCACGCGCAGCCTGGAATCCTTCCGCGACTTCGGGATCCTGCCGGACTTCGCGGCGTGGTGGTCTCGGACCGGTACACCTGCTACTTCCATCCCTGCTGGGAGCACATCGCCGGCCACCAGGTCTGCCTGGCCCACATCATCCGCGACTATCAGGACGCGGCCGAGTGCTGGCCGGACACGATCTGGCCGGTGCAGGCGCAGCGGGCGCTGCGCGGCCTGATCCGCGCCTGGCACCAGGCCAGGGACGCAGGCCTGGGCGAGATCCCCGAGCCCATCCGGGAGCCGCTGACCAGAGAATTCCGCCACGCCGTCCTGGCCGGGCTCTCCGACATCCCCCGCATCCCCGGGCCGAAGCACTCCACCGCCCAGCACCCCGGCCGTGACCTGCTGGAATTCTGCCGGGACCGGCAGGCCGACGTGCTGCGATTCACCCGCGACACCACGGTCTGGCCGACGAACAACATCAGCGAGCGGGGCGTCCGGCCGCTGAAAACCCAGCAGAAGATCTCGGGCCGGCTCACCAGCACCGGCACTACCCAGCACCGGCTCGACATCCGCAGCTACATCGACACCGCCCGCAAGCACGGCCAGGACGTCCTCACCGTCCTGCGGACCATCATGACCGGCGTCCCGTGGAGCCCCCCGGTCCCGGCCACAGCACCGCCGTGACCCGCCGGGAACACGACCACAATCACTCACCGCGAACGAGGTGAATGTCTACGGATGTCGAGTACCTGAACGACCAACGTTCAGCTTTGGACCTTGCGGTGCGTATGAGCGCCACATCCCTGCTGACGAGCGCGATAGCGATCGCGTTCTTGTGGCGTGACGGGCTATGGCTGTTCATCGCCATGCTGCCATACGGTCTGTCTTATCTATTCTACCGAGGCGCGGTCGTGACGGCTCGCGAGTATGGAACGGCGATGGCGGCGCTCATCGCGCTGAACCGCTACGCGCTCTACGATCGACTCGGCGTCCCGCGACCGTCCAGCACCGAGGAAGAGCGTACACATAACGAGCGGCTGGCCGCGATGTACGCCTTCGAACCTTACACAGAGCTGATTGAGCCCGTAGCGGCGCAGCCTCGGCGGAAATGGGCGGGCTGGAGTTTGCTGCGCCGGGAACGCGGAACATGACGCACTTAATGGGAATGCGCTAGCTCACGTCCAGGAGCGGCACCATTGAGATGGCTCCGCGGGTCGCGAGCCATCAACACATAACGGAGGTTTCTGGCCCGCCCAATCCGTTGGGCTGGGACCAGTGGGTGGCGCGCAGATCGAGCCGTATTTGCGCGGACGTGTTGAGCTCGTCGCAGCACTCCGTGACGACATCCGGGAAGGCCGCCGGGCCCTTGAGCAGCCCGCAGCGGCGACCATCGCGGCGCCAGCATGAGCAGAGCGCCGGTGCGCACCGGACCAGGCCAGCCGGCGGCCAGTGCCCGCCGTGAGTGTCGGCCGGCGCGCGCAGAAGACGACACATAACCCGGCGGCACGCTGACATCCGCGGGACGGTGCCGCGCCGGACTGGGCGTGCGACGGCGCGCACGAGGCGCTGCGCACGGAGTTGCCTAGCCAGCCCGGGCCAGATGCCAGGCCACCCGGTGCGCTGGCTGACCGGTCCTTGCCGGGTCGCCGTGGGCGAGCGGAACTGACGGACAACCCGGCGATCACTGACCGTAGCCAGCCAGCCCTTGCATCCGGCCGTCGCGACCAGTCGACTCGGTCCACGACACGGTCCACGGAGTTTGGCAGGCCATCGAAACGTTAATCGATAAATACCACTGGACAGCGGGAAAGAGAGCCGCCTGTCGGAATCGAACCGACGACCTGTTCATTACGAGAAACACGCGCCGCAGCACCAGACCCGCTAGCTGCACCGATCGCACGCCCGAGTCCGCAGAATGCACACGATGCACCCGTTGAGCACTCCGCCCGGTCCACGACTCGTTCCACGGATCCGGCCGCCGACAGGGCTGGCCTCGTAACCGCCAGTAGCCAGCTGCCGCGCACTCCGCCGAGTCGGCGCGCGCATCGAAGTGACTCGCCGAGGATGCTGGTTTGCTCAGATCCCCAAATCGGCGCGCCGGAATTGCGCGATCTGCCGTTGGCGCCGTTTGCCTGCGCGCTCTTCGGCGGCCAGGCGCGCTTCTACTCCTCGTTGTCGCCGCAGCCGTGGCAGCAGCAGGCATCCTGACCGCTGCGACTGCCATGTACGGGGCTCGGCAGGAAACTCGGCGCGCCGAGATCGAGCGGCGTGCCGCCGATGTCCTAGTCGGCTCGCTCGCCAGATGCCTTGATGACGCGCACGCCAAGACGCAGAGTCTGCCCGAGGCCAAGGAGATCGAGGAAACTGCCTGGGTCCGCGCCAGAGCCCGCCAGCTCCTGGCCGACGTGGTACCGCCGGTCAGTGCACTACTCGGGCAGCTCAACCGCTCAGCCGAGATCCGCCATGATGGTTGACTACCGACTCTGCCCCCTGAAGCAAATCGCCAGCGCCAGTACACGGGATGCGTTCGCCGTGCGCGGCGCAGACCGCTATCAAGGCACCGCAGCAGAGATGAGATCGCAGGTGCGCGCCCCGGAGGGCTGGCGGAGGGCTAGGAGCGCGGCGCCGATCACGCCGGCGTCGGCTCCCATCTGGGCGGGGGCCAGGTCCGGCAGTGTGCGATGAGGCCGGGCGAACACAAATCGTTCGAAGCTCGCGCGGGCCGGGGCTATCAGCAGGTCGCCGGTGTTGACCAGGCCGCCGCCGAGGATGACGACCTGCGGGTCGAAGACGTTCACAAGGGAGGCTATCCCGACGCCGAGCCAGTAGCCGAGCTGGTCGAACAGCTGCCGGGCGACGACGTCGCCCGCGATGGCTGCCTGATGTACGGTCTCGCCGGTGACGCTGGAGGCCGCGCCGGCGAGCTGGGCGAGCCGCCCGGCGGGGTCGGCGGCCGCGGCCCGGCGTCCGGCCCGGCCGAGCGCGGTGCCGGATGCCATTGCTTCCAGGCATCCTGTGGCACCGCATCCGCACGGTTCGCCGCCGACGGGGTTGATGATGATGTGCCCAGCCTCGCCGGCCAGCCCGGTTCCGCCGCGCTGCAGGTCCCCGTTCGAGATGACCCCGGCGCCGATGCCGGTGCCGATGGTGAGCACGATGAGGTTGCCGAAACCCGCGCCCGCGCCTACTGCCGCCTCGGCCCAGGCGGCGGCGTTGGCGTCGTTCTCGACGACAGCTGGCAGCCCGCTTCTTTCGGCCAGCAGTTGCTGTAGCGGCAGATCGCTGTAGGAGCCGTTCGGGGCATAGCGGATATGACCGGTGGGCCAGTCGACCACACCGGCGGCGCCGACGCCGACCGCCGCTATGTCCGGGTAGCGGCTCCGCAGGTCCTTGATAACCGCCAGGATGTGCTGCACGAGGCGATCTTGACCGTCAGGGGTGGGTGCCGTCGCCTTAAGCATCATCCGGCCGTCGGGGGCAACGACGCCAGCGGCGATCTTCGTACCTCCGATGTCGATGCCGATGGCAGGGCGTTCTTCTGAGGCCTTAGCGGGGAGGCGCACTGTCATGGCGGTTCTCTCTTTCCAGGTGATGAGGGTGTTTGGTTGCCTGTTTGCGAGGGTCCTGGCTGGTGCCTTCGGCAGCCGGGAGGCAGCCGTCGCGGCCGCGGGCGTGCTCGAGGAAGGCATTGAAGGCAGTGGTGGCTGCTGCCACGGCGCCGGCGCGAGCGACCTGCGCTTCGGCGTAGGCCTGGACGGTGAGGCGGAAGTGATGATGACGGGCGTCGTGGGGCCCGGTCGAGTAGGCGCCGTCGACTTCGCCTTCGACCGCGTCCAGGTAGTCGTTGCCGCTGCTTTGCGGGATGGGGGTGGCGAGCGCCTCGGGCAAGCGTAGGACGATCTGCCCGGGGTTGAGGAGGTCGATCATGCTTACCAGGGCGCGGCCTAGCGCCCGGCCGGCGCGTCCCAGGACCCTCGCCTCGTCGCTGACCGCGAGCATTTCTCCGCGGTAAACGGTACGGGGAGCGGCGGCAGCCTTTTCCAGGGTGATCATGTCGCCGTTGTTGAGAGCTGCGAGCTCCCCTTCGATGCGGGCCGGTACGGCAAGCGTGTCAGCGTGCCCGTACTTTTTGCGGTCCCTCGTGCTGCACAGGCACTCGTCGGCGAAGGTCCTGGCTTCGCCGGGTTTGGGCGTGGGCGGAGGCTCCCACAGGGAGTTGTCTTCCGGATGCTCGACGGGGATGTGGCCCGGTTCGGGTGCCATGCTGCCGACGCCTCGGTACACGAGGCCGTTCAGTATCAGCGCACCGCCGACGCCTTGCCGGAACACCGTGAGCAGCGCGACGTCGAGCCCCTCGAGCTCGCGCTCGTAGCAGCCGTGGATCGCCAGTGCGTTGACGTCGTTCTCGACGGCGACCGGTACGTCGTGCAGTTCCGGGATGTTGTCGAGTTCCTCGGCCAGGATCTGGTGCAGGTCTATCTCATGGCTCCACCCGGCATGCACCGAGTCCTTCAGCACTCCCTGGTGGACATGGCCGCCGATCTCGACACCCACTCCCAGGAACCTGCGCGGGCCGTCCAGCTGGGCCAGCAAGGATTCGGTGAGCCGGCTGATTTTCTCGGCCAGGCCACGCAGGTCATGCTGGCCGCCTTTCCTTGGCACCTCGTCGGTGAGCAGCTCGGTCAGCGGCTTGCGGTCCAGCCCGCAGATGATTCCGGCGAGCCCGTCCGGGCCGCCGTGTTGCTGGTCGATGTGAATCCCCACGGTGGCCCACTTGTCGCTGAACCGCAGCGGCGTGATCGGGGGGCCGGGCTGGCCGCTCCTCGTGCTGACGTCCTCGGTCAGCAAGTTCCCGACTGAAACCAGGGCGTCGGCGGCCTTGCCGACCGTTCCGGATGCAAGGGTCGTGGGCCGGATGAGCATTCCGCCCTTGCTGATCGCGCTGCGGGGGACCGGGCCGCCTGCCATGGCGACCCGCTCCAGCACCGCCGCCAGCATTTCGGAGCTGCCTCCCGGGCGGGCCGGCGGACCACCGCCCGGACGGGCCCCCTTGGACAGGCCCTGTAGCAGCTCGTCCCACATCTGGTGTCTCACTGACGCTTCCTCCTCAAGCAGTTGCGGCTGAAACCCTACTAGCTCGCCATTAAAGGTCTATAAACAAGCTATATAAATCATCAGTGATCTATCATGTTGCACCACTGGTCGGTTACTGTTATCTTCTCATTCAACAGCCTGCATGAGCTACCTGACAACTAAACATGATCCCCAGTCCTGAATCATCAGTCAAGTAACCCCCGCTGGTGTCCGGCCTCTGACGGAGCCATGACGTGCCCACGAGAAGGGCGAGCGCTTGCGGGTGGAGATCCAAACAGGCACCCATCCCGGAAGCACGTCCGCGGCCAATTCCTCACCTGGGGGAGAAAGCGGCGGAGAGGAGAACGTTATGCGCACCAGCAGGACGCGCGCTCGCCGCGGCACCGGGCCCCGCCGAGGTCGCCCGACCCGGACCCGCAGTCGCCCAACCCGGACCCGCGGCCGTCCGCTGGCTCGCCGCCGTCCGCCGGCTCGCCGCCGTCCAGCCCGCCGTCCCAGCTGCGGCCGAGGCCGGGCAGCCCAGCTGAGCTTCGGCAGGCTCTTGACGAAGGCCGTCCTGGCCGCCGCGGTGTTCCTCGCGTTCGTGGCCTACCTGGTGGCCCACCATGCCATCACCGACGGCCGCGGCGGCAGGCGCCAGGCAGCCTCAGTCGCAAACCCCGCAGGAGACCCTGTCGCCGCCCAGTTCATCTACACCCCGCCCACGGCAAACGACGCGAAGATCACCCTCCCGGAGTCGGTGCAAAGCGAGCTGCTCCAGATCGGGCTGGCCAACCAGTCCATCGCACTGATCCGGGTCGCTCCCGACGGGAACGTATCTAAGACGTACATCGACATGACGCCCCGCACGGGCAACTCCCCCGCCGACCCCCCGCTCAAGGTGAACGCCCGCGCCGTTCCAGTGATCGAGGCGAAGATCTCGGCCATCGAGAAGGCCATCAATTCCGCGGCGTCGACCGGCGGCCAAGCTCTCTTCGCCGGGCTGACGAGGACAGATTTCACCAGCACCCCCGTTGTGATCGTCAGCACCGGACTGGACCTCGCCAACCCTGACAACTTCCGGTCCCTGAACTGGTCCTACCCGGCCAAGAAACTGGCGGCGGAGCTGAAGAAGGCCGGGGACCTGCCGGCTCTGCACGGCCGGGTGACGTTCGTCACCGTCCCGACCGCCGGCCGGCAGCCGCAACTAGGGCACACCCAGAAGAAGTACCGCAAAGCCGTGTGGCGTGCCCTGCTGAAAGCTGCCGGCGCCACCTCCGTCAACTTCATCGACGCCAACGGCAGCAGGGCCAGCGGAGGAGCCCCCCGCGCACCGGTCGTCCCGGTGCAGGCCCTGCTGCCCACCCCCATCCAGCCGGTACCCGCAGGAAACAAGAGCGTGAGCTGCACGCTGCCGTCCAGCTACTTCGTCTTCAAGACGGCCAAGCTCGTCGACGCCGCGACCACGGAGCAGAACCTAGCCCCATGTATCAGCGCCGCCCTGGCTGCCCATGCCACCTTCGCGCTGGCTGGGTGGGCTTCGTACCAGGGCCCGCTCAACCCCAACGGCAAGCCCGCATTCGATTACCGCTACAACCGCCAGCTCAGCAAGAAAAGGGTTCAGGCCATCGCCAACCTCCTGGTCAACGACCTTGGAGTGCCAAGGTCGGGGATCACCGGCCTGACCTGGCACGGCAACCTCGACCAGCCCGACCCGGGCAACCCGGGAAGCCCCGCTAACCAGGTCGTGCGCATCACTTACACGGCCAGGTGAATCAGCCGAACGAGAGAAGGGTCAGCGCCATGTCCATGGCACATATCACAACCGACCACAGCGGACCGGAGGAAAGCACTCAGCGCTGGCGGCCGACTCTTACGCAGAAGGAGGCCGCCGGGATCGGATGGTCCAAAGATGACTACGGAGAGGCCCATCTTTACGCCCTCATGACAGCCGAACAACGCCAGGCTCTGGGTACCCCCCGAGAGCACTGGGAGCCAACGTCCAGCGTGAACGACACCCTAACCGGCCCGTTCATCGCAGACGGCGAACAAGAGCTCGCAAGCGGGCTCGAGGCGGAGGCCGACCCCGCCCTGGACAAGTCCCAGGGCCTCATCGAGAACGTCAAAGAGGACTTGGACAAGATCGGCGAGCATGCCCAGCCGCTCATCTCGCAGGAGAACGGCGCTAACTACTCCGCCGGGGCGGCCACGGAGCTCGTCGCTCAATACGACTCGAAGATCAGAGCGGACATGGCCGCCGGCATGGATCACCACCGCCGGATCTACCTGCTGTTCCGGCGCCTCGCGACCGTGATGCCCTGGTTGGAGGCAGCCGGGTTCCTCACGTTCGTCGACTACTACCTGAACGTGCCCCTGTGGCAACCATGGCAGGACTGGCTCGGCTGGTCCTTCGCCGTGACAGTTGTGGTGGTCATCATCTTCGGCCAGACCTCGCTGGTGCGCCACGCCGGCGTCAGCCACAACCACGCACGGGAGGCCCAGGCGGACGGCAACCGCGGCCCTGCAGAACAAGGGTTCACCCGGCGCAACAAGTACCTCCTAGCGACTGCCGCGACCGCCGTCGCCATTACCAGCGGCATGATCTGGCGCGGCACCGCCGCCCTCGGCGACGCCAGCTTCAGCACGGCCGCCCTGATGGTCTTCGCCGCAACCGTCACCGGGCTGCTCATGCCCACACTGGCTTACCTGGTGATAGCTCTCGACGGCTCCGCAGTCTCCCGCGACCGCGACGGCCTCACCGCCGACCTGGACGATGATCTCGACGATTACCTCGAGACCGTCGACAACAGCCGCCGGGACCTCGCTAACGTCGCGGAGATCGGTCACACGCTCGAGGACAAGACATTCCCAGACATCTGCAACACGACCCAGGAGGTAGTCGACGCCGTCTACGACCTCTACGGCAGAGTACGTCTTCTGATCGGCGGCCTGTCCGCCGATCCGCCGCCCAACACCACCAAGACCATAGGCAAGGACGCGGAGGGCAACCTCCGCGGATACATCGGGACTAGCATCCCGGGCTCCCGCAAAGTCAGCCTCGGCCCGCTCTTCGACCGCTACCGGCGCCTGGCCAACATCGAAAGCCGGCGGGCAGACCTTCTCGCCCAGGTCGACGACCTCCCCCCGCACCCATGGGGCAACTCTCGCACGGGCTGACCTCTCGCAGTAAGAAGGCACTGGCCCTTGCAAGGGCCAGTGCCTTCTTCTATTCGGCCAGCCAGTCCTGTGGTGCCCCAATGATCGCGGCCGGGGCGTCAGCCTGCAACAGACGTGAACTCATCAGCGGCCTGCGCGTCAATGGCTAGGCGAGGTAGGCGGCCACGGCGTAGGCGGCGTTGCGGTCCAGGCTGTCGCGGGCGTGGTCGTAGCGGCGGGTGGTGCGGGGATCCTTGTGCCCGGCGTAGTCCTGGACGTCGCGGAGGCTCGCGCCGGCGCCTGGAGCCTCGCGGACAGGCCGCGGAGCGTGCCGGTCCCCACTGACACCGATCGGCTGCAGGAAACTCCTCTGGAGCAGCCGGCCAGCTCGCTGGCCGGCATTTGTACTTGATGACCCCCGGCGCGCCGGGCGGACGATGCTGAGGGAGCAATCCCAGCGCCCTCTCCCGAGGCTTACTTGCCGCGAGGAACTCCGGCTGGTTGACAGTCGCTGGCCGAGACTGGGCGGGGTAGTCCCAACGGTTCGGCGGCCCATCTGCCGGCACCTCATGGTGGTGAGGTGTTACCTGGCCAGGGGCGCGGCGTGATCGGTGGGGTTAGGCCCATGATTGGTGTGATGCCCTGACGCCGGCTGGCTGGCCCGGTGGGCCGGGGCCGAGCAGACCTGGCGCCATAGCCGTCAGCAGCCCGACTAGCTCTCAGCGTCGTCGCGGCGATAACGACTGGAGGGTCCTAGCCATGTAGCGGCGAATTCTCGAAGGTCAGTCTCCAAAGTGCCGCCCCCGCGTAGCGCGAGCTCCGATGGGCAGAAACGGAGACCTGCCGAATCTGGAGGCTGGGATCGAGAGCATGCCGGCGAAGGCGTTGAGACCGGATTCGGCCCCTAACGTCCCGCCTCGGGTTCGGGGGTTCCGACTTGGCCTGGCGCCAGGAGCCGGGCGCGCGGTCGCCGGTCAGGGTCATCGCAGCCTGCTTGACGCGGTCGGGAACGCTGGCGCGGGCGAGCTGGATGACTTGCGCCACTTCCTGGCCCCGTCCCGGCGCCAGGCGGGCAAGCTGCCGGACCTGCGCGAGGAACTCCTCGGCTTTCGCATGGGTCCACAGGCGAGCCCCAGGATGGCTGCTCCGGCTCGGCCCGGGTGCGGCACGGCTCACCGCAGGCTCGGCGGCACCAGACTCACGCAACTAGCTCTTCTTGCCGTCTGGCTGCCGACAACGTAAACGCCGCGGCCGATCACAGTCTCGACCAGCCCCTCGGAGCGGAGCTGGGTGATAGCGCGCTTCACGGTGCCGTCGGAGACCTCATAGGCCTGCATGAGAGTCCGGTTTTCCTTCCTCCGCGCAGCGCATCGGCGGGGCTTAGCAGGCGAGCACAGCCTTGATCCGCTGTGCGGTGGCGATGAGTGTCGCTGCCTGAGCGGGCGGGATCGACTTGCCCGACTGGGCGCTGACCTGGTGGACAAATGCGGTGAGGGTGGAGCACGCGTCAGCCAAGTCGCCCGCCGCTAGGTAGCTCTGTGCCGCCGTCACTGTGTCCGCCAGGCTCGTGCCGGGCCCGACGCCGGTGACAGCGGTCAGCAGGTCCCCGAGCTGAGCCTTGGCGCCCTTGACGGTGACGGTGAAGCTGGCTCTGCTCACGTTTCCGTGCGTGTCGGCCGCGGTGCAGGTCACTTTCGTCTTTCCGATCGGGAACACGCCCCCTGAGGCGGGCGAGCACCTGAGTGAGGCGACGGCATCGTCAGGATCGGTGGCCGTGACGGTATAGGTGACCACGGCGCCGCTTGGAGAGGTCGCGTCCGCGGTGATCGGTGCGGGCACGGTGATGACCGGTGGCGTCGTGTCCCCGGCCGTGATGGGTTGCCAGCTGGGGAACCAGTCTTCTGGGAGCGTGTTGCCCGGTGCACCGTTGTTGGTGAGTCTGGTTGCGCCGCTGCCGTCGGCGTTCATGACGTAGATCTCGTCGTTGAGGTCGCGGGAGCTCTTGAAGGCAATCTTGGCGCCATCAGGTGACCACGCTGGCATCTGGTCCTGGCGGGTCGTTGTCAGCCTGGTGACGCCGCTCCCGTCCGCGTTCATCACGTAGACATCGACGCCGAAACCGGGCGTGTTCCGGTTACTCTCGAACGCGATCTTGGAACCGTCCGGCGACCAGTCTGGGTGACCGTCGAAGCTGGCGGGGCTGTTGCTGAGGTCCTCAAGCCCGCTGCCGTCTGCGTTCATCGTGTAGATCTGCGCGCTGCCATCACGATTCGTCTGGAATGCGATTTTTGATCCGCCGGGTTGCCAGGATGGTTCGATGTCTTCACCGGGATTGTTCGTGATGTCCGTCGGGTTGCCGCCGTCAGCGTTCATCACCCAGATGTCGTAGTTGCCGCCGCTGAATCGAGCGAACGCGATCTTCGATCCGTCGGGAGACCAGGTTGGAAAGATGTCGTCCGCAACCGGAGTCGACGTCAGTTGTGTCGGGCCTGAACCATCTGCGTTCATGACCCAGACCTCGCCGCCGTTGCCGACGTTCCGCGAGAAGGCAATCTTCCGCCCGTCCGGAGACCAGGACGGCATCGCTCCGCCCGAAAAGGTGAGGCGTGTCTGGTCACTGCCGTCCGCATTCATGACGTAGATCTCGAATAAAGCGGGATTGTTGAAATGATCCTGATTGCTTTGGAACGCGATCTCGCCGTTTGACCCAGGAAAAGCCGCCTGCGCGGCGATGGCCGGCGCTGTGGCGGCGGTTGCGGCCGCCAGCCCGGCCGTCGCAGCCAAGATGAAAGTGCGCTGCGCGATTCTCATGATGTCCTGCCTCCCCCGTCGGCTATGCCGGCGTTTCTTACGGTCACCCCCGCCTTTGGGGTGACTCCCCGCATGTGTGACTGCCGGGTGGATGGGATGGTTGACAACCGGTACGAAAGTCTGTCCTGCGCGGCAGCTCCCGGCCAGCTTCAGGGTGCCGGATGCCAGAGTGTGGCGGATTCTCGTCGGAACGGCTCAATCTGGCTTAAGCGAACACATCGCTCAGGGCAGCCATCACCGCGGCTCGGGCATACCGGGGATGACGGTAGTCCGACAGCCAGCGCAGATTCGCCGCCCGGACCGCGGGCAGCTCGCCGAGCCGGTCATAGCCCTGACCTGGAGCCGCCCGCCATTTCCCCGAGCACGACAGCGCCCCGGTCAGCAGGTCCGCCAGCCAGCCAGCGCCAGGTTCGGATCACCGACCGTCGCCCATACCGGTTCAGATACTTCAGCAGCAGCGGGGGTTTCAGGGCCTGGCGGAGCAATCGACTCGATCGCATCCTGCACTTCCTGCCGCGTAATCTCCGGCATTGAGAGTGGGCCTACGCTAAATGCGTACTGACCCAGGAGCACGCGCTGGACTATGGCTGCGAGGACGAAGGCGCAAGCAGCGACAAGGTAAGCAGGGTTACGGGCGAGGGATCGCGGCCGAGAAGGCTTTGCCAGACGGAAGGGATTACGTCGGCAGTGGTCCTCTCAAGAGT
>CAVUFO010000004.1:0-2251393 GCA_963740785.1 uncultured Actinomycetota bacterium
ATACAACCGGGCGGATTGCAAAACGCGAGCAGAACGGTCATCAATAAAGCGCTGCGGCTTATGCTCAGCGGAGCTAAAGGATCACACTCCGCGCGTTGGCGGAACACATACACAGGCACTCCGAACTCCGGCAATTCGCCGCGCAGGGTGATCCAACGGTGGCACGCGAAACTCATCCGTCCCCGCTCGCCTGATCGTCAGCGCTCTGACCCGGCTCCGTGCATGAGCCTGACGACGTTGGCCAGCGCCTGGTCGTCGCCGACATTGCCGGGGAACACCACATACGGCATGCTGACTGCCTCGGGGCGGGCGTCGACGGGGCGGAACACCGAGATCAGGCCGGGGAACAACTGGCCGGCAACCTCCGCCCGCCGGATTCCCAGACCGTGCACCGCGACGTCGTGCGAGGTGATGCCGCCTTTGGCGATGATCCAGGCCAGCTGGCCGGCCAGCGCCAGCCGAACCACATCGGCCAGCGCACCGGACACCGCCCGGGCGACGGCCAGGTCATCCCGCTCCGCGCTACCCCCGACCACGGCGCGACTGGTGCAGATCACGACGTCCGACGAGCTCAGCCCACGAATGACGCGCTCCGCTGTCGCAGAAACCACACCGGGCGCGTCACTCAGGACGGCCTCGGCGTCCAGCACGACAGGTTGCAGCTGACCAGCAGCCAGCAGCGCGTCGAGCTGCCGGTTCGTCTGCGCCACGTGGGACCCGACGACGATCAGCCCGTGGCTGCCGGACGAGCCGCGCGCAGCGGCGGGTGCGAGGTCCTGGCCACGCAGCGGCGCCCTCGGATCGAGGCCGCTCAGCGCGCGCACGAACGACGGCCCGGTGCGGAACAGGAAGGATTGCCCGGCGCGCTCGGCGAGCAGCACCGCGCGGGCCACCGCCTCGAGGTCGGAGTACTCGGCGGCGTTCACGACGACCCAGGCTCCGTTCCGGGTCCCGGCCAGCAACGACCGGATCCGCGGAACCCCGCCGCTCCTGATGTCGGCCAGGCTGATGCTCGCGACATCTGCGGGCTTGATCGCCCCGCCGCCCTTAGCAGCCAGGAACTCGCGCAGATCCGATGCCGCATAGCCGAACACCCGGTCCCGCGCGAACTCGGTCTCGCCCGCCGGCACCATGCCAGCCCCGGTGTACGCCCAGTGGATGTCACCGACCGTCAGCCGGCCAGCCTCAATGAACGCCGGAACGAACAGCACGGCGTCAGGGCCACGGCCGTTCGCGGACCGAAGCACGTCGGCCAGCGCCGTCACCTCGGCGATCACATGCCCGCGCAGCGTCGAGTCGCTGCGGCTGATCAGGTCCATCGGCGCGCGGCGCCGTCCGGCGACAGCCAGCAAGCCGCGGCCGGCGCGAGCGGACAGGCTGGCCGCTTGCTGTTCTGGCAGGCTGCGGGAGTTCGTCAGCACGAAGCACACTCCCGCTCCGCCCGCCCCCGCCGCGGCCAGGGATGCCGGCGTCGGCGCGGCCGCGAACGCATCCTCGTAGGCAGCCTCGTCCAAGACGGTGACGACCTGCACGTCGTGCACGGCCTGGGAGCCGGTCGGGTCGTCGTCCAGAACCCCGAGCAACCGTTGCTCGTCCGCGCGCGCCTGGCGGATCGCCGCACGTAGCGCGGGGTCGTCCGCCAGCGCGGCTGGCTGATCCGCGAGGAGCTCGGCAGCTGTCCGCGGCCTGTCCGGCATCTCGGTGAACCCCCCGGGCACTCAGCGGTAGCCAGGGCCGGCCGCCGGGCATCTACGATCACTGTAGCGACGTCCAACCAGAGCCGGACGACAAGGAGGCACCGTGACGAACGTAGTGGTCACGGGGGGTGCCGGCTTCCTCGGCGGCCGCCTGGCCAGGGAACTTCTCGCCGCCGGCAGCATGTCGGCTGACGGCGGTCCCGCCGCCCCGCTGTCCGCGCTGACCCTGATCGACCGCGCTCCCGTCCCCGCCGATCTCGACTCAGACCCGCGGGTGACGGCGGTCCGCGGGGACGTGCCCGACCTGCTCGACCCCGCACGCGGCGGCCCGGATCAGCTGGCCGGCGCCGACGTGATTTTCCACCTCGCCGCCGCCGTCAGCGGGGAATGCGAGGCCGACTTCGACCTCGGGATGCGGGCGAACCTGCGTGCGACCGAGCACCTGCTCGCCAGCTGCCGCAAGGCGGGCACCAGCCCCGTCGTCATCTTCTCCAGCTCCGTCGCCGCCTTCGGCGGCAGCGACGACCATCCGCTGCCCGCGGTCGTCGACGATCAGACGATGCCGAACCCGCAGTCCAGCTACGGCATCCAGAAGGTCATCGCGGAGCAGCTAGTGGCGGACTACACCCGCAAGGGCTACCTGAGGGGCCGGACGGTGCGGCTGATGACCGTCGTCGTCCGCCCGGGCAAACCCAACGCCGCCGCATCGGGCTTCCTGTCCTCGATCGTCCGCGAGCCGCTCAACGGCCAGCGGGCGGTCTGCCCGGTCAGCCCGCGGACGAAGGTTGCCCTCGCCTCTCCGGCCAGGGCCATCCAGGGCCTGCTGTGCGCGGCAGCCGCTTCCAGCCGGGACTGGGGCGGCAGGACCGCGGTCAACCTGCCCGCGCTCACTGTGACGGTCGCGGAGATGGTCGCGGCCCTGGAGCGCGTCGCCGGCCGGGATGCCGCGGCGCTGATCGACTGGGAACCAGATCCGGCGATCGCGAAGATCGTCACCAGCTGGCCGGCCGCGATCCGAGCCGACCGCGCCGCGCGGCTCGGCCTCGCACCGGATTCCGACTTCGACTCGGTGCTCGCGCTGCACGTCACAGAGTCTGCTGGCCGATCTGTCGCCCCTTTGGGTAAAGACGGCCATTTATAACGCAACCCTGACCGCCGGACGCCCACGCAAGGCTGGTTGGATACGACCGTGGCTGAGGTAACCGAGCTGCGGGTCACGCTCACGGTCGACGACTTCGACCAGGCGCTGGCCTTCTATCGTGACGCGCTCGGGCTCGTGCAGCTCGCCGGCTGGAGCACGGACGATGGCCGGGCGGTGGTTCTGGAGGCCGGCAAGGCGACGCTCGAGCTCTTCGATCACGCCCAGGCGGCGACCGTCGACGCGATCGAGGCCGGACGCCGGGTCTCTGGCACGGTCCGCCTCGCGCTGCAGGTGGCCGACAGCGCGGGCAAGGCGGGACATCTTGTCGCCGCGGGAGCTGAGGAGGTCGCGCGGATGGCAGAACCATCTGGGTATGACGTCCGGTAAGACCAGCCAGCGGTGAGGGAGCGCGCGATGTCACAACCCGGCGGACCAGTACTCTTCGTGCACGGCCTGTGGCTGCACCCGACGTCCTGGGGGCCGTGGGAGGACTTCTTCCGCGACGCGGGCCATGCGCCGCTGGCGCCGGGCTGGCCGGGCGTCTCCGACACCGTAGATGAGAGCAGGCGTAACCCTGACAAGGTCGCCGGGAAGGGCATCGAGGATGTCGTCCAGCACTACGCGCGGATCATCCGCGACCTGCCAACCCCGCCGATCGTCGTCGGTCACTCCTTCGGCGGCCTGATCGCCCAGCGGCTGCTCGGGCAGTCGCTGGCCTCAGCCGCGGTGGCGATCGACGCGGCGCCGATCAAAGGCGTGCTGAACCTTCCGCCGTCGGCGCTGAAGGTTGCCTCGATCGCGCTGCGCAGGCCAGCGAACCGGCAGCAAGCAGTGGCCCTGACTCCCGATCAGTTCAGGTACGGCTTCGGCAACGCGATACCGGCGCCGGAGTCCGCGGAGCTCTTCGACCTCTGGACCGTCCCCTCGCCTGGCCGGCCGCTCTTCGAGGCGGCGCTCGCGAACTTCACGCCAGGCTCGCCCGCCAAGGTGAACACCCGCAACAAGGACCGCGGGCCGCTGCTGCTGATCGCCGGCGGCCAGGATCACACCGTGCCCGCCGCGATCACCACCTCGACTCGCAAGCTCTACCACAAGTCCCCGGCGATCACGGACCTCAAGGAGTTCTCCGATCGCGGTCACTCGCTGACCATCGACCACGGCTGGCAGGACGTCGCCCAGTACGCGCTGGACTGGCTGAGGCGGCGATCGTCGTAGCGGAGGCCGGCGAACTAGAACACCGATGGCCCACCGAGGTTCCCTGAAGAGGCTCGGTGGGCCATTGGTGCTGTATTTTGGCTAGCCGCTGGCGGATCCCACGGTTTCGAGCTCGCCGGTGAGGTCTTCCTCGGGCAGCGCCTCGTGCGCCAGGCGGCTAGGCCACCAGACCTTGCTCCCTATGTCCAGGTTCAGCGCGGTGACCAGCACCGATCGGACGATGATGCTGTCGAGCAGCACCCCGAACGCGACCGCGAAGCCGAGCTCGGCCAGGAACGTGATCGGCAGCGTCCCGAGCACCGCGAACGTGCCTGCCAGCACCACGCCGGCCGAGGTGATCACGCCCCCGGTCGCGGCGAGGCCGATCAGGGCGCCGCGGCGGGCGCCGTGCCGCTTGGTTTCCTCCCTGACCCTTGTCATCAGGAAGATGTTGTAGTCGATGCCGAGTGCCACCAGGAACACGAACACGAACAGCGGGAACGAGGTGTCAGCGCCGCCGAAGTGGAACAGGTGGTCGAACACCAGTGCGCTGGCTCCCAATGCCGCCGCGAACGAGAGCACGACGGTGGCGATGAGCATGATCGGCGCGACGATGGCGCGCAGCAGCAGGGCCAGGATCAGGAATACGACGCCAAGGATCAGCGGGATGATCACATTGCGGTCGTGTGCCGCGGCTCGCTGCACGTCCAGGTTCACCGCAGTATTACCGCCGACAAGGGCGTGCGCACCTGGCACGGCGTGCACGGCAGCGCGCACCCGGTCGATGGTCGAGTACCCGGCCTGGCTGTCCGGCGCGGCCGTGAGCGTACCTTCCAGGAAGACGTGCCCGTCGTGCACCTGCGGCGCGGTAACCGCCGTGATCCCGCGCACGCCGGCGAAGGTGGCGCGCAGCTGGCTGGCGGCGGCCGGACTGCCCGCCACCACGACCGGCTGGCCGACGCCGGCGGGGAAGTTCTTGTCGATCACCTGCTGGCCCACGACCGAGTCCGGGCGGTTGCCAGCGAAGGACTCAGCGGCGGTCAGGCCGCTGGCCTTCAGGCCGGTGAGCCCGACGGCCATGACGCCGAGCACCACGGCGGTGGTGACCCAGACCACGCGCGGCCGGACAGCGATCTTGCGGCCGATGCGGGCCCAGAACCCCTTGCTGGTCGGCTCGGCTGAGCCGTAGCTGGGCCTGACCGGCCAGAAGATCCACCGGCCGAAGATCACGAGCAGTGCGGGAAGCAGCGTGATCATGGCAACGAGCGCCACGCCGACGCCGATCGCGAGCACCGGTCCCATGCCCTTGGTGGAGTTCAGCTCCGCGATCGTGAGGGTCAGCAAGCTGAGGATGACGGTGCCGGCGCTGGCGATGATCGCCGGGCCAGCTCGGCGCAAGGCCACGGCCATGGCCTGGTGCCGGTCTTCGTGCCTGCGGAGTTCCTCCCGGTACCGGGCGGTCAGCAGCAGCGCGTAGTCCGTTCCCGCGCCGAAGACCAGGACGTTCAGGATGCCCGCGCTCTGTCCGTTGACGGTCAGGCCCGCGTGCGCGGCGAGCAGGTAGATCAGTGCCTCAGCGCTGGTCAGCGCGATCCCGGCGGTGATCACCGGGAGCAACCAGAGGGCGGGGCTGCGGTAGGTGACCAGCAGCAGCACGATCACGACGGCCAGAGTCGCAAACAGGAGCGTGCTGTCGATGCCGCTGAAGGACTTGGCCGAGTCAGAGGCGCTGCCGAGCGGGCCGGCGATATGCGCGGCGAGTCCGCCGGAGTCCGTGTGCGCGATCGACCGAAGCTTGTCGACCGCTGCGGTGGCCCCGTTCCAGCCCTTGGAGCCCAGGTTGACGGGGACGACCGTCTGCGCTGCCTTCCCGTTGGCCGAGAAGAACGGCCCGGCCACCTGGCTCTTCACGACGCCATGGATGCCGGTGAAGCCGGCCACGTCCTGCGCGGCCTTGTGCCGGTCGGCCGCCGTCAGGCCGGACGGCCGGTCGTAGACGACGACGGCGGGGAAGACGTTCGGCGACTGGAACTTCGACTGCAGGTTCAGCACCCTGGTCGACTCGGCCTTGGCTGGCAGCCATGCCTGGGCGTCGTTCTTCTCAGCGCCGGTTAGCTTGCCGGACAGCGGTCCCGCAACCGCGACGACGATCAGCCAGAACACGAGAACCGCCCACTTAGTACGGCGGCCGCCAGGCAGGCGCAACAGGGCGCGGGCCTTGCTCATCTCCAAACTCCTGATCACTAGAGTGGTACTGGTCAAGGTCAGCCCGCGCGTGACTCTTTCACGGGACTAACTCAAGTTATATCTCGACTGCGCGGAAGCCTACAACTCCTTTTTCCCTGGCCTCACACCGCCCCTGCCGATCGGCCAGGGCCGGCGCGGTGGTCGGCTGGCTAGCCGGGAGAAATTGCCCGCTCCGCACGGGCTTCCCGCAGGAGTTTTAGCTCCGATCAGGACTTCACACGGACACGGGGCGGCGGCCGGCCGGGGCCGGCGTCTCGTCGCACGGGGGTAGCAACGAGGCGCCGGGCCCGAGCACGGGGCGGAACAATGCGATCCAGCAGGCGAGCCGGTCGTCTGCCCGGTGAACGGTGATCGGGAGGCGAGGCGAGCGGCCACCCGGCAACCGTTTCCGTATGAACATACTATATTGCGCTGCGTGCTTCGGGCAGGCCGCCGCGTGCTCAGGCCAGGCCGCTCCGTGCCCGGCCGGTGTGCGTGCTTCGCATCAGCCAGGCCGTGCCGGATGGTGCATGATCTGCTACGACACCCTGTGCTCCCTGGCGGTTCCGATGAGCGAAGCTGAGTACGCCCGATCGGTTATCATCCGGCCTGACGTCATCGAGGCGATCCGCGGCGCGCCTGACGCCGGCCTGAGCGCCGATCAGGTGACGGCGGCGGCGCGCCGGGTCGTTGAGGCGTGGGCGAGCGCGGTGGCGGGGGACGGCGCGGCGCTTTCGGCCATGGCCAGCGCCGACGTCGCGCACTGGCTGCTGCATCCGGTCAGGAAGGCCTGGCAGGTGGCGCCGGGTCCGGCCGTGACCGAGATCGACGTCTGGGGCCTGAACGCCGGCGCCGAGCCGGCCGTGCTGAGGGTGAGCTTCCGGTTCACCGGCCAGCAGATGTCCGGCGCACCTGACGAGGACGCCGCGGCCGGGGCCGGAGGCGCTGGCGGTGCCGTGGACTTCGTGGGAATGCTCACCCTCAGGCTCGCGGGCACGGCGGGCTGGCAGGTCGCCTCGGGACGTGTTCAGACCCTGGATGACTTCCGCGGGTACGTGTTCACCAGCCGTCGCGAGACTCCGGAGGAAGAGCTCGAACGAGCCGGCTCGGCGCCCATGGCGCCCTCGGCGGCAGGCGCCGGCGATCAGCGCGCGTTCCGGATCACCGCGGGGTTCGCTGAGCACGATGTCCGGTTTGGTGCTTCTGTGTCGGTGTACGTTCAGCGGGCGTCCGCGCCGGCTCGCGAGGAGGCCGTGCGGCTCGTGTGGCCGGCCGTCGAGCAGGAAACCGCCAGGGCCCTTGGTGCGGGGGACTGGCAGCCGTCGCTGAACTGGCTCGACGTGGTCGAGCTGCGGCCGGATCCGGGCGACGCGCGGCATGGGTGATAGCGGCTCTCCGTCCGGGCACATACCCGGAAAGGATCCAGTGCGCTGAGGGGGCACGCATGCCTGCTGGCACGAGAACCGATCCCGCGGACCTGGTCGCCAGGGTCGGCGGGCACTGGGGATGGGTGCTGGCCTTCGGGATCATCACCGTCATGGTCGGCGTCGCCGCGCTCGCGTGGCCCGGCAGGACGCTCGTGGTCGTCGCGGTCCTGTTCGGCATCCAGCTGATCGTGATGGGGCTCTTCCGGTTCGCCAGCGCCATCGCCTCCGACGACCTGACCGGCGGTTCGCGGGTCCTGCTCGCGCTGCTGGGAGTGCTGTCGCTGATCATCGGCCTGTACGCGGTGCGGCACATCCTGATCACCTTGCTGGCGCTGGCCCTGCTGCTCGGCATCTTCTGGATCGTCAGCGGCGTCGTCGAGCTGTTCATGGCGCTCTCGCATCGCGAGATGCGTCACCGGGGCTGGAACTCGGTGATGGGCGTGATCAGCGTGCTGGCCGGGATCCTCGTCCTCGCGATCCCGGGCATCTCGCTGCTCGTGCTCGCTGTCGTGCTGAGCGTCTGGCTGGTCTTCTTCGGGGTCATGCAGATCTCGATCGCCGTCCGGATCCGCTCGCTCGGCGCCGGCGGCTGAGCTACCTGACCGCCTCGAAGATGGCGGTCACCTCGGTGCTGGTCAGCTCAATCGACGCGGCGCTGACGTTCTCGTCGAGGTGCGGAGGCGATCCCGTGCCCGGTATCGGCAGCATCCGCGGCGACCTGGCCAGCAGCCAGGCAAGGATGATCTGCCTGGTGCTTACGCCGTGATTGCGCGCTGCGGTGAGAACGGGGATGATCTCGTCGCCGTCCTGGATCGGCGCCCATGGCAGGAACGCGATCGACTCCTGGTCACAGAGATCGACCATGGACTCCGATGAGCGGTCGGAGGCGTTGTAGCGATTCTGTACCGACACCACCGGGGCGAGCCGCTCCGCTTCGCGCAGCTGCGCCTCTGACACGTTCGACAGCCCGATGTGCCGGATCTTCCCTTCGTCCTTGAGCTCAGCCAGGGCGCCGACCGACTCGGCGTAGGGCACCTTCGGATCGGGCCGGTGCAGCTGATAGAGGGGAACCTGCTCCAGCTTCAGCCTGCGCAGACTCCCTTCGCAGGAGGTGCGCAGGTGCTCGGGCCTTCCGTCAGGAACCCAGCGTCCAGGACCCGGCCGCACCAGGCCGCCCTTGGTGGCGATCACGAGGTCGTCGGGATACGGATGCAGCGTGTCGGCGATCAGCGCCTCGCTGACCTCGGGGCCGTATGAGTTGGCCGTGTCGATGAAGTTGACGCCGAGCTCGACCGCCCGCCGCAGCGTCGCCTGGGCCTGGTCGCGGTCCGGCGGATCGCCCCAGATGCCGCGGCCGGTGATCCGCATGGCGCCGAAGCCCATCCGGTTCACCGTCATGTCCCCGCCGATTCCGATCGTGCCGGCTGCGGCCGCGCTCGGCTGCCCGTCCATCGAAACCTCCCAGTGCGTGCTCGGCATCGGCCAGGGGCCGGACGCTCCGCACGATACGCCCCGGTTGCCTCGCGCCCTGGCGGCAACCCCGGCCTGGGTGCAGGGGCCGTGGCCTAGCTGGCGAAAGGCACGACGTCGCAGCCAGACCGGTCGAGTTCCAGGCAGCAGGCCAGGCACCACGGCCGGTGCGAGACCATGCTGCTCGTGCGGCTGACCCAGAAGCCGGCCGGGACCTGCCTGCAGTGGATGCAGAGCTGGATGGTGCGCGGCAACAGGCTGGCCGGCAGGGCGTGCGTGGCCAGCCGTTCCGCGGCCATCCTGAAGTGATGACCGGCCGCGCAGCTCAGCGCCACGTGGGCGACGGGCCAGTCGGTGCTCGGCAGCGTGAAGCGCTCGGTGATGGCGGCGTTGCCGCCGCACACAGGGCATGAGGTGGTGTCTGGCATGGTTATCGCCCTCCTGTGCCGCGTGCGGCGCGATCCCGGTGGCGGGTCGCGAGGTGATAGGACGTCACGGCCACGATGACCGCGGCGACGGGGACGATGACGAGGAGTTCGAACTGGCCGCGGTGGGAGGCGAAGCCGAGCGGCAGGGCCGCATCCGGGTCCCCGGTGCCGACGCCCGGCCAGAGCAGGCAGGCGGCGGCCAGCGCTGACCAGCCCGTCGCCAGTGCCGTGGCGAGCACGGCGACCGTGCCGCCGCCCGGGACGCGGAATGGCCGGCTCAGGCTCGGCTCGCGCAGCCGCAAGGCCAGGAACGCCGGGAAGATCAGCAGGTAGGCCAGGACGACGAGCGCGATCGACACGATGAGCGCTGCGGAGAAGTACTTCTGGTTGTCGTGTCCCGTGATGGTGAGGTCGACGACCATGGCGAGCAGCGAGATCGCGCCCGACACCAGGCCGATGACGACGGGGACGCCAGTGCGTGCGGAGATACTGCCCAGCACGCGAGGTCCCGCGCCCTCCATGCACGCGGCCGCCTGTGCTCGGCCCGCGCCCATGATCCACGCCGAGCCGCTCGCGGCCAGCACCCAGATGAAGGTGATCGCGCAGGCCCAGCCGAGGTAACGGCCCCATCCCGTCAGGGTGGTCGCTCCGTCCGCCGCGACCGAGCCGCCGTAGCTGGTGAGCACGGCCCTGATGGCGTCGATGAGGCCGGTGAGCGACGTGATCTGGCCTGCGGGCAGCACGATCAGGACCGCCAGGATCGGGACGCCGTAGAGCAGTGCCTGACTCAGTCCGGCCCGGCAGATCGCACCCGGGATGTCGCGGCGGGGATCGGTCATCTCCTCGGCGGCCGTCGACGGCAGCTCCACCCCGGTGAAGGAGTACAGCAGCACGGGGACGATGGCGATGAAGACAGCGCGGGACGGGGCGAGGTCCGCCGCCGTGATGCCGTGCACGCCGTGCCTGGCGCCATACAGGACCACGCTGGCGGTGAAGAACGTGAGCAGCGCGATCTGGGCCATGGCGCCGCTGGCCGGGATCCACTTGCCGAACCGCAGCGGGATGACCGCCCCTGCCGTCGCCACTGCGATGAAGACGGCTCCGAACAGGTACATCGCCGGGAGCGGGAGGTGACCGAAAAACTGCTCGTATACCGCCATCGCGATCGCCGCGACCGAGCCGCCGAGCCACATCGGCGTGCCGGCCCAGTAAAGCAACGAGGTCAGTGCCCCCGCGTAGCGGCCGAATGCGCGCCTGACCCAGACATACGCGCCGCCCTCCTCGGGGATGGCCGTCCCCAGCTCCGAGCTGATCAGCGCCGACGGGACGAAGAAGGTGACGAACAGCACGAGGAGCCAGGTGAATGCCTGTCCGCCACCGACAGCGATCGCCCCGATCGTGTCCGCCACGACCATGGCAGAGATCAAGAAGAAGACCGTGTCCAGCCGGCCGAGCACCCTCTTGAGCTTCCTGCGCTCGGCGGCGGCGTGGTCCTGGGCGGCCGTCGCGCCGCCGGCGCCTCCGGGCCCGGCCGCCACGACCGCCATCTCAGGCGAAGACACGGCGGCGCCCCCTGTTGCCAGCGGCGATGGCCGCGACGGCGGCGGTGGCGTGGTCGACGTCGTCGGGAGTGTTGTAGAGGTAGAAGCTGAGCCGGCAGCTCGCGGGCGGGTTGAGGCCGAGCGCGTGGTGGGCGAGCGAGGCGCAGTGGCACCCGGCCCTGGCTTCGACGCCTGCCTGGTCGAGAGCGCGCGCGACGTCCATGGGGTCCCGGCCGTGCAGGTTGAACGCGACCAGCGAGGTGCGCCGGGCGGCGTCGCGAGGACCGTAGATGGTGATGCCATCGATACCGGCGAGCCGCCGCAGGGCCCGGGCCGTCAGCTGCTGGTTCCATCCGGCGATGCGGGTCATGGCGTCGCGGACGGCGGCAGGGGTAAGCGGCGCCGCTGTGCCGAAGAAAACGGGGCGCTTCGGGGTGAGCGCGAGGTCGGCGAGCAGCCGCAGTGCCTGCGCCGAAACGATGGCGCCGAGGATATTGGGGGTGCCGGCTGAGTATTTCCACGGCAGCGCGTTGTAGGCGACAGCGTGCGGATGGACCTGGCCTTCGGCGATCATGTCGCCGCCGTAGAGGAACGGCAGGGAACGCCTGGCGAGGCGCGGCCGCGTGTACAGCACCCCGATGCCAAACGGCGCGAGCATCTTGTGCATAGAAAACGCCAGGTAGTCCACGTCGAGGGCGGCGACGTCGACGTGACTGCCCGGCACGAGCTGGGCGCCGTCGACCAGCAGCAGGGAGCGGGCCTCCCCGTCGGGCTGGGCGTAGCCGGAGGTGTCGGCGAGAGCCTTGATCGTGGCCAGGGGCGTGCGCGTGCCGAGGAAGTTGGAGGCGCCGGTGACGGCGACCAGCTTGGTGCGGTGGTCGATGAGGGTGGCGAGGTGGTCCAGATCGAGTTCGCCGGTCACGGGGTCGAACCTGGCGAGCCTGCACTGCACCCGGCGGCCGAAGCGGGGCAGGATTTCCCTGGCAAGGCCGTGCCAGGGCACGTAGTTGGAGTTGTGCTCAGCCAGTGTGGTGACCACGTTGTCGCCGTCGCGGAACTCGGTCAGCAGCGTGTACATGACCGCGTTGATGGCCTCGGTCGCATTCCGGTACAGCGCGATGCTGTCAGGACCTGGCGCGCCCAGGAACGTCGCGATCGTGCCGTAAGCGTCCTCGAACCAGGCCGTCATCTGCTGCGACGCGGTCGACTGGCCGCGGTGCACGTTCTCGTATCCGGGGCCAAGCGCCGCGTACAGCTCAAGTAGTTCCCGTGGCGGCTGCGTACTCGCCGCGTTATTCGTCACCACCCGCCCGGCACCAGGGAACACGAAATGCCGGCGCACCGCCCGCACGTCGAGCGGCGTCGCCGTCATCGCGGTGGTCATGGCCGCGGCCTGGCCGGTGACTCGTCTCATGGGATATCCTCCTGCGTTCCGCGCCAGCCGCCGGGCTTCACAGCACCGTGATCGTCTGCTCGCCGTTCGGGTTCTGGCTGGTAGGGAACAGGTCGCTCTCGTCGATGTCGGCGTGGACGTGACAGGTGATCTTCGCGTCACCGGGGTCAAGGCAGTGCACGTCGATGCGGATCGGCGGCTGGGTGTCGCCGACGTCGAGGGTGGTGTCGACGGGCATCCGCAGGAACATCGCCGAGTGGCCAGATCCTGGGGTCAGCGGCGTGACGCTGGTGAGGGTCGCGTAGGACGAGACGAACACGCTGTCGGGGACGATGAGCTGCGCGATGGAGTCGTCGCTGATCTTCACGTGGAACGCGACGTTGATCAGCCGCACTCCGTCCGGTGCTCCGGCGTTCGTCGCGGTCACCGTGAAGGTGCCGGTCTGTCCCGGCGTGAGGGCGTCCTTGTTCGCTCGCTTCGGGATGACCGACGAGACGGTCGTGGTCACCTGACTGTCGAGGTAGTCGGCGACGGCGGCGGGAATGTCGACGAGGTCGATGGGCATGGGAAGCTCCTCGCGCGGTGTAAAGCGTTGCAGCCGTTACTCTCGGCCGCGGGCGTTAGCGAGGCGCTAGCGAGCCGCTAGCGTGCGGGCCTGACGGTGGCGATGCGCCTGAGCAGGATCTTCGTCGTGTCCGCTGGGACGGCGCCGACCTCGGACAACGCCTGCATCATCCGCCGGGCAGCCGCGCTGGCCGCGGCGTGATCCCCGAGATGAATCTGGGTGGCGATGGCAAGGCGGTGGGCGCGCTCGTTGTAGCAGTCAGCGGCCAGCACGGCCTGGGCGCTCCTGAGGGAATCCGACGCCCTGCCCTCACTGAGCCGGACCTCGCCGAGCGTGAGGGTCACGTCGACCAGGGCCGTCCGGACCCTGGTCACCTCGCCGCCGAGCTCATCGAGATCCTGCAGATCCACGAGCGGCTCGGCCCGCCACAGGCCGGCGGCCGCCTTCAGCGCGGCTGTGTGCGCGCGCTGGTCGCCCATCGCACGGGCCTGCGCGGCGGCGGTCAGATGGGCGTCAAGCTGCCACAGGTCGACGTCGAGGCCGGGATGGGGGATCAGGCGGATCGACGACGAGTCGACGACGAGGAATCTCTCGTCGAGCGAGGAACCCGCTGTTCGCTCGCCATTTGGCGGGCCGCGCAGGACCTGCCGCAGATAGGTCAGGGTGACCCGCAGGTTGCGCGAGGCCGCGGTCTGATCGAGGTCGGGCCAGAGCAGCGTCATCGCGCGGTCGCGCCGCATGGCCGGCTCGACGGCCAGCAGGGACAGCAGCTGGCGAACCCTGATTCGCCGGCTCGCCGGGCTGGCCACCACCTTGTCGTCGATGCGGACCTGGGCCGGGCCGAGGACCTCGATGCGGACCCCGTGCGCGAGGGGTGCGTCAGCGGCCCTGAGCAGATCAGCGGCGGCATGCCGCACCACGTCGTCGCCGCGCTCACGCTGCCACGCCAGCTCCGACCTGGCGTTCTCGCCGATCCGGCGGCTGAGCAACTCGATGGCGCGAACGCCCGCGGTCAGTCCGAAGCTGTGTGCGCGCGCGGCGAGCTCGACCGTCAGCGGCAGCGGCAGCACGGTGATGAGCGCATCGGTGTCTTCCAGCGCAGCCGCGATCGCGGCGGCGTCCTGTTCGCGCGGCGGGCTGGCGCCGGCCTGTCGTGCCGCGAGGATCGCCAGGGCGGCCGCGTGCATGCGCTGGTGGCAGCGGCCGAGCCTGGCGCGGTCCCAGGCCGGCCGGATGCCGGGGACGCACACGTACACGGTGGCAAGGGCCCTGCGCAGCTGGATGTCGCAGCGCGGGTCGTCGACAGGAAACCGATGAAGGTGCTCCTCCAGCGCGCGGCTGGCACCCTCCTCGTCGTGCTCTGCGACCAGGCGGGTGGCCACGGCCGCGGCGAGCATGGACGCGTCGCGGGCATCAGCCTCGTTCACCGGCACCGCCGCGAGCAGGTCGGCGAGCTCGCGCAGCCTGCCGTGGTCGCCCGATGATGCCCGCACGTACACGGAGAGGGTGGCGTAGAAGAACCGGTCGCGGGCATTCGTGTCGGGCGCGGGGCCGTCGTCGGCGCGCAGCTCGGCGATTTCCGACACATCGCCGGCCGACCAGTGCACAAACGGCGGAGTCTTCCTGACGTGCGCGTGGCTCGACGCGCGGAGCACCCGGTCGGCGATGGCGACGGCCTCGTCAGCGCGGCCGGCCAGCACGAGCATGTAGACGTGCAGCCTGGCCGCTGGCTCGCGCATCGGATGGCTGTTGTCCGGGCTCGGCAGCCTGGCCAGCGCGTCGAGAGCGGTGTCGATGTCGCCGTTGAGCTCGGCCAGCGTGGCGGTCACCATATCCGTGACAACCTGCAGCACGAGATCCTCGCGTGCTGATGGCAGCTCGGCCACCCGCAGCGCGATCCGCAGGAAGTCGCCGTACGCCCCGCGCGAGTTCGCGATCAGCCCGGCGAGCGCGAGCGCGGCGCTCTCGCCCAGTTCGTCGCCCGCTGACGCGAACGCCTCGGTGGCCTTGGCGAGGAGCGGTTCGGTCGCCGGGTCGTCGATCGCCACGGCGTGCGCGATGGCGGCCCTGAGCAGCAAGAGCTCGGGAGTGTCGCGGTCCTCGCGGGGCGTCGCTGCCAGCAGCCGCCTGGCGCGCTGAACGGGCAGCGACGCCATCGTCTGCCTGACGAGTTCACGCGCCGCGAGCCTGATCGTGTCCGGGTCCCTGAGCAGCTCGGCGATCGTCACCAGCCGGAGCGCGTCGTGCCTGGCCTGCAGGCCCTTGCGCACCGCTGGCAGCAGCTCGGCGATCTGCTCGCGGGTATAGAGCCGCTCGATCGACTCGGTCCACAGATCGTGAGCACGCACGATGCCCTGGTCGGCGATCGTCAGCAGCGGGATCTTCGCGGCCAGCCGGCCGACGTCGACATGCTCGCCGCAGATCGACGCGATCGTGCTGGCGCCGGCCCACCCGGTCAGGGCGAGCACGAGCAGGACCTTCGCTTCGGCAGGGCGCAAGGCCCCGACGATCTCTTCCCAGAGGAACTGTTGAGCTAAAGTCCGCTGCGAGGTGAGGGCGAGCCGCACGAGGGCCGGCCACCCGGCGAGCTCGCGGCGCGGCTGCGGGACGTCAAGGAGCCTGGCGAGGCTGCGTTCCTCGGCGGGGGTGAACGCGAGTTCCTGCTCGCTGATGTCGACGCAGCCACCGGTCACCCGCAGCCTGGCGAGCGGTACGTCAACCTGGATCCGGCCGCTCAGCACAAGGTGGCCGTTGCTTGGCAAGTGCCTGATGATTCCGGCGAGCACGGCTTGCGAACCGGGTCCGGCAAGCTGGTGGACGTCGTCGATTACCAGGCACACGTCGATCGGCGACATCTGCCGCATCGCCGCGATGACATCGCGGCCGGGGCCCGTGGCCGCTGTCCGGTCGGTGCCGAGGGCCAGGCAGCAGGCGGCAGCGAACTGCAGCGGGTCCTCGTCGTCCGGCCGGCAGGACACCCACGCGTCGATGCCGAGCGGCGCCGCCAGGTTCTGGCGCATCGCCTGAGCCAGCAGCGTCGTCTTCCCGAACCCAGCGCCGGCGACGACGGTGGTCACGGGCCGCTCGAACCGCTCTGCCAGGACCGAGAGCAGCCGTCCCCTGGTGACCTCGCCGACCAGGGCGGCTGGCGGCCCGGGGGACTGACGCGCGATGACCGACCGCACCATGGCCTCCACGGCGGAATTGCGGGACACGTCGGTGTTCCCGGCCGCTCACCTGGATGCCCGCGCCCCTGCCCGGCCATGACGCCGGGTCCCGCGGCGACCGTCATGAGGGCAGCCGGCAGCCGCGTTCGTGGGTAACGAGACCAGCCACGCGTGCACGCGAGTTGCGGAACGTGTGAAGGCGGCATGGAGGCGGCATGGAGGCGGCGGGATGGGGCGCAACTACCGGCCCGCGCGCTCATGCACGACCTGGCCGGCCGCGATCGTCAGATCCGCGTTCGCGAGCGCGATCTCCTCGACCGGGTACGCGAACAGGTTCCTGTCCAGCACCACCAGGTCCGCGGCCTTGCCGGCCTCGATCGAGCCGCTCACGTCGTCGGCGTGGTTCACGTACGCCGACCCGATCGTCGCGGCCGCGATGGCGTCGTGCAGGCCGATCCTGTCGCTGGGCAGGAAGACGTTCCCGGCCCCTTGACCCGCGTACGGGTGTCCGGGCGGCACCGTCCTGTTCACCGCGACGTGCATTGCCCAGAGCGGATCGGGACTCGACACCGGCCAGTCGCTGCCGAAGCACAGCTGGGCCCCGGAACGCAGCATGCGGCCGAACGGGTACTGCCAGGCCGAGCGTTCCGGTCCCAGGAAGGGCAGCGTCAGCTCGGTCATCTGCGGCTCCTCGCACGCCCACAGCGGCTGGCAGTTGGCCAGCACGCTCAGCGCACGGAACCTCGGCACGTCGTCGGGGTGGACGACCTGGATGTGCGAGATGTGGTGCCTGTGATCGGCGGGGCCGTTGGCGTTCCGTGCCGCTGCGACGGCGTCGAGCACCTCGCGGATGGCCCGGTCGCCGATGGCGTGGAAGTGAACCTGGAAGCCGCGTGCGTCGATCGCCGCCACGGCCTCGTTCAGCTCATGCGGGCTGAAGAAGCTCACCCCGATGCCGTCGGCCTGGTGCCCGTGCCCGTCCAGGTACGGCGTCAGCATCGACGCGGTGAAGTTCTCGCACACCCCGTCCTGCATGATCTTGACGCTGGTCGCGGTGAACCGCCCGCCGCGGGCCGCTTGCTCACGCCGGCCGGCCAGGGCGTGGAGCTGGCCCGTGCCCGCGCCGCGCTGCCACCAGAGCGCGCCCACCACCCGGGCGGTGAGCAGCCCGCGCCGGTCGGTCTCCAGGTAGGCGTCGAAGCAATCAGGAACGACCGCGTAGTCGCCGACGATGGCTTCCTGCCAGCCGGTGATGCCCAGCGCGTGCAGGTACCGCTGGCCTTCGAGGATGCCGTCCACCTGCTCCCGTACCTCTGGCCTGGGCACGACGCGCTCGACCAGGCCCATCGCGCCTTCCTGCAGGGTGCCCGCCGGCCCGCCGCCTGGCTCGCGCTCGATCCGGCCGTCGGCCGGGTCCTGGGTGCTCGCCGTCACCCCGGCCAGTTCCAGGGCCTTGCTGTTCACCCAGGCCGCGTGGTGATCGCGGTTCGACAGGAACACCGGCCGGTCGGGCGCGACCCGATCCAGGTCATGCCTGGACGCGACACCGCCTGGGAACACGTCGATGGACCAGCCGCCGCCCGTGATCCATCCCGTGCCTGGGTTCGCTTGCGCGTACGCGCGTACGGCCGCGAGGTAGCCGGCCAGCCCGCGGGCGTCCGACAGGTCGCATCGCAGTCGCTCGAGTCCCGCGGCCGACGCGTGCACGTGCGCGTCGATGAACCCTGGCAGCAGCATGCGGCCCGCCAGGTCGATCTCGTGGGTGCCAGGGCCGGCGAGCGCGGCCACCTGCTCGTCGGTACCCGCGGCGACGATCAAGCCTTCCCTGACCGCTACCGCCTGTGCCCACGACCTGGCCGCGTCCACCGTATAGACCGCGCCGCCGCGCAGCACCAGGTCCGCATCGCGCTCACTCATCCGCGTCCGTCCTGTTCATTGGCCACGCGCAAGGCCGGTCCCGGCGCGCTGGGTCACCGTCACCATAGATTCCTGGCCGGGCACCTGAAGCCCCGGGACCTACGACGAGATCTACGGCCACCAGCGTCACGCTCGACATCTCCAAGGACAACGTGCAGTTCGGGCTGCGTGCGGTCGACAAAGCAGGCAACCGCGGCCCGGTCGCCTTCCCAGCGACCGCCGCGCAGTCACGGCGCATGCGGGAGGCGCATCTGCCAGGCAGGCAGGCGGGCAAGCGGCAACTCGCTAGATTTGCCGCATGAACGAGCCTGACCTGGCAGCTGCGCTTGCGCGTCATGCCGCGGCGCACTTGGTGCCAGGCGCGGCGGCTGGCGTGCTGCGCGGCGAGGTGACCGTCACAGCCTGCTGCGGGGTCACGGACGTGCGGACCGCCGAGCCGGTGACGCCGGCGACGCGATTCGCCGTCGGGTCGCTGACGAAGTCGATGGTGGCCACCGTGATCGCCCGGCTCGCGCAGGCGGGCCGGCTGTCACTGGACGACGACGTGGCCAGGCACGTGCCGGAACTGCGCGGCCGCCAATGGGCGGCGCGGGCGACGATACGCGACCTGCTCGCCAACAGATCAGGGCTGCCGCTGCACGCGGAGTGGGAGTTCGGGTTCGAAGTCAGGGCGGCCGATGCCGACGACGACGCGCTGGCCAGGCTTGTCGCCGAGGCCGGCGCGGGTGAGGCGGCCGGCGGCTTCTGGTCGTACTCGAATGCCGGGTGGTGCGTGCTTGGCCGGGTGATCGAGACCGTCGCGGGCGCGACGTGGGAAGAGGCCATGCTGGCCGCCCTGCTGGGACCCGCGGGCATGAGCGGTACCGTGCTGGCCGCCGGCCCCGCACCCGGCCGGGTGTGCGGTCATGAGATCGCCGCCGGCGGGCCGGCGCCGGTCGAGCCGCTGATCGCTCGCGCGTACGGGCCAGCGGGCACGAGCCTCGTCTCGACCGTTGCCGACCTGCTGCGGTTCGCCGCCTGGCACCTGGACGACCTCTCGCTGGCGGGATTGCGCGAGGTCCACGCGGAGGTTCCGATCTATGGCTGGCTCGACGCGTGGTGCCTGGGCTGGGCCAGGTTCGACTGGGGCGGCGGCCCGGTCTGGGGCTGGGACGGCCTGATCAACGGGGAGCGGTCGGTGCTTCGGATCATGCCCGAGCAGCGCGCGGCGTTGGTGTTGCTGACGAACAGCGGCACGGGGCGCGCGATGTACCGCTCGCTGCTCGCGGAGATCATGGAGCCAGTGTTCGGCATCGGTGTCCCCGGGCTGAACCTGGAACCGTCACCGGGTGCCGCCGGCGACCTCGGGCGTTTCGCTGGCACCTACGCGTGGCCCGACCACCGCGTCGACGTCGCAGCGACGGCGGACGGGCTGCTGATCACCACCAGCGGGAGCGAGCAGACGGAGGCGCGGCCGCTGAACGACCGGACGTTCGTCGTCGACGCAGCCGACCCTGATACCCCGACGGTGACGTTCGGGGACTTCGACGCGGCGGGCAGGCCGCGGGTGCTCTACGACATGCTCTGGGGACTTCCTCGTTCCGGGGCGTAGCCGGGAGCCGTTCGTTCATCCACAATCGCCATGGCGGCCCATCATGCTGGCCGGCCTGCCTGGTCAGCCCCTGCTGAATTCGGGAACCGAGTGCCGCGGCACCCTGATGACCTGCCGCTTGCCGAATTCACTAAAGGTAACCGAGGCCGACGTGACGGTGAAGTAGTGACGGACCTTGCCAGCCAGGCTGGGGTCGACGCGGACGGACACGGGCTTGGGCTCGTGCCTGCCTATCTTCCTTTTCATTGCCCTTGCCTGCTTGAGGAAGGCCTTGCCCGGCACCACGATCACAAGCGCGCCGTTCTTCTTCTTGGCCAGGTTGATGGGGTCCGACGTCTGGTGCTGCGTGGTCCGCACGGACATCTGGCGCACCACGTCATGCCGGTCGACCCACACGGTCAGCAACGCGACGTGCACTCCGTGCTGCACGCCGGGCAGCCAGCCGAGCGCATGAAGCCGGGGTGCCCTTGTCGCGCGCAGCTCGGTCAGCCGCACGCCGCCGCTCACCTTGTGACCGACGACCTTGAACTTCGCGGACGGGTTGAGCACGCCGAACAGTGTCCTGGGATCGGGGATGGTGACGCTGGGATGCCCGTGCGGGTTAGTGTCGTGCAGCCACTCCACCCGGCCATCCTTGCCCTCGGCGTACAGGTAGAACTGCCCGTCGACGATGCGGTTGATCGCGGTTTGGGCGTGAGCGGGCTCGCCGTAGCCGGCCGGGAAGGTCTGCGAGATGACGTCGTTCCAGTTCTTCCCCGCGAACCTGATGCCGAAGCTGCCAGTAACCGCCAAGGCGCCGTTCGTGCGCTGGCGGTAGGTGATCACCGCCTTGCCGGAGTGCGCGAGCGCCAGCCGCGACGCGCTCGCCATCCGGTGCACCATCGCGGCGGTGAGCACGGCGGAATTCGGTTGCACCGCGCCGCCGCCGCCCGTCGCCAGGAGCACCGCTACCGCGACCGCGGCGGCGGTCGGCGGCACGGCAGCGATGCTCAGCCGCCGGCCTATGGATCGCCTGGACTCCCGCAGGCGCAGGCGGCCGAGCAGGTCAGCCGGCGGCTCACAGTGGCTACCTCGCGCCGCAGCTGGGCGCGCAGGTGGTCGGCGAGCTGATCGTCAGTGAGCATGGAAGACCTCCGTTGTGCCGCAGCCGCCTGGCGCGGCATTGTCGTCGAGTGTGAGGCGAAGGCTGGACAGGGCGCGGGCTGTGTAGGACGTCACGGTCCCCTGAGAAATGCCGAGCAGCTCGGCTGTCTCGGCCACCGACAGGTCCGGTCAGCGCGCAGGCCGTTCGCAACAGCACCGTCGAGCGATCGCGCACGAAATCGTCGAATTCCTGGCCAGCTCGCATGCTCATCAGAACGCTGTCCCGGCCGCGCCGGTTGCCATGCCGCGAAGCATAAATCATGCCGTTCTGCCAGACCTTGCGTTCTCGGCCGTGCCCCTCGCGCGTCAGGTCCTTCGTGCCGCTGGCCTGACCCTTACGGCAGGTAGAACGTCAGCAGGTCAGCGCGCACGGGCGGGAACAGGATGCGCATCAGTGCCTCGTTCGGCCCGCAGTACACGTCAGGGTGGCGTTCGGCAGGCCGGCGATGCCCTCTGGGCCGAACAGCGCGAACCGGGCCGTCGGAACCTGACGTTAGTGTCCGTCGTATGGCTGACTTCACTGATGCTGATCTGCGCGGCTCGCAGCTCGAGCGCGTCAACCTCAGCGGCTCCATGCTGCGTGCCGTCGATCTGTCCGCCGCACAGTTCCGCGACGTTGACCTGAGCGGCGTCGTGATGCGCGGCGTCGAGATGGTCAACGTCGACATATACGGCCAGGTCATGAACGTCACCGTTAACGGCGTCGAGATCGTGCCGCTCGTCGAAGCCGAACTGGACCGGCGATTCCCCGACCGGGCCAAGATGCGCCCGGGAGGCCAGGCCGGGTTCGTTGCGGCGTGGGACATCCTTGAGCGGCTCTGGGGCCAGACAGTCGAACGGGCCCGCCGGATGCCGCCAGAGGCCCTGCACGAGTCGGTTGGCGGTGAGTGGTCGTTCATCGAGACGCTGCGCCACCTGGTCTTCGCCACGGACTGCTGGATCAGGCGGGCGATTCTCGGGGATCCGTCGCCGTGGCACCCCCTGGACTTGCCGTGGGACGGGATGCCTGACACGCCCGGCGTACCCCGCGACCGCGACGTGCGGCCCTCGCTCGACGCGGTGCTCGAGCTGCGCCGGGACCGGATGGCAACGATGCGCCAGGTCATCGAGAGCCAGACGGATACGTCGCTGGACGACCAGACCGAACCGGTCGAGGGACCAGGCTGGCCGCCGGCCAGGAGCTTCCCCGTGCGGGAGTGCCTGCTGGTGACCCTCAACGAGGAATGGGAGCACCGGCTCTACGCGGAGCGCGACCTGGACAACCTCGAGCAGGACACGGCCAATGGCGTGATCGCGAGGACACCATGAGCGGAGGCTCCAGGATCCCGTCGATCTCCTGCGGCAGCCAGCCGCCTCCACTTTCAATCTACAGCGGGCTGGGGGGCTTGCGGCAAGACCCGGGTCGTGCGGCAGAATCTTCGGCCGGAGCCAGGACCTGCGGCAATCAAGGGATCGCGAAGCACATGTGCTCGCAGCTGGCCGAATGCAAGCTCAGTGAACGGGTGGTTCATGTTTGACGTGATCGTTGCCGGTGGCGGGCCCGTCGGCTCGATGCTGGCCTGCGAGTTGCGTCTGCACGGCGTGCATGTGCTCGTGGTGGAGAAGGAGGCAGCGCCGACCGCGCATGCCCGCGCGCTCGGACTGCACGTGCGCAGCATCGAGGTGATGGACCAGCGCGGGCTGCTTGAGCGGTTCCTCGCGCACGGCCAGCAGTACCCGCTCGGCGGTTCCTTCGCCGGTATACGCAAGCCCGCACCCGGCCGGCTGGACACCGCGCACCCCTACATTCTGGGCATTCCGCAGACCACCACCGATCGCCTGCTGGCCGAGCGCGCCACCGAGCTTGGCACCGAGATCCGGCGCGGCTGCGCGCTGACCGGACTGAGCCAGGACGACACAGGGGTGACCGCCGAGCTGGCCGACGGCACCCGGCCGAGCGCCCGCTACCTCGTCGGTTGCGACGGCGGCCGCAGCATCGTGCGGAAGCTGCTCGGGATCGGCTTCCCCGGCGAGCCCGCCAGGACCGAGTGGCTGCTGGCCGAGGCGGCGGTCGCCGCGCCGCCGCAGGAGCTGGACGCCGCGGCGGCCGGGGCCCGCGCGGCCGGGGTGCGGTTCGGCCCCGCACCCCACGCGGACGGGTTCTACGGCTTCGTCGTGCCCGCCGAGGGGGTGGCCGAGGACCGTGCCGCCCCGCCGACCCTGGAGGAGTTCAGGCAGAGGCTGCGTGCGCTGGTCGGCACCGACTTCGGCATGCACTCACCGCGCCGCCTCACCCGGTTCGGCGATGCCACCCGGCTGGCCGAGCGCTACCGGGACAGCAGGGTGCTGCTGGCCGGCGACGCGGCGCACATCCACCCGCCGATGGGCGGGCAGGGCCTCAACCTCGGCATTCAGGACGCGTTCAATCTCGGCTGGAAGCTAGCCGCCGAGGTCGGCGGCTGGGCGCCGGAGGCCCTGCTTGACAGCTACCAGGCCGAACGGCACCCGGTAGCGGCCGACGTGCTGAGCAACACCCGCGCGCAGGCCGAGCTGGCGTCCCCTGAGCCCGGTCCCCGGGCGGTGCGCGAGCTGGTGTCGGAACTGATGGACTTCGAGGAAGTCAACCGCTACCTGATCGAGAAGATCACCGCGATCGGAGTCCGCTACGACCTCGGCGGCGAGCATCCGCTTGTCGGCCGCCGGCTGCGGGACATCGGGCTGAAGCGGGGACGCCTCTACGCGCTGATGCACCGCGCCCGCGGGATGCTGCTCGACCAGACCGGCCGGCTGTCGGTTGCGGGCTGGGCGGACCGGGTCGACCACGTCGTCGACGTCAGCGAGGAACTGGACGTTCCCGCCGTGCTCCTGCGGCCGGACGGCCACGTGGCCTGGGTCGGTGAAGATCAGCAGGAGCTGGACAAGCCGGCTGCCACGGTGGTTCGGCGCCGCCAGCTGAGCGACGGGTTGGCAGGTCTGGCCGCGGGCCAGGGACAGGTTGGATCAGGGGAAGCGGGGAAGCTCGTCTCGGTGGAGATCGACGATGTGGCCCGCGTGGCCGGAGCCTTGGCTGGCGTGCGCAAGACGGCGCGAGGAGGGCTGGCCGAGTGGCGGTATCACGGCAGGCTGGTCGCCCGCCAGATTGATGATGCCCATCTGATCATCCGCGCCGATTTCGACTATCGGGACTCGATACTCCGGCAATTTCCTGACACCTTCAGCGTGCCGGCCAGGTTCGTCAAGCACATGATGGTCGTCGCCGACCTCGCGAGAGGGGACGCCGGCGCTATCGAAGACGCCATCGAAGCAGCATGGCAGCTTCAGCGGCGCGGCGCCTGAGCCACCTGCGAACGCGACAAGGCCCAGGCGGGTGCCGGGCGGACCGGGTGCACGGCTTCGCATCGCCATGGACGTTCGGTACTTACGTTGGAGCGGTGTGGTCGTGTTAGCTGGCTGCGTGGCAGGGGAACCAGCGCCGGGCATCTCGCTACTGCCCGGTGGGCCGGGCATATCGGCCCGCGCACTCGACCCGACCGAGCCCACCGGGCACTTGCTTCGTGACCTGCGCACCGACGGAGGCGGGCTGTCCAGCCGGGAAGCCGCTCGCCGGATGGAGGTCGCCGGGCCCAACGAACTGCCGCACCGGCCCGCTGAGCCGTGGTGGCGCGAGCTGGTCCGCTGAGCCGTGGTGGCGCGAGCTGGTCCGGCAGGTGAGGCACCCGCTCGCGCTGCTGTTGTGGGCGGCCGGGGCGCTGTCCTTCGTCGCAGGAACGCCGACATTGGGCTGGGCCATCTTGGCCGTGATCGGGTTGAATGCCGTGTTTGCCTTCGCTCAGGAACGCCAGGCGGTCCGGGCCGTTGAGGCATTGCGGGGCTATCTCCCCGACCAGGCAAGGGTGATGCGTGACGGCCACGAGCAGGTCATACCGGCGCGTGAGCTTGTCCTTGGTGACGTGCTGCTGATCGAGGAGGGCGAGCGGGTCTCCGCCGATGTCCGGCTGCTCGACGGCGCCGTCGACGTGGACATGTCCACGCTGACCGGGGAGTCATTGCCGGTCAGCCGGTACGGGTCCGCGTACGACACGAATGTGCCGCTGCTGCAGGCACGCGAGCTGCTCTTCACCGGAACCACATGTGTCGCCGGAGGCGGTACGGGAGTGGTGTACGCCACCGGCGCCCTCACCGAACTGGGTCGAATCGCAGCGCTGAGCCAGCGGGTACGCCGCGAGGAGAGCCCGCTCGAACGCCAGGTCCGCCGCGTAGCCTGGCTGATCTCCATAGTCGCCGTCGGCGTCGGCCTGGTGTTCCTGCCGCTCGGCCTGCTGGCTGGCCTGACCTTCGGCAAGGCCGCGATCTTCGCCGTCGGGCTGCTGGTCGCGAACGTTCCCGAGGGGCTGCTGCCGACGATCACGCTCGCGCTCGCGGTGGGGGTCCGGTCGCTGGCCCGCCGAGGCGCGGTCGTCAAGCGGCTGAGCGCGGTGGAGACCCTCGCCTCGACGACGGTGATCTGCACCGACAAGACCGGCACGCTGACCCAGAATCAGATGGCGGTGACCCGGCTATGGACGGCCGACGCCGCACGCGACCTCGATCGCGATGTGCCAGGCGGTGCCATGCAGCCGCTTGACCCGGCGCTCGCCGCACTCGTCGATGCGATGGCGCTCTGCACCACCGCCAGGCCCGATGTGAAGGGCCGGGGCCGCGGCGATGCGACCGAACTGGCGTTGCTCGTGGCGGCCGACCAACTCGGCCGGCCGCTCGATGTTGTGTCTCGCGATCTGCAGCGGGCGGGCATGCTCCGCTTCGACCCTGTAGTCAAGCGGATGACCGTGCTCCAGCCCGGCCCCGACGGGTTGCGAGCCTATGTCAAGGGTGCCCCGGAGGAAGTCATCCCGCGGTGCAGCCGGTTGCTCACGGGCGGCCGCGAGGAACCCCTCGATGCTCGCCGCTCCGGGCGGGTCGCCTCCGTGGTCGATGAGTACGCCGGGCAGGGACTGCGGGTGCTGGCGGTGGCCCGGCGGAACCTGACGAGCGTGGACGGTGCCGAGGTCCGCGATCGCGACGCGGTGGAGCGCGACCTGACGCTCCTTGGCCTGGTGGCGATGTTCGACCCGCCACGACCTGAGGTGGCCGGTGCCGTCGATCGGTGCCACCAGGCCGGAATGCGGGTGCACGTGGTGTCCGGCGACCATGGCCTCACCGCAGCCCAAGTCGCGAAACAGGTCGGGATCGGTGGCGATAGCCAGCGCATCGTGACCGGCACGGATCTCGACGGTATGTCCGACGCCGAGCTCGACCGGTTGCTCGCCGGCGCCAATGAGGTGGTGTTCGCCCGCACATCGCCAGAGGCGAAGCTGCGGATCGCTGACGCGCTGCGGGCGAACGGCGAGATCGTGGCGATGACCGGCGACGGCGTGAACGACGCGCCTGCGCTGCGGCGGGCAGACATCGGCGTCGCGATGGGACAAAGTGGTACGGACGTCGCGCGCGAGGCAGCGACAATGGTCCTCGTCGATGACAACTTCGCCACGATCGCGGCGGCGGTCGAGGCCGGCCGCCGGGTTTACGACAATGTCCGGAAGTTCATCGTCTACATATTCGCCCACGCCATCCCGGAGATCGTGCCATTCCTCGTCTTCGCATTGTCGGGCGGCGCCATCCCGCTGCCGCTCACGGTGCTGCAGATCCTCGCGATCGATCTCGGCACCGAGACGCTGCCGGCGCTCGCCCTGGGCCGCGAACCGGCCGAGCCTGGGCTGATGCAGCAGCCGCCACGCCGTCGTACCCAGGGGGTCATCAACCGGGAAATGCTGGTACGCGCGTGGGGCTGGATGGGCCTCACCTCGGCGGTACTGGTAATGGCCGGGTTCTTCGCCGTGTTGTGGCGGGCAGGCTGGTCGCCCGGCGACCCCACAGGCCCTGGTACCCAGCTGAACCACGCTTACCGCGAGGCCACGACTATGACATTCGCCGGGATCGTCACGTGCCAGGTCGGCACTGCCTTCGCGTCACGGACGGAGTCCGCCTCACTGCGAGCCGTGGGCCTGCTAACCAACCCGCTGCTACTGGGCGGCATCGCGTTCGAGCTAGCCTTCGCCGCCGCCCTGGTCTACCTTCCGCCGCTGCAACAGCTATTCGGGACAACGACGCTGCCACCGAGCGCACTCGCGATCATCGCGCCGTTCCCGTTCATCGTGTGGGGAGTAGACGAGCTGCGCCGGCTCTGGCGGCGGCGCCACCCGCGCCTGCACCTCCGGGCCTAGCTGGTGACTTTCGCCTCTGGGCCGCCGGGCCGCCGGCAGGAACGCTGAGAAGTCGGCCCGAGGGAGGTTCGGATTTGGCACGGCGAATCAGTGGCTGGCGGAAGCTCGCAGGATCGGCCTGGGGCCGGCCAATGGACCCGCAGTTCTTCGGTGACCTGGAGCTCGACGCCGGTCCGATGCTGAGGTTCATTTCGGATGCCCGGCAGGCAGAAGGCGTCCACGTGACGATGACCCACCTGATCGGCAAGGCCGTTGCACATGGCCTGGCCGAGGTGCCCGAGCTGCAGGTCCGGCTGGCGCACGGGCGCGAATACGACCGGGGCAGCGTAGATGTCTTCTTCATCGTCAGCACCGGTGGCGGGCAGGAACTGACCGGGGTCAAGGTCTGCGGGGCCGACCGCAAGTCCGCAGCGGAGATCGCGGCGGAAGTGAACCGTCGGTATGCCTCGATCGAGGCGGGCGATGACCAGGACCTCGGCCGCGGCAAGGCGATGCTCGCCAAGCTGCCGCCCAGGCCTTCGGTGGCGCCATGATCACGTCTGTCGGCATGTGGGGCGTCGGTCATGCCTACTCGCCGCTGGCGCACTACTACCGGGTGCCGGTGCTGGTGCTGGTCGGCGCGGTCCGGGACTCGCCGGCCGTGGTAGATGGTGAAGTCGTGGCCAAGCCGATGCTGACGATGACAGCCACGTTCGATCATCGCTACGCGGACGGGTATCACGCGGCACGGTTCGCCGCGGCGGTGCGCACCTATTGCGCTGACCCGGCTCGGTTCGAGCCCGCGTCGGGTCGCGGCGCCGAGCCGAGCGCGGTTCAGGTCCGCGCCGAAGCTCGAAGCTGACGGCGCAGCGCACCGACGGCGACGGATCCAAGCGCCGCCAGGCGCGCGTCGCCGATCGGCGTGCCGCTGCCGCGGTTGCATACCATCGCCAGCGCAAGGTTATGGTTCGGGTCTGCCCATCCGCCGGAGCCGCCGAATCCGAAATGGCCGAACGCACCCGGGACGGCGCCCCGGGTTGTGAACGCGCTGTGATAGCCGAGCCGCCAGCTCATCGGCAGGACGAGTACCAGATCGGGGCCGTGGGAGTGCACCACGCTGATCTTCTTCATGGTGGCAGGCGAGAGGAGTTGCGTGCCGCCGACTTGCCCGCCTCCCGCCAGCATCGCGTAGAGCTTTGCCAGCGACCGGGCGGTAAGGAAGCCATTGGCTGCCGGAACCGCGGCGTCCATCACTTCCGGCCCCCACAGCACATCCTCGATGCCGCGAGGCAGCATCGCGTTTACGAACCGGCGCGGGCTGACCGGTAGCCCCAGCATTGCCGGTATCCTGCCGACCGGCCCGCCCATCACCGCACCTGGCTGCAGGCCCAGTCTGCGGCCGAGCGGCGCGGCCATCGGTGCGAGCGGGGCGACCCGACTCCGATGCTCGGGCGGGCATCCCACAAACAGCCCGTCGAGGCCAAGCGGACGGGCCAGTTCCTCAGTGATGAACTGCGCGACCGGTCGTCCCGACACACGGCGGATCAGCTCTCCGACCAGCCAGCCGTAGGTAAGCGCGTGGTAACCGTGCTTGCTGCCGGGTTCATACGCCGGCACAGCCCGCTCCAGCGCGCCAACCATATAGTCCCAGTCGAGCATCCGGTGCGCGCCGTCAACGAGAGTGCGCATCCTGTGCAGGCCCGCGCTGTGCGTGAGCACATTGCGCACCGTTATGCCCGCCTTGCCATGCTGGGCGAACTCTGGCCAGTAAGAAGCGACCGGCGCGTCGTAGTCGATCTGCCCTCGGTCAGCCAGCAAGTGCAATGCGGTCGAGACGACCCCTTTGGTCGTGCTGAAGCACATCGCGAGCGTGTCTCGTCGCCATGGCTCCTCGTCGGTACGCCGGCCACCCCAGAGGTCGACGACGAGCTCGCCGCGGTAGTAGATCGCGACGGCGGCACCGCCCGTTGTGCGTCGCAGCTGCCGCCGGAACATCCGCGCGACGTCCTCAAAGCCAGCCTGCGCCCAACCCTCCACGTGTCCAACTTTGCCATCGTTCGGGAGAGAACCGTGCCACAGGTGTCAGTCTCGGCCAGCTTCACCGGCTTAGACAGGAGCCAGCCCAGTACTAGAGTGAGATTCCAAGGACCGGAGGAAGCATGCCTGAGCGGATGGCCGCAGAACCCGCAGGCGTGTGGCCCGGTCTCGATCTGCCGGCATGGCTGCTCACTCCGCTTCGCCAGCGCATCGCCGCCGGGCGGGCCGATGACTCTGCGCAGCGCGATCCTGAATACATCCGCAAGCGGCTGCCCGCCATCGCCCGCTATACGAGCTACTTCTCACCCGAGGTGAGAGGGCTCGGCATGCTTCCTGCTGACGGTCCCGCGCTGGTTGTCGGGAATCACTCGTGCCTTTTCTACATGCCCGAAGTATGGGTCACCGGCCAGGCAATACTGTCCCGCCGGGGCATCGGCGCGCCCGCGCACCTGCTGGCCTACGATCTCCTGTTTGGCGTCCCGGGCGTCGGATCCTTCCTGCGTCGGCTCGGCGCAGTTCCCGCCACGACCGGTGAAGCGGAAGCTGCGCTGGCACACGGCTCATGCGTCTTGGTGTATCCGGGGGGCGACCTTGACGCCTGCCGCCCCTGGACCAAGCGCAACCAGGTCGACTTCGGCGGCAGAAAGGGCTTCGTGCGTCTCGCCCTGCGATGTGGTGTGCCTGTGATCCCCGTCGTCGCCCACGGCGGCCATCATGCCGTCGTCGTGCTGACTCGCGGTGACCGCCTCGCGCGCGCGGTCGGCCTGAGCAATGTCCGGGTCAAGGTCTTTCCCCTGCTCGCAGGTGTTCCCTTCGGCATCACTTCCATCCTGACCCCGCCGCTACCAATGCCGGCACAGCTAACCGTGGAGTTCTTGCCGCCCCTCGACTGGACCGCCTACGGCGCCGGAGCGGCTGACGACAAGGAAGCTGTCACGGCTTGCTACGAGGAGATCACAGGGCGGCTGCAAGCAGCGCTCGACCGTCTCTCGGCAGAGATCCCGCACCCGGTGCTGTCAGGATCCTCGCGGCTCGCTGCGAGGACGTCAACGGCGCTGTTGCGGCGGGCCGCGAGCATTGTCAGCGGCGCTGGCATCGGTTGACCGGATTGCGCATTCGCGCTAGCAGATTGGCCCGGCCTTCCCGCAGGCAGCGCCATCAGCAAGCTGGCTGCAAGCAACGACAGTTGCCAGTGTCAGGTGTCGATGTTGGCGTTCTGGTCGCCGATCGGCACCGGGCGTGTTGGCGGCTGGGTGATCATGACGGCGGACTCGATGCTCAGGTCAGGCCGCACGTGGACTAGTTCGCCCGGAGCGAGCATGCGCCAGCCGGTCTCGCCGTCGAGTTGCTCCGACGCCAGGACGACCGACGGGACGGAGTCCAATTCTGGTACGCGAATTGACGACGTCGCACTGCGGACATGAAGGCCCGCGGGCCGGCTCCGATCCTGCCCCGACCCGGCCGGCCGCGTGAGGATGTGCAAGGCATGCTGGTCGGGATAGCAGCGGTGCAGGCCCAGCTCGCGGGCCCAGCGGCGAAGATCGGCGGCGCTGCCACGGTCCAGATCGCACAGCAGGTAGGAACTCTCATCGCCGAGCATGGTCATGGCCAGCAGCGCGGAGCCGGGATAAAGGCCATGGCCGGTGAGCCAGGACGCGGCGACCGCGCGGTACTTGGAGCGGGCCAGCGCCTCGGAGCCCGCGGCCACGTTCAGGAACCGCGCGATGCCGAACTGGCGCTCGGCGTCGCGCACCATCGGGTAAGCGCCCGAACCCGCGTGCGTCTCCGCATATCTGCGCGGCCGCTCGCGGTCCAAGGCCTCGGCCAGCGCGGCGTGCTTCCAGACGTCGGACAACTTGCCGAAGTGCCGGTTGGCCATGACCTACATACTCTCCCGAGATCCTCGCGGCGACATCGGCGTATCGCGCATCAGTGGCGTCCCCGGCCCCGGTTCAGGGAGCGGGTGGCGCTACGCTACTGCGGCCGTAACCTGGCCGGTCGTGGCAGCTCGCCCTCGCTGCGAGGCGCGGCGGCGTTCAGCGCAGACGCGGTGAGCGCATCCGCCGGCAGGAACGCTTCCAGCTGTAGCGAGAGGGACGCGAGGCACTCGAAACCTTTAGCCAGGCCAGCTATGGCCTGCCGCTGGCCGAACTGGAAACCATCCAGGCACTCGCCGCAGGCCCGCCCGAGCACGTGGCGGCCCGGCTGCGCGAACACCTGGCGGCGGGCGCGCGCCACATCGCCTGCCGGATCGCCACAACCACTCTCGCTACTCAGCGCCAGCAGCTCGAACAGCTCATCAAGCTGCAGCAGTTGCTGAGCGGCGCGCTTCTGTGACGCGGCTGTGACAGCCTGACGACGCTGCCACGACATCTGGGCCTCATGGTCGCGGGTATGCGTGATGCGAATGCCCGATCCGCCCGCGGGCTGGCTGCCCCCGGCGGGACCGGCGAGGCCGATTCGCTGCCACTTGCCCGGGGCCCGCTGTCTCGGGGCGGAGCTCAGTTGGGAACCGTTTCCCCGGAGACTCCGGTGCTGCTGGCGGATCCGGAGGTTTCCGCGGTATCCGTCCGTGATTGCGGGGAGCCGCTGACCGCGCTGGGTGAGTCGTTCGGGCCCTCTCGTGCGCTGGTGCGTGCGTCCGTGGCGCGGCGGCTGGCGCTGGCGCATGACGACCTGCCGCGGGGCGTGGGCCTGCGAGTCGTCGCGGGATACCGCACGGCCCCGGCGCAGCGCGCGATCATCAGCTCGTACGCTGCCGGGCTCCGCCTAGCTCACCCGGCAATCGGGGCAGCAGAACTGGAACGGCTCATCAGCCGTTATGTCGCGCCTCTGGCGGTGGCGCCGCATGTGGCGGGAGCGGCGGTTGACCTGACCCTGGTTGATAACGCAGGCCGCGAACTTGATCTCGGCACGCCAGTCGATGCCACGCCCGAACAGAGCGAGGGCGCCTGCTACTTCGACGCCCCTACGGTGAGCGGGCAGGCGCGGGCAAACCGCGAACTCCTCGCACGGGTCCTGCGGGGCGCCGGGCTGGTGAATTACCCGACCGAATGGTGGCACTGGAGCTACGGGGACCGGTACTGGGCACTCATGACCGGCGCCCCGGCCGCGCTGTATGGCCCGGTCGCCGCAGACCGGGTCGCCCGATGAGCGCGGCTATGGCACCGGTGACCGTAGCCCGCGGCGATCGCGCGCAGGGCGCAGTGCTCACCGTGGACCTGCACGCGATCGCGGCGAATACCCGGATCTTCGCCTCCCGCACTCGCGGTGAGGTGATGGCCGTGGTCAAAGCGGATGGTTTCGGGCACGGCGGCGTCGAGGCGGCCCGCACGGCGCTGGCGAACGGAGCGAACTGGTTGGGGGTGACAAGCATCGCCGAAGCCCTGGCCCTGCGGGAGGCCGGACTAGGGGCGCCGGTACTGAGCTGGCTCAACCCCGTGGATGCCGACTTCGGGCTCGCGCTCGCGGCGGGAATCGACCTCGCGGTGCCCAGCCTGGGGCACCTCAGCGCGGTCATGCGCGCGGCCGTCGCAACCGGGCACCGCGCCCGGGTGCACGTGCACCTGGATGTGGGGATGGCCCGTGATGGCGCCGAGTCCGCCGAGTGGCCCGGGCTGTGCCGCGCCGCGTTTCGCGGCGAGCAGCGCGGTGTGCTCACCGTCGTTGGCCTGATGGGTCATCTGGGCTGCGCTGGCATCCCAGCCGACCCGTGCAACGAGGCGGGCCGCGGGTGCTTCGCCCGGGGCCTGGAGACGGCTCGCGCAGCCGGGCTGCGCCCGGCGGTACGCCACCTGGCGGCAACGGCGGCGACGCTCACAGACCCGCGCACCCATCACACCCTGTGCCGTATCGGGGCCGGCCTGATAGGCATCGACCCCTCCAGGACGGCTCGGCTGCACCCGGGGCTGACACTCACCGCGCCGGTCGTGGCGTTGCGCCGGGTGCGGGCAGGCAGCCCCGTCGGGTACGGGCATTCCTGGACCGCGCCAGCGGATACGACTCTGGGCTTGCTGCCGGCGGGCTATGCCGACGGGCTGCCCCGCGCCGCCTCCGGCCAGGCCGAGGTCATGGTGCGCGGCCGCCGGTGCCCGGTCGCCGGGCTGATCTCCATGGACCAGACCGTCGTCGACCTGCGCAGCCAGCAAGTCGGCCTGGGGGAGGTAGCTACCGTGTTCGGCCCCGGCACGTCCGGGGAGCCGACGGTCGCGGACTGGGCCGCCTGGGCCGGAACGATCGAGCATGAGATCGTCACGGGTATCGGCGCCCGGGTTTGCCGGCAGGTCACCAGCGCGTGCGGGAGTACCGGGTGAAGGCGCGGGTCGCCGTCATCGGCGGGGGGCAGAACTGCGAGCACGACGTCTCCCTCGCCTCCGCCGCGGCGGTCGCCGCCGCGCTGGAGCACACCGGCTACCGTGTCGTCCGGCTGACGATCGGCGCTGACGGCACCTGGCATGACGACGGTGTTCACCTGCCAGGCCTGGCTGACGCCGTGCGCATACTCAGCGGCTGCGATGCCGTCCTACCGGTCGTGCACGGCCCGCACGGGGAGGACGGCACCCTCGCAGCGCTATGCGACCTCGCGGGTATCACGTGCGTGGGCTCCGGCTTGCGGGCAGGCGCGCTGGGAATGGACAAGCAGGTCACCAAGCTCATCGCAGCCGAGTGCGGGATCGCGACCGCACCGGCGGTCCTGCTGACCGCCGCCACAGCGGCCAGCTACCGCTGGACCCGCCCGGTCGTGGTCAAGCCCGTCGCCGCCGGATCCAGCCGGGGCGTCACCCTGGTCGGGGAACCAGCCCAACTGCCCGGAGCCGTCGCGGCCGCCCTCGCGCTAGATGACCGGGTACTGGCCGAAGACGTCGTCGTTGGCCGCGAGATTGACCTCGCCGTCCTGGGCCGCCCCGACGGCACCCGCATGATCGCACCCGCCCTGGAAATCGCGGGCGAGGGGATCTTCGGCTACCAGGACAAGTACGGCGGCCAGGCCGACTTGCGGGTCCCCGCCGCCGTCAGCGACCCTGACCGCACGGCGCTCGAAGCCGCGGCCGTCACCATGTTCAACGCGCTCGGCTGCGCCGGAGTCGCGCGGATCGACTTCTTCCTCACAGCCGCCGGCCCGGTCCTCAACGAGGTCAACACCATGCCCGGCTTCACCGAGCACTCGCAAGTGCCCAGAATGTTCGCAGCCGCTGGCCTGGCCTACCCCGGACTGCTCGACCTGCTGGTGAGCGACGCTTTGTCCTGTCCAGCGGTGGACCTGCGCGACGGTGAGGCGGGCAGGCCGCACCATAATGGCGGGCGATGACAACGGTGCTGCTAGTCGAGGACGACCCGGCTGCCCGGCAGGGCCTGGAGCTGGCGCTGAGCCGGCTCGGTTATGGGGTTCGCGCGGCAGCGACCGGTGAAACGGCGCTGGATGGCCTGGGCGAGGGCCCGGTGGATGTCGTGGTGCTCGACGTGATGCTGCCCGGCGTGGACGGATTCGAGGTGTGCAGGCGGCTGCGCCGCGTCAGCAACACGCCGGTGATCATGCTGACCGCCCGCGGCGACGACTTCGACATCGTGGGAGGCCTGGAGGCAGGAGCCGACGACTACGTGGTGAAACCAGTAGAGCCGCGGGTGCTCGATGCCCGGATCCGGGCGGTGCTGCGGCGGCTGGCCCGGGTCGGCTCGCCAGCCGAAACATGGGGCGACCTGGTGGTCGACCGCGAATCGCTGATCGTGCGGCGCGCCGGCGAGCCGGTGCCGCTGACCCCCACCGAGCTGAGGCTGCTGTTGGTGCTGTCCGGATCGCCACGGCAGGTATTCTCCCGGGAGCAGCTACTCGAACTGGTGTGGGAACAGGGCTACCTGGGTGATTCCCGGCTGGTGGATGCCTGCGTGCAGCGGCTACGGGCGAAGATCGAGACCGACACGTCCGAGCCGCGCTACATCCAGACGGTCCGGGGGTTCGGCTACCGGTTCGGGCCGGTGTAGCAACCAAGACGGGAGGATCCGCTGGTGCGAGCCCGCCTGATCGCCGCGTTCATCGTGGTGGCGCTGCTGGCGGCGCTGGCGTCGGCGTGGGTGGCCAACCTGATCGTCCCGTTCTATCCATCGCTGGGCAATCTGATCCGGCCCACCCTGATCAGCCACCTGCTCGGGTCGCACGTGCCGGGGACAGCCAGGCCGCACAGGGGAGGCCCTGAGTTTCCTTCACAGGCCACCGCCCTCACCTTCGTCCTGGCCGCGTCTGGGCTGCTGCTGGCGACGATCACCGGGCTGGCCTTCGCCGCGGCCCGGCGGGTGCTGGGGCCGGTGCGGCGGCTAGCCAGCGCGGCGCGGCAGATGTCGCGCGGCGACCTGTCGGTCCGGGTGGAGCCGGCCGGCCGGGACGAGCTGGCGCAGCTGGTCGTGGCGTTCAACACCATGGCCTCGGCATTGCAGGACAAGGTCGGCGAGCTGGAAGTGATGGAGGCCCGGGCCCGCCGGTTCGCCGGTGACGTCTCGCACGAGCTGCGGACACCGCTGACGGCCATGACTGCGGTGGCGGACATCCTCGGCGACGGCACGGTCGCGTCGGTGGACGGCACCGCGGCGGCGCGCCTGGTCGGCCAGGAGATTCGCCACCTCAACCGGCTGGTGGAAGACCTGATCGAGATCTCCCGATTCGACGCCGGCTCGGCGCAACTGATCGCGGAAGACGCCGACGTCGCAGCCGCGGTGCAGGGGTGCCTGCGGGCACGGAACTGGGCCGGGGTGTGCTGCACGGTGCCTGCCGGGCTGACGGTGCGGCTGGACCGCCGCCGTTTCGACGTCATCGTCGCCAACCTTGCCGGCAACGCGCTGCGGCACGGCGCCCCGCCGGTTACCGTCCTGGCCAGCATCCAGGCCGGCCGGGCGGGCGGCAGTGAGCTGGTCCTGGAGGTCCGTGACCACGGCCCCGGCCTTCCCGCCGGTGCTATCGGGCACGTGTTCGACCGGTTCTACAAGGCCGACAGTGCCCGGGCGCGCTCGGAGGGCAGCGGCCTGGGGCTGGCCATCGCCCAGGAGAACGCGCGCCTGCACGGCGGGCGGATCGACGCCGCCAACGACACGGAAGGGGGCGCGGTGTTCACCGTCCGGCTCCCTGTGCACAGACCCGAGCGCCAGAGGCCAGGCCCTGCGGCAGGCGAGGCAGACCCCGCGGAGTTGTGACGCGCGTCTCCGCCGCTGACATCACCGGCCTTGGAGTCGTGGCCGGGCCGGGTGCCCGCCGGCGGGTCCCGATCGCGAGCGTCGCCAAGGTGATGACCGCCTACATCGTGCTGCGCGACCACCCGCTGAGCCCGGGCCGGCAGGGGCCGGACGTCGTCGTCCAGGCCGCCGAGGCCGCGGCTTACCCGGCCGAAGTACGCAACGGAGACTCACTAGTCCCGGTTGTTGCCGGGGAACGGGTCAGCGAGCGTCAGGCGCTTGAGGCACTGCTGCTGCCGTCCGCGGACAACATGGCCTGGATCCTGGCCCGCTGGGACGCCGGCAGCCAGGCCGGGTTCGTGGCACGGATGAACGCCGCCGCCCGCGCCCTGGGCATGACCGCCACCCGCTACACCGACCCTTCCGGCCTCACCGCATCCACCGTTAGCAGTGCCGCCGACCAGGTCGTCCTGGGCACGGCGGCCATGCACCAGCCGGCGCTGGCAGCGATCGCGGCGATGCGTTCCGCAGACATCCCGGTGGCGGGCGTGGTCCGCAACCTCAACACCTTGCTCGGCCAGGACGGGATCGCCGGTCTCAACACCGGCAGCGACTCCGCCGCCGGCGGATGCGTTCTGCTGGCCTCCTGGCGGGACGTGCGCGGCGGCGGGGGCCAGGTCCTGATCGTCGCGGCCGTGCTCGGCCAGCCCGGGACAGATGAAACCATCCTGTCCAACGCGCTAGGAGCCGGCCGCCATCTCATGCTTGGCCTAGGCCAAGCGCTCCAGCCAGAGTCGCAGCGGCGCGCACGCCATAGCCGGCGCGACGCGGGCCAAGCTGCTGGGCCAGGGACCTTCGCCTCTTCCAACGGTGCCCGCGGCCAGGTCTAATGGAAGTCAGATCCGGGCCGCGGCTCCGGTGAACGTCCCGCCGGTCTGCGGGCGTCAATCTGGGCAGCAGCTGCCAGGGTGGTAACGAGCAGCGGATGGGCTAGCGCAGGATCCGGGTCGGCGATAAGCCCGCGCCGTGCGGGACGTTTGCCAGCAGCCCCTCTGCCCGGGGCCAGCCGGAGCCAGTGTCCGGGCGTTCGGTTCGGAAAGTCGGCGAGGAGCTAGCCGTGAGCTCATTCGAGTCGGAAGTCAGCGAGACCGCGAAGTGGTTCGACAGTCCACGATTCGCGGGCATCACGCGTTTGTATTCGGCGCGTCAGGTGGTGGAGCAGCGCGGCACGATCCGCGCTGACCACACCGTGGCGCGAGTGGCGGCGGAGCAGTTCTACGATCGGCTCCGGCAGCTCTTCGCGGAACGCCGGCCGATCACGACCTTCGGCCCGTATTCGCCGGGCCAGGCGGTGGCCATGAAGAGGATGGGCATCGAGGGCATTTACCTGGGCGGCTGGGCGACGTCTGCCAAGGGATCCGTAACCGAGGACCCGGGCCCTGACCTGGCCAGCTATCCGCTGTCGCAGGTTCCTGACGAAGCGGCGCCGATCGTGCGGGCGCTGATCACCGCGGACCGGAACCAGCGCTTCAACCGTTCGCGGCTCAGCGAGGCGCAGCGCGCCGCCGCCCCCGAGGTCGACTACCGGCCATTTATCATCGCCGACGCCGACACGGGCCACGGCGGCGACGCGCACGTCAGGAATCTGATCCGCCGGTTCGTGGAGATCGGGGTGCCCGGCTACCACATCGAGGACCAGAAGCCCGGCACCAAGAAATGCGGCCACCAGGGCGGCAAAGTTCTCGTCGGCGTGGACGAGCAGATCAAGCGGCTGAACGCCGCGCGCTTCCAGCTGGACGTCATGAACGTGCCCGGCCTGATCGTCGCCAGGACCGACGCCGAGGCGGCCACGTTCCTAGAGGGACGGTCCGACGAGCGTGATCATCCGTTCATCCTCGGCGCCACCAACGTCGACCTGCCGACCTACAAGGTCGGCTACCTCACCATCCTGCAGCAGCTCCGGGAGCTTGGCGTCGAGGACGCCCGCGGTCATCTGCTCTTCAAGATCTCCCCGGACGAGTACGACGAAGCCGGCGCCTGGCTGGCCGGGACCGGCGTGGCGCGCGAGGTCGAGGCGACCGTACGGGAATTCCAGCGGTCCGGCGGGCCTGTGGAGGATCTGCTGGAGAGCGTCGAATCGCGGTACCTGGAGGCATGGCTGGCCGAGGCCAGCTTGTCCCGCTATCCGCAGGCAGTCGCGGACGTGATCGATTTCCGGGCCAGCGAGGGCGAACCCTCGGACATGAGCGCCAGCGAATGGCTGGGCTTCGCGAACCGCACGTCGTTCCATGCCGCCAGGGCCAGGGCAAGGTCGATGGGCACGGACATCAGCTGGGACTGCGAGCTCTCCAAGACTCCGGAGGGCTATTACCAGGTCCAGGGCGGCATCGAGTACGCGATCGCGAGGTCGCTGGCCGTCGCCCCGTTCGCGGACCTGCTGTGGATGGAGACCAAGACCGCGGACCTGGCCGACGCCAGCCGCTTCGCGCAGGCCATCCATGCCGAGTTCCCGGACAAGATGCTCGCCTACAACCTGTCACCGTCGTTCAACTGGGACACCACCGGCATGAGCGACGAGGAGATGCGCCAGTTTCCTGAGGAGCTCGGCAAGCTGGGATTCGTCTTCAATTTCATCACCTACGGCGGGCACCAGATCGACGGCCTGGCCGCAGAGGAGTTCGCCACCGCGCTTGTGCAGGACGGCATGCTCTCCCTGGCCAGGCTGCAGCGGAAGTTCCGCCTGCTCGAATCGCCGTACCGAACGCCCCAGACGCTCGTCGGGGGCCCGCGGTCTGATGCGGCACTGATAGCCGCCTCGGGAGGCACGGCGGCTACCAAGGCGATGGGCAAGGGCTCGACCCAGCACCAGCATCTGGCCCAGACCGAGGTTCCGACCAAACTGCTCGAGGAATGGCTCGCCCTGTGGACGAAGCACCACCAGATCCCGGACTCGCTGCAGGCGGCCCTGCGGCCGCACACGGCGGGCTCGGAACTGCTGCAGCTCACCTTGACCAACACGAGCGGCGACGATGTCGCCAACGTCATTTTCGCCGTGATCGTGGATCGGCGCGGCCGCAGTATTCTCTCAGTCCGCGACCAGAACACCTTCGACAATGCCCTGCGGCAAAAGCGCCTGATGACGCTGAATCACCTGTTCCTGATCCACCGCTACAAGGCCTGGGCGGTGCACTATGTCAGCCCGACGGACGACAACCGGTATCAGGCTCAGAAGATGAAGGCGCACGGCCTCTTCAGCGACGTCCACGACGAGGTGGGACACGTCATCGTCGCGGACGTGAACGCCGAAGGCGTCAACGTCCTGCTCGCCCCGGACCGGGAGCGCCTGAGTGCCCTGATCGAGCGACGATACCCCACGGCCGTTCAGGCCGGTACCGCCCACGTCCAGTGACTTCCATCATCCTGGAGCCGACGAAACCGACGAGTTCTCCTGGGATGCGGCAGTCTGGTTCTGCGATCCCTGGCCCCACCCCTTCGGGCTGGCCGGGCTCGAGGGCTTCCTGCACCACTTCATCGTCACGATCCGGCCAGGACGAATACTGGACATCGAGCCGTACCCACACACCCAGGGGACATAACAGCCCGCCTGGCTCAGCTCGCTGGTGCAGGCGGGACAGAAGGTGCACTCGTAGCTGCAGATCCGGGCATCGCCGTCGTGAGGCAGGGACGTGCCGAGTGCTCGCAGGCGGCCCGCATCTCGAGCATGGCCGGATCCTCCAGGCGACGATGGCGGCAGCCGGTCAGCGGCGCGCGATCGTTTGCGGCGATCGTAGGTCGCTGGCGGAGCCCGCGACAGTCCCGGCCCTCCCGGCCCTGACATCCTGGGGTGCTGTGTCGTCGTACTGGCGGGGAGCGAAGACTCCGCGCCGGAGGGAAAGGATGGGTAGCGATGCCTACGCAACGCGAGGTAGATGAAGCCAAGCTTGGGCAGCAAGTCGACAAGATGATCGAAGGAATCCGAGCCAAGGATCTCCAGGGACTGAAGCAGCTCTACGCAACGAACGTCGTGTCCTTCGATGTCGAGCCGCCCCTGCAGCATGTAGGCATAGAGGCGAAATTGAAGAACTGGGCGCAGGTGTTCACGTTCTTCCGGGATGTGACCTATGAGGTCCGCGACCTGACACTCACCGTGGGCGATGAAGTGGCATTCGGGCACGGCTTTGGTCGGCTCAGCGGCACGCTGCAGAATGGGACGGCGACGAGCGGTATGTGGGTCCGCGCCACTTTCTGCTTCCGGAAGACCGACGGCAATTGGTTGATCGCGCACGACCAGGCTTCTGTGCCGTTCGATGTGGCGACCGGCAAAGGAGTGGCCGACCTCGAGCCGTGACGCTAGCCGAAGGTCGGAACGTCAGGGGTGCCGACCAGGATCGCACCCTCGCCGACCGTGTCAGTGGGTCTGCGGCAAGCGGGATATCCAGGCACTGCACGGGTCTCGCCGCCGACGCCGCGAGCTCCCTGCGAGGTACGCGGGTCCACAGCGCCGCGCGCATGTGTCGCTCGCTGCCTCCGACCGCCCGCGGCATGACCTAGGTCACCGGTACGGCCGCAGAGGTCTCCTCCTGGTCCCTTCCTGTAACCGGCGAGCTCCGGGCGCCGTCTCAAGTGTGAATGTAAAAGGGGATGATTGCCATGAGGGCGTTCCATCGGCGGCTGCCAGCCGTGGGCTTCGCTATCATCAGCCTCGCCTCCGTCGGCCTGCTCGCGGCCGCGTGTACTTCTGCGAGCGCGCCAGGGGCGACGAAGACCGTTACGGTCAGCCCGGCTCCGTCCACCAAGACGGTCACCGCCAGTCCGACGACCGCGCCTTCCCGGCCCGGGCTATGCCTGACCAAGGACCTTCGGCTTGCTGTAGGGACGCAGAACGGTGCCGCCGGCACCATCTACTACCCGGTCGACTTCACCAACGTGTCCTCGGCTGCGTGCACCATGTACGGCTACCCGGGCGTGTCCTTCGTGACCTCTCAGGGCGGCAGCGTCATCGGGGCGCCCGCCGGACGCCGCCTGATCGGCGGCGTCGTGCCGACGCTGATCACGCTCCAGCCACGTGCGACCGCGCACGCGACGCTCGCCATCAGTGACGTGCTGCTCAGCAACCAGTGCCATAACCATCAGGTGCCGGTGAGCAGGATCCAGGTCTATCCGCCGGACCAGTACACCGCGCTGTTCGCGCCCTTCAGCGGTACAGGCTGCGCGGATAAGTCGCTGGTGGTGATGTGGGTCAGCCCGGTGACGTCGGGTTCGTAGGCGACACGGCTGCCTGAGTGACCGGGATCGGGCGGGGAGCTCGCGTGGTTGCCAGGCGGCGCTGGCCGCTTCTCGCCGAAGCGGGCTATCGGCGGCCGGGCTGGGATACCTGAAGCCGCCGAGCGGGGAGCATACGCTTGTCGGGTCGCGCGGATTCGCCTTCGCCTAGTACTACAACAGCGCCTCGTAATTTCTGTTTCGGCGGGCGTAATGCGACTTGCGGGCGGCGGCCTGACGGCGGCGTCTCCAGCCTGACCATTGCTCGTGGAACGCCCTGGGCCGGGTGACGCGGGCGTGCAGGTTGAACAGGCGGCGGGCCTCGGCGGCGGTGAGGGGGATCAGGTCGCGCCCGTTCTCGTCCGTTATGAAGGGCGGCGGGGCGTATGTTCTGGCGGGCGCGAAACGTTGTCCACAGCCTTCAGGCCCCCCTTTCCGCCAGGGCGGGGCGGGCGGTGACGGCGAGGAACGCGTGCGCGAGCATCGAGAGGGTGATGTGGCGGTACCAGGCGCGGTAGCGGCGGACCTGATAGTGGTCGAGCCCGGTCTCGTTCTTTGCCTCGGCGAAGCAGTCCTCCACGGCCCGCCGTGCCCCGGCGACGGCGACCAGCTCGGCCAGGGTGACCGGGCGGGGTGACCAGCACAGGAAGTACGCCAGCTCCAGGCCGCCCTTCTCGCCCGGGGCCAGCGAGCGGCGGACGAGCAGCTGGCAGGCGGGGCTGGCGGTGACGACCAGCGCCCAGTCATACATCCGCGGCCCCTTCGACCCGTCGGCGCAGCTGAGCCGCTGCCACCCGGACGCGGGCACCAGGGCCGCCAGCTCGTCCGCGCGGAACGGTCCCGCCGGGGCAGTGACCATCTCGCTGCACGCGACGGCCATCACGTGGCTGATGCCCTCGCCTTCCAGCCAGGACCGCAGCCCCCGGTTCCCGCCGTAGACCTCGTCCCCGGCCACCCAGGCGAACCGGACCCCCGCCTCCGCGGCGCGGGCGATCATCTTCTGCGCCAGCCCCGGCTTGGTCGCGAACGCCACGTCATCGCCGATCCCCGCCGCCCGGCACCGGTCCCGGTCACCGGTCCATTTCTCCGGCAGGTACAGCTCCCGGTCGATCAGCGCCCGGGACCCGTCCGGGGCCGCGTACGCCAGGAACACCCCCACCTGGCAGTTCTCCACCCGGCCGGCCGTCCCCGTGTACATCCGGGCCACGCCCGCCGACATCCGCCCCTTCTTCAGGAACCCTGTCTCGTCGACCGCCAGCACCGCGCCCGCATCGCCCAGGTGCGCCACCACGTACCGGCGCACCGCGTCGCGGCACGCGTCCTCATCCCACGGCGAGAAGTTCAGCAGCCGCTGCAGCCCGTCCGGCGACACATCCCCGGCGAACTCCGCCAGCGACCACGAGTTCTTCCGCTCCGTGTGCGACAGCAGCCCCAGCAGGTACGCCCGCCCGTGCCGGCGCACCGCCGCGTTCGCGAATACCCCCGCCACCTGCGCGAACATCTCATTAAACGACTCCGACCACGCGGCATGCCCGTCACCGGCCAGCACCCGCACGTCATCCACGACACTCAGCATGCACCGAGCCTGGCAAAGCAGGACCGCCAGATCACGGAGCCACGCCCGACGAAATCACAGCCCGCTGTTGTAGTACTAGGCCCAGACCATTATCTCGCCTGATTCTGGCTCGCCCGATCGCCCAGGAGGGTCAGAGGTCCCCGCCGGTCCGGGTCGTGAACTGGTTCGCGGGCGGCGCGGTCATCAAGCTCACAACGGGTAGAAGGTCGGCGGCCGTCCCCAGCCACAAGATCGTAGTGAGCATCTTGCGTAGGGCCGCTCCTTAGCCCGGGGCGTCCTTGTTCTTGTGGCGCGGATAGGTCCAGTGGTAGGCGTCCCGGTGCTGCCAGGTCGCCAGCTCGCGGCTCTTGGGGGCCGGAGACGCCGAGCTTGCGGCGGGGTTGCCCGTGGCCGCCTCAGTAATTCCCGTGGCCTGTGGGATGCTGAGGGATGCGCTTGCCATTAGGCAGTTCGATGTATTGAGGGCCCGTGCTGAAGAGGGTGCTGGCGATGTCCCACAGGCCTTGCCGGCGAATGCGCCTGAGGTCCCGCTTGGTCAGCGCCTTCGGGTTGTGAGACGGGTCTTCCCACTTCTCGTACTTCATAGCTTGAGGATCGCTGATATAAGCAGGAACGGCAAGGGAACCTGTTCTACCAGCCCGGCCAGCGTGACCGGGCCGATGGCTAGCCGGGTTTTGCGCGTCTCGGCGCTTACTGCACGATCATGAGAGGCACAGGCGAGTACCGCGCCAAGCCCACTGCGACCGAACCGACGACGCGATGGGTTGCGTGAGATTAACTGCCGACGATGATCGCCACGTTCTCATCCGGGTGGGCTTCCTCGATGGCCGTGGCCGCCGCGATCAGCTGAACGGTGATGAGGCCCGCGCGTCGTTCAAACCCCCAGGCTGCGGTCGAAGCCAGCTGCACTGCTGCCTGGCTGCAGAGGTCCTGCTCGATCTGGTCGAAGTCGCTTTCCCGTTCCGCTATCAACCCTGGCGACAGCGCGGCGAGGCTTGACACGTGGGCCACGTACACGGCGTCGATGTGACCGGCGCGGACCTGCAGCAGCGGACCGCAGCGTCCAGCGCCCGGCATGCGGGCGGTGAACCGTCATATCCGACGACGAGAAGGAGGAACCTCGGGGACGGCATACCGGCGGTCACGCCGGAAGGCGAGTCCTCCTGCCGGTTGGGCGCTCCGCCCTCGAGGACATTGAGGGTTCGGAAGATCTCGGAGAGTCGGCAGCCAACCCACCGCAAGCGCACGGGCATCCCGTGGGCAACGCGGGGCTCGCGGTCTTTGCCCACGCGGACCAGCGCTAGATGCTGACCGAGGGCCGAGGGTGAATCGGGCCTTGTGCGATGCGTGACGCTCAGCGATGCGTGTGGGCTCCATGCTGGACCTATGGAACAGCTTGTCGAACACATGACGGAGGTGGGTGTTCACGGTGTGTGGTGGCACGAAGCGCCTGCTGGCGATCGCGCGGTCGGTGTAGCCCTGGGCGGCAAGACGCGCGACCTGAAGCTCGGCATCTGTGAGCGACTCCGATCCGGTCTTCGGGCGGTCCGGAGACCGGACCTGGCGCCGGATCCCAAGGTCCCGAAGCCGTTCCCTGGCTCTGGCCGCAACGCGTGCCGCTGCGGTGTCTACGCAGATGCGCAGGACGCGATCGAGGGCGTCCACGCCACCACAGCGATGTCTCGAAGACATGGACTGCCAGTCTGCCGATCACGTTGAGCGGAGGCAAGTCCAGATTCGGCGACGGTGATCGCCTCATCGACCCTGTCGAAGGCCGAGCGGACGCGGCTCAAGTCGCCGCCAGGCCGGGCGTCGCGAGCATAGTGCCGCAATCGCGGCACTGACCCCTGTTGCACAAACCGGCAGGCGGAACCGGCGGACGCACCAGAACTGGATGATCGATGCGCAAAGAATTCGTGCCGCAGCGCCAGACCTCAGCGAGCCGAATCGGCAGGCGCTATGGCTGGCGCCGCAACCGAGCACGCTCGGTAATCGCAGTCTGATGCAGGCGGATGGGCGTCCGCGCGGGCCGGCTCACCGGCCCGGCCCGAGGCGCTGATTCTGACGGCCGCGGATGACAGGCCAGACCTGGACAGCGACCGAGGCCAGCATGAGCGCTCCCGTCGGCCAGTACAGCCACGGCAGGTCTTCCACCGCGGAGCACAGCCCCAGGAACACGGCTGGTATGGCCACGGCCAGCCAGGCAACCGGGACCCGGTCACCGCGACGGCGCGAGACAACGACGACGGCGGTGAAGCCGGTCATCGCGCCGGCCGCTGCGGTCAGCAGCGAGGCGTGTGACATGTGCACCGCACGATCATCGCACCCGATGTCCGCGTCAGGTAATCGCCTGGGCCATGCCGCGGTCAGCCGCTCCGGTCGCACTGGCCGGGACCGCATTCCCTGGCCCGGCACAGCTATGGGCGCTGAAAAGGCGGCACCGTCCGGCACGGCCGGCCCAGGGCGGCAGCGGGGCAGTGCCGGTATCTCCGCAACCGGCCGGCCCGCCGCCCCTCACGCGGTGGCGATCGTCCCTGCGGCCGCGAGGGTGGTCGTGCCGAGTGTCTTGGCCTATTCGGTTGCCGCTGACACCGAAGAGCGGATGTCACGATTCGTGCTCCAGCAGCTGTCCTGATCAACGAACTCGCTCCGCGCGGCGCGAAGCTGCATCATCGAGCATGTGGAGGAGTTCACTGGCGCGCCCTCGCTTGCATTGGACGGCTGGACGATCAGTATCCGGCGCGGGCTGCCCTCGACATTCGGCGCTTACTGCTCTCATGCCAAGCTGGTCGACCAGTTCGACATGAGGGCAACCGAGGGTGATTTCTGCTTCGTCGGCGCGGGCCCTGTCGAAGCCGACTGGCCGGACCTGGTAGTCGCGCAGCGTTTCGCGCCCGCGCAGGGAGGATTCGACCCGGGCGTTGCCTTCCTGCCCGAATGCCAACTGCTGTTCATCGGCGCTGGGACGCGCCTGCTTGCCTACGACCTCAAGCGTCCCGTCCGGCTATGGGAGGACGCAGCCGACATGGGCTTCTGGTCCTGGTCGGTCTACCCGAACGCAGTTCTCATGGCTGCCGAGCTTGAGCTGGCGGCCTGGGACCGGACCGGTCGCAAGCTCTGGAGCCGGCTCGTAGAGCCTCCGTGGACCTTCCAGGTGGCAAATAACGAGGTTCACCTCGACGTCATGGGCGAGCGCACTGAATTCCCGCTTCTCGGATAGCAAGAGCGGCCGGGCCATCCGACCCGACCGGGCCAGGTGCTCCAGGCTATGAGCACGGCGCCGCGACGGTCCAGCCTGAAGTGCAGCGTATTCGAAGTCCGGATGCAACAACGTCCGGATCTGCCCGCAATGAGGTAGGCCCCGGCTCATCACCCAGAACCGGTCGTTCTGCATGCCGGGGAACTGTGCCGATGGAGCAATCGCCTGCGCGCAGAGTCGGCGGTACGCACGCCAGTGCTGTTACGGACGTTTACAACCCGTGATCGGCGGCCGCCGGCAGGCTAGAAGTGGGCTGGTGGCGTGCCCGGGCACCTGGGCGCGCTGAGGCCAGCAGCAGGGCCGTGAGCTGTTCCTAGGCCGCTCCGGACTGAGTGGCGGTGGCCGTCAACCAGGCCCCGCGTGGTGGCGGGTGCCCAGGGCGCCTGGATGTCCGACACCCGGAACGTACCGGCCGGCTCGGACGCCGGGCTGTCCTCGCGGCCTGTCTCGCGATCAGGCCCGGATGAGCTAATGGCATGCGGTTGGCTCGCAGTTGTCGGGGATGTTGCCCCGCACAGTGGCGCCGTCGGTGCTCGCCGTGCCCGCATCGTCGTAGATGCCGCCGCCGGCGGTGGCGTCGTTGCGGTTCACTGCGGTGGCGCCGTCGAGGGTGAGCACAGCCTGGTCACCGTTGAAGATCCCGCCGCCTTTGCCCGCGGCAGTGTTGGCGTTCACGGCGTCGTTGGTCAGGTTCACTGTGCCGAGGTTGATGATCCCGCCGCCGTCGCCGCCCGAGGTGTTCCGGGTGACGCTCGTATCGTCCATGGTCAGCCGGATCCCGGGTCCGACATTAGAGATGCCGATGCCGCCGCCCTCGGCACTGGCCTGGTTACGGCTGACCACGTCATTGACAAGGTTCACTATGTTGACGGCGCCGAAGCCGCCCTCAGCATGCACTCCGCCGCCGGTCGCTGCCTTGTTGCCATTGACGGACGTGCCGGAAATGGTGACCACGGTGCCTGGCTCACCGGAGGACAGCAGGACGTACACGCCGCCCCCGGGCCCCGACGTGTCGTTGTGATTGATCGTGCTGTCCGAGATGCTCAAATTCCCGCCGGCCAGTATGCCGCCGGCCCCGCTGTCCCCCGTGGTATTCCCGCTGATGGTCGTATCGGCGATAGTCGCGGATCCGCCGAGAAGGCCGATGCCGCCGCCGTAGTTCAGCGATGAGTTCCGGCGTATTGCATCAAAGCGTAGAGACATCGTGGCACCAATGTCGCTCTCGATTCCGCCGCCATCCAGGGCAGTATTGCCGCGGATCACGGTGCCGCGGATCACGGCGTTCGCCGTGCAGATGTTGTAGATCCCGCCGCCGTCAAGGCCCGACACGTTGCCGGCGATCAAATCGTCGCGCAAGGTCAGCGACGCCGTGAGATCAATCCCGCAGCCTCCCTCGTTCGCTAGACCGCCGCCGTAGAAGTCCGCCGTGTTATGGCTGATGATCGTGTCAGCCACGGTCAGTGCTCCGGTGTTGAGAATCCCGCCGCCGTCGCCCTGAAGGTGCCCGCCGGTAACCGTCAGCGCCCGGATGATGACCGGCGCGGCCGACACGGTGATCACCGGCCCGCCACCGGAGATCACCGTCGACCCCGCCCCCGCGCCCGACAGGGTCAGAGCCTTCGCGATCACGATCCCGCCGGCATACCTGCCCGGGCCGACCGCCACCGCGTCGCCAGCGGCCGCCGCGTCAACCGCCGGCTGGATCTGGGTATACGGGCAGCCGTGCGAGCACACCGTCAGCACCGCGACGCCCAGCGCGCTGCCAGGAATGAGGATCAGGCCCGCCGCGGCAACCGCCCCGGCCACCGCGCCCGCCAGGCACCGAAACCGCCGCGCCCGCCCCAGCCGCCCGCCGCACGCAAAACGCCCCCCAGCCATTGGGCCCCCAATGCCTTCATTCCGAGGTTATAATCGCCGGTCAGCCTGTCACACAATGCGGCCAGACGAAAACGACGCGCCGACAAATCCGCGCGGCAATCACGTCGCTATCCAACCCGAAGCACTCGCCATGACTCACCTGGCCACCGCACCCAGCTAAGGCACTAGAAGGCTCGCTATGTGCGTTCAATAGGGCGGCTAGCGGCTGGCTCAGACCTCGCGCGTCAGTGGTTGTTCTGGATTGTGCGGATTTCGATTGGCGCCGATCCGGCACGCAGTTGATGCAGGAACTCACGACAAGAATTCTCGAAAGAGCACAGCGCCTTTTCGAATTAGGTTACCGTGAAGGCTTCGTTGCTTCTTACTGGCGTTCTTGCCGGCGTTTCGCAAACAGCCTGATTCCTTTCGGTGGCAAGATTGCGGCGTCCGGTCCGCCGGGGGATGCCAGGGCCTTTGCGTAGTCGGTTGGCGGTGCTCCGAGCAGGCGAGGACGAGTCCGACACGCCGCGATCATGGTGATACGTGAGCAGGCACGGCGTGGTGGTGATCATGAGGTTGTCGAGACATCGTGATCATCACCGGGAGCCGTGCCTGCCGTGCCATCTTCGCCTACTGTCCTGGCCGCTGGCCAGCTTGGTGCCCTTGCCCGCAGTGATCTGACGGCGGCCGGCGCGGTGCCGGCGGGGCTGCTGGACGCGCTGGCGCAGGTCCCTGACCCGCGGGACCCGCGCGGGATGCGGTATAACCTGGTCCCGGTTCTGGCCGTGGCGGTCTGCGGTCCTGGCCGGCGCCCGGTCGTTCGCGGCGATCGCGGAGTGGGCCGGCGACGCGGGGCCGGAGCTCCGGGCGGGGCTGGGCCTGCGCGGAGCGGTCCCGGACCTGGTGACCATCTGGCGGGTGCTGACCGCCGTGGACCCGGCCGCCTTGGACCGGGCTCTCGGCTCATGGGTCACGGCCCGGCTCACGGCCCGCCGGGCACCAGGCCGGCGGCCGGTGCTGGCGGTGGACGGCAAGACCCTGCGCGGCGCCAGGACCAGGGCCGGGACCGCGCCGCACATGCTGGCATGCCTGGATCACGGCTCCGGCGTGGTCTGCGCCCAGATCGCGGTGGACGGCAAGACGAACGAAATAACCATGTTCGCCGGCCTGCTGGACCAGGTCACCGATCTGCACGGCGCCGTGATCACGGCGGACGCGCTCCACGCGCAGCGGGAGCACGCCACCTACCTGCATGAACGCGGCGGCCACTACATCTTCACCGTCAAGGGCAACCAGCCCGGCCTGCACCGCCAGCTCCGGTCCCTGCCCTGGAAAGACGTCCCCGCCGGCCACGTGCAGACCGGACGCGGCCACGGCCGGATCGAGAAACGCACGGTCAAGGCCGTCACCGTCACCGCCGGCCTGCTCTTCCCCCACGCCGCCCAGGCCATCCAGATCACCCGCCGCACCCGCCGCATCAGCGAGCGGAAATGGCGGACCGAAACCAGCTACGCGATCACCTCACTGCCCGCGGCCCAGGCCCGGCCAGCCCAGCTCGCAGAATGGATCCGCGGCCACTGGAAAATCGAGAACCAGCTGCACTGGGTCCGCGACGTCACCCTCGGCGAAGACCTCTCACAGGCCCGCACCGGCACCGGGCCTCATGTTATGGCCGCCATCAGGAACCTGGTCATCAGCATCCTGCGCCTGGCAGGCCACGCCAGCATCGCCCGGGCCCTGCGGCACACCGCGCGGAACCCCGAACGCGCGTTCCGCCTGCTCACTGGCACAGGTAACGGTCAGTAATGGGACAACGCAATGGCCCTGCGGGGGATGCCGAGATACCGGGGGTTCTGATGTTCGGCGTGCGCGTTCTGCCTGGTCGTGCCGGCCGGGCGGTCTCGGCCCGGTTCGGGGCGGCCGCGGCACTCGGGGTGCTGGCGGCTGGCCCGCTGTCAGCTCCGGCCGGCGGCGCTGCCGCCGCGGTCGTGCATGTGTGCCCGCACGGCTGCGCCTACGCTCAGGTCCAGGCGGCCGTGGACGCTGCCGCGGCCGGTGACATCATCCTGGTCGGGCCCGGCACCTACGCCGGCGGCATTACCGTCGGCAAGGCCCTGACCGTGACCGGGGCCGGGCCGGGATCGACGTTCATTGCCGGGGGCGGCCCGGTGATCACCGTGACCGCCGGGCTGGTGCTGCTGCAGGAGATGACCGTCACCGGCGGCCACGCCCCGGGCAGCGGCGGCGGCATCCTCAATACCGGCGCGCTGACCGTCGTCAACGCCGCCATCACCCACAATTCGGCGGTCGGATACGGCGGCGGCATCGCGAACGACGGCTCGACAGCTCCTGGCGGCCCGGCGGTGACGCTGGTCCTGCGCGGCGGCACGATCACCGGCAACACCGCGACGGCCGACGGCGGCGGGCTCGCCAACATCGGCACGGAAGACGACCAGGGCACGGCACCCCGGGCGGCTGCGGCAGCGGCGGCTGATGTCAGCGGCACCGCGATCCGGGGAAATGCTGCCAGCGGGTCCGGCGGCGGCATCGCGGACGATGGCACGGACACCACCGGGGCGCCGGTCACGTCGCTGGCCCTGCGCGGCGCCCTGCTGGCCGGCAACGCGGCCGCCGGCGACGGCGGCGGGCTTGCCGAGGCCGGAGCGTCCGCCCGGGTCACGGCGAAGGACTCGGTGTTCCGGCGCAACACGGCCGGCCAGCAGGGCGGCGGCATCGCCGCAGAGGACAACGCGGCCCTGACCCTGACGAGCGACACGGTGCGCGTCAACTCGGCCGGGTTCGCCGGCGGCATCGCCGTGGTGACCGGGGCAGCCGGCACGATCTCCGGCACCAGCGTCAGCAAGAACTCCGCGGGCTCTGCCGCAGGCATCGGCGTCGGCATCGCGACCCTGCGGATGACCGACGGCACGATCAACGGCAACACGATCAACGGCAACCAGACCACACAGCCCGCCGCTTTTGGCGGCGGCCTGTCAGTCCTCGGCAGCCGCCGCAGCGGGGGGGCTGAAGCAACTATCACCGGCACATCGATCAACGGGAACTCGGCCGGCTACGGCGGCGGAGTCAACATGGGCACCAACGTCACCGTGGCCTTGACCGACGACCTCATCACCCGCAACACGGCCGGCAGCGAGGGCGGCGGCATCGACGAGGAACCTCGTTCCGACCTGACCATCACGGGCTCGAGCGTCAGCCACAACACCTCCGGCGGTGACGGCGGCGGGATAGCGACTGTAGGGGTGTTTGTCGAGGCGACGCTCAGCAGCGACAGCGTGAACGCGAACACCGCCGCCGGGAACGGCGGCGGGATCTTCAGCAGCCACGGGCTCGTCACGCTCGACAGCGACACCACCGTGAACCGCAACCATGCCGCCGCCGGCGGCGGCATCTACGACGATGCGGGCACGGCGAGCACCGACGGCGCCACTGTGCGGGGCAACACCCCCGACAACTGCCAGCCGCCATCCTGCTAGCGTCAAGGCCAGCGCCAGCTCCAGCTCGCCGCCGGGCCGCACGGTCATGGCCGGGCCGCAATGCCGCTCGGCCATCGATGCGTTAGGTGGCCAGCCCGTCGGCTGCGATGCACCGATGGCCGGGCGCTAGGCAACGGAATAGTTGATCTGCGTGCCGTAGCGGAGAATTGCCTAGTTCTTTAGTAGACATTCCTATTCGGCTGCTCAACGATGCGGCTGCTATCCGGCGGGGCATAGCTGTCCGTAACCGGAATCGGCCCAGCTTGTGCGCCAAGGCCCGGGCGGCAAACGGCTGAGCCCGCGGCCGGAGCGCGGCGGCGGGCGCCTCCATTTGCGGGTTGGCGAGTCTGGCTGCGCTAGCCGAAGAATTCGCGCAGCACGGCCGCGACTCGATCGGGCTCACGACTGTTGTCTGGAGCGGCGTGCCGTGCAGCACAACCCGTGTCGCGCCGGGGAGAACCCCGGACAGGCCGTCGAGCGAGGCGGAGAGGTTACGGGCGCTTTGGGATCCGCCGAGCAAGAGGACCTCGCAGGACAGCGCCGCGAATCGTTCCAGGGCCCCGGCGGCGCTGTTGACCGTCCGGGCGTCATACCGCAGCGTCGGGACCAGATCGCGGGGCGACATCAGGCCGGCGGGTGCAGGCCGGCTGGCCGTCCGCTTGATGGCGAAGTCCAGCGCCGCGGCGAGCGGGCGCCGCGGGACCCGCCGGATCACCGAGTTCCGGTCGGCGGTCGCCTTGAGCACCGTGACGAGAGCGGCCCCGGGTTTGCCGGCATCGAACTGGCGTTCGTAGCGGGGAGCCCAGTCGCCGTGTACGACCCCGTCGAAGGTGAGCGGTGGCTCGTACAACGCGAGCTTGGTGATATCCGGGCGGGCCAGTGCCGCCTCGATCGCGATGACCGCACCTGCGCTGAGCCCGAACAGACGGCTCGCGCCGCAGGCGTCCAGCACGGTGCTCATGTCCTCGACCTCGGTGCGAAGCCCGTGGAAGTCACCGTATGGCCCGCTCCGGCCACGGCCACGCCGGTCAGGCACGTAGACCGCGAACGCCCCGGACAGCGCACGGCCAAGCCGCGTCAGATTCCCCGAGGACTGTCCCGCTCCATGAAGCAGGACCACCGCAGGACCCGTTCCGACCCGCTGGTATCCGATGGCGGTGCCGTCGGCAGAGTGCACCTCGCCGAATGCGAACGGCAGATCACCGGACGCGGACCCCTGCTCCACGGTGCCGATGCTACGCGGATCCCCCCGCGGGAGAGGCTGTGAAGCCTGGCCCTACGGCCCCGATCAGCGCAAGCGGCCCGGTAATGCGACCACCGTTCCGCAGCGCCGGCTGACAGCCCGCGAAGCCGCCAGGCGGCCGGCCCTCCCGCTCCGGCCACAGCTCCGGATGCCCGCCAGCAGAACGCTTCGAGGGCTCGATGCGGTGCGGCCCCGGGTCGTTCCGTCATCCTCGGCTGCGGCGTTCAGGATGCCAGACCTTGCACGCTGAGCGGGAACCAGGCCCAAGCCGCCAGCACCGCTCATGCCGATGAGCGGTCCTGGCAGCATTGCGAGGAGCAGGCGTCAGTAGACCGACGGCGGCCAGCGGTCTCTGCGCCACTGATCCCGTGGCGAATCCAGCCGGCGGGTCGTCAATGGGTTCACTGCCGTCGAGTTCGCCTGGGGTTGGGATGTCGATGGTGGCGGCCCACCCGGCGAGTTCCTGGTCGGACATAGGCCAAGTCGTGCGTGGCGCCTCAGCTTGGCGCTGATCAATTCGTCTCCGCTGCTCGGCTGGAGTGAGTTCGAAGTAACGCATTTCCACCAGCGCGCCTAGCTCTGCTGCTGCCTGCCGTAGAGCGGAGCGCTCCTAGCGACCCTTTGTCGCTAGGACATTGACACTTGAACCGAGTTCTGGATCGGACGTACCGTTGGTACAGCTCGCTCCACTTTTGCAGGCAGAGCCCTGACCAGCCACTTTGGAGTGGCACAACCGATGCGAGGACCGGTCGGACTAGGCGCAGCGGGCTGGCGGCGGTCGGCCGATCATGACCGCAGGTCCCTGCGTGAGCGTGCCCCGGAAACGGGGTCACGCGGGGAACCTTGCGCCTTGGCGGTATCAGGCGGAGCCTGCCTGGATGAGTGAGTCCTATTGGTCTTCACTGGTCATAGGCGATCAGGGAGCGCTTGACGGTAGCGCCGGTGCGCCAGTTGTGCCAGATCGCGGCGGCGAGGGCCAGGAGGCGGGCGGCGACGCGGGCGTAGACCCCGGCCAGGGTGCGGCCGCCGTGCTGCTCGAGGGTGAGCTGGCCTTTGAGGGTGTCGAAGATTGCCTCGATCCACTGCCGCTGGCGGGCGAGCTTCCCGAACCGGGGAGCCTCGTCATTGCGGTCGGGGCGGAAACCCCAGAAATACCGCGAATGGCTGGCGCAGTACCCGTAGCCGGCGTACCCGGCCAGGTCAGAGCGGCGGACGGTCTCACGGCTGGCCGCGCACGGCACCGGCGTGGAGTCGACCAGGCGCAGCAGGTCATGCCAGGAATCAGTATCGCGGGCCAGCTCGGTGATCACCGCGGACAGCAGCCCGCCGGAGCGGCGCAGCCGCTTGCCGTACCCGGACTGCTCCGGCAGGTACGGGAACATCGCAGTCAGGTTCTGGCGGGCATGCCGGATCCAGCGTCGCTCGCTGGTGATCCCCGGCAGCTGCTGCGCGACAGCCAGGCACAGTAACTCCGCATCCGTCAGCTCCGGCTTGCGGCCGGGACGGTGATCACGCGACCAGCCCAGCACGGGCAGCACGCGGTCATCCAGATCCACGTAGAGTGCGGTCAGGAGGGTCTCGAGGTTGTTCGTCACAAAACGATCTTCGGCGCCCTCCGCCTTACATGCCGGGCAGCGACACGAACCCAAGATCAATAGGACTCACTCATCTAGCCGCGGGCGGCCGGGTCTGGCTCGCCGGGGTGTGGCCGAGTGATCGGCATCACGCCGTCACAGTCCGCGCGGAACACGCTCGCGGCTCGCGTGCCCGAGTCCTACAACCTTGCGCAGTTCCTCGGCCACCTGCCTGATCAACACGGCGCCTTGGGCGCAGTGCAACTGCGACCTGGCGACCTAATCCTCGGCTACGAGGCTTCTATGTGGTCGACGCCTGACCTGGCTGACGTGATCAGCCACGTCGCCTGTTCGGCAAGCACGTGCTCATCACAGACCATGACGACTGGCCAGTGCCGGAGGTAATCGCCGGCTACCGGTCCCAGTCCGAGGCCGAGTTCTCCTTCCGGCAGATGAAGGACCCGCACCTGGTGTCGTTCTCACCCATGTTCCACTGGACCGAGCACAACATCCGCGTGCACGTGTTCACCTGCGTGCTCTCCCTCCAGATAGCCCACCTGATGCGGCTGAAAGCCCGCCGGGCCGGCCTGGACCTGTCGGTGCGCGAGCTGCTCGGCGAGCTCGCCGGGATCGGCGAAACCGTCCTGCTCTACCAGGCCGGCGGGGACGGCCCCGGGCCCACCGGATGCTCACCAGCACCACCCCGGTCCAGGACAAGCTCAGCCAGATCTTCAGCCCCGCCCGCTACGCCCCCAGGCGCTGACATGGGTAATACGCCGAACCGAGCCCCGTACCCCCGCTGACCAGCAGGAACAAGCTGAAGATCAACTTATCCCGGAAACTCGGGCTAGGAGCCTGCTGAAAAAGGTTGCAGGTAATGGCGTGTTTGCCGGCTTCGTGTTCGATGGCCTGGGATGATTGTGTCATGCAGGGTTCCGGGCGGGCAGACCGGCAGTTTCTGGATGCGCAGATGCTGGCCGGGCACCTGGTCCCGGCGGGCAGCATGTTCGCGTTCTTGGCTGCGCACCGGGCCGATGTGTTCCCTGACGCCGAGTATGCGGACTTGTTCGCCCCGCCCGGGTTCGGCCGGCCGTCGCTGCCGGCGACGCAGATGGCCGCGGTGCTGACCTTGCAGACCTTGCACGACTATTCGGACCGGGAGGCTGCCGAGGCGGTCCGCTTCGATGTGCGGTGGAAGGTTGCGATCGGGGCGTCGCTGGACGATGCGGGGTTCCATCCCTCGTCGCTGGTGTACTGGCGGAACCGGATCGCGAAGTCGGATCGCCCGCACCGGGTCAACGACGCGGTGCGCAAGGTGATCGGGCAGACCGGGATCCTCAAGGGGCGGCGCCGGCGCGCGGTCGACTCCACGATCCTGGCCGACGGGGTGGCCACCCAGGACACCGTCACGCAGCTGGTGGCCGCGATCCGCCGGGTGGGCCGCCAGGTGCCCGGCGCGGCAGAGCAGATCGCGCAGGCATGCACCGGGCACGACTACCGCACGCCGGGCAAGCCGAAGATCGACTGGGACGACCCGGCAGCCAAGGACGCGCTGGTGCCGGCGCTGGTGAACGACGCGAACGCGGTCGTGGACGCATTCAAGGACGCCGAGCTGGGCGAGGAGGCCGCCGCGGCGCTGGCGCTGCTGGCCCTGGTCGCCGGCCAAGACGTTGAGCCCGCCGAGGGCAGCGACGGGACCGACGGGCGGTGGCGGATCGCCCGCAAGGTCGCCGAAGACAGAGTCATCTCGACCGTCGATCCCGATGCGCGGCACACCCGCAAGTCCCCGGAGGCCCGCAGGGATGGGTACCGCGCCCACGTGGCCGCCTGCCCGCAGACAGGGATCATCACCGATGAGAAGCTGACCAAGGCGGCCGGGACCGAGAACTCCGACCCCGCGGTCGCGGAGAAGTTCCTGGCTGCCGAGGCCGGCCCGGCCCCTTGCCGCGGGGAAGAGCAGGCTGCCGGGACCGGGCAGGGCGATGCCGGTCCCGCCGCGGAGCCGGGATCGCCGGCCGCCGGGCCGGCCGGCCATGACGGTGCCGCGCTGCAGCCCGGCCCGAGCGCAGCCGCCGGCAGCGATGGTGACACTGGCAACGGCGGTGACCGGGATCGGCTGGCCTGGTACGGCGACTCCGCCTACGGCACCGGGGACCTGCGCGGCGCGATCAGCGACGCCGGGCATGACGCGGTGATCAAGCCCAAGCCGCTGCGGGCCCCCGTGGAGGGCGGGCTCACCGTCGATGATTTCGCCGTGGATGAGCGGGCGGGCACGGTGACCTGCCCGGCCGGGAACACGGTGCCGCTGAGCCGCACCCGGGCCGCCGCCTTCGGCGCCTTGTGCCGCGACTGCCCGCTGCGCGAGCGGTGCACCACCTGCAAGACCGGCCGCAAGCTCGTCCTGCACGAACGCGACGACCTGCTCCGCCAGGCCCGGGCGGACTGGGCCGCTGACACCAGGCTGCGCCAGGACTACATGACCCGCCGGCCCAACGTTGAGCGGGCCGTGGCCCAGGTCGCCACCTGGCGGGGCCGCCGGGTAAAGCTCCGCTACCGCGGTGTGACCAAGAACCACGCCTGGCTCAAGCGCCGCACCGCCGCGCTCAACCTGCGGACCCTGATCGGCAAGGGACTGGCCCGCCGCGACGGCGCCTGGGAACTGGCCACCTGAACCGCCAGCAAGGCACCCCGCGCGGGCAGCCCGGGCCAAGCCCGGGCCACGCCGAGCCGCCCGGCTCACCACAAGCACCGCTCTGGCTGGCCTTGATCGGCAAAGACCCCGGAACGCGACCAGAACCAACCAGAACACGGACACCAGGGCACGTCATTGATGACTCCTGGAACCGGCCCAATTCAGCAGGCTCCTAGAAGTGCGCACGCGTAGTGCAACCCGCGGCGGGATCGGGTAAGCTGCTTGAGCCAGAAGCACCAGCCTGCTTTTGCCGCCCAGGGGATCAGCTATCGATCCGCGGAGACTACATGCTGGCCCGAATAACTGCTCCACGCATCCAAAACCCAGATCAAAGGCACAACAGGCACAACAGGCACATCAGACCGGGTCAGGCAGGCCTCAGCACTGAATAGCGGAGGTTGGTGGGCACAGCAACTCCAGAACCACCGAGATCGGCTAGCGCCATGAACTGCTACCGGTGATTCGCTCAGGGTGGAGATCACGAATAAGAGCTTTAGTGGATAGTCCTGCCACTTATTGGATGCGCATTAGTCTATTACGCTCTCGTCGTTGTTGTCTGGGTGAGGGGCGCGAAGCAGAGGGAAAGGCGCGGTGCTATGCCAGCAGGGCTCTGTGGTCCTGGTTTCCGCCATTCGTACTGGGCCGTGCCGTCGAAGTAAAGGTTGCGTTGAACGAGTAGGGAGGGCATCCCATTCCGATAGAAGTCAATTCGGTCAGCTTCAGGCCAGCTGAGTTCAATCGCTGGAGCATCTCGAGCAATCGCACAGGGTTCATGCGCATCGCGACCGTGCTGCTGTCGCCCGCTCTGACTTCGTAGTAGGGGTGAGCCTGCGTGTAGTCCGGATTGATATCGCTGATGATGAGTGATCCGCGGGGCGCCAGCAGGCTGGCGATAGTCGCGAAGTCCGGCATCCGCGGCATGGACGAGAGGACGAGAGAGAGCAAAATTACGTCGTAGGGTTCCTCCTTGAGTCCCAGCAAGTCGAGGTCGTTGATGTCGCCCACGTACACCGCGAGATGCCGGGACAAAGGTCGACCGGCCAGATTCCTCCGCATTTGGTCGGCCATGGCTGGACACGAGTCAACGTAGACCCACCGTATGTCCTCGTCGTTGAAGAAGTGCGTCGCGATGTTCTTCCCAGTACCGCCGCCGAGGTCGAGCACTCTTGTTCCCGGCTTGCCGTCCCGGGCCTGCTCGATCCTCTCCAGCGTGTCCATGTGGGTCGCCAGCAGATTCGCGGAGTGTAACTGGATAGGTCTCCGTGCCGTTCGTTATTCGGCGGCGGGGAGCCAGGGGCTTCCGGTGGCCGCCTGGGTGAGTGCGTCAAGTGCCGTGATGCCGTGCTTGGCGGCGGTCGACAGGTAGGAGCGGATGGCGCAGAATTGCTGGGCGCCGGTCATGGACCGCATGCAGCCGGAGACCTTGATGCGGAGCTTGCTCATGCGGATCTCGCGTTCGGCGGCGTTGTTGTCGAATGGCACGGCCGGGTCGGCGGCGAACCGGAGGTAGTCGTCCTCGCGCTGGCTGAGCCGGCGGGCAAGGGCGTGGTGCTTCTTCATGAGCGGCCCGGCGCGGGCGGCGGTGTCGTTCTTGCCGATCAGGACGGCGGACCGGAACTGGCGGCGGGCCGTGGCCAGCTTGAGTGAATCGATGCCGGCCAGGGTGCCATCCGCGGCGAGCGCGGCATCGGCGAGGCGTTTCATGGCGCGCAGGGCGCCGGCGGCCTGGCTGGCCCAGCACCACCGGCCCTCGGGCGCGGCATCGGTCACGGCCTGGAGTTCGCGCAGGATGTGGGCTCCGCACAGTGCGTGCCCGGCCAGATCCTGATAGGTGTCATAGGGCGCCCATGCGTCATGGACGGCGATGCCGGCGAATGAGGGCAGGACCCCGGCGGCGTCCATGGCGTCCTTCCCGCGCCTGGCGTGGACGGTGATCAGGGCGTGCTTGCCGGCTGAGGCGGAGTGGACCCAGGCGAGCGTGCCGGCAACCCGGAACCCGGTCTCATCGAAATGGGCGACATCGGCGGCGGTGACCGCCGAGCGGATCGCCTCCAGGGCCGGGCCCAGCGTCCCGGTGATCCGGGTGATCATGGCGGTGACCGCGCCCGGGGAGACCGGGACGCCGAACATCTCCCGGATGGCCTGGCAGGTCCGGTCCCGGGACAGGAACTGGCCGTGCCACAGGTATGCGCCGATCGCCGTCAGCCGGGGCCCGTACCGGACCGGCGCGCTCACTCCGGCCGGGGCCGCGGCGGCGGTCACCGTCCCGCAGCCGCACCGCCGGGAGATCATCTGATGCTCGGTGACCAGCGCCCGGATCTCGGGCAGGTCGATCACCTGCCGCCGCTCCGTCCCGGCCAGCGGCGCCCGGCCCAGGCCGGCGCCGCAGCCACCGCAGCGGGCCTCGTGGCGCACCACCACGTCCGGGGTCGCCGTCATCTCCAGGGTCGCGCCCGGCTGCCCCTTCGGCCGGCCGGGCTTGCGGCCGGACTTGCCGCGCAGCGACTTCGGCGCCGGCCTGCCCAGCCCGTCCGCCGACGGCGGCCTCGAGGAATTCGAGGAGTTCTGCCCGAGCCGGGCCCGCAGCGCCGCTACCTCGCCGGCCAGGGCCTCCAGCTGCGCACGCAGCACCGATACCTCGGTGTCCTTCGCCTCAACGACCTCGCGCAGCCGGGCATTCGCCGCGCGCAAAGCGGCGATCTCCCCCGGCAACGGGTCGGCATCGGGCACAAACGGCATCAGACCATAGCCGGCAGTCAGTAATCAAAACGACACGCACGGCCGGCTCTACGTGACGTCAGACAGCCACGTTCACGTCGAACGACCAGACCCACCTATCCAGTTACCGCGGAGTTACGCTCGTCGTAGGTTGTCGCGATCGCTTCGTAGAAAAGTCTTGCGTCACTGACCTCGAGCGCTGTGCTAGCCCTTCCAGACAGGCCGACGCCGCAGGCCATCGGCCCGTCCTGGTTCATGCGGTCGGCAGGTGCCTTGTCGGGGAGCTCGTCCGGGGCCGGGCGGGCGCGCGGGCCAATCGTCGGCGGCCAGATGCTGATCGCGCGTCCCTGCCAGAACGCCACCACGAGCAGGGTAAGAACGGGCAAGACAACGGCAGAGATAGCGAGGCCCGCGTTGTGCCCGAAAAGGGCAAGCAGCCAGGCCGCTTTCACGGCCCGGTCCACTGGATGGCGCTGTCAGCGCTGGCGGCAAAGTTGAGAGCCGGCCAACCAGTTCGCGTTGACCGGCCGCGAGTGCGCGCCATCGTGTTGTCGCACATGAGGGTTCCTCGTTGATCAGAGGGCTTGCTTGTGCAATTGTTCACATAGTCGGCCGACCGCATGACCCGGTGGAGGGCAGGTCAGCCATGTTTTGCTGCGCGATCGGCACCTCGCGCACTTCGTCGTGGATGCGCTTGGCAGGAGTTGCCACCTGGCGATCACGGCGCTCGACACGTCCACCTTCATAAGACCTATCAGTTCACCGCTGCTGTCTGACCTCTCCATCTTGGTCGACCAGTTCTAGCTGGCCGCGGCTGTTTACATGATCGACGGTAGCCCCACGGGCGGCCATGTGCTACAGATCACGCTTGCCAAAAGGATCATGTCTGCCAACAAGAGTGCACCTGCTACGCAAGATGGCATCTTTAGTTCAGACTTGCAGTGTCGCGCTATGCTTGCGGCATGATGCCGCAAGATGATGCAAACCGGTTCGGTAAGGCACTGGACCGGGCACTGAAGGACGCTGGCAAGAGCCAGCAAGCACTCGCGGCGAAACTTAATGTGCATCATACCCTAATTAGTCGGTGGGTGAATGGCCACAAGTTGCCGCACCCTGATCATGTACCTCAAATAGAGGCGTTTCTTAACACTAGCCTGGCACACACCTTGGCCCTTCCGACTCCGGAGCATGAACTCTTTATCGCTGCACCATTCGGAGGGTTTGCCCATAACGCCGTCGCTGAACACCAAGCCGAGACAGCCACAGTTGTTGCAGCAGCCCGCAAAATCGTCACCGGCGTATATTGGCCGAGCGAAGAAGCCAAAACCGCAGAAGACCGAAAGTTTGTCGTGTCCGACATCAGAACAGAACAGAATTTGCGTGTACTGAACGACTGCCCGGCGCTTCTGTATTTGCAGTTTGCGGAAGTGGCAGGCCCGTCAAGTGCTTACATTGAGATTGGTTACGCACTGGGCAAAAGGATGAACCTCGTGATCATGGTGAAGCGAGGAGTGGCATTGCCCTACATGCTTCAGAGATTCGGCGCAGTAGTGTCTGGCCTAAGGTTTCTACCGCAGGTGCGCATCTACACTGATGAGATTGGCTCGGCCGATGATGCGGCTGCACTGATTACCCAAAACGGCCGGAAGCTGTTTGGTTTGGCGTAAGGCAGCTCATTATCGAGCCTGAGTTCGTCGAGGTGACCTACAACAACCCCCGGTGGCCAGGGCCAGTGACGAGTCTTCAGCAAGCATCGCCACGTAGGATGCGGCCGACACGGGCCTCAAGACCTTCGCGCACATGGCTGTCGCGGCACAGGTTAGCTGTAGATGGTACATCCGCACGCCCCTGCCGAGGTGCTGGACCTAGCTGCCGTGCTCAAGCTGGAAGAACTCGCAGCGGACCGCCGCGCACGTCCAGCGGATCCTGCGGAGCAGTTCGGGCTGGGCGCCCTCGGACAGGCACGAGCATGGGTCCTTCCCTTCGGTGACTTGGCAATCTTGAAGGAGAACCTACGCCCGTCTCCTCATTTATATCCGATCTTGGACCGCCATCCCAGAACGAATGATCTGCGCCTAGCCGCCTGCTGCGATCCAGCTAGCTTGGGGCGATCGTATTCGGCGAACTCTGGAGTCGCACGACGAGATCGCTAGTGGTTCCGGCAACTCTGCGTCGTGGACATGTCCATGACCAAGCTCCTGTCGAAGGCCTCGCAATTCAAAAGCGCAGCGACGAGAGGACAGTCGCGGCTTCTCACGTCAGGGACGTGGCTCCAGAGAACGGGTCCACGACGAGCCGGCACGCCGAGAGAAACGACGTCGTGGAGGCTCAAAGTTCGCTCCAGAGTATCGGCGTTATACCGGCGAACTCGCCACCGAGCGCCGATCGCTCTCCGTGATCTTTGCCGGCTCTTGCGGTAGGGGTCGGCCGTCTAGCCTTGCCCGACTCGGCCCAATAGTGCACGCCGTGCTCCGGTAGCGTCGTCCTGATCATGTTCTGAGCGGTTTCAGGCGGGCTTGCGGGCCAGCTCGTAGGCGAAACTCACGGTCTGGGGGAAGGCGCCGCGGCTGCTGTGCGGGCCGAGGCTGGCTGCGAGGTCGGCGTCGAAGGCGGCCGCATGGCCGCCGAGCACTGTGGCCGGCAGGAATGATGTGGACCGGATCCACCCGGCGATCTCCGCCAGGCTCCAGTGGTGGTCGATGGCGAACTCGCGCTGCCCGGCCAGCTCAAATCCGGCGTCGGAGAGCACCCGGGCATCCGGCCGCCGCTGCCGCACCTGCTCCCAGCCCGCGGGAATCCGCTGCTGGGCGCCGAGCGTCGTCCGCCACCGGTCGAGGGCGGCCTCGAGGGCTCGCTGCCAGTCCTGCCCGCCTGTCCAGGGAGTAGCCGACCAGCACAGCGCCAGGTGCCCGCCCGGCCTGAGCCAGCCGAAGAGCCGGCCAGCGGTCACATCGCGGTCCAGCCGGTGGAAGGCATTGCCGATGACGGCCAGCTCGAAGTACCCCGGCTCGGCGTGCAGCGTTTCGGCGCTCGACACGACCGGCCGGACATCGCCGGCACCCGCGGCGGCAGCCTTGCCCCGCACCAGATCCACCATGTCCGGTTCGGAGTCCACCGCCCACACCTCGCCGAACCACCGGCGCAGCGCGAAGGCGAGCTGGCCGGTCCCGCAGGCCAGATCCAGCAACCGCCCGCGCCCGGACACCCGGGCGCGCCGAGCCAGATCCCCGACCATCGCGTCTGGGTAGGGCAGCCGGTACCGGTCGTAGTACCAGGCGGTCCCCCGGAACAGGCCCGCCGCGAACCGCACCTCGTCGTCCATCAGGCTCTGGCCCTTCCTGGCAACGCTGTCGGGGGGAAGTCCTGAACTCGCCGAGGCTACCGGCAGGCCAGGCATCAGCGCGCTTGTCCACTCACCCGGAGCAGCAAACCTGCAGGCGAGCGCCACGCGCCGAACCCTGCCGCCGCTATGGTGAGCCAAGACGGGTCCGGAGAGCTGAGACTTGACCCGTGACTACATCAATCGAGCAGGTAACGCGATCCCACCACGCATTCGGCCAGGTAACTGCCCTGTTCGACAGCTACCGCGCACATTACGGCCAGCGGCCGTCCCCCCAGCTCACCAGCGGCTGGCTGCGCGACCATCTGACTCAGCACCGGATAACCATCGCAGCCGCCCTCGACGACGGGCAGGCCTGCGGCTTCATTACGGCCACCGTCATGCCGGCATCACTAATGCTCGGTACTGCCTGGTCGATCCGCGATCTTTACGTCACCCCGCAGCGCCGCCGCGCCGGCATCGCCCGGAACCTGATCCAGCACGTCGTCAACCAAGCCCGGTCCGCCGGCGCGTATCGCGTCTCCCTGCAAACCGAGGCCGCGAACACGGCCGCGCTCAGGCTCTATGCCGCCGCCGGCTTTCAGCGCGTCAGCGACCTGGAAACGCTCAACCTCACCCTCCCACCCGGCAGCCAGCGGAATTCATGACCCGCGAGCCGGCACATCATCACCACTTGCCGGGCTGATCTGGCAGTGCCTGGCCTAGCCGATCGCAGCGGCGCACACGAACGGACGATATGCGCGACGCGCCGCGCGGGAGCCATCCACGGCAGAAACGCGCGTATTCGGCGCTCGGCGCCCACCCATGACGAGATTGTGCTCACGATTCGTAATCATCATGATTTTGCATTTATAGCGCAGTCCGCCGATCTGCAGGTCAAGTTGAGCGCCATGGCGGCCGCAGGTGATGTGCCGAATTGGATTAATCTGCGTGTCCAGCGCATTCTCCGGGCCGCTGCGTGAGCCGCGGGCAACACGGGTGATCCAGCGAGACCGTTACCAGGCCCGCTCAGGCCTATCGTCGGCACATGGGAGTCCAGGTACTGCCGGCGACCGGGCGATGGGATGACTTCGCGTCGTTTATGGCTGCTGTGCTGGCGCTTGGCACGCTACCTGCGAGGTGAACTTGCCCGGCTGTACCAGCCGCCCTAGTTCAGCAGATCATGGCCTTCCCTCGCCCGGCTCCGCAAGCGAGGGGCCCTGGCAAATGGCACCGTCGGCGACCAGCAAATGGCCTGGCTGGCGGCACCGCTCATGCCGTCGACAGAACAGCTGCCTGGCGGCGGGGCCGACGGCCCGACCGGTTGCGAACTTATCTTGCGTGGCAGGGCATAATGTCAGACATGGCAGCGGCAGTGGATGGCGTGCTGACCGAGCTGCGCCGCGGCGTGCTGGGGCCATGCGTTCTCGCCCTGCTTGAGATCCGGCCCCGGTTCGGCCTCGAACTCGTCCGCGACCTGGCTGCCGCCGACGGCCTGCTGACCAGCGAGGGCACGGTCTATCCGCTGCTCAACCGGCTCCGCGATGCAGGCCTGGTGACCAGTGAGTGGCAGGACAACCCGGGGGAGCGGGCCCGGCGGTATTACACCATCACCGACGCCGGGAAGCGGAGCCTGGCCGGATTCCGGTCTGACTGGGCTTCGTTTTCCGCGACTGTGACGGCGGTGGTGAGCCACGCCGCGGCATGCAGCGGCGTCGCAGCGGAAGGGCGCGAATGATGACAGGCACCGGGTTGGATCACCGCCGCGTCCGAGACTACCTGCGCGAGCTCGATGTGGCACTTGCCGCGTTGCCGGCCGCGCGGGCGCGCGAGCTCCGGGCGCAGCTCACTGCGCACCTGGACGAGGCGCTGGAGCCCGGCGCCGGCGATCAGGATGTCGCCGCGGCGTTGCGCCGGCTCGGCTCGCCGGCTGACCTGGCCGCCGAGGCCGGAGCCGCCGTCCCGGTTCGTCTGTCCCAGGCCGTCAAGATGACGGCACGCGCGCGGCTGGCGCGGGTCAGCAGGCGCACCTGGATCAGGCTCGGCGCGGCCGTCGTCGTGGCCGGGCTCACGGCCGGGTACCTGGTGTTCTACCTGGCCGCCGGGGCGCTGCAGGTAGGCCCGCAGTCCATGTGGTGGTATCCCCAGGACGCCGCCCGCGCAGTGACAACCACTCTCGCGGACGGCGACACGCAGGTCACGGTGCCAATCCGGTCGGGGCGACGTCAGGGCTTCGCCGTCGGCATCTACAATCCCACCGACGTGACCCAAACGATCGTCGGGGTACCCAGGCCAGGCCAGGCTTCGGTCGCGCCAGCCGCGCAGACCGCTCAGGTGGCTGTCAGTGTCCCCAACTGGAACATCGACAACGGTGGCACCAGCAGGGCCGTGCAGTTCACGCTGCCGGGCGTGATCCCGCCGCACCAGCTCCGGCTCCTGCGAGTGATCTGGGTCTCCGACATCTGCGAGGATCGAGGCGCAGCCACCGTGATGGACCAGATCTCGCTTCGCGTCCGCGTCGGCTGGTTCACCAGGACCGAAGAGATTCCGCTCGGTCAAGGCTGGGGCGTCTCCGGACCCAGCCAGAGCGGCTGTGCATAGCCTGGATTCCGCCGCCGCCGGAGGTGGCTCTGACTTCCGCTACCGTGCGTCCTATTTCGCACGGCCCGTCACCCGCCCGCAACCGGTTGATCTGCGCGCGAGCCGCCACCGGACCCGTGCAGCGCTCGACCGTGCGTAATCGGCGCTCGGGTGCGCTCCCGCTTGATGCAGTGATTCGAGATGCTGCCTGCTCTGGTGCTGTGAACTGGCCGTTCTTACGTTGAGGTGGTCATTCGCTGCCGGGACCGCTGTCAGTCCCGGCCCTCACGCGGGAGGTATCCCATGACCACCACGCCGTCGTCTGCCGCCATCGCCGTGATCGAGCCGGCATTCTCCGAAACGGAGAAGCTGGCGTTAGCCGGATTCCTGGCCGGGTATTCAGGCATGACCCGCGAGGCCTACACGCTGGATCTGCGCCAGTTCACCGCCTGGTGCCGCCAGCGGCAGCTGCGCTTGTTCGCCGCCCGGCGCGCTGACATCGAGCGGTTCGCCCGCGACCTCGAAGCTGCCGGAAGAGCCCGCGCGACCATCACCCGCAGGCTGTCCACCATCGCCGGGCTGTACCGGTACGCCGTCGAGGAAGACCTGCTCGACCACTCACCGGCCGTGCACGTCCGTCGGCCGCGGATCGACTACGAATCCCATGCCACCGGCCTGGACCGCAACGAAGTCGGCGCGCTGCTGGTCGCCGCCGGGCTCGGCACCCCAGCCGAGCACGCCCTGATCTCCCTGCTCGCCCTGAACGGGCTGCGGGTCTCCGAGGCCACCGGCGCCGACATCGAGGCCCTCGGCACCGGACGCGGGCACCGGACCCTGGCGATCACCCGCAAGGGCGGCAAGAAGGCCGTCATCCCGCTCGCCCCGCGCACCGCACGGGGGATCGACCTCGTGATCGGCGAACGCTGCGAAGGACCGATCTTCACCACTCCCGCCGGCCAGCGCGACCGGCACGGAGCCGGGCGGACCGTCCGCCGGGTCGCCCGCCGCGCGGGGCTGGACAAGAAGATCGGACCGCACACGCTCCGCCATGCGTTCATCACCGCCGCCCTGGACGCAGGCGTCCCGCTAAGGGACGTCCAGGAAGCGGCATCCCACGCCGACCCGCGCACCACCATGAGATACGACCGGGCCAGGGTGTCGCTGGACCGGCACGCCACCTACATCGTCGCGGCCTACATCGCAGGAGCCGCCCGGTAATGCGACGGGCCCTGAATACCGCCTGGCAGGCCCTGTGCCGCCAGGCGGGAGGCGACCTCATCACGCTACGTTGACCACCGCCGCCAGCAGATCGCGCTTCGAGGGCTCGTTATGGCGTGTCCCTAGGCTGTTCGGTCATCCTCGGCCGCGGCGTTCAGAATGGCCCGATCTGCACGCTGGGTGGGAGCGCGGCCCCCTGGCCCCGACGACCGCTCATGCCGATGAGCGGAAGTGTCGTCACTAGGGCGAGCACGCTGTCACATGGCGGGCATGTGGCAGTGTTCGGGCTGCTGGTGGAAGGTGAGGTACTCGACAGCCGCGTTCTGGAAGTCGACGCTACGCACTACTGGTTTGAATGGCGCGGGCAGGCCTGCGGGCTCCCGTGTGTAGCCGAACTCAAGGCTGCGGTAGTGGCCCGTGAATGTGCAGCCTGTAAATGACGCACCATGAAATTGGGGGCCAGCGTAGTTGGAGAAGGCCGTGTCGGCGAACAGGCACTCGTCGAACAAGGCGTTGCCCCAGCCGACGTATGGGCCGGTACGGGTCCGGGTGAAGTCACAGCGGCGGTAGATGCTGCGAATGCTGGGGCTGTCCCAGCGTCTTCCGGGAATCGCCTGCACGTCATTGCCTGCGTCGAAGTGGCTGTCACGCAGGTCAGCGCGGATGAACGAGCAGTTCTCGACCCGGCTGCGGCGAACGGCCCAGCCCTGCCATCCGACCCGGTCGAGCACGCAGTTGACGAGGATGCACCCGTCGAGGTCGAGCCTGGCTGTTGCCCCGGTGAAGTCGACGTCGGTGACGGTGACATTGCGCAAGGTCGGCGCTGCCCCGGGGCGTCCCTGCAAGGTGGGATCCTTCACGCCCCGGGCCGATACCAGCCAGCACGCGCGAAGATCGAACCGTCCGTGGTGCCGCCCGATCGGCAGGTCCTCCAGAGATTCCCCCGCCAGCATGGTGTTCACCGCGTCTGTCACCAGGCCGCGGCGGCCGGGATCCGCCCACCGGGCACGCAACTGCGCCAGGCCGCCTGCCATCACAGCCTCACCACTACAACACCCACGCCGGGCCGCTCACTGGTCAGCCGCATTGCCAGGTGAACGCGATCGGGTCGAAACGGCGGGCAGCGAGGTCGGCAGGGCGGATGAGGTAGTACAGGACGCCGCAGTCACCCCACAGGAACCCGGCCTGGCTGTCGGTGTCGAACTGGCCCAGCAGCAGCCAGTCCTCAGCGGCTTCCCGGACAGCAGGATCGGTCCAGGCGATCTTGTCCTGCCCGCTGCGGCTGACCTGGCCGTAGGCGACCTCACGCTCGATGGGGCCCTGCACTGGATCGGGGTTGCCTCCCACCTGGTGAGCGGGTATTTCCTGCTGTCCTTGCCGGATCTGGTCGATAACGGTGAACACTTGGTCCCAGCCGGGCGCAGGGCGGCCACCGGTGTGCAGCCGCGGATGTTCCCATGTTGGCCAGGTCAGCACCGGTTCACCGGTGACCTCAACCCTCGGGTACACCGCGAGACCCGCAGGTGAGGCCGCCTCAACGGCCGCACCCGGCGGCGTGTACAACACCTGGGCGCCCTCTTCCGTGCCCGCGAACAGCGCCCCGACCACCTCCATGCCGCCATCGGCCGTGCCGTCGAAGTAGAAGAACGACAGCCAGCCCGCCTCCGGGAAACCGCCCTCACGCAGCCGCGCGGGCAGCGCGGGATGCAGCCGTGCGCAATCCAGCGTCGCGATGTGCGACAGCGGCCCATGCCCTGCCCACGATGGCCACTCAGTCCCAACAGCAAGGACCGGCAGCCCCCCGAGCCAGCCGTCGACCCGGCCTGCACGCCCCGGGGCGGGCCGCCCACCCCGGCCCCAGCCCCGCCACAGGCTCCTGCCGCGATCACCGGCTGCCGGGCTGGCGGCCAGCAGCCGCGTCCCCGGTTCGAGCATCGACAGCCACGCATCCGCGGTCGCCTCATCCAGGTTCTCCCGGGCCGCCCTCGTAAGCCGGCCACGGACCTCATCCCCAAGCTCCACCCGTTCACCTTCCATGACCGCCACCTGGCGGGGCAGCGACGCCGACCATGCGCCCAGTAGCTCACAGACCACGGACAATTCGCGGTCGAATCATTCCGCTCTTGCCGCCGTCAGGGCACCGATCGAAGCCCGGGCGAGCGGTGGAAGTAGACCGTCAGTAAGTGCCAGTCGCCGTCTTCTGTTATCTCGGTGTGCAATACGAGGTCCTGGACTTCGACCTCACCAAGAGCATCGATAGAGTCGGCTACCCGCCGCAGGAGCGCCGGTACATCACTTTGGCCCTCACCGGCGGGGTTGGCCTGACTGAAGTGCTCCACGGTCCAAGACTCTTGCTCGCTCATCAGCCCAGTCTGCCGCCACCCGCAGCGCACCCATCAGACCCGTCGAAGTGCTGCCAGAGTCGACCGCTCATGCCGCGACGAGGGTGTTGTTCAGCAGCTCTACCTGCGCCGAACCGGATAATCCGTGCACGGGCACGAGCACTACCACCACAACCGCAACGCCGCTCGTACTCGGCGATCCGGTTCAAGCTGGGCCGGTGAGCCGACCACTCTTTGCGCGTGCAGCTGGCGTTGTCTGCGCGCCTGGGATGGTGTGTTGTCCGCGGCTTGAGCCGGGTCGGTTCGGGCGGGTCCTGGCATTCCCGGGGAGCTTCCGGCAGAGTTGTCCGGGTCCGCTTCGGGTTGACTTGATCAGCGGGTGAGCGCGCCAATGACGCTCTTGGTCTGGCCATTCCTCGGGCATAGCCAGACGGCGGCGCCGTGCTCGTCAAGCCCAGGCGCAAGGGGATGCGATCGCGGGTGGTCAGGACACTCCGGCCAGGTCGCCTGGCCGAACTCCAGCCACAGCTCCTCAATCTCCCACTCTTGTACCTGGTCCGCCAGGTCGGCCAGCAGCTCGCCAGCGGGCAGCTCGGTCCGGATGCGGATTCCCTGCCCGTGATGCGCCACGCCGATGAACGCGGTGATCGTGCCAGGCTCAGCATCCCACTGGAATGCGCCGACCGCCGGGATGACCGCGCGCGTTGCCATCATGTCTGCCAGCAACGGGGCCAGGGCCTCGCGCAGGACTGCATGCTGATCACGGGTCAGGGCCTCACCGCCGACCTGGTCCCGGATGCCTGCAAGCCAGTCCGGTACTTTATCCCCGGCCATCAGCACCGCCTGCCAGCGCGATCCGACCCGGACTCCTGTCCGAGGCCATGACCCGCAGGCTACCTCCGCACCTGATCCGGGCTCCAGGTCACCTCACGCGGACCCGTGATCCGCCCCCGGGCAGCAGCCGATGATCAGCGTCGGCCGCCACCCGCCAGCCAGCAGCCGGCTGATGTGAGCTGCTGCCCGGTCGCCCAGTTCAGCGGGAGCGTCGCCGTGGGATCGTCATGGTTCCGCTGGAGGAACATGAGGGCGTAGCTCGGTTCGGAGTATGCCCTGCGTTACCTGTTCGTCCATCCGACGGGGTCGCCGCTGATGTTGTGCCAGGCCTGGGCCTGGCCAGCGTGGGCTAGCACGTCGGTGAGCCAGTAGGTCTGATCGGGATTCCAACGGCGAGCATTGTGCGCGCTATCCCGGTAGTAAGGGGATAACCCGCGGTAGAGAGGTAGCCGGCGACGGTCAGATGAACCCCATCCCAGTCCCGGGCGACCGCGGACCAGCGGGGCACGAGCCAGTCTCCGTTCCAGCCGGTCCACCCCCAAGTGTGCCGGTAACTGGCCGTCGCGGGCCGGGGGTAAGCCGAGACCAGCGCCTGCCACGCGCCGGGACCGTCAACCTCGAAGATCCGTTGGGTCGTCGGGGGTTCTCGCCGCAGCGCCAGGTGCAGTCAATTGCATCTGCAGATGCAATTTGGATACAATGTCTGCATGTCTACATCGACTGTCGGGTTCGCGGTGGCGGATGAGGACCAGGAGCGGTTGGCCCGCCTGGTAGAGCACTTCGGTGGCGGTAACCGGTCGGCCTACCTGAGGGCGACGCTGACGGTGATGGAGTCGCTGGCCCGGGCGGAACGATTGCGTGACCTTCAGGCTCGCAACGCCGAGAGGGCGGCAGCGGCCGGCCAGGACTACGAGTCGTTGCTGGCCGAGATCCGGCAGGTATACAAGGGCAGGGCGCGAGGGCGTTGACTCTGCCAGGACCGGTCCCGGTGCCGGTCGTGTTCGACGTGAATGTGCTCGTGCTCGCCGTTGCCGCCGGTGAGTCCCCGTTCCGGAGCTGGCCGTCGCCGCCGCCGATCTCCGGCAACCCAAGCGCTGACTGCCTGGGCGTGATCAACGACGCGGCGGAGTTCGCGCTGTGGCTGTCACCGCACATCCTGGTCAACACAGGTCGAGTGCTCGCTACGGTCCTCAAGACGCCAGACGAGGAAGTAGATGAGTACCTGCAGGTGCTGGCCGAGATGGCAGTAGCGTCGGGCGGGGGGATCACCGACCCGCCACAAGCCGTCGGTGACTGCCCAGACTGGGAAGATAACCGGATCCTTGACCTGGCAGTGGCAGTGGGCGCGTTCATGATCGTGTCCGCTGATGCGGACTTGACAAGTATGTCTCCGTGGCGTGGCCGCCCCATCATAGAGCCGGCGCAGTTCGCGTCACTGGTCGATGCCTCCCGCCGGGCACGCAGGCGGCGGTGAAAGTGGCACTCGCAGCTGCCGGACTGCCTGCAGTCTCCGGGCGAGTTTTTCCCGCTGGCCAGACGACCATCGGCCCGCAGTCGGGTCTAGTACTACAGCCGCAGGGTGAGATGTCGTTGCTGTCGTTGCTGGCAGCGGGTTTTTCGGGCGCGAGCGTGCGTCATTCTGGCCGCAGCGCGATGAAGACCATCTCGCGGCCGGGCCGGTCCGGTGCCTCGCGTATCTCGTCGATGCGGTAGCCGGCGGCTGCTAGCGAGGCGGTTACCTCGTGCCGGGTGCGAAAACGCAGGGTGGAGGTCGGGGTCAGCCGCGCGCCATCGGCTTCAAAGATGTAGGTCCCGCGAAACGTCACCAGCCGATCGCTGACGTCGGTTACCTCGAGCCACTGCTGGACGCCGCCGACGCCGGGGATGACGGCGTGCTCGTATGACTGTTGCGGGTTCCACTCCAGCCATGCTTTCGCGGCAGGGTTACGAGTCTCGAAGATCAGGTGCCCGGCCGGGCGCAGGGCGGCGTGCGCGGCTCGCAGCGTCGAGGCCCAGTCCTGGTCGGTCAGGATCTCCTGCGCCACGTTCGCGGTCATGGTGGCCGCGTCTGCCTGCAGCGGGGGCAGGTCTGTCGCATAGCCGTGCACCCATCGCACCCGGTCGGCGCCGGGCTTGGCCCGGGCGATGTCCAGCGACGCGGCCGCCGGGTCAACCGCGGTCACCGCGAGGCCGCGACGGGCGAGCAGGCAGGCGAAGGTCCCGGTGCCGCAGCCGATGTCCAGGACGCTTCGCGCGCCGAACTCCTCCACCATGGCCGCGTAGATGTCCAGGTCACCGCGGTCCGGGTTAAGCGGATCGTAGAGCCAGGCAAGACGCCGCTCCGCGGGGATCCGATCAGGCACGCGCCCAGCGTAGGCGGACCCGGCGGCGACGCGGCGAAAATACCCGGCCTGGTACTACGGCCCCAGGCTGAGATGCAGCTGCTGTCGTCGCTGGTAGTGAGATCTTCGGGCGCGGGCCTGGTGGCGCCTGCGCCAGCGCGACCATCGCAGGTAGTAGTCGTCCTGGTGGCTGGGCTGGGCCGAGATAGCGAGCATCCGGCGGATCTCGCCGACGGTGAGGCCGATCAGGCCGCCGGAGCCGGTGACAGCGAGGTCATGATCATGCCGCGCTGGTGTCCGGGAAAGTTGTCCACAAGTGGTGGTGCCCCCTTTGAGCTGCGGTGACGGCGAGGAACGCCAGGGCGAGCATGGACAAGGTGGCGTGCCGGTACCAGGCGTCGTAGCGCCGGACCTGGTAATGGTCCAGGCCGGTCTCGTTCTTGGCGGCCTGGAAGCACACCTCGATCGCCCACCTCGTGCCGGCCACCCGTACCAGTTCCGCGAGGGCGGTGCCCGCCGGTGCATGGCAGGTGAAGAACGCCAGCTCGCCGCCGCCCACCGGACGTCGCACGAGCAGGTGATGCACCGGGCTGGCGGTCGCGATCAGCGCCCAGTCATAGAACCGGGGGCCCTTGGCGCCGTCGCCGCACGACAGCTGCTGCCAGCCCGCGGCCGGCACCAGGACAGCAAGCGCGTCCGCGCGGCGAGGCCCGGCACCGGTCGCCGCGGTGAAGCTCTTCGGCACGGCCAGCACGTAACTGACACCGCGTTCTTCCAGCCATTCGCGCAGGCCGGTGTTCTGCCCGTATGCCTCATCGGCCGCCACCCAGGAGAACGGCACCCCCGCATCGATCGCCCGGCCGATCATCCGCCGGGCCAGCTCCGGCTTGGTCGCGAACCCGACCTCATCGCCGATCCCCGCCTGACGGCAGCGGACCCGGTCAGACGTCCACGACCCGGGCAGGTACAGCTCGCGGTCGATCAGCGCCCGCCCGCCGCCCGGAACCGCGTACGCCAGGAACACCCCCAGCTGGCAGTTCTCGACCCGGCCCGCGGTCCCGGAGTACTGCCGCTGCACCCCGGCCGACTTGGTGCCCTTCTTCAAGAACCCGGTCTCATCAGCCACCAGGACCGCGCGGTCAGCACCCAGCTCAGCGACGACATATCGCCGCAGGTCATCGCGGACATCATCCGCCGACCACGAGTAGAAATTCAGCAGCCGCTGCATCCCGTCCGGCGTGGCATCACCGGCGAACTCGGCGATCGTCCACCCGTTCTTCCGCTCGCACCGCGACAGCAGCCCCAGCAAATACGCCCGCGCCCGCTTCCGCGACCACGCCTGCGCGAACCGGCCCGCCACCACCGCGAATAGGTCATCGAACCCCGACCGCCACGCCGCAAGGTCTATCCTGGGCCGCTCGGCCACCGCCTGATCTGAGAGTCCATTCACACCTCGAAGACCTACGCGGTGGCCGCACTCATGTCACGCCGCCACGCCGGGCAACATCACGGGCTGCGGCTGTAGTACTAGCCGACGCCGGCTGGCAACCTCCACGGTCTCGCTTGCCGGCGCCTGCCGCGTCGGCGGATGACAGGACATGTGCTCGGCCGCACATTCCGTCCACAGGGATCATCATCAGGAAGATCATTTCGGGGGGCAATCTGGGGGGCACAATGCTGCCCGACCACGCCCGCGTGAGCTGGCGAGTGCTACTGAGAGTTAGGGTTCTGCCTGCTCAGGGTCCGCGGGGCGCTTTCGGGGACCTGATGTTGGTCCATGGTAAGGAGAAGGTCTACGGTTCGATTCCGTAAGGGGGCTCCAAGAGGTATTCACACTTCACCAGTGTCCAGGTTCACATATGGCACTGACATTCGGTCGCGGTGGCGCTGACTGGCCGCGTTAGCGGCCCTGGGGCCGGGTTTGTTCTTGTGGTTCTGGCTGCTGGCCGCTCTGGCCGCTCTGTGCGCGTGCTGCCGCGCGGTGGCCGGACCGGTGCTGACTGGCGCGGGCTGCGCTGACTGGTCGCGGCGCGAAGTGTTATGGCGGGCCGGCGGCGAGCATGGCGAGGGTCTGGCGCCGCCGCTTGCGGGTTCTGGGCGGGAGCCCGGCCGCGGCGCGGCGGGCGTTTTCGGCTTGGCGGGCGTCGGACGCCGCCAGGATGCGCTGGTTGCGGGCGGCCAGCAGGCAGGCGATCCAGAGCGTGAGCGGGGTGAGGCCGGCCAGCCGGGACCAGCCGCGGGCGATGCTGGTGGTGGCGGGGTCCTTGATGGTGGAGAAGGCCCGCTCGGCGCTGGTGCGCCGGTTGTAGGACTGCCGGTGCGCCGCCGAGGGGTAGTCGTGTTTTTGCCGGGTCTTGGCTGCGACGTCTGGTGGCACGGTGATGGTGCGCTGGGTGCAGCAGGCTGGCGGGTGCTCAGGCGGGTCGAGGATCTCTGGCCGGTCCCGGCTGAGCGTCATCGACGCCGGGCGGAGCGGGCAGCGGATCTTGCCTGTTGCCGCGGGACAGCTGACGCGGTGGTAGCCGTCGGTGTCGTCTGAAGTTACCCGGCCCAGCTTGTGCCTGGATAGCTCGGCTGTCTGCTGGTCGTGCGCGGCGGTGCCGGCGGCTGGCGTGCCTGGCGGCAGCGGCGCGAGCTGCAGCAGCGGTTCCGGCGTGGCGGGGCAGTACAGGTTGCCGTTGGCGATGATGGCGCCTTCGTGGGTGCCGCGGGGACCTCGGTCGTGCGGGTGCAGGTCCTGCACCAGCTGGGCGCCGGCGCGCCGGAGCGGGATTGCCCACGCTTGCGCGTCGCGGTGGGCGTAGCCGGAGTCTGCCAGGATGTCGCCGAGCGGGATCCCGGCCGCGGGCATCTTCTCAAGGATGGGAGCCAGGGCGCGAACCGGGTCGTGGTCGCAGCCGGCGAGGGTCATCCGGCGGGCGAGCTCGGGCACGGCTGCGCCGTTCTCCTCGGCGACCATGATGACGGCTGACAGGAAGTAGCCGTAGAACATCTCGCCTTCGGGTCCTGGCAGGTTGGAGTTGCGGTGGCCCCAGGCGGCTTCGGGATCAGCGCACTGGGAGCTGCCGTGGCGGGGCGGGCGGGACCAGGCCTCCACGTCGGTCCAGTCACCGGCCAGCGCGGTGCTGGCGTTCTTGTGCACGGCGGGGATGCTGGCCTCCAGCAGCTGGTCGCACGCTGACTGCAGGGCCTGCGACGGCGCGCCGTCCGGTTCGTCCTTGGCCAGCGCCCGGGTGATCAGGCGGCAGGTGTGCTCGACCTGCCGGTAGGTGAGCAGGTGCGACCCGGTCTTCCAGACCGCGGTGACGCCGAGCCGTTCCTGGTCGGCCTCAGGCAGCGCGAGCAGGACCTGGTGCACGCGGGTCAGGTGCGCGGGCCGGCCGTCAGCCACCGTCAGCATCATCCCGGCCAGCAGGGTGCGGGTGGTCAGCTGGCGGTGCCGCACGCTGTCGGGCAGCAGCGCCTCGATGGCCGGCGCGGCGCCGGAGGCGTCGATGATCGCTTCGATGGCAGCAAGCCTGGCGCTGCTGCCCACCGCGCTTACCGGGTCCTGCCGCCGAGCACAGCGACGGCGCTGGCTTCCCCGCCGGGGTCCAGGCCGGCGGTGATGTCGCCGAGCCGCTGGCAGCAGCTGATCCCAGCCGCGTGCAGGAACGCGGGCAGGCCGAGAAGCCGGGCAACTTCAGCAAGCCACGTGGCGCGCAGCCGGCTGGTGCCGGGTGCCGGCAGCCCGGTCCCGCCGGCCAGCGGCCGGGTCAGCGGGTTGCTGATGTTATGACGGCCTGCGTCCGTGCCGCCGGTGAGCAGGCTGTCGCCGGCGAACGCCGCCGCCTCTAGCAGCGAGCCGTGGTAGCGGGCCAGCACCGGCACTGCCCGCGGCGCGCGACCGCTGGAGACGGTCACGATGACGCCGCCGGACCGGCAGCTGATGTCGGTGCCCCGCACGTTCCGCAGGTCGGACCGGATCAGCCCGGCGCCGGCCCCGAGGCAGACCAGCCCGGTCGCCCGGGCCCGCCGCGCCGCCGTCGGCTGGGCGCCGGCCAGGGCCAGGAACCCGGTGATCTCCGCTGGCGTGTACGGCGCCCTGGCCCGCTCGCGGGGCAGCGGCGCGTCCGCCGGGATCAGCTGCGGCACGACTCGCCGGGCGATGAACCGCAGGTTGGTGCGCAGCGTCCGGCGGGCCGGCCCGGACAGCCCCGGGGCGTGCGCGGTGAACCGCCCGGTCACCGACGGATGCAGCAGCACCTGCGGCACCGGCTCCAGCCCGAGCGGGATCGCCCAGCCGGCCAGCTTCCCCGCCGCCCACAGCAGGTTCTTCGCCCGGTCCCGGCCGTGCGGCCCGGACGCGGTCACGACCTGCCGGGCGAACGCGGCGGCCTGCGCCGGGACCGACGTGGGCCGCCAGGCGGCGATGTAGCCGGCCACCCCAACCTCATCCATACAGTAATTTATACTGAAAGACAGCGCCGGGATCACGGACCCCGCGTGCCACCATGGAGAACGTGTCGCCCACCAGACGCCAGCAGGACCGCGCCGCCCGAATCGCCGCCGAGCTCGCCCGCCTCGGCCTCGCGCTGCCCGGCACCCTCATCCAGCGGCACGTCCGCTGCGGCCGGGCGAACTGCCGCTGCCACGCTGACCCGCCCGTCCTGCACGGCCCCTACTGGCAGTGGACCCGCAAGGTGGCCGGCAAGACCGTCACCCGGCTCGTTCCCGACGACCAGCTCGACGACTACCGGCAATGGCTCGACAACCACCGCCGGCTCCGTGCCCTCGTCGCCGAGCTGGAAGACCTCACCCTGGCCATCGCCGACGCCGAACCGCGAGCCAGGCGCCGGCCCGCAGTCTCCGACCGCGACACCAGGCAAACCACCGCATAAAACTGTGGCTGCGGCAGGCTTAACCCGTGGCCAGCCCTGCTACCAGCGCACGTTCCCGCAGGTCACCACCAAATGTGAGGACCTGTCCAATCCGGTCAGGCGGCCAGGAGCTGGCCGCCGCTGTCAGGGTCGTCTGCGTGGGACGCGCACGCGGCGCAGGGGTCGGCGTGGGTGTCGAGCCACTGCCCGATCGGCACGGCGAGTGCCTCGATGGCGTTGTCGTACTGCTCGGGCGTCATGACCCTCGTCTCGTATCCGGCGATCTGCACGGTCCCGGTCCGCCTGGTCCGTCCCCGTCCTGGGCCGGGGGGCCGGCTTTGTCCCGGCCTATTGTTATTGTACCTTCCGGGACTGACATTGTCTTTGTTCCTGGCGGTCATTTCTCCCTCCTTTTGTGCTGTGGATTAATTGCGGGAATCGCCGGTAGGCCTGTGCATTAATTCTCGGTGGCGACCGCGGTGCCGGGGCTGGCCTTGGCGTTGTTGCTGGCGGGGGATGCCTGACTGCGCGATCATGGGGATGAGGCGTGGAATTGGGCGTCGTTGTGATAGGCGCCAATTCTTTGCAGCCGGGCATTTGCCCTGAGTTCCGCGTAATTGGGCCTTCCTAGTACTACAGCCGCAGCCCGTGATGTTGCCCGGCGTGGCGGCGTGACATGAGTGCGGCCACCGCGTAGGTCTTCGAGGTGTGAATGGACTCTCAGATCAGGCGGTGGCCGAGCGGCCCAGGATAGACCTTGCGGCGTGGCGGTCGGGGTTCGATGACCTATTCGCGGTGGTGGCGGGCCGGTTCGCGCAGGCGTGGTCGCGGAAGCGGGCGCGGGCGTATTTGCTGGGGCTGCTGTCGCGGTGCGAGCGGAAGAACGGGTGGACGATCGCCGAGTTCGCCGGTGATGCCACGCCGGACGGGATGCAGCGGCTGCTGAATTTCTACTCGTGGTCGGCGGATGATGTCCGCGATGACCTGCGGCGATATGTCGTCGCTGAGCTGGGTGCTGACCGCGCGGTCCTGGTGGCTGATGAGACCGGGTTCTTGAAGAAGGGCACCAAGTCGGCCGGGGTGCAGCGGCAGTACTCCGGGACCGCGGGCCGGGTCGAGAACTGCCAGCTGGGGGTGTTCCTGGCGTACGCGGTTCCGGGCGGCGGGCGGGCGCTGATCGACCGCGAGCTGTACCTGCCCGGGTCGTGGACGTCTGACCGGGTCCGCTGCCGTCAGGCGGGGATCGGCGATGAGGTCGGGTTCGCGACCAAGCCGGAGCTGGCCCGGCGGATGATCGGCCGGGCGATCGATGCGGGGGTGCCGTTCTCCTGGGTGGCGGCCGATGAGGCATACGGGCAGAACACCGGCCTGCGCGAATGGCTGGAAGAACGCGGTGTCAGTTACGTGCTGGCCGTGCCGAAGAGCTTCACCGCGGCGACCGGTGCCGGGCCTCGCCGCGCGGACGCGCTTGCTGTCCTGGTGCCGGCCGCGGGCTGGCAGCAGCTGTCGTGCGGCGACGGCGCCAAGGGCCCCCGGTTCTATGACTGGGCGCTGATCGCGACCGCCAGCCCGGTGCATCACCTGCTCGTGCGACGTCCGGTGGGCGGCGGCGAGCTGGCGTTCTTCACCTGCCATGCACCGGCGGGCACCGCCCTCGCGGAACTGGTACGGGTGGCCGGCACGAGGTGGGCGATCGAGGTGTGCTTCCAGGCCGCCAAGAACGAGACCGGCCTGGACCATTACCAGGTCCGGCGCTACGACGCCTGGTACCGGCACGCCACCTTGTCCATGCTCGCCCTGGCGTTCCTCGCCGTCACCGCAGCTCAAAGGGGGCACCACCACTTGTGGACAACTTTCCCGGACACCAGCGCGGCATGATCATGACCTCGCTGTCACCGGCTCCGGCGGCCTGATCGGCCTCACCGTCGGCGAGATCCGCCGGATGCTCGCTATCTCGGCCCAGCCCAGCCACCAGGACGACTACTACCTGCGATGGTCGCGCTGGCGCAGGCGCCACCAGGCCCGCGCCCGAAGATCTCACTACCAGCGACGACAGCAGCTGCATCTCAGCCTGGGGCCGTAGTACCAGGCCGGGTATTTTCGCCGCGTCGCCGCCGGGTCCGCCTACGCTGGGCGCGTGCCTGATCGGATCCCCGCGGAGCGGCGTCTTGCCTGGCTCTACGATCCGCTTAACCCGGACCGCGGTGACCTGGACATCTACGCGGCCATGGTGGAGGAGTTCGGCGCGCGAAGCGTCCTGGACATCGGCTGCGGCACCGGGACCTTCGCCTGCCTGCTCGCCCGTCGCGGCCTCGCGGTGACCGCGGTTGACCCGGCGGCCGCGTCGCTGGACATCGCCCGGGCCAAGCCCGGCGCCGACCGGGTGCGATGGGTGCACGGCTATGCGACAGACCTGCCCCCGCTGCAGGCAGACGCGGCCACCATGACCGCGAACGTGGCGCAGGAGATCCTGACCGACCAGGACTGGGCCTCGACGCTGCGAGCCGCGCACGCCGCCCTGCGCCCGGCCGGGCACCTGATCTTCGAGACTCGTAACCCTGCCGCGAAAGCATGGCTGGAGTGGAACCCGCAACAGTCATACGAGCACGCCGTCATCCCCGGCGTCGGCGGCGTCCAGCAGTGGCTCGAGGTAACCGACGTCAGCGATCGGCTGGTGACGTTTCGCGGGACCTACATCTTTGAAGCCGATGGCGCGCGGCTGACCCCGACCTCCACCCTGCGTTTTCGCACCCGGCACGAGGTAACCGCCTCGCTAGCAGCCGCCGGCTACCGCATCGACGAGATACGCGAGGCACCGGACCGGCCCGGCCGCGAGATGGTCTTCATCGCGCTGCGGCCAGAATGACGCACGCTCGCGCCCGAAAAACCCGCTGCCAGCAACGACAGCAACGACATCTCACCCTGCGGCTGTAGTACTAGGGGTGCGCGGCGGGTGAATGCGCAGGTCAAGGCGGTAGGCAACCTTGTGCAAGACGGAAGTGCCTAGAGAAACGCCTTTGCGTGTTTAGCCAGCTGGCCAGGGATATCTGGGCGTATGGTCTAGAGCCGTGTACGTGAAGACGACGAGCCGGCGGACCAGGGACGGCGTGGTCCGGTACCTGCACCTGGCGCATAACGAGTGGGATCCGGCCGCAGGCCGGTCGGTCCCGAAGATCCTGCACGGGTTCGGCCGGGAGGATCAGCTGGACCGGGAGGCGGTGCGGCGGCTGGTGGCGTCGCTGTCGCGGCTGCTGGACCCGGCGGACGGGCTGGCTGCGGCCGCCGTGCCTGGCCTGGAGTTCACCGAGTCCCGGCCTTATGGCGGGACATACGTGCTGGGGGCGCTGTGGGAGCGGCTGGGCCTGCCGGGCGTGGTGACCGGGATGCGGCGGAAGGGCCGAGGGCACCCGCGTGACCTGGCGGTCACCGAGCGGGTGCTGTTCGCGCTGGTCGCCAGCCGGGCGCTGGCGCCATCTTCGAAGCTGGCCGCCGCGGAGTGGGTGTCCAAGGACGTGCACATCGACGGGCTGCCCGGCACCGATGACGACGCGTGCTACCGGGCGATGGACTGGCTGCACGCCGCCCGCCATGAGCTGGAGGCCGCCGTGTTCGCGCGCGTGGCGAACCTGCTGAACCTTGAGGTCGACCTCCTGTTCTTCGATACGACCTCGACCTATTTCGAGGTGGATGCCGCCGATGAGCCGGCACCCCGCGACGAGCGCGGCGAGGCCGCCCCGGCATCCCGGGGCGAGGGCGGGGAGGGCGGCAGCGGCGCTGAGCCGGGCCCGGGGGCAGCGCCGTTCCGCACCTACGGCAAGTCCAAGGACCACCGCGATGACCTGCCGCAGGTCGTGATCGGGATGGCCGTGACCCGCGACGGCATCCCGGTCCGGGTCTGGTGCTGGCCCGGCAACACGAGCGACTCAGCGCTGATCCGCCAGGTCAAGGACGACATGCGGGACTGGACCCTGTCCAAGATCGTCTGGGTCGCCGACCGCGGGTTCTCCTCCGCGGCGAACCGCCGCTACCTGCGGGCCGGGGACCACCACTACATCATCGGGGAGAAGCTGCGGTCCGGGTCCGCCGACGTCCAGGCCGCCCTGTCCCGCCAGGGCCGCTACACCGAGGTCGCCGGGAACCTGCGGGTCAAGGAAGTCAAGGTCAGCGACACCGACCGGTTCGTAATCTGCCACAACCCCGAGGCCGCCGAGCGCGATTCCGGCGTCCGCTCCCGCATGCTCGCCCAGCTCGAAGAGATGATCAAGGACTCCGACAAGCTCAGCAAGACCAAGAGAGCCGAACTGCGCGGCGTGATCTCCACCAAGCCCGGCCTGAACCGCTACCTGCGGGTCACCCCCGGCGGCCTCCTCCGCGCCGGCGCCGCCAAGACCAAGGCCGAGGAGAACCTCGACGGCAAGTACCTGCTCCGCTGCTCCGACCCGAATCTCCCGGCCGCCGACATCGCCGCCGGCTACAAGCAGCTCCTCGAAGTCGAGCGCGGCTGGCGCGACATGAAGCAGATCATCGACCTGCGGCCCGTCTACCACCGGCTCGAGGAACGGATCCGCGCCCACGTCATCTTGTGCTGGCTCGCCCTGCTCATGACCCGCATCATCGAGACCACCACCGGCGCCACCTGGCCCGCCACCCGCCGCGAGCTCGACCGCATCCATGCCGGCACCTTCACCGGCCCCGCCGGCACCTACCGCCAGCTCACCACGCTCACCAAGACCCAGCGCGACATCCTCTCCAAGCTCAGCATCACCCCGCCCAGGCAGATCATCGACCTGCAACCACCACCAGCCAGCCAGCCCCACCACCAGGCCTAGAGAAACGCCCCGCCACCGCTCCCGCACGCATCCACGCAGGCCACACACCAGATCCGGCCTCTAGGCGAACTGAATTACGCGGAAGCCAGGTTTGCGGTTGTCAATGTGGAGCGCCCGCAGCGAAGCGAGGACGAACGACATTGACAACCGTTGCCCGGCTGCCACAATCGGGCGGCCGACGACGCGCACCCGCCCGTACGGGGCGGTCGTGCGGGACACCGGCAGGGCACCATGGCATGCCGTCCGGCGGCGGTGCCAGGTCGGCCCGGGCGGTCAGCGCCAGCCAGGTGATGATCCCGGCGACCATGCCGGCGGCCGGAGCGGGGCCTGCGCCGGAGTGGACGGCGGCCTCAGCCAGGGCGAGCGCTGCGGCGGTGCGCAGCGCGAGCACGGCAGGACGGCCGTGCCGGATGCGCGCCGGCACGAGCCGCAGGGCTTGGACAGCGGTAGCGGGCCGGGTGACCGGGCCCAGCCGGGCGGGCAGGAGAGCGATGGGGTTCACGGGGTGCTCCTTCCGGGGTCGTGGTGATCAGGCGGCGGCGAACACGTCGTCGAGCCCCCTACCCGGTGTCGGCGAATGTCGCTGGCCGCGTCGAGCAAGGCACGCGCCTGTTTGACACTCAGCGCCTTCGACGGTCGGCCCGCCTGACCTTTGGGGGTATCGATCAGCGCCGAGACGTTCCGCCGCACCAGGTCACGTGCCTCAGCATGCCGGATGGCCCGAGTGAGAGCATTGTGCGCGATCGCGATCGTTGCACTAGACCTGCTCTCGGCGAGCGCTGTCAGCGCGACCCAGACATCGTTGGCCGTCAGTTCCCGCAGATTCGCCCGGCCGAGACGCTCCGTCAGCGGCTTGAGCACCAGCCGGTACTTGGCGGTCGTCGACGCCGACCGGCCGTCGAGGCCGGACGCCAGCCAGTCATCTATGGCCCGCTGGACTGTGTATGCGGCAGGCGCCTTGACGCTCGCCGCGATGTCCTCACGCAGGGACCGAAGCTTCTCGCGGACTTCCGTCTTCGTGCGCCCGCGGACCGTCCGGCGCCGGCGTTTGCCGTCGGGGGAGTAGCCAAAGGACACTGAGTCCTGGGTATCCCTGCGGGGGACGTCCTGCGGGCGTGAAAATCGGGGGTGGCTGCCCGCCGACGTCGGTTTCGCTTGGTGCCTGAGCCCGTCACTTAGTCTGACGCCGGGAGCCGCCTCCAGGGTCCTGCATTGTTGCCGTGAGCACGCGATTCCGCCTTGTCGTCCCTGCTGGCTCCTGCGGGCAGCCGCCGGAATCTGGTTGCTGCTCGCGAGAGGACAGAGCTGATGGAGGAGATCACTGAACTGACCCGGTGAGCGTGCATGCCTTCGATCTTGGGAAGGCTGGCACGACGTGGCGAAGACGCAGAACTACGGCAAGGAGACCAGGGAGCGGGCGGTCCGGCTGGTGCGCGAGCACGCCGGGGATTACCCGAGCGAGTTCGCGGCGATCAAGGCGGTGGCGGCCCGGCTGGGGATCGGGTCCGCGGAGACGCTGCGCAAGTGGGTGCGGCAGGCCGAGGTGGACGCGGGCGAGGCGCCGGGGGTGACAACGGCCGAGGCTGCCGAGGTCCGCAAGCTTCGCCGGAAGGTCACCGAGCTGGAGCAGACCCTGGCGATCCTGGTGGAGGCGACCCGTTTTTTCGCCCGGGAGGGCGACCCGCTACGGCGGTGATCGTCCGGTTCATCGACGCGTTCCGGCACGCGTTCGGCGTGCAGGCGATATGCCGGGCGCTGAGCAGCCATCACGTGCCGGTCGCGCCCAGGACGTACTGGGCAGCCAAGAGCCGGCCGCCGTCGCGGCGGGCGCTGCGCGACGCGCTGGTAACGCGGTGGCTGGCGGCGATGTTCGAGCCGGACGGCGACGGCAGGCGAAAACCGGAGTCGCTGTACGGGGCGGTCAAGGCCTGGGCGCACCTGAACCGGCAGGGCCTGACGGTAGCCCGGTGCACGGTGGAGCGGCTGATGCGGGCCAACGGGTGGCGGGGCAACACGCGGCGCCGCACGGTCCGGACCACCGTGCCGGACCCTGACAACCCCAGGTTCCCCGACCTGGTCAAGCGCGACTTCAGGGCGGACGCGCCCGGCCGGCTGCTGGTCGCCGACTTCACGTACGTGCCGCTGGCTATCGGGGGCTTCGCCTACGTCGCTTTCGTGATCGACGCGTTTTCGGGCACGATCCGCGGCTGGGAGTGCTCGCTGAGCAAGGAAACCAGGTTCGTCCAGCGGGCGATCGCCCAGGCCGCCGCCCAGCTGCGCCGCCTGGGCCATCCCATCGGCGATGGCGCGGTCCATCACGCGGACGCCGGGTCGCAGTACACCTCGCTGCGCTTCGCCCAGACGCTGACGCTGCAGGGCCTGGCAGGCTCGACAGGCAGCGTCGGCGACGCCTACGACAACGCCCTCGCGGAAACGACAATCGGGCTCTACAAATCGGAGTGCACCCGGCACGGATCGCCGTTCCGCGACGGCCCGCTCACGACCAGAGGCGATGTGGAGAAGATCACCGCCGCCTGGGTCCACTGGTACAACCACGGCAGGCTGATGCACCGCACCGGGCTGCTTCCCCCGGCCGAGGCCGACGCCGCGCACTGGAACAGCCAGCAGGCCTGACCTCCCGCTCCCGCGTTCCCCGCCGGGGGGCCGCCGGGCTTGACACGGGACCCTCGCGGGCAGCCGTCCCCGGGCCACAGGGCCAGGCGGGGTGAACCCCGGCCCGGCGCCGGCCAAGGCTACGGCCGCCCGCCCCATATCAAGCCCGGCTCACGTGCTCGCCACAGCTAAGCCGGGATGCACCGCACCGCCCGACAGGTAAAATCGGTACGGAGCAGGCATTGGCACCTGCTGGTCACACGAAAACAGGTGTGCACGGGAGCCGGGGACCTCCACACTGAGGAAGAGGCCGAGCTGGTGGCGCGGGTGGCCGCGCTGGATATCGGCAAGGCATCGCTGGTGGCGTGCGTGCGGGTGCCGCACGAGACGATCCCGGGCAGGCGCCGGCAGGAGGTCCGCACGTTCGCCACGATGACCCGGTCGCTGCTGGAGCTGCGGGACTGGCTGGTGTGCCATGGCGTGACCCGGTGCGTCATGGAGGCCACCTCGACGTACTGGACGCCACCGCCGTTCTACCTGCTCGAAGACGCCGTTGAGTGCTGGGTGGTGAACGCCCGGGATGTCAAGAACGTCCCCGGCAGGCCGAAAACGGACAAGCTGGATTCTGTCTGGTTGTGCAAGCTGGCTGAGCGGGGGATGCTCCGCCCGTCGTTCGTGCCGCCGCCCTGGCAGCGGGAGCTGCGGGACCTGTGCCGCTACCGGCGCACCCTGGTCCAGGAGCGGACCCGGGAGAAGCAGCGGGCCGAGAAGCTGCCGGAGGACACGCAGGTGAAGCTCTCAAGCGTGATCAGCGACATCTTCGGCAAGTCCGGCCGGGCGATGCTGGAGGCACTCATCGCCGGGCAGCGCGACCCGCAGGTGCTGGCGGAGCTGGCGCTGGGGAAGATGCGCACGAAGATCAGCGTCCTGCAGGAGGCGCTGACCGGCCACTTCCGCGACCACCACGGCTACCTGCTGCGCATGATGCTGGACCGGATCGACGCGCTCACCGCCCAGGCCGAGGAGCTGACCACGCGGATCGACCAGGCGCTGGCCCCTTTCGCGAGCCAGGTGGCCCAGCTCGATGAGATCCCCGGCGTCGGCAAGACCGGCGCCCAGGAGCTCATCGCCGAGATCGGGGTGGAGATGGCCCGCTTCCCCACCCCGGGCCACCTGGCCTCCTGGGCCAGGTTCGCCCCCCAGGCGAAGCAATCGGCAGGCAGGAGCAAGCCCGGCTCCACCGGCAAGGGCAATCCCTGGCTCGCGGGCACCCTCGGCGAGGCTGCCATGGGCGCCGCCCGGACCAAGACCTTCCTGGGATCCCGCTACCACCGGCTCGCCCGGCGGCGCGGCAAGCAGCGCGCCCTGGTCGCGGTCGGCAACTCCATCCTCACCACCGCCTGGCACCTGCTCTCTGATCCCAGCGCCCGGTTCACCGACCTCGGCCCGGACTGGCACGACCGGCTCGCCCCACTACGGCGCAAGCGCCAGCTCGTCGCCGAACTGGAACGGCTCTCCGGCAAGAAGGTAGTGCTCCAGGAGGCCGCCGCCTGACACACGACCCCATCTCACCCGGCTCCGCTCCGCCGGGTGCTGCCGCGTATCCAGCTGAACACCTATTTTCGATTCAGCCAACCCAGCATGAGTTGGCCTGATCGAAGTAGATGCTGTCCTCGCCGTGACCCCGGCGCTTGGTGGCCACCATGCCAGCATCGTAACCCTGTGGCTCTTACTTTGGCTCTTGGCTTAGCCAAGCACTATGACCTAAGTGGCATCTACCTGGTGGGCGGTACTGGGATTGAACCAGTGACCTCTTCCGTGTCAGGACGGCGCGCCGGCCGATGGTTGGCCTGCTTGCGCGCGTATGCGCAGGTCAGCTAGTCGCAGGCGGTTACTTAGACCGTTTCTGAACGCATCTGCCTGTGGCCTTCCGCTCCCATCTCGCTCCCAGAATCGGACACCCGGGTTGCCGCCGACCTTCCTCTTCTCCGGAGCACGGACGGCTGTCCGGGCCGCGCGCCTGGCGACCGGCCGGGGGCGCCTGGTGAGCTTTGAGGGAGCCGGTCGAGGAGCGCGGCGAATATGAGGTCGCCGCGCTAGCCGGCCCAGTCGATGATGACCACGTGCGAGGTGGTGATGATGGAGCCTTTGAAGACCCTCACGCGGTTCGCATCAGTCGCTGACCGCGCCTATGCCGCCATGTGGTACACGCTTCATGCGCCTGAGGTGTAGAGTAGGTGTATGAGCAAGGTCCGCACGAACATCGAGATTGAGGACACCTATCTCCGTGCTGTTATGGACCGCTACGGCTTGCATACCAAGACTGAGGCCGTGGAGTTCGCCCTGCGGCACCTGGCCGGGCAGCCCATGACACGGGAGGAGGCTCTGGCGATGCGCGGCGCCCGCGCCATCGCGGAGATGCCCGAAGACACCGGCCCCCTGGATGCCGTGTGATCCTGGCGGACACCTCAGCGTGGGTCGAATACGACCGGGCGACCGGCAGCGCGGCCGACCGGCGCCTCTCGGAGCTCATCGCGGCCGAAGGGCCGATCGCTGTCACCGAACCCGTGATCATGGAAGTGCTCGCCGGGGCGCGCAGCGATGCCCGCGAGGCCGATCTGCGCCGGCTGCTGCTGCGGTTCCATCTGCACCACTTCGACGCGGTCGCCGACTTCGATGGCGCCGTGCGAATCTACCGGCGGTGCCGGCAGGCTGGTATCACTCCCAGGGGCCTGGTCGACTGTATGATCGCATCCGTCGCCTGGCGGGAGCGAGCGGCCATCCTCGCCCGCGACGTCGATCTCGACCGTGTGGCGCGGGTGATCGGGATTGACCTGGACCTGCCATCACAGGCCAGGTAGCACGACCGCCGCCCCTTGGGTCGCGGGCATCCGCGATCTGGTGCTGATGACAGTGGCGGCACGGTGCGAGAGTCAGTTCTTCATCCCGGCACAGATGTCCGAGACCGAGGTAACGCAGGACAGCGGTCTCGACCTCCGTCAGTTCGTGATGTCTCACGTAGTGGACAGCGTCACCGCGAATCTGAGGATGCCCCGACCTTCGTAGAACTTGAGCGTGGCGGTACCTCACCCGGAGCCTGTCGCGTGGCAGGACACGGGTGAACGATCAAGAACACCTGAAGGACAGGACCGCCTGAGCAACACCGACCAGAGAAGCCCCGCCGTGCCCAGCCTGACCCGTTGGCGGTGCCGGCCGCGACGGCGAAGCGGCGGCCGTGGCAGCCCGGCAACGCGAAGGTATAGGTCACCAGGACCAGCGCGGGCAAGACCACGCACAACGACCGGGCCACGGTCGCCTACAACGTGTTCACCGGCACCGGCCTGCGGGCGCCGCCGCGATTCGAGCGTCTGCTACGCAACGTGACAACCGTCTCCGAGCCGAGCGCCGAGTAGGAATGCCTACCGAGTAGCTTGGTATTCGTGGTTCCGGGCGCGCGTAATGGCCAGTTCGGTGCTGACCTGATGTGGCCGATCTCCGATCGGCCGGGGGCGTGCTATCGCCAGTGCCATCTGCGGCGAGTGCGCGGCCTAGCCCACGTTGCGCAGGCGCGGCCAGATCGCCGTCCAGGGGCGGCGGAGCGCTGAGCAGATCCACACCGGGGCACCTCGCTCGTCGTTATCGACCCCGAGGTGGTTGTTCAGGTGCGCCGCGAGCCGGAGCACGCCGCATTCGGGCGTGAGCGTGAGGCGGCTGAAACCGACGGCGACCACAGTTGTGGCCGATGCCGGTGGCGGTCCCCAGTACCAGTAGGCGTTGTGGACGCCGTAGGCTGCCGGCAATCCGTAGGACCGCCCGAAGTGGTCCACGGCACCGGCCTCGCCGTAGTTGCTGGCAAGCACGGCGGTCTGAGAGCGCCGGGCCGCAGGAAGTGACCGGTACACCGCCGCGATCTGGCGCACGTAGGCCGGCCACCCGATCGTCTCTCCGGTGTCGTAGTTCACCGCCACGACCGGCGTGCGGTGCACATCGGCGACAGGGATGACAGGCAGTGTCACGGGGATCGTGGTCACGGGGGTGAGAATCAGCGCCGCCACGAGCAGCCCGGTCCGCAGCCGCGCCCGCCCCCGGCGTGCCCAGTCCACGGCGGGCTGTGCACCGGCCGCCAGCAGGACGGGGAACATGCCGCCGAGGTAGTACGGCTTGCCGCCGGTGGCGGTGAAGACGATCACAAGGACGATGAAGCTGACGCCGAAAGCACGGCACCAGCGCAGCGCCCGGCCACGCAGGAGCCGCACCAGGCCGACCAGCCAGACCGGTGACAGCGCCACGCCTGCCAGCAGCAACTGGTACGGCAGCAGCGTCCAGCGCGGAGCGGATGTTCCCGAGCCGCCAGCCGCGATCGAGGCGGCGACCGCAACCTGGGGCCATCCGTGGCTGGCCTGCCAGGCCAGGTAGGGCGCCCACATCGCAACAGCGATCGCGCCGCCGGCGTACAGCCACGGTGAGCCGAACGGCCGCCGCGGCCCGGTGACCGCCAGGCCTGCGATAACCGCGAACAGCAAGAACGCGATCAGGTCGCTGGCCATCAACCCCGCCCCGGTGACGACTCCGGCCACCAGCCACAGCCGGTCCTTGCCCGTCCGCAGGATGCGCAAGATCAGCCACGACGCCAGCGCCCAGGCCGGCAGGTCGAACGTGGTCGTGCTGAGCAGGTGGCCCGCGCCGATGACCAGCGGGCCGGCAGCGACGCAGCCCGCCGCCAGCGCCTGGGCCACGCGCTCCGCACCGAGTTCGCGGGCGATCAGGCCGGTCAGCAGCACCAGGGCGGCCGATGCGATCGCGGAGGGCAGCCTGAGTACCGGAAGCGACGCCGGCGCAAGACCGGACATCAGCCGGGCGAGCAGCGGCACCAGCGGCGGCTGGTCGGGGTAACCCCACGCCAGGTGGCGCCCGGCCGCCAGGAAGTACAACTCGTCGCGGTGATAGCCATAGCGCCCGGAAAACGCGATGAGCAGCGCTGCCAGTGCCAGCGCCGCCGCGACGACCGGGCCCATGGCGAAATCAGGCAGGACGGCCGGCGGCGAGCCGTTAGCGGCCTCGCCGCGCCGCTCACCAATGCGCCCGGCCCTGGCATCCATCAGCCCAATAGTGACCTAAACAGCCAGGCCCTCACACCGGCACCGCCCAGGAAGCCGGCCACCGGGCACATCGGGTCCGGCACGAGGATGCTCATCGCCGGCGGCCGATGAGGTAGGTGACCGGTCCGAGGGTAGCCGGGGCGACCGGGGCGGGTTAGGGCTCAAGCCGCAGTCCAGCCCGGTGAGGGTCTTCGCGTCCACGACGAGCGAGATACGTCCACGACGAGCGAGATATAGGTGCCGCTCGGCGCTTTCGCCCCGGCTGGCCCGGTGCAGGCATGGCAACGAACCGGCCGCCGATTGTAACGAGGTAGACCGGGACGCCGCCGGAGCCGGCATGTGGTCCCCGGGCCGGTGACCTCAGAGCCCGCGCGGTCAAGGCTGCCGCCGCCCACCCGGGGTGCCGGTCGCCGCTGAGCTGCCCCGCGTTCAGCGATCACGGCCCAGCACTTCGGCTACGGCACCGCGACACTCGACGCTGGTCGAGACTAGGGCAGTTGGTTGCGTAGAGCGGCCTGGTGATCGCGTCCGGCTGTTCTTGTCCGGGTGGTCGCTGCTGTGCGCTGGCGGACGGGGGGCTATGCGGAGGACGATCGGAGTAGTTTCCGTTTCGTCCCGGCGTCCGTCCAGGCACTGTGCTTTCGGTTGCCCGGTCAGAGGATGGTTGTCGCATGGAGATCACCGATCTTCCCCCGGCGCCCCTCGTCCTGCCGGACGGGCGTCGCGTGTCGGTTCCGGTCCAGCGGTGGGCGCTGGAGCGGTGGGCGGGCGGAGCCGATCCGCCGGAGCTGCCGCGAATCTGGGCCCGCAAGCCCGGGTTCACGGTGCGCGGGCGCCGGTCGTGCGCGGAGCTAGCCGTCCTGTAGTACCTGCGGGGCGATGGCTGGGATGGCGTGTGGGTATCGGCGTTCGCCCGGGAGCTGCGGCGCGAGTGGTTCCCCGCCTCGTCGTTCCGGACTGCCGCCGAGGCGGGCGCGCCAGGCTGGGCAGCGACGGTCTTCGACCAGCTGCGCGCCGCGAACGGCGGGAACCTCGGCGGGTTCTTCGACGTCTTCGCCTGGCGGGAACCCGGCCAGGTCAGGTTCGCCGAGGTGAAGGTCGGCCCTGACCGGATCCGGGGAACCCAGCTCAGGTTCGTGCAGGCCGCTGCGAGCCTGGGATTGCTGGGAAGCTTGACCATCATCGAGGTCGCCGCCCACCGGAACGGCCGCCGCGCCCGCCCGCGGGGAGAAGGGCCACCGGAGGCGGAGTTCCGCGTCGCGGGAATAGCGCGCTTCCACGATGGTGACAGCGGGTTCCTGGCCTGGCTGCAGGACCATCCCGGCGGCTACGTCCTCAACAGCCACCGCAACCCGCGGCCGTCTTACCTGGTCCTGCACCGTTCCGGCTGCCGGCACTTGACGAGCCCGAATGCGCTGCGCTGGACCGCGAACTACGTCAAGTTCTGCTCGCCGGACCGTGCGAAGCTGGAGAACTGGGCGCTGACCCAGGTCGGCGGGCCGGCCACGCCATGCAGGACCTGCTTCGTCTAACGCGCTTGGGTGCGGGCACCCAAGCCGCCCCTCTGGGCGGAACCGGGTGGCAGCCGCGATAGGCATGCACCACCGGGCCGGTGATCTGCGGCCTGACGCCTGGTGCGGTGACAATTGCCGCGATGGCGCGGGCCCATGGCCGGCATCGGGAAGATGAAACGGCTCAGAAAGTCATCATCGCGATGGAAGACGATCTGCACGGCCGCCCGGCGGCCGAGACGGTCCCGCCGGGACTCGATGACGCAGTGTCAGCGGCGTGCGCCGCTGGTCGGCACCAGGCCTGCCCGCATCAGATTGGCGCTCAAGTACTCTTGCTGCCCCGGATCACGGACACCGAGCTGAGCGTGATCCTGTGCGCGTGCAGCTGCCACGCGGAATGTCCGACGACGCCGATGGCGACGTGCTCTCCAAGGCAGTGGGCCACAATGTGCACGTGCCCGGGTGCTACAGCGAGCGACCGGGCCCGGCTGGCAGCCATGCCGCCACTTAGCGACGCAAGGAAGCGCTTGGAGAGCGATCGCGTGAAGCGAAGTGAAGCCCTCGCTGCAGTTCGGGCATCGGCCGGCGGAAAGAGCAGAAGCGAGATTCGACACCAGGTGGTCACTGAATTTAGGGCAAGAGGGCTCGTGATCCCCGAAGAAGCGCCCTTGGAACGGATTGTGCAGTCCATAGTCCGTCCAGGCGGGCCGGTGACAGCTATCGTCCGGGTGTCCAGAGCCCTCTTCGGCGCCGGCAAGGAGATTGCCCGCATCCGCGCGATCATTCGGGAGGGACGCGCGAGCGATCGAGGTGATCGATAGCGTTTTTATGCAGCAAAGAATAGTACGCCTCGAATTCCCGGACGAGGGCTGGCTACGGACTCAGACCACCGATCGGGCGGGCAATGACTGCGTCGCTCAGCGGCGGAAGATGGATCGCCAGAGGCGCAGCAGGGAACCGGCTCGCAATCCGGCCTGGAAGCCCTGTCGCCAGGCGGTCGCGGGATCGGGGAGCGCGGCGATGGTCAGCCCGCCGGCAATGAGCACGATGCACGGGATCGCCAGCCCGATGGACTGCCTGGTGCTGATCGCCCCTGCGGCCAGGCAGGCCACCAGGGCCGCGGCCAGGACCAGGCCGGCTGCCGCGCACCATGGCCCTGCTCTGGCGAGCGACCTGCGGGGCCGCGGATCCTCCGGCTGCGGCTCGGCGTCCATGTCACCATCTCCCCCGGGCGGCACGCTCGTCTTGCCCCGGGCGAGCGTGTCACCGGCTGCCGATCCAGGGCCCGCGGCGCTCGCGCGGGCACGGGCGCGGCCTCCCGCCATCGAGCGGGGACCCCGGCCGACCGGCACTCTACATCTGGTGCCGTAACCTCTGCGGCCGCCCGGAAACGACACACCGGTCGCTGGCAGGTTTACGTTGCATGGCGAACATGATGCGTCTTTTAGGCACTAAATCCGCAAGCGCTATGCCTGATATCTCGAGGGATTAACTAGAGCGCATGTTCTTCGCCACCTGGATTTCTGCAGCCAGTATGTTGACCGTCTGCAAACGTCACTACGCCAGCCACCTGGCCGCCACGGGATACTCTTAGTGACTCTGTGCTGGAATTGCGAACGCCTTCCGAGGCACCCGGATCGCCGAATCGGCGCTGACAGTGGCGAGCGGCCGGTTAGCCGGAGCGCGAAGCAGATTAACCGTTCGGTGGCCGGCTCGGCGGCAAGCTGGCGGTCACCCTACCGGCCCTGTCCGGCCGGGCTCACGACGAACCCCTGGGAGTGGCCGCGGCGGTCGGTGTAGGATCCGACGGCCGTGCAGGTGCCCGCCGGGGCGCACGACACCGAGTCGACCTCGGCGCCCCCGCCCTCGTTCAGGGCCCTTAGGCCGGGCACCTCGCTTCCATTGTCCCAGCGGCCGTCCCGCTCGACGGCTACCCACCCCTGCGTCACGCCACCAGAGGAATCGGAGTAGGACCCGCCGGCCGCGCAGTTGCCCGCCGGGGCGCACGACACCGAGTTGGCCCCGGCGATCCGCCCCCCGACCAGGCCCACGTCGGCCGCCTTGCCCCAGACGCCCTTGTTCTCCGCGACCACGAACCCCGTACCGTACGGGTCCCCGTAGGTCCCGACGGCCGCGCAGTTGCCCGCCGACGCGCACGACACCGAGTCGACCCCGGCGTTGGGGCTGCCAGCCGCGTCGTTCAGTGCTTTCAGGCCGGGAGGGTCGATCGCCGTGCCCCAGACGCCGTTCCGCTCGCTCACCACGAACCCCTGCCCGTTCTGGCCGCGGTCCTCGTAGCTCCCCCCGGCCGCGCAGTTGCCCGCCGAGGCGCACGACACCGTGTCGACTTCGCCGGCCATGCCTGTGTTCAGCGCCCTTAGCCCGGGCACCTCGATCGCCCGGGCCCAGACGCCCTTCCGCTCGCTGGCCACGAACCCCTCGTACCCCTGCCCGCGGCCGCCGGCGTAGCCACCGGCGGCCGCGCAGTTGCCCGCCGAGGCGCACGACACCGAGGACACGGACGCGTCCCCGCCCTTGCCCTTGTTCAGGGCCCCCAGGCCGGGCACCTCGATCGCCTGGCCCCAGACGCCGTTGCGCTCGTCGGCCACGAACCCCTGCCCCTTGCCGGCGCGGTCCTCATAGCCCCCGCCAGCCGCGCAGTTCCCCGGCGACGCGCACGACACCGAGACGCCAACGAGGTCCGAGACCTTCGTGCCCTTGTTCAGGGCCCCCAGGCCGGGCACCTCGATCGCCTGGCCCCAGCGGCCGTTCTTCTCGCTGACCACGAACCCAAGCTGACGGGCGTCGCCGTCCGTGTAGTACCCGCCGGCCGCGCAGTTCCCCGGCGAAGCGCACGACACCGAGCTGACGCCGGCGTTCCCGCCCTTGTTCAGGGCCCCCAGGCCGGGCACCTCGATTGCCTGGCCCCAGACGCCGTGCAGCTCGACGGCCACGAAACCCTGCACATGACGGTCGCCGTCCTGGTAGTCCCCGCCGGCCGCGCAGTCGCCCGCCGAGGCGCACGACACCGAGCTGACGCCGGTGGTGAAACTGCGGCCCGCGCCGTTGTTCAAGGCCCCCAGGCCGGGCACCTCGATCGCCAGGCCCCCCGAGCTGGCCGCCGGCGACTGACCGCACCCAGCGAGCGCGCCCGCCAGAGCCAGGCCAGCGCACCAGGTCATGATCCTGCGCATCCGCCACGCCAATCCCAGCCCAGCCCGCCGCCATCAGCCAGGCGGCACCGCGTGCTGTCTCTACTCAAATAGACGCGGCACGCACCAAGATGTCGCACACGACCACCGAAAAAACGGCCGTCCACGCCGCCGGGAACCCTGCCCGGCCAGAGCCTGCCCAGGGACGAGGACGTCCGTCCTCCACCCGCGGGGGCAGCGCAGCAGCACCCCGCGAAGCAGATCGCGGACGCGCGCCCGCCAAGGGGCCTGCGCCATCGCGGACCGGGCGTCACGCGCCCGGGCCCAGAGCCGGCGTGCGCCGCGCGCCGTACCCGGTGCCGCGACCCGCGCCCGGCGGCACCGCTCAGATCGACCAGCTAGGTCTCGCCAAGGCGGCAAGACCGTCGCCTTGGCACCGAGTACCGAACGAATACCTCTTTGTTGTCTTGTCAAGTGCGTTCGCAGAGATGAGCTCGAGCTGGGGTCGGGCTGCCCGGGCGTAGGCTTGGTGCGGGCCTGGGAGTGGCTTGTCCGAAGAGCCGGCGTTCGGGGTGTGAGCCGGCCGCGCCGGAGTCAGAGTCGTTCCCCGGTTGCCCTCCCGGGCCCGCTTGGCCGGTTCGTGCGGCGGCTCGCCGGGCGTCGGCCTGGAGCTGGCGGTAGACGGCGTCGCTGATCCGGCGCTTGAGGGCGCGGAGCGCTTCCTTGCCGGTCTTGCCCTCCGCGATCTTCTTGTCGTAGTAGGCGCGGCCGTCGCTGTGCCGCTGGCGGATCTGGGTGACGGCGGCCATGTGGATGGCGTGGTTCATCCGCCGGTTGCCGCGCCGGGAGAGCCGGAAGACCTTCCGTTTCCCTGATGATGCCTCGACCGGCGCGGTGCCGTTGTAGGCGGCGAACCGGTGCCGGTCAGGAAACCGGCCGATGTCGGCGACGTCGCCGAGGACGGTGGCAGCGATGACCGGGCCGACGCCGAAGATGCTGGTCAGCGTGGTGCCGGAGGCGCGGACCGCAGCGGTGATCTGCTTGCGTGTCTGGCGCAGCTTGTCATCGAGCTGGTGCAGGTCGGCGGCCAGTTCCGCGGCGAGCTGGTGCCGGGCGGCCTGCACCGGCCCGGCCGGGGTGTTCGCCTCCAGCAGGGCGGCCGCCGAGGCAGCGGTGATGGCCTTGGGCACGCCGCCGGCGATGATCTCGCACAGCGCGGCGTGCAACCGGCAGGCCGCCTGGCAGCGAAGCCGGGCCAGGTCCCGGTGCCGCTTAGACCACACCTTCAGCACCACCGCGTGGTCATCGGGGGTGACCACCTTGCGGGCAGGTGAGCGCAGCGCGGCGATGGCCACTGACCGGGCGTCATTGGGATCGTTCTTGGCTGACTTACCCGAGGACAGCAGCCGGACCCTCGAGCCGAGCTTGGGCTGGACGTCCAGCACGTGCTCGCCGGCGGCCAGGAGCTGCTGGGCGAGCAGGTGGCCCAGGCCTCCCGCGCCCTCGACTGCCCAGGTCCGGTCCGGCCACGCCGCAGCCCACTCGACCAGCTTGCTCGCCTGGCCGGCCGACGCGCGCACCAGCAACGTGCCCAGCTGCGTCTCTGCAGCGTCGATCGCCACCGCCGTGTGACAGGATGGGCTGCGCGGCGAGGTCCCGCGTCCTGGTGGATGCGGGCCTTTTCCGCGCAGCCTTCCTCCGAACCCAGCGGGCACCTTTCGGTGCACTGGGCTCTCCAGTGACTATGCCGCGTTCGCGACGGGGTTCGCGTGGATGTGGTCATGGCAAGCGGCGCAGACGATGAGTGTCTTGCGCCGCTTTTCCGCCATGAGGGCCGCCCACGCGGGCTGGCCTGGTCCGGCCTGGCCGAGGTCAGCGAGCCTGGCGGCGTGGTGGACTGCCACCGTGGCGCCTTGTTCGCATAGCTCGCACCACCGCTTGCGGAGCCGGTGGATCAGCTCCTTGCGAGGGATGGTGACCGGGACCGGGGCGGGGTCGCGGATGACCGCGCGCCTGTCGCGCTTGTGGGGTATCCCGCCGAATCGTGCTACCAGGTCCGGCTTGCCCTCGCGTCTTACCCTGGCCTCGAAGCAGGTCCGGGGCCCGTCAGTGGTGATGACCTTGGCCTTGTAGCGGGCCGAGGTCTTGATGACGGTGGACTTGTGCTTGGCCGCCAGGGTCTTCAGCATGGATGTCTCGGCGTTCCAGCGCAGCTTCTGAGCCGCCAGGCGTCCTGGGCGAGCAGGTAGTAGTTCACGACGCCCCGGTATTCAGCCCCGTAAGTCCGCACGATGTCGTAATCGGGCAGGTTCTGCAGGCTGCTCCGGTGCCAGGGCTTGCCCCGGCGCCGGTACCGGGCGCACCGGGCCGTGATCACCTCCAGCGGTACCCGCAGCGCTATCTTCCCGTTGGCTGACCTGCGGCCGCCGGTGAGCTTGGTGCTGGAGTGCTGGGCGATGATCTCATAGCCGAGGAACCGCGCCGCGCGGGTGCGGGCGTGGGTGATCAGGGTCTTGCCCGCGTTCAGTTCCAGCGCGAGATTTCCGCGCAGGAACGCCGCCAGCTTGGCCTTTATCTCCTCGGCTTCGGCCTTCGGCCCGGCGAACCCCAGCAGGTGATCATCTGCGTACCGGATATAGAACAGCCTCCGGTAGCCGGGGTCCATCGGGTCCACCGAGGGGAGGACGCGCATCTGCTTCGCAAGTTCCCGGGCCTGGGCCCGGTCCCCGCGCTGCCGCGCATCCCACCGCCGGCCTGCTAGCCTTTTATACTCGCGGCCTGGTTTCCGGCGGCTTCCCCTGGTGTACTGCGGGATGAGTTCCCTTTCCGCGTATTCGTCTAGCTTTCCCAGGTAAATGTTGCTGAGCAAAGGCGATACCACGCCGCCTTGCGGGGTTCCGCTCAGCGTTTCGTGATACTGCCAGTCTTCCATGTACCCGGCTGTGAGCATGTTGCGGATCAGCCGGAGAAACCGGTTATCGTGGATATTCTCCGCCAGGATCGTGATGAGGATCTCGTGGTCGATCGACCCGAAGCAGTCGGAGATATCTCCCTCGATGAACCACACGGTTCCGGTCCAGGTTTCCTGCACTTCCCGCAGCGCCGTGTGGCAGCCGCGCCCTTTCCGGAATCCGTGTGAATGGCCAGAGAACGTCGGCTCGTAATACGCCTCCAGCAGGAGCCGCACCACCTCGCCGGCGAGCTTATCTGACCATGACGGCAGGCCGAGGGGGCGCAGCTTCCCGTTCTTCTTCGGGATATGCACGCGGCGTACCGGCGCGAACCGGTACCGCTCGCCGCGCATCGCCGCGATGATCTGATCGATCTTCTCCTCGGACATGCCGTCCGCGGTCTCATCGCAGGCTCCCGGCGTCATCGCACCCTGGTTTGAGTAAATGCTGCCGTAGGCCAGCAAGTACAGGCTCTTGTTGAACATCTGCCGGTACAGCTCCTCGCACGGCAGGCCCTTCCTGCCGCGCTCGCGGAGGACAGCAAGTACCGTTCCGGCGTCCTGCATTGCGCATACCTCGCGGTTCCTTATCGTCCGTCACCTGTGCCCCTTCGCCCTGTGGTCCGGCTTTCCCGGTCTCCAGATTGGCAGGCCGTCACCCCTGCGACTACTACGGGCACTCTGTCGCCATAGGACTCGCGTCCCTTAGGCGATCCCACGTTCATCAGCGTTATACGTCCTAGCGCGACTTAGGCGTCCCGTTCGTCTCCTTAAATGCCCTGACAGGGCATCGCTCCATCACCCCGGAGGACTACGGCAGGTGGATCACAACCCTGCCATAGGGGCTGGCGCCGGTTACAGGCGTCTTTCCGGCGGGTGCACAATTGCGCCTTCTGGAGACTGGGCTTAAGGCAATCCAGCTTTCGCCATATCACGCGGATCCCCCGGCACGCCACCCCATACGCCTGGGCATGAGCCGCCGGTTTCCTGGCATGCTATTGTCCCCTTCACCTTTCAGATCCAGGTCAGCCATCAGATCCAGAGATAACTCCTCCCATCTCCGCCCGCTGCGCGGGCGATATAACACTGCGCCTCGTGGCGCAGCGATCCCTTATGCGGGTTGTCATGCGGGTCAATCCCGATGATCACCGCCGCCACGAACGGCCCCTTTCCACAGGTCAGGCAGTGGATATGGGCCACCGCGGCGGGCAGCGCTGATTCCGGATCAGTCAGGCGCTCGCACCACTTTCGAGCCACGCCACGGCAGGCCCGGCGACCTGGCAATTCGTTCGTAAGCCAGACCGCGCACGCGCGGCCGGCAGAGCCTTCGGGAGCCAGCCCGCCAGACCCCTGAACGCTACGGGATTCACTCGCAGCGTCAGACCCCACTCAATTAGAGCCCTCGGCGCGCTCCTCTGAGTCTCTTCTCCGTAACGTTAGGTGACGGTTATCTCGGCGCGCGCGACCCGTTGGGCGGTGACTTTCCCAGGTCACAGGTCATCGCTGCAGCGCCGTCCGGTACAGCCGCAACGGAGTCGTGGTCTGGCACAACGCTCCGAGCTGCCCGCTGCGAGTCTTGGCCAGGCCTACGCCGCACGGCCAGCAGACCTGGATGGAAGAAGCAGCATCTCCGGCCAACTAGGGTCCGAGTCGATGGGCTGTCAGCGTCCTGGCATACGAGCTGTCGACACGCATGTCAGCCCGGTCCTGCTGGCCGGCATGAAGGCGATGCTGCAGGAGATCCGGGAGCGTCTACCCTACGCGAGCGCGGCTATCGGCTCGCTCGATCGTGGCAGCCCTGGACGTTCCGGCCATTGTGCCCGCGACCAAGAGATCGGCTGCCAAAATCGGACTCCGCCGCTCCCGGAATCGAGACAAACGGACCAGGGTAAGTTAGCATGGCCGCAGGGTCAGGGTGCTGACCTGCAGGTTTGAGTGGGCGGTACTGGGATTGAACCAGTGGCCTCTTCCGTGTCAGGGAAGCGCTCTCCCGCTGAGCTAACCGCCCGCGAGGCGGAAGCGGGAATCGAACCCGCGTACAGGGCTTTGCAGGCCCTTGCCTAAGCCACTCGGCCATTCCGCCACCGGCCGCCCGCCGCGAGGGGAGCGCGCCAAGGTGCCTGCAGAGCCGCCTGGACTCGTCTGCTGCGAACGCAGCGATGACGGCGCCCGGCACCTCCGAGCGGACGACGGGATTCGAACCCGCGACCCTCACCTTGGCAAGGTGATGCTCTACCAGCTGAGCCACGTCCGCACTATCGGCCCGCTCAGAACGAGCCCCGCCGCGCCAGGCCGACGTACCGGCTGGCGCGCGTTCAGCACTGTAGCCGATCCGCGCCTGCCCGCCAATTCGCCCTGGTTCAGCGAAGACCAGCCTACCGCAGATCAGCCTCACAGGCCGCGCGCACGAGCTGGGCCAGACCCCACTGGGAGCGCTGACAGCGCGCCACCGGCAGGGCGGACCAGACGGGCCGCCGGCGCAACGGGGGCGCAGGTCGGCATATCCGGCAGGCAGCGGTGGTGGCAGGCTGTCAGCCATGCGAACAGTGATCGTCAGCGGCGAGCCACTCACCGTCGTGGACGTCGTGGACGTCGCGCTCGGCCGCGCCACGGCTGAACTCGGGCCGGACGTACCGGAGCGGATGCGGGCAAGCCGCGACGTCGTGACGGCGGCCATCAAGGGCCCGCATGCCGTCTACGGCGTCAACACCGGCTTCGGCGCCCTCGCCGACACGAGTGTCGGCGAGCAGGACCTCGCGACCCTGCAGCGCGCGATCGTGATGTCGCATGCCGCCGCGACCGGCGAGCCGCTGAACGACGAGACCGTCAGGGCGCTGCTCCTGCTGCGCGCGCGGACGCTGGCGGCCGGCTACTCGGGCGTGCGCCCTGACCTGCCCGCCAGGCTGATCGAGATGCTGAACCTCGGCCTGCTGCCGGTGATCCCTGGCAAGGGATCGGTCGGCGCGTCCGGCGACCTGGCGCAGCTTGCCCACCTCGCCCAGCCGCTGATCGGCGAGGGCAGGCTGCGCACGGCGGGCGACCCCGTCGACGGCAGGCCAGCCGCGGAGGTGCTCGCCGAGCACGGGGTCGCCCCGCTCACGCTCGCGCCGAAGGAGGGTCTCTCGCTGGTCAACGGCACCGAGCCGATGCAGGCTCTGCTCGCATTCTCGGTGCACGACGCGGCGCTGCTCGTGACGGCGGCCGACGTCGCCTGCGCACTGTCCGTCGAGGCTCTGCTCGCCACCGACCGGCCCTACGACGAGCGGGTGCAGGTGATCAGGCCGCATCCCGGCCAGCTCACCAGCGCGGCGAACCTGCGTGCCCTGCTGGCCGGATCCGGCCTGCTGGCCAGCCACCGGTTCAGCGCACACGCCGTCCAGGACGCGTATTGCCTGCGATGCGCGCCGCAGGTGCATGGCGCGGTTCGGGATGTGCTCGCCTTCGCCAGGTCGATCATTGATACCGAACTCGGCGCGATCGTGGACAACCCGGTCATCGTGCCCGACGGCGAGGTCATGACCACCGGCAACTTTCATGGTGAGCCGCTCGCGTTCGCGGCCGACATGCTCGCGATGGCGATCTCTGAGCTCGCCAGCATCAGTGAGCGCCGGGTCGACCGGATGCTGGACCCCGCGTTCTCGCGCGGCCTGCCCCCGTTCCTGGCCCCGGCGGCAGGCACGAACTCCGGCTACATGCTGGCCCAGTACACCGCGGCGTCGCTGGTCAGCGAGAACAAGGTGCTCGCCCACCCGGCGAGCGTTGACACGATCCCGACCTCCGGCAAGCAGGAAGATCACGTCTCAATGGGCTGGACGGCCGTGCGCAAGCTGCGGGAAGTCGTCACGAACGTCCGCACCTGCCTGGCAGTTGAGATTTTGTGCGCAACACAGGGCATCGGGCTTCGAGCCGGCATCGCCAAGCCGGCCGCTCCCGTGGCCGCCGTCTATGACGTCATCAGGGCAGAGGTACCGGCGATGGACGTCGATCGTGAGGTCAGTGCCCAGATCATGGCCGTCGAACGGCTGATGCCCGATCTGTGCGTCGCAGCATCGGCCGCCTGCGGCGGCCTGAGCTAGGTGCGGCTCGCCGGCGTCGGGTGCGTTGAACTCGCAATCGGGGCCGTGACGGCATAACGTCTCCGTCATGGCGGTATGGATGAACGGGGATCTGCTCCCCGACGATGACGCGAGAGTCTCCGTTTTCGACCACGGGCTGGTCGTAGGTGACGGGGTCTTCGAGACGATCAAGGTGGCGGACGGCGTCCCGTTCGCGATGACCAGGCATCTAGTGCGGCTGCGCAGGTCCGCGCTCGGCCTGGGGTTGCCCGAGCCTGACCTCGCGCAGATCAGGGCAGGTGCGCTGGCCGTGATCGCGGAATCCGGCAACCCGCCGCTCGCCCGCCTGCGGGTCACGTTCACCGGCGGTAAGGCACCGCTCGGATCCGAGCGCGGAGACTCCCCGGCGACCGCGATCGTGGCCATGGCCGAGCAGCCACGGCCGGCGGCGTCGGTCGACGTGGTGACCGTGCCCTGGCCCAGGAACGAGCGCGGCGCGCTGTCCGGCCTGAAGACGACGTCGTACGGCGAGAACGTGCGCGCGCTCGCCTACGCTGCCGAGCGCGGCGGCAACGAGGCGATCTTCGGCAACACCGTCGGCCAGCTGTGCGAGGGCACCGGTACGAACGTGTTCGTCGTGAGCGGCGGCCGGCTGCTCACACCGCCGCTGTCGTCTGGATGCCTGGCGGGGGTGACCAGGGCACTGGTGATCGAGTGGGCGGGCGCCGAGGAGGGGGACCTGCCGCTTGACGCGCTCGCCGGAGCGGACGAGGCGTTCCTATCCGGAACCACCAGGGATGTCCAGCCGATCCGCCGGGTCGACGGCACGGAGCTTCCGTCCGCGCCTGGCCCGGTCACCAGAAAGGCTGCCGAGATATTCGCGCTCCGATCGGCGGAGTCGCCGGATCCCTGACCTCGCCTGAGCCGTGAGTAATGGGCCGCCCATTGCTCACGGCTCTGAACTCTCAGGCTTGCCAGAGCAGTTCGTCGAGCTCGCTGTCAACGTCGATGAAGTCACCCTCGGAGCCGGCCGGGACGATGCCGTATGTGCTCCTGAGGAATTCGGCAGTGGCACTCAGCGGCGCCTCGAAATGTGCCTCGCCGAACGGGGACTCCAGCGCGAGGTTCAGGATGTCCGCGCCGTCGAACTCATCTGGCCAGACCTTCACGTCGCCGTCTCCTGCGCGGCGCTCGAGGCCCGCGGCCAGCAGTTCTCGCGCGAAGATCCACTCGACCGGCTCGTCGGTGCCGACGTGAAAGGACATCTTGATCGCAAAAGGATCGTCGGCGCAGTAGTCGAGACTGGCCACCAGGGGAACGGCTCCATGCTCGGGGACCACCAGGCTGAGACCCAGCTCAGCGGAGACCGTAACGCTGTTCATCATGGGGTTCTGACCTTTGCCTTGTCGCATCACGGAGAACCGTCATGCGTGATTGGTGCGGTTGCCGTCCCATTTGATGGACGTTGGTCCCGCGGAACTGTTGCCTTGGGGGGGTAATTCCGCGATCCCGACCGCTCGTAACCTCGGTCACTGCTCACCAAAACGCCTGTGACCTGGTCAAACGCTTCGGGAGACTGAACGCCTAAAATCGTGCGGACTGTTCCTGTGACCTGCTCTTACACGGTGTGACGTTCGTCTCACTCAGTGTCGCGTAAATTTCGGGCATAGTCTTGGCTGGTCGAGCGCGGCGCTCCCGTCAGGCAGCCGCAGCGATCCCAGCCCAGGGGCCGATGCGCTACGCTGTGATCGCCTCGCAGGGCGGGATTCCCGCCCGCGAGCTCGGGCGATTGGCTCAGCGGGAGAGCGCCTCGTTCACACCGAGGAGGTCACTGGTTCGATCCCAGTATCGCCCACACAGATCAGAGGCCGGTAGCCAGCAGGCGACCGGCCTTCATGCTGCTGACGCAGCAGCAATCTGCAGCAGCGGGAGGCTAGCTGCCCGCTGACCTGGCGAAGTCCTCGCTCGTCCTTCCTCGCTCGTCCTTCCTCGCTCCGTCCGGCTTGCCGTGTCACGCAACACTATATATCGTGCCGATATATCGATCCGATACATCTCGAACGGACGGGGCGCGGGTGATGGTGACGGCCAGAGAGGCAGCGACATGTCCGGCACGCAGTTGTATGACACCATCGGGGCCACGTATACCGCGACGCGGCGTACTGACCCGCGGATCGCCGCGAGGATCTGGGCCGCGCTCGGCGATGCCAGGACGGTGGTGAATGTCGGGGCTGGCACCGGTTCCTACGAGCCCCCAGACCGTGACGTTATAGCGGTGGAACCTTCGGCGCTCATGCGCGCGCAGCGTCCCAGGGGGGCAGCGCCGTGCGTGGCCGCCGTCGCGGAAAGCCTTCCGTTCGAGGACCAGTCCTTCGACGCGGCGATGGCCTCTTCCACCGTTCATCACTGGCAGGACCCGATTGCCGGCCTGCACGAGATGCGGCGCGTGGCTCGCCGCTTGGTGGTGTTCACGTTCGACGACAGCGACACCGGAGGGCTTCGCCGGTTCTGGCTTACTCGCGACTACCTGCCAGAGGTCGCGGACCTTATCGCAGGGCGGCCTTCGCTGACCGAACAGGCGCGCGCGATAGGAGCCCGTATCGAGCCGGTGCTGATCCCGTGGGACTGTGCTGACGGATTCTTCGAGGCCTACTGGCGCCGGCCAGGGGCCTACCTGGAGGACGGTGTTCGCCGCGGAATATCGGTCTGGGCCAGAGTCGGGCAGGACGCGGAGCGGAGGGCGGTGCGCAATCTCCGTGCTGACCTCGTCACGGGCCGGTGGGCCGAGCGCAACCGCGAGCTCGCCGCTCTGGACGCCGCAGATATCGGCCTTCGCCTCCTCATCGCCTAAGCAGGCCGCGCTCTGGTACCAGGGCGACGGAACGGCATGACCGTTCCGCCGGGAGTGTATTCGGGGCATCACCAGGCTCGACGGGCTAGGTAACTCCGGTACTCAATGCGCAGGAGAACTTGACGATGTCCCGCGTCGCTGGCGGGCGGCCTCGTACAGCGCCACGGTCGCTGCGCTGGCGGCGTTGAGCGAGCTGGCCGCGCCGGTGATCGGGATGCGTGCCAGGGTGTCGCATGCCTGCCTCCAGGCCGCGCTGAGGCCCGCCGTCTCGTTGCCGATGACGATCACGGTCGGTCCCGTCAGCGTGATACCTGCTACGTCCGCCTCGCCCGTCTCGTCTAGCCCGACGATGGTCGCCGATCTGTCCCTGGCCCAGCGGACGGCGTCCGCCTGGCTGGCCGTCCTGACGACGGGGACGGCGAACAGGGACCCCGTGGATGCGCGCACTGACCTCGGGTCGTACGGGTCGGCGGCGTGCCCGGTCACGACCAGCCCGTGTGCGCCGAAGGCATCGGCCGAGCGGATCAGTGTTCCGATGTTGCCAGGGCCAGCGGGCCGGTCGAAGACGACGGCCAGCAGGTCAGGGCCCGACGGAATCCGCGCGAGGTCGTCGGGCGGCAGCTCAGCGACGGCGACGATCTCGGGCGGGTCGCCGTCCTTCTCGCCGAGTTCCCTGAGAAGCTCAGGCGCCATGGCGACCTGGCGTGCCCCGGACGCCGCGATCGTGTCGCTGGCCCAGCTGGTCAGCGGCCTGCTCATGTCGTAGAGCACGGCGCGAAGCGGCCAGCCCCGCTGCACCGCGACCGTGATCGGGCGCACGCCCTGGACGATGAACGCCGCCAGCCGCTGCCGCTTCCCCCGATTGGACAACAGCGCCAGCCACTGCTGGAACGCCGCGTTCCGCGACGTCACCTGCAGTGCGGGCTGCCGTGCTGGCACGACGGTGAGCCTACGCCGTAGGCCTGATTGCCGCCGGCCACAGGCCCCGGCGGGTGAACCGCGGATACGGCCAAGCCGTGATGAACCTGGAATCCCATCGTGGAAGGGTATTTAGTGAAGATCGTTAGACGAAGCCTGCCGCTGGCGGCCGCAGCGATGTCCGCGCTCGCTGCCATCGCTGGCGTCGCCGGGACCGGCGTAGCTTCTGCCGCGCCGCGGGGCACCTCGCCGAGCCACCTGACCGTACCTGCGCCGCGCTTTGCGCGCGGCGGCGTGCCAGCGAACCCGCACGCCGTCACGCCGGCAACTGCGCCGAGAGTCCTGAAGCCCAGAAGGGCAGGGGCCGCGCACGCCGCACCGCACACCGTAGACGTGCGGCGGCTGATGAAGACCTTGAAGGGTCAGCCCGCGTCACGGGCAGCTAAGACGTTCACCCCGCACTCGATCGTCACCACGCCTAATGGCGCGGAGATCACCTCGCAGTTCGACGGGACGAGCGAGGTCACAGCCGGCCAGTCTGGCCCCCTGCCAGGCATCCCCGATGGCCTGCCAGGTATCCCCGAGCCTGAGTCGGCCACCAACGGCAGCCAGATCGTCGAGGTTCTCTCCGGCGTGAGCATTACGGGTCTGAGCGGTTTCATTCAGATCCTCGACAACAACGGCGTCCCGCAGTGCCTGGGGTCCGGGCTGCCGCTCACGACGTTCCTGCAGACCGCCGAGCGGCTCGGCGACCCGCGGGTGCAGTACGACAACGTCCAGGGTCACTTCATCATGTCGGTCCCGGTCATTAGCTTTGCCGGAACCGAGGCCCCGGCTTTGTACGTGGCGGTCAGCAACACCAGCGACCCGTGCGGCCGCTGGCACTGGTACCGGCTGACCTTCAGCGGCGGCCCGTACGCTCCCGGCAACATCCTGGACCACGTGATGCTCGGCCAGGACCGCAACGCCGCGCTGTTCCAGGGCAACATCTTCCAGAACAACGGAACATTCCAGGCATTTTCGGTCTTCGCGATCAACAAGGCCGACCTGTACGCGGGCAACAACGTGAGCTTCCCCACCTTCACGGTCGGATCTCAGGCCCCGCCGGCCATCAACGCCGGCGAGCCGATGATCAGTTCACCGTCGGCCTGGTTCCTCGGCGCCATCCCGAACACCGGATACCAGCTGTACCGGATGGACGGGACCGGCACGTCGAACCCGACCGTGACGCTGCAGGCCATGATCAGCTCCCCGTATGATCAGAATGGAGTGGTGTTCGAGCCCGGCGACGACTTCATCGACTTCATCGACGGCTTTCTTGACACGACACCGGTCTTCGACGGCACCCGGGTCTGGTTCACTCACAGCGTCCGCCAGCAGCCGCCGAATTTCGCGTCCACCGTGCGGTACGGGTACGTCGACGTCACCACCAACCAGCTCACCGACTCACAGCTGATCGTCGACCAGGGAAACTCCTATGAGCTCAACGGCTCAGTCGGGGTCGGGCTCAACGCCAATGGCACCGAGGCCGTGTTCTTGAACTGGGCCTACACCGACCCGAGCAAGAACCTGACCGTGTCCGACGCCGTCGACGCGTTCGTGTTCAACGGGAGCCTGCCGAGCCCGGCAGGGAGCATGCAGACCCTGATCACCGGCGACAACGGCGACAACACCATCTTCAGCAACAACTCGTCGGTCGCCGTCGAGAACAGGCAGATCGGCAACACCACGTGCGCGATCACCACGCAGCAGTACTTCAACGACAGCTGGGACACGCGGCTGGCGCGGATCTGCTCGCCGGACCAGGTCAACGTGCCATCCGTGGCTGGCCTCCTGCCAGGGCAGGCAGGCACGGCGCTCGCTGGCTTCGGCCTGGCCGCCGGGGGTCAGACCACCACCACCAACTGCAATGGCATCAATCCCGGCCGCGTGGTGTCCACTACGCCGGCATCCAACACGCCGGTTCCGTTCGGCACGGCAATCGGTCTCCTCGTGTGCGCCAACCCACGGACGATCCCCGTGCCAGACGTCACCGGCGAGACTCCCGCACAAGCCGCCGCGGACATCCGGGCAGCCGGCCTGACGGTCGGCTCGACCGGGCTCGCCACTAGCTGCGACGTCCCGATCGGAACCATCATCCGGACCATCCCCCCGGCTGGAAGCCTGGTCGCCTTTGGCGCGACCGTCGGCCTTGTCAAATCCAGGGCCTTGTCTCCGGATTGCTAGCGAGGTGACCGGGTACCGCGCCGCCAGCCCCCTTGGCGTGCGCGGTACCCGGCCGCTAGGCAGGCATGTCGAAGAGCATGCAGCCCGGCGTGGCGTGCGCGAGCAGGCGGCCGCGGGCATCCGTCAGCCTCGACTCGGCCAGCGCGGTTCGCGAGCCGCGGGACAGCACCGTCCCCGTCACGGTGATCCGGCCGGTCGCGGCCGCCACCGGGTCGCGTACTTCCACTCAGGAGACCCTGGTCACGGTCACGCCCCTGTAGCGGGCTGGGCGGGGCCAGGCGCGGGCGCGCCGCGGGCGGAAACTCGCGCGCGGTGACGGCGGCGCGACCGCTAGCATCGAAGCTTGCGGTGACGAACGCCGCGAACGCCCATCCACTGACGCACGATGAAGGAGCTAGCCGTGCCTGCCGACAAGCTGCACATCACACTCGCCGGACGCGAGCACGTGGTGGAAGCTGGCACGACGGCGGGTGACGCGCTGGCCAGCGCCCCGGAGTCCGGCGAGGCCGGCCACGCGGGCGCGCTGGTCGCCGCGAAGGTCAACGGGACCCTCAGGGACCTGGCCTGGCAGCTCGGCGACGGCGACGCCGTCGAGCCGGTAGGCGCCGGGTCGCCCGACGGGCTCGCGATCGTGCGGCATTCCGCCGCGCACGTGCTCGCCCAGGCCGTGCAGCAACTGCACCCGGACGCCAGGCTGGGGATCGGCCCGCCGGTCGAGAACGGCTTCTACTACGACTTCGACGTCGCCGAGCCGTTCAGCCCCGGCGACCTCAAGGCGATCGAGCAGCGGATGCGCCAGATCGTCAAGCAGGGCCAGCGGTTCAGCCGCCGGGTCGTCTCCGACGAGCAGGCGCGCGCGGAACTCGCAGCCGAGCCGTACAAGCTGGAGCTCATCGGCCTCAAGGGCGGCGGGGTGGGCGCCGAGGAGTCCGTGGAGGTCGGCGGGCCCGAACTGACCATCTACGACAACGTCGACCAGGCGACCGGCGACGCGGTCTGGAAGGACCTGTGCCGCGGCCCGCACCTGCCGAGCACCAGGAACATTCCCGCGTTCAAGCTGATGCGCAGCGGCGGCGCCTACTGGCGCGGCAGCGAGAAGAACCCGCAGCTGCAGCGGATCTACGGCACCGCGTGGCCCTCGCGCGACGAGCAGGACCAGTACCTGACGATGCTCGCCGAGGCCGAGCGGCGCGACCACCGGCGGCTGGGGGCCGAGCTCGACCTGTTCTCGTTCCCGAGCGAGATCGGCAGCGGGCTGCCCGTGTTCCACCCCAAAGGCGGCACCATCCGCCGGGTGCTCGAGGACTACTCACGGCGCAGGCACATCGAGGCCGGCTACGAGTTCGTCAACACCCCGCACATCACCAAGTCGACCTTGTTCGAGACCTCGGGGCACCTGGACTGGTACGCCGACGGGATGTACCCGCCCATGGAGATGGAGGGCGCGAGCTACTACCCCAAGCCGATGAACTGCCCGATGCACATCCTGATCTACGCGTCGCGCGGGCGTTCCTACCGCGAGCTGCCGCTGCGGCTGTTCGAGTTCGGGACCGTCTACCGGTTCGAAAAGTCAGGGGTCGTGCACGGGCTGACCAGGGCGCGCGGATTCACCCAGGACGACGCGCACATCTTCTGCCGGCCAGACCAGCTCGCCGACGAGCTCGCCAGCCTGCTCGACTTCGTGGTCGGGCTGCTGCGCGACTACGGCCTGACCGAGTTCGAGGCCGAGCTGTCGACCAGGCCTGAGAAGTTCGTCGGCGAGATCGCGGAGTGGGATAAGGCCGAGGCGGCACTCAAGCACGCGCTCGACGTGTCCGGGCTCCCTTACGTGATCGCCGCGGGGGAGGGCGCGTTCTACGCCCCCAAGATCGACGTGCATGTGCGGGACGCGATCGGACGCCGCTGGCAGCTCTCCACCCTGCAGGTCGACTTCCAGGAACCTGGCAGGTTCGGGATCGAATACACCGCCGCGGACGGGACCAGGCAACAGCCGCAGATGATCCACAGAGCCCTGTTCGGCTCGATAGAACGGTTCTTCGGCATCCTGGTCGAGCACTACGCCGGCGCCTTCCCGCCATGGCTGGCCCCTGTCCAGGTCGTCGGGATCCCGATCGCCGACGCGCACGTGCCGTATCTGGGGGACGTCGCTGCGCGGTTGCGCGAGCGCGGCATCAGGGTAGAGGTCGACGCGGGCTCGGACCGGATGCAGAAGAAGATCAGGACCGCGCAGCAGCAGAAGGTGCCGTACATGCTGCTGGCCGGCGACGATGACATCGCGGCGGGCGCCGTCTCGTTCCGCTACCGGAGCGGCGAGCAGCGTAACGGGGTCCCGGTCGCCGAGGCGATAGAGGAGATCGTCAGCGCCGTGGAGCGGCGCATCCAAGTCTGAGGGGCTGCGGGTCGAGAGCGTCAGCGCTGCTCCGCGCCTTCCTTCCAGCCGGCCGCCAGCATCTCGCGGGTCTCGGCGAGTAGCTGGGGGAGCACCTTGGTCTGGCCGATCACGGGCATGAAGTTGGAGTCGCCGCCCCACCGCGGCACGATGTGCTGGTGCAGGTGGGCGGCGATCCCGGCGCCGGCGACGCCGCCCATGTTCATGCCGATGTTGAAGCCCTGAGCCCCGGACACGGCCCTGAGCACCGTCATCGCGGTCTTGGTGAAACCGGCCACCTCGGCGGTCTCCGCCTCGTCCAGGCCGGTGTAGTCGGCGATGTGGCGGAACGGGCAGATCATCAGGTGCCCGCTGTTGTACGGGTACAGGTTGAGCACCGCGTAGACCAGCGTGCCCCTCGCGACGATCAGTGCTTCCTCGTCGGCCAGGTCCTGGATCGCGCAGAACGGGCAGCCGTCGCCTGTGCCCGGCCCGACCGGCTTGTTCTCGCCCTTGATGTAGGCCATCCGGTGCGGCATCCAGAGCCGGCGAAAGCCGTCTGGCGTGCCCGCGCCGTGCTGCCGGACGGGCTCGCCTGCTCCGCTGTCCGCCATGGAATGCAGCATAGGAGGCCGGTCAGGCCCAGCCCCGGCCCGGCCCCGCCAGGCCCGGCGCGCAACGGGGCGCCCCCGTTGACAAGTGCCGCGTGCTAGCTGTCCTTGGCCTCGGCCATGACTTTGTCGCGCAAGTGCGAAGGGAGCGGCTCGTAGCGGAGGTAGGACCTGGTGAACGAGCCCGTGCCCTGGGAGATCGAGCGCAGGTCGATCGCGTACCTGATCAGCTCCAGTTCGGGGACCTCCGCCTTGACCAGCGTCCGCCCGCCTGGCACGGGCTCGGTGCCGAGCACCCGGCCGCGGCGCGAGGACATGTCTGACATCACCGCGCCGACGTAGTCGTCGCCGATCAGCACCGACACCTCGTCGACCGGCTCGAGAAGCTGCGGCTGCGCCCTGTCCGCGGCGTCCCGCAGCGCGGCCCGGCCGGCCTTCTGGAACGCCATGTCCGACGAGTCGACCGAGTGCGCCTTGCCGTCGTAGAGCGTGACCTTGATGTCGACCATCGGGTAGCCGGCGACAACGCCCTGCTCCATCTGGGCTCGCACGCCCTTCTCCACCGACGGAATGAACTGCCGCGGGACGACGCCTCCGACGATCTTGTCGACGAACTCGAACCCGGCGCCCGACGGCTGCGGCTCGACCTCGATGTGGCAGATCGCGTACTCGCCGTGACCGCCTGACTGCTTGACGTTCCTGCCGAGCCCGTTGGCCTTGCCCGCGACGGTCTCCCGCAGCGGCACCCGGAGCCCCACCGTCTCGACGGCCACGCCGTACCGGCTGGAGAGCCGGTCAAGCAGCAGATCGGTGTGCGCCTCGCCCATGCACCAGAGCACGAGCTGATGGGTTTCCGGGTTGTTCTCCAGCCGCAGCGTCGAGTCCTCGGCGACGAGCCTGGACAGCGCCTGGCTCATCTTGTCCTCGTCCGCCTTGGACTTGGCGGTGATGGCGACCGGCAGCAGCGGCTCGGCCATCTGCCACGACTCCATCAGCAGGGGGTTGTCCTTGTCGGACAAGGTGTCGCCGGTCTCGGCGCTGGTCAGCTTCGCGACCGCGCAGATGTCACCAGCGGCGCAGGCGGAGATCGTCCGCTGGTGCTTTCCGAGCGGCGACGTCAGCGCGCCGATCCGCTCGTCCTGGTCGTGGTCGGCATGCCCGCTCGCCGCGCGGCCGTGACCGGAGACGTGCACGGTAGCGTCCGGGCGTAGCGTCCCGGAGAAGACGCGGACCAGGCTGATCCGGCCCACGTACGGGTCCGAGGTGGTCTTGACAACCTCGGCGAGCAGCGGGCCTGACGGATCGGAGCTGATCTTGCTCACCGGCTTGCCGTCGATGGTGGTCACGGTCGGCAGCGGGTGTTCCTGCGGGGACGGGAACGCCTGCGTCACGAGCTCGAGCAGCTCGGCCAGGCCGATGCCCTGCTGCGCGGCCGCCGGCATCACCGGGTAGAAGCTGCCCCTGGCAACTGCCTTTTCCAGGTCCTCGATCAGGAGCTTCTGGTCGATCTCCTCACCGGACAGATACCTGTCCATGAGGCCCTCGTCCTCACTCTCCTGGATGATCGACTCGATCAGCTCGCCGCGATAAGCCTCGAGCTGGTCGGTGTTCTCGGGGTCGGGATCGCGCTCGGTGCGCTTGCCGCTCGTGTAGTCGAAGTACCGCTCCGACAGCAGGCCGATCAGCCCGTCGACGGTGCCCTGCCCGTCGCCTACCGGCAGGTACAGCGGCGCGACCGACTCGCCGAAGGCGGCGCGGCAGGCCTGCAGCGCCTCGTTGAAGTCGCCCCTGTGGTGGTCGAGCTTGGTGATGACGACTGCTCGCGGTGTGCCAGCACTGGCGCACTCGTCCCACAGCATCGAGGTCAGGCCGTCGATCCCGTCGGCGGCGGAGACCGCGAAGAGGGCGGCGTCGGCGGCCCGCAGGCCGGCCCGCAGATCACCGACGAAGTCGGCGTAACCGGGGGTGTCCAGGAGGTTGACCTTGACGTCGTTATGCACGAACGGGGCCAGCGTCAGGTTCACGGAGCGGCCCTGCCTGATCTCGACCTCGTCGAAGTCACTGACAGTGCTGCCGTCCTCGACGCGACCGGCCCGCTGGATGGTGCCGGTCGCGGCGAGCAGCGCCTCGACCAGCGTCGTCTTGCCTGACCCGGAATGGCCGACCAGCACAACGTTCCGCACGTTCTCGGGCTGGCCGGCCGCTGGTGCCCTGCCGGCGGCGCCCGATGTCGCCTTCTCCGCCATACCACCGCCTCCTGATGTTCATGTCGTCTGCTGCTGCTGCCAGCCTTTACCCACCGCCCCGGCGACCACAAGCCCCCGACGGCAATCCGCCAGGCTGAGGCGGCCGGCACAATCCGGCCGGCCCGGCTTGTGAAACGGATTGATCATCCGCCAGTAAGATCAAACGGACATGCTCAAGGTGCTGCGACCCGGTCTTGCCCAGCTGCTGACGCCCGTAGGACGGGCCCTGGCGCGTACCCCGGTGACCCCGAACATGCTGACCGTGACCGGGACGGTCGGGATGACAGCAGGAGCGCTGAGCCTGTTCCCGACCGGACACCTGTTCGCCGGGACGATGGTGTGCACCGGCTTCGTGCTCACCGACATGCTGGACGGCACGCTGGCCAGGATCCAGGGCAGCACTGGCGTCTTCGGCGCCTTCCTCGACTCCACCCTCGACCGGGTCTCGGACGCGGCGGTGTTCGCGGGGATCGCGATCTGGCTGGCGACCGGCGGTCACGACAGGCTGCTTGCGGCCGTAGCGCTGTTCTGCCTGGTCGCCGGCCTACTAGTCTCATACGCGAAGGCTCGTGCCGAAGGCGTCGGGCTGAGCTGCGACGTGGGAATCGCCGAGCGGGCCGAGCGGTTGCTGATCGGCCTGGTTGCTATCGGATTGTCTGGTCTTGGCGTACCGTATGTCCTTTCCATAGGACTTTGGATCCTCGCCGCGCTGAGCGCGTTCACCTTCGGTCAGCGGGTATGGGCGGTGCGCAGGGCGGCGGCATCGCGCCAGGCAGGCGTGGCGGAAGCGGCCGGCCGCGCGATGACTTAAGGGTGTCCCGTCGGCGCGGCGATCGCGGTCACGCAGCCGCCGGTCGCGCCGAACGTGAGTCTCGGAGGTATGGGTGGCCGCTGAGAAGGCCGGGCCGACGCTTAAGGCGCGGCTGGTCGGAGCCGCGTACGCGCTCGGCTGGTCGGCCGTGTGCCGCATGCCGGAGTCCTGGGCCGCCGCAGCGTTCCGCTTCGTCGCCAGCATCGCCTGGCGCAGGCAAGGCCCGGGTGTCCGGATGCTCGAAGGCAACCTGCTGCGGGTGCTCGGTCCTGGCGCCACTGGCCAGGAACTCAGGGCTGCCTCCCGCGCCTCGATGGAGTCCTACGCCAGGTACTGGCTGGAGATCTTCCGGCTTCCCGTGCTGAGCACCAACAGGCTCGTCGACGGGACCGTGGACACTGGCGAGGCCGCTACCCTGCTGGCGCACTTGGCCGCTGGCCGGGGAGTGGTCGTTCCGTTGCCGCACATGGGCAACTGGGATCAGGCCGGTGCGTGGATCATCGCCAAAGGGGCAGGTTCGTTTACCACCGTGATGGAGCGCCTTGAACCGGAATCGGTCTACGAGCGGTTCGTGGCATTCCGAGAGGCGATCGGAATGGAGGTGCTCCCCGCCAGCGGGGGGCTGAGCCCGTTCGGTGTCCTGGCCCAGCGCCTGCGGGCGGGCAAGATGGTGGCGCTGCCGTGCGACCGCGACGTGACGGGCGCCGGAATAGAGGTCGACTTCTTCGGGGAAAAAGCACTAATGATGGGCGGACCGGCCGCTCTGGCGGTGCAGACTGGTGCCGCGCTGATGCCCGCGACGTTGTGGTACGAGGGTGACCGCTGGGGCATCCACGTGCATGAGGAGATTCCGGTGCCCGAGGTCGGTGACCGGTGGCAGAAGGCCGCCGCTATGACCCAGGAAATCGCGCGCGTCTTCCAAGAAGGGATCAGGGCACACCCGGCGGACTGGCACATGCTGCAGCGCGTCTTCGTCGCCGACCTTGACCCGGAGCGGCTCGCCGCGGCGCGGGCGAAGGTCGCCGGCAGGGAGCGGTCGGCCAGGAAGAACGGCGCCGCCGCGGCCCAGAAGACGGTCCCTGACACGTCGCGCGGGCCCGGCGGGCGAGGAGAGGCGGGCGGGCCTTGAAGATAGGCGTCGTCTGCCCGTACTCCTGGGACGTGCCCGGCGGGGTCCAGGAGCACATCAGGGACCTGGCCGAAGCCCTGATCGATATGGGCCACACGGTGTCGGTGATCTCGCCCGCCGACGACGACGCGGCGCTGCCCGGCTATGTCGTCCCCGCCGGGCGGGCGGTCGCGGTTCCCTACAACGGCTCGGTCGCCAGGCTGTCGTTCGGCCCGTTGTCCGCCAACCGGGTTCGCCGGTGGATCAAGGACGGCAACTTCGAGGTGCTGCACGTGCATCGAGCCGGCTGCGCCGAGCCTGTCGCTGATCGCATGCTGGGTCTTCGACGGGCCGATCGTCGCGACCCTGCACGGCGCCACCGCCAGGTCGCGGGCGCTGCACGCCGCCGAGCCGATGCTGCGCTCGGCGCTGGAGAAGGTGAGCGGCCGGATCGCGGTGTCCGAGGCGGCGCGGACCACGCTGGTGCATCACCTGGGCGGCGACGCGGTACTGATCCCCAACGGCGTCACGATCTCCCGTTTCGAGAAGGCTGAACCGCTGGCCGGATGGCCGGGCGAGGGCGGCGCGATCGGCTTCCTCGGCCGGATGGACGAGCCGCGCAAGGGCCTGGCGGTGCTGCTGCGGGCGTTCGAGCTGATCGGGTTCGAGCGGCCAGGGCTGCGGTTGCTGGTCGCAGGGCCCGGCGACACCACCGAGGTGATGGCCAGGGTGCCCGCGGGGCTGCGGGACAGGGTCGTGCTGCTCGGCCAGGTCAGCGAGGCCGTGAAAGTGCAGGTCTACCACTCGGTCGACGTGTTCTGCGCGCCCAACACCGGCGGCGAGAGCTTCGGCATCGTGCTCGCTGAGGCGATGGCGGCCGGCGCCCCGATCGTTGCCAGTGACCTGGACGCGTTCAGGCGGGTGCTGCGCGGCGGCCGCGCGGGGGAGCTGTTCACCAGCGGCGACGCCGCCGACCTCGCGGGCGCGATCGGGCGCCTGCTCGATGACCCGGAGCGCCGCGCGACGCTGTCGGCTGGCGCGTCGGCTGCCGTCCGCGACTACGACTGGAGCAAGATCGCCCGCGACGTCGTCAAGGTGTACCAGGCCGTTCTGCCGGCGGCCGGCTCGGCCGCGGCTGCGAGCGCGTGATGAGCCCTGTCATCAGCCTGATCGTGATCGCCGTGCTGGCGATCAGCGGCGTGTACGTGTCGTGGCGGGCCGGGCGGCTTGACCGGCTGCACGCCAGGGTCGAAGGAGCCCGCGCGGGGCTGGACGCGGCCCTGGTCAGGCGGAGTTCGGTGGCGCTGGAGATCGCCTCGTCCGGCTTGCTCGACCCGGCCGCGAGCGTTCTGGTCGCCGACCTGGCGCACGACGCCAGGTCGGCCACCACCGGGCGCGAGCTAGCCGAGAGCGACCTGACCAGGGCGCTCCGGAACGTGTTCAGCGGACCGGATTTCCGTGACTCGGTCGAGCCTGGCCGCGGCGGCGAGGAACTGGTCTCCGAGCTGGAGTCGACGGCACAGCAGGTCTTCATCGCCAGGAAGTTCTATAACGACGCGGTAGCCGTCACGCGCGCCGCCCGGCGGCGGCCGCTGGCCAGGACCCTGCGACTGGCCGGCGGCGCTCCGATGCCGGAGTTCTTCGAGATCGACGACACGCTCGCGCCGATCGGCATGGGCGAGCAGGGCACCGACATGCCGCACCTGGCCGGCTGAGAGCTCCGCACCGCCCGCTCGCCCAACCCCACAGGTGAGCCGGGAAGCGCGGCAGGGCTCACGGGGATGGGCGGGACACCGCCTACCATGGAGGTATCAAACGATGGTTCAAACGTAAGGAACTTCCGTGTCAGTCCCAGGTTCCACCGACAGCACCGCACCGGTCACCGGTACCCAGCGGGTCAAGCGTGGCATGGCGGACATGCTCAAGGGCGGCGTGATCATGGACGTGGTCACCCCCGAGCACGCGAAGATCGCCGAGGACGCAGGTGCCGTGGCGGTCATGGCGCTGGAGCGCGTCCCTGCCGACATCAGGGTCCAGGGCGGGGTTGCGCGGATGAGCGACCCCGACATGATCGACGGGATCATCGCGGCCGTCTCGATCCCGGTCATGGCCAAGTGCCGGATCGGGCACTTCGTCGAGGCTCAGGTGCTGCAGGCGATCGGCGTGGACTACATCGACGAGTCCGAGGTGCTGACGCCGGCCGACGAGGCCCATCACGTCGACAAGTGGGCGTTCACCGTGCCGTTCGTGTGCGGCGCGACGAACCTCGGCGAGGCGCTGCGGCGGATCGCCGAGGGCGCGGCGATGATCAGGTCCAAGGGCGAGGCCGGCACCGGCAACGTCGTCGAGGCGACCAGGCACATGCGCAGCATCAGGGCCGACATCCGCAGGCTGGCCGGACTGTCGCCGGAGGAGCTCTATACCGCGGCCAAGGAGCTGCAGGCGCCGTATGAGCTGGTGGCAGACGTGGCCGCGGCCGGCAAGCTGCCTGTCGTGCTGTTCACGGCCGGCGGCCTGGCGACCCCTGCCGACGCGGCGATGATGATGCAGCTCGGTGCCGACGGCGTGTTCGTCGGCTCTGGCATCTTCAAGTCCGGTGATCCGGCGGCGCGCGCCGCGGCGATCGTGAAGGCCACGACCTTCCACGACGACCCCGACGTGATCGCGAAGGTGTCACGCGGACTCGGCGAGCCGATGGTCGGCCTGAACCTGGACACGCTGCCGCCCGAGCAGCGTTACGCGGGCCGCGGCTGGTAGCGGTCAGGGCTGCCCAGCACCGCGGCGATCACCTGGGCCGTGCCGGTCAGGTCGGCCAGCACGGCGCTGGCTCCTGCCGCCTTGAGCGCTGCCGCGGGGAACTGGCCGGTCGCGACGGCGACAGCCCGCGCGCCGGCTGCCAGCGCGGCGGCGACGTCCAGCGGCGTGTCGCCGACCAGGACCGTCGCCTCGCCGCTGAAGTCTGCCCGGTAGGCCGCGGCGGCGCGCGTTCTGGCCAGCGGCACGAGCTCGGTCCTGGCCTCGTGCTCGTTCCCGTAGGCGCCGACCGCTAGATCGAGGTGCACGGAAAGGCCGAGCGGCGCCAGCTTCGCCTCGGCGACCTGCCTGACGTTCCCGGTCAGCACCGACTGCACGACGCCGGGGACCGCGGCAAGCGCGTCCAGCGCCTCTGGCGCGCCCGGCAGTGCCTTGCCTGACTCGGCGACCATGCCGTGCGCGCCGCGTCCGAGCCTGGCCAGGGCCGCTTCAAAGGGCCTGACTTGTTCGCCGGGATCGGGCACTGCGGCCAGGCTGAGCACGTCGAGCACGATCGCGTGGTCGGTCCTGCCGGCCATGCTCGCGGCCTTGGCGGCCGCTGGCAGCTCCCTGCCGAACAGCTCGGTGAAGGCGGCGCTGTACAGGTGCCAGCCCACTCCCGACGCGTTGACCAGCGTGTAGTCGACGTCCCAGAGCACGAGCAGGCGGGCCGATCCGCCCGGCGGAGGCGACAAGCCTGACACGTTCGGTTATGCCCCCTTGAAAGAGTTCTGCTGCCTGTTAGCTATATCACGCTGCGTAGCTGGAATCGCTGACCCCTCCGCGAGCGCTGTAACAGGTGTTCGCCTGGCGCACCCGCGCAAACCGAGACGGGCGGACGAGTCCTGCGGGCCCGCCGCCCCCGTGCGCGCCTGCCGCCTCCCGCATTCCTCCCCGCCGCTCGCAGCTCCGCGGCTGGCACATCCCCCGTCGGTGCCAGTCGCGGAAGATCGGAACATCGGCACGTCCCGCGAGATAACCGGCCTTCCGTGCCGGCCCGGGGCTACACTCGCAACGTGCCAGGCCGGATCCGCGACGAGGACATCGAGGCCGTCCGCTCCCGCTCGCCGATCGCCGAGGTTGTCGGGGAGTACCTGCAGCTGCGCAGCGCTGGCGGCGGCTCGCTCAAGGGACTCTGCCCGTTCCACGAGGAAAAGACCCCGTCGTTCAACGTCACGCCCGCCCGCGGGCTGTGGTACTGCTTCTCGTGCGCCGAGGGCGGCGACGTGATCGCGTTCGTGCGCAAGATCGACAGCCTGGGGTTCACCGAGGCCGTTGAGCGGCTGGCGGCCAGGGCCGGCATCGAACTCCGGTACGAGCAGGGCGGCACCGTGCCCGGCCAGGAGCAGTCGCGGCGGCGCCGGCTGATCGAGGCGCACCGGGCGGCCGCGGATTTCTATGTTCAACAATTCTCGACCGCCAGTGCCGCCACGGCCCGTGAATTCCTCACCTCGCGCGGCTTTGACCTGTCCGACGCGGAGCGATTCGGAGTCGGCTACGCCCCTGACGACTGGGAGATGACCACCAGGCACCTGCGCAAGCTGGGGTTCACCGAGGAGGAACTGCTCACCGGGGGACTGGCCGGCCGCGGCAGGCATGGCCTGACCGATAAGTTCCGCGGCCGGCTGATCTGGCCGATCAGGGACCTGTCCGGCGACGTGCTCGCGTTCGGCGCGCGCAAGCTCGCCGCCGACGACACCGGGCCCAAGTACCTGAACACGCCGGAGACCCCGATCTTCAAGAAGAGCTCGGTGCTGTACGGCGCGGACCTGGCCAAGCGCGACATTGCCCAGCGCAGGCAGGCGGTGATCGTCGAGGGCTACACCGACGTGATGGCCTGCCATCTGTCGGGCGTGACCACCGCGGTGGCCACCAGCGGTACCTCGTTCGGCGAGGGTCACATCGCGATCCTGCGGCGGCTGCTGATGGACGACAGCCAGCTCAGGGGCGAGGTGGTATTCACCTTCGACGGGGACGCGGCCGGCCTGCGGGCAGCGCTGCGCGCGTTCGGCATGGAGGAGCGGTTCGTCACGCAGACGTTCGTCGCCGTCCAGCAGGACGGGCTCGACCCGTGTGACCTGCGGCTCAAGGAAGGCGACGCGGCGGTCAGGGACCTGATCGCCAGCAGGCAGCCGTTGTATGAGTTCGCGGTGCGGGCGGCGCTGAGCGACTACGACCTGGAGTCTGCCGAGGGCACGATCGGCGCGCTGGACGCGGCCGCCAGGATCGTCGCCAGGATCAAGGACCACGGGCTGCGCAAGGTCTACGCGACCAAGGTGGACCGCTGGCTCGGGCTCATGGACGAGGACCTGGTGCTGCAGCGGATCGCCGAGCACATCGCGGCCGGACCAGGCAGGAAAACGTCTGGGCGGCGCAGCGGCGCGGCCGGGGAGACGGCGGGTTCGCCTGGCCAGGGCGGTGCCGCGGGTGCGGCGCCGGCCCGGCGCCGGGCTGACGATCAGGAAGCGGGCGCCGTCAGGGGAGCCGGCTACGACGCGCACGATCCGGTGATCAACCTCGAGCGGCAGGCGCTCAAGCTGGCGCTCCAGCGGCCAGCGCTGCTCGGGCCTGCCTTCGACGGCATGGGGCCCGAGGTCTTCACCGCGCCAGCGCACCGCGCCGTGCGCGCGCTGATCGCGGACTCCGGCGGGGTCGCGGCGGCCGGCCCGGCCAGGGAGTGGATCGACCGGCTGCTGGCCGCCGCGCCGAACGACAACGCCCGCATGTTCCTGACGAGGCTGGCCGTCGAGTCGGTGGAGGCGCCAGGCGCCGACGGTGAACCGGACGCCAGGTTCGCCGACGACGTCCTGACCAGGATTGAGGAGCTGGCCGTGTCCCGGCAGATCGTGGCCGTCAAGTCGCGGTTGCAGCGGATGAACCCGGTCACCTCGCAGGGCGAGTACAACCGGATGTTCGGGGATCTGGTGGCCCTCGAGCAGCGGCGCAAGCTGCTGCTCGAGCGCGCAGCGGGTGCGTGACCGCCTGCCCCCCCCCGGCGGCCGCTCCACCGGCGGCGCCCCGGGCAACAAGTTCTACCCAGATCAGCGGCTCGTGCAAACTTGCCCGCAGGTGACAATTTTCGAACCGCGCGACGCAGCGTTACTGACGCACACTGTTGTCCATGACTCCTGTGCTCACAGCAACCGCTGACCAGGTCACCGAGCTAGTCTCGCGAGCGCGGGAGAACGGCACCGTCGCCCTGGCTGATCTCAACGCGGCCTTCGACCGCTGCGAGCTGATGCCCGAGGTGATCGACGACGTGATGCGGATGCTCACCGAGGACGGCGTTGAGATCATCGACGCCGGGCCCGAGGAGGCCGACGAGCCGCGCCGCAGCGATGACCAGGACCGGCTGCGCCGGTCAGGAACCTCCGACCTGGTCAGGATCTACCTGCGCGAGATCGGCAAGGTGCCGCTGCTGACCGCCCGGGACGAGGTGGAGCTCGCGAAGGCCATCGAGGCTGGCCTGTTCGCCAGGGAGATGTCGCACGGCGGCTGCAAGGTGGTCGGCGCCGGGCCGAGCGGTGCCGAGCTCGCGGTGATCGCCGACCAGGGGGACCGTGCCAGGCAGCGGCTGATCGAGGCGAACCTGCGGCTCGTGGTGTCGATCGCCAAGCGGTACATCGGCCGCGGCATGGTCTTCCTCGACCTGATCCAGGAGGGCAACCTCGGCCTGATCAGGGCGGTCGAGAAGTTCGACTACACCAAGGGCTACAAGTTCTCCACGTACGCGACCTGGTGGATCAGGCAGGCGATCACCAGGGCGATCGCCGATCAGGCACGGACGATCAGGATCCCCGTGCACATGGTCGAGACCATCAACAAGATGGCCAGGATCCAGCGGCAGCTGCACCAGGACCTGGGTCGTGAGCCGACTCCGGCTGAGGTGGCCGAGGAGATGGGCATTCCGGCCGGCCGGGTCGCCGAGATCCAGCGGATCGCGCAGGAGCCGGTGTCGTTGCAGGCGCCGATCGGCGAGGAAGACTCCGACCTCGGGGACTTCATCGAGGACGCCGACGCAGTGGTGCCCATGGAGGCGGCGGCGTTCATGATGCTGCAGGATCAGCTCGAGCAGGTGCTCGAGACCCTCTCGCCGCGCGAGCAGCGCATCATCCAGCTGCGGTTCGGCCTGATCGACGGCCATCCGCGGACGCTGGAGGAGGTCGGCAGGGACTTCGGCGTGACCAGGGAGCGGATCAGGCAGATCGAGTCCAAGACGCTGGTCAAGCTCCGGCACCCGGGCCGCGCCCAGATGCTGCGCGAGTACCTCGCCTGAGCGGCTTCGGCAGCTACTGGATCAGGCGGTGGTGGCTGAGGCTGCCGTCAACTGGAACGAAAGGGCGGCTGTCATCACTGCCCGTCGTCCGCGGTGTCGCACCGTTACCCGAAACCGTCGACGCTGAACCAGCCGACTTCCGCCGTGCGGTGCTGGTGCGCCCCGACGTGCTGGACCGCTTCGTCACCTTGGATGCGCCCTTGCGCACGCTGGTTGTCGCTTTGTCCTTCGCCGTCTTCGCGGTCGCCTGTGCCTGCGCCTGCAGCGCGCCTGCTGTTTGCTGCATGGCAGGGCTCTCGGCGGCCTTGCGGGCAAGCTGCTTCAGCTGTTCATACCGCTCCCGGCCGGCCTGCGCGCCGAGCACGTAGCCGATGGCCAGTCCGCCGATGAAGCTGATTCGGTAAAAACGCATCTGGGCCTCTTCCCGAGGTCGGTCGCGTCCAGCAGGGCCCCGTCGGCCTGCGTGCGTCACGCGCACCTGACCGGACTTGATATGCCCGATACGGAGATTGTTATGCGCGCGCGATCACCAGCGGCGGCCGTCCGGCGCGCTCATCCGCGCAGGTGCGCTACCCTTGTGGCCGCGGCGTAAATCAGCCAGGGGCCCCGGTTCCTGGCAGGGATGGCAGCCCGATCCCGCGTAGCTCAATCGGCAGAGCGTCCGGCTGTTAACCGGCAGGTTATAGGTTCGAGTCCTATCGCGGGAGCCACGTTTACGCAGGCCAGGCCCGGTATACGCCGGGCCTTTCCGCGTTCTGTGCCAGATGCGGGCCGGTCGCTGTCAACCGGCGCTGGATCTGGCTGGTGCCGGTAAACCCGGCAATCCGGGCGGCTGAGTGGCCCATCCGGATCCAATCTTCCGGTCGGCGGCACGAGGTTACCTTGTGACTCGTGGTCCGGCGCGATACCGCCTGAGAGCATGGTCCGATGAGCCCACCGACCTTGCCCCCTGATCCGCTCGGAACGGCCGCCGTGGTCACGCACATACTGGTGGTCGCCGACCCAGCCGCGTCACGTGACTTCTGGGTGAACAGGCTCGGCGCCGAGCTGTACCGCGAGTACGGCGGCACCAGCGTCGTGCTCAGATTCGCAGGGTCGTGGCTACTGCTCGTGAGCCCTGGCGGGCCGACCGCAGACAAACCAGCGGTGACATTCGCGCCGCCGGCCGATCCCGGTCAGGTCAGTCACGCCATGACGGTGCGCGTCGCCGACTGCCGGGCCTCCTACGAGGAGCTGCTCGCCCGCGGCGTGTCATTCCTCGCCCCTCCGTATGACTGGGGCGGAGAGATCCGCTGCTTCCTGCGCGATCCGGACGGGCACCTGGTCGAGCTCAGCCAGGCCGTGCCCGGTTGATCGCCTGGCGTCCGCCGCGCCACCCGGCTCAGCGGCGCGCCGCGACCTAGTGACGATTCCGGCCGGGCATTTCGTGCACGGGGCGCGCCCGGCCGAGTTCGCGAGCGCCGTGCTCACCTGGCTGGACGGCTGATGGCGACATCGGCTGCTGGCGATGGCTCGGGGCGGGGCGGCCGGCGGAACCTGAGCCAGCCGTAGAGGAGCACCAGCGGGATGGCCAGGCCGCCGATTCCGTAGACGACAAAGGCCACCGGAGTGTCGATGTGCCCGACCAGCCAGCCGAAGTTCTGCCCGAAGAACCCGGTCACGAAGGTGAGCGGGAGAAAGACCGTGGCCAGGATGGTGAGCTGCTCGATGGTTGCGTTCTGCTGAACGGAGACCTTGGCCTGCTCGGCCGAGATGACGGCCATGTTGGCCTCAAGGACAGTGCCGAGGAGATCGCGCTGGGCTGCTACTTCCTCGTCGACCAGCAGCACGTGGTCGCGAACGTCACGCAGGTAAGGCTGCAGTTCGGGGGCGACCGTGCGCTCGATCGTTCCGACGACGCCGAGCAGGGGATGGACGGCGCGAAAGAAGTCCGTCGCCTCGCGCCGCAGCGAGTAGATCCGCTCGGTAGGCGCGACGCTGCCGGAGAAGACGGTCGCCTCGATCTGGTCGATGTCGTGCTCCAGCCCGGCGACCACAGGGGCGTACCCGTCGACGACCTGGTCCAGGATCGCCCACAGCGCCGAGGCGCTGCCCGCGGTCAGGAGTTCCGGCCGCTGCTCGAGGCGCATCCTGGCCTCCCGTAGCTCGCTCGCCACGCCGTGCCGGACGGTGATCACGAACGTCGGCGCCAGGAAGACGCTGATGAAGCCGAAGTCCACCTCCTCCCGAGCGTCGTCGTAACGCGCCGTGCGCAAAATGACCAGGCGCACCTCGTCGCCGTATAGCTCGACCTTCGGGCGCAGATGCTCGGTCCTGGCGTCCTCGACGGCCAGCTCGTGCAGGTTGAAGGCCACGCGCACCAGGTCGAGCTCCCCAGGGTCCGGTTCGTAGAGCCCCAGCCAGACGAACCCGCCCTGCTTGGTCCTGGCAGCTGCGTCCTCGAGCGAGACGGGGCCCTCCTCTTGCCTGCGGCCGTCCCGGTAATGAGCGCAGTCAATGATCACTGGAGACTCCCTGCGTCGATTGGCCCGTGCGGCTTGTCTTGTCCAAGCATGAAATAGCAGGCCACCTGCGCCGCGGGCGGCTCAGGGTCACGCTAGCGGGCCACGCCGCCTTCCTGCCCGGCCGGCACCTGCGTATAGAGCGTGTCCGCGAGCCATTCCAGCCCTTTCTGGCACCAGCTTGAACGTCTCTGAGCGGTCACGCCCGCCCCGTCGCTGTCACGTCGTGAAGTACCGGGGGTTGGCTACGGCGAGCCTGGCGGCGACGTTGTCGGCGAGGTCGGCACCTTCAGGCAGCGGGCCGAGCTCAAGCTCGCGCGCGACGATGCCGAGCACGTTGGCTGAGACCCTCGCGTGAAACGCGACCTGACCGCCGGTCGCCGGCATCACCTGGTCGGTCAGGAACGCCCTGACCGCCTCGAGCAGCTCGCTCACGGTCGGCCTGCCGTGCGGCGCGGGCGCAGGCCGGGGGTCACCGCTCGGCCGCGGCCGCCGCCTGGCCGCCTTCGCCGCGGCCTCGGGAGCGAGCAGCAGGAGCAGGTCCCACTCCTGTTCGCACACGCGGCGCCCGATCGCGGCGAGCTCCACCGAGGGATGCGCCCCCGACAGGTGCGCCTGAGCTTGCGTCATGCAGATGACGCCCCACCGCAGGGTGCCGAGGATCTCCCACCACCGCAGCTCGTCCACGCCGATGTCGGCGCCGCCCGCGGCCCGGTAGGCGGCCAGCAGCTCCTCGCGGGTACCCAGGCCGGCCACCGGCGCCGCGGCGCCGAACCGCCATGCCTTGACGCATAGCCAGCCCAGATCCTCGGCCGGGTTCCCGGCGTGGGTCAGCTCCCAGTCCAGCACGGCGCGCAGCCCGTCTGGCCCGACGATGACATTGCCGAGGCGCAGGTCGCCGTGCACCAGCACGGGATCGCGCTGCGGCGGCTGCTCGGCCGCAAGCTTCTCGATGGCCGTGTCGAACACCGGGCTGTGCTCGTCGAACGCTGAGAGCGTGGCCCGCAAGTCCGCGAGCGGGTCGGGGCACGGGAAGTTCGCGGGCGGCCCGATCGCGTGCAGGCCAGCCGCGAACCTGCCGAACTGACCGACTAGGAGCTCGCGCGCGCGCTCATACCGCTCGTCGCGCAAGATCCTGCGGGCGATGGTCTCGCCTGCCACCCGGCGCATCACCATGCCGGCCGCGCCCAAGCCTGGTCCCTCCGACATGAAGAGCAGCTCGGGGACCGGGAGGCCTTCGCTTGCCGCAAGGCTGAGCGCCTGTGCCTCGCGGTGTATAGCCGCCGGTTCGCTCGGCCTTCCTGGCGGATCCCGGCGCAGCACGAGTTCGCTCCGCGAACCGTCTGCTCCGACCGCGTCGAACGCCCAGATCTCGCGCGAGGCCCCGCCGGACATCCGTGCTAGTCCCTCAATCGAGGCGGGCTTGCTGACCCACGGCCCGAGCGCCCTGGCCAGGTCCTTGACCGGGACAGCGGTGTCGGCCACAGACACCCCCTAGTTCTCCGTCACGCCCTTCGGGGCGCGCTGGCGCATGTAGCCGAACATGTAGCCGGCCACCCGCCGCATCTGGATCTCCTCGGCGCCCTCGGTGATCCGGTAGCGGCGGTGGTGCCGGTAGATGTGCTCGAACGGCTTGTGCCGGGAGTAGCCGAGTCCGCCGTGCACCTGCATTGCCCGGTCAGCCGCCTCGCAGCACAGCCGGTTGGCCCAGTAGTTGCACATCGACACCTTGTCGGATGCCGAGAACGGCCCGCCGGTGTCCATGAGCCAGGCGGTCTTGTGGATGAGCGCGCGCAGCATCTCGCACTGGGTCTGCAGTTCAACGAGCGGGAACTGGATCGCCTGGTTGGCCGCGAGCGGCTTGCCGAACGGCTTGCGCTCCTTGGCGTACGCGACGGACTCGTTGATGCAGAACTGCGCGGCGCCGAGGCTGGATGCGGCCTGCCTGATCCGGTTCTCGTTGAAGAAATGCTGCACGACCTGCAGGCCGCGGCCCTCGCCGCCGAAGATCGCGCTCTCGGGAACCCGGACGTCACGGAACCGCACGTGCGCGTGGTCGGTCGGCATGTTGAACGTCCAGAGGAACTCCTCGACGGTGAATCCTGGCGAACTGACCGGGGTCAGGAAGGCCGTGATCCCGTCGGCGTCACCTGGCTCGCCGCTGGTGCGCGCGAAGATCAGGTCGTGCGATGCCGCGTGCATGCCGGTATTCCAGGTCTTCTCGCCGGTGATGACCCACGTGTCGCCGTCCCTGACGGCCGTGGTCTCCATGAAGGTGGCGTCCGACCCGTGCGCAGGCTCGGTGATGCCGAACGCGAATCCGCGCCGGCCCGTGGCGAGGTCCTCGACCCACTCGGCGCGCTGCCCGGCCCTCCCGTATCGGAGCATCAGCAGCAGGCCGACGTTGTTGCCGACGATCGCATGCTCGTTCTGCAGGTCGCAGTGCAGGCCGAGACCCTTGCTGGCCAGATGCTCGCGGATCACGGCCATGCCCAGGTTGCTGCCGTCCTTGCCGCCGTACTCGGCAGGGAACGCGTACCGGTAGTGCCCGGCCGCGTCCGCGCGCCTGACCGCCTCGCGGAGCAGCGCCTCCCACTCGCGGTTCGGCAGGCCGCCGCGGTCCCAGTCCGTGCGGGCGTCTTCCCGCCTGTGATCGAAGAACTTGATGTTGTCGTCTGCGTGCTCGAGCGGGCGGATCTCGTGGTCGATGAAGGCGTCAAGCTCGGCGAGGTAGGCCGTGAGCTCTGCCGGGATATCGAAGTCCATGGCGGCCTCAGGGTGCCGTGCCCGGCAGCGGGGCCGACCGGGATCGCCGGGGTTGCAGTTCCAGCCGCTCTCCCTCGTTCATGGCGGCGATCAGCGGCGACCTGGCGAGCCAGAACGCGCCGAGGAAGGCGACGAGAAGGGCGAGCGCCTCCAGCGGCCCGTTCGCGCCGCCAGTCTGCAGGTCGTCGCCGAAGAGCCCGATGCCGATGCAGATGCTCGCCAGCGGGTCGATCAGCACCAGCGTCGACTGGGACGCGACGAGCGGGCCCGCGTGGATGGCGTTCTGGGTCAGGAAGACCGCGAGAGCGCCGAACACGGCGAGCGCGTACACCTGCCAGTGCTTGTACAGCTGCGTCCAGTCCGCGGTGGCGAAGTCCGACACCACCTTGGTGCATGCCGCGGTGAAGGCGAAGCTGATCGACGCGGCCGTGCCGAACATGGTGGCACGCCACCACCGCGGCCCGCGCATGGCCAGCAGGACGGCGCCGATGATGATGCCCACGCAGACACCCCCGGCGACAGCCCACCGCCAGGCGGGCGGCGGCGTCATGCCGTACCGCGGCGCGGCGTAGTACAGGAAGAACGACAGGCCGGCCGTGACGGCAACCGCGCCGATCCACTCGCGGCGCCCGATCCTGAACCGGAACCAGATGGCCAGGATCGCTGCGAGGAACACCAGCTCGGTGGTCAGGATCGGCTGCACCTCGGAGAGCCTGCCGATGTGCAGGGCGACAGCCTGGAGCAGGAACGAGACGATCATGAGGGCGAAGCCGAGCAGCCAGACGCCGCGGCGCAGCGCGTGCTTGAGCAGGCTGAGCTTGAGCGCCGCGTCGGCGGGTGCGTTCTGCACGCCGAGCCGCTGCAGGACGCTTGTGAGCGCGTTGACCAGCGCGCAAGCAAGGGCCAGCACATAGACCATTCGCGTTCGGCCTCCGTGAGCGACGCATCGTGTCCCATAGGACTCTAGTCCGAATAAGGATTCGAACAGTTGTCCGCAGTCGATATGAGTCAAATATGCCTCAGCCGCCTCCGGCCGGCCATCCCCTGACACGTGTCGCGGGGCGATGCCGATCGGGACGCGGCAACCTGGAATACTCCGGCTATGACCGGATTGCGGGACAAGACAGCACTTGTCACGGGGGGTTCGCGGGGGATCGGGCGAGCGATCGTCGAGCGGCTCGCCGCCGATGGCGCGGCCGTCGTGTTCAGCTACCTGAACAGCGCTGACGCCGCGGCTGAGGTCGCTGCCGCGATCACGGCCGAGGGCGGCACCGCGCACGCGGTCCAGGCCGACCTCGGCGATCCGCCGGCCGCCGCGCGGTTGTTCGACCAGGCGGAGGACCTGATCGGCCCGCTGGACATCCTGGTGAACAACGCCGGCGTCGTGGCCGGCGACCCGATCGCCGACACGTCAGACGAGCTCTTCGACGCGACGTTCGCCGTGAACCTGAAGAGCCCGTTCGTGCTGATCCGCGAGGCCGCGCGGCGGCTGCGCGACGGCGGCCGGGTGATCAACATCTCCACGCTCAACACCGTGATGGTCGGGCCGCGGATGGCGCCGTACGCCGCCAGCAAGGCCGCGCTCGAGTTGCTCGGCCGGGTCGCGGCGTATGAACTCGGCGAGCGCGGCATCACGGTCAATGCCATCCTGCCTGGCGCCACGGACACCAAGATGTTCCGCGACAGCAATCCCGAGGAGAGCAGGAAGGCGCTGCTGTCCATGACCGCGCTCGGCCGGATCGGTGAGCCAGCCGACATCGCGGACGTGGTGGCCTTCCTGGCGAGCGACGACGGCCGCTGGATCACCGCCCAGAGCATCAGGGCCGCGGGCGGACTGCTCGCCTGACCCGTCAACTGAGCGGTTCGTTGGCCGGCCAGGAAGTGGGTAGGCGGGCAAGGCGGCTAGGCCAGGCAGGTGAGCGGCGCGCCGCCGTTGTAGGCGACCATGTCGGCCAGCGCGGCGATGATGTCGACCGATGCCCCCGGCGGTGCCGCGGGAAGCTCGGCGTACGCCCGGTGCAGGTTGCCGACGATCCGCTCCGCGTCCGGCCACTGCGCGAACGGGCCGAGGTCGGCGTCCCGCGCGGCCTCCAGGGGCGTCAGGCCTGCTGCCTGCCCGCCAGCAGCCGTCTGCTGGACGAACCCCAGATAGTCCATCGTCCGGTCGATCGGCTCCATGCCCGTGAACACCGGCCCGTGGCCCGGCACGATCGTGCGCGCTCGGAGCGGCACGATCACGTGCCGAAGGACATCGATGGCTCCGGCGACCGAGCCCATGAGCACGAATGGCGTGCCGCCGTTAAAGATCAGATCACCGCAGAACAACACGGACCGCCCGGGAATCCACACGATCGAGTCGTTGGTCGTGTGCGCGGCGGATCCGACGTGCCGTACCTGGGCGCGCAGGTCGCCGGCATGGACCGCGATCTGGTCCGCGTAGGTGACGAAGGGCGGGTCGAGCGTGAGCTCGCCCCAGTCCGGACCGTCCCAGAACGGCAGCTCACGCGGCGGCCCGAAGGCTATCGCCTCGTCGCGCGCTCGCTCCTGGGCGATGATCGCCGCGCCGGGGAACAGGCAGTTCCCGAACGTGTGGTCGCCGTGATGGTGCGTGTTGACGACTGCGCGTACCGGAGCAGGCGTGACGCCGGCGATGGCGTCAAGGTAAGCCTGGGTGCGCCGCCTGGTGGCGCATGAGTCGATGCTGATCACGCCCTGCGGCCCGGTCAGGAAGCCGGTGTTGTTGATCCACCAGGTTCCATCGGGCTGGATATAGGCGTACACGCCGTCGGAGACCTCGGTGATTTCCGGCCGGCCGGGCGCGTCGATGTCGCTGCTCAGACTGCTCATGGAGGCAGCCTGCCAGATGCTACCGGGGCAGTTGTGCCTTGACGGCCCTAAAGGGCGGAGTGACGATGAACTGACCGCAACGGAACCGGTTCCTGAATACGAACCGGCCAGGGAGGCCCTGTGCAAGCGTTCCGCAGCCCCGCATCTTGCTCGGCGGTAAGCCTCTTCTGCCACTTAGGCAAGTTCTCGCGATTGATTTCCGCGAGCGGGGTAGCTCGGGGCAGCCCGAGCGGCCTGAGCCGTAATCCTGCCGGTCCGGTAGCCATTCGAGTCTGAGTTGCGCGTTGGAGGGAAGATGAGGGCTGAGTCCGACCGAATCCGGCAGTGCATTCCCTTCAGGGGCGTTGCGGTTCTCGCCGGCGCCGCGATCGTCGCATCGGCGCTGGCCGCCTGCGGGACGAGCGGCGGTGGTTCAGGTCAGGTCACGCTCAACTACTACATCTACCCGGATACCTCCGGGGCGACCAATCAGGCGGTTGCGACCTGCACCAAGCAGAGCCACGGCAAGTACAAAATCTCCTACCAGCAGCTCCCGACCGCGGCCGACGGGCAGCGGCTGCAGCTGGTCAGGCGGCTTGCCGCGCACGACAACACCATCGACATCATGGGCCTCGACGTCACCTGGGAGGCCGAGTTCGCTCAGGCCGGCTGGCTGCTGCCGTGGACCGGCCAGAACAAGCAGCGGGCGACGCACGACACGCTCAAGCCGATGCTGGAGACGGCGACCTGGAAGGGAAAGCTCTACGCGGTCCCTGACAACACCAACACCCAGCTGCTGTGGTACCGCTCCGACCTGGTCAAGACGCCGCCCAAGACGTGGACGGAGATGATCAATGACTCGATCAAGCTGGCCAGGCAGGGCAAGCCGCACCTGATCGAGATCCAGGGCGCGCAGTACGAGGGCGCGACGGTCTGGTTCAACACGATGCTGGCCAGCGCGGGCGGCAGCGCGCTGACGCCGGACGCGCAGCATGTGTCGCTGGGCAAGCCGGCCATCAAGGCGCTCACGATCATGAAGAGGCTCGCCACCTCGCCGGCCGCCGACCCGTCCCTTGACGTCCAGCAGGAGAACGACAACCGGCTGGCGATGGAGGGAGGGACCGCGGCATTCCAGCTGAACTACCCCTTCGTCTATCCGTCAATGAAGGCCGACAACCCGACGATGTTCAAGAACTTCAAGTGGGCGCCGTACCCGTCGGTGATCCCCGGTCAGCCTGCCCGCGTCACGATCGGCGGCATCGACCTCGGGGTGAGTTCCTACTCGCGCCACCCGAAGCTCGCCTTCCAGGCCGCGCTGTGCTTGCGGAACCGGGCGAACCAGCTCAACGGCGCGATCGTCGGCGGCGTGCCGCCGACCATCGTCAGCCTGTACTCCGATCCGAAGCTGTTCAAGGACTACCCGTTCCACGCCGACATCCTGTCCGAGCTCGAGAACGCGTCGGTACGGCCGAAAACGCCGCTCTATCAGGTCGTGTCGATCAATATCTCGCACCTGGTCTCACCGCCCGGCACGATCAAGCCGGCTAGCACCGAGAAGCAGATGGTCAGCCAGATCAACGATGCCCTGCAGTCGAAGGGGCTGATCCCGTGAACCGTCGCACGCCTGGCTGCTACGAGGAGCTGACAGGGAAAGGAAGGGGCCGATGAGTATCCAGAGCCAGACGGCCACGGTCAGCGAGACCGGGCGAGCGCCGCGCGCGCACCGGCGGCAGCTTTCCGAAGGGGCGCGTGCCGAGCGTCGGCTCGGCTGGCTGCTGTGCGCGCCAGCGGTCATCGTCATGGTCGCGGTGACCGCGTATCCGATCGCCTACGCGGTGTACCTGTCGCTCGAGCGCTACAACCTGGAGCTGCCCAACGCGATCAAGTTCGTCGGGCTCAGCAACTACGGCGCCGTGCTCAGCTCGTGGTACTGGTGGCACGCGCTGATCGTCACGCTGATCATCACGGTCGTCTCGGTCGCCGTCGAGCTCGTGCTCGGCATGCTGCTCGCGCTGCTCATGCACAGGACCATCTTCGGCCGAAACTCCGTCCGCACCTCGGCGCTCATTCCCTACGGCATCGTGACGGTCGCCGCCGCGTACAGCTGGTTCTTCGCCTGGACGCCCGGAACCGGCTACCTCGCCGCGCTGCTGCCGGAGGGCAGCGCCCCGCTGAGCCACACGGGCCAGGCGATCGCCGTGATCATCCTGGCCGAGGTGTGGAAGACCACGCCATTCATGGCCCTGCTGCTGCTGGCTGGCCTGTCCCTGGTGCCTGAAGACCTGCAGCGGGCGGCCAAGGTCGACGGAGCGACCGCCTGGCAGCGCTTCGTCAGGATCACCGTGCCGCTGATGAAGCCCGCGATCCTGGTCGCCCTGCTGTTCAGGACCCTTGACGCGTTCCGGATCTTCGACAACATCTACATCCTCACCAAGGGCGGCAATAACACCGGCTCGGTCTCGATCCTCGGCTATGACAACCTGTTCGGCGCCCTGAACCTGGGCATCGGATCAGCGATCTCGATCCTGATCTTCATCTGCGTGGCGATCATCGCGGTGTTGTTCATCAAGGGCTTCGGCACCGCCGCACCGGGCACGGACACGGGAAGAAGGTGACGGGAAGATGGCTCGTCCGGATACCGGCAAGAAAGTCGGCTGGGGCGCGGCGAATACCATCGCCATCGCGCTGACGCTGATCCCCGTGCTGTGGATCGTCTCGCTGTCGTTCAAGACACCGGCCGGGATCACGGACGCGACCTTCTGGCCCAAGCAGTGGACCTGGGCGAATTACAGCGGCATCTTGCAGAGCTCGCAGTTCATCAGGCCGCTGCTCAACTCGATCGGAATCGGCGTGATCGCCACGATCATCGCGGTGCTGCTCGCGTCGATGGCCGCCTACGCGGTCGCGAGGCTCGAGTTCCCCGGCAAGCAGGTACTGATCGGCATGGCGCTGCTCATCGCGATGTTCCCGGCGATCTCCCTGGTCACCCCCATGTTCAACATCGAGCGAGCGCTCGGCCTGTTCGACACCTGGCCTGGACTCATCATCCCGTACGTGGCATTCGGCCTGCCGCTCGGGATCTACATCCTGTCGGCCTTCTTCAGGGAGATCCCGTGGGAACTCGAGAAGGCAGCCAAGATGGACGGCGCGACGCCGTTCCAGGCATTCACGAGGGTGATCGCGCCGCTCGCGGCGCCGGGCATGGTGACCACCGCGATCCTGGTGTTCCTGTTCTGCTGGAACGAGTTCCTCTTCGCGATCTCGCTCACCTCGACAATCAGCGCGCGAACAGCCCCGGCGGCGCTGGCCTTCTTCAGCGGCAGCTCGCAGTTCACGTCGCCGACCGGGCCGATCTCCGCCGCCGCGGTCGTCATCACCATTCCGATCATCATCTTCGTGCTGTTCTTCCAGCGCCGCATCGTCGCTGGGCTGACCTCTGGCGCGGTTAAGGGCTAGGACCTAAGGAGAAACAGTGGCTGAGATCGTTCTTGACCAGGTCACCAAGCGGTTCCCGGACGGCGCTCTGGCCGTCGACAAGGTCAGCCTGGACATCGCCGACGGCGAGTTCGTCATCCTGGTCGGCCCGTCAGGCTGCGGGAAGTCGACGACGCTGAACATGATCGCCGGCCTTGAGGACATCACCGAGGGCGAGCTGCGGATCGGCGGCAAGGTAGTCAACAACATCGCGCCCAAAGACCGCGACATCGCGATGGTCTTCCAGAGTTACGCGCTCTACCCGCACATGACGGTCAGGGAGAACATGGGCTTCGCCCTGAAGCTCGCCAAGAACCCGCAGTCCGTCATCGACGAGAAGGTCAACGAGGCCGCGCGAATCCTCGACCTCAGCCAGCACCTGGACCGCAAGCCCGCCAACCTGTCCGGCGGTCAGCGGCAGCGGGTGGCGATGGGCAGGGCGATCGTCCGCGATCCTTCGGCGTTCCTGATGGACGAGCCGCTATCCAACCTCGACGCCAAGCTGCGCGTGCAGATGCGGACCGAGGTGTCCAGGATCCAGCGGCGGCTCGGTACCACGATGGTGTACGTGACGCACGACCAGACCGAGGCGATGACGCTCGGGGATCGCGTCGCGGTCATGCGCAACGGCATTCTGCAGCAGGTCGGGGCGCCGCAGGAGCTTTACGACCGGCCGGACAACCTGTTCGTCGCCGGCTTCATCGGCTCCCCGGCGATGAACTTCATGCCGGCCTCCATCGAGGCCGGCACGATGCGGACGCCGCTGGGTGACGCGCCGCTCGGCGGCAGGCTCAGGCAGGCGCTCGAGCACGCCAACGCGCCGCGGGACCTGATCATCGGGATCAGGCCGGAGAGCTTCGAGGACGCCTCGCTCGTCGGCGCGGACGCCAAGCAGCATGGCATCGGCTTCCGCGCCACCATCGACGTGCTGGAGTCGATGGGCTCGGACGTCTACGTCTACTTCACCAAGGAAATCGAGCGCGGCGTGGACGCGGCCGAGCTTGCCGAGCTGGCCAGGGACTCGGGCCGGGCAGACACCGGCGCGAGCGGCGACACCGTGGTGGCCAGGATCGACACGGCGACCAGGATCCGCGAGGGTGATGACGCCGAGCTCTGGGCGGACCTGAGTTCCCTGCACGTATTCGACCCGTCGACGGGCCGCAACCTCGCGCTCGGCGACGGCGGGACCGGCGACACGGTGCGCGCGGAGTAAACGCTAGCGGATCTCGCTGCGCAGGCGGGCGATGACCTCGTCGCTCCACTCGTGCGTGCGCATGAGCCGGTAACGCTCCCTGGCCACGCACAGGTAAGCCTCTGCTTCGGTCCTGCGGCCGACCAGATCGGCCGCGTTGAGCATCCGCACGACCGGGAGATACTCCTCGGACCACCAGCGCCTGGCGACCTGTTCGCGGTTCAGGAACTGGTTCTCGGCCTGCATGCAGCGGTATCCCCAGGCTTCGACGCCCTCGCCAAGCTCCGCATAGCTCCACGGGTCGGCGAAGACGATCCTGGCGTAGGCCTGGGGCTGCAGCGGCACCCGGGACCTGAACAGGCGTTCGTAGCTCTTCATGAGCAGGTCGCGCTCGCCGCGGATGCCCTTGGCCGGGACTATGGTCAGCACGTCGGTCACGTACGCGTCGATCACCTTCTGGCCGGCGGCCATCGCGACCGACACGCGGTGGTGGCCGTCCCTGACGAAGTGCAGTTCGCCGATCCTGTACACCTCGATCGGCGGGATAGACTCGCCCCGGCGCTGGGCCAGGGCGAGCCGCTCCCACCGTTCCCGCACCCGGCCCGACGTGGGCCGGAAGTGCCGGTCGAAGTCGCGCCGCGAGTCGACGGTGCCCACGACGGTGCCGAGCTTGATCGTCTGCAGTCCCAGGTCGCGCTCCCCGCGCCGGCCGAGCGCGCTGACCACGTCGTCGAACGGCAGGATGAGGTTGACGTCGTCGGGTTCCCTGCGCAGCCGGTAGGCCAGCCTGGCCAGGATCTGGCGGCGCCTGAGGCGCACGAAGTCATTCTCGACGTCGGCGCGCGGGAAGCCGGTGTCAGGTGCCATGCCGGTGACCGCCTTGCAGCTCGGCCAGCCCGCCAGGGGTGACCTCCAGCAGCCTCCAGCCGGTGACATTGCAGACGCTGGTCCGCCCGGCCATCCGCAGGGCCGGCCCGCACGGGTGCACGTGACCGTGCAGCATCGCCTTCGGCGCGAGTTCGGTGATGAGGCCGTGGTAGCAGCCGAACCCGCGGTGCGGGGTGTCCTCTGCGTCCCCGATGCCGCGCGGCGGGGCGTGCGTAATCAGCACGTCGAGCGGACGATGATCGCGCAGGCGGCGCCGGCGGGCACGAGAACGCAGCCGCCTGGACCGCCTGGCCTGCTGCCGTTCGGTGTACTGGTTCGGCCCGTCACCATAGCGCAGGCAGCCGCCGAGGCCGCCGACCCGCAATCCCGCGACGTCCACCAGCCGGCCGTCGGCGCTCACCGCGCCAGGCGGCCACGGCGGAGCGGCGGGAAAGCCGGCGAGCGTGACCAGGCCAGCCCTGCTCTGCCGGTAGCCGGACAGGTCGGGATCATGGTTGCCAGGAACGAAGACAAGCGGAACATCGAACCCGTTCATGAGCGCGGCCAGGTAGCTGGCCGGCAGGTCACCGCAAGCCAGGATGACGTCCACGGGCCTGACAGGCCGGCCGCAGGCATCGGGCCGGCCGAGGCTGAGACCCGCGGCCAGCCCCTCGTCGACCTCGTCAGAAACGGCAAGCACCCGCACGCTCATCGGCGCGGCGTGTCCCGCAGCCTGGCCGGAGCCACGTCGACGCCGCGCTCCCTGAGCGCCGCCTCGGCCCGGTAGATATCCGCCTGCGCGGCGCGGTCACCGCCGGCCGGCGGGCTGACCGCGAACCGCTCGCAGGCGATCCGCAGCAGGTCCAGGTACGCACCGCGATCCGCGCGCAGGTGGTGCAGCCTCGCTGGGCCGCGTGGCGTGTTCTCGGTGGCCTCCAGTTCGAGCCTGAGCCGGCGCAGCCTGGTCAGCAGGCGGTCAGCAGGCTCAGCCGGCGGCGGCCGTCGCCTGGACTCGGCCAGCCGGCGGCATCCGCGGATCGCGAGCAAGGCCGCGTAGCCGGCGATCGTCGGGAGCAGCACAACGAGTGCGAGCAACCCGAGCCAGTTCATGGCATCCATACTCGGACGGCCGGCCACGGCCGTGCAAGGCGCACTGGCGCCGGGCTGCGATAGTAAATGGCGGGATAGCGGATTCGGCACGCAATCGGGCGCTTGAAGGAGCAATGCATGGATCGCCAGTGGTGGCAAGGCGCGACGCTCTATCAGCTGTACGTCAGGTCGTGGCGGGACTCCGACGGTGACGGCTACGGCGATCTGCGCGGCATTATCGGCAGGCTCGACTACCTGGAATGGCTCGGCATCGACGGCATCTGGCTCTCTCCGACGATGCCCTCGCCCGACCAGGACTGGGGCTATGACGTCAGCGACTACCTGAGCGTCCATCCCGAGCTCGGCAGCCTGGACGACCTGGATGCGCTGGTGGCCGCCGCGTCCGGGCGCGGCATGCGGGTGCTGCTTGACCTGGTGCCCAATCACACGAGCACCGAGCACCCGTGGTTCATCGAGTCCGCCGCCAGTTCGCAGAACCCCAAGCGCGACTACTACGTGTGGGCCGATCCAGGGGCTGACGGCGGGCCGCCGAACAACTGGCTCGACTTCACCGGACAGCCGGCCTGGCGGTGGGACCCCGGCACCGGCCAGTACTACCTGCACAACTTCCTGGCCGCGCAGGCGGACCTGAACTGGTGGAATCTGGCGGTGCACGAGGAGTTCAGCCAGATTCTGCGATTCTGGTTCGACCGCGGCATCGCCGGATTCCGCATCGACGTCGCGCACGGCCTGTACAAGGACGCGCTGCTCCGCGACAACCCGCCTGCCGGCGACGACGGGCCGCTTGCGGGCCGGTTCGGCCAGCGCGCTGTCTACAACGAGAACCGCCCCGAGGTGCACGCCCTCTACCGGGACTGGCGCTCGATCGCGGACGGCTACGACCCGCAGCGGCTGCTGCTCGGCGAGACCTGGGTCGGCGACATCGCGCAGCTCGCGTCGTTCTACGGCCACGACGACGAGCTGCAGCTGGCGTTCAACTTCCCGCTGGTCTTCGCTGGCTTCAGCGCCGTCGAGCTGTCCTCGGTCGTCACCCGCACGCTGGCCGCGCTCCCGGCCGGCGGCTGCCCGGTCTGGACGGCGTCCAACCACGACGTGGGCCGCTTCGCGAGCCGCTGGTGCGGCGGCGACCAGGCGAAGGTCAGGCTCGCGCTGCTGGTGCTCGCGACGCTGCCGGGCACGCTCGTGCTGTACTACGGCGACGAGATCGGCATGCCCGACGTGACGGTGCCGCCGGAACTGACCAGGGACAATCTCGGCGGCAACAGCGCACGTCCCAGCCGGGACAGGGCACGAACTCCCATGCAGTGGGATGACTCACCGACCGCGGGATTCACCGCTCCCGGCGTCGCCGGCTGGCTGCCGGCCGGCGACCTGACGGGGTGCAACGTTGCCGCGCAGCGGGAAGACCCGGCGTCGGTGCTCTCGTTCTGCCGCGGGTTGCTCAGGCTGCGCAAGGAGCGGGCCGGCGGGCCAGGCCTCCGCTACGAGCGGCTGCCGAGCCCCGCGGCGGTCTGGCGGTACGCCGCGGCTGACCTCGAGGTGGCGGCGAACTTCAGCGACCGCCCGGTGACGCTGCCCGCGCCGCTGCCCCGCGACATGCTGCTCACGACGGCAGGGGAGCGCGGGCGGGCCGGTCCAGCTGTCCTCGCGCCCTGGGAAGGCGTCATATCCGTCCGAGGGCGATGATCGCGCCGAACCCGCAATCGTGGTCGTCGTCGTGCAGCAGCGGCATCTCATACTCCAGGCTGGCACCGTCGCGGCCGGTGAGGCGGGCACGCATCGTCCGCAGCAGCCCGGCCACCGCCGCGTTGTCCGCTGTCACGAGCGCCGTGAACCTGCTGATTCCCGCTTGCCTGGCCCGGTCGGCCAGCTGCCGCGTCAGCTCGATTCCGAGGCCACGGCCCTGCCAGGCGTCGACGATCGTGACGGCGAACTCGGCCGACCTCGGATCACGGCGGGACCTGATGTACCGCGCGATGCCGACGCCCGCGCCGGCGAGATCGAGCGCGCCGACCGCCTCGTGGTCATAGTGGTCGACGTCGGTGAGATAGCGCAGCTCGGCCGCGGACAGGTGGTTCTTGGGAGCCAGGAAACGCTGCTGCCTGGATTTCGCGCTCAGCCTGGCGAACCCGCCGGCGAGCAGCGGGGCGTCGGACCGGCGGACCGGCCCGGCGAGCACCTGTGAGCCGTCCCGCAGCCACGCCATGGTGCCGCCCGCCGCCCGCGGCGCCGCTCGCCGGATACGGCGCCCGCCGCGCTCTGACCCCGGCGCGGCACCCGCACGCTGATCGATCATCTGGGCTGCCCCCTGCCCTGCACGCTGATCACGCTGCGCGGCCGTCGCCCGCCCGCGCGCCGAGCCGCCGTGCGACTCCTGAATATGCACGGCTGCGACCGTTGTCCGGTTCAGTTCGGCCGCCGAAGTGCACGGTGCCCGGCCTGCCGCGGCGGGCGGCCGACCGGGTGCGGGCTGGCCAGCGGGTACCTGGCAGACTGACGGCGCACAGGCAATCCCGCGATCACGGATGCGGATGGATCAGATCGAAGACGACAATTCCGATGACGAAGGCGAGAATGAGGGCGACAACGCCATTATAGTGTCGTGACTTGCGATAGCCCGGGATCTTCTTCTTGGTGGATTTGACGTCGCCATGGGCAGCGACCGAGCGGTTCGCGAACCAGCCGAGGACACAGCCGGCCGCTAGAAATATGAGGACAAGTACATAGGAGGCCGAACTCATCGGATTGCCTCTCTCGCGGTGTCAGCGCGCTGCGGCCTGGGCTTGGCCAAGGCGCAGGGCCACTGGTGATTTTCCCGCATCAGCCACCCTACTGACCAGGGGAAATCGCCCAGATCTAGGTAATGATCTGATCATTGGGAAGGAATATTTCCAGTTCCAATTGGGCCAAGAAGGAGAAGTGTCGCATGAACGAAGCACTTACCGCCGAGACGGTCATGATGAAGGGCCACGAAGATGCCGAGGTCGAGGCTTATCTCGCGCGCCCCGGTGACGTGGAGTCTTTTGGCGGCGTCGTGGTGATTCATCACCTGCCCGGCTATGACTCGGCCACGAAGGAAATTGCGAGGAAGTTCGCGGCGCACGGCTACGCGGCTCTCATGCCCAACCTGTATTACCGTGACTCTCCTGGCGCCAGCCCGGACGACGCCGCCGCTGCCGCCCGCGCGAAGGGCGGCGTGCCCGATGAGCAGGTGGTCGGCGATGCCGCCGGCGCTGCCGCTTACCTGCGTGGCCTGCCGGGAAGCACCGGCAAGGTGGGCGTGATCGGTCACTGCTCGGGCGGACGCCAGTCGTTCCTCGTCGCGTGCAGCATGCGGGTCGACGCCGCGGTCGACTGCTACGGCGGGGCGGTGGTGCACGTCCCAGAGGGCGCTCCCGCCAGCATGAAGCCGCTGATCGGGATGTCGGAGAACCTGTCCTGCCCGCTGCTCGGCCTGTTCGGCGCCGACGACCAGTTCCCGACGCCGGCCGAGACCGCCGAGCTGTCCAGGACGCTGGACAGCTTCAGCAAGCCGCATGAGTTCCATACCTTCACCGGCGCCGGGCACGCGTTCTTCTCGGTGGACCGGCCGTCCTACCGGGTCGACGCCGCAGTCGAGGGCTGGGACAAGATCTGGGCGTTCTTCGGCCAGCACCTGGCGGGGAGGGGCCAGTCCCCGGCAGGGCGGGCAGAGTAATGTGCACGTACTCCACCGAGCACGTCCCTGCGACCGGCAGCGGGAAGGGCGCGAGCGGCTGGTTCAGGCTGAGCGAGGTCAGCGTCTACTTCGATCACCCGGCGCACGCGCTGGCCGACCACACCCTGAACCTGGATTTCATCAACCCGGCCCAGGGCCCCTCCGCGAGGGTCGCGGTCGAGCTGACCGCGCAGACCGCGCGGGATCTCGCCAGGGCGATCGAGTCCGCGCTAGCCGCCGCGCCGCCCGGGCCGGCCTGACCTGACCTGACCGGCTTATCTGGCGGTGACCAGCGGGTGCGGGCCGTTAAGAAATGTCGGTACTGAATGCCAGAATCGTGACTATGAAGTTCACCGTGGCGCGGGACGCGCTCGGCGATGCGGTCGCGTTCATCGCGCGCGCGCTGCCGTCGAGGCCGGTCCTGCCCGTGCTGTCCGGCATGCTGGTCGAAGCCTCGGACGGCCAGCTCACGCTGTCGTGCTTCGACTACGAAGTGTCGGCGCGCGTGCGGGTGGACGCGGAGGTCAGTGCCGCGGGTTCGGCGCTTGTCCCCGGCCGCCTGCTCGCCGAGATCACCAGGAGCCTGCCCGACGCGGCTGCCGAGTTCGGCTCAGACGGCGAGGTCGTGAACCTGCGCTGCGGCCAGGCCGAGTTCGGTCTGGTCTGCCTGCCGATGCAGGAATACCCGGCGCTGCCCGACTCGCCCGAGCCGGTCGGCGCGGTCGATGCGGCCGTGCTTGCCGCCGCCGTCGGGCAGGTCGCCGCGGCCGCAAGCCGCGACGACACGCTGCCGATGCTGACGGCTATCTGCGTGGACATAGCCGGGGAGGTGATGACGCTCGCGGCGACCGACCGGTACCGGCTCGCGGCGAAGGAGGCGGCCTTCGCTCCCGCCGAACAAGGGATCAGGGCGCTGGCGCTCGTGCCCGCGCGGATCATGGTCGAGGTCGCCCGCACGTTCCCGGCGGCAGGGCCGGTCATCGTCGCCTTCGAGTCCGACAGGGACGCGAGCGGCGGGCACGGCCCTGCGGGCCGGCTTCCGCCTCGGGCCCTGCGGGCCGGCTTCCCGCCTCGGGCCCTGCGGACGATGACCGGCCGCGTCCGGCAGCGGGCCTGGTCAGCTTCGAGTCCGGGGACAGGCGGCTCACCGCCCGGCTGATCGCGGGGGAGTTCATCAGGTACCGGAACAGGTTCGGCACCGACTTCGCCTGCCGCGCCGAGCTTCCCGCGGCACCGGTGATCGAGGCGGTGCGGCGGGCCGCCCTGGTGGCCGAGCGCGCGGGGCCGGTGCGGCTGTCGTTCCGCGAAGGCCACGTCGTCATCGAGGCGCACGCCGAGGGCAGGGCCAGGGCTGCCGAGTCCGTGGCCGCTGAGTTCTCCGGCGACCAGCCGGTGATCTCGTTCAACCCGGTCTTCTTGCTCGACGGCCTGACGGCGGCCGCGTCGGGCTCGGCCGGGCCTGGCGCTGCCCCGGATGCGGAGCGAGCCGAGGGCGCCGAGGCCGCCAGCGGGGGCGAGCCTGGCCGGGTCAGGCTCGAGTTCAACACCCCGGCCAAGCCCGCGCTGATCACCTGGACATCGGACGAGGAGCGCGACGGCGTGCCGGGGTTCCGGTACCTGCTGGTGCCGCTGCGTGTTCCCGAGCGCGCCTGAGCCGGCAGCGGCGCGCTGGCGGGTTGGTCAGAACGGCCGGCGACGCGCGGACCTGGGCAGCCAGCGCCGCCACTTGCGCAGGATGCCGCGGTGGCCGAACAGCAGCGCCAGCAAGGCGAACAGCAGCGACCTGGCGATCACCGTGCCGCTGAACGCGACCGGGAGGATGAACGCGATCAGGATCAGCGCGAGGATGACCACGATGAACCCAGCGAACGCCGCCAGGCCCGACCGCCGCCGTGGTCCGCCCGCCGGCCGCGAGCCTGACTGCCCCGCGTGCCCGCGGTGGCCGGCGTTCTGCGGCCAGGCGAGCTGCGGCGCGGCCGAGGGCAGGTCGCGGGTGATCGCGGCCACGTCCAGGTCGGTCTTGGCGGCAAAGACCAGTTCCAGCCGGTGCTGGAACTCATCAAGTGGCAGCCGGCCCGCGGCGTAGTGCTCGCCCAGCGCCGCCGCCGCCGCCTCGCGGTCGGCGTCACCGATTCGAAGGCCAGTCGCCATCTGTTCCTCCGCTGATCGCCCCGCCAGTCATCGACGCTAAGACGATATATCTCATCTCGCGGTCCGGCAATGCTGGTGCCCTGGGAACGGGAACCATCGCGTGGCTCACCCGCGCGTGCCAGTTGCGGGCTGCCGCCGCGTGCCGGCGTATGGGTGTGACACCCATTGCGGACTCCGGTGATGGGTGTCACACCGATACACGCAACCCCCGATGTTTCGCCCGTACAGCGGGCGGACTAGCGTAGAAACGGCGGCTAAGTCCATTTCGCGCACCCGGGCGCCGCGCGAAGCTGGACTTCGTCGCACGCCTGGCTGCCGCCGGAACCGGCGGCGATGATCGCCGCGCTGATCTCGTGCAGCTGCTCGATCTGCTCAGGCGTCAGCACGTCGATCAGCGACCGGCGCACCTGCTCGACGTGACCGGGCGCGGCGGCCGCGAGCGCGGCAAATCCCTCGTCGGTGAGCTGCGCGATCTGACCGCGCCGGTCGGTCGGGCAGTCCCTCCGCTCGACCCAGCCGCGTTCCTCGAGCCTGGCGACCGCGTGCGACAGCCTGCTCTTGCTGTATGCCGATGCCCTGGCCAGCTGCGTCATCCTGAGCGCTCGGCCTGGTGCTTCGGACAGGTGCACGAGGATCTCGTAGTAGCCGTGCGGCAGCCCTGAGTCCCGGATCAGCTGGGCATCGATCGCGGCGAAGACCGACTCGCACGCCTGCACGAACGCGCGCCAGGTGCGCTGTTCCTGCTCGCTGAGCCAGCGTGTGCTCGTCGTCACCATCCCAGTGTACGCGATCTAGTTGAGCGTTTGACAACTCTTGGAATACCGGCTACTTGTTGATTGTTCAACGAAACACCGGGGACAACCCGGATCACATACTCAGTCAGCATCGGAGCGTGACATGACCATGACGCAGGCCGGCCAGATCCAGATCCCCGGCTACGTGGCAGGTACCTGGACCATCGACCCCGTGCACTCGGAGGTCGGGTTCTCCGTGCGGCACATGATGGTGAGCAAGGTGCGGGGCAAGTTCACCAAGTTCGGCGGTGAGCTGGTGACGGCCGACAACCTGCTCGACTCCTCGGTGACGGCAGAGATCGACCTGTCCTCGATCGAGACGGGTGCGGAGCAGCGCGACGCCCACCTTCGGTCGCCGGACTTCTTCGACACCGAGAACCACCCGCTGATGACCTACCGGTCAGCAGGGATCCGGCAGGACGGGGACGACCTCATCGTCGACGGTGAGCTCACGCTGAAGGGCGTGACCCGGAGCGTGCCGCTGAGGCTCGAGGTCAACGGCTTCGGTGCGGACGCGTACGGCGGCACGAGGGCCGGGTTCACCGCGACCGCGGAGATCAACCGTCAGGACTTCGGGGTCAACTGGAACGCCGCGATGGAGCACGGCGGCGTGGTGGTCTCCGACAAGGTGACCATCCACCTGGAGATCGAGGCGGTCCTGCAGGCCTGACGGCCGCGCAAACCACGACTGACCCGGGAACGGCCAGGCCGCTCCCGGGTCAGTGCTGTTCAGGTGCGCGGGAGGCTGGTCAGGTCCGCGTGGTGCTGCCTGAGATAGTCCAGGTACAACGGCCGCAGAGCGTCGGCCACGTCGGAGTCGTCGGCGTCGATCGTGTCCCCGATCAGCGCGGACAGGTGCAACGCATCCGCGCCGGCGTGATCGGGATGACCCGCGATGGCCTCGCCGGCCGGCAACGCGCGCAGCAGGTCCCACAGGAAACCGACGTCGAGGTGATGCCGGGCCCGCCGGACCGCGAGGTCATGCAGCTCACGCGACGATAGCGCGTCAAGATCGTCCAGATCAGTCATGACAGCCACCCTAGTGCCGCCCGCGACCTGGTCGCCGGCACGAAGAGCTTCAGCCGTGCCGGACCGCCGTTTCCAGCAGGCCGAGGGGCGGTGAGCCGAGGTCGAGCAGCGCGGAGTGGAAGCGCAGCAGCGAGAAGCCTGACCCCCACGCCGCCCTGGCCTGGTCGCGCAGCGCCATGATCTCCAGCTTGCCCCACGTGTACCGGCCGTAGCTGGGGTCGAAGGTCGCCCTGTTCGCCTCGGACAACGCGGCCTGGCCGGAGATGTGCGTGTCCGCCTCGAACCTGCGGGCGCCTTCCTCGACGCTCATGCCGGCCGTGTGCACCCCGATCGCGCAGGCGAGCCTGGTCACCCGGACGAGGGCCTCGAGCCAGACCCCGATCGCGAACCTCGGGTCCCCGTCGCAGAAGCCTTCCTCCACGCACAGTTCCTCGGCATAGTGCGCCCAGCCTTCGACGAAAGCCTCTGAGTGCAGCGTGCGCCTGACCTCAGTCGGCGCCCGCCGGATCGCCCTGCCGTGCGAGAAGTGACCTGGCGCGACCTCGTGCACCGTGATGCCTGGCAGCGTCGTGTCGCTGAATACTTCGAGCCATTCCTGCGCCTCGTTCTCAGGCCAGGACGGATCCGGCGGCGTGATGTAGTAGCGCGACGGTCCTTCCGGTTCACCGGGAGCAGCCGTTGACATCATGGCCATCGCCCAGCGCCGCGACTCAGGCGCGAGCATCACCAGGCACTCGCCGTCGTTGTACGGCATCAGGCCGGCGTCGCGGGTGAACGCGATCGCCCGGCCTGTCCAGACCTTCGCGGCCTCGATGACGCCGTCGGCGTCCGGATGCTCCCGCACCAGTTCACGGGCCACCTCCAGGGCCAGGCCAGGATCGACCTGCGCGCAGCTCTCCGCGAGCAGCTCAGAGAGCCGGTCGCGCTCGGCGTCGGCGCGCTCGGCCAGCTTGCCAAGATCGAGGTCGATGCCCTCTGCGCTGCTCATCAGGGCGGCAAGCGCGGCGCTGCCCAGCGCGGCGTCCTGGCTGCCCGTCGCGGCCGCCTGCTCCAGGTGGGCGACCAGTCTCGCGTGCGCGGTCCAGGCGGCCCTGGCGGCATCAGGGTCCGCATCGTCCGGAATGCCCGCGGCCAGCCCGCGGGCGGCTCCGGCAAGCGCCTGGCCCACCGGAGCCGGCACGGCGTCCAGCGAGGCGATCGCGGCATCGACCGCGTCAGGCCACGCCGCCAGGTGCGCCGCGCGGGCACGCTCACGCTCGGCGAGCGGCGCGTACTCGCGGTCGTAGCAGGCGAGGTCCATGTTGCCGATGTGGAAGTACGGATTGCCGCGGTGCAACGCGAGGTCGCCGAACCTGACCTGCGCCGCGCGCTCGAAGACCGCCAGATGCGCCTCATCGTGCTCGTCATTCAGCCGGCCGTCAGCGGCCGCCTCGGCAAGCGTGCGCAACCCGGCGCGGACGCCGTCTGGCGACAGGTCCTGGATCCTGCCGTCGTATTCGTGCCTGCCGCAGTACTCGCGGACCTCGGCGACGGACATGTCCCAGATAGCCCGCAGGCGGGGGTTCGTGTCAGCCATGCCGGCACCTTACAGGGCCGCCAGCCGCCATCCTGGCGGCCGGGTGGCCCCGCGTCAGCACGCCGGGACAGGGCGCTGCCGTGCGGCGGTCCTGGCTACTGGGCGGTGCCGGGCCGCGCGCTGCCCGGCTGGAATGGCTCGACGGTCAGCACCTCCGTGCCCTGCACTCGCCTGGCGCACGTCAAGATCCGATGACCGATGTACGTGGTCTGCCGCCCGCCAGGCAGGCCGACCCGCAGCCCGGCCGCGGTGACCGGTCCGCACTGCCCTTTCGGGATGTTCGCGACGTCGACGACGCGCAGCCAGATATGCGCCGTCTGGCCGCCGGTAAGGACCATGACCTTGGCGGCGGCGCTCGTGTCGGCCGCGGCTGCGGCCCCGATCTGCTTTCCGTCCCGCCCTGATGCGGTGATCACCTCTGGGAAGCCGGCCAGCTGGCAGCTAGCCGAGGACGTATTGGTGAAGTCGAGCGGCAGGTAGGAACTGCCTGCCGCCGCGCCGGCCGCGTGCGTATCGACGGTGACCTGGACGTCGGCAATGGTGCACGCGGAGACGCCGGCGGTCGGCGAGCCCGACGTTGACGGCAGCGACACCACGCCGTGCCCATGGTGCTGCCGGCCGCTGCCCGCGCCGCCAGAGCCGCCGGTCCCGCCCGTGCTCCCTGAGCCGCCAGAACCTGGCGCCTTCTGCAGCCCGCACCCGGCGGCCAGGGCCACCATCGCGCAGATGAGCACCGACCTGCGCACGGCCGTAATCGTCGTTCGTCTCGGCATGCCCGCACTCCGCATTAATGGCGCTATTTAAACCACAGGAATGAGCGTGGTAAACAATCCCTCAATAGTAATGACGCAGCCAGGCCCGCCTGGGTTGTACGAGCTCGCTGGTTTACCAGAAGACACCGACTGACCGGATTATGAGCACTCAGGAACCGGCGCTTGCTGCCGAAATCGTCATTGCCCGCGGCCGCGATGCCCGGTGCGGCGGGCCGCCGCCGAAGCTTCGAGCGCGTCCGGCGTCGGCGTGCCCCAGTCGGTCACCGCGACCGCGTGGCAGGGGGAAAGGCCGAGTATTCGTCGGCCCTGGCCGGTCCGCGCATATTGTTCCCTCCGGGTAACGGGACCGCGATGGACCGTGCTGTTCCGCTCGCGAATATCCTTCTGCCGAGGGCATGGACCGCATATGTGCAGTGCGTGCTCAAATGATCACAATGGGATCGGAGTTGCCCAGTGGCCGGTACGCAGGAGTTCACCACCAGACCTGAACTGGCGGGCACCTTCGGCATGGTGGCTTCGACCCACTGGCTCGCGTCGGCCGCGGGCATGGCCGTGCTCGAAGCCGGGGGCAACGCCTTCGACGCTGCCGTGGCCACCGGGCTTGTGCTCCAGGTCGTCGAGCCGCACCTGAACGGTCCCGGCGGTGAGGTCCCGATCATCGGCTACAGCGCCGGCGATGGCGGCGAGTTCGTCATCGACGGTCAGGGGGTCGCCCCGGCCGCCGCCACGCTGGAGGCCTTCAGCGACCTCGGCATCGACCTGGTCCCTGGCAACGGCCTGCTCCCGGCGATGGTGCCGGGCGCATTCGGCGCCTGGATGCTGCTGCTGCAGCGGTACGGCACGCTGCCGCTGCGCGAGGTCATGAAGTACGCGATCGGCTACGCCGGGGACGGCTACCCGATGCTGAACGGAGCCAGCGCGGTCATCGAAGCCATGACCGAGACGTTCACGCTGCACTGGCCGACGTCGGCCGAGCTCTACCTCGCGGACGGGGCCCCGGCGCCTGGGTCCCGTTTCGCCAACAAGGTGCTCGCGGACACCTACGCCCGCGTCCTTGCCGAGGCCGAGGCGGCGGGCGCGGGCAGGGACGTGCAGATCGAGGCGGCCAGGCGGGCCTGGTACGAGGGGTTCGTCGCCGAGGCCATCGATGACTTCGCAGCCGGCACGGAGATCATGGACGTCACGGGACGGCCCAACCGCGGCTTGCTGCGCGGCTCGGACCTGGCGGGCTGGCGGGCCAGCGTCGAGGAGCCGGTCAGGTTCGGCTTCCGGGGGCTGACGGTGTGCAAGACCGGGCCCTGGGGACAGGGACCCGTCTTCTGCCAGCAGCTCGCGCTGCTTGACGGTCTCGGCGTTGACGACCTGCGGCCGGGCAGCCCGGCCCTGATCCACACCGTGACGGAGGCCGCCAAGCTGGCCTTCGCCGATCGTGAAGCCTGGTACGGGGACCCGCGGCACAGCGAGGTGCCGCTGGCTGACCTGCTGTCAGCGGACTACACGGCCGAGCGCAGGCGACTGGTGACCGACCAGGCGTCGGCCGAGCTGGTGCCGGGCGCGCCAGGGGGCAGGCGGCCTGCGCTGCCCGGGTACGCGATCGCCGGCGGATCCGTGGCAGCGGTGGTGAGCGGAACCGGCGAGCCCACCCTGGGCGAGCCCGCCACGGGCAGCACTGCCAGGGGCGCGGCGACCCTCGGTGCCGTCTCCCTCGGTCCCGGCGACACCTGCCATCTGGATATCGCCGACCGGTTCGGGAACCTGATCTCGGCGACGCCGAGCGGGGGCTGGCTGCAGAGCTCGCCGGCCGTCCCCGGCCTCGGGTTCTGCCTCGGTACCAGAGGCCAGATGTTCGCGCTCACTCCGGGCTTCGCCAGTACGCTGGCACCGGGCCGGCGGCCCAGGAGCACCCTGTCGCCCAGCCTGGTGCTACGTGAGGGCGAGCCCTGCATGGCCTTCGGGACACCAGGAGGCGACCAGCAGGACCAGTGGACGGTCGGGTTCTTCCTGAACTACGTGGTCTACGGCATGAACCTGCAGCAGGCGATCGACTTCCCCGCTTACCACACCGACCACTTCCCGTCCTCGTTCTACCCGCGCGGCTCGATCCCGCGCTCGCTCACCGTCGAGTCGCGGGCCGGCCAGCAGGTCATCACCGAGCTGCGGGCCCGCGGGCACGAGGCCACCGTGTCGCCGCCGTGGTCGCTCGGCCGGATCAGCGCGGTCACCAGGGACCGAGGGTTCCTGCACGCCGCTGCCAACCCGCGAGGCATGCAGGGGTACGCAGTAGGCAGGTAAGGGCAGATAAGGTCACGTGGGAGGCAGCGGCGACATGGAGTCCCAGCCGGATGTCTGGCCGGGGCCGGTCGGCCGCCCAGCCAGAGCGCACTGGTGGTCGACGCAGCAGCCGCCGCCGGCCCATCGGATCACCGCGCGCCGTGCCTACGCCGAGGTCCTCGGCGTCTTCGCCGCGTTCTTCGCGGCCAGCATCATCGCTGGCGGCGAAACCGTGGCCGGCCGTTACCCGCCGCCGTCGGGAAGCTGGGCAGTCTTCACCCCGGCCACCGTCAGCGAGCTTGGCACCTGCGTCGTGGCCATCCTGGTCACGGTGCTGCTGTCTGGCAGGCGCGGCATCAGGCCGCAGTGGCTCGGATTCGGCTGGCCGCGCAGGCGGGACGGCCGGCCTGGTGCCGGGCAGAGCATGCGGATCGGCGTCTGGGCGATCGCCGCGCTGCTCGCGGGCGGGGCGATCACCAGCGCCCTGGCCATGGGCAACAAGCTCGGCCAGCCGGCTCACCAGGACGCCAGCTACCTGATCTACACGCTGGCGGCCTCGCTCACCGCCGGCATCGTCGAAGAGACGGTCGTGCTGGCGTTCGTCGTCACCACGCTGCGCCAGGCGGGCCGGCCGGTACCCGAGATCGTGCTCGTCGCGGTGCTGCTGCGGTGCTCGTACCACGACTACTACGGCGTCGGGGTGATCGGCATCGCCGTCTGGGCGGCCGTCTTCGTCTGGCTATTCCTGCGTACCGGCAGCGTGCTGCCGCTGATCATCGTGCATGTGCTCTGGGACAGCAACATCTTCCTCGGCCAGCGCTGGCACGAGATTCAGGTCGCGACGGCTTACGTCTGGATCATGCTGGTGCTCATCGCGGCGATCACCTGGCTGGTTGACGTCCAGTCCAGGCACAGGGGACCGCCGCCCGGACCTCCGTATGTCGTCATACCGCCGCCCGTGGCCGCCTCTGGCGCTCCGTCCCTCGATCCGCCCGCGCCAGACCGGACGTGACCGGCCAGCCGCTCCCGGTCGCTCGTTATTGTCAGATCCCCGTGACGGCCTTGCAGGTAAGGACACCGATGTGATCACGCACGCAGAGTTCCCGCAGTGGCCAGGCGGCGCCGACGTCGCCGTCGCGCTGACGTTTGACGTGGACGGCGAGACGCCGTGGCGCGGTGAAGGCCCTGAGTACAGCCGCCGGCTGACCGTGCTCTCGCAAGGGCGGTTCGGGCCGGAACGCGGTCTGCACCGCGTGCTCGCGCTGCTGGCCGAGCACCAGATTCCTGGCACGTTCTACGTCCCGGGCTATACCGTCGAGGAGTTCCCCGGGGTGATCACCGCGATCGGCGGCGGCGAGCACGAGTTCGCGCACCACGGATACATGCACCTGGGCACCGACGGCCTGGACGAGAGCACCCAGCGGGCCGAGCTCGAGCGCGGCCTCGCGGCCTTCGAGCGGCACGGGATCCGCCCGGTCGGCTACCGCTCACCCGGCTGGGAGCTGACCCCCGAGACGCTGGGGATGCTGGCCGGGTTCGGATTCAGCTACGACAGCAGCCTGATGGCCGACGACCGCCCGTACTGGGAGGTCAGCGGGTCCATGCCGCTGCTCGAGCTGCCGGGGCACTGGACCCTGTGCGACTGGCCGTTCTTCGGGTTCACGCCGTATCACGGCGGGCTGCTGGCCAGCCCGGACCGGATCGAGCGGATCTGGCTTGAGGAATACGAGTCTGCGGTGACCGACCGGCGGGTGTTCACGCTGACGATGCATCCAGAGGCCATCGGCCGCGGCTACCTGACCAGGATGCTGGACCGCGTGATCACCGCCATGCGCCAGCGCGCCCGCCCCTGGTTCGCCACCCACTCCCAGATCGCCGCCCTCGCTTCTGCTCCGTCCCCGCCGCCCGCCCCCGTTTGAGGCCCACCTTTGAACCCTTGGTGGGCCGATAGCACCACTGACGGTTCATAGGTGGGGCAGGTGCGAGGACCCCGGGGGGTGAGCGGGTTCTGGGCGGGGGACGTGGGGTGTGGAGTTAGAGGGGCAGGGCTAGGGCGGCGGCGATGACGGCGGCGACCGCGGCTAGGACGGCCAGCCAGGCGGGGGCGGCGGCGGGCAGGAGTGCTGCGGTGGCGGAGAGGGCAGCGAGGCCGAGCCCGGTCGCCAGGAACGGCAGGTGCGGCCGGAACACCGCGGGCCGCGCGGTCGTCTCGGCGAGGTGCAGCGCGAGCAGCAAGCCGAGCAGCACCGCGCCGAGCACCACGGTGTGCCACGGGCGGGACGGGTGCAGCGCCTCCAGGCTCAGCACGGCCACCGTCAGCCCCTGCGGCCAGGGCAGTACCCGGACACTGGCCCAGGACCGTACAGCGAAGCCGGTCAGCGAGCCCTCGTAGCTGGCAGACCGCCGGCTCGCCGCCGCACGCGGCGCTGCGACCAGCCGGGCCATGGTGAACAGCGCGCACACGACCGCGGCGGACAGAACCGGCCGGAGACCCGGCGCCGACCCGCCGGCAGGCAGCGCCGCCCACGCGATCGTGCCGGCCGCGAGTGCCCCCACGGCCAGCGTGGCTCTGAGCCGCGCCGCCCGCCAGGAACCGGCACGCGCCGAACGCGCGAGCACCGCCTGGCCGGTCACCGGCCTCATGGCCGGTTCACCATGACCCGTCTGGTGTAGGGCGCGAGCGGCTCGTCCAGGCTGGACCGCCCGTTCCAGCTGGCCACGGGGATGCCGAGCTCGCGCAGCGAGAACCTGATCGCCTCCTGCTCCATCCGCCAGACGCGGCGCGCGAGCCCGGCCATGGTCCGGTCGCGGCTGCCGCTGCGCCCGCCGCTTATTCCGGGCTCGGCGCAGAGTACGTCGAGTACGATCGTCGCGAAACCGCGCTCGCGCAGCTCCCGCAGCGCCTCGATCATCCGCAGGCTGAGCAACGGGCTCACTACGATGATCAGCGCGCCGGGCGGGAGCGCCGCGTTCGGCAACTTGGTCACCGCCGCGAGCGGCTCGCCGTCGCCGTGGTCGATCGTGATCATGGTCATGATCCGCTCGGCCTGGCGCCGCCCGGGAGCGGGGCTGATCCAGCGCAGCTGCCGGCCGAAGCTGATCAGCCCGACCCGGTCCCTGGCCGCAAGGTAGGCGGCAGCGATCCCGGCCGCTGCCCGGACCGCGAGATCGGCCGTGCTCAGCCCGACCTCTCCGACATCGGTGCTGACGTCCATCAAGATGACCGTCACCTGGGCCCGCTCGGCCGCGAAGGTGTTCAGCTGGAGCGTGCCCCGGCGGGTCGTGGCCGGCCAGTTGATCCTGCGCTGCCGGTCGCCAGGAACGAACTCGCGGATCCCGGCGAACTCGACGCCCTCGCCGGTCGCCCTGGCGGCGTGCTCGCCGAGCCTGGCGGGCAGCTTGCTCAGCACGACGAGCGACTCGAGCCTGGCAGGCAGCGGCAGGCAGGTGACCGGCGGCAGGTCGACGATCGCCCTGGCCTCGGCCAGCCGCCACCGGTCATGCAAGACCACCTCGAGCATGCCGACAGCGCGCAGGCCCCAGCGTTCCGCGCGGAACGGGAGCCGGTGCCAGCCATCGGCGCTGACGGTGGCGTCTCCGGCGGCGATCCAAGCCGCCGGGTGCAGCCTGACCTGCACCGTCGCGTCGCCATGCCCGCTGATCCTGGCGAGGACTGACGCCTGCTCGGTCTCGGTCACCTGGCCGGCGGCCGCGGCCAGCGTCAGGCTGACGGCCGCTGGCCGTTCCGGCTGCCGCGGCGTGAGCAGGAGCAGCGCGGGCGCGCCTAGCCCGGCGAACTCGGACCTCCTGGTGATCACCGCGAGCACGAGCGCGCCGAGCGCGAGCGTGACCAGCCCCCTGGCCAGGCCCGATAGGCGCCAGCGCAACGCGACCGTTCTCTGCGGTGCGGCGGTCAGCACGAGCGTCCTGTTCGAGCAAGAGAAAAGATCATTGCCGGATAACTGGAGCAGCGGGGTCGGTGCGCGGCACGGGAACGCTGGTCAGGATCCTGGCGATCACGTCCTCTGGGCTGACCTTGCGCACCCACAGCTCGGGCCGCAGCGTGATCCGGTGCGCGAGCGCGGGGACGCCGACCGCCTTGATGTCGTCGGGAATGACATAGTCACGCCCGCGCAGGACGGCCCGGCCGCGCGCGAGCTGGACGAGGAACAGCGCGCCGCGCGGGCTGGCGCCGACCTGGACCTGCGGGTTCCCCCGCGTCGCGGCAATGAGCGCGACGACGTACTCGAGGATGTCACCGGAGACCTCGATCTGCTCGAGCGAGCGACGCATCGCGATCAGCTCGGCCGGGCCGGTCAGCGCCGTGAGGCTGACCTCGTCGGCCGCGCGGTCCAGCCGCCGCTGCAGCATCGTGACCTCGTCAGCGCCGCTCAGGTAGCCGAACCGCAGCCGCATCCCGAACCGGTCGAGCTGCGCCTCAGGCAGGTCGTAGGTGCCCTCGTACTCGATCGGGTTGGCCGTGGCCAGCACGATGAAGGGGCTGGGCAGCCGCCTTGTCTGGCCGTCCATGCTGACCTGGCCCTCGCCCATGGCCTCGAGCAGCGCGGCCTGGGTCTTCGGCGGCGTGCGGTTGATCTCGTCGGCCAGGAGCAGCTGGGTGAAAACGGGGCCAGGCCTGAAGACCATCTCACCGCTGCGCTGGTCATACAGCGGAGCGCCGACGACGTCGGAGGGAAGCAGGTCGGGGGTGAACTGGATCCTGGTGAAATCCAGGCCGAGCACCCTGGCGAACGATCGCGCGGTCAGTGTCTTGCCGAGGCCCGGCAGGTCCTCCAGCAAGATGTGGCTGCCCGCGAGGATGCCGGTCAGCACCAGTTCGAGCGCCGTGCGCTGGCCGATGATCGCGCGTTCGAGCTCGGCGAGCACCTGGCCGCAGCGCTCGGCGGTCCGCGCGGGCGTCAGCGCCTGGCCGGTCGATTGCGGTGCGGCCGGGCCGGTCACCGTCTGGCCGGTCACCGTCGGGTCGGTCACAGCTGGGTTGGTCACAGTCGCTCCAGTCGGTCGATCAGGGCGGTGAGCACGTGCGGCGGGATGCCGGGCTGCGAGACTGCGCCGGGAGGGGCCTGGCGCTGCGGGTCGATCCACGTCCACAGATCGCGCCGGCCAGTCGTGCCAGCCGTGCTCCCCGTCAGCACGCGCCTCGCCGCTTCCGGATCATCGGCCAGGCTGATTCCGTGCCGCTCGGAGAGCCTGGCCGCGAGCAGGTTCGTCAGCCGCGGGCGCAGCGCGTTGTCCCAGGCGCTGAGCGATGTGGTGGCATCGGCCAGGTCGGAGCGCGTCCGCCAGAAGCCAAGGAACGAACTCGATGGCCCGAGCTCGTGCGACTGGTGCGGTGCCTGAGGCGGCTCGTGCGGCTCGATCAGCGCTCGGAGCGCGATCAGGCTCAGCGCCGCGCATGCCAGCGCCGTGAAGCCGGCCGCGGCCGGGCCCTCCAGCGCCCAGGCGGCCGCCGTGACCGCGGTGACGAGCAAGACGGCGACGGTGATCTCCCGTCCGGCCCCGTGCCAGCCGGTGCTGTGCGGGCCGGTGCCGTGCCGGCCGGTGCCGTGCCGGCCGGTGCCGTGCTCATCATGGCTGGCGGGCCGGCTGTCCTGGGACGCCTGGTGGTGCGTCATGGGGTGCCTCGGCCGGGTCCGGCCGTGACGTGGGCGTCGGCCATGGGCGTCAGCGACGCGGCGATGTCCGCCAGCGACTGCTCGGCGTCGTCCCGCCGCGATGGCGGCATCGGGTGGGTCGAGAACCGCGCCTCGTAGAACAGTGCCGTCAGCCGGCCGGCGGGCGCTTCGTTGACCATGCCGCCGGTAACCGCGCGGTCGAGGAGTTCGTCCGGTGTCTCGGTTGCGGCCCTGGCCGCGCCCGCTTCGGCCAGCGAGTCTTCCATGGCGAGGTAGCAGCCGATGATGGCGGCTCTGGCGTCATCGAGCTCGCGGAGCGCGACCCGCCCCGAGTCGACGGCGCGGGCCAGTTCGGCTGGGGTGTCGGTGTCGTCGTCGGCGGGGACCGGAATCCTGGCTCGCCGTGTCCAGTGACGGCGGCGCCGCCAGAGCGCGACGGCCGCGAGGATGATCGCGGCGATCAGCAGGGCGAGCAGCACGTACTGGATGTAGGTCACCGCCGCCGGCTCGTGGCCTGGGTGGGCGACGTGCAGCCTGCCGGGACGTGAGCCAGGCCTGATGCGGTGCTGCGGAGGCCTGCGGCGAGGGCGGAGGTGGGCGAGCCTGGCGAGCAGCATCGCCGCAGGGATTGCGATCAACCCGGTCACGATGACGCCGGTGAGCATCAGCCTGAGCCTGGCCGCAGGACCGGTCAGGGGGCCTGGCTGGCTACCGGGCCGGCGCCGCCAGCGCAACGCGATGAGCAGGGCGGCGAGAACGGCCTCCAGCGCGCACCCGATCCCGGTCACGGCGGACAACGCGGGCGTCGGGGTGGTCACGGCTGACCCGGCCGCACGGATTCCCGCGATGGTCAGCAGCAGGAGCAGCACGGCCAGCACGGCGCGGGAGATCAGTCGATCCGGCATATCGTGCAAATCATATTCGCCGGGTCCTGACGCGAGGAATCCGTCACCTGATGTGCTCGCTGCCGGTCCTGCCGTGACCTGCTGGGCGGGCACCTGGGGGACTCGCAGCCGTGGCTGCCTGTGTCGATGGTCCATCCATTGCGGTTCCTGGTGATGAGTGGACCATCCATCGCTGCTGGGCGGCGCGGCGAGGCGGGAGTGGCGCGGGCGACGCGGGGCAGGTGCTACCGCAGGTGTAGCCGGAATCCGCCTGCCGGATGATGACAACGCGCCGCGCACGGGCCAGGGTTGGACCGTGATCGCAGATACCCCTCGTCAGGACCTAGACCCGGTCGGTGGCGGCGCTGGGCCACCCGTGATCGCTACGAGGGGGCTGACCAGGCGGTTCGGCCCGACGATCACGGCGCTCGACGACCTGACCATGGCAGTCGGGCCTGGCATCACCGGCCTGGTCGGCGCGAACGGGGCTGGCAAGTCGACGCTGATCAAGATCCTGCTCGGGTTGCTGCCGCCGACCAGCGGCACGGCGAGCGTGTTCGGACTCGGCACCGCAGCGCGCGGCGAGCAGATCAGGGCGCTGACCGGCTACATGCCCGAGCACGACTGCCTGCCGCCCGATGTGACGGCCACCGAGTTCGTCACGCACATGGGCCGGATGTCGGGCGTGCCGCCGACGGCCGCCAAGGAGCGAGCCGCCGAGTCGCTGCGGCACGTCGGCCTCTACGAGGAGCGCTACCGCCAGATCGGTACCTACTCGACCGGCATGAAGCAGCGGGTGAAACTGGCGCAGGCGCTCGCCGGCGACCCGCGGTTGCTGCTGCTTGACGAGCCGACCAACGGGCTCGATCCCGCCGGGCGAACCGCGATGCTGGACCTGATCAGCCGGATCGGCGGCGACTTCGGCATCTCGGTCGTCGTCTCCTCGCACCTGCTCGGCGAGATCGAGCAGATCTGCGATCACCTGATCGCCATCGACGCGGGCCGCCTGCTCAGGTCGGCCACGATGAGCTCGTTCACGAAGGCCAGTCAGGTGCTGGCGATCGAGGTTGACGAGGGAGCCGACGTGCTCGCGCCCGAGCTGGCCGCACGCGGGCTCGCACCTGCGCGGAACGGCCGCGAGCTGCTGGTCCTGATCACCGGCGACGCGACGTTCGACGTCGTGCGCGACGCGGTCGCCGGGCTCGGGCTGCCGCTGACCAGGATGGAGCAGCGCAGGCACCGGGTCGAGGAGCTGTTCAGGGATTCCGGCGAGCCCGCCGGGCAGCTGACGGGAGCAAATGATGCCCGCTGACAACGCGTCCGGAGCCGGACTGGTGGCGCCGGGCGCCGGTGTCATCCATGACATCGGCTACCAGACCTACGATGGGCCGAGGTTCGGCCGCGGCCAGATCGCGCTCGCGCTGTGCTGGCACAGCCTGCGAGCGGCGTTCGGCTTCGGCCGGGGCGCGAAGGCCAAGATCGTGCCGGTGATCACCTTCGTGATCATGTGCGCCCCCGCCGTGATCAACGCCGTCGTGATGGCGCTCGGCCGGTCGCACGCCCGGGTCGTCGACTATGACACCTACGCGGGAAACCTGCGCGTGCTCGTGCTGCTGGTGTTCATGGCAGCGCAGGCGCCTGAGCTCGTATCACGCGACCTGCGCAGCCGGGTGCTGCCGCTGTACTTCGCCAGGCCCATCCACAGGGAGGACTACCCGCTGGCCAAGTACGCCGCGTTCGCGCTGGCGTGCCTCGCGATGATCGACATTCCTGTGCTGGCGCTGTACGTCGGCACGATCTTGCAGGTGCACGGCGGCGCGGCGGTCTGGGCGCAGACCAGGGCGGCGATTCCCGGCTTGCTGGTCGGGCTGATGTGGGCGGTGGTTCTCGCCGCCGTCGGGCTGGCGCTCGCCTGCGTGAGTGGCCGCCGCGCGTTTTCCACCGGCGCCGTCGCGATCTTCTTGTTCATGACCTGGACGCTGACCAACGTGCTCACCAAGATCTCAGAAGCCGGCCCGCGCGGTGGCGGCCAGGCGGCGGCAGGGGCCCAGGGCACGTCGGCCGCCGGGCACCTGTTCGGCCTGATCAGCCCGTTCACCGTGCTCGACGGGGTTCGGCAGTGGCTGGGCGGCACGAGCCAGGGGATCGTCGCCGATCCAGGGCGTTACGGCTTCGCCTACGGCCTCATGCTGCTGGTGTTCCTCGCGGGCAGCCTCGCCGCGCTGGTGCGCCGGTACGCGAGCGCGAGCGTCGCGTGAGCAGCGTGCCGGAGGAGCGTCAGGCCAGCAGCGTGCCGGAGGCGCGTCAGGCCAGCATCGTGCCGGAGGCGCGTCAGGCCAGCAGCGTGCCGGAGGCGCGTCAGGCCAGCAGCGTGCCGGAGGCGCGTCAGGCCAGCACAGTCGACCTGCGCAACGTCTCACGCTGGTACGGCAACGTCGTCGCCGTCAACGACATCACGATGACGATCGGGCCCGGGATAACCGGACTGCTCGGCCCGAACGGGGCCGGCAAGAGCACGTTGCTGAACCTGATGGCAGGGTTCCTGGCGCCGTCCCGCGGCGAATTGACCGTCGGCGGCCAGCCGAGCTGGCGGAATCCGGGGGTGTTCCGGATGCTCGGGCTGGTGCCTGAGCGCGACTCGGTCTACGCCTTCCTGACCGGAGCCGACTTCGTCAGGTCCACCGCGAAGCTGCACCGGCTGCCAGATCCTGACGCGGCGGCGCGGCGCGCCATCGGCATCATGGACATGGCTGACGCACAGGACCGGCGGATCGCGACCTACTCCAAGGGCATGCGGCAGCGGATCAAGGTCGCGGCCGCGCTCGTGCATGACCCGCAGGTGCTGCTGCTCGACGAGCCCTTCAACGGAATGGACCCGCGGCAGCGGCTGCAGATGATGGACCTGCTCGAGGGCATGGCGCAGCAAGGCAGGACCATCTTGTTCAGCTCGCACATCCTCGAAGAGGTCGAGCGGATGTCGGGCACCATCCAGGTCATCGTCGGGGGACGGCTGGCCGCGTCGGGTGACTTCCGTGCGATCCGCCGGCTGATGACCAGCAGGCCGCACGTGTTCCTGGTCAGGACGTCGGCCGACCGCCTGCTCGGTGCGGCGCTGATCGGCCGGCCAGCGGTGACCGGCGTGGAGCTGACGCCGCGCGGCCTGCAGGTTCGCACGTCGGACTACGGCGCCTTCTCCAGGGAACTCGCCGTGCTCTGCCGCGACGGTGACATCAGTCTGCGGGAAGTGCTGCCATCCGATGAGTCGCTGGAGAGCGTGTTCTCCTACCTGGTGTCGCAATGACGAAGAAGCGGTGAGGCGAATGAGCGGCCTGCTGAACCCGGTCGTGCTGCGGATCACGCTGCGCGCCACGCTCGGTCGCAAGCGCGCGCTTGTCTTCTTGCTGGTGCCGCTGGTGCTCCTGCTGATCACGGTGGCGCTGAAGGTCGTAGCGCGGAGCCCGGTCTGGCCGGCGGAGTTCCTCGGCGTCTTCGGGTTCTCCGTCGTGCTGCCGCTGACCGCGCTGATCATCGGCACCAGCGTGGTCGGCGCTGAGATCGACGACGGCAGCATCATCCACCTGCTCGCGACGCCTGTGCGCAGGATGAGCGTGGTGATGTCGAAATTCGCCGCTGCCGTGCTGCTCACGATCGCGTTCGGCTCGATTCCGCTGTATCTCGCGGCGGCCATCGCCAAGGGACCCGGTGACAAGCTGGCCGTGGGCTTGCTGGCCGGGGCGATCGTCGCCGCAGTGGCCTACAACGCGCTGTTCGTCATGCTGTCGCTGCTCACTACCAGGGCCATCGCTGTCGGCCTGCTGTACCTGCTGGTCTGGGAAGGACTGCTCGGCAACCTTATCGGCGGCGTCAGGGTGCTGTCGGTCGGCCAGTACTCCCTCAGCGTGGCGAACGCGATCGCGCGGTCGCCTGAGCTGAACGCGCACCTGACCTCGGCGACGGCGATCATCATGGCGATCGCGGTCAGCGTCGTGGCCCTGGCCGTGGCCGCGGCGGTTGTCCATGTTCGCGCTGAAGGGGGAGGTGACCTAGCACGCGTGAGCGGCAGGGTCAGCCAGGGCGGCGAGGGATCAGCGCGAGCGGCCCGGTCAGCGCGGGGTGCCAGGGCCCGGGATGAAGCTCGGACCGTGCCCGGGGATGATCACCGATGCGACGCCGAGTATGCGCTCCCGGCTCTGGCTCAGGACCGCCTGATCCGGGCTGAACGGGTCGTCCGCCGGGCCCTCCGCGCCCCACCAGGCGTGCGTGCACACAAAGAGGCCGTCCGCGGTCGAGGCCACCGTGCTGATGTCCTGGTCGGTGTGCCCGGGGGTCGCGATCAGCCTGATCGACGGGCTGAGCTCGGTGCCCTCAGCTTCGCGCGAGACCCACAGGTCGCCGTCGTAGACGGCCCAGAAGTCATGGATCCTGGCGGCCGGGAACAGCGCGGCATTGACCGTGTGATCCGGGTGATGGTGGCTGAACACGACGTCGGTCACCGATTCAGGCCCGACGCCGCGCGTGGCCAGCGTCGCGAGGAGGCCGGCTCGGGAGGCGACCATGCCGGGGTCCACGACGACGATCACAGACCCGTCGATGATCAGCGTGACCGTGCTGGCGACCCGCTCCCCGGTGTCGTCCTCGCGGGCGTACCCCTCGTGCAGGATGTGCACCTGCGCCGTGCCGGCCACTGAGGTCGCGGCGCTTTTCGTGTCCTGAACGGGCTGAGCGTCCTGGTCTGACATGAGCGCAGACACTACCGGGCCGGCCTTCGTGACCCGGCGGCGGTTCCCTGATGACTGGCTCGCGGCCGTGCCCTCAGGCTAGCCCGCGGCGGGCGCCTTCTGCTGCTGCTTCATCGCCTTCTTGTAGGACCGGACAGCCGCGAGCGAGGCGTCATCGCTGATGTCGGCGACCGAGTAGTGCGAGCCTGCCTCGCCGAAGTGCCCGGCGGCCTCCCGCCAGCCGTCCGGCTGGATGCCCAGCTGCTTGCCGAGCAGCGCGATCGTGATCTTCGCCTTGTACGCGCCGAACCCTGGCAGCTCAGAGAGCCTGCGCCGGAGTTCGGCCGCGTCCTTCGCGGTCGCCCAGACCGCGTCCGCGTCGCCGTCGTACCGATCGGTCACGATCCTGGCCAGCTCCTGTGCTCGTGCCGCCATCGCCCTGGGAAACCTGTGCAGCGCGGGGCGCTCGGCGAAGACCGCGGCGAGCGCGTCCGGGTCGAAGTCGGCGACTTCCTGCGCGGTTGGCTCGTGACCGAGCCGGAGCGCGAGCTGGTAGGGCGAATTGAAGGCCTTCTCGAACGGGACCTGCTGGTCGAGCATCATCGCAAGGAGCAGCGCGAACCCGTCGCGGGACAGCAAGTCGTTTGCCTGGTGCTCAATCGGCAGCGACAGTGTCATGTGTTCCTCCAGTTGTTGCCCTCATCATCTCGCACCGGACCTGCTCGTAGTGGCCCGGTCGTAGCGGTCTGGTCGTAGTGCTCCGGCGGGGAGCTACCTTGGTCGTGATGGAAATGATCGCGCGGCTCGGTCAGGATAGGGCGGGATGCTGACATCCCGTAACGAAGGGAAGGCCAGTTATGACCCCGCACATGAAGATCGGCATCGCCGGCGTCGTTATCGGGCTCATTCTGCTGATCATCAACCCGTGGCTGGCGTTCGCCGTGATCGTTCTCGCAATCGCGATCCCCGCCGTGGCGTACGCGATGCTCGACTCTAATCAGAAGGCGCGCTTGCGCCGGGTGCGCGGCCGCAAGCAGATCGGAAGGTAGGGAACTCCGGCTGATCCGCCCAGCCGGTGTTCCCTCAGCCGAGCTGACCGGGATACAGCAGCGCGATCTCTCGCGGGTAGGCGGCGATCAGGCGAAGCTCGTCGTCGGTCAGCGGCTTGCCGGTGGCCGCGCCGCACAGCTGGACGAGCCGGAAGATGAGGTCCTCGTCCCCTGACGCGTCGACGCCGAGCCCGGCCATGACATGCCGGAAACCGGCCATCCCGCCGTACTCGCCGGTCAGCACGACCCGCCCGGATCGGGCGTACCAGTCGTCAGGGAACGGCCCGAGCGTGTCGTCGTCATAGAGCTCGTAGTTGTGCCGGTCCTTCAGAGCGCCGTCTGCGTGGATGCCGGACTCGTGCGCAAAGGCGTTCCGTCCGGAGCCCGGCTGGTTATGCGGCAGCGGCTGCCCGAACGCGTAGCTGGCCCACAGCGCGAACCTCCTGGCCCACGACAGGTTCACCGGGTCGCCGATCTCGGCCTCGCCGGCGACGCCGAATCCGTGCTGGAACGCGAGGATGACCGAGAGCAGGTCCGCGTTGCCCGATCGTTCGCCGATCCCGTTAATGCAGGTGTTGACCCATGCGTCCTGGCCGGCGTCGAGATCCCCGAGCGCGCCCGACACCGAGTTCGCGACTGCCATGCCCAGGTCGTTGTGGCAGTGCGTCTCGACCGGCATTCCGGTCGACGACGCGAGCTTCGCGAACCGCTCCCTGATCCGGTGCGGCGAGTCGCCGCCGATCGTGTCGCAGTACCTGACGCGGTCGGCGCCGGCCTCCCTGGCGGCCAGTGCGAACTCGGTCAGGAAGCCGTCATCGGTGCGGGAGCCATCCTCGGCGTTGACTCCGATCGTCGCGGCGCCGCCGGCCTTGGCCACGGCGACGGCCGCGGTCATCTCGCCGATGATCGCGGCGCGGTCCAGCCGGCCCAGGAATTTGTGCGCGATCATCTGATCCGAGGTTGAGATCGACAGGTTGTAGTGGCTGAGGCCAAGCGCGACCGACTGCTCGACGTCACCGGGAACGGCCCGGCACCAGCCGGACAGCCGAAGGTCACCGAGCGCGCCAGCCTTGGCGAGCGCCACGTTGGCGCGGACGTAGGGAACCTCGTGGAACAGGAAAGGGAACCCGATCTCGGACTGTGCCACACCCAGCTTGGCCAGGTAGAAGTTGACCATCGTCTTCCCGAACTTGGACAGGCCGGTCCGGGCGGTCTGCACTCCGTCGCGGTTGGTGACGTCCAGGATGTGGACCTGCGGCATGCGAAAGCCTCCGTCGTCGGATCGTGTGTCGGTCCCGATATTGATTATTGACTGCAAGCTTACTCATCCGTCAATATTGATCAAAATCAATGTAATCCCAGAGGCTAAGGATGCAGGCCGCTCAGGCCCTGACGGAAAGCGAGGTGGTCGTGCCGACCGAGTGGATCACCGCGACAGAGGCGGCCAGGCGGCTTGGCGTCAAGCAGGCGAGCTTGTACTCCTACGTCAGCAGGGGAGTCCTGTCCAGGCGGAAGGCCGACGGCTCGCGGGCCAGCCTGTTCAGCGCCCGTGAGGTGGAGAGCCTGGCCCGACGCGGCCGGCCGCGTCGGGCCAGCGGGCCGGCCGAGCTGGTGATTGAGACGCAGGTGACCGAGATTACCGGCGATCAGCTCCGCTATCGCGGCTACGACGCCATCGGCCTGGCCCGCGAGCGCGATTTCGAGGAGGTCGCCGGCCTGCTGTGGACAGGGACGCTCGGCGACCCCGGCCAGGCAGGCGACCCTGGCGAGCCCCGCGATGCTAGTCCGCCACGGGCGAGGGCACGGGGCGCCGCCGAGCCCTGGCTCGCGACCGACGCCGCGGTGGCGGCGGGGAGCGCCGCCCAGGGGGCCCTGCCCGCCGGCACGCTGCCGCTCGAGCGGCTGCAGGTGATCGTGCCGGCGCTCGCGGCAGCCGACCCGCTGCGGCTGCACCTCGATCCGCCCGCGGTGATCGCCGCCGGGCGCGGGCTGATCGCCGGGATGGCCGACAGCCTGCCGCCTGCCGAGCCTGCCGCCGTGCCGGAAGCGCGGACCCCGGGAGGATGGCCCGCCGGCCTGACGCCCGACACGTCGATTGCCGAGCGCCTGGCGACCAGGCTGTGCCAGGCCGATCCCGGACCAGGCCTGCTGAGGGTGCTGCGCGCCGCCATGGTCCTGCTCGCCGACCACGAGCTGGCCGCGTCGACCCTGGCGGCCAGGGTGGCAGCCTCGATGCGAGCCGACCCCTACGCCGTGGTGGCGACTGGCCTTGGCGCGGTGGGCGGCGCGCTGCACGGCGGCGCCTCGTTCGGCGCTGAGGTCATGCTCCGATCAGCGGCCAGGCCGCAGGAGGCGGCGCGGGTAGTGGGCGACCTGCTCAGGCGAGGCGAGCGGATCCCTGGTTTCGGTCACTTCGTCTACCGGGGATCCGATCCGCGCGCCGTGCTGCTGATGGAACTGCTCAGGGAGGCAGCGCCCGGTTCTGAGCGGCTCGCCGTCGCGGACGCCGTGATCGCCGAAGCCAGCAGGCGCGCGCTGCCCGAGCCGAACATCGACTTCGCGCTCGCCGTGCTCGCGTCGGTCGCCGGGATGGTTCCTGGCGGTGCGGAGGCCGTGTTCGCCGTCGCCCGCACCGCTGGCTGGCTGGCGCACGCGCTCGAGGAATACGCGCGAGGCACGCCGATCCGCCCGCGCGGCATCTACACCGGCCGGGCATGGGTACCTCGGTAGTCTGGGTGAGCATGACGAGGGGAGGAGTGCGGTGATTGAGATTGCCCCCATCGACACGCCGTCGCTCGGTGACCGCAGCTACCTCGCGACCGATGGCGCGGTGGCAATCGTGATCGACCCCCAGCGCGACATCGACAGGGTTCTCGGGCTCGCGGCCGCCAGGGCCGTAAGGATCACCCACGTCTTCGAGACCCACATCCACAACGACTACGTCACCGGCGGGCTCGCCCTGGCCAGCGCTACCGGAGCCGGCTACCACGTGAATGCCGCCGACGACGTCCGGTTCGACCGGATGGGCATCACCGGCGGCGACCGTCTCGAGGCCGGCGAGATGGGCGTCCGCGTGATCGCCACCCCCGGCCACACGTTCAGCCACCTGTCCTATGCCGTCGAGGTCAATGGGCGGCCGGTCGCGGTCTTCACCGGCGGCTCGCTGCTCAACGGGTCGACAGGCAGGACCGACCTGCTCGGCGCCGAGCACACGGTCGAGCTGGCGCGAGCCCAGCACGGATCGGCCCGTAGGCTCGCGGCCGAGCTGCCGCCCGACGCGATGGTCTGCCCGACGCACGGCTTCGGCAGCTTCTGCTCGGCGACTCCGACCTCGGGCGCCGCCTCGACGATCGGCATGGAGCTCACGGTCAACCCGGCACTCACGCTCGGCCAGACCGAGTACGTCAGGTCCACGCTCGCGGCGCTGGACGTCTATCCCGCCTACTACGCGCACATGGCGCCGGCCAACGCCGCGGGGCCGCTCGCGCCGGACCTCGCCGCGCCGAGGCTTGCCGACGGCTCGGAGCTGCGGCACAGGATCGAGGCCGGCGAGTGGGTCGTGGACCTGCGCTCGCGCGTCGCCTTCGCGGCCGGTCACCTGCGCGGCACCTACTCTTTCGAGCACGGCGACAATATGACGACGTACCTGGGCTGGATGATCCCGTGGGGCACGCCGCTGACCCTGCTCGGCAGGAGCGCGGGCGAGGTGGCCGCGGCGCAGCGTGACCTGGTCAGGATCGGCATCGACAGGGTGCAGTCCGCGGCGGCCGGCGGCCCGGAAGCCTGGTCAGGCGGCGAGCCACTCTGCGCGTACGAGGTCACCGACTTCGCCGGCTACGCGCGGGCGCGCCGACAGCGCGAGTTCATCCTGCTGGACGTACGCCGCCAGTCGGAGTGGGACGCCGCCAGGATCGGCGCTGCCATGAACATCCCGCTGCACGAGCTCGCCGGCCGGATGTCCGAGATCGGCCCTGGCCAGGTCTGGGTGCACTGCCAGTCCGGATACCGGGCATCGGTCGCCGCGGGGATGCTCGACGCTGCTGGCCGGGACGTCGTGCTGATCGACGACGACTTCAGCAGCGCCGAGCATGCCGGCCTGGCGGAGTCTGCTGCAGGTCCGGGAATCTCCGGGTCGGCGGGCGCATTGTCCAGGTAGGCAAACCGATTCAGGGAGGGCAGATGCCTGTCCGCCGTCTCAACCACGCCGTCCTCTACGTCAGGGACCTGGCGGCCGCGGTCGCGTTCTACCGCGAGGCTCTCGGTTTCGAAATGCGCATGGAAATCCCTGGTCAGGCCGCGTTTCTGCGTGCGCAGGGGACAGCCAACGACCACGACCTCGGCCTGTTCGCGGTTCCCGACGGCGCGCCGCAGGAAGGCCGACATCTCGGGCTCTATCACCTGGCCTGGGAGGTCGGGACCCTGGCCGAGCTGGCCGAGACGAGGGCGAAGCTGTCCGACCTCGGTGCCCTGGTCGGGGCGAGCGACCACCGGGTCTCCAAGTCCCTGTACGCCAAGGATCCGAGCGGCATCGAGTTCGAGGTCATGTGGCGGGTCCCTGCGGACGCGTGGGAGCAGGAGACGGCGTCCGGCGCCATGATCGGTCCGCTCGACATCGAGGCCGAGATCGCCCGATGGGGCGATCTGGCTACGGGCGCGGCGGCCGGCTCGGTCACCTGAGGCCCGCCGATCTCAGCGCCGCGGCAGCGGCCGGCGGGTCGACCGGATCGAAGAACACGCCTGCCCCGAACTCGGCGGCCGCCAGGTGGCGGATCGTGCCGGGGGAGCGCAGCACGGGCGCCAGGTGCAGATGCAGGTGCGCGCCCGGCCAGTCGCCGCCGCCGGCTGGCCGCTGATGGATCCAGAGCAGATAAGGCTCTGCCTGCCCGAGCACGCGCTCCATCCTGGTCAGGCACTCGGCCAGGACCAGCCCGAGCTCGGCTCGCACCGTCTGGCCCGCCGCGGGCAGATCGGGCACATGCCGGCGCGGCGCGATCACCATCTCATAAGGCCAGGACGGCGCCCACGGTACCCGGGCGAGCCAGGCCGGGTGGCGCGCGACGACGAGGCCGTCGGCGGGCGGCAGGCACAGCTCGCACCGCGCACTTCCGAGCTCGGCGAGCGGGATTGGCGGGACTGCACCGAGGGCGAGGATCTGGCTGTGCGGGTGGTCGATGGTGGCGCCGATGGCCTGGCCGCGGTTCTCGAAGACGAAGACATAGCTGACGTCGTCCCGCGCGCCGAGCTGCGCCGTCCGCTCCGACCACAGCTCGATGACCCTGGCCGTTCCTGCCGCGCCCAGCTCGGGGAACGTCGCTGCGTGCCGCGGGCTGTGCAGGACGACCTCGTGCCGCCCGTCCGGCAGTGCCGGCCAGCGGTTCGCGATGCACCGGGCGTCGTAGGGGCAGGGAGCCTCGAGCCCGCCTGGGCAGAACGGGCACGGCCCGGCGGGCTTGTTGGGCCGGTCCTGCCGCCACGGGGTGACGATTACCCATGTGCCGGTCAGCGGGTCGATCCTCAGCTGCGGTTCGCTCACATCCGCGCAGGCTACGCGCTCGCGGTCGTCCTGACCTCGATGCTGCCCTTATACGCCACGCCCCTGACCCGCACGACAGGTGCGCCGGGCGGCAGCTCGCCAGGCCACGCGTCGCCCGCCGCGGACACCCCGGTTCCCCCGAGCTCGAGCCGGACACCCGGCGGCAGCAGGACCTCGGTGCGCGACTTGTACGAGACCGCGGTGATGGTCGTCTCTGCGGCGGTCAGCTGTGCGGCTCGCAGGTCGAGCAGCCCGCCGCCCTTGTACACGAGCGAGAAGAACCGCCGCGGCAGCGTCCACTGGCCGGCCCTGCTGATCGAGCTCTTCAGCGCGATCGCGAACCTGCCGGGCTTGCGGCACGCCGCGGCGGCGACGAGCAGGACCGGCGCGGCGGCAGGCAGGTCGGCGGTCAGGCTGTCCAGCTCCGCGATCGTCCTGGCCGTCAGCGCGTGCCTGACCCGCTGGTCGAACTCCTCGTCGGTCAGGCGGTGCTCGGCGAATGCCACCTGCAGGCGCTGCGTGGCCGCGTCCCGCTCGACGTTCGACGCGAGCGTGTCGTGCGTCATCGGACCTCCTCGATGCGATATATCTTAACCGGTTCAAGAGGCCAGGGAAACGGTGTTCGGTAACAATACATCGTTCGGTGGCAACCGGACGCCCGGCGGCGGCCGTCCGCCAGCCTGGTCAGCACGCAGCGACTGGATGTGACATTCACCGCGGTTTTTCCCGACTGGATGCCGTATGGAGTCGGGGAGATGGCTTCAGGGTGGCGGGGCGGGGCTCCGCGTCGCCTCTGCGTCCCTGGCGAGGTCGGTGTACAGGGCGGCGGTCTGGGCCGCGATGCTGGCCCAGCTGAACTCGGCGGCGACCCGCTGCCGGCCGAGCTGGCCCATCGCCGCGGCCCTGGCGGGGTCGCGCAGCAGCGAGGAGAGCGCCTCGGCGAGCAGAACGTGGTCTCCAGGCGGCACCAGGAGGCCGGTCTGCGCGTCCATCACGACCTCAGGGATGCCGCCGGTGTCTGAGCCGACCACGGCGGTGCCGCAGGCCATCGCCTCCAGGTTGACGATGCCGAGCGGCTCGTACAGGGACGGGCAGGCGAACACCGTGGCGTGGCTCAGGATCTGGATCACCTCGCCCTTAGGCAGCATCCCCTCCAGCCAGACCACGCCTGACCGGCTCTCGCGCAAGCGCGTGACCAGCCCCGTGACCTCTGCCCCGAGCTCGGAGGTGTCTGCCTGGCCGGCGCACAGCACGAGCTGGACCTGCGGGTCGAGTAGCTCGGCGGCCCGCAGCAGCACCGGCAGGCCCTTCTGCCTGGTGACCCGGCCGACGTAGGCCACGGTCGGCCGGCCTGGGTCGATCCCGTGCTTGGTGAGCACGTCGGTGCCGGGATCGGGCGCGTACTCGCCGGTGTCGATGCCGTTGCGGATGACGTGCACCCGGCCCGCCGGCAGCGACGGGTAGGTGGCGAGCACGTCGGCGCGCATCCCGTTCGAGACGGCGATGACGGCCGCCGCCGACTCGGCTGCCACGCGCTCGCACCAGGACGACAGCGCGTAGCCGCCGCCGAGTTGCTCGGCCTTCCACGGCCTGAGCGGTTCGAGCGAGTGCACCGTCAGCACGTGCGGGACGCCGTACAGGGTCGCGGCCAGGTGCCCGGCCAGGCTGGTGTACCAGGTGTGCGAGTGCACCACGTCGGCACCTGCGACAGCCGCGGCCATGGACAGGTCGGCGGAGACGACCTGCAGCGCCGCGTTGGCGGTCTCGAGCAGGTCCCACGGCCGGTGCGCGACCGCACCCGGCCGGTCAGCTCCCTGGCAGTGCACGGTCAGGTCGACCAGGTCGTGCAGCTCGCGGACCAGGTACTCGACATGGACGCCGGCGCCACCGTAGACCTCCGGCGGGTACTCCCTGGTGAGCATCGCGACGCTGACCTTGCCGAAGGGCCCGAGGCCAGCAGCCGGCCCGTCTGGGCCGTCTGGCACTGTCACAGGGTGACCTTCTGGCCCTTGCCGACGACCGTGACGCCGCCGGCCGAGACGACGAAGCCGCGGGCCCTGTCGTGTTCCTTGTCGACCCCCACGACCGCGCTCTCCGGAACCACCACGTTCTTGTCCAGGATGGCGTTCCTGACGACGGCGTTCCTGCCGACCGTGGTGTTGTCCAAGATGACCGAGCGCTCCACCCGGGACCAGGAGTTGACCCGGACGCCAGGGGACAGCACCGACTGGCTGACCAGGCCGCCGGAGACGATCACGCCGTTGCTCACCACGCTGTTGATCGCCCGGCCGATCCGGTCACCGCTGTCGTGCACGAACTTCGCCGGCGGCTGCGAGGGTACGTGCGTGAGGATAGGCCACCGGTCGTTGTAGAGGTTGAAGACCGGGTGCACGGTGCAGAGATCAAGCTGGGCGTCGTAGTAGGAGTCGAGCGTCCCGACGTCGCGCCAGTATCCTGCGTCACGCGGTTCGGCGCCTGGGACCTCGTTGTCGAGGAAGTTGTACGCCTGGGCGCAGCCTTGCTCGACGAGCATCGGCAGGATGTCACCGCCCATGTCGTGCCTGCTGCCGTCGGCGGCGGCATCCTGGCGCAGCGCCTCGACGAGCACGTCTGTGCTGAACACGTAGTTGCCCATGGACGCGTAGGCCAGGTCAGGGTTGTCGGGCAGGCCCGGCGGATCGGCCGGTTTCTCAAGGAACGCCTCGACGGTCCGGCCGTCGCTGCCGGTCTGGACCACCCCGAAGCTGGTCGCCTCGTCCCGCTCGACCGGGATGGCCGCCACGGTCACGCCGGCGCCGCCCGCCACGTGCTGGTGCACCATCTGCATCATGTCCATCCGGTACACATGGTCGGCGCCGAAGACGGCCACGATGTCCGGCCCGTCGTCGAAGACCAGGTTGAGCGATTGGTAAATCGCGTCGGCCGAGCCGGTGTACCAGTGCGGCCCGAGGCGCTGCTGGGCGGGCACCGGGGTGACGTAGTTGCCGAGCAGGCTGCTCAGCCGCCAGGTTGTCGTGATGTGCCGGTCCAGGCTGTGGCTCTTGTACTGGGTCAGCACGCAGATCCGCCGGATCCCGGCGTTGACCAGGTTGGAAAGGGCGAAGTCGATCAGCCGGTACAGGCCGCCGAACGGCACCGCCGGCTTGGCCCGGTCATCGGTCAGCGGAGCCAGTCGCTTCCCGGCTCCGCCTGCGAGAACGATCGCGAGTACTTGCGGCTCGGCCATCTGGAACTCCTGCCGATGCTGGTCACGACGTGACCGGAACGCTCACCCGGATCTTCGACTGGGGATGTCCGGTCTGCTCCCAGTCATCCATGAACTTTGCCTCAAGGCCGTGCTTGGCGGCGAGCGCGATCAGCGTCTCGGTCCGGTAGTAGAAGTCCTCGCGCAGCACGTGATGCTCCGCGCCGTCGGTCCTGTCGAACGTGAAATCGAAGAAGCCGCCGGGGGCCAGGATCCTGCCGACGTGCGCGAAGCACTCGTCGATGACCTCGGCTGGGGAGTGCGAGAACACGCTGTGCGCGTGCACGAAGTCGAATCCGCGATCAGGAAGGAACTCCAGCCTGAGGTCCCTGGCCAGGGTCAGGTGCGGCAGTTTCGCGCGCAGACCGTACTCGGCGAGGGTCTTCTGGGCCTCGAACAGGATGTCAGGCGAGATGTCGATGCCGTAATAGCAGCCTGGTTCGAGATAGTCGATGAACAGGCGGCCAGCCCGCAGGTTCCCGCAGCCGATCTCGAGCATCCGCATGTCGGGCTTCAGCCCGTGCCCGGTCGCGTAGTCGAACTGCAACTGGCCGACCTGCAGCCAGTACTCGTGCTTCGGGCTGCCGACCGCCCCTTCCGGGTTCCGCGCGGTGTCCGATCGCATCACCGCGCGGTAGTAGCTCACATGGTCATCGGACCGCGCCTGCAGCCACGCGTCCCTGGCCCGCCGTCTCAGGTAGCCGGTGATGTTGCCGGGATGCCCCAGCGCATAGATGATCTTGAACGACAGCCTCGACCTGTCCTTGGAATGCACCCGATCAGCGTAGAGCCTCGGCGTGCCGAGGGCAGCTACTCCGGCGCGGGCAGCTCGCCCGATGACTTGCGGCTGACGAGCCTGATCGCCAGCACCCTCGCCACCGCGACGCCGATGCCCATCACGACAGTCCAGGCCAGCGCCTCAGCGATCGCCACCTCAGGGTCCTCGGCCTTGCCTGGCGGTTCCTTGCCGGTCGCCTTGGTCCAGGCGAAGACGATCACCTTTCGCGCGACGAACGCGGCGGCCGCCCCGGCCAGGGCCGTGACCGCCTTGCTGCGAAAATCACCGCCTTTATCAGGCATTGCCGTCCCCTTCAGGTGAACCGCGGTTGCCGAGCCACGACATCATCCCACGGCGCCAGGCGCGGCACGCCGGACCCCGTCCCCCTCGGCGTGCCCGTCCAGCGTCCCGCCGAATCCGGCCTGCTCGATCGCGGCGGCCAGCTCGGCCGGCCTGCGCGTGCCGATCAGCCAGTAGGGGCGTCCGGCTGGCCGGCCCGCGACAGCCACGTAGACGGCGCGCGGCAGGTAGGGCCGCACGAGCAAGTACGCGGCAGGATCGGCCCGCGGCCCGCGCAGCGCCCTGGTCTGCGCCGCGTCAAGCGCGGCCACGCTGTCGATCCGATCCAGCGGCAGCCGCTGCGATCCCGCCCTGAGCTCAGCGGTCGTCACCTCAATCGTGGCCGCTCCCCAGCCGAGCAGCACGAGAGCGCAGACGGATTCAAGCCCCGCGTAGATCGCGATGGCCAGCGTGAGGCTCAGTCCTGCCCGCAACGTGGTTCCTAGCAGCGCGACGCACGCCGTGACCACGAGCCACCACGAGACCGGCGCGCCGAGCCGTTCGGAGTACACGCGCATTGTTCCACCGTAGTTGGTTACATGGAGGCCATGAGCGAGGACGGCGGGTCAATGCGGGGGGCGGCACGGGGCCTGGCATCCAGGCTGCGCGCCGCGTGGGGCTCGGCGAGCTCCGATCCGGCGGGCAGCGGCGAGAAGAGCCGCCGGGAGGGCCATCAGAACGGGCATCCCGAGCGCGGGCTGTATCCGGAGAACGGCCGGTCTGTCAGCGACGAGGCCGCCGGTGCCGCGCCTGGTGAGCGAGGAACCGGCCCGCCGCTCGCCGACCGGCGGGCCGACACGGTCGTGCCGGCCCTGCTCCGCAACACCGCGGCCTGGTGCTGGCGGCTGCTCCTTGTGGCCGCGGTCGTCTATCTGACCTTCAAGATCGCCGACGCGCTTCGCCTCGTCGTGATCCCGCTGATCGCGGCGCTGCTGCTGTCCGCGCTGCTGCAGCCGCTCACCCGGCTGCTGCGCCGGGTGGGCCTGCCTGCCCTGGCGGCAACCTGGTGCACCGTGCTCGCCGCCGCGGCTGTGCTTGGCGGCATCGGCACGCTGATCGCGAACCGGGTGCAGGCGGACTACCCGATGCTCGCCTCAGAAGTCAGGCGCACCGTGCACGAGGTGCAGAACTACCTGGCCGGGCCGCCGTTCCGGCTCAGCGGGACCCGGCTCGACCAGCTGTCCAGCACGCTGCTCAACTACCTGGCGCAGCACAAGTCCGTGGTGGCAGGCACGGTCGTGACCGGCGGCCGCTACTTCCTCGAGGTGCTGACCGGGCTCATCCTGACCGTGTTCATCACGTTCTTCCTGCTCAAGGACGGCAGGAAGATCTGGTCCTGGCTCATCAGCGGGCTGCGTCCGCGCCCGCACCAGCGGGCAGTCCTGGCGGGCAACGCCGCGTGGCAGGCGCTGGTCAGTTATATCCGCGGCACCACGGTCGTCGCGGCGATCCACGCGGTCTTCATCGGCCTCGCGCTGTGGCTGCTCGGCGTGCCGCTGGTGGTGCCGCTTGTCATGCTCGTCTTCATCGCCGCCTACGTGCCGCTGGTCGGAATCCTGGTCGTCGGCGCGCTGGCGATCGTGATCACGCTGGCTACCAAGGGCTGGATCGCCGCAGTAATCTTGCTCGCGGTCTTCCTCGCCGAGAACCAGATCGAGAGCCACCTGCTTCAGCCGCTCGTGGTCGGCCGGATCGTGCGGCTGCATCCGCTGGCCATCATCGTCGTGCTGGCTGTGGGCGGTATCGTGGCCGGCATTCCTGGTGCGATCATCGCGGTGCCGGTCGCGGCCGTCGTCTCCTACTCCTGGCCGTACCTCCGCGGCGATCATGATCACGATCTGGTCGTACCGCCTGGCGACGAGGAGGCGCCCTGAGATGGGGGACACCGAGATGTGCACGCGGTATGACCAGGTCGAGGTGCTGATCAGGCGGCTCGATCCCGAACTGCCCGTCCCGGCCAGCGCGCATCCTGGCGACGCTGGGGTGGATCTGCACGCCGCGGCCGACGTCGACCTCGGGCCCGGCGAGCGTGCCGTGGTCCCGACCGGGATCGCGATCGCGCTGCCCGACGGTTACGCGGCGTTCGTGCATCCGAGGTCGGGTCTCGCGGCACGGCACGGCGTCACTCTCGTCAACGCGCCGGGAACGATCGATGCGGGGTACCGTGGAGAGATCGCAGTAACGATGATCAACACCGACAGGGATGCCGCGGTCAGTTTCAGGCGCGGAGACCGGATTGCTCAGCTTGTGATCCAGCGAATAGAACGCGCGGTGTTCTGCGAGGTGAGCACGCTGCCCGGATCCGCCAGGGGCGATGGCGGGTTCGGCTCGACGGGGGGGTTCCTGGGGGTCGTCCCCCCGGGCTAGGACCGCGGGACACGCAGGCAGCCTGCCGGGCCGGGCTTCAGCGCCACGGTCCGCCAGGCCGGAATCGACAGGGTAGGGGAGCACGGACGTGTTGCGACGCCGACGCCGCGACAGCGGCGATCAGCAGGACCGGCCGCTGGCCTCGAGCTCGTATGGTGAGGACACCAGCCGGATGGGCGCCTCCGCCCAGGCCGGCCCGTGGGACATCGCCGACGACTACCCGGAAGCCGAGCGGATTGACTGCGGCAGCCTGCTCGTCCCCGTCAGGGAAGGGTTCGACGTCCAGATCAATGTCGCCGAGGAGCAGGGTGCCTGGGTCGCGATCGTGAACGGCGACAGCGGCATGCAGCTTCAGGCGTTCGCCGCGCCGCGCAGCGGTGGCCTGTGGGACGAGGTCAGGCACGAGATAGCGGCCAACATCGCCGACTCAGGCGGCAGCTGCCAGGAGAGCGACGGTCACGCGGGGACCGAGCTGCGCGCGCACGTGCCCGTGGGAGACGACGACGGGCTGCCAGGACAGCCCCAGCCGGTCAGGTTCCTCGGATTCGACGGGCCGCGGTGGTTCCTGCGTGGCGTGATCAGCGGCCCGGCCGCGACCGACCAGGCGCTTGGCGCGCCCTTCGACGCCTTGTTCGCCGACGTCGTGGTCGTGCGCGGAGACTACCCAGCGCCGCCTCGCGAGCAGCTCGAGATCCGGCTGCCCGAGGAGGCGAGGCATGCGCTCGAGGCGCAGCTCGCCGAGCAGAGTCCTGGCTGGGACCTGCCGGATCCGTTCACACGCGGCCCGGAGATCAGCGAGACCCGGTAGCGAGCAGGAGCCCGAGTTCGGCCTCGACATCCTCGCTCGTCACGAACAGCAGCTCATCGCCCGCCTCGAGGGGGTCGTCGCTGTTGGGCACGATCACCCTGCCGTCGCGCAGGATCGCGACGAGCGCCGTGTCTGCCGGCCATTCGATCGCGCCGATCCGCTGGCCGACCAGCGGTGCTTCGTCCGGCATGGTCAGCTCCACCAGGCTGGCCGCGCTCTGCCGGAACGTCATCAGCCTGACCAGGTCACCGACGCTCACCGCTTCCTCGACCAGCGCGGAGAGCAGCCGCGGCGTCGACACCGCGACGTCCACGCCCCAGGACTCGTTGAACAGCCACTCGTTGTTCGGGTGATTGATCCGCGCGACCACCCTGGGCACGCCGTACTCGGTCTTCGCGAGCAGCGACACGACCAGGTTGACCTTGTCGTCCCCGGTGGCTGCTATGACGACGTTGCACCGCTCGAGCGAGGCGTCATCGAGCGAGGCGATCTCGCAGGCGTCGGCCAGCAGCCATTCGGCCCGCGGCACGCTGTAGACCTTGATGGCCTTGGAGTTCTTGTCGATCAGCAGGACCTCATGCCCGTTCTCGAGCAGCTCCTTGGCGATCGACCGGCCGACGGCGCCCGCGCCGGCGATGGCAACGCGCATCAGTGGCTACCCTTCCCAGGAGCGCCCCGTCTGGCGAAAACCGACGCGACCTGCTTGAGATCCTCCTCCTTGGCCATCACGTGCAGGACATCACCTTGCTGCAGGACGGTGGCGGGGCCGGGCAGCAGCGCCTCTCCCAGCCGGGAGATGAAGACGATCCTGGTGTCGGCCGCCGCCTCTAGCGCGCTGACCGTCTCGCCAAGCCAGTCGTCGCAGCAGCTGAGCTCCGCGAGCACGAGCGAGCCGGTGGGATCGCGCCAGAGCGTCGCCACGCCGTCCGGCAGCAGCCTGCGCAGCATCTGATCGGCGGTCCAGCGCACCGTCGCGACGGTCGGAATGCCGAGCCGCTGGTAGACCTCGGCGCGACGCGGGTCATAGATCCTCGCGGCCACCCGCTGCACCCCGAAGGACTCCCTGGCCACCCGCGCGGCGATGACGTTCGAGTTGTCGCCGCTGCTCACGGCCGCGAAGGCGTGCGCCTTCTCGATGCCTGCCTCAATCAGGACATCGCGGTCGAAACCGATGCCGGTGATCTTGCTGCCGCGAAATCCGGGTCGCAGCTTGCGGAACGCCTCGACGTCCTGGTCGATGACGGCCACGGTATGGCCCTGATCCTCAAGGATGTGGGCGAGCGTCGATCCGACCCGCCCGCACCCCATGATCACGATGTGCATGATCATCCTTCCAGCATCATTGGTGCCTGAAGAACGTTATGCCCTGGAGCGGCGCAGGGCTAGCGCCGGGTGATACCCAGCCAACGCCGGGCTTACCCAGGCAAAGCGACGCGGCAGTGCTTTGTCAGGGGCCGGCCCCCGGAACCCTCGGCCTGACGGCACGATGGTGGCGTGCCGAAAGACAATGCGCAACCATTCGAGGTGGGCGACGTCCTCGAGCTGAGCGTGGGCGAGGCCGTCCATGGCGGCTGGTGCGTCGCGCGGCCGGACGAGAGCACGCCGGTCCTGTTCGTGCGGCATGCGCTGCCGGGCGAACTGGTCAGGGCCGTGGTGACGCAGACGACCGCCAGGTTCGCGCGCGCCGAAGCGACCGACATCCTCCGCGCCTCGCCTGACCGGGTGAGTGCCCCGTGCCCGTACGCGCGGCCCGGCGGCTGCGGCGGCTGCGACTGGCAGCATGCCAGCCTGACCGCGCAGCGCGTGATCAAGGCCCAGGTCATCAGCCAGCAGCTGAAGCGGATCGCCGGGCTCGACCGATCCGTGACCGTCGAGCCGCTGCCCGGGGACACGGCTGGCCTTGGCTGGCGGACCAGGGTCAGGTTCGCGGTCGGTGCCGGCGGCCGGGCCGGCCTGTACCGCCACCGGTCCCATGAGATTACGCCGGTCAGCGACTGCTTGATCGCTCATCCGCTGGTCACGGCCGCCGGTGTCACCCGCACCAGGTGGCCGGGCGCACGCTGGGTGGAGGTCACGGTGGCGCCGGGCACCGGCGAGCGCGCGGTCGTCGTCTCCGGCCAGCCAGAACCGCCTCGGTTCCTGACCCAGCGGGCGGCTGGCAGGCAGTGGCGGATCAGCGCCACAGGCTTCTGGCAGGTCCATCCGGGCGCCGCCGATGTGCTGGCCGACGCTGTCATGGCCGCGTTGCGGCCGCAGCCCGGCGAGACGGCCCTCGACCTGTTCTGCGGCGCAGGGCTGTTCGCGGGCGTCCTGGCCGAGGCTGTCGGGCCTGGCGGCGCCGTCATCGGGGTGGAACAGGACGAGGCCGCGGCCCGCGACGCCAGGCATAACCTGCGCGAAACGCCGTGGGCCCGTGTCGACCGGGGAGACGCGGCGCGGGTGCTGCGCGGGACAGGGCTCGGCCAGGCGGCGATCGCCGTACTCGACCCGCCCAGAACCGGTGCCGAGAGGTCGCTGATCGAGACGCTCTGCGCCGGCTCCCTGCGCCGGATCGCGTATGTGTCCTGCGATCCTGCCACCCTCGCCCGTGACATCGCGGTCTTCGGCCGGCACGGCTGGGTCCTGGAGCACGTGCGCGGGTTCGACGCCTTCCCGATGACCCACCATGTCGAGTGCCTGGCCGTGCTGGCGCCGCCGGCCGGGTGAGGCGTTCCGTCCTCGATGCGGCAAGATGCCGGTATGCAACTGCGGATCTTCACAGAACCACAGCAGGGAGCGGACTACGCGACGCTGCTGCGGGTCGCCAGGGCCACCGAGGACCTTGGCTTTGACGCGTTCTTCAGGTCAGACCACTACCTGAAGATGGGCTCGGTCAGCGGGCTGCCAGGTCCTACCGACGCCTGGGCGACGCTGGCCGGACTGGCCGTGCAGACCGAACGGATCCGGCTTGGCACGCTGGTGTCGCCGGTCACCTTCCGGCCGCCTGGCCCGCTCGCGATCACCGTCGCGCAGATCGACCAGATGAGCGGCGGGCGGATCGAGTTCGGCCTCGGGACCGGCTGGTTCGACGCCGAACACGCCGCTTACGGGCTTCCGTTCCCCCCGACGGGCGACCGGTTCGAGATCTTCGAGGAGCAACTCGCGATCATCACCGGGCTATGGGAAACGCCTGAAGGCGACACGTTTTCGTATACGGGAAAGCACTACGCGGTGACGGACTCGCCGGCGCTGCCTAAGCCGGCGCAGCGTCCGAAGCCGCCGGTCATCATCGGCGGCCACGGAGCCAAGCGCACGCCGCGCCTGGCGGCGGCCTACGCCGATGAATACAACGCCGGCTTCGACACGGTCACCGGCACCAAGGCGGCGTTCGACCGGGTGCGTGCGGCCGTGGCGGCAGCCGGCAGGCCAGAGTCGTCGATGACGTACTCGGCCGCCCAGGTGGTGTGCTGCGGACGCGACGACGCCGAGGTCAAGCGCCGCGCCGCGGCCATCGGCCAGGAGCCCGCCGCGATGCGCGAGCACGGGCTGGCAGGGAACCCCGCCGAACTGGTCGACAAGATCGGCGAGTTTACCGGGATCGGTGCTGAGCGCGTCTACCTCCAGGTGCTCGACCTCGACGACATCGAGCACCTAGAGCTGATCGCTGCCGAGGTCCTGCCGGCGGTGTGAGCTGACGGGTCAGCATCCGCCCTGCGGCCCGGGATAGCCGGGTCCGGTCGCCGGCGCGTCCACCATGCCGGCCGCGGGGCGGGTGATGCCGCCGAAATGCACGACGTACCAGACGCCGCGCCAGGAGATCAGCGAGGCGATGCCGAAGGAGCGGACCTGGCCGCGCTGCCGGTACACCACGCGCGGGCCGGCCACGTGCCAGTACCCGACCTTGTTGTAGCAGACGCCGGGACTGATCCAGGCCGCGCCAGCCGACGGCACGATGACGCGGACCAGCCTGGCTGCCCTCGGATGGGCGCCAAGCAGCCTGTGCGCCGCCCTGACATCGAGCCTGAAGTCCAGCCATAGCCGGGCACGCCAGTCGCCGGCCGCGTCGTAGATCGCCTTCACCTGCGTGTAGGCGCCGAGCGGGAAGAACGCTGGCCTGGCCAGTGACGGCCGGCCCGTGCTGACGGCGAGCCAGAGGTCGGACACCATGGCACGGAACGCCCGGCCGCTCGCTTCCGGCCTGGCCCTGGTCTGGGCGAGCCTGCCCTGCCCTGGCGCCACCGGCAGCGGTCTCAGCGCCCGCGCCGGTGGCGTGGCGGAGGGCGAGGGCGCGGCGGCGGGAGCGGTCGAGACGCGCGTGCTCGCGGGCGACATGTGCTGGCCGGCCGTGCCGGCCGTGGTACCGCACGCCGCTATCAGCCCGGTGCCGATGACCGCCGCCCACGTGCGGCCGGCGGCGCGCAGGTGCTGCCGAATCCTCATCGGCCGTCATCGTAGCCGCGCGGCGGCCGGAACCGCGTGACATCCCGCGTGCCCCGCCCGTTGGCGGCCGGTGCTAGACGACGGGATGCTCGGACAGCTCGCGATCGCTGGCGACGGTAATGGTGATCGCGGCCAGGATCCCCGCGGCGGCGACGAGGCCTGCCGAGACGTAGAGCGCGTCGTGCAGGCCGGACTGGAACGCCGAGTAGGTCGCCTGGATGACCTCACGGACGAGTTTGCCCTGGCCGACTGGTGCCTGCGACGAGGACCCGCCGACGGACGGCACCTGGCCGGTGAGGACGCCGTTGATCACGATCGGCTGGATGCTCTTGGGCAATCCGAGCGCGTTAAGGCTGGCCACCAGCGCGGTTTGCAGCTTGCCGATCACGATCGCGCCGAGGATCGCCACGCCCATCACGGCGCCGACCTCGCGGCTCGTGTTCGTCGTGGACGCCGCCATGCCAGAGCGTTCCGGCGGGATCACGGCGAGCACGGAGGACGTGATCGGGACCACGCAGGCGCCGATGCCGATCCCGGTGAGCGCGAGCGCGGCGGCGAGCGGCAGGTACGGCGGATTCGGGCTGATCACGGCGTTGGTCCAGAGCAGTCCGCCGGCGAAGGCCGCGCACCCGCCGACGATCGACCAGCGGATGCCGACCGATCCTGTCCACCGGCCGGCCAGCAGGGACGCCAGGATCATCAGGATGGTCATCGGCAGGAAGACCTCGGCGATCTGGCCGCCGTTGTACCCGGATACCTCCTCAAGGAACAGGGCGGTAAAGAAGAAGATCGCGAAGGTTGCGAAATAAGCACAGAAAGCGACGATATTTGGCGTAGCGAATTGCGGTATCCGCAGGAAGCGCAGGTCAAGCAGCGGATACGGGGCACGGCTTTCCTGCCACAGGAACGCCACCGCGGCGACCAGGCTGACGCACAGCAGCGCGATGCTCTCGGCGGAGCCGAAGCCCGCGCTCTCCGCGTTGATGACCGCGAAGATCAGGGCCGCGAGCGCGACGGCGCCGAGCACGGCGCCCGGCAGGTCGATGCGCCGGTGCGTGGGGTCGGAGTTCTCCGGGAGCACGACCACGGCGGCGACGAGCGCGATCAGGCCGAAGAGCACGTTGAACCAGAAGATGGCAGGCCAGGTCCAGGCGTAGACCAGCGCGCCGCCGACGACGGGCCCGAGCGCGAGCGCCGAGCCCGATACCGCGGCCCAGACGCCGAGCGCCCAGTTCCTGCTCGTGTACTCGGGGTAGATGTGGCGCAGCATCGAGAGCGTTCCTGGCTCGCTGGCGGCCGCGCCGACCCCCATCACCGCGCGTCCGGCGATCACGGTCGCGAGCGCGGCTGTGCCCGACGTCATGAGCACCGACAGCGCCGCCATCAGGGCGCCCGCGATGAACACGCAGATGCCGGCGATCATGATCTTCTTGCGGCCGAACTGGTCGCCGAGCGTCCCGAATGTCAGCATGCAGGCGGCGAACGTCAGCGCGTAGGCACCCACGACCCACTGCAACGAGGACACGCCAGCGGCCAGGTCGGTCTGGATCCCGGCAAGCGCGACGCTGACGATCGTGATGTCCAGGAACGTCAGGAAGAGGACCAGGCAAAGCGTCGCCAGCGCGGCTGAACGTCGGTTCTCGCCCATGATGCCTTGCCCGGCGACTGGCAGCGCAGCGGATGCCGCCTGACCATCGGCAGCCGCGGCGCCGGGGGCCGGGACGCTGGCTGCTGCGCTGGCACGCTCGCGTGGCGCGTCGACCATCTGGCGTTCCTTAAGCAGATACCGCCGCCCGCACCATGCGCACGGCAATTGGCTGGAGACGGTACGTTCCGGTCACCACGTTGTCAATGACCAGATTACGCTCCGGCGCTGTGTCGGGCACTCCTGCTTGTGCTACCCCTTGCAGGCCGCGGGCAGTCCGGAACTCTTGCCGGCGTTCTCGAGCTTCAGCAGGGCACAGAAGCTGGCAAGGCCGACCTTCCAGACGCCGTCCTGGTAGACCGCGGTTCCTTGCTGGCCCGAGAGCACAGCCTGGCCGCTGACCAGGATCGAGTAGGTGACCGCTGCCTGATCCGTGCCCGTGAGCGTGACGTGGCTGACCTTCGCTGACGCGGTAGCGGCGAGCGGGTTGGTGGACTGCGCCTTGATCACCGCGGCCAGCTTGTCGCCGTCCTGCAGCAGGGCAAGGCGCTTGGACGTCGAGGTCTTCGCGTTGAAGAACGTGGCCCAGTTCTTCTCGATCGCCGCGACGGCGCCTGGGCCGCTGGTCGGCTCGCCGCTGGCAGGCGCTGAGGTCGGCGCGGCAGGTGATGTCGCTGGCGTGGCTGGCTGGGTGTTTCCGCCGCCGCTGCTGCTGCACGCGCCGAGTGCGAGCGTGGCCGCTACCAGCAGTGATGCCGACACGAGGGTCGATTCCCGGAAATGCAGACGTTGCATGGCACCAGTGTGCCGCACAAACGGGCGCGTGAATCATGATGTTGCTGATTCGCCGGAGAATTTCCCGCGCTCCCGCGAGGCCGTTTCGCGAGGCCATCGATGCGCGACACTGGCGGGGTGAGTGACGCCTTCGCCGCCGCGATAAACAACCTGGACGAGGATGCCTTTCAGCTGCTCTACGGCAGCTGGGACCCGCTTGAGCCTGGGCAGGTCGCTGACCTGCTTTCCCCGTCGTCGGTTCGCTGGTGGATCGGCGGTGGCCGGGCCGCCAGGGTGGGTGCCCCTCCTCGTCACCATGAGGACACGGACGTGGTGGTCACAGCCGGCGACCTGGACGAGCTCCGGAATGTGCTCGGCGGCTGGCACCTCTGGGAAGCCAACAGGCGACGAATGGGAGTTCAAGCGCGACCCGCGCGTCCGGGTGCCCTGGCAGCGTGCCCTGCACACGGTGGACGGCGTTCCCTATCTGCGGCCGGAAATCGCCTTGCTGCACAAGGCCCATCTCGACCGGCCCAAGGACAGGGCCGACCTGGCCGCGGCGCGGCTAGACGCCGGAGCGCGTGCCTGGCTGGGACAGACGCTGGAAATGCTCGGCCATCATTCATGGGCGAACGTCGTCAGGCAGTGACCGTGTCCGCTTGACGGCCGCTGACGGCGGGATCTGGCTGAGGTACCCGATCGCGGGCCGCGCCGGCGCGCCGCGGCCGCTCGCCGGCCCGCCAGACCGCCACGCCTGCCGTCGCTGCCGGAATGAGCCCGGTGAGGACAGCGCCGTGGACGCTGTCGACATAGCCGAGAGCCAGCGCGGAGAACAGGCCGAAGCCGAAGCCGACCGGACCGGCCACGATGAGCATCCGGGGAGCTCCAGCAGCGCTACCGGCTCAGCCCTGCGACGGTGCAGCGGATTCTCGCGGACCTGTCCGGGCGCGGGCTGCTGGTGACCAGGCCGGGCAGCGGGACCTATACCGCGCAGCGCCGGCCCGCTGCAGCGGCCGCCGACATCTCGTGGCAGACGCTGGCGCTTGGCAGCAAGACCGGGCTCAGCGCGGACCTGGAGCGACTCGTGGACCTGGGTGCCGCCGATGCGCTGCCGCTGACCAGCGGGTTTCTCGACGAGCGGCTGCAGCCACTCGGCCTGCTCGCGGCCGCCGGCGCCCGGTCAGCCCGCCGGCCGCAGGCATGGAGCAGGCTGCCGCCGCAGGGCCTGCCTGAGCTGCGCGCGTTCTTCGCGGCCGAGACCGGCGCGGCCATCACCGGGCAGAACGTGCTCATCACGCCGGGCGGCCAGGCCGCCCTGTCGGCCGTGTTCCGGCATCTGTGCGCGCCCGGAGACCCGGTGATCCTGGAGTCGCCCACCTACGTCGGCGCGATCGCGGTCGCCAGGGCCGCCGGCCTGGGGCTCGTGCCCGTGCCTGGCGACGAGCACGGCATGCTGCCCGACGTGCTGGCCGACGCGCTGGCGAGGACCGGCGCCCGGCTGGTGTACCTGCAGCCCAGGCACTCCAATCCGGTCGGCGCGGTCCTCGCGCCCGACCGCAGGGCAGCGATTCTCGAGGCGGTCGCACGGCACGGACTGCGACGATGTCGTCATGGCCGTTCCCTCGCGATACACATGAAGGTGGTGCTGGCCGGCGGCAACGGGGCGCTCGGCGGCCGGATCGCGGCCGACCTCGCCTGCCGGGGTGACGAGGTCGTCGTCCTCAGCAGGTCGCCCGTGACCGGCGGCCCCGCTCGTCAGCTTCGCTGGGACGGCGTCCACGCAGATTCCTGGGCCGATGAGCTGGCTGGCGCCGCGCTGATCAACCTGGCCGGTGAGCTGGTCGACCGGCGTCCGACCCCGGCCAACATCGAGCTGCTGACCAGCTCCAGGGTCCAGCCGACCCGGGCGCTCAGGCAGGCGGTCGCGGGCCTGACAACCCCGCCAGCGGCCTGGATCCAGATGAGCACCCTGGCGATCTACGGCGACGCTGGTGACGCGATCCTGGACGAAACGGCGCCGCCCGCTGACGGCCCTGCCCAGATGGCGGGCGTCGCACGGGCGTGGGAGACCGCGGCGAAGGGAGCGATCGCCGGCCGCCAGGTTGTCCTGCGCACCGCCGTCGTGCTCGATCGCGGGACGCCCGCCTACGCGAGGCTCAGCGCGCTGACGAGGTGGGGCCTGGGCGGCCGGATCGGCACGGGCAACCAGTGGGTCAGCTGGCTGCATATCGACGACTTCCTCGCCATCGTCCGGTTCTGCCTGGACGACGCGGGGCTGGCCGGCGTGATCCACGCGACCAGCCCCGAGCCCGTCAGCAACGCCGACGTCATGGCCGCGTTCCGGCGATCCTGGGCCAGGCCTGCCGCCCCGCCGACGCCGGCCTGGCTGCTCAGGTTCGGCGCGGTGCTGCTGCGCACCGATCCGGCGCTGGCCCTGACCGGCCGCCGGTGCGTGCCGGCCAGGCTGACCGCGCTCGGCTTCGTCTTCAGGTACCCGCAGATCGGCGCGGCCCTGGCCGACTTGCAGCGGGCTGGCCCGTAGCCTCGCGCATGCCCTCGTTGGCTAGCGCGTCCGCGCGCTCGTTGCCCGGGTCGCCGGCGTGGCCCTTCACCCAGAGCCAGACCACCTGATGGCGGGCCGCGGCGGCCTCGAGCCGCTGCCACAGATCGGCATTCTTGACCGGCTTCTTGTCTGACGTCCGCCACCCATTGCGCTTCCATTTCGGCAGCCAGGCCATGATGCCGTTGCGCAGGTACGAACTGTCGGTGTGCAGCCGGACCGTGGCAGGCTTGGTGAGGCTCTCGAGTGCGCGGATGGCGGCCGTCAGCTCCATCCGGTTGTTGGTCGTCCCCGCGCTCTCGCCGCCGCGGATCTCCTTGGTGTGCGAGCCGGATCTGAGCACCGCTCCCCAGCCGCCGGGCCCGGGGTTTCCGCTGCACGCGCCGTCGGTGTAGATCTCGACCGCCGGCTGTGCCCGGTCGCTGCGATCGGTCATCGGGTTAGCCCGTCCTGCGCCGTCGCGGTCATCAGGCCAGCGCGGCCAGCCGGGCGGCGAGCGGCTCGAGGATGTCGGGCGCTGCCCGCAGCGGCAAGCCGACAACCGCGAGGTCAGCGCCCGCGTCCCGGTACCCGGCCGCGGTCTTCGCTGCCGCGTCGAGATCGGCGGCCGAGCCGCCGTCGAGCCTGACGTTGACCGAGCAGGTGATCCCCGCCGGGTCGCGCCCCAGGTCGACGCAGTGCGCGGTGAGCGCCTGCTTCAGGTCCAGCCAGTCGGCCGTGTCCTGCGTGATCGCGTTCCACTGCTGTGCCCACCGTGCCGCTGTCCGCAGCGTCCTGGTCTTGCCCCGGCCGCCGATCACGATGGGCGGATAGGGCCGCTGGACAGGCTTCGGCTCGCACCGCGCGTCCGTGAGCGTGACATAGTGCCCGTCGAGGGTGGTGACGCTCTGGCTGAGCAGCCCGGCGATCGCGGCCACGCCCTCGTCGAAGCGGTCGAGCCGTTCGCGCAACGGCGGCAACTCGATCCCGTATGCGTCGCACTCCAGCTGGTTCCAGCCGGCGCCGAGGCCAACCTCGAGCCGCCCGGCCGAGATGATGTCCACGGTCGCGGCCATGTTCGCGAGCACGGCGGGATGCCGGTAGATCATGCCGGAGACCTGGCAGCCGATCCTGATCCTGCTGGTCGCCTCGGCCATCGCGGCGAGCATGGTCCAGCCCTCAAGGTTCGGGCCGGTCAGGTCGCCGGTCAGCGGATAGAAGTGATCCCAGTTCCAGGCGGACTCGAAGATCTCCATCTCATCGGCGGCCAGCCACACCTCGCGCATCAGCGCCCAGGATTGATGTTCGGGCCTGGTCTTGATCGCGAAGCGCATGCCGCGTGCTCCCTGGGGCCGGGGATGACGCAGTCATGCTACTAAGCAGGCGGACTGAGCAGTGCGAAATGCGGCCGCGCCGCTAGGGATGGCCGAGGCTGAAGGAGCCGTTGGCGTCAGCGGACGCCTGCTCGATGGCGCCAGCCTCGCTACGCTCCCATTCGGCGATGCTGCGCAGCATTCCCTCGGTGTAGGCACGCAGGTGGGTCCGGTAGACCTCGCCGAACGTCCGCAGGTAGGCAAGCTCTGCTCGCAGCGCGCTCCGGTCCGCCTCCATCTGCGGCGCGACCGGCGGAGCGTTCAGCGTCGCAAGTGCTGCCTCGCGGGCGCGGGACGAGGCTTCCTCGAGCACCATGTCCGCGTGCTGTTGCGCTTCGGTGAGGATCTCGTCCCGCCTGCTCCTGGCCTCCTCGGTGAGCCGGTGGCTGTAAGCCTGCGCGTCGGCCACGTACCGGTCCGCGGTCAGCTGCGCGTTGGACAGGATCCGCACCGCGTGCACGTGCGCGTCCTCGCGGCCGAACAACACGCCGCCGCTGCTGCCGCCGTCGCTGCCCGACTTCATGCCCGCGATGATCCGCCGGCGCAGCCGCTCGACCTCGTTCCACAACGAGACCTTCTCGTTCAGCAAGGTCACGAGCTCGCGCTCGACCTCTTGTAAGAACGCCCGAACGTGATCTTCGTCGAACCCGCGCCGTCCGAGGCGGGACAGCGGGAAACTGACGGACTGCACGTCGTCAGGGGTCAGCCTCTTCTGCTCGTCCTGCCAGGCAATCGTCATGGCTCACTCCACCCGAAATCCTCGATATGTATCTGACCGCGCGGCGTGCCTGCCGCGATCAGCCGCGCCGACGTCTCGTGCACCATCTCCGTGGGCCCGGCGAGGTAGACATCGTGACCGGACCAGCTTCCCGAGCGCAGGACGACATCGGGGACGCTGCCGGTCTCGCCGTCGAACCTGGGATCGGCCGTGGCCACGGGCACCACGGTCAGCCACTCGTGCTCGCCTGCCAGCTTGTCCAGGCCGGCCAGGTCATAGAGGCCGTCGGCCGTCCGCGCGCAGAAGTACACGTGCACCTTCGGCGGCCGCGGCAGCGTGGCAGCCTGCTCGGTCATCGCCTTCAGCGGGGCCAGGCCCGTGCTGCCGGCGACCATCAGGATGTCGCGTCCTGAGGTGACGTCGAGCGTCAGCACGCCCACCGGCGGGCCGAGCCGCAGCGAGTCGCCGACGGACTGCAGGTACGTCAGCGCCATGCTGACGGCGCCGCCGTCGATCAGCCTGATGTGAAACTCCAGCGTCCCGTCGTCGCGCGGGGCGTTGGCGATCGAGTAGTACCGCCACAGCCGCGGCCTGGCCGGCGATTCGATCGCGACCGACTGCCCAGGCGTGAAGTCGAGCCTGGGCTCGGGCCGCACCTGCAGCACCGAGATGTCGAAGGCCTTGCGCTCGCACGAGACGACCGTTCCCTTCCAGAACGCCGGTCTGGTCGCCTCGTCCTCCAGTGCGGCCCGCAGCATGATGCCAGCGATCAGGCTGTACGCGTCCATCCAGTCGGTGGCCAGTTCGGGCGTCCAGGCGTCACCGGAGAAGTGCGCGATCGTCTCGAGCAGGCTGTCCCTGACGGCGTCGTAGTTCTCGGCGACGGCGCCGAACTTGCGGTGATCACGGCCCAGGCCCCTGAGGAAGACCGTGAGCTCGTCGACCCGGTCGACCTGGGAGATGATCTGCCCTAATGCGACGACCAGGTGGTCGCGCTGCGCCTTCATCGATATCGGGAAGAGCTCCCTGATCTCGGGGTGCTTGATGAAGAGGTCCGAGTAAAAGAACAGCGGGACCTCGTCGCCGTGCATGGATATCTTGGCGAAGCTGTCCTTCAGCCTGAGGGCATCCACGTATCCGTATTCCTCCGCATGAGCTCGTCCCCCGGTGCTCGCCCCCCAGCGCGCGCGAGTACCAGTGGAAATGCTGCTGAAACTTTCACGGCAAGACATCGGTCAGGTGACGGATCTTTCGCACGTACTCAGCCGGCTAGTTCGTCTGCGGCCGCGGCGAACTGCTCGGTATGCGCGTCGACATCGGCGTCGGTTGTCGCCGGGCACATCAGCGCCATGTTGTGGAACGGCGTGATGAGGATGCCCCGGTTGGCGAGGTACAGGTGCAGGTACTCGTCGAGTTCCTCGTCGGCGGCCAGCGCCGATTCGCCGCCCGAGCGCGGCGGCAGCCTGCAGAACCGGTACTCGGCCCTCGCCCCGACCTGGGCGATGGTCCACGGCAGCGCACGGCTGTCGATGACGCCTCGGACGCCGGCCGTGAACCGGTCGGCGAGGGCGATCATGAGGGCGAACGCGTCGTCGGTGAGCACCTGCCCCAGGGTCGCGCGCATGGCCGCCACCGACAGCGCGTTGCCGGCCAGCGTGCCGCCGACGCCGCCGGTGTCCACGATGTCGGCGCTGTCGTCGGCCATGATCCGCTCGGCCAGGGCAGCGGACAGCCCGTACGCCCCGCACGGAATGCCGCCGCCGATGGACTTCCCGATCGTCACGACGTCCGGGTCGAGCCGCCACGCCCGGGTGCAGCCGCCGGGGCCCGCGCTGAAGGTGTGCGTCTCGTCGTTGATCAGCAAGGTGCCGTATGCCCTGGTCAGCTCCCTGACGGCGGCCAGGTAGCCGGGTTCGGGCAGGACGATGCCGATGTTGGTCATGGCCGGTTCCATCAGCACGGCGGCGACGTCGCCAGAGGCCAGTTCCCGCTCGAGCGCGTCGACGTCGTTGAACTCGACGACCCGTGTCGTGACCGCGGGGTCGACCGGCGCGCCGGTGTTGCCAGGCCGGCTGCGCGCTCCGCCTGGCGTGGCGACGACGAAGGCTTCGTCGACGCTGCCGTGGTAGCAGTAGGAGTACACCAGGATCTTGGGCCGCCCGGTGATCTGCCTGACCATCCGCAGCGCCCACCGGTTCGCGTCGGTCGCCGACAGCGTGAAGCTCCAGTGCGACGGCCCGAACCTGCGCGTCAGCTCGGCCGCCACCCAGGCGGCATCCTCGGTGGGCAGCATGGTGGTCGCGCCGCCCAGCTCGCCGTAGCGCTGCGCGACCGCGGCCTGCACGGGCGCGGGGGAGTGACCAGCCATCGCGCCGGTGTCGCCGAGGCAGAAGTCGGTGAAGATGTTGCCGTCGATGTCGGTCAGCCGCGCGCCGCGCGCGGTCGCCAGGTAGAGCGGGAACCCGCCAGGCCACATCCGCATCCACGTCATCGGCACCCCGCCCAGCAGATGCTCGCCCGCTCGGGCGAACGCCCGCTGCGACGCGCCGTGCGCCGCCAGGTACCGTGCTCGCTCCCGCTCGATCAGGCCGTGCAGCCGCTGCCTGTCGATAACCGCCCCGCTGCCTTGCCCGCTGTCCCGCATCGCGCCTCCCCCGTGCCGTTGGGCAGGACATTATCGCGCCCCCCGCGGTCGGACCGCTGGCGTCGGGTGCGGCCGCCGTGTCCGCGCCCCGTCCTACACTGGCGCGGTGACGTCCCCTGCCGCAGCGGCTGACCCAGTGGGAGCGGCCGGCGTCCTGCGCCGGGTCTTCGGCTACGAGTCCTTCCGCAGCGGCCAGCAGGAGATCATCGAGCACCTGGTCGGCGGGGGCGACGCGCTCGTGCTGATGCCCACCGGCGGCGGCAAGTCGGTGTGCTACCAGATACCGGCGCTGATCAGGCCGGGGACCGGCGTGGTGGTCTCACCGCTGATCGCGCTGATGCAGGACCAGGTCGACGCGCTGCGCGCGCTCGGCGTCAGGGCCGGCTTCCTGAACTCCAGCCAGGATTCCGGCCAGCGCGCGGCGACCCAGGCGGAGTTCCTGGCCGGCGAGCTCGACCTGCTGTACCTGGCGCCAGAGCGGCTCAGGTCCGAATCGACGCCGCGGCTGCTCGACCGCGGGAAGATCAGCCTGTTCGCGATCGACGAGGCACACTGCGTGTCCCAGTGGGGACATGACTTCCGGCCCGACTACCTGGCCCTGTCCGCGCTGCACGAGCGCTGGCCCGACGTGCCGAGGATCGCCCTGACGGCGACCGCGACGAAGGCGACGCGGGCGGAGATCGTCTCGCGCCTCAACCTCGGCTCGGCGAGGCAGTTCGTCGCGAGCTTCGACCGGCCCAACATCAGGTACTGGATCGAGCCGAAGGCCGAGCCGAGCAAGCAGCTGCTGACGCTGCTGCGGACCGAGCACGCCGGCGACGCCGGCATCGTGTACTGCCTGTCCCGCGCGTCCGTCGAGAAGACCGCGGCGTTCCTGGACCGCAACGGGATCACCGCGCTGCCGTACCACGCCGGGCTTGACTCCAGGACCAGGACAGCCAACCAGGCGCGGTTCCTGCGCGAGGACGGCCTCGTGATGGTGGCGACGATCGCGTTCGGCATGGGGATCGACAAGCCGGACGTCCGCTTCGTCGCGCATCTCGACCTTCCGAAGTCCGTCGAGGGCTACTACCAGGAGACCGGGCGGGCGGGCCGTGATGGACTGCCAGCCACTGCCTGGCTCGCTTACGGGCTCGCCGACGTGGTGCTGCAGCGGCGCCTGATCGACACCTCGGAGGGCGACCTCGCGCATCGCCGCAGGCAGGCCGCGCACCTGGACGCGATGCTCGCGCTCTGCGAGACCGTGCAGTGCCGCCGCTCCCAGCTGCTCGGCTACTTCGGCGAGCCTGCCGGGCCGTGCGGGAACTGCGACACCTGCCTGTCGCCGGCGGAGACCTGGGACGGCACGATCGCGGCGCAGAAGGTGCTGTCCGCGGTGCTGCGGTTGCACAGGGAGCGGCGCCAGCGCTTCGGGGCCGGCCAGGTGATCGACATCCTGCTCGGGAAGAAGACGCCGAAGGTGATTGAGCATGACCACGCCTCGCTCACCGTGTTCGGGATCGGTGCGGAACTGCGCGAGAGCGAGTGGCGTGGCGTGGTCAGGCAGCTGCTCGCGCAGGGGCTGCTGTCGGTGATCGGCGATTACGGGACTCTCGCGCTGACCGAGGACAGCGGCTCGGTCTTGTCCGGGCAGCGGCAGGTCCTGCTGCGGCACGAGCAGACGCCCGCCAAGGTAAGGGCCAGGTCCAGCCGGCCAGCGGCAGCGCCAGCGGCCGGGCCGTCCGCAGCGGCGGCCGGGCTGTTCGAACGGCTGCGCGCCTGGCGCGCGGCTGCTGCCAAGGAGCAGGGCGTGCCCGCGTACGTGATCTTCCACGACGCGACGCTCAGGGAGATCGCCGCGCAGCAGCCCTCGTCGCTAGCCGAGCTCGCCTCGGTGGCCGGTGTCGGTGAGGCCAAGCTGGCGAAATACGGCGATGCAATCATCGGCCTCCTGCATGATCACGAAGGATCCGAGGTCCGCTAGCAGCCAGGATCCTTCGCGATCACGGTGACGGGCGGCCGGCTCAGGGGAAGATGCGGTTGCCTGCTATGAGGTTTCTCTGACCGAGGTCCAGCACGGGCACGCCTCCGTTCGGCAGTCGCCGGCGAGTCCTGTTGATCCCGATGAAGTTACTCAGCACTCGGTCGCCCCTGGTGCCTGCCCGCAACGTCACGCCGTCGCCTTGGTTGCCGCTGATGATGTTGGCCCTGCGCGCGTGCGCGACGCCGACGACGTTGCGGTAGGCGGTCCCGCCGATCAGCACGCCGCCGCGGCCGTTGCCGAGCGCGGTGACGCCGAGGATCTCGGTCCCGATGAAGCTGCGGAACACGTGGTTGTCGTGGGCCGCGCCGATGATCGCGACGCCGTACCCGGCATTGGCGGAGAAGGTGTTCTGCGGGATGACCGAGCGTCGGCTGCCGCCGACGACGTTGTCATGCGCAGTTCCGCCGATCCGCAGGCCGTCGCGGCCGTTCGGGAGCGCCGCGTTTCCGTCCGTGTTCGTTCCCGCGATGTCGGGGTCGACCGTCACGCCCCAGGCGTTCCCGCCGATCTCGATGCCGTTGCCGCGGTTGCCGGAGAACACGTTGGTGCGGGCCAGGTTGTTCCCGCCCGTCGAGGTAATCAGCAGGCCGTCGTGACCGTTGGGAGCGGCGCCGCCGAAGGCGAACAGCCCGCCGAAGGTGTTGAACGTGACGAAGCCGCGTGCCTTACCGGTGACCGCGATCCCGTTCTGCCGGTTGCCCGCTGACACGTTGCCGAGCGGGATCACGCCGCCGACCTGGGTGTTCCTGGACGTTCCCTCGACCACGATGCCGTTGCCGCCGTTGCCGACAACGGTGGCGTTGTCGGCGCCGACGCCGAAGAAATCGCCCTGGACGACGACACCGTTCGAGTCGGTGATCCGCAGCCCGTTGCCGCGGTTCCCGCTGATCACGTTGTAGTAGACGAACGGGTTGTTGACGAACCGGCAGCCTGTCAGCGAGTTGCGGTCGGCCCGGTCGATCCAGACGCCGGCGCCGCCGTTCCCGATCCCCGCGTCACCATCGGCGGTCGTGCCGATGAAGTTGCCGTTCAGCGTGTTGCGGGCCGATCCCGCGCCGATGAAGACGCCAGCGCCCCTGTTGCCGGAGATCAGGTTGCCGAGCGGCGGCACGACGAAGACGGGCGGCACCGTTCCCTTGTCTCCGGTCGGGTCGTTGACCTGGCCGGTGGCCGAGTCGGTGAACTCGGTCCCGCCGATCTCGTTGCCGTCAGAGCCGCGGACGATGCGCAGCCCGTCCCGCCTGTTGGGGATCGCCGCGCTGCCGGCGGCGTCGGTGCCGATCCGGTTCGCCTCGACCGTGTTGCGGTCGGATTCGTCCAGGACGATGCCGTTACGGCCGTTGCCGGAGATGACGTTCGCGACGACGCCTGAGGCGCCTGAGGGGTTCAGCCCGATGTGGTTCCTGAATGAGATCGGGGCGACGTACAGCCCGTTGCCGCGGTTGCCGTATGCCTTGCCTGCCGGGTTCAGGCCGATGTAGTCGTTGTCCAGCGTGACCCGGCCGGCCCTGAGGGTGACGCCGTCGCCGCTGGCGTTGTCGATGGCGAGCGCGAGGAGCGCTGACCCCCTGGCGCTCCTCGCCAGCTGGAGGCCGCGGTTGCCTGCCGCGTCGATCTCGACGACGGGCGGCCCGCCCGCGCGGTACCTGGGCGCCGACCGGCCGTTTAGGATCATGCGGCCGGTGAGCACGGGCAGGGGACTGGCAAGCCTGATCACGCCGCGCACTGCGAAGTTGATGATCGTCAGCCGGTGCCGCCGCGCGGCGTTGCCGAGGCTGATCGCCGCCCGCAGCGAGCCGGGCCCGGCGCTCTGCAGGCTGGTCACGAGCGCGAAGCGGGCGGGGGCTGCCGGGCCTGCGGGGGCTGCCGGGCCTGCGGGGGCTGCCGGACCTGCGGGGGCTGCCGGACCTGCGGGGGCTGCCGGGCGCGCGGGGGCTGCCGGGGCTCTGGCTGGCGGCGCGGTCAACGCTGACGCGGGGGTGGCCGGCGCCGCGGCGACGACCGCAAGGGCGAGGCTGATGGCGAATACGCGCATGGCGCTTGAGTATTCGCTGGTCAGCGACCTGTTTCCAGGATCGGTGACCAATCACGGGCCAACTCTTGCCCGCGGTTTGGTCAAGCGCCTGAGGCGGCGCCGGTCAGCATGATCACGGACGGCTCGCTGCACAGGCGCAGAAAGCCATCCGTGATCATGGCGTGTCAGACGCCGGCGGGCAGGCCCGCGAGCGCCTCGGAGAGCGCGGCGTCGCTGAGGTCGAGGTCGTGGATCTCGCCGTGCAGGTAGTCGCCGTAGGCCTGAAGGTCGAGCAGTCCGTGGCCGCACAGCGCGGTCAGGATGACCTTCTCCTCGCCGGTCTCCTTGCAGCGCAAGGCCTCCTCGACGCAGGCGGCCACGGCGTGCGTCGGCTCCGGCGCCGGGACGATTCCCTCTGTCCGCGCGAACCGCACCCCGGCAGCGAAGCACTCCGACTGAGCCTTGGCGACGGCTTCGATGAGACCGAGTTCGTAAATGTGCGAGAGCAGCGGTGACATCCCGTGGTAACGCAATCCGCCAGCGTGAATGGGGTCAGGAATGAACTCGTGCCCGAGGGTGTGCATTTTTAGCAACGGCGTGAATCCGGCCGTGTCGCCGAAGTCGTACGCATAGGTGCCGCGGGTGAAGGATGGGCAGGCGGCCGGCTCGACCGCCCTGATGACCGGGTTCATCCGCCCGGCCATCTTCTCCCGCAGGAACGGGAAGGCGAGGCCGCCGAAGTTCGAGCCGCCGCCGGTGCATCCGACGATGACGTCGGGCATGTCGCCGGCCTCCGCCAGCTGCTTGAGTGCCTCCTCGCCGATGATCGTCTGGTGCATGAGGACGTGGTTGAGGACGCTGCCGAGTGAGTACCTGGTGTCGTCGTGGCTGCCGGCCACCTCCACGGCCTCGCTGATCGCGATGCCGAGACTGCCCGTGGAGTCGGGGTGCTCGGCCAGGATGGCCCGGCCTGCGTTGGTGATGTCCGACGGGCTCGGGTGCACGGTCGCGCCGTAGGTCTCCATCAGCAGCTTGCGGTACGGCTTCTGGTCGAACGACGACCGCACCATCCACACCTCGAGGTCAATGCCGAACTGCGCGCAGGCGAACGCGAGCGAGCTGCCCCACTGGCCGGCGCCGGTTTCGGTCGTGAGCTTCCTGACGCCCTCGGCAGCGTTGTAATAGGCCTGCGGGACGGCGGTGTTCGGCTTGTGCGAACCCGCCGGGCTCACGCCCTCGTACTTGTAGTAGATCCGCGCTGGGGTGCCGAGATCCTTCTCGAGGCGGCGGGCACGGAACAGCGGGGTCGGCCGCCAGAGCCGGTACACGTCGAGCACGGGCTCAGGGATCGCGATGTGCCGGTCACCGGAGACCTCTTGCATGATCAACGCCATGGGGAACAGCGGTCCGAGGTCGTCGGGCCCGACGGGCTGGCGGGTGCCAGGGTGCAGCGGCGGCGGTGGCGGCGCGGGCAGGTCAGGGATGATGTTGTACCACTGCTGCGGTATCTCGGATTCTTGCAGGACATACTTGACCTGGTTCGACATGATCCCTCCCAGCCATGGGCCGTCAGATTGTCTCCGCTAGGTGACAACAACCTAGCTCACCACCGCAGCATGCGTACGTTTGCGGTGTCACGCCCCGCGGTCTCCGCAAGTGCCGGGATAGGCCAGCGCCGAAGCGTGTGACCTGCATCGGATCGGTTGCGGCATACCCAACCGCGTGAAATCGTTAGACGGTTAAACCCGGGCTCGCTCGCTTATCGGCTAGAAGCTGCTAATCGGCCTGCTCGGGACGGCTAGGGGCGGGCGGCGCGGCCCGTGATCTCCCGGCGACCTCGGCGGTCTGGCGGCTGTATCGCGAGCGGCGGTAGCGGAGGTAATTGGTCTTGTCGGTGCGGGCAGTCACTCCGCGACATGCGGTCTGCCCTGCGCCTCGGCGGTCCGTCTAGTCGTGGCCGGGGGGCGCAGGGGCAGGCGCAGGCCGGGGCAAGGCGAGCTGGGCGAGACCAGCGCGCAAGAAGCCGATGGCGCATGGCCGGGCGAGGATCCGGCGCAGACCGGGGACATCGAAGCTGAGCAGTGGCTGAACCCGTTCCGGATCGGCCGGCCAGTCACGCCTGTCATCTCGACGCGCCGGGCCGCACCCGGCAACGCTCCGCCCGCGGGTGGGCCTGGCCCGGCCATGCCCACCGAATCTGTGCCGCCTGCTTCTGTGCCGCCTGCTTCCGGGCCGCCTGTATCTGTACCGCCTGTTTCCGGGCGGCCTGTTTCCGGGCCGCCTGTTTCCGGGTCAGGTATGTCCGGGGCGCCTGCGTCGGGGCCAGCCGGCTACCTGCCGCCCGGCGCGGTGCCCGCGCCTGTGCAGGGCAGGCCGGTCTACCCGGATGCGGTCCAGGTCGCGCCTGTCCAGCCGGAGATGCCCCGCCAGGTCTGGCATGACGCCGAACCGCCAGGCCAGATCTGGCATGATTCCGAGCCCGACCAGGGCTGGCAGCTGCCCGTCCCGGCGCCGCCGCCGATGCTCAGGCTGACTCCCGGCGAAGGATACGAGGCAGCGGACCGGCCCTGGCCAGACCGGCCCGCTGGGCCGGGACCACACCACGGCCACGCCAGCGGTTTCGGCTCCAGTCGCGAGCCCGGCCGGAGCGGGCACCGCCACATGGCGGGGGACAACTACGGGTCGCCTGATCAGCCCGCTGGCTACCAGCCGGACCCGTCCTCCGGCTACCGTCAAGCGCCCCCCGGGTACCCGCCCGCCACAGGCGGCTTTCCCGATGACGGCCTCCACGCCGGGCACGGGCCGCCGAGCGCTGGTCCTGCCGAGCAGTTCCCAGCCGGTTACGAGTCCGGCTACGGGCCGCCGCCGGCCGGCTATGTCCCTGACCGGCCCGGCGGGCCTCCTGCAACCCACGGCTTCCCGGTACCCGGCGAGGGTTACGGACCTCAACCGGGTGAGGGGTACGGCCGGGCATATGGCTACGCGGGCGGGCTGCGCGACGCTCGCGATGGATATCCGCAGGCCGGTCCCGCCGTTGGCCAGCGCGGGCCCGACGGCTATGGCCCGGGCGGCGGCTACGGCCCGCCTGGCGGCTACGGCCCGCCTGGCGGCTACGGCCCCGCGGGCGGCTATGACCCCGCGGGCGGGTACAGCCAGGCCGGCGGCTATGGCCCGCCCGGCAGCCATGCGGCCCCAGGGCAGCCGGATGCGCGTAGCCGATCGCCCGGTGCCGGCCGGCCGGGCGGCCAGTTCGGCCCGCGTGGTGCAGCCGGTCCTGGCAGCGGAGGACGCCCGACGGGTCCTGGCGGTCCTGGCATGGCAGCCGGGAATGGCCCGCGCGGCGGCTACGGGACAGGCCCTGGTCGTGGCCCGGACAACGGCGCTAGTTCTGAGCGTGGATTCGGCTACGAGGGACCCGGACCAGACGGGGCGTTTGGCCAGGGCCGGGGCCCTGCCCCGCCCGGCCGCATGCACCGCGATGGAACCATGCGCCGGGACGACGGCATATCGCATCGGAACGATGGCCACGGTCGTGCGGAGGGCTATCGCGGGCCTGCGGGATTCGGCCCGGTCGAGGACTACGACGTCCCCGCTGGCTATGGTCCGCCGGGCGGCTATGGTCCGGCGCGTGGTCATAAGCCATCCGACGGCTACGGTCCGCCCGACGGCTACGGTCCGCCCGACGGCTACCGCGCACCAGATGGTTACGGCATGGCCGGCGGCCAGGGCTCACGTGATCGCTACGGGCCGGGATCGGCCGCGCAGAATAAGGGCCGGCAGGCCGGAAGCCAGCCGGCGCCCGGCGGCAGTTCCGCCGAGCCTGGCGGTCGCACTCCTGACGCTCAGCTCCCGCGGCGCCAGCCCCGTGCGGCCGGCCCGGGACCTGCTCAGCCGCGGCGAGCGGCGCCCGGCGAAGGGGCAGGCTACCGGCGGGGGGCGGGCAGTGGCCCCGCATGGCCGTCAGGAAACGGCGCGCCAGAAGAACTCAGGCACGGGAAGCGGAATCAGGCCGAATATGGTCCTGACTGGCAATCGTCCGGCCCGGGCCGCGGCCATCGCGTGCCTGACGGATACGGGCGCCAGGACTTCTACCCGCCAGAAGCGGGGAACCGTCCGCCGCAGCGATATGACGCGCCGCCCGGATACCGGCCGGATGCGCGGTCGCATGACCAGTGGCGGCGCGGACAGCGCCTGCCAGCGGATCCGAGCTGGCAGGACCAGGCTGGCCAGGCCGGGGACGGCGCTGACCCGCGATACGGCGGCTACGACACGCCGGGAGCGGACAGGGCAGGCCGGCAGTGGCGCCACGACGGGAGGTTCGGCTACCAGCCGGGCGGACCGCCGCCGCGTGGCTACGGCTTCCAGGACAGAGACGGCTATCCCGCCGGTTATCAGGAACAGCCTGGCGGTTACGAGACCGCCGCACGGCCGGCGTTCGGCGATCAGCAACCGGTGCGCCACCCGCGCGATACGGCCGCGGGCGACGGGCAGGCTGGCCGGCCCGCTGATCGCCGGCCGGGCGGGCGCCAGGCCGGGCAGGTGCGCAAATCTGGCCCGCCTGCCGCACTGCCGCCGGGTCCGTCAGCGAGCGGCGCGCAGACATCCGGCCACGAACCAGGTGACCGTGGCGCGGCAGGCCGCGACGCGGCAGCGGCGGGGCATGGCGCGGGCGACGACCAGCGCAATCCGGCCCGGGCAACGGCACCGGCGAGTGCTGAACGGCCTGAACCGTCCGCTGACGCGGCCGATCTGGCCAGAGCCGGTAGTCCAGCCTCTGACGGAGCTTCCGGTCAGCCGGCACGCCCGGCCAGCCAGGCTGACCGGCCGGGCGACGCGTCACATACATCGGCCGTGACCGCGGCGACGCCGCCAAGCCCAACCGGCACACTCCCGCCGGCCGTGACCAAGGTAGCCAGTTCCGCGCCACCTGTCGCGGACTCGCAAGCTGGTCATGACGGCTACGAGATCGTGAGCCCGGACGCTGAGACCACGCCAATGGCGGTAATCCTGGGCGACCAGCCGCCCCAGAGCCGCCGGCCAGCCGAGCCCGCCGCCGGCACCGGGGCGCCGCGCCGCGGCGGAAGCGTTCCGCCGCCCGAAAGCAGCCGTGAGCACCGCGAGCCCAGGCAGGCCGATCCGCCTGGTTCAGCGCCGTCGCAGCCTCCCGTGCAGCGGATCCGCGGCCCGTTCGAGCCCCCCGCTAGATCAGATCCCGTCGAGAGTGCCGCGCCGCCGCCCGCCAGCGCTCCCGAGCCTGCCCCGGCCGACCCCGGTGCTGAAACGATCATGTCGCCTGCCGCGAGGGCGAGCGTCTGGTCGCCAGCCACGGCGAAGATGGACCAGATCAAGGACCTTTACCTGACCGCGGAAGCGATCGGCGAGGACGCGCTCGACCAGAACTTCCAGCTAGTCAGCGACCGGCAGCGGCAGCTGATCAGGGAGTACTTCGACCAGGCCGTCGTGAGCGGGGCCGAGAGCAGCGATGCGGCATCGTGACGGCGGCGATCCTGATCACCGGGCCGCGTGCGCTCAGCGCCGCGGCGCGCTGCTGCCGTATCTGCGGTAGTCGATGATCTCCGCATTCCCAGGCGGGGATGGCAGCGCGGCCCAGGTCGAGGCGAGATCAGACCGCAAGCTCGCTGCCTCTTCTGGCGGGATGCGCGGATCGTTGATCAAGCTGGCCGATGTCCTGGCCAGCTGCTGGGCCTCGAGGCTCGCGCTGGTGTGGAACTGAACTTCAAAGGGAAGCTCGCTGAGCGGATCGTGCCACATCGTGTAGACGCACCGGTTGGACGCGCTGCTCCAGCTGTTCTTGCGCGCCTGCAGCTCGAAGCCCTGCCCCTCGAGCGCGTCCTGGACGAGCAGGATGCCGTCCGCGTAGTGGTCGACGTCGAAGACGAACGCGTAGGACAGGGCGCCAGGCACCCGGCCGGCCAGTAGCTCGGGGGAGCGGTCGGGATGCCGTCTGAGCATTTCCGCGAACCTGGCACGGAACACGTCGATGTCCAGCAGCGCGTGCTCCTCGGTATGCGGGTCCAGGTTGCCGTTCTCCAGCCGCTCGTCGACTTGCCGGAGCTTGGCGGTCAGGCCGCTGCCCACGTAGCTGCCGAACAGGTCGCGTCCCTCCGCCGCGCGGAACCGGTCATAGCTGTCGTCGGCGATCCTGACCTGATCGGGTGCGAGCCTGGCCGGTCCCCACGCCCAGGCTCCGTCGGCAGCCATCCGGGGCGGATTCCCTGCCGGATTGAATCCAGGGCCGCGTGCGGCGGGTGCGGACCTCGTGGTGCTCGTGGTGCTCGCGGTGCTCGCGGCGCTCGCGCCCGACTTCCTCTCCTGGTCATGGCCCACGGGCCTGGCGCGCAGGCCCGTGCCGGAATCGCGGCCCGACGGCGGCCTGGCACTGCCCGCGTTCGCTCGAGTATCGGGGTCGGCGCTGACTGGCGATCGGCGCTGAGTCGTGTCAGGGACCAGGCGGCGCGTGCTGGAGGAACCGGCTGCCGTCTGGCCGCCGAGAATATCGGCGGAACGATCTGCCGCGGGGTTGAAGCTTGGCCGGCGCCGGATCGGCTGGGTGCCGCGCTCGGCGTCCGCCACGTCCGGGGTTGATGGCGAGGGAACTGCCTGTTCGCGCTCGGGTTCCTCAGCTGAGCGACCGCTAGGCGCCGCTGGGGTGAAAGACGGTTGCGGGCGCGGGCCTGCCGCCAGCGCGGCATCTGTGGCCTGAGCTGGTCCGGACCCCGGCAGGCGACCGTCCGCGGCCGAGGGGGCGAAGCGCGGTTGCGGCCCCGCCGGCGGCTGGCTCCTCTCATAGCCCTGCGGCAGGGGCCCGGACCCGTGCCTGACGGCGGGCTGCGAGCGGGCAGCGGGCGGCGGGGGAGCGGGCAGGCTGGGGGTGGCCGGCGCGCTGTTGTCGCCACCGGGACCTGAGGCCGGGCCAGCCTGAGGTGCGGGGCCAGCCTGAGGTGCGGGACCAGCCTGAGGTGCGGGACCAGCCGCAGGCCCTGGGCCAGCCTGAGGCGGTGGGCCAGCCGCAGGCGCCGGGTCGGGCATCGCTGGTTCAGCGGCAGTGCGCGTCCGGCGTTCCCGGCCGGGCAGCCCGGGCTCGGCGCTCCTGCCGCGTAGCGAACTCCCGGGTCCGGTCACGGGCGACGACGGGCCGGACAACCTTGGAGCACTGATCAGCGGGGACGGGGATCCTGCGCCCGCCGGCGCGGCCATCGCGGATCTTGCTGGCTGCGCGGGCGGGCCGGCCGGCGGTGACGACGGCGCCGTGCCCTCTGTCGCTGGCGTTGGCAGGCTCGGATCCGTCAGGACGCCGTCGCGGCGACCGAGCCGGTCCGACCCGGCCGTCGGCTCGCTGCCCCGGTCGCGGGCCGGGGGCGCGAGCTCAAGGTGCTTGAGGCGCGGCGGCGGTGGCTTTCGTTCCCCGTCGACGTGATACGGCGAGGACGGGTGACCGTACGGCAGTCGTTCCAGGCGCTGCCTGAGATCGGCCCACGATCCTGGCTCAGGCGTCAGACCGGGCTGATCGGCGTAGCGCAGGGGCTGGTCAGCGGGCCGCCTGGAGTCGGCCGCAGCACCGCGTGCGTGGCCGGCGGCTCCGTTGGCCGACGGATCAGTGAGGCCGGCGGCGACCGGCTCGTGCGCCTGTCCGCCCCCAGCGCCACCCGGATCTGGGCAGGCTGCCTGACTGCCAGCCGGGACCGCGCCGGACGGCCCGGGCTCGGGAGCCGGCGGCACAGCCTCAGGAGCCGCCGCCACCTGCTCGGGAGCACGCAGGGCCGCATCGTCAGTTGCCGCCGACGGTGCCGCGACCGGCGCCGCGGGCACGATCGCCGGATCGGATCGCGCCGTTTCCGAATCGGCCTGGCCAGCCGGCCCGCCGTTCGCGGTCGTTGAGGACGGCGGGCGTTCTGGCGCCGGCCCGGGGTCGAACAAGCTGCGGCCGCTGTCCTGGCGAGGAGCGGGATCGAAGACGCCCGGCGTCCTGCGCGGCAGCACCGGCATCGCACCGTCAGCCGGCGTGCGATCGGGCCCGGCCTGACGGGAGCGCACCGGCCGCTCGGCGCCGTGGGCCTGTCCGTTCGGGCGCTCAGCGGCGCGAACGGGCTGCTGCGCCATCATCAGGGTGGAGTCGAGCGGATCCGGCTGGTCGGAATGCCCCAGCCCGTCCCACTGCTCCTGCTGGCCTGACATGGCGCTTTCTCCCGCGTATCGGCAATGTGGCCATCGTAGTCGCGGATGGGCCGATGACGTGACGGTCTAGCAGGATGGCCCAGTTCAGGGCGTTCTGGGCCGTCAGGAGCCTGGCGGCCAGGCCGGCATGATCTGGCCGTGCGCGTCGCCGAACCCGACCCTGCTGCCGTCCGGGCCGGTCGCCGTTGCGGTGATCACAACCTCGTCGCCGTCCTCCAGCCAGCCGCGGCTGCTTCCGTCGGGAAGCGTGAGCGGCTGCCGGCCGGCCCAGGCGAGCTCGATCAGCGACCCGTACTGATCGGGTCGCGGGCCGCTCACAGTTCCGGACGCGAACAGGTCGCCGGTGCGCAGCGAGGCACCGTTGACGGTCATGTGCGCGAGCATCTGGGCCGGGCTCCAGTGCATGGTCGCGTACGGCGGCCGCGATACGACGTGCCCGTTGATCCGCACCTCGAACGCGATGTCCAGCCCCCAGTCGCCGGACTTGGCCAGGTAACTGGCCAGCTCGGTATCCAGGGAAGGCGGTCGTACCCTGGCGTGCTCAAGCGCGGCGAGCGGCACGACCCACGGCGAAATTGTTGTGCCAAAGGATTTTCCGAGGAACGGCCCGAGCGGCTGAGATTCCCAGCCCTGGATGTCCCGCGCCGACCAGTCGTTCACCAGGCACGCGCCGAACACGTGCTCAGCGAACCGCGCGGCAGGAACGGATTCGCCGAGCGCGGACTCGGCTCCTACCACGAAGCCGAGCTCGGCCTCGAAGTCCAGCCGCCTGCACACGCCGTAGAGCGGGGCCGGCGAGCTGGCCGGCCTGGTCTGGCCACACGGGCGCCTGATCGGCGTGCCGGACACGACCACGGTGCCCGCGCGGCCGTGGTACCCGATGGGCAGGTGCCGCCAGTTCGGCGTGAGCGGCTCCCCGTCCGGCCGGAAGATCCGCCCGACATTGGTGGCGTGCTGTTCGGACGCGTAGAAGTCGACGTAGTCGGCGACCGTGAACGGCAGGTGCATGATGACGTCGGCCGCTGGCGTGAGCAGGTCCTCGATGGCACTGCGGTAGTGGTCATGGCTGAGCCACTCCGTCAGCGCTGCCCTGACCTGCGCCCACGCGCCGTCGCCTTCAGCGAGGAACTGATCGAGGCCGCCGGCGCTGAAGTTGTCGGCCCGCCCTGGCAGGAGGCGCTCGGACGCGGCGGTGAGGTTGAGCACCCGGCCGCCGATGGCGACGCCGACCCGCCGGTGCGCAGGATGGCGCGCGTCGCTGAACGATCCGTACGGCAGTGTCTGCAGCCCGAACGGGTGCCCGGCGGGCACCTCGAGCCAGTCACACGCGCGCGCCAGTGCCATGACACAGACCTCCTAGGCTCAACAGGACTCAGGGCTTACTCAGCAAGCCCAGGCTGACCAGGTCAGCGACGGGCTCTTCTGTGCTGCACGTGCCGAACGAGGTGAACAGCCAGCGGATCTCGGCGGCGGTCTCGGCGTCGAGCGCCCCGACGGCTGCGGCTATCGCGGCGCGGTCACGCTGGCCGAGGATCGCGGCGATCTCGCTGACCTCCGCGCCGCCGGCTGCCGCGCTGGTAGCGAGCAGCACGTTGAGGAAGCCGTGCTGCTCGAGCCCGGCTTCCTCGGTGTTGCCAGGAGCGCGCGCCTCGGGCGAGCCCGCCGCGTCACTGCTCGTGCAGCGCACGGCGTGGTGCAGGCCCGCCGTGCACTTGAACTGGATCCGGCGCCCGGCTACGGCCGCGAGGCATCCGGCAAGCGTCTCCTCGCCTGGGAACGCGTCAGGCGTGACCCCGCCCGTGCGGAGCTTCGGCCGGTAACCGTGCTGGTCGGCGACGTCGAGCAGCGGGCCAGCGGCGTCTGGGTCTGCGATCGCGGTCAGCGGGTACTCGATGTGGCCGGCCGCGCCAGCGAGCGGCACCTTGTCGAGCGCGGCCGCGACGTCGGCCACGGCCTTGGCGGGCTCGGCGTCCTTCGCGGCGGGAACCTCGATCGCCCGCAGCCGCAGCCGCGGGTCGGCCGCCACGGCGTCGATGGCGGGGCTGACGCTGTCAGCCCCGCCGGTGACCACGAGTGACAGGTCGATCCACGGGGTATTGGCGGCGGTCATGGCCCTGCCCAGCTCGGCGAGCCTGGTTTCCGGGCAGACGAACGGCCCGGTGAGCTCGCTGAACCAGGCCGACTCGTGGCTGACGTGCGCGGCAACCGCCGCGGGCATGGGCAGGTTTCCCGGCGGGAACAGGGACGCGTCATCGAGCAGGCCACTCAGCAACGCCCGGCGCGCGTCGGCGGCCAGCCTGAACGGCTGCGATGTGGCGCTCACGCGACCCATTCTCCCTGAGGTCAGTCCCGGGATTGACCCTGATATGCGGGGTCAATCCCGGGATCCACCTCGTCCGATTGGGGCGGCTCACGGTCGGCGGGCGGGGGCGGTGGCGGTTGGGCGCGATTCTGGGACGGGGCGGTGCCTGCCGACGGGGCGGTGGCTGCCGACGGGGCGGTGGCTGCGGCCTGCTTGGGCGCTGCGGCCTGCTGGGCCGCGGCTGCCCGCTCGGCCTCGTCAAGGACCGAGTCGGCGCGCAGCCTCGCCTCGTAGGCTTCCTTGCCGCCGCGGGCGCCGAACAGCCGCCTGCTATAGACCAGATAGGCGAGCAGCAGCAGGTTCAGCAGGAACAAGACGACCTTGGTGATCGTGACCGCCTTGGTCAGCTCGTAGATCTCGAACGGCAGGCCGAGCGAGGTCACGATCATCGCGAAGTACTCGCCCCACCGCTTGGCCTGCCAGAGCGCGAACGCCTCGATCGCCGAGATGATGGCCAGCCCGGTGACCCCGAACGCCAGCAAGCGCAGGTTCGACGCGCTGATGTGCAGCAGGCTCTGGACCTTCTCCAGCAGGGCGTGGTTCAGCGTGAAGCCGAGTTCCCTGGCGAAATCCCTGATGATCGGGATGTCCTTGTTGAGCGCCTGGGCGATCGAGCGCGAGTTGGCGAACCGCCAGATGCCGAACGCCACGGCGCCGAAGATGACGAATCTGATTGCGCGCTCGATCGCGAACAGCTTCAGGATCAGGTCGCCCCTGATCTGCTTGCCCCGCCTGACCGGCGGCGCGCCAGCGGAAGGGCCGGAGCCGTGCGGCTCGCCGGTTACATATGTGCCGCAGCGCAGGCACTGCCAGAGTTCGGCGGAACCGGTCTCGCCGCGCATATGCTCGCGCAAATGCGGCTCATCGGGCGCGAAGGTGATGTGCCCGATGCGCCCGCACCGGTACAGGCTCCAGTCCATGCGCCGAGCCTACGATAAGAGATCGCCCGGTGAGCGTTTCGAGGCAGCGCCGGGATGGGGCCAGCGCGCGGCGTAGCCTGACCGAATGGAATTCGCGGACGTGATCAGGAAACGGCGCATGGTGCGGGCGTTCACCAGCGATCCGCTCGACGCCGGCGTCGCTGGCCGGCTGCTGAGCGCGGCCAACCGGGCGCCGTCTGCGGGCTTCAGCCAGGGATACGCGCTGCTCGTGCTTGACCAGCCGGGTCAGCTCGGGCCGTTCTGGGATCTGCTGGCGGGCCACGAGGCCGCAAAGGCGAGCGGTGCGCCGGACTTCGACCCTGTGACCAGGGCGCCGCTGGTCATCGTGCCGCTGTCCTGCAAGGACAGCTACCTCGACAGGTACGCACGCGAAGACAAGGGGTGGGCCGACCGGGACGAGGCCCGCTGGCCCGTGCCGTACTGGGACATCGATACCGGCTTCGTGGCACTGCTGATGCTGCTCGCCGCGGTCGACGAGGGTCTCGGCGCGCTGTTCTTCGGGATACCTCCCGCGCTGATCCCGAGGCTGCGGGCGGAGTTCGCCGTGCCTGACTCGTATCTGCCGATCGGCGCGGTTGCGGTCGGGCATCCCGACCCTGCCAGCGACAAGGGCGGCTCGTCGCGTGTGATCAAGCGCCGCGCACTGGACGACGTCGTGCACTACGGGCGCTGGTAAGCCTAAGGCGACCGGGACGCCGGCCACCTCATCGTCATCTTGTACCGGGACGCGCGGCACCCCGACCAGGATGCTCCCCGTCAGCGTGATGACGCGGTCGCAGACCAGCCCGAGCGCATCCGCGTCCGCGCCGAACGCGATCACCACGGTGTCGCGGGAGAAATCCCTGATCACGTCCGCGAGCACGGTTTTGTCGAGCGGCTGCAGCTGGTCTAGCAGCGAGTCGATCAGCAGCAGCTTCGGCTGGTGCACGCTGGCGACCGCCAGCCTGACCTTCCTCGCGATGAGCTCGGGAGCGGCGCCGATCGCCACGTCGGCCCAGGGCATCAGGCCGAGCCTGTCGAGTATCGCGGCTACCAGGAGATGGCGGTCAGACCCTGGCTGGCCGGACTTCCTGGCAGCTCGGTCGATGAGGGTCCTGATCCTGGTCGACCCGACCTGCCGTGACCCGCGGCTGGCGATGCCGGTCTGGCGCCGGACCGCGGCTCGCCCTGCGGCGATGGTCATGTCGTAGCCAAGGATGTGCAAGCTTCCGTATGAGGGAGCGATCCGGCCGGACAGCAGCCCGATCAGCGCGGTGGCCGTTGCCGACCTCGGCGTCGCAATGCCCAGCGCAGCGCTGCCGAAGCCAGACTGGTCAAGCCGGAAGCTTGCCATCCGCAGCACCCACCGGCTGTCGCATCGGACGCCGACGCCGGCGCACAAGACCGGGGCAATAGCTGTCACGGCGTGACCGGACTCCATATGGCCCCCTTGATCACGTCTCGGTCACGTACTCCCCAAGCAGGGAATATAACTTGCTGTAATCCTGGGTGTCCAAGACGTGATCGGCGGGGCGCAGGTGTATTTGCCTGGGCCGCCGCGAGGTCACCGGTAGCTTGGCGCTGTGCGCAAGCCGATGGACCTGCCGTTCGATCCGATCGAGCGCGCGGCCGCGATCTGGGAGCGCAGGTTCGGCGCGGCGCGGGCGATGGCGGCTGTCACGTCCGTGATGCGGGCGCACCAGATCCTGCTCAGCGAGCTCGACGCGCTGCTGCGGCCGTTCGGGCTGACGTTCGCGAGGTACGAGGCGCTTGTGCTGCTCAGCTTCAGCCGGGCCGGTGCGCTGCCGATGCGGCTGATCGGCGAGCGCCTGATGGTGCACCCGACGAGCGTCACCAACACGATCGACCGGCTCGAGCGGGCCGACCTGGTCGTGCGCAAGCCCAATCCGCAGGACCGGCGTGGCACGCTCGCCGAGATCACCCTGGCCGGGCGCGAGGTCGTCGCCGAGGCGACACAGGTCCTCATGGCCGCGGGCTTCGGACTGCGGGGTTACGACGATGACCAGCTCGATGACTTGTTCGGGCTGCTCAGGAGCCTTCGAGTGGACGCGGGCGACTTTACCGAATAGGCCTGGCCTGCCAGGTCAGGCCGCCGTCCTTCGTGATGTAGACGGCAGATCCCTGGCTCGCCGCGAGGGCCACGCCCTTGGTGTCCGTGGTCATGCCGATGAAGCTGAACCCGCCCGTTGGCGTGGCGACGCGAGCCGGGTTCCAGGTGCGTGCGTCGGCTGAGCGGTAGATCCCCGCGGTGGTCGCCAGTACGAGCGTCCCGGCGGGAGCAACCGCGAGGGACCGGGCGATCCCGTTCGCCTGGACCGTTCCCTGCGACTGCCACCGCGCGCCACCGGCACCTGACCGGTACACCTTCAGGCCACTGGCGCCGGGGACCTGGCACACGAGGTACAGCCGGCCAGGACCAGGGGCCAGCAGCGAGGGCTCGGCAACCTGCCTGGCCAGGCATGTTGCCGCTGGCCCGGAAGCGATCCGGACCCGACCCCAGGAGCCGGCGGTGACCGGGCCCGTGTAGAGCCTGCCGCCAGCGATGAGGTACCCGCGATGACCGGTCAGTTGCAGGCTGCCTGGTACCGCGAGCCCAGCCCCCGCAGTGCCGGGCACGGACTGCCAGCGGTCGCCAGATTTCGGGCTAGAGAACAGCCTGAAGCCCGTGCAGCCTGAGCCGAACTGTGCGCCCGTGCCGGTACAACCCGACGCGAGGACCGCGAACGCGCGGTCGCCGACCGTGGACAAGTCGACGACGCGCCGGCCCTTGGTGTTGATGGCGTGCCAGGTCTTTCCGCCGTCGTGGGTGGCGTACAGCGCGGGGCCGTAGGCCCAGCCGTTCTTTCCGTCGTGGAACCTGACCTGGCTGACGCCGGCCGTCCCGTCGGGCGGTCCCGCCGGCGGCGCGGCGATCTCGGTCCACGTTGTGCCGTAGTCGTGGGTTCCCGCCATCGCGGTGCACGGCCTCGTCCCGCAGGACCCTGCGAGGCCGAGCACGGCGCCGAGGGTGTTGCCCACGAACGTCACCGACGTGGGACGGAAACCGGGCGCAGGCGCCGGGCCGGCGCCTGCGGTGAGGAATGGCGGGCCTGACAGCGCCAGCCGGGCTGGTGCCGCGGGCGCCGGGTTCGACGGCAGGTAGACCTTGGCCGTGGGCGGCTGGGGTGAGGTGCTGAGTCCGGAGATGATCTGCGGCACCGTCACGCCGGCGACGATGACCACCGCGGCTCCGGCGGCGGCAGTCACGGCTTTCATGGCCCGCCTGTGCCTGGCGCGGCGGTGGACGCGCTCGAACGCCCCAGGCGGCGGCGGCAGCAGCTCGACGTCGCGGCTCAGCCAGGCTTCGATCGGATCGCGCTGGTGATCGGTCATGACCCATCACCAACTGCCGCCTTGAGCTTGGCGCGAGCGTGATGCAGGTCGGCCTTCACGGTGCCCTCAGGCCGGCCGAGCAGCATCGCGATCTCCTTGACCCCGAATCCGCCGTAGTAGTGCAGCAGGAACGCGCTGCGCAGCCGTGGCGGCAGGCTCTCGATCAGGTCGCGGACGTCAACGTCCTGCGCCGGATGCCAGGACGGTTCCCTGGGCACGGCGGCCGTCATGGTCCTGATCGCGCGACGTTCCCTGCTGGTCTTGCGCCAGTGGTCCCTGACCAGATTCGTCGCGATCATGTAGAGATAGCTCTGCGGATTGTCCAGCCCTGACCATCGGGATAGCAGCCTGGTGAAGGCCTCGGCGGCGATCTCGTGCGCAGTGTCGTCGTCGTCGACCAGGCGCCTGACCCACCCCGCGAGCCTCGGGTAGCACGCGTTGAACAGTTCCTCGGCGGCATCGCGGTCGGCGGTTCGGAGCCTGGCCACAGAGCTCCCTTGCCTCGTCGCTGTCGGCCTAGCCCATGGTGCCTGCAGGGTAACAACGTCAGCAGCCATCACCAAGCCGGCGTCGCTGGCGAGATTTCGCATTTGTTCTACCACACAATCGGTCCTGGGCTGGTGAGGAGCGCGGGCAGGCTGCACGCTCCGGCACATACTCAGACGACGCGAGCGGGACGATGGTTGGGCCGGATTCCGGATTCCCGGCACCCGCCCCTGAGGCCTAGACTGGCAGCAGCGGTTTAGTAGGACGTCCTACTATCTGCTTGGCCGTTCAGCAGCGGAGGATGGACGATGGGCGCTCAACCCGCAGGTGGCCACGGCGATCCTGGCGACTACGGCAGGGCACGGTGGCAGGCGAGGTACGACAGCTCGCGGCTCCGTGACGCGGACTTCACGACGCTGTCCGGCCTCGCCGTCGACCCGGTCTACGGGCCGCCGGCCGGTGCCGCGGTTCCCGGCTTCGAGCGAATCGGCTGGCCGGGTGAGTATCCCTTCACCCGCGGCCTGTACCCGGCCGGCTACCGGGGCCGGACGTGGACGATCAGGCAGTTCTCGGGCTTCGGCAACGCGGTGCAGACCAATCAGCGGTACAAGATGCTGCTGCAGGCTGGCGGCGGCGGCCTGTCGGTCGCTTTCGACATGCCAACCCTGATGGGCAGGGATTCTGACGACCCGCGCTCAGCAGGGGAGGTCGGTCACTGCGGCGTGGCTATCGACTCAGCGGCCGACATGGACGTGCTGTTCTCCGGCATCCCGCTGGCCGATATCACGACCTCGATGACGATCAGCGGCCCTGCCGTGCCCGTGTTCTGCATGTACCTGGCGGCAGCCCAGCGGCAGGGCGCCGAGCTGGGCAAGCTCAATGGCACGCTGCAGACCGACATCTTTAAGGAGTACATCGCCCAGAAGGAGTGGCTGTTCCCCCCGCAGCCGCACCTGCGGCTGATCGGCGACCTGATGGAGTACTGCGCCGCCGAGATACCGGACTACAAGCCGCTGTCGGTGTCCGGCTACCACATCAGGGAGGCCGGCTCGACGGCCGCGCAGGAGCTGGCGTTCACGCTCGCCGACGGCTTCGGCTACGCCGAGCTCGGGCTGTCGCGCGGGCTGGATATCGACCTCTTCGCGCCCGGGCTGTCCTTCTTCTTCGACGCGCACATCGACTTCTTCGAGGAGATCGCCAAGTTCCGCGCGGCCCGCAGGATCTGGGCCCGCTGGATGCGCGACGTCTACGGCGCCACGACCGAGCGAGCGCAGTGGCTGCGCTTCCACACCCAGACCGCCGGCGTCTCGCTCACGGCACAGCAGCCAGACAACAACGTCGTGCGCACCGCGATCGAGGCGCTGGCCGCGGTGCTGGGAGGCACCAACTCGCTGCACACCAACGCGCTCGACGAGGTGCTCGCGCTGCCGAGCGAGAAGGCGGCCGAGATCGCGCTGCGCACCCAGCAGGTGATCATGGAGGAGACCGGTGTGGTCAACGTCGCCGATCCACTCGGCGGCTCCTGGTACCTCGAAGCCCTCACCGACCGGATGGAGGCCGAGGCAGAGGAGATTTTCGCCAGGATCCGGGCGATGAGTCCCGACGACACGATGACCGGCGGGATCCTGCGCGGGATCGAAGAAGGCTGGTTCATGGCCGAGATCGCCGAAGCTTCCTTCGCGTACCAGCGGCAGCTGGAGAAGGGCGAGAAGAAGGTGGTCGGCGTGAATTGCCACACCGAGACGGTCGAGACGCCGGTCGAGATCCTCCGGGTCAGTTACGAGGTCGAGCGCGCTCAGGTGGGCGAGCTGGCCGGACGGCGGGCCAGCAGGGACAAGGCATCCGTCGACGCCAGCCTGGCCGCGATGGTGCAGACCGCCAGGTCCGGCGGGAACATGATCCCGCCTATGATCGACGCGGCCGCGGCGGAGGCGACGCTCGGCGAGATCTGCGGCGCGCTCAAGGACGAGTGGGGCAGCTACTCAGAAGCCCCGGCGTTCTGACGGCGCCACGAGCGGGTCTCGGAACCTCGCTGCACCGCGTCGCGTGCCTGAACGCCGAGCGGGATACGGCAGGATGGAGTTATGCAACAGCCGCGAGACTTTTCGATGGCCGGCGCCGTCGACCTGAGCGCCAGGCAGGCAGCCGCGAAGCGACGTGAGCAGGCGTCGCAGGGCAGCGGGACCGGCGCAGCCTCCAGCTTCGTCTTCGAGGTCACCGACGCGACGTTCAACACCGACGTCGTGGCCAGATCGCAGTCCGCGCCGGTAATCGTCGACCTGTGGGCCGAATGGTGCGAGCCCTGCAAGCAGCTGGGACCGGTGCTGGAGCGGCTGGCCAACGAGGCCGCAGGGGACTGGCTCCTGGCCAAGGTCGACGTCGACGCGAACCCGCAGCTGGCAGCGGCGCTGCAGGTGCAGTCGATCCCGATGGTGGTGGCCGTGATCGGCGGCCAGCTGGTCGACGGGTTCCTCGGAGCGCTGCCCGAAGCGCAGGTCGAGCAGTGGATCAGTCAGATCCTGCAGGTCGCTGACCAGCTCGGGATGCCATCCAGGGTGCGCCAGGAGGCGCAGACCTCGGACGGGGCGGCCGACGCCGAGGCCGCCCAGCCAGCGGCGGGTGCGGCGCCGGCCGGGCCTGGTGCCGCACCTGACCGCACTGGCGCTGCTGGCGGGCCAGGCGGTCCAGGCGGCATGGGCCAGGCCGGACCCGGCGGGCCTGCCCGGCCCCGCCGAGCTGCTCGGTGACCAGAGGTTCGAGACCGTGCAGAACGCGATGGAATCCGGCGACCTCGAGACCGCAGCGACGGCCCTCGAGCAGGTGCTGGCCGACACGCCAGGCCACCCGGTCGCGACGGCCTGGCTGGCGCAAGTAGACCTGCTGCGGCGGGTGAGCTCCTACGATCAGGCGAAGGTGCGCCAGGCGGCGAGGGAGAACTCCGACGATCCGGACGCGCAAACCAGGGTCGCGGATCTGGAACTGGCGAACGGGCAGGTCGACGACAGCTTCGACCGGCTGCTCGGCGCCTTCCAGCGCACGGCCGGCGACGACAGGGACAAGGTGCGGCGGCACCTGCTCAGCCTGTTCGACGTGCTGCCGCCCAGGGATCCGCGAGTTACCAAGGCCCGGTCAAGGCTTTCTAGCCTGCTGTTCTGACCCGACCCGCCGGCCCGCAACCGGGCAGGCCCGTGGCGCATCATAGAGATATGCAGGAGGAATCCCGCACGGGTCAGCTGCTCGCGGCCACGCCGATGCTCGGTGACGTCAATTTCCGGCGCACAATCGTCTTGATCGTCGAGGACGATCCTGACGAGGGAACTCTCGGGGTCGTGCTCAACCGGCCAAGCGAGGTTCCGGTCAAGCAGGTCCTTGAACAGTGGACCGACCTGGTGACCGGTCCGTCCGTGCTGTTCCAGGGCGGGCCCGTGTCGCCGGACAGCGCGCTGGCGCTGGCGCTGCCGCGGGGCGAGAGCGAGCCGATCGGCTGGCGGTCGCTGGCCGGCTCCAAGCTGATGTCCAGGATCGGCCTGGTCGACCTGGGCGCGCCGCCGGAACTGCTGGCCGACGGCATCGCCTCATTGAGGGTGTTCGCAGGCTACGCCGGCTGGGGGGCCGGCCAGCTCGACGCCGAGATCGACGTGGGCGCGTGGCTTGTGCTCGACGGGCTGCCTGAAGACGCGTTCGCCGACGATCCTGACCGGCTCTACCCGTCGGTGCTGCGCCGCCAGGGCGGCGAGATGGCGCTCCTGTCGACCTATCCCGACGATCCGGTGCTGAACTGAGCCGTGCCCGCCGGCCGCTGCTCTCGGGCCCTCCAGGCCGGCCGCTGGCTTCGCCCCTGTAGCGGGTTGCCGGCTGGGCGTAAGCTGGGCGGGTGACTGAAGTTCTGCCGGCGGGCGGCACCAGGGTTGACTCCGACACCAGACCGGACCTTTCGACCGGTGATGGTGATCACGAGCGGTTCGCCCACTACGTCCTGAAGGATAAGATCATGGACAGTGCGGTGAACGGCACGCCCATGGTCGCCTTGTGCGGCAAGGTCTGGGTGCCGAGCCGCGATCCGAAGCGCTTTCCGGTCTGCCCGGAATGCAAGGAAATCTTCGAGTCGCTGCCCGAGGGTGACGGCTAGGTCCTGCTCAGTCGCCCGTTACCCGGCCACCTCGGCGGGCTCGCCGCCGGTGATAGCCAGCAATTCGGCGTACGAGGTCGGGAAGACCGTGTTCTGATGGCCGCCAGCGGCCCAGATGACGTCGTATTTGCCCAGCCAGGTGTCCACCAGCGTGCGGATCGGCCGCGGGTGCCCGACTGGCGCCACGCCCCCGATCACCTGGCCGGTCGCCGCACGGACGAAGTCCGGGTCGGCGCGCCGCACGGCGGCGTAACCCAAGCGCACGGCGACCAATGCCGTGTCGACACGATGCGCGCCGCTGGTCAGGATCAGCAGCGGCTCGGCGTCGGCGTTGAAGATCAGGCTGTTTGCGATCGCGCCCACCTCGCAGCCGACCTGCTCAGCGGCCGACAGAGCGGTCGGCGCGGGCTCGGGAAGCTCTCGCACGGCGCCCGCAGCGCCTAGCCCGGAAAGGACATCGGAGACGTGGCGGGCGCTCGGGTGCATGGCGGACAGGCTACCGTCCCGTCCCCGCGCCATTGCCCGTGCTGACATGCCGCGCCCTGATCACCGTCGGGATGGCCGGGTCGCCGGCGGAGAGCCGCAGGGCGCCGCGCGGAAGCTCGCGCAAGGCCAGCTGGTGGCGTTCCCTGGCCGCTCCGAGCGGCTCGGCGCCGACGATCTCCCCGCCCTTGACCAGCTGCCGCAGCAGCACCCGGCGCCGCGACCGGCGGCGATCGCCGGCCCGAGCGTCAGCGGCCCTGCCGCCAACGACACCGCCATTACCGGCACGGCCGGCGCCGCGGGCCATCGGCTCGTGCGACCCGGCGCCGTCCGCGGCGTCCGGCGGGCGGGCGCTGACCACCTCGGCGTTCGCTGTCCCGGCCGCGTTCAGCGTCCGCACCGCCCACTTCCGGCCGCCGATGGTGGGCTTGCCGACAGAGCGCTTGGCGACCGGGACCAGCGTGCCGTTCCGGCCGGCCCTCGCGACCAGCTTGTACACCAGCGCCGCCGTCGGCACGCCAGAGCCCGTGACCAGGGCTGTGCCCACGCCATAGCCGCTGACCGGCGCGGAGGTCAGAGCGGCGATCGAGTGCTCGTCCAGATCGCCCGTGATCACGATCCTGGTGCCGGCAGCCCCGAGCGAATCGAGTTCGGCCCTGACCGTGCAGGCGGCTTCACGCAGGTCGCCGCTGTCGATGCGAACCGCCCCGAGGCCGGGCCCGGCCAGCTCGATGGCGGTACGGACCGCGTGGGCGACGTCATAGGTGTCGACGAGCAGCGTGGTTCCCTTGCCAAGCGCGTCGAGCTGGACGCCGAAGGCCTGGCGCTCGTCGTCATGCACCATGGTGAACGCGTGCGCGCTGGTGCCCGCCGTCGGCACGCCGAACTCATATCCGGCCCGCAGGTTCGACGTGGCCGCGAACCCGGCCAGGTAAGCGGCGCGGGCCGCCGCCACCGCCGCCCGTTCGTGCGTGCGGCGCGATCCCATCTCGATGATCGGCCGGCCCGCGGCCGCCGTCACCATCCGCGACGCCGCTGAGGCCACCGCGCAGTCGTGGTTGAAGATCGACAGCGCGATCGTCTCAAGCACAACGGCCTCGGCGAACGTCGCGTCGACGACCAGGATCGGCGACCCGGGGAAGTAGCAGTCGCCCTCGGCATAGCCCCAGATGTCGCCGCCGAACCGGTAGGACGCCAGGAAGCCCGCGGCGTCCTCGTCGATGACCCCTGCGCCGCGCAAGAAGGCGATGTCGTCGGCGGAGAACCTGAACGCCTCGAGCGCCTGCAGGAACCGGCCCGTTCCCGCGACGACACCGTAGCGCCTGCCGCCGGGCAGCTCTCGCGCGAACATCTCGAACACCGCGCGCCTGCCGGCAGCGCCGCTGCGCAGCGCGGCGGAGACCATCGTGAGCTCATAGTGATCGGTCAGCAGGCTGGTGCCGGTCGTTCCGGCTGGCCGTCCCTCTTGGCTCATGGTCACGAGGGGAAGCCTACGAACAGCGTCGGCCAGCCTGTGCAGCGGCTGGTGCGGTGACCGGGTCATGGTCACGTCCTGGCCGGGGCGGGTTCAGCGCCATCTGTACGGAAATATGGGCCGAGGAAACAATCGCCGCCGGCCGACGTGCGTAACGGCCGCTTCTGGGCAGTGGAACACTAGTGGGAGGGAGGTGGCTGCGAGTGAGCGTCGCACCTGTGGAAGTAACCAGGCCGGAGACGAGCGAGGAGGCGGCTGTCGACCGGCCCTGGCTCACCATCGTCTGGAACGACCCGGTGAACCTGATGGACTACGTGACCTACGTGTTCCAGCGCGTCTTCGGGTATGCCAAGCCCAAGGCGGAGAAGCTGATGCTGGACGTGCATCACAAGGGCAAGGCGGTGGTGGCTGCCGGAGCGCGGGAGGCGATGGAGCGGAACGCCGAGACGCTGCACGGTTACGGCCTGTGGGCCACGGTCAGCCACGACGCGTAAAGTGAGCAGCCGGCCTCGAGCGGCCCGCCGCTCGCGGCCACAGTAACCCTGAGGGATTAGTTATCGCTGATATACCAGCCGACCCTGGAGATGCAGCGCAGCCGGAGGAGCCTATGTCGGGTTTCCGCGCTACCTCGGGCGGGGTGACCGCCCGGTTCGCGCGGCCGGAGGCTGCGATCATCAGGGACCTCGTCGGGCAGGTCGTGGAGCTGGTCGTTGCCGATATGCCCGCGCCTGAAGCCGACGAGCTGGCCGCGATGGTCGGGCTGAGCGACTCGGCCGAGGTTCCTGAGGACCCGGTGCTGGCGAGGCTGCTGCCTGACGGCTACCGCGATGACCCTGACGCAGCCAATGAGTTCCGCCGGTTCACCGAGTCCGGGCTGCGGTCGGCCAAAGTGGAATCGGCGCAGACGCTGCTGCAGACGCTGCCGGCCAGCGGCGGGAAGGTCAAGCTCAGCGCTGAGCAGGCCGAGGCATGGCTGCGCTCACTGAACGACGTGCGGCTCGCGCTCGGCGTCCGGCTCGGGGTCACCGACGACTTCGACGGGCTCAGCGAGGACTTCGAGGACGATGACCCTCGTTTCGCCTATATCCAGGTTTACCAATGGCTGGCCTTTTTGCAGGAGAGCCTCGTGGCGGCCCTGTCCTAGCAGGCGGTTACGATCGCCGCCATGCTCACCATTCCGCGCGACCTGCTTGACCGGGTCATCGCGCATGCCAGGGCCGATCATCCCGACGAAGCGTGCGGCGTGCTCGCCGGTCCCGCGGGGAGCGACCGGCCAGAGCGGTTCGTGGCCATGACCAACGCGGAGCGCTCACCGACCTTCTACCGGTTCGACTCGATGGAGCAGCTGCAGGTCTGGCGCGAGATGGACGACAAGGATGAGGAGGCAGTCGTCATCTACCATTCGCACACCGCGACCGAGGCATATCCGTCACGAACTGATATCTCGTACGCGATGGAGCCAGCCGCGCACTACCTGCTCGTGTCGACCAGGGAACCGGACGATACCGAGGTCCGCTCGTTCCGGATCATCGACGGCGTCGTGACCGAGGAGCAAGTTCGGGTCAGCGAGTCGCCGGTGGAATGATCGAGACCTGAGGTGAGTTGTTCCATCGGCGACTGCTGGCCGGCCGGGACCGGCTGCGCGGCGCCGAATGCCCGCTCACCCGCTACACCTGGAGAGTTTGAATGGCCATCGAGGTCCGCATCCCGACGATCCTGCGCACCTTCACCGGCGGCGCGAAGTCGGTTGAGGGCTCTGGCGACACGCTCGAGGCGCTGCTCGCCGACCTGGACTCGCGGCACGCCGGGCTGCGTGACCGGCTCGTCGACGACTCAGGCCTGCGCCGGTTCGTCAACGTCTACCTCAATGACGAGGATGTGCGGTTCCTCGGCGGCCTGTCCGCCGCGGTGAAGGACGGCGACACGGTCACCGTGCTCCCGGCCGTGGCAGGCGGGATGCGCTGAGGCGCCCGCGCCAGGCATGCACGATGCGCTATGACTCGCTCCTCGACGCGATAGGCAGGACCCCCCTGGTCGGCCTGCCGCACCTGTCGCCGGGTCCTGACGCGCGGCTGTGGGCCAAGCTCGAGGACCGGAATCCGACCGGCTCGGTCAAAGACAGGGCCGCGCTCTGGATGGTGCTCGCCGCCGAGAAAGACGGCGTGCTCAAGCCCGGTTGCACGATCCTGGAGCCGACATCGGGCAACACCGGGATCTCCCTCGCGATGATCGCCAGGCTGCGCGGCTACCAGCTGGTCTGCGTGATGCCGGAGAACACCTCGGCGGAGCGGACCCAGCTGCTCCAGATGTACGGGGCCTCGATCGTCTACTCGCCGGCGGCCGGCGGCTCGAACGAGGCGGTCAGGGTCGCGAAGCGGATGGCCGCGCAGAACCCGAGCTGGGTGATGCTCTACCAGTACGGCAACGAGGCCAATGCCCGGGCGCACTATGAGTCCACCGGGCCGGAGATCCTGGCCGACCTGCCGGAGATCACGCATTTCGTGGCGGGCCTAGGCACCACGGGCACGCTGATGGGCACCGGCCGCTACCTGCGCGAGCACGTGCCCGGCGTCCAGATCGTGGCCGCCGAGCCCCGGTACGGCGAGCTGGTCTACGGGCTGCGGAACATGGACGAGGGATTCGTCCCTGAACTGTACGACGACTCCGTGCTGACCTCGCGGTTCTCCGTGTCGGCGACCGACGCGCTGCGCCGCACCCGCGAGCTGGTTTCGTGCGAGGGCATCTTCGCGGGGATCTCGGCGGGCTGCGTGCTGCACGCCGGGCTCGCCATCGCGAAAAGGGCACAGGCGAACGGGCAGCGGGCTGACATCGTGGTGCTGATCGCCGACGGCGGCTGGAAATACCTGTCGACGGGCGCGTACAGCGGCACGCTGGCCGAGGCCGAGGAGCGGCTCGAAGGCGAGCTGTGGGCATGACGATTTTCGACGAGGCGACGGCCGTCCGCCGTCGCGCGGACGGCGTCTACGAGGCGCATCCTGACCAGCGCTTCGCGATCGTCGCCCCGGGCGAGACGGCGCCGCCGGCCGTGAACGGCGGCGTCATGATCGCGACCGTGCTGCGGGCCGTGCTCGACCGCTCGCCGCTGCCGCACCCGGTCGCGACCAGCGCGCACTTCCTGCGAGTGGCCAAGCTCTCGCCCGCTGAGATCCACGTGACCTGGCTAAAGACCGGCCGCACGGCGGCAACCGCGCGGGCGACGCTGGTGCAAGACGGTGAGCCTGTGCTGGAGACGACGGTCACGACCGGCACGGTCCCGGTCGCCAGCGCGGCGGGGCGCACCACGAACGGGGAGCTGACGTGGACGGGTGCGCCGCCGTCGCTGCCGCCGATCGGGGAATGCGTGGACCTCGGGCCATGGCGCGGCACCATCGCGCCGGACGGCACGGCAGGGTACGCGGGCCAGATCAGGATGCTGTTCGACCCTGCCGTGATCGGCTGGGCCGGCCGCGAGCCGAGCGGTCAGCCGGAGATGCGCGGCTATTTCGCCCTGTGCGAGGATCGCGACCCTGACGCGCTGCTGCTCGCGCTCGCGGTCGACGGGCTCCCGCCTGTGGTGTTCGGGCTCGGCGCGACCGGCTGGGCGCCCACAGTCGAGCTGACCATGCACATGCGGATGGTCCCGGCACCGGGGCCGCTCCGGGTCGCCGCTAGGTCGCGGCATGTCAGCGGCGGATGGTTCGACGAGGAGGCCGAGGTCTGGGACGCGGCTGACAACCTGGTCGCACAGAGCCGCCAGATCGCCCGCGTGGGCCGGGGTCCCGTCCGCGTGGCGGCGGTGCCCGCGGGCTGATAGCGGGCGCGAGCTGGGCGCCCTGCACTGGCGTCCCTCATCCGGCCGCGCTACGGGACGCTCTTGATCTTCCAGACCAGCACCGAGCCGATCGCCGCGACGACGGCTGTGGCCGCGAACAGGGTCGGGTAGCCGCCGACGCTGACCAGCAGCGCCGCGATCGCCCCCGCCAGGGCGGCAGGCCCGACGATCGCGATGTTGATGATGCCGAGGTCCTTCGCGCGATCCTTGGCCTCGGGGAGCACCTGTGTGATCAAGGCCTGGTCGACCGCGAGGTAGGCACCGAAGCCGGCGCCGAACAGCACGGCGGCGAGCATCGCGGCCGGCCAGGTCTCGACGAATGTCAGCAGCAGCGCCGCCGCGCCCATCAGGATGCCGGAGACCGTCACGATCATCTTCCGCTTGCCGATGCGGTCGGAGATCACGCCGCCGACGATGGCCGTGATGATCACGAACCCGGTGTAAATAGCGATGAGGATGAACAGACCCTGCGCGGGATGCTGGTAGTGCACCCGATCACGCAGGAAGTACAGCAAATACAACGTGCCCATGCCGATGGCCAGCGAGGCCAGGAACCGTGTGATCCACGCCCAGGCGAAGTCCGGATGCCGGCGCGGGTCGATCCAGTAGGACCTGAGCAGCGTGCGCACCGACAGCGGCGCCCTGTGCTCAGGCTCAAGCGGCGGGTCGGGCGTCAGCAGCACGAACGGCAGCGTGAGGAGCACGAGCGGGATGGCTAGGGCCAGATAGCCGCCGAGAAGGTTGTCGTCGAAGATGTAGACGACCACGGCCGTGCCGGCGACGAGGCCGAGCGCCTGCGGCATGCCGACCCAGCCGGCTACCGTCGCGCGCTGGTTGACCGGCACGTGGTCGGGCACCGCCGCGCTCAGGCTGGCGTACTCGCCGTTCTGGAACGCGCTGAAGAGCACCCACAAGACGCCGACGCCGAGAACCGTCTTCTGCCCGGCGATGAGCGCGAGGCTGACCGCCGACAGGATCGCCATCGCCAGCGTCCAGCGGTGACGGCGTCCGCGCAGGTGGCCGACGCCGTACGCGTGCGTGGTCCGGTCGGAGATGGCGCCAGCGATCGGCGTGGCAAGCAGCGAGGCAATGGCGCCGGAGGCCGAGACGAGTCCGAGCGCGAGGATCTTGCCGTGCCGGTCGATGTTCTGCAGCTGCTCGGGAATCAGGACCTGCAAGGGCGTGAGCGACGCCATCCACATGACGAAGCTGGCCATGCCGAGCGTGCCGATCCAGGCCTTGGTGACCGGCTCGGTGGGCTCGGCCAGCGCCCGGGGGATGATGTGCAGCGAATCGGTAGCCTGCTCGGCCATGCGTTGACCTCCGGTAGTCGGGCCGGGCTGGCGGGGTCACCGCCCTGGCGTTATCGCCGCATACAGGGATCATGCCCCGTTCTGAGCCGTCTGGGTAGATGCTCCTTTTATCCAATCCGATCGTGCCGAGCGTAGCCTTGGACGCTATGGAGCTGACGATCGTGGGCTGCTCAGGCAGCTTTCCTGGCCCGGCAAGCCCAACGTCGTGTTACCTGGTCACTGCCGAGGGCTTCCGGCTGCTTGTTGATCTCGGCAACGGCGCGCTCGGCGCGCTGCAGCAGTACGCGTCGCCAGGGGAGATCGGCGCGGTGCTGATCAGTCACCTGCACGCCGACCATTGCCTGGACATGTGCTCCTATCAGGTCTTCCGTACCTACCATCCGGCTGGGCCGCTGCCGCCCATTCCGGTGTACGCCCCGGCCGCCGCGGCGGACCGGCTCGACCGCGCGGCGGGCGGTGACTCCGGCCATCCGATCTCCGGCGCGTTCGACTTCGTCACGCTGACCCCGGGCAGGACCGAGATCGGCCCGTTCGCCGTGACCGCCGGCCACGTGAACCACCCGGTCGAGACGTTCGGGTTCCGGCTGGAGCACGGTGGCCGGGCGATCGCCTACTCGGCGGACACCGGGGCGAGCGAGCAGCTGATCAGCATCGCGGCCGGCGCCGACGTGCTGCTCTGCGAGGCATCGTTCACCGATGCCCCTGACCTGCCGGCCAACCTGCACCTGACCGCGCGCGAGGCTGGCGAGCACGCAACGCGCGCGGGCGTCGGCGCGCTCGTGCTCACCCATCTCGTGCCGTGGAACGACCGAGATGTCACGCAGGCCGAGGCAGCGGCCAGCTTCACCGGCCCGCTGTCGCTAGCTGTAACCGGTCAGATACTCTGAGCCGGCCAGGCTCCACGGGACTCGTGGCCCGGCCGCATAGACTGCCGTGGCATGCGCGTAATCGTCACCGGCGGTGCCGGGTTCATCGGATCGCATCTGACCGACGCCTTCCTCGCCAGGGGCGACGACGTGACGGTCATCGACGACCTCTCCACCGGCCGTCCGGCCAGGCTCGACGAGCGGGTCGTGCTGAACAAGCTCAGCGTCACCGATGCCAGGCTGCTCGGCCAGGCGGTCGAGTCCGCCGGCCCTGACCTGATCTGCCACCTGGCCGCGCAGATCGATGTCCGGGCTTCGGTTGTCAGGCCCGCCGCTGACGCGCAGACCAACGTGGTCGGCACGATCAACGTGCTCGAGGCTGCCAGGGCCGCGACCGCCAGGGTGCTGCTGTGCTCCACAGGCGGAGCGCTCTACGGCAGGGATGCGCCGATCCCGTCCATGGAAGACGTCCTGCCGTTGCCCGAGTCGCCCTACGGTATCGCCAAGCACTGCGCCGAGCAGTATCTCGGCCTCTACAACAGGCTGCACGGCACCTCGCACTCGGTGCTGCGGCTGGCCAATGTCTACGGGCCGCGCCAGGACCCGACGGGTGAGGCCGGCGTGGTGCCGATCTTCTGCTCACAGATCCTCGCCGGAGCGCGTCCGACGATTTTCGGTGATGGGACCCAGACCAGGGACTACGTGTACGTCGGCGACGCGGTCGCGGCCTTCATCGCGGCCGCGGACCAGCGCAGGCCAGGCACCTGGAACATCGGAACCGGCACCGAGGTCAGCGTGCTCGACCTGGTCCGCGTCGTCGCCTCGGTGACCGGCCGCAAGGCCGACTACACCCTCGCCCCTGCCCGGCCCGGCGAACTGCAGCGCAGTGCGCTGGCCGTCGATCGTGCACGTCTTGACCTCGGCTGGAAGGCCAGGACCGGGCTCGAAGATGGCGTCAGGGCGGTGTGCCAGTGGATCGAGGCGGGGACGCCCGATCGCGCCGCGTTTTAGGCCTGGCCGGCGGCAGCCGCTACGCTTGCCACCATGTCTTCCCGACCCGACGGCCGCCGGCCGGATCAGCTTCGCGACATCAGGATCACCAGGCACTGGCTGGATCACGCGGAGGGCTCGGCGCTGATCGAGTTCGGAGCGACCAGGGTGCTCTGCGCGGCGAGCGTACTCGAGGACGTGCCGCGGTGGCGCCGGGGGAGCGGTCTCGGCTGGGTCACCGCCGAGTACGCGATGCTGCCGAGGTCGACGAACACCCGCAGTGACCGCGAGTCCGTCAGGGGGCGCGTCGGCGGCCGCACGCACGAGATATCCCGGCTGGTAGGCCGGTCCCTCCGCGCCTGCGTGGACCTGAAGGCGCTCGGTGAGAACTCAGTCATGCTCGACTGCGACGTGCTGCAGGCCGACGGCGGGACCAGGACGGCGGCCATCACCGGCGGCTACGTCGCGCTGGCCGACGCGGTCAGCTGGCTGACCGGCAGGAAGCGGTGTAAGGGCGATCCGCTGGCCGCCTCCGTCGCAGCCGTGAGCGTCGGCATCATCGACGGGGAGCCCCGGCTTGACCTGTGCTACGACGAGGACGTCGCCGCCGAGACCGACATGAACGTGGTCTGCACCGGCAGCGGCGAGTTCGTCGAGGTGCAGGGCACCGCCGAGCGCGAGCCGTTCGACCGCAAGCTGCTCGACGAGCTTCTTGACCTGGCTGTCGCCGGCTGCGAAGAACTCACCGGGCTGCAGCGCGCCGCCCTGGCATCCTCCTGACCGGACCTGGCCCGATGCCGACGCATCCGGCGGCACGGCGCAGGCTCGTGCTGGCCACCGCCAACCCGCACAAGCTGAAAGAGCTGACCAGGATCCTGGCGGCCGAGCACGTGGACATCGACCTGGCCGGACTCGGGGAATACCCCGGCGCCCCTGATGTCGAGGAAACGGGCGCGACCTTCGTGGCCAACGCGCTGCTCAAGGCGAGAGCCATCGCGGCGTTCACCGGGATGCCATCGGTCGCCGACGATTCAGGCCTCTGCTGCGACGCCCTGAACGGGATGCCGGGCGTCCTCTCCGCCAGATGGGCAGGACGTCACGGCGGCGACGCGGCGAATCTCAGCCTGGTGCTCGGCCAGCTGAGCGACGTCCCAGATGAACGTCGCGGCGCCCACTTCTACTGCGTCGCCGCGCTGGTGCGGCCCACGGGCGAGGAGGTCCTCAGCGCTGGCACGCTGCGCGGCCACCTGATCCGCGAGCCGCGCGGCAAGAACGGCTTCGGCTACGACCCGATCTTCGTGCCCGACGACGAGCGCCGCACGACCGCGGAGATGAGCGCGGCGGAGAAGGACGCGATCAGCCATCGCGGCCGCGCGTTCCGCGACCTGACCGAAGCGATCGCCGCCTTGCCAGCGTAGTATGGCCGGGCTCTCCTGGCCGGCCGCGGGCTTCGCCTCTCCGGCCGGTCAGATCTTCGGAAGGGGCGCCGTCTGGCTCGCCTTCGGGAGCGTGATGGTGACCGCCTTATTCACCGATGTCACGAGCAGGTTCGTGGTGACCGTCTGGCCGCGGACGCTCTCGATGTTGTCCGCCTTCCTGACAACGTGCCGCCCGTCGATCCAGACGTGGAAGCGGACCGGGTGCGTTCCGATGTTCCGCAGCATCGTGCCGAGTCGTTTGCGCAGATCAGGCGAGAGGCTCTGGTAGGCCTTTTGCGGTGCGTAGGTGCCGGCGTATTCCGTTGTCGCGACGCCGTTGACGGTCCGCTGACCGACGACGCGGACATCCTTCGACGCGGTGAACAAGATGGTCTGGTCGAGCGGGTTGCTTCCCTCCAGGTTCTGCAGCAGCGTGCCCAGGCTGATGCCGCTCTTGGCGGACAGCTCGGAGACGTTGGCCTTGACCCAGGGCTTGCCGGTGTTCTTAGCGAAGGAGGGGTCCTTGAAGTAGATCGCGTCGCTGGTGAGTATCTCGCTCAGGTGCACCCGTGTAGACCCGGTCACCAGATGGAATTGCGCTCCGATCACCTTGGCGGGCTTGAGCTGGATGGCAATGGTGCCGGTCAGGTTGCCGGTCGAATTCCCGGCAGAATGCACGGAAAGGCTGGCCGTCAGCGTCCGCAGGCCCTGCGAGGTCGCCGCCGCGAGCTTGATCTCCCTGAGCGCCTTGCTCGGGTGCGAGCTGCCGCCGCTCGATGGGCTGCCGCCGCTCGAGCAGCCGCCGAGGGCCGCTGCGGTGATTGCCGCGGTGAGCACAATCCACCGTGATGAGTCGCGGAGAATATGCTTGCGCTGAATTGCCGGAAGATGAATCGACCGAATCATAGCGCGAGGCTATCAGCACACCGACGAGCCGATCTGCTTGATTGTGGAACAGGCAATTAGAATAGCAACGGTCCCTTTTTTCACCGTTAATGACAGGGATGAGCAAACGCGCCACGGGCAACGTTCGCTAGTGTGATCCGCCAGAAATCCGCGCGATATATTTTGCCAGGGAGTCGAGGATCTCCTCGGCGGTTTTCTTCCATGTGAATGGCCGGGGGTCGGCATTCCAGGTCTCGATCCAGGCGCGGACGTCCTTTTCGAGAGCCTGCACGCTCTTGTGGACTCCGCGGCGGATCATCTGGTCGGTCAGGTACCCGAGCCACCGCTCTGCCTGGTTGATCCACGACGAGCCGGTCGGCGTGAAGTGCATGCGGAACCGGGGGTGACGGGCTAGCCAGTCGCGTACTGCGGGGGTCTTGTGGGTGGTGGCGAGGTTGTCGCAGACCAGATGCACGTCCAGCTCAGCCGGCACGGCCTTGCCGATCGCTATCAGGAACTTCCGGAACTCCGCAGCGCGGTGCTGGCGGTGCAGTTCGGAGATCACGGTGCCGTCGGCGATGTTGAACGCGGCGAACAGGCTGGTGGTGCCGTGCCGGGCGTAGTCATGGGTGCGCCGTTCGGGCATGCCGGGCATCATCGGCAGCACCGGCTGGGACCGGTCCAGGGCCTGCATGCCTGACTTCTCATGCACGCACAGCACCACCGCCCGCTCGGGCGGGTTGTGGTAGAGCCCGACGACGTCGACGACCTTCTCGATGAACAGCGGGTCAGAGGACAGCTTGAACCCGTCGGTCAGGTGCGGCTTGAGGTCGAACTTGCGCCAGATCCGCCCGATCGTTGACTCCGACAGGCCGCTGCGCCGCGCCATCGAGGCCCGCGACCAGTGCGTGGCGTCCTTCGGGGTGTCCTCCAGCGTGGCCGTCACCACGTCCTCGACCTTGCCCAGCGGGATCGAGGGCGGCCGGCCCGGCCGCGGCTCGTCGGCCAGGCCATCGAGGCGGCCGGCGATGAACCTGCGCCGCCACCGGCTCACCGTGCCCGGCGTCACCCCCGACCTGGCGGCCGCCTGCTTGTTCGACAGGCCGTCCGCGCACGCCAGCACGATCTTCGACCGCAGCGCCAGGACCTGCGCGGTCTTCGCCCGCCGCGACCAGCGAATCAGCTGGTCCCGCTCCGCGTCAGTCAGCACCAGCCCCGGCTTCGGCCGGCCAGGGCGCTGGCCATCACGCAGGCCGTCCACCCGTGCCGCGGCAAACCGCCGGCGCCAGCTGCCCACCGTCATCGTCGTGACGCCAAGATCGGAGGCGATCCGCTCATACACCACGCCGGGCTCCGCGCACCGCAGCACGATCTGCGCCCGCACCGCCAGCCTCGGCGGCACCGCCCCGCGCGACCAGCGAACCAGCTGGTCACGCTCCTCATCGGTCAGCACGAACTCGGCGGTGGCACGCCCGGTACGCGACATGCGGACAGACTACCAATTTAGAGCGCGAATTTCTGGCGGATCACTATCGAGAACCTCGCTGGGGTGGCCTCGCAGCTCTGGCCCCGACGCCGCTGCGCGGCAGCGCGCGTCAGTGCGAGGCGCCATCCGGGTACGGTAGGACACGATCGGAGGGATAGCACGTGAGCGACGTTCGGCTGGAGCCAGGCGACCAGGCGCCAGACTTCACCCTCACTGACGCCGAAGGTGGCGAGGTCAGCTTGTCGGCGATGCGAGGCCAGCGGGTGATCATCTACTTCTACCCGGCGGCGATGACTCCTGGCTGTACCAAGCAGGCGTGCGACTTCCGCGACAGCAGGCAAGACCTATCCGATGCCGGCATCACCGTGCTGGGAATCTCGCCGGACAGCCCGGCCAAGCTCGCGAAGTTCCGCGACCGGGAAGAGCTCACGTTCCCGCTGCTCGCTGACCCCGACAAGACGGTGCTCAGGGCGTACGGCGCCTACGGCGAGAAGATGCTGTACGGCAAGAAGACGGTCGGAGTAATCAGGTCAACGTTCGTGATCGCGCCCGACGGCACGATCGAGCGCGCCTACTACGCCGTCAAGGCCACCGGGCACGTCGCGCGGCTGCGCAAGGACCTGGGGCTAGCCAGCTGATCACTGCGGGGCCGTAGCCCAATGGCAGAGGCACAGGATTTAGGATCCTGCCAGTGTGGGTTCGAGTCCCACCGGCCCCACTGACTGAGACACTGGTACCCCTTGCGACCGCCCCCGGCTGTTGCTTCGCCACCTATCGGGGGTACCGATCGAGGGCTTTGCCTCGCGGGAATCCGGCTGGGTTCAGCGTGGCGCCGACAGGTGGTTGACGAGTCGGCGGACCAGGGCGCTGCGGCGCGTTGTCGTGGCCAGCTCGGCGCGGCGGGAAGCGCGTACGGCTGCGAATCCGTAGTCGACCATCCGCAGCTCGTAGTCGGCGATGGCCTGTACCGGGCTCTTCTCGCCCCGGGCAGCAGCGCCGAGTTCGCTGGCGAGCAGCGCGGCGTCGCGAAGCGCGGTGTTGGCGCCGGAACCGCCAGTGGGGCTCATCGCGTGAATGGCGTCACCGAGCAGCGTGACCTGGCTGGGAGGCCACGGGGCGACCGGGACCGCGGTCCTGATGGCGGCCAGGGATGTCTCCTGGACCGAGGCAAGGGTGACGAGCCGCCGGAGATCGGGATGCCAGCGCTGGATCGTGTTCAGGGTCACCGCGTGCAGCTCCGCTGGACTGAGCCCGTTCAGGCGGCCGGCGAACTGGCCGGCGCTCGCGGTGACCGCCCACATCAGGTAGGACTGGGCCGGGCTGAGCTGGACATCCGGGGCGAGCCGCCGGGCCGCCTGCTGGGGCGGCTCACGGAAGTCCAGTACTCCGACGGCCATGCCGACCGTGCTCCCGACGACGGCGGTGAACCCGTCCCAGAGGGGGGCCGGCACCAGCGGCCGGGTCTGCTCGGTGAGCGGAGTCCGGCCGTACACGCAGGCGACCCCGGTGTCCTCCAGCCGGGCGTGCGGGAGGTAGCGGCGGCGGATCGGCGAGCTGATGCCCTCCGCGGCCACCAGCATCTCGGCCTCCGCGTGCGAACCGTCGCTGAAGTGGATCGCGACCCCGCCGGGGTCCTGCTCGAAGCCGGTGCAGGTGCGGCCGAACTGCAGGACGCCGTCCAGCCGGGCGGCGAGGATCTCCCGGAAGGTCTGGCGGTTCACCGAGGTCGACAGGGCCGCCGGGTCCAGGGGATCGGCCGCAGGCCTGATCGCGGTCCGCCGCAGCGGCCGCAGGCGCTCGGTCATGACCGTCATCGCCGTACTCGGCCGGCCGCTGGTCGCGATGCACAGTTCGTACAGATCAGGTGGCAGACAGGCGTGCAGGGCCGACCCGGCGTTCAGGTGCAGGCGGTAGCCCTGGCCGCGCGAGTCCAGGGTCTCGTCCCGCTCGTACACGGTGACGTCCGCACCCGCCCGCAGCAGTCCGTGTGCCAGGCAAAGGCCGCCGATACCCGCGCCGGCCACCGCCACCTTCACCGCGCGCCGCCGGTGGCCTGCTGGCTCATCGCCTCCAGCGACCGGCGGACGCCCAGCCCGGTCCGCTGGCCGTACAGGGCGGTACCGCCCAGCAGAACGGGAATGGCGATCACCGGCACGACCGTGGGCACGGCCGCGGCGGCTTTCACCGGCAGGGATACCGCCAGCAGCAGTTCCACCGCGCCGGCGGTGAGCAGGATGACGGACCAGCCGATCGCCAGGACCCGCAGGCAGCGCCGGAACGCGCTCCCGCGGGCCCAGACCTGGTCCCAGAAGGGGCGGTTCTCGGGCCGGCCCTGGCTGAGCATCGGGCGGAGCACGAAAAACGTCACGGGCTTGCCGCGCACGCACGAGCCCGCCGCCACGACCCCCGCGGCCAGCGGCCACACGGCATCCTTCACGATCAGGACCCGGGCGTCGCCGGACAGCAGCGATAGCAGCCCGCTGAGGGCGAACGCCACGAGCACCGCGGTGCCCAGCCCGTCGAGCCAGCCCCGCCTGGCCAGCCCGGCCACCTGCCGCGGCAGGCAGGCCAGGCCGCCCAGGATCAGGGCGAGCACGACCGGCGCACCCAGCGCTCGGGCCGCGTAGTAGATGGCGGCCGGCGCGATCAGGTCACCGAGCAGTACTCCCGCGACGGCCGCGGGACGGATGCGGTCCGGCGGCGGCGTTCCGGCAGTCATGGTCATCGTCATTCCTTCTGTTTCCGGGCAGCCCAAACAGGCCGGGCCGCCAAGCGGGAGAGCGGACGGTCAGCGGGCGGCGCGGGCCTGGTCCAGATAGGCGACCAGCTCGCCCCAGTCAGCGCCGTCGTGACCGGGCGGCTGCTGCCTGCCCCGGTCGACCCACAGCGCGCGGACCGCCGTGCCGATCTCGGTGTCCGGGCCTCGGATCAGTTCCGAAAGCTCATCCAGCCGGTCGACGATCCTGCGCACGGCCGGATCGGACGGCTGCGTCCCGGACCGCATCTCCTCAAGCGCCTCGCCGTACAGCCGCGGCATCTCCACCCCGACCGCGTGCTCGGCGACCACGCCCAGTTCGCCGATCCGCCGGTGCATCGCATCGATCTTCTCCTGCCGCAGGTAACCAGTCAGGTCACCCGTCAGCCTGATGATCTCCGCGAAGCCGGCGTCATCGGCATCCCTGGCCGCTATGAGCTGCTTGCGGAGTCGCTGCGCCATCCGGATCTGCCGGTCCACGTGCTCAAGCTGCTGGTCGATGACCTGGCGCACATCGGTCCGCTTGGCCAGCAGGACGCCCACCTGCTCCAGGGACAGACCCAGCTGCCGCATGGCCGTGACCTCATAGAGCAGCACCAGGTCCGCGCTGGTGTACAGGCGGTGACCGCCGGACGTCCGCACCGACGGCACGACCAGGCCGATCTGATCGTAATGATGCAAGGCCCGGACGGTCAGCCCGGTCGCGGTCGCTACCTCACCGATCCGCCACATGCGCTCATCAGCCGCCATAAATCCAGCATGGCGCCTGACGTAACGTCAGATTCAAGATCTCGGACGCACTTGGCTATCAGCCGGACAGCGTGCCCGCCAAGCTATATGTCATCACTCTTGCCGGACGAGCGGTAGCTCGCTGAGTCCCGGTGTCTGGGTCTTGACCTGCGCAGACGTACAGACACCGGGTCACCTTCGATCAGGACTTCGCGGTTCGTATGCTGGTGCGTCCGGCCCACCAAGTTTGTGATCTGCGCCAACGTAATTGAGTTCCGGTCGCTGGACGAACCGCGCGGGCAGGTCCCGTCGACTGGGTGACTAGTCGGCAGGTTGTGGGAGCCGAAGTTGTCGGTGGGCACGCCTACGGTTAGGCCATGCCGCCGAGTCCTCGTGTCACCGGACGGGAGTTACTCCGCGCGCTGTCCAGGTTGGGCTGGGTTGTGGTGAGCCAGCGTGGTTCGCATGCCCAGCTCAAGCATCCCGTTCGCGGCGGCCGGGTGACGGTGCCATTGCACGCCGGGGAGACGATTGGGCCGGGTTTGCTCCGGTCTATCCTGAACCAGGCTGGCCTCACGGCTGATGACCTGCGAGGTGTGCTGTGACAGGATGGAAGGCGATGCGTACGTACACCATCGTGGTCGAGCCTGAGCCGAACGGCGGCTACTTCGTCACCGTTCCGGCCCTTCCTGGCTGCTTCACACGCGGCAGCACGATCGAGGAGTGCCGGGTGCGCGCCGTGGAGGCGATCGAGACCCACATCGCGGGGTTGCAGTCCGATGGTCAGCCCATCCCGGAAGAGGTTGGCGAAGCGCACCTGCTGGCTGTCACGGTCGCGGCCTGACCACTGGCCGCCGGTGCGGATCATTGTGCGGCCTTCGTGGTGCGTGACCTGCGCAATCGGACCGGGAGCGAGTCGCCTTCGATCAGGATGGGGCGGTTCGCCTGATGAGGCGTTCGGCCCACCAAGTTGGTCATTGCACGAACACCGGCCACTTCGCCGCTGCTATCGGCTCCTGTGCCCGTGGCTTGCGGGATGCGGAAGACGGGAACGATCCGGCCCGGTCCGGTGATCTTCACCTGCGCGACAAGGGCCTCGATGAGCGTTTTGCGCTGGCTGTGGCTGCCCGAGGCGATGACCGCGTCGATGTGGTCGGCGACCTCGCGGAGCGCGGTCGGCGGCGGCATCACAGGTTCTGCGTCACGCTGGCGGGCGAGTTCGTCGCGACGGACGGTGAGCTGCCGGGTCCTGGCCTTGAGCTGCGACGGCGCGCTCGATGGCGTCGGCGTCGACCCGCTGGCCGCCGCACGCTTTCGTGTCGTATCGGGTGCGCCGGTAGCAGGTGTAGTACCGGTAGACCCGTGTCTTGCCGTGGGCGCGGGTGCCGAGCATCGCGCTGCCGCACGAGGGGCAGCGGATCAGCCCTGTGAGCAGGTAGTCCGAGCCATTCGCCGCGCGCTTGGCGTGGTCCTCGCCGCGAGCGGTCAGGAGCCGCTGCGCCTCGCCGAAGACCGCCTCGCCAATGATCGACGGGTGACAGCTTTCGGCGATGATGTCACGGAAGGAGGGTTCACCCAGGTAGACGCGGTTCGAGAGAACTCGGAGCACCTGGTGGCCGACCGCCGGCCACCAGTGGTCGTGCGGTGGCCGCGTTCGTTGAGCAGGTTCGCGATGGCACGAGCGCCGATCCGGTTGTGTATGTATGACTCGAAGATCACGCGCACGATGATGGCTTCGGCGAGGTCGGGGACGAGTGCCTGGGCCGTGGTGTTGGCGTGGTAGCCGAACGGGCGGCGGCCGCCCTTCCACTTGCCTGTGGCGGCCTTGCGCTCCATGCCGGCGATGACCCGGTCGATGATGGTATCCCGCTCGAACTGGGCGAACATGCCCAGCATCTGTACCAGCATGCGGCCCATGGCGGTAGCGGTGTCGAACGGCTCGGTGGCCGAGCGGAACCCCACCCAGGCCTTGTCGAGGTCGTCGAGCAGGGTGACCAGGTCGCGCAGGCTGCGGGTGAGCCGGTCCACCCGGTACACCAGCAGCACGTCGAACGCCCCGGCCCGCGTGGCGGCGAGCGCGCGCTGCGGGCCGGGGCGGCGGGTGGTGGCGCCGGAGGCGTCGTAGGCGAACCGGGCGGCCTGCCGCCAGCCGGGCTGGGAGCCGATGTTGGCCGCCAGCCGCGCGTCCTGGGCTTCGATCGAGTAGGGCTGGTGCTCGTCGTCGGTGGACCGGCGCACGTACACCCCAACCCGGATGTCACCGCAACGATCTGCTGTTGCGGGCTGCTGGCTCACCTGGCGTTCCATGACCGGCTCCGGTGTTTGCCGCGCGGTGGTCGCGTGGTTTTCATGCGGCGTGGTCAGTGTCGCTCGCCGAGCCGGGAAGGGGAAGCGGCCTCGCGGAGTCCGCGCCCGCCTCATCCTGGTCGTGCTGCCAGGCGGTGACGAGCGCGGCGAGCGCGGCGATTACCTGCTCGCGCTGGTGGCCGCTCATCGGTTCGGTGGCGATGTGCTCAACGCTGACGTGCTTGCTGGCCGAGTGGGGCATGGCTGTTGCGCCCCGCGCTGCCGCCGGTTCGCTGCTACTAACCAAATCCAGTTTCGGGGCGTCTTTTTGAGGCCACCGGCAGCATCAGTTTCGAAACATCTGTCCGCGCCGGACCGTGTCCCTGTGCGCGATGGACCGAGCGGCATGAGGTTCTGACCGCCAGGCCGACCGGGCGCGGGCGAGGTCCGCGCTGTGCGCCGCCCAAAGGCCAGCGTGGGCTGCGCCCAGCTGGTCAGCCGCCAGCGTGACCGCCCTTTCAGCGGCCGCCGCAGTCATTGTCCCCGCGTCGTCACGCCCACCGCGCGCATTCGATCGGTTGATACTCCTACGGGGTTATCAGTCTGGGAGTCGGCGGCCAGCCCGCGTGACTACCGGCGCATCAGGCAATTCGCCGATGAGTTCCGGAAGCGCCGGACTGTCTATCAGCCGGACCCGCGCCGCTGATCGTGACGTCCAGCGACATCACCCGCGCCAGGGAGATGACCGTGGCCAGCGTCGGGTTGGCCCGCCCGGCACCCAGCAGCCGGCGGACCACCTCGGGGCGCATGCCGGCCTGCCGGGCCAGCTCGGCCTTGGACAGCCCGAGCACCTGGCGCCGTTCATCCAGAGCCCGGACCACGCTGTCGACGGCCGCGATCCGTGCACGGGCGGCTTCGAGGGCCGCCCGGTACGCTGGGCTGCCCGCCGCGCGAGCCTCGAGGTACCGCTCCGCGCCAGTCCTGCTTGCCATGAACGTAAGCGTAACATAAAAGTCACGCATCGACCGGTGGCCAGGCGGATGACGCTGATGCTCAGGTGCACGACAGGTGCACGACGAGTGCTCGACAGGTGCATGAGAGGTCCATCGAGGGGGTGCCGCTCTAATGTGGGGCGGCGTGCACGGAGAAGTAAACGAAGATGAGCTGGCCGACACCCAGAGACAATGCACCCGACGCCGAACGCCCGGAAGGTCCACGACGGCAGCCGCCAGTACGCAGCGCCAGGTACCGGCTTCGCCCCGACAGCCAACGCACTACCGTAGCCAGGCCGCCGCCATCCCAGACAGCCACGACCCCCATTGGCCGCCAGGAAGAGCAGCACGGATCCCGCCAAGCTAACCTCCGGGCGATCGTCGCGTCCGATTCCCGGCGCGTGATCGGCTGGGCTTCGGCGTGGCAGCGGTGCCCCCTTCCAGGTTGCGCCAGCACTATCGCTCTATTACTCTACCGATAGACTGATGGTCCTGGAGGTGGTCGTGTTCCGTATCGATGCCGGATCGGATGTCCCGATCTACCGGCAGCTGGTCCAGCAGGTGCGCCGGGATGTGATGCTGGGCCGGCTGCTGCCGGACGATCAGCTGCCCAGCGTGAAGGAGGTCGTGGACGCGCTGTCGGTCAATCCGAACACGGTGGTGAAGGCGTTTACCGAGCTGGAGCACCAGGGGATGATCGTGCGCCGGCAGGGCGTGGGGACCTTCGTGGCGGCCGCGCCGCCGCAGGCAGCGCTTGCGGTGGCGCCGGGGCTGCTGGCCCCGCTGGCCCGCTGGGTCGAGCGGGCCAGGCGGGACGGCCTGTCTGCCGAGCAGATCCGGATGCTCGTCGAAGTCGCCCTCGACGAGCCGACCGCCGGCCAGGGCGACCGCCATGCGGCGGGCGGTGCCGCATGAGCGCGGCGCTGCGGTGCGCGGGTCTCGGGCACCGCTATGGCCGCCGCCTGTGGGGCCTGCGCGACTGCGACCTGGACGTCCCGGCCGGGCGGGTGGTGGCTCTGATCGGGCCGAACGGGTCGGGCAAGACCACCTTGATGAGCATGGCAGCGGGCCTGCTTCCGGTCACCGAGGGAACGGTCGAGGCAGCCGGGGGCGCCCCGGCGCGGCGGCTGGACCGGATCGGGTTCATTGCCCAGGACGCGCCGCTGTGGCCGCGGCTGCGGGTCGCCGATGTCCTGGAGGTAGGCCGCTGCATGAACCGCGGGTTCGATGGGGTCATGGCCGCGGAGCGGATCGGGCGGCTGGGCATCCGGCCCCGGGCGCGGATCAGCGCCCTGTCCGGCGGCGAGCGGGCTCAGGTGGCGCTCACACTGGTACTGGCCAAAAGGCCGGAGCTGTTCTTGCTCGATGAGCCGATGGCTAACCTTGACCCGCTGGCCCGGCGGGAGTTCCTGGGCTCGATGTTCGAGGCCTGCCAGGAGACAGGCTCCACCGTCTTGTATTCCTCTCACGCGGTGGCCGAGCTGGAACGCGTCTGCGACTACCTGATCGTGCTGCATGCCGGGCGGGTGCGGCTCGCCGGCGATATCGACGAGCTGCGCTCGCGGCACCGAGTCATCCGCGGGCCGGACGGCTGGCCCGCCGGCGGCGGCTGGCAGGTGATCAGCCAGCGCAGCATGGCCGGCCAGACCACGGCGCTGGTGCGCTGCGACGATGCCCGCCTGCCCGGCCCGGGCCTGCAGGACGCCGCACCCGCCTTCGACGAGCTGGTCCTCGGCTACCTCGACGGCGATGCCGCCAGGCTCCCCGGGGAGGCCGCAGCATGATATGCCTCATCTGGCGGCAGCACCGCGGCCAGGCGCTGTGGACGATCATCACCGTCACGGCCTTGTGCCTGCTCGCCGTGAACTTCGGGTTCAGCGCCGAGCACTGGCTGGCGGGCTACCACTCCTGGCTCCGCCAGCTGGCAGCCGCCGGGTGCCCGCCGCCCGCCGCGCACAGCGGCACCTTCCACGTCAACTCGCCCGCGACCTGCTTCGCCCTCAAGGACCGCTACCAGGGCGGCCTGCAAGCGGCCTTCGTGTCCCACTACAACAACGCGATCCTGATGTCTCAGTACGGCCTGCCCGCCGTCTTCGCGATCATCGGCGCGCTCACCGGCGCCCCGCTGGTCGCCGGGGAAGTCGAGCAGCGCACCCACCTGGCCGCCTGGACCCAGTCCGTGTCACGGCGGCGCTGGTACGCCGCCAAGACTTCGGCTTTGGCCGCTGGCCTGGCGGTGGCGGGCCTGATCGCTGGGATGGTCAACGCCTGGCTGCAGAACCATTTCACCGCGGGCGACACCGCCAGCTCGCGCTGGTCCTGGTTCGCCTCCGCCAGCCTGGCCCTGGCCGGCGAGGCCGTACTCGCCTTCGCCCTGGCGGTGGCGTTCGGCGCCCTGCTGCGACGCACGCTGCCCGCGATCGGCGGCGCGGTGGCCGGATTCACCATGCTGCTTCTCGCTGCCCGGTGGGCCGTGCAGGCCCTGACGCCGGCCAGCAAGACAACCGGGCCGCACTTCACCGCCCCGCCCGGCAGCTGGATCCTCGGCTCCGCGACCAATGCCCCCGTTCCCTACCACCCGCCCGGCCAGTACTGGCCGCTACAGCTCATCCTGCTCACACTCTTGGTCGCCCTCGCCGCGGCCGCCCTGGCAGCGGGCTGGCACGCCACCCGGACAAGCGCCGTCTAGACGGCGCCTACATTACAGCGATCAGAACACGCGACTGCAACGACGCGGGCCACGTCACGTGCACGGCAGGTGCACGCGAGGCGCGCATCGCAAGTGCACGACAGGGAGGTCGGCAGACGTCAAACGCGGCGTTCCCGCACAACGCGGATCGTGATCTCCGGCCCGTCGGCGAGCCAGCCCGGGCGGCTCGGTGAACAAGTCCGCCATCGCGACCCTGGTCGAGCGAACCACCGGCTACGTCATGCTGCTGCACCTGCCCCAGGCCCACGGAGCCGTCCGCCCCACGTCCGACTGTTGCGCGAACCAGGAGTGGGCGGGCTTGGCCATAGCATCTGATGCATATAGCATGTGATGCATGGAGGGCCTCTACTCGGTCGAGATCGAACCGGAAGTGCGGTCCTGGCTGTCCGGCCTGACCGACCGGGACTTCGGCCGGGTGGACTTCCTCGTCGGCCTGCTGGCGGAGCGGCTAGCGCCCGGCCGCCGCGTCATCTTGCTGACCGTGTTACGCAAGACCCGCAGTGCCGAGATGGCTGAGGTGGCCCGTTCCCTGCAAGCCCAGAAGCGATGCGAGGCCGAGCACGGCCCTGCACATGAGAGGTTCGACCGCGAGGTGCAGCGATGACCGCCAGCCACGATTCCTATGAAGCCCTCGCCCGTGCCCGCCGCGGCAGCGACGATTACCGGCAAGGCTACGCCGAGGCGCAGCGCGCCTTCCTGATCGGCCGCGCGGTCCGGGAACGCCGCCTGGCGCTGGGACTGTCCCAGACCGAGCTCGCCCGCCGGGCCGCCATGACCCAGCCGGCCCTGTCCCGCCTGGAGGCAGGCGGCGTCATCCCGACGATCCCCCTGCTCGAGCGCATCACCACCGCCCTAGACGCCGATCTCATCGTCGAGATCGCGCCACACGCCGCCTGACAGCAACACGACGCCCGCGATCCGGGCCAACCCGGCAACCGCGGCACAGGCCGAGCGGTCGATCCACTTCCCGGTCGGCCTCGGCGCGGGGCGACTTGCGGGGCACTTCGCCGCCTTCGAGGTGCATGACCTGCGCAGACGTACCGGGAGCGGATCACCTTCGATGAGGATGGGGCGGTTCGCCTGACGCCACGTTCGGCCCACTCTTCTCAGCCCCACTCGTTTCGAGTGTTACTTTGCCTGACGCTTGACATCGCGCTCAACGGCAATCTTGGGAACTGCCTTCACCGCCGTCCGCCTCTCTTGGTGGCGCCGCCGCAGTGGTCCCTGGTCACGCCCACCGTGGTCGGGACCAGCCCCGGTCCGGCCGGCATCGCCGTCCGCGAATGTGGTCACTGGGCCGCCGGGCTGCGACCGGTGTCGCCGCGGTCCCGGTCGAGGAACAGGTAGAGGAGCCCGCCCCCGGTGCGGCCGCGGCGGGCACACCCCAGTGCTGGGCTATCCAGGTGGTGATCAGCGCGAGTACTTGCGGGCTGACCGGCTGACGGACGGGACTTCTTGTATCCGCGGGGCCCAACCGAGCCCGGATCCGGCCGGAGCAGATGGCTCAGTTCACCGACGACATGGCCCTCGAAGGGGCCTTGCACCAGCCTGCCGGTTGCTGCGACGTCGTCAGGGCGGACTTGCAGGTCGTGTCCGCCGGTGATGGCGAGCGTCGGCACTGTGACGCGGCCGAGGAAGGGAGCGGGGTCGCTGGCGGCGAAGTCCCGGACCCAGCGGGCGTTCACCTTGCTGCCCTGGACGCGCATCACGTCGGCGGACGACGCCATGATTTTGGCCAGGTTCTTGCGCTGCGCGCGGACCACATCGGTCCGCAGTATCCGCAAGATGAGTTGGTCGACGCGGGGAGATGCTGGGCGATCTGCGCGGTCTGCCAGGCCAGAACCTCCTCGCCTTGCCGCGCGGAGCCCGCGAGCAGCACGATCCCGGCCACCCGCGGGTCGGCTGCGGCGAGTTGCGTGGCGTAATAGGTGCCCTCGCTGGCGCCGATGATGAGCAGTGGCAGAGCGTGGGCCCGGTCGGCCAGCCGGTCCAGGGCGGCACGTGCGTCAGCAAGCCGCTTCACCAGACAGCCGGTCGAGCGCGTGAGAGCCAACTGACGCGGTGCTATCGGCCGGCTGGACGCGGCAAAGGAGGCGCCCCGCAAGCGGCCGCGGTACCCGTAAATGGCTCTCGCGGAGCGTGATGTGCTCCAGCGACGCGGCCTGGTCGATCCGCCCGGCATCGGAAAGGCGCTGCCAATGACCGTGCCAATGGCAAAGATGCAGACAGCTCTTTCGCCTTCCTCAAGCAGCGGTATGCCGGTGAAGTCACCCGCACTTCCTCCATCCACCACCACAGCAAGGCCCTGCCCTCATTGGGCGGCCATTCTCGGCATTCTAGAGGAATGACCAGCCCGGCTGGCGGCTCGCCTGCTGCTGACAACCACGCGCCCGCGCCCGGCGTCGTAGTTATGCTGAAGATCGCGTTGCCGGTGGCTGTCGCCAGTGTCCTGTTCGCGGCGGGCCCGGCTGCCGCGGGTGGTGCCGTCCGGTCCGCCGCGGCTGTCGCCTCGCCATCTGATGCGGGCGTGCTGTACGGAGTCGCGGCCGTCTCGGCCGGGGACGCCTGGGCGGTCGGTCGCGGCATCTTGCACTGGAACGGCAGCAGATGGAGCCCGGTGCTCATGCCCGCTCTGGGGCTGCGGGGCGGTCTGTTCGCCGTGGCGGCGGTCTCGGCGCACGCGGCGTGGGCGGTCGGCGGCGCCAGCCGGCCGGCACGCGGACCGCGATCTTGCGGTGGAACGGGGCCGTCTGGAAGCGGGAACGCAGCCCGAGCCCGCCAGGCAGCATTCTGCAGGCGGTAGCCGCAGTGTCGGTCAGGGACGCCTGGGCGGTCGGCACCGCAAGAATGCGCGGCACGTGCGCCAGGTGCCAGGCACTGATCCTTCGCTGGAACGGCAGGACCTGGAAGCGGGTGCGCGTCCGGGCCCCTGGCGGCTGGGCCACGCTTACAGGCGTGGCGGCGCTGTCCGCCCGCGATGCCTGGGCGGTCGGGGACAGCGGCCAGGGTGCGCTGGTCCTGCACTGGAACGGGGTCAGATGGCGGCGCGCGCCGGTGCCCGAGCTGCCGCGAGACAGCAGCCTCATCGCCGTGGCGGCGGTGTCGGCCCGGGATGCGTGGGCAGTAGGCCGTGGCGGGCCGGATACCGTGATGCTGCACTGGAACGGTGCCCGCTGGAAGCGGGTGCCCAGCCCGGGCACGCCAGCGGGCGTACTCAACGGCGTGGCCGCCACCTCCGGCCACAACGCATGGGCAGTCGGCGATAACGGGTCGAGCACGCTGACCCTGCACTGGAACGGCGTTGCCTGGGTAAGGGTCCGCAGCCCGAACCCCACCCCCGGGCACGCCAGTAACCTGCTGGGGGTAGCCGCTACCTCGAGGCATAACGCCTGGGCAGCCGGATACACCGGCGGAGGCGGCCTCGCGCTCATCCTGCGCTGGAACGGCAAGGCCTGGCGAGCGTACGCCCCCTGACCGCCCCAGGGCCGCCCGGACCAGCGGTCCCAACACCGCCAGCTGCCCTGGCCAGCGAACTGGCGAGGTAACGTTGACCGGCTGGTCTCACCTGCCCGCTGCGTTGGCCGACATCAGTTACTCGGCTGCCTTCGGCATTCTGGGTGCGCAGACGGACCGGAGCGTTCACCCTCGATCACGATGGGTCGGTTCGCCTTACGGGACGTGCGGCCCCGCTGTCCGTCCGTCGCCACTCGGGTGGCGTTAGGGACGATCCGGCCGCCGGATCGACCAGGCACGCCGAAGCTCCGCGGGTGCACACTGGGTCGGTCCTGCTGCGGCAGCAGGTACACGACGACTTGTGACACCCTCGGCGGTCTGGAGCGTGTGCGGGTCGCCGACCTGGGAGTTTGCCGCTTTCGGTAGCGGATCTGCGCGCAAAACGGGGTCGTGGGAGTAGGACCCGGGCGCCGGCGAAGGTCCGTCGGCTCAGCGCGCTAGGGTCCCGCGGTCGGCCTCGGCGGCGGGACCGGCGTCGGCATCCTGCCGTGACCTGGCGATGATTCGCTGAAGGGCCGCCACGTGCTGCTCGAATGCCCGGCGGCCGACTGTGCTGAGATTGGCTGAGGTGCGCGGGCGCTTGCCCACGAACCTTCTGCGGATCTCGACGTAGCCGGCCGACTCAAGGGTGGACAGCTGTTTGGATAGCGCCGAGTCGGACAGGCCGAGTTCGTCGCGGATGTACTTGAAGTCGGCCCATTGCGCCGCGGCGAGCAGCGAGACGATCTCCAGCCGCGTCGGAGCGTGAATCAGCTCATCGAAACCAGCCGTGCTCATGGAGTGGCTCCGGCCTCCGGGGCTTCGCTCATGTGCTGCCGAGCCCGGCTGAGCATGAGCCGACGGCAGTACCCCATCACTAGCGGCCCAGCGGTCACGAGCACGGCGGCTCCGGCGGCGTAGCCGACGGTCATGGGATGGGGGGCGTGGCTGGCGTCCAGGCTGGCGGCGGCGACTATGATCACGGCGTTGACCAGCACTATCAGGCCGAATATCGCGGCGGCGCCGCGGGCGCCAGGCTGAGTGGCGCTGTGCACCTGCACGCGGCGGCGCACTTCGGGGATCATCGCGCCGGTCAGCACGACCATGACGAGCACGGCCAGCGGGATCGTGATGGCCAGCACGACGGTGACGTGGCTGTCCCTGGCGGCGCCGATAGCCACGATCGCGGCTGCCATCACCCACCAGTACCAGACTGGTACGAGCGCGGTCTTGATGACCTGTTGCTGCCGCCGCTGGATCTCGGCCAGCTCGGCTGCCGCCTCGGCGCCGGTCGCCTGTGGTCGCTGCATGTCGTCCACCGTCGTCCCTACTGGAAACTACTTTCCAGATTAGAAAGTATCATAAGCTTTCCAGGAAGGCAAGTACTTTCCAACTGCTCTCCTGACGAGCGGGGCCGAAGGCAGCGTCGGCTCCAAAAGCGGGTGCGCACAGCGTCGGTCCCGCTGCGACGGCAGGTACACGACGGGTACACGCGAGGTCCACAGCATGCACACCCGAGGTCCATGGGATGACATCGCAAGAGCGCGAACCCAGGGCAGTCGGCTCGCCCACGTGGAAGTTGGGCCCGGAGATCACCGCGCCCCAGCCCGGCGCGCCCGCCACGCCGGCTGGCGCCGCCACCGCCGGGGAGCTACCGCACGCCACGGTGCGGCCACTGGCGGCACCGGCGAGTCCGGCTCCGGCCAGTACCAGCGCGACCACCAGTGCCGCCACGCCGCCAGGCCTGAGAGAACGCAACTGAGTTGCCATGCGCCGACGCCAGCCCGGTGCCAGCAACGTCGCTGTCAGCGTTGCCGGCCTCGGGTTGTCACCGCTACTCGCGGGTCGTGCTCACCCGCACTGTCGTGCTACCCGCACAGCTTGGCCGTTGTGCGGATTGCCGCTGTCGATGTTCTGTCCCGTTTCCAGGACGACGTTTCGTGCCGGTGCCAGCCGACCGTCGGCGCGGAAGGATCGGTCATGCTTACCGCTGGAGCAGGACGACTACTTTACGTCGGCTTATAGCGACACTTAGTAACAGTCCTTCACGGCACAGTGCGTGAATCGCGGGTCGCCACTCACATCCGCGCCATCCATACACGCGTCAGCGGCGGCGGACCTCGTCACAGCATTCCCGCTGGTCCCAGGCGTCACGGAGTCGAGGGCAGAGCGCTCAAACTGCCCACTCACCGTAGAATGACTAGGTGCACGTCGAAAGCCCGCCTGGCGGCGGCCTGCCCAGCCGAAGCCTGAGTCGAAGCCTGCGCACCGCCGACCTCGACCTGGACGAGGCCGTCGACATCGAGCCCGTGGATGGCCGGGCTGCCCGCTCTCACAGGACGCGCAGGGCGATCCTGGACGCGATGCGGGCCCTGCACGCGGAAGGTGACCTGCGCCCGACGGTGCCCAGGATCGCGGCCAGGGCCGGCGTTTCGCTGCGCACCGTGTGGCAGCAGTTCGCCGACCGGGAAGCGCTGCTTGTCGAGGCGGTCAGGCGGGACCGCGAAATCCAGCGATCCCTGGTGAGCAGGATCGATATCGGGCAGCCGCTCGCAGCCAGGGTCGAAGCGTTCGTGACGCAGCGTGCCAGGGTCCTCGAGGAGATGACGCCCACCTGGCGGGCCGCGCGCGTGCACCAGCCGTTCTCCGGCGAGCTGCAGAGCGACAGGAAGCGCAGGAACTCAGGCGGGCGGGCCGAGGTCGAGCAGGTGTTCGCCCCGGAGCTGAGTATCCTTCCGGTACAGCAGCGCGAGCGTCTGGTTGATGCCCTGCATGCCATCAGCCTCTGGGCGTTCTGGGAGTCACTGCGAGCCGATCTCGAGCTCAGCCCGTTGGACGCCAAAGAGACGCTGACGAGGACGTTCACCGCGCTGCTCGCGGCTGCCGGCTTCGATCCGAATTCATAGGGCAGCGGCCCGCGTACTGTTAGCTATTCTGGTCGCACACTATTGATCTTGCACACATCGTGCAGATATCTTGACCTCGAAGCCTGGGCTACTGGGTGCGTCACCCCTGACAATGGTGAGGTCCGCATGAGTGTGACCGCAGACGAACTGGTCGCAGAACGTACCGGCGGAGTGTCATGGCTATGGCGCCGCCAGCTACATCATTATCCCAACACCGGGCCGCGCGTGATGTACCTGGCCATCACCGTGCTCGCCACGATCATGCTCTACTACGAGCTCTACGTCGGCGGCTCTGTGTCCACGTACATACTCCAGAACCTGCACATGAGCTTCACGTTCTTCGTGATCACGCTCGCGTTCGGGAACCTGATCGGAGCCTTCGGCTCGCTCTTCGCCGGGCTGACCGACCGGCTCGGCCGCGCGAACCTGGTGGTCTTCGGGCTGCTGTTCACCGGCGTCTTCGTGGCCTTCATCCTCCCGGCCGCCACGACCAAATGGGTCTTCACGATCGAGGGATTCGTGGTCGGCGTCGTCGAGGGCATCTGCCTGGTGGCCACTCCCGCGCTGATCCGCGACTTCTCCCCGCAGGTCGGCCGCGCCACGGCGATGGGCTTCTGGACCAGCGGTCCGGTGATGGGCAGCCTGATCGTGGCCGTCGTCGGCAGCGCGACCGTTCCCGCGGTCGTCACCGACCCGCGGTTCTGGACCCACGAGTACCGGATCTGCGGGTACGTCGGGCTGGTCGTCTTCGTGGTCGCGCTGATCGGGCTCCGCGAGCTGTCGCCAGCGCTGCGCGACCAGCTGATGGTGACGATGCACGACAAGGCGCTGATCGAGGCCAAGGCCAAGGGCCTGAGCGAGGCGGACATCACGGCTGCGCTGAGGCACCCGTTCCGTCAGCTGCTCAAGGCTGACGTCGTCGTCTCCGCGATCGCGGTGTCGGTGATGCTGCTGATCTACTACACGGCCGTCGGATTCGCCGTCATCTACCTGGGAACTGTCTTCGGGTTCTCGGTCAAGGACGCCAACGGCCTGGGTAACTGGAACTGGGGATTCAACGTCATCGCCGTGATCTTGATCGGGATGCTTTCTGACCGGTTCAAGGTCAGGAAACCATTCATGCTCGTCGGCGGCATCGCCGCCGCGATCATGACGGTCATCTACCTGCTCCAGGCCGGGTTGCAGCCTAGCTACTACACGCTCGCGATCATCCTGGCGCTGCTGTCGTTCTCGCTCGGCGTCGCCTACACCCCGTGGATGGCGAGCTTCACAGAGACGGTCGAGTCGCACAACCCGGCGCTGACCGCGACCGGGCTGGCGATCTGGGGCTGGATCATCAGGATCGTGGTGTTCCTGTCGTTCCTGCTGATCCCCGTCGTGATCAACTCGGTCACCCCGCTAGTCAACTACGGCGCCACGGTCTCCGCTTACGCGGCCAAGTACAAGACCGGGCTGGACTTCGTGGCGGCGCACCCCGACATCGTCGCGCTGGCGCAGAAGTACCAGGTACAGCTCGCTAACGCGCAGAAGTTCCAGCCCGAGCTCACCGCCCTGCAGAAGGATCCGACCGACGTCGGAACGGTGTTCCTCAACTGCGCCACGCCGAACAAGGTTCCCAAGGCCGTGCTGGCCAAGGCCGTGACCGTGGCCGGCGGCGGCACGACCGGGCAGGGCATCCTGACGACCATGTGCCAGAACGCCGTGGCGATCAACGGCGTGATCAAGGCCCAGGGACCGCTGCAGAAGATCGCGCCGTACGCGGTGCCGCTGACCGCGGCCACGAAGATTCCAGCATCGGTGCAGGCGTACCTGACGGCGCACGGCACCGACGTGCAGAACGCGGCGGCGAAGACGGTCGGCCAGTGGAAGACCTGGTACTGGATCTGCTTCGGCGGGATCATCTTCTTCATCTGCTGCATCCCGCTGCTGCGCGGGCGCTGGAAGCCATCCGACGCCCGCAGGGACGAAGAGGAACACGAAGCCCTGGTCGATGCGGAGCTGGCCGCGCTCGAGGTCTGATCCGCGCGGCCTGATCCCGGCGGCCGGCTGCCGCGGCCAGCGGCCAGGACCGGGCGACGCGCTAGCGAGCACTGGCCCGGCGGGTGATGCCACGCACCCGCCGGGCCAGTGCTGTCGCGGGAACGGGCTCGCCGCCGCACTCGGGAGGATCGCGATCGATGTCCGATGACGTGCTCGAGCTCGCTGACCGGCTCTGGCGCGGCGAAGTCGGGCCAGCTGACTGCCATCCGGTGAGTCACCTGGGTGGCCTGGCCGAGATCGGCGACGGGGTGGCGTTCGTGCCCTCGTTCGCGAACGTGTCGGCGTTCGACACGCCAGACGGCCTGATGCTCGTCGACACGGCGAGTTCCTTCGTCGCGGCGTCGGTGCACCGGGACCTGCGATGGTGGAGCGCCAGCAGGTTGCACACCGCGGTGTACTCGCACGGTCACATCGACCACGTCTTCGGCCTGCCCGCGTGGGCGGCCGAGTCAGCGGAGCGCGGCTGGCCCGAACCGGTCGTGGTCGCGCACGAGGCGCTGCCCGCGAGGTTCGACCGGTACGCCCTGACGGCCGGCTACAACGAGGTGATCAATCAGCGCCAGTTCGGCGTGCCTGGCCTGCGCTGGCCGGTCGAGTACCGGTACCCGGACCGCACCTATCGCGACACGCTCACGCTCGACGTCGGCGGGACCGCGTTCGAGCTGCGGCACACGAGAAGGGCGAAACCGACGACCACACGGTCACGTGGGTGCCTGGCCCGCGCGTCTTGTGCTGCGGCGACCTGTTCATCTGGGCGTCGCCGAACGCCGGCAACCCGCAGAAGGTGCAGCGCTACCCCAGGGAGTGGTCGGCCGCGCTGCGCCGGATGATCGCGCTTGAGGCCGAGTACCTGCTGCCGGGGCACGGCCTGCCGGTCGTCGGCTCCGGCCGGATCAGGCGGGCCCTGACCGACACGGCCGACCTGCTCGACTCGCTCGTCGACCAGACCCTGGCCGTCATGAACGCCGGCGGCAGGCTGGATGACGTCATCCACGGCGTCGTGCCGCCCGCGCATCTGCTGGACCGGCCCTACCTGCGGCCGGTGTACGACGAGCCTGAATTCATCGTGCACAACGTCTGGCGGCTGTACGGCGGCTGGTGGGACGGCAACCCGGCCAGCCTCAAGCCTGCCCGCGAGCGCGCGCTCGCGGCTGAACTCGCCGCGCTCGCGGGCGGCGCGCCGGCCTGGCCGACCGGGCGCTGGCCCTCGTCGCCGAGGCCCGCTCCGGCACGGGCGCCGGCCCGGAGCAGGCCGATCACGCCCTGCGGCTCGCCGGCCACCTGGTCGAGACCGCGTGGCTGGCTGCGCCGGGGGACCGGGGGATCGGGCAGGTGCGGCATGAGGTGTCCTCGGCCCTGGCGGACGCGGCCACCTCGACGATGACCACAGGGGTGTTCCGCTGGGCGGCGCAGGAATCGGTCGCTGAGGCCTAAATATGACGCTCGGCCGGAAGAATTCCGACCGTCGATCCTTCAGTGCGGGTATGGATGTGACACCCATCACCGAACTCCGGTATGGGTGTCACATCCATACCTGGGGAGAAGCCCAGCCCCGGGAAAGCTCCAGCCCCGTGAAGCTCCAGCGCCGGGGAAGCCCCAGCTCCGGGCGACAACTAGCCAGGGGATGTCCCAGCCCGGAACGAGGATCCACAGCTACCACGAATCGATCAAGGGGACGAGCTCAGACAGAGACTCGATGACAGCATCCGGGGTGGCGTCGGCGAACGTCGGAACGTCAGAATGCGGAATCAGCACAGCCCGCATGCCCACGCTCTGAGCGCCGTGAATGTCGTCCCATGGCCGGTCACCGACGAATACGCAGCGTTCCGGGCGGGCGACGCCGACCGCGGCCATCGCGGCCAGGAAGGCCTCAGGGTGCGGCTTGGTCCAGTCGATCTCGCTGGAGTACACGGCGCCGTCGATCAGGTCGAGCACGCCGTCCCTGCGGAACACGTGCTCGTGCCAGCTGCGGGGCCACATCGTGTTGGACAGCACGCCGATCTTGACACCGCGCGCACGAAGCTGCCTGAGCACCGCGATGCCGTCGGGGTCAGTGAACGTGTGCGGCTCCCATTCCCGCAGGTACGTGGCTATCAGCTGGTCGGTCTGTTCGATGCCGGCCCGCTCGAGCACGCCGAAGATAGTCGAACTGCGGTGCTCGGCCCTGGCGCGCTCCCACAGCTCGCTCTCGGCCTCGTGCGCCGCCGCGGCCCGGTCCGCGTGGTCGGCTGGATAGTGCGGCCGGACGATGACCCGCCACAGCTCGGCGTTGTCGATGGTGTGCCACGGGGTCAGGGTGCCGCCCCAGTCGAAGATCACAGCGTCCACCGTCATCCGGTGATCATATCTGTCCGGCAAATGCCCGGATCAGCGCACGTCAGCGGCGTGCTCCGGCCGCATTCGAAATTCGGCATTGCCTGAGGCCGGCATTGCGGACAAGATGTCGGAGGGACAGGGGTGTACAAGATTGGTTCAGACGACACATACCTGTCGCTTCGAGTTTGATTCCGGCTTTTAGCATGTCCTGCCGGACGCTCCGGCACCGCCGCCGGATAGCGGCACACGAGGAGGATCGGATGCACAAACTGGATCACAGCGGCCGCAGGCGGCTATCCGCCAGGGCTGTCGCGGCCGCAAGCGCGGTCGCGGTCGGCTCGCTGGCCCTGGCCGGCGCGGTTGCGCCGGGGATGGCCTTCGCGGCGCGCTCCGGCCCCGCGCGCCCGGCCACGGCGGTTCACACGGACGCCACCGGGTGCCATCTCGGCAACGGCGTCAAGCATGTTGTCCAGATGACGTTCGACAACGTTCACTTCTTCCGCGACAACCCCAACGTCCCATCTGACCTGCAGATGATGCCGAACCTGCTCGACTTCATCGCGAACAACGGGACGTGGATGTCGAACAACCACACGCCGCTGATCGCGCACACCGGCGACAACATCCTCACCACGAACACCGGCCTGTACGGCGACCGGCACGGCATGCCGATCTCCAACAGCTACCGGAGCTTCAACCCCGACGGCACGGCGGATCCGGCCGGGTCGTTCGCCTACTGGACCGACCCGATCTTCGACACCGCCAGCACGCCGAACCCAGGCCACGACACCAACCCGTCGATGGTGTACGCGCCGGAGCCGCCCGCCACGGCGAAGAACCCGGCGGCCCCCACCACGGTCACGCCGGCGCCGTGGGTGCCCTTTACCCGCGCCGGCTGTGACGTCGGCGACGTCTCCACGGCCAACCAGGAACTCGAGAACACCGCTGTGGACCTGCCCAAGGTCTTCGGCCCGACCTCGCCTGAGGTCGCGCAGCTGAACGCCGACTCAGACTCGTTCAAGGATGCCGAGGTGGCCGACTACGTCGGCATCGGCGTGCACTGCGCCAAGGGCACGGGCAGCGCCTTCTGCTCGACCGCGCAGGCCGTCAAGTTCGGGCAGACCACACCCAGCCCGACCGCGGTCTCCGACGTGCTGCCGAACGAGCCGGGCGGATACAACGACTTCCTCGGGCTCTTCGGCCACAGGTACATCGCACCGCAGCTCGGTGCCGGAACACCCAATCTCGCGCATAACGGGTACGCAGTCACGAATGCCGACGGCAACCTGGTCGACCTGAACGGGAATCAGATCAACGGCGCGTTCCTGACCAACCATCCGGGATTCCCCGGCTTCGGGCCCATCAACGCCTCGCAGACGCTGGCGTACATGTCTGACTTGCTGGAGAGCGGGGTTCCCGTAGTCAACGGGTATATGGCCGACATCCACGGCAACGAGCACATCGCTGGCCTGTCAGCCTGCAATGGCGCTCCTGCGGCGCTCGGCCCGGGCACCGCCTGTTATATCGCCCAGGCCCAGTACTACAACCAGGCATTCGCCGACTTCTTCAAGCGGCTCGCCGCCGACGGCATCACACAGAAGAACACCCTGTTCCTGATCAGCTCCGACGAGGGTGACCACGTCGCGGGGGCCAATGTCGGGCGCGCGATCCAGCCGACCCCGGCCAGCTGCGACGGTGCGACGGTGTCCGGCACCACGGTGACCCCAGACGTGCTGTGCACCTACCCGGCCGGCACGTTCGGTGAGCTGGCCGGCAACCTGCCAGGCCTGCTGGCGACGGAGCGGAACAACACCACCCCGTTCACCCTGGAAGCGGACAGCGCTCCTGAGTTCTACGTCACAGGGAACCCGGGGCCGACCGATCCGGCGGTACGAACGCTGGAACGGGACGCCGGCGCGCTGACGGCCGCGAACCCGTATACCGGCACGACGCAGCCAATCACCAACTACCTCGCGGATCCGACCGAAGAGGCCATCCTGCATATGGTCAACGCGGATCCGGCCAGGACGCCTACGTTCGCGATGTTCGCCAGGCCCGACTACTTCCTGTCCTCGGGCGCGGCGAACTGCAGCTCACCGTGCGTGAGCGTGAACCCGGCGTTCGCGTACAACCACGGTGACTACGCGGCCGAAATCGACACCAACTTCTTCGGCGTCGCCGGGCCAGGGGTGAAGAACCTGGGCGTCGACGGCCCGCAGCCCGCGGACGGCCCGAACTCGGCCGGGCCTGACAGCGGCCAGGTGACGATTCCCGGCAGCCACACCACCGGCACCTGGATCGACGAGACGGACATCCGGCCCACGCTCATGTACCTGGCCGGGCTCAGGGACGACTACGAGCACGACGGACGGGTCATCACCGAAGTCCTCACCCACCCGAACAAGGCGCTGTCCGGTCCGGTGGTCGCGCGGCTCGGCGCCTGCTACAAGCAGCTGAACTCCAGCGTCGGAGAGTTCGGCACCTACACGATGATCGCATCGACCGCAGGGCTCGAGAGCAACGCTCCTGGCGACAGCACGTATACCCGTGTCGAGCGCGCCCTGCGCGGGCTCGACGTGGCCAGGGACAGGCTCGCCGGCCGGATCAAGGGCGAGATCGAGTCGGCAGCGTTCAGTGGCGGCACGATTCACGGCGCCGGCGTGCAGATCGTGGCGTGCCACGCGCTGCTCGGTGCTGCGCACCTGCTGGCTAGTCACAGCTAGCTCGCTGCCCGGATGCGGCGGCGGGCCCGGCATTCCGGCCGGGTTACCGCCGCCGCACTGGGTTTGCCGCTTTGGTGTTTGCCACACTGGGTTTGCGGCTGGCTGGTTCGGTGACATTTCCAGAAACCGGCCGAGCCGCTTCCTGAACCGGCGGGCCGGGCGTGCGTTGTCCGCACAAGCCTGGGACACTAGAGCCAGGCTTGGAACGGCTGCGCTCCGGCCGGGAAGGGGTGCGAGGGATGGCCGACCAGGAGAGCCGCGCTCAGCGCGGAACTGTCGCGGTGCGCAACGGAGAGGCGGCGAACGGCAGGGTCTCGAAACGCGATTCCGACGAGATCGTTGCCGACATCGAGCGCACCAGGCAGAACCTCGCGCGCACCATCGACTCGCTCGCCGACCGGGTGAGCCCGGCCAGCAACGTCAAGCGGCTCAGGGAGCGCGCGGCGCAAGAAGCAGCCAAGCCCGAGGTTCAGCTCGCCGCTCTGGCCGCGGCGCTGGCCATCACCGGCATCGCCATCTACCGGATCTGGGGCCGCCGCCGGGGCTGACGTCCAGGCGCACCGGAGATGTTCGAGCGTTTCACTGATCGGGCCCGGCGGGTGGTCGTCCTCGCCCAAGAGGAGGCCAGGCTCCTCCACCACGGCCACATCGGCACGGAGCACCTGCTGCTCGGCCTGATCAGGGAGGATCAGGGCATCGCGGCGAAGGTCCTGTCCGCGATGGACGTCGAGCTGCACGCCGTGCGGGACAGGGCCAGGGAGATCATCGGCGCGGGCAGCGAGGCCGGGCCCGAGGGGCACATCCCGTTCACGCCCCGTGCTAAGCGGGTGCTCGAGCTCTCTCTGCGCGAAGCGCTCCAGCTCGGCCATGACTACATCGGCACCGAGCACATCCTGCTCGGGCTGGTTCGCGAGGGCCAGGGCGAGGCTGCGCGGATCCTCGTCGAGCTCGGCGCTGACCTCAACGTGGTCCGCCAGCGGGTGGTGGGCATGACGCATGTCTCGCACGCTCAAGCGGGGCGCGCCTGGCACCGGGAGCCGGCCGAGGTGACCGTCGCGCGCCGCGCCGTGTCCGGCCGCATGGAACGCACGCTCGCTTCCAGCTTCCGTGCCCATTTCCGCGAGATCGAGGCGCGCCTCAGCGCGGTGGAGCAGCGGGTCGGCTTCGGCCCCGACGTGAGCGAGCTCGACGCGGAGATCGTCAGGGTACTTGGCGAGAAGCATGTCGCCGCGGACGCGCAGGACTACGAGCAGGCGGCCGAGCTGCGGGACGCCGAGCGCAGGCTCGCGGCCGAGAAATCGGCCAAGCAGGGAGAGTGGGCGGCCGCTCATCCCGACCTGGTGACGCTGGCCGAGGCGGTCGAGCGGCTTGACGGTGAGGTCGGGCGGCTGCGGCAGCTGCTCAGGCAGCACGGCATCGAGCCGGAGAGCGGCGAGCAGGGCGGGGCGGCGTAACAGCCTCACGCGCGACCAGCCGTCATGCCACCCTGGTGGCGCGGCCGGCCCAGTACGGCGCCCTGAGCTGGCGCTTGAGCAGTTTGCCGGAGCCTGTCCTCGGCAGCTCGGCGGTGAACGAGATCGACCGCGGCACCTTGTATCCGGCCAGGTGCTCGCGGGCGAACGCGATCACGTCAGCCTCGGAGAGCGACGCGCCAGGCGCGAGCACGATCGTGGCGTGCACTTGCTCGCCCCACTCCTCGGACGGGATCCCGAAGACCGCGACGTCGAAGATCGCCGGGTTATGCTCGAGCGCCGCCTCGATCTCGGCCGGGTAGATGTTCATGCCGCCCGAGATGATCATGTCGTTCTTGCGGTCGCAGATGTAGTAGTAGCCCTCGTCGTCCCGGTAGGCGATGTCGCCGACGGTGTGGAACTCACCGAGCCTGGCCGCCTCGTAGCTGTCGGGCTGCTTGTAGTACTCGTTGAAGACACCGGTAGAGCGAACGAAGAGCTCGCCGGCGTGGTCGGGCCCGGTGCCGGTCACCACGTTGCCATCGGGGTCGAGCAGCCGGATCTCCACGCCCGGTGCCGGCTTGCCGCAGGAGCCCGGCTTGCGCATCTGGTCCTGCGGCTCCAGCACGCAGTTCACGCCGAGCTCGGTCGACCCGTAGATCTCCCACAGCGAGTCGGCGGGGAAGTCCGCGACATAGGCCTGCTTCAGCGCGAAGCTCCACGGGGCAGCGTTGGCCAGCATGCGCTTCATGCAGGAACGGTCATAGCGGCTCTTGACCTCGGCGGGCAGCGCGCACACCAGCCTGATCAGCGGCGGCGCGGAGAAAGTCGAGCTGACCTTGTACGCGTCGACCAGCCGCAGCCAGTCCTCCGGATCGAATTTACGCTGCACGACGATCGTCTGGCCGAGGGCCAGCCCGGCTCCCATGAAGGCGCTCGGGCCGCTGTGATACAGCGGGCCAGAGGTGAGGTACACATCGTCGGGCGTATACCCGATGAAGCCGATCAGCGCCATCGCCGTCGCCGGGTCGGTGGCGTCGCGGTAAGCGCCCTTGGGCTTGCCGGTCGTGCCCGAGGTGTAGATCATCGTCGCGCCGCCGGCCTCCGCATCCTCGTCCGCTGGCGGCGCGGCGCACGCGCCATCGGCCACGTCCTGGCCGAGCATGCCGGGCAGCGGAGCGCCGCCGTAGACGATCACGTGCCGCAGGTTGCCGAGCTGGCCGCCATCGGGCGGCACGAAGAGCCTGGTGCTTTCCGCGTCCACGTAGGCGGCGCCGGCGTCGGAGTGCACGATGATGTACTGCGCTTCCTCCGGGGTCAGCCGGTAGTTCAGCGGGACAGCGACCGCGCCGATCTTCCTGGTGGCGCCCATCACGGCGACGACCTGCGGGGAGTTCGGGCCGCACCAGATCACCTTGTGGCCGGCCCGGACGCCCAGCGACGCGAGCGCGCTGGCCAGCCGGTTCGCCTCGGTTTCGAGCTGAGCGTAGGTCCACGTGACGATGCCCAGGCCTGGCCTGTCGTCGATAACGGCCGGCTTGTCCGGCTGAGTCGATGCATAGAGGGTCAGCAGATCTGGCATGCGGTCCTATCCTTCAGCTCTGGCCTGGTGATCAGATCCCTAGCCTGTCGTGATTCTTGCCAGTTGTCACCATCGCGGCGGGCCGGGGGAATGCTAGATGACGGACGGACCCGTCCGGGCACGCTCAGCAGCCTAGGAGGCACCGCACATGACCACCGTCAGCGTCCGCTACATCGTCGACGACGTCGATGCGGCGATCGCGTTCTACCGTGACAGTCTCGGCTTCACCGAGATCATGCATCCCGCGCCAGCGTTCGCGATGATGTCGCTCGGCGACCTGCGCCTGGTGCTCAGCGCACCGGGCGGCGGCCCTGGCGGCGGACAGGCCATGCCGGACGGCACGCTGCCGCGGCCTGGAGGCTGGAACCGGTTCTCGATCGAGGTGAGCGACCTGGCCGGGACAGTCGAGCGGCTGCGGGCACGCGGTGCCAGGTTCCGCAACGAGATCGTCAGCGGCGTCGGCGGCAAGCAGATCCTGGTCGAGGACCCGTCAGGAAATCCGGTCGAGCTGGTCGAGCCCACGGCACCCGAGGCGAGGCTGCAGCAACCCGCGTCCTGAGATTTTCGCGGCCGTGTCGATCCTGGCCACCTGCGTTCGTAGCGAGGGTAGAGAGCCGGCCAGAGGCTGGCCCGCCACAGGAAAGGAACGAAGCGATGAAGCAGTACCTGCTCGCCGTGCACATGGTCGAGGGAGCGCCGCAGCCGTCCGAGGACGAGATGCAGCAGGCCTACAAGGACGTCGACGCGGTGAACGCTGAGATGCAGCGGGCCGGAGCGTGGGTCTTCGGGGGCGGGCTGCACCAGCCGGCCACCGCGACTGTGGTCAAGGTCAGCGGCGGCGAGGTGGTCACCACCGACGGCCCGTTCGCCGAGACCAAGGAGCAGCTCGGCGGGTTCTGGGTGATCAGGGCAGCAAACCTGGACGAGGCCCTGGCGTGGGCAGCGAAGGCCACCAGGGCCTGCCGGGCCGCCGTGGAGGTCCGGCCGTTCCAGGACGACGCCGGAGACTAGGGCGGGACGCGCCCCTGATGCCGCAACTGCATCCCGATGAGATCGATGGCTACTTCCGGCGCGAGTACGGCCGGTGCGTGGCCACCCTGGTCCGCTTCTTCGGCGACATTGACATCGCCGAAGAAGCGGTCCAGGACGCGTTCGCCGTTGCGCTTGACCGCTGGCCGCAGACCGGAGCGCCGCCCAATCCCGGCGCCTGGATCACCACGACCGCCAGGAACCGCGCCATCGACCACTTGCGGAGAGAGGCCTCACGCCATGACAGGCACGCCCAGGCCGCGCTGCTCTACCGGCAGGAAGAGGCGCCCGGGCAGGTGGGCCCGGTGAAAGACGACAGGCTGCGGCTGATCTTCACCTGCTGCCACCCGGCGCTGGCCAGGACTGCCCAGGTGGCCCTCACCCTCAGGCTGCTCGGCGGCCTGGAGACGCCACAGATCGCGCGGGCGTTCCTGGTCCCCGAGCCGACGATGGCGCAGCGCATCGTGCGGGCCAAGAAGAAGATCAAGGCCGCGGGGATCCCGTACCGCGTGCCCGGCGACGTGGAACTGCCCGACCGGCTCATCGCCGTCCTCGCGGTCGTCTACCTGATCTTCACCGAGGGCCACACGGCCACCGACGGCGGTGAGCTGACCAGGCTGAACCTCTGCGACGAGGCGATCAGGCTGGCGCGCCTGCTGGCCGAGCTGATGCCCGACGAGCCTGAGGCACTCGGCCTGCTCGCGCTGCTGTTGCTGACCCATTCGCGGGCCACGGCGCGGACGGCGCCTGGCCGGCCCCTCGTGCTGCTGCCCGACCAGGACAGGACGCTGTGGGACCGGGCGCTGATCGGCGAAGGGCAGCAACTGGTCAGGCGGTGCCTGCGGCGCAACCAGCCGGGCCCGTACCAGATCCAGGCGGCCATCGCCGCGGTGCACAGCGACGCGCCAGCCGCGGCGCGGACCGACTGGCGCCAGATTCTCGCGCTGTATGACCAGCTGCTGGCCTGCGCGCCGACCCCGGTGGTCGCGCTCAACCGCGCCGTCGCGCTGGCCGAAGTCGAAGGGCCGCAGGCCGGGCTGGACGCCATCGAACGCCTGGATCTCCGGTCGTATCACCCGTTCCATGTGGCCAGGGCCGATCTGCTCAGGCGGCTCGGCCGGACCGCCGACGCCGCGGCGGCCTACGCGGCCGCGCTGGCGCTGACCTCGAATCCGGCCGAACGTGCCTTCCTCGAGCAGCGCACCCAAGAGCTGACCGCCTGATCGCAGTGCCGCCGGCCCGGCGGCTTAGGTTACTGTTCCTCGGCCGTGAGCGCCGTGTACTCGGTGGCCGACAGCAAGCCAGGCGGCACCTGGTCACCGGCGTCCAGCTTGACCTTGAAGATCCAGCCGGCCCCGTACGGGTCGGAGTTGACCAGGCCGGGGTCCTCGTCGATCTCGGGATTCACCTCGGTGACCTCGCCGTCAGCCGGGCAGTAGATGTCGCTGACCGACTTGGTCGACTCAACCTCGCCGCACGGGTCACCGGCCGTGACCCTGGTTCCCTGCGCCGGAGCGGTGATGTAGACCACGTCGCCCAGCGCGCGCTGCGCGTAGTCCGTGATGCCGACCCTGGCGATCGCATCGGAGATCGCAACCCACTCATGCTCGGCGGTGTAATAGAGCTCTTCGGGAACGCTCACGAACCTCACCCTTCTCGTGCCTGTTAGCGCGCAGGTTTAGTTAAGCCAAAAATGTCAGAGCAGCGGGCGTGAACGGTCAGTCCCGCGCCGGCCGCTTGTAGAACGGCAGCTGTACCATGCCGGCCGGCTCGGCGCTGCCGCGAATGTCGACGTACATGCGCCCGCCATCCTCGCCGGAGTCCTCTCGCGCTGCCGCGGCGGCGGCGGGCGTCAGGTACGCCATGGCGATGGGCTTGCCGAGCGTCGGTGACGGCGCCCCGCTGGTGACGGTCCCGATCGCTTCGCCATCCCACAGCACCGCGTAGCCGTGCCTGGGGATCCGGCGGGTCTTGCTGACCAGCCCGATCAGTTCCCTGGTCGGCCCGGCCGCGGCCCGCTCGGCGAGCGCTGCCCGGCCCACGAAATCGCCTGGCTTGTCGAGCTTCACGACCCGGCCAAGGCCAGCCTCGAAGGGGGTCATGTCCCTGCTGAGCTCGTTGCCGTACAACGGCATGCCCGCCTCCAGGCGAAGCGAGTCCCGCGCCGCCAGTCCGGCCGGGACCAGCCCGCGGGCACTCCCCGTCTCGGTCAGCGCCGCCCAGACTCCGACGGCGTCGTCGGGGCCGACGAAGATCTCGAACCCGTCCTCGCCGGTGTAGCCGGTCCTCGCGAGCAGCGCCTGCGCGCCCGCGACGGTCGCCCGGTAGCTCGCGTAGTAACGCACGGCATCCAGGTCCGCGCTGGTCAGGCCCGCCAGGATGGCGGCCGACCTGGGACCCTGGATCGCGATCAGCGCGTAGCTGTCGGTGCGGTCCCGCATCGTCGCGTCCCGGCCGCTGAGCCGGTCCGAGAGCTCTGCCGCCACGGTCGCGGCGTTGGCGGCGTTCGCGACCACCAGATACGTCGTCTCGCTCAGCCGGTAGACGATGAGATCGTCGATGACCCCGCCGTCGGGCGCGCAGATCATCGTGTACCTCGCGCGGCCTGGCTTGATCGCCGATGCGTCGGCCAGCAGAGCGTAGCCGAGCGCGGCGGCGGCTCCGTCGCCCTCGACGATGAGCTCGCCCATGTGCGAGAGATCGAAGAGGCCAGCGGCGTTCCTGACGGCGTTGTGCTCGGCCGTCTCGCTGCCGTACCGCAGCGGCATCAGCCATCCGGCGAAGTCAGTCATGGTCGCGCCGAGACCCGCGTGCACGGCGGTGAGCGGCGTGGTCCTGGGCGCTGCGGACTGCGAATCAGGCACCTGCGCAGCCTATCGCTGCGCGGGGCCAGCGCGACTGGGAGGATGGGGCCATGACGCTGCTTACCGAAGACCAGATCGCGGCCGGGCTCGGCCGCGCCGCAGGCTGGGAGCGGGCAGGGGATGCGATTACCCGCACCGTCAAGCTCGGCGACTTCCGGGACGCCATGCTGTACGTCGGGGCGGTCGCCCACCTCGCCCAGGCAGCCAACCATCACCCGGACATCGCGATCTCGTGGAACACGGTCACCCTGACCTTGTCGACCCACTCGGCTGGCGGCCTGACCGGGGCCGATTTCGCCCTCGCTGAGCAGATCAACGCGCTTCCCTGAGGATCGCGGCCGACAGGACCGGGAGGACGATCGCAGCGTGGTCGAGATCAAGACAACCGGCGAGGTCGCCGCGATCAGGGCGGCCGGGAAGGTCGTTGCCGACGCGCTGGAGTCGGTGCGCGCCCACGCCGCCGCTGGCACGCGGCTGACAGAGCTCGACGAGGTCGCCAGGTCGGTGCTGGCCACGGCGCGAGCGACCTCGCCGTTTCTCGGCTACAAGCCCTCGTTCGCTCCTGTGCCGTTTCCCGCGGTGATCTGCGCGTCCCTGAACGACGCCGCCCTGCACGGCATCCCCACCGGGCGCCGTCTCGCGGCCGGGGACCTGGTCAGCATCGACTGCGGCGCGATCCTGGACGGCTGGGTCGCGGATGCCGCGATCTCGTTCACGATCGGGCCGCCAAGCCAGGAGGATGAGCGGCTGATGGCCGCGACAAGCACGGCGCTGCGGGCTGGCATCGCCGCGGCGGTGGCCGGCGCCAGGATCGGCGACATCTCGGCGACGATCGGCGTGGTCGGCCGCGCCGCCGGATACGGGCTCAACACCGACTTCGGCGGTCACGGTGTCGGCCGGTCCATGCACGAGCCGCCATCGGTGCCGAACGAAGGCCAGCCAGGGCGCGGCTTGCGGCTCAGCCCTGGCCTGGTGATGGCGATCGAGCCGTGGTTCATGGCCGGAGGCGGCGACAAGTATCAGATCGATGACGACGGCTGGACGATCAGGAGTGCCGACGGCAGCCGCGCCGCGCACTTCGAGCACACCATCGCTGTGACGCCGGACGGGCCTGTCGTGCTGACCGAGCGCTAAGCCCGGCTCTGATTCTGTTCCTGGCCGGTTCTGGTCCTGGCCCGTGGATCTTGTCCTGCGGACGGCGCCGCGCCCCCGTGCGGCCCCGTCCGCAGGACAATGACCCGGCCACCCGCCGCGACCTTCGTCATTTTGCGCGTGCCATGCCCGGCGGATAAGCCAGGGCGGCACCGCGCCCCCCGGACGACGGTCCCCCTCCGCGACGTGCGGCTTCCCCCATTCCCCAGCGTCGCGACTCCCGGGGTCCGGCAGGAGCCGGGCTGTGCGCCGCTTGGGGTTCTAGTTATACACGTTGTCCAGGCATGACTACAGCTAGTTACGAGAAAGTTGAGGCTTCGTCACGGAGCGCGTCCGTTCCGCCGCCATGATCGCGGCTGGCTTTCCGCCATTGTGGCGGCAATCCGCCATCATGCGGACGCTTCGATCAGCGGCCGGGAACGGGACTGGCTGGCAGGTAGACAGCGCATCCGGGGAACGGCCCCCAGCCGGACGGCGCTGCCGGCACGACCGGCCTGATCCGCTGACCGGCCCTCGCGCGAGTCCTGACGTGGCGCTGCGGGCGGCCGCCCGGCCCGATGATCACGACGCTGCCGTGGCGCTTGATCATGATGCGCTTGCCTGCGGGAGCCCAGCCGATCCTGACGCCAAGGGCCGCGCCGCAGTGCAGCGGGCGCACCCGACAGCCCGGCCGGACCAGAGCGATCCGTTTCCGTGGGGGTCCGCTGCCAATCGCGACCCAGGATGCGCGGTGGCCCTTCCTGCCGATGACGATCTGCTGCCAGCCTGAGATCTTGAGGCTTCGCGAGTGCCGGACCGCTCCTGGCGGAATGCCAGGGCCAGGGAAGGCGCAGCCCGGTGTGACGGTACCGCTCGCCAGCGGGTCGCCGGGAGCGACGTAGACCTGCTTCGGGGTCAGCGGCGTGGCCTCGATCCGCCAGCTCGTCCTGACGCCAGCCGGGGCCGGCGCCGCCCGGCCGATGTTGCGGAGCGTGACCTGGCCGGTCGCGGGCTGGGACGTTCCGCCATCCAGCAGCACGGTCACCAGAGAGCCCGCCAGCGCCGCCGCGACCATCCAGCCGGCCGTCCGGCTCGTGACCGCGCCCGCGACCTGCGCGGCTCGCTGGCCGCGCGTGCGGGCTTTGCTGGACGGCCCTGTCTCATGGTGTCCGGCCGGCTGGCCGGGAATGGTGGCATCCGGCCCGGCGGATTCCTCGTGCTCGCTCACGAACGACCCCTCGCATGCTCGAACGGTGCACAGCACGGCGCTGCGCGGCCGCGCGGTCCTAAGAATGCTGGCCCGGCGTGCGGGGATCGCGGGAGAATTATGGGAAATCTGACAGAACCCGAAGGCCAGCCGCGCGATGGCCAGCCGCGCTCACCGGGCTAACCGAGCTCACCGGGCTAACCGAGCTCACCAGGCAGGCCGGGGGGCGCTAGCCGAGCTCACAGGGCAGGTGTTTGATCCCGTTGATGAAGCTGGACAGCAGCCGGTCAGGCTCGCCCGCGGCGCGGATGCCGGGCACCCGCTGCAGCAGTTCGCGCAGCATCACGGTGATCTCGCGCCTGGCCAGGTGCGCGCCAAGGCAGAAGTGCGGGCCGGCCCCGCCGAACCCGACGTGCGGGTTGGGGGAGCGGGCGATGTCAAACCGCTCAGGATTCTCGAAGACCGACTCGTCCCGGTTGGCTGACCAGTACATCAGCGCGCACTTGTCGCCCTCGCGGACCTGATGGCCGTTGACCACGGCGTCCCTGGTGACCGAGCGCCGCATCCAGATGACGGGGGAGACGTACCTGACGATCTCCTCGACCGCGCCCGCGATCCGGTTCTCGAAGTCAGCCAGCAGCAGCTCACGCTGACCCTGATGATCGGTCAGCAGCACCAGCGCGTGCGAGAGGGCGGTGCGGGTGGTCTCGTTGCCCGCGACGACCAGGAGGATGAAGAACGACGCGAGCTCGGCGGGGGTCAGCTGCTCACCGTCAACGTTCGCGGTGGCCAGCGCGGACACCAGGTCATCGCCGGGATGCTCAGCGCGCTCGGCGCTGAGGCTGGTCACCAGGCCGGCGAGGTCGGCGCCCGCCGTCAGGATCTGGCCGATGGCGGCTTCCATGTCGTCGCTAAGGAACTCCGGGTCGCCGCCGGCCAGAATGATGTTGGTGTTCTTGAGCACCATCTCGTAGTGCTCGTCGCCGATTCCCATCATGTCGCAGATGATCTTCAGCGGCAGCCTGGCGGACACCTGGCTCACGAAGTCGCACGGCCCGGTGGCCAGCAGATCGTCGACCACGACCGCCGCCGCGCGCTGCACGTCGTCCTCGAACTTCTTGATCATCTTCGGCGTGAACGCGCGGGAGACGATCCTGCGCAGCCTGGCATGCCGCGGGTCGTCCATGTTGATCATCGACCCGAAGTACTCGTTGAAGTCGGGCGGCAGGTCCACCAGGCTGGTGGAGCCGCGCGCGGACGAGAAGACGTGCGCGTGGCGGCTGGCCTCGACCACGTCGGCGTGCTTCACGAACGCGTAGTAGCCCTGGTCCTCGGTGTTGAACGGGTTCTCGGGGATGGCGAAGTACGGCGGAGCGTCCAGCTTGCGGAGTTCAGCGAAGGCCGCCTGACGCTCGTCAAGCGAGAGTGCCCAGAACTCGTTCTGCGAAATGTCGATGCCGCTGGCGGCCGGCGTCGGTGCAGGTGCTGGCGTCGTCGTCACGGCGGCCCGCCTTCCATGTCAGTGCGCGTGAGGCTGGTGGTCTCAGGCTCAGCACAATGATAACGAGGGTCGCCTTTATCACGTGGTGACGTAGTTTGCCGTTCAGTCCGCCGCGGCCAGCCGCATCAGCTTCGTCCGCGCTGCCGCCACGCGTGGCTGCTGCAACGGCCCCGCGTCCCGCATCCTCAGCCCGTTCCAGTTGATCAGCGGCCTTCCGTCCGGGCCTGTGACCCGGACGTGCCAGGCGGGTCCTGGCGCGGGCTCAGCGGGCTCGGCGGGCCCGGCGGACCCGGCGGACCCGGCGGACCCGGCCCGCTGCCTGGGAACCGCGCCAGGCTCACCCTGCCAGGCCAGGATCGTGACCGGGCCGCCGGCCGTCTTGCCGGCGCAGAACGCGTCGCTGAACGACACGGAGTCACAGCTCGCGAACAGCATTCTGCGGTCAGCCACGCTCGCCTGCACGACCTGCAGCGCCGCGTCGCTCAGCGCGGCGTCACCGAGCACCAGGTGCTGCGCGGCGGCCGCCGCCCTGGCGGGCGGGATGGCACCGAACCATGGAGGCTGGTCAGCCGCCCCGGCGGGGCCGGCCACCGCCGAGGCCGATCTGGGACCGGTCAGGCTGACGCCAGTCAGCAGCTTGAACCGGCCCGCCTGGAACAGCACGTTCCCGTAGAGTGCCTCCGCGGTCAGCTCGGTTCCCGCGGCATCCGCGCCGTCGGCCGGCGGCGCGTCTTCGCACGCCGTCTCAGCGGGGCCGAACGTGGCGCTGCAATGGTCGACGGCGAAGCCGCTGTTGTCGCTGCGGACGCGGATGGTGACCGCGCAGCCGTCACGGACCGCGTAGATCCTGATGACGGTCTGCGACGCCGGCATCCCGGCAGGCAGCACGATCGGCGCTCGCATAGTCACGTTGGCAGCCCGCAGCACCGGCGCGCCTGCCAGAACCGCTGCCGCCTGAGCCATGGCCTCGAGCGCCATCGTGGGCGGCAGCAAGGGAACGCCGTCCGCCTGGTAGTCCGGCAGGTAGGGGTCGGCCAGCAAGGAGAGCCTGGCCTCGGTGATCAGCTCGACGCCCGGATAGTGGACGAGGACCCGCTCGATGAACCGCTCAGCGATCGCGCCTGAACCTGGCGTGCCCGCGGCGGTGATGGCCCGCGGCGCGGGCACGCCGACCCGGCCGTGAATCGCCAGCCGCCTCGGCAGTCCCTCGGTCGCGAGCGCCTTCAGCAGCAGCCGCGACCCCTCGCCGACCGGCATCTCCGCGTAGCCAGCCCGCGCCATCGCGTCGGTGAGGTCGGCCCGTTCGCCGACCGCCTCGCCCGACCAGGCTGGCCAGTCAGCGTGATACGCCTGGCAGCCGGGCGTGACTGCCGCGGTCTCCGCGCCGAAGTCGGCGAGAGCGCCGGTCACGAACGCGCCGATGGCCTCGCCTTGCAGGCCGTACCGGCCGGTCACGGACCCGCACGTCACGATCAGGCGCAGCTTGCCCTGGCGCGTGCCGCTGCCGTTCCTGGCAACGGCGCGGGCCGCGGCAGCCAGCTGGTCCAGAGGTGCCGTGTGCGCGCGCACCTGCCCGTGAACGGCCTGCGGCGTCAGGTTGGCTGCCGCGACCCTGGGCAGCGCGCCGGTCGCGTGGGCGATGGCCGTGACGCGGCCGAACCTCGCCTCGATCCGGCGTACCGCCGCGACGAGCGCGGCGTGGTCAGCCAGGTCTACGAGCTCGTAGCCGATTCTCGCGCCAGCGCCGCGCAGCTGCTCAAGGCCGGCGACGACCTGCTCATCACCGGCCGGGTGGAAACGCCCGGTGATCGCGACGGCAGCGCCCGAGCAGGCAAGAACCTGCGCGAGGGCGAGGCCGGCCGCGCCGGAGCCGCGGCTGATCAGCACGACATCCTCGGTACCGAGCGGGAACTGGCCGCCGCCGAGCGCGTCGATCGGGTAGTGCACAGGCTCGGAGACGGTACCGTCCTCGCCGATCGCGAGCTCGCGGAATGCGCCGGAGGGCGCGGCGGCGACCCGCTGGGCTGCCACCATGCCTTCGGCGGTGAGCGGCGTGCGGATGACGGTGATCCCGGTCTCCGGGTGCTCGGCGTGCACGGTCGCCCACAGCCCTGTCGGTCCCGGCCCTCGGCTGATCGCGACCAGCTGACCGGTGGAGATCGCGGCGCTGGCCGCGAGCACCGCCGCCCGGTTGGTCGCCGGGTCGTCCATCCGCCCGAGCACCACCAGCGCACGGGTGGCCGCCGGATCATGCCGGAAGAGCTCACGAACCTTCTGGTCCAACGACCCGCACCCGCCCGTGTAGATCCGCCAGGGCTGGTCGTCGCCGACCGGAAGCGGGAGCGCCGGCGGCTGGGTTCGCTCGGCATAGCAGCGAAACCACGGCCTCGCGCCTGCCGTCGTGCGGATGGCCGCAGGGTCTCCGGTGACACGGGCGCTGCCAGCGGCCGGGGTGCTCCCGCCGGCTATCCCACGCCGCCCGGCCGGTGCCGCCGGCCCGCCTGACGTGGCCGGCGCTGCCGGGCGGTCGGCGGCTGCCGGGCGGTCCGCGGCCCGGGGCGGCTGCGCGGGTGCCGCTGCCGCAACGGGTTCTGCGGGGGTTGCCGCGGGTTCTGCGGGGCCCGCCGCCGGCCTGCGAACTGGCCGCTGGCTTGGGTGCGTGATGAACACCAGGTCGCGCCAGATGTCGATCGGCAGGCTCGGCCGCCTGGCGTACAGCCCGTCCGGCTTGGTCATCGCTCCGGCGGCGAACAGCGCCGATGCGGCGCGCGCGATGCTGGCGTCGTCAGCGGGATCGCCGTCGATGCTGACCACGGCGAGCGGCGAGTCCTGCCCGCCGTCGCTCACCGGGCCCAGGCCAAGCTCTGCGATCACGCGCGCCAGCGTCCTGTCGTGACCGGTCTGCACAACCAGCGTCACGTCCTCGGTCGCGGTCAGGATTGCCGGGCCCAGCGTGCTGCCCAGCGTGACCGCGGCTGGCGTGTCGTGGGTCGCGGCTCCCGCTGAGCCTGGGCTGCCGCCGGGCCCGTCACCTGCGGCGAGTCGAGCCTCGAACAGCTCCGCGCACAGTAGCTCGGCGATGGCGTCAGGCTCGGTGACCTCCCGGCCAGTGCAGCCGGAGATCAGCCGCCGCCTGGGCCGGCGGAACGTGAATGTGCCGAGCTTCCCGATCGTGCTGCCCAGCTCGCCAGGGGCGGCATCAGCCGGCGCCGCAAGCGCGGCGGAGCGGAGCGCGATCAGGGTCCGCGCGTCGGATGGCGTCGTGCAGCCTGCCCAGACCAGCCCGGCCACCTCACCAACGCCGTGTCCGACAGCCGCCACGGCCTCGACGCCCAGGTCATCGAGCAGGCGCTGAATCGCGAGCAGCCGGCTGAGCTGGCGTTGCGGGAGCTCGGCGAGCTCGTCGGGCCGCCCGGAGATCACCAGCGCGACCTTCGCTCGGTCGTCGGCCGCGCGGGGCGGGTCGGCCGTGCCGGCGTCGCCGGCGGCGTCTGCCCGGTCCTCCGGTTCCGGTGCGTCCTGATCGTCTGACGCCGTCCGGCTGCCGGGGCCGGCCGTGCTGGAGTCGGCCGTCCTGGAGTCGGCCGTCCTGGAGTCGGCCGTCCTGGAATCGGCCGTGCTGGCGTCGCCGGCCGCGCTGGAGTCCTCGGCGGTGATCGAGTCCTCGGCCGCGCTGGCGTCCTCGGCCGTGGCGCCGGCCTCCGCCTGGGAGCCAGCCAGCGCCCGTGATCCGTTCAGCGCAGGTGTTCCCGCCGCCGAAGGCGGCGCGACCGGCGCGACCGGTCCGGCCGCGATGCAGATGCCGGGCCGGATGCTCAGCGGAGCGTCCGGCCGCGCGGGCACCAGGGCCCTGGCCGCCCTGGCGAGCCCGGCGAGCTGTTCCTGACTGGCCGCCGTGAGCCCCAGCCTGATCTCGTGCCCTGATGGCTCGCCGTGGCCGGTGGCGGCCGCGCGAGCGAGGTGCACGGCCAGATCCTGCATCTGGGCGTCAGAGAGCCACGGGGCGATCAGCGTGATCCTGGACAGCAGCTTGATCATCGCTGCCCGGTCAGGCGCTCTGAGCAGGTACGCGAAGGTATGACCCGGCCCTGCGGCGTAGGTTCCCGCGGCGCGGGTCGCGGCCAGCCGCAGCGCGGGCTCGGTGAGGTTCTGCGGCTGCAGGGTCCTGGCGCGGAGCCTGGCCTGCCTGAGCGAACGGCCCGTGGACGGCGGCCTCGTCTGGACCGCTCGCGGCAGCGCACGCGGCCGGGGCTGAGGTGCCTTGCTTGCGCCGGCGTGCGCGCCTGGCTCGCCGCGCAGGACCAGGTGGAATGCGAGGCCGTCAGGACCGGCCGCAGCGACGCCGGCGTGCCGGGTGCGCCGGCCATGGCTCCGGTGTTCCTGGCAGCCGCAGGGCCGCCCGTCCGTCCCTGAGCATCGGATGCGGTGTCCGCACCCCGGTAGAGGGCGGGATGACGCCGTTCGCGATCGCCAGCACGGCCTTCATCAGCCCTGCCACGCCAGCGGCGGCCCCGGCGTTGCCGATGTTGGCGCTGACCGAACCGAGCGCCGCGACCCGCCGGGAGCCAGAGCGAAGAGCCGCGAGCGCGGCGAGTTCGGCGTCGTCCGCTTGCCCGACGCCGGTGCCGCAGCCCTCGATCAGCTGGAGATCGCCTGGCTCGACCCCGGCCATCTCGTGTGCCCGGCCCATCGCGAGCAGCCTCGTGTCGGCAACTGGTCCGAGCGAGTCCGCCGGCTCCTCGGCGCCCTGACCGGGCGCGCCGTCCTGCGCCGCGTCTTGCGATGTCGTGCCGTTGGAGGCGCTGCCCCAGCCCGCGATCTCGGCATAGACCGGCAGTCCCGCGTCCCTGGCGTCCGCTGTGCGCATCAGCAGGACGGTGCCGCAGCCCTCGCCGGGCAGGAATCCGGTCGGGCTGGCGTCGTAGACCCGCATGCCGGCCCGGGCCAGGCGGCCTGACTTGGCCAGCGCGACGAGGCGGTATGGGTCGATGCTCAGGTCGATTCCGCCCGCCACCGCCGCGTCGAGCTGGCCAGAGGCCAGCGCCTGGCACGCGGTCATGATCGCGGCGAGCGAGGACGCGTCGCCCGCGTCCGCCACCAGCCCGCCGCCGCGCAACCCGAATCTCCCGCAGATGGCCGTCGCGATGCTGGCCGGGCTGCCGCCGTCCAGCGATCGCTCGGTGACCGGCGGGAAGGGTGCCAGGAAGCGTGCCGCGGCCGCGGCGAGCACCTCACGCCCGGCCGGCTGCGGTATCCCGGCGGCGGCCAGCGCGTCCGCCAGCACCCGGCGGGTATAGGGCCAGCGCAGCCTCAGCGCGGCAGCCGGGGCGCCGTCCTTGGCCGCCGTGTTCCCGATGAAGACGCCGGAGCGCTCGGCCGGCAGGCCGGTGCCGCCAGGGAAGCCGGCCGCGGCCAGCGCCCTGGCCGCGGTTTCCAGGGCAAGCCAGTGCGCTGGATCGGCGCTCGCGAAGTCCTGTCCTGAGATCCCGAACGCGGCTAGGTCGAACCGCCAGCCTTCGAGCAGCGCGGCCCGCGTGCTGTAGGTCGCGTCCCTGACGTGCGGGTCGGGGTTGAAGTATTCAGCAAGGTCGAGCCTGGCCGGCGGGATCCTGCGGAACGCCCGCCGGCCGGTTAGGACCGCGTCGAGCAGCGCAGCCGTGTCGTCGGCATCAGGAAACCGGCATGCCAGCCCCACGATGGCAATCGGCTGGCCGTCCGGCGGGTCCGCCGGAGTGCCGGGCACCGCCGCGGTCACGACGCGTTCCCTGGCAGGCCGCAAAGACGCGAAATGTGGTCAGTTCCGCTCCAGCTGACGCCAGCAGAATTGACCGACATAAATGGCAGCGCAGAACGCCGAATATCCATCATTCCCCCGAATGCGGACCTGCCTGGCAGTGACCCGATCAGTCTGGACTTCCCCGTTTGCCCAGGCCGAGCGGCCTGTATGCCGCTCAGGACAAGGGCTCGGCGGGAGCTTTCTGATCCTGGCGGTGGTCAAAGGCCGCTGGCTGACACGCCATTATCTGCGGGTGCCCCTGCCGGGTCAAGGCTGATTATTTGGTTTGCCACAGCAGTTTCAGGCGCGGAATTGCCTGCCGGTCATAGCGAGCGGCTCAGGTGACGGCGGGCCGGGGTGACCCAGCTCCGATAGCGCCGCCCGGTCCGGTGAGATATCCTGTGCGCGTGCGTTGCACCACGCTGCTCCTTAGTTAGCCGCGCCGGCTCTCTGAACCGTTGGCGCGGCTGCCCCTCGTGAGCGAGGGGCTTTTTGCTTACCAGGAATAGTGCAAGCAACGGGTGCAACCCGTACGGAGCAATCGCGAGGACACGATGACAGCCGTTGACAGCGCGGAGGTGGCAGCCGCAGGCCACCCGCAGACAGCGCGGGCCAGCACTGCACAGGGCGGGCAGTCGCAGGAAAAGTGGGATCCCCGGTCAGTCCAGGAGAAGTGGCTGGCCAGGTGGGACGCCATGAACCTGTTCGATGCCAGCGACGACTCTGACGACCGCAGGCCGCGCACCTACGTGCTCGACATGTTCCCCTACCCGTCGGGGGACCTGCACATGGGTCACGCGGAGGCCTACGCCGTCGCCGACGCGATGGCGCGCTACTACTTCCAGCGCGGCCACAACGTGCTGCACCCGATCGGATGGGACGCGTTCGGCCTGCCCGCCGAGAACGCGGCCATCAGGGGCGACTCGCACCCGGCAGACTGGACCTACGCGAATATCGAGAAGCAGGCCAGCTCGTTCCGCAGGTACGCGCTGTCGTTCGACTGGACCAGGCGGCTGCACACCTGCGACCCGGAGTACTACCGCTGGACCCAGTGGCTGTTTCTGCGCCTGTACGAGCGCGGCCTGGCCTATCGCGGCGGCGGCTACGTCAACTGGTGCCCGCGCGATCAGACCGTGCTGGCCAACGAGCAGGTGATCGACGGCCACTGCGAGCGCTGCGGAGCCGAGGTCGTCCGGCGTCTGCTGACGCAGTGGTACTTCAAGATCACCGAGTACGCTGACCGGCTGCTGCAGGACATGAAGCCGCTGGAAGGCAGCTGGCCAGAGCGCGTGCTGCTGATGCAGCGCAACTGGATCGGCCGCAGCGAGGGCGCCGAGGTCCAGTTCGTGATCGAAGGCAGGGACGAGCCGGTCACGGTGTTCACGACCAGGCCGGACACGCTGTACGGCGCGACGTTCTTCGTGGTCGCTGCCGACTCGCCGCTGGCCGCCGAGTTGTGCGCACCTGAGCATCGTGAGGAACTGGACGCATACCTGGCTCAGGTCCGCAAGCTGACCGACATCGAGCGCCAGTCAGCCGACCGGCCGAAGACCGGGGTCTTCCTGGGCAGGCACGCGATCAACCCAGTGAACGGAGAGCGGATCCCGATCTGGGCCGCCGACTACGTGCTGCCCGACTACGGAACCGGCGCGATCATGGCCGTGCCAGCCCACGACCAGCGCGACCTGGACTTCGCGCGGGTGTTCGGCCTGCCGGTGCGCGTCGTCGTGCAGACCGACCTGCCCGACCCAGCGCAGACGGGGCAGGCGACTCCCGGTGACGGGACGCTGGTCAATTCCGGCCCGCTGGACGGCATGAGCAAGGCCGAGGCGATCGCTGCGATCAGCGCGTCCCTGGCCGGCAAGGGCCTGGGACGGGCAGCCGTCGGCTACCGGCTGCGCGACTGGCTGGTGTCCAGGCAGCGGTTCTGGGGCGCACCGATCCCGATCGTGTACTGTGACGGCTGCAGCGAAGTGCCTGTGCCGGACGACCAGCTGCCCGTGACGCTCCCTGACCTGCGTGGCCAGGACCTGGCGCCGAAGGGAATCTCGCCGCTGGCCGCCGCCACCGACTGGGTGAACACGCAGTGCCCGAAGTGCGGCGGCCCGGCCAAGCGGGACACCGACACGATGGACACGTTCGTGGACTCGTCGTGGTACTTCCTGCGCTACTGCTCGCCCGGGTACACCGGAGGACCGTTCGAGGTCGAGTCGGTGCGCCGCTGGTGCCCGATCGACCTGTATGTCGGCGGTGTCGAGCACGCGATCCTGCACCTGCTGTACAGCCGGTTCTTCACCAAGGTCCTGTACGACATGGGCATGCTCGACTTCACCGAGCCGTTCCTGCGGCTGATCAACCAGGGTCAGGTGATCAACCAGGGCAAGGCCATGTCCAAGTCGCTGGGCAATGGCGTCGACCTGGGTGTGCAGCTGGCCGCGCACGGCGTGGATGCCATCCGGCTGACGATGCTGTTCGCCAGCCCGCCGGAAGACGACATCGACTGGGCCGACGTGCGGCCGGAGGCGTCGGTGAAGTTCCTGGGCCGGGCGATCAGGGTCGCCGCCGAGGCCGGGCAGGTGCCGGGCGCGGGTCATCCCGCCGACGGAGACGCCGAGCTGCGCCGGGTGACGCACAAGACGATTGAGGAAGTCACCAGGCTGGTCGAGTCCGCGCGGCTGAACGTGGCCGTCGCCAGGCTGATGGAGCTGGCTACCGCGGCGCGGCGCGCCATCGACGCCGGGCCTGGCCCTGGCGATCCCGCCGTCCGCGAGGCGGCTGAGACGCTGGCGATCTTGCTGTCGCTGTTCGCTCCTTACACCGCCGAGGAGTGCTGGGAGCTGCTCGGCCACGAGCCGTCGGTCGCGCTGGCAGGCTGGCCGCGGGCCGACCAGGCCCTGCTGGTGCAGGAGCAGGTCACCTGCGTCGTTCAGGTGAACGGGAAGGTGCGGGACCGGCTTGAGGTGCCGCCCGGGATCGCCGAGGAGGAGCTGCGCGCGCTGGCGCTGGCCGCTCCTGGCGTCGTCAGGGCGCTGGATGGCCGCGACGTCACCAAGGTAATCGTGCGGGCGCCGAAGCTGGTCAACATCGTTCCGGCGGCGTAGCGTGACCTGGCGGGGCGTCGCCGACGATTCAGGCGACGCCCCGCCAGTGCGCCATGACCGCCAGGCTCATGGCGCTGTGTGCGGGGGGCACATATCCCGCTCAGGGATTGGCCTGCCAGCCGGCCGCTCCCCGAGCGTCTTGTTCATCCTTGCTGCAATGGGCCTCAGACCCGGCGCAGCACCGCGACGACCCGGCCAAGGATGTCCGCCTCGTCGCCAGGGATCGGCGTGTACGCGGGGTTGTGCGGCATCAGCCAGACGTGGCTGCCTGACCGCTTGAAGGTCTTAACGGTCGCTTCGCCATCGATCATGGCGGCGATGATATCGCCGTTCTCGGCCACCGGCTGCTGCCTGACCACGACCCAGTCGCCGTCCACGATCCCGGCGTTCATCATGGAGTCGCCGACGACCTTGAGCAGGAACAGGGTTCCCTCGCCGACGAGCTGGCGGGGGAGCGGGAAGATGTCCTCGATCGCCTCCTCGGCGAGGATCGGGCCGCCCGCCGCGATCCGCCCGACGACCGGCACGTAGGCCGCCTCCTGCGAGGTGATGTCCATTGCCGAGTCGTCATCGAAAGCGGGTTCGGGTCGCACCGCCGGATGTCCTGGCAGCCGCACCTCGACCGTGCGCGGGCGGCCGGCGTCCCGGCGCAGGTAGCCCTTGTTCTGCAGGGTGGACAGCTGGTACGACACGCTTGACGTGCTCGTGAGCCCGACGGCCTCGCCGATCTCCCGCATCGACGGCGGGTAGCCGCGGCGCTGCACGGACTCCCTGATGACCTGCAGCACCTTGCGCTGGCGCCAGGTCAGGACATGATCAGGGTCGGGCTGGTCAGGCAGGTCGGGAACCGGTACGGGGACGCTGCCCCTCGGCTTCCTGCCAGGCCGGCCGCGCGGCTTGCTGCCGCCTGCCGGATCCGTGTCCTCGGGCGGATCGGCTCCGACCGCGGTGTGACTGCCCTGCGTCCCCCTCGATGGCACTGCGCCTTCTGTATCGCCGCTCATGCGGGCCTCCGGTTCGCTGGCTGGTTTCATCGCCGACGCTAGCGGTTCGCGCCGGTTAGATCAAACATCTGTTCGACCGTTCTCGAAAGTGTCGGACCCTTGCTGTATAAATTCGATCGGATCTTCGTTCGATCGAACGTCCATCCGATCGAACAGGGATACTATCGAACTGTCGTTCGTTACCGGGAGGCGGCAATGGGAATGACGAGCGCTGCTGAGGCCAAGCTCGACGCCAGGATCAGGCCGGATATAGCCGTCCTGCGCTCGAGGACGTCGTATCCGAGGCGGGCACGCGGCGAGGCGGCCCGCAGGCCGCCGCTCGCCGTTCTGGCTGGCGGCGCCGAAGCCGGCCACGCGGCTAAGCCGTCCAAGGACGCCGACACGCCGGCCGGTCCTGTGCCGGCCGCCGCGGTTGCAGGAGCTGTCGCGGTGACGGCGCCGGTTGTCAGGCAGGTGGCCGCCCGGCCGGCCAGGGCCGGGGAAGCGGTGAGCGGGCCCGGCTGCCGGGCGGCCACCGGGGGCCAGCGGCCTGATGCCACGCCGGCGGGGGTGACCGGGAACGGCGCGCCGGCCGCCAGCTCGCAGGCTCGCCTCGTGCGAACGGGACCGGCAGAGGAGCAGGCCGGCCTGGCCTTGTCAGCCAGGCCGCCGATGGCGCCGGCGAGCGGCCGGGTCAGGCTGACCAGGCGAGGGAAGATCGTGGTAGGCGCGCTGCTGGCGCTGGCGGTCGCTGGGCTGGCCGCGTTGATCTGGCTCGCGGTCGGCGGGCAGGCCGAGGCGGCCGGGCCTGCCGGGCTTGGCACGGGATCTGGCGCCGGGCACTCGATGCTCAGGGTGGTCGTGCGGCCAGGTGAGACGCTCTGGAGCATCGCCGTCCGCACGGATCCCGGCGCCGACCCGCGCGCCGTGATCCAGGAGATCATCGACGACAACGCCCTGCGCGGGACCGCGATCCAGGACGGCCAGGTGCTCTGGGTGCCGCGCGTCTGAGCGGCCGCGGGGCGGCTTGCCCGGCCCGCGCGCTCCGGCTAACACTGCGTCGTCGGGACCTGCGCTGCGACCCGCTTGGGCACGACCATCCGCCAGGCGTCGGTGACGAACTCTCGTGCCTCGGCGCGGCTGAGGGTCGCCATCCGCGCGTCGATCCAGTTGTAGCGCGCGTCAGCGCGGCGCTCGAGCAGGAACCTGCCTGGCTCGGTGGCGATGAGCGCCGCGCGTTCTTCCTTCGGGAACCCGAATCCCAGGATCGTCTCGTCCGGCGAAACCGTGGCGTACACGATCCGCCCGACACGGAACTTCACGTAATCGCGGATCAGGTGTTCCTCGGTGCGCGGCAGTGCCATCGCCCACGCGCGCACGTCGTCGATGGTCACCAGTCCTGCCGCGTCCCCAGCTAGGTCAGCCACATCCTCATGGTGCCAGCCCAGGACCCGCCGGGCCCGCGCCGCAGGTACGACTTCGCTGAACCCTTGATGCTGGCCGACTTCAAGGCTGGCCCGATCCGGGCGAGCCTTTGAACAGCGAAGTTCCGTCACACGCACTGTAGGAACCGCGCCGGAGCGAAGCTGGGCGCTGAATCAGCGCGGCAAGTGACCGGCCGACCTGGCCTCGTCTTCGAGGCGCTCCCTGATCGCGATCAGGGCTATTAGGCCGGCCCGCAAGCCGGCCAGCTTCTGCGGCGAGACCATCTCCGCGAGTTCCGCGTCGACGGAGTGCACGGCGGACCTGACGGCGGCGGCTGCTCCGCGCCCGCGCGCGGTCACCTCGAGCGCCTGCCTCCTCCGGTCGTCGGGATCGACCTGCCGCTGCAGGTAGCCGCGGACCACGAGAACGTCGATGAGCTGGCTGGCTGCCTGTTTGCTCACCCCGAGCTGGCGAACCAGATCGGCCGCCGAGCCACCGTGGTTGACCATGCCGCCGAGCACGAAGGCGCCGTTGCGCGGAACGTCGTCATAGCCGGCGGCGGCCAGGCTCGCCCTGATGGCGTGGCCGTAGCTGCCGCGCGCCGCGCGGAGCAGGGCTGGAAGGACGATCTCGTCTGCGTCGGTCATCTTTGTCATACGACCATGGTGGCCGCGCCGCGAAAGTTAGTCAAGAGATTTGACTGTCCTACTTCTTGACTAAACTGCGGCGATGGAGGCGCCGGCCTCTGGCGCGGCAGAGGCGGGACGCTCCATCCACCGCTCCGGCTTGAGCACGTCGCCGAACCCGTGCCGCCGGTACAGGGACCGGCCCGGGTTTGCCATCAGCAACTGCCTGATCCCGACGACATCGGGGTGCTCGGCGGACATTTTGACCAGGAAGCTGCCTGCTCCGCCGCCCCGGTGCCCGGATGCCACGAATACGTCGCACAGCCAGGCGAACGTTGCACGGTCGGTCACGAACCTGGCAAAGCCGACCTGCTCCCCGCCGCTGGCGTACAGGCCCAGGACCAGGGAATTCTCGATCGATCGCGCCATGACCTCGTGCGGCCGGCCCTTGGCCCAGTAGCTCTCCTCGCTGATCCAGCCGTGCACCAGGTCCCCGTCGATCAGGGACGGGTCATCGCTCACCCAGTAGCCGTCAGGGCCATCCCATCGCACTGCCGTTGCACCTCGCGCTTCGTCGGTTGCCTGGTCCGGCTCGGCCATACGGGACGAACCTGCTCTAACCGTAAGTCAGCCGGCCGGGCCGGCGGCCCGAGGTCGCGAGGCACGATGGATGCCATGAAGGACTGGGTGGACTGGCATCGCGGCTATGACGACCCGGACTCCTCACTCAGCAGGCGGCTCGATCGGGTCGCCTGGCATCTCGCGGCGGCGCTGGGTGCGGCGCCGCCAGGCCCGATTCGCCTGCTCAGCCTCTGCGCCGGGCAAGGGCGCGACGTCATGCGCGTGCTGCCCGGGCACCAGCGCCGGCCCGACGTGTCGGCGTCCCTGATCGAGTCAGACCCGCGCAACGCCCGGCTCGCCAGGCAAGGGGCCGCCGATGCCGGGCTGACCTCGGTGCACGTCCGGCAGGCCGATGCCGGCGTAGTCCCGACTTTTTCAGACGCGCTTCCGGCTGACGTGCTGCTGGCCGGCATCTTCGGAAACGTCAGCGATGCCGACATCAAGCGGACAATCGGGGCTGCGGCTTGGCTCTGTGCCGAAGCTGGGACCGTCATCTGGGCGCGGCATCGCCGCCCGCCAGACGTCACCACTCAGATGCGATCTTGGTTCGCGGCCGCCGGTTTCGAGGAAGTGGCGTTCGAGGCACTCGACACCGAGTACCTGACCAGCGTCGGGGTGCACCGTCTCGCCGAGCGGCGGGAACGTCCGCCCGAGATTCTGTGCCGGCCACTCTTCACCTTCGGCACCCACCTGCCCTGAGCCGCCCGTGCCCAGCGGCCGTCAACGGCACCGTTCAGTCACGCGGTGAGCGCGGTGAGCGGGCGTTCGACGTCTATGCGGGCTGCTGGTTGCTGGCGGCCCACGCCGGGGCCGGGAGCGTGCGCCCGACTGTCGGTGCCGGGTGGGATCTTTGACGGTGCCGGGAAGGCCCGCCGGTGCGCGACACGCCGGCGCTGAGCAGTACCGCCGCCGCCGGAGAGCGCGCAAAGTGCCGCTTACCTGGCCATCAGGCCGGCCCGCCCGGCGCCGCGGGCGGGATTCGGAGAGTCGCGGCGCAGAAGGACTTGCGTGTGACGGTAGGCTGGACCACAATATCTAGTAGTTACACGGCTGTAGTTCTTCTACACCTTGTGATCAGAACGGATTAGTTACGACGGGCCGCAGGGGGTGATCGCGTGTACTGCCCGTACTGCCGGCATCCGGATAGCAGGGTTATCGACAGCCGGACGGCCGAGGACGGCGCCGCGATCCGCCGCCGCAGGTCCTGCCCGGAGTGCGGGCGGCGGTTCACCACGCAGGAAACCGTCATCCTCATGGTCGGAAAGCGCAGCGGCGCAACCGAGCCGTTCAATCGCGACAAGATCGTCAACGGTGTCCGGCGGGCCTGCCAGGGCAGGCCGGTCACCGAGGACCAGCTCGCGATCCTGGCTCAGCGCGTGGAGGAGACCATCAGGTCACGGGGGCTCGGGGAGGTCCCTTCGCACGAAGTGGGCCTGGCCATCCTCGGCCCGCTGCGTGCGCTCGACGAAGTCGCGTATCTCCGGTTCGCGTCCGTGTACAGGGGCTTCGAGTCGCTGGACGACTTCGAGGCGGAGATCGCGGCGCTGCGGACCAAGCGGGACGACAAGTGGCGGGCAGCCGTGGAAGAGCTTGACCTAGATCATGCCGGAGCGGAGCGGACCGACGATGCGGGCAACGTAGTCGCCTGGCAGTCGGCCGCCGCGAAAGGCACATGACTGGCGGGTTGCGGCATGCGGCTTGGGACAGGTAACCGGAACAAGGGCCGGAATGGGCTCGATATGGAATCCGCGGTGATTCCGAAGGGGGATGACATGACCGAGACAGCGAGCGGATCGGCAGCGCAGGACGGGAAGGGCGCGCGCAGGGGCCTGCAGATCCGCCGTGTCCATACTCGCGAGGGAACCCACCCCTACGACGAGGTGAACTGGCAGCGCCGTGACGTCGTGATGACGAACTGGCGCGACGGCTCGGTCAACTTCGAGCAGCACGGCGTGGAGTTCCCTGACTTCTGGTCAGTCAACGCCGCCAACATCGTCACCACGAAGTACTTCCGCGGCGCGGTGGGCACGCCGCAGCGGGAATGGAGCCTCAAGCAGCTCATCGACCGGGTCGTCGGCACCTACGGCGACGCAGGTCGCAAGCACGGCTATTTCGCTTCTGAAGACGACGCCGTGATCTTCGAGCACGAGCTCACCTACGCCCTTGTTCATCAGATATTTGCTTTTAACTCGCCGGTCTGGTTCAACGTAGGAACTTCATCTCCGTGGCAGGTGAGCGCGTGTTTCATCCTTGCTGTGGACGACACGATGGAGTCCATTCTCGAGTGGTACCGCGAGGAGGGCCTGATCTTCAAGGGCGGCTCCGGCGCCGGCGTCAACTTGTCGCGGATCAGGTCGAGCAAGGAACTGCTTGCCTCCGGCGGGACGGCGAGCGGGCCCGTCTCGTTCATGCGCGGCGCGGATGCGTCGGCCGGCACGATCAAGTCAGGCGGCGCGACCAGGCGCGCGGCGAAGATGGTCGTGCTCGACGTCGATCACCCCGATGTCGAGGAGTTCATCGAGACCAAGGCGCGCGAGGAAGCGAAGATCAGGGTCCTGCGCGACGCCGGGTACGACATGGATCTGGGCGGCAAGGACATCTACAGCGTCCAGTACCAGAACGCGAACAACTCCGTGCGGGTGTCCGATGAGTTCATGCGGGCGGTCGAGGGCGGCGACGTCTTCGACCTGCTGGCCAGGCAGACCGGCGAGGTCGTCAAGCAGGTCAAGGCGAAGGACCTGTTCCGGCAGATGGCGCATGCCGCCTGGGAGTGCGCCGACCCCGGGATCCAGTACGACGACACGATCAACGACTGGCACACCTGCCCCGAGTCGGGGCGGATCACCGCGAGCAACCCGTGCTCGGAGTACGTGCACCTGGACAACTCATCGTGCAACCTGGCGAGCATCAACCTGCTGAAGTTCCTGCGCGACGACGACACGTTCGACGTGGAGCGGTTCCAGGCGATAACCGAGCTGATCATCACGGCGATGGACATCTCGATCTGCTTCGCCGACTTCCCGACCGAGAAGATCACCGAGACCACCCGTGCCTACCGGCAGCTCGGTATCGGCTACGCCAACCTCGGCGCGCTGCTGATGGCGACCGGCCATGCCTACGACTCTGACGGCGGCCGTGCGATCGCCGCGGCCATCACCTCGCTGATGACCGGCACGGCGTACCGGCGCTCTGCGGAACTGGCCGCCGTCGTCGGCCCGTATGACGGCTACGCGCGCAACGCGTCCGCGCACAAGCGTGTCATGGCCAAGCACTCCGACGCGAGCAAGGCGATGATCGTGCCGGCCGGCGAGGACGAGTCGATCCTGACCGCGGCCAACCGGACCTGGCAGGAATGCCTGGGGCTGGGTGAGAAGAACGGCTACCGGAACGCCCAGGCGAGCCTGCTCGCGCCGACCGGCACCATCGGCCTGATGATGGACTGCGACACGACAGGGGTCGAGCCCGACCTGGCGCTGGTCAAGTTCAAGAAGCTGGTCGGCGGCGGCTCCATGCAGATCGTCAACCAGACCGTGCCGCGGGCACTGAAGAACCTCGGCTATCAGCCTGAGCAGGCCGAGGCGATCGTCGAGTACATCGCCGAGCACGGGCACGTCGTGGGCGCGCCTGGGCTGCGGACCGAGCACTACGAGGTCTTCGACTGCGCGATGGGCGAGCGGGCGATCAGCCCGATGGGCCACGTCAGGATGATGGCGGCGATCCAGCCCGCGCTGTCCGGTTCGATCAGCAAGACCGTGAACCTGCCGGAGAGCGCGACGGTCGAGGACATCGAGAAGGTGTACTTCGAAGGCTGGAAGCTCGGCCTCAAGGCGCTGGCGATCTACCGGGACAACTGCAAGGTCGGCCAGCCGCTGTCGGTCGCCAAGTCGAAGTCCGCCGATGCGAGCGCCGAGTCGTCAGAGCCCGCGGGCCAGGCGCCTGCCCAGGCCGCTCCGGCGACCGGACGCCCGGTGCGCCGCCGGCTGCCCAAGCAGCGGAACGCGACGGTCACCCGGTTCGGCGTCGGCGGGTCAGAGGGCTACATGACCGCCTCGACCTACCCGGACGGGGACGTCGGCGAGGTCTTCCTGAAGCTGGGCAAGCAGGGCTCCACGCTGGCCGGCGTCATGGACGCGTTCTCGGTGGCGATCTCGGTCAGCCTGCAGTACGGCGTGCCGCTGGAGAAGTGGGTGGAGAAGTTCACCAACATGCGGTTCGAGCCCGCCGGGATCACCGACGACCCCGACATCAGGATGGTCAGCTCGGTGATGGATTACATCTTCCGCCGGCTGGCGCTGGACCATCTGCCGTTCGACCAGCGGTCTGACCTCGGCATCCTGTCGGCCGCCGAGCGCTCGGCGGTCCTCGACGGGGCGGACCCGGCCGCCGTGGCCGACGAGGTCGTGGATACCGAGGAACTGGCCCAGTCCGCGCCGAGAGAGGAGGCGCGCTGGGTGTCCGCTGGCTCGCAGGCACGCGACGGGGGAGCCGGTCAGGTCGCGGCACCGGCGGCGGCCGCCAGTTCGACCGAGCTGATCGAGTCGCATCAGGGCAGGGTCGCCGACGCTCCGCTGTGCCTGACCTGCGGCACGAAGATGCGCCCGGCTGGCAGCTGCTACGTGTGCGAGGGCTGCGGCTCCACCAGCGGCTGCAGCTAGAACTGAGCGGTATTGCATCAGATGCAACATGCGCTCGCGAGGGCGGCTGAGCATCTGATCTGCTGAAACGCCGCACGCCCGGGCCTGCAGGGGGCCGGGCGTGCGGGGCGGCGCGAGCTGATGTCGTGCCTGGCTGGAACCTGGATGACATCACAATCCGCGCCGCAAATCAAGGCTGACGGAGAGGAGGTGATGGCATGGCGAAGAATCTGCGTACGACCGGCGCTATTGCTGCATCGGATGCCGCCAGGGTCCTGGGAGACTCCAAGGCGACCGGCGCTGAGCGGTCTGCCGCTGCGAGCGCGCTGGCGCAGGCGCCGGTGCGCGCGAGCGGCAAGAGGAAGTGATCGAGGCTGCCCTGAGCCTGCACTCGGGGCGGCTGATCGGCGGCGCGGCAAGCCCTGTGTTGACGGGAAGCATCAATGTTGTGTTAGATGCAACCGTGAATGATCTCCGGATGACGGGTCTTCCTGGCGTCGCGCGTCTTGCGCTGGCGGCCGGGGTGGTTCATCTTGACCCGGCGTCGGCGGTGTTCGAGGCGATGCTGGAGGGGTGGGCCACGCAGCAGCGTGCCCGGTTCCTGAAGGACAACACGATCGGGCCGAGGCTGGAGCTGGTGCGGCGGTTCGCGGTGTTCACGAACCAGTACCCGTGGCAGTGGGAGCCGGCTGAGGCGGAAGCGTTCATTACCCGGTCGCCGGTCGCGGTGTCCACGGCCAGGAACTACCAAAACACCCTGCGGCTGTTCTGCGGTTATGCGTCCGATGCCCGTTACGGGTGGGTGGCGAAGTGCCTGGAGCGGTTCGGGTCGGCGCCGCGGCAGATCCTCGATGAGTGGAACACGGTCGGGCATGTGACCGAGTTCGAGGGGCAGCCGCACCGGCGTCCGCTGACCTACGACGAGGTGCAGGCCCTGTTCGATGCGGCTGACGGGCGGGTAGAAGAGATCCGGTCCCGTGGCCGGAAGGGCGCACTGGCGGCGCAGCGTGACGCGGCGCTGCTAAAGGTGATCTACGCGTTCGGGCTGCGGCGCCGTGAGGCGGGGGGCCTGGATCTCGCGGATCTGCGGCACAACCCGCAGGTGCGTGAGTTCGGTCATTACGGGGCGGTGTTCGTGCGGTGGGGCAAGTCGTCTAACGGCAGTCCGCCGAAGCGGCGGACGGTGCTGACCGTGCCGGAGATGGACTGGGTGGTGCCGGTGATTCAGCAGTGGATCGAGGAGATCCGCCCGCTGCTCAGTCCCGGTGCCCATCCGGCATTGTGGGTGACCGAGCGGCGCGGGCGCCTGTCGCGGCGGGCGATCAACGAGGCGTTCGAGGAGGCCCGCGACGCGGCCGGACTGGATGCGGTGCTGGACCTGCACTGCCTGCGGCACTCGTATATCACGCATCTCATTGAGTTCGGCTATCCGGAGCGGTTCGCGCAGGACCAGGCCGGCCATTCCTACGCGAGCACGACCGCGATCTACACGGGCGTATCAGACGAGTTCCGAAATCGACTCCTCGTCGCTGCCCTGCGGGAGCGGCACGCCGGGGCATGGGAGGACGAGTCGTGACGAGGAAGATGGGCATCCGCTGGCACCTGCGGCTCCGGATGGCGGAGAAGGGCCTGTTCCAGACCTCGGATCTGGTGCCGCTGCTGGCCGAGCGCGGCATCCACCTGTCTCGTGAGCAGGTCTACCGGCTGGTGACCCAGGTTCCCCAGCGCCTGTCGACTGACACGCTGGCGGCGTTGTGCGACATCCTTGAGTGCCAGCCCAACGACCTGATCGAGATCGAGGTCGTCAGCCAGCAGGTCTGGAAGGCGGCTGGGGAATCCGGCCGGGCAGCACCGCCGGCCGTGCGTCGCAGCACGATCCGCCGCCCCGACCTGTCGTGACCGCGGCCAGCTCTCATGATGAGTCGCGGGATCGAGTCACCGCCTGCCTGATCAGTTCCGTGCCTGGACTGGACGTTGAGGCCGCGCGTGACGTGCTCGCCGCGGCCGGGGCAGAGCACGGGCGGGCGCTGCGCGAGATCGACGCTCTACTGAGGGAGTATCCAGGGGCCCTGGTCACGACTCCAGCCGCATATCCGCTGGTGCTGGTCCGGCTGGCGCACGCGCTGATCGATGCCGGATATCTGACGGTCGCGGCTCCGGCCTGCACGGGGTGCGGCAGGATCACGGCCGACCTGCGGCGCAAGACGGCCTCTGGCAGGGTCTGCGGCACCTGCGCGGCGCGTGACAGCAAGGGAACGTGTGTTCGCTGCGGCCAGGCCAGGCGGATCTACGCCCGGCGTCCCGAGGGCGGTATCTGCTCGGCTTGCTATGACAAGGACGAGCAGGTCGTGACGGAATGCAGCGGGTGCGGCCGGATGCGGCGCGCCGCTGCCCGGATGCCCGACGGCAGCGCGCGTTGCCAGTTCTGCGCCACGCGCCCGGCCCGCACGTGCTCGGCCTGCGGCCAGCAGCGCACCGTCGCCGGGACCAGCGATGCCGGGCCGGTCTGCGCCTCGTGCTACCAGGCTCCGCAGCGGCCGTGCGGGCGCTGCGGCCGGATTCGGAAGATCGCCAGGCGGGCGACATCATCCACCCCCGACCTGTGCTATAGCTGCTACCAAGGCGCGTCGGCGGTCTGCTCGCTATGCGGGGAGACCAGGCCCTGCCAGCGGATTGCCGCGAGTGCGGGCGGGGAGGAGAGATCCATAGCGGCGGACGCTGCTTCGGCTGCGTCCTGGCTGAGCGTGCCCGCATCTTGCTCGCTGGCCCCGGCGGGGAGGTCTCGGCGCAGTTGCGTCCTCTGCTCGTGGCACTCACCACGGTCGCTAACCCCGCCACCGTGGTCACCTGGCTCGGCAAGCGCCGGTCGGCCCAGCTGCTCGGCAGCCTGGCCAGGACAGGCGACCCAATCACCCACGACCTGCTCGATGAACTGCCGCAATCCCAGGCGCTGCGCTATGTCAGGGACATGCTGGTCAGCTCCGGCGTCCTGCCCGCGCGCAACGAGCACCTGGAGCGGCTGGCACCCTGGCTGGAGCACCTGCTGCACGACAAGCCGGCCCACCACGCCCGGCTGATCAGGCCGTTCGCGCACTTGTTCGTGCTCCGCCGCGCCCGCCGGGCCGCCACCCGCCGGACCTTTACGCGGGGATCGGCCGACTTCGCGCGGGCGCGCGTCATCGTTGCCCTCGACTTGCTGTCCTGGCTGGATAAGCGAGGCCAGGGCCTGCGCGACCTTACCCAGGCGGATCTAGATCGGTGGCTGACTAACGGCACGAGCACCCGGCGGGCGGTGCGCTACTTCCTCCACTGGGCACGCGGCCGCGGCCTGGCCGGTGAGCTGGACGTGCCGCTTCCCCCGCGCCAGGAACCAGAGCGCCTGCTCGCTGAGCGCGACCACATTCATCAGCTCGACCGCTGCCTCGGCGACGAGGCCATGCCCTTGGACCTCCGGGTCGGGGGAGCGCTCGTGCTGCTCTTCGGGATGCTGGTCAGCAGGATCACCCAGCTGACCAGGGACGACGTGATCGAAGACGGCCAGACCACCTGGCTGGCCATCGACGGGCACCGCCTTATGCTGCCCGCAAAGCTGGCGCGCCTCGTCCGCCAGTTGCGCGACCAGGACGAGCCGCGGTGGACCCTCGGCCGCATGGGAACCCCGGTGCCATGGCTCTTCCCCGGCCAGAGCCCAGCCCGCCCGGCCGTGGACGTCCTCTTCGGCGTCCGTCTCCACCGCTATGGCATCGACGCCCATGCCGGGCGCAACACCGCCCGCCTCGCGCTGGCCGCTGAACTTCCTGCCGCGGTCCTCGCTGACTTGACCGGTATCAGCATCAGCACCGCCGAGCGCTGGTCCCAGTGGGCCAAGCGAGACTGGGGCGCCTATATCGGCCAGCGCACAGCCGACGACCGCGGAGGCATCGGCAGCAGCCGGAAACTCACTAATCCAACCCACTAAACATGCTAATCGCCGCTACGATTAGGTTGTTTGTTAGGTTGGTTGGGAGGTTCCTTGCGCAGCTTCACAGACCTTGACGCGCTCATCGGGATGGTGCCCTCGCAGGTCGTCACCCGGCTCAGCGCCATCGACTTCGGCCGGGGCTCGGAAGCGCTCTACCGTGACCAGATGCCGGGACTGCTTACCGAGCTCGCCGACCGGGCCCGCGTCCTGAGCATCACCGCGTCATCGGCGATCGAGGGCGTCATCGTCGCCGACGCCGACCGCGCCCAGCGGATCATCGACCGGCGGACGACGACGCTGCGCAACCGCAGCGAGCAGGAACTGGCCGGCTACCGCGACGCACAGGACTACCTGATCCGGGAGGACTGGCGCCCCCTGAACGCCGGCCTGATCCTGCACTTGCACCGGCTGCTGTTCGCCCACACGGCCATGCCGGGCGGGGCCTTCAAGAAAGAGGACAACCTCGTCGTGGACCGCTCGTCCGACGGCTCGACAACCGTCCGGTTCAAGCCGGTGCCCGCCGCGAGCACCCCGTTTGCCGTCGACGACCTGATCAAGCGCTACCAGCAGGCGGCCGAGGCGGGCGAGCATCACCCGGTGCTCTTGTCTGGCCTGTTTATCCTCGACCTTCTCGTCATCCACCCCTTCGAGGACGGCAACGGACGGGTGGCCCGCCTGCTCACCGGCGCCCTGCTCAGCGAGCACGGCTACACGGTCGGCCGCTACGTGAGCATCGAGCAGACGATCGCCGAATCGGCCGACACCTACTACCAGGCGCTCCTGGACTCCACCCACGGCTGGCACGAGGGGACCGCCGACCCGTGGCCCTGGCTCGCCTACTTCACCCGCCTGATCGCCAGCGCCTACGCCGTCTTCGCCGACCGCGCGGCCGCGGCCCGGACCCCGGGAACGAAGCAGGAGCGAATCCGCGAGCACATCCTGCGCCACGCCCCCGCCACATTCCGTCTCGCCGACATCAGGACGGCAGTGCCAGGCGTCAGCGACCAGACGATCCGGCTCGTCCTGGAGCAGCTAAGGAAGGAGGGTAAAGTCCGGGCCGACGGAACCGGGCGGTCGGCGACCTGGACGCGCGGATAACGAGCGCCGCGCCTGGCAGGCGACTTCGGGCCCTGCGACTCTGGCGAGGTGAAGGCCGAAGAAGGTGTGACGCGCGTCCGTGAAGTACGCAGTCGGCTGGTGCGTGAGGGACCTTCACGGACGCGTGACCACGAACGGGACTTCGAGACGGTCACGCTCCCCGAACGCGACTGCGACCTGCTCCGCGACCTGCTGATTGCGGAAGGTACCGCGACGGTGGTGGAGGTCGGGCTCGCGTATGGAAGCTCGGCTCTCGCGATCGGGGAAGCACTGGTTACCATCGACCCGCCGCATCCGCGGCACGTCGTGATCGATCCGTTCCAGGAAAGCGTCTGGTCTAATGTCGGGTGGGAGTTGCTGCGCTCCGCCGGACTGAACTCGATCACCACGCTCATGCTCGCTCCGTCATCGATCGCGCTTGCGCAACTCGTCGCTGAGGGTTTCATCGCCGACGCGGCCTTCGTGGACGGCAGTCACCGCTTCCACGAGGTCTTCGTGGACCTCTACTTCCTGCGCAAGATCGTCCGGCCCGGGGGCTTGATCGTCCTCGATGACAACTGGGCACCGTCGGTGCGGACCGCGGCGCGTTACTACGAGCAGAACCTCCGCTGGACCGCGATTCCCGACGCTTTCGCCAATGGAACGCCGTGGACTAGCGGCACCGGCCCCACAGCTGAGGCGGTGCCCCGTTGCCGGGCATTCCGGCTGCCCGACCCGTCATTCGAGCCACCCTTCGAGAAGTTCCGCCCGTTCTGAACCGGCGGCAACAGACCGCTCCGCGACATGGCCCCGGTGACGAATACCGCACCCTCCGAATAAGTGCACTGCGCCAGCAAAACGAGCAAAGTTGCGGCAGATGCACAACTCGGCAGCCCAGAGTAATCGGATAGCCGCAGGTCAGAGGGGGTGGCGGGACATATCTCCCGCCACCCTGGGGTCTCGGACCGCAACTGCCTCCACGCCTGACATCGAGATGCATCAATATTGCATTAAATGCAATGCAAACGATGGGAAGTGTCGGTGCCGCAGATTACGCACCGTGACCTAGTCGCATTCGCGGAGGACCGGGTCAACCTGAAGAAGTCTGAAGTCGACGACCAGCGAGCGCAGGTCAACCGACTCCGCGACCGGATCCAGAACAAGATCGCCACGACTCCTGGCTATGGCTTCGTCAAGGCACTGCATGCCGGTTCCGTCGCCAAGGGCACGGCCTTGCGGAACGCCAACGACCGGGACCTTGCCGTCGACGTGAAGGCCGAGCAGGCGCCGGGGGAGACGCCCAAACTCGTCAACTGGGTCCGTGACCTGGTGGCCGACGCGTATCCGGCTATGAGCGAGGACCAGATCGTGGCCACCACCAACTGCGTCAACGTCCGGTTTTCGGGCACGGGGCTAGACGTCGATGTCGTGCCAGTTCTGTACGAAGGCGAGCCCAACGACGTCAGCTGCCTTGTCAGCAAGGACGACGGGACCAAGCTCCGCACCAGCGTGCGACAGCACTTGGACTTCATCCGCAGCCGGAAGAAGATCTATCCGAAAGACCTCGCCCAGCTCATCCGGTTCACGAAGTGGTGGGCGCGCCAGCAAAGGAAGCGTGACGGCGAGTTCAAGTGCACGAGCTTCATGCTTGAGTTGCTGTGGGTCCACCTCGCGGATGGCGGACTGGAACTCGACGACTATGCGGTCGCGCTCGAGCGGTTTTTCGCCTTATCGCTAACGGTGGACTCGACAGCCAGATCGCCTTCACGGACTACCATCCGGTGTCGGAGCTGCCGGCCCGCGGCAGCGATCCGATCCAGATTCTGGACCCGGTCAACTTTGACAACAATGTGGCCGAGCTCGATGAGGCCGTTCATCGCGACCGTCTCGAATCGGCTGCCCAGGACGCGTTCGACGCGATCTCAACCGCCTACTACGAGCCCACGAGCGGGCAGGCCGTTGAACTGTGGCAGGACGTCCTCGGCACGAGCTTCAAGGCGGCAGCGTGAGCAGCTACCCGTACGCGGAGACGTTCACCCGCGCGCACGCGCGGCGCCTGGCGGGCCGCGTCACCACCGACCTGCGCCAGAGCCACCTGCTCTACGTCAGCCCCAGCGAGAGCATGCTCGAGAAGTACCGCACAGAGCTTGAGGAACTCCTCACTGGCGGGTACGTCGACCGCTACCAGTTCGGGTTCAAGCGACGGGCAAGCCGTCTGGTCACTGCGCTATGTCGTCGGGCCGGATGGCTCGCTGACCGGACCGGGAACCGGCGGCGGCGTCCCGGCAGGCCGGAACGTCCTTGGCGCGACGTTCTTCAACTTCCTCACCTTCTCGGACAGCTGGTCCGAGAAAAGCGAGTGGCGCTGATTCCCCCGTGACCTGGAAGCAAGGGGAGGCATGGCCCGTCAAGACCGTCGCGATGACAGCGATTACCCAAGGAGACACGCAAGTCACCGAGACCCCATCCGGCCGCCGGGCCGTCCTCGGGGACGCCATCGTCACCACGAACGGCGACCATAGCCTTACGGTATCGGTCCCGGCCGACTACACCGTGACGGTCCACGCCAGGAGTTGACCCTGGTCCGCAGTCGGGAATAGTGCACCCTCTGAATAAGTGCACTGCCCCAGTATTGGGCGCCGCTTTAACGGAAGATCTCCCTGCTCAGGAGGGCGCAGTCGATAAGATGTGCTCCTCCTGAGCGGTCATTGGAGGCCTTGGTTGCATTCGATGCAACCCGCTGGGCGGTGACACCGCTCGTCAGCACGACTACCCAGCCGCCGCTCACCCTGAACTGACGGACGTGAATCCGGGTGACCGGCTTAAGGTTGCGCGACTGGACACCGCCGCTTGCAGTGCCTGGCGGCAAAGCGGCCAGGCTATGATCGGCAAGTCGGCCACGAGAGTACCGGCAGATCGCGCACACAGCTATCGGCAGATCGGCCACAGCTGGGGTGCTAGCTGCTGTAATGTTGCTCCGTGGGCGCTGAGATTAGCCTGTTCTCACGGCACGCCGAGCGGATGGCCGTTGAAGCGCTGGCGGACACCCGCGTCGTGGTGGTGAACGGCGCCCGGCAGGTCGGTAAGAGCACCCTGGCGAAACTGATCGTCGCCAGGTCTGCTGGCGCGCGCGAGCTTTACCTGGACGACCCGGCAGTCCGCGCCGCTGCGGAAGCGGACCCCAGCGCTTTCGTTCGGCATGAAGGCTTGCTGATGATCGATGAGATCCAGCGGGTGCCGGAACTACTGCTGGCCATCAAGCGCGAGGTGGATCGCGATACGCGCCCCGGCAGGTTCCTACTGACAGGTTCGGCTCGGCTTCTGGGGCTGAGGGACTTGCCTGACGCGCTGCCGGGACGCGCCGAGACCATCGAGTTGTGGCCGCTGTCGCAGGGTGAGATCGACTCTGCCGCAGACGGATTTGTGGATGCCGTCTTCCGACTTGATGGGCGCGTCAGGATGCCGCCATGTTCGCTGACCAAACGCGATTACGTGGCGCGGGCGCTGCGCGGCGGATACCCGGAGGCGGTGCGCCGCGACCCGGGGCGCCGCCGGGCGAGGTTCTTCGACTCCTACGTGACTGACCTGGTGACCCGCGACGTTCGGCAGATATCCGACATCGAGCGGCCGGCCGAGATGCGCCGCCTGCTAAGCGTCGTGGCGGCTCGGATGGGGACCCTGGCGGTCGCCCAGCCGATGGCGAACGATATCGCCCTGCCGCGGCGGACGCTGTCGCGCTACCTGGACTTGCTTGAGCTGATCTTCGTGATCAAGCGCATCCCGGCTTGGTCATCGAACCTGACCACGCGCGCGATATCCACACCGAAACTGATCGTCACCGACTCCGGGCTGGGCGGCAGGCTCATCGGGATGTCGGAGGAGCGCGCCAAAGATCCGGTGGCTCCAGTTGGGCCGCTGCTGGAGAACTTCGCGATCGGCGAGGTCGCGCGCCAGCTCACCTGGGCTGAAGAGCCCGTACAGCTCTTTCACTACCGTGACCGCGATCAGGTGGAGGTGGACATGGTGCTGGAGCACGCGGTCGGCACCGTGATCGGCATCGAGGTCAAGGCGGCCGAGACCGTCCGCGGCGAGGACTTCCGCGGCCTGCGCCACCTGGCGACCCGTCTGGGCGACCGCTTCCTGGCCGGGATCTTGCTCTACGCCGGCGAACAGCAGCTCGCCTTCGGCGACCGGCTAATCGCCCTCCCCATGGCCGCTCTGTGGACGCTCGACGGCTCGGCTCCCTGAGTAGCTTGGGAGCGTTCGACCCTTGAGGACCGCAAGGCCGAGGCGGAGGAGATGTCCGGCGCTTTGCAGGACCGGGTGACTGGGCTGGACGGCGTTCTGACTGCCGGAATCCGCACAGCCCCGCTGATCACGTTCCTGTCGCTCAAGCGGCAGGAGACGTACCCGCCGTTCGACGCCGAACCGCTCGGCGAGCCGCTGCCCGCGCCGCTATGGGAGCAGTTCGCTCCAGACCCGCCCAGCGGGTTCCGCAGACGGGCCGGCTCGGCCAGGCATGCCCGGGAAGAGCAGGAGGCGCGGGCGGCCTTCGACAGAGCCCGCCAGCAGCACGCCGATGCGGAGATGAGGCGGCGTGACCAGTTGGCCGAGCGGCAGGAGGCTCATCGGGCTGCGTCCGCAGAAGCGATCAGCCAGGCCAGGGAGTACAACGACGGCATCGACCAGTTTGCGCGGGACTTCCGAGCCCGCGATTCGGAGTCCGTTGCCAGGTTTTGCACGCCTATCCTGGACAGCAGTGCCTATCCCGATGGCTTCCCGCACCAGACTCGGGTGATCTACCGGCCCGAGCCCCGGGAGGTGGTTGTGGAGTGGGAGCTGCCGCCGCAGGCTATCGTCCCCGTCGAACGTGGCTACAAGTACGTGGCTACGCGGGATGCCATCGACCCGGTCGCCCGCCAGGAACGCGAGATCAAGGAGCGCTACGCGAACCTGATCGCGCGGGTGGCGCTCCGCACGATGCACGAGATTCTCATCTCCACACCGGCGTCGGTGGTCGATGCGGTGACCTTCTACGGTTACGTATCAGCCATCGATCCCGGCACCGGCCAGCCAGCCAGCCCGTCCGTTGCTGCTTAACGTGACCGCGCCGCGTGCCAAATTCGATACGTTCGTGCTGGCCGCGCTCGACCCCATCGCCTGCCTGAATGGCGAACTCACCGCCCTGGTCTCGCCGAATCCCTACGACCTTGAGCCGGTCCGGCCCCTGGTCAACTTCGATTCGTTGCTCGCCCAGCTCAAATTTGTGGCTGGCGCGGACGTCATCGTCGGCTTGGACAGCCGCCCAGACCTGCTCACTATGTCCCCCTTCGAATTCGAGACCTTCGTCAAGCAGATCTTCGAGGCCATGGGCATGAAGGCGTGGAAAACGCAGGACGTCAAGGATGACGGAGTCGACGCGGTCGCGAGTGAGCGAGGCGCCAGTCTTCGGCGGACTGTGCGTCATCCAGTCCAAGCGCTCTCGCTACGCCGTCGGCATCGACGTGGTACGCGCGCTGGCCGGCACTATGGAAGACAAGCACGCTACGGAAGGCGTCGTCGTCACCACGTCTTGGGTCACCAAGGACGGCCACGCCTTTGCCACCCGTCATGGTCGCATCGAGATCATGGAATGCGACCAACTCAAGTACCTGTGCAAGGAGCACCTCGGTCTCGACGTCCTCATCAGCCTGCCAAAACCACCGCCTGGACGACGCTGACGACCCTGACCCGCCGTCACCGTCCGTGACTGGCGGCCATGTCACTCGCATCGGTGCCTGGGGAATACTGCAGCTCCGAATAAGTGCACTGCCCCAGTAGGCACGCCTGCCGGTTACCCACGGCGGTGGCCAGACGCAGCGGACGTCCGGGCTTGGAATGGTTCCGGACGTGATGACCTCCGAGCCCACCGCCGCGTACCGCGCGGTGGCGAAGATCAGCACGCCCGACCGTGAATGTGCCCGAACGGCCAGCCACCATATTTGCGGGCACTTCCCGCTCCGCAGCCTTCTTTGGATCCGTTTCGGCCAACAGCATGGATAGTTTGGACTAATTTGTCGCGCCAGCTCGCGTCGTAACGGATCCAATGTCAGAGCGCGGGCAACTTGGCGCGGGCCGGGCCCGACAAAACGGCTCGTGTTGGACGGGGCCAGGGTCGGCCGACTCATACCGTTGACATTCGATCATGCGCGGCCTGATGGCCAGGCGCGGCTGACGTTCGCGATGGTGGCCGCGGCATGCGCCGTGCACCCGACGGCCGCGGCGGCCGCAGAGACCACCGGCTCCGGCCTGCCGGTGCGGATCGTCGCAGTGCCTGTCACCCTCCCGTGGACGCAGCTCATCGACCAGCTGAACGCGGTCTCGTGCCACATACTCGGCGGCTACCCGTCGGTGCTGAACCGGCTCGCCGGCGAGCGGCGCGGGCGAGATCGCGGACCGGCTGCGGGGAGCGCTCGCCGCGGCCGGGCTCGTCGATCCGCGGGTCCACGTGCGAGTCGTCAGCGACCTGGAACGGCACAGGACAGCGGCAAGCTCAGCCGTTTCGTGCCGCTTGCCGCGAGCGCGCGCTGGCGGCGTCCGGGCCCGCGCTGGCGGCGTCCGGGCCCGCGCTGGCGGCAGTCGTCGCGGGCGGCACGGCGATGCCATCCAGGAACAGCGAGGCGCATTCCTCGGCGAACCTTCTCAGCGGGTAGGCCCCGCCGGGCCGGAACCAGCGTACGGACGGCCATATCGCGTCGCGCATGAGGCGGTAGACGATCCGCGGCTCTAGGTCGGGCCGGAACGCGCCCTGCGCCACGCCTTCGTTGACCACCTCCAGCCACGCCTGCCTGATCTGGGCAGCGGCGCCGGTCAGGTAGCCGAAGCGCTCGAGCTGCGACAGGTAGTTGACGTCGGACTGGTAGATCTCGGTGGCGTGCGGGTGCGCCTCCACCACGCCGAGGCACTCAGCGACGAGATCGCGCAGCTTCGTGCGCGGGTCAGCCCGGCGGGCGATGACACGCTGGCACGCGTCGCCCAGGGCCTTCAAGTACGGCGAGAGGATCTCGTCCACCATCGCCTCTTTGGAGTCGAAGTGGTGGTACAGGCTCCCTGACAAGATCCCGACCTCGTCGGCGATCTCGCGAACGGTGGTGGCGGCGACGCCCTTGCGCGCGAAGAGTCCGGCAGCGACGGCCAGGATCTGATCGTGCCTGTCTCCAGGCTCTCGGCTCATATCCACCAGTTCCCCGGCCGGCTCACGCCGGTGCTGCGCCGCGCAGATGGCGCCCGCACAGCGGCTGAGTATAGTGAGCCCACGCTATCAAACAAGCGCTTGCTACATCCGCGGCGCGCGGCTCAGCGACTCGCGCTCCGAGGCGCGCGACGCGCGACGCAGGTGAGGGAAGGGCGGCGATGCGGCAGAAGCTGATGACGGCCGCCGACGTGGTGGCCGGCCTGCGCTCAGGGATGACGGTGGGCATCGGCGGCTGGGGCTCCCGGCGCAAGCCGATGTCGCTGGTCCGCGCCATCTGCCGGTCAGACCTGACCGGGCTGACGGTCGTCAGCTACGGCGGACCAGACGTCGGCCTGCTGCTCGCGGCCGGCAAGGTGCGCAAGCTGGTGTACGGCTTCGTGTCGCTGGACTCGATCCCGCTCGAGCCGCATTTCCGCGCCGCCAGGCAGGCCGGCGCGATCGAGGTCGCTGAGTACGACGAGGGCATGCTGCAGTGGGGGCTGTACGCGGCCGCGTGCAGGCTGCCGTTCCTGCCGACAAGGGCTGGCCTCGGCTCGGACGTCTTGCGCGTTAACCCCGATCTGCGCACGGTCACGTCCCCTTACGACGGCGAGGAACTGCTGGCCGTGCCGGCGCTGGCGCTCGACGCGGCGCTGGTGCACGCGAGCCGGGCCGACGCGCACGGCAACGCGCAGTTCCTCGGCCCTGATCCGTACTTCGACGACCTGTTCTGCATGGCGGCGGAGCGCGCTTTCGTCTCCTGCGAGCGGGTCGTCGCGACGCGAGAACTGACCGCCGCCGCACCGGTCCAGACGCTGCGGATCCAGCGCTGGATGGTCGCTGGCGTGGTCGAGGCGCCGCACGGCGCCCACTTCACGTCGTGCGAGCCCGACTACGCCAGGGATGAGGAGTTCCAGCGCGAGTACGCCGGCGCGGCGGCTGACGCGGCGGCCTGGGCCGCGTTCCGTGCCAGTTATCTCGACCAGGACGAGGACGCCTATCAGGCCGCCGTGGCGGCGCGGTGAGCGCGGCAGCCAGCAAGGCCGAGGTGTGCGCGGTGGCCTGCGCTGAAGCCTGGCGCCGCGACGGCGAGGTCCTGGCCAGCCCGATCGGGCTCATCCCGACCATCGGCGCCAGGCTGGCCAGAGCCACCTTCGCGCCTGACCTGCTGCTCACCGACGGCGAGGCGCTGCTCGGCCAGGGCACCTGGGCGATCGGCGCCGGGCCGGACGTCATCGAGGGATGGCTGCCGTACCGAGCTGTTTTCGACCTTATTTATAACGGCAAGCGCCACGTCATGATGATCCCCAGCCAGATCGACCCGTTCGGCAATGTCAACATCTCGGCGATCGGCGACTTCGGCCGTCCCAGGGCCGCGTTGCTCGGGGTGCGCGGCGCGCCAGGCAATACCGTCAATCATCCGGTGAGCTACTGGGTGCCCAGGCATTCGACGCGGACTTTCGTCGGGTCGGTCGACATGGTCAGCGGGATCGGCTACGACCGGGCGGCCCAGGCTGGACGGGCCGCCTCGCGCTTCCACGAGCTGCGCCGCGTGGTCAGCAACCTGGGCGTCTTCGACTTCGGCGGGCCTGGCAGGACCATGCGGCTGGTGTCCGTTCACCCCGGAGTGAGCGTCGGCGAGGTCTGCGCGGCGACCGGGTTCGAACTGACCATCCCCGCATCCGTGCCGCCGACCCGCGAGCCAACGGCGCAGGAGCTGCATCTGATCAGGTCGGTGATCGATCCCGCCGGGCGCCGGAACGCGGAGCTGCCCGCATGACAGTGAGCCTGCGCACGCCGGCCTGCGACTTGTTCGGGGTGCGGTACCCGATCGTGCAGACCGGCATGGGCTTCGTGTCAGGGCCGGGGCTCACCGCGGCCACCGCGAACGCGGGCGGGCTTGGCATCCTGGCCAGCGCGACCATGAGCTATGCCGAGCTCGCGGCCGCGATCGAGGAGACCAGGAGCCTGACCGACGTGCCGTTCGGCGTCAACCTGCGCGCCGACGCGCCTGACGCGCGACAGCGGGCCGAGCTGCTGATCAGCGAGCAGGTCAGGGTGGCGTCCTTCGCGCTGGCGCCGAAACAGCCGCTGATCGCCAGGCTCAAGGAGGCTGGCGTTGTCGTGGTTCCATCCGTCGGTGCCAGGCGGCACGCTGAGAAGGTCGCTGCCTGGGGGGCCGACGCCGTCGTGGTGCAAGGCGGTGAGGGCGGCGGGCACACCGGACAGGTTGCGACGACGGTACTGCTGCCCCAGGTGGTCGACGCCGTCGGCATCCCCGTGATCGCGGCAGGCGGATTCTTCGACGGCCGCGGCCTCGTCGCGGCGCTCGCGTACGGGGCTGCCGGGATCGCGATGGGCACCAGGTTCCTGCTCACGGCCGACAGCCAGGTCCCCGGGGCGATCAAGGACAAGTACCTGGCGGCCACGGTCGCCGACACCATCGTTACCTCCGCTCTCGACGGCGTGCCGCAGCGGCTGCTCCGTACCCCGTTCACCGACCGGCTGGCGAGCGACGGGAGCATGGCACGGCTGCTGCGTTCGGTCCGCAGCGCAGCCGCGTTCCGGCGGGTCACGGGCGCGAGCTGGCTGGCGCTGGCGCGCGAGGGACGCGAGCTGCGCCGCACGCAGGGGCTCCCGCTCGGCCAGGTGCTGCTGGCCGCGAACACTCCCGCGCTGCTGAGGGCCGCGATGGTGGACGGGACGCCGGAGTTCGGCGTCATGGCCACTGGCCAGGTCGCCGGGGTGATCGAGGACCTGCCCAGCTGTGCCGAGCTGATCGGGCGGATCGTCGCCCAGGCCGAGACGATCCTTGCCGGGTTCGCCAGCCGGAGTGCCCGGCCGCGCGAGGATGTGCAGGACGATGGCTCCTGACTGGTGCGGAGGGAGGACGGCCGTGATCGGATCGTCGGTGGACGCGGACGGGGTGGCTGAGTGCGTGCTTGACCATCCGCCGGTAAACGCCCTGCCGGCGGCTGGCTGGTTTCAGCTCGCCTCGGCGCTGCGCGCGCTCGGTGATGACGAGCGAGTGCGGGTGGTCATACTCCGCGCTGAGGGCCGCGGCTTCTGCGCGGGCGTGGACATCAAGGAATTGCAGGCCGACGGTAACTTCGCGGCGCTGATCGGCGTGAACCGCGGGTGCGCGGCCGCGTTCGCCGCGGTCTACGAGTGCCAGGTTCCCGTGATCGCGGCCGTGCAGGGCTTCTGCCTGGGCGGCGGGGTCGGCCTGGCCGGCTGCGCCGACATGATCGTGGCCAGCGACGACGCCACGTTCGGCCTGCCCGAGGTAGACCGGGGCGCGCTCGGCGCCGCGACGCACCTGGCCAGGCTCGTTCCGCAGCACCGGATGCGGGCGATGCTGTACACGGCGAGCACCGCGACGGCCGCTGAGCTGCACGGCTACGGCTCGGTCCTGCGGGTCGCGCCGCGGCGTGAGCTGCGAGCCGCGGCGCTGGCGGTGGCCAGGCAGGTCGCCGCGAAGGATCCGGCCGTGATCAGGGCCGCCAAGGAGTCGCTCAACGGCATCGACCCGGTCGACGTGCGCCGCAGCTACCGCTACGAGCAGGGCTATACGTTCGAGCTGAACCTGTCAGGTGTCGCCGGCCGGGTGCGGGACGGATTCGACCGCGATCAGGAAGGCTGACCTGGACCGCGGCACGGCCGCTGCCCTACCGCTGGTCTTGCAGGTGCCGCTCTTCTGTCGTGATTTCCGCCTCGGTAAAGCCCTCCCGCCGGTAGACATCCCAGGCGTTCATCACCACGCCGATTCCCCAGCCAGCCATCGGGAACATGGGCCAGAAGAAGCCATGCATGTCCGTCATCGCCCAGATGACCACGAGGAAACCGTTGACCAGGACGTAGACAAGAAGGTGCGCCCTGAAGTCGCGCCGCTTCCTGAGCCGTCTGATCGCCTGGTCCCGCAGCGTGGAACGCTCGGTCACGTTGGTCTCAGTCATCGCCGTCACCTCCTCAGCACCGACGCTAGACCTGTGCGCGCGGCGCGCGTAGAGCCAATGGTCCCCAGGCGGCCAGGCATAGGTAACTGCGCTCAGGAAAGGGAGCCGGTCGCCTCGGTAAAGGCCGGCCGCTGGCCACCGCCGTCGACCACCAGATTGGCTCCGGTGACATAGCCGGCAAGCGGGGAGGCAAGCAGCAGGCATGCTCCCGCCACGTCGTCAGGGGCGGCCATCCGGCCGAGCGGAACGGTCGCGGCTACCGCCGCCAGCACGCCTTGATCGCCGTAGTGGGCCGCGCTGTCGCCGGTGCGGACCAGGCCGGCGGTCACGCAGTTGACCCGGACGGCTGGCGCCCATTCGATCGCGAGTGCCTGGGTGAGGGTGATCAGGCCAGCCTTGGCCGCGGCGTAGGCGGCGGTACCTGGCGCGGGCCGGATGGCCGACACGCTGCCGATGTTCAGGATGAGTCCGCCGCCGTCCTGGGTTTGCATGATCGCGTTCGCGGCCTGCGCCACGAAGAACGGCGCCAGCAGGTTCAGCCGGACGACGGCTGTGATCAGGTTCGGGGACGCCACCGCGGCTGGAACCGACGGTGAGCCGCCCGCGTTGTTCACCACGATGTCGAGCCGGCCGAAACGGCTCACGGCCGCGGTCACGGCGGCGGCCGCCTGCTCAGGCTCGCGCACGTCGGCCGGCGTGAATTCCAGGTCGGCTGGCAGCCGGTCAGGCTCAGACCGCCCGCAGACCAGGACCCTGGCACCGCTGTCTGTCAGCCGTCTGGCGATGGCCAGCCCGATGCCGCGGGTGCCGCCCGTGACGAGCGCCGCCCGGCCAGTCAGATCGTCCCCCCGCTGAGACTCTGATGTTCGTGCGACGGTGGGCTGGCCTGGCTGATCAGACGGCATGCCCGATTATGGCAACCGCACGGGCCGGCCGGTCCGGTGACGCCGGCCGCGGGGGCGCCGTGCGGCGGCCAGCGGGGAAAGGGGCCTGAGCCGCCGCGCGGCAGTTCCTGGCGGTGACCGGCGCGGTCAGCAGCGCGGCACGCCAAGCGCCGGGTCGCCGCCGGTGTTCAGCAACCTGCCGGTCACGTAGCCCTGCGCCGGGGCGACGGCGTGATACCAGACCGGATCCTCGAGGACCGGCGTCCCCTTGACGTAGCAGTCGATCCTGATCTTGCTTCCGACCCCCCCGAGGTGGCCGAGCACGCTGGCCGTGATCGCCGGTGACTTGCGGATGCGCAGGTTCGCCTCCAGCGCGTTGAACTGCTCGCGGAACGTCGGTGACAGGCAATGCGGCACGCCTACGGCGGGGGAGTAGTGCGCCATCATGCTGAAGGCGGAGACGTATCCGGAGAACGGCGAGGAGATCTCGTACCAGACCGGCGTGTCCTTGTAGAAGGCACCCGTGGTCCAGCACAGCACGATGACGCGGGTGCCGTGGCCGGTCACCTTGCCCTTGACCGCTGCGTGATAGCTGGCGGAGCTGAAGACGCGGACCGCGCCGAACAGCGTGGACAGGCTGTGGCCGCCGGTGCTGGCCTGGGCGGACGACCGCCCTGAACCCCCCGCATGGTGGTGATGATGCCCGACCGGGGTCGCGGCGGCGGCCGAGCTGGCGAGCACGACCGCCGTCACGGCTGCCGAGACCGCGACGGCCGCTGGCCGGCCGGACCGCCGCCCGATATGAAGCGCGCCGATCATTTCCGTTGCCCCCCTGTGACATTGCGACGCGAAAGTGAGACGCGGCAAGTCTTGAGGCGGGCGCGCGGCAATTCCAGTCCGGCGGAGCGGACTTGGCGTGAAAGAGGGACGACTTTTAGGCCGGGCGTTCTAGCCTTTTACCCTGCGGCCGGCCTTCCAGACCCCAGTGATGTGCTCTGGCCTGCCGATCACTGAGATATCGGCGAGCGGGTCGGCGCCGACCGTGATGACGTCGGCGTCAAAGCCAGCGTCCAGCCTGCCGCTCTTCGGGGCCTGCGGACCCAGTGTCGCAGGGGCGGTGGCGGTGGCTGCCTCGATCGCCTGCAGGGGCGTCATCCCGAGCCTGACCAGGTGGACGACCTCGGCGCCGTTGCTGCCCCAGACATTCGGCCGGTCAGGCCCTGTGACCGCGATGTCGGTGCCCATCGCGATCGTGACTCCGCGTTCGATGGCACGCGAGACCGCGTCCGCGTGCGTGTGCGCCAGCGCCGCCAGCTTCGCGGCTGCGTAGTCGGGAACGGAGCTGAGATTGGCGAGGATGTCCTCGACGATCGTCCGGGTGGGGACCAGGATCGTCCCGGTCTCACGCAATGCGTCGCAGGCCTCGTCGTCGAGGTAGGTGCCGTGCTCGATCGTGCGGACCCCGGCCTCGATCGCTGCCATGATGCCCGGCTTGCCGTGGCAGTGCGCGGCCACGACGCGCTCGGCCAGGCCGGCCACTTCCACGATCACCCGCAGCTCCGGGACGGTGAACTGCTGGTGGATGGGATCGTCGACCTCGGACATGACGCCGCCTGAGGCGCACACCTTGATGACCCTGGCGTTCCTGCGCAGCTGCTCCCGCACCGCCCGCATGCACTCGGCCGCGCCGTCGGCCAGCCGCAGGTCGCCGAACTGGTGGTGCCCGTAGTCATTGACCCAGGCCAGCGGGTACGAATGGAGGTCGGCGTGGCCGCCTGTCGTGCTGAGGATGGATCCTGACGCGTAGATGGCCGGGCCGTCGATTACGCCCTCGTTGACAGCCCTGGCCAGGTAGATGCCCAGGCCGCCGACCTCGCGGACCGAGGTCACGCCGGCATCCAGGGCGGCGCGCAGGTCCCTGGCGCACCGCGCGGCCCGCAGCGGCACCGGCTCGATAGGAAGCTGGCCGATGTCGAGCTTGCGCACGCCCAGGAAATGCCCGTGGCAGTCCCACATGCCCGGCATCACGGTCTCAGTGCGGTGGACGGCAGCGCCCGGCGTCTGCGGGGCGTCCGCCGCCGGCCCCGCGTAACTGATCACGGCTCCGTCCATGACGACCACGCCGTCGGTGACCGGCTCGCCACCGCCAGGCAGGAGCAGCGCGGCTTCGATCCGTTCCATGACGTCCTCCCTCATGATCGCTGCGGACCCGGTCACCGCAGGACATCATGGCGGCTTTGCTGATCTGTCGCAACGGCGGGGCCGGGTGCCAACCGCTGCGGCGCGGGGCAGAATGGTTAGGCGGACGGCGGGAATTTGCCATCTCATCTGAATGTGTATCGCCGGATGCGCGCGCATATGCGCTATACAGGTAGCGGTGCAAGGGAGCGAGATGCCGCCTGCGGACGGGTCGTTGTCAGCGCCTGGCCAAGGGCCAGTGCGCAGCGTACTCAGCCGCCTGCGCCGCTCCTACGACGCTGCGCCGCTCCCTGTCAGGGTCCTCATCGTAGTCGGGTGCTGCATCATCTGTGTTCCGTTCGCGGCATTCGGGATACTTGCCGGACTTATCTTCGCGCCGTACGCGGTGTGGACCGGCCGCCGCGATGGCTGGGCGACCGCGTCCGCCGCGCTGTGGGGGCTGGTCCTGGTCGCCACCCAGGTACACGGCGATTCTGCCCAGCACTACGCCCTGCTAGCCCTGCCCGTGATCGCGGCCCTGGTGGCACACGCAGGGGCGCTGGGCCGGTGGTTCGCGGCCTGCCGCACCGTCGCCTGGGTGCTGCTGCTCGCGCTGGTGCCGGGCATCGCCGCGTTCCGCCTGATCGGCCATGGACATTCGCTCTTCGGGCCGGCGCTGGCCTGGATGCTGGCCGCCGTGGTGCTTGGCTGGCGGCTGGCGAAGGCCTGGCAGGACAGCCGCCAGAGCACGCACGTGCAGCAGGTGCGCGCGGGCGGGCCAGCGGCCGGAGTCACCTGGAATGGCGGTCAGGGCACCCGGCCGGATCGCGCGGGGGCCGCCAACGGGCTGGCGAGTCAAGGGCCCGGCCAGACCGGACAGCGACCAGCGGCGCGTCCCGCGCCGGGCGGACGGCCCGCCGTAGGTCCTGAAGGCACCAGGGTGATGGCGGCAGGACGCACGGGCAGGACCGGCCTGGCTGGCGCCGCCACCGGCCCGGTCGGTGCGGAGACCGACTATCCGGTGCCGGAGCAGCCAATGATCACCGTCGACGAGGCGATGGCCGAACTCGACGAGATGATAGGCCTGACCGCGGTGAAGGACCAGGTCAGGTCCTTCTCGGCGTCTATCGAGGCCGCCAGGCGGCGGGCCTTGGTGGGCATCGGCGCCGAGAAGCCGATGCAGCACTTCGTCTTCCTGGGGCCGCCAGGCACAGGCAAGACGGCTGTGGCCAGGATCATCGCCAAGATCTTCTATGCGTTCGGGCTGCTCGACATGCCGACCGTTGTCGAAGCACAGCGCTCTGACCTGGTCGGGGAGTACCTCGGCGCGACTGCGATCAAGACCAACGAGCTGATCGACTCAGCGCTTGGCGGCGTCCTGTTCATTGACGAGGCCTACAGCCTTGTCAATGAAGGTGACGGGCAGAACGACCGGTTCGGCAACGAGGCGGTCCAGGCGCTGCTCAAGCGCGCCGAGGACGACCGGGACCGGCTCGTTATCATCCTGGCCGGATACGAGCGGCAGATGGAGGCCTTCCTTGCGTCGAATCCTGGCCTGACGTCACGCTTCGCGATCCGCGTCAAATTCGGCGGGTACGCGCCGGCCGAACTGCTTCAGCTCGCAGATCTGACGGTCGCCAGGCGCGGCGAGATCATCGATCCGCAGGCCCGTTCGGTGCTCTGGCGGATGTTCGAGGAGGTCGGGCGTCGCCGGCTCGGCGACGAGCTCGGCAACGGCCGGTTCGTGCGCACCCTGCTCGAGCGGGCCGGCCAGGCCAGGGACGTGCGGGTGATGGGCTCGGGCTTCGACCCGGCGCCCGCTGACCTGGTCACGCTCGCCGGCAGCGACCTCGAGCAGGCCTACGCGGAGCTAACCTCCCGGTACCGCGGCTACGACGAGACCCCGACGCTGGAGAGCGCGCTCGCGGAGCTCGACGGGCTCGTGGGACTCGAGCCCGTCAAGCGCCAGGTGCATGAGATCGCGGCACAGCTGCGGGTAGCCAGGCTTCGCGACGCGCAGGGCCTGACCAGCCAGCCGCCTGTGCGGCACTTCGTCTTCACCGGACCGCCTGGCACCGGGAAGACGACGGTGGCCCGGATCCTCGCGAGGATCTTCGCGGCACTCGGGCTGCTGGTCAGGCCCGGTGTGGTCGAGGCGCACCGGGCCGACCTGGTGGGTGATCACCTGGGCTCGACGGCCATCAAGACCAACAAGCTCGTGGACTCGGCCCTCGGCGGCGTGCTCTTCATCGACGAGGCCTATTCGCTGTATAACGATGGCTACTCCGGCGGTGATGCTTTCGGTGCCGAGGCGGTCGCGACGCTGCTGAAGAGAGCCGAGGACGACCGGGACCGGCTCGTGATGGTGCTGGCCGGTTATACCGACGACATGACCAGGTTCCTGCGTTCCAACCCCGGCCTGGCGTCTCGGTTCAGCGTCCGGATCGCATTTCCCAGCTATCGGCCCGACGAGCTGGTCAGGATCTCCACGATCTTCGCGACCCAGGCGGGGGACCGCTTCGCTCCCGATGCGCTGCCCGTCCTCTCCCAGATCCTGTCCATGGCTTGCGAGCAGGGCAGGATCGACGAGCTCGGGAACGGCAGGTTCGCGCGGTCGCTGTACGAGCGCGCCTGCGCCTCGCGCGACCTGAGGGTGGCGCAACTCGGCGAGAGCGCCAGCGCCGCCGAGCTCACCACCATCTCAGCCGACGACGTCCGGGCCGCCTACCGGGGGATCAGCGGCTAAGTTACGCGCCGTCGCCTGGCCGGCGTCCGTAGCCGCCGCCACCTGGCGTCTCGATCACGAACACGTCGCCCGCGCCAACGTCGACGGAGTCACAAGCGCGCAGCTCGGTCACCGAGCCGTCCGCGCGGATCACCCAGTGCCGGCCGAGGGCGCCGGGCTCGCCGCCAGCCATGCCGTAGGGAGCAACCCGACGATGGCTGGCGAGGGTGGTCACCGTCATCGGTTCAGCGAACCGGATCTCGCGGTGGCCGCCGCATCCCCCGTGCCAGAGTCCTGCGCCGCCGCTGCCGTGCCTGATCTGATAGCGCTCAAGCCGCACGGGGTACCGCCACTCGAGCACCTCAGGATCGGTGAGCCTGGAGTTCGTCATGTGGGTCTGCACCACGTCGGTGCCGTCGTACCCGTCGCCAGCGCCTGATCCGCTGGCCACGGTCTCGTAGTACTGATGCCGGGCGTTGCCGATGGTGACGTTGTTCATGGTGCCTGAGCCCTCGGCCATCACACCCAGTGCCTTGTACAGTGCGCCCGTGATCGCCTGCGACGTCTCCACATTCCCGGCGGCGACCGCCGCCGGGTACTCGGGCGCGAGCAGGCACCCGGGCGGGATGATGACCCTGACCGGTTTCAGGCAGCCGGAGTTAAGGGGGATCTCGTCGGCCACGAGCGTGCGCAGCACGTAGAGCACAGCAGCCATGGCGACCGATGACGGAGCGTTGAAGTTCCCGCTCATCTGCGGGGATGTCCCTGTGAAGTCGATCTCAGCGCTGCGCGCTGCGCGGTCGACCCGCACCGCCACCTTGATCACGGCGCCGTTGTCGAGTTCGTAGGAGCACGCGCCGTCGCCAAGCGCGCCGAGCATCCGGCGCACCGACTCCTCGGCATTGTCCTGGACGTGTCCCATATAGGCGGTCACCACGTCGAGGCCGAAATGCTCGCACATGCGGCGCAGCTCGGCGACGCCTCGCTCGTTGGCCGCGATCTGCGCTCGCAGGTCAGCGACGTTGACCTCGGGGTTGCGGGACGGATGCGGCGCCCGGCGCAGCAACTCCAGCGTCTCAGCCTCGCGCAGCACGCCGTCCCGTACCAGCAGCCAGTTGTCGATGAGCACCCCCTCTTCCTCCACGACGGTGCTGAAGGCCGGCATCGAGCCAGGGGTGATGCCGCCGATCTCGGCGTGGTGGCCGCGCGACGCGACGAAGAACAAGATGCTAGGCCCTACGGGCCGGCTGCTGGCCTCGGGCCCTACGGGCCGGCTGCCGGCCTCGGGCCCGGTGCTATCGCTGACCGGCGTGCCGAACACCGGCGTCACGACGGTGACGTCAGGCAGGTGGGTGCCGCCGTGATACGGATCATTGAGCACGTAGACGTCACCGGGGCGCATCGTCCCCGCGTTGCGCGCGGCGATGATCCTGATGCTCTCGCCCATCGAGCCGAGATGGACGGGTATATGCGGCGCGTTGGCGATCAGGCCGCCGCTGGCGTCGAAGATCGCGCAGGAGAAGTCCAGCCGCTCCTTGATGTTGACCGAATGGGCGGTGGCCCGCAGCCGGACGCCCATCTGCTCGGCGACCGACATGAACAGGTTGTTGAAGATCTCGAGCATGACCGGGTCGACCTCGGCTCCCGCCCCAGATCGTGCGGGCCGCGCCACGACACGGGTGAGCAGCAGGTCGCCTCGGTTGGTCACGGTGGCCTGCCAGCCGGGCAGTACCAGCGTCGTCGCGAAGTCCTCGACGATCAGGGCCGGGCCGATGACACACTGACCTCGAGCTAGCTCCAGGCGCCTGAGCAGCGGCGCATCCAGCCACGAGCCGTCGGCGTACACCAGGACCGAGGCCGCGTCACCGGCGTGGTCCTCGCCATGGAACGGGCCGCCGGCCGCATCTGCCAGATCCGCAGAAGGCGAGGTGAGCTCCACCGAGACGGCCTCGGCCACCACGGTACGGTCCCGCATGAGAAAGGAGAAGTGCTGCCGGTACGCCGCCTCGAAGTCGCTGATCATGCTGTCCACCGGCCCGAGCGGAACAGGCAAGGCGGTGTCAGTGCCCTCGTACTTGAGGTGGACGCGGCGGGTGATCGCGGCCAGGCTCGGGTCAACGCCTTGGCTGGCGAGTTCGGCCCGTGCCGCATCGGCCAGCCGGGCACATGCTGAATCGAGCATCGGCCGGACATCCTGGGTCACCGGCCGTTCGACAGAGGCCTCGCGCATCGCGGTCACGTCGGCAAGGCCGAGTCCGAGCGCGGACAGGACGCCCGCCAGCGGATGGATGAGGACGCTGGTCATGCCGAGAACGTCGGCGACCGCGCAGGCGTGCTGGCCGCCTGCCCCGCCGAAGGTGGCCAGCACGTACTCGGTCACGTCGTAGCCGCGCTGGACCGAGATCTTCTTGATCGCGTTCGCCATGTTCGCCACGGCGATGTCGATGAACCCCGAGGCGACCTGCTCGGGGGTAGGCGTGCTGGCCGTCGCTGCCCCGATCTCCGCGGCCAGCGACCTGAACGCGGCCGTCACGACCGCGCTGTCGAGCGGCTGGTCGCCGTCAGGTCCGAACACACGCGGGAAGTGCGCGGGCTGTATCCGGCCCAGCATGACATTCGCGTCGGTGACTGTAAGGGGGCCGCCACCCCGGTAGCAGGCAGGTCCGGGGTCGGCTCCCGCCGAGTCCGGACCGACGCGGTACCGGCTGCCGTCGAAGTGGAGCACGGATCCGCCGCCCGCGGCGACCGTGTGAATCCTCAGCATTGGCGACCGCATTCGCACGCCGGCGACCTGCGTCTCGTACTGCCGCTCGAGTTCCCCGGCGAAATGCGACACGTCGGTGGAGGTGCCGCCCATGTCGAACCCGATCACCTTGGCGAACCCGGCGGCCTGCGCGGTGCGTGCCATACCGACGATCCCGCCAGCTGGCCCTGACAAGATCGCGTCCTTGCCGCGGAACAAGCGGGAGTCGGTCAGCCCGCCGTTCGACTGCATGAACTGAACCTTGACATCGCCCAGTTCGGCGGAGACGTAGCCCACGTAGCGAGCGATGATCGGTGACAGGTAGGCATCGACCACGGTGGTGTCGCCCCTCGGCACGAGCTTCATCAGGGGGCTCGTCGCATGTGACTCCGAGACCTGGATGAACCCGATCCGCCTGGCGATCGCGCCGATCAGCTTCTCGTGGCCGGGATAGCGGTAGCCGTGCATGCACGCCACGGCAACCGAGCGGAAGCCGTCGTCGTACGCTGCGCACAGATCACGCTCCACGGCGTCCTCGTCGAGAGTGCGGATCACCTCGCCGCGCGACCCGATCCGCTCGTCGGCCTCGATGACCCTCGAGTACAGCAACTCGGGCCTGACGATCTGCCGCTCGAAGATCTTCGGCCGGTCCTGGTAGGCGATGCGGAGCGCATCGCCGAACCCGGCAGTGATCACCAGAACGGTCCGCTCGCCCTTGCGCTCGAGCAGCGCATTGGTCGCTATCGTCGTGCCGAGGCGGACCGACTTGATCCGTTCCGCGGGGATGCCGGCGCCGACGGGCAGGCCCAGCAATTGCCGGATGCCGGCGACGGCCGGATCGGCATACCGCCCCGGGTTTTCCGAGAGCAGTTTGTGCACGGCGAGCGTCCCGTCTGGCCGCCGGGCGACGACGTCGGTGAACGTGCCCCCGCGGTCGATCCAGAATTCCCAGCCGCTCAACCAGCGGGCTCCGGCGGCAGATCGCGCAGGAGCCTCCTGATCGCCTTGTGATCAGGCCCAGCCCGGTCCAGCGCATCGATGAGCGTGTGCACGACATCGTGCCTCGGCATGCCGACGTCGAGCATGCGCTGGGCGGCCTCCCACAGATCAGGCGGGTCGCCGTGCCACAGCCGCTCGGCCAGCGCGGCGTGCTTGTCGAGGTGTTTGTCGCTGATCCGGCCGCCCGGATGGTCGTGGTCGGCCTCCAGCAGGATGCGCCGGTCACTTGGATCAGCCGGGTCGAGCGAGCTCAGGTCGGTGCCACGGAAGAAGCCCTCGAGCACTCCGAACGCGAACGCCCGCCGTGGCAGTGCCTCGAGGTCGCGGTCAGGGAGCAGCCGTCCGACGAGGTCAGGCTCCAGTCCGAAGGAGGCCGGATCCCGGTAGACCCTGATGAAAGCCGGCATCGCGTCGAACACGGCGTCAAGAGTCTTGCCGACGGCGACGGGATCCAGGCCGGACTTCGCGCCAGCCCAGCGCGCCCAGGCGACCAGCACGTGCGGCATCGCGTGCTGCTCGGCGGGGGTGAGCATGATCTTGCGCGGCAGCCAGTCGAGCAGGAACGTCTCGGCTTTGGCCGGGCTGACCCGCAGGGGCCGGCCGAAGTCCTGGTCGCTTCCGTAGTCGACGATGTGGTCGGCGCAGCGGCTTGCTGCCTTGATGTCGGACAGGTCCTCCGCGGCGTCGGAAGCGAGGAACTCCGCCACGAGCATGGCGCGGCGGTCCCTGCGCCATGACGTCCGCCGGCACGCCCCAGGCCCGATGAGGCCGGGGCCGGCGGGCAAGGACGGGCCTGTTCCTGTGCCGCGTCGCGAGGCACCGTCGTTGTTGGCGGCGGGTCGGCGACCAGGATCGCCACCCGACGTCCGCCGCGGCTGCGGGCTGGTGGTCGCGAGGCTGCCCACGGCCGCAGGCGTGCGCGCGGGGACGCTAGGCTGCGCGGGCGGCAGCGTTCGGATCCTGGCTCTGATGAAGGCGTGGTAGGACGGGAACGACTTGCTCACCGCTGGCTCGGCGATGGTCTGGGTCATGATGAGCGCGGACTCGAGCAGCCGCCTGGCGTCAGGAGCATCGACCCTGCTGAACCTGCTGTGCGGGCCACCGGGCTCGCTGAGGTTGTGGCAGTAGTCCAGGAGCTTGCCGACCTGGGAGGTCACCCAGCCGTCCGTGATCATCCCGCCTGCGTTGTAGTCCACGATGACGACAAGCGCGTGCTCGTCGCGGCCGGCGTAGCTGAAGACGCAGACCACCTCATCCCGGTCACCGAACGCGTCGGTGTTCACATAGCACTCGGCTGCGACTACCGCGCCCGCATGCTCGGCCCACCCTGGCCTGGCCACCCCCCGCTCCATCAGCTCGAGCGCGGCGCGCTCAGCCTTGATCGCCTGGCGCGGCGTACCGAGGCACGCGATGCCGGACAGGAGCGCGAGGGCGGCTGGGCTGCCTTGCTCGGCGGCGTAGCCGACGAGGCCCTCACCGACGAGTTCCTCGACATCAGCTGCCCGCCTGGCCGGAGCCCGCCCGTTCCTGCCGTTTCGTCCCGGTCCGGGTTGCTGCCGCCACCAGGTGCCGAGCAGCTCGCTGACCATGAGCTCGGCATCGAGCGGGCTACGCACCGCGAGCAGTTCCCTGGCCGCGCGCAGCATCTCGGCGAAGAGGGCATTCGGCGGCTGCGGCATGGCGCCGCGAACTACCCTTCCGGCAGAGCCGGAGCGGCCCGAGCCGCTGGGGGAATCGGCGCGTCTGCTCGGCGGGCTCATTTTCCTAGCTTTTCAGATCGGGTCGCGGCGATGCCACGCTTGCGCTCGGCGCGCCGCTGGGAATGGCAGCGCACGGCTGAGATTACCCGCGCGGGGTTCCGCCGCGCGGCAGCTTGGGACTAAGCCGCTCAATCAGGCACTTGCGGCCCTCGTCGCGATAACTCGCTAGAAGTGTAGTTACGGCAAGTATGCTGACTCGCGGTGCAGGCGCGGAGATGTGCCTGTCCGCACCTTCGCGAGCCTCCGGCAGAACTGCCAGCGGACTGCCGATAATTAGGACATAATGCCAGTTAGCGGAACTTGCCTGGCGCGAGCCTTGAGTACGGGCCGGGCGTCGACGGCGACGACAAGGGCGAGGAGTGCGGCTATGCGGCGCGGCCTGCTGGGAGATCTGCACAAGCCGGGCACGTGTTCCCGGCCTGGCCTGGTTGCGAGCCTGGCCGGCACGCTGGCGCTCGCACTCGCCGCGGCGGGCTGCGGCCTGGCCACGCCTAACAACTCCGGCCACACGCCGACCTCCGGGGGAACCGCCACCTACGCGCTGCCGGCTGAACAGCACCCCTAACTACATCTTCCCGTTCACGCCTGGCCAGTACTTCACCGTGGTGAACACCGACAACCTGCAGTACCTGCTCTACCGGCCGCTGTACTGGTTCGGGGACCAGGGGCAGCCGTACCTGAACCCGGGCCTCAGCCTGGCCGAGCAACCGCGCTACCAAGGCCAGACCGTCACCATCCGGATGAAGCCGGGCTACCGCTGGTCCAACGGCGAGCACGTCACTGCCCAGGACGTCGTGTTCTGGATGCACATGATGAAGGCCGTTGTGGCGCACTCGACCAGCACCGTCAACTGGGGCGGCTACGTTCCAGGAGACTTCCCCGACAACGTCAGGAACATCCGTGCCGTAGGTTCCGACGTAGTCCAGATGACGATCATCGGCACGTACAACAAGCAGTGGTTCACCTACAACGAGCTGAGCCAGGTCACCCCGATGCCGATGGCGTGGGATCAGAGCGCGCCGGGCCACAAGAGCCACTGCACCAGCCAGGTCGGGGACTGCATCGCGGTCTTTAAGTACCTGGACGGCCTGTCGAAGAACCCGGATACGTGGTCGCGGTCGCCCCTGTGGGGAGTCGTCGACGGGCCGTGGCGGCTCAAGAGCCTCGATTCGCAGGGCGTGCTCAGCTTCACCTACAACGCGAGCTACTCAGGACAGGTGCCCGAGCACCACATCACGGGCTTCCAGGAACTGCCGTTCACGTCAGAAGAAGCCGAGTACAACGTGCTCGCGGCCGGCGGCAGCAACCCGCTCGACGTCGGCTACCTGCCCACGGTCAACGCGCCGGTGCCGCCACCTGGTGCGAGCGTCGGCCAGAACCCGGTTTCCGGATACCGCCTGCAGCCGTTGTTCACCTGGGGCCTGAGCTATTTTCCTTTCAATTTCGGCAGCACTAACCCCCAGCTTCCGATCATCAGCCAGCAGTACTTCAGGCAGGCGATCCAGCTTCTTGAGAACCAGGCCGCGATCATCCAGGGCCCGCTGCACGGTTACGGACACATCAGTACGGGGCCAGTCGGTGGTTATCCGCCCACCAAGTACCTCTCACCCATGGCGCGCACGGGTGACCCGTATCCGTACGACCCGTCCGAGGCCAAGCGCCTGCTGCACAGCCATGGCTGGAGCGTTGATCCTGGCGGGGACTCGACCTGCACCAATCCGGGCAGCGGCCCCGTCGGCTGCGGCAAGGGAGTAGGCCGCGGCGCGAAGCTCAGCTTCGACCTCCTGTACGCGACCGGCCAGGCGTGGCTTGAGTCGGCGCTGCTGCAGCTGAAGTCCAACGCGTCCCAGGTTGGCATCGACATCACGCTGATTCCCAGGAGCTTCAACGGCGTGCTGTCCGTGGTCGAAGGCGGGGGTCAGTGGGAGATGGCCGACTGGGGCCTCGGCTGGAGCTATGTGCCCGACTACCTGCCGACGGGTGACGAGCTGTTCCAGACCGGATCGTTTGCGAACCTGGGCAGCTACAGCGACCGGTTGAATGACTCCCTCATCAAGAAGACGCTGTCCAGCTCCGACATGCACCTGATGTATAGGTGGCAGGACTACCTGACCAAGCAGGTGCCCGTGGTCTTCCAGCCGGATGCTCCAGCCGCGCTGGTCGAAAGCATCAGAAACCTGCACATCGGCAAGCAGAGCCCGACCCTGGCGATCAACCCGGAAGAGTGGTACTTCCTGCGGTGACGCACCAGAACCGCAGATTGCCCCCGTGCTCCTTGCGCCGCTGCTTGTGACCACGTACCTCCTCAGGCGCGCGCTGCAGGCAGTTGTCGTGCTCGTGCTGATCAGCATGCTCGTGTTCGGCTTCCTCTGGCTGCTGCCAGGCGGTCCGCAGCAGGCGATACTCGCTGGCAACGCGCAGGGCGCTCAGCTGAGCGCCCTGCGGCACGACTACGGCCTTGGCAGCCCCGCGGTAGTGGAGTACCTGCACTGGCTCGGCCAGGTGCTGAACGGCAACCTGGGTTATTCCTACGTCGAGAACGCCAGCGTGGGCTCGCTGCTCGCGGCGAGCCTGCCGCGCACCCTCGCGCTGACGCTCACGGCCACCGCGATCGGCATGGCAGTGGCGATCCCGGCCGGACTCACACAGGCGGTCCGCAGGGACAGGGCCACCGACCGGCTGGCCCGTGCCCTGTCCTACGTCGGGTACGGCATGCCGTCATTCTTCCTCGGCTCGATCCTGATCCTGATCTTCGCGGTCCGGTTGCACTGGCTCGGTGCCCAGGGCCCGCAGGCGCCCGGGATCGCGGGCGTGCTGACCGACTGGCGTGATCTCACGCTGCCAGTCCTCACGCTCGCGGTCGTCACGGTCGCCACGTTCTCGCGATACGTCCGCACGGCGGCGATCGACAGCCTCAGCCACGACTACGTGCGCACTGCCAGGGCAGGCGGGGCTGGCCAGGGCCGGGTGCTCGGCCGGCACGTGCTGCGGAATTCGCTGATCCCGGTGATCACGCTGGCCGGCCTGAGCATCCCGCGGATTCTGGCCGGTGCGCTGGTGGTCGAGAGCCTGTTCAATATCCAGGGAATGGGCTGGCGGCTCTGGCAGGCGGCGCAGAAGCACGACTTTCCTGTCCTGCTCGGCTTCATCCTGGTGATCGGCGCTGGCGCGGTGATCGGTTCGTTGCTCGCCGACGCCGGTTACGTGCTCGCTGATCCGCGCGTCAGGCACGGCCGCCCGTGACGGGCAAGCACGCGGCGCCGCCTCGGCGGACCGAGCTGGGTTCGTCCGGCACCCGGCGGGGCTCATCCGGCGCGTGGCGGGGTTTGCCCGGCGCGTGGCGGGGTTTGCCCGGCGCGTGGCGGGGTCTGCCCGGCGCCTGGCGGGGTTCGTTCGGCACCTGGCGGGGTTCGTTCGGCACCTGGCGGGGCGTGTCCCCGATGGCGGTGGCCGGGCTGATCATGATCGCGGCGCTGGCCCTGTTCAGTTTCGCGGGCCCGCTCCTCTACCATGCTGACCTCGCGCGCGTGAACCTGCTTGGCGGCAACCGCCCGCCTGGAGCCGGCCATCCGCTCGGTACCGACGGGAATGGCGTGGACGTTCTCGGCCTGCTCATGTCAGGAGGCCAGCTGTCGCTGGAGGTCGGTACGGCCGCCGGCCTGCTCGCGGCCATGATCGGCGCAGCCTGGGGTGCGGTGGCAGGTTATGCGGGCGGGCTGGTTGACGCCACCATGATGCGGATCGTCGATGCCGCCATCGCGATCCCGACACTCGTGCTGCTGCTCCTGCTCAGTGCCATCTACACGCCGTCGCCCGCGGCGCTCATCGTCGTGATCGCCGCCACCTCCTGGCTGAGCACGGCCCACCTGGTCAGGGGAGCGGCGCTGACGCTGCGTTCCAGGGAGTTCGTGCAGGCCGTCCGCGCCATGGGCGGCGGCCAGATCCGGACCATCACCCGCCACGTAGCCCCGAACGCGCTCGGCGTGATCCTGGTGAACGTCACCTTCCAGGTCGCCGACGCGATCCTGGTACTGGCGACTCTCAGCTACCTTGGGCTCGGCGTCCGGCCTCCGTCGTCAGACTGGGGTGACATGATCGCCGGCGGAATCCGGTACATCTACGACGGCTACTGGTGGGAGATCTACCCGGCTGGCATCGCGATCATCCTGGCGGTGGTGGCGTTCAACCTGCTCGGAGACGGCATGCGGGACGGCTTCGACCCGCGGAGCCGAAGCCGCTGACAGCCAGAACTGGTTAAGCTGGCGTGAGCGGCCGGCCAGGGGCAGCTGGCTCATCAGTGCGCTCCCGGTGCCACCTGAATGGCGGGAAGTCAGTTCCGTCGCAGATGGCAGGCCTTTGGGTCACGATGCCGCTAGCCTTCTTGTGTTGGACGTCGCAGGGAAGAGGCTCGTCCATGACCGATCTAACGCCGCAGCCTGGCGCGGCGGCCTGCGATGCGGCCATGCTCGAAGCCTTGCTCGCGCAGTCGCCGATCGCCTCGGCCTTCATCGATACCGACATGCGGCTGCACCGGGTCAGCCAGCTGCTGGCTGAGATGGTCGGCCGTCCCGCGGCCGAGCAAGCCGGGCGGACTCCCGCGCAGGTCTGGTCGCCGGCCTTGGCGGCGAGCGCCGAGGCCGCCGTGCGCAAGGTGCTCGCCGACGGCATGCCGGTCAGTGAAAGCCTGCCAGGAGGGGTCGTGTCCGGCTTGGGCGCGGACGCCGGCGACGGCCGGCAGATCGCCCTGACCTGGCATCCAGGGCGTGCTCCTGACGGAACGGTGACCGGGGTCACCATGATCGCCAGGGACCTGAACGGCGATATCGCCTCGGCAGAGGCCGTCCGCAGGACGCGGGAGCGGTACCGGTCCCTGGTGCAGGCTGGCAACCAGGTCGTCTGGCTCACCAACCCGGAAGGCGCGGTGGCTGAGGACTCGCCAGAATGGCGGTGGATCACGGGTCAGTCGGTCGAGGATTACCTGGCAGACGGCTGGCTGGCCGCCATTCACCCGAACGACAGGGACCGGATCGAGCGGGACTGGCGTGACTGCATCAGCACAGGGACCGTGTTCGACGCGAGCTACCGCGTCCGTACCAAGACCGGCTCCTACCGGCACTATGACGTGCGCGCCGTGCCGATCGAAAGGGACGGCGCGATCATCGAGTGGATGGGCGCGAGCACCGACGTCACGGGCCAGCGCGAGGCCGACGAGATGCGCGGGCGGCTGACCGAGCAGCTCTCTGCCGCCGCCTTGCGCACCTCGCGACTTCAGCAGGCCACCTCACTGCTGGCGGAAGCTCTCTCGGTGCGGGAGGTCCTGACGGTCATCACGGAGGTCGGGCGGTCGGCCATCGGAGCCGACCGGGCCGCGGTCGGGATCGTCGCCGACAGCGACCGGCTCAGGCTGCGGGTGATGCGGGCCGAGGCATCCGACGAGGGACCAGGAGAGCTGGCAGCCGACCTGCCGCTCGATGCGCCAAGTGTGATGGCGGCCGTGATCGCGCTGCGCCGCTCGCTGGTGTTCAGCAGTCCGGACAGCCTGGTGCGGCATTTCGATCCCCAAGAAGGCGAGGTCCTGCTGCGGCACGGCGATGAGCAGGCCTGGGTGGGGCTTCCGCTCACGACGTCCGGTGCGCCGGTTGGTGCGCTCCAGTTCTCCTTCACCGCGCCGCACCAGATCACCGACGAGGAGCGGGTCTTCCTCGAGGCCCTGGCTGGCCAGGGCGCGCTGGCGCTCGAGCGGGCGACGATGTACGAGCGGGAGCACGCGACCGCGGAGACGCTGCAGCACAGCCTGCTGCCAGACACCTTGCCAGAGGTGCCCGGAATCGAGCTGCGGGCCACCTACAGGCCGGTCAGCCGTGAGGTCGGCGGCGACTGGTACGACGCCTTCCGGCTGCCAGACGGGAAGCTCGCTGTTGCCGCCGGCGACGTGATGGGCAAGGGCCTCACCGCAGCCGCTGGGATGGGAAGGGTCAGGAACGCGCTGCGAGCGCTGGCGCTGACCGATCCGCGGCCCGCTGCCGTTCTCGCCGGGCTGGACCGGCTGTTCCTGGCCACGGAGATCGACGAGCAGGTCACTACCGTGTGCTACCTGGTGGTGGACCCGCATACCGGAGAGGGAGTCGCTGGCAACGCCGGGCACCTGCCGCCGCTGCTGCTGGGACCTGGCGCCGCGCCGCGGCTCGACCAGACCGAGGCGGGTACCCCGCTCGGCTGGGCATCTCCGCGCCAGCAGTACCCATTCCGGCTGCCGCCAGGAAACACCGCGGTGCTCTATTCCGATGGTCTGGTGGAGAACCGCAGGCGCGGCCTCGACACCGGCCTCGACGAACTCGTCGCCGTGGCGGAGCGAGCACCGGCCGGCGTGGTCGCGGATCCTGACAAGCTGATCGGTTACCTGGTCGAGGCGATGATGACGGGCTACGAGCAAGATGACGACGTCACCGTGCTGGTCCTGCAGATGCCCGCGAACGGCGCTGAGGGGCCGGCGGCCAGGGCCAGAACCCAGGGCAGGACGGGTCGTGGCCGCGATCGTGGCTGAGTCTGGCGTGGAAGGTCAAGCCGTGAAAGTTGTGGGTACGCTTTCGCAGCAGGTAGTTGTCGGACCCTCTAGGCCGGCTGCTGGCTTCGGGCATCTCTGCGATCGCGGGCTAGCGGATCGGAGTGGCAGGACTACCTCCGAACTCCGCCTAAGGTGGGGGGCGGGAGCGGTGTTCCCGCTGCCGGGTTGGGCAGGGCGGAGGCTCTGCAGGCAGTGAGAAGATCGGAGACCTGGCGATAGGGCCCGATTTCTTGCCAGACGATCGCAAGAGAGCGTCGGTGTCGCCTGCTAGCCCGGCCGGAAGGGGACCGGCCGGACCGTGGCGGCTCATCGGCCAGCGAAGGAAGGGGTGAGCGCGGTGGCAGGCGCTGCAAGCTCCGCGGCGCGGAAGCAGCCGACGCCGACAGGCCGAGGCGCCCGTGTTCCGCAGCAATCCCGGGCAAGGAAAAAGGATCGCAGCGCAGGGACGACCTCGTCCGGCGGACCGGATACTGTAGTTGATCCGGCTATCCCGGCACCGGCCAGTCCTGCCGCAGCGACCCGCCGGCCAGCCAGGACAGCGGGCGGCAAGCGCGATGGGCGCGACGCTGCGGCGCATGGAACGAACGGCAAGGTACGTAGCTCGGATGGCGAGAGCGCTCTCGCCGGACTCGCTGACCTGGAAGGTGACGTGAACCTGGCGGAAGCGACTGATCTGGAAGTAGACGCCGATCTCGGCGCGGCGGATCTCAACGAGGACCCCGATCTCGGCGCGGTCGAGGATCTGGACGGCGATCCCGACCTGACCGAAGTGAGTGACCTGGACGTCGATCTCGAGGACCTGTCCGGACTTGAGGATGACGCCGGCGCGGACGATGCGATTGGCGACATCGAGGTTGAAGCCAGCGACGAAGACGCCGAACCTGAGGAGCCGGAGGAGATCGGCAGCGCGCCCGACAAGCCGGCGAGCGCGGCGCCCGTGGCCACCGCGGCCGTCGTCGCCGTGAGCGTGGCCGTGGCGGCGCCTGCCTCCGGCGAGGAGAACGAGGACGAGGCGTTCGTCTACGGCGACGACGACGAGGATCTGCCTGCCGCGCAGGTGGCGGTGGCGGGCGCGACGTCGGACCCGGTGAAGGACTATCTCAAGCAGATCGGCAAGGTGCCGCTGCTGAACGCTGAGCAGGAGGTCGAGCTCGCCAAGCGGATCGAGGCTGGCCTGTTCGCCGAGGAGAAGCTCGCCGATGGCGGCCGGGCGATGCCGCACGACGTCAGGAGCGACCTGGAATGGATCGCCGAGGACGGCCGCCGGGCCAAGAACCACCTGCTCGAGGCGAACTTGCGCCTTGTTGTCTCGCTGGCCAAGCGGTACACGGGCCGCGGCATGCTGTTCCTCGACCTGATTCAGGAGGGCAACCTCGGCCTGATCAGGGCGGTCGAGAAGTTCGACTACACCAAGGGCTACAAGTTCTCCACGTACGCGACCTGGTGGATCAGGCAGGCGATCACCAGGGCGATGGCCGATCAGGCACGGACGATCAGGATTCCCGTGCACATGGTCGAGGTCATCAACAAGCTGGCCAGGGTGCAGCGGCAGATGCTGCAGGACCTGGGCAGGGAGCCGACGCCCGAGGAACTGGCCGCCGAGCTCGATATGACCCCTGAGAAGGTCATCGAGGTGCAGAAGTACGGCCGCGAGCCGATCTCGCTGCACACGCCGCTCGGCGAGGACGGCGACAGCGAGTTCGGTGACCTGATCGAGGACTCCGAGGCCATCCAGCCCGGCGAGGCGGTCAGCTTCACCCTGCTCCAGGAGCAACTGCACTCGGTGCTCGACACGCTCTCCGAGCGTGAGGCAGGGGTGGTCTCGATGCGCTTCGGCCTGACGGACGGTCAGCCCAAGACACTGGACGAGATCGGCAAGGTCTACGGCGTCACCAGGGAGCGGATCAGGCAGATCGAGTCCAAGACGATGTCCAAGCTCCGGCATCCGTCCCGGTCCCAGGTCCTGCGCGACTACCTGGATTGAGCCGTGGCTAGCCGCTCACGGCGGGGGTTCCAGGGGGTCGTCCCCCTGGGCCAGCACAACAAGCGAAACGGCCCGCCATCCCACGGGGATGGCGGGCCGTTGAGCTTGTGTTGGGGTTAGCGGGTGGCTGTGGCGCCCTCGCCTGGCTTGCCGGTAAGCCTGGAGGTCTCGTCCTGGATCTCCACTGCGACCTTCGCCAGCGCGTCGGCGTGCTGACGGTTGTGGTGGGCGCAGAAGAGCAGCTCGGCCGACCCCGGCAAGATCACCCGCACGTACGCCGGGGCTCCGCACCGGTCACACAGGTCGTTGGCATTGAGCGGCTTGGTTGGGGCTATCGCTCCGGTCATGTCCGCCTCCCTTGCCCGGTTACCGCCGACGGGTTTGCCGACAGTTTCTACAACCTGCGATCTCTTTGCGATCTCTACCGCATCACAACACCTAGCCCGTCTCGTGTCATCCCATGCGGCCCCGGCGTACGCCGTGGGCGAACACATTACGGATCACTGGAGCGATCTTTATACATGACCCGGCACGAGAGCAAGTTGTCCCAGGTCGCCGCCTATGTGGTACGGCGTGGCGGGCCGAGCCAGGCGGCACGGGCCGTTAGGCTTCAAATAGGTAACTTCTTCTGCGCGGGGTAGCTCGCGAGCACAACACCGCGCGAAGACCAGACGCGAACATAGCTGCGGGAGAAGCGTGACGATCGCCGTGACTTCTGGACAACTGCCATGACCGCGACGCTGGACGAGACTGAGCGGGAATCCAAGCCGCGGCCGGCGGCAGGCGACACCTACTCTGCGCGTCACCTGACGGTCCTCGAGGGCCTCGACGCGGTCCGCAAGCGCCCTGGCATGTACATCGGCTCGACCGACGGCCGCGGGATGCTGCATTGCCTCTGGGAGATCATCGACAACTCCGTCGACGAGGCGCTGCACGGAACCTGCACCAAGATCGAGGTCATCCTGCATCCCGACCAGTCGGCCGAGGTCAAGGACAACGGCCGCGGCATCCCGGTCGACATCGAGCCCAAGACCGGCCTGAACGGCGTCGAGCTGGTCATGACGAGGCTGCACGCGGGCGGCAAGTTCGGCGGCGGCTCGTACACGGCGTCAGGCGGCCTGCACGGCGTGGGCGCGTCAGTGGTGAACGCGCTCTCTGGCCGGTGTGACGTCCACGTCGAGCGCGGCGGCTACGAATGGGCTGTCAGCTTCCGGCGTGGCGTGCCGGGTGCGTACAAGGGCGATGGCATCGACGCGGCCTTCACGCCAGGGTCCGGCCTGCGCAAGCTCGGCAAGGTGCCCAAATCGCGCACCGGCACCAGGACCATGTTCTGGCCTGACCGGCAGATCTTCGTGCCTGGTGCCGACATGGACGGCGAATCTCTCATCCAGCGCGCCAGGCAGACCGCTTACCTGGTGCCCGGGCTGTCGATCACGGTCATCGACGACAGGCCGGGCCGCGACGGCGCGGACGACGAATCGCCGCGGGTGGTCGAATTCCACTTCGGCGGGGGTATCAGCGAGTTCTGCGCGCACCTGAGCAGCGGCGAGCCGGTCACCGACGTGCTGAGACTCACCGGATCCGGGCAGTTCACCGAGACCATCCCGGTGCTGGACGAAGACGGGCACATGACGCCCACCGACGTGGAGCGCGAGCTCGAGGTCGACGTCGCGCTGCGCTGGAACACCGGCTACGACACCGTCACCAGGTCCTTCGTGAACGTAATCGCCACCCCGAAGGGCGGGACGCACGTCACCGGCTTCGAGCGCGCGCTGGTCAAGACGTTCAATGAGCAGCTGCGGGCTGGCAGGTACCTGCGCGCCGGCGACGAGTCGGTCCTGAAGGACGACGTGCTTGAGGGCCTGACCGCCGTTGTCTCGGTGCGGCTGCCCGAGCCGCAGTTCGAGGGCCAGACCAAGGAAGTGCTTGGCACCCCGGCCGCCTCCCGGATCGTCGCCGAGGTGGTCAGCACCGAGTTGCGCGGCTTCCTCGAGGGCCGCGTCCGCGGCAGCAAGGCGCCGGCCAAGGCGGTGCTCGAGAAGGTCGCGAACGCCGCGAAGACGAGGATCGCGGCCAGGGAGCACAGGGAGAACCAGCGGCGCAAGTCAGCCCTGGCTACCTCGGCGCTGCCGGCCAAGCTCGTGGACTGCCGTTCGGCCGACGACCGCAGCGAGCTCTTCATCGTGGAGGGTGACTCAGCGCTCGGCACCGCCAAGCTGGCCCGTGACTCGGAGTTCCAGGCGCTGCTGCCGATCCGCGGCAAGATACTGAACGTCCAGAAGGCCTCGCTGTCCGACATGCTCAAGAACGCCGAGTGCGCGGCGATCATCCAGGTCCTCGGCGCCGGCTCAGGCAGCGCGTTCGACCTGGACGCTGCGCGGTACCAGCGGATCATCCTGATGAGCGACGCGGACGTGGACGGCGCGCACATCAGGACGCTGCTGCTGACGCTCTTCCACAGGTACATGCGCCCGATGGTCGACGCCGGCCGCGTGTTCGCCGCCGTTCCGCCGCTGCACCGGATCAAGCTGACGAACCCGCGCAAGGGCCAGGACCGGTACATTTACACCTACACCGACGCCGAGCTGCACAGGAAGTCCCTTGAGCTGGACCGCAAGGGCACGAAGTACGAAGATCCGCCGCAGCGCTACAAGGGCCTGGGAGAGATGGACGCGTCGCAGCTGGCCGAGACCACGATGGATCCGCGGCGCCGGACGCTGCGCCGGATCAGGATCGCTGACGCCGCCGCGGCGACCGGGATGTTCGACCTGCTGATGGGCAGCGAGGTCGGGCCGCGGCGCGACTTCATCGTCGGCGGCGCCGCGGAGCTGGACCCGGCCAGGATTGACATCTGATCGAGATGACCAGCCAGCCAGGTCGCCGCCGGGGAACGGTTCGCTACTCAGGTGCCGCGTTCGCTGACGGGCTGGGCCCGACGCTGCGGCGCCCGGTCACGGTCGTCGTCAGCGACGGGGTCATCGCCGGAATCTACGACGATGACGACAGCGCGGCCGCCAGCGGTGACCAGGCGGGGCACGTGGTCGACGCGAGCGGCGCGACGATCGTTCCCGGGTTCGTGGACTGCCACAGCCATCTGACGCTCCAGGGCGGCGCGCAGTGGATCGCGAGGGGCGCCGACCCGACGCCTGACCTGATCGAGGCGGCAGAACGGAACGCTGCCGCGCTGACCAGCGCCGGGGTCCGCTGGGTGCGTGACGTCGGCTCGCCGCGGCGGGCTGATGCAGGCGACGGGTGCGAACGAGCGGTCGCTATCGGGCTCAGGGACCGCTGGGCCGGCCGCGACGATGTCCCCTACATCAGGGCAGCCGGAACCTGGCTGACCAAGGCGGGCTCGCTGCCGGCGGGGCTCGCGATCGAGGTGGCCGACGCCGACGCGCTGCTAGCCGCCACGCTCGGCCAGCTCGACGACGGGGCTGACCTGGTCAAGCTGTACCTGGACGGCCCCGAGGCGGGCGTCGGCCCGTGGTCAGCGGACGAGGTCCGCAAGGTGGTCACCGCCGTGCACGCTCGCGGGGCCACCGTCGCGGCGCACGGCTCGGGGCTGGCGAACTGCAAGCTTGCTGCCGACGCCGGCGTCGACACCCTGGAGCACGGTTTCGCGCTGGACTCCGACATCGCCGCCACGATGGCCGCGAACGGGGTCACGCTGGTGTCCACGCTCTCTGTGATGCACTCCTGGCTCACCTTCGGCTCGACGACCACGATCGAGCGCTTCACCGGCGATGCGAGCAGGTCCGCGATAGCCGAGCGGCTTGAGATGGCGGAGGAGAGCGTGCGGATCGCGAATCAGGCCGGCGTCGCGATCGCCGCGGGAAGTGACTTCGGCGGCGGCTCTGTCCGGGCCGGGCATCTGGCCTGGGAAGTCGAGGCCCTGGTCACGGCGGGCCTGGAGCCCTGGCAGGCGCTCGGCGCGGCCACCTGGCAGGGCGGCGCGGTGCTCGGGGACCCGGACGCGGGCCGGATCACGGTCGGCGGCCCCGCGCACTTCACGCTCGTGCACGGCGACCCTCTCGCGGATCCCGGCGCACTCTGGCGCGTCTGGGGCGTCGTCTAGCGGAAGCGCGCGCATGTTTCCGCGGTGGATGTCGCATTGAGTCGGTTGCCCACGGAGCGGCTGGGACCAGGCACTGCCCGGATACTGGCGGCGGGCCCGGTTCGGGCCCGCCATTGCCGACAATGGACCGTCCACCTGAATGCCAGCAGAGCGGTTGCTGCCGATGTGCTGGATATCGGAGCGCGGTCGGATCAGTCACTGGCGCCGGCTGCTGGCCTCACGGCTGCGCGGCGCCGCCGACCGCGGCGAGGGGCTCGCGCACCCGTTCGCCAGACCCGTCGCGCCTGCCTTCTGGCGGCGGCAGCTGGACAGGCGTGCCTGCCGCGGTCGCGCCCCTGGCCGGGCCAGCGCCCGCCCAGGCCAGCACGAGCACGTCCTCGCCCTTGAGGAACCGGTGGCAGCGGACGCCGCCGGTGGCACGGCCCTTCTGCGGGAACTCCGCGTAGCGGGTCACCTTGATGCTGGCCGGCGCCGTGCCAGGCAGCGTGCGTGCGCTGCCCGCGACGGTGACCACCACGGCCGGCCCGGCAGCGGCCGCAGCTGGCTCGTCACCGCTACCTGCCTCGCGGGGATCGATCGCGCCGAACCAGACCACGGAAGCGCGGTGTGAGAGCCTGATCCCGGCCATCCCGGCCGCCGCCCTGCCCTGCGGCCGAACCGAAGACGCGCCGAACCTGAGCAGCTGCGCGTCGCTGGTGATGAAGATCAGATCCTCGTCCTCGCTCTCGAGCTGAACGGCGCCGACCACGCTGTCGCCCTCCTTGAGCGCGATGACGTCGAACTCCGGCGCGTTCTGCGGGTAGTCAGGAGCGACCCGCTTGACGACGCCGTTCGCGGTGCCGAGCGCGAGGCCCGCGCCAGTGCCGTCGGCAGCGACGATCGCGACGATGGTCTCGCCGCGCTCGGTCTCGACGAACTCGCTGACCGGCGCTCCGCCAGACAGGCCGGGGGCGTGCGCGGTCGGCGGCAGGGCAGGCAGCTCGAGTACGCCGAGCCTGATCAGCCTGCCCTGCGAGGTCAGCACGCCGATGGTTCCGCGGGCGGTCGACGGCACGGCTGAGACGATCACGTCGTGCGCGGACCGCGGCTCCTGGGCCCGGCCCCGTGCCCTGGCTGGCCCGCCGCTGGCAGTCGCGCGAGAGTCCCGTTGGCCATTCTGGTTTTCTTCCTGCAGTTCCAGCTGACCCTGCTTGCGTACCGCGGTGCGGGCCAGCAATCCGGCCGATGAGAGCAGGACGGTGCACGGCTCGTCGGCTACCTCGAGCGGGACCGCGGCGGTGCGCTGCGCGCCGCTGCCCTCGAGCAGGACGGTGCGACGCGGGGTACCGAACTTCTCGGCGACGGCGCCGAGCTCGGACGACACGAGCTCGCGGAGCCTGTCCTCTGACTCCAAGATGGCGGTCAGCTCGGCGATTTCGGCCTGCAGCGTGTCCCGCTCGCGTTCCAGCTCCAGCCGGTCGTACCTGGTCAGGCGGCGCAGCGGGGTGTCGAGGATGTACTGTGCCTGCACCGCTGTCAGGTCGAAGATGGCCATCAGCCGCTCCTTGGCGGCCGCGGCGTCGTCGCTGGTCCTGATGACCTGGATGACCTCGTCGATGTTGAGCAGCGCGATGATGAGGCCGTCGACCAGGTGCAGCCGGTCGGCTCGTTTGCCCCTGCGGAACTCGGTACGGCGCCTGACCACTTCGAGCCTGTGGTCGACGTAGATCCGCAGCAGCTCACGCAGCCCGAGCACCCGCGGCTGGCCGTCGACGAGCGCGACATTGTTGATACCGAACGTGTCTTCCATCGGTGTCAGCCGGTAGAGCTCATCGAGCACGGCCTCGGGATGGAACCCGTTCCGTAGCTCGATCACCAGCCGCAGGCCGCGGTGCCGGTCGGTGAGGTCCTTCAGGTCAGAGATGCCGTTCAGCTTCTTGGCCTGGACCAGGTCCTTGATCCTGGCGACGACCTTCTCGGGGCCGACGCCATAGGGCAGCTCGGTCACCACGATGCCCGTCCGGCGCGGGGTGAGCTGCTCGATTCGCGCGGCCGCCCTGGTCCTGAAGATGCCGCGGCCGGTTTCGTACGCATCCCTGATCCCGTCCAGGCCGACGATCTTGCCGCCCGTCGGCAGGTCGGGTCCCGGAACGAACCGCATCAGCTCGTCGAGCGAGGCGTCAGGGTTGGCGATCAGGTGCCTGGCTGCGGCGATCACCTCGCCGAGGTTGTGTGGCGCCATGTTGGTCGCCATCCCGACCGCGATGCCGGCGGTTCCGTTGACGAGCAGGTTCGGCAGTCCGGCCGGAAGGACCTCAGGCTGCTGCTCGGTTCCGTCGTAGTTGGACACGAAGTCGACGGTGTCCTCGTCAAGTGACGCGGTCATCTCGATCGCGGCGGCCGCGAGCCTCGCCTCGGTGTACCGCATAGCCGCTGGCGCGTCGTCGCCGCCGAGCGAGCCGAAGTTGCCGTGCCCGTCGACCAGCGGCAGCCGCATCGCGAACGGCTGGGCCAGCCGTACCAGGGCGTCGTAGATCGCCGTGTCGCCGTGCGGGTGCAGCCGCCCCATCACCTCGCCGACCACCCGCGCGCACTTGACGTGCGCACGGTCAGGGCGCAGGCCCATCTGCGACATCTGGTACAAGATCCTGCGCTGCACCGGCTTCAGTCCGTCGCGCGCGTCGGGAATCGCGCGCTGGTAGATCACCGAATAGGCGTATTCGAGGTAGCTGGCCCGCATCTCCTCGGTGACGTCGATGTCGACGATGTTCTCTTCGAAGTCATCGGGCGGCGGGGTTGTCGTGCTGCGTCGTGCCATGACCGCCATTGTGCCGTGTTCTGGCCGCCGCCAGCCACGACGCGAGTCCGGCGCGCCGCTGCATCTGTGCCGTCGTATCGGGAGCGCTGAGGCCGCAGCCGAGATGGCTAGGACATGCCGGCTCGTGCTGATAGGTTCGCCAACTGTCGGCACTAGTTCAGCCGGGCAGTCGAGTCTCGGGCTATGCCGTGAGGGGCGCATGATGGGTTTTCCTGATCAGCCTGCGGGCCAAGGCCAGTCGCCGGGCTTTTTCGGCGATCAGCCGACAATCGGCCGTGAGCCAGGCGGATACGGCCAGCAGGGCGGCGCCGGCCAGCAGGGCGGCTACGGCCAGCCAGGCTCCGGCCAGCAGGGCGCGGGCCAGCAAGGCGGCTACGGCCAGCAGGGTTACGGCCAGCAGGGCTACGGCCAGCAGGGCTACGGCCAGGAGGGCGGATACGGGCAGCCCAGCGCGCTGCAGCAGCCCGCTGCTTACGGGCAGGCGGGATACCCGCAGGCCGGGTATCAGGGGGCGCCCGCCTGGACGGGCGGGACAGGCTACGGCGGGCAGACGAACGGGCTCGCGGTTGCCTCGCTGATCTGCGGGATCGCGTCTTTCGTACTGTTTGGCCCGCTAAGCGGCATTCCGGCGATCATACTCGGCCACATGGCGCGCAGGAGAATCAGCCAGACAGGGGAGCAGGGAGCGGGTCTCGCGCTCGCGGGCCTGATCCTCGGGTATGTGCAGCTGGTCCTGGATGTGATCGTCGTGATCATCATCATTGTCGCTCTCGTCGGTACCGCGGCGAGCAGCAGCGGCTCTTAGCCACCGCGCGGCGGTTCAGCATCGCGCGGCTGGGTAGTCGAGTCGCTACGGACCGTAGCACTGCCGGGGGGAGCGATGGGTGTTCCTGAGCAACCGCGCGATCAGGCACAGTCAGGAACGGGAGAGCCCGGCACAGGCCAGCAGGGCATGGGTCAGCCGGTGCCAGGGCCAGCGGCCGGCCCGGAGGGCCAGGGTCAATGGCACGGTCAGCAGGGCATGAACCCGCCCGGCGTGACCCAGGGCCCTGGCGGCTATGTCCCGCCTGGCTACGCCTACGGCCCGCAGCCGCTCGGCGTTCGTACCAACGGGCTGTCCATCGCGGCGCTGGTCTGCGGGCTCGCCCAGTTCCTCCTGTGGTTCTTCCTGCTCGTGCCGGGGTTCATCGCCGCTGTGCTCGCGATGGGCTTCGGGCTGGGCGGGATGGCCCAGATCAGGACCAGGGGTGAGGGCGGCCGCGGCATGGCGATCGCGGGCATCGTGCTCGGCGTGCTCGGCGTGCTCGGCGGGATCCTCTGGGCGATCCTGCTCGGAGTCGGATCGGCGCACTACCACTACCGGACGGGCGCGTAGCGACCTCGCGCAACGGCCCGGTCAGCACGGTAACGGCCCGGCCGGCCACAGCCCAGCGCATAACGGCCCGGCCGGCCACAGCCCAGCGCATAACGCCCGGGCGGCCATTCGGCGCGTCTTCTCAACCGGACCAGGGTGCGTCGGATGCGAGATAGCATGTGCTTGTTGCCGAATTGCACCTTGCATTTCGGCGACTATCGAGATCCGATCATCGGCCATCGCCTGAGTTCCGGCACCACGCGGTCAGCGGGCTGGCTGCGGAGGGAGCCGGATGGCTGACTTGCCCTGGGAGCACGCCGATGAGGCGCGCGCGGCTCTGAACGCGATCGTGACCGACCCCGAGCACGGCATTGCCGCGCTCTCCAGTCCGCGGACAATGTCGAACCTGCTCAAGGACCTGCTCCCGGACGCGCCGCGGGAGAAGAACCTGCTCGTCGCCGCCGCCGAGGCCGGCCTGGCGGACAGCCTGAAAGAACACGTCTCCCAGGGCATGGACTCGAGCACGGCGATCAGCCTGACCGCGTCGTCGTTCTCGGCGCGGTCCCCGCTCACGCCAGACGCGTGCCGCTGGGTCACTGGCGAGATCGCCGTGGCGCTTGGCATCAGCGAGACGAACGACGCCGCCCCGAGCGCGCAGCCCCCTGGCGGCGGCTCCCTCGGCGCGGCCGCGACCGAGGCCAGCCCTGGATATGACAGTCACCCGCCCGGCCAGCGCGCGCCGGCGGAACGCCAGCCGGCGCCGGACAGCTTCGGGTCGGGCCAGGACAGCTACTCACGGGTGCGGGACAGCGCCCCGCCGACGGCCGGAAGCTATCCGGGCGCATCCGCGGTCATCTCGCCAGGCCAGGGCCCGGGAAGCGAGGGTCCGGCAGGCTCGGCAGGCTCGGCGTCCAGCTACCCGCCGCCGGGCTATGAGCAGAGCCCGGCGAGCCAGCCGCCCGGCCAGGGCGGCTATCAGCCTGGCCAGGGTGGTGGCTATCAGTCTGGCCAGGACAGCTATCAGCCCGCCGCGGACTACTCGCCGCCGGGGGCCGGCTATGCGCCCGGCTACTCGCCTGCGGCCGCCGGGTACTCCGCGGGAGCGCCCGGGTACACGCCGCCTACCGCGTTCTCGCCCGCCGAGAATCCCCAGGCCTACGGCCCCGGCGTCGCCGCCGGCATGCCGGCCATGACGGGTGCGGCGTACCAGCCGACGCCGCGGCCTGGCATCAGCCGCCGGACCAACACCATGGCGGTCACCTCGCTGGTACTCGGCATCACCCAGTCCGTGGGCTGGATCATCTTCCTGCTCCCCGGTTTGCTCGCGGCGATCCTGGCGGTCGTGCTCGGGTTCGTCTCGATCAAGCAGATCAGCCGCTCAGGCGAGGCGGGCCGCGGGCTGGCGATCACCGGCGTGATACTCGGCTTCGTCGGCATCCTCGTGGTCGGGATCCTGGTGGTGGTCGTCGGCGTGGCGTCGGTGAACAGCCAGAGCACGCCGTAGGTCATGACGCCCGGTTAGCTGGCCCGGTGGTTAGCTGGCCCGGTGGTTAGCTGGCCCGGTGGTTAGCTGGCACTGAAGCCGCCGTCTACGCAGATCAGCTGTCCGGTGATGTAGCCGCTCGCGTTGCTGGCCAGGAACACGACGACACCTTCGAAGTCCTCTGGCACGCCGTTGCGGCCCATCATCGTGCGGGCCGCGAGCGCCGCTGAGCGAACCGGGTCAGCGGCCACGTGCCTGGTCATCGCCGACGGGACGAACCCTGGCGCGATCGCGTTACAGCACACTCCCGCCCCCGACCACGCCTCGGCCTGCGACCTGGTGAGGGAGACGAGCCCGCCCTTGGACGCGCCATAGGCCCCGCTGTTCCCGAACGCCCTGATGGCCTGCTGCGAGGCGACGTTGATGATGCGGCCCCAGCCGCGGGCGGCCAGGCCAGGGCCGAAACGCTGGCCGAGAAGGAACGGTGCCGCCAGGTTCACCTCGATCGTGCGGTCCCAGTCTTCTGGCGTCAGCTCGTGCAGCGGCGGCCTGATGTTCACCCCGGCGGCGTTGACGAGGATGTCAGGCGGGCCGAACGGCTCGCTGATCTGCTCGCAGGTCCTCGCGATAGCGGACCGGTCGCCGAGGTCCGCGCTGACCCGCTCGGCCGAACCGCTGGCCGACCTGATCTCCGCCACAGCCTCGTCGAGCGGCCCAGGCTGGCGGGCGACGATGACCACGCTCGCGCCGGCGCTCGCGAGCGCGCCGGCCATGGCCTTGCCGATCCCCGAGCTTCCGCCCGTCACGGCCGCGACAAGGCCGTTCAGCGAGAACAAGCCGGTCAGGTAGTCGGTCATGGCCTAAGTATGTCGAGGTGAGGCGGCAGCGGTCGGCCACGAGTATCGATGGTCCATTCATTGCGCAAAGTGGTGATGGATGGACGATCGACACCTGGAGTCACTGCGCCTGGCGTCGGGAAAGTGGAGCCGTTACAGCAGCGGCCTGGCTCCGGTCAGCCCCATCGCCTTGGCGGCCAGGCGGCAGCCGCTGGTCAGGGCCTCGCCCGGGGGCTTCTTGTCGAGCCAGCACGGCAGGAATCCCGCGCAGAACGCATCGCCGGCGCCCGTCCTGTCCACCATCCGCTCGATCGGCAGGCCCGGCACCCGTACCGGATCGGGCCTGCCGTTGGCATAGAACAGCGCGCCGTCCGCGCCAAGCTTCATGACCACGTGCGGGTACCAGGCGTTGAGCACCCGTGCTGCCTGCTCTGGCTCGATCCGGCCGGTCAGCACCCGGCCCTGCTCGGCGTTGACGAACAGCAGCGTCGCCCCGTTGGTCATCTGCAGGAACGGCTCGGCGCCGACCCGCTCGAGCGGCGCTGAGGAAGCCCCGTCTACCGAGATCGTCATCCCGGCCCGCCTCGCCATGGCGATCGCCGCGAGCGTGGCCTGCCTCGACCCGGTGTTGAGCAGCGTGTAGCCGGAGACGTGCAAGTGGCATCCGGGCGCGAACAGATCCTGGGGCAGGTCGTCGGGCGAGAGCGCGGCGTTCGCGCCAGGATCGGACAGCATCGTCTGATCGCCCTTATGCGTGACCATAACCACGCACATTCCGGTCGGCCGCTCCGGGTCCATGACGAGCCGGGCGTCGACACCGTAACCCATCAGCTCCATATCTCGGTTGCGGCCCGCGATGTCGGCGCCGCGGCGGCCCACGAACGCGACCTCGGCACCGTCGACCGCGAGCCACGCGGCGATGTTCGCGCCTGACCCGCCTCCGTGCATGGTGACCGTCGCGGGCGTGTCACTGCTCTTGGCCAGGGGCAGCATCGCATGGGCGACCGTGTCGGTCATGAGATCACCAATGACGACAACGCGGGTCAATGCCGTCCACCACCTTGCTGACGGGGCCGATCCGGGCGGAGGTCGGGGGATCCGCCGCGAGACGCTAGCCCATAGAACTTAACAGTTTCGGGGCGCCACCTTGGCGTATTCGCATCCTGAATTCCAGATTAATGCCCGAATTCCGGTCAAGTTGACCAGCGCGTGTTGCTTGCGTGGCTGGTGTGGCCAGCCCGGCTGGCATAGTGGGGAAGATGACCTGGACGTGGCAGTTCGAGAAGGCAGATGGCACGCCGGCAGGGTCGCGAAGCCTGCCGAAGGAGACGTTCGGCAGCCAGGGGGACGCGGAGACGTGGCTTGGCGAGCAATGGCGCAGCCTGCTGGATTCTGGCGTCGATCAGGTGAGCCTGATGGAGGACGGCAGGCGCGAATACGGCCCGATGAGCCTGCGTCCCATTGAGGACTAGCACGTTACCGGCGTGCGGGGCTGGAGGTCAGCGCCGGGTCCCTGACGATCACCGGGCCGAAGATCTCATCGATCCTCGCCAGCGCCTGCGGATCCAGCCTGACGCCAGACGCCTTGGCGTTCTCGCGCACCTGCTCAGGCCGGGTGGCGCCGACGATCGCCGCGGACACGTTCGGGTTCTGCAGCGTCCACGCCACTGCGAGTTGCGAGAGGCTCAGCCCGGCTTCGTCGGCGACAGGCTTGAGCTGCTGGACGCGGCCGAGGATGTCGTCGGTCAGGTACTCGCGGATGAAGCTCGAGCCGCGGTCGTCGGTCGCCCGCGATCCGGCCGGCGGCGCGGCGCCAGGTGCGTACTTGCCGGTCAGCGTGCCTTGCGCGATGGGCGACCAGACGATCTGCCCGATCCCTTCTTTTTCGCACAACGGGACTACCTCGGACTCGATCACGCGCCAGATGATGTTGTACTGGGGCTGGTTAGAGACGATCCGGTCCAGGCCCATCTGCCCCGCGATACGCAGCGCGGCCGCGATCTCCTCGCTGCGCCACTCCGAGACGCCGATATATAGCGCCTTGCCCTGACGCACGAGGTCGTCGAAGGCGCGCATGGTCTCCTCGAGCGGCGTCTCGTGGTCATACCTGTGCGCCTGATACAGGTCCACGTAGTCGGTTCCCAGCAGGCGCAGCGAGTTGTGCGCCGACTCCATGATGTGCTTGCGGGACAAGCCCAGGTCGTTCACCCCTGGCCCGGTCGGCCAGAACACCTTCGTGAAGATCTCGACCGATTCGCGCCGGACGCCGTGCAGCGCGCGGCCGAGCACCTCCTCGGCCTTCGTGCCCGCGTAGACGTCCGCGGTGTCGAACGTGGTGATGCCCTCGTCGAGTGCCGCGGCCACGCACGCCTTCGCGGCGTCTTCGGCGACCTGCGAGCCGTGGGTGATCCAGTTGCCGTAGGCGATCTCGCTGATCTTCAGGCCGCTGCGGCCCAGATGGCGGAACTCCATCAGATCGCCTCGCCCCTGGCCACCCTGGCCGGCGGGATCCGGGAGCTCCTGAGCCTGATGGCGCGCTTGGCGATGTACCAGGCGATCCCGCGGGTGCTCTCGCCAGGCAGCCGCTGCCTGACCAGGCGGCGCACCATGGTGGCGTGGTAGAGCGCCTCGATCGCGATCAGCAGCACGATGCCGAGCTCGATGTACAGCACGATGGAGGAGTTCTTGGCGGCCCCGAACGCGAAGACCAGCAGGATCAGCGCGAACACAGCGAACAAGATGTACTCGCTGATGACCAGCCGCCTCGAGTCGATGTAGTCCCTCGCGAGCGCGCGCACCGGGCCGCGATCCCTTGTCGCGAGCGCCCACTCCTCGCCGCGCTTCATGGCCTCCATCCGGCGTCGCTGGTCCGCGCGCCGCCGTTCGCGCTGCTGGGCAGCCGCTGTCTTCTTGTCGGTCGGCGGCGGGGAGTACGGCTGCCTCCTGCGGCGCTCGACCTCGCTTCGCTTCGGCGTGGGACGGCCCTTGCCGGCCTGCTTGACGGGCTGGTCAGCGGCCTGCGCTGCCTGATCATCCTCGGCCAGGGAGGAAGCGGATGCACTGCGTCGTCGGAACACGCTGACAGCCTACCGGGATGGGCGGACGAAACCCCCGCGAGTTACCAGGGGGGACCGACCCTCCTGAACCCCCCGGCGGCTGTGTCCCCGGAGCTACCAGGAGGAGATACGGTGCATTGCCGAGGCCGCCGTGATGACGTTCCTTGCGCGAGGCCATAGGCTGGGAATCCAGCATCTCGCGAGCATTCCCGTCGCGGAGCGCGACGGCCTGCTTCTGCAGGCTTCCGCGCCGTGCCGGTCAGACAGGATGAGGGGAAGGTCGCGCTTATGGGCGTGATGAAGCGGGTTTCGACGATCTTCAGGGCCAAGGCCAATAAGCAGCTCGACAAGATGGAGGATCCGCGGGAAACCCTGGATTACTCCTACCAGACGCAGCTTGAATTGCTGCAGAAGGTGCGGCGCGGAGTGGCCGACGTGGCCACATCGCGCAAGCGGGTCGAGTTGCAGATGAACCAGCTCCAGCAGACGACCGACAAGCTGGACCGGCAGGCGCGTGACTCGCTCGCCGCAGGCCGGGAGGACCTGGCCCGCGAGGCTTTGTCCCGCAAGGCCGGCGCCCAGGGGCAGCTGTCTGACCTGCAGGCACAGTACGCCTCGCTGCAGGGCGAAGAGGAGAAGCTGACCGCTGCGTCGCAGCGCCTGCAGGCCAAGGTTGACGCCTTCCGGGTGCGGAAGGAGACGATCAAGGCCACCTACACCGCGGCAGAGGCGACCACCAGGATCAACGAGGTCTTCACCGGCATCTCGGAGGAGATGAGCGACGTCGGCCTTGCGATCCAGCGCGCCGAAGACAAGACCGAGCAGATGAAGGCGCGGGCCGGGGCGATCGACGAGCTGATGGCCTCAGGCGCGCTGACCGACGCGCTCGGCGGGCCGGCGCCTGACGACATCCAGGCTGAGCTCGACCGGATGGGCGCGAGCGGCGGCATCGACGCTGAGCTCGAGCGGATGAAGGCCGAGCTGGCAGGCGGCGAAGCGCCGAAGGAGATCGCCGGATCGTCAGGACAGCCCGACTCGGCGGTCGGCCAGCCGAGCGGTACCAGCTTCCAGAAGGAGCAGCCTGGCTCGGGAGGTGCCTAGATGATCATCAGGATCATGGGCGAGGGCCAGCTCAAGCTGGAGGATTCCGCGGTCGAAGACCTGAACAAGCTGGATGCCGAGCTGGAGAAGGCGGTCGATCAGAACGACGAGGCCGCCTTCGGCTCCGCTCTGAGCTCCTTGCTCGCCAAGGCGCGTGCGGTCGGGGTCGAGCTGCCGCCAGATGCCATCGAGCCTTCTGAGCTGATCCTGCCGCGAGAGGGCGCGACCATCGAGGAAGTACGCGAGCTGCTGACCGACGGCGGCCTTATCCCTGGCTGAGACTTCGCTGAGACCTACCTGAATGTTCCTCGTCCGGCATGCGGGATCGTTCGTGCTAAACCGGAGGCAGTCGGGCATTTTGCCCCCCTGCCTGCGGCAACCGTCCAGGCCGCGGCCGTACCCTATGCGCCCGGGCGGGCCGAGGCCGCTCACACCATCGCCACTGTTGCGATGTAATGAAGGCGTCGGCTTCGCAGACGCCGGGGATCGAAACGGAGGCGGCGATGGCTCGTACACGGTACGCAACTGACAGGGGCCTGATCGCGCGGATGGGCGCGACCATGTTCCTGCTTGGCCTGGTCTTCACGGCATTCATCGTCGCGATCGTCGTGCTGCTCGCGCAGTACAGCAATGTCAGCCAGGGCGGCATCATCTTCATCGCCGTCATCTTCGCGGTAGGGATCTCCTTCGCCTCGTTCTACTGGTCGGACAAGATCGCGCTGAGCACCGCGGGTGCTCAGCTGGTCAGCCCGCAGGACGGGCCCATGGCGGCGGAGCTGCACGGCGTGATCGACCGGCTCTGCGCGCTCGCGGACATGCCCAAACCGCGGGTGGCGATCGCGCCCACGGACATGCCCAACGCGTTCGCGACCGGCCGCAGCAGCAAGGTCGCTGTTGTCTGCGTCACCCAGGGCCTGCTGCGCCGGCTGGACACGAAGGAGCTCGAGGGCGTGCTCGCGCACGAGATGTCGCACGTCGCGCACAAGGACGTCGCCGTGATGACGATCGCGTCGTTCCTCGGCATCATGGCCGCGCTGCTGGTCAGGTTCGCGTTCTACTCCGAGCTGTTCGGCGGCGGCGGCCGCGGCCGTGGCCGTAGTAACAACGACCAGAACACGATTCCGGTGGTGCTGATCGTGCTGCTGATCGGAGTGGTGGTCTACGCGATCAGCTTCCTGCTGATCAGGCTGCTGTCCAGGTACCGCGAGCTCTCGGCGGACCGGTCGGGCGCGCTGCTGACCGGCCAGCCGTCGGCTCTGGCCAGCGCTCTGGTCAAGGTGAGCGGGGACATGGCGCGGATCCCGACCAGGGACCTGCGCGCAGCCGAGCCGCTGAACGCCTTCTACTTCACGCCAGCGCTCGCGGCGGGCCGCGGCCAGTGGAGCCTGTCGAACCTGTTCTCGACGCACCCGTCGCTCGAGCGGCGGCTTCGCGAACTAGACAAGATCTCGCAGCAGCTCAGCAGGTAGGCAGCCGGCTGCGCAGCGTCGCGGTGTGCCGCGACCTAGGGAGGTAGATCGCGTGGGTTTGCTCGACGCGCTGCTCGGCAGGACCAAGCCGGTGCCGCCGAACCTGGACGCGCTGTTCGCGCTGCCGTCGGCGGCGATCACCCTCGAGGCGGCCACCGACTTCAAGCCCACCGGGAGCGGTTCCGTGTGCTTCCGCGCCGCTGAGGGCAGGGCCTTCAGCGACATCGAGAAGGAGGTGAAGGAGCTGCTCTCGATGGGCCAGAACAAGACGGCCGTCGAGGTCACGGCGGACTCCTACGGCTTCACCTGGCTGGTCTGCACGCACACGCCGGACGACATCGAGGGCCTGGTCACCGACCTGCACGCGGTGAACTCCTCGCTCGAGGCAGGCGGGTTCGGGCCGCTGCTGCTGTGCACGATCCTGGCCTTCCGCGACAGCTCAGGTACGCGGCTCGGCCTGGTGTACCTGTACAAGCGGGGCACCTTCTACCCGTTCGCCCCGCATGGCGGCGAGCGCCGGGACAACGCCACAGAACTCCAGGTCCGCGGCGTCCTCGGCAATGACCTGAAGATCGAGGCCGACCTCGGCCGCTGGTTCCCGGTCTGGGGCGCGCCCGGCCTGTGAGCGGCCAGGTCAGGGCAGCGCTGGTCAGGTCAGGGCTGGTGAGGTCAGGGCTGGTCAGGGTAGGGCGAGCATCTGGTCTAGCGCGGCCCTGGCCTGCGAGGCGGTCTGGGGGTCGACCGTGATCCGGTTCACGACCTGGCCGGACGCGAGCGACTCCAGCGCCCAGACCACGTGCGGCAGGTCGATCCTGTTCATCGTCGAGCAGTAGCAGACGGCCTTGTCCAGGAAGACCACGTTCTTGTCCTGATGGGCGCCGGCGAGCCGCTGCACGAGGTTCAGCTCGGTGCCGACAGCCCAGGCCGATCCTGCCGGGGCTTGCTCGATGGTGGCGATGATCTTCTCGGTGGAGCCGACCTGATCGGCGGCCGTCACGACCTCGTGCACGCATTCGGGGTGCACGAGGACCTTCACGCCGGGGATGCGCCGCCGGGCCTCGGCTACGTTGTCCGCGGTGAAACGGCCGTGCACCGAGCAGTGCCCGCGCCAGAGAATAATGGTTGCCTTGCGCAGCGCCTCAGGGTCGAGCCCACCGCCGGGCCGGTGCGGATTCCAGACGACGCAGTCGTCGAGGCTCATGCCGAGTTCGAGCACTGCCGTATTGCGGCCCAGATGCTGATCAGGCAGGAACAGCACCTTGCTGCCCTTGCTCAGCGCCCAGGTGAGCGCGCGCCTGGCGTTGGATGATGTGCAGACGGTGCCGCCGTGCCGGCCGGTGAAGGCCTTGATGTCGGCTGAGGAGTTCATGTAGGTGACAGGGACGACGTCGTCGGCCAGGCCGAGGTCTTCCAGCTCCTCCCAGCACTCCTCGACCTGGCTGTAGCTGGCCATGTCGGCCATCGAGCAGCCTGCTGCCAGGTCAGGCAGGACGACCTGATGGGAATCCGACGTCAGGATGTCGGCCGACTCGGCCATGAAGTGCACGCCGCAGAAGACCACGTACTCGGCCTCTGGCCGGGCCGCTGCCTCCCTGGCCAGCTTGAAGGAATCGCCGGTGACGTCGGCGAACGCGATGACCTCGTCACGCTGGTAGTGGTGACCAAGTATGAACGCGCGGTCGCCGAGCTCGGCTCTGGCCCGCTCGGCGCGCCGCACCAGCGCCGGGTCGGAGGGCGACGGCAGGTCCCCAGGGCAGGAGACGCCGCGCTCGCTGTTCGGGTCAGAACCGGCACCGAGGACGAGCAACGGCAGGTCCCTGCCGCGCCGCGCGTTCGCCGCGCGGCGTGACGGCCTCTGGATAGTGACCTGATCTGGCGATCTGGACATGGCGAGCCCCACTTCACCGACTTATCGTCGAACTGACGATACCAAGCATACCCGCGCCGCCTGGCGTGCGTTCACCCGGCACAGGCGGGAAGGAGCCGGCGCGGGCCGGAGATGGAGCCGCTGGAAGCGGAATGTGCCGGACTGGCATATCGTTGGACTGGGCATGGACCCGCCGTGCGGCACGTGCGGCACCCTTGACTACGGGAGCTAACCAGATGACAGTTCAGGACGACGTGGCTCAGGGCGTCATCCTCACCGAGGTTGCCGCCACGAAGGTCAGCAGCCTGCTTGCCCAGGAGGATCGTGACGACCTCCGGCTGCGTATCGCGGTTCAGCCGGGGGGCTGTTCTGGCCTGCGCTATCAGCTGTACTTCGACGAGCGCGAGATCGACGGCGACATCGTCAGCACCTACAGCGGCGTGCAGGTCGTGACCGACAAGATGAGCGGTCCTTACCTCACCGGCGCCACCATCGACTTCGTGGATACGATCGAGAAGCAGGGGTTCACGATCGACAACCCGAACGCGACCGGTTCCTGCGCCTGCGGAGACTCGTTCCACTGATACGGCCGGATTCTGACCGGTTCTGCTGGCCGGCGCCGCTTACGGCGCCGGCCGCGCGCTTGCCGGGAGCCGTTCTGCTGCTGAGCCTGAGCCTGTAGCCTGAGTCTGCTTTCCTCACCGCAGCCCAGAAGGACCGCCGTGCGCATCGCAGTGACCGGGTCGATCGCCACCGACCACCTGATGACCTTCCCCGGGCGTTTTGTCGACCAGCTGATGCCAGAGAAGCTCGACAAGATCGCCTTGTCTTTCCTGGTCGATACGCTCGTGATCAGGCGGGGCGGGGTGGCGGCGAACATCGCGTTCGGGCTTGGCTGCCTCGGACTGCGCCCGCTGCTGGTGGGCACGGCAGGGCAGAGCGACTTCGCCGGCTACCGCGACTGGCTGGAAGACCACGGGGTCGACACGAGCGCGGTGCGCGAGTCCGCGCACCATCACACGGCCAGGTTCATCGGCACGACCGACGGCGACATGAACCAGATCGCCTCCTTCTACCCTGGCGCGATGACCGAGGACAGGCAGATCGACCTCGCCGAGCTGACGGGCAGGGTTGACCTGGTACTGATCGGCGCCAGCGATCCCGACGCGATGCTCGCCTTCACCAAGCAGTGCGGCCAGAACCAGATTCCGTTCGCCGCCGACACCTCCTGGCAGCTCGCGCGGCTCGACGGCGAGCAGGTCAGGACCCTGCTGACGGGCGCTGACTACCTGTTCTGCAACGAGTACGAGGCCACGCTGACCGAACACAAGACCGGCTGGTCGACCGACGACCTGAATGAGCGGGTCGCCGTCCGGGTCACGACGCTGGGCGGTCAAGGCGCCCGTATCGACCGGGCCGGGCATCAGCCGATCGTCGTTCCATGTGTGCCTGGCGTGAAGCCGAAGGAGCCGACCGGTGCCGGCGACGCATTTCGTGCCGGATTCCTTGCCGCCGTTTCCTGGAATCTCAGCCTGGAGCGGGCCGCGCAGCTTGGCAACATGATCGCGGCGCACGCGCTCGAGACGACGGGAACCCAGGAGTACCACCTCGCGCCCGAGGCGCTGGAGCGCAGGCTGGCGGCGGCCTACGGGGCAGACGCGGCCGCCGAGATCGCCAGGAACCTCGGCTAGCCGCTACCTCGGGCGGCCATCCTGGGCGGTGGCTGACGCGTGCCCTGCGTGCCGCAGAACACGCCCGTCCTGGCGATGACCTGCCAGCGGTGCCGGGCGCCCAGCAGCGCCGTCATCACCGACTGAATGGTCACCAGGTACATGAGCTGCCGGTAGACCAGCTGCTGCAGCGGAAGGGCCCGCCGGGCCACGAGGCGAGTGTAAGGGACCAGGTGCCCGGCCCGCCGGAACACCAGTCACTGCCGCGTTTCAGTACATCAGTAGCTGCGCCGGATATAGAACGCCCAGCCGCCTTCACCGGGGAGATCAGCGGACCCGGCGAAGTCGTGGAACTTCAGTCCGCACCAGGCCGGCACGTCGGTCTTCGCCGCCGGATCGTCGGCGAGCACTTCGACCACCTCGCCGACGGCGACCTCGCCGATCCGCTCGGCCAGCATGATGATCGGCAGCGGGCACTTCCTGCCGAGGGCGTCAATGCTGAGCGCCGCCTGATGCGTGGCACCAGGCAAGTCGGCAGGCGGCTGAGAGATCAACTGGTCAGCTCCGGTCCTGGCTCGATCGCTGCCGGCGTGATCCTGTGCTGCCCCGCAGGCGGCCGACGATGTCGGGCAGGACGTTCAGGAAGCCGGTCACCGATTCCTCCGTGGTGTTCCGCGGCAGCGAAACGCGGACGTTGCCGTGCGTGATGGCGCCCATCGCGGCGAGCACATGGCTCGGCTGCTGCGTGTCATTCGCGCACGCGCTGCCTGAGGATACCGAGAAGCCGGCCTTGTCGAGTTCGATAACGAGAGCCTCGCCATCGATATACAGGCAGGAGAACGCGACGATATGGGGCAACGTGTTCGTATGGTCTCCGTGCACGACGCAGTCAGGGATCAGTGTCTTGAGGCGGTCCCTGATCTGGCCGGTCAGCAGCCGGAGCGCGATGTCGGCTCCGTCCCTTCCGGCCTCGAACGCCTCGAGCGCGGCGGTGGCCGACATGATCGCTGGAAGGTTCGGGAAGCCCGGCACGCGGTGCCCCTCGCGGCTGCCTGGCGGCAGCGGAGGACGCCAGCGGACCGACTTGCGGATCACCATGACCCCGACGCCGGGCGGGCCGCCCCACTTGTGCGCGCTCGCCGTCAGCATGGACCATCCGGCAGGGATGGGCACCCGGCCGGCCGACGCCGCGGCATCGGTGCAGAGCGGTACCCCGGCCGCTCCGCATTCCGCGGCGATCTCGGCCACCGGCTGAATGGTGCCGACCTCGTGGTTGGCCGACTGCAGGCAGGCCAGGACGGTGCGTTCGCGCTTGATGGCGTCCGTGAACGCGGCGGTGTCGACCCGCCCGTCCGCGCCGACGCCCGCGATCGTCAGCTGGCTGCCGGTGCTCTCGGCCTCGGCGACCGCGTTCAGCACGCTGGAGTGCTCGACGGCGCTCACGACCACATGCCCTGGACCGCGACTTGCCGACTGGCGAGCCCGGACGGCTCCGAGCACCGCGAGCTGCACGGCCTGGGTCCCGGAGCTCGTAAAGGCGAGCTCGTCGGCCCGGCAGCGCAGCAGGGCTGCCGTCCGTTCCCTGGCCTGGTCGAGCAGGAGGCTGGCCCTCCTGCCTTCCCTGTGCAGCCTGACCGGATCGGCCCAGCCGTCGTCGAGCGCCGCGAGCAGTGCCTCGCGCGCCGCCGCCGACATCGGCTCGGCCGAGGCGGCATCGAAGTACGCCATAGGTCTGACCCTACGGCGGCATCCTGCGGCAGTTCCCGCAGCCCCGCCGGCCGATCTGCCGGGGGTCGCGGGCGGCCGGAGCCGCGCGCGTTGTACTGTTTCCACGACAGCCTGTAGGACAGGCTCGGTAAGTCGGTAACACGGCCCGCTGGGAAGGCGATCGGTGAGTCCCATCCGCACGACTCCTCGTCATGGGAGGAGAGCTGCCCGGCTGCGGCGCTGGGCGCCGCGCGGCGTGCTTTTGCTCGGGCTGGCGATCGCCACGGCCGGCTGCCAGTCCAACGACTTCACCAGGCAGGGCCTGCTGGCCCCGGTGACCAAGCAGGGCCAGGTCATCGTCGCCATGTGGCAGGGTTCCTGGATCGCCGCCTGGGCCGTCGGGATCGTCGTGTGGGGCGGGATCTTGTGGGCGGTCATCTTCCACCGCAAGCGCGGCGATCAGCTGCCGCGGCAGGTGCGCTACAACCTGCCGATCGAGCTGCTGTACACGGTGCTGCCGTTCATCATGGTCGGCGTCTTGTTCTTCTTCACCGCCAGGGACGAGAACTATATAGGCAAGAATCCGGCCCATCCCGATGTCGTGGTCAAGGTGATCGGCCAGCAGTGGAGCTGGCAGTTCGCCTACCCGGATTTCGCGGCCGGACCCGGCCAGGTGGTGACGGAAACCGGCGAGATGTGGCGGCCAGGGCTGCCTTCCAGCCAGCTGCCGCTGCTGGAGATCCCGACCAACAGGACGGTCCAGTTCAACCTGACGTCGGTGGACGTGGTCCATGCCTTCTGGATCGCGCCGTTCGAATTCAAGCGGGACGTCATTCCCGGGTACGCCAACCGCTTCACGGTGACGCCCACGAAGACCGGCTCGTTCATCGGGCGCTGCTCTGAGCTCTGCGGCGTCTACCACAGCCGCATGCTGTTCCGGGTCAAGATCGTCACGCCTGCTGAGTTCGACCGGTGGATCCACGTTCAGCAGGCCCAGCAGACTGCTTCTGCTTCCGGGGGTGCGCAGTGACCGCGGTCAAGTCATCCGAGCCGACCACGGGTGCGCCAGCGCCTTACCGCAGGGGATCGATCCTGGCCGACTGGCTCTCTTCGACCGACCACAAGATCATCGGTCACTTGTACCTGATCACCTCGTTCTGCTTCTTCCTGATCGGCGGCCTGATGGCGCTGATCATCAGGTCTCAGCTGTTCGAGCCGAACCTCAGCCTTGTCTCGGACCAGCAGTACAACGAGCTCTTCACCATGCATGGCACGATCATGCTGCTGCTGTTCGCCACGCCGCTGTTCGTCGGGTTCGCGAACGAGATCATGCCGCTCCAGATCGGCTCTCCCGACGTCGCGTTCCCGCGGCTGAACCTGCTCAGCTACTACATGTTCGCGTTCGGCGGCATCATCTTGCTGCTGAGCTTCCTGACGCCAGGCGGCGCGGCTGCCTTCGGCTGGTACGCCTACTCGCCGCTGACGAGCTCGTTGTTCTCGCCAGGCATCGGCGCGGACATGTGGATCATGGGCCTGACGCTGAGCGGCCTTGGCACCATCCTCAGCGGCGTCAACTTCGTCACGACGATCTTCTGCATGCGGGCTCCGGGCATGACCATGTTCCGGATGCCGATCTTCACCTGGAACATCCTGCTCACCTCGATCCTCGTGCTGCTGGCGTTCCCGGTGCTCGCCGCGGCGCTGCTGGTGCTCGAGATCGACCGCAAATTCGGCGCCCAGGTCTTCGACGCGCAGAGCGGTGGCGCCATCCTCTGGCAGCACTTGTTCTGGTTCTTCGGCCATCCGGAGGTCTATATCGTGGCGCTGCCGTTCTTCGGCATCGCCACCGAAGTGCTACCGGTTTTCAGCCGCAAGCCGCTGTTCGGCTACAAGGGCCTCGTCGCCGCCACGATCGCCATCGCCGGCCTGTCCATGACCGTGTGGGCGCACCACATGTTCACCACCGGCGCGGTGCTGCTGCCGTTCTTCTCGTTCATGACGTACCTGATTGCCGTGCCGACCGGGGTCAAGTTCTTCAACTGGCTCGGCACGATCTGGCGCGGCCAGCTCACGTTCGAGACGCCGATGCTGTTCACACTCGGCTTCATGATCGTGTTCCTGTTCGGCGGGCTGACCGGGGTCATCCTGGCGTCACCGCCGCTCGACTTCGCGGTCAGCGACTCCTACTTCGTGGTGGCGCACTTCCATTACGTCTTGTTCGGCACGGTCGTGTTCTGCATGTTCGGCGGCTTCTATTTCTGGTGGCCGAAATGGACGGGCAAGATGCTCGACGACACGCTCGGCAAGTGGCACTTCTGGTTCGTGTTCATCGGCTTCAACACGACCTTCCTCGTGCAGCACTGGCTCGGCGTCATGGGCCAGCCGCGCCGTACCGCCAACTATCCGCTGCTGCCACACCTTGCGACGACGCTGAACCAGGTCTCGACGATCGGCGCGTTCATACTCGGTGTCTCGAACCTGTTCTTCTTCTGGAACGTCTACAAGACCTGGAAGCACGGCGAACGGGTCGTCGTCGACGATCCATGGGGCTTCAGCAATTCCCTGGAGTGGGCCACGTCGTGCCCGCCGCCGCGGCACAACTTCACGTCGATCCCGCGGATCAGGTCCGAGCGCCCGGCGTTCGATCTGCATCATCCGGACATCAGGGCCGGCCGCGACCCGGCGGAACGCAAGGCGATCGGTGCGAGCCACTGATGCCCACAAAGCCGCCGAGCGGGGACACTACAGGCTGATGAAGGCAGGAGCACAGGCATGAGAGTCGAGGGCTGGCTCTTTCTCGGCTGCGCCATCTTCTTCGGCGTTGCCGACATCTTTTACTGGAACCTGTCGCACGACCCGACCGGCGGCACCGCGCTCGCTCTGGCCGTCGGGCTGGCGTTCCTGACCGGCTTCTACGTGCTGTTCACCGGCAGGCGGCTGCCGCAGCGGCCGGAGGACGATCCCGGGGGCGACATCGAGGAGGGGACCGGCGAGCTCGGATTCTTCAGCCCGCACAGCTGGTGGCCGCTCTTTGTCGGCCTGGCTGCCGCGCTCGCCGCGGTCGGCGTGGCGATCGGCTGGTGGATGTTCCTGGTCGGCGCGCTGTGCCTGGTGCTGGCCGTGATCGGCTTCGTGTTCGAGTACTACCGGGGGCACTTCGCGCACTAGCGCCCGGCCCCAGTCCGGTCAGGCCCCAAGTCCGGTCGGGCCACAGTCCTGTCAGGAGAGCGGTTGGACGTCTACGAAGCCCTGTACACGACCAGGGCGATGCGCCGGGTACGCCCTGATCCCATCCCTGGCGCGGTGCAGGCGCGGATCCTGGACGCGGCGATCCGCGCCCCGAGCGGCGGCAACACGCAGAACTGGCGGTTCATCCTGATCGACGACCCGGCGGTCAAGGCCAGGCTCGGCCCGCTCTACCGGGAGTGCATCGAGCAGCTGTGGAGCACCGGTTACCGGGAGCGTCTTGAGCGGGCCAGGGCGACGCCGGACGACCAGGCCAGCGCCTCGTTCCTGCGGGTGCAGCGATCGGCGCAGCACCTCGCCGACCACTTCGAGGACGTGCCGCTGTTCCTGATGGCGTTCGCGCGGCACGACAGGAGCGGCGGCTCGATCTTCCCAGCGGTCTGGAGCGCCCAGCTCGCGGCCCGCGCCGAGGGCATCGGCAGCACGCTGACGACCGTGCTCGGCGCCTTCCGGCGGGCCGAGACCTTCGCCGTCCTCGGAGTACCCGCCGACCGCGGCTGGGAGATGGCCGGCTGCGTCTCCTTCGGCTACCCGACGGGCCGCTGGGGCGTCGCCCCCAGGCGGCCTGCTCACGACGTCGCCTACCGCAACACCTGGGGCACCGACCTCGGCATCGCCATCCCCGAGCCGCTCTGGGGAACTGACGACGCCTAGGGCCTGACGCGGGAGGAGCTAGGGCGAGCCGTGCTCGCCGCCGCCGTCCCGCTCCGACGGGCTGCCGATGGCGGCGGGGGCGTGCTCGCCGTCCCCGTGGCCGTCCGGGCCGTGCCCGTTGGCGTGGCCGTTCATCGGCGCGGTCTCGGTCATGATCTTGTTGAGCCTGGCCTTGATCCGCCCGACGCTGCCGCGCATTCCCGGGGGCGGCACCTCGGCCTGCGCGGTCTCGGCGGTGCCGGCCGGCAGCGCGAGTCGCTCAGGCAGCGCGAGCTTGGCCAGTGCCTCCTCGTCCAGTGGCCGGGTTTCCTCGATGAACTCGCCGTCCGGCAGCTGCCTGATGATGCCGGTCTCGAGCCCGTGCTGCACCATGTGGATGTCCTTGCGCTGCAGGCCCAGGCAGATCCGCTTGGTGATGAAGTAGGCCAGGATCGGCGCTACGATCACCGCGACCCTGGCGATCTGGGTGACCGTGTACAGCGAGATGTCGAAGTGCTGGGCGATCAGGTCGTTGGCGCCCTCGGCCCACAGCACGCCGTAGAACGTCACGACGGCCAGGCCGATCGCAGTACGGGTCGGCGCGTTGCGCGGACGATCGTTGATGTGGTGCTCGCGCTTGTCCCCGGTGATCCATTGCTCAAGGAACGGCCACAGCGCGGCGCCAGTGAAGATGAAGCCGAGGGGGAGCAGGCCAGGGATGAAGACGTTGAAGACAAATGTGTGCCCGAAGATCACCCACTGCCAGGCAGGCATGACCCGCAGCGCGCCCTCGAGCATGCCCATGTAGAAGTCGGGCTGCGACCCGGCGGAGATCGCGAGCGGGTTGTAAGGTCCGTACACCCAGATCGGGTTGATCTGCGCGAGCGCGCTGGCGAGTGCCACGACGGCGAAGATGAACAGGAACAACGCGGTGGTCTTCGCGGCGAAGTACGGCCACGCCGGCGCGCCAACCACATTCTTGTTCGTGCGGCCCTTGCCGGGCATCTGCGTGTGCTTCTGGTGGTACATGATGAAGATGTGCGCCCCGATCAGCGCCGCGAACAGGCCAGGTATCAGCAGCACGTGCAGGATGTACATCCGCGGGATGATTGAATGCCCTGGGTACTGCCCGCCGAACAGGAAGTACGACAGGTAGGTGCCCACCACAGGGATCGACTGCAGCACGCCCTGGAGAATCCGCAGGCCAGCACCGGACAGCAGGTCGTCAGGCAGGGAGTAGCCGAACAGGCCCTCGATCAGGCCGAGCGTGAAGAGGACGATGCCGATCAGCCAGTTGACCTCGCGCGGCTTGCGGTACGCCCCGGTGAAGAAGATCCGGATCATGTGCACCATGATCGCGGCCAGGAAGAGGTCGGCGGCCCAGTGGTGGATCTGCCGCATCAGAAGCCCGCCGCGCACGTCGAAGCTGATGTTCAGCGTCGAGGCGTAGGCCTCGCTCATATGCAGGCCGTCCAGCTTGACGTAATTGCCGTGATAGATCACGTCGGTCATGCTGGGCTTGAAGAACAGCGTGAGGAACGTGCCTGTCAGCACCAGGATGATGAACGAGTACAGCGCGATCTCGCCGAGCAGGAACGTCCAGTGGTCGGGGTAGAGCTTCCTGAGGACGGCACGGAACCCCTTGGCGCCGCGGAGCCTGTCGTCCAGCCAGCTGCCGGTGCCGGCCAGCGCCCTGTCGATGCTCATGCTGACGGCCCCCGCTCCCAGAAACTCGGGCCCACCGGCTCGGTGAAATCGTGCCTGGCCACCAGGAAGCCCTGAGCGTCCACGGTCATCGGTAGCTGCGGCAGCGCCCTGGTCGCGGGACCGAAGATCACCTTCGCGCCACGCGTCGCGTCAAACGTCGACTGGTGACATGGGCACAGTATGTGGTGCGTCGTCTGCTCGTACAGGGCAGCCGGGCAGCCGACGTGCGTGCAGATCTTCGAGTACGCCACGATGTTGTCGACCGTCCAGTTCTGCACCACCTTGCCGGGCACCGGCGATGAACCAGAGGTGTATTCCACGCCGTCGTTCGGCCCGAACTTGATGATGATGCAGGCCGCCTTCGCCAGGGCGTTGAAGTCGTCCTCGAAGCCGTCGGGAACGACCGTGATCATTCCGCCTGGCGAGCTGAAGTCGCCGGGCCTGATCGGGGTGTTGCCGCCGTAGTTCAGCAGCCGCATGCCCTTGCGCCAGACGGTGTGATCCAGCGTCTTGCGCGGCAGCGGACCCAGGTCGCGCAGCAGCACGATCGGGGCGACCGCGACCGGGACCGTCGCGGCGATCAGCGTCCGCCGCAGCAGCGGGCGCTTGACGATCTGGCTCGCCTGGGTACCCTCCTCGAAGGATTCCTTGAAGGCGGCGCGGTCCTCATCGGTCGACCGCAGCGGCTTGCGCGCCTCGGTGAGCTGGACGGTCGGCATGACATTGCGAACCCAGATCACGGCGCCGCAGGCCAGGGCCAGGAAGGTCACTCCCATCGTCAGGCCGAGCGCGAGGTTCGAGTACTGCGCCCGCTGGACCGTGTGCATGGGGAAGATCAGATAGGCCGCGATGAACCCGAGGCCGGCCAGCATGGCGATCAGGAAGCAGAGCGCGACGATGCGCTCAGCCTTCTTCGCGACCGCAGGGTCATCGGGCTCGGCTGGCAGTTCGCGCGGACGCGGCTGAACCGGCCCGCCAGGGGATCCGGGGGCAGGCGAGGCCAGCATCGTCCTGGCCTCGGCGGGCGGCGGCGTGCCGATCACCCGGTGCCGCGGCTCGCGCGTCTCGCCAGTGCGGTCCTGCGCTGGGCCGCCCTGCGGTGGGCCGTCCTGCGCTGGCGCGTCCTGGCCGGCGAACCAGCCGCCGTCTCGCTCGTGGTCGCCGCCCTGACGGCCGGCGGTGGGGTCAGTCATGAGCCTTCCCGTGCTTCGCAGTGATCCACATGGCCGCGAGCACCATGAAGAGCAGCAGCCCGACGAAGGCCACGATCCCTTCGGTCACGGGGCCGACCCGCCCGAGGCTGAAACCGCCCGGGTTCGGCTCGCTGCGGGTCCTGGTGACGTAGGCGATGATGTCGCGCTTTTGCTGCGGCGTGATGGTGGTGTCGTTGAAGACCGGCATCGCTTCCGGCCCGGTAAGCATGGCCTCGAACATCTGCCGCGGCGTCGACTTGGTCAGCGGCGGCGCGTACTTGCCGTACGTGAGCGCGCCGCCCGCCCCGGCGAAGTTGTGGCACTGGGCGCAGTCAGCGACGAAGAGCTGCTGGCCGAGCCCGGCATTGGCGCCGTGGGGGCTCACATCGGCGGCTGACGGTATCGCGGGGCCGCCGCCGAGCGAGCCGATGTAGGCGGCCAGGGCACGGATCTGATGCGGGTTGAACGTGACCGGCTTGCGCGGCTGCTCGGCGGCCGGCTCCTTGGCCGGCATCCGGCCGGTGCTGACCTGGAAGTCGACCGCGGCCGCACCGACGCCGATGAGGCTCGGTGCGACACCTTCAACTCCCTGGCCGAAGTCGCCGTGGCAGCTCGCGCACTGCTGCCCGAAGATCGTCTTGCCCTCGGCGATGAGCGGCCCGCCGGCGACCGAGCGCGAGGCTGCTGACGCGGCCCCGATCCCGGTGACCGTCGCGTAGCACAGCCCGGCGATCAGCAGCGCGAGCAGAAGGACGGCGTAGCCGGCGGCCGGATGCCGGCGCCTGGCGGTGATCGCTCTCACGCTGCTCCTACTTTCCGGTCAACGGCAGGAGGTAGATGGTGGTGAACAGCCCGATCCAGACGACGTCGACGAAGTGCCAGTAGTACGACACCACGATCGCGCTCGTCTGCTGCTCGTGCGTGTATCGCTTGGCCGCGTAGGTGCGGCCGAGCAGGAAGATGAAGGCGATCAGCCCGCCGGTCACGTGCAGCCCGTGGAAACCGGTGGTCAGGAAGAACACCGAGCCGTAGTTGCTCGAGGCCAGCGTCAGGTGCTGCTTGAAGATCAGGTCCAGGTACTCGTATCCCTGCCCGAGCACGAAGTACAGGCCCATGATGAACGACAGGACGTACCACTCGCGCAGTCCCCAGCGCCGGACGTCGAAGATGGAGCCCAGCCGTCCGATCTGGCCCCGCTCCACGGCGAACACGCCCATCTGGCAGGTGACGCTCGACAAGATCAGCACGACCGTGTTCGCCGTCGCCAGCGGGTAGTCCAGCTCGGCCTGCGGCCAGGGCTTGCCTAGTCCGGTATCGACTGATTTGATCGTGAAGTACATCGCGAAGAGCGCAGCGAAGAACATCAGCTCGGAGGACAACCACACGATGGTCCCGACGCTGACCAAGTTCGGCCGGCTCGCGGGCGTGCGCGGCACGACCGCCGTGTCTGATGCTGACGTCACGCGCCCATTATTACGACACCCGGTAGGGGAACGCGGCTCGACCCCCTAATCGGGATCGGCGCGTCACGTTCCGGCTCGCGTTCGGAGGTCAGGGCGACCCCCCGGGTGCCAGCGCAGTCGGTAGCATCCAGTTATGAAAGTTGTCGTGTATAGCCATGACGCGGACACCAGGGCCCGCGTCAGGCTGGCCATCGGCCGTCGCCCCGCACCCGACGTGCCGGAGGCAGAGGTGATCGACGTGGCCACGCATCCGGCGCTGACGAGGCTGCTCGACGCCGGCGGCGTTGACGTCATGGTGCTCGACGGCGAGGCACAGCCGTCGGGCGGGATGGGCGTGTGCCGCGAGGCCAAGGACGAGATATATAACTGCCCTCCGGTGCTGCTCATCATCGGCAGGGCTGATGACGGCTGGCTGGCAACCTGGTCCCGCGCCGACGCCGTGGTCAGCCATCCGATCGACCCGGCGGCGCTTGCCGAGGCCCTGGCCGGCCTCATGCGCGAGAGAGCGGCTGCGCTCGCCTGACCGAAAGGCCCTGAGAATCCCGATGAACGCAGCGCACTCCTGGCCAGGCCTGCTCGGCCAGCTCATCGACGGCGAGACGCTGCCCGCCGACGCCGCTGCCTGGGCCATGAGCGAGATCATGGAGGGTGCGGCCACGCCAGCCCAGATCGCGGGCTTCGGCATCGCGCTGCGGATGAAGGGCGAGCAACCCGCGGAGGTAGACGGCCTCGCGTCGGCGATGCTGCGGCTGGCAACGCCGCTGAACATTTCCGGCCGGCTGACCGACCTCGTCGGCACCGGCGGAGACCGGGCCCGTACCGTCAACATCTCCACGATGGGGGCGATCGTCGCCGCGGCCGCCGGGGCACGCGTGGTCAAGCACGGCAACCGGGCGGCGTCCTCCGCCTGCGGCGCCGCCGACGTGCTCGAGGCGCTGGGCGTGGTGATCGACCTGCCGCCGGCCGCGACCGAGAAGCTCGCGCAAGAGACCGGCATCGTGTTCCTGTTCGCGCCGCTGTATCACCCCGCGTTGCGTCATACCGCCGCGCCGCGCCGCGAGCTAGCCGTGCCGACCGTCTTCAACTTCCTCGGCCCGGTCGCGAACCCTGCGAGGCCGCACGCCCAGGCGGTCGGTGTGGCCGACCCCAGGATGGGACCCGTGCTGGCCGGCGTCCTCGCGGGACGCGGCTGCTCGGCGCTGGTGTTCCACGGCGACGACGGGCTTGACGAGCTGACGACCACGGGACCGTCCACCGTCTGGCTGGCCCGCGACGGCCTGGTCTCCGAGACCAGGCTGGACCCGGCCGCGATCGGCATCCCCCGGTGCGAGCCCGCGGACCTGCGCGGCGGCGATCCGCCGCGCAACGCCGCGGTGGTCCGCTCAGTGCTGGCGGGCGAGCGCGGCCCGGTGCGCGAGACCGTGCTGCTCAACGCCGGAGCGGCGCTGGTGGCCGAGGCGGGTGCCGCCGCGCCTGACCAGCTGCCCGCCGCGCTGGCCGACGGCTACGCGCGGGCGGCCGAGGCGGTTGACTCCGGCGCGGCTGCGGCGCTGCTTGACCGCTGGACCCAGGCCAGCAGGAGGCTCGCGGGTTGAGCCGCCAGGCAGCGTCGATCAGGCGTTGTCTGGGTAGCCGATCGAGAACGCGGCGTCGAGGTCATGCCGGGAGTAGGTGCGGAACGCGATGTGCGTCTCGGTGTGCGTGACCCCGGGGACCTTGTTCACGAGTCCCGGGATGACGTCGCCGAGCTCGTCATGTCCGCGCACCCGCACCATCGCGACGAGGTCGAACTCGCCGGTCACCGAGTACACCTCGCTGACCTCCCGGATCTGAGCGATCGCCTCGGCGGTCTCCGGAATGCGCGTGACGTCAGCCTTGATCAGGACGATCGCGGTGACCATGGCCGCCTCCTGCGTCTGGTGTGCCTGAGCGCCTGCTGCGGCGACATCGTACCGGCTTGGCGCGCGCGCGGCCGCGGCCACCGGCTGCTGGCTGGCGCGAGGCCGGTAGACGGGCTGGCCCTGCGGGCCGGCTGCTGGCCTCGGGCCCTGCGGGCCGGCTGCTGGCCTCGGGCCTGGCGCCGGCCGGGGCCCGCGCCCGAGCACCCTGAGCAGCCCCCTCAGCACCTCGGCCGTCGCCATGGCGTCGGCGAGGGCGCGGTGGCACGGCTCCGTGCCGACGTCGAAGTGGCACGAGAGCGTGGCCAGCCGGTGGTCGGGCACGTCACCGGGACCGAGCAGCAGGCGGGACAGCACCGCGGTGTCGACCACCGTTCGCGGCGGCCGGGCGATGCCGCAGTGCTCGCAGGCGGCGTCCAGGAAGGCGAGGTCAAACGGGGCGTTGTGCGCCACGATGACCCCGCCAGCGGCGAACTCCAGGAACTGCGGCAGCACCTCGCCGATCGGCGGCGCGCACGCCACCATCGCGTCGGTGATGCCGGTCAGCTCGGTGATGTCGGCAGGGATCGGCCCGCCGGGATTCACCAGCGCGGAGAATTCGGCCACTGGCCGGCCGGGACTGAGCCTGACCGCTCCGATCTCGGTGATGCCGGCCTCCTCGGCCAGCCAGCCCGTGGTCTCGACGTCGACGACGACCAGGTCGCCTGGCGGAAGGAACGGGCCAGCGGGCAGCAGCCCTGGCACCAGCCTGACGTAGTGCCCGTCGCCCTGGCGGCGCTCGCTGAGAGCGCCCGCGGCCTGGCCGGGGCCGCCTTCGGCCGGGGGCGGCGGCTCGGGCTCGCCCGTGGCTGGCGCGGCTGCCAGCCGCTGCCCGGCGCGCCGCAGCGCTTCCATGGCCGGCCGGACGCCGCGCCTGCGCGCCACGCGAATCCGTGCCGGACGGATCTGTGCCGGAGCCCTCACAAGGCCACGTTATGGCCAGGCACTGACACTAGGCCCGCTTCTGACGGCGCCACGCCGCACGTTGATCCGGCGCAGACCGCGCAAAACTGATGCGAGAGTTCGCGAAGTGGTTGAATGCGTTAACCCGGCTGGTTAGTGTGGCTGACCGAGTCGATCGCTTGGCAGCCGTTTAAACAACGGCGGCGATAGGCCGCTACCGAGTCCTTAGCCTGGCCGCGAGGTCAGCAGGTGAATCGGGAGCCCTGGCAGGCCGCGCGCAGCCGCACGGCGGTCGCGAGCGAACCTCCAAGGTGCATCGGACTGGCCATTGGGCCAGCGCCGGCGGGCAGTTGCCACGGCCCGGGCCCGTAGCCGACTCGGCAGGTGACTGTGGGAAAAGGAGCGTGCCTGGCGCGTGCATAAGCCGCTGTCAGTTCGCAGGGTCGTGAGTAGTCGCAGTCGCACCGGCGCCCCGCAAGGCGCCGGCGAGCACGGCGGTGCCGGCGCCGGGAAGGGCGGCCGGCCCAGGGGCGGGCTGCCCCGTGGCTGGCTGCACCGCGGCTGGCTGATTCTCGCCAGCCTGGCCATCGTGTGCGGCGTCGCAGGGATCGGCGGATCTGCTGCCGCACTGCCGCAGCCCACCATCGCGCAGGTGAAGGCCAAGCTCGCGGCGCTGAACACCAAGGCCGATCGGCTCGCCCAGCAGTACGACCAGGTCCTAGAGCAGCTGTCGGTGGCCAATCAGCGGCTCAAGGTGCTCAACAAGGAGACCGCCGGGTACCGCAAGACGTTCGACGAAATGCGGACTCAGATCGGCAGGCTCGCGGCCGTCGCCTACGAGCAGGGCGGCGCGTCTTCGCCGGTAGCGCTGCTGACGTCAGAGTCGCCTCAGCAGGTGCTCGACCAGGCGTCGATCCTGACCGAACTGTCGATCGCCAACACATCTCAAATCAATGCGTACAAAGCCGCCAGCCGCCAGCTGCTGAACGCGCAGCAGGCCGCCACCCGTGCCCGCGCGGGGATCGTGAGCCTGAAGCGCTCGCTGCACAAGCGGATGACGGTGCTGAACAAGTTGAAGAAGCAGCAGGAGGCCCTCCTCGCCAAGCTGACGGTGCCGCAGCAGACCGGGGCGGGCCCCGGTGGTGGCGGCGGAGGCAGCTACCACGGGCCTACCTCAACCCAGGCCGAGAAGGCCGTGGCGTTCGCCTACAACCAGCTGGGCTGCCCGTATGTGTTCGGCGGGAACGGGCCGTGCGGTTCCGGCTTCGATTGCTCGGGCCTGACCAGCCAGGCATGGTCCTACGCGGGAATCTCGATCCCCAGGGTCAGCTACGACCAGATGTCCTCTCTGCCGTCGGTGCCGCTGCACACCTCCTCGGGCGCCTTCACGACGAAGTACCTCGAGCCGGGCGACATCCTGGGGTTCGCCTCGAATTCGCACGTCGGCATCTATGTCGGTAACGGCTACCTGATCGACGCGCCGCATTCCGGACTGAACGTGGAGAAGGTCGCGGTCTCCGGCTGGTACCGGACCGAGCTCGACGGCGCTGTCCGGCCCTAACCAGTTCCGCGGCAACAGAGCTCAGAGCGGGAAGGCCGCCATGGAATCGCCGTCGGTCTTCTTCGGCGTGAGCACGCAGGGCAGGACGGTCGCCGAGGCGCTGATCACTGACGTGGCCCAGGCTCGCGAGCTGCTCGCCGCTGCCCGAACGGCCGAATCCGAGGTGGCCTGGGCGCACAGCGCGGCCGACCTGTCGGAGCTCGGGTTCAGCGAGCAACCTGGCTACCGCACGATGACCGGCCAGGTCGCCGCGGGAGCGCGCGACGCCGGCGTCGTCCCGCTGCCGCCAGGCGACGACTCTCCCGACCTGTGGGCTGCGGCTTTCCGCGGTCAGTGGGGGCACAAGACGCCGCCGCCCGATCAGTGGCCGCTCGACCTGCCTGCGGGCACCGTCACGCTGTGCCTTCGCAGGGACGGCGGCATCGCCGCGCTCTGCCGGGTCGACCCGGCTGAAGGGCTGATCGACGCTCCTGGCGTGCCGCCGGCCTACCCCGGCGACCTGGCCGGCTACGAAGCGCTGCTCAGGGCCGCGGCGGCGCTCGTGCATGCGCCTGACGTGGCAGTGGAGTCCTGGGGAGAGGGCTCAGAGCGCGTCGCCGTCTGCGCGCGGCTCGGGCTCACGACGGCGGAGTACACGCCGGGCTGGGAGTTCATCCTCGCTGACTAGGCTGGTAGGTAAGGTAGCGATTCATATGCCGAAGGTCCTGATCGTCACCAATGATTTCCCGCCGCGCAGCGGCGGCATCCAGTCCTTCGTGCACGCGCTCGCGACCCGGCTTCCCGCCGGACAGGTCGTGGTGTACGCCCCGGCCTGGAAGGGGGCGGCCGAGTTCGACGCCCGCCAGCCGTTTCCCGTGGTCAGGCATCCGACCTCGCTGATGCTCCCGGTCCCGTCCGTGGCCAGGCGGGCACGGGCGATCCTGGCCGAGCATGGCTGCGACACCGTCCTGTTCGGCGCTGCCGCGCCGCTCGGCCTGCTCGCGCCGGCGCTGCGCCGCGCCGGGGCACGCCGGATCGTGGCCCTGACTCACGGGCATGAGGCCGGCTGGGCCGCCCTGCCCGGCGCGAGAGCTTTGTTGCGGCGGATAGGCGAGCACGCCGACGTGCTGACCTACCTGGGGGAGTACTTCAGGGTCAGGCTGGCCAGGGCGCTGACTCCGGCGGCGGCTGGACGGATGACGAGGCTCGCACCCGGAGTGGACAACGAGTCGTTCAGGCCCGGCGCTGGCGGCGCGACGGTCAGGGAGCGGTTCGGGATCGGCGCTGACGTCCCCGTGGTGCTGTGCGTCTCCAGGATGGTGCCGCGCAAGGGGCAGGACACCCTGATCAGGGCGTGGCCCGCGGTGCTGGCCGGGCTGCGTGACAGGCCGCCGGTGCGGGCGGGCCGTCGCGACGGAGGCGATGGCGGGCCCGTCGCGGGGCCGGTTCTGCTGCTGGTCGGCGACGGCCCGTACGCCGGTGACCTGCGCGCGCTCGCGGAGCGGCAGGGCGTCAACGAGTCGGTGATCTTCGCGGGCCCTGTGCCGTGGGAGGACCTGCCCGCGTACTACGACGCGGGGACAGTCTTCGCGATGCCGTGCCGGACCAGGCGGCGCGGCCTGGACGTCGAGGGCCTCGGCATCGTGTACCTGGAGGCGTCGGCGACCGGGCTGCCGGTGATCAGCGGCGACTCTGGCGGCGCGCCCGATGCCGTGCTGCCGGGCGAGACCGGGTACGTGGTCGCCGGGCGCGACGAATCCGCGCTCGCCGACCGCCTGATCCAGCTGCTCGCCGACCCGGACGGCGCGGCCACCATGGGCGAGAAGGGCATCGCCTGGGTGGACAGGGAGTGGCGGTGGGACGTGGTCGCCGCCAGGCTGCAGCACATCCTGGCCGGCTGACGCGCGCTACCCGCGGGTGTAGAGGAACTCGATCTCGCGCGCGTAGTCCTTGGCGACGACGCTGCGCTTGACCTTCAGAGATGGCGTCAGGTGACCGCTGGCCTCCGTGAAGTCCGTGCTCAGGATCCGGAACTTGCGGATCGACTCGGCCCTGGAGACCGCCTTGTTGGCGTCGTCGACCGCCGCCTGAAGCTCGGCGATGAGATCAGGATCCTCAGCCAGGCAGGCAGCGGCGGCGTCGGCCGGCTTGCCGTGCTGCTGCTTCCAGAAGTCCAGCGCCTCGGTGTCGAGCGTGATCAGGCAGGCGACGAACGGCCGGTTGTCGCCGACGACCATGCACTGGCTGACGAGCGGGTGCGCCCTGAGCCTGTCCTCGAGGACGGCGGGAGCCACGTTCTTGCCCCCCGCGGTGACGATGAGTTCCTTCTTGCGTCCCGTCACGCTCAGGAAGCCCTCGTCGTCCAGGCTGCCGATGTCGCCGGTGTGCAGCCAGCCTTCCGAGTCGAGCGTCTCGGCGGTCGCCTGTTCGTTCTGCCAGTAGCCGCGGAACACGATCGGCCCGCCGATCAGGATCTCGCCGTCGTCGGCGATGCGGACGGTCGTGCCGGGGATGGGCAGCCCGACGGTGCCGATCTTGTTCCGGCTCGGCCTGTTCACCATCGCGGCAGCGGAGGTCTCCGTCAGGCCGTAACCCTCGAGGACCGTGATGCCGGCGCCGCGGAAGAAGTGGCCGAGCCGCTCCCCGAGCGGGGCTCCGCCGGAGACCGCGAACTTCACGTTGCCGCCGACCGCCGCTCGCAGCTTGCCGTAGACGAGCCGGTCGAACACCGCGTGCCGCATCCTGAGTGCCCAGCCCGCACCGCCGCGCTGGCCGCCAGGCGCGGACTGCGCACGGCTGCGGGCGATCGCCGTGTCCGCGGCGGCTCTGAAGATCCTGCTCTTCGCGCCGCTCTCGGCCGCCTGCTGCTGCGCGGAGTTGAACACCTTCTCGAACACCCGCGGCACGGCGAGCAGGAACAGCGGGCTGGTCTCCGGCAGCCCGTGCGCGAGCGTCGATGAATCCTCCCAGTGCTGCAGCACGGCGCCGCCCTCGATGCAGGCCACCTGGATGATCCTGGCGAAGGAGTGCGCGAGCGGCAGGAACAGCAGCGTCGACGAGCCTTCCATCTCGAAGAGCTCGTGCAGGGCGCCCTGGACGGCGTTCCGGCCGCCGGACAGCAGGTTGCGGTGGGTCAGCGCGCAGCCTTTCGGGCGGCCCGTGGTGCCCGAGGTGTAGATGATCGTGGCGAGGTCGTCAGCGCTGCGCCCCGCCATGCGAGCGGCGAGGTCATCGTCGCCGATGTCGCCCCCGGACGCCGTGACCACGCCGATGGAGTCCATCAGCCAGACGTTCTCGAGCGCGGGCAGGCTGCCTTTGACGCTGGCAATGGTCGCGGCGTGGGCCTCGGTCTCGGCGAAAACGGCGCGGCATCCCGCGTCGGACAGGATCCACTCGACCTGATCGGCCGACGATGTCTCGTAGACAGGCACGGTGACGGCTCCCGCCGTCCAGATCGCGTAGTCGGCGAGGGTCCACAGGTAGCTGGTGCGCGACATGAGGCCGACCCGGTCACCTGCACCGATTCCGGCCGCCATGATGCCCTTGGCCAGCGCGCGCACCTCGTCGCGGAACTGCGCGGCCGTCACGTCCGCCCAGGTCTGCCCGGCCTCGGGGGGCACTGCCTCGCGCTTGCGCATGATGACCGCGCCAGGGGAGCGTTCGGCGCGGTCGAAGACGATGTCTGTGAGCGTGGCCGTGGCAGGAACTTCGGCCAGGGCGGGAATGCTGAACTCGCGCAAGGGGCCTCCTGCCGTCGTCACAGCTTGTGTTCCGACCCTACCGCCAGTATTCAAGATGCCAGTATTCATGACGAGCGTGCCCAGGTCGCATGGTTCGGGTTCGGATGATCTGCTTATTGTTGGTCAATGCGGGTCCACGTGGTCAGCGATGTGCACGGCAGGACCGACGCGCTCCGGCGCGCCAGCGACGGCGCTGACGCACTGATCTGCCTGGGCGACCTGCTGCTTTTTCTTGACTACTCGGACCATTCGTGCGGGATTTTCGCCGACCTGTTCGGCGTGGAAGCGGCGCGCGAGTTCATCGCGCTGCGTACCGCGCAGCACTTCGACGCGGCCCGCGAGTTCTCCGGCAGGCTCTGGGCGTCGCTGCCCGGCGACACCGCCGCGACCATCAACGCGGCGGTGTCCGCTCAGTACGCCGAGCTCTTCGACGCGATGCCGACCCCGGCGTACCTGACCTATGGCAACGTCGACATCCCGCGGCTGTGGGCTGATCACCTGCGCGCAGGCCACCAGGTGCTCGACGGCGACCGGATGCAGCTCGGCGGGCTCACGTTCGGGTTCGTGGGCGGCGGGCTGCGCTCGGTCTACCGGACCCCGAACGAGCTGGACGACGACGTGTTCGCTGCCAAGGTCGAGGCCGTCGGCTCGGTCGACGTGCTGTGTGCCCACATCCCGCCCGAGGTGCCTGAGTTGCTGTTCGACACCGTCGCCCAGCGTATGGAGCGCGGCAGCAAGGCGCTGCTCGAGGCCGTGCACCGGACGCAACCGCGGTACCTGCTGTTCGGCCACGTGCACCAGCCGCTCGTCGACCGGCTGACGATCGGCGCCACTCAGTGCGTCAACGTGGGCCACTTCAGGGCCAGCGGCACGCCGTACGTGCTGGAGTGGTAGCGGCAGGACATCCAGTCCGGCGCGGCGGCGGGGTACGCTCCGAGCATGGCCGACATGACGAGCTCGACCATGACGATCGAAGCGCCGCGGTCGGTCATCATGGCGGTGATCGCGGACTTCGCGGCGTACCCGAAATGGGCTACCGGCGTGCGCGCGGCCGACGTGCTGGCGACCGGACCTGACGGCCTGGCCGAGCGGGTCAGGTTCACGCTGGACGCTGGCGTGATCAAGGACAGTTTCGTGCTCGCGTACACCTGGCAAGGCGACAATGCCGTGGCCTGGGAGATGGCCGAACGCGGCTCGGCCGTATCGGAAATGTCCGGCGCCTACCGGCTGGAGCAGGCCGGAGACGGGACTAAGGTGACGTACGAGCTCGTCGTCGGCCTGGCGATTCCGATGATCGGGATCCTGAGGCGGCGGGCCGAGAAGACGATCATCGACACTGCACTGAAGGGTCTGCGGACACGGGTGCAACTGACCGGCGGCGAGAGTGGTGAGGGCAGATGACGGAGCCGTCGCGCGGCCAGCGGCCGGTGAGCGGGCAGCGCGGCGTCCGCCCGTCGGCGGATTCCTGGGAGCAGCGCGCGGCTGGCCTGGCCAGCGAGATCCAGCGCTGGCTGATCAGGACGAGCGCGCGGAACATGCGCGACGAGCTCGGCGGCCAGGTCAAGAAGGCGTTCCGCGGTTCTGAGCGGAACACGGGCGACAGCTGGGCGACCGCCACGACCGAGCCGCCGCACGCGGCTGACGAGGCGCCAGAGTGCGCCTGGTGCCCGGTCTGCCGGGCTGCCCGGAGGATCGCCCAGGCCAGGGCCGGTACCGAGACCCGCGGCGGCGGGCCGCGGATAGCCGATGCGGCTGACGTGATGGCCGGCGCGGTCAGGGACGCGCTCGCTGGCATCGACTCGATCCTGTCGTACCGGCCAAGCGGGACGCCCGTGCCTCCTGAGACCGCGCCTCCTGAGACCGTGCCTGCTGCGCCCGCGTCTCCTGAGTCCGTGCCTGCTGCGCCCGCGTCTCCTGAGTCCGTGCCTGCTGCGCCCGTGCCTGCTGCGCCCGTGCCTGCTGCGCCCGCGCCTGCTGCGCCCGCGGCCGACGATGCCGGGGCTGCCGTGCACGCTGACGAGCCTGCCGAGAGCGACTGAGTGTGAGCCTGGCCATCGGTGTCGACGTCGGCGGCACCAAGATCGCCGCTGGGGTGGTCGACGAGAAGGGCGGCATCATCGAGATGGTCAAGCGGCCGACCCCGGCCGCGAACGCCGCGAGGACCATCGAGGTGATCAGCGACGCGGTCAGGGAACTGCTGTCCAGGCACGAGATCGAGGCGGTCGGCATCGGAGCGGCCGGCTTCATCGAGCACAGCCGCTCATCGGTCGTGTTCGCCCCGAACCTCGCCTGGCGGAACGAGCCGGTCGCCCGGCAGGTGGAGGACCGCACCGGCCGCCCCGTGGTGGTGGAGAACGACGCCAACGCGGCGGCGTGGGCCGAGACCAAGCTCGGGGCCGCCAGGGGCCACGATCACGTCATGATGATCACGATCGGCACCGGCATCGGCTCTGGCCTTGTGCTGAACGGCGAGCTCTACCGTGGCCGCTGGGGCATGGCGGGCGAGCCCGGCCACTACCGGGTCGTGCCCGACGGCAGGCTGTGCGGCTGCGGAAACCGCGGCTGCTGGGAGCAGTATGCCAGCGGCAGCGCGCTGGTCGCCGAGGCCCGCGACTTCGCCAGGCGGTCACCAGGAGCCGCTGTCCGCCTGCTGCAGCTCGCCGGCGGCACGCCGGAAGGCATCACAGGGCCAGGGGTCACGACGGCCGCGCGCGAAGGTGACTCAGCCGCGCTGCGCTGCTTCGACATCGTCGGCCGCTGGCTGGGCGAGGGACTCGCGGACATGGCGGCCATCCTCGACCCCGGCTGCTTCGTCCTGGGCGGCGGCGTGTCAGAGGCTGGCGATCTGCTGCTCAGCCAGACCAGGGCGGCCTTCGAGACCGGACTGACCGGCAGGAAGTACCGGCCGCACGCCTCGATCGTGCTCGCCGAGCTCGGCCCTGAGGCCGGCATGATCGGAGCGGCCGACCTGGCCAGGACGAGGTTAGGTCTCGGGGCTGCGCCGCCTTGATCACAGCGGCTGGCGCCGGCCCCGGCTCAGACGACCGCGCCCTGATCGGGTCCGTCGCGGCGGGACGGGCCGTCGCCCAGCCGCGAGACGAGCACCACGAAGCCCGCGATGAACGCGATGATGGCCGCGAGCTCCGCCCACCCAGGCACCTGCCACTCGAGCGTGGTGGCGATGAACAGGTAACCGGGCCCGCCGAAGAGCGCCGTCCACGCGCCGCGCGCGACGGGATCGAGCTTGGGCTGCGGCGGAACACGCGGCGGGATATAGCGCTCCTCGCCGTTATCGCCCAGTTCTTCCCAGTTCAGCCAGTCGGCGTCAGCGCTACCCGGTGCCGCTGCCCCGGCCGGCGCGACCTCGCCCGCTGGCCCGGCGACGGGGCCGGCGTAGCTCCAGCCGGGAGCAAGGCCGCCCGCCGCCGGCAAGCCGCGCGTGCCAGGCAGGTCTCCAGGCCCCAGCCGCCGCCCGGCCGCGCCTGGCGCCTGCTCCTCGGCTGGCACGGGGAACCGCATCGTCCTGGCCGGCCTGACGACGCGGCCGCGGCCCGCACTCGTTCGAGCGGCCTGGCCAGATTCCGGTGCCTGGCTCGAGTCACGGGCCGGGTCCTGTTGCCTAACTGGATCGGAATCTTTGCCAGCCGCCGGCTCCGCGCCGGCGTTCTCATGCCGCCCGGCCGGCTGATCCGATGCCCTCGTTTCACCGCGCCTGTGCGCCGCTGGACGCAGGTTCTCGCGGTCCGGCCAGGGCGGATTCGCAGGATCGACGGCTGACGGCAGCTCGAGCCTGGCGACCAGATCACACCACGCGGCCTCATCGCCGCTGCGATCCCTATCCGCGCCGCGCCCCACGCTGCCCCCCATGTCGGCCTACATCCATCCTGTCATTCCTTTCCCGCATGGCTGTGAGAACGAACGAATTCCACGCTTCCGGCAAAGATGGCCGCCGCGTCGTTATCCATGGTCGCGACGTGGTAGCTGTCCGTCAGCTCCCTGATCTCGAGCCCGGACGCCGGCAGGTGCTTGCGCAGCAACGCCAGGCTCGCCGGGCCGACCACGTGGTCCTCGGCACTCTTGAAGACCAGCACGGGCGCCGCGACCTTGCCGAGGTCTCGCTCGGTCACCTTCCACAGCCCTGGCAGGGTCGCCGCGGCTCTGGTGGGCGTGCGGTCGTAGGCCAGTTCGGTGACGCCAGGCTTCTTGATGTCATTGCCGATGGCTTTGAGTGAGGGGACCACGAGCTTCATGACGGGCGCGAGCAGGAACAGCTTCGAGTCCGCGGTTACCGCCGGGTTGATCAGCACCAGGCCGCGGACGGCCTCGCTATGGAGTTCGGCCAGCCGCAGCGCCAGGCAGGCGCCCATCGACAGGCCCATCACGAAGATGTCGTCGGTGCTGGTCCTGAGCTCGCCGAATGCCCTGTCGACCTCGGCGTACCAGTCCTCCCACCGGGTCCTGTTCATCTCCTGCCAGGTCGTGCCGTGACCAGGCAGCCTCGGCAGGCTGACCGTCATCCCTTCGGCCGCGAGGTAGTCCGCCCACGGCCGCAGCGAGGCCGGGGTACCGGTGAACCCGTGGCAGAGCAGGACGCCCGTCCGGCCGCCTTGGTGGCTGTACGGCTCAGCGCCCGGCAGTACTGACATTGGCTGCGTCCTCTCGGGAGGTCCGGCGGTCCTGCGCGCTAGCCAGGCCGCGTTCTCTATTCCCGAATCGTGCCATGTCGCATCAAGTTTCACAGCTGTCGGCTGGCCCGGATGATTGCCCAGGTGCATGTGGTTCGCGTGGCGGCCTTGGCATGAAATCATGTGACGCATGTTCTACTGGGTGGTCAAGGCGGTGCTCGCCCCGATCCTGCGGTTGCTGTTCCGGCCGTGGGTGGAGGGCGCGGACTTCGTGCCGAAGACCGGCCCGGCGATCCTGGCCAGCAACCACCTGTCCTTCTCCGACCACTTCTTTGCCCCGCTGCCGTTGCCGCGCAAGGTGGTTTTCCTCGCGAAATCCGAGTACTTCACCGGGCGGGGGATCAAGGGATTGTTCAGCCGCGCGTTCTTCAGCGGGGTCGGGCAGATCCCGGTCGACAGGGCAGGCGGCGAGGCGAGCGAGCGGGCCCTCGCCACCGGTCTCCGCGTGCTGGCAGGCGGTCAGTTGCTCGGCATCTACCCGGAGGGAACCAGGACCCCGGACGGCCGCCTGTTCCGCGGCAAGACCGGTGTCGCCCGCCTTGCGCTCGAAGCGCGAGTCCCTGTCATCCCGTGCGCGATGATCGGCGGTTTCGAATTCCAGCCGCCAGGGAAGCTCACGCCGCAATTCAGGGTGCGGCCAGGGGTGAAGTTCGGCAAGCCGCTCGACTTCTCCAGGTACTACGGCATGGAGAACGACAAGCTCGTGCTCAGGGCCGTCACCGACGAGATCATCTACGAGATCATGAAACTGTCTGGCCAGGAGTACGTCGACGAGTACGCCGCTCAGCACAAAGCGAAGAAGCACGCCGAGAAGCGCGCGCTCAAGCACGACTCCTCAGCCGAGGAACCGCCGGTCACAGACTCAGCCGCCACGGGCGCGGCCGCGGCGGGCGCTGGGGCGGAGTCGCGGGGTGCTGGTTCGCTGGCGGTTGACGGCGCAGACGGCCGGCCCGCCGGCGTTGCGGCCGCCGAAGCGGTGGCCGCAACGCCGGCCCGTGAAGCCTCCGTCTCGGCGCCGACTGCTGATGGGGCTGCGGCGAGGGCAGCGGGCCGAGCGTCGGCAGCGGACCGAGCCTCGGCCTCCGACCGGGTCGCGGCGAAGGCAGGGGACAGAGCGCCGGCAGCCGCCGGGGCGGCGAAGGCTGCGGACCGAGTCTCGGCGTCCGGTGCGACCCCAGCGAAGACCGGGGACCAGGCTCCGGCCCCCGGTGGGACCGCCGCGAAGGCCGCGGAGCGAGGCCCGGCCGCAGAAGGGGCGGCGGACTCCTCAGCGTCTGGCGGGTAGCGGCTGCTACCGTCGGCCGCGCCCCGGCCCGCCCTCATGCGCTGGTCGCATCCTTCGCACCAATCACAGTGGTCAGTCAGGCCACGTGAGTCACAAGATCAATTTGGTGACCCCTGTATCGGTGGGACACCCATTGCACGCAGAGGTGATGGGTGTCCCACCGATACACCGATACACCGAGTCAGAAGTATCTCTTTACCGGTCAGGAGCCCCTTTCTCCTCCTTGCGGGCCAGATTGTCAGTGGCTGGTGCCACATTGCCGCCATGGAGAATCGCCTAGACCTCAGCCAGCTTCTCAAGCGACAGAACTGCCTCATGACCCGGCGCCAGGCGCTCGACTGCGGCGTCCATCCGAACGTGCTGCGCCGGCGAGTCCGGCCTGGCGGGCGGTGGCAAGAGCTTCTGCCAGGGGTCTATCTCACCGTGACCGGGACGCCGACGCGTGATCAGCGAGACCTGGCCGCCTTGCTCTATGCCGGGCCTGGCGGCACCCTGACCGGCCAGGCCGCATTAGCCAGGCATCGGATGCGCCGCAGACCGGACGTTGTCGATGTCCTGATTCCCGCGACCCGGCATCGTCAGAGCACCGGCTTCGTTGTCATCCACAGGACCAGGCGACTGCCGCCCCACGTCTGCTACGAGGGCCCGATTCAGTTCGCGCTGCCTGCGCGGGCGGTTGCCGATGCCGTGCGCGGTCTGCGTGACCTCGCAGATGTCCGTGCGATCGTTGCCTCGGCCGTGCAGTCCAGGCGGTGCACGATCGCGCAGCTCGAAGACGAGCTGCGCGACGGTCCGACGCACTGGTCGGCGCTGCTGCGTGCCGCGCTGTTCGAGGTGAATCAGGGCGCGAGGTCCGGCCCTGAGGCAGCGCTGTTCCGTCTGCTGAAACGAGCGCGCCTGCCAAAGCCCGCGCTGAACCCGCGCCTGTACGCCGGCGACGAGCTGATCGCGCGGCCCGATGCGTGGTGGCCTGAGTTCGGACTCGTCGTCGAGGTCGATTCGCGTGAGTGGCACCTGCTGCCAGCGGACTGGGAGGCGACGATGCGAAGGCGCACGCGGATGTCCGCCTTCGGGATCATGGTGCTGCATTTCTCACCGCGCCAGATCCGGGACGAGCCGGAGGAGGTCGTCGCGGCCATCCGCGATGCGATGGAGCGGCGCCGGGGTGAGCGTCCGCTGGCCATCAGGACAGTGCCCGCTGCCTAGCTTTCCCGTGCCAGACGAGATTCTCAAGGTCTCTTGATTAAGAAGCCTTGATTAAGATATCTTGATGACTGTACGGGTGGTCAGAAATGGCGGGTGTGATGAACGGCGACGGTGCGTGCGCTGGGGCGGGGGAGCGGGCGGAGAGCCAGGGGAGCGCGCTGGGGTTGCGGGCGCTGGCGCATCCGCTGCGATGGAAGCTGATAGACGTGCTGGGGACCGAGGGCTCGGCGACCGCGACGCGGTGCGCCGAGGTGCTCAGCGAGAGCGTGGCGAGCTGCGCCTACCATCTCGGGATCCTGGCCAAGTACGGCTACGTCGAGCTGGTGCCAGGCCAGGCTGGCCGGGAGAAGCCGTGGCGGCTGACGAGCCACAGGCAGGACCTCTCGGCCGAGGGCCTCGGCCTCGGCCTCGGCCTGGAGGGCGAACTCGCCGCGGAGGCCGCGACGCAGGCCTTTCTTGACCACGAGTTCGCGCGGACCAGGGAACGGCTGCGGACCAGGAGCCTCGAACCGGCCGCGTGGCGGGACTCCTGCCGGCTGCTCGGCTCGTCGATGTGGCTGACGGCCGAAGAACTCAGCGAGCTGAGCGAGCGGCTTACCGAGCTCGCAGTGCGGTACACGGACCGGAACGACGACCCGGACAGCCGGCCGCCTGGCGCCCGGCTGGCACGGGTCTTCTTCAGCACCTCAGTCGCGCCCGAGCCGGCCGGCAGCCAGACGCGGGAGGGCTGAGCCATGCGCGGCGCCTTCGCTGATCGCCGGTTCCGACGGCTGCTGATCGGCCAGTCGCTGTCGACCTTCGGCGACACCGCGCTCTACCTGACCCTCGGCATCTGGGCCAAGTCACTGACCCACAGCAACGCGGCGGCGGGCAGCGTGTTTCTCGCGCTCGGGATCCCTGCCCTGTTCGGGCCCCTGACCGGCCACCTGACCGACCGGTTGCCGCGGCGGCCCGTGCTCATCGCCGCGAACGTCGGCACGGCCGCAATCGTGCTGTCGTTGCTGGCGGTGCACTCCCGTGCTGAGCTGTGGATCATCTACCTGGTCGCGTTCTGCTACGGCATCTCGTTCAGCGTTCTGGGCAGCGCCGGGGCGGGGCTGCGCAAGGACATGCTCGCCGGCGAGCACATGGCCGCGGCTAACGCGGCCCTGCAGTCCATCGGGCAGGGCATGCGGATCGTCGCGCCGCTGGCCGGGGCAGGCCTGTTCATCGCGTTCGGCGGCGGCGCGGTGGCAATCCTCGACGTCGCGACGTTCGCGATCGCGATCGGGGCGCTGGCCTCGATCAAGGTCACCGAGTCGCGGCCGGCGCCCGCGCGCCCCGGCCAGGCAGGCAAGCCGCCGTTCCGGCAGGAGGTGGCGGCGGGATTCAGGCACCTGCGGTCGGTTCCGCTGCTGCTGCAGATCACGGCCGTGACCGCGGCCGCGTTCAGCGTCATCGGCCTGAACGAGACCATTATCTTCGCGGTCATCGGCCAGGGGCTGCACCGCCCGCCGTCATTCTTCGGCGTCTACGGCGCCGTCCAGGGCGCAGGCGCAATCGCCGGCGGCGTTCCGCTCGCGATCCTGGTCAGGCGCCTGGGATCGGCGCGCGTCGTGGGGTTCTCGCTCGCCGCGTTCAGCCTGGCCTCTGCCGCCTGCATGACCAGTTCGCTCTCGCTGGTCCTCGCCGCGGCGGTCGGTGACGGCATCGGCCTGGTCTGGCTGGTCGCGGCCGCCACGACCGCCACCCAGCGCTACACGCCGCCGTCGCTGCAGGGCCGGGTCAATGCCGCGTTCATGATGCTGATCCTGACGCCCCAGACGGTGTCGATCGCGGCGGGAGCGGCCCTGATCTCCGTCGTCGCCTACCGCCTGCTGCTGGCGATCGTCGCGGCGGCGATCGGCGCGTGCGCCCTCGTCCTGCTGATCAGGCCAGCCGACGATCCAGCCGAGGACGCGACCGAGGAATCCGCGGCGTCGGCCGAAGCGGCGGGCCCTGGCCAGCTCGCGGATACGCCGGCCTGAGCGGCAACTAGCCAGCACCGGCACCGGCACCAGCGCCGGCACCGGCACCAGCGCCGGCACCGGCACCGGCACCGGCAGCGAACGGCTGGCTGGCCCAGCCCATTGACCGGCGGACGGCCTCCCGCCAGCGCTTGTGCGCGGCGTCGTCGCGCCGGCCCGGTTCGAAGCGCCGGTCGAGCCGCCAGGTCCCGGCGAGCTCGTCAGCTGATGACCACACGCCGGTCGCGAGGCCCGCCAGGAAGGCGGCGCCGATCGCCGTCGTCTCGGCGACCACCGGGCGCTCGACCGGCTGCTGCAGCTGATCGGCCTGGATCTGCATGAGCAGGTCATTGGCCGCGGCCCCGCCATCGACCCGCAACCCCCCGGCGGCCGCCGCGCCAGCACCAGCACCAGCACCAGCACCAGCACCGCCAGTGAACCCCGCATCGGCCACCATCGCGTCGACGACGTCGCGCACCTCGAACGCGATCGCCTCGAGCGTCGCCCGCACCAGATGCGCCCGCGTCACGCCGCGGGTGAGGCCGAGGATCGCGCCGCGCGCGTCCGGATCCCAGTCCGGAGCGCCGAGGCCGGTCAGCGCTGGCACGAACACGACCCCGCCAGAGTCCTGCACCGAGCGCGCGAGTTCCTCGCTGTCGGCGGCACGCGCCAAGAGCCCGAGCCCGTCCCGCAGCCACTGGATCGCCGCCCCGGTGACGAACACCGATCCTTCCAGCGCGTACGTCAGCGCCCCTGAGCCGTCCATCCAGGCGACCGTCGACACCAGCCCGGCCCGTGACCGCACGATCCGCGACCCGGTGTTGGCCAGCACGAACGACCCGGTGCCGTACGTGCATTTCGCCGCGCCTGGCGCATAGCAGGCCTGGCCGAACAGCGCCGCCTGCTGGTCGCCGGCCACACCCGCGATCGGCAGCGACAGCCCGAGGAACGCCTCAGGGTCGGTGCGCCCGATTTCGCCGGTGGACGCCGTCACCTCGGGCAGCGCGTGTGGCGGCACCCCGAACAGCGAGCACATCTCGGCCGACCACTGCCCGGCGGCGATGTCGAACAGCAGCGTGCGGCTGGCGTTGGAGGCGTCCGTGACATGCCGTCGCCCGCCGGTGAGGCGAGCAATCAGGTAGGAGTCGACCGTGCCTACCGCGAGCGAGCGGTCGGCCACGCCCGCCCAGAGGTCCGGAGCATGCCGGGATAGCCATGTGAGCTTCGTCGCGGTGAAGTACGGGTCTATCCGCAGGCCCGTGAGCTCGGTGACCCTGTCCTCGTGCCCTTCCTCGCGCAACTCGGCGCACAGCCGGGCGGTGCGCCGGTCTTGCCAGACGATCGCCCGGTGCGGCGCGGTGAGCGTCGACGCGTCCCAGACCACGGCGGTCTCGCGCTGATTGGTGATGCCGACGCAGCTGACCTGGGCGGCGTCGCATGCCCCGAGCGCCTGCGCGCAGGCGGCCAGCGTCGCCTGCCAGATCTCCTCGGGCATCTGTTCCACCCAGCCGGGCTGCGGAAAATACTGGCTGAATTCGGCGTAACCACGACCGGACACCTTTCCGTCCGGAGCGACGATGAGGGCTGTGACGCCGGTCGTGCCGGCGTCGATTGCGAGGACGCTCATGGGGACTAGTGTGGCGTCCGAGCCAGGAAGCTGCGAGCACTGCGGAGGAGCGAGATGCGCGTCGGAGTTCTGACCGGAGGCGGCGACTGCCCGGGCCTGAACGCGGTCATCCGCGCGATCGTGCGGACTGGCACGTTCGATCACGACTGCGAGTTCGTGGGGTTCCGGGACGGCTGGCGCGGCCCGCTCGACGCGGAGACCCAGCCGCTAGACGTGCCCGCGGTGCGCGGCATCCTGCCCCGCGGCGGCACCATCCTCGGCTCGTCGCGCACCAACCCGCTGTCGGACAAGGCCACGCTGGACGGCAAGACCGGGCTCGAGCGGATCGCAGAGAACCTGGCCAGCCTTGGTGTCGACGCCCTCATCGCGATCGGCGGCGAGGACACGCTCGGGGTCGCCGGCAGGCTGTACGACAAGGGCATCAAGGTGGTCGGCGTCCCCAAGACCATCGACAACGACCTCGGCGCGACCGACTACACGTTCGGCTTCGACACCGCCGTGAACATCGCCATGGAGGCGATCGACCGGCTGCACACCACCGCTGAGAGCCACCACCGCGCTCTGATCGTCGAGGTCATGGGGCGCAACGCCGGCTGGATCGCGCTGCACGCGGGCGTCGCGGGCGGCGCGAACGTGATCCTGATCCCCGAGCAGCCGTTCGACATCGAGGACGTCTGCCGCTACGTCGAGAAGCGCTTCGAGACCAGGTACGCGCCGATCGTGGTGGTCGCTGAGGGCGCGCATCCGAAGACCCTCTCCACCACGGTCGTGGACGACTCGGTCGACGCGTTCGGGCACACCAGGTTCGGCGGCGTCGGGCAGCTGCTGGCCGAGGAGATCGAGAAGCGGACTGGCAAGGAGGCTCGCGCCGCGGTTCTCGGCCACATCCAGCGCGGCGGCACCCCGACGGCCTTCGACCGGGTGCTGGCGACCCGGTTCGGCGTGCACGCGATCCGCGCGGTCGCCGAGGGCGCGTTCGGCACGATGGTCGCCTTGCGCGGGACCGACATCGTCCGGGTGCCGATCGCCGACGCGACCAGCGAGCTCAAGCTGGTGCCGCCGGAGCGGTACGCCGAGGCTGCGGTCTTCTTCGGCTGAGGCTGGCTGCCATGCTGTCTCGCCGCGACCAGAAACGCACCTTCGGGGATTAACGCAAACCTCGGGCCGGCTCGCCCCCCTCAGGCCTGCCTGGCCCGGAAGGCGGCTGCCTTGACCCGGTTCTGGCAGGCAGTAGAGCAGAATCGCCTGGTGCCATTGCGTGACGCGTCGACGTAGACGCGGTCGCAGCGGTCTGCGGTGCACACGCCGAGACGGCCGTACAGGTCGCTGCCAAGGACGACGGCCAGGCCGGTCGCGCAGCCGGCCGCCCAGCCGGTCACGAGCGAGTCGCTCGCGCCGTGGAAATGCAGGTGCCAGGGCTCGCCGTCGTGCCTGTCCAGCTGCGGCCTGGCGCCGGTCAGCGCCAGCAGCGCGTTGACCTCTCGCGCCGCCTGGTCGACATCGCCTGCGGCGACAGCGTCAAAGACGGCGCGGAGTGCGCCGGCGACCATGCCGAACTCGGGCGCCTCATCCTGGCTGATGTCGCGCGGCGGTCGCCGGCCGGCTTGCAGCGCCCGCGCCACGGCCGTCGCCAGGTCGCCGGCATCGGGCGGCATGTAGGGCCGGCCGTGTGCCTCGCCGGGCGTGAGCACGTTGACAAGCCGCACCGCGACGGCCACGACGGCGTCCATGTGACTGCTGAAGTTCACTTGACCAGTGACGTCCTCGCTCGTAGGTTGATGACTGCTGAAACGATAGTAGCCAGTTACCAACGAGAGGGCGCACGTCATGACCGCAACGCTCAGCCAGGCCGGTGCCCGAGCCTGGATCGATCGCTGGGACGCGCAACAGCAGAGTTTCCTGCCCGACCGGGAGGAGCGCTTCACGGCCATCATCGACGCCGTGGAGGAGTGCGCGGCAGGTCCGGACCCGCTCGTCCTCGACCTGGGCTGCGGTCCTGGCTCGCTGGCGACCAGGCTGCTGCGGCGGATCCCGGCCGCGACGGTCGTGGCGATCGATGCTGATCCGCTGCTGCTCGCGCTCGGACGGGCCGCGTGGAACGGTCGCGCGGACGCGGAGGGCTCGCTTCGCTTCGCCGACCTCGACCTGCGCGTGCCCGGCTGGGCGGCCGCGCTCGGCCTGGACAGGCCGGCGGACGCGGCCGTCAGCACCACGGCGCTGCACTGGCTGCCGCCAGACGCGCTCGCGGCGATGTATGCCGAGGTGGTGACCGTGCTCAGGCCTGGCGGGCTGATGCTCAACGGCGATCACCTGACCGAGGACAAGGTGGCCGCTCCGACCCTGGCCGGGCTCGGCAGGGCGCTGAACGAGCGCGAGGAGCAGCGCCGCGATCCGGCCGCCGAGACCTGGGACGGCTGGTGGGACGCCGTGACGGCCGATCCAGCTTTGGCGGACGAGGCCGCGAAGCGCTCCCGGCGAACCCACGGCGGCGAGCACCACGGCTCACCCTCGGGCCGGCTCAGCGTGCACGTCGAGGCGCTGCGCGCCGCGGGGTTCGCCGAGGTCGGGACGATCTGGCAACATGGCGACAACCGGGTGCTCTGCGGGGTGCTCGGCTCCTGACGGCCCGCTCCGCGCTGACCGCCAGCAGCCGCGCCGGCTGTGACGCGGTTCGCCCTGGCCGGCGCTTGCGAGATGCATAGGTGTGTTATATAAATGAGGCATGGACCTCAGCCAGCGGCGGGCGACCTGCTCGAGATGGTCTCGCTCCTGATCCGCGGCGTCTCCGACAACCGCGACCTGAGCCTGACCGCCGCTGCTGCGCTGGGATCCCTTGACCGTCGCGGTCCGCAGCGCATCACGACGATGGCCGCGGCCGAAGGCGTGTCGCAGCCATCCATGACCCAGCTCATGCAGCGTCTTGAGCAGCGCGGCCTGGTGGCGCGGACGTCCGATCCCTCGGACGGCAGGGTGGCCCTGGTCAGCCTGACCGATCCGGGCAAGGCGGCACTCGCCGCGAGGCGCCAGCGCAACACCAGGCGGGTCGCCGAGCTCCTTGCTGACCTGCCGGAGGACGACGTCCGCGCGCTGGCCGGGGCGCTGGCCGCGGTGCTGCCAGCGATCCGGGACCGGATTGGCGGCGACGCCAGGGTCGTCAGCGGGACCGCGAGCTGACGGGTCCTGCTGGTTCACCCCTGAAGCTTGTTCTGCGCCGCTGCCCTCGCGCGGCGCGGAACGGCGCTACAGGCGGCCGTCCGGCTCGATCCAGCGCACCACCTGACGCACGATGGCGTTCATCGTCGCTGGGTCGGCCGTCCCTATCAGGCTGCCGAACCGCCGCACCGAGATCGAGCGCACGGCCTCGCACATTGCCCAGCTCTGGCGCTGGAGCCCGCCGTCGTCGACCACCGCGATGTGATGCGGCAGGCGCCGGTCGCGGCTCGTGAGCGGGACGACAATGCAGTGGCCGATCGGCAGCTTGTTGAACCGGTCAGATGAGACGACAATGCACGGCCGCGTACCGGCCTGCTCACTGGCGAGCGTCGGGTCGAGCGTTGCCGCCCAGATCTGACCGCGCCTGGCTCTCACCGGTTGTATTCCGGCCACTCGCGCCCCGCGTCGCCGAGGTCACCGGTGACCGAGTCCCAGGCCTGCAGGTCGGTGACATATTCCGCCCACGCGTCCGGGTCTTCACGCCTGAGCCGCTCGTATGACGCTTGGATGATGGCCCATTCCTGACGCGCTTCAAGCTCACTGCAGACGTCCCTGAGCAGCGCCGCCATCGTGATGCCGCGAGCATGGGCAACCGACGCGAGACGGTCACGAACGGTGGTGTCGACCTTGATCGTGGTGACCGTCATGGCCAGAGTATACCTCACGGTATACCACGAACGCATACTAACTTGATTTCCCGCAGATCGCCCGTCACGGCCGCGCGGATCGTCGTGCCCGCCGGCCTCCCAGTTGCCGCGACGACACCGTACGCGCGGCGCGGGGCAGCAACGGATGGCCGTATAGCGGCGAAGACCTGTCAGAATTCAGGTATGACCGCCATGCCAGCACTCTCGCACACCGGTCACGCACGGGCCGGCCTGCACGAGCCGTGCGTGCTGCTGAAGCTCGGCGAGATCGTCCTCAAGGGCAAGAACCGCCAGCAGTTCGAGCGGCTGCTGCAGAACAACATCAGGCTGGCCGCGGCCGATCTGGGCGTCAGCATCCGGCTCTGGCAGCGTGACGGGGTCATCGTGCTCAATCCCGCGCCTCCGAAGGGCTGCGAGCCGGCCGGACTGGCGCCCGGCGGCGGCACCGGGCCCGGCCCCGTCGACGTGGCGGCGCGCCGCGAGGACGCGCAGGTGGCCGCCGACCGCCTCGCCGAGCGGATGCTGAACGTGATGGGGGTGGTCAGGGTCTGCCGGGCCGTGCGGGTGGCCAAGGAGGCGGCGGCCGCCATCGAGACCGCCGCCGAGCTGGCCGGCGGCCGGCCAGGCAGCTTCGCGGTTCGTGCCAGGCGCCGCGACAAGCGTTTCCGCGTGACGTCGGCTGAGCTCGCGATCGTGATCGGCAGCAGGATCCAGGCACAGTACGGCAACCCGGTCAACTTGCGGAATCCTGACTTCACGATCCACGTCGAGGTCGACCAGTCCGAGATCTTCGTCTACACCGATGGCCTCGCCGGGCAGGGCGGGCTGCCGGTCGGGATGAGCGGGCGGGCCCTGGTGCTGCTGTCCGGCGGCATCGACTCGCCGGTAGCCGCGTACCGGATGATGCGCCGCGGGCTGCACTGCAGTTTCCTGCACTTCTCCGGGATGCCGCTGACCGGCCCGGAGTCCGTCTACAAGGCGTACGGCCTGGTCCGCCAGCTCGGCCAGTACCAGCGCGGGTCGCGGCTGCTGGTGGTGCCGTTCGGCCGGGCGCAGCAGCAGCTCGCCAGCGGAGGCTCGGGCAGGCTGCAGATCGTCGCGCAGCGCAGGCTGATGCTGAAGACGGCGCAGGCGATGGCTCGCCGCGTGCGCGCGGACGCGCTGGTGACCGGCGACTCGCTCGGCCAGGTGGCCAGCCAGACGCTGGCTAACATCACCGCGCTCGACGAGGCCGTGCGGCTGCCGGTCCTGCGGCCGCTGATCGGCCTGGACAAGACCGAGATCATGGCCGAGGCCAGGCGGATCAGCACGCTGGCCCTGTCTCAGCTACCCGACCAGGACTGCTGTTCGCTGCTGATGCCACGGCAGGTGGAGACCAAGGCCAGGATCGCGGACCTGCATAAGATCGAGGCCAGGCTCGATGTGAACGAGCTCGCCGAGGCGCTTGCCGCCTCGGCTCAGGAGTACCGGCCAGGCTGACTCAGAGCGAGCCCACGGTGACGGGCTCCGGCGCATGGGCCAGCTCGCGCCCGAGCAGTGCTGGCATGGACCGCATGACGGACGCCAGCTCGGCGATGTCGTCGTCGGCCAGTGCCTGATCGCCGTCGCACAGCGCCTTGGCCGGCTCTGGATGCACGTCCACGATGACGCCGTCGGCACCGACCGCGATCGCGGCTCTGGTCAGCGGCAGGACGAGGTCGCGGCGCCCGCCCGAGTGGGAGGGATCGACGATGACCGGCAGATGCGACAAGCGCTGGGCGACTGGCACCGCGCTGATGTCCAGCGTGTTGCGGGTCGCGGTCTCGAACGTCCGGATGCCGCGCTCGCAGAGCACGATGTCCAGGTTGCCGCGCTGAGCGATGTACTCGGCGGCCATCAGCCATTCCTCGATGGTGGCGTTCATGCCGCGCTTGAGCAAGACGGGCTTGCCTGCCGAGCCGACCGCCTGAAGCAGCGCGAAGTTCTGCATGTTGCGGGTGCCGATCTGGAGCATGTCCGCGTGCGCGCAGACCAGGTCGACGCTGGCGGGGTCAACCACCTCGGTGACGATGGGCAGCCCGATCTCTGCCTTGACGTCGGCCAGGATCTTCAGGCCCGCCTCGCCGAGGCCCTGGAACGCGTAGGGCGAGGTACGCGGCTTGAACGCGCCGCCGCGGAGCAAACTGGCACCGGCCCGCTTGGCCATCATCGCCGCGGCCAGCGTCTGCTCAGGCGTCTCCACGCTGCATGGCCCGGCGATCAGCGTCGCCGTCGACGGCCCGATCGGCACGCCGCCGACCCAGATGACCGACCGTTCCCTGTGATGCTGCCTGCTGACCAGCTTGTAGGGGACCGACACCCGGATGACGTCGCTGACGCCGCGTCTGCTGCGCAAGTTGAGTGCGCCGAAATGGTCGACGTCTCCGACCAGCCCGATGATGGTCCTGGACACCCCGCGGCTGACGAATGCCTCCCCGCCCGCCGATCTGACCAGATCCACCACCGAGTCGATATCTCCCTGGGTGACCTCGGGAGCCATCACGATCACCATCTCGTCCTCCTCGCCCTCAGTAACGACAAAAAAGCCCCCGGCCATCCGGCCGAGGGCTTGGAGTTCACTCCGCGTTCTGCGTTAGCGCATCACCGAGCGGGCTTCCTCCCCGTGGCCGGGCGAGAAGCCATAAAAAAACTCATCCGCGTGATGCACGCTGAGCAGCTTAGCGCACTCGGGCCCGGCCGCGTTGCCCGGTCGCTGATCGCGGCGCCCAGCGCGGGTGACAAGATGGCTGCGCTGGTCGAAACCGGCGGCAGCCGGGCACAGGTTGCCGCTCGCTGGCAGAAAGGAACAGGTCAGCCGGTCATGAGGCAGCGAAGCGCCGAGGCACGGGTGTTCCGCGCCGACGGCGGAGGTGCCGGGCTCCAGGGCGTCGGCCCTGAGCGCAAGGCACCGGGCCGCGCCGGTGTTCCGGCACCGCGGCCAGAACCCCCGGAGAGGTCAGGGGCGGGAACGTCCGGCGTGTCGCCGTCCCCTGGGAGCGACACCACGCCCGGCGAGGAGGGCGGCCAGGACGAGCGGCACCGGCTTCCGCCTGGCCAGTACGTTCAGGCGAGCATGCCGGTCCTGCACTACGGTCCCGTGCCCGCCTGCAACCCCCAGACGTGGGATCTGCGCGTGTACGGCGCGACCAGGGCTGACCGGGAGCGCCGGTGGACCTGGGACGGGTTCAGGGCACTGCCGCGGAGCGAGATCATCGCGGACTTCCACTGCGTCACCAAGTTCACCGTGCTCGGGATCACCTGGGCAGGGGTGCCGGCCACCGAAGTGCTCAGGGCCGTGCCGCCGTCGGAGCGCGCGACGCACGTGATGATCTGGGCCGACTACGGTTACGGAGCCAACCTGCCGCTCGAAGCCTTTGGCGCGCCGGAGACGCTGCTCACCACGCACCGCGACGGCAGGGAACTGACGCCCGAGCAGGGCTATCCGGTCCGGCTTGTGGTGCCGTCGCGGTACGGCTGGAAGAACGTCAAGTGGGTGCGCGCGATCGAGTACATGATCGGCGACCGCCGAGGTTTCTGGGAGGAGCGCGGCTACCACAACAACGCCGACCCATGGCGGGAGCAGCGCTATTCCTACCAGGAACTGCCGGGCGAGGGGCCAGCGCTCTGATCGCGGGCTACAAGCCGCTGAAGACGCCGATGGTCAGCGTGATGACCGTGCCTTTCGGCTGGTCGCCCTGCGGCTGGTAGTCGCCGACGGTCCCGCCTGGCCCTGCGTGGCTGACCGCGATCCGGAAGCCGGCCTGATGCATGATCAAGATGGCCTGGGAGACGGGCATGCCGCGCACGTCAGGAACCGGAATCGTCGGCGGCCCTGGCGAATAGTGAACCGTGACGACCTCGCCCGCCGTGACGGGCGTGTTCGGCTGCGGCGACTGGCTGACAATCGTGTTGGCGGGCTCGCTGCCCTTGGCGTTGGCGACCGCGTTGATGGTGTAGCCGCCGGCGCTGGCCTGTGCCTGCGCGTCCGTAACCTGCATGCCGCGGAAGTCCGGCAGTCCTGGGCCCTCGCTCACGATCACCCGCACCCGCTGAGTCTGCGGGATCTTGGCGTATGCGTGCGGGATAGTGCCGATCACCGCCCCTGCCGGGACCGAGCTGGACACCTCAGGCTTGTCCTCGCCGAGCCTGAGGCCATGCTGGCGCAGGTACGCCTTGGCCGCCGCCTCGGTCTGGCCGCTCACGTTCGGCACCGTCCTGTATACCGGCCCGAGCGAGACGAGCAGCGTCACGGTAGAACCGCTCGGAACCTTCTGGCCCCTGGCCGGCTTGACCCTGAAGACGTGGCCCTTCTTCATCGGGTTGTGCTTGGTCTGACCGCGCTTGGCGTGCAGGCCCTGGTTCTGCAGCACGTTGGTGGCCTCGACGTAGGTCAGCCCGGTGACCGCCGGGACCTTCTGGTACCGGCCGGAGCTGAACCACCAGGCCACCAGCGCGATCACGAGGATCACCGCGAGACCACCCGCCACGTAGACCAGGCGGCCGCTGAACAGGTAGTGGCCGAGCCACGCCTCTCGCCGCCCGCCCGACCGGCGGCCGCGATACCGTCCGCCCCCGTACGGCTGCGCCGGCCCGGTCGGCGGCAGATCGCCGTAAGGACCTAGCTCCGTGGCGTCTGACACCACAAGCGTGTGGTTGATGTGCGAGGTGGAGTCAGCGCCCGGCGCGGGAAGAAGCTGCGAGTTCTGCGGGCTGAGCGACGGCAGGGCCGACGCTCCGACGGCGCCAGCCGTGCCGATCGGGCCAGGCGCACTCTCCCGGCGCCCGGGCTCGCCATGCGGTCCAGAATCCCTGAACCGCGGTCCTGAGTCCTGGGGGTACGGATGCGAACCAGCCTCTCCGGGCGCACCCCACCCGGGGCCCTGGCCATGCAACGGCGGCGGCCCGGGCCGCTGGCCCGGGCCGGAGAACGCCGCCAGGCCGGGCAGCGGTTCTGAGCCGAACGCCGGCTCGCGCTGATGCGGCCCTGAGAACGCCAGCCCAGGGTGCGGTTCGGTCGCGCGTTCATACCCGGCCAGCGAGTGGCGGCCAGAGCGCGCGGGAGCCTGGTGCGGCGCCGTTCCTGGCAGCACGCCTGCGTCCCTGACCTCAGCAATCGCGCGCAGGAGCTGGCCGGCGTTGACGGGCCGCAGGTCAGGGTCGCGGCTGGTGGCCATCGCCACCAGCGCGTCCATGGCGCCCGACAGTCCGGGCAGGACGCTCGACGGCGGCGGCACCATGTCGTTCACGTGCTTGTACGCCACGTCGAGCGGACTCACGCCGGTATGCGGCTGCATGCCTGTGAGCAGCTCGAAGAGCATGATCCCCGCTGCGTACACGTCGGTGCGGGCATCGGAGATCCCGCCGGAGACCTGTTCTGGCGCCAGGTAGGCGGCCGTGCCGATGATCATGCCGCCCTTGGTCTGGACCGCCCCGGCGACCGAGCGGGCCAGCCCGAAGTCGGCGACCTTCACCGTGCCAGACGTCGTGAGCAGCACGTTCTCCGGCTTGACGTCCCGGTGCGCGAGCCCCGCATCGTGCGCGGCGGCGAGCCCGGACAGCACGCCGGCCATGATGTCGAGCGCCTCCCTGGCGCTCAGCCTGCGGCGCTCGTTCAGCAGCTGGCGCAGCGTCCGGCCAGGTACGTACTCCATCGCGATGTAGTGCAGCCGCTTGTCGGAGCCCTGGTCGAAGATCGCGACCACGTTCGGGCTGGACAGCCGCGCGGCCGAGCGCGCCTCGCCGATGAACCTGCGCACGAACTCGGCGTCGTCGGACAGCTCGGGATGCGCGATCTTCAGGGCGATCACGCGGTCAAGCCGCGTATCGGTGCCGAGGTAGACGGTCGCCATTCCGCCGCGGGCAATCCGCGAGTCCACGTGGTACCGGCCGCCGAGCAGCTGGCCCACGGGTGGCGAAAGGGCGGTGTCCATCGGCAACAGTGTAGGGGCAGCTTCGCCCGCCTGAACCGGTTACGGTTTGGGCAGCTAGACGCCAGCAGCAGGGGACGACGCGAGGGCGTAACGCCGCTTGGGTATCCGGCCGGCGCGGTACGCGAGCCGCCCAGCGACCACGGCCGACCGCATCGCGGCCGCCATGAGCTCAGGTTCGCGCGCCCTGGTGACCGCGGTCGCGAGGAGCACGGCCGCGCAGCCTAGCTCCATCGCCAGCGACGCGTCGCTCGCGGTGCCGATGCCGGCATCGAGAATGACAGGTACCGAGGCTGCCTGCACCATCAGCTCGATGTTGTGCGGATTGCGGATGCCAAGGCCCGAGCCGATCGGCGCGCCAAGCGGCATCACGGCCGCGCAGCCCGCCTGCTCGAGGCGCTTGGCGAGCACCGGGTCATCGTTGGTGTAAGGCAGCACGGTAAAGCCATCGGCGACCAGCCGCTCGGCTGCGTCCAGCAGCTCGACGGGGTCGGGCAGCAGCGTCACCTCGTCGGCGATCACCTCGAGCTTGATCCACGTGGTGCCGAGCGCCTCGGCCGCCAGCCGCGCGGTGCGGACAGCCTCGGCAGCGGTGAAGCAGCCCGCGGTGTTCGGCAGCACCTTGATGCCGCGCTCGGTGAGCACGTCGAGGACCGACCCGCGTGACCCGGGGTCAACCCGGCGCATCGCGACGGTGGTCAGCTCGGTGCCTGAGGCGGCCAGCGCGCGGCCGAGCACGTCCAGGCTCGGCGCCCCGCCGGTGCCCATGATCAGCCGGGACCCGAACTTCTGCCCGCCGAGCACGAGCGGATCGTCGGCTTGCCAGTCGGTCACAGCAATCAGCCTCCCTGAACCGCGGTCAGCACCTCGACCTCGTCCCCGGCCGCCAGCCGCGTTGACGGCCACGACGCCCGGCGCACGAGATCGCCGTTGACAGCCGCGGCTATTCCGGTGGCGGCATCAGACACCAGCGACACCGCCCGATCGAGTGACACGTCGTCGGCTACCTGACGGGGAGCCCCGTTGATCACTATCACCATCGGTGTTCCTGCCGTCCGAATCGCAGCGCGCTGAAGGGAACGGCCGCCTGGTCCATGGCTCCCGTCGCAAGCAGCCCGGATACCAGGTCGGCAGTCACGGGCGCGAGCAGGACGCCCGCGCGGAAGTGGCCGGTCGCGAGGACCAGCCCCGGCAGCGGTGACTGGCCGATCACCGGCGCGTTGTCAGGCGTGCCTGGCCGCAGCCCGGCCACCGCCTCAGCGAGTTCAAGCTCGGTGATGCCCGGCACGATGGCCCTGGCGTCGCGCAGCAGCTGCCAGGCGCCGCCGGCCGTCACGGTCGTGTCGGCGCCCATCTCCTCCTGGGTGGCGCCGACCACGATCTCGCCGTCTTCCCGCGGCACGAGGTAGACCGACGATCCCTGCACGATTCCGCGCAGAGTCCTGTTAAGCAAAGAAGGAGAGCCGCTGGCGGCCACGGTGGCCGGCGTCGGGCGAAGCCTGATGATCTGGCCCTTGACTGGCCGGAGCGGCGGGGCGGCGCCTGGCGGCAGCCCGCTGATCTCGGCGGACGCCCAGCCTGCGCTGAGCACCACGCTGCCGGCGCTGACAACCGAGCCATCGGCCAGTTCCGCGCCGGCCGCCTGGTCACCTGCAGTGCACAACCGCACAGCTCGCTGCCGCAGAGTCGCGACGCCGGCCGCGGTGCAGGCAGCGAGCAGCGCGGTCGTCAGCAGGCGCGGGTCGATGGACGCGTCGTCATCGACCAGCAGGCCGCCGGCGATGGCTGGTCCGAGCATCGGCTCGGCCTTGCGGCACTCCCGGCTGCTGAGGCGGTTGCTCGAGGCGCCGAAGGACTCGCGCAGCAGGGCGTGCTCGGCGAGCATCGCCATGTCGTCGGCGTCGTATCCGACCTGCAGCGTCCCGGTCTGGCGGAACCCGGTCGGCAGGCCGGTCTGGTCGGCCAGCTCCGCGGCGAACGCCGGGTAACGCCGCAGCGAGGCGCTGCCGAGCTCGAACAGCTCGCGCTCGGCGTAGGCGGCCTCAGCCACCGGGGTCAGCATGCCGGCAGCCGCGTGAGAGGCCCCGCGGCCAGGGTCAGGATCGGCCAGGATGATCCGCAACCCGCGCTGCGCGGCGCGCCAGGCGATGGCCAGGCCGATCACGCCGCCGCCGATGATCAGGACATCCGCCGTTCGGTGCGCGTTAACCGCGTTCGCGGCGTGCGTCCCGTTGACCTCTGTCATCGCGCTCCCTTCGCCGGCATGACCCGGATCAGGTTCTGCGGTCGGCGGCACCCCAGCCGCCCTCTCAGTCCGGTCCGACCGGACTCCCGCGCGTCAATGTCCAGCATAGGGGGTGGATACGATGCTCCGGATGTGACCGGCCGCCGGCGAGGGTCCGGGCTGGCAGGGCGAGGGTGAAACACCCTCTGGTGCAGGAGGACCAGATGACCTCGAGCGATCCCGCGCGGATCGTGATCGCGGGCGGCGGCCTGGCCGGGCTGCGCACCGTCGAGGAGCTGCGGGCGCTCGGCTATCCGGGCGCGATCACGGTCCTCGGGGCCGAGCACAGGCCGCCCTACGACCGGCCGCCGCTCTCCAAGGCAGTGATGAGGGGCGAGGTCGACGACACATCGCTGCGCGCTGAGCTCGGCTCGCTCGGCGCGGACTTCAGGCTCGGCGAACGCGCTGAGCAGCTTGCCGACGGACAGGTGCGCACCGACCGGGGCGAGTACCCGTTCGACAGGCTGGTGATCGCGACGGGGGCGCGCCCGGTCGCGCTGCCGGGGCCTGGCAGGCAGTGGCTCCTGCGGACGATCGACGACGCTGTCGCGCTGCGGGAGACCTTCGTGCCAGGGGCGCGGCTGGTCATCATCGGTGCGGGCTGGATCGGCGCGGAGCTCGCCACGGCCGCGGCCGGGCGCGGCGTCACCGTGACCGTCGTCGAGGCGGCGGGCGCTCCGCTCGCGAGCGCCATCGGGTCTGAGGTGGGCTCAGCCACCGTGGCCTGGTACGCGGAGGCGGGCGTCGAGCTGATGCTCGGGCAGGCCGTGGAGGCCGTGCAGGACGGCGGGCTGGCGCTGGCCGGCGGGGGCTTCCTGGCCGCGGACGAGATCGTCACGGCTGTCGGTGTCAGGCCGGAGGTGGGCTGGCTCGAGTCGATCGAGATCAAGCTGGAGAACGGCGTGGCGGTGGACGAGCAGCTGCGCTCGTCCGTGCCCGGCATCTACGCGGTCGGGGATTGCGCCGCTTTCTGGTCGGGCCGGTTCGGCCGGCGAATGCGCACCGAGCACTGGGACACGGCGCTCCGGGCCCCCGTGGTGCTGGCGGCAAACCTGATAGGCGGGGCCGAGCGGTACGACCCCGTGCCGTACTTCTGGTCCGAGCAGTTCGGCAGGATGCTGCAGTACGTTGGTGACCACCGAGGCGCTGACCAGCTGATCTGGCGCGGCCGGAGGGACAAGCCGCACTGGGCGGCGTGCTGGCTGGCAGGCGAGCGGCTGGTCGCGGCGCTCACCGTCGGGCTGCCTCGGGATCTGACGCAGGGCAGGCGCCTGATCGATGCGGCGGTCCCCGTCGATCCGGCCAGGATCGGCGATCCGGCCGTCCCGCTCCGTGACTGCGCCCGGTGACACGCAGGCCGTCAGTCGCGGCGCTCTCGCTGTCGGTACGTTGATGAACCGCTAGTACTGGTTTGGTAAACAGCTCAGGTGGGGAAAGGATCTGGACGTGGCACAGATCGACCCCCGGTCCGACGCCATCGTCGGGCAATGGTTGACAATTCCCGAGGTCGCCGAGCGTCTTGGCCTGCCAGCGAACAGGATCAAGCAGTACCTCCGCGACCGCAAGCTGCTCGGCGTGCAACGCGCTGAAGGCACATTCGGCGTACCGGCCGCCTTCCTCGACGGCAACCAGGTCGTCAGGGGGCTGCACGGCACGCTGACGCTGCTGTTCGACTGCGGGTTCTCCGACGTCGAAGCGATGCGCTGGCTGTTCACCTCGGACGACTCGCTGCCTGGCAGTCCGATCGAGGCGATCGCCGCGCACCGCTGCGGCGAGGTCAACAGACGGGCGCAGGCGCTCGCCTATTGACCGCTGGCGTCTGGCGACGCCGATGGCAGGCGCGCTCTTCGCGCCTCCTGCGGTGAATGCGCGTGCCCTGACCGCGGCTGGCAGGATGGCAGCGTGAGTACTGTCCCCGGCCCGGATCGGCTGCGCGCAAGGCTCGCTGCCGCGCGGCTGTACCTGTGCACCGGTGCCCGGCAGGAGCAGGGCGACCTGGCAGGATTTCTCGACGCCGTACTCGCTGGCGGCGTGGACATCGTGCAGCTCAGGCAGAAGGGGCTCGAGGCGCGGGAAGAACTCGGCTTCCTCGAGGTGTTCCGCGCGGCCTGTGACCGGCACGGCGCGCTGTTCGCCGTGAACGATCGCGCCGACGTGGCCGTCGCGGCCGGGGCCGACGTGCTACACGTCGGGCAGGGTGACCTGCCGGCCGCCCTGGCGCGCCGGATCATCGGGCCAGGCCCGGTGCTCGGCTTGTCGACTCACTCCGAGGCGGAGGCCGCCGGGGCGGTCACCGATCAGGCGATTGACTACTTCTGCGCTGGCCCGGTCTGGCCGACGCCGACCAAGCCCGGCCGTCCAGCCCCCGGGCTGGGCCTGATCAGCTACGCGGCTGGCCTGGCCGCTACCAGGCCGTGGTTCGCGATCGGCGGCATCGACGAGCAGACCATCGGTGACGTGCTGGAGGCAGGGGCGCAGCGCGCCGTGGTGGTCCGTGCCATCACCGAGGCCGCCGACCCCGGCGCCGCGGCGGCCCGCCTCGCGTCCCGCCTCGCCGCCGCACGCTGACGGCCGGGCGGCAGCCCTTGCATGGCCCAGGGCGGGGTGGGAACGGCGGAGCCGTCCGCCATCGAGGCGGTGAATCCCGACCTGATCTGCACGTGGGCAGTGGCGGGCTCCGCACCTGGTTGCTGAGCTGGATCGGGCTGCCGGCCGGGAGTGCTACCTGTGAGGGGCAGCTTCCTCAGGCGGGCGCACGGCCAGGCCGAGTGCCCGCCTGAAGAAGCCGAGCTGGTGCCATAGCAGGTTCTCGGCAACGGTGGCGTCCGAGACGTGATGCGTCGCCGCAGGCAGCGGCAGCACGTCGTGGGGCCTGCCAGCGGCCAGCAGCGCCGCAGACAACCGGAGCGTGTGGGCGGCCACGACGTTGTCGTCGGCGAGGCCGTGGGCCGCCGTACGGGTCCATCAGCACCGGCAGCGGCGGATCGCCCTGGCGATGCCAGGACGGCAGGAACAGGGCTGCGCGCAATCCGCGTGGCCCGAGTTCCAGCAGCTCCATCCTGGGGACCAGGTCGGGAACCTGCGCGAGCGAGGCGATCTCGGATGTCCCGCGCCCTGACCTGACCGTGACGCGGGTGCCAGGCCAGCCTGTGCTGCCTGACACCAGCGCGGTGGTCCCGGCGCGACCTGTGCCGCTGTGCACGCCTGGCACATCGCTCAGCCTGGTCACGCCAGCCCCTGGCTCATATGCGCAGAGGTGTATCTCGGTCGGCTCTGCGTCGCTGGCGGTGAAGAGCACGCGCTCGCCGTCCACCGTCAGCACGGCCTCGAGCTGCAGGCCAGGCGGTGTCACCGGTCGCCCGTCGGCGAGCAGCCGGCGCGTGTCATCGAGGTCGCCGCTGGTCAGCAGCGCGCCGGAGACGGTCCTCGCGGGAAGTCCTGGGACCAGCGTCACCCAGGGTCGTCGTCGCGCTGCCTGGCGAGGATACGGGTAGCGCCGTCTTCCGCGCCGATGCCGAGCACGAGGACCTCGCGCTGATCCCGGGTCTGCACGGCCGGCGTAGGGCCCGGCGGCATCCCAGCCAGCGGAGGTGAGGTACTCGTGCGTTTTGTTATCCCAGCCGACAGGGGTCAGCGCGCCCCCGGCTGCCTCCAGGTGTGCGATCCACAGGCTGACGTTGGCGCTGGCGGTGCCGGCTGCCGGGTAAGGGACGGCGGCTGGAGGGAGGGCTGGCTCGGCGAGGTCGGCGATGTACCAGCGCTGCACCATGGCGGTGTCAGCCCGGGCGGCGAGCAGGCGCCGGCCGTCCGGCGACCACCAGTAGCCCCGGTGCCGTCCCATCGACTCCCCGGCGGCGTGCTCGGCGAGCCCCCAGCTGACGTCATCGCCGTCCGGGTCGGCGATCAGCGTGTCGGCGGCGCCGTCGGCACCGATCACCCGGAGCGCGCCGCCGGTGACGCAGGCGACCCGCCGGCCGGTCGGGTCAGGGCGAGGATCGACCGCGGGCCCGGGGGCTGGCAGCCTGCGCACCTCGCCATCGGACAGCCTGGCCGTCCACAGCTGGCCGGCGAGCGCGAACGCGACCAGGCCGCAGGCGTCGTCGGCCGCGTAGGAGACGATTCCTGATGACGCCTGCCTGGTTCGCTCGCGCCTGATCCGCTCCTGCTCGGGCAGCTCCTCGCCGGCGCCGGGGAGGAGGGCGAGCGGATCGGCGATCAGTCGTTCCTGCCCGGTCTGGCTGTCCATGGCCCACAGGCAGGAAACCGGATCGGCTCCGCCGCGCGTCCGCAGGAAGATCACGGTGGCGCCATCGGCGGAGACCGTGATCTGGCCTGGCACCCCGAGCCTGAACCGGCGCGTCAGGGCGTACTGGCTGGGTAGCGACAGGCGGGCGGTGCTGATCGTCATTATCGTGACAATAGCCGTGGCCGCGCGCCGCGCAGCCCGGAGTGGCGGTCCGCCCGTCGGGGTGGTCCTTGACAGGCGCCGGGCGGGAGAGTTACGTGACAAATGAGAGCTTGCTGTCCGACATCCTGGCAGCAAGTGGCTGGCTCGCCCCGGACTCCCGGCGAGACGCGATCGCGTGTGGCTTCGCGCAGGAGACAAAGTGGGCATCTACTGGCAGCGAGTAAGCGCGGCGGACGAGTCCACGGATCGCGCTTGGCTGGACCTCGTCGCCGCGCTGGACTTCGTTCCGCTCCCGGCGCTGATTCTCGGGCACGAGGGCATCGCCCTGCGGGCAAACGCCGCCTGGGCTGACTTCTCCTTCGCGGCGCAAGACGAGGCGCGCGGTACTGAATGGCTGCGGGTTGTCGAGGCAGCCGGCCGCGATGAGCTCCTGGCCAGGCTGCGCTCGGCGGCGGCTGACGCGACGGCCGGCTCCGCGGACTGCTGGCTCGAGGGGGCGGCGAGCCAGCCGCGGCGTCCGAGCAGGTGGTGGTGGCAGCCTGGCCCGGCCGGCCAGATCATCGCCTTTGCCGCGGATCTGAGTACCCGCGCGCAGGGCACCTGTCAGCCTCTCGGCGCGGTGCTGACAGCAGGTGCGGCTGACGGGCAGTCGGGGGTCAGGCACAAGCCAGCCGGGGCGCCGTCGGCCAGCGCCGACGTGCTTGACGAGATGGTGCGCCGGCTGTTCGGCACTGGCCTGCTGCTACAGCGCGTCCTTGGCGGGGCTGACGGGCACACCGCCGCACGGCTCGACCAGATTGTCGCCGCACTCGACGAGATGATCGGCGACGCGCGCACGGCCGCGCTCGGCCCGCTGCGGTCACAAAATGATCCGTAACCCGCCGCCATCTGGTGACTAGGCGTCTTCACCTGGTCACAACGTGGTTCCCACCGGGCGCCGGGCCTATAGCCTGTCTCAATGGCTTTGTGGCTGCCCAGGCAAGCGCCGCGGATCAGGGACCTCCTGGCATCCGGCGGCCGGTCGTTCTCGTTCGAGTTCATGCCGCCGAAGACCGATGCGGATGAGCAGCAGCTGTGGCTTGCCATCCGGCGGCTCGAGCCGCTGCACCCCACGTTCGTGTCAGTCACATACGGCGCTGGCGGCACCACAAGGGACCGGACGGTCAGGGTCACGGGCCGGATCGCCGATGAGACGACGCTGACTCCGGTCGGGCACCTGACCGCGGTCAGCCACACGATCTCCGAGCTGCGCCACGTGGTCGGATCGTACGCGGCAGTCGGGGTCAGGAACGTGCTCGCGCTGCGCGGCGACCCGCCGGGCGATCCGGCAGGTGAGTGGGTCGCGCATCCAGGCGGGCTGAGACACGCGTCGGAGCTGGTGCGGCTGGTCCTGGGCGCTGGCGATTTCTGCGTGGGCGTCGCGGCATTCCCCGAGGGCCACATCCGCGCCGCCAGCAGGGACGCGGATATCGGGTTCTTCATCGACAAATGCCGCGCGGGCGCCGACTTCGCCATCACGCAGATGTTCTTCTATCCCGATGACTACCTGCGGTTCAGGGACGCCGTGGCAGCGCGCGGCTGCGCTGTGCCGATCATCGCGGGCATCATGCCGATCACCAGCGTGCCGATGATCGACAGGGCCGTGCTCCTGTCCGGCGCGCGCTTTCCCGCCGAACTGGCTGACCGGCTGCACGCATGCGCGGGCGACCGCGCGGCGGTGCGCCAGATCGGCGTCGAATATGCGGCCGGCATGTGCCAGCGGCTGCTCGACGAAGGTGTCCCCGGCTTGCACTTCTACACGCTCAACGGGTCGCGCGCGACCACCGAGATCTATCAGGCGCTGGGGCTGGCCGAGCGCGGCGGGCCCGCGGCGGCGACGGGGTCGGCCAAGGGCAGCACCGCGCCCATGACGGCATAGGGCGGGCTGCCGCCGGGGAAGCTGTAACCGGCTAGCAGGTCTGTGAACCCCATCCGCCGGTACAGCCGGCGTGCCGTGGTTTCCCGGTCGGGCGTGGACAGCATCGCGGTTCGTTCCGGCCGCCCGGCGGTCAGGGTGGTCAGCATGCGCGTCCCGATCCCTCGGTGCTGCTGGTCCTTGCGCACGTGCACTTCGGCGACCTCGAGGCAGTCGGTGAGCCACCGGGCAGTCAGCGCGGGCCCGATCGTGCGGGACAGCGCGGCGAAGACCGCGTCGAACCACCACTGGCCTGGTTCGCCGCGGAAGCAGTAGCTGAAGCCGACCACACCGCGCGGGTCGTGATCGGCGTAGCCGGCGGTGCGCACCTCTAGTGCACGGAAGGCCGGGTAGGCGGCGTGCCGCCGCATCAGCTCGCGGCGGCCGGGCAGCAGGGCAGCATCGGCTTCCATCGCATCGGCGTAGATGGCGAGCAGGACGTCTATCTCGCCGAGGAACTCTCCCGGTGCAAGGTCGCAAAGTGCAGCGGCGGTCGCCATTCCGCCCAGCGTACGCGACGGTGCCCGGCCCCGGCCGGGCTGCCCTGGCGCCCGATGCACGTCAGATTGTCAGTGCCCTTCGATACATTCGAACGCAGCAGCAAACGAATGGACAGTGAAGCGAATCTATGTTCGAATACAAGGGTGGAAGCGCCCGTACGGCCGGCACAGCCGGGCGAGCGGGCAGCAGCCGGGCGGGCGTGGGGAAGCGTCCCGCCCGGCCCGCCCGCAGGAACGGGAGGACGTTGCCATGAACACGGTCGCGCAGGTCAGCCAGGACCGGGTGCGATGCAGGGTCGCCCCGTCGGCGCTGGCCCTGCTCGAGTCGGCGCGGCAGGGTCTGGTCTCGGCCGAGGCCGAGGTGCCAGCGGGTGGCCGGTACGTCGGCGCGCACCTTGCCGCTCTGCGGGCTGCCGCCGCGATCGTCGCCGCGCGCGCTGCGCCGGCTCCGCCTCGCCGCAGGCGCCCGCTGAGCGTGTGGGAGCTACTGCCCAGGGTCGAGCCGACGCTGAGCGAATGGGCCGCCTTCTTCGCGGCCGGCGCGGGGAAGCGGGCGGCGGCCGAGGCTGGCCTGCCGAGGGCCGTCACGCCACGCGAGGCCGATGAGCTGCTGCGCGACGCCGGTACCTTCGTGGGGCTGGCGGAGAGCGCGCTGGGTGTCCGGGCCCAGTCGCCGCTGCCGCTGCCGACCGCGATCTAGCTTGGCCCGGGCTCGCCCCGGCGCGGCCTCAGACGGTGTCGACGGCGCCGCGCGCGGTGGAGTCCAGGATTCCCCAGCTAATGAGTTCCTCGGTCAGGTCGGTGGGCGTCTTGTCGTAGATGACGGCGAGGGAACGGAGGTCTTCCTGGCGAATGGAGAGCACGCGGCCGTTGTAGTCGCCGCGCTGGCTCTGGATGGTGGCCACGTACCTGGCCAGCGGGCCAGCCTGGTCGCGCGGGAGCGTGGCCATCTTCTCCAGGTCGATGACGAGCTTCGGAGCGGGAGTCAGGACGCCGGGCCCGGCGTCGCCAGGCAGCAGCTCAGAAACCGGTACCCCGTAGAAGTCGGCGAGCTCGGCGAGCTTCTGCACGGTGACGGACCGGTCGCCGCGTTCGTAGGAGCCGACGACCACCGCCTTCCAGCGGCCCCGGGACTTCTCCTCCACGCCATGCAAGGACAAGCCTTGCTGGGTGCGAATGGCACGCAACCGGGCGCCAAGGGTCTTCGCGTAGTCAGATGGCATGGTTCGGGTCCCTGGCCTTAGTGAACGACGATCTGCTGGTTACGGACAGTGACGGTAGGCCGGTAGCACGACAAGGTCAAGCCGATCGGCAAAAATCGGTCTAACTTACGCGTCACAGTGCATCGCGCAGGGCAGCCGCCCAAGTCGATTACAGCCTAGCTTGAAGCCGCATGTCGGTGATGTCCCAGGCCGGCCCGGCGTGTCCCGGGCCGGCGCGGTTCGCCCATCCGCGCCGTCCGCGGGCAGGGGGAGCGCGGCCCGGCGCGGCCCGGTGTGCCTGCCGGGGATAGATGCGCCTTGCTGGTAGGTTAGTGGCCGTTCGACGTCCTTTAAGACCCGTCCCGTGAGGCGGGGAAGGAGGTCCGCTGATGGCTGTCAGCACGAATTCCGCAGGAACCGCGTCGCCTGCGTCATCCGCATCGTCTGGATCGTCCGCTGCTGCGGGCGCCGACACCGTTCGCGGCGGCAAGACCGTTCTGGGATCCGATGAGATCCGCCGCGCGCTGACCAGGATCGGGCACGAGATCCTTGAACGCACCGATGGCGGGCATGATGTGGTGCTGCTGGGCGTCCCCACCAGGGGAGTGCCGCTGGCGCGCCGTCTCGCGGCGCGGCTCGCCGACACCGAGGGAGTCAGGGTCCCGGTCGGCTCGCTCGACATCACCTTGTACCGGGACGATCTCCGGCTCCGTCCGGCCAGGGCACTCGGCAGGACCGAGGTGCCGGGAACCGGCATCGACGGCACGGTCGTCGTGCTCGTGGACGACGTCCTGTACTCGGGCCGTACCGTGCGCGCTGCGCTCGACGCCCTGAACGACATCGGCAGGCCGCGCGCCGTCCAGCTCGCCGTGCTCGTTGACCGCGGCCACCGAGAGCTGCCGATCAGGCCCGACTACGTCGGCAAGAACCTGCCGACGGCCAAGCGCGAGCTGGTCAGGGTGTCGCTTACCGAGACCGACGGCGAAGATGCCGTCACTCTGCAGGTCGCGCCGGAGGTGAGCCAGTGAACAGGCACCTGATCTCCGCTGCCGACCTCAGCCTGGCCGACGTCGTCGCCATCCTCGACACCGCCGAGGAGTTCGCCAGGCTGGCCGAGAGGCCGATACCCAAGCTGCCGACCCTGCGCGGTCGGACCGTCGTCAACCTGTTCTACGAGGACTCGACCAGGACAAGGATCTCGTTCGAGGCAGCGGCGAAGCGGCTGTCGGCCGACGTGATCAACTTCTCCGCCAAGGGCTCGAGCGTGGCGAAGGGCGAGAGCCTGAAGGACACGGCGCTCACGCTCCAGGCCATGGGTGCCGACGCGGTCGTGATCAGGCACAGCGCGTCTGGCGCCCCGCACCGGCTGGCCCGCTGGGTCAGGGGCAGCGTGGTCAACGCCGGCGACGGCACCCACGAGCACCCGACCCAGGCGCTGCTCGACGCGTTCACGATGCGGCGCAGGCTCGGACGGCTGGAGGGCCTGCGCGTGACCATCGTCGGCGACGTGCTGCACAGCCGGGTCGCCAGGTCGAACGTGTGGCTGCTGCGGACGCTGGGCGCCGAGGTGACGCTGGTCGCGCCGCCTACGCTGCTGCCGGTCGCGGTCGGGTCCTGGCCGTGCTCGGTGAGCTACGACTTCTCCTCGGTGCTGCCGTCCAGCGACGTGGTCATGATGCTGCGGGTGCAGCACGAGCGGATGTCGGACGCCTACTTCCCGAGCGTGCGCGAGTACAGCCGCAGGTACGGCCTGGATGGCGACCGGATGGCGCTGCTGGGTGAGCACGCGATCGTGATGCATCCGGGCCCGATGAACAGGGGAGTCGAGATCGCCGCCGAGGTGGCGGATTCGCCGCGGTCGACGATCGTCGAGCAGGTGACCAACGGCGTCTCGGTCCGGATGGCGGTGCTGTACCTGCTGCTCGGCGGATCGCAGGAACCTGACGAGCCGCCAGCTACCGGGGAGCCCGCCATCGGCGATCCGGGTACCGGGCAGCGGGACCTGGCGGGATCGGCGGCCAGGCGATGAGCGCAGGACAGCAGCGTGCCGGTGCTCGCTGGCTGATCAGGGACGCCAGGCCGCTCGGCGGTGTGCCCGCCGACATCCTCATCGACGGCCGGTTCATCGCCGGCGTCAGCGAGGCTGGAGCCAGCGGCAGCGGTGCGGCCAAGGACGTCACCGTCATCGACGGGGACGGCCTGATCGCGCTGCCCGGCCTGGTCGACCTGCACACGCACCTGCGCGAGCCGGGCAGGGAGGACGCAGAGACGGTCGAGAGCGGCACCGCGGCCGCCGCGCTGGGCGGATTCACCGCGATTCACGCGATGGCGAACACCGAGCCGGTCGCCGACACGGCCGGCGTCGTCGAGCAGGTCTGGCGGCTCGGCGCGCAGGCCGGGCGCTGCGACGTCCGCCCTGTCGGCGCCGTGACGACCGGGCTCGGCGGCAGCCAGCTGGCCGAGCTGGGCGCGATGGCCGATTCGGCTGCCAGGGTCAGGGTGTTCTCCGACGACGGGCGGTGCGTTGCGGACGCGACGCTCATGCGCCGCGCGCTCGAGTACGTCAAGGCGTTCGACGGCGTGATCGCCCAGCACGCCCAGGAACCCAGGCTGACCGCCGGTGCCCAGATCAACGAGGGCGAGGTGTCCGCCAGGCTGGGCCTGGCCGGCTGGCCGGCGGTCGCCGAGGAAGCGATCATCGCCAGGGACTGCCTGCTGGCGGCGCACGTTGGCTCGGCCATGCATGTCTGCCACGTCTCAACGGCCGGCTCTGTCGAGATCATCAGGTGGGCCAAGTCGAAGGGCTGGCGCGTCACAGCCGAGGTCACGCCGCATCACCTGCTGCTGACCGACGAACTCGCCGCCGGGTATGACCCGGTCTATAAGGTCAACCCGCCGCTGCGGACGGCCGCCGACGTCGCCGCCCTGCGCGCCGGGCTCGCTGACGGCACCATCGACTGCGTGGCCACCGACCATGCCCCGCACCCGGCCGAGTACAAGGAAACCGAGTGGTCGCAGGCCTCGTTCGGAATGACGGGTCTGGAAACGGCACTGCGGGTGGTTCATGAGGCGATGGTGAGCACCGGCCTGCTCGACTGGGCCGCGGTCGCCGACCGGATGTCCGTCCGCCCGGCCGCGATCGGCAGGATCGGCGGATCCGGGACCGGCCCCGATGACCTGCGGCACGGCTGCCCGATCGCGGCCGGATCGGCGGCAAACCTGGTCCTGTACGACCCCGGGCCGATCACGCCGGTCGACCCTGCCGCGCACGCCTCGCGCAGCCGGAACTCGCCGTACGCGGGGATGAAGCTGCCGGGCCAGGTCGTCGCGACGTTCCTGCGCGGCACGCCGACGGTGCTCGACGGGAAGCTGGCCTCATGAGCGTGCCCGCCCTGCTGGTGCTCGAGGACGGCGCGACTTTCCGCGGCACCGGGTTCGGCTGCGAAGGCGAGACGTTCGGAGAGGCCGTGTTCAACACGGGGATGACCGGCTACCAGGAGACGCTCACCGACCCGTCGTACCGCCGGCAGATCGTCGTGATGACGGCGCCGCACATCGGCAACACGGGCATCAATGACGAGGACAGCGAGTCGCGCCGGATCTGGGTCAGCGGCTTCGTGGTCCGCAACCCGAGCCCGGTCGCGTCGAACTGGCGCGCGGCGCGTGGGCTGGACGACGAGTTGCGCGCCAACGGCGTCACCGCGATCGCGATCACGGGCACCAGGGCGCTGACGCTGCACCTGCGCGACCGCGGCGCCATGCGAGCCGCCATCAGCACCGCGGGCACCGAGCCAGCAGCGCTCGCCGAACGGGTCCGGGCGAGCCCGCCGATGACCGGCGCCGACCTGGCACGCGAGGTCACCACGCCCGAGCCGTACCTGGTCGCGCCGCCGCCCGGCCAGGCGGTGCGGTTCCGGGTCGCGGCGGTGGATCTCGGCATCAAGGCGGCCACCCCTGCGGCCATGGCCGGCCTCGGCTGCGAGGTGCGCGTTCTGCCAGCCACCGTCACGGCCGCGGAGATTCTCGCTCTCAGCCCGGACGGGGTGTTCTTCTCCAACGGTCCCGGCGACCCTGCGGCCTGCGGTTACGCCGTCGACACGATGCGGGGCGTGCTCGCCGCAGGCGTCCCCGTGTTCGGCATCTGCCTCGGCAGCCAGGTCCTCGGCCGCGCGCTCGGCCTTGGCACCTACAAGCTCAGGTTCGGCCACCGCGGCTGCAATCAGCCGGTCAAGGACCTGCGGACCGGCTCCGTGCAGATCACCAGCCACAACCACGGCTTCGCCGTGGCCATGCCCGTCGTGCCCGACGGGCACGACGGGCACGAGGGGACCGCAAGCCCGGTCCGGTTCGGCACCAGCTTCGGCGCGGCGGAGGTGACGCACGTCAACCTCAATGACGGCGTCGTGGAAGGGATCAGGCTGCTGGAGGCACCCGCGTTCGCGGTCCAGTACCACCCGGAGGCGGCGCCCGGCCCGCATGACGCGGCGGGGCTGTTCGGCGCCTTCTGTGACCTGATGGAGCGCGCCCGGTGACCGCGCGGCCAGTGAGCGGGCCGACTGGCCCGTCGCGGAGGCGCCATGCCTAAGCGGGAGGACATCAGCTCGGTGCTCGTGATCGGCTCAGGGCCGATCGTCATCGGGCAGGCCTGCGAGTTCGACTACTCGGGAACGCAGGCCTGCCGCGTGCTGCGGGACGAGGGGATCAGGGTCAGCCTGGTCAACTCGAACCCCGCCACGATCATGACCGATCCCGAGTTCGCCGACGCCACCTACATCGAGCCGATCACGCCTGACGTGCTCGAGAAGGTCATCGCCGCTGAGCGGCCGGACGCCGTCCTGCCCACGCTGGGCGGCCAGACCGCGCTGAACGCCGCCGTCTCGCTGCACGAGGCAGGCACGCTCGCCGCCTACGGGGTCGAGCTGATCGGCGCCGACATCGACGCGATCAAGGCGGGCGAGGACCGCAGGGCGTTCAAGGAGATCGTGACCGGCGTCGGCGGCGAGGTGCCGGCCAGCGCGGTGTGCCACTCGCTGGCCGACTGCGAGGCGGCCGCCGCCGTCCTCGGCTACCCGCTCGTGGTCAGGCCCTCGTTCACGCTCGGCGGCTCAGGTTCCGGCATCGCCTACGACGCCGATGACCTGCGGCGGTTCGCCGGGCACGGCCTGGACGCCAGCCCCGTCACCGAGGTCCTGCTCGAGGAGTCGATCCTCGGCTGGAAGGAGTTCGAGCTCGAGCTCATGCGCGACAGGAACGACAACGTCGTGGTGGTCTGCTCGATCGAGAACGTGGACCCGATGGGCGTGCACACCGGCGACTCGGTCACGGTCGCGCCCGCGATGACCCTGACAGACCGCGAGTACCAGCGGATGCGGGACCTGGCGATCAGGGTGCTGCGTGCGGTCGGCGTCGACACGGGCGGCTGCAACATCCAGTTCGCGGTCGAGCCGCGGACCGGGCGGATGGTCGTGATCGAGCTCAACCCGCGCGTGTCCAGGTCGAGCGCGCTGGCGTCCAAGGCGACCGGGTTCCCGATCGCGAAGATCGCGGCGCGCCTGGCCATCGGCTACACATTGGACGAGATCCGCAACGACATCACCGGCCAGACCCCCGCGAGCTTCGAGCCAGCGCTCGACTACGTCGTGGTCAAGGTGCCGCGGTTCGCGTTCGAGAAGTTCCCCGGCGCTGATCCGGTGCTGACGACCCACATGAAGTCGGTGGGCGAGGCGATGGCGATCGGCCGCTGCTTCGCCGAGGCACTGCAGAAGGCGCTGCGCTCGCTCGAGCAGCCGGGCGCGCCGCTGAGCTGGCGCGACCCGCCTGGCGACCGCGACGCGCTGGTCGCGCGCTGCGCCGTGCCGCACGACGGCAGGATCGGCACGCTGCACCAGGCCCTGCGGGCCGGCGCGTCCGTGGCCGGCCTGGCCGCGGCGAGCGGCATCGACCCCTGGTTCATCGAGCAGATCAAGGGCATCGAGCATCTTGCGCAACAGATCGCGCGGGGCGGGCCGCCCACGCCCGCCAGCCTGCGCACGGCGAAGGCGAACGGGTTCTCCGACGCTCAGCTCGCCCAGTTGCTTGCGCTGTCCGAGCAGCAGGTCAGGGCCCTGCGGCGGGACTTCGAGGTACGGCCCGTCTACCACATGGTGGACACCTGCGCCGCCGAGTTCGCTGCCAGCACGCCGTACCTGTACTCCAGCTACGACGAGCTCTCCGAGGTGCCGGCCTCCGTCAGGCCGAAGGTGATCATCCTCGGCAGCGGCCCGAACCGGATCGGCCAGGGCATCGAGTTCGACTACGCCTGCGTGCACGCGTGCTTCGCCGCGGCGCAGGCCGGTTTCGAGACCGTGATGGTCAACTGCAACCCCGAGACGGTCTCCACCGACTACGACACCTCCGACCGGCTGTACTTCGAGCCGCTGACCCTGGAGGACGTGCTGGAGGTCGTCGCGGCCGAGCAGGCCTGCGGCGACGTGGCCGGCGTGATCGTGTCGCTCGGCGGGCAGACGCCGCTCGGCCTGGCGCACGCGCTGCAGGCCGATGGCGTGCCTATCCTCGGCACCGCGCCCGACGCGATTCATCTTGCCGAGGACCGGGCGGAGTTCAGTGCCGTGCTGTCCGCTGCCGGGCTGCTCGCGCCGCGGCACGGCACGGCGCTGTCGCCGCCCGACGCCGCGGAGATCGCTGCCGAGATCGGCTACCCGGTCCTGGTGAGGCCCTCGTACGTGCTGGGCGGCCGCGGCATGGAGATCGTCTACGACGAGGCGACGCTCGAGGCCTACGTGCACCGCGCCGCTCAGGCGAGCCCCGAGCACCCGGTGCTGATCGACAGGTTCCTCGACGACGCGATCGAGATCGACGTGGACGCCCTGTTCGACGGCGAGGAACTGTACCTGGGCGGCGTGATGGAGCACATCGAGGAGGCCGGGATCCACTCGGGCGACTCGGCATGCGCGCTGCCGCCGATCACCCTGGGGCACGAGTACCTGGACGCTGTGCGCGCGTCCACCGAGGCGATCGCGCGGGGCGTGGGCGTGCGCGGGCTGCTGAACGTGCAGTACGCGCTCGCCGCCGGCCTGCTGTACGTGCTGGAGGCCAACCCGCGTGCGTCGCGCACCGTCCCGTTCGTGTCCAAGGCGACCGGGGTGCCGCTGGCAAAGGCTGCGGCCAGGATCATGCTCGGCACCCCGATCGCGGAGCTGAGGGCCGAGGGGATGCTGGCGGCGGCCGGCGACGGCGGGAACCTGCCAATGGACGCGCCGATCGCGGTGAAGGAGGCCGTGCTGCCGTTCGGCAGGTTCCGCGAGCCTGGCGGCGCGAGCGTCGACACGCTCCTCGGCCCGGAGATGCGCTCGACCGGCGAGGTCATGGGCATCGACGAGTTCTTCGGAACGGCGTACGCGAAGTCACAGGCCGCCGCGTACGGTGCGCTCCCGGTCAAGGGCCGCGCGTTCGTCTCGGTCGCCAGCAAGGACAAGCGGGCGATGATCTTTCCGGTCAAGCGCCTCGCCGACCTGGGTTTCGAGATCTGGGCGACCAGCGGAACCGGGGAGGTCCTGCGGCGCAACGGGGTGCATGCCACGATCGTGCGTAAGCACAGCGACGGCCGGGGACCTGACGGCGAGCCGACCATCGTCGAGCGGATCCTGGCAGGCCAGGTCGACCTGGTGGTCAACACGCCGTTCGGCGGTGCCGGGCAGCCGGGCCCGCGCCGGGACGGCTACGAGATCCGCACCGCGGCGGTGCGCCGCGGCCTGCCCTGCGTGACCACGATGGCCGGGCTCGCCGCGATCGTGCAGGGAATCGAGGCCATCATGAGGAACGAGGTGGGTGTGCGCTCGCTTCAGCGGCACGCCGAGCGGATCAGGCGCGACTGGCCGGACGCCCGGCCATGACGGTCAGCGAACCCGAGTCCGAGTCAGGCCCGCTGCAGGTCCGGGGCACGGTGCTGACCGTGCGCCGGGTCGACGCCTACCACGCGATGACGATCGTTGCGCCTGGCATCGCCGCCCGCTTCAAGCCCGGCCAGTTCGTCACCGTCGCCGTAGGCGGCTCGGACACCTCGATGATGCTCCGCCGCGCCTTCTCGATCCACGACGTCCGGCCCGACCACGGCGGGACGATCGAGTTCATCTTCGCCACGACCGGGCGCGGGACGAGGTGGCTTGCCGAGCGTCGCGCCAGGGACGTGCTCGACGTGACCGGGCCGCTCGGCAGGCCGTTCCCTGTTCCGCGAGATCCGGTCAGCTGCCTGCTGGTCGGCGGCGGCTACGGCAGTGCGCCGCTGTTCGCGCTTGCCGACCGGCTCAGGCAGCGCCGCTGCTCGGTCGACTTCCTGCTCGGCGCGGCCAGCGGCGACCGGGTCTTCGGCGCGCTGACGGCGCGGCGGACCGGCCGGTCAGCGACGATCACGACGGCCGACGGCTCGCTGGGCCTGCGCGGCATCGTGACCGACATGCTCGGCCAGGTCATCCATGAGGCGCGCACCGATGTGATCTACGCCTGCGGGCCGATGCCGATGCTGCGCCAGGTGACGGCCCTGGCGCGCAGGTACGACCTGCCGGTGCAGGTCGCCGTCGAGGAGTCGATGGCATGCGGCATCGGGACGTGCATGACCTGCGTGCTGCCGGTGATCGGCTCTGACGGGATCACCAGGATGGTCAGGTCGTGCACGGACGGGCCTGTGTTCCGCGGCGAGCATGTGCGCTGGGACGACATCGGCACGATCCCGTTCGACGCGTTCGGCGCGCCTGGCTGGGAATCCAGGGCGGGCCGCAGCCCGCGGCCCGCGGCCAGCCGCGGTACCGCGCCGGCGGGCCGTGGAGCGGCTCAGCCGGGCCGCGGAGCGGCACTGCCGGGCCGCAGCCGCCAGCCGGCGCCGGGGCGGAGGCAGGGTCATGGCGCCTGACCTGCGGACCAGGCTCGGGAACGTCGAGCTGCCGAACCCCATCCTGACGGCGTCCGGCTGCGCGAGCTCGGGCCGTGAACTGGCCCAGTTCATCGACGTCTCCAAGATCGGCGCGATTGTCACCAAGTCGGTGATGCTCGCGCCCCGTGCTGGCCGCCCGACGCCGCGGATGGCCGAGACGAGCAGCGGCATGCTCAACTCGATCGGGCTGCAGGGCCCGGGCATCGACGCGTTCCTGCAGCGCGACCTGCCGTGGCTGCTGTCGCGAGGCGCAAGAACCGTGGTCTCGATCGCGGGCGGGACGGTGGAGGAGTACGCCGAGCTGGCCGCCAGGCTCTCGGACGCCGCGGGCGTCACGGCGATCGAGGTCAACATCTCCTGCCCGAACGTCGAGCACAGAGGCCAGGTCTTCGCCTGCGACCCGGCCGACGCCGCCGCGGTGCTCGCCGCTGTCCGGTCCAGGGCCAGGTACGACATCCCGGTGTTCGCCAAGCTCTCGCCCGACGTGACGGACATCGTCTCGATCGCTCGCGCTTGCGTGTCAGCGGGGGCTGACGGCCTGTCGATGATCAACACCCTGCTCGGCATGGTGATCGACACCGAGACGATGCGGCCCGCGCTCGCCGGGTTGACTGGCGGCCTGTCAGGGCCCGCGATCAGGCCCGTCGCCGTGCGGTGCGTCTGGCAGGTGCGTGAGGCGCTGCCCGACGTCCCGATCATCGGGATGGGCGGCGTGATGACGGGCCAGGATGCCCTGGAGCTGATGCTGGCTGGCGCGTCGATGGTCAGCGTCGGGACGGCAATCTTCCACGACCCTTCGGCGTGCGCGCGGATCCTGCGCGAGCTCGACGAGGAGCTCGTCAGGCGCGGCATCGGCAGGGCATGCGACCTGGTCAGCCGCGCCCACGAGGTGAGGGCCACGGCCGGAAACCGGAGCAGGGGAAACATGTCGTAGCCGGCATGGGCACCAGCCGGGCTGGGTAACTGCGCGAGCATCGCCGCGATGAGCCTGCCGACTCAGCCTGCCAACCCAGCCTGCCAACCCAGCCTGCCAACAAGGCGCCATGTGCGCCACGACGGATGGAGCGACCATGACAAGCCGCGCCCCGATCGCTGTCGCGCTCGATGCGCCGGACCTGAATACCGCCGCGCACTGGGCCGACCTGGTGACGCCGCATGTCAGCACCCTCAAGATCGGCCTCGAGCTGTACCTGCGGTTCGGCCCAGAGGCGGTCGCGTCCGTGCGCGGGCCCAGGGGCGTGGATGTGTTCCTGGACCTGAAGCTGCACGACATTCCGGCGACGGTCGGCGGTGCGGCGAGGGCCGTCGCCAAGGTCAGGCCCGACCTCATGACCGTGCACGCCGCGGCAGGCACGGCGGCGATCAGCGCGGCCGTCGACGCGCTGCCCAATACCAGGATCGTCGCGGTCACCGTGCTCACTTCGCTCAGTGACCGAGACCTGGACGACATCGGCATGACAGGCCCGGTCGGCGACGCCGTCCGCAGGCTCTCCGTCCTGGCGGTCGCCGCCGGCGCCCGCGGCCTGGTCTGCTCTCCCAGGGAAGTCGCCGCGGTGCGGGCCGAGGTCGGCCCCGGCATCACGCTGATCACCCCTGGCGTGCGCCCCTCCGGCGAGGCCCGCCACGACCAGGCCAGGGTCGCCACGCCGCAGGAAGCGCTGCAAGCGGGCGCCGACCTGCTCGTCATCGGCCGGCCGATCACCGGCGCTCCCGACCCGGGTGCCGCCGCCGCGGCCCTCGCGACCATGCTCCGCCGCCACCAGCCGGCCGCAAGCTGACGGTCGCCGGCTTCGCGCTGACAGCCGCGCGGGTCGGCAACTCGCCGCCGGCCGCCGCAGCGAGACTGCGGGCGGTCACGGCAGTCTCGCTGGGCACTCTGGCACCGCAGGTGGCAGCCAGGGCCGCTGAGGGCGCCCGATGCGATGTATCGATGGTCCGTCCATTGCGGATGGAGGTGATGGGTGGACCATCGATACATGAGGCGGCACGCGGGCTGCCGGATTGCGCGGGCCACACCGGGTCACGGCCCGGAATGTGCGGTTTGCCGGCCGGCGGTTGGCGCGCGATGGCGGAGCGAGGTCGCACGGCAAGCGCGACCTGGGCTAATATGCCCCTTGGGCGATTCGTGCCGAGATAGCCGAAGTGTTCACCCAGAGGCGATCACCTGCGCCGATTGCCGAGGAGACGCCTAAAGTTACCGAAATAGTGCGCAGTCGCTGACGACACGCAAGGCCGTTGTTTCCTGATCAGCTTTACCTCCGGCGATTACACTAGGCACCGGAACGTTCTCACTACGTGATTGTGGGCGAATTGTGGCGCGTTAAACGGGGGTTCGCGTTGCTCAACCGGCCTGAACTCGCTAGTTTCCCCTCGCGAACAGAGTTTTTCGATACGAAACCCGAGGTGACCACGCGTGGCTCTTCCTCCACTGACCCCCGACCAGCGGGCGGCCGCCCTTGAGAAGGCGGCGAAGGCTCGCAAGGAGCGTGCTGAGATCAAGAACAAGCTCAAGCACGCCTCGACGACCCTGCCTGAGGTCCTCAAGGACGGTCAGACTGACGATGTCGTCGGGAAGATGAAGGTCTCGGCGTTGCTTGAGTCCATGCCCGGCGTGGGTAAGGTCCGCGCCAAGCAGATCATGGAGCGGCTGGGCATCGCCGAGTCGCGCCGCGTTCGCGGGCTCGGCGCGAACCAGCGGATCGCGCTGGAGCAAGAATTCCGCGACGTCTGAGCAGTGCCATCCGGAGCGCGCGCGTCGGGACACCGCCGCGCGGCCGCTCGGTGTTGACTGGAGCGCGCGCGTCGGGACACCGCCGCGCGGCCGCTCGGTGTTGACTGGAGCGCGCGCGTCGGGACACCGCCGCGCGGCCGCTCGGTGCATCGGGAGGCGCCACACGCGGGGACGGGGGGGTTGCGTCATGGCCGATCAGGCCGATCCGACCCGATCGCATGACGGAGCCCCCGTCCCCGCGCGCCTGACGGTGCTCTCGGGCCCTTCCGGCGTCGGCAAGAGCACGGTCGTGCAAGCGATCAGGGAGCACTGCCCGGACATCTGGCTGTCGGTCTCGGTGACAACCCGCAGGCCGCGGCCTGGCGAGGTGCACGGGCGGGAGTACCTGTTCGTCAGCGAGTCCGACTTCGAAGACATGGTTGCGGACGGCAAGCTGCTCGAATGGGCGAGATTCGCCGGTAACTGCTACGGAACGCCGCGCGGGCCGGTCGCCGAGCGGCTCGCCCGGGGGCTGCCCGGGCTGCTCGAGGTCGACGTCGTCGGCGCCAGGCAGGTGCGCGCCGCGGTGCCAGAGGCACTGCTGGTCTTCCTCGCCCCGCCGTCGTGGGACGAGCTCGTGCGCCGGCTCACGGGCCGTGAGACCGAGGCTGCCGACGTCATCGGGCAACGGCTCGAGGCGGCGCGGGCCGAGCTGAGAGCGGAGAGTGAGTTCGACGTCACGCTTGTCAACACGTCCGTGCGGGACGTGTGCGCTCAGCTGGTAGCCTTGATGACAGCCAAGCCGGTGAATCAGCCGGCCAAGTAAGGCTTTCAAGCCGAGTACGGCTTCAACCTGGAAGGCAAACGGTGGCAGGGACTCCGGCGCTCGAGGGAATCATCAATCCGCCCATCGACGAGCTGCTCGACGTGGTGGACAGCAAGTACGGCCTCGTGATCATGGCCTCGAAGCGTGCCAGGCAGATCAACGCGTACTACGCGCAGCTTGGCGAGGGCCTGCTCGAGTACGTCGGCCCGCTCGTCGAGACCCGCGTGCAGGAGAAGCCGCTGTCGATCGCGCTCCGCGAGATCAGCGAGGGCCTGCTGCACGCCGAGCCGACGGAAATCCCGCTCGCCTGACGTCAACGGCGAGCGCCGGTGCGCATTGTCCTCGGAGTCGGTGCCGGGATCGCGGCCTACAAGGCCTGCGAGCTGCTTAGGCTGCTGACCGAGTCCGGTCACGCGGTCCGCGTGGTCCCGACGCCCGATTCCCTTCGGTTCGTTGGCGCGGCGACCTGGCAGGCCCTGTCCGGCCAGCCAGTCAGCGCAAGTCCCTGGGGCGACGTCCACGACGTGCCGCATGTCACGATCGGGCAGCAGGCCGACCTGGTCGTCGTCGCCCCCGCCACGGCTGATCTGCTTGCTCGCGCGGCGGCGGGCCTGGCACCCGACCTGCTCTGCAACGTGCTGCTGACCGCACGCTGCCCGGTGGTCTACGCGCCCGCCATGCACACCGAGATGTGGTTGCATCCGGCCACCCAGGCGAACGTTGCCACGCTGCGCGCCAGGGGCGCGATCGTGCTCGAACCCGCGTCAGGCCGGCTGACCGGCGCGGACTCAGGTCCCGGCCGGCTGCCTGAGCCCGCAGAGCTCAACCAGGCCGTGCTGCGCGTGCTGGCCAGGGGAGCCGCGGGCCTGACGCCGGATCTGGTCGGCCGGCATGTCGTGATCTCGGCGGGCGGGACCAGGGAAGAACTCGACCCGGTCAGGTTCATCGGCAACTGGTCATCGGGACTGCAGGGATACGCGCTGGCCAGCACCGCCGCGGCGCGCGGCGCCGAGGTCACCCTCATCGCGGCGAACACGGAGCTCGCCGATCCGGCAGGCGTCCGCATGATCAGGGTCACCTCGGCCTGCGAGATGCGGGAAGCGGCGGTCAAGGCGGCAGCCGACGCTGACGCTGTCGTGATGGCGGCCGCAGTCGCCGATTACCGGCCAGTTCTGAGGAGGGCAACCAAACTCAAGAAGTCAGGCCGTCCCCCAGAGCCGATCGAGCTGACCGAGAATCCTGACATCCTGCGCGAGCTCTCGGCCGACCGACGCCGGCCTGGCCAGGTCGTTGTTGGCTTCGCCGCCGAGACGGACGATCCCGTCGGCAACGGCAGGGTCAAGCTCGCGGCCAAGGGATGCGACATCCTCGTCGTCAACAAGGTCGGGGACGGCCTGGCCTTCGGAACCGCCGGCAACGAGGCCGAGATCCTGTCCGCTGACGGGCAGCAGGTCTCGGTGCCGTTCGGGCCGAAGGAATCCCTGGCGGATGTGATCTGGGACAACGTGGTCTCCAGGCTTCGCTGACCGGCGGGGGTTACGGCCTGACCCGGGGCGACCCCCCTGGGCCGTCCGCGCGGCTACACTTCGGCGTGACCCGCGAATGAGGAGAGAGTGCCACGTGGCTCGCCGCCTGTTCACATCAGAGTCGGTCACTGAAGGTCATCCCGACAAGATGGCTGACCAGATCAGTGACACCATCCTGGATGCGCTGCTCAAGGGTGACCCGCAAAGCCGGGTAGCTGTCGAGACGCTGATCACCACCGGCCAGGTGCACGTGGCCGGCGAGGTGACGACCGCCACCTACGTGGACATCCCGGGCCTGATCAGGGACAAGATCCTGGAGATCGGATACGACTCGTCGGCCAAGGGCTACGACGGAGCGTCCTGCGGCGTCTCAGTCTCGATCGGCTCGCAGTCGCCCGACATCGCCCAGGGCGTCAGCCACGCTTACGAGCACCGCGAGGGCGAAGGCGAGGACGAGCTCGACCGTCAGGGCGCCGGCGACCAGGGCCTGATGTTCGGTTACGCCTCCCGGGAGACACCCGAGCTGATGCCGCTCCCGATCATGCTGGCGCACAAGCTGTCGCGCCGGCTTGCTGAGGTGCGGCACAGCGGCGAGATTCCCTACATCAGGCCGGACGGGAAGACCCAGGTCACGATCGAGTACGCGGAGAACGAGCCGGTCCGGCTCGACACCGTCGTGGTCTCCACCCAGCACGCTCCGGCGATCGACCTGAAGGCCCTGCTCATGCCCGACATCAGGGAGCGGGTCGTCGAGCCGGTGCTGGCATCGCTTGAGCTCGATCAGACCAACTACCGGCTGCTGGTCAACCCGACCGGGCGGTTCGAGGTGGGCGGCCCGATGGGTGACGCGGGACTGACCGGGCGGAAGATCATCATCGACACCTACGGCGGCATGGCGAGGCACGGCGGCGGCGCGTTCTCCGGCAAGGATCCATCGAAGGTGGACAGGAGCGCCGCCTACGCGATGCGCTGGGTGGCCAAGAACGTTGTCGCGGCCGGCCTGGCAGACAGGTGCGAGACGCAGGTCGCATACGCCATCGGCAAGGCGAAGCCGGTCGGGCTGTTCGTCGAGTGCTTCGGGACCGAGCGGGTGCCGCTTGAGCGGATCCAGGACGCGGTGCTCGGCACGTTCGACCTGCGTCCCGCCGCGATCATCAGGGATCTTGAGCTGCTCAGGCCGATCTACGCGCAGACCGCGAGCTACGGTCACTTCGGCAGGGAGGAGCCCGACTTCTCCTGGGAGCGCACGGACAAGGCAGACGCGCTGCGGGCGGCCGCCGGGCTGTGACCGACTCGTCCGGCGAGCGCGAGGCTGAGCCAGCGTCTCGTGCGGGCGAGCAAGGAGCGCTGGCTCTCGGCACGGCCACGCAGGTCGCCGGGTCCGCCAGGTCCGGCTCGCGGCGGGCGCCGCGGCACCGGGTCAGGAAGTCAGCGAAGCGGGTCGCGGCTAAGCGGCAACCGGTCGCGCGGATCGCTGTCGACGTGCCGCTGCCGCACCTTGACCGGCTGTTCGACTACCTGGTGCCGGAGAAGCTTGCCGGCCTGGCCGTGCCCGGCTGCCGGGTCCGGGTCAGGTTCGCTGGCCGGCTGACGGGCGGCTATCTCGTCGAGCGGGCTGAGACGTCCGAGCACGATGGCCGGCTCGCCTTCCTCGAGCGCGTGCTGTCGCCGGAACCCGTGCTGACGCCGGAGATCGCCAGCCTGGCCCGGGCCGTTGCCGACCGGTACGGCGGAACGGTGGCCGACGTGCTGCGGCTCGCAATCCCGCCGCGGCACGCGGCCGTCGAGGCCGCGGATCCGGCCGCGGGCGCCGGGCCTCCTGCCACGGACGTGCGGCACGCAGGTGACGGCCAGGTGCCTGCGCCTGCCGATGCCGTCGGCAAGCCCGGTCCCTGGGACCGCTATCCGGCCGGGGCGGCGTTCCTCGCCGCGCTCGCGGACGGCCGCAGCCCGCGGGCCGTGTGGTCCGCGCTGCCCGGCCCGGCCTGGCCAGGCGCTGGCCTCGGGCCCTCAGGGCCGGCTGCTGGCCTCGGGCCCTCCGGGCCGGCTGCTGGCCTCGGGCCTGCCTGGCCAGAGGAGATCAGCCTGGCCGTCGCGGCAACGGCGGCGAGCGGCCGCGGCGCCCTCGTCATCGTGCCCGACGCCAAGGATCTCGAGCTCGTCGAGGCCGCGCTGGCCGCGGTGCTCGGGCGGTCCGCCGTCATCACGCTGGCCGCGCAGCTCGGGCCGGCTGAACGGTACCGCCGCTGGCTCGCCGTGCTCCGCGGCCAGGTCAGGGTCGTCGCCGGGACGCGCTCAGCGATGTTCGCCCCGGTCGCGGACCTCGGCCTGGTGGTGCTGTGGGACGAAGGCGACGACCTGCACGCCGAGCCGCGGGCGCCCTATCCGCACGCCAGGGACGTCCTGCTGCTGCGTGCGCACCGCGGCGGGGCCGGTGCCCTGCTCGGCGGCTACGCGCGGACGGCCGAGGCCGCCCAGCTGATCGCCACCGGCTGGGCCAAGCCGCTCGCGGCCGGCCGCCAGGCCGTCCGTGCCTGCGCGCCGCTGATCAGGACGGCAGGCGACGACGCCGAGCTCGCCCGCGACGAGGCCGCCAGGACAGCGCGGATGCCGGGCCTCGCGCTGCGCACGGCGAAGGAGGCGCTCGGCGCCGGGCCCGTCCTGTTCCAGGTGCCGAGACGTGGCTACCTGGCTGCCGTAGCCTGCCTGCGCTGCGGCACCAGGATCAGGTGCGGCGCGTGCGCCGGCCCGGCCGCCCTCGCCGGCCCGCGCCAGCCGCTGCGCTGCGGGTGGTGCGGGGCACCCGCCGGGCAGAACTGCGCGGCATGCGGCGGGACGGGCGTCCGGGCGCTGGTCACCGGCGAGCGGCGGACAGCGGAGGAGCTGAGCCGGGCATTTCCCGGTGTGCGGGTCAGGACGTCCAGCGGATCCGCGGTCCTGGCCGCGGTTCCTGATGCCCCCGTCATCGTGATCGCTACTCCGGGAGCCGAGCCGCGCGCAGCCAAGGGCTACGCAGCCGCCATCTTGCTGGACGGCTGGGCCTTGCTCGGCAGGCCCAGCCTGCGGGCCGGGGAAGAGGCACTGCGCCGCTGGATGAACGCGGCGGCGATGGTCAGGCCTGATCCCTCGGGCGGCAAGGTGGTCATCATGGCGGACCATGGCCTGCCGCCGGTCCAGGCGCTGATCAGATGGGATCCGGCCACGCACGCGGACAGGGAGCTTGCCGAGCGCGCAGAGCTGCGGTTCCCGCCCGCCGTCCGGATGGCGGCACTGACCGGTGCCGACGGCGATGTCCGCGAACTCCTCGGTGCGGTGTCCCTGCCGGCGCACACCGACGTGCTCGGTCCGGTTGCGGCCGAACGCGAGCGTCCCGCCGCCGAGGGGGCCGACGCGGCCGTGCGATACCTGGTCAGGGCCCCTTCGGCGGAAGGCACCGCGCTGGCCGTCGCGCTCCGAGCCGGGCTGGCGGGCCGCAGCGCCGCCAAGAGCCCTGGCCCGGTCAGGTTGCAGCTTGACCCGGGCGAGCTGATCTGACGATATTGCGATGAGGCCGTAAGGTGCTTGGGTGGCAAGTTCACCGCAGAGGCCGGGCACACCGCCCGGAGTCCCGAACGGTCAGGAACCGATCGTTCCTGCTCACGTGGCTGACTTGATGCGCGGCGACCAGGGGAAACCGGCGGAGCGCCGCAGGCTGCCCTCGGTCAGGCTGGCGCCGCGGGACGAGCTCGCCTCGATGGCGCGGGTCGCGCCGCTCCTGCGGGCGGCAAGGGATCTCGGCCACTGGGCGGAGCAGCGGCACGGCACGGCGGCCGCGGCGGGAGGCCAGCTCGACGCCTCGTCGGTGGCAGCGGCAGCGTCCGCCCTTGACCTGGCGCCCAGGGAGGTGCAGGCGGCCTGGCGGGTGATGACCGCGGCGGCCAGGCTCGCCGGGCGGGAGACCCGCGGAGATGGCCTGGATGGCGTGCTCGCGCACGGTGAGACCGAGACGATCCTGCGGATCTGGGATGCCGCGCTGGCGGTCGTGCTGGACTCTGAGGAACTTGACGGAATCGCGACCGCGCTCTACACCGTCGGCGGGCCGGTCGGAATGGACGGCCTGTTCGACGCGTACGCCTCGGCGGCGGGATCCCGCCGCGGCCCGGGCTCGGGGCTTGCCCCGTCCTCGCCTGCCCAGCCAGCGCGAGTTCCCGCGTCCCCGGTCCAGATGGCTCCGCCGCGACCGGCTTCCGGCGGCAGCCCTGCGCCCGCCGCGCCCGCATCTGCTGCCCCTGCGCCGGCCGCGCCTGCCGAGGGCGCGCCAGGCGGCCGGGACGGTTCCGATCAGGGCGCGGCGCTCTCGCGCGCGCTTGAGACGCTCGCCGACATGGGCGTCGTGGAGCTGGGCACCGAAGAGAGCGACGGCAGCCTGACCGTCGCGCTGTCGCCGCTCGGGACCTGGGGCGTGCACCGCAGGCTCCGCGCTCAGGGCTGGCACGTGCCCGTACTCGGGGCCGCGCGCCGCGAGGGCGCGCGCGGCCTGCTGGCCGCGCTCGCGAACTGCGACGCCGAGGACGGCGAAGCGGAGATCACCGCGTGGCTCGCCGCGCGTGATCCGGCCGCTGCCGCAGCCGAGCTGATCGACGCGGCGGCCGGCGGCTCGCCTGGCCAGCGCGGTGCGGCGTTCGCCGTGCTCGACCGGATCGGAATGTCCGCGATCGATCAGGTCAGGAACGCGCTCGGCCGGCCGCTGCTGCGCGCGCACGCCGCCGTCTGGCTGATCGAGCACGGCGAGCAGGTGCCGCTCGATCCCGCCGACCGAACCTGGCTGCTCGTCGACCTCGGCGCCGGCCTGCTCGAAGAGGCCAGCGCGCAGGACGTGGTCGCCGAGCTACTGCCCGATCTGCCGCCCGAGGATCAAGCAGAGATCGTGGCCAGGCTGTGGCAGGTCAGCCATCCCGGCGTGACCAGCTTCCTGACCGCGCTCAGCGATAATCACCCGGTTCCCGTCGTCGCCAGGGCCGCCAGGAAGGCTGCCTTCAAGGCCAGGTCGCCTGCGGCGAGCGCGGACTAGCGCCGGCCGCAGGAGTTCACCTGGCCGCTGGCGCCTCGCTGGCTCGTAGACTAGATCAGCCGCAATCGCTGGCCGGCCCCTGGATCGAGTACGTGGAGGACACCGCCGGTGAGTATCAAGCCGATCCGCCTGTTCGGAGACCCGGTGCTGCGCACGTCCGCCGAGCCCGTCACCGATTTCGACGCCGAACTGCGCAGGCTGGTCGCTGACCTGACCGACACGATGCAGGACGCGCCGGGGCTGGGCCTTGCCGCTCCGCAGATCGGGGTCGGCCTGCGCGTATTCACGTACTACGTCGACGACACACTCGGGCACCTGATCAACCCGGACCTGGAACTGTCGGCCGACGAAGAGACCGACGACGAGGGATGCCTGTCGTTCCCTGGCCTGGCGTTCCCCACCAAGCGCTCCTACGGCGTGGTCGCCAAGGGATTCAGCATGCACGGCGAGCCGGTGACCGTCGAGGGCAGCGGGCTGCTGGCGCGGTGCGTCCAGCACGAGACCGACCACCTCGACGGCGTGCTGTTCATCGACAGGCTCGACCCTGAGCAGCGCAAGCTCGCGATGAAGGAGATCCGCGCGGCTGAGTGGTGGGGCGAGCAGGTGCCCGCCGTGAAGATCTCGCCGCACCTGACTCATGGCAAGGCGCTCTAGCCGATGCGGCTGGTCTTCGCTGGCACGCCACCGACGGCGGTACCGTCCCTGGACGCGCTGTTCGCGTCGTCGCATACCGTCGCCGCGGTACTGACCAGGCCCGACGCGCCTGCCGGGCGCGGCAGGAAGGTCGCGGCGAGCGCGGTCGCTGAGCGCGCCAGGCAAGCCGGAGTCGAGGTGCTGCAGCCGAGGCGCCCCTCGGACCCCGCGTTCCTGAGCAGGTTGCGCGAGATCGCGCCCGATTGCTGCCCTGTAGTCGCCTACGGCGCCCTCGTTCCCGACGCCGCACTGAACGTGCCCCCGCGCGGCTGGGTCAACCTGCACTTCTCCGTGCTGCCAGCCTGGCGCGGCGCCGCGCCCGTGCAGCACGCGATCCTGCACGGCGACGAGATCACCGGCGCGACGACGTTCCAGCTCGTGGCCGAGCTCGATGCCGGGCCGGTCTTCGGCGTGGTGACCGAGCCGATCCGTCCCGCTGATACCGGAGGAGACCTGCTGAGCAGGCTGGCGGCGTCAGGGGCGCAGCTGCTGGTCGCGACGCTGGACGGGATCGAGTCCGGCGAGCTCGAGCCCCGGCCGCAGCCGCAGGACGGGATCAGTCACGCTCCGAAGCTCGACCGGGCCGCCGCCAGGGTGAACTGGAAGCAGCCGGCGCTGGCTGTCGACCGGCTGATCCGCGCGTGCACGCCTGCTCCCGGCGCCTGGACGACCCTGGACGGGACAGCACAGCACGGGGCAACGCTGAAGCTGGGCCCGGTCAGCCGTCCCGCGGGCGATCAGGCCGGCTGGCCTGACCTGGGACCCGGCGAGCTTCAGATCAGCGGGCAGCAAGTCTTCGCCGGGACCGGCACCGCCCCTGTCCAGCTCGGCGACGTGCAGCCTGAGGGCAAGCGCCGGATGGCGGCTGCTGACTGGGCGCGCGGCCTGCGGAGCACCGGCCTGGTGCTCGACTGATATGAGCCGGGACGCGGGACGGCAGGCGGGCGGGGCTGGCCGTCGCGCCGTGCCAGGGGCAGCCGCAGGTCGCGGACAGCGAGGCGGATCGGGCCGTCCGCCGGCCGGACAGGCAGACCAGCGGCACGGCGGCGCCGGACGATCAGCTGCTGGCGGGCCGGACGGCGCGAAACGCGGACCGGACAAGGCCAGGCGCACCGCGCACGCGGTGCTGCTCGCGGTGAGCGAACGGGACGCCTACGCGAACCTGCTGCTGGCCGCCGCCCTGCGCGATCGCGGTCTGCGCGATCAGGACGCCGCGCTCGCGACCGAACTCGTCTACGGAACGCTGCGGAACCGGTCGTGCTACGACGCCGTCATCGGCCTGTGCGCCGACCGCGACCTGAACCGGATCGACCCGCCCGTGCTTGAGGTGCTGCGGCTCGGCGCTCATCAGCTGCTCGGCATGCGGACCAAGGCGCACGCAGCCGTCGCGACCACGGTCGACCTCGCGGTGGCGGTCGCCGGCCGGCGGCGGCCGGCTTCGTCAACGCAGTGCTGCGCAGGATCGCGCAGCGCGACCTGGAGTCGTGGCTCGGGCTCGCCGCCCCTGACCGGGCGGCGGATCCCGTCGGTCATCTCTCGGTCAGGTACAGCCACCCGCGATGGATCGTCACGGCCTTCGCTGAGGCCCTCGGCGAAGCCTGGCCGGCCCCTGACGGCGCTGCGGGCGCCGGCCGGGCGGCTGCGGCGCCGGGGCAGGCGCCGGCTGTGCTTGCCGAGACCGAAGCAGCGCTCGCGGCTGACCAGGAGCGACCAGCGGTCACCCTGGCCGCCGTGCCCGGCCTGGCCGAACCAGCCGAGTTCATCAGCGCCGGTGCGCAGCCCGCGCGGTGGTCGCCGTTCGGCGCGTACCTGCCAGGCGGCGATCCAGGCGCGCTGCCCGCCGTCGCCGGCCAGCGGGCGGCCGTGCAGGACGAGGCGAGCCAGCTGGCCGTGCTGGCGCTGACCAGAGCGGACACAGACGGCGATGACCGGGCCTGGCTCGACCTCTGCGCGGGTCCTGGCGGCAAGGCCAGGCTGCTCGCCGGGCTCGCGGCCGAGCGCGCGGCTGTGCTCGTGGCCGCCGACGCACGCGAGCACCGGGCGAGGCTGGCCGCCGGCGCGGTGCGCGGAACCGGCGCCGGCCGTGCCATCACCGCGGACGGCACGGCGCCTGCCTGGCGCCCAGGGGCGTTCGACCGCGTGCTCGCCGACGTCCCGTGCTCGGGTCTCGGCAGCCTGCGCCGCCGTCCTGAGGCTCGCTGGCGGCGCGATCCGGCGGACGTCGCGAAGCTCGGCGGGCTGCAGCGGGCACTGCTCGTCTCCGCGATCGAGGCGACCAGGCCAGGCGGCGTCCTCGCCTACGTCACCTGCTCGCCGCACCTCGCGGAGACCAGGGGCGTGCTCGGCGACGTGCTCGCCAGCCGGGCGGATCTCGAGGTGCTCGACTGCCCGGCCCTGCTGGCCGAGGTGGACGGCCTGCGCTGCCAGGAGCCGGATTCGCGATACGCCCAGTTCTGGCCGCACCGGCACGGCACCGATTCGATCTTCGTCGCGCTCCTGCGGCGGCTCAGTCAGGACGCTCGATCCGGCTGAGCACGCGCGTCCGTGGTCAGGTCAGCGCGCCCGGTCAGGGGAGCGGGTGAGTGAGCGGCCGCGTGCCTTGGATAGCCGGCTGGCCCCGATATCGGCGCGCTGGCCCTGCCGATAACCGTCGCGGTAGCCGCTGCCGGTATAGGTGACCCGGGCCTTGCGCGTCACCGGGTAGGCCTCTTCGACCTGCCTGCGGATGATGAGGGAGCGATCGGCCAGGACGAGCGCGGTCTTCTCGCCGCCGTGCGTGCCTGGCCGGGTTGCCGCCCGCACGGCGCCGTGCTCGGCCTCTCGCACGCGTGCGATCACCGCGGTGGCGAACCCCAGCAGCCAGCTGCGCCGCCACGCCCGCGGGCTGCTGCTCCACTCGGGCACCTGCGCGCTGGCCAGGCCGTGCGCCATCTGGATGAGGACGGAGGTGTACAGGACATCGGCGCGGTCGATGTCGGAGGCGAATCCGAATAGATGCACCCGGCTGCCACGCCGGGCGCCGCCGAGCAGGATGCACTGGCACCGCAGCGCCGACGCGAGCCCGCTGAGCAGATGGGCCTTCTCGCGTGCCCAGGGGTTGTCGATGTCCAGCATCCGGTTGGCCGGCTGATCGGTCTCCGGCCGGTCGGCTGCCAGGAGCGCCCGGTCGATGCCGTACTTGGCCATCAGCTGGGCGGCCTTCGCCGTAAATGCCTGGGCTTCGGCAGGGGTGACCGAGTCGTCCTCGGCCTGCACCAGCAGCTTGCGTACCCGGTCAAGCAGCCGCTCTGGTGCTTCGGTCAGTTGCACATGCCCTCCCTCTGTTGGCATCCGAACACGTGAGCGACCGTAGCGGAGCGGTGTGACAGTGCGCTGCCGTCGCGACTGCCGCCCGTGAGGGACGCGCCCCGGAACTCGCCGCACGCTCGTAGACTGCGCATGACATGACCATGCAGATCTCGCCTAGCGTGCTGGCCGCCGACTTCGCCAGGCTGGCCGACGAGGCGTCACTCGTCGCGAACACGGCTGACTGGCTGCATATTGACGTCATGGATGGCCATTTCGTGCCGAATCTGACGATCGGGCTGCCCGTCGTGGCCGCGTTGCTGAAGCACGCCGTGCTGCCGCTTGACTGCCATCTGATGATCGCAGAGCCGGACCGCTGGGCGCCGGATTACGCGGCCGCCGGCGCGCGGAATGTCACGATCCACGCCGAGGCGGCCGCGGCGCCGGTCAGGACGCTGCGCGCCATCAGGTCCGCGGGTGCGCGGGCAGGCCTGGCCCTGAACCCGGGCACCGCCGTCGAACCCTACGCCGACCTGCTGCCCGAGGCCGACATGCTGCTGTTGATGACCGTCGAACCAGGGTTCGGCGGGCAGTCCTTCCTCGACCTGGTGCTGCCGAAGATCAGGCGCGCCCGTGAGCTCATCGCCAGGCAGGGCGGCGAGGTCTGGCTGCAAGTCGATGGCGGAGTGACCGAGGAGACGATCGGCCGGTGCGCTGAGGCCGGCGCCGATGTCTTCGTGGCCGGCACCGCCGTATTCGGGTCAGCCGACCCTGGCAAGGCTGTCGGGCACTTGCGGGCGCTGGCGGAGGCGGCAGGGAGCCGGCCAGGCGGCGGCTCGGCTGGCTGACCCCGGGGCCATGCCAGCTGCGGAGGCGAGCACGGGCAGGTCCGCGTGATGCAAAATCCGTCCCGAGCCCTGTCGAATCGAGACCCTGCCGTTCGTCGGAAGCAGCGGGGGGATCGGACACAAACCGAAGGAGACTGCGATGGCCCAGTACGCGATCTTGATCTACGAGGCTGAAAGCGGCTACGCCGGGGGCGGGCAGGCGGCCTGGCAGCAGGCCATGGAGGCGCACGGCAGGTTCGCCGGGCAGGTCGGCGAGCGCGGCGGCAAGATCACCGGTGGCGACGCGCTCGAACCCACGAGCACGGCGACATCGATCCGCGGCGACATCATCACCGACGGGCCGTTCGCCGAGACGAAGGAGGCGCTCGGCGGCTTCTACCTGATCGAGGCCAGGGATCTCGACCACGCCATCGAGATCGCCAAGCTCTGCCCGGCACCGTACGGCGGCGTCGAGGTGCGTCCGATCATGAACACCTCGGGCGGCTGACGCTCCCTGACTGTGCCAGCGAGCGGCGAGGCAGCTGTGACGCGCGGCGGAAACGGCGGAATTCCCAGGGGCGGCCAGGCGGCCGCGGCGGCGTCGCCTGCCCGTCCCGCTGTTCCCCGTGCCGCGGCTCCTGGCGGGCGGGACACCGCGAGGAACGCGATCGCGGCGGCGGTGGCCGAGGCACACCGGCGTGAGTGGGCCTTCGTGCTCGCCGCCACCGCGCGCGTGACCAGGGACCTGGACGCGGCCGAAGAATGCGTTCAGGACGCGTATGTCGCGGCGCTCGACGCGTGGGCACGGCAGGGCGTCCCGCGCAACCCCGGTGCCTGGCTGACCACGGCGGCCAGGCACCGGGCGCTCGACACCCTGCGCAGGGACCGGACGCTGCGGACCAAGCTGCCGTTGCTGATCGTCCCTGAGCAGGCGCCGGGGGAGGACGCGCAGGCGATCGAGGGCAGCGACGTGATCGCGGACGACCGGCTCAGGCTCATCTTCACCTGCTGCCATCCGGCACTGGCCAGGGAGGCTCAGGTAGCTCTCACCCTGCGCCTGGTGTGCGGGCTCAGCACCGCGGAGATCGCCAAGGCCTTCGTGGTGTCCGAGCCGACGATGGCTGCCAGGGTGACGCGGGCGAAGAAGAAGATCCTGGCTGCCAGGATCGCCTACCGGGTGCCCGAGGCGGCCGAGCTGCCTGACCGGCTCGACGCGGTCCTGACCGTGATCCACCTGCTGTTCACCACGGGTCACACGGACCCGCACGGGGCCGGCCTGGTCCGTCCCGAGCTGGTTGAGCGCTCGGTCGCGCTGGCCAGGCTGCTGCGCCAGCTGATGCCCGACGAGCCAGAGGTATGCGGCCTGCTCGCGCTGCTGCTGATCACCGATGCCCGGCGCGCGACCAGGACCGATGCCAGCGGCGGGCTGCAGCTGCTTGAGCACCAGGACCGCTCGCTCTGGGACGCGGCAGCGATCGCCGAGGGCGGGCGGCTGGTCGTTGACGCCCTGCGGGGCGGGCGGCCGGGGCGCTTCGCGCTGCAGGCGGCGATCGCCGCAGTGCACGCCGAGGCGCCCAGCTATGCGGTCACCGACTGGCCGCAGCTGCTCACGCTCTATGACCGGCTGCTCCTGGCCTGGCCGTCGCCGGTAGTCGCGCTGAACCGCGCCGTGGTGATCGCGATGACCGGCGGCCCCGCGCCGGCGCTGGCCGAGATCGGCCGGCTGGAGCAGGACGGGCGGCTCGACGGCTACCGGTACCTGCCCGCGACCAAGGCAGACCTGCTCCGCCGGCTCGGCCGGCGGGCCGAGGCGAGGCAGTCCTACCAGGACGCGCTGGCGCTGACCGAGAACTCGGCAGAGCGAGCGTTCCTGGAAGGCCGGATCGCCGACATATCCGAGTGACCGCACGGACGTCCGGTGTCTTCGCGTTTTCTCCTTAGCTCCGGCGGCGCGTCAGGCGGCCGGAACCGTCCTGATCGCGGGAACTGACGAGCCGCGCCGGCTGGCGAGCGCGGCCCGAATTGTGGCCAGCAGATCGTCGGACTCAAGACGGATCTGGCGGGGGGAGAAGTGCAGGACATGGATGCCGAACGCGGTCATTCTGCCGTGCCTGCGCATTGTTTCCTCCCAGTCGTCTGGCGACAGGTGCCACTGGCGTGAGTCAACCTCGACAGCGACGGCGCAATCGGGCCACCAGGCGTCGGGTCGCGCGAGCGGCTCACGGCCTGCGTACAGCAGCGGATTGAACAAGGGCATCGGCAGCCGTCCTCGTTTGATGAGATCCAGCAGGCTGGCCTCCGGGGCTGACCGGGTACCCAGCCTGACCTCGGCGAGCGCGGCACGGAACTGAGCGGAGCCGCGCACGGCCCCGTCAGCCAGCTCCGCCTGCAGTTGCTCTGCCGTGCGTAACCTGGTCTGCACGGCGGCCGCGACGACCGCCCTGACGGTCGCCAGGTCCCGAATCGCGTGAACCGCGTCAGCGACGGCTCTGGCAGGCAGGGCGTACTGCAGGCATCCTGAGTAGCACACCAGCTCAGGGAGCCTCCTGGTTTGCCGGATCAGGACAAAGCCGGTGCTCTGGCGAACTCGGTTCGCGGGAATGAGCACGTCGATCACCTGTGCCGGAAGTGCACGGATGCCGTGCCGCCGCAGGGCGGCTGGCCCTGTGAGCGTGCCACCTGGCCCAGCGTAAAATAGCGCGCCCATCTCACGCTGGTCCTGCGTGGGCGTTCCCGTCACGGTCAGATAGACGCCTGGCAGCAGCCGCTGCCATCGTCCGCCTGGACCGATCCGCCGGTCGATGGCGTTCTTGCCCATGCCCCGTTCCAGCGCTTGCTGGCGGGTGATCACCCGATGCTGCTTGCTCAGTAAGTCCTCAAACCCTGCGTCCGTGCCGATGAGCCCACGATGACAGGTGCTACCGACATCCCTGCGCGATAGCCCGGCGATGCGAGCGCGGGCGACGCGGCCTGCCTGGCGCGCGTCGGGCTGAGGTGGGTCGCGGGATTGACCCCGGATAACGGGGTGGGTCCCGGGATCGACCCCACGCGAGTCTCGGGTTCGCTGCCGGTGAGCAGCTCGTGAGCAGCTCGTGAGCAGCCAAGCGCGCGCCGCGCTCCTGGTGCCGGGGGTGCCATCCGGGCGATCGGGGTGCTGGGAACGGATCAGGGCGTTACAGTCGGTTCCCGTGACGCGCAGGCCGCTTGAGGAGATCATCGAAGCCGGCTGGGCTGATGCCCTCGAACCCGTGGCCGGCCAGATCGCGGCGGCTGGCGACTTCCTGCGTGCGGAGATCGCCGCGGGCCGCTCGTACCTGCCGTCGGGCGAGAACATCCTGCGTGCGTTCAAGCAGCCTTTCGCTGACGTCAGGGTGCTGATCGTGGGCCAGGACCCGTATCCGACGCCAGGGCATCCGGTCGGGCTCAGCTTCTCCGTGGCGCCGTCGGTGCGGCCCCTGCCGCGCAGCCTGGTCAATATCTTCCGCGAGTACGGCAACGATCTCGGCTACCCGCCGCCGTCCAACGGCGACCTCACGCCGTGGACCGAACGCGGCGTGCTGCTGCTCAACAGGGTGCTGTCCGTGCAGCCAGGCAAGCCAGGTTCGCACCGCGGCAACGGCTGGGAAGCCGTCACCGAGCGGGCGATCAGCGCGCTCGCGGCGCGCCAGGTCCCGATGGTGGCGATCTTGTGGGGCAGGGACGCGAGGAACCTTGCGCCGCTGCTGTCCGGGGTGCCGCTGATCGAATCAGCTCACCCGAGCCCGATGTCAGCTGACCACGGGTTCTTCGGGTCGCGGCCGTTCAGCAGGGCCAGCGCGCTGCTCGTCGAGCAAGGTGGCGAGGAGATCGACTGGAAGCTGCCCTAGCAGCGCCCGAGCGCCGCGCCCTAGCGCCCCGGGCCGCGTACCAGCGCCGACGGTTCGGGCAGCTCGTTTACATGGTCACTTCTGATTTCAGAGCACAATGTGGGTATGACTGCGCTCTCTGACGCCGCGCTGGCGGCGTCGACGGCGGCCGGCGGCAGCGCCCGCAACTCCGGCCCTGGCTCCGGCCCTGGCTCTGGTCCCGGCTCCGGCAGGACCGACGTGCCGTCCGTCGTCAGCGTCTCAGGCCTGGCCGTGAGCTTCGGCCCGGTGCGCGCGCTGGACGGAGTCGACCTGGAGATCCGGGCCGGCGAGGTCGTCGCGCTGGCCGGGGAGAACGGGGCCGGCAAGACAACGCTCGTCCGCTGCCTGGCCGGTGACATCGCGCCGAGCAGCGGCGAGATCCTGCTAGGCGGCAGGCCGCTGCCGGCCGACCCGGTTACCGCGAGCCGTAACGGGGTCGGCGTGGTGTGGCAGGACCTGTCGCTGTGCGACAACCTCGACATCGCATCCAACCTCCTGCTCGGCAGGGAACGCCGCCGGCACCTGCTGTCCGAGGTCAGGATGCACGCGGACGCGTCGGCCGTGCTGGCCGGGCTCGGCATCCCGCTGACCGACACCACGCGGAGCACCCGCTCGCTGTCCGGTGGCCAGCGGCAGCTGATCGCGATCGCCAGGGCGATGGCCGGCCAGCCCGAATTGCTGCTGCTCGACGAGCCGACGGCATCGCTCAGCATCCGCTACGCCGCCCAGGTAGAGGAGCTGATCGCGGCGCTGCGCGACAAGTCGAAGACGATCGTGATCGCCTGCCACGACCTCGACCTGATGTTCCGGCTGGCCGACCGGATCGTCGTGCTGCGGCACGGGCGGGTAGCCGCTGACGTCGAGTCCTCCGCGGTTCGGCCCGACGACGTGGCCGCGCTGTTGTCCGGCCAGGAAATCGACTCGTCAGCCAGGCGCCAGCTGACCAGGCTGCACGGACTGACGGGCCGCCTGGTGGCCGCCGACCCGTCGTCGAGCTTGTCCCTGATCTTGTCGGCGCTCGGCGCCGCGCTCGGATCCGACCGGGTCTGCATTCACCTCGCGGCGGGAGCCGAACTGGAATGCACCGCGTCGCTCGGCCTGCCAGACGAACTGCTCAGCCGGTGGGCCACGCTGTCGTTCGGAGCCGGTGGCGGGCCGGCCGGCCAGGCCGCTGCGGCCGGCAGGCCGGTCATCGTGCCGGACGCGCAGGCCGGCTGGTCGCCCTTCGCCGGGCTCGCCGCGGCGGCCGGCGTCGCGAGTTCCTGGTCGGTGCCTGTGCTGGCCAGGGACGGCCTGACCGGCGTCATCACCGTGTTCCGTGACACGCCAGGTGAGCCAGAACGCGATCAGCTCGAGCTCGTCACCGTGTACGCGGGATACGCGGCAAGCGCGATCGAGCGGGACCGGCTGCTCGACGAGGTGACCGAGCGCAACCGTGTTCTGGAGACGATCAGGGAAGTGCTCGAGACGCTGGCGGGCCCCATCCCGGTCGGCGAGGGACTCGGCCTGGCGCTGCAGTCCCTGTGCCGCGGTCTGCAGGCGGACGAGGTCACGCTGCTGACCGTCACCGACGGCGGCGCTCCGCGGCTGCGCGGGCGCGCCACCGGCGGGCAGCAGGTAGCCGGCACACCTGAGGAAGCGATCGCGCTGGCCGCCGCGATCAGCACAGATCAGGAGCATAACGGGACCGCGCGGCGGCTGCCGGGCCCGGATGGCCAGTGGCATCTGGCCGTGACGTTCGCGGCGCCGACCGGGCCAAACGTCCTGCTCGCGAGCTGGTGCGCGGGACCGCCCATGTCCGAGGCGACCGTCCTGATCGAGGACGCCGCGCACTCGTTCCGGCTCGCGCTGGAGCGCGAGCAGGCAGGGTTCGCGCTCCAGGAAACCGCCGCGCTGCGCCGTTCGCAGGAACTGCAGCGCGATTTCCTGTCCAGGCTTAGCCACGAGCTGCGAACGCCGCTGACCGCGATCCGCGGTTACGCCACCAGCTTGCTGCAACCGGACGTGACCTGGGACGCCGAGTCCCAGCACCGGTTCCTGACCAGGATCGCCGCGGAGTCGACCAGGCTCGGTCGGCTGGTCGAGGACCTGCTCGACTTCTCCGCGATCGAGCTCGGCATCCTGCGGCTGCACCCAGACTGGTGTGACCTCGAGCTCGTCCTCGAGGCTGCGGCCGCGTGCCTGCCGCCCGAGGGCGCCGGCATGGTCGAGATCTGGTGCGCGCCAGGCCTGCCGGCGGTCTGGGCCGACCATGACCGGCTCGAGCAGGTCTTCGTGAACCTGCTCGGCAACGCCGTCGGCCACAATGCGCCGGGGACCCCGGTGCGGGTTCAGGCCAGGCCGGCGGGCAGCAGCTCGGTGGCGATCGAGGTCAGCGACGATGGAATCGGCCTGCCCGCTGAGGTCGCGACCGCGCCGTTCGAGCCGCGGCGGCGAAGCCGCGCCAGGACCTCAGGTGCGGGCGTCGGGCTGTCGATCGCGCGCGGTATCGTGGCCGCTCACGGCGGCCTGCTGGAGGTCGTTCCCAGCCAGGCGGGCGCCAGCTTCGTGGTCCGGCTGCCCGTCGAGGACGGCTCGGCGCTAGCGGGAACCGGGCCGCCAGGGGACGGGCGAGACGGGCGCGACAGGCGGGATGGTCCGCAGCCGGCGATTTGGCCTGAGCGGCGACCGCAGAGGGAGGCACGGCGCTCGTGACTGTGCAGGCGGCACGCACGGCACGGGGCAGGCAGGCACGGGACAGGCAGGCCCGACGCGCGCGCTCCTGGTCGAGGATGATCCCAACATCGTCGACATGATCAGGTCGAACCTGGCCGTCCGCGGCTTCGACACGGTGGTGTCGGCGGACGGGTCGCGTGCCCTGCAGCTGCTCGACACCGAAGAGCCCGACATCGTGCTGCTCGACCTGATGCTGCCAGAGGCTGACGGGTTCGAGCTGTGCCGGCTGATGCGGGAGAGGTCAGGCGTGGCGATCATCGTGGTCTCGGCAAGGGGCGGTGAGCGGGACAAGGTCACCGCCCTGAACATGGGTGCCGACGACTATATGACCAAGCCGTTCAGCATTGAGGAACTGCTCGCCAGGATCGCCGCGACGCTCCGTCGCACCAGGCCAGCGACTCCTGGCGGCTCGGTGCCGCAGCTGATCGACGTCGGCGAGCTTCGCATCGACCTGACCAGCGAGCAGGTGTTCAGGCGCGGTAACCGGGTGCACCTGACGCCGACTGAGTTCGCGCTGCTGCGCGAGCTCGCCACGAACCGCGGCAAGCTGCTGACCCATGCGCATCTCCTCCGCAGGGTCTGGGGACATGGCTACGAGACCGAGACGGAGTATGTTCGGGTGTATGTCCGCAGGCTCAGGGCCAAGCTCGAGGACGACGGAGGAGCTCCCCTGATCCTGACTCAGCCGCGAGCCGGCTACCGGTTCGCGCCGGATTAGTAGCTGTCGGGGGCAGCTGCGTTTACAGAATTTTCATGCTCAACGGCGGATGTTAACGACCGCGTTCATGATCGGACTTCTAGAGTTCTGGTCCAAGAGGAGCCGCTGCGGGACCCGCAGACCGGCGCCGATGATTGGCGGCCTCATCCGGCCATGAAGAAACGGGTGGTCTCTTTGCAGCAAGTAACCAGGAAAGTCGCCTTGGTGGCAGTGGCCGCGAGCGCGGCCCTCGTCGCCGCGGCGTGCGGCTCGTCTTCGGGTGGTGGAGGCGGCGGCGGAGGCGGAGGCAGCTCGGCACCTGTGCCGCAGATTTCAGCGTCCGACTTTGACAATTCTTTCTCCGCCATGGCGCAGCTCAAGCCGCTCGCGAAAGCGGGGAAGGGCAATGTGGCGGTCATCCTGCCAGATACGGTCTCTTCGGCGCGTTATACGGAATTCGACGCGCCGTATCTCACGAAGGCACTGCAGCTGGCCGGCCTTTCGAGTTCACAATTCACCGTTCAGAATGCGCAGGGCAGCGACGCCACGGAACTGAGCGATGCGCAGACGGCGATCACCAAGGGCGCCAGCGTCCTGATCATGGACCCGCTCGACTCGACCGTCGGCGCCTCGATCGAGAGCTACGCGGCCAAGCACGGCGCGAAGGTGATCGACTACGACAGGCTGACGCTCGGCGGCAGCCGCCAGTTCTACGTGAGCTTCAACAACGTGCTGGTGGGCACCAAGATCGGGCAGGGCATGGTCGACTGCGTGGCGGCCTGGAAGGTCAGTAAGCCGAACGTGCTGGTCATGTACGGTGACCCGACCGACAACAACGCCACGCTGTTCGGCCAGGGCTACAACGCCGTGCTCAAGCCGAAGTTCAACGGAGGCGGCTGGCACCAGGTCGGCAAGGCCGCCGGCACCTGGGACCCGCCGACCGCGCTGAGCGAGTTCCAGCAGCAGTTCACTGCCCACAGCAACATCAACGCGGTGCTCACGCCGAACGACGAGAACGCCGCGCCGATCATCACCTACCTGCAGCGCAAGGGCGTCAAGGCCAAGACCTTCCCGGTCACTGGCCAGGACGCGACCCTGATCGGCCTGCAGAACATCCTCGCGGGCTACCAGTGCGGCACCGTCTACAAGCCGATCTACCTGGAGGCCCAGGCGGCCGCGGCGCTGGCGATGTACCTGCGCGCTGGCGCAACCCCGCCCGCGTCCCTGACCGGCGGCAAGACCACGGCCGACACCAAGGCGAACGTCCAGGTGCCTTCTGTGCTCTTGACGCCTACCTGGGTGACCACGTCGAATATGAACTCGACAGTCATCGCGGACAAGTTCGTGCCGGCGTCCCAGCTGTGCACGGCCAAGTACAAGACGGCCTGCCAGCAGGCCGGGATCTCGGGGTAATCATGAAAGCTCGGAGCGGCGAAAGCCACCGGCAGTGGTAAACCTTGGGAAGCCAGACGACGCCCCGCCCGCGAACGCGGGCGGGGCGCCGCCCGGCCAGTGGCCAACGCAGCAGGATCCGGCCGACCCGGCGGCCCCGCTGTTGCAGCTACGAGGCGTCGGGAAGAGCTTCGGGCCGGTCCACGCGCTGACGAACGTCGATCTTGATATTCCCGCAGGACAGGTGACCGCGCTGGTGGGCGACAACGGCGCGGGCAAGACAACCCTGATCAAGTGCATCGCGGGCATCTGGGAGCCAACCGGCGGCGAGATCAGGTGGGACGGGCGCCCGGTTCACATCAGGAGCCCGAGAGACGCGACGGCACTCGGCATCGCCACGGTGTACCAGGACCTCGCGCTCTGCGACAACCTCGACATCGTCCAGAACATGATGCTCGGCCACGAGCGGCTGAGCTACGCCCTCCTCGATGAGATATCGATGGAGCGGACCGCGAAGCAGACGCTCGCTGACCTGGCCGTGACCACGGTCCGGTCGGTGCGGCAGACCGTCGGGTCGCTGTCAGGCGGCCAGCGGCAGTCCGTGGCCGTGGCCAAGGCCGTGATGCTCGAAGCCAGGCTCGTGATCATGGACGAGCCGACGGCCGCTCTCGGTGTCAGCCAGACCGAGCTGGTGCTGAACCTGATCACGCGGCTGGCCAGCCGGGGTCACGCGGTCGTGGTGATCTCGCACAACCTGAACGACATCTTCCGGGTCGCGGACCGGATCGCCGTGCTCTACCTGGGACAACTGGTGGCGCAAGGCCCGGCCACGGAGTTCGACCCGCAGTCGGTCGTGGAGATCATGACGACCGGCACGTCCTCCAGGCGCGGCAACGGCAACCAGCCCGCGGCGTCTCGCGGCAGCAACCCGTTGGAGGGCTGAGCTATGACATCGGCAGATCGCGGCGACATGGGCCAGGAAACCGGCGGTCCGGTTGCCCTCGTCAGCGACGCGGAGCGAATGGAAGGCGCGTCCGACGCCGCCGCAGTCACCACGAGCGCCCCCGACCTGATCGCCGATTCGCTCGGCGAGTACATCAGGATCTGGTTCCGGCGGGTGCGCAGCGGCGAGAGCGGCGTGCTGCCCGTCGTGCTCGGGCTGATCGCGATCGTCATCTACTTCCAGATTCGCAGCCCTCTGTTCCTGTCCGCCGGAAACCTGGTCAACCTGATCACCCAGGCCGCGTTCATCGTGACCTTCGGCATGGCCGAGGTCTTCGTGCTGCTCCTGGGCGAGATCGACCTGTCCGTCGGCTATAACGCTGCGCTCGGCGCCGTGGTCACGTTGTGGATTCTGTCCGGGGCGCACCCGCCGCCCTGGTGGGTCGGCGTCATCGGCGGCCTGGCGTTCTGCGCTGGCTACGCCGGCCTGGAGGGCCTGATCATCACGTGGCTACGGCTGCCCTCCTTCGTCGTCACGCTGGCCGGCTATCTCGGCGGCTTCGGCCTGCTCCTTGCCTTCATCGACATGGCCGCGCCGAATTCTGGCGGCACTATCAGGATGAACAGCAGCGTGCTGAATGCCATCGAAGGCGGAAGCATGAGCCCGACCGCGAGCTGGATCGTGATGATCGCAGCGGTAGCTGTCGCGGGTCTCTTCTTGGCGCTGCGCGATATCAACCGCCGCCGGCACAAGCTCGCCGCGCCACCGATCACCGTCACCATACTGAAGGTCGCGGCGATGGCGGTCGCGGGCGTCGTGGTGGTGCTGATCAGCAACACCAACCGGGGCGTCGGGTTCTCCGTCGTCGAGGGCGTTCCCTGGGTAGTTCTGGTCATCCTGGGGCTGCTCGTGGTCTGGACGATCCTGCTGAACCGGACCAGGTTCGGCCGGTACGTCTACGCGATCGGCGGCAACGCCGAGGCAGCCAGGCGGGCCGGGGTCAACCTGAGCCGGATCAGGATCGCCGCGTTCATGCTCTGCGGTCTGACCGCAGGGGTCAGCGGCATCATCTACTCCTCGAATCTGAGCGGGATGTCGAGCAACTTCCAGGGCGGCCAGTACGTGCTGTACGCCGTGGCGGCGGCCGTGATTGGCGGGGTCAGCCTCTTCGGCGGCCGCGGCCGGATGCTCGGCGCGGTACTCGGCGGACTGGTGGTCGGCGTGATCTACAACGGCCTGCAGCTGCTGGGGCTCGGTGCAGCTGCGCAGAACATTTGGACGGCGGGCGTGCTGCTTGCCGCGGTGACAGTAGACGCACTGGCCCGCCGGAGCAGCACCACGAGCTGACCTGATCGGTGCGGAATACCACGCCGTGGCATACTGGTTTGCGTTGTTAGCGTGCTCCGGGGTCGGTGAAACTCCGAGCCGGCGGTGACAGTCCGCGACCCGGCCGAGGCCATCGGCCGGTTGAACCGGTGAAATCCCGGTACCGACGGTGAAAGTCCGGATGGGAGGCAGCACGCACGCGGTCCGGGCGGGCCGGGGGATTATCCCCTTGATCCGCGCATCGCGCCCGTGAGGGAGCTGGCCGCGCAACGAGCGTCTTACGCGCCCCGGAGCCTTACCTGGACAGGCTGGAGGCGCGGTGTTCACCGGAATCATCGAAGAGCTAGGCAAGGCTGCCGGGCTCGATCTGCTGGCCGATTCGGCCAGGCTCACCATTCACGCACCGCTGGTTGCCGCGGGCGCGGCGGCCGGCAGCTCTATCGCGGTCAACGGCGTGTGCCTGACCGTGACCGGGACGGACGGTGACCAGTTCGCTGCCGACGTGATGGGGGAGACGCTGGCCAGATCGACGCTCGGCCGGCTGGCGCCGGGAGCCCCCGTGAACCTGGAGCGTGCCGCGCTGGCCGGCGGCCGTCTTGACGGTCACATCGTCCAGGGACATGTGGACGGCACCGGCGTGGTCACCGAGAGCAGGCCGGCCGACCGCTGGCGCGTGCTGCGAATCTCGATCCCGTCTGCGCTATCTCGTTACGTCGCAGAGAAGGGCTCGGTCGCGGCCGACGGCGTGAGCCTGACCGTGTCAGGGCTGAGTCTGCCCGGCGACGGCGCGTACTGGTTCGAGGTCAGCCTGATACCCGAGACGCTGGCGCGTACCACGCTGGGCGGCCTCGCGGTAGGTGACATGGTCAACATCGAGGTCGACGTCATCGCCAAGTACGTCGAGCGGCTGCTCGCAGGCGGTGAGCAGCGATGACGGACTTCACTGCAGAGCGAGCCGACAGGGCCGTCGCGCCCACGGAGGTGGGCGGCGTGGTGCTGGACACCGTGGAGCGGGCCATCGCCGACATAACGGCTGGCCGGGCCGTCGTCGTGGTCGACGACGCGGACCGGGAGAACGAGGGCGACATCATCTTCGCGGCGAGCAAGGCCACGCCGGCGCTGCTGGCGTTCACGATCAGGCACAGCAGCGGCGTGATCTGCGTGCCGATGCTCGGCGAGGAGCTGGACCGGCTCCAGCTGCCGCTGATGACCAGCCAGAACAACGAGCGGATGCGGACCGCGTTCACGGTCAGCGTGGACGCCAGGGACGGCGTCACGACCGGAATCTCGGCCGCAGACAGGTCACGGACCGTTCGGGCCCTCGTCGACTCGGCCACCGAGCCTCAGGAGCTGGCGCGGCCAGGGCACGTGTTCCCGCTGCGCTACATGAGCGGCGGGGTGCTGCGCCGGCCTGGGCACACCGAAGCCGCGGTCGACCTGGCGCGGCTGGCCGGGCTCACCCCGGCAGGGGTGCTCGCCGAGGTTGTCAACGACGACGGCACGATGACCAGGCTGCCCGGGTTGCGGGCATTCGCCGACGAGCACGGCCTGGCGTTGATCTCCATCGCGCAGCTGATCGAGTACCGCCGCTACTCAGAGCGGATGGTCAGCCGCGTCGTGCAGACCACGGTCCCCAACTCCTACGGTCAGTGGCGCGCCATCGGCTACCTGAACTCGATGGACGGCACCGAGCACCTGGCGATGGTGCTCGGCGACGTGGAGTCGGAGCAGGACGGCAAGCACGCGCCCGACGTCCTGGTCAGGATGCACTCCGAGTGCCTGACCGGCGACGTGTTCGGGTCCCAGCGATGCGACTGCGGCACGCAGCTGAACGCTGCCATGGCGGCGATCGCTGCTGAGGGCCGCGGCATCGTGGTGTACCTGCGCGGTCACGAGGGCCGCGGCATCGGCTTGCTCAGCAAGCTGCGGGCTTACCAGCTTCAGGACGCCGGCGCGGACACCGTGGACGCCAATACCGAGCTTGGGTTGCCGGTGGACGCGCGCGAGTACTCGACCGGCGCGCAGATACTCGCCGATCTCGGCGTCAGCGCCCTGCGGCTGCTCACCAACAACCCGGCGAAGATCAAGGGGCTGTCGGACTACGGGCTGAAGGTGACCGGGACGGTCGCGCTGCCCGTCAGCGCCACGCCGCACAACCTGCGCTACCTGATCGCCAAGCGAGACAGGCTCGGCCACCTGATAGAGCTGGCCGACCCGGCCGATGGGCGCGCCGTCGCCGGGAACGCCGCAGCGGTGGGGCCGCCGGGAAGCGCGGCCGCTGGTGGCGCCCGGTGAGCGGGACAGGTCATCCCGACGCCCAGCCGGTGCACGGCGCCGGGCTGCGGCTCGGGATCGTGGCGACACGCTGGAACGCCGAGATCACCGGGATGCTGCTGGACCGGGCGGTGGCCGCGGCGCGAGCGTGCGGGGTGGAATCGCCGTCGGTCGTGCGGGTCGCGGGCGCTGTCGAGCTCCCGGTCGTTGCCGCGGCGCTGGCCAGCCAGCACGACGCGGTGGCGTGCCTGGGAACCGTCATCAGAGGCGGAACGCCGCATTTCGACTTCGTCTGCGACGCGGTCACCTACGGCCTGACGAGGGTCTCGCTCGACACCGGCACCCCCGTTGGCAACGGGGTGCTGACGTGTGACACGCTCGCGCAGGCGAGGGAGCGATGCGGCGGGCCAGGGAGCTCGGAGGACAAAGGCTGGGAGGCGGTGATCGCGGCTCTCGACACGGCGCTCGTGCTGCGCGGGCTGACCGGCCCTGGCGGTCACTCAGGGCTGCCCGATCTGCGGGCGGCTGGCTGGGCTGGCTAGCTGGGCTGGCACACCGGGCCAGCTAACCGGGCCGGCTGACTGACCTGGGCTGACCAGGCCGCTCAGCTGCGCTGGCCGCGGAATAGCGGTGACCGGCGAATCGCTGAACTACGCGGATCCGACGTACGCTGAGTTTCTAGCCGAGGGCGGGTGACCGACGGTGCGAGACATCCTCGACCAGATCGTCAAGTGGTGGGATGCCGGCGAGACGTTCGGCCTGGCTACTGTCGTGCGCACGTTCAGCAGCGCGCCGCGGGAGCCCGGCGCGGCACTCGCGGTGTCCACCGACGGCGAGGTGGTGGGCAGCGTGTCAGGCGGATGCGTCGAAGGGGCGGTCTACGAGCTGGCCTCCGACGTGATCGCGAGCGGGCAGCCACTCCTGCAGCGCTACGGCGTCAGTGACGACACCGCCTTCAGCGTGGGCCTGACCTGCGGCGGGATCATCGATATCTTCGTCGAGCCGGTCAGCAAGGAGCGCTACCCGGAGTTCAGTGACATCGCCAGGGCGGTCTGGGCCGGAGAACCGGTCGCGGTCGCCACCGTGATCGAGGGCCCGGGCAGGGCGGGGGCCAGGCGCGTGATCTGGCCCGGCGATCGCGACCCGCACGCGACTGGGAGCCTGGGCTCAGGAGAGCGGCTCGACCAGGCAACCGACGACGACGCCAGGGGCATGCTCGCGCAGGGCCTGACCGGCGTGCGGCATTACGGCGCCGACGGTGAGCGCCGGATGGACGAGCTCTCGGTCTTCGTGCAGTCGTTCGCTCCGCCGCCGCAAATGCTGGTCTTCGGCGCCATCGACTTTGCCGCCGCCGTCGCGAGGATCGGCAAGTTCCTCGGCTACCGGGTGACCGTCTGCGACGCGAGGCCGGTGTTCGCGACCGCCGCCCGGTTCCCCGATGCCGACGAAGTGGTCACCGACTGGCCGCACCGGTACCTCTCGGCGATCACGACCGATGAGCGGACCGTCATCTGCGTGCTGACTCACGACCCTAAATTCGACGTGCCCGTGCTCGAGGTGGCGCTGCGTGCGCCCGCGGCCTACATCGGTGCTATGGGCAGCAGGCGGACGCATGAGGACCGGTTGGACCGGCTGCGGGAGGCCGGCCTGACGGATGACGAGCTTGCCAGGCTCCGGTCGCCGGTCGGGCTTGACCTGGGTGCCCGTACCCCTGAGGAGACTGCCGTCGCGATCGCGGCCGAGCTGATCCAGCTGCGCTGGGGCGGGTCTGGTCTGCCGCTGACCGCCACTCAGGGCCGTATCCACCACGACTGACCCGTATTCGTGCAGCCTGAGGACGCCGGATATGAACTGGCGAGCGAACCGGACCCGGACGCGGCTGAGGCGTACCAAGAACGCTCCAGGGTGGCCGGCTTGCTGCTCGCCGCCGGCGAGGGAAGCCGGCTCGGGCAGCCGAAGGCGCTCGTCGAGATCGGCGGCATGACGCTGGCCGAGCGCGGAGTCGCATTGCTCCGCGACGGGGGAGCGGATCCGATCGTGATGGTGACCGGCGCAGCGCCAGTCAGCTTGCCGGGCGTGATCACCGCGCACAATCCTGACTGGCGTACGGGCATGGGCTCGTCCCTGCGGGAAGGCCTGGAAACGCTCCCCGCCGACCGGGACGCCGTGGTGATCGCGCTGGTCGATCAGCCGCTGATCGGGCCTGCGGCGGTCAGGCGGCTGATCGGCGCCTTCGCCCACGGCGCCGCGGTCGCGGTTGCGTGCTACGGGGGCAAGCCTCGCAACCCGGTGCTGATCGGCCGTGCGCACTGGGCGGACGCCGCGGTCGCGGCGCGGGGTGACGTCGGTGCGCGGGGCTTCCTGCGCGCCCGCCAGGATCTCGTCACGCCCGTCGAGTGCGGGGACGTGGGCCGCCCTGACGATCTGGACACGCCAGAGGACCTGGCCAGGATCTCGGCCATGGTCGCCGGCCGGGACGCGCTTACCGGTCAGGACTGACGCTCGCTCACGGCTGAAGCACGGCGATGCCCCAGGTGTGCGTGACGCTGTCGCCTGGGGTGAGCGTCAGCAGGCCGTCGCCGCTGACGAACGCGTTCGCCGGGCAGGTCATCGGTTCCATGGCCAGCGCGCGCCGGCGCATCTGCGGTGCCAGCGAGTCGCCGGTGAACACCTGCAGCCAGTCATAACCCGGCCCGGCCCACAGGCCGAGCTTGACCTGTCCGCTCGCGAGCACGGCCCAGGCCAATCCCGCTTCGTCCCTGGTCAGTCCCGTCAGCGCATGATCGAGCTGCGTGTCACCGATCCGGCGGGCGACCCGGAAGTCGAAGGGCGTGCCGGCGACGTCTTGCGGCGGCTGCGAGGGAATGCCGCGGTCGTCGGCTGGCAGCCAGCGGGACGCCTCGACCTGCAGCTCACAACCGTCCACGACGTGGTCGCCCGTGGTCAGGTACGGGTGACAGCCGGTGCCGTACGGAGCAGGCCGCGATCCGGTGTTCCACGCGGAAACGGAGACATGCAGGCCCGAGCTGGCCTCAAGCCGGTAGCTGATAGCCAGCCGCAGGCAGAACGGGTACCCGGGGCGGCCGAGCAGCTGGTGGCCGAGCGTGATCCGGTCAGCCTGGCCGTCGGCGGCCGGCTCCGTCGCTGACGTGGGCCCGAGACCCTGGGCCGGCTCCCAGTTCGCCCACCGTGTCAGGCCATGGATGGCGTTGCCGCGGGCGGCCTCACTGAGATCTAGCTGGTAGGTGGCGCCGCCGAATTCATAACGGCCGCCGTCGATCCGGTTCGGCCAGGGCGCCAGCAGCTCGCCCGCTCCCGCGGGCGGCAGGTCGTCAGGCTGATAGCCGGTGATCAGCGGCTGGCCGCGGTAGGTCAGTTCGCGCAGGCCGCCGCCGAGCTGGGTGACACACGCGCGGTAGTCACCCGCGGAGATCACGTGCTGCGCACCGGTCAGCGGCGTCGGCGCCTGGCCCGATGCCGTCGGAACGGTCGGCTCGGCCGGTGCGGCGGACTGGGTGGGCTCGCTCGGCGCGGTCATGGCTTCATCATCGCGGTAGCGCGATGAGTCCCGTGTAGCGGGACCGCTCTACTGGACAGGGCCGAGCGTGCCTGTCCGCACAGCCTCGGCAGCCAGCACGCCGAACAGGTAGAAGTACGCGGACTCCTCGTCACCGAAGAGCCGCACCTCGTGCCTGGCAGCTGCGAGTGAGTTGAACACCTCGAAGCCGTCGCTGGTGCGGACCAGGCACATCGAGCCGTCGACTTCCTCGTTGATGGCATAGGCGCTCGCCGGGATGCCCGCCTGAGCAGCGAGCTCGGAGAAAATTCGGTGCGTGGGAAGCCGTCGCCGGGATGCCCGGCGCCGCCGAGATGCGGGCAGGGCGCCCGCCTCGGCAGCCTCGGCGGGTTCGGTACGCGGCCCGGGCGCCGCGGCCTGGCTCGTGGCCGGGGGTGCTGCGTGCGCCGCCGGGGCGTACGGAACGGTGATGACAGGATCGGCGACGGCCACGCTCATGCCAGCCGGAGCCGTCCCGCTGCCGGCGGCGGGCGGTGCGCTCGCCGCGCCGCCCGGATACGCGGCGGCGGCCGGGAGAGGTCCGGCGACCGCAGGGCCGGGCAGCGGGCGCTCGAACTGGTCGCGCGGGAGACCCTGGCCGGGCGGTGAGGTGCCCGCGGTCGTCTGGGCGCCGTGATACGTCCCGTTGACCTGGCTGCTGGCTGCCGCGGCACCGCGCGCTACGCGGACGGTGCCGCCCTCGGGGGAGTTGCTGATCGAACTGCTGCCAGGAACCGGGCCCGGCCCGGCTGGTACGGGCCAGCCAGTTGCTTGCGGGCTGTGCTGCCCCGGCGCCGCCTGGAAATACGGAGACGTCGTGCCGCGCTGCAGGCTTACTCCAGGGGACTGACCGTGTCCGGGCACGGTGCTCCCGGCTGCCACCGCGGCCTGGTCGGACGCCGCGGGCAGACTGGGTCCGGGAGGCGGGTTCGGCACCGGAGCGGCGCACGGCGCCACTGCCTGGCCGTCCGGAGCTTGCCTGGCCGGCACCTGCGTGACTGGTCCGGTGGGCGCTGGCAACGGGACGCCGTGGATCGCCGCGTCGCCGAGTACTGCCGGCGCCGCCGCTGATTCCGCGGGCGGCGCTGTCGCCGGGCGGGGTGCCACAGGCTGGGGTGCCGCGGGCGCCGGGGCTACGGGTCGGGGAACCGGCGGCTCGGAAGGCACGTGCTGCGGCGACCAGGACGGCACCGAGATGGTGCCATCGGCCCTGGACGGCAGCACGCTGGACGGCTCGGACAAGCCCGCTGGCGTGCTCGGCACTGGCCGGGACCCGGGCTGGGGTGCGGGTTGCGATCCGGGCCCGGGCCCGGCGTGCGGAGCGGGCTCCGCCGGTGCGGCGGGCGCCTGGCCGATGGCCTGCGCGTGCTGGTCCTTCTTCGCCTTCCTGGCCGCGCGCATCGCCTCGGCTTCCAGCGGGAGTGGTGCCGCGTCCGCGGCCGGTACCGGCGCGTCGGGCACCGCGGCCGGCCCCAGTTCGTCCGCCGCCCTGCGTGCGCCCTGGCCGGCGGCCCTGAGTATTGCGGGAAGCCCTGCAGGTAGTCATCGAGCGCCTGGTGTCCTGGGGCTAGCCGGTCGGGCCCGGACAGCACATCAGGCAAGGGCAGGTGCGGCCTTGAGCCGTTGGCCTGCTCGCCGGCTCGGCCGGGCGAAGAGCCAGGCGGAGAGCCAGGCGGCGCCAGCGCCGGCTGCGGGCAGGCGGCGTCATCGCCTGCCGCGGCGACCGGGAGCCGCTGCTCGACGATCTCGGTAACTTCCTGTCGCGGCGTGATCAGCTCGAAGACGCCCCTGTCGACCTCCCAGTAGCCGAGCTGCTCGGCCCGGTACGCGTCGTGGCCCAGGTACGCGATGTGCAGGCGATCGGTGAGATCGTCCAGCACGACGCAGCGCTCTCCCCTGAACGTGCCGACCGGCCGCGACTCATAGAGGGTCTGAACATCGGCGCGGTCCACCTGCTTGCGCCAGTGGCCGGTCGCGGGCTCGAAGCCCAGCGCCTCAGGCGGCGGACAGGCCGCGAACAGGACCACGCCTGTCTCCTCTGGGCCGACACCGGCCTCAAAGGGCGCCCCCTGATAGCTAGCAAGCAGCCGGTATCGCATCTCGTCAGATCCCCTCGGCGGGCCTGAGCCAGACCTGCCCGTCGTACCGTGCGATGAAGTCTGCGCGCTCATGGGCGATCCGGTGAATCTCGGCTCCGACCGGAATCGGCATCAAGTCGACGAAGAACTCCTGGATCGGGCGGCTGGACCAGGACGTATAGCCAGTGCCCGTGAAAGGCGGCTTGCCCGTCCAGTCGCCGCCGCGCTCGGCGGAATAGGGGACCTGGTAGGCCTCCAGGCCCGCGGCGGTCCACCTGAGCACGTAGAGCTCAGTCATGTCAGGACGGAACTCAGAGCCGTCATAGCCGAGGTCGAGTGCGGCGAAGAAGTCAGCGGGATCGGTGAACGAGGTGTCGGCGGCCCGGTAGACGAAGCCGGCGATCACGGTACGGCGGCCGGTCAGGTATGGCTCCACCAGTCGCGGCGGGATCGGCTTTTGCATCAGCGTTCCCGTGGCGACGAGCGGCGTTGCCTGAGCGATGTTCCGCACACGCTCCCCTGTGTAGCCGTGAGATCAGTTCAATGAAACTCTCAAAACGCAAGTTACGTGCCCAACTTACGGTGAGAAGTGGAACTGTGTCGGCGTCAGATTACTAGCGCCTGATCCGTCTGGGTTGCCACGACTAGCTTAAGATGCCGCTTTGCCGCGGCACAGGCGTCCCGTCACGGGTGTCCAGGTCCGCCCGGAACTACAGTGGGGCTGTGCTTGGCATCAGCGGTCCTGACCCCGCGTTCCGTGACGACGACGGCCGCGCGGAGGCTGGCGTGACCGCGGCGTTCGCGGCCTTCGCGGCCGGTCAGGTCGGCGAGCAGGCAGTCCTGACGGCGCTAGCGGGCAGCCGGCTGCTGGTGCCGGTCGTCGCGGTGCTCACCAGCCGGGCTGAGCAGCGGGCCGGCCAGGGAGAAGGCCGGCCAGGGCCCGGCCGGCTCGCGGGCGAGAAGGCCGCCGACATGGCGATGCCGACGCTGATCGGGTTGGACGGTCGCCGGGCCGTACCCGCGTTCACCTCCCAGGACTCGATGCGTGCCTGGCAGGCAGCTGCCCGCCCTGTGCCGGTTCCCGCGCTGCGCGTGTGGCAGGCGGCCACGGCGGAATCGTGCGCGGTCGTCATCGACGTGGCCGGGCCAGTCGCGCTCGCCGTCGAGGGCGCGAGGCTTGCCGCCCTCGCCAGGGATGAGGACGCGCCCGCCCCGTGTGCCGACCCTGACGTGCACGAGGCGGTCTCTGTCGTGCTCGCCGGGCAGCTGGCGGTTGCCGGATTCGAGCTGCGCCCTGGCGGCTCCGAGCATGACCTGGTGATCGCGCTGACGCTGTCCGCCGGCGAGGCTGGGCACGACGCGGCGGGACTCGCCGCCGGGATCGGGAACGCTGTGATGGAACGGCTCGGCGGCAGATTCCGCCGCGGCATCGCCATCTGGCTGGGCGGCGCGGGCCCGCCCGCCTGAGCACGGCAAGGTCGCGGGACATGGCAAGATCGACTGCATGCTGCGCTGGCTGACTGCCGGGGAGTCCCACGGCCGTGCCCTGGCCGCCATCTGCGAAGGGCTGCCCGCCGGCGTGGAGATCAGCACAGCAGACATCGCGGCCGCGCTGGCGCGCAGGCGGGCCGGGTACGGCCGCGGCGCGCGGATGAAGTTCGAGCAGGACGAGGTCGAGATCACCGGCGGCGTCCGGCACGGCCGCACGCTGGGCGGCCCAGTCGCGATCACGATCGCGAACACCGAGTGGCCCAAGTGGGAGACGGTCATGTCACCCGACCCCGTGCCCGCTGGCGACCTCGCGGGCCGGGCCCGCAACGAGCCGCTGACCAGGCCGCGGCCAGGGCACGCCGACCTGGCGGGGATGCAGAAATACGGGCACGAGGACGCCAGGCAGATCCTGGAGCGGGCGAGCGCGCGCGAGACCGCGGCGCGGGTCGCCGTCGGGGAGCTGGCCAGGAGGTTCCTGACGCAGGCCGCGGGCGCCGAGATCCTGAGCCACGTCGTCGCCATCGGCGGCGTCGCCATTCCGGCCGGGCAGCTGCCGGAGCCTGGCGATCGCGCGGTCATCGACGCGGATCCGGTCCGCTGCCTGGACCCACAGGTCAGCGCCGCGATGGTGGCCGAGATCGACGCGGCGCGCAAGGCGGGGGACACGCTCGGCGGCGTGATCGAGGTCGTCGCGGTCGGCCTGCCGCCAGGGCTGGGCAGCCACGTGCACGGTGACCGGCGGCTCGACGCGAGGCTGGCAGGGGCCGTGATGAGCATCCACGCCATCAAGGGCGTGGAGATCGGCGACGGCTTCGTGACCGCCGCCAGGCGCGGCTCGCAGGCGCACGACGAGATCGAGCCAGGCCCGGACGGCGTGCGCAGGCTGACCAACAGGGCAGGCGGCGTCGAGGGCGGTATGAGCACCGGCGACCCGGTCAGGGTCAGGGCGGCCATGAAGCCGATATCGACGGTCCCGCGGGCGCTGGCAACCGTGGACGTCCGCACAGGCGAGCCGGCCCAGGCCATCAACCAGCGCAGCGACGTGACGGCGGTGCCCGCCGCCGGCGTGGTGGCGGAGGCCATGGTCGCGCTGGTGCTCGCCGACGCCGTGCTGGAGAAGTTCGGCGGGGACGCCGTCGCCGAAACCCGCAGGAACATCTGCGGCTACCTGGAGAACCTGGTGATCCGATGAACACGCCGGCCGCGATCCTGATCGGCCCGCCGGGCGCGGGCAAGTCCACCGTCGGCCCGCTGCTGGCCGGCCGCTCGGCGTGGGCTTCACCGACACCGACGCGCTGGTCGAGTCGGTCGCCGGCAAGCAGGTCAGCGACATCTTCGTCGAAGACGGCGAGGCGGCGTTCCGCGAGCTCGAGCGCGCGGCCGTCGCCCGCGCGCTGACCGCCGGCGACGGGGTCGTCGCGGTCGGCGGCGGCGCCGTGCTCGACCCGCAGACCCAGGCTGGCCTGACCGGCCACACGGTCATCTACCTGGAGACCGGGTTCGCTGAGGCCGCCAAGCGGGTCGGCTTCAACCAGGCCAGGCCGCTGCTCATCGGGAACCCGCGCGCGACCCTGAAGATCCTGCTCGACCAGCGGATACCGGTGTACCAGCGGCTCGCGACCATGACGGTCGGCACCGATGACAGGGAGCCAGCCGAGATCGCCGACGACATCGCGGGCCGGCTGAGCCGGGCATGACCGCCACCAGGATCCGCGTCGGCGGCGAGCATCCGTACGACGTCGTCCTCGGCACCGGCATCGCGGCCGAGCTGCCCGCGCTGGTGGGCGACCTGGCGAGCACCGTGGTCCTGGTTCACGCCGAGGGCCTCGAGGCGCTTGCCGGGCCGGCCTGCGAGGCGCTGACCGCGGCGGGCTTCACCGTCCGTGCCGAACCGGTCCCGGCCGGCGAGCGGGCGAAGGACATCAGCGTGGCGACGGCACTGTGGTCGCGGCTGGCCGCACACCGGCTGTCGCGTTCCGACGCGGTCATCGGACTAGGCGGCGGCGCGGTCACCGACCTGGCCGGGTTCGTCGCGGCGACGTGGTTGCGCGGCGTGCGCGCGGTGCTGGTGCCGACCACGCTGCTCGCGATCGTGGACGCGGCGGTCGGCGGCAAGGCGGCGATCAACATCGCCGCCGGGAAGAACCTGGTCGGCGCGTTCCATCCGCCCGCTGGCGTGCTGGCCGACCTGGACACCCTCGCCAGCCTGCCCGCCGGTGAGTACGTCAGCGGCATGGCCGAGGTCATCAAGGCCGGGTTCATCGCCGACCCCGTCATCCTGGACCTGATCGAGCGGGATCCCTCAGGCGCTGCCGCGCCAGGCGGCCGGCACGAGCGCGAGCTGGTCGAGCGCGCGATCCGGATGAAGGCCGACGTCGCCGCCGCCGACCTGCGGGAAGCCGGGCAGCGGGAGATGCTGAACTACGGGCACACGCTCGGTCACGCGGTCGAGCGCGCCGAGCGGTACGCCATCAGGCACGGCGAGGCCGTGGCGATCGGGATGGTCTTCGCGGCTGCCGTCGGCAGGCTGTCAGGACGGCTGGACGCCCAGACCGCCGAGCGGCACCGCGCCATCCTGGCCGCCGTGGGCCTGCCGGTGAGCTATCAGGGCGTCGGCTCCTGGAGCGCGCTGCGGGACGCGATGACGGTCGACAAGAAGACCAGGGGGGCGCACCTGCGGCTGGTGGTGCTGGACGGCCTTGCCAAGCCCGGCATCTTCGCCGATCCGCCAGAGGACCTGCTCGCCCGCGCGTACCGGGAGGTGTGACATGCGGACGGTGCTCGTTCTCAACGGCCCCAACCTGGCCAGGCTGGGCGCCAGGGAACCTGATGTCTACGGCACGGCGACGGTGGCTGACCTGCGGCAGGCATGCGACGCGACCGCCGCCGAGCTAGGGCTGGCCATCGACTTCCGGCAAACCGACGACGAGTCGCAACTAATCGCATGGGTGCATGAGGCAGCGGACGGGAGGGTGCCGATCGTGCTGAACCCCGCCGCCTTCACGCACTACTCCTATGCGCTGCGAGACGCCCTGGCGATGCGCACCGCGCCGCTGGTGGAGGTGCACATTTCCAACCCGGCTGCGCGCGAGGCGTTCCGCCACAACTCCGTCGTGGCGGCGGTCGCCGACGGGACCATCGCCGGTTTCGGGTTCGGCTCGTACGTGCTTGCCCTGCGCGCCATCGCCGGCTTGCTGGCCGGTGACGGCTGACCAGCCGCCAGCTACGATGCGCTTGTCCTGTCAAGCCGTCCCCGGGAGTCCTGTTGCGCATCGGAATGTCACTGAACTACGCGGGCGGCTTCGCCGAGACGGTCAGCGAGCTCGCCGACTACGAGAAGGCGGGCCTGGACATCGTCTTCGTGCCTGAGGCCTACAGCTACGATGCCGTCAGCCAGCTCGGCTACGTGGCCGCCAGGACCGAGCGGCTCCAGCTCGCCTCGGGCATCATGCAGCTGTACACGAGGACCCCGACGCTTGTCGCTATGACCGCCGCTGGCCTGGACTACGTCTCGGGAGGCCGGTTCAACCTGGGCATCGGCGTGTCGGGGCCGCAGGTGATCGAGGGCTGGCACGGCGTGCCGTACGACGCGCCGATCGGCAGGACCCGCGAGACCATCGAGATCTGCCGGGCGGTGTGGCGCCGCGAGCGGCTCGTGCACGACGGCAAGAACTACAAGATCCCGCTCCCGCCCGGGCAGGGCACCGGGCTCGGCAAGGCGCTCAAGCTGATCAACCATCCCGTCAGGGACCGGATCCCGATCATCCTGGCAGCGGTGGGCCCGAAGAACACGGCCATGGCCGCCGAGCTGGCCGAGGGCTGGCAGCCGATCTTCTACTTCCCCGAGAAAGCGGCCCGCATCTGGGGTCCGGCCCTGGCGGCTGGCAAGGCCAAGCGGGATCCGTCGCTGCCGTCGCTTGACGTGATCGCCCAGGCGACCCTGGCGATCGGCGACGACGTGGCCGACCTCGTGGAACTCGGCCGCCCGGTGCTCGCCCTCTATGTCGGCGGCATGGGGGCGCGCGGCCAGAACTTCTACACCAAGCTGGCGTCGGACTACGGGTACCCGGACGAGGCGATCGCGATCCAGGACGCGTACCTGGACGGCCGCAAGGACGAGGCCGCCGCGCTCGTCCCGCGCTCCCTGCTCGAGGGCATCTCGCTGATCGGGTCCAGGTCGCACGTGGCCGAGCGGATCGCAGCGCTGAAGGAATCGGGCGTCACGACGCTGAACGTCCAGCCGCTCGCGCCGACCCACGAGGACCGGGTCAGGCTGGTTGAGCAGATCAAGGAGATGGCCGCCTGAGACGACGCACTGTCGATTCCGGGCGGCCCTGTCGATTCTGGCCAGCACTGTTCGATTACCTGGCGAGGCCGGACGTGAGCGCCGGCGCGAGCGGAGAGGTAGCCGAGCGATGAAGTACCTGTTCTTGCTGTACGGTCCTGACGGGCCGCTGCCCGAGCCAGGCACCGCGGAGCACGCGGCCATGTTCGAGCGCTGGAGCACGGCGACCTCGGCCATGGCCCTGGCGGGCGTGCTGATCGACTGTGCGCCTGTCCAGCCCGCCTCGGCGTCGACAACCCTGCAAGTCAGGGGCGGCGAGGTGGTGCTGACCGACGGGCCGGCCGCGGAAATCAAAGAGCATTTCGGCGGATTTACGCTGGTCGAGTGCGCAAACCTGGACGAGGCCCTCAGGTGGGCGGCGACGCTCCCGACAGCGGCGGACGGGTCGGTCGAGATCCGCCCGGTGATCGGCGTCGCGCCTCCGGCGTGACCGAGGCGGCGCCCGGCGCAGGCATCCAGCGGCTGGATGCCGTGCTGGCGGAACACTGGTGGGCGTCCGTCGCCAGCATTGCCCGCCGGTCAGGTGCCCTGGAGATCGCCGAGGACGCGGTCCAGGAGGCCTGTGCGGCGGCCGTCACCCAGTGGCCGCGTGACGGGATGCCGCCAAGCCCGCGCGGCTGGCTGATCAGCACGGCCTGGCACAAGGCCGCTCGCGATCCTGGACCGCCTGGCCGGGCAGGGGCGCCTGGACTGCTGGCCGCAGCTGCACATCGCCAGGGCGGAGCTGCTGCGCAGGCTGGGCCGTGGCGCTGAGGCGACGGCCGCCTACCAGCTCGCGCTCGCTGCCGGCCTGCCGGCCGCCGAGCGTGACTTCATCATCGCGCGGATGGCGGACACGGCCTGCGGCTGAGCGCTGGGTACAGTCGACATATGGCCGAAGTCGCCAGTGCATCCGGGTCGATCTCTGGCCTCGGGCCACGTGACGGTGCCGGCGATCTGCGGATCGTTGTCGCGGGTGCGGGTTTCGCCGGACTGACCGCGCTCAGCGAGCTCGCCAGGCTCCGCCGCAGGCACCGGTGGCCGCCAGGACGGCGGCTCAGCGTCACGCTGGTCGACCGCAATACCTACAGCACCTTCCAGCCGCTGCTCTACCAGGTCGCCACTGCGGGCCTGACGGCCGCTGACGTCGCCTACCCGGCCTGGACGGCGGTGCGCAAGGCCGGCGCAAGCTTCCGCAAGGGCGAGATCACCGGGCTGGATGCCGAGGGCAGGCAGCTCCTGCTGCGCGACGGGTCGGTGCTCGGCTATGACTACCTGATCCTGGCGACCGGGGTCAGCGCCGCGTTCTTCGGCGTGCCGGGTGCCGCGGAGCATGCCCTGAGCCTGTACACCAGGCGAGACGCGATCATCCTGCGAGATCAGCTCATGACCGAGCTCGAACGGCGTAGCGCGCCAGGTGACACCAGGGACCTTAACGTCACCGTCGCCGGCGGCGGCGCCACCGGCGTCGAGCTGGCCGGGACACTGGCTGAGCTGCGGAATATAGCCCTGCCCGCGTCGTTCCCCGAGATCGACGCGGCCAGGATCCACGTGCGCCTGATCGAGCTCGGGCCCGCGCTGATCGCTCCGTTCGCTGAGCCGTTGCGTGATTATGCCAGGGCCGAATTGCTCGACCGCGGTGTCGAGGTGCTGCTCCGCACCGAGATCACTGAGGTAACGCGCGACAAGGTCGTGATCGCGGGCGGGGACGGCGGACGCCACGCCGACGTGCTGCCAAGCGACGTCACGGTGTGGGCGGCCGGGGTCGCGGCGCCCGAGTGGACCGGCAAGCTCGGGCTGCCGGCGGGCCGCGGCGGACGGCTGCTGACCGGACCTGATCTGCGGGTCGACGGGCAGGACAGGATCTTCGTCGCGGGCGATATCGCGATCATCGACGGCGACCCGCAGCCGCAGCTGGCTCAGCCTGCCATCCAGCACGGGCGGCATGTCGCGCTCCAGATCAGCCGGCTGGCGAACGGCCTGCCGACCCAGCCGCTGCGCTACAAGGACAAGGGCACCATGGCGACGATCGGCCACCGCTCCGCCGTGGTCGAGCTGCCGATCCGGATCAGGGCCAGGGGCACGCTCGCCTGGCTGGCCTGGCTCGGACTGCACCTTGTCACCCTGCTTGGCGGCAGGAACCGGATCTCGGCGCTGGTGAACTTGACCTGGCGGTACCTGACCTGGAGCCGCGGCGGCGGCGTGATCGTGGGCGACGATCCGGTCCGGCGGCCGTAGGCCGGGGCGCCGGGCGCGCCGTGAGCCGATTGATCGTAGAGTTCGGATATGCCGCAGATGCACGCCGTTCGCCGGCACCGTGCCGCCGCCGTCGCCACCAGCCTCGGGGCCGACGCCGCCCTGATCACCAGTGGCGTCAACGTGCGATACCTGACCGGCCTGGTCAGCTCCAGCGCCGCGGTGCTGATTCCGGCAGCAGGCGCCGCGGGGGGTGACACCGCGATCGTCGCGACCGATTCCCGGTATGCGGGCACGGCAGAGCGGGACTGCCCGGACGTCGAGCTCGTGGTTGAACGAGACGCCGAATCGGCGCTCGTTGATCGCGCGCTCGCCGAAGGGCTGCGCACGATCGCGTTCGAAGACCTCGAGATGACCGTGCACAGATACCGCGAGCTCACTGGCTCTGGCGCTGCACCTGGCCGGACACGACCCGAGCTGACCGGCGCCGGCACCGCTGTCGACGAACTCCGTATGGTCAAGGACGAGGACGAGATCGAGCTGCTCGCCAGGGCCTGCTCGATCACCGCGCAGGCTTTTTCAGCCGTGCTGGACCGGCTCTGTCCTGGCGTGACCGAGCGCGAGTACGCCAGCGCGCTTGAGCGGACGATGATCGACCTCGGCGCCGACGGCCTGGCCTTCGACAGCATCGTCGCGAGCGGGCCGAACGGCGCGATACCGCACCACACGCCGGGAGACCGCCAGTTCGAGGCCGGGGATCTGGTTACGGTCGACTGCGGCGCGCAGTGCGGCGGCTATCACGCCGACATGACCAGGACGGTCGCGCTTGGCAAGCCCGCGGCGTGGCAGCGCGAGATCTATCAGCTTGTCGCGCGGGCTCAGGCGGCGGGCGTAGCCGCGGCGCGGTCTGGCGCGGACGTGACGGACCTGGACGCGGTCGCCCGTGACCTGATCGAAGCCGCCGGACATGGTGGGCATTTCGGACATGGACTCGGACACGGAGTCGGCCTGGAGATCCACGAGGCGCCGATCATCTCTTGCGGCCGGACCGGTACACTACAGGATCGGGTTCCAATCACCATCGAGCCCGGCATTTACCTGCCAGGCATGGGCGGAGTCCGGATTGAGGACACGCTCGTCGTCCGCGCAGGCGCCGGGGCGGCGGGATCGGCTCAGCCGCTCACCACGATCACCAGGGAACTGCTCGTCCTCTAGGCGTCCGGCCGGATCCGCCGGACGCAGGGGCCGCGGCGGTCCCGCCCGCATGCAGGAGAAGCAACCACCGTGGCCACGACGAACGACCTGAAGAACGGCATGACTCTCAGCATCGACGGCCAGCTCTGGAACGTCGTGGAGTTCCAGCACGTCAAGCCTGGAAAGGGTGGCGCGTTCGTGCGGACCAAGCTGAAGAACGTGCTCAGCGGGAAGGTGGTCGACCGGACTTTCAACGCCGGGGTCAGGGTCGAAGTCGCGAATGTCGACAAGCGCGAGATGCAGTACCTCTACCGCGAAGGCGACGAATTCGTCTTCATGGACACTCAGGACTACGATCAGCCGCGGATCCCCCCCGAACTGGTCGGCGACGGCGCGGACTACCTGCTCGAGGAGCAGACCGTGACGGTGGCGTTCAACGATGGCACCCCGCTGTACGTGGAGTTGCCGGCGGCGGTGGAGCTGACCGTCAGCCAGACCGACCCTGGCCTGCAGGGCGACCGGTCGACCGGCGGGACAAAGCCGGCGACGCTCGAAACCGGCGCGCAGATTCAGGTGCCGCTGTTCATCACGACGGGGGAGAGGGTCAGGGTCGACACGCGCACCGGCGACTATCTCGGCCGGGCGTGAGGGCAGGGGACAGGCCAGGATCGGCCGTGGCCGGCACGAGCGCGGGCCACGCAGGAGCAGGCAGGAGTGCGGGTGGCGGCGCGGAGTAAGGCACGCAAGCGAGCGCTCGACATCCTGTTCGAAGCCGACGTGCGCGGCGAGCCTGCGCTGAGCTTGCTCGAGACCAGGACGAACCAGGCCGAACCGCCGGTCAGCTCCTACGCGATAGAGCTCGTCCAGGGCGTGCAGGCGCACCGCGGGGAACTCGACCGGCTGCTGGCTGAGAACTCCCACGGCTGGACGCTTGACCGGATGCCCGCCGTCGACAGGAACATCCTGCGGATCGGAGGGTACGAGCTGCTCTGGGGTTCCGAGGTGCCTGAGGCGGTCGCGATCAGCGAGGCCGTGCAGCTCGCCGGGGACCTTTCGACAGACGCTTCGGCCGCCTTCGTCAACGGGCTGCTCGCCCGGCTGCTGGAGATCAAGCCGACGCTGTCAGGCCAGGCCGGCGACCCGGCCCCGCCAGCTCCCGGCGCCGCCTAGCCGGAGCTGGGTCTAGCCGCCGGTGTCGGCACCCGGCGCTACAGTCAGGGCAGGAGGCCAGCTGGGGCTGGATGGCCCAGTCGCAGCCGCGGACGAGTGTTGAACCAGGCAGCCACGCCAGACAGCAGTGCGGCAGACAGCAGTGCGGCAGACAGCAGTGCGGCAGACAGCAGTGCGGCAGACAGCAGTGCACCAGACGACACGGGCTGTCACATCCTGCACATCGACATGGATGCGTTCTACGCCAGCGTCGAGATCAGGGACTGGCCCCAGATCGCCGCGCGGCCGGTCATCGTGGGTCATACCGGCGGGCGGGGCGTTGTCCTGTCGGCGAACTACATCGCCCGCGGGTTCGGCGTGCGGTCCGCGATGCCGGTCAGCAGGGCGCAGCGGCTCTGCCCGCACGCGGTGTTCGTGCCGCCGAGGCACGGCCTGTACAGCGCGGTCTCCCGCGAGGTCATGGCGATCTTTCGGGCCGTCACCCCCGAGGTCGAGCCGCTGTCACTGGACGAGGCATTCCTGGACGTCGCTGGCGCGGTCCGCAGGGTCGGCTCCCCGGCGGCGATCGGCCGGCTGGTCCGCGGCCAGGTCAGCGACGAGCTGGGCATCACATGCTCGGTCGGGATCGCGACGACCAAGTTCGTCGCCAAGCTGGCCTCGGTGCACTGCAAGCCGGACGGCTTGCTCGTGATCCCCGCCGATCGGGTCCTTGACTTCCTGCATCCGCTGCCCGTCTCTGCCCTGTGGGGAGTGGGCCAGCGTACCGGTGCCGTACTCGCCAGGCTCGGCCTGCGCACCGTGGCCGACCTGGCCCACGCGCCGGTGCCGACGCTCGAGCGCGAGCTCGGCAAGGCGAGCGCCGCGCACCTTTCCGCACTGGCCTGGGGGCGCGACAACCGCAGCGTCGAGACCGGCCCGCACGACAAGAGCGTCGGCGCGGAGGAGACCTTCGGCACCGATATCGCTGACCCCGTCCAGATCCGCCGCGAGCTGCTGCGGCTTGCCGGGCGTACCGCCCGCGCGCTCCGCTCCTCCGGCTACGTCGCCAGAACCATCTCGGTGAAGCTGCGGCGCGCCGATTTCAAGACGTTCACCAGGTCCCGCACGCTGTCCGAGCCGACCGACGTCGCTCAGCAGATCTACGCGACCGCCTGCGAGCTCTACGCGGCCTCCGGCCTGGCCGACGGCGTCCTGCTGCGGCTTGTCGGGGTGCGGGCCAGCGGCCTGTCCCCCGCCAGCCTGGCGGGAACGCAGCTCGAACTCGGCGAGCGCCCCGATGCCTGGCGCCAGGCCGAGACCGCGATGGACAAGATCACCCGCAGATTCGGATCCGGCGCGCTGCGCCCTGGGTCGCTGGTGACCCCAGGCGACGGCGAACGCCAGTTGCGAGAGTAAAGCGACGTTTCTGCAGTGACTTTGCCAGCCGCCTGGTTGCCGATGTCAGGCGCCTGGTCTGGCGTCCCCTTCCACAGAACGCGCTGGCCCTCGTATTCTGGGGGATAGCTAGCGGCCGTCAGGTCCCGCCGGCGCGAGCAACTTGGAGGCAACGTGCCGCTTTCCGAGCACGAGCAGCGCCAGCTCGAGCAGATCGAGCAGGCGCTCTATGCCGAGCATCCGCGGTTTGCCAAAGCCGTACGGGCGGCTGACCCGCGCGTGCACTACAAGCGCCGGGTAGTTTACGCGGGCGTGGGGTTCGCGATCGGCGTGGCGCTGCTGCCTGTCGGCGTTTCCACCTACATCGCGATCAGCATCGCCGGCTTCGTGATCATGCTCGCCTCCTGCTACTGGGCGGCTATCAGCTACCGGCGGATGAACGGCATGGCGACCGGCCGGATCCAGCTGAAGGAGCGCAGGACCGGCCGCAAGGACAAAACCGGCGGCAAGCGCCAGGGCGGCCTCGGTGACCGACTCGACGAGCGCTGGCGCAGGCGCCAGGAGGGCCGGGACGGCTAAGCCGGCCCGGCACGCAACCTGCCGGCCCGATGAGCTTCAGGCTTAGTTCTCGCCCGATGCGGGCGTCCAGCCCGTCAGCAACCCCGCCGCCTGCCGCAGCCAGGCCCGCAGCGGCTGGAGGGTCGACGCGGGCAGCAGCCTGGCTCGCCAGCGGGCGCCCCGGCTGGCGTTGCGGGCCAGCGCCCGCCGAACTGTCGTGACATCAGCGCGAATAGCGCCCGGAGCAGCCGGTACGGGAGCATAGCGGGCTCGCTCGACAACAGCGGCGATCCGGCTGATAGCTTGCCTGCCTTGATCATCGCCATCCAGTACTCCGCTCACGCGCCTGGAGAGCGCGCGCGGCGACTCACTCGGCCGGCAAGGAAGTCCGTAATCATCCAGATCGGCACAGAGTTCCTGCCACGCCGCGCCGGCGATGCCCGCGTCTCCGGAGGCCAGTCGCCACCGCCTGCGCCTTGTCACCAGGCGGACCGTGCCGGGCATTACGACGATCAGGGCCAGGACGGCCAGCACGATCGGCCCGGCCGGCACGCCGCCTGAATGCGCGCCTCCTCCGGCTTCCTGACCTGACCCGTGCGGCCCCTGCAGGCGTGGTCCGAGGTTCTTAGTGGATCCTGCCGGCCGAGAAACGGACGGTGCCGGACTGGCGCCGCCTCGGGTGCCCGACTGCCCGCCGCCGAGGCCAGGAGTTGCCACGTACGCGGGTTCTACCGCCGTCTGCTGACCACCTGAGCCGCCAGGCGTGGGCTCGAACCGCAACCAGCCAGCGCCAGAGAAGTACAGCTCAGGCCAGGCGTGGGCGTCCGCCGTGGTGACCGCCCACGCTCCGCTGGGGCGCTGGTGGCCAGCGGTGAAGCCGATGGCCACCCTGGAAGGGATGCCGAGCAGCCTGGCCAGGACGGCCATGGCGAACGCGAACTGCTGGCAGAACCCTTCCCGGTCGGTGGTCAGGAAGGTCAGCAGTCCGCGCGGGCTGTTGGGGAGGCTGGTCGACGCCAGCGCGTAGCTGAACCTGTTCGACAAGAACCAGTGTTCGAGCGCGACGGCCTTGTCGAATGCGGTCGTCCTGCCCTTCGTCACCTGCCGCGCGATGGCCGTGAGCCGCGGGGTCACCTTGGACGGGAAACCGAGGTAGGACCGCCTGATGGCAGCCGGCACATGCTGGGTCGCGGCTAGCGTAGAGGTGGTCGGCTGGACCTGCCCGCTGGTGACCGTGTACTGAAGCCCGTCAGTAGGCGCGTCGTCCGAATAGATCATCAGTGAACCGGGATCTTCCCGCCAGTTCCCAGGAACGTTGGCCCGCATCGGCCAGTACGGCACCGGCAGGAAGTCGATCGGGCCGGAGAAACCAGGCCTCTGCGGGATGTTGACCCTGGTGGCGACGACGCTCTCTGGGGTGCCCGCCGCCAGCCCTGGTGCCGGGATGAGCGGCCGGCGTCCGACCGGCTTGCCGCGCGCCGGACTGACGAGATCCCAGTCACCCGCCCGGCTGTCGTAGTTCAGGACGTAGACCTGAAGGTAGTTGCCAGGATCAGGGACGTTGGTGTGATAGGTGAGCACCAGGCGCGGTTTTGACCTGGTGAGCAGGCCGTGCAGCTGAGCGACAGGATTCGGCAGGCCGACGCCCTGGTGACCGCCGCCACTGCCGCTGCCGTGGCCGCCGAAGATCTCGTGCAGCGTCAGGCCGGGCACCAGCAGCGGCGCGATCAGGGCGGCGCAGACCGCGGCGAGGCCGATCCGCCGCCCGGTCGCGGCGAGCGCACCCATGTCGGCGCCGGCGAGCCGCTCGTCCTCGCCCGCGTAGTGCCACACCGTCACCACCCGGCCCCAGCCGCGGAGGCGGCCGCGGCCGTCCGAGGAGAGCAGGGCGAGGTAACCGGCGGCGGCCACCAGGAAAGCTACGGCGCCGGCCAGGCCGCGCACGTTGGCGGTGGTCGCGATGGGCGCCATGAACACCACGAGCAGCGGCAGACCGGCGATGGCTGGCCTGTGCAGCCGGACGGCGAGGAAATCGACGACGACGGCGACCAGGCCGATGCTGCCCGCGGCGAGCAGGATCACCCCGTGGTGGGCTGGGACGGGCGGCGCGAACCTGCCTGCCGATGCGCCGTCGCTGACCAGCCTGGCCAGATGATGCAACGAGCGCGGCGTGGGTATGACGGCGAGGAACGACTGGGCGGCTGCCTGCAGCAGGTTCAGGTAGATCAGCAGCGCAGCCAGGTAAGTCACCAGGCCAGCCACCGCGCGCAGCGGCCGCAGGCCTGACGCGCTCGCCACGCATGCCAGGATGAGGCCCGCCCCCGCGGCCTTGAGGAACGGCGACTGGGCGGCGAGCATCGGCACGCTGGCTATCACGGCGAGCAGCGACGCGCCGATGGCGGCCGGCACGGGACTGATCCTGGTCAGCGTGCCTGCCAGGGCTACGACGATCACCGCGCCGCTGGCCTGCACGAACCAGGCAGCCCCGTTGATCAGGCTGAAGATGGAGACAGAGGCGAGTATCACGGCGACAGCCGCGGCGATCGTCAGCCGGTGATTCATCGTGCTGTTGCTCCGAACCCTCGCTCCGCGGCCCCTAGCAGGTTGCTGCCGGACCTGGGCAGCTGTTGCCACGCCACCGCCAGGGGCATGGTCGCGTCTACCGTGATCACGCGCCATCCGGCTGCCCGCAGGACCGCGGCGGCGGCGGCCGTCTCCGCGACGGCCGCAGCCGGGATCACGGTCCCGGTGCCGCCGCCCGCGGGACCGTTCATGGCCGCGCTCAGGCTGGCTCCGGCGGCGGTATCCGAGGCTCCGGCGGCCGCAACGAGGGCGGTTCTGCGCGTGCCCCTGGTGCCGTTCCCGTTTCTCGCGCCGTTCCCGTTCCTCGCCTTGATCCCGTTCTGGCTGCTCTGCCCGTTCTGGCTCAGCCCGCCGCTATCATCCTGCTCAGGATGACCGTCCTGATCGGCGCCGGCGCCTTGCCTGGCCCGCGCCGGCTGGGCAGCCCAGGTCGACACCGCGAGCAGGATCGCGATGCCCTGCCTGCCGTGCCGTCGCGAGGCCGCGATCTCCCTGGCGTTGTCTACGGAGAGCCGGCCAGCGATGAGGACCAGGAGGCCGCCCTCGATCGTGCTCAGCGCAGCCGTCGTCCTGGCGAAATCATGGTTGCGCGAGGTGGACACCACGGAGAGCGCGTCAAGCAGGATGTCCTCGAACATTGCCGCACCGGCCAGCGGCCCCGCGTCTGTCAGCAGGTGGCCGTCGAGTCCTGAGCGCGCCAGGTACACGCCGATTGACGCGGCCGCGCTGACGGCGAATTCGAACGAGGAGCTGGGACCGGTGCCGACGTGGGCGCTGCGCCTGGAGTCCAGGATGACGACCGCGCGATCCTGCCAGCGCTGCTCCTCGCGCCGCACCATGAGCTCGCCGTACCTGGCCGTGGACCGCCAGTGCACCCTGCGCAGCTCGTCGCCGTCGCGGTACGCGCGCGGAATGACGTCGTCATCGCCCGCTGCTGCCGTCATCCGCGTCCTGCCGTCGCCGTCGCTCGACCAGCTGCCCGTCGTGGCCGCGGCGGTAAGCGGCACGATTTTCGGCGTGACCGTGAGCGTGTTCTTTGTGGCGAAGTTGGCGGTCAGCTCCACGAGGCCGAACACGTCGGCGATCCTGACCCGCATGGGGCCCACCACGAACTTGCCGCGCAGGTCAGAGCGGAGCTGATAGCTGACCTCGCGTGATCCGTTCCGCTCGATGCCGTTGAGCACGTACCTGGGCCGTGCGCCGAGCGAATAGGGGATGGTCTCCTCGGCGAGCAGCAACCCGGTCGAGATCCTGCTGACATTCTCCAGCTTGACGAGCACGGTGGCAGGCTGGCCCGGTGCCACCCTGGGCGGCAGGATCTGCCGCTCGCAGCGCAGCTGGTACCGGGCCCGGCGGGCGGTCAGCGCCGAGAAGACGGGCAGGCAGACCAGCAGGACCCCGACGCTGATCATCGGGTGGCTGCCCAGGATCAGCCCCGCGAGGATGCCCACGATGCCCGCGGCAAGAAAAGAAGCCCCGCGGACCGTGAACCAGGCGAGAACCGACCGCATCGCCGCCCTCCTTCTGGCTGCCCTGTCAATCTACGTCGTGCTGGTGGCCGCGGCCAGGTCGGTCACCTGCCGGGCAGTGCTTGCGGGCCCGGCCAGTTACCTGCCGGGCAGTGCTTGCGGGCCCGGCCAGTTACCTGCCGGGCAGTGGCACCCGCTCGACGATCTTCGCCAACACTTGTTCTGGCTGCTCGCGGCTGACTACGGCTTCGGCGGTCGGCAGCAGCCGGTGCGCGAGCACGGGTCCGGCCAGCGCCTGGACGTCGTCGGGTATGACGAAGTTGCGGTCTTCAAGCGCCGCGTAGGCCCGGCTGGCGCGCAGCAGATGCAGGGCCGCCCGCGGCGACCCGCCGAGCCGCAAGGCCGGCGCCGTCCGCGTTGCCGTGATGATGTCGATGATGTACTTGCGCACCTGCTGGGCGACGTGGACCTCGCGCACGGCGGCGATCAGCGCGCGCACGTCGGTCGCGTGCGCGGCGGGCTCGAGGTGATCGAGCGGCGAGCTTGAGCCGTGCGTCTCGAGCATCGCGGACTCGGCCGCCTGGTCTGGGTAGCCGATCGAGATCCTGGCGGTGAACCTGTCCCGCTGCGCTTCGGGGAGCGGGTAGGTGCCTTCCATCTCTATCGGGTTCTGCGTCGCGATCACCATGAACGGCGACTCCAGCAAGTAGGTCACGCCGTCGACCGTGACCTGGCGCTCCTCCATGCTTTCCAGCAGGGCGGACTGGGTCTTGGGCGAGGCCCGGTTGATCTCGTCGCCGAGCACCAGATTGGCGAAGACCGGCCCAGGCTTGAACTCGAACTCGCGCAGTTCCTGGTTGAAGGCGCTGACACCGGTGATGTCGCTTGGCAGCAAGTCAGGGGTGAACTGGATTCGCCGCACCGAGCAGTCGATCGACCTGGCAAGAGCCTTCGCCAGCAGCGTCTTGCCCACCCCGGGAACGTCCTCGATCAGGGCATGCCCCTCAGCGAGCAGAACGGTCAGCGCCAGCCTGATCGCGTCGGGCTTGCCGACGACGACGGTGTTGATCGCGTCGCTGATCTTGTGAGCGACCGGAATCAGCTGGTCAAGCGTGCGCTCCGCCTGCTCTGTTTCAGCAGACACTCGTCCTCCTTGTCCCGGCCGCTCTGCCGGGTGTTGGTCCGGCGGGAATGCCGCCCGCGACCGGCGTCCATGCGCCTAGACAGTACGTGCAGGCATGCCTCGATGTAACAACGGAATGGGCATCACTGCATAACGAGCCTTCCCGCTTCTGACATAGCTTGCCAACGCCGTCGCGCCGCCAATCGCATCCGCTCCATCTCACTATCCATTGTCCCCACTCCGCTCCACCGCCTTGACCTCGGCTTTCGCGGAGCCGATGACCGATTTTCCGCCCCGTGATCATTGACGGTGGAGGAATGTGGGGTACAGTGGTGCGCGGTGGGGCGCCTAGGGTCCCGCTGGGTAGCCGTTGTGGGGGGCAGTGGAGGTGAGGGCCCGTGTTTCTCGGCACTCACACGCCAAGGCTGGACGACAAGGGCCGGCTGTTCCTCCCGGCGAAGTACCGCGACGAACTAGCGGAGGGACTTGTGCTGACCAAGGGCCAGGAGCGCTGCCTGTACGTGTTCCCGCAGGCAGAGTTCGGCCGCATCACCGAGGCGCTTCGGACTGCGCCGGTGACGGCCAAGGCGGTCCGCGACTACAGCCGGGTGTTCTTCGCGAGCGCTTCCGACGAAGTTCCCGACAAGCAGGGCAGGGTCACGATCCCGCCCGCGCTGCGCGAGTACGCGGCGCTGCAGCGCGACTGCGTGGTGATCGGAGCGAATACCCGGCTGGAGATCTGGGACGGGGAGGCCTGGGAGGCCTATCTGGAGCAGCAGGAAGACGCTTTTTCTGACGCATCGCAGGAGGTGCTGCCAGGGGTCCTGTGAGCGGACCCGGATCGCGGGAGGTCCAGGCATTGCCGCGGGCCGGCATCGCATCGCGGAGTCCAGTGCCCGGCGAGGTCTCCACCCGCGCCCTGACGGAGCTCCGGCTGACGCCCCTTCCCCGGCGTCAGGCGGCAGCGGACCGCCGGAGGTGCGGATGGCGACCTGGCCGGGCACGGCGATCAGGCAACGGCAGCAGACGCCGGGAGGAGGGGGCGCGATGAACATGGCGGCAGCGCACGTGCCGGTCATGCCAGACCGGGTTCGCGCGATCCTCGCCCCGGCGCTCGGCGAGCCTGGCGCCGTCCTGGTGGACGCGACGCTCGGCCGGGGCGGCCACACTCGCGCGCTGCTCGCCGATCACCCTGGCCTGGCCGTGATCGGCATCGATGCCGACGAGGCGGCGATCTCCGAATCCCGGCAGCTGCTCGCTGCCGAGCTGAGCCGGGTGCGGCTCGTCCAGGCGACGTACGACCAGATCGCAGCGATCCTGGCCAGCCTCGGTCACCGCAGTGTCCAGGGAGTCCTGTTCGACCTGGGTGTTTCCTCGCCTCAGCTGGACGACCCGGGCCGCGGCTTCTCGTACGCGCAGGACGCGGCGCTGGACATGCGCATGGATCGCTCGCAAGAGCTGACGGCTGCTGACGTCGTCAATACCTACCCGGCGGACAGGCTCGCGCGGGTTCTGCGCGACTACGGCGAGGAAAGGTTCGCACGGCGGATAGCCGACGCGGTCGTGCGCGAGCGTTCCCGCGAGCCCATTGCATCGACGCTCCGCCTCGCGGACATCGTCAGGAACGCGATCCCGGCAGCCGCCAGGCGCACCGGCGGCAACCCGGCCAAGCGGACCTTCCAGGCGCTGCGGATCGAGGTCAACGACGAGCTCGGCTCCCTCAGGCAGGCGGTTCCCGCCGCGCTGGACGCCGTCGCCGTCGGCGGCCGCATCGTCGTGCTCTCTTACCACTCGCTCGAGGACCGGATCGTGAAGCGCGCGTTCAGTGAGCGCTCGACGGATACGACGCCGCCGGGACTGCCGGTGCCGCTGCCGGGCGGCAGGCCGCAATTCCGGCTGCTCACCAGCGGCGCCGAACGCCCCGGTGACGCAGAACTGGCCGCCAACCCGCGGGCCGCGTCGGCCAGGCTCAGGGCGGCCGAGCGTGTCACCCAGGGCAAGCACCCGCGAGATCTAGCAGCGGCATGACCTCACACAGGATGGACGAGAGCCCATGAGCACGGACGTCATGACACCTGGCCGGACCAGCGAAGCTCGCCGCACGGGCGAGGGCAGCGGCCGCGAGGATGGCCGCCGCGCAGCTGTCAGCGGGGCGGCGGCTGGCCGCAGGGCCGCGCCGGCACCCGACGCGAGGCGGCCGCAGCGCCCGGCGAGGCGACCACGGCCAGACCGGCCGGCCAGCCCGCTGCTGCCCGCGAGCCCGGTCAGGCCGCCAAGCCCGGTTCGCCCGGCAGGACCCGGCCGCCCGGGCCGCACGATCAGGACGGTCGGGCCGCCGAGGCACGGCTACGACACGGTCAGGCCGCCGCGCCAGCGGCCGGTCACCGGCGGAGGCCAGCCGGCCGCGGCCCGCGCGGAGCCGGTCAGGCAGGCCGGCCGGACGTCGTTCGTGATGCTGGTGCTCGGACTGCTCGCTGGCGGCCTGGTCTGCCTTCTCGTCGTGAACACCACGCTGGCGGCGAACTCGATTCAGATCAACCAGCTTGAGCGGGCCAACGCGGCCAGGACGCAGCAGATCAGCCAGCTGCAGCAGGACACGGCGGCCGCGCAGTCGCCCGCGGTGATCGCGAACGAGGCACGCAAGCTCGGGATGCGGCCCGAGCGGGCTCCGGCGTTCGTGGACCTGCGCCACCGCTCGCTGCGGGTCGGCAAGGAGCCGATGCGTTGAGCCAGGACGGGGGGAGCGGGGACTGGCAGCGGCAGGCGGGGAGCGGCCGCTGGCGCCCGGCCGGCGATCAGCGGCGCCCTGGTGGCCAGCGGCCCGGTGATCAGCGGCCCGGTGATCAGCGGCTCGGCGGTGCGCGCCTGGCAGGCTCCCGCCAACCTGGCCCGCGCCCAGCTGGCCCGCGCCCGGGCTCGCGTTCAGCTGGCCCGCGTCCCCGTGGTAAGGTCCCCGGTGGCCCGCCCCCCGGCCCCGGCCGCCGCCCGCAGCGCAGGCCGCCCTACCGGTCCGTGCAGGCATCGAGGTCGCGCCCTGGCTGGGCGCGCCGGCCGCTCAGGCGGACAAGCTCGATGCGGCGGCTGAACGTGACCTTGCTCTCCGTCGCGTTCGCCATCTCGCTCGTGCTCGGCAGGCTCGTGCAGCTGCAGGGCGTGGACGCGGCCCGCTACCGCTACCTCAGCCACAAGGAGCGCGTGACGACGCAGACCACGCCGGCTGTCCGCGGCGAGATCGTCAGCAGCGACGGCAGCGTCCTGGCCATGACGTTGCGGACCGACACCGTGTACGCGGATCCGCCGCTGATCAGGAAGTCCACGACCTTCGGCGCGGTCGCGGCCAAGCTGGCAGGCCTGCTGCGGATGAAGCCGGCCGCCATCGTGGCTCTGCTGCGGAATCCGACATCACCGGATTACGTGAAGCTCAAGGACTCGGTGATCGCCAGGACCGCCGACGCGATCAGCAAGCTCGGGCTGCCTGGCATCGCGATGACGCCGACCTACCAGCGCGCCTACCCGGGCGGTAACCTGGCCGCCCCGCTGCTCGGTTTCGTGCACACCAGCCAGGACTCCGGTGCGATGGCCGGGATGGCCGGACTCGAGCGGACCTATAACTCAGTGCTCGAAGGGCGCGGCGGCACCGTGGTCTACGAGAAGGGCACGAACGGCCTGCCGATCCCCGGCACAGAGTCGACCGTCAGGGAGGCCCTGCCTGCCGGGAACCTGCGGCTGACGCTTCAGGCCGACATCCAGTGGAAGGCCGAGCAGGAGTGCGCGCTGCAGGTGGCCAGGACCAGGGCGCGGAACTGCACGGTCGTGGTCATGCAGCCAGGCACGGGCAGGATTCTCGCGCTGGCGCAGTACCCGGCCTTCAACCCGGTCGCCCCGGCCAGCGTGCGGGCGACCAAGGACATCGCGCTGGCCAACGTGTTCCCCCCTGGCAGCACGGCCAAGGTGATCACCGCGGCCGCGGCCTTCCAGTACGCCGGGATGACGCCGGGCACCAGCTTCGTGGTGCCTGACGCGATCAAGTGGCACGGCGCCTGGTATCACGACGCCGAGCCGCACAAGACGCAGCGCTACACGATCGCGGGGATCATCGCGCACTCGCTGAACGATGGCATGATCCAGGTGGCCGGCGACGTCAGCCCGCGCGACCAGTACCGCATGTTCCGGGCTCTCGGGATCGGCTCGACGTCCGGCCTGAACCTTCCCGGCGAGAGCGACGGGCTGCTCGCGCGACCCCGGCTGTGGACGGGCGGCGCGAGCAACACGCGCTACCAGCTCTCGTTCGGCCAGAGCGTCGGCGTCACCGCCATTCAGATGGCAAGCGTCTACGCGACCATCGCCAACGGCGGCGTCCGGGCCGACCCCACGGTGGTGGCCGGCCATACGACAAGCGGCGGGCGCTACATTCCCGCTGCGCGGCCGGCCGGGAAGCGGGTCATGTCCCGCAAGACCGCTCACGAGCTGATGCGGATCCTGGACCAGGTGCCGGTCGTCTACAACCAGGCAGGCGAGCCATGGGGGATGATCCCCGGCTATACCGTGGCCGCCAAAACCGGAACCGCGCAGGAGCCAGGAAACGCCTACGGCTCGAGTTTCATCGGCATAGCGCCGTCATCGAGCAAGGGCCTCGTCGTCGCGGTTAACCTGCAGGATCCGCGTAACGGGTCCTACTTCGGCATCGACGTCGCCGGGCCCGTCTTCAACGCCGTCATGAAGTTCGCCCTGGCGAGCATGAAGATTCCGCCAGGTGGCGGACATGTCCCGGCCGTCCCGCTCACGGTTCCGTAAAGCAGGGTAACCTCAGCCCGTGCCAGCGGCCCTTCGCCCCAGATACGTTCCGGTGCGCCCGCTCACCGGTCTTGCCGCGCTGCTCGGCCTCCGGCAGCCCGACAGCGACTCCTCTTTCATCCATCACGAACTGCGCGGGGTCAGCGGCATCACGCACGACTCGAGCGCCGTCCGGCCCGGTGACCTGTACGCCGCCCTGCCTGGCAGCAGGCACCACGGGGCCTCGTTCTGCGGGCAGGCCGCTGCCGCCGGCGCGGTGGCCGTGCTCACCGACCCCGACGGCAGGGAGCGCGCGATCCGGTGCGGGCTGCCGGTCTTCGTGGTCGCCGACCCGCGCGGCAGGCTCGGCGAGGTCGCGGCCTGGGTCTACGGCGACCCGTCGAGCAGGCTGCTGCTCATCGGCGTGACCGGGACCAGCGGGAAGACGACCACCACGTACCTGATCGAATCGGGGCTGCGGATGGCCGGCCACGTCACCGGCCTGGTCGGCGGCGTCGAGACCAGGATCGCCGGGGCGGTCGAGCCGAGCAGGCTCACCACCCCCGAGGCGACCGACCTGCAGGCGGCGTTCGCCGTCATGGTCGAGGGGAAGGTGACGGCGGCGGCGATGGAGGTCTCCAGCCACGCGCTCGCTCTCTGCCGCGTCGCGGGGACGTCGTTCGAGGTCGCCGTCTTCACCAACCTGTCGCAGGATCATCTGGACTTCCACCAGGACATGGACAGCTACTTCGCCGCCAAGGCCGAGCTGTTCACCCCGCGTTATGCCAGGTCGGCCGTGATCAATGTGGACGATCCGCGCGGCCGCCGCCTCGCAAACCGGGCGCCAGTCCCTGTCACGACGTACTCGGCCGCCGGGCGCTCAGACGCCGACTGGCGCGCGGCCGACGTGCGGTGCGGCGCCGACGGCTCGACCTTCCAGGTTGTCGGTCCCGGCGGGGTCGAGGCTGACGCGTCCATTACGCTGCCCGGTCCGTTCAACGTCGCGAATGCGCTCGCCGCGATCGTGGCCCTGGTCGAGACCGGCGTGGGATTGGGCACGGCGGTCGCCGGCGTCGCCGCGTGCCCCGGCGTGCCTGGCAGGCTCGAGCGGGTCGGCACCGAGCACGACCTGACCGTGCTGGTCGACTACTCGCACAAGCCGGCGGCGGTCGAGGCCGTGCTGACCGCGCTGCGGCCGGTCACCCAGGGCAGCCTGCGGATCGTGCTCGGCTGCGGCGGCGACCGCGACACGGCCAAGCGGCCGCTGATGGGCGCGATCGCGGCCGAGCTCGCCGATACGGCGATCTTCACCAACGACAACCCGCGGTCGGAGGATCCGCTGGCCATCCTCGGCGAGATGCTGGCCGGCACGCTGTCGGTGCCGCCGCGGGACCGGGCGCACGTGATCGTGGAGCCCGATCGTGCCGCCGCGATCGCGATGGCCATAGGGGGCGCTGCGAAGGGAGACGTCATCCTCATCGCCGGCAAGGGCCATGAGCTCGGCCAGTACATCGCAGACAAGGTGGTGCCGTTCGACGACCGTGAGGTCGCGGCCCGTGCCCTGGCTGACAGATCGCGCGCCGAACAGGCAGCGGCGGCATTCGCCAGGGCAGTGCTGACGGGCCGGGACGGCGGGCTCACGAGCCGGGACGGCGGCCTGACTAGCCAGGAGGGTGATGTGTTCGGCGCTCAGGGCGGCGGCGCGTGATACCGCTCTCCATCGACGAGATCGCGACGGCGACCGGCGCGAGCACTGATCGCGTGCCCGATCCTGCCGCGCAGGTCACCGGGCCGGTCGTGATCGACTCGCGGCAGGCTGTTCCCGGCGCGCTGTTCGCCGCCCTGCCCGGCGAGCGCGCCGACGGGCATGACTTCGCCGCCGCCGCCGCCGCTGCTGGCGCTGTCGTGACGCTCGGCACCCGGCCCACCGGCACTCCCGCACTGATCGTCGACGACGTCCCTGCCGCGCTCGGCCGCCTCGCCGGGGCCGTGGTAGACAGGCTGCCAGGCCTGGTCATCGCCGGGATCACGGGCTCGGCGGGCAAGACCACGACCAAGGACCTGGCAGCGCATCTGATCGAAACGCTCGGCCCGGTGGTCGCGCCGAAGAACTCGTTCAACAACGAGATCGGGCACCCGCTCACGGTGCTGCGGGCCGACGCGGGCACCAGGTACCTGGTCGCCGAGCTGTCGGCACGCGGCCCCGGGCACATCGCGGCGTTGTGCCGGATCGCGCCGCCACGCCTCGGGGTCGTGCTGTGCGTCGGGAACGCCCACGCGGGCGAGTTCGGCGGGATCGCCCAGATCGCGGCCGCCAAGGCAGAGCTGCCGCGGGCGCTGCCAGCGGATGGGGTGGCGGTGCTGAACGCCGACGATCCGCTGGTGTCCGCGATGGCAGCGGACACGGCGGCCAGAGTCGTCACGTTCGGCCGGTCGGCAGGCGCTGATGTGCTGGCGACCGACGTCACCGTCGACGAGCTCAGCCGGCCCAGGTTCACCCTGCGGATGCCGGGCGGCGCGGCCGCGGTCGCCTTGCGGCTGCACGGCGAGCACAACGTCACCAACGCGCTGGCGGCTGCCGCCCTGGCCGGCCAGCTAGGCATGGACGTGGCCGCGATCGCGGCCCGCCTGTCGGCCGCTGAGCCGCGGAGCCGCTGGCGGATGGAGGTTACCGAGCGACCTGACGGCGTGATTGTCGTGAACGATGCCTACAACGCCAGCCCAGAGGCCGTGACCGCGGCCCTTGACGCGGCCCGGGTCATGGCGGCCGGCCGCCGCGCCTATGCTGTGCTCGGCCGGATGGCGGAGCTCGGAGAGCGGTCGAGGGAATTCCACGAGCAGGCTGGCATGGCTGCCGCGCGGACCGGCCTGGCCGGCCTCATCGCGGTCGGCGACGAGGCAGCGCCGATGCTCACGGGAGCGAAATCCGTCGCCGGCTTCTCCGGCGAGCTGATAGCGGTGCCTGACGGGCAGGCCGCGCTCGCGGCGCTCCGCGAGCGGCTCCAGCCGGGCGACGTCGTGCTCGTGAAGGCATCCAGGGCCGCTGGCCTGCAGACGGTCGCGATCGAGCTGGCCACGGGAACGACCGGCGCAGGGGAGACTGCCCGGTGAGAACGATCATCGTGTCGGCGGGCGTGGCCCTGCTGCTGGCACTGTTCGGCACGCCGCTGGCGATCAGGCTGTTCAGCCGGCGCGGGTATGGCCAGCTGATCAGGGAAGAAGGGCCCGCCGCGCACGCCACGAAGCGCGGCACGCCGACCATGGGCGGCACCGTCATCGTGATCGCCACGCTGATCGGTTACGTCGTCGGGCACCTGCTCACCAGCGACAAGATCACCACGTCAGGCGTGCTCGTGCTCGGCCTGATGACCGGGCTCGGCCTGGTCGGCTTCGTCGACGACTTCATCAAGATCTACCGTCAGACCAGCCTCGGGCTGCGCAGCGGAGCCAAGCTGGCCGGCCAGTCGGTGGTCGGAGCGATCTTCGCGGTCGAGGTGCTCGGGCACCGGGACGGCTACGCCCTGACCCCCGCCGATCCGTCGCTGTCGTTCCTGCGGGACTTCGGGCCGGCCATCGGCGTGCTGCCTTTCGTGCTCTGGATCGTCATCATGATCGGCGCGACCTCGAACGCGGTGAACCTCACCGATGGGCTCGACGGCCTGGCGACAGGGGCAGCGATCCTGGTGCTGGCCGCCTATGTCCTGATCGCGAACTGGCAGCTGCGCAACGACTGCACGGTGCTGCTGACCCAGAGCTGCTATTTCGTCAGGGACCCGCTGGACCTCGCGGTCGTCGCCGCTTCGGTGCTCGGCGCCTGTTTCGGTTTCCTGTGGTGGAACGCGCCGCCCGCGAGGATCTTCATGGGCGACACAGGTTCGCTCGCGCTCGGCGGGGTGCTGGCCGGGCTCGCGGTCTGCACGAGGACACAGCTGCTGCTCGTCCTGCTCGGCGGCCTGTTCGTGATCATCACGCTGTCCGTCATGATCCAGGTCGGGTCCTTCAAGCTGACCGGCAGGCGGGTCTTCAAGATGGCACCGCTGCAGCACCACTTCGAGCTGATCGGCTGGGCCGAGACCACCATCGTGATCAGGTTCTGGCTCATCGCCGGCCTGTTCGTCGCGCTCGGCCTCGGCATCTTCTACATCGAATGGCTGCCGTCGTCATGACCGGCGCCGCCGCGGATCCGGCCGGTGCCGGCAGCTTCGCCGCCAGTCTCGCCGGGCGCCGGGTCTGCGTGGCGGGCCTGGGCGTCTCAGGCCCTCCGGCTGCCAGGGTGCTGGCCGCGCGCGGCGCCCTGGTGACCGCGGTCGACTCCCGTGCCGACGAGGCAGGGCGCGCGCTCGCGGCCGAGCTCGAGGGCCATGGCGTCCTGGTCCTGCTCGGACCTGAAGCCGCGGCGAGATTGCCGGACGGCGCCGACCTGGTGATCACTTCGCCTGGCTGGAAGCCGGACGCTCCGCTCCTCGCCAGCGCCGCCGAGGCCGGTGTGGACGTGATGGGCGACGTCGAGCTCGCGTGGCGGCTCAGGCCCGTGCTGGCAGGCGGCAGGCGGCAGCAATGGCTGGCGGTCACCGGGACGAACGGCAAGACGACCACCGTCAGGATGCTCGCGCTGATGCTCCAGGCGGCCGGGTATCGCGCCGTCGCCGCTGGCAACGTCGGCACCTCGCTCGCCGACGTGGTGACCGAGCCTGAGCCTTACGAGGTCGTCGCCGTCGAGCTGTCCAGCTTCCAGCTGCACTGGAGCTCCACGATCGTGCCGTTCGCTGCCGTCGTGCTGAACATCGCCGCGCACCACCTGGACTGGCACGGCACGCTGGAGGCATACGCCGCGGATAAGGCGAAGATCTTCGCGGCAGGAACGATCGCGATTGGCAACGCCGACGACGAGCGGTCAGCCAAGATGGCCGCGCTGGCCGGGCCTGCGGCGATGTACCGGCTTGGCGAGCCAGGAGCTGGCGAGCTCGGCGTCAGCGGCGGCTACCTCGTCGACAGGGCGTTCCGGCAGGACGGCGAGGACCTCGCGGTCAGGCTCGCCGCGCTGGCGGACGTCTGCGGGTCCGATCCAGCGGCCAGGGCCAGGCCGCCAGCGCCGCACAATGTCTCGGACGCGCTTGCCGCGGCCGCGCTGGCCAGGGCATACGGCGCCCCGGCCGGTGCCGTCGGCGGCGGGCTGCTGCGGCACCAGCCCGACCCGCACAGGATCGAGCTGGTCGCCGCCATCGGCGGCGTCGACTACATCGACGACTCCAAGGCGACCAACCCGCACGCGGCCGCGGCCGCGCTCGGCGCCTACGACCCCGTGGTCTGGATCGCTGGCGGGCTGCTCAAGGGCGCGGCTGCGGACCTCGATCAGCTCGCCGGCGACGCCGCCGCGCGGCTCCGCGGCGCTGTCCTGTTCGGCGCCGACAGGAAGATCCTCGCCGCCGCGCTGGCGCGACACGCGCCGGATGTCCCGGTCGTTGAGGTCCCTGAGACCGACACTGGAGCCATGGACCTCGTTGTCAAGGCCGCAGCCGCGCTGGCGAGGCCGGGCGATACCGTCCTGCTCGCCCCGGCCGCGCAGTCGTTCGACATGTTCCGCGACTACCCGGCACGCGGCACGGCGTTCGCCGAGGCGGTCAGGCGGCTGGCGGCCGCGCGGTGAGCGCGGCGGGGCTCAGGCCGCGGGCCGCAGCCGCGCTCGCACCGCTTGACCGGCCGCTGACGTCGTATTACCTGATCATGGGGACGAGCGGGCTGCTGCTCGCGGTCGGCCTGGTGATGGTGCTGTCCACCTCATCGGCGTCCCAGCTAGACAGCGGCGGCTCGCCGTACAGCGTGTTCGTCAAGCAGCTGTTCGGCGCGCTGGCTGGCCTCGCGATCATGTGGCTGCTCGCGCGGATGCCGCCGCGTCTGCTGCGGTCCGTGGCGTACCCGCTGCTGCTGGCGGCGATCGCGGGCCTGATCCTCGTCCTCGCCTTCGGACCGGACATCGCCGGCGTCAGACGCTGGATCGCGGTCGGCGGCATCCAGCTGCAGCCGTCGGAGTTCGCCAAGCTGGCGTTCCTGATCTGGGGTGCTGACCTGCTCGCCAGGAAGGAAGCCCTCGGGCAGCTCGACAACTGGCGGACGCTGCTGATCCCGCTGCTTCCCGGGGCGGCCGTGGTCGGCCTGCTCGTGATCCTGGGGGACGACCTCGGATCAACGTTCCTGCTCCTGGTCATCCTGCTGGCGCTGCTGTGGGTGATCGGCACCCCGGCCAGGCTGTTCGTCGGCATCCTCGGCCTGGTCGTGTTCGCGCTGCTGCTGCTGATCAAGGTGGCCCAGTACCGGTCGGGCCGGATCGCCGGGTTCCTCAACCCCACGCTGTCCAACAACTGGCAGCTGGTCCAGGGCAAGTGGGCGATCGGCTCTGGCGGGCTGTGGGGTGTCGGCATCGGCGACAGCCAGCAGAAATGGGGCTGGGTCCCGAACGACGAGACGGACTTCATCTTCGCGATCCTGGGCGAGGAACTCGGCCTGATCGGCACCGGCTGCGTCGTGCTGCTCTACGGCGGGCTGGCCTACGGCGGGCTGCGCGTCGCCAGGAGGGTCACCGACCCGTTCATGCGGCTGGCGGCGGCGGGCGCGACGGCCTGGATCGTCGTGCAGGCGCTCGTGAACATCTGCGCGGTGATCGGCCTGCTGCCGATCACCGGCGTGCCGCTGCCGCTGATCTCCCAGGGCCTGTCGTCGGTGCTGGCCACGATGGCCGCGATCGGCATGCTGCTGAGCTTCGCCAGGTCCGAGCCAGGAGCCAGGGAGGCCCTTGCGACGGCCACGCCGCGCTGGCGGCGCAGGCTCCCCGGCATGACCGGCCGCCGCGCGCCTGTGCGAGCCCGGACTGGGCGTGTGGCCGCGAGCGTCCGGTCAGAGCCAGAGCGTTCGGCCCGCGGGCCGGCCCGGTCCGGCCCCGCACGGTCTAGGCTGGCAGATCCGGAGACTGTGTCGGCCGGCACGGAGCCGGCAGGCGCTGGCGGCGGCCGGGCGCCGCGGCCGCCACGGCAGGCACCGGCGGACCGCCGGCCAGCGCGGCATCCGGCGAAGCCGCGCTCAGGACCGCAACGTCCCCGGCTGGGGCAGCAGCGGCCAGGGCAACAGCGCCCACGGCCGCCGCACCCGGGTCCGCGGCATTCGTAGACCGGACGGTGAGGTGCGGATTGCGCAGTGTGGTGATTGCCGGAGGCGGGTCAGGCGGGCATATCGAGCCGGCCATGGCGCTTGCTGACGCGCTCCGGCGGATGGACCAGGACGTCAGGATTACCTGCCTGGGGACCGAGCGCGGGCTGGAGACGAAGATCATCCCGGCGCGCGGGTACGCGCTCGACCTCATCCCGGCGGTGCCGCTGCCCCGCTCGCTCACGCCCGACCTGGCGCGGGTGCCAGGCAGGCTGGCCGGCGCCGTCTCGGCCGCCGTCGACGTGCTCGACCGGGCCGAGGCCAGCGTGCTCGTCGGCTTCGGCGGCTACGTCGCGACGCCCGGCTATCTCGCGGCCAGGCGCCGCCGCGTCCCGATCGTCGTGCACGAGGCGAACCCGCGGCCCGGCCTGGCCAACAGGATCGGGGCGCGGCTGACCAGGCACGTCTACATCGGCCAGGCAGGCACCAAGCTGCCGCACGCGACCTGCATCGGGATCCCGATCCGGCGCGAGATCGCCGGCCTGGACAGGCTCGCGATGAGCGACAAGGCGCGGGCGCATTTCGGCTTGCGCCCTGACCTGCCTGTCCTGCTCGTGACCGGCGGTTCGCAGGGCGCCGCGTCGCTGAACCGGGCCGTGCTCGGCGCGGCCGGAGTGCTCTTGTCGGCTGGGGTCCAGGTGCTGCACATCGTCGGGCCGCGGTCCGGCCAGACGGCCGGCGTACCGCAGCGGGAGGTGCCGTATGTGCCGATCGAGTACCTGGACAGGATGGACCTCGCATACGCCGCCGCCGACTTCGCCCTGTGCCGGGCCGGCGCGATGACATGCGCGGAGCTGACCGCGGTCGGCCTGCCAGCCGCCTACGTCCCGCTCCCGCACGGCAACGGCGAGCAGCGGCTCAACGCCCGGCCGATAGAGCGGGCAGGCGGCGGCCTGATCGTTGACGACGCGAGCCTGAGCCCGGAATGGATCCGCAACGTCTTGCTCGGCATGCTGCTCGACCACGAGCTCGTCGCCACCATGTCAAGAGCGGCGGCCAGCATCGGCAGCAGGGATGCGGACGCGAGGCTGGCGGCCAGGGTGCTCGACGTCGCCGACAGCGCGGGCGGTGCCGGTTCGGCCGGTGCCGGCGCGCCAGGCGCGGGTGGTGCCCGCCAGGCTGGCCAGGGCAGGGCGGCGCGGACGGATGGTCCCGGCGGGCGGCCCGGTGCCGCCGGACATGGCAGCAGGCACCGCGGCAGCCACCGCGGACCAGGCCGGTGACGAGGGGAGGATCGCGATGGGCCTGGTGACACCCGTCGAGCCGGTTCCGCTCGAGGAGCTCGGCCGCGTGCACTTCGTCGCGGTGGGCGGCGCTGGCATGTCCGGCATCGCGCGCGTCATGCTGACCAGGGGAGTTCCGGTCTCCGGCTGCGATTCCGCCGCGTCGGCGCAGCTTGACGAGCTCGCCGCGCTCGGGGCCCGGGTCGGGGTCGGACACAGCGCCACGCACCTTGGCTCAGCCGACACCCTCGTGGTCTCCAGCGCGATCAGGCCGGACAACCCCGAGCTCGCGGAGGCACGGCAGCGCGGGATGCGGGTGCTGCACCGGGCAGCGGCGCTGGCCAGCGTCATGCTCGGCAGGCAGGCCATCGCGGTGGCCGGCACCCACGGCAAGACCACGACTACCGGCATGATCACCACGGTGCTGCGGCGCTGCGGCGCCGACCCCGGCTACGTCATCGGGGGGATCCTGGCGGAGACCGGCCTCGGCGCAGCCGAGGGCAGCGGCCGTGCCTTTGTCGCCGAGGCCGACGAGAGCGACGGCTCGTTCCTCATGCTCGCGCCCGACGCCGCGGTCGTGACCTGCGTCGAGGCCGACCACCTGGACAACTACGCCAGCCTGGCCGAGATCGAGGCGGCGTTCGAAGCCTTCGCCGCCCGGATCGCCCCCGGCGGGCTGCTTGTCACCTGCGCGGACGACCCGGGAGCGCGCAGGCTCGCGGCGGCCGCGCGCTCCCTGGCCGGAGCGGCCGGAGCGCCGCGGGTCGTGACATACGGCGAGTCCCAAGCCGCTGACTACCGGCTCGATGCCGTGACCCCGGCCGGGATGGCGACCGAGTTCGAGCTCGCGGCTCGCGGCGTGAGCTCCGGACCAGGGAGTCCCGTGGCCGGGAGGTCCCTGACCGGAAGCTGGCCGGTCCGGCTGAGGGTGCGGGTGCCCGGCAAGCACAACGCGCTGAACGCCGCGGCCGCGTTCGTGACCGCGGCCGAGCTCGGCTTCCCGCCAGAGGGCATCGCGGCCGGCCTGGCTGCCTACCGCGGAACGCAGCGCCGGATGGAGCCCAAGGGCGAGGCGGATTCGGTCCGGGTGCTCGACAGCTACGCGCACCACCCGACCGAGATCGCGGCCGACCTAGCCGCCGCGCGCGACATCGCCGCTGGCGGCCGCGTGCTTGTCGTGTTCCAGCCGCACCTGTTCAGCAGGACCAGGATCTTCGCCGCCGCCTTCGGCGCGGCGCTCGCAGCGGCCGACGAGATCTTCGTCCTCGACGTGTACGCGGCACGTGAGGATCCCGAACCCGGCGTGTCCGGTGCCCTCATCGCCGACGCCGTGCCTGGCGGGCGCGCCGCGTTCTGGCCGGACCGGCCGAGCCTGCCTGGCGCGATCGCCGATCTGGCGAAACCCGGTGACATCGTGCTGACGATGGGAGCGGGCGATGTGACCCAGCTCGGTCCGCAGATCGTCGCCGCGCTCGGCGCGCGCAGGGACGGCGCAGCGAGCGACAACGAGGCCGCGGGGGAGGAAGGGGACGGATGAGCCAGCCGGCCAGCGCCGGCCGTCGGCGGCGCGATAGGTGGAAGCTAGCGTTTTTCTGGCTCACCGCCGTTGCCCTGGTCGCGGGCGTCGCGTGGGCGCTGCTCGGCTCGAGCTTCCTGGTCGTGCGCACGGTGCGGACCACCGGCTCGCACGTCCCGCGCTCGACCGTGCTCGGCGCCGCGGCGATCGCTCTGGGAACGCCGCTGATCAGGATCGACACCGCCGTGATCGCCCGCCGGGTGGAGCAGATCACGCAAGTGCAGTCCGCCAGGGTGACGCTGTCCTGGCCCGACTCTGTCGTGATCTGGACGAGGCGCCGCACCGCGGTTTTCAGCATGCGCGCGAGGACCGGCTATGACCTGGTCGACGCCTACGGGGTCGTGCTCAGGTGGAGTACCGCGCGTCCGCCAGGTCTGGTCGCGCTGCGGCCGGCCACGACCCTGGTCGCGGGGAGCGGGCGGCACGGCCAGCTGCGCCACGAGCCAGCGGTGCTCGCCGCCGGCGCCGTGGTCAGGAACCTGCCTGCCTGGCTGCGCACGCGGCTGGCCGCCGTCCGGGCGGAAGGGCCGGGCGACGTGCTCCTCATCTTGCGCGGTGGCATCCAGGTTCGGTGGGGACGTCCGGTGAACGGGCGGGAAAAGGCCAGCGCAATGGCGATCCTGCTGCGGACGAGGGCCAGGTACTACGACGTGAGCGACCCGGCGAGCGCGGTGACCGGACGCGCGGCGCAGTCGCCCGCCGGGGCCGCGGGTCAGCACAGGCCATCGGGAGGGAGCGCACATGGCAACACGCAGCCGCAGTCACGGCGAGGCTAGTTGACCAGCGGTGCCGCCCAACCCTACTGTCCAATACAGTCCGCAGCTTGACATAACTCTAAATCTCAACCTGAGGGTGAGAGTTGACGTGCTGGAAAGCGGAGACTGCCGTGCGGTCCTGGGGGAGCATCTCGTGCCGCCGCGTGGCTGGCCCGGCAGGCAGCCCGCGGTGACGGACCGCCGGCCTGAGCTGCGGGTCCCGCTGTAAGCAACCGAACGGGAAGGTCTGGTCCCTCCGTGGCAGCACCGCAGAATTATCTCGCGGTCATCAAGGTAGTCGGCATCGGCGGTGGCGGCGTCAACGCCGTGAACCGGATGATCGAAGAGGGCCTCAAGGGCGTCGAGTTCATCGCGATCAATACCGATGCCCAGGCGCTGCTGATGAGCGATGCAGACGTCAAGCTGGACGTCGGCAGGGAACTCACCAGAGGGCTCGGCGCGGGTGCCAATCCCGACGTCGGCCACAAGGCCGCCGAAGATCACCGCGAGGAGATAGAAGAAGTAATCAAGGGCGCCGACATGGTCTTCGTGACCGCCGGCGAAGGGGGCGGAACAGGCACCGGCGGCGCGCCCGTCGTCGCTCAGGTAGCCAGGTCGCTTGGCGCGCTGACCATCGGCGTGGTCACCAGGCCGTTCGGCTTCGAGGGCAAGCGCCGCGCCGCTCAGGCTGACGCGGGCATCGAGCGGCTGCGCGGCGAGGTTGACACCCTCATCGTCATTCCGAACGACAGGCTGCTGTCGATCTCGGACCGTCACGTCAGCGTGCTTGACGCCTTCAAGGCCGCCGACCAGGTGCTGCTGTCCGGCGTCCAGGGTATCACGGACCTGATCACCACGCCGGGCCTGATCAACCTGGACTTCGCCGACGTGAAGTCGGTCATGTCAGGTGCGGGATCCGCGCTGATGGGGATCGGATCCTCGCGCGGGGACGACCGGTCGGTCGCGGCGGCCGAGATGGCGATCTCGAGCCCGCTCCTCGAAGCGAGCATCGACGGCGCGCACGGCGTGCTGCTGTCCATCCAGGGCGGTTCTGACCTGGGGTTGTTCGAGATCAACGAGGCGGCTCAGCTAGTCGCCAATTCGGCAGCTCCCGACGCCAACATCATCTTCGGCGCGGTCATCGACGACGCGCTCGGCGACGAGGTCAGGGTGACGGTCATCGCCGCGGGCTTCGACGAATCGGCCACCGGACGGCGGCCTGGCCGCCCGATCGCCGCCTACCAGCCATCGCAGGGTTCCGACGCGTTCGGGGCAGCGTGGCGTCCCGTGTCGCTGCCCGGGCTCAAGGACAACAACGCGGCGCACACCGCGCCGCCGCCCGCGACGCCAGACCACGGCGGTCAGGACAGGGCCGCGCCGCAGCCCGCTGCTGCTGTCGCCGGAACCGAGAACGGGCAGTCCGCGTCCGTTCCGCAGCCAGCGGCTGCCGCGGCGGCAGAGTCGGTACCCGCGCCGCGGCCGCCAGAGGCGCGGGCGGCCGCGGCCAGTTCGGGCAACGGCGCCGCCGAGCCCGGCCAGCGGCCAGAGTCCGCGCAGGAAGCCGCTCGCGCCGAGCGCGCGGGCACCAGGCGCAAGTCCGTGGTCTTCGAGGAGGACGACGAGCTCGACGTGCCCGACTTCCTGAAGTGACCGGCCGGACGACCGGACCTGACCACGCGCTGGCCGGGCTGCTGCGCCCGCTGATCCCCTGCGACGGAGTCAGCGCGGCATTCACCGGCCGCTGCGGCGGGGTGAGCCAGGACCCGTTCGGCGCGCTGAACCTCAGCGACGGCGTGGGCGACGACCCGTCGGCCGTGGCAAGAAACAGGCAGCTGGTGCTTCAGGCACTCGGGCCAGGAGTCCGGCGCCTGGCCTGGCTGCGTCAGGTGCACGGGACCACCGTGCTGCGGGTTACTGACCTGCCGGGAATGACGCAGCCCGGCGCCGCCGGTCATGCTCCGCAGGCCGATGCCGCGTGCACCGATGTGCCTGGCGTCGCGCTCGCCGTACTCGGAGCCGATTGCGCTCCCGTCCTGATCGCCGATCCGGTAGCGCGCGTCATCGGGGCAGCCCACGCCGGCCGGCCCGGCCTGGCCGCGGGCGTCGCTGCCGCGCTGATCGCCGCCATGACCCGCGCCGGCGCTGAGGCGACGCGCATGCGCGCCGTCATCGGCCCGGCCGTCTGCGGGCAGTGCTACGAGGTCCCGGCCAGCATGCGCGCGGACGTCGAAGCCGCGGTGCCCGGATCGGCGTGTACCACGAGGAACGGCACACCTGGCATCGACCTGCGGGCTGGCCTGCGCGGGCAGCTCGCGCGGCACGGCGTCGCCGAGATCGCCGACGACGCGCGGTGCACGGCGGAAACCGCCGAGCTGTACTCCTACCGCAGGGACGGCGCGACCGGCCGCTTCGCCGGCCTGATCTGGCTGACGCCGCGGTGACGGGCTGGCCCGCCAGGACAGACGAGCTCCTGGCCAACCTGGCGTCGGTGCGAGCGCGGATCGCTGCCGCGTGCGATGCGGCTGGCAGGTCGCCCGGTGACGTCACGCTGATCGCGATCACGAAGACGTTCCCCGTCTCCGACGTGCGGCTGCTCGCCGGGCTTGGCGTGCTGGACATCGGCGAGAACCGCGACCAGGAAGCGGCGCCGAAGGCGGCCGCGTGCGCTGACCTCGAGCCGCGGCTGCGCTGGCATTTCGTCGGCCAGTTGCAGGCCAACAAGGCCAAGAGCGTGGTCAGGTACGCGGACGTGATCCACTCCGTTGACCGGCCGCGCCTGGTCCAGGCGCTGGGAACGCGGGCCAGGGCGGCTGGCCGCCGCATCACCTGCCTGGTTCAGGTCGACCTCGACGAGGCGCCAGGTCACGAACGCGCGAGCGGGGCACCTCGGGGCGGCGCCCGGCCGGCCGACGTACCTGGCCTGGCCGCCGCGATCGCCGCGGAGGACGGCCTGATCCTCGGCGGCGTGATGGCGGTGGCGCCGCTCGGCGCGGCACCGCGGCCGGCGTTCCGCAGGCTCGCCGACGTCGCGGCCGTGATGCGCACTGCTCATCCGGGCGCAAAGATGATTTCCGCCGGCATGACCGGTGACCTGGAGGAGGCCATCGCAGAAGGTGCGACACACGTACGTGTCGGTACGGCGTTGCTCGGCGGCAGAGCGGTCTTGGTCAGGTAATGTCCGACGCGTAGCACGCGGCGTGACCTTGGCTTGCTGCACTGCGGCGTGACGGAGGACTGACGATGGCCAGCGCAATGCGCAAGATGGCGGTCTATCTCGGCCTGGTGGAGGACGACCATCGCTACGACGATCCCTACACCGACGAGTACGGGGACCCGGATGACTACGGCGACTATGTCACCGAATACTCCGAGCACGCCGTCGTGACGGAGTCGCACAACGGCTACGCCGCCGCCGATGACGGCCGCCTCAGAACCGACCAGCGCCCCGTGGCCGAGCCGGTTCACGCGACCGACCTGGCCAGGATCACGACCTTGCACCCGCGCACCTACAACGAGGCACGGACAATCGGTGAGCACTTTCGTGAGGGAACACCAGTTATCATGAACCTCACCGAGATGGTTGATAGTGATGCACGTCGCCTGGTCGACTTCGCCGCTGGCCTGATTTTCGGGCTCCGCGGTTCCATCGACCGGGTCACGAACAAGGTCTTCCTGCTCTCCCCGGCTAATGTCGAGGTCACGGCGGAGGACAAGGCGAGGATCGCGGAGCGGGACTTCTTCAACCAGAGCTAGGGTCGGTCAGGTTCCCCGCAGCGGGGCCGCAGCCGGACGCGAGCGGGATCAGTCACAATCGAGCACATGCGGGCAGGCACTATGGCATGGCGACAGGCGCGGCAGCGTGGCATGCGCCGGGGCGGAGCAATGCCGTGACCATCTTCCTGACCGTCGTCTACTACATCCTCTGGCTGTATCTGCTGCTCCTGATCGGGCGGCTGATCATCGACATGCTGCAGAGCTACAGCCGCACCTGGAGCCCTTCTGGCCTGCTGGCCAGGGTCGCTGAGATCATTTTCACACTCACGGATCCGCCACTGAGATTGCTAAGGCGCTACCTTCGGCCGGTGCGGATCGGTAGTGTTGCCCTAGACCTCAGCTACACGCTGTTGTTTCTCGTGATCATTGTGTTGCTATCGGTAGTAAGCAGCTTGTGATGCAGGTAGCCTCCCTAGGGGACTCACGCGCCAAGGAGACACGGACATGCCACTGACGCCCGCGGATGTGCGGAACAAGCAGTTCAGCACGACCAGGCTCAGGCCTGGCTACGATGAGGAAGAAGTGGACGCCTTCCTGGATGAGGTCGAGGCTGAACTCGACCGCCTGATCCAGGAGAACGAGGAGCTGCGGGCGAAGCTCGCCGAAGTGCTCAGGGGCGGCAAGATGGCAGCGCCGCTGAACTCGCCGCACATGGACGGTCCCGAGATGATGCCGAGTGAGCCGCACCGGCCTGAGCCAGAGCGCCGTCCTGAGCCGATGCCCATGATGAAGTCCTCAGCTGAGGACAACATGGACACCGCGGCCCGGGTTCTCGCGCTCGCGCAGCAGACGGCTGACCAGGCTATTGCCGACGCGCGGCGCGAGGCCGACGAGACGCTCAGCCGGGCCAGGCGTGAGGCCGATGACCTGCTGACCAAGGCGCGCCGCCAGGCCGAGCAGATCACCAGCGATGCGCGGGCACGGGCCGAGAGCCTCGAGCGCGACGCCCAGGAGCGGCACCGCCAGGCGATGGGCTCGCTCGTTCAGTCGCGTGAGGAGCTTGAGCGCCGGGTGGACGACTTGCGCGCGTTCGAGCGTGAGTACCGCAGCAGGCTCAAGGCGTACCTGGAAGGTCAGCTCCGCGACCTGGAGGCCGGTGCCGCCGACAGCGGCGTGTTCCCTGCCGTGGCGGCGACCGGTCCGCAGCCGGCCGTTCCGGTGGGCGTTGGTCACATGCGCGGCGGTCCGTCCGGCGCTTCGTTCCCCGGAATGTCTGAGCCGATGGGCCACAATGGCGGATACCACCCGGCGGACAGCGGTCAGCACGACCGTCGCTAGCGGGCGTTCTGCCTAGGCTAGGCCAAGCGTTTCGAGCGGAGTTGGAGCGTGATCCGGTTCGGCGTTGTCCTATCGGTCGTGCTCATCGCAATCGGGCTGCTGGCAACGGGTGTCGTTGCCGGCAGCCTGTTGCTTGTGGTGATCTCGATCGGCGTCGCGGTGCTGGCATTCCTGCTGCTCATCGGTGTCGTGATCAGCTACAGGCACGAGATCTTCGGCCGGACGGCGCCGCAGGCCGTCGCCACGGCCGCACAGCCAGAGCTGGTAGCGGCCGCCGCTGCTCCGGCCGCAGCGGCCAAGGGCAGGCAGAAGGCCGCCGCTGCCGCGCCCAAGGTGGCGGCCGCGCCGTCCAGGACGGCGAGGCAGCCTGAGCTGACGAAGGCGCCGGCAAAGGCGCGGGCTGATCAGGCAGCACCTGGCGGGCTTCCCGCGCAGGCCGCGCGCGAGACGGCGGCCGCGAAGGATTCCGCCGGCCGGCGCGATGACGCGGCCGGGCGCGACGAGATGGCGCCGCGTCAGTCAGACGCCCAGCGTGAGTCCGGTGCCCAGCGTGAGTCCGGGCCGCGTGAGCCGGCGGTGCGCCGTGAGCCTGCGGTGTCGCGCACGCACGCCGCTCCCGGCGATCAGGGTGCTGGCGAGCCAGTCAGCGAGCCCGCCGCCGCCGCGGCCGGTGCGGGCTCACGTAGCACGGCCAGCCTGCAAAACCGTGACCGCGAAAGGGCGGTGGCCGAGCACGGCGCGGAGCGGCAGGACAAATCCGGGCCGCATCGGGCTTCACGGCTTGAGCGCGAATCGGTCAGGGCCGCGGTTGCCAGGGGCGCCTCGGCGGCGGATCCGCCCGGCGTGAAGGCGACCGAGCCGGGCCCGGCTCGGGCAGGCTCGCGCAAGGCGGCCAGCGACCAGGCGGACCGGGAACAGCCGGCCCGGGATCAGCCGGGCCGGGATCAGCCGGGCCGCCAGGACGCGAAGGCTGAGGACGAGGCGAGGCGGCCAGCCAGGCCGGGGCTGTCCGCAGCCGGCCCGACTCCTGACGAGGAGCCAGCGGCCCGGCCTGAGGACCAGAAGCCGACGAGAGGCGGGACGGTTCCGCCGGCGGGCGGGCCTGTGCCGGCATCGGCGGTCACCCGGCCGTTCACACGGCCAGCGGACGCGGCTGGCAGAGCCGGCGTCAGCCAGCCGGAAGCGGGAGAGCCCGGCGGGACGGCGGCGCCCGATGAGGACCAGCCGGCGACCGGTGCGGCAGCGACGCCAGCGCCGTCGTCAGCGGCGAAGGCGGGCGAGCCTGCCGGGGACGCCGGGGACGCCAAGCAAGCCGTTGCAGCCGCCGCCGAGTCATCGGCCAGCGACGACGACCAGCAGGTCAGCGTCGTGCCGGGGATCACCAGATATCACCGCGCCGGCTGCCAGCTGATCAGGTTCCTGTCTGCGGATGACCTCGAGCTGATGACCATGCGGGCCGCGACGGAGAGTGGCTGCGCTCCGTGCAAGGCCTGCAAGCCCGATCAGGCCGGCGCGGACGCGCCTGTCGCCTGAGGGCCGTGATTGACGGCCGGAACCGGCCAGGACGCCAGGTGCACGGATTCGGGCCTGCCTGGTTCCGCGTCGCCCGCGCGCAGCTGGGCCCAGACCTGCTCGGTGACGAACGGCGCGATCGGTGCCATCAGCCGGGTCAGCACGTCCATGCACTCCCGCAGCGTCGCCGCCGCAGCCGCACGGTCCACCTGGTCCGCCGCATCACCGGACGCCAGCCTCGGCTCGGCTGAGGGCAGGTAGGTGCGCGCCAGGCCGCCGAGGAAGCCGGCGATCCGCTCACAGGCAGCCGCGGGCCTGAACCTCTCGAAGCTGGCGGTACTGTCCGCGATCACAGCCTGCAGCTCAGTCAGCACCTGCTGGTCGGTGCGCGGCCTTTCTGTCGGCGGGGGCGCGGCGACCTGCGCCTGGCCGGCCAGGCCGAGCGCCGCCGCCACGTCCCGGTACGGGACAAACACCGTCCTGCTGATCTCCTCGAGCGCGGCCTCGGACAAGGGCCGGCTCGTCTCCGGCGGCGGCTTGCCCGCCTCGGCCCGGCCGATCGTGCCGCAGGACCACCTGATCACATCGGCGCCGAAGCGCTCGATCAGCGGGAGCGGCTCGACCAGGTTGCCAAGGCCGCCGCTCATCGCGCGGCCGGCCGCGTCAGCGGCCGGCCGCAGCGGCAGCACGCTGAACCCGGCCGGGCGCCCGTACACCAGGTGGCCGATCTGCTGGACGGCCCCTGGCCAGCCCTCGCCCGCACCGGCGCTGGCGACAAGGAGCCCGTCCTGCGGCCTGTTATCGAGCGAGGAGACAGTACTGGCTGACCGGACCCTGCCAGCGAAGGGCAGCCAGCCCGCGTCGTACCTGGCGTCGAGCACATCGGGCACGCGCCTGGCTGGCCCTCCGCATTGGGGGCAGGCGATGATGACGTCGTCGATCTGCGGCCGGTGCGGGTCAAGCTTGGTGAGATCGGCGGCGGCAAGTTCTGAGAGCTGTGCCAGCGACTCCGCGCACGTCAGGTGCGCGGCGGGGCACTCCCACAGCGGCAGCGGAGTGCCCCAGAACCGGGTGCGGGAGACCATCCAGTCCGCGCCGTCGTCCGGCACGTCAGCGGCGCCGCGGAGATACCAGGCTGACAAGGCGCGCGTCAGCAACGGCGTTCCGCAACGCCAGCATCGCTGGTCGCCGTCGGCTGGCCTGGACGGCGGAATGAGCGCGCCGGAGTCGCACAGCGCGCTGGTCAGGACGCGGCTTGCGGCGGCGAAGAACAGCCCGCCCACGAGCGGCAGGCCGGCGGCGAAGCGGCCGTCGGGCCCGAGCGGGTCGAGCACCGGGAGGCCATGCGTGGTGGCGGCCCTCAGGTCATCGGCACCGAAGGCGGGAGCCAGCGGCACCAGCCCGGTGCCGGTACGCACGGGGACGAAGTAGCCAGGGATCACCGGCCGCCGGCCGGCCGCCTCCGCCAGGTCGAGCACGGGGTGATAGGTTGCGCCCGCCAGGTCGGCGCCGCTGATCCGGGCGGCGACATGCCAGTCCTCGCCGAGCATCGGGGTGAGGCGGGCCTCGGCGAGGATCACGCGGTCGTCGTGGCCGGCCCGGCGGGCAAGGACGTAGCCCTGGTGGGGGTGCACGGCGATGGCAGCGTTGGCTGCGAGCGCCCATGGCCTGGTGGTCCACGCGAGCAGGTCGGCGCCGCGCAGCCGGGGGTTCACCCCGTCTGGCAGCGTCGCCAGCCTGAACCGGACTATCATCCCGGTGCCGTCCCCGGTCGGCCGCGCGCCAGGGTGGCTCAGGTCGTGAATGGACAGCGGCGTCTGGCAGCGCGGGCAGTACGGGGCAATCCGGTAGCGGCGCTCAAGCATGCCCGCCTCGAAGATCCGGCACAGCGACCACCACACGGACTCGACGTAGCCGGGGTCCATGCTCTGCCGGGGCGGCCCGGCCTGCCAGCAGCCGAGGCGCGTGCGCATGGCCGCGTGTGCGGCGGCATGACGCACGGCGGATTCCCGGCACCGGGCGGTGAACCTGCCCACACCGTATGCCTCGATCTCGGTCTTTCCGGACAGCGCGAGTTCCCGCTCGACGGCTACCTCGACCGCGAGTCCATGGCAGTCGACGCCGGTGCCGCCCCGCACATCGAAGCCCTGCATGGACTTCAGCCGCCGGTAGCTGTCCATGACCGCCTGACCGGGCACGTCGTGCAGACCTGGCAGCCAGGCCGCCGCCGGTGGCTCGCTCCAGCACTCCCAGGGGACGGGAGCGGGTTGCCGGTCCGATGCGTGACGTGTCATCAGCACCCCCGTGATGGCCGCGAACCCGTCCTGGCATCGGCTGCCTGCCGCCAGGGGTTCCCGTGCCTGCCGCTGCACCTGCCGCCAACGCCCCCAGGCGACCCGCGCAGCGCACCACGATAGCTGACCTGTTTGCGAATCGCGTCGGTCAGCACTTATCCTCCGGTGACGCTTGTCAACCAAGATCATCATCGGATATGCGCCAGGGGAGGCGAGGCATGACCGCAGCCGCACAGTCTGACGCCACCGGCTTCCCCGTCAGGAAGGGCGAGCGGCGCTGGACCACAGCTGAGATCACCAAGGTCAGGACGCGACTCGCCGCCGAGGCAGCTGAGCTGCGGGACGAGATCGGCCGGGCAGAATCCGATATCGCGGACAGACTGGGAGATTCTGTGAGCGGTGCCGGCGATGATCAGGCCGATGTCGGGGCGAAGACATACGAGCGGGAGCACGAGTTGTCGCTCACGTACAACGCGCGCGACCTGCTTGTCCAGGCTGAGCGTGCGCTTGCCAGGATTGAGTCAGGCACCTACGGCGTGTGCGAATCATGCGGTGATCCGATTGGAAAGGCCCGCCTGCAGGCGTTTCCGCGGGCCACCCTGTGCGTGAGCTGCAAGCAGCGAGAGGAACGGCGCTGACCGGTAACAAGATCGCAAGCGACCCGCAGCCGGCTGGCACCATTGCGTCTGTGAGGACGCCAGCCAGGAACCGAGGCCGGGTCGCCGTGCTGCTCGCTGTCGCGGTGACCGTCCTGGTGACGGACATCATCACCAAGGTCGTCATCGTCGCCGTGCTGTCGGATCGCTCGCCCGTCAGGATGCTCGGCGGATTCCTGACGCTCAGGGTGACCCGCAACCCCGGTGCCGCGTTCAGCATCGGTCCGTCGCTGACCGTCGTGTTCGCCGTCATCGCGGTCGGCGTGATCGTCTTCATCCTGCGCACGTCGCGCCGGATCCGGAGCCCGGCCTGGGCAGTCACGCTCGGTTTGCTGCTCGGCGGCGCGACGGGCAACCTGATCGACCGGTTGCTGCGCTACCCGGGGCCCTTCCGCGGCTACGTCGTGGACTGGATCCAGATCCCGCACTGGCCCGTGTTCAACATCGCGGACTCCTGCATCGTCTGCGGCGGCGTGCTGGCGGTGTTCCTCGCCGTCCGCGGCGTCAGGATCGACGTATCAGCCGCCGACAAGCAGGCCGGCGGGCCGCCAGCCGAGCACGGCGGTGCGAGTCCGGGCACGGGGACCGATCCCGGCAGCGAGAACCCCGGCAGCGAGAACCCCGGCGGCGAGCGCGGCACAGACCCCGGTGACGGGCGCGCGCCTGGCGCGGCAGGGCCGCAGGACCCGCATGGCGGCGGCGGAGCGTGACCGCGCCAGCCCAGCGCCGGGTGCCGGTACCCGATGGGCTTGACGGCGAGCGGCTGGACGCGGCGATAGCGAGAATGTTCGGCCTGTCAAGGACCAAGGCCGCGGAGCTGATCACCGAGGGCGCCGTGCTGGTCGGCGGCAGGCCGGCGGGCAAGTCAGACCGGGTCCCGGCCGGCGAGTGGCTGGACGTGACGCTCCCGCCCGCCGCCTCCGCCGCGGCGCTGCCGCCGCCCGAGCCGGTCCCTGGGATGAGGATCGTCTACGAGGACGGCGACATCGTGGTCGTGGACAAGCCGGCCGGCGTGGCCGCGCACCCGACGCCGGGCTGGACAGGTCCGACCGTGCTGCAGGGCCTGCTCGCGGCCGGGCACCAGATCGCCACGAGCGGCGCGGCCGAGCGGCAGGGGATCGTGCACCGGCTTGACGCCAACACGACGGGGCTCATGGTGGTCGCCAAGAGCGAGCAGGCCTACAGCATGCTCAAGCAGGCGTTCAGGGACCGGGCGGTGGACAAGCGCTACCACGCCCTGGTGCAGGGGCATCCCGATCCGTTGCGCGGCACGATCGACGCCCCGATCGGCAGGCACCCATCGGGCGACGGGCGGTTCGCCGTGGTCGCCGACGGCCGCCCGGCCGTCACGCACTACGACACGGTCGAGGCCTTCCGCGCGGCCAGCCTGACCGAGATCAGGCTGGAAACCGGGCGCACGCACCAGATCAGGGTGCACATGGCGGCTGTCAGGCACCCGTGCGTGGGCGACCGGCTCTACGGCGCCGACCCGGTGCTCGCGGCCCGGCTCGGCGTCACCAGGCAGTGGCTGCACGCGGTCAGGCTCGGGTTCGCCCACCCGGGCGACGGCCGGTGGGTGGAGTTCGCCAGTGACTATCCCGCCGACCTCGCCGCATCCCTCGACCTGCTCGCGGCCGAGTCCTGACAGACTCGCTGCGCTCCGCCTGGCGCGTCCGGATGCCCGTGTCCGCGAGGGTGAGTTAGGGTCGAACCGACCCCGGCGCTGGCTCGCGCGCAGCATGCCTGAAGGAGGCGGTACTTCATGGCCTTTCCGGCATCTGCGGGACGCGGTTCTGCTGGACGTGACGGGGGCTTCGCGCACTTGCACGTGCACACCGAGTACTCGATGCTCGACGGCGCGGCGAGGCTGGACGGCCTGTTCGCGGCCTGCACGGACGCGGGCATGTCGGCGATCGCGATGACCGACCACGGCAACGTCTACGGCGCTTACGACTTCTACACCAAGGCGACCAAGGCCGGCATCAAGCCCATCATCGGGATCGAGGCCTACGTGGCGCCTGAGCATCGCGGCCTGAAGCAGCCGGTCCGGTGGGGCACGCCAGGGCAGCGCGACGACGACGTCTCAGGCGCGGGCGCCTACACCCACATGACGCTGCTGGCCGAGACCACCGAGGGCATGTACAACCTGTTCAGGCTGTCCTCGCTGGCCTCGATCGAAGGGTACTTCCGCCAGCCGAGGATGGACAGGGAGCTGCTCGCCAGGTACGCCAACGGCATCATCGCCACCACCGGCTGCCCGGGCGGCGAGGTGCAGACCAGGCTCAGGCTCGGCCAGTACGACCAGGCGCTGCGGGCCGCGGCCGACTACCGCGACATCTTCGGGCCGGAGAGCTTCTTCGTCGAGCTGATGGGGCACGACCTGGCGATAGAGCGCAGGACGCGGGAGGGTCTGCGCAGGATCGCCAGCGACCTGTCGCTTCCTTACCTGGTGACCAACGACTCGCACTACGTGACGCCAGGCGACTCGCAGGCGCACGAGGTGCTGCTGTGCGTGCAGACCGGCACCAACATGGCAGACCCGAAGCGGTTCAGGCTCGAGGGGAACGCCTACTACATCAAGAGCCCGGCCGAGATGCGCGCCATCAGTGACGACCCTGACTGGCAGGCCGGCTGTGACAACACGCTGCTGATCGCCGAGCGTTCGAACCTGGCCTTCGGCAAGGCCGACCTGATGCCCGACTTCCCGCTGCCGGAGGCGGAGACGGAGCTCAGCTGGTTCCGCAAGGAAGTCTGGGCGGGTATGGACCGCAGGTTCCCCGGCGGCTATGACGACGAGCGGCGGCAGCGGGCCGAGTACGAGATGGGCATCATCGAGCAGATGGGGTTCTGCGGCTACTTCCTGGTAGTCGCCGACTTCATCATGTGGGCCAAGGGCAACGGGATCAGGGTCGGCCCGGGCCGCGGCTCGGCCGCCGGATCGATCGTCTCGTACGCGATGGGCATCACCGACCTCGACCCGATCGCGTTCGGGCTGATGTTCGAGCGGTTCCTGAACCCCGAGCGGGTCTCGATGCCGGACATCGACATCGACTTCGACGAACGCCGGCGCGGCGACGTGATCAGGTACGTGACCGAGAAGTACGGGGACGATCGGGTCGCGCAGATCATCACGTACGGCACGATCAAGGCGAAGGCCGCCGTCAAGGACTCGGCGCGCGTGCTCGGCTTCCCCTATGCGCTGGGCGACCGGATCACCAAGGCGTTCCCGCCGGCGGTGATGGGCAAGGACGTCCCGCTGTCCGGCATCTTTGACCCCGGCCACCCCCGGTACGGGGAGGCGGGCGAGATCAGGGCGCTGTACGAGTCCGAGCCCGAGGTCAAGCAGGTGCTGGAGACCGCGCGCGGCCTTGAGGGCCTGATCAGGCAGGCGGGCGTGCACGCGGCCGGCGTGATCATGAGCAAGGAACCGCTGCTCGATCACGTGCCGATCTGGAAGCGCCAGGCCGACGGCGCGATCATCACCCAGTTCGACTACCCGAGCTGCGAGGACCTCGGGCTGCTCAAGATGGACTTCCTCGGCCTGCGGAACCTGACGATCCTGGACGACGCGCTCGCCGGGATCAAGGCCAACCGGGGCGTCACCGTCGACCTGGAAACGCTGCCGCTGGACGACAAGCCCACCTACGACCTGCTGGCCAGGGGCGACACGCTTGGCGTGTTCCAGCTCGAGGGCGGGCCCATGCGGGCGCTGCTGCGGTCCATGCGGGCCGACCGGTTCGCCGATATCTCCGCCGTCAACGCGCTGTACCGGCCAGGCCCGATGGGCGCCAACGCGCACAACGACTACGCGGACCGCAAGACCGGCCGCAAGCCGGTCGTGCCGATCCATCCTGAGCTGGCCGAGCCGCTCGCGCCCGTGCTCGGCGATACCTACGGCCTGCTGGTCTACCAGGAGCAGGTGCTGGCCTGCGCGCAAGTGCTGGCCGGCTACACGCCTGGCAAAGCGGACCTGCTCCGCAAGGCCATGGGCAAGAAGAAGAAGGAGATCCTGGACGCCGAGTTCGAGCCCTTCGCCGCCGGCATGCGCGAGAACGGCTACTCGGAGAACTCGATCAAGACCATCTGGGACGTGCTCGTACCGTTCTCTGACTACGCGTTCAACCGGGCGCACGCGAGCTGTTACGGCATGGTCGCGTACTGGACCGCGTACCTGAAGGCGAACTACCCGACCGAGTACATGGCGGCGCTGCTCACCTCCGTGGCCGGCGACAAGGACAAGTCGGCGCTGTACCTGAGCGAGTGCCGCAGGATGGGCATCAAGGTCCTGCCGCCCGACGTGAACGCGTCGACGGCGTACTTCACCCCGGTGGATACCGACATCAGGTTCGGCATGGCCGCGGTCCGCAACGTCGGCGCGTCCGCGGTCGAGTCGGTAGTGGCGACCAGGACGGCGAAGGGCATGTTCACGAGCTTCTCTGACTTCCTGCGTAAGGTCCCCGTCAACGTCTGCAACAAGCGCGTGATCGAGTCGCTGATCAAGGCAGGCGCGTTCGACTCGCTCGGCGCCCCGCGCCGCGGCATGCTGATGGTCCACGAGCAGGCCGTCGACGCCGTGATCGACGTCAAGCGCAACGAGGCCATCGGCCAGGATTCGCTGTTCGGTGACGACGAGGACAACGCGACTACCTTCGATATCCCGGTGCCGGGCGGCGAGTGGGACAAGCCCACGCTGCTCGGCTTCGAGCGGGAGATGCTCGGCCTGTACGTCTCCGACCATCCGCTGCTCGGGCTTGAGCACGTGCTTGCCGCCGAGACCGAGTGCACGGTCCTGCAGCTGCTTGGTTCTGCCGATGAGCCGGAACGGAACGCCCGGGGTGACCGTGATGGCCAGGTGGTCACGCTGGGAGGGATCCTGTCCGGCGTCCAGCGCAAGGTCACCAGGCAGGGCAGTCCCTGGGCGGCGGCGACCCTGGAAGACCTCGAGGGCGCGATCGAGGTGCTGTTCTTCCCCGCGACGTATCAGGCGTGCATGCATCTGGTGGTGGAGGACGCGATCGTGTTCGTACGCGGCAGGCTGGACAGGCGCGAGGAGGTTCCCAAGCTCATCGCGATGGAGCTGAAGCCCGCCGAGCTGCCGACGGGGGACACCGGCCCTTTCGTGGTGTCGATTCTCGAGGCCAGGTGCGTGCCGCCGGTCGTGGAGGCGCTGCGGGAGGTGTTGCGGACCCATCCGGGTCCCACCGAGGTCCACCTGCGGCTGCTGACCGGTGACCGGGCCAAGGTGCTCAAGCTCGACGACAAGCTGCGGGTCAGGCAGTCACCGTCCCTGCTGGCCGACCTGAAGCAGCTCCTCGGCGCGGCGTGCGTGAGCTAGCGACGTGAGCCTGGATGCCCCTGTCTCCCGCGGCGTGCGCCTCTGGCTGCTTCAACTACGCTAATCGGCAATGTCGATCACCAGTGAGTATCCCTTCGAGCCCAGGCCGGGCCCGCGCTCATCCGGCGGCCGCCGGGGCGGTCACGCCGCCCGCGGAGTACCGCCGTCACGGGCTGGCGGTCTTCTCGGGGCGCTGGCGATACTGGCCGGCAGCGCGATCGCCGGGCTGGCCGGCGGCCTGCTGTGGGCGAACCTCGCGCCCCGGGCCGTGTACGTGGTGGTCGCCCGCGGGTCGGCGGACGTCGTCAATCCTGAAACGTCCGCGTTCATCGCGGCCGACGCCTGGTACTGCGTGATCGGCGTCGGCGGCGGCGTGATCATCGGCCTGACCGGATACCTGCTCGCGGTGCGGCGATACGGGCCGGCGCCCATGGCCGCGATACTGGCCGGCGGCGTGATCGCGGCCATGACGGCCAGGTGGCTCGGGGAACGTCAGGGACTGCACCAGTTCGACCGGCAGCTGCTGACCGTGCATCAGGGAACGCTGCTGCACGCTCCGCTGGCGCTGGCAGGCGATACCTCGGCCGCCGTCTGGCCGACGGCAGCCTCGCTTCCCGCACTTGCCTTCTGGCCGCTGGCTGCCTGCACCGTCGCTGGCGGGATCGTCCTCATCGGAGCGATCAGGGACAGGTCGGCCGGACGGCGCCGAGACCTCGCCTCGGTTCCCCCCCAGTTTCCGTTGTATCCAGGCGAGTAGGGACGCTCGTTCACGGTTGCTTCACCGGCGCCCGGTTAACTGGCTCGCATGCAGCCGTGTCGTCGTGGTCGGCGGGGGAGTGCTCGGCATGATGCACGCGCTCACGGCCCGCCAGCGCGGCTGTCAGGTGCGCGGGCGGCTCGCACGCTCAACCCTGCCCTGCGGGGCGCTTTCCTGGCTGGCCTGTTCTGCGCGAAGGATGCCCTTGTCGAGCCGCGGCAGGTTCCCCGCGCGATCCGCGACTGCCTGCTCGCGACGGGATCGCCTGACGGCTACACATGGCTCCCTGGCCTGGAGGCACTGGACGTCGAGCCTGGCGCCGTGCGCGACCACACGGGCGCGTGGCACCGCGCTGATCTCGTCGTCCTGTGCACTGGTGCCGCGCGCACCGGGGTGGCCGGCGCGTTCCTGGACTCGTCCGGCCGGCCGCCTGCTCAGCAGCCGCTGCGCAAGGTCAGGCTCCAGATGCTGCTGGGGCAGCGGCTCGACGGCAGCCTCACGATCGGTGACACGCACGCCTATGACGAGCCGTTCCCCTTCGACCTCGATGAGGCGCCCTACCGGCATCTCCTGCAGCGGGCTGAGCAACTGCTCGGCTCGCCGCTGCCGCCGGTGCGGCGGCGGTGGACCGGCGTCTACAGCCAGGCCACGGGCGCTGACATCTGCCTGCGCGGACAGGTTGCGCCGGGAGTCGAGCTTGTCACCGGGCCAGGCGGCAAGGGCATGACGCTCGCGCCCGCGATCGCCGAGCAGACCTTCGCCCGACGAGACTGGCACCCTGAGCCGCTCGGCGAACTCGACTTCAGGAAAGGAGCCGCGGTGACAGCCAGGATCAGCGTCGCGTGCCTGGACATGGCCGGGACGACGGTCACGGACGAGGGCAGCGTGCTCGCCGCGTTCCGGGCGGCGATGGAGCAGGCCGGGCTGACCCCGGAGAGCGAAGGTTACGAGCGCGCGGCCGGGATCGTGCGTGCGACCATGGGCCAGTCCAAGACCGAGGTGTTCCGCCGTATTCTCGGCGACGAGGCCGCGGCGGCCGCCGCGAACAGCGCGTTCGAGGAGAGCTACGCGCGAATCGTGAGATCGGGCCAGGTCAGCCCGCTGCCTGGGGCCGTGCGGACGCTGACCGCCCTGCGGGACGTCGGCATCAGGGTCTGCCTCGCGACCGGATTCTCGCCCGCGACCCGTGACGCCGTGCTTGACGTGCTCGGCTGGCGCCCGCTCATCGACCTCGCGCTGTCGCCAGCGGACGCCGGGCGTGGCAGGCCGTGGCCTGACCTGCCGCTCACGGCGTTGCTGCGGCTCGGCGGCGGCTCGGTCAGCGAGCTTGCCGTGGCCGGCGACACGGCGAGTGACGTCGAGTCTGGGCTGCGAGCGGGCGCAGGCATGGTGGCGGGGGTGCTGACCGGATCGGCGAGCCGGGAGGACCTCCTGGAAGCCGGCGCGCCGCACGTGCTCGACTCGATCAACGGCCTGCTCCCGCTGCTCGGCATTGATGGCGGGCCGCGCGGCTAAGCTCGCGCGGCAGGTTCGGCGGCCGGCTCGTCGCTGGCGAGGAGCGGCGGGAGCTAGACGGTACCCATGTCGAGCACGTCGGGTGCCCGGGACTGGCCCTTGAGCTGCACCATCGCGTTGATCTCGTCCTGGCTGGAGCCGTCGGGGTTCGCGTCGTTGATCTTGATGCCGTACTTGGCTGTGAAGTCCTTCATGATGGTGCCGTAGTTGGCCCAGTTGGCAGGCAGCGTGATGACGTTCAGCTCGCCTTCCTTCTTGGCGGCGGCGATCAGGTCCTTCATCCCGCCGCCCTGGGCGACCGAGGTCTTCTCGGACCAGTCGGTGCCGCCGGTGCTGCCGGTGCTGCCGCTGCCGCCAGAACCGCTCGAGCAGCCGGCGGCCAGCAGGGCACCGCAGAGCGCGGCAGCGGCGACCGCGACCGTTCTCTTGTTCCGCGCTATTCCCCTCCGAGCTCACGACCATGATGGTCAAGACGGAGCAATAGTGGCGGTGTCTGATGAATAGGTTCTGTCCTGGTCATTGCCATCTATTTAGCGCTGAAGGAACTATGAAAATCTGGCGCATGAACACCGGGTGACGGTCAGCACCGGCCCCCGGCCGCGGCACGGTTACGGCTGACCGCCCGCGGCTACGGCTGGCCGCCCGCGGCGGCTGCCATTGCCGCGCCGACGATTCCGGCGTCATTGTGCAACGCTGCCGGGACGACTAGGGCGCGCATGCTCAGCCGGGGCAGGAACTTGTTCGACTTCTTGCTGATGCCGCCGCCAATGATGATCAGGTCGGGCCAGAGCAGCGCTTCCATCTTGTCCAGGTACTCATCGACGCGGTCAGCCCATTTACCCCAGCTGAGGTCGCCTTCCTCGCGGGCTCGCTCCGATGCCCTGGACTCGGCGTCCTTGCCGTGGATCTCGATGTGCCCGAACTCGGTATTGGGGATCAGCACGCCGTTGTAGAACAGCGCGCTGCCGATCCCGGTGCCCAGCGTGAGCAGCAACACGGTGCCAGCCATTCCCTGGCCAGCGCCGAAGCGCATCTCGGCGATGCCTGCAGCGTCGGCGTCGTTCAGCACCGTCACGTGCTGGCCGGTCGCAGCGCCGAGGAAGGCGAGCGCGTCGACGCCGATCCAGCTGTGGTCGAGATTGGCGGCCGTCCTGATGGTTCCCGCCGAGACCACCCCGGGGAAGGTGATCCCGATCCGCTCGTGCCAGGAGAAATGGTCGACGAGCTCGCGGATGACCTCCGCCATCGCATGCGGAGCGGCCAGCTGCGGGGTGGGCAGCTTCAGGCGCTCGGTCAGCAAGCGGCCGGCCTCCACGTCAACCGGCGCTGCCTTGATCCCGGTTCCGCCGATGTCGATGCCAAGGACGCCAGCCATCGTGTCTCCGTTCACCTCATCCAGCAGTGCCGTGAGCGCGGCAGCCAGCCGGCCGCGGTCAGATTCCCCATGAGGCCTGCCGTATCGCCGCGACGTCGGCCTCGGCCCCCTCGAGGCGCACGCGCGCCACGCTCGTCCTGGCGAACGTCCACAGCAGCAGCTCGGCGGGCGCGCCGATCACGGTGACGACGGGCGTGCGGGGCCTGACGGTCATCCTGACCGGCTGCTGCTCGCCTGATTTGTCCGGGAGGTCGTCCCTGGCGAACTCGACTCCCACTGGAATTTTTCGCAGCACCAGCCGCGCCCTGGACAGGTCCTTCCAGATCAGCTCCGTCATCGCGGGGTCGAGCAGCCGCGGTGCCCAGTCGGGCTGCGCCCGCCGCACGTCCTCATGGTGCACGAAGAATTCAGAGAAGTTGAGCCGCGCGTCCGCGCCCGGCAGGCCGTAGACGGATAGCCGGGGCGGCCCCGTCCTGATCGTCTCCACCAGGAGCGGGAACGGAGTCCGCTCCACCATGCCGCGCCGCACCCGGTCGGTGTGCGCGGCCAGCGGGCCGCCCATGATCCCCAGTGCCGCGTCGGGCCAGGCGCTCCCGCAGCACGAGGTGGGCGGCCAGGTCCGCGGTCCGCCAGCCCTCGCAGAGTGTCGGCGCGTCCGGGCCCGCCTTGTCGAGCAGGGCGCACAAAGCAAGGCGCTCATCTCGGGCATAAGTCACTGCACGATAGTAGGCCACCGCGCCGCTCCCGTGCTGGCCACCCGTGCTGGCCACCCGTGCTGGCCACCCGTGCTAGCCAACATTGCGAGGCAGGTTACGGTGACAGGTAGCCTCCGGCAGGAACCGCGAACATGGCGGTAACGGGACGCGGGGGCTGACTGTCGATCGCAGGAGGACATGACCGGCGCGGACGGCACGAGGGCCGGCCACCCCAGGAGGGAACTCGCCGCCATCCTGATCGGTGGCGCCGCGGGGGCCGGTGTCGTGCTGCTCGCCACCAGGCAGGAACTGGCCAGGGTCGTGGTCAGGGCACCGCGGCCGCTGCCCGATTCCGTCACGACGGTCAGCTCTCAGGACGTGCGTCCCGCCATTGCCGCGCTGGCGCTCGCGGCGCTGGCAAGCCTCGCCGCCGTGCTCGCGACCCGCGGCCTGCTGCGCAGGCTCACCGGCATCCTGACGGCCGCACTCGGCGCTGGGGTGGCCGTGACGGCGATCGGCCCGGTGACAGCGGCGGCCGCGCTCGCGGCGGCCGGCCGGGCAGGTACGTCCCCGGCAAGCGGCCAGGGCGCGGGAACGGCAGCGGGATCGGTGACGGCGGGCAACGGCGGCTCCGCGGTGCCTGGCACGGTCGCCGGGTTCCCCGTGCACGTGGTGCTTACCGGAACCGGCTGGCGGGTGCTGATGATCGCGGGGGCGGTGCTGATCGTTGCGGCCGGGCTGGCGGTGATGATCCTGGCCCGCAGGATGCCGGTGATGTCGGGCCGGTACGAGCGGCGCGCTATGCCTGCTGCTCCAGGTCAGCGCCAGCAGCCAGGGCGTCAGCCTGCGGTGCTGGCCAGGGGGGACGACCCCCCAGCACCCCCAGAACCCCCCGCGGCGGCCAGCATGTGGGAGTCGCTGAGCGCGGGTGGCGACCCGACGACAGGGGCGGACTAGGAAGTGCTCCGTGGATGACTCGCAGCCCGCCGCAACACGCTGCGAAACCACCTGACGCCGCTGAGCAATCGCGCGCGCAGGGGCGGGAGCGGGACCGCAGAGGTACCCTCGATACGATCGGGGACGCCAGGCAACCCACCCCGAGGGGGCAGCAGAACCGCGTGAGCGTGCTCGATGACATTCTCGTGGACGTGCGCGCCGATCTCGCTGCACGTCAGCGGGCGACGCCCCTGCAACAGCTCAAGGACGCGGCGAGCAAGGCCGCGTCTCCGCGCGACGTGATCGCCGTGCTCCGCGGCCAGGGCGTCGCGGTGATCGCCGAGGTCAAGCGGGCCAGCCCGTCGAAAGGCGCGCTTGCCGCGATCGCCGACCCCGCGGCACTGGCTGCCGACTACGAGGCCGGCGGCGCCGCTGTGATCAGCGTGCTGACCGAAGGCAGGCGCTTCGGCGGCAGCCTCGAGGACATGGCCGCGGTCAGGGACGTCGTCGGTGTGCCCGTGCTGCGCAAGGATTTCGTGGTCAGCTCCTATCAGCTGTGGGAAGCCCGTGCTTTCGGCGCCGATCTGGTGCTCCTGATCGTGGCGGCCCTGGAGCAGAACGCCCTTGTCTCGCTCGTCGAGCGGGCGGCCTCGATCGGCCTGGTGCCGCTTGTCGAGGTGCATTCCCAGGCAGAGCTCAGCCGGGCCGTGGCTGCCGGGGCGCGGGTGATCGGCGTGAACGCGCGGAACCTGGCCACGCTCGAGGTGGACAGGTCGATCTTCTCGGGGCTGGCCCCGCAGATTCCGGATGACGTGATCAAGGTCGCCGAATCGGGCGTGCGCGGCCCGCATGACCTGCTCGCCTATGCCGCGGCAGGTGCCGACGCCGTGCTGGTCGGTGAGAGCCTGGTGATCGGCAAGGACCCGCGCTCTGCGGTCGCCGACCTGGTGACGGCGGGCTCGCATCCCGCGCTCCGCTCCGACCGCGGCGGTGGCTCATGACCTCATCACTCGACACCGCGATCGTTCCTGACGCGCGCGGGCGCTTCGGTCCGTTCGGCGGGCGGCTGGCTCCCGAGGCGCTGATGTCGGCGCTTGAGGAGCTGACGGCCGCTTACGAGGCGGCCAAGGCCGACCCGGGCTTCACCGCCGACCTGGACGCGCTGCTTGGCGACTACGCGGGGCGGCCCACCCTGCTCACCGAGGTGCCCAGGTTCGCCGCGGCGGCGGGCGGCTGCCGGGTGTTCCTCAAACGCGAGGACCTTACGCACACCGGCTCGCACAAGATCAACAACGTGCTCGGCCAGGCGCTGCTCACCCGGCGCATGGGCAAGACCAGGATCATCGCCGAGACCGGCGCTGGCCAGCACGGCGTCGCCACCGCAACCGCCGCTGCGCTCCTTGGCCTGGAGTGCGTCGTCTACATGGGCGAGGAGGACACCAGGCGGCAGGCACTGAACGTGGCCAGGATGCGGATGCTTGGTGCGAGGGTCGTGCCGGTCACGATCGGCAGCCAGACGCTCAAGGACGCGATCAACGAGACGTTCCGCGACTGGGTAGGCAGCGTGCAGACCACGCACTACTGCATCGGCTCGGTGATGGGGCCGCACCCGTTCCCGATGATGGTGCGCGACTTCCAGCGGGTCATCGGCGTCGAGGCCAGGGAGCAAATCCAGGCCAAGGCTGGCAGGCTGCCCGACGCGGTCATCGCCTGCGTTGGCGGCGGCTCCAACGCGATCGGCGCGTTTCACGCCTTCATCGGGGACCCTGGCGTCCGCCTGATCGGGTGCGAGGCCGGCGGCGACGGGATCGGCACCGCGCGGCACGCCGCCACGATCTCGGGCGGTTCGGCTGGGGTGATTCACGGCATGCGCACCTACCTGCTGCAGGACAGCGACGGCCAGACCCTGCCGACGCACTCGATCTCCGCCGGGCTCGACTACCCGGGGGTCGGCCCCGAGCACGCCTGGCTGCACGAGACCGGCAGGGCCGAGTACCGCCCGGTCTCCGACACCGAGGCGATGGAGGCCTTCTCGCTGCTGTGCAGGACCGAGGGCATCATCCCGGCGATCGAGTCGGCGCACGCCCTGTCAGGGGCGATCGCCGTCGGCCGTGAACTCGGCCCGGCGGCGGTGCTCCTTGTGAACCTGTCAGGGCGCGGTGACAAGGACGTGGACATCGCCGCCCGCTGGTTCGGCCACCTCGACGGGACGGGCGAGCAGTGACGCGGCCCGAGCCTGGCACGTCTGGCTCAGGCCGGGTCAGCGCCGCGTTCGACCGGGCTGCGCGGGACCGGCGCGCCGCACTGGTTGGCTACCTGCCTGCTGGGTTCCCGTCCGTGGCCGGCGCGATCAGCGCCGCCACCGCCATGGCCGGGGCGGGTGCAGACATCATCGAGATCGGCCTGCCCTACTCCGACCCGCTGATGGACGGGCCGGTGATCCAGGAGGCCGTGCACCGCGCGCTGGAGGGCGGCGTACACGTCACGGACGTGCTGCGCACGGTCGAGGCCGTGGCCGGTGCCGGGGTGCCCGTGCTGGTCATGACCTACTGGAACCCGGTCGACCGGTACGGCGTCGCGGCGTTCGCGCGCGACCTGGCCGCGGCCGGGGGCTGCGGCCTGATCACCCCAGACCTGCCGCCAGAGGAGGCGGGGCAGTGGCGGCAGGCGGCGGCCAAGGATGATCTCGACCCCGTGTTCCTGGTCGCTCCGAGTTCGTCAGACGAGCGGATCAAGCTGATCACGTCGGCATGCGGCGGCTTCGTCTACGCGGCATCGGTGATGGGGATCACGGGCGCCAGGTCAGCGGTGGGCGACGCGGCGGCGGTCCTGGTCGAGCGCGTCAGGAAGTACACGAAACTGCCGGTCGCCGTCGGCCTAGGGGTCAGCACGGGCGCGCAGGCGGCGGAGGTCGCCCAGTACGCCGACGGCGTCATCGTGGGCTCCGCCTTCGTCCAGCGCCTGCTGACCGCCCCGGACGCCGGCGCCGGGGTGGCGGCCGTCGCCAGCCTGGCCGCCGACCTCGCGGACGGCGTCCGCGCCCGCCACTAGGGGTCCTGGCCCGCCGGCAGGCGACGACCGCGGCTCGCTGGGCGCGATGCCCGGTTGTGAAACCTGGAATTTACGTTCGGGCAACTAGTGGCCACCTTGGTTATAATGTCCTGGTACAGCTCATCTGACCTGCGCGTTAGTGAGCCCTGGCGGGCCGACGTCGTCCCGGCATTTCCCATGGCGGACGAGATGACAGGAGCCTGGATGGTCCCACCCCGGACTTCACTGACCCAGAATGCGCCGGCCCTAGATCTGCGCAGCCCAATTCCGGCACGCACAGCGGTGACCGGGCTCTACGACCCGCGATTCGAGCATGACGCCTGCGGCGTGGGCATGGTCGCCGACCTGTCAGGACGGCGCTCGCACAGCACGGTAGCCCAGGCGCTGACGGTCTTGCGCAACCTGGATCACCGTGGCGCCAAGGGCGCCGACCCTGAGACCGGTGATGGTGCCGGGATCCTCACGCAGATTCCCGACGAGTTCTTCCGGGCGGTCTGCGGATTCACGCTGCCGCCGCCCGGTTTCTACGCTGCCGGGCTGGCCTTCCTGCCGCCGGGGAGCGGCGAGGCCGCCCTGCATCGGATCGAGCAGATCGCCAGGCTCGAGTTCCTCACCGTGCTCGGCTGGCGCGAGGTGCCCTGTAACGCATCGGAATGCGGATCGGGTGCGCGGGCAGTCCTGCCGCGGCTCCTGCAGCTGTTCGTGGCCTCCGTCAGCGGTGAGCACGGGATCGACCTGGATCGCCGGGCCTTCTGCCTGCGCAAGCGTGCCGAGCACGAGACCGGGATCTACCTGGCCAGCCTGTCCTGCGCGACCATCGCGTACAAGGGCATGCTGACCGCACCGCAGCTCGAGCGGTTCTTCCCTGACCTGACCGATCCGCGCTACGCCTCCGCGCTCGCGCTCGCCCACTCCAGGTTCTCCACCAACACGTTCCCGTCTTGGCCGCTCGCCCACCCGTTCCGGTTCATCGCGCACAACGGCGAGATCAACACCATCCGCGGCAACAGGAACTGGCTGCGTGCCCGCGAGGCCATGCTGCAGACCGCCGTGATCCCGCCGGACGCGCAGGGACAGGGGATCGAGCGGCTGCTGCCCGTCCTCGACGAGTCGGCCAGCGACTCGGCCAGCTTCGACGCGTGCCTCGAGCTGCTGCACCTGGGCGGCAGGTCGCTGCCGCACGCCGCGCTCATGATGATCCCGCAGGCATGGGAGAACGACACGGCAATGAGCAGGGAACTGCGCGCGTTCTACCGGTTCCACGCGTCGCTGATGGAGCCGTGGGACGGCCCTGCCCTGATCGCGTTCACCGACGGGACGCTGGCCGGCGCGGTGCTGGACCGCAACGGGCTGCGTCCTGGCAGGTACTGGGTGACCAGCGACGGCCTTGTGGTGCTGGCCAGCGAGGTCGGCGTGCTCGACATCGAGCCGTCGCAGATCGTGCGCAAGGGCAGGCTGCAGCCCGGCAAGGTGTTCCTCGTCGACACCGCGGCCGGCCGGATCATCGAGGACGAGGAGGTCAAGGCCGGGCTCGCGGCCGAGCTTCCGTACGACGACTGGCTGCACGCGGGACTGCTGCACCTGGACGACCTGCCGGACCGCAACCGCGAGCTGCCCGACGGCCATGCGCTCGCCACCCAGCAGCGGCTGTTCGGGTACACCGAGGAAGAGCGCCAGGTCATACTCGGGCCGATGGCGCGCACCGGCGCCGAGCCCATCGGATCGATGGGCGACGACACCCCCATCGCGGCGCTCTCGGACCGGCCCAGGCACATCTTCGACTACTTCTCCCAGGAGTTCGCGCAGGTCACTAACCCGCCGCTGGACGCGATCAGGGAGGAACTCGTCACCTCGCTCGCGGCCGCCACCGGCCCTGAGCACAATATCTTCGACCCAGGGCCCGCGTCGTGCCGGCAGATCGTGCTGCCGTACCCGGTCATCAGCGACAGCGACCTGGCCAAGATCATCCACATCAACGAGGACCGGGACCTGCCCGGCTTCGCCGCGCACGTGGTCGACGGCCGCTATCTGGCGGCGGGCGGCGGCCAGGCGCTCCGCGACAGGCTGGCCGCGATCAGGGCGGAGGTCACCGCCGCGATCAACGCGGGCGCGAAGATAATCGTGCTGTCCGACCGTGGCGCCGCGGACGATCCGGCCTGGGCGCCGATCCCTTCGCTGCTGCTGACCGGGGCCGTGCACCATCACCTGATCAGGCAGCGCACCCGCACCAGGGCGGGCCTGGTGATCGAGGCCGGCGACGTACGGGAGACCCATCATGTGGCGCTGCTGATCGGCTACGGCGCCGCGGCGGTCTGCCCCTACCTGGCCATCCAGACCGTCCAGGACATGGCGCGCTCCGGCCTGCTCGGCGGGACGAGCAGCCGCAAGGCAGCGGCGAACCTGATCAAGGCGCTCGGCAAGGGCCTGCTGAAGATCATGTCCAAGATGGGCGTGTCCACGGTCGCCTCTTATACCGGCGCCCAGATCTTCGAGGCGATCGGGCTCGGCCGCGAGGTCATCGACGAGTGCTTCGCCGGGACCTCGTCCAGGCTCGGCGGGATCGGCTTCGACCAGCTCGCCGACGATACCGCTGCCCGGATGGCCGCAGCCTGCCAGGACCGGCCGGCGGGTTCTGGGCGCGCCGAGCTCGACGTCGGCGGCGAGTACCACTGGCGCAGGGGCGGCACGCCGCACCTGTTCAGTCCCGAGGCGATCTTCCGGTTGCAGCACGCGACCAGGACCGGCCAGGCCGGCATCTTCAGTGAGTACACCAGAGAAGTGGACGAGCAGGCGGCACGCCTGATGACGCTCCGCGGCCTGCTCGCGATCCGCGGCGTCGACGCCGCGACCGGGCCGGCCAGGCCGCCCGTGCCGATCGAGGAGGTCGAGCCGGTCAGCGCGATCGTCAGGCGCTTCGTCACCGGCGCGATGTCCTATGGCTCGCTGTCGGCTGAGGCGCACGAGACCCTGGCCATCGCGATGAACCGGCTCGGCGGCCGGTCCAACTCCGGCGAGGGCGGCGAGGACTCCGGGCGCTACGTCCCCGATACTGGCGGCGACCTGCGCCGGTCGGCGATCAAGCAGGTCGCGAGCGGCCGGTTCGGCGTGACCAGCGAGTACCTCGTCAACGCCGAGGACCTGCAGATCAAGATGGCGCAAGGGGCCAAGCCAGGGGAGGGCGGCCAGCTGCCCGGGCACAAGGTCTACCCGTGGATCGCCAAGACCAGGCATTCCACGCCCGGTGTCGGGCTGATCTCGCCGCCGCCGCACCACGACATCTACTCGATCGAGGACCTTGCGCAGCTGATCGGGGACCTGAAGAACGCGAACCCCGCCGCCAGGGTCAGCGTCAAGCTGGTGGCCGAGGTCGGCGTCGGAACCATCGCCGCGGGCGTCGCCAAGGCGCACTCGGACGTGGTGCTGATCTCCGGCCACGACGGCGGCACCGGAGCCTCGCCGCTGACCAGCATCAAGCACGCAGGGGCGCCGTGGGAGCTCGGGCTGGCCGAGACCCAGCAGACGCTGCTGCGCAACGGCCTGCGGGACCGGGTGGTCGTGCAGGTGGACGGCCAGCTGAAGACCGGCAGGGACGTGATCATCGCCGCGCTGCTCGGCGCCGAGGAGTTCGGCTTCGCCACCGCGCCGCTGGTGAGCGTCGGCTGCGTGATGATGCGGGCCTGCCACAACGACACGTGCCCGGTCGGGGTGGCGACGCAGAACCCCGAGCTGCGCCGGCGCTTCGCTGGCCGGCCGCAGAACGTGGTGAACTTCATGGAGTTCATCGCCGGGCAGGTCAGGGAGTACCTGGCCGCGCTGGGCTTCCGCACCCTCGCCGAGGCTGTCGGCCAGGCCGAGCTGCTCAGCCCGGCCGCGGCCGCTGGCCATCAGAAGGCGGCGTTCCTTGACCTGGCGCCGCTGTTGCACGTGCCCGCGCTGCCGCCGGGCGCCGCCAGGCGCAAGACGAGGAGCCAGGAGAGTCACCTGCACCTGGCGCTGGACAACACGCTGATCCAGCTCGCCGAGGGCGCGCTGGCGGACGGCAGCGCCGTCAGCCTGGAGCTCCCTGTCAGGAACGTGAACCGCGCTGTCGGCACCATGCTCGGCTCCGAGGTGACCAGGCGCTGGGGCGGCCTGGGCCTGCCTGCGGGCACGATCACGGTCGGATTGCGCGGATCGGCCGGCCAGTCACTCGGCGCGTTCCTGCCAGGCGGCATCACGATCCGCCTGACCGGCGACGCCAACGACTATGTCGGTAAGGGCCTGTCCGGCGGCCGCGTGATCATTGTTCCTGACCCGGCCGCACCGTTCGCCGCGCACGAGCAGGTCATCGCCGGCAACGTGATCGGATACGGGGCGACGAGCGGCGACCTGTTCCTGCGCGGCGTGGTCGGCGAGCGGTTCTGCGTGCGCAACTCGGGCGCGACAGCGGTCGCCGAGGGCGCAGGCGACCACGGCTGCGAGTACATGACCGGCGGCCGGGTGGTGGTACTCGGCCCGGTAGGCAGGAACTTCGCCGCCGGCATGTCGGGCGGGATCGCCTACCTGCTCGATGCAGAACCCGCGCTGATCAACACCGAGATGGTTGACATCGAGCCGGTCGCCGCCGCCGACGAGGAATTCCTGGCCGGCCTGCTCGGCCGCTACCACGCCGACACCGGCTCTCCGGTCGCGGCTGAGCTGCTCGCGGACTGGCCGGCCGCCCTGCCGCGGCTGCGCCGGGTAATGCCAAGGGACTACAAGCGCGTGCTCGCAGCGACCAGCCGGGCCAGGCGCGACGGCCAGGACGTAGCCGCGGCCGTGATGGCCGCGGCTCGCGGCTAGGGGGCGTGATGGCCGATCCGACCGGATTCCTGACCACGCCGCGGCAGACCGCCGCCCGGCGGCCGGTCGACGTCCGGATCACCGACTGGCGCGAGGTAGCCGCCCCCATGCGGCACGCCGACACCGAGCGTCAGGCGGGCCGGTGCATGGACTGCGGGATCCCGTTCTGCCACAGCGGCTGCCCGCTCGGGAACCTGATTCCGGAGTGGAACGACCTGGTCTCGCGGCAGCACTGGCAGGACGCGGTGACGCGGCTGCACGCGACCAATAACTTTCCCGAGTTCACCGGGCTGCTTTGCCCGGCGCCGTGCGAGTCGGCGTGCGTGCTCGGGATCAACGCCGACCCGGTCGCGATCAAGCAGGTGGAGCTCGAGCTGATCGACCGGGCGTGGGCCGAGGGCTGGGTGGCCGATCAGCCGCCAGCGCCGGCCGCGCGCGCCGCGGGCCGGCGGGTCATCGTGGTGGGGTCAGGCCCGGCCGGCCTGGCGGCCGCTCAGCAGCTGACCAGGGCTGGCCACGCGGTGACCGTCTACGAGCGCGACGACCGGCCTGGTGGCCTGCTCAGGTACGGCATTCCCGAGTTCAAGATGGAGAAGTGGCGGCTGGACCGCAGGCTCGGCCAGATCCGCGCCGAGGGCGCGGTCTTCGAGTGCGGCGTCGCCGCGGGAACCGACATCAGCATCGCGGAGATGCGCCGTGACTCCGACGCCATCGTGCTGGCCTGCGGCGCCAGGGTGCCGCGCGGGCTGCCCGTGCCTGGCGCGGGTCTGGCGGGGATCCATCAGGCGATGGAGTACCTGCCGCTCGCCAACCGCGCCAGGCCCGGCGATGCGGCCGCTGAGCCGGCGATCTCGGCGCGCGGCAGGGACGTGGTGATCATCGGCGGCGGCGACACGGGGGCGGACTGCCTCGGCACGGCGCTGCGGCAGGGCGCCGCGTCGGTCACCCAGCTCGAGATCCTGCCGAGGCCGCCGCGGTACAGGCCCTCGGGCCAGCCATGGCCTGTGCACCCGATGATCTTCCGGGTTTCGACGGCGCACGAGGAAGGCGGAGAGCGCGTCTTCGCCGTCTCGACCCAGGAATTCCTCGGCGACGAGGCCGGCCGGGTCAGGGCGCTGCGGCTGGCCGAGGCTGACCTGGCCGGCGGGCGCATCGCGGTCAGGCCGGGCACGGAGCGCGAACTGCGCTGCGATCTGGTCCTGCTCGCGATGGGCTTTACAGGAGCCGAGGACGGAAATCTGCTCGCCGGGCTCGGCATCGGCCTGACCGAGCGCGGCACGGTGCCGCGCGACGACGCCTACGCGACGCCTGTCCCCGGCGTGTTCGTGGCCGGCGACATGGGCAGGGGCCAGTCCCTGATTGTCTGGGCGATCGCCGAGGGCCGGTCGGCCGCGGCCGCGGCCGACCGGTACCTGTCGGGAACGACCGCGCTGCCAGCCGCGATCCCGGCCTCCGCGGCCCCGCTCAGGCTGCCGGGCGGGTGACCGCCGCCGGTGCCGGCTACGTGAGGGCGGGGCGCCCCAGCGCGAGGTGCCACGGTGCAAGGTGCCCCGGGTGGGATTCGAACCCACACTTGATGGATTTTGAGGCCATTGACTCTGCCGTTGGTCTACCGGGGCAACACGGGCGATCCTGCGTGTGGCGTGCCTGCACTCAATGTAGCGGCTGTGGATAGGCTTCAGTGGGTGAGCCAGTCTCCCTACCGCGTGGTGATCGCCGAGGACGAGGCGCTGATCCGGCTAGATCTCAAGGAGATGCTTGAGGAGCCGGGTGAAGGCGCGTACATCGTGATTGCCGAGGCGTCCGACGGTGACACAGCCGTGCAGCTTGCCGCCGACCTGAAACCCGATCTGGTCATCATGGACATCAAGATGCCGGTACTCGACGGCATCTCGGCGGCCGAGCAGATCACGGCGCGCGGGCTCGCCCCCGTGGTCATCCTGACAGCGTTCTCCCAGCGCGATCTCGTCCAGCGGGCAAGCAGCGCGGGCGCCATGGCGTACCTGGTCAAGCCGTTCACCAAGGCTGAGCTGATCCCGGCCATCGAGATCGCGGTGAGCCGGTTCGCCGAGCTGAGCGCGCTGCACTCGGAGATAAGCGACCTGCGCGAGCGGCTCGCGATGCGCAAGCTCCTTGACCGGGCGAAGGGCGTGCTCCAGGCGACGCAGGGGATGACTGAGCCCGAGGCGTTCCGGTGGATCCAGAAGACGTCGATGGACCGGCGGATGACGATGCGCGCGCTCGCGCAGGAGATTCTGGACAGCCGGCCGGGTCCCGACCAGGGCAGCACGGCATCGGCAAACGCTGCGCCTGCGACTCCAGGGCCCGCGACTCCGGGGCCTGCGACTCCGGGGCCTGCGACTCCGGGGCCTGCGACTCCGGGGCATCGCGGCCCCGGGCCGAGGAGCACAGGACCGCGCAGGCCGAAGCAGGGCGGCACGGGACCGGACGCCAGCGCCCCTGATAGCTGACTGTCCTGACGCAAGCAAGCGGGGCCAGGTCAGTCACCCCCGTAGACCCGGCACCCGCTCGCTTGCTGCCGCCAGCTGCTCGCGCGCAGCGGCGGAACGGAGCCAGCGAACCCTTTGGTGCCGTGTCGGCCTTCCCCGGGCCGACACGTTCTCTACTCGGCGTCGCGAGCTCCGGGGAACACCGTAGCGACCGTCGCCCGCTCGTGCGCAGACACTGCTATTACCCGGTCGGTATGGGTAGAACATCCGTTCGCCGAAGCCCCCCCAACTGCAGCCGACCATGCCTGACCTGGGCATTCGCAGCGGACCGACCCGTCGGCCCGCGCACGCAGCCGACGGCTGCACGCCGGCCGGCCGCCCTCAGACCGCAAGATGCACGGTCGGAATACGACAGCGAAGTGGCGTCACCCGTCTCGTTTGAACGGAGGTGGCACGCTGCTGTTCCTCTCCTCGGAGATGTACGGGGCTTAGCCGGCCTGCGGACCAGCGGCACCCATCCCGGCTACCGCGTCCCTGTACAGGCAGCTGAGCCGGGCCGTGCATACCCTGCGGCCGCCGTCGTCGGTGATCACGATCTCGTAGCTGGCGAGCGTCCGGCCCGCGTGCAACTTCGTCGCCACGCCCGTCAGCTGCCCTGCCGTCGCCGACCTGTGGTGGGAGGCGCTGATCTCAATGCCGACCGTGAACTTCTCCCGCCCGGCGTGCAGCGCGGCTCCTGTCGAGCCGAGCGTCTCGGCGAGTACGCAGGACGCCCCGCCGTGCAGGACACCGTACGGCTGGGTGTTGCCCTCGACCGGCATGGTGCCGACGACGCGATCCGGCGAGGCTTCGGTGATCCTGATGCCCATCCGGGCGGCCAGCGAATGCGGGTAGGCCTCATTCAGCTCGGTGAGACTCACCGGGTCGACCTTGTCGGTCATCGCAGCCGCCACCTCCGAGTTCGCCGCAGACCCCTGCACTGTCCGAGCCGCAGCCTAGGATTACCGGGTGGCTGCCATGAACCCGCCCCCGTCTGCAGACAACGCGGCGCGGCGCGAACTCCTGCTACTGCTCGACGGGCACTCGCTCGCCTACCGCGCGTTCTTCGCCCTCCCCGCGGAGAATTTCGCCACGACGACAGGGCAGCCGACGAACGCGGTCTACGGGTTCACGGCGATGCTGATCAACGTGCTGCGGGACGAGCAGCCGAGCCATATCGCCGTGGCCTTCGACCGCAGCGAGCCGACGTTCCGGCACGAGCAGTACGTCGAGTACAAGGCGAACCGGCGGGAGACGCCGACCGATTTCAAGGGCCAGCTGAGCCTGATCTTCGAGGTGCTCGACGCGCTCGGCATCCCTCGGCTGTCCCTGGCCGGGTACGAGGCCGACGACCTGATCGCCACGCTCGCGACCCAGGCCGCCGGGCGCGGCATGGGCGTGCTGATCGTCACAGGCGACCGGGACGCGCTCCAGCTGGTCAGCGACGACATCACCGTGCTGATGACCAGGCGCGGCATCAGCGACATGACCAGGTTCACGCCGGCCGCCGTGCATGAGAAGTACGGGCTGACGCCGGCCCAGTATCCCGACTACGCCGCGCTCCGCGGTGACCCGAGTGACAACCTGCCGGGCATCCCAGGCGTGGGCGAGAAGACGGCGGCGAAGTGGGTCGCCGAGTACGGGTCGCTGGCTGACCTGGTCGACAAGGTCGACCAGGTCAAGGGCAGGGCAGGGGACAACCTGCGCGAGAACCTGGGCAACGTGCTGCGGAACCGTCAGCTCACGGAGCTGACCAGGGACGTTCCTCTCGACGTCGCCCCTGCCGACCTGGTGCCGGCGCCGTGGGACCGGGATCAGATTCACCAGCTGTTCGACACGCTGCAGTTCCGCGTGCTGCGCGACAGGCTCTACACCACGCTGCCTAACGGGATCATCGGGCAGCTCAGCGCGCCGCCGCCGGCCAGCCAGGACGCCGGCTTCGACGTCGCCCTCGCCAGGATCGGTCCCGGCGAGCTCGGCACCTGGCTGTGGCGGCATGCCAGGAGCGGCAGGATCGGCCTGGCGGTCAACGGCACCTGGGGCCGCGGCACGGGCGACGTCGACGGCCTCGCGCTCGCCAGGGCGACGGGTGCTTCCGAGGCGGCAGCTGCGGACGGCGAGGAAGACGCGGAGGGTGCAGGCGGCGGCCCGCGAGAGCCAAGCCCGGCCGCGTTCATCGACCCGGCGACCCTGACTCAGCAGGACGAGGAGGCGCTCGCTGACTGGCTCGCCGACGAGTCGGCTCCGAAGGCGCTGCACGACGCCAAGGGCCCGATGCACGCGCTGGCCGCCAGGGGATTCGCCCTGAACGGGCTGACCTCCGACACGGCGCTGGCCGCCTACCTGGCGCTGCCCGGCCAGCGGTCGTTCGACCTGGCCGACCTGGCGCTGCGGTACACCAGGCGCGAGCTGCGCGGCGACGCAGCGGCCACGGGGCAGCTAACGCTGGACATGGCCGACGAGACCGAGGCAGCCGATGCGCTGGCACAGCGTGCGCTCGCGACCGCTGAGCTCGCCGACGCGCTCGATGCGGACCTGGCCAGGCGCGGTGCCACCAAGCTGCTCGCGGAGGTCGAGCTGCCGCTGGTCAGCGTGCTCGCCGCGATGGAGCAGGCCGGCATCGCAGCCGACGTCGAGCACTTCGCCGGGATGTCGGCCAGCCTGGGCGGCGAGGTCAAGGCGGCTGAGCAGGGCGCGTTCGCGGCGACCGGGCACGAGTTCAACCTCGGTTCGCCTAAGCAGCTACAGGAAGTCCTGTTCACCGAGCTGAAGCTGCCGAAGACCAAGCGCATCAAGACCGGTTACACCACCGACTCAGAGGCGCTGACCGGGCTGCTCGCGCAGACCGGGCATCCTGTGCTCGCGCACCTGCTGCGGCATCGCGACGTCGCGAAGCTGAAGAGCATCGTCGACTCGCTGATCCCGATGGCTGGCCAGGACGGCCGGATCCACACCACCTACAACCAGATGATCGCCGCCACCGGCAGGCTGTCGTCGACCGACCCGAACCTGCAGAACATCCCGATCAGGACCGAGGAAGGCCGGCGGATCAGGCAGGGCTTCGTGGTCGGCCCTGGCTATGAGTGCCTGCTGACCGCGGACTACAGCCAGATCGAGCTGCGGATCATGGCGCACCTGTCTGGCGACGAGGCGCTGGCAGCGGCGTTCAGTTCCGGGCATGACTTCCATGCGGCGACCGCGGCCCGCGTCTTCGGCGTCGCTGCGGAAGACGTGACAGGAGAGCTGCGCGCCAAGGTCAAGGTGATGAACTACGGCCTCGCCTACGGACTGTCGGCCTACGGCTTGTCCCAGGGCCTGCGGGTCAGCACGGAGGAGGCCCGCGACCTCATGGACGGCTATTTCCAGCAGTTCGGCGGCGTGCGCGAGTACCTGCGCCAGGTGGTGGCGCAGGCCCGCAGGGACGGCTATACCGAGACGATTCTCGGCCGCCGCCGCTACCTGCCCGACCTGACCTCAGACAACAGGCAGCGCAGGGAAATGGCCGAGCGCATGGCGCTCAACGCGCCGATCCAAGGCTCAGCCGCCGACATCATCAAGATCGCCATGCTCCGCGTCGACGAGGACATCCGCCGTAGCGGCCTGCGGTCCAGGATGCTGCTGCAAGTCCATGACGAGCTGCTGTTCGAGATAGCCCCCGGCGAACTCGCTGCGGTGCGCGACCTGGTCACGTCCGCCATGTGCGGCGCTTTCGCGAGCACCGTGCCGCTCGAGGTGTCCATGGGCACGGGCCGCAGCTGGGCCGACGCGGCGCACTGATGCAGGTTCCTGGCGTGTCACGCAGCTCGCAACGGCGGCCACACGTGCCACCGCAGTCCCGGGCGCGATTGACCCGGTGCCCGCGCTCTCATATGCTGATCGGTGCGTTGTGATCTCTTGCATTCCGCCATGCTCAGACAGCCCCAAGGGCAGTCTCGGGCCGGTCGGCGTCCTGACCAGGTACTCCAGCCATCATGTCGGAAGCCGCGCATCGCGCACCAAACCAAACCCTGTCCGTATCCGGAGCCCACTTACACATGACGACGAGCAGCACGCAGGCCGCCTCCACTCCTCAGGTAGCCGTCAATGACATCGGTTCGGAGGAGGCCTTCCTCGCCGCGATCGACGAAACCATCAAGTACTTCAACGACGGCGACATTGTCGACGGCACCGTCGTCAAGGTCGACCGGGACGAGGTCCTGCTCGACATCGGCTACAAGACCGAGGGAGTCATCCCGTCTCGCGAGCTGTCGATCAAGCATGATGTCGATCCGAATGACGTCGTCAAGACCGGCGATCACATCGAGGCCCTTGTCCTGCAGAAGGAGGACAAGGAAGGCCGGCTGATCCTGTCCAAGAAGCGTGCCCAGTACGAGCGCGCCTGGGGCACGATCGAGAAGATCAAGGACGAGGACGGCGTCGTCACAGGGACCGTCATCGAGGTGGTCAAGGGCGGCCTGATCCTCGACATCGGGCTGCGCGGCTTCCTGCCGGCCTCGCTGGTGGAGATGCGCCGCGTTCGCGATCTGCAGCCCTATGTGGGCAAGGAGATCGAGGCCAAGATCATCGAGCTGGACAAGAACCGCAACAACGTGGTGCTGTCCCGCCGTGCCTGGCTCGAGCAGACCCAGTCCGAGGTCCGCCAGAACTTCCTCAACACGCTGCAGAAGGGCCAGATCCGCAAGGGCGTCGTCAGTTCGATCGTGAACTTCGGCGCCTTCGTCGACCTCGGCGGCGTGGACGGCCTCGTGCACGTCTCCGAGCTGTCCTGGAAGCACATCGACCACCCAGGCGAGGTCGTCGAGGTCGGCCAGGAGGTCACGGTCGAGGTGCTCGACGTCGACATGGACCGCGAGCGCGTCTCGTTGTCGCTGAAGTCGACGCAGGAAGACCCTTGGCAGCAATTCGCGCGCATGCACCAGATCGGCCAGGTCGTGCCGGGCCGCGTGACCAAGCTGGTTCCGTTCGGTGCGTTCGTGCGCGTCGAAGAGGGCATCGAGGGACTCGTCCACATCTCCGAGCTCGCGGACCGGCACGTCGAGATTCCCGAGCAGGTCGTACAGGTGGGTGACGAGATCTTCGTCAAGATCATCGACATCGACCTTGACCGGCGCAGGATCAGCCTGTCGCTGAAGCAGGCCAATGAGGGCGCGGTCAGCGAGGTCACCGGCGAGGACTTCGACCCGACCCTGTACGGCATGCCAGCGACGTACGACGACCAGGGCAACTACGTCTACCCGGACGGGTTCGACCCGGAGTCTGGCGAGTGGCTGGAAGGCTTCGACGCTCAGCGCGAGGAGTGGGAGCGGCAGTACGCCGAGGCCCGCGCCCGGTTCGAGGCTCATCAGCGTCAGGTCGCCGAGGCCCGGAGCAAGGCCGAGGGCGAGGAAGGCGACGCCGCCGAGGCCGCCAGCAGCTCGCACACATCAGGATCGTCCGACGAGGGTTCCGGCGGCGCGCTGGCGTCCGACGAGGCGCTCGCCGCGCTGCGGGAGAAACTCTCGGGCGGCAGGAACTAAGGGGCGCGGCGCCGCCATACCCATACCGCCCATTGGGGCGCGGCGCCGACCCGTCCATACCGCCGCTTGCATGGCACCTCTGCTGGCGTGCCGCCGATGGCACGAGACGCGTGGGCGCGGGGTCGCGCGGGCGACGTTTACGTCTGCGGTATGGACAGGTCGACTCCGCTTAGGCAGTAGTCGTCTCGGCTTTGGGTACTCCGCTTGGGCTTCGTGCGCTTAGGGTTGCTGGATGTTGCGTGTCGGATTGACTGGCGGGATCGGGGCCGGGAAGAGCGAGGTGTCCCGGCGGCTCGAGGCGCAGGGCGCGATCTTGATCGATGCTGATGCCATTGCCAGGGAGGTTGTCGAGCCAGGCACTGCGGGGCTCGCTGCCGTGACTGAGGCGTTCGGAGCTGGGGTGTTGCGGCCTGACGGCAGCCTGGACCGGGAGGGGCTGGCAGAGATCGTGTTTGGTGATCCAGCGAAGCTGGAGACGCTGAACGGGATCGTTCATCCGCTGGTCGGGCAGCGGATGGCGGAGCTGGAACGGGGTGCAGGGCCCGATGCGATCGTCGTCCATGACGTGCCTTTGCTGGCCGAGAACAACCTCGCCGGCGGCTACGACCTGGTTGTGGTCGTCGACGTGCCCGAGCACGTGCAGCTGGACCGGCTGGCCAGGCACCGCGGCATGAGCGCCGAGCAGGCGAAGGCCAGGATGTCGGCGCAGGCGAGCAGGGACAACCGGCTGGCCATCGCGGACCTGGTCGTCGACAACTCAGGTTCGCTGGCCGAGCTCGACCGTCAGGTCGGGGACCTGTGGGCCGAGCTGCGCCGCCGCGCGCGGCTCCGCGCGCCCGGGTAGGCCGGCGCCGCAGGCGAGCCTGTCCAGGCCCCGCAGGCAGCCACGTCCGGTGCCGTGATCGCCCGCGTGGTCCTGTTAAGGAAAGGTGACTACAGTTGGACGGCGGCAGACGAGCAATCAGCAGACGGCGAGGAGGCGGGCCGCTTGATTGAGGTACGCAACCTGACCAAGCGCTTCGGCAGCAAGGTCGCGGTCGACGACCTGAGCTTCACGGTCGAGCCGGGGCGCGTCACCGGGTTCCTCGGCCCGAACGGCGCAGGGAAATCGACGACAATGCGCGTCATCCTTGGCCTGGACCGGCCGCAGGCCGGCACGGCGACCATCGATGGCCGCGCGTACCGTGACCTGCCTGACCCGCTGCGGACCGTAGGCGCGCTGCTGGAGGCCAAGTCGGTGCACTCGGGCCGGAACGGGCGCAATCACCTGCTGTTTCTCGCCCAGACCCAGGGCCTGCCGGCGCGCAGGGTCGACGAGATGCTTGAGCTGGTCGGGCTGACCGATGTCGCCGGCAAGCGCGCCGGCGGGTTCTCGCTCGGCATGAGCCAGCGGCTGGGGATCGCCGCCGCGATGCTCGGCGATCCGCGGGTGCTGCTGCTTGACGAACCGGTGAACGGACTGGACCCCGAGGGCGTCCTGTGGATCAGGAACCTGATGAAGTTCCTGGCCGGTCAGGGCCGCACGATCCTGGTCTCCAGCCACCTGATGAACGAGATGGCCGTGACCGCCGATCACCTGATCGTGATCGGCAAGGGCAGGCTGATCACGGCCGCCAGCACTGCCGACGTGATCGCGCGCGGGACCGAGAAGTCGGTCCTTGTGCGCACCCCGGATGCGGCGAAGCTGACCGAACTGATCACGGCCGCCGGCGGCGAGGTCGCGAGCGGTGGCGCCAGAGCGACCGGCGACGAGCAGCACCCGGCCGAAAGCGACCTGCTCACGGTCAAGAACATGGAGGCGCCACGGATCGGCGAGCTCGCGGCGTCTGCCTCGCTCGTGCTGCACGAGCTCACCCCGCAGCTCGCCTCGCTGGAGGAAGCGTTCATCGAGCTCACGGCCGGCAGCCTGGAGTTCGGGCTGCACGACGCGGCCGGGTTCGGAACCGGCATTGGCGGCGACCAGGCCGGCGGCCCGGTGAGCACGCAGCAGGGGAGCAGGCCATGACGACGGCATCTCCCGCGGCGCCGGTGAGCGACGCGGCGCCGCTGCCGCACAGGCGCCCCGCCGCATTCGGCGGGCTGCTGCTCGCGGAGTGGACCAAGATCCGGTCGGTGCGCTCCACGGTCTGGACGCTGCTGATGTTCGTCGTTCTGACCGTCGGGCTGACCGCGGGGCTGACGGCCCTGGTCGTCAGCAGCTGGGGCAGGCGCGGTTCTGGCGGCGGCGAGGTCGCGATCGTCGCGGACCCGGTTGGCTTCATCCTCGGCGCCGGGATCGGGCTCGGCCAGCTCACGATCTGCGTGCTCGGGGTGCTCGTGATCACGTCCGAGTACTCGACCGGGGTGATCAGGGCGTCCCTGCTGGCCGTGCCGCGCCGGATCCCGATGCTGATCGCCAAGCTGGTCGTCTTCGCCGCGCTGCTGATCGTGCTGTCCGAGATCGTCGCGTTCGGATCGTTCTTCCTCGGCTCGCTGCTGCTGCACAGCAAGGTGCCGGTCTCGCTGAGCGACCCAGGGGTCACCAGGGCAGTGGTGGGCGCGGGCATGTACCTGACCGTGCTCGGCCTGTTCGCGGTCGCGATCGGCGGGCTGATCCGGCACACCGCCGGCGCCATCGCGACCGTGATCGGGGCGGTGCTCGTTGTCCCGATCATCACCAGCTTCCTGCCCGGAAGCTGGGGCCACCACATCAACGGCTACCTGCCAGAACAGGCCGGCTGAATGATCTACCAGGCCCACCAGCGGGCCGAGCAGGTGCTGACGCCGTGGCAGGGCTTCGGCGTGTTCTGCCTGTGGACGGCCGTGCTGCTCGCGGCGGCCGGCTACCTGCTGGTCCGCCGCGACGCCTGAGCCGCGGTCTTTACCGCGCGCGCTGGGACCTGGCCTGGAAGAAGGACGACGAGTCCCGCTGCCACAGGAAGTAGATCGCGCCGAGCCCGGCCAGCCAGACCACGACCGCGAGCACCAGGCTGATCACCGAGTGCGGCCGCGCGACCAGGATCAGCAGGTCGATCGTGTTGAGCGCGAAGAGCACGGTCGCGACGATCCTGGCCCAGCTGCGGCCGCGGCCGTTCGCCCACGCCATCCAGAGCCACAGGCCGATCGCGATCGCCCCGATCACCACCGCGACGGCGATCCCCGCCACCTCGGCGGTATGGATCTGGCTGTCTGAATAGTTAGGGTAGGAGGAGCGGATCGCGCTCTTCAGGCTCCCGATCGTGGTCAGTCCGATGATGATCTCGATCGCGCTCAGCGCGGCGCCCGCGTACATGAGCTTGACGGCGTTCTGCACCGACGGCGGTGCGGGTGCATCTGGTGGCGTGACCGGTCCCTGGCCGCCAGTCGGATAGGGCTGGTACATGCTGCTCCTTAGCCGCGTTCTGACCGCGCTGAATGTCAGAGGGCCAGCCTACAGTTGAACGGTGCAGTGTGAGGAGAACTGATGCGCCCGGTAACTGATCTCCAGCGCAGTGTGGCGCCCTTCCACGTGGTCACCGACATGGTGCCGGCCGGTGACCAGCCAGCCGCGATCACCGAGATGGAGAAGCGGATCAGGGCCGGTTCAGCCGACACCGTCCTGCTCGGCGCGACCGGCACCGGCAAGACGGCAACGGTCGCGTGGCTGGCCGAGCGGCTGCAGCGGCCGACGCTGGTCATGCTGCCGAACAAGACCCTTGCCGCGCAGTTCGCCAACGAGTTGCGGGAGATGCTGCCCGACAACGCCGTCGAGTACTTCGTCTCTTACTACGACTACTACCAGCCTGAGGCGTATGTCCCGCAGACCGACACCTACATCGAGAAGGACTCCTCGATCAACGATGAAGTGGAACGGCTCAGGCACTCGGCCACGAACTCGCTGCTGACCAGGCGTGACACCATCGTGGTCGCCTCGGTGTCGTGCATCTACGGCCTCGGCACGCCGCAGGAGTACGTCGACCGGATGGTCAGGCTCAAGCTCGGCGAGACGATCGAGCGCGAGGCGCTGCTGCGCAAGCTCGTCGGGATGCAGTACGTCCGCAACGACCTGGCCTTCAGCCGGGGCACGTTCCGGGTTCGCGGCGACACCATCGAGGTGATCCCGGTCTACGAGGAGCACGCGGTCAGGATCGAGATGTTCGGAGACGAGGTCGAGCGCCTGATGACGCTGCACCCGCTCACGGGCGAGGTGCTGACCACCGACGACGAGCTGTACATCTTCCCTGCCTCGCACTACGTCGCGGGACCCGAGCGGATGGAGCGCGCCATCGCCGGGATCGAGGCAGAGCTGACCGGCCGGCTGGCTGAGCTGGAGCGCTCAGGCAAGTTGCTCGAGGCGCAGCGGCTTCGGATGCGCACCACCTACGACGTCGAGATGATGCGCCAGGTCGGCAGCTGCTCGGGGATCGAGAACTACTCGCGGCACATCGACGGCCGCGAGCCAGGCAGCCCGCCGAACACCCTGCTTGACTACTTCCCCGAGGATTTCCTGCTGGTCATCGACGAGTCCCACGTCACGGTCCCGCAGATCGGCGCGATGTACGAGGGCGACGTGTCGCGCAAGCGGGTGCTGGTCGAGCACGGCTTCAGGCTGCCGAGCGCCATCGACAACCGCCCGCTCACCTGGGAGGAGTTCTGCGACCGCATCGACCAGACGCTGTACCTGTCGGCGACTCCTGGCCCGTATGAGCTGCAGCGAGTGCGCGGAGAGGTGGTGGAGCAGGTGATCAGGCCGACCGGGCTGGTCGACCCCGAGGTGATCATCAAGCCCACGAAGGGCCAGATCGACGACCTGGTGCACGAGATCAGGCTGCGGGCCGAGCGCGACGAGCGCGTCCTCGTCACGACGCTGACGAAGAAGATGTCAGAGGACCTGACCGACTACCTGCTGGAGCTCGGCATCAGGGCCAGGTACCTGCACAGCGAGGTAGACACGCTGCGCCGGGTGGAGCTGCTGCGTGAGCTGCGCCTCGGCGAGTACGACGTCCTGGTCGGCATCAACCTGCTGCGCGAGGGCCTCGACCTGCCAGAGGTATCGCTCGTCGCGATCCTGGACGCGGACAAGGAAGGGTTCCTGCGGTCGGGCACCTCGCTGATCCAGACCATCGGGCGGGCCGCCCGCAACGTCTTCGGCCAGGTGCACATGTACGCCGACCAGGTCACGCCGTCGATGAGCAAGGCCATCGACGAGACGAACCGGCGCAGGGCCAAGCAGATCGCCTACAACGTCGAGCAGGGCGTCGACCCGCGGCCGTTGCGCAAGCGGATCGCCGACATCACCGACCAGCTCGCCCGCGAGGACGCGGACACCGAGAAGCTGCTCGGCGGCTCGGGACGCCGGCAGAGCAGGGGCAAGGCCCCCGTGCCCGGCCAGTCGGCGCGGGCCAGGGCGGCCGCGGCCGCGGGCGGCGTCCGGAATGCCGAGACCGTCCCGGGGACAGGCGCCGCGGCCAGGGAAGATCTCGTCGCTCTGATCACGACGCTGACCGACCAGATGCACGCCGCCGCGGCCGAGCTGCAGTTCGAGCTCGCGGCGCGGTTCAGGGACGAAGTCAGGGAACTGAAGCAAGAACTGCGCGGCATGCAGGCGGCCGGGGTCTGAGGCCCGCCGGGATCTGGTCACGCAGGCGGCGGATCTGATCGCGCCGGCGGCGGAACCGTCCGCGGGCGCCAGCCGTCCAATCCGCATGACGACTGCGCAACAGGGCCTGCGCGCGGCGCAGGCCGCACCGAAGCGTAAGACCGAGGCCTCGCTCGCGGCGGTGGCCGGCTTAGTCATCATCGCAGCGGGCACCATCGCGGGCTGCGGTACGGTCCTGGCTGGCGGGACCGCGTCGGGAGCAGGCAGCGGCCACGCTCAGTCCGGCCAGCCGGCCGGCGGTCACGGCCAGTCCGGCGGCCGCTCGCCAGGCGGCCACCACACGCCGCCCGGTCAGAGAGCCAGTCACCGGCCGGTGACATCGGGCGGCGCGCCGATGATCCGGCTGCTGTGCGCCGAACCGCGCGGCGTCACCGCGGTGCGCGTGGTCCGGTTCGGTTCGCGTGGCCAGATGGGCCAGACCAAGCCGCTGCCGAGGCCTGTCCAGGGGATCACGATCAGTGACCCCGTCATCGTGCGCCAGCTCGTGAAGGTGATCTGCAGGCTGCCGCAGATGCCGCGCGGCGTGATCAACTGCCCTGCCGATCGTGGCGGCGGGTATGTGCTGGAGTTCTCGGCCCCTGGCGAGCGCTTCCACGCCGTGACCTTGCAGGCGAGCGGCTGCGACACGGTCACCGGAACTGGCGCCGGCCGCCCCAGGTGGGTGGCCAGGACGCCGCTGTTCTGGGAGCAGTTCGCTCACCTGACAGGGATCGCGTCTCCCGCGCATACGCAGGCCTGACTCCAGCCGCGCGCTGCGCCGGCCGGCGGCCCGCCCGCCGTCAACGCGAAGGCTTGGGGCCAATTGCGGTCCCTGGCCGGCTGCGGCGACCAGGCGGCCGCGCGCGGTAATGACACAGTTACATATCGCCATCGTCGTGGCCTGGGTGCGCGGCGTAGGGTCAGCGCTGTGTTGCTGAGCCTGGCTGCCGCGCTTGTGGCCGCGCTGTGCTACGGGCTGGCGGCGGTCATGCAGGCCATCGCCGTCCGCGCTTCGTCGCACCGGTCGGCGCCCGGCGTGGCCGGCGGGGTCGACCCCGGGCTGATTGTCAGGATGCTCAGGCAGTGGCCGTTCCTCGCGAGCCTGGGCATCGACATCGCCGGCTTTGCCTGCCAGCTGATCGCGCTGCGGCGGCTGCCGCTGTTCGAGGTGCAGGTCATCATCGCGGGCAATCTGGCCGTCACCGCGGTGTTCGCGTCCTGGCTGATGCGAACGGTCCTGACCACGCGGGAGTGGCTCGCAGTCGCGGCCGTCGTGCTCGGCGTCGGCGTGCTCGGCTCGTCGGCTGGCGACGAGGGCGCGGCGGCCGTGGGCGTGAACTTTCATCTCGCCCTGATCGCCGCGCTCGGCGCGGTCGCCCTTGCCGGGCTGGCCGCCGCCCGCCTGCCAGGAAACGTCAGGACCCCGCTCCTCGGCGCCATCGCGGGCCTCGGCTACGGCATCCTCGCCGTCTGCGCCAGGATCCTGCCCGCGTTCACACCCCAGCAGCTGCTCAGATCCCCGGCCGCCTACACGCTGGCGGCCGCGGGCATCATCTCGTTCCTGCTCTACGCCTCGGCCCTGGAAAGCGGCAGCGTCACGGTCGCGACCGCCGCGGTGATCCTGGTCGAGACCATCCCGCCCGCGATCGTTGGCGTGCTGCTGCTCGGCGACACGACGCGACCTGGCCGAGCCGGACTGGCCGCCGCCGGCTTCGCGCTGGCGCTGGTGAGCGCGATCGCGCTGGCGCGATTCGGTGCGGCGACAGGGCACGAGCCGGCCGCTGCCGCGGCGCACCAGGCCCCGCTGCCGTCGGCTCCGCTGACTCAGCCGGGACTGAGCAGCGGGCCGAACACCGGGTAGCTCGCGCCCTCGTCAGGGTGAATGAACCTGGCGCTGACGGGCTGCCCCGCCCGCACGGACGCCAGCTCCCCGGGGCTGGCCAGCACAAGTCCGGCCGACAGCCACGGGCCTTCTTCCAGCTCGACCATGGCGGGCACGGCGACTGGCCCGCCATGCCGCGGATGCACGACCGACCAGCTAACCAGCGTGCCGCGGCCCGAAGCCTGAGCCCAGCCAGGCTCGCCATCCCGCGAGCACCCCGTGCAGCCGCCAGCCGCGGGAGCGAGCCATGTGCCGCACTCCTCACAGCGCCTGATCGCCAGGACGCCCTCGGCGGCGGCCGCGAAGAACGGCGCGCTGCGCGCGTCGGGCCTGACGACGCCAAGGTGGCCCGGGCCGGCCAGCGTCAGCGCGCTCGTCGCGTCCTCGGACCCGTCCTGCTCCGCCGTTCCGGCGACACCCGTTCCGGCCGGGCCTGGTCCGGCAGGGCCCGGCTGGGCGGGGACCGTTGCCGAAACCGTGCGGCCAGCCTGGCGGCGGCCCTGGCCAGCGCCATCGCGGGGGTGCGGGCTGACGATGAGCGTCCCGTGGTGGGACAGGATGCCGCCGTTCCCGCTGACCAGGATCACGTCGGTGGCGGGAGACTGGCGCTCGCCACCCTCGCCGCGAGCTTGAATGACGGCCTCGGACAACGGCGTGAACCCCCACATGTAGTACGCGGACAGCTGCCCGCCACCGGTGTTGACCGGCAGCGATCCGCCGGGAGCGAGCGCGCCGCTGGCCGCGAACGGCCCGCCTTCTCCCTTGCCGCAGAACCCGTAGTCCTCGAGGGTCACCAGCACCGTGTAGGTATAGCAGTCATAGATCTGGCACATCGTGACGTCAGCGGGCTTCACCCCGGCCCTGGCCATTGCCGCGCGCCCGGCCTGGACAGCGCCGGTGACCAGGCCGAACTCGCTGCCGCGTGCCATCGGCTGACCGGGGTGACCCTGACCCCAGCCCCAGACGTGCACCGGCGGCCGCGCGCCGTCAGCCGCGGCCCGCGCCGAGGTGACGATCACGGCGATAGCGCCGTTGGAGACAAGCGAGCAGTCAAGCAGGTGCAGCGGCTCGGCGACCCAGCGCGACCGCTGGTGGTCGGCCAGCGTGATCGGCTCTCGGTACTGCGCGGCCGGATTGCCGCGCGCCCACTGCCGCTGCGCGACCGCGATGGCGCCGAGCTGCTCTGACGTCGTGCGGAACCGCTCCATGTGCCGCCTGGCGGCCAGGGCGTAGTACACGGTGACGCTGCTGAACCCGTAGCCCGCGGCGAGGCCGGGAAGGCCATGCCGCTCGGGCGGTCCGGCGGCGGCCGGCTCGCCACCGCGGCCGAACGCGCTTCCGGCCGGCTGTCCCTCCCGCAGCGGCGTATCGGCGAACACGCAGGCCACGGCCCGCGCGGCGCCGCTCGTTACGGCCTGCGCGGCAACCTGCACGGCCGTCGCGGCTGACGCGCCGAAGCTGTTGACGACGGCGAGCAGTGCGAGGTCCCGCATCCCGAGCTGGGCGGCCAGGCCGACGTCGAGGCCGCCGGTGATGCCCGGGCAGATCAGCAGCCCGTCCAGATCGGACATGGCGATCCCCGCGTCAGCGGCGGCCAGCCGGACCGCCGCGGCCGCGAGCCGGCGCGGACTCGAGCCGAAGACCCGCCCGAGGCGTGTCATACCGAGGCCTGCGATCGCCGCGTCACCCGTCACCCGTGCGCCTCCCGTGGTCCGCGTGGCCCGGCAAAACACCCAGACCTAGCATATTTAACCGGACTCACCCGGCACTCTGCTCCGCAGCGCCGATCCACGTCCTGGGACGAGCCGCATGCGCCACGTGACCTGCGCCGCCTGTGGCTGGCCGGTCAATGCTCAGGGCCGATGCGGTGTCGGTCCAGGTCAGTAAGGGCCGTTCCTGATATTCTGAGACCCCGTGGACCGGCGGGCAGCGACCGCCGGCACCGACCACGGGAGCCAACTTGGCGACGTCAGCGCTTACCACACGACCTGTTCTGACCAGGCATGTCTTTGTAACCGGAGGCGTCGCATCCAGCCTCGGCAAGGGCCTGACCGCATCCAGCCTCGGCCGCCTGCTGAAGATGCGTGGCCTGCGCGTGAGCATGCAGAAGCTGGATCCGTACCTCAACGTCGATCCTGGCACGATGAACCCGTTCCAGCATGGCGAGGTCTTCGTGACCGACGACGGCACCGAGACTGACCTTGATGTCGGCCACTACGAGCGGTTCCTCGATATCAGGCTGCCCGGCTCGTCGAACGTGACGACCGGGCAGATCTACTCGAGCGTGATCGCCAAGGAGCGCCGCGGCGACTACCTCGGCGATACCGTCCAGGTGATCCCGCACATCACGAACGAGATTAAGAGCCGCATCGTCGAGATGGGCGGCCCGCAGACCGATGTGGTCATCACAGAGGTGGGCGGCACGGTAGGCGATATCGAGTCGCTGCCGTTCCTGGAGGCGATCAGGCAGATCAGGCACGAAATCGGCAGGGACAGGTGCTTCTTCCTGCACGTGTCGCTGCTGCCGTACATCGGGCCGTCCGGTGAGCTGAAGACCAAGCCGACGCAGCACTCCGTGGCGGCGCTGCGCAGCATCGGCATCCAGCCCGACGCGATCGTCTGCCGGTCGGACCGCGCGATCAGCGGCGGCCTGAAGCGGAAGGTCAGCCTGATGTGCGACGTCGACGAGGAGGCGGTGGTGTCCGCCCCTGACGCACCGTCGATCTATGACATCCCCAAGGTGCTGCATGCCGAAGGCCTCGACGCCTACGCGGTGCGCCGGCTCGGCCTGCCGTTCCGAGACGTCGACTGGAGCGACTGGAACGACCTGCTGGCAAGGGTGCACCGGCCGGCCAGGAGCGTCACGATCGCTCTGGTCGGCAAGTACGTCGACCTGCCAGATGCCTACCTGTCGCCGGCCGAGGCGCTGCGGGCGGGCGGTTTCGGCAACGACGCCGGGGTCAACATCCGCTGGGTCGCCAGCGACGACTGCCAGACCGCTGATGGCGCCGCGCGGCACCTGGACGGCGTCGACGGCATCCTGGTGCCCGGGGGCTTCGGCGTCCGCGGCATCGAGGGCAAGATCGGCGCGGTCCGGCACGCCCGCGTGAACAAGATCCCGATCCTCGGGCTCTGCCTTGGGCTGCAGTGCATGGCGATCGAGATCGGCAGGGACGTGGCCAGCCTGGAGAACGCGAACAGCGCCGAGTTCGACCCGCAGACCCCGCATCCTGTCGTGGCAACCATGCCTGATCAGGAAGACGTCATCGCCGGCGAGCGGGACATGGGCGGCACGATGCGGCTCGGCCTTTATCCGGCCGTGCTTGCCGAGGGCAGCATCGTCAGGAACCTGTACGGCTCCGAGGTCGTGCACGAGCGGCACCGGCACAGGTACGAGGTCAACAACTCCTACCGCCCAGCGCTCGAAGCCGCCGGCCTGGTCTGCTCGGGCATGTCACCCGACGGCAGGCTGGTCGAGTTCGTGGAGCTGCCGCCGGAGATCCATCCGTTCTTCGTGGCCACGCAGGCCCATCCTGAGTTCCTGTCCCGGCCCACCAGGCCGCACCCGCTCTTCAGCGGGCTGATCGCGGCGGCGATCGAGCGATCGCGGGTCAAGCCGACCGGGCAGCCGGTGACCGCCGCGGCCGGCAGCCGTTCGGTCGCGAGCGCATGAACGAGACGTCCTGTGCGGGAGAAGCCCAGTGGCTCTCCGATGTGACGGCCAACTGGCCGGTCGTCAGCAGTGAGGACCTCGCCAAAGGCGCCGTCGTCACTGTCCGGCGGGACCTGGTCGCGATGCCCGATGGCGCGCAGGCGGGCCGGGAGGTCATCGAGCACCCTGGCGCGGTCGGCATCGTCGCACTCGATGAGGCCGGCCAGGTCCTGCTGATCAGGCAGTACCGCCATCCGGTTGGCAGGATGCTCTGGGAGATACCGGCCGGGCTGCGCGATGTGGCAGGAGAGCCGCCACTGGTAACAGCTCGGCGCGAACTGCTTGAAGAGGCTGGCTACCTGGCCGCAGACTGGCAGGTGCTTGCTGATTTCTTCACCTCCCCGGGAATCACGAGCGAGCGGCTGCGGGTCTACCTGGCCCGCGGCCTGACCCGCGTGCCCGAAGCTGAACGTGACTACGTTCCCGACCACGAGGAGGCGCATCTGACGGTCGAGTGGGCACCGCTCGATGTGGTGGTTTCCCGCATTCTGGCCGGGAACCTGCACAACGGCGTCATGATGATCGGGGTGCTGGCCGCGATGGCCGCGCGGCGGGACGGGTTCGCCGCGCTGCGCGCGACGGATGCCCCAGAGGAGGACTGAAGCGTCATGAAGGTCGGCGTTCCCAAGGAAGTCAAGAACCACGAGTACCGGGTGGCCATCACGCCGGCCGGCGTCAACGAGTTCGTCAGGAACGGGCACGACGTATTCATCCAGGCGAGCGCGGGCATCGGCTCCTCGATACCCGATGCGGATTTCGTCGCCGCCGGGGCCAGCATGCTGCCGGCTGCCGACGACGTCTGGCAGACCGCGGACCTGGTACTCAAGGTCAAGGAACCTGTGGCTGAGGAGTACCACAGGATGCGCAAGGACCAGGTGCTCTTCACCTACCTTCACCTCGCCGCCTCCAAGACGTGCACGGATGCGCTGCTCGGCTCGGGCATCACCGCGATCGCGTACGAGACTGTGCAGGCGCCGGACGGGTCGCTGCCGCTGCTCGCTCCGATGTCAGAGGTGGCGGGGCGGATGGCGCCCCAGGTTGGCGCGCATCACCTGCAGCGGGACGGCGGCGGGCGCGGGGTGCTGATGGGCGGCGTCTCCGGCGTGTACGCGGCTAAGGTCGTCGTCCTCGGAGCCGGCGTGTCAGGGATGAACGCGGCCGCCATCGCGCTCGGCATGCAGGCAGAGGTGCTGCTCGTGGACAAGAACGTCGCCAGGCTCAGGTCAGCCGACGCGATCTACCAGGGGCATCTGCAGACCGTGGCGTCGAACACCTACGAGATCGAGCGCGCGGTCATCGATGCCGACCTGGTGATCGGCGCTGTCCTCGTGCCCGGTGCGAAGGCGCCGATGCTGATCAGCGACGAGCTCGTGTCGCGGATGAAGCAGGGCTCGGTCCTGGTGGACATCTCTATCGACCAGGGCGGCTGCTTCGAGGCCTCCAGACCGACCACTCACGCGGATCCGATATACCTGGTGCACGACTCGGTCTTCTACTGCGTGGCCAACATGCCAGGCGCCGTGCCGCACACGTCGACCTACGCGCTGACCAACGTGACCCTGCCTTACGCCATCGAGATCGCGAACCGCGGCTGGCGCGACGCATTGCGGGCAGACAAGTACTTCGCGCCCGGTCTGAATACCCATGATGGCGCGGTGACGTGCCGGCCGGTCGCCGAGGCGCACGGGCTCTCGTGGACCTCGCTGGCCGATGTCCTGGCCTAGCGGGAGCGGGCCGAGGGGAATCGCGAGGGCAGGAGATCGGGGCTGACCACCATTGCTGCGGCCACCCGCCGGTACCTCGATCATCTGACCGTCGAGCGCGGGCTGGCCGCCCACACCATCGAGGCATACCGCAGGGATCTGCAGCGGTACGTCGCCACCCTGGCTGCTGCCGGGCGTACCGAGATCGGCGCGGTGAGCACCAAGGATGTCGCCGAGTACCTGGCCAGGCTGCGCGAGGGCGATGAGCAGCATCGCCCGCTCGCCGCTAGCTCTGCGGGCCGGGCTGTGGTGGCCGTCCGTGGCTTGCACGCGTTCGCGGTGGCCGAGGGCATCACGGCGGCTGACCCGGCCAGGTCCGTGCGGCCGCCGGCTCCGCCGAGGCGGCTGCCGCGGGCGGTGTCGATTCCCGATGTGGAGCGGTTGCTGCAGATCGCGGGCGACGCTCCCGCCCAGCGCAGGGACCGGGCGCTGCTCGAGTTGCTGTACGGAACAGGAGCACGGATCTCTGAGGCCGTCGGCCTGGACGTCGATGACCTCGACCTGCCAGCACGTGACGAGGACGGAAGTGCCCGACGCCGGGGCGCCGTCCGCGCAGGCCAGCAGCGCGACGCCGGCGGCGCGCCCGCCACGGTGCGGCTGGCTGGTAAGGGCGGCCGTCAGCGCATCGTGCCTGTCGGCAGCTACGCGCGCGCGGCACTTGAGGCCTACCTGGTCCAGGCCAGGCCCGTGCTCGCGGCCAGCGCGCGATCGGGTCAGCCAAGCCCGGCCGTCTTCCTCAACGCCAGGGGCGGCCGCCTGACGAGGCAGGGCGCCTGGGGTGCCTTGCGGGTTGCGGCCGAGCGGGCCGGGCTGGCCGAGGTATCGCCCCATATGCTGCGCCATTCCTTCGCCACCCATCTGCTCGATGGCGGCGCCGATGTCCGGGTGGTGCAGGAATTGCTTGGTCACGCCTCGGTCAGCACCACGCAGGTCTACACGCTCGTGACGGTGGACAAGCTGCGCGAGGTGTACGCCGCGTCGCATCCGCGTGCACTGCACTGAGCCCGCCATATCCCGAACCGGCAGGCAGGCGCAGACCAGGGCGAATGCGCGAACCCGTTTCCCCGCAAAGGGTGAGTCGGCTTGCCGCGACCCCAGGCAGGCTCTAAAGTCCGGAAGGCAGCGGCCCGCAGCGTGCGTGCCGCCGGGGAGGTGCTCGTTACCGTGTCAGCCTCAGGGACAACGGAAGCCAGTGCCGGCGTCATCGGCCCGACCGGCCGCCCGCTTCCGGTATTCCCCGATCCAGAGCCGCTGCTGACGCACGGTCCGGCCCGCGTGGTGGCCGTGTGCAACCAGAAGGGCGGCGTCGGCAAGACCACCACCACGATCAGCCTTGGTGCCGCCCTGGCGGAAGTCGGGCGCCGGGTGCTCCTGGTCGACTTCGACCCGCAGGGCGCGCTGTCGGTGGGGCTGGGCTTCCAGCCGCACGAACTCGACGCGACCGTGTACAACGTGCTCATGGATGCCAACGTCACGGCCAGCGATGTGCTCTTCCAGACCAAGGTCGACGGCATGGACCTGCTGCCGAGCAACATCGACCTCTCTGGAGCCGAGGTCCAGCTCGTGCACGAAGTAGGCAGGGAGTTCGTGCTCGGCCGGGTACTGGCACCGCTGCTGACCGAGTACGACATCGTCCTGATCGACTGCCAGCCGTCGCTCGGACTGCTGACGGTCAACGCGCTGGCGTGCGCGGACGGCGTTCTCGTGCCGCTGGAATGCGAGTACTTCGCGATGCGAGGCGTCGCGCTGCTGATGGAGACGATCGACAAGGTCTCGACGAGGCTGAGCCCCAAACTAGGGATGGACGGGCTCCTTGCCACCATGTATGACTCGCGTACGCTGCACACTCGAGAGGTCCTTGCCGGCGTCGTCGCCGGGTTCGGCGACAAGGTATTCCATACCGTCATTAACCGGACGGTCCGGTTCCCTGATGCCTCCGTCGCCGGAGAGCCGATCACCATTTTCGATCCCTCGTCGGCTGGAGCAGCTTCCTACCGGGAGCTCGCCAGGGAGGTGCTTTACCGGTGGCGCAGGGCCGAACTCGCAGGTCAAGTCAACGGCGGGTAAGAGTCCCTGGCATAGCGGAACTGCTGCGCCCCGCGTCGGCGGCGGCGCTGCCAGCCAGCATCGAGCAGCGGCAAGCGACCGGCCGCGAGGGCCACAGCCATAAGATCACTGTGTACCTATCAGAGGCCGAGTTGCTCGAGCTTGAACGAGCCAGGCTGACGCTGCGCAGCTACGGGATGTCGGCAGACCGGGGCCGGATCGTCAGGGAGGCGATTGCGGTGCTGCTTGCCGACTTGGACGCCGAAGGTGCCGACAGCCTGATGGCCAGGCGGCTGCGGGACGGACGTTGACCTCAGTTATGACAGAAGGGCCGGGCGAAGCCGCGCATGGTCCGCCAGCGGGGGATCCCGGTCGCCCCCCGGGGCCAGCACATGCGGGGGATCCCGGGGGTCGCCCCCCGGGGCCAGCACAGGGCGGTGCTTTCGAGGTCCACCTGGACGTCTTCGAAGGCCCTTTCGACCTGCTGCTCGCGCTGATCTCTAAGCACAAGCTCGATATCACGGAGATCGCGCTGTCGTCGGTCACCGACGAGTTCATCAGCTACATCGGCGCGCTCGCCGGGCGCTGGGAACTCGATCAGGCCAGCTATTTCCTGGTCGTCGCGGCAACGCTGCTTGACCTGAAGGCAGCCAGGCTCCTTCCGGCCGGTGAGGTCGACGACGAAGAGGACCTAGCCCTGCTCGAGGCAAGGGACCTGCTGTTCGCCAGGCTGCTGCAGTACCGGGCGTACAAAGAGGCGGCGGCGATGTTCGCGGCCCAGATGACCGACCAGGGCCGCAGGTTCCCGCGCCGGGTCCCCATGGAGCCCAGTTTCGCTGAACTGCTGCCCGAAGTGCTGCTCGGGCTGACGGCCAGGCAGTTCGCGGCGATTGCCGCTGCGGCGCTCGCGCCGCGGGCCACCCCCGTCGTTTCCACGGCACATCTGCACGTGCCGCGGACCACAGTGCGCGAGCAGGCCGGCATCGTCAGCGGGAAGCTGCGCGCCGCAGGTCGGGCCTCATTCAACGAGCTCTCGGCAGACTGCGAAGATACCTACGAGATCGTGGCGCGCTTCCTGGCAGTTCTCGATCTGTACCGGGACAGGTGCGTCTCCTTCGAGCAGGTGAGCGCGCTCGGTGAGCTGTTCATCACCTGGATCGCGCCGGATCCTGCAGTCGGCCAGCCATCTGCCAGCACCATGTCCGGCGAGCCGGGCGGAGCGGACGACAAGTCACGATGATCGAAGAGCCGTTGCCGGGCACCGGCGAGTCCTCGTCCGGACTGCAGCCGGCCATCGAGGCAATCTTGCTGGTGGCCGACGAGCCCGTCCCCGAGAACATGCTCGCGCAGGTGCTCGAGGTCGCGCAGCAGGACGTGGCCGCGGCCCTGCACGACCTCGCGGCCCGGTACACCGAGCAGGGCCGCGGTTTCGACTTGCGCGAGGTAGCTGGCGGCTGGCGCTATTACACCAGGGCGGAATACGCGCCGCTCGTCGAGAAGTTTGTCAGGGACGGCCAGGAGGTCAGGCTGACGCAGGCGGCGCTGGAGACCCTGGCGGTGGTCGCTTACCGGCAGCCGGTCGGGCGGGCACAGGTGTCTGCGGTGCGAGGCGTCAACTGCGACGGCGTGATGCGCACGCTCACCCTGCGCGGCTTGGTCGAGGAGGCGGGCACCGACCACGAGACGGGGGCGGTCCTGTTCCGCACGACCGCGTATTTCCTCGAGCGTCTCGGCCTGGCTAGCCTGGATCAGCTGCCCGAGCTGGCGCCGTTCCTGCCCGACCAGGTCGACGATGAACAGGATAACGGCGATGGCCGAGCGTCGTGATAGGGGTGCGGGTCCTGGCAGCCGGCCCAGGTACGCCCATCGCCGGGCAGGGCGGCCGGCGCATTCGATGATGATGACGACGACTGGGGGATCGAGCCAGGCCAGCGGGACTCGCTCACGGACGTGCCAGGAGGGGTGCGGCTGCAGAAGGTGCTCGCGGCGGCGGGGGTCGGCAGCCGCCGAAGCTGCGAGGAACTGATCGGCGCTGGGCGAGTCGAGGTCGACGGCGAGATCGTGCGCAGGTTCGGCGCCAGGGTCGACCCGAAAACGCAGGTCATCCGCGTCGACGGCCAGCGGATTCCGGCCAGTGAGGACCTGGTCTACCTCGCGCTCAACAAGCCAGTCGGCGTGCTGAGCACCATGTCGGACGACCGGGGCAGGCGGACCATCGCCGACCTGGTGGCCGATCGCGGAGAGCGGCTGTTCCACGTCGGCCGTCTTGACTACGAGACCGAGGGCCTGATCTTGCTCACCAACGACGGTGAGCTCGCGCACCGGCTGGCTCATCCGCGGTACGGGGTCCTGAAGACGTATCTCGCCGATGTGCGCGGCCCGGTGCGCAAGGACCTGGCCCGCCGGCTGACCACCGGGGTGGAACTGGAGGATGGCACCGTGACCGCCGACAGGTTCCGGGTAGTCGAGCAGGCCGGCACCCGCGTTCTCGTCGAGATCACCTTGCACGAGGGGCGTAAGCACGTCGTGCGGCGGATGCTGGCCGCGGTCGGCCACCCGGTCAGCAGGCTCGTGCGCACGCAGGTCGGCCCGGTCAGCCTCGGGTCGCTCAGGCCCGGAACGTCACGGCGGCTAACCACTGCGGAGGTCGGGAACCTCTATGCCGCCGTGGGAATGTAGCCAGCCGCTGCCGCGCGCGACGTGGGCGTCCGGCAGGACGCGACGGAGGCGCCCGCCAGGACGCGACTGGTCACAGGGGCGGATAAAGTCACGGGAGAGCCGCGGGGGAAGGGAGCGATCGTGGCGGTCAGGGCTATTAGGGGCGCCATCCAGGTCGGTGCGGATGACCGTCAGGAGATACTGGATGGCACAGCCGAGCTTGTGACCCAGGTGATGGAACGGAACGGCCTGAGCACTGACCATGTGATCAGCGTCATCTTCTCGGCGACTCCGGACTTGCGGTCCGAGTTTCCCGCGCTTGCTGCCAGGTCGCTCGGCTTCCAGGAGGTGCCGCTGCTGTGCTGCGCGGAGATCGGGGTGCCCGGCGCAATGCCGCGGGTGGTGCGCCTGATGATGCACGTCGAGACGGGCCTGACCAGGGCGCAGGTCCAGCATGTCTACTTGCGGGGCGCGGCCGCCCTGCGGCTGGACATCGCGCAATGACTGGCGCGAGGTGCCGGTGACCGGCGCGGTAGCACCGCCTGGGTCCGCGGTAGTCATCGGTACCGGCCTGATCGGCACTTCGATCGCGCTGGCGTTGCGCGAGCACGGCACCGAGGTCTGGCTCACGGACACCGACCAGGCAGCGGTGCGGATGGCCGCGGAATTGGGCGCTGGCCAGGTACTGCCGGACGGAGGCAGGCCAGGCGCGGGTTCCTTCCTGGCCGATTTCGCTGTGCTCGCGGTGCCGCCTGGTGCGGTAGCCGGGGCCTTGGCGGGAGCGCAGCGCCGGCGCCTCGCTAGCTGCTACACCGACGTGGCCAGCGTCAAGGAGTCGCCGCTGCGTCAGGCCAGGGCGGCCGGCTGCAACCTGGCGACGTTTGTCCCAGGTCACCCGATGTCGGGTCGCGAGCGGTCAGGCCCGGCCGCTGCCAGGGCTGACCTGTTCGCCGGCCAGCCGTGGGTGATCTGCCCGGCCGCCGAGTCATCGGACGCGTGCGTCACCGCGGTGAGCGGCCTGGCCCGCACCTGCCGAGCCCAGCCCGTCCTGATGCCGCCGGCCGAGCACGACCGCTGGGTAGCGCTGGTGTCGCACGTGCCGCACCTGGTCGCCAGCGCGATGGCGGCGCAATGCGCTGGCGCGCCGGCTGGCGCGCTCGCGCTGGCCGGGCCCGGCTTGCGCGACGTGACCAGGATCGCGGCCAGCGACGCTGGCTTGTGGACCGAGATCCTCGCGGCGAACGCCGTCGAGGCGCATGACGTTGTCAGGGCCCTCGTCAGCCAGCTCACCACGGCAGCGGACGTGCTCAGGGCCATTGCCGCTGGCGACGATGACGCCGCCAAGCAGCTGACGGCGGCGCTGGAGGCGGGCCGTGAGGGCGTGGCGCGGATTCCCGGCAAGCGGGGCGGCCCGGCACCGGATTACGCGGCGGTGCAGGTCGTGATCGCTGACACTCCAGGCGAGCTGGCCAGGCTGTTCGCGGCGGCCGGGGCCGCCGGAATCAACATCGAGGACGTCAGGATCGAGCACTCGCCAGGACTGCCGGCCGGCGTCGCTGAGCTGTCGGTCCGCCCAGAGTCAGCCCAGGCCCTCGCGGCCGCGCTGGCCGCTGCCGGCTGGCCGGTAGCATCGCCTGCGTGACACATTCGGTGACAGGCATGCGGCCGGCGGCGTCTGGCACGGAGGACGGACGGTCGCTGGTCATTGCCGTCGACGGGCCGTCCGGTTCTGGCAAGTCGAGCGCGGCCCGCGGTACCGCCACCGCACTCGGCCTGCGCTACCTGGACACCGGCGCGATGTACCGGGCAGTGACGTGGTGGATGCTGGAGCATGATGTCGACCTGGCAGATGCCGCCGCGGTGGCCGGGCACACCCAGGACCTGAGCATTGAGATCAGCACAGACCCGGCGGCGCCGCGGGTGCGGGTGGACGGGATCGACGTCACCGCCGCGATCAGGAACAGGCATGTGTCGAACGTCGTGAGCCTGGTCGCTGCCGTTCCCGAGGTCCGTGCCCTGCTGATCGGCCAGCAGCAGGAGATCATCGCGGGCGCGGCAGTGGCAGGCGGAATCGTCGCCGAGGGCAGGGATATCGGAACGGTCGTGGCACCCGGCGCGACGGCGAAAGTGTTCCTGACCGCTAGCGAGCAGGTCAGGGCCGAGCGCCGGGCGGCCGAATTGGGTTCCGCAAGCCGCGGGGACAAGCCGCCGAGTGCCGCGGTCACCATGGCCGAGCAGGCTCGGCGCGATCAGCGAGACGCGCCGCAGAGCCAGATGGCCGGCGACGCAGTCGAGATCGATGCGACCGACATGGGCCTCGCTGACGTCATCGCGCGCATCGTCAGCCTTGTCACCGCGAGGCGGGCGGACGCGTGAACGAGGAAGTGCAGGCTCCTGGCGAGGGTCAGGCGGGCCAGGGCAGCGCGCCAGTGCTCGCCGTCGTCGGCCGGCCGAATGTCGGCAAGTCGACACTGGTGAACCGGATACTCGGCAGCAGGCAGGCGGTCGTAGAGGACACGCCAGGAGTGACCAGGGACCGGGTGGCGTACGACGCGACATGGCGGGGGCGTGCGTTCACGCTCGTCGACACCGGGGGCTGGGAGCCGGCCGTCGAAGGATCGGCGGTGCTGGCTGCCAGGGTTGCCGCTCAGGCCAGGGTCGCCGTGGATGCCGCCGACGCGGTGCTGTTCGTGACCGACGCCGTGGTCGGCGTGACCGATGCCGATGCCGCCGTGGCTGCCGTGCTCCGCCGCTCGCGCAAGCCGGTGGTCCTGGCCGCCAACAAGGTCGACGACGCTCCTGCCGAGGCTGGCGCGTCGTCACTCTGGTCGCTGGGGCTCGGTGAGCCTGTCCCGGTCAGCGCGCTGCACGGCAGGGGCAGCGGCGATCTGCTCGACGCTGTCCTCGATGCGCTGCCCGAGGCCCCTGAAGACCGGGCAGATGCTGAAGCGGGGCCGCGCCGGGTGGCCCTGATCGGCAGGCCTAACGTCGGGAAGTCGAGCCTGCTGAACAAGCTAGCCGGGCAGGACAGGGTGCTGGTGGATCCGGTCGCCGGGACGACCCGGGACCCGGTCGACGAGCTCATCGAACTGGGCGGGGTGACCTGGCGGTTTGTCGACACCGCCGGCATCAGGCGGCGGTTCAGGGAGGCGCAAGGCGCCGACTACTTCGCCGCGCTGCGGACCGAGCGCGCGCTTGACAGGGCCGAGGTCGCGGTGGTCCTCATCGACGCGAGCGAGCCGCTTGCGGAGCAAGACCTGCGGATCATCTCCATGGTGATCGAGGCGGGCCGGGCACTGGTGATCGCGTACAACAAATGGGACCTGGTTGACGAGGACCGCAGGCACGTCCTCGACCGGGAGGTCGACCGGCAGTTGTACACGGCGCGCTGGGCACCCAGGGTCAATGTCTCGGCGGCGACGGGCTGGCACGTCGACCGCCTGGTGCCCGCGCTGGAGACCGCGCTGGCAGGCTGGGAGACGCGGGTGCCCACCGGCCGGCTGAACGCCTGGTTGTCGGCCCTGATCGCGGCGACTCCGCCGCCAGTCCGCGGCGGCAAGCAGCCGAAGATCATGTTCGCGACACAGGCGGGGATTCAGCCACCGCACTTCGTGCTGTTCACCTCGGGCTTCCTGCAGGCCGGGTACCGGCGGTTCATCGAGCGGCGGCTGCGCGAGGAGTTCGGTTTCCATGGCACCCCCGTGCACCTGTCGATGCGGCTGAAGGAGAAGCGATCCGCCGCGTCCCGCGGCGCGCGGGGCGCCAGAAGCAGGTAGACCGGTGAGAGCGGATCGAACGAGGCCTCTACCGGGCAGCCATGTCCGCTGGCTGCTCTCGCCATGGTGCGTCCCCCGCGCTCTCGTCGTGGCTGTCCTGAACCACTCTGAGCGCAATGCCGGACTGCGAGGCTGGTAACCAACCGAGCCGGAACCAGACGACAGTGCGGCCGCCGTCGTTTTCATGTCCCCAGTCGTCGGAAAGGCTCGCCACCAGCAGCAGGCCATGGCCGTTCTCGCCGCCGGGGCCGGTGCCCGGCTCTGGCATCGTGACGTCTGACCCGGCGTCGATGACGGACACCATGAAATCGGCCGCCTTGGCGGCCACCACCAGGTCGACCGTTCCTCCGGGCAGCCCCGACCTGGTGTGCCTGACGGCGTTCGTCATGAGTTCGGATGTCAGCAGCACGGCGGTGTCCGTCTGCGCGTGTGCGTCGCCGAGCAGCCCGGCAACGAACTGCCTGGCCTCGCGCACGCGCTCAGGCCGTCCCGGCAAGGTGATCCTGCCGAGTATCACCCAGTAGATCAGTAATGGCGGGTCAGCGATGGGTGTGCTGCCCCGAGCCGTTTCCGCGGGCATGGGTCACTCCTTCCGGCGATCCTCCTCGCGGCTTCGGGTCTATCCTTTCAATGGGAGTGCAGAAGTTACAAGTGCATTGGGCAGATCGGCGTGGCGCGATTGCAAATGGGATCCCATGTACGCCAGGCTGTAAGGTGGGCTGAGCTCCCTGGGGAACCAGCCCGATTCCGAATAATGGCCTCGTCGAGGCAGGAGGTGACGTTCCGTGTTGGTAGGACCGACCATTCGGCGGCGCAGGCTCGGCAGTGATTTGAGGCGGCTGCGCGAGCAGCGGTCGTTGCGGCTTGAGGAGGTAGCGAGCGAGCTGGGCGTGGCCCCGTCGACGCTCTCAAGGATCGAAACCGGCAAGGCCCCGACCAGGACCAGCTACCTTGCGCTCATGCTCGACTTGTACGGCGTTCACGACGCTGCCCAGCGCCGGAGTCTCATGGACCTTGCCCGCGAGGGCCAGCGCAAGGGCTGGTGGGTTGGATCGGAAGATCTGCTTCCCGCGGGCACTGGCACCTATCTGGGCCTGGAGGCTGAGGCGTCGGAACTGCGCGCTTTTCAGTCCCAGGTCGTGCATGCCCTGGTGTGGACCAGGGACTACGCCAGGGCGGTGATCTCGGCGAGGCGGCCGGGCCTGGCCGTCGATCAGGCGGAGCGGCTCGTCGGGATTGGCATGCGCCGTCAGGACGTCCTGATCGGCGTTGACCCGATCAGGCTGAGGCTGATCGTGGACGAGTCCGTGCTGAGTCGGGCCGTGGCAGCGGCCGATGTGATGCGGGCACAGCTGGAGCACGTCATCGAGGCGGGCAGCGCCCCGCACGTGACGATCCAGGTGCTGCGGCTCGGATGCCGGCAGCGTCAGCTGCCGTCCGGCTCGTTCGGGATCCTGAGCTTCGCCGATCCAGACGACGCTGACGTCGCCTGCTCGCCGGGGATCCGCGGCCAGGTGCTGCTTGAGCAGCGCGCGAGTGAGGTGCGCGACGTGCGGCAGATGTTCGACGCGCTCGGCGAGTCGGCGCTGCCCCCTGAGGAATCGGCTCAGCTGATCGGCGCCGCGGCCAGAAGGCTTTAGGTGAGCGCCCTCAGTGCGTCCGTGATGATCGTCCTTGTCTGCCGTGCCGGCTTGCTGGTGCTGAGCAGCAGGTCCATCGTCGCGGCGTAACGGGCTACATCGGCCGGCTTGTCGACGTAGCTCGCGCTGGTCAGCTGCTCGGAGTAGACGGAGTCGGAAGGCTCATGGCCGGCGAAGCGCAGGATCGTGAAGCCAGCCGGGCTCGGTGGCGCACCCGCGGTGAACGGCCTGATCCTGACCGTGACGCCGGACCATCCGGCGGCGTCCCTCAGGTGCTCGAGCTGGGCGGCGAACGCGGTCTTGCCGCCGACCGGCCTGTGCAGCACAGCCTCGTCGATCACCGCGGTGAGCCGCCAGCCACCTCCCGCGAACCGCTCGATCCGCCTGGCCAGGATGTCGAGGAGGCCGCTGGTCTCCTCCGCTCCGAAGTTTGCGTGCGCGAGCAGGCCGGCGGCGTACTCGGCGGTCTGCAGAAGGCCGGGAACAAAGTGCGTGTCGTAGCTCTGCACGGACTCGGCGGCCTCCTCGACGCCGAGGTAGGCCTGGAACCACGGCGGCAGGATAGCCGCGTGGCCGCGCCACCACGGCTGGGCGAGCGCCTGGCTGGCCAGCAGCAGCAGCGGTTCGCGGTCAGCAAGCTCCGTCACGCCGTACAAGGTGAGCAGGTCGCTGACGTCGATTTCCCGCGCGGCGTGGCGGCCGAGCTCCATCCTGCTGATCTTGGAGTCAGAACCCCTGATCGCCTCGGCGGCCTGCTGGGCGCTGATGCCGCGCGCCTCACGCAGGCGGCGGAGCGTCGCCCCGAGCCTGATCCGCAAGACCACAGGTCCTGGCGTCTGGGACTCTGGCATGGTGCGGCACAGAATATCGCGCCGCCGCGCCGCCCTCGGGACGGTTCGGCCCAGTCGGTACGATCTGATCGGCAATCATCACCGGCGACAGTGAAGGCAAGATCATGCGCTACAGGCCGCTCGGCGACTCGGGTCTCATTGTGTCGGTCGTGGGACTCGGCTGCAACAACTTCGGCGGCAGGCTTGACCTGGCCGGCACCAGGGCGGTCATCGACGCGGCGATCGACCGCGGCATAACGCTCTTCGACACGGCCGACACCTACGGCGGCGGTGGGCGCTCAGAGGAGCTGATCGGCGAGGTGCTGTCCGGCCGGCGGGATCAGGTCGTGCTAGCGACCAAGTTCGGCCACCAGGGCGCCGATATGGGGTACGGACCCGCCGCTGGCGCGAAGGGCGGCCGTGCCTACATCAGGCACGCGGTCGAAGAGTCGCTGCGCAGGCTGCGGACCGACCACATCGACCTGTACCAGGTCCACACGCCGGATCCGAACACCCCGGTCGCCGAGACGCTCGAGGCGCTGGACGAGCTGGTCACCGACGGCAAGGTGCGCTACCTGGGCCACTCGAACTTCAGCGGCTGGCAGATCGCCGAGGCCGCGTGCCTGGCTGACAAGCACGGCCGCGTACCCTTCGTGTCGGCGCAGAACCACTGGTCTCTGCTCGAGCGCGCCGCCGAGGCCGAGGTCGTCCCCGCGGCACGCCATTTCGGCCTCGGCGTGCTGCCCTATTTCCCGCTCGCGAACGGCCTGCTGACCGGCAAGATCAGGCGCGGTCAGCCAGCCAGGGAGGGCACCAGGCTGGCGGGCAGGGACGGTTATGTCACCGAGGCTAAGCTCGATATCGTCGAGGCGCTCGCGGGCTGGGCCGACGCGCACAGCGTCTCGCTGCTGACGGTCGCGGTCTCCTGCCTGGCGGCGCAGCCGGGCTGCGCCAGCGTGATCGCGGGCGCCATGTCACCCGAGCAGGTCAAGGCCAACGCGGACACGGCGGACTGGACCCCGTCAGCCGGGGAGCTGGCGGAGGTCGACGCGATCACGCTCGGCCTGGCCGGCTGAGTTCGCCGCCGGCCTACGGGGTGAGCCGGTGCAGGTCCCGCGGGAAGAGCGTGACCTCGCGGAGGTTGGCCGCGCCGGTCAGCCTGGCGGTCCAGCGCTCCAGGCCGATCGCGAAGCCGCCGTGCGGCGGCATGCCGTGGCTGAATGCCTGCAGGTAACCCGCGTACGGTGCGGTGTCTTCGCCCCTGGTGGCCAGCGCCGCCAGGTAGTCGCCGTGATTGTGCAGCCGCTGGCCGCCTGTGACGAGCTCCATGCCACGGAAAATCAGGTCGAAGCTGCGCGAGAAGGCGGGGTTCTCCGGGTCGGGGTAGGTGTAGAACGGCCGTTTGGCCATCGGGTATCCGGTCACGAACAGGAAGTCGCTGCCGTGCTCGCGAACCGCCCAGTCGCCGAGCCAGCGCTCGTCGGAGGGGGACAGGTCAGGTTCGCCGCGCGGGTCCCAGTCCGCCCTGGCGGCGATCAGCTCTTGCGCGTCGGTGAAGCGCATCTCGGGAATGTGTGCGGGCACGGCGGGGAGCTTGATGTCCAGAATCTCAACGGCATCGCGAGCACGCGTGCCGACCGCCGCGACCATGCCCGTGATGACCTTCCGCAGCATGGCCATCACGTCCCGGTGGTCGGTGATGAAGCCGAACTCGGCGTCCAGGCTCGTGTACTGCGCCAGGTGCCTGGCAGTGTCGTGCGGCTCGGCGCGGAACACGGGTCCTGTCTCGTAGACCCGCTCGAAGACACCGACCATCGCCTGCTTGTAGAACTGGGGTGACTGCGCGAGGAAAGCTCGCTGCCCGAAGTAGTCGAGCGCGAACACGTTGGCGCCGGACTCAGTCGCCGACCGCACGATCTTCGGCGTCTGGATCTCAGTGAAACCGTGTCCGTCCATGGCGGCGCGGAAGCCAGCGACGCTGGCGGCCGCGATCTCGAAGCCCGCCCGCAGCAGCCTGTGCCGCAGCGTCGTGGGAGCGTGGTCGAGAACGGTCGGCAGGCCGGCCGTGACGGCCGGCCTGTACAGGTCAAACGGCGGCGGTTCGGCCGGCTCGCTCAGCGCGGTCAGTGCAGGCTCGGTCACCTCGGCGCCGCCCGGCGCCTGCGCGCTGGCGGTGACCAGCCCCGCCACCGCCAGGACAGTCTCCTCAGGCAGGTCGGCTACGACCGGCGCGGCGGCCTCATCGGCCGTCAGCACCACCTGCGCCAGCCCAGTCCTGTCCCGCAGGATGAGGAACGTCACGGACTTGAGCCGGCGCTTGCGGTGCAGCCAGCCCGCTATGGTTACCCGTTCGCCGGCGTGGGCTGGCAGATCGCGGGCCAGCACCCGCCGGCCGAGAGCGACCGGAACCTCGGTCTGCCCGCGCGAGATCGGTCTCATCTGACACTCCCAGGCTCGTGACATCCCTTGGGAGTGCGGGCGAGAAGGGAACTCGCGGTGCCACCACACTTTCGCGGCGTCCGCGTCCGGTCGCCGCCTCCTTGCCCGGTCACGGGGGCTAGCCGGCGGGGCATGAGGCGCGCCGCCGGTGACGGTAGCCCTTCCTCCCCGCACTCGGGAGGGTCTTCACGCCCGGCCGCGAGGCCGCCTTCCCAGCTTCCGTCGGCTCTCTGTGCTCGCGGTTACCCGGCGCTACTCGTCTCCGTCAGCGCGTTGGCATCAGTCTAGCGGCGTGCGCGCACGTGCACTGGCGCCATCGGCCCGCGGCTGGCTGAGCGGCATTCCTGCGCTATGATCTGTCCGTCCGACAGGGCGACGGGACGTGGCCCAGCTTGGTTAAGGCGCTGGTCTGGGGGACCAGAGAGCCCGGGTTCAAATCCCGGCGTCCCGACCACGACCGCACGGGTCAGGGCACTTCGCGCATTCCCTGGTCGTTGCGCTAGCAGTGAGTACGACAGAGCGGGGGCAGCCCGGGTGGCGGTGGACTCCGGACCAGCCCCGGGCAGCAGACGGGACGGTGCGGCGGGTGCCGCGATTCGGGGGCGGTCGACGCTTGCTGCGCCGTGCGTTCCTGGCAGTGCTTGCGCTGGTCTCCGTCTTGCTCGTCGCGACCGGTGTGTTGTTGCTGGCGACTCCGTCTGTGGGCAACGCGTGGTCGCTGGCAAGGGCGCAGGCCCGATCGCATCATGAGCGCTTCCCTGGCCCGCCCGTGCCCGCAAGGTTCGCCGATGCGCTGATCGCGACCGAAGACCACAGGTTCGCCTCCGAGCCAGGATTCGATCCGATGGCGCTCGGCCGCGTGCTGCTGTCGCTCGTGACGGGGAGGGACCAGGGCGGCGCGACGCTGTACCAGCAGCTCGGGAAGCTGCTCTACGCCAGGAACAAGAGCCGCATGACGGTGGAACTGTATGAGATGGCCCTGGGCATCAAGCTGAAGTTCAGCTACTCGAACGAGCAGATCCTGCGCATGTATGCCGACGTCGCCTACTTCGGGCATGGCTTCTACGGGCTAGAGCAAGCCAGCTGCGGCTACTTCGGCCGCCGGCCTGGAGCGCTGTCGTGGCCGCAGGCGGCCGTGCTGGCCGGCCTGGTGCAGGCGCCCTCCGCCTACGATCCGCTGGCGCACCCCGAGCTCGCGCGCTCCCGCGAAGGCCACGTGGTCAGCAGGCTGGTCGCCACGGGCGTGCTGAGCCAGCGGCGCGGAGCAGCGGTGCTGGCCGTGCCGATGGACCGGCTGCTCGAGCACGCGGGCGGCTGCCGATCATGAACCGAACGCGCGCGCGCTAGGTGCGCTGCCCGGCGTCGGGCGCGGGCGGCTTGCTGCCGACGACGGCAGGCTCGGACGCCACGGGAGCGTGGGCGCTGCGGCCCTTGCGATGCCGGCCGTGCCTGAGCCGCTCCAGGCGGACCTCAGGCGGCACCCAGACCCACTTGCGGTAGGACCAGAAGCGGAACAGCGTGCCGATCCCGATCCCGATATTCACGGCGATGACGTTCTCGAGCCTGGTCGTCAGCCCGAGCGCGTAGTTGCTGAAACCGAGGACCGCGTACTGGATCAGCAGCCCGACGCCGTTCAGCGCGAAGAAGGTCACGCCTTCCCTGGCGGTGCCGGCGCCGTCACGGTGCCGGAAGCTCCAGTACCGGTTGCCGAGGAAGGTGACGACCGTCGCGACGACGGTGGCGATCGTCACCGATGTCAGCGGCCCAAGCCCGAGCGGGCCGTGCAGGGGGATGAAGACCAGGTTGGTGACGCCGATCCCGATCGCGCCGACGATCAGGAACTTGGCACCTTCGTGGATGACGTGGCGGAAACGCCGGTAGAGCTCAGCGACGCGCTGGACAAGCCCTGGGGTAGTGCTGGTACTGCTCAATGCGGCTTTCCGGCCTCGTCTCCGGCCGGGGAAGACAGCTCAGCCAGATCGGCCTGGCCCAGATCGGCCTGGCTCCGCGCCGACGCGAGCGCGGGCTCGAGCACCTCGTGTCCCTGCGGCGCTGGCTGCGGCGCCGCCCACACCCACTTGCGGTAGGACCAGAAGCGGAAAACCGTGCCGAGCACGATGCCGACGTTGTTGGCGACGACGTTGGCAAGCTTTCCGGTCTCGCCGAGACCGTAGACCGTGAAGCCGACGACGGCCCACTGGATCAGCAGTCCGACCCCGTTCAGCGCGAAGAACATCACGGTCTCGCGCGGCACGGTCGTGCGCTCCCTGTGCCGGAAGCTCCAGTAGCGGTTGGCGACGTAGCTGGTACCCGTGGTGACGATGACGGCGACGGTGGCGGCTGTCAGCGGTCCGGTGTGCAGCTTGAAGTGCAGCAGCCCGTTCACGAGGTTGTACATCACAACCCCGATGGCACCGATGATGCCGAACTTGGCACCCTCGTGAATGAGCAGCCGGAAACGCTCGTAGAGCCTTCGCACGCTGCTCACCGAGGCGGTCCTCCGTTCGATCGCGTCATCCCGCGGTGCTACCCGCGCCGCTGGCCGTCAAAGCACTGTCGGCAAGATTACCCGCGCCGGAGTGACCGGGTGCCCAGAGCGCGAATCCCCATGTCCGGCCTCTGATCGGGCCATCGCAGGCAGCTATTCGTTCGGCACTGTCGGCAGCGGCAGGTAGGGTCGCGCACGTGGCTGCTCCTGACATCTTGATCCGCGCCAGGGGGCTGACGAAGGTATTTGGCGAATTCATTGCCGTCGATGGGATCGACTTCGAACTGAGCCGCGGCGAGGTTTTCGGATTCCTCGGCCCGAACGGCGCCGGGAAGTCCTCGACGATGCGGATGATCGGCTGTGTCTCACCGCGGTCCGGCGGTGAGCTGGCGATCCTGGGCCTCGATCCGTCCAGGGGCGGGCCGGCGATCAGGGCCAAGCTCGGCGTCGTGCCGCAGGAAGACACGCTCGATGTCGAGCTGACAGTCAGGGAGAATCTGCTGATCTACGGCCGCTACTTCGGGCTGCGGCGAGACGTCATCAGGGAGCGGACTGCGAGGCTCCTGGATTTCGTCCAGCTCACCGAGCGAGCCGACGACGAGGTAGAGCCGCTGTCCGGCGGGATGAAGCGGCGCCTGACCATCGCCAGGTCCTTGATCAGCGAGCCGGAGATCCTGCTGCTCGACGAGCCGACGACGGGGCTCGATCCGCAGGCCAGGCACGTGGTCTGGGACCGGCTGTACCGGCTCAAGCAGCAGGGCGTGACCCTGGTCCTCACCACGCACTACATGGACGAGGCCGAGCAGCTGTGTGACCGGCTCGTGGTCATGGACCGGGGCAAGATCGCCGCGGCAGGGTCGCCGCGGCAGCTGATTGAGGCGTACTCCACACCCGAGGTACTTGAGCTGCGCTTCGCGCTCGACGAGCAGGAGCAGGCGGCCGAGAAGCTCGCTGACGTGGCCGCCGAGCGGATCGAAGTGCTCGCCGACCGGATCCTGCTCTACACGGCCGACGGCGACGGGACCCTGGCCGCGGTCCGCGCCCGCGGCCTGGAGCCCGTGACGTCCCTGGTCCGCCGCAGCACCCTGGAGGACGTCTTCCTCCGGCTGACGGGCAGGCGGCTGGAGGACTGATGGCCGCGTGGTTGAGGCCACCGTCGCTGATGGCCCAGTCCCCCGCCGTCAGGCAACTGCGTTTCTGGCTGACGAACTACCGCCGGACGTGGCAGGGGACGATCTACTCAAGCGTGCTGAACCCCGTGCTGTATCTCGGGGCGATGGGCCTCGGCCTCGGCACGCTCGTGGACGCGCGCGGGACGTCGAGCCTCGGTGGCGTCAGCTACCTTGCTTTCCTGGCGCCTGGCCTGCTCGCGGCCTCGGCCATGCAGACCGCGATGGGTGAGTCCACCTATCCCGTCTACGGGTCGGTCAGGTGGTTCAAGACCTACCAGGCAGCGATCGCCTCGCCGCTGCGGCCAGCCGACCTCTTCCATGGTCATCTGCTCTTCACCGCGCTCAGGCTGACGATGAACTCGGCCGTCTTCCTCGTGGTGATGGCCGCGTTCGGTGCCGTCAGCTCCGCGTGGGCGATCGCCTGCCTGCCCGCGGCAGTGCTGACCGGCATGGCATTCGCGACGCCGATCGAGGCCTACACGATGACGTGCACGAAGGACACATCGTTCGCGATGCTGTTCAGGTTCGGGATCATCCCGCTGTTCTTGTTCTCGGGTACGTTCTTCCCGGTAACGCAGCTTCCCGTCTATATCAGGCCGCTTGCCTACATCACGCCGTTGTGGCACGGCGTGGCGCTGTGCCGCTCACTGAGCCTCGGCACCGGGCAGCTCGGCGCGTCAGCGGTACATGTCGGATACCTGGCGGCGGTCACCGGCCTGGGCATCCTCGCGGGAAACCGCACCTACCTGCGGAGGCTCTATGCCTGAGCGGGTGCGGGAGCTGCCGCTGCGGATCATCCCGGTGGCCATGCTGGCGACCAGGCGATCGGGGCTGGGCGGCCAGGGCAGCATGCACCTGATCGAGCGGCATGCCAGGGTCTACCGGCACACCTGGACGGTGCTGATCTCCGGCTTCTTCGAGCCGCTGTTCTACCTGCTGTCGATCGGCATCGGCCTGGGCAAGCTCGTCGGCACGGTGACCGGGCCCGGCGGTCACCCGGTCGACTTCACGAGTTTCGTCGCGCCCGCGCTGCTGGCCACCTCGGCCATGAACGGCGCGGTGATGGATTCCACCTTCAACGTGTTCTTCAGGATGAAATACGCCAAACTCTACGACTCGGCGCTGGCGACGCCGATGCGATCCGACGAGATAGCGCTCGGCGAGGTTGGCTGGGCCCTCATCAGGGGCGGCATCTACGCGGTCGCGTTCATGGTGATCATGCTGGCGATGGGCCTGGCCCACTCGATCTGGGCGGTCTTCGACGTGCCGACCGCGCTGCTGATCGGATTCGCGTTCGCGGGTGCGGGGATGGCCGCGACGACGTACATGAAGAGCTGGCAGCACTTCGAGTTCGTGATGCTGGCGACGCTGCCGATGTTCCTGTTCTCGACGACCTTCTACCCGCTCAGCGTCTATCCCCGCACGATCCAGATCGTCGTCGAGTGCACACCGCTCTACCAGGGCGTTGTCCTGCTGCGCGGGCTGACGCTGGGCGCCGTGACTCCCCGCCTGCTGTGGAGCGTCGCTTACCTCGTCCTGATGGGAGCGGTCGGCCTGGCCGTCGCCGGCCGCAGGATCAGCACGCTGCTGCTCAAGTAACTCTGCCTGCCACCTGGAAAGTGCCCCGCCGCCGGATGGCGGCGGGGCACTGGTCTGGCGGGCTGGCCCGAACGGGGGCTCGTGCCAGTCCGCGCGGCCGGCTGGGGCCGGCCTGTCGCGGCCGTGGGGGCGGCCGGTGGGCTGCCCGGCTAGGGGTTGCCGGGTGGTGCGGTCCGGCGGGGACGGCCGGCCGGTTTCCTGGCCGGGGGCGCCAGGTTGCCGTGCCCCTGGGCGTGGCCGTCCCCGCCCTGACGGCGCGTGGTAGCGGGCCGTCAGGGCGGGAGTCTGGTCAGGGAGCTGGCCTGGCGGTGAGGGTGTGGCGGAGTTTGCCGCGGGCGCGGTGCAGGCGGGACATGACGGTGCCCAGGGGCGTGCCCATGAGGGCGGCGACTTCGCGGTAGGGGTAGCCCTCGACGTCGGCGAGCCAGATGGTGGTGCGGAACTCCGGCGGCAGCTGGCGCAGCGCGTCCAGGATGGTGGTGTCGGTGATCCGGTCCAGGGCCTCGGCCTCGGCGGAGCGGGCTGGCCCGGTCAGCGGGTCGGTGCCTGGGTGCCAGTCGGCGGCGGGGTCAGCGCCGGGCGCGATGGCTGGCTCCCGCTTGCGCTTGCGGTAGGTGTTAATGAAGGTGTTGGCCAGAATCTTGTGCAGCCAGGCGCGCAGGTTGGTGCCGGGGGTGTACTGGGCGAACGCGGTGTAGGCCTTGGCGAGGGTGTCCTGGACCAGGTCCTCGGCGTCGGCGGGGTTGCGGGTCATCCGCAGGGCGGCGGGGTAGAGCTGGCCGAGGTAGGGCCGGACCTGCTGCTCGAAGTCGGCTTGCCGGCCTCCGACCCTGGCTGCGGGCACGGGGTCGCCAGCAGCATCGGCAGCGTTAGCGGCGGGCCCGGCGGTCAGGTCGGCGGTCGTCCCCCTGCTCCCAGGTGGCCCCGTGCTCCCAGTTGGCCCCGTGCTCCCAGTGGGCACGGCGGTCGCGGTGGTCATCGGCTGTAGCTCCCTCGTAGTCGGTCACTACTAAGACGCCGATGAGGGGGAACAGGACTCGTGATCTGAGTTACATCCCGGCTACACACCGTCATCCCCGGTCTCCGCCCCGTCGTACCCGCCCAGATACCTGAGATACGTCCCTGTAAACAACGCGGTTCGAAGAGGCCAGCCGCACGTCAATGATTCGTCGCGGGGCCGCGAGAGGATTGCTCCTTTGCTGGGCCGCGTACCGTCTCGACCGCTGCCCCGCTGAGACCGTAACGTGTCACCGTACTGGTCGGTAGGTACGCTTATCCGGACTCGTCGGGAGGCGCTAGGTGGACTTCGGATACGACGCACGAACCGAGGAACTACGCGGCAAGCTGCTGGCCTTCATGGACACTCACGTCTACCCGGCTGAGCAGACATTCGCCGAGCAGGTCGCCGCGGCAGAAGTGGCAGGCGACATCTGGCAGCGCCCTGCCGTTATCGACGAACTGAAGGCCGAGGCGCGCCGCCAGGGGATGTGGAACCTGTTCCTGACTGTCCGCAAGCACAAGGACCAGATCGGCGAGATCGCCGGGAAGCACGGCGCCGGCCTCACCAACCTCCAGTACGCGCCGCTCGCGGAGATCACCGGCCGCAGCGGCGCCATCGCGCCCGAAGCGCTCAACTGCGCCGCTCCTGACACCGGCAACATGGAGGTGCTTGCCGAATTCGGGAGTCCCGAGCAGATCGAGCGCTGGCTCATGCCACTGCTCGACGGCGAGATCAGGTCGGCTTTCTGCATGACCGAGCCCGACGTGGCCTCGTCCGACGCGACCAACATCGCGACCAGCATCAAGCGAGACGGCGACGTGTACGTGATCAACGGGCGCAAGTGGTGGTCGTCGGGCGCCATGGACCCGCGCTGCAAGCTCTTCATCGTGATGGGCAAGACGGACCCGGACGCCGACCGGCACCGCCAGCAGTCCATGATCTGCGTGCCTCCTGACACGCCGGGCATCACGATCAAGCGGAGCATGCGCGTGTTCGGCTTCACCGACTCGACCCACGGCGGGCATGGCGAGATCGAGTTCGCCGACGTCAGGGTTCCTGCCGCGAACCTGATCGCGGGCGAAGGCGAGGGCTTCGCGATCGCTCAGGCGCGGCTCGGCCCTGGCCGGATCCACCACTGCATGCGCCAGATCGGCTCGGCGGAGCGGGCGCTCGAGGCGATGTGCCGGCGGTCGCTGAGCCGGGTTGCCTGGGGCAGGCCGATCGCCGACCAGGGCGTCGTCCAAGATTGGATCGCCGAGTCGAGGGTCAGGATCGAGCAGGCCAGGCTGCTGGTGCTGAAGACCGCATGGCTGATGGACACGGTCGGCAACAAGGGCGCGCACACCGAGATCCAGGCCATCAAGATCGCGGTCCCGCGGATGACCGAGTGGGTGATCGACAAGGCCATCCAGGCGCACGGGGGCGGCGGGGTCAGTCAGGAGTTCCCGCTCGCCGCGCAGTGGGCGGCGGCCAGGACCCTGCGCTTCGCTGACGGTCCCGACGAAGTGCACAAGCGGTCTATGGCCCGCCGCGAACTACGCAAGTACAGCAGCTGACCCCGACAGTTCAGAAGGGACGACCCAGATGTCAGAGCACGCACAGCGGGTGGCCGTCGTTACCGGCGGCGCACGCGGGATCGGGGCTGGCGTCGCCAGGCGCTTCGCGGCCGACGGGATGGCGGTCGCCGTCATCGACCTGAAGGAAAACGACTGCGCTGGCACGGTCGACGCGATCACCGCCGCTGGCGGGCGCTCCTTCGCGGCCGGCGCCGACGTCAGCGACTCCGGCCAGGTGGCCGCCGCCGTCGAGGCGATCGCCGCCGCGCTAGGGCCGCCCGCTGTCCTGGTCAACAACGCGGGCGTGATCCGCGACAACCTGCTGTTCAAGATGACCGACGATGACTGGGACGCGGTCATGGGCGTGCATCTGCGCGGTGCCTTCCTGATGAGCCGGGCTACGCAGAAGTACATGGTCGAGCAGAAGTTCGGCCGGATCATCAACCTCTCGTCAAGCTCCGCGCTCGGCAACCGCGGCCAGGTCAACTACTCAGCCGCCAAGGCCGGGTTGCAGGGCTTCACGAAGACGCTCGCGATCGAACTCGGCCCCTTCGGCGTGACCGCCAACGCGATCGCTCCCGGCTTCATCGTCACCGATATGACAGCCGCGACCGCCGCCCGGGTCGGGGTGGGCTTCGAGGACTTCCAGAAGGGGGCTGCCGCGCAGATCCCAGTGCGCAGGGTCGGGCAGCCGGAGGACGTCGCGCACGTGGCGTCGTTCCTGGCCAGCGACGGCGCGGGGTTCGTGTCCGGCCAGGTCATCTACGTCGCCGGCGGCCCCCTGTGCTAGCGGGTGCCGGCCAGGCCGGCGCGACGCGGGACGGCGCCGCAGGCGCGAACGGCCGGGCGGTCGGCGCGGTGACGGCTGACGACCTGCGGGCGCAGGTCCGCGCGTTCCTCGCCGCGCACGATCCGGCGTCGACCGACCGGATGGAGTTCGTCCGGGCCAGATTCGATGCCGGGCTTGCCTGGGTGCACTACCCGGCCGGGCTGGGCGGGCAGGGACTGCCCAGGACGCTGCAGAAGGTGGTTGACGCGGAGTTCGCGGCCGTCAGCGCGCCGACAAACCGGCCGGAGCGTAACGGCATCGGGCTGGGCATGGCCGCGCCGACGATCCTGGCCTATGGCTCGGACGAGCAGAAGACCCGCTGGCTGCGGCCGCTGTGGACCGGCGAGGAGATCTGGTGCCAGCTGTTCAGCGAGCCAGGGGCCGGATCGGACCTGGCGAACCTCGCGACGCGGGCGGTGCGTGACGGGGACCGCTGGATCGTCAACGGGCAGAAGGTGTGGACGTCATCGGCGCACATCGCGGCCCGCGCCTTGCTGGTCACCAGGACCGATCCTGACGTGCCCAAGCACAAGGGCCTGACCTACTTCAGCGTCGACATGAAGGCGCCGGGAGTCGAGGTCAGGCCGCTGCGGCAGGCGACCGGCGAGGCCGAGTTCAACGAGGTCTTCCTGACTGACGTGGTCATCGGTGACGCGGACCGGATCGGCGAGGTCGGGCAGGGCTGGGCGGTCTCGACCGCCACGCTGATGAACGAGCGCGTGGCGCTCGGCGCGTTCGTGCTGCCGCGGGAAGGCGGCATGATCGGGTTCTCGGCGAGGACCTGGCGCGAGCGTCCCGAGCTGCGTACGCCAGGCCTGCACGAGCAGCTGTTGCGGCTGTGGGCGGCGGCCGAGGTGTCCAGGCTGGCCGGGGAGCGGCTCAGGCAGCAGCTCGCCGCCGGCCAGCCAGGCCCGGAAGGATCGGGCGCCAAGCTGGTGGCCGCCAGGCTCAACCAGGAGATCGCGGGGTTCGAGCTCGAACTGCTCGGTGCGGGCGGGCTGGTGTACGGCGACTGGACGATGCGCCGGCCAGAGGGCGCGGACTTCTACGGCAAGGACGCCGGCTACCGGTTCCTGCGCTCCAAGGGCAACTCAATCGAGGGCGGAACCTCCGAGATCCTGCGCAACATCGTGGCCGAGCGCGTGCTCGGGCTGCCACCTGAGATCCGGCTGGACAAGGACAAGCCATGGAAGGACCTGCCGCGGTGAGCCAGCAAGCAGAGGTCACCGCGGAGCCAGCTGCCGCAGGAAACTCAGGGGGGCCCGGCGGGCGCATGCGCCTGCCCGACATGACCTATACCGAGCATGAGACCGAGCTGCGCTCAGCTGTCAGGTCCGTGCTGGAGGACCAGGCCGGTTTCGATGCCGTGCTCGCGAGGACCGAGACGCCGCAGACCTACGACACCGCGTTGTGGCGGACACTAGCCGCTGAGGTTGGTTGTGCTGGCCTGCTGATCCCTGAATCTCTGGGCGGTGCGGGCGCATCGTTCCGTGAAGTGGCGGTCGTGGCTGAGGAGGCCGGCCGTGCGCTGGCGCCGGTTCCCTACCTCGGGTCCGCTGTCCTCGCGACGGTCGCGCTGCTGTCTGCCGCGGAGGATGGCCCAGCTGGGGACAGCACAGCCGGAGATCAGGCGCGTGAGCTGCTGACCGAGCTGGCCGCGGGCACCACGACGGCCACGCTCGCGGCGCCGTTCGCGTCGATGCCAGGGACCAGGATCAGCCCGACGGTCAGGATTGGCCCGCCGGCCGACGGCGACGCGGACGGGACCTACCGGCTCTCCGGCTCGGTGGCAGGCGTCGCCGACGCGCTGCCCGCCGATGTGCTGATCGTGCCCGCTGACGGTGTCCCGTCCGGGCTGCTCGCGGTCCGAACGGCCGAGCAGGGAGTGACCAGGACGGCGGTTGTCTCGCTGGACATGACGCGGCAGCTTGCTGACATCAGCCTGGACGACGTGCGGGCTAGCAGGATCGCTGCCGGCCCGCGGGCGGAGCAGGCGGTGGCGGCCGCGTTGCAGGCTGGGGCTGCGATGCTAGCCGCCGAGCAGGTCGGGCTCGCGGACCGCGCGCTGGAAATCACGCTCGCGTACGTCAAGCAGCGGTACCAGTTCGCCAGGCCGGTCGGATCCTTCCAGGCGGTCAAGCACCGGCTGGCGGACTGGTGGGTGGCTGTGACCCAGGCGAGGGCGGCCTCCAGGTATGCGGCGGCCTGCCTGGCCGGGACAGATCCCGACACGCCGGTCGCGGTGGCGCTGGCCAAGGCCGCGTGCTCGGACACGGCGGTGCTCGCGGCCCAGGAGATGATCCAGCTGCACGGCGGGATCGGCTTCACCTGGGAGCACCCGGCGCACCTGTTCCTCAAGCGCGCCAAGAGCACGTCGATCGCACTCGGCACCGCCGGCCGGCACCGCGCCACCCTCGCCACCCTGGCCGACCTCTCCCGGCCAGCGAGCGGCTGACACGTCCATGATCACGGACATTTTTCGCGCACGCGGCGCAAAGCTGTCCGCGATCATGGTCCACAGGGATCATTGGCCGCGGAAGGCCTCTTCCAGCCACCACGAGCCGCGCTCCGAGGTGACCTTGGCGTCGATCAGCAGCGGCTGGTGTCGCGGTCCGTCGAGCCAGTCCCGCACCTTCGACAGGTCTGAGACCTGGCGCACCTTGGCGGCGGCGAAGCCGAAGCCCCTGGCGATCCTGGCGATGTTGACCGGCGGGAACCTGACCGTGTCGAGGGGGTAGCCGTCGGGTCCGAAGTGGTGCACCTCGGCGCCGTAGGCCTCGTCGTCGTAGACCACGACGACCATCGGCAGGCCGAGCCTGACGACGGTCTCCAGCTCGCTGATCCCCATCAGCGCGCCGCCGTCGCCGAGCGCGGCGACAACCAGCCGGTCAGGCCGCGCGATGGCCGAGCCGATCGCGGACCCGAGCCCGAGCCCGATCGACTGATAGGCCTGGGTGAAGCAGAAGCCGTCGGCGTCGGGCACGGACAGGTACATGCTGGGGTAACCCATGAAGTTGCCCGAGTCCACCGCCACGATCCGGTTGGCGGGCAGCATGTCGTCGAGCGCGATCGTGAGCGTGCGCGGGTCGATCCGGCGGCCGTCGCTTTCATCGGTGTAGGGGACGTCGCGCCAGCGCCCCTCCTCCTCGATCCGCTTCCTCAGGTCAGCGCTCCGGTAGCCGGCCACCACCTCGTCGCCCCAGGCGACGGCCACGTCACGGGCGACGACGGCGACGTCGCCGAGAACGCCGAAGCTGACGGGCCTGTGCCCGCCGAGCGCGTCTGGTTCGTCGTCGACCTGTGCGACGATCGTGCCGGGCGCGATCAGCGCGCCGTGCCGCATCGTCCACATGTTCAGCGCGCAGCCCCAGCCGACGATCAGGTCAGCGCCCCTGATCAGCTCGGCAGCCAGCGGCGAGGCGAAGCCGCCGCTGATGTCCAGGTCCCACGGGCTGCCGCGGAACAGCCCCTTGGCCGCCGCCGATGTGGTCAGCAGCGCTCCGCAGTCGTCAGCGAGCCGTTCAAGCTCGGCCCTGGCCCCGGCGTTGCGCGCGCCGCGGCCTGCGACGAATACCGGCCGTCTGGCCTGGCGGAGCGCGTCGGCCAGGCGCGCCGCGGCCTGCCGATCCGCAGCCTCACGGAGTAGCTGCGCTCGCCGGCCTGGTCCGCGCGCCTGATCGCGGGCCCGCCCGGTCGGGCCGGGCGCGGCCGCATCCAGCCCCTTCCGCGCCGTATTCATCACGTCGGCCGGCGGCAAAGGGCACTGTCCGGCCTGGACGTCGAGCGGCAGTGCCAGGACGACAGTCCGTCGCTCAGCCGCAGCTGTCTGGTACGCCCGCACCGTGTCGTCGACGGCGAAGTCCGGCGAATGCAGCCGGGCGGGCACGGCACCGATCGCGCTGGCCAGCGCCGCGACGTCGATCCTGAAGTTCGACCTGACCGCTCCGGCCGCGACGTCGGCGGCCAGCACCACCATCGGTGTCCGGCTCTTGGCGGCCTCGGTGATGCCGGTCACCGCGTTGGTCAGGCCAGGGCCCTGGTGCACGGACACGATCCCCGGCCGGCCGGACAGCCTGGCCCAGCCGTCAGCCATGCTGGCCGCGCCACACTCATGCCTGGCAGGGACGAACCGCGCGCCGCGGGCTATGAGCGCGTTGGTGACGTGGAAGTTTCCGCTGCCGACGACCCCGAAGACGGTGTCGACGCCGAAGTCGGCGAGGACGGCGGCGACCGCGTCGCTGACGAGCATCAGGTGTGCTCGACCAGCGCCAGGGCGCGGCACGGGCTGCCAGAACCGCTGACGATCGGCAATGGCCCCGCGATCACGACGGCTCCGGTCGCTGGCAGCTTGCTGAGGTTCTGCAGCTGGGTGAGCCCGTACTTGCCGGCCCCGAGCAGCGCCGCGTGACAGGGGAATGGCGGGTCGAATGAATGCGCGGTCCCCGCGTCGGTGCCGACGGTCTCCACTCCGAAGCCCATGACGGGGGCGTGCTCGGCCAGCCATCGGGCGCACTCGACGGACACGCCGGGCGTGTGCGGGCCTGTCTCGTTCGCGTTCAGGAACTCTTCCTGGCTGCCTGAGCGCACATCCCAGCCGGTCCTGTAGAGCAGCCAGCCGCCATCGGGCAGCGACCCGTGCTCGCCCTCCCACTTCTTGATGTGGTCGACCTCGAGCAGGAAGTCCTGGTCGGCGGCGGCCTCGGCGCTGAAGTCGAGCACCACGGCTGGCGCGATCAGGTGACTGGCGGGTACCTGCGCCACGTCGAGGCCGTCACGGCCGGTGATCCAGTGCACGGGCGCGTCGAAGTGCGTGCCCGTGTGCTCTCCTGTCGTGATGTTGTTCCAGTACCAGCCGGGCCCGCGGTCGTCGTACCTGCTGATCTCCTGCAGCGACAATCCGATGGTGTTGCCGAACGGCTCGGGCAGCTTGATCAGCGGCGTGTCCGGGCTGAGCGGCGCCGTGAGGTCGATCACCTCAACGGTGCTGAGGCGCAGTGCGGCGACGAGCGCGTCAAGGACCGGCATTTTCATCCTCCCGGAGCACGAATGACATGAGCTTGATCGGTAACAAGCCTGCCGCAGTTGGCCCTGGCAGGGAAGGTCGACCAGGAAACAGGTGATCTGTACAGTGCACCGTATGGATTCGGTGGCCGGAGCCGGCGTGGTGGTGACCGGCGCGGGCAGCGGCATCGGGGCCGCGCTCGCGCGGCGGTTCACAGCCGAGGGCGCGAACGTGGTCCTCAACGACATCAACGCTGTGGCCGTGATGTCCGTCGCGGCGTCCTGTTCGGCCGCGGGCGGCGAGAGGGCCGTCGCGGGTGGCGGCAGGGCCGTCGCGGTGCCAGGCGATGCCGCGTCGGAGGAAGGCGTTGCGGCCCTGATCGGCGCCGCCCGGTCCGAGCTCGGCGAGATCGACCTGTACTGCGCCAACGCCGGCATCGCGCGCCGGGGCGGACCGGAGGCGACCGAGGAGGACTGGGCTGACTCCTGGAACGTCAACGTGATGGCGCACGTCCGCGCCGCCAGGCTGTTGCTGCCCCGCTGGCTGGAACGGGGGAGCGGCCACCTGATCTGCACGGTCTCTGCCGCGGGCCTGCTGGCGACGCCGGGTTCTGCGCCCTACTCGGTCACCAAGCACGGCGCGCTCGCGTTCGCCGAGTGGCTCTCGCTCACGCACCGGCACCGCGGCCTGACCGTGCAGGCGATCTGCCCGATGGGGGTGCGGACCGGCATGTTCGACGGCTCCGACCCGAGGCTCGAGAAGCTGCTCGGCCCCGACGCCATCCTGCCGGAAGACGTGGCCGACACCGTGCTGACCGCCATCGCGGACGGGCGCTTCCTGATCCTGCCGCATCCCGACGTCGCCCGGATGTACGCGGGCCGCGCCGCCGACCCCGACCGCTGGCTGGCCGGGCTCAACCTGATCCAGCAGGACCTGGAGGCCGTCCCCGACGCCAGTGCCCAGGCGGCTGCGATGGAGCCCAACGCGCGCCCCTAAGGGGAAGACAAACGTCATCCACGAAGACTCAGGACCTTATGCGTGCCCTGAGCCTTCCTCTAAGGTCGCCGGGTCGGCTCAGCTTGCGGGAACGGGCAGAAAGAGCCGCAGGTCACGGGAGGAGCGGCCGACCACGACCGTGTGCGGGCCCGGCGGCCACGTCCACGTGCCCAGGTCGGAGGCCCAGCGCGCGAAGAGCCTGGCCGGGATCCGCAGCGCGACCTCAGCCCGCTCGCCGGGCTCCGCGGCCGCCCTCGCGAACGCGGCGAGCACGCGCACCGGCCGGCTAGCGTCGCCGGGCGGGCCGGCCAGGTACGCCTGCACGACCTCCCGTCCATGGCGCGCTCCGGTATTGCGGATAACTACCCGCAGGTCCAGATCCCGGCCCGGACGGTACTCCGCCGTCAGGGCCTGGACCACCTCGTAGTCCCAGCTGGTGTAGCCGAGGCCGTGGCCGAACGGGAACAGCGGCGCGACGCCGGCCGCGTCGTAGCCGCGGTAGCCGAGCAAGAGGCCCTCGTCGTAGGCGAGAACGCCGTCGACCGGGGCGGCGTGCAGCACAGGGCAGTCAGCCTCTGCAGCGGGCACCGTGACGGGCAGCCTGCCGCCAGGCTCGATGTCACCGAACAGCACGCCGGCGAGCGCCTCGCCCATGGCCTGTCCTGGCAGCCAGGCCTGGATGATCGCGGTGACCTGCCCTGCCCACGGCATCAGCACCGGCATCCCCGAGTTGACCACGACGATCGTCCGCGGGTTCACCGCGGCGACGCGGCTGACCAGTTCGTCCTGGCGGCCTGGCAGCGCGAGGCCTGGGCGATCGAACCCCTCGCTCTCGGTCAGCTCGGCCGACCCGACTACCACGATCGCGGTGTCCGCGGTGCTCGCTGCCTCCTCCGCGGCAGCCAGCAACGCGTCGCCGTCCAGGGCGGGTTCGATTCCGAGCCGCAGGCTGAGCGGGCCTTCGCCGTCGGCAGCCGGCCTGAAGTGCACCCGGATCGCCACGCGCTCGCCAGCCTGCAGGTCGAGCCCGGCTCTCACCTGGCCGGGTCTGGTCATGGCCTCCACCGGGTCGCGCGGCACCGCGGTCGGGCGGTCGGACACGATCTGTCCGTCCACGGTGACGGTCAGGTGCCCGACGCCCGCCGCGCCGAGCAGGTACGGCCCGCTCACGGTCGGCCGGAAGCTGGCGTGCAGGACGATGCTGCCGCCCTCGCCCCAGCCGACACCGGGCGGCAGACCGTCCCACCAGGCCAGGGCTGTTGCGCTCCGGTGCTCGGTCCGCAGCATCGTGCCGTCCGCTGCTACGAAGTCCAGGTGCAGGCCAGGCTCGCCGGTGACCGGGTCGTAGACGGAACCGGCGGCCGGCTCGGGAACCGTGGTCCAGATCTGGCAGCCTTCCGCGACCGTGACGTCGGCCAGGCCGGCCAGCCGGGCGGTCAGCGCGGCGGCCGGGGTGGACGCCGCGACCGGAGCGACGACCGCGCTGCCGCCGCCCTGGATGGTGGGCCGGAACGCTCCTGGTCCGAGCACGGCGACCCTGGTCAGCTTCTCCTCGTACAGCGGAAGCAGGTGATCGTCGTTGCGCAGCAGCACGTAGCACGCGGCAGTTGCCCGGTGCACAAGCGCGGGATCGACGAGCCGCACGGCGTCCTGCCCGGCCGGCGCACGCCCCTGGGCCAGGCCGCCTGGCCCGCGAGCCTCGCTGCCGTCGTGGCGGTCCAGGGCGCCGACCCGGCGGGCCAGGCGGAGCAGCCGGACGACCTTGTCGTCGAGCACGTCCTCGGTGACGATCCCGTCGGCCACGGCTTGCGCGAGCCGCTCTCCCCACGGCCCGTCTGGCCCCGGCATGGACAAGTCGAGCGTGGCCAGCGCCGTCGCCTTGGTGCTGCGGGCGGCGTGCCAGTCCGAGGTGACGACGCCGCTGAAACCCCACTCGATCTTGAGCACGTCCTTCAGCAGCCGAGAGTTCTCCGTCATGGACGTGCCGTTGACCATGTTGTATGCGGCCATGACCAGCGCCGCGCCCGCTTCCCTGACGCATGCCTCGAATGGCATCAGGTAAAGCTCCCTGAGCACGTGCTCGGCGATCCTGGCGTCATAGCTCCAGCGCTGGGTCTCGGTGTCGTTGCCGACGTAGTGCTTGACCGTGGCGCCGACGCCGGCGCTCTGCAGCCCGCGCACGTAACCAACCGCGATCGCGGCGGTGAGCACGGGATCCTCGGAGAAGCACTCGAAGCCCCGCCCGCCGAGCGGCGACCGCATCAGGTTGACGGTGGGCCCGAGCAGCACGTGGATGCCCTTGCTCCTGGCCTCAGCGCCGAGCGCCGCCGCGACCTCGTGCACCAGGCCAGGGTCCCAGCTGGCGCCGAGCGCTGACGGGCACGGGAGGCAGGTGGACGGCTCGCGCTCGTCCAGGGTCACGCCCCTGGCCCCGGCCGGCCCGTCGGACATGACCATCGAGCGCAGGCCGAGCAGGTCGGCGCCCTGCGTGCTCCAGCTGTCCGCGCCGGTCAGCAGGAGCACCTTCTCGTGCAGCGTCAGCGCCGCGACAAGGGCGGCGTCGCTGGTGGCGGGTGCGGTGTTCGTCTGGGCGCCCGCCCGGCCGGTTGCCCGGCCGGGCGGGATCCGCCCCTCATCATGAGTGGGCATGCGCTGCCCGTCAGCTGACTGGCCGCAGGTGCAGGATGGTGTTGAGGATGTACGGAGAGTTGGGAACCGGGTTGTTGTACTGGTTGTCCTCGGTCGGCCAGCCGGTGTAGTGCCTGGTGCTGTACTCGTACCAGGCCGCGCCGTAGAGCAGCGGGATGACCGGCGCCTGGGTGGAGACGATCCGCTGCAGGGTGTTCAGCGCCGTCTGCTGGACCGCGGGGTCGCTGGTGCCAGCGAACTGGGCCATGGCCTGCTGCGCCTCCGGGCTGCTGAACCGGCCGTAGTCATTGGCGGCCGGCTTGCCGATCGGAGCTGTCTGGGAGCTGTCCATCCAGTTCTGGAAGTAGTAGTACGGGTTGGGCCCCTGGTTGCTCCAGTGGATCATCGCGTCGAAGTTGCCGACCGGGTAGTCGGCGTACCACTGGGTGGCCTGGACGCCCTTGAACGACACGTCGAAGCCCAGGTTGTTCAGCTGGGTGGCGATCAGCTGGGCGTCGGTCGCGTAGTCGGTGTAGGCGGAAGGGTCCTCGATGGCGAACTTGATCGTCTTGCCGCCCTTGGTCCACTTGCCATTGACCTTCGTCCAGCCATCGCCCTTCAGCAAGCTGGCTACCGTGGCCGGGTCGGAGGCGGGCTTGAGGTCATTTGCGTAGGTCGAGTCGAGCAGCTTCTCGTCGATCGGCAGCAGCAGGCCGCCAGACGAGGTGGCCGGCGGCTCGTAGTTGGTCTCGCCCTGAACCGACAGCTGGGTCCGGTTGACGCCGGCGCTGATCGCGAGCCTGACCTTGGGGTCATTGAGCGGCGCCCTGGTGGTGTTCAGCCAGAGCGTGACGACGTTGTTGTCGGAGAACCACGGCTGGTCCTTGGTCCAGGTGTGGAAGTCCGGGCTCTTCGCGAGGAAGTTATCCGCGATGTTGCTCACGGCATTACCTGCGTAGTCGATCTGCCCGTTCGACAGGGCCGGGTTGGCGGTGTCGTTGCTGACGAAGTTCGGGAAGATGATCGTCGGCACGTGCACCTTGCTGAGCTGCCAGTACTTGCTGTTCTGGGTGAGGGTGTACTTCTGCGAGGAGAAGTGCGAGATCACGTAAGGACCAGTGCCCACGGGGTCAGGGTCAGCGAACGTGACCGGGTTGGAGATGCCCTGCCAGACGTGCTGCGGGACGATGTACATCCCGCCGATCAGGAACAGGTTCGCGTACTCGGGCTGGCTGAAGGTCAGCACCGCCGTCGTCGCATTGGGTGCGGTCGCGCTCTGCGGAATCGGGGGCGGCGACACAGGGGTGAGCGACGGGTTGTTCTTCAGCAGGTTGAAGCTGAAAGCGACGTCGCTGGCGGTCATCGGCTTGCCGTCGCTGAACTTCACGCCCTTGCGGATCGTCAGCGTGAGCGTCTTGCCAGCGTCTGACCACTTGTACGCTGCGGCAAGCCACGGGATCGGCGGCCGGGTCGGCTGCATGATGTTGAACATCAGCAGCGGCTCGTAGATCAGCGCCGTCGTGTTGTTGGAGTTGCCGATGGACGTCGACACGAACGGGTTGAAGGACCTGGTGAAGGTCTGCCCCGTGTTGTCGACGATCACGAGCGGCTCACCCTTTGCCGTGCCCGACGGCCCGGTCGCCGGCGAGCTGCTGCAGGCAGCGATGCCCATGGCCACGGCGCCCGCCAGGACCATGCTCTTCAAGATCGGTTGTTTCATTGCCTAGACTCCAATGTGCCCGGCCGGCGTTCGCCGGCCTGTTCTAGTGACCGTGCGGGTCTGTCAGATCGAGTGCTGCGCGGGGTCGGCCGGGCTTAACCCGTCCGCCCGTCTGTTACGCGGGCTGGGCCATCACGCCTCCTCTCCGGGCTCAGCCGCGCCGTCAGGGTGCGGGTGCGAGTGTGACGTGGCGACCTTCAGCGGCGCGCGCTGCGCGGCGCTCAGCCCGCCGGCGTGCAGCCAGCACGCGCTGGTCTGGCCGGGTCCGGCCTCGGCGGGCGGCGGCACCGCCTCGGTGCAGATCCGCATGGCGTGCGGGCAGCGCGGATGGAACCGGCAGCCTGGCGGCGGCGTCACCAGGTTCGGCGGCGCCCCGCGGCCCCGCAGGGATGGCGCCTGCGCTCGGTCAGGGTCGGGCGCGGCGCTGAGCAGCAGCTGAGTGTACGGGTGCGCGGGCTGATCGGTCACCAAAGCGGCCGGACCTGTCTCGACGATCCGGCCCGCGTACATCACGGCGACGGTGTCGGCCAGGTACCTGGCCGAGGCGATGTCGTGCGTGACGTACACGATCGCCAGCCCGTCCCTGTCGCGCAGGTCGGCGAGCAGGTTCAGCACGCCGAGCCTGATCGAGACGTCGAGCATCGACACTGGCTCGTCGGCGAGCAGGACGGCAGGAGCGACCGCGAGGGCCCTGGCGATGGCCACCCGCTGGCGCTGGCCGCCGGACAGCTCGTGCGGGTACTTGTCGGCGAACGCCTCAGGCGGGGTCAGCGCGACGCGGGCCAGCAGCTCAGCGATCGCCTGGTCAAGGGCGCCGCCGCCGCGGCCGGCTGCCGAGCCAGGGCCTGATGCCAGAACGCTGTGCAGCTTCAGCGGCCTGAGCAGGTGGTAGCGCACGTCGTGGATCGGGTTCAGCGAGGCGAACGGGTCCTGCAGCACCAGCTGAACCCGCCGCGCGTAGCCGCGGCCCGCCCGCGCCCTGGCCGGGATCGGCTGGCCGTCCAGCGCCAGCGCGCCGCTGGTCGGCCTGATCAGCCTGGCCAGCAGCTTGGCGAGGGTCGACTTGCCTGATCCGCTCTCGCCGACGATCGCGGTGATGCCGCCGGCCGGCAACGTCAGCGACACATCGTCGACGGCGTGCACCACGGCGCGGCCGCCGAACCGTGCGCCGCCGGCCGGGTAATGCTTGGTGAGGCCGCCCGCTTCCAGCAGCGGGACGCCGGCCACCTCGGAACCCGCCGGCACCGGGCTCGGGCCGGTCACGCCGGGCTCCCGGGGACCGTCAGCGGCTCGCCTGCCAGCTCTGGCGGCGGTGGTTCGGCCGCGTCCTGCAGCCAGCAGGCCGCCGCGTGCCCGCCAGTGCCAGCAACCACGGGGCGACCGACGGGCGCGAACGGCGGCCGCTCGGCCGTGCACCGGTCGAACGCGTAGCCGCAGCGCGGATGGAAGACGCACCCGGACGGTAGCTGGCGCAGGTCAGGCGGCGAGCCAGCGATGCCCGTCATCGCCAGCCGCGGGCCGTGCAGCGCGGGGAACGACCGCAGCAGGCCGAGCGTATACGGATGGCGCGGCGCCCGGTACAGCTCGCTCGCTGCCGCGGTCTCCACCAGCCGCCCCGCGTACATCACGGCGATGGTGTCGGCGATCTCGATAAGCAGCGACAGGTCGTGGGTGATGAACAGTACGGAGAAGCCAAGCCGGTCCCGCAGGGACATCAGTTCCTCGAGGATCTCGCGCTGCGTGACGACGTCGAGGGCCGTCGTCGGCTCGTCCATGATCAGGATCTGCGGGTCCAGCGCGAGCGCCATCGCGATCATGACCCGCTGACGCATCCCGCCGGAGAGCTCGTGCGGGTAACTGCGCAGGCGGTCAGCCGGGATGCCGACAAGCTCGAGCAGGTCACCGGCCCTTCTCCGCCTGGCGGCCCGGTCCAGGTCATGACGGTGCGCATGCAGCACGTCGGTCAGCTGGGCGCCGACCGGCATGACCGGGTTGAGCGCGTGCATGGCGCTCTGCAGGACAACCGCGAGGTGGTTCCAGCGCAACCCGCGCAGTTCGGCCTGGCCGGCCGCGAGCAGGTCGCGGGTCGAGCCTGGAGCCAGGTGCAGCCGCACCGTGCCGCCGGTGATGACGCCTGGCGGGCGCAGCAGCCTGGTGACGGCGTAGGCGAGAGTGGACTTGCCGCTGCCGCTCTCCCCGGCAAGGCCGAGCACCTCGCCGCGGTGCAGCGTCAGGTCGGCGCCAGCGACCGCGCGGACCGCGCCTGGCCCGGTGCCGTAGTCGACGCGCAGCCCGCGGACCTCGAGCAGCTTCTCACCGGTCCTGGCGGCAGCGGTCACGACTGGCTGCCCGCTCATGACTGGCCGTCTTCGTCGGCGGCCGGCAGGACCGGCGTCAGGCCGAGCGGAACCCGCCGCGGCAGCCCGGCACGCCTGGCCTGTCGCCTGGTCAGCCCCGCAGCCCTGAGCCGCGGGTTGATGAACTCGTCGATGCCGAAGTTGAGCAGCGCCAGCGCGGTGCCGAACAGGCCGACCGCGAGCCCTGGTGGCAGGAACCACCACCATTCGATGTGCACCTGCTGCGCGGCCTGAGCGCTCTGCGCCCAGTAGAGCATCGTGCCCCAGCTCCAGTGCGCGACGCTGATCACGCCGAGGAAGGACAGCGCCGTGTAGGTGCCGACCCCGTAAATGACCGTGAACAGGAACGAGGTCGCCACGATCGGCGTGAGGTTGGGCAGGATCTCGAATGCCATGATCCGCCAGCCGCGCTCGCCGATGATCCTGGCGGACGTGACGTAGTCCCTGGTCCGCATCGACAGCGTCTGCGCCCGCAGCACCCGCGCCCCGAACGCCCAGCCGGTGATGCTGATCACGAGCCCGATCAGCAGGTCGTTAGGGCTGGCGGTCTTGGACAGGAAGCCGAAGATCACGATCAGCAGCGGCAGCGCCGGCATCACGAGGAACACGTTGGCGAGCATGGACAGCAGGTCGTCGAGCAGCCCGCCGTAGTAGCCAGCCGACACCCCGAGACCGACGGCGAGCACTGTCGCGACCGCCCCCGCGATGAGCGCGACGAGGATCGTGCTGCGCCCGCCCGCCAGCAGCTGCGAGAGCACGTCCTGCTGGACCTGCGTGGTGCCGAGCCAGTGCGCGCCAGAGGGCGGCTTGGGCACGCCCGAGGTGGTGGACAGGCTCTTGCCAGGATCGAAGGGCGCGATCCACGGGCCGATGATCGCCAGGACGGTGAAGGCCAGCGCGAGCCCGAGGCCGACCCTGATCTTGGGCGAGCGTGGAAGCTGCAGCATCCGGTTCGTGCCTGGCTTCCGTTCCGGGGCGAACCGGACGCCCGGGCTGACGTCGGCCCGCACGCCGGCGCCGGCCGCGGCGAGGCCGTCAGGGCCGGTGCCGGGGCCAAGCGGGTCGGTGCCCAGGGCAGAGGACATCGGCTCAGGCCTCCTGCCGGGTACGAGGGTCGAGGAGCGAGTAGGTCAGGTCCGCGATGAGGTTGGCCCCGAGCACCGCGAACGTGATGATCAGGAAGATGCCTTGCAGCAGCGGGTAGTCCTCGCTGGAGACGGCCTGCAGCAGGATGTAGCCGATCCCCGGGTAGGAGAAGACGATCTCGGTGAGCAGCGACCCGGAGACCACGAAACCGATCGCTAGCGAGAAACCGGAAACGCTCGGCAGGACCGCGTTCCTGGCCGCATACCTGATGACGCGCTGCTGGCTGAGCCCTTTGGCCTGGGCGATCAGCACGTAGTCCTCGTCCATCGTCGTCAGCATCATGTTGCGCATGCCGATGATCCATCCGGCGACCGATCCGACCACGATCGTCAGCGCGGGCAGCACGGCGTGATCCAGCAGGCTGGTGACGTATGGCGCTGTGAATCCGGGGTCGAGCAGCGTGGTGTCGTAACCGGAGTTCTGCGGGAACCAGCCGAGCTTGGTCGCGAACAGCGCGACCATCAGGATCGCGACGAAGAAGTACGGCGCGGCCTGGAAGAACGTCATCGCCGGCAGCAGGTTGTCCAGCCAGCTGCCGCGCCGCCATGCGGCGGCCATGCCGAGCAGCGTTCCTGCCGCGAAGCTGATCACCGTGGCGAGCCCGACCAGGCCGATCGTCCATGGCAGCGCGCTGCGGATCACGCTGGTGACCGTCGACGGATAGGCGCTGAACGAGATGCCCAGGTTGCCATGCAGCAACTGGCTCCAGTAGTGCAGGTACTGGCCCCACAGGCCGAGCCTGGTGTTGAGCCCGTACTGCACGTCAAGCGCCCTGATCGTGGCCGGCGTGACCCTGGACTGCATGTGCCCGATGGCTGCCTCGACTGGGTTGCCTGGCATCAGCCGCGGGATGAAGAAGTTCACGGTGATCGCGACGACCGCGGTCACCAGGTAGAGCGCGATCCTCCTGGCCAGCAGTCGCATCACCGGCCTCCTGCTGGCGTGTCCGTTAGCACGGAGCCCTGCGAGTCCGTTAGCACGGAGCCCTGCGAGTCCGTTAGCACGGAGCCCTGCGAGTCCGTTAGCACGGAGCCCTGCGAGTCCGTTAGCACGGAGCCGGGCAAGCAGCCGCAGCTTTCCCTGCGCATGAGCCTGGTCGGCAGCACGATGTCGTGCCCGGACGGCTCGTGGTTACCGATCATGGACCTGAGCACCTCGAACGCGGTGGCGCCGAGGTCGGCGATCGGCTGGCGGATGGTCGTGAGCTGCGGGCGCAGGTGGCGCGCGACCGGGATGTCGTCGAAGCCGGTGACCGCGACGTCGCCTGGTACGTCGATGCCATGCTGGGCGAGTGCGTGCATGGCGCCGAGCGCCGTCTGGTCGTTCGCGCAGACCAGGACGCGCGGCAGCCGCACGCCCTCGGCCAGCAGGCGGCTGACGACCCTGGCGCCGCCGGAGGCCAGGTAGTTGCCCTGCCACAGCGGGCCCTCGATGAACAGGACGCCGGCGCTGGCCGCTTCCTCGGCGAGCGCGAGCCGGCGGGCGATGTTGTCGGGCGAGTCGGCGTGGCCGGCCACGTAAGCGATGGTGGTATAGCGGTGGTCGTGGATCAGGTGCCTGGCCAGTTCGGTCGTCCCGGTGCCGTTGTCGCCGCGCACGTTCGCGGTTGTCTGGGTCGCGACGCCCGCCATCGTCACGACCGGCACGTGCATGGACAGCTGGGCGAGCCTGCTCGGCTCGAGCACCCGGTCGTGCAGGATCAGCCCGTCGCTCTTGCGTGCCATCGTCATGATCCGCCGGTGCGCGTCGTGCTCGTCGACGTCGACGGACCCGACCAGCAGGTTGTAGCCGCGGCGCTGTGCGGCGATTTCGATGCCGCGGTTGATGACGTCGGTGAACTGCAGGCTCTCGTCCTCCTCGGCGAAGGCGCCTTCGCTGGTCTCGCCCCACGGGACCCGGCGGAAGACCACCCCGACGACTTCCTTGAGCCTGGCGCTCAGCGCCCTGGCCGCGCCGTCGGGGACGAACCCGAGCTCAGCGACGGCCTGCAGGACACGGTCCCTGGTCTCCTGCCGCGGGTTGCGGTGCCCGTTGAGTACACGGGAGACCGACGCGATCGACACCCTGGCGACGCGCGCGACGTCGTAGATCGTCGGCGGTCCCTGGATGTTCGGCTGCGTCTCGGCCATCGCGTCTGCCCTGCTCGCCCTTCCGCCTGGTCGCCCCGGCCCCGGCCCGGCCCCTGGTAAGCGCTTACCGCAATTGGCCTGGTCAGCGGGTCGGACTCTGCCTGGGGAGCTGAGTTCGCCTTGCCGCTGCAACGGAAAGCGCTTACCGGACGGTTGCGAGGAGCGTAAACCGAGCCGATTGCCCGCTCAATACCTATCCGCCCGACTGTTATCTGACCGTGACTTATGCCAGCACATGCCGGTCAGTTCCACCTGGCCGCGCAGGTTCGGTATGCCCGGTACGTGGCGTCGCGGCTATGGCCTTGCGCGCCTCAGCAGCTGGTCGAGCCGTGAGCGCCGCCCCGGCGCAATCACCCGGCGGAACAGGACGGCGGGCTCGTCGGGCAGGTGAGCCAGGCCGCCGAATTCAGGAACGACCACGCAAGGCACCCGCCGCCCAGGCGATCTGGCCAGCCAGGACGCGGTGGTCTGCGCCCGGCCGCCGATGCTCTCGCAGTCGTCTTCGACGACCACGTCGGCCTGCCAGCGCCGGGCGACGTCGGCATAGCCATCGCCGTGCGCGCGGTAATACAGGGTTCCGGCAGGGAAGCCGTACGCGGCCAGCACGGAGCCGTCGATGGCGGCCGCGGTCGCTGTCTGGTGCGAGCTGAGATAGCAGATCTCGGCGCCACGGCGCTGCCACGCCGCGATCTTGGCGACGGCGCCCTCGGTCGGCACGTACGAGGCGAAGTCGCGCACCGACGGGTCCTTGCCAGTGACCTGGCGGACCCGGCTGGACCGCGGCACGCCGGCGGCCGAGGCATGCATGATCGACGTGCCGTGCAAGAACACCATCACCCTCACGCCTGGCCGCCGGGCTCGTCAGCCTGGCCGTGCTGCCCTGACATGCGCTCGCCGAGGTACGCGGAGAAATAGCCGCGGTACCTGCGCTGAAGGTCAGGCCGCTGCCAGTCGCGGCCGTCGATCACGCCCCGGCAGGCCGCGGCTCCGCAGTGGCATCGCATCTGCTCGTCGGCGTCATCGAAGAGCGCGTAGTCAGTCGTCAGCTCCTCGCCGGCGCCGATGTCGCGCATCGCGACGAGAACTACATTGCCGGCGAAGCCGACGTTCGGCTCGCAGGAATGGTTGATGAAGAGCATGACGGGCTCATACTCGTCGTCCGCGAGCGCCACGAGATGAAAGCCGTCGGCGATCTGGATCTCGGAGTTCCGCAGCCGCGCTGGCAGCCCGCGCATGGTCGCGGCGTCGACGATATGCCCGCCCTTGATCGCCACGATCTCGCCCGCCGGAATCGGCGCGGTCGCGAAGAGCCCGCGTCCCTGGATACCGCTGGCCTGGCCCTTGACAGCCTTTCGCGTGATGTAGCTGGAGACACTCATGGCACCTGCCGCTCTCCCCGTCCATAGCCCCCGCGCCGGCCAGGGGCCGGGCTCAGCGCTTGATCCGGTCCCGCGCAGCCCGCGCGGCCAGATGCCGGCCGGCACCGCGCCCCCACGGGCGGTGCGGAAGGAACGTCCTGGTGACCAACGATAGCCACAGGGCGCCAAGCAGCGCGCCGGCCAGCACGTCGCTCGGATAGTGCATCCCGCGATAGACCCGCGAAACCGCGACGAAGACCGGCACGCAGAACAGCAGGCAGGCGAGGATCCGCGCGCCAGGCCGGCCCGCGTACAGCCAGAGCAGCAGGATGGCCAGGCAGCCGTAGAGGCAGACGGCGGCCGCCGTGTGCCCGGATGGATAGCTCGAGGTGGGCGGGGCCGGGTCCAGCTTGGAGACGGCCGGGCGGCGCTGCGGCACGATCGTGGTGGTAGCGAGGAAGATCGCAAGTTCGCCGACGATGGATGTGACCAGCATGATGGCCTCGTACCAGCGCTTCGTCCGCCAGCGCAGAACCAGCGCGGCGACGGCCGTGACGATGACGACCGTGATCGTCTCAGCCATTCCTGTGCCGAACGCTGTCGCGTCGTTCCAGAAGCTGGTGCGCTGGTGCACGGACCACTGGTTCACCCCGAGGTCTGCCGCGTGAACCGATCCGCGGTCGATGACGTGCGTCAGCAACAGGCCGATCAGGCACATGGCGCCCCAGATCGCAATGGCGCTGCCGAGCAGCCACAATGCGACTGTCCAACGGTCGTCTGACCGTTCCCAGGGCGGCGCGAGCGGCCCGTGTCCGCGACGCGTAACGGCCGTTCTCAGATGCATCTCGATCCTGCCCTCCCAAGACCGCCCTATTTGACGGTCCCTGCTGCCCGCCTGCGGCACGGTCAAACGACCGGCTCGTGGTAGAAACGGGCCATGACCGGACTGACTGCCCCTGACTTGCGCGATGTGCTGGCCGCCCGCAAGCGGATCGAGCCCTACCTGCGGCCGACGCCGATGTACCGCTATCCCGCGCTCGACGCGCTGGCCGGCGCGCGGCTCTGGGTCAAGCACGAGAACCATCAGCCGGTCGGCGCGTTCAAGGTGCGAGGCGGAGTCAATCTCGTCAGCCAGCTGACCGACGACGAGCGGCAGCGCGGCGTCATCACGGCCTCGACCGGCAACCACGGCCAGTCGGTCGCCTATGCGGCGAACCTGTTCGGCGTGCGTGCCATCATCTGCGTGCCCGAGCAGGCCAATCCGGTCAAGGTCGAGTCGATGCGGGCGCTCGGCGCGGAGATCGTCTTCCACGGCAGAGACTTCGACGACGCACGCGAGTACTCCGAGAAGCAGGCCGCCGAGCATGGCTACCGGTACATCCACTCGGGCAACGAGCCGATGCTGATTGCCGGCGTGGGCACCTGCACGCTGGAGATCCTGGAGAGTCAGCCAGACATCGACGTGATCGTCGTTCCGGTCGGCGGCGGCAGCGGGGCTTCAGGAGCGTGCACGGTCGCCAAGGCCGTCCGCTCGTCGATCGAGGTGATCGGGGTGCAGTCCGACGCCGCTCCGGCTGGCTACCGGTCCTGGCGGGGCCGGGAGCTTGTCACGGACGCGACCGCGACCGTCGCCGAGGGACTGGCCACGCGGACGGCGTTCGACCTCCCGCAGGGGATCCTGTGGCGGCTGCTCGATGACTTCGTCCTGGTGTCCGATGACGCGCTGCTCGCCGCGACCCGCGTCATGATCGAGAAGACCAGGAATCTCGTGGAGCCGTCCGGCGCTGCCTCGCTCGCCGCGGTGCTCGCCGACCAGGCGAGGTTTGCCGGCCGTAAGGTCGCGATCGTGTGCAGCGGCGGCAATATCAGCCCGGCGCAGCTGGTCCGGCTCTGGCCAGCCGCCGGGCGCTGACGTCGGTGCGGCTCATGCGGCCTGGCCCGCGAGCTCAAGCAGCGCCTCGGTGACCCCGGCCGGGCCGACAGCCTGGTGCAGGTGCTGGCCCTGCACCGTACGCACCGGCCAGCCCTGGCTGCGTGCCTGGTCAGCCTGGCCCTGGTACGCCTCGCTGAACAGCAGGTAGCCGCAGGGGCGCTGGTCCCAGCCGTCGGGAACCGGGATCCGCTCGAGGTAGTAGGCCAGCGGCAGCCTGGGCTGCTCGGCGGTGATGACCTGTCGCAGCCGCGCATCTGGCAGCATCGGGGCAACGTCCTCCTCGCTCCACCAGCTGGTCCATTGCGGCAGCCGGCCGTCCGCGCCGGCCAGCTCGCGCAGGAACGGCACGAACTCGCTCTCCGCCACCTCTGCCTCGCCAGCAGCAGGCGGGACCGAGGCGTCCGCGAAGATCAAGGAGGAGACCGGCCTGCCGAGCTCGTGCGCGATCAGCGGTGCGAACAGCCCGGCGTTGCTGTGCACGACCAGCACGACCGGCCGCGAGCTGTCCAGGCCGGCCACGCCGTCGCGGACGGCGGCGGGAACCTTCGGCCAGAACGGCGGCTCGCCGTCGCCCACCGCGAGCAGTGACGGCACCACCGCATCGTGCCCCGCGTCGCGGAGCTGGCTGGCCACCGGCTGCCAGGTCGACGGGCCGACCGACGGGCTGTGCACGAGGAGAAAAAGCGACATGCGCACCACTGTGCCAGCACCTTGCGCTCGCGCGCGGTCCGCTCTGCTCGCAGCAGAGCCGTCACGCGCGGGGTGCCAGGCCGCAGGTGCCGGCCTCACAGGCGGCCAGCGCCGCGCGCAGGTCGCCGCGCAGCCTGACCAGCTCGGCGATCCTGGCCTCGATCGTGCCGAGCGCCGCCTCCAGCCGCCACCGCTGCGTCTCGCACGATGCGTGGCCTTCGTCACGCTCATGCAGCGCGCTGGCGATCTCGTCGAGCGTCAGGCCGAGGCCCTGCAGCCGCGTGGCGAGCCTGATCCGCTCGACGGCAGAGCCGCCATAGGCGCGATAACCCGCTGGCGTACGCGGGGGATCCGGCAGGACGCCGAGGCGCTCGTAGAACCGGATCGTGTCGATGCTGACGCCTGCCCCGGCGGCTGCCTGCCCGATCTTCACCGGTTGCTCCCCTTGACTCTGGACTTAACTCCAGACTTTACGGTAGTGCCTGACCGCGCTGGCCGAGCGCCGCGCCGAGTACCAGCGGCTGTTCGCCGGCTTCCTGACCGGCCGGGCGCGGTCGGAGGCCGCCATCACCTTCCGTTTCCGCGCCGAAGCCGGAATCGAGGAGTGGATCCGCGACCTGGCAGTCAGGGAGGAGGCGTGCTGCGCCTTCTTCAGCTGCATCGTGACCGCCACCGGCCAGGAAATCCGCTGGGACGTGTCGGTGGTCGACGACGACATGGCCCGCCGGGTCCTCGCCGGGTTCTACCGGCTGCCGGACACCCTGGCCGCGCGGTCGCTGCCGCCCGCGTGAGGCCGGCGGCCCTATGCTGGCACCGTGCCACCCGACGCAGCGGAGGCGAGCCCGGTCGGGCCGGCCTCGCAGGATCAGCTCGGCGAGCATGCCAGGCGGGCGGCCAGCACCTACGGCGCAGCGGCCGATCATTACCGGCTCGGCTCGCTCGCCTTCTGGGACAGGTTCGGCGCCGCCACCGTCGCGCGGCTGTCGCTGAAGGCCGGGCAGAGCGTGCTCGACCTGTGCTGCGGCGCTGGCGGGTCCGCGATTCCGGCGGCCACCGCGGTCGGACCAGGCGGCCAGGTCATCGGGGTGGATGTCGCGGATCCGCTGCTTGAGCTTGCCCGCTTGAAGGCGGCCGCTGAAACCTGGGGAACATCGAGTTCCGCCAGGCCGACGCGACGAGTACCGGACTCGCGGCCGCCAGCTTCGACGCCGTCGTCTGCGCGTTCGGTGTGTTCTGCGCGCAGGACATGGCCGGTTTCGCCGCCGAGATGTGGCGTCTGGTCAAGCCGGGCGGTGTCCTGGCGATCACGACGTGGGGCCCTGGCCTGTTCGAGCCGGCCAACGACATCTTCTGGGAGTCGGTGCGCGCCATCGAGCCTGCGCTGTTCAAGGCGTTCAGCCCATGGGAGAAGATCACCGAGCCGGACGCGCTGACCAGCCTGTACGAAAGCGCCGGCATCAGGTGTGCGACGGCCGAATCGGTCACCGGGTGGCAGGAGCTCAGCAGCCCGGCGAGATTCTGGGACGTGGTGCTGGGAACGGGCTACCGGGCGACCATCGAGGCCCTGGGAGAGGACCAGCAGGACCTCTTGCGCGAGCAGCTGGTCTCGGAACTCGCCGCCAGGGACATCACGGCGATTCGGACCAACGTAGTCTTCGGCGCTGCCACTAGCCCCGCCTGACGAGCACCGCCTGACCAGCCCCGCCTGACCTCAGGCGAACTGGGTCAGGGACAAGATGTTGCCGTCCGGGTCGGCAAGCCAGGCGATCCGGTCGCCGTTCGGCGTCGTCCAGACGCCATTGCCGGCCTGATCCATTCCCTGGTACCCGATGAAGCTGACCCCTTTGCCGAGCAGGCCAGCGATCACCTGGTCGATGTCGCCGACTCGCCAGCCCAGGACGGTATAGCCGGGCGTGGCCACCTCGGCGACCGCGGTCACCCTGAGCATCGTGCCGTGCGCGTCGAACACGCACGCGTACGGGTGCTGCTCGATCAGCGTGAGGCCCAGCGTGTTCTGGTAGAACTCCCGCGCCCGATCCAGGTCAGCCGCCGCCGTGAACGCGATCACCTCGCTGGTGCCGAGCATCGTCGTCTCCCATCGTGGACCATGGTTACCTTGGCATGCGTGGACGCAACCGATGGCATCTTCGCCCTGATCGCAGCGTGGTTGCCGGATTCAGCCGTGCTCGGCCGCCAGCCTGGCGCTGAATCCGAGCAGTACCGCGGCGGTCGCCGTGTCCATAGTCCGGCGGACGCGGCGCCTGGCCAGCAGAGAGCGCGCCTTCGCGAGCCGGTGCTGAGAGCCATCAGGTAGCCGGCCGGCAGCGCGGCGTGGCTCCAGGCGAAGGCGAGCGGTCAGCCGGGCGCGGCGCCCGGCTTCAGGAACTGGGGGAGGACGGCGATGTATAAGATCAGGACCTTCGGTTGGTGATGTTTGACAGGAATCCCTGCCGCCAGGCACGTCGTAGCTGCCGCGTACCGCGGAAGCCAGCGACTGGATCCCGAGCACGGCGAGGTTCAGGGGCTGGGATGAGGACGAGAACGACCGCGAAGCCGAGAAATGCCCCGTATGCCGACAAGCTCGTATCTCGTTAACATAACCCGCCCGCGTCATGCCCGCGTCATGCCGGTGCCGCCAGCTGCCAGTCCAGGAAGACGTGGCGGCGGCGTTATTCGCTTTGCCCGCGACCGCCGCGTCGCTAGTTTGGGCGGGTGCTCACGCCGCCAGCAGGCCTTAGCCAGGAGCTGCTGGCGTCCGTGCTGGCCACGCAGTGGCGGCTGGAGGTGAAGCACGTCAGCTACCGCGCGGTCGGGTGGGGCAGCCACCACTGGAAGGTCACCGACGAGGCCGCGGGGTGCTGGTTCGTCACGGCGGACGAACTGCACAACAAGCGGGAGACGCGGCGCGAGTCGCTGGATGCCGCCTACGACAGGCTGCGGCATGCCCTGGCAGCGGCAGTCGAGCTGCATGCCAGCGCGTGCGGGTTCGTGGTCGCTCCCGTCCCGGCCGCCGGCGGTGCGCCGCTGGCAAGGGCAGGGCAGGACTTCGCCGTCGCGCTCTACCCGTTCGTGGCCGGGCAGAGCTTCGGGTGGGGTGAGTTCTCCAGCCAGGAGCACCGCGATGCCGTGCTTGACCTGGTCCTCGCCGTGCATGCGGCACCGCAGGCGGTGCGCGATCGGGCGCTGGCTGACCGGTACCTGGTCCCGCTCCGCGACGAACTTGAGGCGGTCCTCTATCGCACGCCCGCCCGACCGCGGGAGGCCGGCCCCATGACCAGGCCGATGGCGCGCCTGCTGAGCGCGAACGAGGCCGCGATCTCTCAGCTGCTCCGCCGGTACGACGAGCTCGTCGCCCGCGCCAGCACCGCGCCCTCGCGCGCGGTGCTCACGCACGGCGAGCCGCATCCAGCCAACACGATGCTGACCAGCGATGGCTGGCGCCTGATCGACTGGGACACGGCACTGGTCGCGCCGCCAGAACGGGACTTGTGGCACCTCGACCCGGGCGATGGCGCCCAGCTCCGGCGCTATGCCACCGCGACCGGCGTGCGGCCGCGGCCAGCGCTGCTCGAGCTGTACCGGCTTCGCTGGGACGTCACCGACCTGGCGATGGAGGTCAGCCGGTTCCGCCGGCCGCACGCTGGTACGCCTGAGGACCAGAAATCCTGGCAGCTGCTGTGCGGCCTGGTGGCACAGATCAGCGCCTGAGCCTCAGCCGGCCTGGGCAGATCCCTGCCGCCCGGATCCGGTAGGCGCGGGCGGCGCAGCGGCCAGATGGCTGAACTGGATGTGCGCGATCTGCCAGCGCGACGGCGCGCTCCTGACGAAAACGTGCGTGACCCTGAACTGCCCGTCAGCGGGCTGACCAGCGAACGTGGCCTGCTGCGCGTGCCTGCCGATCGCTAGCGCCATGTCGCCGAACTCGCGTACCTCGACCTCGTCCCAGTCCAGGGACCTGGTGACCAGCGCTCCGTCCTGATAGCGCCCCAGCCACTGGGCCCGGTCGAGGATGAATCCGAGAGGCCCGACAAGCCTGAAGTCCGGCGCGGCCATGTCGTCGAGGGCGGCAGTGTCGCCGTCCACCTCGGCCCGCGCCCAGCGGCTGCCGAGTTCCAGGATCTGATCCTGCGTCTGGCTGGCGATCATCAGCTGTGCCTCCCTGCGCTGGTGGACTCCGGCGCGGTCATCGGCTGACCCTGCCGGTACATCTGGGGCGGCTTGCTGCCCGCCGACTGCCCGCCGTCGATTGGGATGACGGCGCCGGTGATGAACGAGGACGCGGGCGAGCAGAGCCACAGCACGGTGCTGGCGACCTCGGCCGCCTGCCCGGTCCTGCGCATGGGTGTGGACTGGCCCGCGAGCCGCTGAGCATGCGGCCCAGCTGCCTGCAGGTGATGGGTCAAGATCGGTCCGGGCGCCACGACGTTGACGCGGATGCCCTGGTCGGCGTAGTCGAGCGCCGCGACCTTGGTCAGGCCGATGATGCCGGCCTTGCCGGCGACGTAGGCCGCGAGGTTCGCAGTGGCGTTCAGCCCGGCCACCGAGGCCATGTTGACGATCACTCCGCCGCCGCTGGCGAGCATCGCCGGGATCTGGTACTTCATCCCCAGGAATGTGCCGCGGATGTTCGTGGCGATGCCGCGGTCGATCTCGGCGAGCGGAGCGGGCAGCGGCCCGCCGGTGGCGTTGTTGAAGGCCACGTCCAGCCTGCCATAGTGCCCGACGGCGCGTTCGACCAGGCTGGCCGCCGAGCTCGGGTCCGCGACGTCGCAGCGCACGGCGATCGCGTCGCCGCCACCGCCGGTGATCCGCTCCGCGACGGACGTGAGCGCGACGATATCGCGCGCCGCGAGCACGACCCGCGCGCCTGCCGCCGCGAACGCTGCGGCGGCGGCGGCGCCGATCCCCTTGCTGGCCCCCGCGACGAGGGCGACCTGGCCGTGCATCGGCAGTTCGTGCATGACGAGCACCTCCTTCTCGCCAAAACCGTAGACGTCAAAACGTTCTAAATCAAATAGTTAGACTGCTACGATCAAATTGGCAGGAGGTGACGACGAGCAGCGGCCACGTGGCCTGGGCGAAACCGACGACCCGCTCCGACAATCCGAGCATTCCGCCACCGACCACGAGTTCCGCCAGGAACCAGGCGGTCAGGCCGGTGATCACGGCGACCGCGCCGATCGATGGCGCGGGCCGCAGCGCCCACGGCACGTCTGACCCTGCGCGGTACGCCGCGAGCGGCCACGCGGCCAGCAGCGCGAATCCCAGCGAGGACCACAGCGCGTGCGCGAGCGAGAAGGTCCCCGGTGCGGCCTGCGGGTTGGCGGCGACCAGCAGGCCGGCCAGCGCGGCCGCGACCAGGACTAGCCGTCCGGCTGGTGCTGCCGGACGCAGCGCGAGCGCCGTGATGATGTAGCAGATGGCGACCAGCACAAAGGTCAGCGTCATGACCCAGCGGTCGGCCGCGCCCTGCCCTGCGAGCGCGCTGACGCTCTGCCTGATGGAGTCGAACGGCGGCGACTGCAGCCCGGCGGCGATCGTCCACCCGCCGACCTGCAAGACCGGCGTCGCCGCCGAGGAGACCACGCCCCACCACGGCACATCGCGCACTGGCACCACCGTAGGCGCTCTCATCACGCCCTTCCTTCCCGGGTTGTCCCTGACTACAACGAAAACCCCGGCGCGGATGCGATCCGCGCCGGGGCTTTCATCGGCACTCGGGCGTTACCGCAGCGAGTCTTCGAGCTCGCTGCCGGCGGTCAGGCCGCTGGCGTCGTCAGGAACGCTCACGGCACCGGCGATGTCGGAGCGCCGCAACCGGATCGTCGCCGCGGTCACGAGCAGCGCGATGACCGCGATCCCAGCCGCGACCAGGAACCCGCGCGCGATCCCGAACGCGAGCGCCTGGTGCAGGATCGAGCCAGGCACCGTTCCCGACGCCCTGGCCGGAAGGTGCACCCCGGTCCGGCCCGCCGCGGCCGCGTGCGCGACCTGGTGCTTGACGTTGTCAGAGACGGCGCTCCAGGTCACCGTGCCCAGCGCCGCCAGCCCGATCGCGCCACCCACTTGCTGTCCGGTGTTCAGCAGGCTGGACGCCACGCCGGAGTCCTCGCCGGCGACCCGGTTGAGTGCCACGATGGACAGCGGCACGAACAGCATGCCCAGGCCGACCGAGGTGACCAGCATCGGTCCGAGCAGCCCGCCCACGTAATCGCTGTGCACGGTCAGCTGGGAGAACCAGGCCATGCCGCCAGCCGCGATCGTGGCGCCGGTGAGCATCAGCGGGCGTGGGCCGGTGCGCGAGATGACCTGGGACACGATGCCCGACATCAGCACGACGACGGCCGCGAAGGGCAGGAATGCCACGCCTGACTTCAGGGCGCTGTAGCCCAGCACCTCCTGCACGAAGATCGTGAGGAAGAAGAAGATCCCGAACATGGCAGTTGCCAGGCACAGCATGACCACGTACGCGCCAGTCCTGCTCCGGCTGGCGAGAATCCGCAGCGGCATCAGCGCGTGCCGGCTGCGCCACTCGATCAGGCCGAACGCGGCCAGCGAGACCGCCGAGGTGACCAGCGAGAGGACCACCTTGCCGTCGGCCCAGTGAGACACGCCCTGCTGGTCCGTGCTGGCGTTCGACAAGCCGTACACCAGCAGCGCCACGCCCGCGGTCACGGTCACCGCGCCAGGCAGGTCGAAGCGACCTCGCCTGCGGTCGGACTCAGGCAGGACATACCTCGCGAAGATGGCGGTCACGATGCCGATCGGCACGTTCACGAAGAGAACCCAGCGCCACGACAGGTAGGTGGTGAGCAGGCCTCCGGCGACAAGGCCGACGGCAGCGCCGCCGCCGCTCATCGCGGCGTACACGCCCATGGCGCGGTTGCGCGCGGATCCTTCCTGGAACGTGGTGCTGATCAGGGCCAGGGCGGTCGGCGCGACCATCGCGCCGCCGACGCCTTGCAGCGCCCTGGAGGCGAGCAGCCACGCCTCGGATGTCGCGAAGCCGCCGAGCAGCGACGCGGCCGAGAACAGCAGCAGGCCGGATATGAAGATCTTCCGGCGTCCGAGCAGGTCACCAGACCTGCCGCCGAGCAGCAGCAGGCCGCCGAAGGTCACGGCGTACGCGGTCACGACCCACTCCAGCCCGCTGCCGGAGAAGCCGAGCGCGCGCTGGATGTGCGGCAGGGCGACGTTGACGATCGCGGAGTCGAGCACCACCATGAGCTGGGCGGTGGCGATGACGAACAGTGCAAGGCCGAGATGGCGTCTGCCCTCGGCTGCTGGCGCGCCGGGTGTGGCGGCCCGGCCGGCTACCGGTTGCGTCGTAGACACAGCGGTTTCCTCACCTTTCTTTGGGCGTGCTGATCCGCCGTCGTGACCCGCGCTTGAGTCACGGCGTGGAGAAGAATGGGATTCGCGGTTGTAACCTGCGGGTTCCGCGTGCTAGCGGACGATCAGCCTGCCCCCGCGCAGGTCCGCGTGATACCGGTCAGAGAGCGGTGGGCGAAGGTACGCCCTGGGCGCTGCTCACCTCCTTCTCAGGCTCGTCGGCGACCTGTGTTACCGGTGCGGTCGCCAGCGACTTGCACATCTTGCGCACGAGCTCCAGGAACTGCTCGCGCTCATCCCGGTCAAGTGCGTGCGTCCACGGCATGAGGCCGAGCGTTTCCTGCTCCACGGCCGCCTTGATCTCAAACCCGCGGTCGGTCAGCGCGAGGTTCTTGATCCGCCGGTCGGCGGGATTCGGCTCGCGCTTGGCCAGGCCGCGCTGCTCGAGTGCATCGGCGATCGAGGTGACGAAGGACGGGTCACAGCGCAACCGCTGGCCGAGATCCTTCATCGCCACCGGCGTGTCGAGCCGCCGGAGAGCCTTCATGCAGGAGACGGGCACCCCGAACCGCTGCGAGAGTTGCTCGCCGCGGTGCATGAGGTGGCCGATGAACTCGGTCATGGCGTCGAAGATCTCCTGATCGAGCTTGTCGCCGCCTGCACACCAGCCCACTGTCTGCCTCCTGCTTCACACTCGGTGCGGGATCATGGCACCTTGCGCACCCAACAGTCTTGCCTAGCTCAACATCTTGCCTAGCTCAACAGTTGAGCAGCTCAACCATATTCCGCATTCCTTGAGACTGTCAAAGGTTTTTTGGCTCAACCAGTTCACTCGCCGGTTGCGCCGTCGATGCGCTCCCTGATCAGGTCCGCGTGCCCGTTGTGCCTGGCGTACTCCTGGATCACCTTGACGAGGTTCCAGCGCGCCGACAGCCGGTTGCCTGCCGCGTCAGCCCCGAGCGACGGCGTCGCGGAAAGCAGCTCGTCGGCACGGGAGCGTTCAGCGTGCCAGCGGGCCATGGATGCGGGCACCAGATCCGCTGACAGGCCGCTGATGTCGGCCTCTGGATCGGCGTCGGTGCAGTAGACCATGCTGAACGGGCCGCCGCCCAGGGCGTAGACCAAATAGACGTGTTCCATCTCGGTCAGGTGCCTGACCAGACCGAGCAGCGACAGGTCAGACGGCGGGGCTGAGGCCTCGACCAGCTGCTCAGCGGTCAGCCCCTCGCACTTGGCCGCGAGGGCATCGCGGTGAAAGGCAAGCCAGCCAAGCAGCAGATCGCGCTCCGCGGCGTTGCCTGGTTCCCTGGCTCGGTCCATCGCGTCGCTCCAGTCCTGGTTTGGCTCCGATGTCGGCTAGGCGCTCGCGAGCGCGCGCTCGGCGCCGCCGGGCGCCCGCGTGCTGCCGCGCAGCCGCTTCAGCCGCGCCACGTCCCTGGCCTGTCCTTTCTCGCCGCCCGGCGTCTCCACCACGAACGGCACGCCCGCCGTGGCCGGGTGGTGCAAGAGCTCCCAGAACGGCCTGGTTTTAAGCATGCCCTGGCCGATGTTGCGATGCCGGTCCTTCTTGGATCCGCAGCCGTCCCCGGCGTCGTTGGCGTGCAGCAGCCGCAGCCGGCCTGGCGCCACCGTGGCCAGTTCGGCCAGCGCGGCTGGTACGGCGCCCGGAGCGGCCAGGTCGTGCCCGGCCGCGAACAGGTGACAGGTGTCCAGGCAGAGCTGCGCACGCGGGTGCCAGTCGAGCGCGGCGAGGTAGGGTCCGATTTCCGCAATGGCCGCGCACAGCGTGGCGCCCTGTCCAGCCGTGGGCTCGATCAGCAGGTCAGGGCCCGCAGCCTGCTCGGCGGGCAGCGCGTCGAGCAAGGGCAGCAGCGCTTCCCTGGCGCGGCGGAGCCCGGCTTCGCGGTCGGTTGTGATCGCGGAACCGGCGTGCACGACCACCCCGCGGGCACCAATCTCCGCGCCGCGCCGCAGGCAGAAGGAGAGCAGTGCCGCCGAGCGGTCCCGCAGGACCTGATCCGGTGATCCCACGTTGATCAGGTACGGGGCATGGAGGAAGACAGGGAACGCGGTCGCGGCGACGTGATCGCGCAGTGCCGCGGTCTGCTCGTCGTCGGCTGGCCCGGCTGCCCAGGCGCGCGGGTTGGTGACGAAGACCTGGATCGCCTCGGCGCCGACGGCCGCCGCGTACCTGAGGCTGGCCGTGGCAAGTCCGCCGGAGACTGGCGCGTGCGCGCCGACCGGCCGGATCGGGGCGGTGCGTGACGGCGGCGCCACCCGCCCAGGGTACAGACCTCGCGGCCTGGGGACCGGTTGCGCCGGTAGCGGACGAGATGGCAAGGAGATGCCCGCTCATACCAGCATGGCGCCATGGCGGAGATCCAGTTCGGCGTCAACTTCCATGCAGCTGACTCAGCGGCAGAGTTCGAGCGGCTCGTGCGCCGCATCGACGAACTCAGCTACGACGTGCTCGCCGCACCCGACCACCTGGGCGCGATGGGCCCGTTCACGCTGCTGGCCGGGGCAGCCATGGTCAGCAGGCGGCTGCGCCTGCGCACGTACGTCCTCAATGCGGGGTTCTGGAACCCGGCGCTCCTCGCACGCGAGGTCGCCACGCTCGACTTGCTCTCTGGCGGTCGCGCCGAGCTGGGGCTCGGAGCCGGGCACACGAAGAGTGAGCACGACGACGCCGGCCTGCCGTGGTTGGCATTCGGTGACCGGATCGGGCTGCTCGAGGCAACCGCCGCCGAGGTCATGCGCCGGCTGGCCGACCCCGGGCACCAGCCGGCGCCGGTGCAGCGCCCGGTGCCGCTGATGGTCGCGGCCATGTCAGGTCCCGGGCTCGCAGTCGCCTCCAGGCACGCGGACGTGGTCGGCTTCGCCGGGCTGCGCCAGGTGCCAGGACGACCGCTCGGCACGTTCACGCTGGTCGGCGCCGCAGAGACGGCCGAGCGAGTCGCCGCGGTGCGCGAGCAGGCGGGCGGACGCTCCTACCGGTCCGATGTGCTGCTCCAGCACGTAGCGATCGGGCCCGATCCTGCCCGGTTCGCGGCGGAGATGACGGCAGGCGTTTCCTGGATGACGGTGGATGAGGTCCTGGCCAGCCCGTTCGTGCTCTATGCCGAGACTGCCGATGAGGGAGCCGCTGAGCTCAGGCGCCGTCACGAGCAATACGGCTTTGACAGCGTGACGACCCATCAGCCCAGCATGGAGGCTCTGGGCCAAGTGATCGCCGCGTATCGCGGCGGCTCGGCGTGACTGCCGGGTGGGTAGCCTGACGAGCTATGACCAGGCTGGTTATCAAGCTCGGCTCGAGTTCGATCGCGAGCGGCGACGGCCTCGCGCTGGACGTGATCGCGGATCTGGTCACCCAGATCGCGGCGGCCCAGCGCGAGCGACATGACGTCATCCTGGTCACGTCGGGCGCGGCCAGGCTCGGCCGCAGGCTGCTCGCGTTCGAGGGCCCGACGGCGCGGACCGGTCCTGAGCTGCAGCGGCTGGTAGATACGGTCAGGGCGGCCGTCTCCCACGGCAGCGACCTCGGCGAGCTCGCGGCGACGCTGGACAGGTACGGCAGCAGCGAGCTCGCCGGCCCGCTCGGGGTCGCGCTCGCGGCCGCTGTCGGCCAGCCGGCCCTGCTGGCCCTGTACCGTCAGCTGGCCGCCGCGGTCGGGATGGAGGTCTGCCAGATCCTGCTGTCCCGCAGCGACCTCGACTCGCCTGCGGTGATGCGGGACGTGGGCAGCGTCCTCAGCTCCGCGCTCGAGCAGGGCCTGCTGCCCGTCGTCAACGGCAACGACACGACCGATCCGAAATCCGAACTGGACAACGATCAGATCGCCGTCGCTGTCGCGGTCGCCGCGCGGGCGTCCAGGCTGACCTTCCTCACCAACGTCCGCGCGGTCTACGGGGACGATCAGATGCTCGAGCGGATCGCCAGGCTGACGCCGGATGAGGCGCGGGCGCAGCGGATCACGGCCGCGGGAGAGGGCAGGGGCGGCATGCGCTCCAAGCTCAACGCCGCCGCCCGCGCGGCCTACTGCGGGGTGGAGTGCGTGATCGCGTCGGCGCGCGACACGGACGTGGTGGCCAGGAGCCTCAGCCCTCGTGCCAGGCTCGGCACGGTCATCAGGGCCGCAGCCGGACAGCTCGCTCCGGCGCAGCGGTGGGTCGGCGGGATCGCCTATCCGATGGGCACGATCGGGATCAACCGCGAGGCCGAGCGCAGCCTGCGGGCGGGCAGCACGCTGTTCCTGTCCGGCGTCAAGCGCGTGGACGGCGACTTCGAGCCAGGCGCGGTCGTCGAGCTCGTGGACGTGAGGCATCCTGAGCGGCTGATCGGCCGCGGGTCGGTCTCCGTGCCAGCGGCGCTCCTGCGCCTGCTCCGCGCGCTCACCACCGACGAGGTCGGTGACGTGCTGTCGATCCTGTTCCGGCTGCGGCACGCCCCGGCGGGCGAGGACAGCCAGCTCGACCCCGAGCGGTTCTCGGACGTGGCCGATCTGATGCGCCGCGGCTCGCAAGCCTCCAGGCAGGCCCACGCCGAGCTGACGTCAGCGAGCCAGGAGCGGGTCAGGGCGCTGACCGACGCGCTGCTCCAGGCCCAGCCGCGCGCGTGCTCGGCAATCCTGGCCGACGGCTCCTTCCTCGGCGGGAAGATCGGGCCGGACTCGCCTGCCCGCCGCGCGGCCCGCGACATGCACGCGATTCACCGCGACTCGCTCGTCGTGTTCGGCCGCCCGGGCTGACCGGAAGCCGCGCCGCTATGTCCGGATCTGGCCGGTGCCCCAGGTCACGTTCTTGACGCAGGTCAGTGCCTCCAGGCCCATCGGGCCGCGGGCGTGCAGCTTCTGCGTGGACACCCCGATCTCCAGGCCGTAGCCGAACTCGCCGCCGTCGGAGAACCTGGTCGAGCAGTTCACGAACACGCTGCCCGAGTCCACCGCCCTGGCGAACCGGCGGGCGGCGGCGATGTCCTGCGCCACTATCGCCTCGGAGTTCCTGGTGCCCCACCGCGCGATGTGCGCGAGCGCGGCATCTAGGTCGGGCACGACGCGCACCGCCAGGATCAGGTCCAGGTACTCGGTGCCCCAGTCGGCATCTGAGGCCGGCTCGGCGTCCGGCCAGATCTCCCTGACCTGGTCGTCGCCGCGCACGACCACACCGACCTTGTGCAGCTCGCCGAGGACGTCCGGCAGCCAGCCGGCCGCGATCCGCTCGTGCACGAGTAGCGTCTCTGCCGCATTGCAGACGCTAGGGCGCGAGGTCTTAGCGTTGACGATGATGCTCGTGGCCATCGCCTGATCGGCCGACGCGTCCACGTAGACGTGGCAGTTCCCGTCGCCGTCAATGACGACGGGCACGGTCGCGTGCTCGCGCACCGTGTCGAGCAGGCTCCTGCCGCCGCGCGGAACGAGCAGGTCGACGAGCCCATCAGCCGTCAGGAGCTCCACGACCGCCGCACGGGAGTTGTCCCTGATGAGCTGCACGGCCTGGTGAGGGACGGCGTCCTGGCCACGCAGCACCCGCGCGATCAGATCCGCGATCGCGCCGTTGGTGTGCGTGGCGATCGAGGAGCCGCGGAGCACGGCGGCGTTGCCCGACTTCAGGCACAGCGCTGCCACGTCGACCGTCACGTTCGGCCTGGCCTCGTAGACGACCGCGACGACCCCGAGCGGCTCCCTGACCTGCTCAATCAGCAGGCCGTTCGGCCTGGTGCTGCCCTTTGTCACCTGTCCGACCGGGTCAGGCAGCGCGACAACCGCCCTGACCGCGCTGACCATGGCGTCGATCCTGGCGTCGGTCATGGTCAGCCGGTCCACCAGCGTGGTTGACACGCCTGACTCGCGGGCGGCGGCGAGGTCGTTCGCGTTCGCGGCCTTCAGCAGGTCCCGCCCAGTCTCGATCGCGTCAGCGAGGCTGACCAGGACCGCGTCCTTGGCGCTGGCGTCGAGTTCGCGGGTCACTGCGGCGGCGGCGCGGGCCCGCTCGCAGACCTGGCGTACTGGCGTGGGCACGCGGCATCCTTCCGTTCATCGGCGGCGGCTGGGCACCGGTCGGCCTTGGCGCCGACTGACCACCACGGGTACTCACGCAGAATGTACCTATGAACAAGCCGGTCCCGTACGCCAGAACCATCGTCACCGAGGACGGCGTGCCGATCGACGCGGCGCACCTGCCTGGGGACAAGGACCTGGGCATCGTGCTGGCGCACGGGTTCACGCTCAGCTGGCAGCGCCCGGCCGTCTGGAAGGCGGCGACCAGGCTCAACGAGTTCGGCGGCGTCGTGACCTTTGACTTCCGCGGCCATGGCAGGTCAGGCGGGGTGTCGACGATGGGGGACAAGGAGATCAAGGACGTCGACGTCGCGGTCGGCTACGCCAGGGAACTCGGCTACCGGCGCGTCGTAACGATCGGGTTCTCGATGGGAGCGTCGGCCGTGCTCAGGCACGCCGGGCTGATCGGGCACGTCGACGCCGTGGTGTCGGTCAGCGCTCCCGGGCGCTGGTACTACCGCGGCACCCGGCCGATGCGCCTGGTGCACCTGGCGATCGAGCACCGCCTTGGCCGGATATTCACCAAGGCGATCCTGAAGACCAGGATCGCCGGCGGCAAATGGGATCCTGTGCCGCTGCCGCCCGACGACGCGGCCGCGCTGATCGCGCCGATCCCGCTGCTGATCGTGCACGGGGACAAGGACGCCTTCTTCCCCCTGGATCACGCGGAGCGGATCAACGCGGCCGCGAACGACCCCAAGGAACTCTGGATCGTGCCGGGGTTCGGGCACGCGGAGTCCGGCGCAGGGCCACAGCTCATGAAGCGCATCGGTCGGTGGATGCGGGTCACCGTCGGGCTGGATCCGCAGCCGGGTGCGGCAGGAAAGGCGGCGGGGGAGCCACCAGCGAAGGACTCAGCTGCCGGTGCGCGTACCTTGTCCCACGGTTAGGCCTGCTTTTAGAATCGCGTTCTAGTAAGCGGCCCTTCGGGCGGCTGCTTGCCTCGGCCCCCTGGAGGATCATGTGGCGTGGGATTTCTCGACCGAGCCGGACTTCCAGGAGCAGCTCGACTGGGTAGAGGAGTTCTGCCGCACCGAAGTCGACCCGCTCGACCTGGTCTTTCCCGGTGCGGCCTACTCGCGGGCGCCGAAAGCCCGTGCCCTCGCCGACCCGCTCAAGCAGCAGGTCAAGGACCGCGGCCTGTGGGCGCTGTTCCTCGATCGTGACCTTGGCGGTCCCGGCTTCGGCCAGCTCAAGCTCGCCCTGCTGAACGAGATCCTCGGTCGCTACCGCTCGGCGCCTGTCGTCTTCGGCGCTGCGGCGCCCGACACGGGGAACATGGAGATGCTTGCCGCCTACGGCACAGAGGACCAGAAGGGGCGCTGGCTCTACCCCCTGATGAGCCAGGAGATCTTCTCCGCGTACTCGATGACCGAACCGCAGGGCGGCTCGGACCCGAGCCTGTTCCGCACCCACGCGATCAGGGATGGCGACGAGTGGGTCATCACCGGCGAGAAGTGGTTCACCAGCGCAGGCGCGCGCGCCGACATCATCTTCGTGATGTGCACGAACGGCATGTTCGTCGTGCCCCGCGACACGCCTGGGGTGGAGATAGCGCCCTATCCGGCCCTGCACAATCACGTTCGCTATCGCGACGTCCGCGTTCCGCTCGACCACTTGCTTGGCCCTGAAGACGGAGCCAGGGTACTGGCGCAGCGCCGCCTCGGCGGAGGCCGGATCCACCACGCGATGCGCACGGTGGCGCAGGTCAAGCTCGCCTTCGACATCATGTGCGAGCGGGCGCTGAGCAGGCAGTCGCACGGCAAGGTGATCGCCGATCACCAGATGGTGCAGGAGGCGATCGCGGACTCCTACGCCGAGATCAACATGCTCAGGCTCCTCGTGCTGTGGACGGCCTGGACGATCGACAACTCCAGCACGAAGCAGGCTCGCACCCAGATCGCCGCCTGCAAGTACACCTGTGCGAAGGTGCTGCGCGAAGTCAGCTACCGGGCGCTGCACATCATGGGATCGCTCGGCACGACCGATCTGACGCCGCTGCAGGGCATGTGGGCGGCCGCGCCGACCATGGCCATAGCGGACGGCGTCGACGAGGTGCACAAGGTGACCGTGGCGCGCAACGTGCTCAGGGACTACGAACCGCATCCTGGCCTCTGGCCGAGTGAGTACATCCCGGCCAAGCGCGAGGAAGCGAGAAAGAAGTACGCCGGCCTGATCGCTGCCGACCCGGACCTGGCCGCGTGGGCCGACGCCGCGGTCAGCAGCCACCGGCGCTGACATGGAGGTCAAGGGCAGCGTAGCGGTCGTCACGGGCGGAGCAAGCGGCATCGGCCGCGCGCTCAGCCTGGCGCTCGCCCAGCACGGCGCCGCGGCCGTGGTGGTGTCCGACGCCGACGGACCGGGCGCGGCGAAGGTGGCGGCCGATATCGCCGGGCGCGGCCAGGCCGCCCTGGCTGCCACCGCCGACGTCGCGAACGAGCCTGCCGTCCAGGATCTCGTCGCCAGGGTCGAGGGGGAATTCGGGCGGATCGACCTGTTCTTCTCCAACGCCGGCATTATCGTGGCGGGCGGCATCGAGGTGCCGGACGAGGCATGGTCCAGGATCTGGGCCGTCAACGTGCAGAGCCACGTGTATGTGGCGCGGGCCGTGCTGCCGGGCATGCTGGCGAGAGGCGGCGGCTACCTGATGATCACTGCATCCGCCGCCGGGTTGCTGACCCAGCTCGGCTCCGCGCCCTACGCGGTGACCAAGCACGCCGCGGTCGCGCTGGCCGAGTGGCTCTCGATCACCTACGGCGACCGCGGCATAGGCGTGTCGTGCCTGTGCCCGCAGGCGGTGAGCACCAATCTGGGCGCCACGAGCATGCGCGAGGTCGGCGGGCTGGTCCCGCCGGCGCCGGATACCGGGGCCGTTCCGTCGGCCGCCGGCGCCGGGAGCGTGTCACGGCAGGCGTCGGTCGACGGCGTGCTCACCCCCGACCAGGTCGCCGCCAGCGTCCTCGCCGCGGTCGCGGAGGACCGGTTCCTGATCCTGCCGCATTCGGTGGTCGCCACCTATGAACGCCGGCGCGCCACCGATCGCGACCGGTGGCTCAGCGGCATGCGCAGGCTGCACAGCCGCCTGGCCGGAAGGGGTTAGGCATGGCGCTGGGCATCGCTGTCCCTGAGGTCACGCAGTGGCTGCTCGGCCACGTCAGCGGGCTTGTCCCGCCGCTGGGCTTCGATCTGATCTCGGGCGGCCGATCCAATCTCACGTACGCGGTGACGGACGCTGCCGGCCGGAAGATCGTGCTGCGGCGGCCGCCGGTGAGCCACGTGCTGTCCACCGCGCACGACATGGCCAGGGAGTACCGCGTCATCTCGGCGCTGCGCGACACCGAGGTGCCGGTCGCTCCAGCGCTCGCGTTCTGCGCCGACGAGACCGTCAACGACCGCCCGTTCTACCTGATGGAGTTCGTCGAGGGGCACGTCCTGCGTGACGTCGCGGGGACTGCGGCGATCCTGGATGAGCCGCGGCGGCGGGTCGCGGGGGAGCAGCTCATCGACGTGCTGGCCGCCATCCACCGGGTGGACGTGGACGCGGTCGGCCTTGGTGACTTCGCCCGCCGTGACGGGTACATCGAGCGGCAGCTACGCCGCTGGCACGGCCAGTTCGGCAAGTCGCAGGAGCAGGCCAAGGAGATCGGCGTGTACCGCCCGGTTCCGCTGGTGGACGAGGTGCACAAGATCCTCACTGACCGGCTGCCGCCGCAGCAGGGCACGGCCATCGTGCACGGCGACTACCGGCTGGACAACACGATCATGTCGGGCGACGGCCGGATCGTGGCCGTACTCGACTGGGAGCTGAGCACGCTCGGAGACCCGCTGGCCGACGTCGGCACGCTGCTCGCGTACTGGGCAGAGGATCAGGGCAGGGCGACGCCATCGCCCGCCGTGGTCACGTTGGCGCAGTCGGCGGCCACGGCGCTGCCAGGGTTCCCGGCCCGCGGCGAGATCGCCGATCGTTACGCGGCCAGCTCAGGACGTGACCTGGCGGATATCGGGTACTACATCGCCTTCGCCTACTGGAAGCTCGCCTGCATCCTGGAGGGCGTCTTCGTCCGGTACGCGGCCAACGCGATGGGAACCGGGGCGTCTGACGCCGACGCTCTTGGCCCAGGAGTCGAAGACCGCGCCCGCAGGGCGCTGGAAGCGCTCCAGGCCTAGCAGGTGGTGCGCGTCGACTGTCACCTGCACACAGTGGCCTCAGGCGACGCCGTCACGACGCTTGACCAGCTCGCCGCGCGCGCCGCGGCCGAGCGGATCGACGTGGTGTGCATCACCGATCACAACGAGACCGCCGCCGCGCTGACGGCGGCCGCGGACGGCCTGCGCGGCGTCCGGGTCATCGTGGGCGAGGAGATCAGGACGCAGGCCGGCGAGGTCATCGGCCTGTTCCTGACCGAGCGGATCCCGTACGTGCTGCCCGTGGCCGACGTGGTCGCGCGCATCAGGGCGCAGGGCGGCCTGGTCTACCTGCCGCACCCGTTCGACCCGGCTCGCGGCAGCGTGGGCGCGGCCGCTGACCGGTTGTGCGCCGACGGCATGGCCGACATCATCGAGGTGTTCAACGCCAAGATCGCCGATCAGGACCTCAACACGATGGCGGCCGACCTCGCCGCGCGCTGGGGGCTGCCGGGCGGAGCGGGCTCCGACGCGCACGACCCGGCCGGCGTTGGCGCCGCATACCTGGAGATGCCGGACTTCGACGGGTCCGCGAGCTTCCTCGCCGCCCTGGCCAGCGCCCGCGTGGCGGGCGAATTCCGCGGGCACGCGCCCCCGTTCCCGCGGCCGGGAGCGGGCCCGAGGCAAGCAGCCGGCCCGCAGGGCCCGTCAGGCGGCCAGGGCGATCAGGTGGCCCGCTTGTAGGCGCGCACGGCCAGCGGAGCGAAGACGATGAAGATGCCCGCTATCCAGGCGATGCTCTTCAGCAGGTTCGCCTCGACGGGCAGATGCCCGAGCGCCAGCCCGCGCATGGCGTTGATGACGAACGTGACCGGCTGGTTGTATGCGAACGCCTGCAGCCAGCCCGGCATGGTCGCGATCGGCACGAACGCTGAGCTGACGAACGTCAGCGGGAACAGCCAGATCAGCCCGAACGACTGCACGGACTCCTCGTCGCCGATGGCCAGGCCGGTGTACGCGGCGATGCAGCAGATGGCCAGCCCGAACGCGGTCGCGAGGGCGATCATCGCGATAGCGGGGCCGACGCCGTTGGTGAACCGGAATCCGACCGCGTAGCCGACGGCCACGATGATCAGGATCGTCACCAGCATCCTTACCGTGTCAGCGACCAGGCGCCCGGCCAGCACAGCGGAGCGCGCCATCGGCATCGACCGCAGCCGGTCGATCACGCCCTTCTGCAGCTCCTGCGCCAGCGCGATCGCCGTGCCGAAGCTGGCGAACGCCGCGGTCTGCCCGATGATCCCTGGCAGCAGAAACTGAACATATCCTCCTGGGATGCGGACCGGGATCGCGCCGCCGAACACGTAGCGGAACAGCAGCGTGAAGATCACGGGCTGGACGACGCTGAAGAAGATGTAGGCCGGCACCCGGTACCAGACGATCAGGTTCCGCCTCGTGATCGTCAGCGTGTCGCTGACCGCCCAGCGGAACCTGGTCAGCGGGCTCGGGCCGGTCTGCCGCAGTCCTTGCTGCGCTGCGATGGCGGTCATGACGCCTTCCCTGTCGAGTCCTTGGCGCGATCCCGCCGTCCGCGGCGCTTCTTGCCCGGCTGGCCATCGTCCTCGGTGGCGTGGCCGGTCAGCGCGAGGAACACGTCGTCCAGCGACGGACGGCGCAGCGCCAGGCCGTGCGTGACAACTTCGGCGGCGTCCAGGCTGCGGACCGCCTCGATCAGCACGTCGGAGCCCCGGCTCCCGGCGCCGACGCTGACCTGGCCGGTGTCAGCGTCAAGATGCGGCTCGCCTTCGCCGATGGGCTTGATGGCCGCGACCGCGTCATTGAGCCTGGTCCGGTCAGGCACGACGAATTCCAGGACGTCGCCGCCGATCTGGCCCTTCAGTTCCTCCGCGGTGCCCTGCGCGATCACGAGGCCATGGTCGAAGACGACGATCGTGTTGGCCAGTTCGTCGGCCTCGTCCAGGTACTGGGTGGTGAGCAGGACCGTCGTGCCCTCAGCCGCCAGTGACCTGATGACCTCCCACATGCCGAGCCTGGACCGAGGGTCAAGGCCGGTCGTCGGCTCGTCGAGGAACAGCACCTTGGGATGCCCGACCAGGCTCGCGGCCAGGTCGAGCCGCCGCTGCATGCCGCCTGAGAAGGTCTTGGCCGGCCGGTCGGCGGCATCGACGAGGTCGAATCCTTCGAGCATCTCGGCGGCCCTGCTGCGCGCGTCCGGCCAGCTCAGGTGGTAGAGCCGCCCGATCAGTTCCAGGTTCTCCTTGCCGGTCAGCTCCTCCTGGATGGCGGCGGACTGCCCGGAAAGCCCGATGATCCGGCGCACGGCGGCAGGCTCGTGACACACGTCGCGGCCCTCGACGACGGCGCGGCCGCCATCGGGTTGCAGCAAGGTCGTCAGGATGCGGACCGCCGTGGTCTTGCCCGCCCCGTTCGGTCCCAGGACGCCGAGCACCGTCCCGCGCGGCACCGACAGGTCAATACCGCGCAGCGCGCGCACCTCGCCGAACGACTTTGTCAGGCCCTCGACGACAATCGCCTGGTCCGAGCTGGCCTCTGCCAACACCGCCTCCTCGCCAGATCGTCGCGGATCGTCATCCGCCCTGGCGAACCTACCTGCCGCCCAGATCGCGTCGCAAATGAGATAGCTGCGCTCTGGGCGGAATCGCGGCGCCGGCTCCGACACCCTCAGCGCAGGCCGGCCCCGCTCAAACCGGCCCCGCTCAACCGGCACCGCTCAACCGGCACCGCTCAACCGGCACCGCTCAACCGGCACCGCTCAAACCGGCACCGCGGCAGGACGGCCTGATGAGCAGCGAGAGCCGGTCGCGGTGGCTGGACGCGCTCCGGCACATGTGCCGGGCCCTGGCGCCGCATTCGTGCAGCAGCGCGCCGCCCATGCTGCTGGGGATCGTGACGGTGACGCAGCCAGCCCTGGACTGACCGTAACTTCCGGGACTGACCAGTGACCAGGCCGCTACGCCAGCGAGAACGAGCGCCACGGCCAGCCCGATCGCGGCCAGCCGGAGCTTGCCGCAGCGCGCCGGCTGAGCCGGCGACGGGGGCACCAGGAGCGGCATGGCCTGGAGTCTAGGCGAGCGCGGGCGGGCAAAGGTTTCACGCAGATTAACGATGCGCGCCGCTGTTTCCAGGGGCGTAACGGACGCGAAATCGCGGCGAAACGCGTGCGTGGGAAACCTGAACCGTACTGACCAACACTGAAGTGGTGTGCGGCGGTGCTGGTCAGCGTTGCCTGGCCCTCCGGCTCCCTTCGCTCCCGGTTCTGGAGGCGAAGAGTGGTTCCCTATTCCTCCTGGCTCAGCTCGGGCGACAACGCCTGGCAGATGACGGCCGCGACGCTTGTCGGCCTCATGAGCATCCCCGCGCTCGCGGTCCTGTACGGCGGCATCGTGCAGCGCAAATGGGCCATCAACACGATGATGATGGTGTTCAGCGCCTTCGCGCTGACGCTCATCGTGTGGGTCCTGTGGGCATTCAAGATGGGCTTCGGCACGGCCTGGATCGGCAGCTTCCTCGGCAAGCCAGGCTCGGTCGCCGGAGCGTCGGGAGAGCAAGCGCAGGCGCATATCCCGATGCTCGACGGCCTCATGCCGAAATTCAGGTTCCCGCAAAGCTCGCTGGTCTATTTCCAGTTCGTCTTCGCGGCGATTACACCGATCTTGTTCATCGGCAGCGTGATCGGCAGGATCAAGTTCAAGGTATGGCTGATCTTCGTTCCGCTGTGGATCACATTCGCCTACGCGGTGAACGCGTTCATGCTGTGGGGTGGCGGCTTCTGGGCCGGCAAGGGCGCGCTCGACTTCAGCGGCGGCTACGTCATCCACCTGGCCGCGGGCGTCTCCGGCTTCGTCGCGGCCGCGGTCGTGGGCCCGCGGCTGCGCCGCGACCGCGAGCGGGCGATGCCCAACAACCTCGTGTTCGTCGCGGTCGGCGCGGGCATCTTGTGGCTGGGCTGGAACGGGTTCAACGGCGGCGACCCGTATTTCGCCGGAGCCGACGCCAGCGCCGCCGTGATCAACACCAACCTGGCCGCGGCCGTGGCGATGATGACGTGGGTGATCATGGACATGGCATTCAGCGCGGAGAAGAAACCCACCTTCCTCGGCGGCGTCAACGGCATGATCTGCGGCCTCGTCGGCATCACCCCGGCGGCCGGCTATGTCACAGGGGTCGGCGCGATCGCGATCGGCCTGGTGACCTCGGCCATCGTCTGGGTGCTGTTCGCCTACCTGCCCCGGCACGTGTGGCCGTTCAACAAGGTCGACGACGCGCTCGGCGTCGTCTACACCCACGGCTTCGCCGGCCTGCTCGGCGGGCTGCTCGTCGGCTTGCTGGCCGATCCGAAGATGATCGTCTACCTCGGCATCGGCAAGAACCCTGACGTGAGCACGACGGGGCTGTTCTACGGGCACCCCAGGCAGCTGCTGATCCAGGCGGGAGCGGCGCTCACCGTGATCGTGTGGGACGCCCTGATCACCTTCCTGATCCTGCGCGGCATCGGCTTGTTCACGAAGCTGCGGATGCCCGAGTCCGAGCTGGTGGCCGGCGACATCCAGGTACACGGCGAGGTGGCCTACCCGATGGAGGAGCCGGAAGCCGAGCCCGACTTCGGCGACATTCCAGGGGAGCCCGTTCCCGTCCACCATCACCATCACGAGCTCGTAACACCCGAGGGCAGAGTGCTCGTCACGTCGGGCGGCAAGGCGCCGCCGCCGAGCAACGGGTCGGGCTAGGCCGTGGTCTCATCAGCACATGTCTCCCGGATCCGCTGATTCGGGAGACATGTGCTGCTGATATCGAACGGCGCCTGACCGCAGCCGCGCAGGCTGTGCGCCAGCGCGAGCTGACCAGTTAGCGGCAGGACGACCTGCGTGCCATGCAGGGTGGGCTCGACGCTGAGCTCGCCGCGCTGCGCGAGCAGGCCAGCGCCGAACGCAAGGACGTCGAGGGGCTCGAACGCATCTCTCTTGCCCGGGTGCTCGCGGCGCTCGCCGGCGCGCGTGATGAGCGGCTGGCCCGTGAGCGTGCCGAGGCGGACGCGGCGCGATACCGGGCAGCCGAGGCAGCGGCCAGGCTCGAAGCGGTACGGCGTGAGGTCGCGGCGGCCGGGGACCGGCTGGCCGCGCTTGAGTCCGCTCCGCGCGCATACGCCGCCGTCCTGGATGAGAAGGAGCGGTACCTCGCCGCGTCAGGCGACAAGCGTGGTGGCGTGCTCCTCACGTTAGCTGACGAACGAGGCCGGCTGACGGCTGAGCTGATGGAGACTGGCGAGGCCATCGCGGCGGCCGACGCTGCGACGGATGCGTTGTGGCAGGTGGATGACGTGCTGCGGAGCGCATCGGGCTGGTCAACCTATGACACATGGTTCGGTGGCGGGGTGATTGCCAGTACCGTGAAGCACAACCGGATGGACGAGGCGGCGCGGGCAGCGGCCGTTGCCGATCAGCGGCTGGCCGTGCTGCGCGCCGAGCTCGCCGACATCACGGGCCCTGCTCTGGGTACCGCAACGCAGCTCACGCTGAACGGCGGGACCAGATTCGCGGACGTCTGGCTGGACAACTTCTTCGATGACCTGGCGGTCGCAGACCGGATCAGGAAGGCTCAGCAGCAGGTGGCCGACTCGGATGACGTCATCGGACGGCTGCGGGATCGGCTCACCGCTCGGGACAGCCGGGCACGGGCGAGGCTCGACGCGCTCGAAGCTGAGCGCTTGCGGTTCCTCGCCGGATGGCGCCGGCCCGCTCGGGAATCTCGCGCCGGCTGACATACGCTGACATCGTGGCACGACCGCGGGAGGCCGGCACGACGTGAGAGTTCACGTGCTGCACGAAAACCCGGACTGGTTCGCCCCGATCGGTGCGGCGCTCACCCACGCTGGCGTCCCTTGCGAGCAGTGGCTGCTCGGCGAGGCAGTACTCGATCTCGGCGAGGAACCGCCGCCAGGTGTGTTCTGGTCCCGGATGAGCGCGTCGTCGCACACTCGCGGGCATCCGCATGCCAAGGACCAGACCCGCGGGGTGCTGAGCTGGCTGGAGGCGCACGGCCGCCGGGTGGTGAACGGCCGCCGGGTGCTCGAGCTGGAGATGAGCAAGGTCGAGCAGCTGGTCGCGCTCCGCGCGGCCGGGTTCGACGTGCCGCGAACCGTCGCGGTCGCGGGGACCGCTGAGCTCGCGGCCGCCGCGAGGAAGCTGCCAGCGCCGTTCATCAGCAAGCACAACCAGGGCGGCAAGGGACTCGGGGTGCGACTGTTCGCCAGTCACGACGAGTTCGACGACTACCTTGCCGGGCCCGGCTACGACCAGCCAGCCGACGGCATCACCTTGCTGCAGGAGTACCTGCGCGCGGCCGAGCCGCGGATCACCAGGGCCGAGGTGGTCGGCGGCGATTTCGTCTACGCGATCGCGGCCGATACTGCGGTTGGCGGTTTCCAGCTCTGCCCGGCCGATGCCTGTGAGGTGGGCGATGGGCCCCGAGCGCCCTTGTTCACGCTCAGAGAAGGTTTTGACCATCCGGTCACCGGCCGGTATGTCGAGTTCGCCGCGCGGCAAGGGATCGAGATAGCGGGATTTGAATTCATCGAGACCGTCGACGGCCGTCTCGTGACCTACGACATCAACACGACGACGAATTACAACCCCGGTATCGAGGCGATCGCGCCTCGCCCGGCACTGCGGGCCGTGGCCGCCTATCTCGGGCGGCTGCTTGACCACGAGGCGAGAAAGGCGGCATAGGCGATGCGGTTTGGCTACTGGATGCCGATCTTCGGTGGCTGGCTGCGCAACGTCAGGGACGAGCGCATGCCCGTCGCCTGGCCGTACGTGCGGGACCTGGTGACCGAGAGCGAGCAGCACGGGTTCGACCTATCGCTGATCGCCGAGCTGAACCTGAACGACATCAAGGGGCACCGCGCGCCCTCGCTTGACTGCTGGACGCTCGCGCCCGCGGTCGCGGCCGTGACCAGCACTCTCGAGCTGATGCTGGCGGTGCGGCCGAACTACCACAGCCCGGCGCTGACCGCCAAGGCGCTGTCCACGCTCGACGTGATCGCGCCGGGCCGGATCTCGCTGAACGTCGTATCGTCCTGGTGGAAGGACGAGGCGAGCCAGTACGGCGCGCCGTTCGACGTGCACGACGCGCGTTACGCCAGGACGCAGGAGTGGCTCGAGGTTCTCGGGCGGCTGCTGACCGAGGAGACCGTGATCCACGAGGGCGCGCTGTACCAGCTCGACGGGACCGTGCTCGAGCCCAAGCCGGCCAAGCCGCCCGTGGTCTACATGGGCGGCGAGTCGCCCAAGGCCAAGCAGGTGATCGCCGCGCAGTCGGACGCCTACGTGATGCACGGCGACGCGCCCGACGTGATCGCCGCGAAGGTGTCAGATCTGTCGGCGCTCAGGGAACAGGCGGGCCTGCCGCCGCTGCGGTTCGGCGTGTCCGGGTACGTGATCTGCCGGGACACCGAGGCCGAGGTCAAGGCCGAGCTGGACCGGATACTCAACGTCAGGTCATCGCCCGAGGCCTACGCGTCCTACCGGGATTTCATCGAGGGGTCGCAGCTCGAGTCGCAGGTCTCCCTCGAGGAGTACAGCGTCTCCAACCGCGGCTTGCGCAGCGGCCTGATCGGTACCCCTGACCAGATCATGGAGCGGATCAGGGCCTACGCCGGCGCTGGCGTCGACCTGCTGCTGCTCCAGTTCTCCCCGCAGCGCGAGGAAATGGCCAGGTTCGGCGCCGACGTGATCCGCGCGTACCGGAACGGCTGAGATCTGGCTAATCGGGCAGCAGGCTTCGGGGACGGTCGCCGGGCCAGCTACCGGGCGGCTGACCGGGCCTCGACGATGGCCGGTGACATCGCCGCCTGATGGCAAGTGCCTTAGGCAATTGCCGGATGCGATACGCGATATAGATGATTCTCCCGATGCGCGCCATATGGCCTCACCGGCAGGCTGAGCGCGATAGGAGCGGTGCGGGCTGCGGGATGCCGACGACAGGCGCGAGAACGGACGCGCCAGCACCAGCGCAGCGGCCGCTCCGACGGGGCAGGAGAAAGACAATGACGTACGGCGCGCTTGCCATGACCATGGGCGCGATCTTGTTCCGCGGCCACGACGAGGCCAGGAGCGACAAGCACAGCCACGAGCACGTCAGGTCGGGCGCGGCACGGGCGGGTCGCGGCCTGCGCCGGCCGGCTGCGGGAGATCCCGACGTGATCGAGGACGACTACTACCGGTTCCTGAGGGCTCCGCGCGACTGATCGGTTGCGGGCCGCGGCGCGGTGGTGCGATATCTGGCGTGACTGTTCTGCGGTACCGAACACCGTTGCGTGATGTAGAATCGGCTGCCCGACCATCACTGCTGGCTCGGAGGAGCGACCTTGGGCACGGATGTGCGACCCTCGGGCACGGAAGTGCGTACCGCGAGCGCGGATCTGGCGGGGCGGGATGGTCTTGCGGACGACTCACATACTGACCGGTACACGGTCCGCAGCGTCGCCAGGGCGATCAAGCTCATCGACATCGTGGCCGAGGGGCCGCCTGAGGGCATGTCACTGAGCGACCTGGCGAGGTCGCTCGGGGCATCCAAGAGCACCACGCTCGCCCTGGCCAGGACGCTGACCACAGCAGGAATCCTGCGCGACGCCAGGCCGGGTCCGCGGTACCGCCTGGGCACCACGCTGATCAGGCTCGGCGATATCACCAGGAGCCAGCTCCCGCTCGGCGACATCTGCCGGCCAGTGCTATCCGAGCTGGCCGAGCAGACCAAGATGACGGCGAGGGTGGCCATCAGCGACGAGGGCTACCCGGTCTTCATCGAGCGGGTGGACGGGCCAGGCACCGTCCGGTTCAGCACGCCGCTCGGCCAGCGCGAACTGCCGCACGCCTCAGCCGCAGGCAAGGCGATGCTGGCGACCATGGCCGAAGAGGACGTCCGGGCGGTCTGCGCTGCTACCGGCATGGCGCGGCGGACGGCACGCACGATCACCGACGTCGACTCGCTGCTGGCCAACCTGGCCGTCGCGCGCGCGAACGGGTTCGCAGTGGACGACGAAGAGGACGCCGAGGGCATCTTCTGCGTCGGCGCGGTGTTCTTCGGGCACGACGGGGCCTGCGCCGGCGCCGTCAGCGTGACCGGCATCAAGGGCGAGATGCCGGCCTGGCGGATGAACGAAATCGGCCGGATGGTGCGCCGCTACGCGGGCAAGGTGTCTGGCGCGCTTGGCGGCAGCAGGCACACCTGGCGTCTGCCAGCCGCCAGTCTCTTAGCCGGCCGCGCCGAGCGCCGCCAGCAGCGCCTTCATCCACGGGCCGAGGTCTGCTGGCGTCCTGGCGGAGATGAGGTTCCCGTCGACGACCGTCGCCTCGTCCGCCCACTCGACGCCGGCGTTGACCATGTCGTCCTTGATCGCGGCAACGCTCGTGGCGCGGCGCCCCTGAAGGATCTTCGCGGAGATGGGCACCCAGCCCGCGTGACAGATGAACGCGATCGGCTTGCCGCTGTCGTCGAACGCCCGCACCAGGCTGAGCACGTCGGCTGACCGGCGCAGCTTGTCAGGTGCGTAGCCGCCAGGGATCACGAGGGCGTCGAAGTCAAGCTCGGACACCTGGCCGACGGTCGCATCGACAGGAACGGGCCCATGGCCTTTCTTGCCCGTCACAGGCTGCTCATCGAGCCCGGCCACGGTGACGGCGATGCCCGCCTCGGCGAGCCGGTACAGCGGGTACAGCAGCTCCATGTCCTCGAACTGGTCAGCGGCAAGGAGCAGCGCCTTGCGCCCGGCACCAGCAGGATCGGCCATGCGACGACCCTACCTCCAGGAGAGGACACGGCCGGTCCGCGGTCCTGGTTCCGCCACGCGCTGGCGGCCGGCGCCGGTGCGTGGTTAAGTCACCAGAATGTGCGGACGCGTAATCGACGAGCCAGGCTTCGCGGCCGAGACATCGGCGTTGCTGGAACAGATGGGCGACGGGCCAGGGCTTTCCGACTTCGAGACCCCGGCTCGCCAACCTGGCCGACCTCGTGGTGGTGTCGCTCGACTACAGGCTGGCGCCCGAGCACCCGTTCCCCGCGGCGCTGCATGACACCTACGACGCTATGCGCTGGCTCGCCGCCCACGGGCACCTGATCGGCGGCGACGGACGGCTCGCCGCCGGCGGGCTGAGCGCCGGCGCGGCCCTGCTGGCCGGGGCCTGCCTGATGGCCCGTGACGAGGGCGGTCCTGCCCTGGCGCGCCAGGTCCTGTGCTATCCCGCCCTGGACTTCGGCCAGGACACCGAGTCGGCCAGGCTGTACGACGGGGTCTTCCTGAGCATCAAGACGGACACCTGGCCCGAGACCCAGTACCTGGCCGGGCAGGAGGTGACGCCGTACGCCGCGCCGCTGCGCGCGTACACCCTCGCTGGCCTGCCCGCCGCGCTGCTGGTTGGCGCTGGCCGGGATCCGCTGCGTGACGATGCGAGGTTCTATGCGGCCAGGCTGGCCGAGGACGGCGTGCCCGTGACGCACGTCGAGTACGCGGGAACGATGCATGGTTTCCTGAACTTCTGCGGGGTGCTGCAGGCCGGCGACCACGCGATCGAGCTGATCGCGGCGGAACTGCGGCAGGTCAGGGAGATGGCGCCGGCTACCGCTCCGGTGTGAGCGGGTCTGCCGCCCGGCCCGGATCACAGCGGCGGGCGGTGGCGCGTAGCGTCGGTGCCATGACGGTGAAGCTGGTGGTCCTGTACACCAATCCCGATGACGCTGACGCCTTCGATGAGCATTACGCGGGCACGCACATGCCGCTTGTGGACCAGATCCCCGGGCTGCAGCGCACCGAGACGGGCAAGGTCGGCGCCGCTGTTGACGGCGGCGAGCAGACGTACTACCGGATCACCGAGCTGTACTTCGCCGATCAGGCCGCTCTCCAGGCCGGATTCGGATCCGACGAAGGCGCGGCAACGGCGGCCGACTACCAGAAGATCGCGCCGCCCGGGTCGCGCATGTTCGTCGTGCCTGTCGACGGCTGAGCCGTCCAGGCGAGGCGTGCGGTTCAGCCGTCGTGCAGTACCTGGCCGGTCCAGGGGCCGGCCAGATGATACGTCGCCATGGCGAGAACCAGGCCGATCGCGAGGGCGCCGGTCAGGACCAGCCAGCGCCGGCCAGCGCCTGCCAGGACCGCCGACACCCGCTCCCGCGCCGGCGACCCGGCCAGCAGCAGCCTGGGAAGGCGCGGCGCGTACCAGAGCACGTGCACCGACATCGCGCCGAACCACAGCACGAACGTCGCCTTGTGGATGAAGATCCACTGCGGCGATCGGGGTCCGGCGAACGCGAGCGCGATACCGGAGCCGATCACCCCGGCCGATGTCGCGATCACGACCGGTCCGAGCAGGCGGAGCAGCAGGGCGGGCGGGCCCTTGCGCACGTACGGCGCTGATCCGGTGTAGTACCGCGCGAACCGGTAGCCGGTCGAGCCAACCTTCAGCAGCACCGGGCCGACCAGCAGCATGCCTATGAAGAAGTGCATGGTCATCATCTCGCGCTTGAACGCGATGGTGACGCCTTCGGCCGCGAGCAGTACGAGCAAGACGGCTCCGGTCATCGCCGTGAGCCGTTCGTTACCGTGCGCCCCGCCGGTGCGGCCGTAGCCGCTCGCGACGCTGCGGCGATGCCGCGGCGTCGCCTTGACGCTCACTGACCGACCCGGCGGACGTGGCCGCCGCGACCGGCGTCATGCCTAGCGCCTGCACTGGCGGAGGCCGGCGAAGTCCCGGTCGGCGTCCGTGCCGGGTTGCCGCGCTCGAGCCGCAGCGCGAGCGCCGGGCACAATCGCACCGCCCGCCTGGCCATCCGCCGCAGCTCGTGCGGCACGGCACCATCCGCCACGATCGGGTACCCCCATTCGTCCAGGCCGATCAGCTCGGGCAGCAGCTCCGCGCAGATCCCGTGCCCGGTGCACGCGATCGGGTTCACGGCGAGCCGCTGTTTCATCGCCAGGCCCCCATGTCCGCCGGACGAGGTATCGGCAGCACGGACCTCGCCGGCGGGCCATGCCTGGCGGTCAGGCAGACGCGCCTGGAGACGTGTGACTTCAGGTCGGCGGCGAATGCCGTCAGCGCCGACCTTGCCAGGCGCACCGCGCCGTCCGGATGCCGGCACGCGCCGCGCCCGATGACGGTGGACAGGCGCCGCTCGAGCCGGTCGAACACCGGTCCGGCTGGCCGGCCACTCGCGAGCTGGGCGAAGTCATCGGCGATGGCGGGCAGCCCGAACACGCACGGGCCGCACTGGCCAGCGCCCTGTCCCGCGAGCCAGGCCAGCACCCTCGCGGTCTCTGCCAGGCCGCACGCCCCGGCCGGCAGGGCAACCAGCACCCCGGCTCCCGGCGAGGCGCCGACGCGCCGCAGCGCCGGGGCCGCTAGCGGCAGGCCGGCCACCTCCCGGACGTCGTGCCAGGTGCCGAAGTAGCCGCCGATGAGGACCGAGCCGGCATCGGGTCGCGCGCCGCACATGGCGAGCACGTCGCCGATCGGCGCGCCAACCTCGATCTCGTACACGCCAGGCGCGTCAACGGCCCCGGAGACCGTGGTCAGCATGGTGCCAGGCGCGTCGGGAAGGCCGGCCTGGCGATACCAGGCAGGGCCGAACCTGGCGATCAGCGCGACGTGAGCCAGCGTTTCGACGTTGTCGAGCAGGGTCGGCCTGCCGCTGACGCCCTTCTCGTAGGGCCGTGGCGGCACGGCGGTGGGACGGGCATCGCCTCCGTTCAGCCACGCCGCGATCGCGGTCTCCTCGCTGGAGACGTAGTGCGGCGGCAGGGCGTGCATGGCGATGCGGACCGGGTCGAGCCCCGCGTGCTCACGCTCAGCGATGGCCTGACCGACGATGGGCCATAGCCAGTTCTTGTCGCTCGGCAGGCACAGCTCGACTGCTCCGGCGCCGGTCGCGGTCGCGGCCAGCACGGCGCCGTCGAGCACGAGATGCGGCGCGCGAGCCAGCAGAGCCTTGTCCTTCTCGCTGGCGGGCTCGCTTTCCATGCCGTTGGCGACGATGACGGCCCGATCCCGGCCCGATGCGACCGCACGCATCTTGACGCCCGTCGGGAAGCCCGCGCCACCGCGCCCGGTCAGCCCTGACTGCGTGACCGCGTCGATGAGCGCGTCGTGCCGGCCGGTGCCAGGCTGCGGGACCGGGCCATAGGTGTCGAGGTGCGCGTGCAGCGGCGCGGGGCCGTCAGCCCCTCGCCAGCCCGGTGTCAGCCTGCTCGTCATTCCGAGCTGGCTGACCCGGTGAGACGCGCCGCCCGGCGCCCTGCGCGCTGTGGTGCCCTGCCCAGCCATCTTCACCCCCCGCCAGCGGGTCGCAGGCTGACCGTGCCGGTCACCGCCGAGCCCCTGATCGTCAACCTGAAATCTGCCTGCCGCTGCCCGGCCGGGCCCGACACGTCCGCGAGCAGGCTGCTTCCGGCGAGCTCGGCGACGGGCCCCGAGTAGCCAGATGGTGCGCCCGCGCGGCCGATACGGACGCTGCCGCTGGTCAGGCTCACGCCGCCGCCCGAGGGGGTGCCGCGCAGCACTATCACGAAGCCGAGGCGCGGCGCGGCCGTGGTGCGGCCGGTGATCGTGACCGTCCGATGGCCAGACCCGGGTCCGCTGGCGACCGACAGCCGCCCCCTGAAGGGGGTGCTGGCGAGCCTCGGCGCCGCGCTGCCCGACGGCGCCGGCGGGGCCTGGCTCTGGTTTCCTAGCAGCGTGACGGGCGTTCCGGCGCGCCGTGCCCAGCCCGACTGCAGCGGCCCGGTCAGGACGAAAACGCCGGTCAGCACCGGCACGACGGCCAGCGCCAGCAGGCCGGCCGCTCGTGACAGCGGGTTCGCCGTCAGGGACAGCCGCCACCAGATCGCCCAGCCCGCGGCGGCCACGCAGCCGATATTGATCGCCAGCACCCATGCCAGCCTGGTGTCGGTGCCGGTGCCCAGGCCATGCCACAGCGCGACTGGCCAGCACGCGTAGACCAGCAGGTGCACCGCTCGCCAGACGCGGTGGCTGAGACGGTCCCTGAGCAGGCTGGTCGCGATGACGGCGAGCATGAGGTCGAAGGCCACCGCGCCGAGGCTGAGCCAGAGCGGCCGGTAGGTCGAGCTGTACGGGATGAAGGACGCTGCCACGCTGATCGAGGCGAACGGGTCGAGCACGGTCGTGATCACGTGCACCACGACCAGCCCGAGGGCCGTCAGCGCGAGGTTGCGGTGCAACCCGGCCGTTACCAGACGGGGCCACCGGGCGGTGGCCGCCCGCGCGGTTCCGATCACGCCCAGCATCACCGTGCCGGTCAGCAGCACCATCGACACGATGCCGGTTGCCCTTGTGGCGTACCAGAGCACCGTCGACCCGCTGGTGAGCGGCGCGCTCAGCGGGAGAGCGGTGATCATGCGGCCAGGCTCGGCCAGCTACCAGGCGCCATCACGCTCCGCATGGTCACGAACCGCCGGACGAGACGGCGGGCGGGGCACCTGAGTTGCGCGGCTTGTGGCGCGGCGGGCTGAGCTTTCGGTGCTGCCGCGCCGGACTGTGGCGGCCTGACGAGTGTCCGCCCGATGTCCCGCTGGATCCAGTGCTCCTTCCGGCGCCGGCGTGGCTCGCCGGGCTGCCGGAACTGGCTGCGTGGCCGGGCAGGGCGAAACCTAGCGCGGCGGCGAGCGCGAAGCTCGCGGCAGTCGTGCCGCCAGCGATCCAGACCGTCAGCCTGCGCGTCCGCGCGAGCTGCTCGTCGCGTCGGGCGATGGCACTGTCATGCGGCCAGCGCATGCGTGAAACCTCCTCATCAGCCGGGGTACACACAGCCTGCCCGACTGAGCATGGGGAACCAGTTCAGCAATCCTTCAGACTTGACAAATATCGAAGGTGCCGACGGGGCTAGCGGCCGCGCGCGGCGCGGTCCCGCGTTACGGCAGGGATATTCAGGGTGACCGTCAGACCGCCGCCCCGGGTGTCGGAAAGCTCAGCTGTTCCGCCGTCCGCCGTGATCAGCCGGTGCACGATGGCCAGGCCAAGCCCGGTGCCGCCCGGCGTGGCTGACACATATCGGCGGAAGGCAGCTTGCTGCTGCTGCGCGGTCATTCCAGGGCCGTCGTCGGCAATGACGATCCTGACCCGGTTGTCCGCCTGCAGGGCGGTGAGCGTGATATGTCCGCCGGGCGGGACCGCCTCGATGGCGTTCGCCAGCAAGTTGTCCAGGATCTGCTCCAGGTGGCCATCGCGCATCCTGGCCGTCAGCGGCTCGGCCGCTGAAGCGCTGATCTGCACGAGCTGTTCCTCGGCAGCGGGCTTCCAGGCAGCCGCCCGATCCCGGATCACGACCTCCACCTGGACCGGAACGGGAGCTGCCGTGACGTTTTCGGCGCGGGCGACGGCCAGCAGCCCGTCGACCATCCGCGACAACCTGGCGACCTCGTCATGTGCGCCAGCGAGTTCCTCGGCCAGCTGATCGGTCGTCTGCAGGGCGAGCACGTCCAGCCGCAGCCGCAGCGCGGCGAGCGGCGTGCGCAGCTGGTGCGAGACGTCGGCCATCATCGCCTGATGCCCGCTGACCAGCGCTTCCAGCCGTCCGGCCATCCGGTTGAAGTTCGCCGCCAGCCTGCGGACCTCCCGGGGTCCCGCGGTCGCCGGCGCTCGCGCGGCGAAGTCACCGTCGCCGAGCTGTTGCGCGGCCGACTCAAGGGCGCCAAGCGGCCGGCTCACCCAGCGGGCCAGCGCCGTGGCGATCAGCGCGGCCGCCAGCAACGCGGCCGCCGAGACGGCTGCGAGCCACCCGCGGAGCACCGTCAGCCGGTGCTCGAGCGGCTCGGCCGACCTGGCCAGCGCGACGCTGCCGAGCCGCGTCGCACGGGCGTCGCTGGTCACCGGGACCACGACGATCAGCCGCTCGGCTGACACAAACGTGACCGGGGTCTGGCCAGGGCGCGTGCCGGACAGGAGGGCGGGCGTGACGCCAGGCACCTGCTCGCTGCCCGCCACCTGCCGGCCGTCGGCTGCATAGACGGCGACGACGTCGCCGCGCCGCTTGAGCCCGTTGATCGATCTGGTGAGCTGTGTCCTGCCGGCGCGGTCGCCGAGAAACTCCTCGGCCACGCTCGACACCGTCGTCGCTGCGGCCAGCGTGTCGGCGCGGAAGTCGCGCTGGTCCTGGTTCGCCGTGAGCATGCCAAGCGGGACGGCCGCGACGCCAAGCAGCACCGCGACAAGCGCGATGACCACCAGCGCGATGCGGCGCGCCACCTAGACCTCGCCGAGCCGGAATCCGCGGCCGTAGACCGTCTCGATCAGGCCGGGCACGCCCAGCTTGCGGCGCAGCGCGGCGACGTGAACGTCCAGCACCTTCGTCGGCCCGTACCAGTGGGAATCCCAGGCCGACTCGAGTACCTCCTGGCGGGCCACGACGCGGCCAGGGTCAAGGGCCAGGCACTCGAGGATGTCAAATTCCTTCGGCGTCAGGGCGACGTGCTCGTCGTGCACGCTGACCTTCCTCGTGCGCAGGTCGACGGTCAGCGGTCCGTGCCTGATGAGCTCACCGCCCGGCCTGACCCGCCTCAGCACGGCCCTGATCCTCGCCTGGAGCTCGGCCAGCCCGAACGGCTTCACCAGGTAGTCATCGGCGCCGGCGTCCAGCGCGTTGACCCGGTCGGCCTCCTCGCCATAGGCCGTGACCACGATGATCGCGACAGCGGACCGTTCCCGGAGCGACCGGCAGATGCTGACCCCGTCGCCGTCAGGCAGCTCGAGGTCGAGCAGGACGACGTCTGGCAGGGCGTGGGCGAGGGCCTCGGCGCCGGTGGTGACGTGCTCGACCTGGTAGCCGCCCCTGGTAAGGCCGCGAACGAGCTGCGTGGCGATTCCTTCGTCGTCCTCGACGACGAGCACGCTGGGTCCCGGGCTAGCGGCTGCAGGCTCAGGTACGGCGCTCGGTGCTGTCATGGCACCGAGGTTAAGCCAGCCGGGGGACTGGTGGCGGCCGCTTACTCCGCAGGGACGCCAGCAGCCGGACGCAATGTCGGGAGCGCCTGCTTCAGCCCGAAGCCCCAGTTGAGCACCTTGGCGGCGTCGGAGAACGTCGCGCCCGTCTTGGTCGCGGCGCTGTCGAGCACCACGCCGATGAGGGTGCGCTTGTCTCGCGTGGCCTCGAACAGCAGGCACTCCCCGGCGGCCGGGGTCCAGCCGGTCTTGATGCCGATCACACCCGGGTACCTGCCGAGCAGCAGGTTGGTGTTCGTCCACCGGTAGCGATGATGATGCGGCCCGGCGTGCAGCAGCCAGTGCCGTCGCCTGACCACGGCGCTGATGGCCGGCTGCGCCATCGCGGCCTCCCCGAGCAGCAGCAGGTTCCTGGGCGTCGACACGTCCGTGGACAGCAGCCCGTCGAAGTTCGTGAAATGCGTTTTCACCAGGCGGAGCCGGCGCGCTGTCGCGTTCATCTTCCGCACGAACGCACGCCAGCCGGGCCCGAAGCTGTTGGCGAGCGCGATCGCGGCGTCGGCGCCTGACGGCAGCAGCATCGCGTACAGCAGCTGCCTGGCAGTGAGGATGTCGCCAGCGTGCAGGCCGGCGGTGGTGGCGTTGTGCGCGCGGGCGTACTCGACGTCGGCGGCGGTGATCCTGATCCGCTTGCTCAGGCGGTTGGCACGCACGACCACGAGCGCCGTCATCACCTTGGTGATGCTCGCGACCGGGCGCGCGCTGTACTGCCGGCGTCCCCACAGTTGCTTGCCGGTCACCGCGTTCGCCAGCTCGGCCGCGCGCGCAGCGATGTGCCGCGGCGGATGCTGCGCGGCCGTGCTGTGCGATCGCTGCGCGGCGGCGGCCGGACGAGCCGGAGCGAGCGCTGCGGCCAAGGCGGCGACGAGCAGGACCGCGGCAGCCGCGAGACATGCCCGGACTGGCACGCGGAACGGGAGCTGGGGCGCTCGGGACATGGCGCTCCTGGGAGAGTCGGGCTGGCAGGGCCCTGGGGTGCTACCAGCCGGCGGGCAGCGGCATTCCCTCTGTATACCCGGCAGCGCTCTGGGTTCCGACCACGGCGAGCTCATGCAGCTCGGCGACGCTGCCAGCGCCGGCGTAGCTGCACGCGCTGCGCAGCCCGGCGATGATAGCGTCGATCAGGTCCTCGACCCCTGGGCGCTGCGGATCCAGGTACATACGGGAACTTGAGATCCCCTCGTCGAACAGCTCCTTGCGGGCACGCGCGAACGGCGAATCCGCTGCGGTCCGCAGCCGGACCGCCCTGGCCGAGGCCATCCCGAAGCTCTCCTTGTACAGCTTGCCCTGCGGATCCCTGAACACGTCTCCAGGCGACTCGCAGGTTCCGGCGAACCATGAGCCGATCATCACGCTGGACGCGCCGGCCGCGAGCGCGAGCGCGACGTCGCGCGGGTACCGGACGCCGCCGTCGGCCCAGACGTACCTGCCGAGCCTGCGCGCCTCGGCGGCGCACTCGAGCACGGCGCTGAACTGCGGGCGGCCGACGCCAGTCCGCATCCTCGTGGTGCACATGGCGCCCGGACCGACACCGACCTTGACGATGTCGGCGCCTGCTTCGATGAGGTCGGCGGTGCCTGCGGCGGTGACCACGTTGCCCGCGACCACAGGCACAGCGGGCGACACCGAGCGCACTGCCTGTAGTGCCCAGATCATCTTCTCCTGGTGCCCGTGCGCGGTGTCGACCACGAGCAGGTCAGACCCGGCGTCGAGCAGCTGCTTTGCCCGGCCGGCAACGTCGCCGTTGATGCCGAGCGCCGTCCCCACCCGCAGCGTGCCCGCCGCGTCGGTGGCCGGAGCGTAGATGGTCGCCCGCAGCGCCCCGGTCCTGGTGAGGATGCCGACGCACCGGCCGTCCTCGCCGACGACCGGCGCGAGCCGGTGCCGGCCGGCCTGGAGCAGGCCGAACGCCCGTTCGGGGTCCACCCCGGCGGGCAGCGTGACCGGTTCGCGCGACATGACGTTCCTGAGCTGAGTGAACCTGTCAACCCCTATGCAGTCGGCCTCCGTGACGACACCCACGGGACGGCCGTCCTCGATCACCACGATGCCGCCGTGCGCGCGCTTGGGCAGCAGGCTCAGGGCGTGCCCGGCGGTGGCCTCGGGCCCCAGCGTGAGCGGAGTGTCGTAGACCAGGTCACGGCTCTTGATCCAGGCGATGACTTCGGCGACGACATCCACCGGTATGTCTTGCGGCAGCACGGCGATCCCTCCGCGCCTGGCGACAGTCTCCGCCATCCGGCGACCCGCCACCGCGGTCATGTTGGCCGCCACGATCGGGATCGTGGTGCCGCTGCCGTCGGCGGACGCCAGGTCGACGTCGTTCCTGGAGGTCACCGCGGACCGGTTGGGCACCAGGAACACGTCGCTGTAGGTGAGATCATGAGCGGGCATAGTGAGAAAGCGCACGTAGCGATTCTGCCAGCGGCCCGGGGTTCCCGTGGGCAGCACGGCGCGGGGCAGCACGGCGCGGGGCAGCACGGCGCGGGGCAGCACGGCGCGGGGCAGCACGGCGCGGGGCAGTACGGCTCAGGAGCCGAGGACCTGCCGGAGGTAGGCGTTGCCGAACCTGCGATCTGGGTCGAGTTTGTCGCGCAGTGCTATGAAATCACCAAATCTCGGGTACACCCCGTTCAGGTAACCAGCGTCCCTGGTGTGCATCTTGCCCCAGTGCGGCCGCCCGTCGACAGCGGTCATGATCGCCTCCGTCTCGCGGAAATAGTCCTCGTGCGGCGAGGCGTGGTAGACGTGGAACGCGAGGTAGGCGCTGGCCCGGCCGCTGGCGGTGGAGAGCCAGAGCTCGTCGGCTGGCGTCACGCGCACCTCGATCGGGAAGCTGATCCGCCAGTCCTTCTGGTCGAAGAGCGCGCGGATCTCGCCAAGTACCTCGGCGAGGTGCTCCCTGGGAATCGCGTACTCCTGTTCGGAGAACCTGACCCGGCGCGGGCTGGTGAAGACCTTGTAGGGCGCGTCGGTATAGCTGCGGGCACTCAGCGCCCGGCTGGCGAGCGCGTTCACGGCGGTGATCGAGCGCGGCGCCAGGTGGCCGACCCGGCAGGTCGCCCCGAACACCGAATTGGACAAGAATTCATCGTCCAGCCAGTGCCGCCAGCCGGGGAGGGGGCTGGCGGGTCCTGGCGACCGGTTGTTGCGCTTGGTCAGGCATCCTTCGCTGTGCGGGAACCAGAAGAACTCGAAGTGATCGTTCTCGCTGGTCAGCTCCGGCAGCCTGGAGATCACCTCGGCCCAGCGCATCGGCTCCTCACGCGCCGTGAGCAGGAACATCGGCTCGGCCTTGAACGTCACCGCTGTCACGATGCCGAGCGCGCCGAGGCCGACCCTGGCGGCATCGAACAGGCCGGGCCGCGGGTCCGCGGCCGAGCACGTCGCCGTGCTGCCGTCGGCCAGCACCAGTTCGAGAGCGGCGACCTGGGCGGCCATGCTGCCGCTCTGCCTTCCGGTCCCGTGCGTACCGGTCTGGATCGCGCCGGCCACGGTCTGCACCTGGATGTCACCCATGTTCGTCAGCGAAAGCCCGCGGGCGTGCAGCGCCGAGTTCAGCGTCGACAACGGGCAGCCGGCCTCGACGGTGATCAGCCCGGCCGCCGCGTCGATCGAGCGGACCGACGTCAGGCTGCCCGGGCTGAGCATTACTCCGTCCGTGCTGGCCGCTGGCGTAAACGAGTGCCCGCTGCCGGTCATCCTGATCGGCAGCCCGTCGGCGGCGGCCCTCGTCACCTCGGCTGCCACCTCCGCCGCCGATCCCGGCATCCGCACCCTGGCGGGCCGTGCGGTCACGGTTCCTGCCCAGTTCCGCCACTGGCTGGTCATCGCGGCGCGTCCTCCGGTCGGTCCGGTCAGCCTCATCGGCCTGGTTCAGCTGCTAGCACCCAATTCTGCCGGCTGGCCGTCGCGCTCTGTCCGCAGCCTGCGCAGCCCGGCGACGCAGATGAGTACACCGGCCGCGCCGCAGCTGGCCGAGAAGGCGAAGCTCAACCGCGCCCCGTACGCGTCGATGATGTGGCCAGCGAACGCCGAGCCGAGCGCGACGCCGACCGAGATCGTCGAGCTGAGCCACGCCATCGCCTCTGTGGTGCGGTGCGGCGGTGCCTGCCGCTCCAGGATCCCGTAGCCGGTCATCAGCGTCGGCGAGATCGCGAGCCCGGCGAGGAACCCGACGGCGTCCAGCGCGAGCAAGCCGGGCATCGCCCAGAACGTCGAGACCCCCGCGACCGTGAGCGCCGCGGTGATCGTGAACCGCCGTCCGAGCGGCGCCTGCCAGTGCCGCGAGCCGTACCACAGCCCGCCCACCGCGCTGCCGAGCGCGAATGTGCCCAGGATCAAGCCCGCCACTGGCCGGTGGCCGAGCTCGGTGGCGAAGGCGACCGTGCTCAGGTCGATCCCCGAGAACATCGCTCCGATCAGCAGGAACGCTGGTGCGAGCGTTGCGAGGCCGCGGGCCGGCAGGCTGGCCGTCGACAGGCGCCTGATCGCGCGCACCGGGCCCGGGCGTACCGGAGACCGGCCGGACCCGGTGGCCGTCACGGCCGTCCCGCATGCGGACTGCGGCTTCGGCGTCGGCACGGGTTCCGTCCTGCGCTGGGCCGCGAAGAGCAGGGTGCCGACGATGCACAGCAGGCTCGCCGTGCCGATGCCCGATGCCGGGGCGAGCTGCGTTGCCAGCACGGTGACCAGCGCCGGACCGATCACGAAGATGAGCTCGTCGTTGACCGATTCCAGCGCGAAAGCTGTGTGCAGGCGCCGTGCGTCCCCGTCGACCATGCTGCTCCACCTGGTTCGCACCATGCTGCCGGTCGATGGCATCGACCCGCCGGCGGCGGCGCCGGTCAGGAGCAGCGTCCAGAACGGCGCGCGCAGCTCAGCGCAGGTGATGAACACCGCGCTACTGAGCGCGAAGAGGGCCGTCTGGGCGACCAGGACCCTGCGCTGGCCCAGCCGGTCGGCCCTGGTGGCGATCACCGGGCCGAACACCGCGTAGCCGACGGAGCCGGCCGCCGCGACAATTCCCGCCTGGCCGTAACGACCGGTAAGCAGCGCGATCAGCAACACCGTGCCGAGGCCGTACATGGACATGGACATCCGGCCGACAAAGCCGGACGCGGAGAAGGCGAGCGCGCCGGGGGCGCGGAGCAGCTCGAGGTAGGGATTGCGCCGTCGCGAGGTGCGGGTATCGCGCTGCCGGCCGCCCCGGTCCCGCACCTGCGTCATCGTTGACAAGCCTCCCCGCGCTGCCCATATAGCGTACGACGAGGTAGTTTGTCCCTCTGGGCCGGGTTCGTCAGCCTCCGCGTGCCGGCGGGCGCTGGTTCTGCTCGCCGGTACGCGACTAACATGGAATGGCCATGGGACCCATGCTGAAGCGTGCAGGCGGAAGCGGCGTCCCTTCATTCTCCTCGTCGCTCAGGCGGCTCCTCAGATCGGCCGTCGGCAGCGCCGGCGTCGCGGGTCCCCGCCCGCCTGCCGCGCGATGGCTGGCCGCGCTGCGGTCCCTGCCGAGGCCGGTGCTCCTCGGCTGCGCCGCAGTTCTGACCGGAATGGCCATCATCGTCGCCCTGGCGAGCGGCGGCGTGACAGCGCGGGCGGCCCAGGAAAGCCAGTTCGGATCCATTCCGTTGGGCGGAGGGCCGGTCAGCGCCCCGGCGACAGGCCCGCCCGTGACCGGTACAACCGCTCCGCCGGCCGCGGCCGGCGCCTTCAGCGGGATCATCCTGCCTGACCTGCTGATCGTGCTGCCCAGCGGCCTGCGGGCAAGCGACGCTGCCGGGTTGCGCTCGATCAGCGGCGTCCGCAAGATGATCACCTTCGACGGCGCCCAGATCACCGTGGACGGCAAGCGGGCCAGCGTTATCGGGGTCAGCCCCGGCCAGTTCAGGTCCTGGGTCCCGCTGCGGGCCGCCTCGGACCAGGCGTTGTGGGCGCGGCTGGCGGCCGGTGACTTCCTGGCCTCGGCCCCCGCGGCTACCGGGCTCGGGCTGTCCGTCCCTGGCCGTTACGGGCTCAGCGGGCGCAGCGCTCTCGACCTCGGCTACGCCGGCTCGGCGCGGCTCAATGTCGCCGGCGTCGACCTGCTCGTCAACCGGGCCACATCCCGCAAGCTCGGGCTGGTGCACAGGGTCGCGGCGCTGATCAGCGCGCCAGGACCGAGCATCGCCACCTTGACGGCCCAGGTCCGCCAGGTCCTCGGTGCGGAGGCCAAGGTGGTCGACCTGCGCGGTCAGCGGCCGGTCGCCGGCACGCCCACACGGCCCGGTCAGATCGGCAGCTATCTGCAGCTCTTCCACGCCTCAGCGGCGAAGTACTGCCCGCAGATGTCCTGGACGGTGCTGGCCGCCATCGGCCAGATCGAAAGTGCCGACGGCCAGAACATGGGCCCGTCCAGCGCGGGAGCGCTCGGGCCTATGCAGTTCCTGCCGAGCACCTGGGCGGAGTGGGGGATCAACGGATTCGGGCCGACAGGGCCGCCCGACATCATGAACCCCTTCGACGCGGTGCCGTCCGCGGCCAGGATGCTGTGCGCCGACGGGGCGGCCTCCGGCACGCAGGCCGGGCTGCGCAAGGCTATCTTCGCGTACAACCACGCTGACTGGTATGTGACCGAGGTGCTCGCGCTGGCCGGCAGGTACGCGGCCGAGTATCGCTGACGAAGGCGTCCTGAACACTGAGCCAGCCGGCCAGCGGCCCGACCGCCCTGATTGGATGGCGCCATGGCCACGGACGCTGCGTTCCTGCTCGTTTCCTTCGGCGGGCCAGAAGGACCGGACGAGGTGATGCCGTTCCTGCGCAACGTCACGGCGGGCCGGAGCGTCCCCGACCACAGGCTCGCGCAGGTCGCCGCCCACTATCACGTGTTCGGCGGGGTGAGCCCGATCAACGGCCAGTGCCGTGAGCTGCTCGGCGCGATCGAGCGCGACTTCGCCGCCAGCGGCATCGGCGTGCCGGTGTACTGGGGCAACCGGAACTGGCGGCCGCTCCTGGCCGACACCATGCGGGCGATGGCTGACGACGGCGTCGGAACCGTGGTCGCGCTCGCCACGGCGGCGTACAGCTCGTACTCGAGCTGCCGGCAGTATCTGGAGGACATCGACAGGGCCCGTGCCGCCGTGGGCGCGACGGCACCGCGGGTCGTCAAGATCCCGCCGTACTACTGGCATCCCGGGTTCGCTGCCTCGTTCATCGGAGCTACCGCCCGGGCGCTCGCCTCGCTGCCCCCCGACACCAGGGACGAGGCAGAACTCATCTTCACCGCGCACAGCATCCCCGCGTCGATGGCCGCGGCGAGCGGGCCGGACGGCGGCGCCTACCAGGCCCAGCTGACCGAGGTGGCCGGCCGGGTCGCGGCGGGCGCCGGCCGGACCAGCTGGAAGCTCGCCTTTCAGAGCCGCAGCGGGCCGCCGTCGGTGCCCTGGCTCGAGCCGGACATCAATGACTGCCTGGCCAGCGTGGCCAAGGCCGGAGCGCCCGCAGTCGTCATCGTGCCGATCGGGTTCGTCAGCGACCACATGGAGGTCATCTTCGACCTGGACGTCGAGGCGGCGCGGACTGCGGGCGACCTCGGCCTGCCGATGGTCAGGGCGGCCACGCCAGGGACCGCTCCGGAGTTCGTCGCGATGATCTCCAGTCTGGTCAGGGACGCGGTCACGGGCGCCCTCGGCCCGGCTGCCGGCCGGCTCTGCGGCGAGCGCTGCTGCCGGGCTGCGTCGTGACCAGCGCGGATCCTGGCGACCTGCTGGCGCTGGCCGTCGCCGTGGCGACGGAAGCGGGCGACCTGCTCGCCGCTCAGCATGGCCGTCCTGAGGTAGTCGGCACCAAGTCGAGCCCGACCGACGTCGTCACCGAGATGGACGAGGCTGCGGAGCGCCTGATCAGGGCCAGGATTCTTGCCGAGCGTCCGGAAGACGCGATCCTCGGCGAGGAAGGTGGCCAGACCGGAGGCGCCGCGCCGGTGCGGTGGATCGTGGATCCGCTTGACGGCACCGTTAACTACCTGTACGGGCTGCCGGACTGGGCGGTGAGCATCGCCGCGGAGGCCAGCGGTCAGGTGGTGGCCGGGGTCGTGTACGCGCCGCGCCACGATGCCCTGTACGGAGCGGTGGCGGGCGGCGGAGCCTGGCGCGCGGCTCTATCAGGGTCGGTTTCATCCGATAGCAACAAATCGTCCGACGTGCCCGCCGATCGCCAGCCGCTCGCCTGCACCGCCGGCGTCCCGTTGTCCCGTGCGCTGGTCGCGACCGGCTTCGGCTACGAGCGCGGCCGCCGGGTGGTGCAAGGTCAGGTGCTTAGCGCCGTGTTGCCGCGGGTAAGGGACATCCGGCGCAACGGGGCTTGCTCGGTTGACTTGTGCTCGCTTGCCGCCGGCAACGTGGACGGCTACTACGAGCGCGGCGTGCAGTACTGGGATATCGCGGCAGGTACCCTGATCGCCCGCGAGGCAGGGGCGGTTGTCGGCGGCCTGGCCGGAAAGCCGGCCGGACCGTCGATGACGATCGGCGCGGGTCCGGCACTCTTCGCCGAGCTGCATGACCTTCTGCTGGGCCTGGACGCCGAGCGGGACGCGTGACCGCGCTGACGGCTGGCCGCTAACCGGCTGGCCCGATGGGCGGATGCGGTAGTTAACAGTGATCTAAGAGTAAATCGGTGCGACACGAACCGCCGCTGCGGTCTGCTGTGTGTACCTCGGGACGGGGACGTGACAGAATTCCCCGCCGGATTCGGGCACAACTACGGCCTCGAAAGCGTTGCACTCGCGCGAGGAATTTAACGATGGAGGAGTAAGGCCACCATGGCTACCGACTACGACAGCCCGCGGAAGACTGACGAAGAGCTGACCGAGGACAGCCTGCAGGAACTTCAGGCACGCCGGATGGATAAGTCGTCGACGTCGATCGACCTCGATCCTGATGACGTTGCTGAGTCGCTTGAGCTGCCAGGAGCGGACCTCTCGAATGAGGAGTTGTCGTTCCGGGTGATCCCGCGCCAGGCGGACGAGTTCACGTGCTCGAGGTGTTTCCTTGTGCATCACAGGAGCCAGCTCGCTGAGACCCGCAAGGGTGAGCTCATCTGCCGGGAGTGCGCGGCCTGAGGCTAGGTCCGGCGGCTGCACCGCATCACGATGCCGGCCATGCCTCGCGCTCGTCACGGCGCGGATCATGCTCCACGCGACCGCCGCCCGCGCCGAACATCATGACCGGGCGGCTAGCATCGTAGGCCGGCCAGCCAGGATCGCCGGTACCGGCGAACCTGATCCAGGCCGCGTGCATCTCCTCCGCTACCTCGCGCGGCGCGTCCCGGCCCGTGACCAGCTCGGCTCCCTCGGCTGACAGGTTGTCGAAGACGAACGGGAGGTCCAGCCCATGCCCGGCACCGACCTGCGGGTGCCGCCAGGCGAACTCATAGCAGAAGGTCTGCGCCGGCCCGCGGGTCCGCGCATCAGCGACGGCGAGCGCGGGCAGCAGGAAGAACCGGTCGGTCAGCACCGCGGCCAGCAGGTCTCCCGCTGACTCACCTGGCCGGCTTGCCCGGTATGTGTCGATCACGTCCTTGTCGGCCCCGACCGCTCCTGCCATGGCGGCGAGCACCTCTTCTGTGACGAGGTCGGCCATCCCTGACGGGATGAGGAATGTGCGGAACTCGTCGGTGTTGGTGCCGATCAGGAGCGGCACGGCGGATCCGCTGCCGGCCGCGATGCTTGCGAGCGGGTGCTCGGGCAGCGAGTCGCCGTCGATGACCGGGATGAAGGGCATCGTGCTCGCGACGATGCTCGGCCCGAACCTGGCAGGATCGGGGCTGGCTGCGAGGGCGTCGCGGACGGCCGCCTGCGCGGAGTTCAGCACAGCGAGGTCAACTATGGCCAGGTCGCTAGCGGTCAGCTCGCCGTCCCCCGCAGCCGCAGCCGCACCCACGGCCTCGCTCGCTTGCCCGGCCGCTGGGGCATCGGTGCCGGCGCCGGCTGCCTGAATGGTGCCGAGTGCCCGGCCGAGCTCGCCCGTGACCAGGGCGGCGTCGGCGCGGGTCGCGGCCGCCTGGGCCGCTCCGCTCTGTGCGACCGCCCTGCTGAACAGGCCGGCCGCGCGCGGCATGGCCAGCAGCGTGGTGACGCTCATGCCGCCGGCCGATTCACCGAAGATCGTCACATTGGCGGGGTCGCCGCCAAATGCGCTGATGTTGTCTCGCACCCACTCGAGCGCGGCGACCTGATCGAGCAGGCCCCGGTTCGCCGGCGTGCGGGGGAGCAGCGCGAAGCCGTCGACCCCGAGCCGGTAATTGATGCTGACCAGGACGACACCATCCCTGGCGAACGCGTGCCCGTCGTACAGCGGTATCGCCGAGTTGCCGTTGGCGAACGCGCCGCCGTGGATCCAGACCATGACCGGCAGGCCGGACGCGCCAGTATCCGGGGTCCAGACGTTCAGGTTAAGCCACCCCTCGCCGGCGATGTTGGGTTCGGCGAAGAGCGTGTCGAAGGGCGGCGGATAGTCGGGCTTCGGCGGTGTGGCTCCGTACGCGACCGCGTCCCTGATCCCGGTCCACGGTGCCGGCGGTGCCGGCGCCTGAAATCGCAGGCTGCCCGTGGGACTAGCGGCGTAGGGGATGCCGAGGAAACTGGTGACGCCGTCACGGACTTTTCCGCGCAACGTTCCGCAGGACGTCGAGACTGTGGGGGCCATGCACCGCACTCTGCCACAGGCCCGCCAGCGGCGAGCGGCACGCGTCGCGGCGAGCCTGGCACCCCGCCGGTGTGCTGCACGTTTACCTTCTTGGTAAGCGGCCAGGATGGAGCGGATGCGAAACAGCATGCGGGCAGCCGCGCTAGCGGCCGCAGGGCTTGTGCTGACGGCCTGCGGCACGTCGAACGCGCCGTCCGGCGTGGGGTTGCAACCATCGGGCCGCCAGTCAGCACAGTCACCGTCAGCACAGTCACCGTCAGCACAGTCACCGTCAGCACAGTCACCCTCAGCACGGGCGTCCCGCGCCACCGTGCCGCGGCCAAGGCGCGTCGTCGTCGTGATCCTGGAGAACCACTCCTACACCGACGTGATCGGCAACCCGCAGGCCAGTTACATCAACGCGCTGGCACGATCGGGCGCGCTGTTCACCTCCTCCTACGGCGTCAGCCATCCATCCGAGCCGAACTACCTGGCCCTGTTCTCTGGCAGCACGCGCGGCGTGACCAGCGATCAGTGCCCGACTTCCCTGCACGCACCGAACCTGGCCGCTGACCTGATCGCCGCAGGCTTGAGCTTCACCGGTTACTCCGAGGGGCTGCCAGCGGCCGGCTCACAGGTCTGCCAGCAGGGCGGTTACGCGCGCAAGCACGTTCCGTGGACCGACTTCGCCGGCCTGCCACGAACCATGAACCAGCCCTTCACCAGCTTCGCGGCTGGCGGCTTCGCGGCGCTGCCGACCATCTCCTTCGTGATCCCTGACCTCTGCCATGACATGCACGACTGTCCGGTCGCCACTGGAGACGCGTGGCTGCGCAACCATCTGGCCGGATACGCCAGGTGGGCGCGGGCCCACGACAGCTTGCTGATCGTGACCTTCGACGAGGACGACGGCGGCAGCGCCAATCACATCACCACGATCATCACCGGCCAGCCGGTCAGCCCGGGCCGGTATCACACGCCCATCGACCACTACAACGTGCTGAGGACGATCGAGCAGGCGTACGGGCTGCCGTTCCGCGGCGAGGCCAGGACGCACTACCCGATCACCTCCATCTGGCGCCATTCCTGGCCGCCACGAGCGCAGCGATGAACCGCCGCCGGCGCCCCAGCGCCAGCAGGGATTCATCGCCCCGGCGAGCCGGCGATGATGGATCCCGCGGGCAGGCAGCGGGCTGGAGGACCGATGGCGGCACACGCGGACGTGATCTTCGCGGGCGGGCCCGTCTACACGGCGGACCCCAGCGGCCGGCGCCTGGTGAGGGCGACGGCCGCGGACGGCCGACCGGCCACCGAGGTCGCGGTCACCGGCGGCGCGATCGCCGCGGTCGGGTCAGGCTCTGACGGCGCGGCGGCCGGCCGCGCAGGACCCCGGACTGAACGCGTAGACCTGCGCGGCCGGGCGCTTGTGCCGGGCTTCCAGGATGCGCACGTCCATCCCGCGTTCGCAGGCGTGACGATGATCGGCTGCAACCTGATCGGCTCGGCCACCCTCGATGAGGCGATCCGGCGGATCGAGGCGTACGTGGCTGCGCATCCCGAGAAGGAGTGGATCTCGGGCAGCGGCTGGCGGATGGAGTGGTTCGAGCGCGGCGCGCCGAGCAGGCACCTGCTGGACAGGTTCACGGGCGGCAGGCCGGCGTTCCTGCTGAACAGGGACGGGCATGGCGGCTGGGCGAACACCCGGGCCATCGAGCTTGCCGGATTCGACGCCCGCACCCCCGATCCTGCCGACGGCCGGTTCGAGCGTGAGCCGGATGGCCGGCTGCAGGGCACCGCATACGAGGGCGCGGCCGACTTGGTCGGCGCGTTCGTGCCCAGCCCAACGTTCGACGAGCGCCTTGCCGGGCTGCTCCTGGCGCAGCGGCACCTGCACGCGCGCGGGATCACCGGCTGGCAGGACGCCATCGTCGGGCCGTACCTGGGCTCGCAGGACCCGCTGCCGGTCTATCTCGCCGCCGCCGGGTCCGGTCAGCTCACCGCGCGCGTGCAGGGCGCCCTGTGGTGGGACCGCAGCAGGGGCGCCGGGCAGATCGACGAGATCCGCGGGCGGAGGGAGGCCGGCCAGGCCGGCCGGTTCCGCGCGGATACCGTCAAGATCATGCAGGACGGCGTCGCGGAGAGCCGAACGGCCGGCCTGCTCGAGCCGTACCTGGACGCCTGCGGCTGCCAGAGCTCGGCCCGCGGCCTGTCGCACGTCGATCCGCTTGAGCTGCGCGCCCACGTCACCGCGCTCGACGCGCTCGGGTTCCAGGTGCACTTCCACGCGATCGGGGACCGTGCCGTGCGGGAGTGCCTGGACGCCGTGGCCGCGGCCAGGGCGGCGAACGCCAGCAACGACCGGCACAGCGGGGACAACCGGCACCACATCGCGCATCTGCAGCTCGTGCATCCCGACGACGTGCCGCGATTCGCCCGGCTCGGCGTGACCGCGAACATGCAGGCACTGTGGGCCGCGCACGAACCGCAGCTGGACGAGCTGACCATCCCGTTCCTCGGCCCGGAGCGGGCGGCCCGCCAGTACGTCTTCGGCGACCTGGTGCGCGCTGGCGCCCGCCTCGCGGCCGGCAGTGACTGGGCCGTCAGCAGCGCGAGCCCGCTGCGCGCCGTCCACGTCGCGGTGAACAGGGCGCTGGCCTGGCCGGCCGGCGCGGAGGCCCCCTCGTCAGCCAACCGGGCCTTCCTGCCTGAGCAAGCGCTTGGCCTGGCCGAGGCGATGGCCGCGTACACGACGGGCTCGGCGTACGTGAATCACCTGGACGACGTCACGGGCTGGATCGAGCCCGGCAGGCTGGCGGACCTCGTGGTGCTCGATCGCGACCCGTTTGGCGGATCCGCCGCCGAGATCGCGCACACGGGCGTGCTCGCGACCTATGTCGAGGGCGTGCCCGTCTGGACCGCGCAAGCCCTCGGCTGACACCGGCGGCAGCGTGTTGTTCTGTGCAAGCCATTTCTGGCCCTTCTGACCACCCGGAATAACATTTACCATCGGTGTCATGAACAGCCTCGGCGACGATCTCGTTCTCCTTTCCATCCGGCCGGATAAGGGCACGGTGACGACCGGTGAGCGGATCGGCTTCGGGCTGATGGGCTCCGAGCTCGTCCGGCTGGCTGCGAGCGGCAGGATCGACATCGGCAAGGGCCGCGTTCAGGTGCCGAGCCGGGTGCCGACAGGAGATCCTGAGCTGGACGAGGCGCTGGAATCGCTGATCAGGTCCAGGCGGCCGGCCAGGCCGACGCAGTGGGTAGGTAGGCCGAGGAAGGGCATCGTTCCGGCCTACCTGAACCGGCTGGTGGCGGCCGGCGCCCTGCGGCCCGAACCCCGGGTCCACGCCGCCATCCACGCGGCGCACCACCAGGCTGCGATGCACCACGGGGCCGGCCACCACGGGTGAACTGGCGGTCTCACCGACCCGAGGGGCCCGGGACTGTCAGGGGCTGATGACAGCATGGAGCCATGCCGGATGCTCCAGCCGACCCCGGTCCCTCGGCCGGCCCAGATCCCTCCGCCGACACTGCGGTCGTCGCCGAGCGGTGCGCGGCCCAGCTGCTGTCCGGGCCGCCGGCCGCGTCGCCGCAAGACGTGGTCACCAGGCTGCTCGCGGTGCAGGGCCAGGACCCGCGCGGAGCGCGGCTCGCGATCCGGGCCAGAACCGCCGGGCTTACCGCCGCTGACGTCGACCGTGCGCTGACCGCCGACCGGTCTCTGCTGATCACGTGGCTGAACAGGGGTACCCTGCACCTCGTCTCGGCCGAGGACTTCTGGTGGCTGCGGCCGCTCACGACGCCGCCGCTGGAGACAGCGGTCTCCCGGCGACTCGAGCAGGAAGGGGTGTCCGCCGATGACGCGGACAAGGCTGTCGGGCTGATCGACGCGGCACTGGGCGCCGACGGGCCGCTCACTCGGGCGCAGCTCGACGACGTGATCGCTGCGACCGGAATCCGTACCGAGGGTCAGGCGCTCGTGCACATCCTGGCCAGGGCCTCGATCCGCGGGCTCATCATCCGCGGGCCCATGGTCGGCCGCCAGCACGCGTTCGTGCGGGTCAGCGACTGGCTCGGCGCCCCGCCGGCCAGGTTCAGCCCTCGCAGCTTCGACCGGGACGCCGCTCTCGCCGAGCTGGCCCGCAGGTTCCTCGCCGGTCACGCTCCCGCCAGCGAGCGTGACCTGGCCAAATGGGCTGGCCTGCCGCTGCGCGACGCGCGACGCGGCCTGAGCGCGATCGCGGGCGAGCTGCGTGAACGGCCGGACGGGCGCGCCGACCTGGCGGCCGCAGAGTCGCGGCCGGCACCGCCCGGGTTGCCGCCGCCACGCTTGCTCGGCTCGTTCGACCCGCTACTGCACGGCTGGGTCGACCGGGAGCCCGTGCTCGGCTCGGCCACCAGCATCGTGACCGTCAACGGGCTGTTCCGCCCGTTCGCGCTGGTCGACGGCCGGGTAGCGGCGACCTGGTCGATGCCGGGCGGCGCGGTCAAGCTGTCCGCGTTCGCGCCGCTGACCGAGCCGGCCGCCGCCGCGCTTGATGCAGACGCGCAGGACGTCGTCAGGTTCCTCGGCGGCTGAGCCCGATGCCAGAGCCGCGCTCAGCGGCCCGCCCGCTGTCAGTGCTGGCGGTCAGAGCGCTGCGGCCAGCGCGATCAGGTCCTCGGCCGTGACGTCGACGTCCTCCGGCGGGGCTGGCGCGCTGCCGCCGGGACCCCATTCCAGGGGCCGCGGGATGAACGCGGTCCGCAGCCCAGCCTGCCTGGCGCCCTGGAGATCGGCTGGATGGCAGGCCACCATCAGCACCCGGTCCGGCGGGACGTCAAAGTACCCGGGGGCGAGGCCGTACACCCGCGGATCCGGCTTGTAGGTCCCCGCCAGCTCAGCCGACAGGATGCAGTCGAACGGCAGGCCTGCTGACTTGGCGAGCCTGGTCAGCAGCCCGACGCCGCCGTTGGACAGCGGCGTCAGGATGTGCCGCTCGCGCAGCGCGGTCAGCCCTGGCACGGCGTCCGGCCACGGCGCCAGCTGATGCCAGGAGCGCACCAGCCCGGCGCGGGCCGCCACGTCGAGCGAGCCGAGGCCGAACTCGCCAACGACCTCGTCAAGCATCTCGGCGTGCAGGACATCCAGCGGCTGGAACGCCCGCTCGCTGCGCAGCACCCTGGCCAGCGCGGGGTAGTACCGCGACCGCCAGGCGTCAGCGGCGGCAGGCCAGTCCGCGCTCAGCCCGGCCGCGCCGCCGGCCCTGGCCAGCGCGTGCGTGATGCTCGACCGCCAGTCGACCAGCGTCCCGAAGACGTCGAAGGCGACGACCTCAATATCCATGCCAGGAACGCTAGCCGAGGGGCCGGCTCCTGGGCGCGGCAGTCACCCCGGGAGGGTCGCACCGCGTGCGGCACCAGCGGCGTGCGTCCCGTTAACGCTGACAGTCCACGTCAGCTGCGGCAGGTGGCGGCCAGCTCGCGGAGCCTGGCGTGCGTGCCGTCCATGACGGCGGCTCCTGGCAGGTAGCGCTTGGGCATCTTGGCGACCGAGGTGTAGTTCACGTCCACCACGTTGGCCAGCGGCGCCTCGACTCCCTGGCTCACGAGCTGATAGGCGTCCATGACGTCCATGCCGTACTGGCCGGCCATCCAGGTGATGAGCTCGGTATGGGCGATCCTGAACGCGTCCTCCAGCGGCCGCGCCGACCCCGCCGTCATGATGTAGCCGTCGTTCTCCAGCCGCGGCCACGGGCACGGCACGCCCTTGAGCAGGTCGATGACCATGACCGTGTTCATAGCGGTCTCGACCGCGACGCCGCAGGTCTCGCCTTCGCCCTGCCTGGCGTGCCCGTCCCCGAGCGAGAACAGCGCGCCCTCCACGTTCACGCCCAGGTAGCAGGTCGTTCCCGCGCGCATCTCTGGGGTGTCCATGTTGCCGCCGAACGCGTCGGGCACCAGCGAGCTGCGTGCCTCCAGGTTGGCCGGGGCCACCCCTACGGTGCCGTGCATCGGGTTCATCGGCATGTCCACGACCATGTCGCCGTGCCGCGCCGTGAACCGGCAGGTCCCGGCCGTGCTGTCGAGCTGGTACATCCAGACGATCTCCGGCAGCGGCTCGTTCAGCAGCGCCGTCAGGTGCGTGTTGGTGAGCGCGCCGAACAGCGGGATCGTGGTCGACGCGCCCCAGTCCCTTGCCGGAGTGATCGACACGAAGTGCACGGCGAGCGTGTCGCCAGGCTCGGCGCCCTCGATGTAGAAGGGCCCGGTCTGCGGGTTCACGAACGGGAACTCGCAGACCTGGGAGACCAGGTCGGTCTCGCTGCGCACGCGGCCGAAGAACGCGTCCTCGGTGAACACCTCGAGCACGGCGGGCGGGCGGATCCTGGCGACAGGAGCCACCCCGCCGAAGGTCCACGCGTACTGCTCGGCCTCCGGCTTGAACGTCACGACCTGCAGATCGCTCACTGCTGCTCGGCCCTTGCGGGCTCGAGCGCCGGATCAGCTTCGATGTGGATAAGACCGACGTCGACGATGCGCTGGCGATGACGCGCGTACAGGTACACCAGGTAGATGACGCCGATGACCATCCAGATGCCCGCGGCCGGCCCCATGTAGGAAAGCGGCGTGGTGAGCGGGGTGATGAAGCTCAGGCCCGGAGCCTTGATTCCGGCGCCCGCCAGCCACGCTGGAACGAACGCGGCGATGCCGAGCACCGGGACGATCAGGTGCGAGATGAGGCTGAAGCCACGCGACCTGCGGGCGAAGTAGCCGATACAGGCCACGTTCATCACGATGTAGATGCCGACCAGCAAGATCACCAGCGCGGTGGCGATCATCAGAAACGCCGTCGTCGGGTCGTAGCCGAAGCCGAGTCCGAGCATCGCCGCGAGGCTGATGACGGTGCCAGTCACGATGGCGGGCACGGGCGACCGGTGCCGCTCGCTGACCTGCGCCAGCTTCGGCGGGAACGCGCGCACCCGGCCCATCGCGAACGCGGTGCGGCTGGCGACGGTCACCCCGGCGTTGGAGTTCGCCAGCGTCGAATTGATGATCGCGAAGAAGACCAGGACCCAGAACAGGCCGTAGAGCGACCTGGCGACGCCTTCCCAGGACGCCGCGCCGGTGCCGGTTGTAAAGGTGCTGAACTTGCCTGGCCCGAACCCCACGTCGATGGCGTAGGTGGTGAACACGTACAGGGCGCCGATCAGCAACGTTGACAGCAGAACGGCCAGCTGGATTGTCCGGCGCGGGTTGCGGGCTTCCTCGGCCAGCGGCGCCGCGCTTTCGAACCCGAGGAAAGCCAGAGTCGTGAAGACTGAGCCGGCGATGACGCCTGACAGGCCGTGGTACTGGCCGGCCGGGGTGTAGTGGGTCGTGAAGACCGACAGCGTGTTGTGGCTGCCCGCGTGGAACACCAGCAGCACCCCCATGATCAGGAACACGGCGATCTCGAAGATGCCGAGGATCGTGCCAAGCCGCGCCGACGCGCGGATGCCGAAGTAGCCGACGAGGAAGACGATCAGCATTCCGGCGACGGACCAGGGCCACCACAGGTCCGCCGGCCAGCCGAACTCGGTATTCATGGTCGCCGCCGTCGTGAAGCCGAGCTGGAGCAGGACCAGCGGCGCGACCAGCCACCCGACCATGACGTACGCCCACGCGACCAGGAAGCCCGCGCCCGGGTGGATGCCTCGGGCCGCGTAGGTCGCCAGCGATCCTGCCGCGGGTATCTCCTTGGCGAGCTGGCTGACCGTCCAGGCCGTGAACAGGGACGCGATGAGCGCGAACACGACGGCCAGTGGCAGCGCACCGCCGGCGAACGCGACCCCGGCCGGAATAGACGCCGCGATGGCGGCACCGGGCGCCATGTCGGTAATGCTCTGGAACAGGACCTCACGCAGCCCGATAGCGTCGCGCCTGAGCCCGATCTGCGCCGCTGCGGTGCGGGTTGGGGATTCGGCCACCGTTGCCTCCGTCACTTGCGGGGAGACCTTGGGGCCGATCATGTCACGGACATGCGACAAGACAACAGACTAATCATGGGCTAACTCGTGCAACTCATGCGCCACTGGCAACGACGCGCCCAAAACATCAGCAATCCCGACCCTTCCGGGAGCACAATCGTGGGCATGCGCCCCAGGGATCTGCCGCCGGATCACTCGTTAGCCGACAGCCAGGATGTGCCTGGCGATCCTGATGGCCGTGCCAGGCCGCCCGCCGAGCTGCTCGACAACCTGCGGCTGCGGTTACGGCAGTTGCCTGACAGCCACCCATCCGCCGTGCGTGCCGGAGACGAGCACCGCGGCGGACCGGCCAGGCCAAGGCCCGCCGGGCAAGGCGAGCGAATCCAGGCGCCAGCCCCCGCTGAGGTCGGCGAGCCTGACGACCCGTCACCTGACGGCTCGTCACCTGGCGGCCAGCCAGCCGACGACCCGGCATCCGAAGGTCAAGCTGGCGATGGCGCGGAGGCCCCGGCTCCGCGCGCGGGATCGCTGCCGGATCTCATCCGGGCCCTCAAGGACGCCGGCGCCGGAACCAGCGTCCTCGGGGAGATGGATCTGTTCACAGCCAGCGGCAGCGCCGATCCGTACCGTCCATGGTTCATGTCGGGGGAGCCGGGCACGCCGTGGTTCGCCGCGGGCGAGGACTCGTGAAACGCCGCGGCCGGGCCGGCTACCCGAGAACGGCTACCCGAGAACGGCTACCCGAGAACGGACACCCGGCCGGTGACGTCGGCGGCAAGCCTGACCGTGTCGCCGTCGACGAGGCGCACGTCGGTACCGGGCAGCAGCCGGTCGTTGTTGACGAACGTGCCGTTGGTGGAGTGCTCGTCCCTGATAGTGGCGTGCCCGGCGTCGTCGACGGTGATCGACGCGTGCCGCCGGGATACGTTCTCGCACTGATCGAAGGCCGCGGCGACGAGTGATTCGGCCGGGTCGCGGCCGAGCAGCACCGATGTTCCCGCTGGCACCTCGACGTTCCCGGCAGGGAAGGTGATCCTCAGCACGGCTGAAGAGATCCGGCGGCCCGCCTTGTCGGCGGACACCGCCTTCTGCGCGACGGTGATGGGCAGCGGCGGGTCGTCGGCAGACTTGATCCTGGGCAGGTTCGCTCCGCATGTGAAGCAGATGAGATCGGCCGTGCCGACCTCGGTCGCGCAGTCCGGGCAGGTCCGCGTCGCCATCACAGCGCGCTCCTTCCTAGGTGCCGGGCATCGGTCTTCGTCGCGTCGCGCCCGTTCACGCCGCGCCTGCCAAGTCGCACGTCCGTGCCAGCCAATTGGGGAAGAATGACCCAACCGGCCTCATGTTCACAGCCTAGCGCTGGTCCAGATCCGGCCAGGTAGCATCGCTGCGTGATCAGCTTCAGACTCGACGATGAGCATGAGGCGTTGCGCGGCACGGTGCGGGACTTCGCCCGCGAGGCGGTTGCTCCGGTCATCGGGGGCTTCTACGAGCGTAACGAGTTTCCCTACGAAATCGTCGCCAAGATGGGAAAACTCGGTCTATTCGGGCTGCCCTTCCCGGAGAAATACGGCGGCATGGGCGGTGATTACTTCGCCCTGTGCCTTGCCCTGCACGAACTCGCAAGGGTCGACTCCTCGGTGGCTATCACGCTCGAGGCGGCCGTGGCGCTCGGCGCGATGCCGATCTACCGCTACGGCAGTGAGAAACAGCGGTCCAGGTGGCTGCCCGAGCTTTGCAGCGGCGAGCGGCTCGCGGCCTTCGGCCTCACCGAGCCAGGCGGCGGCTCGGACATCCCAGGCGGCATGCGGACCACCGCCGTCTGGGTGAAGGGGGAAGGGGAGGCGGGTGGGGAGTGGGTGATCAACGGCAGCAAGGCGTTCATCACGAACTCTGGGACCTCGATCACGTCGGTGATCACCGTGCTGGCGATCACCGGCAGGTTTGACAATGGCCGCCCGCAGATCTCCTCGATCATCGTCCCTGCCGGGACGCCTGGCCTGACCGTCGGCGCGAAGTACTCCAAGGTCGGCTGGTGCGCATCGGACACCAGGGAGCTCTCGTTCAGCGGCTGCCAGGTGCCTTTCTCGAACGTGCTCGGCGAGCAGGGCAGGGGGTACGCCCAGTTCCTGCAGATCCTCGACGAGGGCAGGATCGCGATCGCCGCGCTCGCGGCCGGCCTGGCGGAGGGCTGCGTCGACGAATGCGTGCGCTACGTGCGGGAACGGTCGGCGTTCGGCCATCACCTCGGTCACTACCAGTCGATCCAGTTCAAGATCGCGGATATGCAGGCGAGGGCCGCCACCGCGAGGCTGGCCTGGTACGACGCCGCGGCGCGGCTCGTCGCGGGCGAGCCGGTGAAGAGGCAGGCCGCGATCGCGAAGCTGACGGCCTCCAACGCGGCGATGGACAACGCGCGCGACGCGACGCAGATCTTCGGCGGCTACGGCTACATGAACGAGTTCCCCGTGGCCAGGTTCTACCGTGACGCGAAGGTTCTGGAGATCGGCGAGGGCACGTCCGAGGTACAGCGGATGATCATTGCTCGCGACCTGGGACTGACCTCACATAGTTAACGCAAACCGCCGGTGCTGGTGTCGTTCGCCAGCGTCACTTCGCGATCATTTTCGCCACGTTCAGCTGGCGCTTGATCATGCCGACGACGTTCATCAGGTCGGCGGTGCGCTGCAGGTTGGCCGTGATGGTCGACAGGGGATACACGCCGGTCGTGACCAGCGCGGCTTCTTCCCGCGTCAGCTTGGCGTACTGCGGGAGCACCGACTGAACCGGACCCGGCATCGATGCCTGCGCGTCGGCCTGGGCGAGCCCGGCCCGGAACGCGGTCACCGCCTTGGCGTTGTTCTGCGACCAGGAGGTGCTGGTGAAGTAGCCGGACAGCGGGATGCCCGCGGTCGCGCCGCTGCAGGCGTCGACCAGCTCGACGGCGCCTTGCTGCTGTGCCTGGTAGACGTATGGCTGGGTGAGCAGCACGGCCGCGAGCTTGCCAGAGACCAGCTGGCTGATCTCCTTGGTCTCGCTCATGTTGTCCCACATCAGGTTCGACAGGTTGACCCCGTAGCTCTGCAGCACGGACGTCGCGCTCGCGATGACCAGACTGTTCGGGCCGCCGCGGGGAGCGCTGACCTGGTCGACGTCAGGTGCTCCGACGCGGCGCAGGTCTCTCGGGCTCTTGATCCGCGAATCGGGCATCGTCATGATCTGCACGACCCCAGGCGCGGCGTCGTAGCCGTCGGCGAGGATCTTGTAGGCATCCTTCTGCAGCGCCGACTGCTTGGCGAAGAGGTCCCCGTAGTCGCCTCCCGCGACGTTGACCTGGCCCGCGCTCAGTGCCCGCAGTTCAGCGTCCACGGTCGCGAAATTCTTGATGCGGACCTCAATGCCGGCTCTGGAAAAGTAGCCGCGCTTCTTGGCCAGGTACAAGGTTGCGTTGTCGATGCCCGGCACGACGCCGACCGTGACCACAGGCGAGTCGGCCGGCGTGGCCTGACTGCTGAACGGATTGCAGCCGCAGATCCCTGCCGCGGCCGCGAGGCCCGCGAGCAGAACAGCGATCTGACGCAGCAGCCGGGGCGATGTCCTCAGCTCAGATACGCTGATCCTGGCTGACGAGAGCCTCATCACGCTCCTCATCTGAGGTCCGTGTGGCACCAGCTCACGTTGATGCGCTGTTTTGCTAGTGATACGGACAGTTCACTGATCACGGACGACTCGGGAGAGAGTACCCTAAACGAAGTCGCGGCACAGGCAGAGACCGGGGAGCGCGGCACAGGCTGTGCTGGCCAGCGGCTCGCTTTCCGCGAATATCCGGTTCAAGCTCTTATCGCTGCATGTCGGCCAGTTCAGGGATAGAGTCGCCCATGGCTATGTAGTTGCGTGGCCCCCAACGGTCCGTTTCCTGGAGGGATCCTAAAAATGGGTGTTCCGGAGCCCCGGGACCTAGGACGCCTCCTGCCAACCAGGTGAGAGGTACACCAGCCGTGCCGTCCCGAAGCAAGATGTCGCGCGATGTCGCGCCCGGCTCAGCCAGGCCGTCCGACGCCGACGTTCAGGCGGCCTTCGCGCGGCCTGCCGGCAGTCCGGTGACCGACGCGCCTGGCCCGGTCGCCCCGGACCAGGCGACTGACGTGCGGCCGATAGCGGTGCCAGGCCAGCAGCCCGGAGGCGCGTCACGCCGGCGCTTGCTCAGGAACTGGCGCGTGCGGTCGAGGCTGGTGCTGCTGATCGCGATTCCCACCGCCACCGCCGTGGCCCTGGGTGCCTCGAGCATCGTCTCGTCCTGGCGCAGCGCTGTGGACTACCAGCGAGTCGACAAGCTGGCGACCCTGAGCGCCAAGGTCACGAAGCTGGCCTTCAACCTGGAGGCTGAGCGCGACAACTCGGTCTGGTTCATCGCGCTGAAGACCGGCAAGAACGGCATCTCGAACACGAACCTGTCGCCGGCCGCGAAGGCCCAGCTCCAGGTCGTCCGCCAGCAGTACACCTACACCGACAAGTGGGTCGCGCCGGTCCGGCAGGGCGTGCTGAGCATCGGGTCGGACTATCCGCCGGGAGTGGTCCTGGATGCCCATTCGGTCCGGTCGGAGCTGGGCTTCATCAAGCGCGTGCGCGGTGCCGCCCTGACGGCGCAGACGTCGGCCATTGACGTCGTCAACCGGTACTCGGCTGTCATCAGCGTGCTGCTCGCCTTCGAGGACCAGATCGCGCTGAGCAGCAACGACCCGCAGCTGACCTCGACGGTGAGCTCGCTGAGCCAGATCTCGCGGATCGAGGAGGAGTTCTCGGTGCAGCGCGGCCTGGTGGTGTACGCGCTGACCGCGAACCAGTTCGCGCCGAATATGTTCGATCTGCTCAACAACTCGGTGGCGAAACTGAAGTCCGACAACGACCAGTTCGCGAACTTCGCCTCCACACCGCAGAACGAGCTGTACAAGGTGGCGCTCGCATCAGGCTCGCTGTTCGACCGGGTCAGCGCGTCCGAGCAGACGGTGATCCAGTACGAGACCGCCAACCTGGCGACCGGCAATACCGGGCTCGGCAACGTCGGGATCAACCCGCAGGAGTGGTTCGGCAACGTCACAGAGACGATCGGCAAGATCAGGCACGTCGAGGAGAGCCTGGTCGGGCAGGCCGTCAGCCGTGCGCAGGATCTCCGCAAGAAGGCGATCATCGCGGCGGTCGTGATCGGCGGCGCGGTGCTGGTCGTGCTCGTGATAGCGCTGCTGTTCACCGTCATCGTCGGCCGCTCGATGGTGCGCCCGCTGCGCCGCCTGCGGGCCGGCGCGCTCGAGGTGGCCGGCGTTGGCTTGCCGGAGACGGTCCGCCGCATGAGCGAGGCGGACAGCGAGAACATCTCGATCGATGTCCAGCCGATCGACGTGGATTCCTTCGACGAGATCGGTGAAGTCGCGCGCGCGTTCGACCAGGTCCACCGCGAGGCACTCCGGCTGGCCGCGAACGAGGCCGCGCTGCGCGGCAACGTCAACGCGATGTTCGTCAACCTGTCCCGGCGCAGCCAGTCCCTGGTTGAACGGCAGATCAAGCTGATCGACGAGCTCGAGCAGGGCGAGCAGGACCCGGAGCGGCTCGGCAGTCTGTTTCAGATGGACCACCTCGCCACCCGCATGCGCCGCAACTCAGAGAACCTGCTGGTTCTCGCCGGGCACGAATCCACGCGGCGGTGGAACCAGCCGGTGCCGCTGGTCGACGTGCTCAGGGCCGCCGTCTCCGAGATCGAGCAGTACGAGCGGGTCACGCTGAACGTGCAGCCAGGAATCGCCGTCCGCGGCCCGGCCGTCAATGACGTCGTCCACCTGATCGCCGAGCTGGCCGAGAACGCGACGTCGTACTCGTCGGCTGATACTCCCGTCAACGTCTCAGGTCACATGCTGAACAGCGGGGGAGTGCTGCTCGACATCACCGACCTTGGCGTGGGCATGGGCAGCGAGGAAATGGCACACGCGAACTGGCGGCTGGACAACCCGCCCGTCGTCGACGTGGCCGTGTCCCGCAGGATGGGCCTGTTCGTGGTCGCGCGGCTAGCCGCCCGGCATGGCATCAGGGTCCGGCTGCGCCCGGCCTCGGGCGCGGGCCTCACGGCACTCGTCTGGCTGCCCGATGAGGTTGTCGTGCGCGAGGGCGGAGCGAGGCCAGGCGGCCAGGGCCGGTTCCCCGAGCCGCTCGCGAGGTTCGCCATCGGATCTGGCCCGGCCGGCATCAACGGGCCGGGCGTGCCAGGCGAGATTGCCGCCGCTGGCTTGGGCGGGCCCGCGGGGTCCGGCGAGTGGCCCGCGGTGGCCTCGACCGCAGAGCAGGAGGTGGCGGCCGCGCGCTCGCCGCGGTTCGCGCCGGAGGACGAGGACAGTCCAGGCACTCCGCTCGGGCCGCCGCGCGTTCCCGGCCTCGGGCCGCGCCCGGGCCAGTTCGCCCCGCCGGGTTCCATCCCTGCCGCGTCCGACCCGGCCGCCGCGTCGTCCGGCGAACATATGTTCGGCACCGGGCCGAGTCCTGTGTTCGGCGCCGAGCACCCTTCGATACCGCGTCAGGCCGACACGAACGAATGGTCTTCCCCCGCCACGCCGGGTACAGGGTCGACGCCGGCGACAGCGGAGCAGCAGGTGCCGGCGACACCATGGGGCGCTGACGTGCCTGCGGCGGGCGGACCGGATTCGGCCGGCGAGCCGCCCGCGTGGGGGACCTCGCGGCCAGCGGAGCCAGCCGCCGCCTGGGGAGAGCAGGGTACGCAGCCGCTCGCCGCATGGACCGGTGACAAGACTGATCAGCCGGTTCTTGGCGCGCCGCCCATCGCCGGCCTGCGCGGCTCAGGGGGTTCGTTCCGCAGCGAGGAATCCCATTACGGGTCGACCAACGGCGGCGTCATCATTCCGCCTGCGGCTTCGCTCGCCGGGGAGAACCGGCTGCCGATCTTCGAGGCGGTCGAGTCGGACTGGTTCCGGCGCGGGCGTCCGTCGGTCGATGTCACCGGCGGCGAGGGCGAACCGGCGCCGACGAGAAGCTGGAGCTCTCCGGCCGACGCGGGCTGGAAGGTGGCCGAGGCGGCGGTGGCGCCGAGCTCAGGCGGAACCACTCTGGCCGGGTTGCCGCGCCGCGTGCCGAGGGCGAACCTGATTCCGGGAACCGCTACCGAAGCCACAACGCCAGCGCCCGTTCGCTCGGCCTCGGCGACGCGGGAGCGGTTCGCTAGCCTGCAACGAGGAGTGCGGGAGGCGCGCGCCGCGAGCGGCGCCGACAATGGTGACGGAACGAACGATGTTCCAGGTGATGGGTGACATGAGAGTGCTGACACAGTCATGCTAGTTGTGCCAACTCCCCAGGTAGGGTCAGAGGAGCCGTGGATGTCAGGTTCGGATGGCGTCGGGCCCACCCGTCACGACAGGAAGGAGTGCCGGTGAGTCCGCTTACCCGTCCGGCGCAGGATCTCAACTGGCTGGTTACCAACTTTGTTGAGCGTGTGCCCTCGGTCGCGCATGCCATCGTCGTCTCAGCCGATGGCCTGCCGATGGCGTTCTCGCAGGGGTTCCCTCCTGAGCGGGTTGACCAGCTCGCGGCGGTTACGTCCGGACTGACGAGCCTGACTCAGGGCGCTTCGCGGGTGTTTGAGGGCGGTGCCGTCTCGCAGACAGTCGTCGAGATGCAGCGCGGCCTGCTGATCGTGATGGCTATCAGCGATGGTTCGAGCCTGGCGGTCCTTGCGGCGGCAGATTGCGATATGGGCCTTGTTGCCTATGAAATGGCTCTTATGGTGGAAAGGGTGGGCAGCGCGCTCACTCCCGATATGCGCGGTTCGGCCCCTCCTAGCTGGCCCGGCGCTGGCGGTTAGTGACAGGAGCGATCGGTGTCGGTTCCCCGCCACGATGATTGGTTGGCGGACGGTGGCAGGCCAGGAATGGACAGCCACCGGCCAGGGCCGGCAGACGGACGCGAGAATGGCGTCCAGTCTCCGGACGACTTTGGCGTGCACGACATTGCGTTTAGCCTCCCAGAGCAGTCCAGTTCGCTGGTGCGTCCGTATGCCGTGACCGGCGGCAGGACAAAACCCAGTTATCAGTTGCAGATCGAGGCTATGGTGTCGGCATCGCACTATGAAGCTCGCGATCTTTCGGTATTGAGCCCGGAATGCCAGTCCATTCTTGGATACTGCCGTGACTGGCGATCGGTCGCCGAGATCTCCGCGGTCCTGCGAATGCCGCTAGGCGTCGCCCGTGTCCTGATCGGGGACATGGCGATGGAGGGCCTGGTCCGGGTCCACCAGGCGGACCACGGGCAAGGCCGCCCGGATCTCAACCTTCTTGAAAGGGTGCTTAGTGGACTTCGCAAGCTCTAGGGCTGCCAACGGCCTTGACGACGACGTCGCGGTGACGTCTGTCAAGATCGTCGTTGCTGGCGGCTTCGGTGCGGGCAAGACAACGTTCGTCGGCTCCGTCTCCGAGATCACGCCGCTGACCACCGAGGCCGTCATGACCTCGGTCAGCGACGGCGTCGACGACCTGTCCCACACCCCTGACAAGACCACCACGACCGTCGCCATGGATTTCGGCCGCGTCACCCTCGACGCAGGCCTCGTGCTGTACCTGTTCGGTACGCCGGGCCAGCACCGTTTCTGGTTCATGTGGGATGACCTCATCCAGGGCGCGATCGGAGCCGTCGTCCTCGTTGACACCCGCCGCCTCGCGGACTCTTTCCCGGCGATCGATTACTTCGAGTCGGCGAGCCTGCCGTTCATCGTCGCGGTCAATGGCTTCTACGGCGACTTCCCGCACCAGGTCGAGGACGTCAGGGAAGCCATGTCGCTCGGGCCCGAGGTGCCGATCGTCCAGTGCGACGCCCGGGGCAGGTCGTCGACCAAGGAAGTGCTGATCTCCCTGGTCGAGCACGCCATGGCGATGCAGCTCAGCATCCGCTAGCGCAGGTGTCCGCGGCGGTCAGCCAATCCGGGTCCGCCGCGCTCGTGCCCGGCTGCCTGGCCCGCGTCCACCCTCGCGAGCCTGCGGTAAGGTGCACCCGACGCCCCGGGGCGGTAGCTCAGCCGGTCAGAGCAGCGGACTCATAATCCGCCGGTCGTGGGTTCGATCCCCACCCGCCCCACCTAGCCTGACCTGGGCTTATGTGCGTAAGCGGCAGATATTGTCGAGATGATTTTGCCAATGAGATATTTCCGCTGCTCCTGATCGCACGGCTCGCAGATCTCGCTGATGTGGCCGAGCCACGCCGCCTTCGGGACTGCGGGACCGGCGGCCCGCGGCTACGCACAGGAGCGGAAAGACCGCCGGGCAGCGACTGGCCTATGCTCGACGCTTGTGGATTTCGCTGACAGACTTCCCCCGGATCTAGAGCCGCTATGGAAGGCGGTCCATGCCAGGCTGTCGTCCGGGCGGCCAGTTTCCAGGGTCCGGGTCGGGCCACTGGACCTGCCACAGCAAGCCGCGCTCGCGGACCTGCTCGGTCGAGCCCGCCTGCCAGGCGAATACCTGATCCTGTCGCTGGGTCTGCTCGACCACGTGCTCACCGAGGCCCTCGGCCACAGTGCTCGCGAGGTCGTCACGAAGCTGGTCGGACCGGTCGGGGACCGGGCCGCCGAACGCGAGCAGGCGCGATCCGCACGGGCCGAGCTGTGGTCGTGGCTCGCCAGCCACCCACAGGTCGCGGCTCAGCCAGCCCTGCGATCCTGGGCTGCGGACGTCCGGCTGGCCGGCCTCGTTGGCGGGTCGGTGGCCAGAACCCGCGAACTGCTCGCCGATGCGCTTGACGTTATCGCCGAACTGCCGGCGGCAGGGGTGCCGCTTCCCGTTCTCGCCGACCGGGTGCTCGGCGACTCGCATGGCCTCGATGACGGCACGCGCTGTGCCCGCCTGGTGCTGCGAGCGCTAACCGCGATCTTCGACATTCCCGCGCCGGGCAGCGCTCAGGAGCGCCGCCTGCTGTGGGAGCGAGCCGGCGTGCTCGAAGACGTGCTCTCGGCCGTCGTCCTGGCGGCCGGGATCAGCCCCGCCGGAGATGACATCGCCTGCCGTCTGCTGCGGGCGTGCGCGGATTCCGGTCATGCCGCGGCGCTCACGCTTGGCCACCTTAGGGCGAGCGAGCTGGCATCCGGGCTGCCTGCGGAGGTGTGGGTGTTCGAGAATCCCTCGGTGCTCGCGCTCGCGCTGGACAGGTTCGGCCCCCGGTGCCCGCCGCTTGTCGTCACGGCGGGCTGGCCGAACTGCGCGGCGATCGCGCTGCTCAGCAAGCTGGCGGCGGCCCGCACGACTATGTATTACCACGGTGACTTCGATGGCGAGGGTATCCGCATCGCCGCCGCGGTCGCGGCCAGGACCGGTGCGGTTCCGTGGCGGATGACCAGCGCGGACTACCTGGAGGCAGTCGCCGAGGGGACGCCGGTCGGACGGGTCACCGAGGCGCCGTGGGACCCGGGCCTCGCCGGGCACCTGGCCCGCGTCGGCGTCACCGTCTTCGAAGAACGAGTGGCAACGCAGCTCCTCGACGAACTGCAGGCGGAAGAGACAGCCAGCCAGAGCCGAGTCATACCCCAGGCGATCGGCTGAACCTGTCGGGAAGTGTCGGACCTGCGCCCTACTGTTAGACGGGTCACTGGTCGGGTGCGAGAGGCGAGACAGCGCATGGAGCAGCTCCGCGTACCACCGGAGATGTTCCGGTTCACCTGGACCGAGCGGGCCGGGCTGTACGTCTCGATCCTGCACGGTTTCGCCGAGGCCAACGAACGGCTGGAGACTGCGCTCGGGATAGACGACATCAGGACCCGGCTGCGCTCGGTCGGCTGGCTTGAGCCGCTGGACGACCCGGACTTGCTCGCGGCGCTCGACCAGCTTCGCGACTGGAGCCTGGTCGACGTCATCCAGAATCACTCGGAGAACTACCGCACGGCCAGCGACTACGAGCGGCGTAACCTCCAGTATTCGCTGACCAAGCGAGGCGAGGCGGCTTTCGCCGGAGTCGCGCAGGCTGTGGCGATGCTCGCTTCCACCGGCGCGTTGCAGACGGCAGTGCTGGACGCCATCTGTGACCGGCTGGGCGACCTGGTACGCGAGCTCGACTCCGGTACGGACCGCCGGATCTTCAGCACGCTGTCCGAGCTGGAGTCCCATCTGGACGCGCTCCGGGCGAACACCAAGCAGTTCAACGGGGAGCTCCAGCGACTGCTCCGGGCCGACGGCACCGACCTCGCCACCTTTCACGAAGTCAAGGCGTCGACCGTCGCTTACCTGGAAGAGTTCCTCACCAACCTCGAATACCGCAGCCACGCGATCGCGGCGCGCATCCAGCAGGTCGAGCAGCACGGCGTCGGCCTCATGCAGAAGCGTGCGCTCGCGGGCGCCGACCTGCCCAAGCTGGCCGGTGCCGATCCCGGGCCAGCGTGGCTCGAGCACCGCAGGGCCCGGTGGGCCGGCCTGCGGGCATGGTTCTGGCCGGACGACCGTGCGGCGCCGCGAGTGGACCAGCTCCACCTCGTCGCCCGCCGCGCGATCATCACGCTGCTGCAGGCACTCGACCGCATTACCGAGTCGCGCCGCCGGACCAGCAGCGCGGCAGCGGACTTCCGTGAGCTGGCGCGCTGGTTCGCCGTCGTGCCAAAAGAGGACGACCTGCACCGGCTCTGGTCGACCATGTTCGGCCTCAGCCCGGCCCGGCATGCCCATTTGAGTCATCCCGATCCCGAGCTGGTGAGTTCGTCGTCCTCCTGGCAGGACGCGCCGCCGGTGGAGGTGTCACCGCTGCTCCGTTCGGCGGGCCGGGTGGAGCGCTTCAGCCGTACCGCCAGGGTCAGGGACGTCTCGAAGCTTAAGGCGGCGCGGGCCGAGCGGGCCAAGGCCGAGCGCGCCGAGCTTGAGGCCGCGTGGAGCATGCTGGACACCGGCGGCGGCAGCATCAGGCTGTCCAGCATTGCCACGCTGGACCATGCGCTGTTCGAACGGCTGCTTGAGCTGGTCGGGCGCGCGCTGGCGAGCCATGCTGACCACCGGGGAGCGCGGCGGGGCACCACGTCAGACGGCCGGATCGAGATCGTGCTGAGGCCCGCCGCCAGCGCCGCCGTTGCCGAGCTTCGCACGCCGCTCGGCGTGTTCCGGGGGCCGGACTACGACGTCGAGATCCGCGCCTGCGGTTCCCGCCCGGCAGGCAGGCCAGTGGGAGCGGTGCATGAGTAACCTGAGCAACCAACTCGTCATCGCCGAGCGTGAGCAGGTGGCACGCGGGATCCGGCTGCTGCTGGCGAGTCCGCTCATCAGCGAGCGCACCGCGCCGGACCTGTTTGACCTGATCCGGCGGCGCCGTGAGCCGATCAGGCAGTGGTTCGACTACTACTGCGGCTGGTCGCTGGTCGTGGAGCCCCGGCTCGGCTACGCCCGCCTGGTGAAGGTCCGGCCCGCCACCGACCCGAGTCGGCCACCTCGCCGGGCCAGATCGAGCCGGGCGCCTTTCGACCGGCGCCGCTACATGCTGCTTTGCGTCATCGCCGCCGAGCTGCTCGCAGTCCCGGTGACCACGATCGGCCTGCTCGCGGATCGGGTCAGCCGGGCAACGGCGGCTGACGACATTGTCGCGACGTTCGACTCGGCAAGCCGGGCCGAGCGAATGGCCTTGGTCGACGTGCTGCGGCTCATGGAGACCTACGGAGTGCTCGAGGTCGTGGACGGCACGACAGACAGCTTCGTGGAGACCACCGATGCGAAGGTGCTCTACCGGGTCGACTCGACGCTGCTGCTTCGGCTGCTGGCCGTGCCGGTCGGGCCGTCGCAGCTTGCGATGCGCCCCCAGGAAATCGCGCAGCGGCTTGACCAGGTGTTCGATCTCGTGACCTGTGAGCGCCGCTATGGCGTGGCGGCCGGTGGGCAGCCTGGCGCGGTGCCGGTCTCCGAGGTACAGCGGAACCTGTGGTTGCGGCATTCGATCTTCCGCAGGCTCGCCGACGACCCGGTGCTGTATTTCCGTGAACTCTCTGAGCAGCAGCGCGCGTACCTGGCGTCGCCCACCGGTCGCCAGCTGTTGCGCAGGGCCGCCGACCAAGGTGGCTTCACCCTGGAAGAACGAGCGGAGGGCGTGCTGCTGGTCGACACCGACGCGATCGCGACTGACAGCAAGTTCCCTGACGACGCGAGTACCGCCAAGGTGGCGGCCTTGCTGCTGCTAGACAAGCTAGCGGCACGCGGTCCCGCGACGTCCGCGCAGCTTGAGGTCCTGATGACCGAGCTGCTCGCCAGGTTTCCGCGCTGGGCCATGAGCTACCGCGACGCCGACGGACCGGCCAAGCTCCTCGCCGACGCGCTGGCCGTGCTGGCCGAGTTCTGCCTGACCGAAGTCAGCGACGGCGTCGTGTTGCCGCTTCCCGCCGCCGCGAGATACGCGGTGGGAGCTGCACGAGCCAGCGGCCGGAACCAGGCCGATTCCGAGGGAGCATTGTCATGACGGTGACGGAGCTACCCCGTGTCGCCGCTGTGCGGCAGGGCGGTCACGGCGACCGGTGGATCCCGTCCAGGGCCGGCATCGTCAACGTGTGGCGCTACTACGACGAGATCCTCACCTTCCACGACGGCCGGCTGCTGTTGCGCGGGCCGAACGGCAGCGGCAAGTCCAAGGCGCTCGAACTGCTGCTCCCGTTCCTGTTCGACGCGAACCTGCGCCCTAGCCGCCTGTCAACGTTCGGCACGGGCGAGCGGACCATGTACTGGAACATGATGGGGGAGGGCACCTCGTCGACCACGCGCGTAGGGTACCTCTGGCTTGAATTCCGGTTCCCTGGCGCACAGGAGCGCTGGCTGACGTGCGGATGTCGGCTCCAGACGAGCGCGCACACCACGAACGTCACCGCGGACTACTTCCTCACCAGCCTGCGCATCGGGACGCCGGAGGGAATCAGCGTCGTCAACGAGGCGGGCCAGCCGCTGACAAGGGCCGCTCTGGCCGAGGCGCTCGGCGAAGGTGGCAGCGTATACGGCAGCGCGAGCGACTACCGGGCGGCGGTGCGCTCCGTGCTGTTCCCCGGCCTGACCGAGCAGCGATACGACGCTCTGATCACCGCCCTGCTTCAGCTGCGCATGCCCAAGCTGTCGCAGCGGCTCGACCCGGCGCTGCTTTCCTCGCTGCTTTCCCGGGCACTCCCGCCGCTCGGCCAGCACGAGATCGCCGATCTTGCTGAAGGCTTCGAACGGCTCGACCAGCAGCGCGAACGGCTCGCCGAGCTTGATCAGGAAGTCGCGGCGGCTAAGGTCCTGGCCGACCGGCAGCGGGCTTATGCCAGGCGGGTGCTTCGCGCCGCGAGCGCCGCGCTGATTTCCGCCACCACCACCATGGACAACCAGACCAGGGCGGCTAGGGCGTCGGCCGAGGAGTACGAGGGCGTCGCGATCAGGAAGTCCGAGGCGGAGCGCCTGATCGGCCACCTGAGCCGCGAGCTGGCCGATTGCGAGGCGCAGATCGCCGGCATTACCCAGAGCGAGGCCTACGGCCGAGGGCAGGAGCTCGACCTTCTGCGCCAGCAGGTCGCTGACCAACGGGAAGCCGCGATCCTGATCCGCACCGACGCGGCGCGGAAGCGAGACCAGGCAGCCCAGGACGAGGGCGAGCTGCGTGACGCCGAGAGTGGCCGGCGGCGCCGTGCCGACACGGTAAGCGCGGCGGAGCAGCAGGCGAGGCAGGCGGCTGTCCGGGCCGGGCTGGCTGGCGTGTATTCCGAGATCGCCGGGCCGGCCTCCGGCGAGCAAGCCCGTGCCCGCCGTCTACTTCGCGCCGCCGTTGAGGCACGGCAGGAGAAGCTGGCGGCGGTACGCAAGGCAGTGGATGACCATGATCGCTCGGTGGAGAGGCGAGAGCACGCCGAAGCCGACCTTGAGGAAGCCAGGAGGAGCTTCGCGGACGCCAGAGCGCAGCAGAAATCGGCCGCCGGCCATTACGAGGATGCCCTCGCCGAGTTGAGCACGAAGCTGGTCCAGTGGGTCGCCGAGTGCCGGGAGCTCCGCTTTCCCGACCCCGGCGCGGTGATTGAGCTGGCCGAGTCTGAGACAGCCCTGATGGCCCTGGCCGACGACGTCGTGGCGGGCGTCCTGGAGGAGATCACCAGGGCCGAGACGCTCGCGAGCGGCCGGCAGGCGGAGCAGGTCGCGCGACGCGGGGACCTGACACGCGAAATCGGCGAGTTGCGCGCCGACCGGGACCTCCCGCCAGCCCCGCCTGCCACCCGGACAGCTGACCGGAGCGTTCTGACCGGGGCGCCGTTCTGGCGGCTGGTCGACTTCGCCGAGCCGATCGGGGAGAACATCCGCGGCACCATCGAGGCCGCGCTCGCGGCCTCAGGAATGCTGGACGCCTGGGTCGGAGCCGCCGGGACAGTCGAGGGCCACGACGTCTTCGCCGACCCGTCGGCGCTGCTGCCGGCCCCTGGCCGATCTCTGGCCCACGTACTGATCCCTGAGCCGGACGCAGCGGTGCCCGCTGAGGTTATCTGGCGGTTGCTGGAATCCATCGCCTACGGCGAGTGCCTGCCCGCAGCCCACCCGGCAGCGATCGGGGCCGACGGGACCTGGCGATTCGGCAATCTGCACGGGAGCTGGGGCAAAGACCGCCCGGCGCATATCGGCGCCCTGGCCAGGCAGCGCGCGAGGGAAGCTCGGTCGCGAGAGCTGGCCGAAGAAGTCGGCGTGGTCGACGAGGTCATAGCCCAGGTGGACGCCGACCTGACGGCGCTGAGGGCGCGGCGAGACCTGCTCGGCAGCGACCGTGCGCTTCGCCCTGGCTACGAGGATCTCGCCGCGGCTAACCTCGTGGTCATTCGCGCCGATGCAGCCTTCGCCGCAGCCGACACCCTGGTCAGGAAGCGGATCGCCGCAGTTGAGGCACAAGGACGCGAGGTGGCCAAGGCCCTGCGCGCGCTGACGGCCCTCGGCGCGGAGAACGGGCTGCCTACCGAGAACCGCGCGCTCGATTCGCTCGCAACCGCCATCAGTCAGTTCCGTGACCAGGCCGAGAGCTGGCTGGACGAGTTCGGCGAGCTGGCATCCGCAGAACGCCTGGTCCGGGCTGTCGCAGCTAAAGCGCAGCAGGCCGTGGCCGTCGCCGAGCAGCAGGAGCTGAGCGCCGCCGGCGCCGAGGCCAGGCACGGCGAGCTCGCCGCCAAGCTCGCCGCCGTGGAGGATGTCGTCGGCCGCGACTACCGGGAAGTGCTCGCGAAGCTTGAGGAGGCGAGAAAGCACCATCGTGACCGGCGGACGCGGCGAGACACGACGAGCGCCGAGTTGCTGACGCTGACCGACCGGCTCGGGCAGTTCAGGTCCGCCCGCGAGTCGGACGCTGCCGCCCGCGACAAGGCGACGGCCGAACGCGACGTCGCGGCGCAGCGGTTCCGGCACCTGGCCAGCGGGGGGCTTGCCGCCGACAGCGGGCTCGAGGCCCGGCGTGGACTGGATGGCGTGCTCTCCGGGTCCGAAGGGGTCAGGGCCGCGCTCGACGCGGCGCGGCAGGTGGCAGCGGAATGGTCCAGCACCCCGCACGAGCCAGCCGATATGGGCAGCGCGCTGCAGCGGCTGTCCGAGTCTGTGCACTCATGCCGCGCGACCTTGAGCGCCAGCGCTGACCTGAACCTGGAGATGGACGCTGACGTGCACGTCTTCACCGCGGTCGTCGACGGCGTCCGGGTCGGTGCCGCCGAACTGCTGAGTCGGTTGCGGGAGGACGCCGAGCGCAGCCGCAAGGAGATCACCGACCGTGAGCGCGACCTGTTCGACCGGACCCTGACGGGCGACACCCGCCGGCATCTCGCCGACCGGATCCGCCAGGCAAACGAGCTAGTGGACCGGATGAATGCCAGGCTGGAAAGGGTGCGCACGGCGTCCAACGTGGCGGTCAGGCTTGTCTGGCAGGTAGCGCCAGATCTCCCGCCTGGCACTAAGGCCGCCAGGGATCTGCTGCTGAAGGATCCGGTCAGACTGACCGACGCCGACCGGGACTCGCTGCATCGCTTCTTCCGGGAACGGATCGAGCAGGCGAAGGCCTCTAACACCGCGGCGAGCTGGGAACAGCAGCTCGAAGAGGTATTCGACTACACGAGCTGGCACCAGTTCGTGGTGAAGGTCGATCGCGCCAGCGGCAACGGCTGGCAACTCCTGACCAGGAAGCTGCACGGGGCGCTGTCGGGTGGCGAGAAGGCGATCGTCCTGCACTTGCCGCTATTCGCCGCAGTAGCCGCGCACTACCAGGCGGTCCCGCAGGCGCCGCGCGTCATCCTGCTCGACGAGGTCTTCGTCGGCGTCGACAGCAGCAACCGCGGTCAGGTGTTCGCCCTGCTGTCGGCGCTGGACCTGGACCTGATACTGACGTCCGATCATGAGTGGTGTACCTACGCTGAACTCAGCGGGATCGGCATTCATCAGCTCATCACCGGCAGCGACGGAGATGACGCCGTGACAACTGCACGATTCACATGGGACGGGCAGAGCCTGGTGGCTGCTGAGGCTTAGCAGTGAGCGAAGCGTTGTGGCTCTCGCCATAGCGCCCGAGTAAGGGACCCACCCCGGCGCCTGAATGGTTTCCGGGCGATTTGCCGCACAGATCCCTCAGCGCCGGGGGCGCCGGGAGTTCAGAGTCCGGGCTGAATGCGGGAACGTGGCGAGGCCAGTGACTGTGGCCGGGGCTAACACTGCTGACTCGAAAACTTGATTCTGGCTATACTTATGGCTATGACGATCATTGAGCAGATGTCTCTGGCGGACGTGAAGAACCGGCTGTCAGAGGTGGTGGACCAACTGGAGCGTGAGCATGGCCGGGTAGTGATCACTAAGCACGGTCGGCCGGCCGCGGTGGTGCTAAGCGTGGCAGATCTGGAGTCGCTGGAGGAAACGCTGTCCATCCTGGACAGCGAGGAGTTGCTAGCGGATATCCGCGAAGGCCTGGCGGACTTGGCCGCGCACGGCGGGCAAGTGCTGGGCAAGGATGAGGCACTTCGCCTGATCCCGGGCCGGTGACCAGTGACCGAGTATGCGATGGTGTGGGCGGCGCCTGCCCGCCGGGCGCTGGGCCGGCTGCCGGAGAAGGTGGGCACTGCGGTGGTGGAGTTCTGTTACGGATCCCTGGCTGAGAATCCGCATCGGGTCGGGAAGCCGTTGAAGTTGGGCATGGACGGCCTGTGGAGCGCTCGGCGCGGAGACTACCGGGTGATCTACCGCATTGATGACGATGCCGGGCGCCTGGAAATCGTGGCGATCGAGCACCGCGCCGATGCTTACCGTCCACGACAGCTCTAGCCGCGCGCCAGGCAAGGTGGCAATTCGTGACGTGTTTGACCGCTATGTCGAGGCGCTGGGCCGACGACTGAGCCTGATGCCGGACCTCGGCGACGAGCCGTTGCCTTGTCGGGCAGGGCCTAGCCTCTTGGTTACGCTGAGTAGCGAGATCTCTAACTGGCGGGTGAGCCGGAGTCGCCGGCCCGCTCACCCGCTGCCAATGGCCGTGCCAATGGCTACGGCTCGCCATCCTCGGCACGGCCGACGAGCTCCTGGCGTTACGAAGTAGGGACCCTAACCATGAGGACACGGCCTCTTTCCCCGAGCTTGCTTGGCAAGATGGATGCGTACTGGCGGGCGGCGAACTATCTGTCGGTCGGCCAGATCTATCTCTACGACAATCCGCTGCTCAGACGGCCGCTGGAACTGTCGGACGTGAAGCCGCTGGTGGTCGGGCACTGGGGTACTACTCCGGGCCAGAAATTTCATCTATGTGCATCTTAACCGGCTCATCAAGGAGCTTGACCTGGACATGTTTTATGTCGCGGGTCCCCAGCCCAGTCAGCGACGGGGCCGTGCTGCCGATCCTGCACCTGAACGGCTACAAGATCAGCAATCCCACCGTGCTGGCCCGCATCGGGGATGAGGAGCTGGGGGAGTTCCTGCGGGGCTGCGGCTGGGATCCCCGCTTCGTCGAAGGTCACGAGCCGCGCGAGATGCACCAGCTGATGGCCGGCGAGCTGGACGAGGCCATCGAGGCTATCCGGAGCATCCAGGGTCATGCGCGCAGCACCGGCGACACCATCCGGCGGCGCTGGCCGATGATCGTGCTGAAATCGCCTAAGGGCTGGACCGGGCCGAAGGTCGTCGACGGCCTGCAGGTTGAGGGCACGTTCCGGGCCCATCAGGTGCCGCTCCTGGTCGACGCGGACCACCCGGATCACCTCGCGCAGCTGGAGAGCTGGATGCGGAGCTACAAACCGGACGAGCTGTTCGACGAGGCGGGGCGGCTGCTGCCGGACCTCGCCGAGCTCGCGCCCGAGGGCGACCGGCGGATGGGCGCCAACCCGCACGCCAACGGCGGCCTGCTGCTGCGCGACCTGCGGATGCCGGACTTCCGCGTCCATGCCGTCGAGGTGCCAGCGCCGGGCGCCGTTGCCGCTGAGGACACCCTCGTGCTGGGCAAGTTCCTGCGGGACGTGTCCGCCCTCAATGACGATCATAGGAACTTCCGGGTCTTCGGTCCTGATGAGACGCTCTCGAATCTGCTGGGCGCTGTGTTCGAGGCCACTAACCGCCAGTGGGACGCACAGACATTTGACAACGACGAGTTCCTCGCTCCCGAGGGGCGTGTGCTGGACTCGATGCTGTCCGAGCACCAGTGCCAGGGCTGGCTGGAGGGCTACCTGCTGACCGGGCGGCACGGCCTGTTCAACTGCTACGAGGCCTTCATCCACATCATCGACTCGATGTTCAACCAGCACGCCAAGTGGCTGAAGGTCACCTCGCAGCTGCCGTGGCGGCGCGACATCGCGTCGCTGAACTACCTGCTCGCCTCCCATGTCTGGCAGCAGGACCACAACGGCTTCACCCACCAGGACCCCGGCTTCCTCGACCACGTCGTCAACAAGAAAGCCGACGTCGTCCGGGTGTACCTGCCACCGGACGCGAACTGCCTGCTGTCCGTCGCGGACCACTGCCTGCGCAGCCGGCACTACGTCAACGTCGTCGTCGCCGGGAAACGCGCCATGCCCCAGTGGCTGAGCATGGAAGCCGCGGTCGTGCACTGCACCGAGGGGATCGGCATCTGGGATTGGGCCAGCAACGACCAGGGCGGCGAACCGGACTTCGTGATGGCCTGCTGCGGGGACACGCCCACGCTCGAGGTCCTGGCTGCGGTCTCGATTCTGCGCGAGCACCTCCCTGGCCTGAAGATCCGGGTGGTCAATGTCGTCGACCTGATGAAGCTCCAGCCCGCCTCCGAGCACCCGCACGGGCTGAGCGACGCCGACTACGACTCGCTGTTCACCAGGAACAAGCACATCATCTTCGCCTTTCACGGTTACCCGTGGCTGATCCACCGGCTGACCTACCGGCGCGCCAACCGGAACCTGCATGTGCGGGGCTATAACGAGGAGGGCACGATCACCACGGCATTCGACATGCGGGTGCAGAACCGGCTGGACCGGTTCCACCTGGTCCAGGACGTGATCGACCGGCTCCCCCAGCTCGGGAACCGCGGCAGCTCCCTGAAGCAGGAGATGCAGGACAAGCTCGTCGAGCACGGCCAGTACATCGACATCCACGGCCAGGACATGCCCGAGATCCGGAACTGGACCTGGAGCGAGCGCCGGTGACCGCGCAGGCACGCAGTGGCGCCGGCGTCGGCCAGCCCAAGGCTTCCGGATCGCGGCCCACGTCGAAGCTGGGCGCGGACGTCGACCTCAGAACCCTTCCGCTGCCGGAGGTGGAGAAACGGCTGGGGTCGTCGCCTGACGGCCTCAGCCAGGCCGAAGCGGCGGAACGACTGGCCAGATACGGGCCTAATGAGATCGAGGAGAAGAAGGAAAACCCGCTCCTGAAATTTCTGACCTATTTCTGGGGCCCGATCCCGTGGATGATCGAGGCCGCGGTGGTCTTGTCGGGCGTGCTGCGGCACTGGCCGGACTTCTTCATCATCCTCGTGCTTCTTCTTGCCAACGCCGGAATCGGGTTCTGGGAAGAACACCAGGCGGGCAAGGCCATCGCCGCGCTGAAGGCCGAGCTGGCGATCAAGGCCCGGGTCAAGCGTGACGGCAAGTGGATCACTCCCCCGTCGCGTGAGCTGGTACCCGGCGACGTCATCCGGCTGCGCCTGGGCGACATCGTGCCCGCGGATGCGCGCCTGCTGGCAGGCGACCCCGTCGAAGTGGACCAGTCCGCGCTGACCGGCGAGTCACTGCCCGCCGCCCGCAAGGCAGGCGAGGCAGTGTTCTCCGCGTCGATCATCCGGCAGGGCGAGATCGGCGCCCTGGTCTACGCCACAGGCGCGAACACCTACTTCGGCAAGACGGCACAGCTGGTGCAGGAAGCGCAGACCGTCAGCCATTTCCAGCGAGCAGTGCTGAAGATCGGCACGTTCCTGATCATCCTCGCGCTGGTGCTGGTGACGGTGATCACCATAGTCTCGATCGTCCGCGGTGATCCGACCTTCACCACGCTGCAGTTCGCCCTGGTACTGACCGTGGCCGCGATTCCCGTGGCAATGCCGACGGTACTGTCGGTGACGATGGCCGTCGGCGCCCGCCTGCTCGCCGCGAAGAAGGCCATCGTGAGCCGGCTGGTCGCCATCGAGGAACTGGCCGGAGTTGACGTGCTCTGCACCGACAAGACCGGCACCCTGACCCAGAACAAGCTGACCCTCGGCGAGCCGTTCGCCGTCAGCAACGTCCTGGCCAGCCAGGTGATCCTCGATGCCGCTCTGGCATCGCGCGCCGACGACGCCGACCCAATCGACCTCGCCATCCTGGCCGGCCTGGACGACCGCGACGCACTTCAGGGCTACCAGGTGGCCCACTACCAGCCATTCGACGCAGTCCGCAAGTGCACCGAGGCCGCCATCACAACCGCAGACGAGGCCTCGTTCAAGGTGACGAAGGGCGCGCCCCAGGTGATCCTGGCGCTGTCAGCCAACGCCGCCCGCGTGAAAGCAGACGTCGACAAGGCGATCAGCGACTTCGCCGCGCGCGGCTTCCGCTCGCTGGGCGTGGCCCGCGCCGAAGGAACGAGCCCGTGGCAGTTCCTCGGCGTGCTGCCCCTGTTCGACCCGCCCCGGGAAGATGCCAGGGCAACCATCGCCACCGCCCGGCATTTGGGCGTGGACGTGAAAATGGTCACAGGCGACGCACTGGCCATCGCGCAGGAAACCGCGCGGACACTCGGGATTGGCGCGGCCATTGTCGATGCGGCCGGACTGGGCGACGTCAAGCACGAGGAGACGGCAGCGACGGCCGCGTCCATCGAGAATGCCGACGGGTTCGCCCAGGTGTTCCCCGAGCACAAATTCCACATCGTGGACGTTCTGCAGAAACGGGGTCATATCGTCGGCATGACCGGCGACGGCGTGAACGACGCCCCCGCGCTGAAGAAGGCGGACTGCGGCATCGCCGTGTCTGACGCGACCGATGCGGCGCGGGCGGCCGCCTCCATCGTGCTGACGACGCCCGGCCTGTCGGTGATCATCGACGCGATCAAGGAAAGTCGCAAGATCTTCCAGCGGATGAACAGCTACGCGATCTACCGCATCGCCGAGACGCTCCGCGTGCTCGTGTTCGTCACGCTCGTGATCTTGATCTTCAACTTCTTTCCCGTGACGGCGATCCAGATCGTGATGCTCGCGCTGCTCAACGACGGGGCAATCCTGTCGATCGCCTACGACAGCGTTCGTTACAAGGATCAGCCCGAGGCCTGGAACATGCGGCTCGTGCTCGGGATAGCCACCGTGCTCGGCGTTGTCGGCCCCATCGCCGCGTTCGGCCTGTTCTACCTCGGCGACCGCGTCTTCCACCTCGGCCATCAGCAGCTGCAGACGCTGATGTACCTGACGCTGTCCGTCGCCGGGCACCTGACGATCTTCCTCGCCCGCACACGCGGCCCGTTCTGGTCGATACGCCCCGCCCGGGTTCTCGTGCTCGCCGTGGTCGGCACGCAGCTGCTCGCCACCCTGATCGCCGTCTACGGAGTCTTCATGGCTCCCCTCGGCTGGGGCTACGCAGCCCTGGTCTGGTGTTACGCGCTGGCGTGGTTCCTCCTGACCGACCGCGCGAAACTGCTCGCCTACCGGATCCTCGACCCAGCCAGAACCAGCGCTGACGCCCCCGCACGCGCACCCGCGACGGAACCCGGCTAGCTGCGGACTGCGATGCGCGCCCAAGGCATGATGCGTGCCCAAGGCATGAGGTTCGGTGCAGAAAGTCTGCGGCCCCCTCCGGATAGCGGGCTCGTCGTGCCGATGGCGCTGGCTGGGGCGTCGGCCGGGGGCCCGGGACTGTGTGCTCGTCGCGCCGCTTGCATCACGGCCACACCGCGGCTGGCCAAGCTCGCGGCCTCACTGACGCTCATCGCGATGATCACCGCGATCAGCGGCCCCGGGATCCGGCGGTGACCCCGGCGCGCCGCGAGCACCCCAGGATGACCCGATCGACGTTGCCACGTGCGCCCGATGTGTGTCCGGGAGCGCGCGCACGGCGCTCAGAGACCTGGACAGGGTCTGCGTTCCAGGGGCGGGGTCCACCGAGCATGTCGGGGAGCTGACCGGCGGCCACCTGAATGCCGACGCCAGTAAGGAATCCGACCAGCACGGTGCGGGAAAGGAAATTCGCCAGGAACCCGAGCCCGGCCAGCCGGGCAAGCAGCAGCATCACGCCGGCAAGCAAGGCCGCGAGCCCGGCCGCCGGACGTATCGCTCCGACCCGGCCACCGCCAGACCGGTGAGCGAGGCGGCGAGTATGGCCGCAGTGTCCGAGTCCGCAGCAACCACAAGGTGACGCGACGAACCAAGAACGGCGAACACGGCCATCGGAAAGAGGAGCGTGTACAGGCCGGTCACGCCCGGCATCCCAGCGATCTTCGCGTAGCCGAGAACCTCAGGGATGCCGAGGGCGGCCAGCGTCAGGCCGGCCAGCACACCCTTGGATACCTAGGACCGCTCAATGGGCAGCACCCCCCGCAGCACAAGCAGTGCCGGTAGCCATCCCCGCCAGCTGGCACCACGCGAATCCGGCAACGTCTCACCTACGCCCGCTCCCTATATTGCGGATTCGCTCATCATCCCGTCGCCAGGCGTTGATCCGAGTCACGGCACCTCAGTTGCCGATCCGGGGACCGTGAGGGTGTTTGGCTGGCGAACGTGGATAGACAAGCCAGAACTAGCCGATTCGATACCGGCCGCGAGGGATAATTGCGAGCGTCAGGCGGGCCTGCTGCTCCTTCTCATCCTCGCCGCCGACGAGGCAGCAGACTGGGCCGAGATCACGGCAGGAGTGTTGACGGCGATCGGCTGGCAGACGGGCCACGGCGAGCGGCTCACCGCTGCCTCCGCATTTCATGCCGCCTGGAGCACGCACTCGGTGCTCCGGCGGATCGGCGCGCTCGAGTCCGGGCCGGGAAGCTACCGTGCGGACAAGCCCAGCCGGGAGGGAGTCATCTTCGCCCGGGCAGCACTACTAACCTGGCCGGCAGTCCGTTGCCGTCGCTGAAGAAACTGTCCGCTCGAACTGTGCCGACGGTTCCGGGCGGAGACGGCTTCGGCGCCTGATATCACAGAAGGTGACGTGGCACTGGCCGGCAACCCAGGTCCTGCAATCTGACTGCCGCGCAGATCTTGCCAATGAGTCTGCCAATGGAAGTTCCGCGAAACGCGCGGACCGGGACGGTCCTGACGCGATTGCAAGGGAAGTCAGCGCAGGCAGATAAGGCGGGGAAGCGGTCCGTCGGGCTCATAGTCCGCCGGTCGTGGGTTCGATCCCCAGCCGCCCCACTTGACTTGGTGTTCGCGCAGCCGGGTGCCTCCTGGGACCTATTGTGGGCCATGCGTCGGGGTTAGTTGTGAAGCTGAACGCAAGATCTTTTGGCGGCCTGGCCTGACTTTGCACGGGTCAGGCGACGCGGCGCCAGGAGTCGCCGAAGTCGGCGATGACCTTCAGCTCTCCGCCCAGGGCGCGGATGTAGTCGCTCAAGGTCGCGAGTTCGGCGACGGCTCCGTTCTCGATGGCGGAGACGCGCTGCTGGGAAACGCCCATGGCCTCGGCTACCTCGGCCTGGGTCAGGCCCGCCTTCTTGCGCATCTCGGCCAGGTACTCGGCGCGGACCTTCAGGGCGCGCTTGTCACGTGCTTCCTGCACCGCGGCGCGATCGTCGGGATGAACGAAGTCATCGGCGAACTCCTCGCGGGTGTAGGTGAAGAAATCCCCGTGCTCAGTCATCTCTGCTCCTTGATGTACTGGTCATACAGTGCCTCGGCCACTGGAATCGCCTGGCGGTGCCACTCGTCCCATCGGCCGGACTTGTCGCCGGCCACTAAGAGCACCGCGTTGCGAACCGGATCGAAGATGAACAGGATCGGTACCTCACTGCGGCCGCTGGATCCGGGCCGCAGTTCCTTCAGGGTTGTGGAGCCGGGGTCCGGCTATCCGGCCGGCGAGCTGTGGTCCCTCATCAAGGAGTTGGTCGATCGCCTGTGAGACTAGCCGCCGGGTCATCGGGTCCGCGGTGCGGAGCGCGTGGAGCCAGTCCCTAACCTGCTTGGTCACCTCACGAGCTTGTGGGGCACCGTGCCTCCTTGCAGCCCAGGGCCATCATCCTACAACAGTATCATTGTAGCTCGTCGTTGGGCCAAGCCAGCGGAGGCGGTAATGTCACGGAGCGTAGTCCCCTGGAGAGTCCCGCTGGCTGGTCTGACCGAGCCCGCGCCCGGGCCTTCGGAGCGCTTTCTCCGTGGACGTGCCAATGACCGTGGCATTGGGAGACGCGCGAAAGAAGCGAGCGACGGGGCACGGACGCGATTGCGGGGAGTCAGCGCAGGCAGCGGGGCGGGGGAGGCGGTCCGTTGTTCTCATAATCCGCCGGTCGTGGGTTCGATCCCCACCCGCCCCACTCTGTGATCTCTCGGGACATCGAGGACACCCGCTGCCGTCGTCCCGTGAGCAGGTGATCGGTCAACGCCAGGTCAGCCTTCGCCGGCGCTGACCGGGCGAGTGTGACCGCCGAGGAAGGACTCCACGAACTCCGGGCTCCCGGACAGCTGAGCTGGCGTGCCTTCCATCCGTACCTCGCCGCCGCCCAGCACATAGGTGCGGTCGGAGATGGCCAGTACCGCGCGGGCGCGCTGCTCGACGATCAGCACGGCCGCCCCGCTGGCGGCGAGCTGCCGGACGTGCTCTTCCAGCAAGGAGGTGGCCACGATCGGGGCGAGGTTGGCAGTCGGCTCGTCCAGCAGGAAGACGCCGGGGTTGAGCATCAGCACCCGGCCCATGGCGAGCATCTTCCGCTCGCCGCCGCTGAGCTTGCCCGCGCTCCGGCCCATCATGGTGCCCAGCCGGGGGAACACCGCCGCCACCCGCTCGATCTGTCCGGCGACCTCCTTGCGGGGCAGCAGGTAGCCGCCCATCTCCAGGTTCTCCCTGACGGTGAGCGGGCCGAACACGTCGTCCACCTGCGGCACGTATCCCACCGAGGCGCGGGCGATCTCTTCCGGTGGCTGGTTGGTGACCTCGGTGTCGCCCACCCGCACGGTGCCAGAAGATACGCGCAACACCCCTACCAGGCTCTTAAGGAGGGTGCTCTTGCCGGACCCGTTGGGTCCGACCAGGGAGACGACTTCGCCGGGCCTAGTGTGCACGCTGATGCCCCGGATGACCGGATCGCCGCCGTAACCTGCGGTGACGCTGTCCGCGTGCAGCGGCAAGCCCGAGAGGGTCAGCTCAGCCGACAAGGTAGGCCTCCACGACCTCGCTGTGGGCCCGGAGCTGCTGCATGGTGCCTTCCGCCAGCACCGAGCCCTCGGCTATCACCACCACCGGATCGCAGAACTCGTCCGTGATGGAGAGCTCGTGCTCGACCATCAGGATCGTCATGCCGTCGGCGCACAGCCCGGTGAGCTGCTCGCCGATCCGGTGTGCTAGGTGCGGGTGGACACCGGCCATGGGCTCGTCCAGCAGCAGCATCCGCGGCTCGGCCATCAGCGCCCGCATGATCTCCACCAGCCGACGCTGCCCGCCGGACAGATCACCCGCATAGTGGTTCGCGAATTTCTCAAGCCCGAATCGCTCCAGGATGGCCTGTGCCTGGGTGATGGCCGCCTGCTCGTCGCCACGCCAGTACAGCCGCCCGAGCAGTGCCCCCCGGAACGAGTCGCCCCGGTTCGCCGGCACTGCCGACAGCAGGTTCTCCATCACCGTCAGCCGCTTGAACTCGCTGGCCAGCTGGAACGTCCGCACCAGCCCCAGCCGCGCCCGGCGGAAGGCCGGCACCGGGGTGATGTCCTCCCCGCGGTACCTCACCCTGCCGGAGGTTACCGGGAGCGTCCCGGCCAGCGTCGCCAGCAGGGTGGACTTCCCGGCCCCGTTAGGCCCGATCAGCCCAGTGAGTGTGCCCTCCCGCACCGCAAAGCTGGCCCCGGCGACCGCCCGCACGCCGCCGAACTCCCGCACCACATCCACGGCCTCCAGGATCACCGCCCGCGACGTGGCTGCACGCTCGGCGGGCTCAGCCGGTCCAGTGGTGGCGACGCTGACCACGGGCGGCCGGGCCGCGGTGAGGGGCGGCTCACTGGCGGAGGGCGGCTCACCAGCGGCAGCCAGCGGTGGCACTGAGATGACGCGCTTACGTTCCGGCAGGATGCCCTGCGGCCGGATCCACAGGAACACCACGATCAGAGTCCCGATCGCCACCCACTCCAGCGACGGGATCAGGTTCGGCGGCAGATTGTTTGAGGTCGGGATGAACCGCGTCACCTCCTCGAACCCGACAGGCACCAGCATCGCCCCGAGCACCGCACCCCAGTGGTTGCCCGCACCCCCGATGATCACGGCCGCGAAGAGCACGACGGTCTCGGCATAGCCCCACGCGGCCGGCGACCAGGTGGTGATGTAGGTGACCAGGACGCCGCCGGATAGCCCGGCGATGGCGCCGCCGACCACCAGCATGACCGTGCGCATGGAGACCAGGTTCTTGCCGAGCGAATCCGCCACCGCGTCGTTGTCCCGCATCGCCCGCAGGGAGCGCCCGTACGGCGAGTTGGTGATCCGCCGTACGAGCAGCAGCACGAGCGCGCACAGCGCAATGGCAACCAGGGTGAAATCCCACTGGTAACCGATGGACTGGGGGTCGTAGACGCTCTGCAGCGGCTGGGGGATCAGCGAGATGCCTGCGTCGCCGTTGAGGAATGGGCGGAAGTTTGTCACGACCAGGTTCAGCAGCACGGCGGTCACCAGCAGGCCGACCGCAGCGAAATCGCCGCGCAGCCGCCTGCCAACCAGGAATGTGAACGGCAGCGCGATCAGGCCGCCCGCCACAGCCGCGCCGATCCACGGGATTGGGACCGGCAGGTGCCAGCCCCCCACATAGCTCTGGAACCCTCCGTTGGCCGTATCCGGAGGCATGGCCAGGATTGCTGCGGCGTAGCCGCCGGCCGCCTGGAAGATGATGAACCCGAAGTTGGTCACCCCGGCCACCCCAAACTGCTGGTTGAGGCCCAGGCACGCCATGGCGTCCACAGCAGCGTATGTGAGCAGGTTCACGAGGTAGAACGAGTTCATCGGGCTCCGGCTTCCGTGCTCATGCCCGCTCTCCGAGCAGGCCGGTCGGGCGCAAGCCGAGCATGACGAGCAGCGCCACAAACGCGATCACGTACTTGTAGTCTGCCGGGATGAAAGCCGCACTCACCTCGGTGGCCACCCCGATGACCAGGGCGCCGAGCATCGCCCCGTAGGGCTGGCCGGGCCCGCCGAGGAAGACCGCGGCCAGGATCATGACCAGGAACAGGTCGGTCGCGGTGGCGTCGAAGCTGCCTGCGTCCATGGCGAACACCACCCCGGCCAGCCCGCACAGCGCACCGGTTAGTCCCCAGGTGAGGGTTATCACCCGGCCGGTCCGGATCCCGCAGTTGCGGGCCAGGCCGCGGTTCGCGGCCGTGGCCCGCATCGCCTTGCCAAGCTTGGTGGACCGCAGCAGTGCGTGCGTGCCAAGCATGACCAGCACCGACATGCCCATGATGAGGAATTGGACCAGGGTGAGCGACAGGTCGCCCGCGGTGAAGGTGTGCCCGTTGCCCATCGTGTAGGAGACGGCCGTGCCGCCGGCCAGCGCCTGCACGCTGAACTCGATGATGAGCGTCATGCCAAGCGACACGATCACCATCGTGATCGGCGAGGCGCCACGCCGCTGGAAGGGGGTGTACACGACCGCGTTGAGCAGGACGGACAGCACCGCGCCGGCCACTATCGCGACCAGAAGTCCGATCCACACCGAGATGCCGGCGGAGTTGACCAGGTAGGCCACGAAAGCGGCGAAGATCATCACCGCGCCGAAGGCGAGGTTCAGCACGTCGGTCACGCCGAACTGCAGCGTGAACCCGACCGAGGCAATCGCCAGCACCGACGCGGTCACCAGGCCGAAGCCGATCGACGCGAGGAAGAGGCTCACCGGCTATCGACCCCCGTGGGCATGGGTGTCCGTGCGGGGGCCGGCCGGCCGGCCCCGCACGGACACATCGGGACCTTGCATTAAGGGGCCACTGCCCTCAGCTGGGCCGGGCTGATGTTGCCGATCACTTTCACCGTTCCGTTGGCACTGTAGGTGTCGATCTGGAAGATGCCGGTGGAGTCGTGGTATTTGTCGAAGTTCGTGGCGCCACCCGGGCCCTCGTATCGGATCGCCTTGCCCGACTTGAGCATGCTCGCGCAGGAGGCGAACGAATTGCACACCGTGGCCCCTGGTACGCCGTTACCGATCTTGACGATGTCGGGCGCGTACACACTCGGGGTCGTGCTCTTCGACATGATCATGGCGAGCGCGGCGAGGTTGATCCCGTCGTACAGGTGCACACCGCCGGGCGAGCTCAGGTAGGTGCTGAAGTTGCCCGTGACGCCGGGGACGTTGCCCTGCTGGGACAGCAGCGCGGACTTGAACGTGTCGTACGCCAGCCCGCTCGTCTCTACCACCAGGTTGTCGGCGTGGAACGCGCTGACGAATTCCCGTGCGCCCACAGCAGCAGCCGCCGCCTTGAAGAAGGATGGCGAGATCGCCGCCGAGGTACCGATGATCGGGATCATCTTGCCGCCGTTGAGCTGCTTGATCTCCGCGAACAGGGTCGGATCCGCGGCGCCCAGGGCCTCGGTCATGATCGCGTCCGGGTGGGACTGCACGATCGCGGCCGCCTCGGTGCGGAAGGTGGTGGCCTTCAGGTCAAGCGACTGGTTGGTGGTCACGGTTATCCCGGCCTTCTTCAGCGCTCCGATGGCCGGCTGGATGAAGGTCTGCGACCCGATGTCATTGCCGAACGCGAGCGCGATCCGCTTGTAGTGCTGCTGCTTGGCGATGACCGTCATCGCGTAGGACTCGGCCAGGTCCGGCGGGACCAGCCGGAAAAAGTACGGCACCGGGGTGCCGCTGTCGAACTGCGACTGGCCGGTCATGCAGAACATGACCATCTTGTGCGCGTTGATGATCGGCGCGACCGACGCCGCCTCGTCAGACGTACAGCCGATCACCAGGCCGAGGTCCGGGGTGGAGGCGAACATCTGGTTGACGGCCGGGACGGCGTCCGCCGGGTCGCCGCGAGTGTCGACGCTCTTGCACCGCAGCTTGTGCCCGAGCACCCCGCCCGCGGCGTTGATGGGGCTGGTCGCCCCGTAGCAGGACACCAGGTACGTCGGGCCGAGCGCCGCGTCGGCACCGCTGAACGGCGCGACGTCCGCGACGGTGATGGTCTTGCCCGACCCGTTCGAACCCGAGCCGCCGGAACTGGAGGAGCCGCCCGAGTTGGCGCTTGAGGCACAAGCGGCCAGGGCGAGGGCGAGCGCTGCGGCACCGGCCATCGCCGCATGCCGGGCGGCCCGCCGGGTGGCCCGCTTTCCGGGCTCGGGTCTGCCTGCACCCGCGGCCGGGGCCGCGGGTCCGTGTATCGTGATTTTCATCGTCCCTCCTGACTCGTTGATGGAGTTGATGTGGTCAGGACCCGTGGCCCTCGGCTGCCGACTCGTCGGCAGGGCGGTCAGAGCCCGCGCTGGCCGGCCGCCAGCGGCTGCCACCGCCAGTTGCCGGGAGCGTTCTCCTCGGCGACGACCCGGTTGCGGATGGCGCCGACCCCCTCGACGCTGACCTCGATGACGTCGCCCGGCTCCAGCCACACCGGGGGTGTGCGGGCGAAGCCGACCCCGCCGGGGGTGCCGGTGGCGATCACGTCGCCCGGCATGAGGCGGGTGAAAGAGGAGAAGAACTCCACCGCGGCGGGGACATCGACCAGCATCAGCGAGGTGCGCGACGACTGCATCACGGTGCCGTTGAGGGTCGAACTGATCGCGGCGTCGCTGACGTCAACCTCGTCGGTGGTGACCACCTCGGGGCCGATCGGCATGCTGCCTTCGAAGTTCTTGCCCGCGGTCCACTGGCTAGCGGCCCGCTGCCAGTCCCGCGCGGAGGCGTCGTTCAGCACGACGAACCCGGCGATGGCGTCGAGTGCCTTGTCCGCCGGGATGTAGCGGCCGCCCGCCCCGATCACGATGCCAAGCTCGGCCTCGTAGTCGAATCGGACCGTCAGGGCCGGCTTGACCAGGTCGGCGAAGGGCGGCAGGACGCTGTCGGCGCCCCGCACGAAAGCGTCCGGCCAGGTCGGCACCGCCCGGCCGCCTTCCAGGGCGTGCTCGCTGTAGTTCAGGCCGAGGCAGAGGATGCGAGGCGGCGAGGGCACCGCGGCGACGAAGTCTGCCGGCCCGAACTCCTGGCCTTCCCGGTTCTCAAGTGCCCGGGCTGCGTCCAGCGCCGCGGGCCCGGCTGCGAGCAGGTTCTTCAGCGACGACAGCCGCGGATCGCCGGTCGCCTGGCCGGCATCGATGTAGCCGGAGCGGGCCTTGACATGCAGCCGCGGCCCATCAGCGGTGGTTATGGTGGCAAGCCTCACGACGGCGGTCTCCTTCGCGGTGGCGGTGGCCCAAGGGGAGCCGGCCAGACGGCGGCAGCCAGCGCGCGAGCCGGGCCGCCGGGTGGCGGCATCGTGCCGGGAGCCTGCCAGGTCGGCTCCAGGCCGCTTGCCACCGCTATGACCAGATCCCAGATGGATTACGCGGATTGGTTGAGCATAGGTCGGCACTCAAACTAGGGTCAAGGGTTGTAACGCAGAAAGAAATGTAGGTCAGTATCACCGTCTCATCTCGATTGGTATGATTGGTTGCATGCCGGGTAACACGACCGTGTCGGCCGCCCACAGGCGCCAGCTCGCCGAGCTCATCCTGGCCGAGTCACACCGCGCAGGGCTCGGGCCGGGGTCGCGGCTGCCCACAGAAAGGCAGCTCGCCAGCGAGCTCGGCGCCTCCCGGGCGTCGGTGCGGCACGCGCTGGCCGTACTGCAGGCAGACGGCCATATCACCCGGGAGGTGGGCCGCGGCACGTTCCTGCGGGACGGCACGCGGCTGCGGGACGCGGAACCAGGCAGCGCACCCGCGCACGCCGGGGACGGGACGGGGCCTGGCGGCTTCTCCCCGGCCGATGTGATGGCCATCCGCCGCCTGCTCGAGCCATCTGCCATGCAACTGGTGGTGGCGTGGGCAACGGCCACCGATTTCGCGGAGGTCAGCCGCTGCCTGGCGGGCGGCGAGCGGGCGGACGGCTACGACGAGTTCGAGTCCTGGGACCTGGCCCTGCACCGGGCGATCATGACGGCGGCACACAGCCCGCTGCTGGCCCGGCTGTACGCGGTCATCGAGGAGGCCCGCCGCGGCCAGTTCTGGGGCGACCTCAAGCGGCGCAGCGCCTCGCGGGAGCGCCAGCTGGTCTACCAGGCCGACCACCGGCAGATCGTGGCCGCCCTGCAGGCCCGGGACGCGGACCAAGCCGCGGAGGCCATGCGCACCCATCTCAGCCAGGTGGCCAGCCACCTGTTCGGGTCCGTGCACTGACCTCGCGCGTTTGCGAGCTGATCACCGCAGCCGAACCGTCCGGGCCTGTCCTGACTGCAGAATGTGAGATAAGCCCGGAAGCAGCATCACTGAGCGGACAGACTATGCAGGAGCATCTTGCCAATGAGTCTGCCAATGGAAGTTCCGCGAAACGCGCGGACCGGGACGGTCCTGACGCGATTGCAAGGGAAGTCAGCGCAGGCAGATAAGGCGGGGAAGCGGTCCGTCGGGCTCATAGTCCGCCGGTCGTGGGTTCGATCCCCAGCCGCCCCACTTGACTTGGTGTTCGCGCAGCCGGGTGCCTCCTGGGACCTATTGTGGGCCATGCGTCGGGGTTAGTTGTGAAGCTGAACGCAAGATCTTTTGGCGGCCTGGCCTGACTTTGCACGGGTCAGGCGACGCGGCGCCAGGAGTCGCCGAAGTCGGCGATGACCTTCAGCTCTCCGCCCAGGGCGCGGATGTAGTCGCTCAAGGTCGCGAGTTCGGCGACGGCTCCGTTCTCGATGGCGGAGACGCGCTGCTGGGAAACGCCCATGGCCTCGGCTACCTCGGCCTGGGTCAGGCCCGCCTTCTTGCGCATCTCGGCCAGGTACTCGGCGCGGACCTTCAGGGCGCGCTTGTCACGTGCTTCCTGCACCGCGGCGCGATCGTCGGGATGAACGAAGTCATCGGCGAACTCCTCGCGGGTGTAGGTGAAGAAATCCCCGTGCTCAGTCATCTCTGCTCCTTGATGTACTGGTCATACAGTGCCTCGGCCACTGGAATCGCCTGGCGGTGCCACTCGTCCCATCGGCCGGACTTGTCGCCGGCCACTAAGAGCACCGCGTTGCGAACCGGATCGAAGATGAACAGGATCGGTACCTCACTGCGGCCGCTGGATCCGGGCCGCAGTTCCTTCAGGGTTGTGGAGCCGGGGTCCGGCTATCCGGCCGGCGAGCTGTGGTCCCTCATCAAGGAGTTGGTCGATCGCCTGTGAGACTAGCCGCCGGGTCATCGGGTCCGCGGTGCGGAGCGCGTGGAGCCAGTCCCTAACCTGCTTGGTCACCTCACGAGCTTGTGGGGCACCGTGCCTCCTTGCAGCCCAGGGCCATCATCCTACAACAGTATCATTGTAGCTCGTCGTTGGGCCAAGCCAGCGGAGGCGGTAATGTCACGGAGCGTAGTCCCCTGGAGAGTCCCGCTGGCTGGTCTGACCGAGCCCGCGCCCGGGCCTTCGGAGCGCTTTCTCCGTGGACGTGCCAATGACCGTGGCATTGGGAGACGCGCGAAAGAAGCGAGCGACGGGGCACGGACGCGATTGCGGGGAGTCAGCGCAGGCAGCGGGGCGGGGGAGGCGGTCCGTTGTTCTCATAATCCGCCGGTCGTGGGTTCGATCCCCACCCGCCGGACACCACTCGCCGGACACCACCCGCCCCAGTTGTTCAGATTGGAGCGTTCGGCCTGCGCTTTCTTGTTTCGTCCGGCAGGCCGGGCGGCGACGAGGGAGGCTGCTGTGCCGTTGTGTTGCCAATGGGTGAGCAGCCGGTTTTCATGCCGTCCGGACGCGCCTCACCTGCCTTCGCATTTGCCGGTAGCGGGCTGGTTGCCTCGCTGTGCTCCATGGTGACGGTATCGGCGAAGTTATTCGCATAGGTGCAGGTCAGGAGGTGTTACGGAGGGCGAGCCGAGCTTGGCCGTCGGCGCGCGGCGGTTGGTCACGTGCCGCCGCCGGGTGCCGCATAGCAGGCGGTTCCAGCGTGACAACCTTGTCATCTCGTCACGCGGCCGCTGCTCGGGGCCATGATTGCGCTGCCACCCGGCTCGCCGTTCGCGGGGCACGGCAGGATGGGCCGACATGTGAGAGCGACGAAGTGCTTGCGTGGCCTGCGGGTCGCGGGCGCGGCAGTGATCACGCTGGGCCCGCCTGGCGCTGCGCGTCCTGTTCGCCCGCGGCCGGCCGGGTGTCCTGCTCGCCCGCGGCCGGGCGGGTGCCCTCGTCGGCCGGCGTGGCGTCGGCGAGGCCGAGCAGGGCCGTTGCACCAGTCCGGAGACCGCGTCGGGCCAGCGGCTGTGGGTCAGCTCGCTGCCGGGCGCGGACAATGGCGTGGGGGCTGGCATCCGCCTTCCGGCAACCCGCCGACGGCCGCGAGCCTAAGCGCCGCCGATGCCGGATCAGGACGAGCCAGTCACGGGTTGGCCGCTCGGGTAGTCGTGCCGCATCATCAGAGCTGTGTCGATGGGCTGGCCGCTGTTCTCCGAGGCCGAGATGTGTCGGCGCCGTGCTGCGTTCGGTGCGGAGATGGAGCGTGCCGGGGTGCAAGTGGCGCTGGTATACGGCGCGAACCGGTCGGGGAGCGCGGTCTGCTGGCTGACCGGCTGGCCGGTCACTCGCGAGGCGCTCCTCGTCGCTGGAGCCAGCGAGGACGACGACGTGCTCCTGGTCTCGTTCTACAACCACGTTCCCCAGGCTCGCGCCCTCTCTCGGGTCCGCGTGGAGCCGCTCGGGGCTTCCGGCGTCATCAGCGCGCTGTCCCTGCTCGCTGACCGCGGCGAGCTGCAGGGCCGGATCGGGATCGTCGGCGCCCTGCCGTTCGGCCAGTACCGGCAGCTGGCCAGCCGGATTCCTGATCTTGTCGACCTGAATGGCGCCTACACGCAGCTGCGCCTGCTGAAGTCGGCAGAGGAAGTGACGGCGCTGAGGCGCGGAGCAGCCCTCAGCGATGCCGCGATCACGGCGCTGGCGCGGGCCTTGCGGCCCGGGGTTACCGATCACGAGGTGCTGGCGCAGACCGAGCGCGCCTATATGGCGCAGGGCGGCCTGCATCACATCCACTATCTCGGCATTACCTCGATGGACGAGCCGGAACTGAGCGTGCCGGCCCAGTGGCCGACCGGCCGGGTCGTCCGCCATCGTGACTTGGCGACGTGCGAGATCAGCGCGGCGGCCGCGCCGGAGTACGCCGGTCAGGTACTACGCACCTTCACGATCGGGGCACCGCCGACAGGCCTGGTCAGCGAACTGCACGCCGTTGCGGCAGCCGCGTTCGACGTGATCGCACGCAGGCTCGTCCCCGGCACCACCGCAGCCGAGCTCGCCGCCGCGGCGGCAATCATCGACGAGGCCGGCTTCACCGGGATCGACGACGTCGTCCACGGCTTCGGCGGCGGCTACCTTCCGCCCGTCGTTCCGGCGCCCGGCAGGCCACTATCCGACGCAGGCTTCACCCTTGCTGCCGACATGACGCTGGTCGTGCAGCCCAATGTCGTCACCCGCGACCGCCGGGCCGGTGTTCAGACCGGCGAGCTGCTGCTCGTCACCGAGGACGGACCACAGCGACTGCACTCGTTCCCTCCCGGTCTGCACCAGGTCGGATAGCTTCGCCACGCGGTAAAGCTCGCTCCGGCCGGGCCGCGCCGCCGGGCCGGCACAGGCATCAGGCAATGGCAGATCGTCGAGGCCGCGCTGCCTAAGGGCGCGGCTGACCGGAGGCTCAGCCCCAGAGCCTCCTGCACATCGCGGTAATGGTGCGGTTAATCGGGCTGAGTCCGGCGGCAAGGCGGCGGACAAGGAGTAGGTGAAGCCGCCTAGTCCCGTCCTGTGCTGGCGTTCTCGGCAGCCCAGTAGTCGTGCGAGGCCTTGGACCCGGCGAGTTCCTGCGCCGTCGCAAAGCCGGGAGCCATGGATGCGGCAGTGCCGGCAAGCACCTCATGGTGCTCGATGTCGAGCAGCCTCAGCCAGCTCTGCTGGCCCATGGTCAGCGCGATGAAACAGCCAAGCTCGACCAGCTCGGCCTCGGAGAAGTGCTGGTAGAGCCGGTCCCACAGCTCATCGCTGGACTCGAGCCGCCAGGTTATGGCCTCCGCGTAGGCCAGCGCCGCCTTCTCCCGCTCGCCCAGCCTGGCTGACTTCTCGAAGTTGAGCAGGTCGTCGTACTGCTTCTCGCTCAGTCCCTGCGTCCTCGCCTGCTCAGACCGCTGATTGCCGCAGTACTCGCATTTCACGCTGCGCGATACGTAGACCCGGCAGAGTTCCTTGATGGCGTGGTCGCATATCCCTTCACGGAAGATGGCCTGCCATGAATTTGCGAAGGCCCAGAAGCACGCCGGAACGTGAGCGCGAACAGCCGAACTTTCCGGCCGCGGCGTGCCCTCACGCTGGCATCGTTCCATCTCGGCGCGCATCTGCCGGTCCATCACCTCGGGGAGGACGTAACTGATCCGCTGCTTACGGCCCATTGACTCTCCCGCGTCATCTCAGAGATCGCCAGGCATGCCTTCTGCGCGCGCCTGTCATGCCAGGAAAGCACAGATATCCCCGCCCGATGGCCTCGGGGTGCGCCAGGAGAGTCCCGGCTTTCGTGCACACCTGCTTTTGCGTGAGCAGCGTGGCCGGGCGGCCCGCTGCTGTGGCTGGGGTGACGGAGTGTGGCTTGACATGGGGCGGCGGGCCGTAGCGGCGAAAAGGCGGGGTGCTGACGCGACCTCGCGGACGCCCGCGCATGTGGCGAAGCAGGCGAGCCGGTCCCTCGTTCTCATAATCCGCCGGTCGTAGGTTCGATCCCCACCCGCCCCACAGTCCTTCTGACCTGATGCAATGCAGAGGTGATCCGGGCGCCGGTCGAACCGCGATGTGATACTCGTTCGCCGTCTTCGGTTGTCCGGGTCTAGGTGGCCTGGTCATCGGGGATTCTGGCGGGGCGGTTCGCCGGCTAGCGCAGCGCTGAGCGAGGAGTAGATAGGCAGGCTGGCGGCTAGCCCGGTCAGGGCAAGTATCTGGCGAACAGGCGGCGAAGCTGCGACCCGGAACTCGGCGCCGGACGCAGCAGCTTCGCGGCTTACCGTCGCAAGCATCCGGGCCGTCGTGCCGTCGCAGAACCGGGTGGCCGTCATGTCCGCGATCACCACCGCGGCCCCGGACCCTAGCGCGGCGATAAGTTCCATTTCCGCGCCGAGGGTGTTGGCCATGTCGATCTCGGCCGGCAACTGGAGCGTCAGGACCTCACCGGGGTCTTCAGAAGGTCTCGGAGCGCTCGTGGTGACCTCGTCATCGGACTGTGGGCCTGTGAATCCGCCGGCGGGCGGAGCGGCCGACCTTACGTGGTGTCGCGGCGAGCGTACGCCCGGGCCATTCCCGGCGCTAGCGGAGAAGGCGCCGCGAAACTGCCCAGTCGAGCTGGCGGAACGGACGCCATCAGCAGGGCCACTGCGGGCACCTGTGCAGCTGGACGTGCGGCTACATGGCTGCGCTTGCGGACGTGCGGTCGTTGAGGAGGTCGGTAAGGGTGCGGGTCCAGATAGTGAGGCGGAAGGGGTCGAGCCGGATGAGGCAGCCGGCGATGAGACGGGCGTGGCTGGGGCTGCGGGCGATGCGGCGTGCCCAGCCGACCCGGCCGATCGTCTCGGCGGCGTCGGCGACGTGCAAGGCGCCGGGAGTCCATGGGGCGGCGGGCGGGATCGGGGCTGGGGTAAGCGGGAGGCAACCGGCCAGGAAGGCTTCAAACAGGCGCTGAGTCTGGTGCCCGGCGCGGGCGTACCGTTCGGGGAGCAGCAGGATCGTCGTCAGGGCGGACTGGTAGATGGTGTGCACGTCGGTGTAGGCGCACCGGCCGGTGAAGTTGACGTGCGGCCATTGCTGGGTTCGTGTCCATTTCCCGGCGACCGGGTGAGGGCACCGGGCAGCGGCGGGGGCGAAGTACCGGCTGAATTGGTCGTCGCGGTCGTACTGGTTGCCGCCAGTGTCCCGTGGCCGGGTGGCGAACGCACGTTCTCCCTGGTCCCGTTGACCCCTGGTGTCGGCGGGGAGGCTTGGATACGTTCCGGGCATGAGGAATGGCCTCGGGACGGTGCTGGAGACGGTCGCGGACATGCGGCAGGATCGGATCGCGACAATCCACGGCGAGCGCGTAAGGACCTGGCGGGAGCTAGACGACAGCGCAGCCCGGCTCGCCGGCTACCTGGCCACCGCGGGCATCGGGCCGCAGGCCCGCGTCGGCATCGCGCTCTACAACAGCCCCGAATACATCGAGTCAGTGTTCGCGGCGTTCAAGCTGCGGGCTGTGCCGGTGAACGTGAACTACCGCTACCGGCGCGCCGAGCTTGAACACGTCCTCACCGACGCCGGCGTCCAGGCGCTGATCTACGACCGCGCCCTGGACGAACAGATCGCGGCCGCAGCCCCGGCCGCTCCCTCGCTGCGGGCACTCGTCCGGGTCGGTGACGCCCCCGGCCCGGCGGCCTGGCCCGGTCCAGCAGCCGCCAGCTACGTGGAGGCGCTGACCGCATCGGCACTGGCCAGGGCGGCACGCGGGGACGACCACTGGCTGATGTACACGGGCGGCACCACCGGCGCGCCCAAAGGGGTCCTCGCCCGCCATTCCTGGCTCTACAACGTCCTGTGCTCGAACGGCTTCGGGCTGCTCGGCCAGCCAATACCGGGTGACCTCGAGGAACTGCGGGCCGTGCTGCGGCAGGGACTGGCCGGGCCGCCGAGCATGATATGCCTGCCCGCGTCGCCGCTGACGCATGCCACGGGGATGTATACCTGCCTTGGCGCGCTGGTCTGCGGCGGACAGGTCGTGTTCCTGCCGTCGCGCTCGTATCAGCCAGACGAACTGGCCGCGACGATCGGGCAGCACCGGGTCGACTCGCTGTCGATCGTTGGCGACGTCTTCGCCAGGCCGCTGGCCGACGCGCTGGACCGGGCGGCTGCATCCGGCCGCCCGTACGACATATCCAGCCTGCGCAGGATCGTAAGCGTTGGCGTCACCTGGAGCGCGGACGTCAAGCTGCGCCTGCTTGCCCACGCTGACCTGGTCTGCCGTGATGTCGTCGCTGCCTCGGAGGGCGGCCCGTTCGCCATCTGCGAGACGCGCCGGGGCGATGGCGCTGTCACCTCCCGGTTCGTCCTGGCTCCTGGCGCCCGGGTCATCGACGAGGAAGGTAACGACGTGCAGCCAGGCTCGGGCGCCGTCGGCATGCTGGCCGCCCCCGCCGACGACGAGATCGGCTACGCCGGCGACGCCGCCGCGACCACCCGGACGTTCCCGGTCCTGGGCGGTAGGCGCTGGACCGTCCCCGGCGACATGGCCTCGCTGGAGGCCGATGGCACCGTCGTGTTCCAGGGCCGGGGAAGCCGGGTCATCAACACCGGCGGCGAGAAGGTCTTCGCCGAGGAGGTGGAGACCGTTGTCCTCGCTCACCCGGCCATTCGGGACGCACTGGTGGTCGGGATCACGGATGAGCGCTGGGGCACGCGGATCGCCGTCGTCGCGGCGTTGCGGCCGGGCGCTCACGTGGACCTGGCCGGGCTCCGTGCCCACGTCGGCCGCCGGCTCGCAGATTACAAGCGGCCGAAGGATCTCGTGATCGTGCCGGAACTGCGCCGCAGCCCGGCTGGCAAGGCTGACCTCGGCTGGGCCCAGCGACTAGCCACGATCAGCCGCCAAGGGTCGCGCCATGCCTGAGCGGCCGGACCGATCGCGCGTAGACCGAGAGCCAGCCGCAGCCTGATGGTTCTGGCAGAGGCGGCAGTTTCGCCCGCCGCCCGGCAAGTTCGGCCTCGGGAACGTGCAAATCGATCGTGCGGGCGTCCACGTCGACACTAATGACGTCGCCGTCCCTGACCAGACCCAGAGGGCCGCCGATCGCTCCTTCCGGGCTCACCTCGGCTACCGAGATGCCGGTGTTGACGAGCCCGGACATCTGCCCATCCGTGACGACGGCGACCTTGTCGGACAGGCCAAGGCCGGCGAGCGCGAAGACGGACGCGGACGTGAAGCCCATGCCCGGGGCGCCGCGCAGCCCAAGACCGGTCAGCACGAGGACCTGGCCGGCGTGCACATCGCCGGCCAGGATCGCCGCCAGTCCCTGCTCCCGAGAGCGGAGTACCTTGGCCGGACCGGTGAACTGGCGCACGGCGTCGTCGGCGACCGTCCGTTTGACCACGGCGCCCTCGGGCGCAAGTGATCCGCGCAGGATCACGATGCCGGGGTGGCGGGCGAGCGGCGCGTCCAGCCGGCTGATCACGCTGGGGCCAGCGGCGTCGACGCTGTCGGTGAGCTCGCCGATGTCACGGCCGGCAACCGAGGGCTGGGTGAGCTGGAGCAGCGGCCGCAGCTGATGCAGCAGACCCAGCGCCTTCCGTTGGGCTTCACAGCTGCCAGCAATGGCACCGTCGGTGCCAGTTCCTCGAACAACGCGTAGATGTCGACGTCACACTGAGCCTCGACGGCGGCGGCCTGCAGGTGCTTGAGGCAGTTGACCGAGCCGCTGATCGCGAGGATCACGGTGACCGCGTTGCGGAAAGCCCCTGCGGTCATGATGCTGCGCGGCCGGATATCCTGCTCGACCAGGTCCACGATCCGCCGGCCTTCGGCGACGTGCCGCCACAACTTCGGGCTGCCCGCGAGCACCGGCGTGCTGCCCGGCAGCGCCATGCCGAGCGCTTCCGCGGCGATGTGCATGGAGTTCGCGGTGCCCATGCCCGCGCAGACGCCGGGACCGGTGACCGCGCAGCTGCTCATCTCGGCAAGATCGGCGACCGTGGCCCGGCCGGCGGCCACGTGACCGGCGTAGGTGAACACGTCCTCGAAGTCGACGGGCTCACCGCGGAAGACGCCAGATGGCTGGTAGCCGCAAGCCACGACAATCGTCGGGATGTCGAGGCGGCCGGCCGCCATAAGGTGCGCGGGCGTGGTCTTGTCGCAGTACGACAGGCACACCATGCCGTCAAGGAGCGCGCCCTCGACGGCGGCCTCGATGTCGCTGACGATGAGGTCCCTGCTGGGCAGGATGTACTGTCCCGCCGCCCCCGCGCTCGTGATCGCATCGCTGGGCGCGGCAGTGCGGATCTCGAACCCGATGCCGCCGGCGGCGCGGATGGAATCCTTGAGCGGGCCGACGATCCCGTCGAGGTGGCTGAAGCAGCTCGCCAGGTCAGACGAGCTGTTCACGATCGCGATCTTCGGCTTCTCCATGTCAGCCGGCGTCAGCCCGAGCGCTGTCCACTGTGCCCGCCGCATCGCCCACCGGTTCGTGCCTGGCTCGACGTTGCTTCGCAACGGCCTCACCGGCTGCCTCCGTCTCCCGCCTCCCGGCCCAGGTAGGCGCCGCCCCGCTCGAGTCGTTGCTGCAGGTCGGTGACGTCGACGGCGGCGCACGGGACGCCGGCGGTCAGGGCAAGGCCCGCCGCCGTGCCCGCGGCCTCGCCCATGGCGAAGCACGGCCCCGTCACCCGCGCCGCCGACTGCGCGTCGTGTGTCATCGACGCGCAGCGGCCGATCACGTAGAGGTTGCGCGGGCCCGCCGGCAGCATCATCCGGAACGGCAGCTGGTTGAACCCGCGCGGGTCCTCGCCGCGCTGCCACCGGAACTCGACCGTCCCGGCCACATGCGACTCGACCGGCCAGCCGTTGACGCCGATCGTGTCATCGAAGTCCGCGCAGTCCAGCACGTCGTCCTCGGTGAGCTGGTACGCGCCGACGATCCGGCGGGTCTCCCTGATCCCGATCTGCGGAGCCAGGTCCACGATGTAGGAGTCGCCGAATCCAGGCGCGGTGGCCTTGATGAACATGAACGCGTCCAGGGCCTGCTGGCGGCCCTGCAACTCGCCTCGGGTCAGCTCGTCCACGTTCGTGCCGTCCACGGCGCTGCCATCGGGGTTGCTCAGCTGAGTCAGGTTGGCCCGCCACTCCAGCGGATTGCGCTGCGGCCTGACGATCGGTTTCTTGCGCGGGAACGAGTGCGTCCCGGCCCGCTCCGCGGCGTCCATCTGCCGCTCGACCGTCCGCCACGGCTTGTGCCCGGCCGCCTGGACGTCCACGCCGTTGATACGGAACATCAGCGACGGGTACATCATCCCCGCCAGTCCCGGCGACTTCTCGAACGGCGCTCCCGCCCACGCCGCTACGTCGCCGTCTCCCGAGGCGTCCACGAAGATCCGCCCGCGCACGGCCGCCCGGCCCGACTTGGACTCGATCACCACCGCGCCGATCGTGTCGCCGCCAGCCATCACCACGCCCACCGCCAGGGCGTGGGAAAGCACCCTGGCGCCCGACCCGGTCACCAGCTCGTCCGCGGCGATCTTGTAGCCAGAGATGTCGTAGGCCTGCGCCTGGATGCCGTCGTTGATGGTCAGGTGCGGCCCGGACAGCGCGTCGAGCTTGGCCAGCCGGTCCAGTATCTCGTCGGCCAGGCCGCGGATGACCCGCCTGTGCTCGCCGTGCACTTTCGCGTGCAGCCCGCAGAACGTGCTCAGGCCGCCCGCGGTGCCCGCGCCGCCCAGGAATCCGTAGCGCTCAAGCAGCAGCACCGAGTACCCCGTGCGAGCGGCGGCGGCCGCCGCCATGATCCCGGCCGGCCCGCCGCCCACGACGACAACGTCGAACTCCCCGTACACCTGCGTCCGGCGACTCGGCTCACGGATCGTCGCCTGACCGCGAGCCGAGCCTGTCGCGGGCCGGCTTTCCTGCTGCTCGTGAGTCATCGGGAATCCTCACCCTGGCGATCGCGGGCGCGTCGCCGCGCGGTCCGAAGGTCTCGATGACGGCGGATACGCCCGCATTGCTGGCACCGGCTACTGCTAGCAGCACAGCGGCCGGCGAGTTCAGGGCAGGCACGAGGTCGGGACGCTCGCTGCCTGAGGCGCGGTCCGGCATGGCGTCCGGATGGCTGGCGGGCAGACGCCACCGGGTGTGCCGCGAGATCGCGTCCTTGCCGACCGCGGCTAGCTCGGCGCGCGTGTGCACGGCATGGTCGTAGATGTACTGCCGCACGTCGTCCTTGCTCCAGCCGGCCGCGGCGAACAGGTGCGCGTGCTCGGGCCCGAGTACCACCAGCGCGCTGCTGGTCTCGTGGACGAGCGCGCCGGTCCGCGCGATGGTGCCGGCGATGTCCAGCGCCAGCTGCTCGGGTACCTGGGTGTGCCGTGCCTCGATATGCACGCAGGACCGGATAACCATCGCGGTAACCGCGCTCTCGGCTGGATCGAGTCCGTGCTCCACATGTAGCGGAGACCAGGGACTCTGTTCCTCGTTCTCCGCGATGCAGGCGGAGTACTTGGCCAGCGTGCCCTGCGTGGCCTGATCCAGCAGGTGCGGACGGAGACCGAAGACGTTGATGGCGGTGAGCCTGATGGCACGGCCGATCGTCGCGTTGGCCCGGAAGCCTGAGCCGAAGACATTGCCCGTGCTGTTGAGGCCGATCCGCGCGCGGACCGGCCCGTTGACGATCAGCAGGGGTGCCGTGCCGGTGGTGCTCTGCCAGATCCCGCGGACCGGATACGGCTCGTCCGCGAACGCGTCCCAGGCGGCCAGCACGACCGGGAAGTACTCAGGCAGGCAGCCCGCCATGGCGGCATTGATCGCAGTTCGGTGCCGATCTCCGCCAGCAGTACGGTCGCGTTCGGCTTCGTGTTGTCGAGCAGCCCGACAGCGAGGCCGTGCAGGCTCGCCGGCCGCGGGGCGAGCGTGCCATCCGCAGCCCGGTTCTCCAAGCCGGTGGGATCAAGCAATCTCTCGCGCGTCATACCACGCCTCCAGCTCGCCCGGTCACTGGTCCTATCTGACCACGCTGGCGGCGCGCGCCGTGAGAGTGACCGTTCCGCGTCGCGGAAGTCGGCTGGCTGCGGCGGCGCGCCGGCCGTAACGTCGTTCTCGTGCGGCTGCCATGCCGTGGCGGCGCAGGCCGCGGATGAGACCGCCCAGATGAGACCGCCCAGATGAGACGGCCCAGATGAGACGGCCCAGATGAGACGGCACCGAGGAGACAGCTGTGTTCGAGACGATCGTCGATCCCACTGTGGGCCCGGCTGCCAGTTCTCAGCGTGGTCGGCCGGCTCTGGCCCAGCGCCCCGACAGCCTGCGCGGGCTCAGGCTCGGCCTGCTCGCCAATGCCAAGCGCAATGCCGAGCCGTTCGTGCGGCGGGTTGGCCAGCAGCTGGCCGACCAGTACGGAGTGCGGACCGTGCTGGCCAGGACGAAGCCGAACATCGTCGAGACCGCGCCGGAGCAGATGCTGGCCGAGCTCGCCGATCAGTGCGACATCGTCGTCACCGGGGTCGGTGACTGCGGGTCCTGCAGCGCGTCCGCTGTCGCCGACGGGCTGCTGCTCGAGCAGGCAGGCATCCCGGCGGTGGTCATCTGCAGCGACGCGTTCGCGGTCAGCGCCAATGCGATGGCCGAGCTGCGCGGGGCTTCCGGCTACAAGTACGTCACCACGCCGCACCCGGTGGCCAACCTGACCGCCGATGGCATCGGTGACCGCGCGGCGGCGGCAATCCCGGCGATCGTCGCCCTGCTGACCAGTCCGGCACCGGTCGTCTCCGAATGACGGCACCGGCTGCTGACCCGGCCGCGCAGGCCAGGTCGGCCATCGAGTACTGCTACGAGCAGGGCTGGACGGACGGCCTGCCCGCGGTTCCAGCCACGGCCGCGGACATCGAGGCATGCCTCGCGACCACAGACCTCGATGCCGGGGAGATCATCGGCTCGCAGCCGCATCTCGGCCGCAGCGTCACGGTCGCGCAAGCCGCCGCGAACGCGACTATGGCGGGCTGCAAGCCCGAGTACTTCCCTGTCGTCCTGGCGGCCTGGCAGGCGCTGAACCTGGAGCGCGCGAGCCGCGGTGCCTGGCAGTCCACCAGCGGGCCCGCCCCGCTCATCGTCGTCAATGGCGGCGTGCGATCACGGCTCGCCATTAACAGCCAGGGGGGTGTGTTCGGGCCAGGATTCCGCGCGAACGCGACGATCGCGCGGGCCATCGGGCTGATTGTCCGCAATGGCTACGGGGTTCGGCCCCAGGAACTTGAGCAGGCGACGCAGGGACTGCCTGGACGGTGGTCGATCTGCATCGGCGAGAACGAGGAGTTGTCTCCGTGGGAGCCGCTCAGCGTGGTCGGCGGCGTGCCGCGGGACACCGACGCGGTCTCGGCGATGCTGATCAGGACGTGCGAGTACGTGGACAACCGGTCGACCGCCGTGGCCGAGGCGGTGCTCACCGATTTCGCCGACACGCTGGCCAGAATCGGTGCTTATGTGGGAGGCCCGCACAGCAGCGGCGGGATGGTGCTCGGGCCTGAGCACGCCATCCTGCTCGCTGACGCCGGCTACAGCCGCGCTGACGTGCAGCGGTGGCTGTTCGAGCACGCGGTCCGTGATCGTGCCGACATGGTTGCCGCGGGGAAGGGCGAGCACGCCGGGCCGGAGGACGGCGGCGTGTTCGCGATGATGCCATCGGCCAGCGACATCCCGATCATCGTGGCGGGCGCGGCCAACGCCGCGATGTCGATGGTGTTCCGCCCGTTCGGCTGGGCGCCATGGTCCGGCCGGGCGGTACCGGTCCGATGCCGCACGCCGGGCGGCAGCGATCACGGCACAGCCGGCGAACCAGGTCCGAACGGAGTGACGAGTGGCGGTTGACCAGCAGGCGCTGGACAGGATCCGGCGCAGCCTGCATGCCGAGGACTACCACCTGCAGGTGATCATGCACGGGGAGAGTGCCGAGGTGGTGATCGCGGCCGGGCCTGCCGCCTGCGCGGATTGCCTGGTGTCGAAGGATCTGATGCGGGTCATGCTCGCCCCCGCGCTCGGCGTGCCACCTGAGCATATCGATCTGGCCTACCCGGCCGAAATGACCTGACGCGGGAGATGCGGAGCGGTGGCGATGGAGATCTCACTCGATGGCCGGGTCGCGCTCGTCACCGGCGTCGGGCCCAACATCGGCAGCGGCGTCGCGCTGGCGCTGTCCAGGTACGGCGCCCGGGTCGCCTGCAATGACGTAGACGACTCGGCGATCGAGGCGTGCATGGCCAGGATCGAGCGGCACGGCGGGGAGGCGCTGGCCGCTCCGGGTGATGTGACCGACGAGGCCGAGGTCCAAGGATACGTCCGCGAGGTGCTCAGGCGCTGGGGCCGCATCGACATACTCGTGAACAACGCGGCGCTGCTCGGCGGCAAGGGAGTGCTTGACGAGACCGCGGCCGACTTCGAGCGGGCCATCCGGGTCTCCGCGCTCGGTTACTTCTTCAATACCAAGCACGTCGGCATGGCCATGGCCGCGCGCGGGATCAAGGGCTCGATCGTCTGCATCTCCTCGTCCAACGGCTGGTCAGGGACCGCCGGGGTGATCGCGTACGCGTTCTGCAAAGGCGGCGTCAACAACTTCGTGCGCGCCGCGGCGATGGACCTCGCGCCGTACGGCATCCGGGTCAACAGCTTCACCCCGACGGCTCCGAACCCGGACAACCCCGAACTCCTCGCCGAGCGGGCCAAGGCCGGACTGGGCCCTGGCGGCGTGCTGACGCATGGCCCTGGCCCCGGTCTCGGCGGGCCAGCCGGGAACGAGGCGTGGCGCCGGCCAGCCCGGTGGACCGGACAGCGGGCGCCCATGGTGCCGATGGGGACGACGGGCACGCCGACCGACATCGGCCATGCCGTCGCCTGGCTGTGCTCCGATTACGCCAGGTTGATCACCGGAACCGATTTGGTCGTCGACGGTGGTGCCAGGGCCAAGAATTTCGCCTACGCGCCGGCCGCCGCCGGGGACCTGGCGGGCCCGCTCCCGCTGATCAGGCTGGACGAGACTCGGGCGTGAGCCCGAAGAGCCTGGCCGCGTTCTCCTTCATGATCAGCGGGCGTACCTCTGGCTTGATGCTCAGGTTCTCGAAGTCCTTGATCCACCGCTCCGGCGTGATGACCGGGAAGTCCGTGCCGAACAGCATCTTGTGCCGCAGCAGACTGCTCGCGTACTGCACGAGCAAGGGTGAGAAGTACTTCGGTGACCAGCCGGACAAGTCGATGTAGACACGCGGCTTGTGGATCGCTATCGACAGCGCCTCGTCCTGCCAGGGAAACGACGGATGCGCCATGATGATGTCCATGTCAGGGAAGTCGGCGGCCACGTCGTCGACGTACAGCGGGTTGGAGTACTTCAGCCGGATGCCGCCGCCGCCGCGGGTCCCCGCGCCGACCCCCGTCTGACCCGTGTGGAAGAGCGCCACAAGGCCGTGCTCTTCGATCACCTCGTACAGCGGGTAGGCCAGCCGGTCGTTCGGGAAGAACGCCTGAGTGCCCGGGTGGAACTTGAAGCCCCGGACACCGAACTCGGTGATCAGCCGCCGTGCCTGCCGCACGCCCGCGGCACCACGGGCCGGGTCGATGCTGGCGAACGGGATGACCACGTCCGCGTGCTCCGCCGCGAGCTCGGCAATCTCGACGTTGTCGGGCACCGGCTCCTCGCCAGTCTGCGAAATGCTGTCGACGATGAACGTCACGCACGCCATGTTGCGCTGGCGGTAGTAGTCCGCGAGCTCGGGCAGGCTGTAGCGGGGCATGCTGCCGATCCGGAAGTACTCGCCCATGTCCCGGTCGCCGCCAGCGGCGTGCTCACCGCTGGCGCGGACCGATCGGTGCACGTGGGTGTGCACGTCGAACGCTGTGAGGCCGCTGACATCGATCGCTGGCAAGCTGGTCACCCTTCTGCGCCGAGAGCCTCGGCGTACGGAGCCGCGGTGTGCCCGCGGACTGCCTCGGGCGTGACGCCCGGTGCGCACTCGGTCAGCCGCATCTGTCCGTCAACGATATGGAAGACGGCCAGGTCGGTGTAGACCCGGGTAACCACCTCGCGGCCGGTCAGCGGGAACGTGCATTCCTGCACGATCTTCGGCCGGCCGGCGCGGTCTACGTGCTCCATCACGACCCAGACCTCGCGGGCGCCCGCGACCAGGTCCATGGCCCCGCCGACAGCGGGATTCCGGCCAGGCACGTACCAGTTGGCCAGGTCTCCTCGGGCGGAGACCTGCAACGCGCCGAGGACGGTGACATCGAGATGGCCGCCGCGGACGACCGCGAAGGACATGGCCGAATCGACGATCGCGGCGCCGGCGGTCAGCGTGACGGGCTGCTTGCCGGCGTCGGTCAGGTCCGGGTCTTCCTGACCGGGCGCAGCAAGCGGACCGAGGCCGAGCACGCCGTTCTCGGCGTGCAAGATGATCTCGACGTCCGGCGAGATGTACTGCGGGATCAGCAGCGGGATGCCGACGCCCAGGTTGACGACGAAGCCGTCGCGCAGATCAAGGGCCAGCCGCTGCGCGATGCCTTCCCGGCTGCGCCGGCTGAACGCGGTCGTGGCAGATGTCGGTGTCATGACGCAAACTCCGCGGTCGTCGTCGGCTGCTTCGGGGACTGCGGTGACTTGAGCAGCACCTCGTCCACGAAGACGCCGGGCAGGTGGATGTCGTCCGGTTGCAGGTCGCCGATGCCGACGAGGTGCTCGACCTCTGCGAAGGTGTGCTGTCCTGACATCGCCGCCAGCGGGTTGAAGTTGCGTGCGGACAGCCGAAAGCGCAGGTTGCCCCTGCGGTCCCCCTTGTGGGCCTTGACCAGGGCGAAGTCAGCGATGATGCCATACTCCAGGATGTGCTCGCGGCCAGCGAACTCACGGCTCTCCCGCTCCGGCATGCAGGTGGCCAGTTCGCCGTCGCGGCGGTAGCCAAGCGGGAACGTGCCGTCGGCAAGCATCGTGCCGGCCCCGGACGGCGTGAAGAAGGCGGGGATGCCGGCCCCGCCGGCGCGGAGCCGCTCAGCCAGCGTGCCCTGGGGGATCAGCTCAAGTTCGACCCGGCCAGCGAAATACTCGTCGTAGAACTCGGGCAAGACGGGAAACGAGGCGGTCAGGCGCCGGATGCGCCTCTCAGCCAGCAGCCGCCCGATGCCCGTGAAGTCGCCCCCGACGTTGTTCACGATCACGTGCAGATCGCGGCGGTCCAGGTCGCATACCGCGTCGAGCAGCGTGTCCGGCCGTCCTGAGCTGCCGAAACCGCCCACGGCCAAGGTGGCGCCCGAGGGGATGACCGCCAGCGCCGCCGGGTCCGCGCGGAACTTGTCGATCACGCAGAGTCCTTCCCGACTTAGTCCGGACGTCGCGGAAATTAGCACGGCGGCGAGCGGGCGGGAAGCCGCTATTCCGTGTCACAGAAGGCGCCCGCGGCCGGCGGAACGTGCTGCATCTTCCCTTCCGCGAAGTGAAAGGGGTGTGGCGCCGGCCGTGCCGCTGGCCTGATCGTGGACGTGCCGCGGGCAAGCTCCTGCTTGTCGCGCGCCGTGCGCGCGCCGCGTCCCGGCCAACCCGGAAAGGGGTCCACATGAGCATGACCACCCGAGCCGCGGTCTGCCGCGCGCCGGGCAGGCCCTGGGAGATTACCGAGCTTGAGCTGGACGACCCGAAGGCGAACGAGGTCAGGATCAAGTTCCACGCCGCCGGGCTGTGCCATTCTGACGATCACATCCAGAAGGGCGACGCGCCAATGCGGATGCCCGTGGTCGGCGGGCACGAGGGCGCCGGAGTCGTCGACGCCATCGGCCCCGGTGTTACCAGGGTTGCCGTCGGAGACCACGTGGTCTGCTCATTCATTCCGGCGTGCGGCACGTGCCGGTACTGCTCGACGGGCCGGCAGAACCTGTGTGACGCGGGCAAGAACGCTGGCACCGGCATGTTCGCCGACGGCACGTTCCGGTTCCACCGCGATGGCGAGGACTTCGGCGGGCTCTGCGTGCTCGGCACGTTCTCGCAGCACGCGGTCGTGTCCGAATTCTCCGCCTTCAAGATCGGTGACGAGATACCGTTCGACGTCGCCTCGCTGACCGCGTGCGGCGTGCCGACCGGCTGGGGGTCGGCGGTATATGCCGCCGGGGTGCGGCCGGGCCAGACTGTGGTGATCTATGGCGCGGGCGGAGTCGGCAGCAACGCGGTACAAGGGGCCAGCCTGGCTGGCGCGAAGAACGTCGTAGTGGTCGACCCGGTCGAGTTCAAGCGGGAGATGGCTGTCGTGTTCGGGGCCACCCGCACCTTCGCGACCGCGAAGGAGGCACACGAGTTCGTCGTCGAGACCACGTGGGGTGAACTGGCCGACCACGCGATCATCACCGTCGGAGTGCTGCACGACCAGGTCATCCACGACGCCATTCAGGTAGTAGGCAAGACCGGTCAGGTGACGATCACGGCTGTCGGCGGCGGCTTCATCGACGAGCATCCCGGCGCGCTGATCGGCTACCAGCGCCGGATACAAGGAGCGATCTTCGGCGGCTGCAACCCGCTCTTCGACGTCCCGCGGCTACTCGGCCTGTACCACACGGGCGACCTCAAGCTGGACGAGCTGATTACCCGCCGGTACCGGCTTGACGAGGTCAATCAGGGCTACCAGGACATGCTCGACGGCAAGAACATCCGCGGCGTCATCATCCACGAGCACTGAGGCCGCGGCAGAGGAGCCTGTGATGACGATCACCCCGGCGGAGCCTGATCGCCGCGGGATCCGGCTGCGGATCCTGCTGGAGCCCAGGAACGGGGCGAGCTACGACGAGATCCTCGCCTTGGCGCTGGCCACCGAGCGGGCCGGCTTCGATGCCTTCTTCCGGTCCGATCACTTGCTTGGCGGCAACCCCGATAACCCCGGCTACCGGCCGACTGACTGCTGGACCACGCTGGCCGGGCTCGCCCGCGACACCGAGCGGATCAGGCTCGGTGCGCTGATGACCGCCGCCACGTTCCGGGCGCCCGGGCTGCTGGCCACCATCGTCGCGTCGGTCGACGACATGAGCGGCGGCCGGGTCGAGATGGGCATCGGCACGGGCTGGTACGAGCGCGAGCATGCGGCATTCGGGCTGCAGTTCCCGCCCGTCAAAGAGCGCTTCGACCGGCTCGAGGAGCAGCTCGAGATCATTACCGGGCTCTGGCTGGCCGGCTCCGCCTGCCACAGCCGGTTCTCCTTCGATGGCCAGCACTACCGCATCGAGGACAACATCTCGCCGCCTCGGGTCACGCAGCGGCCGCACCCGCCAGTGATCGTCGGCGGCGGCGGGCGCAAGCGCACGCCAGCCATCGCGGCCCGGTACGCGGCCGAGTTCAACGCCGCGTACGGCGGCGACGCCCGGAACCGGTTCGCCGTGTTCGCCAGGGCATGCGAGGCGACAGGGCGCGATCCCGCCACCGCCCGGCTCTCCGGCGTCGTCCCGGTGGCATGCGGGTCAACGCCGGCTGAGGCTGAGCGGCGGGCATCTGTCGTCCAGTCGCCGCTGATCAGCGACCTGATGGTGACCGGGCCGCCGGCGCTACTTGAGGACCGGCTCGCGGAGTTCGCCGAGGCCGGCGCCGACACGATGTACCTGCACATATTCGACATCAGTGACCTGGACCACATCGCGCTCATCGGCGCCGAGGTGCTGCCAAGGCTTCGTGGCGTGACGGGCCAGCATGGAAAGGCCAGTCTGAAAGGAAGCGGTACTCAATGAGGATCACCACCCGCGCCGCCATCGCGCGAGGCCCGCACATCGGCTGGGAAATGGCCGACGTGCAACTCGACGACCCGAAGGCGCACGAGGTCCGGGTACGGCTGCACGCGTCCGGGCTCTGTCACTCTGACGATCACATCACCGCGGGCGACGCCCCGGTGCGATTCCCGATGGTCGGCGGCCACGAGGGGGCCGGGGTGGTCGAGTCCGTCGGGCCCGACGTGCGCCGGGTGCGGCCTGGCGACCGGGTCGTCTGCTCGTACATCCCCGCCTGCGGTGCCTGCCGGCCGTGCTCCACCGGCCACCAGAACATGTGCGTCAAGGGGTTGCACGCGGGCAGCGGCATGTTCGGTGACGGCAGCTTCCGCTTCCATCTGGGCGACGAGGACCTGGGCGGGTTCTGCACGCTCGGCACTTTCTCGCAATACGCCGTGGTCTCCGAGTGGGCCTGCGTGCCGATCGCGGACGACATCCCGTTCGAGGTGGCATCGCTGGTCGGCTGCGGCGTGCCCACCGGCTGGGGCTCCGCCGTGTACGCGGCCGGCGTCCTTGCGGGGGACACCGTGGTCATCTTCGGGGCCGGCGGGGTCGGCAGCAATGCCGTGCAGGGAGCCAGGTACGCGGGAGCGAAGAACGTCGTCGTCGTCGACCCGGTGGAGTTCAAGCGCGAGATGGCCACCACGGTCTTCGGGGCGACGTGCGCATTCTCGACCGCCAAGGAGGCACACGACTTCGTGGTCGAGACGACCTGGGGCCAGCTTGCCGATCACGTGATCCTGACGCCCGGGGTCGTGACCGAGGAGATGGTGAACGCGGCCGTCCTGATGACGGGCAAGGGCGGCAAGGTCACGATCACCGCGGTCGGGCACCACGACGAGCACGCCGTGCACCTGCGGGCCGGGATGCTGATCAGCTACCAGCGTCAGATCAGGGGAGCGCTGTTCGGCGACAGCAACCCGCTTTATGACATCCCGAGGCTGCTGGGACTGTACCGGTCTGGTGACCTGAAACTGGACGAGCTCATCACCCGCACGTACCGGCTCGATCAGGTCAACGAGGCCTACCAGGACCTGGGCGACGGCAAGAACATCCGCGGGGTGATCGTGCACGAGCACGAGCGGGAGGGTTCATGACTGACCTAGTGCGTGCCGCGGTCCAGGTCGGCCCGGGGAAGATCGAGTTGCGCGAGTTCCCGCGGCCGCGGATCGGTGCCGACGAAGGCCTGCTCCGGGTGGAGGCCAACGGCATCTGCGGCAGCGACGTCGAGACCTACCGTGGCCATCTCGGCGGGCCCAGGCCCGCCTTCATCCCCGGGCACGAGCCGCTCGGGATCATCGACGACATCGGGGAGAGGGCGGCGGAGCGCTGGGGTGTCGAGCCCGGCGACCGGGTGGCACTCGAGGTCATCGTGCCGTGCAGGAACTGCCAGGATTGCCTGACTGGCCGGTATCAGTTCTGCCGCAACCGGAAGTACGGTCACGGCGTGACCGGAATCGACACCGAGCCCGCGCTCTGGGGCGGGCTGGCTGAGTACATGTACCTGTCGCCTGCCTCCGTGCTGCACAAGGTCAGCAAGGACCTGCCAGCCGAACTGGCCGCGATGTACAACGCGCTCGGCGCCGGCGTGCGCTGGGCTTGCCACCTGGGCGGGGTCCAGCTAGGCGACACCGTGCTCGTGCTCGGCGCCGGCCAGCGTGGCATTGCGGCGGTGGTCGCCGCCCGGGCGGCAGGAGCCGGGACGATCATCATCACCGGGCTGGCAGCTGACGCGCACAAGCTGGCGGTGGCGCGCGAGTTCGGCGCCGACCACACCGTCGTGGTGGACGGCGATGCCGCGGACGACATCGTAGAGCGGGTCAGGGAGATCACCGCGGGCCGGATGGCCGACCTCGCGCTGGAGCTGACCCCGCTGGCAGCCGAGCCGGTCTCGCACGCGCTGCTCGCGGTCAGGCCGGGCGGCACGGTCGTGCTGGCCGGGTTGAAGGGCCAGCGCGAGATACCGGTCAGGACGGATTTGATCATCAACCGCGCGCTCACCATCCGCGGCGCGTTCGGGGTGGACGCCAGGGCCATGGCGGATGCGATCGCGCTGATCGAGTCACGCCGGTTCCCGCTGGAGAAGATGCACACCCACACGTTCGGACTGGCGGACGCGGCGCTGGCCATCCAGACGCTGGGCGGCGACGTGCCTGGCGAGCACGCCATTCACGTTTCCGTCCACCCGGCCGTTTAGCTTCCAGCCCGGGAGGTCCTCGTGCTCGTCGATGCCCATGCCCATCTGCTTCCGCGTGACTACCCGGCCGGTGCCCCGGAATGCTTTCCGCGGATGGAGCCGGCGGATGGCAGCAGCGACCGGACGCTCGTCTTCGGAGCCACCCGGTTCCGGGCTAAGGACGTATTCTTCGAGGCCGAACGGCGGATCGAGGCCCAGGCGGCCTCGGGCGTAGACGCCGAGGTGCTCACCCCGATGCCGCCGCTGCTGCGCTACGACCTGCCGGTCGCCGATGGCCTGGCGCTGGCCAGGCACGTCAACGAGGTCACCGCGCAGATGTGCTCGTTCGACTCGACCAGGCTGATCGGGCTCGGCATGGTGCCGCTGCAGGATCCTGATGCCGCCACCGCCGAGCTTGCGGCGATCGGTGACCTAGGCCTGGCCGGGGCGGAGATCGCATCGAACGTGCTGGGCGTCTCGATCGGCGATGAGCGGTTCGGTCCGTTCTTCGCCGAGGCGTCGCGGCTGGGCCTGGCGATCTTCGTGCACGCGATGCCGGCCGTGACAGGCCGGCTGCCGCGCTCGGCCATGGGCACGTACGTGGTCGGCCTGGAGGGCGCGATGGCAGCCGCCTCCATCATCGCCGGCGGTACCGCAGCGCTGTGCCCTGACCTGCGTATCGCCTTCAGCCATGCGGCCGGCGGCTTTCCGCTCATGCTGCCGCGCGCGCAGTACTTCTGGGGCGGCAGCTGGAACGAGGAGCCCAGGGTGCCCGAGCGGGCGATCATGCCTGACGACGGGCCGTCACCGCTTGAGTACGCCCGCCGTTTCTACTATGACTCGCTGGTCTTCGACCGCCGGGCGCTTCGGTTCCTGGTCGACCTGCTCGGGCCGGACCGGCTGCTGGTCGGCTCGGACTTCCCTGCGATGCCGCGTGAGGAGCCGGCCGGCCGGACGCTGCGGTCACTGGACCTGCCGGCGGACACCCTGGAGGGCATCACCTGGTACAACACGTTCCGGTGGCTGGGCATCAAGCCGGTGCGCTGATCCTCGGCCGGTCCCGGCCCGTCTCGGTACCGGTCAGGCCGGTGCGGTGACGCGGCGAGACGACGGCGGCGACGGGCGCGAACCCGCCAGGGCGGTGCGCGGTCACGGCCAGCCCCCGCATGGACTGCGCCGCCAGCCGGCGGGTTATCTCGGCAGCGGCGGCGCCGAGCAGGCTCGCCAGCACCCGCGGCTTCGCCCTGTTCGCCTCGACCACCACGCTGATCGCCGCTGCGAGCCCGCCGAACTGGTCACAGACCGGTACGGCGACCACCAGGTCGGGCAGCGTGATCGAGCCCACGGCGACCGCATAACCAGAGTGCCTGACCTGGGCGAGCTTACGGCGCAACTGCGCGGGGTCGGTGATGGTCAGCGGCGTGAACCGCTCCAGCGGGCCCTGGAGCGCCTGCTCCTGGAACGCCCGGTCCGCGAAGGCGAGCAGCACCAGGCCGGTGCCGGTCGCGTGCATGGGCCAGCGGTCGCCGATCCGCCCGCAGGTCGGATGCGTGGCACAGGCACGAATCACCTCGACGTACACGACCTCCATGCCGTCGCGGACGGCCAGATGGACATTTCCGCGGGTACGGTGGTGCAGGTCGTCGAGGCAGGCGAATGCTGCCTCCCTCAGGTCAAGTCCGCGCGGCGCGAGCGCCGCCAGCTCGAGCAGCCGCACGCCGATGGAGTAGCAGCCGTTCTGATCCCGCTCCAGCGCGCCCCAGCTCAGCAGTTCGCGCACCAGCCGGTGCGCGGTGGACAAGCTTAGTCCTGAGCGTCGCGATATCTCGCTCAGGGATAGCGCGCGGCTTCGCGGCCCGAACGCGTCGAGCACCGCTAGCAGCCGTTGTGCTGCGTTGGCCCTGGCAGCCTGTGCGCTGCCTGGCGCTGAGGTATCGAGCAGATCTGGCATGCTCACCCTCGCCCTTAGCTCTAGGTCAACAATCCTCGAGCCCGCTGACGTCTGGAGGCCAGTTAGTACACCTCAGATCATGCTGGCACGCGATGCCGGGTTCGGCAAGAACTAACGGATTTAGAGCAAAGCCTGGCGAATCGGCGGGCGACCGCATGGTAAACGCAGTTCCCTTTCGCCCGGCGGAAGCGCTGTGGACGGGCGCCTGGCAGGTCGCGGAAGCTGGGCGCACTGTCAGTGCGGAATAGCCCACTGCGCGGTAGCGGAGCATCGACATGAGACCCAGAACGCGTCTGACACGCAGTGCGAGGCTGGCTGTCCTGCGGATGTCATCTGTCATCCTCGCGACGGCAGTGGCGGCCACGCTCGCCGCCTGCGGCGGATCATCCGGCAAGACCAGCACGTCGTCGGGCAACTCGGCCCCTCGGCATGGCGGAACGCTCACTGTGCTGGAGGGCGCGAGCTTCGCGGGCGCCTGGCCGGGCCTGGACCCTGCCACCGACACCGACGGGGCCGCGAACCAGAGCTACATGAACTCCATCTTCGGGGACCTGTTCGAGCTCGGCACCGGAGGCAAGCTGATCCCGGACCTGGCCACGGGATACTCGTTCGCCAATGGCGGCAAGACGATCAACATCACCCTGCGCCACGGCGTGACGTTCTCCGATGGGACGCCGTTCAATGCCGCCGCGGTTGTCTGGAACTGGAAGCGTGACCTCGCGGGCACCTGCACCTGCAAACCGATCTTCCTCAGTCCGCCACAGATCGCCCAGACCGGGCCCTACAGCCTGTCGCTGACGCTGAGTTACGTAGACGCGCCGTTCATCAACGGCATTCAGGACAACATCTTCAACTGGATCGCCTCACCGACGGCTTACAAGAAGATGGGCGAGAAGGCATTCGCGCTCAAGCCGGTCGGCGCAGGGCCCTTCGTTGTCGTCAGCGACACTCCGAGCTCCCAATTGGTACTCAAGCGGAACCGGCACTACTGGGAGAAAGGCAAGCCCTACCTCGACAAGTTGATCTTCAAGCCCGTCGCGTCTGACGAAGCGGCGTACGAGGCGATGCTGGCCGGGTCCGGCCAGGTGTACGAGGGCATGTCGACGCCGCAGCTGGTGAAGACGTTCAGCTCGCACTTCACGGTGACAGCCGAGCCGTCGACGTCGCCCTACGACATCCAGCTGAACACCATGGCCGCGCCGTTCAACAACATCAAGGCCAGGCAGGCGATCTACTACGCCACCAACGCGGCGCAGATAGACGAGAAGCTGTTCAACAACACCTATCCGGTGACCCAGTCATTCACTGCCAAGGCCGGCCTGTTCTACGAGCCGGTGGTACCCGGCTACATCGGCTACAACCTCGCGAAGGCTAAGGCGCTGGTCAGGCAGGTGGGTGGCATGAACATCACGCTCTACACCATCACCAGCCCGGTCGCCGAGGCGCTGGACGAGGCGCTTCAGACGCAATGGCAGCAGGCCGGGATGAAGGTCAGCCTGAAGACCTTCGACCTGACCGGGCTGATCTCCACCTTCCAGTCACACAAATGGCAGGCGTTCTTGCAGACGGCCGGGGCGTATGACCCGGGCACGGGCGTCGGGGTCGCCTTCCGGTTCTCATCGACCTCCCCGTTCACCGGCGTCAAGGACAAGAAGGTAGACGGCCTGATCAACGCCGCTGCCTCGACCATCAACAACAAGAAGCGGGCAAAGCTCTACGCCGATCTGAGCGCGTACATCGCCAGCAAGGCATACGGGCCGTTCCTGTTCCCCATCGCGGGCTACAACATCGCTGCCAAGGGCATTCACGGACCGGGACTCACCACGCCGATCCCGACCATCGTCGTTCTCCCCGGAATCCTCTGGCAGGACGTCTATACAAGCAGCGGATGATGCGCGGACCGCAACCATCATGACCAGCTCGGCCACCGTGGGACAGCCAGGCGGTCCCAGCGTCGAGCCAAGCCGCCAGGCGGGCGGCGGGCCCCTGCGCCGCCGCCTGGCAGGCTCGTCGGCCCTGCGCGTAGTCGGCCGCCGGCTGCTCATCGCCGTTCCTGTCCTGTGGGGCGTGACGTTCTTGACCTTCATCGTCCTGAACGCCTTGCCGGGCGACGCCGCGTCGGCACTGCTCGGGGCGAACGCCACTCCTCAGGAAGTCCGGGCCCTGTCCATCAAGCTGCATCTCAACGAGCCGTTCTTCATCCGGTACGGGCACTGGCTCGGCGGAGCTCTGCACGGCGACCTCGGCACCTCGTTGTATTACAACCAGAGCGTCACGTCGATTCTCGCCCAGCGCCTCCCCGTCACCATCGAGCTCGTTGTCTACGCGCTGATCATCACGATCGTGATCTCGGTCCCGCTGGCCGTCTTCTCCGCTCGCCGGCCGCGCGGCGTCGTTGACCGGATCAGCATGGCCCTGGCCATGGGCAGCCTGTCCGTCGCACCGTACGTGCTCGCCCTGCTGCTCGCGCTGGTGTTCGCCGTCGACCTGCGGTGGTTCCCGGCGCTCGCGCAGGGGACAGGGGGAGATATCAGGGACCTGACCCTGCCGGCCATCACCATCGCCATTCCGCTGATCGGCTTCTACACCCGGTTCCTGCGCGCCGACCTGCTCGAACAGATGCAGTCCGAGGACTACACCGTGACCGCCCTCGCCAAGGGCCTGTCCCGCTGGCAGGTGCTGATCCGGCACGCGCTGCGGAACTCGTTTATCGGACTGATCACGGTCATCGGGCTCAACCTCGCGACGCTCATCGGGACAACCGTGATCGTGGAGCAGATCTTCGGGGTGTCCGGCGTCGGGTTCCAGCTGCTCAGGGCGATCAACAACCGGGACGTTCCGCTCGTCGAGGGTATCGTGCTGATCTTCGCCGCCATCGTCGTACTCGCCAACCTCGGCACCGACCTGCTCTACGACGTCCTCGACCCAAGGATCCGTCATGGCCGTTCCCGTAGCTGATGCCCTGTCGCCCGCGCTGCCAGCAGGTGACATCGCTGCCGCCGGGCGGTTCTGGCGAGCGCGTGGCGTGCTGCGCACGCTGGAGATCACGATCTCCGGCACCGTGCTGCTCGTCCTGCTGTTCTTCTGTTTCCTCTGGCCGGTCGTCTTCCCCGTGCCGCTGCCGACGGGGGGATCCATCCTCAGTTCCGGGCTTCCGATGTGGTCTCCTGGTCACATCTTCGGCACCGACACCGTCGGGAACGACATCATGGCCAGGATCCTCTACGGCGGCCGGGTGTCGTTCGAGGTGGCAGCCGCGGTGCAGGTCATCGGCCTGGTGGTCGGAGGGCTTCTGGGAATGATCGCCGGCTATGCCGGCGGCCCGGTGGAAGCGGTGCTGATGCGCGTGCTGGACGTCTTCATCGCGTTTCCTTCGCTGGTGCTCGTCCTGGCGATCGTCGACAGTCTGGGCCAGAGCGAGCTGAACGTGATCTGGGCCCTGTCGGCGTTCAGCATTCCGGCCTTCGCGCGCATCGCGAGAGCCGCGACGCTGCGGCTCCGGGACCAGCCGTTCGTCGTCGCGGCACGGCTTGCCAGCGCGAAGCCATGGCGGATCCTCGCCGGTCACATCGCGCCGAACATGATGCCCCAGCTAGCAACCTTCAGCCTGCTCGGGGCGGGCGTGACGATCATCTTGGAAGGTGCGCTTGACTTCCTGGGCTACGGCATCCCTGACCCGGCTCCGAGCTGGGGCAAGGAGATCGCGGTCGGACAGACCATGCTGTCCATACGTCCCAGTCTCGTGATCGTGCCGAGCATCTTCCTGTTCGTGACGGTCGTCTGCCTGAACCTGATGGGCGACGGACTGCGGGCGCGCTGGGCGGTGCGCTCGTGACCGGCCAGCTCGGGGAGCAGGCCCTGGCCGCCGCCGATCCGGCCGCTGCCCCGCTGCTCGACGTCTCCGGCCTGCGCGTGCGCTTCCGCTCTCGCGGTGGGGTCGTCAACGCCGTGCAGGGCATCAGCTTCACGGTGGAGCCCGGACAGACCGTGGCCATCATCGGCGAGTCGGGCTCGGGCAAGACGGTCAGCGCGTACGCGATCATGGGCCTGCTGCCGCGGACCGCGCGCGTCTCGGGCTCGATCCGGTTCAACGGCGTGGAGCTCGTCGGCCGCGGCGAGAAGGAATTGCAGGATCATCGCGGCCGCAACGCGGCCATGGTCTTCCAGGACCCCGAGCGGTCCCTGAACCCGACCATGCGGATCGGCACGCAGATCACCGAGGCGATCAGGTGCCACCTGCCACTTGACCGGGCCCAGGCGCACGAGCGCGCCGTTGAGCTGCTGCGACTTGTGCGCCTGCCCGCGCCAGAACGGCGTTTCTTCGAATACCCGCACCAGCTATCTGGCGGCATGCGGCAGCGCGTAGTGATCGCGATTGCCCTCGCATGCGAGCCTCGGCTGCTTATCGCCGACGAGGCCACGACCGCGCTTGACGTCACGACGCAAGCGCAGATCATGGACCTCCTGCTCGATCTGCAGCGGCAGCTCGGCACCGCGCTGGTGATGATCAGTCATGACCTCGCCCTCGCCGCTTCCTACGCGCAGGAGGTGCTGGTGATGTACGCCGGCCGGGTGGTTGAGCGGGCGGCGACCGGCGATCTGTTCGGCAAGGTGCGGATGCCGTATACGCGTGCCCTGCTCAACGCCATCCCGCGGATCGAGCAGGAGCCGCACACGCTGCTCCCGGTGGTCGGCGGACGGCCTCCCGACCTGTCCACGGTCCTGCCTGGGTGCTCGTTCGCGCCGCGCTGTCCCGACGCGCAGGAAGACTGCCGGCGAGACGCCCCCGCGCTGGAGGAGCACGAGGCCGGCCACTGGTGGGCGTGCTGGCACCCGTGCGGGAAGGAAATCGTCACGTGACCGAGGCGACCGGTGTCAGCCAGACGGGGAACAACCCGGCGACCAGTGGCGACGTTCTGCTCGACGTGCGGCACCTGGTCCAGGAGTTCGTCATGCGTGACTACGGCGGGGCGAAAGGCGGTGTGCTCCAGGCGGTCTCCGACGTGTCCTTCGAGCTGCGCTCCGGCGATACGCTCGGCATCGTGGGCGAGACTGGCTCGGGGAAATCGACGCTGGCCCGGTCGGTCATCCAGGCGCCACCGCCGAAACACGGCGAGGTGATCTTCGAGGGAACCGACCTGGTCAGTCTGCCGCACCGGGCGATGAAACCGGTTCGGCGGCACATGCAGATGGTCTTCCAGGATCCGTTCAGGTCGCTCGACCCGAGATGGACCGTCTCCCGGATCGTGGCCGAGCCGCTGGTCGCCTACGGCATCGGCTCGCGCAGCGACCGCGATGAGCGCGTGAATGCCCTGCTCGATCGCGTTGGACTCGACCCCGCCGGCTTCGGCAAACGGCATCCGCGTGAGCTCTCCGGCGGGCAGGCCCAGCGCGTGGCCATCGCCAGGGCCCTGGTGCTGGAACCCAAGCTGATCATCTGCGACGAGCCGGTCTCGTCACTCGACGTGCTCGTGCAGGCCCAGGTGCTCAACCTCTTCGAGCAGCTCCGCAGCCAGATGCGCTTGTCGTACCTCTTTATCGCGCACGACCTGGCCCTGGTGAAGCAGGTCAGCGACCGGGTCGCCGTCATGTACCTGGGGAAGCTGTGCGAGATAGGCGCGGTGCGCGACATCTACCGCGATCCGCTGCATCCGTACACCCTGGCACTGCTCAACTCCATCCCGGACCCGTCGCCACCGGACGGGAAGCGGGCCACCGCCGGCGTGATCAGCGGCGAGCCGCCGTCCTCGCTTGATCCGCCGAGCGGCTGCCGGTTCCGCACCCGCTGTCCGCTGGCGGAGGAGCGGTGCGCGGCCGAGGTGCCCGAACTTCGCGCGCTCGGTGACGGGCGGCAAGTTGCCTGCCATTTTCCGCTCTCTGACTAGGCCATGGTTCCGGCGGGGCACGCACGGTCAGACCCCCGCCCGCACCGGCCCGGCGGGAAGCCCGGCCGCCGCGCGCAACTCGGCCACGCGGTCGGTCCGCTCCCACGGCAAGTCGACATCGGTACGGCCGAAATGTCCGTAGGCGGAGGTCAGGGAGTAGATCGGCCGGTGCAGCTCCAGGTTGCGGCGGAACGCGGCCGGGCGCAGGTCGAAATGCTCGGTGACGAGACGTGCGATCAGGTCCCGGCTTATCCGCTCGGTACCGAACGTGTCGATCAGCAGCGAGACCGGGCGGGCAACCCCGATCGCGTAGGCGACCTGGACCTCTGCGCGCCGCGCCAGGCCGGCGGCGACCACGTTCTTGGCGAGATGCCGCGCCGCATACGCGGCACTGCGGTCCACCTTGGACGGGTCCTTGCCGGAGAACGCGCCGCCGCCGTGCCGGGCTGAGCCGCCGTAGGTGTCTACGATGATCTTCCGGCCGGTCAGCCCGGCGTCGCCGGCTGGCCCGCCGATCACGAACCGGCCCGTCGGGTTGACGAGCATGCTGGCCCGGAGCGCCGCGGCGTCGCAGAGCCCGGCCGGCAAGCCCGCGCTGACCACGTGCTCCCACATGTCCTCGCGGATCTGCTCGCTCGTGACGTCAGGTGCGTGCTGAGCGGATATCAGCACCCGCTCTACGCTTACCGGCGCGTGGCCGCTGTAGCGGACGGTGACCTGAGTCTTCCCGTCGTGGCGCAGGTAGCGCAGCGTGCCGTCCTTGCGCACCGCGGCGAGCCTGCGGGCGAGCCGGTGCGCCAGCGCGATCGGCATCGGCATGAGCTCGGGCGTCTCGTCAGTCGCGTACCCGAACATCATGCCCTGGTCACCGGCGCCAGCCAGGTCGAGCGTGTCGTCGGAGAGCTGGCCGCGGTGCTCGTGCGACCGGTCGACGCCCTGGGCGATGTCCGGGGACTGCTGGTCCAGCGCCACGAGCACCGCGCAGGTGCGGCCGTCGAACCCGCAGTCGGCGTTGTCGTAGCCGATCCGCACGAGCGTGTCGCGGGCGACCTGAGCGTAGTCGAGGTGGCGCGGCGTGGTGATCTCGCCGGCGATCACTACCATCCCGGTCGTGATCAGCGTCTCACAGGCAACCCTGGAGTGCGGGTCGCTGGTCAGGGCGGCATCCAGCACAGCGTCCGAGATGGCGTCGGCGGCCTTGTCCGGGTGGCCTTCGGTCACCGACTCGGAAGTGAACAGGTAGTCGCCTGTTTCCTGCTGCGTCATGGTTCGGGTCCCTAGCGTGTGACGGCGGGCGAATCTGGAGATGGGGTGACGGCGCCCGAACCGGGTTGAGCACGGGCAAGCTCGTCTCGGACAGCGCGGGCACCCTGGGCCATGGCGGCCAGCTTGGCCCTGGCCACAGGTCCTGGCAGGTGCCGGAGTCCGCAGTCGGGGTTGATCATGAGCCGGTCCGCGGGCACGATTTCCAGCGCCTGACGGATCCGGCCGGCGACGATCTCCGGCGACTCGACGGTCGTGGCCTTCACGTCGATCACGCCGAGCCCGACAGCGCGGTCCCAACCGGACTTCTCCAGCACGGGCAGATCCTCATAGCCTTTGCGGGCGAACTCCAGAACGAGCTGGTCGACGGCGGCGCTCAGCACGGCGGGGAACAGGAAATCGTAGTGCCCTTCCCACAGCGGGCGCGCGTACCGGTTGCCATAGCACACGTGCAGCGCCCAGGTGACGTCGACGTCCTGGGTGACGACGTTGACGGCATCGACAGCGGTGCTCACCTGGTCCGGGTAGCCCGCCAGGAACGGCTCGTCAATCTGCAGGAGCTCAGCCCCGTTGCCGCTGAGCGCGCGCGCCTCGGCATTCAGGATCCCCGCGATCGCCAGTACCAGGTCGCGGTGCTCCGGGTACGCATCTCCCCGGACGTGCCTGGCCAGCGAGAACGGCCCGGTGAAGGAGAACTTGACCGGGGCGGAGGTCTGGGCGGCGGTGAACGCGAAGTCATCGGCAAGCCGCAGCGGCGTGCCGGCGGCCGCCGCCAGCGGAGAGCTCAGCGTGGCCTGGTAGTAGTCGAAATAGAAGTCCTTCGCATGATCGGGGATCTCGATGCCGGGCAGGCGGGCAAGGAAATAGTCGATGTCGTTGTCGCGCCGCAGCTCACCGTCGGAGACGATGTCGATCCCGGCGAGTTCCTGGTCGCGCAGCGCCGCCTTGATCGCCATCTCATGCAGGTCAGCGAGCTGCGCGTGGCTCATGCGACCGCGGAAGTAGTCGGTCTTCAGGCGCTCCATCCACTCGGGCACCGGGTAAGAGCCCACGACCGTCGTGGGCAGCAGCGGCACGCGCGCCGGCAAGGAAACCCTGACCATGTCAGTCCCGCGCCTGGGCCGTCATGGTCACGATGTGCCCGCCGCTGCGGTGCCGGAACGGCTCGTACCGCACGTCGAGCCCGTGCCGGCGGCCGACATGCCCGAGCAGCGGGCCGTTCACCCAGTTCACGACCGAACCGTCATACTTACCCGGGCCACGGAATCCTGTGCGATACGCCTGGACATCGGTCACGAACAGGTCGTGACACACCATTTTCCCGAACGGGTGGAGCAGGTCAATGCTGTCCGCGAAGCTGGCCAGCGCGCCGTTGTTGACGTGCATCCGGACGTCGGGACCGGACTCCAGCAGTGGCCTGAGCATCTCGCCGTTCATCAGGCCGGCCAGCGGGTAGAGATCGAGTCCGCCCAGCGGGACGTACCGCTCTGCCAGCCGCAGCAGCGACCATGCCTGCCGCCAGAACGCCACGGCAGCGTCGACGTCGCGGATATGGCCGGGCGCTGCGTCGGGGAGCAGCGCCGGACCGACCCGCAGCAGCTTGCCCACGAGTCCCGGCAGCTCCGCCGGCACGGCCGACACCGACGCGGCCAGCTCGGCAGCCCTCGCCAACGGGAAATACGCCCTGGTCTGCACCTGGTAGGTACGGCCTCCCAGCTGGGCGACCTCGTCGGTGGGCAGGTTGTCATAGACGTTGGAGATGTACAGCAGGAAGATCCTGCCCTTCAGAAAGCCGAGCGAGGTAGCTGGCCGCGTGGCGTCCAGCCAGAGGCAGCTCACGTGCCCTTCGTGCCCGGTGACCGTCTGCACGGCCAGGTCGAGAACGTGCTGGGAGTAGTCGCACATCAGGTAGTGCAGCCTGCGGTAGTACCCGGGGCCCCTGGCCTCGTCGGCCTCCCTGAACTCGTCAAGGAACACTTTGGCCTGGCTGCCGTTGCCGACGCCCAGTTCGGCCACGTACAGCTCGGGGGGCAGCGCGCGCGAGGACGCCAGCCGCTCCCAGACCGCAAAAAGCTCGTTCGCCAGGTCGCGAGCGGCACCGTGGTTGCGGGCATCGCTCTGGCCGCCGGGAAGCGCCTGCTCGTAGCCGCGGCCGGCCGCTTTCTCCCACAGCTCGAGCGCCGACCAGTAGCACGCATTGAATTCCCAGATGCAGCTGCGGCTGCCCGGGCCCCAGTCCTCGAGGAAGATCCGGTCGGTGCCGTCGTCGAGCAACCGTGCCGCGGTCAGTTTCCGCAGCGGGACGCCGCCGCTGCGCCGCACGTCCACCGCGATCTCCCGGTCGTACGCGGGAACGCCCGCTGGCAGCGGCGGCTGTCCGGCTCCGGCATCGGGCGGCATGGTCAGGACCGGCCGCACGTCGACGACGTCGCGGAAGTTCTCCCTGTACTGCACCCAGTCACAGGCCACCCGCACCCGGTCCAGGTCGAGCGAGACCGCGCTGGCTGGCTCGTCGGCCAGCGCTACCAGGACCGGGGTGACTGACGCGGTGAAGTCGACCGGGTTCGTGCCCCGCAGCCTGGCGCCTGGCCGGAACTCAACAAGCATTGACGTCGGCCAGCCTGGTTGCCGGGCCAAGGCGCGCCTGCTCGAGAATGCCGGCGAACCGGCACCGGAACGGCCGGAACCATGTGTACCGAGAATGGTCGTCGTGCACGCCGATCTCCCTGCCTGGCGACATCCGGTTTACCGCCATGCTGCCAGTCATGGCCGCCTAAGTCGTCGGGCCGCGGGTCAACGTAGACGGACCGCGCTTGTTCGCCAGCACAACGCGCGATGGCCGGCCAGAGGTGCCGCTTGGCGCTCGTTGTATGGAAGTAACCGGGCATGTGACGATCTCTGTTCGTCAGATCACAACCAGCCGGCATTGCTGCCTGTGTCTTAGCACAATGCCGGAACTTGTTTACCGGCCAAGTTCTCGCGGGCCATTGCCTGGCCGCTGGTCAGCCAGTTACAGTCCGCGCATGGCCATCCGTGGCATGTCGGCGAGTCCGGCCGCGCCGGAGCCTCGGGCTGCCAGGGCGGTTGCCTCGGCCGGCCTCGGTGGTCACGACGAGGCAGCGCTGCTGCGCCGGCTGGTCGCGATGTGCAGCCACCTGTCCGCGCTCGCTTCCCAGACCACCGAGCTCGCTCCGATCGCGCGGGTGCTCGCGGAAAGCACCGGCGCGGGCGTTGTCATCGTCGACCGAGCGCTGGAAGTTCTGGCCTTCGCCGAGGGCCACGGATCGGCCAGCAGGCTGCGGGATGATGCCAGGGACGCCAGGCTGCGGACCGTCCTAGCCGCGGCCGCCAGGAGCCGCAGGCCGCTCGCCGTGCCAGGCGCTGGTCGCGGCGGCCAGCAGGTGGTAGTCGCGCCGGTATCGGTCGGCGAGGATGTGGCCGGGTATCTGCTGACGGCGGGCAGCCGTGACATGGGACTGACGGAGGACATGCGGCTGCTCGCGGTCGAGCACGCGGCGATGGTGTGCGGGATCGTGCTGGGCCGCGACCTCGTCGTCACAGCAGCCGCTGGCCGAGCTCGCCAGCAGCTCGTGGAGGGTCTGCTGCTCAGCCGTGATCGCGGCGATCCTGAGGTGGAGCGCTGGGCTCGTCACCTCGGCCTGGATCCGACCAGGGAGTACTACGTCGTGGCCCTGGCCGTCCCGGCGGCCAGGGCGGGAGCCGGATCGTCGCCGGTCGAGTTGCTGCTGGCCCGGCACGCGCCTGATGCCGTCGTGGTGAGCCGCGTCGATGAGGTGGTAGCCATCGTCCCGGTCAGCGGCGACGGCTCGGAGCCGATCGACCAGGGCCGTGCGCTCGCCAGGGCGTGCGCCGCGGGCAACGGGCAGTCGGCCCGCGTTACCGGGACCGGCATCGGCAATCCCTGCGCATCCGCCGGCGAGATCGCCCGCTCGTACGCGGAGGCGAGCCGTGCGCTGGCAGTCAGCCGGCGGATGGGCCAGGTCGCCACGATTACAGCTTTCGCAGATCTCGGCATCCACCGCCTGCTGCTGCGGGTGCCGGATGTCGGCGATCTGCGGTCGTTCGCACTCGAGGTCCTCGGGGGACTTGGCGACGAGGAGCGCAGTACGGGCGTCGACTACCTGGCCACGCTGTCCGCCTACTTCAGGGAGAACGGCAGCCCGCGCAGGGCCGCCCAGCAGCTGCACGTGCACCCCAATACCGTCAGCTACCGGATCCGCCGCGTGGAGGAAATCACTGGCCTGAACCTCGGCACGCATCGCGACCGCCTGATGGCCGAGGTCGCCGCGGAGATCCTCAACGCCCTCGAGGGCCAGCGATGAACTTGAGCGCCGCGCTGTCAAACAAGGTGATCATGGTCTGCGACGGGGCAATGGGGACGATGCTGCACGCGGCGGGCAACTCACTCGACCAGGCTCTGCCGGCGCTTAACCTCACCAATCCGGCCCTGGTGCGGACCATTCACGACAGCTACATCAGCGCTGGCGTCGACATCCTCCAGACAAACACCTTCGGGGCCAGCCGGCTCCGGCTGGCCGAGCACGGATTCGGAGACCGCGTCGCGGAGATCAACAAGGTCGGCGTCCGGATTGCCAGGCAGGCAATCCCGGCCGGCAGCGGTGTGCTGGTGGCGGGCTCGGTCTCGCCGCCTGTGACCGTCCAGCAACGGCCGCGCGTCGGTCCGCACGAGCGCTCCGACGCGCTGCGTGAGCAGATCGACGCTCTCACCAAGGCGGGCGCCGACATCATCATGCTCGAGACCTTCGGCTATCTGGAGGAGCTCATCGAGGCGATGCAGGTGGCGGCCGAGGTGGCCAAGATCCCGGTGATTGCGCAGGCCACGTTCGGTGCCGACACCCTGACCCTGAGCGGGCACACGCCGCGCGAGGTCGCCGCGGCAGCGGCTAGCGCAGCTGTCGCCGCGTTCGGCACGAACTGCACGCTCGGACCGCAGCGATCGCTCGTCGTCCTGCGCGAGCTTCGCGAGCACACCGACCTGCCACTGACGTTCCAGCCGAATGCCGGGCTGCCTCGCCGGGTCGCAGCCGCGCGCTTTGAGTACGACATCGACTCCGAGTACTTCGCCCGCTACGCCCGCCAGGCACTTGAGGCCGGCGCATCCATCGTGGGCGGGTGCTGCGGCACGACCCCCCAGCAGCTAGCCGCTGCCGTCCAGGTCGCCAGCGATCACCGCCAGGACCGGATGCCACGGGCGACCCTGAGCGCCAGCCCGGGCAGCTCGACGCCGCTGATGGCGGCGGGCGAACGGACGCCGGTTTCACTCGCACAGCCAGGGCGCCAGCTGATCGCTGCCGAGCTGACCACGCCTCCGACCGGTGACGTCGGCCGGACCGCCGAACTGGCCAGCGAGCTCCGTGACGCTGGCGTCGATCTCATCTCGGTCGCCGCGGCGCGCACGAGCCGGGCTCAGATCAGCGTGCTCGACCTGGCCTTGCACCTGCATCAGGCCGCGAGGATCGAGACGATGGCCAGCGTGACGACCTGGGACAGGACGATCATGGCGCTGCAAGCCGACCTGCTCGGTGCGCATGCACTCGGACTGCGGCGGATCGTCTGCGAGACGGGCATGCCGCCGCTGCTCGGTGACTACCCGCATGTGGACGGCATCTGGGATGTCGACTCGATCGGGCTGATCGAGCTGCTCGCGGGCCTTAATCGCGGGACCGACTACTACGGCCTGCATCTCGGCGTCAAGACGGACTTCGAGATTGGCGCCAGGATCAATCCTGGCAGCCATGACCTGACCAGGGAAGCTGACCGTGCACTGGCCAAGATCGCGGCCGGGGCTGGCTTCCTGATCACCCGCCCGGTCTACGAGCTCGCCGGGCTGGAGCGGCTGCTCACGACCATCGACGGCCGGGTTCCCGTGCTGGCCGCGCTCAGGCCCCTGACGAGCGTCGAGGAAGCCGAGTACCTGGCTCACGAGGTGCCCGATATCACGATTCCGGCCACGACGCTCCGGGTGCTCGAAGGAGCCGGCCGGGCCGCTCCTGATGCTGGTGTCGACCTGGCCGCCGCGCTGGCCTCGCAAGCCAGGAGGCTTGCGAGCGGGATCGTGGTCACCTCGGGCACCGACATCGTGGCCACGACCCGCAAGCTCATGGGCGGCTGACGGCTGACCGGTCCAGTTTCAGGAGGGCAGCCTGCCGTGGATGCCGAGCGCCGCCCCTCGTCACAGGTACAGGCGCTCGTCGATCGGGATGCCCTGCTCCTGGCAGTAAGTCTCGTAGTGGTTGATGAACCAGAACACGTCGACTGTCTCCATGACCCGGTCCTGCTCGTCAAGGAACTCCAGCGGGCCGTTAAGCCAGAAGATCGTCTTCATGCCGTGCTCTGAGTACAGGGTGTGCGTCCTGCCTGGGCTCTCCCTCACGAAGTCACCCGGCTTCGCCACCCACGAGTACTCCCGGTACAGCCAGCTTCCCTCCAGCACGTAGCCGGATACCGGGCCGCGGTGGCGGTGCCGCCCGAGCTCGCCGCCGGCCTGCACCCAGAGCACGTTGGCCGCGCTGCTGCTGCGGATGTCGAAGGTCAGGTGCTTGATGAAGACATTCGGAATGAACGGGACCCACGGCGAGCCCCCGCCATCTACGTAACCCTCCTTGAGCGCGTATTTGTCCCGCATCTTATCTACGCGCGCTTCGATCCCGACGTAGTTGCTGATGACATCCTCGGCCGTTGTCATGGTGCTTCCTTTCGACGGATCGAGGCTAAATGGGCTGCTCAGCCCGTGCTTGACTGTGGATGCACGGATGATTGGCTCTTACTGCATGTCGGTTGCGATTCTCGACCGTCACGGTCGACCGGCGATCCCAGCTGAGCTACTGGCACGACGTGGTATGCGCGACCTTCGTCCGGCTCGGCGTAGAGCGGCTGAAGCCCAGGGCCGAGGGCTTCCGCGCCGAGGTGACGGCTCAGAATCTGGGCGGTCTCCAGGTAGCGACCGTCATCGCCGATCCGCACGCGGTGTACAGGACGCCGGCCATGATCCGCGGCTCGCCCGACGATGACTTCATGGTGAACCTCGCCATCCGCGGTCGCACCGTGGTCTCCCAGGACGGCCGCGAGGCGGCCCTGAGACCTGGCGACTTCACCGTGCACGACAGCGCCCGTCCGTGCCGGATCGTGTGTCCCGATCCGTTCAGGCTGCTCATCCTGAAGGTCCCGAGGGATGTGTTCACCTCACGCTGTCAGCTGGCGCCCAGCGCGACGGCGGTCGCCGTCGCCGGCGACCGCGGGGCGGCACGTGACCTGTTCGGCGAGTCGCGGCTGCCGACGCTGGTGCAGCACGACCCGTATCAGCGGTTCTTCGAGGCCCGCGACGGCACGCTGCTGTTCTCCGGCGACAACGGGGTTCCGCTCGTCAGGTACCACATCGCCGATGAAGGCGGCGTCATCGCCTTCGACGACATGATGGCGTTCTGCGCCGCGCACGGATTCGACCCGCTGGCCGCTGGCCTGGACCGTGGCGTGCACCGGATGCCATTCGTGTTTGTCTTCGGCCGCTCGCACTTCACCGTTTCGTACTTCGGCGCGAATATCTATCCCGAGAACGTCACCGTCGGCCTCGAGCAGCCCGAGATCAACGGCTGGGTGACCGGGAAGTTCGTGCTTGAGGTGCTCGAGGACGCCGACCGCGACCGGCATCTCTCGGTCACGGTGGAGCTCGCGCCCGGAGAGCAGGACACGCCTGAGCGGGCCGGACTCGCGGCCGGCGCGATCACCGCGCAGCTGCGCGCGCTGAACAGCGAGTTCGCGCACTACGTACCCGAAGACCGGCAGGCGCCGCAGGTACGGCTGCTGCCAGCCGGCGATCCCCGCTATTTCCCGCGCGGCGTGAAGCACCGCTACACCCGCGGCCCGGCTCGGCCGCCGGCCTGAGACCTCTGGGTTACCGCCGGCGAGCCGGGCCGGCGCTGCTGAGGCGGCGCCAGGTCAGCGCGATGAACAGCACCATGAGCGCGAGCTGCGCGGCCATCTCAAGCAGCCAGGCATGCGAGCCGTGGTTCCACAACGGGTCCGGCTTGGTCCCCGGGACCGCGGGCGAGATCTGGTTCAGGCTCGACGTCGACGCGGTCGCGCCGAATCCCCACCGCGACGGCGAGATCCAGGCGAACTGCTCGAGGCCGAGCTTGCCGTTCAGCGGGAAGACAGCGCCGCTGAGGACGACCTCGAGGAGCACGACGACGACCAGGAACGGCATCGTCTTGTCGGAGGAGTTGACTACCGCGGAGATCAGCAGGCCGATCGTCATCGAGGCCACCGCGAGCACGGCGACGGCGAGCATCAGCTCGACAAGCGGCAGGCCGGTGACAAACGCTCCCCGCGCGGGCAACGGCCGCCCGGCCACCCCGATGACCACGAGCACGACGGCCTGAACGGCGCTGATCACGCCGAGCACGACCAGCTTGGACCACAGGTACGCGCCGGCCGACAACCCGGCCGCGCGTTCTCTGGCGTAGATGGCACGCTCCTTCACCAGTTCCCTGACCGCGTTCGCTACGCCGGTCAGGCAGGCGCCGAGCATGAGGACCAGCAGGACCGACTGGGCGTCGCCGTTGTTCGTGCCGGTCAGGCCCTGCGGTGCGGGAACGGCCCTGATCAGGCCGCCGAGAATGACAGGCAGCAGCGCGATGGCGGCCACGTAGTTCCGGTCCGAAGCGATCACGGCCGCGTACCGCCTGATCAACGTCGACATCTGGCCCAGCCGGTTCTGCGGCCTCGGCGGTGGCGGCGTCCCGCGGCCCGGCGCGCGGCCTGCCCGCTCTGCCTGCCCGGCTGCGGCGACGTACCTGGCGAAGAACGGCGAACGCCGGAACTCCCCGGCCCAGTCCCGGTCAGGTTCGGCCTCGAACGCGCGGAAGACCTGAGCCCAGCCTGGCTGGCCGAAGTGCCGCAGGCCGTCGGCTGGAGGCCCGAAGAACGCCATCTTCCCGCCCGGCACGAGCACCAGCAGCCGGTCACAGGTGTCCAGGTTGGCGACGCTGTGCGTCACCACGACGACGGTCCTGCCGTCCCTGGCCAGCCCCGACATCATCTCCATCACCGACAGGTCGAGCCCGGGATCAAGGCCAGACGTCGGCTCGTCAAGGAACAGCAACGACGGCTTCGTGAGCAACTCGAGGGCGACGTTCACCCGCTTCTGCTGGCCGCCGGACAGCGCGGAGGCCCGGGTGCCCGCGTGCTGGCTCAGTGAGAGCTCGCCAAGTACCTCGGCGATCCTCCGGTCCCGCTCGGCTGCGCTGGTGTCGCGCGGGAATCGCAATTCGGCGGCATAACTAAGCGCACGCCTCGCTGAGAGCTGGGTATGCAGGATGTTTTCCTGGGGAACCAGGCCGATCCTGTGCCGCAGCTCGGCGTAGTCGGCATAGAGGTCGCGGCCGTCGTAGAGCACAGACCCCGCGGTGGCCGGCCGCATCCCGGTCAGCGCTCCGAGCAGCGTTGACTTGCCTGCGCCGCTTGGCCCGATGACGCCCAGCAGGCAGCGCTCGCCGAGCGGGAAGCTGACATCGTCCAGGATCACCTTGCCGCCCGGCAACTGGACCCTCAGGTCCCGCGCCACGAGCGAGACGTCGCCTGTGTCGATGAATTCCTGCAGTTCGTCACCGACGAGCCGGTAGCTGGCCCGGCCGATGCCGATGACGTCGTTCTCGGTGACGGGGGCGGTCAGGACCCGCTGCCCGTTGACGAACGTGCCGTTGAAGCTGTCCAGGTCCACGATCTTGAACTGGCCCTGGGCTACCCGCCGCAGCTCCGCGTGATTGCGGGAGACGCTCAGGTCTCCGACGACAACGTCATTGCCTGGGTCGCGGCCGATGCGCAGCACCTGGGCCGGGAGGGGGCGAACCGCGCTCGGCCGCCGCTCGGCGGTGAAGGCCGTACCTTGCTGCCCGCCGGCCAGAAGGGGCGGCGGGGCGGCGTGACCCGCTGGCAGGTACGTCTCTGGCGGCGGGCGCATCGCGGGCACGGTCACCGAGCACGCGAGAACCTGCCCGTCGTCGGGGTGCCCGAGGCGCAACTCGCAGACGCCGGTGATCTCGATCCGCCTGACGCGGTCGGGTCCGAGGAACGTCCCGTTCGTGCTGTCCAGGTCTTCCAGCAGCCACCAGTCCTGCTCTATCCGCAGGACTGCGTGCCGCCAGGAAACCCGGGGGTCGTCCACCGCGACGTCGGACTTCGGGTCGCGGCCAATCCGGTAGCTGCGCTCGGGCTCGAGGGTCAGAACCAGTTCGCCGGCCCGCACCTCGAGCGCAGGATCCAGACGGGAAGAATTGGCCGTGTCCACCAGAACTCGCTCCCTGTAGCGTGCCGCCAATCGCACCGGGACAATGGTCGCGTGAAATGCGTCCCATCAGCGTTACGGACTCAGGGCCGCTGTGGTTCAAGCGAATCGCGTGCGAAATGGCGCGAGTTAGAGGTGACGCGACCACCAGTCAAGGAGCGCCTCGAAGCGGGCCAGCCGGTGGCTTGGCCGCCCTGACCGGGAGAGCTCGTGGCTCTCCGCAGGGAACAGCAACATCTCGGCCGCGACGCCGCGCAGCCTGAGCGCGACGAAGAGCCGCTGCGCCTGCTCGACCGGGCAGCGCCAGTCGTGCTCGGAGTGAATGATGAGCATCGGGATCGTGATCTGTTCCGCGTAGGTCAGCGGATTCTGCCTGGCCCAGCCGTCCGGGTCGGAGCCCCACAGGGCGGCCGCGAAGAACCAGCCGATGTCGCTGGAACCGTGGAAGCTGTCGATGGCGTTGACCGCGCGCTCGCTGGCGGCTGCCAGGAAACGCTCCCCGTGATGGGCGGCGAGCCACGTCGTCATGTACCCGCCATACGAGCCGCCGAGCACCCCAGCGCGAGAGGCATCCAGGCCGCCTTCCGCGATGGCCGCGTCCAGCAATGCGAGCAAGTCGGACGCCGCGTTCGAGGCCGCGTCGCCGATGACCGACCTGCCGTGAGCCTGGCCGTAGCCGGAGGAGCCGCGCGGGTTGCCGAGGACGACCGCGTAGCCTGCGCCGGCGTAGACCTGAGCCTCGTCGAAGAGCCGCCATCCATACTGCGTGAACGGCCCGCCGTGGATCATCAGCAGCACGGGATGCGGGCCGGGGCCTTCTGGCCGCACGACCCAGCCGTGTACCGGACAGCCGTCGGGCGAGGTAGCCGTCAGCTCGGTCAGCGGGTACGGCGACGGGATCGCGGCGAAGGCCGTGAGCTGGCGTTCGGCTCCACCAGACAGGGCGATGAGCTCGCCGCATGAAGCGGGGCGCGACACGACGGCGACCGTGACCGAGCCGCTGGAGGCCGCCGCCTCGACCTGGCGCTGGCCCGTGATCAGCCGCTGCGGCTGGCCTGCATCAGGGACGAGCACCAGCTCGACGGAGCCCCTGGACTCCGCGGTGGCGAGCACGCCGGCCGGCGTCGCGGTGATGGCCGAGCCGCGGACCAGGTGGATGGCCTCCGCGTCAGTGAGCCGCCGCGGCTGCGCAGACCCGTCGGTCGGGACCGACCACAGGCCGACGTTGCGGCCGAGCATGTCGCGGCCGTTCGCGCCGAGCTCCGCGGCCGTGAAATACACCACGTCACCGTCCGGCCTGACGCACACCTGGTCGGCGCCTAGCCGGAGCCCGCCCTCGTGCGAGCGCGTGACCGGCTCGAGGCCAGAACCGTCAGGCGCGCACCGCCAGACGTCAGCCGCAAGGTCGGTGTCGCGCGCGTCGTGGCGTGCCGACACGAACACGAGGTGCTGGCCGTCCGGGCTCCAGGTGACCGCGGTGTTGTCGAAGTCCCCCGTGGTCACCTGGGCAGGTTCGGCGGCTGGCTCAGCGAACGGGTCGACGGTGAACACATGGGATCGCCTGTCGACGAAGAAGCCGAGGTTGTCCTCGCGGTACTGCAGCGTCGTGATCCGCCTGGGCGCCTCGGCCTCGGCGCGGCCCGTGTAGCGGCCCTCGTCGGGGACGCGGGCGACGTAGGCGATCCGGCCTGAGTCCGGACTCCAGGCCGGAGCCCCGGCGCCGAGCGGATGATCAGTCACGCGCCTGGGCTCGCCGCCCGCCGTCGGCATCACGCAGAGCTGAGGCTTGGCACCCGGTCCCTCTGATCCCGTCGCCCGCAGGAACGCCAGCCACGCGCCGTCAGGAGAGTAGGCGGGGGCTGAGTCACGCCAGCCCGTCGTGAACGGGCGCGGCGGTGCCTCGCCGTCGGCCTGGACCAGCCAGAGCCGGCCGCGGTAGTCATCGGCATCCAGATCCGGCCTGGTGACGGCCACGACGGCGAACCTGCCATCCGGGGAGAGCGCCGGCTTGCCGAGGGTGTGCAGGTGCGATATGTCCGAGGGCTTCATGGAGAAATAGTGTCATAGCAGCCATTACGGCGCTGAAGGCAAGGACCGGCAGGCGTGATACCTCAAGATTCGTTGAACTGTTGCGGGCGCAGACTGACCGTATGCTCGCGGACTCAGACCTCGCCGTAGTCGGCAGATCGCCCGGTGACTCGCACCGGGCCCAGTTCGTGCTCGCGCTGCTTGGCGGGGAGGAACTGGCCGCGGGAGACCTGGCCGCTCGCGCCGGTACGTCCTCGTCGCTCGCCAGCGCTCGCGGCAAGGCGCTGCAGCGCGCGCGCACGTGCTACGACCACCTCGCAGGACAGCTGGGAGTGGCCCTGACCGACGCGTTCGAGCAGCGCCGGCTCATCGCGGCTGCGGACAGCGGCTGGTCGCTCACCAGCGGCGGTGAGCGCAGGCTCAGCGCGCTCGGGGTCGATCGCGCTGACCTGCACCACGGCCGCCGGCCAGTGCTGCGGCCGTGCCTGGACTGGACAGAACGCCGCCCGCACATGGCGGGCACCCTCGGCCAGGTGATCGCCGCCCGGCTCATGACCCTGGAGTGGGTCAGGCGCGCGCCGGCCTCGCGCGCTCTGCTGATCACGCCGCTCGGCGAGCGCCAGCTTCTCGCGGAGTTCGCGGTCAGGATCTGAGCCCGCACATCGCCAGGGCCGCTCGACAGGCCACGACGGGCCTGTTGTACTGATTGGGCGCCGCCGTGACTATATGCGCCGAATGGGGGAGCCGGACATGCCGTCATCAGTTCCTGTGATCGACCTGACGCCCTGGTTCAGCGGAGACGAGGCAGCCCGCGGGGCCGTCGGCGCTGAGGTTGACTTCGCCCTGCGCAACGTCGGCTTCTTCCTGGTCACCGGGCACGGCGTCGCCGACGAGATGCGCGCTGCAGTCCGCGCCGAGGCGAGGAAGTTCTTCGCGCTGCCGCCGCAGGTCAAGCAGCGCTACGCGGTCACGGTCGCCGGCCGCGGCTGGCTGCCGCCCGGCGTTGAGGCGAACGCGTACGCCGAGGGCACGGAAACCCCGCCGGACCTGAAGGAGTCCTTCGCCGTCGGCGCCGACCAGCCGACCGGGGATCCCGATGTCGACGGGTACTGGTTCCAGCCCAACGTCTATCCCGCCGAGGTGCCAGGCCTGCAAGCCGCCGTCGTCGCGTACCTGGCCCGCATGCGCGAGCTCGCCGACGAGCTGCTGGTGCTCTGCGCGACCGCGCTCGGGCTGGAGCGTGACTTCTTCACCAGGCACACAAGTCACGCGACGCACACCATGAACATCAACTGGTACCCGCCGATGGCGGTGGCCGGCGAGCCGGAGCCCGGCCAGTTCAGGATCGGCCCGCATACGGACTTCGGCACGGTCACGATCCTGGACCGCGAGCCCGGCAAGGGGGGCCTGCAGGTGTGGTCGCCGCAAGACGGCTGGGAGGACGCCCCCTTCGTGCCGGGCGCGTTCACGATCAACACCGGCGACCTGCTCGCGCGCTGGAGCGGTGACCGGTGGAAGTCCAACCGGCACCGCGTGCTGCCGCCGCAGGCCGACGCGCCCGATGAGGACCTGGTGTCGCTCGTGTACTTCTACGAGGCCGACCACGACGCGATCGTCGAGGCGCTGCGGCCGCCGATCGGCAAGCCAAACGACTACCCGGCCGTGGTGTCGGCGGCGTTCCTGAAAGAACGGCTTGACGCGATCACCATGGGCTAGCGGCGTTGTGCCGGGAGCGACCCGCATGATCAGAGCACCGGCCCGGCATCTTCCCTGCCGAGGAACCTCGGGTCGATGGCCTGATTACTGCGGCCAGCGAACCTGACGATCACCGGTTGAGGACCTTGGCCGCCCGATGCCTGGCTAGCGCATGGCCCTTTCGTGCTGAGCACGGATGCGCCGGTTCCGTGCTCAGCACGGATGCGCCGGCGAGCGCGCCCGTGAACGCTCTCCGATTTCCGGGCTGCTGGTGCACGTCGGCGACAGGCTCGGCTCTACCGGGCGATGGCAGGGGACGGCCCGGTCACGCCAGAGGAACTGGCAGACAGGACCGGAACCGCGCCGCGGTACGCCCGCGAATGGCTGTGCAATCAGGCCGCCGGCGGCTACGTCGACGATGCGAGCCCGCTGTTCCTGAGCCGTCGGTCGAACTGGCCCGCAAGGCAGCCGCCAACGCAGGGCTGAGCGGGCGTCTGCGGTTCGAGACCGCGACCGCCACGGAGTTCGCCGGCACCGGCTTCGACGTGATCTGCCTCTTCGACTGCCTGCACGACATGGGAGACCCGGTCGCCGCGGCGGGCCACATCCGGCAGGCGCTCGGCGACGACGGCACGCTCCTGCTCGTCGAGCCGTATGCTGGTGACTCGCTCGAAGCGAACTTGACCCCGGTGAGCCGGGCGTTCTGCGGCTTCTCGACAGTGGTCTGCACGCCGGCGTCGCTGGCCCAGCCGGCCGGGCCTTGGCCTCGGCGCCCAGGCTGGGGAGGCACGGCTGACAAAGGTCCTGCGCCAGGCCGGCTTCTCCAGGGTGCGCCGGGCGATGGACACGGCCTTCAACCTCGTCACGAAGCGCGGCCTTAGGAGGCGGCAAATGACCAGGCAGATCATTCACACCGACGACGCGCCGTCGACGCAGGCGTATAGCCAGGCGGTGCGCGGCGGCGGGCTGATCTTCGTGTCGGGCCAGGGCCCGTTCGATCCGGCGACCGGTCTCGTCGTGGGGGAGACCATCCAGGAGCAGACCAGGCAGTGCCTGACCAACATCCAGGCGATCCTGACGGCGGCTTCCAGCGGCATGGACAAGGTGCTCAGCGCCACGTTCATCCTCGGCGACGAAGACGACTTCGCCGGCATGAACGAGGAGTGGATCACGTGGTTCCCAGATCGGCCGCCGGCCAGGCAGGGCGCGCGGCTGCCGATCCGGCCCGGCGGGATGAAGGTGTCCGTCGCCGTGATCGCGGAGGCTTGACCTCAGCGGCATGCTGACCTCAGTTGCCTGCTGACATCGAGATGGCGCCCATCGTCGCGAGCTCATCCTCGCCCCGCGCCCGGTCGATTCGGTCGGCGGCAGCAGGATGCTCGGCCGCGACGGCCGCCTCGGCCCACAGCGCCGCGTACCACGGCCGCCAGAGCCCGTGGTACCAGGCACGGAACTCCTCGGGTGGCGTCGTCATCAGGGCAGCCACAGCCGCTGGCCGGCCGGTGTGCGGCGTACGGTCCCCGGTCCGGCGGGCACCTCCGCCTCGCGAGCGGATACGCGTGCCTGCGTGAAAGCCGGCTCGTCGGTCACGGGGTTATTCTCACCCGGAATCCTGCCAATCCGGAGGAGCTGCCATGCAGCTTGATCATGAGTACTGGCATGTCGACGTTTTCAGCACGGTCGCGCTGCGCGGCAACGGGCTTGTGGTCGTGCTGCACGCGGACGACCTGCCCACCGACATCATGCAGGACCTGACGCGCGAAGCCCGGCAGTTCGAGACGGCGTTCCTCAGCGACGTTGACCTGGCCGGCCGTACCTGTACGGTCCGGATCTTCACCGAGGACGAGGAGCTGGACTTCGCCGGGCATCCGGTGCTCGGCAGCGCTGCGGTGCTGCACGGCATGCTGCCGGCGCCCGCCGCGCAGGAGAGCTGGGGCCCGCGCGTGGCGCAGCGGTCCATCGAGGTCCGCACCGGGGGAGCCGCGGGATGGGTGGATGCCGTGATGAACCAGGGCCGGCCTGAGCTCGGCCTGACGCTCGGGTCCGAGCAGGCACGGGGGTACGCGGAAGCGCTGGGTCTCGCTCCATCAGACCTGGACGCGACGCTGCCGATGCAGGTCGTGAGCACCGGCCTGCCCTATCTGATCGTGCCCGTTCGGGCAGGGCTTAAGCGAGCCGGCATCAGGCAGGCAGGCTTCGAGGAGCTGCTGGCGGGCTGCGGAGCGAAGTTCGTCTACGTCCTAGACCCAGCCATGCCCGAGGGCCGCACCTGGGACAACGCTGGCCGGACCGAGGACGTCGCGACGGGCAGCGCCGCGGGGCCCGCGGCCGGTTATCTGCTGCATCACGGCGTCTACCCGGCGGGCGCGCCAGTGCTCCTGCATCAGGGCCAGTACACGGGCCGCCCGAGCACGATCCAGGTCCGCCCGGATCAGGACGGCCAGCTGTGGGTCGGCGGTCCGGTAGCCCAGGTCGCCAGCGGACGATTCCGCGCGAGCATCAGCTGACGCGCCCGCAAATCGCACGGCTCGGACGGGCGCGCCGAGAGTGGCGCAGCGCACGCGACAGGCTGAGATGTGTGCCAGGTGCTATCGGTCAGATCGCGTAGTGTGCGGGTTGTGTCTACCGGCCAGGCATCCAGGGCGTTGCTCGTCGTCGACGTGCAGCGGGACTTCTGCGAAGGCGGCTCGCTGGCCGTGGCCGGAGGCTCTGCGGTCGCCGCCGCGATCACGCGGTATCTGGCGAGCCCGGCAGTGAGCCAGTACGCGTGGGTCGTCGGAACCAGGGACCATCACGTCGACCCAGGGCCGCACTTCTCCGCGCATCCGGACTACGTCGACAGCTGGCCACCGCACTGCGTGGCCGGTACGGCGGGCGCCGCCTTCCATCCCGCGCTGGCCACCAGCCGCTTCGACGAGGTCTTTGTCAAAGGCGAGCATGCCGCCGCTTACAGCGGCTTCGAGGGCGTGAGCAGCGGATCCGGCGCGGAGCATGGCGCGGCTGGGCAGCCGCTCGCGGACTGGCTGCGGGCGCGCGGAGTGACCGATGTCGACATCGCCGGGATCGCGACTGACCACTGCGTACGGGCAACGGCAGCCGACGCGGTCAGGCTTGGCTTCGCCGTCCGAGTGCTGATCGACCTGACAGCCGGAGTCGCGGCGGACACGACCGCGGCGGCGGTCCAGCAGATGGTGTCCGAGGGCGTCGAGCTGGTCGGGTAGCACTGACGCTTCGGTGCCTCGGGCTGAGTTCGGCTTGACCGGGCGCTGATCACGAATCCACCGCGACGATGCGCGCTTCGAGCAGGCGCCCGTCGTCGATGTCCAGCAGGCCGATCGTGCCGCGGAGCTGGCGGCGCCGGTCTGTGGGCGATCCTGGATTGAAGACACGGAAGCCGCCGGCAGCGTCGTCAAGCGGTATGTGCGAATGCCCGAACACGACGAGTTCGGCGGCAGGGAACCAGCGCCGCAGCCGCTGCCGCCGGCCAGCGGCCGTGCCACTGTCGTGCACCATCGCCACGCCTGGCGGACACTGCCGCCATCGCCGCGGGGCGTGGGTATCAGCGAGGACGACTGCTCTCACCGCGCCAGTATGCCGAGCCACGTGACGGCACTTGCACCGGTGGCTTGTCCCAGCGCAGGGTGTAGCGGAAGAACAAGCGCCGCCGGACGGCGGCGCCGTGGAGATGGGTTCTGGCCGCTGCGGTGATCTCGGCCAGGGTAGTGGCGGGATCCCGGACCGGCATGACCGGCTGGCCGGGCGCGGGTCGGTCGGCTGGGCGGGCAGGGCGGGGATGTTTGATCAGGCCCATCATCGGGTTCGCCGCGGCCGAGATGAGGTCGACCGCCAGATCTGGCAGCGAGTTCAACCGGGCCAGGCCGGTCACGAGCAGGCGGCCGCCGGGTGCCAGCAGCCCGGGATCCGGGACATGGTGTCATCGAGGTCGATGTGGTGCAGCACGGCCACCATCGTGACCAGGTCTGCCGCACCGTCACCGGCCGCCCCGGCGAACTGCCCGAAGGCGCAACGGCGGATGGTCACCCGCGGGTCGAGGGCCAGGCGCGCGCTCGCGGCGGCGGCCATGGCGGCATCGGCGTCGATCCCGGTGACGCGCGCGAAGCGCGCGGCCAGTTTCTCGGCGAGCACGCCGGTCCCGCAGCCGACGTCCGCGGCGGCACAGCGGCGGGCCGGAAGGTTACGCAAGATCCAGCCGTGGAAGTGCTCGTTGTGACTCCACGGATGACGCTCGTTGACCAGGGCCAGCCATCGCCGGGCGCGAGCCGGCACCGGATTCGCTCTGTCCCTTACGTCCATGCCAGGCAGTCTCCCAAAGGAGCCAGGGATGTTCTGGCCAGTCGCGAGCATTCGAGTCGGCACCGATCGCGCGAGCGCGCCGATGGCCGCTGCCTTTGAGCGGCCGGGTGCTTTCCGCTCCCTAATCGCAATCGGCATAAGTAATATATTGCGTACCGGCTGTCTAGCTCGTACCATGGATTCTGTAGAAGCTGAAAGGAGCCCACGTGAAATCCCGCTCACTGAGCATCGAACGAGCGAGGCTAGACGCCTGCTCGCAGCCGATGCTGCACGGGAACAGGGCGATGGTGCCCACGTAGACGCCAAGTTTGCGGCCACGCGCACCGTCCCCCAGGACCGTCCTGGCGGGCGGTTTTCATTTCCGCTCGTCTTGTTGTTCTGCCAATTTACAGGGGCGTAGTTCAGCGGCCAGAATGGCAGCCTCCAAAACTGCGCGTCGCAGGTTCGACTCCTGCCGCCCCTGCGGATCACCACCCTTCGGGGGAAATGTGATTGCAATTTGACAACTCCACAGCGGGATATGTCTTTATGCGGCACGCCAAAGCCGCACGACTGATGCCGGTCACCCGCGGCCAGCCACTGCGCTGGCCCTGGGTGCCGGCCCTGGGCTGCTAGCTCCAACTGGTCAGAGCGCCTGCCTTGCAAGCAGGGGGTTCTCGGTTCGAATCCGAGGCGGTCCACGACGGGCGGTAGCGGTCGGGCCTGAGGCCGAGACCCGCGCCGCCTGGCAACGGGATGAAGGGGATGTGGTGCCCCGCCTGGCTTGGGCCCAGGAGATATGGCGTTCGAGTCGCTGCGTCCCGACGGAGGTCTGTAGCTCAGGTGGCAGAGCGCCCGGTTGAAGCCCGGGAGGCCGCTGGTTCGAGCCCAGCCGGACCTGCCAGGCGAGACCTGTACGCAGGGCGCGCCATGCCGCACTAACACAACGGCCAGTGTGCCTGCCTGCCAAGCAGGGAGTGCCGGTTCGATTCCAGCGTGCGGCTCCCGACGTTGACAAGTCCGACTACGCGCCGCGGGCTGTAGCGGTGAAGCACCCGACTCTTATCGGGACGTACGGGGTTCGACTCCCTGGCGGCGCACCAGGCGGGAGTGAACAGTGGGGTATGGGGGAACTGGCAGACCCGCCCGGCTCTGAACCGGGAGCTTCCAGGTTCGAAGCCTGGTATCCCAGCCGGTGGCTTCAGGTGCGGAAGCCAGCCTGTGCCTCTGTAGCTCAGACGGTCAGAGCGCCCGCCTCGTAAGCGGGAGGCCGCGGTTCGAGCCCGCGCTGAGGCTCTCGCCTGTCACCCACGACGTCCTCGTAGCCCAACGGCAGAGGCACCAGCCCGAGGTGCTGGCCAGTGCGCGTTCGAATCGCGCCGGGGACACGAGGCCCGTTCCGGCGGGACGGGCAATGGCGCCCGAGGGCGGCGCGTTCATGCCTTCTTAGCTCAGTCGGCGAGAGCGTCTCCCCGGTACGGAGAAGGCCGGCGGTTCGATTCCGCCAGAAGGCTCTCAGAGCGACAGCCCATCGGGTCCTGGCCCTTCTAGCCCAACCTGGCAGAGGCGACACGTTCAGAACGTGGAGGTTCCCGGTTCGAATCCGGGGAGGGGCACGCGAGGAGCATTGGCCCAGCGGCTACGGCAACGCCCTGCTAAGGCGTACACCGGGCAACCGGTGCGAAGGTTCGAGTCCTGCGCCATCCGCATCGTTGCGCCGCACGGCGCCATCCTCTCCAGGAAGGACAAGCCGAGTGCCGGACGACGGCAGCGGTTCCGAAAACCGCCGAGCCTGCAAGGGCCTTGTGGGTCCGAGCCCCACTCCTTCCGCATCCGCTCGCGGGCAACTACCCAACCGGTGAAGGGAACCGTCTGATACGCGGTTAGCTGCCAGGTTCGACTCCTGGGTTTCCTACCAGGCCGGCCGCGCCCTACAGGACGGGCACCGGCAGCGGGCCCGTTGGAGTAGCGGTCATCTCGCCTGGTTCTCAGCCAGGAGGACGCCGGTTCGAACCCGGCACGGGCCGCCGGGGGACTTGCACGGCGCAGTGGGCAAAGTCGGTGAAGGCCACCAGCCTTTCAAGCTGGAGATTGCGGGTTCGACTCCCGTCTGCGTCACTGCGGGGTAGCCAAGCTCGGTAAGGCGCCGGCCTCATAAGCCGGAGATGTTCGAGTCCGGCCGGGCCAGCTCAGCGCGAACATATCCCGCTGTGGACACCGGAGAGCGACGGCGCGGGTCGAAGGCCTGCCGTTATCGGAATCACAGGTTCGTCCCCTGTCCGCGCCACCATGGGGCGGATGCGCGGCACGCTACCCCTGACATCCGCGCCACATGCTCTCCGGCCGGGACGAGGGCGCGGGTCGAAGCTGACTGGTTATCGCCTTCGAAACGGGAGGTTGCAGGTTCGAGTCCTGTCGGCGTAGCTCAAGCGGCAGAGCGCCTAAAACACCGGTGGGCAACTCCACATCCGCGCCCCTCGTCCCGGACCAGCCAGGCTCGTCGTCTGACCTGATAAACGCCAAACCACATCCGCCGCAGTGGCGGGTCGAAAGAACGAGGTGTCGTCATGCGTGATCCGCTCGCTGCCATCGGTGCGGCCGTCACTCCGCAGACGCGGCCGATCCCGGGCCGCGCCTAGGTCCGGAACGCGGCCGGCGGCTACGTGTTCGCGAAGGACACGTGGACCACGGTCGAGGACTTCCTCATCATCGGCACCACCGGCGGCACTTACTACACCGGCGCTGATCAGCTCACCGACGCCAACGTTGACGCGCTGACCGCGGCCATCGCCGAGGACGGCCCGCGGGTCGTCAGGCTCAGCGGGCGACCCCGGCGGGTGAGGCGATGGCACTGCTCGACATCATCAGGATCGCGCACCCGGCCGGCCGCACGGACGCGCACCAGGGGCTGATCGGCTGGCTCGCGGGCCGGGTCACCGACGCCGCGGCGCGTGCCGCGCTGCCCGAGGTGGATGACTTCCTGACCGCGCAGGCGATCGCCACGCCCGGCGAGGCGGTCGCGCTGATCAGGCGGCGGGTGCCGTGGGAGTTCCTGCCATCGGCCGTGCTCAGGGACCAGGCGTTGTGGCAGGAGCTGACCGGCACGATCGGCCTGACCGCCCTGATCAGGAACCTGGCGCGAATGACTCGCCTGGGCGCGCTCGGCCCGTCCACCGCGGAGGTGACCGGCCGGGTCGTGGCCAGGCTGACGAACGGCGAGGCGCTGGCCAAGGCCCGGATCCACCCGATGGACGTCTACCTGGCGCTCAAGACCTACCAGTCCGGGTTCAGCAGGTCCGACCGCAGGAAGGCGGCGCAGACCTGGCAGCCGGTTCCGGCGGTCAGCGACGCGCTCGAGACGGCGTACGACCTGTCGTTCGCCTGAACGCAGCCGAGCGGCAAGAGGTTCGTGCTCGCGGTGGACTGCTCAGGCTCGATGAGCTGGTGCACGGTGGTGTCTGGCGGCGCGCCACTCGGCCCAGCGTACGAGGTCGCGAACACGGTCGCGGTCATGCTGGCCAGGCTGGAGGGCGCGGGCGTGATCCCGATCGAGGTGGACACCTCGGTGCACGCGTCGCGGGTCACGCCACGGACCAACCAGCGGGAGCTCGCGTCGTGGCGGGCGCCTGGCGGCGGCACTGACCTGTCGCTGCCGTTCACCTGGGCGCGGCACGAGCGTCTGGCCGTGGACGGGTTCGTCGTCATCACCGACGGCGAGACCTGGGCTGGCCGGGCGCACGCGGCGCAGGCGCTCGAGGCCTACCGGCGTTCGGTGAGTGGTCAGGCGCGGGTGATCCTCGTGAGCATGACGGCGACCGGCCGCACGATCGGTGACCCGCAGGACGGCGGTGTGCTGAACGTGGCCGGCCTGGACGGCTCGCTGCCCATGCTGATCTCTGGTTTCTTCCGCGGCGGCTAGCCCACGGCTAGCCCAGCAAGGCTAGCCGCCGCGGCGTGGCCGGACGGGAGCGCGGCCCGCCCGGCCGCTGTGGCCGCTACCTGCCGTGCGACAATTCGGGTGTGTCCGACAACGCGGACAGGGCCGCCACCCCCGTCCAGGGAACGTCACCGCCGGCCGGAACCGGTCCTCCCGTCCGGTCCTGCCCCGCGGCGCTGCCGCCGCTGGCCACGGCCCCGGTGCTGGCCATCGCGGCCGCCGTCGCCGCCCTGCTGGTCGCGTACTCCGGGCGGTACGGCTATCACCGGGACGAGCTGTATTTCCTTGCCTGCGGCCGGCACCTGGCCTGGGGGTACCCGGACCAGCCGCCGTTCGTCCCGATGATCGCGCGGCTGATGTCGGACCTCACGCCCGGCTCCCTGGTGCTGTTGCGGCTGCCGTCCGCGCTGGTCACCGGTGCGCTAGTGGTGCTGACCGCGGTGACAACGCGCGAGTTCGGCGGCGGTCGCGCGGCCCAGGTGCTGGCCGCCGCGGTGATCGCGGTGGCCCCGGTGGTCACCGGCTCCGGGCACCTGCTCAGCACGACGACCTTCGACCTGCCCGCGTGGGCGCTGCTGACCTGGCTGCTTGTGCGCATCCTGCGGACTGGTGACCAGCGCCTCTGGCTCGCCGCCGGGCTGGCGGCCGGCCTCGGGCTGATGGACACCGACCTCATCGCGTTCCTGATCATCGCCGTCGTCGCAGCGCTGGCGGTGGCCGGGCCCAGGATGCCCTTCCGCTCACCCTGGTTCTACGCGGGCGGTGCGCTCGCGCTGGCCATCTGGTCGCCGTACCTGGCCTGGCAGGCCAGCCACGGCTGGCCTGAGCTGACCGTCGCGCGGTCGATCGCGGCCGGCCAGTCGGGCACGTCCGCGTCGTGGTGGCTGATCGTGCCCGAGCAGTTCGTGCTGGTGTCCTGGTATTTCTCGCCGGTCTGGATCGCCGGGCTGGTCCGCCTGTTCCGCGACTCCGGCCTGCGGTGGTGCCGGACCGTCGGCGTCGCGTACCCGGTGCTTGCCGTGGCGTTCATGGTCACCGGCGGCAAACCCTACTACCTGGCTGGGATGTTTCCCGTTCTGCTCGCCGCCGGCGCCGAGCGGGCCGTGCGCTGGCTGGGGCGCGAGCAGGCGCGGCTGCGCCGCGGCCTGATGGTCACCGCGTTCGCGCTCAGCATCGCCGAGCTGCCGATCACGCTGCCGGTCCTGCCGGTGTCCGCGGTGCACGCCACCCCGATAGTGGCGCTGAACTACGACGCCGGCGAGACCATCGGCTGGCCCGCGTTCGTGCGCGAGATCGCCGCGGTCTACCGTTCGCTGCCCGCGTCGCAGCGGGCGACCGTGACCGTGCTAGCCAGCAACTACGGCGAGGCAGGCGCGGTGGACAGGTTCGGGCCTTCCGACGGCCTGCCGCGTGCCTACAGCGGGCACATGTCGTTCTGGTACTGGGGACCGCCGCCCGCCTCGGCCACGACCGCGATCGTGGTCGGTTACCCGCGCGGCCAGCTCGGCTTCTGCGGGTCGGTGCGGCTGGCGACCCGGCTGAGCAACCACGAGCAGGCCAGCGACGACGAGCAGGGCGTCCCGGCGTGGATCTGCCGGAACTTGCACGCGAGCTGGCGAGCCATCTGGCCGTCGCAGCGCTCGTTCGGCTGAGGCAGCGCCGTCCCAGGAGTGAGTCTGCAGGCAGAAACAGCGGCTGGTCAGGAGATCGCTTCCGCGCTCGCCAGGGTGAAATCAAGGCCGTGGCCTAGGCCCGGCAGCGCACGCAGGCTGTCGCCGTGCACGGCGATCCCGCCTGGTCGTTCCAGCGCGCCGAGCCCGGCGAATGAGCCCTGGTCGATGTCCTCCACGAGCGGGGGCAGCGGGAGGCACAGGGCGAGCTGCCCGGAAATATCTGGCAGCAAGTGCGGCATGACCGGGATGCTGAAGGCCCGGGCCAGGCTGACGATCCGCAGGAACGGCGTGATCCCGCCCACCCGGCACACATTCGGCTGGATGACGTCGCAGCCCTGCGATACGAGCAAGTGGAGGAACTCAGCCTCGGAGAACAGGCTCTCCCCGGCGGCGATCGGGATGTCGATGGCGGACCGCAGCCGGGCATAGCCGGGGGTGTCGTGCGCGGGCAGCGGCTCTTCCAGCCAGAAGATGTCATATCTGGCCATGGCGGCGGCGGCGCGGCGCGCCGTGGGGATGTCCCAGAGCTGGTTCGCGTCGACCATCAGGTACCGCCGTGGACCGATGACGCTGCGGACCGCGGCGACCCGCTCGACGTCCTGGTCCAGGTCCGGCAACCCGACCTTGATCTTGACCCGGCTGTGGCCGGCCGCGATCCACCGGCTGACCTGCTCGGTTAGCTCGTCCAGTGGCAGGTGCCGGTTGACGCCGCTGGCATACACACCGGCCTGGTCGCGGCGCCTGCCGATCAGGTCGGCCAGGCTCAGGCCGCAGCTTCTGGCCTGCAGGTCCCACAGGCCGATATCGACCGCTGCGATGGCCAGCGTGGCGATGCCGCTTCCGGCTTCGCGCAGATGCCATCGCAGCCGGTCCCATACTGGCCCGGGAGCAGCGGGAGCGCCCACGGTTACCGGGCGGCAGTCGTCATCGAGCACCGCCAGGATCGCCCGCGCACCGGCGTCAACCGTCCAGGTGAACCCGGTACCTGTGGCGCCGTCGCTCGCTACCAGGTCGGTCACGATCAGGTACTGGTGATCCCGGCCCGGTCCCCAGGGCACCGGCATGCGCAGCCGGCAGGCGCGCGAGGACATCGACGTGATCAGGTTCACGGGGACTGGCTCACCCCGGGCGAGGGCAGGCAGAACTCGCCGCCGAGACACGCCAGCACCGGATCGTCCGGGCCGGGCTGCCCGGGCTGTGCGAGCACATCGGCGGCGAAGGCCTCCGCGTCGTCGCGTGGCTGAAAGCCGAGCGACTGGGCCTCGGCGAGGCTGACCCAGCCGCCGCGGGTGTTGCGCGAGACGCCATAGACGACCCGGAATCCCGGTCGGTTGATCGTCAGGCAGGCCTCGAAGAGCCGGCCCGCGTCGCCAGGGGACAGCCACGTTGACAGCGCCCGCACCGTCAGCGGCCGGTCCGCGCAGGTGAGAATGCGAATGCAGATGGCGTCCATGCCGTACTTGTGGTGATACAGCGACGCCAGCGCCTCTCCTGCCACCTTCGACACGCCGTAGTAGGTGTCGGGCGCTGGGAAGGCGTAGTCCGCCGCCGGGAACACGGACCTGGGGGTGAACCCGACGGCGTGGTTGGAGGAGGCGAAGATCACCCTGTCAACGCCGGCCCGCCGGGCCGCCTCGAGCGTTACGTATGTCCCGTGGATGTTGGCAGCGGCAACCTGCTCCCACGGCGCTTCGTTGCTGATCCCTGCCAGGTGAATGACCGCCGAGACACCCGAGCAGGCCTGCGTCATGGCGGCCAGGTCGGTCACGTCCGCCCGGACCGTCTCCTCGCCGGGCCCTGCCTTGAGCTCGGCCAGGTCGAGCAGCCGGAGCACCCGGCCGGCAGATGCCAGGCGCGGCCTGAGCATGGCCCCGATCCGCCCGGCCGCGCCGGTGATCAGGATCAGGGCCGTGTCAGGCACTGGCTCAGGATACGGCCTTCGCGGTGACCGGTGGCAGCGGCTGCATGACGCGGCAGCCTTCAGGCATCCGGGTGTGTTCAGGCACCGCACGGACCGCCCGCGGCGGGGACTAGCGGCGGGGATTAACTGTTTGACGGCTGGACCTGCGGCACCGACGATGGTGATCGCGGCCGTCCGCCCGAGTCGGCAGTACCCGCCGGTGAGCACGAGAGGAGGCGAAATGTCTGCCCAGTTCCTGAGTCCCGTCCTGAAAGGTCGCCAGACTTGTCGTTTCCTCGCTCGTTTCAATGCGGGCATTGCGGCGTAGACGTCTCGCTGGATGCCCCAGGCACCTCCCATCGCAACCACTGTCCCAGCTGCCTGTGGTCCAGGCACCTTGATCGCAATGTCCCCGGTGACCGGAAGGCGGAGTGCCCCGGCGGAATGGAGCCGATCGCGGTCACTGTCCGCGGCGAGGGCCGGTGGATGCTGATTCACCGCTGTACCCGGTGCGGCAGGCTGCGGATGAACCGCGCCGCGGCCGATGACAACGTGCTGCTGCTGATGCAGCTTGCCGCGTTGCCCCTGGCCAACCCGCCACTACCGCATGTCCGCGACCCCGGACACCACGGCAGCAAGACCCGCCAACCGGAATCACGCACCGGCGCGGCCGGTTAGCACTGGCATGGGTACTGGACACACGATCACGATCACTCCCGCCGATGTGCACGTCGAGGTCACGCTGAACGGCCAGAAGCTCGCAGCGTCCGACCGGGCGGTCCGGCTGGATGAGACCGGGCTTCCTGCGCGCTACTACATCCCCCGTGACGACGTGCGTACCGACCTGCTGCGTACCTCGTCGCACCACACGACGTGCCCGTTCAAGGGCGACGCCTCGTACTGGTCGGTTCAGGCCGGTGATGACGTGCACGAGAACATCGCGTGGAGCTATGAGACGCCTATTCCTGACGCCGCCGGCATCACGGGCCTGCTGTGCTTCTACAACGACCGGGTCGACCTGACGCTCGGTGAGGTCGGGCAGTCAGCCGCGGCGGTAAGGCCGGCGTCCTAGCCTGCCCCTTCTGAAAGAGGGCGGCGCTGCTATATCTGAAGGATGCCGACAGCGGACCTGCAGCGTCAGCTCAGAGACTTTACCGCCGAGCGCCAGTGGGAGCAGTTCCAGACGCCGAAGAACCTCGTGATGGCGCTCGCGGGAGAGGTCGGCGAGCTGACCGAGCTCTTTCAGTGGCTCACGCCTGAGGAATCGGCTCAGGTCATGGCCGACGAAGACAGCGCTACCAGGGTGCGCGACGAGATGGCCGACGTACTGGCCTACTTGCTCCGGCTGGCAGACGTGCTCAGCGTGGACATCGAGGAAGCGCTGACCGCGAAGATCGTCAAGAACGCCGCCAAGTACCCGGTCGACCAGTCGTCGCGCGGCTGCCCGTAAGGCCCGCGCGGGCAACCACCGCAGCTGCGAGCAGGAAGGCCGCGCCGATGCCGGCCGCCAGGTGGTAGCCGTGCACGAAGATCACCGCAGAGGCAACGGTCCCTGGGCCATCGCGTTGCCCCGCAGCGCGGACAGCGCCGCGTTCAGGGGACGTTCGGCACTGTTTCGTCAGACAGCCGCGCCTGCCGGCTGGTTATGCACGAAACTTGACGAACCGGGCCACCGGCCAGCGGGGCGCGGTTCAGCTCCCGGACACGAGACGAGACGCCATGAGCGTGGCCGACAGACCAGTGCTGGAGTGCCGCGCGCTACGGCGGCTGTTTAGTGACCTGGTCGCCGTCGACGACGTGGGCTTCCAGATAGCCGGCGGCGAGACATACGGCCTGCTGGGGCCCAACGGGGCAGGCAAGACCACGACGATCTCGATGATCGCGGGCCTGCTGGAGCGGGACGGCGGCGAGGTCCTCGTGGCCGGGCAGCCGATGACCACCAGGACCGTGCAGGCCAAGAGCGCGATCGGGTATGTGCCCCAGGATCTGGCCATCTACCCGGACCTGACCGGCATGGAGAACCTGCTGTTCTTCGCCAGGCTCTACGGCATGTCGCGGGGCAAGGGCACGTCCCGCGCCCGCGAGGTGCTCGACCTGATCGGCCTGGCCGACCGGGCCGGCGACCAGACGAAGACGTACTCGGGCGGGATGAAACGCCGGCTGAACGTCGGCCTCGGGCTGCTGAATCACCCGAAGTTGCTGATCCTGGACGAGCCGACCGTCGGCGTCGACCCGCAGAGCCGCAACGCGATCCTGGAGAACGTCGCGGAGTTGTCAGGAGCCGGGCTGGCCGTGCTGTACACCACGCACTACATGGAAGAGGCCGAACGCCTGTGCGACCGGGTCGGCATCATCGACCACGGCAAGCTGATCGCGGAGGGCACCAGGCGCGACCTGGTGGGCATGGTGGGCGAGTTCGACCGCGTCGCCCTGGCAGCCGCGGGCGACGTGCCCGGCGCCGTTGCGGCACTGGCGGGCCTGCCTTTCGTTCAGAAATCAAGCGAGACCGACGATGGCATCGACCTGGTCGTCGACGACGCCAGGGATAACCTGCCTGCCATCCTGCTCAAGGCGGCCGCGTCGGGAGTAGTGATCAGGTCGGTGCAGGTCACCGAGCCGGACCTGGAAGCGGTATTCCTGCACCTGACGGGCAGGGCGCTGCGTGACTGAGGGCGCCAGCGGGCCGGTGCGCGCCGCCGTGCTGATCGCGGAGAAGGACCTGAAGGCGCGGATCAGGGACCGCTCGGCCCTGATCTTCGGAATTGTCGTCCCGCTCGGACTCGCCTTTATCTTTAACGCAATCTTCGGTGGTATCTCCGGCAATTCTAAGGCGATCAGCCTCGGCGTGGTGGTAGCCGATCACGGGCCGGTCGGGCAGGCGTTCGTCCGCCACGTGCTTGACCCGCTGCGGCACAGCGGGCTGATCGCGGTGCACGCCGAGCCGACGCTGTCCCAGGCCAGGGCGCAGGTCGCGGCCGGAGCCGTGAGCGCCGTCATCGTCGTTCCCGGCGGGTTCAGCGCTGCCGTGCAAGCGGGCAGGCGCGCGTCGCTGCGCGTGATCGAGAAGGCGGGCGCCCCGGTGACCGCGCAGATCGCCCGGTCGATCGCCGAAGGCTATGCCGCGGATCTGAACCGGGCCCGGCTGTCCGTCGCCACGGTCGCGGCGAAGTCTCCCGGCAGCCCCAGCCCGGCCAGGATCGCCAGCCTGGCCGCGCGCGCGGCCGCAGCCGCCGCGCCGCTGCGGGTCCGCGACATCTCGGCCAGCACCAAGGAACTCGACAACAAGTCGTTCTTCTCCGCCGGGATGGCCGTGTTCTTCCTGTTCTTCACCGTCCAGTTCGGCGTGACCAGCCTGCTGGAGGAACGCAACGACGGCACCATGGCGCGGCTGATCGCCGCGCCGATCCCGCGGGGGTCGATCCTGGGCGGAAAGCTGATCACCAGTTTCGTGCTCGGCGCGGTGAGCATGGTCGTCCTGGTGATCGCGACGACGCTGCTGTTCGGCGCGTCCTGGGGTGACCCGGTCGGCGTCGGCGTGCTGATCGCGGCCGCCACGCTCGCCGCGATCGGGATCATGGCGCTGATCGCTACCCTCGCGAAGAACGCCGAGCAGGCGGGCAACTGGCAGTCGATCGTCGCCGTGATACTCGGGCTGCTCGGCGGGACGTTCTTCCCGGTCTCCCAGGCGCCGGGGATCCTGGCCAAGCTCACCTTCATCGCTCCGCAGGCGTGGTTCCTGCGCGGCCTCGGCGACCTGCGCGGCGGCAGCTTGTCCGTGATCTGGACACCAGTGCTTGCGCTGCTCGCGTTCGCCGTGGTCACCGGCGCGGTGGCCACGATCAGGCTCCGGCGCCTGGCGGAGGTGTGACGTGAAGGCGCTGTGGATCGGGGCGACGAACGTGCGCCGGATGCTGCGCCAGCGATCCAACATCTTCTTCGTGTTCGTCTTCCCGATGCTGCTGATCCTGGTGCTCGGCGCCACTTTCGGCGGTTCCTCCACGCCGCGGCTCGGCGTGACGGCGGCCCGGCCCGGACCGCTGAGCAGCGCGCTGATCCGGCAGCTGGGAGGGATACCCCAGGTGCGCGTTGTGCGGGTGCCGAGCGCTTCCGCGCTGCTCACCATGGTCCAGCGCGGCGACCTCGATGCCGGCGTCGAGATCCCGGCCGACTACGCCTCGGCGATCCAAGCCGGGAGGACCGCCACCGTACGCTACATCGCCAGGCCCGGGCTGTCCGCCGAGCAGCTGGCCGAGACGGTCCGCGGAGCGGCCGGCCGCCAGGCCGCGCTGCTCGGCGCCGCCAGGTTCGCGCTCGCCGAGCGCTCGGCGTCCAACTTCGGGGCCGCCCTTCGCCGCACCAGGCAGGTGGCCCGGGCGGTGCCGCTGATCTCAGTAGCCAGCGTGACCGCCGGGAAAGCGCGACTGGCCAGCACGCCCGGCCAGTTCGATGAGGGCGCCTGGACCGAGCTGCTGCTCTTCCTGTTCCTGACGGCCATGACCGGGGCGGTGGCGCTGATCGAGATCCGGCGGCTCGGCCTGCCGCGGCGCATGCTGTCGACACCGACCGCGCCTGGCACGCTGGTGGCCGGCGAAACCCTCGGCAGGCTGCTGATCGGCCTGATCCAGGCGGTCGTGATCATTTTCGGGTCGGCGCTGCTGTTCGGGGTCAGCTGGGGCGAGCCGCTCGGAGTGGCCGCCGTCGTGATCCTGTTCGACCTCGTCGCCGCGGGCTTCGGGGTCTTCGTCGGGACGCTGTTCCGCAACGAGCAGCAGGCCATGGGGCTGTCGCTGCTGCTGGGGCTCGGGCTGGCGGCACTCGGCGGGTGCATGGTGCCGCTGGAGATCTTCTCGCCAACCATGAAGCGCGTCGCGCACATCACGCCGCACGCCTGGGCCAATGACGCGTTCGCGAAGCTGGTCGGCCACGGGGCCACGATCGGGAACATCCTTCCGCAGCTCGGGGTGCTTGCCGGATACGCCGCGGTGCTTCTCGCCCTGGCCACGTGGCGGCTGCACCAGGTCCTGGTCGCGTCGCTCTAGCCGCGGAGGTGCCGCGAGGCCCGGCTCATCTATCGGCTAGGAGTGCGTCGACGTCTGCCCGGGATCGGGAGCCGCGGTTTGCGTGGGCCGCCTATCCCCGCCGCGCGGAGCGGGACAGGCTCGCCCGCCCCGTATGAAGTGCCAGTCCCACGGATTGGCGGAGCTGGCCCGCACGCTCACCGCTTCTTGCCGTAGAGCCACGCGGTCATGGCGGCGAACAGAACGGTCAGTGCGCCAACGGCCATGAGCACCCAGGCGACGTGTCCGCTAGCCGGCTGACCCCCGGTCCCCGACGGGTCTCAGAAAAATCTGCCGTCGCTGTCGATCTGGCAGCTCTCCGCCCGACGCATGAGCGAGAAGACAAGACGCTCATACAGGTGCAGGAGATATCCGATGACAACGCTTATGGCGCCACCGAACTACGACGCCGCGGTCCATCCGGGCGGGGCAGGCTACGCGATCTGCGCTGATGCGCTCGTCCGGCAGTTCAACGGGAGCCGCGCCGTCAACAAGGTCGACCTGCGGATACCGGGCGGCGAGATCTATGGCTTCCTCGGCCCGAACGGGGCAGGCAAGTCGACCACAGTGCGCATGCTGTGCACCCTGCTGGCGCCGACGGACGGGCGCGCGCTGGTGGCCGGGTACGACGTCGCGAGCCAGGCCGGGCAGGTCAGGCTCCGGATCGGCGTCGCGCTGCAGGACGCCGCGCTCGACCCGAAGCAGACCGGCCGTGAGCTGCTGATCCTTCAGGGCAGGCTCTACGGCCTGTCCGGCAGGGGACTGGCGGCGCGGCTCGCCGAGCTGAGCGAGCTGATCGAGCTCGGCGACGCGCTTGACCGTCAGGTCGGAACCTACTCGGGCGGGATGCAGCGGCGGCTCGACCTCGCTGCTGCCCTGGTGCACAACCCGGAAATCCTCTTCTTGGATGAACCAACCACAGGACTTGATCCAGCCAGCAGGGCCAAGGTGTGGTCGGAGATAAGGCGCCTGAACCAGCAGCTCGGCATGACCATCTTCCTCACGACCCAGTACCTGGAGGAGGCCGACGAGCTAGCCCACCGCGTTGGCATCATCGACCAGGGCCAGATTGTCGCCGAGGGCACCCCGGCCGAGCTGAAGCGATCGGTCGGCACCGACGTGATCGTGGCGCGGGTGGCGGGTGACGCGGAGGCCGCGCGTTCCCTGCTCGGCGCGCTGCCAGGGGTGCTCGGCGTCGAGGCCCACGGCCACGAGCTCGTCATCGCCACGTCCGACGGCGCGGGACTGATCAGTCCCGCGGCCGTCGCCCTGGCCAGCAGCAACATGATCGTGCGTGACCTGACGCTGCGCACGCCCACGCTCGACGACGTCTTTCTCGAGCTGACCGGATGCCACATCGAGCACGCCGACGACAATCAGGAGGACCCGTCATGACCACCGTTGCCCAGACAATCACCGCGCCCGGCGATGGCCTGGCCGTGCGCGCCAGGTCCGCCGGATTCCTGCACGACCTCACGTCCATCGCGGGCCGCGCGCTGCGCGCGGTCCCTCGTGACCCCGCGGCCGTGATGCCGCCGGTGTTCATCGCACTGTTCTTCTTCGTAGTGAACATCGCCACGCTCAAAAAGCTGACGGGAAGCCATCCGGGCTTCAGCTACACCGCGTTCGAGATGGCGACCGCCATCCTGCTCGGCGTCACCGGCGTCTCCCGCGCTCCGGCCCTCGTCCTGGACGTTCAGACGCAGTACCTCGACCGCCTGCTCCTGACCCCGGTGCGCAGGACCGCGATCCTCCTCGGCCACATGGCCGCGGACGTCGCGGTGGCAGCCGCGCTGACGGTGCCCATCCTGGTGCTCGGCGTGATCCTCGGCGTCCGGTTCGATGGCGGGCTGGTCGGAGCCGTGGCGTTCATCGCGCTCGCTGCGCTGTGGAGCCTGGCGTTCGCGGGGTTCGGCTATGCGATCGCGCTCAAGACCGGGAACCCAGCCGCGGTGAACTCCACGTTCCTGCTGTTCTTCCCGTTCTTGTTCCTGACCTCTTCCTACGTGCCGCGCAGCCAGCTGTCGGGCTGGCTGAACACGGTCGCCGGCTTCAACCCCGTCACCTACCTCCTCGAAGGCCTGCGATCGCTTGTCCTCAGCCAGACCTGGCAATGGGGCCAGCTTGGCCAGGCCCTGGCCGCCATCGTCCTGGTCGGCCTTCTGAGCATGAGCATGTGCTTCGCCGCGCTGCGGGGCAGGGTCAGCCGGGATCCCTCGAGCGCCAGGTAACGCCGCCGCGGCTGATGTCGCCCGGTCGGCCCGGCTACTCCGGGCCGACCAGGTCCCACATGTTCCCGGCGATGTCGCGGAAGACAGCCACCCGGCCGTAGGACTCCAGCCGCGGCGATCTGACGATCGCCGCGCCAGCGGCCGTCAGCCTCGTGTAGGTCGCGTCGAAGTCCTCGGTACGCAGAAAGAAGGAGACCCGGCCGGCGGCCTGGTTCCCGACGGCGGCGCCTTGCTCGCGGCCGTCGGCACGGGCCAGCAGCAGGCCCGTGACCGCACCAGGCGGCCGCACCACGACCCACCGTTTCGGCCGCCCGTCATTGGTCAGCGCGGGCGAGTCCTCGCTGAGCTCGAAACCGAGAACGTCGACAAAGAAGCTGATCGCAGGGCCGTACTCGTCGACGACGACGGTCACCAGGCTCAGGTGCACGCGCGACAGCGTAGGCCAGATCAGGCCGCGGCAGGTTCGAACCGTGCACCAGCGGGTAGGGCGTGTCGCGTTGCCAAACCAGTGAGGAGGCAATCAATGCTCACGCTCACCGACAACGCCGTCTCGGCGATCCGCACGCTGACCTCTCAGCCGGATCTGCCGCAAGAGACGGGACTGCGCATCATGGCGCAGGCTGACGAGGGAGCATCGTCCTTCCAGCTCGCTCTGGCCGAGGCCCCTGTGGCCGGCGACCAGGTCGTGGAAGAGGGCGGAGCCCGCGTCTTCGTGGAACCGACCGCGGCGGCCGTGCTGGAAGACAAGGCACTCGACGCGCAGGTGAACGAGCAGGGCGACCTGGCATTCCGGATCGCCAGCCAGGCGGAAGGCGCCTGATCGGGGAGAGCCTGCCGCTGGCGGGCAGTGCAGCGCACCGCCCGCCAGCCAACGGCCTACCGGCCGGGAGAGTCGATGACCCCGCTCGCCGGCGTCTCGTGCGGCGCGACCGGGCTGGCCGGTCCGGCCCGCACCGCTTCCCTGATCCTCTTTCCGCCCGAGGATGTGACCGGCGACGTTGGGACGAACGGTGCCGCGCGTCGTCATCGAAGACTTCCCTGACCATCACTCCCGCCTGGGTGAAGTCATCGTCGTCCGGCCGCAGCAGGACGAGCGACCTGGACGGTCGTCGGTCAGCGGAACTCCCTGGAGACCACCACGGTGACGGAGTGTGGCCTATTCGGTTTGCAGAATCCGTGCTGGGGGTCGCCGCGCGCTGAGCCTGGACGGGATGGCGGTAAGAACGGTGACTGCAAGCAGGGTCGACAGGAAGACCCCAGCGAGCTGCCATGCGGGGGGCACGGTGATGGGAGTACCTGAAGCGAGGAGGTGGTAGACCTCTATGCCTAGTGGTATCCCGATGATGGCGCCAGGCAGGGCCGGGAGCAGCGCTGCCATCGAGAGACCGGCGGTCACTTGTCCTGCCGTTGCTCCGAGTGCTCGTTCCAATGCGGAGGAGAACCTGCCGTCGGCGGCGGTCGCCCAGGCGATGAATGTGGTGTTCACAGCGGCAAGGATGATCAGCATCACGGTGATGATGGCCGTCAGTTCGTTGAAGCGGTCGACTTTCAGGTTGCTGATGGTGAGGTTGGCGATTGGGGTGTGGGCATGACTGGCGAGGATGGCAACGATGCCGGTGACAGTGACGGCGATGCTTATGGTGTCGAGCAGAGCGCGTCGCGGCCGGCGTGAGAGCTGACGCAAGGCCAGGAGGAGCGGCACGGGCAGGCGCGCGGAAGCGGCGAGGACTAGTGGTCTGCGGCAAGGGACGCGCGGTGCGTCGGCGAGGGCGGAGACGGTGCTGGTGCGTGCGGCCCGGATGGCGGGAACAAGTGATGAGATAGCGGCGACCGCCAGGGCGATCACTGCGATGATGATGACGGTCGACACGCTGATCGACGGCGCGCCGGGCGCACCGACTAGGCCGGCCCCTGTGCTGGTGAGCAGGGGTGCGATCACCCATCCCGCAAGCAGGCCGGCCGCGGCGGCACCCACGGCCAGCGTGAGCTGCTCCACCAGGAGCACGACCGCGACCGTTGCCGGGGTGGCGCCGACGGCTTTGAGCAGGCCAACCCTCTTCGACTGCTCGGTCATCCGCCGGCCGACGAGGATGCCGAGCCCGGCGAGGGCGAGGAGGCCAATCAGCCATCCCCCGACCCCCAGGGCCACCTGCTCGATCCCGATCAAGGCGTTGATCGCGCTTTGGATGCTCTGCCAGGTAAAGGTAAACGGGTGCTGAGCCACGAAGGCCGGAGCCTGAGCGGGGTTCGCCAGCTTTAGGCTGAGGAGGTAGGCGAGAGGAGCGCCCGACCCGGCGAGGCCTGCCACGGCGGAGCGGGTGAGCCACACGAGGCCCATGTTCGGGACTCCTTGGCCTGTTGTCAGGAAGCGGCCTATCGGGAAGGGGCAGGTGATGTGGCAGAGGCTGCTGGGGTACGCCGGGATGGCAGCTGTCACGGCGATCCCGGCCACCCGAAACGACCGGCCGCCGAGACGGATGTTGTCGCCGACGTGAACGCCAAGCGCATCGGCGAAGCCGCGCTCGATCACCACCGCGCCGGGGCGGATCCAGCCCCCTTGCGTCACCTTCGGCTGGTCGACCGAGGCCGACGCCCGGTCTCGCCCCTCGGCCACCACGTCCACGGTGTGCCCTCGGAACCGGACGGCGCTATAGACCGTTGGGTACGGCCCGCTGTGCGCGATCACATTGGGTGCTGTGGTCAGCGAGGCGAGACTGGCCCGTGTGGAGGCTGGCTGGGGAAGGGCCGTTGCCGACTGTGCGGGAGCAATAGCGACGACATCCGGGCCGGCTGTGGCCAGCCGGGTCTGCTGGTACGGCTGGTTGGTCACCCCGCTCAGGGCCAACGCCACCGTCAGGGTGGTCGCAGCCGCCGCGATGACCAACAACACAAGGAGGGCCTCGACCGGGCGTCGTCGGAGGTCCCGGGCAGCGAGCCGCGAGACGAGTACGACCTGGCCTTTCATTCGCCCCCCAGCCCGATGAGCGTCCCGAGGTTGCCCCTGCTGCCGCCGGTCATTCTCATCTCGTCAACCAATACGCCGTCACGCATAGAAATCAGGCGATCAGCGGTGGCGGCGACGGGCTGCTCGTGAGTGACGATCAGCAGCGTCTGGCCGGATTCATGAAACGTCTCGAAGAGCCGGAGCACCTCGACGGTGGCGGTGCTGTCGAGGTTGCCGGTCGGCTCATCAGCCAGCACGATGATCGGCCGGTTGATAAGTGCCCGTGCGATGGCGACGCGTTGGCGCTGGCCGCCTGAGAGGGCCGAAGGCAGGAATCCGGCCCGGTCTGCCAGGCCCACCTGCTCCAGCAGTTCCCTGGCTCGCGCCCGGGCGGCTCTCGGTGAGCGCCCCGCCAGCAGCCCCGGCAACTCCACGTTCTCGATGGCTGTCAGCTCATCCATGAGATAGAAGCCCTGGAAGACGAAGCCGACCGCCGTGCGTCGAAGGTGGGCGAGCGCACGCTCGCTGCTGTCATGTACCGGCTGCCCCGCTAGCTCGATTTCTCCGGCCGATGGCCGTTCGAGGCCGCCGAGGAGATGCAACAGGGTGGACTTGCCGCACCCGCTCGGGCCCATGATGGCCACCGTTTCGCCAGTGGTGACATCGAGGTCAACGCCGTCAACGGCACGCACCAGCGCCGCCCCCGAGCCGAACGTCTTGCAAAGACTCGAGGCGCGCAGCACCGGCCGCGTCGATGTCATGACCGCTCCTTTCGGCCGATCCAATTCCGCTCGCAGGCCTCTAGCCAGCGCAGGTCCGCCTGGAGTCGCAACACGACTCCCTCCAGCAGCAAGGCTGCATCGGAGTGGTCCGGCTCCTGCATGGCGGCCCGCTGAGCGTCTCGCAGCCGCCGAAGCAGCTCCCGTCGCTGGGCATCGACGATGCTGACCGGGTCGGCCAGCCCGGCCTGAGCGGCCGCAACGAGCTTCAGGTGGAACTCTGCAAGGTCGGGCCTCGGCCAGCTCACCTCCGACAGCCACTGGAAGACCCGCTCCTGGCCGGCCGGGGTCAAGTGGTAGATCTTCCGGTCGGCGCGCCGAGTGCGCCCCTGGGGCGGCTCCTCGAGGGCTACCATGCCCGTCTTCTCCAGACGGGCGAGAGTGACGTAGATGTGCCCGGCGTTCAGCCCTTCGCCCAGGGGGCCGAGGACTTCGTCGAGCCGAGCGCGCAGTTGATAGCCCTGCGAGGGCTCCTTGGCCAAGAGCGCCAGCACGACTTCCTGCTGCATGCAAGCTCCATCTAACGGTTAGGCCCAAACCTAACGGTTAGGCCAGGCGGGCGTCAAGTGCGGCCAGCAACACGAGACGCGCCGGAGCACAAAGCGGGACGTAGGTCGCCGGCCGAGCTCGCCGCCACCATCCCCGCACGCATCGGTACCGAGCGCGCCGTCCCGCCGCAGCCCTCCAAACGGTTGCCGGCTGAAGGCCCGTGTCAGGTTAGTTCCTCCCGACGGGAACCGGGCCAGAAGCGAACAACCCGAACGGAGGCGTGCCCCAAGTCCGTCACATCCGGCGGTCATCGATGTCCCCGAAGTGCCATCGGGGATAGGCAACAGTTGCAACCATGACTGCCTTTGGAATTCGATTCGGAACTCCATACCAGGTCTATCGGCACGTGATTATTGGAACAAGTCAAGAAAACGAGTGCTTCCACTTCTGCTTACGTTGCCGGGAGGCGAGAAGATGCGCAGCTGGATCTGCAACCGGACCGGCCTGGCCTTGCACGTGTTCGCCGGCAGTGCGCTCGCGATCGGGGTGGCGGGCGCGCTGGCGCTGGTCTCAGGCCAGCCGTGGCTGTTTCCCAGCCTCGGCCCGACCGCCATGCTGCAGACCGAGAGCCTGGCTCGGCGAGCTCGAGCCCGCGCAATACCGTCGTGGGCCACGGCGTCGCGCTGCTGGCCGGGTCTCTGTGCCTGCTGGCGTTCGGGCTGGCCAGCACGGGATCGGCGCTGGACAACGGGGCGGACGCTCGCCGGGTCGGCGCCGCGGCCGTCTCGCTCGCGGTCACCGCCGGCGTCCTTGTGCTGCTGCGGTGCCCGCATCCGCCAGCCGGAGCCACCACGCTGATCGTCAGCCTCGGCTTCTTGCGAACGCCGGCGGACCTGGCCATCGCGCTGGCATCGGTGTGCGTGCTCACGGCAGTGTGCTGGATCTACAACCGGGCGCTCGGCACGCCGATGCCGGTCTGGTCACAACGGCAGGCCGGCGGCGAGACAGCGCCTAGCCAGGGGAGCGGGTGAACTCCAGGCCCTTGAAGTCGCCGGCGTCGCGCCACTGGTCGATGTACCGGAAGTAGGCGGGCGCGCCGTCGGAGTAGCCGACCAGCAGCGAATGCGGGCTGGGGCCCTGGCCTTCGTTGTTGTAGTAGCCGGGCGTGCAGGCCGCGAGGAACGAGGTCATGACCGGGTTCGGCGCCAGCTGCTCGAGCCAGGCGTCCTCTGCCTGCTTGCTGACGTCGACCTGGTCGAAACCGGCATCGCGCATGTGCGTCACCACGGCGGTGATCGTCCTTGCCGCGTCGGTCAGGTTGTGCGGCACGTTCGCGATGAAGTTGCCGCCGTGCCCGAGCTGGACCAAGAACACGTTGGGGAATCCGCGCACGTGAATGCCGTGCAAGGTGCGCATGCCAGCTGACCAGAACTCGGAGAGCCTGACGCCGTCCCTGCCGGTCAGGTCGAAGCCGTAGCGCCGGGTAGGCGCGGTGCCGACCTCGAAGCCGGACGCGTAGATGACGCAGTCGGCCGGGTACTCGACCCCGGCCACGACGACGCCGGCCGGGCTGATGCGCTCGACGCCCTTGCCGTCGGTGTCGACCAGGTGGACCGACGGCAGGTTGAACGCGTCGAGGTACTCGTCGTGGAAGCAGGGCCGCTTGCAGAGCTGCCGGTACCAGGCCTTCAGCTTGGCAGCGGTCTCCTGGTCCTCGATGACCGCGTCGACCCTGGCCCTGATCTCGCTCATCTTCTCGAAGTCGGCGTCCTCGAAGTCGGCCAGCACGTTCTCGAAGCTCGCCGAGCCTGATCTGAACGCGTCGGCGAGCCGGCCGCGGATCCGCTTGACGAGGTCGGTCCAGCCGTCGTTGACCAGGTCCTCGGCCGGCGCCTCTCCGGCCGACATGTTGGAGGCGAAGTTGTCCAGCCACCGGTCCTGCCAGCCCGGCGTCGCGATGCCCGCGAACCACCGCGGGTCGATCGGCTGATTGGCGCGTACGTCGACCGACGACGGCGTCCGCTGGAAGACGAACAGCTCTCCGCAGGCCCTGGCCAGGTGCGGGATGGCTTGGACCGCGGTCGCGCCGGTGCCGATGACGGCGACCCGCTTCGCGGCCAGGTTGTCCATGGCCGCGCCATCCGGGTCGCCGCCGGTGTAGGCGTAGTCCCACCTGCTGGTGTGGAAAGAATGCCCGGCGAAGGTCTCGATGCCGGGGATGCCTGGCAGCTTCGCGACGTGCAGCGGGCCGGTGCCGATCCCGACGAACTGGCTGGTGAACTCGTCGCCCCTGCTGGTCCGCACGATCCAGCGGGCACGGCCGGCGTCCCATTTCAGATCGGTGGCCTCGGTATGGAACAGCGCGCTCTCGTGCAGCCCGTAGCGAGTGGCGATCCGGTCGCAGTGCTCGCGAATCTCCGGGGCGTGGGCGTACCGCTCCGACGGCATGTATCCGGTCTCCTCGAGCAGCGGCATGTAGATCATCGACGCGGTGTCGCACTGGGCTCCCGGATAACGGTTCCAGTACCAGGTGCCGCCGAAGCCGCCGCCCTTCTCGACGATGCGCACGTCGACGCCCGCCTCCATGAGCCGGGCGCCCGTTGCCAGGCCGGCGAACCCGCCGCCGATGAACGTCATCGTGACGTGGTCGTGCTTGGCTGCCCGTTCCGTGCGAGGCGTATAGGGATCATCCAGCAGCCGCGCGAACTGCCCTTTCAACTCGACGTACTGATCGTTGCCATCCGGCCGCAGCCGCTTGTCCCGCTCCTGCGCGTATTTGCGACGGAGCGCGCCATCGTCAACCGTGGTCATATCATGACAAGTGACTCACAGCGCCAAGCGGCCCGTCAAGTCACGCAACCAGGGGGGAGACCGACGTGAAGGCGCTCGTTTTCCGGCACAACCTCCGCAGGGAGGCGGCGGCGGCTCTTGGCGGTCGCGTCGACCGGCGCGCCTTCGTCTCGGGCCTTGCTCCGGTGCGAATCGAAGACATCACTGAGCCGCCGCTGCCCGCACAGGACTGGGTGAGGGTCGAGACCACGTGCTCAGGGCTGTGCGGCTCGGACGTCAAGCAGATCGTCCTGAACGGCCGCAGGGACAACCCGCTCACCGCGCTCGTCTCGTTCCCGCACGTGCTCGGACATGAGGCGGTCGGGCGCCGGACGGACACCGGCCAGCGGGTCGTGCTGAACCCGTGGCTGTCCTGCGGGCCTCGCGGCATCGACCCTCCGTGCCCGGCCTGCCTGCGGGGCAGGTACCCCTGGTGCCGCAACTTCCGGGCCGGCAGCCTGCCGGTCGCGATCCACATCGGGAACTGCGCGGCTGCCGCCGGGGCGCACGCCGAGCGGTTCGCCGCGCACGCCTCGCAGCTGTTCGCGATCCCTCACGAGGTGTCCGACGACGCGGCGGTGCTGGCTGACCCGGTCAGCGTCTCGCTGCGCACGATCCTGCTCGCGCCGCCGCCCGGCGGCCGGCCAGTGCTGGTGTACGGCTCTGGCACGCTCGCGTTCGCGGCGATCGCGCTGCTGCGGCATCTGTACCCGGACACCGAGGTCTGGGCGGCGACGCGGGCCGGGGTCAGGGCCGCGCTGGCGACGAGGCTGGGCGCGCACGCGGTGCTGCCCTCGGCGCCCGGGGAACTCGTGGCCGAGGTGGCGCGCCGCGTCGGCACGACGCCGCTCGAGCCGTGGAGCAAGCGTGCATGGCTGCAGGACGGGCCGGCCGTCGTCTACGACACGATCGGGTCGGCGGAAACCGTCGAGACTTCGCTGCGGCTCGCCGACACCGGCGGCACGCTCGTGGTTTCCGGCGTGGAGCCGCCACAGCGGTTCGAGTGGACGCCGCTGTACTTCAAGGAACTGCACGTCATCGGCTCGAACGGGTTCGGCATCGAAGAGGTCGGCGGCGTCGCGAAGCACTCGATGGAGCATTACCTCGACTTCATCGCCGCCGGCTTCGACCTGACCCCGGTCATCACCCACCGCTTCCCGCTCGAGCGCTGGCAGGAGGCCGTGCTGACGCTCAAGGACGCCAGGCACACCGGCGCGGTCAAGGTGCTGCTCGAACCCGGCCGCTGACGCGCGCGTTATCCCGGTTGATAGTTTCGCGAGAGGCTCGCATCCACCCCAGCGAGGAGGCAGGGTTCATGACCGTCCTGCGGAGCTACACCGGCGGACAATGGCGGACCCCGACGGGCGAGGGCGTTTCGCTGCGTGACGCGGTGACGGGGGACGAGGTCGCCACGATCTCCTCGGACGGGATCGACATGGCCGCCGCGCTTGAGTACGGCCGCTCGGTCGGCGGCCCTGCGCTGCGTGAGCTGACCTTCCACCAGCGTGCCGCGCTGCTGAAGGCGCTCGGGTCGTACCTGCGCGAGCGCAGGGACGACCTGTACGCCCTGTCCGGACGTACCGGCGCGACGCTCGGCGACTCCAAGTTCGACGTCGACGGCGGAATCGGCGTTCTCGCCAGCTACGCGAGCCGGGGACGGCGCGCGCTGCCGAACGACACCGTGTATCTCGACGGTGACGTCGAGCCGCTCGGCCGCGGCGGCGGCTTCGTCGGCCAGCACATCTGCACCTCGCGCCGCGGTGTCGCCGTGCAGATCAACGCGTTCAACTTCCCGGTCTGGGGGCCGCTTGAGAAGCTCGCGCCCGCGTTCATCGCCGGGGTGCCGAGCCTGATCAAGCCCGCGAGCCAGACCGCCTACCTCACCGAACGGCTGATCGGGCTCATCGTGGAGTCCGGGCTGCTGCCGGCCGGCTCCGTGCAGCTGATCTGCGGCGGCGCTGGCGACCTGCTCGATCACCTGACCGAGCAGGACCTCGTGTCGTTCACCGGCTCGGCGTCGACCGCGCAGCGGCTGCGGTCGCATCCGGCCGTCGCCGCGAACGCCGTGCGGTTCAACGCCGAGGCCGACTCGCTGAACCTGTCCATCCTCGGTCCCGACGCCGCCGCTGGGACGCCAGAGTTCGACCTGTTCGTCTCGCAGCTTGTCACCGAGATGACCGTCAAGGCGGGCCAGAAGTGCACCGCCATCCGCCGGGCGTTCGTCCCCTCGGCCCGGCTCTCCGCCGTGGCCGGCGCGGTGCGTGACCGGCTCGCCGGCATCACGGTCGGCAACCCGGCCAACCCGGCTGTGCGGATGGGCGCGCTGGCCAGCCTGCAGCAGCGCGAGGAGGTGCGCCGGTCGCTGAAGGCACTGCTCGCGGCCGGAACCCTGGTGTCTGGCGACCCGGAGCGGGTCGAGGTGCTTGACGCGGACCCCGACCGGGGCGCGTTCCTCGGGCCGGTCCTGCTCAAGGTCGACGATCCCGGCGAGGCCGCCCCGCACGAGGTGGAGGCGTTCGGCCCGGTCTCGACGCTGCTGCCGTACGAGACGGCCGAGCAGGTAGTGGCGCTCGCCGCGCGCGGCCGGGGCAGCCTGGTCGGCTCGGTAGTCACGGCCGACACGGACTTCGCCCGCAACGTGGTGCTGGGCGTGGCGCCCTGGCACGGCCGCCTGCTCGTCCTGGACACCGACGACGCGAAGGAGTCCACCGGCCACGGCTCGCCGCTGCCCGTTCTCGTGCACGGCGGCCCCGGGCGGGCTGGCGGCGGCGAGGAGATGGGCGGCATCCGCGGCGTGGCGCACCACATGCAGCGCACGGCGGTCCAGGCCAGCCCGAAGGCGCTCGGCGCGATCACCGGACGCTGGGTGCCCGGCGCGCCGCGCAGCGAGGGAACGCATCCGTTCCGCAAGTCACTGGCCGACCTGCGGGCGGGGGACAGCGTGGTCGCCGGCCCGCGAGCGGTCACGCTCGCGGACATCGAGCACTTCGCCGACTTCACAGGCGACACGTTCTACGCACACACCGACGAGGCGGCAGCCCGCGCGAACCCGCTGTTCGGCGGCATCGTCGCGCACGGCTACCTGGTGGTCTCGCTGGCCGCCGGGCTGTTCGTCGCCCCCGAGCCAGGGCCGGTGCTGGCGAACTACGGCCTGGAGAACCTGAGGTTCCTCACGCCCGTGAAGCCCGGCGACGAGCTCACCGTCACGCTGACCGCGAAGCAGATCACGCCTCGGGTCGACGCCGACTACGGCGAGGTCCGCTGGGACGCCGACGTCACGAACCAGCGCGGCGAGTCGGTGGCCAAGTACGACGTTCTCACGCTCGTGGCCAAGGAGCGCTCGTAGCCAGGCAGGTCACGGCGAGAGCGTCTCGATGATCGCGATGAGATCACCGAGCGCCCTGCGCAACGCAGGCAGCCGCGACATCGTGACCAGCTGGGCGATCACCGGCACGGTGGCGTCGATCAGCTGGTGAGTCCTGTTACACCCCAGGGGTCAACATCCTTTGAACACGTTCAGGTCGGGGCAGGCGTGCCAGCGCCCCCGTTGTTGGCGGTCGCGCGTCAGGCGATGCGGAGCGGGAGGTAGCGCGGACCGCGGATCTGGCCCGCTGACCAGGTGACGGCGTCCTGGCCGGGCAGGCTGAAGTCCGGGATCCGTTCCATCCAGACCTCGAGCGCGACCCGCAGCTCCATCCGCGCCAGGTGCGAGCCCACGCAGCGGTGGATGCCCAGGCCGAAGGCCGCGTGCCGGTTGAGCTCGCGGTCGATCACGACCTCGCCCGCCCGGTCGAACTGCGCCGGGTCACGGTTGGCCGCCGGGAACGACAGCAAGATCCAGTCCTCGGCCTTCATGTCGACGCCGTGCCAGTGCATGTCCTGCCTGACCAGCCGCGCCATCGTGACGGGCGCATAAGCGCGGAGGAACTCTTCCATGGCGGTGGGCAGCAGGCCGGGCTCGGCCACGAGCCGCTCACGGTCGGCGGGATTCCTCGCCAGGTGCCAGAGCGACGCGCCGATCGCGCTCCACGTCGTGTCGATGCCGGCGATGAGCAGCAGCACCATGGTCCCGGCTACGTGGTCGGCCTCCAGCTTGCGGCCGTAGAGCTCGGCGTTGATCAGGAAGGTGGTCAGGTCCTCGCGCGGGCGGGCGAGGTGATCGTGAATCTGATCGAGGATGTAGTCGAACAGCTTCGACATCCGCGCGATCCGCTCCGCCGGCTCCAGGTTGATGCCCTCGAGCGTGTTCTCGACGAACTCGCGGAACTTGGGCCCGTCCTCCTGCGGGAACCCGAGCATGTCGGCGATCACGCGCATGGGGATGTGCTGCGCGTAGTCGCCGGCGGCGTCGACGATGTCCTGGCCGGCGAATTTGTCGATGAGCGCGTGGCAGAACGCCCGCGTCGCCGGCTCGAGCTTGCTGACGGCGGTCTTGGTGAAGGCAGGGAGCAGCAGCTTGCGCGCGGCGTGGTGGAACGGCGGGTCGGAGGAGATGGGCGGCGAGCCGCCGACCGGAGCGATGTCTTGTGGCGGCCGGAAGTTGCCCATGACGATCGAGCGTGAGGTGAACCGCTCGGTGTCGTAGGCAATCGCCGCGACGTCCTCATAGCGCACCGGCAGCCAGCCGCCGCCGAACCTGTCGGTGTGCGCGATCGGGCACCGCTGGCGCAGGTCATCCTGGATCGGGTAGGGGTCGGCTGACCACTCCGATTCCAGGTGCGAGAAGTCCGTGGCCCAGTCGGAGACCGGGCCCGTGATGATCTCGTTGCGGGTGCCGAGCTCCTCTTCGATCTCGTCGCTGGCGCTGCGGATGAAGCGGTCGTCCACGGTCATGTCAGGTCTCCTCGAGGACTTCGATCGCGCGCTCTGGACAGTTCGACACGGCGAGGCGGGCGTCGTGCTCGCGGCCCGGCGGCACGACCCCGTCGCGGCGGACCTGTCCGTAGCCCTCGTCGTCCTCGCCGAAGAGATCGGGCGCCAGGTCGTAGCAGCGGCCGTGCCCCTGGCAGATATCGGAGTTGATCCGCAGCTTCACGGTGTTTCTCCCGTCCGTGCGGTGGTGGCGGCCGGTGTGATCGTGCTGGCCGGCGTCGTCGTGCTGGATGAGATGCGGGCCGGCGGGGCGAGGGCCGTGACGATGCGGCTGAGCAGCGCCGTCCAGCCCTCGTCGTCCACCGGGTGCAGGTCCGGCGTGATCAGCGCGCTGCCCATCGAGAGCAGCAGGCAGAAATGGGCCAGCGCGGCGGGGGACAGGGCTGTGTCCAGTTCGCCGTCGGCCTGGGCTAGTCGCATCAGCTCCGCGAGCCAGTCCGCGCGCTCGCCGATGTAGTCCCGCATCGGCCTGGCCACGTCTTCGTCGCGTCGCGCCGCTACCAGAGCCTCGACGATGAGATAGCAGCGCAAGTCGCGGCGGCGCGGCAGCCACCGGCCGACGACGAGCAGCAGGTCGGTGATCGAACGGTCAGGGTCGGTGGCGAACAGATCGGCGAGCAGCCGGCGCCCGTGCGTGCGCAGCGCGCCGGTGAGCAACTCGGCCTTGGACGAGAAGTGGGCGTACATCGCGCCGTTGCTGACGCCGGCGACGGCGGCGATGTCGGCGACCCTGGTGCCGTCGTATCCGCGCTCGGCGAAGGCGTCGGCGGCCGCCCTCAGCAGCCGCTCGCGAGTCTCAGTTGCCGTGACGCCGGCGATACGGCCCATGACCAGAATTAAACGAACGTTCATCTGATTCGTCAAGAGGCCAGGTACGGAGCCTCCGGTCCACTTCGACACGAGTGAAGCGGATCACCGCACGGTTCGCCCGTTCTGCGGTTATGAGTCGTGTTCACGCAGGCAGCGGGGAGGACGACACGCTCTAGCTCGTCCCGCTGCCTAACGCTGGTTAACAGGTCCCGTGTCACGCCCGCGCCGCCGCGCGCCGCGCGCCGCTTTCCGCGCCCGCCGCACCCGCGCCCGGCCCCGCGCCGCTTAGAGGAAGACTCAGGACCCTATGCGGTCATTTCCTCTACGTGTTGTGGCCGCCGGGACGGACGCGCGGAAGCGGCGGGCGCGAGGGGAGCGGCGGGACGGGAGCCAGAGCGGGAGATCAGGGTTCTGGCTGGCCGGCGGGCGGGAAGCGGGCCTCCCGCTCGAGGTCGCCGAGGTCGCGGTGGCTCCTGATGTAGCGGTGCGCGGCGTCATAGCTGGGCGCGTAGTCCCAGGACGTCCTGAGACCGGTGCCGAGCGCCGCGCCGACGGCAAGCCGGCGCTGCTGGCTGCGGCGCACCTCCGCGTCCAGTGCGGCCAGGTCCCAGCGCGCCGCGGCCTCCCGCCGGAACGCGCCCGCCAGACCGGCAGACGCCGGGTCATCGGCCAGGTTGACCCGCTCGCCAGGGTCCGCGACGAGGTCGAAGAGCTGATCGGGATCGGCAGGGGAGTGAATGAACTTGTGCCGGCCCCGCCGGATCATCACGATCGGCGCGATCGCTCCCTCAGCGAGATACTCACCGACCGCCTCGTCCCGGCCGGGGCGGCCCGCCAGGTGCGGCAGCAGGCTCCTGCCGTCGAGCGTCCCGGCCGCCCCAGGCGCCCTGGGCGGCCCGTCAATCCCCGCGATGCCGGCGAGGGTGGGCAACAGGTCCATCGTGGACACGGCCGCGCCGACCCGGGCTGGCCTGAAGCGTTCAGGGGCGCAGATAATCAGCGGCACCCGCGCCGAGCCCTCGTAGAACGACATCTTGTACCAGGCGCCGCGCTCGCCGAGCATCTCGCCATGGTCGCTCGTGACGATGACGACCGTGCTCTCCAGCCGGCCGGTCTCGCGCAGCACCGCGAGCAGCCTGGCGACCTGGTCGTCGACGAAGGAGATCGCGCCGTAGTAAGCGCGACGGGCCGCGCGGACCTGAGCGTCGGTGAGCCGCACGTCCTCGATCGCGCAGACGGCGCGGAGGCGCTGCTCGTGCGGGTGCAAGCCGCCAGGGCCGGAAGCGGGCAGCGGAATGCCGACGCCCTCATACAGGTCCCACCACTGCCGCGGGATCGTGAACGGATCGTGCGGATGGGTGAACGAGACGACGTAGCAGAACGGCCGCTCGTCGCCCGACCGGATATGGCCGAACAACGACCGCTCAGCGGAGAACGAGACTTCCTCGTCGAAGTCCAGCTGATTGGACCGCAGGCACGGCCCGGCCTCGAGAACCGAGGACATGTCGTGGTACCAGGGCGGGCGGTCGGCGGGACGCCCCCAGTCCGGGGTCCAGCCGAAGTCGGCCGGGTAGATGTCGGTCGTGAGGCGTTCCTCGAACCCGTGCAGCTGGTCAGGCCCGCAGAAGTGCATCTTGCCTGCCAGCACCGTGCGGTACCCGGCGCTGCGCAGGCGGTGGGCGAAGGTCGGGATCGACGCGCTGAACTCGGCCGCGTTGTCGTAGACGCCCGTGCGCGACGGGAGCACGCCGGTCAGCAGCGAGGCCCTGGCCGGCGAGCACAGCGGGCTCGGGGTGTACGCCGCGTCGAAGACCACCCCGGTCCCGGCCAGCCGGGACAGCGCCGGTGCCTTGGTGACTGGGTTGCCGTGGAACGGCAGCGCTGACGGCGCCAGCTGGTCGGCCATGATCACGAGGATGTCGGGCCGGTCGCGCGGTGGTGCAGGCACAGACGTCAGCCCGCGGGCGGCTCGCCGCCCGCGGTCCTGGGCGACGGCTCGTCTGCCGCGGTCCGGGGCGCGGGAACCGGCGGCGCACCAGGTGCGGCGGTTCCGGCGGCTGCCGCGGCGGGCGCGTCGCCGAGACCGACCTCTGCGATCGCGGTCTCCAGCGACGGCGTGTCCGAAATCAGCTGGCGCGTGTACGGCTGGCCTGGCGTGCTGAGCACCTGGGACGCGTCGCCGATCTCGGCGATGACGCCCTCATGCAGCACGGCCACGCGCTGGGCGATCGACCTGACCAGCGGCAGGTTGTGGGTGATGAAGAGCATCGACAGCCCGAGGTCACGCTGCAGGTTGCCGAGCAGTTCCACGATCGCGGCCTGGACGCTGACGTCCAGCGCCGAGGTCACCTCGTCGCAGATCAGCACCGACGGGTCGCACACGAGCGCCCTGGCGATCGCGACCCGCTGGCGCTCGCCGCCGGAGAGCTGGTCGGGATAGCTGGAGGCGTAGCTGGCGGTCAGCGACACCCGCTCCAGCATCTCGGCGACCCGCCGCCTGGCGTCCTTGCCGCTGGCGGTGCCGAACACCCGCAGCGGCTGCTCGATGATCTCGCCGACCGTGCGGCGCGGGTTCAGCGAGCCGTACGGGTTCTGGAAGATGTACTGGATCCGCCGGCGGGTGTCAGAGCTGCGGCGCCGAGCCGAGGTGCGCAGCGTAAGGTCGCCGAGCGCGATCGTGCCGCTCCAGTTGCGGTGCAGGCCCGCGATCGCGCGGGCGATCGTGGTCTTCCCCGAGCCCGACTCGCCGACCAGCGCGAGGCACTCGTGGGCGGCGAGGCTGAGGCTGACCGAGTGGACCACCTCGTTCCGCCCGTACGAGGCGACGACGTTCTCCAGCCGCAACGCCGCCGCCTCCTCCTCGGGCGCTGGCATCTCGATGGGGTCGCCGACCCGGCGCTGCTCCTGGCTGAGCACGTCCTCGGCCCTGATGCAGCGCACCAGGTGCTCGGTGCCGACCGGGCGGAGCGCGGGCAGTTCGGCTTCGCACTGCGGGATCCGCAGGCCGCACCGCGGCGCGAAGCTGCAGCCGGACGGACGGCTGCCCGGGGAGGCCGCGCGGCCGGGAATGCCGACCAGCGAGCGGCCGCCGGTCAGCCGCGGGATGGCGCCGATCAGCCGCCGGGTATACGGATGCCCGGACGCGGAGAACAGGTCCTCGGCGGTACCCACCTCGACGAGCAGGCCGGCGTACATGACGGCGACCCGCCGTGCCAGCGTGGCCACCACGGCCAGGTCGTGGCTCACGTACAGGGCGGCGACGTCGTGCAGCCTGGCCAGCTCGCGCACCGTCGCCAGGACGTGCGCCTGGGTGGTCACGTCCAGCCCGGTCGTCGGCTCGTCGAGCACGATGAGCCTGGGCCGGTTCGCGAACGCCATCGCCAGACCGATCCGCTGCTGCTGGCCGCCGGAGAGCTCGTGCGGGTACCGGCGCAGGAACGCGCGGTCGCCGGGCAGCGCGACCTCGCTCATCATCTCGGCGATGCGTGCGGAATGGTCGTCAGAACCATCAGGACGGTCACCGGAGTGAGCCTCGAGCACCTCCCTGAGCTGCAGGCCGACCCGGAGCGCGGGGTTCAGCGAGGAGGCGGGGTCCTGCGGCACGTAAGACACGACAGAGCCGCGGAGCCGGCGGAGTTGCTCGTCGCCAAGCCTCAGGATGTCCCGGCCGCCGAGCAGCACTGAACCGCCCGAGATGGCCAGGCCGCGCCTGGCGTGGCCCAGCAGCGCCAGGCCGACCGTGGTCTTGCCAGACCCTGACTCGCCGACGACTCCGAGGATCTCGCCTGGCTCGATCTCGAACGACAGGTCGCTGATCACGGGCGTCCTGGTGGCCGCGATCTGGATCTCCAGGTCGCTGACCGTGACCGCGGCGCCGCCCGGCTCGATCGAACCGGCGCCAGCGGCCACCGGGTCCGGCGCGCTCACTCGGCACCCCTCGAGCGGTCGATGCCGGCCGCCGTCCGCGCGATGCCGTCGCCGATCAGGCCGGTTCCCATCGTCAGCAGCGCGATCGCGATGATCGGCATGACCGCTCCCCAGGGCTGGATGGGCAGCACGGTCTGGTTCTGCTGGATCATCGTGCCCCAGTTCGCGCCGTTGGGGTCGGGTGCCAGGCCGAGGTAGGCCAGCGCGGCGATGACCGCGATCGAGTACGTGACGCGCAGGCTGGCCTCCACCATGAGCGGGCCGAGCGTGTTCGGCAGCAGGTCGCTGACCAGGATCCGCCACCGCGGCACGCCCATCGCCTCCGCGCACGCGATGAAGTCACGCTCGACGACCGGCAGCGCGGCGCCGCGCGCGACACGGGCGATCCGCGGCACCGTGGTCAGCGCGATCGCTACCACGATGACCCACGCGTGCGCGCCGACCACGGCGACCGCCACCAGGGCGAGCATGATCTGCGGGAACGCCATGATCACGTCCATCGCGCGCATCAGGACGTCGTCGAGCGCGTTCCTGGCGTACGCGGCGACCAGCCCGATGACGATGCCGACGATGAGCCCGGCCGCCGTGGCGATCACGGCCATGATCAGGATGCTCCGCCCGCCGTACAGGAACCTGCTGAGCACGTCCTGGCCGAGGTAGTCGGTTCCCAGCACGGCCATGCCGCTGGGCGAAGAGTTCGGCGCCTGGCCAGGGACGGGGGTGCTCGGGCCATAAGGAGCCACGAACGGCCCCACGATCGCGAGCAGGACGAGCAGCCCGACCAGCAGCGCGCCGATCCGTGTGCGCCACAGCCGGAAAGACCGGCGCAGCAGCGACGTCGCGCGGACCGGTGGCGTCTCCAGCGGGACGACCGCCGCGGCGATGTCGGGCCCGGCGACCGGGATCACAGCCGGGTCCTCAGCCGGGGCGTGACCATGATGGTGGCCACGTCGGCGAGCAGGTTCAGCACGACGTACAACGCTGCGATGAGCATGGCCAGCGCCTGCACGACCGGAAGGTCGTGGTTGACCACCGCCTCCTGCAGGCCGCCGCCGATGCCGGTGTAGTTGAACACGTACTCCACCACCACGATGCCGCCGGCCAGGTAGGCCAGGTTGAGGGCAATGACCTGGAAGACCGGGCCGAGCGCGTTCGGCAGGGCGTGCCTGACCAGCACGGTCCGTTCCGCTAGTCCCTTGAGCCTCGCCATCTCGATGTAGTCGCTCTCGAGCACCTCGATCATCGATGCCCGCATGATCCGCGCCACGTACGGCGCGACGGCGATCACGAGCGTCACCACGGGCAGGACCAGCCCGCTCGGGTTGTCCCACGGCCCTGAGCCTGGCGCGATCGTGCTAGTCGCCGGCAGGACCTGCGACACGGTCGTCGCGAGCAGCAGCACCAGCACGATGGCCACGACGAATTCAGGCAGCGCGGCGAGGACGAGCAGCAGGTTCGAGCTCAGCGTGTCGAAGATCTTCTCGCGCCGGAACGCCGCCCACGACCCGATCGCGATCGACAGCGGGATCGACACGATCGCGGACACGGCGACCAGGACGGAGGAGTTGACCAGCTTAGGCCCGAGCAGGGTCGTCACCGGCTCCTGCGCGGCCAGGGAGGTGCCCAGGTTGCCGCGCAGCAGCCCGGTCAGCCAGGTCCAGTACTGGCTGAATACCGGCTGGTCCAGGTGCAGCTTCAGCCGCAGCGCCGCCAGGCTCTGCGGAGTCGCGGACCGGCCAAGGATGGCCCTGGCCGGGTCGCCTGGCAGCGCCTGGGTGGCCGCGAAGATCACGATCGAGACCATGAAGAGCACGATGAGGCCGAGCAGCAGCCGGCGTATGACGAACCCTGTGACGCCGCCCCACCGGATCCTGGCGAACACCCCAGCGGTCCTAGCCGAACCAGATCGTGCGGAACCCGTGGCCGAAGCTATCCAGGTTGAGCGTCCCCTTGCTCGGCTTGAGTCCCGCGACGTTGGCCGCGTAGCCGTCGATGAGGTCGCCGAAGAACGAAATGACGTACCCGCCGATGTCGTACTCGAGCTTTTGCATCTCCTGCTCGATCTCGATCCGCTTGCTGTCATCGGTCTCGGCCAGGGCCTGGTTGTACAGCTGGATGAAGTTCGAGCCGGTGCCGGTCTTCGACGGCCAGTGCGTCTCGTTATACGGCGAGTTGGGCAGCGAGCCCTGCTGCACCTGGTTGAGGTAGCTGCGGGTGCCCCAGAAGTCCACGGAGAACGGCAGCTTCAGGTACTGGTTGCCGTAGTAATTCGGGTCGTTGTGCACGTTGATCTTGACGCCGGCGTCCTGCGCCTGATTCGCGAACACGGTCGCCAGCTCGACCATGCCGGCCGCGCCGTTGCTGGTGTGCAGGTCGAACGCGAAGTTCTGCTTCCCGGCAGCCTTGAGCAGCTTCTTGGCCCCCGAGATGTCCTGCTCGCGCTGCGGGAGGCTCTTGTCGTAGCCCGCGTCGAACGGCGCGTACAGGTCGTTGCCCACGAAACCGTAGCCGGACAGCACCTGCGTGATCATCTGCGGCCGGTTCACGATCAGGCGCATCGCCTGCCGCACGCGCACGTCGTCGAACGGCGGAATGTCGATCCGCATGCACAGTGGCAGCCAGCCGCCGGTCTTTGAGACTAGCGCGTGCTTGCCTCGTGCCTGCAGCACCTTCACCTGGGACGCCGGCAGGTCGGTCATCGCGTCGATCTGCCCGCCGAGCAGCGCGTTGACCTGTGCGGTCGCGTCGTTGAAGTCCTGGACCGTGACCTGGTCGAAGTACGGCTCGCCGCTGCGCCAGTAGTTCGGGTTGCGCACGTGCACGCTCTGCTGCCCGGGCGTGAACGACTTGAGCTTGTACGCGCCGGTGCCGACCTGCGGGGCCGGATAGGCCTTGTAGCCAACCGGCACCATGCAGAACGTGTAGCTCGCGAGCGTCTGCGGGATCGTCGAGTCCGGCGACTTCAGCGGGAGCGTGACCGTGTACTTGTCCACCTTCTTCATCCCCGCGATGTCCATGGTCGCGGTGGCCGCGTAGCCGGTCAGGCCGTTGGCCTTGGTGCCGATGCGCTGGAAGGAGTACAGGACGTCGTCGGCCGTGAACGGCTTGCCGTTAGAGAACTCGATGCCCTTCTTCAGCCGGATCGTGTACTGCTTCGGGTTGTCCGCGTCGACGCTCTCGGCCAGGCCGTCGGTGGTGAGCTGGTAGTTGTCGTCGAACAGCAGCAGCGTCTCGAACGCCGTCACGAGCCTGGCCTGGTCGGGCTTGGTGATGATGTTCTGGCCGTCCATGATGTCCTTGGACCCGCCGCCGGTCACGCCGAGCCGGAAGTTGCCGCCGCGCTTGGGCTTGCCGCCGCCCCCGCCACCGGTTCCTCCTCCGCCGCCATTGCCCGAAGATCCGGTGCCGCACGCGGCCGCGAGGCCGCCGACGACCACCAGTCCCGCAGCGTTCGTGACAAGCTGGCGTCGGGAGATATCTGCCATGACGGGACACCCTTTCGATGGGGAGCTGGCGCAGCTTGTCTACTTAGGAGCGCAGTAGACACCTGCAGAACACTGCTTGAGTCTGCCGTCCCACCCGTGCTTCTGAGCAGCCGTCGCGCTTCGCTCAATGTGACCCGTAGTAGCGTGATGGTTCATTCTCTGTCAACCTTCTCCCGAATGTTGATTCCGTGCTGTTATAGGCGCAAGTGACTGGGCGGACGAAAACCCGGCAGGCATAACAGGACGCACCCGGGGCTGCCGCACCCTGACCGCTGTCGCTGCGCGCTGCTCAGCGCCCCTTCCATGCCGGCGGCCGTCGCTCGGCGAACGCGGCCGGCCCTTCGGCGGCGTCCTGTGAGCCCTGCATCGCGGCGTAGCCGGGCAGCCTGCCCGAGCGCAGCGTCGCGTATCCGGTCCGCACGGACTGGCCGTCGGTGGCCTCGAGCACCTCGAGGATCGCCGCGACCGCCAGCGGCGCCGACGCCACGATCCTGGCGCCGAGCGCCCGCGCGGCCCGCAGCAGGTGCTCGGCGGGGACCACGTCGTTCACGAGGCCGAGGTCGAGCGCATCGGATGCGGCCAGCACCCGCCCGGTCAGCAGCATCTCGAGTGCCAGCGGCCGCGGCAGCCGGCGCGGCAGCCGGAGCACGCCGCCCGAGTCAGGGATGATCCCGAGCGTGGCCTCCGGCAGGCTGAACGTGGCGTGCCCGGCCGCCACGACGAGGTCGGCGGCCAGCGCGAGCTCGAAGCCGCCGCCTGCGGCGATGCCATTGACCGCGGCGATCACCGGCTTGGTGCGGCCGTGCAGCTCCGTGAGCCCTGCGAACCCGCCGGGGCCGTGGTCGGCATCCACGGGCTCTCCTGCCGCTGCGGCCTTGAGGTCCCAGCCCGCGCAGAAGAACCTGTCGCCTGCCCCGGTGACGACGCCGGCGCGCAGGTCAGGATCGGACTCGAGCCTGGCGAAGGCGTCGTAGAGCGCGTGACTGGTGGCCACGTCCACGGCGTTCGCGCGCGGCCGGTCCAGGGTGATCGTCAGCACGCCGTCGGCGGCGCCCGTCCTGACCGGCCCGGTTGCCTGGCCGCCCGCCGGCATCTCAGGCCCCCCGCTCGCGCAGCATGGCGCGGGAGATGATGTGCCGCTGGATCTCGCTGGTGCCGTCCCAGATCCGCTCGACCCGCGCGTCCCGCCAGAACCGCTCGACAGGGAACTCGCTCATCAGGCCGGTACCGCCGAAGATCTGCACGGCGTGATCGGTAAGCCGCCCCAGCATCTCCGACGCGTAGAGCTTGGCCATCGCCGCGTCGGTGTCGGTCATCGCGCCCTGGGTGAGCCGCCAGCCGGCCCGCAACGTCAGCAGCTCGGCGGCCGCCAGCTCGGTCGCCATGTCAGCGAGCTTGAACCCGGTGCCCTGGAACCGTCCGATCGGCCGGCCGAACTGCTGCCGGCTGGCTGCCCAGTCCGTTGCGAGCTCGAGCACCCGCCTGGCCCGGCCGACGCTGGTCGCGGCCACGGTGAGCCTGCTTGCCCCGAGCCACTCGCTGAGCAGGCCGAAGCCTCCGCCCTCGTCGCCGAGCAGGGCCGAGCCAGGCACCCGGCAGTCGGCGAACGCGAGCTCGCAGTGGTGATAGCCGCGATGCGAGACCGAGGACGAGCCGCGGCTGACCATGAACCCTGGCGTGCCGCGGTCCACCAGGAACGCCGAGATCGCCGGCCGCTCGCCGCTCGGCGTGCCCTCGGTGCCGGTGACGGCGAACACGATGACGAAGTCAGCGACGTCGGCGTAGCTGATGAAGTGCTTGGCACCGTTGAGCACCCAGTCGCCGCCGTCCCTGACCGCCCTGGTGGTCATGGAGCGTATGTCGGAGCCCGCGTTCGGCTCGGTCATGGCCAGGCAGTCAACGCGCTCGCCGCGTATCACCGGCAGCAGGTAAGACTGCGCCTGGTCGCCCTCGCAGGCCCGCAGGATGTTGCTCGGCCTGGCGATGAGCCACTGCAGGGCGTACGACGTCCAGCCGAGCTCCCGCTCCACCAGCGTGACGGAGAACTCGTCGAGCCCGCCACCGCCGAGCTCGGCGGGGAAGTTCGGCGCGTACAGGCCTGCCGCGATGGCGCGGCTCCTGATCTGCCCGGCGAGTTCCGCGGGTACCTCGTCGAGCCGCTCGACCAGGTCCTCGTGCGGCACCAGCTCCCGCCTGACGAAGTCGCGCACGGTCGCGACGATCGCGCGGTGCTCGTCGTTAAGGCCGAAATCCATTGCTGTCCCTCCTAGGCACGCCCCGCCCGGCCCCTGATCCCCATCACGTGACCGACCGCGGCCGGCACCGGCAGGGCGGCGTGCGCGAACCTGATCGCCTCCAGCCGCTCCCGCAGGTCGCCGGGCATCGGGACGACCCGGCCAGAAGCCGTGTCCACGTGCACGAGCAGCTGCTCGGCGGTCGCCGCGTCTTGGCCGGCGGCCTCGGTGCGCACGGTGTGGAACAGGTGCAGGCTCTTCGGCCCGACGTCGAGCAGCTGCAGCGGGACGGCGAGCCGGTCGCCGAGCGCCGACTCACGCAGGTGGTGCAGGTGCGTCTCGGCGGTGTACAGCGAGTGGCCCGCGGCTCGGTAGGTCTCGTCGATGCCGACGAACCGGAAGAACGCGTCGGCGGCGTCGCCCACCAGGAGCAGGTAGCACCACTCGCTCATGTGGCCGTTGTAGTCGACCCACTCGGCGGGGACCGTCGCAGTGTGCAGGGCGAGCGGTGCGTCGATCATGGCGCGGCTCTCCCCCGTAACCCGGAAAATGCGACGAGCGTTCGTATTATGCGACGATAGGTACGCACGGCAAGAGCCGTCAACCGGACAGGAAGCCAGTGAGCCCAGCAGGAGCAGACACCGCGGAAACAGGCACCGCAGGAACCGAAGCCGGGCTCGCCGCCCGCGGTCGCGTGCAGTCGGTGCAGCGCGCCGTAGCGCTGCTCGACGCGATCGCGACGGCCGCACCCGCGGGCCAGACGGTCGCGGAACTCGCGCTCGCGTGCAGGATCAACCGGGCCACGGCATGGCGGCTGCTGGTCACGCTCGAGGACCGGGCGCTGGTCACGCGGGATCCGGCGACCGGCCGCTACCAGATCGGCTACGCGGTCGCGCGGCTGGCCGCAGCGTCCGGCGTCGACGCGGTGGTCAGGCGTGCCCATCACGTGCTGGAACAGGTGTGCGCCGAGACCGGCGAGGCCGCGAGCCTTGCCCTCGCCAGGCGATCGGAGCTTGTCTACGTGGACGAGGTGGCGCCGCCTTCGGTGCTGACCGTCAGCTGGCTCGCCAGGCCGGTGCCGCTGCACGCCACGTCCACCGGCAAGGCGTGGCTGGCCTGGCTGCCCGAGCCCGCGGCCAGGGGAGCCCTAGAACCCGCGCTCGAGGGCTTCACGGACGCGACAGTCACGGACGTCGGCAGGCTGTTCGCGGAGTTCGCCGACATCCGCGCGCAGGGCTTCGCGGTATCGGCCGGCGAGCTCGAACCCGGCCTGTTCGGAGTCTCCGCGCCGGTGCTGCAGCCCGGCGAGGAGCGGCCGGTCGCGGTGTTCAGCATCTGGGGGCCTTCGGGCCGGGTACCGCCGGAGCGGCTCGAGGCACTCGGCGCGATCGCCGTCGGCGCCGCCGCTGCGGTGCAGGCATCGCTGGGGTATTGACAACCCCAATGAACCCGGAGGACCGTTTCATATAGTGCAGCTTCTGCTCGTATTGCGCACGTCCGGAGGTTCCCGTGGCTCGGTCGAGAAAGGTCATCATCACCTGCGCGGTCACCGGCTCAGCGCACACGCCGGCCATGTCACCGCACCTGCCGTACACCGTCGAGGACATCGTGGCCCAGTCGGTGGCCGCCGTCGAGGCCGGAGCGTCCGTCATTCACCTGCACGCCCGCGACCCGGAGGACGGCAGCCCGACGGCCGATCCCGCGGTGTTCCTGGAATACCTCAAGGCGATCAAGGCCGAGACCAATGCCGTCATCAGCATCACCAGCGGCGGCGGTACTGGCATGTCCGTGGCCGACAGGCTGAGGGTCATCTACGAGACCAAGCCCGAGCTATGCACGCTGAACCTGGGCACCTTCAACTACGGCAGCTTCCCGATGGTCAAGAAGTACGCGGGCACGTGGCAGTTCGACTGGGAAGAGCCATACCTGGAGAGCACCAGGACCGAACCATTCGTGAGCACGTTCGCCGACATCGAGCACATGCTGACCGACCTGCGCTCGGCGACGGGATGCCGCTTCGAATACGAGGCTTACGACATCGGCCACCTGTACACGCTCGCGTACTACCTCAGCGAGGGACTGGTAGAGCCGCCGGTCTTCCTGCAGACGATCCTTGGCGTCATGGGCGGCATCGGCGCCGGCGTCGACCATCTCACCCACATGAAGGCGACAGCGGACCGGCTGTTCGGCGACGCGATCGAATGGTCCGTGCTCGGCGCCGGCCGGTACCAGTTCGACATGATCACCGTCTCGGCCGTGATGGGCTCGCACGTGCGGGTCGGTCTCGAGGACGGATTGTTCATCGGGAAAGGCCGGCTCGCTGAATCGAACGCCGAGCAGGTCGCCAAGATCGTCAGGATCCTGCGCGAGCTGTCGCTGGAGATCGCGACCCCTGACGAGGCGCGCGAGATCCTCGCTCTCAAGGGCCTCGACCAGGTCGGCTGGTGAGCGAGGGCTCGCCCCGCCCGCCTCAGGACGTCCAGTCCGTCGCCATCGTCGGCGCCGGCGTGATCGGCGCGGGCTGGGCCGCGCACTTCCTGCGGATGGGCTATGACGTCACGGCATGGGACCCGGATCCCGGCGCGGAAGGCCGGCTGACCGCCTTCGCCGACGCGGCGTGGCCGGTCCTCGAGCGCCTCGGCGTGCGGCCAGGCGCCTCGCCCCGCCGGCTCCGGATCGCCGGTGACATGGCCGGCGCTGTCGCCGAGGCGGATTTCGTGCAGGAGTCGGCTCCTGAGGTCCTGCCGGCCAAGGTGGCGCTGCTCGCGGAGATCGACGCGGCGGCGCCGGCTCACGTGATCGTGTCGTCGAGCACGTCGGGTTTCGCGATGACGGACATGGCCGCAGAGACGGCGAATCCTGGCCGGTTCCTGGTCGGTCATCCGTTCAATCCGCCGTACCTGATCCCGCTGGTCGAGATCGTCGGCGGCAAGGACACCGATCCCGAGGCTGTCGCCTGGGCGGAGAGGTTCTACGCTCACGCGGGCAAGGTGTGCCTGACGATGGACAGGGAGGTGCCCGGCTTCGTCGGCAACAGGCTGCAGGAGGCGCTGTGGCGCGAGGCCCTGCACATGATCGACTCCGGCCAGGCGACCGTCCAGCAGATCGACGACTCCATCACCTACGGGCCAGGGCTGCGGTGGGCGCTGATGGGGCCGATGCTGACGTTCCACCTGGCAGGCGGGCAGGGCGGGATGGCGCACATGCTCGACCACTTCGCTCCGGCGCTGCTGGAGCCGTGGACCAGGCTGACCGCGCCCGCGCTCACGCCGCGGCTGCGTGACCTGGTGGTGGCCGGCGTCGACCAGGCGGTGGGGGATGTGACGATCGGCGAACTCGAGCGGCAGCGCGACGAGTTCCTCGCTGACCTGCTGCAACTGATCGCCAGGCATCGCCGTGCGTGAGCAGGATCGGCAAGCGGCTCTGAGCCCCGGGTACCTGACCGAGGTCAGAGACGAGTGGATCGACTACAACGGGCACCTGCATGACGCGAGTTACGCGGTCGTGCTGAGCGAGGCCAACGAGGTGCTGCTCGCGGCGCTGGGCCTGAGCGATGAGTATCAGGCGCGTACGGGCCAGGCGATGTACACGGCGGAGGCTCGCATCCGCTATCTGGCCGAGGTTCGCCGCGGGGACAGGCTCGCCGCGGCGAGCGCGCTGACAGCCGCCGACCCCAAGCGGCTGCGCGTGCACACGGCGCTGACCCGCCGCGACGGGACGCTCGTCGCGACGGGTGAGCACCTCTACTTGCACGTGGACAACCGGACCGGCCGGGTGACCGCGATGCCAGCTGACCGGTGGGACGCCGTCGCGGCCCTGCTCGCGGCGCACGCTGGCCTCGCCAGACCCGACTAGCGTCCTGCTGCCTGCCGCGGCGAGGGCCGGTTCAGCAGCCGGGAGCCGGCCCGCCGCGTTCAGCCACCCTGCGCCGCAGCGACTCACGCAGCACGGCGTTGTCCGTGGTCTCGATCGCCAGCGCCCAGGCGGCGGTGGCGTCATCGAAGCGGCCAGCCCGGTCGAGCAGGTCGGCGTGCGCGGTGTGCAGCGGACCGTAGCCGTCGAGCTGGCCGGATTCCAGAACCTGGGCCAGCACGGCCAGGCCTGCCAGCGGACCGTCGGCCATGCCGACCGCGACGGCCCTGTTCACCGCGATCACGGGAGATGGCATCCGGCGCGCGAGTTCGCGGTAGAGCGCGGCGATCTGCGGCCAGTCCGTCTGGTCAAGCGACGGGGCGTGCGCGTGCAGCGCCGCGATCGCGGCCTGCAGCTGATAGGGACCAGGGGAGCGCAGGTCGATCGCGGCGTCAAGGAGCGCCGTGCCCTCGGCGATGAGCCCGGAGTCCCACTGGCTCCTGTCCTGGTCAGCGAGCAGCACCGGCCTGCCGTCCTGGTCCGTCCTGGCGGCGGCGTGCGAGTGAGTCAGAAGCATGAGGGCGAGCAGTCCCGCGCATTCCGCGTCCGCAGGCAGCAGCCGGTGCAGCACCCGGCCGAGCCAGATCGCCTCGGTGCACAGGTCGACCCTGACCAGGTCGGTGCCGGCGGTCGCCGCGTAGCCCTCGTTGAAGACCAGGTAGATCACCGCCCGGACGCCGGCCAGCCGGGCAGCGAGCGCCTGCGCCCCCGGCACGGCGAACCTGATCCCGGCATCGCGGATCTTGCGCTTTGCCCTGACGAGCCGCTGGGCGAGCGTCGGCTCGGGTATCAGGAAGGCCGCCGCGATCTCCCTCGTGGTCAGGCCGGCCACGTACCGGAGCGTCAGCGCGACCCTGACCTCGGATGCCAGCGCCGGGTGGCAGCAGGCGAAGATGAGCCCGAGCCGGTCATCTTCCATCGTGATCACCTCAGGGTCGGCGTCCTCGGCGGCGTCATGGACCGAGCCTGCGTGCGGCGCCAGGCCGGCCTTCGCGACGTGCTGCAGCGCCCGCAGCTGATCGACGGCCTTGCGCCACGCCGTGACCGTCAGCCAGGCGCCAGGCTTCGGCGGCACACCGCCGGCTGGCCAGGTCCTGGCCGCGGCGGCGAAGGCCTCGGAGACCGCGTCCTCGGCTGCCTGCAGGTCGCCGAGCCGCCGCGCCAGCGTGGCGACGACCGCGGTCCATTCGTCCCGGTACGCGCGCTCGAGCGCGGCTGTGGCTACTTCAGGGGCGCCTGCCACGCCTTGCCTTCCATGACCGGCCGGATCTCGACGCTGCCGTACCGCACGATCGGCATCTTGGCTGCCCAGTCGAGCGCCGTGTCCATATCGGGAACGTCGAGCAGGTAGAACCCGAGCAGGTGCTCCTTGGTCTCGATGAACGGGCCGTCGGTCAGCAGGCGCTCGCCGGCCTCCATGGTCAGGCTGGTGGCCGTCTCGACGGGAGCGAGCTGCTCGGCGCCGAGCAGTGAGCCCGACTCCTTCATGGCGACGGTGTAGTCGAGCCAGCTGTCGATGACCCCGTCGTCGGCTGGCTGCACGCCCTCGGACGCGCCAGGGGTGGCGTAGATAAGCAGTGCGTACTTCATCCGCTCCTCCGATGGCTATCTGGCACTAGAGTGCCCCGTTGCTAGCGTCAGCCATCCAACGCGGGGCTGGACCGCATATCGACAGCGGAGCGACCCCGATGTCATCTCGCGGGGCGCGAAGGCTCTTTCGCACTCCTTCCAGCACTTCATGTTAGCCTTCACGGACGCTCAGAAATGTCCTCTTTCCGCCCTCTGGATGGGAGGGAGAATGCCGCGTCACAGGCGGCCGAAGCGACTCGCTCCCGCCTCGCTGGCCCTTATAGGCGTGGTACTCGCGGTCCTCGTCGCCGTGGTGACGAACAGCGCATCGAGCGGGTCCGTGCAGGCTGGCGACACTGGCATTCACAAGATCAAGCACATCATCGTGATCATGCAGGAGAACCGGTCCTTCGACTCGTACTTCGGCACATTCCCCGGAGCGAACGGCATCCCGGCCGGCGTGTGCCTGCCTGACCCCCGTAACGGCGGCTGCCGGAAGCCGTGGGTGGACCATCACGACAGCAACGGCGACGATCCGCACGACGACCCCGCGTTCACGGGAGATATGGATCACGGCAAGCTGGACGGCTACGTGTCCGTCGCCGAGAAGGAGATGTGCAAGAAGAACGGCCCCTGCCATCCGGACGTGATGGGATACCACGTCCGCAGCGACATCCCGAACTACTGGGCCTACGCCAGCAAATTCGTGCTGCAGGACCGGTTCTTCGAGGCCGCGGGATCGTGGAGCCTGCCAGCGCACCTCCTCATCGTCTCCGGCTGGTCGGCGAAATGCGCGGATCCTGATGACCCGATGAGCTGCAAGAGCGCGCTGAACCCGCCGGATCGCAAGTCGCCGGAACATCCGATCCCGTTTGCCTGGACCGATCTGACGTACCTGCTGCACAAGCACCACGTCAGCTGGGGCTACTACCTCGACCACGGCGCCAGGACCGAGACTCGCAACGCGAACGGCGTCTGGAAGATCTGGAACGTGCTGCCCGGCTTCACTGACGTGCACAAGGACGGCCAGCTCGGCAATATCCGCTCGCTGAAGTTCTTCTACCGCCAGGCAAAGGCCGGGACGCTGCCGAAGGTGTCCTGGCTAGCGCCCGACTTGCGGCACAGCGAGCACGGGCCGGCCCTGGTCAGCAGCGGGCAGGCGTATGTAACCAAGGTGATCAACGCGGTCATGCGGAGCCCGGACTGGGACTCGACCGCCATCTTCCTGAACTGGGATGACTGGGGCGGCTACTACGACCACGTGCTGCCTCCCAAGGTGGACAAGCTGGGCTACGGCATTCGCGTGCCATCGATCGTGATCAGTCCGTACGCGAGGCGCGGCTTCGTCGACTCGCAGACGCTGACGACGGACGCGTACTTGAAGTTCATCGAAGACGACTTCCTGGGCGGCGCGCGGATCGACCCGGCCACAGACGGCCGCCCTGACTCGCGTCCTGACGTCAGGGAGAGGGCCAGGCAGCTCGGCGACATCGTCAAGGACTTCGACTTCTCGCAGCCGCCGCTGCCGCCGCTGATCCTGAAGCCCTGCCCGCCGGGCATGACGTTGGTGCCCAAGCCGCAGCCCGGGTGCGACGGCAAGGTTCCGCTGCACGCCAATACCTGGGGCAACACCTGACCGGCCGGGGCTAGCTGTAGAGCTCCTCGACGCGCCTGATCCTGGTGACAGCGCGGTCGACGGGGACGCCATGCCGCTCGAGCACCCGGAGCACCTCCGAGCTCTGGTCGCACAGGAACCCGATCGCGCGCGGATCGGCCTCCCGCAGCCGGAACCAGACGGCGATCCTGCTGGCCGGCAGCGTCACCAGCTCGGCGATCGCAAGCTCGTCGAACCTGGCCTCCCACGTCGGCACCACCCACCGGCTGATTGCCGAGCCTCGCAGGCGAACGCCCCAGTCGAAGAATTCCAGCCGGACCAGCGGGCCGCTGGTGACAACGTGCCTGCCCATGACGCCGCCCCTGAAGAGCTCGCGCAGCTCGCCGCCATCGGGGACATCTGCGATGAGGCGCGCGTTCACGGCCGCGGCCCTGGTCCACGCGGCGATGCCGCCGCCCACCAGGACGACGAGCAGGACGACCAGCACGATGGCGAGCAGCACGCGGCCTCCTGGCGGATGGCGATAAGAAATGCTATCGGCAAACCTGGCACCGCAGGCATGTCGCCTCGGCGCAGGAACTTAGCGCCTTCCATGACCGTGTGACGTAGATCATAGCGTTTGACCGAATCTCATGGACTTAACTGCATGCGTCGCAGCGTTCACAATGAGTAACCGATAGCGCCCAGGCGTGTGATGGTTGCCCCCCACGCAACGCGCCGCCATGAACCCGCGTCACATCCACGTACCCCCTGCTGAAGCCGCACCGGCTCGCATCTCCTGGGTCACCGCCGAGCGCCACCCCCGGCGCCCGAACAAAGGTTCTCTGTGCACCCCCGGTTCTCATCCCCCCATGCCCTTTTCCGTCTAGTTTACAGGCATCTGCGCCGCGCGTCGGATCTGACTGCCGGTGCCGCTGGCGCCGTCACCGCGGCCGTCATGGCCGCTGCCGGCCAGGTCAGCCGCCTTGGTCAGGCCGCTCGCCGGGACGCCAGGCTGTCGCTCGGAATCGCCGCCGTGGCCGGCGTCATCGTCGCGGCGGTCGCCGCCGGTGTATCCGCTGGCGGCGGTCCGGCCGTCGCCACGGCCGATCATGTGGCAGCCGCGGCCCAGCAACCAGCGCACAGACCCGTGCATGCCAGGGCCGCTGCCGCGCAGCACGCGCCCGAGCCGGCCCCTGGCCAGCACAGCGCGGGTGGCCACGCGGCCAGCAAGCACCACGCTGCCGCCAGGGACCACGCTGCCCGGGACCACGCCGCCAAGGACCACGCTGCGAAGGACCACGCTGCCAAGGACCACGCTGCGGCGAAGCACCATGCGGCGCGGCACCAGGCTCCGCGGCGACACCGCAGCGCCCCCACGAGGCCGTACCTGATCTACGACTCAGTGACGCCGTCGGCTATGGCTGGGCACAAGCACGTGGCCACGTACGCGACCGGCAACTACGCCGCGTCACCCGCTCAGGTGGCTGGCCACAAGTCGATCATGTGGATCGACGTCACCGGCTACGACCACGCCGCGTCCGTGCTCGACGTCGAGCCAGGCGACGCCACCCCGTCGCTGGCGGGTAGCTGGGCGTGGCACCGGCTGCACGAACACCCGAGGGCGCTGGCCAGGATCTACACCATGCGCTCCATGTGGCCAGCCGTGCAGGCAGCTGTCGCGAAGCTGCCGGCCAAGATGCGATCACACGTCCGCTACTGGATCGCCGACCCCACCGGCACGGCACACATCGTGCCAGGGGCGGACGCCACGCAGTGGTACTGGGGCTCGAGCTACGACATCTCCACAGCTACGCCGCGCTTCTAGCGGCTGGCGATGGACCGCGGCGTCCAGGCCGCCGGCCAGGGCAGCCTCACGAGGCTGGTCCCTGGCCGGCGGTTTTTGCCATAAACTGGCTGCCAGTTTCCGGCCAGGAAGCCGAGCGCGAGCCGAGCACAGAGGCGATGGCAGAGCCAGACGACACGACCCCCCTGAACAGGCTGACGAGCGGCCGGCAAGGCCGCCGCCCTCGCATTGCGGCCTGGCCGCTGGCGCTGGTCCTGGTCTGGGTCTCGTTCGCGGTCGTCGACCTCGTGATCATCGCGCCGTTCAGCGCCGCCTCGCAGCACGGCGCCGAGAAGGCGGCTGGCCAGGGTGGCCACGTACAACGGCACACCGGGCAGGGCAGCCGGGCGCACGGGCGGCATGGAACCCACGGGCGGCACGAGAAACACGGGCGGCATGGCGGGCCGAGCCCGTCGCCAGGCCCGACTCAGCGGGTGCTCGATCCGGTCAGCGCGTCGGCGTTCGGGCCCGCGGGCATCAGCTCAGGTGACAACCCCAGCGGCGCTGCGGGAGCGATCGACGCGAGCACGGCCACCGCCTGGCGCAGCCAGTGGTATGCCTCGGCCGAGTTCGGCTCGCTGAAGACCGGCACGGGGCTGCTCGTCGACATGGGCGGCCCGGTGCGGATCACCAGCGTCCGGATCATGATGGACAAGTCCACCGGCGCCGACCTGAAACTGTACACCGGTGCCGAGCCTGTCCTGGCCGATGACCGGGTCCAGGCCAGCGTCAGTGATGTGGGCGGCGAGGTGGACCTCACGCTGGCGAGGCCGGAGCGTGCGCGCTACCTCGTGCTCTGGTTCACCTTGCTGCCGCCGGACTCGGAGGGGACCTACCGGGCAATCGTCTACAACATCGAGGTGACGGGCATCAAGGGCCCGCACGCGTGACACTCGACGACGTGGCGCGCCTGGCCGCCGGACTGCCCGAGGTGACCGAGGGAGAACGGCACGGCAACCGCACCTGGTTCGTGGCGGGCAAGGCGTTCGCCTGGGAACGGCCGTTCAGCAAGGCGGACATCAGGCGGTTCGGTGACCAGGCTCCGCCGGCCGGGCCGATCCTGGCCGTGCGTGTCGATGATCTGGGCGAGAAGGAAGCGGTGCTCGCCGCTCATCCGGCGTCCTTCTTCACGATCCCGCATTTCGACGGGTACGCGGCCATTCTCATTCAGCTGCCTGAGGCATCAGCCGAGCAGGTCAGCGAGGCCATCACAGATGGCTGGCTGGCGTGCGCTCCTGCCAAGCTCGCCGCCAGGTTCGTTCGGCCCTGACTCAGAAGGGCGCGGGCACCACTGCCTCGATCACGTGCGGTCCTGGCTCGGCGAGCGCCTGCCGCACCTGCGCCGCGAGCTCAGCCGCCGTCGTGGCCCTGCTGCCAGGAACGCCCATCCCGGTGGCCAGGGCGGCGAAGTCAATGTCCGGCCTGGACAGGTCGAACAGGCTACGGGCCGCAGCGCCGCCGCCCGTCGCGCCGACCCGGTCGAGTTCCAGCCCGAGAATCGCGTACCGGCGGTTGCTGAAGACGACGGTCGTGATGTCCAGCTGTTCCCTGGCGTACGTCCACAATGCGGAGATCGTGTACATGGCGCTGCCGTCCGCCTCGAGCGCAAGAACGTTACGGCCAGGGCAGGCGACCGCGGCGCCCGCGGCCAGCGGCAGCCCCTGCCCGATCGCGCCGCCGGTCAGGGCCAGCCAGTCGTGCGGCGGCGCCCCTGCCGTCGCGGCGGGCAGCCAGAGGCCTGACGTGTTTGCCTCGTCGCAGACGATCGCCCCCTCGGGCAGCAGCGTTCCGATGACCGCCGCCGCGGTCTCGGCGGTCAGGTCGCCGTCCGGCAGCCCGAGCTGCCCTGGCCGCTGCGGAGCAGGCTTGGCGTCTGGTGCGATGAGGTCAGCGAGCGCGGTGAGGGCACCTGGCACATCGTCGCCGGGCTCGGCCAGCGTGCGCACCTCGCAGCCGGCCGGCACGGGAGAGCCAGGCCGGTCAGGATACGCGAAGAACGACACGGGCACCCGGGCGCCGGCGAGAATCAGGTGACGCGTGCCCGCGAGCTGGGCCGCGGCGAATTCGGCCAGGTAGGCAAGGCGCTCGAGGGGCGGGATGCCCGCGCCACGCTCGATCCTCGCCGGGAAGGTCTCACCGAGCATGCGGGCGTGACCGGCCGCTGCGATGCGGCTGGCCGCTTCCAGGCCCGGCCTGCGCAGCGCGGCGCCGCCGAGCAGCAGGACGCACGGTTCTCCGCTGCGCAACGCGGCCGCGGCAGACTCGATGGTCTCGCCCGCGGCCGGTGCCGGCGGCCGGATCGCGGGCAGCGCGGAGGGCTCGGCGCCCTGCGACCAGGAGGTGTCGGCCGGCAGGATAAGGGTCGCGACGTGGCCAGGCGGCCTCAGCGCGGCGGCGACGGCGCCGGCGGCATCGGCGCCCACGTCCGCGGACCTGGCGGGCCGCCTGACCCAGGAGGAGACGGCTCCGGCAAGCGCGTCGATGTCGGATTCCAGCGGGGCGTCGAAGCGCTTGTGATACGTAGCGTGGTCGCCGACCACGGCGAGGACGGGGGTGTTCGCCCGGCGCGCGTTGTGCAGGTTCGCGATCCCGTTGCCCAGCCCAGGGCCGAGGTGCAGCAGAGCAGCGGCTGGCCAGCCCGTCATCCGGCCGTAACCGTCCGCGGCACCGGTCGCCACGCCCTCGAACAGGCAGAGCACGCCGCGCAGCTCGGGCACCGCGTCCAGGGCCGCCACGAAATGCATTTCTGACGTGCCAGGGTTGGCGAAGCACGCCGTCACGCCGCAGCCAGTGAACGTCCTGAGCAGAGCCTGCGCGCCATTCATGCCCGAACCATAACTTGTCGCCGCCCGAGCCCGCGATCGGCGGGTTCGGTCACGGAGCCGGGCTCGGGCTCGCCGATGGCGAGGGCGACGGGCTCGGCGTCGGCTTGTGCTTCTTCTTGTGCGGCGGCTTGTAGATCAGCGGCAGGGTGAAGTACGGGTATGACGGCGGGGAGACGAACGACCTCGGCCGCAGGTGCAGGCGCAGGAACGTCAGCTGCCAGGTGGCGCCTGGCGCGTTGTCGCCGAACATCTGGCCTGGGGCACCCAGCGCGCCGCCGACCTCCCGGTAGTCGGCCCTGGGGCCGATCATGGCGCCACGGCCGGTCGGGGAGCGCGGATTGAATACCGAGACGTAGGCGGCGAGCCGCGGCGTATAGCCGGCGAACGCCGCGTAGAAACCTCGGTTGGCTGTGCCGGTCTTGGCCGCGGCCGGAATGCCGATCCCGCGGTTGGACGCCGTGCCGCCGCCGAGTACGCCCTGCAGGACGTAGCTGGCGGCGTCGGCCACCGATTTGCTGATGACCCGGTGGCAGCCAGGGCTCTCGACCGGGATCGGCTGCCCGTCACGCCCCGTGATCGCCTTGATCGCCATTGGCCGGCAGTAGATGCCGCGCGCGGCGAGCGTCGCGTACGCGGCCGCCATGTTCAGCGGCGACACGTACACCGAGCCGAGGGTGAAGGACGGGTAGTTATCGGCCGACAGGTCAAGGCTGCGTGGCAGGTGCGGATCCTTGCGGAGCAAGGACGTGCCGTCCGCCCTGGTCAGCCCCAGCCTGGCCGCCGTCCTGACGACGTTGCAGAGGCCGACGCGCTGCTCAAGGGTGGCGTAGAAGGCGTTGATCGACGCGGTCGTCCCGTTGTAAATGGTGTAGGTCTTCGCGCCCTGCGGCCCCTCGGCGTTGATGACGTTGAAGGGCGGCACGTAGCCGCCGTGGCAGTTGGAGTAAGGCCCGACGGTCGTCGGCGAGGTGACCTTGAGGTGGTACCCGAAAGGCAGGCCCTGCCGGAGGGCCGTCACCAGCGTGAACACCTTCGACGACGAACCCGTCTGGACACCAGCGCCCGATCCGTACCTGGTATTCACCGCGTAGTCGACGGTCGTGTGGCCCAGGCCGGTGCCGAACGCGCGGTTGACGGCGATGGCCTTGATCTCGCCGGTGCCCGGCCGGATCAGTACCTCGGTGTCGGCGTTGTGGCCCGGGTTGTAGTAGCCGGATTTCCGCGGCTCGACGAAGTTGACGGCGTGGTTGGCCGCCCGCTCATCCCGCGGTCCCAGCGTCGTGTTGATCGTCATGCCGCCGGCCGCGTTGAGCGCCGTCCAGACCTTGGCGTAGAACGGATCGGTCCGCAACACCGAGAGGACGTAGTCGCAGAAGAACGCCGCCCTGCGGGCGATGCTGCTCAGGCAGCCGGTCTGCACAGGGAACGATGAGTGACGCAGCCCGAGCGGCTGTCCCTGCGCCCACGCGGCGCGAGCCGGGCTGATGTCGTTCAGCCGCGCCATCGCGCGCAGCACGACATTGCGCCTGGCGAGGGCGGCCTGCGGGTGATGCACGGGATCGTAGGCCGCAGGGTTCCGCACCAGGCCGGCGAGCGTGGCCGCCTGGGTCAGCGTCAGCGACCTGGCGGGCGTCGAGAAGTAGAACTGCGCGGCGACCTGGACGCCGTATACCTGGTTGTAGAAATAGGCAGCGTTCAGGTAAGCGGCAAGCAGCTCGTGCCTCGTCATCCGGCGCATGACGTTCGCGGCGACCCTGAGCTCGGTTAGCTTCCGCGCGACAGTCACCGCGCTGCACTCCGCGGCCTCGCGCGTCGTCTGCGCGGCCAGGATGCAGGCATTCTTGACGTACTGCTGGGCGATGTCCGAGCCGCCCTGCGTTCCGGCACCGGACAGCGTGGTGGTCAGCGCCCTGATCGTGCCGCGCAGGTCGAGCGCGCCGTGCTGGTAGTAGCGCTCGTCCTCGATCGCGACGATGGCACTGCGCATCACGGGAGCGATCTGGTCGTACCTGACGGGAACCCGGTAAATGTTGTGCGGGTAGTAATAGGCGATCAGATGGCCACGTGCGTCCAGCAATGCGGATCTGGCAGGCAGCAGTCCGAGGCGGGACACCGGCAGCGTGTTGAACGTCCGCGCGGCATCCCTTGTCACGATTCCGCTGACCGCGAGAAACGGGACGCCGGCCAGCCCGGAGAGTAAACCGGCACCGAGCGCGATCGCGGCGAGCAGCGCTGTTGTCTTGAATTTGCCAGAACGGCCCGCTCTGCGCACGAAATGATGATAAGCTGACCGCCGCCTTCCAGTATAGTTGGTTAAAGCGCTTAAAATAGTATGAACGTTCAGCTGAGCGCCGTGGCGATGATCCCCTGCGCCTCATGCTGAATTTCGGCGAGGTGATCGGGTCCGCGGAATGACTCGGCGTACAGCTTGTACACGTCCTCGGTGCCAGACGGCCGCGCGGCGAACCAGCCAGACTCGGTGATCACCTTGAGCCCGCCGATCGGGGCGTCATTGCCTGGTGCCCTGGTCAGCGTCGCGAGGATCTTCTCGCCTGCGAGATCGCCGGCCGTGACCTGCGCGGGTGAAAGCTTGGCAAGAGCCGCCTTCTGCTCTGGCGTGGCCGCGGTGTCGATTCGCGCATAGGCGGGGGCGCCGTAGCGCGCTGTCAGGGCCTGGTAGAGCTGCGACGGCGACTGGCCGAGCACGGCCGTGATCTCCGATGCCAGCAGGGCCAGGATGATGCCGTCCTTGTCGGTGGTCCAGACCGAGCCATCGCGCTGCAGGAACGAGGCACCAGCGCTCTCCTCACCGCCGAACCCGACCGACCCGTCCAGCAGGCCGGGCACGAACCACTTGAACCCGACGGGTACCTCGAGCAGGTGCTTGCGGAGGCCCGCCGCGACCCGGTCGATCATCGAGGAACTGACCAGCGTCTTGCCGACCGCGGCCGTCCCTGGCCAGGCTTCTCGGTGCCGGTAGAGGTAGTCGATGGCAACGGCCAGGTAGTGGTTGGGATTCAGCAGCCCGGCATCGGGCGTGACAATGCCGTGCCGGTCAGCGTCCGTGTCGTTGCCGGTGGCGATCGCGAACTCGTGCTGGCGGGCGATCAGGCTGGCCATGGCGGGCGGGGACGAGCAATCCATCCGGATCTTCCCGTCCCAGTCCAGCGTCATGAACCGGAACGTCGGGTCGACGTCGGTGTTGACGACAGTCAGGTCAAGGCCGTAGCGGTCCGCGATCTCCGTCCAGTAGCGGACGCTGGCCCCGCCGAGCGGGTCAGCGCCGATGCGCAGCCCGGCCTTCCTGATCGCGCTCAGGTCCACGACCCGCTCGAGCGCCGAGACGTAACCGTCCAGGAAGTCATACCGGCCCGTGCTGCTGGCGGCCATCGCGTGCGCGTAGGGAATCCGGCGTACTCCGTCGAGCCCGCTGGCCAGCAGGGCGTTGGCGCGGTCCTGGATCTTGCTGGTAATGCCGGTGTCCGCGGGGCCGCCGTCCGGGGGGTTGTACTTGAAGCCGCCGTCCTGCGGCGGGTTGTGCGACGGCGTGACGACGATGCCGTCGGAGCGGTCCCGTCCTCCTGGCAGATTGTGCGCGAGGATCGCCCTGGACACGGCGGGCGTAGGGGTGTAACCGTCCCTGGCGTCCACCAGCACCCGCACGCCGTTGGCTGCCAGCACCTCGATGGCGCTGACCTGAGCGGGCTCGGCCAGCGCGTGCGTGTCAGCGCCAAGGAACAGCGGGCCGTCGATGCCCTCGCTCAGCCGGTATTCGCAGATCGCCTGCGTGGTGGCGAGGATGTGGTCCTCGTTGAAACTGACGGTAAGCGCCGACCCGCGGTGGCCTGAGGTGCCGAACGAGACCCGCTGGGCCGGCTCGCCGGGGTCCGGGTGCAGCGCGTAGTAGGCGGTGACCAGCTTCGCCACGTCTACCAGGTCTTCGCGGGCAGCCGGCTGCCCGGCGCGCGGACTTGCCATGCCCTCATCCTGACACGGGCCGCCGGACGGAGGCTGTTAGCATCGGCGTTTGCGGCGCGACCGCCCGCGAGGCACGCGCCACCGGCAGTTGAAGGAGATGATCATGGCTTCAAGGCTGAATCCCTACCTCAACTTCAACGGCAACGCCCGCCAGGCGATGGAGTTCTACGCCAGCGTCTTCGGCGGCACGCTCAACCTCAGCACATTCGCCGGCTACGGCCGCCAGGGCGACGACGCGGACCGGATCATGCACGGGAACCTGGAAACCGACGCCGGCTACACGATCATGGGCGCCGACGTCACGAGCGACATGGAGTTCCACGCGCCGGCCGGCTTTTCGATCAGCCTCAGCGGCGACGACGGTGACGCGCTGCGCGGCTGCTTCGCGGCGCTGTCCGCGGGCGGGACGGTCACGATGGCGCTCGAGAAGCAGGTCTGGGGCGATGAGTTCGGCATGTGCGTCGACCAGTTCGGTATCTCCTGGCTGGTGAACATCAGTCAGCCGCAGCCGTAAGCGGCGGCCGAGGTCATGGCCAGAACCCTGTACTCGGTCACGATGTCGCTGGACGGCTTCATCGCAGGACCCGGCGGTGACATGTCCTGGCTCACGCCGTTCATCGGGCCCAATCCCGAGGTAGACGAGCTCATTGGCAGGATCGGCGCGCTGCTTGTCGGGAACCGGACCTTCGGCGGCGATGACCCGCACCGGGGAACGGAGCGGGCGGGCAAGCCCTTCGGGGGCGGCTGGGAAGGCCCGCAGTTCGTGCTCACCCACCAGGTCCCGGCCGCTCCGGCGCCTGGGATCACCTTCGTCGCCGATCTGAACGCGGGGCTGGCGGCGGCGAAGGCTGCGGCCGGGGACAAGTACGTCAACGTCATGGGCGCCAGCGTCGCCAGGCAGTGCCTGCAGGCCGGCGAGCTCGATGAGGTGCTCACGCTGATCGCGCCCGTGCTGCTCGGCGACGGCGTCCGCCTGTTCGAGCAGCAGGGCGGGATGCAGATCGGGCTGGAGCGGATCAAGACCGCCGAGGCGCCGCTCGCGACGGGCTTGTGGTATCGCGTGGTGCGGTAGCCGGTACGGGTCCGGATAGCCGATCCTGATCCGGGTAGTAGGCCGCTTCATGATCGAGCGGCTGAGGGCGCGTCCCGCTGCCCGGGACCGTGCGGACGGGGCGCTCAGCGCGGCCGGGGCTGCCCGGCAGCCGCTCGTCGGCCGGCTGGCCAGGGCATACGCGTTCGCCGTAGTGAGCGCGCGCTACCTGATCGTGCTCGGCTGGCTGGCTGCGGCCGCGCTCGCCGCGGCATACCTGCCGTCCCTGTCGGCGTCAGGCGGGGTCGGCGACCTGGAGCCAGAGCACTCGGCGGCGCTGCGGGCCGAGGCCGATGCGACCAGGCTGTTCCGGGTTCCGATGAGCGCACCGGTGGCCGTCGTCCAGGCTGACGCGCATGGGCTCCCGCTCGCCGTGCAGGAACGGGCGGCGCGCAGTGCCCTCGCGGTCGACCAGGGCCGCGGCAGTCAGGTCGCCGGCCTGGCTGGCGCGCTTCCTGTCGCGAACACCGCTGCAGCGATTCCGGGTTCCCGGCACCGGTCGACCACGGTCATCACGTTCCTGTACTTCAAGCCCGGCACCGCGATGACCGCTGAGACGGCTGGCGGCGAGGCGTATGCGCGCACCTTCGCCAGCGGCCCGCGTGGTCACGTCGCCGGGGTGACGGGGCCGATCCCGGCCAGGTACGAGCAGGGCCAGATCATCGAGCGTTACCTCCCGTGGGTCGAGGCCGCGACGGTCCTGGCGATCTTCGTCATCGTCGGCTGGCACTTCAGGTCGTGGGGAGCGCCCCTGGCGACCCTGTTCTGCGCGGCGATGAGTTACCTGCTTGCCGTGCACGTGGTGGCCTGGGCAGCGCACCGGATGGGCGTGACGGTTCCGCCAGACCTTGAGCCCGTGCTGGTGGTCCTGCTGCTCGGCGTCACGACCGACTATTGCGTGTTCTTCCTCAGCGGCATGCGTGCCAGGCTGGCCGAAGGCGTGCCGAGGCTGCCGGCGGCCAGGCTCACCACCGCCGAGTACGCGCCGATCATCCTGGCGGCGGGCTTGGTCGTCGCGGCGGGCACCGCCGCGCTAGTCGTCGCGAGGATCCAGCTGCTCCGCGCGTTCGGCCCTGGCCTGGCACTCACGGTACTGACGGCGATGGCGGTATCGATCACGCTCGCTCCCGCGCTCATCGCCATCGCCGGCGGCCTGCTGTTCCGTCCGGGACCCGCCCGGATGCGCAGGGCCGAGCTCGGCAGGGACGGGACGAGCGCGCCCGAGGCCACACGCGCCAGGCGCTGGGCGGCCGGCGGCCGTACCCCGGCCGAACTGGGCGCGAGGCTCGCCGCGACCCGTCCGGTCGCGTTCCTGATCGCGGTAACCTGCGTGATCGCGCTGGCGATCGCCGCCCTTGGCGCGACCGGGCTGCGGCTGGGCTCGCCGCTCATCAGGGAGCTGCCGGCGAACGCGGAGGCCGCGCGGGCGGAGGCGGCGGCGGCCAGGGGCTTCGTCCCTGGCATCCTGGCGCCTGCCGACGTCCTCGTGCTCGGCGCTGGAGTGGGCGCGCAGACGGGCGCGCTCGCGCGGCTTCAGCACGCGATCGCGCGGCAGCCCGGCGTGGCGGGCGTCGTAGGACCTGCCGACCTGCCGCTGCTGGCGCGTCCGGCGAACCTGATGCTGGCCAGCAGCGGCGCCGCGGCACGGTTCGCCGTCATCGAGCGCACCGACCCGCTCGGCCCGGTGGCTGTCGGCCGGGTCAGGAACCTGGAGCGCGCGCTGCCAGGGCTGGCTCGGGCGGCGGGCCTCACGGGCGTCAGGTTCGAGGTGGGCGGCGAGACGGCGCTCACCGCGGAGACGATCGACGCCACCACCAACGACATGCGGCGGATCGCGGCTGCCGTGCTGCTGGTGACGTTGCTGCTGCTCGCGATCTTCCTGCGGGCACTGATAGCTCCGCTGTACTTGCTCGCCGCCAGTGTCCTCGCGCTCGTCGCGACGCTCGGCGTGACGGCCTGGATCTTCCAGGACGCGCTCGGCTACGAGGGCCTTGTCTACTTCGTGCCGTTCGCGGCCGGAGTGCTGCTCGTGTCGCTTGGATCTGACTACAACATCTTCGTGGTCGGGCGGATCTTCCAGGAGGCCAGGCGGCTGCCCGTCAGGGACGCCGTCGCCGTCGCAGCGCCGCGTGCCTCGCAAGCCATCACCACGGCAGGGCTCGCGCTCGCGGCGAGCTTCGCCGTGCTCGCCGTGATACCGCTCGACCAGTTCAGGGAGCTCGCGGCCGCCATGGCGCTCGGGGTGCTCATCGACGCGTTCATCGTGCGGTCGTTGCTGGTTCCGGCCCTGGTCGCGGTGTTCGGGAACGCGGGCGAGCGGCGCGGGACCCGGGGTGGGCCACCTTAGTTCGCACTCTGGCTGCGCTTTTGACGCCTGCGGAACGGAGCTGTACTGTTACCCCATGGTCACAGTAAAATGGGCTAGCCCGTCTGACTCCGCTCCGCGGGCGGCCGACAGCAAACCGGCATCTCCGATCAAGTTCGGGCTCGACCCTGGCTCGGGCGTGCCGACCTACCTTCAGCTCGTCCACCAGGTCGAGCACGCGCTCCGCCTTGGTTACCTCGTGCCAGGCGATCAACTTCCAAGGGTCCGCGACGTGGTCGCAGAGCTGGCGATCAACCCGAACACCGTGGCGAAGGCCTACAAGGAGCTGGAGACGAAGGGCCTCACGGTGGGACGGCCGGGCCAGGGAACGTTCATCGAGACGACCCTCAGCCAGGTAACGCTCGCCGAGCTCGCCGAGCTCCGCCGCTCCCTTGTCTCCTGGGTGGCGGCGGCCGACGCCGCAGGGCTCGATGAGGACGGGATCGCGGCGCTCGTCGCGAACGTGCTGCGGGATTTTCGTGAGCGTCGCCCTGGAGCCGTCGGCCGACGCGGCGCGGGCCGCGAGGCGGAGGGAGTGGCGTGAACGTCATCGAGAGCCATGCTCTCGGCAAGTCCTACGGTCAGACGAGCGCGCTCCACGACTGCACGCTGGCGATCCCCGAACGGCATGTGGTCGCGCTCGTCGGACCGAATGGTGCCGGAACGACGACCCTCTTGAACCTCGCGGTCGGGCTGGTGCTCCCGACCGCTGGTGAGGTGACCGTGCTCGGCGGGTGCCGTGCCGGTTCTCTCGCCGCGCTCGACGGAATCGCATTCGTCGCGCAGGATGCGCCACTCTACAAGAACCTGTCGGCTGCCGACCTGCTGCATGAGACGCGCAATCTCAATCGCCGCTTCGACCAGGACTATGCGGAGCATCGCCTCGGCGAGCTCGGCATCCCCCTAGAGCGCAAGGCAGGAAAGATGTCAGGTGGGCAGCAGGCCCAGCTCGCGCTGACGCTGGCGCTGGCGCGGCGGCCGCAGCTCCTGCTGCTCGATGAGCCGATGGCCATGCTCGACCCGATTGCTCGGCACGACTTCATGGCGACGGTGATGACGGCGGCCGCGGACGATGGAGTATCGGTTCTTCTCTCCTCACACGTCCTGATGGAACTCGAGCGGGTGGCCGACTACCTCGTGCTCGTCTCGCACGGGAAGGTGCAGGTGGCGGGCGAGGTCGAGGACCTTCTCGCGACCCACTGCATGCTCACCGGCCCAGCTTCCGAGTCCGAGCGGCATGTGTGGCCGTGGAACGTCGTGCACGCGAGCGGCGCCGCGTCGCAGGCCCGCCTGCTCGTCCGCTACGACGGCACCTCCGATCCGGTGCCACCGGGATGGGAGGGGCGGGCGGTCACCCTCGAAGAACTCACCATGGCCTACCTGCGCGAGCCCGGCGCTGCGGCGCTCCCCGGCCCGGCCCGCGGCCGGGGCGCCGAGCGGTCGGAGATGACGAAATGACCACGGCGACCCTACTCGTCCGTCCAGCGGAGGACGCGAGCCTGCGGCCCCTGCCGTGGCGGCGGATGGCCTGGGTCACCTGGCGGCATCACCGAATCGCGCTGGGCGGCGTGGCCGTGTTTCTTGGCGCGCTGGCGGTGTGGCTGTGGATCGCCGGGCTCCAGCTGCAGCACGCCTACGCCGCCGCAATCGCCTGCCACCCGGCGAGCTCGGCTGCCTGCAACGGCCTGTTCATCAGCTTCAATCTCACAAACGGGTTCTGAAAGGCGGCTTCGCCCTGCAGCCTGTGCCCGCGCTCATCGGCGCGTTCATCGGGGCACCGATGCTGGCGCGCGAGATAGAGACCGGCACGTTTCGCTACGCCTGGACCCAGGCCTTCGGGCGATGGCGGTGGGCGCTCGCCAAGCTGGTAACGATCGCCGTTGCGGTGGCTGTCGTCGCCGGAGCCTTCAGCGTGCTGGTTTCCTGGTATTGCCGGCCTTACATTGCTGTCGGCAATCGGCCCCAGTTCTCTGTGCCGAGCCCGCTCTCTCCCGGGCTGTTCGACCTGCGCGGGGTCGCGTTCGCCGCCTGGACGCTGGCTGCCTTCGCGGTCGGTGCCCTGGCCGGCATGCTCATCCGCCGGGTCGTCCCTTCGATCGTCGCCACCCTCGCCGCCTACACCGGTCTCGCTTTGGTGGCGGGAGTCGTTCTGCGCCACACACGATGGGCCAACTACCACCCGGCCAGCCACTTCTGGCCGCTCCAGTGGATCGAGGGCGGCTGTCTGCTTGCGTTGTCCGCGCTGCTTGTCGCCATCGCCGTCTGGCTTGTCCATCGCCGCGCGGCGTGAACCGCTAACCTCCCGGAATCCGTCCGTGTTGCGACGTTAACTAGAACCCTGCCCACCGATCAGTGCACTCCTCCAGCCCACAGCAGTCACGAAGTACGGCACCTGACCGGACCCATGCGCCGCTGGCGAGCGGCGCGGGACCTCCGGGGAGCCCGTATCTGGCGGCGCGGACTCCCCGGAGGCGTCTAGCCGTACCCCGGTGATAACGGCGCGGGCGCTCGGCTGGTTCACGTCGTCCGCGCCAGACGCGCCCTTGCTAGGCGTGCTCGAGAGCCGTCGCCTGGGCGATGCGGCGGCGGGTGCGCGCGTACGGGCCCTGCTTCATGTCCCGGCGCCACTGCGGGAATTCGTCACCGAATTTCTGCTGCTCCTTGCCCGCCTTGGCGTAGACGACGTATCCGCCTTTCAGAATCCCGAACGGAGCCGTCAGCAGGCCGAGCTTGTCGAATCTCGCCGTCTGCGTGGCCTGCGGGTCGAACCATGCCGGGGTGACGAAGTTCGATACCGAGACTCCATTGACCGAATAGGTGGGCGCCTCGACTGGATCGCATACCTCGAAGGTATAAATCGCGCCTTGGCCGTCATTCGACCACAGGTTGCAATTGGGATCGATGTACATTTCGAGCACCTCGTGCGAGAGCACGCTCGACACGCTCCAGTCACCCGTGCTGACCTTGCCGCCATTGCTGAGTTCTGGCTTGGCCGCGACGATTCCCCAGAGCTTGCCGCCTTGGTCCTCGGTGTGATAGCCGAGCACCCCGGCTGGCTGGTCGGCGATGGTATCGGTGAGCGTGATGACGTGCGCGTGCGGCGGGATCGTCGCCGGATCGCTGTAGAAAATGACAGCTGCCGGTGCGCGATCCCAGAGCGGAGCCACATCGAGCTGGATCTGGCTGGCGATGGCCTGCGTCATAGCGGCAGCTTCGGCGTCTGTCACGAGACCAGATTTGTTGACAATTCCAACGAGCATTTTTGAGAATCTCCCCGTCTGCCGGCTGACAGGACCGGCTGCGGTCATTCTCGCGCAACAGCATGGCGCGTTGCCGAAGCTCGCCGAAAGACCTGCCGCCATTTACCCGAACCTTGCCCGCTCGTGCCGCGGAGCCGTACGGGTGTCGCGCTCGCCGCGGGCATCATGTCGCCACCGGGGGGACCTGCACGGACACGCCGATCGCTGCCGCGCCGGTGCTAGACGTGCGCTTAGCGGTGCCCATACCGTTAACGTGCAGGAATTTATCCCTATCTAAGGGGTTGACCGCAAGTGACCCATACCAGTCATGTGACAGCCGCCGTGATCGAGGCCGAGGTACGGGAAGGTACCTACGGTTCGAAGGTCACCGCGGTTGAGCCGGGGGGAGCGGAGTTCATCCCGCTCGGCGACCGGCACGGCAAGCCCTATCAGCAGTTCTGGACCTGGGTGTCGCCGAACATGGAGTTCGCGACCATCTTCGTCGGCATCATCGCCGTCTGGTTCTTCGGACTGTCGTTCTGGCTGGCCACGCTCGCGATCGTGGTCGGATCCGGACTCGGCTCCCTGTCGATGGCCGTGCTCGCGTCGCGCGGGCCGCTGTTCGGTGTGCCGCAGATGGTGCTGTCGCGGCTGGGCTTTGGCTTCCTCGGCAACATCCTGCCGGCCGGCATCAACTCGCTGGTGGCTGGCGTCGGGTGGTTTGCCGTCAACAGCGTCAGCGGCGCCTTCGCACTCAACGCGCTGCTCGGCTGGAACAGCAAGATCTGCTTGCTGATCATCGTCGTGGCCCAGATCGCCGTCGCGTTCTTCGGGCACAACTTCGTGCACATCTTCGAGCGGATCTCGTTCCCGTTCCTGGTGGTGGTGTTCCTGATCGCCTCGGTGGTGATCGTGTCCAAGGCGAACGTGAGCGCCCCGGCCCACAGCACCCTGGGCGGCTTCCTGATCACCGTGGGCGCCGCGTTCGGCTACGCGGCTGGCTGGAACCCGTACGCCAGCGACTACACCCGCTACCTGCCGCCCGACACCAACCGCAGGGCCACGGGGATGTGGGCAGGGCTCGGCGTGTTCGTCTCGTGCGTCCTGCTCGAGGTCGTCGGCGCTGCGGCGGCGACGGTCACCAGCATCGACAAGTACCTCGGCAACCCGACCGCCGGATTTACCAGCCACCTGGCGACGCCGCTGGCCGACGTCACGCTGCTCGCGATCGCGCTCGGCGCTGTCTGCGCCAACGCGCTGAACGTCTATTCGGGCGCTATGTCGTTCCTGGCGCTCGGCGTCCGGTTGCCGCTGACGCTGCGCCGTGCGATCGTCGCCCTGGTCTTCGGGGTGGCCGGCTTCTTCCTCGCGCTCTCCGGGTTGCACGACGCTGGCACGAAGTACACGAACTTCCTGCTCGTGATCGCGTACTGGATCGGCCCGTGGCTCGGGGTGTTCTTCGCCGACCAGTACCTCCGGCGCGGCAAGCACGTCGCCGGTCTGCTCTTCGACCGCAGGCACAACCCGTGGGCCGGCGCCGCGGCGATGGCGCTCGCCACGGCCGTGTCGATCTACTTCTTCGCCAATCAGGAGGAGTACGTAGGACTGGTTCCCCAGCACGTCTCGAACGTCGGCGACATCGCGTTCGAGGTTGGGTTCGTGCTCGCGGCGCTGCTGTACGCGCTGTTCTTCAGGCTCCAGGGCGAGGCAAGGGTGGAGGAGACGCTGCACATCCCCGACGAACCCGCCGGAGCCCCGTCGGCCTGATCCGGCCGGGCCGGGGAGGAGGTCACCCGCGAAGGAACGTGACGTCCTCCTCGGCTCCGTCCCAGACCACCGTGTGCTGTGCCGGCGTCGCCCTGGCCAGGACCTTGCCGCCGCGCAGGACCAGCGTGCGCGGCGCCACCAGGCGCAGCGCGTCGGCCTCCGTAGGCGCGTCGAAGACCACGAGGTCGGCCGGCCCTCCGGGGCGCAGCCCGTAGCCTTCGACGCCGAGCGTCCTGGCCGAGTTCGTCGTGATCATCTCGATCAGCTGGCGCAGTTCGGCGTCGCCTGACATCTGCCCGAGGTGCACGAGCACGAAGGCGGCCTGCAGCGGGTCGCCGTACCCGAGCGGGTACCACGGGTCCATCACCGAGTCGTGGCCGATGCACACGTTGACGCCGGCCTCGAGCAGCTGCTTCACCCTCGTGTGGCCGCGGCGGATCGGCCCGGTGTCGAAGCGCCCCTGCAGTACCGCGTTGTCGAGCGGATTGGTGATCATGTGCAGGCCCGCCCTGGCGATGTTGGCGATGAGGCGGTACGCGTAGGCGTTGTTGTAGGAGTGCATCGCTGTCGTGTGGCTCGCCGTGACCCGGCCAGACATGCCGCGGCGAATCGTCTCGGCGACCATGACCTCGACGAAGCGGGAGTGATCGTCGTCCGTCTCGTCGCAGTGGATGTCCACGCGGAGGCCGTGCTCGTCAGCGAGTGCCATCGCGAACTTCACGGACTCCACGCCATCCTCGCGGGTCAGCTCGAAATGCGGGATCCCGCCAACCACGTCAGCCCCGAGCTCGACGGCACGGCGCATCAGCTCGCGGCCGCCGTCGAAGCCGAGGATGCCCTGCTGCGGGAAGGCGACCAGTTGCAGGTCGATCACGCCGCGCACCTGCTCGCGCACGTCGACAAGCGCCCGCAGCGCGCGCAGCTCGGGGTCGCAGACGTCGACGTGACTGCGGACGTGCTGGACGCCGGAGGCGAGCTGCCAGCGCAGGATCTGGCTCACCCGCGCCTGCACGTCGGAGTAACTGAGGTCGGCGACCCGCTCGGCCCAGACCGCGATGCCCTCGAACAACGAGCCGGACACGTTGGGCCGCGGCTGGCCCACCGTGAGCACCGCGTCCAGGTGGATGTGCGGTTCGATCAGCGGCGGCGTGACCAGCCGTCCGGCGAGGTCGATGGTCTCGGCCGCAACGTCGCGGTCGCCGACGGCTACGATGGCGCCCTTGTCGACGCCGAGGTCGGTGAGCACGTCCTGCCCGGAAAGCCGGGCGTTGCGAAGGATCAGGTCGATCATCTGGCTATCATCGCGCGGCCAGGTACGCAAAGCGCTTCGAGGTAGAGAGAACGTCGTATAGAGCCGCTTTCTCTACGGCGAAAGGTCAGCTGGCCAGGCGCCAGGCGTCGGCGAGCGCGGCGTAGCTGGCCGTGCGCCGGCCGCGGTCCAGGCTCGGGGTCACGACGACTATCTCGTCGGCCTGTGCCTGTTCCTTCATCTCGAGCAGGCGCTCGGCCACCGCCTTCGGCTGGCCGGTGACCATCCGGCCGTCGTCCTGCCTGGCTGACCTGAATTCGGCGGACCTGGCCAGCTCCTGCACCTGCTCGGGCCGCAGCGGCTCGCGCACGCCGCGCCTGACGTTGTGGATCGTCAGCGTCCATGCGGCCTCGAAGTCCAGGACCGCCTCGTCGTCCTCGCTTGCGAACGCGAGCACCGACATCGCCGAGTACGGGACGGCGTCCTCCGTGCGGGCCAGGAACTCGCGCCGGTAGACCCGCAGTGCGTCGAACGCGATCTCAGGGCTCATGTGGTGGGCGAACGCGGCGCTCATCCCGTTGACGGCGGCGAAGCGCGGCCCGTACCCGCTGGAACCCAGCACGAAGAGCGCGGGCTGCTCGCCGACCACGGGCGCGGCCACCAGCCGCTCGTACGGATGGCCAGCGGGGAAGTCATCGCCGAGCCAGGCGAGCAGCTCAGCTACCTGGCCGGGAAACTCTGCGGCCGGATCGGTGACCATGCCGCGGCGCAGGACGTGCGCGGTCAGGGGGTCCGTGCCAGGCGCCCTGCCCAGCGCGAGGTCGATCCGGCCCGGGTACATCGCGAGCAGCGTGCGGAACGTCTCTGCCACCTTCAGCGGCGCGTGATTCGGCAGCATGATCCCGGCCGCGCCGACCCTGATCCTCGAGGTGAACGCCCCGACGTGGGCGGTCAGCAGCTCAGGCGCCGAGCACGCCAGGCTCCGCATGTTGTGGTGCTCGGAGACCCAGTAGCGACGGTACCCAGCCGCCTCGACGGCTTGCGCGATCCCCACCGCGCCGGCCACCGACGCGCTGGCTGTCTCGCCGTACTCGATGCCGACGAAGTCCAGCACAGCAAGATCCAATGAGTGGTCGTGAGTTTCTTCCACGCCGGTTGCAACCTCGCGGCACCGGCATGACATTCCTAGGGTCCCGCGAGGCGCATGGCTCGTTGACCGGTCCAGAACGCACTGACATGCTGAGCGTGCCGGAGCGGCCGGCAATCAGCGCAGGGGAGGCTCACGGGGTGTTAAGAAACCTGCTGACTGCAGCGATGATCATCGGGCTGTGCGGAATCGCCGTGGTACCGGCCGCGGCCGCGCCCGCCCACCAGGGCGCTGCCAGGGGCAGGGTCTTCATCCATGAGATCTTCTACAACTCGCCGGGCGCTGACCACGGGTCGAACTCCAGCCTGAACGCCGAGTGGGTGGAGCTGAAGAACAGCTCAGGGCACCCGATCGCGCTGACCCACTGGACGCTCCGCGACAAGGCAGGTCACGTCTACAAGTTCACGAGCACCTTCAGGCTCAGGGCGCACAAGACCGTGAAGATCCATACCGGCAGCGGCCGCGATACGCGGGCCAGCCGGTACTGGAACCACGGCTGGTACATCTGGAACAACGACGGCGACACCGCCGTGCTGAAGTCGGCGAGCGGCTCGGTCAAGTCACGCTGCTCGTACTCCGACCGCAGCGAAAGGCATGCGTCAGTGATCTGCTGACCTGCTCCCCAAGGCCCTAGCTGCCGGGGCGGACCCAGATGTCGCGGTCGTGCATCAGCTCGATCTGCTTGTCGATGACCTCCCGCCGGTACTCCTCGTGCCCGTAGGGGGCGCGGTCCAGGTACAGGTTCTTCGGGTAGATCGGCTGGGAGTAGATCAGCTGGTACTGCTCGGTGGTCAGGTCCTTGATCCAGTTGTCCCACTGGGCACTGGCGCGGAACCTGCGCAGCGCCTCGATGTCGACCGTGCCCGCGACCCAGGAGGACCCGCCGCTGTAGTCGTGCCGGCCGACGATCTGGCCGCGGTAGTCGATGACCGCTGAGCCGCCGCCGAACGTGTCGATCGGCGTGTCGGAGTCGGTGTGCAGGTAGTACGTGCCGACGTTGCAGGCGATCAGGTACATGTTGTTGTCCAGCGCGCGAGCCCGGTTCTGGATCTCGAACAGGCCGTTCCCGACGTGCGGGTGCGGGTAAGGGCCGCGGTACACCACCTCGGCGCCGTTCATGGCCAGGCCGCGCGCGTTCTCCGGGTAGGAGCCCTCGTTGGCCATCAGGAAGCCGAGCCGGCCGATCTCGGTGTCCGCGACCGGGTAGAACGCGTCCAGGTTGCGGCCGTACAGCTCGATCCACTTGTCCCAGACGTTGTGCGGCGTGACCGAGTGCTCGACCGGCAGCAGCGGCACGACCTTGTGGTGCCGGAGTATGACTTCACCCTCGGGGCTGAGCACGAACCCCGCGTTGAAGAACCGGCCAGGAAACTCCGGGTGCCTGGCCTTGGCCTGAGCCATGATGAACGCGTCCCACTGCCTGGCCAGGCCGCCGAGATACTCCGTCTCCGGCCCTGGGATGTCGATCGCGCACTCGGCGGCGAACTGCTCGTGGTCCAGGTCGAGGACCTCGTCGTTGAAGCCCTGCAGCGCTCCTTCCGGCACGCAGATCAGCCGGACAGGAAGGTCCAGGCTGGACAGCCACGACGCGGCTTTGATCAGGTGCGACAGGTGCTCGAGGTTGACACCGATGTCGTCCCTGCGGCGGATCCCGCGCATCGTCGGCACCAAGCCAAGGGCCTGATAGGGCTCGATCATGTCTGCTCCCTCGGATCGGCAGGGCGCTGCGGTCAATCGGCGCCGCCCGCGTGGTGATACCTCGTAGTTGTACCGTCCGGCGGCGCGCGCTGTCCCTGCTTCGCCGGCAGGCAGGCGAGATCCGCTGACGGCGGGACAAAGTGGTCACAGGTGGAACCAGTGCACACGGTTGCCATGAGGACTCCCGCGCCGTAATACTGAGCGCACCGCGAGCCTGGCCGCCTGGCCACGCGCGCTCATAGGCCGGGCTCGGCATCGGGCTCAGGCATCGGAAGGCAGGAAGCCAGATGAGCATCCTAGGTACCAGGGTGGTGCGGACTGAGGACCCGCGGCTGCTGACCGCGGGCGGCACCTACGTCGATGACCTGCGACTACCCGAGCTCGCTCAGGCCGCGCGGGTGACGTTCGTACGCAGCCCGATCGCACACGCCGCCATCACCGGGATCGACACCTCAGCCGCCAAGGACGCGCCAGGCGTGGTCGCGGTGCTGACCGTTGCCGACATGGACGACCTGCCTCCGCCTCCGCCGGATAGCGGGATGACCGGCACCGAAGGCGCCCCGCTTCCGCTGGGCGGCAAGTGGTCAGAACCGCTGCTGGCGATCGACCGGGTGCGCTTCGTGGGCGAGCCGGTCGCGATCGTCATCACCGACACGCAGTACCAGGGCGAGGACGCCGCCGAGCTGGTGAGCGTGGACTACCAGCCGCTGCCTCCGGTGGTGGGTTTCGACGAGGCCGTGTCCGGTGACTCGCTGCTGTTCCCTGACGCCGGCTCCAACGTCGCCGTGAGCACAGGGTTCGCGGCCGACAACGCGGCCTTCGACGGCTGCGAGGTGGTCGTCGAGCATGAGATAGTCAACCAGCGGCTCGCACCGGTGCCGCTCGAGGGACGTGCGGTCGCCGCCGAGTGGAAAGACGGGAAGCTGACGGTCTGGGTCAGCACCCAGAACGCGCAGATCTCGCGGTTCATCCTGACGGCGCTGGGCCTGGACCCGGCGAACATCCGGGTCGTCGCCCCGGACGTCGGCGGCGGGTTCGGCGCCAAGATCGGCGTGGACAGGGACGCGCTGATCGTGGCCTGGGCGGCCAAGCACACCGGCCGCGCGCTGCGCTGGACCGAGACCCGCAGCGAGAACATGCTCGCGATGACGCACGGGCGAGCGCAGCGGCACCGCGTCACGATCGGCGGCACCAGGGACGGCCGGGTGCAGGCCTATCGCCTGCGGATCGTGCAGGACACCGGCGCCTATGCCAGGATGGGCGGCTTCCTGCCGTTCCTGACCAGCCTGATGGCCGCTGGCCCCTACGCGATCCCGCGCGTCGAGACCGGCTATGAGGTCGTCGTGACGAACGCCACGCCGATATCGGCGTACCGGGGCGCCGGCCGGCCGGAGGCGACGGCCGCGATCGAGCGGGCCATGGACCTGTTCGCGGCCGAGATCGGCATGGACCCGGCCGAGGTCCGCAGGATCAACCTGGTGCCGGCCGACAAGTTCCCGTTCACGTCGGCCGCCGGCGCCACTTACGACACGGGCGCGTACGTGGAGGCCCTGGACAAGGTGCTGGAGGGCGCCGGATACGCCGAGCTCAGGGCAGAGCAGGCGCGCCGCCGCGAGCGCGGCGACGTGATGCAGCTGGGCATCGGCGTGGCCAGCTACGTCGAGATCACCGCGGCGGACGCGGACGGCGGCGAGACAGCCAGGCTCATCGTGCACGACGACGGCACGGCCACGGTCTACACCGGCAGTTCCGCACACGGCCAGGGGCACCACACCGCCTGGGCCATGCTGGTCGAGGCCGAGCTCGGCATCGACATGTCGAAGGTCACGGTCGTGCACGGCGACACCGACCTGATCCCCGCGGGAGTCGGCACGTACGCGTCCCGGTCGCTGCAGCTCGGCGGCGTGGCGGTGCAGAAGGCCGCCGTGGAAGTCAAGGAGCTGGCGCGGCGGCACGCGGCCGAGATGCTCGAGGCCAGCGAGGCCGACCTGGAACTCGACGTCGACCGGGGCGTCTGGCAGGTACGCGGCGACCCGGCCTCCAGCCGCACCTGGGCACAGGTCGCGAGCCACGCGGGCGAGGCTGGCCTGACCGCTGACGTGAACTACACAGAGGGCGCGCCTACGTTCCCCTTCGGCACCCACCTGGCCGTCACCGAGGTCGACACCGAGACCGGCAAGGCCAGGCTGATCCGGCACGTGACGGTCGACGACGCAGGCACGGTGCTGAACCCGGTACTGGCCGAGGGACAGCGGCACGGCGGCATCGCCCAGGGAGTGGCGCAGGCGCTGCTCGAAGAGGTGGTCTACGATCCCGACGGCAACCCCGTCACCGGGACGCTCGTGGACTACGCGATCATCACCGCGGCCGAGTTGCCCAGCTTCGAGCTGCTCAGCAGCGAGACACCGGCAACGATCAACCCGCTCGGCGCGAAGGGCATCGGCGAGGCAGGCACGATCGGCGCCACTCCGGCCACGCAGAACTCGGTCATCGACGCCGTCAGCTATCTCGGCATCCGCCACATCGACATGCCGCTGACGCCCGCGAGGGTGTGGGCCGCGATCGACGGCGCGGCTCAGAAGACCGCGCAGCAAGGGAGCGTCCGGTGAACGTCACGGTGACAGTGAATGGCAGCGAGGTCACTGCGGAGGTGGCTGACCGCACCCTGCTCGTGCACTTCGTGCGTGACGTGGCCGGCCTGACCGCGACGAACGTGGGCTGCGACACGAGCTCCTGCGGGGCGTGCACGGTCCTGCTCGACGGCAAGTCGGTCAAGTCGTGCACCGTCCTGGCCGCCCAGGCGGACGGCCGCGAGGTCGTGACGGCCGAGGGGCTGAGCGACGGCTCAGGCGACCTGCACCCTGTGCAGCGCGCCTTCCGCGCTGAGCACGGCCTGCAGTGCGGCTTCTGCACGCCGGGCATGGTGATGGCAAGCGTCTCGCTCCTGGCCGAGAACCCGTCACCCACCGAGGACGAGGTCAGGACCGCGCTCGAAGGTAACCTGTGCCGCTGCACGGGCTACCACAACATCGTCAGGGCGGTCCTTGCCGCCGCCAGCGAGAGGCAGCCACAGTGATCCCGGCACCCTTTACCTACAAGCGGGCGGCCACCGTCGACGAGGCACTTGACCTCGCCGCTGAGGCCGGCGAGGACGCGAAGTTCCTGGCGGGCGGCCACTCGCTGATGCCGCTGATGAAGCTGCGGCTCGCCGTTCCCGAGACGCTGGTCGACATCGGCAGGCTCAGCGAGCTCAGCTACGTCCGAGAGGCCGACGGCCACATCGCGGTCGGCGCGCTCAGCTGCCATGACGACCTGGCGAGGTCGGACCTGCTGCGCGCCGCGGTGCCGCTGCTGGCGCACGCGGCCGGGCAGGTCGGCGATCCGCAGGTCAGGCACTGCGGTACCATCGGCGGCTCGCTCGCGCACGCCGATCCGGCCGCGGACCTGCCCGCTGTCGCGGTCGCGCTTGACGCGACGCTGGTGATCCGCGGGCCAGGCGGCAGCCGCGAGGTCGCGGCCGGGGAGTTCTTCCATGGCCTGTTCGAGACCTCGCTGCAGCCTGGCGAGCTGCTGACCGAGATCCGCATCCCGAAGCCGCGATCCGCTGGCTGGTCGTTCCAGAAGTTCACCAAGCGCGGCATCGACTGGGCGATCGTCGGAGTCGCCGTCCAGGGCACGAACGTCGCGCTGGTGAACATGGGCTCGACTCCGATCAGGGCGACCGCGGTGGAACAGGCGCTCGCGTCAGGGTCAGCGGCCAAGGACGCGGCGGCTCACGCCGCCGAGGGGACAAGCGCGCCTACCGACCTGAACGGCCCGCGCGCCTACCGTGAGCACCTGGCCAGGGTCCTCGTGGGCCGCGCACTCGAGGAGTCGCTTTCGCGGTCTTGACCAGGACCAGCGCAGCCTAGCGGGCTTGCAGAGACATCTCTCGAGAGAATACTCTCGAGAGATGTCTCTCGAAGATGCAGCGCCTGACGCGGGCGGCGACGATCCTGCGCAGGGCGTGCGCGAGGTGTCAGACGCGCGAACCTTCAGAGCCCTCGGCCATCCGGTCCGGCTCGCCCTGCTCGAGACCCTCGCGATCGAGGGGCCACTGACTGCCACTGAGGCGTCGGAGCGGATCGGGGAGTCCCCGACCACGTGCTCGTTCCACCTCCGCCAGCTCGCCCGCTATGGCTTCGTGGAGGAGGCCGGCGGCGGGAAAGGACGCGCGCGGCCCTGGCGGCTCAGCATCATCGGGATGCGGAGCGCCAACGTGCACGACGATCCCGAGACCGAGGTTGCGGCTGCTGCCCTGGCGGGGCTGACGCGGGAACGTCAGCTCGACCGCTACCGGACCTGGCTGAGCACCAGGGCCAGCTACCCCAGGGAATGGCGGGGGGCCGCCAACGAGGGCGATTACCTGATCTGGCTGACCCCCGAGGAGCTAGTGGAGCTGAATCGGGAACTCGCCGAGATGCTCATCACGCGGGCGCGCGAGCGCCTCACCGAGCCGGCCGCGCGGCCAGCCGGGGCACTGCCGGTCGAACTGCTGCTCTTCACCTACCCGGTGACGCCGCCACCAGACAAGAGCTAAGCCATGGCCCATGCCGCCCGTGCACTCGCCCCGCTGCGCCACGGCCCGTTCCGCGTCCTTGTCAGCGGCCAGCTCACCTCGAACCTCGGTGATGCCTTCTACGCGGTCGCGCTGCCGTGGACGGTCATGCTGGGCGCCGATGCCGTGCGGGCCGTGGCCGTCGGCGCCCTCGCCGTCGCGGCCGTCACCGGGCCGCCGAACGCGTACATCCTCGTGCCGATCAGCGTGATCATCGGCGCTGGCGAGGGGCTGTTCCTTCCTGGCTCGTTCGCCATCGTCCCAGCACTGCTGCCGGATGCGGAACTCGAAGCGGGGAACGCCATCACGGGCGGCGGGACGGAGCTCGCAACGCTCATCGGACCGGGCATCGGTGGAGCGGTCGTGGCTCTCACCGGTGTGACGTCTGCGTTCGCCATAGACGCCGCCTCATTCGCCATCTCTGCCCTGACCCTCTGGCGCATCCGCGCTCGCGACGTTGCAGCCCACCAGGCCGACGTCGAGCCGACGGTGTCGCCAGGAGGCGATGGCACGGACCAGCCAGCTGCTGCCGGAGAACCGGCGGCTCCGACGCTGCGCCGGCTTCTGGCCACCGAACGGGCCCTCCAGGTCATCATCGTCGTCCTGGTGGCAGCCAACCTGGGAACGGGCGGCATGGGCGAGGTGGCGCTGCCAGCCCTGGCGCACGGACCATTCGGTGCCGGGGCAGCCGGGTACGGCGCGCTGCTGGCCGCATTCGGCGGAGGGGCGCTGCTCGGCACCCTTGCGGCGGCGCAGGTTCGCCGGGCGCGCCGGCCGGCCGTCATAGCCTCGGTCGGCTTCCTCATGGAGGCTGCCTGCCTCGCCCTCGTCCCCTACCTTGGCGGGATGATCCCTGCTGCCGCCGCGCTGCTCGCCTTCGGCGCGCTGAACGGCTTCGGCACCATCATCGTGATCACAGCCTTCCAGCGCTGGGCGCCGCCTGCCGTGCTCGGCCAGCTCATGGCCGTGTTGCTACTGGCCGCCATGGGCGTGTTCCCGGTATCGGTTCTCTTGGCCGGCCTCATCGTCCAGCACCTGGGCCCAGCGCCGTTCTTCCCGCTGGCTGGCGCGTTGCTGGCGGTCGCCATCGCGGCCAGCCTCAGCCAGCGCAGCTGGCGTGCGTTCGGATCCGCCGCCGGGGCCTATCCCGATGAGGGCCAGCCCGCAAGCGCAGCTGTCGCTCCGGCGGGACCACCTGCCTGACCCGCGCTGGCTGCCGGCCCGATCACCATGGGCCGGTGCCGAAGAGACGTGACGGGCATGAGGGGTGCGCGACACGGATGTAGGTGACTGGGGTTGAGGCTGTTCGCGGCGTAGTCTGGTTGTGTTATTAGCAACCAGATTGGAGAAGGCCGTGACTGGTCCGCTGCTGGCTGAGCTGGAGGCGCGGAGGGCGCGGCTGTTCGAGCGGCTGGCGGCGGTGGGTGACTTCCGCCGGGGCAGCGTGAGCGAGAACTACCGCAAGTGCGGGAAGCCGTCGTGCCGGCGGTGCGCGGAGGCGGGCAGCCGGGGGCACGGGCCGCGGTGGCTGTGGACCCGGACCGTTCCGGGGCGGGGGACGATCGGCCGGCAGCTGAGGCCGGAGGAGCTGGAGAAGGTCCGCGGCGAGCTGGCCGCTCACAGGGAGTTCACCGCGCTGGCGGAGCAGATCGCGGAGGTGAGCGAGGCGATCTGCGAGGCCCGGCCGGTTCCCGCCGCTGGCGGCACCGCCCCTCGGCCGGAGGGGCAAAAGGGGGGCTCCGCCGCCGGCTCGCCGAAGACGCCGCGGCGGAGATAGGCCGGCTCGCCGCGGCGGCCGCGGCGTCGCTGGCCGGCGGGGCGGGCCTTGGGCCAGTGGAGGCGGCGATCCGGGAGGGGCTGCTCGCCCTGGGCGGCGGCCTGCTGGAGGATCTGCTGGCCGCCGATCCCGGCTACCGCGGCCCGCGCGCCGGCTGCGGGCAAGGCCACCAGGCCGGTTTCGCCGGCTACCGGGACAAGGCCGCTGACACGGTTCTCGGCAAGGTGGTGATCCGCCGCGCCTGGTATCACTGCGCCGCCTGCCGTCACGGGTTCGCGCCCCGCGACGGGGAACTGGGCGTGGCCGGGTCGACGATGTCGCCGGGCCTGGCCCGGATGACCGACCGGGCCGCCGCCGCGGTGCCGTTCGCCGCCGCCGCCGGCCTGGTCGGGGAACTGGCCGGGATCACCATCACCGCAAGGCGCGCCGGCCGCCGCGCCGAGGCCGACGGCCGCGCCGCCGCCGCCGTGATCGAGGCCGGGGCCGCCGCGATCACCGCCCGCCGCGTCGTCCCCCTGCCGCCGGCCCGGCCAGGCCCGGACATGCTCTACGTCGCCATCGACGGCACCGGCGTCCCGGTGGTCCCGGCCGAGGCCGAGGGCCGGCCCGGCAAGGGCCAGGACGGGAAAGCCCGGACCCGCGAGGTCAAGCTCTGCTGCGCGTTCACCCAGACCAGCCTCGACGAGGAAGGCCGCCCGGTCCGCGACCCCGCGTCCTCCTCCTACCTGGCCACCTTCGCCCCCGCCGCCGAGTTCGGCACCCTCATGGCAGCCGAGGCCCGCCGCCGCGGCGCCGGGACGATCCGCCAGATGGTCATCCTCGGCGACGGCGCCGCCTGGATCTGGAACCTCGCCACCGCCCACTTCCCCGAGGCCACCCAGATCGTCGACCTCTACCACGCCCGCGAGCACCTCCACGACCTGGCCAAGATCCTGGAGTTCATGCTCGGCCGCGGCAAGGACGACTGGCTGAAAGCCCGCCTCGCCGACCTCGACAACGGCGACACCGACGCGATCCTGACCGCCGCCCGCGTCTTCCCCCTCGTCGGCCGCAAGGCCCGCGACCTGCGCAAGGCGCTCGGCTACTTCGAGCACAACGCCCACCGCATGCGCTACGCCCACTACAAGAAGATGGGCATGTTCATAGGCTCAGGCGCCGTCGAAGCCGGATGCAAGGCCATCGTCGGCCAGCGCCTCAAACTCTCCGGCATGCGATGGACCACCGCCGGGGCCACCGGCATCCTCACCCTCCGATGCCTGCAAGCCAGCGACCGCTGGGAAGAGATCCCCGCCCGCCCAGCCCGGATCACCCGCACGCCAGCCGCCCCGGCCAATCTGACAGCGCTAGCACAACCAGGCCCCAAGGAACTGGCGGTGTTACCGGCCAGTCACCTACATTCCTGTCCCACACCCGGGCATGAGGATGCGGCCTGTCGATGTCACCGCATGGGCGTAGGCTCCCGTCAGTCGACCGTGTCGCCGTCTTTTGGGGGGTCTCGTGACATCTGGGCCGGACGGGCTCGCCCCGCCCGACCGGCAAGCCGAGGCGGATGGCCTCGGGCTGGTGGTCGGCACGGTGCCAGCGACGCCGCTGCAGTTCTCCGTCGGCCTGGCGCCTGGCCAGTACGCGCAGCTCGACGACGTGGTGGTGACCCACCGGCCGCTGCCCGGCCACCGCGACGTCCGGATCGCCGGGGTCGTGACGAACGTCGAGGCCGTGCACGAGGGCGCCAGGTTCGCCTCTGATGTGTTCCTGATCGAGAGCGGCGCCCTGCCGGCCGAGGTCTGCGAGGTCGCCGAGGTCACGGTGACCAGGGTAGAACCTGAGCTGTACGTGCCCCCGCTGCCAGGAGCGGCGGTCGCCCGCGCGGCGGGCGACGAGCGCGAGTCAGCGCTGTACTTCGACGAGATGGGCAGCGCCAGGGTGCCGGTGGGCTTCGGGAGGGACGGCCAGCCCGTGTACGTGAACTTCGAGTTCATCGACGGCACCAGGGGCGCGCACGTCTCGATCTCCGGCGTGTCCGGCATCGCGACCAAGACGTCGTTCGCGATGTTCCTGCTGCACGCGATCACCTGCTCGGGAGTGCTGGCCGGCGAGGCGCACAACACCAAGGCGCTCGTGTTCAGCGTGAAGGGCGAGGACCTGCTCTTCCTGGACTATGCCAACAGCAAGCTGACGCCCGCCCAGGCCGCGCGCTACGCGGACCTGAAGCTGCCAGCCACGCCGTTCGGTAACGTCCGGGTGTTCGCGCCGCCCCGGCCGGGCGATCCCTCTGGCACTCCGGACGTGCGGGCCCGCGACCGCGCGGTCAGCCCGTTCTTCTGGACCATCGCCGAGTTCTGCGAGCAGGAACTGCTGCCGTTCGTGTTCGCCGACGCCGAAGACGAGCGCGCCCAGTACACCATGCTGATCGGCCAGGTCGCCGCCAGGCTGCGCAGGGACGCGGTCAAGGCGGGGACGGACGGCGCGGTCAGGGTTTCCGGCGTCGATCCGGCGAACGACAAGATCGTCAGGACCTTCGGCGACCTGGTCAGCCTGATCGAGGCCGAGCTAGGTGACGAGGCAGCGCGCGGGGCATGGGTCGGCGGCGCGGCCCTGACGGGCAGCATCAACGCCCTGCTCAGGCGGCTGCGCTCGGCCGTGACGTCGCTCAGCGCCGTCGTGCGCGGCGACCTCGCGCACCGCGGAGAGCGCTCTATCAGCACCTCGCGCGCCCAGGTCACGGTCGTCGACCTGCATAACCTGCCGGACCGCGCGCAGCGGTTCGTGGTCGGCGTGACGCTGCGCTCGGAGTTCGCCCGCAAGGAACGCCAGGGCACGGCCCGCCCGCTGATGTTCGTCGTGCTCGACGAGCTCAACAAGTACGCGCCGCGGGACGGTGACAGCCCGATCAAGCAGATCCTCCTCGATCTCGCCGAACGAGGCCGCTCGCTGGGCGTGATCCTGATCGGCGCGCAGCAGACGGCGAGCGAGGTGGAGCGCCGGATCCTGGCCAACTGCGCCATCCGGGTGGCTGGCCGGCTCGACGCGGCGGAGGCGCAGCGCCCCGAGTACGGTTACCTGCCGCCAGCCCACCGCCAGCGCGCCACGCTGGCCAAGCCGGGCACCATGTTCATCGCTCAGCCGGACATTCCGGTCCCGCTGGCGGTCGATTTCCCGTTCCCCGCGTGGGCGACGCGGCCGAGCGAGAAAGGGGCCTGGACCGGGCACGACACCGGGCCAGCCAGGCCGCGGGACCCGTTCGAAGGCATCCCGGCAGGCTCCGACGACGACGTGCCGCCGTTCTAGGAGAACCGCATGAAGATCCTGCACACCAGCGACTGGCACGTGGGAAAGGTGCTGAAGGGCCGGGACCGGCACGACGAGCACGCGGCCGCACTCGGCAGCCTCGTGCGGATCGCCACGGACGAGGACGTCGATCTCGTCCTGGTCGCTGGCGACCTGTTCGAGACCACCGCACCCACCGCCCGGTCGCAGGGGCTGGTGATGCGGACGCTGCTCGCACTGCGCGAGAACGGCCGCCAGGTCGTGGTCATCGCCGGGAACCACGACAACCAGAGCCTGATCGACGGCGTGTACCGGCCCGTGCTCCGCGAACTCGGGCTGCACGTGCTCGGCCTGCCCAGGCGCCCCGAAGCGGGGGGCAGCCCGGTGCTGCGCACCAGGGGCGGGACGCAGGTGCGCGTGGCCGCCCTGCCGTTCCTTTCGCACCGGTACGCGGTCCGCGCAGCCGAGGTCATGTTCCACGAGTTCGCCGAGCACGCGCTGGACTACTCGGGCCGGGTCGCCGAGATCGTGAGCGTGCTGACCTCGGGCTTCACCCCCGACACCGTCAACATCGCCATGGCCCACGGGACGCTGCTCGGCGGGCGCCGCGGCGGCGGAGAGCGGGACGTGCAGACGAGCCTGGACTATGAGCTGCCTGCGAGCTTGTTCCCCGGCAGCGCGCACTACGTCGCGCTCGGGCACTTGCACCGCCAGCAGGAGATCCCGGGGCCCTGCCCGATCTTCTACTCAGGCTCGCCGCTGGCCGTCGACTTCGGCGAAGAGGGCAACGAACCCGCGGCGCTGATCGTCACCGCCGAGCCTGACATCCGCGCGGACGCGGTTCCTGTCCAGGTCAGCGGCGGTCGCGCGCTGAAGACGCTGCGCGGAACCCTGGACCAGGTGGTCGCGGACGGCGAGCAGGCCGGCGACGCCTACCTGCGGGTCGTGCTCGCCGAGCCCAGCCGCGCGGGCCTCGGTGACCTGGTCAGGGACAAGCTGCCGAACACGCTTGAGGTGCTGCTCGACGACGCGCACCGGCCTGTTCCCGGCCAGCGAACCGGGACGAGCCGGCCGAGCAGGATCGGCCGCAGCCCCGCACAGCTGTTCGGCGACTTCCTCGCCGAGCAGAACGTGGCCGACCCCCGGCTCACGGCGATGTTCGCCGGGCTGCTCGATGAGATCACGGGGCCGGCCGAGGGGGCCGCGGAAGCCGAACCGGTGGTGCGTTAGATGCGCCCGCTCAGGCTGCTGCTCGACGGGTTCGGTTCCTACCGGGAACCGGCCGAGGTCGACTTCTCCGACGTGGAGTTCTTCGTCCTGGTCGGGCCCACAGGCTCAGGCAAGAGCACCGTGATCGACGGCCTGTGCTTCGCCCTCTACGGCACCGTGCCTCGCTGGGGGAGGGAGAACGTGATCGCCCAGGCGCTCGCGCCTGCGGCGAACGCCTGCCGGGTCTGCCTGGTGTTCGAGGCTGCCGGCCAGCGGTACGCCGTGGTCAGGGCCCTGACCAGGGACAAGAAGGGCCTGGTGCACACCAAGGAGGCCAGGCTCGAGCGGCTGGACCCGCATGGCCCCGCTGGCGCGCCGCTGGCTGACCTGCTGGCGGCGGCCACCGAGCCGCTCGCTGAGGGCCCCGAGCAGGTCAAGGCGCAGGTGCAGGAGATTCTCGGACTGACCTACGAGCACTTCACCCAGTCCGTGCTGCTGCCGCAGGGGCGGTTCTCCGAGTTCCTGCATGCCAAGCCGGCGGACCGGCAGGGCCTGCTGGTGGAACTGCTGGCGTTCGGGATTTACGAGATGGTGGGGCAACAAGCCCGCAGGCGTGCTGAGGTTGCCAAGGAACGGTTGCGCGCCGCGAAAACTACCAGGCAGGGCCTCGCTGACGCGAGCGAGCAGGCCGAAGAGCTGGCAGCGGGGCGAGTGCGGGCCCTTGCCGCCCTTGCCCGCGCGGCCGAGGAGAAGCTTGCCGTCATCGGCGAGCTCGCCGCTGAGGCGGCGCAGGCCGCGCAGCAGGCACGGGCAGCGGCCGGCGAGGCCGCCCTGCTGGCCGAGGTGCGCACCCCGGCCGAGATAGCGGGCCTGGCGAGCAAGATCGGCGCGGCCGGGGAACTGGTGGTGGACCAGGCCAGCGGGCGCGACGACGCCGAGCGGGCAGAGTCAGCGGCGCAGCAGGCCAGGGACGCGCTCGGAGACGCGGTCAGCGCCGAGCGGCTCCGCGACGGGTACGCCAGCCGGCGCAGGCTCGAAGCGGCGGTGGAGCTCGCGGAGCGCGAGCTGGCAGCCAGGCAGGCGGCCGCGGAGAAGCTCACGGGCGAGTCGGAGAGCGCCGAGCGCAAGCTCGCCGCGGCGCGTGCGAACGTGACGGCCGCCGAGCGGACTCACGCGGCCGTCGCGCTCGCACAGGAGCTCCGGGTCGGCGCCGACTGCCCGGTCTGCCTGCGGAAGGTCACCGCGCTCCCGCACCACGAGGTGCCAGCGGACCTGCTCGAGACGGCATCGGCGGCCGAGTGGGCCAGCCAGGCCGCCAAGCAGGCCAGGGTGGCCAGCGACCAGGCAGGACAGGCCGCGGCGGTGGCGCGACGCGACCTGGACGAGGTGATCGGGCAGCTGGCCGCCGTCGGCTCGGCGCTGAATGACGCGCCAGGAGAGGACGCGGTCGCGGCGACGCTCAGGGACATCGCGGCCAGCGACCGGGAGCTGGCCAGGGCGCGAGCCGCGGCAAGGACGGCGCGGCAGGCGCTGGCAGCCGCCGAGCGGGAACGCGCCGCGCTCTCCGAGGAAGAACGCCGTGCGTGGGCCGCCCTCGCGGCGGCCAGGGATTCGGTGGTCCAGTTCGGCGCGCCCGCGACGACCGAGAGCGACCTGGCCGCGGCCTGGGACCTGCTGACCAGGTGGGCACGCACGCGGTACGAGGAGCGCCGGACGGGACTGCCCGCGCTCGACGCCGCCGCGGCCGCTCTCGGGCGCTCACTGACCGATGCGAGGGACGCGCTGACCGCCATGCTCGCGGAGCAGGAGATCGCCGGGGTCGCCGACCCGGCGCGGTGCGAGGCGGCGATCGCCCAGCACGCCGAGCGGGCAGCGAACCGGCTGGCGGCGGTGCGCGCCGACCGGCGCGCCGCCGCCAGGCTGGACGAGCAGATCGCCGCGCACCGCGAGGACGAGCAGGTCGCCGCCATGCTCGGCAAGCTGCTGCGGGCGTCGTCGTTCGAGCGCTGGCTGTGCGGCGAGGCGCTCGACTCGCTGGTCGCTGAGGCATCGCAGACGCTGATGGAGCTGTCAGGCGGCCAGTACCAGCTCGACCGCGATGAGCGCAACGAGCTGTGGGTCATCGACTTCCAGGACGCGGCGGCGCGCCGCCCGGTGCACACACTGTCGGGCGGGGAGACGTTCCAGGCCTCGCTGGCGCTCGCGCTCGCCCTGTCCAGGCAGGTCATCGGCCTGTCCGGCGGGATGCGCGACCTGAACTCGATGTTCCTTGACGAAGGGTTCGGCACGCTGGACGAGGACACCCTGGAGACCGTGGGCACCACGCTCGAGCGCCTGTCGCAGGACTCGGAGCGGATGATCGGCATCATCACGCACGTCCCTGCGCTGGCCGAGCGGGTTCCTGTCCGGTTCGTCGTCAGCAGGGCGGGCACCACGTCGACCGTGCGCAGGGAGGGCGTGGCGTGACGGTGTTCACCGTCGACCCATGGGATCCCTCGTACGGTCAGGCGTCCGGTGACGAGCAGAGCTCACTCGCTGACTCCACCGCTGAGCTGGATCTGGACCTGGAGCTGCCTGCCGCCCGCTGGCGTCCGCTCGACCCGGTCGCGGGCGTCACCCCTGCTGTCGTGCTGTTCCTCGACGGGGTCAGGCGTATCGACGCCCGGGTCTGGGTGCACGGCGTCGGCCAGCCTGCCACCGGCATCGCCGCGTCGCTGGCAGCTGGCGTCGTTGCCTGCGACGGGACGGCCAGGGTCGCAGATGTGGTCGTCGAGCGCGGCCTGTTCACCGCCGCGCCGGAGGCCGGCGACATCAGGACCCGCGCGGCCCTGTATCCGGCCAGGCGCGCGGGCGGGCCCGGATTCGACCAGCTCTCCCTCGCGATGCAGCGACGGCTCTCCGATATCGAGGCCGAGCTGGCCCTCGCGGTCCGCGGGTCCCGCCAGGCAGCAGACGACCTGCTCGTGGTTGACGGGCCGCTGCGCAGCCGGGGCCAGCACGACCTGGAGAAGACGGTCGGCTACATCAAGACCCACCACGCCTCCTACTTGCCTGACGCGCAGGCCGCGGTCGTCGGCGCGCTCAGGCCCGGCCAGCGCACGCCCGCCTTCGCGATGGGAACCACCTGGCGCCGCACCTCGTGGTACCTGCGGCTTCCCGGCCCGAGCGGGGCGCCGTGGGCTGGCGTGGTCAGGATCGAGTGCTCGCCAGACCTGGCACCGCAGGAGCTGACCGAGCTGGCTGACCTGACCGCGCGGGTACTGCCGCCGCTGGCCAGCGCGCCGCACAAGGACCCGCGGGCGCCACAGAACCTGGTCCCCATCGGCGGCCTGGAGCGGGAGCTGCGGCGCCGGCTCGGCGACCAGCAGTTGCTCTACCGCGCACTGCGCCTGGCCGCCATGGGCGGGTAGGCCCGCCCGGCGATCAGCCGACCTGCCTGCCCGCGAGCCGCGCCCTGAAGGAAGGTTCGCGGATCAGCGGTCCCGAGGTCCTGGCCAGGAACTCGCTGAAGGTCTCGGGTGGCTGGTTCGGGTGCGGGAGGTACCGGTCAGGTGCCATCGACAGGACGGCCGCTCGCCGCTGCCAGTAGTTGAGTTCCCTGGTCAGCCGCACTAGCCGTCTCGCCCAGCCCATTACCGGCCATCTCCGCCGTGCCATGTCTTACTCATTGCCCATCTCAGAATCATGCTCGGCCGCCGCCGAGCTGGCCAGTCTCCGCCCGAATCTAGACAACGGATCTGAACCAGCGCAGGTTCAGGCACGTGGCTGGACCGTCGTCTGGCATCCCGGCACAGGGGCGGCGGATGGTCACTGATAGGAGATCATGACCGGCTGCGGGGTGTTGGCCATCGTCTGCACCGGACTCAGCGTCGGATCGTCCTTGGCGTAGAAGTTCTTCCAGCCGAAGAACACCCCGGCGGGGGCGGTTGCCGTGACGGCGTTCCAGGTCTGCAGCTTGTCGGCGGGAGTGCCCTGCCCGTCCATGTGGATGACGAGGGCGAGATCGTCGTGGCTGGTGTCCAGGCCGTGCTCGTCGGTGACCATCGACAGCCTGAACTGGTGCAGCACCAGCAGCTTCTGCGGCAGATGATGCCGGGAGGTCAGCCCGGCGAGCCACCTGATGACGCCGTTGACCTCGGCGATGCTGACGCTGCCTATCTGCCGCAGCGGCAGCTGACCTGGTGCCAGCTTCCACTCAGGATCGAGCGCCAGCCCGACGTTGGGCAGCCGCAGCACCGACCTGTACAGCCTGGCCTGCGCGAGCAGGCTTGCCCTGCCCGGCTGAAGATCCAGGACGACATACATGCCGGCGGCTGTTGCCCGCCTGACCCACGGGCGCAGCGTCGCGAGACTCGATGCGTAGGAGTAACTGTCATCGCGTCCCGGGTTGGCCTGTGCCACCGTCGCGATGATCTCGAAGGCCGGCACGACGGCCGCCTGGCTCAGCGGCTGGTAAGCCGCGGCGATCCGGCGGATCCTGGCGATGCTCGCGCCGAGCCCCTGCTCGCCGAGCGCGCCAAGCTGGGGTGTGCCTGGATAGCCGTACAGCGCGAGCAGCCGGTGCATGGGGAAGAGCACCTGCCCGCCGCCCGGCAGCTGCACCCCGGTCGAGGCGACCGCCACCCGGGCCGCGAGCCGCCTGGCCGGGCCGAACCGGGCGCCGACGGCCAGGACCTGGTGCGGCCTCGCGGCGAACAACGCCTTGATCGCGTCGGGGTCGGTGCGCGGATCGAAACCGGACACCGTGATCGGCTGCGCGCCAGCGGCGCGCGCGGTGGCCAGCGCGGCCAGCGCTCCCGCGCTGCTGTCGCGCCCGGGCACGAGCACGGCGACGTGCCGGAGCGGGGAGGGCGCCTTCGTCGCCGGCGCCTGGTCAGGGCGGGTGATCACTCGCACGCCTGGGAGCTGGGAGGCGAGCAGGCTGGTCGCGACCCCCACGTCGAGCACCTCATGCACGGCGAGCGCGCGGATCTCGTTCCGCAGCAGCACCGCCGCGGCCAGCGTCGTGCGGTGCTGCGCGTGCACGGCGCCGCCAGCGCGGGCGACGGCGGCCGTTCCGCCTGCGCCGGCTCGCCCTCCAGCCAGTCCGCCGCCTGATCCCCGGCCAGGCACCAGCAGCAGCGGAGCGTGCATGCGCTTAGCTTGCGCCGCCGCCTCCGCGATCGCTGGCTTGTGGCCCGCGCTCGCGAGGACCACAAGGGACGACTTCGCGAACAACGCGATCGCCGCGCGGGCGGCCACGACGCTAGGCGACCCGGTGAGAACCGAGGCCCGTGCCGCGGGCGGCCTCGTAACGGCACGGAGCGGCCGGCTGGCCGCGTGCCCGGCGAGGACGGCGCACGAGGCCGTCGTGCCGACCGCCACGGTCAGGATCAGCGCGCCGCCGGCAACGGCCACGCGACCGGGCCCTCCGGGCCGGCTGCTGGCCTCGGGCCCTCCGGGCCGGCTGCTGGCCTCGGGCCCGCAGCTGCGCCGTGTCCAGAGCATCGGATTTCTCCCCCGTGAGATCCATCGCTCGCCGACGTCTCGCGCCGGTTGAATCCTAGCCCTGGAAAAGTGAATGCGAACTACTTCTAAAACAATTCAGCCGAGAATCAAACAAAGCATCTCGCGCAATATGATAATGCGTCCCGATTGCCGCCGGGAAGGGTCGACGCTTCGAGCCGCCTGCTAAGGTGCACCGCCTGATCAAGCCGACCACCTGCGGGTCGCTGCCAGCGTGCCGTCTGCGGTGCGCCGTCTCCTGGCACGCGATGCGGCAACTCGCCGGTCGCGCGCCCGGAGACGGCAGGGCTATCCGGTGACGCCCAGCACGAAGTGGAAATAGCCGACGTGGAATGACAGGTCGAAGCCACCGAAGTGGTGGACGACAAGGGCGGCGAGTATGAGAAGAAGGATCGCCACCAGGAACCAGAACAGCCACCAGAGGAGGGCCGGCACACTGCTTCTAATGCTCATGCCGCGCAACTTCCCGTAAACAGGCAATGTATGCCCGCACTCTGGCGCAAGCCTCTCAACCCTCCGGTCTCGTCCTGGATACGGACATCTAGTACCAGGCCTCGCATCCCTTCAGGTTTGGACGTGGCAAGCCAGGGCAGTACTGGGCACCTCCCGCCGATGAAAGGTGAGCTGCACAATGGCTATAGTCCTGCTGGCCCTGCTGATAATCCTGATCCTGTTCGGGCTGGGCTTCGCACTGCATGTCCTGTGGTGGATCGCGATCATCGCGCTAGCCCTGTGGCTGCTCGGCTTCCTGCTGCGCGCTGGCTCGAGCGCGGGCCCCCGGCGCCGCTGGTATCGCTGGTAGCGCTGTTCCGCCGAACGACAAGAACCGCAGAGTCCTGGCCGATGCAGTGAATCGGCCAGGAGTCTGCGGGTAACGGACAAGCATGGCCGTCAACGCGACCGAGACCGAGATCAAGTACGAGGCCGCGGCTGACGCGGTGCTGCCGTCCTTCGCCGAGCTGCCGCAGGTCGCGCGCGCCGAGGCAGCGGCCAACGAGCAGCTGGACGCCGACTACTTCGACACGGACGACCTGCGGCTGATCAGCGCCGGGATCACGCTGCGCCGCCGGAGGGGTGGTCATGACGCTGGCTGGCACCTGAAGCTGCCCGCGGGCCGCCACACAAGGCGCGAGATCAGGCTGCCGCTCGGACGTTCCAGGCTGCGCGTGCCGGCCGAGCTTGCGCGGCTCGTCTTCGTGCACACCAGGGGCATGGACTTGAAGCCGGTGGCCAGGATTAGCACGACCCGCACCCGGCAGCTGCTCGTCGACGGCGAAGGAACCTCGCTCGCCGAAGTGGCCAGTGACGACGTGACCGCGCAGGCCCTGGGCGACGCGCCCAGGACGACGCGGTGGCATGAGGTCGAGGTCGAACTGACCGGCGGCGGCCGGGACGTCCTGGACGCAGCGGATCAGCTGTTGCGGGGCGCCGGCCTCAGCAGGTCCGCGCAGTCCGCGAAGCTGGCCCATGCGCTCGACCTGCCGGAATCCGCGCCCGCGCGGCGACGGCCACGCGGAGCGTCGGCCGGCGATGTGCTGCTCGGCTACCTGGAGGCGCAAGTCTCGGCGCTGAAGGCATATGACCCCATGGTGCGGACTGACGAGCCGGACGCCGTGCACCAGATGCGGGTCACCACCCGGCGGATCCGCAGCACCCTGCAGTCCTTTCCTGACTTTTTCTGCGGGCCGCAAGCCAGTGACCTGATCGCGGACCTGCGCTGGCTAGGCGAGGAACTCGGCACCGCCCGCGACGCCGAGGTGCTGGCCGCCCGCCTGGAGGGGCGGCTGGCCGGGTTGCCCGCTGAGCTGGTCGTGGGGCCGGTGGCCGCGCGGGTGCGCGGTCATTTCGCGCGGATCGGCGCCGACGCGCGAGCCGCGATGCGCGAGGCGCTGGATTCGCCTCGGTACTTCGCCCTGCTCGACTGCCTGGACCAGCTGCTCCAGCGGCTGCCAGGCGACCGCCAGGCCGCGCGGCCGGCGAGTGCCGTGCTGCCGCGCTCTGTGCGCAGGACCTATAAGCGGACAAAGCGCCGGATCAAGCACGCGTTCGGTCTGCCGGCTGGCCAGCCGGCAGACCCAGCCCAGCCAGCCGACCCAGCCCAGCCAGCCGACCCAGCGCATACAGCCGACCCAGCGCTGCACGAGGCACGCAAGGCCGCCAAACGGGCCCGCTACGCCGCCGAGGCCGTCGCTCCGGAGTTCGGCGCGCAGGCACGCCGGTTCGCGAAGCGGATGAAGAAGCTGCAGTCGGTGCTCGGCGAGCATCAGGACGCCGTCATCGCGCGGGCGGCGGCTCGGGAGCTCGGCATGACCGCGCATCAAGAGGGCGAAAATGCCTTCAGTTACGGCGTGATCTTCGAATGCGAAGACCAGGAAGCAACGCGGCTGCGCCAGGAGGCACGGCGAGCGTGGCGGTCGGCTTCCCGGCCGCGCGTCCGTCGCTGGCTGCGCTAGCGGGCCCGGTCGGGCGTGCGTCCTGTTGAGCCATGAGCTGTTTGGACGCCGGATTCGTGGTGAGGGATCACGTTCATGGCTACAGAGACCACTGACAAGGAAGTCGGGTCGGCTGGCCGCAACGTGCTCGCCGAACTGGACAAGCGAGTTCCGACCTCGTTTTACTGGTCGCTGACGATTCTGGCGACCATCGGAGGCTTCCTGTTCGGGTATGACACCGCCAACATCGGATCGGCCCTGCCCTTCGTTCCCTACTCGCTGAACGGCTTCGCGCAGGGCTACCTGGTGGCCGGCGCGTCGGCCGGCGCGGCCGTCGGCGCGCTCGCGGCCGGCCGGCTCGCAGACCGGTTCGGGCGAAAGTCGCTGCTCATCGTCGACGCCGCGATCTACGCGATCGGCGCGCTGCTGTCCGCGGTCACGCCGAACGTCGGGATCTTGCTGTTCGCCAGGACGCTGATCGGGCTCGCGATCGGCGCGGACTCGGCGATCGCGACCGCGTACATCGCCGAGTACGCGCCACGCGGGCGGCGCGGCGCCCTGAGCATGCTGCAGCAGTGGATGATCACCGTGGGCATCCTCGCCGCGTTCGTCGTCGCGCTCGTCATCTTGTGGGCCTTGCCGGGCAGCGCGAAGACGCTCGACTGGCGGCTGATACTCGGAATCGGCGCCATCCCCGCGATCATCGGCGTGGTGTTCAGAACGCGAATGCCCGAGTCGCCGCGCTGGCTGCTCAGGCATGGCCGCTACGAGGAGACCCGGCATGCGCTCGCGAAGCTGGGGACCGACGCGTCACTCGACGACATCAAGCTCACCGCGCGCGAACTGCACGCCGCTGACCAGCGCACCGAGCAGGTTCGCCGCCGGATCTGGACGCCCGGTGTGCGCAGGGCGCTGATCGTGGTCTGCGTGTTCTTCATCTTCCAGCAGATCAGCGGCATCAACGTGCCGCTGTACTACGGGCCCAAGCTGCTCGGGCCGCTGTTCCAGTCGGGCGGTTCGACGGTCGCCTCCACGATGGCCGGCGTCGAAGTCACCGCCATCATCGCGGCCGTCAACGTGATCGCGACGTACTTCGCGTTCCGGTGGATCGACAAGATCGGCCGCAGGAAGTTGTCGATCGGCGGATACGGAGGCATGTGCGTCGCCGCGCTGATCGCGGCACCCGGGTTGCTGGTGCTCACGGGCACGGCCCGTATCGTCGTAGTGATGATCGCGCTGAACATCTTCGTCGCGTCGTTCGCGATCGGTGTCGGCGGGACCGGCTGGCTGATCCAGGGCGAGTCCTTCCCGACCGCCGTCCGCGGCCAGGCGGCCGCGATCGCGGCAAGCGTGGACTGGGCCGCGAACTTCGCCCTGATCGAGGTGTTCCCGACCTGGCAGTCAGGCATCGGGCTGGGCTGGATCATGATCTGCTTCGCCGGGATCTCAGTGCTCGCGATCGGCTTCGTCTACCGGTTCCTGCCTGAGACGAAGAACCGCTCCGTGGAGGAGATCACGGAGGTGTTCGAGCGGCAGGCGGACGGCGACAGGCATGCTGGGATCATGCAGAAGGGACATGATGCAGCAGCCGCGTGATCCGGCGAGCGGGGGGACAGGCCCGGGAGGCCGGCTTGACGCGCGCACGTCCCCGGTCGTCGCCGTCGCCAACCGGCTGCCGATCCGCCAGTCCGACGGCGGCTGGGAGCTGTCACCAGGGGGCCTCGCGACCGCGTTGCGCCCGGTCATGCAGTCGCATTCAGGCGCCTGGGTGGGCTGGGACGGCGGCGACAGAGGAGTTCCCCCCTCGATGCCTGAGCTGCAGACCAGGCTGCTGCCGATCAGCCTGTCCGCCGCCCAGGTCCGGCAGTACTACCACGGCTTCGCCAACACGACGCTGTGGCCGCTGCTGCACGACGCGATCGAGAAGCCCAGGTTCGAGCGCAGCTGGTGGCGGAGCTACCAGGACGCCAACGCCGCGTTCGCCGGCGTCGCGATGGGGGCGCTGAGCGAGCTTCAGGGCGCGATCGCCTGGGTGCACGACTATCACCTCACGCTCGTGCCGCGGCTGCTCAGGGAGCGGCGCAGGGACCAGCCGATCGGCTTCTTCCTGCACATCCCCTGGCCGGCGCCGGAGATCTTCGCCCGGGTGCCGTGGCGGCAGGACATCCTGCTCGGCCTGCTCGGCGCTGACGTGGTCTCGTTCCACGCCGAGCGCTACCGCGACAACTTCATCCGGGCCTGCGCCCGGCTGCTCGCCGACACCGGCGTGCACGTCCGCGGCTCCTCCGTGGTGCTGCCCGATCAGCGGCGCGTGGCGACGACGACGGCGCCGATCTCGATCGACGCCGCGGAGTTCACCCGTCGCGCGTCTGACCCGGTCACGGTCTCGGAGATGGAAGGGCTGAGCGAGCAGTTCGCTGGCCGGGTGCTGCTGCTGGGCGTCGACCGGCTGGACTACACCAAGGGGATCGTGGAGCGGCTGCTGGCGGTCGAGGCGCTGCTCGAGCGGCGCCAGGATCTGCGCACGAAGGTCGCGTTCCTGCAGGTCGCGGTGCCGAGCAGGGACAACGTGGCCGAGTACAGGAGCCTGCGCTCGGCGGTCGAAGGGCACATCGGCAGGATCAACGGCAAGTTCACCGAGCCTGGCTCCGACGTCCCCGTCCACTACCTGCACCGCTCGCTGCCTCCCGAGCAGCTCGCGGCGTATTACGGGGTGGCCGACATCATGCTCGTGACGCCGCTGATCGACGGCATGAACCTGGTCGCCAAGGAATACGTCACCGTGCAGCAGGCCAGGCACGGCAGCGGCGTGCTCATACTCAGCGAGTTCGCAGGGGCGGGCTCAGAACTGCGGCAGGCGATCCCGTGTAACCCGTTCGACGTGGAGGGCCTGTCGCTGCGGATCGAGCACGCCCTCGAGCTGTCGCAGAGCAGCCGCCGGTCCGCGGTCGCGGCCATGGCCAGGCGCGTCGCCGCGCACGATGTGCACCGCTGGGTGGACGGGCAGCTCGACGACATCGCCACGGCGTCCCGTCCCGTCGGCCGTGGCCGGATGGACAGGCAGCTCGCCGCGGCGGGCGACGCGACTCACGGCGAATCGGCGCGGGCCGCGGATCTGCCGCGGCAGGCCAGGGCGGCGCGGCGGGGGTTGCCATGATCGCCTACGACCAGCCACCCGTTCCCGCGTTCTTGTTCGACCTGGACGGGACGCTGATCGACAGCGTCTACCAGAACGTCATCGCCTGGCGGAACGCGCTGGCCAAGCTCGACATCGACCTCTCGGTGTGGCGGATTCACCGGCGGATCGGGATGAGCGGCGGGCTGTTCGTCTCTGCGCTGCTCCGCGAGACCGGGCGCTCGCTGTCCGAGCAGGACATCGAGCGCCTGCAGGAAGATCACGTTACGCAGTACCTGGCGCAGCTGGACTCGGTCAGGCCGCTGCCAGGAGCGGCGCAGCTGCTGGCGGAGCTGACCGCCCGCGGGGTGCCGTGGGCGATCGCGACGAGCGGGCGCGCGGGCATGGCACGGCACGCGCTGCCGATGCTCGGCCTGCCGTCGGACACGCCGATGGTGACCCGCGACATGGTGCTGCACGCCAAGCCAGACCCCGACCTGTTCCTCGCCGCCGCCGCGATGCTCGGCGTCGACCCGGCCCACGCGATGGTGGTGGGCGACAGCGTCTGGGACCTGCTGGCCGCCAGGCGGGCAGGCGCGCTGGGGATCGGCCTGCTGTCCGGGGGCTACGGCCGGGAGGAACTGGAGCGAGCGGGAGCCTACCGGGTCTACGCGGATCCGGCTGAGCTGTTCGCGCACGCCGACGAGGTCGGCGTGCGCGACATCGGCAGTCCCGGCTGACTCAGGTCACGTGCCGGTGCACGTTGTCGGCCTTGGACGGGCCAGGCTCGGCCTCGGCAATCCACGGACCGGGAATCGACGGATCGATGATGCCCTGCTCGAGCCACGTGTAGCGGCCAGCGAGCACCCGCTTGGCGAGCATCGAGTCGGTCGCGTCCGTGTTGTTCCACAGCTGGCTGAAGCGCTCCTCCGCCCGCAGCCTGGCCTGGACGCAGAACACGTCGGCGAGCTCCCGCGCCTGCGCGCCATTCCCGGTCCCGGCTGCGCCGTCCAGCTGAGCACGGACGCAGACGGCACTGATCGCGAACAGCTCGGCTCCGATGTCGACGATCCGGCCGAGGAAGCCTTGCTTGCGTTCCAGCCGCCCCTGCCAGCGTCCCATCGCGTAGAACGTCGAGCGGGCAAGCTTCCTGCTGGCCCGCTCGGCATAGCGCAGGTGCACGGCCAGCGGGCCGAACTCACTGTACGACCGCGGCCGCTGGCCCTGGCCGGTGACGAGCGTGGGCAGCCACCTGGCGTAGAACTGGCCGGCCTGCGCGGCAGCCTTGGCCCGGCGAGCGGCGGGGAGGCTGCTGTCGATGAGCTCGCCGGCCGCCGACAAGTGCGCGTCGACCGCCTCGCGGGCGATGAACAGCCGCATGATCTCCGAGGAGCCCTCGAAGATGCGGTTGATCCGCATGTCCCGCAGCATCTGCTCGGCCGGCACGCCGCGCTCACCGCGCGCGGCGAGGGACTCGGCAGTCTCGTACCCCCGGCCGCCCCTGATCTGCACGAGCTCGTCGACAATCTGGCTGCCCATCTCAGAGCAGTAGAGCTTGGCGATGGCGGCCTCGATCCTGATGTCGTTCCGCTTGTCGTCGGCGAGCTGGCTGGACAGCTCCACCACCGCCTCGAGGGCGTAGGTCGTCGCGGCGATGAACGCGATCTTCTTGGCCACGGCCTCGTGCTCGCCGACCGGCCGTCCCCACTGGACTCGTTCCCCTGACCATTCCCTGGCTATCTTGAGCGCGAGCTTGCCTGCCGCCGCGCAGCTCGCTGGCAGGGACAGCCGACCGGTGTTGAGCGTGGTGAGGGCGATCTTCAGGCCCTGGCCCTCCCGCCCGATCCGGTTCGCCGCTGGCACGAGGACGTCGTGGAACCTGGTCACGCCGTTCTCCAGGCCGCGCAGGCCCATGAACGCGTTGCGCCGCTCGACCGTGATGCCATCGGCGTTGCCCTCGACGACGAACGCGGTGATCCCGCCCCTGTGGCCCTCGCTCTCCGGCACCCTGGCCATGACCACGAGCAGGCCGGCCACGACGCCGTTGGTGGTCCAGAGCTTGACGCCGTTCAGCACGTAGCCGTCTTCCGACGGGATTGCCGTGGTGTTCAGCCTCGCGGGGTCGGAACCCACGTCTGGCTCGGTGAGCAGGAAGGCGCTGATCTCGCCGCGCGCGCACCGCGGCAGGAACTGCTGCTTCTGCTCGTCGGTTCCGAACTGGGCGAGTGGCTGCGGGACGCCGATCGACTGATGCGCGGACAGCAGCGCCGCGACGGCGGGAGACGCCGACCCGGCGATGATGAGCGCGCGGTTGTAGTACAGGTTGGCCAGGCCGAGCCCGCCGTACTCTGGCGCGATCTTCATGCCGAACGCGCCGATCGATGCGAGGCCGCGGATCACGTCGTCGGGGATCATGGCGTCCCGTTCGATCCGCGCCGGGTCGACAGACTCCTCGCAGAACGCCCGCATCCTGGCGCAGAACTCCTCGCCCCTGGCAGCTGCCTCCTCGCTCGGGTGCGGATGGGGGTTGATGAGGTCGAGCCGGAAGTCGCCGAGGAACAGCTGCTTGCCGAAGCTGGGCAGCCTCCAGTCGGCCTCGCGCGCGGCTTCCGCGGTCTGCCGCGCCTCGCGCTCGCCGACGTTCCTGACGTGATCTGTGGTCGGAGTACTCATGGGCGGTCCCGTCCTGATTAGTCGTCAACACAGACTTGCCCCGTTCTACCGGCCGGTAACACAGGGCTGGCTACCCATCCGTCGTAAGCGCTGCTCGGGCCTAGCGCCGCACCGAGACCGCACGGCCGTGACTGGATGGCGCATTCATCACCGGATTCCTCAATGGACGGACCATCCAAACACCTCGATCATTCCGGCCGGGCCCGCGAGACCCACCGGGCGCGCCGAGCCGGTCAGGCGGTGGCGCGGGCGGTCGGTATGGCCGGCTGGACGGCGTCCGGCGCGGTCGCGACGACGCCGTCGGTGAGGGTGACCGCATTCGAAGCGACGGCCGGAATTCGCGGGCCAGGCAGGATGACGCCGGTCAGGTTGAGCGGATCGGCCGCGGAGATCCTGACCTGCTCGCCGTTCGGGCGCTGCTTGCGAAGGCCGCGAAGCACGTCGATCGCGTCCGGGTGCGCGTACTGCTCGCCGCTGAAGCCGGTCACGAACCTGCCGCCCCGTATCGTCCCCCTCGCCTCCATGCGCCGGAACGCCCAGAGCACGTCGCGCCACGGAACCGCCAGGCTCTCCCTGCCGACGAGGTCGCGGAAGACGACGCCCCAGCGGGCGGCGAGCTGCTCGGCGACGGCCTCGGCCAGTTCGTCCCGGTCGGGGCCGCTGACCGGGCTTGGCAGCAGCGACCAGCGTCCTGACGCGCCGCCTGTGGTGCCGCGCACGCCGCGGCGCAGCCCTCGGGGCTGCGGGAACGCCTGCCGGCCACCGCGCCGCAGCAGCGACCGGATAGCCCTGAACCCGTCGGCGGTGACCAGCCCGCGGGCGACGGCGTCCCAGAGTGCCTGGTCGATCTCATGCGGCTGACGGCCGGCGGCAGTGACGAGGTCGTGGCGGAACAGCGCGCCGCGACTGCGAAGCGCCTCGAGGACCTCGAGGGTGGCACCGGCGCCCGGTTCGGCCGGGGTGAGGTCCCCCCGCGCGGCGCGCAGCAGCCAGGACAGGTCATCGCGGAGCGCGAGCGTGATCGGCGTCGCGCGCGATGGCCTGCCCGGCCTGGCCGGCTCGTCGAGGGCACCGGCGGCTGCGGCGAGCTCCGCAGGGTCTTTGACCGATAGCCGACCCCAGGAGACCTGGCCGGACAGGCAGAGCTCGTCGAGCCACTCGCGCCGGTAGCCGTCGACCCTGGCGGCGAGCACCGCGTTCTCCCAGACGCCCGCGGCCAGCTCGAAGCCCTGGAGCTGCTCGATGACCGATGCCAGCCCGAACCGGCCCTCGCGCCTGGTGCCAGCGGCGACGTGCTGCCAGCGGAGCAGGAACCGCATGAAGTCCCGTGCCGTCACCGGCTCGATCTCGCGGCGCCGGCGATCCCTCGTGTAGCCGTGGATCCGCGCGAGCAGCCGCCTGGCGCAGTACTCCTCGTCAGCTTCCGGTCCGGTGAACCGGCCGGAGATCGCGAACCCCTCTTGCTCAAGCACGGCGAGCCCGACCGCGACCAGCGACGCGCGCAGCCCGGTTGCCTCGCTGAGCGCCGCGATCGTCGACGGTCCCCGGCATTCGAGGTGCCCGCGGAGCAGCAGCGCGGCCGCCGCGTCCTCGTCGGCCGGCCCCTTGGTTCCGCGCTCAGCCGCGGCGGGCGAGATGGCCGCTCCCGGGTACAGTGCCTCGATCTCCGGCAGCCGCTCCACGGCCGCCCACAGCTCCCCGTCCGGCGCCGCGATCCTGACGACCCGGCGCGCTCTGCCCAGCGCCGTGAACCAGTCAGTCCAGGCCGGCTCCTGGCGCACAGCCACGAGGCTCATGAGCACGTCGTGCAGCTCGTCGGGATCCCGCGGATCGGGCTTGACCTGGTCGGCCACCCGCTCGATGGCGGCGGTGTCGAGGCGGGCAAGCTCGTGCGGCTGCACGGGCAGGCCGCGGCGCAGCGGCACGGCCCGGCTGCGGCGCTCCTCCAGGGGAGCGTCGTCCAGGAACGTGAACGGCCGCCCGTTCAGGATCTCGTGCGCCAGCACAGAAGGCTCGGTGGTGTCGCGCACGACGACGTTGATCCGGCCGCCCTCGATCCCCGAGACCAGCGCCTTCAGCCCGGCGATGTCCATCGCCTCGTGCAGGCAGTCGGTGAGCGTCTGGCGGACCAGCACCTGGTCGGGGATCTCCATCGGGCCGGGCGCGACGTTCTCCTGGCAGGCCGCGAGCGTGGGGAACACGGCCGCCATCAGGTCGTCAGCTTCCATCCGCTGGATGGCAGGCGGGTTCTTCTTGCCGCCGCGCATCCGGAGCACGGTCAGCGAGGTGTTCAGGTTCCAGCGCCACCTGGCCGCGAACATCGGCGACGTCAGCACGGCCTGCCTGACGACCTCCTCGACGGTGCCAGACGCCAGGAACTTCGGCACCCGCTCGAGCGGGAAGCTGTGCTGCGGCCCGAGTGAGAGCAGGATCGCGTCGTCGCTGGCGGCCGCCTGCAGTTCGAAATCGAACGTCACGCAGAACCGCTTGCGCAGCGCCAGACCGAGCGCGCGGTTCAGCCGGGCTCCGAACGGCGTGTGGCCCACTAGCTGCATGCCGCCGGCTTCGTCGAAGAACCGCTCGAGCACGATCGTGTCCATCGTCGGCAGCACACCGAGCTGAGCGATGGCGGAGCCCAGATAGGCCGCGATGGTCTCGGCGGCCGCCGCTTCTATCCCGCACTCGGCCATCAGCCACCTGACGGCACCGTCCTGATCGGCCGGCACCGTCTGATCGGCTTCCTCGCCGGCCGTCCGCAGCCGGGACGCCGTCGCCGCGCGCAGCGAGCTGACCTCCTCGGACAGCTCGACCGTGCGGCCGGGCGCCTCGCCGAGCCAGAACGGCACCGACGGCGGGGCGCCGTGTGCGTCTTCGACCCTGACGATGCCTGGCTCTACCCGCCTGATCCGCCACGAGGTGGTTCCCAGCAGGAAGATGTCTCCTGCCATGCTCTCGATCGCCCAGTCCTCGTTGACGGTTCCGACCAGGGCGTTATCGGGCTCGGCGAGGACGCGGAAGTCGCCGAGCTCGGGAATGGCGCCGCCGGAGGTGAGCGCCGCCATCCGGGCGCCACGCCTGGCCTTCACCTTCCCGTTGACCTGGTCACGGTGCAGGTACGCGGCCCGCCTGCCGCGGCCGGTGCGGATTCCCTCCGCGAGCATGCTGGCGACCTCGTCGAATTCCTCGGCCGTCACCGCGGCGAACGGGGCAGCGCCGCGAACCAGCGCGAGCAGGTCGTCCTCGGCCCACTCGGCTGCGGCGCACTCCGCGACGATCTGCTGCGCCAGGATGTCGAGCGGGCACTTCGGAATGACCAGCGCGTCCACGGCCGGCCAGGGCACCGCGGAGCAGCGCGGCGCACTCAACGAGCTCGTCCCTGGTCGTGGGGTAGAGCCGCCCGGCAGGGACGCCGCTCGTGGTGTGGTTGGACCGGCCGACGCGCTGGAGGAACGTGGCGAAGCTGCGCGGTGAACCGATCTGGCAGACTAGCTCGACCGGCCCGATGTCGATGCCGAGCTCGAGCGACGCCGTCGCCACCAGCGCGCGCAGGTCGCCGGCCCGCAGCCTGGCCTCGACCCGCTGCCTGCGCTCCTTCGACAGGCTCCCGTGGTGCGCGGCCACGAGGCCATCGCCAAGCCGCTCGCCGAGTTCATGCGCGACCTTCTCGGCCATGCGCCTGGTGTTGACAAAGACGATCGTGGTCTTGTGCTCGCGCACATGCCTGGCGATCAGGTCGATGACCTCGGCCATCTGCTCGGCGGTGGCGACGGCACCGAGCTCGTCGGACGGCAGCTCAAGCCCGAGGTCCAGCTCGCGCCGGTGCCCGGAGTCGACGATCGCGCAGCGCGGCGAGCCGTCCGGCTCCGACCGGTCAGGCCCGGCGCCGACCAGCAGCCTGGCCACGATGTCGATCGGCCGCTGGGTCGCGGACAGCCCGATGCGCTGCACGGGCTGCTCAGCCACGTGCGCGAGCCGCTCAAGGGTCAGCGCCAGATGCGAGCCGCGCTTGTTGCCGGCAACCGCGTGGATCTCATCGACGATGACGGTGGTGGTGGCGCGCAACATGGCACGCGGCCGCTCGGCCGTCAGCAGCAGGTACAGCGACTCGGGGGTAGTGATCAGGAAGTCCGGCGGCTTCTTCAGCATCGCGGCCCGCTCGGCCGCGGCGGTGTCGCCGGTCCTGACCGCCACCTTGATCTCCGGCGCAGGCAGCCCGAGCTCGCCGGCCACCTCGGCGATCTCGCCGAGCGGCCTTTCCAGGTTCTGCGAGATGTCCACGGCGAGCGCCTTGAGCGGTGACACGTACACCACTTCTGGGCCCTTCACAGTTCCCTCGCCGGGAATCAGCCCAGCGGCCTCCTCGCTGTCCGCGCCGGCGGACTGCGCGATCGCGGCCTCATGCGCCCGGTACAGCCGGTCGATGCACACCAGGAACGCGGCCAGCGTCTTGCCAGAGCCGGTCGGCGCGGCGATCAGCGTGTGACGGCCACCGGCGATCTGCGCCCAGCCGCCGAACTGCGGCTGCGTCGGCCCATCAGGAAATCGCCGGGCGAACCAGGTCCGCACGGCCGGATGGAACGACTCAAGCACCTCGTCACAGTAACCCAGGCCGCCGACAGTCCGAGCCGGCCGGAATACGGCGGCCGTTATGTCCCGACACAGGGACTTTTGCTGTTTGTGGAGTCCGGGACGTTATGGTCATCGTGGGTGTGCGGGCAGGGGCGCAAGGCCGGTCAGGATTTCGTTGATGCCGCGGACGCCGGCGTGGTCGATCAGGGTTTCCTCGTTGGTGACCCACTGCCCGCGGCCGGCCAGAACTGCGTGCGCGCCCTTGCATGCGGCGGTGGCAATCGCGCCGGCTGTGTCGGCCAGGTGGCCATGGAGTGCGCGCAGCGCGGGCAAACACCTCAAGCCCGTCCCGAAGCCCGGCAAAACCCAGAGCCTGACGCGAACCGCAACGCCTTGAGCCTAGTGTTACTCTGCGCTAAGTCCTCGAAGTGCCGCCTGCTCGGAGAGTCCATGTTGTGACCGGCCTCCCAGGAATCGATGCCCTGATCGAGGTCATGACGGCGCAGCTCACGCCGCTCCGGGAGCGCCGTGACCCGCGCAGGTTCTTTCACGCGACGTACCTGCGCACCACCGAGGCCGTGCGGGCCGAACTCAGCGCAGGCGGGTTCGATGACCCGGCCTGGGTGGAGCGGTGGGACGTGGACTTCGCCCAGTTCTACCTGGACGCGTTGCAGGCAGATCTGAGCGGCGGGTCGGTACCTGGGCCGTGGGCAGCGGCGTTCGCCGCCGCCGGCGACCGGGCCGTGCCGCCGCTGCAGCACGTGCTGCTCGGCATGAACGCCCATATCAACTATGACCTGCCGCAGGCGTTGCTGGCGGTGATCAGCGATGCCGAGTTCGGCGACGCATCATTGATGGCGCGCCGGGCGGCCGATCACCGGCACATCGACCGTGTGCTCGCCGCGCTGGTCGACCGGCGGGAGGCGCTGCCCGGCGCGCCACCGTCCCGGCCGACGGCCAGGGATCGGCTGCTCGCCCCGGCACACCGGCTGGCCACCAAGCGGTTCCTGACCGAGGCGCGAGCCAAGGTGTGGGCCAACTCGCGGGTGCTGGCCGGCGCGCGCCGGCGGGATCCGGCCGACTACGCGCGGCGACTCGCCGAGCTGGAGCGGCTGTCCGCGGCCCGGGTGGCCGACCTCACCAGACCGGGCAACGTGCTGTTCCGGCTGGCTGCCCGCGGCTTCGGGGTTATCCTCCCGGCAGATTCTGACCCGCAGCACGGCACCGGCACCCATCAGGAAGGAGGCCCATGATGACCGGGGCATTCAGCCCGAAAGTGGTGGCGCCCGGAGAGGGCACGACGGTCAAGCTGTTCGGCGTCCGGTTCGGCTACAAGGTCGTGAGCGCCGACTCCGGTGGGGCGCTGGCGGTGATGGAGGTGGAGATCCCGGCCGGCACGCTGGTGAAACCGCACAGCCACGATCGCGAGGACGAGTTCTCACTGGTGCTGGCCGGTGCCGTCGGGGTCCGGATCGGGGACCAGGTGCTGTCGGCAGAGCAGGGCAGCTGGCTGGTCAAGCCGCGCGGCACGCCGCACGCCATGTGGAACGCGGCCAGCGGGCCGGCCACGGTCATCGAGATTGTCGCGCCCGGCGGGCTGGAAGGCTATTTCGAGAAGCTCGCGCCGATCCTCGCTGACCACCGGACGCCGCCCGAGTACTACCAGCTGGCCGAGGACTACGGCATCACGATCCAGGACGACTGGGTCGAAGAGCTGGAACACGCCTACGGCGTCAAGCTCTGACCGGCGCAGCTAGGTCTGTGGTGTTGCGTTATGTCCCCCACGCCGCTTTCGCAGCGCTAGCTGGGCCGTCTGAAGCCGGCCGCCAGGTGTGAATGGTCCATCCAACACCGCAAACCGGTATGACTGGACCATCGATACACCGTGAGCAGGTCAGAAGACCGGATCCCGCTCCGGCGCCGGCCGGATAGTTCGATCGCCATGGCAGCGCGACCGCCGTAGCGTCTTGCCGTGATTTCGCTGAGGATTGCCAGCTCTGCTGGCGCCGACGCTTGCCGATATGGCGTTCGCGGCGACCGTGCAGGTATCGCCGCAGGACTGGGGGCGCGACTGGACGGGCGCTCCCGGCAGCGCGGCGACGACGCGATGCGCACGCTGAACGAGCGCCTCGGCTATCGTTACGGACGGTCAGCATCCGGGTGGAAAGCCCGCTTCCGCTGCGAATGCCTTGACACCAACGTGCCGCGCTGGTTACGTAAGCGGTTAATCAGAGCAAGCGCTTACGTTGAGTAATCGCTTACGTAACGCTGCGGCTTGTCATATGAGCGTCGCGAGGTCCGCCTGTGGCTGTCCGGTCAACGATCTACGAGGTCGCCAAGCGCAGCGGCGTGTCGACCGCGACCGTGTCCCGGGTGATGGCCGAAGGGAAGGGCTATTCCGCCGAGACCGGTGAGCGGGTCCGCGCCACGGCAGCCGAGCTGGGCTGGGTGCCGAACGGCCCGGCGCGCGGCCTGGCGTCCAAGCGCACCGGCATCGTTGGCCTCATCTTTCCCGACCTCGGCGGCTCAGGCCAGGCCGAGGAGGAGTCGGCACTCTACGTCGACCAGGTGATCCGCGGCGCCGAGCGGGCGGCGACGTCGGCCGGCGACGCCGTCCTGATCGCCGCGACCCAGAGCGCCTCTGGACGGAAGCTCGCGTTCGCCGTCGCCGGCAAGGTCGACGGCCTGGTGGTACTCGCGAGGAGCCTCCCCGACGACGATGTCGTCGCGCTCTCGCGGATCGTGCCGGTTGTCATGCTGGCCAACCGGCTCGCGCGCTCGGGACCCGACTATGTCGAGGCCGACAACCGGGGCGGGGCGCGGGCCATGACGGCGCACCTGATCGGCGTGCACGGCTACGCCGACATGATCTTCCTTGCTGGTCCCGAGCGGTCGCCAGACTCCGAGGAGCGGTTCGCCGGCTTCCGCGACGCGCTCCGGCACGCGGGGCTGCCCGAGCCTGACCGTCCAGCCGCGTCCGGCGACTTCACAGAGGCTGGAGGGGCGGTGGCGGTGCGCGCGCTGATCGGGCAGGGTCGCTGGCCGCGGGCGATCGTCTGCGGCAACGACGAGATGGCGCTCGGGGCGCTGACCGCCCTGCGAGCCGCCCGCCTGCGCGTCCCGTCGGACGTGGCGGTGACCGGCTTCGATGACATCTCGGCGGGACGGCACGTCAGGCCCGCGCTGACCACGGTCCGCCAGCCGATGCGGGAGCTCGGCGAGCGCTCGGTCCAGCTGCTCCTCAGGCGGATCGCCGACCGGGACCGTGGCCGCCGGTCGGTGATGCTGCCCACCGAGGTCGTGATCAGGCGAAGCTGCGGCTGCACGTCCCGGCCCATGATCAGCAGGGGAGCGCAATGAGCACTACGGCTGCTCCAGCCGAGGTCACATCAGCCACGGGAGCACAGGCTGCCGGAGCACAGGCTGCCGGAGCACAGGTCACGGGAGCAGAGGCCACGGGGCCGGAGCTGACCGCCCGTCCGCGGGTCGGGCACATCGAACTGACCTGGCAGCCGGTGCCTGGCGCCGCCGGCTACCTGATCGAACGGGCCGAAGGAACCGGACCGTTCGAGATCGTGCGGCACGGCGGCAGCGACGTTCCCGCCGTCGTCGGCCCGCCGTTCGCCGACACCGGCCTCGCGGACGAGACCGACTACACCTACCGGGTCGGCGCGGTCGCTGGCGCTGAGTACGCGGCCATGTCCTGGACCAGGTCAGCGGCGGCGCGGACGTCGCCTCGGGCCGTCCTCCCTCGGCCCGAGGCGACGCCAGGCGCGCGCAGCGAGCAGGTCACGATCTCCGTCGACGCTGCCTCTGACGCCGGCCGGCTTGACCGGGTGTGGCGGATGATCGGCTCCGAGCGGCTCACGCAGCTTGAGCCAGGCGGCGATGCCGACAGCGAACGGGTCGCGGCCGAGTTCGGGGCCGCGCTCCGGCAAGCGCGCCATGACCTCGGCGCCCAGATGGTCAGGGCGCACGGGATCTTGCATGACGACAACGGCGTCGTCGTGGTCGGCCCGGGCGGAGCGATCAGCTTCGACTTCGCCCGGGTCGACGCGCTGTACGACCGGCTGCTCGGGCTCGGCCTGCGCCCCGTGGTCGAGTTGTCCTTCATGCCGGCTGCGCTGGCCCGCGACTCTGAGCAGACCGTGTTCGCCTACCGCGGCATCATCTCGCCGCCGCGCGACTGGGATGAGTGGCGGCGCCTCGTGAGCGCGCTTGCCTCGCACCTGGTCGGCAGGTACGGCATCGACGAGGTCGCGCAGTGGGCTTTCGAGGTGTGGAACGAGCCCGACCTGGAGGTCTTCTGGTCCGGGACGCGCCTGGAGTACCTGCGGCTCTATGACGAGTCAGCCAGGGCGATCAAGGCGGTGCACCCCAGGCTCCGGGTAGGCGGGCCGGCCACGGCGGCTGCCAGCTGGATCGAGGCGCTCGCGGCGCACGCCGCGGAGACTGGCGTGCCGCTGGACTTCGTCTCCACGCACACCTACGGCAACCTTCCGGTAGATCCGCGGCCCGCGCTGCGGCGGCACGGTTTCGACGGCATCCCGATCTGGTGGACCGAGTGGGGAATAAGCGCGACGCACTTCGGCGACGTTCACGACGGCCCGCTGGGCGCTCCGTTCATCCTGGCCGGACTGCGCAGCGCGCAGGGCCGGCTGGACGCGCTGGCCCACTGGGTGATCAGTGATCACTTCGGCGAGCTTGGCCGGCCGCAGCGGCTGTTCCACAACGGCTTCGGCCTGCTGACCGTCGGGAACCTGCGCAAGCCGAGATACTGGGCCGTCCACCTGGCCGAGAGCCTCGGCGATCAGCTGCTGGCGACCAGCGCCGAGGGGGACGGCGCCGGAACGCTCGTGCAGGCGTGGGCAGCCAGGCACGCCGGCGGCACGGTGGACGTCCTTGTCTGGAACGGGACGATCAACGTCGCGCTGCTGGCCGGCGACCCGCGGCTGAACCGGCGGGTGGCGATCAGCGTGAGCGGACTCGAGTCAGGCGGCTACGGGGCGTGCCTGGCCCGCGTCGACGAACAGCACTCGAACATCGCGGCGCGCTGCCCGGCGGATGTGACCTGGCCCGGCCAGACGCTGTGGGCCAGCCTGCGAGCCGGCGACGAGCTGCACGACGAGCCGCTCGGTGACATCAGCCCGCAATCAGGCACGGCCAGTTTCGACCTGGACCTGCCCATGCCCGGCGTAGCCAGGATCCGGCTGACCCCACGGCACTGATGAGGAGACCGATGATGAGACGCTTCAGGACGCCAGTGCTCAGGGCAGCTGCGCTCATGACGGCCGTGCTCGCGACGGCCGGCTCGGCCGCCTTACTGCCTGCTGCCAGGGCGCTGGCCGGCCAGGCGGGCTCAGGCCAGGCCGCCGCGGGGCCCGGCACCGCCGTGGCGCGCTACGCGGGCCTGACCGGAAGCCAGCGCGCTGGCCTGCGCGCCATCGCGAAGGACACCTGGAAGTTCTACGGCGCCGACGTCGATCAGGCGACGAGCCTGCCGATGGACAACGTCACGTTCGCCGGCGGCTCAGCCTCGCCGACGGGCTACGGCAGGTACACGTCGGCCGCCAACATCGGCGTCTATCTCTGGGCCGTCGTCGCGGCCAGGGACCTGGGCCTCATTAGCACGGCCCAGGCGGCCGCGAGGGTGCACGCGACGCTGACCGAGGTGGCCACGCTGAAGCGGTCAGACGGGTTCCTGTACCAGTGGTACGACACCCAGACCGGCGACGTGATCAGGAACCCCGGCGACATGGACTGCGCCAACGAGACCACGCCGGTGTTCGACAACTGCTACTTCATCTCCAACGTCGACAACGGCTGGTACGCCTCGGGGCTCATCGTGGTCCGCGAGGCGCTGCCGCGGGTGCGGAAGCTGGCCGACAGCCTGATCGCGCCGATGGACTTCGGCCACTTCTATGACGGCAGGGCGCAGACGCACTGCAACACCAACCCCGCGATCCCCGGGAACCAGCCGACCGGTCAGATGTACGGCGGCTACTACGTCGGGCTGCCGCCCGATCAGGGTGACGACTGGACGCACTACTACCACAACGGCGCGTTCTACAGCGACCCGCGGATCTCGGCGTACATCGGGATGGGCCTGCACCAGATGCCGGGCGACGTCTGGTGGCGTAGCTGGCGGATGCTGCCGCCAGCCGCTCCGTTCCCTGACTGCCAGGCAGCCGATCCGGACTTCTCCTGGCAGGGGCAGTGGCCGATGGAGGGGTCCTGGCAGACCTACAGGGACCCGCAGTCTGGCCGGCGATTCCCCGTGTGGGAGGGCCGCTACAGCTATCCGGGCACGAACCTGACGTTCATCCCGACGTACGCGGGCGGGATGTTCGAGGGGCTGATGGCGGACGAGGTGGTGCCGGAGACCAGCTGGGGCACGCACAGCTTCGGACTCGCCGACACCAGGACCGCCGACGTGCAGATCAGGTACGCGACGCAGCAGCTGCACTACCCGGTCTGGGGCATGTCGCCGTCGAGCACCCCGGACGACACGGGCAGCTACGGCGGGTACGGCGTCGAGGGCCTTGCGTTCCCGTACTACGGGACCGGCGCGGACGCCAGCCATCCGAACCAGGGCCTGTCCCAGTGCCACGGCTGCGCGACCGAGGACGTCGTGACGCCGCACGCCTCGTTCCTGGCGCTGGACGTGACGCCGCGGGAGGCTTACGCCAACATCGCAGCGCTGCGCAGGCTCTTCCCCGGCGTGTACGGAGCCGACGGCTTCTTCGACTCGGTCGATCCGATCAGCGGGGCGGTAGGGCACCGGTACCTGGTACTCGACCAGTCGATGATCATGGCCGCCCTCGACAACGCCCTCAACGACAGGGCGCTCCAGCGCGACTTCGCCCGCGACCCCGTCGCCTGGGCCGCCAGGACCTACCTCGCCCTGGAGCACATGTCCCTATGACGCCGGGATCCACCTCAGGGCGGCGGCGTAGCGGGTGACGGTGATCGAGGTCGTGCCGCCAGGCTCGTGCGGCACGACGTCGAACGAGGCGAACCCGCAGGGCGTCTGCAGGTCCCGGTGGGCCGACCACGGCGCTGGCTCGGCGCGGGCGCGGCCGTGAAGGCTGCCGCACGGATGGCGCGCGGCTCAAGGCGCGAGCCTGGCGGCCACCTCGCGCAGGGCTGGCTCGTCCACGGACTCCTGGACGCAGCGGGCGAAGAGCCAGAGCCTGACCCGGCGCGGGTCGAGGTCGAGCAGCCCGGCCATCCGGTCTGCGAGGCCTCCAGGATCGGCGGCGAGCCGGCCGGAGAAGTTCAGCATGTGCTGCAGCGTGTCGTAGGCGGGGTCGCCGGTGTACGGCTTGGGGTCGATGACCAGCCAGGGCTCGCGCCGCGCCGCCAGCACGTTGAAGTGGTGCAGGTCAGTCAGCAGGAGCACGGAGCGATCGGCCGTGTCAGGGAGCTCCCGCAGCAAGGCGATGCCCGCCCGCGCCAGCCCAGGGTCGATCTGGTCATCGCCGCGGGCGATGGCCTCGGCGTTGTCCAGCTCGAACCTGGCCGCCCACTGCTCGCACATCAGTGCCAGCGGGCGGAACGGGTGGCCGGCTGGCGGCCGCAGCCACAGCCGCCGCAGCAGCCCGGCGATGACCACATCGCGCTCCGGCTCTGGCAGCACCTGCGCCAGGTGGGTGCCTGGCTCGCAGATCTCGATGACCAGCGCGGTCGTGGGACCGTCCGCATGCGACTCGATCAGCCTGACCGTTCCCTGGCCGTCCCAGAGTCGCAGGCCGTCGGCCTCGTGCAGGGCCTCCGCGTGTGTCCAGCCGAGCTTCAGCACGACCCGCTCGCCCGCCCTGGTGCGGGCCGGCGCGACCCAGGACGCGCTGCCGCCGATCGGGAACGGCGGCTCGAGCGTCAGCGACCAGCGGGCAGCGAAGTCCTCGGTGAGCCCGGGCAGCCGGGCGCGCCAGGCTCGCTCTGCCGCATCGAGCTCCTCCCTGACAGACATCGCTGGCTCGCGGCGACTCAGAAGCCGGCGGCCACCGGGATGATCCGCTCGCCGACGATCTCGAGCGGCCTGATCGCCGTGACGTCGGGGATCCTGCTGTGCGCGTGGCTGACGCCAAGCGAGGCGGCCCAGCGCAGGCGCTCGAGGATCTCGTCGACGTGCTCGCCGTTCTCGCCAGGATCCATTGGCAGCATCACGGTCTTCTCGATCTCGTCGTAGTCGCGGCCCACGGCCGCGCAGTGCTCGCGCAGCACGTCCAGCTTGTGCTCGAGGTCAGGGCCGGCGAACAGGTTGCACGCCTGGGCGTACTGCGCGACCATCCGCAGCGTCTTGCGCTCGCCGCCGCCCCCGATCAGGATCGGCGGGTGCGGCCTGGAGATCGCCTGGGGCGAGTTCAACGTGCGCTCGAGCCGGTAGTGCTTGCCGGTGTACTGGCTCTCGTCGTCGCTCCACATCTGCAGGCAGATCTGCAGAGCCTCCTCGAGACGCTCGAACCGCTCGGCGGTGGGCGGGAACGGCAGCCCGAGGCCGTGTGACTCGTCGGCGTTCCACGCCGCGCCGATGCCGAGCCAGGCCCGGCCGCCGGAGATCACGTCGAGCGTGGTCACGCACTTGGCGAGCAGTCCAGGCTCGCGGTAGACCACCGCGGTCACCCAGGCGAGCAGCTCGATCCGTGACGTGCACGCGGCCAGGTAGCCGAGCGCCGTGTAGGCCTCGAGCATCTCGTGCTCAGGCGGCCCGACGACGCCGATCTGCCACACATGGTCCATCACGCTGAGCTTGGCGAACCCGACATCCTCCGCCGCCTTCGCGACGGTGGCTAGGTCCTTGCCAAGGCCCTGCGGCCCTGCTGGCCAGGTGAAGTCCGCCAGGTGCAGGCCGAGCTCCATGGTGATCCTCTCTGCTGGTTCCGGGGGGATAGGCACCATTGTCACCTAACAGGACCCAGGACGACTGCCGAGCGCCCTAGCTGGTCTCAGGCGGGGGCAGGCGAAGCTGCTCGCGGATCACCCTGACCTGCGCCTCGACCTGGGCGTCGGCCATCTTGTGCGTGCGGGTCAAGGACAGCAACTCGGGAATCGACGCCGCCGCCCTCGCCTCCCGATCTGCCAGCCCGGCGCGGATCTCGTTGAGGCGGATCAGCGCCCGCGGTCGCCGCCATGCGCGCCGGGAACCCGATACTGGCCAACTCGCCGTCGAATTGGAGTTCGCTCGCCGCCTGCGCTCGAAGCGCGGACGTAGCGGCCCCGAGGTCGTGATGCGCCGCGTCGTCGTACGCGTCGACCTCGACGTCGAGCAGGTGGTTAGCGGGCTCTGCGATGGCCAGGTAGGCCCTGGCAAGGGCCTTGGTGTCCCGATCCGGCCGGTGCGGCGCCGGCCAGGCAACGCCTCGACGCACTCGGCCGCGGCGTCAGGGACCGCGATCAAGACGGCAAGAGTCGGCGGGGCTATGGCCCTGACGTACGCTCAGTGTTTCGTGCTCTACCGGTTCGCGCGCCGACACCACCACGACGTCGACGTGCAGCGGATCCTGCGCCACCTTTTGGCCGCCTAGGAATCGCCCGGTCAGCGCGTCCGGCGTCAACGGCACGTTCGGCACCATCACCAGGTCGGACGGCTCCACGCAGGCGACCTTCGACGGTCACCCGCTGAACACTTACAAGGGCGACTCGAAGCCCGACGTGGCCAGCGGCAACGGCGTCAACGTCAACGGCGGGGTCTGGCACGAGGTGACGGCCAGCGGTTGCGGCCCGGCCGCCAACCCGTCAAGCTCCCCGGCGACCGGTTCAGGTGGCGGCGGTCACGGCTACTGATTAGGGGATGCCGCGCTAGCCGCGCTGGGCGGCGAGCGCCGCGGCTACGCGCTCGATGAGCTCGTAGGGAACGGGCTTGCCGAGTCCGAACCTCAGCGTGCCCTTGCCGGCCAGGTACGGCGCGATGTCCCGCTGCAAGGCCGCGTCGCCGGCCGGCACGGGGTACACCGAGATGTGGGTCTTCCATGCGCCGAAGTAGATGAGCTGCTTGCCCCCCAGCGTCACGGCCGGGATCCCGTAGCTGATGACTTCGCCGGCTCCCGGCATGGCGGCGTGCACGCGCCTCCTGATCTCGCGCATGATCTCCTGCACGTCGCCGGGGCAGGAGCCGATGTACTCGTCGACGGTCGCCGCTTGCTTAGCCATCTTCGCAGTGTGCCACCGTTGGCACCTGAGCCGGCTCTTCGCCGGGCGCTGTGCCCGAAGGAGGAGGTGCGGAGATGACGCAGACGGCTGGCGGGCGGCTGACCGGCAAGGGCGCGCTGATCACGGGCGGCACCACCGGCATCGGCTTGGCGATCGCCGGGCGGTTTCTCGCAGAGGGCGCGGAGGTGGTGATCACCGGGCGCGACCTCGAACTCGGCGAGCGGGCTGAGTTGTCACTGTGCGGGAAGGGCCGGGCCTGGTTCGTGCCAGCCGACGCGGGCGACCCGGCAGCGGTGACCGAGTCGACCTCGATGGCTGTCGAATTGCTCGGCGGGCTCGACGTACTGGTCAACAACGCCGGTGTCGGCGTCACGGCTGGCCTGCTGGCGACGCCGGTGCTGGATTACGACCGGCTGATGAACGTCAACGTCCGCGGCTACTTCCTGTACGCGCGCGCCGCCTACCCGCAGCTGGCCGCGAACCGGGGGAGCATGATCCACGTCGCGTCAGACGCCGGCATCTGGGGCGAGCAGTCGATCGGCCTGTACTCGGTGTCCAAGGCCGCTGTCGTGATGCTCGGCAAGATGCTCGCGCTGGAAGGCGGCAAGGACGGGGTGCGCTCGAACGTGCTCTGCCCGGGAGACACGTGGCCAGGCATGCGGCACATGGCCCCGCCGGGGGAGCAGGACCGGCCGGAGGCCGGCGCCTGGCCGGTCCCGCCGATCGGCAGGATCGGCCAGGTCGGCGACGTTGCAGCCGCGGCGGTCTTCTACGCCAGCGCCGAGGCGGAGTTCATCACCGGCACCGTGCTGCCGGTCGACGGCGGCATGACGGCCGGCTATCACCAGCGGGACAGGTAGCCACGGGGGCTACCGTGTCACCGCCTGCTTGACCAGGGAACGGCCGAAGTCCCACATCAGGCCGCTGCCGCGGTGCGCGTCCCGCATGACGTCGGTCAGCGCCTCGCTGAACATCGTCACGTCGTCCTCGCCGATGCCGAGCACGGGCAGCAGCTTGATGACCTCCATGTGGTCGCCGGAGACCTGGGTGAGGATCTGGTGCCGCTGGAACAGCGCCACGACGACCATCTGGGCGAACAGGCCGCGCCGCGCCTTCTGCAACATGTTCCAGCTGGTCCGCAGCTTAAGGGAGGCCGGCTTGCCGAACTCCATCGCGATCATCAGCCCGCGCCCCCTGACGTCGGCCAGCATCTCGTACTGGCCCGCCAGCTCCGTCAGCGCCCGCGTCATCGCCGCTCCAGTCCGTCCGGCATTGACGACAAGCTGTTCGTCATCGATCACGGCGAGTGTGGCCAGGCCCGCCGCCATGGCCGCGGCGTTCGATCCGAAGGTGGTGTCGTGCACCAGGACGCGGTCCATCGAGGAATACACCTTCTCGAAGATCCAGCCCTTCGCGATGGTGGCGCCGACCGGGACGAAACCGCCGGACAGGGTCTTGGCGACCGTCACGATGTCGGGGTCGACGTCGTCGTGCTGATAGGCGAAGAACCGGCCGGTCCTGCCCATGCCGGTCTGCACCTCGTCGCAGATCAGCAGGGCGCCGGAGTCCCTGAGCAGCTTGCTCGCTCCGGCGAGGTACCCGGGCGGCGCGACCGCCACCCCCTTGCCCTGGATCGGCTCGACGATGAAGGCAGCCACGTCACCCTTGCGCACTTCGGCCTCCAGGGCGCCGAGGTCGCCGAACGGGATGCAGGAGTCCGGCAGCAGCGGGTCGAAGCCGCGCCTGAACTCGTCGGCGCCGTTCACCGACAGCGAGCCGGTCGTGAGGCCATGGAAGGCGTGGTCGCAGTACAGGATCCGCGGCCTGCCTGTCGCGTATCTGGCGAACTTGAGCGCCGCCTCGACCGCTTCGGTGCCGCTGTTGCAGAAATAGACCCGGTCAAGCCCTGGCGCCCTGGCCAGCAGGCGCTCCGCGAGCAGCCCGGGCAGCAGCGCGCAGTCGAACTGGACCATGCTCGCCAGTTCGGCGTCGAGCACGTCGTGCAGCGCCTTCCTGACCACCGGGTGGTTGTGGCCCACCCCGAATACCCCGAACCCGGACAGGAAGTCCGCGTAGCGCACTCCGTCGCCGTCGAAGAGGTAGCCGCCTTCGGCCCGCTCGTACACCTTGTCGAACCCGATCGCGTGCAGCATGCGGGGACGCTGCGGGTTGAGGTAACGGGCATGCAGCTCATAACCCTGGCCGCTGCGCTCGGCGAGCAGGCCAGGCAAGTCGAATCCCATGGACCCAATTCTGCATGCCCGCGGCAGTCGTTTGGCCATCGAAACCCCGCAAACGAGGCGGGGAATGCGGCAAACGTCGCGCGGGAGTGCGGTTACGGCCGCTGCTCGCTGGCGGCCACCGGTGCGCGCGGCGTGACGCACTCAACGGCGACACCGTGCCTGGAGCAGCTGCCCAGCACGGTCAGAATGTCCTCCGAGAGGCCGCAGATGGTGCCGACGCTGATCAGCAGCGCATCGTGCCGCCCGGTGCTGATCGCGGCGGCGAGCCTGGCGAGCGCCGGGCGCGTGCCGCCGGGGCTGGGCTCGCCGTCCACGTCGAGGTACACGATCGGGTCGGCCCAGCCCCGCGCCCGCGCTGCGTGGGAGATCGCGGTTCGCTGGTTGAGCATCGTCAGCGTCACGCTATCGGCTGCGACACGGATGTAAGCGGCCGCCCGCGCGGAGCGCGTCATGCAGCGGCCAGCCGCTCGGTCAGGCACACGCCGACTACCGTGACCACCTCCTGCCGGGCCCCGTCGCCGCTACTCAACCAGGTGACCGTCCGCGCGGGCAATCGGGAGAACTCCCTATGGCCATCTGGCCGCGAGGCCGCAACGATCGTGTGGACAGACCCGGCCCGGGGGGGACAGGTTTCGCAGTGCACATCGGAGTTGGGCACGCATCGGCATGAGGCACGCATCGGTATTGGAAGCATCGGCACTGGGGGAGCTATTGGCACTCGCACGGCGGCTGGCTGTCAGGAGGAGGCGGCGCTGACGTCCGGGGGGACGAGGCCGTGCTCCAGCGCGAACAGCGTCGCGCCGGCCCTGGTTGACACTCCGACCTTGCCGTAGACGCTCTGAATGTGGTGGTCGCACGTCTTCGGCGAGATGCCGAGCTGCCTGGCGACCTGCTTGGTGGCCAGTCCGCGCGCGACAAGCCTGAGCACGTCACATTCACGTTCCGAGAGCCCGGCCGGCCTCGGCACCGGCTCGCGCGGCTGGCCAGCCGCGACGAGGACGGCATTGACCGCGTCGGGGGCCAGCCGTCCGTCGGCCGCGTCCTTGCGCAGCTCGTCGGCGGCGGCGGTGGCCGGCAACGGCGGCCGGTAGGCCCGCGGCTCGCGCATCGCCTGGTAGCAGTCGGCGGCGACGAGCAGCCAGGCGGCCAGCGGCAGGTCTCCTGCCTTGCTGCCGCGGTGGTAGCCGGATCCGTCGTACCGCTCGCCGTGCGCGCCTGCCAGCCTCGCGAGCGCCCGCAGGCCGTCCGACACGTCGAGCACCCGCTCGGAGTGATAGGCGTGCAGCCTGACCTGCTCGCGCTGATGCCTGGTCAGCGGGTCAGGGCTGGCCCAGACGTGCACGGGCACCGCGACCCGGCCGATATCGTGCACGAGGGCGGCCTGGCGCAGCAGCATGATGTCGGATCCCGGCAGGCCCGCCACCGCGCCGGACCTGGTCGCCAGGCCCGCGACGGCGCGCGAGTGCCCGATCGTCCACATGCTCTTCAGGTCGGCGAAGTCCGCCATCGCTGACAGGCACGCGTCCAGCCGGGCCTCCGTGACGACGGGCTGCGGCCCTGGCTCCGCTCGCAGCGCAAGGTCCCAGCTAGATGGCGCGTCCAGATCCGCGTAGAGCTCGTCGCCGAGCGCCAGCGCTATGGCCACGGCCTCGGGGTCGAGTCCCGAGCCAGCCCGCTCGCTCAGTACCTGGCTGGCCAGCCGCGCGCCGCCATGCCGCCAGACCATGTCTGCGTCCTGCGCGACCTGCATCAGCCGCACGGCCAGCGGGATCTGGCAGCCGCGCAGGTCGCCGGGCATGCCCTTGCCGTCCCAGCGTTCGTACAGGTGCCGCAGCGCCGTCTGGATCTCCTGCGAGAACCCCATCCGCGCGCCGAGCACCCGGGCTACATCACAATGGCTCGCCGCCCACTTGCGAAACTCGGCGACGCCGCCGAAGGCGGACTTGGCCATCTGTGCCGCCCTTGTCATCGGCGCGCTCTCGGCGTGCGCGACCCGCATGGCCGTCGCGATGAGCTCTCGCCTGCTGCCCATCATCGCGGCGAGCATCTGCGGGCGTGCGGACATCTCGTCGCCGAAGAACTGAGCGTCGATCTCGCTCTCCGCGGTGCAGCCCGCGAAGTGCAGGACGCCGGTGTAGAAGACCGTGACCTGCTCGTCCTCGTCGAGGCCCATAGCTTGGGCGAGGCGAAGAGCCATGATCGCCGTGCGCAGGCCGTGCTCGAGCGGCTGGCCCATCGCCAGGTCGGTAGCCAGCGACATGACACCAGCGGCTTCGAAGAGTCGCAGCGGGCAGTCAGAGGGGTTCATGGGCACCAGGCGCAGGACTGCCACGACCCCTGTCGGTTTGCCACTAGACCTCAGTACGGCGGGCCGTGATCCCTGCCCGCCAATTGTCGCATATTCCGTTGCTCGTTCGGCTGAGCTCGCCGCCGAAACGGTCCGGGGATAGCGCTCGTCATTCCGCAGGAAGACACCGAATCCCGGGGGATTCTGGGACTTCCGGACCAAGGTGGCAACAAGCCAAGTAAGGTTCTGCTCTGGTTATATGAGGCATAGTTGCCCGCGGGAGGAACACCTTGGCACTTCGTGATTCGATGCAAGCTTCAGCCGCTCAGTATCTGCAGCAGGGCGAACCCATCCAGGCTGCCTTCGGCGCTCAGACCGCCAGCCAGTGGCTGGCGGCACTGACCGGCGTCTTCGTATTCCTCGGTCTGAACAGGTACCGCATCGTAGTCGTCACGCCGCAGCGGATCCTGATCCTGGACGCCGGCAAGACCAGCATGGCCAAGGCCAGGGGCGTGGTCACGGAGCTGCCGCGCTCGACGAAGCTTGGTCCAGGCACCGGGCTGTGGCACGTGATCCCGGCGGGCGACGAGTCCCTGCGGGTACACCGGCGGTTCTTCAAGGACATCGAGGCCGCTGACGCTCAAGTCCCCGCTTGATTGCCAGCAGAGCCTGATTGCCAGCACAGCTTGATTGGCTAGCGGACGGACCTGACGGGGGCGATCGCCAGCGCTCCGGCGATGGCAGCGGCTCCGCCGCTCGCATCCTGCTGCCTGGCAGCACCAGCGTCACGAGCGCGGTGTCCACGGCCAGGTAGCCGCCGAACGCCAGGCCCGAGGCCGCGGCGAACACCATCATCGTCACGAAACGTCGGGACAGGCGCGCCGCGGGCGTGGCCGGGGACGGCGAGCGCGGCAACGACCGCGATGGCGCCTCCGATCAGCCAGGGAACGCACCCTCCGCACCGCGAGCTGGTCCGGTCGGACAGAGCGCCGCCCAGGTGGTTGCAGCGCGTACAAGGACGCGTTCGGACCCCGATGCCGGCCAGGAGGCGGCGCAGTCCGCCGCTCCCGGCCACGGGTCAGGAGATCGTGATCACGGCGGATAGCCTGCGGTCGGCGATGCTGTGCGCGGCCTCGGCGTGGTACTGGCCGCTGACCGTCCGCCAGCCGCCGTCCCAGACTTGGAAGGCCCGGGCCGGCAAGCCGACGGTGACCGTGACGGACTCTCCCGGAGCGGCCTCGGCGGTCGCGAACCCCGCCAGCCATCGAACCGGGCGGTCCGGATCAGGGGAGCCGGGTGCGAGGTAGATCTGCACGACCTCCCTGCCTGCCCTGGGACCTGTATTGCGGACGGTCACGCGCACGGCGGCGTCCTCGACAGCGATCCGCTCGTACTCCCACGAGGTGTAGCCGGAGCCGTGGCCGAACGGGTAGCGCGGCGCGGCGGCCGAGCGCTCCCATGCGCGGTAGCCGATGAAGATTCCTTCGTCGTACCGCAACACGCCGCCGTCAGGGGTGGTGTTCAGCACGGGGCAGTCCGCGGCCGCGACCGGCCACGTGGTCGGCAGCCGCCCGCCAGGCTCCCTGACCCCGAGCAGGACGTCGGCGAGCGCGACCCCGAGTTCCTGGCCGCCGAACCACGTGAGCAGCACGGCGTCGACCTCGTCGGCCCACGGAAGCTCGACCGGAGATCCGGCGCTGACCACGACGACTGTCCGCGTGGCCGCGGCGGCGACCCGCCTGACTAGCTCGTCCTGGCGGCCGGGAAGAGCGAGGCTGGCGCGATCGAACCCCTCGGACTCGACCTCGTCGGTCGTGCCGACCACCACGATCGCGACGTCGCTTGCCGCCGCTGCCTGCTCCGCCTCGGCGAGCAGTTCATCATCGGTGCCGGCCGGCTCGCCGTAGCCAAGCGACATGGACACCAGCGCGCCGCCCTCGCTCGGCGACAGGTGCTTGACCAGTGTCACGTCGGCCGGCTCGCGAGCCTCGAGCAGCAGCGGGAGCCGGCGCTCCGGTGGCGCGAGGAACATCCTGGAGAAGTCCGTGCTGTCCGCCCGCACCTCGCCGTCGAACAGCACCGAGCCGGAGGCTGTCAGCGTGAAGCTGCCGGTTCCGCGGATGCCGAGCCGATGTGCCCCGCCGGTGGCGGCGGTCAGCCGGCCGGAGATCTCTACGCTCGCGAGCGCTCCTGGCTCGACGCCGCCCGGCAGCTCCATCCAGCGGCCTGCGGCGGTCGCGAGCGACGTTGTGTGCAGCGCGGCGCCCGAAGCGTCCCTGAAGACAGCGCGCAGGCCTGTCCAGGCCGGGCCGGCCGCGGGCGCGAGGTGCGCGCGCGGGTCGTTGCCAACGGCGTAGCTGAGCGTCACCCCGGCAGGCAGCGCGCCGGCGAGGCCCTCGAGCGGAGAGCTGACATGGGCGGGGAAGACCGTGGCGCTGCCGCCGCCGAGCACCCTGGCGTTCCTGGCAAGCGCGCCGATCAGCGCGACCCTGGTGAGGGATGGCGGGTGCAGCGGCAGGGCGCCGTCCCGGTTGCTGGCCAGCACGAACGACCGGACCGCGAGGTCGCGCGCCAGCGCGGCACCGTCGATCTGCGGAGGCCGGCGCCCTCGCGGCACCGCCTCGGCGACCCCGGCCAGCGCGCCGACCCTGGCCGCCAGCAGCAGCACCCTGCTGACGTGCTCGTCGATGACCTCGGGACTGACCTTTCCTTCGCGCACCGCGGCGACCAGGCTGCTGCCCCACGGGCTGCCCCTGGCAGGCATGACCACGTCGAGGCCGCCGTTGGCTGTCCCCGCGGTGTCGTGCGCCGCCATCCAGTCAGACACCACGACGCCGTCGAAACCCCATTGCTGCCTCAGCACACCGAGTTGCAGGGCGCCGTTGGTGGTCATCGCGACCCCGTTGACCGCGTTGTATGCCGACATGACCGCCCATGCGCCCGCCTGGCGCACGAGGGTCTCGAATGGCGTCAGGTACAGCTCGCGCAGCGCGCGCTCGCTGACCTCCGTGCTGGCGGTCAACCGCTCGGTCTCGAAGTCGTTGGCCACGTAGTGCTTGACGGTCGCCGCGACGCCCTGATCCTGGACGCCGCGCACGTAGCCGATGCCGATCGCGCTGGTGAGCAGCGGGTCCTCGGAGTACGCCTCGAAGTGGCGGCCGCCGAGCGGGCTGCGGTGCAGGTTGACTGTCGGCGCGAGCAGGACGTGCACGCCCTTGCGCCTGGCTTCCTGGCCGAGCAGACGGCCAGCCGCCCTGGCCAGTTCCGGATCCCAGGAGGCGGCCAGCGCGGTCGGGCTGGGCAGCGCCACGGACGGATCGCCGGCGCTCCACTGGGTACCGCGGACGCCGACCGGCCCGTCGGACATCACGATCGGCGCCAGCCCGATCTCCGGGATGCCGGGCAGCGACCACATGTCCTGTCCGGACAGCAGGCGGACCTTCTCCTCCAGGCTGAGCCGCTCGAGCGCGTCGCGGATGGCGGTTTCGGTCGCAGCGGCCAGCCCGGTCATGGGACCTCCCTGCGATGCAGGTTAACCCGAAATGCCGCCGATGCGGGAGATTCTCCTGAGTCTCGTGACCCTGATCTGCGGATCAGGATCCGGTGCAGGCGAGCCGACCCGGCTGATGAATACGTGCGGGCTCACTTCGTGCAGCGTGCGCAGCAGATCCTCCAGGGCCTCGTCCTCGCCGAGTTCGACGATGACGTCGCCTGAGGTCTCGGCGACGTCGACCCCCGGCGGGTCGAGGCGGACGACGGTGCCAGGAGCCTGAGCGAGCGCGCGGCGCAGGGCACGCCGTCCGGCCGCTGCCTCCGGTACCGCGACCCGGATTCTCCACTGCGTCATCTGACCTCCTGCGTCATCTCGCTGACACCGACAGTGACCGGCCGGCATTGCCGCCGTGCTTCCGGCCTGTTACGCGACTGTGAACACACTCGCCCGTGGCTTGAGATTGCCCGGATCCGCTAAGCCAGCCGACTTGCGTCCGGGCATGCTACCCGAGGGGGATGAGCTCGCCTTGCGAGCCATTTCATCCAGTATAGAAGCGGATAAATGAATATGCGAATCCATCCGCCATCTTTTGGCCCGGATGACCGATCGGGGTGGTACCGGCCCTCGTTGTGACCTGAGCGGCCAGCTCGCCCTGCATGCCGGCTGCCGACGGGTCACCTGGCTGGTGCCATCTTTGCACCTGACAGCCCGTCCGCGTCGCGTACCTGAAGGCTTGCTAGCTCCCGGGGACGCGACACGGCCGGACCGTCCCGCCTGACGGCGGGTTCGTCATGCCTCGCCGACTGCCGGGCCTCGCCCCGCCGGTATCACCGGCGCCTCCTCCTCGAGGTAGTCGCCTGGGCTCGTCTCGTCCCTGCCTCGCGGCAGCCTGGCTAGCACAGGGGTGAGCGCGGTGGCGACGACCAGGTTCGCTGCCAGCCCGACGATCCCCGTCCAGATCGTCACCTTGGTGTCGAATCCCCAGGTGGAGAACGCGAACGAGGAACCGCCGAAGTGGTCGGTGGTCTTGCCGGGCGTGACGTAGAGCATGTAGACCGACAGGCCCATGCCGACGACCCAGCCGGCCACCAGCGCCCAGCGGTGGTACCACCGGGTGTACAGCCCGAGCAGGACGGCCGGCAGGATCTGGATGACCACGACGCCGCCGATGAGCTGGAACTCCAGCGCGAACGTGAGCTTCAGGCCGACAATCACGCCCACGGCACCGAGCTTGAGCACCACCGAGACGATCTGGCTGACCAACCCCTCCTCCCGGTCGCTGGCGTTCGGCCGGAAGTAGGGCCTGTAGATGTCGCGAGCGAAGGTGTTGGCCGCGGAAATCGCCATGATCGCGGCGGGCACGAGCGCGCCGATGGCGATCGCGCCGAAGGCAATAGCGGCGAACCAATGCGGGAACTCGCTGTTGAACAGCACAGGAACGATCGTGTTGGTGTCGGGCGCCGTCGCCGTGCCGCCGACCGGCTTCACGCCCGCGGCCAGCGCCATGTAGCCGAGCAGCGCGATGAATCCCAGCATCAGCGAGTAAGCGGGAAGCAGGGACATGTTCTTCTTCACGACGTTCCTGCTGTGGGATGCGAGCACGCCGGTCACCGCGTGCGGGTACAAGAACAGCGCCAGCGCAGAGCCGAGCGCCAGTGTGGAGTAACCCAGGTACTGCGATCCGCTCAGCAGCGTGCTCACGCCGCTAGCGGACAGCGCGCTATCGGCCCGATGGAAGATGACGTCGAAGCCGCCCAGCTTGTAGGGGATGTAAATGATGGCGACGAACACCATGATGTAGATCAGGATGTCCTTGACGAACGCGATCAGGGCGGGCGCGCGCAGCCCCGACGTGAACGTGTAGGCCGCCAGCACGATGAACGCGATCCACAGCGGCCAGTCACCGCCGATGCCCATCACCTCGACGACGGCCTTGATCCCGGTCAGCTGCAGCGCGATGTACGGCATGGTCGCGGCGATGCCAGTGATCGCCACCAGCAGTGCCAGCAGCGGGGAGCCGTGCCTGCCGCGCACGAATTCGGCGCTGGTGGCGTAGCCGTTCTCATGGCAGACCGACCACATCCGCGCCGCGGCGAACATGACGAGCGGGAACACCGCGATCGTGTACGGCACCGCGAAGAAGCCGAGCGCGCCAGCCCCGAACAGCAGGGCGGGCACCGCCACGAACGTGTACGCGGTGTACAGGTCGCCGCCGATCAGGAACCAGGTGACCGCGGTGCCGAACCTGCGGCCACCGAGCCCCCACTCCTCGATGCTGGCGAGCGTCGTGCCGCGGCGCCACCGGGTCGCCAGGAAGCCGACCACGGTCACGACCGCGAACATCGCGACGACGACGGCGAACTCGAAGGAGTTGAATGGCGGGGTCATCGGGCTCTCCTCGTGGCGAAATAGACGATGGCCACGCAAGCCGCGACCCCTGGGATCCAGAGCAGCTGCCACCAGTAGAAGAACGGCATGCCGCCGATCGAGGGAGCCGTGAAGTTGTAGAACGCCGGCACGAGCGTCGCGACCAGCGGCACGGCCAACAGCACCAGCACCCACCGGTTTCGCATACCAGCCCTGGGCTCATGAGTCATGGGAGCCTCCTATCGCGAATATCGAACACGGGCCACGAGTTGCGAATCACGAAGCATGAAGCATGAAGCATGAAGCATGACAATCACCATAAAAGGCTTTGCTCTCATCGATTCCCTACTTCCCCTTTAGATGGCAAATAATCACCCAAAGGGCAGCGGCTGCGGACTGATCAGCCTGCTGCTGCGGCGATTCGCAGCATCGTGTCCCTGAGCAGGCGCTGGGTCGCGGTGAACCCGCCGAGCGGCGGCGGCGCGGGGTAGCGCCGGCGGTCCAGGTCCAGGTAGCGCCGCTGGTTGAGCTCGACCTGGACGGCGTCGATCAGGCCATGCCCGGCAAAACGCCTGACCGTCCAGCCGCCGGTGAAACGCTGGTTGAACCTAACGTCCAGGCCCGCCGCCGCGAGGGCGCCGGCCACCAGGGCGACGGCGGACGGCGACGCGGTGGCCCCGTGCCGGTCGCCGAGGATAACGTCACCGTCGAGACCCGTGCCAAAGCTGTGCAGGTCGAGCAGCAGCAAGCGGGGGAAGCGCGCTAGCAGCCGCGTAGCGACCTCGTCGATGGCCTGGTGGAAGGGGGAGTGGGCAAGGCTGATCCGGCGCCCGATCTCGGCCGTCGTCAGCGGCCTGCGGTACACAGCCCTGCCGTTGGGCATCCTTGCCGCCACAACGCTGGTCCAGAAGCCGCCGTGCTGCTCGCCGTCCGGGTCCCGGTTCACGTCGGCGACGAACCTGCTGAAGCTGGTCGTGACCGTGGTGATGCCAAGGTCGGGCAGGAAGTCGTACAGGTCCCTGGTCAGCCAGTCCGACCACAAGATGTCCGGTCGCACCGCGAGCTCGGCGGCGAGCTCCGCCGGATAGTGCAGCCCCCCGTGTGGCAGGCACGCGACGACCGGGACCGCGTCGCCGCGTGGCTGGAGCACCCATTCGCCGATGGCACTCAGTCAAGCAGCGCGGGAGCCGGGGCGGCAAGGCAGGTCAGCCGGCGCTCCTGACCGTGTGCCTCGCGGCGAAGGACTGCCGGTTGCCGGCCCACGCGTGTCGCGGCGCGATCCGCTCGATCTGGTCCAGGTCGGCGCCGGAGAGCTCGAAGGCAGCCGCGGCGACGTTCTCCTCGGCCCTGCGCTGGCGCCTGGTGCCAGGAATCGCCACCACGTCGTCGCCCTGTGCGAGCAGCCAGGCCAGCGCGAGCTGAGCAGGGCCGATGCCGCGCGCGGCCGCGAGCTTGGCGACCGCGTCGAGCACCGCCCGGTTCTGGGTCAGGTGGGTGCCGGAGAAACGCGGATCCTGCCGGCGGAAGTCGCCGTCGCCGAAGGCGGACGCGCTGACCGGTCCGGTCAGGAAGCCTCGGCCCAGCGGGCTGTAGGCCACGATCCCGATGCCCAGCTGCCGTGCGGCGGGAACTACGTCGTCCTCCACCTCGCGCCACCACAGCGACCATTCGCACTGCACCGCGCTGATCGGGTGCACGGCCGCGGCGCGCGCCATCTCCTGCGGGGTCGCCTCAGAGAGCCCGAGATAGCGCACCTTGCCCTCGGTTGCCAGCGCCGCCATCGCGCCGACGGTCTCTTCGACCGGCACGTCAGGGTCGATCCTGTGCTGGCAGTACAGGTCGATGTGGTCCGTGCCGAGCCTGCGCAGCGAGGCCTCGCAGTAGCCGCGGACGTTCTCCGGCCGCCCGTCGATCCGGACGCTGCGGTCCTTGCCGCGGATGATCCCGAACTTCGTCGCCAGGATCACCTCGTCCCTGCGGCCGCCGATGGCCCGGCCGACGAGTTCCTCGTTGTGCCCTGCGCCGTAGCTCATCGCCGTGTCGAGCAGTCCGGCGCCAAGGTCGATGGCCCGGCGGATGGTGGCGATCGACTCCTCGTCGTCGGCCTGGCCGTACGCCTGCGAGAAGCCCATGCATCCCAGGCCGATGGCCGGTACCCGCAGGCCCGGTGAACCGATCGCACGCGCGCTGACGTGAGTAAGGCTGTCCATGTTCGGCAGGCTAGCCGAGACCGACAATGGTAACATCACACGGTTAATACTGGTAATAGCCTTACCAGGCTAAAGGCATGGCGGACGGAAGACGGTGACCACAGGCACCCAGCGCCCAAGGGGCGATCAGCAGGCTGCGGGGGTCACCGGCGGCGCGGCGCGGGCCGTCGGCCGCGGGGCGCGCGCGCGAGAACTCGCCGACCTGCTGCGCTCGCGCCGGGACCGGCTGCGGCCGGCCGATGTCGGGCTGCCCGCCGGGCAGCGGCGTCGCACCAAGGGGCTGCGCCGCGAGGAGGTCGCCCAGCTTGCGGGCGTGTCCACCACCTACTACACCTTCCTCGAGCAGGGCAGGGACCTGCGGCCTTCATGGGAGGTGCTCGAGGCGATCTCGCGCGCCCTGCGGCTGGGGCCCGCCGAGCGCGCGCACGTGCACACCCTTGGCAGCGGCACGCCGAAGCCGCCGCCTCCGCAGGCCGCCGAGACGCTCCTGCCGGCTGTGTCGGCGCTGGTGGACCGCATGGATCCGTACCCCGCCTACGTCACTGGCAGGCAGTGGGACGTGCTCGCGTCGAACCGGGCAGCGAGGCTGCTGTGGACCGACTGGCCCGCGCTGCCCGCGGCTGACCGCAACATGCTGTGGTGGACCTTCACCGACCCGGCCGCGCGCAGCATCCTGGTCGACTGGGAACCAGAGGCGCAGGCTCAGCTCGCGCGGTTCAGGGCCGCCGCCGGCAAGCATCCAGCGGACCCCGCGTTCAGCACCCTGATCGAGCGGCTGCGCAACGCCAGTCCTGAGTTCCGCGCGTCCTGGCCGCGGCATGAGGTCGCGCCGCTGTCCTCTGGCACCAAGCGGCTGCGTCATCCGGCGCTCGGCGAGATCACGTTCACGCACGTGGTGCTGAGCCTCGCCGACAATCCTGAGCAGAAGCTCGTGACGTTCGCCGCGAATGAGCGGGACCAGGAGAAGATCGCGGCCTTGCTCGGAGCGCCGGATGCCGGCGATGCGCTCGGCTGGCTGGCCGGCTACCGTCCGCGAACCCGGGACGAGGCGGCAGACGCCGACACGATCACCGCGCTGGTCAGGGCCCGCGAGGATCCCTGGTCCCGTTCCCTGCCGCTGCACCTGACGGCCTCTGCGCTGATCGTGCATCCGCAGAGCCGGCGGGTGCTGCTGCGCTGGCACCAGCGCCAGCGGGCCTGGCTGCAGGTCGGCGGCCACGGTGATCCCGGCGAGCGTGACGCGCTCGCGATCGCGCTCCGGGAGGCTGCGGAGGAGACCGGGCTCGCCGACCTCGCGCCCTGGCCAGACGCCTCCGTCAGGCAGGTCGTGATTGTCTCCGTGCCGCCGGCCCGCGACGAGCCCGCGCACGAGCACGCCGACGTCCGGTTCGTGCTCGCCACCAGCGACCCGGCTGCGATCAGGCCAGAAAAGCCCGACGCGCCGCTGCGCTGGCTGACCGTGCCGGAAGCGAACGAGCTGACATCGGAGGCGAACCTCCGCGACCTGCTGGCCAGGGTCGCCGAGCTCTTCGGAGGCTAACGCACGTGCAGGCCGCGCGCGCCAGGGGAACGCCGGCGGTGTTCTCGCTCGGATCGGAGAAGCTGACCTGCAAGTCGGCGAAGAGCATCAAGATCAAGAACCTGCCGTACAAGGATTCGGTGAGTGACGCCGAGGGCCATCCGGTCACCGTTCGTGGTCAGGGCAAGTCTCAGAGCAAGTCCAAGCCGATCAGGGTGACGGTGAACGGTGTCATTCCTCGGTGATGGGCGACTTCAACATCGCGCCGGCCGAATCCGACGTCTGGAATCCCGCGGCCTTCACCGGCTCGACCCACGTCACTCCGGCGGAGCGGGCCGCGCTCGGCGCGCTGCTCGGGCGCGGGCTGACCGACGTCATGCCGCGGATCGCCAAGGGCAACCCGTACACTTACTGGGATTACCGGGCCGGCGCGTTTCACAAGGGCATGGGGATGCGGATCGACCTGGCTCTCGCGAATGACGCGCCGGCCGGCCTCGTCAAGGACGCCTGGATCGACCGCGAGGCACGCAAGGGCAAAGGGCCGAGTGATCACGCCCCTGTGGTGGTCGACCTGAGCCTGTAGCGCCTGCCCCAGCCTGGCGCTACGACCTTGTCCCGTGCGGTCGGCCCGTAGGAGAGCAGCGAAACCGGGCACCCGAGCGCGTCCGCGACCAGCCCCGGCCAGTCGGCGGCTGACCAGAAGCTGCCAGTGGCCCGGTACTCGGGCCTGGCCCGCAGCAGCAGCCTGGTCAGACGCTCCTGCCTGGCCAGGTCGTGATCAAAGCTGACCGGCAGCCGGGTGATGACCAGGCCGCCGGCGTCGTACCGGTCGCAGCACTGCAGCCGCCGGCGCGCCGCAGTGTCCAGATGGGTCAGCGCGATCGCGTCGGCGCCGCCGGCGACCTCGAGCGCGTACCGCAGCGCGACGGCGTCGAAGTGACCGGTGCGGAACGCGCCCTGCCAGGCGTTCAGCCGGTTGTGCCGGTCGGGCAGCTCGAGCGTCGGATCCTCGGTCACCAGCGGGCCTGTGCCATGCCTGGTCAGGTAGCAGCGGATGACGCCGAGCCGGGCGGCCGCCTGGCTCGCCTCGGCCAGCAGCGTCTGCGCGTTCGCGAAGGTGGTGGTGGACCACGTCGTGTACGGGTGGAACCCGTGCCACTCGTCGAGCAGCACGCCCTGGGCACCCTCGAGGACGACCGGCCCGGCCCGCAGCAGGCGGGCCAGGAAGGCATCGTCGACGAGCCGGACGCGGGCGGCGAACGTGCCGAACGCCGCGCAGGCATCGGTGACCGGCGGAACCTCGTCGTCCCGCCAGGCTCGATCGTTCCGCCGGACGCGGCCCTGACCAGGCGTGTCCGCGCTGAACTCAGCGCGTAGCCTGTCCCGCAGCAGCCCGAGCTTGCGTGCCAGCACACGCGGCGTCGCGCAGTCGCCGGCGCGGGGGGCGTCGGCCGGGAACTCCAGCGCATACCTGGCGGTCTCGCCGATGCCCATGCCGCAGGAGCCGTGCCGGTCAGCGCCGCGGGCCCGCTCCCTGGCCCGGTTGGCCTCGCGGTGGTATGGCGTCGTCAGCAGCGCGTCCCTGTCCACGGTCAGCCGGTCCAGCGGGCCAGCGACGCCCGCCGCCGCGAGGCTGGCGGCCTCGGCCGTCAGCGCGAGCGGGTCGACAAGGACGAACCTGGACAGGTGGGTCCGCACCCCTGGCGTGAACATGCCGGCCCCGAACTGGGCGAACGTGTGGTGCCTGCCGTCGGGGGTGACCACATTGTGCGCGGCCTGCGCGCCGCCGTTGAAGCGGACGACCGCGCGCGGCCCGCGGCGCGAGCAGAGCCAGTCGACGACCGTGCCCTTGCCACTGTCGCCGTAACCGAGGTCGGCGACGATGACGTGGTCATCGTCCAGCCCAGCGGCCTTGCCGGTCACAGCCGGACGTTCCCGTCCTGGCCGTCCAGGTCGTCCAGGGCCACGCGGATGAGCTCGGACCGGGACGAGCCGATCGCGGCGAGCGCCTTCGAGACCGTCGTGCCCGCGTCGGATCCGACGTCGTCCAGGTCGGCCACCCCGTCGCTGAGGTTGATCGCGTCCTCGCCGAGACCCACGGTCAGCGCGATCGTCTCGCTCACCGCGCCGAGGTCAGCAAGCTCGATCACGTTCTGGCCGAGCAGCCCGCGCCAGAAGCTCAGCACCTCGCTGTCGCTCGCGTAGCTGGCACCCTCCGGCAGGATGTAGTAGGTGTCCCAGGCCCTGGTCAGCTCGGTCACGATGGCTGTCAGCGGGATGTCGGCCTGCAGGCCGTCGCCGATCACGGCGCCCGCCTCGGTTCGCTTGACCCGCGGGTAGGCCATCTCGTCGCCGATCAGGAACAGGTACCCGCGCTTGCCGCGCCTTGTGTAGCAGTCGGTGACGGTGTGCCTGGCCATGAAGTACATCGCCAGTTCGTACGACTCGGTCTTCTGGCCCCCGCCGCCGCCTTCGAGCAGGATCCTGCTCAGGTCGTCGTCCATCCTGTTGTCCGACTCGAACTGACCGACCTGCAGCGGAGCGCGGTCGCACGTCGCGTCGCCGATCGCACCGAACATGATCTGCGGGTCGTCGGCGTAGCCCTTTCGCAGCAGCAGCCCGAGCAGCTGCGGCAGCTTCTCCCGCAGGTGCCGCGGCACACGGCGCATCGAGCCGGTCACGTCGAACAGCACCGCGATCGCCAGCGAGCGCGGATGCTCCGCTGAGTCGCGGCTCTCCCTGACCGTGACACCGTGCGGGTCCAGGTCAGGATGAACGCTCGTCGCGCCGCTGTCGCTGTGCGCGAACGCGCTGGCCCCGGTTGCCGATCGATACCGCGCCGCGGCGTCGTAGACGTTGGTTGACCATCGGCCGCTTCCCATGTGGTTCTCCTCCCAGATGTGCCCTACGCCGGGATGACGAGGGGCCGGAAACTGCGCGGGCCATACAGCCGCCCGAGCAGGTCGTCGAGTTCGGCAAGCAGCTGCCACGCGTCCTGCGGGCGGTGTGCAGGGCTGGCGAGCTGGCAGCCGCGCGCGAACGCGGCCAGCGGCGCGGGCAGCCGCCCGCCGGTCAGCTCGGTCATGCAGCGCGTGGCGAGCCAGATGTCGGCGCCCGGCCCTGCGGGCTGCCCGCTCAGCATCTCGGGCGGATACCAGTGCCGGTAGCGAGCGACGACAGCGGGCAGCGGCAGCCCTGCCAGGTCGGGATAACACTGGCCCGAGTAACACCAGTCGGCCAGCACGAGCCCGTGCTCGGCCGGGTGAATCAGCACGTGCTCGGGCAGCACGGCGCCGTGGCAGACCCCGGCCCGATGCGCCGCCCCGAGCGCCACCAGCAGCCGCCGCCACATCCACGCGGCATCACGCGGATCGACGCCGTCAGGGAAGTGCTGTCCGGCCTGCGCCAGGCTGACGAACCCGTCGAGCGCGCCGAGCAGGTTCCCGCGCCGCTCGGCCCCGGTCCGCGGGTCCTGCGCACGCTGCGCCTCGATGAGCAGGGGGAAGTAAGCGGCGAGCCTGGCGGGCACGCGCCTCGCGAGCGTCCGCAGCGCGGCTGCCTCGCGGTCCATCAGGTCGTTGTCGGCCGGGTTCCTGGCGAGCTTCAGCACCCCGGCGCTGGTCTGGTACAGGTTGGCGACATCGCCACTGGCGACCAGCGGCCCGCTGACCTGCGCATGCCGCCCCCACAGGCCGGCTAGCTTCGCGAATGCCGCGGCGGCACGGGCGTCCCCTGGTCTCGCGTCCGGGTGGGTGAGCCTGGCTAGCCGCCGGTAGCTGCGGGCGGCATCACTGCCGAACAGCTCTGCGGGCCCGTTGGCCGCCTCGATCACCTCGATCGCCTCGGCGGTCGTCAGGAGCTCCGCGATGCGGGGCGTACCAGCTCCGCACGCCATCTCAGCGCACCGCCATCTCAGCGCACCGCGTCTTCCCTGAGTGGCCGCAGCAGGGCGGGATGCAGCAGCCTGGCGTCGCCCGGCCGGTAGAGCCTGGCCCGCGGCCCGCCGCGCGGCCCCCCGGTTTCCGTCGTCTCGCCAGTGCTCTCCACGAATCCCGGCACCGAGAGCACCTTCCTGTGGAAGTTGCCCGCGTGCAGGGGCTCACCCCAGACGGTCTCGTAGACCATGCGCAGCTCGGAGATCGTGAACGGCTCGGTCACGAACGACGTGGCCAGCGGCGTGTACTCGAGCTTGGACCTGGCCCGCTCGAGGCCGTCGGCCAGGATCCTGGCGTGATCGAACGCTAGCTTCCTGGTCGTACCCGCCCGCTGCCCGCCGCCGCCGTCGGTCAGGCCGAGCGAGCCGACCTGCACCCAGGCGGCCGCCGCGGCGTCGCTGCCGGCCGCCGGCTCGGGCAGTTCAGGCGCGAACACCAGGTACGCGACCGAGATCACCCGCATCCGCGGGTCGCGGCCCGGCGCGCCGTAGGTGCCGAGCTGCTCCAGGTGCGCCTTGCCGAGGCGCTCGCCGGTCTCGTCGGCCAGTTCCCGCACCGCCGCCTCTGGCAGGTCCTCCGAGCTGGCACGGACGAAGCCGCCTGGCAGCGCCCACAGGCCCGCGTGCGGCGGTACGCCGCGCTGCACCAGCAGCACGTGCAGGCCGCCGTCCCTGATCGTCAGCGTGACGACGTCGACCGTGACCGCGATCGGGTCGTAGGCCCTCGGGTCGTAGCTGGCGAGGAACTGCCGCTCGCTGTCTGGTTCGGTCATCGTAGCCCTGTCTATCTCGCATTGAGATTAACTCACTATGAGAATAACATGGCTCTCATGTCAATGCCTTCGCTCGTCAGCAGGCTCTCCGGCGCGCTGTTCGGCGTGCACGCCGGTGACGCGCTCGGCGCTACGCTGGAGTTCACGCCCTGGGCGGTGGTCAGGGAGCGCTACCCGTACGGGCTGCGGGACATCGTCGGCGGCGGACCGCTGCGCTGGTCCGCCGGTCACGCCACCGATGACACCGATCTCACCAGGGCGGTGCTGGTCGCCTACACCGGCAGCGCTAGCTCTGACGAGGGGAAGGCTGACATCGTCCGGTCGGCCGCCGACGCCATGCTGGCCTGGCTGGACGGCGACTGGCCGGGCAGGGAGCCAGGCTCCCCGCCGGCCGACATCGGCGGCGCCACTCGTGCGGGCCTGGAGCGGTACCGGCGCGGCACGGACCCGCGCGCCGCAGGCGCCGGGCAGGGACAAGCCGGAAACGGATCGCTGATGCGCTGCATTCCGACGGCGCTGGCCGTCACCAGCCGCCGGCGGCGGATCAGCGAGTCGATCGAGATCTCGGCGATCACCCACGACGACGAGCGCGCGGTCACCGCGTGCGCGGCCTACAACGAGATCGCCGCCGCCCTGGTGGCCGGCGGCGATCCTGACGCGGCCGTTGCTGCCGGGCTGGAGACGGCGCGCGAGCTAGGCGGCGCCCGCGTTGCCGCCGCGATCGGGCTCGGCAGGACCCTCAGCCCCGCTGCCCTGGCGGCATCGGGCGAGCTCCCGTTCCCCGGCCAGGCCGCTGGCTACGTCCTCGACTCGCTCAGCCTGGCGGTGGCCGCGGTGCTGGACGAGCGGCCGCTTGCCGACGTCGTCGTGGACGTCGCGAGGCTCGGCAACGACGCCGACACCAACGCCGCCATCGCCGGCGGCCTGCTCGGTGCCAGGGACGGCGCCGCGGCCATCCCGCGCCGGTGGCTGCGGCTGCTGCAGTTCGGCGCCGAGTTCGCGGCGGCCGCCGCCGTGCTCGCCGATCGCCGGACCGCTGAAAAGCCCTGACTCGCGCTTGACAGGGCCGTGATCGCCGGCCGGCCGCATCGGCCCTGATCAGGTGGCCAGCCTGCGCGGATGCTAACGTCCGCAGGATGCCACTGGAGTGGATCGGGCTCGGGCTGGCGTTCGTCGCGGCCGTGGTCACGAACATGGCCTACTCCTTCGAGCACGACGCGGCGGCGGCGCTGCCGCGGCTCTCACCGCGTCGCCCGCTCCGCGTCGTCGACTTCCTGATCCACGACCAGCGCTGGCTGAAGGCGTTCGCTGCCGAGACCGCCGGCTGGCTGATGTACGTGGCCGCGCTCAGGCTCGCTCCGCTTGCCCTGGTCCAGGCCGTCACCGCGTCCGGCGTTGCCGTACTCGCATTCGCGACCGCGCGCGGGCACCCGTCGAGGCTGGCCCGCCGCGAGCAGCTCGCCGTCGTGCTGGCGCTGGCCGGGCTGCTGCTGCTCGGGCTGTCGCTGCTCGGGCGCCAGCCCACAGACCAGCACCCGCCCGTCGCCGGCATCGTGGTCTGGCTCGCTGCCTGCGGCGGCCTCGCGATCCTGCTGATCGTGCAGCCCACCAGGTTCGGCCGGGCCGCGACGCTCGGCCTCGCCGCTGGCCTGCTGTTCGCCGACGGCGACGTCTCGGCCAAGCTGATCGGCTACGGCGGGCTGTGGCTGCTCGCGCTGGTCCCGCTGATCCTTGCCTACGGCACGGGCACCAGCGTGCTGCAGGCCGCCTACCAGCGCGGCGACGCCCTGACGGCGGCCGGGATGGCGATGATGGTGACCAATGCCGTTCCGATCGTGGCGGGCTTCGTGCTCTTCGGCGAGCAGTTGCCGGGCGGCGGTCTCGCCGTGCTCCAGATCCTGGCCTTCGGGTGCCTGGTGCTCAGCGCGGTCGCGCTCGGCCACCAGCAGGTCCCTGCCCCTCAGCAAGCACAAGCCCCCCAGCAGGCACGAGCCTCACAGCCAGCCGCGCAGGCGCGCCCGCCTGACAGCTAGCCAGCCTGACAGCTAGCCAGGAAGGCGGGACGCGATGCCGTCGAGCAGGAACGTCAGCCCGAGCTCGAACTGCTCGTCGGCGGCCGGGCCAGAGGGGCTGGCCAGCCACGTCGCCAGGTTCGGGTGCCGGCCGCCGGCGGCGGCCAGCTCGCGCATGCCCGCCAGCGCGCTCGCCATGGCCGCCGGGTCGTCGAGCCCGTGTTCGCGGCTCATCCTGGCCTCCTCGGCCTCCTGCAGGCCGGCGCCGTAGATGTGCCTGTCGATCAGGGCGGCGTAGGTCATCGCGTCGGCGAGGCTCGCACCCTTGCTGGTGAGGGCCGCGAGCATGAACTCGAGCCTGGCCATCATGTGCGGCCCGGCGGGCGGGCGGGTGTGGAACAAGGCCGGGTACCAGGGGTGCCGCCTGGTCATCTCCCTCGTTCCGAAAGCCAGCGCGCGCAGGTCGGCCCGCCAGTCAGGGCCCGGCCCCGGTGGAACCGGTATCTCGGCGGCCGCCGCGTCGAGCATGAGATCGATCAGGCCGTCCTTGCTGTGCACGTAGCGGTACAACGCCATCGCCGAGTACGACCCGAGCCTCGCCGCGACCGCCTGCATGGTCAGCGCGGCCTGGCCGCCTTCGTCCGCCAGCGAGATCGCCGCCGCGACGATCCCGGCCCTGCCGAGCGAGTGTTGCCGCGCCGGAGGCGCGGGCTGAGTCCAGATCAGCGGGACCGGGCTGGCTGCTGATTTGCGCACGCATCTGAGTTTACGCTATAAATCTTAGGTATACGAAATAAACTAACTGGCACGACGAGAGAGGCGACCAGACAATGACGACCGGCACACCGGCCGCGATCAGCTACGAACCGCCAGGCATCCGCGTGGGCGTCGTGCGGGGCATCAGCTACGGGCTGTTCGGCCCGCCAGGCGAGTTCGTCCCGCAGGCCAGGGCCCTGCAGGCCGGGCTCGTGCGCGCCTACCTGTTCTGGGGGCAGGTCGAGCCCGCGCCTGGCGAGTACCGGTGGGACGCGGTCGACGCGCTGCTCGGCCAGCTCGACGCGACCGGCGACGGTGACCTCGAGGTGTGGATCACGCTGTGCTCAAGCTCTCCGTGGGCGACCAGGCAGCCCACTGACTTCCTGCCCCCGTCGCCCGCGCGCGACGAGGCCGCGTACGCGGAGTTCGTCCGGCGAGTGGTCAGCCGGTGCGCCGGCCGGGTCAGGTACTGGCAGTGCGACAACGAGCCGAGCAACACCGACCTGCTCTGGGCTGGCACGGCGGAGGAGTACGTCGGGCAGCTCGCCGCGATGTACCGGGCCGTCAAGGACGTCGATCCGGCGGCCGCTGTCGTGCTCGGCGGCTGCGGCTACGACGTGTTCAGCAGCGCGCCTGACAGCCCCCAGCGGCGGTTCTTCGACTACCTCGCTGACGCGGGCCGGGACAGCTTCGACCTGTTCAGCGTTCATCTGTACGGCGACATCGCCAGCCTGTCCGGCTACGTGGAGACGGCGCGGCAGTTCATGCGGGCGCACGGCTACTGCAAGCCGGTCGTCGCAGGCGAGCACGCCGGGCCGCAGCCGTTCGAGTTCCCCGCCGCCATGGCCGTCATGCAGCAGGTGTTCACCGAGGCGTTCGCCGAGCCCCCGGCCACCAGCAGCACCGGGGAGCTGGCGGCCAGGGCCGGGCAGGACACGCAGGAACGGCGCGCGATGGCGGCGCTGTACGACAGGATCGGGGAGCTTCCGCCCGAGCTGGCGATGTTCCTGAAGGGCTGCCCGCCAGAGCTGGAGGCGAAGCGCGCGCGCATCAACTGCCGCCAGGTCGTCATGCGCACGCTGCTGGCCCTTGCCGCCGGCGTCCGCAGGACGGCGTACTGGAACCTGGCGCCCGAGTACCAGGGACCTGTCGATCACCTGCAGATGATGTACCTGATGATCGGCAAGCTCGCGCTGCTCGGCTACGCGGACGGTGAGCCCAGCGTGCGCCACCCGGCGGCCGCCGCGTTCGAGCTGCTGGCCGGGCAGCTCGCCGGCGCGGCGGAGGTGAGCAGGATGGCAATGCCTGGCCAGCCAGGAATCTACGCGTTCGATGTGCGGCGGCACGGCCGCGGGCGGCTGCTCGTGCTGTGGGATCAGCGCGATGCCTTCGCCGGCGAGGACGAGCCGCCGGTGCCGGTGAGCGTGCCGTGGTCGGCCGCGACCTGCGCGGTGACCGACGCCTTCGGCGCCGAGCTTGCCGTGTGCCCTCGCAACGGTCAGATCGTGCTGCCGGTCTCGGTCACGCCACTGTTCGTGAGCGCTACCTGACGACCAGGTAGCCGTTCATCGCGAAATACGACCCGCCCTCCATGGCATCGGGAATGCCCGGCTTGATCGTGATCGTGTGGCGCCCGGCGCGCGGCCACCGCCATGCGAACAGCACCTGGTCAGGCTGCTGCACCGACGGGCTCGTCATGTTCTGCCATATCCCGGTGCGGTCGAAGGTCTCGGTGCCGTCGACGAACACGCGGGCGTGCCCGGCGATACAGCACCTGTCTCCGACCGAGCCCATGATCGCGATGGCCCGTCCCGTGAAGCTGATCCGTAGCGGGGAGCCATCGAGATCGCGGTCGTCGGCCACGTACCTGGCCCGCTGCCAGAAGCCCGGATCGGCCGGCCCGCCCTGCGGGTCGAGCGCCGCGGCCGCCTGGATCAGCGCGATCCCGCCGTTGATCTGCCAGGCGGTCGCGACCGAGGTGGGCGGCGGGCCATCGAAGAAGCGGCCGAACTCGCCAGCGGCGTTCTGGTCGGCGCCCGCCGCGGACGCCGCCGCCAGCAGCCAGCGGGCGGCGAACGCGCGATGGTCGGCGGTGGCGAGGGTGTACATGGCCTCGACGAGGGGCTCGGCCACGTCGTTGTCGGCCTGCAGGTCCGCGTAGACCCCTGCCGCGTCGCTCAGCCGCGACCTGACGGCCCGCGCCGTCGCGACGGCCTGCAGGAGGTAGCGGCGCTCGCCGGTGGCGGCGGCCAGCGCCGAGCCTGCCCAGATCATGTTGCCGTTGACCGAGGCGAAGTAGCGCCCGGCCAGCGCCGTGCAGGTCGTGCCGTCGTCGAACACGTAGACCGTGTACAGCGGGACGCCGCCCCCGGCCAGGAAGTAGCGCCTGACCTGCTCGTACTGCGCTCGTGCCTTCGCCAGGTACCGATCAGATCCGGTGAACTGGCGCAGCAGCAGGGCGGCCTTGATGTAGTTGGTGGCCGTCTCGAGCGTCTTCAGGTTCCCGCCGAGGCCGTACGGCCACTGATAGTCGATGTCCGGGCAGGCGCCTGACCCGAATCCGCCCGCCATCGTCGAGTCCACCCATGCGAAGGCCGCCGTGGCCTTGGCGAGTGCGGCCGGCGACCTGGTGACCTGGTATTCCCTGGCGACCGCGATCGAGTCCCACATCGCGGTGTCACTGCTGCCCTCGTCGCCCGGCCCCCAGGTGTGCGCGGTCTGGGCGAGCGCGCGCAGCAGCGGCGGGATGGCGGGATCGCGGGTCAGGCTCCACCGGAACCAGAGGGCGTAGGTGAGCGAGTCAGAGCCCCAGTCCCTGTTCTTCGTGCTGCAGGACATCCCGGCGCACATGTGCCACAGCCCGGTGCCGTTGTAGTACGTGTGCTCGAGCAGGCTGGCCGACCTCGCGGCGCGGGCGGCATAGTCGCCGGCCGCGATCCCGACGTGCCAGCTGAAGGCGCGGTCCCTGCTGGACGCCGCCGTGGCCGCCTCGAATGCCGCGACGGCGATCACGATGCTCACCGCGATCGCAACCAGATGCTGGTACCTGGGCCGGGATCCGGGGCGCCGGTGTCGCAAGCGGAACAGATGCGGCACAGCGGGCATGCTGCACTATATCGGCCGAGTAGCAGCGAATGCATGGAACGTCCTAGGTCAAGCAGACGAGGCTGATGGGAGTGGCCGGGACCTCGACGCCAGGGCCCGACGGAACGGCCGGCCGGGGGCTTTCGCCTCTGCCATGCCGCCTGCCTGCGGTGATAGCCTCCGAGGTCGAAGGAGGTTCGCCGTGCGCATCAGTCGGGCAGCGCTGCTGACGGCAATCAGCTCGGTGGTGGCGCTGGGCCTGCTGATCGGCGGATTCTTCGTCCTGTCGGGCTCAGGCAAGCAGCACTCGGCGTCACACCAGACCGGGCAACGTGGCGGCGCGCAGCTCAGGTCGCCGTTCACCGGGGAGCCGGTCACGGCGCTGCGGCGCGAGCTCATCTTCAAGATCGACAATGTCCCGCAGGCCAGGCCCCCGACGGGACTCACCAGCGCCGACATCGTCTACCTGCTGCCGGTCGAAGGCGGGCTGAGCCGCATCTTCGCGGTGTTCTCCTCGCACGTGCCGCCCGTCGTCGGCCCGGTGCGCAGCTCCCGCGAGGAGGACATCGAGCTGCTCAGGCAGTTCGGCAGGCCCGCGTTCGCGTTCTCCGGCGCTCAGCCGCGGCTGCTGCCCGTGGTCGAGCATGCCAGGATCGTCAACCTGTACTCGGGCGTTGTAGGCGGGTACTTCCGCGATCCGAACCGGGTCGCGCCGTACAACCTCTACGCACGGACCAGCAAGCTGCTCGCCGAGGCCAAGGGCGCCAGCAAGGGGCGGGACATCGGCTTCCGGTTCGGGCCGGCGCCGTCCGGCGGCAAGCCGGCGACCGCCTACAACGTCAGCTATCGGTCCGCGGCGTTCAGCGTCCGCTGGTCGGCGGCCCGGCACCGGTGGCTGATCTGGATGGACGGGCGGCAGGCCGCCGCGGCCGACGGCACGAAGCTCGGCGCACGCACCGTGGTCGTGCAGTCCGTCAAGGTCGGCACGTCTGGGTTCCTCGAGCTCGGGATCAGGCCGCCGTACGCGAACACGGTCGGCAGCGGCAGCGCGGTCGTGCTGCGCGGCGGTCGCGCCTATCACGTGCACTGGTCCCGCCAGGCGGCCGACGGCGGGACGTCCTTCACCCTCCCCGACGGCAGCCGGATGCCGTTCGCGAGGGGCCAGGTCTGGGTGATCTACGCGTTCGGCCCTGGTTCCAGCCGGCAGCAGTGACGGGCTGCTTGTCGGCTCCTGCGGCGCATGCCACACTCTCATGTGTTTAGCCGATGACGGGCTGCAACCACCTGGTGGAATCCGCAGTCATAAGTCGCGACGTACCTGCAGTCAGTCGTGCGGACTTACGCGAATCGGAGCAGCACGTGGTCGACCAGCCAACCGTCAGGCGCCGCAGGCCCGGCGCCGCAGAACCGGCGGCCGCCGCGCAGGGCGCGCCGGATGGCTCTGGCGACCTGACCGACGAGCTGCTCGGGACCGACCAGTGGACCGACGAGATGGTCGCCGCGGCAGGTATCCCTGTCACCGATGTGCCGTTCGTCAGCGTCGGCGGCGGGATCGGATCGTTCGTGACGGCGGACTACCTGCGGATCGCGGGCGTGGGCACCGAACGGATCGCGATCCTGTCCAACCTGGACTACCCCTGGCAGACCTATGAGTACCTGACCAGGGTCTCGCAGATCCCGCGGCCGGAGCGGATCAGGTCAGACTCCGCGTCGCGCCCCGACAACATCTGGGGCTTCCCCTCCTACGCGCTCGCCGAGGCGGTCACCGAGCGTACCCTCGCGCCGCTCTGGCAGGTGCTGATCGAGCCGATGTGGGCGGACTTCTACACGCCGAAGGCCGGGCGGGTGTTCGCCGGGCTCGAGCGGGAGGCCAACCGGATCAGCTATCCGAAGATGCTGGTGAAGGGCCAGGTCAGGATGGTGCGCAAGCGCCAGGGCGGCGGCTACTTCGTCATCCTGACGCCGATGACCGGGTCGTCGCCGACCAAGCGCCTTGCCTACCGTGCCGAGTTCGTGCACCTGGCCGTCGGCTATCCAGGCCTGCGCCACCTGCCCGAGCTCCAGGCGTTCCGCACCGCGCACCAGGACTTCCACCATGTGGTCAGCGCGTACGAAGAGCACGAGCACGTGTACGAGGCGGCGCGGACGAGGCACCTGGTCGTGATGCTGCGCGGCGGCGGGATCGTCGCTTCCAGGGTGCTTCAGCGGCTGATGGACAACCGGGCCAAGTACGGCCTGTCCACCGAGATCGTGCACCTGTTCCGCACGTACATCGATCGCGCGCACGGCCCGAACGCGTGGAACCGCCGCAAGGGTGCGGATGGCTTCGCGTACCAGGGGTTCAACTACCCCAAATCGGTGTGGGGCGGGCAGCTGAAGGCCGAGATGCGCCGCCTGGAGGGTGACCAGCGGGCGGCGAAGTACAAGCTGATGGGCGGGACCAACACGCCGTACCGCCGGTGCTGGCAGGCGCAGATGAAGGAAGGCCGGGAGGCCGGCTGGTACGCCGCGATGGCCGGCACGGTCGAGGAGATGCGACTGGAGCACGGCAAGATCGTCAGCTGTGTCAAGACGGCGAACGGCATGGTGGAGGTCGCGGCGGACTTCGTGATCGACTGCACCGGCCTGGAGGCGGACATCGCCGAGCACCGCGTGCTCGCTGACCTCCTCGCGCACTCTGGTACGGGCCGCAATCCGCTCGGCCGCCTGGATGTCGAGCGCTCCTTCGAGCTGCGCGGGTCGGGCAGCGGGCCAGGTGTCATCTACGCCTCTGGCGCGACGACGCTGGGCGGCTACTTCCCTGGCGTCGACACCTTCCTCGGCCTGCAGGTGGCGGCTCAGGAGATCGCCGATGATCTGGCCCGGCGCGGATTCTGCCGCCGTATCGGTACTTTCCGCTCGATTCAGCAATGGCTGCGCTGGGCAAGGAACAAAGAGCCTTAGGACACCCCCCGGGTTCCAGGGGTCGCACCCCTGGGCCAACACAGGGTTCCAGGGGGTCGGCCCCTGGGTCAACACAGAGGAGGCGTCGTGCTACCCACCCTGGGTGGCCGGATCCAGACCCGGCTGGCGCTGCTGGCCGTGGTCGGCGGCATCGTCACGCTCATCATCGGCCCGTTGCTGCCGATCTCCGCGCCGCTCTCGGTGGTATACCAGGACACGTTCATCATCCTCGCGGCGGTCGCCATCTTGGGCATCGGCTGGGAGTGCGTCTATCACTTCGTCATGCAGTGGCGCTGGGAGAAGGACTGGCCGACGCTGTTCGGGCTCGTGACGGCCATCCCAGAAGGCGTGCTGGTGTGGCTGCTGTTGAATGCGGGATTGATACCCGGCATCAGTGGAACCGTTCCGGTAGCGGCGTTTGTGATTGATTTCGGGCTGGTTTGGCTGGCAGTCTGGCTCGTGGCCAACGGCCCCATGCGCATTCCGTTCATCCGGTGGCGCTTTCACGGCGGGAGACTGGCATGAGCGAGCACGCTGCTGGCGGACATGGTTCGGGCGGGCATGCCGCCGGGCTGTTCCCTGTGCCCGGCGACGGAGTGCTGGCCAGGCACGGGGACCTGATCCTGCTCTGCAGCCTGGAGGACAGCCAGGCCGCTGACGATCTGCTTGACCTGCTCGAGCAGGTCGCCACGGCGGGCGGCGACGGGGGGCAGTTCGCCGGCGCGATCGCCGACGTGCTCGACGCGGCCGAGCGCGGCCCATCTGTCCTCGCCTTCGGGCCAGCGGGACCTGGCCTGGCCATCACCGTCAGCGGCGGCGCGTGGGCTGACATCACGACCGCGGCGGGCACCGCGCGGGTCGAGGCTGGTCATCCCCGGATGCTGTTGCGCGGCACGATCCGTTCCGCGGTCAGCGGCGTCCGCGGCGGGCTCAGCCCTGGCGACGACGGCGCGGCGAGCACCGACCGGTTCTCCCGGCTCGACGCGGGCACGGTCCGCGCTGGCGGGCTCAGCTACTACTCCGACGGGAAGGCCACGGACCGACGCGCCGCTGGCGGCCGGCCCGGCCGCCAGCCAGCGGGCGCCGAGGTCTCCGGCGACCAGATGACCCCGTCGGACATCTCAGGCGCGCAGACGTCGGCCATGGAGATCCCGCGGGCCAGGGGCCGCCGGGCCGGAGGAGCGGCGGCTGCCGCGGCAGCGGCCGCGGGGGCGGCGGCCGCGGGGACTGAGGCAGGCGCGGGCGAGCAGGACGGCGGACCGCAAGCGGGGCGGGAGCCAGCGGCCGGCCAGCCGGCAGACCAGGCAGCAGCCGAGCCAGCGCCGGCCGCCGCCGGCGCGGGGGAAGGCGAAGCCCGGGCAGCCAGGGACCGCGAGGCCGCAGGACCTGACGATGCCGGGTCCGGTGAAGCCGAGGTGCCGCGGGACGAGCCAGCGTCGTGGCAGGCTCCTCCGTCACAGGCACCTTCGTCGCCAGCGGCTTCATCGCAGGCCCCGTCGTCGCAAGCACAACCTCCGGACGCGCCGTTCGAGCCGACGGCGGCCTGGGCCGCGCCCGATCCGTCATCGGCGCAGGAACGGCAGGCCACCGAGCTCTGGTCAGGGCCGTCATCGGAGCAGCAGGCCGGGACGCCGGCGGCCGCCGCGGACAGGACGCCTTCGGCCTGGCAGCCGGCAGGCGGAGCTGGCCAGGGCACCGCAGCGGACCTGGAGCGGGACGTCACCGCCCCGCCCGAGCCGTACGCGCCGGTGGCGGGATTCGACCAGGGACAGGGGCAGCCGTTCGAGGCCGTCCAGCTGCTGGACGCGGGCGCGGGCAGCGGGGTCGAGCTCCCGGCGCGCGAGCCGCTGTCCAAGGTCAGGGACATGCCGCCCGGGGCGAGCAGCTACGTCTCGGCTGGGCCGATCATCCAGGGCGTGTACTGCAAGAACGGTCACTTCGACGACCCGGAGGCGCTGTTCTGCGCGATCTGCGGTATCTCGATGAACCAGCAGACGCTGGTGCCGAGGCCGGGCGAGCGGCCGCCACTTGGCGTCCTGCTGCTTGACGACGGCTCGGTGTTCCAGCTGGACAGCGACTATGTCGTCGGCCGTGAGCCGAGCCTGGACGGCTCCGTCGCGGCCGGCCAGGCCAGGCCGCTGCGGGTCGCCGACGAGACGGGAATCGTCTCTCGTGTCCATGCCAGGATCCACCTGGACGGCTGGCGCGTGCTCGTCACCGACCTGGGCTCGGCGAACGGCACCCGCGTGCTGCTTCCCGGCCAGCCGGCCGACCAGCCGCTGGTCCCCCAGGTGCCGATCGTGCTGGCAACTGGCAGCCAGGTCGATCTCGGCGGCCGCGGATTCCGCTACGAATCCCATCGCGGCCGGTAGCCAGCTGGCGCCGATGACTGATGCCGACGTTCAGCTGCTGCTGTTCGACCTCGCGCTGATCATCGTCCTGGCACGGCTGCTCGGCGCGCTGGCCAGGCGGATCGGGCAGCCACCCGTGCTCGGCGAGATCGTCGCGGGCGTCCTGCTCGGGCCGACGATCTGGGGCACGACGGTCACGGGCACGCTCTTCCCGCCAACGCTGATCCCGTCGCTGACCGCGCTGGCCAACCTCGGACTGGTCTTCTTCATGTTCGTCGTCGGCTACGAGGTCGACCTCGGGCTGGTCAGGGGCCGCGGCAGGGTCGCCGCGGGCGTCGCGCTGGGGTCGATCGTGGCCCCGCTCGGCCTCGGCATCGCCCTGGCCGGCTGGTTCGTGCACCGCTACCACCCGCACGACACGACGAGCTTCATCCTGTTCCTCGGCACCGCGATGGCGATCACCGCGTTTCCCGTGCTCGCGCGCATCCTGTCCGATCGCGGCCTGCACAGGACCAGGGTCGGCGGCCTGGCGCTCGCGGCCGCGTCGGTGGACGACGTGCTCGCCTGGGCGCTTCTGGCCGTCGTGATCGCCGTCGCAGGGGCCGGCGCCGGTCAGAGCCAGCTCAGGCTCGCGCTCGCTCCGGTCTACGCGGCCGCGATGATCTGGCTGGTCCGCCCCGCGCTGCGCAGGCTGGCCGAGGTCTATGAGCGCCAGGGCAGGCTCACCCCGAACGTGCTGGCGACGGTGCTCGCGCTGCTGCTGCTGTCCAGCTACGCGACCGACTGGATGGGCGTGAAGTTCATCTTCGGCGCGTTCATCTTCGGCATCGTGATGCCCAGGAATGTCCCCGCGCTGCGCGAAGCGGTCCTGGAACGGCTCGAGCAGGTCAGCGTGCTCGTGCTGCTGCCAGTGTTCTTCGTGGTCGCCGGGCTCAACGTCAACCTGCGCGGCATCGGGCTGTCCGGCCTGGTCGACCTCGTCCTGATTATGCTCGTCGCCGTGGCCGGCAAGTTCGGCGGCGCCTACTTCGGCGCCCGGCTGACAGGCGTGCAGCGCCGCCAGTCAGGGGCACTGGCCACGCTGATGAACACCAGGGGACTGACCGAGCTGGTCATCCTGACGGTGGGCCTCCAGCTGGGCATCCTGAACAAGACCCTGTACACCCTGATGGTCGTGATGGCGATCCTGACCACCGGCATGGCCGGCCCGCTGCTCAAGGTCATCTACCCGAACCGGATCATGGAGCGCGACATCGCGGAAGCCGACAGGGCGGCGCTCGGCGAGGCCGCCGCGCACCGGATCGTGGTGCTGATCGACGACCCGGAGACCGCCGGGCCGCTGATCGACGTCGGCTCGCGGCTGGCCGCCAGCAGAGCGCACAGCCAGCTGGTCTTGTCGCACCTGGTGCCGCACAGGCCGGCCGGACGGCTCGAGATGGGCGCCGGCCTCGGCGGCGAGCTTGTGCAGATGACGCAGACCATGAACAAGCTGCAGGGCCTTGCGACACAGGCAGGCGACGTCCGGGCCACGGTGCAGTCCAGGTTCAGCGACGATGTCCGTGCCGAGCTGCCGGGATACCTGTCTGCCGCCGGCCCCGGCACCGTCGTGCTGAGGCCGGGCAGCGGCCAGCCAGACGCGCTTGGCGCGGACGGGGCGACGCAACTGGTCTACGTGCTGCGGCCGCTTCCCGCCGGGCCGGCGGCCGCGGTCGCGAAGCTGGCCCGCGGCGCAGACGGCGACGCCGCCGTCCAGGTCGCCGCGCAGCTGTCGGTTGCGGGCGGCCTTGACCTGGTGCTGGCGCCATCTGGCCGGGCCGCCGGCTCGGTCGCCGCGAGCCTGCGCAAACGCGGCCTGCAGGCGCGGTCAGGCAACGGGCCGCCAGGCGGCATCCTCGTGGCCGCGTCGGGCGACAGGCATGAACCTGGCGGCGCGGGCGGCCGTGACAGCGACGTGCACCTCGCCGTCGTCGCGGGCACGACCGAGGCGAGTGACGACATGGACCATTGGATTCAGGCACTCGAGTTGCCTGCGGACCACGACAGCAGCCAGCAGGAGAGTAGACAGCCGTGAACAGTACCGACGCACGCCTTGCCGCCGACCGGACCGGCATCGCCGACTATCGCTTCGTCAGGCACCTCGGCGCCGGTAACCACGGCGCCTTCTACCTGGCCTATCGCCCGGAACGACTGCACATCGACGCCGAGTTCGTCGCCGTCAAGGTGCTTTCGGGCTCGAACAGCCAGGACACCTTCCGGCGGGCGACCCGCGAGCTTGCCGCGTTCGCCGCCGTGCGGTCGCCTTACCTGGTGACGCTCTACGACGCCGGCCAGCAGGGTGACGACCTGTACTACTCGATGGAGTACCTGCCGGCCGGGTCGCTGGCCGACGCGATCGGATCGATCCCGCCGAACCAGGTGCTCGCCGCCGTCGCCGACGCGGCCAGGGCCGCGCACGCGCTGCACGAGGCGGGGATCGCGCACAACGACATCAAGCCAGGCAACGTGATGCTGCACGACGGCCGCGCGAAGCTCAGCGACCTCGGCCTCAGCCAGCTGCTGGCGCCAGGGCTCACGATCACCGGCCTCGGCTCCACCGGTTCGGTCGAGTATCTCGACCCGGCCGTGATCCGCGGCGAGATGCCGGGCCGGGCGACCGACATCTTCGCGCTCGGCGCCACCCTGCACCGCGCGCTGACCGGTACCGGACTGTACGGCGAGCTGCCGTCCGACAACACCATGCTGGCGATGCGCCGGGTGCTCTCGCACGCACCTGAGATCTCGCCGAACCTGCCGCCTGGCGTGCGCGAGGTGATCGCCGCCGCGATCGACCAGAATCAGGCAGCGCGGCCGGCGACGGCCGCTGACCTGGCCGCGAGCATCGACGCCTTGTCCGAGGATGTCCTGTGACCTGATACGGGTCCCGCTGAGTTCGGCCTGATCAGCAGCGTCGCCGCGGCCACCCACAGCGCGGCGAGGATCAGGCTGGCCAGTACGTCGGTCGGGTGATGCTCGCCGCGGTACATCCTGGAGGCGGCGACGAGGACGGGGAACGCGACAGCGGGCAGCAGGAACAGCCACCGCCACCAGCCGCGTGCGTGCCCGATGACCAGGATCGCCAGCCCGATGTACAGGCAGCAGGTTGCCGCCTCGTGTCCGGACGGATAAGCCGATGTGGGCAGGTGCTGGTCCAGATGCGGTACCGGCGGTCGCGGTCGCTTCACGACGGCGGCCGCGGCCAGGAACATGGCGAGTTCGCCGAGCATGAGCGTCCCGACATAGGCGACCGGCCGCCAGCGCCTGGTTATGCCTAGAAAGACAAGGCACGTGAGCGCGGCGACCGCCACGACCGCGATCGTTCCGCCAAGCGTGGTGAACACCAGGCTCCACCGGGTCAGGTCCGGGGTGCGGTGCGCGGCTAGCCAGTGCGGAACGGTGCGGTCACCGAGTTCGTTGCCGTTTCCCGCCCTGGTGATCAGCTCGCCGATCCCGGCGATGACGCCGACGATGAGGACCCACGCGACCAGCAGCCCGGCCGCGGTGCGCCCGTGTCGTGTCCTGACACGCTGCGCGTTCTCCGGCTGTGCTGGCCGCAGGTCGGTGCGCGACTCGGGCTCGAGGCCCTCGGCGACCGGGTGGCTTGCGGGCTGGCCAGCTGCCCGCCTGGTGAGCTCGAACGCGAACGTGGTCAGGCCAAGCCAGGCGATCCCGATCGCCCAGCCGCCGATGACGTCGGACACGTAGTGCACGCCGAGCAGGATCCGGCTGATCCCGATCAGCGCGACCAGCGCCGCGGTCACGATCGCGAACCATATACGCCACCGGCCGCGGGCAACGGGCAGGAAGACGAGGAACAAGGCGCCGTAGCAGACGATCGACCCGAGCGAATGCCCGCTGGGGAAGCTGTTGCCAGGGGCGTGCGCGACCGGGTGGGCCAGCACCGGCCGAGCCGGCCGACCAGCACCTTCAGGACCGGGTCGAGCACCAGCGCACCAGCCCCTGTGACCACCAGGTAGGCCGCCAGCAGCCACCGGCGGCGCAGCGCGAGCAGCAGGGCGGCCGCCGTGACGACGACACACACGACGAGCGTGCTGCCCGCCATCGTGATGTCCCTGATCACGGTCAGGGCGGTGGAGTGCCCGGCGACCAGGTTGTTGAGCCGGTCGGCGGCACCGTGATCGACCTGCTCGAGCGGCTGCCATCGGAGCCTGACGAGCACGAGCAAGACCGTGAACACGACCGCGGCGGCGGTCACGCCGATCACCGGCAGCAGGGTCCTGTACTGGCTGACACGGTACTGGCTGACACGTTGCCGACTGGCACGGGTCCGGCGGGCATGAGCTGACATAGGCCCAAGCTCCCCGCGCTCTCGTGTTTCATGCCGCCGTGTTTCATGCCGCCGTGTTTCATGCCAGCGCCAAGGGGAACGTGGCGGGCCCACGTCTGAGCAAGGAGACTCTGAGCAAGGAGACAATGCGATGTCAACGGTCGCCGTGGTGGCGCACGCGCGCAAGAGCATGGGCGGTGGCCTGCCGGAACTGCGCGAGGTGCTGGCGAGCGAGGGCTTCGCCGATCCGCTCTGGTACGAGGTCGACAAGAGCAAGAAGGCGCCGGAGTACGTGCGCGGCGCGATGTCGGAAGGAGCCGAGCTTATCTTCGTCTGGGGCGGCGACGGGATGGTGCAGCGCTGCGTCGACGCGGTCGCGGGAAGCGAAGCGCCGCTCGCGATTCTCCCGGCCGGGACCGCGAACTTGCTGGCGACCAACCTGGGCATCCCCGATGACCTTGGCGCCGCGGTGCGGGTGGGCCTGCACGGCGAACGGCGCGACTTCGACACAGGCACCGTGAACGGCGAGCACTTCGCCGTCATGGCCGGCACCGGTTTCGACGCGCTGATGATCTCCGAAGCCAGCCGCCGGATGAAGCGCCGCCTCGGGCGCCTTGCCTATATCTACACGGGCACGAAGCACCTGACTGCCAGAGGGATGAAGGCCAAGGTCGAGATCGACGGCCGACGCCACTACGACGGAGCGCTGTCCTGCGTGCTGGTCGGGAACGTCGGCAAGCTGTTCGGCGGCGTGGAGGTGTTCAGCGACGCCAGGCCGGACGACGGCGTCGTCGAGGTCGGGCTGGTCACCGCGGACGGCCCGGTCCAGTGGGCTCGCACGTTCGGACGGCTGGCGGCTGGCAGCCCGGAGAGGTCACCGTTCGTCGAGGTCACGCGCGGTCGCACGATCAAGGTCACGCTGAACCGCAAGGTTCGCTACGAGCTCGACGGCGGGGACAGGAAGAAGACAAGGAAGCTGCGGATCAAGGTGCATCCTGGCTCGGTGCGGATCTGCGTTCCGCCCAGCGCCGACGGACGGAGCGCGGACGAACGCTGATCAGGTCCGCCGCGCCAGCCAGCAAGGGAGTGCCCATCACCGCGACGACGCAGCCGGTCAGCACGGCAGGGCCGAGGTGGCCGAGCCCTGCCGCGGCGGCCGCCTCGATCGGTGGCGTCGCCTGCATGGCGGTCCGCAGGACAGCGAACAGCCTGCCGTGCATGGCGGCCGGCGTCTCCCGCATCCGCAGCGTCCGCGCCCACGCGGTCATCGGGGCCGAGACGAATCCGAGCGCGGTCATCGCGATGATCGTGCTCGAGGCGCTCGGGATGATCAGCGTCGCAGCGATCAGCGCCGCGCCGAGCTGGGCCACCAGGATCGACGGCACCAGCGGGCGCCGCCAGTTCAGGCGGGCAAGCACGGCGGCCGCCGCGAGCTCGCCGAAGGTCAGCGCGGCGACCAGGTAGCCGTACCCGCCGGCGCCGAGCGCGATCGCCGCCGACCGGCGCGGCAGGAACACAACCAGCATTCCTTCGCCGATGTTGAACAGCGCGAACATCGCTGTGATGGTGCGGAGCACGGGCTTGCTCAGCACCAGCCGGAGCACGGTGACCAGGCTCGCTCCGTCGCCACCTGGAGCGGCCGCTGGGAGCGGGCGCGGCCGGACGGTTCGCAGTGCCGCGGCAAAGACCAGGTAGCTGGCCGCGTCGGCGAGCAGCAGGCCGATCGCTCCGCTGCGGCCGAACGCCCCGATGACGGGGCCGCCGAGACCGGCTCCGGCCGGGCTGGCGAGCCCGTAGCTGACGCCTTCGAGCGCGTTCGCACGCGACAGCTGGTCAGCGTCCACAAGCTGGGGGATCAGGGCGGGAAAGCCGGCCAGGCTGATCATCTTGAGCAGGCCGTAGACCGCGGCGACGGCATAGATGAGCCACAGCGGCAGCGCGCCAGGCTGGCCGGGCGTGCTGGCGGCGGTGCTGGCTGCAAGGGCGGCGCTGACCGGGATCAGCGCGAAGACCGCGGCCCTGGCCAGGGCGTCGGCGATCAGCAGCTTTCTGCGCTCGAACCTGTCAAGCGCCCAGCCAGCGGCCAGCCCGCCGGCCGCGACCGGCGCGGTATAGCAGATAGCCAGCACCGCGACGCTCGCGTGCGGCGTGCCGAGAACGAGCGCGACAAGCGCGATCCAGCTCGCCGCGTCGCCCGCTGCTGAGACCGTGGCGCCGAGCCACACCCGGCGGAACGCTGAGAAGCTGCCCGTCACCCGCCAGATGCTAGGCAGACCGGGGCGGGCCTGGCTGCGCGGAAAGTGCGCGAATCCGGTACTGCGATGGCGGCATTCCCCACGCCCGCCTGAACGCGGCCTGGAATCTGGTCACCGATCCGAAGCCGCTGGCGAAGCATACCTCCGTGACCGGCATGTCGCTGGCGGCGAGCAACGCGGAGGCCTGCGCGACCCGCCGCTCCACGAGGTAGCGGTGCGGGGTGATGCCAGTGACCGCGCGGAACACGTGAATCATCCTGGTCCGGCTCAAGCCGAGCGCGGTCCCGGCCGCGACCGCGTCGAGCTCGGGGTCGGCGTGCTCGCGGTCGAGCACATCCCGCAGCAGGCCGGCGAGCCTGCGGTCCCTGGCTCCGGGCGCCGCCGGCGCGTCGGGCGACCCGGCCGCGGCCAGCAGCGCCCAGCCGGCGGCGTCGAGTTCGCCGGCCGCGTCGAGTTCGCTGTCCGGTTCGCCAGCTGCCGGTCCGGCTGCGACCAGACGACGCAGGTCCCGCCGCAGCCCCGCGACGTGCCCGGACACCGGCACGAGCCCCGCTGCCGGGGCCGTCAGGGACTGCGGGAAGATCAGGCAGAGGCTGCGGTCGTCGACGCCGGCGGGATGGTCGCAGTCGTACTCGGCGCCGCCGTCACCGGCGACCATGACCGCGGGGGACGCCACCCCGCCGCCGTACCTGGATCGCACCGTCCAGGTGCCGTGCTCGGTGAAGACCAGGCAGGTTCGCGGCCACCAGTCGAGCGCCGCGACCGGCTCGCCGGGCCCGTGCCCGAACACGGCGAGCCGAAGGTCCCGGCCGCGCGCGACCATCGTCAGCCCCATGTTGTCAGCATCGCAGCACGGTCCGACAGTGCCAGGAACGCTGTGCTAAGAAACACCGGCGGAGGCGCTGGCTAGCATGCTGAGGATGACAGCCGAGACAACGTTTCCTAAGGGCATTGGCGCGCCGGCGACCCGGGCTTTGACCGGAGCCGGCTACATGGAGCTGAAGCAGCTTGACGGCGTGTCCGCCGCGGAGCTCAAGCGGCTGCACGGGATGGGGCCCAAGGCCTTGCGGCTGCTCCAGGAAGCGCTCGAGCTGCAGGGGCTGTCGCTGGGTTAGCGGGCTGGATTAGCGGGCTGGATTAGCGGGCTGGATTAGCGGGCTGGGTTAGCGGGCTGGGTTAGCCGGCCTGGGTTGGCTGGCCCGGGTCAGCTGATACCGCCCGCGGTCACGCGCGCCTGCCGTTCGCGGTGAACGCGATCGCGATCAGGTAGCTCGCGGTGGCCACCGCGAGGATCCCGAAGCTCGGCGGGATCCTCGGCGCCGCATAGGCGATCAGCAGGCCGGCCCAGACCGAGACGATCGCGATGAGGGCGGACAGCCACATCCCGCGAAACGGCCTGGCAGTGAGCCGCTGCGCGGCGCCAGCCGGCGCGGCCAGCAGACCGAGCAGCAGCAGCGCGCCCACGGCCTGGGTCGCGGCGGCCGCGGTGACCCCGACCAGGCCGAGGAAGACCGTGCCGAGCACCCTGACCGGAACCCGCCTGGCGCTGGCCACCGCTTCGTCGAGGCTGGCGAACAGCAACGGCCTGGCGATCATGATCAGCACCGCGCAAACGCACACGGCGACGACGGAGTCGGTCAGCGCCTGGCCGGCCGACAGCCCGAAGATGGTGCCGAACAGCACGTTCACCCCTGTCGTGCCGTCCGCTCCCGCCGTCGACGTGGTGTAGATGGACAGGAACAGCGCGCCGAGCCCGAGTATCCACGCGAACACGCTGCCGATGACGGTGTCGTCGGCCCGGCCGCGGTAGCCGAGCACCGCCATCGCCAGCGCCACGAGCACGCACCCGCCGTAGAGGCCGACGAGCAGGTCAGCCCCGGCGGCCAGGGCGGCGAGCGCCCCGGTGAAGGCGACGTGGCTGAGCGCGTCGCCGGTGAATACCTGCGAGCGGAGCACGACGAAGTAGCCGGCGAGGCCGGACGCAGCGGCGATCGCGCCGCCCGCGAGGAAGGCGTAGCGCAGGAACGGCTGGCCGAGCAGGCCAGCCAGGCCGCTCACGCGGGCACCACGGCAGGCAGGCGGCGGGCGGCCATGCGCAGGCCAGCCCGCGCGGCCGCGGCGAGGACGTAGCCGGCGAAGCCGAAGGTCGTGATGAAGAATCCGACCGGGTAGACCGAGTAGTACGCGGCGGCCAGCCCGAGCCAGGCGGTGAGCAAGCCGAATCCGATCGTGAGCCAGAAACTCATCATCGGCCTGGCGGTCAGCTGCTGCGCGGTCGCGGCGGGCATCACGAGCAGCGCGAAGACCAGCAGCGCCCCGGTGATCTGGCTGACTTCGGCGGCGGCGCAGCCGAGCAGCACCAGGAACGTCGCGCTCAGCAGCCTGACCGGGACGCCACGGGCCGCTGCCACGTCGGGATCGACGGTCGCGAAGAAGAGCGGCCGCGCGATCAGGGCGAGCATGGCGAACGCGGCTGCGGCCACGATGAGCAGCACAACCACCTGGCCGGCGGAGATCCCGAGGAACGAGCCGAACAGCAGCCCCGTGAGCCCGTTCAGGAAGCCTCCGTACAGGCTCACGAATAGCGCGCCGGACGCCAGCGCGAAGGCCTGCACCGTCCCGATGATCGCCGATTCGCTGCTCCCGGCGCGGCCGCCGGTCGACCGCGGCACGGCCGCGATCACGAGCGCGGCCCCGACGGCAGCCGCGAAGTAGCCGATCACGGCGCTGATCCCGGCCAGGATGGCCGCCGCGGCGCCCGGGAACGACACGATCGCCAGCGTGTGACCGGCGAACGCCTGCCGGCGCAGCACCATGAACCAGCCGAGGGCGCCGGCGATCACCGCGACGATCGTGCCGGCCCGGTAGGCGTTGACCATGAAGGGGAACTCAAGCAGCTGGCGCACGTCGGTGACGATGTTCCAGCCCAGATGCGGGTTGAGCGCGCCGGTCATGCCTGGGCTGGCGCGTCGGCGTGACGGTCCGCGTGCCTGGCGGGCGGCTCGGGCTCACCGACGACCACGAGCCTGCCGTCCGAGGCGCTGAGCACCTCGATCGGCGTCCGGTACAGGGCCGTCAGCGTCTGCGAGGTGATGACCGCCTCCGGCGGTCCGCACACGGCGCTGCCAGCGGCGATGTAGCCCACGCAGTCGAGGTAGGGCAGGATCGGGTTCACGTCGTGGGCGACCAGCATGACGGTCACCTGCTGCTCCCGGCAGATCCGGGAGATCAGCGCGGCGACCGATGCCTGGCTCGGGAGGTCAAGGCTGTCCAAGGGCTCGTCGAGCATGAGCAGGCGCGGCCGCCTGACGAGAGCCTGGGCGATCAGCAGCCGCTGCTGCTCGCCGCCTGACATCTTCCCGATCGGCCGGCCGGCGAAGGCGGCGGCGCCGACCAGGTCGATGACCTCGCGCACCCGCTCCCTGGCGGCGCGGCGCTGCGGGAACAGCCGGTCGCCCCACGGTACCGGGACGCCCCAGCGCTCGCCGTCGGCGCCGAGGCTGACGATGTCGACACCGCGCACCCGAAGCCCGGCGTCGAAGTTGCGCCGCTGGGGCAGGTAGCCGATCTCCTTGCCGGACTGGCCAGCGGGACGGCCGAGCACCGTCACCGAGCCTGCCGACAGGCCGACCAGTCCCAGGGCCGCCTTGATCAGCGTCGACTTGCCGACGCCATTCGGCCCGAGCACCGCCATGAACTCACCGGTGTCGACGGTGAGGTTCACGTCGGACCAGATGGTCCGGCCGCCGACGTGAACGGCCGCATGCTCGAACCGCACCGCATGGCCGTCCAGGCCGGTCGCCGTCCCCGGGCCCTCCGGGCCGGCCGCTGGCCTCGGGCTCGCGTGACCCTCGCCCATCTCGACATTCTCCTCTGCTCGCGCCTACCGGCCGGCCGCGATGGCCAGCGCGTGTTCGATCCCGCTGAGCTGCCTGACCTGCCAGGCCTGGTAGCTGGCCGCCGACGGTGTCAGCGTCTCGGTGATGCTCACGACCGGGATGCGGGCGGCCCTGGCCGCCGCCAGCTGCGCCCGGACGTCGGGCGTGACGTTCTGGCTGTTGTACACGTAGATCTTGATCAGATGCCTGCTGATCTGGGTGTCGGTGGTCTGCTTGTCGGCCGCGGATACCTCGGTTCCCTCGCTGATGGCCTTGAGGAACGGGGCGGGCGTGATCAGCCGCAGCCCGAGCGCCGGCGCGAGCATCGCGAAGATCGACTCCGACGCGCCGGCCGGCGTCCCGGCGTACCGCCGTCGGATCGTCGCGATCAGGTCGTCGTACCTGCGCAGGCCGACGCGTTCCAACCTTGCCTCGCGGCCGGCGAAGTACTTGCGGTCAGCGGGGTCTGCCCGCGACAGCCGTGCGGTCAGCTCCGCGATCACGGCCCGTACGTCGGCCGGGCTGTACCACAGGTGCGGGTTGCCGCCATCGGGCACGCCGAGCGACGTGCCGGCATTGAGCACGGAGATGCCGGCGCCCTCGTCAGCGGCCAGCAGCCTGGCCATCCACGGGTCGTAGCCGACGCCGTTCTCGATCACGATCCGCGACGACGCCACCGCGCGGGCGTCGGCCGCTGTGGGTTCGTAGCTGTGCGGGTCGGTGCTCGGGCTGGAGATGATGCTGATCACGTGCGCGTGCCTGCCGCCGAGCTGCCTCGCGATGCTGCCCCAGAAGTTCTCGGCGGCCGTGACCCGCACGACCCGCCGCGTGCCTGCCGCCAGCGACGCCGCCGTGCCGCACCCGGCCGCCAGCAGGCTGCTCACCGCGATCAGCGCGCAAGCACTGACCAGTGTGCTTGCCTTCCCCGTGCCTGACATCGGACGCCGACTCTCCCGCGCGCCATTTCCGTCCCGCGAGCCCCACGATGCTCACGGCGACCGTACATGAAAACCGTTTTCATTACAACTTAGCCGTCGACGGCGGGGAGTCGGGACCTCAGCTAAGGGGTCGGGACCTCAGCCGGGGAAGTCGGGTGCTCAGCTGACCCATCAGCCACAACAGGCTCGTGAGGCGCGGTCTGGGGCGGGAGGAGCCGTCGAAGAACACCAGGGGCGTCACGGCGGCCAACGTGGGCGGCGGCACGCTGACGGCCGCTCCCGGCGGGGTCTGGGTGTCGTTCAGGACAGGAATGGCAGGCCTGACGGTCCTGCTGCGGCAGCGGGACCTGCGTGCTGTCAGGCTGCCAGGTGCCGGGACCGCGCACAGCCTGTTCTCGTGGCAGATGTGGGCCAGCACCACCTACGCGGCGCCGTGGCTGTACCTGGTTCAGATCGGCAGGCTCGCCGGCTGCATGAACCCGGCCACCGGGCACATTCGCGCGCTGGGCAGCGTCTCCGGGCACGTCGAGATCGACCAGCTGTTCGGCGTCGGCCCGTACGGCAGCGAACTCTACGCGGCGTCCCCGCACGGCGTGATCGCCATCCGGCCGCCGGCGGCGTGCCGATGAGCCTTGTCCTGAAACGAGAGCACCGCTCTTGACATGAGCGCCGAATAACGTGCACACTGATCTGTGTCAAGAGCAGTGCTCTCATATAGCTCAGGAGGTTCCCATGCGAGCCAGCCAAGACCCGGCCACCAGGTACGTCATGCCTACCACGCCGTTTGGCCGTTTGACCGGGCGGCTCTTCAACGACTCCGTGGCGTGGCTCACCAGGCGCGGGTTGTCCGTCTGGGGCAGCAGGGTGCTCTACGTCCGCGGCAGGACGAGCGGCGAGTGGCGTTCCAACCCCGTCAATGTCTTGACCCACGGGGGCCGCCGCTACCTCGTCGCGCCCCGCGGGCAGACCCAGTGGGTGCGCAACCTGCGGGTCTCGGGCGGCGGCGAGCTGCGGGTCGGCAAGCGGGTGGAGGAGTTCACCGCGAAAGAACTGGCTGACGCCGAGAAGCCCGACGTGCTGCGCGCGTACCTGCGGCGCTGGAAGTTCGAGGTCGGCGTGTTCTTCGACGGCGTCAACGCCGACGCTCCTGACGCCACGCTGCTGGAGATCGCCCCCGGCTACCCGGTCTTCCTCATCGATTGACCGCCCGACGACGAGCCAGGAGATGATAGGGCCATGAGCTACCTCCTGGCCCAGGTGAACATCGGCCGGCTGCGCGCGCCAGCCGACAGCCCCGCGCTCGCTGACTTCATGGCCGCTCTCGACCCCGTCAACGCCATGGCGGATGCCGCGCCGGGATTCGTCTGGCGGCTGCAGACCGAAGACGGCAACGCGACCGCGATCCAGGCGTTCGAGTGGGACGCCGCGGGCAGCGCGGGAGTGATCATCAACATGTCCGTCTGGCAGTCGGTCGAGGCGCTCGCGGAATTCGTCTACTCGGCAGGGCACCGCCAGGTACTTCGCCGGCGGCGCGAGTGGTTCGAGCCGATGCGTGAGGCCTACACGGCGCTCTGGTGGATCCCGAGTGGCACGATCCCCACCGTCGCCGGCGCGGAGGACAAGGTCCGCCAGTTGCGGGCGCACGGCCCGGCGCCGGAGGCGTTCACGCTCAGAGTGCACTTCCCGCCGCCAGGCGACGCCGAGTCTGCCCCGGTCCGCGGCCGCGACGAATGGATGTGCCCGGTCTAACGCCTGAGCGTGCGCCAGCCACCCGCCCGGTTGTTCGCGATGATCTGCCGGAACATGGCGGTCAGCGCCGGCGCGTTGATCCGCTCGCCCTCGCGCACTCCGACGGTGCGGGCGGTCTTGTTGCCATGGCCGGCGGTGATGATGCCTTCCGGGTCCGGCACGATGCCGCCGTCGTACAGGAACACGTTGACGTGGTCTCTCGCCGCGAGCAACGCGCAGATGTTGCCCTCGAGCACGAAGTACGGTTGCGTCGTCCGCTTGATCGTCTCGGTGACCTCGGGGTCGGCGGCGTGCACGAGTTCCCTGACCTCCCGGCAGATCACCTGCTGCCAGCCGGGCAGGGCGTCGATGTAGGCGTCGACGCGCGGGTCAGCGGTCCAGGACATCGTGTCACCTTAGCGCCCGCACCCCGCGGGGCGTAGCATCCGCGCATGCCAGCGGGAACGTTCAGCTACAGCGTCGGGAACGAGCACAACCCTGGCAACCCGTGGGGCCGCAGCAAGCTCGTCATCACGCCGGACGGACAGGCCAGGCTCGACCATTTCTTCTCGCGCCAGCCCGGAGCCGGCGCCTGGACCGGCCAGGTCGACCAGGCAGCTCTCGCGGCGCTCTGGGCGGCCCTGGACCGCGCGGGCTTTCCCGAGGTGCCAGCGTTCCGGCCGGTAGCGGGGGCAACGCTGCGCGCGCTGACTGTTCAGGTTGGCGATACCGGGCGCACGGCGGTGGTCGACTGGCATCGGGCACCCGCCCTCCCCGGATACGCCGAGGCGTTCGACGTGCTTGACGGCATCATCAGCCAGCTGAGCGGCGGCAGCGTGCCTTACCCTTCGGCGCAACCGCCGATCGTTCGCGACATCGCGCCCCTCTAGGGCCGGATCGCCGGATCATTCAGATTGCAGTGTGATCTGGCTCATTGCCGGGTTTCAGCCATCATTGTCATCTAAGTGCTGATACTCCACTATGCTGCCGTGTCATCACGCATAGTCAGGCCCGGCGAGAGGCGGTGGTTGCGCCGAGTAGCGGGGCGAGGGTCCGGCGTTAGGGAGCTCTTGAGGCGCGGCGGAACACACGGCAGGGCACGAATCAGCGGGCGGCACGCGGCGCCCAGGCGGGCACGTCAGGTAGCCCCCGGACAACTCAACAAGGTGGTCAAGCGAGCGGCGCTGGTCGCTCCCGCGGTCGCCGTCGCCGGCGCCGTCGTGGCCACGGCGACATCGCACGGACTGGCCGCCGATGCCCTGAGCGACGCGGCCGGGCATGTCACATCCGCGCAGGCGGGCCGGTCCGCCGGCCAGTCGGGGCCAGGACACGGACAATCGCGGCAGGCAGCCGCGTCGAGGACCTACGGCGGCCTTCGCGCCGCTAAGTCCCGCAGCGCCGCGGCAAGGTCGCGCCGCGGCGGGTCGTCACAGCGCTCGCGGCCCAAGGCGGCCAAGCAGGCCAGGCACCCGGCGAGGAGCGCGCACCGCACGCTCAGCTGTTCTGGTTCCTCGGTGATGCTGCCAGCGAACTACGCGGCGATCGTCGGCTACCTGACGGGGCACGGCTACACGCGCTTCGCGGCGGCGGGCATAGCCGGCAACATCTATCAGGAGTCCAAGGGCAACCCCGAGTCCGTCGGCACGGGCGGGGGCGGACTGATCGGCTGGACGCCGCTGCCACCCGGGTTCGTCACCGGCAACGCTGCTGCTGACCTGCGAACTCAGCTGGCGGCGATCCTGACTTACAACCAGCAGTGGGCGCAGTACATCCCGGCGCTGAACGCGGCCACCAGCGCGACCCAGGCCGCGGATATCTACATGAGCTACTTCGAGCGCCCTGGCATCCCCGTCGCGTACAACAGGGAGGCGGCGGCCGCCGCCGTGGCGAGCGCCTGCGGCTTCTGACCAGCCATCGCATCCGCCTGCGGCGTTGGCTGCGGTGCACTGGGGGTTGCCCCGCCGGCGACCTGATGGGGCAGGCTTCGCGTGTCAGATGCGCTGACGCGGCTCGATTAGCTCGGGGCTACGAGAATGCAGAACGGGTGTCCAGCAGGGTCGGCAAGAACGTACAGCGGTTCACCTGAATCGGCGGATCGGTCGTACAAGAGCGTCGCGCCCAGATCTTGTGCTCGTCGGCGGTGCCGCTCCAACTCTGCGACACCAGACACCCGGAAGTCGTGGTGCATCTGCTTAGGAACCTCGTCCGTGGGCCACGTCGACCGAGCGAGAGCCCGTACCTGGCTGAAGGCAAGCACCCGGTTGCCGGCCGAGTCCAGCAACACGAGCCAGCCGGCTTCGTCGTCCCGGTCTTCAGGCGGATCGTCGCCGGGACGGTAGTGCAATCCGAGGAACTCGCGATAGAACTCCGCTAGCCCCCGGCAATCGGTCGCATCGAGAGCCGTGTGCATCAGTACGGGAAAGGTCGGCATCTGCTCGCTCCTTTGGACAGAAGGGGGGTCGCCTCGTCGGCGATGAACCAGGACTTAGGCAGGTCCTGGCCCGTGAGCACGAGGACCGGGGGCGAAGGCTGGGCGGGTGTGATCAGGGGTGGCGGGCCGCGAGGACGCAGAACTCGTTCCCCTCTGGGTCGGCAAGCGTGACCCAGCTCTCATCGCCGGTCTGGCCGACGTCGGCGTGCCTGGCACCTAGCTCGAGCAGGCGACGAACCTCATCGTCTTGCTCCCTGTCGGTCGGGTTGACGTCGAGGTGGACCCTGTTCTTGACGGTCTTGCTCTCAGGCACGCGCGCGAATGTCAGCGTCGGCGGCACCGGGCCAACTCGGTTCCTGCCTTCAGGCAAGAGAGGGGAGCCGATTGTGACAAGTCCGTCGTCTTCGTCCTGCACCTGGTAGTCAAGGACGGAGCACCAGAACCTGGCGAGACCGCTGGGATCGGCACAGTCGATCGCAAGCTCGGTGAACTTACTGATCACCTCGGGACCTCTTCCGGCAAACAGGGGTCGCTAACTGTAGCGCTTGTCTTGCGTCAGCAAATTGGCAGGGTCATCGTGTGCCGCAGCCCGATCCGCACCGATCGCTAGCCGGGCGTCCTGTCGCGCTCGCTTCTTCTGGCGAGCTGCCGTAGTTGCCGTTCATGCACGCCGGACATCCAATCGAACGTGGCCGATGGGCCGACCCGCGAGTCGATGAGAACATGGGCGTCACGCAAGGCGTGCTCGTACGCGCGATCCTGGTCGATCCGTGCGTGTACCTGGTCAGCTCCGCCGATGGACCCGTGGCCGGGGACGAGTACGTCGACGTCGCCCGCCGCGCCCTCGAGCAGCCGCAGCGCGGCGAGGTAACCCTCGATCGGGTCGGCGGTGTCGTTCAAGTCGAGCTTCGGAATCAAGGCATCAGAAAGCATGTCGCCGGCGACGAGAACCCCGCTGCTCGAACAAGGCGGCCCCGCGCTCTGGCACGAGTTCATGGACGAGCTTCGCCGCTCGCACCTTGGTTCCGAATCCCCAGTGCGATCACCGAGCGTTCGCGAGCGGCTGAACGCGGCCTATCTCGCTGCTGCCAATTCCTCGTAGCTGCCAGGTAGCCACCGGTTGATCGACTGTGCCGAGACTCCGTGTCGACGAGCCGCCGAGATCGAACTCCTGTCACGGATCAGCCCCGAAACCCTGCCAGAAAGTTTGACGCACACCAGCTTGATTGAGTCGAATGTTTGTTCGATACTGACTGCATGGAAGCCGCGATCATCGAGATGGCCGACGGTGCGGTTCGATCAGGCCGGGAGGTTGGTCCTGGCACCGGGGCGCTGTCCGACGCGGACGTGCTTCCCGTGCTTCCGGCGCTGCGCGACCTGCTGCCGCACGGTGCGCTGCGACGCGGCTCTGTAGTGGCGGCGAGCGGCTGGAACCTGCTGTGCCTGGCCCTGGCAGCCGGGCCGGCGGCCTCTGGCGCGTGGTGCGCGGCGGCGGGGATACCCGAGTTCGGCGTCGCCGCGGCGGCCGATGCCGGGCTGGATCCAGCCAGGGTGCTGCTGGTCCCCGAGCTCGGCCCGAACTGGCCGCAGGTAGTCATCTCCCTGCTTGACGGCTGTGACCTGGTCGTGCTGCGCACGCCCAGCCGGCCGCCAGCCCAGGCACGGCGCAAGCTCGAGGCGGCCGTGCGGCGGCACGGCTCGGTGCTGCTGGTGGCGGGGGACTGGGACGGAGCGCAGATCAGGCTGCGGATAGCCGCGCACGAGTGGGCCGGGATCGGGCCGGGGCACGGCAGGCTGCGCGGCCGCCGCGCCCGGGTGGTCGCGGACGGGCGCGGCGGCTGGTCCAGGCCGCGGGAACGCTGGCTGTGGCTGCCAGGCCCGGACGGCACGATCACGGCTATGTCCCGCGAGCCGGTCAACGATGTGGCCAGCACGCCGGGCGACACGGCCAGCACTGGATGACCGGCGCGGATCGCGACCGGCGCGTCCTGGCCGTGCGCTGCCCGGCCTGGCACCCGCCCGATGCGGATCCCACGGCGCGGGCGTTCGAGCAGGTGGTCACCGTGGTGCAGAAGTTCTGCCCGCGGATCGAGGTGCTGCGGCCCGGGCTGTGCGCGTTCGGGGTCAGGGGCCCGGCCAGGTACTTCGGCGGCGAGGCGGAACTCGCCAGGAAGGTCGCAGGGGCGGTCACCGGGCTCGGCTATGACTGCGGCGCTGGGGTCGCCGACGGCCTGTTCGCCGCGCTGCTGGCGTCCAGGGACAGCCAGCGGGAGCAGCCGCCGGTCACGATCGTGCCGCCGGGCGGGACACCGGCCTTCCTGGCACCGCGCGCGGTCACTATGCTCGGCGAGCCGGACGTGGCTGACCTGCTGGTCAGGCTCGGGATCAGGACGCTGGGGGAGTTCGCCGCGGTCCCTGCCGCCGAGGCAGGCAACAGGTTCGGCGCGCAAGGGCTGCTCGCGCACCGGCTCGCCCGCGGGCTCGATCCACGGCCGCTGGCCGCGCGTCCCCCGGCGGCGGACCTGGCCGTCCAGGTCGAGTTCGATCCGCCGGCCGGGCAGGCCGAGCGGGTCGTGTTCGCCGCCAAGGCGCTGGCCGGCCAGATGCACGCGCGGCTGGCCGCGAGCGGGCTGGCCTGCGTCCGGGTTCAGATCCAGGTGCACTGCGACAACGGCGAGGAGATCAGCAGGCTGTGGCGGCATGACGGGCTGCTGTCCGAGCTCGCCGTGGCCGAGCGGGTGCGCTGGCAGCTCGATGGCTGGTGCGCGGGCAGGCCGGCCGGGCCGCGCGCGGAACCAGACGAGGGGATGCAGGCGGGCGGGATCAGCCTGCTCCGGCTGGTGCCTGATCAGCTGGTCATCAGCCAGGGCAAGCAGCTCGGGCTGTGGGGCGACGCCGTGGTCACCGACCGGGTGGCGCGGGCGGCGGTCAGGGTCCAGGCGATGCTCGGCCATCACGCGGTCAGCCAGCCGGTCCTGGCCGGCGGCCGCAGCCCAGCGGACCAGGCGGTGCTCGTCCCGTTCGGCGATACCCCGGAATCCGCCGGCCCGCCGCCCAGGCCCGCTGACCGGCCCTGGCCAGGCCGGATCCCGCCGCCTGCCCCTGCCACCGTCTACCAGGTCCCGCGCCAGGCGACGGTCAGCGATGGCTCAGGCTCGCTGGTGAGCGTCACCGGCAGGGGACACGTGTCCGGCGAGCCGACCATGCTGTCGGTCGCGGGCGGCCCGCCGCTCGCCGTCACCGCCTGGACCGGGCCGTGGCCGGTCACCGAGCGCTGGTGGGATCCCCAGCACGCCTGCAGGAAGGCCAGGTTCCAGCTGGTCACCGCCGACGGCGGCGCCTGGCTCGCGATCGTGCAGGACGGCCGCTGGCTGATCGAGGCCAGCTACGACTGAGGAACGCTGTGCTGGCTAGCCGACGACGAGGTCATTCGGACGCTGTCGCGGCCGGACCACCGCCACCGCTAGCCGGGACGACCCCGGGCGCCACGACGCGACCTGCACCTTGGTCACGAAGCTCAGCTCGGCGACGAGGCTGTCGTCGCCGGCGGGCCAGCCGAAGCCGCTCAGCGCGTCGCTGCTGGCCCACGTTCCCGGCACGGCCATCAGGTGTCCACCAGGCACGGACGCCACCTGGATCTGCATGGCCGTCGCGCCGCCGTCGCCGCCGTTGCCGATGCTCACCGCGACCGCCAGCAACCTGCCGTCCGGGCTGAACGCGCCCCTCGCCGCCGAACCGCCACGCAGCGCGATCCGCGTGGTCCGGCCCGTCAGCAGGTCGAGCACCCGCACCAGGCACCGCGCGACGCACCTGGGAGCCCACGCGACCTCGTAGGCGCTGGCCGCGATCACGGCCCTGAACGTCCTGGTGACCTGGCGGCTTACCGGGTCCCACAGCTCGTACGCCGACGGGCCGCCTTGCGTCCTGGTAAGCAGCAGGCCGCGGTCGGTCGCCGCGTCGATCACGAATCCGGCCGGCAACCGCAGCCGCGGGCCGAGCGGCTTGCCCGCAGCGGAGAACTCCCGCGCGAACCCGGTCCCGCCACCCGTGCCGCGGTGGCCTGCGGGGTAGCTGGTCAGCCACACCGCGCCAGGTTCCGCCGCGGGCGCGACCTGGTTCGCCTTGCCCACGATCTGAGCCGCGCCGGCCCTGTCGCCGAGGAAGTAGGCCGGCAGGGGCCGCTCCGCGCAGCCGGCGCACCAGGGTCCTGCGCCGGCGCCTGGCTGCACCGCCCAGCCGCCGCCGACCCTGGTGAACACGTAGCCGGACCGGGCAGGCGGGAGCCCGCCGATGCGCGTGACCTGGCCAGTCGCCGGGTACAGCCAGGCGGGCCGCGAGCCTCCCGTCAGCAACCGCAACCCGCCCGTCCACGGCGCCGTCGGCCAGGGGATGCCGTCTGGCCGGGCCAGCCTGATCACCGTCGTTGAACTGGCGGCCGTGTGCTGCGGCTGCCGGCGAGCGGAGTTACCCGGCAGATGCTGCACGATCAGCGCAGTCAGCACCGCCGCGGCGATCGCCCCGATCAGCAACCGCCGCGGCCACGGTCCCCGTCCATGGTCAGTGCCGTGGCTGATGATGTCGTCGTCGATGCCCGCACCGCCAAGCGCACGCCGGTATGTCCTCCTCACGATACGTTGACTGCCATGGCGTCCGGAATCACGCTCGACGGCAACGGCCTGCCACGCGGCCTGCGGGAACTCCTCGGCTCGCTGGCTGCCGGCGACGAACCAGGTTTCGCGGTCGGTATCTACTCATCCGGTGGCCTGGCCGGCGTCGCCACCGCCGGATGCGCGATCCCCGAGCACGGCGTGCCGGTCACCGAGCGCACGGTGTTCGAGATCGCGTCCGTCAGCAAGCACATCACGGCGGCCTGCATGCTGCTGCTGTCCAGCGACGGCACTGCGAGCCTCGACGACGACATCCGCGACAAGCTCCCCGAGCTCGCCCTGCGCGAGGCCGTCACGCTGCGCCAGTGCCTCACGCATACCGCGGGACTGCGCGACTACCTGTCGCTGTGCGGCGTGGCCGGGATCCCGCTGGCCGGCGTCGGCGAAGACCGTGCCATGGACCTGATCATCGGGCAGCGCGACCTCGACTTCGCGCCGGGCACGGCGTTCTCGTACTCCAACTCCGGCTATGTGCTGGCGGCCGCGCTGGTGCGCAGGACCACGGGGATGAGCCTGGCCCAGTTCGCGGGCGAGCGGGTGTTCGGCCCGCTCGGCATGACCGCGACCGCGTTCCGCGACGACGTCGGCGTCCCGGTGCAGCGGCTCGCGGGCGGCTACCTGGCGGTGTCAGCCAGCACGGGGCCGGCCGGGTTCCGCCGCGCCGACGTGACCGAGAACGTCGTGGGGGACGGCGGCTGCGTCACGAACCTGGAGGACCTGGCCGGCTGGCACGGGTTCATGGCGTCAGGCGCGGTGCTCGGCACCGAAGTCAGGGACGGCTTGCTGGCCGGGCAGGTGTTTGGCGGTGACTGGTCGGGATACGCGCTTGGCCTCGCGGCCGTCAGGATCGGCGACGAGGCGGCCTGGTGGCACTCGGGATCCTGGGCCGGTTACCGCTCCGCGGTGATCTACGTGCCTGACCTGGGTGTCGGCGTGAGCGTGCTGGCCAACAGGAACGACCGCTATGCCTCTTACATCGCGGCCGCTGCGGCACGGGCGCTGGTGACCGGGGAGGACGCGCGGGCCGGTTACGCCGCCGCGTCGGGAGTTCCCGCTCGCGCCGGCCAGGCCGCCGCAGCTGCCGCGGGGACGGCGGGCCTGTGGCACGCGCCCGCGCTCGACCTGTTCGCGGCGTTCCAGGCGCGCGACGGCCGGCTCGTCGCACCCGAGCAGGACGGGGACCAGGAATACCTGCTCGGCACCGACGGGCGCTGGCACGGCACCGGCACGTCGGCTGGAGGCACGTTCACCAGGCGCGGCGACACGCTCATGGCTGGCTGGGGCCTATCGGCTGGCCTGCGGGACCGCTGGGTGCGGGCCGGCGCCGCTCCCCAGGGACCTCCTGACCCTGGCTTGCCATCAGGTTTTTTCTTGAACAAAGAGCTGCGCGCTTATGCCAGCATCCAGGCGGATGAATCGCCCGTGGCTGCGATCACGATCGGCCTCGCGCCGCCGCGAAGCCTCGTGCCCGCGGGGCCAGGGGTCTGGCGCGCCGCCACCGGCGGCGCGCTCACCGTCCGGCTCGCCGACGAGGACCACGGCCTGCTGATCAGCGTTCCTGGCGTCCATCACCTCGCGTTCAGCCCGGCCGCCGATCCGGGCGTGCTCGCTGTTCCGCGTGGCCTGCGAGCGGGTTCGGCACGCGAGGCTGGCGAGGGCGAGGACTCCGAGCGTCCTGTTATCGCCGCATGATCCTTGCCTGGCGCGGCGCGTCAGTGGCCGAGGAGTGCCGCGGCGGCGGCGATGGTCGCCAGCGATGCCGTGGTGGTGACCATGACCGCGCGGCTCGCGAGTCCGTCGGCGACGTCGTACTGCCGGGCGAAGACGAACACGTTCTGCGCGGTCGGCAGCCCTGCGCAGACGACGACCGCCAGGAGCGCGGGCCGCGAGAGCCCGAGCGCCAGGCCGGCCGCGCACGCGATCGCCGGCTGCGCGATCAGCTTGAGAACGGCTATCACGGAGATCTCAGCGCGCCGCGCGTCCGGCGTGACCTCAGGCCGGTACAGGGACGCGCCGAGCGCGATCAGCGCGGCGGGGACCGCTGTGACCGACAGCAGCCGCAGCGGGGTCAGGACGAGATGGGGAGCCGTGAAGCCCGCCGCGGAGGCCGCGATGCCGAGCGCGGAACCGAGGATGACCGGGTTCCGCAGCGGCAGGGTCGCGATCCTTCTGAGGGTGTGAGCGTTGCCGCTGCCGCCGTCGGCGTGGCGGTCCAGGATCGCGACGATGACCGGCCCGACGATGAGGACCTGCAGCAGCAGGACCTGGACCAGGAAGGAAACGGTGCCGAGTACCTGCGCGGCGATGGGAATGCCGAGGTTGGCGGTGTTGCCGTACCCGCTCGCCATGCCCCAGACCGCGCGTTCGCCGGGCTTGCGGTCGAAGAACCGCGCCGCGACGTAACATCCGGCGCCGATGGTCAGCACGAGACTGACCGTGAACGCGGCGAGCTGCCGGCCATCGAACCCGGTCAGCGTGGTCTGGGCGAGCCTGACGTAGAGCGCGGCCGGCATAGCGAGGTGGAAGACGAACCAGCCGAGGACCGACACGGCCTTGTCGCCTAGCAGGCCCCACCGCCTGGCCGCGTAGCCGGCGGCTGCGAGGAGCCAGATGGGCGCGAAAGCGTGGAGCATCCTTGCTGACGAGGGCGCTAGCCGCCGGTGGCCAGGCTGTGCCGGCGTGAGACCCAGCGGCCGGTCTCCGCGGTGTTGACGTCGTTGACCCGCGCGACGAGGACGCGTTGGGCCTCCTCGTCGCGCTGATCGGAGGGCAGCATCCGGTAGTCGTTGACGACGGCCTGCAGTTCTGCCCAGGCGCCGGCGAACGCCAGCCAGTTCTCGTGCGAGTCGAGCACCTTGTACAGCCCGGCGAGAACGACGGTGCTGGCCGCGAGGATGGCGGTCGCCGAGGCGCTCACCTTGAGCGCCGCCATGACCGTCGTGGTCGCCGTGGTCAGCAGGATCAGGACCTCGTTCAGCTGGTACGTGACCCTGGCCCGGTTGCGGTGCGCGGCGTACCAGTTCATCTGGCGCAACGCCAGCGCGAGCGCCGGGTCAGCCGCTTGCCAGGGATCTGCGTCCTCGCGTGCCCGCTTCGATCTCCGCACGGTCGCCCTCCTCGGATTGGCGGCAAATCAGCGCAAGCCTGGCCCAATTATGGCGTCTCGTCGCGCGCCCTCAGGTCTGGCGTCGAGCGCCGCGGCATCCGGTGACGTGATCGAGGTCGAGCGGACCGTGAACGCCTCGGGCAATGTCAGCCTCGGTGATCACGTAATCAGCGCCCGGGCTGCCACTGGCCGGGCAGCGGGTGACGCTGCGGCTGGACGGCCCGGTCGCCCACGTCCTGTCCGGCGGCGTCCTGGCCCGCACCGTCGCCTGCCCCGTGCTGCAAGAAGCCCGGTCCCGGCTGCGCGGAGCACGCGCCGGAACAGCGCAGCCGCCCCGCCTGCCCGACCCGCTCACCGTGACAAGGCGGGTGTCGGTGCGCGGGGCGATCATGATCGGCGGGCAGTGGATCCAGGTTGGCCTGGTCCACGCCCGCAAGACCGCGGCGGTCACCGTGGAAGCCGACACCTACCAGATCACAGTCGAGCCCAGCATCACCATCAGCGCCCCCAGGACCACCGGTCGCGACATCAGGCGGCACAAGGCGTCGACTTACCCGCCGCTGGATACCGGCCAGGACCTGCCCGGTGCCAGGGAACAGCTGGCTCCACGCTCAGAGTCCGGGTGGCCGAGAGCTAGAAGCCTCCAGCACCAGTCTCCTGCCGAGGTTGTTTCTTAACAGCGCCTCGGCCTGGAACGCGGAGAAATCCCGGGTCCTTCACTGAACCCTGCGCGGTCAGGTTCCGCCCCCGTGACAGCGTGTCCGCGCACCACCCGCGTCGGGGGCTTGAACCGCTTCTTGCGCCGGCCGGCTGGGACTGTTACTCTCATTCCACTAAGTTCTTAGTGGAATGAGAGATTGGATGATCGAGTTCCAGCTCGACGAGACGTCGGGCGTCGCCATCTACCTGCAGCTGGTGCAGCAGGTCCACCAGGTCCTGCGGATGGGGATGCTGGAGCCGGGCGACCAACTGCCGACCGCGCAGCAGGTCGTGGCCCAGCTGGCCATCAACCCGAACACGGTGCACAAGGCCTACCGTGAGCTGGAGCGAGAAGGACTGGTACGCGCCCGCCCTGGTCTCGGCACGTTCGTCACCCGCGCGCCGTCCGGACCCGACCCGGCCACCCAGGCCCGGTTCCTCGCCTCGATGACCGACTGGCTCGGCTCGGCGCGAGCTGCGGCCCTGGGCCCCGATGACATCGATGCGATCTACCGCACCGCCTTCCGCGCCTGCTTCACCGAGGGAGTCGCATGAACGCCGCCATCCAGGCCAGCGGGCTTGGCAAGCAGTACCGGAGGGCCTGGGCGCTGCGCGACTGCACGCTGGTCATCCCCGAGGGCCACGTCGCCGGGCTCGTCGGCCCCAACGGCGCGGGCAAGACCACCCTGCTGCGGCTGGCCGCCGGGATGCTCACGCCGACCCGCGGCACGATCACCGTCCTCGGCCAGCGTCCCGCGGCCGGGCCGGCGCAGCTTGCCCGGGTCGGCTTCGTCGCCCAGGACACCCCCGTCTACTCCCGGATGACGGTCGCCGACCATCTCCGGCTCGGCGCCTGGCTCAACCCCGGCTGGGACGACAACCTGGCGCGGCAGCGGATCAGCCAGCTCGCCCTGAACCCGAAGCAACGCGCCGGGTCGCTGTCCGGCGGGCAGCGCGCCCAGCTCGCCCTCACCCTGGCGCTGGCCAAGCGGCCCGGGCTGCTCATCCTCGATGAGCCGGTCGCCAGCCTGGACCCGCTGGCCCGGCGGGAATTCCTGCAGGGCCTGATGGAAGCGGTCGCCGGGCAGTGCCTCAGCGTCCTGTTGTCCTCCCATCTGATCGCCGACCTGGAACGGGTCTGCGACTACCTGGTCGTTCTCGTCGCCTCCCGGGTCCGGGTCGCCGGGGAGGTCAGCGAACTGCTGGCCTCGCATCATCGCCTGTCCGGGCCGCGTCGCGTCCCCGGCACCTTGCCGGCGGGCCAGGAAGTCATCACCGAACGCCACACCGACAAGCAGAGCAACCTGCTGGTCCGGACGGACGGGCCGGTCCTCGACCCGGCCTGGGCCGTGAAGCCGGTCAGCCTGGAGGACGTGGTGCTGGCCTACATGAGCCGGGCCGGCGACGACAGGCCGGCCAGCCCGCAACCACTGAAAGTGGTGTCATGATCCGGCTCAGCATGCTTCAGCTCCGTGTCCAGGCCATCACCGCGGCCGCGGCACTGATCGCGTTCGCGGTCCTGCTCGCGACCACCGGGCCGCACCTGGCCAGCCTGTACGCCGCCAGCGGCCTGCGTGGCTGCCAGCCCGCCAGCTGCGGCCAGCTAGCCAACAGCTTCCTCCAGCAGGTGGACTCCACCGGCCCTTATGCGACGGTTTCTCCGCTCAGCATCATCCTCATCGCCCTCACGCCCGCCCTCATCGGCCTGTTCTGGGGAGCGCCGCTGCTCGCTCGCGAGCTGGAGACCGGGACCTTCGTGCTGGCCTGGAGCCAGTCCGTCACCCGGACCCGGTGGCTGGCGGTCAAGCTGACCGTGGGCGGCCTGGCCGCCATGGCTGTTACCGGGGCACTGAGCCTGCTGTTCGCCTGGTGGGCGGCACCGCTCGGCCGGGCGGCCGGACTGGGCGGCAGCGGGAACAGCCTCGCCATGAACCAGTTCAACCCGCTCGCCTTTGCCACCCACGGCATCACCCCGCTCGGCTACGCGGCATTCGCCTTCACCCTCGGCGTCACCGCCGGGGCGCTGATCCGGCGCACCGTCCCGGCCATGGCCGTCACCCTGGCCATCTTCGCCGCCCTCCAGATCGCCATGCCGCTATGGATACGCCCAAACCTGTTCCCGGCCAGCCACACGACCGTCGCGATCACCAGCGACACAACGTTGAACCTTTTCACAACCCGCTCGCCGCACACCTTCACCTTCACGCTCGCTACGGACGGCCTGGCCGACCAGCCCGAGGCCTGGATCCGGTCCAACGGCGCCGCCGACACGGCAGGGCATCCCGTCAGCACCGTCGTCCCATCGGCTTGCTCGCCAGCGGCAAGTAGCGGCGGGCCCGGATCCGCCCTCGCGAGCTGCCTGACCAGCCACGGCATACGGATCGCCGTCACTTACCAGCCCGCCAGCCGGTACTGGCCCTTGCAGTGGACGGAAACCGGCATCTACCTCGTCCTGTCCCTCGCCCTGGCCGGGTACTGCTTCCGGCGGCTCAGCCGCCTCTCCTGAAAAGGCCCGCCAACGAAAAACGATCCCGAAGGCCATCTTCACTGAGACAACAAGCCCAGCCTGGCGCCCGACCTGCCAGGTTCCTTGAGACTTCGAGCCAGCTCGTCTCAAGGAAAGCTGCCGGTTCCCAGCTCCTTCACCCAATCATTCGCTACGTCAACTGAGACCGGACATGGCCGGCCACGAAGCTGCGGTGCTGCATGGGCCCAGCCAATCCATAGCGCACAGGTCGCCCTCACGCCATTATCGGAACCAGAAGAAGAAACCTAAGGGTGTGTGGCTCAGCGCATCAAGCGGGGCCGATGTGTCGCGCATCAAGTGGAGCTAGGCAATTCTGCGGGGCGGTGGCGGCCGGGGTCGGCCGGGCTGACTCCAGTTGTCACCGGCTTCGTGCCTTGAATTTGATCCGTCGCCCGGCCGGTCCTGGGTCGCCGCTGTGCCCGGTGGGCGTGGCGTAGTGACCTGATTAGGAGCCTGGGCTCGTCCCTTATCCCGGTGCTGGCCGTCGCCGCCGCACTCCGGTAACCAGTTCCTTGGTGAGCGGAGGAGTCACGTGAACAGCGACGCTATGGTGACGGTTCGGCGTGTGGACACTCACACTGACGTGCATGTGGCTGCCGTGCTGGATCAGGCGGGACGGCTGCTGGCCACTAACAGCTTCCCGGCCAGCACCCCAGACGACAACCCGGGCAGGCTGTGGAACGAACGTCCTTCGCCCTGGTCCGCATGCACTGCCACCAGCCCACCAAGGACTACGTCGCCCGCAGGACCGCCGAGGGCAAGACCAAGGCCGAGATCCTGCGCTGCCTCAAGCGTTACATCGCCTGCGAGGCCTATCCGCTCCTTGCCGCTCAGTGCGGCATTCGCATTCAGCCGCGGCGAACCGCACCCGTCAAATCAAACCAGGTGCATCTACGCAGTTCTCAGGGCAGCATGAACTGCATACCCCATGATCTGCGCCTGGCCGATGCCGCCGGGTGGCTGGAAACCGAAGGGGCACTGCTCGATGGCCTTGTCAGCGATACCAGCATCAGCGACTGGCAAGCAGTGGTAGACCTCGTCCGCTCAGTCGGCTGGTGGTACGACTACGAACAAGACGGCTGTTCCTGCCGTCTTCCAAGCCGCGCTCAGGACATCTTCGCGCTACGCAACGAACGCGCAACCGTTTTGCATGTCCGTCCCGTGCCAGATGTCCTGGTCAACTTCTACTTCCTCGTCCCCGACAGCATCGACTTCGACCTCGATCCGAAGGAGCTGCAAAGCCAGATGCGGTTGGACGTGCTCTGCCAGTTCATCCGTTCGCTCGGCCGCAACCTCCGCAAACCTGTGCTTCCGGGCCTGGAGGGCTGCCTTCCCGACCGCCCATCCACCGCTTACGATCCTGGCAGCGGATGCATCCAGCTCGCCTGACCCGCACGCACCTTGACAGAACTGATCTGGGACATCCGAGCGCGGATCGCGCCATGTCCGGTTGGCTTGCCTAGGGTCCGAAACGGGCAGCGGCGCAGTTACTGCTACGCGAGGGACGATGGTCACCCCGGCTCCGGAGTCGTAGGACCAGAGCCGACGGCACCGTCGGGCCACCCGCAGATGCACACGCGGTTGCCGGCGCGGTCAGCGAGTGTCCAGGCCTCGGGGGCATTCCAATGGTGGACGATGCGGCCTCCTGCGGCGAGCGCAGCCGCTAGATGATCAATTCCAAGGGGTCAGTGGTCGTAAGCCAGGAGAGAGCGTCTGACGGGCTGCCCGGCCTGATCGTTGTGCCAGATGGCGGCGGTCAGGGCGAGGATGCGCTGCAGGACCCGGACGGTTACTCCGCCGGCGGTGTGGCCGCCGTGGGCTTCGAGGTCGAGCTGGCCCTTGAAAGTGGCGTTGATGGACTCGATGATCTGGCGCAGTGACCTGAAGAAGCAGGCGCCTGCTCGTTCCGGCTCGCCTTTGCGGGCGGGCCGCAGGAGCGTGATGCCGGCGGCGGCGATGGCTGCCTCGAAGGCGGCGCCGAAGTAGTTCTTGTCGCCGATCAGGGTCTGGCCGGGCCGGGCCGCGACCAGGTCCTGGCCGGCGGTGAGCATGCCGGCCAGGACCTCGCGCTCGTCGGCTTTCGCGCCGGCCAGCGCGAAGGCGACGGGCAGGCCCTGCAGGGTGCACACCAGATGCAGCCGCAATCCCCAGAAGTAGCGCGAATGCGAGGCGCAGTATCCGTATTCGGCCCATCCGGCCAGGTCAGAGCGCCTGGCGGTCTCCCGGGACCGGCCGCACTCCACCGGCGTGGAATCCACCACCCACACGTCATCAGTCCACACGCTGGTGCCGGCGGCCAGGACCCGGATGCAGTGCCGGATCAGCGGTGCCGCTGCGCGCAGCCGCTTGTTATAGCCGGGCTGCAGCGGCAGATAGGGAAACAGGTGCCGCAGGTGAGCCCGCGCGTAACGCAGCCAGCGGGCCTCGGAGGTGAAGCCCAGCAGGGCCTGCATCACCGCGAGGGTGACCAGCTCAGCATCGCTCAGCGACGGGCTGATACCCACCTCGGGCCGCCACGGCGCGAGCTGCGGCGACTCCTTCAGCATGTCGTCGGCCTTCACGTAAAGTGCGGTAGCGAGGGTGTCCAGGTCGGCGTCCACGAGGGCCTCCAGGTTCGACGTCGGATCGCAACGCCGATCCTGGGCACCCTTCAATGCAAACCCGGCGGGACACGCCGGTCAGACCCCTTGGAATTGATCATCTAGGCGGGCCTGGACGTGCTCGCGTGCAACAGACACGTCGACGTGCATGGCGTGCCCCAGCGGTTTGGCCTCATCAAGATCTTGCATCCAGACCGTGGACCCATGGCCGAGTGGTCGACGCCATTGTCGTCGGCCAGCTCGGCTTACCCGAGGACGGCCCGCCAGAAACCGACGTCGACGGTCTCCGGGTCTGCCGCGATGGCGAGCTGGACCTCCTGCGCACGGGCGGCTCCAGCTGCCAGATGCCACGCGTCAGCCGCACGGTGAGCTGGCCATCAGCGATGGTGATGAGCACACCCCCGCCTTCGATGCCAGGCACCTGCGCCACCGCGTCAGCAAGCCGTGGCGCATCACCGAGTGACAACACCGGGAACACTGCCGTCGCTCCGCCGTGCATCCCCACCCAGTCGCCAACGTTCTCTGCGGCGAGAAAGTCCCGTCAGCCCTGATCGCTCATGTCCATCTCCGACACAGAAGGTAGCGACATCAACCCCTACTACCAGCCGGGCTAACCTACTCCGTGCAAGGCAGCCCAGGGATCAACCGGATAGCTTGTGCCGGTGATCATCTGGATCAACGGCGGGTTCGGCGCGGGCAAGGCGACGCTCGCGGAGGAACTACACCAGCGGCTTCCGGAGGCAGTGGTGTATGACCCGGAGGACGTCGGCCTCATGCTCTGGAAATGGATGCGGCCCAATGGCGATTTCCAGCACCTGCCGAGCTGGCGGGAGCTGGTCGTCGCGACGGCGCTTTCGCTGCGCAGGCATCTGCACGTCTTCCTGCAGGCGGATGCGGGGTGCTCCGGGAGCGGCTCAATGCCCGCGTGACTCACCCCGGCAGGGAGTGGGACCAGGCGGCCCGCGAGTTCGGCATGACCGGCGTGGATGAGATGGTGGCTGCCGCTGCCCGCCAGCCGTGCGGGACACTCATGCTGGGCTCGGACAGGCTCACCCCGGCCGAACTGGCCGATGAGGTGGTGGCTGCGGTCGGCTTGAGCCAGGTTCATAGAGACGGCTAGCGGATGCGGCGGGCAAGATCCCCGTGCACCTGGCCGCCATCACGCCGCCGCCTTCCTCGGTTCCCGCCGGAGCTGATTTCATGACCCGGCCATGTGCCTGCCGGTGCCGGGACGCCACGGGTCAGGTCGCCGGTTGGCGGGATCTTTGATTCCCGATCGGACGCCATGGTCGGCCATCGGCTCGTCATCGAAGCGCGGGACGACATGCAGGTGGGGGTGCATCCCGCTTTGATCGTTCCAGCCCAGCGTGTAGCCGTCGGGAGCGAGCCGCTTGTGTTGCTCCGCTCGTACGAGAAGCAGGAGTTCCCCTGTTGCCGCCCACTCCTCGGCGGTCAGGTCGAACGGAGAAGCTCGGTGAACTTTCGGGACGATGACGCCGCAGCCTGGAATGACGTCGGGCGGATCACGAGGATCTCTGGTCGAGGAGTAGATGCAGCGGTCGTTCTCGAAGTACAGGTCCGCCTCGCGCAACCAGTCGTGATCGCAAAAGACGCATCCTTCGGTCACAGGACCGTTGTACTCGCCGACGCCCTGCCATGCTCGGCTGGACCGCCAGCGACCAGTACCCCGACCCCACGCCGCTCGCCGCTGTCCTCGCCTCCTGTGAAGATCGCTACAGCGCCGAGCACTGCGCGTTCTGCGACGAGAGTGCAGAGGGCACACCGCCCTCCCCGACATCGCCGCCGCCCTGATCGGCCAGCCCACCTGGACATTCTGGTGGGGACTAACGCACTAGTCGTCGTCACGGCGTGCGACCGTGCCGCACTGATGTAGTTGATCGAAATTAAATTCGACTGGTCGACTTAATTGTCAGTGGCACTCGCTACGATAGTCGAAGACGAGTAGAGCCAGGTCAGAGCCAGGGAGGCGGGCCAGCCCAGACATCGAGACGGATACGTCAGCGGTGAGAGGAGGAGACCATGCCGGGTGCGGATGACCAGACGCCGGGCCGTCCGCTGCCGTCGGCCAGCGGGTTGCCGCGAGAAGGCATGTCGTGGGCCTGGGAGCTCGACGTCGACGCGCTCCTGACCGCACTGACCGGGCCGGCGCCCTGGAACCGCCCCATCCGCCCGCCCTCTACCCAGAGCGAGCCGACCTCAGCCGGGCCAGCGCCAGCCCCAGCCGAGCCAGCCTCGACCCCCGCCCCGGCCGAGCCGACCTTTGCGCCGATCTCGGAAGCTCCGGAAACCGCCTCTCCCGCTGGGAGCGATTCGGCTGAGGTTGACCCGGTCGAGGCCGAGTTCGCTGACTTGCTGGAGGCCATCGACGAAGGCCGCTCCCAGACCATCCCGCTCACGATGGCAGCCGGGCGGGTTGCCGAGTCGCTGCCGACCGGACCCGACCTGGCGGGGTGGCTGGCTACCAGTCCCGTTGCCGACCTCGAGGATGGCGCCCTCGCCGGGATGGCCGCGTCCTACCGGCGGCTGGCGTCCTGGGCGCAGGCGGGGGAGCTCGCGATCGTCGCCGAGCTCGCATCGCGGTCGGCTGCCTCCGACGCTCAGATCGGTGTCGACGAGCAAGGCCGCCCGGCCAGGCTCCCCGAAGAGGCCTGCGCGCAGGTGTCGCTGGCGCTCACGATGTCGCAGGCCTCGGCGTCCTGGTGGAGCGATGTGGCGGTGACGCTGACCTGGCGGCTGCCCGCGACCGGTGCCGCGCTCCGTAGCGGGCAGATCGATCTCGGCCGAGCGCGGCTGATCGCGGACGTGACTGGGGCGCTTGACGAGGAGACGGCCAGGTCCGTCGAGGCCAAGGTGCTCCCGGCGGCCGGAGACAAGACCACAGGGCAGCTGCGAGCCGCCCTGCGCCGCGCCGTTATCGCGGCCGACCCGCAGGGAGCAGAACGGCGCCGCGAGGAAGCCGAGCGGCATGCGCGAGTGAACTTGTATCCCGACGAGGACGGGACCGCGTCGCTGGCCGGTTACAGCCTGTCGAGCGTCCGCGCGGCCGCGGCGATGGCCAGGATCACTGCGCTGGCAAAGGCGCTGAAGGCGGCCGGCGCGGGCGGCGGCATCGACCTGCTCCGCGCCCATGTCTTCCTCGGGCTGCTGCTCGGCACCCTGCCGTACATCCCGCCCGCACCCGACGGCCCGCCGGACGATCCGCCGGGCGGCCCGCCCGACTACCCGCCCGATGATCAGCCCAGGCCGCCTGAGGAGCCTCCTGATGACCCGCCCGATGAGCCAGCGGGTGGCCCGTCCGCAGGACAGCGGGCTCGTCCCCAGCCCGGCGAACCATTCGCGGACGGTCCGCCCGCCTCCAACGGCCGGCGCGGCCACCGCGGTCCGAACACGCGACCAAGCCAGCCCGGCCGGCCAGGCCAGCCTGGCCGGCCTGGCGCCGGGAGACCGCCCGATCCGCCGGAGCCCGGGGGCTCCGATCCTGATCCACCACCCGACGACCTGCAGCCAATTGGTGATCAGCTTGGCGGAGACAGCGCGGACCTAGGAAAGGATGCGCGGCCACCGCCCGCGTGGCCGGAGGTGCCGTCGGGGGTGCCACCTGGGCCGACCGCCATGGAGAACCTGCGCCCGGCCGGAGGCGGGTTGCTGGACCTGGTGGTGCCGTGGTCGACGCTGACCGGGGACTCGGGCGAGCCTGGCCAGCTGAGCCGGGTTGGCCCGATCACCGCGGAGCAGGCCAGGTACCTCGCGGCCGTGGCCGCCTGCGACGCGGCCGTGCAGTGGCGTGTCATCGTGACCGATCAGAGTGGCCGGGCAATGGCGGTATCGCGGGTTCTGCGTGAGGTCAGTGATCGTGCTGGTGCCGGCGGCCAGGCCAGCTTGGTGAAGCGGGTCACCGTGACGGTCTCTCCCGAGCGCATGAGTTCTCCCGGGAGCGAGGGTCTGCCGGTGATCCTGCAACGAACGCTTCGCGCGGCCGCCAGAGCGGCTGAGAAGGCCAGGTTGCACGCCGTTGCCGACGCGAAGGCGGGCGGATGCGCGCACGGGCAGGCCAGTCCGAGCTATCAGCCGCCGCCCCGGCTGCGCGAGTTCGTGACCGCGCGGGACGTGACCTGCCGGTTCCCGACCTGCCGGCAGCCCGTCTGGCGCTGTGACCTTGACCACTCGGTGCCGTTTGACAAGGGCGGCAAGACATGCTCGTGCAACCTTGGCGGGCTGTGCAGGTTCCACCACCAGATCAAGCAGCTGGTGGGGTGGCAGCTCATCCAGCCACTGCCCGGCACGTTCGCCTGGGTGACCCCGTCCGGCCGCACCTACTACATCGAACCCGACTGCCATGCGGCGTAAGAAACACTGCCATCCGGCGTAGGAGAAGCAATGGGCTGGGATAACCCGCCAGTGCCGTGGCGGGAGTTCGAGCGGCGGCTGTCATGGCGGCAGGGCAGCAAACCCGGCGAGCCCGATGAGCCAGCGGACGGGGCAGGCAGGCCGGTTACCCGGCTGCCGGTGGCGGGACCGGATCCGGCCGGTCCGGGTACGCGGCGGCGGGTGACGACAGGGAAACAGGTTCCGTGGGCCGAACTGCACTGTCATTCGGCGTACAGCTTCCTGGACGGCGCATCGACCCCCGGCGAGCTGATCGCCGAGGCGGCCGAGTGCGGTCTGACGGCCATTGCCATCACCGATCACGACGGCATGTACGGGGTGCCGCAGTTCGCCCAGAGCGCCGCTCGTTTCCTGGCGAGCGAAGAGGGAGCCGGCAGTAAGGTCGCGACGGTGTTCGGCGCCGAACTGAGCTTGGATATCCCGCCGGTGATCACGCCAGCCATCGCCGCCGCGCGGCAGCCCGGCGCGGGACCGGCGAGCGGCTGGCAAGCCGGGATGCGGCGGGCCGGCGAAGCGGAGCCGGCAGAGGGGGAGCCGGCAGAGGGTGAGCCGGCAGAGGGGGAGCCGGCGCCGGGGGAGTCAGCGCCGGAGCGGCCGCGGCGGCTGGTGAGTGCCCGGCTCGCGAGGCCTGTGCTGACGGGAAACATTGGGACGCCGCGGGCTGGGATCCCTGATCCCGTGGGACGGCATCTGCTCGTGCTGGCTCGCGATCCTGAAGGGTACGGGCGGCTCTGCCGGGTGATCAGCGCCGCGCACCTGGCGGGCGGCGAAAAGGGCAGGCCGGTGTATGACCTGGCGGAACTCGCCGGGGCGCACGACGGGCACTGGGTGGTACTCACCGGCTGCCGCAAGGGAACGGTGCCCACCGCGCTGGCCCGCGAGCTCGGCGGGTCGACCGCGGCGCGGGCGGAACTGCGGGCGCTGACCGAGATGTTCGGCCGCGACAACGTCATGGTGGAGCTGATCAGCAATGACCAGCCTGGCGACGACGAGCGGAACGACGCGCTGTTCGAGCTCGCGAGGCAGGAACGGCTCGGGGTGGTCGCCTCGAACAACGTCCACCACGCCGGGCCGGCCGACGCGAAGCTGGCGCAGGTGCTCGCGGCGATCAGGGCGCGCAGCAGCCTGGACGAGATGGACGGCTGGCTGGCCGCGTCGGGCACCGCGTACATCAGGACCGGCGAGGAGATGACGCACCGGCTGCGCCGCTACCCAGGGGTACTCGAGCGGACCGTCGAACTCGCGAAGGAGTGCGCGTTCGACTTCACGGTGATCGCGCCGAAGCTGCCTGACTTCCCCGTGCCGCCCCGCCATACCGAGATGAGCTGGCTGCGGGCCCTGGTCGAGCGCAAGACCCCTGGCCGCTACGGCACGCCCGACGCCGAGCGGATTCCCGGCGCGTACGCGCAGATTTCCCGTGAGCTCGATGTCATCGAGCACCTTGGGTTCGCCGGCTACTTCCTGATCGTGAACGACATCGTGGAGTTCTGCGAGAAGAAGCGCATTCTCTGCCAGGGACGTGGTTCGGCTGCCAATTCGGCGGTCTGCTACGCGCTGGGCATTACCAGCGTCGATCCCGTTCAGCATGGATTGCTGTTCGAGCGGTTCCTGTCAGCCGGGCGGGACGGTCCGCCCGACATCGACCTGGATATCGAGCACCAGCGCCGCGAGGACGTCATCCAGTACGTCTACGGCGCCTACGGCCGCGGCAAGGCCGCGCAGGTCGCCAACGTGATCGCGTACCGGCCGCGGATGGCGATCAGGGACGCCGGCCGCGCGCTCGGCTACTCGCCGGAACAGCAGAACGCCTGGTCCAAGCAGGTCGGCCCGCGCTCCTATGCGGCAGGACAGCCGGTTCCGCCCGATGCCGGCGTCCCCGAGCCGGTCATCGCGCTGGCCGAACGCATGCAGAAGCTCCCCAGGCACCTGGGCATCCACTCGGGCGGGATGGTGATCTGCGACCGGCCGGTCGGCGAGGTGTGCCCGGTCGAGTGGGCGCGGATGCCGAACCGCTCGGTGCTGCAGTGGGACAAGGACGACTGCGCGTACGCGGGGCTGGTCAAGTTCGATCTGCTCGGGCTCGGCATGCTGACCGCGCTGCGGGACTGCTTCGAGCTGGTGGCGCGGCATCACGGCGTCCGGTGGGACCTGCACTCGATCCCGCAGGAGGACGCCGGGGTCTACGACATGCTGTGCGAGGCCGACACGGTCGGGGTGTTCCAGGTCGAGTCGCGGGCGCAGATGGCGACGCTGCCGAGGCTGCGGCCGCGGGAGTTCTACGATCTCGTGGTCGAGGTCGCGCTTATCCGGCCAGGCCCGATCCAGGGCGGCTCGGTGCACCCGTACATGCGCCGCCGCCGCGGCGACGAGGTGCCGTACCTGCCGCACCCCTCGATGGAGCAGGCGCTCGGCAAGACGCTCGGGGTTCCGCTGTTCCAGGAACAGATGATGCAGATCGCGATCGACTGCGCGGGCTTCAGCCCGGCCGAAGCCGACCGGCTGCGCCAGGCAATGAGCTCCAAGCGCGCGCCCGAGCGGATCACCGAGCTCCGCGCCCGGCTGCTCAGCGGCATGGCTGCACGCGACATAAGCATGGACGTGGCCGAGGACATCTACGAGAAGATCCTCGCGTTCTCCAGCTACGGCTTCCCCGAGTCGCACGCGATCAGCTTCGCGTACCTGGTCTACGCCAGCGCCTGGCTGAAGTGTTACTACCCGGCGGCGTTCACCGCGGCGCTGCTGCGCGCGCAGCCGATGGGGTTCTACTCGCCCGCCAGCCTGATCAGCGACGTGCGCAGGCATGGCGTCGAGATCCGCGGTGTCGACGTCAACGCGAGCGGGGTGCTTGCGACACTCGAATCTTCTTCTCCCAATAACAGGACGCGCCCGTCAGTGCGGTCCGTGAAGCGGGTCCCATCGATGGGAAAACCAGTCCCGCACCAGCCCGCCATCAGGGTAGGCCTGTCCGAGGTGCGCAACCTCGGCAAGGACGCTGCCGCCGCCGTCGTGGCAGGCCAGCCGTACGCGGATCTCGAGGACTTCGCCAGGCGGACCACCGTGTCGCTGCCCGCGCTCGAGGCGCTGGCGACCGCCGGGGCGTTCTGCTGCTTCGGGCTCGAACGGCGCGAGGCGCTGTGGGCGGCGGGTGCGGCCGCTTCAATCCGTGGCGAGCAGCTGCCCGGCACGGCCATCGGCATGACGGCGCCGGCGCTGACGCCCATGACGCCGGCCGAGATGACGTTCGCCGACATGTGGGCGACAGGGACCTACGGAGCGACCCATCCGATCGAGCACATCCGCGACGGGCTCGCCGAGCGCGGGGTTGTAGCGGCTGCGGACCTGCGCGCGGCGAGGGACGGCATGGCCGTGACCGTAGGTGGCCTCGTGACGCACCGCCAGCAGCCGGGAACCGCACGCGGGGTGGTCTTCTTGTCCCTGGAAGACGAGACCGGAATGGCGAATGTGATCTGCCCGCCCGACGTATGGCAGCGGCACAGAAAGATAGGCGTGGATGCCAGCGCGCTGCTGGTGTCCGGCCGGGTGGAGCGGCTCGACGGATCGGTCAGCCTGCTCGCGACCAGCCTGCGCAAGCTCCGCGTGGTCGCGGCCGCCCGCAGCCGGGACTTCCGCTGAGCGGGGCGGGACGTCCGGCACTGGCCGGACGCAGAGCCGGCAGCAGAAGCTAGCTACATGAGCACACCCAATGGCAGTACGAACGGCAACGCCGAGGCAGAGAGCAAGGCCAAGCGCCCGGTCGTGAGCACGGGAAATCCGCGCGTGACGGTCGCGTTCCCGTTCTCGAAGATCGACATCAACGAGCCCTCTGAGGCCCTTCGTGATATCGCCGCGCTCGTCGCCAAGCTCGCCGAGCAATCCGCCAAGATCGCCGGCCAGGCCGCGCCCGACCAGGTCGAGGCGGCGGATCACCTGGCAGCGCAGGCTGCGTTGCTCGCGCAGCGGCTGAGCCCGGCTTCCTGACTCCCGGCGCGGCGCCCGGCACGACCGGACGACCGCGCCGGGCCCGCAACCTCACCCAGCGTGAGGTGACCGGCTAGACGAGCTGAAGCGACACGATGCTGAGCTTGCCTGCCCTTGATCGCCGTCATCGTCACCGAAATGACGTCGACGGTGATGCCCATTCCGTCCGCATCTCGTTGAGTCATTCCTTTCGCCCTGAAATGGAGACTGCCGGCATCAGGATGGCGCGTCTCGGGCCGGTCCGGTGCGGCTGGTGCCGATGTGGTGGCGGATGACACGATGTCCTCGGAGGTGGTCGAACTGACGAGCAAGACGTTCGGAGACGTAACCGCGGCGGTCTCGGAGTTCGTCGGGACCGCCGAGATCAGGCGGCCGCCCGACAACTTCTTCGACGCCGAGCTGATCGGCTCGCTGGCCGACTCCTACGAGTGGCTCGACGAGCAGGGCGCCCGCGCGATCGTCCTGACGTCGGCCGGCAAGAACTTCTGCGCAGGCGCGGACTTCACCGGTCGATCCGCCGCCCGAAGGGTCGGGTCAGCCGGGGGCGCCAGTGAGCTCTACGCGCAGGCGCTGCGGCTCTTCCAGGCGGCTCTCCCTGTGGTGGCCGCGGTGCAGGGCGCCGCCATCGGAGGCGGGCTCGGCCTGGCCTGCGCTGCGGATCTTCGCGTCGCCTGCCCGCAGTCGCGGTTCAGCGCCAACTTCGCCATGATCGGGCTGCACCACGGCTTCGGGCTGACCGTGACGCTGCCCGCCATCGTCGGGCAGCAGCGGGCCAGCGAGCTGTTGTATACGGGCAAGCGCATCAGCGGCGAGGAAGCGGCGGGCATCGGCCTGGCCGACCTGCTGGCCGACGCCGACGAGCTGCGCGAGGCCGCGCGTGAGCTCGCCGCGGAGATCGCGGCGGCGGCGCCGCTCGCGGTCCGCGCGATCAGGGCGACGATGCGGGACGGGCTCGCGGACCGGATCCGGGCGGCGACCGCCAGGGAACTAACCGAACAGCAGAAGCTCTGGCCGACGGCTGACTTCGCCGAGGGCGTGAAAGCCGCCGCCGAACGGCGTCGGCCGCGGTTCGCTGGTCGATGAGAGAGTCGGCCGGTGACCTCGGCGCGGACGAAGTCCGCGCCGAGGTGAGACAGTTCCTCGATGACCAGTGGGATCCTGAGCTGTCCCTGCGCGTGTGGCGTGACCGCCTCGCCACCAGTGGGTGGGGGTGTCCGACGTGGCCGGCACGGTGGTGCGGACGCGGACTGCCTGGCGCGCTCGGCAGGGTGGTCGCCGAGGAGATGAAGCGCGCCGTCGTTCCCGGGCCGCCCGAGGGCGTCGGCATGATGCTGGTGGCGCCGGTTCTCATCGAGCACGGCAGCGAGGAACTGAAGGAGCGCTTCATCAGGCCCACCGTCACCGGCGAGATCAGCTGGTGCCAGCTGTTCAGCGAGCCGGGCGCGGGCTCTGACCTGGCGGGCCTGCAGTCGCGCGCCGTGCGCGACGGTGACGGCTGGCGGCTGTCCGGCCAGAAGGTGTGGTCGACGGGCGCGGCGACGGCAGACTTCGGGCTGCTGCTGGCCAGGACCGACTGGGACGTGCCGAAGCATCAGGGCATCACCGCCTTCGTGCTGCCCATGCGCCAGCCAGGGGTGAGCGTCCGGCCGCTGCGCCAGATGAACGGGCACAGCTCGTTCAACGAGGTGTTCTTCGACGCCGCACACGTGCGCCATGTCATCGGCGAGCCGGGCGGCGGCTGGGCGATCGCGAGGGCCACGCTCGCGCATGAGCGCAGGCTGGCCGCGCTCCCGCCAGCGCCGGCCAGCGCCAGCGGCCGCGCGCGGCGCGAGGCGGCCGCGGAGCGCACCGCGGCAGCCGAGCCGCACAAGTGGTACCCGCAGCGGGCAGGCAGGCCCGACCTGGTGATCTCGCAGGCCCAGGCGCTCGGTAGGGCGGCTGACCCGATCGTGCGTCAGGAGATCGCCAGGCTGATCGAGCTGTCCTGGTCGGCCCGGTGGACGGCCGAGCGCGCGGCCGCGGCCAGGGCCGCGGGGCAGCGGCCTGGGCCAGAAGGCTCGCTCGGCAAGCTGGCCAGCAGCAAGATCGCCAGGCAGGCCGCGCACGTGCACTCGATGATCGCCGGGGCGGCCGGGTTGCTGGCCGGGCCCGAGTCGCTGCTCGGCGGGACGATCACCGAGATCGCGATCTCTGTGCCCGCGATCTCGATCGCCGGCGGCACGGACGAGATTCAGCGCTCGATCATCGCCGAGCGGATACTCGGCCTGCCCCGCGCGCCTGACGTCAGCACCGGGATTCCGTTCCGCGACGTCCGCACCGGCTGAAGGAGACACTGTGCCCCACCTAAATCGCGGCAACGTCCGCATCAGCTACGATGTGCACGGTGATGGCGGGGATAAGCTGCCGTTGCTGCTGACCCACGGCTTCGGCTCGTCGGCACGGATGTGGGCTCCCAACGCGGCTGCGCTGTCGGCCGGCCGTCAGGTGATCACGTGGGACATGCGCGGTCACGGCCGCAGCGATTCTCCCGACGACCAGGCCGAGTACACGCATCAGGCATGCCTGGACGACATGGCAGCGCTGCTGGACGCGCGCGGGGCGGAGCGGGCGATCCTCGGTGGCCTGTCGCTCGGCGGCTACCTCTCGCTTGGCTTGTGGCTGGAGCATCCTGAGCGCGTGGCGGGCCTGCTGCTCTGCGACACGGGCCCCGGGTTCCGCAATGACGAGGCGCGGCGGAAGTGGAACGACAGATCGCTCGCGACTGCCGCACGCCTGGAGAAGGAGGGTGAGTTCGGTCGCGCAAGGGCGGCCCGCGGCATGCTCACTCAGCAGGACGGCCGGGTCATCGACGCGCTGCCGTCGGTCGGGGTTCCCGTTCTCGTGGTCGTCGGCGCCGACGACAAGCCGTTCCTCGGCGCGGCCGACTACGTGACCGCGAAGGTGCAGAACGCCGCGCTCGTCGTGATCCCCGATGCCGGGCACGCGTGCAACGTCGACCAGCCGGAGCTCTTCAACTCCCAGGTCACGGACTGGCTCAGCCGCCTGCCCTAGTCCTCTTGGTCAGGCTCGACCGCGACTACGAGCGCTCGGTGGTCATGTCCAAAAGGGTTAGCTTGGCCAGTCAATGAGGGCGGCGATCTCGCCGTCGGTGAAGCCCGCCTCGGCGAGCACCTCGGCCGTGTGCTGGCCGGGCAGCGGCGCTGGCCGGCGGACGGACGCCGGCGTTGCCGAGAACCGCGCGGGCGGCGGGATCAGCTTGTAGGTCCCGGCGTCCGGGTGCTCGGCGTCAGGGAGCAGGGCGATGATGTCGTCGATGCCCGCGGCCTCGGCGGCGGGAATCCCGTGCTGCTCGCAGAACGCCAGCCACCGGGCCGTGGTCTTCGTCGCGAGCACGCGGCCGAGCGTGGCGTAGCCGAAGCCGGGCTCGCGCCAGAGGCTCCTGACCGACAGCCGCGGGTCGTCGGCGAGCTCGTCGAGGCCCGCGGCGAGCACCAGGGCCTTCCACTGCTCGTCGCGGTGCGGCTGCAGCGCGATCCAGCCGTCGGCCGTGGCCGCCACCGCCCGGAGCGGGGTGAGGATGCGCGGGTAGCCTGCCGGGCCGCGCGGCGGCTGCGGTATCGCCGAGCCGCCGTGCTCGACGAGCGTGAACGCTCGCATCGCGTCGAGCATCGGGATTTCGACCCGCTGCCCCTGGCCGGTCCGCTCCCTGTGGAACAGCGCCGCGATGACGGCGTAGGCGATCACGAGCCCGCAGACCTTGTCCGCGAGCAGCATCGGCGCGAGCGCGGGCGGCATGCCGGCGAGCCGCATCAGGTCCGGTACGCCGCTGGCGGCCTGGATGATGTCGTCGAACGCCGGCTTGTCGGCCTCTGCTGAGTCGGACGCGAACCCGGTCGCCTGGCAGTAGACGACGTCGGGCCTGACCTCGGCGACGGCGGAATAGTCCAGGCCCGCGCGGCGAACCGAGGCCGGCCGCAGGTTCGTCACCAGCACGTCGCTGCCGGCCGCGATCCGCAGCACGGCCGCCCTGCCCTCCGGCCTGGACAGGTCGATGCGCACGTTGCGCTTGTTCCGCAGCAAGTTCAGCGACACGCCGGACAGGCCGCGCACCGGGCCGCTGCTCATGGTCCTGTTGATGTCGCCGTCCCGGCTCTCCACCGTGATCACGTCGGCGCCGAGGTCGCCGAGGATCTGCGTCGCGAGCGGCCCCATCACCACCGAGGTCAGGTCGAGCACCCGGACGCCGTGCAGCGGTCCCCTGTCCGTCGCTACCGATCTGTCTGCCATGATCGACACCATGGGGCAAATCGATCCGGCGCACAAGAGCGCCTTCTGGAACCCGTTCGCGAACATGGCGGCCCTCGCGGGCAACGCGATCAGCATCGTCAGGGGCGAAGGCTCGACGGTCTACGACGCCGACGGGCGCCCGTATCTGGACGCGCTGGCCAGCCTCTGGTACTGCAACGTCGGCTACGGCCGGGCCGAGCTCGCCGAGGCGGCCGCCGCGCAGATGCGCCAGATCGCCGGCTTCCAGACCTTCGAGTACTACACCAACTCGCCGGTCGAGGCGTTGTGCGCGAGGATCGCCGACCTTGCGCCGATGCCCGGCGCCAAGGTCTTCCTGACGCCAGGCGGCGGCTCCGACGCGGTCGATACCGCTGGCAAGCTCGCCAGGGCTTACTGGCGCGCGGTCGGCGAGCCTGGCCGTCAGGTGATCATCTCCCGGACGCACGCCTATCACGGTATGAACGCCTACGGCACCTCGCTCGGCGGCATCCCGCTGCTCACGCAGATTTACGCGCCGCTGGTCGGCCAGGTCGAGCAGGTGCCGTGGGACGACCCGGCCGCACTGGAAAAGACCATCGAGAAGCTCGGGGCCGATCACGTGGCCGCGTTCTTCTGCGAACCGGTGATCGGCGCGGGCGGCGTCTACCCGCCGCCCGACGGGTACCTGGCAGCGGTGCGGGAGATCTGCCGTCGGCACAACGTCCTGTTCGTCGCCGACGAGGTCATCACCGGCTACGGCAGGGTGGGCAGGTGGTTCGCCAGTGAGCGGTTCGGCCTCGATCCCGACCTGATCACCAGCGCCAAGGGCCTCAGCTCTGGCTACCTGCCGATCGGCGCCGTGATCGCCGGCCCTAGGGTCGCTGAGCCGTTCTGGCAGCCAGGCTCGGCCGAGGTGTTCCGGCACGGCTACACCTATTCAGGGCATCCGGCGGCCGCGGCCGTTGCGCTGGCCAACCTGGACCTGATCGAGCGCGAGCGGCTTGTCGAGCGGGTCGCGGCGCTCGAGCCGGTCCTTGCCGCGATCGCCGCGCCGCTTGCCGAGCACCCGGCCGTCAGCGCGGTCAGGGCGGGAACCGGCTTGCTGGCCGCGGTGGAGATCGCCGAGGACTACCGCGCGGCTGACCCGGCTATCGGGCAGCGGCTGGTCAGTGCCGTCCGCGACCGCGGCGTCATCACGAGGCTGCTGCGCGGGGTCGCGCTGCAGGTCTCGCCGCCGTTCGTGATCACCGAGGCCGAGCTGAGCGAGATCGCGGCGGCCTTCGCCGGGGCTTTCGACGAAGTGACGCGCTAGTTGATCCTCGACCTGTCGCACGAGATCTCCGCCGGCCTGGTGACCTATCCGGGGCTGGCCCCGCCCGAGCTGAGCACCGTGCTCTCGCGTGCCGAGACCGCGGCATGGCTCGGGCCAGGCGTCTCCTTCGAGGTAACGTCGCTGACCCTCGTCGGCAACACGGGCACCTACATCGACGCTCCACTTCACTACCACGCAGGCCTCGCCGACATCGGCGAGCTGCCGCTCGACCGGCTCGTGGATGTCCCGATCGCGCTGGTGACGGCGCTGGACGTGACTTCGATCGGCCGGGACCGCCTGGACGAGCCCGGCCGGCTCGCCGGCCGGGCCGTGCTGATCCACACCGGGTGGGCACGGCACTGGGGCACCCCCAGCTACGCCGGGCCCGGCAGCCCGCACCTGACCGCGGACGCCGTCGCCGCGCTGATCGACGCGGGTCCGGCCGTCGTCGGCATCGACTCGCTGAACGTCGACGACCCGGACGATCCCGCCAGGCCCGCGCACCAGGGGCTGCTTGGCGCGGGCATCCCGATCATCGAGCACTTGGCCAACCTGGAGTCGATGCCGGCCGGCGGCGCGAGGCTGACGGCGCTCCCGGCGCCGGTGCGGGGCATGGCCTCGTTCCCTGTGCGGGCCGTGGCCGTGTGCCCTGGATGAGCGCGTTCACCATCGGGCTGGCCGGCACCGGTCACTGGGCCAGGATCGTGCACGCGCCAGCGCTCGCCTCCACCGCGGGCATCAGGCTGGCAGGCGTCTGGGGCAGGAACGAGCAGGCGGCCGCGGCGCTGGCGGACAGTTACGACTGCGTTCGGTATCGCGCCTTCGATGACTTGCTGGCCGACGTCGATGCCGTCGCGTTCTCGATGCCGCCCGACGTCCAGGCCGGGCTCGCTGCGCGGGCGGCGGCCGAGGGGAAGCACTTGCTGCTCGAGAAGCCGATCGCGACGACCGAGGAGGCCGGCGCCGCGCTCGTGTCCGCCGTGCGCTCGGCCGGGGTCGCATCTGTGGTCTTCTTCACCGGGCGCTTCCAGCAGGACGTCAGGGACTGGCTGGCGGCGGTGGCTGGTCAGCGGTGGATCGGTGGGCAGGCCGTCTGGCTGGGCTCGGCGCTGGCGTCCGGCAATCCGTTCAACACGCCGTGGCGGCGCGAGAAGGGCGCGCTCTGGGATCTCGCGCCGCACCTTGTCTCACTGCTCTGGGCCAGCCTGGGGCCGGTGCGGGATGTCACGGCCGACGCCGGTCCCGGCGACGTCACGCACCTGATCCTGCATCACGAGGGCGGCGCGTCCAGCGCGATGACCGTGACGCTCGGCGCGGCTGGCGTGAGCGACGGCGTCGAGCTCTGGCTGTGGGGCGAGGCCGGCCGGTCGAGCGCGCCAGGGCAGACATCCGATCCGATCGGTGCGCTCCGCCGCGCGCTGACCGAGCTAGCCGCGAACGCGCTGGCCGGCGAGACGCGGCACGACTGCGACGTGCGTTTCGGGCGCGCGGTCGGTGCCGTGCTCGCCGAGGCGCAGCGTCAGCTCGATGCCCGTGCCGTCAGTGGTCGGTGATCGTCGCGCCAGGCGGCAGCGCGAAGGCCGAGGCCGGCGGCGACGACGTGTAGCTCTTGATCGCGAAGCTCGTCGACTGGGATGCGACCTTCGCGTAGCCGAGAATGTTCTGCTTCGTCGTGCAGATCGTGGACGTGCCCTGGCCCTTGGCGGACAGGTCGACGCAGTGCATGGCGAAGCCGTTCACGGTTCTCGATGACGTCGTCACCTTGTCCCCGGCCAGACCCGCGCCGATCGCGAAGACGTGCAGGAACGTGACCCAGTGATCGGGGGTGTAGATCGCGAACAGCTCCTTCTGCGCGATCGCGCTCGCCTTGCCGAGCTTGTCGCAGGACCACTGCGCGCCTGACTCGGACTGCGAGCATGAGTACTCGCCTGATGTGTTGCTGATCAGCCTCGTGGAGCTGGTGTCGCCGCCCGAGGCCGTCTCGGCGAAGGAGATGTTCTTCGGCGGCTGCACGGCGTACGTCACCGTCGTGGGCTGCTCGCCCGTCGTGACGTAGGAGACCTGAAAGGGAGCCGACCCCGTGTCCTTGAGGCCTTCGGTAAAAGCCCTGATGGTGGCCCTGTTGCCGTCGACCGTGTGCTTGATCTTGTCGATCTTCTGCACGACCGAGCAGCCTGCCGATGCCGCTCCGAGGACCGCGACCACGCCGGCCACAGCGGCGATCCTCGACGCCGCGGCCATGCTAAGACGTGCGGACATAACGTGGCCTCCTGGGCATTGTTTCGGTCAGAACTGCTCGCGTCGTAGTAGTGCTCGTATTGCCAGACGCCGTTCTCGATCAGGTAGTTGTCAGTCAGCCGGCCGAATCTCGCCGGGGCGAGCGCGGCGAGCGGTCCCGGATCCGCTGACCCCGTGACCTGCCCGGCCAGTTCCTCTCCGAGCGCCAGCGACGACGAGAACCCCGAGCCGTTGCAGCCGGCCGCGACCCACAGGCCGGGCACGTCAGGCACGGGCCCGAGCACGAACCGGCCGTCAGGGCTCATCGTGAACATGCCGCCGCGGTGCTCGGCAACCGGGCCGCGCGCGGCCGGCACCTCACGCTCGACGTGGCTGGCCAGGCCGTCGAGCACCGCGCGGTCCAGCGGCACCTGGTCAGGCGGCGCGCCCACGTCGAACGTGAGCGGCCCGCTCTCGAAGCCGCCGGCCATCAGCCCTCCCCGGGCGGGACGCAGGTAGACGGCCGCGTCGACGACGCGGACGATCGGATCGTCCTGGCTTGTGCCGCCCGGATCGGTGATCAGCAGCTGGTGCCGCACCGGCGCGACAGCCACGGTGCCGCCGGCCAGCTCGGCCACCTGCCTGGTCCACGCCCCTGCCGCGTCCACGACGGCGACCGCGGCGATCGAGCGCTGCGCGGTCCGCACGCCAGCGACGCGGCCGCCGGACAGCGTGATGGCCGTGACGGCCTCGTGCTCGAGCACCTCGGCGCCGTGCAGGCTGGCAGCGGCCTGATAGGCGCTGATCAAATCGATCGGCTCTTCGACGTAGACGTCCTCCGGGCACCAGAGGGCGAACCGCGTGCTGCTGGCGTCCTGGTAGTAAGAGACGGCACCCGCGATCTCCGCGCTGCTGGCCTTCCGGAGATCGACGCCCCAGCCGCGGGACTGGCTGGCCTCGCTGCGCAGGTACTCCCGGTGCGCTCCGGTCCTCGCGATCAGATAGCTGCCCGACCTGGTCACAGCCAGCGGCACGCCAGCCCAGTCGCCGAAACGGACCGCGCGGTCGATGCTCCGCCTGGCGAGCCTCGTCCTGAGCTCATCGGCCTGGACGGACTTGAACAGGCCGGCGGCACGGCCCGAAGCCTGCGAGCCAGCTGTCTGCCGCTCCACGACCACGACCGAGCGGCCCGCGATCGCGCAATGCAGCGCGGTAGACAAGCCAAGCGCGCCGGCTCCGATGACGACGACGTCGGCTTGCATGATGTCAGTGTGCACGTATCGGAGCGTGCATGGACGAGGAGGTCGCCGCGTGCTGTACGCCAGCTTGCCAGCGGACGGTGCGCCCGTGCTGGGTGGCGTGCACCTTCCTGCTGGTCAGCGCGTTGTCGGCTTCTCCGGTGAGGTGGTGGCCTGGGCGAGCGACGAGCCGCTCGCCGACGCGGGTGCCGCGTGGTTCGCGCTGTCGGCCATCAGGCGCGAGACCGGGCTGGTTCCCGTGCTGCTGGCCGGGCTGGACGGCGACACCGCGAGGCCATGGGACAACGGCGAATTCGACGCGCCCGATGACGTGAGCGCGCTTGATCAGCTGCCGGCCGAGCGGGTGCTCGCCGCGTGCTGGTCAGCGGCGCAGGAGGATGAGGGTGAGGCAGGAGCGGCGGTCTCGGCGCGCACGCCGCTCGGCAGGCGGTTCCCCGGGCTGGCGCCGCCCGGCACCGAGCCGCTGGCCGCGGACGAGCTGAGGGCGGCCGTGGATGCGCTGGCGCCGGCCAGGCTCGGCCTGGTGGCGGCGGACCGGCCGGCCGATCTGCTGCCCAGGCTCGGCTGGTCCGGCGTGGTGAACTGGTACGACTCGCCGCTGCCGGTGGCGGCCGTGCTGCGCTCCTGGGAGGAGCGGTTCGGCGCCACGCTCCTCGAGGTGGGGTTCGCGGACGTCAGGGTGCTCGTCGAGCGGCCGCCGCGCAGCCTCGCCGCTGCAGAACGCGTGGCCGCCGAGCACATCGTGTTCTGCGACAAATGCGGCAGGAACGGGCTGAGGGACATCGCCAGCATCGCGGCGAGCCTGGTCAGCGCGCCGATCTGGAGCTTCTGGTGGGACTGAGCGCCAGCTGAGTACGTGCCTGCCATGGGGCGCCGGCGAGCAGCTCGGCGAGCACGCCGACGCCTGCCGAGACGGTCCAGGTGAAGGCGGCTGACCCGGTCCCGCCGGCCGTGCCCGTGACCGTCACGACGACGCTGTACACGCCCGTCTGGCTCGGCCTGCCGATGATCGTGCCCGTCGACGGGCCGATGATCAGGCCGGGCGGCAGACCCGCGGCGGAGTAGCTGAGGGTCTGGCCCGGCGCCGAGTCGGCGGCCTGGATGTGCAGGCTCACCACCGCGTAGCGCTGGGTGTGCTGGGCGCCAGGGTTCGTCACCGTGACCGTGTTGCCGCCGCCCCCGCCGCCGCCCCCGCCGCCGCCGTTGCGGACGATCGCGTGGGTGAACTCGCAGGTGCCTCCCGCGCGGCCGGCTCCGTTGACCCACAGCGGCTGCATCGCGAAGGTACCGGTCGTCAGCGTCAGGTTCGCTGTCCTGGCTCCGGGCCCGGAGTTCCACTCGCACAGGTCCGCGGTCTCGTCGCCGCTCGCGTCGGTCCAGCCGCCGGCGGGGTTCTGATCCGTAATGGTCTCGGCATACTCGTGCCCGCTGACGATCGACACGCCGTCCAGCAGGCCGGCTCTGGCGGAATTAAGGAAATGCTCGCCGCACGCCCGGCCGGCGTCGGTTATGTACGGCAGGTTCGAGAACGCGATATGGCCGTAGGGCGAGGAAACGGGGCCGCCGGGCAGGGTGGAATCGCCGTTCCAGTCATGCCAGCCGCAAAAGTCGCCGGAAGGCGTGTTGAAACCGTCCGGATGGGTCCCGGTGGGGGAGAGGATGAGGTACTGAGCATTCCGGTTTGATCCTGCCGTGGTGTTACCGAAATGGGCCGCGGCCGTGACGGCCTCGACGCCGAGCTGATGTCCCGTGGCCCGGCCAGGCGCCGCGGCGCTCTCGTCTGCCCACACCCCGGCCAGGGCGCCGCCGGCCGGATAGGCGACGTGCTGGCTGTTGCTCGCCGGGCATGACGTGGAGCCCGACCGAACGCCCTGGCAGAACTGGGTCGGGACGCCTGACCAGGTTTCCCCGCCGGTGCCCAGTCCCTTGAACAGGCGCTGCAGGTACGGCACCTCGCCCGACGGATCGCGGGCCAGCGTGACGTGGCCGCCGCCATCCTTGCCTGCCGTTCCCCACTGGGAGCCCCAGAAGACCAGGAAGACCTTCTCGTGGCCGGTGGTCACGCCGATCCCGTTGATGCCTCCGCCGTATATCAGCTGGGAGGACGAGATCGCCCTGGCGCCGCTGCGGGGCGGTCCTGCCCACGCGCGCATCCGCGCCAGGCTCGCCGTGGACGGCACCACGCCCTGGCGGTAGGCGTGCTCGTACGCCGGGGAGAAAGGATCGGCCGCGGTCCTGACATGCGGCGGGCCCGTGTGCGTGCTGGCGTACCCGGCCGCCTGGCCGGCGAGTGCGGATGCCGCGGCCGCGGCCAGCACCGTCGCCGCCCGCGCGAGTCGCTTGCCAGGGCGCCGTGCATTCAGGATTGACGTACGGCGGCGATACGCGACTGGCGGCATAACATCCTTCGTCCGTAATTGACTGACCAAAACGCAATGGGATTGCGATAAGGACTGGTCCCCGATGATCATAAGCTAGCCGCGAAGGAAATTCTCTTGTAATTGCGAATTCTGGAAATCGCTGTTCCGGCGCACATTTGCCTCGCGGCGTCATCAGCCTGAGCGATTTGAATAATCCAGGCGGGATCAATTCGCTCTGGTATAAGCGGGGGTAATTGTTCACCCGGATCCTGCCAATCTGCAGCGCGCGCTCAGGATGCCTTCAGGCCGGGCGGCCATGATCGGTGAGGCCGGGCGACCCGCCGGCCAGTGCGCCGGCCCCCCGCTGGCGAAGGTGGCGGGTCGCCCGTACGCCGTGTCAGGTGGCGAGTTACTCGGTGGCGAGCCGGAAGACGCGGGCCGCGTTGCCGCCCAGGGCGGCGGTGACCTGCTCGGCCGCGCAGCCGGCCTCGAGCAGCGTCTTCTCCAGAACCCGGGCGTTCTGCTGCACGCCGGGAACGCCTGGCCAGTCGGTGCCGAAGATCATCTTGTCCGCCAGCCGCGGCAGCGTGCTGCCGTAGTAGCTGGCCAGCCGCTGCGGCGGCAGCCCGGACAGCTCGAGCCAGACGTTCGGCTTCATGAGCGCGAGGAACGCGGCCTGGTCATACCACCAGCCGCGGCCGCCGTGCGCGAGGACGACCACGAGATCAGGAAAGTCCCTGAACACGTCGTCGAGCAGGATCGGGTCGGCGTAGGAGTTGACAGAACCCGCGAAGGTCGACGTGCCGCAGTGCACGATCACCGGCAGCCCGCGCTGCTCAGCCCACGCGTAGGCCGGGTAGAGCATCCGGTCACGTGCCTCGAATCCGCCGTGCACCGGGTGGATCTTGACCGCGATCGCGCCGAGGCCGACCTGCCTGGCAAGCTCGGCGGCGACCGGGTAGTGCAGGTGCGGGTTGAGGTTGGCGACGGGGCGGAACCGCCGCGGGTTCTGCCGCACGACCGGCAGCACGTCCTCGATCGGCTGGATGCCGGTGACCTTGGGGCTGTGCTCGGTGAACAGCAGCACGTGGTCGGCGCCCTGGCCGGCGAAATGCTCGTCGAGCGCGGCGGGAACCGGGGCTCCGTCCGCGTCGAACAGGGCCCGCATCGGCGTCTGCGCACCGAACGTGCGCGCCCAGCCCTGCCAGTCCTCGGACAGCGTGCGCAGCCTCGCGACATGCACGTGCGCGTCGACAAGCAGGCGGCCGTCAAGGGTCACGGGCTCTACCGTAACGGCGGCGGCTCGCCTGCCGCCGGCCAGGCCAGCTCCGGTCAGGTGTCCTTCCCGCGATCGGCGAGGCTGCCGCCGAGCAGCCCGAGGCCGATGCCCAGCATCCAGACGTCCTTGCTCACCGCGGTGCCCGTCTGGCTCGGCCAGATGCTGCCCGGCTTGCGCAACGCTGGCGTGCGCGCGTACATGGCGAGCATGGCGCCGGAGAAGCCGGTCAGCGCCGCGCCTGCGAGCGCGCCAGGGACGACGGGCGCGAGCAGGGCCGAGCCGATCGCTATCTCCCCGGCAGCGAGCACGCGCAGGAAACGCTCCGGCGGGATGGTCTTCAGCACGGGGAAGGCACTGGCTGCCATGCGGTGCAGCGCGTCGGCCCGCACCGCGTCGGCGTGCCACTTGTCGAGCCCGGAGTGCAGGATATAGCCGCCGGTCGCGATGCGGCCCGGCAGATCGCGTGCCTTGACGGACAGATGCACGGTGCGTCCTTCCTGGCTTGGTGTTGTCGCGACGACAGAGTGGTCAGAAGCCAGGGAACATCCGGCGCAGGTCGTCCAGGTCTACGCCGTCGGCCTCGACGGCCGGCGTGTGCCCGGCGTCGAGCCTGCCGTAGACGAGCCTGATCAGCGCCTCGGCGGGCAGTCGCAGCCGCGGGCCAGCACCGTAGACGCCGTCAGCGGGCTCGAGCCTGACCGGGTCGCCCGTTTCCAGCACGAACGCACGCTCCGGGCTGCTGGTGGTGACACGGATGGCCTGCGGGCTGGCGGCCGGCAGGCCAGCCCTGGCGATCAGCGGCCCGAGGCTGTCGAGCAGCAGGCTGACCGCGTCGGCGGCTACCGTGGCCGCAGGGTCGATGGCGACCGCGACGTCCCAGCTGTGCACGGCGTGCTCGCCGAGCCGGATCCTGGCCAGGCCGTCGGCATCCAGGTCCATGCCGAACAGCTGCAGCCTGATCGAGTCCCGCTCGGCGGGGCTGAGTGATTCGAGCCGCTTGACCAGAGCCTCGTCGGCGGCCAGTGCGTCCGTCGCCTGAGCCTGCGGGGTGCGTTCGTTCCATGCCTGCCAGATTGGCGGGAACGTGTCAGGGCCTGGCGGCTCGGTGCCGGTAAGGCCCGCGTCCAGGAAGAGCGAGAAGATCTCGCCCCCGGACCCGAGGTGGCTGAGCACCTGCGCGATCGACCAGTCGCTGCAGTAGGAGCGCTGCGCCAGGCTGTCCTCGTCGAGCGGCTCGACGTTCGCGCGCAAGGTGTCGTGCGAGTGGCGCAAGGCTGCAATCGGTTCCACGCTGCTGCTCCGTTCGGCGGGGATAACGGAGGAGACCCTCCACATGGATACGATAGACCGATGGGGGCGGATCACACCGGGCAGGATGGTGGCTGCGGCGCTGAGCCCGGGCCGCGGCGGCTGCGCGCGGATGCCGAGCGCAACCGCGCGGCGATCGTCGCGGCGGCTCGCGACGTGTTCGCCGAGCACGGCCTCGATGCGCCGCTTGAGGAGATCGCCCAGCGAGCGGGCGTCGGAATCGCGACGCTGTACCGCAGGTTCCCTGCCCGCGAGCAGCTCGTCGCCGCCGCGCTGATCGGGAAGGTGAGCCAGTACGCCGACGCGGCATCGGAGGCTACGGCGGCCGCCGATCCGTGGGCGGGCTTCGCCGGGTACGTGCGGAGAATCTGCGAGCTTCAGGCGGCTGACCGCGGCCTCTCCGACCTGCTGTCGATGGCCCTGGCCGCTGACGAGCGCATCGAGCGACTGCGTGCCACCGCCAACGCCCAGGTCGTCAGCCTGATCGGACGCGCCAAGGCGGCGGGCAAGCTCCGCGCGGACTTCGTCGGCGAGGACCTGCTCCTGCTGCTGATCGCGAGCGCGGCGGTGGGCCAGGCGACCAGGGCCGACGCGCCTGACACCTGGCGCCGGTTCGTCGCGCTCCTCCTCGACGCGTTCGAGCGCGGGGACGCGCCGCCGCTGCCGCCCGCTCCGTCGACGGAACAGATGGTGCGTGTGATGCGCAGGCTGGCGGCGGTGAAAGGATGCGGCAAGCCGCATTCCTGATCCCGGACCCGGCCGAGATCACGCGCCGGCCCGGACGCGCCGGCCGGCTCGTCAGGAGTCAGGAACCCGCCTCGATCCGTTCTGCCCGCTCCGTGGCATGAGGATGGCCTCCTTCGACAGCTGCCTGGCGCTCGGCCTCCGCGTTGAGCTCGCCGCCCAGCAGCACCGCGAGGCCGGTGAGGTAGAGCCAGAGCATGAGAATGACGACGCCAGCCAGCGCGCCATAGGTCTTGCCGTACGAGCCGAACCTGGCGACGTAGAAGGAGAACCCGAGCGAGGCGGCCAGGAAGATCAGCGTGCCGAGCACGCCGCCTGGGCTCACCCACTGCCAGCGCGGCGCCTCGCGCTTGGGCGCCAGGTAGTAGTAGACCGAGAACAGCAGGGTGACGACCACGATGGTGACCAGCCACCGTGCGAGGTTCCAGACGACCGTGAACGCCGCGCTGCTGAGCGACAGGTGGTGCTCGATCGAGGTGCCAAGCGGAGCGCCGAAGACGATGAGCGCGGCGGCGGCGCCGCCCAGGACTACCGTGGCGACCATGAGCTCAATAGCCACGATCCGCGCGGCGAAGAAGTTCCTGTCCCGAGGAACGTCATAGGCGACGTCGAGGGCCGTCTGCATCGCGACCATCCCGCCCGAGGCGCTCCAGAGCGCGATGACGGTCGCGATGATGATCACGACGAGCGACCCGTGCGATGTCCTGCTCGTTGCCGAGTGAACCGCCTGCGTGAAGACGCTGGCCGCTCCCGGCGGCAGCGCCTTGTTGAGCCCGTTGACGATGTGCGTGACCGTGCCGCTGCCGAACCGGATCAGCGACGCGACGCCGAGCAGCGCGATCAGGGCAGGGAACAGGGCAAGGAACCAGCTGTACGCGAGGCTGCCCGCGGTCATGGTGCAGCGGTCGGCCTTGAACTTCTTCAGCGTCCGGCGGAGCGTCGCTGCCCAGCCGCTGCCGCTGAGTTCGAGCGGGCTGTCAGGCCCCGGCGCGCCGGCCGTCTGCGGAGGTAGCGCGCTGGCCTGCTGCTCACGATGCGTGGCCAGCTTCCTGCTTCGCCTGCTCATGCCGCTTACCTCCGTCGGGCCGGCGTCCCGGCGGCTCTACCCGCCGCGAACGAGAGCTAACGCCCGTGCACAGGCGGGTTGTGCAGCGCGCCGCCGGATTCGCCGGGGTTCAAAAGTGCCGGTTCCGGTGTCACACTGCGAGGGTGTACGACTATGACCTGCTGGTGATCGGCTCAGGTCCTGGCGGCCAGAAGGCCGCGATCGCGGCAGCCAAGCTCGGCAGGAAAGTCGGCATCATCGAACGCAGGGACATGATCGGCGGCGTCTGCCTGAATACGGGCACGATCCCGTCGAAGACGCTGCGCGAGGCGGTGCTCTATCTCACCGGCGCCAATCAGCACGAGATGTACGGCCAGAGCTACCGGGTGAAGGACGAGATCACGATCGCTGACCTGGCCGCGCGGACGCGGCACGTGGTGGGCCGCGAGATCGACGTCGTGCGCAGCCAGCTGTCGAGAAACCGGGTCGCGATCCTCACGGGCACCGGCCGCTTCGCCGAGCCGCACGTGGTCGAGATCGACGACGGCGGGCGCACGCACCGAACAAGCGCTGAGGCGATCGTCATCGCGACGGGCACCAGGCTGGCGAGGCCGGCATCGGTCGAGTTCGACGACAGGACGATCATCGACTCGGACGGCATCGTGAACCTGGAGCACGTGCCGCGATCGATGGTCGTCGCCGGCGCGGGGGTGATCGGGATCGAGTACGCCTCGATGTTCGCCGCGCTCGGCACGAAGGTCACCGTCGTCGAGCAGCGCGACAGGATGCTGGAGTTCTGCGACATCGAGGTCGTCGAGGCGCTCAAGTATCACCTCCGCGACCTGGCGGTGACCTTCAGGTTCGGAGAGACGGTGGCATCGGTGAAGGCCCGCCCTGAGGGTGCGATCGCGAGCTTGAAGAGCGGCAAGAAGATCCCCGCCGACGTGGTCATGTACTCAGCTGGCCGGCAGGGGATGAGCGATGAGCTCGACCTCGCCGCGGCTGGCCTGTCCGCCGACCATCGCGGCAGGATCGAGGTGGACGAGAACTTCCGCACCGCCGTTCCGCACATCTACGCGGTCGGCGATGTGATCGGCTTCCCCGCGCTCGCCGCGACGTCGATGGAGCAGGGCAGGCTCGCGGCGCACCACGCGTGCGGCGAACCGCATCCGGCGCTCGGCCAGGCGCCGCCGATCGGTATCTACAGCTTGCCGGAGATCAGTTTCATCGGCAGGACCGAGGACCAGCTGACGGCCGGCAGCGTTCCCTTCGAGGTTGGCGTCTCCCGGTACCGGGAGCTGGCACGCGGCCAGATCATCGGTGACTCCTACGGCGTCCTGAAGCTGCTCGTCTCCCTGGAGGACCGCACGCTGCTCGGGGTGCACGTGTTCGGCACCAACGCCACCGAGCTTGTGCACATCGGCCAGGCCGTGATGGGCTGCGGCGGCACGGTCGACTACCTGGTAGACGCCGTGTTCAACTACCCGACGCTGGCGGAGTCGTACAAGGTGGCCGCGCTGGACGCGACCAACAAGATGCGCCAGATCGCCATGTTCTCTTAGCAGTCCGGGCTCAGAACCTGACGTAGTCGTACTCCACGGGCAGGTCGTTGATCCCGGTGGGCGGCGGGGCCAGCCAGCTCGCGAAGTCGCCTGGCTCATAATGCGGCACCATCAGCTCGGCGACCCGCGCCGTGTCGTCCGTGGTCGGCAGCCAATTTGCCGCGGAACCCTGCCATTCCTCAGCGCTGAGCACGTTGCCAAGTGGACTGATGAAATGTCCGGCGAAGGCGCCGACACCGCGGTTGAAGCCAGCGTGCGGAAGTGCGAGGCGCTCCTCGATGCCTGCCTTCTCCAGCTCGGCGTTCCACTTGCGCAGCCCGCGCTCGCAGTCGGCGACGTACTCATCGCGCAGGTCCAGGTTGAGGGCCGTGAGCGCGGGCACGGTGCGGCTGCCGATCGCGCCGTCGGCCACGACGGGAACCTCCATACTGGCCCCGGTCAGCACGTGGTCGTCGTGGCGCCTTGTCTCCATCCACCGGCCCTTCAGCCCGGCCGTGAAATAGGCGGCGGCGTTGGACGAGGTCTCCGAGCCGAATAGGTCGAGCGACAGCGAGTAGTGCTGGTTCAGGTACTTCTGGATCACCGGCAGCGGGATGGCGCCGTCGGGCCAGACGTCGTCAGAGCCGCCGCGGGCCGCCATGGCGGCCGCGGTGCGCTGCACGACCCGCTGCACGCCCGTGGTGCCCACGAACATGTGGTGCGCTTCCTCGCGCAGCATGAACTCGCAGGTCCTGGACAGCGGATCGAAGCCCGACTCCTTGAGCGTGCCGAGCTGGTACTTGCCGTCCCTGTCGGTGAAGTAGGTGAACATGAAGAACGACAGCCAGTCGGTAGTCTCCTCGTTGAACGCGCCGAGAATCCGCGGGCTGTCCGGGTGGCCTGAGTGCCGCCGGAGCAGCTGCTCGGCCTCTTCGCGGCCGTCTCTGCCGAAGTAGGCGTGCAGCAAGTAGACCATCGCCCACAGGTGCCTGCCCTCTTCGACGTTGACCTGGAACAGGTTCCGCAGGTCATACACGCTGGGGGCGGTGGCGCCGAGGTGCCGCTGCTGCTCGACGGAGGCTGGCTCGGTGTCGCCCTGGACGACGATCAGCCGCCGCAGCTCGCTGCGGTATTCGCCGGGCACCTGGGTCCAGGCGGGTTGGCCCTTGTGCTGGCCGAACGCGATCTGCCGCGGCTCGCCGCCGCGCTCGGACAGGAAGATGCCCCACCGGTACTGCTCCATCGGCACCCTGGCCCAGCTGGCCCAGCCGTCCCTGCCGATGGCGACCGCGGTGCGCAGGTAGACATCCCTGGTCGGCAGCGACGGGCCGAGGGCGGCCCACCAGTCGAGAAACCGCGGCTGCCAGGACTCGAGCGCGCGCTGCAGCTTGCGGTCGGTCGCCAGGTCGACGTTGTTGGGGATCCGCTCGCTGTAGTCGATCACGCTAATCGGTGGCTCCGGCGCCGGCCCTGACATGACGAAGTCAGCCTCGTTCTTCTCGGTGCCACCCAGATCGCTGCTGGTCATGGTCAGACTCGCTTCCGGTCGAAGTCGGCGCGCTGGCCGGTGCCGTATCTGCGCAGCGCTCCCTGCGGACCTGACGCGTTGGGCCGCAGGAAGATCCAGTTCTGCCACGCCGCGAGGCGGCCGAAGATCTTGGTGGCCGTGGATTCCTGGCCGGCGAACCGCAGGCTCGCCTCCATCCCGGTCAGCGCGTCGGGGGAGAAGCCCGCTCGCTCGGAGATCACCAGCCGCAGCTCGTCGTCCCAGTCGAGGTCATCGGGTGCGGCCGTGACGAGCCCCAGCCCGGCGGCGTCGGCGGCCAGCAGCTCCTTGCCGGACGCGGCCAGTGCCGCGTCCAGGCCGTGCCCGGCGAACCGCACGGCCAGCCGTGTCGCTCCGCCGGCGGCGGGCAGCGGGCCCGCGTTCATGGTCCCGAGCTGGATCACGGCTGGTTGCTGACCGGTGCTGACCCGGGAGGACGACCCCCCGGAGCCCCCAGCAGGCGGGCCGTCTTCGAACACGCCGTCGAGCATGTACTGGCGGTCGGCGGCGAGCGCCACCTCGAGCAGGGTCCCGGCGAAGCAGCTGCCGGGCTCGATCAGCGCGATCAGCGACCTGCTGCTGGCCTCGAGCCGCCACAGCGTGCGCTTCCACAGTCCGATGATCTCCCGCGCGAGCCAGTCGTCCGAGCCGCTCAGCACATCGTCGGTGGCCAGGACGTTCACTGGATCGCCGGCCGTCTTCAGCAGCCAGGTCCCGAGCTCGGGCTCGGCGAACCTGAGCCTGCTGATCGCGTCGTCGAGCTCGCGGGCCGCGGCCAGCGGCCACGCGGCTGCCCCTGTCTCGTGCAGCGCGGCGATTCCGGCTGGCGGCGCTGCCGGGCCGGCGATGGTGAGCGTGGCCGTCGCCGCGCGGCGGTCGAGCTCGACGAGGACATGCCGGTACCGCAAGCTGTCTTCGGTAGCTTCACACGCTACGCGCCGCAACTCGGCCCCGCTGCCGCCGGTCGGGCCGGGGGAGCGCCGGATCGCCTGCTCGGCGATCCGGCGCGCGGTCGCGCCAAATTCCGATGGCCTGGCGATCTCGTCGACCAGCCGCCAGTCGATGGCGCGCTGGCCCCTGATTCCCTCAGCGGTGGTGGCGAACACGTCGGCGAGGTCGCGCCGGACGCCGCGCTTGTCGGTGAGCCTGGTCAGTCCGCCGGTCCCTGGCAGCACGCCGAGCAGCGGCACCTCGGGGAGCGCGACCGTGGCCGAGCCGTCGTCGGTCAGCAGGATCTTCTCGCACGCGAGGGCGAGTTCGTAGCCGCCGCCGGCCGCCGTCCCGTTCAGCGCGGCGATGTACGCCTGGCCAGAGTCGCTCGCGTCCTCGATGGCCGCGAGCGTTTCGTTGCAATATTTGCAGAAGTTGACCTTGAAGGCGTGCGCGGACTGGGCGAGCATGCCGATGTTGGCGCCCGCGGAGAACATCCGGTCCAGCGCGCTGGTCATGATCACGGCGCGGACCTGCGGATACGTGAAGCGCAGGCGCTGGACGGCGTCAGCGAGCTCGATGTAGACGCCGAGGTCGTAGCTGTTCTTCTTCAGCTCGTACCCAGGCTCGAGGCCGCCGTCGGGCTGGACGTCCAGGGTGAGCGTCGCCACAGCGCCGTCGACGCGCAGCCGCCAGTGCCGGTAGGAATCCGGATCGGTCGCGAACACGATGGGCACGGTTCCATCCTGACGTGCTACAGCTCTCCGCGCAAGACTGGCCCGAATGTAGATAATGAACGAACCAGTACGCTTCGGTGCTTGTGACGACACCACAGGACGGCAAGCAAGCGGGCGCGTACCGGCAGCGGTCCTTCCCGGTCCCCGACGGAGCGCTTGACCTGCTGCTGGTCAGGCACGGTCAGTCCGAGGCGTACGTCGACGGAACGCCGTTCCCCCTGGTGGACGGGCACGGCGATCCGCCGCTGTCCGAGCTGGGCCGCGACCAGGCGATGCGCGTCTGCGGCAGGCTGGCTGGCCTGGGAATCGACGCGATCTACGTGACCACGCTGCGGCGGACCGTGCAGACCGCGGCGCCGCTGGCGGAGCGGCTCGGCCTCGATCCGCTGGTCGAGCCCGGGCTGCGCGAGGTCTACCTCGGTGAGTGGGAAGGCGGCCTGTACCGCAAGATGGTCGCGGAGTTCCACCCGATCGCACAGCGCATGTTCGCCGAGGAGCGGTGGGACGTGATCCCCGGCGCCGAGTCGCTAGTCTCCTTCGACGGCAGGGTCAGGGCGGCGATCGGACGGATCGCGGGGGAGCACGCTGGCCAGCGGGTCGCGGTGTTCACGCACGGCGGCGTGATCGGCCAGGTACTCGCGCTCGCCGCAGGCTCCCGGCCGTTCGCGTTCAACGCCGCGGACAACGCCTCGATCTCCCGGGTGATCGTCACGCTCGCGGGGGGTTCCGGGGGGTCGTCCCCCGGGGCAGGCACTGCGGGGGGTTCCGGGGGGTCGTCCACCCGGGCAGGCACTGGCCAGTGGTACATCCGCGGCTTCAACGACACCGCGCACCTGGACTAGCCCGCGACGAGGCGTGTCCAGCATCGGTGAGCACCGTCCTTCCAGGCGGCATGCCTGGCGCTGAACAGCTCGGCGGCTTCGCCGCCAGGCCAGCCGGCCGGCAGCAGGTCGCCCGGCAGGCGCGGGTCGAGGAAGGGGAACCGGCGCCACTCGTGCACCAGCAGCGTCTGCGCCGTCAGCGTCTCGGCGTCGGTAACCGGGCTCAGGCTGGCGAACTCGGTGATGAACGCGGCGTACCGTGCCTCGACCGCGCGCAGGTCCCAGGCACGGGCCACGACGTCCTGTTGCGCGCCGATGCCGCTGTGCCTGGCGGTGAACGAGATCGAGGCGTCGGCCAGGCCGAGGCTGGCGAGGATGCGGCCGGCTTCGGCCTCGCGGCCCGGGTCGGGACAGACCCACACGCCGCCCGGCAGGGCGCCGAACCCGGCCCAGGTGAGCCGCGTCCTGATCCGGTGCCTCGTGTGGCTGGTGCAATTAGCCGGCACGAGCACGATCAGCCAGCGTCCGTCCCACGCCTGGCCGTCCTGGCCGAAGGAGTAGATGCGCTCGGCGCCGTCGGTGAGCAGCCGCTGGCCGGCGCCGGTGAGCTGCCATCGCGCCAGGCGGCCGTGTCTGCTCGAGGCGATCCAGCCCTCGGCCGCGGTGCGCGCCAGCGCCTGCCGTGCTGCCTTCTCCGCGACGCCCAGCTGGCCGAGCGCCCTGACCAGGGCGCCGGTCCAGACCGGCTCCCGTCCCGGCAGCACGTATTCCCCGAGCACGGTCAGCAGCAGCGAGCGCGCGCTCGACGGCCCGACCTGCCTGCGGCGGAGCAGCGCTTCGGCGGTGGCCATGGCGATGGCGCTCCTTTCGGCACGGCCCGAGGGGCCCGAGGCCAGCAGTCGGCCCGCAGGGCGCAGTGACGCCATAGAATGCGCATGCGGCTGGCCGCACCATCATCCCGCACCCTCTGCGAGGCAAGGCACCGACATGCGCTGGTCACAGCTGCACATCCCGACTCTCCGCGATGATCCGGCCGACGCGGACGCGGCCAGCCACCGGCTGCTGCTGCGCGCCGGCTTCATTCGCCAGCTGATGGCAGGCCACTACAGCCTGCTGCCGTTCGGCATGCGGGTGCGCGCCAAGGTGATGCGGATCATCCGCGAGGAGATGAACAGGATCGGCGGCCAGGAGTTCCTGCTGCCGTCCATGCAGCCCGCCTGGATCTGGGAGAAGTCCGGCCGGCTGGAGGTCATGGGCGAGGAGATGTTCAGGCTCAAGGACCGCAAGGGCGCGGAGGTCGTGCTCGGCATGACGCACGAGGAGATCTTCGCCTACCTCGGCCTGGAGCTCGCCTCGTACCGGGAGCTCCCCCAGTTCTGGTATCAGTTCCAGACCAAGTTCCGTGATGAGCCGAGGCCGAAGAGCGGGCTGCTGCGCGTCCGCGAGTTCACGATGAAGGACTCCTACAGCTTCGACGCGGACGAGGCCGGGCTCGACGTCTCGTTCGACCGCCACCGCGAAGCCTACGAGCGGATCTTCGCCAGGCTCGGCATCCCCGCGATCGCCGTCGAGGCCTCGAGCGGCAACATGGGCGGCAGCGACTCGGTGGAGTTCATGTGCCCGTCGCAGGCAGGCGAGGACCTGGTGGCCAGGTGCCCTGCGTGCGAGTACGGGGCGAACCTGGAGAAGGCGACCTCGGCGCTGGCGGCGATCACCGACTCCGAAGCCGAGCCGGACGGCGCGCCGGCCAGGCTGGACACGCCTGGCGTGCGCACGATCGAGGATCTGGTGACTGGGTACGGCCTCGCGGCCGACCGGCAGATCAAGACGCTCGTGCAGGTTATCGACGGCACGCTCACGCTGGTGCTGCTGCGCGGGGACCATCCGCTGTCGGACCAGAAGCTGGTCGACGCGACGTCCGCGGTCACGGTGCGACCGGCGCAGCCTGACGAGATCCAGGCGGTGCTCGGCGCGCTGCCAGGCAGCCTGGGCGCTGTCGGGGTCACCGGCCTGCCGGTCATCGCCGACCTGGCGCTGCGGGGCAGGAGCGGGATGACCACCGGTGCGAACGTCGACGACGTGCACCTGACCGGCGTGGACGTCGACCGGGACATCACGGTCACGCAGTGGGCCGATCTGCGCGAGGTCACCGAGGGAGAGCCCTGCCCCCGGTGCGGCACGGCGCTGGAGTTCGTCCAGGCGATCGAGGTGGGCCACATTTTCAAGCTGGGCCGCAAGTACACGACCACGCTCGGCGTCGCGGTCAGCGTGCCCGACGGCAGCACGGTCATCCCGATCATGGGCAGCTACGGCATCGGCGTGGAGCGCGCGATCGCGGCGATCGCTGAGGTGCACCACGACGACGCCGGGCTGGCCTGGCCGGTTCAGGTAGCGCCCGCCGAGGTCACGGTCCTGCTGCTGAGCGTCCGCGACCCCGAGGCCAGCGCGGCCGCGGACGTGCTGTACGCCAGCCTGCTGGACGCCGGGGTCGACGCGGTGATCGACGACAGGGATGTGCGGCCCGGCGTCAAGTACGCCGACGCCGAGCTGACCGGCATCCCGTTCCGGATCAGCGTCGGCAGCAGGGACCTGGCCGAAGGCGTGGTCGAGATCACCAAGCGGGCGAACGGCGAGAAAGAACGTGTTCCCGTAGCGGAAGCCGTCAGCTGGGTGCGCCAGGCAATCAGCTCGGCGGTTGCCGGCTGAGCTCGCGGCTGGCGCTGGCTAGCTCGCGGCTGGCAGGGTGCGGTCGATATCCGGGTGGTCGCGCCGCAGTTCGGCGAGCAGCGGATGCGAGGCGTCAACGAGCCGCTCGTTGTGCTTGGCAAGCGCCGCCCACTTCTGACCGCCGTCATCGGTGCTTGCCGTGCTCGACATGCTGCTCCCTGACATGGTGCCTCCCGCAACGAACCCACCTCAGCCGGGCCGCCGCACTGCGGCCCTACTAATACAGACGCTGCAGAGGTGTCCGCGGCCTTAAAACCCGTGTAACGAGATGGCAACTCTTCGCAATGAGTCCGGGTAACCAGCTCATCGCCACCCGAACCGAGGGAAATGCCCTTGCCTGCCACGAGTGGGCGCCGTCAGATCCGTGACCAGGCTTCCGTCAGGACGGTGCGCAGGATCTGCTCGATCTCGTCGAAGTGCTCCTGGGTGCAGGTCAGCGGCGGCGACAGCTGAATGACGGGGTCGCCGCGGTCGTCGGTGCGGCAGATCAGCCCGGCGTCGAAGAGGGCATGCGACAGGAAGCCGCGCAGCAGCCGTTCGGACTCGTCGTCGTCGAACGTCTCGCGGGTCGTCTTGTCCTTGACCATCTCGATGCCGTAGAAGTAGCCGTCACCGCGGACGTCGCCGACGATCGGGAGGTCGTAGAGCTTCTCCAGGGTCGCCCGGAATGCCGCCTCGTTGGCCCTGACGTTGCCGAGCAGGTCCTCCTTCTCGAACACGTCGAGATTGGCCATGGCGACGGCGCACGAAACAGGATGCCCGGCGAACGTGACGCCGTGCAGGAAGGTGTGCTCGTCGCGGATGTACGGCTCCATCAGCCGGTCGCTCACCATCATGCCGCCCATCGGCGAGTAGCCGGAGGTGACGCCCTTGGCGAAGGTGATGATGTCGGGGGTGTAGCCGTACCGCTCGCAGCCGAAGATGTGGCCGAGCCTGCCGAACGCGCAGATCACCTCGTCAGAGACCATCAGCACGCCGTACTTGTCGCAGATCTCGCGGACCCGCTGGAAGTAGCCGGGCGGCGCCGGGAAGCAGCCGCCTGAGTTCTGCACAGGCTCCAGATAGACGGCGGCTACGGACTCGGGTCCCTCCCGCAGGATCGCGCGCTCGATCTCGTCCGCTGCCCAGACGCCGAAGGCGTTCAGGTCATCGGCCACGAAGGCCGGGGCGCGGTAGAAGTTCGTGTTCGGCACCCGGACGCCGCCCGGCGGCAGCGGCTCGAACGGGATCTTGATGTCAGGCAGGCCGGTGACCGCCAGGGCGCCGAGGCTGGTGCCGTGGTAGGCGATATAGCGGCTCAGCACCTTGTACCTGGTCGGCTCGCCAGTCAGCCGGAAATATTGCTTGGCGAGCTTCCATGCGGATTCGACCGCCTCAGAGCCGCTGGTTGTGAAGAAGACCCTGTTCAGGTCGCCAGGCGCGTAGCCCGCGAGCCGCTCGGCGAGTTCCACCGCGCGCGGATGCGCGTAGGACCACAGCGGGAAGTAGGCGAGCTCGCTCGCCTGGCGCGCGCCGGCCTCGGCGACATCGGTGCGGCCGTGCCCGATCTGGCTGACGAACAGCCCGGCGAGCCCGTCGAGGTAGCGCTTGCCGTGCTGGTCGAAGACGTACTGGCCTTCGCCGCGCACGATCATCGGGATGTCGTTGTCCGCGTAGCCGGAGTGCCGGGTGAAGTGCAGCCAGAGGTTCCGCTTCGCGGCTTCCTGCAGGGCGGCGGGGTCGAGTGCGGGCGTGGCATTCATCTGGTCCCCCAGTGGTAGGTCTGCTTGCGCAGCTTCAGGTACACGAATGTCTCCGTCGTCGTCACACCCGGCAGCGCTCGCACGTCGCCGAGGATCTCGAGCAGTTGGTCATCGTCCTCGCACACGACCTCGATCAGCAGATCGAATGATCCGGCTGTTATGACCACATAGTCGATGGCTTCCATACCCGCGAGCAGGTCGGCTATCCGCTGCAGGTCGCCGTTGCACCGGATGCCGATCATCGTCTGCCTGCGGAATCCCAGCGACATCGGGTCGGTGACCGCGACGATCTGCATCGCGCCGGCGTCTATCAGCCGCTGGACGCGCTGCCTGGCAGCTGCCTCGCTCAGCCCGACGGCCTTGCCGATCGCCGCGTAGGAGCGGCGGCCATCCTGCTGCAGCTGGTCGATGATGTGCCGGGAGACGTCGTCGAGTACCACCGTCCCGTGCTGCCTGTCCCGCCCGCTGGCGCGCTCGGCAGCCGGTTCCCCGGCGGCCTGCAGGTGTGCCATCGGCGTTGCCTCCTTACCCGGCCATGCTGCCACGCAAGGGGGCCGTGTCAACTGATTTCGTTGCGGTTAGACCGATTCGGTGCTGAATCACTTGTATGACGAGTCAATGCATGCCAAAGTCGTAGCCCTACTGGGGAGGCTCACCATGAACGCATTGCGCAACTTCGTGGCTGGCCAGTACGCCGGTGCCGTCAGCGGCGCGGTGAGCGAGGTCGTCGACCCGAGTACGGGCGAGGCGTACGCGACCGCTCCCGTGTCGGGTCCCGCGGACGTCGACGCCGCGCTGCGGGCCGCTGCCGCCGCGTTCGAGACGTGGCGGGACGCTACGCCCGCCGAACGCAGCCTCGCGCTGCTCAAGTTCGCGGACGCGATCGAAGCCAGGTCCGAGGAGCTGGTCGAGGCCGAGAGCAGGAACACCGGCAAGCCGATCGGGATGACGCGAACCGACGAGGTGCCGCCCGTCGCCGACGAACTGCGTTTCTTCGCCGGGGCGGCCCGGATGCTGGAGGGCCGGTCGGCCGGTGAGTACCTAGCCGAGCACACCTCGATGATCAGGCGAGAGCCAGTCGGGGTCTGCGCGCAGGTGACGCCCTGGAACTACCCGATGATGATGGCGACCTGGAAGCTCGCCCCGGCGCTCGCGGCCGGGAACACGATCGTGCTCAAGCCGTCGGACACCACGCCGGTATCTACGTTGCTGCTCGCGGAGATCGCGGCTGAGATCTTCCCGCCGGGAGTCTTCAACGTGATCTGCGGCGACCGCGACACCGGCCGGGCGCTGGTCTCGCACGACATCCCGCAGATGGTCTCGATCACCGGCTCGGTCCGCGCGGGCAAGGAGGTCGCGCAGGCCGCGGCCGCTGGCCTGAAGCGGGTGCACCTGGAACTCGGCGGCAAGGCGCCCGTCGTGATCTTCGACGACGCGGACGTCGAGCGCGCGGCACAGACCATCATCGACGCTGGTTACTACAACGCGGGCCAGGATTGCACCGCCGCGACACGAGTCCTGGCAGCGCCCGGTATCGCTGCCGATCTCACCGACGCCGTCGCCGACCTGGCCGCCGAGGTGAAGACGGCCGGCCGGGACGAGGCCGATGCCTACTACGGGCCGCTGAACAACCCCGCGCAGCTGGCGAGGGTCGCCGGGTTCGTGGACCGGGCACCAGCGCACGCGCAGGTGCGAGCCGGCGGCCACCAGGTCGGCGACCGCGGCTATTTCTACGCGCCGACCGTGATCGCCGGCCTGCGCCAGGACGACGAGATGATCCAGGAGGAGATCTTCGGGCCCGTCGTGACCGTGCAGCGGTTCAGTTCCGAGGACGAGGCGGTCGGCTGGGCGAACGGAGTCAAGTACGGCCTAGCCGCCAGCGTCTGGACGCGTGACCATGGCAGGGCGATGCGGGTGGCGCGGCGGCTCGACTTCGGGGCCGTGTGGATCAACACCCACATCCCGTTCGTGTCGGAGATGCCGCATGGCGGCTTCAAGAACTCGGGCTACGGCAAGGACCTGTCGGTCTACGGCTTCGAGGACTACACCAGGATCAAGCACGTCATGAGCTACATCGGCTCCTGACCTGCGGATCCCGGTCATGGTGGCTGGATAACAGTTTCCGTACGAAAATACCCATACACTGCTCTGAATCAGGTGATAGTCACAGAATGCTGAGCATTGGTTACACCCCCGAGGGATGCCGCTGAGATGACTGAGATGCAGACTGAGGACGCAGCGGGCACGGCGGCCGCGGCGGCACACCAGGCTGGCGACGAGGCCGCGCTGCCCGCGATCGAGCTGGCCGGGGTGACGAAGGACTTCCACTCAGGCGGTGAGGTCGTCAGCGCGGTCAGGCAGATGAACCTGCGGATCGCCGAGGGCGAGTTCTTCTCGATGCTCGGCCCGTCCGGATGCGGCAAGACGACCACGATGCGGATGGTCGCCGGATTCGAGGACCCGACCGCTGGCACGGTCTGGTTGCACGGCAAGGACGTGACCTGGGATCCGCCGAACAAGCGCGACGTGAACATGGTGTTCCAGTCCTACGCCCTGTTCCCGCACATGAGCGTGTTCGAGAACGTGGCGTTCGGCCTGCGCCGGCGGCAGCTGCCGAAGAACGAGATCACCGCCAAGGTCGGCGAGATGCTCGAGATCGTCGACCTGGGCGGGCGCGAGAACCGCAGGCCGAGGGAGTTGTCAGGAGGGCAGCAGCAGCGGGTCGCGCTCGCCAGGGCCCTGGTCAACCACCCGCGCGCGCTGCTGCTCGACGAGCCGCTTGGCGCGCTCGACCTCAAGCTCAGGCAGGCGATGCAGGTGGAGCTGAAGCGGATCCAGCGCGAGGTCGGCATCACGTTCGTCTACGTCACCCACGACCAGGGCGAGGCGCTGACGATGTCGGACCGGATCGCGGTGATGAACGACGGAGTGATCGAGCACCTCGGCACGCCTCGCGAGATCTACGAGCACCCGAAGACCAGGTTCGTCGCCGGGTTCATCGGCACCTCGAACCTGCTGACCGGGCAGGTCAGCGCCGTCTCGGGCGGCGAGGCCGTGCTGCAGGCCGGCGATGGCGAGCGGATCGTCGTCGCGACCGGACAGCGGCAGGTCAGCGTCGGCGACGAGCTGGAGGTCACCGTTCGTCCCGAGAAGATCAGGATCTCCCTGGCGGCCCCCAGCGCGTCCGGCTGTGCGCTGCGGGGGACAGTTACCGAGGTCGTGTACCTCGGCACCGCGACGAACTACAACGTCACGACGTCAACGGGCGCTGAGGTCGTGGTGTTCGTGCAGAACGCGGCGGCCGCGGACGACGCGGCGAGTGCCGTCATCGGCCGCGGCGACGGCGTCTGGCTCAGCTGGGATACCCCCTATTCCTTCGCGATCGGAAGCGTGGTCTAAGTCATGAACGACAACACCCCCCGACCCGATGTCACCAACCGCCACCCGGCGGGGCCCAGCGTGCCGGCACTGCGCGGCCTGCTGCAGGGACACCCCGCGCGGGCCGGCCTCAGCCGCCGCGACGCGCTGCGGGCCGGCGGCCTGACGGCCGCCGGGCTCGGGCTGGCGGCGTGCGGCGTCTCCGGCGCCGGCAAGCACGTCGCGATCAGCAAGGTGCAGAAGCAGGCGCGAGCGTACTGGGCGAAGCAGAAGAAGCACGGCCACGTCAACTTCGCGAACTGGCCGCTGTACATCGACACCGACCACGAGACGCTGAAGCAGTTCACCAGCGCGACCGGGATCACCGTAACCTACAAGGAGGTGATCCAGGACGAGCCGAGCTTCTTCGCCAAGGTGGACCCAGAGATCAAGGCCGGCCAGTACATCGGCTACGACATCATGGTCATCACCGACGGCTTCCAGTGGTCGGACTACGTTGCGCTGGGCGAGTTCGTGCCGCTGGACCAGAAGCTGATGACGAACTTCTACAAGTACGCGTCAGCGGCGTTCAAGAACCGCTCCTACGACCCTGGCAACACCTACGGCATGCCATGGGCCTCTGGCAGCACCGGCATCGCCTGGAACCCGAAGTTCGTCAAGGAGCCGATCACGAGCATCAACGACCTCTGGAACCCGAAATACGCGGGGCACGTCGGGATGTTCAGCGACGTCCAGGAGATCGGCAACTTCGGGATGTACAAGATCGGCGTGATGCCGGAGAAGTCAGGGCCGAGCGACTGGCAGAAGGCCGCTGACGCGCTCAAGCAGCAGAAGTCGGCCGGCATCGTCAGGCAGTACTACGACCAGTCCTACATCAATGCCCTGTCCAAGGGCGACGTCTGGATCACGATGGCCTGGTCCGGCGACATCTTCCAGCAGAACCTGTCCTCGGGAACCCAGCTCAAGTTCGTGGTGCCCAAGGAAGGCGGCAACATCTGGACCGACAACATGACGATCCCGAAGTACGCGCAGAACCCGGTCGACGCGATGATGCTGATGGACTGGTACTACCGGCCCGACATGGCCGCCAAGCTGACCGAGGCGATCGAGTACATTCCGCCCGTGCCGGCCGCCAGGGGGCTGATCAAGTCCGCAGCCGCGAAGGCGACGGGGTCCGAGAAGAAGACCCTGCTGGAGGTCGCGGACAGCTCGCTGGTCTGGCTCACGGCCGCAGACGAGGCCAGGCTGCACGATTTCGTGAGTCCCACGGGCAAGCTGCAGCAGACCTACACCTCGATCTTCGAGCCCGTGGTCGCGGGGTAACTGGTGGGCAAGCTCAGGGCCAGGCTCGTCCCGTACCTGCTCGTCCTGCCGGGCGGGCTGTGGCTCACAGTCTTCTTCGCGATGCCGCTGATCTTCTTGTTGTCGATGTCGATCCAGACCGGCGATGTGACCAGCGGTTTCGCGGTGACCTGGCACTTCGCGGAGTACGGGCTGGGCCTGAAGAATTACAGCGCCCAGTTCCTGCGCTCGCTGTTCTACGGCGGGGCGGCGACGGTGCTGTGCATCCTGCTGTCGTACCCGACCGCGTACTGGATCGCGTTCAAGGGCGGCGCCAGGAAGTCGACGTACCTCTTCCTGATCCTGCTGCCGTTCTTCGTCTCGTTCGTGCTGCGGACCATCTCCTGGCAGTACATCCTTGCCGACAACGGCCTGGTCCTCGGCCCGCTGAAGTCCATAGGGCTGCTGCCGGACAGCTTCAGGCTCCTGGCCACCACCTGGGCAGTCGTCGGCGGGCTCACGTACAACTACCTTCCTTTCATGGTGCTGCCGATCTACGTGGCGCTCGAGCGGATCGACTACCGGGTCGTGGAGGCCGCGCAGGACCTGTACGCGAGCAAGTTCGAGGCGTTCCGCAGGGTGGTGCTGCCGCTCTCGCTGCCCGGCGTGTTCGCCGGCGTGCTGCTGAACTTCGTGCCGGCCGCGTCCGACTACGTCAACGCGCAAGTGCTCGGCGGCCCGAACAACACGATGATCGGGAACATCATCCAGAACCAGTACCTGTACAGCTCGAACTACCCGATGGGCGCGGCGCTGTCGTTCACGCTGATGGCGCTCTTGCTGATCGGCATCTTCGCCTACGCCAGGGCGCTTGGCACGGAGAACGTCCTCGAGGCGGCGGCGGCATGAGCGCCACCGTCGCGGTGCCGCCGAGCCCGGCCAGCCCGGCAGGCGCTCCGGCCGGCGCCAGCGGGATTCCGCACCGCCGCAGGGTCAGGGTCGGAGACCGGCTGCTGCACATCTACACGTGGCTGCTGATCATCTGGCTCGCGCTGCCGATTGCGGCGGTCGCCTTGTTCAGCTTCAACAATCCCAGGGGCAGGCTCAACATCCTCTGGGTCGGCTTCACGCTCAAGTGGTGGGGCCCGAAGCTGCTCGAGTACCCCGACCTCACGCACGCGATGCTGAACTCGATCAGCATCGGCCTGATCGCGACCGTGGCCTCGACGGCGCTTGGCACGCTGATCGGGCTCGCGCTCGGCAAGCACAAGTTCCGCGGTCAGGGGGTCGGCAACCTGCTGCAGTTCGCGGCGATCTCGGCGCCCGAGATCGTGCTCGGTTCGTCGCTGCTGACGTTCTTCCTGACCCTAGGCGTGCAGCCGGGCTACCCGACGATCGTGATCGCGCACATCGCGTTCTGCCTGTCCTTCGTCGCCGTCACCGTCAGGGCCAGGGCGCTGACGCTCGACCCGTTCATCGAAGAGGCGGCGCGCGACCTGGGGGCCGGCCCCTGGGCCACGTTCCGCCTGGTCACGCTGCCGCTCATCTGGCCTGGGGTGATCTCAGGGGCGCTGCTGGCGTTCGCGCTGTCGATCGACGACTTCATCACGACCAACTTCGTGGCCGGGTCGACGCAGACCTATCCTCTCTATATCTGGGGAGCCAGCAGGGAGGGCCTGCCGCCGCAGGTAAACGTGATGGGAACGATCATCTTCCTGGTCGGTACCGGCCTGGCGATCTTCAACTCGGTCCGGGCCCGCCGGAGCCGGGCGTAGCGGCATGCCGCGCGACCTGATGCCTGGCGGCCGTGTGCGCCAGCCGGCCTCGCTGGCGAACGCACGCCAGGTGCCGTACTGGCTCGATCAGCCGGCCAGCCCGGAGCCGCTGCCGCCCCTGAACGGCACCGAGCAGGCCGACCTGGCGGTGATCGGCGGAGGCTTCAGCGGCCTGTGGACGGCGCTGCTCGCCAAGGAGCGTGATCCGCGCATGAACGTCGTCCTGGTCGAGGGCCGCAGGATCGCCTGGGGCGGGACTGGCCGCAACGGCGGCTTCTGCATGGCGAGCATCACCCACGGGCCCGGCAACGGCCTTGAGCGCTTCCCCGGCGAGATGGAGACGCTGGAGCGGCTCGGCCGGCAGAACCTGGACGAGATCGAGCGGGCGATCGCTCGCCACGGCATCGACTGCGACTTCGCCAGGACCGGCGACCTGTCCGTGGCCACCGAGCAGTGGCAGCTCGATGAGATGGCCGCTGCGGCCGACCACGCGAGCCGGTTCGGCGCGCGGCTTGAGGTTCTCGACGCTAGCCAGATCAGGGCCGAGGTGAACTCGCCTACGTACGTGGGCGGCGTCTGGGACAAGGACGGCTGCGCGATCGTCGACCCGGCCAGGCTGGCCTGGGGCCTGCGTCGGGCGTGCCTCGCTGCCGGCGTGCGGATCTACGAGCACACGCCTGTCACGGCCGTCGGCGACGAGTCGGGCAAACGCGGCCGATTGGCCCTGTCGACACCGGGCGGCCGGGTGCTCGCTGACCGGGTCGCCCTTGCGGCGGGCGCCTTCGCGCCGCTGCTCCGGCGGCTGCGCTACTACCTGATCCCGGTCTATGACTACGTGCTCATGACCAGGCCGCTGAGCCCGGCCCAGCTCGGCAGCATCGGCTGGCGGAACCGGCAGGGGATAGGTGACACCGCCAACCAGTTCCACTACTACCGGCTCACGGCCGACAACAGGATCCTGTGGGGCGGCTATGACGCCGTCTATTACTACGGCAGCAAGATCGCCGCGAAGCTGGACCAGCGCCCCGCCACGTTCGCGATGCTGGCCCGGCACTTCAACCAGACGTTCCCGCAGCTCGACGGCATCGAGTTCACCCACTCCTGGGGCGGCGTGATCGACACCTGCTCCAGGTTCTGCGCCTTCTTCGGCACGGCTCGCTCTGGCCGCCTCGCATACGTCGCCGGATACACCGGCCTCGGCGTCGGAGCGTCGCGGTTCGGCGCGAACGTGGTGCTAGACCTGCTATCAGGCGAGCGAACCGAGCGCACCGAGCTTGAGTTGGTGCGGTCCAGGCCGCTGCCGTTCCCGCCCGAGCCAGTCCGAGCGGCCGGCATCAACCTGACGCGCTGGTCGCTGGCCAGGGCGGACCGCCGCGGCGGGCACAGGAACGCCTGGCTGCGGGCGCTCGACAACATCGGCCTCGGCTTCGACTCCTGACCGCGGGCCTGTGCACGCGCCCCGCGCCGCGACCTCGGTCACGGCGCCGGGCGCCACACGTCGATCCTGATGTCTCTCGGCTGCTCGCAGAACAGCCCATCCGGCGCTGTGCGCCTCAGCAGGCCGCGCAACTCCCGCTCGAACTCGCCGCGGCGCGCCCCGAAGTGGCCGGGCGCCGCGTACGACAGCGAGAACACCGAGGCGACGATCTCGTCCTCGTCCCGCTCGGTGACGGGGCCTGCCTCAATCTCGCGGCGGACCGCGCAGCGGAAACCCGCCTGCGCGAGCACCTCCTCGTCGCCGAGCCCCGTGTGGTCGCCCGGGCGTTCCCGCACCGGCCTGGTGCCCTGGCCGGCCCGGCGGGTGCTGCCGAGGTAGGCGCCGATCAGCCCGTCGATCTCAGCCCTGGGCGGCCGGGGACGGGGAAGGGCATGGGTCCCTTCCACCCCGGCATGGGTGGTGGCGTACACGACCACGCAGGCCCCGTCCGGCTCGAGGAGCTCCCTGACGAGCCGGGCGACCTTGGGGCGATTGAGCCAGTGGAAGGACTGCGCGAACGTGACCGCGCGGAACCTGCCCAGGTCCGCCCCGATGTCCTCGGCGCGGCGAACGATCCAGTCCACGTTCGCGACGCCGGACAGGGCGGCGCGCGCCCGCGCCGTGGCTATCATCTCCGCGCTCCCGTCCACGCCGGTCGCTGCGCAGAAGAGCGGCGCGAGCAGCAGCGTCAGCGGGCCAGGGCCGCAGCCGACGTCGAGCAGCCTGCCGGTGCCGTCGAGGCCAAGCTCGGCCCGCAGAGCGCCAGCGACGCTGCCCGGATACGGCATCCGCCCGGCCGGATAGTACCTGGCCGCCCCCGCGTACAGCGTCTCGTCCCACTCCCAGCCGGCCGCCTCGTCACTCATGTGTTCATCATCGCTCCCAAGCGGGTAGGGCGCGGGAGTCCGATCCGCACGAGGCAGGAGGCGACCATGTCGCGGCTTCTTCCTGACGAGCCAGACGAGCCGGACGCGCAGTTCCACCGCGACCGGCGCGAGCACGCCGGCGCATCCGAGCACCTGGACGATGATCGGCTGGCCCGGCTGACCGAGGAGGAGCGGGTCGCTGCCGGGCTCGACGACTATGACCCGGACGACGTGCCGCCAGCGACCGACGAGCCAGCCGACGCCGACCCTACGCAGACCGACGCCTACCAGCAGGAACGCGACGAACTGCGCAAGAAGGCAGCCGAGGGTGAGCTGAGCACCCGCCGGGGAGAGGACTTCCCGCCGACCCGCTACGACGAGTCATGACCCATCGCCGGCCGACCTGGCGCTAGCCGAACTGGCGGCGGATCCGTTCGAGGGTCTGCCTCGCCCGGGTCGCGGCTGCGGCGGCCTGCCGGGTGTCGCGCCTGGCCTGCACGAGCCGCTGCTGCTCGCGGCTGAGCCGCTCCCGCGTGAACGTGACCGAGTCGCTGATCTCACGCTCGGTGGCTGCCGCGGCGTCCGCGGCTCGCTCTGCGCCGGCGGCTGCCGCCTCGGCCTTGGTGACCATCTCGCGGCGCTCAGCAAGCTCGCGCTCGGCCCTGGCGGCCGCCTCCTCGCGTGCCGCTTCTTCCTGCGCCGCTTCCTCCTGGCTCGCCTGCCCGCGGCCCGCCGCAGTCGCCCGGCCCGCCGCTGGTGTCTTAGCGCGGCCAGCGCGCGACGTGCCAGAGCGCGGTACGTCAGGGCGCGACGCGCCAGAGCGCGGCAGGCCAGTGCGGGCCGGCGCCGCTGTCCCTGCCTTCTCGGCTGCCGGCCTGCGAGCCGCGGGCGCGCCCGCTGGTCCCGTGCTGACGGCCGAGCCGATGCCTGGGCCGAAGCCCGCCCAGTGCACGGCCTTTCGCAGCGTCCCGGCCGCGACCTGCTCGGCGACACTGGGGTCGGCCAGCGCGGCGTTGAACGTGTCCGTGACCTCGTCCCGCAGCGCGGCGCTAGGGGACTGCTGGCCAGCCTCCTCGAGCGCACGTCTGACCATGCTGTCCACGAGCTCCCTGCGCTCGCGGGACAGCTCACGGATGACCGCGCCGTCGAGTGCCGCTTCCTCCGAGCGCAGCCTGCCGCCGAGCTCGGCGAGCTTCGCGGGCACGCCGGGGTCGGCGTGCACGAGCCTGTTGACGACACAGGCAGAACGCGTCGGCTTGCCCAGGGCGGCGATCCTCTTGGCGGCGTCACGGTCACCGGCGGCGCGCGCCTGCGCGGCGAGTTCGCGCCGCCGCTGGATGAAGTCATCGGGATCGCCGGCGTAAAGCTCGGCGATCGCATCGCCTACCAGGTCCGCGGCTGCCACGCTCTCCATGGTGCCCGTAAAGCGTGCGCGCCGGTGCAATCAGGTCCGATATCTCGCCGGCCGTTAGGCTAGCGAATGTGAACGGGCAGCATCCCGAAGCCGATTGTCCGGCCTCCGGAGCAGGGGACGCGGGAGGTGCAGGCACGGCGGCCAGGGGCGTCACGGCGTGATCATCTTCAGCCCGACATGGGGTCAGGCAGTGGCGGCTGCCGCCGGTCTCGGTGTGATCTCGGCAGCGCTGCTGCGTCACGGCAGGATGCTCGCGAGCAACGGCGGCGAGGATACCGCGAAGACGGCCAGGCGGTTCGCCGGAGCTGGCCGGTTCGTGCGCGAGTCGGCGCTGGTCGTGGCCCTGTTCGCGCTGTGGCAGTTCGCCGGTTCTTTCTCGGTGATGGGGCCGGACGGAGCCATCGGCCGCGGACTCTGGCTGTGGGATGCCGAACGTGTGACGCACGTCCCGAGCGAGGCATCGCTGCAGCATCTGGTCATGCCGCACCCGCTGCTCATGCAGGCGTTCAACCTCTATTACGACATTCTGCATTTCCCGCTCCTTATCGCTTGCCTGGTCTGGCTGTTCGTCTGGCACCGGGACCACTACGGCTCCTTCAGGATCACCCTGGTGGCCTTCACGGGGCTGTGCCTGCTGATCCAGTTCATCCCGGTCGCCCCGCCCAGGATGCTGACCGGAATCGGCATGGTCGACACCGCGGCGCTGTACGGGCAGTCGGTCTACGCTCCGAGCGGCGGCTTCGAGGCAGACCAGCTCTCCGCCATGCCTTCGGTGCACGTCGGGTGGGCGATCCTGGTGGCCATCGCGGTGATCACCGTGTCCCGGTCCCGCTGGCGGTGGCTGGCACTGCTGTATCCGGTCCTGACCTCGGTCGCGGTGGTGGTGACCGCGAACCACTACTGGCTCGACGGCGTGGCCGCGGCGGTCGTGCTGGCCGCGGTCCTGGCGGTCCAGGCCGCGGCCAGGCTCAGGCCAGCGGCCGTGACCTGCCCGGCGCCCGCCGACGCCGGCCGTCAGCCAGCGCAGGCGGGTACGCGCTCATCGGCCAGGTGAGGCGCGCCCGTCACCGGCCACCCGGCGGATGAGCAGGGCGGCGTGCAGGCTGGTCTGCAGGCCGGCGTCGTCGAGGTTCGTGCCGAGCACGTCCTGGATCTGGCGCAGCCGCTCGTACAGCGTGGGCCGGGAGATGCCGCGCCGGCTTGCGGTCTCGGCTTTGTTGCGCCCGGTCTCGAGGTAGGCGGCCAGCACGCCGGCCAGGTCCGTGCCATGCAGGTCGTCGTGCAGCAGCAGCGGCCCGAGCTCGTGCTCGGCGAACGCCAGCACCCGCGGATCGTCGCGGAGCTGGTAGGCGAGGCCGGCGAGGCCGAGGTCAGCAAGCCGCACGAAGGGGCGCTGGCCGGCGCGAGCGGCGGCGGCGCACCGCGCGGCGGCGCTGGCGGCGTTCGCTGCATCACGAAGCGCCGGACGCAGCTCGCCCACGCTGGCTGCCGCGGCCCCGACGCCGATGGACTGCGTCGTGCTAAGAGCGCCAGCCTGGCGCAGCCGGCCAGGCCAGCCCGGTGAGCATGGCGTCCTGGTCAGTCGCCGGCGTGAGCGAGAGCAGCGCGACCGCCGAAGCCGCATCGAGCGATCCCGTGATGGCGGGAATGCGCAGGTCGTCGCAGGCGGCGGCGAGCGCGTCCGCGGCCAGGTCAGGTCCCGCGCCGTCACCGGCGAGCAGCACGAGCGGTACCAGGCGGCGCCCGGCCAGCGGGAGGCCGAGCGCGATGACCCGCGCCTCCAGATCGGCGGGGTCGGCGTAGCCATGCCCTGCGAGGGCCGCGAGCACGGACCGGTGCGCTGCCCGCCGCGGGCTCTGAGCCAGGCGGCTGCCGCGCGTCAGGCTGGCAAGCGTGAGCGCCGTCGCGGCCCGTTCCGCGAGCACGGGCGCTCCGGCGTCGGGGGGATCTGGCAGCGCGAACACCAGCCTGCCCCAGTCGCCGGCTGATGAGCCGACCCTGGCGACCAGCCAGCCAGCCGTCGCGTCGTAGCCGATACGGCCGGGCACGGTCACGGCCCTGGACCGCGCCGCGAAGCCAGCCAGCACGGTCGCGACGTCCTGGCCGGCGACCGCGCAGGCGAGGACCCGGTGCGCCAGGTCAGCCAGGATGACCGGGCAGCCGGCCAGGTCGGCGGCGCGCGCGACGATCTCGTCCTGGCCGGCTCCGGTCATCGCGAGGTCAGTAAATACCTGATGCGCCCGCTGGGCAGCCTGGAGCTCGACGAACTGGGCGTCCAGGATCTGCGCGTGCACGGCCTCGGTGATGGCGATGAACTGAGTTTCCCGCTCGAACGCGATGAGCGTGAGACCAGCCGCGGTGGCGGCCGTGACGAGCGCGCGCGGCAGCGCCCGCACGTAACGGGAGCCGAGCTCGACGGCGAGGGCGCTCACCCCTGCGGCGGCCAGCCCGGCCACGTACCTGGCCAGGCCGTCAGGGTCAGGCGGCAGCGCTATCCCGGTGGACAGGACGAGCTCGCCGCCGCGCAGCAGGTGCCCGGCCTCCGCGAGCTCGATGACGTGCACCCAGCGCACAGGCGCGCTGAGCTGATCGGCGCCGGCGAGGACGCGGGGGGCGCCGCGCCTGGCCGGATCGAGCGCGAGCACATCGGCTACGGTCGGCAGCATGGGCTAGGCCTGGCGGAGTTCTGACGGTTCGTCAAGAAACACGGCATCAAGCTTACGGTCCGTCAGTTGGCCCGTCATCTGGCCAGGAGGAGACTGAGTCGGGGACGTCGGAGGGACTCGCGGTGACGCAGGTGAAGCACGTATCGCATTGGATCGGCGGCAAGCCGTGGACGGGATCAGAGCCCAGCCGGCGCGGCGACATCTACAACCCGGCGACCGGGCAGGTAGCAGGGGCCGTTGACTTCGCCGGTCAGGACGAGGTGGACGCCGCGGTGCGCGCCGCGGCCGCCGCCTTTCCCGGCTGGCGGGACACCTCGCTGGTCAAGCGCGCTGCGGTGATGTTCGCGTTCCGCGAGCTGGTCCGCGAGCACTCAGCTGAGCTCGCCGCGCTGATCAGCGCCGAGCACGGCAAGGTCGCGAGCGACGCGGCCGGCGAGGTCGCGCGCGGCCTCGAGGTTGTCGAATTCGCCTGCGGGATGCCGCACCTGCTCAAGGGCGCATTCTCGGAGAACGTCTCGACCGGGGTGGACGCCTACTCCATCAGGCAGCCGCTCGGCGTGACCGTCGGCATCACGCCGTTCAACTTCCCTGCCATGGTGCCGATGTGGATGTTCCCGATCGCGATCGCGGCAGGCAACACCTTCGTGCTCAAGCCCTCGGAGAAGGATCCGTCCGCCTCGATCAGGCTGGCCGAGCTCCTCGCCGAGGCCGGGCTGCCTGATGGCGTCTTCAACGTCGTGCAGGGCGGCAAGGAGGCCGTTGACGCCCTGCTGATCCATCCCGGCGTCAAGGCCGTCAGCTTCGTCGGATCGACGCCGGTGGCCAGGTACGTGTCCGAGGTTGGCACCGCGGCTGGCAAGCGCGTTCAGGCGCTCGGCGGCGCGAAGAACCACATGGTCGTGCTCCCCGACGCCGACCTGGACCTCGCGGCCGACGCGGCCGTGTCGGCGGGATTCGGTTCCGCCGGCGAGCGCTGCATGGCGATATCGGTCCTCGTCGCGGTGGACCCGATCGGTGACGAGCTGGTCGGCAAGATCGGCGAGCGGGTGGCCAGGCTCACCGTCGGGCCAGGAGACCGCCCTGATTCAGAGATGGGCCCGCTGGTGACCAGGGCGCACAGGGACCGGGTCGCCTCGTACCTGGACGCCGGCGTCGAGGACGGCGCGACCCTTGCGGTGGACGGCCGCTCGCATCCTGTCACCGGCGGCGAGGCCGACGGGTTCTGGCTCGGCCCCAGCGTGCTGGACAACGTGAGGCCGGCGATGAGCTGCTACACCGATGAGATCTTCGGGCCAGTGCTGTCCGTGGTGCGAGCAGCCAGCTACGCGGACGCGCTCGGCGTCGTGAACGGCAGCCCTTACGGGAACGGCACGGCCATCTTCACAAACGACGGCGGCGCGGCGCGCAAGTTCACCAGCGAGGTCGAGGTCGGCATGATCGGGATCAACGTGCCGATTCCCGTGCCGATGGCGTTCTACAGCTTCGGCGGCTGGAAGTCCTCGCTGTTCGGCGACACGCACGTGCACGGCACCGAGGGCGTGCACTTCTACACCAGGGGCAAGGCCGTCACCGAGCGGTGGCTCGACCCGAGTCACGGCGGCGTGAACCTCGGCTTCCCCGTCAACCAGTGAGCACGGCATAGCTAGGAGCGCAGCGATGAACCCCGACTTCACTCCGGACGCAGCGCGCGGTGCCGCCGTTTACGCCGCTGACCGTGCGCACGTGTTTCACTCCTGGTCGGCGCAGAAGGCGCTGAACCCGCTGGTGATCGCGGGCGGCCAGGGCTGCTACGTGTGGGACTACGACGGCAAGCGCTACCTGGACTTCTCCAGCCAGCTCGTCAACGCCAACATCGGTCATCAGCACCCGAAGGTGGTGCGGGCCATCGTTGAGCAGGCGGGCAGGCTGACCACGATCGCGCCGCAGCACGCGAACGAGGCCAGGGGCGAGGCGGCAACCCGGCTGACCGACCTCGCGCCTGACGGCTTCGCCAAGGTGTTCTTCACCAACGGCGGCGCCGATGCGAACGAGAACGCGATCCGGATGGCCAGGCTGCACACCGGGCGCGACAAGGTGCTCAGCTTCTACCGCTCCTACCACGGCAACACCGGCGCGGCGATCACGTCGACCGGCGACCCGCGGCGCTGGCCCAACGAGTACGCCACCGGCCACGTGCACTTCTTCGGGCCTTACCTGTACCGGTCATCGTTCTGGGCTGCCACCCAGGAGCAGGAGTGCAAGCGCGCGCTCGAGCACCTCGAGCAGGTGATCCAGTTCGAGGGGCCGGACACGATCGCCGCGATACTGATCGAGTCCATCGTCGGCACGGCTGGCGTGCTCGTCCCGCCGCCCGGCTACCTCACCGGCGTGCGGGCGCTGTGCGACACGTACGGCATCGTGTGGATCGCCGACGAGGTCATGTGCGGCTTCGGCCGGGCCGGCAGCTGGTTCGCGTTCAGCCAGCACGACGCGGTGCCCGACCTGATCACGTTCGCCAAGGGCTCGAACTCGGGCTACGTGCCCATCGGCGGCGTCATCATCTCCGACCCGATCGCCGCGACTTTCGACGAGCGGGTCTTTCCTGGCGGCCTGACCTACTCAGGGCACCCGCTGGCGAGCGCCTCGATCGTCGCGACCATCGACGCGATGCACGAGGAGGGCATCGTCGAGAACGCGGCGGCGGTCGGCCAGCAGACCATCGGCCCTGGCCTCGCCGAGCTCGCCGAGCGGCACCCGGTGATCGGCGAGGTGCGGGGTACCGGCGTGTTCTGGGCGGTTGACCTGGTATCTGACCGGGCGAGCCGGGCCATGCTCGCGCCGTACGGCGGCGTGTCTCCGGCGATGACCACCCTGGCGGCGCAGTGCCGCGCCAAGGGCCTGCTGACGTTCACCAACTACAACCGGCTGCACGTCGTGCCGCCGTGCACGGTCACCGATGCCGAGGCCAAGGAAGGCCTGGCGATCCTGGACGAGGTGCTGACCGAGACCGACGCCTACTACAGGGGCTGACCAGAGCGCCTGCTAGCCAGCAGCCCGTCAGCCAGTGGCGCCGTCAAGCGCAGGCAGGTAGCCGTTGCGCTGGCCGCTGGCGTTCGGGTGGTAGGAGTCGGTGAGGTTGAGCCAGTCGACGGAAATCAGGTAGCTGCCAGAGTCGCAGATCTGATGGCCCGCGAAGAACGGCTTGACGTCGACGAACGTGTCACCGTGCCGGGCAGCGGCCGCCTGGATCACGCCGTCGAGCACGTCAGCGCCCTGATTCAGGTAGGTGCGCTTGGTGGTGCTCAGGCCGATGCACCTCGATGATCTGGCCAGGTCGTAGAACTCGGGATAGCCGAGGACGACGACCCTGGCACCCGGCGCGCGGGCGGCGATCGAGGCGAGCACGTTGTCCAGCGCGCCTGGCAGGCTCGCCTGGGCCTGGCTCTCCGCCTGCTGCACGGCGCTGACGCAGGCACTGTTGCCGTGCAGTACGCAGGTCTCCATCACGGCGGTGAAACCGACGTCGTTGCCGCCGACGGTGATGGACACGAGCGTCGTGCTGGTGCTCAGCGGGCCGAGCTGGCTGGCCAGCACGTCGGCAGTGGTCGCCCCCGCGCACGTCTCGTTGGCGAACGCGCCGCGGTGGGAGTTGTGCCACAGCACCGGGTAGGCGTTGGCGCTCTCCAGGCACGCGCCGTCGGAGTAGCTTCCCGCGCCGTCACCCGATGAGTAAGAGTCGCCGAGCGCGACATAGCTGATGGTGCCGCTGGCGGCGGCTGATCCGACGGCGCCGAAGGCGCTCAGGACCGCGAGCGCGGCGGTGGCGAGGATGGCTCGCGGGCGAACGCTGCGGGCACGTCGGGCACGGCGAGATCGGCGCATGGGGCGGCTCCCTGGCGGACGGAAACGCTTACTGCTCAGAAGTAACCCGCCCCGACGTCGTCGTCAATGGGCATTTTTCCGCATAGGCCGCACCGTTCGCGCCGCCGATATGCTGCCGCTATGACGGATCTGCACGACCTGACGGCGCTTCAGCAGGCCGCGGCGGTACGTGCCGGCGAGGTCAGCCCGGTCGAGCTGACCAGGCACTACCTGGAGAGGATCGGGCGGCTCGACGCCCGGCTTGGCGCGTTCCTGACCGTCACAGCCGACCGGGCGCTTGACGCGGCGCGCGCGGCACAGGACCAGGTCATGGCGTGCCGATCCGATCTGGGTGCGCTGCCGCCGCTGGCCGGCGTGCCGACCGCGATCAAGGACCTGACCGCGACGGCCGGAGTGCGGACAACCTACGGCTCACGGGCATTCGAGTCCTGCCTGCCGGACGCCGACGCGCACGTGGTGACGGCGCTGCGGGAGGCGGGAGCGATAAGCCTCGGCAAGACGAATACCCCCGAGTTCGGCCTTGGCCCCTATACCGACAACGACCTGGCTGGCCCGGCCAGGACCCCGTGGGATCTCACCAGGTCGGCTGGCGGGTCAAGCGGCGGCGCGGCTGCCGCGGTCGCCGCCGGGCTGATCCCCGTCGCCCATGGCAGCGATGGCGGCGGATCCGTGCGGATCCCGGCAAGCGCGTGCGGGCTGGTCGGCCTCAAGCCGTCACGCGGCCGGGTGAGCTTCGCTCCCGAGGCCAGCCCGCACGGTCTGTCCACCGACGGCGTGCTCGCCCGCACCGTCGCGGACGCGGCGGCGATGCTGGACGCCATCGCCGGGCCAGTTCCCGGCGATCCGTACTGGGCGGCGCCGCCGCCGGCTGGCGAGTCGTTCCTGGCCGGGGCGAAACGCGAGCCCGGCCGGCTGCGGATCGGCAGGTACGCGACGCCCGCGAGCGGCGCGCCTGTCGACGAGGCGTGCGTGCGGGCTTGGGACGAGGCGTCGCGGCTGCTCGGCTCGCTCGGCCACGACGTGCAGGACATCGAGGTGCCGTTCGGCCAGGAAATCGGCCGGTACTTCGCCAGGACCTGGGCGGTGCTCTCGCTTGGCCACGCCGTGGCCGAGCAGGACGAGCACCTGCTGCGGCCGGTCACGCGGTCATGGCGGGCGCACGGCAGGAAGATCACCGGCGAGCAGTACGCGGCGACGCAGCGGGACATGCAGCGCGAGGCTCGCCGCGCGGTCACGGCGACGGCGGGACTGGACGCGGTGCTCACGCCCACGCTCGGCCTGCCGCCGCAGCCGGTCGAGTTCTTCGCCGAGGGCGACGATCCTGAGCAGGCGCGCGAGAACCTGAACAGGCAGCTGCTCTTCACCCCGTTCACGGCCGCGTACAACATGACCGGCCAGCCCGTCGTGAGCCTGCCGCTGCACTGGACGGCCGATGGCCTTCCGGTCGGCGTCAGCGTGATCGGCAGGCCGGCGGGCGAGCCAGCGCTGCTGGCGCTCTGCGCCCAGCTCGAGGCGGCCTGTCCATGGGCCGCGCGCCACCCGGCTTGCTGGTGAGAAGTCGAGCGGTCAGCGACCGCGCGGGCACGGATAGAAGACCTTGCCGTCCAGGTCGACGTCGAATTTGACCGCGGCGAAGCCGTTCTTCCCGCCGTAGACCCGGCGGCAGTAGGCGGCGAAGGACCTGCCGTGCTTGCACGGCTTGCCAGGGTCGCAGACGAAATGATCGGCGCCGTATTCGGCTTCGCCGACCCACTTGCCGGTCGGCTGAGCACGCGTCTTGTCGGACGTGAACGCGTGCCAGCTGCCGCACTCGTGGTAGACGAAGCACTCCTCGACCACGGCGCCGTCGGCGTACCTGGCGCCCCAGCGCACGAGCGCCGGGCTGTTCTTCCACATCGCGGTCATCCCGTAGGCGTGGATCAGGTTGAACGCGAAGGCCAGGTAGTTCTGGGCATCGCCGCTGGTCAGGTAGAAGCCCGTGGTGGTGGCCGGGTCGAAGCTGTCGATGTCGTCAAGCTCGACCGCGTCGAAGCCCTTGCGCGCGCACATGGCGATCCGCTCGATCAGCATCGGCTCGAGCGCGCGGAGCTGGCGGAAGTCGACCCAGCGTTCTTCTGGGTAGCCGTAGTAGACCTTGCCGAGCGTCGCGGCAGGGAATCCCCCGGCTGGGGCCGGACTGCCGTCGGGACGGTAGTCCTCCCAGGCCAGGTCCAGGTAGCAGACGCTACGAGGGTGCGCGAGCGTGGCGGCTGGCCATGACGCGCGGATCCGGTGCACCTGGCCCTTGGTGGTCAGGAAGCCGTCGACGTCGTAGATATCGACGGCCCGGTGGCCGGTCCGCTTCAGCGGGAACGTCCGGCCGATCTGCCAGTCCCATCGCATCGGGTGACCGTTCCTGTTCAGGTGCGGCGGATACCAGCACGCTCCGCGGCAGGTCACCGGCGCCGGCAGCGGCACCACCCGCCAGCTGAAGCCGAGCCTGCTGCGCCCTGCCCGGTCGGCCGTCAGCACGATCACCCGGTGCCGCCCAGGACGCAGCGTTCCCGTGTAGAACACGCCGCGGGCTGGCATGGGCCGCCAGGCGCCATGGTCGATCCTGAACTTGCGGGTCACTGGCCCGTCGGCGTGGCTGTAGTGCGCGGGGTCGAGCTGGAAATACTCAGCCGCCGAGCCGGTCCTGGCCTCGGGGAGCCCGTTGCGAAACTCGCTCGCCAGCCGCCGGCCGCGCGGGTAGGCGGTCACTGCCCGCCCCGCGGTGACGCTCCTGGAGACCCTGAGCACCTTGAACGTGAAGTCACTGGCCGCGGTCTGCACGACCTCGGTCGCGGTCTCCGTCACCCGGAGCTTGCGGCCGGTGTCGGCATGACCCACGATGTAGTGCCCCGCGGCGAACGGCGTCGCGGTCGCGTCCGCTCCGGCGGCGCACGTCCCACGTGCGCAGGCCTGCCAGGAGTAGCCGACCTCGAAGCTGAGCAGCCGGTCGCCGGCCGGGAGCCTGCCCGGCCGCCAGCGCAGCCCGCGGGCGGCGGCCGTGCCGCCGTCCCGCAGCCTCCCGGTGATACGCAGCTGCCCGCTCGCGACCGGGGGCTGGATGCGCGACGCCCGGACGCTGGCCAGGGCGGTACCTGCCGTCATTGTCGGGCCAGCCACCCAGGCGATCCCGATCGTCAGTACCGTAGCTGCCGCGATGCCTGTCCCTTGCCGCGTCATGGGCGCTCTCCTGCCGTCCGGCTTGGCGGAATAATAGACCATGGGCGGGTAATCCCGGCGATGGCCGGCATACTGGCGGAAGCCGGATGCGCTGGGTAGCCAGGGCAACGCTGCTAGTCGCACAGGCCAGGGCGGTGAGATATGCGCGGGCTCCGGGACAAGGGGGTCCTGATCAGCGGCGGAACCAGCGGTATCGGTCTGGCCGCCGCTGAGCGGTTCCTGGAGGAGGGCTCCAGGGTGTTCGTGTCGGGGCTGGACGCGGCGGAGGTGGATGCCGCGGTCGCCGTGCTCGCGCAGCGCGGCAAGGCGGCCGGCATCGCGTGCGATGTGCGCAGCGAGGCTGACGTCGCCAGGCTCGTCGATGCGGCGGAATCCTCGCTGGGCGGCGTCGACGTGCTCATCAACAACGCGGGGACGGCGCGCAGGGACGCGTTCCTCGAGATCACCGTGGCCGACTGGGACCGCATCATCGCGGTGAACCTACGCGGGATGTTCCTGGTGGCTCAGGCGGTCAGCAAGAGGATGACCGGGCGCGGGCGTGGCGTCATCGTGAACATGTCCTCGGTCAACGGCCTGGCGGGGGAGGAGGACTATGCCCACTACAACGCGTCCAAGGGCGGGGTCCTGCAGCTCACCAGGACGATGGCGGCCGAGCTCGGCCGGCGCGGGATCCGGGTCAACGCGCTGTGTCCCGGCTACATCGCCACCCCGCTGAACGACGCGATCGCCGCGCAGCTCGGCGCGGGCGCGTTCGAGGCCGCGTACGTGGCCAGCCGCATCCCGCTCGGCAGGGTCGGCCGTGCCGACGAGGTCGCGGCCGCCTACGCGTTCCTGGCTTCCGACGACGCGTCGTTCATCCACGGTGCCGCGCTCGTCGTCGACGGCGGGCAGCTCTCCGTGCTCTAGCGGCGGCCCTGCGGGCCGGCTGCTGGCCTCGCGCGTCAGAGGGTGCCGAAGGCGTCCTCGAGCACCGACATGCCCTCGGTCAGCAGCTCCTCGCTGATCACCAGCGGGGGCAGGAAGCGGAGCACGTTCCCGTAGGTGCCGCAGGTCAGCACGATCACGCCGGCGGCATGGCACGCCTTGGCCACCTTCGCGGCCGCGGCGGCGTCCGGTTCGATCGTGCCGGGCTTGACCAGCTCGATCGCGATCATCGCGCCCCGGCCCCTGACGTCCCCGATGACCGGGTGCTGCTGGGCAAGCGAACGCAGACGCGGCAGCATGATGTCGCCGATCCGCCTGGCCATCGCCGGCAGGTCTTCCTTGCTCATCGTCTCGATCGCGCCCAGGGCGGCCGCGCACGCGACCGGATTGCCGCCGTAGGTACCGCCGAGCCCGCCGGCGTGCACCGAGTCCATGATGTCCGAGCGGCCGGTCACCGCGGCAAGCGGCAGCCCGCCCGCGATCCCCTTCGCCGTCGTGACGAGGTCAGGCACCACGCCCTCGTGGTCGCACGCGAACCAGTCACCGGTACGGCAGAAGCCCGACTGGATCTCGTCGGCGACGAAGACGATGCCGTGTTCCCTGCAGTACTCGGAGAGTCCGGGCAGGAACCCGTCGGGCGGCACGACGAACCCGCCCTCGCCCTGGATCGGCTCGATGACGATGGCCGCAGTCCGGTTCTCGCCCACCTGGGCGTGGATCAGCCCGGTTATCACCTCGAGCGCATCGGCGGCGCAAGCGGCATGGCCGCCCGGCCAGCGGAACGGGTAGGCCATCGGCATCCGGTAGACCTCGCCGGCGAACGGCCCGAACCCGTCCTTGTACGGCATGTTCTTGGCAGTCATCGCCATCGTGAGGTTGGTCCGGCCGTGGTAGCCGTGGTCGAAGACGACGACAGCCTGCCGCCCGGTGGCGTGCCTGGCGATCTTCACGGCGTTCTCCACCGCCTCGGCGCCGGAATTGAACAGCGCCGACCGCTTGTCGTGGCTGCCAGGGGTGATCCGGTTGAGCTGCTCGCAGACCTCTACGTAGCCTTCGTAGGGGACCACCATGAAACAGGTGTGGGTGAAGTGGGCAACCTGCTCGGTGACCCGCGTCACCACCAGCTCGGCGCTGTTGCCGACCGAGGTGACGGCGATCCCCGAGCCGAAGTCGATCAGCGAGTTGCCGTCGGCGTCGATGAGCACTCCTCCGCCGGCCGCGGTGACGAACACGGGCAAGACGTGACTCAGTCCGCGGGCCACGCTGCGCTGCCGGCGTTCGAGCAGTTCGCGGGAGACGGGTCCGGGTATCTCAGTGACCAGATGGCGCTGCTGGACCAGGGAGGGACCGCCGACGGTGGAGTGCAGGTTCATAGGCCGAGGATAGACCGGGCACCCGCGCCGATGCGGGGCCGGCCGGATCATATGTCACGAGACCGGGACCGTCCAGCGCCGGTCCGGGCGGCTCGGTCACTTTTAACCGCCTCACCTGCACTTATCGACTTCTTGCCAGAGGAATTTGCATAATGTTCCCGACTGGCGTTCCAGTCTGTAGTATCTGGATGACCGTATCGATCGGGCACTTCGGATTTTACGCAAGTTACGTACCTTCAGTGACAGAACGACTAGGTCAGGTACTAAATCGTATAGACCTAGACATGTATAGTACGGACCGAAACTAGACCTTTAGGCACAGATCACGGCGTTTAGATGACCGGCAAAAGGTATATCTTGCCGGAATGGCCCGCCCCGGTTGCGAGGAGAGCCTTATGCGAGCACATGAATGGTTTCGCACCAACAGCTTCACCTATCGTGAGTTCGGCAGCGCCCGTCAGCTCGGCAAGGTCAAGCGCGAGCGCGGCCTGACGGTCACGCTGATCCTGCCCACCCGCAATGTCGCGGAGACGATCGGCTCCGTGCTCGATGAGGTCGACTACCTGCGCCGTCCTGACATCAGGCTGATCGACCAGGTCGTCGTCGTCGACGCCGACTCCTCCGACGGAACCGCCGAGATCGCGCTGTATCACGACGTCGAGGTCTACTCAGAGAACGCGCTGATGCCCGAGTACGGCCGCGCGCACGGAAAGGGTGACGCGATGTGGCGCGGCCTGTCCGTGGCGACCGGGGACATCATCGCCTTCGCCGACACCGACACCGGCAACTTCTGCCGCCAGCTCGTGACCGGGGTGGTCGGCTGCCTGATCGCCAAGCCGGAGATCCAGTTCGTGAAGGCCGCCTACCGCCGGCCGTATACCCAGGAGACGGTGTCGGTGCCGGACGGCGGGGGCCGGGTCACCGAGCTCACCGCCAAGCCCGCGCTGAACCTGCTGTTCCCCGAGCTTGCCGGGTTCGTCCAGCCGCTGGCTGGCGAGTTCGCCGCAACCAGGGAGCTGTTCTACTCCGTGCCCTTCCTGAGCGGCTACGCCGTCGAGGTCGGAATGCTGATCGACGTGCTCGAGGCGTGCGGCCTGCACGCGATGGCGCAGGTCGACGCCGGCATGCGGAAGAACAGGCACCAGGACCTGTCCAACCTCAGCCGGATGGGCTATTCGGTGCTCAGGGCCGTGCTGACCAGGGCGATGCAGGGTCGCTCACAGGTCGCACCAGGCCTGTCGCAGTCCGGCTGGATCGGGGACACCGAGGTCGGTTCCTACCTGCATGCCGTCGCCGCAGCCCGCGGGGTGCAGCTTGACGAGTACGCCGAGGTCATGATCGAGCGCCCGCCGATGCGGGTGGCGCTGCAGGCCAGCCAGGAGTTCGCCGCGGTGACGGCGATGGAGAGCGCGGGCTGACCAAAGGGGATCAGCGCAGCAGGTCCCTGGCTGCTGCCTCGATCGCGTGCTGGGACAGCAGCACGGTCCGTGCGGCTTCGCCAAGCGGAACAAAGCTATCCTCGCTGGTCACGCGCGCTAGCGCGCCCCGGAACCCGGCGTCGGTCAGGGTCGTGATCACGCCCTCTGAGACGCCGCCCGACCGCCGGGTCTCGTCGGCCACCAGGACGGCACCGGTCGTGGTCGCCTCCCTGATCAGGTCGCCCGCAGGCAGCGGGGCGAGCCAGCGCAGGTCTAGGATCCGGCAGCCGATGCCCTCGCGTCCGAGGTTCGCCGCGGCACGCAGGCTGAGCCGCATGCCGTTACCGAACGTCACGATCGTCAGGTCAGTCCCGTCGCCGTGTGCGCGGCCGCTGCCAACCGGCGCGTGGCCCGGCTGCCATGCCTCCGGCGGCTGGTAGGCGGCCAGCCAACCGCCGTCGCCAGGTTCGTGCAGGTCTCGTTCGTGATACAGCGCGATCGGCTCGAGGAACACGCACACGCTGCCGTCCTCGCTCGCGCTGGCCAGGCAGGTACGCAGCAGCGCCGCAGCGTCGTCGGGCCGCGCCGGGCACGCCACGATCAGGCCAGGGATGTCGCGCAGGGCCGCGACGGCGTTGTCGTTGTGGAAGTGGCCGCCGAAGCCCTGCTGATAGGCAAGGCCGGCGATCCTTACCACCATCGGGTTGCGGTATGCAGTCTGGGAGAAGAACGACAGCGTCGCGGCCTCGCCGCGGATCTGATCGGCGGCGTTGTGCAGGTAGGCCAGGTACTGAATCTCGGGCACGGGGAGCAGCCCGGCGAGCCCCGCGCCGAGCGCCAGGCCGAGGATCGCCTGCTCGTCAAGCACCGAGTCGAAGACCCGGCCGGCGCCGAACGCGCTGAGCAGGCCCCTGGTCACGCCGTACACGCCGCCCTTGCGAGCGACGTCCTCACCGAAGACGAGCATTCCTGGCCTGGCCGCGAGCTCGTCGGCGAGGGTGCGGTTGATCGCCTGCGCGAGCGTCAGCGGGCCAGACATCTCGGGCAGCCGTGCAGCCCCAGGGGGACGACCCCCCGGATCCCCGCGCAGGGCACCGAACGCGCGCTGCCTGGCTGGAAGCGGCGCCGCGCGGATGGCGGCCGCCACCACCCCCGGCCTGCGCGGGGCGAGCGGCGTCAGCACCTGAGCTGCCGAGGTCAGGCCCGGCGCCCCTTCGATACGCGCGGCGAGCGCGAAGACCTTCGCCCTCATCTGCTCCGACCGCTCGGCAAGCTCGGCGGCCGTGCACAGTCCCGTGGAAACGAGCAGCTCGATCGCACCGCGAAGCGGGTCGCGGTCTGCGTCTGCGGCGATCTCGGCCGCCGACCGGTAGCCGGACTCCACGTCCGACCCGGCATGGCCGCCGAGCCTGACCGTGGCGAGGTGCAAGATCGCGGGCGCCTGACGCTCCCGCACGTAGCTGGCGAGCCCGAGCGTCGTGTCGTAGACGGCGGCCAGGTCCTTCCCGTCGGCGAAGGCGTACGGGATGGCTGGCCGTGAACCGAGCACCGCCGCGACCCAGCCAGGCGGCGTGCGGACGCTCACGCCGATGCCGTTGTCCTCGCAGGCGATGAGCAGCGGCAGCGGCAGCCCCTGATACGCGCAGTAGGCGGCCGTGTTGATCGCGCCCGCCGCGGTCGAATGGTTCGCGGACGCGTCGCCGAAGCTGGCGACCACGACCGAGTCCGCTGGCCAGGACGAGGGCGTGGCTGCCCCTAGCCGGGCGGCGCGCGGCAGCGCGAATGCCAGCCCGACCGCCCGCGGCAGGTGGGAGGCGATCGTGGAGGTCTGCGGGATGATGTTCAGGTCCTTGTGCCCGAAGACCTTGTGCCGTCCGCCTGCGATCGGCTCGGCCGCCGCCGCCACCATGCCGAGCAGGATGTCGGCGATGCCGTTGTCGGCGCGGCCAGCCTGGGCGGCCCGCACCAGGTAGAAGGCACCCGAGCGGTAATGCAGCAGCGCCGGATCGGTGAGCCGGAGCGCGGCCGCGACGGCAGCGTTGCTCTCGTGCCCTGCCGAGCCGATCGTGTAGTAGCCCGTGCCGCGCCCGCGCAGCCACCTGGCCGCCTCGTCAAGATGCCGGGACGCGAGCTGGGCGTCGAGCAGGTCCAGGCACCTGCCAGCGGTGAGGGTGCTGCCCGGCCGCACCGGCCGGGCAGCGAGGTCCTCGCCAATCAAGGCAGCACCATCATGGCTGCAACGGTAGCCATCTTGCTAGACGCGGATCCAGTCCCCGGCGAGCGGGATCATGTGCCGCGGTCCGAACCTGACCACGGCGCTGGCCCTCGCTGGCGCGGTAGCGCAGGTGGAACGTGCCAGCCCAGGGGTTGTAGTAAACGACGCCGTCGTGCCGGCTCGTGCCGCTCCAGTTCCCGGCTATCGGGACCATGCGTGCGGGCCGAACCTGAAGGAGACGGCCGGCCGGCCGTGGCGCAGCGTGTTGCGCAGGTTGAAGATGCCGGTCGCGGGGTTGTAGTAGCCGACCGCCGGCGGCTGATAGGACGGTGCGGGTGCGGGCCCCGCGTAGGTGCCGTGGATGAGGATCGGGATGACCCCGCCGGCCGTGAGCACGGCGGGCAGCCCTGAGACGGTCAGCGTCCGCATACGGCGGCGCGCGGCCCGCGCCGCCGTTACCTGGCCCGCGATTTTCGCGCGCGCCAGACCGCTGCGCTTGATAGCCCTGAACACAGGGGAAACCATGCCGTTAGATGCTAGAGCTGTCCCGCATTTCGGTCGGCGTGTCCGGTACGCGCCTGACGTACTGACATCGCCCGTTTCGCCCTATGTGATCGTCGGAGAAGGAGAAGCCCCATGCTGCCGTGGTCCGCAGAGCTGGTCGGCCGGATCGAGGAGCGCATGATCACTAGCGAGCTGCTCCGCGGCAACCCGCTGGGTGATCCGCACGAGCGACCCGTGCTCGTCTACCTGCCGCCCGGTTACGACGACGAGCCTGACCGCAGCTACCCGGCCGTCTACGTGCTCATGGGCTACACCGGCCACGTGACCATGTGGCACAACAGGACCGCGTTCAGGCAGCCCTTCACCGAGACCGCCGATCAGGTGTTCGCCGCAGGCGCCGCGCCGCCCGCGCTCGTCGTCTACGTCGACGCGTGGACCAGCTACGGCGGCAGCCAGTACGTCGACTCCCCCGGCACCGGCCGCTACCACTCGTACCTGTGCGACGAGGTCGTGCCCTGGGTCGACGCCAGCTACCGGACTCTGGCCGCACCGGCGCACCGGGCGATTTCGGGAAAGTCGAGCGGCGGTTTCGGCGCGATGATCACGCCGATGCTCAGGCCGGACGTCTTCGGCGCCCTCGCCACGCACGCCGGCGACTCGCTCTACGAGCTCTGCTATATTCCCGAGTTCGGCGACTGCGTGCGCGCGCTCCGCGACTACGACGGGGACATCGCGCGCTGGTGGGACGACTTCCGATCGCGGACCCCGTTCACCAAGAAGGCCGACCAGTCACTGCTCGGCGTCTACGGCGTGGCCGAGTGCTTCTCCGCCGCGGACGACGGCACCCCTGAGCTGCCATTCGACCCGCGCACGGGCGTTGTCAGGGACGAGGTGTGGCGGCGCTGGCTGGACTGGGATCCCGTCAGGATGGTGCCGGAGCACGCGGACGCGCTTCGGTCGCTCAGCGCCATCTGGATCGACGCGGGCAAGGCCGATGAGTTCTGCCTGGACATCGGCGCGCAGGCGTTTCGTGCCGCGCTCGCCGAGGCCGGCGTTCCCGACGAGGTGATCAGGTTCGAGCTCTTCGACGGGACGCACGCGGCCATCGACTACCGCTACCCGCTCGCCCTCGCGTGGCTCTGCGAGCGCATCGCCGCCTGACTGGCGAACGTGGCTGGCTAGCTGGCGGGCACCAGGACGGTGAGCGCGGCAGGCAGCACGCGGACGCGCAGCGGCGTGCCGGCCGGCAGCGGCGTCGCGCACGCTAGCGGCTCGCCGTCGGCGGCGACTGGCAGGTCGCGGCTCGCCGTGACCGTCACGTCGGCGCCGCGGTGCAGCGCGATCTCCGGCAGCGTGACGTGCGAGCCGTCCTTGATCTTCAGCAGCGCCCTGACAAACGTGAGCTTGGGCGCGTGGCGCATCAGCACCAGGTCGAGCTCGCCGTCATCGATCCGCGCGGGCGGCGCGACCTGCATGCCGGCCCCGAAGAACGCCGAGTTGGCCACGACGACCGCGTAGCCGCCGAACTCATATGCCTCGCCGCCAGCCACCAGTACCGTGAACACGGCAGGCTGCCAGCGAGCCAGGGCACGCAGCGCCGCCACCGGGTAGACGACGCTGCCGCGCAGCCACCTGGTGGCATTCGCGATCTCGCCAGCCACGGCGGGAAGCCCCGTGTAGACACTGCCCGCGACGATCACCTCCGGGTGGCCGGGAGCGCTCACGCCGATGAGGTCGATCTGCCGCTCCCGGCCGGAAGCGAGCGCCTGCGCGGCCGCCACGGGGTCGGCGGGCACGCCGAGCACGCCGGCCAGGTCATTGCCCCGGCCTGCCGGTATCAGGCCGAACCTCGCTCCGTGCGAGGCGGCGGCGCCAGCCAGCGCGCCCGCCATCCCGTCGCCGCCGACGGCCACGACCACCTCGCCGCGCTCGGCCGCGCCGGCCGCGAGCTCGCGCGCGTGCGCGAGGCTGGCCGATTCGGTGATCCGGTGCTCGGAGCCGGCGGTCCGCAGCGCCGCCGCAGCTGCCGGGACGAGCGAGCGCGCGCGTCCGTGACCGGCCGTCGGGTTGACAATCAGGCAGAGCGGACGGTCCACGCGAAGCTCCTCGGTTCCCGCGGGCGGGCACTTCGGGGGCTGCCGCAGGAATGCAAAGGTTACCGCCGTGGCGGCGTACCATCTGACCTATGGCGGCCGAGCGCGAAGATGCAGCCGGCGAACAGGCATACCACCGTGCCGGAGACGTGGCAGGGGGCGCCGCATTCTTGCACGTCCAGACCACGACCGACTCCCGTGCCGAAGCGATGGAGCTCGCGCATGACGCTGTCCAGGCCAGGCTCGCCGCATGCGCGCAGGTGGCCGGGCCTGTCGCCAGCACGTTCTGGTGGGAAGACGGGATCGAGCGGGCCGAGGAGTGGCTGCTCATGCTGAAGCTGCCCGCCGACAGGTACGCCGAGCTCGCTGAGTTCCTGCTCGACCGGCACAGCTACGACGAGCCCGAGATCATCGCGACCCCCATCGTCGCCGGGTCGGCCGGGTACCTGGACTGGATCGATGAGGAAACCAGGCCCCATTAACACGCAGGCTGCGATCCCGGCGCGCGCGGACGCCGGCTTGTTCGGCCCCGGGTCGGTGACCTGGCGCATCCTGTCCGAGCCGATCTTGTGGATCGGCGGCCTGCGCGCGATGTACCTGCAGGCGCTGCACCCTCGGACGATGCGAGCCACCTGGCAGAACACGGCGTTCGCGCGCCCCGGCGAGGCCTGGGGGCGGTTCGCCAGGACAGTCGAGTTCGTGCAGGTGCGGACGTACGGGAGCCTCGCGGATATGGAGCGGGCCGGCCGTCGGGTCAGGAGGGTGCACGCGTCGCTGACCGGCACCGACGCCGATGGCTCGGTGATCCGGCTCAACGAGCCTGAGCTGCTGCTCTGGGTGCACTGCGGCGAGATCGCCTCGTACGCGGACGTCGCGCGCCGGGCCGGGCTTGGCCTCCGCGCCGCCGACCTTGATGAGTTCGTCTCCGAGCAGCGCCGCAGCGCCGCCGTGGTCGGACTGGATCCCGCCGCGGCGCCCGCCAGCATGGCCGAGCTCGACGCGTATTACGAGCGGATGCGACCTCAGCTGCATGCCTGCTGCGAGGCCCGGCAGGCTCTCGTGCGGTCGTTCGTGCCTGACATCCCGTGGCCATTCACCGGGCTGAAGCTCGTGGTGCCGCCGATGAACACGCTCGCCTTCGCGAGCCTGCCGCGCTGGGCCAGGCGGCTGTACGGCGCGCCCGGCATCCCTGTCACCGACGTGAGCGCCACGGTCACGCTCCGCGCGCTGCATCAGGCAGCGACCAGGATCCCGCGACGGCTGCTCGGCATCCCCCCTGCCGCCTGATCGCCGGCGGCTTCGGGGAACCGGTCACGGCATTCTGCCGTCCAATCGGCATGACCCGCGTCCGGCGCATTGCCGCGCTGACGACGATAGCCTTCTGCTCCGCGGCGGCGGCCGGCTGCGGCAGCGCCAGCAAAGCTCCGCCGGCAACGACTGGGCCGGCCAGGACTAGCCCGCCTGTCGTCCTCACCGCGAGCCAGGTCGCCGCCCTGCGCGGGTTCGGCACCGGCGACACCGCTTTCGGCCTGAACGTACTGGCGGCCATCTGCGCCAGCCAGCCGGGCAGCAACGCGGTGGTCTCGCCGGTCAGCCTCGCGACCGGGCTGGACATGGCCTACCTCGGAGCACGGGCCTCGACGGCCGCCTCCATCGCCAGGGTCCTGCACCTGCCCGCCAGCGCGCGCGGCCGCGCGGCCGCCGCGTTCGGGGCGAGATCGGCGCTGCTGCGCTCACTGGACCGGCCAGGGGTGACCTTCGCCGCGAGCGACAGGATCTGGGCCGATCCCACGCTGGTCACGCGCCGCAGCTTCGTCGGCGCGCTGCGCGCGGCCGACCAGGCCAGGCTGACCGAGCTGCCGCTGCTGTCGAGGCCAGAGCAATCCAGGCGCCGGATCAACGCCTCAGTCGCGGCCAGCACGCGCGGCCGCATCGCGCGCTTGCTGCCGCCCGGTGCGCTGTCGCAGCCGCCGACGGGCTGGGTGCTGACCGACGCGCTGTACCTGAATGCCAGGTGGAAGCGGCCGTTCAACCACGCACTGACCGCCAAGGGCACCTTCCAAGCGGCCGGCGGACCCGTGACGGCGAGGTTCATGCAGGGCGGCGCGTTCCCTGTCATGCGGACGCAGGGCTGGACGGCGATCGCGCTGCCGTATAAGGGCGGCAGGCTGAGCATGCTCGCGGCGCTGCCCCCGGCTGGCGGCGCTGGCTGCCAGGTGCCCGGCGCCGCCACCGCGGGCGCGCTCGCGGCCGGCCTGGCGGCGAGCAAGACTCTGACAGACGTGGCGCTGCCCAAGCTCAGGCTCGCTGCCAGCGAGTCGCTGAAGGACGTGCTCACCAAGCTCGGCATGGGCATCGCGTTCAGCGACGGCGCGAACTTCACCGGGCTCTCGCCGCAGGCGTGCTGCATCGGATTCGTGCAGCACGCGGCCACGCTGGCGATCGCCGAGAAGGGCACGGTCGCCAGCGCCGCCACCGCGATCGGCATGGCGCCCACGGCCGCGCACATCGTCCTCACCTTCGACCGCCCCTACCTGCTGATGCTGCGCGACACGCGGACTGGCGAGCCGTTGATGCTGGCATGGGTCGCCAATCCGGCGGGCTAGGAGGCCGGCGGGACGTTCCAGGCCGCGATCACCGGCTCACCGTGCTCGGTCCCGAGCGTCGACAGCGTGCCGGTGTCCAGCTGGAACAGCCTGCCGCCGTCAGGATCGAGGCCGAGCCAGCGTGCGGCGAGCACCCTGAGCACGTGACCGTGCGCGACGAGCGCGACATCCCCTCTGGCCAGCAGCGGGCGAACCCTGCCCAGGACCGCGTCGGCGCGCGCGCCGACCTGGCAGAGGGTCTCGCCAGGGTGCGCCGCGTCGCCGGGTATGACGCCGTCCCGCCACAGGTACCAGCGTGGCCGTTCCCGGCGGATGTCGGCCGTGGTCCTGCCCTCGTAGCCGCCGTAGTCCCACTCGGCCAGGTCGGGGTCGGTTCTGACGCCAGACGGCACCGTCGTCAGGCCCGCCAGCTGCGCGCTCCTGACCGCGCGCTGCGCCGGGCTGGCAAACGCGGCGACGACCGGACGTGCGGCCAGGTCAGGCGCCAGAGCCGCGGCCGCCGCTTCGCCGGCCGCCGTCAGCGGTATGTCGGTGCGCCCGGTGTGCTTGTGTTCCCTGCTCCATTCCGTCTGACCGTGCCTTATCAGGATCAGATTGCCCATCGTCGGGTAGCCTCCAGGGAACTTTGCCGGGCGCCTCTTCGCTGAGGAGGTAAGCCCCCAGCCTCCCGGAAGGTTCCCCCATGCAGTTGAGCGACCCGCCGCCGGCCGCAATCCGGCCGGGCGGCTCGCCGCCGAGCCTTCTCGAAGCGACGGGGGCGACGGCAGCCGTGCGCCGGCGCCCCGTCACCGAGCGCGTCGCATGCTGGAGCGCGAGACACCGGATCATCGCGCTCGCCGGGTGGATGGTCATGGTCGGCGGCGCGCTGCTGGCCGGGCACGTCTACGGCACCCAGAGCCAGCCCCAGTACGACCCTGGCCAGTCCGGCGTCGCGGAGCGGATGCTGGACCGGCTGCATGTCGTGACGCCGCCATCGGAGACCGTGCTGATCCGGTCGAGGGCGCCACGGGCTGAGGGCACGCTCACGGCGACGCCGGCCTTGACCGGGCACGTGCGCGAGGCGACCGGTGCCGTCGTCGCTGCGCTGCGGGCGATGCCCGGCGCCGCCACCGGCATCCGGTCGCCGTTCGACCCGCAGGGCCGCCACCTGATCGGACCGGGCGGCGCCAGCGCGCTCGTCACCTTCCAGGTGGCCGGGCCGCACGGCCAGGCGGACGCCCGCGTGGTCAGGGCGCTTGACGCGGTGGCGGCCGTCCAGGCCCGCTATCCGGGCCTGGACGTCGCCGAGACCGGCGGCGCGAGCGTGGACAGGGCGGCGACCGCGATGCTGGGCCGGGACTTTCACAAGGCGGAGCTGACCTCGGTGCCGCTGACCTTGGTGCTCCTGCTGCTGGTGTTCGGCGCGCTGATCGCGGCGAGCATCCCGGTGATCCTGGCCGGGACCGCGGTGATGACGACCGTCTCGCTGCTGGCGATCCCGAGCCGGTGGCTGCCGATCGGCCAGGGCAGCTCGGAGGTCGTGCTGATCATCGGGATGGCGGTCGGCATCGACTACACGCTGTTTTACCTGCGGCGTGAGCGCGAGGAACGGGCGGCGGGAGCAAGCTTCCATGACGCGCTCAGGACCGCGGCGGCGACGTCGGGGCGCGCGATCGTGGTTTCCGGCCTGACCGTGATGATCTCGCTGGCCGGCCTGCTGTTCACCGGCATCGACATGTTCACCGGCTTCGCGATCGGCACGGCCTTGGTGGTGGGCGTGGCGGTGGCCGGCTCGCTCACCGCGCTGCCCGCGCTCCTCGCGCTGCTCGGGCCCTGGGCAGACCGGGCGCGGGTGCCGTTCGTCGGCAAGGGCAGGACGCGCGCCGAGCAGTCCAGGCTGTGGAGCGCCGTCGTCAGCCGGGTGGTCAGGCGGCCTGCCGCGTGGGGCGGCGTCGCGCTGATCGCGCTGGCGGCGCTGGCCGCGCCCGCGCTCTCGATGCGCATCGGCCAGCCGGCCATCAACCTGCCGTCCAGCCTGCCCGTGGTGCGGACGCTCGAGCAGATCCAGCGTGACTTCCCTGGCGGACCGTCGCCTGCTCAGGTCGTTGTCGCCGGGCCCGGCGTCCAGAGCTCCGCGATGCAGCACGCGCTCGCCCGCCTGCAGGCAGTCGCGGCGGCGGGCGGACCAATCCACGAACCGGTCACCGCGCAGCCTGCCGGGCACGGCCGCGGCATGGTGATCTCGGTTCCGCTGGCAGGCACCGCGGCCAGCGGCAACTCCAGCCCCGACGCGGTCGCCGGGCTCAGGATGCTGCGCGGGCAGATCCTGCCCGCGACGATCGGCAAGGTCAGCGGCGTCAGTTACGCGGTTACCGGATCTACGGCCGGCCGGCTCGACTACCGGGCCGCGCTCCGCTCCGCGTCGCCGCTGGTCTTCGGCATCGTCGCGGCGCTCGCGTTCGTGCTGCTGCTGATGGCGTTCAGGTCGCTGGCGATTCCGCTGGTGTCGATCGGGCTCAACCTGCTCTCGGTCGGCGCGGCCTACGGCCTGATCACGCTCATCTTCCAGCAGGGACACCTGGAGAACCTGCTCGGCTTCACCTCGTTCGGCGGCATCATCTCGTGGGTCCCGTTGTTCATGTTCGTCTTTCTCTTTGGGCTCAGCATGGACTACCACGTCTTCGTGCTGAGCCGGATCGCCGAGCTCAAGTCACGCGGGCAGGCCACGACGGACGCCGTGACCGGCGGCATCTCCCGCGGCGCCGGTGTCGTGACCAGCGCCGCGGTGATCATGGTCGCGGTGTTCTCGATCTTCGCGTCCCTGTCCACGATCGACCTGAAGATGATCGGCGTGGGCCTGGCATTCGCCGTGTTCATCGACGCGACCGTGGTGCGCGGCATCTGCGTGCCGGCGGCCCTCACCCTGCTCGGCGAGCGCAGCTGGTACCTGCCGCGATGGCTCGGCTGGCTGCCGAGGGGGATCAGCCTCGACGCCTAGGCCGGAGCGGACCAGCTAGCCGCCAGGGCGTCCAGCGCACGGGCGGTGACCAGCGAAGTCTCCAGCGCGAGCAGCCGCGGTTGCTCGGCGCCCGCCAGCACGGCGTTGATGTGCCGCAGCGCGGGGGTGAAGCTTGGCTCGCTGACCTCGGGCGTCCAGGCCGCCGGCTCGGCGCCGTCCTCGTAGGCGGTCACGTGGTCGCCGGGTCCTGGATGGAACGGGTTGCTGAGGTGAATCTGACCTGTGGTGCCGATCAGCCTGGAGAAGGTGTCGTAGCCGCGCCGCATTCCGCATGACAGCAGCAGCCGCCGGCCGTCCGGATATCCGAGCGTGCCCCAGGTCTCGATGTCGACGCCACGCGGGGGGTTGGGGGGGTCGTCCCCCCGGCTTGCGCTGTCGATGCCTCCTGGTTCGCACGCTGCCCAGGCGCTCTCGTGCTCGCCGAAGAACTCCTGCGCCAGCCGGACGGGGTAGCAGCCGACGTCGCGCAGCGCGCCGCCCTCCAGGCCGGCGGACAGCCTGATGTTGTCCGGCCGCGTGACCCTGAAGTGAAAGTCAGACTGGATCTCGCGCAACTCGCCGATGACGCCGTCGCCGAGCAGCGTCCTGACATGGCGCAGGTGCTCGTTGAACGGGAAGACGAAGGCCTCCCAGAGCAAGGTGCCGGTCCGCTTCGCGACCTCGAGCACCCGCTCGGTGTCCGCGAGCACGCCGCAGAGCGGCTTCTCGCAGAGCACCGGCTTGCCGGCCTCGAGCGCGCTGATCGTCCACTGCGCGTGCAGCGAGTTCGGCAGCGCGATGTAGAGCGCGTCGACGCCCTGGTCCTCGATCAGGCTCTGGTAGCCGGCCACGGCGCGCTGGACGCCGTGGGCCTGCGCGTATTGCTCAGCCCTGGCCAGGTCGCGGCCGGCCACGGCCGCCGGGATCCCGCCGGCCGCGCGCAGCGCTGGCAGGAAGGCGCCGCGCGCGATGTTCGCCGTGCCGATGATGCCCCAGCGGACCCCGTTCCCAGATGTCATGGAACGTCCTTCTCCAGTGGCAGGCTGACCCAGCGTCGCTCGTGGTGGGAGATCTCCACGGCGTTGATCACCTCCTGTACCCAGAGCCCGTCGGCGAAGTTTCCCTCATTGCCGCTCACCTCGCCCAGCACCTCGCTGGCGAAGTTAGCGGTCAGGTTTGCGTAGTACAGCGTGCGCCAGGACTCCCGCGGGCTGCCGCCCGCCGGGTAGTAGCTCTCCGGCACCGTCACCTCACGGAACTCCACGTCGTCGGGCCTGGCCACCTTCAGCGTCTCGCAGCTGCCGAACTCCTCGACGAGCCGGGCGATCGCGGCGCCCTCGGAGCCATATACCCGCACCTCGATGCCGGGATAGTTGCCCACCGTGACGAAGCTGCTCTGCACCGAGCAGATCGCGCCGCTGGCGAACTCGCCGATGAAGATGTCGCCGTCGTCGATGTTCACCCTGGCCATCGCGCCGGTGCTGGCCAGCATCCGCTCCGGGACGAAATTGCGCATGACGCCGACGACCGCGGTGAGGTCCGAGCCCATGAACCAGTGCCCGATATCGATCACCGGGGCTCCGTAGCCCTCCAGGGAGGCGACCTGAATCGGGCCCTCGCTGGCGCGCTCTTTGCTCCGGAGGGGGGTCTGCGGGTTCAGCCACTGGGAGTTCTGCTCGTAGGCGTTGTAGATGAACGGGGCACCGAGGCTGCCGCTGTCGATCATGTGCTTGAGGTAGCGGACCGCGGGGCTGTACCGGAACGTGAAGCCGACCTTCGTCTTCAGGCCCCTGGCGGCCGCCAGTGCGGCCGCCCGCCGTACGTCGCGGAAGTCGTGCGCCACTGGCTTCTCGCTGAGCACGTGCTTGTCTGCCTCGATGGCGGCCATGTTGATCTCGAAGTGCTCGGAGTCCCTGGTCACCACGTCGATGACGGCAATGTCGTCGCGGTCGAGCAGATCGCGGTAGTCCGCCGTGACCACGGTTGCGCCGAACGTCTCGCCGGCTGCCTTCGCGCGGTCCAGATCCTTGTCGCAGACGCCGACGATCTTGCACCGCTCGTCGCGCCTCCAGCCAGGCAGGTGCGCCCAGTTCGCCCACCTGCCCGCGCCGACGACGCCTATACCGAGTCGCTCGCCTGCCATTGCGTCACCTTTCCCACCTCGTTGTGCCGCCAGCAGCGGGCCAGGTGGCCGGAGCCGCCGGCCTCGACTAGCTCGGTGTCCCAGCTCGTGCACTCGGTCAGCGCCAGCGGGCAGCGCGGCGCGAACCGGCACCCGGCCGGGGTGTCGATCAGGCTCGGTGGCGCGCCGGGAATGCTGCGCAGCGGGCCGCGGTGGTCGGCCTGCGGCAGCGCGTCGAGCAGCGCCCTGGTGTACGGGTGCGACGGGGCCGTGATGATCGTGGCGGTGTCGCCTTCCTCGACGACCTGACCGCCGTACATCACGATCACGCGGTCGCAGACCTCGGTGATCACGGCGAGGTCGTGGCTCACCAGGATCATGCTCATCCCGGTGTCCCGCTGCAGCTCGAGCAGCAGGCTGAGGATCTGGTCCTGGATGATCACGTCGAGCGAGGTAGTCGGCTCGTCGGCCAGCAGCAGCCGAGGCGCGGACGCCAGCGCGATCGCGATCAGCGCGCGCTGCAGCATCCCGCCGCTGAACTGGAACGGGTAGTCCCGCATCCGCTGCTCGGGCGCGGGGATCCCGACCCTGGTCAGCAGCTCGATCGCGCGGTCACGGGCAGCGGCCCTGGTGAGCTTCGCGTGCGCGGTGACCGCCTCCATCAGCTGGTCGCCGATACTGCGGACCGGGTTCAGCGCCGTCATCGGGTCCTGGAAGATCATCGCGAGGTGCGCGCCGCGCAGGTTCTGCATCTCGCGCTGCGGCAGGTCGAGGATGCTGCCGGTGCCGACCGGATGGTAGATCACCTGGCCGCTGCTGAACGCGATCCGCCGCGGCATCAGGCCCATGATCGTGCGGCAGGTGACGGTCTTGCCGCAGCCGCTCTCTCCGACGATGCCGACGACCTCGGCCTCGCCTACAGTGAACGACACCCCGTCGACCGCGCGCACCACGCCCTGCCCGGTGGCCAGATAGGTGTGCAGGTCGTCGACGGTCAGCAGGGGATCGCCCGTGCTGGCCGGCACTGCCGAGGTCATCGCGGTCACCGCTCGCCGGGCCGCAGGACGTCGGCCAGGCCGTCGCCGATGAGGCTGAAGGCGACCCCGACGAACACGATGGCCAGGCCGGGCATCGTCGCGAGCCACCACGATGAGGACAGGATGTAGTTCTGGCCGTCGGAGATCATCGTCCCCCATTCCGGGGTCGGCGGCTGGGCGCCGAGGCCCAGGAAGCCGAGGGACGCGGCGAGGATGATGTTGCCGACGGCGTCGACCATCGAGAAGATGATCACCGCGGACGCCGTGTTGGGCAGGATGTGCCGCAGCATCACACGGGTCCTGCCGTAGCCGAGCGTCCTGGCCGCGAGCACGTACTGCTGCTTCTTCGCGACCACGGTCTGCGCGCGCATGATCCTGGCGTAGCTGACCCAGCTGGTGATCCAGATGGCCACGAACATGTTGAAGATGCTCGGGCCGAGCATCGCGATGATCGCGATGATCAGCACCAGGAAGGGGAACGCGAAGAACAGGTCGACGATCCGCATCAGCAGGCTGTCGACCCAGCCGCCGAAGTGGCCGGCGATGAGCCCGACGAGCGTCCCGAAGACCAGCGTGACGCTGGTCGCGCCGAACGCGATGGCAAGGTCGATCCGGCCGCCGTACAGGATGCGCGAGAACGTGTCCCTGCCGAACTGGTCGGTCCCGAGCAGGTGGCCTGGCGTCAGCGGCGGGGCGAGCGGGTGCAGCACGTCAAGCGCGGTCGGGGACTTGCTGGCTAGCACGGGCGCGAGCAGGATCGCCGCGATCGCGATCCCGAGCATCGTCAGGCCCGCGATCAGCGTCATCCGCCGCCGGCCTGTGCTCCTGGTGCGCTTGGACGCGCGCTCGGCGACCCGGAGCAGGGTGTGCGCGGGGCTCGTGGCCCAGGCGCTGCTCGCACCTCCAGGGATGACGCTCATTCGCCGATCTCCTGGCCGACGCGCGGGTCGAGTGCCGCCTGGGTGATGTCCGAGAGCAGGTTGATCAGGACGATCAGCAGCGCGAACAGCAAGGTGACCCCCTGCACGACCGGGTAGTCCCTGTTGGACACCGAGTTGACAAGCAGCGAGCCGAGGCCGGGCAGCGAGAATACGTTCTCTACCAGCACGGTGCCGCTGATCAGGTAGGCCAGGTTCACGCCGAACACCGCGATGACGGCGAGCACGGAGTTGCGGAACACGTGCCGGCGCAGCACCTGCGCCATCGAGATGCCCTTCATCCTGGCCGTGTCTACGAACTCGGCCTGCAAGATCGCGATCGTGGACGCGCGCAGGCTGCGCACAAGCACGGTCGAGAAGCCCACGGCGATCGTCACCGCCGGCAGGAATAGCGAGTACAGGTGCCCGGCGAAGCCCGCGCCGAAGCCGCTGATCGGGAAGATGGTCAGGTGCACGCTGAACACGATCAGCAAGATGATCCCGAGCCAGAAGGCCGGCATCGCGAAGGCGACCGTGAAGAACACCCTGCTCGACTGGTCCACGATGCCGCCGCGGCGGACCCCCGAGATGAAGCCGAGCGGCAGCGAGATCGCCGCGGCCAGCACCGCCGCGTAGATCACCAGGAAGATCGTCGGCCCGAGGTGGTTCGCGATCACGGTCGTGGCCGGCTGGCTGTAGAAGAACGAGTAGCCCAGGTTGCCGCGGAACAGGCGGCCCATGAACAGGAGGTACTGGGTCCAGATCGGCTTGTTGAGTCCGAGCGCGAGGTCGATCGCCTCGGCACGCTTGTGCGTATAGCTGCTTCCCAGGATCGCCAGCGCGGGGTCACCGGGGATCAGCCGCAGCAGGAAGAACGTGACCAGCGTGATCCCGAAGCCGATGATCACCAGGTGCACGAGCCTGCGGGGGAGCGTGCCGAACCGACTCAGTGCTGACCTCCAGATCGGTAGCCGGGCAAACGCGCTAGTGCTGGCCGACCGTGAGAGTCTCCAGCGAGAGGTCGTAGTTGCCGAGCGGGGTGACGTGGAATCCCTTCACCCAGCTGCCGACCCCGTACCGGTACGGGCTGTAGTCCGTGACGAGGAACGGCGACTGGTTGTAGACGATCGCCTGGACCTGGCTGTACATGGCCTGCCGCTTGGCGGGGTCCAGTTCCAGCCTGGCCTGATCCACCAGCTTGTTCGCCATGCTGTCGCACCAGTAGCTGTTGAACGCGTTCGCGCCGCCCTTGCAGTTGGCGCCGAACGTCGCCACCTCGTCGGGGTCGATGATGTCGTTGGTCCAGTACCGCTCGCCCATCTGCGAGTGGCCGCCGTCTTCCTTGTCGTAGGCCGTCAGCAGCTCGTAGGACTGGATCGACACGGTGATCCCGACCTTGGCGAGCTCGGACTTCACCACCACCGCCTCGGCCTGGCCTGCCACGTCACCGCTGACGGTGATCAGGAAGGTCTTGAACCCGTGCGGGTAGCCGGCCGACGCGAGCAGCTTCTTGGCCTTCGCCGGGTCGTACGGGTACGGCTGCAGCGAGGAGTTCCAGAACTGCATCTTGTACGGCATGAACGACGAGCCAGGTATGGCGTCGCCCTGGTACGCGAGCTTGACCAGCGCGTTGCGGTCGATCGCGTAGTTCAGCGCCTGCCTGACGGCCAGCTTCTTGAACGGCGGGTAGTGCTCGTCGAGCTGGATGAAGTCCACCCTGGTGGACGGGAACAGGTTGACGTGCAGGTCGGGGTTGCTGTTGATCTGCTTGGTGAGGTTTCCTGGCGGGTTCTCGATGATGTCCGCCTTCTTGCTCTGCAGCATCAGCACGCGGGTGTTGTCGTCGGGGACGATCAGGTACTTGACCTTGCTGATCTTCGGCTTGGTGCCGTAGAAGTGCGGGTTGCGCGCCAGGTCGATCTCGCTGTCGGCCTTGTAGGAGGTCACGTAGAACGGCCCGCTCCCGACCGGGTCCTGGAAGAAGGCCTTGCCCTTGGCGAGCACTTCCTTCTTCGGGACTATCGAGTAGGCGTACATGGCCAGGTCGGCGAGCAGCGGCGCGTGCTTGGTCGACAGCGTGATCACGACCGTGTGCGGATCCGACGCCGTGATCGTCTTCACGGGGGTGAGCAGGAAGCCCCAGCCGCCCTTGTAGTTGCGCGACCGGGTTATCGAGAACGCGACGTCGCTGGCGGTGACCGGGGTTCCGTCGGAGAACTTCGCGTCGGTGCGGAGGTGGAACGTGTAGGTCAGGCCGCCGTTGCTGACGTCATAGGACGTCGCCAGGTCGGGCACCAGGCCGGTGCCTTGCGGGTTCGGCTGGTAGAGCCTGCTGTACAGGTTCTGGTCCATCCAGATCGACTCGTTCACCGAGTTCGACGCCGGGTCCAGGGTGTCGACCCGGACGGCGTTCGCGATGACGAGGGTGCTGCTACTACCGGAAGCTGAGCCCGGCGCCGTGCCGGAGTTGCCGCCGCTCGAGCAGCCCGCCGCCGCGATGGCGAGCGCGACAGTGGCGAGACCCAGTGTCCTGAAACGCAGCGTTCGGGGCCAGGTAGCACGGAGCATGGTGCACCCCACTTCGTCGATTGTCGACAGGGTGTCCCTAATGTAAGGCTGTGCCCGGGGAGCGTCAATAGGCCCGTGTTCGCTGGAACCCGAACTGTTACAAGCACATACACGCAGGTATATGAGGGTTGAGTTGGAGCATCCTGGTCTTGACTGCTGCGTCCCGCTGAGGTACTGGTTGACTGTCGACAATCGATCGCCGGAAGGCGTGCTGGATGACTGACGCCCTGCATGTGCTCATCGCCTCCCCGCTGGAGGCCGAGCACGCTAACCGGATCGCGTTGGCCGATCCGCGCGTCAGCCTTCTCTATGAGCCGGCGCTGCTGCCCGTCGCGCGGTACCCCTGCGACCACACCGGGATCGCGCGGGACCTCGACGCCGCGGCGCTGGCCAGGTGGGCCGCGCTGCGGGCGACTGCCGACGTCAGCTTCGACTTCGACTGGCAGGCGCCCGGTCAGATAGCGGCGAACTGCCCTCGGCTGCGCTGGATCCAGGGAACCAGCGCCGGCATCGGCGGGTTGCTCGACCGCACGGGCCTGATCAAGTCGCCGATCGTCTTCACCACGGCTGCCGGGGTGCACGGCGTCCCTCTGGCCGAGTTCGCGCTGCTCGGGCTGCTGCACTTCGCCAAGGGCATGCCCGGGCTCGCCAGAGCGCAGGCCGAGCGGCGCTGGGACCTGCACGCGACCAAGCTGCTGCGCGGATCGCGGGTGCTGCTCGTCGGGCTCGGCGGCGTCGGCCGCGAGATCGCACGGCTACTCGCGGCGGCCGGCGTTCTGGTCACCGGCGCAGGCCTGCCCGGCAAGCGTTACGACGTCGACGGCCTGAGCGAGTGCGTGGCCGATAAGGGGATCGCCGGGGTGCTCGCCTCCGTGGACGCTCTGATCCTGGCCTGCCCGCTGACGGAGCGGACCAGGCACCTGATCGGCGAGCGCGAACTGGCGCTGCTGCCGGCCGGCGCCGTCGTGGTGAACGTCGCCAGGGGCGCGGTGATCGAGGAGAGCGCCCTCATCGGTGCGCTCGAGGCCGGCCACCTGGGTGGTGCGTGCCTCGACGTGTTCGAGACCGAGCCGCTGCCGCCATCCTCGCCGCTGTGGGCGATGCCGAACGTGATCATCTCGCCGCACTCAGCCTCGACCGTCGCTGACGAGAACCGGCTGCTCACAGACCTGTTCATCGAGAACATCGGGCGCTGGCTCGCCGGCGAGCCGCTGCGCAACGTCTTCGACCGGGACGCGGGCTACTGACCAGGCGAATTGCCAGAAAGGCAGGACCAACCGATGACGACTGGCAGGCTGCGGGTCGCCGTTGTAGGCACGGGTAGCTGGGCGCAGCGCGCGCACCTGCCTGGCTGGCAGCGCGACGACAGGGCCGAGGTTGTCGCGGTCGCCGACACCAATGCCGAGGCGCTGGCGCGGGCCGCGGCGAGGTTCGGGGTGCCGAGGGCCGTGGCTGACTACCGCGAGCTGCTCGATGACCCGGACATCGACGTGGTCGACGTGGTGACCGGCAACCGGCCGCACTACCAGGTGTCCTGGGACGCTCTGCGGGCCGGCAAGCACGTGCTGTGCGAGAAGCCGGTGCATCCTGACTACCGCAAGACCAGGGAAGCGGCGGGCCTGGCTGCCGCCGCGGGCCTCAAGACAAAGGTCGGGTTCACGTTCAGGTACGCGCCAGCCGTCCAGTTCGCCAGGCGGCTCATCGACGAGGGCTACGTCGGCGAGCCGTACATGTTCAACGGCTATGAGCAGAACAGCCAGTGGATCGATCCGGCCACGCCGCTGCGCCAGGTGGACCCGCTCGCCGATCCCGAGCGGATCGCGGTCTCGTCGATCGAGGGCTACGGCGCGCCGATCATCGACATCATGCACTGGTGGCTCGGCACGCCGCTGCAGGCCGTGGTGGGCACGATGCGGAACTTCGTCCCGACCCGCATGGTCCGCGACACCGGCCAGATGACCAGGGCCAACATCGACGACGGCGACATGTGGATCGCGGAGTTCGGCCCTGGTCCTGCGGGCACCGCCGCGCTGGCGTCCATCCAGTCGTCGTACGTCACGGTCGGCAACTACCCGGGCATCGAGGCGCGGATCTACGGCTCGGAGGGCGCGATCATCGTCAGGCTCGTCGACGAGTCCGGCATCTGCCAGACCATCAAGACGGCCCGCAAGGACGCCGTGGAGTTCGTCGAGCGGGACGTGCCGCATCGTTTCTTCCCGCCGGGCGGCCACTCAGGCGAGCCGTGGGAATACCTGTTCTACTCCAATCTCATCGCCGACTTCATCGCCGAGATCGCCGGCGAGCGTCCAGCCAGCCAGGGCGACTTCGCGCAGGCGGCGCTGGTGCAGGAGACGATCAACGCGTTCGAGGCCTCGTTCCGCCAGCGCGCCTGGGTCAGCTTCCCGCTGCAGGGCGACGGCGGCCGCGGTCCCGGCAGCGCCTTCGAGGGCGGGTAAGGGTGGATGAGGGCGGTAAAGGTTGGATGAGGGTGGGTGAAGACTGAGACGAACGCCAGCCGGCTGGTCAGCCAGGTGCTGACCGGCGAGGTCTGGCCGCCGCTCGCTGACCGGCACGGCTACCGGGTCGGACCGGACGGCCAGCCGTTCGTGCTGCCCGGCATGGGCGGGGTCACGCTCGGCGTGCACTGCGGCGACCCGGCGACCGGGTACGCATCCGACCACCTCGAGCCTGGCGCGTCGATCAGGCACGCGGACCAGGCCGCGAACATGGCGGTCCAGTTCCTGTCCTGCGTAGGGAACGAGGTCACGGTCACGTCGGGACCGGCCGCGGGCGCGACCGGGCACGTGATCGGCCAGCACGCGTACGTGCTGGCGGACTTCACCGAGGCTGAGGCTGCGGCGCTGACGACCGGCGACGCGGTGCGAATCGCCGCGATCGGGCAGGGCCTGCGGTTCACCGATCATCCGGCCATCGTGGTCAAGAACTGCTCGCCGGGCCTGATCGCGGCGATGCCGGGCGGCACCACGGCCGACGGCAGGCTCGAGGTGCACGTGGCGGCGCGGATCCCCGCCGAGGCGATGGGCGCGGGCGTCGGCATGATCTCCGAGTACGCGAACACCGACCTGATGGGCGCGTACGCGGGCCTGGGCGAGGACCTGTCGCTCGGCCTTGAGTCGCTGCGCGTCGGCGACATCGTCGCGATCACCGACCACGACCACAGGTTCGGCCGGGGCTACCGGCCCGGCTACCTGACCATCGGGGTGATCTCGACCGGCCAGTGCATGCTGTTCGGGCACGGGCCAGGGCCAAGCTCCCTGCTCAGTGGCCCGGCTGAGGCATTCAGCGTCGTGGATGATCCCGCCGCGAACCTGGCTAGCTGGTACCACGGATCAGGGCGGCGCACCGGATCAGCGGGGGGAGGGCACAGGCCATGACGGCTCAACTGGACGCGGTAGCAGTCAACCTCCTCGGCTCGGTCGAGCATCCCGGATTCGGCGACAGCCCGTACCGGGTAGATGCCGACGGAAACCCCTACGTTCCCGTTGGCGACGGCGGCATCGTGCTCGGGCTGGCGCTCGGTGATTCGGTGTTCGCGCTCGACGGCGACCACGCGGCGCCTGGCGCGTGCCTGATCCACCACGACCCGGCCGCGCGGCACGCGCTGGTGCTGTACGCCTGCATCGGCAACGAGGCAGTCGTGCGGGGCGGCGCGGCGACGGGCGCCAGGGGAGCGGTTGTCGGCAAGCGCGGCGAGGATGGCCGGGTGATCGCCGGGTTCCGGCAGGACGACCTGGCCAGAATGCGCCCTGGAGACCAGGTCAGCGTCCGCGGCCGCGGACAGGGGCACCGCCCGGGCTGGCTGCCCTCCGGCGTCGCGATGATGAACCTCGATCCCGGCCTGGTCGCCGGGCTGCCCGTCGGGCCAGGTACCGGCGGCATCGTCACGGCGGCGGTCAGGGCCGTGCTGCCGGCGAAGCTCACGGGCAACGGCCTCGGCAGGCCGGCCGCCGGATGGGACCTTGATCTGCAGGTAGGTGCCGGGGACGGCCTGGACCTGCGGCTCGGGGACCTTGTCGCGATCGATGACATCGACGCGCGGTACAACATGGGATACCGCAGAGGCTGGGTGAGCGTTGGCATTGTCGTGCACGGAGCGAGCCCGCTGCCAGGCCACGGGCCCGGCATGACGCCGATCCTGACTGGCCCGCGATCCGCGCTGGTCACGGCCGCTGACCCCGATGGCCATGCCGGCTTGACGGCAGCGCTGCTAGGACTACAGTGACCTGCGCACAAGCCACCGGCGGGAAGGGAGTTGGCCGCCATTCTTGAGCACGTGTCCCTGCCTGAGGCGGTGGGCCGCAGACTGCGCCACCGGATACTGAACAATGAGTTGCCGGCGGGGACCCGGCTGGTCGAGGCCAACCTGGCTGCGGAGTTCGGTGTCAGCCGCGGCACGATCAGGGACGCGATGCGCGACCTGCAGTCCGAGGGGCTGATCGAGATCGTGCCGCGGCGCTACAGCATCGTGACCCGGATGTCGATGCAGGATGCCGAGGACGTCTGCTTCGCGCGCTACGTGCTCGAGGACGCCAGCGTCGCGGGCGGTCTCGGACAGCGCAGGAAGGAACTGTCGAGGTCGCTGCGGCTCGCGCTCGAGCACATGTCTGCCGCCGCCAGGACCGATGACCTCGACGCCCTCGTGGACAGCGACACGAGGTTCCACGAGCAGCTTATCGACGTGTCAGGGCGACGCCGGCTGAAGGACCTGTGGTCGATGCTGGACAGCCAGATGGGCGCGCTGATGCGGGCCGCAGTCGAGCGCCAGGGCATCGGCCTGATGGACGCCGTGGACCGGCACAGGGTGCTGCTCGAGGCCGTGGACAGCGGCGACGTCGAGCGGCTGAGGATCGCGGTCAGGGACCACTACCTGGAGGGCTTCCCTGAGCACGAGGCCGAGCTCGGCAAGCGCCGCGCCGACGCCTCAGCCTGACTTGTACGCCCAGAGGCCGTTGTTCTGGGTCGGCACGAGCATCATGTTGTCCGCGAAGACCGGCTGGCCGAAGTCCGGCCCGGTCGCGATCGTCCGGAGCACGGCGCCGGTCGCGGGGTTGACCATACGGATCGATCCCGCGAACGTCGTGCCGTTGATGGTCGTCTTGTTGGCCGCCGCGAACAGGTGCTTGCCGTTCCAGACCGCCGCCGCGTCGCACTGCGGGCCCGACGTGTACGGGGCGCCCACGCTGCGTTTCCAGACGGGCGGTCAGCGCGTTCGTGACCGGATCCTTTGCGACGGTCGCGGTGGACACGATGCCGAGCTTGCCGCACGTCAGCGTCGGCACGAAGCCGAGGAAGCGATGCCAGATCACGTGCCCGGTCGCCTCGTCGAGTGCGTAGAAGACCCCCGTGTTCGCGCCGATGTAGATCCGGCCGTTGACGACGGTCGGGCTGGCGAGCAGCCCGGAGGGCTGGCCGGCCATGGTCGGGCCCGCGGGCTTCCACGTCCATGCCCGCTTCGGGCCCGCGACGCTGGCCGGCGTGATCGCCTTCGCGCCGCCGCTGTCCGACGAATGCGCGTTCCCGTGCAGATAGGCCGGCCAGTTCACGAATGCACGGCGGGCCACGGCATCGGCCGCGGGGACGCTGGCCGCGGCCGCCACCGCGCCAATTCCCAGCGCTATGACGACGAGTAGGCCCACATGAAGGAACACCGTGAGCTCCTGCTTAATCCGGGACAGCCGGAACGCTCAGCATCGTAGGCAGTTCGCGCCAATCAAGGCAATGGCGCGTGATCCCGGCTGGTCAGGCGGCCGTCGCCGAGCCCATCTCAGGATCGTGCAGATGGCAGGCAACGGAGCGCCCGCCGGACGCTGCGAGCAATCTCGGCTCGACCTGTGAGCAAACCGGCATCGCGAACGGGCAGCGCGGATGGAAGTGACACCCGCTCGGCCGCTCGATCGCGTTGGGGATGTCGCCGGTCAGGGCCGGCTTGATCGTCTTGCGCTGCGTCGTCACCCGCGGCGCGGCCTTGACCAGCGCCTGCGTGTACGGGTGCAGCGGCTCCGCGAAGATCTCGGTGGTCGGCGCGTACTCGACGACCCGCCCCAGGTACATGACCGCGGTCCGCTGGCTGATGTGCTTGGCCACATCCAGGTCATGGGTGACGAACAGGTACGTCAGCCGCTGCTGCTCCTGCAGGTCGATGAGCAGGTTGAGGACCTGGGCCTGGATCGAGACGTCGAGCGCCGATAGCGGCTCGTCGGCGATGATCACCTCGGGCCTGGCGGCCAGCGCCCTGGCGATCCCGACCCGCTGGCGCTCGCCGCCGCTGAACGCCTGCGGCCGCCTGGCTGCCTGCGCGGGGGACAGGCCGACCGTGCGCATCAGCTCGCCGATCGTCTGGCCGCGTTCCTTGCGATCGACGATCTTGTGCACCTTGAGCACTTCGGCCAGCGACTGGCCGACCGTCATGGTCGGGTTCAAGGACGAGTACGGATCCTGGAACACGCCCTGGATGTGCCGCCGTACGCTCCTCGCGGTCTCGCCGCGCGGGTCGAGCATGCTCGCGCCCCGGTACAAGATGTCGCCGCCGGTCGGCTTGTACAGCCCGAGCAGCAGGCGGCCGAATGTGGTCTTTCCCGAGCCGGTCTCGCCGACCAGGGCGAGCGTCTCGCCGCGGCTGATCGACAGCGACACGCCGTCGACCGCCTTGAGGGTGGTCTTGCCGCGGCCGATCGAGCCGTGCCCGACGCTGAAGTACCTGGTGACCTCCCGGGTTTCGATGATCGGGACGGCGCCGGCCTGGCCCGCGCCGTTCGCGCCTGCTGTGGTCTCAGCCTCGGGCATCGGCATGCTCCTGGATGTGCGGCCGCAGGCCGAAGCGGCCCGCTCCTGATCCGCCGTCGACGTCGATGACGGCACCGCTGATGTGGGCGGCCTCGTCCGAGGCCAGGAACAGCACGGCCGCGGCGACGTCACGCGGATCGCCTGCCGTGCCGAGCGGGATGCCGGCGACCAGCGCGGTGCGCAGTTCATCGGGCGCGCGGTCCGGGTAGGCATCGCTCCAGCCGCGCACGTCGATGTAGCCCGGCGCGACCACGTTCACCCTGATGCCATGGCAGCCGAGTTCCATCGCGAAGACATTGCTCATCGTCTCGAGCGCTGCCTTGGACGCGCTGTACGCGGCGCCGCCCGGCCGCGGGCTGCGGGCCGAGCCGCTGGAGATGCCGACGATCGCGCCGCCCGTTCCGTTCGCGGCGCAGCGCCTGGCGAATGCCTGGCACATCATGAACGAGCCCGTGACGTTGACACGGAAGACCCGGTCCCAGGCCTCGTGGCTCATCTCGAGCAGCGTGCCGTCGGGGTACGATGCCGCGTCGTTGACCAGGATGCCCGGCTCCCCGAACCGCTCGGCCGCCGCCGCGACGGCGGCCTCGGCGAAGCCAGCCTCGGCGACGTCGCCGGTCAGCGTGGCCACGCGCTGCTCGCCGTCGAAGTAGCTTGCCTCGACGAGGTCACAGACCAGGACCGACGCGCCGGCGGCGACCAGCGCGGCCGTCACCGCGCGGCCGATGCCGTTCGACCCGCCGGTGACGATCGCGACCCGGTCACGAAAACGGTCCCGACCCACTCGGATCCTCCACTCGGGTATGAAATTGTCGATTGTCGACTGAAAGTAGTATGGCAGGAGCGGGAGCGGGCGTACAGCGTCGCCCGTGCCGCTTGCGATGTGGAGGTGCGGGTGGATACCGGCGACGTGACGGGCGCGAGCAGCAGCGGAGCACGGAAAGTCGATAAACCGACAAAGGCGGGGATGGGCGGCGGGAACAGTGCTGGCGAGCTCTTCCACGGCGTGGGCGTGGCGCTCGTGACGATCTTCGACGAGGCCGGCGCGGTCGATCCGGCGGCCACCGCCTCGCTGGCGGCCGACCTGGCCGGCCGGGGCATGCGCGCGGTGCTGGTCGCCGGCACGACCGGGGAGGCCAGCACGCTGACGCCGGACGAGCGGGTCGCGCTGATCGGCGCGGTCAGGAACGCCGTCCCGGCCGGCGTGCTGGTGATCGCGGGTACCGGCGCGGCGACGACCGATGCCGCCGCCGGCCTGACCAAGGCCGCCCTGGACGCCGGCGCGGACGCGGTCCTGGCGTTCCCCCGGCCGGACCCCGGTGCGGATGCCGGCGCCGCCTCCTACGCTGCCAGCGTCACCGGGCACTACGAGGTGCTGAGCGCGGCGGCGAGCGGCAGGCCGGTGTTCGCGTACCACGTGCCGTGGATCTCGGCACCGGGCGTTCCCGTCAAGACGCTGCCCGGGCTGCCGATCGCGGGGATCAAGGACTCATCGGGCAGCGCCGACCGGCTTCTCGACGAGCTCGCGCAGTACCGGGGACCCACCTACGTGGGCTCGTCGGCGCTGCTCGCGCTCGCCGGGCCGATGGGCGGCGCCGGAGCGATCCTGGCGCTCGCGAACGTCGAGCCCGAGCGCTGCTGCCAGGCCTTCGGAGGCGACGCGTCGGTGCAGCGCGACCTGGCCGGCGTCCATCATGACGTGCGCGTGGGCGGGCCCGCCGAGCTGAAGCGGATGCTAGGCCGGCTGGCCGGCTACTGCGACCTGAGCCGGGTCGGATGAGCGCGGCCGCGCCGCTCGCGGGACTGCGGCACGGCATCGCCGTGCCGAACTTCCGTGCCGAGCCCGATGACCTGATCGAACTCGGCGTCGGGGTCGAGCAGGCGGGCTTCGACGGCTACTTCCTCTGGGATCACATCGTGTTCTCGAACAGGGGCGACGGCCCGCCGGTCACCGATCCCTGGTCGGTGCTCGCCGTGGTGGCCGCGAGGACGAGCAGGGTCACGATCGGGACGGTTGTCACGCCCGTGCCGCGCCGTCGGCCCTGGCAGCTGGCGCGGCAGACGACGACCCTCGACCGGCTCAGCAACGGCCGGGTGGTGCTCGGCGTGGGAATAGGCTCGCCCGCCTACGGCGACTTCGGCATCTTCGGTGAGCCCTCGGGCGAGCGGGAGCGGGCCGAGCTGCTCGACGAGGGCCTGGACGTGCTCGCCGGCCTGTGGAGCGGCGAGCCGTTCTGCTACGCGGGCAAGCACCTCACCGTCGACACCGTGCGGTTCACGCCGACCCCCGTGCAGCGGCCGAGGATCCCGGTCTGGGTCGCGGGGGTGCTGCCCGCGCAGCGGCCGATCGCCCGCGCCGCCAGGTGGGACGGCTTCGTGCCGATCAGGTGGTCCGACGCGGACGGCCTGACCAGGCCGTCCGCGTCCGACATCGCGGAGGTGACCGGCCAGATCGCGGCCCAGCGCGCCCGCGGTGAGGATCACAGCGCCGGATACGACATGGTCGTCTGGGCCGAGGTCGCACCCGAGCCTGCCGCGCTGCCCGGGCTGGCCGGTCCGTACGCGGACGCCGGTGCTACCTGGTGGATCGAGACAGCGCGGCCAGGGCCCGACTGGTGGGAGGGCATCCAGGCGAGGGTCAAGGCAGGCCCGGTCGGCGCCGGCCGCCGCTAAGCGGCCGGCGCTAGAGAGCGCCGGGCGCGGTGACCGGCACAGCGGGGGCGACCAGCGGGTGAGTCCTGTTCAACGTCAGGGGCTAGGGCAGCGTGAGGATCTCGTGACCGGTGTCAGTGACGAGCACGGTGTGCTCGAACTGTGCGGTGCGCCTGCGGTCCCTGGTCACGGCGGTCCAGCCGTCCGGCCACACGTCATAGTCGATCGTGCCGAGCGTGAGCATCGGCTCGATCGTGAACGTCATCCCGGGCTCCATGATCGTGTCGGCGTCCGGGTCGTCGTAGTGCGGCACGATCAGGCCGGAGTGGAAGGTCCTGCCGATGCCGTGCCCGGTGAAGTCGCGCACGACCCCGTAGCCGAACCGCCGCGCGTACGACTCGATCACCCGGCCGATCACGTTCAGCGCGCGGCCAGGAGCGACCGCCTTGATGCCGCGCATCGTGGCCTGCTGGGTCCGCTCGACGAGCAGGCGCGACTCCTCGTCGACGTTACCCGCGAGAAAGGTGGCGTTGGTGTCGCCGTGAACGCCGCCAATGAACGCGGTGATATCGATATTGACAATGTCTCCGTCGGCTACAACCGTGTCGTCGGGAATGCCGTGGCAAATGACCTCGTTCAGTGACGTGCACAAGGACTTCGGGTATCCGCGATAGCCGAGCGTGCTCGGGTACGCGCCGCGGGTGACAAGGAAATCGTGGCCGGCCTGGTCCAGCTCGTCCGTGGTCACGCCGGGCACGATGTGGGTGCCCACCTCGGCCAGGGCGAGCGCGGCGATCCGGCCGGCGACCCGCATCGCCTCGATGGTCTGCGCATCCTTGACATTGGGCTCGCCGATTCTCGGATACTTCTTGCCGACATACTCAGGCCGCTTGATCTGCGCGGGAACCTGGCGCATCGGCGAGACCCGGCCGGGCCGCAATGTGGTCACCATGATCTGAGAGTCTAGTTCGCATGGACACTCCGCAGCACTGGTGGTTCTGCCTCAAGCATCAAGCCGTCGAGCCGGACGCCGGGTGCCCTGGCAAGGACCGGCTTGGTCCGTATCCGACGCGCGAGGAGGCCGCCCGGGCGCTCGAGACCGTGCGGCGGCGGAACAAGGAGTGGGATGCCCAAGACGATCGTTAGGCGCGGGTAGAGTCGGAACCGCGGCGCAACACCTGCGCGAAGGGCGTTCACTGTGACCTCTGGATGGACCGGCCAGGGCCTTCCGCCCGCCGCCGCGGCCCGGATGGCCGAGATCAAGGCCAGCGGGACCTGGGGTTCCGCGCTTACCACCGACGAATTCGCGGCGATCAAGAGCGTCGGGTTCGATCCGGTCGGGCAGGTGCTCGGCGCGGCGGTTTACAACATCGGCTATCGCGGCGGCTACGGCTGCCCGAGTTATGCCTACTTCGGGAGCTACAGCAGGTTCGCGACCGGCTGGGCCGGGTACCAGGGCGCGACGACAGCGGTGTCGAGCTCAGGATCGGGGTCGGCGTACGGGCCGATGGTGCAGACGCTGTACGCGGCGCGACGCGCGGCGATCGGCCGGATGGCGGCCGAATGCTCGGCGCTCGGCGGCCACGGGGTGGTCGGCGTCAGGCTGGCGATCGGCAGGTTTCCCGCGGGCGGCCTGGAGTTCAAGGCCATCGGGACCGCGGTCAGGGCGCCAGCCGCGATGGCATTGCGACGGCCGTTCACCTCTGACGTCTCCGGCCAGGACTTCGCGAAGCTGATCGGCGACGGCGTGGTGCCGGTCGGGCTCGCGCTCGGGATCTCGATCGGCGCCAGGCACGACGACTGGCTCACCAGGAACCAGAGCAGCCGGTGGATGAGCGGCAACACCGAGGTCACCGGCTACACCGACCTGATCAACCGGACCAGGCACGACGCGAGGGACCAGCTGCGCAAGGACGTCGGGGCTCTCGGTGCCGAGGGCGTCGTGATCCAGTCGATGGACATGCGGGTCGGCGAGCACGAGTGCCCGGCCCAGGAGGGCGCTCGTGACCACGTCGCCGAGGTGACGATCGTGGGCACGGCGATCACGCACTTCAGGAAGTCCGAGCGGGCCGCAGAGCAGCCGAGCCTGGCGATCTTGTCGCTCGACCCGCAGCGCAGGCAGGCCGCCAGGATCAGGCTCGGCAAGGTCTGATGACGGCAAGGTCTGATGACACGGCGGATGAACTGCAATCCCAAGGGAGCAGCATGACTGACCAGAAGGAAGCCGCCGAGTTCGGGGCGATGGGCGTACCGCAGGACGCGATCAGGCGGCTCGCGGAGCTTCAGCCGGGCAAGCCGGGAGCCATCTTCACCTCCGACCTGTCGGTCAACGAGTTCTTGCTGGTCAGGGAGGTGGGCTTCCGCCCACTCGGCCTGGTACTCGGCAGCTCGATCTACCACGTCGGCCTGCAGATCGGCCGGTGGAGCAAGAACCAGGAGCTCGACGTGCTGTCCCAGGCCATGTACCACGCCAGGGAACTCGCGATGAGCAGGATGGAGGTCGAGGCCAAGACCCTCGGCGCGGACGGCGTCGTAGGCGTCAGGCTCGACGTCGAGATGAAGGAGTTCGGCTCCGACATCGCCGAGTTCATCGCGGTCGGCACGGCGGTGAAGGCGGAGCCGGACGCCGGCGGTGGCGGGGTCACGAACTGGCGCAACAACAAGGACCTGCCGTTCACCTCCGACCTGTCCGGCCAGGACTTCTGGACGCTGATCAGGGCCGGGTACGCGCCGCTCGGCATGGTGATGGGCTCGTGCGTCTACCACATCGCGCACCAGCGGCTTGGCAGCGTGATCGGCAACATCGGCCGCAACGTGGAGATCGAGCAGTTCACGCAGGCGCTGTACGACGCCCGCGAGCTAGCGATGACCAGGATGCAGGCAGAAGCCGAGGCCCTGCACGCGGAGGGAATCGTGGGCGTGCAGCTGCGGCAGCACTCGCACACGTGGGGCGGCCACACGACCGAGTTCTTCGCGATCGGCACGGCCGTCAGGCCGCTCCGTGGGGACCACGTGATCGAACGCCCGACCATGGTCCTCAGCCTGGACGGCTGACCTCAGATCAGCGCGCGGAGCACCAGGTCACGCAGGAGCGCCCGCCGTGCGTCGCCGTCGTCGCCGTCCGCGCCGTCCGCGAACGCGCGGGGGATCGCGGGCCAAGCCTCAGTGCCCTCGGCCTCGCCTGGCCCCTCGGCCTCGCTTGTCCAGTCGGCCTCGCTTGTCCCGTCGGGCCGCTCGGCCGCACCGGTCGGGACGGAGCCTGGCCTGACGGTCTGCCACGAAACTGCCATAGATTGATACTAGAGCACATAGAGCACTGATAGCTAGTGGTGCTTAGCGAGCTAGCTGAGGTTTACGCAGCTAGCAGAGCGCCTACGTTGATCACGTGTCGGTGATAGACCCGCTCGGGCCCGACTTCGCGTATATCCAGGTCGCCAACCACATCGCGGCCAGGATCGACGTCGGCGAGATCAAGCACAAGCTGCCGGCCGAGCGCGCCCTGGCAGAGGAGTACGGCGTCGCCTACCAGACCGTCAGGCACGCGATGCAGGTCCTGCGCGAACGGGGCCTGATCATTACCCGCCAGGGCCGCGGCACGTTCGTCGTTCCCGCCGCACGCCAGTAGCCCGCCCTCAGGGAACGGCAGAACGGGGAGTCCCGGCTCGCGCGCGGGCGGCCTGGCGGACCAGGAGATCGCGCTCGGCGAGGTTCGTGGCCCGACGAGCGGCCTCGGCGTACGCGGAGGCCGCGGCGGGCCGGTCGCCGCCGAGTTCGTACAGGTACGCGCGCACGGCGTGCCAGCGGTGCCGCTCGCCGATCACCTCGCGCAGCCGGTCCGTCTCGCGCAACCCGGCGGCTGCACCGAGTACATGGCCGACCGCGACCGCGCGGCCGAGCACCGCCGCGGGGTCCTGGCGCACGGGGTCGCTGGTCAGCGCGACGAGGTCGTCGTACCAGGCGAGTATCTGCGGCCAGTCGGTCTCCACGGTGCTCGCCGCGTCGTCGTGCAGGGCGGCGATCGCGGCCTCGACCTGGTAGCGGCCAGGGCACCGGTCCGCGGTCTGCGCGGCGAGCGCTGACTGCAGCACACGCACGCCCTCGGCGATCTCACGGGTGTCCCACTGGCCGCGGTCCTGCCGGTCGAGCGTGATGATCCGGCCCTGAGGATCCAGCCTGGCCGGGAGCCTGGCGTGGTTCAGGAGCATCAGCGCGAGCAGGCCGCGCGCCTCTGGCTCCTCGGTGGCGAGGGTGAGCTGGCGGGCGAGCCTGATCGCCTCGCCGGCCAGGTCCACCCGGCCCGCGTGGCCTGCCGTGTAGACGAGGTAGAGCACGCGCAGCACGACGGCGAGGTCGCCCGGCTGGTCCAGGCGGCGTCCGCGAACGGCGCGCTTGGCGCGGCTGATCCGCTGCGCCATCGTCGCCTCGGGGACGTAGAAGGCGTCCGCGATCTCCCTGGTCTTCAGGCCGCCGACGGCGCGCAGGGTGAGCGCCACCTGGGACGCGGGCGCGAGGTCGGGGTGACAACAGCAAAAGAGCAGGAACAGCGTGTCGTCGCCTTCTTCCGTGGTGGTCGGCTGAGGCTCAGCGTCGGTCGCCTCCTCACGGCGGTGCCTGGCGGCTTCGCCGCGGCGGGCGTCGACGAGCCGCCGGGTCGCGACGGTGGTCAGCCACGCGCCGGCATCGCGTGGCGGGTGCTCTGGCCAGGCTCTGAGCGCCTCAAGCAGCGCCTCCTGGAGCGCGTCCTCGGCGGCGTAGAAGTCCTCCCCGCGGCGGAGCAGGCTTGCGAGGACCCGGGGGACGAGGGCACGCAGCGCGCCCTCGTCCCGCGGGTTCACCGACTGGCCGTTCACCGGGATCAGTCCTGCGACGGCGCCTCGGACATGACCTCCCGAACGTCGATCCACTCGTACAGCGGCTCGCCGCCGGGACCCGGCTCGGAAGAGACGTACGCCGCGACCTCGACCGCGCGCTCGTGGGACTCAACGTCGATTATGTACCAGCCCGCGACCAGGTCGCTGGTCTCGGGCAGCGGGCCGTCGGTGGTGACGGGCGCCGCGTCCTGGCCGCCGTACCGCACCCACGTGCGAGCGGGCGTGAGCGCCTGCGCGCCAACAAACTCGCCGCTCTCCTCGAGAAGCTCGCCGACGTGCCTGAGGAAGGCCATGTGCGCCTCCACGTCCTCAGGGGCCCACTGGTCCATCGGGGGGAAGGGACGATACGGCTCAGGGCCGCCGCGGTAGTGCTTGAGAAGCAGGTACTTCGGCATCGTGATCTCCTGGTGTCGCGGGCCGTGCTTGTCGAGGCCCTCCACCTGATGAGCGGAGCCGGCCGGCGATTCTCGACATCGTGCTCGCCGAGATTATTGATCGTCTCCCGGCCAACTGCCTATGCACACCTCACCGCACGGGTGTGTCAGCGGCAACTCAATGGCAGTCGACTGGCTGATGTGTTCGATCGCCACAGCCCGATTGTCAGAGGGCTCGATTATAATAGCGATAACAGAACACACCCGAGCATCTTGGCGGAGTCGCCCATGAATCAGCCGCCGGTGTTACCACCGCGCGAGCCTCCGGCAGGCCCGCCGGATCCCGCCGACGAGCAGGACTGGCTGGCCGCCTGGCCTGAGCGGGACGAGCCGACCGAGGCCGAGCTATACGGCCTGGGGCCTGACCCGTTCGCCGGGCCACCCGATGATGGCGACGCCTGGCTGGCCGAGCTCTCCGCGGCCGAGCTGGAGGCCATGTTCGGAAACGGGGCTGACGAGGGCAAAGATGCCGGGCCAGGCGACGGGGCGGCCGGAGCAGGTTTCGCGACCGGCGGCTGGCTCGATGTGCTCGTGCCCGGCCCTGTGCTGTCGTCGTTCTCGCAGGACGTCGTCGACTCCGGGTTCGGCTCGCTCTCCGATGACGAACTGGTCGGTGTCCTGCGCGCGGCCAGGAGGATCTCGTCGTGGCAGGCGGCCGTCGAGTTCAAGGCGATCGGGGAGCTCGATGCACGCAGGCTGCGCGAGTCGGGCCGGCCTGGGTGGTCCCGGATCAGCGAGCACGTCAGTTCCGAGCTCGCGGCCGCGCTGACGCTGACCGGGCGGTCCGCCGACAGCCTGCTCTGCCTGTCCAGGGACCTCGCCAGGCTGCCGGTGGTCCTCGCGGCGCTGGCGGACGGCCGGATCGACCGCGCCAGGGCCGAGATCTTCGCTGCCGAGCTCGCGGCCCTGAACGATGCCGCGGCCGCCGCCGTCGCGGCGGCGCTCTGCGACATCGCGGGGACGATGACCACGGGCCAGTTGCGCGCTGCACTGCGCTCGATGGTGCTGGCCATCGACCCGGCGGCGGTCCGCCGCAGGGCGGCGAAAGCCAGGGCGGACGCCAGGGTGGAGACCTGGCCAGAGAGCTCAGGCAACGGTGCCCTGGCCGGCCGCGAGCTGGCAACCGCTGACACGATCGCCGCTGACCGCAGGATCGCGGCGATAGCCCGCTCGCTCAAGGAGGCCGGTGCCGCGGGCACGATGGACGAGTTGCGGGCTGTCGTGTTCGTGGCCCTGCTGACGGGCCGCGACCCCGAACTCATGGCGGGTTTCGCTGCGCCTGACACGGGCGATGGCGGCGGCTCTGATGGGCCTGACGACTCGGACCGCCAGGGCACGGGTCCTGGACGGACCGGCCCGGCGCTCGGCGGCTCGGTCAACCTGACGATGCCGCTGTCGGCGTGGCTCGGCGAGTCCGACTCACCGGGCGAGGTCGCGGGATTCGGCCCGCTGGACGCCGACACCTGCCGCGACCTGGCTGGCCGGCTGCGGTCAGGGCCTGGCGCTCGCTGGTGCGTGACGCTCACGGACCGCTTCGGTCGGGCTGTCGCCCATGCCTGCGCTCGTGCCGGGCCAGGACCGCCCGGTCCGCCACGTCCGCCCGGCCCCGCCGGCTGGGAACCGCCGGTGAGCCAGCGAGCGTGGCTGGGACGGCTGAGGTTCGCGAGGATCGAGTGCGGCATCTGCGGCCATGAGCACCAGGTGCCCGGTTACCGGCCCGGCAACGTGCTCCGGAACCTGGTGAAGGTCAGGCAGCGGACGTGCGGCTTCCCCGGCTGCCGACGGCCCGCGGTCGCCTGCGACGACGACCACACGGTTCCCTATGAGCAGGGCGGGATCACGTGCGAGTGCAATTTGGCCCCTTTGTGCCGGCAACACCACAGATGCAAGCAAGCCCCCGGATGGCACGTGACCCAGCCGAGCCCTGGCGTCCTGGTCTGGACCACACCCCACGGACGGTCGTACACAGCCCGGCCTGATGCCTATCCCGTCTAGCCGCCAATTCGCTGCCGAACGTAAGGCGGTCCGGCGCGGGGCTTTGAGGCCTCCTGCGCCCCAACGTCGGCATTTTAAATGGACAATCGACCGTTCCCAGCCAGCGGGTCAGTAACGACGCGAGGAACTGCCGTGAGGACCAACCGCCGAATACGGGCGCACAATGTCAATTGCCGCATACTTGCCTAGGTGCCGAGTGCCCGGTTCTGGACGCCGTGGGTTAGTGCAAAATCTGCGATAATTAAACCAATCCGCGTCGGAGTGGTGCGCGATGACACAAATTTGTGCCGAATGATCTACGGCAGCCGAACAATAAGGCACCCGCTCCAGCGGCCCGCCGAAGCTGTCGCATGAGAATGATGGGCTGACTCGATGTCTCGGCGCCCACCGAAGGCCCAGGCCCCTCACGGCCGCACAGGGCGATTTCTGCCCCGCCCGATTCGCATCTGCTGGGCAACGCGTGCCGGAATCCGTGCAACGCTATTGGAAATTGTCTAGGCTCGCGCTATTTTGTCGGCAAGGTGATTATCGCAGCACATCGAATCACCTTCGGGCAGCGGCGAAATGCAGTACCGTGGCTGCCGAATCTCACAAGGGGGCGAGATCATGACGAACGATACGGAAACCTTCATCGTGAAGGTGACGGACGCCCAGGGGGACGACCTGTTCACCGGGAGCTTCCAGGCAGCGACATATCACAGGGCGCTGCGCATCGCCTGGTCCGAAACCAACGACGATCGACCTCTGTGGTCCCCGGTCGCCGCTGAGGACAGTTCCCGCGCAATCGCCTAGGCTTACTCCCCGCTGCTACGCGCCGGATCCGTCGAGCAGCGCGCTGGGGCGTCGCCGGTCGGCTGACACGTGGTCCGTAACGGCCCGGGGCCTTGCCGCTGCGCCGAAGTGCCGTGCGTCCGGTCCTGACAGTCCGGCCCGGCTACCATCGACGCATGACTGATATGCCTGATTCTGGATCCGGCGACTTCGCCAGGCGAATGCTCAGGATGTGGAACGAGGCGGGCTTGGCGTTGATGGTCAGCATCGGGCATCGCACCGGGCTGTTCGACACCATGGCGACGCTGCCGGCCTCGACGAGCGCGGAGATCGCCGTCGCCGCCGGGCTCAATGAGCGGTACGTGCGCGAGTGGCTGGCCGCCATGACCACCGGTCGAATCGTGAACTATGAGGCCGAGCTGCACGCGTTCTCGCTGCCCCCGGAGCACGCGGAGTGGCTGACCAGGTCCGCCGGCCTGAACAATCTCGCCATCGGAACGCAGTACGTCGGGCTGCTCGGCGTCGTCGAAGACCAGATCGTCGAGTGCTTCAGGCACGGCGGCGGGGTGCCGTATTCGGCCTATCCCAGGTTCCACGCCGTCATGGCCGAGGACAGCAAGGCAATCCACGACGCGACCCTGCTCGACGTGACGCTGCCGCTCGTCCCAGGCCTGACCGGCCGGCTGCACGAGGGCATCGACGTGGCCGACGTCGGCTGCGGGTCAGGCCACGCGATCAACTTGATAGCGCGGGCGTTTCCCCGGTCGCGGTTCACCGGCTTCGACATCTCGGATGCGGCGCTCGCCGCGGCGCGCGACGAGGCTGAGGGCATGTCACTGACGAACTCGCGGTTCGTCGCCAGGGACGCCGCGAGCCTGGGCGAGACGGCCGCGTTCGACTTCATCACCACGTTCGACGCCGTGCACGATCAGGCCAGGCCCGATCTGATGCTGGGCGGCATCGCCGCGGCGCTGCGGTCAGGCGGCAGCTACCTGTGCGTGGACTTTCGCGCGTCGAGCGACCTGGCCAGGAATCTCGACCATCCGCTGGGCCCGTTCTTCTACGCGATCTCGTGCATGCACTGCATGACGGTCTCGCTTGCCGACGGCGGGATGGGGCTCGGCACGATGTGGGGCGAGCAGCTGGCGACGGAGATGCTGCACGCGGCCGGGTTCGGCTCGGTCGAGGTAGCGCACGTGGACGGCGACATCACGAGCACGTACTACATCTGCCACCGCGAACCAGGGGTCGTCAGCCCTCCGGCGAACCGCTGACCGCGTCCAGCAAGCGGGCTAGCCGGGCCCGCGCGTTCCTGGCTGGCCGATGGCGCGGGACGTCAGGTTCGCCGACGGTGATGCTGACCAGGTGCTGGGCGCCGTCGAACGACACGGGGTCGAGCCCGGGGCGAACGGCCAGGCATTCGTGCGCCAGGCCGTCGAGTTCGTCGTCGCCGCGATCCAGCGCGAGAATCGATGCGCCGGCCCTCCTGGCGTCGGCGACGCGCTCCAGCAGGGCTTCGGGAGCCGCCTCTGAGCCCACTACTAGCAGGGTCTCGGACCTGGCGGCACGGGCGATCCTGTCGATGCCGACCCGCAGGTGCGGCGGAGCATCCGGCGGCGGCGCCCACCGGACCAGGGTCGGCGTCAGTTCGGGCAGGCCGGCGAAGCGGCTCTCGTCCTCCAGATGAGCGGCCATGTGCCACGGCTCGAAGGCAGGCGTGCCGACCACCAGCAACCCGTGCGGCGTCCTGGAGCGGCCACGCAATGCCCGCGCGAATCCCCTGGTGCGCTCCAGCCAGCCCGACGAGGCGAGCAGCGTCCGGAGAGCCTCGACCTGCTCGGTGTCCACGACATTCCATGCTGCACCAAAGGCGGGCCCGTCGCAGCCTGTCTCAGGGCTATGGAACTCTTACGGGGTAACGCGATCCCGATTCCGGAGGCTGTTGATGAGCCTGGCCCGTGTTGGTTACGCGGCGATGCTGGAGCAGTTCGGCCCGATCGAGGTGACGGACTACACGGTCGCCGCCGAGGCGGCCGGCTTCCGCGGCGTGATGGCCGCCGACCACTTCCAGCCGTGGGTGCCCTCGCAGGGTCAGGCGCCGTTCGTCTGGAACGTCCTGACCGCCATGGGCGAGCGGACCAGGGGAGACCTCGGCCCCGGCGTGACCTGCCCGTCGTTCCGGTTCCATCCGGCGATCGTGGCCCAGGCATCCGCGACGCTCGCGGCCATGTATCCCCGCCGGCACTGGCTCGGACTGGGCTCCGGCGAGGCTCTGAACGAGCACGTGACCGGAGGTTACTGGCCGGAAGCACCTGAGCGCCTGGAGCGGATGTGGGAAGCCGTCGAGCTGATCAAGAAGCTGTTCACCGGCAAGGACGTCAAGCACCGCGGAACCTACTACCGGATGGAGACCGCGCGGCTGTGGACGATGCCGGACGCCCCGCCGCCGATCTACATCGCGACCGCTGGACCGCTCACCGCCAAGCGGGCCGGGCGGCTCGTGGACGGGATCATCACCCCCGGCGCGCCGGCAGAGAAGATCACCGGGCTCTTCGACCGGTTCGACGCCGGGGCGAAGGAAGCGGGCCGCGAGCCTGGCTCGCAGCTCAAGATCCTGCAGCTGCACCTGTCGTGGGCGCCAACCGACGAGGAGGCCCTCGCCAATGCGGTCCGTGAATGGCCGAACGGCGGGATGAAGTTCCCCAAGCAGGACATCCGCTCGCCGCATGACTTCGAGCAGATGGCCAGGCTGGTCCGCCCTGAGGACTTCGACGGCCGGATGCTGATCACCTCCGATCTCGACACCCACCGGGCCGATATCCAGCGCTACCTCGACCTCGGCGTCGACCGCGTGTACCTGCACAACGTCGGCAGGAACCAGACCGAGTGGATCGAGGTCTTCGGCCGCGACGTGCTCCCCAAGCTTCAGCGGTAGCTGTACTCCGGGGTGGGGTAGGCGCCGGAGGCGACCTCGGCGGCGAAGTCACGCGCGGCCTGGCGGAGGACGCCCCCGACGTCCGCGTAGCGCTTGGCGAACTTGGGCACCGACGGCGTCAGCCCGGCCATGTCCTGCCAGACCAGGACCTGAGCGTCGCAGTCCGGGCCCGCTCCGATCCCGATCGTCGGTATCGACAGCGCAGCAGTCACCCGGGCGGCCAGGTCGGCGGGGACGCACTCGAGCACAACGGCGAACGCGCCAGCGGCCTGGAGCGCCTTGGCGTCCTGCATCAGCCGCTCGCCCTCCTCGCCCCTGCCCTGAACCCGGTAGCCGCCGAACGCGTTGACCGACTGGGGCGTCAGGCCGAGGTGCGCCATCACCGGGATGCCGGCGGCGACGAGGTCCTCGACGCAGCGCAGCACCCTGTGGCCGCCCTCGAGCTTGACCGCGTGCGCCCCGGTCTCCTTCAGGAACCTGATCGCGCTCCGCATCGCGGTCTCGGCCGAAACCTGGTACGAGCCGAACGGCAGGTCGGCGACGACCAGTGCCCGGCTGGTGCCGCGCACGACGGCGGCGGTCAGCGGGATGAGGTCGTCGACCGTCGCGGGGATCGTGCTGTCGTGCCCGTAGACCACCATCGCCGCCGAGTCGCCGACGAGCAGCACGGGGATTCCGGCCTGATCGAAGATGCGCGCCGTCAGCGCGTCGTAGGCGGTCAGCATCGGCCACTTCTCGTTCCGCGCCTTCGCCGCTGCGAGGTCGCGGACGGTGACCCGGCGGCCGGTCACGCCGCCGTAGAGCGCCTGGGGGTGCGGGGATTCTGGGGCTGGCTGAACTGGACCTGCGGCCATCGTGATCCTCCATGTCTCGTGGCGCCACGCTGGCGTCCCCGGACGCTTCGATGATGACATGCGGTGAGTTCTAACGGTAGAGCATGGGATCAGGTCCCCGCGTTGGTCACGCCCGACCTATTCCGATACGATAACGTTCCGTATCGTTATTGACCCGGTTGGCCCCCGGCTGAGTTAGGCACCCCCGCACTGATGATCACTGACCGCCGCAAGTGGGTCGTACTCACCGTCCTGATCATCAGCCTCTTCTCGGTCGTCCTCGACAACACCGTGCTGAACGTGGCGCTGAAGACGATCTCCGAGCCGTCCGTCGGCCTCGGCGCGACCCAGAGCCAGCTCGAGTGGGCGATCAACGCGTACACGCTTGTCTTCGCGGGGCTGCTGTTCAGTTTCGGCGTAATCGGCGACCGGGTGGGCCGCAAGCGGATGCTCGTCATCGGCATGGCCCTGTTCGGCCTCGCGTCGCTGATTTCCTCCTACGCCCAGACGCCCGCCGAGCTGATCTGGACCAGGGCAGCCATGGGCCTGGGCGGGGCCGCGGTGATGCCGCAGACGCTGTCGATCATCACGAACGTCTTCGAGCCGCAGGAGCGGCCGAAGGCCATCGGCATCTGGGCATCGGCTGTCGGCGTCGCGATCGCGATCGGCCCCGTAACAGGTGGCGTTTTGCTGAACCACTTCTGGTGGGGCTCCGTTTTCCTGATTAACGTGCCCCTCACCGCCATCGCCGTGGTGGCGATCTCGTCGCTCGTGCCGGAGTCCAAGAGCCCCTCGCCCGGCCGGGTGGACTACCTGGGCGTGCTGTTGTCGATTGCGGGTCTGGTGCTGCTGGTATACGGAATCATCAAGGGCGGCGACGCCGGCTCGTGGACCGAACACGGCGTCATCGGCCCGGTCGCGGCCGGGATCGCCGTGCTCTCAATGTTCTGCGTGCACGAATCGAGGGCTGAGCATCCGTCCCTCGACGTCCGGCTCTTCCGTGACCCCCGGCTCTCCTCAGCCGCGGCGGCGATCGGGCTCAGCTTCTTCGCGATGTCGGGCGTGTACTTCTTCATGAGTTTCTACCTGCAGAACGTCCGTGGCTACAGCCCGATGCACGCCGGCCTGCTGACGACGCCGGTGGCGCTCGGCCAGCTTGTCGCGTCGACTCGCAGCGCGAGCCTGGTCCGCCGGCTCGGCGCGAAGGCCGTCGCGGCGGGCGGGCTGGCCATGGTGACGGGAGCGCTGATCGGGTATCACGCGCTGACCCAGGCCACGCCGATCCTCCCGCTGGAGTCCATCTTCTTCCTGCAGGGCGCCGGGATGGGGATCGTGGTGCCGGTGGCGACCGAGTCGGTCATGTCGGTCGTGCCGCGCGAGCACGGCGGCGCGGGTTCCGCCATCACCAACACGTCCCGCCAGGTGGCGGTCGCGCTGGGAGTAGCGGTGCTCGGGTCCGTCCTGGCCAGGGCCTACCGCGCGGATGTGGCGCCTGGCCTGGCTGCGCTGCCGGCCGGCAGCCGCGCGGCGGCCACCCAGTCGATCGCCGCCACCGAGGCGGCCGCCGCCAGGCTCGGGCACGGCGGCGCCCCGCTGGCCGCGCTCGCGCACCGATCATTCGTGCACGGAATGCACGTGACCACCGTGATCTCCGCGGTCATCGCGGCGGGCGGGGCCGTGCTCATCGCCATGTGGATGCCTGGCGGCCGGGCGGCCGCCAGGCAAGCAGAGACTGACCGGCACGGCGGCTGCGGCGCGCCAGTCGCCGCGCTGATGGAGGACTAGCACAGTGATGACGCCCGTGCGGATGACGCCAGCCCAGATGACGCCAGCCCAGATGACGCCAGCCCAGATGACGCCAGCGCAGACGCCGCCCGACCAGGCGCGCCGCGGCCGGCCGCGGAGCGAGCAGGCGGAACGCGCGATCATTGATGCCGCGCTCGATCTGTTCGCCGAGTCAGGGGCCGAGGGACTGTGCATCGAGAAGGTGGCCGCGAGGGCAGGCGTCGGTAAAGCCACGATCTACCGGCGCTGGCCGGGCAAGGAAGACCTATTGCTGGCCGCGCTCTCGTCGCTGCGCGCGCCGTTGCCCGAGCCGAAGGGCGAGTCGGTGCGAGATGACCTTGTCGCTCTGCTCGACACAATGCGCGCGGAGTCGGTGGACCCGCGCCAGGCCAGGCAGTTCGCGCTGCTGCTCGGCGAGGGCGCCAGGTATCCGCGGCTGATCGAGCGCTACGTCGAGGCGGTCGTCGAGCCGCGCCGCGATGTGTTCAGGGCCGTGCTGCGCCGCGGCATCGCGACCGGCGAACTGCGCGAGCGCGTGAACATCGAGATGGCCGTCGACATGCTGGCCGGCGCGGTCCTGGCGAAGACGGCCAGGCTCAGCCAGGAGCGCGCCGACCGCGCGTACGGCAGGAGGGCCGTTGACGAACTGCTGACCGGGATCGCGTCGCGATAGCGTTGCCTCAAGCGAGGAGGGAGCGCCAATGCGCATGACGAAGCTCGGTCATTCCTGCGTCCGGCTCGAGCGCGAGGGGCAGCAGATCGTGCTCGACCCAGGGGTGTGGAGCGGAGCCGACCCGCTTGCGGGGGCGAACGCCGTGCTGATCACGCATGAGCACGCGGACCACGTCGACGCCGGCGTGGTCCGGGCAGCGCTTGACCGTGATCCGGCGCTTGAGCTGTGGACCAACCAGGCCGTGGCGGCGCAGTTCAGCGCCTTCGGCGACCGCGTGCACGCCGTCGGCGACGGCGATGCCTTCAGCGCGGCGGGATTCGACGTGCGCGTCTACGGCCGCGATCACGCCGTCGTCCATCCTGACCTGCCCGTTGTGCCGAACGTCGGGTTCGCCGTCGACGGTAAGGTGTTCCACCCCGGCGACTCCTTCACGCTCCCCGGCGAGCGGGTGGAGATCCTGCTGCTGCCGATCAGCGCGCCGTGGCTGAAGGCCGCCGAGCTGTTCGACTACGCCAGAGCGGTTGCGCCATCGATGAGCTACGCCATCCACGACGAGGTGCTAAGCGCCAACGGGGTCGCCCTGATCGGCCAGCTCGCCGGCGTGCTGCTTGGCGGGCCCGGCCAGGGCGGCTACGCCAGGCTCGAACCAGGGGGCAGCGTCGACCTCTAGCCGGTCTGCCTGACGTTCGAGCCGACGATCTGGCCACTGCGGATCGTGTAGGTGCCCTGGTAGGTCTTCACCGAGCCGTCGGTCTGACCCGCGGTCAGGTTGAAGCTGACCACGTCGCCGCTGACGCCGGTGATGGTCAGGGTGTCGTGCTGGGTTCCCGCGAAGCCTGCCTTGAACGTCGCGAACGACTCGCTGGACCGCACCTGGCTGTTCAGCCGGTATGCGGTCCGGTAGTCGTGGTTGTTGATCGCGTCGTAGTACTGCGTGAGCACGGCGTCCGGGCTGGGCGGTGTCGCGGGCGAGGAGGGCGGGCTGGAACTCGCCGACCGCGAACCCGAGCCGCCGGACGAGCTGGGCGAGGCCGTGACGGTCACGGGCGTGGTCGGCCCGGTCTGCGGGTTGCCGCGCAGGTGCAGCACGAACACGGCGGCCCCTGCGAGGATGGCGACGGCCAGCAGGCCGAGCAGGATGGGCAGCGCCTTGCCCCGCTTACGCGGGGCCGGGCGACCCTGGTAGGACGGCTGGCCATACGCGGAGCCGCCGCCCCAGAGCTGATCGGTCTGGCCAGGGGGGCCGTATCCGCCCTGCCCGTATCCGCCCTGCCCGTATCCGCCCTGCCCGTATCCGCCCTGGCCCTGACCACCGGGCGGACTGTAGCCGCTGGCCCCATAGCGGTCGTGAGTGGTTGCCCTCGGCGCGTGGCCTGCGGCACCGGTAGAGCCCGGGGGAGCGGCCGCGATCCCAGGCCTCGCTCCCGCGCCGCCGATGGCGGCCTCGGTGACCGTGGCCTCAGATGCCGGCGCGCCGCCGGGTCCGTGCGCCTGGCCCGTGCCGACCGGTGGATGCGCCGCGCCAGAAGGCGGGGCGCCGGCCGCCGGGGGCCTGGCGGTCCCCGCGAGCTCGGTGGGCGCGCCAGCGCCGCCTGACGGTCTCGTCATGCAGGCGTCGCGCAGCTCGGCAGCGAACTGCAGGCAGCTCGCGTGGCGGCTGTCCGGCGCCTTCGCGAGTGCCTTGGCGACTACCCGGTCGACCTCGGCCGGCAGCTCGGGCCTGAGCTCACGCACCGACGGAGGCGGCGCCGAGACCTGTGCCCACATGACGGCCAGGTCCTGGTCCCGCTGGAACGGCGGCCTGCCGGTGAGCATCTCGAACGCCGCGCACGCGAGCGCGTACAGATCCGTGCGCCCGTCGATCGGGCGGCCCTCGACCTGCTCGGGAGACATGTAGTCGAGGGTGCCGAGGAACTGGCCGGTGCCGGTCAGGCTGACCGCAGCCACCGACATCTTGCTGAGCCCGAAGTCGGACAGGTACACGTGGTCTGGCGCGGACCCGCTGGCGATGGCGCCGAGCAGCATGTTGGCAGGCTTGACGTCCCTGTGCACGAGCCCGTGCGCGTGCGCGGTGTCCAGTGCCGAGGCGATCTGGGTGACGATGCTCACGACCCTGGACGGCCGCAGCGGTCCCTCCCTGTCGATCAGGGCGCGCACGTCCCGGCCTGCCACGTACCGCATCGCGATGAACAGGACGCCCTCTGACTCGCCAGCTTCGAACACGGGGATGACGTTGGGGTGGTCAACGGCCGCGCCCGAGCGCGACTCCCTGATGAACCGCTGCCGGAACGCCGAGTCCCTGGTCAGATCGGGTGCGAGCACCTTGAGCGCGACGAGCCGGTCGAGCCGCACGTCGGCCGCGCGGTAGACCACGGCCATGCCGCCCCGGCCGATCAGCTCCTGGATCTGGTAGCCGGCAATGCGCGAACCTGGCGGAAAGTCGCCGATCGCTGGCCTGATCGCGGAGTTCATTGGCGCACCTTCGGCACGACGCTCACTGCACGCCTCCGTGACGCTCGGATACCGGGACGTCGCCGAACCCCGCCGCGCCGGATTGTCGGTCTACTGCTCAGTCCGTGAGGACCGTCCAAGTATCCGGCCTTATCGCCCCGTGCTCAACCCGGCCGTGCTCAACTCTGCGGCCGGCTGCGCGGCTCGCGCCACCGGTTCGTGATCGGCAGCCGCCGGTCCCTGCCGAAGTTCTTAGCAGAGATCTTGGGGCCTGGCGGGTACTGGCGCCGCTTGTACTCGGCCCTGTCGACCAGCTCGATCACCCTCTGTACCAGCTCAGCGTCATGGCCGGCGGCGATCAGCTCGGCGGCGCCCATGTCCTTCTCCACGTAGTCGTCGAGCAGCGGGTCCAGGACCGCGTAGTCGGGAAGGGAGTCGGTGTCGAGCTGGCCAGGCCGCAGCTCGGCGCTCGGCGGCTTGGTGATGGAGTTCTCCGGGATGGGCTCGTCCTGGCCGGCCGTCGCCGCCTGCTCGTTGCGCCACCTGGCGAGGTCCCAGACGAGCGTCTTCGGCACGTCCTTGATCGGTCCGTAACCGCCAGCCGAGTCGCCGTACAGGGTGGAGTATCCGGTGGCCAGCTCGCTCTTGTTGCCGGTCGTGAGCACCAGGTGCCCTTCGGCGTTGGACAGCGACATCAAGATCATCCCGCGGACCCTGGCCTGCAGGTTCTCCGCGGCCAGTCCCGTCAGCCTGAGCGGGACGCCGAACGCCGCGACGACCGGTGCGATCGGCACCGTACGCGCGTGCAAACCCTGCCGCTTGACCAGGTCCCCGGCGTCGGAGACGGAGTGCTCAGAGGAGTGTTCGCTGGGCATCAGCACGACGTGGACCCGGTCAGGACCGATCGCGTCGGCGGCGATCGTGGCGGTGAGCGCCGAGTCGATGCCACCGGACAGGGCGAGGATCACCGAGCGGAACCGGTTTTTGGAGACGTAGTCCCGCACCCCTGTGACCAGCGCGGCATAGACTTCGCCGCGTTCGCTGAGCCGCGGCCAGACGGGGTCAGCGATGGCCGGCAGCGGCTCTCCGCCGGGCGCGGCGCCCTGGCGGCCTGCCAGCTCCAGGCGGCGGATCGTCATCGTGGTCCCGTCCAGCGCGTCCGCGGGCGTGTCACCGGGCGGCGCGGCCGTGGCGGCTGTCACCTCCAGGTCGGCGACGATCAGCGCCTCTTCGAACTGCGGCCCGCGGCCAAGCAGCGTGCCATCAGCGGCGACGATGACCGAGTCTCCGTCGAACACCAGCTCGTCCTGCCCGCCGACCATGTTGACGTAGGCGAGCGGGCAGCCAGCCTCGGCGGCCCGGCGCTGGCACAGCGCGAGCCGCGCCTCGCTCTTGCCAGCCTCGTATGGCGAGGCATTCGGCACGACCAGCAGCGAGGCGCGGGCCTTGCGGGCCACGGCGACCGGCCCGCCGTCCTGCCACAGGTCCTCGCAGATCGCGACCGCGACGTCGACGTGATCGCCGGCTGAAGCCGTGCACCTGACCACCGGAACGACGTCACCTGGCACGAAGTAGCGGTACTCGTCGAAGACGCCGTAGTTCGGCAGGTGGTGCTTGGCCGAGGTGACGACGACCCTGCCGCCGTGCAGCACGGCCGCGGCGTCCAGCGGCGCCCCGGCGGGCAGCCCGACCCTGGGCGCCAGCCCGGCCTGACGGTCCAGGTAGCCGGTCACCACCGCGATGTCGCCGAGCCCGGCCCCGGCGAGACTGGCCGCGGTCTGGCGGAGCACCCCGACGGACGCCTCCACGAACGACGCGCGCAGCGCCAGGTCCTCGACCGGGTAGCCGGTGAGCATCATTTCGGGGAACAGGACGACCGAGGCGCCTGCGGCGTCGGCTTTCGCGGTCCACTCGACTATCGCGGCGGCGTTCCCTTCGAGGTCACCGACGGTGGAGTTGACCTGGGCGAGGGCGATGCGAAGCTGAGGCACGGGTTCAGCTTAAGGCGGGTCGCGTAACCGGGCGGAAACACGGAGGCGGCAGACTGTCCACGTGGACAGGCAGGAAGAGTTCGTTCTGCACACGCTCGAGGAGCGCAACATCCGGTTCGTCCGGCTCTGGTTCACGGACGTGCTCGGCTACCTCAAGTCCGTCGCCGTCGCCCCGGCCGAGCTGGAGGGCGCGTTCGCCGAGGGCATCGGCTTCGACGGATCGGCGATCGAGGGCTTCTCCAGGGTGTACGAGGCCGACATGATCGCCAGGCCGGACCCGTCGACGTTCCAGCTGATGCCGCTGAGCGGCGACCCGGCCGGAGTCGGCCGGATGTTCTGCGACATCCTGCTGCCTGACGGCTCGCCAAGCTACGCCGACCCGCGGTACGTGCTGAAGCGCGCGCTGAACAAGGCTGCCGGGCTCGGGTTCACCTTCTACACCCACCCCGAGATTGAGTTCTTCTTGCTCAGGGAGCGCCCCGAGGGCGGCGCGAAGCCGCGGCCCATCGACCAGGGCGGCTACTTCGACCACACGCCGCATAACATCGCGCACGACTTCCGCAAGTCGGCCATCTCGATGCTGGAGAGCATGGGCATCTCGGTGGAGTTCAGCCACCACGAGGGAGCACCTGGCCAGCAGGAGATCGACCTGCGCTACGCGGACGCCCTGACCACGGCCGACAACATCATGTCGTTCCGGCTCGCGATGAAGGAGGTGGCGCTCGACCAGGGCGTGTACGCCACGTTCATGCCGAAGCCGTTCACCGAGTATCCCGGCTCCGGCATGCACACGCACATGTCGCTGTTCGAGGGCGACAGGAACGTCTTCCACGACCCCGGCGGGGAATTCATGATCTCCAAGGTCGGCCGGTCGTTCATCGCGGGCCTGCTCACTCACGCCGCCGAGATCACGGCCGTGTGCAACCAGTGGGTCAACTCCTACAAGCGGCTCTGGGGCGGCGCTGAGCGGATCGCGGGAGCGGGCGGTGAGGCACCAGCCCACATCTGCTGGGGGCATAACAACCGCTCGGCCCTGATCCGGGTGCCGATGTACAAGCCCAAGAAGGGCAACGCGACGCGGATCGAGTTCCGCTCGCTCGACCCGGCCTGCAATCCGTACCTGGCGTTCGCCGTGATCCTCGCGGCCGGGCTGAAGGGTATCGAGGAGGACTACGAGCTCCCGCAGGGCGCCGAGGACGACGTCTGGGCGCTGACCCCGGCCGAGCGCCGAGCGCTCGGCATCGCACCGCTGCCGCAGAGCCTGTCGGACGCCTGCAACGTCATGCAGAACAGCGAGCTTGTCGCCGAGACGCTCGGCGAGCATGTGTTCGACTTCTTCCTGCGCAACAAGCGCGAGGAGTGGCAGGACTACCGCCGCCAGGTCACCGAGTTCGAGCTGGAGCGTTACCTGTCCTCGCTGTGAGCTCCCGGCCTGCATCGCCCGTCCCGCAGTGGAGCAAGGCCCTGCGGGAGAACGCGGACACCTACGCCAGGGTCGCGATGACGAACATCGGCCGGGAGTACCCCTACGACGTGCGCCAGATGATGTCAGGTCCCGGGGACTTCCCGAACCGGCCGCGGGACCGCAACCCCGTGTTCTTCGGCAGCTTCGACTGGCACTCGTGCGTCGAGATGCACTGGCTGCTGGTCAGGCTGCTGCGCGCCGCGCCTGACTCGGTCCCGGCCGGTGACATCAGGGCGATCCTCAGCCGGCAGTTCGCGGCTGAGGCGCTGGCTGGCGAGGTCGCGTACGTGACCGGGCAGAACGGGCCCGGCTGGTACGCATGGGGCTGGGCGCTGACGCTCGCCGAGGAGGCGGCGGCCTTCGACGATCCTGACGGGCAGCGCTGGGCCGCCGCGCTCCGCCCGCTGGCCGGTGCGATCACGGACCTGCTCACCGGCTGGCTGCCGACGATGACGTATCCGATCAGGTACGGGATGCACGCGAACACCGCGTTCGCCCTGTCCAGGTCGCTGCCGTGGGCCAGGAGGCGGGCCGCCGCCGGCGATCCGGGACTCGCGGACGTGATCACTGACGCGGCGGCCCGCTGGTACCGCGCCGATGCCGGCTACCCGGGCGCGTGGGAGCCGTCCGGCTCTGACTTCCTGTCACCGGCGCTGGCCGAGGCCGAGCTGATGGCGCAGCTGATGCCGCCCGGCGAGTTCAGTGCGTGGCTCGGCGCGTTCCTGCCCGGCATCGACCGCGGCGAGCCGGCCGCCCTGTTCGAGCCCGCCATCGTGACTGACTCCAGCGACGGCCAGATCGCTCACCTGCACGGCCTGAACGCCAGCCGGGCCTGGTGCTGGCGCCGGATCGCGGAAACCCTGCCCGACGGTGACGAGCGCATCGATCCGGCGCTGGGAGCCGCGCGACGGCACGCCGACGCTGCGCTGCCGCACGTAGTCGGGGATCACTACATGGTCGAGCACTGGCTCGCGGCCTACGCGGTGCTGCTGCTGACGTGAGGCGCTCCTGACGTGAGGCGCTGCTGGGGTGAGGCACTGCTGAGGTGGGCACGTGGCGCTGCGAGGCGAGGCGCTGCTGGGGCGCGAGGACGGGCTTGCGTGACGCTACGGTGGCACGCGTGAGCATCCCGCGCGCAGTGACTCCGGCCTGCCGGCTGGCCGCGCTCGGCTTCGCTGACACCGCGGCGGCGGAGCGCCTGCTCACCGGCGAGCTGGGCTGGGACGTCCTGGGCGCGGACGCCGAGATCGTGACCACGCTCGGCGCAGCCCCCGACCCTGACCTGGCGCTTGCCGCGCTGGCCAGGCTGGAACCCGGGGCTGGGCTGCACACGGCGCTTCGCACCGACGCCCGCCTGCGGGCCAGGCTGGCTTCGGTGCTCGGGACCAGCGCCGCGCTGGCCGACCACCTGCGCCGGCATCCTGGCGACTGGCACGTGCTGGTGCACGACGAACCTGGCGATCTGACCGCCGGGGTGCTGGCCGCGGCGGACCCTGGCGCATTGCGGATCGCCTACAAGCGGGCTCTGCTGCCGCTGGCCGCGCAGGACCTCACCGGCGCGATGGGGATCGATGACGTCATGGCGCGGCTTGCGGACCTCGCCGCGGCGGCGCTCCAGGCGGCACTGACGATCGCTCGGTCCTGGCTGCCGCCTGGGGCGGCGGACTGCAGGCTCGCGGTGATCGCCATGGGCAAGTGCGGCGCGCGGGAACTGAACTACGCGAGCGACGTCGACGTTATCTTCGTGGCCGAACCGGCGCGGAGCGCCGGACCTGGCGATGAGACCGCCGCGCTGCGCACCGCCACGCAACTGGCCAGCGCTCTGATCAGAGTGTGCTCGGAGACCGGCCCCGAGGGCGCGCTCTTCCCCGTCGACCCGAACCTGCGTCCTGAGGGCCGCAACGGGCCGCTGGTACGCACCCTGGCAAGCCACCTGGCCTACTATCAGCGCTGGGCCAAGACCTGGGAGTTCCAGGCGTTGCTCAAGGCCAGGCCCGTCGCGGGCGACGCGGAGCTCGGCAGACAGTACATGGAGGCCGTGACGCCGCTGGTGTGGCACGCGGCGCAGCGCGACGACTTCGTTGCCGACGTTCAGGCGATGCGGCGACGGGTCGTGGACAGCCTGCCAGCCGCAGGCGCGAGCCGGGAGATCAAGCTCGGCCGCGGCGGGCTGCGTGACATCGAGTTCGCCGTCCAGCTCCTGCAACTCGTGCACGGCAGGGCCGACGAGACGCTCAGGAACCCCGCGACGCTGCCCGCGCTCGCGGCGCTCGCGGCCGGCGGGTACGTCGGCAGGCAGGACGCCGCCAGCCTCGCCGATGCGTACCGGTTCCTGCGAGTCGTCGAGCATCTGCTGCAGCTACGCCAGCTGCGGCGGACGCATTCGCTGCCCACAGACGAGGCGGTCCTGCGGCAGGTCGGCAGGGCGCTGCGCGCCATGGGCCGTGCCGCGCCCGGGGCCGACGGCCGGCCTGAAGGGCCGGACGTCCAGGCCGACCCCGCCGAGCAGCTGATGACCGTGTGGCGCCAGCACGCCGGCACGGTCAGGCAGCTGCACGAGAAGCTCTTCTACCGGCCGCTGCTCGACGCGGTGGCCAGGCTGCCCGACGACGTCATGCGACTGACCTCGCAGGCCGCCACCGAACGGCTCGAAGCGCTCGGCTACGACGACCCCGAGGGAGCGCTCCGTCACATCAGGGCGCTTACGACCGGTGTGTCGAGGAAGGCTGCCATCCAGCGGGCACTGCTGCCAGCGATGCTCGGCTGGTTCGCCGACGCACCGCGGCCCGACGCCGGACTGCTGGCTTTCCGTCAGGTCAGCGAGGCGCTTGGCGGGTCACCCTGGTACCTGCGGCTGCTCAGGGACGACGCGAACGTCGCGGCCCGGCTGGCCAGGGTGCTTGCCTCCGGCCGGTACGCCCCCGACCTGCTGCTCCGTGCGCCCGACGCGGTCGCCATGCTCGCGGACGACGCGCTCCTCGAGCCGCGCGGCGCGGGAGCCCTGAGCGCGGAGGCCGGGGCGACGGTGCGCAGGCACGTCCACGCGGCTGGCGGCGCCGAGGCGGAGGGGTCACGGGGGGTCGTCGCCCCAGGCCAGCATGACGCCGCCGACGGCCTGCTCGCCATCCGGCGGCGTGAGCTGTTCCGCACCGCCGCAGCGGACCTGCTCGGCCGTCTCGATCCGCTCGAGGTCGCGGGCGCCGTAGGCACCGTCACGGCCGTGACAATCGGCGCCGCCCTCGACCTGGCCGTCGCCAGGAACTCGGCCGCCGATCGCGAGCTGCCTGCCAGGATCTGCGTCGTCGCGATGGGCAGGTTCGGCGGCCACGAGATGAGCTACGGCAGCGACGCTGACGTGCTCTTCGTCTTCGAGCCGGCCGCTGGCGCCAGCGAGGAGGCAGCGACCAGGGCCGCGCACGCGGTCGCCGAGGACGTGCGCCGCATGCTCGCCAGGCCCGGGCCTGACCCGTCCCTGCATGTCGACGCCGGGCTGCGGCCCGAGGGCAGGCAGGGCCCGCTGGTTCGGACGCTGGCCGCGTACCGTGCCTACTACGGCCGTTGGGCCAGTCCCTGGGAGGTCCAGGCGCTGCTGCGCGCCGATCCCGCAACGGGCGACGGCGCGCTGGGCGAAGCGTTCCGCGCACTCGCGGACGAGATCCGCTATCCGGCCGGCGGTATAGCCGAGGGTCCAGTTCGGGAAATCAAGCGAATCAAGGCCCGCATGGAGGCGGAACGCATGCCTCGTGGCGTTGACCCGGCTCTGCATGTGAAGCTCGGCCCCGGGGGGCTGTCCGACGCCGAGTGGGTGGCTCAGCTGATCCAGCTGCGGCATGCGGACGCCGTGCCGTCGCTGCGCACGACAGGCACGCTCGCGGCCCTGCGGGCGGCGGCAGACGATCGTCTGCTCACGGTGGCCGACGCCGAGGCGCTGAGCGCTGCGTGGCTGCTCGCCACGAGGATCAGGAACGCGGTGATGCTGGTGACCGGGCGGGCATCGGACGTGCTGCCGGCCGGGCAGCCGGAGCTGGCCGGGACGGCCCGGCTGCTCGGCTACCGGCCCGGTGGCTCGCAGGACCTGGTCCAGGACTGGCGCCGGGCGGCGCGCAGGGCCAGGGCCGTGATGGAACGCGTCTTCTACGGCTGATGGGCTCGCGATCCGTGGATGAACCGCTGGTGGCGGCGTCAGGCGCCCTGGGCGTCACGCTCACCGCGCCGCGCGACCTGGGCGGCAGTGAGCGTTCTGCCGTGCTGCGGTGCCTGCTGCCTGACGGCGGTTCGGTCGTGGTCAAGACCTATCCGGACAGCGGGGAAGGCAGGGCTGGCTTCGCGGCCGAGACCGCCGGGCTGGCGCTGACCGGCGGCTCAGGCATGGGACCGCGGCTGCTCGCGGCGAGTCCCGCAGGAAGGCTGATCGTGATGAGCGACCTAGGCAGCTGGCCCAGCCTGGCTGACCTGCTGCTCGGCGGGTCGGCCGACGCGGCGGAGGCGGCGCTGCTCGGGTGGGCGCGTGCCTGCGGCGAGCTCGCCGTGGCCACCGCGGGCCGCGGGGCGGACCTGGCGCGGCTGCTCGCGGCGCACCGGATCGGGCTTGTACCAGGGCCGCAGCCGGCCGTCCGGGCACTGGCTGGGGCGCAGGATCGGCGACGTCCCCGCGCTGCTGGCCGGCCTGTCCATCGCGGCAGCGCCTGGCCTCGGCCCGGAGCTGGCCGAGGTCGCGTCGATCCTCGAACAGGACAGGTTCGACGTGTTCTCACCGGGAGACATCTGCCAGGACAACGGTGTACCCGGCGTTCCGCTGAGGCGGCTGGTCGCCAGGACCAGCGGCAGCATAATTGTCGACTTAGCGACTAATCTTCGCCGGTGCCGGTGCCGGTGCCGGTGCCGGTGCTGGTGTCTGCGAGAGGCGGCAGCTCGGACCTGAGCAGCCGGTACAGGCCGGTCACCATCGCGTCCTTGGTCTGGGCGAGTGTGTAGCCGCCATCGACCAGGTACCAGTCGATGGTCTCTATCTGGGTCAGCGCGTCGGCGGCCGCGAGGATCGAATCGGCCCTGCGCCCGAACGCGCCGAACTCCTCGGCGAAATGCCTGGACAGCTGGACGCGGAGCATGCCGCGGCGGGCGGTCAGGCCCTCCCTGAGGACCTCGCTGGCTGGGGTGGCTCGCATCCTGGTGCGCGCCTGCGCCGCCCGCGCGGTCGGCGCGATCGCCTGGTAGAGCCGCAACCGGGCCGAGACGAACTGCTCGACCCGATCGGCGAACGGCCCCTCGCCGATAGGCTCGAGCGCGAAGAGCGGTCCGACCCGCTCCAGATGACGCTCGATCGCGGCGTGCACGAGATCCTTGCTGTCGCCCAGGAAGCGGTATACAGAGCGAAGCGAGATCCCTGAGCGCTGGGCGATCCCCTCGGGCGAGGGGATCAGGTCCCCCTCCGTGAACAGCTCGAGCACGGCATCGAGCACCGCGAGCCTGTTCTTGTCCTTCCGCGCCGTGCGGCCGTCCACGACCGGGCGCCGGGTTATGTCAGTTGCCACCCTGTTTCCTTCTGCGGCGCTTTCTCAGTGTTGATTCAGGGGCCGGGCTTCAGGTGCCGGTCGAAGAACGCGACGATCCGCCGCCTGGCGTCGCTGGCCTGCTGCTCGGCGTGGCCGACCCCCATCAGCGGCCCGGCGATCACGTTGACCGCGGCGAAGAACCGCGGCATCGCGGCATCGGGACCGGCAGCCCCGCGCAGCGTCGCGAGCGCGCCCGGATGCTGGTTGATGAACGAATGCCCGACGCCCGGATACTCCTTGACGTCGTGTTCGACGCCGGCCGCGTCGAGCGCCGCCGTCAGCCTCACCGCGGCGCCGCGCAGCGTGCGGTCCCGCGCCCCGTAGCTTGCCACAACCGGGCAGGACTGCCGCAGCAGTCTCCGCGCGTCCTTCGGCACCATGCCGTAGTTAACGCTCGCCGCCCCGAAACCGCTTCCGGTGCTGGCTCCTGACGACCCGCAGGAACCCGCGAGCAGCAACGCGAACCCGCCGCCCATGCAGAAGCCGATGAGGCCGACGCGGCCGGTGCAGTCATCTCGTCCGGCCAGCCAGGTCCGGCACGCCTCGGCGTCGCCGAAGACCTGGCCATGCCCAGCCGTGAGGTCGCGGACGACCGAGACCAGGCACCGGGCCTTGCGGCCGATCGAGTACAGGTCAGGGGCGAGCGCGAGATAGCCCTCGCTGGCCATCCAGTCAGCCTGGGCACGCAAGTCAGGCGTCATGCCGAGGGCGTCGTGCAGGACGAGGACGCCAGGCCATGGCCCTTCTCCGGCCGGCCTGGCCAGGTAACAGCGGAGTTCACCGCGCGTGACTGTGACCCGCGTTTCGGACATTGCGCCTCCCGCGGGCAGGCTGATCATCCGGTTGTGGCTTGGACATCATGCTCTCAACGAATCGGGATTTTGTCCCGGTATCCAGCTAGCAACGCGGAACGGATCGGGGCAGGGCGCGGTTTGACGGCCTCACGGACGGTGACGCCCGGACTAGGCGCACGCGCGGACCCAGCCACCCGGCGACCAGACCTGGCGGGCGCTTGCCCGTCTCGCGGAGCACCCAGCCGATCGCCTTACGGATGACGAACTCCCGCTCGGTCAGTGGGCCTTCTCGCTCGCCGCCCGGTCGGCCGTGCCGAGCTCCCTGAGCGCTCGTTCCCACGCCGCCGCTTCGGACGCGCTCGCGGGGGGATTGGTCACCGCGACTGCCTATGGCTGGCAGACTGGCCACGTGATCGGTGACCTCGCCGGGCGGCCCGTGGTCGTCGCGCCGATGGCCGGCGGCCCCAGCTCCCCTGGCCTGGTCACCGCGGCAGCGGCGGCAGGGGCGGTCGGCTTCTTGCCGGCCGGGTACAAGACGGCGCCGGCCATGCGCGCCGACATCGAGGCGGTGCGGGCCGCGACGGACGGGCCGTTCGGCGTCAACGTGTTCGTGCCCGCTGGCCCCGCTGCCGATGAGGACGCGCTGGCCAGGTACCTGGACAGCATCGCTGAGGACCCTGCTGTGGCCGCGCCGCCCGGGGAGGCGACCTGGGATGACGACGACTGGCCGGCGAAGATCGCCGACCTGACGTCCGGGCCTGTGCCGGTCGTGAGCTTCACGTTTGGCTGCCCGGAACCCGGCGTCATCTCGGCGCTGCGGGCCGCCGGGAGCAGCGTGTGGGTGACCGTCACCGACCGGCACGAGGCGGCGACGGCCGTCCGGGCCGGCGCCGACTGCCTGTGCGTCCAGGGCTGCGAGGCCGGAGCGCACAGGGGCACGTTCTCGAACCAGCCGGGCAGCCCGGCCAGTGCTCTCGAACTCGTTGCTGCGATCCGGGCAGTCACGGACGTCCCGCTGATCGCGGCGGGCGGCATCATGACGGCCGCTGACGTGGCAGCCGCGCTGCGCGCCGGGGCGGCAGCCGTGCAGTGCGGCACCGCGTTCCTCCGCTGCCCGGAGAGCGGCGCGCATCCGGTTCACAAGGCCGCGCTGGCCGATCCGCGTTACCCGGAGACGGCCGTGACCAGGGCCTTCAGCGGACGGCCGGCTCGTGGCCTGGTCAACGCGTTCATGCGCGAGCACCAGGACGCTCCGGCCGCCTACCCGCAAATCAACAACGCGACCCGGCCGCTGCGCGCCGCCGCGGCAGCGGCGGGCGATCCGGACCGGATGAGCCTGTGGGCCGGGCAGGGCTATCGCGCGGCGACGACCCGCACGGCAGGCGAGGTGATCGAGATGCTCTGCGATCACGCGGAGTAGCGCTCGGCCACGACTCGCCCCCCGAGGGCGAGCCACGGGAGAGCCCGGTTATTTAGCTAATAAGAATTAGTGTTAGAGTACCTGGATGCAGCAGAACGTCGGGATGAACCGTGACGAGCAGCGCCTCGCGCTCGTCTACGGCCTCGACGACCCGGTCCGACGCAGGCTGTATGACTACGTGTCCGCGTCGGCTGAGCCGGTCGGCCGTGAAGAGGCCGCGGCTGAGGTCCGCATAGGCCGGCCGCTTGCCGCCTATCACCTGGACCGGCTGGTCACGCTCGGTTTGCTCGCAGCCGACTACCGCAGGCCGCGCGGCAGGACAGGCCCTGGCGCCGGGCGGCCAGCGAAGGTCTACTCGAGATCGCCCAGGGAATTCGCGGTCAACGCGCCGCCGCGTGACTACGAGATGGCCGCGAGGTTGCTGGCCGAGGCGGTGGAGTCGGATGCGAGCGGCTTCTCGCTCGCGTGCCTCAAGCGAGCGGCCCGGCGGCTCGGCACCGAGCTCGGTGCACGATCCCGGCAGTCTGGCCAGGCCGCGATGCGCGCGGTGCTGACCGAGCACGGCTTCGAGCCGTTCGCCGACGATGACGGCAGCATGGCCCTGCGCAACTGCCCGTTCCATCAGCTGGCCGAGCGCCACCGCGAGATCGTCTGCACGATGAACCTCGCCCTGGTCGAGGGCGTCGCGGCCGGACTCGACGCGGAGGACGTGCGGCCGGCCCTCGAGCCGTTGCCAGGACGGTGCTGCGTCGTGGTCCGGAGCGGCCAGCACACCACCACCAGCCTGCCGGCCCAACCGACGGAGCGCCATGACCCATGAGCTGACCCTTGCCCCGCCGTGCCCGCCCGACCCGGCGCCACCTGACGACGTCGTCGCCGGGTGGCCAGGTTCGCCCGTGGACATGGTCGCCGCCGAGCAGGCCGCGGCCGACTTCCTGGCGGCGCTCGGCGTCGATCTCGACGGTGACGGCCTGCGCGACACGCCAGGCAGGATGGCGCGTGCCTATGCCGAGCTGTTCGAACCCGCGCCGCTGCGGCTGACCACGTTCGAGAACGCCGAGGGCTATGACGAGCTCGTGATCGCCCGCGGGATTCCGTTCCGCACCGTCTGCGAGCATCACCTGCTGCCGTTCGCCGGCGTCGCGCACGTCGGTTACCTGCCCGGCGAGCGAATTCTCGGGTTGTCCAAGCTGGCCCGGCTCGTCGAGCACTTCGCGGCCCGTCCGCAGACCCAGGAACGGCTGACCAGGCAGGTCGCCGACTGCCTGCTTGACCGCTTGCGGCCGCGCGGCGCCGGCGTGGTGCTCGAGGCCGAGCACACCTGCATGACCCTGCGCGGAGTCCGGGCAACCGGCTCGAACACCGTGACATCGGCGCTGCTCGGCACCCTGCGCACGGACCCGCGATCGCGTTCTGAGTTTTTCGCCCTGGCTGGCGTGCACGCCTGAACCGAAGTGCTGAGAGGAACCTGATTATGAGCACTGACAACGCAATGGTCATCGTCGGGGCGAGCCTGGCTGGCGCACGCGCCGCCGAGACGCTGCGGAGCGAGGGCTTCGACGGGCCGGTCACCTTGATCGGCTCGGAAGACGAGACCCCGTATGAGCGGCCGCCGCTGTCCAAGGACTACCTGATGGGCAAGCACGGCCGGGAGAAGCTCTACGTCCAGCCGCGCGAGTGGTACGGCGAGCACGATGTGGACCTGCGGCTTGGCACGATCGTGACCGCGGTCGACCCGGCGGCGCACGAGGTCGTCCTGAACGATGAGTCGCGGCTCGGCTACTCCAAGCTGCTGCTGACGACCGGCTCGTCGCCGCGGCGAGTGTCAATTCCCGGTGCCGGCCTCGAGGGCGTGATGTACCTGCGTGAGGTCGAGGACAGCGACAGGATCAGGGCGGCCTTCGAGCGAGCGTCGCGGGTCGCCGTGATCGGTGGCGGCTGGATCGGGCTCGAGACCGCGGCGGCGGCCAGGACCGCGGGCGACCAGGTGACCGTGCTGGAGATGGCCGAGCTGCCGCTGCTGCGAGTGCTGGGCCGCGAGGTCGCCGAGGTGTTCGCCACGTTGCACACCGATCACGGGGTTGACCTGCGGAACGGCGTTCAGGTCGCGGAGATCACCGGGAGCGGCGGCACCGCGAGCGGGATCAGGCTCACCGACGGCACCCACATCGACGCCGACGTGGTGATCGTCGGGGTCGGCATCGCGCCGAACACCGCACTTGCCTCCGCGGCCCGCCTGCGGGTCGGCAACGGCGTCGTCACCGACGCTGCGCTGCGCACGTCCGACCCTGACGTCTTCGCTGCTGGTGACGTCGCGAACGCGTTCCACCCGCTGATCGGCAAGCACATCAGGGTCGAGCACTGGGCCAACGCCAGGCACCAGCCGGTCGCGGCGGCCAAGGCCATGCTCGGCCAGGACGTCGCCTACGACCGGGTGCCGTACTTCTACACCGACCAGTACGACCTCGGCATGGAGTACGCCGGCTACGTGGAGCCCGACGGCTACGCCGAGGTGGTGTTCCGCGGGGACGTTCCCGGCCGCGAGTTCGTCGCGTTCTGGCTGGGCGACGACGGCCGGGTGCTGGCCGGCATGAACGTCAACATCTGGGACGTCAACGACGCGATCGGCGAACTCGTCCGATCCGGCAAGCCGGTCAGCAAGGACGCGCTGGCCGACGCCTCCGTCCCGCTGGATTCGCTCGCCTAGCCGAGAATTCCGGCACGGAGCCGGGCACTCGCCCGCGGAGTCAGTCGTTGACTTCTTGGGTGACGGACGGTTTGCCCCTCCGCAGCTTGTCCGTCACCCAGCTTGCCGCTAGCTGCCGTGCCCCCCTGCTGACGGCGTGTGTATGGGTGTGCCATCCATCATCGTGCGCCGATATGGATGGCACATCCATACGCGGAGGCTCCGTTCGATGCGGTGATCCGGGAGGTCGCCGAGGAGACCGGCTATGACTCGACCGTCGAACGCCTGGCCGGCGCGCGTGCCGAGTCGGTCATGTTCCGCGGTCCGTGCAGCATTTCACTGTCAACCGGTGCTCCTCTGTGATGGGAGGACAAGCAGGCGACGGGAGCCAATGCGTGAACGGCCAGGACCGCGAGCAGTTCCGCGAGTTCATGGTCAGCCGCTGGCCGGATCTCGTCCGGCTCGGCTACGCCCTGACCGGCGACCGCTGGCTCGCCGAGGACCTCGCGCAAACCGCGCTGGCCAGCGCGTGCACCGCGTGGTGGCGCGTGAGCAGGGCCGACGATCCGGACGCGTACGTGCGCAAGATGCTGATCAACGCGAACAACCGCCGGTTCCGCAGGCGACGGCCCACTGAGGAGACCCGCGCGCTGCCGGATACCCCTCTCGCTGATCCGGCGGCGGTGACCGACCAGCGCTCTGACCTGATGCGGGCGCTGCGTGAGCTGCCGCCGAGGCAACGCGCCGTCGTCGTGCTCCGCTACTGGGCGGACCTGAGCGACGCGCAGGTGGCCGCGCTGCTCGGGTGCTCAGAGAGCACGGTGCGCAGCCAGGCCTGGCGGGCGCTCGCGAAACTGCGGATGAGCGCGGCCCTTGTCGACGGGGAGTCACGATGAGCCAGCGGGAAGGTGCCCGGTGAAACAGTCCGACGAGGCCGTCCTCAGGCGGCGGCTGCACGCGGAGCTTGACCTGGCCGATCCTGGGCCCGCGCCCATCTCGGCGGTGTGCCGGCGCAGCAAGGCAGTCAGGGCCCGCAGGCTCGCGGTAGCGGTGTCCGGCGCCGTCGTGATCGCCGCCGCGGCAGGTGTCATGGCGATCCGTGCTTCGGGCGGCCCGACCGGAGTCAGCCCCGCACCGACCGGCGCGTTGTCGCACGGACGTGCCTTCGCGACCGGTACCGCGAACGGCAGGCACTGGCGGCTCGCGGTGGTCAACCTGGCGATCCCCGGCTGGTGCCTGCCAGGCGTACTCCTTAACGGTCAGAATGGTGACCTGCTGCAGCCTGGGTTCCTGCCAGGTATGGACCTCGGCAATGCCGCGTTCCTGGCGCCGAATCCTGGCAGGCCGGGGATCGGGTTCGCCTTCCTGCGGCTCCGCCAGGGCGTGCACGACGTGACCGCCGTCCTCGGCGACGGCACCCGCCTTCGCCTCCGGCCGGTCACCGTCCCGCTGTGTGGTCAGCGGTTCCGGCTCGCCGGATTTGAATCCCCCAGGCAAGGCGTGGAACGGATCGTGGCCCGCTCCGCGCAGGGCCGCAGGGTCAGCTACACGCCGATGGCTGACCTCTTCAACCCGGCCAGCCCGTTTCAGACCGGGACATGGATCAACGTGCAGGCGGCGACCGGCGACGCGGCATCCGGTGAGATCGGCTCAGGCCGCATCGGCGGCACGCCTTGGCGGATGCGCGTGACGCTGGGACCGGCGGGCGAGTGCTTCACGTCATCGGCCGGTCCGACCCGCCAGGGCGCCAGCGCAAGCGTCTGCAGGCCTGTCGGCCCCTCTCCGGTCCGCGCTGCCCTCGCCGTGCTGCCCTACGCGACGCCGACGGGCACGCTGCTCTGGTATGAGGGAACCGTCAGCGCACGGACCGCCCAGGTGCGGGCTCGTCTCTCCGACGGCAGGACGATCTCCATGTCCCCCGCGGTCGTCGGAGGGCGGAAGTACATCGCGCTGGGAACCTCCGGTCGGGTGCGGCTGACCAGGCTGGTCCTCTACGACAGCCACCAGCGCGTGCTGTCAGCCGTGACGTCATTGCCGCGGGCCCCGTAGCGCCGCCTGTCTGCCGCTCAGTAACGCGGCCGTCAGAGCATGCCATGGCCTTGCTCATACTGCCTACGCGACATCAGCCCGGCCCTCCCGCATAGCAGTTGAGAGGGACGGGCTGACCCGGCGAGCAGCGGAGCCTCCACAACCCCATCACATGACCCCCCGGAGGCCAGATGGTCCTGCCGCTCTCGCCGCCCAGGGGGCGGTCGGTGCGTGCGGTCCACCGTCCTTGAAGGAACCACGCTAGCTGTTCGCCGTTATGTTCAGCATGCACGCACGGGCAAGCCGATGGCAGGGCCATAGGTCCTGCCATAAGTCATGTGCAGACGTGGCGGTGAGGGCAACCGGTCAAGCACAGGTCAGGGCACGGAATGGTCAGCAGTCGAAGTACATCTCGAACTCGTGCGGGTGCGGGCGCAGCCTGACCGGGTCGATCTCGTGGGTCTGCTTGTAATCGACCCAGGTCTCGATCAGGTCGCCGGTGAAGACGCCGCCCTCGAGCAAGTACTCGTGGTCGGCTTCCAGGCATTCGAGCACCTTCTCCAGCGAGCCTGGCACCTTCGGGATCGCGAAGGCCTCGTCCGGCGGGAGCTCGTAGAGGTCCTTGTCGATCGGCTCCGGCGGCTCGATCTTGTTCCTGATCCCGTCGACGCCCGCCATCAGCATGGCCGCGAACGCGATGTACGGGTTGCTGGCCGGGTCGGGAACGCGGAACTCGATCCGCTTGGCCTTCGGGCTCGCGCCCGTGATCGGGATCCGCACGCAGGCCGACCTGTTCCGCTGCGAGTAGACCAGGTTGACCGGCGCCTCGAAGCCGGGAACTAGCCGGTGGTAAGAGTTCATCGTCGGGTTGGTGAACGCGAGCAACGACGGTGCGTGCTTGAGCAGCCCACCGATGTAGTACCGGGCCATGTCGGACAGCCCGGCATAGCCGACCTCGTCGTAGAACAGCGGCTCGCCGTCCTTCCACAGGCTCTGGTGGCAGTGCATGCCGGAACCGTTGTCGCCGAACAGCGGCTTGGGCATGAAGGTCACCGTCTTGCCGGCGGCGCGCGCGACGCTCTTGACGACGTACTTGTAGAGCATCAGCTTGTCGGCCATGTGCAGCAGCTTGTCGAACCTGATGTCGATCTCGGCCTGGCCCGCCGTGCCGACCTCGTGGTGCTGCATCTCGACGTCGATGCCGACCTCGATCAGCTTGCTGACCATCTCAGAGCGCAGGTCGCTGTAGTGGTCGGTGGGCGAGACGGGGAAGTAGCCGCCCTTGTAGCGGGGCTTGTAGGCCAGGTTGCCGCCCGGCTCGTCCCGGCCCGTGTTCCAGGCGCCCTCGACCGAGTCGAGGTGGTAGTAGCCCTCGTTCGGGCTCGTCGCGAACCGCGCGGAGTCGAAGATGTAGAACTCGGCCTCCGGGCCGAAGTACGCGGTGTCCGCGATGCCGCTGCCGCGCAGGTACTCCTCGGCCTTCTTCGCGATGTTCCGCGGGTCCCTGCTGTACGGCTCGCCCGTCAGCGGATCGTGCACGAAGAACGTCAGGTTCAGCGTCTTGTGCGTGCGGAACGGGTCGACCACCGCGGTCGAGGGGTCCGGCAGCAGCAGCATGTCGGACTCGTGGATCTCCTGGAAGCCCCTGATCGACGAGCCGTCGAACATCAGCCCGTCGGTGAACACCCGCTCCTCGAACGCTCCAGCGGGCACCGTGAAGTGCTGCATCGTGCCCGGCAGGTCGCAGAACCTGACGTCCACGAACTGCACGTCTGCATCGGCGATGTACCGCAGGACCTCTTCACCGCTTGTGAACATCCGTACTCCCTTGCTTGCTCACGAATCTTCGGCCGGCGGGTGAGTCGGCACGAGGCTAGCGTTCCGCGATTTCCGGTCCGTGTCCCCGATGTTTCGCCCGCGTTACGCCGTCAGGCCAGCCACTCAAGCCGACTGAGTACTGTGAAGGCGTGACGGAGCAGAAGCGAGCCGGCTCGGCACGTGCCTCCCGGGCCGGCGCCGCAGGTCAACCAGGCTACCCCGGCCGTGACCTTGGGCTGCCTGAGACTGGCCGGGGCGCCGTGGCCGGCATGTCGCGCCGGGTGGGCGCGCTGTTCGCCGACTGGCTGCTGTGCTGGGTGATCGTGGTCGTGGCAATCAGGCCGTACCAGGCCGACGTCGCCTACTGGACGCTGCTGCTGTTCGCGGTGCAGGACTACGTGCTCACGGCGCTCACCGGATGCACGGTGGGCAAGCTGCTGGTGCGGATCAGGGTCGTCAGGCTGGACGGCGGCACGGTCGGGCCAGGCTGGGGACTGGTCAGGACGCTGCTGCTGCTCACGGTCGTCCCGCCGCTGATGGTCGACAGGGACCTGCGCGGCCTGCACGACCGCGCAGCGGATTCCGTCGTCGTCCGCTTGTAGGCCGCGCTAGCGCACCTTGGGCCTAGGTGGCTTGGGCATCCGGCCGGTGCGCGGGATAGGCCCGCGAGGCGCCTGCAACGAGGACGGGAGCGCCTTCAGCCGGTTGTTGAGGTCGTTCACGGCGGCTGGCCTGAGCTCGCGCGGCATCTTCATCAGCGTCCGCTGCAGCTGCCTGACCGGGATCTGACCGGCGTGGTCGCCGACCTGGATCTCGCTGATCGGCACCCCGTAGGCGATCCGCGCGATCTTCTTCTTCTCCGCGCTGATCAGGCTGTGCAGGCCGGTCGGCGATCCCTCGCCGATCAGGATCACGCCGGGACGGCCGACGACGCGGTGCACGATGTCCATGTTCCTGTTGCCGGCGACGGCAGGCGTCACGGTCCAGTTGCCGCGCATCGTCTGGACGACGGCGGCGGCCGCACCAGGCTGGCCGGCGATGGCCTTGTACTGCGCAGACTGCGCATAACGCCCGAACAGGATCATCGACGTGAGGGCACCCAGGATCACACCGAACGGGATGAGCAGGGGAGCCTGCCCGGTGAGCAGCCCGACCAGCACCAGCACGACGATGACCGCGACGCCGCTGCCGATGATGATCGGCATCGCGCGCGGGTCGGACTTGCGGATGATGCCCGCGGCCATCTTGATCTGCTTCAGGCGGCCTGCCGTCGACGGGTCAGCCGCCGCGTTCGTGGCCGCCTTACCTGATGCCTGCGCCGCCGCGCCGCCGGGCTTCTTTACCATGGCTGTGAGGATAGTCCAGGACCGGGACTAACAGGACTCCCGGCCGACTGCGCTCCGCTGAGCCGGTCGAGCGCCGCCCGGTACAGCCGGCCGGCCCGGTAGGACGACCTGACAAGCGGGCCCGACATGACCCCGGCGAACCCGAGCGCCCGCGCCTCGTCGCCGAGCTCGTCGAACTCGGCGGGAGTGACCCAGCGGGTGACCGGATGATGCCGCGGCGACGGGCGGAGGTACTGGGTGATGGTCACCAGGTCGCATCCGGCCGCCACCAGATCCTTCATGGCGGCGATGACCTCGTCGCGTTCCTCGCCCATGCCGAGGATCAGGTTGGACTTGGTGATCAGGCCGGCGCCCTTGGCTGCCTCGAGCACGGCGAGCGAGCGCTCGTACCGGAACCCGGGCCTGATCTGGCGGAAGATCCTCGGCACCGTCTCGATGTTGTGCGCCAGCACCTCAGGGCGCGCGGAGAACACGGCGGCCAGCTGGTCCGGCTCGGCGTTGAAGTCAGGGATCAGCAGCTCAACGCCGCACCCGGGCACCGCCTCGTGGATTTCCACGCAGGTCTGCCCGTACAGCCACGCCCCGCCGTCGGCCAGGTCGTCGCGGGCGACGCCGGTCACGGTCGCGTACCGCAGCCCCATGGTGGCCACTGACCCGGCCACCCGGCGCGGCTCGTCCGTCTCGAGGGGGCCAGGTTTGCCGGTCGCGATCTGGCAGAAGTCGCATCGCCTGGTGCACTGATCGCCGCCGATCAGGAACGTGGCCTCGCGGTCCTCCCAGCACTCGAAGATGTTGGGGCAGGCCGCTTCCTCGCAGACCGTGTGCAGCCCTTCGCTCCTGACCAGCCGCCGCAGCTCGGCGAACTGCGGACCGGTCCGCAGCCTGGTCTTGATCCACGGGGGCTTGCGTTCGATCGGGGTCTGGCTGTTCCGCGCCTCGATGCGCAGCAGCCGCCGTTCTCCCGGTGCCAGTGCCACGCTCCTAGCCTATGTCGGCCTGGCGTGCTTGCCGTCCGTCACGTGGGATCATGGATGTCATGCCTAGCCAGTTCGATCCGCCGTCCGGTACCCGCGACTTCCTCGCCGCCGAGCATGGCAAGCGGGAGTGGGCATCGGGCGTGCTGCGCGGCGTCTTCTCCGGCTACGGCTTCGAGCCGCTGCAGACGCCTGCGTTCGAGCGCGTGGACGTGCTGCTCGGCAAGTACGGCGACGAGGCCGACAAGCTGGTGTTCAAGATCCTGCGCCGCGGCGAGCACGAGGCGTCAGGGGAGGCGGACCTGGCCCTGCGCTATGACATGACCGTGCCGCTCGCGAGGGTGGCCGCCGCGTACGGCGGCCAGCTGCCGACCCCGTACAAGCGCTACGTGATCGGCCCGGTGTGGCGCGCCGACCGGCCTGGCAAGGGCAGGTTCCGCGAGTTCACCCAGTGCGACGTCGACACGCTCGGGTCGGTCTCGCCGCTCGCGGACGCCGAGATCATCTGTACGCTGCACGACGCCGTCGCGGCGCTTGGCGTGAAAGACTTCACGATCCTTGCCAACTCCCGCAAGGTGCTCGCCGGACTGCTCGACGTATTCGGGATCCCTGAGGAACTCGGCGCTGGCGTCCTGGCGTCACTCGACAAGCTCGACAGGCTCAGCCCTCGGGAGGTCACAGACGAGATCGTAGGCCGCGGCCTGCCGGAGCGCGCCGCGACGGAGCTGGTCGGCGCGATGACGGCGGGTGACGCGGTCGAGCGGATCAGGACGGCACTCAAGCCCAGCGACACCGCGATGGCCGGACTGGAGGAGCTGGACCAGGTGCTGGCGCTGGCCGGCGCGCAGATCTCCGCGGAACGGATCGCGTTCTCGCCGCGGATGGTGCGTGGCCTCAGCTACTACACGGGGCCGATCTGGGAGGTCGTCGCCCCTGGGGTGCCCGGTTCGCTGGGCGGCGGCGGCCGGTACGACCACCTGATCGAGCAGCTGGGCGGCCCCGACGTGCCCGCCACGGGGACGTCGGTCGGCATCGAGCGGCTCCTCATGCTGATTCCCGACGACGTCACGGGTCAGCGGAGGCGGGTCGACGTCGCCGTGACAGTGCTCGGCGCCGACCTGGCCGAGGCCTCCTTCGCGCTCGCGGCCCAGGCGAGGACCGCGCGCCTGCGAGCCACCGTCTACCTCGGTTCGTCTGGCAAGATCGGCAGGCAGCTGAAGTGGGCATCGGACACCGGGGCACGCTGGTGCCTGATATACGGCAACGCCGAGCGGGAGGCCGGCACGGTCACCGTCCGCGACCTGGACAGCGCCGAGCAGGAGGCGGTGCCGTTCGACGAGGTGGGGGCGTACCTGGCGGGCCGGAGCTAAGGTGGCGGACCCTGATACCTGGTTCGCGAGCCTGCCAGGCGTGGTCGTCGCCGCCGGCGGGCTGGTCACCGACGCCCGCGGGCGCGTGCTGCTCGTGAAGCCGAACTACCGCGACCTGTGGTCCCTGCCGGGCGGGATCTGTGAGCACGGCGAACCGCCCCAGGCCGGCTGCGGCCGCGAGCTCGCCGAGGAACTCGGCCTGGAGATCCCGGTCGGCAGGCTGCTGGCCACCGACTGGTCGCAGCCCTACGGCGCCGACGCGAGGCCGCTCATGCACTTCGTGTTCGACGGCGGGCAGCTGGACAACGGGTCGGGAATCGTGATCCAGGAGGCCGAGCTGGACGGCTTCGACTTCGTCTCGCCCGCCGACCTGCCGGGCTATCTGCCCGCCTACGGCCTCGCCAGGGTGAGGGGCGCGCTCAGGGCACGGCAGTCCGGCGGGACGCTGTTCCTGCCGCACGAGGTCAGCTAGGGCGCGCTGTTTCAGCTGACGGGGCTCAGCCGACGGGGCTGGCCAGCAGCTCGGCGGCGCTCGCCAGCTCCCTGGTGCGGGTGGCGCCGAGAACGCTGGCGAGGTGGCGCTGCGCGCTTGCCAGGACATCGCCAACCCTGACCGGGTGGCCAAGCTCGGCGGACAGCGAGGTCACCGACGCGTCCGAGATGCCGCACGGGATGATCTTGCCGAACCAGGACAGGTCGTTGTCGCAGTTGATGGCGAAGCCGTGCATGGTCACGCCGCGAGCGACCCGGATGCCGATCGCCGCGATCTTCCGGTCGGACCCCCCGGCCCGCACCCAGACCCCGCTCCTGCCGCCGACCCGCACGCTGGCCAGTCCCGCGTCCGCGCAGGTCCTGATCAGCGCCTCTTCGATTGCCCTGACGTAGCCGATCACGTCGACGGGCTCGTTAAGCGCGACGATCGGGTAGCCGACGAGCTGACCAGGGCCATGCCAGGTGATCTTGCCGCCGCGGTCGACGTCGATCACGGGGGCGCCGGGATCACCGATTGGGCGGTCGGCCGGGCTGGTGCGCTTCCCCGCTGTGTATACGGGCTGGTGCTCGAGCAGCAGGCACGTGTCGGGTATCTCGCCGGCCACGCGCCTTGCGTGCAGGTCGCGCTGCAGGTCCCAGCCCCGCTCGTAGTCGATCGCGGCGTCACCGAACCCGGCCCTGACGAAGGCAAGCTCACGGTCCACGCCGCCAGCCTATGCCGGCCCGGCGCCGACCGGTCCGCCGCCGACCGCCGCGGCCTGGCCGCGGGTCGGAGAGCGCTGATATTTCAGTCGGCTAACCTTTTCCGTGTCATGGACAACATGCTCGATCCCGACGCGCTCGCCACGATGAGCCAGGCCGAGCGGCGCAAGCTGCTGCAGGCGCTGGTGGCGATCGAGCAGGAGTCGGTCCCCTCGCCTGGCAGCAGCTGGAGATGGGACGCGGTGCTCGTCGTCACAGTGGCCGGGTGCATCGTGCTCGCCGCGTGGATCGGCGTGCTCGCGGTCACGCTGCCGCAGTTCTACCGCACCGGCACCTGGCGGGGCGCCTGGGTCGGGTTCGACGCCGCGCTGCTCGTCGCGTTCGCGGCCACCGGGTGGGCTGCCTGGCGCCGCCGCCAGCTGCTGATCATCTCGCTGATCGTGCTGGCGACCCTGCTGCTCTGCGACGCATGGTTCGACGTGGTGCTCGATGTCGACACGCCGGGATTCCTGGCCAGCCTGCTGTCGGCGTTGCTGGTCGAGTTGCCCCTGGCGGTGCTGGCGATCGCCACGGCCAGGCGGCTGCTGCGGCTGACGATCGGGCAGATGATGCGGTACGAGGGCCTGACCTCGCCGGTGCCGCCGCTCTGGCAGATCCCGCTGCTCGGCCCGGCCGTTGGCACGCCGCTGGCCAGGCTGATCAAAGCCAGGGCCGCCGCGCGCGGGGCGGAAGGGCCGCCTGGCGGCTAGCCGCTCAGCACCGCGTCGAGCGCCGCGGCGATGCTGGCGTGCGAGAAGCTGAAGCCGGCCGCCAACAGCCGGGCCGGCCGCACCCGCGCGCTGCCGAGCAGCTCACCCGACACCTCGCCGAGCGCGGCCCGCAGCGCGAACGACGGGACCGTGAGCAGGTCTGGCCTGCGGACAGCGTGCGCCAGCGCCGCAGTGAACTCAGCGTTGGTCACCGGCTCAGGCGCCGTAAGGTTGAACGCTCCGGTCGCGTCGGCCGACTCGAGCAGGAACCTGATCGCCCGGATCTCGTCAGGCAGGCTGATCCAGCTCATGTACTGCCGGCCAGAGCCGATCTTCGCGCCGAGCCCCAGCCGGAACGGCGGCAGCAGCTGGCCGAGCAGGCCTCCGGCGGGGGAGAGCACCAGGCCCGAGCGGACGTTCACGACGCGGATGCCCGCGCTCCTGGCCGGCTCTGCCGCCGCCTCCCAGTCCCGGACGAGCTCGGCCAGGAACCCGTGACCTGACGGCGCGCTCTCGTCCACGGCCCGGTCGGCGGTGTCGCCGTAGTAGCCGATGGCCGACGCGCACACGAATACCGCCGGGCGCGGCTCTGCCGCCGCCATCGCGGTCGCGACGGTTCGGGTGGCGTCGATCCTGCTCGAGCGCAGCAGCGCCTTCCTGGCGGGCGTCCAGCGTCGCGGCGCGACCGGCGCCCCCGACAGGTGAACGACGGCGTCCACTCCGCGCAGCGCGATCGGATCGAGGCCGGAAGCGGATTCCGGCTGCCAGCTGATCTCGGCCGGCGACGTGGCGGGCCGGCGCACGAGGCGGACGACATCGGCTCCGCCGGCCGTCAGGTCGCGCACCAGCGCGGTGCCGATGAGGCCCGAGGCAGCGGAGACCGCTATACGCACGGCTGCGCTACCGGCCGAACTCGGCTTCGAACGCGCCCTCTTCCAGCCGGTTCTTGATCGTGACAAGGAACCTGGCCGCGTCGGCGCCGTCGACGAGCCGGTGGTCGTAGGTCAGCGCGAGGTAGACGATCGACCGGACCGTGATGACCTCGCCCAGGTCGGGATCGTCGACCACCACGGGCCGCTTGCTGACCGTCCCTGTGCCGAGGATGCCGACCTGCGGCTGGTTGATGATCGGAGTGTCGAACAGGGCGCCGCGGCTGCCGGTGTTGGTCAGCGTGAACGTCCCGCCGCTCAGGTCGTCGGGGCTGACCTGGCCGTCCCTCGTCCGCTGCGCCAGGTCGGCGATCTTGCGCGCCAGCCCGCCGATGTTCAGGTCGCCGGCATTCCTGATCACCGGGACCATCAGGCCGCGCTCCGTGTCGACCGCGATGCCCAGGTGCTCGGCGTCGTGGTAGGTCATGGTGCCGTTCGCGGTGTCGATGACGGCGTTCAGCTTCGGGTGCGCCTTCAGCGCCTCCACGGTGGCCAGCGCGAAGAAGGGCAGGAATGACAGCTTGACCCCTTCCCTGGCCTCGAAGGCTGATTTGATCCTGTCGCGCAGCCTGGCTATCGCGGTGACGTCCGCCTCGACGACGGTGGTGAGCTGCGCGGACGTTTGCAGCGACTCGACCATGCGCTGGGCGATCACCTGGCGGGCGCGGGAGAGCCGCTCGGTCGTGCCGCGCAGGTTCGACGGCGCCGGGATGGTCGTCGGCGCTGCTGGGGCCCGCCCTGCCGCGGCCTGTGCTGGCGGGGCCTGTGCTGGCGGGGCCTGTGCTGGCGGGGCCTGTGCTGGCGGGGCCTGTGCTAGCGGGGCCTGTGCTGGCGGGGCGGCCACCGGCCGCGGTGCGTCGCTGCCGCGCCGCTTCCTGGCCGCGTCGAGCACATCCTGCTTGCGGATCCGGCCGCCCACGCCGGTACCCGTGATCGAGCCGAGGTCGATGTCGTGCTCCGCGGCGAGCTTCCTGACCAGCGGCGTCACGTACGGGCTCTCGACGCCTTCGGCTGGCGGCTGGCCGGCCTCGCCGGGAGCAGCCTGCGCGGGAGCAGGCTGGGCGGGAGCAGGCTGGGCGGGAGCAGGCTGGGCGGGAGCAGGCTGGGCGGGAGCAGGCTGCGCGGGAGTCGGCTCGGCCTGGGCTGGCTGGTATTGCGCTTGCTCGGCGCCGGGCGGCGCGGCCGGCGGCGCGGCGGCGGGCGGAGGCGGCACCTGGTAGCTGCCAGGCTGCCCGGCGTACTGCTGATACCCGCCCTGCTGGCCCTGGTCGGCATAGGACGGCGGCGGCTCGTAGCCTGTGGCCGGCTGATAGCCGGCCCCGCCCCGCTCCGGCTCGGCGTACTGTGCCTGCTGGTTTGGGGCCTGCTGGTTTGGGGCCTGCTGGTTTGGGGCCTGCTGGTTTGGGGCCTGCTGGTACTGGGCCTGCTGGTACGGAGCCTCGTGATACGGGGGGTGCGCGGCGGGCGGCTGTCCGTACGGGGCCTCGACCTGAGGCTGCTCGTACTGGGGTTCCTGGTACTGCGGCTCTTGGTACTGCGGCTCTTGGTACTGCGGCTCTTGGTACTGCGGCTCTTGGTAGTGGTCCTGCTCGAACTGGGACTCTTGGTACTGGTCCTGGGGCTGCTGGGCCGGCGGCGCGGCGGGCGCGGGCTGCTGGGCGGCGGCTGGCGCGGAGTCCTGGCCGCCTGCCGAACCGTCTTCGTCGATGACGGCCAGCTCGGCGCCGACGGCTACTGTCTCGTCCTCGGCGACGGTGATCCCGCGCAGGATTCCCGAGACGGGTGACGGGATCTCGGTGTCGACCTTGTCGGTGGACACCTCGAGCAACGGCTCGTCGGCCGAGACATGGTCACCCTCGTGCTTGAGCCAGCGGGTAACAGTGCCTTCGGTGACGCTCTCGCCAAGCTGCGGCATGGATACGGAAACCGACATGGCTTGCGCTGACTCCTTCGCTCAGGTATTCGCCATTCCCGCTGCGGATCAGGAATGGAAATGCAACGGCTTGCCGGCGAGCGCGAGATGCGCCTCGCCGATCGCCTCCGACTGGGTCGGGTGCGGGTGTATGAGCTGTGCGACCTCGGCGGGCAGCGCCTCCCAGTTGTAGATCAGCTGGCCTTCGGCGATCAGCTCGCCGACCCTGGCGCCGACGAGGTGCACGCCGAGCACAGGGCCGCCCCCAGCGGTCGCGATCACCTTCGCTGCGCCCTGGGTCTGCAGGATCACGCTCTTGCCGTTGCCGCCCAGATTATAGGTCACCTCGGAGGTCTCGATCCCGCGCTCGGCTGCCGTGGCAGACGTGATGCCGACGGAGGCGACCTCGGGGTCGCTGTAGGTCACCCGCGGCACGCCGTCGTAGTCGATCGGCGTGACCGGCAGTCTCGCGAGCCGCTCGGCGACGCCGATGCCTTCGGCGAACCCGACGTGCGCGAGTTGCAGGCCGGGCGTGAGGTCGCCGACCGCGGAGATCGTCGGGACGCTGGTCCGCCAGTACTCGTCGACGAGCACGAAGCCGCGGTCCATCGCGACCCCGGCCTCCTCGTAGCCCAGGCCAGCGGAAACCGGGCCCCGGCCCACGGCGACGAGAAGCACCTCGGCCTCGATCGTGGTGCCGTTCTCCAGGCTCACGCTGACGCCCGCCGCGGTCTCTTTGACCTCGCTGAACCGGACGCCGAGGTGATACCTGATGCCGCGCCTTCGGAACGCCCGCTCCAGCAGCTTCGAGCTTGACTCCTCTTCGGTCGGCAGCAGGTGCGGCAGCATCTCGACGATCGTCACGTCAGCGCCGAACGAGCGCCACACGCTCGCGAACTCGACCCCGATCACCCCGCCGCCCAGGATCACGGCCGAGGCGGGGACCCGGTCGAGCGTCAGGGCGTGGTCGCTCGTGATCGCGCGCTCGCCGTCGATCTGCAGGCCAGGCAGGGAGCGCGCCTCCGAGCCGGTCGAGAGCACGACATGAGCGCCTTCGTAGACCATGTCGCCGACCGCGGCGGCGGTCGGCGACACCAGCCGGCCGTCGCCGTTGACGATCTCGACCTTGCGGTTGGCCAGCGTGCCCTGCAGGCCCTTCCAGAGCCGGTCGACGACCTTGTCCTTGTAGGAGTTCACGGCTGGCATGTCGACGCCGTCGAAGGTCGTGCGCACGCCCACCGAGGCCGCGTCCCTGGCGTGGTCAGCGACCTCAGCGGCGTGCAGCAGGGCCTTCGTCGGGATGCAGCCACGATGCAGGCACGTCCCGCCGACCTTGTCCTTCTCGATCAGCACCACCCGCATGCCCAGTTCGGCAGCGCGCAGGGCGCAGGCGTAACCGCCGCTGCCGCCGCCCAGGATGACAAGGTCGTAACTGCCGGTCTCGGTCTGCGTCACCGATCGCTCCTCGTCGCCATTGACATGATCTGCGTCTGCCTGGTCTGTGCCCGCCCAGTCCGGGACCCGCCTAGCTTGGCGTGCCCGGCTAGAGCCGTCCGTCCGCGACGTCCTGCGCGATCTGGACCAGCGTGCGGACCGCGGCGCCGGTTCCGCCCTTGGCTGTATAGCCGTAAGGCTCGCCTTCGTGGAACGACGGTCCCGCGATGTCCAGGTGTGCCCAACGCACGCCGTCCGGCACGAATTCCCGCAGGAACAGCCCCGCGACCAGCATGCCGCCGTCCCTGTCGGCGGCGACGTTGGCCAGGTCGGCCACCTTCGAGTCGAGGCCCTTGCGCAACTCATCGGGCAGCGGCATCGGCCACATGGCCTCGCCAGCCCGGGTGGCGGCGTCCACCACGCCGTCCCTGACGTCGTCATCGTTCGCCATCACCGCGCTGACCTTTGTCCCGAGCGCGACAACCTGAGCGCCCGTCAATGTCGCTATGTCGACAAGAAGGTCAGGCCTGTCGGCCTCCGACCTGGCCAGCGCGTCGGCCAGGACCAGCCGTCCCTCGGCGTCAGTGTTGAGCACCTCGACGGTGGTGCCGCCGTAGATCGTGATGACGTCGGACGGGCGCTGCGCGCCGCTGCCCGGCATGTTCTCCGCCAGAGGCAGGTACCCGACGACGTTGACCGCCGGCTTGAGCGCGGCGATCGCCTGCAGCGCTGCCAGCACGGCAGCGGCGCCGCCCATGTCTGACTTCATCGCCTCCATCGCCTTGGGCGGCTTGAGGGACAGGCCGCCTGAGTCGAACGTGATCCCCTTGCCGGCGAAGACCACGGTCCTGGACGCATCAGGGTGCTGGTAGGACAGCCGCACCAGCCGGGGCGGGTGAACGGAGCCCTGGCCTACCCCGGTGATGCCGCCATAACCGCCGTCGGCCAGCGCGGCGTCATCGAGCACCTCGTAGCCGAGCCCGGCGCTGGCGGCGATCTGGCCGGCCTCGGCGGCGAAGCTCTCCGGATACAGGTGCGAAGGGCTGGTGTTGACCAGGTCGCGCACCAGCGTCACCGCGGCGGCGAGTACCTGTGCCGTGCTGACCGCCGCGGCGACCGCTTCGCCCGCGACCAGCGTGAGCTCCGCGGCCTGATGGCCGTTGCTGCGGTAGCGGCCGAATTGGTAGCTGCCGAGCATCGCGCCGAGCGCCGTCGCCGCGGCGCTGGCGGCGTCACCCGCGGGCAGTGCGAGCGCGATCGTCATGATCTTCGGCGAGCTGAGCGAGCGGACCGCCGCGCCGGCGGCCCGGCGCAGCACCTCGGCGTCCGCGCTGCCGGGGTTGGTCGCGCTGGCTGTGCCGATCCCCACGACCGTGATCAGCGGCGCGGAGAGCCTGCCGCCCGACACGGTCTTCGTGACTTCTTCCGCCTTGCCGGTGGCGCCGAGAGCGGTGAGGGTCTCGAGCAGGCCGCCGCCCAGCGCGGCGTCGACATCCTCGGCTCCTGGCGCGAGGACCGGGCCCGCGTCGCCCTGGCTGACTGCGATCACGATGGCGTCCGCGCTGACGTCGCGCGCGGCTGAATGGGAGGTCCGAAGGGTTGCTGTCACGGATCTGAGCCTAGTGCCTGGGCGGTCACGGGTTGCCGTCCCGTCCCGAGGCCGAACGTAGGCTTGCGGTATGTCCGCCTCGGCCCCCGATCCGTCCCTGACCGTGCCAGCCATCACGGACCGGCTCATGGCGGCGGGCTGCGTGTTCGCGGAGGAAGAGGCCCTCGTGCTGACGGAGGCGGCCGGTGCGCCCGCTGCGCTGCGCGACATGATCGAGCGGCGCGTCGCCGGACTGCCGCTCGAGCACATCGTCGGCTGGGCGGAGTTCTGCGCGCTGCGCATTTTCCTCGAGCCTGGCGTGTTCGTGCCGCGGCCGCGGAGCGAGCTACTCGTGAGGCTGGCCGCGGACCGGGCCGTGCCAGGAACGGTGCTCGTCGACCTGGCCTGCGGGTCAGGCGCGATCGGCGCGGCGATCGCGGCCCGCGCCAGCGAGATCGAGCTGCACGCCTGCGACATCGACCCAGCGGCCGTGCGGTGTGCGAGCCGGAACCTCGCAGCCGCCGGCGGTCAGGTGCACGCGGGCGACCTGTACGCGGCGTTGCCGGAGCGACTGCGCGGCCGGGTCGGCGTGATCGCGGCCAACGTGCCGTACGTCCCGAGCGAGGCGGTGGTGCTGATGCCAGCCGAGGCCAGGATGCACGAGCCGCTGCTGGCGCTCGACGGTGGCGAGGACGGCCTCGACGTGCTGCGCCGCGCGGTCGCTGGAGCGGGGGACTGGCTCTCGCCTGGCGGGCATCTGCTGATCGAGACCAGCTCGGGCCAGGCCGCGACGGCGGCCGCTGAGTTCACGGCCGCCGGGCTCGCCGCGGAGATAGCCACCGACGACGACCTGGGCGCCACCGTCATCATCGGCCGTCGCTCAGCCTGGACCAGGCTCAGCTGAATGTGACATGCAGTCGTTAACGGGGCGTCAATTCGGGAGGGCGCGAGCTGCTTGCAAGGCTGCGGGTCGCCGTCCGGTGGGCTACCGGTTCACCGCGGCGGACTCGGAGGTCTCGCCGCCTGGCGGGCGGAGCTCGTAGCCGGGGTTGAAGATGGTGCGGGCGCCGCGGTGGCTGGCGACCCGGCCGCGTACCTTCAGGTGCCTGCCAGGCTCGATGCCCGGAATGCTGCGCCGGCCGAGCCAGACCAGCGTGATGCTGCCAGACCCGTCCCACAGTTCGGCCTGCAGCGACGGGCTGTTGCCGCGCGGCCGCACCGTGACGGCGCGGAGCGTGCCGGCCACATCGGCCTGGGCGCGGTCGTCGAGGTCGGCGATCGGGGTGGCGTTCACGTCCGCGACCCTGGCCTGGAGCTCCTCGGCCAGGATCTGCTCATGCGCGGCCGCGATGTGGTGCCTCAGCTTGGCCAGGCTGCCCTCGTGCACGTCCTCAGGCGCTCCGGCGCTGGCGCTGGAGGCCACGCCGCCCTCTGGCTTCACCTCGACCTTGGTGATCCGGCCGCCTGGGTGCCCGCCACCGTGGCCGAGCGCTGCCGCCTGGGCGAGCGCGTCTGCCCGCGCGGACCTGAGCTGGTAGGGGACGCTGGCGACGATCACCCCGGGCTGCAGCAGCAGCCGTGCCTTGAGCCGGAGCGCGCTCTGGTTATGCAGGAGCTGCTCCCACCAGTGCCCGAGAACGTATTCGGGAATGAAGACGGTCACCACGTCGCGCGGGCTCTCCCTGCGCAGCCTGCTCACATAGGACACGACGGGCTTGGTGATGTCGCGGTATGGCGACGCCACCACGGTCAGGGGTACCGGAATGTCGGCGTTCTCCCATTCCTCGCGCAGCCGCGCGGTCTCGGCGTCGTCCACGCTGACCGTGACCGCCTCGATGTGGCTGGGCTGGGTGGCCCTGGCGTAGGCGAGCGCGCGCAGCGTCGGCAGGTGCAGCTTGGAGACCAGCACGATGGCCCGGTTGCTGGAGGGCAGCGTGACCGGCTGGTCGGCGGGCGGCGGCGCAAGCTCGATGGCGACGCTGGCGTAGTGGTTGCGGATGGCGCGCATCGTCAGCCAGATGGCCGGCATCGCGACCACGACGATCCACGCTCCGCTGACGAACTTGCTGAACAGGACGATCACCAGGACCACGCCCGTGAAGCAGGCGCCCACGGAGTTGATGACCCTGGTCCGCTTCATGTGCCGGCGGGCCCTGGGATCGTCGGTGAACTTCAGGTGCCTGTTCCAGTGCCTGATCATGCCGGTCTGGCTGCACACGAACGACACGAACACCCCGATGATGTACAGCTGGATCAGCCGGGTTGGTGACGCGTCGAAGACCACGATCAGCAAGATCGCGAACCCTGACAGCATCAGGATGCCGTTGCTGAACGCCAGCCGGTCACCGCGGTTGTGCAGCTGCCTGGGCAGGTAGCCGTCCCTGGACAGGATCGAGGCGAGCACGGGGAACCCGTTGAACGCCGTGTTGGCGGCCAGCACCAGGATGAGGGCGGTCACGAACTGCAGGATGTAGAACAGCGGCGAGCCGGCGCCGAACACGGCCTGGCCGACCTGCGCGATCACGGTGCGCTGGGCCTGCCCGTGCGGCGCGCCGTGCAGCTGCGAGGCCTGTTCTGCGACATGGACGTGGCTGGCCAGCGCCAGCGCGGTCACGCCCGCGAACATCGCCACGGCGATGATGCCGAGCATCGCCAGCGTGGTCGCGGCGTTCTTGCTCTTCGGCTGCTTGAACGCCGGGACGCCGTTGCTGATCGCCTCCACCCCGGTAAGCGCCGTGCATCCCGACGAGAAGGCCTTCAGCAGCAAGAACACCAGCGCGAGGCCCGTGAACGAGCTGGTCGCCTGGACGTGGTAGCTCGCGCTCTCGGCCTGCAAGTGGTGACCGGAGACCAGCCGCGAGACGCCCCAGGCGATCATCAGGCCGACGATGCCGATGAAGAAGTAGGTCGGGATCGCGAACGCGGTCCCTGACTCGCGCACGCCGCGCAGGTTCATCACGGCCAGCACCGCCACCACGATCACGGCGATGAGCGCGACGTGCGAATCCAGCACAGGGAACGCCGACGCCAGGTTCGCGACGCCGGCCGACACCGACACCGCGACCGTCAGCGTGTAATCGACCATCAGCGCGCTCGCGACTGCCAGGCCAACCTTGGGACCCAGGTTCGTCGAGGCGACCTCGTAGTCGCCGCCGCCGGACGGATAGGCGTGCACGTTCTGCCGGTAAGACGCCACCACCACCAGCATCAGCAGGCCCACCGCCGCGCCGATATACGGCGTGTAGTGCAGCAGGGCGATCCCGCCGAGCGAGAGCACCAGCAGGATCTCCTCGGTCGCGTACGCCACAGAGGACAGCGCGTCGCTGGCGAACACCGGCAGCGCGATCTTCTTGGGCAGCAGCGTGTGACCGAGATGCTCGCTTTGCATCGGGCGCCCGACCAGCACCCGCTTGGTCAGTCCGAGAAGCATGGCCACGACCGGAATGCTAGGCCGAGCAGGGCAGATCCGCCAGGTGGGGACCGGTGAAAGCACGCTCAGGCCGGCGCCGGGCAGTCGTGGCGCTAACGATTGTCAGAACCAGATCTGACAGCCGTTACACTCAGTGGCGTACGCTGGCCGGCCAGGAGCTCAGGAGACGCGCATGGGAGCAGGCGCCCTCTTCGTCGCCGTGTTCCTGGCGTGCGCGGTGGAGGCCGTCGAGGCGACCACGATCGTGCTCGCCGCGGGGACGGCGCGCGGCTGGCGCTCCGCGACGACCGGCTTGGTCGCTGCCCTGGCGCTGCTCGCGGTCATCACAGCGGCTCTCGGCCCTGCCGTGACCGCGCTGCCGCTGCAGGACCTGCGGATGTTCGTCGGCGCGCTGCTGCTGATCTTCGGCCTTCAGTGGCTGCGCAAGGCGATCCTGCGGGCGAGCGGTCACAAGGCGCTCCATGACGAGCAGGAGATTTACCGGACGCAGGTGAGCATCGCCCGTGCCGAGCAGCCACGCCGGGCGGTACTGGTGCCTGACGTGTACGGCTTCACGCTGTCGTTCAAGGGCGCTCTGCTCGAGGGGCTCGAGGTTGTCTTCATCGCGCTGACGTTCGGCGGGAACGCGCATGACGTGCCGCTGGCCGCCGTGGCCGCTGTCTGCGCCGTGCTGGTCGTCGCGATGGCCGGACTCGCGCTGCGGGCCCCGCTGGCCAGGGTGCCGGAGAACACGATGAAGTTCGTGGTCGGCGTGATGCTGACGGCCTTCGGCACGTTCTGGGGCGCCGAGGGCGCGGGGGCGACGTGGCCGGGTTCGGACGCCGCGCTGCTGGTTCTCGTGCCTTCCATCGCTGTGTTCGCGCTGGCCCTCGTCGCGATCTTGCAGCGCTGGCCGGCCGCTGCCGTGGCCCAGCCTGCTACGGAGGGCAGCTGAGGTGAGCCGGCTGAGAGCGTTCGGCGCGTTCGTTGCCGACTTCGTGATCGGGGACGACTGGTGGGTCGCGGCGGGGGTCGCCGCCGGGCTGGCTGTGACGTATCTGCTCGCGCACGAGGCGGGCGTCCCGGCCTGGTGGCTCGTCCCCGTCGTGCTGGCCTGCCTGCTGCCGGTCAGCTTGTGGCGTGGCGTGCGAAGGGACTAACGGCTTTCAGCCTCTTCGGCGTAGACCCGGGTGGCGTACTCCTCGAGGACCTGCTCGCAGGTCACCAAGCCTCGTTCGGCTGCTTCGCGGCCAGACGCGCCGAAGACGTCGCGCTCGCGGACCCGCGCGAGCCAGTTCCGCAGCTTGACCAGGTCGACCTCGTTCTCCTCCAGCTCGGCGTAGGTGAAGTGGTCGGCGACGTACTCCTTGTGCACCTGGCCGAGGAAGTCCTCGCACTTGTCAACGATCTCGGCGTACTCGTCGTCCCTGGCGGCCTGGAACGCCTCGAGCACGCCCTGCTCGCCGGCGAGCACCGAGCAGGACAACAGGGCTGCGGTGCCTGACATGTCGAGGATCTCGCGGCGCAGCTTGCGCAGCGCACGCTCGGCCGCGACGCTCACGGGCAGCGCGGCGGCCGAGTTCTGCAGGTAGATCGCGCCCAGGCTCTTCAGCCTGCGCCACACGGCCGCGCGCAGCCTCGTCGGCTCCGATGGCACCCGGTAGACAAGCAGCAGCCAGCCACGGTCCTCCTGGCTTCCCGCGCTCATCCGCTAATTGTCGCAGCGTCCGCCTGAAATTCGGGTTGTCGTCGTCCCGCGGGCTGCTGACCGGGGCGGTGGAGACCTGCGGCTGCCCCCGCAGGCCCTCGATCTTGCGCATCAGCTCGGCCTCTTCTGAGATCTCCGCGGCCGTCGGGGACAGCGCGATGGCCGCGGTCAGCACGAACGTCGTGACCGACACGCCGACGATGAGCGGGAGCAGGAACGCCGACGCGTCGGCGCCCGCCATCGACATCGGAGTGCCGTCAGGTGCGTATACGCGCATCGCTGCCATGCCCGTGTAGTGCATGCCGCTGACGGCGACGCCCATGATGAGGGCGGCTCCGAAGCCGGACCAGAAACCGCCGAGGCGCAGCGCGAACCACAGCGCCGCCGTCGCTGCGACGATCGCGATCACGATAGACAGGGAGAACAGCCCTGGGCTGTAGGTCATCCGGCCCGCCATCCGCATCGCTGCCATGCCGCTGTAATGCATGGCAGCCACGCCCAGGCCGGTGACCACGCCGCCCAGCAGCAGGGACCGCAGCTTCATCGTGTCGCTGAGCCCGACGATCAGCAGGCCGATGGAGACGAACGCGACCGAGATCAGCATGCTGAGCAGCGTGACCGGGACGTTGTAGTGGATCGTCTCACCGGGGATCGTGAAGCCGAGCATGGCGATGAAGTGCATCACCCAGATGCCGGTGATCCCGATCGAGCCGGCGCCGACCAACAGCCACCGGAGCCTGGCCCTGCCGGTGCTGACCTGCGACCGGCTGGTGCAGCGCAGCCCGAGGAACGAGCCGACGACGGACATCAGATAGGCCAGGCCCGGGGTCAGCAGGCCATACGAAAAGTTATGAACGGTAAGCATTACGTGAAAGCTCCGGGCTGCGCGGCGAATGTCCCGTGATCTGAGTGTCTCGTGATCGTACCCGGACAGGCGGGACCGTGATGCCCAATACCCCCCAACAGAACGCTGGAATTGCCCTGCTATCGTCCGCCCAGCACGCGCGTGTCAAGCACGGTCTCCACGGCGGCGCCGTCCCGCGTCCCGGCCACGAAGTAGCCGCGGGCGTCCTTCCCGTCCGCCACGATGCCCGCCAGGGCGTCATCCACGAAGTGCGCGGCGGCGCCGTCGTCGCAGGCGAATCCGGCAGCGAGGGTGCCGTCGGCGACCAGCGTCTTGTACAGCGGCCGCCGTTGCTCCTCTGAGTCGTAGTGCGGGCAGTAACTCGGCTTGAACAGGCCGAGTCCGGTGGTGAACGGGCGCAGGCCGGTGCCGAAGGAGTCAGTGGTCCCGCCGCTGAACCAGCAGATCGCGCCCGCGCTGACGCCGGACAAGACGATGCCGGCCTGCCATGCCTTGCGCATGATCGCGTCGACGCCGTGCACCTGCCACACGGCCAGCATGTTCGCCACGCTGCCGCCACCCACGAAGATCATGTCCTGCGACAGCAGCAGGTCCTCAGGGTCGGCGGCATTCGGCATCGGGAACAGTTGCAGGTGCGTCAGCCGACCGGGAAGCGCACCGAGCAGCTGATAGGTCCGCAGGTAGGCGCCGGGGTCATCGCCCATCGCGGTGTTCAGCATGCAGATCCTGGGTGATCTGCTGCCAGTCAGCCGGGCGGCATAGGAGAGCAGCAGCGGGGATCCCTCCCGGCTGACTCCTTTGCGGTCGCTGCCGCGTTGTTCTTGCGCGCCTCCAGCCGGGCGCAGGCCGCCAATGGCCAGTACATGCCGGTGTCCGTCCCTCGCCACGCGCAAACGCTACCGTGCCGGGGTGACCGACTGCATTTTCTGTGCCATTGCCGCGGGCACCATCCCCGCGCACATGGTCTTCAGCGGCGACCACACGGCTGCCTTCCTGGACGGCAGGCCAGTGTTCAAGGGCCACGTGCTCGTCGTGCCGCGGGAGCATGTCGTGACGCTCGGCGACCTGCCCGACGCCCTGATCGGCCCGTACTTCAGGACGGTGCGGCTGATCAGCGCCGCCGTGCCGGCAGCGCTCGGGGCGCAGGGCACGTTCGTCGCCGCGAACAACGTCGTCAGCCAGAGCGTCCCGCACCTGCACACGCACGTGGTGCCCAGGACGAAGGGCGACGGCCTGCGCGGCTTCTTCTGGCCGCGGCACAAGTACGCCAGTGACGAGGAGGCGGCTGAGTACGCGGCCAGGATCCGCGCGGCCGCGACGGCCGCGACGGCCGGGCAAGAGGGGTCGTTATGCCAACAGCGAAAGCCCATTGCGCGCGAACGGGCTTACGCTGGCTGGTATGGCTGAGTGGTGGTCGGTCGAGGTCTTCGATTCGCACTTGCAGGCAGCCTTGTCCTGGAAGGACTCGTACCGGGACCAGCTCATCGAATCGGCGATTACAAGCGGCGCGGTCGAATGGTCCTGGATTGAGCACAGGCACGGAGTGGTCTTCGAGGTCTGCTTCGCTGACGAGTCCGGCTGGGAGGCGTTCCGCAGCCTGCCTGGCGTGCAGGCGGCGCTGGACGCGGTGCCTGACCCGGTGAACGGACTGCTTGTCTACCGCGGTCGCGGTGGCGGCGCCGGCGCCCGCAGGCCGCGGCGCCCGAAGCCGTCAGCGGGGGCAGGAGCGCTCGAGCTGCCCGAGCCAGTCACGCACCGGGTGCTCGATCTCAGCGTCGCGGAGACAGGCGGCCGCGCGCAAACCGAGAGCCGGTCGGCCGTCAATCTATGACCACCCTCGCCGGCGGCCCCGCCGGCGGTGCAGGATGTGAGGATGAGTACCACAGCCTCGGCCGACGGGATGCTGGCGGCCATCGAGCGAAGCGGCTACTACCCGGGCATCGTCGCCGACGCGGTCTCGTCGGCGGTCGGCTCGGAGCGAGTCGTCTCCTACTTCGTCCACCATGATGCGCATTTCGACCCGGGCATGGAGGTCCGGCGGCACATGACGGTGCTGGCGCTGACCCCGACGAGGCTCGTCTACAGCCACACCGACGAGTACCCGGCGGATGAGAACGTGCCGGAATCCAGGCCGCAGGCAGAGACCTCGACCGAGGCGATCCGCTGCTCGCGGATCTCGACGGTAGCGCTCACCAGGGTGATTCCTGATCCGGCCACCTACCAGCGGGGCGTCACGATGCCGTCGGAGATCGTGCTGACGATCGGCTGGAACTCGCTGCGGCACATGGAGCTCGAGCCGGCCCACTGCGGCGACGAGAACTGCGAGGCCGACCACGGCTACACGGGCGCGATGACATCGGACGACGTGACCATGCGGATCAGCGAGGCGGCCGACGGGGCCGAGGCGGTCGAGCAGGTGCTGGCGTTCGCCCAGGCGCTGTCGTCGACCACGAGCAGCTCATGACCACCCAGACCGTCGAGCCGACGCTGCCGAGGTACGCGGAGTCGAGCCTGGACGCGCTCGCGACGTCCGTGCTCGCCTCCCTGGGAGTGCCAGGCGAGCCGAATCCGCTGCAATTGCCCGACTCTGAGCGGGTCTGCCTGCTCCTCGTCGACGGGCTCGGCTGGGAACTGCTCAGCGCGCACCCGGCTGCGGCGCCGTTCCTGTCCGAGCTGGCCATGACCGCTGCCCCGCTGACAGCGGGCTTCCCGGCGACCACGGCGACCAGCCTGGCCACGATCGGCACGGGCAGGCCGCCCGGCGAGCACGGGATGCTCGGTTACCAGGTGGCCATTCCCGGGTCGGGCAGGCTGCTCAACGCGCTGCGCTGGGACGCCAGCGTGGACCCGGTCAGCTGGCAGCCTGGTACGACCATCTTCGAGCGCGCGGCAGCGGCCGGCGTGGCCTCGTTCCGTGCCGCCCCCGGCGCCTTCCGCAAGTCGGGGCTCTCGGCGGCGGCCATGCGCGGCGCGGAGTTCCTGCCCGCCGACACGCTGGGTGCCCTGGTCTCGCGGTCAGCGGCCGCGCTGGCCGGAGCGTCGCCGGCGCTGGCCATGGTCTACTACGGCGATCTCGACGCGACGGGGCACGTGCTCGGCTGCGCCTCCGATGCATGGCAGTACCAGCTCGCTCACGTGGACAGGCTGACCGAGCAGCTGGCCGCCGCCGTGCCGCACGGCACCGCGCTGTACGTCACCGCCGATCACGGGATGACCGATGTGCCGCAGGCCGACCGGATCGACGTCGACACGATGACCGATCTGCGCGATGGCGTGACCCTGCTCGGCGGCGAGCCGCGGGCCAGGCACCTGTACTGCCGGCCGGGCGCTGCCGCTGACGTGCTCAGCACCTGGGCCGAGGCGCTCGGCGACCGCGCCTGGGTGGCGAGCAAAGAGCAGGCGATCGCGGACGGCTGGTTCGGGCCAGTGGACGACGCGTTCTCGGCGCGGATCGGGGACGTGATCGTGGCTCCGTCCGGCCCGGCCGCGGTCGTCGCGACCAGGGCCGAGCCGCGCGAGTCCGCGCTCGCGGGCATGCACGGCTCGCTGACGCAGGCCGATCAGCTGGTTCCGTTCCTGACGGTGCCGGGCAGCTGAGCGCCGCCGGCAACAGGTTTGTCCACAGGCTCGGGCGGGAACCGCACCGCGTCAGGCCTGGTTATCCACAGTATCCCGGAGGTTATCCACAGTGACTGGCCCGAGGCCAGCAGCCGGCCCGAAGGGCCCGAGGCCAGCAGCCGGCCCGAAGGGCCCGAGGCCAGCAGCCGGCCCGAAGGGCCCGCTGATCAGCGCCACCGATCTGGCAGCGCTGCTTGCGGCCGGCCCCGAGGACAGCAGCCGGCCCGAGGACAGGAGCCGGCCTGAGGCCAGCAGCCGGCCCGGCGGGCCCGGAGGTCCTGGGCCGGTCCTGCTCGACGTCCGGTGGCGGCTCGGCGGGCCGCCTCGCATCGAGGCCTACCAGGCCGGTCACCTGCCGGGGGCGGCCTTCGTCAACCTGGACACCGATCTCGCCGGACCGGGCTCTGGCGCCGGCGGCCGGCATCCGCTGCCCGGGCGGAGCGTGTTCCAGGCGGCGATGCGCGCGGCCGGGCTGAACGGCGGCCAGCTCGCGGTCGTCTACGACGACGCGGGCGCGACGGTCGCCGCGCGCTTGTGGTGGCTGCTGCGGTACTTCGGCCACGAGCATGTCGCTGTGCTGGACGGCGGCCTGGCTGCCTGGACGGCCGCCGGCCACCCCGTGACCGCACGAGCCCCCGAGCCGGCCAGCGGCAACTTCACCGCCGGCCCAGGCGGCGGCATGCCGGTCCTCGACGACGAAGCGGCCGCCAGGACCGCCAGATCGGGGTACCTGCTCGACGCGCGGGCCGCGGAGCGGTACCGCGGCGAGGTGGAGCCCATCGACCGGGCCGCCGGGCACATCCCCGGCGCCATCAGCGCCCCGGCCACAGGCAACGTCGGGGCCGACGGTGCGTTCCTTCCCGCGGCCGCGCTCAGCGAGCGATTCCGCGGCCTTGGCTTGCCACGGCCGGCAGAGACCGGTGCTGGCGGCGCCCCCGTCGTCGGCGCGTACTGCGGCTCAGGCGTGACCGCGGCGCAGGAGATCCTGGCGCTGCAGCTGGCCGGCGTGCCGGCCGCGCTCTATGTCGGCTCCTGGTCGGCGTGGTCAGCCGACACCTCCCGCCCGGTAGCGACGGGCCAGGAACCCGGCTGACCGCGCCGGGCGGCCAGCCCGCCCACGTCGCGCCAGGCACTCAGCGCCAGCCAGGTCGCCGCGCCGGCGGCGAGCGCGGGGCCGGCCGGTCCCTGACCGGCCCCCAGGAGGCCGAGCGCCGCGGCGGACGCGGCCACGATCACCCGGGCGCCAAGCCTGGCAGCGAGCCGGTACCTGGCCGCGCTCGGTGACCCGAGTCGGAGCCGCGACCTCTCTGACGGCCGCGGACGGCGGTCCGTCCGCTCCAGGCTGGCCCTGGCCTCGCCGCGACCGTAGCTGGTGCGCAGCTCGGTGTAGGCAGCCGCCGCCGTCGCGAAGCGCTGCGGGTCACCGCCGTCGGCCCGGTCCGGGTGCGTCGCGGTCGCGACGCGGCGCCACGCGATCCTGACGTCGTCGTCGGTCAGGGCGGCGGCACGATCCAGCCCCAGCACGGCGAACGGGTCCGCGGTCATGGGACCGGCCCGCAGGGCCCGAACGCCGCGTCGAGCACCTGGCTCACGTCGGGCAGCTGTGACGCGGCGCCCGCGGCTGGCTTCAGCGATCGGGCGGCCACTTCGCCGGCTGGCGGCCGGATCCGGGCAGGCACCTCCGCGGGCGCCGCGACCATACGCTTGACCTGGACGTAGGTCACGCCGCCGCGATAGATGTACGCCGCCTGCCCGACGTCGAGTCCGCGGATGATGGCCGGGTCGGCCACCGGCACGTCGTGCAGCCTGGACGAGCCTTGCTTCCGCCAGCGCGGGAACAGGCCGAGCACCCTGGTGGTCTCGATCGCCTTGCGGGTCCCGGCCAGCCCGGTCAGCGGTTCAGGGTGCGGCGTGCGCAGCAGCCAGACGCCGCCCTCCGCAGAGGCCGCGATCCGGTACCGCTCGTCCTGCGTGGCCGCCAGCCCTTGCCAGGACTGTGCCGAGACCTGGACCGCCAGGCCCAGCGATCTGGCCCGCTCGTAGAGCTGCCAGATCGGCAGCCGCCGCGAGACGGCCGAGAACTCATCGACGGCCAGCAGGATCTCGCGCGGCTGCGGTCCGCGGACCGCGAAGCTCGCCAGCAGGTCCGTGAGCGCCCTGGCCTGCCCCTCGGCGACCGGGATCTGATCGGTTCCCTCGAGTACGCAGTACCAGGCGTCGGCGTCCCCGAAGCCGCCAGGTCCGTCCAGGCCAGGACCGAGCCTGCGGAACAGGGTGCGGAACCGCAGCGCCACGTCGCCCAGGTGCCTGCTTGCGGACCTGATCATCGCGTGGTCGGCTGGCGTGCCCGAGGCGGCGTAGGCGGTCGCGAGCCAGCCGGGCTCGAGCCGGTCGAGCAGGTCCGCGGCGCTGCGCGGCGGTCCGCACGGCGCCTCGACCGCCAGGCCGATCAGCGCCTCCATCACGTCGGCGTAGTAGGCAGCCGCGCCTGTCCCGTGCTCGATGAGGTCGACCAGCAAGGTCGTGAGCTGGCGCGGCGGAAGCTGCCACAGCGACAGGCTGGCCTCGTCCGGCCAGACGGCCGTCGACCGGGCGCCTGCCTCGCGCAGCACGCGGCGGAACCGCTCGGCGATCCTGCGGGCGTCGGCGCCGCCCTTGCAGTCGAGCACGACGAGGAGCGGCGGCGCGCCCCTGCCCGCCGCGTGCCGGCGCAGTCCGGTGGCCATGAACGCGGTCCACAGGCGCAGCAGCAGCGTCGTCTTGCCTGTCCCCGTGGTGCCGACGACGACCTGATGTGACCGCATTCGCTGGTAGCCGATCGCGGCAAGCCGCCCGGCGCGGTGCCCTACGGTCCTGATCACGGCGCCGACGACGAGCAGGTCGCCGCGCACGGTCAGCGGGACCGAGCCGGGAGCGTTGATCCTGGCCCTGGCCGAGCGGGCCTGGTGCTGCCACTGCCGCTGGTCGAAAGCGACAGCGGAGCCAGGGGACAGGCCGCCCGCGCCCGAGCCGAGGGAGCCGGTGCGGTACCGCCAGGCCACGGCCCCGGCCACGAGGCCGAGCGGGATCGCCGGCGGCGCGACGGTCGCCGCGGCGCGGACGGGCTCGCCGGCCATGACCAGCCGCCAGCAGGCCAGCCACGCATGGTAAGGGGCGGCCAGCAGATCGGGCCAGCCAGGGGCCGTCCGGGCGATCAACGCCAGCCAGACCGCGAGCATCGGGCCGCACCACGCGGCGGCGACGAGCAGCCTGCGCGGCTGCCAGCCGCCCAGCGACGCGGCGGCGTACGCCCCGGCGGCCACGATCGACACGGGCGCTGCCGCGACAGCGGCTGCCGCTGTCGCTACCCAGGCCAGCACCAGTGCCGCTGCCCGCAACATCGCCCTGGCCGCGAGCAGGCTCAGCCAGCGCGCTATCACGGGATGCTCGCCGACGGGGTGCTCGCCCGCCCTGATCCCTGCTGAGCGTGCAGCTCAGCGGCGGGGGGCAGCAGCCTGATCTCGATCCGCTCGCCGAGCGGCCCGAGGCCGTCCCTGGCGCGGCTCACCACCGGCAGGGCAGCGGGCGTGCACAGGTAGATCGCCCTGGCGTGGCGCGGCGGCCTGCCCGGCACCTGGACCTCCGCGGCCAGGCAGCCGTAGTCGCCGGTGCGGGCCAGCAGCTCGCGCATGATCGTGACGGTCCTGGCAGCCGTTTTCGGCGTGAGCTCTGCCTCGATCGCCCAGCATTCGCCGGCCCAGGCCAGTGCGGCGCTGTCCGGCCAGTGCAGCTCGGCGTCGGGAACATGCTCGCGCAGGCCGATCCTGCCGCCCATCCTGGCCCTGAGCCTTCGCTCGCTTCGCCAGTACGCGCCGCCGGAAGTGACCTGCGGCGTCGCGGCAAGCGCGAGCCTGGCCGCGGTCACCGCGCGCAGGTGGGCCAGCCGCGATAATCCAGGTACGGCCGCCCGGTACGGCAACCCGCACGCCAGCAGCCCGGCCCTGGTCAGCCAGACCCAGCGCGGACCCGCGCTCAGCACCGCCGCGTCCGCGGTTCCAGCCGCCCGCCAGCGGGCGACCTGAGCCGCCGCCCGGCGCGGCGTCGCCGCGAGCACCGCTGCCAGCTGGTCAAGCTGGATGCTGTACATCTCGCCCACGAAGACCAGCGCGGAATCGTCCGGCACCACAGCACCATCACACCACAGCACCATGAAGCACGGGGCCCGCCACGACACGGCGAGCCGGTGCTGGTGTCGCGGGGGTCCATGCTGCACAATGTCTCTGGAGTATCAGCAGCAACGCGTCAGCGCGGGCATCCTCCGCCGCCGGCCAGCCGAGGTTCGTTGGGGAAGACGCACCTCGTCCGGCAGGCAAGGAGGTCTGGTGACCGTACGCGGCGTGCTGCAGATTCACTCTGCACCCCCGGCGCTGAGCCCGCACGTTGAGTGGGCAGTGGCCGGGATCTTCGGTGTGCCCGTCAAACTGCACTGGATCGAGCAGCCGGCGGCGCCAGGCTCGGTTCGCACCGAACTTGACTGGCAGGGCCGCCCAGGCACATCGGGCGAGATCGCCTCGGCGCTCGCGAGCTGGAACATGCTCAGGTTCGAGGTCACCGAGGACGCGAGCCCTGGCTGCGACGCGGTCAGGTACAGCTGCACGCCGGACCTTGGCATATTCTCGGCGAGCCTGGCCGCCAACGGTGACGTCGCGATCAGCGAGAACCGGCTCAGGGCAGTACTGACGCTGGCCGCCTCCGGTGCAGACAGCGAGCGGCTGGGGGCCATCAGGGAGCTGCACGGGCCGCGGCACCCTGCGCTCGGCGGGTCGCTGGAGGCCGAGCTCGCGCTGCTGCTTGGCGACGCGTGGGACGCCGAACTTGAGCCATTCCGGCACGCCTCGGCAGGCGCGCCGGTCCGCTGGCTGCACGCCACTGGTTAGAATCGGCGGCCTGGCCAGCAGCGAGGACATCAGGCGTGAGCAAGCAGGAAGCGGGCGCCCGCGCCAGCGGGGGACTGTCGGAGACGGCTCGCACCAGGCACCGCAGGCTGCGAGAGCAGGGCCGTAACGACCGCGCCGAGCTGATGGCCGTGCTCGCCGCGGGGTTCATCGCCCACCTGGGCGTGCTCGTGGACGGGGCGCCGATGGTGGTCCCGACGTGCTACGCCTTCGACGATGAGACGCTCTACTTGCACGGTTCGGTCGCCAGCCGGAGCCTGCAGGCCGGCCAGGACGACCAGGACGACCAGGACGCGGGCGGGCTCGCCTGCGTGACGATCACCCTCGCCGACGGGCTGGTGCTCGCCAGATCGGTGTTCGAGCACGCGGTGAACTACCGCAGCGCGATGATCTACGGCACGCCGCGGCTCGTCTCCGACACCGAGGAGAAGCTTCGCGGACTCCGGCTGCTCTCCGAGCACCTGGCTCCCGGCCAGTGGGACTACGTGCGGCGGCCGAGCCGCAAGGAACTGGCCGCCACGGCGCTGCTGGCCCTTCCGCTGGACGAAGCGTCGGTGAAGGTCAGGACCGGTCCTCCGGACGACGGTGACAGCCAGGACGCCGGGCTCGGGCTGTGGGCCGGCGTGCTTCCGTTGCGTACCAGCTGGGGCGATCCCCAACCTGACGAGGGCCTGCCGGAAGGAACGGCCGTGCCCGCGCACATCGCGGCGCGAGCGGGCGCCAGGGCGTTCCCGCCGCCTGGCTGACGCTAGGTTCCCGCGGCCGGCGCCTCGCCGGTCTCGGCAACGACAGGCTCTGCCGCTGGCTCGACGGCCTGGCGGTTCTGCGATATCCAGTCGTCGATGACCTTCCACCAGTCGTACAGCCAGCGCAGCTGCGCCTCGTGATCGATGCCGCGCGGTACCTGGCCGACAGGGACGCGCCACCACTTCGCCCGGATGGTCTGATTGACCTGAAGGTTGCGCCAGAGGTCGGCGACGGTGACCAGCCGGTCGAGCCCCGCGTGCGCTACGAAGATCACGTCAGCGTGCGGGCAGGCCTCGATCGCGGTGAACGCGCCCCCGGTGCGCGGCGTGAGCAGGTTCGGCATCTGCCTGGCGCGGTCGGCGAGGTCTCGCCTGCCGAGCCGCTCCAGCCGCTGGATGCCGCGATCCCATCGCCCTGGCGTCCAGTTCCCGCCTTCCGGGAAGATCACGAGAGCGCCGGCATCATCGAGTCCGCGCGCGAGCCGTTCGATTTGCTCAACAAAAAAGCGCTCGCCGGTCTTGCCATGGTGGATGAACACGTTCGGGAGCCGGTTTGCGACGACATCGACGCCCGGGTCCAGTTGCAAGCTCGCTTTCATCACGACCCGTGGCCGGCGCCCGTACTCGCTCAGCAGCTGCCTGACCAGCAGGAAGGAGTCGCCAGGTCCGGCGTGCCTGCTGAGCACGATCACCGGCCGGGTCAGCCTCGAGGCTTGCTCCTCCGCGGTGAGCTCGGGCTCGTCGACCTCGATGCGCAGCCCGAACGCGCGGGCGGCGCCGCGGTAGACGAGGTCGAGGAACCACCGCATGACCGCGTAGTGCCGGGACTGGTACGGCTCGGTTCGCAGGCGGCCGCCGAACCCGCTCGCGATCCACAAGGCCAGGCACATGAACACCGCTGAGGTGTCCGCGAAGAGCCAGACCAGCGCGAAGAACAGCAGCCGAAGCGGACGGTGCCGCCCGGGCCTGGACCGCACGAGCCGGTCGAAGATCCAGGTGAGGACCGCGAGCAGCGGGAAGAGCAGGGCCACGGCGACCGCTATGACCATCGTCAGCGGCGCCAGCACCAGCCGCCTGATCAGTCTGGGCGGGAGCATGGGCAACTCCTCTGGGACACGGCGCGGCCCGCCTGGCCAGCCGGGCTGTCAGCGCCCGGCGAGAGCGGCAAGGTAGCGCCCTGAGGCTGCGTAGGCGCGCTCGATGCTCGCCCCGACCATAGTCTTGTCGCGGTAGCGCAGTTGGGACAGATCCGGCGCGCGCGGATTTCCGCCGGTTGGCAGCAGATGGACGGCGACGCCGTCCGGCAGGTCCGACATTTCCTCATGGAACCTGTGCCGCCTGGCGATCTCGAAGGCGACGAGACCGACCTCCCACGGACGTTTCGGCACCGTCAGCGGGTTCTCGATCCGGCCGACCTGCAGGACGTATACGGTCCTGGCGCCGAGCGCGATGGCCTTGCCGACGGGGATCGAGTCGACCAGGCCGCCGTCGAAGCAGTGCTCGTCGCCGATTCGCACCGGCGGCAGCAGGCCGGGAACCGCGCACGAGGCGAGGATGGCGGGCACCAGCGGCCCGGTGCTGAACCAGCAGGCGCTGGCTCGTTCGATGCTCGCCGCGACGCACTGGAACGGCAGCTTCAGGTGGCTGAAGTCCTGGACTGGCAGCATCCTGGCGAGCATGTGCCTGAGCGGCTCGATCGAGTGCAGGTGCGTGCCTGAGCGGGCCAGCCTGACCGCCCTGGCCCACAGGTTCTCGCTGAACGCTTCCCTGATCGCCTCGCTGCGCCACAGCTCGCCCAGCCGTTCAGCGGCGCAGTCAGGGTCGGCCGCCACGAACGCGCCGTTGATCGCGCCGATCGACGTGCCGACGACCACGTCTGGCCTGATCCCGGCCTCGGCCAGGGCCCGCAGCATGCCGACCTCGTGCGCTCCGAGCAGCCCGCCGCCGCCCAGCACGAAGGCGGTCGTCACGCGGGAACCCCCTGTCCTTGACTGTCGTGTCAGGAAGCGTGCGGACTGACATAGCCACGCGCGACCGTCCTGGCCAGTATCCCCAGTGTCGCCCGCAGCGCTCCCTCGGAGATCACCGGGAAGATGCCCGCTTCCCGCCACGTGCTGTCGATGGCCGACCAGTCGTAGTAGGACGTGACGAGCGTGCCGCCCTCGGCGGGCTCGAGCCGGTAGCCGTAGACGTGACCGATCGCGGGCCTGATGGCGCCGAGTATCGTCCAGGCGACCTCGTGCTCCAGCTCGAACGTCGTGATCGTCACCGTCACGTCGTACTCGCCGAGCGGGTAGTCGTTCAGCGCTTCGCGGTCCATGTGCACGGCGAACGAGTCGCCGGCCGCCGTGACGTGGTCGCCGGTCGCGTCCATCAGCATCCCCGAGCTGTCGATGGCCACGTGCCCCTGCGGGTCACAGAGCACGCGGAAGATCGCCGCCGGTTCGGCCCGGATCGTGCGCTGCACCTCGATGCGCTCGTTCGTCATGGCCTTATGATGCCAGCCGCCGGAAACGGACCAGGAGGCTGGCGGCTCAGCTCGCCGACGGCTCGCTGCGCGCTGTGGTGAGCCACGAACTGCCCCTGGCGGAAGCCGCGCGGGCACGAGATCCTCTGCCCGGCCTGGCTTTTACAGCGGGATGTTGCCGTGCTGGCCGCGGACGTGGGCGGCAGCCGCAATCGCCTCGGCCAGCGCCTGCCTGGTCTTGGCGGGCTCGATCACCTCGTCGATGACGCCGATCTCCTGGGCCTTGAGCAGCCCGCCGGCCTCGCGTTCGTGTTCGGCGGCCAGTTCGGCCTCGAGCTCGTGCCGCTGGTCGGCGGGAGCCGCGACCAGGGTCCTGCGGTGCAGGATCCGCACGGCGGCGACGGAGCCCATCACGGCGACTTCGGCACCCGGCCAGGCGAAGACCTTTGTCGCGCCGAGCGCACGGGAGTTCATCGCGATGTACGCGCCGCCGTAGGACTTCCTGGTGATCAGCGTCACCCTGGGCACCGCCGCCTCGGCGAAGGCATGCAGCAGCTTCGCGCCGCGGCGGACGACGCCGTCCCATTCCTGGCCTACGCCTGGCAGATAGCCAGGCACGTCGACGATGACCACCAGCGGCACGCCGAACGCGTCGCACATCCGCACGAACCTCGCGGCCTTCTCGGCGGACGTCGCGTCCAGGCAGCCGCCGAGCCGCAGCGGGTTGTTGGCGATCACGCCGACGGTCCTGCCGCCGAGTCTGCCGAGCGTGGTCACCACGTTCGGCGCCCAGCGCGGATGCAGCTCGATACCTGGACCGTCGAGAATGCCCTTGATCAGCGGGTGCACGTCGTACGCGCGCTTCGGCGAGTCGGGCAGCAGGGCCCCGAGGTCATCGTCGCCGAGCGAGGGGTGGTTCACGTCCTCGTCATCGCCGTGCTGGCTGCCGAGCAGCTGCACAAGCTCGCGAGCCGTGCTCAGCGCGTCGGCGTCGGTCGCGGCCACGAGGTGAACCACTCCGGAGCGCCTGCTGTGCGGCTCTGGCCCGCCGAGCCGCTCCATGTCCACGTCCTCGCCGGTGACGCTGCGCACCACGTCAGGCCCGGTGACGAAGATCCGGCCCTGGTCGGACAGGATCACCAGGTCGGTCAGCGCCGGGCCGTACGCCGCGCCGCCAGCGGCCGCCCCGAGCACCACCGAGATCTGCGGGACCTTGCCAGACGCCCTCGTCATGGCGGCGAAGACGGTGCCCACAGCGTGCAGGCTCTCGACGCCCTCGCGCAGCCTCGCGCCGCCCGAGTGCCACAGTCCGAGAACGGGCGCGCCGATCTCCAGCGCCCGGTCGTAGGCGGTGACGACGGCCGCGCAGCCCGCGCTGCCCATCGCGCCGCCCTGCACACGCGCATCGCTCGCGAACGCCACGGCCCTGATGCCGTCGATCGTTCCCTCACCAGCGAGCACGCCGCTCGTGTCGGCGGGCAGCAGCAGCTGCGCGGTTCCGGCGTCGAACAGTGCCTCGAGCCTGGCCATCGGGTCACGTGCCAGCTGCGCGGCCGGCCCCCCGTGGTTCTGGTCCCGGTGGTTCTGGTCCCGGTAGTTCTGGCCGCCGTGGTTCCGGCCTTGCTGGCTTGATGCCGGGGCGCTAGCCGCCGGTTCGCTGGCCGCATTCCGGCCAGAGCCGGGTCGCGCGGCGTCCTTATCCAGGTCGGGGAGTCGGCTGTCCAGAATGGTCACGTCAGGCTCCTTGCTTCGGGGCTCATGCGGCGGTGAATACGACCGCGACATTGTGCCCGCCGAATCCGAATGAGTTGTTGATGACGGCCATAGGCTCGGTGCCGCGGGCAAGCAAGTCCGTGGGCTTGACCGCGATCTCGACGCCGAGGTCGTCCTCGAGGTCGTCGACGTTGATCGTCGGCGGCGCCGTCTTGTCACGCAGGGCCATGATCGCCGCGACCGACTCCACCGCTCCGGCACCGCCGAGCAGGTGGCCTGTCATCGACTTGGTGGCCGAGACGACCACGCTGGCCGCCACGTCGCCGAGTGCCTCCGCGATCGCGTGCGCCTCCACCACGTCTCCCGCTGGCGTGGACGTGGCGTGGGCGTTGACGTGCGTGACCTGCGCGGCGGCGACGCCCGCGTTCTCCAGCGCACGGCGGATCGCGAGCACCGCGCCCGTGCCATCGGGATCGGGCTGCGCGATATGGTGCGCGTCACCTGAATAGCCGGCCCCGGCCGCCACGGCGTAGACGCGGGCCTCCCGGCCTGCGGCGTGCGCCTCAGATTCGAGCACCACGATGCCGGCCCCCTCGCCGAGCACGAAGCCGTCTCTGCCCTTGTCGAACGGGCGCGACGCCCGCTCTGGCTCGTCATTGCGCAGGGACAGGGCGCGCATCGCCGCGAAAGCGCCCACGTTCAGTTCCATGATCGCGGCTTCGGTGCCTCCGGCCAGCACGACGTCGGCCCGCCCCGACTTGATCATGTCGATGCCGTAACCGATCGCCTCGGCGCCTGACGCGCACGCGCTGACCGGGGTGTGCACCCCGGCCCTGGCGCCGAATTCCAGGCTTATCCAGCCGGCCGAGCCGTTCGGCATCAGCTGCGGAACCGTGAACGGCGACAGCCGCTGCCAGCCCTTCTCCTTCAGCGTGTCGTAGGCGGCCAGCACGGAGCCGATTCCGCCGATGCCGCTCGCCACGACGACGCCGAGCCGCAGCGGGTCCACCGCAGGCGAGCCGGCGTCGGCCCATGCCTCCCTGGCGGCTGCGATGGCGAACATCTCGCACCGGTCCAGCTTCCTGGCCTGGACCCGGTCGATTACCTCGGTCGGCTCCACGGCAGCCTTCGCCGCGATCTGGCAGGGCAGTCGCATCGCCCAGTCGTCGGTCAGCGCCTGCACGCCGCTCCGGCCGGCCAGCATGGCCTGCCAGGTGCTCGGGGCGTCGCCGCCGACCGGGGTGGTCGCGCCGAGCCCGGTGATGACGACTCGGGTCGCGTCGTTGCGCACGTACTCGAACTCCCTTGGTCGCTGCGTCCTGGATCGGGTTCACGCCGCGCCGGCAGGCCGGCGATGGTCACCTGCGCAAGCCGGCGCGGCGACACCGCTCCAAGTCAGGCAGATACAGAGGCGCGCCCGACGTAGTCGATGACGTCCTGCACCGTCTTGAGGTCCTTGAGCTGGTCGTCGGGGATCTCCACGCCGAACTTGTCCTGTGCGGCAACCGCGATCTCGACCATGGAGAGGCTGTCGATGTCCAGGTCATCGACGAACGTCTTCTCCGGGGTCACCTCGTCCGCTGGGACGCCGGCGATCTCGTCGATGATCTCGCTGAGCCCGGCGAGGATCTCCTCCTGCGTCATGGCCATTCCAGTTCTCTCCCTCTCTCGTGACTACTTCTGTGTCGGTAACTTCTGTGTCGGTCACTGCTCGTGCGGTTACTGTGCGGGTTGCCTGGTGCCGGAGGCCAGCCGGCGCCGGTCACCGGGCCGCCGGTCAGGGTAGCGTGATCACCTGCGCGGCGTAGCAGACGCCTGCGCCGAACCCGATCAGCAGCGCCTTGTCACCTGAGGCAAGCTCACCGCGTTCGGTCATCCTGGAAAGCGCCAGCGGGATCGACGCCGACGAGGTGTTCCCCGCTGTCACGATGTCCGTGGCCACCTTCGCCTGCGGTGCGCCGATCCGGCGCGCCAGCGCCTCGATGATCCGCAGGTTCGCCTGGTGCGGCACGAACACCGCGAGCTCGGCCGGATCAATCCCCGCCTCGGCGCACGCCTGCCTGGCGACCGGGTGCAGCGCCGTGGTGGCCCACCGGAAGACCGCCTGACCCTCCTGGAAGATGAAGGAGTTGCGATCCTTGACGCAGATCTTGTCGGCCATGTCGCCGTCGCTACCCCATACCACTGGGCCAATCCCGGCCTCCTCATCGGACCCGCGCTGATCAGGCTGCGCCCCCGCGGGCCCGACGACCGCGGCGCCCGCGCCGTCGGCGAAGATGATGCACGTCGACCGGTCGGTCCAGTCCACCCACTGGGACAGCTTCTCCGCTCCGATCACCAGCACGTGCCTGGCAGAGCCCGCTCGCACGGCATCGCTGGCCGCGGCGAGGGCATAGCAGAACCCGGCGCAGGCGGCGTTGAGGTCGTAGGCCCCTGGGGCCGAGATGCCGAGCCTGCGCGCGACGATGGCGGCCGTGTTCGGAATCATCACCTCGGGCGTGCACGTGGCGACGATCACCAGGTCGATGTCGGCGGGGGAGAGCCCGCTGCCGGCCAGCGCCTTGCCGGCCGCGGCCACCGCCATGTCGGCGACCGTCTCATCGGGCCCGGCGATCTTTCTGCTGGCGATACCCACCCTGCTGCGAATCCACTCGTCGCTCGTCTCGACCGTCGCCGCGAGATCCTCGTTGGTGACGACACGGGCAGGCTGGTACCCGCCGAAGGCCAGGACCCGGGCGCCGGATGAGCCATCGCGCGTTCGCATCAGTTAGTGCCCTTCCTCGGTGACGGCTGGACGGCTGGCTCGAGCCTGACGAGCGGCTGGCCAGGGCTGACGGGATCGCCGTCCTCAACGAGCCACTCGAGGACCGTGGCGGGGAAGCCGGCGGTGACCAGGTGGCTGTCGCCGCGCATCTCTACCCGGCCGAGCTCGGCGCCGCTGCTGATCGCCGCGCCTGGTCCGTCGGGCGCGCCAACCGAGCGGAACACGCCGCCGAGCGGCGCGACGAGCAGCCGCCAGTCAGGAGCGTGGCTGTCGGAGTGCACGTCGTGCTCGGTCAGCAGGGCCCTGGCGGCATCGATGTCATCGGGCGTCTTCACGGCGAGCGTCTTGATCCCTGGCAGCGCCCTCCTGGCAAGCCCGATAAGCGTGCCGGCCGGAGGCAGCTCGATAAAAGCCGACGCGCCGAGGTTGCTCATCGTCGCCATGCAGCTATCCCACCGCACCGGCGCGCTGACCTGGGCGCAGATCCGCCGCAGCCAGTCCGCGCCGGTCTTGACCGCCGCGCCGTCCATGTTCGACAGCAACATCATGGCGGGATTGCGGACCGTCACCGTCGCCGCCGCGCCGCGCAGCGCGTCCACCGCCGGCGCCATGTGCTCGGTGTGGAAGGCGCCAGCGACCTGCAGCGGGCGAAGCCTGGCTCCGGCGGGCGGGTCGGCCGCGAACCGCGCCAGCTGATCGGCGGTTCCGGCCGCCACGACCTGGCCAGCGCCGTTGATATTGGCGGGGGTGAGCCCGTGCGCCTCGATCGAGCCGTGCACCGCGTCCTCGTCGCCGCCGAGGACGGCTGTCATCGACGTCTGGGTGACAGCCGCGGCGTCAGCCATGGCGCGGCCGCGGATCCCGATCAGCCGCACCGCGTCCTGCGGGGACAGCACCCCGGCGATGGCGCCGGCGGCCAGCTCGCCGACGCTGTGCCCGGCGGCGATCAGGCCAGGGAACGCCGACTGATGCGGATGGTGCCCGTCGGCGTCATCGACCGGAGGCGAGCCGACGCCGAGCACCCACGCCGCGGCGAGGCTGGCGGCGGCCAGCAGCGGCTGAGCCACGGCGGTGTCCCTGATCTCGCCGGCGGTACCGGTCGTGCCGTGCTTGATCAGGTCGCAGCCGACGAGGTCAGACCATGCGGAAAGCCAGTCGGCGACGCCTGGGAACTCCAGCCACGGGGACAGGAAGCCAGGCGTCTGGGCACCCTGCCCAGGCGCGGCGATGACGAGCATCTTTCTACCTTGCACTGTAGGAGTCCGCCATACGAATAGAGGAGGCTACGAACTTTTGCGACCGGGGAATGTAGATATTCTACAAACTACGTTCGCTTGTCCTGCTGGACCCCCTGGTGCGCCAGGCGCCCGTAGACGATGGCGAGCCAGAGCACGAACCCGGCGCGGCCGTCACCAGGGTTGAAGCCGGTCAGTTCGGCGGCCCGGCGGAGCCGGTACCTGACCGTGTTCGGGTGCACGAAGAGCATCCGCGCGGTGGCTTCCAGGGAGTTGCCCTGTTCCAGGTAGGTCGTGACGGTGTCGAGCAGCGCGACGCCGCCGCGGTGCAGCGGCTCGTAGACGCGCTCGATCAGCTCGAGCCTGGCACTGTCGTCGCCGTCCAGCGCCCGCTCGGGGAGCAGGGCGGCGGCTGGGACGGGCCTGGGCGCGTCTGGCCACGCCGTAGCTGCCCGGAGCCCGGCCAGCGCTGCCCCGGCAGGCTCGGCGGCCAGCTCGAGGCTCTCGGCGGCGGAGCTGATGACCACGGGACCCGTGCCGAACCTCGCCGCCAGCTGCCTGGCGACCGGCATCGGGTCGCCGGGCCCGCCGAGTACCACCACCAGCCGGTGCCCGTGCACGCCGGCGAGCAGATCGAATTTCGCGCGCCTGGCCAGCAGCCGAAGCTCGTCGATCAGGCCTTCTCGCTCGCTGCCGCTCGCGTTGCCCGCGACGACGGTGACCGGTGTAGACGACCAGTTCAGGGCGGAGGCCCAGGACGGCAGGGACTCGTCGATCTCGCCGCGCACGAGCGAGTCCACCACCAGAGCCTCGAGCCTGGCGTCCCAGGCTCCGCGTGACTCGGCCGATCTGGCGTAGATCTGGGCGGCGGCGAACGCCACCTCCCTGGTGTACCGGAGCACGGCCTCCCTGAGCTCGCTCTCCCCGCCGGGTGCGGCGAGCTCGTCGACCCTGGTCTCGACGACGTCGACGATGATCCTGACCATCTCGACGGCCTGCTGCAGGCTCACCGCCCTGGCGAGCTCGCGCGGCGCCGTGCCGAACACCTCGCCTGCCACGGCAGGACGGCCGCGCTCGGGGTGCTTGACCCAGTCGACGAAGGCGGCGACCCCGGCCTGCGCGACCAGGCCGAGCCAGGACCGGTTCTCCGCGGACAGCGCGCGGAACCACGGCAGCCGCTCGTCCATCGAGGTCATCGACGCCGCACCGAGCGCCGACATCGACTGCTCGAGCCTGGCGATCGTGTCCGCCCTGACCCGGCCGCCGGCTGGCGTGGCCGGCGTTGCCTTCGCGTTCACGTCATCAGAGTGCCATGCCTGGCTGAGTGCCATGAGGCGGGTGCTGGAATGTAGCTATGGACAGTTTCGCGTAGATTGCCCGAATCACGCCACGGCAATGGTGAACCGCCTGGCCCCTTGTCCCGGCTTCCTGGCCGCCAGGGCGTGACCCTCAGGCGAGCGCGGAGCTGACGTCGAGGTCAAGGCGGTACTTCGTGATCGCCTCGGTGAGCACCTCGTGCTTCAGGTCGCCCTGCCTGCCTAGCTGGGCGAGCACCGCGAGGGTGATCGACTCGCCGTCCACGTGGAAGAACCTGCGGGCCGCTGGCCTGGTGTCGGAGAAGCCCCAGCCGTCGGTGCCGAGCGAGGTGAACGGGGCCTGGACCCACCGGGCGATCTGGTCGGGAACGGCCCTGATCCAGTCGCTGACGGCGACGACCGGCAGCTGGTGCTCACCGCCCAGCTGCTGCGTCACGTATGGCACCCTGGCGGCCTCGTCGGGATGCAGCAGGTTCCACTCTTCGCAGGACAGTCCGTCCCTGCGCAGCTCCGACCACGAGGTCGCGGACCACACCTCAGCGTGCACGCCCCAGTCGGCAGCGAGCAGGCGCTGTGCTTCCAGCGCCCACCGCACCGCGACGCCGGACGCGGCGATCCTGGCCTGCGGGTCAGTGCCGTTCGTGCCGCTGGCGTTGAGGCCGCTGTCGGTCCCGGTGGTGTCCGGCCCCGCCGAGTACCGGTAGAGCCCGCGCAGGATGCCCTGCTCGATCGCCCCGGCACCGCCCGGGTGCTCGGCGGGCTGCGGCGGCTGGACGTACGGCTCGTTGTAGACGGTGAGGTAGTAGAAGATGTCCTCGCCGTGCGGGTGCTCGGGCGTCCCGCCGTACATCCGGCGCAGGCCGTCCTTGACGATCGCGGCCAGCTCATAAGCCCAGGCTGCGTCGTATGAGACGCAGGCCGGGCTCGTCGAGGCGAGCAGCTGCGAGTGGCCGTCGTTGTGCTGCAGGCCCTCGCCCGTCAGAGTGGTCCGCCCGGCGGTCGCGCCGAGCAGGAACCCGCGGCCGAGCTGGTCGCCCATCGCCCACATCTGGTCGCCCGTGCGCTGGAACCCGAACATCGAGTAGAAGATGTAAATCGGGATCATGGGCGTACTGTGCGTCGCGTAGGCCGTGCCGGCCGCGACCGTCGATGCCATCGCGCCGGCCTCGCTGATTCCCTCGTGCAGGATCTGGCCCTGCTCGGATTCCTTGTAGGACAGCAGCAGCGCGCGGTCCACCGCCTCGTAGGACTGGCCGTGCGGGGAGTAGATCTTCGCGGTCGGGAACAGCGAGTCCATGCCGAACGTCCTGGCCTCGTCCGGGATGATCGGCACGAACCTAACGCCGATCTCCTGGTCCTTCATCAGGTCCTTGAGCAGCCGGACGAACGCCATCGTGGTGGCGACCGGCTGCTTGCCTGAGCCGGCGCGAAGCTCGACGTAGCTCCCGTCGCCAGGCAGGGCCAGCGGCCGCGACCTGACGACGCGCCTGGGCAGGTACCCCCCGAGCGCCTGGCGGCGCTCCTTCATGTAGGCGATCTCGTCAGACTTCTCGCCGGGGTGGTAATACGGCGGCAGCTCGGCCTCCAATGCCGAGTCGGGGATCTCCAGGTACAGCCGGTCGCGGAACTCCTTGAGCTCGGCCACCGTCAGCTTCTTCATCTGGTGCGTGGCATTCCTGCCCTCGAAGTCAGGGCCGAGCGTCCAGCCCTTGATGGTGTGCGCCAGGATCACGGTCGGCTGGCCCACGTGCTCGGTCGCCGCCTTGAACGCGGCATACACCTTGCGGTAGTCGTGGCCGCCGCGGGACAGGTTGCGGATCTCGTCGTCGGACAGGTGCGCGACCATGGCCCGCAGCCGCGGATCGCCGCCGAAGAAGTGCTCGCGGGTGTAGGCACCCGACTCCACCGCGTAGGTCTGGAACTGCCCGTCCGGCGTCGTGTTCATCTTGTTGACCAGCACGCCGTCGACGTCCTTGGCTAGCAGCGGGTCCCAGTCCCGGCCCCAGATCACCTTGATCACGTTCCAGCCCGCGCCCCTGAAGAACGACTCGAGCTCCTGGATGATCTTGCCGTTGCCGCGGACCGGCCCGTCCAGCCGCTGCAGGTTGCAGTTGATCACGAAGATGAGGTTGTCGAGCTCCTCCCGCGCGGCAAGCCCGATCGAGCCGAGTACCTCGGGCTCGTCGGTTTCGCCGTCGCCGAGAAACGCCCACACACGGGACCGGCTGGTGTCCTTTATCTGCCTGGCCAGCAGGTACTTGTTGAACCTGGCCTGGTAGGTCGCGCCGATCGCGCCGAGGCCCATCGAAACGGTCGGGAACTCCCAGAAGTCCGGCATGAGCCTGGGGTGCGGATAGGAAGGGAGGCCGCCGCCCGGTGCCGACAGTTCCTGCCGGAATCCGTTCAGCTGCTGCTCGGAGAGCCGTCCCTCGAGGAACGCCCGTGCGTAGATGCCGGGCGCGGCGTGGCCCTGGATGAAGACCTGGTCGCCCGACTCGCCGTGATCCTTGCCGCGGAAGAAGTGGTTGAAGCCGACCTCGTACAGGCTGGCGGCAGAGGCATAGGTGGCGATGTGGCCGCCGACACCCAGTCCCGGCCGGTTTGCCCGCGACACCATGACCGCGGCGTTCCACCGGATATAGGCACGGATCCGCCGTTCGGTGTACTCATCGCCGGGGAACCACGGCTCGCGCTCGGGCGGGATCGTGTTGATGTAGTCGGTGCTGCGCAGGCCGGGCACGCCGACCTGCTGCTCGCGAGCCCGTTCGAGCAGCTTGAGCATGACGTACCTGGCGCGCGTCCGGCCGCGGGTCCGCACTACGTCGTCGAATGACTCCAGCCACTCCCTGGTCTCGTCCTGATCGATGTCGGGAAGCTGGGTGGGCAGGCCGTCGCTGATGATCGAGTAGCGCTGGCGTCCTGAGGGCACGGAAAGAACCTCGCTCTGGTAGCTGGTGACACTTCCATCCTCACCTGCCAGGGGCAGTAGTGCAGCCATGGACCCCGCCAATGTCGCGCCCGAGTTCTTGTCTGCAGCCGCAGGTGGCGGTGCGTAAGGGACGCAACTGTGTGAAACGGAACGTTCACTCGACAGAGTAAGCCGTGGGCTGACGGGGAAGATCGAATGATGACCTTGGATAGCTCGCTCTGCACGAATTGTGACTTGCGCAGGGCCGCTCCCCATAGTGGACTGTCCCAGCAAGAAGTGCAGACGCTCGCGCAGGCTCAGTGCCCCTGGACGGTGACACCACATGGTGCGCTCGCCGGGCCCGGTCTGGCGCGGGAAAGGATGGGAGGACGTTCGTGAGCGCGACCGCTGGCCAGGCGGCGGACCAGCACGACCTGGCCGAGCGGCTCGGTGTGAAGCCGGGCCATGTAGTCCAGGAGATCGGCTACGACGACGACTGCGACGAGCAGCTACGGGACTCGGTAGCGGCAGGCCAGGACGTCGAACTGGTCGACGAGGACTACGACGACGTCGTGGACGGGGTGCTGCTGTGGTGGCGGGACGACGACGGAGACCTCGTTGACGCGCTGGTGGACGCCAAGACACCGCTGGCCGACGGCGGGTACGTCTTGCTGCTGACCCCGAAGACGGGCCGCGACGGCCACGTCGAACCCAGTGAGATCGGCGAGGCGGCGCCTACCGCCGGGCTGTCGCAGACGTCAACGGTCAGCGCAGGTAAGAACTGGTCGGCCACGCGCCTGGTCGCGCCCAAATCCCGGCGCTGATCCTGGGACTGCGGCTCTGGTGTGGTGGCGGTGCGCTTGGTGCGTCTCTTGCGCCTCGTGTGCGTCGTGCGCCTCGTGCGCCTTGTGCCCGCGGCGGCAAGTGGTCGCGCGGGCGTGGCAGACTCGGTGTGGTTGCCGCGCGGCTGCCAGTCCCGGTGCGCGCGGACTCACAGGCGCGAACTTCCCGGCGACATTGACAAGCGGTCGCTGCGCGCGATCCGGAGAAAGGATCGGATGAATGGCGGTTGAAGTCGGCGACATGGCGCCGGATTTCGAGCTCAAGGACCAGCACGGCACACCGGTGAAGCTGTCCGAGCTGCGCGGCAAGAGGAACGTGGTGCTCGTGTTCTACCCGCTGGCCTTCAGCGGCGTGTGCACGGGCGAGCTGTGCGAGATGCGAGACTCCTTTCCCGAGGCAGACCGCGACGACGTTGCGGTGCTGACGGTCTCGGTGGATTCGGTGCACGCCCACCGGGTCTGGGCTGACCAGGAAGGTTACGAGTTCGGCCTGTTGTCGGACTTCTGGCCGCACGGCGGCGTCGCGACGTCGTACGGTGTCTTCGATGACGAGCGGGGCCTGGCCACGCGCGGTACGTTCATCATCGACAAGAGCGGCGTCGTGCGCTGGAAGGTCGTCAACGCCATCCCGCAGGCCCGCGATCTTGCCGATTACCAGAAGGCGCTCGCCGAACTCAGCTAGCGAGAGATCACCTAGGCGGACGATGCCCTGTTATCGGTGCGGCACCAGGCAGGTCGATCCTGACCGGGGGAGCAGTCCCTGGCTGCGAGGCGTGAGGGCCGACCGGCAGGTGCTGATCTGCCCGGCCTGCCAGTCCGCTGGCGAGTGGGTCACTGACCTGGACCGCTGCGAGTTCTGCGCGAGCATCAGGCTCGTGCGCCGGCTCGGTGAGGTGGAATGCCGGGAGTGCGGCAGCGTGGGCGCGCCCGCGACTCTCACATCGGCAACCGAGACCGGCGCGACCGCCGGTGACGGAATCCCCTCGCCCGGGCTGGCCGAGGAGGTCGAGCAGGCCATCGCCAAGGTGCTGCGCCGCACCAGCAGGCACGCATCGATCAGCTGAACCGCGGCCGGTCCCGGCGCCGGCTGAGGACGGAGACCGGGCCCGGCGAAGCGGTACGCTTGGGCGGTCGCGATGGCGATGTCGGGTGCATAGCTCAGCGGTAGAGCACTCGCCTTACAAGCGAGGGGTCACTGGTTCGAACCCAGTTGCGCCCACCAGGGAGAACTCGTTCGAGGAGCGCACCGAGAAGGCTCCTAGTAGGAGCCAAACTGGGAGGTGAGGCGATCACTTCGCGTGCAACCGGATACGGTGGCCCGCGCATCTGAACGAGTGGCAGGCACGAGGCTGCCACCAGCTGCGGTGTCTTCCGGGGTTCCGCGTCCACCACTTTTGCTGGCACCAGCTGACCAGTGCAAGGGTCACCGGGCTCGCACGAGCCGCCGACGTTAAACCGCACATATGTCCGTGCTCGACGAGCAGCGGTGATCGCTGTCAGTCGTTGGTTCCCGGGTGCGCGACACGGATGTAGGTGACTGGGGTTGAGGCTGTTCGCGGCGTAGTCTGGTTGTGTTATTAGCAACCAGATTGGAGAAGGCCGTGACTGGTCCGCTGCTGGCTGAGCTGGAGGCGCGGAGGGCGCGGCTGTTCGAGCGGCTGGCGGCGGTGGGTGACTTCCGCCGGGGCAGCGTGAGCGAGAACTACCGCAAGTGCGGGAAGCCGTCGTGCCGGCGGTGCGCGGAGGCGGGCAGCCGGGGGCACGGGCCGCGGTGGCTGTGGACCCGGACCGTTCCGGGGCGGGGGACGATCGGCCGGCAGCTGAGGCCGGAGGAGCTGGAGAAGGTCCGCGGCGAGCTGGCCGCTCACAGGGAGTTCACCGTGCTGGCGGAGCAGATCGCGGAGGTGAGCGAGGCGATCTGCGAGGCCCGGCCGGTTCCCGCCGCTGGCGGCACCGCCCCTCGGCCGGAGGGGCAAAAGGGGGGCTCCGCCGCCGGCTCGCCGAAGACGCCGCGGCGGAGATAGGCCGGCTCGCCGCGGCGGCCGCGGCGTCGCTGGCCGGCGGGGCGGGCCTTGGGCCAGTGGAGGCGGCGATCCGGGAGGGGCTGCTCGCCCTGGGCGGCGGCCTGCTGGAGGATCTGCTGGCCGCCGATCCCGGCTACCGCGGCCCGCGCGCCGGCTGCGGGCAAGGCCACCAGGCCGGTTTCGCCGGCTACCGGGACAAGGCCGCTGACACGGTTCTCGGCAAGGTGGTGATCCGCCGCGCCTGGTATCACTGCGCCGCCTGCCGTCACGGGTTCGCGCCCCGCGACGGGGAACTGGGCGTGGCCGGGTCGACGATGTCGCCGGGCCTGGCCCGGATGACCGACCGGGCCGCCGCCGCGGTGCCGTTCGCCGCCGCCGCCGGCCTGGTCGGGGAACTGGCCGGGATCACCATCACCGCAAGGCGCGCCGGCCGCCGCGCCGAGGCCGACGGCCGCGCCGCCGCCGCCGTGATCGAGGCCGGGGCCGCCGCGATCACCGCCCGCCGCGTCGTCCCCCTGCCGCCGGCCCGGCCAGGCCCGGACATGCTCTACGTCGCCATCGACGGCACCGGCGTCCCGGTGGTCCCGGCCGAGGCCGAGGGCCGGCCCGGCAAGGGCCAGGACGGGAAAGCCCGGACCCGCGAGGTCAAGCTCTGCTGCGCGTTCACCCAGACCAGCCTCGACGAGGAAGGCCGCCCGGTCCGCGACCCCGCGTCCTCCTCCTACCTGGCCACCTTCGCCCCCGCCGCCGAGTTCGGCACCCTCATGGCAGCCGAGGCCCGCCGCCGCGGCGCCGGGACGATCCGCCAGATGGTCATCCTCGGCGACGGCGCCGCCTGGATCTGGAACCTCGCCACCGCCCACTTCCCCGAGGCCACCCAGATCGTCGACCTCTACCACGCCCGCGAGCACCTCCACGACCTGGCCAAGATCCTGGAGTTCATGCTCGGCCGCGGCAAGGACGACTGGCTGAAAGCCCGCCTCGCCGACCTCGACAACGGCGACACCGACGCGATCCTGACCGCCGCCCGCGTCTTCCCCCTCGTCGGCCGCAAGGCCCGCGACCTGCGCAAGGCGCTCGGCTACTTCGAGCACAACGCCCACCGCATGCGCTACGCCCACTACAAGAAGATGGGCATGTTCATAGGCTCAGGCGCCGTCGAAGCCGGATGCAAGGCCATCGTCGGCCAGCGCCTCAAACTCTCCGGCATGCGATGGACCACCGCCGGGGCCACCGGCATCCTCACCCTCCGATGCCTGCAAGCCAGCGACCGCTGGGAAGAGATCCCCGCCCGCCCAGCCCGGATCACCCGCACGCCAGCCGCCCCGGCCAATCTGACAGCGCTAGCACAACCAGGCCCCAAGGAACTGGCGGTGTTACCGGCCAGTCACCTACATTCCTGTCCCACACCCTTGGTTCCCGGGGTCACGATGTCATAAGCGCGCACGTGGATAGGGTTGCTGATTCGGTCTCCGTCGCGGACGCCGCCCACTAGCCGCCACCGCCTGCGCCATGTCCAGATTGTCCCGTCGGTGTGAACGTAGTCCGCAGGCTGCCCGGGATGATCCACGATCGGGTCTTCATCGCTACCGGTGCGCAGCACAATGCGGGTGGTGGTTTCCAAGGGCTTCGGGGGCTCCAGGACCTTGCGCTCGATCAGGGAGTTGTCTGCTCCCGGGAGTTCCACCGATGTGATCTCTGTTCCCTCGTAGTCGCCGCATCGTTGCACGATCACCAGCCACATCGCGTCATGGGCTGCACTGTCATCTGGGCGCCGTTTGCCAGCTCTACGCGTATCTGCACGTTATCGGGAGGCAGGACCCTGCCGCCGATCACGGAGAAGTCCGCCCCGTTGCTGCCAAGGCTGCCCCGGGCACCGATCGACAGGTGCGGCGCCCAGGGGCAGCCCCCGCCCCCGAAGCCTCCGCCTCCCGGGCTGCCGCCTTCAGGGATCACCAGCCAGGTCTGATCGACCCTGCAGGAGCCACCGTCGAGCGTCCAGCGGATTACTCCAGGCGGGGCGTGCAGGACCAGCCTGGCCGCGGTTGACGACAGCACGGTCTGGGCAACGAAACCCGGCGGCATGTCGGTATCGCCGATGACGAGCCGGGGTCTCGCCTGGGCCATGGGACCACCCATCCGGGTGTTGCGGCGCGCTACCGCACCAGGCTATTCGGCCGTGCCGAGAGGAGTTCGCCGCCGCTGCCGGCGGTCAGGAAGACGACGCGTTCTCGCACGGCCGCTGAAGACCGAAAGCATTCGCCGGGCCGCGAGCTGGCCGTAACGTTCGAGCGGATGCGTCCAGTTCGGGATTCGCGTCGGTCCGGGCGTAGCGGAACCGGCCGGGAGGAACGATGTCAGCGATCGCCACTCTGGCGGCCGTCGTGGTTGATTGCCGCCAGGCAGCGCCGCTGGCCGCGTTCTACACGGCCGCGTTCGGCGGCGAGATCTTCCGCACCGATGAGGTCTCGGCCTGGCTCAGGATCGGCGGCTGACCGTGATCTTCCGCAAGGTCGACGCCTATCAGCCGCCAACCTGGCCATCCTCAGATGTGCCGATGCAGGCCCACTTGGACCTGTGGGTCGATGACTTGACCTGCCGTCAGCCGCCGTTGAACCAGCCGGGCCCGTCCTGCGTTGTTGAGGCAAGAGCAGGGCAGGCACGGCAGCTGACCGGCCCGGTTGCCGCGGCTGCTGGTGCGCTTGGTTGCTGCCCGCATCAGGTAAGGAGTGTTCATGAGCGCCAGCCAGGCATCGCTGAGGGCCGGAGTCGTTCAGCCCGCCGCCGTCCGCATCGCGATCATCCTCGCGATCGCCGTCCTGGCCATGGCCGGCGTGCTGGCCGGGCTGGCCGGGCTGCCGGCGCACAGCGGGCCAGCCACGCACGTCGCCGCCACGAACGGTGACATCGTTATAGGTACCACCTGACGAGCCGGGCTCATCACGGCCCCGTCCCTGGGGGGCCGTGACCCTTCCGGCGTGCCGGGCCGGGCTGCCGGCCGGGCGGACGGGCCGGGCCTGGTTCCCGGCAGCGGGCTGCTCCGCGCCGCCCGCTGACGTGCGTCAAGCCGCCCGCCCGGCGCGCGTTAGCAGGTAAAGTTCCGGTCGTTTCCGCCCTGGAACTTTACCGGAACATGGAACCAGGCCGTGGGAGCCGCTCATGGGCGGCCATCTACGTCACCGGCTCGTCATCGAGCGTGGCTGGAGGGCCGCTGATTTCACGCAATGGCCGGCCGGCAGCCTTGCCGCGGCGCCGACCTCGGGTGCGCTGGCGGCCAACCAGCAGGCGAACTCCCGCAGCACGCCCTCGACGCGCACCATGGTCGAGGCCCGCAGCGACAGGCGCACCTGGGCGATGTAGCCGGTCAGGGCAGACGCCAGCCCGGGGGCTGCCGACTCGGCGCGGCGCGGTGCCCGGGCTAGGTTTCAGGCATGCCTTCGATCGACGACATCGCGGCGGAGTACGTGGAGCGGGCCGCCGCCCTGGACCCGTGCTACGCCACGTCCGCCGGGATCGCGGGGCACGACCACGAACTGCCGGATCTGAGTGCTGACGGGTTCGCCGGACGGGCCGGGCTGGATCGCTCAACCCTCGCCGCCCTGGACGCGGCCGAAGCCCCGGACCCGCGCGAGCAGGCCGCGCGGGCCGCGATGGCCGAGCGGCTGGCACTGGCGGTGGAGCGCTACGACGCCGGGGACACCACCAGCGAGCTCAACACCCTCACCAGCTGGGGTCAGCGGGTGCGCGAGGTCTTCGACCTGATGCCCACCGACGGCGAGGAGGCCGCCGCCAGCATCGCCCGGCGGATGGCCGCCGTGCCGCGGGCTTACCGCCAGTTGTCCGCGACCTTGCTCGACGCGGCCAGGAAGGGCCGCTGCGCGGCCAGGAGACAGGTCGAGGAGGCCGCCGGGCAGTGCGCGGCCTGGGCCAGGCCGGGGGATTCCTTCTATACCGGGCTGGCCGGGCGGCTGACCGCAGTCCCGGACTCGCTGCGCGGGGAGCTGGGCGTGGCCGCGCGCGCGGCCACGGCCGCCACGGCCGATCTGGGCGCCTTCCTCGACCGCGAGCTGATGCCGCTGGCCAGCCAGAAGGATGCCTGCGGGCTTGAGATCTACGCCCGGGCCTCGCGGTACTTCCTCGGCGCCGACGTGGATCTGCGGGAGGCCTACGCCTGGAGCTGGGAGGAGCTCGCCCGGCTGCGGGCCGAGATGGCACGGGTCAGTAATCTGATCCGGCCCGGGGCCACCGTCCAGGAAGCCGCGGCGATCCTCGACCAAGACCCGGCCCGGCGCGTCGAAGGGCGCGAGAACTTCCGGGGCTGGATGCAGGAACAGGCCGAGCACACCATTGCGGAACTGCACGGGACGCACTTCGACATCCCGCCGCCCGCGCACCGCATCGAGGCCGTGATCGCCCCCACCAGAGACGGAGGGATCTCCTACACCGAGCCCTCCGATGACTGGTCCCGGCCCGGGCGGATGTGCTGGTCGGTGCCAGACGGCATTGAGACCTTCTCCACCTGGAAAGAAGTCACGGTCGTCTACCACGAGGGCGTCCCCGGCCACCACCTGCAGATATCGCACGCCATGGCCGAGCGGGAGAGCCTGAACCGCTGGCAGCGCACGTCCTTCATATCCGGCCACGGCGAGGGCTGGGCGCTCTACGCCGAACGGCTCATGGGAGACCTCGGATACCTGGACGACCCGGGGGCATATCTCGGGATGCTCGACAGCCAGCAACTCCTCACCGCCCAGGTGCCCCTGGACATCGGAGTGCACCTGGAACTGGATGTCCCGCGGGGCACCGGCTGGCACGAGGGCGAGCGCTGGAATACCGAGATCGCCTGGGAGCTCCTGCGCGCCCACTCCAGCTGGGACGAACGGCAACTGCGCTCCGAGCTACGCCGCTGCCTCGGCCTGCCGGGTCAGGCCCCTTCCTACAAGCTCGGCGAACAGATCTGGCTACAAGCCAGGCAGGATGCCATGGCCCGCGCCGGAGCAGCCTTCAGCCTCAAGGACTTTCACGCCAAGGCACTCAGCCTGGGCGCCATGGGTCTCGACCCGTTGCGCGAGGCGCTTGCCCGCATCTAAGGACGCCCAGCAAGCACCGACCGGCCGGACGGCACGACGCCAGCCTTCCAAGTCAGCATTGGCTGAGGGTTCCGCTGGCACTGTCGCGACCGCGGCGGGCCTGGTGTCAGCACTGGCCGAAGAGATCCACCGCAAGACACTAGGCGCGGTCAAACTCACGAACAGTGACTTCACCACCACGGAGATGCGGTCACCTCTGACGAGCAAGCGCGGTCGCTCTCACGAACAAAACCATCGCTGAGCTGGCGGGCGCAAAACCCCGACCGCCGAGGAAAACGCCAGATCTGTGAGAAGAACATGGCGACAAGACGATGAGGACCACCCATCAAGGCCCAGGTCAGCGAAGAACGCGCCGACAAGAGCGAGGAGAACCTACACCTGCCGTGGTGTTGTCGATGATGCGCCGGCGCTTTACCTGGCCCGCGCCCGGCAAGTCGGGCAGTTGCGCGTCTTGACCGGATAAGGGATTACTAGGTCTTCTAGTTCTAGACATTCCAAACCGTTCAGTTATCATGTTGATAAACAGAGCGCCCTAGTTTAGTCGCTCAGGGGCGCTCTATCCACGTTCAGGCATGATTGCGCAATATGCCTTATTCACCATGACGCAGACCGGACCCTGAGACTCGCATGACAGCTCTCCGCGCGGCCGTAGCCGCGGGCTTCGCCGCATTCGGGCTGGCCGCCTGCGGCACTCCTACGGCGGTGGACCCACAGCATCACCGTGCTCGTGCCATCCGGGCCGCGCAGCCGTGCTACTGGGGCAGCCCTGATGGCCACGTCTACGTGCAGTTCGTGCCGGGACCGCATGTACCGCGGAATGCAATCTGCGGGCAGGCGCAGCCTTATCTCGCCTGGCCCGGTGATGGCGGCAAGATTTGGCGGTCGGCTCGCTCCCTTCCGATGCGGAATTACGTCACCATGTGCAGCGTGACCGGCCCATACGGCAACTGGACGGTCCTCTCTGAGGCGCAAAGAAACGCGCAGGCCCGGGCCGCGTGTTCCTTCGTGGAGTCGAGCCGGCTGCCCTAGTCACCCGGCAAACCGTGAACGGCCGGGCCGCGCAGCCCTCAGGCCTTTGCCCGCAACACGCATGAGCGTGCTCGTTCGCCGGTTCTGGGCCTCGTTCCGGCTGCTGTCCGCGCACTGTCGGCCGGTGAGTTCGCACCCGGATCTTGTGCGGCTTGAGGGCCGGTCGCACGTGCTCGTTTAGGTCAGAGCACTCTGGAGATGCCCGGTGCCCAGGTAGGCGCGTACCCGGCCATGAACCACCCCGCGCCGGCCGTCGGCGCAGGCCCGCACCCGCCGCGCAGCTTCCAGCCCGACCCGTTCGGCCGCTCGACGAGGGTGTGCCAGACCGACCGACCGGGCCGGCAGGCGCGCAGCCCACCGCCATGTACCGGGCCGGCTGGTGCAGGACATGTGTGACGATTCCTTAGCAGTGGCTCAGCTAGGTTGACCCGCCCACGGCGACCGTGGCCGCTACGGCAGCGGTGACCGCGGCCATGGTGGCCGCCTGAACATCACGCACGGCGCGACCGACCGCATCCGTTGCCCAGTCGCTCTCAGCAAGCTCGCGCGCGCGAGCTTCCATGTCACGCCTGGACAGCCCGAAACTCGCCGGCGGGAACACCCGGGTCAAAGCCCCGCTTGCCACCGTCAGCCCGAGGAGCGTCCCGGTCCGGGATTCCGGTGACCGGTCCCCCTCCGGCCAAAGCCAGGGGCACGGCGTCGCTGGCTGCCAGCCACTTTCCCTCCGGCGAGGTCACCAGCAGCAGGAATTCCTCGGAGATCAACATCCTCCGACGGTACCCGCGCCCAGACACAACGCGCCCGGCTCCAGCACCGAGCACATCCCGGCGCTGCGGTTCGCCCGCAATAGCCGCGGCGTCACCGAGGACAGGTCGACGGCGCGAGAGCTGCTCGAACCTGGTTGAGCCCCTCCATTCTCCAGTAGTGACCATTGGGCAGCTGGTCGTCGTGGCGCCAGCGCCACGCGGTGAACAACGACCACATGAGGATGCGGCATTGGCGGATGAGGTCGTGGTCCGCGCCCGGATAGTGCTCTCCGACTTCTTCAGGGGCATGGGCAATGTCAAACTCGACCGGCCCACGGCAGCACGTCCCGAGATCTACGAAGAGCGGCCCTTTCCTCGTACTGAGCAAGTTGCCCGGATGCGGCTCGCCGTGCAACAGTTGCTCGCCAGCGCCTCCGCGGCTCATCAAGCTACTCAATCTGCTGAGCGTGTTGCTGAGGAGTTCCCGGTCGGTACCGGACAGCGCTGGAGTCCGCTCTCGGTCGCCAACCTCTCTCTGCGCACCGGCGACTCGATCGGTCAGGTGCGGCGCCCCCAGATCGGTCTGGCGCAGCGCGGCGTGCAGCCGCATAAGTGCGCCCGCATATTCGGCTGACGAAATCTCAGGTCCCGCGGGCTCGTAATATGTCCAGAGCGATATAGCGAAGCCATCCCGCAAGTAGACACGGTATTCCACCCGGGGCTCAAGCTCAGCAACCGGGCCATCGGTTTCGGCGAGACGGCGAGCAACCTCTACTTCGAACTCGGAGTCAGCTTGATGCGCTGAGGGTGCGACCCGAGCAAGAACATTGCAAGGGATCAGGCGCAACGCGATGCGGTCCGAGTTGTGTATGACGACCACATCGTCGACTTGAAGGCCCAGCGCAGAAGCGGTCAAGCTCCCTGCATCAACTGCACGACGAACTTCCGACGCTTCCATGCCGGTCTCCGCTGAAAGTCGACCACGAATACCGCAACCCGAGCGGCAGCTACGCCTGAGTGATCGTTCTGCGCCACGGGTGCGAGGCTATCACGCGGCCCGAAACGGAAGCCTCTCCACGATCGCCCAGCGCCTCGCGGGCTGCCATCTATGACAGGTTCAGCGAGGACGAGGCCACCACCATCTACTGGGGGATTGGGCCGGCACATGGGGAACCTTGTCCCGCAGAACCGCAAAGGCGACCTAGTTGGCCATATCAAAGACCTTGGCAGGCGCGGCCCGTACGAGCGAGCGTACGCAACAAACGAGGATCTGGGGTTTCACACAGACTCCACCGACTTCGCTGGCCTGATGTGCCTGCGCCCGGCGCGCTATGTCGGGGAGAGTTTCGCTGCGACTGTGGATCAGCCGGCCAGACGCGGCCGGCCGCTCTGCCCCGAGTACGCGATCTGGCGCAGCGGCTACTAGGTCAGCCAGACCCGGCAAGGGCCCGGCCCAGGTTCGGCTGGGGCGGGCAGTCCACCCGGGCGATGAATTGCCAGGCGATGGGGTACGGCTCGGAGAGTTTGCGGGGAGCGGGTTCCACCGCGGTGATCTCGGGCGTGGGAGACGTCTTCGTCATGAAGGTGTACTTCCCTCATCTAGGCGACTACGAGATGAACAACCATGTCGTCGAGTACGAGCCAGACCGGCGGATCGGCTGGGAGCCCGAGGCCGGGCGCGGACATCCAGAGGCTGCACCGGGGAGCTTGGCCCCGACCCGCTGGGGACACCGGTGGAGCTACCAGCTCGTACCTGATGGCCCGGATGCGACTGTCGTGACGGAAATCTACGACTGCTCACGAGCGCCGGAAGAGGAACGTGCCGGGATGGACGACGGCAAGGTCTGGATCGAGAGCATGGCCGAGACCCTGGAACGGCTTGACGCGCTGTGCGCCCGGCAAGGAAACCGGCACAGGCCGTCGTAAGCAGGGATGGACGGCCCCACCGACCTGGCAGGCCAGTCACCTTGCAGGGCCGGTGGCGCCGGAACCATCTTCGCAACGCGAGACGGCCCGGCCCCGGCTTCCGGGGCCGGGCCGTCTCGGTTAACGCTGGCTTGCGGCGCAAGATGGTTCGCGGTGTGCAGCCAGGTGCGTCCTATTTGCCCGTAGGTTTCGCGGCGTAGCTGGCGAGTGACCCTATTTGCATCTAGCGGAGTGCCATCACGGTCGTGTAAGCACCGCGTGAGCCCCGATGATGCCGCAAATGGCTGTGACACTGGTCACCCCGGAAACGCACGCGGGGCGGCACACGTTCGAGCGGGGCCATCGAGCAGCCGTGGTCGGGCCACGGGAGGAGCGCCTCTACTGTGGCGCTGTGACAACTCAGGTGATTGTGCTGAATGGGGGATCCAGTTCCGGCAAGTCTGGGATTGCCCGGTGCTTGCAGGCGGTCCTGCCGGATCCTTGGCTTGCTGTGGGGGTCGACATGCTGATCCAGGCAATGCCTCCGGCCATGCAGGCCTCGGATTCGGGCATCGGGTTCGCCGCGGATGGCGGGGTGAGCGTCGGGCCGGAGTTCCAGGGGCTGGAGGACGCGTGGATGGAGGGGGTCGCCGCGATGGTGCGGGCGGGCGCCCGGGTCATCGTCGATGATGCCTTCCTTGGCGGAGCGGCGTCCCAGCAGCGTTGGCAGCACGCTCTTGCCGGGCTGGACGTGCTGTGGATCGCCGTCAGGTGCGACAGCGCGGTCGCCGCAGGCCGCGAGCTCGCGCGGGGAAACCGGGTCCAAGGGATGGCCGTGTCTCAGGCGGAGATGGTGCACCGGGGTGTGGTGTACGACCTGGAGGTGGACACCACGCACACCGAGGCCCTGGAGTGCGCACGGACTATCGCTGCCCACGTCGGGTGATCGGCGGCGACTACCCGATTGAGCGCGCATCGAACGGCCGGGCGGGGTCGCGTGGTGTCAGGTTCCGGCGCACTCGGGGGGCAGTCCTTCGGCAGCCGGGAGCTGACAGCGGATCGCGGCGACCCATGCCGCAGGATCCGCGACGAGGAACCCGATGTCGCCGGTGCGCGTCGCGATGACCAGCTGGTTGTCGTGTCCGCCCACGTGAAAGCGACGGATCTTCTGCTTCGGGACCTGCTCCACGTCCTGGAGCGGTACCGCCACATCTACGCCGATCACGCTGTCGAAGGTGAGGTGCGTCACGGTCAGCGCCGGCTGACCTTTGCTGCTTACCTGTGAGAAATCGCCGGCGAGACGCTGATAGTACGCACGCTCGGGCCCGCGCAACGATTGTTTCCGATCGGAGTTCTGCTGGTCCTTGCGGAGTCTGCGCCATGGCAACGACACGAGCGCATCCTAACCACGGGCAATCCGCGGCCCCATTCAGCCGTGCCGGCTGAGGCACGCTAGGTCCTGGTAAGCCGGATTCAGTCCCTGCTAAGGCCTATCTCAGCAGGCAACGTAGGGATTTCCGCCGATGCGGCGTGGACGGCCTTACGGCGAGACTCGATGGTGACCGGCGATGAGACGGCAGGAAACCGAGGAGGAGCAATGAACCACAACGTGACGCAGGACACACGGGGTCCGCTGGCTCGCATCGGCCGGCGCGTCGCCGCGATCGTGGCCGAGTGCAACTACGCCCAGAGCCAGCTGACCAGCCTGCGAAACACCCCTGAGCGCTTCTGACCCTCCGGGGAACTAGTACTACAGCCGCAGCCCGTGATGTTGCCCGGCGTGGCGGCGTGACATGAGTGCGGCCACCGCGTAGGTCTTCGAGGTGTGAATGGACTCTCAGATCAGGCGGTGGCCGAGCGGCCCAGGATAGACCTTGCGGCGTGGCGGTCGGGGTTCGATGACCTATTCGCGGTGGTGGCGGGCCGGTTCGCGCAGGCGTGGTCGCGGAAGCGGGCGCGGGCGTATTTGCTGGGGCTGCTGTCGCGGTGCGAGCGGAAGAACGGGTGGACGATCGCCGAGTTCGCCGGTGATGCCACGCCGGACGGGATGCAGCGGCTGCTGAATTTCTACTCGTGGTCGGCGGATGATGTCCGCGATGACCTGCGGCGATATGTCGTCGCTGAGCTGGGTGCTGACCGCGCGGTCCTGGTGGCTGATGAGACCGGGTTCTTGAAGAAGGGCACCAAGTCGGCCGGGGTGCAGCGGCAGTACTCCGGGACCGCGGGCCGGGTCGAGAACTGCCAGCTGGGGGTGTTCCTGGCGTACGCGGTTCCGGGCGGCGGGCGGGCGCTGATCGACCGCGAGCTGTACCTGCCCGGGTCGTGGACGTCTGACCGGGTCCGCTGCCGTCAGGCGGGGATCGGCGATGAGGTCGGGTTCGCGACCAAGCCGGAGCTGGCCCGGCGGATGATCGGCCGGGCGATCGATGCGGGGGTGCCGTTCTCCTGGGTGGCGGCCGATGAGGCATACGGGCAGAACACCGGCCTGCGCGAATGGCTGGAAGAACGCGGTGTCAGTTACGTGCTGGCCGTGCCGAAGAGCTTCACCGCGGCGACCGGTGCCGGGCCTCGCCGCGCGGACGCGCTTGCTGTCCTGGTGCCGGCCGCGGGCTGGCAGCAGCTGTCGTGCGGCGACGGCGCCAAGGGCCCCCGGTTCTATGACTGGGCGCTGATCGCGACCGCCAGCCCGGTGCATCACCTGCTCGTGCGACGTCCGGTGGGCGGCGGCGAGCTGGCGTTCTTCACCTGCCATGCACCGGCGGGCACCGCCCTCGCGGAACTGGTACGGGTGGCCGGCACGAGGTGGGCGATCGAGGTGTGCTTCCAGGCCGCCAAGAACGAGACCGGCCTGGACCATTACCAGGTCCGGCGCTACGACGCCTGGTACCGGCACGCCACCTTGTCCATGCTCGCCCTGGCGTTCCTCGCCGTCACCGCAGCTCAAAGGGGGCACCACCACTTGTGGACAACTTTCCCGGACACCAGCGCGGCATGATCATGACCTCGCTGTCACCGGCTCCGGCGGCCTGATCGGCCTCACCGTCGGCGAGATCCGCCGGATGCTCGCTATCTCGGCCCAGCCCAGCCACCAGGACGACTACTACCTGCGATGGTCGCGCTGGCGCAGGCGCCACCAGGCCCGCGCCCGAAGATCTCACTACCAGCGACGACAGCAGCTGCATCTCAGCCTGGGGCCGTAGTACCAGGCCGGGTATTTTCGCCGCGTCGCCGCCGGGTCCGCCTACGCTGGGCGCGTGCCTGATCGGATCCCCGCGGAGCGGCGTCTTGCCTGGCTCTACGATCCGCTTAACCCGGACCGCGGTGACCTGGACATCTACGCGGCCATGGTGGAGGAGTTCGGCGCGCGAAGCGTCCTGGACATCGGCTGCGGCACCGGGACCTTCGCCTGCCTGCTCGCCCGTCGCGGCCTCGCGGTGACCGCGGTTGACCCGGCGGCCGCGTCGCTGGACATCGCCCGGGCCAAGCCCGGCGCCGACCGGGTGCGATGGGTGCACGGCTATGCGACAGACCTGCCCCCGCTGCAGGCAGACGCGGCCACCATGACCGCGAACGTGGCGCAGGAGATCCTGACCGACCAGGACTGGGCCTCGACGCTGCGAGCCGCGCACGCCGCCCTGCGCCCGGCCGGGCACCTGATCTTCGAGACTCGTAACCCTGCCGCGAAAGCATGGCTGGAGTGGAACCCGCAACAGTCATACGAGCACGCCGTCATCCCCGGCGTCGGCGGCGTCCAGCAGTGGCTCGAGGTAACCGACGTCAGCGATCGGCTGGTGACGTTTCGCGGGACCTACATCTTTGAAGCCGATGGCGCGCGGCTGACCCCGACCTCCACCCTGCGTTTTCGCACCCGGCACGAGGTAACCGCCTCGCTAGCAGCCGCCGGCTACCGCATCGACGAGATACGCGAGGCACCGGACCGGCCCGGCCGCGAGATGGTCTTCATCGCGCTGCGGCCACAATGACGCACGCTCGCGCCCGAAAAACCCGCTGCCAGCAACGACAGCAACGACATCTCACCCTGCGGCTGTAGTACTAGCGCCCGGCTCCGGGCTGGCGCCGATATCCCCGGCGAACGCACGGCGAACTGATCTGCGCATCGCAGATGGTCGCGACGCCGAGAGCCGGGCTTATTCCGACCGTAAAACCGCAGCTGGCATACATCAATGGAAACAATGCCTTGCGGGCGGGCACGCTGGCGGTGTGGGAGATTCGCTGTGCCCCGTTCTGGTGGGGCGGGACGCGGAGACCGATACGTTGCAGGCGGTACGCCATTGGCCGCGGTATCTCCATCCTGAACACGCTGCCGCAGCAGGGCCGGCGGCCTGTCGTGGCCTCTGGCCACTGCTACTGGCCGCGGCGGGTATCTCCGGCAGCGTGCGGACCTCGGCTGACCCTTCGGCTATCACCGCGATGTGCACGGGATGGTCTCCTTCGGCAATCACCATGGTCAGCCAGGGCGTGTTGCGCAGGTTCCGTTCCCGCACCGAGCCGGCCATGGTCGGCAGCCAGAAGGTTGTGCCGCGCCGGACGTAGACCGACATCGCCGCGTGCGGCCGGCCGTCAGGGCGTGTGGTGCCAACCACGGCAAAAGCGCGCCGGTCGAGGTACGACGCCAGCTGCGTGCCGCTGAGCCGTGAGTCCGGAATCCTGCTGCTGACCTGCGAGCCGGCGTGCGGGTAGTCACGACGGCGGATTGCTTCGCGCTCGTCAAGGGCGGCAGCGGCTCGCGCGGGAATAGCCAGGACCCGTGTCGTGCTGTCCTGAATGCTGGCTTGCTGCCAAAGCGAGGCCGCACGGCATGTCAGGTCTTTTAAGGCGTTGCCTGCCGGTGACTGAGGCAGGCAACCTGCTGAAGACCAGTGCCTCGTTCTGGTAGCCCGAGTCCGATGTGGCCCTGGGGGCGCCATGACTCAGCTTGCGCGCCGGGACCCCGCGCGCAACCAATCCGGACGAGGTCACCTGCACCCTCGCGCCGCGGTCGCCGCTCAGCCTTTGCCCGACGATCGGTCGGAGCTTGTGCGGGCTGGTCGGCCAGTTCCTGGCTGGGCAGTAGGCGCAGCGCTCCTGGCGCCGGCTGTCCTGGTGGCGGGCTGGCTGGTGGCCGGCGCACTTCAGCCGGCGTCCTATAGCCCGATGCGGCAGACGATGAGCGTGCTGGCCGGTCAGCCGGGAACCGACAGATGGGCCATGACGGCAGCCCTGGTCGTGGTGGGCTGCTGTCAGATCGCGACAGGCGCGGGTCTGACTGCCGTCCGCGTCCCTGCGCGCATCCTGCTGATGGTGACTGGCCTTTCTACTCTCGGCATCGCAGTCACTCCCGAGCCAGCCACGGGCCCGACGCCGCGCCACCTCGCCTTCGCTGTGACCTGCGTCGTCACGACAGCGGTCTGGCCGCTATTTGTCGCCAGGCGCGCGCCGGCACCATCGCGGATACTCGGTGTCTGCGGCTGCGCGACGGTGACCGTGATATTTGCCGGATTGTCCTGCTGGCTGCTGCTCGCCGCACGAGACGGCGTCGGTGACCTGGGCATGGCCGAACGGCTGACGTCGACAGCTCAGGGCCTCTTTCCCCTTGTCGTCGCGCTCGCCGCACGGCAGGCCGCGGGACGCAGGTAAGCGCCGGTCGTCTTACATGTTGCTGAAGACCGTCAGCCACTCGGCTAGACGCGGCTTGTATCCGTGGCGATCTCTCAGGGCGGCCGCGACAGCGGGAATGTGCGCCGCGCCGTAGAGCACGGCTGCGGTGATCGGTTCGTGCTGCGTTCGGTGTGGATCTTGCCGAGCGCGTCGAGCAAGAGCATGTCACGCCGGCTCGTCAGCACGTGCTGGGACGGATTCTCGGCCAGGGCCTCGGCACGGTGGTTTTCGGCAGATCCTCAAGCTGATGGGAATGCAGTAGCCGGTGCTGTGCGGTTCCTGCAGCACGGGCACTCCGGCCGCCGTCACCCGCTCGTAGGCAGCGTCGAGATCGTCCATCCATACGACCAGCACCATGGCCGGGCTGCCTGGCGCCGCGTCGACGCCGTGCACCGTGCGCGCAGCCCTCGACCGTGCCGAGACCGACCGTGAAGCCGTTGAGCCCGAGTTCGACGTGCTCAGGGGTTCCGTGGGCGGGGGTTCGGAACGTCTCGGTGAATCCGAGCAAGTCGCGATGGAAATGCAGGCCAGCTTCGATATCACGGGTGTAGAGAGAGCGGTGACGAACTTGGCCGTCACGCTAGTGCGATCCGGGCCGCGCGGCATCTGTTATCTCGCCTTGTGCAGCACGCGGTCGAGGCGGATGGCGGCATAACCAAGCGCTGAAAGTGCGAAGACGACCGCGAGGTCGGTCAGCGTCAGCGGCTTGGTGTGGAGCAGGTCTCGCAGGAACGGCAGGTACAGCCCGGCGAACTGCAGGCCGAGCGCCCCGGCGACAGCGATCAGCAGGGACGGGTTGGCCAGCGTCCCCGGCTTGACCCGGGAGCCCGCGGCGACCGCCAGCTGGGTGGCGCCCAGCGCGAAGAACGCAAGGCTCTGCCAGGGCCGGCCGGTCGCGTGCCCCCACACGGCGACGCCCAGAGTGACGGCGGAGATCACGATGCCGATCCGCACGATCCGCTGCCACAGCCCCGCGCCGAGCACGCTCTCCGCCGGAGGCCGCGGCGGACGTCGCATCGCGGCTGGGTCCGCCGGCTCGCTGCCGAGTGCGACGCCCGGCAGGCCGTGAGTCAGCAGGTTGACCCAGAGAATCTGGGCGGGCAGCAACGGCAGGGCCAGGCCGAGGAACGGCCCGACCAGCATGACCACGATCTCGGCCATCCCGCCCGAGAGCCCGTAGAGCAGGAAACGCCTGATGTTCCCGTACACCCTGCGGCCTTCTTCGGCGGCTCTGACGACCGTGCCGAGTTCGTCGTCGGCCAGGACCAGGTCGGCAGCCTGGCGGGCAACCTCCGTCCCTCGCCTGCCCATCGCGACCCCGATGTCGGCACGGTTCAGCGCCGGGCCGTCGTTCACCCCGTCACCGGTCATCGCCACGATGTCACCGGCCTCCTGCCGGGCGCTGATGATGGCGAGCTTCTGCTCGGGCGTTGCCCGTGCGTAGACGGGCGCATTCAGGCTGCGCCCCTGCAGGTCGCCGTCCCGGCAGTCGACGACCTCATCGTCGGGGCCGATGATGCCGACGTCCGCGGCGATGGCCCGCGCCGTGGCCGGATGGTCGCCGGTGATGAGCACGGGTCTGATGCCCGCCGCACGGCAGGACGCGATCGTCGCCGCGGCGGCCGGCCTCGGCGGGTCGAGGATGCCGATGAGGCCGAGCAGGCGCAGCCCTGATTCCAGCTCCGGCACGGGCGGCTGGCCTGGCCGGTCCGCTGATGCGACGGCGAGCACGCGGAAGCCGCTGGCGGCGAGGTCGCCGGCGTGCGCGGCGGCGCGGCTGATCAACGCGGGCTCGTCGCTGATGACCGCGCCGGACAGCATTGCCTCTGGCGCGCCCTTGCAGATCACGCGGACCCCTCCGCGCTCCAGCCGGTGCACGGTCGTCATCCGCTTGCGGTCACTGTCAAAGGGCAGCTCGGCGATCCTGGGGAACCGGGCGGTCACCGACGCGGCGCTGAGCCCGAGCCGAGCCGCGGCGGCGAGCAGGGCAGCCTCTGTCGGGTCGCCGATGGCCGTCCAGTCGTGCTGATCGTCCCCCGGGGGCCTGAGCGCCGCGTCGTTGCACAGCATGCCGGCGGTCAGCAGGACGTCGACGCCGGTAGCGTCGCCCGCGCGGAGGTGCCTGCCGTCGCGGGTCACCGCGCCGTCCGGGCCGTAACCCGAGCCGCTGATCTCGGCGTCGCCCTCGCGGGTCCACAGCCGCCTGGTGACCATCGTTCCCTCGGTCAGGGTGCCGGTCTTGTCGGTGGCAAGAACGGTCACCGCGCCGAGCGTCTCGACCGCGGGCAGCCTCCTGATGAGCGCGTGCCTGGCCGACATGCGCCGCGCACCGAGCGCGAGCGCCAGGGTGACCACGGCCGGCAGGGACTCCGGGACCGCCGCGACGACCAGGCTGATCGCGGTGATGACCATGAGCTCCACCGGCTGGCCCCTGACGAGCCCGATGGCCATGACGATCGCGCACAGAACGACCGCGCCCGCGGCAAGCACCCGGCCGATGCCGACCAGGCGGCGCTGCAGCGGGGTGAGTCCTGGACGCGCCCCGACGAGCGCGGCGATCCGCCCCATGGCGCTGGCCGCGCCCGTCGCGGTCACGACGGCGCGGCCGCGCCCGCGGGTGACCACGGTGCCCGCTGACACGACGCCGTCGTCTCCCGCTGGAGTCTTATCCACCGGCGCCGACTCGCCCGTCAGGGCCGACTCGTCCACGAGCAGCGCGGCCGCTTCCACCAGCCTGGCGTCGGCGGGCACGATGTCGCCTTCAGCGAGTACCAGCACGTCGCCGGGCACTACGTCAGCGGCCGGGATCTGGCGTTGCCCGCCGTCGCGCAGCACCCTCGCGTCGGGCGCGGTGAGCTCGGACAGCGCCGCGATCGCCTGGCCGGCCTTGACCTCCTGAATCACCCCGACGCTCGTGTTCACGACGATCACGAGGACGATGACCGACGCGTCTGTCCAGTCGCCGGTGCCCAGCGTCAGCGCAGCGGCGACCAGCAGCACCAGGATCAGCGGATCACGCAGCTGGCTCGCGACAAGGCGCCACAGCGGCGCTGGCCGCGCCCTCGGCAGCTCGTTGGGCCCGTATTCGCGTAGCCTGAGGGCGGCTTCAGCGGCTGACAGCCCGGGGTCGGCTGCGGTGTCGCTGATGACAGGGAGCAGCGCAGCGTTCAGGTCGCCCGGAGGCCGCGTCATGCGGGCCTCGCCTCCGCCCGCCGCTTGATGCCGCGCAGCATGCCAGTCGCCATGATGGCGTCGGCCGGAATGAGGGCGACGTACCAGGCCGTGCCCGGCGGTCCGTCGGGCACCGTGTCGCCGGTGGCGAGATCGCGGGTGAGCCCGGGGTCGAGCCTGTCCAGGCTCGGCCAGTTCGCGGGGAAGAACACCAGGTCGACCCACCGGGGCGTGGAATAGCCAGCCCGATGCCAGCCCATCTGGGTCAGCCACGGCCAGACCGCCTCCGGCGGAGCGGCGATCGTCACCGCATGATTGGAGACCACGTTCGGATCGGGGACCACCTCGTCGCCAGGGAACGGCGAGCGCCGCTCAGCCGCGGTCGATCCGGCGGTCCTGCCGACTACCTGCAGCGCGGCGTAGCTGGCCGCGATCGCCACAGCCGCGCATCGCAGACGCCTGGGCATCGTCATCACCCAGGGAACCGCACGCCACCGTGCACACCGGCAGGTGCCGCCGGGCGGCTTCGCGGCCGCATCCTGGCGGCCACCGGCGCCGAGGCCGGCATCGCTTTCGCCTTCGGTCCTGCCCCTGTTGCCCACTGCTCCTCCGGTCCTACCCATCAGGTTGCCAGCCGTGACCTAGACGGTAGAGGCGTAGGTCCCGGCGGCGTGCCGCCGGAAATCAGTACCTAGGTCCTCATCTTCCCCTCCCAGCGGCCCTACTTCCGCGGGTCCAGCCTCAGGCAGCCTGCTGGTACTCGTCAGGTGGTGAGAATGATGTACGTACCGCAGGTGAAGCTCCGGCCAGTTCCATTCCCGGCCGGCGCCGCTGACGGGCTGCTGGCAGCGGCCGCCCGTGCCCCGTCCATACTCAACTCGCAGCCGTGGCAATTCAGGGTCACGCCCACGACGATCGAGCTGTACGCCGATCCCGAGCGCAGGCTCGGCAGCGATCTGGCGGGCCGGGAGATGATCATCAGCTGCGGGGCCGCGCTCTACGGCCTCAGGCTCGCGATCCGGGCCATCGGGTACCAGCCGGTGGTCAGATTGCTGCCTGATCCGATGCAGGCCCAGTTGCTCGCGAGCGTACGGCTTGGCGAGCTGGCGCCGCCGACCGTGGCGGAGCGCCGCATGATCGACGCGATGCCGCACCGGCATACCCACCGCGATGCCTACGTTCGCCAGCCGCTGCCGCCCGGGCTGCTGATCGGGCTGCAGCACGACGCCGTCGCCGAGCACGCGGCGCTGGCGCTGGTGGGCCGGCCAGCCCAGTTCACTCAGCTGGCCAGCCTGGTCGCCAGGGCGGCAGCCACACTGAACGCAGACCCTAGGTCAAGGGCTGACGTCGGCCGCTGGGTGCAGCCGCCGGGCAGCCACGCGAGGGACGGCATTCCCGCCAGCGTGCTCGCCGCGGGCGCCGCTCCGCATCCCGGCTGGCTGGCGCAGCGTGACCTCGCGAACGGGCAGCACGCGTCCTCACGGGAGCTGAGCCGCACGCCGCCGGCCGCGACCGCGATCCTCGTGACCGACGCGGACAACAGGCTGGCCTGGATCCGCGCCGGGCAGGCCCTGCATCGCGTGCTGGTGCACGCCGCGACCCAGTGGGTCTTCGCGGCCTTGTACTCGCAGCCGCTCGAGTCCCCAGCGGCCAGGGCCATGATCAAGTCCAGCCTCAGGCTGCAAGGCGCGCCGCAGCTGATCCTGCAGCTCGGAGTGGCCAGGACGACGCGCCCGACACCGCGCAAGGCACCGCACAAGGTGAGCGCACGGGATTCCTAGGTCCCGACGCGCTCCCAGCCGCGCCTGGCCGGGCGGCTGCCGAGGCCCGCGCCACGGCTGCGGTGGACGGTGTAGGGGCGGGTGATGAGGTCCAGTTCGGCGCGCACTGCCCGGGTCAGGGCATCAAGCCGGGCGAAGTGGTCGGGGTCGGCTCGCCGCCGGCGGACAGAACCCGGTGCAGGGCACCGGTGACGGCTACGAGGACGGCGTCGTTGACGGTCGCGCCGTGCGCGTGCGCGGCCGTCCTGACGTCCTGCAGGCTCGCACGTCAGGCCGGCCAGGGACTGAACGTCCCGCCGCTTCGGGACCTCGGGCCCTGCCTGGTCAGCGGGGGCCAACCTTAGCGTCGGAGGCGGAATGAGCCGGTTCTGAGGGGGGCAACGTGAAGCGACTGCTGATACTGGGCGGCGGCACGGCTGGCACGATGGTGGCGAATAAGCTGCGCCGCAAGCTCGACAGCGCGCACTGGCAGATCACCGTCGTCGACCAGGACGAGCGGCACGTCTACCAGCCAGGGTTCTTGTTCCTGCCGTTCGGCACCTACCGGCCCGCCGACGTGACCAGGCCGCGCCGCCAGTTCATCCCTGACGGGGTGGAGTTCATGCTCGGCGAGATCGACAAGGTCGACGCCGACGCTGACGAGGTGCACCTGGCTGACGGCCGCACGCTCGGCTACGACTACCTGGTCATCGCGACAGGGACGTCGCCGCGGCCCGACCAGACGCCGGGAATGCTCGGTCCGCAGTGGCGCCGCTCCATCTTCGATTTCTACAGCCTCGACGGCGCGACCGCGCTTGCCGCGGCACTCGCGAAGTTCGACGCGGGCCGGGTCGTCGTGCACATCACCGACATGCCGATCAAGTGCCCGGTTGCCCCGCTGGAGTTCACGTTCCTGGCCGAGGCGTACTTCAGGAATCGCGGTATGCGCGACCGGGTCGAGCTGACCTACGTCACGCCGCTGCCCGGCGCGTTCACGAAGCCGATCTGCACGAGACAGCTCAGCTGGATGCTCGACGAACGCAAGATCGCGATCGAGACCGATTTCATGGTCGAGCGGATCGATGACGAGGCGAAGGCGCTCGTTTCCTACGACGAGCGGGAAATTCCGTTCGACCTGCTCGTCACCGTGCCGCTGAACATGGGCGCCGACTACATCGCCCGCTCCGGCCTGGGCGACGAACTGAACTACGTGCCTGTGGACAAGCACACGCTGCTGTCCGCGGCGCACGACAACATCTTCGCCATCGGGGACGCGAACAATATCCCGACATCCAAGGCTGGCTCTGTCGCGCACTTCGCTGTCGACGTCTTCACCGGCAACTTCCTCCAGCACATCGCCGGCCGGCCGATGACCGGAAGCTTCGACGGGCACACGAACTGCTTCGTCGAGTCGGGTGACGGCAAGGGCCTGCTGATCGACTTCAACTACGACACCGAGCCGCTGACCGGCACGTACCCGGTGCCCGTCGTCGGGCCTTTCAGACTGCTGCGGGAGAGCACGGCGAACCACTGGGGCAAGCTCGCGTTCCGCTGGATGTACTGGCACCTGCTGCTTCCTGGCCGTCCGATCCCGCTGCCGGCGCACATGTCGATGGCCGGCAAGCACAAGCCTGACAGGACGGTGCCTGACAGGAGAGGGGAGACGTCATGACCGTCACCACCATCGGGACCGCCCAGGTTCACGTGGACGCCGAGGGTTTCCTGACCGACTACGACGAGTGGAGCGAGGACCTCGCGAGGCAGCTCGCCGCGCAGATCGGCATCGAGCTCACCGGCTCGCACCTCGAAGTGCTCAGGTTCTTGCGGGCGGATCACGCCGAGCAAGGCGAGACAGCGACGTTGCGGCGCGTGTCCACCAGGACCGGAGTCCCGGTCAAGCAGTTGTTCACCCTGTTCCCTGGCAAGCCCGCCAAGAAGATGGCCTACATCGCCGGGTTGCCCAAGCCGGTCGGCTGCGTGTGAGCGCGGCCCGAAGGAGATGGTCCCGATGACGATGAACCAGACCGCACCCGTTGTTGTCCCTGACTTCGGCGACGACGCGACCGGGCGCAAGCTCGCCATCGTCTGCTCCAAGGGCAACCTGGACATGGCCTACCCGGGCCTCATCCTCGCCAACGCCGCGCTCGGCGAAGGCGTCGAGGTCGACCTGTTCTTCACCTTCTGGGGCTTCGACATGATCACGAAGTCGCGGATGGGCGACCTGAAGTTCACCATGCTCGGCAACACGGCCACGCACATGCCGCAGGGCCTCGGCGGCCTGCCAGGCATGACCGCGATGGCCACGCACCAGATGCGCAAGCAGATCAACGACGTCGGCGTTCCTGATGTGCCCGAGTTCCTCGCCCAGATCGTCGACTCCGGCGGCCACCTGTGGGCCTGCCGGCTGTCTGCCGAGATGATGCACCTGGACGAGAGCGACCTCTACGACCAGGTCGGGGGCATCATCAGCGCCGCGGACTTCATCGAGAAGACCGCTGGCGCTCAGCTGCTCTTCATCTGACGCCCGTCACCGTCGCCGCATGGCCGCCCGGCACAAGCCGGGCGGCCATCGCCGTGTCCCGCAGCCGGGCAGGGACCTAACTAGGGATGTCTGCCCCTGTATCCGGCACGACCCTCTTGATGACGCTTAGAGCGGCAAAGACACCAATCCCGGCGAGAGCCGGAGGTCGCTTCCCGTGGAGGGACGTGATTCTTGTGACCAACACCATCAGGGCGGGACGGGCTCCCGCCGCACCGCCAGCGAGGCCGCGGGCGGCGAGCTGGCCGATCTATCTCTGCGCAACCAGGCAAGGGCCCGCGCGCTAGGCCTCACATCGGCCACCGGCCTGGTCATCGGCAGCATCATCGGCACGGGCGTGTTCGCTATGCCAGCCGTCCTGGCCCAGGCCGGCACGGTCTCGCTGCTGATCCTCGGCGTGATCGCCGTTGGCGCGATGACGCTGGCCGTTCTGTTCGGCCAGCTCACGAAGCGAGTGCCGAGCGCGGACGGCGGCATGTACGCCTTTGCCAGGCACGAGTTCGGCGACTTCGCCGGATACCTGACCGGCTGGTGCTACTGGATCCAGGCCTGGGCCGGCAACGCCGCCATCGTGTCCGCGTGGGTGTTCTACGTGGACGCGCTGTTCGGCATCAAGCCCTCAGCCATGGGCGACTGGGGCATCGCGCTGATCGGCCTCTGGCTTCCTGCCGTGGTGAACCTGGCCGGGGTCAGGCGGATGGCCTGGTTCCAGAACCTGACCGTCGCGCTCAAGTTCCTCCCGCTGCTGTTCGTCGCCGTGGTGGGCTGGTTCTTCGTGAACTCCGGCAACTTCGGCGCCTTCAACGCCTCAGGTGGAAGCCTGTACAGCGCGATCGGCATCGCCGCCGGCGTCGCGCTGTTCTCGTTCATCGGCGTGGAGGCCGCCGCGATCACCGCGAAGCGGGTCGGGAATCCGAAGAAGAACGTGGGCCGGGCCTCGCTGCTCGGTACCGCGGCGAGCGCGATCCTGTACGTGCTGGCAGCGGCCGCCGTGATGGGCCTGGTGCCGCACCACGACCTGGTCAACAACGGCGCTCCGTTCGTCAACGCGTTCCAGACGATCTTCAGTCAGGGCGCGTGGGCGGGCCACCTGGTCGCCGGCCTGGCGGTTGTCTCGGGGATCGGCGCGCTGAACGGCTGGACGCTGGTTACCGCTGAGGTCTCCCGCGCGGTCGCGGCCGACGGGCTCTTCCCGAGGGCGTTCGGCTGGACCGACCGCCGCGACTCCGCGTGGTTCGGCATCGTCCTCGCGGCTGTGCTGCCGTCGATCCTGATGCTGTGGAGCTACACCACCGCGACCGGCCTGACGGTGTTCACCGACCTGGTCGACCTCACCGTGGTGACAGTCGCCATTCCGTACCTGCTCTCGGCCTGCGCTCAGCTGACCTACCTGGTGTCCCGGCGCCGCCGGGTGCAGGGCTGGCTGCTCGCCAGGGACCTCGGCGTCGCGGGAGTCAGCGTCCTGTTCTCGCCGTGGGTCACCTTCGCGGCCGGTTACCAGGCCGTCTATCAGGCCCTGGTCCTGGTTCTGGCCGGGATCGTGGTGTACGCGTTCATAGCCGCCCGTCGCCGGCTTCCCAGCGCGGCGTGAGCGGGGATACTTACCGGGCCGGCAGGCTCAGCCGCAGGCCGGCCAGGCGGAGAGGCCAGCAGCCGGCCCGAAGGGCGAGGCCAGCAGCAGGGAGGCAACGTCATGAGCTTCACCGTGCAGTCAGAGGTAGGAAGGCTCCGCCAGGTCATCGTGCACCGGCCGGGGCTCGAGCTGTCCAGGCTCACGCCACGGAATGTCGCCGACCTGCTCTTCGACGACGTCCTGTGGGCGAAGAAGGCGAAGGAGGAGCACGACGCCTTCGCCGAGGTGCTCAGGGACAAGGACGTGACCGTGCACTATTTCGGCCAGCTGCTCGGCCAGACGCTCGGCCTGCCCGAGGGCCGCGCGTTTGTGCTGGACCGTGTCTGCACGCCGGAAGTGCTCGGCCCGAACCTGGTCGCGCCTGTACGCAAGCTCTTCGATGACCTCGACGGCCAGCAGCTGGCCGAGTACCTGGTCGGCGGTGTCCTCAAGGCGGACCTGCATCCCGGCAGGCTGCGCAGCCTGCGATGGGACATGCTGCGGTCGGACGACTTCATCCTGCCGCCGCTGCCCAACCACCTGTTCCAGCGCGACAACTCGTGCTGGATCTACGGCGGGGTCTCGGTCAACCCTATGGCCAAGCCCGCCAGGCAGCGCGAGACCCTGCACAGCAGGGCGATCTACCGGTACCACCCGATGTTCGCCGGCCAGTCGTTCGCCAGGTACTACGGCGACGACGACGCGACTCATCTGCCTGCGAGCGTCGAGGGCGGGGACGTGCACGTCCTCGGGAATGGCGCCGTGATGATCGGCATGGGAGAGCGCACCACCCCGATGGCGGTCGAGCTGCTCACCGGCGCGCTGCTGCGCAGCGGCCAGGCACGGATCGTCATCGCCGTGGAACTGCCCGCCACCCGCGCGATGATGCACCTCGACACCGTGATGACGATGGTCGACAAGGCGACCTTCGTCCGCTATCCGTATCTCGACCCGCGGCTGCGCTCGTGGACGCTGACCGCCGGCGATGGCGAGACCGGCCTGGCCGTGACCCGGAACCACGACCTCTGGCAGAGCCTGGCCGAAGCTCTCGAGGTGGACAAGGTCACCGTGCTGACCACGGACGAGGACGCGCGCGCCGCCGAGCGCGAGCAATGGGACGACGGCACCAATTACCTGGCCGTCACGCCCGGCGTGGTGGCCGGATACGAGCGAAACGTCCCCACCAACACGATGCTGCGCGAGCATGGCATCGAGGTCATCACCATCGCTGGCAGTGAACTCGGCCGCGGCCGGGGCGGGCCGCGGTGCATGACCTGCCCGATCGAGCGCGACCCGGCCTGACCTGACGCCCGCCGGCCTGGGCCGCCTGACCGCGGACAGCTCAGGCGGTGCGGAGGACCTGGCAAGACAGGACGTTTGCCTCTCCCAGTACGCGCGCTGGAGCGATGTGATCGAGATGAGGACGTGTCCCTCCAGGAGGGAGGAGAGCCATGACACAGTTCGAAGCTAAGCGGCAACCCCGGATCGTCGTGGGCGTGGACGGCTCAGCCGCCTCCAAGGCAGCCTTGGAGTGGGCGATCGTTCAGGGTGCCCGCACCGGCTCGGTCGTCGAGGTGGTGACGGCGTACTACTGGTTCCCGATGCCGATTGAGGACGTCGACTTCAAGGCCCTGGCGAAGCACATGGTCGAGGACGCGATCTTCGAGGCCCCCGACCCCGGATCGCCCGTCAAGATCGTCTCCAAGGTTGTGCACGGCAGCCCGGCCAAGGTGCTGCTGCAAGAGGCAGCCGCGGCCGAACTCCTGGTCGTGGGCAGCCGCGGGCACGGCGGCATCACCGAGGCCCTGCTCGGCTCGGTCACCCATCATTGCGTTCACAACGCCACCTGCCCCGTCGTGGTCGTCCGCGATCTCAGCGCCGGGCGCCGGCATCATGGCGGCGAGCCGCGGCCCGCATGATGGCCTAGGTGACGGCCAGCCTGCCCGGCGCGCCTGAGCCTGATCGCGTCGCCGCGCTCTTGTTCGTCGATGGCCAGGACCAGTTCGGCGCGCGCCTGCTCGAGCCGGGGAATTAGCCGGTCGCTGATGGCCCGCAGCCGGATCCTGGTGGCGGCGACCTCGGCGTCGATGAGCTGCGTGGCACGGGCCGCGGCCGCGTGGTCGACCGCTGCGGCGAGCGCGGCGCGCATCGCCTGCCTGGCCTCCGCGACGGCCAGGCCGGCCCACGGGTCAGGCCCTCGCGGCGGTGCGTAGCTGCCGCCCGCCGGGCGGCGGATCCCGATCGTGATCGCGTACCTGAGTTCCACCCCGGCGAACCCGTCCGGCATGGCCAGCCTGGTCGCCCGCTGGCCACCAAGCAGCGCGGCGACGAGCAGCCGCTGGTCAGCCGCGGCGGCGAGCGCGTGCCAATCACGTTCCGTCCGCGCGGCAGCCTGCTGCAGGCCGGCGAGCTCGGCCGTCAGGATGCGCAGCTTGCGGTCGAGCAGGTCAGCGCCGCTGCGTGCCGCCGCGAGGCGGCGGTCAAGCTGCAGCCGTCCTGCCCGGCCCGGCGGCACGCGTATCCGGGGACCGCTGGCCCCTGGGCCGCTCACCGGCCGCCGCCGTTCTCCGGCTCGTAGTACTCGTCGATTGCCCCGGCCGGCAGCATGGTCAGCAACCGGCGCGGCAACATGCTGAGGACGTTCCAGGCCAGCCGGAGGGTCTCGTCGAGCGTACGGTTATCCGTCTGGTCCTGGCTCATCAGCCGGGTTTCGAACGCGCGCTCGAGATCGATGTACCGCCGGTCGGAGTCACTGAGCGCCGCCGTCCCGACGAGCTCGGACAGCTCGCGTGCGCGCCTGGCCGCCGCCAGGGCCGCCAGCGTCTGGGCGGCCACATCCAGGTGATCCTTCCTGGTCCTGCCTGCTCCCACGCCATGGCGCATGAGCCTGGACAGGGAGGACAGCGCGTCCACGGGCGGGTAGATGCCCCGAGCATGCAGGTCGGCGGAGAGCACCACCTGACCCTCGGTGATATACCCGGTCAGGTCGGGAACAGGATGCGTGATGTCACCGGCGGGCATGGTCAGCACAGGCATCAGCGTCACCGAGCCAGGCAGGCCGTCGATCCGGCCGCAGCGCTCGTAGAGCGATGCCAGGTCGCTGTACAGATACCCGGGGTAGGCGCGCCTGGCGGGTAGCTCGCCCCTGGCGATGGAGACTTCGCGCAGTGCCTCGCAGTAGCTCGTCATGTCCGCCATCACCACGAGGACGTGCCTGCCAGCCGAGAACGCAAGATGCTCCGCGATGGTCAGGGCCAGCCGGGGCGTGAGGATGCGCTCGATCACCGGCTCGTCCGCGAGGTTCAGCAGCAGCAGAAGCTCACCTTGCGCCGAGCGCTCCTCGAGGACTGTCCTGACCGCGGCCGCATCGGCGTGGGTCAGCCCCATGGCCGCGAAGACCACGCTGAACGGCTCGCCGCTCGCCGACGCCTGGGCGGCAATCTGGCCCGCGAGTTCCAGGTGGGGCAGGCCAGCCAGCGAGAAGATGGGCAGCTTCTGGCCTCGTACCAGCGTCATCAGCTCGTCGATGACCGAGATGCCCGTGAGCACGGGCTCGGCCGGGGGCAGTCGCATCGCGGGATTGATCGGGTTGCCGGCCACCGGCATCGTCGTCTGGCCCGCCACCGCGGGCCCGCCGTCCCTGGGCTCGCCGCGTCCGTTGCACACCCGGCCGAGCCATTGCGTGCCGACCGGAATCCGCAGCGGGCTGCCGGAGAACTCCACCCGCGTCGCGGCCGGATCCAGGCCGGCGGTGCCCTCAAGGACTTCGAGCACGGCCAGGTCGCGGCTCGTCTCGAGCACCAGCCCATGCCGGATCTCGCCGGTCGCCAGCCGTATGGTCGCGAACTCGTCCCAGCCGATTCCCGTGACGCCGCGGGCGACGAGCAGCGGGCCGCGCAGTTCGTCGACGCTGGTGAACTCGGGCCGGGCCCAGTCAGTCATGTGCCTGTCCTGGCTGCTCGGCGGCCGGCTGCTCGCTCGCCTGCACCTGGCCGGGCCCTAGCACGCCGAGGCTGTCGAGCAGCTTGGCGGCCATCGCCGTCACCTGCTCAGCTGTTCCGGCATCCTCCCTGGCCCGCAGCAGCGGCGAGTAGTCCTGATCCTCGATCACGTCAGCCGCGACGCCCTCGCCGGCCAGCGCGTCACACCGGTCGGCCACGGCGATCACGCTGTCCGCCAGTGCCGCTGACCTTGGGGCGTCGCTGTACGCGTCCGCTGCGCTGACGGCGCTCTGCTGCAGCAGGCCCTCCCTCAGCAAGCGCCCGGCCAGGATCGCCATCCGCTGCCGCGGCGGCAGCGCGGTGAGCCCGATCAGCTCGGCGAGCTCGCCAACCCGGTCGGCTTCGGCGAGCAAGCCGGCCAGCCTGCCGCGCCTGGCCGACCATCCAGGGTCGCCGTTCCTGGCGCGCCAGGTGCCGATCGCGCCGACGTCGCGCGCGAAGGACGCGGCCCACGAAACGGCCGGATAGTGCCTGGCGTAGGCGAGGTCGCGGTCCAGCGCCCACTGACATCGCACGAACCGCTGCGTGTAGGAGGTCACTGGCTCGGTCATGTCGCCGCCCGGCGGCGACACCGCCCCGATGATGGTGACCGAGCCTTCGGCGCCGCCGAGGGTCCTGAACCGGCCGGCTCGCTCGTAGAACGCCGCGAGCGCCGACGCCAGGCTCGCCGGGTAGCCCTCCTCGGCGGGCATCTCACCGGCCCTGCTGGAGAACTCGCGCTGCGCCTCTGCCCAGCGCGAGGTGGAATCGGCGATCACGACGACGTGCAGGCCCATGTCCCTGAAGTGCTCTGCGACCGTCGCCGCCGTATAGATGCTGGCTTCCCTGGCCATCATCGGCATGTTCGAGGTGTTGGCGATGACAACGGTCCGATCGGCGAGCAAGCCGCCGGTGCGGGGGTCGCTGAGATCCGACAGCTCGGTGAGCATCTCGGCCAGCTCGTTGCCGCGCTCGCCGCAGCCGACGAAGACGATCACGTCGGCGTCGCACCACTTGGTGATCTGCTGCAGCAGTACCGTCTTACCGGTGCCGAAGCCGCCTGGCACGGCGCTCGTACCGCCGCGGACCACGGGGAATAGCAGGTCGATGACCCGCTGCCCGGTCTGCAAAGGAGCGTCAAGCTCGAGCCGCTCGGCGAACGGCATCGGCTGCCGGACCGGCCAGGACGAGGTCAGGGGCACGGGGACGCCGCCGACGGTCGCGATCGCCGCTGTCGCGTCGACCTGGCCGGCTGGCCGCAGCTGCTCGACGGCTCCCGCGGCTCCCGGCGGCACGAGCACGCGGTACGGCACGCCGCCCCTCGTGCGCACCGTGCCGAGGCACCCGCCAGCGGCGACAACCTGACCGTTGCTGGCCGCCGGCGTGAAGTCATAGCGCGGCACGCCTTCGAGCGCCATCTCGCCAGGCTGGCTTGAGGCGGCCGGGTCCAGCCACGGGCCGGCCCCGGCGAGCGGCCGCAGCAACCCGTCGAAGACCGCGCCAAGCAAGTGCGGGCCGAGCCGCGCGGACAACTGCTCGCCCCGGCCCACCACGTGCTGGCCTGGCATCAGGCCGCCGGTGTACTCGTAGGCCTGGACAATGGCGACGTCCCGGCTGATCGCGACGACCTCGGCAGGCAGCCGGGACGGCCCGAGCTCGACGATGTCCGACATCGCGACCCGCGGCAGCCCTGACACCTCGACGAGCGGACCGCTGACGCGGCTGACCTGGCCGTTGCCGTCAGCCACGCGCCGGCCCGTGGTGATCGGCGGCGGACGATGCGCTCAGCTCAGCGATCCGCGCGCCGAGCGCGGCGATGGCCCGGTCGGCGAGCTTGCCGAGCGAGCAGTCGACCACCACGCCTGGACCGGTCGCTATCACGCCGCCGTCCGGATGATCGGCGAGCACGGCGCCCGGCCCCGCAGCGCCAGCGGCCAGCTCGCTGAGCCGGTCGCGGAGCTGCGGGTATCCGGCCTCGTTTCGCAAGGCGAGCACTGCAGCGCGGATACGTTCTGCGAGGTACTGCTGGGCAGCGCGGTCAGCCTCAAGGACCATCGACCTTGCCGCCCGCCTGCTCCTGGCCAGCTCGGCCATGGCGGCGGGCCTCGCGCCCGCGACGCCTTCGGCGGCCGCGCGGGCGACCGTTTCGTCGGCGGCGCGCTGAGCGTCGGTCTGCAGGGCGCCCGCTGCGGCCTGGGCGGCTTCCACCGTCCTGGCCGCTCGCGCGTCCGCGGTGGTCGCCAGCGCGGTCCTGACCGGTTCGAGGGCCGTGTCCTGCCGGGTGGTCAGGGTCATGACGATGGCTCCCCCTGCACCGGCCCGGGAGATGACCACTTCGGCTCAGGCATGACCACCGGCACGACGCCTGGCCTTCGCGACAGCTCACCCTCGAGCCACCGGGCCGCTTGCCCGGTCAGCAGCACGACGGCCACATCACCCGGCAGGTCCTGCCAGGCGCGCATGACGTCAGGCTGGTCTGATGCCGGAAAGAGCAACGCCCCGGCCAGGCCGTAGCCGTAGATCCGCAGAGGATCGCCGATGATGGCCGCCCGCGCCACCGGTCAGCTCTTTCCGATCAGGAAGATGCCGATGATCAGGCCGTAGATGGCGATTCCCTCGGCAAGCCCGACGACGACCATGGAGCGGCCGAAGAGTTCAGGCCGTTCGCTCATCACCGCGAGCGCGGCGGCGCCGACATACGCGACGGCGATGCCAGCCCCGATCGTCGAGCCTACGACCGCGATCGCGGCTCCGAGCAGGGCAGCAGAATTACCGCCAGCAGCACCGCCGGCGGCCGCTGCGGCCGCCGTCGCGGTCGGGCTCGCGCCGGCCGGGCCGGCCGCGACCACGAGCAAGCCCACGGCAGCGGCCAGGATGAGCACGCTCGCGGCAGCGAGCAGGTATCCGGCACGACGTCGGTGCCTGGCCGCGATCCGGCCGAGTATGACGCTCACCGCTATGACTGGAATACCGGCCAGCCAGATGGCCATTACCCCTCCTTTATCGCGATGGCACCAGCGCTCCGCGCGATCGCGGGTCTGCTGCCATTCTCCCGCCGCCCGCTTCGCCACGGTCGATTCTCAGCCGCCAGGGCCGGAACGCGCGCCCTTCATCGACGAAGACGCGCGAGAACAACTCGTAGTACTCAAGCCGGATCGCCTGAACGGCCGCGACCAGCCCCTCGAGCGCGAAGGCTAGCGCGTTGCCCACGATCAGCAACGCTGCCGCCACCACCACCATGATGCCCCCCCGGTGCCACAGCGCCCTCGTTCCGTCCCACACCAGGAGGCCGAGCGCCGCGTGGGCGAGCCCGAACGCGGCGAGCCGCGCGAAGGACGCGATATTCGAGCCGAGCCTGACTACCAGGTCGACAACCTCGACCGCCGCCTGCAGCGCCCCGTATCCGCCGCCGCCGGCCGCGGCCAGGAATCCCGCGAAGGCCACCAGGAGACCGCCAGCCGCTAGCGCGGTTCCCGCCGCGACAAGGACGCCGGCCTGCCGGTACCAGCCGAGCGCGAGCAAGCCAGCGCCCAGGAAGAGCGCGGAACCGGCCAGGCCCGACGGCGCATACAGCGCGGCTCGCCAGCCTCCCTCGCGCCACCTGTTCACCACGCCAAGCGTGTAGGCGCCGGCCAGCAGCACGGCGCCGAACCCCAGGCCCGCCGCCAGCAGCGGCACCGGGCTGGCGATCGGGTTCAGCCAGAGCGCCGGCAGGACGCCGGTCGGCCCGAAGAACTCGCCGTAGGCGAGGCCGAAAATCGTCGCGGTGAGTCCGGCTCCGGCCACGAACGGCCACGCTCCCCGGTACCGGCGCACGGACGCCGGCCACCCGCCCCTGAGCGCGATCGCGGCCGCGATCAGCAGCAGGCCGTGCCCGACGTCGCCGAACATCATCCCGAACATCAGCACGTAGGCGGCCCAGGCCAGCCACACCGGATTCGCGTCAGGATAGGGAACCGTCCCGTACGTCGAGACCAGCGGGTTCAGCGCCTGGCGGCCAGCCGAGCCGGCGACCAGCGTCGGCGGCTCGGCGCCGCGCGGCCGCCTCAGCACGATGACGGCGCAGCCGATCGGCGTGAGCGCGGCCCTGAGCGCACGGACCTGGTCAGCGGGCGTCCATCCGGCCAGCGCGGCGGCTCCGTGCCGCCGCACCGCGCAGTCCGCGTAGCGCACAAGCTGGCGCTCGCCCGCGAGCAGGTCCCGCCGCCCGTCCCTGGCCAGCGCGGCAGTATCCGGCGCGGTCGCCGCGAGCACCGGGGTGGCCGTCCCGGACTGGTCGGCCGGGGCATCTGAGGTCAGCTCGGTGTCGATCTCGATCGACCCAGCCGCTGCCACCGCCACCAGCAGGTCGCGCAGCGACCCGGCCGGCGCGACCAGGGCGATGCGCGCCATCCTGACCGGATAGGCAGCCTCATGCCACGGCATCGAGCGCCTCGACTGAACCACCGCCGCGCGCGGCGACTTCCAGCGCCGAGCCGACGCGCCTGGCGTCGGCAGCCAGCACCACCGCCGCGCCGATCACCGGTCCCCGGCCGTATCCCTTGGCGCCGAGGAGCTTGCGCCCATCCTGATCGACCCGCCGCCACCAGATCGCCTCGTTCCGCCACAGGCCGCCAGGCGCGGTGCCCTGGCTCAGTACCCAGGACAGCCTGCGGGGCAGGCCGGCCGCGAGTTCGTCGAGCGTTCCCGCGGCGGCCGCCCGGCCAAGCAGCGCGGCGGCGACCGACCTGAGCGCGGTGTTGTCCGGCCTGCCTGCCGCGAACCGCTCGCTCGCCAGCAGCAGCACGATCGCTGCGGCCGCCCACGTCCTGGCCGGCTCGCCGAGGGCGGCGATGCGCCTGGCCCACATGGCGCGCAGCCCGACTTCGATCGCGGCCGGCTCATCACCGCCAGGGTCGTCCCATGCCGAAGCCGCCAGCGCCCGGCGCACACCTGGCGGGCCGGCCAGCGCGCGCAGCCGCGGCCAGGCCGTCGCCAGCGCCCCGAGCTCGAAATACTGTCCTGGCGTGCCAGTATCCAGCTCACGCAGCCGCTCGGTGATGTTGGCTATCTCGAACCACCCGGCAAGCGCCCGCATCATCGCGGTGCCGCCGCGCGGCAGCCAGCCAGCCAGCACGCGCAGATCCCAGAGCAGCGCCTCGCTGACCGCCCGCTGGGCCATGTCGAGGGCGTGCCGCGAATCACCGCTGGAGCGCGGCACGCGCTCTGGTGCCACCCGGTACGCCGTTTCATCGAGCATCGCCAGCGCGTCGGCGAGCGAGCGGCACGCTGCCAGCCGCTTGCAGGTTTCTGGCCCTAGCCGGCGACGGGCCAGCATCTTGGCCCGCACGTCACCGGCCACCCATCCTGAGCTCATAGCCGGGCGCCAGGCATCATGCCGCTACGCCTCGCCCGGCGGGCCGGGCGCGCCGCCAGGCCGCATCGACGTCACGAGGCGGACAGCCTCCTCGGCCAGGGCGCGCACATCGGCCTCGTGCGGCCGCTGCCGCGCCCGCACGCCTTCGGCGGCCACTCGCTCGATCCGCGCAGCCTCGGCCCGCGCCGCCGCGATCACGTCGCCGGCCGCTGCCGCCCTGGCGGCCTCTGCCCTGGCCCCGCCGGCGGCCGAGATGCCGGCCGCACGTTCGGAGGCCGCTGCCCTGATCCTGGCGGCCTCGCGCTCGCCCGCTGCCACGACGGCAGCGCGGCGCGCGTCCGCGGCGGCGAGCATTCCGAGCACAGGATCCAGTTCGGCAGCCAGCTCGGCCGCGTGATCGGCGCGCAGGCGTTCCCGAACGGCGGAGCCAGGGGCGCCGGCTGGCCTCAGCCGGCTGAGCAGATCGGCTATTCCTGGCATCTGACCCATCCCTAGCACGCGACCGGCGTCATGGCCCGCGTGCCTCGCGCAACGGACCTTCGACTCTGGGACGCTACCCGACATCAGGCTAGCGTCTGAACCGGCGTCGCGGCCCTGCCGCGGCACCGGCCCACCGCTGCCGCACGCGCAAGCCCGTGTGGTAGGCAGGACCTCGGACAGCTAGTCACGGCGGGAGCAGCATGGACGCGAACGGGACGGGAACCGGGCCGGTTCCCGAGGCCAGCAGCCGGCCAGGAGGGCCCGAGGCCAGCAGCCGGCCCGGAGGGCCCGCGCACGGCTCGGCATTCGAGCTCACGCCGCTGGCGGACCTGCTGCACGGCCGGTCACAGACCGGCCCCGTGCGGGAGCGCCGCCCCGTCTACGTCGACTTGCTGCCCCCGTGCAACGCAGGCTGCCCGGCCGGGGAGAACATCCAGGCGTGGCTGGCGCACGCCGAGGCCGGCCGGCACGAGGACGCGTGGCGACAGCTCGTCGCCGACAATCCGATGCCGGCCATCCACGGGCGCGTGTGCTACCACCCCTGCGAGGGCGCCTGCAATCGCGCCAGCCTGGACAGTGCCGTGTCGATCCACTCGGTCGAGCGCTTCCTCGGCGACCTGGCGCTCGACCGGGAGTGGTCGTTTTCCAGGCCGCCCGTGGCGACAGGCAAGCGCGTGCTCGTCATCGGCGCGGGGCCGAGCGGTCTGTCCGCCGCCTATCACCTGGCCAGGCGGGGTCATCAGGTCGAGATCACCGATGCCGGCGCGCAGGCCGGCGGCATGATGCGCTACGGCATTCCGGCCTACCGGCTGCCGCGCGACGTACTGGACTGCGAGGTCGCCAGGATCACCGATCTTGGCGTGCGGCTGAGCGGCGGGCACCAGGTGGACGACCTGGAGGCTGAACGACGCGAAGGACGCTTCGACGCCGTCTTCGTCGCGGTGGGCGCGCACCTGAGCAAGCGCGTCGACATCCCGGCGAAGGACGCTGGCCGGATCCTGGACGCTGTCGCGCTGCTGCGCAGCGTCGCCTCGGGGGAGCGGCCGGTGATCGGGAGACGGGTGGCGGTCTACGGCGGGGGCGACACCGCGATGGACGCCGCCCGGGTCGCCCGCAGGCTAGGGGCGAACGACGCCGTCGTGATCTACCGGCGCACGCGCGCGCAGATGCCGGCCCACGCCGAGGAGACCGGCGACGCCGAGCGGGAAGGCGTGCGGATCAACTGGCTGCAGACCATCAAGACGTTTGACGCTCCTGACCTGATGGTCGAGGAGATGGAACTGGATGAGAACGGCTTCCCCGGGCCCACCGGCCGCCTTGACTCCCTCGCCGCGGACACCCTGATCCTGGCCATCGGCCAGGACACGGACACCGGCTTCCTGCGCCAGGTTCCCGGAGTCCAGTTCGGCTCGGACGGCACCGTGCAGGTGTCAGCCGCGATGATGACCGGATGCCCTGGCGTGTTCGCGGGCGGCGACATGGTGCCAGCCGAGCGCTCGGTGACCGTCGGCGTCGGGCACGGGAAGAAGGCTGCCGCGCACATCGACGCGTGGCTGCGTGACGCATCGCCAGAGGTCAGGACCAAGAGCCCGGTGGTCACCTTCGACCAGCTGAATCTGTGGTATTTCGGCGACGCCGCCAGGCGCGAGCAGCCAGAGGCCGATCCGGTGCAGCGGACCGAGGGCTTCGGCGAAGTGCTCGGCGGGCTCACCGAGCGCGAGGCCGTCTACGAGGCCAAGCGCTGCCTGTCGTGCGGCAACTGCTGTGAGTGCGACGGGTGCCTCGGGGCGTGCCCGGAGGACGCGGTCATCAAGCTGGGCCCAGGACACCGGTACGAGTTCGACTACGGCAAGTGCACCGGGTGCGCCGCGTGCTACGAACAGTGCCCCGTGCACTCGATCGAGATGACGCAGGAGCGTGGGTGATGCGCTCGACCATCGACGGCAATGAGGCCGCCGCTTCTGTCGCCTACCGGCTCAACGAGGTGTGCTGTATTTACCCGATCACGCCGTCGTCGCCGATGGCCGAGCTGGCTGACGAGTGGTCGAGCAAGAAGCGGCCGAACCTATGGGGCAGCGTTCCGACGGTGGTCGAAATGCAGAGCGAAGGCGGCGCCGCCGGAGCCCTGCACGGCGCGCTGCAGGGCGGCGCGCTGGCGACGACGTTCACCGCGTCGCAGGGCCTGCTGCTGATGATCCCGAACATGTACAAGATCGCCGGGGAGCTGACATCGGCCGTCATGCACGTCGCCGCGAGGTCCATCGCGGCGCAGGGGCTGTCCATCTTCGGTGACCATTCCGATGTCATGGCCGTCCGTCAGACCGGCTTCGCGCTGCTGGCCTCCGCTTCCGTTCAGGAGGCGCACGACCTTGCCCTGGTCGCGCAGGCCGCCACGCTCAGGACCCGGGTGCCGTTCCTGCACTTCTTCGACGGGTTCCGCACCTCGCACGAGCTGAACACGATCGACATGCTTGCCGACGACGATCTCCGTGCGCTGGTGCCAGCGGAGCTCATCCGTGCGCACAGGGCCAGGGCGATGTCTCCCGATCAGCCGTTCATCAGGGGCACCGCGCAGAATCCCGACACGTATTTCCAGGGCAGGGAGACCGTCAACCCGTTCTACGCGGCGGTACCCGACGCGGTCCAGGTGGCGATGGATGCGCTGGCCGCGCGCACAGGGCGGCAGTACCGGATTGCCGAGTACTGCGGGCACCCCGACGCTGACCGGGTCATCGTCTCGATGGGATCGGCGGCGCAGACGGTTGCCGAGACCGTCAGGTACCTGTGCGCCAGGGGCGAGCGGGTCGGTGCCGTGCAGGTCAGGCTGTTCCGGCCGTTGCCCTCAGCGGCACTGCTCGCCGCCATCCCGGCGACGGCGGCACGGATCGCTGTGCTCGACAGGACCAAGGAGCCGGGATCTCCCGGAGAGCCCTTGTTCCTCGAAATGACGGCGACGCTTGCCGACGCGGTCAGCGACGGCGCGCGCGAATTCCTCCCGGTGGTCTGCGGCGGCCGGTACGGGCTGTCGTCAAAGGAACTCACGCCGGCCATGGTCGCGGGCATCTTCGCCGAGCTCGGGCGAGAACGGCCCAGGCGGCGATTCACGATCGGCATCACCGACGACGTGTCTGGCACGAGCCTGCCGTACGAGCCATCGCTGGACATCGAGCCGGCCGGCACGGTCCGCGCCGTCTTCTACGGCCTCGGCTCGGACGGCACGGTCGGCGCGAACAAGAACACGATCAAGATCCTGGGCGCCGGGGAAGGCGTGCACGCGCAGGGATACTTCGTCTACGACTCCAAGAAATCCGGCTCGCAGACGGTCTCGCACCTGCGCTTCGGGCCGCACCAGATCCGTGCCCCTTACCTCATCGAGCAGGCCAGCTTCGTCGGCTGCCATCACGCCGGGATCCTGGAGCGGATCGACGTGCTCGGCCGCGCCGCTCCAGGCGCCACGCTGCTGCTCAACAGCGCTGAGCCGCCCGACCGGGTGTGGGATGCGCTGCCCCGGCCAGTCCAGGAGAAGATCATCGCGAAGGGCATCGCCCTCTACGCCGTCGACGCCAGCCAGATCGCACGCGAGGCGGGGCTGGCCGGGCGGATCAACACGGTGCTGCAGACCTGCTTCTTCGCGATTTCCGGCGTCCTGCCCCGCGATGCGGCGATCGCCGCCATCAAGTCGGCGATCTCCAGCAGCTACGGCCGCCGCGGCGCTGACGTAGTCAGGCGCAATCACGCCGCCGTCGATGAGGCGCTCGCGGGGCTGCACCAGATCGAGGTCCCCGGCCACGTCACGTCCGCGCGCGTGCCGCCGCCCGTCGTCCCGGCGCATGCGCCGGAGTTCGTCCGCAGCGTGATAGGGCCCATGCTGGCCGGGCGCGGCGACGAGCTTCCCGTGAGCGCGCTGCCAGCGGACGGCACCTTTCCTAGCGGTACGGCGGCGTACGAGAAGCGCAACATCTCCGATCTGGTCGCGGAGTGGGACCCGGAGATGTGCATCCAGTGCGGGAACTGCAGCTTCGTCTGCCCGCACAGCGTGATCAGGTCCACCTACTATGACGAGTCGCTGCTGTCCGGGGCACCGCCGACGTTCCGGTCCGCACCGCTCGACGCGCGCGGCCTGCCGGACACGAGGTTCACGCTGCAGGTCTACGCCGAGGACTGCACCGGGTGTGAGCTGTGCGTGCAGGCATGCCCGGTCGCCGCGCCCGGCGATCCCGAACGAAAGGCGATCAACCTGACTGACCGGACGGCTGTGGTCGAGGCTGAGCGGCAGAACGTCTCGTTCTTCGAGACCCTGCCTGTGGCCGACCGGTCCAGGGTCGACTTCGGCACGGTCCGCGGCACTCAGTTCCTGCAGCCGCTCTTCGAGTTCTCTGGCGCCTGCGCGGGCTGCGGTGAGACGCCTTATCTCAAAGTGCTCTCGCAGCTGTTCGGTGACCGGTTGCTGATCGCGAACGCGACCGGCTGCTCCTCGATCTACGGCGGGAACCTGCCCACCACACCGTGGACCACGAACGCCGAAGGCCGCGGCCCCGCCTGGTCGAACTCGCTGTTCGAAGACAACGCCGAGTTCGGCCTGGGCCTCAGGCTCGCGGCCGACCAGCACGGCAAACTCGCGCGTGACCGACTGACGCAGCTGCGCGACAGCATCGGCGCCGACCTCGTCGACGAGATCCTCACGGCGCCGCAGCTGCGCGAGTCCGAGCTGCGGACCCAGCGCGAGCGCGTGCAGGATCTGAAGGACCGGCTTGGCGACCTGCAGGACATCGGCCGGCCCGTCGCGGACCTGCAGAGCGTGGCCGATCATCTGATCAGGCGCAGCGTCTGGCTGGTCGGCGGTGACGGATGGGCCTATGACATCGGATCCGGCGGGCTCGACCACGTCCTGGCCAGCGGCCGGGATGTCAACGTGCTCGTGCTCGACACCGAGGTCTACTCCAACACCGGCGGGCAGTCGTCCAAGGCGACGCCGCTCGGGGCCGTCGCGAAGTTCGCGGCCGCGGGAAAGACCATGCCCAAGAAGGACCTCGCCTTGCAGGCGATCGCCTATGGGTACGTCTACGTGGCCAGGGTCGCGATGGGCGCCGATCCGCAGCAGACCCTGCGTGCCTTCCGCGAAGCCGAAGCGTACGACGGCCCGTCGCTGATCATCGCCTACAGCCACTGCATCGCCCACGGCATCGACATGCGGGACGGCCTCGGCCAGCAGTACCGCGCCGTGGCCAGCGGCTACTGGCCGCTGATCAGGTACGACCCCGTGCTGCGGTCCGCCGGCCAGAACCCGTTCCTGCTCGACTCGCCGCGCCCGCGCATCTCCCTGGCCGGCTACCGGCGCGGCGAACTGCGGTACCGCACGCTGGCCAATTCCGATCCGCAGGAGGCAGAACGCCTCGGCATGCTCGCGCAACAGGCCGTTGACCAGCGATGGGACACCTACGAGGAGATGGCAAGCCGCGCCCCGGCGACATTCCCCGCCGATGCTAGGAAGACCCAGGAGGAGGGGTGACACCGGTGGATCTGACCACCAGGTACCTGGGACTGGAGCTACGCAACCCGCTCATCGCCTCGGCCTCGCCGTTGTCGAACACGATCGCCGGCGTCCGTCAGCTAGCCGCCGCAGGGGTCGGCGCGATCGTCCTGTACTCGCTGTTCGAGGAGCAGATCAGGCAGGAAGCCGCCGAGAACGCGGCCCGGGCAGACGCCGGAACCGAGAGCTTCGCCGAGTCCCTGTCCTACTTCCCGGCGGCAGCCGACGCGGACGCCGACCCTGGTGCGCGCCGCTACCTCAGCCTGCTCGAACGGGCGGCCGCCGCAGTGGACATTCCGGTCATCGCCAGCCTGAACGCGGTCACCGCCGGGGGATGGACGGGATACGCCGCCGCGCTCGAGCAGGCCGGCGCCGCGGCCATCGAACTGAACATCTACCACCCGCTCGGCGAGCCGATGCTCACCGGGCGCGAGGTAGAGCAGCGCCATATCGACATCGTGACCAGCGTCAAGGCAGCGGTCAGGGTTCCCGTCGCCGTCAAGCTGCATCCGTATTTCAGTTCCATCGCGGAGATGGCGCAGCGGCTCGACAGGGCGGGTGCCGACGGCCTTGTCCTGTTCAACCGGTTCTTGCAGCCCGATGTCGATGCGGAAACGCTGACGGTCTCCGCCGGATTCGGGCTGTCGAGCCCGGCTGAGGCCCGGCTGCCACGCGCCTGGATCGCCCTGCTCTCCGGGCGAGTGCAGGCATCGCTCGCGGCCACGACCGGCGTCGACGACGCCGCCGACCTCGCGCGGTACCTGCTCGCCGGGGCAGATGTGGTGATGACCGCGTCGGCGCTGCTCCGGCGCGGCCCGACGTACGCCGGCGCGCTGCTGGACGGGCTCGTCGGCTGGATGTCCCGCAAGGGATTCGGCACGCTGGAGCAGGTGCGCGGGCTGCTGGCGATGCCAGCCGGCGCCGACGGCTCGGCGCAGGAGCGGGCAGGCTATGTGACGGCCCTGCGCGCCGCCAACGTGGGTAACGGACAATGGTGATCGGGGTAACTAAATGGGTATATTCGAGGCTCCATCTGACGAGCTGCCGACGCCGGCCAGCACGCCTGAGCAGATTGCCCGCTTTGTGGTTGAAGCTGCCGTCAACGCGCCGTCCGTGCACAACACGCAGCCCTGGTGGTTCTACGCGAACGACGGCGAGGTTGGCATGCACGCGGACCGCGAGCGCAGGCTGCCCGTGGCTGACCCCGACGGCAGGGAAATGCTCATAAGCTGCGGTGCGGCACTGTTCACGGCCAGGGTGGCGCTGCGCTATCTCAGCATCGTGCCGAAGGTCCGGGTGCTGCCCGACCCCGATCTGCCTGAGCTGGTCGCGAGGATCACCTGGAACGAGCGGACGCAGCCGGCCGACTACGAGCGCGAGCTTTACGCCGAGATCCGGCGGCGCAGGACCCATCGCGGCGGCTTCGACGCCGAGCCGCTGCCCGACGGCATCCTGGCGGCCGTGCGGGACGAGGGATCGAAGGAGCAGGCGACGCTCCGCATCCTCAGCGATGAATCTGAGCGCAAAGCGCTCGGCGCCGTCGTGGAGGCGGCTGACTTCGCGCTTCGCCAGGACGCCGCCAGGGCTCGCGAGGAAGCCAGCTGGGCCCCGCCGCCTGGCAGCAAGCGCCGTGACGGCGTCCCCGCCACCGCCTACCCGGCAAGGGCCGAGCGGATCGAGCCGAGCTTCCCTGCCCGCGATTTCGCCCGCGGCCACGGCTGGGGGCTGCCGCCAGGGGGCCAGGACCGGCTGCCGCGGTCGGCCGGCGTGGTCGCCCTGCTCGGCACCGCGTCTGACCGGCCCGAGAACTGGATCAGCGCGGGCCAGGCGCTGCAGCGGGTTCTGCTGTACCTGTCCGCGTGCGGCCTGTCAGCTGCCCTGCACACCCAGCCGCTCGAGATCGTCCAGCTGCGCGAGTTCATCAGGCTGCACTTCGCCGGCGGCGCCTACCCGCAGATGCTGCTCAGGTTCGGCGCCACTGAACAGCAGGCCGTCAGCGTCAGGCGGCCGGTCGAGGATGTCCTGCTGTAGCCAGCACCGCCGTTGACTGACATCGCCGTCGGCCGCCCGGAGCGCAGCGGGCCGAAGGTCCCGCACCGTCATGACCATCAGCCGTGGCTGCATGCCAGGCCCGGCAGGCACGATCGCAAGGGAAGGCGCTGAGGCCTGCCCTGCGAGGAGGACACGATGACGGTGCGAGTTGGTATCAATGGTTTCGGGCGCATTGGCCGCGCGTTCCTGCGCAGGTCACTGCAGCTTGAGGAGATCGAGGTCGTGGCGGTCAATGACATCACCGACGCCCGCACCCTCGCGCACCTGCTCGAGTTCGACTCGACCTACGGCCGCCTGCACGCCCCGATCAGTCATACCGCCGACGGCATGAAGGTAGGCGGCCACGCGATCGCGATTCTCGCGCAGCGTGATCCTGCCGACATCGACTGGGGCAAATTCGGCGCCGACGTCGTGGTCGAGTCCACTGGCCGGTTCCGTTCCAGGGACGACGCCGCGCGCCACCTGAAGGGAGGCGCCCGCAAGGTGCTCCTGTCGGCGCCCGGCAAGGACGCCGACGTCACGATCGTGGCCGGGGTCAACGACAGGGACTACGACCCCGAGCGGCACGACGTGATCTCCAACGCGTCCTGCACCACCAACTGCGTCGCTCCGATGGCCAAGGTGCTCAATGACGCGTTCGGCCTCGTCAGCGGGTTCATGACGACCGTGCATGCCTATACGGGAGACCAGCAGCTGCTCGATGCCCCGCACAAGGACCTGCGCAGGGCCCGCAGCGCCGCCCTCAGCATCGTTCCCACCACGACCGGCGCCGCCAGGGCCACCGGACTGGTGATTCCCGAGCTCGCGGGTCGCCTCGATGGCGTGGCCGTCCGGGTGCCGGTCGAGGACGGATCGCTGACCGACCTCACCGCGCTGCTGTCCAGGCCGGTTTCGCCGGACGAGGTGAACAAGGCATTCCAGCGCGCCGCCCAGGGAGAGCTGGCCGGCCTGCTGCGATACAGCACCGACCCGCTCGTCTCCCGCGACATCATCGGCGACCCCGCGTCGTGCGTCTTCGACTCGCAGCTCACCCAGGCAGCGGGATCGCTCGCCAAGACGTTCGGCTGGTACGACAACGAGTGGGGGTACACCTGCCGTCTCGCCGAGCTCGCCTTCGCCGTCGGCAAGCACCTGTAGCCGGGCCGGGGGCTCAGGTCCTCCCGATCCGGGGCCTTTGCGCCCTGCCCAGCCCGCGGTCACCGGAGTGAGATGAAGCTGGTGGCCAGATATGGCCCGAATAGAAGGAGGCTTGCGGTCATGGGAACCATTCTGCTGGGGGTGGATGCTCAGCATTACGCCACGGAAGCCACGGAGCTGGCACGCGATCTAGCTCGCGCGGCGGGCGACAAAATCGTCATATTGCACGTACACGAATTCGCCGTAGGGCGTTTTGGCAGGCTGCAGGTCGACTGCGGCGAGGGCGAGGCTGAAGAACTGGTCGAGACGATCAGGACCGGCTTGACCGAAGCGGGCAACGATGTCGCGGCCGAGATCCGCGAGACCCATGTCGGCCGGGTAGCGAAGGCGATCCTCGAGGCCGCCGACGAGCACGACGCGCGGTACATCGTGCTCGGTTCCTCGCACAGCACCGATCTGCCCCACCTCCCGGTCGGGAGCGTGGCGCTCCGGGTGCTGCACCACGCGAAGCGGCCGGTCATGGTCGTTCCCCGGGCACGGGGAGCCGCCGCCGCGCGGCCGCCGGCGACCACCGCCGCGACAGCGAGCTGAGGCAGGCTGACGAGCTGAGGCAGGCTGGCGCGCAGCCAGCGTCATCGTTCAGGCGGTGCTATGCGCAGGCGAGTTCGGCTAGCACGGCCTGAACCACACCGGGCACGGCGGTGGCAACGGCGGGCGACAGCCCGGGTCCGAAGCCGATGTCCGTAACTTCGATGCCGAAGGCGACAAGGTGGCCGGGCAGCCGGTCAACCGCGGCGGCCAGCCGGATCGCGTCGGCGATGCCCATCCGGTGCGTGCTGGCCGAACCAGGAGCCGTCCAGGAGATAGCGGCGAGCTCGTCCGCGTCCGCGCCTGGCGGCCCGGCCGGAGGGGGGACCAAGACGCTGCGGTGGATCCGGCCCGGAACGCCCGCCTCGCTGCGCACCGCGTCGACGAGGACGGCGTGCTGGGCACCGGACCAGGCCTCCAGCAGCCCGGCCGGTTCGCCGTCCGAGATCACTACCGCCAGGTCAGCCGGGCTGAGCTCGCTGACGGCCATGGCTACCGCGGGCCCGATCCCGTCGTCGCGACGGTAGGAGTTGCCGATCCCGACCAGGACGGCGGTCGCGTCGCCGCTCACCGCCGGTCGACCCGGACCGTCAGGAAATGCGCTGAGCAGGAGATGCACGGATCGTAGTTGCGGATGGTGCGCTCGCACAGCGCCGTCAGGTCATCGTCGCTGAGGTCCAGGTTGGCCGACGTCACGCGCAGCAGGTCGGCCTCGATCGCCGCCTGGTTCTGCGATGTCGGCGGGACGATGACGGCCGCCTCGATCTGGCCGTCCGCGTCCAGCCGGTAGCGGTGGTAGAGCAGGCCGCGGGGAGCCTCGCTGACCCCGTGGCCGGTGCCTGCCCTCGGCGGCACGTCGGCGAACGGGGGATCAGGGCGCTCATAGGACCCGATGATCCGCAGCGCCTCATCGAGTGCGTACACCGTCTCGACAGCGCGCACGACGATGCTGCGGAACGGATTGCGGCAAGTCTGCCCGAGCCCGGCCGCGGCGGCCGCCTGCCTGGCTACCGGCGAGAGCAGCGCCGAGCTGAGCGTGTACCTGGCGAGCGGGCCGGTGAGGAAGGCCTCGCCGTCCAGCGTGGCGTGCAACGCCGTCGAGTGCGGCACCTGGTGCTCAGCGACATGAGCGCTGAACTCCTGAGGCGGGAACATCAGCCCGCTCGCGGATGCCACCTGGCCCGACTCGATCGCGTAGCGGTCAGGCTCGCGGACGGCCAGCAGGTCGCAATCGAGCTCGTAGGCGGGGAACTCGAACCCGGCGACCCAGTCGACCGTCGCGAGAGCGTCGTCGAGGGCGGGCCGCAGCTGGCGGGCGAGCGCGTTCAGGTCGTCCCGCGCAGGCGCCCGGTAGAAACCGCCCACCCGGGTGTTGACCGGGTGGATCGCCCGGCCGCCGACGGTTTCGAGTATCGCGTTGCCGGCCTTCTTCAGCCGCAGCCCGCGTTCGACGCTGCCGCGGTCGGCGGCTGCCAGCGCGACCGCGTCGGGAAAGCCCAGGAAGTCAGGTGCATGCAGCAGGTAAATATGCAGCGCATGGCTGGAAATCCATTCGCCGCAGTAGAGCAGCCTGCGCAGCGCCGCGATCTTCGGATCGGGCGTCGTCCCGCATCCCATCTCGATCGCCTGCCACGCGGACGCCTGATAGGCGACCGGGCAGATCCCGCAGATCCGCGACGTGATGTCGGTTACTTCGGTGTACTGCCTGCCACGCAGGAACGCCTCGAAGAACCGGGGCGGCTCGTAGATCCGCAGCTCGGCGGCAGCGACCTGGCCCGATTCGACGACAATGCGCAGGGCGCCCTCGCCTTCGATCCTGGCGAGCGCGCTGACCTGCAGCTGCCTGGTGTCAGTCATCTGTCCGGCTCTCCCTGGAGAATCCTGGCGCGGCGGCGTTGAACGTGGAGAGGACAAGATCGACGGTTCGCGGGGTCATCCCGCAGACCTGCAGTTGCCTGGTCAGCGCCGGCAGGTTGGCGCCGCTCATCGGGCCGAAGCAGCCGTAGCAGCCGCGGTGCACCGCCGGGCAGAGCGCGCCGCACCCGGCATGGGTGACCGGCCCGAGACACGGAGTGCCGTCAGCCACCATGACGCAGGTCAGCCCGCGGCGCTTGCACTCCGTGCAGACGCTGGTGTCGGGGATCACGGGCTTGCGCCCGGAGAGGAACGCCGTAATCACCTCGAGCAGCTGGTGCTTGTCGATCGGACAGCCGCGCAGCTCGAAGTCGACCGGCACGTGCTCGGAGATCGCGGTGGACGTCGCGAGCGTGTCGACGTACTGGGGGCTCGCGTAGACGGCGGCGCGGAACTCCTCGACGTCACCGACGTTGCGCAGCGCCTGTATCCCGCCGCTGGTCGCGCACGCCCCGATGGTGACCAGGACCTTCGATTGCTCGCGCACCTGCCGGATCCGGCCGGCGTCGGCCGCGGTGGTGATGGAGCCCTCCACAAGCGACAGGTCGTACGGCCCTGGCAGCACCTCGCTCGATGCTTCCAGGAAGTGCGCGATCCGGACCCGCCGGGCGAGCGCGAGCAGCTCGTCCTCGCAGTCGAGCAGCGTCAGCTGGCAGCCGTCGCAGGACGCGAACTTCCACACGGCGAGCGCCGGGCGGCCGGCGCCCGCGGTACCGGACTTAGTTTCCGCCATGATGACCTCACAACTCCCTCGTGGCGAGCAGGTCGCGGGCGCGCGCGTAGTCCACGACCGGCCCGTCCCTGCAGACCAGCAGCGGGCCGAGCTGGCAGTGCCCGCACAGCCCGATCCCGCACTGCATGTTCCGCTCGAGCGACACCTGGATGGCCGAAGCGCCGACCCGCTTGCGGAGCAGGACGTCAGCGGCGAAGCGCAGCATCGGCTCTGGCCCGCAGAGGAATGCGGTCGTCCTGGCCGGGTTCAGGTCCAGTCTGGCCAGCGGCTCGGTGACAAAGCCGACCTGGCCATCCCAGCCCGCCGCCGGCAGGTCGATCGTCAGGTGCACCTCCAGCCGCGGGTCAGCGGCCCAGGCGGCCAGCTGCTCGCCGTAGAGGAACTCCTGCGGATCGCGTGCTCCGGCGATCAGCACCACGCGCCCGAAATCGGAGCGGCGGGCGAGCGCGCCGAGCACGACGGGACGCAGCGGGGCGAGACCGATGCCGCCCGCCACGATCACCACCTCACGGCCGGCACCGGCATCCAGGTCCCAGCAGGTGCCGAACGGGCCGCGGACGCCGACCACCCCGCCTGGCTCGGTCCTGGTCAGGGCGCGGCTGACCGCGCCGACATCGCGGATCGTCTGCGTGAACGAGCCGTCGCGGACGCCCGGATCGCCGCTGACCGAAATCGCGATCTCACCGACCCCCTGCTTGTACAGCATGGTGAACTGGCCAGGCAGGAACGCTGGTAGCGCCGATCCGGCTGGTTCGAGCCGCAGCGACACCGAGTCGTGGGTCTCGCTGTGACTCGCGGCGACGCGGTAGGGGACCGGCCGCATCGGATCAGCGTTCACGCGGGCTCCCGTACAGGTCAAGCAGCCGAGACCGGGTGTTCTGCAGGCGCGCGACCACCATCTCGATGAATCCGAGCGACAGCGGGAAGCCCAGGGCGGGATCGGTCTCGGCGAGCGCGCGCAGCTGCCCGGTGTCCAGTTCGACGGCGGTGACCGCCGTGCGCGCCGTCGCCGTGTAGTGCCATCGGTGCGGCGGCACCAGCCACGACCAGCCCAGTACGTCACCGGGTCCCAGCGTCTGGACGACGACCAGGCCACGGCCCGGGACCTGGGTGCCGACAGCGACCTGCCCGAGCTGGATGAGCCAGCAGCCCACCGCGGGTTCGCCCTCGCCGAAGAGCGTCGCTCCCGCGCCGAAGGCAACGTCCCGCGCCGCGCTGCCGGCGATCAGCGCTCGCTGAGCTTCCGTCAGCCTGCTGAATGGCGGGAAGCCGGCGATCTGCTCGGCGCTAGCCATCATGGTGGTCCTCTCCCTCGGCTCCCTCATCTTGCGGCCGCGCCAGCGTGGCAACCTCGGCGGTGATGTCGATGCCGACCGGGCACCAGGCGATGCAGCGGCCGCAGCCCACGCATCCCGACTGGCCGAACTGGTCATGCCAGGTGCTCAGCTTGTGCGTGATCCATTGCCGGTACCTGCTGGCACCCGACGTCCGCACGCTCCCGCCGTGCAGGTAGGAGAAGTCGAGCTCGAAACACGATGCCCAGCGTTGCCACCGCTCCGCGTGCTCGCCGGTCAGATCGGAGCTGTCCTCGACGGTGGTGCAGAAGCAGGTCGGGCACACCATCGTGCAGTTGCCGCAGGTCAGGCACCTGCTCGCGACCTCGTCCCAGGACGGCGACTCGCGGCTGCGCACGAGCAGCTCGCGGATGTCAACGTCGGGCATGTGCCGCCCCATGTGCGCGACAGCGGCATCGACGGCCGCGCGGGCCGCGTCCAGCTCACCGCCGGTCGCCTCCCGGCAGCTGATCCGCGCGAGCATCCGCTCACCCTGGGCGCTGCCGGCTTCGGCCACGAAGCGGTGTCCTTCGCCGTCGATCCGCTCGGTCAGCGCCAGGTCATAGCCTGGCCCCGGCCGGGGGCCGGTGCCCATCGAAGCGCAGAAGCACAGGCCGCCCGGCTCCGTGCAGCCTGCCGCCACGACGAACAGGCCGTCCGTTCGCCGCAGGAACGATCGGTCCGGATGGGCGCCGCCACCGAGCACACCGCCGAGCGTCGCGATCGCGGCCAGGTCACAGGCGCGCACGCCGAGGAAGGCCATGGGCGCGGACGTCTCCGCCGCTGGCTCGCCGTCGGACGCCCACAGCTGGCGGCGCGGCGGATGCAGGAACTGCTTCCACGACTGCGGGCCCGCCGAGTGGCCGAAGACGGCCTCGTCTGTCCGCCGGCGCAGGCGATAGTGCCCTGGCCCGGTGTCAACGCCCCAGCCGGACGGCAGGTCGGCGCCCGACGCGAGCTCGGCGAGCACGATGGCGTCGTCGCGGACAACGGGGCCGATGACGCGGTACCCATCGGCGATCAGCGCGGCCACGAGCTCGTCAAGGCCGGCCCTGGTCAGCACGGCTGCTGACTGTGTCATCGGGTTCTCCGTCCAGGCAACACTGGGTGACACCCCCCAGAGTTACCATCCTGCCAGGAGCTAGCCGCCTCACGCCGGGCCGAAAGTCCCGCGTTTCCTGGCCACATTGCTCGTCCGGCCGGACGGGGCCGCGGGCAGCCTGGAAATAGCAGCGGCCGACGGGAGAGGACCGAGATGGCGCAGCGATCGGCGGGCGTATATGCGCTGCTCACCGACGGCAGCACGGTGCAGATCAGGCCCGCGCGGCCCGGCGACATCGACGCGGTGCGCGAAATGCACGCCTCGATGTCGCCAGACAACATGTACCTGCGCTTCTTCAGCCTGAGCCCGCAGAACGCGGAGCGGGAAGCACAGCGCATCTGCTGCCCGTCAGGGTCAGGACAGGTCGCGCTGCTCGCGTGGCGCGCCGCCGCCGTGGTGGGCGTCGCGAGCTACGACATGAACAACGCCGCTGAAACCGCTGAGATCGCGGTCGCTGTGGCTGACGGGATGCACCGGCACGGGATAGCCACGCTGCTGCTCGAGCACCTCGTATCGATCGCAAGGCAGCGGCATGTGCGCGCGTTTACCGCCGAGACGCTGGTGGAGAACGCGGCCATGCTGCATGTCTTCGCTGACGCCGGACTCCCGGTCCGCCGGGAATCCGCTGACGGCGTGGTCGACGTGACGATCCCGCTGCCTGCGAGTGACGGCGACGCGAGCCTGGCTGACTACCTCGACGCGGTGGAGCGGCGGGAGAGGCGCGCCGACGTGGCGAGCCTGACGCACCTGTTCAAGCCGGGCTCTATCGCGGTCATCGGAGCCAGCAGGCGCGCGGATTCGGTCGGCGCCAGGCTGCTCGCCAACATCACGTCAGGCGGGTTCGCTGGCCCTGTCTTCCCCGTGAACCCGCACGCCCGCACGCTGGCCGGACTGCCGTGCGTCGCCAGCGTCGAGGACCTGCCTGAAGGCGTGAGCCTGGCCATTGTCTGCGTGCCGGCGCGGGCCGTTGCCGGGGTCGCTGAGCAGTGCGGTCGCCACGGTGTCCGCGCTCTCGTCGTGATCAGCTCCGGGCTCGGGGACGAGGGAGCCGGGCTGCTCGCGACGTGCCGTCGCTACGGCATGCGCCTGGTCGGGCCGAACTGCTTCGGCATCGCCGTTCCTGGCATCGGGCTAGACGCCACGTTCGGTCGCAGCCCGGCCAGGGCGGGCATCGCCGGCGTGGCCGTGCAGTCTGGCGGCATCGGGATCTCCCTCACCGAGCACCTCTCGCGGCTGGGAATCGGGGTTTCGTCCTTCACCTCGACCGGAGACAAGTACGACGTGTCGAGCAACGACCTCGTTGCCTGGTGGGAGCAGGACGAGCAGACCGAGCTCGCCATCTTGTACCTCGAGTCCTTCGGGAACCCGCGCAAGTTCGCCAGGACGGCCAGGCGGGTGGGTCAGCGGATGCCGGTCCTCACGGTGATCGGCGGCCGGTCGGCGGCCGGCCAGCGCGCGGCCACGTCCCACACCGCCGCAGCCGCGACGCCGCTGGTCACTCGCGAAGCGCTCTTCGCGCAGGCCGGCATCGTGGCTGCCGAGAACCTCGGGGAGCTTGTCAACGCGGCGGCCTTCCTGGCCTGCCAGCCGGTCCCAGGCGGCCCCAGGGTGGCCATCGTGACGAACGCGGGCGGCGCCGGCGTGCTCGCCGCCGATGCGTGCGGCGACAACGGGCTGATCCTCGCTCCGCTCAGCGAGCCGACCAGGCAGCGGCTGACGGACCTGCTGCCCGCGGGAGCCGCCATCGCCAACCCGGTCGACACTACGGCGGCGATCAGCACGGACGTCTTCCTTGCCTGCCTCGAAACGGTCGCCGCTGACGACTCCGTGGACGCGGTTCTGAGCGTCACGGTGCCCACCGCGGTGGCCGACCCGAGTGAGGCCGCGGCACTGGCAGCCATCGCCAAGCCAGCCGGCGCCGTCGTGCTCGATCAGGCAGAAGATGTCCGCCTGCAGCCCCGGCCCGCCGGCACCGCGGCTGCTGGCGCAGCGGCGACGGGCATCACGAGGCCGCTGAACGCGGTTCCGTGTTATGCCTACCCCGAAGGCGCGGTCCGGGCGCTCGGTCACGCCGCCAGGTACGGAGCGTGGCTGAACCGGCCGCAGGGCTGCGTTCCTGAGCTGCCACGCGTGCGCAGCGCGGACGCGCGCACCCTGGTCGCCAGGTTCCTGCGCGCGAATCCGGCCGGCGGCTGGCTGTCTGCCGCGGACATCGCAGACCTGCTGAGCTGCTACCAGATCCCGCAGGTCACCACCGTCTTCGCGGCCAGCGAGCACGAGGCCGTTTCGGCGGCCGCCGAACTGCCAGGGCCCGTCGTGCTGAAGGCAGCCGCGATCGGGCTGGTACACAAGACGGAGGCCGGCGCGGTGAAGCTGGATTTGCGCGGCGCCTCGGACGTCAGCGCCGCTTACCAAGAGTTCGCGAGCTCCTTCGGCGACGCGCTCACCGGCGCGATCGTCCAGCCGATGGTGCGCGACGGCGTAGAGGTGCTGATCGGCGTCGCGCAAGAGCCGGTATTCGGTCCGCTGGTGGTGTTCGGCCTCGGTGGCGTCGCCACCGATGTGCTCGGCGATCACACGGCCCGGCTGAGCCCGTTGACAGACGCCGACGCGCACGAACTCGTCCACGGCGTGCGTGCGGCGGCACTCCTCGAGGGCTTCCGCGGCAGCCCCGCGGTCAGCACGGACGCACTGGAAGATGTCCTGCTTCGGGTCTCCCGGCTCGCTGATGACCTGCCCGAGGTTGCCGAACTCGACCTGAATCCGGTTATCGCCAGGCCCGAGGGCTGCCTCGCCGCCGACGCCAGGATCCGGATCATGACAGCTGAGCCGCGGGATCCGTTCTTGCGGAGGCTGCGGTGATCGACCCGTGCTGGATAGGGCTGGAATTAGTGTCAGGATGCGTGCGAGGAGATGAGGAAGATGTCGGAAGACCAGGGTGAGAAGGCCGGCCGGATTGTCGTCGGCGTCGACGGATCCAAAGCGGCGGACGCCGCGCTGCGGTGGGCCGTCAGGCAGGCCGCGCTCACCGGCGAGACCGTCGAAGCCGTCATTGTGTGGCAGTTCCCGATCATCGGCGCCAGCTATGGCTGGGCCGGCGTGGCCGTGACCGACGGGATGGACCTGCGGGCCATCGCCGAGAAGACCCTTGCCGAGGCCATTGACCGGGCTGTCGGGTCCGAGCCGGGCATCGGGGTCGAGCGCCGCGTCGTGGAGGGCTATCCGCCGAGCGTACTGGTCGAGGAGTCAGCGGGCGCCAGCCTGCTTGTGGTCGGCAGCCGCGGGCACGGCACGTTCGCCGAGGCGCTGCTCGGCTCGGTCAGCCAGCACTGCTCGCACCACGCCAGGTGCCCGGTCGTCATTGTTCGCCGCTGAAGCCGGGTACGTCTCGGGCGACGGGACCAAGGGCCTTTCCAGTTTCGGACCCCGTGCCTAGCCGCCGCCGTCACCCCGGGCAGATAGTGACGATATGCGAGAAGATTGCTCGCCCTTTATCTGAGGAGGAGAGACGCCAGGGATTATCGTCGGCATCGATGAGTCCGCGAACGCGCCGCACGTCCTTGACTGGGCGATGCGCGAAGCCGGCCTCCAGAAGGCCGACCTCACCGTCATGACAGTGGTCCCGACCATGGTGAGCCCGTGGACAGGGCAGCCGCTGTCCTTCCCCGGTGGCGAAGAGGCCACCGAGCACGCCCGTCAGGCCGCGCAGGAGAAGGTCTCGAAGGCCGCAGGCGAGAGCAGCGGGCCGCAGCCGGCGTCAGTCACCGTGCAGGCTTTTGTCGGGCACCCCGCACAGGCACTGATCGATGCCTCGCGCGAGGCTGACCTCGTTGTCGTCGGCGCGCGTGGCAGCGGCGGCTTCGCAGCCCTGCTGCTTGGCTCGTGCTCTACTCAGGTCGCGACGCACGCGGTCTGCCCCGTGGTCATCGTGCCAGCAGGCCGGTAACGCCCTCGAGGCTATGCGGCCCTGCGCACCAGGAATGCGGCTGCTTGACCGCTGAGGAAGAGCAGCCACACTTTCGGCCCGTGCTGGCCTAGCCCTGGCCTAGCCGTGCCTAATCGCGCGGCAGCGGCGCCCGCCACTCGAGCTCGGTGCCGCCTCCGGCGGCGTCGCGGGTTCGCATGGTACCGCCGAGCAACGCCGCTCGTTCGGCGAGGTTGGCCAGTCCGCTCCTGCGGCTGCCAGGTTTCATTCCTGATCCGTTGTCGCGGACCAGCAGAACCAGGTCGGTCCCTGCCTCGACCGAGACGTCGACCGCCGTCGGCTTGGCGTGCCTGACCGCGTTGGACAGCGCCTCGCGGAGGGCATGCAGCAGGTTGTCGGCGACCTCAGCCGGCAGCGCGTCGACCGGGCCGGCGAGCCGCACCGCAGGGGCGAACCCCAGCGCGTCGGCGGACTCCTCGGCGATCGCGACAATCCTGGCCCGCACGCCCGGCGCCTCAGGCTGGTCATGGGCCTGCAGTTCGAAGATCGCCGAGCGGATATCCCTGATCGTCTCGTCCAGCGCGTCGATCGAGGTGTGCACGCGCTGCGCCGCCTCCCCGGCCGGCATCCGCGCCACCACGCCCTGCAAGGACATGCCGGTAGCGAACAGCCGCTGGATGACCTGATCGTGCAGGTCGCGAGCGATCCGGTCGCGATCAGCGAACAACGCGAGGCGCTGCGAGTCACGGCGATGCTCGGCAAGCTCGAGCCCGATGCCGGCTTGCGCGGCGAACGTCGTCGCCATCTCCACCGCGCGCGGCGATAGCGGCATCGACCCGCTCAGCCGTCCCGCTGTCATCACGCCCCTGACGCCGCCAGGCGGCCCGAGCGGGAACACGACCGCGGGGCCGAGGTTCAGCCGCTCGCGCGTGACGGCAGCGACCCGCTCGTCGTGGCTGAAGTCGGTGATGACCAGCGGCGTGCCGCCGGCCATCACTATGCCGGAGACCGAGCCCTTCATGCGCAGGATCAGGCCGACGGCATCGTCGGCGCCGGCGCCCGCGGCATGCTCGATGATCAGCTGATCCTCACTAGCGGGGAGCGCGAGCACGACGAGATCCGCGCCGGCGATCTCCAGGGCCTGCCGCGTGATGAGCTCGAGCACCGCCTGCGGCTGGGCATCCGACATCAGCATCTGGGTGACCTCGGAGATGGCCGCCAGCCACTGCTGCTGCCTGCGCGCCTCGGCGTACAGGCGGGCATTGTCGATCGCCACCCCAGCCGCGGCGGCCAGCGCGACTACGAGAGCCTCGTCGTCCTCGTCGAAGGGGGCGCCGTTCCGCTTCTCGGTGAGATACAGATTCCCGAAGACCTCGTCACGCACCCGGATCGGGGCACCGAGGAACGACTGCATGGGAGGGTGGCCCGCGGGGAACCCAGACGACCGCTGGTCACCGGCTATCTCGCTGATGCGCAGCGGCCGTGGGTTCGTGATCAGCTCGCCGAGCAGCCCGCGTCCTTCCGGCCAGTGATCGACCTTCGCGATCTGGTCGTCGTCGAATCCGACCGGAACGAACTCGATGAGCCTGCCGTTGGCGCCGACGACTCCGAGGGCGCCGTAGCGGGCGTCGACGAGCCCGACCGCGGCTGTCACGATGCGGTGCAGCGCCTGCTCAAGCTCAAGCTCACCGCCGACCGCGACCACCGCTTCCAGCAGGGAGTGCACGCGGTCGTGCGTGTCCAGGGCTGCCTGCAGCCGAGCCTGGAGCTCGCGGAGCAGATCATCAAGGCGCAGGTGCGGAAGAAGCGGCTCTGAACCATCCACAAGCAGCTCCCCGTGCGCTATCAGTACCGACAAGAGGATCGTATTCCTGGCCCCCGATCGATGGCCGACATCGCCCCCAGCGGTGGCGAAACGTCGTGTTCTCGCTCGACCGCATTGCGCGCACCGGGGCGGAATGCGGAAGAGTAGCCCGTATGGCTCTTCGGCACGCATCGCCGCCGGCGAGCCCGCCAGTCCCGGTCGTCGACATCGTGTCCGCGGCGGCCATGGGCGCTCATCAGGTGCTCGCTCACCTGATGACGACGGCCAGCGGGCTGACGGCCGGGGAAGCGGCCAGCCGGCTGGCGGCGGGCGGCCCGAACGCGGTCCGTTCCCATCGTGCCCAGCTGCTGCCGGTCCTGCTGCGGCAGTTCCGCTCCCCGCTGCTCGTGCTGCTCACCATCACCGCGGTTGCTTCCTACTTCGTCGGCGAGCGAGCGGACGCGCTGATCATCGGGCTGATCCTGGCCGCCTCCGTCGGCCTGGGGTGCATGAACGAGTACCGGGCAGAGAAGACCGCGGAGGCGCTGCACTCGCGGATGGAGCATCAGTGCGTCGTGCTGCGAGCGGGCCATCCGGTGGTCGTGCCGGTCACCACGCTCGTCCCCGGCGACGTCGTCGACCTGCGGCTGGGCGACGTCGTTCCGGCCGACATCCGGCTGCTCACCGCTACCGGCCTCGAGTGCAACGAGTCGGTGATCACCGGGGAATCCGCGCCTGTCGAGAAGTCCGCAGCCAGCATGCCGAACGGCACCAGCATGGCCGAGCTGCGCTGCGCCGCCCTGATGGGATCCGTGGTCAGCGCTGGCTCGGGTCAGGGCGTCGTCACGGCCACCGGGGCGGCCGCTCAGTTCGGCAAGATCGCCCTGGGCCTTGGCGAGCGCCAGGCCGAGACGGCCTTCCAGACGGGGCTGCGGAAGTTTTCGTTTCTGCTAGTCCAGGTCGCCGCGGTTCTGACCGTGGCCATCTTCGTGATCAACGTGCTGCTGCACAGGCCCGTTCTCGATGCCCTGCTGTTTTCCCTGGCGATCGCCGTCGGGATCTCCCCGCAGCTGCTGCCAGCGGTGGTGTCGACCAGCCTGGCGGCCGGCTCGCGGCAGCTCGCCCGGCAGAAGGTCCTGGTCAAGCGCCTGGTCTGCATCGAGGACCTCGGCGACATCGACGTCTTGTTCACCGACAAAACCGGCACCCTGACCGAGGGCCGGCTCAGCTTCATGCGATCGCACGGCGAACGTGGCGAGCCCGATGCCCGACCGGTGCGGCTCGGCCTCCTGTGCAGCGAGGCGGAGGTCGAGGGCTCCTCCGCGGTCGGCGGCAACGCGCTCGACATGGCGCTGTGGAACTCGCCGGCCGGAGCCCCCGAGGTGGCTAAGCTCGGCCAGTGCCGCCGTCTGGCGACGCTGCCGTTCGACCACGAGCGCCGCCTGGCTTCCGTGCTCGTCGAGGATCAGGCCGGCGGGCGGACGCTGATATCCAAGGGGGCGCCAGAAGCCATCGAAGCCAGGTGCGACGCGATACCGGAGACCGCGCGGGCCGCGCTGCTGGCGGAGTTCGCCGCGGGAAACCGGGTCGTCGCCGTGGCCACCAGGCCCGCTGGCGACCTGCTGACGCTGTCCCCGGCTGACGAACGCGGCCTGGCATTCCGCGGCCTGCTCGTGTTCAGTGACCCGCCGAAGGCCAGCGCCCCGGCTGCGCTGCGGCGGCTGCACGAGCTCGGGATCGAGGTTAAGGTCGTCACCGGCGACAACCCGCAGGTGAGCGCCACAGTCTGCGCCGAACTCGGACTGCCAGGCGGCGCGCCCCTGACCGGGCAGGACCTGGACAAGGCTTCCGATGCCGACCTGGCCGCGATGATCGTTTCCTCGATGGTGTTCGCGCGCGTGAGCCCCGAGCAGAAGGCACGAATCGTCAGGGTGCAGCGTGCGGCGGGCGATGCCGTGGCCTTTCTGGGCGACGGCGTGAACGACGCCCTGGCTTTGCACGCTGCCGATGTGGGAATATCGGTCGATTCGGCGACCGACGTCGCTAAGGACGCGGCCGATGTCATCTTGCTGGAAAAGGACCTGCACGTGCTCGCCGACGGCGTCACCGGCGGCCGTCGCATTTTCGCGAACACGATGAAATACGTGCTGATGGGCACGTCGAGCAATTTTGGCAACATGTTCAGCGCTGCCGGCGCATCGGCACTGCTCAGGTTCCTGCCGATGCTTCCTTCGCAGATCCTGCTCAACAATCTGCTCTACGACACCAGCCAGCTCACGATTCCTACCGACAACGTCGACCGCGAGCAGCTTGCCAGGCCGTCACGGTGGGACATGCGGTTCATACGCCGGTTTATGCTGTTCTTCGGCCCGCTGAGCTCGCTCTTCGATTTCGCAACGTTCGGCGTGATGCTGTGGGTCTTTCATGCCGGGCCCGCCCTGTTCAGGACCGGATGGTTCGTCGAGTCGCTCGCCACGCAGACGCTGGTCGTGTTCGCGATCAGGACCCGCAAGGTCCCGTTCTTCCGCAGTCAGCCCAGCATGCCGCTGCTCCTCGCGGCCGTCGGCGTGGCGAGCGCCGCGGCCATCCTGCCGTTCACGCCGGCCGCTAACGCGCTGGGGTTCCGCCCCCTGCCTGGCCTGTTCTTCGCGGTCCTTGGCCTGATGGTCGTGTGCTACCTCGTGCTGATCGAAGCCGGGAAGCGCGTGTTCTACCACCTGGCCTCCGAGCAAGGTCAGCGCCGCCGCGACGTGAGCGACCGGATTCAGCGCCGCTCAGCCCGGTTCAGCACGGCCCGTCCTGTTCGGGCGCGAACCGGCAGGTCGAACGTCAAGCCGTCCGGCAGGCCGAAGGTCCCGCAGATCGGAGCCTGAGTGCTCCTGCGCGCATGGCACCGCAGGCGGCAGCCTGGAAGCATGATCGCACGCATCGGGGACAGGCTGCTGGTTGACGGTACCCGCGTCGGCCTGATCATCGCCGTGCCGCATGACGACGGTACGCCCCCGTACATCGTGAGATGGCAAAGCGATGGCCACATCGCGATGGTTGTGCCCGATCACCACATGCGGGTCGAGCGTGCGGGCGAGCAGCCCGAGCTTTCGTGACCAAAGTCCCGTCCGGGTGTGACCGATATCCCTTCTCGCACATCGTGAATGCGGTGAATGTATAAGGGCCTGGCCGTCATCCTGGCCGGCGTAAGGCTCGATTACTGAGCAGGAGCCCCCGACATGAATCCGTCCTCCCTCATCCACCAGGGTTCACTGGCGATTGACCTGAACGGGTCCAGCAGCCTGCTGCACTGGTCTTTTGTCGACATCTCTGTCGCGAATCTGATCGTGATCGCCGTGATGGTGGTCATCTTCGGAGCCGCGCTCCTCATCCGCTTCCCGCACCGGCCCGGCGCCGACACGCCGGCCGATGAGCAGCCATCCGACGCGGCGATGGCCGCCGCTGCCGCCGACCCGGGCGACGCTGGCATGTGGACGGCCAAGGTCAGGACGAAGGCGGCCCAACTGCTGCCGCCCAAGAAGCTGCTGCCTGACCGCCAGCCGGCCTACGTCTCATCCTGGATCTACGTCTTCGGCGTGGCCAGCCTGGTCGCGCTCGGCATCGCGATCGTGTCAGGGTTCGCGCTCGCGCTCGGCGGCTCTGACTGGTGGCACACCAACGCGGTCGGGCACTTCTTCAATAGCCTGCACCTGTGGTCGGTCGAGCTGTTCATGGCGTTCCTGGTCATTCACCTGTGGGGCAAGTTCTGGATGGCGGCCTGGCGCGGCCGCCGGGCGATGACGTGGATCACCGGCGTGCTCGCCTTCGGAGCCTCGGTCGTGACCGCGTTCACCGGTTACCTCTCCCAGGAGAACTTCGACTCGCAGTGGATCGCGAGCAACGGCAAGGACGCGTTCAACGCGGTCGGCATCGGCTCGATCTGGAACGCGATGAACTTCGGCCAGATGTTCATGTGGCACATCGTGCTGATGCCGCTCGTGCTGGTAGCGATCGTCGGCGCGCACGTCCTGCTGGTCAGGGTGCGCGGGGTCAGCCACCCGCTGCCTGACAAGCCCGCCAGGGGGCGGGCCGCCCGAAGAGCAGCGGCAGCGGACGACGCCGGGCCGTGGCGCGGCCCGAGCCGCCGCTACGACCTCGTCAAGGAAAGCGCCGTCGCGACCCTCGTCGTCGGGGCGCTGACCCTGGTCATGGCCGGCGTGCTCAGCTCGCCCGACGTGCCGCCCGTGACGGTGCAGACGTGGGGGAAGGTCGCTCCTGTCGACTTCGTTTTCACCGCGGCCAGCGAGCTGAACGGGACGACCACCGCTGGCGACTACGGACCGCCGTACAACAACGGCACCGGAGAGGTCCAGCAGGTCGGCCCCGTGAACTGGCAGAAGGTCGCCGGGATCACCCAGCCGGTGAACACCGCCCGCGTGTTCGTGCTCGATCCGCTGTCATCGCTGGCCAAGACGACCCCGGCGCTGGCTACGGCGCTGGCGGCCTACAACGCGGCAACGCCAGCACAGCAGGACAAGTGGGCGACCGCGTACGCGAGCGCCACCGCGCCTGACGCCACGAAGGTTCCGTTCAGCGGCGGGAACCTGAACCTCCCGGCCGCTGGTCCAGTCCCGGTGATGATGTCCTACGAGCTGGCCATGGCGCGCAGCGGATCGCTGGACTCCGACCTGCTCGCGCAGCGCCAGTTCTACGGCACCGACTTCACCAAGCCGCTGCTGTTCATCGCCGACGGCGGCTACTACGCCAACCTCGCCGACAAGGCGAACCTGACCGGCGACCAGTGGGGCGTCATGAACGAGACCGGCAACTACCCTGGCCAGCCGTGGCTGTGGCTGTACCAGATGTGGTACCACGTCTCGCCGTTCCAGAACTCAGACAGCGTCGACGTCTGGGCGGTCTACCTGACCGGTATCGGCACGATCCTGCTGCTGCTCGTCCCGTTCATCCCCGGGCTGCGCGACATCCCGCGGGCGATCCCGGTCTACCGGCTGATCTGGCGGTCCTGGTACCGCGAGTCAGGCAAGCCGGCGGATCCTGAGCGTCCCGCCGAGCCCAAGCCAACCCCGCACCACGTGTAACAGGGCTCCCGCGCCTGGTGCGCATCGCAGGGCCAGTGCCAGCGGCGGCCGCGCAACGGCCGGCGTCGGCGCTGGCCCTGCGCATGAGGCAGCCTCCTAGCGACTCAGGCGCAGGGCCAGCCTCGGGCACAGCCGCACGGCCTCCCGCGCGTGCTCGTCCAGGTCGGGCGGTACCTGGCTGACGATCATCGGATATCCCCAGTCGTCCAGCCTGATCAGCTCTGGCAGCACCTCGGCGCACAGCCCGCGGCCTTCGCACGCGATCATGTCGACAGAGAGCTTCATCCCCACCTCCGTGTCATGCGGGAGTCCAGCGCGGCGGGGACAACGCGCTCGTCCGGCCGGGAACGCCGCTGCACCAGCCGGTGGCGTGCCGCTCGATCTCGCCGCCGAACGTTCGCAGCGCGCTCGCGACCATGGCGACGGTGCCGTCAGGATGCTTGCACGCCCCGCGTCCGTGCCCCACCTGGGCGATCCACCGGCGCAGCGCGACCAGGTCGGGGCCGCGCCCAGACGCCAGGCGCTCGAGCTGGCCGGCGATGGCGTCCAGGCCGAAGACGCACGGCCCGCACTGACCGGCCGACTCGCTGGCCAGGTACCGCGCGATCCTGGCGGTCTCCGCCAGGCCGCATACATCGGCGGGCAGCGCGGCCAGCAGGCCGGCGCCGGGCCGGCCCCGAGCTGCCCGAGCCCGTCGCCTGACAACGGGAGGCTGGCCGCCCGCTCCGGGTCGACCCAGCTGCCGAAGTACCCGCCGATGAGCAACCCGCCGAGCAGGCCTGCCTGGCCGCCTGCCAGGTCGAGGACGGCGCCGACCGGCGTGCCGATCCCGACCTCGTACACGCCGGGAACCCTGACCGCGCCAGCGAGGGTGACCAGCATGGACCCCGGCTCGCGCTGCGTGCCGACGGCGCGGAACCAGGCAGCGCCGTAGCGCACGATCAGGGCGAGGTGCGCGAGCGTCTCGACGTTCTGGACCAGCGTCGGCCTGCCGTGCAGGCCGCGTTCAGACAGCCGCCGCCTGGTCGACTTGGGCTTGGGGACGCTGCTCTCGAGCCAGTGCACGACGGCGCTGGCCTCGCCTGCCACGAACGCGCCGGCCGCCGGAACGACCGACAGCCGCACCCGGTCGGCTCGTGCCCGCCGGCGTTCTGCGACGGCGCTGGTCATCACGTCAGCCACCGCGGCGTGTACCACGACGATCGCCTCGGTCGCGCCGACCAGGCCAGCGGCCGCGGCCGCGCCGTCGAGCACCAGGTGCGGAGACTGCGCCATCAGGACCTTGTCCTTGGCGCTGGCTGGCTCGCCTTCCGTGCCGTTGCCGACCACGACGGCGTTCCGCCTGGCGGCGACAGCGGCCAGCTTGCGCGCGGTCGGGAACCCTGCGCCGCCGCGGCCCGCGAGCCCGGCTAGCTCCACCTCGCCGATGAGCTCCTCGCGCATGCGCGCGCCGCGCGTATCGGGCGTGGGGCCGTACCGGTCCAGATGACCGGCGAGCGACGCAGGACACGCCCCGCGGTAGGCGGGCAGCAGCCTGGGAAGCCGGCCAGGCGCGTCAGTGAGGCTCGCGTGCGGCCACGGCCGGCCGCACGCGAGCACCGCCCGCAGCCATCACCGCACCCCGCCGGCGACCGGCGGCCGCGGCGACATGGCCGCCGGCGGCTCATCGACAGGCCCTGGCCTGCCGCGCTTGACCAGCCGCACGATGACAGCAGTGGCGACGGCCGCGAGCGAGCCCCCCTCGCTGGCCGCCACCCACCACAGGTGCTGGTCGTAGCCGGCCGCGGTGATCGCGTGCACAAAGGCAACGGGCCAGGCCAGGTACGCGAGGTAGTGCACGGCGCGCCAGGCCCTGCGGCCGATCCTGTTCCGCAGCAAGCTGGTGATCAGGACGGCGCCGCCGATGTCGACGGCCAGCGTACCCGCGCCGATCGCGAGCGTCTCGTAGTGCGACGTGAAGGGCAGCAGGGAGGCGAACCAGCTGATCGAGACGTAAGGATCGAGCAGCGCCGTGGCGACGTGCAGGCCCAGCAGCGCCACAGCGAACAGGGACAGGGTCCTGTGCAGCTCGGCGACCGCGAACCTGGGCCAGCGCCGCGAGGCCGCGCCGGTCCTCGTTGACACGCCGAGCACCATGACGACGCTGAACAGGATCAGCAGCACGACCCCGCTCGCCCGTGAGACCAGCCACAGGCCCTGCGACCCCGCAGCCGTCGCCGCCTGCGCGGCGACAGCCTGCCCGCTCATCGTTCGCTCCCTTCCATGAGGGCGGCCAGCCAGGAGAAGCGGGGCGGGCATACGGGCCCGTCCTCCGCTTCTGGCCAGCCGCCGGTCCTGATGATCTGGCCGTCGTGGCCGATCAGCCGCGCAGGCAGGCGGTGGTCCGCGAGCCAGCCTGGCGCGCCGGCGCCCGCCACGATCGCCGCAGTGGCGGCAGCGTTCGCCTCCGCGCAGGTCGCGGCCGCGACGGTGACGGTGCGCCACGGTCCGCTCGCCGGCATCCCGCTGCGCGGATCGACGATGTGGTGCATCACCCGGCCCGCCCGCACCCAGCGCCGGCACGTGCTCGACGACGTCGCCAGGCCGCCCCTGGTGAGCCTGACCTGCTGGGCGATCGCGGGATCGGCGGCTCCGCCTGACCCGCGTGGCCCAGCCACGTTCCGCACGGCGCGGACCTGCCGGTGTTCGTCGGCGACCAGCACGGGCCAGCCGCCCGCGGGCGGGCGGCCGGCGACCGCGATGTCGCCGCCGAGGCTGACCAGCACGCCGCCGTCGCGGGCGCTGGCGTAGGCGGCTACGGCAGCCCGGTCGGCGCCGAGTCCCTTGGCGGTCGCGCCGAGGTCGAGCAGCACGCCAGCCGGGCTGGTCAGTTCTTTCCCCCGCAGCCGGACCGCCTGCCAGCCGGGATTCGCGCCAGGGTCCCGTTGAAGCGGCGCGTCATTCGGCTCAATAGCCGCGAAGTCCCTGTCATAGCCGATCCTGATCAGAGCCCTTCCCACGGTCGGGTCGCACCGCCCCGCAGTCCACGCGGCCGCCGCGAGCGCCGTCCTGATCGCGTCCGCCAGGCCTTCGCTCACGTCGTGGCAACCATGGCCGGCGGCGTGCAGGAGCGATATCTCAGAGTCGGCGCGGAACCTGCTCGCCTGCGCGTCGAGCGCCGCGAGCTCGTCGTCCACGACCGCGAGCATGGCGGTCAGGTTCGCGGCCGGCCAGACAGCCAGCCTGGCGGTCGTGCCGAGGGCGTCCCTGTCGGCCGCCGCGACCGCGGGCGACCCCACGCTGACCCTGCTCCACGCCTGCCGCGAGAGCAGCAGCCCAGTCGCACTCATCTAGTCGTCACCTCCGCCGCCCCCGCTGCGGCCCGCCGCGGCCCCTGAGCCGCCCGAGGTCACCACGGGACCGTTCACCGAGGGAGTGCCGGTCTGGACGCCTCCTGACTGGCCAGGGTGCTTGGTCGTCGTGTGCCCCCCCGTGGTGCCGCCCGTGGTGGTGCCGCTCGTGCTCGTCGTTCCCTGCATCGAGTGCGCGAGATAGCCGGTCGTGGCCGCGACAGCGGCGATCAGCGCCGCCGCCGTCCACGTCGACGTCCGCCTGGAAGCCCGCAGGCCGCTGTCGCGCACGTACGCGGGCGGCGCGTACTGGTAGTAAGGGCCGTATCCGCCCCTGTCGCCGTAGTCGCCGCGGTATCCGCGGCCCGTATCCTCGTCGAAGCCCGGCAGCCTGGACCTCCCAGGCTGGCCTGCTTCCCTCTCCTGCGCCACGTCGTCTCCTTGTCATCTCGTCACGACTGCCGACCGTGCGCCTCCAGCGTGCCTGCGGGCCGATTCGAGCAACATGAGAGAACGATGTGACCGGCTCACATCTTCGCCACCGGCTCCGATCACGCAGCCCGGTGTGCGTAACCTGCCCTTGTGCGGGTTCTGGTCGTGGAAGACGAGGCCAAGATGGCCAGGCTCCTCAAGCGCGGGCTTGAGGAGGAGGGACATGCCGTGGACGTCGGCGCTGACGGGCCTGAGGGACTGTGGCTCGCGACCGAGAACAGCTACGGACTGATCGTGCTCGACGTCATGCTGCCCGGCTTCGACGGCTTCGAGCTGTGCCGCAAGCTGCGCGCCGCGGGCGACTGGACGCCGGTGCTGATGCTGACGGCCAGGGATGCCGTTGACGACCGGGTGCGCGGGCTCGACGCCGGCGCGGACGACTACCTGGTCAAGCCGTTCAGCCTGCGCGAGCTCAGCGCGCGGCTGCGCGCGCTGTCGCGCAGGGACGACCGGGCCAGGCCCGTCGTGCTGAGCGAAGGTGACCTGCGGCTCGACCCGGCCGCCAAGCGAGCCTGGCGCGGATCGGCCGAGCTGGCGCTCTCACCCAAGGAGTTCTCCCTCCTCGAGCTGTTCCTGCGGCATCCTGGCGCGGTCCTCACCCGCTCCCAGATCATCGACGCGGCGTGGGACTTCGCCTACGAGGGCACCTCCAACGTCGTCGACCAGTACGTCACCTACCTGCGGCGCAAGATCGACGCCCCGTTCGGCAGGCACGACATCGAGACCGTGCGCGGGATGGGCTACCGGCTCAGGCACGCAGAAGACGAGTAACCTGCCGTGTCTATCAAGCTGCGAGTCGCCGGGGTATTCACCCTGGCGCTCGCGATCGCGTTCGCGCTCGGCAGCTGGCTGCTGATCAGTCAGCTGCAGGGCAGGCTGGTCAGCGCCCTGGACCGCGCCGTGGCGGCTCAGCTCGGCCCGTACAGGTCAGCGCAAAGCGTGGCCAGCGCGGCGGCCATCGGCGTGTCAGACAACTCGCTCGTTCAGATCCTCGGCGTCTCTGGCCGGGTGCTCGGGCACCGGGGAGAACACAGTTCTGAACCGCTGCTCAGCCCCGGCCAGGCGCGGCGCGCGAGGACGACCGGCCTGACGAAAACGGTCGGCGACGAGCAGTTCAGGTTCCGCACCGCGCGAGTCGGGCGCACGGGAGCGGTCGCCGTCCTAGGCGTATCTCTTGAGGATCAGGTCACCGGCCCGGTCAACTCAGAGACCAGGACGCTGATCATCGGCGGCGTGATTTTCGTATTCGTCGGCTCTGCAGGCGCCTACTGGCTGGCCGCCGCGGCGCTGTCCCCTGTCGAACGGATGCGCCGCGAGGTGGCCGCGCTGCCGGCCAGCGAGTCCGCGGCGGGCGTCCGGGTGCCGCGCACCCGCGACGAGCTCGCCGCCCTCGCAGGCACCATGAACGACCTGCTCGCCCGGCTGCATCACGCTCTAGCCAGGCAGCAGGAGTTCGTGGCTGACGCCAGCCATGAGCTGCGCACGCCGCTCGCCGTGCTGGGCGCCGAGCTCGAGCTGGCCGGCCTGGCCGGAGCAGGGACGAGCTGGTCCAGGCTGTGGCCAGCGCGGAGGACGAGGTCGCCAGGCTCACGACGCTGACCAACGACCTGCTCATGCTCGCGCGCAGTGACGAGGGCAAGCTTCCCGTCAGGCCGGCCCCGACCAGGGTGCGCGACCTGCTCGAGCGCAGCGCCGGGCGGGCCACCGGGCCGTCGCAGGCCGGGGCCGCCTGCCTCGTGCAGGCGCCTGATGACCTCGTCGCGACGCTGGACCCTGACCGCATCAGGCAGGCGGTGGACAACCTCGTCGACAACGCGCTGCGGTTCGCGCCGCCAGGATCACGCGTCACGGTTTCCGGGCGATCGCACGGCTCGAGCCTCGTCATCGAGATAGCTGACGCCGGGCCAGGGTTCCCTGCCGACTACCTGCCGCACGCGTTCGAGCGGTTCAGGCGGCCCGACGCGGGCCGGACCAGGTCCGATGGCGGCGCCGGCCTCGGCCTGGCGATCGTCGCCGCTGTAGCCACCGCGCACGGCGGCCACGCTTCGGCATGCAACGGACCCGATGGCGGCGCCGTCGTCGCGATCGAGCTGCCAGGCGCCGTGCAGGGCTAGCGGCGGACGTTCAGGTCTTGTGCCAGCCCAGGCGGGCAGGCCTCTATAACGGAAACCTTCAATCCGCGAGCGGTGCCGGCGAGGAAGCCGGGCTGGCCGTGCTGGCGGACCGCCAGGTCGCGCGGAGCACGGCGTTGAAGGCCTCGGTGTCCTCGAGCATCGGGCTGTGTGCCGACCGGCTCATGGTTTCCAGGTCAGCGCCGATTGCCAGGGCAAGCGCTTCGTGCTCGGCGGCGACGGCCTGGCGCCACCCGGCCGCCCGCATGTCGTCCAGTTCCGGGTACAGGGCAGGGTCCCACGCGCCCACCACGACCACCTTCCTGAACCCGGCCGAGGCCAGTGCCGCCACGTCGACGGGCGCGGTGCCCGCCCACGATTCGTGCCTCATCGCCTCCGCCGCCGCCAGGTCAGCCTCGGTATTGGCTGCCCAGGACGCGGAGATCATGGCCTCGGCGTCAGGCAGGCCGGCCGCGCGCGTGATCGCGACGAGGAATTCCTTCGCCGGCAGCCCCTGCGCGCGCGTCCAGGCTCGCTGGTAGGCGGCAGGCCGCCAGGGCGGCGAGAGGGCGGGGTCCGCGATGCCCCAGACCGTCGGCTCGATCACGACGAGCGAGCTGACCGCCTCAGGAACCATGGCCGCCGCGATCAGCGCCACCGTCCCCCCGGTGGAATGCCCCACCAGATGCGCGCCGCCCAGCTCGGTCAGCAGCTCTGCGACGTCGTCCTTGTCGGTCTGCCACCCCATGCTCACCGTCACAGGGCCCTCCGGGCCGGCCGCTGGCCTCGGGCTCTGGCCGTATCCGCGCCGGTCCGCCAGGATCAGGCGGAACTGATCGGCCAGCGCACGCTGCGGGCCGAACGTGTCCAGGCCCCAGCTCCCCGAGCCGTGCAGGAAAAGCACAGGGTCGCCGGTGCCGTAGCTTTCTGTGTGCAGATCGGTCACGTATCCAATTCTGCGGTGTTCTGCACCGCAGCGGGCAACAGTGGCCTATCCGGACTTTGGCGGACGGCCGGGGCGCTCGCCCTCAGCCGGGCAGTCCTGACAGGATCCCGGCGGGCAAGACGGCGTGGACGCCCCATGTCTGGTTGGCGACCTGGGTGATGCGCAGGTCCACGCAGGTGCTCGCGTGCGCCAGCGCCGAGGCCTTGTCGACGCCGAGCAGCACCTGCAGCCAGCACGTCATCGCGTCAAGCGCGTCGCCCATGGCGGCGTTGAGGTCGGCGTCGAAGCCGAACGTGATCCGGCCGGCCGGCGTCTCCGCGTGGATGGAGGCGAGCGGCCTGTCAGCCACCAGGTCGACGACGGCCTCCGTCGTCATCGGGCACTCGATGGCCGTGCCGCCGACCTCGCCGTCGCCCTGGGCGGCGTGCCCGTCGCCGAGGTAGAGCAGTGCGCCTGGCACGGTCACCGGCAGATACAGCGTCGACCCGGCTACCAGCTCCTTGCAGTCGATGTTGCCGCCCCCTGCCGTCCTCGGCGGGATCGTCGAATGCTCGCCTGGCTCGTCTGGCGGCATGCCCATGACGCCGAGGAACGGCGCCACGCCACGGCTGTATCCGGTATGGGACATCGCCTTGCCGGCGTCAGCGTCCAGGTCCCAGAGCAGCCAGGAGGGCGGACCGCCCGCCAGGCCGAGCCGCCTGGTGACCGGAGTGTCCAGGGCCGCGGCCACGGTCCAGCCCCAGGGATCCGGCCGGAGCGAGATCAGGCGCAGCGCCAGGATGTCGCCTGGCCTGGCGCTGCTGACCTCGATCGGCCCCGTCAGGCAATGGCCACGGTAGGCCGGGTACATCATCGGCTTGTCCTCGCCTGGCGAGGTCTGCCGCTCCAGGTACCCGGCCGCGTCAAGGGACCGCACGATCACGGTGTCGCCAGGGGCGATGGTCAGCACCGGCGCGTGCTCGCGGGAGAGCACGTCGGCGGTCGTCTCGGGGGCGGGGTCCAGCTGGTGGGTTGTCACGCCTGCGCCTTTCTCGCCGTCGCGCCCGACCTGGCGGGGGCCGGGGTGTCAAGCGGGTAGTGGCAGGCCACCGCGTGCCTGCCTGCCGAGTCCGCGAGCACGGGAGTCTCCGCCGCGCACTTGTCCGTGGCCAGCGGGCACCGGGTACGGAACCGGCAGCCAGACGGCGGGTTGAGCGCCGAGGGCAGCTCGCCGCCGAGGCCGGCCGATGCCTTGGCGCGCTCGGCGGCCGGGTCAGGCAGCGGGATCGAGTCGATCAGCCCGGCGGTGTACGGGTGCCGCGGGGCGCCGTACACGTCAGCGCTCGGCCCCAGCTCGACCAGCCGGCCCAGGTACATGACGCCGATCCGGTCCGCCAGGTACTTCAGCAGCGACAGGTCGTGGGCGATGACCACGTAGGTCAGCCCGTACCTGGCCTGCAGCGCCCGCATCAGGTTCAGTATCTGCGCCTGGACCGAGACGTCGAGCGCGGATACGGGTTCATCGGCGACGATGATCCTGGGATGCAGCGCGAGCGCCCTGGCCATCGCGATCCGCTGGCGCTGGCCGCCAGAGAACTCGTGCGCGTACCGCCGGCCGGCGTCCGCTGGCAGCCCCACGGCGTCGAGCAGCTCGGCTACGGCCGCCCGCCGTTCGGTGCGGCTGCCGACATGCTGTGCCGCGAGCGGCTCGGCTACCAGCGCCGAGACGGGCATCCGCGGGTCAAGAGCCGCCCAGGAGTCCTGGAACATCATCTGCAGGTCGCGCCGGCGGACGCGGAACTCGGGGCCTCGCATCGCGCCGATGTCCTGCCCGTCGAACATCACCGAGCCGGTCGTGGGCCGCTCCAGGCCGACCATCATCCGGCCCATCGTGGTCTTGCCGCAGCCCGACTCTCCGACGATGCCGACGGTCTCGCCAGGGAAGACGGTCAGCGACACCCCGGAGACCGCCTGCACCGCGCCGGCCCGCTGGAACAGCCGCCTGGACCTGAGGCCGAACTGCTTGGAGACGTCAGCAAGTTCGAGCAGCGGCACGTCGGCGTCGTCGATGTCGGCCGGCGCGTGCCTGGCGATGGCCGCCGCCACCGCGGACTCGGCCAGCCTGGGGTGCAGGCACGCGTGCACGTGCCCTGGCGTGGCCGTCGTGGCTGGCGGATCCTGCGTCCTGCAGTCCTCCTGCGCGAACCGGCAGCGCGGCGCGAACCTGCAGGCGCCGGCCGCGCCTGTCAGCTTCGGCGGCGCGCCAGGGATCACCGCGAGCTGGGCGCCGGAGTCGAGCTCGAGCGTCGGCATCGACTCGAACAGCGCCTCGGTGTACCGGTGCTTCGGGTCGGTGAACAGCGTGAAGGTGTCCGCCTGCTCGACGATCCTGCCCGCGTACATCACCGCGACCCGGTCCGCGTGCCCGGCGATCACGCCCATGTCGTGGGTGATGAGCAGGACCGCCATCGATAGCCTCGCCCGCAGGCTGTCGATCAGCTTGAGTATCTGAGCCTGGATCGACACGTCGAGCGCTGTGGTCGGCTCGTCCGCGATCAGCAGTTTCGGCTCGCAGAGCAGGCCGATGGCGATCATCACGCGCTGCCGCATGCCGCCGGAGAGCTGGTGCGGGAAGTCGTTGAGGCGCTCGGCAGGCCGCGGCATCCCGACCAGCCCGAGGACCTCGGCGGCCCGCTCGTTCGCCGCGCGATGCGACGCGCCCGTGTGAATGCGGTACGCCTCGCGCAGCTGGCTGCCGATCGAACGGGTCGGGTTCAGCGACGTCATCGGGTCCTGGGAGATCAGCGCGATGTCGCTGCCGCGCAGACGGCGCAGCGCCGCGTCGTCCAGTCCGGTCAGGTCGCGGCCGTCGAACGTGATGGAACCGCCGGTGATGGCCGCGCCGTGCGGCAGCAGCCGCATGATCGACATGCCCGTCATGGTCTTGCCGGAGCCCGACTCGCCGACCAGCCCCAGGATCTCGCCCTGGTCAAGGCTGAACGTGACCCCGTCGACCGGGACCACCCTGCCTTCCCTGGTGGCGATCTCGGTCCGCAGGTCGCCGACCTCGAGCAGGCTCACTGGCCGGCCTCCGCCAGGGCCCGCGTCCGCCCGGCCCGCCTGCCTAGCACCATCGAGCCGAAGCTCTGGCTGAACCGCACCCCGTCGCGCGGGTCAAGGACGGTCATCAGGTAGTCGCCGATGAAGTTCGCGGCCAGGATCGTGACCGTGATCGCCAGCCCGGGGAACGTCGGCAGCCACCAGCTCGTGGCCAGGTAGGTGGCGCCCGCGGCCAGATCGCTGCCCCAGTCCGGCTGCGGCAGCTGCACGCCAAGCCCGAGGAAGCTGAGGGTGGTGGCGGTCAGCACCGCCCAGCCGACGGCGCTGGTGCCCAGCACGACCACCTCGGTCATCAGGTTCGGGATCAGGTGCCGGACGGAGGTGCGCGCGCCCGTCGACCCGAAAACGCGCGCCGCCTGCACGTACTCCACCGACCTGAGCGTGCGCACGGACGCCTCGACGATGCGCGCGAATCCCGGCGTGAACGCCACCCCGATGGCGAGCACGATGCTGCCGATCCCCGACCCGGCGGTCGCGATCAGGATCAGGGCGATCAGCAGCACAGGCAGCGCGAGCAGCACGTCGATCACGCGCATGAGCACCGAGTTGAGCCAGCGCGGCGCGATCCCCGCCGCGACGCCGAGCGCGACGCCCGCGACGGTAGCGAGCACGACACCGAGCAGGCTGGCGATGAGCACGGGGCGCGATCCGTAAATCGTGCGGCTGAAGATGTCCCTGCCGAGCTGGTCGGTGCCGAACCAGTGCGCGCCGCCCGGCCCCTGCAGGATGCTGTCCCCGGTGGCCGTGGGCGCCGAGTGCGCGATCAGCCCTGGGGCGGCCAGCAGGATGACCACCACGATGGCCGCGATGACCATCGCCGCCTGGCCGACCCTGCGCCGCACGGGTGTCGGCGGCGACGGGTCGCCGATGATGACGGCGCTGGCCGCCGCCGTCGTCGCCGCTGTCATTCCTGCGTCCTTCCTCGGTAGTTACCCGGCTCGTCAGGTGAGTCCGGCCGCTCGGGTGCGCGGGTCGACCGCGCCGACGATCAGGTCGATGATCAGGTTGATCAGCACGTAGCCGATGCCGATCACGACGATGGCGCCCTGCACGACAGGGATGTTCTTGTTGCTGATGGCGGTCGCGAGGAAGCTGCCGAGGCCAGGACGCCCGAAGATGACCTCGGTAACGGCTGCGCCGGTCAGGATGTTGCCGAACTGCAGGCCGATCGTGGTAATGGCGGGAATGGAGGAGTTGCGCAGCGCGTGCCGCAGCAGCACGCGCCATTCCGTGCAGCCGCGGGCGCGCGCGGACTTGACGTACTCGCTGCGGTACTCCTCGATCAGCCGGCCGCGGACCAGCCGCGTGAGGATAGCGGCGTATCCCCAGCCCAGCGACACAGCCGGCAGGATCAGGCCGGACACCGATCCGTTGCTGATGGCGGGCAGGAGACGCAGCCGCACGCTGAACACGAGCACGAGCAGCAGCGCGAGGAAGAAGTAGGGGACAGCCACGCCGAGGAACGACACCGCCCTGGCTGCCCGGTCGGCGATCGACCCGGGGAAGACGCCGCCGAGCATGCCGAGCGGCACGCCGACGACGATCGCGACCAGGACGGCGGCGCCCGTCAGTTCGAGCGTGTCCGGCGTCCTGGACAGCAGCTCGTGCGCGACCGAGTTCTGCGTCAGGTAGGACGTGCCGAGGTTGCCGTGCAGCAGCTGGCCGATGAACGAGAAGTACTGCTGCCACAGCGAATTCTCGAGGCCGAGCTGCCGGCGCAGGTTCACGAGCTGGGCCGGAGTCGCATCGGTGCCGAACAGGATGATCTTCGCCGGGTCGCCTGGGACTATGTGAATCAGCAGGAACGCGATGATGGTGATTCCGACGATGACGGGGATCGCTGTCGCCAGCCGACGGAGGACAAACCCCATGGGCGTCAGCCGACGGTGGCCGTGTGGAACGTGATGTATCCGTTCAGGGTGGTGTGCAGTCCCTTCACCGAAGGTGCCGTCGTGAAGGGGAAGTTGACGTCCCACATAGGCAGGTACATCGCGTCCTTCATGAGCGTCACGCTGACCTGTTCGTAGAGCGCGTTGCGCTTGGCGGTATCGGCGGTCTTGTTGGCCTGTGCGATCATCGCGTCGACCTTCGGGTTGTCGTAGTGCGACCAGTTGAATCCCGACTTGATCGCGTCGGAGTTCACCCAGATGTTAAGCAGGTACGGGTCGGTGCCCGAAATAGCCGAACGCGCCGAGGTTGTGCACGCCCGAGTTGAAGGATGCCTGGGCCGTGGCGAACGGCTGGACCGCCGTCTTGGCCGTGAAGCCGACCTTCTCCAGTTCGGAGACGACGAACTGGGTAGGCAGCTCGAAGCCGGCGTCGGCGAACAGGATGACGTTCAGGGCCAGTTCCTTGCCGTTCTTCGAGCGGACTCCTCCTGAGCCCTTCGTCCAGCCGGCCTGGTCGAGCAGCGCGTTGGCCTTGGCCGGGTTGTATGAGAACAGCTTGGCCGAGTCCGCGCTGTAGCCGGGGGTGATCCGCGTCAGCACGCTGTGCGCCGCGGTGTCCACGCCGAAGAGCACGTCCTTGACCAGCTTCTCCTGATTGACGGCATACATGATCGCCTCGCGTACCCGCAGGTCATCGGTCGGCGGCTTGGTCACGTTGATCGGCAGTCCGGACGGCGTGCCAATGGACTGCACGGTCAGCTGCTTGAAGGTGCCGGCCTTCTCGGCGGCCGAGATGTCGTTCGGGGGCAGGCCCATCGCGATCTGAAGCTGGCCGGACTGGAGTGCGTTGTACCGGCCGCTGTCGTCGGTCACGATGCGGAAGATCAGCTTGTCCAGCTTGGCCGGACCGGTGCCGAAGATGGCCGGGCCCCACTTGTAGGCGGGGTTCTTGACCAGGTTCAGCGAGTCGCCGGTCTGATAGCTGACGAACTTGAAAGGACCGGTGCCGACCGGGTGATTGCCGAAGCCTGCCGGCCCGTACTTCTTCAGCGCGGCCGGCGGGGCGATGCCGAAGTTGCCGGCCGCCTGCTGGTGCAGGAACGAGGCGTTGGGCTGGCTGAAGACGATCTGGCAGGTGTACTGGTCGATGACCTTCGTTTCGTTGTAGGGCCCCAGGGCGCCGAGGCCGCTCTTGGATTTGGTGGCCGGATCGACCACATGGTCGTACGTCGCCTTGACGGCGTTGGCGTCGAACTTGGTGCCATCGTGGAACGTCACGTCCTTGCGCAGCTTGAACGTGTAGACGGCCGCGTCAGGCGAGACCGTGTAGCTCTCGGCCAGGCCAGGAACGAAACGGCTGCCCGTGCCGCCAGGACCAGGGAACCAGCACACCAGCGGGTCGAACATGGTCATGCTCATGAGCAGCGTGAGGGCCAGGCCGGTCGCCCCCGGGTCCAGCGTGTCGGGCGGGCCAGCGATGCCCATCGTGAGGGTTCCGCCGGGCTTTCCGCTGCCCGTCGATCCGGAGGACGAGGTGCTGCTGCCGCAAGCGGCCAGCAGCGGCGACAGTCCGAGGCCCGCCGCCAGCGTGGCGCCGGCACCGAGCAGGTGCCGGCGCGAGAGGTCGGCCTGCATCGCGCGGAGACCGAGAACCTGGCTGTGGGCCGGACGTGGGGGCAGGTCAGTCATCAGCGGTGCTCCTTAGCTCCCAGAAATGCTGAGATACCAGATATGGCGAGGCAGCATGCCGAAGCCTGATTATGCTGTATATTGTATACGTAGTTAGCAAGGTATGCGGAACGGCGCGCAAAATGTGCTGTTCTACGCCAGCCGGATCAGCGCGCGGGGGCGGTCATAGCACGCGACGCGCCAGCGAGACGTCTACATGCGGCTCTCAGCGGCTGGAACCGTCCAGCCGCGGCTGTATCCGGCCGCGCACGCTGAGCACGTGGTGACGCCCGGCAGCCTCGGCGAGCTGAGGGTCGCCAGACTCGATCGCGGCGATCAGCCAGTGATGCTCGGACCACGCGTCAGGCTCGCGCAGCGGTGCGGCCTGGCGCAGCAGCCACTGGCCGCGCTTGACCATCGGGATGGCCATCGCGATGAGGTAGCCGTTGCCCGTCAGCTCGAAGATCAGCGAATGCAGCTCGGTGTGCATTTCGGCCAGCGTGTCCAGGCCGTAGCTGTTCGGTGACGTCTGAACGTCGGCCAGGATCTGCTTCATCCGGCTGGTGTGCGCTGCCCCGTTCTGACCAGCATGGGCTTGCTGCGCTGCCAGCCGCGCGCCAAGCGGCTCGAGTGCCAGCCGCACCTCGAAGAGGTCACCGGCCTGGCTGGCGTCCAAGGTGGCGACGAACGAGCCGCGCCGGGCCTTGACGTCAAGGAAACCCTCGGCCTCGAGCATCCTGATGGCCTCGCGGATGGGGTTCCTCGACACCCCGAGCAGCTCTGCGAGCCGGTCCTCGATCAGCCGCTCGCCAGGCGGCAGCGTGCCGTCAAGGATGAGCCGCCGCAGCTCGGTCGCCACGACGTCGCGCAGCGGCAGGTGCGCGCTGCCGACGCTGCCTGCAGGGGTGGTTGGAACCATAGTTCGTCTATTGTATGCAAACCGTGACCTCCGGCTCTGCCGGTCTAGCCTCCAACTCGCCGAATTTCGGCACCAGAAGCTCGTTCAGCGGCCAAATTCGGCGACCACGGCCGCGAGGAGCGGGCTGCCGAGGATGTTGTAGTGGGTCATCCCAGCCAGCCGCTAGGACGGCTGCGTTCGCGAGAGCCGCGCGAACACGTCGGGGCCCATCCGCAGGCCCTCCTCAGCGGCGACAGCGGGGTAGATGGCGATCTCGAAGACGTCGTTCCACTCCAGTTCGAGCTCCAGCAGGGCTTCGAAGTTGTCGGCAGAGAAGATGCTGACGACCTGAACCGACGCGGATGCCGGCCAGTACTCGGCGATCACGTCGACGCCTTGCGGGTACTTCCACGTGGCGCGGCGCGCCAGCGCCCCGTCTCGCTCAGCGGTCGGCACGGATGGACGAAAGCTAAGCAGCGCGACAAAGTCCACGATGATTCCCCCCGGTAGATGCCGGTCAGACGGCCACCGTTGCCGCCGCAAGACCGGCGGCCCCCATACGGCGAGCGCCAGTTCAAGCTCACCACACCCGGGGAGACAGCTTCAACGACACCCCGCGCGGGCTCGGCGGTGATTCAGCGGACCTTCAGGAAGACGCCGCGTGCCTCGCCCACGAAGAGTGCTTGAGGGAAGAGAAACGGCGCTATCAGGCGCTAAGTCTTCCTGCTGTCGCTTTGCCTGCCCGGAAGCGCTCGGAAACGCCCGGCAGGCCGGCCGCCAAGGCTGCGCCGAGTCGAGCGCGGTCACGCCAGGGTCCTGGGCGCCTCAGCCGTCCGTGTCTCCTGGCATGAGTCCGCGCGGTCAGCGTCAGGGCGCAGCCGCGGCAGCAGCCGGCCAAGCAGCCAGGCGACGGCGGCCATCAGGACCAGGAGGTCGAGATAGTGGCACGCCATGGCGCCGATGTAGGTAGGACCGCCCCAGGCGTTGACGGTGAAGTTCGGGTCCAGGCCGCCGGTGACCTGCTCTCCGGCGCGGAAGAACCCGAACATGAACAGCGCAAGCAGCGGCGTCGCCAGCAGCGCGCGGCCGAAGCCGGCCGAGTGCCACAGCGCCTGCCTGAAGAGCAGCGAGATGCGGGCAGCAGCGGATTTGCCGAGCGGGGCCAGCAGCACGTGCCAGCCGGTGCGTCCGCTCCTGCGCCGTAGCCAGACGACGCCGAGTACGGCCGCGGCGGCAAGCGCTACGAGCCCATGCTGCCACCAGGCGCTTGAGCCTGCCACGTATCGGACCTGCGTGGCCGACCGATGCAGGTACTGCGCCCAGCCGACGCTGACGCCGCCGGAGAACAGCAGGCCGGCGACCATGGCAAGCCGACGGGATAGTGAGCGGGAGAGGGGGAGTGAAGCGGGGTGGAGTTCTGGTGTTGTCATGCCTCCACGCTCGTCCGCACCACGCCCCGCCAGCGTCGGGCCCGAGTCTCTGGCTGACCTCCGTCCCGCGACCGTGGCTGGCACGTGCCTCAGCCTCGAGGCGGATGGTCAGCTCCGCCGGGAGGCGGACGCCGCCTGGCTAGCCCTGCGCTACCGTCGGTGCGTGGCCGTGCAGCCGGCGGCGCCCGCGCCGCCCGATCCAGGCAGCGGCCCCGGCGCGCCCTGGTTCGCGAAGTTGTCAGGCAGGCTGGCGGCCAGGTTCAGTCACCGCCGCACCCCTGATCTCATCGACGTCCTGATCGCCGCGGGCTGCTTCGCGGCGTTCTCCCTGCCCGTACTGACCGGGATTGCCACCGGGGCCGGGTCGCGCCCGCAGATCGCCGTCTTCAGCGTGCTGGCGGCAGCGCCGCTGATCGTCCGCCGCAGGTGGCCGATCGCGACGCTGGCCACGCTGGTGATCGTCTATGCGAGCTCGGCGCTGCTGGGAGTCCAGTTCACTCCCTTTGTCAGCAGTGCCAGCCTGAACCTCGCGATCGCGATGTTCACCGTCGCCGACCGCTATGACCGGCGGATCTCACTGCTCGCCTACGGGTTTGCCTTCCTGTGCACGTGGGGTGTGCTCGGCCTGGGCATCTACCTGCATCCGGGCCTTGACCAGGACGCCGTGCAACCGGCCCTGATGATTCCCGGCTGGTTCGCCGGCGACGCGGTCCGCACCAGGCGCAACTACCGGCGCGCGCTTGCCAGCGAGGCGGTGCGTCAGGCCGCGGAAACCGAGGCACGCATACGCGCCGAGGAGCGGTTGCGGCTGTCAAGGGACGTCCACGACGTCGTCTCGCACAGCCTCAGCATGATCGCCGTGCGGTCAGGGGTGGCCAGGCTCGTCATCGACGAGCGCCCAGGGGAGGCGCGGGCCGCACTGGCAGCGATCGAGACGGCCAGCAGGTCAGCCCTTGACGAGGTGCGGCAGCTGCTCAGGCAGATAAGGGAGCCTGCCAGCCCCGATGGGCTGGTCAGCAGTGACATTCCCGAGCTCGTGCGGCGGTTCAAGGACAGCGGCCTTGACCTGACCTACCGCACCGGAGGAGACGGCCAGCCCGGCAGCTACGGCGCGGCCGTCGAGATGTCCGCGTACCGGATCGCCCAGGAGGCCCTGACGAACGTGACCAGGCATGCCCCGGCAGCCACAGCAGCGCTGCGGATCACGCGTGACGCGGACCGGCTGACGATCACAGTGACAGACGACGGGCGCGGCAGCGAGCCAGGAGGCGGCGCGGGCCGTTCCCGGCACCAGGGTTTCGGGATCGCCGGCATGCGCGAGCGGGCGTTGCTGCACGGGGGCGAGTTCCGGGCCGGCCCGCAGCCCGGCGGCGGCTTCGAGGTCGTGGCCGCGCTACCCGCCGAGCCAGGCCGCCGCACATCGGGCAACGCTGCATGAGCGGCGTGATCTCGGTGCTGATCGCCGACGACGAGGCGCTAGTGCGCGCGGGGTTCCGGCTCCTAGTCGAGTACGCCGCCGATCTCGAGGTCGTCGGCGAGGCCGAGAACGGCGCCCAGGCGGTCAGCCAGGCCAGGGTCCTCAAGCCCGATGTGGTGCTGATGGACATCAGGATGCCGGTGATGGACGGCTTGGAAGCGACCAGGATGATTCTCGACGGCAGTCAGGGCGCCACGCACGCCGTGCCGCGGATCCTGGTCGTCACGACCTTCGATGACGACGAGAACGTGTTCGCAGCGCTCCGCAGCGGCGCGAGCGGGTTCGTGCTCAAGGACACGCCGCCCGAACGGCTGCTGGACGCGATCAGGGTCGTCGCGGCCGGCGACGCGCTGCTGACGCCCAGCATCACCCGCCGGCTGATCGCCGAGTTCGCCAGGACACCGGCCCCGGCCGCGACCCCTGGCCAGCAAGCCCTCGAGGACCTGACGGAACGCGAACGCGAGGTGCTGGTCCAGGTCGCTGCCGGGCGCTCGAACGCGGAGATCAGCACCGCCTTGCATGTCAGCGTCGCGACCGTGAAGACGCACGTCAGCCGGCTGCTCGCGAAGCTGGACGCGAGGGACCGTGCCCAGCTGGTCGTGCTCAGCTACGAGCTAGGCCTCGCCGGTCCGACCAGGAGCTGACCGTTCGCGGCAGGCGTTCATGGCAGCCGTATATCCCCGGCGCTCATGGCAGGCGCGTGGAGCCAGGACCTCGGGCGAAGATCACCCAGACCTGGCCGCGGGCGAACAGCATCCGGTGCCCGTTCGGGAAGTAGAACCTCGTCCCGCCGTTCTTGCTGTGCCTGACCCAGCGCACGTGATAGACGCGCCCGTCGCGCAGCACGTCGGCGCGCCCGTGACCGACGGTGACCGCGTACGGCGGCCTGATCCCGAGTTCGCGGAACACCGAGAGGCGGATCCTGGTGTACTGCACCACGACGGTACGCCCGCCGAGGATGTGCCCGGAGGCCGAGCGCGCGAGCCTGCCGTCCATCGACACGAACCAGCGGTGCTGCCTGTGCGACCACCAGAAGGTGAACTGCGCGGCCCGGTACGTCACGTGATATTCGTGAATCCGCTTGCCGCCCGCTGGGGCCGGCCCGAACCGGAACCCGATGTCCCGCGCCAGACTGGCGTGGCGCGCCTCGCGCAGCAGCGTCCTCGTCCTGGAATACAGGTTGTACGGCTCGACCCGGCTGAAGTCCCGGTAATAGCCGCCGACCTTGCCGGCATACAGGTCGGTGATCCGCGCGTGCTCCACGACGGGCAGCAGCCTCGGCTGCGCCCCGGAGAAGGCGAACGCGGGCTTGCCGAACTGCCTGAGCAGCTTGATGTCTTCCTCGCGCGCGCTCCTGACCGGCCCCACGACCGGCGGGATGTGCGAAGAGAACACGGCCATGATCCGGCTGAGCCAGCCATCGACCGGCAGCAAGTACACGATGTCCGCCTTGGTCAGCCCCGTCGGCGGCCTGGCCTGCACGACATTGTCGATCTTGAAGATGAGTTCCCGGCGCAAGTGCTTGATCCGCTCGCCCGTGAACGGCGAGGTCAGCGGGCTCTTCTTGGTGTGCGACGGCGTGGGGGATGGCGTGGGGCTGGCGGCCGGCTGAGCGTGCCGCTGCGGCTGCGCGTGGTGGCTGGCCACAAAGGCGACGCCAGCGCAGACAGCGAGCACGACCAGGGCGCTGACTCCTGCGATCACCGCCCGCGACGTGCGGCGTGCTCCTCCTCTGCCCAAGGGACGGAGGCTATCACTGCCGCATCGATGGCGCGGCCGCATCAAGCCGCAGGATGGTCTCCTCGATCTTGGCGTTCCTGGCGGGCGCGAACGAGACCTCCGTGCCGATCCGCCGGATGCCGGCCTTCTGCAGTACCCGCAGCGAGGCGACGTTGTCGCTCGCCGCCCTCGCATACAGCGGCCTGACCGGCACCCGGTCGAGCAGCAGCAGGAGGGCGCGGCTGGCTATGCCGCGGCCCCAAGCCGGTCGCCGGACCCAGTACGTCACCTCGGTCTGGCCGTCGAGCTCGAACGCGGAGACGCTGCCGGCAAGATCACCGTCGTAGGTCACTGCCAGAAACGTGTTCACCGGCGAGTTCAGGACCCTGGCCATGTGGGTGTCGAACGCACGGCGGTCGTCGGGGTCTGGTCGCGTGAACGCGGCCATCATCACGGACTCTGGATCGCGCATCTGGTCGAACAGCGCGTCCATATCGGCGTCGGTGACTGGCCGCAGTGCCACCGCGCCCGTCCGGTTGTCGGCGCCCATCTGGGCACCGTACCGTCAGCGGGCGGCCTTCGCGAGCGCGCCTGCCCGCTGGTAGCGCAGCTCCTTCTCGTCGACCCGAGCGCGCCAGAGCGCGGCGTCCTTGAAGTAGTGCTGGCGCAGCCGCCACGGCGCGGCGCTGCCCTGCAGCGGCAGCATGTGCCGTGACCGCTCGAAGTACCCGGACGTCATCTCGATCAACGGCGATGTCTCGACCGGCCCGGACAGCGTCGGAGTGACGCTCGCGTAGCCGTTCTCGCGCATGTAGCGAACGATGCGGCAGACGTAGGAGGACACCAGGTCGACCTTGAGGGTCCAGGACGCGTTCGTGTAGCCGATCGCGAACGCCAGGTTCGGGACTCCCTCGAGCATCATGCCCTTGTAGGCAACCCGCTGGGAGACCGCGATCTGCTGCCCGTCGACGGTGAGCGGGATGCCGCCCAGCGGCAGCAGGTTGAGCCCGGTCGCCGTGACGATCACGTCTGCTTCCAGTTCCCCGCCAGAGCGCAGCCGGAGCCCGGCCGGCGTGAACGTCTCGATCTGGTCGGTGACGATCTCGGCGGTACCGGACGCGACGGCGGCGTAGAAGTCGCCGTCTGGCACCAGGCACATCCGCTGGTCCCACGGCTCGTAGGCTGGCCGCAGGTGCGTGTCGACGTCATAACCGGCCGGCAGCTGCCTGATCGCGGACCTGCGGAGGATGGCCCGCGCCCTGGCCGGGTGCTTCTGGCAGAAGTTGTAGATGAACGTTCCCATCCGCGCGTTCTTCCAGCGCACGGCCCGCAGCCCCAAGTCTGGCGGCAGCAGCTTGCGCAGCAGCTCGTCGACCGGGTCGGTGCCGGGCAGCGACAGGATGTAGGACGGTGACCGCTGCAGCATCGTCACCTTCGCGGCCGTCTTCGCCAGCGCAGGCACCATCGTGACGGCGGTGGCGCCGCTGCCGATGACGACGACCCGCTTGCCGCTCACGTCGAGCCCCTCCGGCCAGTGCTGCGGGTGCACGAGGAGCCCGGCGTAGTCCTGCTGGCCCGGCCAGTCCGGCGTATAGCCCTCGTCGTAGCGGTAGTAGCCCGAGCACAGGTAGAGGAAGCCGCAGCTCACCTCGCTGACGGCGCCCGTGCCGGTGTCCTCGATCGTCACTGTCCACCCGGCCTCGTCACCAGACCAGGCGGCGGCGGTCACGCGCCGGTGATACCTGATCTCCTTGTCCACGCCGTATGCGGCGGCGGTCTCGCGCAGATAGCGCAGAATGTCGCCCGCGCCCGCGATCGCTTCGCGCTTCGGCCATGGCCGGAACGGAAAACCGAGCGTGAACATGTCAGAGTCGGACCTGGCGCCCGGGTACTTGAACAGCTCCCAGGTTCCGCCGCTGACGTCGCGCGCCTCGACAATCGCGTACGAGGTCCCTGGGGTCTGCATCTGCAGCCGGCAGGCCGCGCCGATGCCCGACAAGCCCGCGCCGACGATCAGGACGTCGACGTGCTCGGGCAGTTCGCCAGGGCCGGCCGTTGCGTCGGAGGTCCCGTTCATCCTGCTCCTTGTACTGCTGTGGTGGCGACGACGTCACGATGGCATCGGCCGGCCAAGCTATGCAACACTTTCTACACGTGTATCACAGATGGCCGACTCCGTAACGCGGGCCGTCACTCGTCTGCCCCAGCCAGGAGAACCGATGACCGCGCCAGCAAGGCCGTCGGCGACGTCGCGGTCCCGGCATGACCTGATCGCGGCGACCGCGGCGCGCTGGCTCTATGACGGCAGGCGCCTTGACATGCAGACGCTGGCCGACGAGCTGCGCGTATCGCGCGCCACGCTGTTCCGGCACGCCGGCAGCCGCGAGGAATTGCTCGGCTCGGCGTTGTGGGTGCTGACCGAGCGGATGCTCGCCGCGGCCGCGGTCCGGTGGGAAGCCGAGCGGCCGGACGGTCAACTGCGCACGCCTGGCACCGGACGGCACATCAACGCGATGGTCTCGCAGTCGCCAGGCCTGCGACGGCTGCTTGACGACGAGCCGACCCTCGCGCTCCGGGTGCTGACCGACCCGCGCGGCGCGGTGCAGCCCGGAATCGTGGCGTTCGTCGAGACGCTGCTGCGGCAGGACATGGCTGAGTTCGGCCTCGTGCCGCTGATCGAGCCCGACGCGCTGGCGTACGCGCTCGTGCGCATGGGGGAGTCGTTCCTGTACGCCGACGTGCTGGCGAACCGCAAGCCCGACGTCGGCACGGCCAACAGGCTGCAGCGGGCCCTGATTGAGGGCGTCTTGCCCTGATTGACGGTGGCTGACGACCCCAACCGCGCCGGCGAACTAGGCAGGCGACGTGAACCTCGCCACGAACCTGCGCTGCCATGGCGTCTCGACCGCACGCGGATCATAGTTCGCCCTGACGTAGCTGACGGCTTCGGAGCGCGGCACGCCGTCCAGGACGGCGATGCACGCCAGCGCCGTGCCGGTCCTGCCGAGGCCGCCCGCGCAGGCAACCTCAACCCTTTCGCCGGCTGACCGCCGCCAGGCTTCGGCCAGCGTGCGGGCGGCCAGCCTCCTGTCGTCAGGCAGGCGGAAATCCGGCCAGCGCAGCCACCGCGACTCCCATCCGACTGCAGGCGGCTCGGATCCGAGCAGGTACACGGCGAACTCGGGGACGACTCCGTCCGGCACCGGATGCCGCAGGCCCCGGCCGCGGACCAGCCGGCCGGATGGCAGCCTGAGCACCCCCGGCGCCGCCGGATCCCATCGCTCGCCCATAGCCCGCACGCTAACGCGCTGCCGATGGAACCGCACGCGAGTTCTGCCTGTCCCAGCCCAGCCCGGGCTCGGCGAATCGGTGATGACCCGCACCGCTATGCCTGCGCCAGGGCCCGCAGGAAATACGCTGCCAGCAGCCCGATCACCCGCGCCTCCGGCAAGAAGAAGATCGTCGCGGCCAGGTTCGTGCACGACGACCCGCTCACCGACGCCCTGATGATCCAGGCTTTCGCCGCGCCCAGGGTCTCGCCCGGCGCCGAGACTGACTTCCGCCCGAACGCGGGGTCTAGCTCGATGCCCGGTGAACGGCCGGCTGAAGGCGAGCGCGGCCAGGCCGGCCGTGCCGGACCGCAGGACGGGTCGAGCACCATAGGCCATAAGTCCGGGCCGATAGGCCAAAAGCCCCTTATGGGAAAGGTCGTGCAAGTGCAATCATTGACGCATCGTGTCCCCGCCTCACGGCCGGCGGGTCACCAAGGCCGACGGGCCGGGCAGTACGTGCCCGGCAGCGTGAGCGCGGGGCCGCGGGCGTGACCATAGCGCCGCCGAGGCCACCCTGGCGTTGGCCCAGCCAGTTGAAAGGCACGATGCCATGAAAACACCGCGCTGGCCTTTCACCGCGGCCACGGTGGCGGTCGCCGCCTTAGCATGCCACCGCCGCCACTGCGGCGGTCGCCGCGTTGCATCCCCTGCCGCCATGGCGGCCGCCGCTCCTTCCGTGGTCGTTTGCGGCACCGCATCGCCGGCCGTTCCCGTCTGGCGCTCCCCACTACACGATCAAGGCCGAGATCCGCTGCAGCAGACTCGCGGGCCCCGGACCTTGTACGTCACCCACCACGACTGATGGATGACGGCAGCGCATAAAAAAGCAACAACGGCGGGAAGTCAAAATGAAGCCGACCATTCTAGCACCATTAAGAGCGGCACAGGTCCTGGATAACCAGATCGCCAATGTCTACCGTTACTCGGTAGGCAAAGGCGCGATCACCTCTGTCCAAATAGCTGCTGACGACCTCTTCATCGGGGTTCCCGACATGGAAGCGGCGATCGAATACCTCATCGAATACCGGCTGCTTCGCGAAGACAACGGCGCCGAGCGCCTGCTCATACCGGTAGATCCTGAGATCGCCACGGCATCGCTCATCTCGCCCGTGGAGCGAGAGATTTGCCAGCGACGCGAGCAGATCGCCCGAATCCACGAGCTGATCGAACCGCTACGCCATGATTATGCCGTAGGCCCATCGGTTTCGAGATTCACCTCGATCGAGCTCATCGCTGGCGCCATGGAGGTGGCCGGCTATCTGAAGCTGGCGGGCGAAGCGTGCGACACCGATGTCATCGCCATTCGATCGGCCAAGGGCGCCCAGGAGATCGATGCCTTCCTGCAGGTCTGCGCGGACCTGGTGGATCGCGGGATCACGGTCAGACTCCTCTGCGAGCACCGCAGCCGCGCCGATTTCGCGACGCGCATCAAGATCAAGCACTTGATGGACGGTGGCGCAAAGATCCGCACGGTCAGCCAGGTGCCGCGCGCCGCGGTCATCTTCGACCAGTCGTTGGCGGTCCTGCTTAGTTCCGCCGACGAGGAACCCAAGGCCAGCCGGGTGCGCGACGGCCGAGTCATCCAGTTCCTGCTCGACATGTTCAGCCACATGTGGGACGCGGCGACCCCGGTGCGCTCCTTCCAGTCGGGCTACTCGGAGGTGGCCGACGATTTGCAGATGACCATTGCCGGCCTGATGGCAAATGGGCTCACCGACGAGGTGCTCGCCAGGAAGCTCGGGATGTCAGTGCGGACGTGCCGCCGGCACATAGCCGCGATGATGCACGACCTCGACGCGGTGAGCCGGTTCCAGGCGGGTGCACGGGCGGCCGGCCAAAGCATGCTCCGCGAGGAGTGACAATTCGCGGCGGCGCCCGCCCGCTGGCACATTGTTGCGGCCGTTTCCTGCCAGGGCGTGGCGCCTCGCCGACCTTGACAGGGAACCGGGTGCTTGATGACTATTCAACCTAGAAACTTACATTCGAACTCGGTCCCGTTGAATCGGGAGAGCCCACAGGGCTCCCGCCGACTGGCCATGTGACCGTCCCGTACACGGGATAGCCGACCGGAAACAGGCCACCGTGACGGTCTTTTCTGAATTCGAGGAATGGCGGCGGTCGCATGCGCGAAAATCGCAGTTCCGGCGGAAAGCCAAAGTCTGACGATACGCATGGCGCTGTTCTTCCTGCCGGCGATGAGGCTATCGCCATTATCGGGATGTCTTGCAGGCTTCCGAGGGCCGACGACCCTGACTCGTTCTGGCGGCTACTGCGCGACGGCATCGACGCGGTAACCGAGGCTCCGGAAGGCCGGTGGCAGCCGGCCAGCCTCGGCGAGTACCGGTGGGGCGGCTTCCTCAGTGATGTCGAGGGGTTCGACGCGGCATTCTTCGAGATCTCGCCTCGCGAGGCGGCTGTGCTTGACCCGCATCAGCGGCTGACGCTCGAGCTAGCCTGGGAGGCCCTGGAACACGCCCGCATTATCCCCGCGGAACTCCGTGACACGCCGGCTGGCGTCTTCTTCGGCGTGACTTCGGACGACTACGCGGCGCTGCGGGGCCGGCTCGGCGCAGGCGGCGTGAGCCCGCACAGCTACACCGGCACGCATCGCGCGATCATAGCCAACCGGGTCTCGCAGCTACTCCGCTTGCAGGGCCCGAGCGTGACCATCGACTCCGGCCAGTCCTCGTCCCTGGTCGCCGTGCAACTGGCGTGCGAGAGCCTGCGCCGCGGCGAGAGCGACCTCGCGCTGGCTGGCGGGGTTAACCTCAACCTCCTCGCCGAGACCACCTTGGCAATCGGCAGCTCCGGAGCGCTGTCGCCTGATGGCCGCTCCCGTGTCTTCGACCGCGGCGCCAACGGCTACGGACGCGGCGAAGGCGGCGCCCTGGTGGTGCTCAAGCTGCTGTCCGCGGCGCAGCGGGACGGTGATCGTGTGCGCTGCGTGATCCTGGGCGGCGCGGTAGTCCATGACAGCGGCGGCAGGGCGCTGACCACACCCAGTAGCCGGGCGCAGGAACTGCTCATCCAGCTGGCTTGCGTGCGGGCCGGCGTGCGCACCGACGACGTGCAGTATGTCGAGCTGGACGGCACTGGCAGCCGCGCCGGCGACGGCGTCGAGGCAGCTGCGCTCGGAGCCGCTCTCGGGCCGGGCAGGCCGGTAGCGCAGCCGCTCCTGGTCGGCTCCGTGAAGACCAACATCGGCCACCTGGAGGGTGCAGCGGGCATCGCCGGGCTGCTCAAGCTCGCGTTAAGCATCGAGCACCGCGAGCTTCCCGCGAGCCTGCACTTCCACAAGCCAAGCCCGATCATTCCGCTTCGCGACTTGCGGCTGCGCGTGGTCGGGACCGCCTGCCCGTGGCCTGAACAGGACCGGCCGCTGGTAGCCGGCGTTAGCTCCTTCGGGATGGGCGGCACGGACTGTCACCTGGTGCTCGGCGAAGCCCCAGCCGGCGCGCCGGCCGAGACAGCCGGGGCCGTGCCAGCCGCCTGTGGGACCGCCTGGGTGCTTTCTGCCCGTTCCGCCGAGTCACGCAGGGCGCAGGCCAAGCGGCTTCTGCCAACGCTTGGCCAAGCTCCGCGCGTCGATCCTGAAGTCGTGGCACTGTCCCTGGCGCGCACGCGTGCCACGTTCGAGCACCGGGCGGTCATCCTTGGCGATGACCGGTACGCGAGCCTGGAGGCTCTCGCCGCGGGGCGGCAGGACGGCTCGACCGTCGTCGGCGCGGCCGTAGGCGGCAAGCGCGTCTTCACCTTTCCCGGCAATGGATCACAGTGGCCGCAGATGGCCCGCGGCCTGCTCGACGCGTCGATGGTGTTCGCCGAGCGGATCACGGCCTGCGCCGCGGCGCTCGAGCCATTCGTGCCGTACTCGTTGCACGATGTGCTGCGTGGTGCGCCCCGAGCGCCGGCCATCGACCGCGTCGACGTGGTGCAGCCCGCCCTGTGGGCGGTCATGGTCTCCCTCGCTGAACTGTGGCGGGCGAATGGCGTCGAGCCGGACATGGTCATCGGCCACTCACACGGGGAGATCGCGGCGGCCACGGTCGCAGGTGCCCTGTCACTATCCGACGGCGCACGGGTCGTGGCCCTCCGCAGCCGGGCCATCGCCGCGAGCCTGGCCACCGGCGACGGCGGGATGCTGGCGGTCGCCGCCTCGCTGCCTGAGGTCGAGGCGGCGATCGGATCCTGCGCCCCGCCTGTGACCGTCGCGGGTGTCAACGGCCCCCGCTCAGTGGTCGTCTCAGGGCCGCTCGAAGCACTCGCCGATCTTCAGCGGCATTTCGACGCCGCTGGCTACCGCGCGAAGGCCGTGGCCATCGACTATGCGTCCCACTCGGGCGACGTCACCGCGATCCGCGACGAAGTGCTTGCCGCGCTGGCGCCGGTCAGGTCCGTGTCGGCGGACATCGAATTCATCTCCGCTGTCACCGGCGAGTCGATGGACACCGCAGGGCTTGACGCTGACTACTGGTACCAAGGCGAGCGCAACCCGATGCAGTTCTGGCTCGCTGTGAACGCTGCGCTGCACCGGGGGGCTGGCTTGTTCATCGAGTGCAGTCCGCACCCGGTGCTCGTCGCCTCCGTAGAAGAAGCCATCGAAGAGGGCGATCACGCGGCCGCCGTCGTGAGCACGCTAAGAAGGTCTCACGGCGGGATGGATCAGTTCCGGCGGGCATTGGCCGAGGCCTATGTCCGCGGTGCGAGTGTCGACTGGACCGGGCAGCGCGGCATGCCCCGATCGGCGCTCATGGATCTGCCGACCTACGCTTTCCAGCGGCGCAGGTTCCGGCTGACCACCCCCCGTGACGCCGCGCCACCTGACGGCCTGGCTGGTCAGTCCCGGCTGGCCGAGGCGCCCGAGCCTGCACGCCCCGAGCCCTCACAGCACCCCGAGCTGGCGTCGTCCGAGTTCGTCCAGCGGTCGCGCGGCGAGCTCAGGGACCTGGTTCTGGCGGCCACCGCTGAGGTCCTCGGCCACCAGCGCGCTGCTGGTGACCTGCATGACCAGACGTTCAAGGACCTCGGCCTCGACTCGGCCTCCGCGATCGAGCTGCGCAACAGGCTGCGCTCGGCGACCGGGCTTGGGCTGCCCGCAACCCTGATCTTCGACTATCCGACGTGCGAGCAGCTGACCGACTACCTGTACGCGCTCAATGGCGCCGGGCAGCCGGCCAATGCGGTCACCGCGAGGCCAGCCTGGGACGATGCCGATGACCACTCGATCGCGATCATCGGCATGGGCTGCCGCTATCCGGGCGGCGTGACGTCGCCTGAGGCCCTGTGGGAACTGGTCATCGGGAGCGGTGACGCGATCGCGCAGTTCCCGGTCAACCGCGGCTGGGATCTCGACGCGTTGTTCTCAGAAGAGCCCGGGCGGCCAGGTACCAGCGATACCCGGCTTGGCGGGTTCCTTTATGACGCCGACCAGTTCGACGCGGGGTTCTTCGGCATCAGCCCGCGCGAGGCGATCGGGATGGATCCGCAGCAGCGGCTGCTGCTCGAGATCTGCTGGGAGGCCATCGAGCGCGGCGGGATCGACGCCGACACGCTGCGCGGCAGTCGCACCGGGGTGTTCGTCGGGGCGATGTCGTCCCATTACGGGCCGCGTCTGCATCAGCCCGCAGGCAGCGCCGACGGCCAGCGGCTCACCGGAACCTCGCTCAGCGTCATCTCTGGCCGGGTCGCCTACACCTTCGGCCTGGAGGGACCTGCGATCACCGTCGCCACGGCGTGCTCGTCGTCGCTGGTGGCGATGCATCTCGCGGCGCAGGCGCTGGCGCAAGGCGAGTGCTCGCTGGCGCTGGCCGGCGGCGTGACGGTGATGGCCGGGCCCGGCATGTTCGTGGAATTCTCCCGCCAGCACGGACTTGCCGTGGATGGCAGGTGCAAGGCATTTGCTGCGGCTGCCGACGGTACCGCCTGGGCCGAAGGCGCTGGTGTCCTGCTGCTCGAGAGGCTGTCAGACGCGCGGCGGAACGGCCGGCGGATTCTGGCGGTGCTCCGCGGGTCCGCGGTCAATCAGGACGGCCACAGCAACGGCATGACCGCGCCGAACGGACTGTCACAGCAGCGAGTGATCAGGGACGCACTCGTCGATGCCCGGCTGGCAGCCTGCGACGTGGACGCGGTCGAGGCGCATGGCACGGGGACCATGCTCGGAGATCCGATCGAGGCGCGGGCGCTGATCGCGAGCTACGGGCAGAACCGGCCCGAAGACCAGCCGCTGTGGCTCGGCTCGCTGAAGTCGAACATAGGCCACGCGCAAGCGGCGGCGGGTGTGGCCGGCGTGATCAAGATGGTGATGGCCACGCGCCAGGGCGTGCTGCCCCCCACGCTGTACGCCGACGAGCCGACGCCGCACGTGGACTGGTCAGCGGGCAACGTCAGGCTGCTGACAAGTCCGGTGCCGTGGCCGGCGCGGGAGCACCCGGCCTTCGCCGGCGTCTCGTCCTTCGGCATCAGCGGAACCAATGCCCATGTGATCATCGAGCAGTCGCCGCAGCAGCAGCCGCCGCAGCCGGCGCCGTCACAGCAGCCGGCCACGGCAGAGGCGGGCGGCCAGGGCGCCGGGCCACTGGTTTGGGTGATCACCGCCCGGACCGAGACGTCCATGCGCCGATACGCCGCTCGGCTGCTGGATTACGCCGCAACCGCAGCGAAGGCCGATCTTGCCGCAGCCGGGCACGCGCTGCTGCGGCGGACGACCTTCGATCACCGTGCCGTCGTGCTGGCCAGCGACCGCGCGGAACTGCGTGCCGCGCTGGCCGCGATCGCGGACGGCGGCGCGCATCCGTGCGTGACCCAGGGCATCGCCGCGGCCTACGCGCGGCCGGTCTTCGTGTTCCCTGGCCAGGGGTCCCAGTGGGCGGGGATGGCAGTCGAACTGCTCGACGGCCATGCGGGCTTCCGCGAGGAGCTGCTGCGCTGTGATGCGGCGTTCCTCCCGTACACCGGCTGGTCGGTCGTGGACGTGCTGCGATCACGCGCCGCCGCGCCGCCGCTCGAAGGCTCCGATGTCATCCAGCCTGTGCTGTTCGCCGTGATGGCGTCGCTGGCAGCGGCATGGCGGTCGGCCGGTGTCCATCCGTCGGCGGTGATCGGTCACTCCCAGGGCGAGATCGCCGCGGCCTACGTCGCCGGCGCCCTGGCCCTGGAGGACGCCGCAAGGATCGTCGTGCTGCGCAGCAGGGCACTGATGAAGCTCACCGGGACCGGCGGGATGCTTGCCGTGTCCCTGCCGGCCGACCGGGTGGAGGAAATGCTGGCGCGCTGGCAGGACCGGCTCTGGGCGGCGATCATCAGCGGGCCTGATGCGACGGTGGTGGCCGGCGACGTGGAGGCGCTCGACGAGTTCGCCGCGGAGTACGGCGAGCGGGTGCGGATCAGCCGGGTCGCGATCGACTACGCCGCGCACACTCCGCACATCGAGGCATTGCGCGAGGAACTGCTGGCGATCCTAGCCGGAGTGGAGCCGCGGCCGACCGACGTCGCCATCTGCTCGTCGCTCACCGGCGAGTTCGTCGAGCCGCGCGAGCTGACCGCGGAGTACTGGTATCGCGGCCTGCGCCACCCGGTGCAGTTCGCGCGCGCCGTCGGGTCGTCGGCCAGATCCGGCTCTCCGCTGTTCATCGAGGTGAGTCCGCACCCGATGCTGACCGGCTACGCGCAGGCCGTGCTCAGGGCCGCCGACGCGACCGGCGGTGCGGTGGGCTCGCTGCGTCGCGGCCAGGGCGACCCGCAGCAGTTCGCCAGGGCCGTCGGCCAGGCCTTTGTCCTCGGTGCCGACGTGGACTGGCAGGCGGTTCTTGGACCGGCCCCCAGGCGGCAGGTTGATCTGCCCACCTATCCCTTCGATCGCCGGAGGTACTGGCTGGACGACGGGGCCGGCTTCGCAGGAGTCGCGGCCAGCGGCATGACCGCCTCGCCGCATCCCCTGCTCAGGGCGAGCGTTCTGGTGGCGGACGGCGGCGGCTACCTGCTGACCGGCCGGCTGTCTCGGGGTACCACGCCATGGCTCGCCGACCACGTCGTGGATGGCGAGGTGCTGCTGCCTGGCACGGCGTTCGTCGAGCTGGCGCTCGAGGCCGCGACCATCACCGGCTGCGAGCTGATCGAGGAACTGATCATCGAAGCTCCGCTGCCGCTGGCCGCCAGCGGCGCGATCGGCCTGCAGCTGCTGGTCGGAGCCGTCGATGACGACGGCCGCCGCAGCCTCAGCATGCACATGCGTCCCGCTGACCACGACGAGGAGCCGTGGATCAGGCATGCCTCTGGCACCTTGGCCATGGCCGGCTCGCAGCCCGCTGACGCGCTCACTGCCTGGCCGCCTGCCGATGGCGAAGCGGTCGACCTGACAGGCGCGTACGAGCGGCTGGCCGCGCACGGCTACGAGTACGGTCCCGGCTTCCAGGGCCTGACCAGGGCGTGGCGAGCGGGCCAGCAGGCTTACGTCGAGGTGACACTGCCCGAGCACATGCGCGCCGATGCCGCCAGGTTCATGCTGCATCCGGCCCTGCTTGACGCGGCCCTGCACTACCTGGTGCTCGCCGCTCTTCCGGCCGGCGACCGCGGCGATACCCTGCTCCTGCCGTTTTCCTGGGCCGCGGTGCACGTGCCTGGCCACGGCGCGGACACGCTGCGGGTGCGGATCGGCGGCCTCGGCACCGACCAGGTGACGCTGGAGTGCTACGACAGCACCGGACGACGGATCGCCGGAGTCGGCGCGCTGACGCTTCGCCCGGTTCCGGCACGGCAAGGCACGCCGGCCCGCTCCGGCACAGCCTTCCGCGCCGTCCAGTGGACCGACCTGCCGGCCTCCGGCCACGAGCCGACCGGCCAGCGCTGGGCCGTGATCGGCGCTGACGGCCAGGCCGAAGGCCTTGCCGCAGACCTGAGCAGGGCGGGCATGGCAGTCAGCCGCTGCCGCGATCTGTCCGCCCTCGCCGAGACCACCGGCGCCGAGGTGCCGTCGGTGGTCGTCGCCTGCGTTCCCGATGCCGATGCGGCTGACGTGCCCGCTTCGGTGCGGGCAGGCGCCAGCGGAGTGCTCGATCAGGTGCAGGCGTGGCTGGGTGACGAGCGGTTTGCCAACCGGCGGCTGGTGTTCGTCACCCGCGACGTCTTCGGCGGCCAGGATGGCAGCGTCCAGGCCCTGGCTGGCGGGGCCGCCTGGGGTCTGGTGCGCTCGGCCCAGACCGAGCACCGGGGCCGCTTCGCGCTGGTGGACGTGACGGCCGGCGTTCCCGCGCAACTGCTGGCCCGCGCGGTGGCGACCGGTGAGCCGCAGCTCGCGGTGCGGGACGGGACGGTGCGGATTCCGCGGCTCGTACGGCGCGAGGCAGCCGCAGCGCGGTCCGGTGCCGTCAGAGCAGGAACGGTACTCGTGACAGGGGGCACCGGCGCGCTCGGTGCGCTCGCCGCGCAGCGGCTGGTCGAGCGGCACGGCGTCCGGCATCTGCTGCTGGCCTCGCGGCGCGGGCCGGCGGCTCCTGGCGCGACCGAGCTGCTCACACGGCTGGAGGTGCTCGGCGCTGAGGTCACGGTGGCCGCGTGTGACGTGTCCGACCGGAGCGCGCTGGCGGCCCTGCTGGAACGGATTCCCGCGGACCGCCCGCTTGCTGGCGTCGTTCACGCGGCCGGGAGGCTCGATGACGCGACGGTCGAGGGCCTGTCGGCCAGGCACCTGGAAACCGCGTTCGGGTCCAAGGCCGACGCGGCCTGGCGCCTGCACGAGCTGACCCGCGAGCTGCCGTTGTCCCTGTTCGTGCTCTTCTCCTCGGTAGCCGGCCTGCTCGGCAACCCTGGCCAGGCCAACTACGCGGCGGCGAACTCCTTCCTGGACGTGCTGGCCGGGTACCGGCGGCAGCTGGGACTGCCAGCGGTGTCGATCGCCTGGGGCCCCTGGGACCTGCGGACGGGAATGATGGGCGGCCTCACCGATGCCGACGTGGCCCGGATGGCGAGGGCCGGAGTCACGCCGCTGAGCGCGGAGCACGGCCTGGACTTCTTCGACGCCGCGCTGACCGCGACCGACCCGGTAGTCGTCGCGGCCAGCTGGGACGACGCCGGCCTGCGCGGCGCCGCCGTAAGCCTGCTGTCACCACTGCTGCGCGGCCTGCTGCCGGCGCCGCCCGCGCCGCCGGCGCGGTCCGGGCGGCCCTGATGACGCGGCCGGCGGTCCGGCCAGCGACCCCGGCACCGGCCTGCCGGCCCGCCTGGCCCCGATGACCAGGGCTGATGCGCTCAGGCTGCTCGTCGATCTGGTCCGTTCGCAGGTGGCAGCCGTGCTTGCCTATCCGAGCCCCGACGCGGTCCCCGTCGACCGCGCGTTCAGCGAACTCGGCTTCGACTCGCTGACGGCGGTCGAACTGCGCAACCGGCTGGAGGCGGCCATCGGCCTGCGGCTGTCGGCGACGATGGCGTTCGACCATCCGACGGTCACCGCGGCCGCCGAGTACCTGCACGGCGTGCTGGCCCCGGCGCCGCCGCCGCCGGAGGACGCGCTGCGGGCCGCGCTCGACCAGCTTCAGCAGGGGTGGCCCGAGCCCGACGACACCACTCGCAGCACGATCGCGGCGATCCTGAACAGCGCGCTGGCCAGGTGGCAGGCAGCTCCCGGCGACCAGCCGGTGGCGCCGGACGCGATCAGCGCGGCCTCTGACGACGAAATCTTCGCGCTCATCGACAACAGAACCTGACCGAGGGTTCCCGAAAGGCCTGACCATGGCGACCGAGGAAAAGCTACGCGAGTACCTCAAGCGAGCAACCGTCGATCTCACCGATGCCCGGCGGCGCCTCGCCGACATCGAGGACAGCCGCCACCACCCGGTCGCCATCATCGGCATGGCCTGCCGGTTCCCCGGCGGGGTCACGACGCCCGAGGGACTGTGGGACCTCGTCACGTCGCAAACCGACGCGATCGGGCCGTTCCCTGCCGACCGGGGCTGGGATGTCGAGAACCTCTACGACCCCGACCCCGGCGTGCCTGGCAAGTCCTACACGCGCCACGGCGGTTTCCTCTACGACGCCGGAGACTTCGACGCCGGGTTCTTCGAGATGAGCCCGCGCGGCGCCCTCGCCGCCGACCCGCAGCACCGGCTCTTCCTCGAAACCTCCTGGGAAGTCTTCGAGCGGGCCGGGATCGTCCCTGCCACGCTGCGGAGCAGCCAGACCGGCGTCTTCGCCGGGATCATGTACAACGACTACGTCTCCCGCTTCAACGGCTGCGCTCCGCAGGGGCTTGAGGGCCTCCTCATGGTGGCCAACGCCCCCAGCGTCATGTCCGGCCGCATCTCCTACCTCTACGGCCTGGAGGGGCCGGCGATCACGATCGACACCGCATGCTCGACCTCGCTGGTGGCGATTCACCTTGCGGTGCAGGCACTGCGCCGCGGCGAGTGCTCCCTGGCACTCGCCGGGGCCGCCACGGTGCTGGCGACCCCCGAGGCTTATGTGGAGTTCAGCAAGCAGCGCGCGCTTTCTCCCGACGGTCGCTGCCGCTCCTTCTCCGCTTCGGCCGCGGGTGCGGCATGGTCAGAGGGCGTCGGGATGCTGCTGCTCGAGCGCCTGGCCGACGCGCAGCGCAACGGCAGGCGGATCCTGGCCGTGATCCGAGGCACCGCGGTCAACCAGGACGGCAAGAGCAACGGCCTGACCGCGCCAAGCGGTCCCGCACAGGAACTGGTCATCGCCAGGGCGCTGGCAGATGCGGGACTCGACGTCCGCGACGTCGACGCCGTCGAGGCACACGGAACCGGGACGGCGCTTGGCGATCCGATCGAGGCACGGGCACTGATCGCCGCCTACGGGCAGAACCGGCCCTCAGGCCAGCCACTGTGGCTCGGCTCGGTGAAGTCGAACATCGGGCACACCCAGGCCGCAGCCGGGATCGCCGGGGTGATCAAGATGACGATGGCCATGCGGCATGGCGTGCTGCCGCCGACGCTGCACGCCGACGAGCCGACGCCGCACGTGGACTGGTCGGCTGGCCAGGTCAGGCTGCTGACGCAGGCACGGGACTGGCCAAGTAACGGTCATCCGCGCCGCTCTGGCATCTCCGCATTCGGCATCAGCGGCACCAACGCGCACATCATCATCGAGGAGAGCCCGCCGCATCGCGGCGCTGCCAGCAGCGAGCCCGCGCCGCCCGGCGCCGGCCACCAGACTCGACTTGCCTGGGCGATCAGTGCCCGCACGACCGGCTCGCTGCGCAACCAGGCAGCCAGGCTGCATGAGTTCGTCACCGCCGACCAGAACCTGCGCGCGGCCGAGGTGGCGCTGTCCCTGGCCACCAGCCGGGCGCGGTTCGGGCAGCGGGTCGTCGTCATCGGCGATGACCGAGCCAGCCTGCTGGCCGGCCTCGACGGCTACCTGGCAGAGCAGCCGTCGCCGGATGTCATCATCGGAACCGCCCGCGACAACCCCAAGCTCGCGTTCCTGTTCACGGGGCAGGGCGGTCAGCGGCCTGGGATGGGACTCGAGCTGAGCGCCGCGCACCCCGCCTTCGCCGAAGCGCTCGGCACGGTGTGCGACGTGCTCGATGCCCACCTTGACCGCCCGCTTCGTGACGTCATGTTCGCGCCATCCGGCACGCCGGAGGCCGCCGCGCTGAACGAGACCAGATACACCCAGCCAGCGCTTTTCGCCTACGAGGTCGCGGCATTCGCCCTGCTGGAGTCGCTGGGGATCAGGCCGGATCAGGTGGCAGGCCACTCGGTCGGCGAATACGCGGCCGCGTACCTGGCCGGGGTGTTTTCCGTCGCCGACGCCGCCCGGCTGATCACCGCCCGCGGCCGGCTGATGCAGGCACTTCACGCTCCTGGCGCGATGGTCGCGATCGAGGCGACGCCGCAGGAGATGGCGTCAGCCCTGGACGGCCTTGAGCACCTGGTCAGGCTCGCCGCGATCAACGGCCCGGCCAGCGTGGTCGTCTCAGGAGACGAGCAGACCTGCCTCGCCGTGGCCGGGCACTGGCGGGAAGCCGGGCGCCGCACGCACCGGCTGCCGGTCAGCCATGCCTTCCACTCTCCGCTGATGGAGCCGATGCTGGCGGACTTCGCCGCCGAGGTGAAGACCGCGGTCTTCGGCACGCCGCAGATGCCCTTTGCCACCAACCTGGCCGGCGCCAGCGACCTGTCGTGGGGCGATCCCGAGTACTGGATCGAGCAGATCCGCCAGCCGGTCAGGTTCCTCGAGACCGTCAGGCGGATCGAGGAACGCGGGGTGAGCACCTACCTGGAGGTCGGGCCTGACGCCGTGCTCTCCGCCATGACGCAGCAATGCGCGTCAGGCGGCGACGTCGCGGTGATGGCGCTGCACCACGGCCGGCTGCCCGAGCCCGATGCGCTGGTTGCCTGTCTCGCGCAGGCGTGGACGGCCGGCGTGCCCGTGGACTGGGCCGCGTTGTCCGCTGCGGGCGCTGATATCGGACCTGACCTTCCGGTCTACGCGTTCGACCGCGACCGCTACTGGCTCTACCCGCCGTCGCGCGCCGCGGACGTCTCCTCCGCGGGCCTGCGCGATGTCGATCACCCGATGCTGGGAGCTGCGGTCGAGATCGGAGACGGCGGCGGGGTCGTGTTCACCGGGCGCCTCTCCCTGACCGACTTCCCCTGGCTGGCCGATCACAGGGTCCGCGGCGCCATCGTGGTGCCGGGTACTGCCGTGCTCGACATCGTTCTCGAGGCAGGGACGCGGGTCGGCTGCGACGCGCTCGAGGAATTGATGTTCGAAGCGCCGCTGGTCCTGCCGGCCGACGGTGACCTGTTCCTGCAGGTCGTGGTCGAGGCCGGCGACGAGGGCGCGCCCAGGCCTGTCACGGTGTACTCGCGGCCCGATGGCGGCGGGTGGGCCCGCTCCGCCGCGGGCGTCATCGTGGCCGGCGGCCTGGGACAGACCTGCGACTGGACGGCGGCCTGGCCGCCGCCGGATGCCGTGGCGATCGACGTGGACGGCGGCTACGCCGGCCTTACTGACCTGGGCTATGAGTACGGCCAGGCGTTCCGCGGCGTGCCGGCGGCATGGTCACGGGGCAAGGAGCTGTTCGCCCACGTCATCGCTCCGGACGACATCGATGTTCAGGGATACGGCCTGCATCCGGCGCTGCTCGACGCGGCCTTGCGCCCGTTGCTGCTGACCGGAGGAACTCAGGACCTGCGGCTGCCTTTCGTCTTCAGGGGCGTGCGGCTGTGTGCGTCAGGCGCGGCAGAGCTGCGAGTGCGGCTGACGCTGGCCGGCGACGACATCACGGTGGAGGCCGCCGACGCCTCCGGCCGGCTGGTGCTCGGCATCGACTCTCTGCGGGTGCGAGCCATACCGGACGGCGCCCTGGCGCCGGCCGACAGCCAGGCCGGGCCCGCGTCGTTCGGCGTGGACTGGGCGGACATCACCGCGGTGCACAAGGAAGAGGCACGGTGGGCGTGCGTCGGCGAACAGGCCGCGGGGCTCCCCGCCTTCGCTGACCTGCCCGCGCTGGCGGCGGCGGTCGCCAGCGGGCAGCCGGTGCCCCGCTTCGTCGTGGCGACCTGCCTGGGTCAGGGACCGCCGGTGGCCGACGGACTGCGAGAAATCTCTGGCAGGGTGCTTGAGCTGGTGCGGTCCTGGCTGGGCGACGAGCGCTTCGCCGCGTCGCGCCTGGTGTTCGTGACACGCGGTGCCACCGGCCCTGACGTGACTGACGTGGTAGGCGCGTCGGTATGGGGCCTGGTGCGTTCCGCTCAGTCCGAGCACCCAGGCCGGTTCGTGCTCGCCGATCTGCCGGCCGGCTTCGGCAACTGGGCACTGCTGGCGGGAGCGGTGGCGTGCGATGAGCAGCAGCTCCTGGTGCGTGACGGCGCGCTACTGGCTCCCCGGGTGGCCACGAGGAAGCTGCGGGAGCCGGCGGCCGCGGTGGACATCGCCGCCGGGACGGTACTCGTCACCGGCGGCACCGGCGGACTTGGCGCCCTGATCGCCGAGCACCTCGTCGCGGCGTTCGGGGCGCGGCACCTGATACTGGCCTCCAGGCGCGGAGCAGCCGCTCCGAGCGCGCCCGAGCTGCTGGCGCGCCTGGCGGACCTCGGCGCATCGGCCGAGGCGGTGGCCTGCGATGTCGCCGATCGCGACGAGCTGGCCGCGCTGCTGCTCTCGATTCCCGCTGACCGGCCGCTGACCGGCGTGGTCCATACCGCGGGGGTGGTGGACGACGCGACCGTGGATGGCCTGTCCGCGCGGCATCTTGACACGGTGTTCCGGCCCAAGGCTGACGCCGCGTGGCTGCTGCATGAGCTCACCCGTGACCAGCCGCTGGCCATCTTCGTGCTGTTCTCCTCGATCGCCGGCCTGCTCGGCAATCCTGGGCAGGGCAACTACGCCGCAGCCAACGCCTTCCTCGACGGGCTGGCCGCATACCGCCGTCACCAGGGACTGACCGGGGTATCGGTGGCGTGGGGGCTATGGGACACGCAGGCTGGCATGGCCGGCCGCCTGAGCCAGGCCGACATCGCCCGGATGACCCGATCCGGGATCGCGCCGCTGAGCACGGCTGAGGGCCTGGAGTCCTTCGGCCTGTCGCTCGGCTGGCCGGAGCCGGTACTGGTCGCGGCGCACTGGAACGACGCCGGACTGCGCTCCCGCGCCGACGGCGGCACTCTGCCTCCGGTGCTGCGCGGCCTGGTCAGGACTCAGCGCCGCGCCGCCGGCGCGACCTCGGCGATCGCCCGCGCCGATGGGCTGGTGACAAGGCTCGGGTCGATGCCGGAGGCAGACGGCCGCCGGATGCTGACCGACCTGGTACGCGGTCACGTCGCGGCCGTGCTGTCGCACGCCAGCGCGGACACGGTGGAGGTGGACCGGCCGTTCAGCGAGCTGGGCTTCGACTCCCTCACCGCAGTCGAGCTGCGCAACCACCTGGACTCCGAGACGGGCCTGCGGCTCGCCGCCACCCTGGCATTCGACCACCCGACCGTGACGGCCCTGGCCGACCATCTCTATCAGACGCTTGCTCCGGCGGCACCGACCGCCGAGGACACGCTGCGCACCTGCCTCGAGCAACTCGGCGGCACTCTGCCGGAGGACGAGCCGGCCCTCGGCAGGCTGATCGCGATCCTGCGCAGCACAGTGACGCGCTGGACAGCAGGAGCAGCCTCAGCCGCGAACGGCGCTGACGGCGCGCCTGCCGCCGCCGCCGCCGCCACGGTGGGCTCGGCCTCCGACGAGGAGATCTTCGCCTTCATCGACAACGACCTGTGACTCCCCGCCCACGCTCGACTGCGAGGTTCGGCCCATGGCCACCGAGGAAAAGCTACGCGAGTACCTGAAGCGAGTGACCATTGACCTCACCCATGCCAGGCACCGCATCGCGGAGCTGGAGGACGGCCGCTATGAGCCGGTCGCCGTGATCGGCATGGCCTGCCGGTTCCCCGGCGGCGGCACCGTCGAGGACTTCTGGGAGCTGCTGCGCGACGGCCGCAGCAGCGTCACCGAGGTGCCGCGCTCGCGCTGGAATATCGAGGACTACTACAATCCCGACCGGCGGGCCTTCGGCGGCGTCTACACGTCCCGCGGTGCCTTCCTGCCCGACATCGCCGGCTGGGACGCGGACTTCTTCGGCGTCTCGCCGCAGGAAGCGCTGCGGATGGACCCGCACCAGCGGCTGCTGATGGAGCTGGTCTGGGACGGGCTCGAGGACGCGGGAACCTCCCCGGCACGGGTGGCCGGCAGCCGGACCGCCGTGCTCGTCGGCCTGATGGACTCGCTGCAGTATGCGCGCCTGGAAGCCGAGCGCCAGGGCAGCGGCGTCACCGCCGACCCGTACTTCGGCCAGGGGATCTCGACGAGCGTCGTCGCCGGGCGCCTGGCCTACCATTTCGACCTGCACGGGCCCGCGGTCACGCTCGACACGGCCTGTTCCTCCTCCCTGGTCGGCCTGCACCTGGCCGCGCAGGCGCTGCGCCGGGGCGAGTGCGACCTTGCCGTCGCGGCCGGCGCCTACCTGATCATGCAGCCGGACACCTATATCCAGGCCTGTGCCACGTCGATGCTCGCGCCCGACGGCCTCTGCAAGACCTTTGACGCCGCCGCCGACGGCTACGTCATGGGCGAGGGCGGTGGCGTTGTCGTCCTCGAGCGGCTGTCTTCCGCGGTGCGCAACGGCCGGCGTGTCCGCGCCGTGCTGCGCGGCTCGGCCATCAACTCCGACGGCCGCAGTAACGGGCTGATCGCGCCGAGCCGCGGCGCCCAGGCCGACGTGATCCGCCGGGCGCTCGCCGAGGCCAGGGTGGAGCCCGGTGACGTCGACTACGTGGAGGCACACGGTTCAGGAACCGGACTCGGCGACGCGATCGAGCTGTCCGCGTTGCACGACGTCTTCGGGGGGCGTTCGCCGCGGCGGCCCTTGCTCGTCGGCGCGGTCAAGACGAACATCGGCCATACTCAGTCCGCGGCCGGCGTCGCCGGCCTGATCAAGACGGTCCTGCTGCTCGAGCACGGGGTGGTGCCGCCGACGCTGAATCTGGCGCAGCCCAGCGACGCGCTGCCAGCGGACGGCACGATCCAGCCGGTCACTGTGCTGGCTCCGCTGCCGGCCGACGGCCCGGCTATCGCCGGGATCAGCTCGTTCGGATGGTCAGGCACGAACGCGCATCTGGTGATCGAGGCGGCCCCGGCCCGTGCGGAAAGTCCGGCGCAGCAGGAAGCCCAGCCCTCCGCCGCCTGGACCTTGCCGGTTTCTGCCGCCAGCGGCGCCGCGCTCAGCGAGCAGCTGGGGCGCCTGGCTGACTGGCTGGGGGAGCGCCCGGGACTGGCGCTGGCCGATATCGCGCACACGCTGACCGTCGGCCGGGCCGAGCATGACTGCCGGCGCGCAGTGACCTGCACCAGCGTCGGCGATGCGGCGCAGCAGCTGGCTCGCGCGGCTACGAAGGCGCCGACCGGGCGCCCCACCGGACGTCCGCGAGTGGTGTTCCTGCTGCCGGGGATCGGCGACCACTACCAGGGAATGGGCCTGGATCTGTACCGCTCGGAGCCGGTCTACGCCGGGGCAGTCGACCGCTGCATCGCGGTGCTTGACGAGCGCTGCAACCTGGATCTCCGGCCGATGTTCTTCCCGGCGGGCGGAGTCGCGGCAGCCGGGGGGCCCGCGGCCGGATTGTGGCGCGGTCAGGCGGAACCCGGCACCGATCCGATGGACATGGCCCAGGTCGCGCATCCGTTCCAGTTCACGGTCGAGTACGCGCTTGCACAGCTGCTGTCGAGCTGGGGCGTCGTGGCCGACGTGCTGGTGGGCTACAGCCTCGGCGAGTACGTCGCCGCGTGCCTGGCCGGCGTGTTCACCCTGGAGGACGCGCTGCTGGTGGTTGCCGAGCGAGCCGCCTTGATCGCGGCGGTACCGTCCGGGCGGATGCTCGCGGTCGCGGCCGGCGAGGGCGCCATCCGCGGTGCGATGACGGCCGGTGACATCGACGTGGAGATCGCGGCGCTCAACGGCCCGGCGATGACCGTCCTGAGCGGGGCGGCAGAGGAGATCGCGGCCATGACCGCGCGGCTGACCGACGCCGGCATCGCCTGCCGGGAACTGCGCACCGCGCACGCCTTCCACTCCTCGCTGCTCGAGCCGGTGCGGGACAAGCTGGCCGCGCTGCTCGAGTCGGTGCCGCGGCAAGGCCCGGCCACGACGATCGTGTCCAATCACAGTGGCGCCGCGCTGACCGCCGAGCAGGCGACCAGCAGCGGGTACTGGGCCGACCACCTGGTCAGTCCGGTGCGTTTCGGGCAAGGCGTGCGGCATTGCGTGGCCCAAGGCGCCGACGTGTTCGTCGAGCTCGGTGCCGGACAGACGCTGGGCGGCCTGGCGCGGCAGAACCTGGCCGGCGCGACCGGGGTGAGCGTCTTCGGAACGCTGCCGACGATCTGGACCGGCGGCACGCCGTCCGATGCGCGGACCGCGCTGCTGATGACGTGCGCGCGGCTGTGGGAGACGGGGGTCGGCGTCGACTGGGCGGCCACCACGGCGGGCTCCGGCCGAATCGTCACGCTGCCCGGATATCCCTTCCAGCGCACGAGGTACTGGCCGGAACCTGGGGAGTCCGCCTCGAGTGAGGAAGCGCTGCCTGCCCGGCCGCCGGCCGACCTGCGCTACGCGCCGGCCTGGCGGCGGGATGTCGTGAACCCGCCAGGTCCTGCGCTCGCCCTGGACGGGCCGCTTGTGGTGTTCGCCGATCGCCAGGGCATCGGTGCGGCACTGGCGGACCGTGCCGTCGCGAGCGGCATCGACGTGATCGAGGTGGCGGCCGGCACGCAACTGCGGCGTGACGGGCGGCGCATGGTCATCGACCCCGCAGCGCCCGAGCACTACCGCGAGATCTTCGCGGCCGTTGACGCGCCGGGTCCTGTGCACATCGTGCACTTGTGGGGCCTGCTGGCCACCTCGGCCAACCCCGTGTACGCGGCCGATGACGAGCTGCGCGACGCCGTCTCCTGCGGCTTCGGCAGCCTGCTGCTCGCCGTGCGGGCACTCGGGGAACTGCCCGCGCGCCGCGGGGTCAGGCTGCTGACCGCCAGCGCGGGTGCCGCGGAGATCATCGGAGCCGACGTCACGGCGCCGCTCATGGCCGCGGCACACGGGCTGGGCCGGGTGGTCCAGCACGAGGTCGCCGGCCTGCGGTGGTCTGGGGTAGACCTCGACCCCACGCTGGCCGAGCCGGAACAGGCGGCTGGCCAGCTTGCCTGCGAGCTGATGCGCTCGGCGGCCGAGCCCTGCCCGGCGGTCGCAGGGTGGCGGCGTGGCTGCCGGTGGACGGCGGACTGGACGCAGGTGCCGACACCGGACGACCAGCAGCCCGTCTGGCGGGCCGATGGCGTCTACCTGATCACCGGGGGCACGCGCGGCCTCGGCATGGCACTCGCGCGGCATCTCGTGCGGTCAGGCGTACGGCGGCTGGCCCTGATGAGCCGGACCCCGGAGCGTGGCCGCGGCGATGTCAGTGACCTCGAAGCCAGCGGAGCGCAGGTGCTCCTGCTGGCCGCCGACGCGGGAGTGCCTGATCAGCTGCGAGCAGCATTGCAGGCCTGCCGCAGGCATTTCGGCGCGCTGCACGGCGTCGTCCACGCGGCAGGCCTGCCAGGCGGTGGCATGGCGCAGCGCCGGTCGCTCGGGGACGCCGAGGCAGTCCTGGCGCCCAAGATCCTCGCGATGGGGCCGCTCACCGAGCTTGTGGGGCCGGGAACGCCCGCTGAGCTGCGGCTCGAGCTGCTCGTGCTGTACTCATCCGCGATCACCGCGTTCGGCGGCATCGGCGAGGGCGACTACTGTGCGGCCAACACCGTGCTCGACGCCTACGGTGCCGCGCTGGCCGGATCCGCGCCCGCGACCAGGGTCCTCACGGTCGCCTGGGGCCCGTGGCTGCACGACGACTGGCAGGCCGCGGGCCTCGCGGGCGCGGGTTCTGCGGGCGACGGCCTGGCCAGGCGAGTGCGCGCGCACCGCGAGAAGTACGGGTTCTCCGACGAGGCGGGCTGCGCCTTCCTCGACCGCATGATCCGCACCGGCCACGGCAGCCTGCTCGCGGTGCGCCAGCCGGTCAGGGACTCCCTGCGTGAGTGGTCGGCGATCCTTGACCTTGACGCGCTCGTCGGCGCGGTTTCCGCGCTGCCGTCCGGCGAGCGGTTCAGCAGGCCGCAGCTCCGCACGGAGTTCGTGGCTCCGCGCACCGAGCGGGAGCGGATGATCGCGGACGTCTGGGGATCGTTCCTCGGCATCGACCAGGTCGGCATCCATGACCCCTTCTTCGACCTGGGCGGGAACTCCCTGGTCGGGATGGCCGTGGTCTATGCGATCGAAAGGGACCTCGACATCGCCATCGCGCCCGCGACGCTGTTCGGCCACCCCACCATCGCCGAGTTCGCTACCGCGCTTGAGGACAAGGACGCCTCTGCCGAATCCGCCAAGGACCTGCTGGCTGCCAGCGCCGACCGGGGACGCCGGCGGCGCGGCGCCCGGCCGGCGAAGCAGAGATGAGCCGTACGTGAGCCACCCCACCCCCAGCGCGGCCGCCGGCGCAGACGGCACGGCCGCCGGCACCGACATCGCCATCGTCGGCATGTCAGGGCGGTTCCCCGGAGCGGCGGACGTGGCCGGGCTGTGGGCCGAGCTCCGAGCGGCACGATCGGGCATCACCCGGTTCACCGCCGACGAGCTGCACGCGGCCGGCGTCACCGACGAGGTGCTTGCCGACCCCGGCTACGTCAGGGCCGGGGGCGTGATCGACGGTATCGACCTGTTCGATGCGGGCTTCTTCGGCCTGGGCCCCAAGGAAGCGCAGATCCTCGATCCGCAGCAACGGCTGTACCTGGAGCACAACTGGCACGCGCTGGAGGACGCGGGCTGTGATCCGTCCCGCTTCGACGGCGCCATCGGCGTGTTCGGCGGCTGCGCGTTCAGCTCCTACCTGCAGAACAACCTGGCACCCAGCGGAGTCGTCGCCGTGCTCGGCGACCTGACGGTCGGCCTGGCCAACGACAAGGACTCGCTGACGACCAGGGTGGCGCACACCCTCGGGCTGTCAGGACCCAGCTACAGCGTGCAGAGCTACTGCTCGACGTCGCTCGTCGCCGTGTGCGCAGCGGCGAGCAGCCTGGCCGGATTCGAGTGTGATCTCGCCCTGGCGGGCGGCGCCGCCGTCTTCGTGCCGCACCGGGTGGGCTATCACTTCCAGCCGGGCGGGATCGCACCCCCGGACGGCGAGTGCCGCGCGTTCGACGAGTCCGGGCTCGGCAGCCTGCTGGGCAGCGGTGTCGGCGTGGTGGCACTCCGCCGCCTGGAGGACGCTCTGGCCGCCGGGGACCGTGTCTACGCGGTGATCCGCGGCTGGGCGGTGAACAACGACGGCGGGCGCGCGGCCGGATTCACCGCTCCCAGCGTCCAGGGTCAGGCCGCGGTGATCGCCGAGGCACTGTCCAGCGCGGGCCTGTCCGCCGCCGACATCGACTACGTCGAGGCGCACGGCACGGGAACCGCGCTCGGCGACGCGGTCGAGATCGCCGCACTCCAGCAGGTGTTCAGCGGCGAGGAGTGCCTGATCGGCTCGATCAAGACGAACGTGGGACACCTGGACCGGGCCGCGGGCGTCACCGGGCTGATCAAGACCGTCCTCGCGCTGCACCATGCGCAGATCCCGCCGACCCGCAACCTCACGAATCCCAACCGCCAGCTCCGCGTCGGCGCGGCGAGCCTGGAAGTCGTCACCCGCCTGACCGACTGGCGGCGGCGCGGCGACCGGATCCGCCGCGCAGGGGTCAGCGCGTTCGGTATTGGCGGAACCAACGCGCACGTGGTGCTCGAAGAGGCACCGGTCATCCCGCATGCCGTCACCTCGCCGCGGCCCGAGGTGCTGGTATGGTCGGCCCGCACCGCTGTGGCCGCTGACGAGATGACGCAGCGGCTGGCCGGCCATCTCGCCGCCGAGTCCGGGCCCCTGTCCGACGTCGCTGATACCCTGCAGGCCGGCCGCCGCGTCTTCGAGCATCGCCGGATGCTGGTCGCATCCACCAGCCAGGACGCGGTCTCGCTGATCCGCGCAGGGAACGTGCGGTGCCAGCACGAGAGCCGCACCGACCGTCAGGTCGGCTTCCTGATCGCCGGTGCCGGCGAGCAGTACCCGGGCATGGCCGCTGAGCTGTACCGCGGCGAGCCGTCGTTCGCGGCTGTGCTCGACGAGTGCCGCGCCGTCATGACCGGGCTGCCGGGCGGACTCGATCCGCTGGAAGAGATGCTGAGCCCCAGGTCTGGCGAGGCGACAGAACGGCTGCATCCGGTGATGTTCGCGGCGGAGTACGCGCTCACCAGGCTGGTGATGTCGTGGGGGATTCAGCCGGCGGTGATGGCGGGCTACGGCCTCGGCGAGTACGTGGCTGCCTGCCTAGCCGGGGTGCTCACGCTGGAGTCCGCGCTCAAGCTGGTGACCCACCGGGCGCAGCTGATCACCGAGCTGCCGGCCGGCGCCGTGCTTGACCAGGCCAAGGCCGCGCTGACCGACTGGGTGGCCGCGAGCATCCCGCTGGCCGCTCCACGGATCCCTTACGTCTCGACCGTGACTGGCGCCCTGGTGACCGCCGAGCAGGCAGCCGACCCAGGCTACTGGGCCGAGCACATGTGCGCTCCCGTGCGGCTCGACGCCGGCCTGAATACCGTGCCCGACCAGCCGGACATCGCGCTGCTTGACCTCGGTCCCTCTCAGTCGCTCCCGGCGGCCGATGGCGCGCATGAGTCCGGCGCGGCTCTCGCCGAAGCGATCGGCCGGCTGTGGCTCGAGGGCGTGCCGGTCGACTGGGACGCCTACCGGGGAAACCGGCGGCTCGCGAAGGTCGGGCTGCCCGGCTATCCCTTCCAGCGTCAGCGCTACTGGATCGACGCACCGGCTGCCGGCCAGGTCCCGCGAGCTCTCGCCCGCACGGCCACCGAGCCGGGCGGCACCGGCGCGCAGCGGCGTGACGGCCACGTGCAGCTGATCAAGGAGCGGTGGACCGAGGCGGCCATCTCCAGCGGTCCGGCGCCCGCCGGGCGATGCGTACTGCTCGGCGGGGCTGACCGGTTCGCCGACACGCTCGCCGCATCGCTGCGCGGTGACGGCGCCGACGTCGTGTGCGTGCGCCAGGACGCGGACCGGGCAACCCTGGCCGAGTGCTTCAGCCAGGAGCACCCGGCCGTGGTGGTCGACCTCAGGGCGCTCGGCCGCTCGGGATCAGCGCCCGACGGGCGCGACGCGGTGCTCCCGTTCGCTTTCATGGCTGACGCCCTGGGCAGCGGCGGAGACGATATCGCGACGATCCTCCTGGTCACTCGTGGCGGTCAGGCGATCGGGGATGGCGACAGCCCGCTGCCGGAGCACGCGGCGGCGGCGGGGCTGGCCATGGTGGCCAACCAGGAATACCTGAACCTCGAGTGCCGCGCGGTGGACCTTGACCCGCGATCGGACACGGCCGCAGCGGTGCGGGCGGTGACCGCCGAGCTCGGGTGCTCGTCGCAGGACGTCCTGGTCGCCTATCGCGGCGGCCGGCGGTATGTCCGCGGATTCCGGCCGGCCGACGCCGGCCTGCTGGCGACCGCCGTATCGATCAGGCCAGGCGGCACGTACCTGATCACCGGCGGACTCGGCGACGTCGGGTTGCTCGTGGCCGAGCACCTGGTCAGGTCCGGTGCCACCCGGCTCGTCCTGACCAGCCGCGGCGGCGCGCCGGCCACGGCGGCGGATCCGCGCCATGGGGCCATCGGCCGACTGCGCGGGCTCGGCGCCGAGGTGGTCGCGCCGCCGGCCGACGTGACGGACGAACCGGCGATGCGCGCTGTCCTCACCGAGACGTTGCGAGATGGCGGCAGGCTCGACGGCGTGATCCACGCTGCCGCCGACACCAGGCCAGAGACATTCTTTCCGCTGCGCTACCTCAGCACCGAGGCTGTCGCGCAGCATTTCGCGGCCAAGGTGACCGGCGCGTTGGTGCTGCAAACCCTGCTCGCAGAGCTTCCCGCAGCCCGGGCGCCCGACTTCTGCCTGCTTTTCTCCTCGACTTCTTCGCTACTGGGCGGGCTGGCCTTCGGCAGCTACGCGGCCGCCAACGCGGCACTGACCGCGATCGGCCTGGCCAGCCACGCAGCGCGCACTCCGACCCGCTGGATCGCGGCCAGGTGGGACACCTGGGCCGATACCCTGCAGCGAACCGGGGGAGGCGTCGGCGCCACGATGGCCGCTCACGCGATGACCGCGCAGGAAGCGCTGGACGCCTTCGACCGGCTGCTGGCCGGCCAGGAGCCAGGCCCGATCGTCGTGGCCGCCGGACTTGACGACCGGATGCCGAGGGTTTCCGCCGTGCCCGACGAGCCTGCTGCCAGCGGAGACCGGTTCCCCCGGCCAGACCTGCCGCAGCCTTACGCTCCGCCGCTCACCGCGACCGACCGGGCGCTCGCCGAGGTGTGGTCCGGCGTGCTCGGCGTCGAGCCGGTCGGCACCGATGACAATTTCTTCGACCTTGGCGGGAACTCGCTGCTGGCGCTGCAGATGCTGCTGCTGGTCAAGACGCGTTTCGGCATCGTCTTGCCGGCCGTGACGCTGTTCGAGGCACCGACCGTGCACGCGCTCGCGGCCATCTTGGACACCAGGCGCACGTCGGCCAGCGCGGGACAGGCCGGCCAGCCGGCCAGCCTCGAGGCGCAGCCCCAGCCGGCAGCCGTGCCCGAGCGCCCGCGCGCGAGGCGTGCCGATGCCGGGATCGACCGCCGGATCGCGGTTATCGGGATGGCCGGGCGTTTTCCCGGCGCGGGGTCAGCCGAGGCCCTCTGGCGAAACCTCCGCGACGGCGTCGAGTCGATCAGCTTCTTCTCCGAGGACGAACTGCTAGCCGCCGGCGTCGAGCCTTCGCTGGTCCGCGATCCCTCGTACGTGCCAGCCCGGCCGGTCCTTGACGACATCGGCGGGTTCGACGCGGCGTTCTTCGGGCTCAGCTCCCGCACGGCGGCGCTCACCGACCCGCAGCAGCGGATCTTCCTCGAAGTCTGCTGGGAAGCGCTGGAGCAGGCCGGATACGCGGCGCCTGAGCACCGGGACCGGGTGGGCGTGTTCGGCGGCTGCAACATCAGCACCTACCTGCTGCGCATGCCCGTGGAGACGTTCACCGGGGGTGAGATCAGCACCTACGAGATCGTCATGAGCAACGACAAGGACGCACTCACCACCACCGCCTCCTACCTCTTCGACCTGCACGGACCGAGCGCCGCCGTGCAGACGTTCTGCTCGACCTCGCTGGTCGCCACCCACCTGGCCGTCCAGAGCCTGCGCGGCGGCGAGTGCGAGATGGCCCTGGCGGGCGGCGTCTCGATCCGGGTGCCCGACCGGGTGGGTCACCTGTTCCAGCCGGGCGGCATGGAGTCGCCAGACGGCCACGTAAGGACCTTCGACGCCAAAGCTCACGGCAGCATGGTCGGCGACGGCGCGGCCGTCGTCATGCTCAAGCGGCTCCCCGACGCGGTACGCGACGGCGACCACATCTGGTCGGTGATCCGCGGCTCGGCGATGAACAACGACGGCGCGCTCAAGGTCGGTTACACCGCGCCGAGCGTGGTCGGGCAGGCGCGGGTCATCGCTGACGCGATGGCCGACGCCGGGGTCATCGGCGAAGACGTCAGCTACATCGAGGCACACGGCACCGCGACCGAGCTCGGCGACCCGATCGAAGTCGCGGCGCTGAGCCGCGCGTTCGGGCCGACCAGCCAGAACCAGTACTGCCCGATCGGATCCGTCAAGACCAACGTCGGGCATCTGGACCGGGCAGCCGGGGTGACCGGGCTCATCAAGACCTCGTTCGCGCTGACGGACGAGGTGATCCCGCCGAGCCTGCACTACACCAGCCCCAACCCTGACATCGACTTCGCCGGCAGCCCGTTCTATGTCAACACCGAGCTCGCGCCGTGGCGGACCCGCGACGGCCGGCGCCGCCTCGCGGGCATCAACTCACTCGGCATGGGCGGCACCAACGTCCACCTGGTCGTCGAGCAGGCGCCGATCCGTTCCTTCGCCGAACACGAGGACGCATCCGGGCGCAGATACCAGCTACTGCCGGTGTCGGCACGCGGCGCCACCGCGGCGAGCGAGGCCTGCGGCAGGCTCGCTGACTATCTGCGCACCACGCCGGGCGCCCGGCTCGCCGATGTCGCCTACACGCTCCAGGCGGGACGCAAGATCTTCGAGCATCGCCGCGTCGTGGTCGCGGCGGACACATCGCTGGCGGCGGCGGCCTTGTCCGGAGTGAACCCGGCGGCCGGGCTGCTGAGCCGGGCGGATGCCGTCCGCGGCCGCCCGGTGGCATTCCTGTTCACCGGTGCGGGCGAGCAGTATCCGGGCATGGTCGCCGAGCTCTACCGGCGCGAGCCGGTGTTGCGGGCGGTGCTTGACGAGTGCCTTGACGTGCTCGGCCAGATGCTGCCGGCCGTGGACCTCGCCGATTTGCTCGCCGGGCCTCGCGGGGCGGGCCTGACCCTTGCGGCGATGCTCGGCAGGGGCGGCAAGGCGGGCCAGGGCGCCGATTCGCGCGGCTCGGGACTCGAGCGCACCGAGGTGGTACAGCCGGCCCTGTTCGCTGTGGAGTACGCGCTGGCCAGAACCCTGATGACCTGGGGCGTGCAGCCGAGGGCCATGCTCGGCTACAGCATCGGGGAGTATGTCGCTGCCTGCCTGGCAGGGGTGTTCTCGCTGCCCGATGCGCTGGCGCTTGTCGCGCAGCGCGCGAAGCTGATCGCCACGGTGGCAGCGGGCTCGATGGTCGCCGTGCCGCTTCCCGCGCAGGAGCTGCGCAGCCGGTACTCGCTGGCTGAGCGGGAGCTGGACATAGCCGCGGCCAACGGCCCGCAGATGACGGTCGTGGCCGGGCCCGCAGCGGCCGTGAGCGCCCTCGTCGCGCAGCTTCTGCGTGACGAGATCGCTTGCCGCCCGCTGCAGACCACGCACGCCTTCCACAGCAGGATGCTGGCTCAGGTCAGCGACGAGCTCACCGAGTGGGTGCGGGCCAACATCAGCCTGCTCGCCCCGCGGCTGCCCTACATCTCCAACGTCACCGGCGGGTACGCCGACGCCGACCTGGTGTGCGATCCGGCCTACTGGGCCAGGCACATGTGCCAGACGGTGCAGTTCGAGGCCGGTGTGCAGACCCTGGCCGGCGACCCGGAACTGGCCGTCGTGGAGATCGGCCCCGGCCAGTCCCTCGGCGCCATGATCCGGGCCGCCGGATGTCCGCCGGAGCGCTGGCCGCTCATTCTCTCCGTGCTCCCCGCCGCCGACGACAGCCGTTCCGATGACGCGGTCCTCGCCGACTGCCTGGCCAGGCTGTGGCTGCTCGGGGTCGACGTCGACTGGGTGACGTACCACGGCCGCAACCCGGATCAGGCAGCGGCTGATGACGCGCCGCTGCCTGGCCGGATACCGCTTCCGACCTATCCGTTCCAGCGGCAGCGGTACTGGTTCGACGGGCCATCGCGGGACATCTCGTCCGCCAGGTCCGCCAGGCCGGCGGAAGCCTTGCCGCTGGCTGGCGATCCGCCATCGGCCGCCACGCTCGACGCCATCGCCGCACTGCCCAAGCTGCCCGAGGAACAATGGCTGCACCTGCCTGTGTGGCGGCAGACCGCGGCGCCGGCGACGAGGCAGCCGGCCTCGTGGCTGGTCTACACGCGCGACGGGACGGCCGATGAGATCCTCGCGGAGCTCAGCCGGGCGATCAGTCCTGGCGGGGCCCCGCTCTGCCTGGTCCGGCCGGGCGCGAGCTACGCCGAATCGGACAGCGGTTACATCGTGCGGCCGGGCAGCGTGGACGATGCCAGCGCCATGCTGCGCGGCCTCCGCGCGGCGGGCCGGCCGCTCGAGCGCGTCGTGCATTTGTGGTCGGTCGACGCGGCGCCGACCGATGCGAGCCTCGCCGAGGGCTTGCACACGCTGGTCGCCCTCGCTCGAGCGGCCGGGGGGCTTGGCCTTGACACGTGGTCGCTTGACGTCGTCGTGTCGGGCAGCCAGCAGGTCTATGCGGACGATCAGGCCAGCCCGCACGCCGCGACGCTCGCCGGACCGTGCCGGGTAATCCCGCTCGAGTACCCCAGGGTCACCACCCGGCTGATCGACGTGACGCCGAATCCGCCGCCCGCCGCGATCGGCGCGCTGGTCGGGGAACTCCGACGCGAGCAGGCCGATCCGACGGTGGCGCTGCGCCCGCGGCGCCGCTGGGTACCGGGCTACGAGCCGATGGCCGCAGCGCCCGCGGCAGACGGCGGTGCGCTGAGGCAAGGCGGCGTCTACCTGATCTCCGGCGGGCTCGGCGGGATCGGCCTGGCCATGGCGGCCAAGCTGGCCGCCGAGTGCCGGGCGAAACTGGTCCTGCTCGGCCGCCACGGCCTGCCGGAACGCGCCGCCTGGCCCGCCATCGTGCAAGGGCGGCCAGAAGCCGGCCAGGTTGACGCCAGGACCCGGCAGCGAGTCGCCAAGGTGGCCGCGCTGCTCGATCTCGGCGCCGAGGTCGAAATCGTCACCGGCGACGTCAGCGATCGCGGCGATGTCCGCCGTGCGTGCCTGGCGGCTGTCGAGCGATTCGGCGCACTGCACGGCGTGCTGCACGTGGCTGGCGTTCCCAGCATGGGCCTGATGCAATTCAAGGGCCAGCAGGAACTGGACGCCGAACTCGCGTCGAAGATCGCCGGCACCCTGGCGCTGGCGGAGGCGCTGCGAATCGGCCAGCCCGACGAGACCAAGCTGGACTTCCTCGTCCTCTTCTCGTCCATCACCTCGACCACCGGCGGCGGACCCGGCCAGGTGGGCTACTGCGCGGCGAATGCGTTCCTCGATACCTATGCCTGCCAGCTGGCCGCTGCCGGCCGGAAGGTTGTCGCGGTCGACTGGAGCGAGTGGACCTGGAACGCCTGGGATGACGGCCTGACCGGGTACGCCGACGCGCTGCAGGCGTTCTTCCGCGCGAACCGGGCAAGGATCGGCATCGACTTCGACGCTGGCTGGCGCTCGCTGCTCAGAGTGCTTGGCTGCGACGAGCCGAGGGTGGTCGTCTGCACCCAGGACTTCTCCGCCATGGTCAGGTTCGCCTCGCAGTTCACCGTGGAAGCGGTGACCTCACAGGCACTGGCCGGCAGCGGGACGCGCCATCCCCGGCCCGAGCTGATGACCCCCTATCAGGAGCCCTCCGACGCGACGGAGGAGACGATCGCCGGGATCTGGTGCGAGACGCTGCGGCTCGAGCAGGTCGGGGTGCAGGACAGCTTCTTTGACCTCGGCGGCAACTCGCTGCTCGGGGTCAGCGTCGTGGCGGCGCTGCGGGCTGTCTTTGCCCTCGCCGACCTGGCGCCGCACATCCTGTACGAGGCGCCGACCGTGGCCGCGCTCGGCAAGGTCATCGACACGGCCTCGGCCGCGGGCCGGCCGGAACGGTGTCTGGCGACGTTTCGAGCAGGCGGGTGCGCGCCCAGCTTCGCAGGTCGGGGCTTGAGGCATCGGCGGCCCGCAGGCGCGGCCAGTAGCCCGGTGAGAGCGACAGCGAACACACAGCGAAAAGGAGTGGTCATGAACGTGATTGGGGTAGCCGGCGCCGGCGTCATGGGAACCGGGGTGGCCCAGAACCTGGCACAGACCGGGCACGAGGTGATCCTGGTCGACACGAGCGAGTCGATACTCGCCGGGGCGCTGGCGAATATCAGGACTGGCTGCCGCATGAGCCGGATGATGGGCGGCCCGCCGCTGGATGCTGACGAGGTCCTCGCCAGGATCGGCACCGGCGTCGGCATGGACGCGCTGGCCAAGGCGGACATGGTCATCGAGAACGTCACCGAGAACTGGGATGTCAAGAGCGAGGTCTATCAGGCACTCGACGCCGCATGCGGGCCTGACACCGTGTTCGTCGTCAACACGTCCGCGATCCCGATCACCAAGGTGGCCGCGGAGACCAGACGGCCCGAGCAGGTGATCGGCGTCCACTTTATGAACCCGGTGCCAGCCAAGCCGGCCGTCGAGCTGATTCCCGGCTTCCACACCTCACCGCGGACCGTCGAACGCACCAGGAAGCTGCTGACCGCGATGGGCAAGAAGGCGATCGACGTCAAGGACTCATGCGGCTTCGTCTCCAACCGGGTCCTCATGCTCACCGTCAACGAGGCGGCGTACCTGGTGTACGAGGGCGTCGCCGACGCCGAGTCGGTGGACGATGTCTTCCGCAGCTGCTTCGGGCACCCCATGGGCCCGCTGGAGACGGCCGACCTGATCGGCGTGGACACCATCCTCTACAGCGTCGAAGTGCTCTACGAGCACTATTCCGACAGCAAGTACCGGCCATGCCCGCTGCTGCGTCAGATGACGTATGCCGGGCTGCACGGCCGCAAGTCTGGCCATGGCTTTTACGACTACGCAGTTTCAGGAAACACCATCGCCAAGGAGGCTCACTAATGCCTGACAACGTGCAGGAGCAGGTTCTCGGCTTCATCCGGGGCCGGTATCCGGCTGTGGAAATATCAGAGTCGGAGGACATCTTCCAGCTCGGGTTCGTCAATTCGCTGTTCGCGATGGAACTCGTGATGTTCATCGAGAAGCAGTTCGCCGTGACAATACCCAACGATGAGCTGCAGATCGACAACTTCCGTACCGCGAAATCGATGGCCGCGCTGGTGGACCGGTGCTCGCGAGGCACCACCGCCGCGCGGGTGTAGCGCGATGAGCGCCACCGGCCAGGCCGGCCGGCCAGGTACGGCCGATCTGCCGGCCAAACCAGTACGGGGACGTATCAAGTGCGTCGTGTGGGACCTCGACGGGACGTTGTGGGACGGGATCCTGCTCGAGGATGACCAGGTCACGGTGCGGTCGTGGGTAGTTGAGCGCATCCGCCGGCTCGATGGGCTTGGCATCCTGCACTCGATCGCCAGCAAGAACGATCGTGAGCTGGCCATGGACAGGCTGCGCGCCCTCGGGCTGACGGAGCTGTTCTTGTACCCGCAGATCACCTGGAGCAGCAAGTCAAGCTCGATTCAGCTGATCGCCAAGGCGCTCAACCTCGCGCTCGACGCCTTCGCGTTCGTGGACGACCAGGCATTCGAGCGTGCCGAGGTGGCGCACGGAGCACCCGGCGTGACCTGCCTGGACGTCGCGGATCTGGACGAGGCCCTGGCCCGCCCCGAGTTCCGGCCACGATTCGTCACCGACGAGTCGGTGCAGCGGCGGGTGATGTATCAGGCCCAGATCACCCGCGACCAGGTGGAGAGCGAGTTCGTCGGCACCAGCGACGAGTTCCTCGCCGAACTCGGGATGACGTTCACCATCGGGCCCGCGCGCAGGGAGGACCTCCAGCGGGCGGAGGAGCTGACCGTGCGGACCAATCAGCTCAACGCGACCGGCCGCACCTACTCCTACGAGGAACTCGATGCCTTGCGCGAGTCACCCGACCACCTCCTGCTGATCGCGTCGCTCACCGACAAGTTCGGCAGCTACGGCAAGATCGGCGTCGTCCTGGTAGAGCTCAGCGCCCAGATGTGGCACCTTCGCATGCTCCTGATGTCCTGCCGGGTGATGTCACGCGGCGTGGGAATGATGCTGCTCAACCACATCATGCGGCTGGCAGCCGAAGCCGGGGTCGCGTTGCACGCCGACTTCGTGGAGACCGGCCGCAACCGCCTGATGCAGATCACGTACGCCTTCGCTGGCTTCCGCGAGGACAGCAGGGACGGGGCGCACGTGGTACTGGCGGCCGACCTGGCGAACCTGCAGCCGTCCCCGGCCTACGTGCGCCTGGAAATAGTCGGGTGAGGCGGTCATGACCGTCGCCGAGACGACCAGCCGGTGGATACCGCTGCTGGCGCGCGCCCAGTCGGGCGCGGTGCTGTTGTTCTGCCTGCCGCATGCCGGCGCCGGAACGTCAGCCTTCCGCGACTGGCCGGACGGCCTGCCCGGGGTGACCGTGCTGCCGGTGCAGCCACCTGGCCGCGAGTCCAGGCTGCGGGAGGCACCGTACGAACGCATGGAGCCACTGGTCGCCGAGCTCGCCGCGATCATGCTGGGCGTCGCCGGGACCCGGCCGTACGCACTCTACGGCCATAGCCTGGGCGCCCTGGTGGCGTTCGAGACGCTGCGGGAGGTCCGCAGGCGCGGCGGCGCCGCGCCGGTGCACCTGTTCGTCTCCGGCTGCGTCGCGCCGCAGTACACGGACAACGACGGCCCATCCATAGCCAAGGCGCCGCTCCCTGACCTGGTGCGGAAGCTGCGCGAGCTTGGCGGGACACCGGAATGGCTGCTGTCCGACCCCAGCGTGCTCGAGATGATACTCCCCGCGGTCCGGGCCGATCTCAGCGTCAAGGAGTCCTACATCTATCGCCCGGAGCAACCTCTGGACGTCCCGGTCACGGTCATCGCGAGCACCAGGGACCCGCAAGCACCCCGCGAACTCCAGGATCGGTGGCGTGATCAGACCACCGCGGCTTTCCGCCTGCACCTCCTGGCGGGAGGCCACTTCGCGGTCTTCGAGCAGGCGACGTCGACGCACCAGCAACTGGCCACCGCACTCGCCGACTGGAACTGGAACCAACGCCCCTGATCAGCGTTTCCCTGCTGACCCGCGTCGCGGAGCAGGCCGGCGGCCGCGCCGGATCTGGCTGACGCCAACCGACACGGCGAACAACGTGGCGCCGAGCGGACCGGCGACCCAGAGCGGCCAGGGGTAGATCAGCTGCCCACTGGTAGCGCTGACCAGGACCCAGACCACCACGTTGATCAGCACCGCGGTCAGCCAGATCGTCCAGAGCACCTTGAGCGCGGTCGGCAACCCGGCGACCGGACCCCGCCGGGCGGCCACGGCGTGAGCGGGCGCCGGCGCCCGCGGCTGAGCGACGTCCCGTTTGGCCCGCGAGCCTGCCGCAGGCAGATCAGCGTACAGCGCGGCGAGGTCGCCGTACGTCAGCGCTTCGTAGGCCAGCCCCATGCGGTCGAGGTACTCATCCATCTTCAGGCGGCCGTCATCCAGGCCCGCGCGCAGCCAGTCGACGACCTCCTGCCGTTCACTGTCCGAGGCTCGCAATTTCTGGCGCTCAGCCGAGGGCCGTATTTCGCGCCGATCCTCCTTCATGCGCGCCCCCAACGGATGCCGCGTGCTGGCTCGACAAACACGATGCTGCCAGCACAATCGATCATACCCCCGCCAGGTTCGGCCGCGCCGTTGGCCTGATTTCCCCGGCCACTTGTTGTCGATAGCGGCGAGCCAGGGATTAGCCCTACCGTGAGCACTAACTCCATTTCCCATAATCAGGGACGTGAGACAATGCTTGCGGCTTGCGACCTGGTAAAGCGCTACGGCACGGTGACCGCCCTGGACGGGTTCAGCCTGACCGCGGCGGCCGGGGAGATTGTCGGGCTTGTTGGCCATAACGGCGCGGGCAAGACGACGTTCGTGGACATCGTGTCCGCCTTGATCAGGCCGGACAGCGGCCGCGTCACCATCGACGGCAAGACGCCGGCCGAGGCTCGCGGCCGGGTCGGCGTCGCTCCGCAGCATATCGGGCTCTACCCGTCCGTTACGGTGCGCGAGCACCTGCAGCTCTTCGGCAGGCTCGCCGGGCTGAGGCCGGTCGCGCTGCGCAGCGCGATCGACGACATGATCGTCTCCCTGCGGCTTGGCGACATCATCGACCGGCGCACCGGCGGCCTCTCCGGCGGCCAGCAGCGCCGGACCCAGGCCGCGACGGCGCTGATCCACCGCCCGTCGCTGCTCCTGATGGACGAGCCGACCGCCGGCGCCGACCAGGAAACCCGTGAGGCCATGCTCAATCTGGTGAAACAGTGCGCAGGCGAGGGCGCCGCAGTCGTGTACACCACGCACTACCTGACCGAGCTCGCCGACCTCGGGGCCACGATCGCCGTGATCAGGAACGGTCGCGTCATCGCCAGGGGCACCGACGACGAGCTGGTCAAGGGGTTGCCTGGCGAGGTGCGGGTGTGCTTCGAAGACGCCGACGAGGTGAGGGTGTCCACCACCGAGCCGTCCGCGACCCTGATCGAGCTGCTGCGCAGCGAGGACCGCCCGATCGCCTCCGTCGAGGTGCACAACGCATCCCTGGACGACCTCTACCGATCCCTGGCGGTTTCCGATGAATCTTAGCGCTGTCCGCGATTCGGCCTACCGGATAGGCGCCATCGCCAGGCACAACAAAACCATCAGGCTTCGTGACCCCGGGCAGATGATCGCCTACGTCGTGATGCCGATGATCTTGATGCTGGTGCTGAAGCCCCTGTACGTCAAGGCCGTCCACGGCGGGGCCACCCAGGTGGTCACCGGGCTGCTCGTGATGTTCTCGGTGTTCGCCATCGCCGTCGCGGGCAACTCGATCCTCGTCGAGCGGAACTGGCAGACCTGGGACCGGCTGCGGCAGAGCCGGGCCACGGCCGCCGAGATGCTGATCGGCAAGACCATACCGATCTTCGTGGTCATGTCCTTCCAGCAGGTCCTGCTGTTCGTGTACGGCTGTCTCGTCATTGGCCTGCCGATCCCGCATGATCTCGGCTACGTGATCCTGGCGATCGCGGTCTGGGCCTCCACCCTGCTGGCGGTCGGCGCCGCGCTCGCCACGGTCGCCAGAAGCTCGGGCGAGCTCGGCGTGATCTCGGACGTGGGGGCGATGGTCCTCAGCTCCATGGGCGGCGCCCTTGTGCCGCTGATCCTCCTGCCCGGCTGGGCACAGGCCGCCGCGCACGGATCGCCGGGCTACTGGGCACTGCTGATGATGAAGGCGGCCGTCCGCGGCGACGCGGCTGGCGTGCTCATCCCGGCAGCCGTCCTGGCAGGGCTCGGGCTGGTCGCTGGGGGCTTCGCCGTACGCCGGCTGACCCGCGGCTGGGGCCGCACCCGCATGCTGTGAACGGAGACGATGGGGATTCGACCATGGACAGGCAGGCCCCGCACGGCGGCACTGGGGATCCGCCTGCCGGGCCGCCCGTCGCGATCATCGGCATGTCCGGCCGTTTCCCGCGGGCCGAGAACGTCGAGGAATTCTGGCGCAATATCGCCACCGGCGTCGAGTGCTTCACGCGGTTCGACGATGCGGAACTGATCGCGGCGGGCGCCGACCCGAACGCGATCAAGCAGCCGAACTACGTCAGATGCCGCCCGGTGCTCACCAACATCCGGGAGGCCGATGCCGGGTTCTTCGGCATCAGCCCTCGCGAGGCGACGCTTGCCGATCCGCAGCAGCTCATCTTCCCTGAGGTGGTCTGGGAGGTGCTCGAATCGGCCGGCTACGCCACGCCTGACGACCGCGGCACCGTCGGCGTATTCGCGGGAATGAACATCAGCAGCTACCTGCTCACCCGGCCGAATGCCTTTCGGGTCGGCGTCTCGATCAGCCAGCTCATGGTGGGCAACGACAAGGACGCCTTGGCCACGAACGTGGCGTACCGGCTCGATCTGCGCGGGCCCGCGGTGTCGGTGCAGACGTTCTGCTCGACCTCCCTGACCGCCGTCCACCTGGCGTGCGCCAGCCTGCGCCGCGGTGAATGCGACATGGCGGTCGCGGGCGGCGTGTCGATCGAGGTTCCCGACCGGGTCGGCTACCTCTACAACGAGGGCGACCAGGCGTCGTCCGACGGTCATGTGCGGACCTTCGACGCGCGGGCGAGCGGCAGCATGTTCGGCGACGGTGCCGCCGTCGTCGCACTCAAGCTGCTAGACCGGGCGCTGGCCGACCGGGACACCGTGCTTGCGGTCGTCCTCGGGTCCGCGATCAACAACGACGGGGCGCTGAAGTTCAGCTTCAATGCGCCCAGCATCGACGGCCAGTGCCGGTGCGTCACGGCGGCGATCGCGAGCGCGGGGGTGGACCCGCGAGAGATCTCCTACGTCGAGGCTCACGGCACGGCGACGGAGGTCGGTGACCCGATGGAGGTCGCCGCCCTGACCAGTGCCTTCGGGCCCACACTGGAGAAGCGGTACTGCCTGCTCGGCTCGGTCAAGCCGAATGTCGGCCACCTCGACCGGGCGTCGGGCGTCACGGGGCTGATCAAGGTGATCCAGGCGCTACGGCACGAGCTGATCCCCGGGACGCTGAACTACACCACCCCTAACCCCGAGATCGACTTCGAGAACAGCCCGTTCCGGGTCAGGTCAGAACCGACACCGTGGCCGCGCCGGGCCGGCCGGCCGCGGATCGCCGGGCTCAGCTCACTGGGAACTGGCGGGACGAATGTCCACGCGATCGTGACCGAGGCCCCTGCGGTACCGCCGCGATCCGCACGCAGCCGGCGCTGGCAGGTGGTGCCGGTGTCGGCGCTTTCGAAGCAGGCCGCCGAGCAGTCGTGCGCCGGGCTGGCCGGCCATCTGATCGCCACGCCGGACCTCGACCTGGGCGATGTCGCCTTCACGATGCAAGTCGGCCGCAAGATCTTCCGGCACAGGAAGGTCGTCATCGCCGACTCCACCGCGGCCGCGGCCGCGGCGCTTGCCGATGCGACCGCGCAGCTGGGGCGCACGGACGCGACGGTCGGGCGCCGCGTCGGGTTCCTGATCGCCGGGGTCGGCGAGCAGTATCCGGGCATGGTCGCGGCGCTGTATGCCGACGAGCCCGGGTTCCGCGACGACGTCGACGAGTGCCTGGCCATCCTCGGCTGCTCCGATCCGGCGCAGCTGTCTGACATCTTCGTCATGACCGGGCGTGATCACGCCGACGCCGGCCGGCTCGCCGCGATGCTCGGCAGGGCCGAGCCAGCCGACCGTGGCGCAGGCCGGAAGCAGCCGAATGCGCGCCTGATCCAGCCGGCCGTCTTCGTCGCCGAGTACGCGCTGGCCCGGCTGCTGATGCGGTGGGGCATCCAGCCCGAGATCATGATCGGCTACAGCCTGGGCGAGTACGTGGCCGCGTGCCTGTCCGGCGTGCTGTCGCTGCCCGACGCGCTGCGCCTCGTCTCCTACCGGGCCGAGCTGATCACATCGCTGCCCGCTGGTGCGATGCTGGCACTCGCGGCTGACGAGCGGCGGCTGCCCGGCCTGCTCGGCGCGGCAGGCCGTGGCCTCGATGTCGCGATAAGAACCGGATCTCAGGTGGTACTGGCAGGTCCTTGCGACCTGGTGGACGAGGCAGCCGCTGCGCTGCTGGCCGCTGGGATCAGCTGCCGGCGCCTGGAGACGACGCACGCCTTCCACTCCCGGATGCTGGCACCGGCCGCCGGGAAGCTGACCGAGTGGATCGCCGGCAACGTCACCATGCACGCTCCCGCCATCCCGTACATCAGTAACGTCACCGGCGAGCTGGTGACCGCCGATCTGGTTGCCGATCCCGGCTACTGGGCCAGGCACATGTGCCAGACTGTGCAGTTCGGCGCGGGGCTCGCGCACCTTCTGTCCGAACCTGGCCTTGCCCTCGCCGAGATCGGTCCCGGTCCTTCGCTCGGCGCCCTGACCAGGGGGCACCCGGAGTGCACTCCCAGCCAGTGGCCGCTGATCGTGGCGACATTGCCGGCCGCGGCCGACCAGCGCGACGTGCACGCGTCGCTCGCAGCGACCGTCGGCAGGCTCTGGCTCGCCGGAGTCGGAGTCGACTGGCATGCGCTGCAAGCGACGGCGCCGGGCGCGGCGCCTGGCCAGGGCTGGGCGCCGGGGCGGGTGCCGTTGCCCACCTATCCGTTCCAGCGGCAGGAGTACTGGCTGGAGCCCGACTTCAGCGGGTTCGGCGCCCCGGTCGCGGCGTTCGACGAGAACGACCCGACCAGCCTGATGACGGCGCTGCCGCGCCTGCCGGACACCAGGTGGATCACTGTGCCGATATGGCGGCAGGCCACCAGGCGGCAGGCGCGCCCGCCAGCGGGCCGCTGGCTGGTCTTCACTCGCGCCGGCCGGGCAGACGCCATCGCCGCCGCCTTGTGCGGCCAGGTGGCGGCGGCCGGTGGTCAGGTGGTGCTCGCCAGGCCTGGCGACACGTTCGGCAGCGGGCCTGACGGCCTGGTGCTGCGGCCAGGCTCGGCGGAGGACACCACCGCCGCGCTCAGGGAACTGACGGCACGCGGGCTCGCACCGGACCGCGTGGTGCATCTGTGGACCGTGCAGGACCCCGCGGCCCGCCAGGAAGGGACGGCGGACAGCCTGCAGCGCGGCATGCACACGCTCATCGCATTCGCGCAGGCCGCAGGCGACGTCGGGCTAGCGCCCTGGTCGTTCGACATCGTGACCAGCGCATCCCACCGTGTGCTGCCCGGAGATCCGCTCCGTGCGGAGCTCTCGACGATGCTCGGCCCTTGCCGGCTCATGCCGGTGGAGTACCCGGGCGTCAAGACGCGGCTCATCGACATCGGCACCGACGCCGGCGAACCGCGAGCCCTGCTCGCCGAACTGGCCGCCGAGGCTGTAGATCAGGTCGTCGCGCTACGCGGCGGGCGGCGCTGGATCCCGGGCTACGAGGTGCTCGACGCCACCTGCCTCGCCGGCGCGTCGCCCGCGGTCGAGATCCGGCGCGGCGGCAGCTATCTGGTCACCGGCGGTCTCGGCGGCATCGGCCTGGCCATGGCCGAGCGTCTGGCCCAGGACTACAAGGCGCGCCTGGTGCTGATGGGCCGCACCCCGGTACCGCCGCGCGATCAGTGGGCGGCGATCCTCGCGGCCGCTGGCACGACGAGTGAGGTGCGCAGGCGGGTGGGCGGGCTGCAAGGGCTGGCGACCATGGGCGCTGAGGTGATCACGGTAGCCGGCGATGTGGCGCGGGCCAGCGACGTCAGGCGCGCGGTCGGCGCGGCGCTCGAGCAGTTCGGCGAGCTCAACGGCGTGCTGCACTGTGCCGGGGTGCCCGCCATCGGCATGACCCAGTTCAAGTCGGCCGCCGACATCGAGAAGGTGCTGGCGCCCAAGATGGGCGGCGCCCTGGTGCTTGCCGAGGTGCTGCGGAACGTCGGGGCCGATTTCGTCGCGCTGTTCTCTTCGACCGTGTCAGCGACCGGCGGCGAAGCCGGCCAGGTCGACTACTGCGCGGCGAACGCCTTCCTCGATGCCTTCGCCGCCAGCGACCCGATCCCTGGGTGCGCCGTGACATCCATCGACTGGGGCGAGTGGAGATGGAACGGCTGGACCACGGGGCTGGACAGCTACGACGAGGGATCAAGGAAATTCTTCGAGGAGTACAGGGAGAAGTTCGGCCTCACGTTCGACGAGGGCTGGCAGGCGCTGCAGCGGGTGCTCGCGGCCGGGGAACCGCACGTGATCGTGTCCACCCAGGATTTCGCGTCGATCGTGGCCTCCAGCCGCCACTCCTCGATCGCGACCCACCAGCTCGTGGTGAGGACGGCACGCGACGCCCTCGGCCGCCACCCGCGGCCGGAGCTGTCGACGGCCTACGTGGAACCGCAGTCCCCGTCAGAGGTCACCATTGCCGAGGTGTGGGCGGACGCTCTGGGCCTGGAACAGGTCGGGGTCAACGACAACTTCTTCGAGCTCGGCGGCAACTCGCTGATCGGCATGGAGATCATCGCGCACGCTCGAGCGGCACTGGGAGACTGCTACCTCCCCCCGCACCTGCTCTACCAGGCGCCTACCGTCGCCACGCTCGCCGAGGCCGTCTCTGCCGGCGCGAGCCCCGGCGCGGCCGAGGGCGACCGCGCGGCGCAGGCCCGCGAGCTGCGCCGGTCCCGGATCGAGCAACGCCGCGCCACGCTGGGCAGCAGGAGGACGGCATGACCGAAACCGATTACGCCTCGGCAGTCGCCCTGGTCGGGATGTCCGGCCGGTTCCCAGGCGCCAGCAGCGTCGGGGCGTTGTGGGACCGCCTGCTCGCGGGGATCAAGGGCTTGCGCGAGCTCACCGAGGAGGAACTGCTCGCCGCCGGTGCGGACCCTGGCACGCTCGCAGACCCGAACTACGTCAGGATCGGCGGTCCGCTGACGGGCATCGACCAGTTCGACGGCGCGGTTTTCGGGATCAGCCCGCGCGAGATCGAGGCGATGGATCCCCAGCACCGGATCTTCCTCGAATGCTCGTGGGAGGCCCTGGAGGGGGCCGGGTACTGCCCGACCGCGGCGCCAGGCACCGTGGGCGTGTTCGCCGGGTGCGGCTTTCCCGACTATATGGTCCACAACATCATGCACCTGCAGGCCGAGCCCGGCGGTGGCCTGCTCGTGGCGGTGGGCAACGAACGCGACTCCCTCGCCTCGTTCGTCTCCTACAAGCTGGGCCTGAAGGGTCCGGCCATCACCACGCAGACCTTCTGCTCCACCTCGATGATCGCGGTTCACCTGGCCTGTCAGAGCCTGCTGACCTACGAGTGCGACATCGCGCTGGCCGGCGGAGCGCACATCCCGATTCCTCAGCCCGCCGGCTACCAGTACGAACCGGGCGGCATCTTGTCGCCGGACGGCCTGGTGCGAAGCTTCGACGCCGGCGCGAACGGGACCGTGATCGGCAGCGGCGTCGGCGCGGTCGCGCTGAAGCGCATGCCCGACGCGATGGCCGACGGCGACGTGATCCACGCGGTGATTCTGGGGTCGGCGGCCAACAACGACGGCCGGGTGCGGGCCGGGTACACAGCCCCCGGCGTCGACGGGCAGGCGGAGGTCATCGCGCTCGCCATGGACGTTGCCGGGGTCAAGCCCGAGACGGTCGGTTACGTCGAGTGCCACGCCACCGGCACCACCCTCGGCGACTCGATCGAGCTGGCCGCCATGGCGCGGGTGTTTACTGCGTCACGGGAGAGCCCGTGCGTGCTGAGCACCTTGAAGCCGAGCCTTGGCCATCTGGATCGCGCCTCAGGGGTGGCGGCGCTGATCCGCGCGACGCTCGCTCTGGAGCACGAGCTGCTGCCGGCGACGCCCAACTACCAGGTACCCAACCCGGCGCTGGCGACGGCGCAGAACCAGTTCGCGGTCCTCACTGAGCATCAACGCTGGCCCGCGGGGTCCACCCCCCGGCGCGCGGGAGTGAGCTCGTTCGGCCTCGGCGGCACCAACGCTCACGTTGTCCTCGAGCAGGCGCCGGCCAGGCCGCGGCGCCCGTCCAGGCCTGGCCCGCATCTGCTGGCGTTCTCGGCAACCGATGACAATGCGCTGACCGAAGCGACCCGTCAGCTGCGCCAGTATCTCGCCGAGCACCAGGACGCCGACCTCGCCGATGTGGCGTTTACGCTCCAGGTGTCGCGGGGCGGATTCGCGCTCCGCCGAGCGGTAGTCTGCGGCAACGCCGCCGACGCCTTGGCCGCCCTCGCCGACCCGGTCCGCTGGCTCGACCACAAGACGAGGCGCCGCACGGCGAAGGTGCGGATCGTGGCTCCAGACGCCGAGGTTCCGGCGGACTGGTGGCCGCGACTGCATGCGGCGCTCGGTGCGCTGAACGGCACGGAGGCCGACGTCGCCGGTCAGGTGAAATCGGCTGACGACTGCCGGGACAGCGCGCTCGACGCGCTCGCTGACTGGCTGACCAGGCTCGGTGTGAGCACGTTCCGCGAGCAGGCGCCGGACGCCGAGCCCGCCGAAGATGTCGTCGTCGCACCGGCTCAGGGCAGCACGGCCGGGGAGTGGCTGCTCGCCACGCTGGCGCGGTTGTGGCAAGCGGGGTGCTCCATCGACTGGGCGGCGTTGCATCGCGGCAAGGGCCGCCGTGTCGAGCTGCCCACTTACCCGTTCCAGCGGCGCCGCTACTGGGTGGACGCCAAGCCCATGTGGTGGTCGGCGCCTGAGCCGGCCGGGCGGACCTACGACCGTTCACGCTGGACTTACGTGCCGACGTGGCAGCCTTGCCCCAGCCGGGTCGCCGAGCTCGGCGAGCAGGTCAGCCAGGCGGGTCCCTGGCTGGTCTTCGCCGGCGATGACCGGGGCGAGGCCCTTCTCACGCAGCTCGAGCGGTTCGGCGCCGACGTGACCGCGGTCCGCCCCGGGGAGGCGTTCTGGCGGGATGAGGCGGGCGATTTCACCGTCCGGGTCGCTGCGGCCAGCGACATGGGTCAGCTGCTGCGCGAGCTGCCAGCCAGCCCGCGGGTGATAGTTCACGGGTTCAGCCTCGGTGGCACCGGGGCGCCCCCGGCCGCCAGCTTCGACGCCGAACAGGAACGTGGCTTCTACTCGGCGCTGGCGCTTGCGCGCGAACTAGTCGACGATACGGGCGCCGCGCCACGGGCCGATCTGGTCTTGCTGACCTCGGGAGCAGTCGGTGTGATCGGCTCGGATCTGCGGCATCCCGAGCACGCCACCATCGCTGCTCTGGCGCCGAGCCTCACCCAGGAGAACGCGCGGATTCGCTGCCGCCACCTCGACGTGGACGCGGTGCCTGCCGGACACGCAGCCGAGCTCACCGTGCTGACCGAGCAAGTCCTGGCCGCGATCGTGAGCCCGCATGAGGGGCCGGTCGCGGTGCGCTCGGGAGAGGCATGGCTGCGGCAGTACCGGCCGTTCCCGACGCAGGAGCCAGCCGACGATCACGTGCCGACTGACCACGGGCCGACTGACCACGGGCCGACTGACCACGGGCCGACTGACCACGGGCCGACTGACCACGGGCCGACTGACCACGGGCCGACTGACCACGGGCCGACTGACCACGGGCCGATCCATCAGGGTGACACCGTGCTGATTACCGGCGGCCTTGGCGACATCGGGCTACTGCTCGCACGCCACCTGGCGGCCAGGTACGGCTGCAAGCTGGTGCTCACCGCGCGTTCGGCGCTGCCGCCGCGGGAGGACTGGCAGCAGTTCCTTGACAACGTGCCGGTCGGCGGCGAGCGGACCGCCCGCCATATCAGGAATATCGGTGACCTGGAGGCGCGAGGTGCGCAGGTGCTTGCCGTGTCGGCCGATGTGGCGGACACGGAGCAGATGCGGGACGTCGTCGCAGCGGCGAACGATCGTTTCGGCGGGATCGACGTCGCCGTGCACGGTGCCGGCGTGCAGGACCCCAGGTTCTTCAACTACGCCCATCTGATCGACCGCGCTGGCTGCGACGCCCACCTGGCAGCCAAGGTCAAGGGCTTCCACGTGCTGCAGGAGGTACTCGGAGATCAGTGCCCCGACCGCCGGATCACCCTCTCGTCCCTGGCCACCGTCCTCGGCGGCATGACCCTCGGCCCGTACGCCGCAGCGAACGCCGCGCTCGACGCCTATGCGCGCGTAGCCAGGATGTCCGGCGCCGGCCGCTGGATCACCGTCAACTGGGACACGTGGACCATCGATCCTGACCGCGAGCTTGGCCACGGGCCGGGAGTGGCCGAATACGCCATGGCGCCGGCGGAGGCGGTCGACGTATTCGAGCGCGCCCTCGCGGCCGGCGGCCAAGTGGGACACCTGGTCATCTCCACCGGGCCGCTGGATGCCAGGATCCAGCAGTGGGTCCTGCGCGACATCCACGACGTGGAGGGCGATGACCGCGACGACGGCGAGCGCTATCCACGGCCAGATCTGAGCACACCCTACGTGGCGCCGCGCGAAGGAACCGAGGTCAACCTGGCCGAGATCTGGTCGATCGTGCTCGGTATCGAGCCGATCGGTGCCCTCGACAACTTCTTCGAGCTCGGCGGCCATTCGCTGACAGCCATCAACCTCACCGCCAGGATCCGCAAGTCACTCGGCCTCGCGATCCCCATCACCGCGCTGCTCGAGAGCGCGACCATCCGCGCGCTCGCCGAGCTGATCGATTCTGGCGGCTCCGACACCAGCGAGGACCTTGCCACGATGCCCGTCAGCGGCTCGGACGGGCATGAAGCGGCCGGGCATGAAGCGGCCGGGCATGAAGCGGCTGGGCATGAAGCGGACGACGGCGCCGCCGCGCAAGTACCTGAGCAACCTAACGGAGGTCAGCCCATGAAGATCATCGACACCAGCGGCGAGGCGACATCATGACCACCGATGTTGCCACTGTGGCCAAGGTGACCGACAGGGCGTCCGCCCACGCCTTTGTCAACCGGTACATCAGGCTGGAGGCCGACGAGTTCGACCGCACCGAGCGCGTCAGCGCCGAGTGCATGGAGCAAGCCGCGGAAGCGGGCCTGTGGGGCGCCCTCATCGCGCCGGAATTCGGCGGCCTCGGGATGGACATGCTGTCCCTCGGCGCGGTGCACGAGGAGATCGGCAGGGGCTGCTCGTCGGTGCGCAATCTGCTCACCGTGCATCACATGGTGTCCTGGGCCATCAGCCGCTGGGGGACGCCGGAACAGCGCCAGCGGTGGCTGCCGGCGATGGCCGGCGGCGACATTCTCGGGGCATTTTGCGTGACCGAGCCGGGTGGCGGTGGCGCCCTGGCCCAGGTCAAATCCACCGCCCGCCGTGAAGGCGGCAACTGGGTGATCGACGGGCGGAAGAGATGGATCACAGGCGGTGTCGGCGCTGGGCTCTTGCTCGTCTTCGCCGTAGCCGACGACAACGTGCTCCCGTTCCTCGTGCCGTGCAACACACCGGGGGTCAAGGTGACGCCGATCACGGGGATGCTCGGCACGCGGGCAAGCATGCTCGCTGAGATCAGCCTGACTTCGGTGACCGTACCGGCAGACGCCCTGCTTGGCCCCCGGAAGTTCGCGAATGGCGCCGTGATGGCTCACACGCTCGACATCGGCCGTTACACCGTTGCGGCTGGCTCCGTCGGGATCTTGCAGGGGTGCCTGGACGCATGCCTGGAGCACGCGAACCGCGAGCTGCCGGGCGGGCATACGCTGGGTGAGCATCAGCTTATCCGCGCCAAGATCGCCGAGATGGTGACGTCGCTGACGGCCGCCAGGCTGCTGTGCGAGCGAGCCGGCCGCTCCAAGGATGTAGGCGAGCCGGAGACGATCATCGCCACCTGGATCGCCAAGTACTTCGCCTCGCGGGCCGCGGCCGCGGGGGCAACCGAAGCGGTGCAGCTACTCGGCGCGGAAGGATGCGGGCCCGGATCGGTGGTAGCCCGCTACTACCGGGACGCCAAGATCATGGAGATCATCGAGGGCAGCTCGGAGGTACAGCAGCTGACCATCGCCAGCCACGCACTACGGGACCGGGCCAGATGACCTGCAGGCCAACGGGGGAACTTTTGCCGCATGTGCGGGTATAACGCAGTCATGGATAACGCGCGACGGAACGAAGGAAATCACGTGGCCGGTAAAGCGGATCTACTAGGTGACAGGCTCAGTAGTGAAAGCACCGCTCGGGCGCCGACCGGCCGGGATCGGCCTGCCGGCGAACCCGTGATCACTGTCCGCGAATTGCGGAAATCATATGGCGGCTCCGAGGCCGTGGCCGGCATCAACCTGGATGTCTACCGCGGCGAGGTGTTCGCCTTCCTCGGGCCGAACGGCGCGGGCAAGACCACGACCGTCGAGATCCTGGAAGGATACCGGCGCCGCAACGCCGGGGACGTGTCCGTTCTCGGGGTCGACCCGGCCGACTCGGGCGGCGGCTGGCGGGCGCGCATCGGCGTCGTCTTGCAGCAGTCGGCACCGGAGGCCGAGCTCACCGTGCGAGAGTGCGTCGCGCGCTACGCCGGCTACTACCCGAGTCCGCGGTCGGTACCCGAGACGCTCGCCCTGGTGGGCCTGGCCGATCGGCCGAATATCAGGTGCCGCCGGCTGTCCGGCGGCCAGAGCAGACGGCTCGACGTGGCCCTTGCCCTCATCGGCGACCCTGAGCTGGTATTCCTCGACGAGCCGACCACCGGGTTTGACCCGGCGGCACGGCGCTCGGCGTGGGATGTGATCGCCGGGCTTCGCGATCTCGGAAAGACGGTATTCCTGACGACTCACTACATGGAGGAGGCCGAGCACCTGGCGGACCGGATCGCGGTGATCGCCGCCGGGCGGATCGTGGCCGAGGGCACGGCGGCCAACCTCGGCGGACGCGACGTCAGGGCGTCCGTCATCACCTTCACCCTGCCGTCCGGCCTGTCCGTCGCCGACCTGCCGTCCGCGGTGGCCGACTGCCTGACGGGCCAGGCCGGCGACAAGGTCGAGGCGTCAGCCACGAGCCCGCTGCGCGTGCTCGGTGCCATGGCCTCCTGGGCCGAGGCACGAAAGATTGATCTCCCCGATCTCCAGGTGATCCGCCCGACGCTCGAGGAGATCTACCTGCAGCTCACCAAGGAGTTTCAATGACCGCGCTCAGCGGCAGTGCCGCCGTCTCCCGGCCGCGCTTCTTCCGTCTCGTCATCCACGAGTTCCGGTACGACTGGCGAGCCTTCAGGCGCAACACGCAGAGCATGTTCTTCACGCTCATCCTGCCAGTGCTGTTCCTGGCGATCTTCGCCTCGGTGTTCCGCAACGCCGACGTTGCCGTGCCCGGCGGCCGCCTCGATGAGTCGGTCTACTACGTGCCCGGCCTCATCGCCTACGGCATCATCGCCGCCGCATTCGCGAACCTGGTCGTGACGGTCGTCCGGATCCGTGAGTCAGGCAACTACAAGCGGCAGCGAGCCACCCCCATCCCGGCAAGCGCCGTCATCTCCGGACGCGCGCTGATCGGCACGCTCACGGCGCTGGCGATCGCCGCCGTGATCCTCATCCTCGGCTGGACCGTCTACGGAGCATCCATCCCAGGCCGCACGGCACCGGCCCTGGTCCTCGACATAGTCCTCGGCGCACTGGCCTTCTGCTGCCTCGGCTTTGCCGTAGCCACGTTCATCACCAGCATCGACGCCGCCCAGCCAATCACGCTGGCCATCATCCTGCCGCTCAGCTTCATCTCCGGTATCTTCATCCCCGCCGGCGAGCTGCCGAACTGGCTGATCAACATCGGTGCCGTCTTTCCCGTCAGGCCCCTGGCCGCCTCCCTCCTGGTTGCCTACAACCCGCACACGACAGGGTCCGGGCTGAATTGGGGCAACCTGGCCGTCCTTGCCGCGTGGGGCGTCGCCGGGCTCGTTGTCGCCGTGCGCCGCTTCCGCTGGCTCCCTCGTGGTGGCTAAGGACACGACATGGAACGCCGCACCGCGTACCGCGACACCGGCGACCCGCCGGGCGGGCCGGCCATCGCGATCATCGGCATGTCCGGTCGTTTCCCGAAGGCCGACGACATAGGCCAATTCTGGCGCAACATCGCCGCGGGGACCGACTGCTACACGCACTTCACTGACGAGGAGCTGATCCTCGGAGGAGCGGACCCCGAGCTCATCAAGCTGCCTGAATATGTCAAGGTCCGGCCCGTGCTCAACGACATACGGCGGGCCGACGCTGGCCTCTTCGGCATCGGCCCGCAGGAGGCGATGCTGGCCGACCCCCAGCTTCTCGTCTTCTCTGAGGTCGTCTGGGAGGCACTTGACGCGGCAGGCTACGGCATGCCCGATCATCGCGGCACGGTCGGATTGTTCGCCGGGATGAACATCAGCACCTACCTGGCGACCAGGCCGGAGGCCATCCCCAGGGACGTGCCTGCCGCGGCGGGCGAGGTGGGTAACGACAAGGATGCGCTGGCCACGAACCTCGCTTACCGGCTCGACCTGCGCGGTCCCGCCGTCTCGGTGCAGACGTTCTGCTCGACCTCCATGGTCGCCGTGCACCTGGCCTGCGACAGCGTGCGCCGCGGCGACTGCGACATCGCGCTCGCTGGCGCGGTAGCGATCCAGGTTCCCGACCGGGTCGGCTACCTCTACCGTGAGGGCGGCCTGCCCTCGCGGGACGGGCATATGCAGCCATTCGACGCCGGAGGGACGGGACTCGTGTCCGGCGACGGCGCCGCTGTCGTCGCGCTCAAGCTGCTCGGCCGGGCGCTGGCCGACAGGGACACCGTGCTCGCGGTTATCCGCAGCACGGCGATAACCAACGACGGTAAAGCGCTGAAGCTCGGCTTCCTGGTGCCCAACATCCACGGCCAGCGCCGGTGCGTCGCGGCGGCGATCGCGCGCGCCGGCGTGGATCCGCGCGACATCTCCTACGTGGAGGCGTTCGGCACCGCGACGCAGCTCGGTGACCCGATCGAGGTCGCCGCGTTGACCAGTGCGTTCGGGTCGGTCGGGGATAAGCAGTACTGCCTGCTCGGCTCGGTCAAGTCAACGGTCGGTCACCTGGACCGGGCGTCTGGCGTCACCGGGCTGATCAAGGTGGTCCTGTCGTTGCAGCACGAGCTGATCCCCGGAACGAGGAACTTCACCACCCCTCACCCCGAAATCGACTTCGCGAACAGCCCCTTCCGTGTCACGCCGGAGCCGACGCCGTGGCCGCGCCAAGCCGGCCGAGGATCGCGGGACTCAGCTCGCTGGCCGCCGGCGGGACGAACGTGCACGCCATCGTCACCGAGGCCCCCGCGGCAGCGCCGCGACCGCAGCGGCTGCGGCGCTGGCAGGTGGTGCCGGTGTCGGCTCGCTCCACGCAGGCCGCCGAGCAGGCGTGCGCCCGGCTGGCCGGCCATCTGCTGGCCGCGCCGGACCTGGATCTGGGTGATGTCGCCTTCACCATGCAGGTCGGCCGCAAGACCCTGGGCCACCGCAAGGTCGTCATCGCCGACTCCACCGCCGCCGCGGCCGCGCTGCTGGCAGACCCCGCCGCCCGCCTCGGCCGCACGGACGTGACCGCAGGCCGCAGCGTCGGGTTCTTGATCGCCGGGGTCGGCGAGCAGTACCCGGGAATGGCCGCGGCGCTGTATTCCGGCGAGCCCGGGTTCCGCGCCGACGTCGATGAGTGCCTCGCCATCCTGGGCCTGGCCGACGCGGCGCAGCTGTCCGACATCTTCACCGCCGCCGCCGCTGATCACGCGCCGGCCGTGTACCTGGCCGAGATGCTGGGGCGCACCGGGCCGGGCGCCGGCCGTGCCAGGCCGGCCACGGCGGATGCGCACCTGATCCAGCCGGCCGTTTTCATGGCCGAGTACGCGCTGGCCAGGCTGCTGATGAGCTGGGGCGTCCAGCCGGAGATCATGATCGGCTACAGCCTGGGGGAGTATGTAGCCGCCTGCCTGTCGGGCGTTCTCTCGCTCTCCGACGCGGTGCGGCTCGTCGCTTACCGGGCCAAGCTGATCACATCGCAGCCTGCGGGCGCGATGCTGGCGGTGACGGACGCCCAGCACCTGACCCAGGTGCTCGGGTCACGGCGCCATGACCTCGACGTGGCCATCAGGACCGGCTCAGAGCTCGTCCTCGCCGGCCCCTGCGATGTCGTCGACGAGGCCGCGGCTGCCCTGCTGGAGGCCGGGATAAGCTGCCGGCTCCTCAGTACCACACACGCCTTCCACTCCCGGATGCTGGCACCGGTCGCCGATGAGCTGACCGGCTGGATCGCCGCCAACATCACGCTGAATCCTCCGGCCATCCCCTACGCCAGCAATGTCACCGGCCAGCTCGTGACCGGGAAGCTGGTCTGCGACCCTGGGTACTGGGCCAGGCACATGTGCGGCACCGTGCAGTTCGGCGACGGGCTCGCGCGCCTGCTGGCCGCTGGCGATCTGGCCCTGGCCGAGATCGGCCCGGGCTTTTCGCTCGGCGCGATGACCAGGAGCCACCCTGGGTGCCCGCCCAGCCGGTGGCCGCTGATCGTGGCCACGGTGCCGGCCGCCGACGGCCGTCGCGATGCGCACGCAACCCTGGCCGAGGCCGTCGGCAAGCTGTGGCTGAGCGGCGTCCCCGTCGACTGGGACGCGCTGCACGCACCGGTCATCGGGGCTGCGGCGGGCCACGCCTGGACTCCAGGCCGGGTGCCGCTGCCGAGTTACCCGTTCGAGCGGGAGCAGTACTGGCTGGAGGCTGGCCCGAGCCCGCACGGCGATGCGGCGCCCAGCCGCGACGAAGGCGACCCGGTCGGCGTGACCGCGCTGCCGCGGCTGCCGGACACGCAGTGGATCAATGTACCGATGTGGCGGCAGGCCGCCAGCCGGCCCGCGCCGAGGCCGCGAACTGGCTGGTCTTCACCGACGAGGGCCGGGCGGACGAGCTGGCTTCGGCCGTGGGCGACCGCATCGCGGCCTCCGGTGGTCACGTGGTGTTCGTCAGGCTGGGCGGCGGGTTCGACAGCGGGCCGGATGGCCTGGTGGTGCGGCCAGGCTCCACGGCTGACGCCACCGCCGCTCTCAGGGAGCTGATCGCGCGCGGGCTCGCGCCCGAGCGCGTGGTACACCTGTGGGCGGCCGGGCCGCCCGGCACCGGCGATGACGGAGTGACTGACGGCAGGCAGCGCGGCTTCGACGCGCTCGTCGCCTTCGCCAGGGCCGCGGCGGATATCGGGCTGCCGTCTTGGTCACTGGATATCGTCACAAGCGGCGCGCATCAGGTGCTGCTCGGCGATCCGCTGCGCCCCGGCCTCGCGCTGCTGCTCGGTCCGTGCCGGGTCATCCCGGTCGAGTACCCGGGAGTCACGACCCGGCTCATCGACATCGTCACCGACATGGCACCGTGCGCTCTGCTCGACGAGTTGTGCAGCGAGCCGGGTGATCAGGTCGTGGCGCTGCGCGGCGGACGGCGCTGGGTCCCGATTTACCAGGTGCTCGACGCCGCGTACCTGGCCCGCAAGCCGCCCGCCGCGCAGATCCGGCGCGGCGGCACCTACCTGATCACCGGCGGTCTCGGCGGCATCGGCCTGGCCATGGCCGAGCGGCTGGCCAGCGACTACGAGGCGCGCCTGGTGCTGATGGGCCGCACGCCGGTACCGCCGCGCGAGCAGTGGGCCACGATACTGGCCAGCCCGGGTACCACGGACGAGGTGCGCCGGCGCATCGACGGCCTGCACCGCCTGGCGAGCCTCGGCGCCCCGGTTGTCACGGTGGCCGGCGATGTCTCGCGCTCCGCTGACGTCGGCCGCGCCGTCGGCGCGGCTCTCGAGCAGTTCGGCGAGCTCAACGGCGTGCTGCACTGCGCGGGGGTGCCCGCTGTCGGCATGATGCAGTTCAAGTCGCCCGCCGACATCGACAGGGTGTTCGCTCCCAAGGTGGCGGGCACCCTCGCGCTCGCCGAGGCGCTGCGGAACGTCGACATCGACTTCGTCGCGCTGTTCTCGTCGGCCGTGTCGGCCACCGGCGGGGGCGCGGGCCAGGTCGACTACTGCGCGGCGAATGCCTTCCTCGATGCATTCGCGGCCAGCGACTTGCTCCCCGGATGCGTCGTCACGTCCATCGGCTGGGGCGAGTGGAAATGGAACGGTTGGGCCGCCGGGCTGGACAGCTACGACGAGGGATCCCGGCGGTCCTTCGAGGAGCACCGGCAGACGTTCGGTATCACATTCGACCAAGGCTGGCAGGCCCTTCAGCGGGCGCTTGCCGCCGGGGAGCCCCATGTGATCGTCTCCACCCAGGACCTCCCGTCGATCGTGGCCGCGAGCCGCCGCTCGTCGATCGAGAGCCACCGGACTGCGATGAAGAAGCTCATGGACGTCCAGGGCCGTAAGCCCCGGCCCGAACTCTCGACCGCCTACCTGGAACCCCAGTCCGCTGCCGAAGAGGCAGTAGCCGGGGTGTGGGCCGAGGCGCTTGGCCTGGAACGGGTGGGCGCCAACGACAACTTCTTCGAGCTCGGCGGCAACTCACTGATCGGCGTAGAGATCATAGCCAGCACCTGCAAGGCGCTCGGGATCTCCTACCTGCCGCCGCGCCTGCTCCACCAGGCACCCACGGTCACTACTCTCACCGCTGCCCACCACGACGCGGGCACCGGCGAGCGCTACGAGGCCGCGCAGGCCACCGACCTCCGCCGGACTCGCATTGAGCAACGCCGCAGCACGCTGGCCAGCGGGAGGATGCTGAAGCCGAGCTAGGCCCTCATATCCCAGAGCGGAAGCCAGGTCGCGAGCCATCGGCTTTTCGGTCGGCACTGAGCAGCGCCGCCGCGCTGGTTCGACCTGTCCGCGTCCTACCACCTCCGGCCAGCCACATCCGGCCAGCGCGGTCAGGCAGGGACGGCGATCGCGGTGAAAACCAGGCCGCGGGCGACCATCCAGCGCCCGGCGAACCCGGTCAGCATCCGGTGGCCGACGGCCGGGCCGGGCACCAGCAGGGCCGCGGCGAACGTGCCCGCGTCCGGGTCGATGGTCAACGATGCCTCGGCGAAGTCCAGCCAGCGCCCGGCCAGCGGGAACCACGCCTTGTACACCGACTCCTTGGCGCTGAACAGCAGCCCGTCCCAGCACACCTCCGGCCGGGCCGCGCCGAGTTCGCGAATCTGGGCGCGTTCGCCGACGTCGGAGACGAGCCGGAGCACGCCGTCGGGCAGCGGGCCGGCCGGCTCCGCGTCCAGGCCAAGAGTGACGACGTCCCGGTCCCAGGCCACGGCAGCCGCGCGGTACCCGTCGCAGTGCGTGATGCTACCTACCACGCCGGCTGGCCACCGCGGCGCTCCGCGCGGGCCGGGCAGCAGCGGCGCCGGCGGCACGCCGAGCCGGGCGAGCGCGGCATGGGCGCAGTGCCGCCCGGTGGCAAACTCGCGCCGCCGCTTATCCACAGCCCGCGCCACCAGCGCGGCTTCCTCGGGATACAGCGTGATGTCCGGCGGGTCTTCGAACGCCTCGACGGCGATGACCTCAGGCGGCAGGATGTCTGCGATCACCAGACTGATGCCCCCGGCATGATCACATTCTCCCTGGACACGATGAAAGCCCCGGTGACGTTCACGGTGGCCCGCCCGGTGTTGATATCGACCCCGCGCCCGTTGCGCGAGGCCGCCACCTCGTAGGCCCTGACCTCACCGCTGGTGCCAGCTGCGACCTCGACCCGGTCGCCGCGCATGATCCGTCTCCCCGGCGCCGTCTTCGCCGTCCGCAGATACGGGGACATAGCCCCACCCTACGTCCTTTGCTTAGTGCGCAATTCGGTTCCCGGGGATCAAGAAATTGCAGGTCAGCGCGCCCGGCAAGGCGACGGCCGAAGAACTCGATGGCTACCGGCGTTTCGTCCTCACCCTCGCCAGCAAGGTCGCGGCAGCACACCGAGAGGGAGGCAGCGGCCTCAGCCCAGGCGAGGCCGAGGCCATCGAGCAGATCACAACCGCCCTCGGCGCGACCGGTTCGTGAGGGCGCCGGCTTCCGCTACCGGTAATGAGAAACCCGGCCGGGTGATCGTCACCGCCAGCGACCGTCATCACCGAGCATGTCGCCTTCCGAAGACAGCGATCTGCCCGTCAGGACACTCGGCTGGTGGGATATGTTCGCCGGCCCGGATGATGACCCGCGCGAAACAGGCGACCAGCCTGCCGGAGAGCGCTAGGTCCTGGCCAGCTACGTGCGCGACCAGGGGCTGAACCTGCAGCTGAGGTGCTCGGGCCCTCCGTCCAGCCTGCCGCTGCTCGGCGGCTCACTCCACGGCGGCGACCATGTGATCGCGCTCGTACTCGCGCAGCCGGGGCGGCTCGAGCGCCCTGGGCGACCGGCGGACGCGGCTCTCGCCGGCCGCTTCCGGCGGCCGCTTCGGCCACTTCGTGTGCAGCTGGGGGACGGCGGCGAGCAGTGCCTTGGTGTACGGGTGCTGCGGGTTGCCGAACACCTTGGCGGTCGCGCCCGCTTCCACCACCGCACCGTGCCGGAGGATCACCGTCCGGTCGCTGATGTAGTTGCCCAGCGACAAGTCGTGGGTGATGAAGAGGATCGCCAGGCCAGCTCGCTTCAGTCCGACCAGCAGGTTCAGCACGTCGACGCGCGTAGAGGCGTCTAGCATGCTGATGATCTCGTCGGCGACGAGCAGCTTCACGTCGAGCAGCAGCGCGCGGGCGATGAGCAGCCGCTGCTGCTGCCCGCCAGAGAGCTGATGCGGGTACTTGTCGAGCACGTCGCCGGGGTTGAGCGCGACAGCCTCGAGCGCGGCGTCGATCTTGTCGTCCCAATCCCGCGCGGACAACTGCGGGAAGTACTCCTCCCTGATCAGCTCGAGGACCCGGTCTGCCTTGTAGATGGGGTTGTACGAGCTGAACGGGTCCTGGAAGACGCCCTGCACGTGCCGGTAGTAGTCGCGCAGCCCGTCCCGCCTGAACGCCGCGATGTCCTGCCCTTCGAACAGGACTCTCCCGCTGGTCGTAGCGAGCAGGCGGAGCACGATCCTGCCGAGCGTCGTCTTGCCGCTCCCGCTCTCGCCGATAAGCGTCACCACCTCGCCCTGGTCGATGTCGAAGCTGACCTGGCGCAACGCCGGCGTTACCGAGCGGTCCAGCCCGCTCGAACGGAATGCCTTGGAGACCTTGTCGATCTGGAGCGTGCTCATGCCGCTGCCTCCTGTGCGGTCTTCCAGCAGGCCACGAAGTGCCCAGGACGAACCTCGGTGAACGGAGGCTGCTCGCTGCACCGCTCGAAGGCGAACGGGCAGCGGTCCTTGAACCGGCAGCCTGGGGCGGGATTCAGGAGCGCCGGCGGGCGCCCGGGGATGCCTGTCAGTTTGGTCTCGTCGTACCGGACCCCGACCTCGGGCAGCGAGGCGATCAGCGCACGGGTATAGGGGTGCAGCGGGTGGCTGACGATGGTGTCGGTGTCCGCCTTCTCGGCCAGCCGTCCCGCGTACATGACCAGGATGCTGTCGGCGATCTGTGACAGGATCGACAGGTCGTGCGTGATCGCGATGACGCTCCTGACGAACCCGCGCTCCCTGAACTCCATCAGCAACTCGCCCACGGCGCGCTGCGTGGAGACGTCCAGGGCGGACGTGACCTCGTCAGCGATCAGCAGGGACGGGTTGAGCAAGGTGGACAGCACCAGCGTCACCCGCTGCCGCATGCCGCCGGACAGCTCGAAGGGATACCGGTCGAGCACGTCCTCGTCGAGTCCGACCAGCGCGATCCGCCTCTTCAGCTCCCCGGCCACGCTGGCGTACCGGACGCCGTGGCAGCGGAGCAGGTCGGCCGCGAGCCGGCGGACCTTGCGGGTCGGATTGAGCGCGCTCATGGCGTACTGCGGGACGAGCGAGACCTCCTTCATCCGCAGCGGCCGCATCGCCCGGTTGTCGGCGATCGGAAGTTCCTTCCCGTCGAGTTCGACCCGGCCGCCCAGGTGCTTCATCCGGCCGTCGAGCAGGATCAGGCTGTTGCCGAGCGTGGATTTCCCGCACCCGGATTCGCCGGCCAGGCCCATGATCTCGCTGTCGCCGACCGAAAAGGTGACCTCGTCGACCGGGCACAGGTCGCCGGCCAGGGTCCGGTAGGCGACACTCAGTTTGTCGATCGTGACGCTCATTGGGTCCTCAATTTCGGGTTGAACACCTCGTCGAGGCCGACGTTGGCGATGAGCAGCGCGAACACGATGCCGGTCAGCACCAGCCCCGGCGGGATGAACCACCACCACATCCGCAGCTGCAACGCGCTCCACAGGTTGGCCTGATTCATCATCGTGCCGAGCGAGACGCTGTTCGTCGGCCCGAGCCCGAGGAAGTCGAAGCTCGCCGCCAGCAGCATCGAGCTGCCGAACAGCAGCACGACCACCAGGAAGAGATAGGAGGCCATGTTGGGGGCGATGTCGTGGATCACGATGCTCGCCGCCCGCTTGCCCGACAGCCTGGCGAGATCGACGAACTCGCGCGTGCGCAGGGTGAAGGTCTGCGCCCGGACGGCCCTGGCCACCCACGGCCAGGTGGTCAGGCCGATGAAGATCCCTTCGAACAGCACGCCCCGGCTCTGCAGGTACGCGCCGATCACGATGAGCAGGACCAGCGACGGGATCATCACGATGATGTTGGTGACCATCTGGAGCGCGTCGTCGATGAGGCCGCCGCGGTAGCCGGCGATGAAGCCGAGCGCCATCCCGACCGCGGACGCGCACAGCGCCCCGAGCGCACCGACCAGGAAACTGGTGCGCAGCCCGTAGACCAGCTGGGCAAACACGTCGTGGCCGAGGTTGTCGGTGCCGAGCCAGTGTGCCGACGACGGCGCCTGGTGGGCTACGAAATACGCGCTCGTGCTGTGCATCGTGATGACCGGCGCGAGGATGGCCGCTAGCACGAAGACCAGCTCCAGGCTGATCCCGCAGATTAGCTTGGGATTGCGCAGCGCGTAGTGCAGGAACTCGCCCCGCCGCCGCCTGGCCGCCGGCGCGGCGACCAGCAGGCCGGCCGGAGCGGCAGTGACCCCGGAAAGGTGCCTGGCCTGGCCCGCCATCGAAGGCGCGGGCAGGTGTTCGGTCGCATGGGCCGCCGCGTCGCTGACGAGTTGCTCGCTCATGCTTGTGCTCCCTGCATGCTCAGGCGGGTCCTCGGATCCACGATCAGGTAGGCGATGTCGATGACGAAGTTGGCGATGAGGACGCCGATCACGATGAAGATGAAGATCCCCTGGAGCAGGAAGTAGTCCTGGTCGGCGATCGCGTTGTAGATCAGCAGGCCGAGGCCGGGGTAGCGGAACGCGATCTCGGTGACGATGTTGCCGCCGATGACGATGCCGAGCGCCAGCGCGAGACCGGAAAGCTGAGGAAGGGAAGCGTTGCGGTAGGCATACCGGCGGACAAGCCGTTCGCTGCCGCCGAGCGCCCTGGTGTAGCGCGAGATATCGCTCTCCAGCTCGTAGATCACCAGGTTGCGCATGCCGATCGCCCAGCCGCCGAAGCTCACGAGGAACACCGTGAGGAATGGCAGGAACCAGTGGTAAAGCAGGCTGGACACGAATGCCCAGGATGTAGCCGGGAGCAGGCCCAGGTCATATCCGCCCGATATCGGGAACACATGCCAGAGGGCGCCGAGCAGGAACGGCATGGCGAGTGCGAGCCAGGGGTAAGGGGTGGCCTGGAACAGGTAGCCCATCGGCAGAACGGTGTTGTCCAGGCCCTTGCGCCTCGCGGCCAGCGCGCCGAACCGGTTGCCCGCGACGTACGACAGCACGATGGCCGGCACGAGCAGCGCGAGCGTGTAAGGCGCCGCGGCGAGGATCAGCGTCGTCACCTTGGCGGGAAAGTCGTAAATGCTGACTCCGAGGTCACCACGGAACAGGCCGGCCCAGAAGTGCAGGTACTGATCCCACAGCGGCAGGTTCGTGCCGAAGGCCTGGGCCATCGTCTTGTACAACGGCGCGTATCCGCTCGGCTGCAGCTGGAATTTTGACAGGTACACCTGGACCGGGTCACCGGGCATCAGGTGCGGGATGCCCCAGTCGACGGTCGCGCCGACAAAGAATGTCAGCAGGTAGATGAGAGATTTTCTGGCGAAGTAGCGTCGCACGGCAGGCTCCTCGGGCTGCTCGCCGGCCCCCGCGGTCCGCCGTCCCGCCGGGGAGGGGCGGGGCGGCGGACGCCGCGGGATCGGCCTGGTGACCTACGTGATCACGGTTGCGCTATCACTGATTTGCCTGAGGAACCGGCCGGAGCGCCGCCAGCCCGTACACGCTGGTCATGGCGCCGAGGTAGCCGCCCCACATGACAGGCGTGCTGTCATTCGCGGTGGCATCAGCGGGGTAGTTCGTCCAGTACTGGCCGTTGCCCTGGAACCAGGCACCGTTGTACCAGACGGGGATCTGCGGAAGCTGCTGCAAGAAGTCCTTCTCCAGCTGGCTGTAGATGGACTTCAGCGTGGCGGTGTCCGTCAGCGGCGTGGTGCCCGCCTTCTGCACGAGCTTCCAGTCAGCCGGTGAGCTGAAGCGCTCCCAGTTGAGCTGCGCGGTCTGCTGCTTGGCGATCGGCAGGTTGTACACCCGCTGGAAGTAGGTCCACGGCGTTGAGTCCAGCTGGGCGTTGTTGTCGATTGCCAGGTCGTAGTTGCCGCTTGTCAGGTTGGCGGTGCGGGACGCGTACTGCGGGAAGGTCGCGGTGACCTTGATGCCCACCGCACCCAGCTGCTGCGAGAGCACCTGGATGGCGGCCATCCAGTCGGTCCAGCCATCAGGAACCTGCAGCGTGAGCGTCTGGCCGTGGTAGCCGGACATCGCCAGGTAGTGCCTGGCGAGAGCGGGGTCGTACTTGAACCCGTACTTGCTCACCACGCCCTGGTCGATGTAGGACTTCAGGTTCGGCAGCAGCCCGGACGGGTTCGCCGCCTGCACGATGCCGCCGTAGACGGCCTTCACGATCTGCTGCGGGTTGATCGCGTAGGCAAGGGCCTTACGGAAGTTGACGTTGCTCATCGGAGCCCGCGTCGTGTTCGGCTCTAGCCATGCGGTGTTGGCCGACATCATGTACGGCGCGCCCTTGAAGTAGGTCTGGAGGCCGTACCCGCCCTGGCCGCCGAGCCCGCTGACGAGCTGGTTGATGCCAGGCAGGAAGTTGTTGCTCCAGTCGATCTGACCGGCAGACAGCGCCGACAGCATCACGTTGTTCGAGCCGTTGACGACGTCGACCAGGTACTTGAACTTGAATGACAGGCCGAGCTGCTTGATCGCCCACCAGCCGGGGTTGGTCTTGTAGGCCACCTCGGTCGCATTGTGGGTAGCGAGCTGCATCGGGCCGGTGCCGACCGGGTGCACGTTCGCGCCGGTGATCTGGTTCGCCGCGGACAGCTTGGACCAGACGTGCTGCGGAACGACCGGGGCCCGCCACAGGTATGCCTGGAACGAGCTGTAGCCAGGCGTGCCCTTGAATGTGACCGTGACCGTGTTGCCCTTGGCCGTCGCGCTGGCCACCGTTGCCACGTTGGACGCGTAAGGGTCAGAGGTGTTGGTCCGCGCCAAGTTGATCGAGTAGGCCACGTCGGCGCCGGTCAGCGCCGTGCCGTCGGACCACTTCACCCCATCGCGGATCTGCATGGTGTAGGTGCTGCTGTGCCATGTCCCCTTCGTAGCCAGCCACGGATCGTACTTGCCGTGCACGGGGTCGTAGAGGAACAACGGCTCATAGACCAGTCCCTGCGTGCCCGTGGCGTAGTTGCCCAGGTTGAAGGGATTCCAGTTGGACGGCGGGGCATAGGCCGTGCCGCTCGTGTACAGGGTCTGGGCGCGCGGGAAACCCGCGAGCGTGCCGGTGGACGACGGCGAGGTCGGCCCCGAGGTCGTGGGCGTCGAGCCCGAGCAGGCGCTAGCCAGCACGAGCAGCACCGTGGCCCCGGCCACCGCGCCGGACCATCGCATGGCCCTGAGGTGACCCCGCTTCGGGCTCACCCGCTGTGTCTTGTCGTTCATAGTGGTCCAGACCTCCTCATTCGCAGGACCGCGCACGGCGCTGGTCAGGACGGATGCCCGGCCGCGCCGCGCGCCGCCGACCCGCCGGATCGCTTCGGCGGCGCCACGTGCATTCACGCGCCACCGCCGAGCTGACATCGCGGTTCGGGTACTTCTTACGTTCGTGAACCGCGGGAAGGCCTGCCAGGGACCTAGGACCTCAAAAGGCCGCTGAATGGCCGTTCTGTCTGGAGAATGCGCACTGTGGCAGGTAGCGGGGCGATCGGCGTCTCGCGGACGACCGAAGTGAGTGATCGGCATGCACAGGAATTCCGCGATGATCACGGGAGACGAGGGGCCGGTCACCTGGCTCGGTGCGAATTTCTGGTCGAGGACGGGCGGCCCGCTGATGTGGCGGACCTACGATCCGGCCACGGTTCGCGAGGAACTCGCCGTGCTGCGTGCGCACGGTTTGGGCATGACAAGGTCGTTCTTCTACTGGCCGGACTTCATGCCAAGGGCCGACGAGATCGACGAGGCTATGGCGGACAGGTTCGCCGATTTCCTTGACCGGCATGGGGAAGCCGGAATGTGCACGGTGCCGACGTTTCTCGTCGGCCACATGTCTGGCCAGAATTGGGATCCGCCCTGGCGGGATGGCCGGGACCTGTACAACGACGTGTGGATGGTCGGCAGGCAGGCGTGGTTCGCGGGCGAGATGGTACGCAGGTTTGGCCGGCACCCTGCCGTGGCAGGCTGGCTGATCTCCAACGAGATGCCGCTGTACGGCGGCCGGTCCGCGTCCAGGGAAGTCGTGAGCGCCTGGGGACAGATCATGCGCGACGCGGTCAGGGCGGCCGGCGGCCGGCAGCCGCTGTCGCTCGGCGACGGCGCCTGGGGCACCGCGGGCACGGCAGCGGAGGGCGGCTTCAGCCTCGGCGAGGTGGCCCGGCTGTGCGACTTCGTCGGCCCGCACGTGTACCCGGTCGGCGATGACGAGGTCAGGCAGCACTACGCGGCCGCCTGGGAGTGCGAGCTGGCGGGAACCTACGGCAAGCCTGTGGTGCTCGAGGAGTTCGGCGTCAGCTCGGACTTCGCCGCAGGCGCGACCGCCGCCCGCTACTATCGCCAGGTCCTGCACAACTCGCTGCTGGCCGGCGCGACGGGCTGGATGGCCTGGTGCAACTCCGACTTCGACGCCCTGGCCGGCCAGGATCCGTACCGGCACCACGCGTTCGAGCTGCACTTCGGCCTGACCGACGCGGCCGGGCAGCCCAAGCCGCAGCTCGCGGAGATGAAGGCCTTCGCCGCTACGCTCCGCGCGGTGGACATATCCCGCTGCCAGCGGGCGCCGTCGGATGCCGTGCTCGTGGTGCCCTCGTATCTCGACACCGAGTACCCGTTCACCAGCCCGCAGGACTGCGGCTATATCCACCAGAGTTTGCGGCAGTCGTACGTGTCCGCCAGGCTCGCCGACCTGCCGGTCGCGCTGGCCAGGGAGAGCGCCGGCATAGCCAGTGGCGGCCGGCTGTACCTGGCGCCCTCGGTCAAGCAACTGCTCGCCCCCACCCTGGCGCATCTCGAGCGCCTCGCCGAGGCGGGTGCGACCGTCTACCTCTCGTACTCCGCCGGCCCGTCCGCATGGCACAGGGGGCCGTCCTACGGCCGTCTCAACGACATGTTCGGCGTCGAGCATCAGCTCAGGGCCGGCCTGGCGGACCCGATCGAGGACGAGGTGGTCACGTTCACCATGCGGCGCGCTTTCTCATCGCTGCCCGGCGGGGCGACGCTGCGCTTCCGCGCCGCGGGAAGCGAGCACAGTCGCAGCTACCTGCCTGTGCGGCCGGACGGCGCTGAGGTACTCGCCGCCGACGCGCACGGAAGGCCCGCGCTGCTGCTCCGCCGGATCGGCGCGGGCTCCGTTGTGCTGTGCACCTACCCGATCGAGCACATGGCGGCGGTGACGCCACGGGTCAATCCCGAGGCGACCAGCAGCCTGTACGACGCGCTGGCAGAGCACGCGGGCGTGCGCAGGACGGTGGTGGTCACCGATCCCCGGGTAGCCGCAGACGTGCTCGTGCGGTCCGATGGCCAGCGATTTGCCTGGCTGGTGAGCCAGGCGGACGTGCCGGTCACGGTCAGGCCTCAGCTCGCTGACGGGTGCACGCTCGCCGCGATCGACGCCAGCGGTCAGGCCGCGTGCGATCGCGGAACGACCACGCTTGGCCCCTACGGAACCGGGGTGTTCCGGCTCGACCGCGCCCGGCCGTAGCGGCTGGCGCGGCCGAGCCGCGCGCGAGGTTAGCCGGCTGGCGTTGCTGGGACACGAATTCATATGTCATCCTCTTCGTGCAACGCAAGGATCGCCCCGCCGAACGTAAGATCCGCCTAGAAGTGGCCATTGCCGCAGGCGAGGGCAGGATCAGGGGCAAGGGAGCGACTGGATGGGCATTCTCAACGAGGCCCGCCGCGAGTTCATCGCGGCGCCCGACGACTCGAAGGGCCAGATCGTCTACAAGTGGCCCGATCACAACATCCGCAAGTTCTCCAGGGCGATCGTCGAGCCCGACGCCGTGGCGGTCTTCATCAGCCAGGGCCGGGTAATGGGCATTCTCGGGCCCGGCCAGCACTCCCTGGACGCGTCAGAGCTGCCGTTCCTCGGAATGTTCGTCGACTGGGCGAGCAACAGCAACGCCTTCAAGGCTGAAATCTTCTTCGTCGGCGCCAGGGAATTCCCCAACATCCGCTTCGGCGGTCGGCTCGACGAGGTGCAGGATCCGCAGACCGGACTGGTCGTCACCCTGCGCGCGTTCGGCGAGTACGCGCTGCGGGTGGTCGACCCGGCGCGGCTGATACTCAACCTGGTCGGCACCGTCGACGTGACCAACAACGAGGCCGTGACCGCCTGGGTCACCCAGCAGCTGCTCAAGTGCACGAGGTCAGGGGTCACCTCGCAGCTCATGTCCGGCGCGTGGCAGATACTCGGGCTGTCGATGCACAGGACGGAGATCGAGCACGGCACGCTCGAGGAGGCGAACACCGAGCTGGCCGGATACGGCATCTCGGTCACCCGCCTCGGCAACCTGGACATCAACCTCGACGATGACGACAACGCCAGGCTGAAGAAGCTGGCGGGCGACACCGCTTACAGCAGGCTGGCCGGCAGTTACCAGGCGGCCGCTCAGGCCCAGATGATGCAGGGCGCAGGTGAGGGAATGGCACAAGGCGGCGCCGCCGTGAGCCCGGTCTTCCTCGGCGCGGGTCTCGGCCTCGCGCAGAACATGGGCGTCCCGCAGCAGGCCCCCGGCTATCCGCCGCCGCCCGCGCCTGGCTTCGCCGGCGGCGGTCAAGGCCATGCGCCTGGTGCCCAGCCAGCACCGCAGCAGCAACCGCCGCCGCCGCCGCAACCCGCGACCGTAGCCTGCGGCAACTGCCAGAACCAGGTGCGCGAGGGCGCGAAGTTCTGCGACTCGTGCGGCAATCCGATGTCCAAGACGTGCTCGAACTGCAGCGCGGCCTTGGGAGCGACATCCAAGTTCTGCGCGGAGTGCGGAACCCCGGCGGGATAGCGATCGGATCGGCCAGCAGGACTGCACGTCAGGCTGCCGGCGAACGGCAAATCCTGATCCCCGTTGAATATAGTGCTCTGCTACGATGCGTAGTGATACGTAGCATCTGTCGTCGTCTGGATACATATTGCCGGTGTGTCCGCCGTAGCGCACCGCGTGAGAAAGGCCTGCCCGAATGGATCGCATCGAGTGCCAGTGGTGCAAGGCTCAGAACGAGCCGGAACGGACCAGCTGCAACACCTGCGGCGCGCCGCTCGACAAGAAGAACCTGGTCTCCGACTCCGGCTGGAGCGAGGCACCACGGCTGCGGGACATGACCGAGTTCCGGTTCTCGAACTCCACCTGCCAGGTTGAGGGCGAGATCGTTCCGGTTGCCGAGCTAGCGCTGGCGCCTGGGGATGCGGTGTTCTTCGAGCACCACGTGATGCTCTGGAAGGAACCAGCGGTGCCGATGGCGGCGATGAACACCGGCGGCGGCATGAAGCGGACGCTGGGCGGGATGCCGCACATCCTGAGCATCGCCCAGGGTCCTGGCCGCATCGCCTTCTCCAGGGACGCGACCGGCGAGATCGTCGTGCTGCCGCTGCATCCTGGCATGGAGATGGACGTCCGCGAGCACGCGTTCCTTATCGGCACGCACTCGATCAACTACTCATTCGTGCGGATCAAGGGACTGACGAACCTGCTGCACGGTGGCAGCGGCATGTACATGGACCGGTTCATCACGCAGAACTATCCGGGGCTGCTGCTGCTGCACGGGTACGGCAACGTCTTCCAGAAGACGCTGCAGCCCGGCGAGAAGATGCTGATCGAGCCTGGCGGCTTCCTGTACAAGGACTCCTCGGTCACGATGAACACGGTGCAAATGGACATCAAGACCGGGATGATGCGCCGCGGCATGTACCTGGCCGAGATGACGGGCCCCGGCCGGGTCGGCATCCAGTCCATGTACGTTCACCACGGGTCTGAGTAAGGGGAACGGCATGACCAGCTACAGCCCGTCCACATACACGTGCCCGTACTGCCGCATGGTCAATAACGACGACGGCGCCGCGACATGCCCGCGCTGCGGGGCGCCGGTGGACATCAGGCTGCGCGTGTCCAACTCCGGGTGGTGCAAGCAGCCGCCGATCAGGGACATGGCCAGGATCAGGTTCAGCCGATCCACCTGCCAGATCAGCGGCGCCTACGTTCCCATCGCCGAGATGCAGTTGCACGACGACGACTGGGTCTACTTCTCCCACCATGTGCTGCTGCACAGCGAACCGCGGGTACGGCTGGAGTCCATGCGGATGCAGGGCGGCTGGAACCGGATCATGGCGGGCATGCCGCTGATCATGATGCGGGCGCAGGGCCCTGGTTTCGTCGCGTTCAGCGCCGATCATCCAGGCGAGATCCTTGCCATCCCGCTCGAACCGAACCAGGGCGTCGACGTCGTTGAGCACCAGTTCCTGCTGGCTACCGGCAACATCGGTTACCAGTGGAACAACTCCAACGTCTGGTACACGACGCGAAGCGGCGACGACACCGAATGGCACTACCCGGTCGGCAGGTTCATCGACCGGTTCATCGCGCAGGGCATTCCCGGGCTGCTCCTGCTGCACGCCCCGGGCAACGCGTTCGTCCGCGACCTCGGCCACGGCGAGCGGATCCTGGTCCAGCCAGGCGGGCTGATCTGGAAGGACCCGTCGGTGCAGATGTTCCTGCACTTCGAGTATCCGCGCGGGCAGTACTGGTTCAGCTCGGCCAGGTGGCAGGCCAAGTCGATCTGGCTGACGCTGCAGGGGCCTGGCCGGGTGGCGATCAAGTCGGCCTTCGAACAGCCCGAGCTCACTGGCTCGGTCGTGCGGAATTCCGGCGCGACGACGCAGTTCTGGTAGGCGCGAGGAGAGGTCCTGGCTAGCACCTCGCCGCGTGCCGTCCGGCGCGACGGCCCGAGTAGACGCAGTCCGCGAGCGAGAGCCCGCTGACATACGACCTCGAGCACAGCCCCACGGCGCTGCGGCCGGCCGCGTACAGGCCGCTGATCGGCGTGCCGTCGGCGCGCAGCACCGCACCGGTGTCCTCGGCCACAGCCAGGCCGCCCAGCGTGAGCATGGGGGCTGGATACGCCGGCCGCGGCCGGATCGCCAGGTCGATCAGCGAGTACGGCGGCTGGCGGAGCGGGATCACGGCGTCGGCGGGTTTACCTGCCGCATCGGGCTCACCCGCCGCGGCGGCGGCGTTGTAGGCCGCCAGCGTCGCCGCGAGGCCATCGGCATCGACGCCGGCTTTCGCCCCCACCTCGGCCACGGTCGCCCCGCGCACCCGCGCCGTGGTCAGCAGGTAGACCGCCTGGAGTAGCTGGAACCACCGCGTGCTGCCGCGCAGCTGGCGCCATGACCGGGACACGGCGGCCCCGTCCAGGAGGAGCCAGGCGCGGCGATCGTGCCTGCTGACCATGGCCTCGCCGATGGCAGCTCCGTACAAGGATTCGTCGCAGACCCGCCGTCCGGCGCGGTCGACCAGCAGGCCACCGAGAAATGCCGACGGCGGCGTGATGAAGCGCCAGCACGAGACACGGTCCATGAACTTCGTCACGCCTCCCGCCGCGACGCCAAGCCCGATGCCGCTGCCATCGTCGGCCACCGTGCCCAGCGGTAGACCGCCACGGTAGGCGGGCGCGTGCTCACGCAGCAGCGCACGGTTCGCCACGAAGCCGCCCGCCGCGATCACCACGCCGCGGCGCGCGCCGATGAGGAGCGGCACGGCGAACCGCCGCTCCAGGTACCCGACCGGCCGGTACATGCGACGCCCGGCGCCGCCCATGTACAGGAACGGCTTCGTGCCGAGCTTGTGCAGCGCCCGGTGCGCGAACCCGACCCAGCCTGGCGCGCCGCGCAGGCTCAGGCACTCCACACCGGTCACGTCGCCGGCCTGGCCGGTGACCAGGTGCCCGGCGCGGGTTTGCGGCGTGACGGTGATGCCCGCCGACCTGATAGCGGCCGAAAGCCTGGCGAACAGCACCCGGCCAGAGGCACCGCGGCCAACCGCTCGGTGCCCGCGCGGCGCCGGGGTCGCGACGTGCGCGAGAGACCGCTCGCTGCCTGAGTAGTAGAGGTAGTGCCGATCGGTCGGATAGGACGTCTTGTCCGGGCAGAGGCTGCCGTTGAACGGCACTCCCTTGGACGACAGCCAGGCCAGCGTCGCCGCGCTGCCGTCACAGAAGTCGCGCAACGTCGCAGCCGTGACCGCGTCGCCGACTTCGGCCTCCAGGTACCTGAACATGGCCTCCGGGGTATCGCGCACCCCGGCCTGCAGTTGCTGGACGGTCCCGCCGCCCGCGTAGACGACCCCGCCAGAGAGCGCCGTCGCGCCCCCGCCGCTGAACCGGTCGATGAGGATGACCGTCGCTCCCGCGCTGGCCGCCTCGAGCGCGGCGCAGGCGCCGGCGGCGCCGAAGCCGATCACGACCACGTCAGCTTCGAGGTCCCACCCCTGCGGCACTGCGGCCTCCGTCCATGCCGGGCGGCCGATCATCGGGCCCGATCGAACTGTAACGTGTTCTACCATGAGGATAAGGTGGCCGGATGCACGCATGCTCGCTGCCTGGAGCGCCTGCTCACGCCGTGATCGCGCCCCGCAGCCTGGCCCACGCGTCGCTGCCCACGGCAAGGAGCAAGATCACGCCGAGCGCTATCTGGTCATAGAGCGGATTGAGCCCGAGCAGGTCGGAGCCGTTACCGATCAGGGCGATGAACAAGACGCCCACCACGGTCCGCCAGATCGCCCCGTCGCCGCCGAGGATGCTCGTACCTCCGACGACGATCCCGGCCAGGACCGTGAAGGTGAGCGTTGTCTGGCCGTTGGAGGCCTGCGCGCTCAGCACCCGCGAGGCGTCGATGACGCCGCCGAGCGCAGCGGCTCCGCCGCTCAGCACGAATGTCAGGAGCCTGATCTGGTGCACCCGCACGCCGGACAGCCGCGCGGCCTCCGCGTTGCTGCCCGCCGCGAACATGTACCGGCCAGCGGTCGTCCCGGACAGCACGATCGCGAGCGCCACCACCACCGCGATCATCGTCCACGTCGACGTGTTCACGGTGACGAACACCGAGCGGGCCAGGTCGCCGAAACCTGGTCTGGAATAGTCGATGATCAGGTTTCCGCCCGTGGCCAGGCTGGCCAGGCCGCTGACTACGAATGACATGGCCAGCGTGGCGATCAGCGAGTTGATTCTGAAGTAGGTCGCGATCACGCCGTTCACCGCGCCGACGGCCAGGCCCACCGCGAGACCTGCGCCGATCGCCAGCGCCGGCGCCGCACTCAGCGCGAGGTGCGCGGCGACGACTCCGGCCAGCGCATACGTCGCGCCGACCGACAGGTCGATGCCGCCCGCCACCAGCACGAGCGTTCCGGCGGCCGCGATGATGAGCGTCGCTGCCTGCTGATCGAGGATGTCGAGCAGGTTGACCGTGCTGAAGAAGGGCGGGCTCGCGACCGCGAGCACGATGAACAGCACTGCGAACGGCAGCAGGATCCCGCCGCGCCGCAGCCTTGCCCGCAGCCCGGCAGGCGTTGGCCAGCGCGCCCTGCGGCCGGGGGATCCTTTCGCCTCGACGACGTCGGGCTGACTCATGACGCACCTTTCTCCGCGGAGCGGAACGCGGCCCCGAGAATCGCCGCTTCCGTGATGTCGTCACCGGTTAGCCGGGCGACGATCCTGCCCGCCCGCATCACGAGCACCCGGTGCGCGAGGCCGAGGATCTCCTCGACATCCGAGGAGATCAGCAGCACGGCCATGCCGTCGGCCACCAGGCCGGCCAGCAGCTCGTAGATCGCCCGCTTCGCGCCGACGTCCACGCCCCTGGTCGGCTCGTCGGCGATGAGCACGCGCGGTCCCGCCAGCATCATCCTGGCGAAGAGCAGCTTCTGCTGGTTGCCGCCCGAGAGTGTTCCCGCCGGGACCCTCAGGCTGGCGAACCGCACGTCAAGCCGGCCCAGGATCTGGCCGACCTCTCGCCGCTCGGGCCGCTTTCTCACCAGGCCGGCGCGGCTCAGCCGCGCGACACTGGCCAGGCTGACGTTCTCCGCGACCGTCCTGCCGGTCAGCAGGCCCTGTTCCTTCCGCGATTCGGGAATCATCGCCAGGCCAGAGCGCAACGCGTCACGCGGGCCTGCCGGCCGCAGCCGGTGCCCCCCGCGCAGCCGGCCGCCAGTCACCGCCACCGATCCCGCCGTGGCCTTGCTGGCCTGGAATACGGCGCGGGCGAGTTCCGTGCGGCCGGCGCCGACGAGTCCGGCGAGGCCGACAACCTCGCCGCTGCGAACCGTCAGCGAGACATCACGCACGCCGGGAGCCGTCAGCCCCGTGACGGCGAGCAAGACGTGAGCGTCCCTGTCCGGCGGCCGCCTTACCGGGAAGGCCGCGCCCACTGGCCGTCCGAGCATGGCACGCAAGAGCGAGTCCTCTGTCTGGCCGGCCGCTGGCGTCGTGGCCACCACCTGCCCGTCGCGCAGCACGGTCACGACGTCAGCGAGTTCGAGCACCTCGCCGAGGACGTGCGAGACAAGCACGATGGTGGTGCCCGCCCTGGCGAGGCGACGGATGATGGCGTGCAGCGTCGCGACGTCAGGCCGGGACAGCGCCGCGGTGGGCTCGTCCATCACGATCAGCCGCGCGTCCCTGGCCAGCGCCTTGAGTATCTCCACCTTCTGCTGGTCAGCGGTGCGCAAGGCACCCGCTGACGCTGCCCCGTCGAGCGCGAAGCCAGCGCGCGCAGCGAGCTCCGCGTACCGCCTGCCCAGCTCACTGCGGCGAAGGAAGCCCGCTCGCCGCGGCTCGGCGCCGAGAAAGACGTTCTCGGCGACCGACAGCGCCGGCACGGTCGGCAGCTCCTGCGCGATCGCCGCGATGCCGCTGGCGATCGCCGCCCTCGGCGAGTGGAAGTGAACCGCCTTGCCGTCGAGCTCGAGCAGCCCGGAGTCCGGCGTCGTCGCGCCCGAGATGATCCGGCCTAGCGTCGACTTGCCTGCCCCGTTCTCGCCGACCAGGGCGTGGATCGAACCGCGGCGCACTCCCAGGCTCACCGCGGCCAGGGCGCGCACGCCGCCGTAGGACTTGCTGACGTCCTTGAGCTCGACGTGCGCGCCCGGCTGGCCGGGATCGCCGGGCACGATCAGCCTGGCCACTCGGCGGTGAACTGGCTCGCGTTCGCCTTGGTGACAATCCCTTGGTTCGGCAGTCCGGCGACAGGGTCGACGCCGCCGCTGCTCTTGCCCTCGCGCAACGCCTTGATCATGGCGATCACCGCAAGCCGGCCTTCGCTCGCTGGCGCCTGGGCGACGTCACCGAACCAGGCGCCTGACGCGACGCCGTGAAGGGCGGCGGCGCTCGCGCCGTAACCGACGAGGATGACCTTGCCGGTTTTGTGCGCGGCGGAGACTGCCTGCGCGCCTCCCTCGATGCCCTGATCGGATCCGACGATCAGGTTCAGGCCAGGATTGGCGTGCAGCATGTTCTGCACGGCGGTGAGACCGACGGTCGGACTGAAGAAGCTCTGGCCTTCGGCGGCCACCTTGACGGCCGGATCAGCGGCGATCGTCTTGGCGAACGCCCCGTGAATCGCGACGTCCAGCGCGGACGCCTTGATGTCGTAGAGGTATCCGACGTTGCACGGATTGAGGTTGTGCGCCTTGCACGCGTGCACGACCAGGTTGCCGAGCTTCGTGCCGATCTCGGTCGGGACGAACGTCACGTTCGCCGACAGGCCGGGAACCTGCGGCTTGTCGGTCGCCAGGTTCGGGCCGAGTATCTGGTCAATGTTGACGACCTTGATGCCCTTGCTGATGGCCTGCTTGACGAGGGTGATCAGGCCGGTCCCGAAGATGGGCTGCAGGATGATGCCCTGATACTGGCCGGAGGCGATGGCGTCCTGCAGCTGCGAGAACTGCGTCTGCGGGCTGTTGTTGGCGTCGAACACCTTCAACGTGGCGTTGTTGTCCGCGGCCACCGCCTGTGCCGCCGCGAGCATCGGCGCGTCGTAGCTGTTCTCGACGGCGAAGGACAGGTAAGCGATGCTCAGCGGCTTGCCGCCGGACGACGGCGGGGTGGACGAGGACGAGGTGCCGCCGCTACCGCAGGCGGCGAGGACGAGCCCGGCCGCCGCCGCGGCGGCAACCGCCCTGGCCGGGCTCCAGATGCGGGGATGGCGGCAGAGCCGCCAGGTGGTCGTGTTGCGCGTCGGCCGAGATGACACGGCTAGACTCCTTTGTGCTTACTCACTCCGAGGGTGGGTTGGTGGCAATGCCGGTGGGCCGGGTGGCAGCCCGGCTCACCGGCGTATGTGTTCGGCGGCGTTCGCGCGGCCGACACGGTCAGGGCGGGATCATCACGGCCCTCCGATGCGGCGCCGTACCGCAGCTGGCCCAGCCGCTGCCGATCTCGGCGAGCGACAGCGTCTCGCGGTCGGTGTCGATCCGGCCCGCGGCCGCGTGCTCGAGGATCTCGCTGAGCGCGGCGGCCTTCTGCTGCGGGCTGAGCCCGTTGTTGGTGTAGCCGAGCACCGACAGCACGCCGCCGCGCAGTGCCGCCGACGACAGGCTGGCGAGCTGGCCAGCCGACGAGCCCAGGTTGACCAGGCGCCCGCCAGGGGAAAGCACCCGGGTGGCGGCTTCCGCCGGGATACCCCACACCGGGTCGAGCACCAGGTCCACGCGGTCCCCGCTGGCATCTGCCAGCCTGCTGGCGATCGGACCAGGGTCATCGCCGGCCAGGTCGACGACGGCGTGCGCCCCTAGCTCGGCCGCTCGCTGCCTGCCGTGCGGGTCCCGGCAGGCAGCGATCACGCGGCCAGCCTCGTGCAGCCGTGCCACCTGAATCCCGACCTGCCCGACCGTGCCGCTCGCCCCGAGCACGAGCACGTGCTCACCTGGCCGGAGGCCGCCCCGCCAGGTCAGCGCCATCCACGCGGCGATCGCCGAGAGCCCGAGAGCGGCCACCAGGTCATCGCTGACCGTGTCGGGCAGCGGCAGGATGGCGCTCTCGTCGGCCGCGCACAACTCGGCCAGCGTGCCGTCGCCTGGTGCCATGCCAGCGCCGGCGGTGAACCATACCCGCTGCCCGGCCGGGAACGTGTCTGCCTGCTCGATCACGCCGACGCCCTGAGTACCAGGCACGTAAGGGAGTGCCGGCGCCCCGAAATACGACACGCCGGATGCGCAGAGCAAGTCGAGCGGATTCACGGGGGCCGCAGTAACGCGTATCAGCGCCTGCCCTCCGGCCCGGCGCGGCGCCGGGTGATGCCCGTACTCGGGTGCCTGGCCGTGGCCGTGCAGCACGGCCGCGCGCATGGTCGCTGGCCCACTGTCTCCCCGTACAGTGGCACCTGGCATCGTGCCTCAGTCCTCGGTGTAGGTGTAGGTGTAGGGGTTGTCGAGAACCCGGGTCTCCGGGATCTCGGGATGCATGCCCTCGTGCCAGGCATCGGGACCCAGCACATCCTGCAGGTAGCCGACGGTCTCGTCGATGACCCGCCGGGCTTTGCCGAGCTCTGAGCCGACGAGCCGGTGGTCGTACTTGACGACCTTCCCGTTGACCGCGACCGTGTGCACGTCGCCGCGCTGAGCCTGGAATACGACGTGCCCGTAGGGGTTGTGCAGCGGGAACATGACCGGCGAGGCGTCGTTCTTGATCAGCATCAGGTCGGCCTTCTTACCAGGCTCCAGGCTGCCGGTCACCGAGTCGAGGCCGAGTGCCCTCGCCCCGCCCATGGTGGCCCAGTCGACGACCTGCTCGGCGCGCAGCTTGTGGTGGGTCACGGTCTCATCTCTGTTGTGGGCCTCGAGGTGCTCCCTGGCGCGATCCGCGCTCAGCGTCGCGCGCATCGCGGAGAACAGGTCAGCGCTCCACCAGACGCTGGTGTCCATGGACAGCGACACGCCGATGCCGTGCTCGCGGAGCTTCCAGGTGGGCGGGTAACCCTGCCCGGCGCTCTGCTCGCTCTCTGTGGACATCGACGCGTAGCCACCGGTCGCCGCGATCCGGTGATAGGAGTCGGCGGACAGGCTCGCCGCGTGCACGTAGATGCTGCGCTCGTTCATGAAGCCGTGCTCGTACATCAGCCGGATGCCGTCGTCGGTGGTCACCTTCCAGACCCCGGCGTGCGTGGTGACCGGCACGTCAAGGTCGCGCGCGACCTCGAACGCGGCCTTTTCCGGGAAGTCAGGACTCGCCGGCGGGACGTCGAAGGCCAGCTGGAAGCCCATCATGTCCGTGCCGCCGCCGGGGAACCGCCTGGCGACGAAGTCACGGAACTCCGGCGCCGTTGACCACTCCCATGGCGCGGCCTGAATATTGCCGTAGGCGAGCACGAACCGGCCGGGAACCTCAATCAGCGCGTCCGTCGCGGCCTCGGCATGGTCGATCGTGTGCAGATTATGCGACCAGTCCACCGTGGTCGTCACGCCCGCGTCGATGGCCTCGACAGCGCTCAGCAGGTTCCCCGCGTAGATGTCCTGCGGCCGGAAGGACTTGCCCCACTGCAGGTAGTTCCACACGAAATACTGAGTGAGCGTCCAGTCGGCGCCGTAGCCGCGCATCGCGGTCTGCCACATGTGCCGGTGCGTGTCGATCATCCCCGGCATCACGATGCCGCCGGTCGCGTCGATCTCCGCGGTGCCTTCCGGCACCTGCAGGTGCGGCCCGACCGCGGCGATCTGCTCGCCCGAGACCAGGACATCGGCGCCGTGCTCGATCCGGTGCGAGCCGTCCATGGTGAGTACGGTCGCGTTGCGGAAAACCAGCGGCCGCCCGGCAAAGTCACCAGGGTCTGTCATTGTCGAACCTCCGTTACTCGGACGGGCAAGTATCAGACAAGGCGGACAACCGTCCGTATCACGGCCGCATGCGGCATGACCGGAAGCGTTGTCGGTTTGCGTGATCCTGTCAAGTGGTGGGAATCTACCCGGGACAGCGGGGAACGGAGAGACGATGGCACGCCGCGACACGGGGCCAGAGGCGAGAAGCCGGCGCGCAGCGCCTGACTTCATCGAGGCGCTAGCTCGCGGCCTCGATGTGATCAGGGCCTTCGAGCCACGGCAGCCGGTCATGTCGCTGGCGGCAGTCGCCGCCGCGACCGGCCTGGCCAGGCCGACCGCGCGGCGGATCTTGCTGACCCTGGCCGAGCTCGGCTACGTGCGCCAGGTCGATGGCGGTTTCGAGCTCACCCCGAGGGTGCTCGAGCTCGGCATGTCCTACGTGCTGTCCCGTAATCTCTGGGAAATTGCCAGGCCGCACATGGAAGCGCTGGTGGCCAGGACCCACGAATCCTCGTCGATCGCGCAGCTGGACGGCTCTGACATCGTCTATGTGGCCAGGGTGGCCGTGCCGAAGATCATCGCGCTCGCGGTGACGATCGGGACCAGGTTCCCTGCGATGCAGACCTCGCTTGGCAAGGTCCTGCTCGCCGGGCTCCTGCCCGAGCAGGTCGACGCCGTGCTCGCGGAACCCAGCCGGTCCGGGATCACCGCCAGATGGCAACCGGGCCAGCCCGAGCGGGAGGCGGCACTCCGCGAGGTACGCGCGCGCGGCTGGTCGCTGACCGACGAGCAGCTCGCGCTCGGCATCCGCTCAGTGGCGGCACCGCTGCGCGACGGGCGGGGGCGCGTGATCGCCGCCATGAACGTCACCGTGCACGCGGCAGAGACAACGGTGGAGACGCTGACCGGGGAGTACCTGCCGCTCTTGCTCGCCACGGCGAGCGCGATCAGTGCCGACTGGGCCGCGTGCCAGGCGGCGCCGGCCGTGACCGTGCCCCTCGCTGTCCACGCGTCTTGACATGCCGCGTGCCGTCCGATCATGCTGGCAGCCGATCCGGACGAATGTCCGCTAGACGGACAGAAGGGCGTCAGATCGCATGAGCCAACCCGCGCACGGGCCACTGTCCGGGCTCCTCGTGGCCGACTTCTCCCGAGTTCTGGCCGGCCCGTACTGCACGATGCTGCTGGCCGACCTCGGTGCGGACGTGATCAAGGTCGAGAGCCCCGCCGGCGATGACACCAGGCGCTGGACGCCGCCGGAGACCAGCGACGGGGTGTCCACCTATTACATGGCGATCAACAGGAACAAGCGATCGATCGCGCTCGACTTCAGCGATCCCGCCGACCTCGCTGCCGCCCGCGAGCTCGCCAGGCGTGCCGACATCATGGTGGAGAACTTCAAGCCTGGCGGTCTGGCCAGGTTCGGCCTGGACTACGAGTCGGTGCGAGCCGGCAACGCCACCATCATCTACGCGTCGATCAGCGGATTCGGCGCGGGAGGCGGCAGCCACCTGCCGGGCTATGACCTGATGGTGCAGGCCATGTCCGGCCTGATGAGCCTGACCGGCGATCCTGCCGGGCCGCCGTACCGGTCCGGCATCTCGGTCTTTGATGTCATCGCCGGCCTGCACACGACCATCGGCATCCTCGCCGCGCTCAACCATCGCGCCGGCACGGGTGATGGCCAGTACATCCAGGCCAGCCTCATGGCGTCGGCGCTGTCCGGCATGGTCAACCAGACCAGTGCGTGCGCGGCTGGCGGCGTCGTCCCGCACCGGATGGGCAACGCGCACCCGAGCCTGTATCCCTACGAACCGCTGCCCACCGGTGACGGCGACCTGATCATCACCGCGGGCAACGACGCTCAGTTCCGCAAGCTCTGCGAGGTGGTCGGCGCCGCGTACCTGGCCGATGACCCGCGGTTCGCCCGCAACGCCGACCGCACAGCGAACCGTGACCAGCTCAGGCCGCTCCTGACCGACAGGCTCGCCGAGCGTTCGGCCGCGGAGTGGTTCGGCGCGCTGATCGCCGCCGGCGTGCCGTGCGGGCCGATCAACACCGTCGATCAGGGCATCGCGTTCGCCGCGGACGTCGGCCTCGACCCGGTGGTGACGGCGGGATCAGGCGCGGCGGCCAGGCCAGTCATCAGGCATCCCCTGACGTTCTCGGCGACCCCGCCGCGATACGACCTGCCGCCGCCCGCTCTCGACGAGCACGGCGACGACATCAGAGCGTGGCTGCACGAGCGGCAGGCAGAAGGGCGGGGGAGATGACAGGTCCGCAGGAGCCGGTGTTCCGCACTTCGATCGGCGCCTCGACACCGGACACCATCACGGTGCTCGGCCACGATCTGGCTGGCGACCTGATGGGCAACGTCGGCTTCGGCGAGCTCGCCCTGTGGCTGGTAACGCAGCAGCGGCCTGAACGCCGCCAGGTTCGGGTGTTCGAGGCCGTGCTCGTCGCGCTCGCCGACCACGGCTTCACCCCGACCGCCATCGCGTCCAGGCTCACGTACCTGAGCGCGCCAGAGTCGGTGCAGGGCGCGATCGCCGCTGGCCTGCTGGGAGGCGGCTCCAGATTCCTCGGCGTCACCGAGGATGCCGCGCGATTCCTCGCCGGCACCCTTGACGGCCATCCGGCACCGGCCGACGATGCCGGGTTCGACGACCTGGCGCTGGCCGCCGTGCGACGGGCTCGCGAAGACGGCCGGTTCGTGCCGGGACTCGGGCATCCGGTACACAAGATCACCGACCCGCGCACCCCCGCCCTGCTGCGGATCGCCGGCGAGGAAGGGCTGCGCGGGCCTCACCTGCGCCTGTTCGAGGCGATCGGACGCGTGCACCCCCAGGTTCTCGGCCGGACGCTGCCGCTCAACGGCGCGGGAACGTGCGGCGCGGCCCTGGCTGATCTCGGCCTGCCTGCCGACCTGCTGCGCGGTTTCGCGCTGCTCGCGCGCACCGCCGGCCTGCTCGGCCATCTCGCGGAAGAGCAGCGCCGCCCGGTCGGCATGGACATCTACCTGAACGTCGAGCATCACACCCAGTACCAGCCCCCCGACCCTGCCAGCACGTGAGGGAGCTTCCATGGCGACCGTCGCCGCCGTCATCGCATCGACGCACCACCCGTTCTACTACCGCGCCAGCACCTCGGCCGGCGAGGACAGGCCGCCGTTCGCCGACGAGTGGGTGGCCAAGATAGAGAACTTCCGTGAGACCCTGACCATGGCCGAGCCAGACGTGCTCGTGATGGTCGGCAGCGACCATTTCCACCAGCTCTGGCTTGACAACATGCCGCAATTCCTCATCGGCAAGGCTCCGTACTATGACGCGAACTTCTACAACGAAGAGCGCGAGTTCGGCCTGCCCCGCATGTTCTTGCACGGGCACGAGGAACTGTCCGCCTACCTGCTGCGGGCGGGCATCGATGCCGGCTTCGACCTCGCGTTCAGCAACGAGCTACGCATCGACCACAGCATCACCTGCCCGCTGATCACCCTGCGACCGCAGGCGGACCTGCCGATCGTGCCGATCTACACGAACATCTTCGCTCCGCCGCTGCCGCGGCCCAGCCGGTTCGTCGAGCTCGGCAAGACGATCAGGCGACTGGTCGAAGCCTGGCCATCCGACCAGCGGGTGGCGATCATCGGCACCGGCCATCTGTCGCTGGAGCTCGGCGGTCCCCGGCAGTTCGGCCCGCACGGCCCCGACCCCGAGTTCGACCGCAAGGCGGTCGAGTGGATCGCTTCGTCCGACCTGAAAGGCGCGCTGGCAGAGGTCAGCCTCGACAGCTTGTGGCTTCCGGGCAACGCCACCCACGGCTTCATGGACTTCATGCTGATGATGGGCGTGGCGGGCGATGCCGTCCGGGCCGACTACGTCGACTCGCTTGACCTGTTCCACACCATGGAGGCCTACTTCACCTGGTACCCGAGGGGTCCGGTCGTGACGGAGTCGCGCAAGGAGGTACGGCGGTGAGCAAGTACCTGCTGGACAAGTTCCTCTACACCGTCGACCGTGATCCCGAGCTAGTGGAGCGGTACAGGAATGACCCGCGGGGCACGGTCGCGTGGTGGGAGGCCGAACGCGCGAACGTCGTGCTGAGCATCCCGGACATGGAGCGCAGCACGTGGCTCTCGTTCACCGACGCGGAGCGTGAAGCGCTCGCAACGCACGACTACGTCGCGCTCTTCGAGCTTGGCTGCCACAACTTCCTGCTGCTCACCCTCTTCATCGCGCTGTTCGAGCGGGACTACGAGGAGCCGCTGGCGTTTCAGCGCGAGTTCGCCGCCCGCCTCAGTCACTGGACGGTCCCGTATCCAGACATCTCCACTTAGTCAGTAGCTCAGGCACTTCGTGCCGGCCGCTGGCATCAGGCCCATCCGAACGTCATGATGTCGGACATGGCATTGAGTTTTGCCGCCGCATGAGCGGCGCCGGCGTGCAGCCGGTCGCGGTCGCCCTGGCCGCGACGGCCGCCGCCACCTTCGCGGTCGCCAACGTGGTCCAGCAACGGGTGGCGGCCAAGCTCACGTCCGGCGCGGCCTTCGACACCGCTGTCCTGCTCCGCCTGGTCCGCCGGCCGCTCTGGCTTGCCGGGCTGGCCGCCGTCGTCGTCAGCCTCTCGCTCCAGGCGACCGCGCTCGACCTCGGGCGGCTCGTTGTCATCGAGCCGGTCCTCGCGAGCAGCCTGCTGCTCGCGCTCGCGCTCGCCGCGTGGGCCGACCACCGCCGGATGCGGCCGGTCGAATGGCTCGCCGCCCTGGCCACGTTCGCGGGCCTGTCGTGTTCTTGTCGGTGGCCCGTCCGTCCGGCGGCCAGGCGACGGCATCACCGGGGTGGCTTGGCCTGGCCGCGCTCGCTGCCGTCGTGGTTGCTGTCGTCGCCGGCCTGCTCGCGAAGCGTATGTCGCCGCTGCGGCGGGCGCTCACGCTCGGCGTCGGCGGCGGCATCGCGGCGGGCGTCACCGACGCGCTGACCAAGAGCGTGGCGGCCTTGATCAGCGCGCACCAGCTCGGCGCGTTCACCGATGTGCGGCCGTACCTGCTGATCGTCATCGGCCTTCTGACCTACACGATGCAGCAGAACGGCTACCGGGCAGCCGGCCTGGCCGCGTTCCTTCCCGTCTTCTCGGTTCTCGACCCGGCGGTCGGCTCGGTGCTCGGATTGGTGCTGTACCGCGAGCACCTGGGCGGCGGGGCCGGCCGGATCGCGGCTGAGGCCGCCGCCGTGCTGGCGGCGACCTGGGGTATTTCACGGCTTGCCAGGTCGACGGCCGAGGCGGAGCCGATCGAGCCGATGGAACCGGTCAGGCGCCGCCGACGGGCCGAGCCACGACGGCCAGCGTTCCGGCCAGCGCCCCAGGTCGGACTCGTCGCGGCCGCGGTCCCTGTCGCCGATCAGCTCGTTGCGCCCGTGGTGGCCGAGACTGTACTGGCAGACCCGTTCGCCGGCGCGCCCGACGAGCCGTCAGCCCCGCACTGACCGGGCTGCTGGCTACGATGCGGTCGTGGCTACCCGCTACGACGTCTCTGCCGTGCAGCCGCAGGGCGGCTACGTGGCCAAGCAGTGCCCCGTGCGTGCCCAGTGGGACGTCATCCGTCCGTGCGACCCGCTGCCGCCGAGTGCTGCGCTCGAGCGCATGCTGGCCGGCGGCAGGCAGTTCGAGGCAGCGGTCGTGGCCGAGCTTCGGCGGCTCCATCCCGGCGCCGCGATCCTGCGGGAAGGCGACAGGGAACGCCGCTCCGAACGCGAGGCTGCGACGCTCGCCGCCGTGTCGTCCGGCGCGGCGCTGATCGTCGGCGGCCGCCTGCCCGCCGATCTGGCAGGCCGGCGGGTCGGTGAGCCCGACCTGCTCGTCGCCGCTGAAGGTGCTGGATATCGCGCGGTCGACATCAAGCACCATCGCAGTCTCATCGCACGGGGGGATCCCGGCGGGTCGTCCCCCCGGGGCCAGCACCAGCGGGGGGATCCCGGGGCCGGCGATCGTGCCGGCGAAGCGGCGAGCTGCTCGGACCTTGGTGACCTCGCCCTTGAAGCGGCCGCGCCCGATCCGGCCAGCTCGGCGCGCAGGCGACGCGACGACCTGCTGCAGCTTGCTCACTACCAGAGGCTGCTCGAGGCGGCCGGGCTCGCGGCGGACGGCGGCAGGCACGGCGGCATCATCGGCGTCGAGCAGGTCGTCGTCTGGCACGACCTGGACGCGCTCCTGTGGCGGACCCCGTCGTCAGCGGGCAGGACCCGGCTCCGCTCGACGATGGAGGTCTACGACTTCGAGTTCGGCTTCCGGCTCGACATCATGGCCGTCGCGGCCGCGTCCGTGACCGATCCGGCGGTCGGGCCGCTTGTCGTCCCCGTCAGGATCACCGAATGCGCGCAGTGCCCGTGGTGGTCCTGCTGCGGTCCGTTGCTCGAGGCCGGGTCCGGCGATGTGAGCTTGCTGCCGAGGATCGGCTGGCGCGAGTGGCGCATCCATCGCGACCACGGCGTAGCCGACCGGGCCGCCCTGGCTGGCCTGGACCACCAGACCGCCTCGCTGGTCGCTGGCGGCGTGGACCTGCGGCCCGTACTGGCCGCGCGCGATCGCCTGCCCGCCCGCACGCCCCTTGCCGACGTGCTCGGGCCGCGTAAGAAGGCTCAGCTCGCCAGGCTCGCCACGGCCGGCCTGGAAACGGCGGGCGACGCGGCAGCGCTGTGCCCGCGCACCGCGTCGTACAGCGACACCCCCATGCGGGACCTGCCCGAGCAGATCGACCAGGCCAGGGCCGCGCTCGGCGGCAGCCCCGTCTACCGCAGGCGGGACGTCACCGTGGTGAGCGTGCCGCGCGGCGACATCGAGGTCGACATTGACATGGAGAACACCGCCGACGGTGTCTACCTGTGGGGCACGCTGGTCACGACCATGGTGACCTGGTCCGGCCGGCCAGCCGGCTACCGGGCGTTCCTGACCTGGGAGCCCATGACCGCGGCGGTCGAGGCGCACGCCTTCACCGAATTCTGGGCCTGGCTCACCGACCTGCGCGGCGCCGCACGCGCGGGGGGCTTGCGGCTGCGCGCCTACTGCTACAACGCTTCCGCGGAGAACTCCCAGCTGCGCAGGCTCGCCGCGGCCTGCGGGCTGGCGACGGAGGTCGCGGCCTTCACCGGATCAGCGCAATGGGTCGACTTGTACCGGATCTTCGACCGCCAGATGATCACCGGCGGGTCTGCCGCGCTGAAGGCCGTCGCCCCGCTCGCCGGCTTCGGCTGGGAGGTGGCCGATCCCGGTGGCGACGAGGCGATGGCCCGCTACGAGCACGCGGCCGGCCCCGATGGCGATCCGGACGCAAGGGCCTGGCTGGTCGCTTACAACAGGAACGACACGGAGGCCACCCGCGCGCTCAGGGTCTGGCTGGACCAGGCGGCGAGCGGCTATCCCTGCGTCGCGGACGCGGTAAACCAGGGGACGGCTGGGGAGTAAGCAACTGTGCCCGATACCGCAGGCGATCGCCCTGGCATCCGGGACCAGGCAGCCGGCCAGCGGCAGGCGGGCGAAGCGCGGCTGAGTACCCGCCAGGTGCTGGTCATCATGACCGGGCTGCTGCTCGGGATGCTGCTGGCCGCGCTCGACCAGACCATCGTCGCCACCGCCCTCCCGACGATCGCCGGGGACCTGCACAGCCTGTCCAGGCTGTCCTGGGTCGTGACCGCCTACCTGCTCGCCTCCACGGTCTGCACCCCGCTCTGGGGCAAGCTCGGGGACCTGTACGGCCGGAAGGTCTTCTTCCAGGCCGCGATCGTGATCTTCCTGATCGGCTCGGCCCTGAGCGGCCTGTCCCAGACGATGACCGAGCTGATCATCTTCCGCGCCCTTCAGGGCATTGGCGGCGGCGGGCTGATGGTGGGCGCCCAGACCATCGTCGGCGACATCGTCCCGCCCAGGGAGCGCGGCAGGTACCAGGGTTTCTTCGGTGCGGTGTTCGGCGTGACCAGCGTGATCGGCCCGCTGATCGGCGGGTTCTTCGTGGACACCTTGTCCTGGCGCTGGGTCTTCTACGTCAACCTGCCGATTGGCGTGATCGCGCTGCTCGTGGTGGCCGCCGTGCTGCCAGGACGGCTAAGCCGGAAGCGCCGAAGCATCGACTATCTCGGCACCATCATGATCGGCGCGTCCGCCACCAGCCTGGTGCTGCTGACGTCGCTAGGCGGGGTGACATACCCGTGGGGCTCGGGACCGATCATCACGCTCGGCGCGCTCGGCGCGGCGTTCGCGGCCGGGTTCGTCCTCGCCGAGCGGCGTGCCGCCGAGCCGGTGCTGCCGCTGCACTTGTTCAGGCAGCGCGTGTTCACGGCGGCCGGCGCGATCGGCTTCGTGGTCGGATTCGCGATGTTCGGCGCGCTCACCTACCTGCCGCAGTACATGCAGATCGTCAAGGGAGTCAGTCCGACGGCGTCCGGACTGCGGCTGCTGCCGATGATGGCCGGGCTGCTGGCGACGTCGATCGGCACCGGTCAGCTGATCAGCAGGTGGGGCAGGTACAAAATCTTTCCTGTGCTGGGCACGGCCACGATGACCGCCGGCCTGTTCCTGCTCTCGCACCTGGGCACGGCCACGAGCACGCTCGCGAGCTCGCTGTACATGCTGGTGCTCGGCGCCGGCATCGGCGCCACCATGCAGGTGCTGGTGATCGCGGTGCAGAACGCCGTCGACTACGCGGACCTGGGCGCGGGCACGTCAGGCACCACGTTCTTCCGGTCGATCGGAGGTTCGTTCGGCACCGCGGTCTTCGGCGCGATCTTCGATCACGTGCTGCCAGGCAACCTCACGGCTGCGCTGCACGGCCTGCGGCTGCCGGCCGGCGTGGGCATCACGAGCGGTGCCAGTCCGGCGGCGCTGGCGAAGCTGCCGCCTGCCGTGCACGCGGCCTTCGTATCGGGCTACGCGGCGTCGATCCGCACCGTATTCCTGGCCGCTGTGCCGGCCGGAGCCGTCGCCTTCGTGCTGACCTGGACGCTCAGGGAGCTCCCGCTGCGTAGCACGTCCCGCGCTGTGGATCAGGCCGACCGGCTCGCGCCCACGTCCAGGCCGACCGTCAGGACGTCGGATGAGGAGATGCGGCGCGCCGTCAGCTCGCTGCTTGGCAGGGAACGCCGCCGCGAGGTCTACTCTCAGCTCGTGACGGCGTCGGGGATCGGAGTGTCGCCGCGAGCGGCGTGGCTGCTGCTGCGACTCGGCGAGCATCGCGGCGAGAGCCGCGGTCTGCTCGCCAGGCGCCTGTTCATCAGCGTGCCAGAGCTCAGCAGCAGGATGACCGAACTGGTAGCGGCCGGCTACGTGCTGCCAGCCGCGCCGGTGCCTGACGCACCGGACCAGCTCACCGACGCCGGCGAAGCCGCACACGCGCGGATCTTCGCGGCCCGCCAGGAGATGATCGGACGGATGCTGGACGGCTGGCAGCCTGATCTTCACCCGCGTCTGCTCGAGCTGCTCACCGAGATCACCCACGAGCTCGCCGCCAGCAGCGAGCGGCCGGACCCCGATCTCGACCCGGTTCGCTGACCACGAGACCGGCCTGGCGGGGATCCGCCGCCCGCTGGCCCTGTTAGGCCTCGAACTCTTAGATATCAATGAATCATGTTACGCTGCGCGCATGCGACCACCGCAGACGCCTATCGGCCTGCAGCTCACTCACGTAGCGCGCGCCGTCAGCCGGGCATTCGATGACTCTCTCGCCGCGGTCGGCGGCTCGCTTCCGGTCTGGCTCGTGCTGCTGGCGATGAAGACGCGCAACCTCGCGAGCCAGCGCGAGCTAGCTAGCGCGGTCGGGATCAGGGAAGCCACGCTGACGCACCACCTGAACGCCATGGAGAGCGCTGGCCTGATCAGCAGGCAACGCGACCCAGCGAACCGCCGCATCCATGTCGTGCGGCTCACGCAGGCCGGCGATGCGATGTTCCTGACGCTGCGCGCCGCCGCTGTGGCGTTCGACCAGCGGCTGCGGGATGGCAGCACGGACGCGGAGATCGCCGTTCTGCGCGGGCTGCTCGACCGGCTGGCCGTCAACGCGGGCACGAGGCAAGCAGCCGGCCCGCAGGGCCAGCCAGGCTGAGCTGGCCAGCTCGGCCGCCGCCATCGCCAGCAGGTACGGCACCAGGTCCGTGGACCTGCGGACCACCCAGGCGGTGCCCTTGGTCGCCATCCAGCTGGCCGCAGCGAGCCTGGACGGCGGCGGATTGGCGGGCTCGGCGGCGGGGGCGGGTCCGAGCTGATGGCCAGCGGCCTCCAGCAGCCCGTGGAACGACCGCGCGATCATGCGGTGACCGCGCTCATTCGGATGCAGCCGGTCCACAGCCCACATCTGCCCGTCGTAGGTCTCCGGCGTGCCGGCAGCGTCGAAGTGCAGCGTGCCGAAGCTGCTGGCAACTGCGTCCAGTACGGCATTGATCTGCTGGGTTCTCCTGGCCAGCGGCCTCGCGAGGGCGGCGGGAAGCCTCAGCATCCGGCCCGCGTCTGGCAGCCGCATCGTCAGGACTTCCGCGCCTGCCGCCCGCAGCCCGCCGACCGTGTGCGCCGCGGACCTGCCAATCGCCTCGGGATCAAAACCCGGGCGCAGCGTATCGTTGATGCCGAAGATCACGCTCGCGATGTCGGGTCGCAGGCGCAGGGCCGCGGGCAGCTGCTCGCGCTCGATCTGGCTGGCAACGGGCCCGCTGGCCGCCAGGATGTGCAGGTCAGGATCGGTCAGGCTGCCGGCGAGCAGCGCGGCCCAGCCACGCCAGGCACGCTGACGGTGCCGCGCCCTGACCGGATCGCCGATGCCGAGCGTGATCGAGTCTCCGAGCGCCGCGAACGTTGTCACGCCGGCACTCCCACCTGCCCTGAGGGGACGCTATCGCCGACCATGCCGAGCACCTGCTGGTAGTGGACGACGGGGCCGGCCAGGTGAACGAGGTCGGCACGGTGCCCGGCGATCGCGGCGCGGACCGGCGGACCCGGCAAGCCAACCCGGAATCCTGGATACAGCGGCAGGCCGACCGAGGGAACCCGGACGACAGGGAAGCCGGTCTTAACATCTGGCAGCCGCCCGGCCGGCCGCGGGGCGATCACGAGCGGCTGGTGACCGCGCGCCGCCAGTTGCTCGGCGACCCGGATCGCCGTGCTCGCGACGCCGTTGACATCGGGCGGGAAGGACTCTGTGACGTAGGCGATCCGCACGTGCTCAACGGTCGCTCACGAGGGTGCATGGCCCGGCTGCGACGATGTGACGACGCGACAAACTTCCGATGACAAGTGCGGGAGAAGCTGCTGGTCAGCAGTACGCGGTGGGTCAGGGGATCGTCCCGCCCTGGCCAGCAGCGCGGTCGAGGAGCGTTTATGCTCGATCACGCGCGGTATCAAAGGGCGGGTGAATCCGGTCGAGCGGCTCATCCGCCGCGTCGACCGCTGGCAACAGCGGCACGTGGCGACGTCCTTCATGTTCGGCGTGATCAAGAAGTACGGCGACGACAACGCCGGCCAGCTCGTGGCGAGCCTGTCGCACTCGGCCTTCATCTCGCTGTTCCCGCTGCTGCTCGTGCTCACGACGATCCTCGGGATCGTCGCGGCGGGGAATCCCGCGCTGCGCCACGAGGTCATTTCCGCGGTCGCCGGGCAGTTCCCGGCACTCAGTAACCCGCTCAGGCACAACGTGCACCAGCTGCGCAGATCCAGCGTCATCGGGCTGATCGTGGGTCTGCTCGTGGCGCTGTGGGGGTCATCGGGGCTGGCGCAGACCGGCATGTTCGCGATGGCGCAGGTGTGGAACCTGCCGGGACCTCACCGGCCTGGCTACTGGCAGCGGCTCGGCCGCGCCGGGTTGTTTCTTCTGGTCCTGGGCGCTGGCGTGGTCATCACAACGCTGCTGACCAGCTTCGGAACCTGGGGGAGCAGCTCGGCAGGCCTCACGTTGCTCGCCGAGCTACTCGCCGCCGCCGCCAACGTCGGGATCTACGTGATCGGCTTCCGCGTCCTAACGCCGAAGGTCGTGCCGATCAGGCCTCTGCTGCCAGGCGCTGCTCTGGCGGGCGTCGGCTGGACCGTCCTCGAGGCCCTGGGCACCCAGCTCGTGCGGCACTTCCTGCACAGCGACTCGGTCTACGGGATCTTCGCGATCGTGCTGAGCCTGCTCGCGTGGATCTACCTCATCATCGAGATAACGATCTACGCGGCTGAGGTCAACGTGGTGCTCGCGCGCAGGCTCTGGCCTCGCTCGATCGTCCAGCCGCCGCTCACGCCAGCCGACAGGCGGGCGCTGTCTCTGCTACCGCTCGCCGAGCAGCGCAGGGACGAGCAGCAGGTGGCCGTGTCCTACGACGACGAGGCCGGCGCCGATCAGGCCCAGTCCAGGCCTGGTCCTGCGGCCTAGCCCGAGGCGGCCGCGGTCTGTGCGTCCTGGGCCGTCAGCGGCGTGGCGATGTCCTCCAGGCTGCGCTGCTCGGCCTTGACGCCCAGGACGATCTCGACGAGGCCAGCCACGATCATCAGGGCGGCCCCGATCACGAAGGCGATCACGGTGTCCGCGACCTTGCCGGTGCTCACCAGCGAGGAGAACAGCAACGGCCCGGTGATTCCGCCGGCCGCGGTGCCGATCGCGTAGAAGAACGAGATCGCCAGCGCTCTCGTCTCCATCGGGAACACCTCGCTCACGGTGAGGTAGGCCGAGCTGGCGCCAGCCGATGCGAAGAACAGCACAGCGCACCAGCACGCGGTCATCGAGGCAGCGCTCAGCATGCCCTGGTCGAATAGCCAGGCGGTGAGCAGCAGCAGGGCTCCGGAGACGATGTACGTGCCCGCGATCATCGGCTTGCGGCCGAGCGTGTCGAAGAACCGGCTGAGCACGAGGGGGCCGACCAGGTTCCCGATCGCGATCACGGCGAAGTAGTAGCCAGGATCGGTCGTCACGTGGAAGAACGTCGCGAGAATCTGCGCGTAGCCGAATGTGATCGCGTTGTACAGGAACGCCTGGCCGATGAACAAGGAAAGCCCGAGCGTCGTCCGGCGCGGATAGCTCCCGAACATCGTCTTGGCGATGGTCAGCAAGCTGATCGTCTTGCGCTGCCTGATCGTGATCGAGTCGCCTGGCTCGGGAAGCGTCTCTGTGCGGCCGTCGGTCACCCGGTCTTCGATACCGTCCACCAGCCTCTCCGCGGCATCGGCATGCCCGTGGATGAACATCCACCGGGGGCTCTCCGGCACGTTGCGCCGCACGAGCAAGATCACCAGGCCGAGCACCACGCCAAGGGCGAAGCAGAGCCGCCAGCCGAGGTTCACCGGCAGGTCGGCCGCGGCGGGCACGGTGATCAGCGCGCCAAACGCCGCGCCAGCCCAGTAGGTGCCGTTGATCACGATGTCGATCCGGCCGCGGTGCTTGCTCGGGATCAGCTCATCGATGGCGGAGTTGATCGCCGAGTACTCGCCGCCGATGCCGAACCCCGTCAGGAACCTGAACAGGAAGAACCACCAGACCGAGAACGACAGGGCGGTCATCGCGGTCGCGGCGAGGTAGACGGCGAGCGTGATCATGAAGAGCTTCTTGCGCCCGAACCGGTCGGTCATCCAGCCGAAGAACAGCGCGCCCAGGCAGGCTCCGATGACGTACATGGCCGCGCCTGGCCCGGTGACCTGAGCCTGGGCGATGTCAATGCCGCTGCCGGGCTTGGCGAGCTGGGTCGAGATGTTGCCGACGATCGTGACCTCGAGCCCGTCCAGGATCCACACGGTCCCGAGGCCGATCACGATCATCCAGTGCCAGCGTGACCATGGCAGCCGGTCCAGCCTGGCCGGCACCTTCGTGCTGATCGTGCCGAGCCGACCGTCGCCTGGCTGCCCGCCCCTGGTCCGCGTGTCCTGCCCGCTGGCCTGGCCCTCACCGTCGCTCATGGCACCTCCCGTGCCTTCCCTCTCAGGCGACCGGCGAGCTCTGCCCCTGATCGGTCCCGGCAAACCCGCAGGCTAGGTTGATGCCTGCGACCCAGAAGGAGCCACGCCCATGGATGCGCTGCCGCACGACCCGCGCCTGTCAGGACGCAGCCTGCTCAAGGAGACCGACCTGTCCAGGGCGGAGTTCCTGTACCTGGTGGACCTGGCCGAGCGACTGCGCGAGGAAAAACGCCGTGGCCTGCGCGCGCAGCGTCTCGCCGGCCAGAACCTGGCGCTGATCTTCGAGAAGCCATCCACCAGGACGAGGTCGGCGTTCGAGGTCGCGGCGTACGACGAGGGCGCGCACGTCACCCATCTCGGCCCCGACGAGTCCCAGATCGGGCACAAGGAGTCGGTCAAGGACACCGCGCGCGTGCTCGGCCGGATGTTCGACGGCATCGAGTACCGCGGCTTCTCCCAGGAGGCCGTCGAGACGCTCAGCGCGTTCGCCGGCGTGCCGGTGTGGAACGGGCTGACCGATACCTGGCATCCAACCCAGATGCTCGCGGACGTCCTGACCATGCGCGATCACGCGGCCACCGGGCTTGATCAGGTTTCCTACTGCTACCTGGGCGACGGCCGGAACAACACCGCGAACTCGCTGCTCGTCACCGGGGCCCTGCTCGGGCTCGATGTGCGCGTGTGCGCGCCCGAGGAACTCTGGCCCGATCCCGCGATCCGCGCCATCGCTGCCGGGCTCGCGCAGTCCTCGGGCGCCTCGGTGACGGTGACCGGCGATGTCGGCGAGGCGGTCGCGGGGGCCGGCTTCATCTATACCGACGTCTGGCTGTCGATGGGGGAGCCGGCGGAGAGCTGGGACGCCAGGATCGACCTGCTGATGCCGTATCAGGTCACCAGCGAGGTCCTGGCCGCGACCGGGAACCCTGAGGTCAAGTTCCTGCACTGCCTGCCCGCGCTGCACAACACCGAGACCGCGGTCGGCCAGCTCATCTACGACAAGCGCGGGCTGAGCGCCCTCGAGGTGACCGGGGAGGTCTTCGAGTCTCCGGCGTCGGTGGTGTTCGACCAGGCTGAGAACAGGATGCACACCATCAAGGCGCTGATCGTGGCGACGCTGCCGCCGCTGCCGGTGATCGCCTCAGGGGACGACGGCGCGCGTTAAGGTTTGTCCATGATGGGCGAGATCTCGCCGGCCGGGCGAGGCGAGAGCGCGCCGTCGCCTGACCGGCTCAGGGCGTCGCACGAGGACAGGGACCGCGTCATCGACCTGCTCAGGGTCGCGGCGGGTGACGGCCGGCTGACGGCTGAGGAGCTGGACGAGCGGGTCGAGGTCGCGTTTTCCGCCCGCACCTACGGCGAACTCGCCGCCCTCACCAGCGACCTGCCCGCCAGCGGTCAGGCGATCGCGCCGATGCATCCCGCCGCGCCCGCGCTGGCCAAGGACGTCGTGCGGCTCGAGACCAGGAGCGGCAACCTGACCAGGGTCGGCCGGTGGGTCGTGCCGCGTCGCATCGAGGCGCGGGTGACCAGCGGGAACATCAAGCTGGACTTCACCGATGCAGCGATCCCGCATCGGGCCATCAACATCGAGGCCGATGTGCGCAGCGGCAACCTGCTCATCATCACCAAGCCAGGGATCGTCGTGGACACCGACGACGTCGCCATTCGCAGCGGAAACGTCAGGGTGAAGGCGCCGTGGGGCAGCCAGGTCCCGGTCACGGTGCAGATCACCGTGACCGGGCGGGTCGGCAGCGGGAACATCGTCGCCCGGCCGCCGCGCCGGTCATTCTGGGAATGGCTCATGCGCCGGCCGCGGCGGTACGCGATTACCTCAGGAACGTAGGTTCACGAACCGCTCAAGCGCGGTCTTGAGCATCTGCGCGTAGACGACGCAGCCAGCGGGCTGCGGGTGGATCCCGTCCGGCCAGAGCAGGTCCGTGCGGTGCTCGATCGTGGCGTACCAGTTCGCCAGCACGACACCGGGATGGTCGCCCGCCGCGGCTGCCAGGGTCGCGTTGACTTCGGCCTCCCACGGCCTGTCCTCGAACGTGTTGACCAGCACCAGCTTGCGATCGGGTCCGATCTCGGCGAACAGCTGGCTGATCTCGTCAGCGGTCACGGTCCCGTTGGTACCGAGGCCCACCACCACGATCGGCCTGAGCAGGCCCTGCGCCTTGAGGCTAGCGATGATCTGCAGGCCGGTGCTGAACTGACGGCCCACCATCGCGTCGATGTAGATGCCAGGCAAGGCTGCCTGCAGGGCGGGCGTCGAGGCCACCATCACCGAGTCGCCGACGGCGGAGACCGACTGACCGGACACATGCTGCGCGCTTGGCGACGGTGTCGGTGCCCGGCTCGGGCTCGACGCCGCAGCGGGCGCCTGGCGGGTTCCGCGGCGGTGTGAGCGCTTGTGCAGATGCCGCCGCACCGGCGGCGGGATCAGCTTCGCGTGCCGCGAGCCGCGCAGCGACGCGGCGTGCGCCCCGTCGCCGACCGTCGATGCCGACGCGAAGAGCTTGAGGCTTCCCGCCAGGCACAGGGTGATCGTGACGGCCAGCGTGCCGCCGCGGAGAACGGCTGCGCGCCGGCGTGGCCGGCCAGGAGCTTGCGGGTCGCGTGGTCTTCTGTGTTTTGCCATAAGGAATGTGTGCTGACATCGGCTGTCACGACTGAGCAGGGAGCCCACACTACCCGGCCCGCCGATGCGTAATCGCCAAACGGCGAGTTCAGCGCGTTGCGGGCACCGTCAGCAGCGACAACCTGACCGTCCGTTCAGTGTTGTCGGCGTTCAGATCGACGAGCGCGACCGACTGCCAGGTGCCGAGCGCCAGGCCGCCGCCGACCACGGGAAGCGTGGCGTACGGCGGCAGGAACGCGGGCAGGATGTGCGACCGCCCGTGACCGCGTGACCCGTGCGCGTGCCGCCAGCTGTCGTCGGCCGGCAGCAGCCTGGCGAGGACGGCGAGCAGGTCGGCATCGCTCCCCGCGCCGAGCTCCATGACCGCGAGCCCGGCCGTCGCGTGCGGGACGAAGATGTGCAGCAACCCGTCGCCGCCGGCTGCCGCATCCCTGGCGAATTCCTCGCATCGCCGGGTGATATCGGTGATCGACTCGCCGCCCGGCGTGCGGAGCCGGAAGGTCGCCGTCCTCATGCCGGGCGCTCCCGCTTCGGCAGCCTGGCAACGACGGTGTCGTAGGACGCATCGACGGCCTCCAGAACCTCGTCATCGGGGATTGCTCCGCCGCATCGCAGCGTGTTCCAGCCCGAACGTCCGATGTAAGCCATCACAGCCGCGTCATCCGGATAGCGAGCCAGCCACTCATCGGCTGCCTCCCTGGTCGGCCCGCACTTCAGGCCGACGGTGGCGACCTGACCTGAGCCGAGGAAGGCGAAGATCTTGCTGCCGACCTTCGCCACGACGTCCTCCTCCCACGGCTCGTCCTGCCAGGCGCCAGGCTTGCTCAGGCAGTACGCGAGCAACTCAGCCGTCGTCATGGCGCCTTAACCTACACCGGCGCCCGGATGCTCCGGTTATCGATAAGTCGATAAAAGATCGGGCCCCGCCCGTGCGGCGTGGACCCGGCCAGCTGGTGAAGAACGGCGTCAGCGCCTGCCCGAGGTCGCCATTCCGTTCTGCCAGGCGCTCGCGCCGGCTGTGGTGGCGGCCTTGGCCTGGGCCAGCTTGCGCTTCATGACCGCGCTCGGCGGCTCCTGCTGGGCGCGCATCCAGCGCCTGAAGGCGTTGACCATGGCCGTGCCGCTGATGCCGATGCCGCACATGCTGATCAGGCCGCCGGTCGCCACGAGGGCGAACCCGACGATCATGGCCTTGGAGTTGGCCGAACTCGGCTGCATGTCGGTCGTGGCCGACCGTGTGCTCGTCATTGTTTCCCCCGATGTCGATCGTGCTCAGTCCGCTAGCGTTCCCGCCCGTCGCGCTCGCCAGTCACCCGTAGCGGGTGATGTGGGCGCCAGGCCGACGGGGTTTCACCGTGCCGCGCCTGGGCAGTTGGCGGCGTCCTTTATCCGGTTACATCAGGGCGTTCCTCGATTACCGACAGACTGGCATGCTGTGCACATGACAGACGACGGCCGGCAGGCTGACGACCTGCCCATGCTCGAGCCGAAGCCTCCTCTGCCAGCACCGGCCGGCCCGACCCGCCGCGCCGTGCTGTGGTCAGCGGCAGAGGCCAGGGGCGTGCCGCTGCGGGCCATCCTGACCACGATCGCGGCCGTGATCGCGTTCTACCTGGCCGCCAAGGTCATCTACCGGCTGCGCGACGTCATCCTGCTGATCATCGTGGCCGGCTTCATCGCCTTGCTGCTGAACCCGCTCGTCGTCGGCGTCCAGCAGCGGGTACGCAGGCGCGGCGTCGCCGTCGCGATCGTGACCTTGGCCGCCGTCGTCGTGTTCGCCGGGCTCGCCGTGGCGTTCGGCTACCCGCTGGTCAACGGCATCACCCACCTTGCCGACAACCTGCCGGGCTATGTCAGCAAGGCCGAGCACGGCAAGGGCTGGATCGGCCACCTGGTCACGAAGTATCACGTCCAGAACTGGGTCAAGGCCAACGCGCCGAAACTGGCCAGCTACGGCAAGGACATCGCCAACCCGGTCATCAGCATCGGCAAGGGCGCGATCACGCTGGTGATCACCCTCCTGACGATCTTTGTTCTGGTCGTGCTGCTGCTGATGGAGGGCCCGATGCTGCGCACCGGGCTGCTCGGCCTGATGGTGCCCGCCAGGGCCGAGCGGTACCGGCGGATCGCGTCAGCGGTGAACCGGTCCGTGACTGGGTACATGCTCGGCAACTTCGCCACCTCGATCATCGCGGGCCTGGTGGTACTGGTGACCTTGCTCATCCTGGGGGTCCCTTTCCCGTTCCTGTGGGCGCTGTGGGTCGCGCTCGTCGACTTCCTGCCCATGATCGGCGGGGCGCTGGCCGGGATTCCCGTCGTGCTGTTCGCGCTCACCCAGGGCGTGGCGGCCGGGCTGGTGACGCTCGTCGTGTTCGTGATCTACACGCAGGTCGAGAACCACGTGCTCAACCCGCTGATCATGAGCAAGACGGTACGGATCAACCCGCTGCTCGTGCTGATCTCGATCCTCGTCGGCGCGTCGATCGGCAGCTGGATCGACGGAATCTTCGGCGGGTTCGTCGTGGCGCTGCTGTCCATCCCGCTGGCCGGGGCGCTGCAGGTGATCGTGCGCGAGGCCTGGCGCTCCACCGACCCCGCTGTCCTCGATCCCGCCGTGGTCAGCCCGACGCAAGCGCCACTCGTTGTCGGCACCGGCAGGAAGCAGGAACGGCGTGCCGTGCCCCGCGGTCCTTACCTGCGGGGAAGGCTGCCTCGCCGAAGGCCTGGTTCCGAGGAAGAGCCCCCATCCGAGCTGGCCGGGTCAGCTCAGCCAGCCCAGCCCGGCCCGTCCTGACCGTTCTGGCCCGGGCTGCCAACGGCCAGGCCAAGCGCCCGCATCGCCTTGCGGTAGGCGACGGCCACCGCGTCGAACCTCAGATGCAGCTCGTCGGCCAGATCGAACGGGACCCGGTCAGGCCGCTGCGACTCGACCACGACCTGGTCCTGGCCGAAGATCGTGTCCTCGAACTCCCGCAGGACGCCCTCTGGCTGGTCGAAGTTGTAGTTCCGGCCGATGACGACGTAGCCGGCGCACCGGTCCGCGCCGATTGGCTGGGACGCGAAGAAGTACACCATCCCGCGCTCGCCGCCCCAGCCGAGCCGGAGCACGATCGTGTACGGCAGATGCAGCTCGTAGCTGCTGCGCCGCTCCGGCGGCCCTGACCCGGAGTTCGCGAAGACCGGAAAGTCATCGGTGTTCGACGCCTCGGGACGGACGATCGTGTACCGCAGCACGTGCCCGTCGGTCCGCACCTCGTGCCGCGGGACGACGGGCCGCTCAGGATCACCGAGCAGCCCGGGATGCACCCACGGGAAGTGCCCGAAGTCGGTGAAGTTCTCGATCTGCCGCGCGGCATCGCAGCGCCACAGGTACGGTCCGGCCGGCACGGTCACCCAGGAGCCGTCCTCTAGCTCGGGCACCGCGGGCAGCGGCCAGCGCGGCTCGGCCAGCGCTACCCAGATCAGGCCGTACCGCTCCGTCGCCAGGTAGGCGGGCACCTTCGCCTTCGCCGGCACCCTGGCCGGATCGGCGAGCTGGGGTATGGCGACGCACCGGCCGTCTCCCGCGTACCGCCAGCCGTGATACGGGCATACCAGCTCATCGCCGCTGACCCAGCCGAGCGACAGCGCGGTGCCGCGGTGCACGCACAGGTCCGACATCGCCCTGACCCCGGCGGGCGACCGCCACAGTACCAGCGGCTCGCCAAGCAGGTCAGCGGCGACCGGCCGGTCCGTGACGTCGGCCGCGAAGGCGACGGGGTGCCAGCACTCCCGTAGCGCCCGCAGGTCGGCGAAGACCCCGGGACGGGAGCCGGAAGGAGAGCTCGAACCGGAACGGGCCGAAGAACTCATAGCTGACGATAACTCCTCGAGGGTCTGACCCATGGAAGCGACAGTGCGAGCTGTGACCCTGGGAAGCCTGGGGTCTGGGACGGACGGGACCAGCGCGACTGTCGTCAACGATCGCGCCCGCCGGCCCTGGCTGCGGGACGCGCTCTTGCCTCGAACCGGTTGTGCGGCCAGACCGCGTGGGCGATGCTGATCTGACGCTCGCCGACAAACGACAGCAGGAACAGCGCAGCACATGGAGTTACCCGCATTGCCAGCACCAGGGGCCGGCGCTCGCCAGCGAGGCGCTCACCGCACGGCTTCCCGGCATCGCGATGTTCGCTGCCGGACTGCTGGCCGGCGCGCTGGTCGTGGTCCTCGCCAGCTGGCTGGAGAGCCGGAGGCGCCGACGGTCCGCTGCAGGCCGGGAAGAGAATCCGGCCGGTGCCGCGCCAGGCGGCACGCTGCGGCACGTGCCCGATGGCAAGCATCGGCAGGCGTCGATTCGCCGGGCGACGGCGATGCCCGGCGGCCAGCGACGGCCACCGGCTAACCAGGTATCGCCGGCCGGGACGGAGCGGTTCGAGCGCACCGATCGGATCGTTCGGGCCGTGCCCGCCAAGGACCCAGAGGCTCCCAAGCCTCCAGGGGCTCCAGAAACCGACGCCGCCGAACCCGCCGCTGCCGGGGAGTCCCGGCTGCGGATCTGCCTGCTCGGCTCGCTCACCGTCAACGGGCAAGCGGGCGCTCTCGTGCCGGCCCAGAGCCAGCTGATCGTCGCCCTGGCGCTGAACCCCGGCGGCCTGCGCAACCAGCAGCTGCGCACGTTACTGGGCGCCGACCCGCGGCACGCGAAACCCGCTGACTCGCTGAGGCAGCTCATCGTCAGGACCAGGCGAGCGCTCGGGCGGGCCGCCGATGACCGCGAGTGGATCGAGCATCTGGGTCACGGCCGCTATGCCCTGCATCCGGACGCCACGGTGGACTGGCGCGAGTTCGAGAGGCTGACCGCCACAGGAATTGAACGCGCCGACGCCGAGGCGCTGTCAGAGGCTCTGAGCCTCATTCGCGGTCAGCCGTTCACGGGGTGCTACTACTGGTGGCTCGAGCCGGAGCTTGCCGAGTCGGTGACGGCGCGGATCGTCGCGACGGCGGAGACGCTCGCCGAACTCGCGCTGGCGGCAAGCGAACCGGCGGCGGCGGTCAGGGCGGCGAGGATCGGCCTCGCCGCCGACCCGTCCGCCGAGCAGCTGTGGCGGGCCACGATGCGCGCCGAGCACGCCGCGGGGAACCTGGCCGGTGTCCGCGGCGCATGGGGCCGCTGCCTCGACGTGGTGGCCGAGGTCGCCGCGGACGGCCGGCCTGACTCGGCCACCTCGGCCGTCTACAGCGAATTGCTCGCGCGCTGACCGCGATCCAGGAAGAGCTCGCCCAACACGCTTCATCTGCCCCTTTTCCCGGTTGGTCGGCGGCTGACCGATAACATGCTCGGCAGCCGGCGCTTCCGCCGCCGGCGCTCGCGCCGCCGGCCTAGGCCCGTTTGATGCCGAGCGGCAGTGTCAGGTTTGGACGCAGGTGAAACGATCGTCTTATGAGCTCGCGTCACAAGCCGCTGCGACCAGCGGTCACGGCGGCATTGACGCGCGCCGGTAGCATCACCAGGACTCCGGCCGGTGACGCCCGCCTGCTGGTCGAAGATCAGCTCGAGACGCGCGTCCGGATACCGGCTGACCTGGTCCGCTTCGTTATCGCGGTGGCCGAGATCGCCATCCTCGTCGGGATTGCCCTGCTGGCCATCGCGACCGCGACGGGCGTGGAGTTCGACCTGGTCGGCGCCAGCAAGCACCTGCCGCCCGCGCTGCTGCACCTGATCGGCTGGGCCGGCGGAATCGCCCTCCTGATCTTGCCGATCGCGCTCGCCATCAGGGCGCTGATGGTCAAGCAGTACCGCAGGCTCGGCGAGGCCGTGGCGACCGGCGGCATCGCCGTCGGCGTCGTCGCGCTCGCCAACGTGCTGCTTAACCAGCCCGCCCTGGTTCAGCTCCACAATGCGCTGCACACGACCACCGGCGGGCTGACGGGGCAGCACGAGGCGACGCTCGACGGCTACCTGGCCGGCCTGGTCGCGTACGTCACAGTCATCGGCCTTCGTGGCCGGACGCAGTGGCGCACCGTGTTCTGGACAACGATGGGTTTCTATTTCGTCACGAGCCTCGCCGACAAGCACGCCACGGTTCTCTCGCTGCTGATCGCGATCGCCATCGGCTCAGCGGTCGGCTCCGGGCTGAAGTATGCGTTCGGCACCACCACGGGGCGTCCGTCGGCCGCCGTCATCGCGGCGGCCCTGGGTTCTGATACCGATCCGATTGTCGCGATCCGCCGGGTCGCCAACGGCGGCTCCGAGGTCCGCAGGTACGCGGCGACCGTGCGCAGCGGCGATCGCGTCGACGTGACCGTTTTCGACCGTGACCAGCAGGCGGCCGATGCCTTCTACCGGCTGTGGCGGCGGGTCCGGCTGAAAGCGAATGTCTCGCGGAGTGCCCCGCTGTCGCTCGAGGGCGCGATCGAGCGGCAGGCCCTGCTCATCTACGCGACCGAGGACTCCGGGGTGCTCACGCCGCGGTTGCGCGCGGTGATCAGGGTCGGCCCGGACGCGGCGGTGCTCGCAACCGACCACGTGGAGGGCACCACGCTGGCCGAACTCGGCCCACTGACCAGCGACGATCAGCTGCGGGAGATCTGGGACGCCGTCCTGCTGCTGCACAGGCACCGGGTCACGCACCGCGCGCTGACCGACGAGCGGATCATGCTGGTCAACGGGGCTGGCCAGGAGAAGGTCGCGTTGCTCGAACCGGGCAACGGCGACGTCGCCGCGACGGACCTGCAGTTCCGGCTCGACCTCGTCCAGCTGATCGCGCAGACGGCGCTGCTGGTCGGTCCCGACCGCGCCGTCGACATCGCCACCGAGAAGGTGCCGAGAGAGGGGCTGCTCGGGCTGGTCTCGCTGCTTCAGCCGGTCGCGCTCTACCGGTCGACCCGCTCGGCCCTGCGCGGCAAGAAACAGGTACTCGCCGACGTCCGCAAGCGGCTGCTGGCCGCCGCCCCGGACGGCGAGGTCATGCCAGCCCAGCTCGACCGCGTCCGGCCACGGACGCTGATCACCCTGATCGCTGGCGTCTTCGCCGCCTACGTGCTGGCTGGCCAGCTGACCAACGTGTCATTCTCCAAGCTCCTCGCGGAAGCCAACCTCGGCTGGAGCCTGGTGGCGCTGGCCTGCTCGGCCGCTACATACCTCGGCGCCACCCTGGCGATATCCGGCTTCGTGCTCGAGCGGCTGAACCCGCTGCGCACGCTGCTCGTGCAGATCGCGGCTTCCTTCGTCATCCTGGTGACGCCAGCCGCCGTCGGCGGCGTCGCGCTCAACGTGCGCTACCTGCGCAAGGCGAAGCTCAGCGCCGCTGACGCGGCCGCCAGCGTCGGTGTCACCCAGGTCATGTCGTTCGCCGTCTTCGGCGTGCTGGTCCTGATCTCGGCCGTGATCGCCGGTTCCTCGAAGGCTGCCAGGGCGCTGACGCCGCCGCACTGGGCGTACATCGCGCTGGGCATCCTCGTCGGCCTCACGCTGATCGCGCTGGCCCTGCCGGCCGGGCGGCGGCTGCTGTTCTCGCGCGTCGGCTCCGTCGCCAGCCAGGTCGTCCCCCGCCTCGTCGACGTCGCGCAGCGCCCGGTGAAGCTCGTCCAGGGAGTGGGAGGGACGGTGCTGATCACCGTCGCCTACATCCTCTGCCTCGCGGCTTCCGTGCGCGCCGTCGGCGACGCGAGCGTGCCGCTGGCCAGCATCGCCGTCGTGTACCTGGCCGGAAACGCGGCAGGCTCGTTCATCCCGACTCCGGGCGGCATCGGCGCCGTGGAAACCGCGCTGTCCATCGCCCTGGCCGGCGCTGGCATGCAAACAGCCCAGGCGATCACCGCGGTACTGCTGTTCAGGACCGTCACGTTCTGGCTGCCCGTGCTGGCCGGCTGGATCTCTTTGCACTTCCTGCAGCGCAAGGACGTGCTCTAGCGGCGCACGGCAGCGGGCCAGGCCGGCAGGGCGATCCTGGTCAGCGACGTCGCGCTGGCCACCCAGATGGCGTGCCTGAAGGCCGCGATGCCGGCCGGACTGTCGAAACCGTAGGAGCTGCCCGCGAGCACCGCTACCAGCCGCCCGGTTGTCGCGTCGATCTCGGTGACCGAGTTGCCTATCGTGTTCAGAACCCATAGCTTGCCGTCAGCCAGCGCCATCGGGCCAGGGACGCCGAACCGGTAGCGACGCCCGCCGATGATCCGCACCGGCTTCCCTGAAACGGTACTGATCTGCGTGATCGTGCGCGCCGACGCGTTGGCGACCCACAGCATGGTCCGGCTCGCCGCCTCCGCGACCGGCTGGGCCAGGCCGTAACGCCGGCCGCGCAGCGTCGACTTCCAGGCCCCGGTGGTGGCGCTCAGGACGGTGATGGTGTCCTTTGCTTCGTTCGTCACCCAGAGCAGATGATGGCTCACGGCCAGCGCGCTGGGATAGCTCAGGCTGTCATACCGGAATGCCCGCACCTTCGACCCGGTGCGAGCATCTGCCAGGTAAACCGAGTTGGCGGCCGGATTCGCGATCCAAAGCCGGTTGCCGAAGAGAACAAGCGAATGCGGTGAGGGGACTTTCCTTATTGTCCTGATAACAGCGCCGTCGGCCGCGCGCAACTCGGTAATTTCTTTGGCCACGACATCGGCCACCCACACGTGACCGTGCCCGGCCGTGATCGCGCCCGGCGCCAGGAATCGGTTGTCAGGCCCGGGCCTGACAATCGGGTGGCTGCCAGCCCGCACGTCCAGTTCCGTGACCGAGTTACCCGCCGAGTTGGTGATCCAGACATGCCCTCCCGCGCCGGTCAGGTCGGCGGGTCCGCGCAGGCCAAGCCGCGTCGCCGGGTAGATGTGCACCGTGAGCCCTGTCGCCGCGGCAGGCGGCGAGCCCGGCCGGCGCAGGGCGCTGAGCACCGCGTCGGCCGCGCCGCCGAGCAGCACCAGAACGCCCAGGATGACGACGATCCCCCGGAACCTGAGCCGCGGCGGCTCCGGCCCTGGCGGGTGCCCGGCGTGCCGCGGTGAATATCCGATGTTTACGGCTAGCACGGCACTCATCAACCCCTAGGTAATGACTGGCAAATGTTAGGGAGACCGATGACGGATGCGGATAATGAATACGCTACTCGCGCTGAAAACTAATAGCGAGTTTGGCAATCCATTGCGCGCCGTGTTCGCCGCGCATTTCTCGGTCAGCCTGCCGCAGTCCGGGTGATAATGCCGGATCGCCAGGCTCGCCATGCGGCGCTTGAGGAGCGGTCAGGACGTCGCGCGCGCCCGCCGGACCGCGACAACGGTGGTCAGCAGGCCAGTCACGGTGACGATAGGGCCGATGATCGCCCAGACCGAGTCGCCGGACATGAAGCTGCCGCCGATGACTCCGAACCCCTGCAGTGCCCAGATCACGCCGGCGATGGTCAAGATGACGCCCACCGCCGCCAGTACGCCGCTCCGCACCGTCTACCTCCAGGTCATGCCAGCCGCGCCGTGGCGAGCGCGGCGGCGAGCAGCACGACACCCCATGACAGAGAACGCAGGGCCCGTTCCAGCGGTTCAAGCAGCCCGGCGGCGTCGAGCCTGGTCACTTCGCCGGAATTCAGCGTGATGCTGCCCGTGACCGTTGCCGTGCGGCGGCGCAGCATCCGCGCAGGGGTGCTCAGGTGCCGCTGGCCGGCCGAGAGCGCCATCGCTGCGCCAGCCGCGACGACCGGCGCCACGGCAAGCCGGCCGGCCTCTGCGACGTAACCGGTCAGGGCCGGGAAAGCTCCCCAGGCGGCCGCGAAGCCGAGGTCCGTGTGGATCAGCCCGCCGAACAGCTCGGCGTTGTACCCGACCACGAGCAGCGGACCGATGATCATGAAGGGCAGCAGGCCCCAGCCGACCCTGGTGATCCCGATGGCTCCGAGTGCGACCGCGCCCCCCAGTCCGGCGGCAGTCACCACGATCAGCGCGGTGCGGGATATCGACGTTCGCAGCGGCCTGCCGTTGAGCTCGTCAAGCGCGTGCGCGGCGATGCCGACCGCGAGGAAGAACGCGATCAGAGCCGCTATCAGGCGGTCGAGCCTGACCTGGGGAGCCAGCATCGCGCCGAGCACCACGTAGGACAGGTGCCAGGCGGTGAACGGAGGGTGCAGCAGCGTCCACCAGTCCCGCAGCGGCCCAGGCCCGGCGGCGTAGTAGGCCGGCCTGGCCTGCGGTTCAGCCACCTGACCGGGTTCCCCACATGACCATGCCGCCGCCGAGGCTCTTCAGGGCGACGCCGACGTCGGTGAAGCCCGCGTTGCGCCAGGCCTGCTCGGTCCACGCGACGGGGTAGCTGCGGTAGTGCCGCGAAATGCTCGGCCCGAGGAACCTGCCGACCTCAAACCACTCGCGGCCTCCGGTGAGCAGCCCGCCGAGCGGTAGCAGCAAGCGGGTGTACAGCCACCACGCGGCGCGCCAGAAGGGTGCAGGCGGAACGCAGAACTCCAGGCTAGCGACGCGGCCGCCCGGCCGGACGACCCTGGCCAGCTCCGCCAGCGTCGCCTGCGGATCGTCGACATAGCGCAGCAGGTAGGTGAACGTCAGCGCGTCGACGCTGGCGTCGGGGAGCGGGATCTGCTCAGCCCGCCCGGCGACGAGGCCGATCCGGCCTGCCTGGCCGGCCACCGTGACATTCGCCTTGCCGCGCCGCAGCATGTGCTCAGTCACGTCGAGCCCGACGACCCGGGCGCCGGTGCGGCTGGCCAGCTGGAGTGCCACGCCCGCGGTCCCTGACGCCACGTCCAGCACGACGTTGCCCGGAGCCGGCACGATCTGGTCGACCATCGCCCGCCGCCAGCGCCCGTTCTGCCCGAAGGACAAGAGCTCGGCCAGGCGGTCATAGCGGGCAGGAAGCGGGGTGAAGAGATCCTGGGCGAAGCTGTTGCGCTCGGCAGAGGTCGAGAGCGGCACGGGCGTCGTCTCCTTCGAGGGGCGCGCGTGCAGCGTCCCCTTAGTTCTCGCAGAACTTCACGGTACGCCCTGGGGGCCGGTTCGGCGCATGGCCGGCCGATTGCTACTCGACAGTGACGGACTTGGCGAGGTTTCGCGGCTTGTCGATATCACGGCCGAGGGCACGTGCGGCGTGGTAGGCCATCAGCTGGATCGGGATGATCAGCAGCACCGGGTCCAGTTCGCGCTCGTTCTTCGGCACCGTGATCCGCACGCTGTCACAGTCAGGCACGCCGGGATGCGTGATCATGACGATCCGTCCGTTCCTGGCCTTGATCTGCTCGACCGCGCCCATGTTCCGGTCGGTCAGCTCATCGTCGGGCACGATCGCCACGGTAGGCAACTCCTCGTCGATGAGCGCGAGCGGACCGTGCTTGAGCTCGCTGGCCTGGTAGGCCTCGGCGTGCCGGTAGGTCACCTCCTTGAACTTCTGGGCTCCCTCCCTGGCGACGGGGTAGGCGCGGACCCGGCCGATGAAGAACAGGCTCCTGGCTGTCGCCAGGCCGGTGGCTATCTCGGCGATCCTCGCCTCGTCGGCGAGCACGCTCTCGATCTGCGCGGGCAGGTCCTTCAGGCCCGCGACGATGCGCTGCCCGTCCGTGATCGACAGGTCGCGGACCCGGCCGAGGACCAGCGCGAGCATCGCGAACCCGATCGCCATGTGCGTCAGCGCCTTGGTCGAGGCGACCGCGATCTCCGCGCCTGCGTGCAGGTAGATCCCGCCGTCGCACTCCCGCGCGATAGTCGAGCCGACGACGTTGACCAGGCCGACGACCTGGCCGCCCTTGCGCTTGACCTCGCGGACAGCGAACGCCGTGTCCGCCGTCTCGCCGGACTGGCTGACGGCCACGTACAGCGTGTCGGGCTCGATCACCGGGTCGCGGTAACGGAATTCAGAGGCCGCCTCCGCGTCGGCCGGGATCCTGGCCAGCTCCTCGATCAGCTGAGCGCCGATCTGGCCGACGTAGTACGCCGATCCGCAGCCAAGGATCTTCACGCGCCGGAACCCCCGCAGGTCTCGCGGGCCCAGATTCAGCCCGTCGAGCCGCGCCGTCCCGAACCGCTCGTCCAGCCTGCCGCGCAGCATCCGCTCGACCGAACCTGGCTGCTCCAGGATCTCCTTGCGCATGTAGTGCTGGTGACCGGACAACTCGACGTCATCGGCTTCGAGCTCGATCCTGACCGGCTGCTTGGCGGTGTTCTCCCGCTCGCGGCTGAAGGTGCGGAAGCCGGCCGCCGTCACGGTTGCCAGCTCGCCGTCGTCGAGGTGGACCACCGACGTGGTGTGCCTGACCAGAGCCGACAGATCGCTCGCGACGAACATCTCGCGATCGCCGACGCCGAGGATAAGCGGCGATCCGTTCCTGGCCACCACGATGCGGTCAGGGTGCTGCTGGTCGGTTACCGCGAACGCGTAGGTGCCGGAGATCTGCCCGAGCGCATCGAGCACGGCCTCCTCGAGCGTCTCGGCGGCCGAGTCGGCGATCAGGTGCGCGACAACCTCGGTGTCGGTGTCCGAGCTGAACACCTCGCCCTTGGCGATGAGCTTCTCGCGGAGTTCCATCGCGTTGTCGAGGATGCCGTTGTGCACGACCGCGATCCTGCCGTGGTCGCTGACCTGCGGGTGCGCGTTGGCCTCGGTCACGCCGCCGTGGGTCGCCCATCGGGTATGCCCGATTCCCACCTTGCCCGTCAGCCGCCGCGGAAGCGAGGCCTCGAGTTCGCGTACGCGGCCCACCTGCCGGAACACCTGCGTCCCCCTGGCGGACACAATCGCGATCCCCGCCGAGTCGTACCCGCGGTACTCGAGCCGGGACAGGCCCTCCATCAGGATCGGAACGGCGTTCTGCCCGCCGATGTAACCCACGATTCCGCACATAGCCCGACAGGTCTCCTTATCCGTAGACGATCCTGCGCAGCTGCCGCTCGGTGAGGTCGGGCGCCGCGACGAGCCGGTCACCAAGCTCGGTGGCGATCAGCCCGAAGATCTCGTTGTTGTGCTTGCCGTACGTCCGCAGGCAGGCGTGCCGGCGCCGGACGTACTCATCCACAGGCTCGCGGTACCAGCCGATGACATCGGCCACCACGCGCGCCGCCTCGCCGCGGGAAAGCCCGGTAGATGCGGAGACCCGCATGATCAACTCGGCGTCCACCTCCCCATCCTGCTGCTCGCGGACGCCGAGTGCCAAGTTCTTGCCCGAAACCGGGCAGAAAATTGACTTTCGAGCCCAGGACTGCGGCGTGTGACGGGCACGCCATACTTTCTTCATGCCCTCGCCAGCGCTCGACGCCGCGGATCGCGCGGGCCTCGTCTACCGCGTCATCACGCACGGCCCGGTCCGCAGCCTCGCGGAGGCCGCGCAGGCCAGGGGCGTCACGCCTGCAGATGTCGTCAAGACGCTGGTCGTGCGGCGGGCTGAGGACGACTTCGTCTTCGTGGTGATGCCGGGGGACCTGGCGATCTCCTGGCCGAAGCTGCGGTCACTGCTCGGCGTGAGCCGCCTGTCGCTCAGCCCCGCCGCCCCGGCTGGCACAGATGAAGGCGAGAGCCGCCGATGACCGAGCGCCACACCGTCGTGCTGGCCGACGGGAGGTCCGTGCCCGTGCTTGTGGCCGGCCCGGCGGACGGACTGCCGCTGCTGTTCCACACCGGCACCCCTGGCGGCCTTGTCGAGGTCGCGCCGCTGACCGACATCGCCGCGGCGAACGGATTCAGGTCCGTGCTGTACGCGCGTCCCGGCTACGGCAGCTCAGACCCGCTCCCCGGTCGGCGGGTCGCTGACGCCGCCGCGGACGTCGCGGCCGTGCTCGACTACCTCGGCGCCGGCCGGTTCGTGACGGCCGGCTGGTCGGGCGGCGGACCGCACGCGCTGGCCACGGCGGCCTTGCTCGGCGGGCGTTGCGTGGCAGCCGCGACGATCGCGGCCGTCGCACCGTACCATGCGGATGGCATCGACTGGTTCGAGGGCATGGCCGAGGAGAACATCGCCGAGTTCGGCGCCGCCGTGCAGGGCGAGGGCCCGCTGACCGCGATGCTCTCTCCCGAGATGGCGAGCCGGCCCCATATCGCCGCCAGCGATGTCGCCGACGCCCTCGGCAGCCTGGTCACCGCCGCGGACCGCGCGGTGATCACCGGCTGGTTCGCGCAATACCTGGCCGGCTCGATGCAGGAGGCGCTGAGCGCGGGCATCGCGGGCTGGCGGGATGACGACCTGGCCTTCATGCGCGACTGGGGGTTCGGCGTCGATCAGATCAGTGCTCCCGTGGCGGTCTGGCACGGCGATCAGGACGCGATGGTGCCGTTCGCGCACGGTGAGTGGCTGGCGCGGCATATCCCTGGCGCCCGGCCGCATCTGCTGCCTGGTGAAGGTCATCTCACGCTGGTGAGCGGCAGGTTCGGCGACATTATGCGCGATCTCGCCGAACTGGCCAGGTGAGGATAACTGGGGTCCGCCGAACTCGCGCCCGCGGCGGCAGCGGGCGGCGGCGAGGCGGCAGGCGGCGTTCCGGCGGCGACGTCTCAGCGGGCGATCGAGCGGGCGAAGGCGATCGCCGCCTGGCCAGCCAGTCCCGCGCCAGCCAGTCCCGCGGCCGCGAAGCCAACCGCAACCGTGCCGCTCGCCGCCGCACCGAAGCTGGCCGCTCCCGCTCGCGTTGTGGGCGGCCCGCGTGACAACGGGCGCCATCGCGGGGCTCGGCGCACTCGGCGGTGCGCTTTCCGTTGTGTTCGCGCTGCGCGCCGGCACGCCGCCCGGCCCGTATAACGTCCTCGTTTCGCAATCCCGGCGGAAGCTGGTCAGCGGATCGGCGACGGCGCTGATGGCGGCCAAAATCCTCGACGTAGCGGCTGGCGTTCCTGCCAGTATCGGCAGGACGCGATGTACGCGGTCGTCTTCGGTTTCAGTCAGCAAATGTTCACCCGGCTGGTCGATCAGCGCGCCAGCGCGCTGGCTCAGCGCGCGGCACCGCGCAAGGCCCTGCCGGCGAGCGCGACGGCCCTCGCCGTGTGACGGTGCCGGCACGACCGGGTCACCGGCACGCGGCCGGCGACAGGTACGCGGCCCTGTGCATGGCCCTGTGGAAAAGACGCGCACAGCCGCTGGCTCCGGTGGATAAGCACGACAAGTCCTGTGGACAGCCAAAAGAATCTTGTCTTTACTCGCCGAACACCTTGTGCGACCTGCCGCTGTGGCAGTAGAAATTCTCTCACCACCGACGGCGGGCCAGTCCCAGGGGAAACCCAGGGGAACGCAGGGGGAGCCGGGAGACCGGCGATTTCCAGCGGAGCCCGATACCCGGTGGCCGCCGGGCGGCGCATCGGCAGCCGAGTCATCGGTTCGCTAGCGCGCCCAGGCGGGGCGTGAGGCCCCTCCATCTCATACATGGAGGGGCCTCCGCTGTTTCCCGGCGCTGCACCGTGGAACTGTCGCTGTCTATCGGCTGATATTTCTTCTCGTCCGGCATGCCCGGCAATGATGACAGAACACCATTTGATATCGCTGTTCCAGTCATTGCGGCGCTCACGGCGATTCCAGGGCAGCGCCGTGCCTTAATTACCCGCAAATTAAAGGCTAGTCATTATCGCTACCGATAAGCACGGTGATGGCCTCTTAATTCCCGCGTCTCGCGCGGCGCTGCGCGTGTTTGCCGGGCGCGCCTCCAATTACGATGCGACACTGGCCGTTGACAGTGCGCGCACAGCGTCAGGGGCGAAGGCGCGCACCAGGGCTGCCCGGCAGGCACCAGGACCGCGACATTGCGGGGCGTGGGGGTGGCCTCCCTGGCCAGCACCGCTGCGGCCGCGCATGCAGACAGGGACGGGGAAGTGAATGGGCCTCATGATTGAGCAGGGCGGGGCCTTCGAAGAGTATGAGGCCGTCGCGCTGCCGCCAGGGCCCGGGCCTGCCAGTGCCTCCCTCGGCTCGGCCGTCTTCCTGCGCCGTTCGGCGCGGCCGAGCAGGCGTGCCGTCCTGCACCTGCACGATCTCACTGGCTCGTTCGCGCCGGCCGACCTCGCCCGCTGGTACAACGAGCGGGGATTTCACTTCTACGTCACCGACGTGGACGTGCGCGAACCGCTCGACGGCACCGTCCGGCGCAGGACGCCGCGCTCGGTGCGGGCCGGATTCGCGGCGCTCGACGCCGCGTGCCGGCACCTGCGCCAGGCCGACGGCATCGACGCGATCATCCTCAGCGCACAGGGCGATGCCGCCACCGCGGCCGCCCTGTGGTGCCACGCCCGCAGGGCCGTCAAGCCGGCCGACGCTCTCATCTTGTCGAACCCGGACTTCGGTAAGGGCCTGCGCGGCCGGCTGGATATCGCCTGCCCGGTCCTGGTGATCTCCGCGGCTGGCTCGCAGGGCAGCCGGGCCCCCGCGAGCCGCACGGGCGGGCGGGAGCGCCGCGGCGCTGGCGGCATCAAGCTCGGCCAGCACGTGACGTGGCTCTACCTGGACCACGGCCCGGCAGCGAAGGGGGCGGCGGAGATGGCCGCCGCGCGCAAGCGGCTCTTCGATGAGATGGGCCGCTGGCTCGGCGCCTACATGTACGGCCAGGTCCGCGATCAGCTGCTATGAAACTCAGCCGCGGGCGAGCCGGTAGATCTCGATCACGAGGCCCACCAGGGCGAGCGGCACCACTGCCTTGATCGTGATGGCCCGTTCTGACCGCGCGTCGGCCCTGATCCGCGCGATGAACTCGGCCGGCGGCTGCTGCTCGTCAGGCTGCCAGATCTCGGGTTCGTCGCTCATCCCGGCACGTCCACCTTCCCCGTCTTCATCGTCTTGTCCCAGCTGGCCTCCGCCCTCCTGAACTCCTTCAGGTAGGCGGCCAGGGTGATCGCACAGAGCAGCGAGCCGTACCCGGCCACATAGATCAGTGCCGCGCTCACGTACCTGCATGGCCCGCGCTCCCGCTCCACAATCTTGGCCATGTAGGCAACGCCCATGGACGCGGCCAGCCAGATGTAGGCGAAGAGCACCTCCACCCGAGCCGCCGGCGGGCCGTAGCTGAAACCCGCGACCATGAAGGCCTTCCCGGTGAGCCAGTGAACCGGTGCCGGCAGCAGCACGGTGGCCATGATGCACAGGCTGATCAGCCCGGGGAAGAAGGCGCCCTGCAGCCACGTACGGCGTCCGGCCCTCGTGTCGATGAGCAGCGTGTAGCCGAGCAGGAACACGTAGGTGATGACATTGATGATCCACAAGGCACGGAAGGCCGCGTGGCTCAGGTTGTTGTCGACGAAGTACAGGGCGATCAGCGCTGCTGACGCCAGCAAGAGCGTGACGGGGAGCAGGAAGACGGAGAACCAGATCGCGCCGAAGCTGATGCTGCCGAGGCGGTGAGTCCTGCTCGGCCTGAACCATACGTGCCTGAATCGCCAGGTGACCTGGACGTTCCCCCTGGCCCAGCGCAGCCGCTGCTTCCAGAGCGCCGCGATCGAGCCTGGTTCCTCGGCCCAGACCCTGGCGTGCGGCTCGAACAGGACCCGCCGGCCGGCCAGCTGGGTCCTGAACGTGCTGACCGTGTCTTCGGCCAGCGTGCCTGTGTCGATCCGGCCGCCGATCGCCTCGATGTTCGCCCTGGAGTGCAGCTGAGCGCCGCCAGCCAGGCAAGCGAGCGCGCCAAGCACGTTCTGCGCCCGGCGCGCGGCGGCCTGCGCGGTGATGTATTCGTAGGCGATGAACCTCGTCAGGTAGTTGCCGGGGCGGCTGCCTTCCTGGATGTAGCCGGTGACCGCCCCCACGGCCGGGTCGGCCAGGTGCCTGGTCATGGCGCGCAGCGAGGCTGGCTCGTAAACCACGTCGGCGTCCATGATCAGCAGCGCCTGCATCCAGCCGTCGCGCATGATCGTGTCCAGCCCGTGGTTCAGTGTCTGCGCCTTGCCCTCGCCGCCCTTGCCGCGGCGCAGGTGCACGACGTTGCCCGGGTACTCTGCCGCCTTGGCGCGGACGACTTCGGGCGTGTCGTCGGTGCTGGCGTCATCGACGACGTAGACGCGCAGGGCATCCCTGGGGTAATCCAGGCGCATCAGCCGGTCGATGGACGTGCCGAGCACGGCGCCCTCGTTCCAGGCCGGGATGAGGATCGCGGTGCGCGGCAGCCACGGCGCGCACCGCGCGTAGTGCAGCCGGGCGGCGTGGGCGATCACGAGCAGGTACTGGTAGATGCCGGTAACCAGCGGGAACGCGCCGGCGATCACGAAGGCCACGAGCACCCAGGCCGCGGCAAGGCGGACACCGCCGACGGCCATCAGGCACTGCCCGCCGCCGCGGCGCGGATGGTCCGCCGCACGCTCGCGAACCTGCCAATGCTCGCGGCCTCGTGGCTGTCGCTGCCGGCTGCTATCCGCACTCCCGCCGACGCGAAGGCCAGCGCCGTGGCTGGCGAGGGGCACGACCACTTCTCGTTGATCTCGAGCACCGCGCCAATCGCCGCTGCGCGGCAGGCGAGCCGCTCCAGCGCCTGGTCAGGGACGCAGGACTCGTCGACGCCCAGCTTCGGCAGGATGCTGAACAGATGCGCGATGACCGGTTGCGCGCCACCCGGGCGCCCGAGGGCGGCGGTGGTCGCGTCCGCGACGGCACCCGCCGCGTCCCGCGGGCCGATCGCCCCCCGCAGGATCTCGGTCCGCATCTCCCCGGGCAGCACGGGCCCGCGTACGGACGGGAACTGGTGGTCGGCGATGAGCACGACCTCGACGCCGCTCAGATCGTCAGGCAGATCCAGGTCCCCGGCGGCGTTCAGCATCTTCACCTCGACGCCGGTCACCAGCTCGGGGCGGCCCGGAGGGCCCGTGCCGCGCAGGGCCGTCACCGCGGCGACATAGTCAGGAAGCCACCCGGTGCTCGCGCGAACATGATCGGTCAGGCACAGCCGCCGCAGGCCCTTGTCCCGTGCGACTGCGACGTTCTCGGCGAGGGTGCTCGTGCCGTCGGAGAACGTCGAGTGCACGTGCCAGTCCTCGTCAAGCGGGACGTCGAGCATCACGCGGCGACCCGGCTGATCTCCGCGATCTCGACCACCCGCTCGTCCAGGAACCTGACCATTGCGACTTCCCTGAAACTGGCGTGCTCGGGCACCTCCCGGCCGAGGATCACGTCCATCGCCAGGCGCGGCATGTCGACGCCGCTGGCGATCGTGAGTGCCAGCGATCCGGGCGCGCGGGGGTTCACCTCCAGCAGCGCAGGCCGGCCAGAAGCATCCCGCTTGGCCTGCACGTTGGCGATGAAAGTCAGACCTGTCGCCGCGGCGACCGCGGCGCCGAACCGCTCGAGTTCTGTGTCCCGCACGGTGCGGCCGGCCACCGAGATGCCGGAGTCGACCTTGGCCCGCAGCCTGGGCACCGCCGCCACGACGTGCCCTGGCCTGTCAGCGAACACGTCAATGGAGTACTCGTCGCCAGGCAGGTAGTCCTGCACGAGCAACTGCTCGGAACGTGCCAGGCCGGCGAGCTCGCGCGCGGAGTGCACGACCCGGATGTCGCGCGACCCGCTGCCCGAGCGCGGCTTCACGATGACGGGATACGCCCACGCGGCAGGGTCAACGCAAGGACCGAACGGCTCGGTCCTCGGCACCGCGACAACGTCAGCGCAGTGCCTGGCGAGGGCGAGCTTGTCGAGGATCACCTCAAGTGCGGCGCCGGCGGCCAGCATCAGCGTGATCCCCGACGCCGTGAAGCCGTCCCTGATGGCGGCGAGCGGCCGCATCTCGGCATCCACCGTCGGCACGACGACGTCGACGTCCGCCGCCAGGCAGCGAGCGAGCAGCGCGCCGGCGAACTCAGGGTCCGCGCCCGGCGGCACGAGCAGGCGATCGGCGGGCGGCACCAGATACAGCCCGGCCGCCCAGGGATCCATGTCGGCCGCGATCACGCGGACCCCTGGATCGGCCAGCAGCGAGCGCATGACAGCGATCGCCGCCGGGCCACCAGCGCCCGTGACCAGCACGCTAGTCCTGGCGGCGTCAGGTGACGGCATGCGGATCCTCCGTCTCTTCCGGCCCTGCGGACCGTTCGGCTTTCGTCGGGTCCGCGGCGTGTACCGCGCCGCGGTCGCGCACCACCTCGAAGGCCTCGGCGTACCTGGCCTGGGCGAAACGGCTCCAGTACCTCGCGGTAGAGGAGATCAGGTCAGGCTCGAGATACTCGCGGACCGCGGTCTGGGATGAGAACGCGCCGATCGCGGCCAGCTTGCCGTCCATATGCCCGTCGATCCCGACGAACAGCGACGGCCCGAACTCCACGGTCGCCGACGGCGACTGGAAGCAGTACACCCGGCCTATCCGGCGGCCTGCCACCATCGCGGCGCGGTGCGTGTTGCGATGATCCTGATGGACGTCGTGGATCGAGTGGGTGTACAAGATGGTCGGGCTGATCTGCTCCACGACGCGGCTCATCACCGTGATCGTGGGATCGCCCTCGCTGACGCTGGTGTCCTCCATGTCCTCGAGAAACAGCTCGGCGCCGAGGATGCGGGCCGCCGCCTCCGACTCGCCGGCGCGCTGATCTCCGAGCCCGCCGCGCGCGCCCCTGGTCATCGTGAGGATCACGACCCGGTGACCTGCACCGTGGTGGGCGAGCAGGGTTCCTCCGGCCCCGATCTCGACGTCGTCGGGGTGCGCGCCGATCGCGAGCACCACCTCGTGGCCGGATCGCCTGGCGGCCCTGCCCTTGGCCACGAGCGCCGTGACGGTGCCGATCAGCTGGCCTGGACGCATCGGCTTCTGCAGAAACTCATCCGCGCTGCCGCGCAGGGCACCGACCGCATTGCCGACGGTCGCGTGCGCGGTGACGACCACGACAGGCAGCAGCGGATCGATCTCCCGAACGCGCTCGAGCAGCTCGATGCCGGTCATCCCTGGCATCTCGATGTCGGTGATCATCAGGTCCCAGGCGCCGGGAGTGACCGCCTGCAGCGCTGCCTTCGGGTCGGCTTCATGGCTGACCTCGAAGCCACCGTGGCTGGTGAGCACCTGCACGGTGAACAGCGCCGCCACGCGGTCGTCCTCGACGAGGAGGACCCTGGCGGACGCGTCCCGGCCGGTCACGACGTCACCTGATCCCCCCGTGCCCCGCTTCGCCTGTGGCCGGTACTTCCATACCCTGGCGACCTGCACCGAACACGACCTGTCCGATTAGGCCGGGATGACCACCCCCAGGCCGCGCAGGTCGCGCCGGAGCCGCCCGGGGCCGGTGTACTGGAGCCCGACGATGCCGAGTTCCCGCGCGGCGGCGACGTTAGCCGCCTTGTCATCGACGAAGACCGTGGCCCCTGCCTCGAGGTCGTAACGGGCCAGCAGGATCTCGAAGATCCTCGGGTCCGGCTTGGCGACGCCTTCGATCCCTGAGATCACGCACCCGTCGAAGTGCGCGAAGAACCCGAACCTCGCCTGGCGCAGCACGAACTTGTCCGCCTCCATGTTGCTCAGCGCCAGGCACAGGAAGCCGGCCGCCCTGGTGTCCGCGAGCACCGAGATCGCCGCGTCGAGCTGTCCGGCGATCATCTCCTCGCTGCGCTCGGACCAGGCCATGATCAGGTCGGCGAGCTCAGGGTGCGCGGCGGCCAGATCCCGGCAGGACTGCTCGGTGTCGGCGCCCAGATCGTGTTCCAGGTGCCACCCAGGCGTGCAGATCTGGCCGAGGAACCTGGCCATCTCGGCCTGATCGGAGATCAGCTTGCTGTACAAGTGCCGCGGATCCCAGTCCAGCAGCACGCCGCCCAGGTCGAACACCACGGCCTTGACGTCCGGATTGGTCATGGTGCGACCGTAACATCGGCCTAACTCGTGACCGTCACCGTGGCGACCGGGTACCCGGTCGCCCCGTTCGGCTCAGGCGGCTCGGTGAGCGCGGTCTGCGTGTATCCGGTCGCGTCGGTGGCGCGTGCCTCGATCCGGTGCGTGCCTGGCGTGGCGTTCCAGTCAAGCGACCACTGCCGCCAGCTGTCGATCCCCGGCACGCCGGCGAGCGTGGCCTGCCGCCACGGCCCGCGGTCCACCCGCACCTCAACCGCGTCGATGCCCTTGCGCTGGGCCCAGGCGACGCCCGCGATCACCGTCTGCCCCGACTTGACCGGCCCCTGCCCCGAAGGCACGTCAATCCGCGACTCCGTCTTGATCGGAGCCTGCTGCGACCAGCCGCGCCCGGTCCAGTACGCGTGGTTCGCGGCATAGGTCGTCACTTCGATGTCCGTGATCCACTTGCAGGCCGAGACATAGCCGTACAGCCCGGGCACCACGGTCCGGACGGGGAAGCCGTGCGCGGTCGGCAGCGGCTGGCCGTTCATGCCGATGGCCAGCAGCGCGTCTCTGCCGTCCATGGCCGTCTGCACCGGCGTGCCGGATGTGAAGCCGTCGGAGGATGTGCAGTACAACTGGTCGGCCTCGGCCTTGATCCCAGCTTCGCGCAACAGCGCTCCCAGGCTGGCGCCGAGCCAGCGGGCGTTGCCGATGTACGGGCCGCCCACAGGATTCGAGACGCAGGTCAGCGTGATGTAGCTCTCGATCAGGGGGCGCTTCAGCAGGTCCTCGAAGCTGAGCGTGAGCTCGCGGCTCACCATGCCGTGAATCCGCAGCTGCCAGCTCTTCGGCGGGATCTGCGGCAGCACGATCGCGGTATCGACGCGGTAGAACCTGGAGTTCGGGGTCACGAACGGGCTCAGCCCGGGTATCCGCAGGTCGACGCCGGACGGCAGCGCTGGCGCAGGCGTGGCAGGTGGCGGCAGGCGCAGCGACCTGACCGCGGCGGCCACGTTCTCGCGCTCGCTGAGCAGCCTGCCGCCGAAGTACGACGCTGCCGCCGCGCCCGCCGCCACCGCGCTCACCGTCATGAACCGGCGCCTGGGCGGCTCAGAAACGCCCGGCCTGGCCGTGCTTCCTTGCCGCGCTGTCGCGCCGGTCCCGGCATCCTGCCCGGCCTCGCGAGGTCCGCTCGCGCCACGTCCGCCCGCACGGGTCAGCCTGACCAGGGCAAACGCCGCCGCAGCGGCGCCGGCCAGGGACGGCAGCAGGTCGACGGCGGTAGCTGTCGGCCTGGTGCCGGCCGCGATCAGCCCGACCGCGCCGAAGATGGCGACGCCGACGAGCCCGTTGCCTTCGCGCTGCCGCGCGAGCACCCCGATCGCCGCTGCGAACACGGCGAGCACGACCAGCACGCCGATCTGCAGCACCAGCTTGTCGTGCGTGCCGAACTCCCTGATCGCGAAGTTCTTCACCGGCGGCGGGCTCAGGTCGATCGACAGCTCGGCGGTCGCCACGACCGGTGAGCCGACCGGTCCGGTCACGCCGCTGACGAGGAAGCCGACGCAGACACCGACAGCGCCGGACAGCAGGCCGGCCACGACGCCGCGGGCCGGCACATGCTTAGCAAGGGTCACACTTGTTATTCGTACCAGTGCTGGCGAAGGTTCGGTCGCCAGCACGCGGCAAGCCGGCCGGTGACCCGGCAACGAATAGAGAAGTGTGGGCATGAACCAGGGCCGATGGCGTGAGCGGGCAGGGGACGGTGCGGACCCGCGTTCCGGCGCGGCCGGGCCCGCCCTCGACGACCTGCTCACCGCCGTCGCTCGGGGGGACGAGCGGGCGTACGACGCCGTCTACGACCTCACCTCGGGCTGGGTGCTCGGCATCGCCAGGAAGGTGCTCCGTGATCCGGCGCTGGCGGAGGAGGTCATGCAGGAAGTCCTGCTCGAGGTCTGGCGGCTGGCGGCCCGCTTCGACCCGGCCAGGGGGAGCGGAACCAGCTGGGTGATGACGCTCGCGCACCGCCGCGCCGTTGACCGGGTTCGCTCCGAGCGCAGCCACGCCGTCCGCGAGTTGCGTGCCGCGGCGGCCGTCATCGACTATGACGACGTGACCGAGGCGGTCGAGGCCAGCCTCGACGCCGAGCGGGTACAGCGGTGCCTGGCGTCGCTGACCAGCCTGCAGCGCGAGTGCGTCAGCCTGGCGTACTACGGCGGGTACACCTACGCCGAGGTGGCCGGGTTGCTCGGCGTGCCGACCGGGACGGTCAAGACCAGGATGCGCGACGGCCTGATCAAGCTGCGTGACTGCCTGGGGGTGCCGTGATGACTTCCGATGATCACGACCTGCACATCCTCGCGGGAGCGTACGTGCTCGACGCCGTCACTGACGACGAGCGGGCCAGGTTCGCCGCCCATCTGGCCGGCTGCGCTCCCTGCCGTGCCGAGGTCGGCGAGTTCCGCGAGGCGGCCGCCAGGCTCGGTACGGCGCAGGCCGTCCTGCCACGTCCTGAGCTCAGGGAGCCGGTGATCCGCGCGGCGTACAACACGGGCCAGATGGGCCCTGTTATCGCTGAAAAGCAGGTGCCATCCAGAGCCCGCCGGCCGCCGCGGGTGCCCGCTCTGCTGACCGCGGCCGCGGCTGCCGTGGTCGCCGCCGCGATCGGGATCGGGACGCACTACGCGGACATGGCCGGCCAGCGGTACGCGACGCGGGCGCGCACCGTCGCCGCGGTGCTCGGCGCGCCCGATGCGGTGATGCGGATGGCCGAGGTGCGCAGCGGCGGGATGGCGATCGTCGTGACGTCGCGGCACGAGCACATGGCCGTCTTCATCGCGAACGGCCTGCGGGCGCTGCCCGGCACCAGGCGCTATGAATTGTGGCTGATGGGACCCGGCGGCGAGCGGCCAGCCGGGATGCTCGCGGTCCATCGCAAGGACATGGCAGGACCCGCGCTGATCACCGGGATATCCGCGCGCGACATGGTGGGCCTGACCGTCGAGCCGACCAGCGGATCGCTGCGGCCCACGTCCTCGCCCGTGGTGCTGATCAGGCCAGGACAGCACTAGCCAGCCGGCACAGCCCCGCTGACCTGGCCTTCCGATTGTTGCCGGGGCGTTGAGCATAGCTTTCCAGTTCTGGGTAAAGAACGCTCTGCATGCGACGGCATTCCTTGCGCATGGCACTCGCAGCCGGCATGGCGCTCGCGGCGGCTGCCTGCGGCAGCACGACCACGACCTCCGCCACGCCGACCGGCGGGGCCGGGCCGGTCAGCGTGACGCCGAGGCCGTCGCCAGCGGGCGGCTCCGCGGCCGGCACCGTCGCACGCGTCGGCGCGGACTGCGCGATGATCCCTGCCAAGGGCAAGGGCAGCATCGGCTCGATGAGCAGCCAGCAGGCGGTCAGGGCGGCGTCGGCCAATCCGCAGCTTTCTGTGTTCACATCGGCGGTCCGGTCGGCTGGGCTGGAAAAGACGCTGAACACCCGGAATTCGTACACGCTGATCATCCCGGCCAACAGCGCCTTCGCCACGCTGCCGAAGACGCAGATAGCCCGGTTGCACAACTCGGGGGAGCTGCGCAAGATCGTCAGCTATCAGACGGTCAGGGCCAGCATCAGCCCGCAACAGTTCGCAGCCGGTGCCCGGCCAGCGACGCTGCAGGGCAAGCCGCTCACGCTGTCCAAGTCGGGCCCTTTCTACAAGGTGAACGGCGCCACCGTACTCTGCGGCAACATCAAGACCAGCAACGCGACGGTCTACATCGTCAACAAGGTGCTGCTGCCACCAGGCTGAGCTCCCGCTCTGCCTGACCTGGCCGGTTAGCCGGGCCAGCCCAGCCGGCCAGCCCGGCCGGCCAGCCCGGCCGGCCAGCCCAGCCGGCTAGCACTGTGCGCGCCGCGTGCCAGGCAGGCTAACGTGGCCTCGTGAAAGCTTCTCCTGAGGCGCAGCTGCGGCTGCTTGAGCTAGCGGACCTCGATGCCGAGCTCACCAGGATCGAACACCGCCGCCGCGGGCTGCCCGAGCATGCCGAGCTCACCAGGCTAGAGGCCAAGGACGGCGAGCTGCGCGACTCGATCGCCGCGCTGACGGCCCAGAACAGCGACCTGAGACGCGAGCAGGCCAAGGCCGAGGCCGACGTGGAGCAGGTTCGGGCCAGGATCGACCGTGATCGCCAGCGGCTCGACAGCGGCATGGTCAACTCCCCGCGCGAGCTGGAGAACCTGCAATCCGAGGTGCAGTCGCTGCACCGCAGGCAGTCCGACCTCGAAGAGGTCGTGCTCGACGTCATGGAGCGGCTCGAGACCGCGCACGGCGCTCTGACGGCGGCCACGTCCGGGCGCGAGCGGCTTGCCAGCGACTTGCTGAGCGTGACCGCCGCCAGGGACACGGCGCTGGCTGAGCTCGGCGAGCAGTCGGTCAAGGCGGGTGACCGCCGGGTCGAGGTCGCCGCGTCAATACCCGCTGACCTGCTCGACCTGTATGACAAGCTCAGGGTCCAGCACGGCGGTGTCGGCGCGACCGCGCTGCGGCAGCGCCGGTGCCAGGGCTGCAATCTGACGATGAACACGGTAGACCTGAACGCGATCAGGGCCGCGCCTGACGACGAGGTACTGCGCTGCGAGGAGTGCAGGCGGATCCTGGTCAGGACGGCTGACTCGGGCCTGTGACCAGCGACACGACGGGCTCGGGCGGTGCCGCCAGTCAGCGCGGGGGACCGGCCCGGCCCGCAGCCGGATCCGGGCCCTTGGGGGCCGGCGTCACCGTCGAGGCGGACACAGCCGCCGGTGCTGGTGGTGCTGGCCCTGGGTGGGGGAGCTACACGGGAAAACCGACGGTCACGCTGCTGCTGCGGCACGGCGCGACAGAGTTGTCGGCTGAGCGCAGGTTCTCAGGGCGCGGCGACGTCGCCCTCACCAAGGAGGGCATCAAGCAGGCTGAACTCGCCGCGCGCAAGCTGGCCGCGGCGCCAGGCGTGGATGTCATCGTCACCTCGCCGCTGCAGCGCGCCAGGCGGACCGCCGAGGCGGCCGCCGAGGCGGCCGGCGCGCCGCTGATCGTCGACGACGACCTGATCGAAGCCGACTTCGGCCAGTGGCAGGGCCTCACCTTCGCCGAGGCCCGCGAGCGCTGGCCAGACGAGCTCGAGGCCTGGCTGGCCACCCCGGACGCCGCGCCGCCAGGCGGCGAAAGCTTCGCGATGGTCGCCATGCGCGTCCTGGCCGCGCTCGACCGGATCGTCGAGGCGCACGCGCACAAGCGGGTGGTCGTGGTCAGCCACGTCACGCCCATCAAGACCCTGATCTGCCGCGCACTGCTCGCCCCGCCCGAAGCGATGTTCCGGATGAACCTCGACGTGGCGTCGCTGACCAGGATCGACTGCTTCGACAACGGCTCGGCCCTGGTCCGCTCCCTGAACGACACGTCGCACCTGCACGAACACCGCCGCCGCTGGTTCTGAGGCCCGAGGCAGCGTGTGCCCAGGCAGCCGGCCTGCGCCGCGCCCGTGCCGGTCGCCGCTCGTCCGCACCGCCTCAGGCGTCACACTGACCACTTCGGCCCCGCTCGCCGCTCCTGGCCGCCGGCGAGATGCCGCCATCAGGGTGCCACTGAGTGCTCTCGATACACCCGGGCTTGAGCCGCCGCGGCCCGAATGCGCGCGCCGATACGGCCTAGACTGGTGGGAGCGGCGGGTGAGCTGGCCGGGCGGCCGCGGCGGTTCCGGTTCGCCGGTTCCGCTGAGGAAGGTCCGGGCTCCGCAGGGCAGGGTGGTCGGTAACGCCGACCCGGGGTGACCCGCGGGAAAGTGCCACAGAAAACAGACCGCCACCGGGCTCCGGCCCGGCGGTAAGGGTGAAACGGTGGTGTAAGAGACCACCAGCGCCGCAGGTGACTGCGGTGGCTCGGTAAACCCCACCCGGAGCAAGGTCAGAAGGGCCGTGCCGCGCGAGCGGCATGAGCCTGCGCGAGCGTTTGAGGGCGGCCCGCCCGATGCTCGCGGGTAGACCGCAGGAGGCTGCCGGCAACGGCAGTCCCAGATGGATGGCCGCCGGCCCGCGCGAGCGGGTGCACAGAACCCGGCCTACAGGCCAGCTCACCCGCCGCGCGGCCCGGCCTGGCCTGAACGACTCCCGAGGAGGCCGCTCGTCACAGAGCCGCCGAGCAGCCGCCAGTTGCTGCCTCGCGCGCCGGGCCCGCTCATCTCTACCTTGGTGCGGCCCAGGGTTAGCGCGCAGACCCCAGGATCACCTGGTACACAGACATGGCTACTCCAGTCGGGCGGGACGATGGCCTCCTGGCCTCTCCATGCCCACGACGAAGGCATGACACGACTGGACTGCGCGATGCCAGGACAGCCAAGGCAGTGACCCGCAGCCGACATCATCTCCTCGACCAGATGTCGGATCGGGGCAGAGGTGTTCGTAGCAGGGGTGAGCGGCCGCCCACGAAGGGGCGCCCCGAACCACAGGAGATGATCCCAGAATGCAGTACCTGGTTTCCGTGATCGCCGACACGGCCGGCCTCGCCACTTCAGACGAGATGGCTGCGATCGACGCGTTCAACGAACAGCTCGAGGCCCAGGGCCACTGGGTTTTCGCCGGCGGCCTCGCGGCGCCCGGCACGGCTACCGTCATCGACAACCGGGGCGGGGAGGCGATGTTCACCGACGGGCCCTTCGTGGAGTCGAAGGAGTACGTCGCCGGCTTCTGGATCATCGAGGCCGCCGACCTCGACGTGGCGCTCAAGCTCGCCGCCGCGGGGTCGAAGGCCTGCAATCGGAAGGTCGAGGTGCGGCCGATACTGGCCGAGCAAGCATGACCGACGTCCGAGCGGCGATCACCCAGGTCCACCAGCAGGAGTGGGCGCGGGTGGTCGCCGCCCTGACCAGGCGCTTCGGAGACCTCGACATCGCCGAAGAGGCAGCGGCCGAAGCGTTCGCGACCGCCGTCGGGCGGTGGCCGGCCGCCGGCGTACCGCCCAACCCCGGCGCCTGGCTGACCACCACCGCCACCCGCATGGCCATCGACCGGATCCGGCGCGAGAACAAGCGCGACGGCAAGCAGAAGGAGGCTCAGCTGTTGTACGCCGACGACCCGCCCGAGCCTCTCGGCGTTATCACCGACGAGCGGCTCCGGCTGATCTTCACCTGCTGCCACCCGGCGCTGGCCATCGAGACCCGCGTGGCGCTGACGCTGCGCATGGTCGGCGGTCTGACCGTGCCCGAGATCGCCCGTGCCTTCCTGGTGCAGCAGACCACGATGGAGAGGCGGATCACCCGCGCGAAGGCCAAGATCAAGGCGGCTCGCATCCCGTATCGGGTGCCGTCGGCGGAAGATCTCCCGGCACGCGTCTCCGGCGTACTCGCCGTGCTCTTCCTCGTCTTCAACGAGGGCTACCTGGCGACCGGCCCCGACACCGATCCCGTACGTCACGACCTGACTGCCGAGGCCATCCGGTTCACTCGCCTGATCCGTTCCCTCATGCCGGAGGACGGTGAGGTGGCCGGGCTGCTGGCGCTGATGCTCCTCACCGAAGCCCGCCGCACCGCCCGGGTCTCGGCCAGCGGCGAACTGGTCACCCTCGACGAGCAGGACCGCGGGGCCTGGGACGCGGCCCTGATCGCCGAGGGTCACCGGCTGGTGCGCGAGCGCCTCGCCGCTGCCGCCGCCGGGGTGGCCCCGGGCCGCTACCAGATCCTCGCAGCGATCAACGCCGTGCACACCTCCGCTCGCGACGTCCGCGACACCGACTGGTCGCAAGTCGTCGCCCTTTACGACCAGCTCGTCCGCCTCGACCCTTCGCCGATCATCGCCCTCAACCGCGCCATCGCGGTCGCCGAGCTCGACGGCCCCGAGGTCGCACTGGCAGCCATCGACAGCCTTGAGCACAGACTGGCCGGCTATCACGCCTACCATGCGACCCGCGCCGACCTGCTGCGCAGGCTGGGCCGCAGTCAGCAGTCGCGAGCGGCGTACGACAAAGCCATCGAGCTCGCGGGCAACACCGCCGAGACCGCCTACCTCACACGCCGCCGCAACCAGCTTGGCTAGCGCGCCCGCGGATCCCGATCGAAGCCTGTGCAAAGGCGGCAGCCGGCCTCGGGGCGCCGCGCAGCCCGCTATCGCCGGCGTCAGTTCCGTTTCTGTTCCGCCGGAAGTCCGGGCAGAGCGAGCCGGCTATCGGGCTTCCAGCACGGCCAGGTCGCGGACCGCGAACCGGTAGTGCTCGATCTCCTCCTCCATCACCACGGCGACGCAGTCGATCACGGTGCGCTCCTCGTCCGGGTATCCAGGAGCGGGCGAACGCCGACACAGCCGTCCCAGGTCGGCGGCGGTCAGGCCGGCCACGATGCGCCGCATCACGGCCATCCGGTCGGCACGGGCCGCCAGGATCTCGGCGTAGCCGGGCTGTGCGGTCAGGTCGATGCCGAGCGCGGCCGCGTCCGCGTCCGGATACCAGCTCTGCGGCAAGCCGAGCGGGTGGTAGGGCATCTGCTCGTCCAGCACCGTCCTGCTGGCCCACGCGTCGGTGATGAAGACCAGATGACGCAGCGTCTGCCCGAACGACCACTCCTCGTCGACACGCTCGCCCAGCGCCGCCGCGGGCAGCCGCCCGGCTCGCTCGGCTGCCTCCGCCCACAGCCGCTCGATGGTGTCCCAGATCGCGCGGACGTCATCGGCTGTCTGCCCGTCACGGAGCTGCACCCGCTCCGGGTGCCGCCGGTCCAGCTCGGCGCTGACGTAGTCGGTCACGTCAACGCCGTTGACGGTGAGGTTGCTGACGTGACCGGAGATGCTCACGTCCGCCAGCCAGCCGTCCCTGATCGTGACGCCGGTCAGGTCACAGTCGGTGAACCGGGCACCGCGCAGGTCGGCGACGTCGAACCGGGCGCCCCGGAATTCTTCGCTGCCGCCGCCCTCGCCCGCGTAGAACCTGTGCGGGCCGAACTGCGCCTTTGCCGGCCCGCCGTGCCCGCCGGGAGCCGGATCGGCCTGATCGGATGGATCGTTGGTTGCTGTCATGGACCGCAGGGTAGCGCTTGATCCGGACGATCTGCTTCCGGGAATGCGGGACACCTCGACGGGCCCGTCATGCTCGGAACGGCGCTACCGAGGGTCGGGGCCGTCGACGTTGAAATGCCTGGGGCCGACGCGACCCAGCGGCCGTCCTGGCCGGACTCCTCGCTGTGCAGGAAGCGCACCGAGAACTGGTGACTACCCGCTGGCCGCCCTCAAAGTCGCCGTAGAGCAGGCTCAGCACGATGAGCTCGCTGGCCTCGATCGCGGCCCTGACCGCCTTGAAGATCTCGGCGTCTGGGTCGCGGAACGCGCCCTGCCGCACGCCGTTGTCACCCGGCCCGATGCAGATGTCCCTGATCTGGCCGGTGAAATCCGCGAGCGGCGGGTGGGCCAGCTCGTTCGGCACCTCGTTCTGGCGTACTTGTTCGCCGACCTGATCGACGCGAACGTCGCCACCGCCAGGACCAGCGTACCGCCCGCGGTCGCGAGGGAGCGGTTTGCCCAGTCCGTCACGCGCCGAATCCTGACCTTCTGGCACCATAGCTGCCGTCGACGCCGGCCCGCATCTGATCGCACGGATGAGAGTGAGTTACGCCGGCTCGCAGGCCGACACGGGATCAGTTCGCTGCCAGTCCGCAGGCCAGGTCGATGGCCGGCACCCAGCGTCCCGCGGACGGCGCCACAACATCAGCCGGCGCGTCGCCGGCGGTCAGCCCACCGGCCATGCTCGTGACGGCCGGGCAGGTACCTCGTCGCGCACCAGCCATCCACGGTCAGCGACCCATCCGCCGCGGCCACCCATGACGCCAGGCGACAGCCGTCACCGGCCACCTGCGGCAGCACGCGTGCCTGCCACGTCAGTTCCTCCGGGCTCAGATCGGCTTCCTTCAGGACCAGATCTCCTGCGCGCCACGAGCTGACCCGGCCGCCGCCGAGCGGGAGTGGAGCGATGCCGGCGACCCCGAAAGCCTGGAGAACACCGTCCGGCGGTGCTAAGTCCGCCACGATGCCTCACCGCGCGGTGGCAGCCAGGTGTTTCTCACGGGACCGCCGGCCGGCTCAGGTGATACGTCACGTGCGGCCTGAGCGGGTCACCGATCTGGATCCGCGGATGATCGAACCTGGCGACCTCGGTGAGCCCGATCCGCCGCATCAGAGCCTGGGACGGCTCGTTCAGCACCGCTGTCATCGACCAGATCTCCTTCAGGCCGACGCCGCGGAACGCGACCTCGAGCGCGGCGCTGGCGGCTTCGGTGGCATAGCCGCGATGCCAGGCGTGCTTTGCCAGCCGCCAGCCAACCTCGACGCCGCCGGCTCCCGGCACGCCGTCGGGCATCGGGTTGAGCCCGGTAAAGCCGATGAACTGACCGGTCTCGGTCACCTCAAGCGCCCAGAGCCCGTAGCCCCGATGCTCGAACCTTGCCTCGATCACCTCGATGAACGCGTCGCTCGCGGCCCGGTCGAGCGTGGCGGGGAAGTGCACCATCGTCTCCGGGTCGCCGTTGAGCGCCGCGAAGGGCTCCCGGTCGGATTCGCGCCACCGCCGCATCAGCAGCCGGCCGGTGCGGATTGTGTCGAAGCGGGGCTGCGTGTTCATCGTGAGTCCTCCTCGGCATCCAGCGATCGTGGCCGGTCCAGAATGGAGGAGATGTCGAATCCCGTCAAATGGGTTAAATTACTCGGTTGGCCGACGCTAGCTGAGCGCCACCGCTAGCAGCGGCGGGTCCTCAGCACCGGACCCACGAACGGGCCGCCGCACGTGACCGGGCTGGTGTTCGCGAAGCCGTTGGCCGCCGAGGCGATCATGAAGCCGCGGGAACCGCGCGGCGGCGCGGAAATGATCTCCGCGCCGCCGCCTAGGACACCAACGGGATTAGCAATGCGGATTCTGCATAATCGGTCCGACGAACGCACCGATCGTTCCAGGACCGACCGAGCCGTACTGCGCGTCCCCGCCGAACGTGTTGCCGTTCGGCATGTTCCCGAATTCCCAGACGCAGTCGCCGTTGACGCTGGCCTGGGTGAAGTACGGGTAGAAGTGGCCGGGACCCTTCGGTGGCAGCACGCAGCCTGTCCCCGTCGTGAGGTCGCAGGCCGTGTTGAACTCGGTCGCGCTCGCGTCGGTCACGAACTGGATCTGGCCATACTGGTGCCCGCCCGCCGTCGTCGGCTGTTCCTGCAGGAACGGCGTCGGGAACGGTCCTGACCTGGTCGAGTCCGGCCAGTCGGCCCGGTATGAGGTGCCTGGGTTCATCATCAGCGTGCGCTTGTTCGGGGTGAAGGTCGCGTCATTGGACCGCTGCGGGCTTGGCGGACCCGGCGGAACGCCACCACGCTGCACGAACGCGAAGTTCACCGGCTCGACGCAGTCGTTATTGCACGGGCCGGACCCGTCGCCCGTGCATTCGAGGCTGTCGATCGTCAGCGCCGAGCACCAGTGCGTGTTGTCGCAGCTGATGCTGTCAGCGAACGGCGCGAAACCAGGCGGGTAGAACTGCAGCTCCACGAACGCCGCGCCGCCGCCCGGGTAGGAGCCGCGCGGCGCGTTCGCATCCGAGCTCGGCTTGCACGGCAGCAAGGGCGCAGAGTTCGGGTCGCACACCGTCATCGACATCCACGGGGCGAGCGAGAGCTCGAACCAGTGCGTCCTGTCCTGGCCGGGGTTCTTGACCGTCGGGCGCCTGCCAGGATCCTTCGGCAGCGTCTCGGTCATCGTGAAGTTGCTGCCCGAACCGGGCCTGCTGGACAGGAACCGCACCGACGGCTCGTCGTGCCCGATGTAGTGGCCGTTCTCGGTGAACCTGCCGTCATCCGCGCCCCGCGGGTCCTGACACATGACCGCGGGCTTGGCCGGATGCTGGATCGGGCTGAGCCCGTTGCAGTCAAGCTCGCCGACGGCGTTCGGCCTGACGGTCCCGGGATGCGCGATCGCCGGATGCGCGGCAGCCGCCGGGCGGGACGCCCCCGCGGGATGCGCCGTCGCGGCGGTCGCGACACCCTGCACGCCGAGCGATAGCACTGCCCCCGATGGTCAGCACCCCGAGACTCCAGAGCGGCAACGACTCCTCCTGTCTGCCTGTTCGCCTGCCCTGCTAGCGACAGGCGATCTCGATGGTTCCCAGCCGGTCGAACCGTGCCACGATCACGTCGCCCGCCGACACCGGAACGGCCTCGGTCAGGGCTCCGGAGAGCACGACCTGGCCGGCGGAAAGGCCGCGGCCTCGCGCGGCGAGCGCGCGGACCAGCCAGGCCACGGACGCGGCGGGGTGACCCAGCACCGCCGCCCCGGCCGCCGTGCCGGCCAGCTCGCCGTTCTTCTCCAGGACGACGCCTGTCAGCCGCAAGTCGATTCCTGACGGATCGGTACCCTGGCCGCCAAGGACGAAGCCCGCCGCCGACGCGTTGTCGGCGATCACGTCGGGGAGCGTGAAGGAGTATCCGGCGAACCGCGAGTCGAGTACGTCAATGGCGGGGTAGACGGCTCCGGTGGCGGCCAGCACCTGGGCCGCCGTCACGTGCCCTCCCGCCAGATCGGTCCGGAGCAAGAACGCGATCTCGGGCTCGCACCGTGGCTGGATGAACGCCGCGCAGGGCAGCGGCTGGCCGACGTCGATGGCCATGTCACCGGTGAGCCAGCCGTAGAGCGGCTCGTCCACCTTCATCTGCCGCTGCTTGGCGGCGCTGGTCAGCCCCAGCTTGGCACCGACGATGCTGCCGCCATTGCGGACCCGGTCGGCGACAACCTCGTCCTGCACCTGGTACGCGGCCTCGGCGTCAAACGGGCCCCCGGTCGAGGTCAGCGCCTCGATGCCGGCGCACTTGGCCGCGGCCTCGATCAGCCGTGCGGCCAGTCCTGCCGGGTCGGTCATGGCCGCGTTCCCGCGTGCGCTGCCGCCCCTGCTGGCCGCGGTGCCTCCTGACGCTCCGCCTCGTGCGCGGCCGCCTTGCGCTCCGCGAGCTCGAGCGCCACGTCGATGATCATGTCCTCCTGACCGCCGACGGCCTTGCGCCTGCCGAGCTCGAGCAGGATCTCGGCCTGCGGGACGCCGTACCGCAGCGCGGCGCGCTCGGAGTGCAACATGAAGGATCCGTACACGCCGGCCAGGCCGAGCGTCAGCGCCGCGCGATCCACGATCTGCGGCCGCCGCAACGCGGGCCTGACGATGTCCTCGGCGACGTCCATCAGCGCGAGGGCCTCGATGCCGGTGTCGATGCCCATCTTCTGGCACACGGTAACGAGCGTCTCCGTCGGGCAGTTGCCGGCGCCCGCGCCCGCCCCAGCGGTGCAGCCGTCGATGTGCGTCGCACCAGCTTCGAGGGCAGCCAGCGAGATCGCCACCGACAGCGACAGGTTCTCGTGCGCGTGCATGCCGACGGCGATGTCCAGGCCCGCCACCAGCGCGGCGATCCGGTCTCTCGCTTCTGGGACGGTCAGCGCGCCAGCCGAGTCCACGCAGTACACGATGTCGGCACCGGACTCCTGCATAATCCTGGCCTGCGCGACCAGCTCATCGGGGCCGACCATGTGGCTCATCATCAAGAATCCGACGGCTTCCATCCCGAGCCGCTTGGCCATGCCGATGTGCTGCTCGGCGATGTCGGCCTCGGTGCAGTGCGTGGCGACCCGCGCGACGCTGACGCCAGCGTCGCCGATGGCCCTCAGGTCCTCAGCCGTCCCGATCCCCGGCAGCAGCAGGCAGGCGATCCTGGCCCGCTTCGCCGTGGCCACGGCCGCGTGGATCAGCGCCATCTCGTCGGTGCCTGAGAAGCCGTAGTTGAACGACGATCCGCCGAGGCCGTCACCGTGCGAGACCTCGATCACCGGGACACCCGCGGCGTCCAGGCCCGCCACGATGCCGGTGACCTGGTCGATCGTGTACTGGTGCGCGACCGCGTGCGAGCCGTCGCGGAGCGTGGAGTCCGTGAGCCGGAACGGCGGTGTCATGCGGCCACTCCCGCCAGGTGCCCGGCCTTAGCCTCGCCGACAGCAGTGGCAGCGGCCGTCATGATGTCCAGGTTGCCTGCGTAGGCAGGCAGGTAGTCGCCCGCCCCTTCCACCTCGAGCAGCACGACGACCCGGTGCGGCACCACGCCGCCCGGCGTGCAGAACGGGCCTTCCTCGATGACAGGACGGCTCTTCAGCCGGTACCCGGGCACGTACCGCGCTACATCGGCCACCGTCTGCTCGACGGAGGCGAGGACGGCCTCGCGGTCGCTGCCGTCCTGCAGCCCGCAGAACACGGTGTTGCGCATCAGGATCGGCGGCTCGGCTGGGTTCAGGACGATGATCGCCTTGCCGATACCCGCGCCGCCGACCTCCTCGAGCGACCGCGCCGTCGTCCTGGTGAACTCGTCAATGTTCTGCCTGGTGCCCGGGCCGGCGGACCGGGACGCCACCGTCGACACCATCTCCGCGTACGGCACGCTGGCCACCCGGCTCACGGCGGCGACGATGGGAACGGTTGCCTGCCCGCCGCAAGTGATCATGTTCACGTTGGGCGCGTCCAGATGCTCGCCGAGGTTCACGCTGGGCACGACCTTCGGCCCGCGCGCGGCCGGTGTCAGGTCGATGGCGGCGATGCCGAGGCCGGCGAGCACGGCCGCGTTCCGCACATGCACTGCAGCGCTCGTTGCGTCGAAGACGAGGTCGACCCCCGCGGCGTGGGCCCTGACCCAGCCGATCCCCGCGGGCGGCGCCTCGATGCCCCGCGCCCTTGCCAGCGCGAGCCCTTCGCTCGCCTCGTCGATGCCGACCAGCGCGACCAGCTCGAGCGCGTCGGACCGCAGCAGCTTGAACATCAGGTCCGTGCCGATGTTGCCCGATCCGATGATCGCGCACCGCACCGTCATCCGAGCCTCCTCATCCCTGAATCCGCAGCCCGACCGGGCCCAGCCTGTCGACCTCAGCGCGGTACCGCTGGCCTGGTGCGATGTCGACAGCCGCGTGCAGCGCCCCCGTCATCACGAACTGACCGGCCCGCAGTGACTCGCCGAACGCGGCCAGGGTCCTGACCAGCCAGGCCGTCGCGTGCAGCGGGCTGCCGAGCGCGGCCGCGCCGGCTCCGGTCGCGATCACCTCGCCGTCCCTGCTGAACACCATCCCTGCCAGCCGCAGGTCGAAGCCGCCGGCCGGGACGATCGCCGAGCCGAGCACGATCGCGCCGCTGCTGGCCAGGTCGGCAATGGTGTCGGCGAGCTTGATCCGCCATGCGGCGATGCGGCTGTCCACGATCTCGATCGCGGCGGCCGCTCCGGCCACGCCCCTTGCGACATCGAGCGCGGTACAGTCGCGTCCGGCCAGGTCCTCGCTGAGCACCAGCGCGATCTCCGCCTCCGCCCGCGGGTGGATGAAGTCAGCGACGCGCACCTCGGCGCCGTCGGAGACCACGTGCGAGGCAAGCACGGGAGCGAAGTCGGGCGAGTCAACACCGAACATGTGCTGCATCGGCGCGCTGGTGAGGCCGAGCTTGTAGCCGACGACCCGGTCCCCGTCCGCAAGCAGCCGGCCTGTCAGGTCGCGCTGGACCCGGTAGGCGTCGGCTACCGACATGCCCTCGTGGCTGTCGGTCAGCGGCTCGATCGGCACGCCGGAACGCCGGGCCCCGTACAGCGCCGCGGCGAGCTCAGCGACATCGGAATCGGACAAGATGGTCAAGAAGGTACCTCCGCTGGTCGGGACAGCTCGCCCAGCCGAGCCGCCTGCTGATCTGCGCCGCGCACTCAGCGACCGGCCTGGCATACCGGCGCAGGTTGTCGCCGTCGAGCCGCCGCACGGGCCCGGCAACCGAGAGCGCGGCGACGACCTCGCCTGACGGGTTGCGGATGGGAGCCGCGACGGAGGCGAAGCCCATCTGCGCCTCGTTGATGTTCTCTGCCCAGCCCCATGCCCTGATCCTGGCCAGCTCCGTCCTGAGCCGGTCATGGCTCGTGACGGTGCAGGGGGTCCGCCGGGCCAGCCGCACCCCCGCGAGCCGCCTGTCGAGCTCGCCAGGCGGCAGGAAGGCGAGCAGCACCTTGCCTGACGCGGTCGAGTGGGCGGCCCCTCGATTGCCGATCCTGCCGAACATCCGCACCGGGACGTCCTCGCGGCGCGGCAGCAGCGCCCGCAGGCTCGCACCGTCCCTGGTGGCCGCGGCGTGCTCGTTGACCAGGGCTGTTCCCGCGTGTTGCGCGTGATGTCCGGTCAGGCCGCCGCCTGGGCTGACGGACAGGTGGTACAGCACGCTGCATGCCGAGCTCCGGCAGGACGACAGGGTCGTAGTACCTGACGACCCAGCGCATGCCGTCCAGCTCGTCAGGCTCGGCGACCTCCTGTCCGTGCGGCGCTGGCAGCGCGTCCGTCGTCGCGATCAGGTGCAGGTGGCGGGCCGCGGCGACCACCACTGTCACGCCGTCGGCTGCCAGCAGCGGCAGCGCCGCACGCTCGCCGGGCGCCAGCGGGCGCCCGCCGCCGAGGTACGCCTGATGCAGCGCGCGTACATACTCGCGCAGGCTGGCGCGGGCGTCCTCGGGGCTCCCGAGCGCAGATCGCGAGTCCGGCATGCGACGACCGTAAGACCTGTGTCCCGCATGGAGGTACATCGGTCCTATATGCGGGACACGCGATCTACCTTCCCAGCAAGCAGCGGATCCGCGAAGGGGTGAGGCCGTGGGGATCCTGCGCCTGTCCCACGTCGACATCACCGTCACCGACCTTGATCTTGCCTGCGCCTATTACACCAAGGTCATCGGCATGGTTGAAGTGGCGCGAAGTGCGGACTCGGCGTATCTGCGCTGCTGGGACGAGACAGACCACCACTCACTGCGGCTCACATACGCGCCCAGGGTCGGCTTCGACCTCATGTCCTTCAAGGTCACCAGCGACGACGACCTGGCGCAATTCGAGCGAGCGGTCGGGCGGTACGGATTCCCCGTGCAGCGGGTCAGCCGCGGCCAGAGCGTCGGGCAAGGCGAGTCCATCCGCTTCGACACTCCCAGCGGGCATGCCATGGAGCTGGTCCGCGACGTCGACAAGGTGGGCAGCAGGCGGCCGACGCTCGGGCTGCCTGCCTGGAGCGTGGCGTGGACCGGCCCGTTCGACCCTGGCGCAGACCCGCAGTGGCGCCAGGTCGCGTCGGGCGCTCTCAGCGAGCGCCAGTACTGGGCGATCCGCGCCGCCGAATTCGGCGCGCTGACGGGCCGGCCAGGAACCACGAGGGAGCTGATCCGCGCCATGTACACCGACGCCGAGAACGTGCTCGCGCGCCGGGAGGCCAGGGCGCTCATGTCCGACGCCCGCGCGGCCGGGCTGCCGGTCGGCATCCTCACCAACGACCTCGGCGCGTTCCACTCCCAGTCCTGGATCGACGAGCTCGAAACCCGACCCGAGGATCTACCTGCTGATGACGGGCAAGCTCGGCGTCGCGCCCGCCGACGTCGTGTTCCTCGACGACCAGCCGCTCAACCTGGCGGGGCGCTACCGCCGTCGGGATGACGGCCGTTCCTGTCGACGTCACCGCGCCGGACGAGGCCTTCAGGACCGCGCGCACTCCTTGCCCTCCCGGGCGGATGCTAAGGCAGCCACCAGGTCTGGTTCTTCGCGTTGACGCACCGTGTCGCGGTCACCTGGGTGCCGGCCTGCAGGCTGCTGCCCGGGGCGGTCAGGCATTTGCCGTCCGATTTGTTACGCAGTTCATCGCGGCCTGCCACCGACCACTGCTGGATCTTCTGGCTGGCGCATCGCCGGAGCACGACGCCCGGGCTGGCCGCCGACGTCGAGGAGATCGCCGCGCACAGCGGCAATAGTTCGGCGCATTTACCCAACAATAGCGGTTAGGCGCGCTCGAAGGTGACCTGATCGACGGGTGCCAGGTCGATTGAGACGGCCAGCACTTCGGCCGCGATCCAGTCCCGGTACGCGAGCAGGTCGGCGTCGGTGTGCGGCAGCGACAGCACGATCCGGTCGGACAGGCCGAGGCCACGCTCCTTGCGCATGGTGTTCACCAGGTGGATCAGCTCGTAGACCCGGCCTTCGCGGAGCAGCTCGTCGTCGAGGGTGCTGTCCAGGGCGACCGTGACGCCGTCTTCGGCTGCGACTGCCCAGCCGGCCTTCTCCAGCCGCTCGACGAACACCTCGTCTGGCTCGAGCACGAAGTCCAGCACCTCGAACCTGCCGCCGTCTAGCTCGCGGAACTCGCCAGCGTCCAGTGCCCGCTTGACGAGCGGCATGCTCGCGCCGAGCCGCGGCGCGACCGCCCGGAAGTTCGGCTTGACCCGCAGCCCCGTCGTCTCGATCCGGTCCTGGCTGACGTGCTTGACCCGCAGCTCGTCGGCGATCTCGCCGAGGTGACCCTCGATCCCGCCGGCCCCCTCGACCACCAGCGTCCGCAGCGGCTGGCGGGTCTTGATCCTGGCGTTCGCCCTGGCCCTGCGGCCGAGGTCGACGACCTGGCGGACCGCGGCCACGCTGGCGACCAGATCGTCGTCGACCCTGCCTGCCTCTGGCCAGCCGGCCAGGAAGACCGACTCCGGCGCTTCAGGGCAGACCGCGACGACCAGCGACTGCCACATGTGCTCGCCGAGGAACGGGGTGATCGGCGAGATCACCCTGATCGACTGGACCAGGCCGGTCCACAGCGTGCGCAGCGCCGCCTCGTCGCTGTCCCAGAACCGCCGCCTGGACCGCCTGATGTACCAGTTCGACAGGTCATCGAGGTAGGACTCGAAGGCTCGCAGCACGTTGACGGTCAGGTACTGCTCGTAGCCGTGGGTCGCGTCCTCGATCAGCCGCGCGGTCCTGGCCAGCAGCCAGCGGTCGAGCGCCTGCATGCCAGGCCAGGGTTCGTCCGCTGACGTCATCGCGTCCAGGTCGGCCATCGACGGCGTGAAGCCCGACGTGTTCGCGTACTGGGCGAGGAACGAGACGCTGTTCCAGAGCGTGAGCAGCTTGCGCTGAATCTCCTTGCCAGGGCCGAATCCGAACAGCAGGTTCTGGTTCGGCGGCTGCGCGCTGTACTGCCAGCGCATCACGTCGGCGCCCATCCTGGCGAACGCCTCGTCCGCGCTGATCGCGTTGCCCCACGAGCCGTGCATCTCGCGGCCGCGCTCGTCCAGCATCTTCTCGTAGCCGAGCACCTTGCGGTACGGAGCGCGTCCGGTCAGGATCACGGACATGAACAGCTGCGAGTAGAACCACAGCCTGATCTGCTCTCGCATCTCCGACACCCAGTCAGCGGGGAACCATTTCTCCCAGTACGCCTCGTCAGGAAGGTCGGCCGTGGTCAGGCCGTTGGCCGCGCCGGTCGCGTAGCCCTCATCGACGTACTTCTCGCTTTCCCAGCCCAGCGTCGAGAACGGCACGATGCCGGCGTCCAGCCAGACGTCACCGACCTCGGTGATCCGCTGGACCTGCTCGCCGCACTCCTCGCAGCGGATCTTGACCGCGTCGATCCACGGCCTGCGCAGCTCCTTCAGGCCATCCAGTGCGGCCGGGTCGACTGCGCGCTCGGCGAGCTCGGCCCGCGAGCCGATCACGTTCAGGTGCCCGCACGAGCACTGGTAGAACGGCAGCGGCAGGCCGTAGTAGCGCCGCCGCGAGATGTTCCAGTCGGACATGTTGACGAGCCAGTCGTCCATCCGGCTGCCCATGTAGGCGGGCGTCCACTCCACGGTCCGGTTCGCGGCCCGCATCGGCTCCCTGACCTCGGCGACCGAGATGAACCAGTCGTCGGAGATCCGGAAGATCAGCGGGGTGTGGCAGCGCCAGCACTCGGGATAGCGGTGCGTGATGTGCCCGGCCTTGACCAGCAGCGAGCGCTGCTTCAGGTCGTTGACGATCTTGTCGGCCACCTCGGCAGTGGACAGACCTGCGAGCCAGCCGTACTCGGGGTAGAACCGGCCCGACTCGTCGACGGGCGTCAGCACCGGCAGGTCGTGCGCCTTGCCGAGGTCGAAGTCCTCCGAGCCGCAGCCAGGGGCGATGTGCACGACCCCGGTGCCCTCGTCCAGCGACACCTCGTCCCAGCCGACGACCCGGTGCTCGACGCTGCCGCCGGGCGCCAGGTAGTCGAACGGCCCGCCGTACCGCCAGCCGACCAGCTCAGAACCCGGCAGCACCTGCGTGAACTCCTCGTCCTCGCCGCGCTGGACCGCCATCCAGTCGCCGCCCGCCGTCCTGCCGTACTCGGCGTCCGGCCTGACCGCGGCGGCCACGTTGGCGGGCAGCGTCCACGGGGTCGTGGTCCAGATGACCAGCGCCTCACCAGGCCGGTCAGGCAGCGGGAAGCTGACGTACAGCGACGGGTCGGCGCGCTCCACGTAGCTGCCGACGAGCTCGTGTGCCGAGATCGACGTGCCGCACCGAGGGCACCACTCCGTCGGCCGGTGGCCCACGAAAAGCCAGCCGCGGTCGTGCACGACGCGCAGGAATTTCCAGATGTACTCGATGTTCGTGTCGGAGAAGGTGTAGTAGTCCTTGCCCCAGTCCATCCACTGGCCGAGCCTGACCGACCCGGCGATCAGCTCCGCCGCCGACCACTCGACGACTTCGCGGCACTTGGCGGCGAACGCCTCCAGGCCGTACTCCTCGATCTCGTGCTTGGAGTTCAGGCCGAGCTGCTTCTCGACGCCGACTTCAATCCACAGGCCCTGGCAGTCGAACCCGTTCTGGTAGCGCTGATCGAAGCCACGCAGCGCCTTGTACCGCTGGAACGCGTCCTTCAGCGTCCTGCCCCACGCGGTGTGCACGCCCAGCGTCTTGTTGGCGGTCACGGGCCCGTCGATGAAGCTGAACCTCGGGCCGCCGGCATTCCTGGCCCGCATCTTGGCGAAAATGTCCTGACGCTCCCAGAAGTCGAGGATCGCGCGTTCCAGCGCGTCGGCGTCTGGCTTGTCAGACAGGACGGGAAACATGGGCCGGAGTCTATCGTCCTTGCGGGCCTGGCCTGGCAGTCATTAGTCCCCGGTCAGCAGGCCCCGCAGGTACGCGGCCTGACCGGCGTGCTGCGCGTCGTCGTCAATGACGCTGACCAGCCGGACGCCGAGCGACACCGGCGGGTCCCAGCGCTCGTCCACGATCCGGTCCAGGTCATCGTCACTGACGGTGCGGACGAACCGCAGCGACGCCTCGTAGGTCGCGTCGTGGTAGCCGGTCAGCAGGCTCGCGGACGCCACGTGCAGCTGCCCGACCTGACCGGATGTGTGGCCCCAGCCGGTCTCCGCCGCGCGGAAGGGCAGGCCGAACCGCTCGGCCCAGCCGCCAGTCGTCCACACCTGTTCCGTGCCCGCGACATCGGAGACGTGGTCGTCCTGCACCCTGGTCAGGTGCCAGATCAGCCACGCGATCGAGTTCGCGGTCGGGATCGGCCGGTACTCGAGCTGCTCGGGCGTGAGCCCGGTCGCCACCTCGTGGACCACTTCCCGCACCCTGCTGAGCCCGTCAGCAAGCAGATCGGCTGACCTCATAGGGACACCCCTTCCCAGTAGTCTCACATCATGACGCCCAGACGCCGCGGCATCGAGGTCAACCCGCTCTTTTCGCGGCCTGGCGAGGCCACCGAGCGGCCGCGGTTCGCGCTGGCCGATGACCCTATGCTGCCCGAAACGGCCTATCAGATCGTGCATGACGAGGCGATGCTCGACGGGAATGCCCGCCTCAACCTGGCGACGTTCGTCGGCACCTGGATGGACGACGCGGCCGGTCGCCTGTACGCCGAGTCCTTCGCCAAGAACATGATCGACAAGGACGAGTACCCCGCGACCGCGGAAATCGAGGAGCGCTGCTGGAAGATTCTGGCGATGCTGTGGCGCGTGCCGGATCCGCACGCGGCCATCGGCACGTCCACGATCGGATCATCCGAGGCCTGCATGCTCGGCGGGCTCGCGTTCAAGCGCCGCTGGCAGCGAACCAGGCAGGCGGCCGGCCAGCCGGCCAGCCGGCCGAACCTCGTCATGAGCTCGGCTGTTCAGGTCTGCTGGGAGAAGTTCGCCCGCTACTGGGACGTGGAACCTCGACTGATTCCGGTCACCGAGCAGCACAAGACCTTCGACGGCCACGACCTCGCGTCATACGTCGACGAGAACACGATCGGCGTGGTCGCCATCATGGGCGTCACCTACACCGGCCGCTATGAGCCAGTCCGCGAGATCGCCGCTGCGCTCGACCAGATCCAGGAGCGGGCCGGCCTGGACATCCCGATCCACGTCGATGGCGCCTCCGGCGCCTTCGTCGCACCGTTCCTGCAGCCCGAACTCGAGTGGGACTTCCGGCTTGGCCGGGTGCACTCGATCAACGCCAGCGCCCACAAGTACGGCCTGGTCTATCCGGGTCTTGGCTGGGTGGTCTGGCGCAGTAAGGAGTACCTGCCAGAGGACCTGATCTTCGACGTCAGCTACCTGGGCGGCTCGATGCCTACGTTCGCGCTGAACTTCTCCAGGCCCGGCGCGCAGGTGCTGCTGCAGTACTACAACTTCCTGCGGCTGGGCCGCGAGGGTTACCGGTCGGTTCAGCAAGCCTCGCAGGACGTCGCCAGCCACCTGGCCGGGCGAATCGCCGCGATGGCGCCGTTCGAGCTGTGGGCGGAGGGTCCGGGGATTCCCGTGTTCGCGTGGCGGCTGAAACCTGGCTACACCAGCAAGTGGGACCTGTATGACCTCGGCAATCAGCTGCGCCAGCAAGGCTGGCTGGTGCCTGCCTATCCGCTGCCCGGCAACCTCCGCGACATCACGGTCCAGCGGGTGGTGGTGCGCAACGGCATGTCGATGGACCTGGCCGACGCGCTGCTCGACGACATCGCGGCCGCTGTCGCGTATCTGGACGGGCTGGAGGGCCCGCTGCCCAGGGAAGGCAGGAGGACCACCGGCTTCCACCACTAAGGCGCACGCGGCGGGGTCCCGCCGTCGGGCGGCGAAGCCACCGCTACGCGGGCAAGCTCCCGTCCGCGGTGAGCGGCAGGGACCTGATCCGGCGGCCGGAAGCCTCGAAGATCGCCGCCGCGATCGCCGGGGCAACGGCGATCATCGGCGTCTCGCCGGCACCGGCGGACGGCAGGTCGGGCCGGTCGAGCAGAATCACCTCGATCGGCGGGATGTCGGCGAGCCGCGGCACCCGGTAGGCGGAGAACGCCGCGTTGGTGATCGCGCCGCCCGAGAACCTGATCGCCTCGAACATCGCGCCGCCGAGCGCCATCACGGCGGCACCCTCGATCTGGCTGCGGACCGCGTGCGGGTTGACGATGGCGCCGCACTCATAGCCGGTCACCAGCCCCGTAACCCGCACCTGGCCGCGGGAGATCGCCACCTGCGCCGCGGTCACGACCCTGCCGTCCTTCTCCAGGCCGCACGCGATGCCCACGCCCACGCCAGGCACGCGGTCGCGGCCAGCCTGCCAGCCACGCTGCTCATGATCGGCTTCCCAGCCGATGTGACCGGCAACGGCGCGCAGCACGGCGGCCAGCCTCTCGTCGGCGAGATTGCGGAGCCTGAACTCGACCGGGTCGGTGCCGGTCGCGTGCGCCAGCTCGTCGATCATCGACTCCCTGGCGAAGTTGTTCGCGGTCGCGGCCAGCGCGCGGTAGGACCCCCTCTGCAGCGGGCCATCGGCCGCCCGGTACTCCAGCCGCCGGTCGGCGACCAGGTACGGGGTGCCGATCCCGGCCGCCCCCGAGTTGATGTTCACGTGCGTCCACCCCGACAAGGCGCCGTCGGCAGTGACGCCGGCGGCGATGTCGATCACGCCGGCGGGACGCAGCGTCCCGGCCGTGAACTCCTCGCGCCGGCTCCACGCGACGCGCACCGGCCGGCCGGCCTCCCGCGCCAGGACGGCAGCCTCGATCGCGATGACCGCCGCGTGCTTGCCGCCGAACCCGCCACCGGTCGCCGGCACGATCACCCGGACGTCATGCTCGGGCACCGCCAGCGCAGCCGCCACCCGTGCCCGCACCGGGAACGGCGTCTGGGTGCCTGTCCAGACCGTCAGTCGTCCATCGTCCCAGGTCGCGAGCGCCACCCTGGTCTCGAGCGCGGCCGGAGCGACATACGCGGCCGTATAGGTCGCCTCACGGCGCACGGCAGCGCTCTCCAGCGCGCTGGCCGCCGATCCCTCCTGCTCCTCGTGCGGCTCGGCCCAGCGCCCGGCGCCATCAGCCGGCGGATGAGCGCGCAGGTACTCAGTCAGCTCATCGTCTGACGGCAGCGCGGGAACATCCCAGTCGGCCGTGGCCTGCAGGGCTGCGATCGCGTCGGCCGCGATAACGGGATCGGCCGCCACCACGCCCGCCAGGTCCGCGGCCCGAACGACGATGACATCGGCGCGGCCGGCCACCGCAGCCCGGTCGAACGCGCGCAGCGTCGCACCAGGAACGGGCGGCCGCAGCAGCGCGCCGTGCCACATGCCTGGCTGGCGAAGGTCGGAGGCAAAGCGCCGGGCGCCGGTCACCGCCGCGACGGCGCCTGGCGGCACATGCGGACGCCCGGCCAGCCGCCAGCGCGCCGGATCGGACAGCGCGATCGTGCCGGAGACCAGTTCCATCCGCCGCTCACCGGGCCTGACCGGCAGCAGGGTCCTGGCATGGGCCGCGCTTCTGCGCAGCACGCCGCCCGCGTCCGGCATCGAGCGGCTGCCGAAGGTGCCCATGTCGAACGGGCACAGGTCCGTGTCGCCCATAGCCAGCCGCACCTGCCCGAGCGGCACGCCCATTTCCTCGGCGACCAGCATCCGCAGCGCGGTCATGTTGTCCTGACCGACGTCGACCTTGCCGGTGAACGCGGTGACCATTCCGGCGGGGCTGACGTGCAGCCACGCGGTCGCCGCCGTGCTCCAGGCTTCCGGCGCGGACGGATCAGCCTCGAGCGCGACGACGAGCCCGTCGCCAAGGATCGCGAACCAGTCCCTGCGGGCCGGCTCGGTCAGGTCCCACGGCCGCGGCGGCCGGTGCTGAGGATTACCGGGAAGCGGCGGGCCCCACCGGCCGTCCGGCTCACCTTGCCCGCCTGAGCGGCTCGCCGCGGTCCCTGGGCCCGTGCCTGCGCCCGCAGCCTGACCGGCCAGCAGGGCCGCGGCCCTGTGCACGGCGGCGCGGATGCGCTGGTAGCTGCCGCACCGGCAGATCTGGCCCGCCAGCGCCTCGTCGATGACCGCGTCGCGGGGTCGCGGATCGCGATCCAGCAGCGCCGCGGTCACCAGGATCATCCCCGGCGTGCAGTAGCCGCACTGCGCGGCGGGCTCCTCGGCGAACGCCCGCTGCACTGGATGCAGGGCCGCTTCGCCCGCTGGCGACAGACCCTCGATCGTGGTGATCGCCCGGCCGGCGGCCGAGGAGACTGTGCGCTGGCAGGACCTGACCGGCTCGCCGTCGAGCAGAACCGTGCACGCGCCGCAGGCGCCCTCGCCGCAGCCAGGCTTGGCCCCGGTCAGGCCGAGGCGGTCACGCACCGCGGACAGCAGCGGCATCGAGCCTGGCAGCGCGGCGCTGGTCCCGTTGACCGCGATGATGACGTCGGCGGCCACTGCTCAGCCGCCGGCGATGGCGCCGACGACGAGCAGCGGCTCGGTTCCCGCGAGTATCGGGTCTGGCAGCGGGAATTCGGCCGCCTCGTGCGACAGGTCTTCCTTGCACGCGAAGAACCTGACGAAGGCGCGGCGGCGCCGGGTCTGGTGGTCCCTGATCGCGCCGCGAAGCACCGGGTAGCTGTCCTCGAGAGCGTCGAGGGCGTCCCCGAGCGTAACCCCGGCCTGGCCGGGCGCCGGGATGTCCAGCGTTACCTCACCGCTGACACCGGCTAGCGCCCGAAGGTGGGCTGGCAGGTCGACCCTGATCATGACAGGGTCTGCACCTCCACCGACAGCACCGACGGCAGGTCCCTGACCAGCGCTGACCAGGTGTCGCCGCCGTCGGACGAGGCGTAGACCTGGCCGCCGGTGGTGCCGAAGTAGATGCCGCAGTCCTCGAGCGAGTCCACGTCCATGGCGTCGCGCAGCACGTTGACGTAGCAGTTCTGCTGCGGCAGCCCAGCGGTCAGCGGCTCCCATTCGTTTCCGCCCGTGCGGCTGCGGAACACGCGCAGCCGACCGTCCGGCGGGAAGTGCAGCGAGTCGCTGGTGATCGGCACGACGTACACGGTGTCCGGCTCGTGCGCGTGCACGCTGATCGGGAAGCCGAAGTCGGTGGGCAGGTTGCCGCTGATCTCGTGCCAGCTCGCCCCCGCGTCGTCGCTGCGCATCACGTCCCAGTGCTTCTGCATGAACAGTACGTCGGGCCGGGACGGGTGCATCGCGATCCGGTGCACGCAGTGCCCGATCTCGGCCTCGGGGTCGGGCATGAACTCCGAGCGCAGGCCCTTGGTGACGGGCCGCCAGGTCTGGCCAGAGTCGTCGCTGCGGAACGCGCCAGCCGACGAGATCGCCGCGAACATCCGGCCGTCGTGCACCGGGTCGAGCAAGATCGTGTGCAGGCACATGCCACCGGCGCCTGGCTGCCACTGCTGGCCGGTCTTGTGGTTGCGCAGGCCGGACAGCTCCTCCCAGTGCTGCCCGCCGTCGATGGACCTGAACAGCGCCGCGTCCTCGACGCCCGCGTAAACCGTGTCGGGATCGTGCAGCGACGGCTCGAGGTGCCAGACCCTGGCGAACTCCCACGGATGCGGGGTCCCGTCGTACCACTGATGCGTTCCCGGGATGCCGTCGTAGCTGAACTCGTTGCTGACGGCCTGCCAGGTCGCGCCGCCGTCGTCGGACCGCTGGATCTGCTGGCCGAACCAGCCGGTGGACTGCGACAGGTACAGCCGGCCAGGGTCGGCGGGGGAGCCCTTGGCGTGGTAGATCTCCCAGCCGGCGAAGTGCGGCCCGCTGACGTCCCAGGTCTTGCGTGTGCCGTCTGACGTCAGCACGAAGGCGCCTTTGCGCGTGCCGACGAGGACCCGTACTCCGGTCATCGCAGCTCCAGGTGTCCGTTCGAGGATGGGCGGTCTCCTTGACGACCCTAACCCGGATCAGTAGCCGGTGCCGCCGTACCCATGCTGGCCGTAGGGGTCCACGGCATACGGGTCAGCGCCCGCGTAACCGTTCGGCTCCTGCGCCGGCAGCGGATAGCCGGCCGGGTCGTAGCCGCCCTGGTAGGCCGCCGCGCCGTAGCCGTTCTGGCTGGTTGGCACCGGCGCCGGGTACACCGGATAGCCCAGGTCAGGCTGTGCCGCGGGCAGCGAGGAAGGCAGGTCGTGCTCGGCTCCGCCGGAATAGCTCCCGCCCGGATAACCGGGCTCAGGCCGCTGGTGCGACCCGGAGTCCGACGCCGCTCCGCCGTAGCCCTGATACTCGGGCTGGTAACCGTTCCCCTGGTAGCTGGCCGCCACGTCACCGGGACCTGAGCCGTAATCCGGCGGCAGCGGGTAGCCGCTCGTGGCCTGATAGCTGCCTGTTCCGAGGTCGGACCGGTACGACTCTGCGGCCGGCGGCGGGCTCTGGTAGCTGCCCGCGCTCGTCTCGGCTGCGAAGCCGTTCCCGTCGCCTGCCGGCGGCAGGTAGCCGCCTGACCCGTTCTGGTAGCCGGCCGTTGCACGCTCCGCGGGATAGCTGGCCGCAGCCTGGTAGCCACCTGATCCGCCGTACGGGGCCTCGCCAGGCACCTGGTAGCTGCCCGAGTGCGCGGGCACCGGGTAGCTGGCAGTCGCGCTGTCCGCCGGATAGCTCGTCGCCGCTGGCGTGTGGTACGCGGCCGGCAAGGAACTGCTCGCCGGCGGCGAGCCGTAAGGTTCGCCGACCGGGGCCAGGTCGGCCGCCGGGTAGCCAGCGGCCGGCGTGCGGTATCCGTCAGTCAGGTCCGCGGCGCTCGCCGCGGGCAGCGCATGGCGGCGGGTGGTGCTGACGCTGTCAATCCCGTGCACCGGCTCGACAGGCGGCAGCCCCGGATACGACGGCGGGTCGGCCGGCATCCTGCCGCTGGTGCTGCCGTGCCGGGACTCGGCAGCCGCCGGCCTTGTCCTGCCGTAGGACCTGCTGTCGTCGGCCGCGATCCGCGGGAACGACGGGCTCGTCAGCGGATCGTCGTCGGCGATGGCCGGCCGTGGGTCCGGCGCCCGCGCAGCGGACGACCGGTCGGCCGGGAAGTCCCGGTGGCGTGCGGCCGGCAATATCCCGGACTCCAGCTCGCGTGCCTGGCGGCTGAACTGCTTGGTGACGGGATCAGGGGGGCCCGAGGCCACCAGCCCGCCGGAGGGCCCGAGGCCACCAGCCCGCCCGGAGGGCCTGATCTTGCTGTCCTGCCAGTCGGGGCGCACCTGGCCGAGGGCTGAGTCCTGGCGCGGGTCGCGGTCCAGGGCTGGGTCCCTGTCATGCCGCGTACTCCGCTCTGGCTTCGCGTCCCTGTCAGGTCGGACGTCGCGGTCCGCTCGCGAGCCGCGGCGCTGTGCTCTGGCGGGCTCCGTCCTCGGCGGTTCAGTCCTGGCAGGCTCGGCGGTCCCCTGCGCGGTGAAGGGCTTGTCGGAGGCCAGCTCAGCCCAGAAGTCGACGTCGGAAAGCTCGTCCCACTCGTTGCTCGGCCAGTCGCCATCGCTGTCGCGCTTGCCGCGGCTCTGGCGGGGCTTGACCGCGGGCAGCAGGTCGTCATCGGGCGCAGACCCGTTCATGCGGGCGTCAGGCCGCGCGTTCGGCCTCGTGGTGGACCTCCGGTCGCGCTCGTCTCGATCTGAGTCATCCCTGACGCCTGGGACGGAGTCCCCGCTCGCCGCTGGTCGGATGTCGCGAACGTCAGACCTGTCACGGCTCACGCGGCCGTCGCCTCGTTCGCGCCGGTCCAGGGACTCCCGTCGGTCATGAGGATCCCGGATGTCGCGCGGCTCGCGATCGTAGTCCGGCACCCGCTTGCCTGGCAGGCTGTCGTAGTCATCGCCCCGGCTCGCGCCGCGGGCCCGCGGCGACCTGCTGGACCTGGCCACCGCTGCCATCGGCTCGCTGACGTCACGATCGCGCCGTCCGCCCCTGGCCGGCCGCTGGTCCCTGGCAGCTGGCACTGACCTGCCGTTGCGCCCCGGCCCCTCCGCGCCGGCCGCTGGCCCCGGGGCGTCCGGGCCGGCCGCTAGGCTCTTATCCTCACGCCAGGAACGGTCATCGCCCCGGCGATCATGGCCGCGCTGGTCATGGCCGCGCTGGTCAGGACCGCGCTGGTCAGGACCGCGCTGGTCAGGACCACGACGGCCGCCGCCGCGCTCGTCACGGCCCTGGACAGGCCTGGCGCCCCTGGCGGCTCCTACCCGCTCGCGGTCCCGGTCGTCGCCCCAGTCATCGGGGTGACGCTGCCTGGGCCGAGCCTGGTCGGCCGCCTGGTGGCTGCGGGAACGGCCGTGCTCAGCAGCAACGTCGTCGTCGAAGTCATCCTCGTCATCCGCACGCAAGTAGCGCATGCCCGTCAGGACGACGATCACAATAAGGGCGACCACGGCTGCCAGAATGATCAGCACGGTCTTCGGCATCGCACCATCCATCACGGAGTATGACCCTGGGCGACGCTCGCCAGGCCTCGCGCGGCCATTACGCGAGCCTCCCTGATACCGCGAGCGCCCTGGACTGAGAAGCCAGGCGAATCGTTAAATGTCAATTTTGGCGGAGCGCTATGGTCTGTGTCAGGACTTTCGAGAAGTTTAACCATCTCTGTCTACTGTCTGTGACCTCATGGCTACTCTCTGACCTTTACCGTGAGGCGGCCGACTCCGATCACGTGTCGAGCAATGGCCGACCAGGTCGCACGCAGACCAGCACCGTCGGGCAGCTTCAGGAACGCGTCGAGGGCGTACACGGTGAACCGGTATGCGTGCAGCGTGCTGCCTTGCGGGCAGGGCGGGTCGTAGCGAGCCGTCCCTGCACTATTCTGTGCCTGCCTCGCACCTGTTGGCAGCCGGTTCTGCGCAATGTCAGTGGTACTCGGGCTGATATCGAAGACAATCCAGTACACGTACGGGGTAATTGGCGCCTGCCCGTCGTCGACCACGACGGCGAATGATTTCGGCTGGCGGGAGAGCGCTTCCGACCAGTAAAGCGGCGGGCTGTGGCCGTCTGTGCAGGTGTACTGCGGAGGCAGTTCGACGTCGGGGCGGAATTCCGGGCTTGTCACGGTCATCGACTGCGGCGAGACCTGCCGTGAGCCGCTGAGGCCTCCCAGCAGCCCGCATCCGCTAAGCGCCGGGACGACGATGGCCAGCGCCGCGAGCCTGCCCAGCGCTGACCGAAGCCAGGCTGACCGGGTTGCTCGCGGATAGCGGCCCAAGCGGTTCGTCCTTATCGTGCAGCAGCCACGCATCGCCGTCGGATCCTATGCGGGCCGCCAGGGTACTCCGTGCCGTATGGCGCGCACCGCGGCGGCTAGTCGGGCTGGCGGGAGTTGCCGAACATGATCTCGTCCCAGGTTGGCACCGACGATCGCCTGGCTCGCCCGCCAGAACTGCGCCGCTTCGACCGGGCGTCGGCAGGCGGCTTGTCCTGGCCGGCCGCCGCGGGAAGGCTGCCAGCGACCCCGGTGTCGTCCTGGGGCTCGTCAGCCTGCTCATGACGGGCCTGCGTGCCCGTGTGCCCGGCGGCGGTCCGAGCCGGTGCGGGCTGGACCGCATCGTCGGCACGTCCGGAGAGCCTGGCCGCGCGCGCTCCGCCAGCCGCGATTCCGGCCGGCCCGAGGCCAGCAGCCGGCCCGGAGGGCCCGAGGCCAGCAGCCGCCCGGAGGGCCCGAGGCCAGCAGCCGGCCCGGAGGGCCCTTGCAGCGACGGATGCATGATGCCGTTGCCCGCCGCCCGGTCCGAGTGCGGGCGGTCAGCGTGCGCCCGGTCCTGCTGGTGCGATCCGGCCGGCGCTGACCGGATCGGCGTGACCGTCGCGGTAGCAGCCTGCCTGGCCGGCTGGCGCGGGCCGGGCCACTCGGCTTCGCTCAGGCAGAGCCTGACCGCCTCGTCGTCATCGGGGGTGACGTGCTTGCTCCGCGGGTCATAGACCCATTCAGCCATGTACATGCGGCCGGCGACCGTGTAGGCAAGCTGAACCTGCCAGTTGCCGTCCTGCCGCTTCCGCGAGTCCCAGTCGACCTCGTCGCCGCTCGCGCCTTCGGATGCCAGCCGCTCGGTCACGATCTCGCCAAGCCGCGGCCCCGGACCCGACTGACCGCGCACCGTCGCCCGCTGGGCTTCCTTCGCCCGGAACTCCCGCTCGGCCAGCACAGGACCCTCGAACCTGCGTATGCGGTCGACAGGCAGGCCAGCCGCGTCGGCGATCTCCTCGGCAGTCTCGCCAGCGCGGATGCGGTCCTGGATCTCCTTGGGTCGCAACGGACTCTCCACTTCGATCTCGTACTGAGCGAGCCGGGAGAACTGGCCTCGCGCCACGGTTCTGAGCCGTTCATCGATAGGCAGCGCGAAACGCCCGCTACGACCGGGAACCACGAGGACCGCGTAGCTGCCGTCCTCGCTTACTGCGACGAGTCGCAGCTCATGCATCCGTGTCCCTTTCGCGCTGTTCCCTCGCGCTGTCCTTCCTGGCTGCTCGTCTCCATGGGCGAGTCCTCCCCAGGACACGAGTCTGACTGGCGACGACGCCGGTGGCCAGCACCTTCATCGGCATGTCACGTAAATGGCCACCTGATCCTGCCGCGGCGGCACCGGGCGAGGCCAGGCGGGTACCGCGCCAGCGGCCCGCGCGCCACGGCCCGCACCGGCGTACCCGGCACTGACCGGCAGCGTATTCACCCTGCCGGGATGAGGTCCGCCGAACGGCGATAATGGCGCTCGCGTGGCTGATCACGGCCGGTCAAGGGCGCAGAGCCAGGACGGCCTGTCAGGTCCACTACGCTCACGGCCATGAACGTCGACGCCATCTTCGGCGCCATAGGTCGGTTCAGCGTGCGGTTCCGCTGGACGATGCTGGTGGTGTGGATCGCCGGCGCGATGGCGGCGTCGGCCTTGCTGCCCAGCCTGGCCAGCGTCACGCAGAATGACAATACGAAGTTCCTCCCGGCCAGTGCGCCCATTTCCAAGGCGGCCGCACTGGCCAGGCCGTTCGGCACATCGAACCTGCTCCCGGTCCCGATGATCGCGGCCAGGCAGAGCGGGCCGCTGACGGCCGCGGACAAGGCCGCGCTCAGGGCCGTGCAGGCCAGGCTGAAGGCAGATCCGGCCGTCGTCCGCATCATCGACCTCGGCCAGTCATCGACAGGACAGGGCGGCCCGTCGGGCCAGGCCAACGAGTTCATGGTGCTCACCCATCAACTCGGCGGTGACCCGAACGCCGGTACCACCCTTATCGACGGGCTGCGCGCGGCGATCAGGAAGGCGCCTCGGCCAGGCGGCCTGCGGGTGCACCTGACCGGCAGCATCGCCGTGCAGGTCGACCAGCAGAAGGCGAACGGCAATCAGGGCGGTCAGATCGAGCTGTACTCCGTGCTCCTGATCGTCAGCCTGCTGGTGCTGATATTCCGGTCGCTGACGCTGGCCCTCGTCACCCTCGCGCCCGCGTTCCTGTCGTTCGCCATCTCCGGGCCGCTCGTGGCCGTGGCGGCCCAGCATGGGCTGAAGGTCTCGCCGATCGCCCAGTTCCTCATGATCGTCCTGGTGCTCGGCGCCGGTACAGACTACGGCTTGTTCCTGGTGTTCCGGGTGCGCGAGCAGCTGCGCATCGCCGGCCATGACGGCGGGCCCGGCACGTCGGTCTGGGCGGACCTGCGCTCGCCGCGCGAGCCTGCCTGGCAGGCCGTTATCACGTCGGTCACCAGGGTCGGCGAGTCCATCACGTTCTCCGCCGCGACCGTCATCGCCGCCGTCCTTACGCTGCTGCTCGCCAGCTTCCCGTTCTTCGCAGACCTCGGCGTCCCGTTCGCGATCGCGATCGGCGTCACGCTGCTGGCGGCGCTCACGCTGCTGCCTGCCCTGCTGTCGGTCAGGCTGTCGCTGCTCGGGGTCAAGCGCACGCTGTTCCAGCGCGCGTTCGGGCGGCCGAAGCTGCTGCCATGGAACATCCAGGGCACCGGCAAACCCGGTTTCTGGGGCTCCGTCGCTGGCCGGATCGTCGCGCGCCCGGTGCCCACGCTGCTCGCCGGCCTGGTGTTCTTCGGCGGCCTCGCGATCGGCGTGACCGGCTACAAGGGGGCGGGCTTCGGCGGCGACACCGCCGCTCCAGCGGGCAGTGATTCAGCCGTGGGCCAGGCGCTGCTGACGAGATACTTTCCGCAGGCGTCAGCGAACCCCACCAATCTGATCTTCAGGCTCGCCACACCGGTCTGGGCTAACCCAGGGGTGCTCGGCACCGGCACGTCAGCTCTCAGGTCAAGTCGGCTGTTCACGCACGTCACGGGCCCGCTGAACCCGGTCGGGTTCACGCTCACGCCCGCCCAGTACGCCGGGCTGCACGCCGCGCTCGGCCCGGCGCAGAAGCTGTCGCCGACGCCGCCGAAGACCGGACCGATCCCGGCGGCGGCCTACCATCTGTACCGTGCGACCGGGAACTACGTCAGCGCGGACGGCAAGACCATTCAGTTCTCCGTCGGGCTCGCCGCGGGGGATCCAGGTCACACCAGGGCGATGAACGCCGTGCCGTCGGTGCGGGCCGAGACAACGCGCGTCGCGACGGCCATGCACGCGACGGCGTCAGGCGTGGCGGGCATGGCACCGGCCCTCTACGACATCAGCTCGATCTCGAATCACGACCTGAAGAAGATCGTCCCGGTTGCGATTCTGGTCATCGGCCTGCTGCTGGCCATCGTGCTGCGCAGCCTGGTCGCGCCGCTGTACCTGATCGTCTCGGTCGGCGTCTCGTACCTGGCCGCGCTCGGCCTGGCCGCGCTGCTGTTCATCAACCTGGGCGGGGCCGGCGGCCTGGTGTTCTTCCTGCCCTTCCTCATGTTCATCTTCCTGCTGGCGCTTGGGGAGGACTACAACATCCTGGTGATGACCAGGATCAGGGAAGAAGCGCACAGGCTGTCGCTGCGCGACGCGGTGTCCCGCGCCGTGGCGGTCACCGGCACCACCGTCACGTCTGCGGGCCTGGTACTCGCCGGGTCCTTCCTTGTTCTCACGCTCGTCGCCGGCGGCTCAGCCGGTGAGCAGATCCGCGACATCGGGCTGTCGCTCGCCCTGGGCATCTTGATGGACACGTTCCTGGTACGAACGTTGCTGGTGCCATCGACCGTTGTGTTGCTGGGCCGCTGGAACTGGTGGCCGTCGACGCTGGAGGTCGACGAGCCCGATGTTCCAGCTGGCCAGCCGCCGGCGCTTCCGCAGCCCGCCGACTCGTCCGGGTAGCGGCCGATGCCCAATTCGCAGCAAGGACCGCTGATCAGCATCGTGGTACCGGTCTGCAACGTCAGGCAGTACCTGCCCGCGTGCCTCGACTCGCTGCTCGGCCCCGAGGCCGGCAGCCGACCCGAAGGCCCTGCCATCGAGGTGATCGCCGTCGACGACGCGTCGGCCGACGGCAGCGGTGACCTGCTCGACGACAGGGCGGCCCGCGACCCGCGGCTCACCGTCGTCCGCCTGGCCCGCAACGGCGGGCCAGGCAACGCCAGGAACACCGGCCTGGCGAGGGCGAGCGGCGTGTACGTATGGTTCGTCGATGGTGACGACCTTCTTCCCGACGGGGCGCTGCCGGCAGTCGCCGCCCGGCTCGAGGCCGACCGCCCCGACGTCCTGCTGATCGGCCACGAGGAGCGCTACCCGGACGGCAGCACAGGGCCCAGCCAGGGCGAGCCGCTGCTCGGCACCGCGCCCGCCGGCACGTTCACGCTCGCCGACGCGCCGCGGCTGATCAACCTCACGATGACCTCGTGGAGCAAGCTGCTGCGGCGCGAGTTCCTTGTCGGGCTCGACGAACCGTTCCGCGCAGGCATTCATGAGGACATCCCGGTCACCTGCGCCGCGCTGCTGGCAGGCCGGATCAGCGCGCTCGACCAGGTCTGCTATTCCTACCGGCGGTCGCGGCCAGGGTCGTTCATGGCGACGACGAGCAGCGCGCACTGGGGCGTGTTCAGTGCCTACGAAGAGGTGCTTGACAAGGTGCGCAAGCTCGCGGAGTCCGGCGACCCGGTGGCGACGCCGGCGGTGCAGCGCGCGGTGTTCGAGCGCGCCATCTGGCACTACAGCACCGTCTTCCAGGCCGCGGGGTCCGGCGGGCGCCGGCTGGTCCCGCGCACCGAGCGCAGGCAGTTCTTCGCGCGCATGCACGCCGACTTCCGCCGCTACCGTCCGGCCGGCTACGCAGTGCCGGCCGGGGCGCGCGGCGCGAAGTTCCGGCTCATCGAGCGCGGCGCATACCGGACGTATGTGCTGCTCGAACCGCTCAACAAGATGCGCGTCGCAATCCGTCACAGCCTGGGCAAACACCGGGCCCGCTGACTGCCCGACGGTTAGGTCACCGCCAGGCGCTTTCCCGGTTTCGAGGTTTGGCCGGCTAACGGTCGGTAACCTGGCCAGTGGCTGAGCCACACGTCAGCGAGCGTCTTAAGCCGCGGGCGCGTGCTCGGGGAGCTGCCTGCAGGCCGGGCAGCCACCAGCTGACCAGTCGTGCCACGCTGGGCCAGCCGGTGCAGGGGAGCCAGGTCCTCGGAAGTAATGTGACCGGAGGGTTGTGGCGGATGCGGCACGTGACTGGATTCTTTCTCGCCCTGGCAGCGGCGGCGGCCCTGTTCTTCGGCGGTGGCTGGGGCGTCGCCAGGTTCAACGACATTCTCGCGGCGCACGGGCTGCGGGACGCCGCCGCGTGGACGAACCTGCACAACGTCCTGCCGCTGGCCGCTCTGCTCGGCACCGGGCTCTTCATCGGCATCCTGGTCTCGGTGCGCCGGGTCTCGGCCCTGGCCCCTGGCTTGCCAGGCCTGGCCCTGATCGGCTGGTCCGCGCTGGTGATCCTGCGCGGCAGGACGGCGCTCACCTACATCCCGATGTCCGGCAGTCACTACGCGACCGGTTTCGCCACGATGCTGTCCAGCGGCGCGCTCATGCTCGTCGGCGCCGTCCTGATCATCCCGCTGTTCATGCCGTCGCGCTGGCGCGGTTACCAGGCCGAGGTCGAAGAGTACGACGATGACGACTTCGCCGCCACCTCCTCCACCCTCGGCCTCGTCCCTTAGCCTTGCGCCTGGTCCACCTCGGTCAGCCGTCGGCCGCGCAGCTACGTGAATTCGTGGCCGTGCAGTCGGCCAGGGAACTGACCTACCGCGAGGTCGGCGCCACCCGCGGCGAACTTCCGGCTGGCTACGTGCACGATCGCGAGTCGGCCGATCTCGGCCCGTTTGACCAGGCGACCTTCGGCCGTGCCGCGGCGGCCCTGCTGTCCTGGCAGGTCCAGGCCCGCGCCGGGCTGACCGTGTACGCGGACGACGAGGTCCAGGACGGCGCCACCTTCGCGCTGCTGATCCGGCTGCCGGTGGCTGGCTATGTGACGGCGGCCTGCCGCGTCGTCTTCGTTGATGACGAGCCTGATCGCCGCGGCTTTGGCTACGGAACGCTGCCAGCCCACCCCGAGCAGGGCGAGGAGGCCTTCGCCGTCGTGCGGCGCGGCGACCGGATGGTCTTCGAGGTCACCGCGTTCTCGCGGCCGCGGCACCCGCTGACCCGTCTTGGCAAGCCGGTCAGCCGCCTGCTCCAGCGCCAGGTCACCCGCCGCTACATCGCCGCTCTGCGCGCGGCAGTCCGTTAACGCCCGCTCGCCCGGGGCCCGGGCCCACCTGTGAACCCTAGGTGGCGCTCTGGGCCCACCAAGGGTTCACAGGTGGGGCTGATGAGAGGCGCTCAGTGGTGAGCTCCGGCAAACTGGGCGGCCTCGGTGGATCCCGTCAGGGCCGTGGTCGAGGCGCCCGGGTTGATCGCGGAGGTGACCAGGTCGAAGTAGCCGGTGCCGACCTCGCGCTGGTGCCTCGTGGCCGTGTAGCCCTCGTCCTCCGAGCTGAACTCGGCGTCCTGCAGCCTGACGTAGGCCGGCATGCCCTCATCCGCGTAGCCGCGGGCCAGGGCGAACATCGAATGGTTCAGCGCGTGGAAGCCGGCCAGGGTGATGAACTGGAACTTGTACCCCATCGCGGCCAGCTCCTTCTGGAACTTGGCGATGGTGGCGTCGTCCAGGTTCGCCCGCCAGTTGAACGACGGCGAGCAGTTGTAGGCCAGCATCTGGTCCGGGTACACGGAATGGATCGCGTCGGCGAACTCCGCCGCCACGGCCAGGTCCGGGGTCGAGGTCTCCATCCAGAGCAGGTCCGAGTACGGTGCGTAGGACAAGCCGCGCGCGATGCAGGAGCCGATGCCGTTACGCACCAGGTAGAAGCCCTCCGCGGTGCGCTCACCGGTCACGAACGGCTGGTCACGCTCATCGATGTCGCTGGTCAGCAGCGTCGCGGCCTGGGCGTCGGTCCGCGCGATGATCAGCGAGGGCACGTCGCACACGTCGGCGGCGAGCCTGGCGGCGCTCAGCGTCTTGATGTGCTGGCCGGTCGGGATCAGCACCTTGCCGCCCATGTGGCCGCACTTCTTCTCGGACGCGAGCTGGTCCTCCCAGTGCACGCCGGCCGCTCCGGCCGAGATCATGGACTTCATCAGCTCGAACGCGTTGAGCACGCCGCCGAATCCGGCCTCGGCGTCGGCCACGATCGGCGCCATCCAGTACGGAGCGCCCTCGCCAGCCGACTCGGCCCAGGTGATCTGGTCGGCGCGCATCAGGGCGTTGTTGATCCTGCGGACCACCTGCGGCACCGAATTCACCGGGTACAGGCTCTGGTCGGGGTAGGTCTGCCCGGCCAGGTTGGCGTCGGCGGCGACCTGCCAGCCCGACAGGTAGATGGTCTTCAGCCCGGCCATGACCTGCTGCACGGCCTGGTTGCCGGTGAGCGCGCCGAGCGCGTGCACGTACTCCTCGCTGTTCAGCAGCGACCACAACCGCTCGGCGCCGAGCCGGGCAAGCGTGTGCTCCTCCTGCACAGAGCCACGCAATCTGACCACGTCCGCAGCCGTGAAGCTGCGCTCGGTCGCGTCCCACCGCGGGTCGGCCGCCCAGCGCTGCTGCAGATCGGCAACCTGCAGGTCAAAGCCCGCACTGCCAAAGTCCTTACTAGCCTCGAGGCGACGATTGTTCACTGGACCTCCTGATGAGTGCCGTCCCCGGGTGTTGCATCAAGCTTCGCCGGGCGTGCGCGCAGCCGGTAGGGCCCAAGGTCATGAAATTCTGCGTATCTTCGTGTAGCTTGAAGAAGTGACAACTTTCGTCGAGAAAGATTTCGCTGGTTTGCCTGGTGGCGGCCTGGACCTCGTTCTCTTCGGGCAGCGGCTCCGGCACATCAGGCGCAGCAAGGGACTGACCCTCACCGAGCTCGGCGAGCGGGTCGGCCGCGCCCCCTCGGTGCTCTCACTGCTGGAGAACGGCAGGCGCGAGCCTAAGATCTCCCAGATCGAAGCCCTGGCGACCGCGCTCGGCGTCTCCGCCGACGAGCTGATGCGCCGTGAGGCCCCGAGCCGGCGCGCGCAGCTCGAGATCGCGCTCGCCGAAGCGCAGCGCGACCCGGTGTACGCGAGGCTCGGGCTGCCGTACCTGCGGCCAGGCCCGCGGGTGCCGAGCGAGGTGATCGAGCACATCATCGCCCTGCACGCGGAACTGCGCAGGCAGGAGGCCAAGCCGACCGCGACGCCCGAGGAGGCCAGGGCGGCGAACGCTGACCTGCGCGCGATGATGCGCGAGCGCGGCAACTACTTCGAGGAAATCGAGCAGGCCGCGGCCAGGGCGCTCGAGCCGGTGGCGTATTCGGGCGGCGCGCTCTCCCAGGGCATGCTGCTGTCGGTCGTATCGCACCACGGCTTCTCCGTCCGCTATGTCCAGGACCTGCCGCGCTCCGCGCGCTCGGTCACCGACCTGCGCAACCGCCGGATCTACCTGCGCCAGGAGTCGCTTGGCATGCACACCCCGCGTGCGGTCTTGTTGCAGACGCTTGGTCATTTCGTCCTCGGGCACAGCGCGCCAGGGGACTTCGCCGAGTTCCTCCGCCAGCGGGTCGAGGCCAACTACTTCGCGGCCGCGGTGCTGGTGCCCGAGCACGCGGCGGTCAGCTTCCTGCGCAGCGCCAAGGAGAACAGGAACCTGTCCGTGGAGGACATGCGGGACGTATTCTCGGTGTCCTATGAGATGGCCGCGCACCGCTTCACCAACCTGGCCACCCACCACCTGGACCTGACCTGCCACTTCGTCAAGAACGACGCGGGCGGCATCATCTACAAGGCCTACGAGAACGACGGCGTCGTGTTCCCGGCCGACGCGACCGGCGCGATCGAGGGCCAGCGGATGTGCCAGCAGTGGTCGGGGCGGCAGATCTTCTCGGCAACGGACCGGTTCAGCCCGCACTACCAGTACTCGGACACGCCGTCCGGCACGTATTTCTGCGTCGCCTCGGTCGACCCGGGCAGCGAGCGCGGCTTCGCGATCACCCTCGGCGTCCCGTTCGACGACGCCCGGTGGTTCCGCGGCCGCGACACCACCAAGCGTACGAAGTCCGCCTGCCCTGACCCGTCCTGCTGCCAGCGCCCGCCCGCCAGGCTGGCTGCCCGCTGGGACGGGATGGCCTGGCCGTCCGCGCGCGCGCACTCCCACATCCTGCTGGCGCTGCCCTCCGGCAGCTTCCCCGGCGTGGACGAAGCGGACGTCTACGCCTTCCTCGACCGTCACGAACGCGACTAAATTCGCTGGCGACGGTCACGGGCTGTCTTTGTGGTCGCAACTATGCGCTCTGGAGCCCTTAGCCAGCCCCTTAGCCGCGGCGAGCCATTGTGCGTAAAGAATGCGAGCCATGTGCGTAAAAAAAGTGACAGGGCGAAGACTCAGGACCTTATACAGTCGTTTTCTCTTCCTCTAATGCCGTTCGTGGCGGTCCGGGCGCTTGCCGCGCCTCAGGCGAACTTGGGCGGGCGCTTCTCGCGCAGGGCTGCGGCGCCCTCGGCCAGGTCAGGGCCCATGAACGTGAGCATCTCGTAGGCCGCTGACTGGTCGAAGATCGGCCCTGCGGTGCGCAGCCAGCTGTTCATGGCCCGCTTGGTCAGCCTGATCGCCAGCTGCGACCCGGTCGCCAGCGTGCCGGCGATGCTGAGCGCCTCGTCCAGCACCTCGGCGCGCGGCAGCACCTTGCTGACCAGGCCGATCCGCTCGGCCTCCACGCCGTTCACCATCTCGCCGGTGAGCAGGTAGTAGCGCGCCTTGGCCATTCCGCAGAGCAGCGGCCAGATGATCGCGGCGTGGTCGCCGGCCGCGGCGCCGAGCTTCACGTGCCCGTCGCCCAGCCTGGCATCCTCGGCGCAGATGCTGATGTCGGCGAGCAGCGCGACGACGAGCCCGGCGCCCACGGCGACGCCATTGATCGCGGACACGATCGGCTTGTCGCAGCTCGCCATGTTGTAGACCAGGTCGCTCATCTCGGTGAGCATCCGCGTGGCCCGGTCGTAGTCGCCGGCCATCCGCTGCACCATCGCGAGATCGCCGCCCGCGGAGAACGCCTTGCCGGCGCCCGTGACCACCACGACCCTGGTCTCCTCGTCCCGCGCCACGTCAGCCCACACGGTCGCCAGCTGACTGTGCATCTCCTCGTTGGCGGCGTTGTAGACCTCCGGCCTGTTCATGGTGATCAGGAGCACGCCGTGCTCGCGCCGCTCGAAGAGCAGGTGGTGGTAGCTGCTGTAGTCCATGCCGCGCGGCTCCTCGGTGCGCTCGGATCGGGCCTGTTTTGGAATGATGACATCTGGCCTCGGCGGCCCGGGCTGCGGCATACTACTGGTGAGTAACTTAAAGGTTCCGCGGCAAGGAGCAGCCCGACATGAGTGAAGCCGAGCCGGCGAGCGGCGGGTTCACGCTTGACCTGTCCGATGACGTCCGCGAGATGCGGGACTGGGTGCACGAGTTCGCCGGGAACGTGATCCGCCCGGCGGCCGCCGAGTGGGACGAGCGCGAGGAAACGCCGTGGCCCATCCTGGAGGAGGCATCCAAGATCGGGCTGTACTCGCTGGACTTCTTCGCCGGGCAGTGGTTCGAGCCGACCGGGCTCGGCACGCCGGTCGCCTTCGAGGAGCTCTTCTGGGGCGACGCCGGTATCGGCATGGCGCTGGTGGGCACCTGCCTGGCCGCTGTGGCGGTCAGCGGCAGCGGCACGCCCGAGCAGATCGGGGAGTGGCTGCCGCAGATGTTCGGCAGCCCCGGCGACATTAAGCTCGGCGCGTTCTGCTCGTCCGAGCCCGAGGCGGGCAGCGACGTCGGCGCGATCAAGACCAGGGCGGTGTACTCACAGGCCGCCGACGAGTGGGCGCTGAACGGCAGCAAGGCGTGGGCCACCAACGGCGGCATCGCGGACGTCCACGTGGTGGTCGCCTCGGTGGATCCCGCGCTCGGCAGCCGCGGGCAGGCCAGCTTCATCGTGCCGCCAGGCACGCCAGGCCTGTCCCAGGGCCAGAAGGTCCGCAAGCACGGCATCAGGGCCTCGCACACGGCCGAGGTGGTGCTCGACGACGTCCGGGTGCCCGGCCGGTGCCTGGTCGGCGGCAAAGACCGGCTCGACGCGCGGCTGGCCAGGCTCGCCGCGGGCCAGGCGGGCGGCGAGCAGGCCGCGATGAAGACGTTCGAGGCGTCCAGGCCGACGGTCGCGGCGATGGCGGTCGGCGTGGCCAGGGCCGCGTTCGAGTACGCCAGGGACTACTCGGTGACCAGGGTGCAGTTCGGCAAGCCGGTCGGGCAGAACCAGGCGATCGCGTTCATGCTGGCCGACATGCAGGCCTCCGTCGACGCGGCCAGGCTGCTGACCTGGCGGGCAGCCTGGATGGGCAGGCACGGCCGCACGTTCACCAGGGCAGAGGGCTCGATGTCCAAGCTGGTCGCGGGGGAGACCGCGGTCCGGGTCACCGAGCAGGCAATCCAGATCCTCGGCGGCAACGGATACACCAGGGAGTACCCGGTCGAGCGGATGCACAGGGACGCGAAGATCTTCACGATCTTCGAGGGCACGTCGGAGATCCAGCGCATGATCATCGGTAGGGCCGTCACCGGGCTCGACGTGCGCTAACAGGCTCGGATGGCCGACCCGTCACCCTGGTGGCTGAAGCCAGGGATCTATGACCTCGATGCCGGTGCCGTCGAAGTCGGACACGTTGCGGGTTGCCAGCGGGGCGCCGTGGGACCGGCAGACGGCCGCGATCAGCGCGTCGAAGCCGGCGATTGGTCTCCCGGCTCGTTCGCGGCTGCATGCGATGGCCGCGCAATGCTCAGCGGCTGCGGCATCGACCGGCAGGACCTGGTCTGCGAAGGCCGAGAAGATCTCGTCGGCCGCGAGGAGCAGGACCTGCTTCCTGCGCCCATCGGGCAGTCGGGCAATGCCGTACCGGATCTCTGCGAGCGTGACGGCGGTTGTTCGCAGCTCGCGCCTGTCCCGGTCGCGTACCCAGCTTGCGACGCCCAGCGCGGGTTCCGGGCGCATCAGCTCGGAAACCACGTTCGTGTCGAGAATGATCACGTGGAGAATCCCGCGGCGCGTGCCGGTTCCTCGCGTCCTGGCACGTCCAGGTCGACTCCGCCGAGCGTGCCGAACCGATCGAGGAGCGTCGTGAACAACCCGGCGGAATCAGCAGGCTCGCGAACGGCTTCCGCGAGGATTTCGCGCGCCTCTGCCTCCATTGACCTGCCGTGACGGGCCGCGCGCACCTGAAGGCGCCGCTTCACCGTTTCATCAAGGTTCCGGATGTTCAATGCCGCCACTGATACCACCCCATGCTACCGATGATAGCAAGAGCGTTAGCGATCTCTGAGATCGCTGTGCCGTGCTGCGGCGCTGGCGGGCTTGCCAGTCCGCTTGCCGTACGGCGAAGCTGGACGCGAGCGAAGGAGCGCCGGACATGAAGACCCCGATCTGCGACATGCTGGGCATCGACCTGCCGCTGCTGGCGTTCAGCCACTGCCGCGACGTCGTGGCGGCCGTCACGAACGCGGGCGGCTTCGGGGTGCTCGGCGCCTCGATGCACTCGCCTGAGCAGCTCGAGCACGAGCTGGCGTGGATCGACGACCACGTCGACGGCCGGCCGTACGGGGCCGACATCCTGGTGCCGGAGAAATACGAGGGCAAGGGCCTCGGGCTGGACGCCGCAGCGGTGCACGCGCTGATCGGGCAGGAACAGAAGGAATTCGTCGCGGCGCTGCTCGAAGAGCACGGTATTCCCGCCAACGGGTCGTCGGGCGACGCGCCGCTGCCCGCGTCCTCGATCAGCGACGACGCGGGCGAGAAGCTGCTCGACGTGGCGTTCGGCCACCCGATCAAGCTCATCGCGAGCGCCCTCGGCACACCGCCCGGGTACATGATCGACCGCGCCAGGCAGGCCGGCGTGCCGATCGCGGCCCTCGTCGGCGCCCGCGAGCACGCGATCAGGCAGGTCAACTCCGGTGTCGACATCCTCGTCGCGGCCGGCACCGAGGCTGGCGGGCACTGCGGCGAGGTCACCACGATGGTGCTGGTCCCTGACGTGATCGAGGCGATCAAGCCGATCCGCGCGGTTCCTGTGCTCGCCGCGGGCGGGATCGTCACCGGCCGTCAGATCGCCGCCGCGATCGCGCTCGGCGCCGCGGGCGCGTGGACCGGCTCGGTCTGGCTCACCACCGACGAGGCGGAGACCGCGCCGTACACGAAGCAGAAGATGATCGCCGCCACCTCCCGCGACACGATCCGTTCGCGCAGCCGCACCGGCAAGCCGTCCCGCCAGCTGAAGTCGGACTGGACGGCGGCGTGGGAAGGCGACAAGAGCCCGGGAGCGCTGCCGATGCCGCTGCAGTCGCTGCTGAGCGAGCCGGTCATGCGCCGCGTCGATGTACTGGCTCAGCAGGGCAACAAGGGCGCACAGGAACTCGCCACCTACTGGGTCGGTCAGGGCGTCGGGCTGATGAACAAGGCCACAACCGTCCGTGACGTCATCTATGAGATGGCGCAGGACTACGCCGCGGCCGCCGAGCGCCTGGCCGCGACCATGTCGGACTGACCGAGCCGGCCATTTCGCTGGCGTGTAGGGCTGCACATTGACGTGGGGCCTGTCACTATGGCGTATCGCACCGCTGCTGATTGCCAGCCGGTGAATTCCAGCTAACGCGACGCGGGTCAGGAGCATCTATGGCCCAGAATGACGGCGTTCAGGTACCGGAAAATGAGCCTCGCGATCTGCACGCCGATGACGCTGCCGATCTCGTTCCCGCGCCGGCATGGCCGCCAGATGACGCGCCACGGGACGGCAAGAGTCCGCCGGCAGGCCGGCCAGCGAACACCGCACGCCGGGGGTGGAACTGGCTGACCACGGGCGTCTGGTCCGCCCTGGCCTGGCTCGGCCTGGCGCTTGCCGCCTGGGTGGCCATGGGCCAGGTCAGCGCGATCGTGGCGGAGGTGACCCCGACCGGGCAGTTTCCAGTCTCGTCCGTGACGGGCCTCGGTCAGGTCGGCGCTATCACGACCGCCCCGCACGCGCCGCTGCTCGCGTGGGACGAGGCCGGCCTCCAGCATCCCGCGCTGCGGACCTGGCTGTGGGTCTACGTCGGCATGGACCTGCTCTTCATCGCCGGCTTCACGTTGCTCGGCATCACGATCCTGAAGCACAGGCCGCGGGTCATCTACACGCGATGGCTGCTCACGGCCGTCGCCGCGGCCTGTGCGGCCGAAGCGATCATCGGCGCGGTCGCGGTCATCCTGTCCAGCCCGAGCGGTACCGGCGCAGGCGGGCAGGACACGCTGGCATGGCCGTTGCACGTCGCGACCGAGCTCAAGTGGGCCGCGGTCATCACGCTGCTCGCGTGGCTGGCGTACCGGGTGCACGCCAGCTACCGGGACTATCGCGCGAGTTCTCTGCCCATGGACGCCCGCGCCGGCATCTACGCCGACCTGCGGCGGCTGTACCAGGCATTTGAGGTACAGCGCTTCTCGCTCGTCGTGGTCCTGCTGCTCGGGCTGATCGCGATCGGCCCGCCGCTGAGCGGGACGCTCGAGCAGATGCCCGACGTCCAGCGAGCGTGGCTGAGCAGTGGCTCGCACGGGGGGCTGACTCAGTTGTTCCTGGCCGCGATCGCGCAGCTGCTGCTCGCGCTGATGCTCGCCTCGCTCGGCCGGATGCGTACGGTCAGGGCGCAGGCCAAGTTCGGCGGTCATGGCGACGACCGCAGGGCCGACCCGCAGCTGCGCGCGTGGATAGCGATCGCCCTGGCCGGTCCGGCCCTCGCGGGCATCCTGTTGCTGGCCGGCACCGCGAAGGTGTCGTGGTCGCGCGTCGCCGCCTGCAGCGGCGTTCTGCTGATCTTCGCGCTGGTGTCGTGGGGAATCGATCTCCGCGACCGCCATCGTGCCGGGTTCCTGGCGCCCTTCCCGAGCCGCCAGCCGCCGGATCAGGACCGCAGCGTGGTACCGGTAGCCAGGCTGGCCGGCGACGCCCTCGCGGTCATGGTGGTCGCGGTCACGCCGCTCGGCGCCGTGCGGTCGTTCATGGCCCCCGCGCTCGTGATCGGCGGGACGGTGCCCGTCGTCGCTCTCGCGATCGGCATGGCCGGAGCGCTGGCTGTCCCGCTGCTGTGCGGCCGCCTGCCATCGATCCGTGATCCGAGGGTGCACGGGCCGGTGACGGATGCGGCAGAACCGCGCACCGCCAGGGCGCAGCGGCGCGACCTGATCCAGCAGCTGGCCGGCTCGGTCCGCTCGGTCCGCCTCCTGTGGGTCATCGGCGCTGTCTTCCTGCTGACGGACGTCTGGCTGATCGTCGCGCCGCTCGGTGCCACGCACGTGCTTGGCGTCCTCGCGACAGCCGTGATCGCGATCGGGTCCCTCGCGACGCTGCTCGGAACCCTTGCCTTCCTCGTCCAGACCAGGAAGCCGCTGTCGGTATTCCGCTTCCTGCGGCTGAACGTCACGCCGGTGCTGACGATCATCGTGATCATCGCGGTAGCCGGCGGCGTCCTTGATAAGAATTCGTCCCTGCACCGGGTGAGCGGGCCGGTGGCGGCCGGGGGAGCGCCGCGTCCGTCGCTCTCCGCAGCGCTGACGGCCTGGCTGCACAGCCCGCTGACGACGGCGTGCTCGGTGCCGGCGCCAGGGGCGGCGACAGCGGGCGGTCATCAGGTGCGGATCGAGCCGTTGATCCAGGTCGCGGCCTCTGGCGGCGGCATCAGGGCGGCCTGGTGGACCGTGCACGTGCTCGGCACCATCGCGGGCTCGCGGTGCGGGAAGCACGACGTCTTCGCGGTGAGCAGCGTCAGCGGCGGTTCCGTGGGCACCGCAGTGCTCGCCGCTGTGCCCGCAGGAACTCGTCGCCCGGTCGCTGCCGCCGACGCCAGCATCGCGACCATGGCAGACCCGGACGCGCTGGCCGCGGGGATCGACGGCTTCATGCTGCGTGACACGATCGCGGGCTACACCGGGCTCGATATCAGGGCGGCCCAGATGCCCGGCACCGCGCGTTTCCCCGACCGCTCGGCCTTGATGCAGGCGGTCTGGCAGAACCAGGACGCCAGGCTCGGAGCACCGTTCCCGCTGCGGCACAGCTGGCTGCCGTGGACGCTGCTGTTCAACTCCACCTCGGTCGTCACCGGCTGCCGGGCAGTCTTGTCGAACGTCGCGTTGCCGCATCCGCCGGCGAGCGTGGTCCAGAATGACGGCCTGTCCTGCGATGTCGGAGCCCCAGGCCCGAGCGGGAGCTACGACTTCTTCGCCAGGCTGCCCTGCCTGCGGAACATCTCGGCGGCGACGGCCGCCATGCTCTCTGCCCGGTTCGCCTACATCACGCCGTCGGCAACGCTGAACGGGTGCGGCCAGGCTAGCGGCGCGTTCTCCGATCAGCTCGTTGACGGCGGTTACGGGGACGCCTCTGGGCTCTCCACGCTGATCAACCTGGCACCGACCCTGACGGCGCGCGTGCGCCAGTTCAACAGCCGCGCGATCGCGAGCGCCGGACCTGGCCAGCCCGTCACGCTGGTCGCGCCGGTCACGGTCTACCTCGGCAACAGCGTCCAGCCAGCGAGGACGATGGTCGTTCCCGCGCGGACTCCCGAGATCAGGGTCCCGGCAAGCGCCTTGTCGATCGGCGCGGCGACGGAGCTGACCGGTACCGACGCGCTGCTGCAGGCCGCGAGCGCGGCGACAGCCGCCTCCGCGTGGCTGACCTGCGGCGGCGCCGACGCGATGTGCGCGAGCGCGCGGGCCATCACGGAAGCAGCGGTACCGGATCCGCTGATCATGGTCGTGCCGACCGAATTTCCCGGCGTGGCGGCGCCGCTGGGCTGGCTGCTCTCCAAGGACAGCCAGACGGCTCTCAGCGACGCCCTGCGCCGCGACATCCTCCAGATGCCGCCATGCGGGGCGTACCAGCAGGACTACCTCACGCGCCGGCCCTACTGCCTGCCCGGCGTGGGCGACCTGGCCGATCTGCGGCTCCTGACCGCGCGAGGGCACTGACCCGGCTGACGGATGGCGTGCGCGAGCCGGCTTAGACTCTGCGCATGCCCCTAGACGGTGAATATGCCCCGAGTCCGCGCGGCTGGGTCCGCGACCAGGTAGAGCGCTTCGAGGGCTCAGGAGGAACCGAGGGAACGACGCTCGGCGACACGGACATGCCGGTCGTGATCGTGACCAACGTGGGCGCCAAGACCGGCAAGATCCGCAAGACGCCGCTGATGCGGGTCGAGCACGACGGACGGTATCTCGCGGTAGCCTCGCTGGGCGGGGCGCCCAAGCACCCGGTCTGGTACTACAACCTCAAGGCGAACCCCAGGGTCGAGGTCCAGGACGGGCCGAAGAAGCTCGACATGGTCGCGCGCGAGATCACCGGTGCCGAGAAGGACCAGTGGTGGGAGCGGGCGGTCGCGGCGTACCCGCCCTACGCCGACTACCAGGCCAAGACCTCCCGCCTCATCCCCGTCTTCGTCCTCGAGCCTACCGCCGGCTGACGCACCAGCAACCCCTGCCCTTACAAGGTAATCTTGTAATCACCGGGCCCGGCTCAGTCAGGGGTGCCGGTGGGGTGACGGTGATGGCAGGAGGTAGGCACGATGGCGGCAGGGGAGTCGGCGCTTGACGGGTATTCGCGGATCGTCGCCGGGGTCGCCGCCGAGCTGACACCCAAGGTCGCGAGCCTGCGCGTCACGCACGGCTCGCGCCGGGCTGGGGAAAGCATGGGCTCGGCCGTCGCGTACACCGGCGACGGGTTCCTGCTCACGAACGCGCACGTGGTCGGCCGCGCCACCGGCGGGACGGCGTTGTTCTCCGACGGCACGAGCTCGCCGTTCACGGTCGTCGGGGCCGATTCGCTATCCGACCTCGCCGTGGTGCGGGCCGGGGCAGGGACACCGGCGCCCGCCACCCTTGGCGAGGCCGAGGAACTAGTCGTCGGCCAGCTTGTCGTCGCCGTCGGCAGCCCGCTCGGCCTGGCTGGCTCGGTGACCGCGGGCGTGGTCAGCGCGCTCGGCAGGTCGCTTCCCACCAGGAGCGGGTCGGCCGTGCGGCTGATCGAGGACGTCATTCAGACCGACGCGTCGCTGAATCCCGGCAACTCGGGCGGCGCGCTCGCCGACGCGCACGCGCGGGTGGTCGGCATCAACACCGCGGTCGCCGGCATCGGCCTGGGGCTCGCGGTGCCGATCAACGCCACCAGCAGGAAGATCATCGCAGCGCTCATGCAGTTCGGCCGCGTCCGCCGGGCGTACCTGGGCATCGTGAGCGCTCCGACGCCATTGCCTGCCTGGCTGCACGACCGGGCCGGCCGGAAGGACGGGCTGCGCGTCGCCGAGCTGGTGCCGGACGGCCCTGCCGCCCGCGCCGGGCTGCGGGCAGGGGACATCCTGGTCAGCGCCGCCGGCAAGCCCGTGACCACCGCTCAGGACCTGCAGCGGCTGATGTTCGCCGAGGCGATCGGCAAGCCGCTGGAGGTCACGGTGCTGCGCAACGGCGCCCTGGTGGACGTCATCGCCGAGCCATCCGAGCTGGCCGCAGCGTGAACAGGGGACGGGCGCGGCCGAATTGCTCCCCGGAGTGCGTAAGAATGATGTATGAGCAAGCAGCCGAGTGCGCCGCCGCCGGGTGACAAGCCGACCCCGACGGCACCGCCGCCTCCGCCGGCCTGGCGGCACTGGCTATGGCCCCTTGCGCTGATCGCGACGCTGGCGCTCTTCTATGTGCTGCCGCGCGTGAGCGGCCCGGGCCCGGTCACGCTGAACTACAGCCAGTTCGTCAGCGCCGCGAACCAGCACAGGGTCAGGGACATTACGTTCGGCTCGTCGTCCAACGGCGGCAACACCGCCGCTAGCGGCACGCTGACGAACGGCAAGTCCTACACCACGGTCATCCCTGGCGCGCCTACCACGCAGCTCGCCAACCAGCTCCGCGCGGACGGCGTGAAGAGCGTCGAGGCCAGCGCCAGCTCGCCGGGGCTCGGCAGCGAGATCTTGTACTGGCTGATCCTGCTGGCACCGGTGATCTTCGTGTTCTGGCTGTTCCGCCGCATGTCACGCGGCGCGGGGGGAGCGTTCCAGGGGGCGCTCGGCGGGGTCGGCAGATCGCGGGCCAAGGTGTTCGACGCCGAGCGGCCGGACACGAAATTCGGCGACGTCGCCGGCTATGAGGGCGCGAAGGAGGAGATCAGCGAGATCATCGACTTCCTCCGCAACCCCGGCAGATACCAGCGGGCCGGCGCGATGGCGCCGCGCGGCGTGCTCATGGTCGGCCCGCCGGGTACCGGCAAGACGCTGCTCGCCAGGGCCGTCGCAGGCGAGGCGTCGGTGCCTTTCTTCTCCGTCACCGGGTCGAGCTTCGTGGAGATGTTCGTGGGCGTCGGAGCCGCCAGGGTCCGCGACCTGTTCAGCGAGGCGCGCAAGCGCGCTCCCGCGATCATCTTCGTCGACGAGGTCGACGCTATCGGCCAGCGCCGGGCCGGATCCGGCGCCGTCGTCGCCAACGACGAGCGCGAGCAGACGCTCAACCAGCTGCTGTCCGAGATGGATGGCTTTGACATGACGCAGGGCCTGGTTGTCCTGGCGGCGACCAACAGGCCCGAGGTCCTCGACCCGGCCCTGCTGCGGCCCGGCAGGTTCGACCGCCAGATCACGATCCCGCTGCCGAACCTGGAGGAGCGGGCCGCGATCCTCGCCGTGCACTGCCGCGGCAAGAAGCTCGCTCCCGACGTGGACCTCAAGGTGGTGGCCAGGGGCACGCCAGGGTTCTCCGGCGCCGACCTGGCGAACCTCGCGAACGAGGCGGCGATCTTCGCGGTCCGCGGCAACCGCGAAGTCATCACGGCCGATGATTTCGACGATGCACGGGACCGGATCCTGCTCGGCAGGCGCGAGGGCTCCAACGTCCTGCTGCCCGAGGAGAAACACGCGGTCGCCGTGCACGAGGGCGGCCACGCTCTCGTCGCCGCGCTGTCCGCGCACGCCGACCCCGTCTCCAAGGTCACGATCCTGCCTGCCGGGCAGGCGCTCGGCGCGACCCAGCAGCTGCCGCTGATCGAGCGGCACCTGTACGGCGAGGACTACCTGCACGACGCGCTTGCCGTCCGGCTCGGCGGCCGCGCCGCCGAGCTGGTGGAGCTCGGCCAGGGCTCGACCGGAGCGGCCAACGACCTGTCCACGGCGACCGACATGGCCACCAGGATGGTCCGCGAGTTCGGCCTGTCGGACAAGCTGGGCCCCGTCGGGTACCCGCAGGGCGGCTCGGTTTTCCTCGGCGGCGGCGGCAACGGCCTGTCCAGCAGGCCGTACGCCGAGTCGACCCAGGCGCTGATCGACGCCGAGGTGTCCAGGCTGCTCAGGGAGGCAGAGGAGACCGCGGTCGGCTTGATCAGGGTGCACCGCGAGATGCTGGCCGAGATCGTCGAGCTGCTGCTCGAGCACGAAACCGTCGACGGCATCGAGGTCTACCGGATCGCTGGCCGGCCGGTTCCTGAGCACCGGCCGCCTGAAGAGGTCACCATCGGGCCACGCGCCAGGGCCCTGACGTTCCGAAAAGGGGCCGGCGAGCAGCAGGCTGTGGCCGCCGACGGCGACTAGGGAGCAGGGCAGATGGAACTGCTCGTGCTGTCTGGCGACGCAGTCCGCTCGGCGCTGAGCTATCCGCGATGCGCGGACGCCATGCGCTCCGCGCTCGCGGCCCGGGCGCGCGGCGAGGTCTTCCAGCCGCTGCGCAGCATGCTCAAGCCGGCGGGCGCGCCAGGACTGATGGCGCTGATGCCCTCCTACCAGGCAGGCACCGGATACGGCCTCAAGGCGATCACCGTCACGCCCGGCAACCCGGCCGCCGGGCTGGATAGCCACCAGGGCATCGTCCTGCTGTCCAGCGAGCAGACCGGGCAGCCGCTCGCGGTGCTCAATGCCTCGGCGGTGACGGAGATCAGGACGGCGGCCGTCTCCGCGGTCGCCACCGAGATGCTCGCCGTGCCGGGAGCTGACGTGCTCGCGATCGTGGGCACCGGAGTGCAGGCCAGGTCGCACCTGATGGCGATCGCCGCGGCCGTCCCGCTGGCCGAGGTCAGGATCGCGGGCTCGGGCCGGCCAGGGCGGCGAGTTTCGCCGCTCGCGTTGGGCCGGCCGCGCTGGCCGAGGTCGGGGCGACGGCGGTGCGCGTCACTGCGTGCGACTCGGCGAAGGAAGCCGTCGATGGCGCGGGCATCGTCGTCACGGCCACTACTTCGCCGGTGCCCGTCCTGGAACGGGGCTGGCTGGCGCCCGGCACGCACATCAACGCGGTCGGCGCCTGCTTGCCGCACGCCAGGGAGCTGGACACCCAGACGGTCGCCGGCGCGGCCCTGTTCGCCGACAGCAGGGAGTCCGTGCTCGCCGAGTCGGGCGACTACCTGCTCGCGGCCGCCGACGGCGCGATCGGACCCGGTCACGTCCGCGCCGAGATCGGCGACCTGCTCGCGGACCTGGCGCCCGGCCAGGGCCGCGGGAACCCCGCCGAGATCACGATCTTCGAATCACTGGGCCTGGCGGCCGAGGACCTGGCCGCCGCGATGGCCGCCTACCAGGTGGCGCGCGAGACCGGCGCGGGCAACTGGGTCGAATTCGGCTAACAACTGCACGTTTCTAGCCGGCTTCCGGTATTTCGCGTTGCCGCATAATGGGCAGCATGCCATTCTTTAGCCCATGAGTCATCGCGCGGCACTCTACATTGCCGTTTTCGCTACTCTGGCGATCTTCATCGGCTGGCACTTTGCTCTATACCGTGGTTTCTCGAGTGAACTCGCCACCCGGCTGCGCCAGGTCCCTGTGCTCCGCGATGGACGCGACCGCCACTTCTCGATCCTTGCCCTTTTCGCCGTGATCTTCGCGGTCGTCCTGTACATCGTCGCCAGGCATCACCACCACTAAGCCTCGAGCGAGCCTTCACTGCGGCGTCTATGCGGGCGGTGACCGAGAAGAACGCGCCGGACCGCGGGGCAGCGTGGCAGGAGGCGCGCCGTAGCAGGCCGAGCGCATCCGCACGACGAGGGCCCCGGTGCGCCCGGCGTCCCGGGCTGCGGCGACAGCCTCGGTGATCAGGCTGGCCGCGCCCCGCGCGGAGGACGCGTTCCCGCCGCGGGGCCTGACCGCGGCGATCGCCGGGGCGGCCTGCGGGGTGCAGATCGTGGCGGCGAGCGCTTAGAGGTAGACAAAAGGACCGCATAGGGTCCTCAGTCTTCAGCTAAGGGCCAACCTGCAGTCCTGGCGTTCAGCCGGCTGACCAGGACCATCTTGCCCGCGATCTTGGTGTGGCCGGACGCGGCGCCCTGCCCGGCGGGCCAGCTCCGCCGGGCGGACCTGCGGACCGTTGCCCAGCTGGAGCGCGTTGCCCCAGGTGCACGGACCGAAGGAACGAGCCCAGGCGTGGACGGCGCCCGAACCCCGGTGACTACCGCCGGCGTGGCGCCGTGCCGCAGCACGTCCAGGTCATCGGTGCTGTCCGCGCCGGCGGCCATCCCTGCGACCAGGCACCCTGCCTTCACCCCGGCATTGGCTGCGCACGGCCCGGTACGCGTCACGTGGCGGCGGGCCAGCGCGCACAAGCCCGCCCGCTGGGCCAGCGCCATCACCGGGATCAGCCCGGCCCGCGACGCCAGATTCGGCTCATCGAACCGCGCCGGCGTCTTCAGCAGGTCACGAGACAATCGCACCACCGGTCAGGTGTCCTCCCGGCCCGGGTCCTGGAAGCCTCGCAACTCCCACCGTCCCAGCCCAGAGGGCACCTTTCACTCTGCCGCGCTCAACGCGACCCGTTCACCCGGTGACCGAGGCTAAGCCGCGAGACCGGCAGGAACCGGCGGCGCGCCCGGCGCGTCTCAGTCGCGAGCACACGCAGACCGGGAGAGCCGCCATGACAGTTGCTAAATTGCCCATGTTCCGGGCCATCGGGATCGGCATCGCCGCCGCGGCATTGCTCATCGGCGCGTTCCTGCTGGGATCGGGCAGGTCGCCGGCGCCAGGCGGCGGCGCCAGCGCAGGCGGCTCCGGTGGCGTTGTCCTGGCCGCCGCGCAGGCGGGTGGCAAGATCACGGTCACGGGCACGGGAACGGTGACAGGAACACCCGATCAGCTCGTCCTGTCCATGGGCGTGCAAACCAACGCGTCGTCCGTGTCCATCGCGCTGCGACGGGCCAACGAGGCGGCCAGACGGGTCATCCGCTCGCTGAAGGCCGGGGGCGTCCGCCTTGCCGACATCCAGACCTCGGGCCTGTCGATCCAGCCGAACTACGTCAGCGGCAGTCAGGTCCCGGTCGGCTACGACGTGACCGAGCAGCTCACCGCCACGCTGCGCGACCTGCGCAAGGCCGGCAGCCAGATTCAGGCCGCGGCCACCGCGGGCGGCAACGCCACCACGGTGAACGGCGTCTCGCTGAACCTCGCCGACACCAGCCACCTGCTCGCCAGGGCACGGGCTGCCGCGGTCCGCGACGCGCAGGCGAAGGCCAGCCAGTTCGCTCGCGGGCTTGCCAGGCCGCTCGGCCGGGTGATCAGCGTGTCCGACCAGAGCCAGGTATTCCCCTATCCCGAGTTCACTGGCATGGCGGCCGCATCCAAGTCCGCCAGCCCGGTTCCGGTCTCGCCGGGCTCGCAGCAGGTGAGCGTGCAGATCACCGTGGTGTATGCGATCGGATAGGCGGCCGCGCTGCGGCTCGTCCGACGCGCGCGCCCGGCGAGCACTGATACGCTGACGCCATGTCATCGCTGAACCGCGACTGGTGGCGCCGCCGTTAGGCGGGCCTGGTTCGCGCTTTCAGCACCCCAAGGCGACCGCCCGGAATCCGGCGGTCGCCTTCGCGTATCGGCGCCGGGTCCGGCCTGGAAGGCAGGACAGCCGCATGCTAGATCCGAGCGTTGACTACGGCGCTGACTTCGGCGCCCGGCCGCCGCACGGCGTGACCAGGTTCGTCACCGCGGGCGGCATCGAGGTCACCAGGACGGTCACGCCGTTCGAGCCGTCCGTGCTGGCGGAGGTGACCGGGCAGATCGACGAGCGCCGCGGCGGCACGTTCAGCTCAGGGATGGAGTACCCGGGCCGCTATAGCCGGTGGCACATGGGTTACGTGGACCCGTGCGTCGAGTTCGCCGCGCACGGCCGCGAGCTCACGGCCACGGCGCTGAACGAGCGCGGCGCCGTGCTCCTGCCCGCTATCACCGCGGCGTTCGGGCGAGCCGGGGAGCGCACCGCACCCGACGTGACCACGGCTGACCGCTCGGTCCGGGTGGTCATCGCCGAGCCTGCCGGGATCGTCCCCGAGGAGGAGCGGAGCAGGCGGCCGACCGTGTTCAGCGCGATCCGGCAGGTCATCGCCCTGTTCGCCGCGCCTGACGAGCACCTGGGGCTGTACGGCGCCTTCGGCTATGACCTGGCGTTCCAGTTCGAGCCGATCCGGCTGAGGCCAGGGAAGCGCGATGGCCGGCAGCGCGACCTGGTCCTGCACCTGCCTGACGAGATCTACGTGATCGACAGGAAGCGCGAGAGCGCGGTCCGGCACAGCTACGAGTTCGCCTCCGGCGGCCGGTCGACCGCGGGACTGGACCGGGCGACGCCGGTCTCGGCGCGGGCCTGGCGAGGCGGGACCAGCGGTGCGCGTCCGGTTAACCTGCCATCTGACCCTGAGCCTGGTGGCTACGCCAGGGTCGTCGAGGCGGCGAGGGAGCGGTTCGCCGCCGGGGACCTGTTCGAGGTGGTGCCCAGCCACGAGTTCTGGGCCCGCTGCGGCTCGCCGGCGGCGTTCTACGAGCGGCTGCGGCGCCGCAACCCCGCGCCTTACGAGTTCTTCCTGAACCTCGGTGATGACGAGTACCTGGTCGGAGCGTCACCCGAGATGTACGTCAGGGTCACCGGTCACCGCGTGGAGACCTGCCCGATCGCCGGCACCGTGCCGCGCGGCGCGAACCCGCTCGCCGACGCGGCGAACATCAGGGACCTGCTGACGTCGGCCAAAGACGAGTCCGAGCTCACGATGTGCACCGACGTGGACAGGAACGACAAGTCGCGGATCTGCGCGCCTGGCAGCGTGCGGGTGATCGGGCGGCGCCAGATCGAGCTGTACAGCCGCGTGATTCACACCGTCGACCACGTCGAGGGACGGCTCAGGTCCGGGTTCGACGCGCTCGACGCGTTCCTCACCCACATGTGGGCGGTCACGGTCACCGGCGCGCCGAAGACCTGGGCCATGCAGTTCATCGAGGACCACGAAGCCAGCCAGCGGCGCTGGTACGGCGGCGCAGTCGGGGTGCTCGGATTCGACGGCTCGATGAACACGGGGCTGACGCTGCGGACGGCGCACATCAGGGCCGGGCGGGCGTCCGTGCGCACCGGCGCGACGCTGCTGTTCGACTCCGACCCCGCGGCCGAGGAACTCGAGACCCGGCTGAAGGCGACGGCGCTGCTCGACGTGCTCGCGGAGGCCGACGCGGCGGCGACGGCGCCCGCCACGACTGGGCCTGCCACGACTGGGCCCGCCACGACTGGGCCTGCCACGACGGCAGCGGGCACCCGAGCGAGCGGGCCTGAGCTGGCCGGCGAGGGCATGCGGGTGCTGCTAGTCGACCACCAGGACAGCTTCGTGCACACCCTGGCCGGCTACTTCGCAGAGCACGGGGCTGCGGTCGCGACGCTGCGGGCCGGATTCGAACCCGCGCTCATCGAGAGGTACGCACCAGACCTCGTCGTGCTCTCGCCGGGACCTGGCCGGCCCGCCGATTTCGATTGCGCCAGCCTGCTGTCCGAGCTCGACGCGCGCCGGCTGCCCGCGTTCGGTGTCTGCCTCGGCCTCCAGGCGATGGTCGAGCACGCGGGCGGCACGCTGAACCTGCTCGCGACGCCGGCGCACGGCAAGCCGGGCCGCGTGCGGGTACTCGGCGGCGAGCTGTTCGCGGGCCTGCCGCGCGAATTCACGGCCGGCCGGTACCACTCGCTGCACGCCAGTCCCGATCAGGTCAGGGGCGGGTTCGCGGTGACCGCGGTGACTCGCGACCCGGCCGCGACGCGGCCTGGCGAGGTCGTGATGGCAATCGAGAACCCGGCAGCCGGGCGATGGGCTGTGCAATTCCATCCTGAGTCGATCCTGTCTGCCGACGGCGATGCGGGCCGTCTGGTCATCGCCAATGTGCTGAGGCTCTGCCGCGCCCATCAGCCGGCGCCGCAGCCTGCGACAAGATGATCGTTATAGTTTCGTGATTTAACTAAGCCCTCAACCGTTATAGCGTCACATGCGGTTCAATCACGTCAATGGCTGCAGACTTTGGCCTGCCGCTAATTCTGGCTGCTAATTCGCATGCCGGTCAGTGGTCTGGTTTAGGGCTGCGCACGTGACAGAGGAGTCCAAAGTGGTACGTCGCTGGCACATTTCCCTTGCATCGCTCGCTCTGATATCCGGCTCCATGCTCGCCGCCGCCACATCGGCGTCGGCGGCCCCCGTCACTCATCACGCCGCGCATCCGGTCGCGGCCGCGCACGGATTCCGGCCGGGCGGCCGGATGATTCGGCCGGCCGGCGGCAGTCACCTCTCGGCGCACGCCGGGCACACCACGGTCCAGTCGACGAACTGGTCAGGCTACGCGGCGACCGGGGGGACCGGCGCCTTCACCAGCGTCTCGGCGAGCTGGACCGAGCCGACGGCCACGTGCAGCAGCCGTCGGGCCCAGTACTCGAGCTTCTGGGTAGGCCTGGACGGCTACAGCAGCGGCTCGGTCGAGCAGACCGGCACCGACGCCGACTGCTCAGGCAGGACGCCGGTCTACTACGGCTGGTACGAGATGTACCCGGCGTACCCGGTTAACTTCAGCAACACCGTACGGCCAGGTGATCACATGAGCGCGTCGGTCACGTTCAGCGGATCGAACACCTTCACCTTGGTGCTGCATAACACCACGCGGGGCTGGACTCAGACCGTGGTCAAGAACCAGTCAGGGCTGGCCCGATCCTCGGCCGAGGTCATCACCGAGGCTCCGTCGTCGAGTTCCGGGGTACTCCCGCTGGCCAACTTCGGCACCGTGAATTACTCCGTGTCAACGGCCAACGGGACGTCGATGGCCAGCCTCAACCCCGTTGAGATCATCATGATCGACAACGCCGGGCGGGATAAGGACTCGACCAGTTCCATCGGAGGCGGCGGCGCCTTTAGTAACACCTGGCTCCGCTCGAACTAACCCCCTGAGATTACTGCCCGGCGGCCGCGGGCCGCCGGGCAGTTTCCTTGCCCGCACGCGCGAGCCTGCCGTTCCGGCGGCCTAGCGGACCCGGCGCAGGCCGGTGGCGAACCCGATGAGCATCTTCGGCGACACGCCGAAGGACGTCGCCTTGTAGTAGTGGTGCCTCTTGGTCCAGGTCAGGAACAGGAAGATCTTCTTGGACTTGCAGGACCGCAGCCCTTTCATCCCGCACTTGCCTGACAACTGAGCGGTAGCGCCGTCGACCTTGACCTTGCGCAACTGCTTGACCTTGCCGATCGTGCTGCAGGGCCTGCCCAGGTTGTTCTGGTACAGCGCGAGCGTCGAGAATGGCGTCAGGCCATAGTTGGCGATCACGACCCGGTGCGCCGCCTTCTTCTTCTTGACCGTGGCTGCACACCTGGTGACGATCAAGTCACCGTTGCGCACATGCTTGTACGTGCGGGTAGGCGCGAGCAGCTTGAAGCCGGCCGCCTTCTGCGCGGCCTTCCAGCCACCGAACTGGCCGGTTCCGGCCGCGGCGGCCTGCGCCGCGAACGCCGGGCCGGCCAAGACGGGCATGACGGCGCTGGCCGCACACACCGCGCCCGCTGCGAGGAAGGTCGCCGCTATCTGGTTCCAGCGCATGATCACGTACTCCTTTGCCAGGAAAGGCGAGCGATGTCGCCGTGGTCAGATGCCGACTGCGTGCAGCGATCCTAAGCGCGATCGGATCGAGTTTCGATCACAATAAGTAGTTGTCTGATAACATACGGTTACGTAGATGATGCGGATCTGCCAGGGCCACCCGGGCGCCGGTGCGGTGTCGGCGGGCGCCGGTAAGGTGCCAGGTCATGAGGAACGTGCAGCCTGAGGTCTTCCTGGTCGCCAGGCCGGAACTGGACTACGACGCGATTGCGGGGTACTTGCGCGAGGTCGGCGGGACGAGCTGGCTCGAGCGCCTCGATGCCGGGCACCTGGACAATGACGCGCTGAACCTGGCCGAGTTCGCCGGGCGGCTGTGCTACCGGTCCTGGGAACCCGGCCTGAATCCCAACGTCACCAGGGTCCGTTCCGAGCAGGACGCCTACCTGAAGAACATCCTGTCGAGCGCGCACGGGTCCGTGCTCGAGCATGTCAGTTTCAGCTTCGCGCTGCATAACGTGAGCCGCGTGCTGACTCACGAGCTAATCCGGCACCGCCCTGGCGTGGCCATATCCCAGGAGTCGCTGCGGTTCGTGCGGCTGAACGACATCGGATTCTGGTTCCCCGAATGGGCCAGGGCCGATCCCGAACTCATGGAGCGCGCGAGCGGGCTGCTCGGCCAGATGGAGGAATTCCAGCTCTGGATGGCCGATCATTTCGGCCTCGACGCCGAGGGCGTGAAGTTCAGCGAGAAGAAGCACAAGACCTCGTTCATGCGCAGGTTCGCGCCGGACGGCGTGGCCACCGGGCTGCTCTGGACCGCCAACGTCAGGACGCTGCGGCACACCATCGAGGCGCGCACCGACCCTGGCGCTGAGGAGGAGATCAGGCTGCTGTTCGGCATCATCGGCAAGATCATGCGGGCTGAGGCGCCCGCGCTGTTCGGCGACTACACGATCAAGGACGGTGCCTGGATCCCTGGCTGGCGCAAGGTCTAGCGCCCGGCCGCTGGCCTAAGGCCCGGCCGTCGGCCGGCTGAGATACTCCTGCCGCTGCGGGCGCCTGGCCAACCGCAGAGCGTCAATCGGGTCGTGGTGCAGGCCAGGCCGGCACCCGTTTGGACAGCAACTGCACGGTGCCGCTCACCAGGCCGGCTGGGCCGGCGACGTACACGTCGCAGTCACGGAACGACGGGTGCGTCCACACCACCTCGGGCAGTCGCCCGATCCGGCCCGCGAAGTCCAGCTCATGCTCGGCGACCTGGATCACCGTGAGCGGCGGATAGGAGAGCCTGAGCGTCTCCAGGTCCCTGACGTCATACAGATCGCGCATGCGGCGCACCCCGACGTACAGCGTGATCGCGCGGCGCCTGCCCTGGCCGGCCGCGGCGACGACCGCCTCGGTAATCGCCTTCAGCGGGGCCAGCCCCGTGCCGCCTGCGACGCAGACCAGATCCCTGCTGGGGTTATCCGGCACCGCCATGTCCCCGCGTGCCGATCCGAGCAGCACGATGTCGCCCGTGGCGCAGTGACTGACCAGCGCCGTGCTCACCATGCCGCCCGGCACCGCGCGGACGTGGAGGTCGATCAGGCCGTTATCCCGCGGGGCGTTCGCTATCGAGTAGCTGCGCCAGATCCGCGGCCAGCGCGGCGTCTGCACGTGGATGTACTGGCCGGGCACGTAGCTGAGCGGCCGGTCCGGCCTGATCGTGAGCACGGCGACGGTGTCGGTGCGCCTGTCATGCTGGACGATCTCAGCGGTCCACCAGGCCGGCTGGTGGCTGGCGTCCTCGGCAGCCGCATCGGCCATCACCGCTGCGAACCACTCCGTGGCCGCGCGCCAGGCGGCTGCTGACTGGCTGGTCCAGGACGGCCCGGCCGCGTGCTCGGCCATCGCCGTCAATGCGTCGAAGAAAGGCCGGTAATGCTTCTCCCGGACGCCGAACTTGCGGTGATCCCTGGCGGCCTTCGCGAGTGCCTGCTCGGTGCGGCCCTTGTCGTCAAGGCCGGCGATCAGGCTGGCGAGCCCGCGGAACACGGCCGCGCGGGTCTGCGTCATCGCGTGCGGGAACAGCCCGCGAAGCTCAGGATGGGCAGTGAACAAGCGCGCGTAGAGGTACTCCATCGCGGCGTCAGGATCTGCCGTCACATCGGCGAGCAATTCCTTGATCGCGCGCCGGTCGAAATCAGCGGCCTTCACCCGCGCGGGATGCTCATTTTCCGCCAATCCCGCCGAACTTTCCGTGTGCGCAAATTGCGGCGGAATTGCCGTCGCTGGATGACCGCTGGGAATGGGCGAGTTCAGCTCATCCCGGTCCTGCTTGCCCGCCACGAGATGCAGTCTCGCAGCTACATCCCGTATCTACCACTGATTCAGGATAAGGCGACAGGGCGCCCGCAGCACGTAGTTGATTACTTAGAGTCCCCTCCTATATGCGCTGAGTAACTGCCGCTGCGGCGTCAGCCGGGCACGGCAGAAATGGGAGAGGCTCGGCTGATCTACGATGTTCCGGTGACTGAATCCCGATACTTTCGCTACCCGAACCTGCACGGGGACCTGCTGACCTTCGTCGCCGATGACGATGTCTGGCTCGCTCCAGCCGCTGGCGGCCGGGCCTGGCGGATCTCCGCCGACAGGGCGCAAGCCGCTGGCCCGAAGTTCTCTGGCGACGGCAGCCTGCTCGCCTGGACAACCTGGCGGGACGGCCCGCCGGAGGTCTACCTGGCAGCCACCGACGGCGGCGATGCCGCCAGGGTCAGTTACTGGTCGGACCAGGGGACCAGGCTGCGCGGCTGGAATCCCGACGGCGAGATCCTGGCCACGACCGCCGCCGACCAGCCCTTCCAGCACTACACGTGGGCGTACGCGATCCCTGTCACGGACGGGACCAGCCGCTTCGCCGAACAGCGCAGGCTGCCGTTCGGCCCGGCAGGCGACATCGCCGTGAGCGCCGAGTCGATCGCCCTGCTCACCGCCAGCTACCAGGACCTGGCATTCTGGAAGCGATACCGCGGCGGCACGTCAGGCAGGCTCTGGGTCGCGGACAGCCTTGATATCGGGCCGGCACCGTCGTTCCGCCGGCTCCTCGGCGACGTGCGCGGCCAGTTCTTCAACCCTATGCTCGCCGGGGGCAGGCTGGCGTTCCTCAGCGACTTCGAGGGCGTGGGAAACGTGTACTCCTGCGCGCTGGACGGCAGCGACCTGCGCCGCCACACCGACCACGACGTCGTGTACGCGCGCAACGCGAGCACCGACGGCACAAGGATCGTGTACCAGAACGCCGGCGAGATCTGGATGCTCGCTGATCTCAGTCAGGACAGCGAGCCTGTCAGGCTCGACATCGCGCTGGGCGCTCCGGCGTCCGGGCGTGCCACGAAGCTGATCTCGGCGGCCGACCATCTCGACGGCCTCAGCTGCGACGCCACCGGGAAGGCCAGCGCCGTCCAGGTGCGCGGGACCGTGCACTGGCTGACGCACAGGGAAGGCCCGGCGCGGGCGCTGTCGGCGGTTCCCGGCCCGGTCGCGCGGCTGCCCAGAGTGCTCGGGGACACCGGCCAGGTGGTCTGGGTCGTCGAGGCCGACGGCAGCGACGCGCTCGAGATCGGCCCGGCCGATGGCCTGGCCCCCGGCGATGCCCCGCGCAGGATCGCGGCTGGCGAGATCGGCTGGGCCGGCGAACTTGCCGCCGCCCCCGACGGCAGCGCGGTGGCAGTCGCCGCCAGGGACGGCAGGCTCCTGCTCGTCGACGTGGCATCGGGCAATGTCGCCGAGCTGGCCAGGTCCGACAACGGCCCGGTCGGTGACCTGGCGTTCGCGCCGGACTCGGCCTGGCTCGCCTGGTCCCAGCCAGAGCCCGCCGACCTGCGGCGGCTCAGGCTTGCCAGGCTGGCTGACCATCAGGTCACCGACATCACCGACGGCCGGTTCGTCGACACCGATCCCTCGTTCACCTCAGACGGGCTCTACCTGGCCTTCTTGTCCAAGCGGAACTTCGACCCCGTCTACGACGCGCACATGTTCGACCTGAGCTTCCCCTACGGAAGCCGGCCCTTCCTGCTGACGCTCGCGGCCAGCACGCCGTCGCCGTTCGGCCCGCTGATCGGCGGCCGGCCGGTCGGATCAGGCAAGGATGAGGACGACGGGAAAGACGGCGACAAGGACGGCAAGAGCGACACCGCGGCGTCCAATGGCACGGCGTCCAATGGCACGGGCGCGAACGGCGGCGAGGCCGCAGGCGGCAAGGACGCCAAGGATGCCAAGGACGGCAAGCCGAAGGCGAAGCCGGTGACGGTGGACATCGACGGGATCAGCGCCCGCATCGCTCAGGTGCCAGTCCCCGAGTCGCGGTACAGCTCGCTGCAAGCGGCCGAGGGCGGCCTCGCCTGGCTGAGGGAGCCGCTCACCGGAAACCTCGGTGAGGGCGGGGCCCGGCTGGACGAGGACAGTCCCCGTCCGTCGCTCGAGTACTTCGACATCAAGCGCTCCAAGTGCACAGAGCTCGCCGACGAGGTGAACTGGTTCGCGACCAGCGGCGACGGCAGCAGGCTGGTGATCAGGGATGGCGGCCAGCTCGTCGTCGTGCCGTCCAACAGGAAGGCCGATCCCGACAACAGCGACGACCGGATCAGCGTCGACCTGTCAAGGGCCAGGTTCCTCGCCGACCCGGCGGCACTGTGGCGCGCCGCCTACGACGAGGCGGGCCGGGCGATGCGGCACGAGTTCTGGGTGCCGGACATGGCCGACGTGGACTGGGATGCCGCGCTGGCTCAGTACCGGCCGCTGCTCGACCGGATCGCCACCTCCGACGATTTCGCCGACGTGCTGCACGAGGCCGTGGCCGAGCTGGGCAGCTCGCACGCGTACATTCTGCCGGCAGGCGGTTCGGACAGCACGGGCCAGGTAGCCGGGCTGCTGGGCGCCGACCTTGAGCCGGACACCGACGGCTGGCGGATCACCAGGATCGTGCCGGGGGAGTCCTCGGATCCGCGGGCGCGATCGCCGCTGGCCGCTCCAGGTGCCCAGATCACAGCGGGCGACATGCTGGTGGCAGTCGACGGCCGCGCCGTCGATCCGGCCACCGGCCCGGCCACGCTGCTCGTCGGCGCGGCAGGCAAGCCGGTCGAGCTCACGGTCAGGCGCGCCGACGGCACGCCGCACCGAGCCGTGGTGGTACCGCTCCGCAACGACGTGCGGCTGCGCTACCAGGACTGGGTCGCTGGCCGACGGCAGCAGGTCAGGGAGCGCAGTGATGGCCGGTGCGGCTACCTGCACGTGCCCGACATGGTCAGCGAGGGCTGGTCGGACTTCCACAGGGACCTGCGCGGCGAGATGGAGAAGGAAGCGCTGATCGTGGACGTCCGCGCGAACCGCGGCGGCCACACCTCCCAGCTCGTGGTGGAGAAGCTGGCCAGGCGGATCATCGGCTGGGACACCGTGCGGCACGGCAGGCCAGGGAGCTATCCGCTGCAGGCGCCACGCGGCCCGGTGGTCGCGATCGCCGATGAGTGGGCTGGCTCGGACGGTGACATCGTCACGGCCGCCATTCAGATCCTGAAGATCGGCACCGTCGTCGGCGCCCGCACCTGGGGCGGCGTCATCGGCATCGAAGGCTGGCACCAGCTCGTGGACGGGACGTCCATAACAATGCCCAAGTACTCGTTCTGGTTCAGCGAGTTCGGCTGGGGCGTGGAGAACTACGGCGTCGATCCCGACATCGAGCTGCTCATGACACCGAACGACTGGGTCAGCGGCACCGACGTCCAGCTGGAGCGGGCGGTGAGCCTGGCCATGGACGCGCTGGCCGCCGAGCCCGCGGCAGCGCCGCCGGACACCACGGACCGCCCGTCCCGAGCCAGGCCGCCGCTGCCCGCTCGCCCCGGATCGCAGGGGTAGCTCGGCCAGGCCGGGCGTCCCAGCGCACGCCTGGCTGGCGTGCGCCCAGGCGCCGGTCTAGAAGGGGGGGTTGTAGCCGCTCAGCCAGTGGAACTTCAGCCAGGTCATCGCGCCTGACCAGGCCCCGGTGACTTCGAGCGCGCCGACCGCGATAAGCAGCAGGCCGCCGATCCTGGTGATCAGCCGCGCGTGCCGGCGGGCGAAGCCGAGCACCCTCATGCCGCGGTCGACGGCGAAGGCGACCAGCAGGAACGGCACGCCGACGCCGAGCGCGTAGACGAAGGCGAGGAACGCGCCCCTCGCGGCCGTGCCGGTCGTCAGGCCAAGCGCCAGCACCGCGCTCAGCGTCGGGCCGATGCACGGGGTCCAGCCGAGCCCGAACAGAACGCCGAGCACGGGGGCCGAGGCTAGGCCCGCGCGCGGCCGCAGCGACGGCTTGACGATCCGGCCGGTGACGCTGAACCGCTCGAACGCGCCGGCGAACAGCAGCCCGAGCAGGATCAGCACGATCCCGAGTATCTGGCTGAGCCCCTTGGAATGCTCCTGCACGGTCGCTCCCAGGCTGCCGAACGCGGCGCCGTAGAGCGCGAACAAGGCCGAGAATCCGAGCACGAACAGCGAAGCACCAGCCAGGGCTCGGCCGCGGCTCGCGGCAGGCGGCCCTGGCCGCGCGGGCGCCACCGCGGTCGCTGTCGCCGCTCCGCCGCCGGCCGGGCCGGCCGCGCCAGGAGCGACGGTGCCTGCCGCGACCGTGCCTGCCGCGACCGTGCCTGCCGGGGCCGCAGCCACGGCCGTCCCCGACATGCCGGTGATGTAGGACAGGTAGCCCGGCACCAGCGGCAGCACGCACGGCGACAGGAACGTCACGGCGCCGGCCGCCGCCGCGACCGGAATCGCGAGCAGCAGCGGGCCAGAGGAAACAAGGCTGCCGACGCTCAACGGTGTTCCTTACTGCCGCGTGCCAGTGTCCTGCTCCAACTTATCCGCGCGCTAGCTGCCTGGCCCATGCGAGGTCGGTTCAGCCAAGGTCGGTGAGCGCGTCCTCGACGCCGCGGTGGAAGGTCGGGTACGCGTAGATCATCTCGCGCAGCCGCGGCACCGGAACCCTGGCGTGCACCGCGAGCGTCAGCATGCTCAGCACCTCGCCGCCGACCGGCCCTGCGGACGTGGCACCCGCGAGCGTGCCGTGCGCCACGTCCTGCACCAGCTTGATGAAGCCCTGGTTGCCGGCCTTGTGGATCCAGCCGCGTGCTGACGCTGGGACCTTCGCGATGCCGGTCCGCACCGCCAGGCCCTGCTCACGGGCCTGTGCCTCGGTCAGCCCGACGGAGCCGATCTCCGGGTCGGTGAAGGTCACCCGCGGCACGGCGTGGTACTCGGCGGCGTGGTGCTCGTCGCCGAGTATGTCGGCGATCACGATGCCGGCGTGATACATCGACATGTGGGTGAACGCGCCGTGCCCGACGATGTCGCCGATCGCCCAGACCCCTGGCGCTGCCCGCATCCGGTCGTCCACCGCTATCGCCCTGGCGTGCTCATCGATCCCGGCGACCCCGGCGCCGATCCCGGCCAGATCGGTCCGCCGGCCCGTCGCCACCAGCAGCTCAGCGCCGCTGAGCAATTCGCCGTCGTCCAGCGTGACCGCGAACCCGGCGTCGCCGTGACGCACCTGGCTCGCGGCGATCCCGGTGCGGACGCCGATGCCCTCAGCCGCGAAGACGCCGGCCAGCAGCTCGCCGGCCTCCGGCTCTTCGAGCGGCACGAGCCGGCCAAGCGCCTCGACGACGGTCACTGTCGCGCCGAAGCGCGCGAACACCTGAGCGAGCTCTACGCCGATCGCGCCGCCGCCCAGCACGATCAGCGACGAGGGGACGGCCGTGGCCTTGATCGCCTCCCGGTTCGTCCAGAACGGGGTCCCCGCGAGCCCCGGGACGGGCGGCACCGCGGGGGCCGTTCCCGTGGCGATCACGATGCCGCGCCGCGCGCGCAGCACGGCGTGGCCCTGGTTGCCAGGACGGTCCACGGTTACCTCGCCGGGCGCCGTGATCCGGCCGGCGCCGCGGAAGAGGTGACCGCCCTTGCCGGTGAACCGGTCGGCCGCGGCCGTGTCGTCCCAGTCATCGGTCGCCTCGTCCCTGATTCTTCTGGCGACCGGTTGCCAGTCCGGCTCGACCACAGCCCGGCCAGCCATGCCGGTCACCCGTCGCGCCTCCGTGACCAGGTTGGCGGCCCTGATCATCATCTTGGACGGCACGCAGCCGAAGTACGGGCACTCGCCGCCGACCAGCCGGGACTCCACCCCGGCGACCGCCAGGCCGGCCTCAGCGAGACGGCCGGCGAGATCCTCGCCACCTGGGCCCATGCCGATGACGACGACGTCGAATTCGGACTCGCTCACACTGGCCTCCGCACACTGTCAGCTAGCACTGTCAGACCGGCTTGCTATGGATAGGTCAAGCACATCAGGGAATTACCTTGCCTTGCCGACCGTTGGCACAGCCAGTGCCTGGTGCTGCCCGCCGATCCGCCTGGGAGGGTGAGAGAGCTGCCCGCCGACACTACAGATGCCGCTACGCCAGATCACGAGGTTCCCCGGACCCGCGCCGGGGAGGTCAAGGAAAGCGGTTCGCAGCGAGGCGAATCCGCTGCTCAAGGCTCTGAGCCGCTCTCGGAAACCGACGCAGAACGGCTGATAGGTGCGATCTGCTTCAAGACCGGCCCGCCGGGAACTATCGGTGCCGAGCTGGAATGGCTTGTCCGTGACAGCGCTGACGCGTCGCTCGCGGTGCCATTCGGCAGGATTCAGCAGGTATATGACTCACTCAGCAAACCGGGCATCTTGCCCGGAGCCGGCCTCCTGACCCTGGAGCCGGGCGGCCAGGTCGAACTCAGCACAGCTCCAGCCAAGGACCTCAGCGACTGCATCGCCGCTGCGAGCGGCGACCTCGCGGTCCTGCACGAGGCCTTCGGCGACGCCGGCCTCGTCCTCACCGGACGCGGCATCGACCCCCTCCGCCGCCCGAACCGGGTGCTCGAGCTTCCGCGCTACGCGGCCATGGAAGAGTTCTTTGACCGCGACGGCCACTGGGGCCGGCTCATGATGTGCAGCACGGCATCTGTCCAGGTATGCGTCGATGCCGGCCTCGACGGCGACGGCGCGTCGGGCTGCGCGTTCCGGTGGCGCCTGTTGCACGCGCTCGGTCCCGTGCTCGTCGGCACGTTCGCGAACTCGCCCCTGCGCCGCGGCCAGCTGACCGGATGGAAGTGCACCCGCCAGCTCGTCTGGTCCCGGCTCGATCCCGGCCGGACCCGCCCGCCGGCCGGCGCCGAGCCAGCAGAGCGCTCCGAGCCGGCCAACGGCGCGGCGCGGGAACACTGGGTCAGGTACGCCATGGACGCCGACGTGCTCTGCGTGCGCATGCCAGACGGGCAGCCGTGGACGGTTCCCGCGGGGCTGACCTTCAGGGACTGGCTGCGCGGCTCGGGCCGGCCGCGGGCGCCAGGACCGCAGGCCGGCGCCCTGCCGGAGCCGCCGACCGCCGATGACCTCAGCTATCACCTGTCCACGCTGTTCCCGCCGGTCCGCCCGCGCGGCCACTTCGAGCTGCGTATGATCGACGCCCAGCCAGGTGACGGCTGGATCGTCCCTGTCTCCGTGGTCGCGGCCCTCACCGACGACCCGGTCGCCGCCGCCGCGGCCATGGCCGCGGCCGAGCCGGTCTGGCGGGAGAACGGCGGGCTACGGGATCCCGGCCCTGTTCAGCGGCAGCGAGCCGCGGGCCGGGACGAGAAGACGCCGTGGCTGCGCGCGGCCAGGCTCGGCCTGGCCGACCCGGTGCTCGCGAGGGCCGCGCAGCAGTGCTTCGACGCAGCAGCCGCGTCGCTCGCTCGAGCCGACGCCCCGGTCGCCGCCAGGACCGCCGTCGCCGACTTCGCCGAACGGTACGTCCAGCGCGGCCGCTGCCCAGCCGACGACATCCTCGACAACACCGCCCAGCTGGAAGGACGGCCATGACCATCGCCCCTGACGCTGCCGCGCTGCGCGACGAGATCGCGACCAGGCTGATCGCCGCCAGGGAGCGGACCAGCGGGCTCACCGATTGCGTCGACGAGCCTGACCTGATAACGCAGCACTCACCGCTGATGTCGCCGTTGGTCTGGGACCTCGCTCACGTCGCCAACCAGGAAGAACTCTGGCTGCTCCGCGGCGTCGGCGGCCGCGAGCCGATGCACCCTGAGATCGACCCGCTCTACGACGCCTTCGAGCACCCGAGGGCCAAGCGGCCGACGTTGCCGCTGCTGCAGCCCGCGCAGGCGCGCAGCTACGCCAGCGACGTCCGCGGCCGGGTGCTTGACCTGCTCGAACGCGTCAGCTTCAGCGCGGGGCCGCTGGTCGAGCGTGGGTTCGTGTTCGGCATGATCGCCCAGCACGAGCAGCAGCACGACGAGACCATGCTGGCAACCCACCAGCTGCGGGACGGTTACCCGGTGCTGTCCGCGCCGCCGCCAGGCCCCGCGCCGGCCGACGTACTGCGGCTGCCCGCGGAAGTGCTGGTGCCCGGCGGTCCGTTCACGATGGGCACGTCCGCCGAACCGTGGGCGCTGGACAACGAGAGGCCAGCCCACCAGGTCGACGTGCCGTCGTTCTACCTGGACACGACGCCGGTCACGAACGCCGCCTACATCGAGTTCATCGCCGACGGCGGGTATGCGCGTGAGCAGCTGTGGAGCCCGGCAGGGTGGGCGCACCGGCAGAACGCCGGCCTGGTCGCGCCCCTGTTCTGGGAGCAGGGCGAGGCAGGCCAGTGGCTGCGCCGCAGGTTCGGCGTCACCGAGCCGGTGGCGGCAGCCGAGCCCGTCCTGCACGTGTGCTGGTACGAGGCCGACGCCTACGCGCGCTGGGCCGGCCGGCGGCTGCCGGCCGAGGCCGAGTGGGAGAAGGCCGCGCGGTTCGACCCGGCCACCGGCCGCTCCCGCCGCTACCCGTGGGGTGACGACGACCCGGCCAGCGACGCGGCCAACCTGGGCCAGCGGCACCTGCAGCCGGCCCCGGCCGGCTCCTACCCGGCGGGCGCGGCTCCGTCCGGCGCGCGCCAGCTGATCGGGGACGTCTGGGAGTGGACGGCCAGCGACTTCCTGCCGTATCCGGGCTTTCGCTCCTACCCCTACAAGGAGTATTCGGAGGTCTTCTTCGGGCCCGATTACAAAGTGCTGCGCGGCGGGGCCTTCTCCGCTGACCCGGTCGCTTGCCGCGGCACGTTCCGGAACTGGGACTATCCGGTCAGGCGCCAGATCTTCGCCGGCTTCCGCACCTCCCGCGACGCGGACCTGGCCTGATGTGCAGGCATTTCGCCTACGTCGGCGACCGGGTGAGCATCAAGTCCGCGCTGTTCGACCCGCCGCACGGCCTGGTGCAGCAGGCATGGGCACCGCGGCACCAGCGGCACGGCACGATGAACGTCGACGGATTCGGCGTCGGCTGGTACGCCGACGGTGACCCGGTCCCCGCGCGCTACCGCGGGAGCGGGCCGATTTGGGCAGACGACTGCCTGCCCGACCTCGCGCGGGTCAGCACGACGCGGGCGATGCTCTGCGCGGTGCGGTCGGCGTCCGCCGGCACCGATTCCGGCGCGTCGGCCGCCGCGCCGTACACCGAGGGCAGCTGGCTTTTCAGCCTCAACGGGGCGCTCGTGGGATGGTCGGCGGCCGCCGGCGGGCCGACGACCCCGCGCCGCAGGACGTCGGCCGCGGCCAGTGCCGAGTCGGCGGGCGAGTCGATCACCGAGCCGGCCCCGGCCGTGCCGGCCAGCCCGGCTGATGCGGCCGCGGCCGTGCTGCGGCTCGCTGCGCGGGTACCGTCGGCCGATCTGCTCGGGCTGCAGGCTCGCTGTGACACCGCGCTGCTATGGGCCATGGTGCTGGCCAGGCTGCGGGCCGGCGAACCCGCTGCCGCCGCGCTGGCCGACACCGTCACCGACATCTGGGCCGCGGGCGGAACCGGCCGCTTCAACCTGCTGCTTACCGACGGGCAGCTGATCGCCGCGACGGCCGCCGGTGACTCGCTGTGCTTCAGGCACCGGCAGGACGGCGTCGTCGTGGCCTCTGAACCGTCCGACGATGACGAGGACTGGCAGCAGGTGCCCGACGGCAGCGTGGTCGAGGCGACGACGGCCGGCATCGAGGTCAAGCCGATCGGCTCAGGATCCGCGGCCCGCGTCTTCCCGCCGGCACCGCCCCCGCAGGCGCGGTCAGCGAATCCCAACGGAAGGCGACAGGCATGACGAGCATCCCGATCGACAGGCGATTGCCCGATCGGTTCTTCGAGGCGTCCCTGCGCGCTGACGTGCTCGCGGGGCTGACCGCGACGCCGAAGTCACTGCCGCCCAAGTGGTTCTATGACGAGCGCGGCAGCGAGCTGTTCGACAAGATCACGATGCTGGACGAGTACTACCCGACCCGCGCCGAGCGCGAGATTCTCGCGGCGTCCGCCGGCGCGATCGCGGCGGCGACCGGCTCATCGACGCTGGTCGAGCTCGGCTCGGGGAACGGGGACAAGACCATCCTGCTGCTCGACGCGCTCCGCGAGTCCGGCCAGCTCACCGAGTACGTCCCTGTCGACGTCAGCGAATCGGCGCTGGTCACGGCCGCGTCCCGGATGCTTGCCAGGTATCGCGGCCTGCGCGTCCACGCGGTGCTCTCGGATTTCACCGAGCACCTGGGATTCCCGGCGGCTAGCGGGCCGCGGCTGGTCGTGTTCCTCGGCGGCACCATCGGGAACCTGCTGCCTGACGAGCGCGCCGTGTTCCTCGCGAGCCTGCGGGCGCAGCTCCGGGACGGTGACGCCCTGCTGCTCGGCACCGACCTGGTCAAGGATCCAGCCGCGCTCATCGCCGCCTACGACGACGAGGCTGGCATTACGGCCGAGTTCAACAAGAACATCCTGCGGGTGCTCAACGCCGAGCTCGACGGCACCTTCGACCTCGACGAATTCGACCACGTTGCGATCTGGGACGCGCAGGCCGAATGGATCGAGATGCGGCTGCGGTCCGCCACCGATCAGACCGTGCTGCTGAGGGCGATGGACCTGAGCGTCCCGTTTGCCGCCGGAGAGGAGATGCGCACCGAGATCTCGGCCAAGTTCCGGCGCGAAGGGATCACCGCCGAGCTTGCCGCGGCCGGCCTCCAGCTGCGTTCCTGGTGGACGGACGTCCAGGCCAGGTTCGGGCTCTCGCTGTCGGTGCCCGGCTGACCGTGCTGGCCTTACCGGGCGGTCAGCGCGCTGCGCAGCTGATGCACGTCGCGACGGCGGGGCGGGCGGCCAGCCGCTCTCGCGCGATCGGCTGGCCGCAGCGTTCGCAGCGGCCGTAGCCGCCGGAATCGAGCCTGGCGAGCGCGGCGTCGATCTGCGCGATGCGCTCCCTGGCCTGGCTGATCAGGGCCGCGATGTGCTGGCGCTCGAAGGCGATGGTCGCGCCCTCCGGGTCATGTTCATCGTCGGCATTGGCCCCGCTGGCCGACTCAACCACGGAGCCCAAGTCACGCCGCAGGCCGGCCAGCCTGCCCGCTGCCTCAGCGCGCTCTGCCTGGAGACGCACCCGCGTGTCGCCGCGCGCCGGGCCGGGCACCTTACGGCTCCTCAGGTTCCGGGGCGGCCCCAGCACCCGCCTGCGTGCCGGCGCCCGGGTCTGGTGCCTCGATCGCCCGGAACCGCCAGCGCGCCAGCTCGGTGCCGTCGACCTCGAGCAGCGCGGCGTAGTCGCCGGGATGGTCAACCACGAAATTGGTCACGAACGCCGCAACCGGCATGACGGTGAAGTCGCCGACCCGCATGCTGGGTGACGTACCCACCCTGAACTGACCCTCGAACCGGGCGCTGAGCGGCCGTCCGTCGGCGTCCTCGAACGTCACGACGAAGCCATGACCCTGGTGATGCTTGCGCCACGGGATGTGCAGCACGGCGGCTAACGCGAACGCCCTGACGACCGGGTATTCGGCGCTGTAGACCTGGTTCCAGAAGCCGCCGTTGACATACAGCTTGCCGTTCTCCACGACCGCGTGATCCGCGAGGAAGAACGCGCACGCCTGAATCTCCTCAGGCATCGGCTGCTCCGTCATGGGACTAACCTATGTGGCCGGCCAATGTCGCAAGGACTCCGAACCGAGCAGGGAGGCGCACCATGCCAGACAAGCTGACCGCCCAGGGCCTGGCACGGCTGCACGAGGTCGCGGCGGCGCACGTCGCGGACGACAAGATCCCCGGCCTCGTCGCCCTGGTCGCCAGCGGCGACCAGGTGCACGTCGAGACCATCGGGACGCTGGCTGTCGGCGGCGCTCCCGCGGCGAGGGACTCGCAGTTCCGCATCGCCTCAACCTCCAAGCCGATCACGGCGGCGGCCACGCTGGCGCTGGCGGGTGAGGGGCTGATCGATCTGGACGAGCCGGTCGACCGGCTGGTCCCCGAGCTTGCCGCCCGGCGCGTGCTGGTCAGGATGGACGGCCCGCTCGACGAGACCGTGCCCGCCGGTCGCCCGATCACGGCGCGTGACCTGCTGACGTTCACGTTCGGCTTCGGCATGGTCCTGGAGATGTTCACCACGCCGGGGCCGTGGCCCGTTGTCGCCGAGGCCGGGAATTTGCGGCTCGCCACGCTCGGACCGCCGCAGCCTGACGTGCCGCCGGACCCGGACACCTGGATCGCGGCGCTCGGCAGCCTGCCGCTGCTCGCTCAGCCCGGCGAGCGCTGGATGTACAACACGGGCTCGCAGGTGCTCGGCGTCCTGGCCGCCAGGGCGGCCGGCCAGCCGTTCGCCGACGTGCTCAGCACGCGAGTGTTCGGACCGCTCGGCATGAAGGACACGGCGTTCTGGACGGCGCAGCCTGGCCGCCTCGCCACCGCGTACATGGCGACCCCGGACGGGCTCGTGGTCACCGACGAGCCCGGCGGGGCCTGGAGCAGGCCGCAGGCGTTCAGCGACGCCGCCGCTGGCCTTGTGTCAACGGTCGATGACCTGCTGGCCTTCGCCAGGATGCTGCTTCGCGGCGGCGGCACAGTGCTGACCGCCGACGCGGCGAGGGCGATGACATCCGACCAGCTCACGCCCGCCCAGAAGGCGCACGGCGGCCTCGGTGTCGACTTCTTCAAGGGCCGGTCCTGGGGGTTCGGCCAGGCGGTGCTCGACAGCGGCGCGTTCGGCTGGGCGGGCGGGCTCGGCACGACCTGGATGGCCGACCCGGCCAGGGACCTGACAGTCATCGTGCTGAGCCAGCGGCAGTTCGAGACGGCGGACACGCCGCCAGCCCACCGCGAGATCCAGGAGGCCGCCTACGCGGCCCTGGCCTAGCGCCCCGCTGGTTGCGCTGTGCCATGGCGCGTTTTCCCCCAGCGGCGGGGCGCGCTACCCGCCAGCGCCGACTGGCGGTGCCCAGCCCGGACGCGGGATGAGGCAGAACGGGTGCCCCGCCGGATCGGCGAACACATAGCCGTGCTGGTCAGGACCGTTCGGCTCGAGCCTGCGCGCACCGATGGCCAGCACCCGCTCGGTCGCGACGGTGAGGTCGTCAACCATCACGTCGAGGTGGAACTGCTGCGGCACCGTGGCGCCGGGCCAGGTCGCGGGCCGCTGGTCGGGCGCGAGCTGGAAGCCGAGCCCCGACGTGCGGTCGTTCGCGGCTACCACCACGAAGTCTGCGGTGGAGTACGTCACCGGCTGCCCGAGCAGTTCTGAGTAGAAGGCGGCCAGCGCCACCGGATCAGGACAGTCAATGATCACGTGGTGCATGCGCCCGATCATCGAGGCCCCCCCTGGCCGGCTGCCGGCGCCGCGCCCTCCCGCCTCGCCGCCTCCCGAGTCGCCGCGCGGCGGACCCGCCTCGAGGCGCTCGCGCATCGCGGTGATCCGTTCTGCGAGGTCTTCCTGCACGCCCCACCTGGTCTCAAGCCACCACGTGCACCCGCCCTTCGCCCACGCGCCTGCCTGCTCCGCTGCGGCCGCCAGGTCACCGGCCGGAGTCTCGCCGTCAGCGATCACGTCCAGGCCGGCGCTGGCGCCGTTCTCGGTGAGCCAGTTTCGTGCTGCCCGTGCCCCGTCTGGCCCGGTGGCCGTCGCGGAGTCGCTGAACTGGGGGATCAGGCCGTCACAGCGCAGCACCCGGCGCATGGACTTGCGGACTGGCCAGACTCCGACGACCCAGATCGGGATCCTGGCCCGCACCGGTCGCGCGGCCGCGGCCAGGTCGAAGCGTCCTGAGTGGTACCGGTAGTGGCGGCCTTCGTAGCTGCCCTGACCCTCCCACAGCGCGCGAATCAGGTCGATGCCTTCGTCCAGCATCTCGGCCCTGGCCCCGATCCCGGTCTCCTCACCGGTGTCAGGCAGGTTCGTGTCGGTCGCGCCGACCCCGACCGCGAGGATCGCCCGCCCGCGGGAGATCTGATCAAGCGTCGCGACCTGGCTGGCCACCTTCCACGGCCGCCGCCATGGCAGCGGTGTCAGCATCGTGCCGAGGCTGACCCGCGATGTCCGCGCCGCGATCGCCGCCAGGACGCTCCACGGGTCCACGCCGTAGGCAGCTTCCCAGGTGAACACGCCGTCCCAGCCGGCCCGCTCGGCCTGCACGCCCATCTCGACTTGCTCGGTCGCCGTGCCACCTGGCAGCACGGCCCCGTATCGCATCCCGCGAGTTGTCATTGCTTCGTCTTACCAGGGGCCACCGGCAGCCGGGCAGGTGCCCTATCGTCAGGCTCATGCTGACACCCGCGCAGCAGCGCACGCTGGCCGGGATCAACGCCAGGCTCACGAAGATGCTCAGGTACGACGACGAGTCGCTCGTGCACGAGACGTGGATCAGGCAGCGCTATGACTGCGGCTGCTATCCGACGTACGGGCCAGCCAGGAGGGCCGCTGTTCGCACCGCCTGGCACGAGGCCGGCCACGCCGTCGCCGCGCTTGCCACCGGCGCCCGGTTCACCTCGGCCAGCATCCATCACGGCCGGGACTCCGAAGGCCGGGTGCATCGCATCAGGGGCGGCGGCGACAGCGGCTTCGTGATCGACGCCGCAGGGCAGATCGCCGAGCGCCTCATGGCCTGGTCGATGATGAACGACGACGAGCTCAGGCGCTGGCTGCCCACCTGGCGGGCCGACGGCGGGGACGCCAGGCGCTTCCGCAGCGGCATCGCCGCCCGGTTCCCCGGCGACGAACCAGGCGCCTGGCGGCACGGCGAAGCGGTAGTCGTGCCGCTGCGCCCGGCGATCAGGCACCTGGCCAGGGCGCTGCTCGTGCATCCGCGACACCTCCCGTACCCCGTCGCGGCCGCCGTCGTCCATCAGCTCCCGCCCTCCCCGCCGTCATCCCGCCCCTCCCCGCCGCCAGCCCCTCCCCGCCGCCAGCCCCGTCCTGACCACTCCATGATCATTTCGACTTTGGATCCATTTCGCTCTGACCGAGCCTCGTTTACTGATTGATTGTCTGGTTTCCTCGCACGAAACGGATCCAAAGTGAAGGCCGTCGCCCTCCGGGCAGCGCCGACGACGCCCGCGGGTGGCCAGTAGGGTTGAGGGAGGGATCTATCTGGCGACGTTTTGGAGGAACCGGACCATGCGCGGCGCGCGAATCGCCCTGCTGACGATCATCCTGGCGGGCGCCGCCGTCCTCGCCGCTCCCGCTCACCTGGCGGCCGCCGCGCGGGCCACCGCCCGGACGCCCGGGCCGGCCGTCGTACTGATCAGCCAGCCCGCGCGGTCGGTGTGCTCGGGGCACACGTTCACGGTGGGCGTCTGGTACCAGCGCAGCTCAGGTAGCTCGCGTGCCTACCGGGTCGCGGTCTCGGGCCCGCGCCACAAGCGGTTCTTCTACCGATCGGGCAAAGCGCCGTCGTCGCACTGGCTGTTCTGGAAGGTGCTGGCCGGGCGGGCAGGGAAGTACCGCACCGCCTATTCCGGGCACCGGCCAGGATCGAAGAAATGGAGCACGTACGTGGCCATTACCCGAGCACATCGCTGCCATGGCCGCTGAGCCGTTCCCGCCGCGGATCAGCCCGCCCGTCACCGCGGGCGAGCGCGAGACGCTACGCGCCTTCCTCGACTACCAGCGCTCGACGCTGGCGATGAAGTGCCACGGGCTCAGCGACGACCAGCTCCGCAGGCAGTCCTCACCGCCGTCCACGCTGTCACTGCTCGGGCTGGTGCGCCACATGGCCGAGGTGGAGCGAACCTGGTTCCGCCGCGTGATCGACGCGCAGGACATCGGCTTCGTCTGGTCTGACCAGGCCGACTTCCAGGCCGCCTACGACGCGCGGACGTCGACGAGGTCCGAGGCCTTCGCCGCCTGGGAGGCGGAGGTGGAGCGGTCGCGCCAGATCGAGGCGGCCGCGCCGTCACTAGACGTCATCGCGCACTTCGCGCGCTGGGACGAGGACGTCTCGCTCAGGCTGGTGATGGTCCACGTCCTGCTCGAGTACGCCAGGCACAACGGGCACGCGGATTTCCTGCGCGAGGCCATCGACGGGACCGTCGGCGCCTGAAATTCGCTGGACCAGCGCGCGGCCCGGCCGGCAGGGTGGGGACCATGTCCCGCATCCGGCTGTCCCGCGCGACCTGGCTGCTGATCGGCGGCGATGCCGTCTCCGCTCTCGGCACCGGGCTCGTGCTGCCGCTGACGCTAATCTACCTGCACCAGGTCAGGGGCATCGCGCTGCCCGTGGTCGGCGCGCTGATGGCCATCACGGGCGCGGTGGGGCTGGTCGCGGCGCCGCTGGCCGGTATCGCGCTTGACCGGCTCGGTGCCCGCACTGTCCTGGTCGCCGTCCTGTGCGGCCAGGCCGTAGCCGAGACCGGGCTTGCCTGGGCGCACAATGTCGCGACCGCGCTGCCGGCCGTGCTCGTGCTCGGGGCATCACTCGGCCCGTCGTTCCCCGCGTTCCAGACCATGCTGGCCGGCATCAATACCGATCCGGCCCGGCAACAGCGGGCGTTCGCGATCAGCTTCACCGGCATTAACGCGGGCATCGGCGTCGGCGGCGCAGTGGGCGCGGCGGTCGTCGACATAGCTGACCCCGCGTCGTTTCAGCTGCTCTTCCTGGCCAACGCGGTGTCCTGCCTGGTTTTCGCTGCGATCCTCGCGACCCTGCCGAACGTACGGCACGCCCGCGAGCCTGACCAGCCCGAGGCCGGCTACCGCGAGGTTCTCGGCAGCCGTCCGCTGCGGACCGCGCTGCTCGCCATCCTGGCGCTGGCCTTCACCGGCTATGCCGCCCTCGATTCCGGGCTGCCCGCCTACGCGACCGTCGAGACACGGGTCTCCGTGCACGTGGTGGCGTTGTCGATCACGCTGAACACGGCCGTCATCGTGCTGTCGCAGTTGTTCGTGCTGCGGCTGGTCAGACGGCTGCGACGGAGCAGGGCGCTCGCGGCGATCGGCCTGATCTGGGCGGCATCATGGGCCATCTTCGGCTTGTCGGCGCTGCCGGACTCGGCCGGGCTGCGGATCGCGACGGTGCTCGCGTTCAGCGGCCTGTTCGCGCTCGGCGAGACCTTCATGGCGCCGACCACCTCACCGCTGGTCAACAGCCTCGCCAGCGACCAGGTCAGGGGCCGTGCCAACGCGCTGGCCAGCATGGCGTACTCGATCGCTTTCGTCGTGTCGCCGGCGATCTGCACCGCGATGATCGCCGCCGGCCTGGCCTGGGCGTGGATCGGATTGCTCTGCGCCGGCTGTTTCGGAACCGTCGCGCTGGGGCTGCGGCTCGGCCGTCAGCTCGGCAGGCACCAGGACGTGGTGGAGGAGCCGCTGGCCGCCGAGCCGGCCCTGACCTAGGCTGGCCAGCATGCCCGATCCCCGTCTGCTCGCGGTCTTCGCGCTCGCGACGTTCGTGCTCGCAGCGACGCCGGGACCCGGCGTGCTCTACGTCATCGGCAGGTCCGTGGCCGGTGGCCGCCGGTCGGGCCTGGCCTCGATGCTCGGCATCGAGACGGGCGAGGCCGTCTACATCGCCGGCGCGGCACTGGGAATCACGGCTCTGATCGCGGCGTCGCCGGTGGCGCTGTCGGTGCTGCGCTACGCGGGCGCGGCGTATCTGGTCCTGCTCGGCATCCGGGCTTGGCGAGACCACGGCGCCGACGAGCCGGACAGCGAGAAAGCTCGCGGCAGCGACTGGGCCGCCTACGGGCGCGGCCTTGTCGTCCAGCTGCTCAACCCGAAGGTGGCCGTGTTCTTCCTCGCGTACTTCCCGCAGTTCATCAGGCCAGGGCAGGCTGTCGCGCCGCAGGTGGTGCTGCTCGGCGTCATCTACATCCTGATCGCGATGAGCGTCGACACCTGCTACGTGCTGCTCGCCGCCTGGCTCTCTGGCCGCCTCGCGCGGACCGTGAAGGCGCAGCGCCGCCGCGCGAAGATCAGCGCGCTGACCTACTTCGCGCTCGCAGCCGCCGCTCTCGTGCTCGGCGACCGCGGCGGCACCGCACACGCGCTGCGTCCTGTGGCAGGTTAGGAGGATGGCAAGCGCACACCGCACCGTGACCGTCCGCCGGATCGCCAGCGGACGATTCGCCGTCACCAATGACCGTGGCGGCGAGATCGCGTTCGGCACCGGCGACAGCACCGATTTCACCCCCACAGAGCTCCTGCTCGCCGCCGTCGGCGGCTGCACAGCGATCGACGTCGACATCCTCACCTCGCGCAGGGCCGAGCCGGAGGCGTTCGAGGTCGCCGTGGACGCGGACAAGATCAGGGACGCCGACGGCAACCGGCTCACCGACATCGTGGTGACGTTCAGGGTCGCGTTTCCCGCGGGCGAGCAGGGCGGTGAGGCCAGGGCGATACTGCCAGACGTGGTGCGCAAGTCACATGACAAGCTCTGCACGGTCGGCCGCACGATCGAGCTGGGCACGCCGATCGCCACCCGCGTCGAATGACCGGCCCGGCTGGCATGACGGGACCGAACGGCATCGTCGACGCGCACCAGCATGTCTGGGATCTCGCTGCCCACGCGCAGCCGTGGCTGGAGCTGCCGGGGAACGAGCCGCTGCTCCGGAATTACTCAGAAGCGGACCTGCGGCCACTCGCCGCGGCGGCAGGGGTGACCGCGACCGTCGTGGTGCAGACGATCACCGAGGCCTCTGAGACCCCAGAGCTGCTCGCGATCGCGGCCGGGAGTGACCTGATCGCGGGCGTGGTCGGCTGGACGGACCTGCAAGCGGCGGGAGTCGCCGACGCGCTCGCCGCGCTGGTCGCGCAGCCAGGCGGTGATCTGCTGAGCGGCATCCGGCATCCCGTCCTGATCGAGACCGATCCCGGCTGGCTCACGCGGCCAGCCGTGCTGGCCGGCCTGGCGGCGGTCGGCGAGGCTGGCTTGTGCTACGACATCGTGGTGCCAGCCAGCATGCTGCCAGCGGCCATCGGCGCCGCGGCGGCCTGCCCCGACGTCACGTTCGTGCTCGACCATGCCGGCAACCCGCACCTGGACGGTGAGCCTGACCCGCGCTGGATAGCCGACATCCGCAGCCTGGCCGCCCTGCCCAACACCGTGTGCAAGCTCTCAGGAATCCTCGGTGAGGCACCGCTTGCGCCCGCGGTCGCCAGCCACGTCGCGCATCTCATCCCGTACTACGAGACCGTGCTCGCGGCCTTCGGGCCCGACCGGATGATGTTCGGCTCGGACTGGCCGGTCTGCACGCTCTCGGCAACGTACGCCGGCGTCATGGCTGCCGCCCGGGCGCTTACCGGCCAGCTCAGCCCGGCCGAACGGGCCGCCCTGTTCAGCGGCACGGCTCGCCGCGTCTACCGGCTGTCCGAGGCGCGCGCATAGCGGCGGACCTCAGCCCCCGGCGGGCCAGTGCGCCTCAACGGTGGGCGGCGAGCTGAGATACGAGGCGAATCCGCGGATCAGCACGTCCAGGCCCCATTCGAACCGGTCATTGCCGGTGCCGGCCACCATCAGGTCAGCGACCGCGACGGTGTTCGGGAACTGGTCCCTGGGCAGCGACTTCAGCCAGGCTCCGGCCTGCGCGGCGAGGTCATCTGGCTCGGCGACCGGGCTCACGTCCTGCTCGTGGGCGAAGGCCGCCACGTAGAGGCTGCCGAGGTCGCCGACGAACGCGGCGACCTGGTCGGGGAGCCCGGCGGCTCGCAGCGTGGCGAGCATCCGCTCGACGGCGACCAGCATCGCCGGGCCGAACGGCACGCGGCCGAGCGTGAGCCCGGCGACGCCAGGATGGCGCCGGAACACCGCCAGGCACTCCCGCGCCCAGGCGCGCAGCATGTCCTGCCAGTCACCGCCGGGCCCGGGCACCGGGATCTCGGTCATGATCTGCTCAAGCACCAGCTGGACAAGCTCCTCCTTGTTGGCGACGTAGCCATACAAGGACGACGCGGAGACGCCGATCTCATCGGCGACGCGGCGCATGGTGAGCGCGTCGCCGCCCTCGGTCTCCACCACCTTCAGCGCCGCGGTCACGACGACGTCCCTGCTGAGCTGTGGTCTGGGCGCGCGCCCGCGCTTGGGAACGGACCGCCACGGTGGCTGCGGGGCGCTCGCGGCTGGCTCACGCCGCTCCTGGTCACCGCGTGTACTGGGCATGCCAAACAGTGTACTTGACCAGAACGTTGTTCTGTAGTAAACGTTGTTCGCGTGCAGAACATTGTTTATTCCCAGAACGCTGTAAGGGGTCGAGTCATCATGACGGCCAGCACGACGACCGCGGCAGTGGTACAGGCAGAAGGCCTCGAGAAGTCCTACAAGGGCGACGTGCGCGCGCTCGACGGGCTCAGCTTCCGCGCCGCTCCGGGCAGCATCTTCGCCTTGCTCGGCCCGAACGGAGCCGGCAAGACCACGACCGTCAGGATCCTGACGACGCTTTCCAGGCCGGACGCTGGTTCGGCCAGCGTGGCCGGGATCGACGTGCTCAGGCGGCCCGGCCAGGTCAGGTCGGTAATCGGCTCGGTCAGCCAGCACTCCGGCGCCGTTCCGCAGCTGACCGGCCAGGAGAACCTGACGATGCAGGGCAGCCTGCACGGCATGCGAGGAACGCGGCTGCGCCGCAGGGTCGCCGAGCTGCTCTGCCAGTTCGGGCTGGCCGATGCCGCGAACCGGCAGGCCAGGACCTACTCAGGCGGCATGCGGCGGCGGCTCGACATCGCCACCGTGCTCGTGCACCGGCCTGCGGTGCTCTTCCTCGACGAGCCGACCACCGGGCTCGACCCCGAAGGCCGCGCTAGCCTCTGGGCCATCCTCACCGGCCTCGCGGAGCAGGCGGGCACGACGATCCTGGTGACGACCCACTACCTCGAGGAAGCCGACCAGTACGCGGGCAGGATCGCAATCGTCGACCGTGGCAGCATCGTCGCCGAGGGAACCTCTGACGAGCTCAAATCCGCGTTGCACGGCGACTCGGTGCTACTCGAGGCTCCCGACGCGCCCCTGGCCAGGCAGGCCGAGCACGCCCTGGCCCAGGTGCCGCAGGTGCGGAAGGCCGCCGCGGACGGCTGCCTCGTGCGCGCGCGGGTCGCTGACGGGCCGCGCGCGCTGCCAGCGGTGCTGGCCGGCGTCGAGGCCGCAGGCATTCCCGTGTTGTCCGTCTCGGTCGCCAGGCCCTCGCTGGACGACGTCTACCTGCATCATGCCGGCCGGTCGTTCGGCCAGGCGGAAAGGATCACCCTCTGATGAGCAGCCGGCACACCACCCTGCGTCCAGGCACCGCGCAGCCGCACCTCGCACCGGCCGGCGCGGACGCCGCCGATCAGCCGGCGGAGCGCGACGTCGTCCGCCGGCCCAGCCATCTGCGGCAAGCCTGGGTCATCCTCACCCAGCGCTACCTGCGCCAGCTCTACCGGGTGCCCGTGGTCATCTTCATGACGCTGATCCAGCCGATCATCTGGCTGCTGCTCTTCGGCGCCCTGTTCAAGAACGTCGCCGAGATTCCCAGGTTCGGCGGCGGCAACTACATCACGTACCTCACCCCGGGCGTGGTGATCATGACGGCGATGTTCTCGGCGAGCTGGACCGGCATGGCCTACATCGAGGACATGCAGACCGGCGTGCTGGACAGGTTCCTCACCGCGCCCGTCGGCCGCGGTGCGCTGACCGCCGCGATGCTTGCCTACCAGGGCCTTACGACGGCGCTTCAGTCGGCGATCATCGTGGCCATCGGCTGGGGGATCGGCGCGACGTTCCCCGGCGGCGGCGTGGGGGTCACGGTGCTCATCGGCGTGTCCGTCCTGATCGCGGTCGCCATGGCAGGGATCTCCAACTGGTTCGCGCTCCTGACCAGGCAGCGCGAGGCCCTGATCGGCGCGTCGACCACGCTTGTGCTGCCGCTGACGTTCCTGTCGGGAGCGTTCTTGTCCCTGCGGCTGGTGCCTGGCTGGATCGCGGACGTGGCCAGGTTCAACCCGGTCAACTGGGCGGCCAGCGCCGGGCGGATCGCGGTCGAGGCGCATCAGGACTGGAGTACGGTCGGCTCCTACGCGGGATTCCTGGCTCTTGCCGCGGCCGTCACCGCCGCGGCGGCGACCAGGGCGTTCGGGAGCTACCAGCGGGCCCAATGATCGGACACTGTGACCGGGCACTGTGATACCGCCTGCCCATGCGAGATGATGCGGTCCTGCCGCATCATCCTGGGAGCGCCATGACCGAGCAGATCGCCACCGGCGACATCCACCACCTCCGGCTGACAGTCACCGACCTGGAGCGCAGCCGCTCCTTCTACACCGGCTTGCTCGGCTTCAGCGTCGCGGTGGAGTCGCCTGAGCCTACTGACCCGGCGACGACCGCGATGGCCGAGCTGCTGTTCGGCGGCGTGGTGATGATCCGCGGCAACCTGCTGCTTGGCCTGCGGCCGGTCGCGCCGGCCGGCGATGCCTTCGACGAGAACAGGGTCGGCCTTGATCACCTGAGCTTCGGGGTGGCGGGCCGCGTTGACATGGAGCGCGCTGTCGCGCTCTTCGAAGAGCACGGTGTCCCGCACGGCCCGATCACCCGCCTGGACTCGTTCGGCATCTACGTGCTGCCATTCCGCGACCCGGACAACGTCCAGCTTGAGCTGACCGCGCCGATGACCTGAGCCGGGTTTCGCGGCCACAGCCGGTGCGACCAGCCGACGCCGATCACGGTCGCGCCCGCCAGCACGAGCAGGCCGCTGCGCCGGTAGGCGCCGAGCCCCATCAGCGCATCGCCAGCCAGCCGCACTGCCTGCGCGGCCGGCGGCATGTGCGCGAGGACGTACCGACCGCGCCTCGTCCGGGCCAGATCGTCGAGGTCCGCGAGCGCGAGCACGGCCGCGGAGCTCGCCGCGGGCAGGATCACCCGCACGGCCAGGGCTGCTCTCGGCCGTTCCCGCCACAGGAGCGCGCTGGACACTACGGCCGCTGTCACATCGGCGCCGATCTTGGCTGGATGAACCTGATGGAGCACCGCTCCGTCGGCCAGCCGCATGCCACCATTCTCCCCTGCCTGGCGCCCGCGCGCGATACGCAAGCGGCTCAGATCAGCGGCTCAAGCTCGGCCGTCCTGTCACCGCCCGCGTCCCCTGTGTTCACGACGCCGCGCGGCTCAATCAGCAGCACCGCGGTCTCGACGTCGGCGCGCGGGCAGTGCTCGGCACCGCGCGGCACCACGAACAGCTCGCCAGGACCGAGCCGGACGACGCCGTCGCGCAACTGCAGCGTCAGCGCTCCGTCGATGACCAGGAACAGCTCGTCGGTGTCGGCGTGCGCGTGCCAGGTGAAGTCGCCCTGCACTTTCACGATCTTGATGTCGTAGTCATTCAGCTCGGCGATCTTCTTCGGCGCCCAGTGCTCGCTGAAACGCGCCAGCATGGCACCGATGTTGACTGCGTTCATGCCTGCCATCCTGACACCGCGTCCTGACACGGCCAGGACGCGACGGCCCGCGGCCGGAGCCATTCTGGTGAGATGGGCACATGTGCACCGCGGTCCTCAGCATCGAGGCTGGACATCCCGTGCTCCTCGCCGGGGTCAGGGACGAGCTCACCGACCGGCCATGGGAGCCGCCAGCCGCGCACTGGCCGCACAACCCTGACCTGCTCGGCGGCCGGGATCTGCAGGCGGGCGGCACATGGCTCGCCGTCGCGCCAGCACGCCATCGGGTATCCTGCGTGCTCAACGGCACGGGGCGGCCCGCGCCAGCCGCATCCAGGCGGTCACGCGGCGAGCTGCCGCTGCTGGCGGCTGCTGGCCAGCAGCCCGGTGAGCTCGCTGATTTCGATCCATTCCTGCTTATCGTCGCCGAGCCGGGCCTGGCGGTGCTGCGGACCTGGAACGGGTCCGAGCTCACCGAGCACGTGCTGCGCGACGGCCTGCACTTCGTGGTGAACAGCGGGCACGCGAGCGAGCTGGCCGGAGCGGGCGGGACGACAGCCGACTGGGCAGGACCCGACTGGCAGGGAGCGCCGCCACCTGATGGCAGGGAGCACGAGCTCGCGCGGGCCGCCTGGTTCCTCAGCCAGTTCAGGTCGGCGATCAGGCCGGACCCGGTGCCGGGAAAGCCGGTCGCGGATGCCTGGGGCGGCTGGTTCCCGCTCGTCAACGGCGACGGAATCGAACCACACGACGAGCGCGCCCTGATCGTCCGCAGGGAGCTGGACGGCAACCGCACATGGGGGACGACGTCAGTGTCGCTCGTGGCCCTCTCGCCGGACTGGGCACGCTACGACTTCTGCCCGGCACCTGGCGACGCCGCGGCCTGGTGCCAGGTGCTCTGAGCCTCGCCGGACCTCAGCCCATCGACTTGGCGCCGTCGATGGCCTCTCGCAGGATGTCCGCGTGGCCCGCATGCTGTGCCGTCTCGGCGATGATGTGCAGCAGCACCCGGCGCGCCGACCAGGACACGCCACGCTCGAACCAGGGCGCGTCAGGAAGTGGCTGCTCGGCACCGAGGTCCGTCAGCGTCCTGACGAGCTCGTCCGTGTCCGCGGCAACCTGGTCGTACCGATCGAGCAGCCCGGCCAGGGTCTCGCCATCGATCATCTGGAACATGTTTGCCCAGGTGTCGGCGGCCGTCGCCGGGTCGAACGCCATGGCATCAGGGCCCTCGACAATGAACCGTGCCCATTGCCGCTCGGTGAGCGCCACGTGCTTGATCAGCCCGCCCAGGCAGAGCGCGCTCACGCTCGTCCGGCGCGCGGCCTGCTCGTCATTCAGCCCTCTGGTCGTGAACCGGAGGAAGTGCCGCTGCTTGGCCAGCGAGGCCAGCAGGTCGGCGCGCTCGCCTGTCACGGTTCGCGTAGTGCTCACGGTCTCGGCCTCTCCGTCGCTGTCTAGACAGCACGCTACGCCCGGCCACCGACGGCGCGAGCCGGCCTGACCGGAATGCGCGACCGCGGGAATAGGCTTGGCGGACATGGCATCAGTCGTGATCGCTACCGCCTATGGCGGCCCTGAGGTGCTGGCCCTCGCGGAGGAGCCGGCGCCCGACCCAGGTACTGGCGAAGCCAGGATCGCGGTGCGGGCGGCCGGCGTCAATCCCGTCGACTACAAGTCATATTCGGGCAGGTTCAGTTCAGACCCGGCGGCCTTGCCGATCCGGCTGGGGTTCGAGGCGGCCGGAACCGTGACCAAGGTCGGCCCCGGTGCGCCGGTCAGCGCCGGCGACGAGGTCATCGCCTACCGGATCACTGGCGGCTACGCCACCGAACTCGTGGCGCCGGCGCTCGCTCGTGCCGAAGCCCGCATCGCTGGGCTGGCCTGAGGCGGCCGGGCTGATGCTCGCCGGAGTCACCGCGTGGCACTGCCTGGCCGCGACCGGCGTGAGCGCCGGAGACACCGTGCTGATCAACGGCGGCGCCGGGGGAGTCGGCCTGATGGCGACCCAGCTCGCCGCCGGCCGCGGCGCGACGGTGATCGCGACGGCCAGTCCCGGCAGGCACGAGCTGCTGCGAGAACTCGGAGCCCGCCCCGTCGCGTACGGGCCAGGGCTCGCGGAACGGGCCCGCGCGGCCGGTCCTGACGGCATCACGGCCGCGCTCGACCTGATCGGCACCGACGAGGCCGTCGACGTATCGCTTGAGCTCGTCGCTGACAGGGCGAGGATCGCGACGATCGCCGCGTTCGGGCGCGCCGGGCAGGCGGGCATCAAGGCGCTCGGCGGCGGCCCGGGAGCCGACCCGGGTACCGAAATCCGGACAGCGGCCAGGCCAGAGCTCGCGAGGCTGGCCGGGGAAGGGCGGCTTCGCGTGATCGTCACGGCGACCTTCCCGCTGACCGATGCGGCCGCGGCGCATCGCGCCATCATGACCGGGCATTCGACGGGCAAGATCACGCTGATCGCGTAGCGAACGAGGTCCTGACCGTGGACCCAGGGCCCGGGGCCAGCGGCCGGCCGGACGGCCCGAGGTCACAGCAGCGCAAGCCCCGCGGTCACCTCGTCGATCCGCTCGGCCTGCGCTGGACCGAGGGCGCAGCAGGTCAGCGTGCCCGCCGGGACCTGTGTCCGGCCCGCGTCATGCACGAGCTCGACAAGCAGGCCGGCGTCCCGCGCGCGGGCGACGACCCGCTCAAGCGCGTCCGCGTCCGGCACCTTGAGCACGACCTTCGGCTGGCCGTCCTCGCGCCAGCGATGGAAGACCGCACCGCGCTCATTCGCCAGCACCGCGGCCACGGCCGCGTGCGCGACCTGAGCGGCGATCTTGCCGCGTCCCATGCCGAGGTCGGTCCTGACCACGAGTGCCAGCTTCATCGCCACGGGGTACACCGTATGCCGCTGGCGGCCGGGCATGGCGCGGCGCCGGCGGTATCGTGTGGGCCCGTGACGCCGACCGCCGAGGACCCTGTTGAACAGCCGGACCGGCCGGTCCGGCTGTTCAACACGCTGACCCGCCAGGTCGCCGGCTTCGTTCCTGGCAGCCCGCCCGACGTCGGCGTCTACACCTGCGGCCCGACCGTCTACGCGGACCAGCACATCGGGAACATGCGGACCTATGTCTTCGCGGACACGCTCAAGCGCGTGCTGACCTGGAAGGGCTACCGGGTCCGGCACGTCATCAACATCACCGACGTCGGGCACCTGACCTCCGACGCCGACGAGGGCGACGACAAGATGGAGCTCGCCGCGCGGCGCGAGCACGCGAACGCATGGAAGATCGCCGAGCGGCACACCAGGGACTTCAAGGCCGACCTCGGGCGGCTGCGCATCATCGCACCCGACGTCTGGTGCAAGGCGACGGACCACATCCAGCAGATGATCGGCTTCGCCGAGGCGCTCGACACGGGCGGCTGGTGCTATCAGCTGCCGTCGGGACTGTACCTCGACACCTCGAAGGTCCCTGACTACGGCGCGCTCGCCCGGCTTGATCTGGCCGGCCAGCAGGCGGGGGCGCGGGTGGAAGTCGCCGAAGGCAAGCGGAACCCGGCCGACTTCGCGGTCTGGCGCACGACGCCGCCCGGCGAGAGCAGGCAAATGGAGTGGGATTCGCCGTGGGGCCGCGGCGCGCCTGGCTGGCATCTCGAGTGCTCGGTGATGTCGATGCAGTACCTGGGTCCGCACTTCGACATTCATACTGGCGGGGTCGATCACATTCCCGTGCACCACACCAACGAGATCGCGCAGAGCGAGGCCTTCCTGGCCGACGGGCTGCCGTGGGTCCGCTGGTGGCTGCACGGTGAGTTCATCAACCTCAGCGGAGCGAAGATCTCCAAGTCGACGGGCGGCGGCGTGCTCGTCGGCGACCTGATCGACCGCGGGTATCACCCCGCGGTCTACCGCTACCTGCTGCTGCAGTCCCACTACCGCAGCCAGACGGAGTTCAGCTGGCCAGGCATGGACAGCGCGCGGGCTGGCCTCAGGAGGCTGCTCGACCGGTTCGCCGCGGGGCCTGGCCTGGACCAGCAGCTCAGCGCGGCGGCCGCCGGGCACCTGACGGCGTTCGGCAGGGCGATCTGCGATGACCTGAACACGCCGCGGGCCCTGGCCGCCGTGGCGGCCGCGTCGCGGGATGAGAGGCTCAGCGACGCCGATCTCACGGCCCTGGCGCATCAGTTCGATCAGGTGCTCGCCATCGGGCTCGGCAACCTGACGCCCGCCGACCTTGACCTGAAGCGCACCGACGCGACGCTGACGGAAGACGAGGTCACGGCGCTGGTCGCGCGGCGCAACGCGGCACGCGCCGCCAGGGACTTCGCGGCGTCGGACCGGATCCGCGATCAGCTCGCCGAAGCGGGGGTGGCGGTCGAGGACCACCCGGGCGGCCAGTCGAGCTGGCGCTGGCGGTGACCGGCCACCTCACCCCGGTCCACGCGGACCCGCCGGACACCCTGGTGCGGCGAGTCACGCTGGTGCCGTTCCTGCCCGACGGACGCTGCGTGCTGATCGACGGCGTGGCCGGCCCCGAGCTGCCGTCGGGCGAGGTCCGCGACGGCGAGGACTACGTCATCGACACCGTGCTGCGGGTGCCGCTGGAGACGGCAGGCTTCCGATACCAGCGCTTCCACCCTGTCAGCCTGGACGGCGATCACCTGTACGGCTGGATCGAAGGTGCCCCCTACCGGGGCCGGCGGCCGCACGCCAGCCCCCCGCTCCGCACGTGCACGGCCGAGGAGGCCGCCGCCTCGCTGCGCGACGCCGGCCAGGTCCGGCTTTCCGAGGCCGTCAGTGCCGCCGCGCGGTCGTACCTGACGCTCGACGAACGGGCCTACTACGCCGACAACCTGCGCACCCTCGAACGCGCCTACCTGCGCGCCAGCACGCCGGAAGAAGGCTCAGGCTTCGGCGGTGACCAGCACGAATGGCGGCAGGCCAGGCTGCACATCACCGAGGGCATCACCCGGGCCGGCACGTTCCTCGACCTCGGATGCGCCAACGGCCTGCTGATGGAATCGGTCGCGGCCTGGTGCGCCGAGCGCGGGCTGCGGATCGAGCCGTACGGCGTCGACCTCGCTCCCGGCCTGGTCGCGCTCGCGCGGCAGCGGCTGCCGCGGTGGGCAGACCGGATCTGGCAAGGCAACGCGATCGACTGGGCCGCGCCGGGCGGGGCGCGTTTCGACTACGTGCACGTGCTGCTGGACTGCGTGCCGGCCGGCCGCCGCCGCGACCTGGTCGCTCACCACGCGGCCGCCACGGTCCGGCCCCGCGGGCGGCTGCTGGTCAGCGACTACGCGGCCGACCCGGCGTCCGGCGCGCCGACGGCTGCTCAGGCGCTGCGGACCCTCGGTTTCAGCCCGGCGGGCGAGAGCTCGGGCGACAGCAGGCCCGGCAGGCCAGCGGCACCGACCGCGTGGCTGGATAGCTGACGAGCCCGGCCTAGATCGCTTCCTCGCACCGCCGCATGGCATTCAGGACCTTGGGCGGCACCGTGAGCCGGTCATCGCCAGCGACCAGCTCCTGCAGCAGGCCGAACGCCGGGTCGGCGATCCTCGTGTGGCCGGCGAGCTGGTCGAACAGCACGAGCTCGGGAGCGCCGATCTCAGCGTCAGGCACCGGCATCGCGCCCCAGCAGTCCCACGGCAGCAGCTCGATGTTGCCGAGCGCCGCCGCGTCCCGCATGAGGTTGCCTGCGATCCACCACAAGCCTGACTCCTTGATCACGCTGAGCCCGAAGTCCGCCGGGTCCGCCGTGCCCTCGCGGCACTGAACCCAGGCATCGCCGGCGATCAGGAATCGGTCGCGCGGCACGTCGGCCAGCTCGAAGTCGACCGGGAAGATCTCCAGCTGCCTCGCGTCGATCTGCGCGTCCGCGAGCTTCCACTGCTGCCTGGAAGCGTCCCAGTACTCACAGACCCAGTGATCCTCGAACAGCCCGGTGCCGAAATACCCGCCGAAGCCGCACCTGGCGCGGGCGGGTGTGCCCTGTGCACGCAGCATCGCGACCAGCAGGACCGCAAAGTGCCGGCAGTTGCCTGCCAGCCTGGCTGCGGGCTCTCGCGGCACCGTGAGCGGGCCGGCGTTTCTGCCGATGATGAGCCCGAGCAGGTCTTCTGCGCGCCTGACGTGCACGCTGGCGCGGTCCTCGTCGCTGAGCGTCACCCCGTAGAGCCCGGCGAGGTGCTCGTGGATGATCAGCCCGTGCAGCACGGCGGCCAGCCCGGCGATGTCGCCTGGCAGGTCGCTCAGCAGTTCCGCGTGCCGGCCAGGCGACGTCATCGGTCCAGGCTGTGAGTAGTAGGGGAGGGTGGGCGGGGTGTTGAACACCTGCATGAGTCTCCTCTGCGGTGACCGGATCGTTCCGCTACCGGACTTGTTCCTGTCTTCTTCCTGCTCCGCTCATGCCCGAGGATTGCGGATATGAGCCGCGCACTACTCATCATTGACGTCCAGGAGTCATTCCGCCACCGGCCGATCTGGCGCGCCGTGTCCGATCCCAAGATCGCCTATCACCTCCTGCCCCTCGTGCGCGCGGCCCGCGCCGCCGGGCTACTCGACGGCCGCCGCGGCACGGCCCGGCCGCGGCCGCCCGTGTGGCCAGGGCCATGGTGGTCTATGCCAGGCGCAACGGCGACGAGCAGCAGGCGAGCGCCATGTTGCGGCGCCGCGGACACCTGAGCGATATCGCGCACCGCGTGCAGGACCAGATCGAGTCCAGATTCACTGACAGGCTCCCGCTGACCGAGCTCGCTGCCGCCTGCGGCGTCAGCGAGCGATCCTTGACCAGGCATTTCGAGAAGGCCACCGGCATAACGCCGCTGCGCTATCAGCAGGCGCTCCGGCTGGAGCGGGCCGGGCGCCTGATCGGGCACGGCACCAGCGTGGAAACCGCGGCCCGGGCCGTCGGCTTCCAGGACGCCAGGATGCTGCGCCGCCTGCGCGCCCGGACCGGCTACTAGCTGCCGTCCTGCGCCGTGATGAGCTCGGGTACCCGGTCCAGGTCGATCCCGAAGTGCTCGCGGTAGGCCGCGAGCACGGCGGCGTCGTCTGCCAGCTCCTGCTCCGTCCTGGTGCCGTCGCTGGTCCTGATCAGCGTGCGGCCGCTGAGTGAGATCCGGCCGTCATCGGTCAGCAGCGAGCAGATCAGTCCCGCCCTGAAGTGGGACTCCGGAGCTGTCTGCTGCCACCAGCAGGTCGGCACGAAGTCCTCGAGCGACCTGGCCCGCCGCTCGAGCCGGTACTGCGGCTCTGAGTCCTTCAGCACCTCGACATCCCCGTCGGGAGCCGCCGCGACCTGGAACATGCCAGCCGGGTCGTGCTGCTCGCGCCTGTCCTCGAGCAGCAGCGGGTACGTGCTGTTACTGCCGAATCCGACATCAGCGAGCCACGGGCCACTGCCGTCGGGCGGCAGCACCACGAGCGCCATGTGATCGAACGGCGGACTGAGCCCATCGCCACCGTAGACCCGCGCCGCGACCCGCTCCACCGCGAACCCGAGCGCCTCGAGCAGCAGCCCGAACGCCCCGTTGAGCTCGTAGCAGAACCCGCCGCGCCGTCGCCCGACGATCTTGGCGAGCAGGCCGGCCTCGGTCAGCACGATCGGCTCGCCCAGGTGAATGCTCAGGTTCTCGAACGGCGCGGCCATCAGGTGCGCCCGGTGCAGATCCCGCAGCGCGGCCGCGTCTGGAGCGTCCGGGCGTGGGCAGCCGATCCTGGCGAGATAGCCGGCGGTTAGCGTGTCGTCCACGTCCCTACCGTAATGACACCGAGCCGCGGCGGCGCAGCACGCTCACGCACTGCCTGAAGTCGCTTCGCTGGGACGACATCTGAGCGCACCGCAGCCGGACCACTAACCGGGTCCTGCGGGCCGGCCGCTGGCTTCGGGCCTTTCGGCCCTGTCCGGCCGCGGCCGGCAGCGCCGATCCTGATCACGACGAGCAGCGTGACAAATGCCGGGAGCGGTCATGGGGTACAGGCGCTGGATGTACAGGGGCGGCAGGCCGAACGCGTGGGCGCGGTGGCAGAACCGCGCGTCAGCTGCCGTGTTCGCAGCAGGAGTGTGGCCGCGCCGCGGGGCGGCGCTTGACGTTCGCGGACGCAAGAGCGGCCGCGTCATCACGTTCCCGGTCGCGATCGCCGAGTACGACGGCGAGAGATACCTCGTCTCGATGCTCGGCGAGAACGTGAACTGGGTTCGCAACGTCAGGGCGGCAGGCGGTGAAGCGGTGCTGCGGCACGGCGAGTCAGAAACGATCAGGCTCGTCGAGGTGCCGGCCGGCGCCAGGGCCCCGATCCTGCGGCGTTACGTCGAGGTCGCTCCGGGAGGACGACCGCACATCGCCGTCGACCGCCACGCGCCGCTTGAAGAGTTCCAGAAGATCGCGGCGGCCGTTCCCGTGTTCCGCATTACACGGCGGACCGCGGTCGGCGCCGCCTAGGACCACAAGGCTGATCTCGAGTCCAGGAACTGCTGCACGGCAGCCAGGAGGCCCGTGAGATCGTCTTCGCCGATCGCGAGGCTCAGCGCCATGTAGCCACGCGGGGCGATGTAGTAGCCGAGCTCGAGCAGATCGAGGAAGAGCAGTTCGAGCAGCCGCGGATCGCCCTGGCTCAGGTCGCGCGGAGAGCGCAGCGGCGCGGCCGTGGCGTGCACGGCGAGCAGGCTGCCGACGCCGGTCGCCTGGAAGGGCGCCCCGGCAGCCTGGAACAGCGCTCCGAGCCGAGCCCGCAGCGCATCGCCGCTGGCCGTGTGCCGCTCGGCCACCTCGGCCGGGTAGACCCTGGTCAGCCCCGCGTGGCCAGCGGCCATCGATGCGACGTTGTTGTTGAAGGTCCCGGCGTGCGGCAGCGCGCCTGGACGGGACGGGTCGAACAGCGCCATCACGTCCGCGCGCCCGCCGAACGCCCCGAACGAGGAGCCGCTGCCGATGTACTTGCCGAGCGTGGTCAGGTCGGGCGTGATGGCGAGCCTGCCCTGCAGGCCGCCGGCGCCGGTGCGGGACGTCATCACCTCGTCGAAGATCAGCAGGGCGCCGGCCTCGCTGGCGCCCGCACGCAGCACGGCCAGGAACTCCCTGCTGCCCGGCAGGCAACCGCCTGAGCCCAGCATCGGCTCGACCAGCGCGCGGCCGACAGCGCCATCAGGTTGGCCTCGGTCCCTGAGTTGGTGAACCGCACCCGCTCGATGGACGGAAGCCGCGAGCACACCGCCTCGGCGAGGTCGACCTCGTACCTGGTGTGCGCGCCGCGGCTGACGCCCTCGCGGAGCGCGGCGATCATCGCCTCGACGACGACGGACTGGAGTGCCCGTACAACCCGGCCGAGTACTCGCCGAGCAGGTCGACGTACTCGTGACCGTCCACATCGGCCATCCGCGCGTCCCACGCCCTGGCGATCCGCAAGGGGAACGGCCGGTGGTACAGCACCGACCTTGTGTTGCCGCCTGGCAGGTAGGCCAGGGCCCGATCGTGCAGCGCGGCGGTGGCCGGGCGGCGGGCGGCGTAACGGGCGTGAGCCTTTTGGACGGCCTCGCTCTCGGCATCTGATTGCGTGCTGGTCACTGTCATGAACCACCGCCGGCGTAGATTGCGAATTGTGAAGAAACTATTCGAGATACTCGTCTGTTTCATCCACCCGCTGGCGGTCGTGCTCATGTGGATCGACCTGGCGAGCCGCTCCGACCTGGGCACCGGCGCGAAGATTGCCTGGGCGCTCTTCGGCCTCATCCCGTTCGTGCCGTTCCTGTACGTGCTGACGGGCGGCGACCTGTGGTAGCCGGCTAGCCGGAGGCCGCGACGCGGGACCCCCAGCGCACCGGCATACTTGCCTGGTGCGAATCGACGGACACGCCGACCCGCGCTTCGCGGACGTCCGCGACGCCCTCGCGGACGTGCTGGCGGAACAGGGCGGCCCCGGTGCCGCGGTAGCAGGTTGGGCCGACGGGGCGTGGGTCGTCGACCTCTGGGGCGGTCAGGCCAGCGCGGCCGGCCGGCCGTGGCAGCGTGACAGCCTGGTCCAGCCGTACTCGGTGACCAAGCCGTTCGCCGCCATCTGCGCGCTGGTCCTCGCCGCCCGCGGCCAGCTTGAGCTCGACGCTCCCGTGCAGCGCTACTGGCCAGAGTTCGCCGCGCCGGCCACGGTCAGGCACGTGCTGTCGCACCAGGCCGGGGTGGTGGCGCTGGACGAGCCCTCGCCGACCGAGGCGTTCTACGACTGGTCCGGGCTCTGCGACCTGCTGGCCAGGCAGGCGCCGCAATGGGAGCCAGGAACCCAGCCTGGCGAGTCCGCACTCTTTTACGGCCATCTGGCCGGCGAGATCGTCAGGCGGATCGACGGGCGCATGCCGGGGCGCTTCCTGCGCGAGGAGGTCTGCGGTCCGCTCGGCCTGGACTTCCACGTCGGCCTCGAGCCCGCCGAGCGGGCCAGGGCCGTCGACCTGGCCGGGCTTGACGAGCTGGCCAGGCAGTGCGCGCTCGCGCCGCCGCTGTACCAGCGCGCGATGTCCAATCCGCCCGGCGTCTTCGACCCGGCCGTGGTCAACGGCGAGGCCTGGCGGGCCGCCCAGGTGCCGGCCGTCAACGGGCACGGAACCGCACGCGGCGCCGCCGGGTTGTACGCGGCCCTGCTGTCCGGCGGGCTGCTCCCGCCTGACCTGCTCGCGCGGGCCACGACGCCGCAATCCGCCGGCACGGACGCCGTGTTTGGCGAACCGGTCTCGTGGGGACTCGGGTTCGCGGTCGAGGACGGCACCTTCGGCATGGGCGGCGTCGGCGGCAGCTATGCGGGCGCGGCCGACGGCTACGCGTTCTGTTTCATGACAGCCGCGATGGGCAGTCACGATCGCGCGACGGCTGTCGAGGACGCGTTTCGTGCCTGCCTGGGACTCCCGCCGCTCGACTGACCTGCTGGGCGGCTGAGCGGCGAGGCTTCACCGGCGCGATCGCCGGCGTTCACCCCCGGTGAACCAGCCGGGCAAAGACGGCCGTCATCATGGAGGTACCGCGACATCCGCGCGACCATGGGGGCTCGCTGCATGCTGACCGGACTCGTCCGTCAGCCAGACGCGGCCGGGGCTCCCGCGCCCGAGCAGGTGCACCTGCAGTTCGGCGCCGACGCGTCAGGGCAGGTCGCGGTGTCCTGGGCAGCGCCGGCGGCGGTAGCCAGGCCGCGGCTGCGGTTCGGGCAGGCCGATGGCCAGCCTGGCGCGTACGCCGACGCGGACGAGCGCTGCTACGCCGACGCGCTGACCGGCGAGACCGTCTGGACGTACCACGCGGCGATCGGCTCGCTCGAGCCGGACACGCCGTACGGCTACCAGGTGCTGCACGACGGCGCTGAGCCGGTGACCGGGACGTTCAGGACCGCGCCCCTCGGCCGGTCGCGCGCGTTCCGCTTCACCAGCTTCGGCGATCACGCGATCCCGGCGCCGGTGGGCGATGGATCGGGCCCGCACTCGCCGAACGCCGGGTACGTCGTGGCAGCCGTCGACCGGCTCGACCCGCTCTTCCACCTGGTCAACGGGGACCTGTGCTACGCGAACGCCAGCGATCAGCCGGTCGCCACCTGGACGTCGTACTTCGCGACCATCAGCCGCTCAGCCAGGTACCGCCCGTGGATGCCAGCCCCCGGCAATCATGAGAATGAGAGCGGCAACGGGCCGCAGGGGTACCTGCCTTTCCAGACCAGGTTCTCGCTGCCTGGCAACGGAACACCGGCATTCCGCGGCAACTGGTACGCATTCACGGTCGGCTCCGTGCGTTTCGTGGCGCTCAACAGCGACGATGTCTGCATGCAGGACGGCGGATTCAGCGGCCTGCGCAGGGATAACGTGCCCGGATATCGCGCGGGCGGGGTCGATCCTTACATCAGCGGCTACAGCGGCGGGCTGCAGCGCCGCTGGCTGGAGCGCGAGCTGGCGGCCGCCAGCCAGGACGACGACATCGACTGGATCGTGGTGTTCATGCATCAGGTCGCGATGTCCTCGGCGCACTTCAACGGCGCCGATCTCGGGATCAGGCAGCAGTGGCTGCCACTGTTCGACGCCTACGGCGTGGACCTCGTCCTGTGCGGGCACGAGCATCATTTCGAAAGGTCGCACCCGGTGCGGGGCGTGCTGCCAGGCAGCTCCCTGCTGACCCCGGCGCCAGCGGCCGCTGCCGAGGTCGACACTGCCGAGGTCGACACTGCCGAGGTCGACACTGCCGAGGTCGACACTGCCGAGGTCGACACTGCCGAGGTCGACACTGCCGAGGTCGACACCAGGTTCGGGACCGTGCACCTGACCATCGGGGGCGGTGGCCACCCGTACCGGGTGCCGGCCAGGCCGCTGCATGGCTCTCATGAGGGGATCGTGGTGGCCGGGGTGAGACCAGGCAGCCCGCTCACGCAGCGCAGGTCGGTGCTGCAGACCGAGCCGAACCTCTGGTCGGCGTACCGGGACACCAGGAACGCGTTCGGTTTCGCCTCCTTCGACGTCGCGCCAGCCGAAAGGGACGGGACGACTTCGATCACGGTCACCTACTGGGCCGCGGAGGAGGGCTCGCGCGAGTACCGGCAGCGGGACCGGGTCGTGCTGCGCAAGCCCGTGCGGGCCACGCAGCGGCTAGCGGACCAGCTGGCCGTCACGCGCAGGGCACGGTAGAGCGTCGCCTGACCGCCTCAGCCGCTGCGCGCCGATCCGCGTCGATCGGCACGGTCATGATGCTCTGCACGACCGGATCCGGCCAGCTCGAGCAGCTCCAGGCGCCGCGCACGAGGCGCACGGCCGCTCCTACGCCGTGCGCAGGTTCGAGGACGTGTACCGGCCCGAGCTGGCCGGCGGACCCGTGGTCTGCACGGACTACGTGCAGATCGCCGCCAGCCGGAAGTAAACCGCCCCGGCCTGGCCGACAATGGGTTCGTGATCGACATTGACCCGGCCAGGTTCGAGGAGATGGTGAGTTCCGCCCTGGACGGGCTGCCCGACGAACTCGGCCAGCTGATGCGGAACGTGGCCGTGCTGGTGGAGCACGGCGAAGGCCCGCCAGGGCTGCTCGGCCTCTACGAGGGCGTGCCGCTCACCGCGAGGAGCACGCAGTACGCGGGCGTGCTGCCGGACCGGATCACGATCTACCGCCAGGCGATCTGCGCGGCCTGCTGGTCAGATTGGGATGTCGAGGACCAGGTGCGCAAGACGGTCATCCACGAGGTCGCGCACCATTTCGGCATCGGCGACGATCGGCTGCGCGAGCTCGGCTGGTAGCGCTCACTCCTGCCAATGCTCCCTGGTGACTGCGTACACCACGTCGCCGTGCTCGGCGCCCTCGATGTAGCCAGGCCACACGGCCAGGAAAATGCGGACAAGCGACAGCCCCGCTTTCTCCAGCACCCGCCTGGACGCCAGGTTCACCGTCATCGTCGTCCCGACCACCTGCTCGAGCGCGAGGTCGGCGAAAGCGCTGCCGACCAGCGCCCGCGCGCCCTCGGTCGCGTAGCCCTTACCCCAGGCCCGCGGGAACAGCCGGTAGCCAAGCTCCGCCATGCCCGCGACGCCTGGGCGGAGCCCGGTGCTATCTGGCGGGCGGAGCCCGGTGCTATCTGGCGGGCGGAGCCCGGTGCTATCTGGCGGGCGGAGCCCGACCCAGCCGAGCGGTTCGCCTGTGGACCGCTCGATCGCGGCGAAGTATCCAAGGCCATCGGGCAGCACGGCGTACTCGCGAAGAATGGCCGGGAGCGTCTGCGCCACGATTACCGACCGCGGCACCGGCTTTCCGTCGTCGATGAAGCGCATGACCCGCCGATCGCCGTGCAGCCGCGCCAGCCAGCCAGCGTCCGTACCGGCCATGGGCCGCAGCAGCATCCGGGAGGTGCGGCGCTCCACCGTGCGATCCGATCACCAGGGCCGGGCGGCGCGCAACCGCGTTTCCTGCCCGGATGGCTAGTCTGGCTGCGCATGACTACGGTGCGGATCACGCGTGCGCCACTGGCGATCGAGGACCTGATCGCTATCGTCGACGGCGGCCGCGTGGAAATCGATGCTGCGGTGCTGGCCGGGATCGCGGCCGGGCGTGCCCTCGTCGACGAGGCGCTGCGATCCGGCGCCGCGGTCTACGGCCTCACCACGCAAGTGGGCCACGGCAGGGACACGCGCCTCGACGAGGAGCAGATCCGTGCGGAGCAGCAGTTCCTCGTGACGTCGCACAGTGGGGGGTTCGGCGAGCCGCTGCCGGTCCATGTGGTCAGGGCGGCCCTGGCGGTGCGGCTCAACGGCATCGCGCGAGGTGGCTCGGGCGCGAGCGCAGCGGCCGCCGAGACGCTGGCCGCGATGCTGAACGCCGGCGTGCATCCGCTGGTGCCGGAGACCGCCTCGATCGGCGCAGCCGACATCGGCCAGATGGCCGGTATGGCCCTGGTAGCCGTCGGCATCGGACGAGCGGAATACCGCGGTGACGTGCTGGACGGCGGCGAAGCGCTGCACAGGGCAGGGATCGCGCCGCTCATGCTCAGCGGCAAGGACGGCCTGGCTCTCATGTCGGCGAACGGTGTATCGGTGGGTCAAGGGGCTCTGGTTACCGCCAGGGCAGCGCGGGCGGCCGAGGCCGCCGATATCGCGGCGGCCCTTTCGATGGAGGCTACGGCGGCCAACCTCTCCGTGCTCCATCCGGCCGTTGGCAGGGCTAAGGCCATACCCGGCCAGATCGCCGCCGCCGACCACGTCCGCGACCTGCTGGAAGGCAGTCACCTCACCGACCCGGCGAGCGCGCGATCGGTGCAGGACGCGCTGTCGTTCCGCGTCGTGCCTCAGGTGCACGGTGCGCTGCGCGAATACGTCTCGGCGGCCACATCCGCCGTGACCACCGAGCTGAACGCCGCGGCCGACAGCCCGCTAGCGGCCGTACCCGAGCGGATGCTGATCAGCAACGGCAACTTCCATCCCATGGTCATGGCGATCGCGTTCGACGCGCTTCGGATCGCGCTGGCCCATGTCGGGCAGCTCAGCGACCGGCGCATGAGCCATCTGTGGGACGCCTTCTTCCGCCAGCTGACGTCGGGACCGCGAGGCCAGCAGCCGGCCAGGGGGGCCCAGTCTGGGCAGGCCTATGGCCTGCAGGTGCGCTATCCGGCCGCCGCCAGGTACACCGAGCTCAGGCAGCTGGCCGCGCCGGCGACCCTCGACACCCCGGCGCTGGACATCGGCGTCGAGGACCACGGCACCAGCGCACCCGTGAGCGTGCGGCTAGCCGACAAAGCGCTCGACGCGCTCGAGGACATACTGGCCTGTGAGCTGTTGCTGGCTCATGACGTGCTCGCGACCGCTCCAGGCGAGGCGAAGCTGGGCACGGGCACCGCCGCTGCCCTGCGGATGGTCGACGAGGCGATCGCGGCCGCAGATCCGCGCCCTGACACGGTGCACAGCGCCCTGCGCGCCCGCTTCCCCGGCTCGCGCCGGCCCTCAGGCCGCTAGGCTCGGCGACCGGACGGAGTTGGCCTGTGCCCCGGAGGTGTCAATGCCGGCGAGGAGAACCCCGCGGCAGAACATTCAGGCCCAGTGTCAGCGGCGCGGCCGGGACGCGGTCGTGGCCGGCTGCATCAGCCTCCTCGACCAGCAGGGTGCCGACGAGGAACTGATCATCGCCCTGGGCGGAGAAGCCGCCAGGTACGTGCTGTCCGGCGGCGAAGGCGGTCCAGGCGGCTACTGGCCGCGGGTCTGGGCCGCGCGCGGCCTGCTGCACGCCTGGTCTGACTCCGCGACGCCGACGATCATCAGGGCCACGTCCGATGACGCCTGGCGGGTGCGGGAGATGGCAGCCAGGGTGATTGCGAGGCATCAGGTCGGCGACGCGCTCGAGGCGGTCGTCACCCTGACGAATGACCTGGTGCCGCGCGTCAGGGCAGCCGCCAGCCGGGCCGTCGTGATCCTGTCATCAGCGTCCGGCGCGTGAATGAGTAGCGGCACGCCGGTCGATCACCCGGCTCCCGGCGGCCTGCACCACGTCGAACTCTGGGTGCCTGACCTGGTCAGGGCGCTCGCCGAGTGGGGCTGGCTGCTTGGAGAGCTTGGTTATGCCGAATTCCAGCTCTGGCCCGACGGCCGCAGCTGGAAGCTCGGCGCGACCTACGTGGTGGTCGAGCAGTCACCCGCCCTGACCGCCAGCACCCACCAGCGGACCAGGCCAGGGCTGAATCACCTGGCCTTCCATGCCGGGAACGCGGCCCGGGTGGACACCATGCACGAGCAGGCGCCAGAGCACGGCTGGACGCAGCTGTTCCCTGGCGCGTACCCGCACGCGGGCGGGCCGGCGCACTACGCCGCCTACCTGGCCAACAGCGACGGATACGAGGTCGAGCTGGTCGCCACTGTCGGCACCGATCCGTAATCTGCGGGCATGGCTGTCTTCGTCCTGACCCAAGTCAACGGCCCGAACTACGACGAGTCCAGGCACCGGCGCGAGCAGGCGGCCTGGACGGAGCACGCGGCATATATGGACCAGCTGCTGGCGGACGGCTTCGTCATCATGGGCGGCCCGCTGGACGACGGCCAGCGGGTGCTCCTCATCCTGGAGGCCGCTGACGAGCAGGAGGTGGCGGCGAAACTGGCCGCCGATCCGTGGCGGCCGATGGGCGTACTCGCGACGAAGTCATTGCAGCGCTGGGACGTGTGGCTGGACAGCAGGGCGGCTAGCGGCTAGCGCCGCGCGGTACCTGCGTGACGGTGACCGACTCGAGCCGCAGGCCCCTGACGAGGTGATGGATGACCAGGCCGCCGTCTATCGCGCCGCAGCTGAACAGGTCGATTGCGACCATGTTCTCCTCCGGCCAGGTATGCACGCTCAGGTGCGACTCAGCGAGGATCAGCACCAGCGTGATCGCGCCGTTCGGGAAGATCACGTGCGAGGTGTCCAGCACGTGGCCGGAGCCAGCCGTGACCGCGGTAACCGCGACATCGGTCAGCTCAGCAAGATCGTGAACGGGAGAGCGCGGCGCGCAGGTAGCGTCGACGGCGAACAGGACCTTCGGCGACGTCGCCTCTTGCCGCCGCAGCTCGGTGTACCTGCTGGACGGTTCGATGACGGGCATGATGTGGCAGGATACCGCAGGACCGCGAGACGCCGACCTGGTCACGGCCGCCATTGACCAGCAAGCACAGTGACGAGCAAGCACAGCGGACAGGCCCATGGAGATAGCAGCGATTGTCGCGGAGGTTGCTGCCGCCGTCGGCCTGGCCGAGGGAGACTCGGGCGTCCGGGACATCTTGCTCGCCGTCGCCCGCCGCGAGCCGGTCGCGACAAGCCAGATCGGCCGGATGGCCGAACTGCCTGTTCCGATCGTGACCGCCGTCTGCAACGAGCTGCGCAAGCGGGGCGTGATCGAGAAGACCAGGCCGGTCACGCTGACGGCCGCGGCCAGGGCGGCGCTCGCGGCCGGCGGCGCTCAGCTGGACCCTCGGTGTCCCTGCTGCGAGGGCCTCGGCCTGCGCGTTCCCGACGAGCTCGGACAGCTGAGTGAGGAGCTCGAGGCCGCCGCGGCCGGAGCGCCGCAGGCCAGGATGGAGCTCGACCAGACGCACTGCACCGTGCCCACGAAGATCCGCAGGGTGCTGGCGCTGCACCAGGCAGGAGCCCTTGCTGGCCGCAATATCGTGCTGCTCGGCGACGACGACCTGATCGCGGTCGCGATCGCGCGGTTCGCCATGCTGACCGGCGCCGCGGCCGGCCGTCTGACCGTCATCGACACCGATCCGGCCGTGCTCGGCTGGATCGGCACGCAGGTGGCTGGCACCGGCACCGACGTAGAGCTGGTCGACCACGACTTGCGGGCGCCGCTGCCCGCAGCCCTGGCCGCGAGCTTCGACGTCGCGTGCACCGATCCGCCGTACACCGTGGCCGGCGCCGAGCTGTTCTTGTCCCGTGCTGTTTCCGCGCTCACGGCGCACCCTGGCCAGCACGTCTTCTTCAGCTTCGGCGCAAGGCGGCCGGCCGAGACGCTGGCCACGCAGCGGCTCATCGCGGGCCTCGGCCTGGTCGTCAGGTCCCTGACACCCGGCTTCAACAGCTACCTCGGCGCTGGCATCCTGGCGGGCAGTAGCCACCTGTATCACCTGCGCACGAGCACCGAGACCGCGCCGCTGGTCGGAGGGGAATACCTCGGCCCGCTCTACACCGCCGATACCAGGGCAGCGCAGAACCGTCCGTACCGCTGCGCGTCCTGCGGTGCGGTCTACCTCGTCGGCCGCGCCGGACCTGGCGAGCGTGCGCCCGAGTGGGCGCAGGTCAGGGACTTGCAGACGGCCGGCTGCCCGGCCTGCGGCGGGACCACGTTCCGGCCGATGCCAAGGCGGGCGCGCTGACGGACGCCGGATTTGCGAAAATGCTGCGCGTGAGCGCGCAGGACTACCTGGTCAGGCCGGCGACCGAGGCCGACCTGGACGCGATCGCCGCCTTCGAGGTCGACATCGCCGTCGTGTCGTTCGGGGACCAGGCGATCACCGACCCCGCGTTCCACCGCCGCCGGGTGGCCGGAGCGCTCGGCAAGCCCGGCGAGATCACGCTGATCGCCGCGGCCGCGGGCGCCAGCCAGACCGCGCTCGGCTGGGCGTGGCTGTCGGCTCGCACGAACTCGCTAACCGGCGAGCGGTACGGGAACTTCCGGTCGCTGGCGGTCGCCGACACGGACGGCCGCGGCGCCATCGGCGAGCTTCTGATGGCCGCCGTGCTCGACGCGGCCGGTCACGCTGGTCTCACGCACCTGTCCGGCAAGGTCAACGCGGCCAACCTCGGCATGCGCTCGCTGTACAGGGCCTTCGGCTTCACCGCGACGCACCTGACGATGGAGAAGCAGGTCAAGTGATCAAGTGCGTGATCTGGGACCTGGACAACACGCTGCTGGACGGCGTGTACCTGGAGTCACCCGGCGATCGCCCCGCCGCGAACGCCGAGCTGACGGGGGTGCTGCACGAGCTCGCTTGCCGCGGCATCCTGCAGGCGATCGCCAGCAGGAACCCGCCTGAGGCCTGCCGGCACGCGGCCCAGGCGACGGACCACGCGTTCGCGGCTGCCCGGTGCGGCTGGGGTGCCAAGCCGGCGGCCATCACGGCGATCACGGCCGAGCTCGGGCTGACAGCCGACCAGGTCGCGTTCGTCGACGACGACCCGCTCGAACGGGCCGAGGTCTCGTTCAGCCTGCCCGATGTCCTCGTGCTCGCGCCGGCCGACATGCCGGAGGCGGCGGCGTGGCCGCAGTTCAGCCCGCCCGTGGTGACGGCCGAGGCGCGCCGGCGCGGCGAGCTGTACCTGCAGCGGCGCGCCAGGCAGGAGGAGGCGAAGGCCTTCGGCGGGTCCCGCGACGAGTTCCTGCGGTACTGCCAGACCACGGTCACGATCGGGCCGGCCAGCACCGGCGACGTGCCCAGGCTGCACGAGCTGTCGGTCCGCACGCACCAGTTCAACTCGACCGGCACGTCAGTCGCTCCGGCCGAGCTCGCCGGGTTGCTCAGCTCACCAGGCCATCGCGTCGTCGCCGTCCGGCTGTCTGACCGCTTCGGCGACGACGGCCTGGTCGGCGCCTGCGTCCTGGCGACCGGGCCGGAGGCGAGAAGCCGGCCCGGAGGGCCCGAGGCGAGAAGCCGGCCCGGAGGGCCCGAGGCGAGAAGCCGGCCCGGAGGGCCCGACTGGCGGATGGACCTGCTGATGATGTCGTGCCGCGCGCTCGGCCGCGGAGTCATCGACGCCCTGCTGACCTGGATCTGCCGGGCCGCGCTGGCCGCCGGGTCAGCGCGGGTCACCATGCCGTGCGTGATCAGCCCGCGCAACGTGCCGCTGCGGATCGCGCTGACCGCGGCGGGATTCCGTACCAGCTCGCAGGCGGTCACCGGCCGGGTCGCCGAGTACGCCAGGGACCTGAGCGAGCCCCTGGCCGAGCTGCCCAGCTGGGTTCAGGCGGCTGGCCCGGCCGGCCTGGCCGGCGAGCTCAGGCAGCTGCTGGCTGAGCTCACAGGGGACACACAGGCGCTGACGGCCCCGCTAGACACGGCCCTGCTCAGGGACGGCATCGGGCTTGACTCGCTCGGCGGGACCATGCTGCTGACCGAGATCGAGCGGCGCTACGGGGTCGACATCGCCGCCGAGGACCTGAACCTGGACGCCCTGGCCAGCATCGGAACGCTGACCGCGTACGTGGCAGCCAGTCAGAAACGCGGCCCGCGGTGATCGGCGGCACCTGCGACGCCAGGTTCGAGCCGGTCCGCGCCGCGTTCGCCGCGAACTTCGATTCGCTGGGCGAGACCGGCGCGGCCATCTGCGTGACGGCAGGCGGCCGCCCGGTCGTGGATCTCTGGGGCGGCTGGAAGAGCGCGGCCAGGGACGCCGCCTGGCAGGCCGACACGCTGGTGAACTTCTTCTCGGTCGGCAAGGACATGCTCGCCGTGCTCGCCGACACGTGCGCCGGGCTCGGCCTGCTCGCGTCCTGGCGGTCGCCTACGTGACCGGGCAGATGGGCCCGCGCTGGCAGAACCCGCGCAACCGCGCCCTGCTCGACGCGATCTACGGCTGCCTGTAGGACGGGCCGCACGGGCAATTGGGACATTCGCTGGCCGTGCGCGGGCCGGTAGGGTGAGAATCCGGGAGGTGGCCGATGTCCGCTGTATTCGCCGTCGACGCCTGCAGGACGCCGGTCGGGAAGATCAAGGGCGCGCTCGCCAGCGTCCGTCCTGACCACCTCACCGCTGGCGTGATCGCCGCGCTGCTGACCCGCAATCCGTGGCTCGACCCGCAGACCATCGATGACGTCTACTGGGGCGCCGCCAACCAGGCCGGGGAGGACAACAGGAACGTCGCCAGGATGGGCGTGCTGCTGGCCGGGCTGCCCGTGGAGGTGCCCGGCGCCACCGTCAACCGGCTGTGCGGCTCAGGCATGGAAGCGATCTGCTCGGCCGCGCGGGCGATCGCCGCTGGCGACGCTGACGTCTGCATCGCGGGCGGCACCGAGTCGATGACCCGCGCGCCGTTCGTGCTGCCGCGCGCCAGCGAGACCTTCCCCAGGGACGCTGGCCTGGCCGACACCAGGCTCGGCTGGCGGCTGGTCAGCCCCAAGATGGCCGAGATGTACCCGCCGATCACGCTCGGTGAGACGGCGGAGAACGTCGCGGACAGGTACGGCGTCGACCGCGCCAGGCAGGACGAGTTCGCGCTGCGCAGTCACCAGCGCGCTGCCGCTGCTGCCAGCGCCGGCAGGTTCGGCGCCGAGCTCGTCCCGGTCCAGGGGAAGGGCGCGGATGTTACCACCGACGAGGGGATCAGGCCCGACCTGACGGCCGAGGAACTCGCCGCCAAGCGGCCCGCGTTCCGCCAGGGCGGCACCGTGACCGGCGGCAACTCCTCGCCGCTGAACGACGGCGCCGCGGGACTGCTGCTGATGTCGCAGCGCGCGCTCGCCGCGGTCGGCGCCGACCCGCTGGCCAGGTATGCGGGCGCGGCGTCCGCCGGGGTGCACCCTGACTACATGGGCATCGGCCCGGTGCCCGCCATGACCAAGGCGCTGCGCAGGTCAGGCTGGCAGCGCAGCGAGCTGGCCCTGATCGAGCTCAACGAGGCGTTCGCGGCTCAGGCCGTCGCCGTGATCGACCAGCTGAAGCTCGACGAGGACCTCGTCAACGTCAACGGCGGCGCGATCGCGATCGGGCACCCGCTCGGCTGCTCGGGAGCCAGGATCACCACGACGCTCCTGCACGAGCTGCGCCGCCGCGGCGGCGGCAGGGGAGCGGCGACGATGTGCATCGGCGTCGGCCAGGGCATCGCGAGCCTGTGGGAGGCGGGGTAACGTCGCTCGTCGTGATCCGGTGTGGCGGCTACCCGGACCGACCGCGTAACGTCTGCGGCGGGGACGGGAAGCGGGTGATACGGGATCATGGCTGAGGCCCAGCCAGGCCAGCACGAGGGGGTCTTCACGATCCCGAACCTGATCAGCCTCGCCCGGCTGGCAGGCGTTCCCGTCTTCCTCTGGCTCGTTCTCGGCGTGCGCACGCAGGCCGGAGACTGGTGGGCGCTTGGCCTGCTCGCCGCCGCCGGCGTGTCTGACTGGCTGGACGGCAAGATCGCGCGGGCGCTCGATCAGCAGAGCAGGATCGGCGAGCTGCTCGACCCCTCGGCCGACCGGCTCTACATCGTCTCGACCGTCATCGCGCTCGCGATCAGGTCGATCATCGGCTGGTGGCTGGTCGCCGTCCTGGCGGTCAGGGAGCTCGTGCTCGGGGTAGTGCTGCTGCTCCTGCGGCGGCACGGGTACGGGCCGCTGCACGTCAGTTTCGTCGGCAAGGCGGCAACGCTGAGCCTTCTATACGCTTTTCCGCTGCTTTTCCTTGGATCCCACCCGACGTCGTACGCGGACGTGGCACGCGTGTTCGGTTGGGCATTCGCTCTATGGGGAACTGCACTGTACTGGTGGGCGGCTGTGCTCTACATCACGCAGGCCCGCCGGCTCCTCGCCACCGACCGCGCCACCGCGCATCGCGGCGAGGGCAACGGACCCGGGTAAGGAGCGCTGGCAGGCGTGAGGGCTGTAGTCATGGCAGGCGGCGAAGGGACCAGGCTGCGCCCGATGACCGCCAACCAGCCGAAGCCACTGCTTCCCGTCGTTAACAGGCCGATCATGGATCACGTGCTGCGCCTGCTGCGCAAGCACAGCTTCGACGAGACGATCGTCACCGTGCAGTTCCTCGCCTCGATGGTGCGCAACTATTTTGGCGACGGCGAAGAATTCGGCATGAGCCTGCAGTACGCCACCGAGGACATTCCGCTCGGGACGGCCGGCAGCGTCAAGAACGCCGAGTCAGAACTGCGCGACGGGCCGTTCCTGGTGATATCCGGAGACGCGCTGACCGACATCGACCTGTCCGACCTGGTGCGCTTTCACAAGGATAACGGGGCTCTGGTGACGGTCGCCCTCGCGAGGGTGCCCGACCCGCTCGAATTTGGCATCGTCATCGCCAGTCCCGATGGCCGGATCGAACGTTTCCTGGAGAAACCCACCTGGGGCCAGGTCTTCTCCGACACCGTGAACACCGGCATCTACGTGATGGAGCCCGAGGTGCTGGCCCAGGTGCAGTCCGCTGAGGCAGTCGACTGGTCAGCCGACGTCTTCCCCAGGCTGCTCGACCGCGGCGCACCGGTCTTCGGCTGGGTCGCCGACGGCTACTGGGAGGACGTCGGGACGCACGAGGCCTACCACCGGGTCCAGGCCGACGTGCTGTCCGGCAAGGTCAAGGCCCACGTCGACGGCTTCGAGATGTCGCCAGGCGTCTGGGTCGCCGACGGGGCGGAGGTCGACCCTGACGCCGTCCTCACCGGCCCGCTCTGCATCGGTGACTACGCCAAGATCGAGGGCGGCGCCCAGCTCCGCGAGTACACCGTGGTCGGCAGCAACGTGGTCGTGAAGGAAGGCGCGTTCCTGCACCGCGCGGTCGTGCACAACAACGTCTACGTCGGCGTGGGCGCGACCCTGCGGGGCTGCGTGATCGGCAAGAACACCGACGTGATGGCGTCGGTGCGGATCGAGGAAGCCGCGGTCGTCGGCGACGAGTGCGTGATCGAGCCCGAGGCCTACGTCTCGGCCGGCGTGCGGGTCTACCCGTTCAAGACCATCAAGGCCGGCGCCGTCGTCAACACGAGCGTGATCTGGGAGTCCCGCGGGCAGCGCACGCTGTTCGGCCCGCGCGGGGTGTCCGGGCTCGTCAACGTCGAGATCACGCCCGAGCTGTGCGTGCGGCTGGCCAGCGCCTACGCGACGACGCTGAAGAAGGGCTCGATCGTCACGACGTCACGCGACGTCTCCAGGGCCGCCCGTGCGCTCAAGCGCGCCGTGCACGGCGCGCTCAACGCCAGCGCGATCAACGTGGTGGACCTGGAGGCGCAGCCGCTGCCGGTGGCCAGGTTCGAGACCGGGCGGGGCGAGTGCAGCGGCGGCATCGCGATGCGCACGACGCCCGGCGATCCGCAGTCGATCGACATCATCTTCCTCGACGAGCACGGCGCGGACCTGTCCCAGGCCAGCGCGCGCAAGCTCGAGCGGGTCTTCTCGCGGCAGGAGTTCAGGCGCGCGTTTCCTGGCGAGATCGCCGAGCTCACCTACCCGCCGCGGGTCATCGAGGCCTACACAGTCGACCTGCTGCGCTGCGTGGACATGAGTGGCGTGCGGGACGCCCACCTGAAGGTCGTGGTCGACTGCGCGGGCGGCACCGCCTCACTGGTGCTGCCCGGCCTGCTCGGCAGGATCGGCGTGGACGTGCTGACCGTGAACGCCCGGCTCGACGAGGCCACGCCGACCCAATCGCTCGCCCAGGTCAGGGCGGACCTGCACCGCCTCGCCGAGCTGGTGTACTCATCGCGCGCGGCGTTCGGCGTCAGGTTCGACCCGGTGGGCGAGCGGATCATGCTGATCGATGACAAGGGCGCCCTGGTCAGCGACGATCGCGCGCTGCTTGTCGTGCTCGACCTCGTCGCCGCCGAGCGCCGGTCGGGCAGGGTCGCCCTCCCGGTCACCACGACCAGGGTCGCGGAGGAAGTCTGCGCCTTCCACGGCGTCGAGGTCGGCTGGACGCCCACCTCGCCGCACGGCCTGTACGAGGCCACGGCAGCGGACGACGTCATCTTCGCCGCGGACGGCAGGGGCGGCTTCGTGGTGCCTGAGTTCTCCAGGTCCATCGACGGCATCGCGGCGTTCGCGAGGCTGATCGGACTCGTCGCGCGCACCAGGCTGACGCTCAGCCAGATCCATGCCAGGATCCCGGTCGCGCACCTGCTCAAGCGCTCGGTGCCGACGCCGTGGGCAGCCAAGGGCGGCGTAATGCGGACCATCGTGGAGGCGGCTGGCACGCGCGAGATCGACACCACAGACGGCGTCCGGGTGATCGAACCGGATGGCGGCTGGACACTCGCGCTGCCCGACACCGCGCACGCGATCACGCACCTGTGGGCGGAGGCCTGCGACACCGAGCGGGCACAGGCGCTCATCGACGAGTGGGCAGCCGTGGTCGAGGGCGCCGGCCGCGAGAGCTGAGCGCCAGCACGGCCGGCCAGCCCGCGCCGCGAGGGTTCCTGGGGTCGTGCACGGGGTCAGCATCTCCTCTGTCGGGCTGAAGGCCCGGCGCTGTACTGGCTGCACGTGAGACAATTGCCGTCACTAAGTGGCTACCGGATGTCAATCGGCCGGCGGCAGGATGTCGGAGGTGTGCAGCGTGATCTGGCGCAGGCGCCGTGGTCGGGCGCGTTCGGCTGCGGCACGATCAGCTGGCGGCCGGCCGAACGCGCCGGCCCCGGCCGGAGCGCGGGCGGGCGGCCCCGACTACGCCGGCACGGCAGAGCACGCTCTCCCGCACTACGATGCGCCAGGCCGTGTTACTGACGACGGCGACTACGGGGCCGGCACTGCGTGGCAGATGGACCAGCCGCGGCGGCCGCGGGTAGCGTGGGCACCGCAAGCGGATGTGGCCAGGCAGTATGCCCGCTCGGACCGTCGTTCCGGCGTGGCTAAGCCGACGACGGGGAGGCTCGGCGCGTCGATGCCCAGCGTCTATTGCCCGGGGTGCGGTGAGGCCAATCCTGAGACCGCACGATTCTGCTCGCAGTGCGGCACGCCTCTGACCAGGGCCACCGCAGAGCGCGGGGTCACGGCCGGCGAGACCACCTCGATGATCTTCACTGGGGCAGAGACGACCGACGTCGAGCCCGGTGACGAGTCTGCCGCCGATACCTCCGTCATCGACGCGCTGCCGCCGAACACCGCGCTGCTGGTCGTCAAGCGCGGCCCGAACGCGGGCAGCAGGTTCCTGCTCGACAGCGACCTCACCGAAGTCGGCAGGCGTCCGGACAGCGACATCTTCCTCGACGACGTCACGGTGTCCCGGCGGCACGCCGAGTTCTACCGGCACGCTGGCAGGTTCGCGGTCCGCGACGTCGGCAGCCTGAACGGCACATACGTGAACAGGGAGCGGATCGAGGAAGCGGCGCTCAGCGGCGGCGATGAGGTCCAGATCGGCAAGTTCCGCCTGGTCTTCCTGCAGGGCCGCCTGTCGCATGCTGACTAGGCAGCGGCGATGAACGCTCAGTTCGCGCGCGCGCATCTCGGCATCGGCGAAGTCCTCGTGGAACTCAGAAGCGAGTTTCCTGACATCAGCGTCTCGAAGATCCGCTTTCTCGAAGCCGAGGGGCTGATCTGCCCGGCCAGGTCGCCGTCGGGCTACCGCAGGTTCGCCCCAGCCGACGTCGATCAGCTCAGGTTCATCCTGACCGCACAGCGCGACCAGTACCTGCCGCTCCGCGTGATCAAGGAACGCCTCAACGACCTGGCCGCAGGGGCGGGTCGGGCAGGCGCGGATGGCCAGGCAGGCGCGGATGGCCAGGCAGGCGCGGATGGCCAGGCAGGCGCGGATGGGCGGGCGGGCCATGAGATGGTCGGCCGCCGCGAGCTGCTGGAGGCCTCGGGGATTGACGAGCAGCAGCTCACCGAGCTCGAGGCGCACGGCCTGGTCAGGCGCTCGGGCCGGCTCTACGGCCAGGACGCGCTCGACGTGGCGAGCACGGTCGCCCAGCTGGCCTCCTTCGGCGTTCAGGCCAGGCACCTGCGCGCGGTCCGGACGGCCGCCGAGCGGGACGTCGCGCTGATCGAGCAGGTGGTGGCCCCCACGCTGCGCCAGCGCAGCCCGCGGGCGAGGGACGAAGCCGCCAGGACGGCTGGCCAGATCGCCCGGCTGCTGATCCGGATGCACGGCGCGATGATCGAGGCGGGGCTCGCCGAGGCAGGTCTGCCCGTCCACGCAGGGACGGGGCTGACCGGGTCCGAGGTCGCCCCGCCGCGCCGCCGGGACGAGGCCGGATCGCTCGCCAATAGGCGTGGATTCACGGGTGCGAGCGCGTGAGCTGGGATCTCGGGTACCGGCCAAGCAGGTGTCCGGTCACGGCGGCAAGGGGTGTACGTTGACAAGGGAGTGCCGGCCGCACGGCAGGGGTATGAGGCGCAGGTGAGGACGGAGACGCGGTGAAGGAGATGGAGGTCGTAGGCGTCCGGGTCGAGATGCCGACGAACCAGCCCATCGTGCTGCTGAAGGAAACCGGCGGGGAGCGTTACCTGCCGATCTGGATAGGGCCGATGGAGGCGACGGCCATCGCCTTCGCGCAGCAAGGCATGGTCCCTGCCCGTCCGCTCACGCACGACCTGATGCGCGACATCCTGCAGGCGCTCAAGGTCGAACTGCGGCAGGTCAACATCACTGCGTTGCGGGATGGGATCTTCTTCGCCGATCTGGTGTTCTCCAACGGAACGACGGTCAGCGCACGCCCGTCCGACTCGATCGCTCTCGCGCTCCGCACCGGGACCACGATTTTCGCGCAGGACGAAATTCTCGAGGAGGCCGGTGTCTCCATCCCCGACGAGCAAGAGGATGAGGTCGAGAAGTTCCGCGAGTTCCTCGACAACATCACTCCCGAAGACTTCGGCTCTGCTACCTGAGGCGGCATGCGCCGCCGGGGCTACCTGAGGCGGCATGCGCCGCCGGGGCTACCTGAGGCGGCATGCGCCGCCGGGGCGACGTGAGTGCACCGCGACGCGCCGGGCGGGATCGTTGACGAGGTCCCCGGGCGGGGCCTAACGTGCGAAACGTGCACCCCGACTGGAGGTGGGCGTGGCGGTAATCAAGGGCGACCAGCGGAGCGTCGCGGCTCAGCGCGCTGGCGAGCAAGGCCTGCTCTTCGACGATGAGCTTGCGCCGCTGCCCGAAGACGTCGGTTACCGCGGCCCGACCGCGTGCGCCGCAGCCGGGATCACCTATCGGCAGCTCGACTACTGGGCGCGGACTGGCCTGGTCGAGCCGAGCGTCAGGGAAGCCGCCGGCTCAGGCTCCCAGCGGCTGTACGGCTTCCGCGACATACTCGTGCTGCGGGTGGTCAAGCGGCTGCTCGATACCGGGATTTCGCTGCAGCAGATCCGCTCGGCGGTCGCGTACCTGCGTCAGCACGGCGCCACCGACCTGGCTCAGATCACGCTGATGAGCGACGGCGCGAGCGTGTACGCGTGCACATCGCCCGACGAAGTCGTCGACCTGCTGCAGGGCGGTCAGGGCGTGTTCGGGATCGCGCTGGGCCGGGTCTGGCAGGAGGTCGAGGGATCGCTGGCCGACCTGCCCGCGGAGCCAGGAGAGGACGCTGGCCGGGCGGCGGGCAACGACGAGCTTGCCAGTCGCCGCGCGGCGCGGAAGATAGGCTAACCGCCGCCGTCTTGCCCCGAATGCCGTGTTAGGGTAGCGGCTTGTGCCAGCCACCATCACCGTTCGTGACTTGCGTAAGTCCTACGGCGACGTCGCCGCCGTTGACGGCGTCAGCTTCGAGGTAGGCCAGGGCGAGTTCTTCGGCATACTCGGCCCGAACGGCGCGGGCAAGACCACAACGCTCGAGATCATCGAGGGGCTCCGCGAGCCGGATTCCGGTGACGTCGCCGTGCTCGGGCTGCCGACCTGGCCGCGGAACGGGCAGCTCCTGCCCAGGATCGGCGTCCAGCTCCAGGCTTCGTCGTTCTTCGAACGGCTGACCGCCCGCGAGCAGATCCGCACCTTCGCCTCGCTGTACGGCGTGCCAGCCGGGCAGGCCGACGACATGCTCAGCACCGTCGGCCTGACCGAGCAGGCAGGCCTGCGCACCGAGAAGCTCTCCGGCGGCCAGGCGCAGCGGCTGTCCATCGCCTGTGCCCTCGTTCACGACCCTGAGCTGCTCTTCCTGGATGAGCCCACCGGCGCGCTCGACCCGCAAGCCAGACGGAACCTCTGGGATCTGCTGCGGGATATCAGCAGGTCAGGCCGGACCGTCGTGCTCACGACGCACCACATGGACGAGGCCGAGTCGCTCTGCGACCGGGTCGCGATCATGGATCACGGCAAGATCCTCAAGGCAGGGCCGCCCGCGGCGCTGGTCCGAGAGCTCGACCAGCCGCTGCGGATCTCGGTCGAGTCCGGGCTGATCCCGACCGAGCAGGCGGCCGGCCTGGCCGACGGCTCCGTAGCCGATGACGGCGTCTCGCTCTCGATCGCGACGCGTGACCCAGCGCAGGTCCTGGCGGGTCTGGCCGGGGCTGACGCGCTGGCGGGCCTGCGAGTCTCCGGCGCCACGCTCGAGGACGTCTTCCTGAGCCTGACCGGACGGGAGTACCGCGCATGAGCGGCTTCACGAGCTTGTCCCGGGCGATGTTCCTCGGGTTCGTCAGGGACCGCGCCGCCCTGATCTTCTCGATCCTGCTGCCGGTGCTGTTCCTGCTGTTCTTCGGCTCGATCTACAAGAACTCATCGGCACCGAAGATCAGTGTCGTGACAACCGGACAGGTTCAGCTGCTCGCCCAGGCCCGTCAGGCCGACCCGGGACTTGGCAAGGTCCTGACGATCAGCCACGCCAGATCAGAGCGGGCCGCGATCGCCGACGTGCGCAAGGGTAACGATGACGCGGTTGTAATGCAGCATGGCAACCACATCGTCGTCCGTTACTCGATCGCCGACCAGACCACGGCCGGCCTCGTGAACTCGGTACTCGGCTCGATCGTGCAGGCCGCCAACCAGGCCGCCTCAGGCAAGCCGCCGGTGTTCACGCTGTCGGCCAGCCAGGTCGAGGACAAATCGCTGAAGGCGATCCAGTACTTCACGCCCGGCCTGCTCGGCTGGGCACTCGCGTCTGGCGCTACCTTCGGTGCGGCGATCACGCTGGTGAGCTGGAGACAGAACAAGCTGCTGCGCAGGCTGCGGCTGGCCCCGGTCGGCACAGGCTCGATCGTCGCCGCCAGGATCGGGATCGCCCTGGCCGTCGGGCTGATCCAGCTCGTCGTGTTCCTCGCGATAGCGAAGCTGCCGTACTTCGGCCTGCAGCTCACCGCCGCGTGGTGGATGACGATACCGCTGGTGGTCTGCGGCATCCTGGCGTTCATGTCGATCGGCCTGCTGGTCGGCGCCATCGCCAAGACCCAGCAGGCGGCGACCTCAATCGCGAACCTGATCATCTTGCCGATGGCATTCCTCGGCGGCGCGTTCATCCCGCTGGACTTCGCACCCGACTGGGTCAGGCAGGCGTCCTACGCGATGCCGCTGCGCTACCTGGTGACAGGCATGCAGGACGTCATGGCCAGGGGCGAGGGCCCGGCAGCCGCCCTCCCGGCGATCGGGATCCTGCTGGGCTTCACCGCGATCGTCAGCCTGATCGCGGTCCGGATGTTCCGGTGGGATGACATCTAGACGACATCTAGATCCTCGTTCCCGGTATGCTCCGACTCCGCCGATTTCCCGCCTGACTGGAGCAGCCACATGCGGCCGCTGACCATCTTGTTCATGCCGGAGAGCGCCTACGGCCCGACCAACAACTGCATCGGGATCGGCGACGTGCTGCGCGGCCGCGGCCACAAGGTGGTGTTCGCCGCCGAGGCGTCCTGGCAGGGCAAGCTCGAGCCGCTCGGCTTCACCGAAGACCTGGTCAACCTCGCGCAACCGGCCGGGCAGGAAGGTGACGCCGGGCAGTTCTGGAAGGACTTCATCGCCAGCACGGCCGCCGAGTTCCGCAAGCCGACGATCGAGCAGCTCGACACGTGGATCAGGCCGGTCTGGGAGGAGTTGATCGCGGGCGCCAGGTACAGCCACGACCAGCTCACCGCCATCATCGCCAGGAACAAGCCCGACGTGATCGTGGAGGACAACGTCGTCGGCTTTCCCGCGCTGATGACCGCCGGCGTGCCCTTCGCGCGGATCGTCTCGTGCAACCCGCTGGAACTGACGGGCCCTGACGTACCGCCCGCGTTCTCCGGCTACCCGGCTGACGACCGCGCCGCATGGCCCGAGTTCCGCGCCGAGTACGACCGGGTGCACCGGCCGCTCTGGGCCGAGTTCAGCGACTGGTACTCCAGCCAGGGCGCGCCCCCGCTGCCCGACCTGGAATTCATCGGCGAGGGCGCGGTCAACCTGTACATCTATCCGGAGATCGCCGACTACGCCAGGGCCAGCCGGCTCGGTCCGTCCTGGCACAGGATCGACTCGTCGGTGCGGTGCACCGACCCCTCGTTCACGCTGCCCGAGCAGCTGGCCGGCGGCGAAGGAGCGCTGATCTACTTCTCGCTCGGGTCCCTCGGCTCCGCCGACGTGGCGCTGATGCGCCGCGTGATCGACTGCCTGGCCCGCACGCCGCACCGGTACATCGTGTCAAAGGGACCGCTGCACGACGAGATCGCGCTCCCGGCCAGCATGTGGGGTGCCGAGTTCTTGCCGCAAACGTCGGTCATCCCGCTAGCCGATCTCGTGATTACGCACGGCGGCAACAACACCGTCACCGAATGCCTGCACTTCGGCAAGCCGATGATCGTGCTGCCGCTGTTCTGGGACCAGCACGACAACGCCCAGCGCGTCGCCGAGCTCGGGCTCGGGAAGAGGCTCGACACCTACCGCTTCACCGACGAGCAGATGCACATCGCGATCGCCGGGCTGCTCGGCGACGACGCGCTGCACGCCAGGCTCACGACGACAGCCACCAAGATCCAGGCCAGGGACGGCCTGACGACGGCGGCCGCCCTGATCGAGCGCGCGGCCGGCTAGCGGAGCTTTCGGAATTGCGTCGCGAGCGCTCCCAGTCCTGGCCCGTGCAGTAGGCTCGGGTACGCCAGCGACACCGTCCGGGAGAGACCGGGCCGAGCGCCCGGCGCCGAAGGGGCAACCTCCCCGGAACCTCTCAGGCACCAGGACCGGACGGGAGAGGCAGCTCTGGAGTCTGCACCGGCGACAGAGGGGGACGCGTATTCGCGACCCTGACTGGAGGTCCCGGTGAACTTCGCGCAGCGGCACATCGGTCCCGACGAGTTCAGCCAGCAGCAGATGCTGACCGCGCTCGGCTACGCCTCGCTCGACGAGCTGACCGCGGCCGCCCTGCCAGCCGGCCTCGCGATCGCCAAGCCGCTCGTGCTGCCTGACCCGCTGCCCGAGGACCGGGCGCTGGCCGCGCTGCGCGAGATCGCGGCCCGCAACACGGTGCTGACCTCGATGATCGGCCTTGGCTACTACGGCACGATCACACCTGCGGTCATTCGCAGGAACGTGCTGGAGAGCCCGGCCTGGTACACCGCGTACACGCCGTACCAGCCCGAGATCTCGCAGGGGCGGCTCGAGGCGCTGCTGAACTTCCAGACCATGATCGAGGACCTCACCGCGCTCCCTGTCGCGGGGGCGTCGATGCTCGACGAGGCGATCGCGGCCGCCGAGGCCATGACGCTGGCGCGCCGCGCGGCCAAGCGGGGCAGCATCTTCCTCGCCGACGCCGACTGCCTGCCGCAGACCCTGGCTGTGCTCGCCACCAGGGCGGAGCCGCTCGGCATCGAGCTGGTTACCGGCGAGGTAACGCCCGAGCTGATCGAGGCGCAGCCGGACGGCGAGCTGTTCGGCATCTTGCTGCAGTACCCGGGCGCCAGCGGTGCGATCAGGGACCTGCGCCCGGCCATCGCCGCGGCCCGCGCTCGCGGTGCCCTGACCGCCGTCGCCGCCGACCCGCTGGCGCTCACGCTGCTCACGCCGCCTGGCGAGCTCGGCGCCGACATCGCTGTCGGCAGCACCCAGCGGTTCGGCGTCCCGATGGGCTACGGCGGCCCGCAGGCGGGCTACATCAGCGTGCGCGACGAGCTCAAGCGCCAGCTGCCAGGCAGGCTCGTCGGCGTCTCGGTCGACGCTGACGGCCACCCCGCCTACCGCCTCGCCCTGCAGACCCGCGAACAGCACATCAGGCGGGACAAGGCAACCAGCAACATCTGCACGGCGCAGGTCCTGCTCGCGGTCATCGCCGCGATGTACGCCGCCTACCACGGCCCCGACGGCCTGCGCGCCATCGCGAGACGCGCGGCCGGCAAGGCGGCTGGCCTGGCTGCCGCGCTGCGGGCATCCGGATTCGCAACCAGGCATCAGGCGTACTTCGACACCGTCAGCGTGATCGTGCCCGGCGGAGCCGCTGCAGCCGTCGAGCGAGCCCGCGCGGCCGGCTACAACCTGCACCTGGCGGGTCCAGACCAGATCCAGGTGGCCTGCGACGAGACGACCACCGACGAGCACATCGCCGCCGTGGCCGCCGCGATCACAGGTTCGGATGAGGTGGCTCTGACCAAGGGCGAGGATCTGGCCGCCATCCCGGACGAGTTGCGCAGGACCAGCGACTTCCTGACCCACCCGGTGTTCTCCTCCTACCGCAGCGAGACCGCGATGCTGCGGTACCTGCGCAGGCTGTCGGACTTCGACGTAGCCCTTGACCGGTCGATGATCCCGCTCGGCTCGTGCACGATGAAGCTCAACGCGACCACCGAGATGGAGCCGATCAGCTGGCCGGAGTTCGCGGGCATGCACCCGTTCGCTCCCGCTGAGCAGGCGGCCGGCTACCGCGAGCTCATCGCCAGCCTGGAAGAGGCGCTGATCGCGATCACCGGCTACCACGCGGTGTCACTGCAGCCCAACGCCGGATCTCAGGGGGAGCTAGCCGGGCTGCTCGCGATCAGGCACTACCACAGGTCCCGGAACGAGCCCGAGCGGACGGTATGCCTGATCCCTGAGTCGGCGCATGGCACCAACGCGGCCTCCGCGGTCCTGGCGGGCCTGAACGTCGTCGTCGTCAAGTGCGGCTCGGACGGCGCCGTCGACGTGCAGGACCTGCGCGGGAAGCTGGACCAGCACGACGGCGCCGTCGCGGCCATCATGCTGACCTACCCGTCCACTAACGGCGTGTTCGAGCCGACCGTCGGCGAGGTCTGTGACCTCGTGCACGAGGCCGGCGGCCAGGTCTACGTGGACGGCGCCAACCTGAACGCGCTGGTCGGCCTCGCGCAACCTGGCGTCTTCGGTGCCGATGTATCGCACCTGAACCTGCACAAGACGTTCTGCATCCCGCACGGCGGCGGCGGCCCGGGCGTCGGCCCCGTCGGCGTCAGGGAGCACCTCGCCCCGTTCCTGCCCAGGCACCCGATGCTGCCCGCGGGGGGTTCCGGGGGGTCGTCCCCCCGGGCCAGCAACGGCGTCGCAGTGGCCGCGGACGTGCCCATCGCGGCCGGCGAGGTGCCGGCCGGGTTGCGCACCGGCCCGGTCGCGGCCGCTCCGTTCGGCTCGGCGGGCATCTTGCCGATCTCGTGGGCGTACGTGGCGATGATGGGCGCCAACGGGCTGCGCCGGGCTACGCAGGTCGCGATCCTGAACGCCAACTACGTCGCCAGGCGGCTGGACGAGTTCTTTCCCGTCCTGTACGCCGGGCAGGGCGGGCTTGTCGCGCACGAATGCATACTCGACCTGCGTCACATCACGGCGCAGACCGGGGTCACGGCCGAGGACGTAGCCAAGCGGCTGATCGACTACGGCTTCCACGCCCCGACGATGTCGTTCCCGGTCGCTGGCACGCTGATGGTCGAGCCGACGGAGAGCGAGAACCTGGCCGAGCTCGACCGGTTCTGCGATGCGATGATCGCGATCGCTGGCGAGATCGCCAAGGTCGCCAGCGGTGACTTCGACGCCGAGGACAATCCGCTGAAGAACGCGCCGCACACGGCGTCCATGCTGCTGGCAGACGAGTGGGAGCACCCGTACGGCCGGACGGAGGGCGCCTACCCGGCGGGCGGGGATCGCAGGTCAAAGTACTGGCCGCCGGTCAGGCGCATCGAGGGCGCCTACGGCGACCGGCACCTGGTCTGTGCCTGTCCGCCGCCCGAGGCTTTCGAGAGCTGACCGGACTGGCAGGACCGCCCCACCTATGAACCCTTGGTGGGCCTATAGCACCACCAGGGGTTCATAGGTGGGGTCGAGACACGGCGAGCGGGAAGCCGACGGCGCCGAGCGCGCCGCTGGCACCGGCCCGCGCGGCTGAAAGCGGGCAGGAAGACCTCCATCAGGCCGGCCGGGAACAGGTCAGCCACGCCGGTCAGCGTGATGATGGCGACCGGTCGCAGCCTCCAGAGCAGCCGGAAACCGGACGCGAGGCCATGGTCACCGCCCCCGCCCGCCGAAGCCTGGCCGGCCCGGTATCCCGAGCGCGACCAGCGCCATCGCGAAGAAGGCGGCCGCGTCGGCGAACAGCACGGGCGCGGGGCCGATCACGGCCAAGGCGATCCCCGCCTGCGCCGGGCCAAGCCAGGCGGCGGCGTCCCAGCTGCTGGAGAGCAGCCTCTGTTCGCCGCGTCAAGCTGGCCCTCACCGACGAGCACGGGAATGGCCACGTCCCGCGCGAGTTCGGTCGCGGGTGACAGCAGGGCAGCGCCGACGGCGAACGCGACCAGGTATCCGAGCTGGGCAACGCCCAGATCGACCAGTACAGCGAGGCCTGCCATCAGGCAGCCGCGCGCGAGGTTGTCGGCCAGCATGAGCGACCGCAGCCCGAGCCGGTCGATCAGGTGCCCGATGACCGGCGCGGTGACCGGCCCCGCACACCCGGCAGCGAAAGCCACGAGGCCGACCGCATGCGGGCCGGCGGCGCGCAGCGCGAGCCAGGACACCACGATGAACTCATCGCGGTCCCCGACGCGAGAGAACGTCACCCCTGCGACCAGCCGCAGGAAGGGTCCGTTAACGGCCTAAATCGGACAAACGAGCAGGGCCCGCCGCCGTCAGGCGCCGACGACAGCGGCCCTGGCGCTCAGCTCGGCTGGCCGTGCGAGGGTCTGGTAGACCACGCAGTACCGCAGCGTCAGCTCCTTGAGGGTCTCCACCTCGTCCGCGCTGGCGTCGGTCTCCAGGTCGAAGGAGAGCCGGATCGCGCTGAAGCCGACCGGGGCGTCCTTGCTCACCGCGAGCGTGCCGCGAAAGTCCAGGTCGCCCTCGGCATGAACGGTCCCGCCGGACACGGCGATGCCCAGCGAGGTGGCGACCGCCCTGAGCGTCACGCCCGCGCAGGCGACGAGCGCCTGCAGCAGCATGTCGCCCGAGCAGGCGAGGGTTCCGTCGCCGCCCGAGGCGGGGTGCAGGCCGGCCTCGGCGAGCGCGCGGCCGGTCGCGACCGAGCAGCTGACGGTCTCGGCGCCGAGCTCACCGTCGGCCCGCAGCGTGACGAGGGCCTGCGCGGGATCAGCGCCGTAAGCGTCCTTCAGCGGCTGCTGCAGCGCGCGGAGCGAGTCCCTGTCCATGATCCTTCCCCTAACCCCCGGCCGTGCTGGCCAGGGGGGCCGACCCCCTAACCCCCGGCCGGCGCTAGATCGTCCGGCCCTTCCATTCGCCGCCCCGGCCTGCCCGGTGCCGCAGCGCCGAGCTGACCGTCATGGCCGTGTACAGAAGCCCGATCAGCGGCAGGCAGAGGCCCCTTGCCGGGTGCAGGCCGCTGAGCCGCAGCACCGGCAGGTAACTCACAGCCATGATCACCCACGATGCCAGGCCCGCGAGGGCGAGCCACGGCGTGCCTCCGCCGGCGAACAGCGCCAGGCCGGCCGCGGTGGCCGCGACCGGCAGCAGGTACAGCCACATCATGCCGAATACCGTGACCGCGAGCAGCAGCGGCGAATAGCGGAGCTGGGTGTAGGCGCTCCTCGCCACCATGTCCCAGATCTCGCCGACGCCGTCATAGCACCTGCGGCTCACCACGTCGGTGCTGAATCCAAGCCAGCAGTCGCCGCCGGCTCGCTTCAGCAGCCCGCCCAGCGCCACGTCGTCGATCCTCGCGCCACAGATCTGCGCGAGCCCGCCGGCCGCCGCCAGCGCCGGCCGGCTGACCAGCATGCAGCCGCCGGCCGCGGCCGCGGATCTGCCGCCGCGCCTGTTCACGAGGCGGAACGGATACAGCTGGGCGAAGAAGTAGACGAAAGCCGGGATCAGCAGTCGTTCCGCGGGAGTGTCGGTGCGCAACAGCGCCATCTGGGACATGAGCACCCGGTCATCGGCGACCGCGGACCGGACCAGGGCGCTCACGGCTCCCGGGGAGTAGCCGATGTCTGCATCGGTGAACAGCACGTAGTCGGCCTCGCCGGCAGCGCGCAATCCCTGCGCCATCGCCCACACCTTGCCGGCCCAGCCCGGCGGCGTGGGCTCGCCAGAAAGCACGCGGAGCCGCAGGCTAGCGTCCTGGCCGAGGTCGGCGGCGAGCTTGGCGGCGACGTCACCCGTCCCGTCGCTGCTCTCGTCGTCGACGAGCAGCACAGTCAGCCCGCCCTCGTAGCGCTGGCTCAGCAGCGCCGGGAGCGTCCGAGGCAGCATCTCGGCCTCGTCCCTGGCCGGCACGACGGCGACCACGGCGGGCCAGTCTGGCGGGTCGGAGCTGACCGCGGGCAGCCGCTGATCGGTTCGCCAGAACCTGCCATGCCCTGCAAGCAGGTAAATCCACGCGAGCACGGCCAGCAGGCTGGCTGCGAGCAGGATCGGCACGAGCACAGCCTGGCACACCGCGCGGCCCGCGGGGGTTATGGGCGGATCGGGGAGTCCGTGCGGGATACTGTCCGCGATAGGAGGCGCGCGTGCGAATCATCGATGGAGCCGGGACGTTCACCAGGGGGCCGTCCGGGCCGGCTGCTGGCCTCGGACCCGAGCCAACCCACTGGGTCGAGCAGCTGCGGGTCGCCGATCTCAGCGTCGGTACCTATTCGATCCCGGCGGGCGGCGTCGATGACCAGCAGCCGCACACCGAGGACGAGATATACGTGGTCACCGCCGGGCATGCGATGTTCGAGGCAGGGGGCGACAGGGCCGCCGTCGGACCAGGCTCGGTCATCTTCGTCCCGGCGCACGAGGTGCACAGGTTCGCCGAGATCACCGAGGACCTGGCAGCCATCGTGATCTTCGCCCCCGCCGAAGGATCGCGGCAGTGACCTCCGCCGCCTCGTTCGCCACGGAGTACGTCGCCGGGTTCAACGCGGCTGTGGCCGCTGGCGACTACAGCCCGATGGTCGCCAGGTTCACCGATGACGCGGTGCTCAGGTTCGAGAACGTTCCGCCGGAGGCCGCCAGCCTCGAGTTCGCCGGACGCGAGGCCATCGCCGAGGCGTACGCGCAGAACCCGCCGGACGATCAGATCGATCTGACCAGCGAGCCCGTCGCCCGGGGCGAGCACGTGACCGTCCCCTTCGCGTGGCGCAGCGATCAGTCGGCAGGCGTGCTCGACTTCGTCCTCAGCGACGGGCTGATCAGCGCGCTGACGGTCATCTTCGGCTAACCCGGCACGGCCTAGCCTGTCGCCGGGCGCGATTAGAGTTGCTGCGTGGCAGATCCGGCAAGCTACCGGCCCGCACCTGGCTCGATCCCCGAGTCGCCAGGCGTCTACCGGTTCCGCGATTCCCGCGGCCGCGTGATCTATGTCGGCAAGGCCAAGAACCTGCGCTCCAGGCTCAACTCCTACTTCGCCGACTTCGCGAGCCTGCTGCCGCGCACCCAGTGGATGCTCCAGGATGCCGCCGGGGTCGAGTGGACGATCGTCGGCACCGAGGTCGAGGCGCTGCAGCTTGAGTACTCCTGGATCAAGCAGTTCGATCCCCGCTGGAACGTCAGGTACCGGGACGACAAGAGCTACCCGTACCTTGCCGTCACCCTGAACGAGGAGTACCCGCGGGTCACCGTGCTGCGCGGCACGAAGCGCCGCGGCGTCAGGTATTTCGGGCCGTACTCGCACGCGTGGGCGATCAGGGACACGGTCGACACCTTGCTGCGGGTCTTCCCGGTCCGCACCTGCTCGGCCGGCGTGTTCAAGCGCGCTGGCCAGATCGGGCGCCCCTGCCTGCTCGGGTACATCGGCAAGTGCTCGGCGCCGTGCGTCGGCCGGATCGGCACCGATGAGCACCGGCAGCTGGCCGAGGAGTTCTGCGACTTCATGGCCGGCCAGACCGGCAAGTTCACCAGGCGGCTCGAGGCGCAGATGCGCGAGGCAGCGCAGGCCGAGGAGTTCGAGCGGGCCGCCAGGCTCCGCGACGACCTGCAGGCGCTGCAGCGCGCGCTTGAGAAGCAGGCCGTCGTACTGCCTGACGGCACGGACTGCGACGTGATCGGGCTGGTCGAAGACCAGCTCGAGGCGGCGGTCCAGGTCTTCTACGTGCGCGACGGCCGGGTGCGCGGGCAGCGGGGCTGGGTGGTGGACAAGGTCGAGGACCTCTCCGCCGGCGAGCTCGTCGAGCACTTTCTCGGCCAGGTCTACCGGGACGATCCCGGCGCCCAGCAGGAGAGCGACGACCAGCTCGAGCTGACCGGGCCCGAGGCCAGCAGCCCGACCGTAGGGCCCGCGCCGAAGGCCGGCCGGGCCAGCGCGGACTGGCGCGCGGTCGCACGCAGGCAGGCCGTGCCGCGCGAGGTGCTCGTGCCGGTCCTGCCGCCCGACGCCGACGCGATCCAGGACTGGCTGACCTCCCTGCGCGGGGGGCGGGTGACGCTGCGAGTGCCGCAACGCGGCGACAAGCGCGCACTGCTCGAGACCGTCACCAGGAACGCGACCGAGTCGCTGGCGCTGCACAAGACCAGGCGGGCAAGCGACCTGTCCACGCGCAGCCAGGCGATGCAGGAGATCCAGGACGCGCTCGGCCTCGATCAGCCGCCGCTGCGGATCGAGTGCGTCGATGTGTCCAACCTGCAGGGCACGCACGTGGTCGCGTCGATGGTGGTCTTCGAAGACGGCCTGGCCCGCAAGTCGGAGTACCGCAAGTTCGCCGTCAAGGGCGCCGCGGACGACCTAGCCGCGATCTATGAGGTCGTTACCAGGCGGTTCCGCCGCTACCTGGCAGAACGCGACGTGGAGATCGCCGAAGACGGCACCGACAGCGCTCGCAGGAAGTTCGCCTATCCGCCGAGCCTGCTCGTCATCGACGGTGGAGCTGGTCAGGTCGATGCGGCCGTGCGCGCGCTGTCCGACCTGGGCATCATCGACATCGCGGTCTGCGGGCTGGCGAAGCGGCTCGAGGAAGTCTGGCTGCCTGGCGAGGACACCCCGGTGATCATGCCGCGCAGCAGCGAGGGACTCTACCTGCTGCAGCGGGTGCGGGACGAGGCGCACCGCTTCGCCATCACCTACCACAGGGCCAAGCGGACGGCCGCGCAGCGGGCCAGCGAGCTGGATGCGCTGCCAGGGCTCGGGCCGGCCAGGAAGGCCGCACTGCTGAAGCGCTTCGGCTCGGTGAAGCGGCTGCGGGAAGCGACCCCTGAGGAGATCGCTGACGTGGAAGGCTTTGGGCCGAAGCTGGCCGGCCAGGTCGCGCGGGCGCTGCAAGGGGAAAGGGGGGACATGACGTCATGACCAGCCACGGCGCTGAGCCGCAGATCGTCATCATCACCGGGATGTCAGGGGCCGGCCGCTCCACCGCGGCCAAGGCGCTCGAGGACCTCGACTGGTTCGTGGCCGACAATCTGCCGCCGGCCATGCTCGTCACCATGCTCGACCTCGCCAGGCGGGCCAGGGCCGACGTTCCCAGGGTGGCCGCCGTCGTGGACATCCGCAGCAGGGCGTTCTCCACCGACCTCAAGTCAGCCGTCGCCGAGCTCGACGCGACAGGCGCGCACCCGTACGTCATCTTCCTCGAGGCCAGCGACGAGACGCTGGTACGCAGGTTCGAGAACGTGCGCCGTCCGCACCCGCTCCAGGAGAACGGCAGGGTGATCGACGGGATCAAGGCCGAGCGCGACCAGCTTCATAGCATCAGGGCCGAGGCCGACCTGATCCTCGACACCTCCGGCCTGAACATCCATGAGCTGCGGTCCAGGCTGCGTGAGGTCTTCGGCAACGAGAGCGACACGGCCGTCCGGGTCACCGTGCTGTCCTTCGGCTACAAATACGGCCTGCCCGTCGACGCCGACATGGTCGCCGACTGCCGTTTCCTGCCGAACCCGCATTGGATTCCCGAGCTCGCGCCCAAGAACGGCCAGGACCCTGCCGTCAAGGAGTATGTGCTCAGCCATCCTGGCTCCGAGGAGTTCATCAGGGCCTACCTGGAGGTACTGCAGATCACGCTCGGCGGGTACGAGCGCAGCGGCAAGCTGTTCATGACCGTGGCCATCGGCTGCACCGGCGGCAAGCACCGCAGCGTGGCGATCGCCGAGGAGATCGCGTCCCGGCTCGCCGGGCCGTGGCCTGGGGTCCAGGTCGCGCATCGTGATCTCGGGCGTGAATAGGCCGGCCCGCCGCCAGGTGGTCGCGCTGGGCGGCGGGCACGGGCTGCACGCGTCGCTGTCCGCCCTGCGCCGGGTCACCAGGGACCTGACCGCGATCGTGACTGTCGCCGACGACGGCGGTTCGAGCGGCAGGCTGCGGCGGGAGTACGGCGTGCTGCCGCCCGGCGACCTGAGGATGGCGCTGGCCGCGCTGTGCGGCGACGACTCCTGGGGCACCACCTGGAGCAAGGTCGTGCAGCACAGGTTCACCGGGCCAGGCGAACTTGGCGGTCATGCCGTCGGCAACCTGCTGATCGTCGCGCTCTGGGATCTGCTCGGGGACACGGTCACCGGGCTTGACTGGGTCGCCAGGCTCCTTGGCGCCCACGGCAGGGTGCTGCCGATGGCCTCGGTCCCGCTGGAGCTTGCGGCCGAAGTGGAGGGAGTTGACCCGAACTTCCCCTTTCTCATCAGCACGATTCGGGGTCAGGTCGCATGCGCGACGACGACCGGGCGGGTACGGTCGATGTCATTGGTTCCTGCCAACCCGCCCGCCTGCGCAGAGGCTGTGCAGGCGGTCGCAGAGGCAGACTGGGTGGTGCTCGGCCCGGGCTCCTGGTTCACCAGCGTGCTTCCGCACCTGCTGGTGCCCGACCTGTCCGGCGCGCTGATCGCCACTCCGGCCAGGCGGCTGGTCACGCTGAACCTGGCGCCCCAGCCGGGAGAGACCGAAGGGTTCTCTCCGCGTGCTCATCTGGAGGTGCTCGCGAGCCATGCCCCCGACCTGGCCATCGATGTCGTGCTCGCCGACAAGGCCGCGGTGACAGAAACGGCAGGGGAGCTGACCGAGGCGGCGGATCTGCTCGGCGCGCGACTGGTGCTCGCCGACCTGGCATTGCCTGACCGATCGGGGGCGGGCCGGCCTCACCGGCATGACCCGCTGCTGCTCGCTGGTGCGCTCGCGCGGATATTCGAGGGGGAGTGAGAGTGGTGGCGCTGACCAGCCTAGTCAAGGACGAGCTCAGTCGCGTCAGCGTGCTCAAGCCGTGCTGCCGCAAGGCTGAGGTGTCGACACTGCTGCGGTTCGCGGGCGGTCTGCACCTGTCCAACGGGCACATCATGGTCGAGGCCGAACTCGACACCGGCGCCACGGCACGCCGGCTGCGCAAGGACATCATGGAGATCTTCGGCCACAGCTCGGAGCTCATCGTGCTGGCGCCAAGCGGGCTGCGCAAGGGCAACAGGTACGTCGTGCGCATCACCAAGGACGGCGACAGCCTGGCCAGGCAGACCGGGCTGATCGACGGTCGCGGCAGGCCGGTGCGCGGCCTGCCGCGGCAGGTGGTCGCCGGAAGCACGTGTGACTGCGAGGCAGCCTGGCGCGGCGCGTTCCTCGCGCACGGCTCGCTGACCGAGCCTGGCCGGTCCATGTCGCTGGAACTCACCTGCCCGGGGCCTGAGGCCGCGCTCGCCATGGTTGGCGCCGCACGGCGGCTCCGGATCCAGGCCAAGGCGCGCGACGTGCGCGGCGTCGACCGGGTGGTGGTCAGGGACGGCGACGCGATCAGCGCGATGCTGACCAGGCTGGGCGCCCACGACAGCGTCCTGGTTTGGGAGGAGCGCAGGATCAGGCGGGCCGTCCGCGGCACGGCCAACCGGCTGGCCAACTTCGACGACGCGAACCTGCGCCGCAGTGCGCGCGCCGCGGTCGCCGCTGGCGCGCGGGTGGAGCGGGCACTGGAGATACTCGGCGACGAAGCGCCCGAGCACCTGATCGAGGCTGGCCAGCTGCGGATCAAGCACCGGCAGGCCAGCCTGGAGGAACTCGGCCAGGCTGCCGAGCCGCCGCTGACCAAGGACGCGATCGCCGGCCGCATCAGGCGGCTGCTCGCGCTCGCCGACAAGCGCGCGCTCGAGCTCGGCGTCCCCACCACCGAGGCGCACCTGACCCCGGAGATGCTCGCCCCGTAACGCGGCCGCGGCGCCAGCTACGGCGGCGGCTCCTTGAAGCCGAACCCTTGGTCAGGCTGCCCGGGCGCGCCCGGCTGGCCCGGCGTCCCGTACGTCGGGAGCGGCGTCCCGTACTGCTGGGGCGGCACTCCGTGCTGCTGGGGCGGCGTCCCGTAGGGCTGGTTCATCGTGCCGTAGGGCTGGTTCACGGTGCCGTAAGGCTGGCTGGGCGGGCGCATCCGGCGGCTCCAGCCCCAGCGCATCGAGTTGCCCATCCCGATGCGGTAACCGTACAGCGCGGCGAAGATCCAGAACACGAACCCCAGCCCGCCGACTGCCTGCGGGTAGTAGTGGAAGACGACGCTCAGGTGCGCGAGGATCGCGCTCAGCGGCGCGCCATGGCGGTTCATGACCAGGATCTCGGCGACCAGGCTGCCGAGCGCGCAGCCGAGCACGGCGAGAGCCGCGCTGACGATCGCGAACGCGGGAGTCTTGACCCGGCCGATCCTGGCCATGACGGTGCCGACAGCCAGGCCGACCAGGATCGCCATGATCGAGAACTGGTATTTGGTCGTGTAAGAGATAACGCCCCAGACCAATGCGCAGGCGATCGCGACGACGAGGCCAGCCAGTACCGCCATGCCGACACTGCCGCGCTCGGATTGGTTGCCGAAATTGATCATATTTACTCTCATTCATCGAACCCGTCGCGGGCAGCATAGCCAGGCCGCCGGGGCCGGGGCTAGGTCCGCGCCCTGCGGCATCCGCCTGCGGGCCGGGATGTCGGCCCCGCGTCCGGTTACCGCCCGATGTTATGGTGCGCGTGGCACGTGATCAGCTATGCGAAGGGAAGCTGCCGGTGACTGTCCGGGTAGGAATCAATGGGTTCGGCCGGATCGGACGGAACTTCTGGCGTGCCGTGCACGCGATGGAAAATCCCGGGATCGAGATCGTGGCGGCCAACGACCTCGGCAACATCAACACGTTCGCGCACCTGCTGAAGTACGACACTGTGCTTGGCACGCTGGACGTCGACGTGTCGGTGGCCGATGGCAGCATCGTGGCGGGGGACTCCACGATCAAGTGGCTCGCCGAGCGTGATCCGGCCGCGATCGGCTGGGGCGACCTCGGCGTCGACGTCGTGATCGAGTCCACCGGCATCTTCACCGGCTACGAAGGCGCGCACAAGCACATCAAGGCCGGCGCGAAGAAGGTCATCATCTCCGCGCCCGCCAAGGGCGAGGACATCACGATCGTGCTCGGCGTCAACGACGACATGTACGATCCGGCGACACACAACGTCATTTCCAATGCCTCCTGCACGACGAACTGCGTCGCTCCGCTCGCGAAGGTCCTGCTCGACAGCTTCGGGATCGTCAAGGGCCTCATGACGACCGTGCACGCCTACACCAACGACCAGGTCATCCTGGACTTCGCGCACAAGGACCTGCGCCGGGCCCGCGCGGCCGCGCAGAACATCATCCCGACTACCACGGGCGCGGCCAAGGCGACCAGCCTGGTGCTGCCCCAGCTCAAGGGCAAGCTAGACGGACTGTCGCTGCGCGTTCCCGTGATGGACGGGTCGGTCACCGACCTGGTCGTGCAGCTGGAACGGGAGGTCACGGTCGAGGAGGTCAACGAGGCCTACAAGGCCGCGGCCGCCGAGGGCTCGCTGAAGGGCTACCTGCACTACTCCACCGATCCCATCGTGTCTTCCGACATCGTCGGCACGCCGTGGTCGTGCACGTTCGACGCGCCGCTCACGATGGTCTCTGGCGACCAGGTCAAGGTCATCGGCTGGTACGACAACGAATGGGGTTACTCGAACCGGCTGGCAGACCTGACCGCGCTGGTCGCCAGCAGGCTGGGATAGGCCATGCGGGGCATCGCCGGCCTCGACGCCGGCGGGCGGGTCGTGCTGCTCAGGGCCGACCTCAACGTGCCGCGGGACGGGAACACGATCACGGACGACGGCCGGATCAGGGCCAGCCTGCCGACGATCACCGCCCTGACCGGGCAGGGAGCGCGGGTACTGGTCTGCGCGCATCTGGGCCGGCCCAAGGGCGACGACTACGCCGCCCGCGCCGCTGGCGGCCCGTCGCTTCGGCCGGTGGCTGGCCGGCTCGGCGAACTGATCGGGCGGCCGGCGCGCTTCGCGGCCGACGTGGCGGGCCTGTCGGCCGCCGCTGTCGCCGCAGAGCTGTCCGACGGCGAGGTCGGCCTGCTCGAGAACGTCAGGTTCGAGCCAGCCGAGACCAGCAAGGACGACGCGGTGCGCGGCGAGCTGGCCAGGCGCCTCGCGGCGCTGGCTGAGCTGTACGTCGGGGACGGGTTCGGGGCGCTGCACCGCAAGCACGCGAGCGTGTACGACGTGCCAGCGCTGCTGCCGCATGCGGCGGGGGAGCTGGTGCTGGCCGAGGTGGCCGTGCTCCGCCAGCTCACCGAGAACCCGAAGCGGCCGTACGTGGTCGTGCTCGGCGGCGCGAAGATCTCCGACAAGCTGGCCGTGGTCGCCAACCTGGCCACGGTCGCCGACCGGATCCTGATCGGCGGCGGCATGGCGTTCACGTTCCTCGCGGCCCGCGGCTACGGCGTCGGCCGTTCGCTCGTGGAGCAGGACATGATCGGCGAGGTGGGCCGCCTGCTCGACCAGTCGGGCGGAGCGGAGATCGTGCTGCCCGATGATATGGTCGCCGCCACGGAGTTCGCGGAGGACGCCGCGCACGAGACCGTTCCGGTGTCCGCGTTCCCCGCCGACCGGACAGGGCTGGACATCGGGCCTGCCACCTGCGAGCTGTTCGCGGCGAAGCTGGCAGACGCGGGCACGGTGTTCTGGAACGGGCCGATGGGCGTCTTCGAGTTCCCGGCTTTCGCCGCCGGCACGAAGGCGGTAGCCGAGGCGATCAGCCGGGTGCACGGGCTGACCGTGGTGGGCGGCGGTGATTCAGCCGCGGCCGTGCGGCAGCTCAAGTTCGGTGAGTCGGCGTTCAGCCACATCTCCACCGGCGGCGGCGCCAGCCTGGAGTACCTGGAAGGCAAGGCGCTGCCCGGCCTCGTCGCGCTGGAGGAGGGCTCGTGAGCGGATCTTCCGGCCGCAAGCCGCTTGTGGCCGGCAACTGGAAGATGCACAAGAACCACCTCGAGGGGCTCGCCCTCGCCCAGCAGCTGGCGTTCCGGCTGAACGACAAGGACTTCGCGGCGACCGACATCGCCGTGCTGCCGCCGTTCACGGCGCTGCGCAGCGTGCAGACGCTCGTCCAGGGCGACAAGCTGAAGCTGCAGTACGGAGCCCAGGACGTGTCACCGCACGCCGACGGCGCATACACCGGAGACGTCAGCGGGCGCATGCTCGCCAAGCTCGGCTGCCGCTACGTGCTGGCGGGCCACTCCGAGCGGCGGCAGTACCACCACGAGAGCGACGAGCTCGTCAACGCCAAGGTGCGGGCGGTGTTCGCGAACGAGATGACGCCGATCTTGTGCGTCGGCGAGCCGCTGACGATCAGGGAAGCCGGGGAGCACGTGCCGCACTGCACGTCCCAGATCGATGCGGGCCTGGCCGGCCTGACCGGCGAGGACGTGGCCGGGATGGTGATCGCGTATGAGCCCGTCTGGGCGATCGGCACCGGCCAGGTGGCGACTCCCGAGGACGCCCAGGAGGTCTGCGCGGCCATCAGGAAACGGGTTTCCGGTTCCCATCGGCCCGAAGTGGCAGCCAGAGTGCGTATCCTGTACGGGGGATCGGTGAACCCCGACAACATGCCTGCCATCATGGCGCAGCCAGACATCGACGGCGCGCTCGTCGGCGGTGCCAGCCTCGATTACGAAGGATTCGTCAGGATCTGCCGTTATCAGCAAGGCCCCGTGGTCAGCTAGCCCGTGGTCAGCTGACTCGCGCCCCGGAGGGACGAGCTAGTAGTGGTTATCGCGTTTTCTGTCGTCCTGATCATCACGAGCCTGCTCATGGTGCTGCTCGTGCTGCTGCACAAGGGCAAGGGCGGCGGGCTGTCTGACCTGTTTGGCGGCGGGATGTCATCGTCGCTCGGCTCGTCGTCGGTTGTCGAGCGAAACCTCGACCGGATCACTGTCGCTTGTGGGATCTTGTGGTTCGTCTGCATTGTCGCGCTGGGTCTGCTGCTGAAGTGACGCCGCTCGCTGAAGCGACGTTTGCTCGCGGCGACGCCGGGACCGGCGCTCACCTAGAAAGAGGCAAGCATTGAGTAGTGGTAACGCCATTCGCGGGAGCCGTGTCGGCGCAGGACCCATGGGGGAGGCAGAGCGGGGCGAGGCGGCGCCGCGGGTGCGAGTGTCGTTCTATTGCTGCAACGGCCACGAGACGATACCCAGCTTTGCTAACGACGCCCCGATTCCCGAGACCTGGGACTGCCCGCGCTGCGGAGTCCCGGCCGGGCGTGACGCCATGAGCCCGCCGCCGCTGCCGCACTCCGAGCCCTACAAGACGCACCTGGCGTACGTGAAGGAGCGGCGGTCGGCCAACGACGGCGCCGCGATCCTCGCCGAGGCCCTCGAGCGGCTGCGTCAGGGCAGCAGCGCCTGATTCAGGCGGTTCCTTTGTGGTCCTGCCCGGATGTAGCGGCTGAGCAGGAAGCCGTCGTCCTCGAGCAGCGTCGCCAGGCTCATCGCGGCGGGCGCCGTAGGCCCGCGTCGCGCGGTCAGTCGCCCCGCCGCGTGCCCGCCTTCGAGCACGGGGCTGAGCGTCAGGCAGAGCTCGTCGAGCAGCCCTTCCGCGACCAGCTGGCCGAGCAGCATCGGGCCGCCCTCGACCAGGATCCTGCGGTAGCCGCGCGCGGCCAGCACGTCGACGATCGACTTCGCCGTGACGGCTTCCGCGCCGGCGACCACGACGTCGGCGACCCGCGCCGCCTCGGCGCGGCGGTTCTCGCCAGCGAGCTCGCTGGTCAGCACGATCGTGCGGGCCAGGCCAGGTCCGCGTCCGAACAGCCGCGCTGACAGGTCAAGGTCCAACCGCCTCGTCACGACGGCGATCGGCGGCGCTGGCGGACGCCCGGCGCGCAGCCGCTGCCACAGCTCGTCAGGCCGGGCCTGCCGGTACCGTTCGGCCCTGACCGTGCCAGCGCCCGCGACGACCACGTCGGCGAGGCTGCGCAGCACGGTGAACACCAGCCGGTCGGCGGCGCCCGACAACCCCGCCGACTTGCCGTCCGCGGTGATCGCGCCGTCAAGGCTTGCGACGAAGTTTGCCTTGACCCACAGCTGGTCCGGGTAGCGGTAGATGTCAGCCAGCGCGTCCGCGAGGTCCTCGGCGGCCGCGTCGCCCGGCCTGATCGCCCCGGCAGCCCTGAGCGGATCCGCCGGCCCGAGCGGGCCGCCGGGCCCTGGGAAGATCTGGCGCACGTCGCTCCTCCCGTCCGGCCCGCGATATGCCCGGCGCTGTGAGTCGCCAGGCTATCGGCCGGGCGCGAGATGGCGTCGCATGTCCTGGTGTCGCCGTCCGGCACGTTAACCAGGCCACATCGGCGCGCGACATGATCTGAGCGGACGGACACCCCGGAATCGGCAATATGCCAGCCCTGACCGGGCTAGCATGATGCGCCATGCGACTCCTGGTCGGTGTGTGTTTGTTGTGTCTCGTCATCGCCGGCTGCGGCGCTCCCGCGCCGACCGCCGAACAAGCCAAATCCGCTTCGCCACGGCATCAGGTCCCGGCCCGCCATCATGCCCAGGCCCGCAGCCACGCCCAGGCCCGCAGCCACGCCCGGCCCCAGCACGCCAGCACCGCGGCCGTGCACGCGGCGGCGTTCGCGCCGGGCAACCCCGCGGGGCGCGCGCTCGTCCCCGTAGCCGGGCGGGCCGTGGACACCTCGCACCCCAACCACGTGGTCGGCACCGGCACGCCAGGCAGCTGCACGTCGGCGGCCGTGGTCCGGGCGGTGGCTACGGGCGGCGTGATCACGTTCAACTGCGGGCCTAAGCACGTGACGATCGTCATGCACGCCACCGCCAAGGTCAGGAACACCAGTTCCCGCGTGGTCATCGACGGCGGCGGCAAAGTGACGCTCAGCGGCGCAGGCGTCCGCAGGATCCTGTACATGGACACCTGCGACAAGCGCCAGGTGTGGACGACGTCGCACTGCGACAACCAGGCCAACCCGAAGATGACCGTGCAGAACATCACGTTCGCGCACGGCAACTCCACGGGCGACAAGTTCGACGGGGGAGGCGGCGGCGCGATCTTTGCCCGCGGCGGCCAGCTCAAGGTCGTGAACTCGACGTTCATCGGCAACCGCTGCGACCGAACGGGACCCGACCTGGGCGGCGCGGCCATCCGCGCGCTCAGCGAGTACCGGAACCGGCCGGTCTACATCACGCGCAGCACGTTCAAGGGCGGCTACTGCTCCAACGGCGGCGCGCTCAGCAGCATCGGCGTCTCGTGGACGGTGCTGAACAGCCTGATGATGCACAACAAGGCGATCGGCCGCGGCGCGAACCCGGCCCGGCACGGGACACCGGGCGGCGGCAGCGGCGGTGCCATCTACAACGACGGCAACACCTACCACCTGGTGATCTCCGGAACGGTGATCAAGTTCAATCACGCCCGTGAGGGCGGCGGCGCGATCTTCTTCGTCAGCAACGACCGCACCGGCACGCTCCGGATCTCGCACTCGACGCTGCACGACAACCCGAGCGTCGGCTTCGAGACAGCCGGTTACCCAGGCATCTTCTTCCTCGGCAAAGGCCACCCGATCGTCATCCACTAGCGCCTGGCCGCCCCTGGTCGGGCTGCTCGCCCGCACCGGCCGGCTATGCGGCGGCGGGCGGGCTGTGGCTGCGGGTGATGTGTCCGTCGGGGCTGGTGGCGGTGGTGGTGCCGTCGGCGTTCAGCGCGATGACCCAGCCCCACCGGTGCACCATGATCAGGTGGTGGAAGCTGCACAGCAGGACGCAGTTTCCCAGGCTCGTCGTCCCGCCCTGGCTGCGGGGCACGATGTGGTGCACGTGGCACGCCGCCGGCGGGGTGTCGCAACCCGGCGCGGCGCAGTGCCGGTCGCGGGTGCTGATCGCGCGGCGCAGGTGCGGCGGCACCAGGTCGGTCACGGCGCCGACGTCCAGCGGCAGGCTGACCGAGCTGGCGGGCGGCGGCAGGGTGCCGGTCCGCAGCCACGACGCGAGCCCGCCCGGCCCGGACAGCAACGCCACCGCGCTGCGCAGGATGATCTCCCGGGCGGCGCCATTGGACAGCTCCCGGCGGCGTTGCCAGGCTTGCCATTCCTCGTCGCTGGCGTCCCCGCCCGGTTGCGGGCAGCCGCCGCAGCCGGGGTGGCTGCCGTCGCAGGCTGGCTGGCCGGGCCGGTACCCGGCCCACGCCGTGGTGAGCTGCCCGGCGAGCCGGTCCAGCAGGTCGTGGTCGACCCGGCCGGTGACGATGGGGGCCAGGGCGGCGTCGCAGTCATCGCCGGGCCCGGCCTGCGGCCCGGTCAGCGCCGGCCCGCCCGGGTGGCCGGCCCCGGGGGCGGGATCGGGCTGGGCGAAGCCGGGCGACAGCCACGGCCGGCCCGGCGCCCCGATCCCGGCCAGCAGCTGGTCCAGGGACAGCTGCAGGTTCAGCCGGACCGGCTGCCCGGCCCGCTCGGGCAGGCACCCCGACGCCAGCAGCCGCCGGCACGCCTCCTCCACCGCGTCGTGCTGGCGCTGCGCGATGCTGCGGGTGTCCTCGGCGCCCATCTTCTTCCCCAGCGAGTCCAGGACTTCGCGCAGGGAGGCAGCGCACCGGGCGGACAGGTCCCCGGTCACCCGGCCGGCACCGCCCAGGGTGGTGTCCAGCCTCAGCCCCCGGTGGCTGAACCCGTCATCACGGTCCCGGTCCGGCCCGCAGGTGCGGCGCCGGATCTCCTCCGCCAGGGCGGCCAGCCCCGGCAAGTCCACGCCCTCGCCCGCCCCGGTCACCAGGATCACGTCCGCGTCCTGCCGCGCTTCGACCGGGAGCTTGTCGGTCCAGTCGGTGACCTGCCGCGCCCACGACACCGACAGCCCGCCGCCCGCCAGCGCGTCCGCCACGGCGGGATGATCGGCCAGCCGCCGCATCCACCCGACCGAGCCGCGGGCCGCGGCCGCCGTGACGTTCGTCTGCCAGGTCAGCCACGTCCGCGCCGACCCCTGCCCCTCGTCCTCGAACCCCCGCCGCGCCGTGAACGCCGCCAGCACCCTCGCCCGCGCGGCGGCATGCAGGGATTGCAGCCGTTCCAGCATCCGCAGCGCGTCGGCCTGCGCCGGCACCGGCAGCGACCCGGCATCCGCACCGGCGAGCCAGCCCAGTCCCGCAGACGCCATCCGCATGGCCTCGGCAGCCGACGACGGCTCGGCAACACTGCCATTTCCGGGAGACGGCACGACACCTCCTCAGCTCACGGAGCTTCGCGGGAAGGAATCAGGAAGAAACGTTCTGCGTGCGGATCCGGCCTGCCGCAGCGGCCGGGGTCATGGAGGAGGTGTCACCCCCGGAGCCGCTTGCCATTCCGCTCCGGGTGCCAATTCCCGCGATCGAACCTGTACTCGAAAGAGTACCACCACCCACCGACAATGCAGGCCCGCCGCACCGAAGAAATGGAGTGCCAGCCCCTTGACCTTGTGGCTCAATTGGCGCGCTATGTTGTGGCAGCACGGCGGGCGAACCAGACTGCCTCGGCAGGCCAGCGGCGGACCCATTCGTCGGGAAATTCGGGGAAGTCGTTGTTCCTCGCGCCTGGCGGCACCTGGACCCCGACCAGGTCCTCCACGACAAGGCCGCACCCGTTCATGAGCCGGATCCTTTCCCCGTGCGGCAGCGTGAACAGCCGGTACTCCTCGCCAGGTGTGCCGCTCCGCACGACGCAGTACAACCCGAACAGGTTCCTGACCAGCCGGTCGGTGACTGGTCCCCGCTCTGGCGAGCACAGGCGGGCCAGCGTCGACTGGGTCATGAACACCAGCCGGCCGCCGCCCATCGCGACTGCGCGTAGCGCTCGAACCATACGGACATGCGCTCGTCCCACTGACGCCGGGTGACCGACACATGGCCGTCAATCTGGTCCGGCACGGAAGCGAGCCTAGCCTCGCGTGTTCAGCGGGCGCCAGGCTTGGCTCCCCGCAGCACCACAATCGTCCGCGACCCGACGTCAAGGGTCATGTCAGAACCTGCCAGGCCAACCGTGCTGCCGACGCGCCCCCGTGGGCCTTCCTGAGCATCCCCACCATCTCCTGAGACAGACACCCCGGTATCGACGAGCACCTCCCAGGCGACGCCGGCAGAGCCGAAGCTCGCAGGCACCGTGAACGAGACCGCATCGCTGTGCGCGTTGAGCAGCAGGATGAAGTCCGCGTCGGTGATCCGCTCACCCCGCGGCCCTGGCTCGGTGATCGCGTCCCCGTTCACGCACACCGCCAGGGCTTTCGCGTCCCAGGAGCTCCACTCTGCCGATCCCATCTGGTGCCCGGCGGGAGACAGCCAGATGATGTCCTGCTGCCGGCCGCCGGACCCGTCGGCCTGGCCGCTGAAGAACCTGCGCCGCCGGAAGACGGGATGAGCCTTACGCAGCGAAGACAGCGAAGCGACGAACTCGATCAGGTCAGCGTGCTTCGCGGCGGCGTCCCAGTCGACCCAGGAGATCTCGTTGTCCTGGCAATAGCTGTTGTTGTTGCCGCCTCGCGTCCGCCCGAACTCGTCGCCTGCCAGCAGCATCGGAATGCCCTGCGAGAAGAACAGCGTCACGAGGAGGTTCCGCACCTGCCGGTCCCGCAGCGCATTGATCTCGGGTTCGTCGGTCGGGCCCTCTGTCCCGCAGTTCCAGGACCGGTTGTCGTTCGTCCCGTCGTGGTTCTCCTCGCAGTTGGCCTCGTTGTGCTTAGCGTTGTACGACACCAGATCGCGCAGCGTGAAGCCGTCGTGGCAGGTGACGAAGTTGACCGAGGCGACCGGCCGCCGCCCGCCTGTCTCGTACAGGTCGCTGGACCCGCTCAGCCGTGACGCCAGTTCGGGAAGCTGACCTGGCGACCCGCGCCAGTAGTCCCTGACCGTGTCGCGGTACTTCCCGTTCCACTCGGTCCACAGCGGCGGGAACTTTCCTACCTGGTACCCGCCCTCGCCGACGTCCCACGGCTCGGCGATGAGCTTGACCTGGGACACCAGCGGGTCTTGCTGTACGAGATGGAAGAACGCGGACAGCCTGTCCACGTCGTGCAGTTCTCTCGCGAGGGCGGCGGCCAGGTCGAACCGGAACCCGTCGACGTGCATCTCGTCGATCCAGTACCGCAGCGAGTCCATGATCAGCTGGAGCGCGTGCGGGTGCCGCACGTTCAGGCTGTTGCCGCAGCCGGTGTAGTCGAGATAGACGGCCGGGTTCTCGTCGGACAGCCGGTAATAGGCCGCGTTGTCGATGCCGCGGAAGCTGAGCGTCGGCCCGAGCTCGGCGGCCTCGGCTGTGTGGTTGTAGACCACGTCGAGAATGACCTCGATGCCCGCCTGATGCAGCGTCTTGACCATCGACTTGAACTCCGCCACGTGCCCGTGAGCCGCGACCGATGAGCCATAGCCCTGGTGCGGCGCGAAGAATCCGATGGTGTTGTAGCCCCAGTAGTTCGTCAGGCCGCGCTCGGCCAGGATCGGCTCAGGCACTGCCTGGTGCACCGGCATCAGCTCGATCGCGGTGACGCCGATCCGCTTCAGGTGATCGATGATCGCGGGCGACGCCAGCCCCGCGTAGCTGCCACGCAGCTCCTCAGGGACGCCCTGATGACGCATCGTCAGACCGCGGACATGCGCCTCGTAGATCAACGTGTCGTGGTACGGCGTGCGGAGCTGCTGGTCGCCTGCCCAGTCAAAATACGGGTTGATGACGACATTCCTCGGCATGAACGGGGCGCTGTCGTCGGTGTTCAGCGCAGCCGGGTCTGAGCCGCCGCGGATGTAAGAAAACAAGGCAGGGCTCGGCGTGACCACGCCATCGATCGCCTTGCCGTAGGGGTCGAGCAACAACTTGGCCGGGTTGCACCGGTGCCCGCGGCGCAGGTCGTACGGGCCGTGGACGCGGTAGCCGTACTTCTGGCCTGGTCCGGTGTCGGGCAGGTAACAGTGCCAGACGAACCCGTCGACTTCGCTCAGCCCGATCCTGGTCTCGGCGCCGTCCGCGTCGAACAGGCACAGCTCAACCAGTTCGGCAACTTCTGAGAAGATCGCGAAGTTTGTGCCCGAACCATCCCACACGGCGCCAAGCGGATAAGGAGTGCCAGGCCATACGCGCATCAGGAGACCTTACCCGGCAAAGCCGGCCCTCGTCCTGTCGGCGATCAAGGTCAGGTCCAGCCTTGGCGGCAGTGTGCCGAATGTCACACCTGGCCCACCTGGCCCACCTGACCCCTGGTCAGCCAGCCGGGACGCGCAGAAGGCGTCGCTGACCGGTGCGGGCGCGTGCCTGATCAGCAGCGCCGCCTGCATGACCAGGGTCAGGATGCCGGCCAGCGCGCGAGCCCTGTTAGGCCCCGTTGCCGGGTCCGCGGAGATCTCGGCCAGCGTCCCCCAGAGCCGCCGCGTCGCCGCGTCGAGCCTGGGGTCGGCGCCAGCGACCTGCCCGAGTTCGGCGCGCAGCGCCTCGATAGCCCCTGGGGAGCGGGCGAGAGCGCGCAGCAGGTCGAGCGCCGTCACGTTGCCGGAACCCTCCCAGATGGAGTTCAGCGGCGCGTCCCTGTACAGCCGCGGCATGACGGACTCCTCGACGTAGCCGTTGCCGCCCAGGCACTCAAGCGCCTCGGCGATCACGGTGGGCGTGCGCTTGCAGATCCAGTGCTTCGCTGCCGGCAGCAGCAGCCGCAGCATCGCCGCCTCGCTGGCATCGGCGCGGGCGGCCCGGTCCGCGGCGGCGGCCAGCCGCAGGGCGAGCGCCGTCGCCGCCTCGGACTCAAGGGCCAGGTCGGCCAGGACCGCCGTCATCGCGGGCTGGCTGGCCAGCGTGGCGCCGAACGCACTCCGGTGGCTGGCGTGGTGCGTCGCCTCGACGCAGGCCTGCCTGATGCTCGCGGCGCTGCCGAGGATGCAGTCCAGCCTGGTCGAGCTCACCATCTCGATGATGGTGGCCACGCCGCGGCCTGGTTCGCCTACGGGCCACGCCACGGCGCCGTCGTACTCGACCTCGGACGAGGCGTTCGAGCGGTTGCCCAGCTTGTCCTTGAGCCGCTGGATGTGCATCCGGTTCCTGGTGCCGTCAGGGAGCACCCTGGGCAGCAAGAAGCAGGTCAGCCCCTCAGGAGCCTGGGCGAGGACCAGGAACAGGTCGCACATCGGGGCCGAGCAGAACCATTTGTGCCCGGTGATGAGGTAGCTGCCGTCACCGGCTGGCACGGCGCGGGTGGTGTTCGCCCGGACGTCGGAACCGCCCTGCTTCTCGGTCATCGCCATGCCGGCGAGCAGGCCCGACTTGGGTACCCGCAGGCCAGGGTCGTAACTCGTGGACGTCAGCAGCGGCTCGAACGTTGCCGCCAGGTCAGGAGCGTGCCGCAGCGCGGGGATCACAGAGTACGTCATCGAGATCGGGCAGCCATGCCCGGCCTCGGCCTGCGTCCACACGTAGAACTTGGCGGCCCGTGCGACGTGCGCGCCAGGCTTGGCGCTCGCCCACGGGGTCGCGTGCAGGCCGTGGCTGACCGCGGTCGTCATCAGCTGGTGCCAGGCCGGGTGGAACTCAACCTCGTCGATCCTGTGCCCGTACCTGTCATGAGTGCGCAGGACCGGATCATGGGTATTGGCGAGCCTGGCCCGCTCGATCACCTCGGCCGAGCCCGCAAGCTCGCCGAGCTCGTGCAGCTCGGGCACCACCCAGCTCACGCCGTGCGCGGCGACCGCGGTCAGCAGCGCCTGGTCGGCCGCGACGTCGTGACCGGCCAGCGGGGGCGGCTGGTTGGTGACCTCATGGGTCGGCTGCCGCGGACTAGTAGCTCTGCCGGTGCTGGCAAGGCCGGGCGTGCTCGTCACAGGGGCAAGTCTTGCACCCGGTCAGGTGTGGATACCGCACTCGGTCTTGGCGGAACCCGCCCAGCGGCCGCTGCGCGGGTCAGCGCCGGCCTCGACGCGCGCCGTGCACGTCGCGCAGCCGACCGACGGGTAGCCGTCGTAGACGAGCGGATTCACGAGGACGCCACGTGTGGCGATGTAGTCGTCGACGTCCTTCTGGGTCCACTCGACGATGGGGTTGACCTTTACCATCTGCCGCCTGGGGTCCCACTGCACGACCTTGGTGTCGGTCCTCGCGTCGGTCTCCTCCCGGCGGACGCCCGTGATCCAGGCGTCGTACGGCTCGAGCGACTGCTCAAGGGGGACGACCTTGCGCAGGTAGCAGCACAGGTCCGGGTTGCGGGCGTAGAGCTTGGGGCCGAGCTCGGCATCCTGCTCGGCGACCGTGGTCGGCGGCGTGACGTTGATCACATTGACCGGGTAGACGGCCGAGACCGCATCCCGGGTGCCGATCGTCTCGGCGAAGTGGTAACCGGTGTCGAGGAAGAGCACGTCGATCCCTGGGACGTGGCGCGATGCGAGGTCGACGATCACGGCGTCGGTCATCGACGACGTGATGCACAGCCGGCTGCCGAACGTCTCGGCTGCCCACTTGATGACCTCGTCGGCCGATGCGCCCTTGAGCGCTTCGGCCGCCTCAGCGGCCAGGGTCTCCATGCTGCGTGCCTCCTCTGAACCTGCGAACCCAGGCTGACCAGGCCGGGACGGCCGGGACCGTGTCGGCCGGGACTGGGGAGTCATGCTTCATCCCTAGGGACGCTACTGGTGCCCCTGAGGACAGAGTATGCCCGAATGACCCGGAATGCACGTGAGGCATGTGCTGAGCGGTGGGTCACGGCCCATTTCCTCCCGGCTGCATTGGCAGTGCCTTGCGCATGTGCTGTGCAGGTCGTGCTGTCGGGGTACTTCGCGTCTGTGTCCCGCGCTCGCGGCAACCGCCGCGCCGACGCCCGTATTCCGGGTGGTGCCGTCTCGGTTCTCTAGCGGACTGCCCGCCAGCAACCGGGTTAACCCTGCCTGACCCAGCCCATGACCGGCTCTGGCTGCAGCGAGGCTGGCTGCTTGTGCTGGCAGTCGCACCAGGTGCCGCCCTTGCAGGAGTCGTGCTCCCGCCGACGGCAGCTCCGGCAGATCATGGTCTCATTCTCGCTCGCGCAGTGTCAGCCGAACCACCGGGCTAAGCCGAACCACCGGCCGAGCCAAACCGCCGCCGCCCGGCGGGAGCGGGGGCTCAGGCCGCGTTCGTGTTGGCGCGACGCATCCGCCTGCGGCGCTCGGCCGAGCGCTCGTCCTCGTTCAAGCCGCCCCAGGTGCCGTACTTCTCAGGCCTGCTGACCGCGTAACCTAGGCATTCCATCCTGACCGGGCAAGATCCGCAGAGCGTCTTGGCCTTGCGCTCCCTGATATCACGCTCGGGCTGCCGCTCACCGTCCGGTCCGAAAAACAGCACAACATCGGCGCCCTTGCAGGCGGCCCGGTCCTGCCAGCCCCAGTTCGGCCGTGGCAGGAGCACGGTCTGACGGCGTACCTCAGACATGGAAAGCTCTCCTCAACCAGCTCATCGTTAACGTCGGCCCGGTGAGCACACGGCTCACAAGACGCAAATACAACGAAATTCGCGCGATGCGGCATCCGCCCCGTCGCAACATGCAAACGCCTTGCAGCGCCGAAGTGTTCCCTAGGTCGCCCGGTTCGGAGGCCTTCGCCCGACAGTGTTCCCCGGTAAGGGCACCCGCGCCCGAGGCCGGCACCAAGTTCGTGGCCTTGGCCGGCGGGCAGCTGGGCTATCAATCCACGACGTCAGCGCACCGCGTGATAATCATGTCATCGCGCACAGTGCCGCACAGGCAAGATTACAAGACTCGCGCGGTTCACAGCGGGGTGTAATCGGCTGAGGCCGGCCGCGCGGCCCGGCGTGAGATCCGCTGAGGTGGCGTCATCCGCCCGATTCTGGGGGTCGACGTCGCGATGTGACCGGCCAATGCGGTTCATTGGCTAGACAACCTGGCCGGCCGGGGCGACGATAGGCAGCATGTCGGAGCCGGATGCCGTTCCCCTGCCCCGCGAGGGTGAGGTCTTCTTCGACGTCAGGGGTGAATCGCGCACCATGCGGCTGAGTTGGTATGCGGACAGCTCGGTCGCGGTCTTCAGCATCTGGCAGGGCAACAGGTGCACGAGCACCTTCAGGCTGCCCTTTGGCGATCTGGCCAGGATGGTCGAAGCGCTCCAGGCAGGACCGCCGTCCCGAGAGCCCGATCGCCACCAGGGCGAGCCGGCCTACGCAAACGCAGACTCCGATCCCGGCTATGGCTATCCCGAACCGCCAGGCTACGGCGACCAGGCCAGCTATGCCGGGGCGCCCGGATACGGCTCGGGCCCGCATTACGCAACCGGGCCGGCTACGGCTACGAACCGGCTCCGTACGGCGCTCCCGCAGAGGCGCGCGGCCAGTATCACGGCGACTACCAGCGCCCAGCGGCCGGACACGGCTATCGCTCCGGTGACGGCTATGGCGATCCGGACGAGTACTACGCCCCGCGCTACGTTCCCGACGTCGCGCCTCCCGTGCCGTACCAGCCTGATTATCAGGGCCCAGCAGCCGGCCCGCAGGGCCCGGGGCCAGCAGCCGGCCCGCAGGGCCCGAGGCCAGCAGCCGGCCCGCAGGGCCAGGACGGTCCTGGCTATGACCAACCCAGCGGCTACCCTCAGCCGCCCGGATACGCCGAGCGGTCCGGTTACGCTCAGGCACCTGAATACGGCCGGCCGGCCGATTACGCTCAGCCACCTGAATATGCCGGGTCTCGCGGCTATGCCGACTCGGCGCACGGGCGTTACCAGGAACAGCAGCAATATCGCGGCGAGCCGGACGCCGTCTACCGCGGTGAGACTCAGTTCCTCGCCGCGCCCGCGGGGCCGCACGGGCCTTATCAGGAAGGCGCGCAGGCACGGACCTGGCGAGAAGACCAGCCTGACCCCGCGCGCGAGGACGCCGCCAGCGGATTTGCGCGCTCGGCAAAGACCGAGCAGGCCACGACGGATTGGGGTCCTGCCGCCGCTTCCTATCGGGCGCGCTGACCCGGCGCTCGAACGCGCCCGGCACCAGAACCCGCGCCGCGGCCGCCGTCTGAGCTGATCAGATGTAAACCGGAGCCCGCAGGCGCGCGGGCGTTCCGTGCTCAATGCGCACTGTGTGAAATTGCCTGATCACCCTCTGTTATGAACCGGGCACGCGCGGGAATATTGTCGCGGTTAGGGGAAGGGGGGAACAACGTGGCACAGAAGGTCTCGGTCACATTCGCGTGTGACTACGACGCTAAGGAGATTCCGAGCGGCGAGCATATGACTCGCGCGTTCAGCCTTGACGGCCGCGACTATGAGATAGACCTCTGCGAGAAACACAGCCAGAAGTTCGACGAAACGATGAAGCGCTTCGCCGACCGGGCTCGCAAGGTTTCATCCAAGGTCGGGCGGACCAAGAGGCGTACGACGGCCCATCGCCGGCGCAGCGCGGAGATCCGCGCCTGGGCAAAGCGCTCCGGCATGGACGTCAGTGATCGCGGCCGGATTCCGGCCCAGGTCATTACGAAGTACGAGGCGAATCACTGAAGGGCCGCCTGACGGCGCCAGTGGTGATAGCACTGGGATGGGCCGGCACCCGATGGGTGCCGGCCATCGCCGTCTTACGCGACTCCCGCACCCGCTCCTGTGGCGTCGTCGGCCGCATCTGACATCGGGCTGACGGCCGCGGCAAGCACCTGTGAGTTGGGCAGGAGGAGCAGCCCGTCGGCGGTCTCGAGCCTGACGTAGGTGATGCTGAACTCGGTCACGGTGCCCTCGATCGTGCCCGCCAGCGCACCCGACCTGATCCGCACCTGGTCGCCGACCCGGAACGGCTGCGCGAACTGCAGCATCACGCCGGCGAACAGGTTCGACAGCGACTGCTGCGCGGCGATGGTGAGCAGAACCCCGGTGACCGCGCCGCCGACCACCAGCTGCGCGATCCTGAAGCCAAGCATCGACAGCGTGACGAGCACCACCAGGCTGATCCCGATCAGGATCATCACGTACCTGACGATCGCCCCGTAGGCGGTGCCGATGAAGCGCTGCAGCGCGTCGCGGGCCCAGGCTGCGAAGGCGAACGTGGCGACCACCGCGAGAATGAGGAAGGCGATCGAGGCGCAGACCGTGATCAGATGCCCGACGTCAAGGCTGACCAGCGTGTTGGTCTTGTTCGCCGCTTGCCGCGTCGTGACCGCGAGTGGGATGCCGACGACATCGGCCGTGACCGCGGCCGCGACGGCCAGCGCGAGCGTGATGATCGCCCGCCACGGGCGGTTGCGTGATCTCGGTGGTGCCACCGCCCCACGGTACCGAGAAGCGCGCTGGTCCCGTGCGGGACCAGCGCGCCACCCGCCATGCCTACATGGTCATGAGCGGCTTGCCGACCGGGAAGACCTCGCGGCCCTTGTGCCCGTTCATCACGCCAGCCGCCGATGTGTACCAGGCCACCAGCGCCGTGATGACGCCGAGATAGCCGCCGACCACGATCAGGAGTGAACTGGTCGGGTCGGGCGGCAGCGCGGGCTTGGTGGTCGTGAAGTTGCCGAGGAACAGGAAGATCTCGGTCAGCTCTAGCGTCAGGAAGACGCCGAACACCGCCATATTCAGCTGGGTGCTGATGATCAGCATGTACGTGTTGAAGATCGCGAATGCCAGCAGGATCCAGCCGAGGTCCCTGTTCAGCTGCAGCGGGTCCTGGGCCGTTGGCGCGACGAAGTGCAGCCACAGACCCACGCCGATCCAGAAGCCGCCGTAGGTCGAGAACGCCGTCGCGCCGAACACATTCCTGTTCCTGAACTCCCACATGCCGGCCAGCAGCTGGGCGAGGCCACCGTAGGCGATCGCGTAGCCCCACCAGTCGCCGCCGGTGCTGTTCTTCGCCCAGCCCGCGTTGATCGCTGAGAGCAGGAACGTGGTGAGCGCGAAAGCAGCCAGCCCGAGCGGCGCGGGGTCGGCGATCCCCGTGGCAGCCGCCGCCGGGGCCGTCGCGACCGCGGTTTCTTCTGAAGTACTCACGTGCATCCTCCTCGGGAGGTTGGCATCGACCCGGGGGAGTCGGGTCGATGGAGGGGGGAACCTACACGGAACGGATCATCGGACTACACCGAACATAAAGGGTGTCGTCGCCCAAGCTGGCCGAAACGACGACTTGATCGATTTCTTCGATTTCCCGGAGTTCCCGGTCAACACGGACTTCGTAACCCAATCGAAGCGCAAGCGTAGATAACGGATAGCGCTGGTTTTGCAGGTCCGAAGCGGCCAGCTATCCACATTCCGGGCTTTCCTTGCTTCCACGCGACCCCATTTACCCATCAGGCTCAATATGGAAGTTATGCACTGAGCGTAACTCTGGTTCAGCGATAAGGCGAGACCCACTTGCTAGATATGTCGTGGCAGGGACATCGAAACACGTCGAATGGGCACGCTGCGTTACTCAATGCGCTATAAGCGTGAAGACATGGCGGCCTCGTGCCGATCAGGGCGAGGCGAACCTGCTGAGCTGGACGGGCACCTCGGCCGCCGCCGCGCGGTCGAGCAAGAACAAGGTCTGCTGCACGCCGCGCGCCCCTGCGGCAGGCACCTGCACCGGACCGGCGCCGGAGAGCGCGAGACGCACCGCCCCCGCCTTCTCGCTCCCTGACGCGAGTATCCATATCTCGGACGCGGCCCTGATGGCCGGCAGGGTCAGCGTCAGCCGCACGGGCGGCGGCTTGGGCGCGCCGCGCACGGCCACCACCGTGCGCTCATCCTCATAGAGCGCGGGCAGGCCGGGAAAGAGCGAGGCAACGTGCGCGTCGGGACCGATGCCGAGCATCAGCACGTCGAATCTGGGCACGCCGACCCTGTCTTGCGGCTCGGCGGTAGCGCGCAGCCAGCCCGCGTACCGCTCAGCCGCGGCCTCGGGGTCGGGCCCGTCAGGCCCGTCAGGCCCCGGCATCGGATGCACCTTGCTCTCATCGACGTCGACGTGATCGAGCAGGGCGCTGCGGGCACCGGTCTCGTTCCGCTCCGGATCACCCGCTGGCCGGAAACGCTCGTCACCCCACCAGATCTCCACCCTGTGCCAGTCCACCGCGTCCCGCGCCGGAGCCGCGGCGAGCTCCGCGAGCACCTTGGTGCCGATGCCGCCGCCGGTGAGCACGACCGAGCCCATGCCCTTCGCCGCCACGGCGTCGACGAGCCTGGTGACGAGCCTGGCGGCAACCGCCTTCGCCAGCAGCTCGCCGTCGTGATGGATGAGGATCTGCGGGACAGAAATTGCCTTACTCCTCGTCGGATCTTGCCAGCTGGCCAGTCGCCAGTTCGGCGAGCGTCTCCCCGTATACCTCGTCAGGATCGAGCCTGCGCAGCTCCTCGGCCAGCAGTTCGTCGGTCTCCCTGCGGTGCAGCGCGACGAAGCGGTCAGGCTCGCCTGGCCTCGACAGCGTGGCGTTGCGCCCGTCCGCCCTGCTGATCACGATCTTGCCGTCCGCGGTCATGAAGCTCACCCCGGTCACACCAGGACCCGGGGTGACTTCCTGGTGGACGGGAACGCCGAGCCTGAGCGCCAGCCAGGCGGCCATCAGGTCAGCGCTCGGATTGTCGGCCTCGGCGCCGACAGAAACCTCCGCGAGCTCCGGGTACGGCCGGTCCAGCGTCGCGGCCAGCAGCGATCTCCAGTTGGTGGTCCTGGCCCAGGCCAGGTCGGTGTCGCCAGGGCGGTAACCAGCCGACAGCTGCAGCAGCCGCGCCCGCGGCTCCTCGTCGGCCGCGACGTCGGTGATGCGCCGCTGGCCGAGCACTCCGAGCGCGTCGGCGGCCGGCGCCCCTGGCGCCTTGCCAGGCCACCAGATCACCACCGGCGTGTCAGGCACCAGCAGCGGCGTGATGACGGAGTCGACATGCTCGTTCAGCTCGCCCTGGATCCGCAGCAGCACGGTCTGGCCTGGCATGTTCTCGCCGACGGTCACCTCGGCGTCGAGCCGCCGCGGCCGCCGCCCGGCTCTGGCGATCACGCCGAGTATCTGGCAAGGATGCTCGCGGCCAGCATGGGTCGCCGCCCGCATCGCGTCGTACTGGTCAGCCTCGTCGGTCATGATGACAAGGTTGAGCACGACGCCGGTGGTCAGGCCGCCCATCTGCTGGCACATCCTGGTCAGCTCGTTGCGCACCGTGCTGGCGCTGGTGTCGATCAGCTCAACCTTCATCGCTCACCGACCTCCTAGAGCCGTCGCCAGGCACGGCCGTCCCGCGCCATCATGGCGTCGGAGCAGGCCGGCCCCGCCGATCCGGCGAGGTAGGGCTCCGGTCGGCCGTTGGCCGCCCAGAACGCCTCGATCGGGTCGAGGATCTTCCACGACAGCTCGACCTCCTCGTGCCCGGGAAAAAGCGGCGGATCGCCGACGAGCACGTCGAGCAGCAGCCGCTCGTAAGCCTCGGGGCTGGACTCGGTGAAGGACTCGCCGTAGGCGAAGTCCATGTTCACGTCCCTGACCTCCATCGCCGAGCCCGGCACCTTCGAGCCGAAGCGCATCGTGACGCCCTCGTCCGGCTGAACGCGGATGACCAGGGCGTTCTGCCCGAGCTCCTTGGCGTCGGTCGCCTTGAACGGCAGGTGCGGCGCACGCTGGAAGATCACCGCGAGCTCCGTCATCCTGGTCGCCAGCCGCTTGCCGGTGCGCAGGTAGAACGGAACCCCTGCCCACCGCCTGGTGTCCACTCCCAGCTTGATCGCCGCGTATGTCTCGGTCACCGAGTCTGGCGCGATGCCGTCCTCTGCCAGAAAACCGTGCACCGGGATGCCGCCCTGCCAGCCGGCCGCGTACTGCCCGCGCGCCGTCCCGGTCAGCGGGTCGTCGGGGATCTGCACGGCCGACAGCGCCTTCTGCTTCTCCGCGCGCAGCGCGTCAGATGCAAACGAGACCGGTTCCTCCATGGCCGTCAGCGCGAGCAGCTGGAGCAGGTGGTTCTGGATGACGTCCCTGGCCGCGCCGATGCCGTCGTAGTAGCCGGCCCGGCCACCGATCCCGATATCCTCGGCCATCGTGATCTGAACGTGGTCCACGTATCTGCGGTTCCAGATCGGCTCGAAGAGCGTGTTGGCGAACCGGAGCGCGAGCAGGTTCTGCACGGTCTCCTTGCCGAGATAGTGGTCGATCCTGAAAACTGAGTGCGGCTCGAAGACGGAGGCGAGCAGGTCGTTCAGGTCCCGCGCGCTGGACAGATCGTGCCCGAACGGCTTCTCGATGACGACCCGCTTCCAGCCATGCTCGTTCTTGCGGTCGGTGAGGCCAGCCCGTTCGAGCTGGCGCACCACGACGGGGAACTGCCCTGGCGGGATCGACAGGTAGAATGCCCGGTTGCCGCCCGTGCCGCGCTCGGCATCGAGGCCGGAGACCTCAGCGGCCAGCCGGTCGAAGGCGTCGTCGTCGGAGAACTCCCCTGAGACGAACCGCACTCCGTCGCTGACCTGCTGCCACACGCTGTCCCTGAACGTGGTCCTGGCATGCTCGCGGACCGCCTCGTAGGCGTGCGTGACGAACTCTTCATCACTCCAGTCCCTGCGGGCGAAGCCGACGAGCGAAAAGCCAGGCGGCAGCAGTCCCCGGTTGGCCAGGTCATACAGGGCGGGCAGCAGCTTCTTGCGGGCAAGGTCGCCGGTTACGCCGAACATGATCAGTACGCTCGGCTCGGCGACCCGCGGGATGCGGCGATCACGCGGGTCGCGCAGCGGATTGGTCATGTCGTGCTGCTGCTCTTTGCCGGATCGAGCTGCTCGCCGATGGTCTTGAGCAGTCCGTCCCAGGAGTCGGAGAACTTGCGGACGCCCTCGTCTTCCAGCACGGCGACGACGTCGTCGTAGCCGATCCCGAGCTTCTCGAGGTCAGCGAAGACCTTCCGCGCCTCGTCGTAGGTCCCCGCGATGGTGTTCCCGGGCACCACGCCATGGTCGGCCATCGCGTGCATCGTCGCCTCCGGCATGGTGTTGACGGTGTGCGGCGCGATGAGGTCCTCGACGTACATGGTGTCCCGGTAGGCGGGGTCCTTGGTGCTGGTCGAGGCCCAGAGCGGGCGCTGCACCCTGGCGCCGCTCGCCGCCAGCGCTTCCCAGCGCCGGGTGGAAAAGTGCTTCTCGAAGATCTCGTAGGCGAGCCTGGCGTTCGCGATCGCTGCCTTGCCGCGCAGCGCGTTCGCCGCGGCGGTGCCGAGGGCGTCCAGCCTGCGGTCCACCTCCGTGTCCACCCGGCTGACGAAGAACGATGCCACCGAGGTCAGCGTCGCGACGTGCACCTCGTCGGCAGCCTCGAGCCCGGACATGAACGCGTCGATGACTTCCTCGTACCGGTCCAGCGAGAAGATCAGCGTGACGTTGATGCAGATGCCCTCGGCCAGGCACGCCGTGATCGCCGGGATGCCCGCCCTGGTCGCGGGGATCTTGATGTACACGTTCGGCCGGTCGACGAGCCACCACAGCGCCCGTGCCTCGGCGATGGTCGCGGCCGTGTCGGCGGCAATTCGGGGGTCGACCTCGATCGACACCTTGCCGTCGACGCCGTCCGATGAGTCGAAGACGGGCCGCAGCACGTCGCAGGCCCACCTGATGTCGTAGGTCGTCAGGGCGCGCGAGGCCTCGCCCACGTCGACCCCGCGCAGGGCCAGGTCGCCGAGCTGCTGGTCGTACGCGGAGCCGTGCTCCATCGCCTTCGCGAAGATCGTCGGGTTCGACGTCACGCCGCGGACATGGAAGTCCCTGACCAGCGTGGCCAGGTTGGCCGAGGCGAGCCGCTCGCGGCTGATGTCGTCCAGCCAGATCGAGACGTCTTCGGCGGTCAGCTGCGCGAGCACGTCCTGCTTGTCCTGCTGTGCTGTCATGACTAGTCCTTCCTCGCAGGCGTGCCGACCCTGCCGACCCTGCCGAGGCTGAGCCGGGCGGCCTGCGCTACCCGCTCTGGGGTGATTCCGAACTCGGCGTACAGCGTCTCGTACGCCGCTGATGCGCCAAAGTGCTCGAGGCTGATCATCTCGCCCGCGTCGCCCACGATCGCGCGCCAGCCGAGCGCGACCCCGGCCTCGACGCTGACCCTGGCCCTGACCTGCGGGGGCAGGACCTGATCGCGATAGGCCTGGTCTTGCTCGGCGAACCACTCCAGGCAGGGCATCGACACGACCCTGGCCGCGATTTTCTCCTGCCACAGCGCATCGCGGGCGGCGAGAGCGATCTGCACCTCGCTGCCGGTGCCGATCAGGATCACATCGGGCTCGCCGCCTGGCGCCTCGGCCAGGACATACCCGCCGAGCGCGGTGCCGTTGGCGGCCGCCATCTCGGTCCGGTCGAACACCGGTAGCTTCTGCCTGGTGAGGCACAGGCCCGCGGGCCGGTCGGTGTGCTCGATGATGGTCTTCCACGCGACGGACGTCTCGTTGGCGTCGGCGGGGCGCACCACATCAAGCCCGGGAATGGCCCGCAGCGCCCAGAGCTGCTCGACCGGCTGGTGCGTGGGCCCGTCCTCGCCGAGCCCGATCGAGTCGTGCGTCCAGACGAACGTCACCGGGATCTCCATCAGCGCGGCCATCCGGACCGCGGGCCGCATGTAGTCGCTGAAGACGAGGAACGTGCCGCCGTAGGGCCTGGTCAGACCGTGCAAGGTGATCCCGTTGAGGATCCCGCCCATGCCGAATTCCCTGATCCCGAAGTGCAGCGTCCTGCCGTACGGGTTGCCGGGGAACATCTTGGTCTGGTGCTCGACCGGGATAAACGACGGTTCGCCTGCCATCGTGGTGTCGTTGCTCCCTGCCAGGTCGGCTGACCCGCCCCAGAGCTCGGGGAGCAACGGCGCGAGCGCTGTGAGCACCTTGCCCGACGCGGACCTGGTCGCCATCGGGCCGTCGTCCCCCGAGAACACCGGAATCGCGTCCGACCACGCTGGCGGCAGCGCGCGGGCGGCGAGCCGGTCGAGCAGGGCGCGCCGGGACGGGCTGGCCTCCGCCCACCGCGCGAAGCTCGCCTCCCACTGCGCCCTGGCCGCCCGGCCGCGGTCGGCCACCTCGCGGGCGCGGGCGACGGCCTTGTCGTCGACCGGGAACTTCACCGCGGGGTCGAAGCCGAGGATCACCTTGGTGGCGGCGACTTCGTCCTCGCCGAGCGCCGAGCCGTGCGCCTCGCCCGTGTTCTGCTTGTTCGGCGCTGGCCAGCCGATGATCGTGGACAGCGCGATGATGGACGGAGCGTCGGTGTGCTCGCGCGCGGTGCGGAACGCCGCATAGAGCGCCTCGACGTCTTCGTGGTAGCCCTCGGGGGTGCGCCAGCTGACCCGCTGGGTATGCCACCCGTACGCGGCGTACCTGGCCAGCACGTCCTCGGACTTAGCGATGTTCGTGTCGTCCTCGATCGAGATGTTGTTGTCGTCGTAGAGCATCACGAGGTTGCCGAGCTTCTGGTGGCCGGCCAGCGAGGAGACCTCGTGGCTGATGCCTTCCTCCATGTCTCCGTCCGACGCGAACACGTAGATGTGGTGGTCGAACGGGCTCTGCCCGGCACGGGCATCCGGATCGAGCAGCCCGCGCTCGCGCCTGGCGGCCATGGCCATGCCCACCGCGTTCGCCAGTCCCTGGCCCAGCGGGCCGGTGGTCGTCTCGACGCCAGGGGTCAGGTTGTGCTCGGGATGGCCGGGAGTCCTGCTGCCCCACGTGCGCAGCGCCTCGAGGTCGTCCATGGTGAGCCCGTAGCCGGACAGGTACAGCTGGATGTACAACGTCAGGCTGGAATGCCCGCAAGAGAGCACGAAACGGTCCCTGCCCAGCCATTGCGGATCCGCGGGGTCGTGCCTCAGTATGCGCTGGAACAGCAGGTACGCGGCCGGGGCCAGGCTCATGGCGGTACCAGGGTGCCCGGAACCCGCCTTCTGGACGGCGTCCATGGCGAGCACGCGGATGAGGTCAACCGCCCGCGCATCAGTCGCCGTCCACTCAAGATCCGCCCCGGTCTGCCCGCCGCCCACGCAGCCCCTCCTCGCTAGGTCCTTTTCAGAATCGACCCTATCGCCCGCCCCGCCAATGCCCGCCGGAGCCTAGTCCTGCACTTACCCCGATCTGGTCACTTATGAATAGGTCATACAACCCCAGAACACCCGCTTCCGAGAACTCGGATCAGGGTAAGACACCCGGCCGAGGCCGGTCCTGTCACTGGCTCGTGCAACGGTGTTCATCGTGGTGCCGACGAGATTTCCTGAGAACGGGCGATTAGCGGCGTTGATGACGTTCGCCCAGCTAGCCGATGCCGGCTTTAGCAGGCGATCAATCCGGGGGCTGACGACCCGCGGCCTGCTCAACCGAGTGTGCCGCGGTGCCGACGTCCGCACCGACGGTGAGCCCCGAGCAGGTGATCGGGTGGATCACGGCGGCGTTCTGGCGGGCAGGTCAGATGCGGGGGCCCGCACCTGGCCGCGGTCGCGCAGCGCGAAGGTCAGCCTGATCACGGCGATCCAGATCAGCGCCGTGTTGGCTACGTGCACCCAGACGAGCCCGGCTGGCAGGCCTGAGAAGTACTGCGCATAACCGATCGCGCCCTGCAGTGCGATGAGGCCGAGCACGATCCAGGACAGCCTGACCGCGCGCCGCGGCGCCTCGGTCAGGTGCATGATCAGCGCCAGCATGACGGCCAGCGTGCCGAGTACCCAGCCGATGTCGGCGTGCAGCTGCGTGACGGCCGTGAGCGACAGGAAGCGGTACCGCGGCACGTCGCCGCCCCCGGCGAGCGGGCCGGTCCCGGTCACCAGCGTGCCAGCCACCATCATCAGCGACGCCACCACGACGAGCGCGCGCGCGACGAGCCGGACCAGCGGCGCGGCGACCGGCGTGGCCGCCTGGGTACTCTCCGTGCACCGCACGTGCAGCGCGACAGCGGCCGCAAGCACCGGCAGCGTCGCGAGGTAATGCAGCGACACCCAGAACGGCGACAGCTTGGTCAGGACCACGATTCCGCCGATGAGAGCCTGCGCCGCGATCCCCGCAGGCTGCGCGGACGCGAGCCAGACCAGGTCGCGTCGCCGCTTGCCATCAGGTCCGGGGCGGAACCGCCACGCCGCGACAAGGACCGCGATAGCGGCAACGAAGATGGCGGTGGTGACCAGCCGGTTGCCGAACTCGACCCACTGGTGGATCATCGGGTCGCCGTGCTCACCGGACGCGACGAAGCTGGTGGCCGTGCATTTCGGCCAGTCGATGCAGCCGAGTCCTGACTGGCTAAGACGCACGGCGGCGCCGCTCGGGATGATCGCCAGGGACGCGAGCACGCCAGCGAACGCGATCCTGCGCATGGCCAGCGGCGTCGGCCGCAGCAGCACGCCCGCCCACTGCCTAGCCAGCGCGGTCACGCGCCAGGGGGCATGGGCGGTGGCTGGCTGGGCGGACACGGCCCTATCGTATGGCGCGCTCCCGGCCAGCGCGCATCGCGATGACCGCACTGTCATGTCAGGCCTGCACTGTCATGTCAGGCCTGCACTGTCATGTCAGGCCTGCGGGGCCGCCGCCGACCTCTTCTCGCCCAGCGCGGCCCCGGCGCTCGCGAGGACGACGCAGCCAATCGCGATCCACTGCGGCACCGACAGCGCCTGGCTGAGCAGCACGACGCCGACCAGCGCGGCGACCGCGGGTTCCAGGCTCATCCAGATGCCGAACACGCGCGCCGAGACCCTGCGCAACGTCTCAAGCTCAAAGCGGTAAGGGATCACCGAGGACAGCAGCCCGATCGCCAGCCCGGCGCCGAGCACGGCCGGCTTGAACAGGGAGCGGCCGGCGCTGACGACCGCGATGGGCGTGACCAGGACCGCGGCCACGCCCATCGCGATGACGAGGCCTGCCGATCCGCTGAACCGCCTGCCCGTGGCGGCCGACAGCACGATATAGCAGGCCCATGAGGTGGCCGCGGCGAGGGCGAACAGGACCCCGGTCACGACCGAGGGCGAGCCAGCCCCGGTGCCGGCGACCTTGGCCGCGCTGACGCCCGCGGTCCCGAGCAACGTCACGCCGGTGCCCGCGAGCAGCACCCAGACGACGTCGATCAGCCGCCTGGACCACCCGATGGCCACCGCGAGCGGGCCGAGGAACTCGATCGTTACCGCGATCCCGAGCGGAATCCGCGCCATGGCCTGATAGATCGAGAAGTTCATGACTCCCAGCGTCACGCCGAACGCGAGTACGACGCCCGCATCCCGCCAGGCCCGCTCGGCGACCACGCGGCGGATCGCCATGATCGTCGGGCGCGCGCCGAGGGTCGCCAGTACCAGGGCCGCCGCCCAGAGCCGAGCACCGGTTAGCCCTGCCGCGGTGACCGTGCCGAACATTCGCGCGGCCAGTCCGGCTCCGAACTGCACGCTCAAGACTCCGGCGCCCAGCAGCAGCGGGGGTGGCACCCGGCCGAGCGGGTCCCGCCTGGTCCGGCCGCGGGCTGCCGACCGCGGCGCGGTCACCGAATCGCGGACCGACGGCACCACTACTCCCAGCGGAACGTGCGCGCGGCCAGGCCGATGCCCACGACCGCCCAGACTCCGAGCACGACGATGTCCCTGACCGGCAGGCCGGCGCCGTACCGCAGCACCGCCCGCAGGCCGTGCGACATCGCGCCGGACGGCAGCAGCCGCAGCACCGGCCGGGCGCCGACCGGGAACTTGGTCAGCGGGAAGACCACCCCGCCGACGCCGAGCAGGACCAGGTACACCAGGTTCGCCGCGGCCAGCGTCGCCTCGGCCCGCAGCGTTCCCGCCATCAGCATGGCCAGGCCGCTGAACGCCGCGCTGCCGAGACCGATCACCAGCACCGCCGACAGCACGCTGACCGCGGTTACCACCGGCCGCCAGCCGAGCAGCGCGCTCACAATGACGATCAGCACGATCTGGCCGGCCTGCACAGCCAGCACCGTCAGGGCTTTCGCCCCGATCAGCCCCTCGCGGCCCAGGGGAGTGGCGCCGAGCCGCTTCAGCACCCCGTACCGCCGCTCGAAGGCGGTGCCGATCGCCAGGCTGGTGAAGGACGTGGACATGACCGCGAGAGCCAGGATGCCCGGCGCGACGAAGCCGATCCGGCTGCCGCGGCCGACGCTGATCAGTGGCTCTGAGCCGAATACCACGAGCAGCAGCACGGGGATGATGAGCGTCAGCAGCAGTTGCTCGCCGTTGCGGAGCAACGTGCGCAATTCCAGGCCGGCCTGAGCGACGATCATCTTCGGTCGCGGTGCGGCGCCCGGTGCCGGGGACGGCCAGCTCAGCTCGGTCACGATCGCAGCTCCCGCCCGGTCAGCTCGAGGAACACGTCCTCCAGGGTCCTGCTCTCGATCCGCAGCTTCCTGGCCAGCACTCCCTGCTCCGCGCACCAGGCCGTCACGGTGGCGACCACCTGCGGGTCCACCCCTGACGGCAGCTCGATCAGGTAGGCGCCGGCCGGGGACTCCTTGACGAGGCTCGCGGCAGGCAGCGCGCCGAGCAGTCCCGAGGTGTCCAGCCCAGGTTCGGCCCTGAACCGCAGCTGGCCCTCGCTCCCGGTCAGCTCGGCCGGCGTGCCTTGCGTGACGAGAGACCCGTGGTCGACGATCACCACGTGATCGGCCAGCCGCTCGGCCTCCTCGAGGTAGTGCGTGGTCAGGATGATCGTGGCGCCCCCGGCCCTGAGCCCCGCGATCAGTTCCCACGTGGCGTGCCTGGCCTGCGGGTCGAGGCCAGCGGTCGGCTCGTCCAGGAAGATCAGCTCGGGCCGGCCGATGATCGCCGCGGCCAGCGCAAGCCGCTGCTGCTGGCCGCCGGACAGGCGGCGGAACGGCTTCCTGGCCGATTCGGCCAGGCCCAGCCGGTCAAGCAGCAGCGACGGCTCGAGCGGGTGGGCGTAGAACCGCGCCATCACCCCCAGGTAGTCGCCGGGCCGCGCGGTCGTGGGGATGCCGCCCGACTGGAGCATGACCCCGACACGGGGCCGGAGCTTCCTGGCGTCCCTGACTGGGTCGAGCCCGAGAACGCGCACGGTGCCCGCGTCGGCGCGCCGGTATCCCTCGCACACCTCGATGGTGGTGGTCTTGCCAGCGCCGTTCGGTCCAAGCACGGCCGTGAGCTGCCCGCGGGCGGCGGAAATGGACAACCCGGCTACTGCCGTGGTTCGTCCGTAGTTCTTGACCAGCCCGCTGATCTCGACAGCCGGGGTATCGCTCACGCACGCGAGTCTAGGGGCCCACGATCAGCGCTCGCGCTAGCGGCCAGCGCACGCACCGAGCCTGATCGTGACGGGGTGCGCGCGTCCTGGCAGCCATGCGTGCACGGGCACGCAGCGCGCGCCCCTGACCAGGTAGCCGCCGTAGTAGTCCGTGTAGTGCCTGGATGGCACGATTTGCCGAGCCGGCGAACAGGTCATGAACGTCACGCCCAGTTCCCCCTGACCGGCCAGCCGGGTCAGATGCTGGGTGTGCGGAGTCATCTGGTCTGCGGGGCCGTACAGGAACCGCAGGTCATGTCGCCAGCCAGGCGCCACCTTGAGGACCACAGCCGAACCTGGCCTGAGCCCGTCGAGCACGGCGATGGCGACGTACAGCCGGATCGAACCTGCCCGCGCATGACCTGGCGAGTGCCCGCCGTCGATGAACCACAGCGGCCCCGACGCGTGCGTGGCCCCGGCGCGCCAGTGCGCGCCGATCGCTCCGATGTTCGCGTCGTCGCATCCCGTCAGCACCGTTCCGGACACCAGCGCCGGCGGCTGGCGTGCGACGGGGCAGCTGCAGGGGCCAGCCCAGTGCCGCGCCCTGTCCCGCGCAACGCGGCCGACACGGGCGGAACGGCCAGCGCCGTGGCCGCCGCGACCGCGAGCACGCCGGCCCCGACCCTGATCTTGTGGCGCCTGTGCCGGCGCATGACGGCGGCGAACAGCCCGGGCGGTGCCGCCTCGGCCGCTCCGTGCAGGGCCGTGCGGAGCCTGGACTCGAAGTCGCTCATCGTTCTACCCTCCGGTCGGCCATGTCACCAGCCATGTCGCGCAGCCGCGCGAGCGCCCGGGACGCCTGGCTCTTCACCGTGCCTTCTGAACAGCCAAGAACGGCCGATGTCTGCGCCTCCGACAGGTCCTCTAGGTAGCGAAGGACGATGACGGCGCGCTGCCTGGCAGGCAGCGCGGCCAGCGCACGCAGCAGCTGATCACGGTCGGCGACGGCCCCGTACTGGTCGGCGCCGGACCTGTCGGCGACGACCTGGCCCGCTTCAGGGGACGTGACCGGCAGCTCGGGCCTGCGCCGCAGTCGCCGCCAGCGGTCGACAGAGGCGTTGACGAGCATCCTGCGCACGTAACGCTCTGGGTCGCCGGCCCGGCAGATCCGCGCCCATCGGCGGTAGGCGCGCTCCAGCACGCCCTGCAGGAGATCCTCGGCTTCGGCGCGATCGTGGCCGCACACGAGCAGCGCGAGTGTGAACAGCCTGGACGACGAGGCAGCGACGAACTCCTCGAAGGGCACGTCGCAGGCAGCAGCGGAGTCGCCTGGCATGCTGACTACGGCCTCCTGTGAGCCGGTCATACCTACACCACGATGCGGCCGCCGGAAAGGTTGCATGAAGGGCTGGCTACGTCGTTGCGGCCGCCACCTGATCCACCTCGATCTTCGCGAAGACCTGTTCAGGCGCGTCCAGCCTCGCGGGGGTGACCTGGGCCGCTATCCTCGCTGCCGCGTCGGGCAGGAACGGCTCGAGCTGGCTGGCCAGCTCCCGGCACGAGTGCACCAGCAGCAGCAGGATCGCGTCGAGCTGGCGGCTGGCCTGCTCGTCACCCGTGGCCGCGGCCCTCGCGATCAGCCAGGGCCTGGCCTGGCTGATAAAGCGGTTCGCCGCGACGGCGATGGCCCAGACAGCGGAGGTGGCCGCGCGGAAGTCGCCGGCCGCCAGCGCCGCGTCGGTCTTCGCGAGGGCGCGCCGGCTCGCGTCCACCAGCTCCCGCGAGCCCTGCGGATGTTGCTCTCCGGTCGGGAGCTGGCCAGGCAGTTCGGGCACCACGCCGTCTCGGTACTTCCTCACGAGCGAGACGACCCTGTTGACGAGGTTGCCGATGCCGTGCGCGAGCTCGTCGTTCGCCCGCGCGATCAGCCGCTCCCTGGTGAAGTCGACATCGCCGGCCCTCGGCGCTTCCCGGAGCAGCCACCAGCGCAGCGCGTCGGTACCGTAGGCGGCCGCGACCTCGGCAGGGTCGGCGCCACCGCCGCCCGACTTGCTGATCTTGCTGCCGTCGACGGTCAGGTAGTCGTGCACGAGGATGTCCGTCGGCGACGGCAGGCCCGCAGAGGCGAGAATCGCCGGCCAGTAGACCGCGTGGAACCGGAGCACGCCCTTGCCGAGCACGTGGACGCGCCGGCCGGCGCCCGTCCACCACTGCCGGAGCCCAGTATTGTCAGGCACGGGCTCGTCGCCGCCGTAGCCGAGCGCGGTGATGTAGTTGCCGAGCGCGTCCCACCAGACGTAGATCACCTGGCCTTGATCGCCCGGCACCGGAATGCCCCAGCCGTGCGCCCGGCGGACGGACCGCGACACCGAGAAGTCGGCCAGCCCGCCGTCGATGAAGGCGAGCACCTCGTTGCGGTGGCCCGCCGGCTCGATCCGCAGCCGGCCGGCGGTGATCTCGTCCCGCAGCAGCCCGGCGTACCTGGACAGCCGGAAGAACCAGTTCTCCTCGGCCACCAGTTCCGGCCTGACGTGGTGCTCGGGGCACCGTCCGCCGTCCAGATCGCCAGGGGTGCAGAAGGCCTCGCAGCCCACGCAGTACAGCCCCTCGTAGTGCCTGCGATACAGGTCATCGCGACAGGCCAGCCACAGCCGCTCGACCCCGGCCCTGTGCCGTGGATCTGAACTGGTCCTGATCACGTCGTCGACGCTGAGTGACAGCGGTGCGCCGAGCGCGACAAAGGCATCGGCGTTGGCGTCGACGAACTCCCTGACGTCCACGCCTGCTGCCCTGGCGGCGAGCACGTTCTTCAGCGAATTGTCGTCGGTGCCCGACTGCAACCTGACCGGGTGCCCGAGCCGGCGATAGTGCCTGGCGAGGACGTCCGCCTGGACGAATTCGAGCGCGTGGCCGAGATGAGGACGCGCGTTGACGTAAGGAATTGTGGTGGTGACATAAACAGGTGCTGGCATCGGAACCTCCGGACGGATTGCCGGGGCTCCGACATGCGGCAGAACTGAATCGAGGCCCCGGAACAGGGCCTCGAACTGGTCGTCCGCACGCGTCAGTGGCCCCGCGAGCGGGGCATCATCTCCCTGCGGGGGGATCCGGGGGGTCGTCCCCCCCGGTCAGCACTGCGAGCTGACGTTGTCATAACGGCATCATAGCTTCTCCAGGTTCGGCCTCAGGGCGAGCGCGAGTTCGGCCGGTAATCGGACAGAATGCTGACGACGGCGTCCTGGGCGGCGCGGGGAGCGAGATGACACAGACCGTGTGGGATACCGGCGGCGATGTGCGCGGGGCGCTTCGCTTGATCGTCGGTGATCCGCAGCTCGGCACCTCGGTGCTGGCCGATCCGCACGTGATGGGAAACCTGCTCAAGGACCTGCTCCCTGACCTGCCGCGAGAGTCGGCGCTGCTGGTCGCCGCCGCACAGTGCGATCTGGCTGGCCTGCTCGGCGGGCACCTGGGACAGGGACTCGACCTCGGCACCTCGTCGCGGCTGGCGGCCGGCTGGTTCGTCGCCGTGGCCGCCGGCCGGCTGCACAGCGTCGCGCTGACCGTGACGGGGACGGTGACGGCGTGGGGCAGCAACGGGTTCGGCCAGTCCAGGGTGCCGACCGGCCTCGGCGGCGTGACGTCCGTGTCGGCGGGCGTACGGCCACAGCCTCGCGGTGACCGCGGGTTAGAAGACACTAACCCGTGGTCACGAACGCCGCGAGGCGCTCGGCCTGATCGAGCCGGCTCGGCTCGTGCATGTACATCATGTGGCCGGCCTCGTAGTGCGCGAACTCGATGTTGCCGGTGAGCTCGGCCGGGATGGCCAGGTGCCCGATGTCGTTCTCCGCGGCCAGATAGGGGGTGGCCGCGTCGTAGTACCCGCACGCGACGTGCAGCCGCATGTGCGGGTTGACCCGCATCGCCTCGGCCAGCTTGTCGAGCACGAAGAGGTGCTGTGCCTCGAACTCCTTGTACGACCAGGGGTGCACCCGGTCCGTGAGCACCTCGTAAGGAAGATCGCTGGAGTAGCCGAGCTCGGCCCGCACGTAGTGGTTCAGCGCCGCCGCGTACGGCCCGGTGATCGCGTCGATCGACGGGTCCGTGGTCCAGCACTCCCTGCCGTAGTCGGCGTCCCAGCCGGCGAACCTGCCGTCGATCCTGCCGACGGTCCTGCGCTGGTCCCGCAGCAGCTCGGTGAGGAACCTGACGTGCTCGGGCCGCAAGTCGACCCGGTCCACGTAGTCCTCGGACAGTCCGGTCAGCGCCGCGATCCTGGCGACCGCCTCGGCCCGCTCATCGGCGCCGAGCCGCGTGCCGAGGGCGAGCACGCGCGGGTACTCGCCGGCCGCGTACTCTTCGGCCTCGTCCAGCACGTCGCGCAGCGGCCGGTCCCCGTGCTTGCCGTGGAAGTTCGCGATCGCGGCGTAGGTCGGCAGATAGCTGATGTACGGGTCGTCGTTGCCAGGGGTAAACATCACCGACCCGCCGTTGAGGAAGCAGGAGATCAGCATCAGGCCGTTCAGGTACAGGCCGTAGCGCTCCTGCAAGTGCCTGGCGAGCGCCGCGGCCCTGGTGGTGCCGTAAGACTCGCCGCACAGGTACTTGGGCGACATCCACCTGCCGTTGCGGGTGGTCCAGAGCCTGATCACCTCGCCGACCGACACGATGTCCCCGCCGAAGCCGTGGAACTCCTTGCTCTTCTCGCCCTTGACCGCGCGCGAGTAGCCGGTGGAGACCGGGTCGATGAAGACCAGGTCGGAGTGGATGAGCAAGGTCTGCTCATTGTCGGACAGCGCGTACGGCGGCGGCAGCAGGTCGCCGGCGTCACCCATCAGCACGCGGCGCGGTCCGAGCACGCCGAGGTGCAGCCAGATGCTCGAGGATCCGGGGCCGCCGTTGAACGCGAACGTGACGGGCCTGCTGGCGGCATCGCCGGTGTCGACGGTATAGGCGACCACGAACACCTCGGCCTTGGCCTGGGGGCCTTCGAACTTGTCGTCCGTGTGCGCCTCGGCGCGCAGCACCACCCGGCCCGCTGTCGCCGTATAGCTCAGTTCCGCGCCGCCGACGGTGATCGAGTGCGACGTCGTGACCAGATCGTCGGCCGGCTCCTTGGCGGCCGGCTTGGCGTCGCTGGACTCGCTGCTCTCGTTGTCAGGAATGTCGCTGTCGGCCGGCATCACGGACTCCTCGTCGTCGGGCGCTTCGCCCTGGCCGCTGACCTCGGGCGCAGACAGGCTAACGTCCGCGACCTCAGCCGCCGCGCACGACCCCTGTCAGCGCCTGGCCGCCTCGATCAGCGCGAGGAACAAGGCGGGATCGTCGCCGGCCTCGGGATGCCACTGCACGCCGAGCGCGAACGGCGCGTCCATCTCCACGGCCTCGATGATGCCGTCGTCCGCCCGCGCGGTCACGGTCAGCCCGTCCGCCAGCCGGCCGATGGCCTGGTGGTGATGGGTGGGCACCACGATCGTCCCGGTGCCGAGTATCCCGGCCAGCCTGGACGGCTCCTGGCCGATGGTGACCTTGTGCTCGCCCATGGCCCCCGGCGTCGGGGAATGGCCCTCATGACCGACGACGTCAGGCAGGTGCTGTATCAGCGTGCCGCCGAGCGCGACGTTCATCACCTGCAGCCCGCGGCAGACGCCGAGGAACGGTGATCAGGCCGTCGAGGCTCGCCACTGCCGCCTCGATGCCTTGCACCGGCGGCAGCAGCACGGGCGCGCCGCCCGCGACGGCCACCTGGTCGGCGTAGCTCTGCGGGAGCAGCGTGGCCGGCAGGTCCCACACTCCCCAGCGCGCCTGTTCGCTGTACGCGCTGATCCCGATGACCGGCCTGGTCATAGCGGCGTCACGTACGCGCCGGAGATCCCGCCGTCGACGAGGAACTGCGACGCCGTGATGAAGGAGGCGTCGTCGCTCGCCAGGAACGCGACCGCGGCGGCGATCTCTTCTGGCTCGGCGAACCGCCCGGCCGGCACGTGAACGAGGCGCCGCGCCGCGCGCTCAGGATCGGCCGCGAACACCTCGCGCAGCAGCGGCGTGTTCACCGGGCCAGGGCAGAGCGCGTTGACCCTGATGCCCTCCCTGGCGAATTGCACGCCGAGCTCCCTGCTCAGCGCCAGCACGCCGCCCTTGGACGCGGTGTAAGAGATCTGCGACGTGGCTGACCCGAGCACGGCGACGAACGAAGCCGTGTTGATGATCGAGCCCTTGCCCTGCCGCTGCATGTGCGGCAGTACGTACTTGCAGCACAGGTAGACCGAGGTCAGGTTGACCTCCTGGACGTGCCGCCAGGCGTCGATGCCCGTAGCGAGGATCGAGTCGTCCTCTGGCGGGGAGATGCCCGCGTTGTTGAAGGCGATGTCGATCCTGCCGAACTCGGCGGCGACCTCGTCGAACAGCCGCCTGACGTCCTCCTCGACGGCGACGTCCGCGGCCACGAACACCCCGCGGGTCTCCTCGGCGGCGGCCTGCCCGGCGGCCTTGTCGATGTCGGCGGCCACCACCGTGGCGCCCTCGGCAGCCATCCGGCGGGCGCTGGCCAATCCGATGCCGCTGCCAGCTCCGGTAATGACAGCGACCCGGTCCTGCAAGCGCTCCATTGCGCGACTCCGTTAATCGGTAGCGATGAACACGTTCTTGACCTCGGTGAACGGGTCGAGCGCGTCGGGGCCCAGCTCGCGGCCGAGCCCGGACTGCTTGAACCCGCCGAACGGCGTCCAGTACCGCACCGACGAGTGCGAGTTCACCGAGAGGTTGCCGGTCTCGACGGCTCGCGACACCCTGATCGCGCGGCCGATGTTGCTGGTCCAGATCGATCCGGACAGCCCGTACGGGGTGTCGTTGGCGATCGCCACCGCCTCGTCCTCGAACGGCGTGACGGTCACCACGACGTTGCCAGCCGCCAGCGCCGGCGCCATGCCCCAGGACAGGATCGGCATCGGGAAGTTCCACGGCACGATCAGGCCGACCACGCCGAGCGGCTCGGCGAACGTCACGTCCAGGCCGCCGGCCACGGGTATCTGCTTGCCGGTCAGCCGCTCTGGCGCTGCCGCGTAGTACTGCAGCACGTCGCGGACCTGGCCGGCCTCCCAGCGTGCCGCCCCTACGGGGTGCCCGGAGTTCGCGACCTCGAGCTGGGCGAGCTCTTCGGCGTGCGCGTCCACCTCGGCGGCGAACGCGCGCAGCAGCCGCGCCCTGTCGCCGGGCGCGACCGACCGCCATGCTGGCCACGCGGCCTGGGCACGCGCGATCGCGGCGTCGGTCTCCTCGGCCGGGGCGCCCGCCACGGTGCGCACCGGCTCTTCGCTGGCCGGGTTCAGGATCGTGTACGAGGTCACAGTGTTCACAACCGCTCGAAGCAGCGACGTAGTTCCCAATCGGTCACGGCAGCGTCAAAGGCCGCGAGTTCCACCTTGGCGTAGTTCGCGTAATGGCCCACCACCTCGCTGCCGAATGCCTGGTTGGCGACGGCGCTGTTCTCCCACAGCTCCAGCGCGTCGCGGAGCGTGTGCGGGACCCTCGGCCCGTCGTCGATGTAGGCGTTGCCGCCGAACGCCGCGTCGAGCGGCAGCTCGTTGTCGATTCCCGCCAGGCCAGCCGCGATCATCCCCGCGACCGCGAGGTACGGGTTCACGTCGCCGCCCGGTGTGCGGTTCTCCGCGCGCAGCGAGAGCCCGTGGCCAACGAGCCTTAGCGCGCACGTCCTGTTATCCACGCCCCAGCGAACCGCCGTGGGGGCGAAGCTGCCGGGAACGAACCTCTTGTAGGAGTTGACGTTCGGCGCGTACAGCAGCGTCATCTCGCGCATGCCGGCGAGCTGGCCGGCCAGGAAGTGCTCGCCGAGCCTGGACAGGCCGTGCGGTCCTTCGCCAGCCAGGATGGGCCGGCCGTCCTCGCGCAGCGACAGGTGAATGTGGCAGGAGTTGCCCTCCCGCTGGTTCGGCTTGGCCATGAACGTCAGGGACATGCCGTCCTGGGCGGCGATCTCCTTGGCGCCAGTCTTGTAGACGGAGTGGTTGTCGCAGGTGGTGACCGCGTCGGCGTAGCGGAACGCGATCTCGTGCTGGCCGAAGTTGCACTCGCCCTTGGCCGACTCCACGTACATGCCCGCGCCTGACATGCCGCGGGTGATCCGGCGGAGCAGCGGGTCGATCCGCGAGGTGCCGAGTATCGAGTAGTCGACGTTGTACTGGTTCGCGGGCACGAGGTTCGCGTAGCCCTTGTCGGCCGCCTGCTCGTAGCTGTCGCGGTAGACGATGAACTCCAGCTCGGTGCCGGCCAGCGCCACCCAGCCGCGCTCGGCGAGCCTCGCGGTCTGCGCCCGCAGGATCTGCCGCGGGGACGCGACCACGGGCGCGCCGTCCAGCCACGTCAGGTCCGCGAGAACGAGCGCCATCGACGGGAGCCACGGCACCCGGCGCAGCGTGGCCAGATCGGGCTTCAGCACGAAGTCGCCGTAGCCGCGCTCCCAGGAAGACATCTCGTACCCGCCGACGGTGTTCATGTCCACGTCGACCGCGAGCAGGTAGTTACAGCCCTCGGCGAAGTGCTCGGCCACCTCGTCGATGAAGTACTCGGCGGACAGCCGCTTGCCGGCCAGCCTGCCCTGCATGTCGGTGAAGGCGAGCGTCACCGTGTCGATCTCGCCCTCAAAGGCCGCGTTCCTGAGCTGCTCAAGGGTGAGCAGCCCAGGCCTCGCGTGACTATCCGTCATACCTGTCCCGTCGCGGTGCCGTCAGATCGACTCGAGCTCGCGCTCGATCGCGGCCATTTCCTCTGCCGTCCCCTGAACCTTAGGTCCGGAGAACCAGTTCTTCGCCGAGACGGCCCAGTAGATCCAGGTGAATCCGAGCACGACGGCCACGGCGACCACGGTGTAGTTGAATGTCGCGAAGCCGATCGGGCCAGCCTGCGGGAGCATGAACAGGATCGTAATGAAGGCGACCCAGGTCACGGCGATCCAGCCCACGATGTAGCTCCACCTGCCCAGGTGCCAGGGCCCGCGCTGGAAGTTCTGACCCAGGCGCAGCCGCAGGAACGTCGGCATGACGTAGGCGATGTACAAGCCGATGACCGCGATCGAGGTGACGGCCGCGTAGGCGGTTCCGTTCCACAGGTAGGGCAGTCCGAGGATCAGCGCGCCCGCCGCGGCCAGCCAGATGGCGTTGGTCGGCGTGCGGGTCCGCTTGTTGACCCGGTGCCAGAACGCCGAGCCCGGCAGCGCCCCGTCACGGGAGAACGCGTAGATCATCCGGGAGTTCGCGGTCACCGACGACATCCCGCAGAACAGCAGCACCCACCCGGCGAACAGCGAGACCACGATCGACATCACGATGCCGCGCGGGCCGCTCTTGGCCGCCTGGTGCGTCTCCTCGGTCATGTGCGCCGACGCGTCGTAGCCGGTGAACGTGTACTGGGCGAGCAGCAGGCCGATCAGGACGATGTAGATCGCCGACACGTGCGGGCCGGTGTCGTTGACAAAGTGCCCGAAGACGAATCCGGCCGACTGGTGGTGCGACGGCACGAAAATAGAGTACGGCGACGATGATCAGCACGCCGACGATGTGCCACCACACGCTCACGTCGTTCAGCAACGCCACGAGCCTGATCCCGAACTGATTGAGCAGTCCGTGTAGGAGGAGGAGGACGAGAGCGAAGATCAGGATCGTGACCCAATGAGCTGTGCTGACTCCCCAGGCCAGGTTGAGGAACGCGTTGATGGAGAAGGCCGCGCCGAAGTCGATGCCGGCCGTGACGGCGACCTGGCCGAGGAAGTTGAACCAGCCGGTGAACCACGATTAGGCGGCCCCGTTGCGCTTGGCGAGCTTGGCGGCCCAGTAGTACAGGCCGCCCGCTGTCGGGTAACTCGAGCACACCTCCGCCACGGCCAGGCCGACGAGCAACGTCATGATCCCGACGAACGGCCAGCCCCAGACGATGACAGCCGGGCCTCCCGTCGTCATGCCGAAGAAGTACAGGGTGAGGCAGCCGGACAGGATCGAGATGATGGTGAACGAGACGGCGAAGTTGGAGAAGCCGGACATCCGCCTCAGCAGTTCCTGGGCGTAGCCGAGCTTGTGCAACTCTTCTTCGTCGCTCAGGACCGCAGAGGGTGCTTCGTTGACCGACACGGGGTGCTCCTCGGGGTTACGGGGTCTAGCGGCGGCCGAGAATTAATGGTCTAATAACAGACCAATTGAGGGTCTCGCCGGCCACAACGTCAAGAGGCAGCGCCGCACGTCTGGCGAAGTCAGGGCCGGAAGGGCCCGGCGTGCCAGAAGACTCCGGCGCGCGGGTTAGGGGAGGCCCGCGCGCCGGACTTGGCCTGTGCGCGTCCGGGCTCAGAAGGCGGGGGTGGTGAGCGTCAGCGTCGACCTCGGCAGCCTGCTGCGGCCGGTGCGCGAGGGCAACGCGTTCGAGGAGACCGTCGAGCGGCTGCTGACCGTGATCAAGCTCGGCCTGATCGGGCCCGGCGAGCGGTTCCCGCCCGAGCGTGAGCTCGCGGCGCAGCTCGGGATCAGCAGGCTGACTCTGCGCGAGGCGATCAGGGAACTGCAGCAGGCCGATTACGTGCAGTCCAGGCGCGGCAGGCTGGGCGGCACGTTCATCACCTACACCAGGCCGGCCCCGAACGTGAGTGATCTGCGCAGGCTGGCGCTCGAGCGCGGCCAGAAGCTGGCCGACGCGCTCACCTTCCGGTTCGCGGTCGAGACCGGAGCCGCCGACATGCTGGCGCAGCAGGTCGCCGCCGCGGCAGACCCCGCGGTCGAGCCCGTGGCCCCGGTTGCCGGGCCGGCCATGGCCGATGGTTCACCGGTGTCGCAACGCGACGTGCTGCTGGCCAGGCTGGACGACGTGAACGGCGCTGAGCCGCAGGAGTACCGGCGGATGGACACGCTGTTTCACCTCGCGATCGCGGAGCTGACCGGCTCGAACCTGCTCTCGACCGCGTGCGCGGAAGCCAGGATGCAGCTCAACGACCTGCTCAACGCGATCCCGATGCTCAAGCTGAACATCGCCCACGCGGCCGCGCAGCACGCCGCGATCGTCGACGCGATCCTGGCCGGCGATCCCGACGGAGCCCGCACCGCGGTGGCCGAGCACCTCGCGGGGACAGGGTCACTGCTCCGGGGCTTCCTCGGCTAGCCGAGGAAGCCCCGGAGCCCGAACTAGCACTGCGGGGCTTCCTCGGCTAGCTGCCGACGTTGAGCGGATGATGGCAGGCGGCCTCGTGCCCGCCCCCGTGGCCGGTCAGCTGGGGCTCGACCTGCGAGCAGATGTCCGTCGCGTACCTGCACCGCGGATGGAACCTGCAGCCTGACGGCGGCGAGATCGGGCTCGGCACGTCGCCCTCCAGCACGACCTGCTCGCGCTGGGCCGTGATCTTCGGGTCGGGGATCGGCACCGCCGAGAGCAGCGCCTCGGTGTAGGGGTGGATGGGCCGCTTGTACAGATCCTCGGCAGGGGAGATCTCGACGATCTTCCCGAGGTACATGACGGCAATCCGGTCCGACACGTGCCTGACCACGCCGAGGTCGTGGGCGATGAAGATGTACGTGAGGCCCAGGTCGTCCTGCAGGTCGTCGAGCAGGTTGATGACCTGCGCCCTGATCGACACGTCGAGCGCCGAGACCGGTTCGTCGGCGACGATCAGCTTGGGATGCAGGGCGAGGGCACGGGCGACGCCGATCCGCTGGCGCTGGCCGCCTGAGAACTCGTGCGGGTACCTGTTGACGTGCTCGGGGGACAGGCCGACCAGCTTGAGCAGCTCGCGTACCCGCTGCATGATCTGCCCGCGGCCGATGCGGCCGTGGATGCGCAGCGGGTCCGCGATGATCGTCCCGACCCGCTTGCGCGGGTTCAGCGACGCGTAGGGATCCTGGAACACCATCTGCAGCTCTCCGCGGATGGGACGGAGCGCACGCCTGGACAGCCTCGAAATGTCCCTGCCGTCGAACGTGACCGATCCGCTCGTCAGCTCGAGCAGCCTGATGATGCACCGGCCGAGCGTCGACTTGCCGCAGCCTGACTCGCCGACCAGGCCGAGCGTCTCGCCGGCCTTGATCTCGATGCTGACGTCGTCGACGGCGTGCACCCGGCCGATCTCACGCTGGAAGATGATGCCGCGCTTGATCGGGAAGTACTTCTTCAGGTGCTCGACCCGCAGCAGCACCTTGCCGTTCTGAGCTGGCCCGGGGGACGACCCCCCAGACCCCCCGCTCAGGCTCGCCTCCGTCCCGGCTTCATGCGACGGTGCCGCGGTCATGTGGCTTCCTCGATCAGCTCGGGGTGGATGGTCGTGTCCCGGCGGGCGCGCTTGAGCACGGGGTCCAGGTGACAGGCGTCCGCGTGGTCGAACGCGGCCCGGTTCGCCAGCTCTGGCACCTCGCCGCAGGCCTCGAACCGCTGCGGGCAGCGCTCACCGAAGGCGCAGCCAGGCGGCAGATGGATGAGCGACGGCGGCAGCCCGCGGATCGCGGTCAGCCGCCTCGGCTTGGGCCTGTCGATCCGCGCGATCGAGCCGAGCAAGCCCCAGGTGTACGGGTGCTGGGCGTCATAGAAGACGTCGTTCTTAGTGCCCTGCTCGATGATCCGGCCCGCGTACATCACCGCCACCCGGTCGGCCACGTCCGCCACCACGCCCATGTCGTGGGTGATCAGCACGACGGCCGAGCTGAACTCGTCCTTCAGCGTCTTGATCAGCTTGAGTATCTGCGCCTGGATGGTCACGTCGAGCGCGGTCGTCGGCTCGTCGGCGATCAGCAGGCTCGGGCTGCACGACAGGGCCATCGCGATCATCACCCGCTGGCGCATGCCGCCGGAGAACTGGTGCGGGAAGTCATCCACCCGCTCGGCCGGGTTCGGGATCCCGACGGCCGCGAGCAGTTCGATCGCACGGGCCCTGGCTGCCTGCTTCGAAATCCGTTCGTGCGCCCTGATCTGCTCGCAGATCTGCCAGCCGACCCGGTACACGGGATTCAGCGACGTCATGGGGTCCTGGAAGATCATGGCGATCTCCGAGCCCCTGATGCTGCGAAGCTCGGCCTGGCTCAGTGACATCAGGTCGCGGCCCTTGTAGATGACCTCGCCATCGAACCGCGCGTTCGGGTCGATGATCAGGCGCATGACCGACATCATCGTGACGCTCTTGCCGGAGCCCGACTCGCCCACGATGCCCAGGGTCTCGCCCTCCGACACGGTGAAGGAGACGCCGGCGGCGGCGCGGACGAGCCCGTCCTCGGTACGGAAGCTGACCGTGAGGTTCCGCACCTCGAGCAGCGGATCGCTCATGCCGGCCGTACCCGAGGGTCGAGCCCGGCGTACGCGATGTCGACGAGCGTATTGGCCAGCACGATGAAGAACGCGCCGTAGATGACGGTCGCCATGATCACCGGCAGGTCGAGGTTGGTCAGCGACTGGTAGGTGAGGAAGCCGACCCCGTGGATCGCGAACACCACCTCGGTGAGCAGCGCGCCGCCGCCGACGAGGACGCCGAAGTCGAGGCCGAACAGGCTGACGAACGTGATCATCGACGTCCGCAGGGTGTGCCGCAGCAGCACGCGCCGCTCGGTCAGGCCCTTGGCCCTGGCGGTCCTGACGTAGTCCTCGTTCTGGATCTCGAGCAGGTTCGCCCGCAGCACCCTGGCGTAAAAGCCGATGTACAGGATGGACAGGGTGATCCACGGGAAGAACAGCCCCTCGAACCACCGCACCGGGCTCTGCGTGAACGGCGTGTACCCGAGCGGCGGCACCCAGCTGAACAGGAAGCTATGGTGCAGCCGGCTCTGGGTGACAAGGTTGACGACCTCGCCAAGCCAGAAAACGGGCATGGATATCCCGATCAGCGCGATGATCATGAGCAGCGGATCAAGCAGGGTTCCTCGCAAGAGCGCAGCCGCGACGCCCATCACGATCGCCATCACGATCCAGATGATCGCCGCGCCGAAGACCAGCGAGAGCGTCGCCGGCGCGGCCGCACCGATCTCCGGGATCACCTTCTGGCCCTGGTTGGAATAGGAGACCAGGTCGTGGCTGATGAAGATCTTCTTCATCATCAGGCCGTACTGGACAGGGAACGGACGGTCGAGCCCGAACTGGTGCCTGATCTCGGCCATGACCTGCGGGCTCGGATTGCGGCCCGCGATCTGCCTGGCCGGGTCGATGCCGGGGGTCTTGAAGAAGATGACGAACACCAGGACCGTGATCGCGAACAGCACGCCCACGGTCCACAGGGCGCGCCTGACGATGAAGGTCAGCACTAGCCCTCCACCCGCAGCTTCGCCCGCGGGTCGAGCGCGTCCCTGACCCCGTCGCCAAGCACGTTGAGCGCGAGAACTGTCAGGACGATCATGATGCCGGGGGCGATAGCGACCCATGGCCTGGTGTACAGCAGGTTCTGGCCGTCGCTGATGATCGTGCCCCAGCTCGCGTTGGGTGGCTGCACGCCGATCGACAGGAAGGACAGCGCCGACTCGGTCAGGATCGTCGTGGCGATCATCAGCGGCAGCAGCACGATCACGACCGACACCACGTTGGGCAGGATGTCGGAGAAGATCAGCCGTACGTCAGAGGCGCCCTGCGCGATGCCCGCCTGGACAAACTCCTTCTCAGAGACGGACAGCACGTGCCCGCGGATCGGCCGGTACACATACGGCAGGTAGATGAAGGCGATGATGATCGTCGGCAGCCACAGGCTCGTCGCCACCAGGTGCACAGGACCGATGGACAGGCCGCTGGAGTTGGTAAGCAGCACCGTGGCGATCGAGATCGCCAGCAGGTAGACGGGGAACGCCCAGATCACGTCCATCAGCCTGGACAGGATCGCGTCGGTCACCCCGCCGAAGTAGCCCGCGATCAGGGCGATGATGGTCGCGACCAGGCAGCAGAAGACGGCCGAGGCGATCCCGATCTGCAGCGAGCTGCGACCGCCGTACAGGACCCTGGCCATGACGTCCCTGCCCTGCTGGTCAGCGCCGAGGAAGTAGCGGCTGACGTCCCACGTCGGCCCGATCGGAGTCTCGCCCAGCTTGAGCAGGCCGCCGCCTTGCTGCATCAGCGGCACCTTGTGCCCGTTGACGATCGTGGTGCCGTTCAGGTTGTTCGCGAAGGGATTGACGTGGGCGATGTCGTGCGCGTAGAGCGGCGCCGCGAAGCTGACGAGGACGATCAGCAGAAACAGGACGAGCGCGGCCATGGCGATCCGGTTGCGCCTCAGCCGACGCCCTGCCAGCGCCCACGGGCTGCGCCCGGTGACCTCCGGCGGCAGGTCGGGTACCTGCGCCGGAGGCTCCGCGGACTCCGTGAGGGCTATCGCCATCAGCGACCGCCTGGGCGGCCGCTGATGGCGACGGTGACTACTTCAGCCACTGCTGATCGATCAGGATGTACCACTGCGGATTCCACTGGTACCCCTGCACCCGCTTGGACAGGAAGTCGATCTGCTTGGGGTTGTAGAGGTCGACCCACGGCGCCTGGTCGGTCACCGCGTGATCCACCTGTGCCCAGATGTCGTTAGCGGCCGCCGGATCCGTGATGGCAAGGCTCAGGGCCTTGTTCATCTGACCCTGGATCTTCTGGTCGCAGAACGCCGCGATGTTCGGGCTCGCGTCACTGCCCGGATGGATGCTGCCGCAGCCCAGCAGGACGTTCAGGAAGTCCGATGCCGTCGGATAGTCCTGGTACCAGGCCGACCACGCGATGTTCCACTTCTTGGAGTTGTTGGAGTTCTGGACGAACGGGTACTGGATGCTGCCGGCCAGCACCTGCAGCGTGGCCTTGTAGCCGATCTTGTTCATATCGGACACCATCTGCTCGCCGAGCGCCTTGTCAGGGACGTCGGTGTTGACGACCACCTTCATGCCGGCCGTGCCCGAGGCCTTGACCAGTGCCCTGGCCTTGGTCAGGTCGGGGCCCGTCCACTTGGTGGTTCCGCCGCCCGCGGTGTACGGGCAGTACGGCTTGTAGCCGGGGAAGTTCGGCGGCAGGACCTGGCAGGTCGGCACCGCGAGCGAGGGTCCGCCGCCGATCTTGACGTAGGCATTTCTGTCGGCCGCGAGGTTGACGGCCTGACGGGCCTTCACGTTGTTGAACGGCGCCTGCCTCGTGTTAAAGGCGAAGTACCAGTCGGCGGTCAGCGGGTTCACGTGCACCTGCTTGGCGTACTGCGAGCTGTTCAGCTCGTTCAGCCGGTCGGCTGGGATCACGTCACCGTCAAAGACCTCGTCAGCCTGGCCGTTCTGCACGGCCGTGACCTCGTCGGACACGGTCTGGCCATACTTCTCGACGATCGTGTCGGGATACCCGGCCGGCTGCGCGTCCGCGCTCCAGACGTGGAAGTACTTGTTGCGGACCAGCACGGCCGAGGAGTTCGGGTTGTACGACTGCCACATGTACGGCCCGGTGCCCGGCGGCACCTTGTTGCCGGTGAGCTTGAAGGTGGTGTCGCCGGGCACCACGTAGACGAACGGCAGCGCCAGCTTGTCGAAGAACTCAGGGTCGGGCGCCGTCAGGTGAATGGTGAGCGTGTAGGCCTTGTCGTCGGCAACCACGCCCTGGCTGAGGTCGCAGCCCTTCGTGCTGCACTTGGATGCCCCGACGATGCCGGAGTAGAACGATGTCGGGCCCGGCACCGTGAACTGGCGCTCGAAGGTCCTGACGAAGTCGCTCGGCTTCATGACCTGACCGTTGGAGAACTTGATGCCCTTCCTGATATGGAACAGGAACGTCTTGCCGCCGTCGGTCGGCGTCGGCAGGGAGGTAGCCAGGTCAGGCACGATCTTGGTGCCCGCCGTCCCGCCGACCCGCTTGAACTGCACCAGGCCGTCGTGGGTGTCGATCAGCAGCTGCCACTCCTGCAGCGTGTAGTTCTGCGCCGGGTCGGCCACGCCGAACGCCGCGTTGGCCAGGATCGTGTACGTGCCGCCGGCATGCCCCTTGGCCGGAGCCGTGTTGCCGTTGCCGGACGGCGATCCCGAGCTGCCGCACGCGGCCGCCGTCAGTGCCAGCGCGGCGACGCCCGCCACGCCGGCGACGGCCTTGGTGCGGCCGGCGAGCCGACGGCGAGCCTGCCCCCTCGCGCCTTTGGACTTATCCGATTTTACCGGAACAACCGGAATAGATAGCATCTGGCACCTCCTTACGGCCTTTTATACAACGTCTGGATGCAGGCCCGTAAGCAAATCGCGGTAACGCTTTGGGCGCGGTTGACGGTTTCGGCTGGACTAGCCGTCGGTCGGCCGTCAGCGCTCCTGACGGATCTCGTCGAACCTGATGACCATCCGTTCCGGGCCGCGCAGATTGAAGTTCGGCTTGTACACCAGCGCGGATTCATCCAGGCCTGGGCCCGCCAGCCGGACCGCCAGCGCGCGCAGCGCGATCGTGGCCTCGAGCCGCGCGAGCGGCGCCCCCAGGCAGAAATGCGGCCCGGCCGCGAAGGCCAGGTGCTCCCTGGCGCCCCGCCTGATGTCGAAGACGTCGGGATCGCAGAAGACCGCTGGATCCCTGCCCGTCGCCGCGAGCAGGAGCAGCAGAACGGCGCCGTCTGCGGGCTCGACGTCGTCGATGGTGATGCCGCGCCTGGCGACCCGCCCGGTGAGCTGGACTGGCGGGTCGTAGCGCAGCGTCTCCTCGACCGCGCTGCCGGCAAGCCCCTGATCCGCGGCGAGCGCGGCGAACTGGCCGGGGTTCCGCAGCAGTGCCAGCATCGCGTTCGAGATCAGGCCGACCGTCGTCTCGTGGCCTGCGACGAGCAGCAGCACGCAGGTGGCGATCAGCTCCTCGACGGTGAGCCGGTCCCCGGCATCCTCGGCCCTGATCAGCTTCGTGAGCAGGTCGTCGCCAGGGCGAGCTCGCCGCACCGCGATCAGCTCGGTGAAGTACTCGCCGAACTCCAGCGCTGCCTGCTCGGCCGCCGCCCGCTCGGCCGGGTCCAGCGCCCCGAAGCTCGGCTGGACCGAGTGCGCGAGCCTCGCCGACCAGCCAGCGAACCTGGAGTGATCCTCAGGCGGGACGCCGAGCAGCTCGGAGATGATGCGCACCGGCAGCGGGTAGGCGAGCTGGCTGACCAGCTCGAGCTCGCCGCCCTCCGCTGAGACGGAGGCCGCCGTCAGCAGCTCATGCGTGATCTGCGTGATGCGCGGTTCGAGCGTCGCCACCACCCGCGGCGTGAACGCCGAGGCCACGAGCCGCCGCAGCCTGGTGTGGTCTGGCGGGTCGAGCGACAGAAACGACCTCGCCCTATCTCTGTTCACGAGCTCTGGGGGTGCGAGCCTGGACCGCTCCCGCTCGCTGCTCGCGCGCGGGTCGCGCAGGATGCGCGAGCACTGGCCGTAGCGGCCGAACACGACGAGCGCGCCGTCGAGCTCGGTGAACGGAGACGCAGCACGGAACCTCGCGAGCAGCGGGTACGGGTTGACGATCACGGCAGGATCGGCCAGCGTCGCCAGGTCAGCCAGGCCTGGCTGGGTCGTCTCAGCTGTCAACGACGGCCTCCCTTGGCACTGGCACGCCGACCGGGTTCAGCGCAGGCAGCTCGGCGGAGCACGCCCGCGCGATCGGATAGAGCACGTCGGCAAGATCGGCAGCGAGGCCCTCGTCGAACCAGGGCCCGGCCGCCACGGCGTCGGTCGTGGCCTCGATGCCCGCTCGCAGCTCGGCCCCTTCAGGGGTAGCCTTCCCGTCCGCGCCGATCACGCCGCGGACAGCCAGCCGCCGCGCCGCGGCGTCCCACTGCTCGTCGGTCCAGCCCCGCAGTGGCTGGATCGTCTCGCGCGGCAGGTCGAAGCCGGCCCTGAGCACATTCGACTCGCAGCCGTCGATCCCGGCCGTCAGCAGCGCCGCGAAGTGCCCGTCGCCGCGGTGCTCGCGCAGCACCGTGGCAGCCTGCCACAGGCGGGCGACAGGGGCCGAAGGGACCGGCAGGGCGGCGTTGGCCGCGGCGAGCACGCGTCCTGAGCAGTCCACGCCGGACGCGGCGACCGCGAGCATGTCGGCTGCCACGCCCGCGGCCTCGCTCAGGTCGCCGAGCACCCGGTCCAGCGCGGCGATCGCGCCCGCCTGGCGCGCGGCCAGCACCTGCTCTGGCGTGATGAGGTCCCACACCGCTGGCAGCGCCCTGCTGACCATCTGGGGGGCGAAGGTGAAGAACGAGGCTGTGACCGGCGCGGCGCTTACCAGGCCGAGCGGCGCCGCACGCCCGGCGAAGTAGCCGCGCCAGAAGCCGCGCAGCCCGGCCCGATCGTACGCCGCGCGCGCCTCAGCGGCGAAATACGTCATCGCGTGAATCGGTTCGAACAGTGTCCACATCCGCCGGGCGACCAGGCTGGTGCTCATCTCGGCTCCCGTCTGCGCGTCGTTGCGCGATAGGTGCGCTGCTTCCGACATTAAGTGCATCGCACCTGATCCCGGAAGTCCGGCCGTGGCGCCGGGGCCGGTTTGCGGGCCGGGAACGATTTACGGCACAATGATGTTGTGAAATACATGGGCCAGCCGACTACGGGTCAGCCCGGCACCCACGCGGGTGCCGAGCAGAGTACTCGTGCCCGAATTGCCCGGCTGATCCTCGAGAACGGCCCGGTCACGGCCGCCGCACTCGGCAGCGCGCTGGGTCTCACCCCAGCCGCTGTCCGGCGGCACCTGGACCACCTGTTGCGCGAAGGCATGATCGATACCCGGATGGCCAGGGTTTACGGCAACCGCGGGCGGGGCAGGCCGGCCAGGATGTTCGCGATCACGGACGCCGGCCGGAGCGCCTTCGAGCACGCGTATGACGACCTGGCCACCAGCGCGCTGCGCTTCCTCGCGGAGCGGGCAGGGCCCGAGGCCGTCTCGGAGTTCGCCCGCCGCCAGGTGGCTGAGCTCGAGCGCAGGTACCGGCCGGTCGTGGCGTCAGCGCCGCTGGCCGATAGGGTCAGGGCGCTCGCCGAGGCGCTCTCGGTGGACGGCTACGCTGCATCCGCCAGCGCCGGGCCAGGACCGTCCGCCGGCGAGCAGCTCTGCCAGCACCACTGCCCGGTAGCGCACGTCGCCGCCGAGTACCCCCAGCTGTGCGAGGCCGAGACCGAGGCATTCGGGCGCCTGCTCGGCACGCCGGTGCAGCGGCTCGCCACGATCGCCCACGGCGACGGCGTCTGCACCACCCACGTAACCGCCAGGTCCCTGCATAGCAGAACACCAGCTGCCGGCCATGACTCGGCCGGCGATCACGCTACTGAGGTCGGAGGCTTGTCCGCATGACCACTACTGCCCGCCCGGAACTTGAGGGTCTCGACAGGTACAAGTTCGGCTGGTCCGACTCTGACGTCGCGGGCGAGTCCGCGCGCCGCGGCCTGTCCGAGGACGTCGTCAGGGACATCTCGGCGCTGAAGGACGAGCCCGAGTGGATGCTTAAACTGCGGCTGCGCGGCCTCGGCCTGTTCCGCCGCAAGCCGATGCCGACGTGGGGCTCTGACCTGTCCGGGATCGATTTCGAGAACATCAAGTACTTCGTCCGCTCGACCGAGAAGCAGGCGGCCAGCTGGGATGACCTCCCTGCCGACATCAAGAACACCTACGACAAGCTCGGCATCCCAGAAGCGGAGAAGCAGCGCCTGATCGCCGGCGTGGCCGCCCAGTACGAATCCGAGGTCGTCTACCACAAGATCCGCGACGACCTGGAGGCCAAGGGCGTCGTGTTCCTGGACACCGACACGGCGCTCAAGGAGCACCCGGATCTGTTCAGGGAGTACTTCGCGACCGTGATCCCGGTCGGCGACAACAAGTTCGCCGCGCTGAACACCGCGGTGTGGAGCGGCGGCTCCTTCATCTACGTGCCGAAGGGCGTGCAGGTGGAGATCCCGCTGCAGGCCTACTTCCGTATCAACACCGAGAACATGGGCCAGTTCGAGCGGACGCTGATCATCGTCGACGAGGACGCCTACGTGCACTACGTCGAGGGCTGCACCGCGCCGATCTACTCCTCGGACTCGCTGCACTCGGCGGTCGTGGAGATCATCGTCAAGAAGGGCGCCCGCTGCCGGTACACGACGATCCAGAACTGGTCGAACAACGTCTACAACCTGGTCACCAAGCGTGCCGTCGCGCACGCGGGCGCGACGATGGAGTGGATCGACGGGAACATCGGCTCCAAGGTGACGATGAAATACCCGGCCGTCTACCTGATGGGCGAGCAGGCCAGGGGCGAGACGCTGTCGGTCGCGTTCGCCGGCGAGGGCCAGCACCAGGACGCCGGCGCCAAGATGGTGCACATGGCGCCGAACACGTCGTCGACGATCGTGTCCAAGTCGGTCGCCAGGGCAGGCGGGCGCACCTCCTACCGCGGCCTGGTCCAGGTCGCCGAGGGCGCCGAGCACGCCAAGTCGACGGTGAAGTGCGACGCCCTGCTCGTCGACACCGTCAGCCGCTCGGACACCTATCCCTATGTCGACGTCCGCGAGGACGACGTCGAGATGGGGCACGAGGCGACCGTCTCGAAGATCTCCGACGACCAGCTGTTCTACCTGATGAGCCGCGGCATGACAGAAGACGAGGCGATGGCGACCATCGTCCGCGGCTTCGTCGAGCCGATCGCGCGTGAGCTGCCGATGGAATACGCGCTCGAGCTGAACCGGCTCATCGAGCTGCAAATGGAAGGGGCTGTCGGCTGATGAGCCCGCTGTCAGGGGCCGTCGAATCCGCCGGCCCCGTGTCGAAGCTGCACGCGCTCGCTTCGTTTGATCCTGCGGACTTTCCTGTGCCTGCGGGGCGCGAAGAAGAGTGGAGGTTTACTCCGCTTCGCCGGCTACGCAAGCTGCACGCCGACTCTCCGTTCACCGGAAGCCTCAGGCCCGAGGTCAGTGCCGAATCCGAGATCACTGTTGCGCTTGCGCAACACAGTGATCCTCGGATTGGCACCGCCCTCGTGCCCTCGGACCGGGTGAGTGCCAGGGCATTTGCGGCGTTCACAGATGCCACGATCATTACCGTTCCTGCCGGGTTCACGGCCTCTCAACCTGTCGTCGTCACGGTGCCTGGCGACGATCCGACCGTGGCCACGGCGGGGCACGTCGTGGTTGAGGTGGGAGCGAACTCATCGGCGGTGGTGGTGCTCAGCTACACAGGTGAGGCGACCTACGCGGACAATGTTGAATTCGTGGTCGCGGAGGGCGCATCGCTCAGCGTTGTCAGCTTGCAGGACTGGGGCCCGTCCTCGGTGCATCTTTCACATCAGCATGCGCTGGTCGGCAAGGACGCATCCATCAAGCATTCGGCCGTGTCGCTCGGCGGGGACGTTGTCCGGCTGGTGCCGTCGGTGCGGTATGGCGGGCCGGGTGGGAACGCGGAGCTGCGGGGGGTGTATTTCGCGGATGCCGGGCAGCATCTGGAGCACCGGCTGCTCGTGGACCACAACGAGCCGAACTGCCGGAGCAGGGTGACCTACAAGGGGGCCCTGCAGGGCAAGGAGGCGCACGCGGTCTGGATCGGTGACGTCATCATCCGGCCGGAGGCTGTCGGAACCGACAGTTACGAGAGCAACAGGAACCTGGTGCTGACGGACGGCACCAGGGTGGACTCGGTACCGAACCTGGAGATCCTGACCGGCGAGGTGACCAGGGCGGGCCACGCGAGCACCAGCGGCCGGCTGGAAGACCAGCACATGTTCTACCTGATGGCCAGGGGAATCCCGCTCGGCGAGGCCAGGCGCCTGGTGATCAGGGGCTTCTTCGGCGAGCTGATCGGCGAGATCGAGGTGCCCGAGGTGCGCGACCGCATCACGGCCGCGATCGAGGCGGAGCTGGAACGGGGACTGGCATGAACGACTTCGTGCGAGTCTGTTCCCTCGGAGAGCTGCCCGACCAGGGCACCCTCGGCGTGGAGGTGAACGGGACCCCGCTGGTGATCGTCAGGAGCGAGGGCGAGGTCTACGCGCTCGACGAGTTCTGCACTCACGAAGAAGTCTCGCTCGTCGACGGCGAGATCTACGACCACACGGTCGAGTGCTGGCTGCACGGTTCCTGCTTCGACCTGCGCTCAGGCAAGCCGACCGGGCCGCCGGCGACCAAGCCGCTGTCCACCTACCAGGTACGCATAGACGGTGACGATGTGTCCGTCGCCGTTCCCGAATAGGAGAGACATGTCCACCCTTGAGATCCGCGACCTGCACGTCAGCGTTGCCGGGCAGGGCAGTCCTGGCAGTCAAGGCGGGGAAAGCCAGGAAATCCTGCGCGGCGTCGACCTGACCGTCGCGGCCGGGCAGACCCACGCGATCATGGGCCCGAACGGCTCAGGCAAGTCCACGCTGGCCTACTCGATCGCTGGCCACCCGAAGTACCAGGTCACCAGCGGAACGGTCACGCTGGACGGCGAGGACGTCCTCGCGATGAGCGTGGACCAGCGGGCGCGTGCGGGGCTGTTCCTCGCCATGCAGTACCCCGTTGAGGTCCCTGGCGTCACCGTGTCGAACTTCCTGCGGACCGCGGTGACCGCGGTTCGCGGCGAGGCACCCCGCCTGCGCGACTTCATCAAGGAGATGAACGGGGCGATGAAGGACCTGTCCATCGACCCGGCCTTCGCGCAGCGCAACCTCAACGAGGGCTTCTCGGGCGGCGAGAAGAAGCGGCACGAGATCCTCCAGCTTCAGCTGCTCAACCCCAAGATCGCGATACTCGACGAAACCGACTCCGGCCTGGACATCGACGCGCTCAAGGTGGTCGCGGCGGGCGTCAACGCCTATAGCGAGCAGCCAGACCACGGCGTGCTGCTGATCACGCACTACACCAGGATCCTGCGCTACGTCAGGCCGGACTTCGTGCACGTGTTCGTCGGCGGGAAGATCGTGGCCGAGGGCGGCCCCGAGCTGGCCGACGACCTCGAGGCCAGTGGCTATGAGCGGTTCGCTCCCGTAGCCGCGGGCACAGCCGGCGGGCTGATATGACGTTCGACGCCACCAGGATCCGCAAGGACTTCCCGATCCTGGACAGGACCGTCCGTGGCGGGCGTCCGCTGGCCTACCTGGACAGCGCCAACACCTCGCAGAAGCCGCGCCAGGTGATCGACACCCTCACCGAGTTCTATGAGCGGCACAACGCGAACATCCACCGTGCCACGCACGAGCTGGGCGAGGAAGCCACGGCGGCCTACGAGGGCGCCAGGATCAAGGCCGCGCGGTTCGTCGGTGCCGCCGACGAGACCGAGCTCGTATTCACCAAGAACGTCTCCGAGGCCATCAACCTGGTCGCCTACTCGCTAGGCAACGCGTCAGGCCGGCTCAGGATCGGCGAAGGCGACGAGGTCGTCATCACCGAGATGGAGCACCACTCCAACATCGTGCCGTGGCAGATGCTCTGCCAGCGGAGCGGCGCCACGCTGCGCTGGTTCAGCGTCACGCCCGACGGGCGGCTCGACCTGTCCCAGGCCGACGAGCTGATCAACGAGCGGACCAAGATCGTGGCGCTCGCGCACCAGTCGAACGTGCTCGGCACCATCAACCCGGTCGCCGAGGTCGCCGCCCGCGCGCACGCGGCCGGCGCGCTCGTGCTGGTGGACGCCGCCCAGTCGGTGCCGCACGGCCTCATGGACGTCAGCTCCCTGGGCGCCGACATCGTCGGGTTCACCGGCCACAAGATGTGCGGGCCCACGGGCATCGGCGTGCTGTGGGCGCGCCGGGAGCTGCTCGATGAGATGCCGCCCTTCCTCGGCGGCGGGGAGATGATCGAGACCGTCTTCATGGAGCGGTCGACCTACGCGCCGCCGCCGCACAAGTTCGAGGCTGGCACGATGCCGATCGCCCAGGCCGTCGGACTCGGCGCCGCCGTGGACTACCTCAGCGATCTGGACCTTGCAGCGGTCCGCGCCCACGAGCAGAACCTGACGGAGCGCGCGCTGCACGCCCTGGGCGAGATCAAGGGCCTGCGGATACTGGGGCCAACTGACCCGGCCGGCCGCGGCAGCGCGGTCTCGTTCACGCTGGACGGCGTGCACCCGCACGACGTGAGCCAGGTTCTCGACGATCGCGGCGTCGCGGTGCGGGCGGGCCATCATTGCGCCTGGCCGCTGCACAGGGCGCTCGGCGTGCAGTCCTCCACCAGGGCCAGCTTCTACCTGTACAACGCGACCGAGGAGGTCGACGCGCTCGCGGAAGGAATAAGGACGGCGCAGAAGTTCTTCGGAGTGACGTGATGCAGCTCGAGTCGATGTACCAGGAGATCATCCTGGACCACTACCGGCACCCGCATCACAAGGGGCTGCGGGAGCCGTGCGACGCCGAAGTCCACCATGTGAACCCGACCTGCGGTGACGAGATCACGCTCCGGGTCGCGCTGAAGGAGGCTGGCGCCGAGCCAGAGGTCGCGGACGTCTCCTACGACGCGCTCGGCTGCTCGATCAGCCAGGCGAGCGTGTCGGTGCTGACCGACCTCGTGATCGGCAAGCCGGTCAGCGAGGCGATGGAGATCGAGGCCGAGTTCCTCAAGTTGATGCGGTCAGCAGGCGAGCCGGACGAGGACCTGCTTGGCGACGCCGTGGTGTTCGCGGGGGTGGCGAAGTACCCCGCCAGGATCAAGTGTGCTCTGCTTGGCTGGATGGCATGGAAGGACGCCACCGCGCAGGCAGTTGGGAGCAAAGATGACGCAGGCACATGACGCCGAGGTCGAGGGCACCAGCCCTGAGGAGGCTGACGTCCTTGAGGCCCTCAGGGATGTCGTCGACCCCGAGCTCGGGGTGAACGTGGTGGACCTGGGCCTGGTCTACGGCGTCACCGTGGACGCCGACAAGGTCGCGATCGTCGACATGACGCTCACCAGCGCGGCCTGCCCGCTGACCGACGTCATCGAGGACCAGACCCAGGTGGCGCTCGATGGCCTGGTGAGCGACGTCAGGATCAACTGGGTCTGGATGCCGCCGTGGGGTCCTGACAAGATCACCGAGGACGGCCGCGAGCAGCTCAGGGCGCTCGGTTTCAACGTCTGACGGGCGTGCCTGCCCGCAGGATCGACGTCGCGCCGGGACGGTTCCCAGGCTGGATCACCTCGTTCGGGCAGCGGCACGGTGGCGCGCTGACCGCGGCGCCTGCCGGCCGCGCCGTACTCTTCCGCGCGGCCGACGGCGCGACCGCGAGTTGCGAGGTGCCGTTCCCGCCGCTCGCCCCGGCCCGTGACACCGAGGCAGAGGCGCTCGCGCACGACCTCGCGGCCCACGCGTGCGCCAGCCGTACCGTCGGCGTGCTGCTGGTCAGGCTCGGCGGATACGCGGCCGGCGTGTTCACGGGCCAGGAACCAGTGCTGGCCGCGTCGAAGGTCGGGAGCCGCCTGGTGCACGGCCGCAGCGCGGCTGGCGGGCAGTCGCAGCGGCGCTTCGCGAGGCGCAGGGAGAACCAAGCGCACCAGGCACTCGCCGCCGCCGCCGAAACCGCCGCCGCGGTGTTCGGCCCGTACAGGCTCGACGCTGTCGTCCTCGGCGGCGATCGCCGCGCCATGGCGGGCCTGCGGACAGATCCCAGGCTGGCCGGCTACTTCGCGCAGGCGACCGGCGCGTTCCTGACCGTTCCCGACCCCAGGCTGACCGTCCTGAAGGACGCACCCCGCCTGTACCGCGCGATCAAGATCACGCTTACCGAGCCTGGCTAGGCGGGGACCTCGGAGCCGTCGCCGGCCCAGAGCGTGTGGAAGGTCCCGTCCCTGTCGACCCTGCGGTAGGTGTGCGCGCCGAAGTTGTCGCGCAGGCCCTGGATCAGCGCCGCGGGCAGCCGGTCCCTGCGCAGCCCGTCGAAGTAGGCGAGCGAGGACGCGAATGCCGGAACCGGCACGCCGGCCATCGCGGCGTCGGCGACGATCCGCCGCCAGCTCGGCAGCCCCGCCGAGACCGCCTCGGCAAAGTACGGCGCGACCAGCAGGCTGGGCAGCGCTGGGTCAGCGTCGAAGGCCTCGCTGATGCGGTTCAGGAACCTGGCCCTGATGATGCAGCCGCCGCGCCAGATCGTGGCCATCGCGCCGGCGTCGATGTGCCAGCCGTACTCGTCGCTGCCTGCCTGGATCTGGTCGAACCCCTGCGCGTACGCCACGACCTTGGACGCGTACAGGGCCTTCCGCACGTCGTCGGTGAAACCATCGCGATCAGCTGGCAGCGAAGCGATCTCGATGCCGAACGCCTTGCGCGCGGCCGCGCGCTGGCCGGCGTGGCCCGACAGCGAGCGGGCGAACGTGGCCTCGGCAATGCCCGTGATCGGGACGCCGAGGTCCAGCGCGCTCTGCACGGTCCACCGCCCCGTTCCCTTCTGCTCGGCCTGGTCGAGGACGACGTCAACGAACGGCTTCCCTGTGCCGGCGTCCGTGTGAGCTAGCACGTCGGCGGTGATCTCGATCAGGAAGGACTCGAGGTCACCCTCGTTCCAGGTGCGGAAGATCCCGGCGAGCTCGGCCGGGCTGGCGCCGGTGCCCGTCCGCAGCAGGTCGTAGGCCTCGGCGATGAGCTGCATGTCCGCGTACTCGATGCCGTTGTGCACCATCTTCACGAAGTGCCCGGCACCGTCGGGACCGACGTGCGTGCAGCACGGGGTCCCGTCCACCTGGGCGGCGATGTTCTCGAAGATCGGCCCGAGCGTGCGGTAGGACTCCTGCGAGCCGCCTGGCATGATGCTCGGCCCGTTCAGCGCGCCCTCTTCACCACCCGAGACGCCCGAGCCGACAAAATGCAGGTCATGCTCCCTGAGCTCGCGCTCCCTTCTGCGGGTATCGGCGAAGTGCGCGTTACCGCAGTCGATCACGATGTCGCCGGCATCAAGCAGCGGCACGACCTCGCCGATCACGGCGTCGGTGGGCTGGCCAGCCTTGACCATGATGATGATCGCCCTTGGCCGCTCGAGCGACGCGACGAACTCGGCCGTCGTCCTGCTCGGCACGAACATGCCCTCGTGGCCGTGGTCGGCCATCAGGCTCTGCGTCCGCTCGTAGGTTCTGTTGTGCGCCGCTACCCGGTACCCGTGCCTGGCCAGGTTGCGCGCGAGGTTGCGGCCCATGACGGCGAGCCCCGTGACACCGATCTGCGCGGTCTGCTGCTCTGTAGTCACCCGTCGCACTCTATCGGGGCCGCCCGCGATGCATGCCGGGGCGCTGGCCGGCTATCCTGGCCCGATCATGACGTGCGGCCTGCTTCTTCGCAGCCGCGGCGAGGCCCGCTAGGGTCGGCCCCTCGCCGCGGGGTGTTGCGCTGTCGCCGACCACGACCGGTGACCCGATGCGCAAGCACCGACAGGAAAGCAGCACAGGAGAGCAGCATCATGAGTCAGTCTTCGCAAGTTCCTTCCGGCATGCCGTGCCACCGCTACCGCCCGTTCCCCGCCGTCGACCTGCCTGACCGGCGCTGGCCGTCGCGCACCGTCACCGCCGCGCCGCGCTGGCTGTCCACCGACCTGCGCGACGGGAACCAGGCGCTGATCGACCCGATGAACGCCGCCCGCAAACAGGCCATGTTCGACCTGCTCGTGCGCATGGGCTACAAGGAGATCGAGGTCGGCTTCCCGGCCGCGAGCCAGACCGACTTCGACTTCATCCGCAGCCTGATCGAGTCCGGCTCGGTTCCGGACGACGTCCGCATCTCGGTGCTCACCCAGGCCCGCGAGGAGCTGATCGAGCGTACCGTGACCTCGCTGATCGGGGCTCACCAGGCCACCGTGCACCTGTACAACGCCGCGGCCCCGATGTTCCGCAGCGTGGTCTTCGGCTGGGACGGCGACGGCCGCAAGGAGTGCGAGGCGGTGGCCGTGGACGGGACCAGGGCGGTCATGAAGTTCGCGGGGCAGTACCTGCCTGGCACGGACTTCGGCTACGAGTACTCGCCTGAGATCTTCATGGACACCGAGCTCGACTTCTCGCTGGAGATCTGCGAGGCCGTGATGGACGCCTGGCAGCCAGGGCCTGGCAGGGAGATCGTGCTGAACCTGCCGTGCACGGTCGAGCGCTCCACGCCGAACGTCTACGCCGACCAGATCGAAGCGATGAGCAGGAACCTGACCAGGCGCGAGCACATCGCGCTGTCGGTGCACACGCACAACGACCGCGGCACCGCCATTGCCGACGCCGAGCTGGCGGTGCTGGCCGGGGCGCAGCGCGTCGAGGGCTGCCTGTTCGGCAACGGCGAGCGGTCGGGCAACGTCGACCTGGTCACCCTGGGCCTGAACCTGTACAGCCAGGGCATCGACCCGATGATCGACTTCAGCGACATCGACGAGATCAGGCGCACCGCCGAGTACTGCAACAGGATCGGCGTGCACGAGCGGCATCCGTACGCCGGCGACCTGGTGTACACCTCGTTCTCCGGGTCGCACCAGGACGCGATCAAGAAGGGCTTCGACCGGCTGGAGAAGATCGCCGCCGAGGCTGGCAAGACAGCGTCCGAGATGCCGTGGCAGATGCCGTACCTGCCGATCGACCCGAAGGACGTCGGCCGGTCCTACGAGGCCGTGATCCGGGTCAATTCGCAGTCCGGCAAGGGCGGCGTCGCCTACATCATGAAGCACGACCACCATCTGGACCTGCCCCGCCGGCTGCAGATCGAGTTCAGCCAGGTGATCCAGCGCCGCACCGAGAACGAGGGCGGCGAGGTCGACGCGGCCCAGATGTGGCAGGCCTTCGAGGCCGAGTACCTCGCGCCGGGTGCGTTCGAGCTGGTCAGCTTCGCCTCGACGAGCGACGACGGCACCGAGCGGATCAGCACGACCGTCCGCGCGTTCGGCACGGACTACGAGCTCACCGGCATCGGCAACGGGCCCATCGCCGCCTTCTGCGACGCGATCTCGGCGCTCGACATGGGCCTCGGCGGCGTCACCGTCCGCGTCCTCGACTACGCCGAGCACGCGCTCACCGCGGGCCGCGACGCCGAGGCCGCCGCCTACCTCGAGATCGAGGTAGGCGACCGCGTCTACTGGGGCGTCGGCGTCAGCGAGTCCATCGTCCGCGCCTCCCTGCGCGCCGTCACCAGCGCCCTCAACCGCGCCGCCCGCCGCCTCCGAACCCCGGCACCCTGATCCGCCGCCTGCTTCCTCCCCCACCTGTGAACCCTTGGTGGTGCCCTGGGCCCACTGAGGGTTCACAGGTGGGGGTAATGCGTTGGGGGTGGCGGGCCCTGGCCGGTAGACTGATGACATGCATTCGCTCACCTCTTAGCGGGACGCCCACGCCGATAGCAGGTGTGGGCCTATTGGTGTCCGATATATCCGCTAAGAGAACTTCGAGAGTGAGCGATCCCGATGATTACCGTCCACGACCTTGAACTGCGCGCTGGCGCGCGCCTGCTCGTGGAGGACGTCGCGTTCCAGGTCGCGGCCGGCGACAAGATCGGCCTGGTCGGCAGGAACGGCGCCGGCAAGACCACGCTGCTGAAGGTCCTGGCCGGCGAGGGCCAGGCGGCGGCCGGCCAGATCCTGAGCAACGAGACGATCGGGTACCTGCCGCAAGACACCAGGACCGGCGACCTGGACGCGCTGGCGACGGACCGGATCCTGCAGGCCCGCGGGCTCGACGAGGTGCTGGCCGGGATGCGGCGGGCCGAGCTCGGCATGGCCGACACCAACCCGGCGAGGCGCGACGCGGCCGTGCGCCGCTACGGCCACCTGGAAGAGCGGCTCACCGTCCTCGGCGGCTACGCCGCTGAGGCGGAGGCGGCCTCGCTCGCCTCGAGCCTCGGGCTGCCAGCCAAGGTACTCAAGCAGCCCCTGCGCACGCTGTCCGGCGGCCAGCGCCGCCGGGTCGAACTCGCCAGGATCCTATTCGGCGGGGCGTCCGTCCTGCTGCTCGACGAGCCGACCAACCACCTGGACGCGGACTCGGTGAGCTGGCTTCGCGACCACCTGCGCAGCTACCGCGGCGGGCTGATCGTGGTCAGCCACGACACCGACCTGCTGGCGGCGCTGGTGACCAAGGTGTTCCATCTCGACGCCGACCGCACGGTCCTCGACGTCTACAACGTCGGCTGGAAGACCTACCTGGAGCAGCGCGAGACCGACGCGCGGCGGCGCAGGCGGGAGCGGGTCAACGCCGAACGCCAGGCCGCCGCGCTGCAGTCACAGGCCGACAAGATGCGGGCCAAGGCGACGAAGGCGAAGGCAGCGCAGGGCATGGCCAAGCGCGCCGGGCGGCTGCTGGCCGGCGTCAGCGCCGACCGTCAGCCCGACCGCGTCGCGAGGCTGAGGTTCCCCGAACCGGCGCACTGCGGCAAGGTACCGCTGACCGCCGAGGGACTGTCCAAGTCCTACGGCTCGCTCGAGGTCTTTACCGATGTCGACATGGCCGTCGACAGGGGCGCGAGGATCGTCGTGCTCGGCCTCAACGGCGCTGGCAAGACCACGCTGCTGCGGCTGCTCGCCGGCGTCGAGCGGCCGGACACCGGCGAGGTGCGGGCCCGGCACGGGCTTCGGATCGGCTACTACGCCCAGGAGCACGAGACGCTGGACAACGAGCGCACCGTGCTCGAGAACATGAAGGCCGCGGCCCCGCAGCTGACCGAGGCCGACCAGCGTGGCATCCTCGGCTCCTTCCTGTTCTCCGGCGACGACGTGGCCAAGCCCGCAGGAGTTCTCTCCGGCGGCGAGAAGACCAGGCTCGCGCTCGCGCTGCTGGTCGTCTCGGGCGCGAACGTGCTGCTTCTCGACGAGCCCACCAACAACCTCGATCCGGGCAGCCGAGCAGAGATCCTGTCGGCCCTGCGCCGGTATAGCGGTGCAATTGTTCTGGTTACCCACGACGAAGGTGCGGTTGACGCGCTCGGGCCCGAGCGAGTCCTGTTGCTTCCCGATGGTGTTGAGGATCTTTGGAGCGCTGACCTGGTCGATCTCGTCGCTCTTGCGTGAGGAGATACGGCTTTCTGGCGACCTCGTAGATAGGCGCGGCGATGGTCAGCAATTGTCACGATCTTTTGCTGCCGTGTGGGTAGCCGATCACGCCTTCTTGCGTGATCATGGCGAGGTACGCAGTGCACCAAACGGCAGTCAGCGGCCGCTTCAGTTCTCCGGGAGGATGGCGTGACCGAGACCCTCAAGAAGGGCACTAGGGTGACAGGTGCCGATCGCACGAAGCTCGCCTCTGACCTGCAGAAGCGGTACAGCGCAGGGGAGAGCATCCGCGCGCTGGCCGCCTCGACCGGCAGGTCCTACGGGTTCATCCACCGGATACTCGCCGAGTCCGGTGTGGCGCTCCGCAGCCGCGGTGGTGCGACGAGGGGCCGGGCCAAAGGGTGACCGACGGGCTGCGGCTCGCCATCGACGGTGCGGTCGCGACCGTCACGCTAGGGCGGCCGGAGCGCAGGAACGCGATGACCCCGGCCGTCTGGCATGGCCTCGCCGAGATCGGCGCGACCCTGCCGCCCGACGTCAGGGTCGTGGTCGTGCGCGGCGACGGCCCGTCCTTCTGCGCCGGGATTGACCTGAACCTGCTGACGGGAGCGACGGGCGACGACCCCATCGCCGCCCCGGCTGATCCGGACTTCGACCAGAAGGTGGCCAGCTATCAGGCTGGCTACCTGTGGCTGCGGGAGCCGTCGATCGTCTCGATCGCGGCTGTCCAGGGCCACGCGATCGGCGCCGGGTTCCAGCTCGCGCTCGCTTGTGACCTGCGCATCCTGGCCGAGGACGCCAAGCTCTGCATGAAGGAGCCCGCGCTCGGCCTGGTGCCCGATCTCACCGGCACGAAGCCGCTCGTCGACCTTGTCGGCCTGCCGCGCGCGATCGAGTTGTGCCTGACGGCCAGGACCGTGACAGCGGCCGAGGCGCTGCTGCTGCGCCTCGCCGAGCTGGTTGTCCCGGCCGACGAACTCGACGCGGCCGTCGCCGACCTCGTCGCCGCGCTGCTCGCCACCGACCCGGCGGCCGCGCGGGCGACCAAGGCGCTGCTGCAGCAGGCGCCTGGCAATACCGTGGCCGGGCAGGCCGCCGCGGAGCGACGCGCTCAGGCCGAGCTGCTCAGAAGCCGGTTACGCCCTTAGCTGACAAGGGAAGCTCGGCGGCCGCTGCGCCGTTGCCAACCGGCATGACGTATGGCAGCTGGCACGCGATGCGCTCGTTCTCCCGCGACCGCTCCATCACCCAGCAGCGAATCAAGCCGGGCACGATCCGCCGGATCATGTCCTACGCGCGCCCGTACCGCCGTGAGCTCATCTGGTTCCTGCTCATCGTCGCCCTCGACGCCGGGATCACCGTCGCCGTCCCGCTGCTGCTGCGCGGCCTGATCGACAACGGCATCCTGCCGCGCAACACGGGGATCGTGCTCGCGATCGGCGCCTCGGTCGCCGGCCTGGCGCTGTTCGACGCCGTGCTGTCGATCGGCCAGCGCTGGTACTCGGCGCGGATCGGCGAGGGCCTGATCTACGACCTGCGCACCGAGGTCTTCCGGCACGTGCAGCAGCAGCCGATCGCGTTCTTCACCAGGACCCAGACCGGATCGCTGGTGAGCCGGCTGAACAGCGACGTGATCGGCGCCCAGCAGGCGCTGACCTCCACGCTGTCGTCGGTGGTCGCGAACGTGCTCTCGCTCACGCTCGTGCTGATCGTGATGGTCTCGCTGTCCTGGCAGGTCACGCTCGTCGCGCTGGTGCTGATCCCGCTGTTCATCCTGCCCGCCAGGTTCGTCGGGCGGAAGCTGCAGCGGCTCACCAGGGAGTCGATGCAGCTCGACGCCGCGATGGGGTCGACGATGACGGAGCGCTTCAACGTGGCAGGCGCGATGCTGGTCAAGCTGTTCGGCAGGCCGCGCGAAGAGGCCGATGTCTTCGGTAACCGGGCAGGCCGCGTCCGTGACATCGGCGTTCAGACGGCCATGTACGGCTCGACCCTGTTCATCGCGCTGACCCTGCTGGCCTCGCTCGCGACCGCGGTGGTGTACGGGCTCGGCGGCATCCTCGTCATCGACAACTTCTTCAAGATCGGCACGCTGGTCGCGCTTGCGGCGCTGATCAGCAGGCTTTACGGCCCCATCACGTCACTGTCCAACGTGCAGGTCGACGTCATGACGGCGCTGGTCAGCTTTGACAGGGTGTTCGAGGTGCTCGACCTCAAGCCGCTGATCGAGGACGCACCCGATGCCGTGCCGCTGCGGACAGGCGAGTCGGCTCCGGCTATCAGGTTCGACCACGTGTGGTTCAGGTACCCGACGGCGTCCGAGGTGTCGCTGGCCTCGCTCGAGTCGATCGCGCTGCCTGTCCCCGAGCGCACCGATGCCAACACCGACGTGCTGCGGGATATCAGCTTCGATGCCCAGGCCGGCCAGCTCACCGCGCTGGTTGGACCGTCTGGCGCTGGCAAGACCACGATCACGCACCTGGTGGCCAGGCTCTACGACCCGCGATCGGGGACGATCACGATCGACGGCGACGACATCAAGGGCGTGACGCAAGAGTCGCTGCACGACGCCATCGGCGTGGTGACGCAGGACGCGCACATGTTCCACGACACGATCAGGGCCAACCTCAGCTACGCCAAGCCGGGGGCCACCGGGGCCGAGCTCATCGAGGCGTGCAAGGCGGCCCAGATCTGGCCGCTGATCGACACGCTGCCGGACGGCCTCGACACGATCGTGGGGGACCGCGGCTACCGGCTGTCCGGAGGGGAGAAGCAGCGGATCGCGCTTGCCAGGCTGTTGCTCAAGGCCCCGTCCGTGGTGGTGCTCGACGAGGCGACCGCGCACCTGGACTCTGAGTCTGAGGCTGCTGTGCAGCGTGCGCTGAAGACCGCGCTCGCCGGCCGCACGTCGCTGGTGATCGCGCACCGGCTGTCGACGATCATCCAGGCCGACCAGATCCTCGTCATCGACGGCGGCAAGGTGACCGAGCGGGGCACGCACGCCGAGCTGCTCGCCGCCGGCGGGCTGTACACCGAGCTATACCACACGCAGTTCGCCAGCCAGGAGCCCGCACCGTCGCCGTCACCTGACGCGCAGGTACCCGTTCGCGCCTGACGTGGTCAGATGCGGCTGCGGCGGTAGCTGCGGCCCCAGCGCCTGCGGTGGCCGCGCTCGGCCCCGCTGAGCCGCACCAGGATCAGCACGAGGATGGCGCCGAGTATCGACCCGATGATGCCCACGGTGTGGAACTTGGCCGGGGCCACCTTGTGGTACTCGATCAGGTTCCAGATGAACCCGCCGACGAAGGACCCGACCACGCCAAGCAGGATCGTGCCGAAGAATCCGATGGGGTCACGGCCCGGCACGAGCAGCCTCGCGACCGCGCCGGCGATCAGCCCGATCACCAGCAGGACGATGATGTAAGTAACCATGGCCCGCTAGCTACCGCGTTTCGCCGGTTCCATGCGGTCCTGCCGGACCGGTCCCCGCGCGATGCCACACTTGATACCAGCCATGTCGACACGCCCGCGTCCCTACATCCTGGTCGTCAACGGACGAAAGGTCCGCCAGCCGGTCTTCGTGATCGGCGCGCCGCACTCCGGCGCCGACCTGCTCACCCGTGCTCTGAAGCGCACTCCTGGCTTTCACTTCACCGTGGGCCAGCCCAGCGTGCTCAGCGTCGTGTTCGCGTTCGCGCGCGCGCCGTCGATCCAGGAGGGCAGGGGAGAGGCAGCCGCGACCGTGCTCAGGGACGCGTACGCGCAGGGCTGGCAGGTCACCGCGCAGGCGTGCCTGACCTGCCGGCCCGAGTGCCAGGCCGCCGCCGCCAGGTCCGCCGCGGGGACCTGCGTAGACGAGAAGGAGATCAGCAGGTACGGCGACGCGAGCCCGGCGCTGATCTATTGTGCCGAGGGACTCGTCGACGCCTTCTCTGATGCCCGGATTATCCAGGTCGTCCGTGATGGCCGCGCGGTCACCGCCGCGATGCTGTCCGATCCCGAGGAGCTCACGTGGTTCCGCGGCGGCGTCGCCAACGTCGAGTCCGAGTTCCCCAACCCGTTCTTCGGCGTCGAGACCGAGGACGACCGCATCGCCTGGCCCGCCTTGTCCGCCGCAGGAAAATGTGCGATGCGGTGGCGCGGCGCTGTCACCAAGATGGCGAGGCTGCGCAACAGCCTGGGCGCTGACCAGCTGACCACGCTCCGCTACGAGCAGGTGATCAAGGAACCTCGAGCCACGGCGGCGGCCCTCTCGGACTTCATCGAGGCGAAGATCACCTCGATCGATGTCCCGCACGGCCGCAAGCAGATCGAGGGCTGGCGCCGGCTGCTCAGCCCGGCGCAGCTCGCCGAGATCGAGAAGGTCGCCGGACAGCAGCTACGCCGGGTCGGCTACGGCGACTGACGGCCGGCCAGGGATTTCATGATGACCGACACCTTTCGGCCGCCACGCAGAAAGACGTCCGTGATCATGAAGGCAGGCCGGTGCGGCGCGCGTGCTGCATTTCGTGGTGCTCCAGGTTGAGCGCGGCCAGGATCAGCGGCACGTGGCTGAAGGCCTGCGGGCTGTTGCCGACCTGGCGGTGGTACCGCGGGTCGTACTCCTCGCTGAGCAGCCCGACGTCGCTGCGCAGTGTGAGCAGCCGCTCGAACATGGCCGTGGCCTCTTCGTTCTCGCCGATCAGGTTCAAGGCGTTGACCAGCCAGAAGCTGCAGGCCAGGAAGGCTCCCTCGGAGCCTGGCAGGCCGTCGACTGAGGTGCCGCTATCCGGCTGGGAGTAGCGCAGCACCAGGCCGTCGTCGGTGAGCGCGCGCCTGATCATCCGGACCGTGGAGATGACGCGGGCGTCGTCGGGCGGCAGGAATCCGGTCCCGGCCACCTGCAGCACCGCGGCGTCCAGCGAGTCGCTGCCGTAGTACTGCGTGAACGTGCCGCGGCTCGGGTCGTAGCCCTGCTCGCACACCTGAGCGTGGATCTGGTCCCTGATCGAGCGCCACCGCGTCAGGTTCGACTCGGGCGTGAACGACAGCCCGGTCTCCGCCATCTTGATCCTGCGGTCGAACGCGACCCAGGCCATCACCTTGGAATGGACGAAGTGCTTCGGGCCTCCGCGCACCTCCCAGATTCCCTCGTCCGGCTCGGACCAGTGCCGCTCGAGGTAGCTGAGGAGCTGGTCGATCAGGCTGGTCGAGTGCTTGTCGAAGGAGAGCCCGGCCTGGCGCCCGAGCATGATCGTGTCCACGACCTCGCCGTAGACGTCAAACTGAACCTGCTTGACGGCGTCGTTTCCGATTCGCACCGGGGCCGAGTTCTCGTACCCTGGCAGCCAGCCGGCGGTCCATTCGGGCAGCCGCCGCTCGCCAGCCACGCCGTACATGATCTGCACGTCCGCGGCGGACCCGGCCACCGCCCTGCCCAGCCAGTCGCGCCAGGCCGCCGCTTCTTCCATGTATCCGGTGCGCAGCAGCGCCTCGAGCACGATCGTCGAGTCGCGCAGCCAGCAGTACCTGTAATCCCAGTTCCGCACGCCGCCGATGTCCTCGGGCAGCGACGTGGTCGGCGCGGCGACGATCCCGCCCGTGGGCTCGTAGGTCAGCGCCTTGATCGTGATCAGCGACCTGACAACCGCGTCCCGGTACGTGCCCCGGTAGGAACACCGGGACACCCAGTCAGCCCAGTAGGACTCGGTCCGCGCCAGTGCCTCGTCTGCCTGCACGTCGGGTGCCGGTCCCTGGTGGTGTGACGGCATCCAGGTCAGCACGAACGGCACCCGGTCGCCGGCCCGCACCACGAAGTCGGCTTGGTGTGCCATCTCGCGTCCGACCAGCTTGACCGGCGTGCGCAGCCAGACAGAGTCAGGCCCGGCGACCGCCCAGACGGCATGGTCGACCCTGCGGACCCAGGGCACGACCCGGCCGTACCCGAAGCGCAGCGTGAGGTAGCTCTCCATCTCGACGGCGCCCTCGACGCCCTCGACGATCCTGATCAGCACCGGCGTGTCTGCGCCGCGCGGCGGCATGAAGTCGATCACCTTGACGACGCCGCTGACGGTCGTCCACGTGGTCTCCAGGATCAGCGTGTCCTTCTGGTACCGCCGCTCGACCTGGCCGGCCCGGGACCGCGGCCCCTCCTCGGCGGCCGGGTTCAGCCGCCACTGCCCGTTCCGCCGGTCGCCGAGCAGCGCCGCGAAGACGGCATCGGAGTCGAAGCGAGGCAGGCAGAGCCAGTCGATCGCGCCTTCCCTGCTGACCAGCGCCGCCGACTGCATGTCGCCGATCAGCGCGTAGTCCTCGATCGGGGGATTGCCGCGCCTCGCCTGTCGCATCCTGCCTCCTCGATTCCACCCTGCGATGAAGGTCCAGTCATGACCGTGCGAGCGCCAGCCTAAGCTTGGCCTGTGTCCGCCACCCGCGCCAGGCTCGCCGCATGCGCGGCCGTTGCGTTCGCGGTCCTGCTCGGCGGCTGCGCGCGGATGGGCTCGGCGCTCGGGCAGCAGTGGGTCGTGGTGCAGCTGGCCAGCAACACGACGCTCGCCACGGCCCGGCACGTGACCGCTTCCTGCGCGCACGCCTCTGGCCTGCGCGCCGAGCCGGTCAAGCCAACCTCGGCAGGGCGGATCGTCGGGTCAGTCCGGTTCATCTCCACCCAGGCGACCGACGCCGACATGGCCAGGCTGCAGCAGTGCCTGCAGCGCTTCCCCGCGGTGCAGGGTCTCACGATGACAGAGCCAGGGGACTGACGGGGACTGACCCCAGGGCTGGCCGCCGGTGCCGGATCGGGCGAGTGGCAGCTGTTCTATCTCAGCGACTTCCACGGCGACGCCTCCACCGGGCTGGTCAAGGGCCCGGGAGCCGGTCTCGCGAATCTCTGGGATCAGTTGCGGCACGCGCAGCTCTGGGACGCCATCGGGAACACCATCAGGACGGCGGTCCTCGGCTACCTGGTGGCCATGCTGATCGGCTCGGTCATCGGCGCGATCGTGTCCAGGAGTCCTCCGCTGCGCGCGGCGACCTGATCGATCATCAGCGGCCTGCAGACGACGCCGTCGATCGCCTGGTCCCCGTTCGCGATCATCCTGTTCGGCACGACCGAGTCGGCCATCCTGTTCGTGATGGTGCTTGGCGCCGCCCCGTCGATCGCCAATGGCCTGATCACCGGCGTCGGCTACACGCCGCCGCTGCTGCTGCGGGCTGGCCGGACCATGGGCCTGCGCGGCGTCGCCCTGTACCGGTACCTGATCCTGCCCGCGACGCTGCCGGCTTACCTCGCGGGGCTCAAGCAGGGCTGGGCATTCGCCTGGCGCAGCCTGATGGCCGGCCAGCTCCTGGTCATCATCGTCGGCAATCTCTCGCTGGGCATCCTGCTGAACAACGCGCAGGACAACCAGGATCTAACCGGCGCCACCTCGATCGTGATCGTGATCCTCATGATCGGCATCGTGGTGGACACGATCTTCAGCAAGACGGATCTCGCGGTCAGGCGAGGCCTGCTAACCGACGCCCGGTCGGTCTGACAATTGCCGATCGGGCTACCGAAGGTCGATCGGCTTGACGGGGCCGGATCGGCCTTTCGCCACCCGCTACCTGGCGGCCGCGGATTCCGCCAGCACCCGGTCGGGGCGGGTGTAGACGTTCATCGAGCCGCCGCGCAGGAACCCGACCAGCGTCAGCCCGGCCTCCTCGGCCAGGTCGGCGGCAAGCGAGGACGGGGCCGACACCGCGGCGAGCACGGGGAACCCGGCGAGCACGGCCTTCTGGACGAGCTCGAACGACGCGCGCCCGCTGACCAGCAGGACGCAGCCGCGCATCGGCAGCCTGCCGTTCCGCAGCGCCCAGCCCACGACCTTGTCGACGGCGTTGTGCCTGCCCACGTCCTCGCGAACGGCGATCAGCTCGCCATCGGGTGCGAACACGCCAGCCGCGTGCAGCCCGCCTGTGCTGGCGAATACCCGCTGGTCGTCGCGCAGAGCCCCGGGCATCGTGGTCAGCCTGGCTGCCGGGATGCTCGCCTGGTCTTCGTTAATCCCCCAGGTTTGCTTAACGAACAGCTCGGCGGTGCTCGCCTTCCCGCAGACGCCGCACGCGCTGGTGGTCATGAAGGTCCTGCGGATCGCTGGCGCCACCGCCAGGCCGGGTCGCAGGTCGACGTCGACGATGTTCCCTAGCCCGTCGTGCCCCGCGTGGCCGCAGGCCGTCCCGTCGCACAGGCGGATCGAGGCGATGTCGCCGGCCTGCCTGACGACGCCCTCGCTGACCAGGAAGCCCGCGGTGAGGTCGATGTCATCGCCCGGCGTCCGCATGGTCATGGTGAGCGCCTGCCCGGCCACCCTGATCCCGAGCGGCTCCTCCGCGGCGAGCAGGTCGGAGCGCTCGGCAAGCTGCGCCGCGCCTGGTTCATCAGTCAGCCGGATCCTGCGCACTCGCCGGCGTGCCGTCCTGCCGCTCATCCGCCCGCGCCTCCCGTCTGGTCCAGCTTTGAGGCTACGCGCGCACGGGCGGGGCGTGTAAACGTTGTCTGCGTAGCGTTTGTGCAGCACTATGACGTGATGGCGCAGTACCCGGATGACCGCGGCACCAGGACCCGCGGGCATCTGCGCAGCAGCTATCACCATGGCGACCTGCCGAACGCGCTCGCCGACGCCGCCACCGACATGGCCAGGGCCGGCGGCCCTGACGCCGTGGTGCTGCGGGCTGCCGCCCGGCAGGCCGGGGTGTCGGCCGCGGCAGCCTACCGGCACTTCGCCGATCACGACGAACTGCTTGGCGTTGTCAGGCAGCGCGCGATCGAGGCGCTGGGAGCCGCGATGCGGCAGAGCCTGGAGTCAGGAACCCCGGAACCAGATCCCGCGCGGGAGGCGGTGCGCCGGCTGCGGGCGCTCGGGCGCGCTTACATCAGGTTCGCCGTGGAGGATCCGGGGCTGTTCAGGACCGCGTTCTGCCCCCCTGACAAGCTGCGACCAGGAGCGGCCGAGCGGATGGTCAGTCAGGGACCGTTCATGCTGCTCAGCGGCGTGCTCGATGAACTGGTCGAGCACGGGGTGCTTGACCAGGCCAGGCGGGCGGGAGCGGAGATTCCCGCCTGGGCGACCGTGCACGGGCTGGCCACGCTGCTGACCGACGGACCGCTCGCAACGCTCGGGCCCGACGATCAGGCCAGTGCCATCGATCGCACCTCGGACTTCCTGCTCAACGGCATCAAGGGAGACCCGCTCGAGGCCAGGTAACCCGGCCTGCGGTCCACACGCCCGCTATGTTGACAGCGTTCACTTAACTGGTCATCATAAGTCAATGTGAACACCGTGCACATGGAGATCTGTCCGCAGAACGGCAGAGGAGCCGACGATGATTGACGTCCACGTGATCAACACCGCGCTGGCGCGCCTAGGCATCGGAGCGGCGGCTGTCGTGCTGATCGCCGCGGCCGTTCTCGCCCTCGCGGCGTTCGCGCGGCGCGGCCGCGCTGAGCGCCGGATCGCGCAAGCGAGCGCAGCTGAGCACGCCGCCGTCAGCAACCAGGAGAGCGGGGTCAGGGAGCCTGCGCTGCGGTAGCGCGCCGGCACGACGCAGACCGTCAGCGAGACAGCGGATCGTCAGCGAGACAGCGGATCGTCAGCGAGACAGCGGATCGTCAGCGAGCCGGCCGCGGCACGGTAGCCGTCGGCCGGCTCGCGCCAGCATCGGCGTTGTCCTTGCCGTCGCGGGATCCGGCGGTCTCACCAATGACCTCGCCGTTCTTGACCTCGCCGTTCTTGACCTCGCCGTTAGCTCCGGCCGGCGGCTTGTCGGCTGATCCTGACACGCCCGCCAGGGCGCCGCCCCGCAGCACCGCATCGGCACGCGCGAGCAGCGCGTCGATCGGGCTCTGCGCCATGAAGACGGGAACCTGCCGCCGCGGGCGCTTGTGCCAGGTCACGATCGCCGCCGCCACCAGCGCCAGGTAGATCACGATGCCGACCGCGACCCAGAGATTCCAGGTCAGCAGCTGCCAGCCATGCACGACCGTGATCTGGGTGACTTCGGGCGGTTTCACGAACCAGCCCAGCAGGCCGCGCCGCGGGACGTACCCGTGCGGCCCGCTGTACTTCCACGGCCAGGAGGCCATCAGACCGGAGATGACCACGATCCCCGCGATGTAGCAGGCCTTGACGACCGGCCTGGCCGTGAACGTCAGGCCCGCCATCAGGGCGAGCACCGGTACCACCCACACCCAGTGGTGATCCCAGCTGATCGGCGAGACGAGCACGCTCGTGATGCCGACCAGGACCCAGCCATGGACCGGGCGCCCTGTCCTGCTCAGCATCGCGCCGCCGGCCAGGCCGGCCGCGGCCACGACCAGGGCAAGCGGCAGCCAGACCGGCCGCGCGGCGGCGACGGTGCCGTAGAGCCTCGCGAGCGTGCCGAGCAGTGACTGGTTGACCAGGGAGTGGACCGAGCCGGTCCGCCCAGGGCGCATGAAGTACCCGGTCAGCCAGTACGAGGCCGACGGTGCCGGCAGGCTGATGAAGCCGATCACGACGGTGGCTGCGAACGCGCCGGTCGCGATCGCCGCCTGCCTGACCTTGCCGGCAAACAGCAGGTACGGGATGAACAGCAGCGGAATGAGCTTGATCCCGGCCGCGATGCCGATCCCGATGCCCTTCCACTGCCGTGAGTCCTTCCTGGTCAGGTCCCAGACCACCAGGAGCATCAGCAGCGGCTCTATCTGACCGAGGAACAGGCCCTTGACGACCGGCTCTAGCCACAGGGCTGGCGCGCTCACCGCGAGCGCGGCCGCGAGGCGGCCAGGACCGCGCCGGCCCATGCCGCCGAGCGTCAGCCACGCCGTCAGCGGAACGGCCGCCAGGCTGGCCACCGTCATGATCCAGCGCAGCGTCATGATCGGGAGCAGCGACCCGCCGGCGAAGACAAGGGCGGCAAACGGGGTGTAGGTGAACTGGACGCCGGCCTTGAGCTGCCAGGTGTAGAGGATCGAGGGAAGCTGCCTGGTGATCAGGCCAGCGTCGTTGTAGACCCTGAGGTCATACCAGGTCAGGACGGCGTTCCTATGGACGGCCTGGTCGGTCAGGAACGCCGTCAGCGAGAGCAGGAATACCAGGGTGGCCAGGGTCAGCCAGCCGCTGCCGAGAAGCCAGTGCCACGGCGGCCGCCACGGCCGGTCTCGGCCCGGGGCGTCGGCCGGCTCCCTCTCGGCCTGTGCCTGCACGCTCCGATCCTCCTTTGTCCGCGGCCGGAGCCGGTCGCCGTCCTGCGCTGAACACCAATCGCGTATCGCGGAACGTCCGGATTCTCCTGTCAGACGAGTGACAGCTGTTGCTTGTTGCACCTGGCGGCAGCTAGGACAGCGTCTCCGCGGGCAGGGCCACCGGCATAGTCTGCCCGATGTCGTGCTAGCCGTGAGTGCAGCCTGCCCACAAAACCCTCACGGTAACTACAGAAAGTAATAGCTACGTAACTGTTATGACACAATCGCCGCGTGGCACAAGCTCGCCTATGACCGTCGCGCCCGGAATCTCACCCGCGAGCAGCAGGCCGCCTGAGGTTTGGGCGTCGGCCAGCAGCAGCAGCTCGTCATCGGACAGGCCGCCGAGGTCCGCGTGCGGCGCAACCCAGGCCAGATTACGACGGCTGCCGCCGGGCAGATGGCCGGCGCGCTGTGCCTCGCGCGTTCCTTCGATCACCGGGACCGCGCGGTGATCGATGACCGCGCTGACCCCGCTCGCCCGTGCGAGCTTGAACGCGTGCCCGAGCAGCCCGAATCCGGTCACATCGGTGCAGCAGCACAGGCCTGCCGCCAGCGCCGCCCGGCTGGCTTCCGCGTTCAGCGTGGTCATCACCGCGACAGCGGCCTCGCTGGTCTGGCCCGTCGCCTTGTGCATCGCGTTCAGGATGCCGGTGCCCAGGGGCTTGGTCAGCGACAGCGGCGTGCCGGGAGCGCCGGCGTCGATCCGCAGCAGCCGGCCTGGGTCGGCCAGGCCCGTGACCGCCATGCCGTATTTCGGCTCGGGGTCATCGATGCTGTGACCGCCGGCCACGTGACAGCCGGCCTGCCTGGCGACCTCCAGGCCGCCGCCGAGCACGTCGGCGGCCAGGTCCGCGCTGAGCACGTCGCGCGGCCAGCCCAGCAGGTTGAGCGCGACCAGCGGTTCACCGCCGACCGCGTAGACGTCGGACAACGCGTTGGCCGCGGCGATCCGGCCGAAGGTCCTCGCGTCATCGACGACCGGGGTGAAGAAGTCGGCCGTCGCGACGATGGCCCTCGTGTCGCTGATCTGGACGACGGCCGCGTCGTCGCCGTGCTCGACGCCGATCAGGAGGTCGTCGGGCCGGTGGTCTGGCACCAGCCTGGCAACCGCCTCCTCCAGTTCGCCAGGGGGGATCTTGCACGCGCAGCCGCCGCCGTGCGCGTACTGGGTCAGCCTGATCGCTTGCTTCTTCGTGTCCACGCCTGAACTCTAGCGAGGCCATGGCTTGCGCCGTCCGTCAGCGCATGGTGGCATATCGCCCAGGTGACCAGCATGACGGATGGTGCTAACCCGGGCAGACGGAGGACGCAAGTGACCAGTTCAGTCATCGAGCAGCGCGCGGACATCGAAGCGCAGATCGCGGGCGTGACGCTGTGCGGCCTGCTGCGGCAGACCGCGGCCGAGCGCGGCGACGAGCCCGCCTACTCCGACCGGGACGGCGACGGCGCCTGGCAGACGGTGACCTGGCAGCAGTTCCGGGACCAGGTGCTGCGGTTCGCCGCCGGGCTCGTCAGGCTGGGCCTGGAGCCGGGGGACCGGGTTGCCCTGATGCTGCCGAACAGGATGGAGCACGTGCTCGCCGACCAGGCTGTGCTGCACGCCGGCGGCGTTCCTGTCACCTTCTACGCCACGCTCGCCTCTGATCAGATCAAGTACGTGGCATCGGATTGCGAGGTGAAGATCGCGGTGCTGGACGGCGTGTCTGAGGTCGCGACGTGGGCGTCCTTCCTGCGCGACCTGCCAAGCCTGAAGACCGTGATCGTGCGCGACGTCGCCGCCTGCCCGGACGATGACCTGCACGTGAGCTGGGACGCCTTCACGCTGCTCGGCGAGGAGGCCAGCGGGTCAGAGGCGGCGGAGGTGAGCCGCCGGGTCGCGGCGATCACGCCCGATGACCCGGTGACGCTGCTCTACACCTCGGGCACCACCGGCAATCCCAAAGGCGTCGTGATCACGCACCGCGCCGTGCTGTACGAGTGCAAGACCGCGGAGATTGGCGGCAGCACGATGCAGGGCGTGCGGTGGGTGTCGTACCTGCCGCTTGCTCACATCGCCGAGCGGATGTTCACCCTCTACCTGGCGATCTACAGCGCCGGTCACACGTACTTCTGTCACGTCCCGACCGACCTGATCGGGGCCGTCGGCCAGGTGAAGCCGACCGCGTTCTTCGGCGTGCCGAGGGTCTGGGAGAAGATCCAGGCTGGCATCCAGGCGCTGCTGACGATGGAGCAGGACGAGGCCAGGAGAGCGGCGGTGGCCGCCGCGATGGAGACCGGCCGCGAGTACGTGCTGAGCTGCCAGTACGGGCACTCAACCTCCGACGAGCTCGCCGCGAGATTCGCCGCGGCTGACGAGCAGGTGCTGCGGCCGATCAAGGGGCTGCTCGGGCTCGATCAGGCCGTGAACGTCGTCAGCGCCGCGGCGCCGCTGCCGCCCGAGGTCGCCGCGTTCTTCGCCGGGCTGGGAATGAAGATCCTCGACGTGTACGGGATGACGGAGACGACCGGCGCGTTCACCACCAACACCCCGGCCGCGTTCAAGCTGGGCACCGTCGGCAGGCCGGTGCCCGGCATCGAGGTGCAGATCGCCGGTGACGGCGAGATCCTGGCACGCGGTCCGCTGAACACACCCGGCTACCTGAACCTGCCCGAGCAGACCGCCACCCTGCTCGACCAGGACGGCTGGCTGCACACCGGCGACGTCGGCACCATCGACGACGACGGCTTCGTCAGCGTGGTCGACAGGAAGAAGGAGCTGATCATCACCTCCGGCGGTGAGAACATTTCGCCTGCCGCCGTGGAGAACGTGCTCGTCGCGAACCCGCTGATCGGCCAGGCGCTCGCCTTCGGCGACCGGAGGAAGTTCGTCGTCGCGCTGCTGACGCTGGACGGCGAGGTCGCGCCAGCCTGGGCGCGGGCGCGGGGGGTCGAGGCGACCTCGCTGGCCGAGCTCGCCGAGAACCCAGTCGTGCTCGAGGCCGTGGCCGCCGCTGTCGAGACGGCCAACGCCCGGCTCGCCAGGGTGCAGCAGGTGAAGCGCTGGCAGCTGCTGCCGGCGGAGTGGACGGCCGAGAGCGAGGAGCTGACGCCGACCTTCAAGCTCAAGCGCCGGATCATCCACGACAAGTACGCGGACGTGATCGACTCGCTCTATGCCGGAACCGACTGAGCCGGAACCGACTGAGCCGGAACGCGGCCGAGCCGGAACGCGGCCGAGCCGGAACTGGCCGAGCCGGGACGTGCATAGTGGACTAGGGTTCGGGGCGGAGGCGTCTGGGCACCTGGTGGGCTCCCCGGTCTTCAAAACCGGCGGACGGCGCGCTGCGTCGTCGGCGGGTTCGATTCCCGTCCGCCTCCGCCACTTTGCCCGGATTGCCCGCCACCGAGGTGCGGCTTGCGCTACCCGGCCGCGTCGGCCAGGCCGAATGCAGCTCCTCACGTTTGGACCAGGGCTTGGGCGAAGACTCAGGACCCTATGCGGTCCTTTTCTCTACCTGCAAGCGCCCCCGCAATGGCGGATCCTGGCATGCACTGCTCAAGAGGAGCCCTTGCCCTTTGGCTACTGCGCCTGGTCCTGGTCGGCCGGACGGTCCGTCGCCGTCGTGGACTCCGGCGTGGTCGGCTGGTCAGGGTAGCCGGGGAACGGCGCGGGCGGGAAGGGGCTCTGCGACCGCGGGTACTGGGTCGCTGTCGCATCCTGGCTCAGCCCGAACGGATCGTGCTGCGGGTGCTGGACGCCAGGCGCCTGGTACTGCTGCTGAGGCGGGAACTGGTCGGCCGCCGGGTACTGCTCCGTCGGGGACGAGTAGTGCGAGGGCGGGAACGGATCGGTGGCAGCCGTCGGGTACTGCTGCTGATACGGCTGCTGCTGATACGGCTGCTGCTGATACGGCTGCTCCTGGCCCGCCTGGTACCCGGCGTAGGCGCCGCCGACGCCCGCGATGCCAGCGACATCGACGTCCTCGGCCACCCCGCCTACGTAGTCACGGTAGGCCGCGATCGAGAACCGGCCGAGTGCGAGCGCCGCGAAGAACACGATCAGGGCGCCGATACCGGTGAACAGGGCCAGGTTCGTCAGGATCGCGGCATGTTCTCCTGTGCCGAGCGGGGCGCCCGTGCTGATCGACGCCGCCTGACGCCCGGGCAGCAGGGCAAGAACGGCCGCGCCAGCGATGAGCCAGGCGCCGCCGAGCGCGGCGAGGAAGGCGCAGAATCCGCCGAACCCCCTGCTCCTGGTCACCATCACGATCAGCCCGGCGAGCAGCACCACGGCGCCAGGTACCGCAGACAGGTACAGCCGCCCTGACGTGTAGGCCCACGCCTTGTCCGGGGTGTAGCCGAAGCCGAACGTCGGCCCGGCGAACGGCGCCACCCCGCCCCAGCCGCCGAGCAGGATCAGCGCAAGCCCGCACAGGGTGCCCCTGGTACGCGGCGTCCGCACGCCATCGGCCATGGTGACTCACCTTCTTCGTATCAGTGCTAGCCGGAGCGCGGCCGCTCGATTGATCAAGACTGGCATATCCGGACACATGATTGGCAATACCGCTGCCGTCCGGACTTGTGCCGCGGCCGGGCCGCCTGGCTCGCATACCTGCGCCCCAGGCCCGCGAGGTATGGTCACGGTCGTGGAGGACGCCCGCAGGCTGGTGCCGCGCACCGATGCGGTGCTCGCTGACCCGCGGCTGGCGGCCGCAGAGCAGCGGCTCGGCCGGTCCCTCGTGCGGGACGCGGTCCGCCGGGCCCAGCAACGAGCCAGGAACGGCGAGATCGGTCCCGACGAGGTCACGGCCGCGGCCGTGACCAGCTTGCCGCGGCACGCGACCAGCCTGACGCCCGTCATCAACGCTACCGGCGTTTTGCTGCACACCAACCTGGGGCGGGCTCCGCTGTCCGCCGCGGCCCGCGACGCCCTGACCGTCGCGGCGGGATGCACCGACCTCGAGTACGACGTGCGGACCGGCGCGCGCGGCCGGCGCGGCGCGGCGATGCTCGCGGCACTGGCCAGGGCGGTGCCTGACGCCCAGGCCGTGCACGTGGTGAACAACAACGCGGCCGCGCTGGTACTCGCCGCCACCGCGCTTGCCGCCGGCCGGGACATCGTCGTGAGCCGCGGCGAGCTGATCGAGATCGGTGACGGCTTCCGGCTGCCCGAGCTGCTGACGAGCACCGGCGCGCAGATCCGTGAGGTCGGCAGCACGAACCGGACGTCGGTGGCCGACTATGTCGCGGCCGTCGGGCCGCGCACCGGATTCGTGCTGAAGGTGCACCCGTCGAACTACCGCATTGAAGGCTTTACGCACACCGCGGGGATGGCCGAGCTCGCCGGGCTTGGCGTGCCCGTGGTCGGTGACATCGGCTCCGGCTTGCTCGCTCCGCATCCGGCGCTGCCGGGCGAGCCCGACGCCGCGACCTGGCTGAGGGCCGGTGCCGCCTTGGTGACCGCCAGCGGCGACAAGCTGCTGGGCGGCCCGCAGGCCGGCCTGCTTCTGGGCCAGGCCGATCTGGTCAGGAAGCTCGCCAGGCACCCGCTCGCCCGCGCGCTCCGGGTGGACAAGCTCACCGTGGCCGCGCTCGAGGCAACGCTGACCGGGCCGCAGGCTCCGGTGCCGCAGGCGCTGTCGGCCAGCCAGGACGCGCTCGCCGGCCGGGCCAGGCGCCTGGCCGCTGAGCTGGCCGCGGCCGGGATCGACGCCAGGTTCGTGGCCAGCGAGGCTGCCGCGGGCGGCGGCGGCGCTCCCGGCGTCCCGCTGCCGAGCGCTGCGGTCAGCCTGCCCGAGACTCTCGCCCTGCCGCTGCGCACCCCGGCAGGGGACCTGCAGGCCGTGGCCGGCCGGATCGCCGACGGCAGGCTGCTGCTCGACCTGTACGCGGTCGAGCCAGCCGGCGACGACGCGCTTGCGGCGGCCGTCCTGGCAGCGGCACGGGGCGGCTGACCGCCATGCACGTCATCGCCACCGCCGGGCACGTGGACCACGGCAAGTCGGCCCTGCTGCGCGCGCTGACCGGGATGGAGCCTGACCGCTGGGCTGAGGAGAAGCGCCGCGGCATGACGATCGACCTGGGCTATGCCTGGATGACACTGCCATCGGGGGAGCGGCTCGCCTTCGTCGACGTGCCGGGGCACGCGCGGTTCGTGCCGAACATGCTGGCCGGCGTCGGCCCCGTTCCCGCCGTGCTGTTCGTGGTGGCCGCCGATGGCGGCTGGATGCCGCAGTCGGCCGAGCACCTCGCCGCCATCGACGCTCTCGGCATCACCAGCGGCCTGCTCGTGATCACCCGCTCCGACCTGGCCGATCCGGTCCAGGCCACGGCGCAGGCGACCGCGCAGCTCAAGCGGTCGAGCCTCGGCGACGTGCCGGCGGTCGCGGTCAGCGCGCTCACGGGCGCTGGCCTGCCCGAGCTGACCGAGGCACTCGGCGAACTCGTCAGGCGGCTGCCTGCGGCCGCCGCAAGCGCGCCCGTTCGGATCTGGGTGGACCGCTCCTTCAGCATCACCGGCAGCGGCACCGTGGTGACGGGAACGCTGCCCGCTGGCACCGTGCGCCGGGGCGACGAACTCGCTCTCACGCCGGCGATGCGGCCGGTCAGGGTCCGCGCGCTGCAGTCGCTGGGCGAGAACGCGTCAGCGCTGACCGGCGTGGCCCGTGCGGCGCTGAACCTGCGCGGAGTCGACCGTTCTGACGTGCGCCGCGGGATGGCGCTCGTGCAGCCTGGCAGGTGGATCCTCGCCAGGCAGGTCGACGTGCGGCTAAGTCAGGACGGCACACTGACCAGAACCGTCACCGTGCACGTGGGGTCCGCGCGAACTCCCGCCAAGGTCAGAGTGCTCGGCAACCGCCACGCCAGGCTGACGCTTCGCGATCCGCTGCCGCTGCACGTCGCCGACCGGCTGCTGCTGCGTGATCCCGGCTCGGCCGCGGAATCGCCCGGTGGCGAGCAGGCGCTCTGGCACGGCATCACCGGCGCGCTCGTGCTCGATGTCAACCCACCGCCGCTGACTCGTCGTGGCGCCGCCGCGGCGGCCACCGCGGAACTCGCTTCCTGGCCTGATCGTCCCGCGGCCGCCGACCTGCTCAGGCGGCGCGGCCTGGCCAGGGCCGCCGACCTGGCCGCGATGGGCATGACCGGGTTGCCCGAGCCGGTGGCGGCCGGCTGGCTGGCTGATCCAGATCACTGGGCCAGCCTGGCCGCGCGGCTGACGTCGCTGGTGGCCGGGCACACCGAGCGCGAGCCGCTCGCTCCAGGCCTGCCAGCAGAGGCGGCGCGGGAGGCTTTGCGGCTGCCCGACCGGCGGCTGGTGCCTGCCCTGGCCAGGGCGGCCGCGCCGGTAGCCCTGGCCGGCGGCCTGCTGACCGCTGCCGCGAAGCCCGCGGGGCTGCCGCCTGCCCTGGCGGAGGCGGTCGCCGCCGTCGTCGCCGACCTCGACGAGCGCCCGTTCGATGCGCCCGATGCCGCCAGGCTGAGCGAACTCGGGCTGGACAAGCGCGAACTGGCCGCGGCGGCCAGGCACGGCGCGCTGCTGCGGATCAGTGACCAGATCGTGCTGGCGCCGGGGACTGACAAGCGGGCGGCTCAGATCCTCGCCGGGCTCGAGCAGCCGTTCACCGCGGCCGATGCCAGGGCGGCGCTCGGCTCGACGCGCCGGACGGTGATCCCGCTGCTTGAGTACCTGGACCGGCAGCGGATCACCCAGCGCCTGCCCGATGACCGCAGGAGAATGCGCTAGCGGCCGGCGAACCGGGCCGCGCTCCAGGCCCGCGCTTCCGGCGGCGGCTTGTCGGCCGCGATCCACCTGCTGATCGCCATGCCGGTGGCCGGCGCGTTCAGGATCCCGGTGCGGAAGTGGCCGGACGTCAGCCAGGCGTTGCGCAGGCCGGGAACCCGGTCGATCACCGGCCTCCGGTCTGGGTGCCGCGGCCTGAAGCAGCACCACTGGTGCGAGACCCCGACGTCCTTGATGCCGGGCAGGGCGGCGCGCAGGCCGCCCATGATCGTCTCGACGACCTCTTCCCGCACGACCGGGCTCTCGTCGCCGTAGTCGAACGTGCCGCCCGCCAGCAACCTGCCGTCCTCCAGCGGCGTCGCTACCGGGGCCACCGTGCAGGGCAGGTGCACCTTCGCTGGCCTGGTCACGATCAGGTGGCCCTTGACCCGGTCAGAGGGGATGTCGAGGTCGAGGCCGTCAAGGAGCGGCGGCTGGCCGGTCGCGAAGACCACCGCTCCCGGGCTGATCTCGCCAGCCGACGTCCTGACGGTCTCGAGTTTGTCGCCGCGGATCGTGACCGCGGTGGCGGCGACGCCGGTACCGACCGCTGGCAGGCCTTCGGCGAGCCCGACCAGCGCGCGCAGCGGGTTCACCCTCGCCTGATGACGGATCAGGGCACCGCCCAGGTGCCAGGCCAGTCCGGGCACCAGCGCGGCGATCTTGCCCGCGTCCAGCCACTCAACGTTCTTGGGCTGGTGGGCGGCCAGGCCGCCGGGACCGGGGGCCAAGCCGATCCAGTCCAGTTCGACCAGGCCGAGGCCGCCGGGCGTGACCTGGTCGAGATAGCGCCAGCGCTCGAGGCTGGCTCGCTCCATGTCGACAAATGTCTCAGGATCGCTCCACTGATGGGGCTCGGGGATCAGCAGGCCGGTCGCTCCGCCGGTCGCGCCCGCGCCGAGCCTGCCCGCCTCGATCAGCTGCACGGACCCGAGCCCTGCGTCGTGCACGGACGAGGCGACGGCGACGCCGAGTATCCCGCCCCCGATCACCAGCACGTCGGGACGCGGATCCGCGATCGTGCCCGCGTCCCGGCCAAGCACCGCGCGCTGCTCGGCCGTCAGCTGCTCGCGCCAGATTGCGCCTGTCACGGTCATAGCCCCATCCTCGGGGATCTGGCCTCGATCCAGGGAACGAATCGGCGGCCAAGTTGCTTGTTGCTTCCAGGAGCGGTTGCCTGGTATCAGGCAGGCAAGCACGTCCGCGAGATAGGCGGACCGAGAAGAATGCGGACAGACAAGTAGGCTGGGCCAGCGTGGAAGCGACGTCGCTGCGGGAGGAGGCAGGCCATGCTCACGGACTCGTACGGCCGCGTGGCCACTGACCTGCGCGTTTCGCTGACAGATCGGTGCAACCTGAGGTGCAGCTATTGCATGCCCCCGGAAGGGCTCGACTGGCTGCCTAGCGCTGACCAGCTCACGGACGACGAGCTGATCAGGCTGCTCGGGATCGCCGTGGAACGGCTCGGCATCACCGAGATCCGGTTCACGGGCGGTGAGCCGATCCTGCGGCGCGGCCTGGCCGGCCTCGTGGCCAGGACGGCTGCGCTCAAGCCGCGGCCGGAGATCTCCATGACGACAAACGGGATCGGGCTGGCCAGGCTCGCTGTCCCGCTGCACGAGGCCGGCCTCGACCGGGTCAACGTCTCGCTCGACACGCTCGACCCAGCCACGTTCATCACCCTCGCCAGGCGTGACCGCCTGGCTGACGTGCTCTCAGGACTGGCCGCCGCCGCGGGCACCGGGCTGGCCCCCGTCAAGATCAACGCCGTCCTGATGCGCGACGTCAACGACCACGAGGCCGTGGACCTGCTCCAGTTCTGCCTCGACCACGGCTACCAGATGCGCTTCATCGAGCAGATGCCGCTCGACGCGCAGCACGGCTGGCGCAGGGAGAACATGGTCACGGCCGACGAGATCCTCGAGGCGCTGTCGGCGAAGTTCACGCTGACGCCCGATGACCCGAAGGCGCGCGGATCAGCGCCCGCCGAGACGTTCCTCGTCGACGGCGGGCCCGCCAAGGTTGGCGTGATCGGCTCGGTCACCAGGCCATTCTGCGGATCCTGCGACCGCGTCAGGCTGACAGCCGACGGCCAGGTGCGGAACTGCCTGTTCGCCAGGGAAGAAAGCGACCTGCGGACGCCGCTGCGGGCGGGAGCCGATGACGACGAGCTGGCCGGGCGGTGGCGGTCGGCCGTCGCGGCGAAGCTGCCAGGGCACGGCATCAACGACCCCGGTTTCCTGCAGCCCGCCAGGCCCATGTCGGCCATCGGCGGCTGACGAGCCTGTGGTTAGCGGACACAGTGGTTAGCGGACACAGTGGTTAGCGGACACAGTGGTTAGCGGACACAGTGGCTGACGAACACGGGCAGATCGCCGCCGTGTTGCTGGCTGGCGGGCGGGCCAGCAGGCTGGGCGGCGCCGACAAGCCGGGCATCACGATCAGGGGGCGCTCACTGCTCGCCGCCGTCGCGGCGGCTGCCACGGACGCCGGCGCAAGCCGGGTCGTGGTCGTCGGGCCAGCCAGACCAGGGATATTCGCGGAGTTCACGAACGAGGAGCCGCCGGGTGCCGGGCCGGTGCCCGCGCTCCGGGCAGGCCTGGACCACATCAGCGAACCCTGGGTGCTGCTGCTCGCCGCCGATTTGCCCTTCCTGACCGGCCCGCACCTGCGGGTACTGCGCGCTGCGGCTCAGGACGCCGAGGCCGGAGCGCTGCTCATCGACGGCCAGGGCAGGCCCCAGTGGCTGGTGAGCTGCTGGCGGGCCGACCGGTTGCGGTCAGCGCTGGGCGAGTACGGTGGTGCGTCGCTCGGCGGCCTGCTCGGCCCGCTGCGGCCAGCCCAGGTAGTGGTCGGCCACGAACCAGGCGAGCCGCCGCCCTGGCTGGACTGCGATACCAGCGGCGACCTGGCCGCCGCGATGGCGCTCGCCGAGCATGTCAGGGAGGAAGGCACGAGATGAGCACGCTGGAGCGGTGGATCGACGCGGCCTGTGCCGAGCTGGGCGTGGACCGGTCGGCGGTCGACGAGCGCGTGATCCTCGACCTCGCGCGGGACGCCGCGCATCAGGTGGACAGGCCCGCCGCGCCGGTCACCGCCTTCCTGGCGGGCATCGCCGTCGGCAGTGGCGAGTCACTCGCGGATGTCACGAGCCGGCTCACCGCGCTGATCGGATCCTGGCAGGACCCCGGCACCGGCCAGCACTGACCTCGTAGCAGCACTGACGTCCCGACCAGCACTGACATCCCGACCAGCACTGACATCCCGACCAGCACTGACATCCCGACCAGCACTGACATCTTCGCGATGAGTCTTGCCATCTCGTTGTTAACGATATATCTTTGAGCTATCAAGAAATACCACGGAGGTTCGATATGAACGAGCGAGACAGTCGCAACCAGGAGTTCGGCGGGCACCACGGCCCGCATCCGCACCGGCACCACGCCGGGCGACGGTTCAGGACCAGATTCGGTCCGCCTGACTTCGATGCGGACGCCGGAGAGCAAGGCGCTCCCGGCGGCCCCCGGATGCGCGGCAGGGCTGAGTCGCGCGGCCGCTCAGACTTCGGCGGCCGCGGCGGTTACGGGCCAGACCTCGGTCCCGAATTCGGCCGCCCGTTCCACGGGGGACCGGGCGGATTCGGGCCGCGCGGCCGGTACGGCAGGCGCGGCGGCCGCGCGAAGCGCGGCGACGTACGCGCGGCGGCGCTGGCGCTGCTGGCTGAGGAGCCGATGAACGGGTACCAGATCATTCAGCAGATCAGTGAGCGCAGCGGCGGCCTCTGGCGGCCTAGCCCGGGGTCGGTGTATCCGGCGCTGGCCCAGCTTGAGGACGAGAACCTGGTGGTGCTGCAGGCGACAGCGGGGGAGCGGCGCTCATACGCGCTCACCGATGCCGGCCGCGCGTACGTGGCCGAGCACGCCGACGAACTGAAGGCACCATGGTCGGCCATGTCGGGCGACGCCGCGAGCGCGGCCGCCGACCTGCACGCACTGGTTCGCCAGGTGCACGTCGCCGCGTTCGGCGTGCTGAACGCCGGCACGGAGCCTCAGATGGCCCAGGCGCGCAAGATACTCGCGCAGACCCGCAGGTCGCTGTACCGGATCCTGGCAGAGGATGACGAGGCGGATGACGGGCAGGCCGAGCAGGTGCAGGGCCATGACTAGGCTGGGAAGCGATGCCAACGTGAGGAGTCGCCGGTGAGCCTGGAAACCGCCGCGGCCAACGGCCAGCGTCCTGCCGGGCAGGCCGATGGCGCGGGGGGCATGGCCCTCCGGCCGGTGATCGAGGTATCGGGGCTCACGAAGCGCTACGGCGAGGTCGAGGCTGTACGCGGCATCGACCTCGCCGTCTATCCTGGCGAGACCTTCGGATTCCTCGGACCGAACGGGGCGGGCAAGACCACGACCATCAAGATCCTGTGCACGCTCGCCAACGCCACCTCAGGAAACGCGAAGGTGGCCGGCCTCGACACAGCGACTCAGCGTGACGCGGTCCGGCGCAACATCGGCCTTGTATTCCAGGACACCACCCTGGACGGCTACCTGACCGCCGAGCAGAACTTGCGCTTTCACGCCGAAATGTACGGCGTCCCGAAGGACGCGCTGACGCCGCGCATGCGCCAGGTGCTCGACATGGTCGGGCTCTGGGATCGCAAGGACAGCCTGGTCAGCACGTTCTCCGGCGGCATGCAGCGGCGGCTGGAAATCGCCCGCGGCCTGCTGCACGCGCCGCACGTGCTGTTCCTTGACGAGCCGACGGTTGGCCTCGACCCGCAGACCAGATCCTCGATCTGGGCCTATATCAACGAACTGAAGGGCCGCGAGGACATCACGATCTTCCTGACCACCCACTACATGGACGAGGCCGAGCACTGCGACCGGATCGCGATCATCGATCACGGCCGGATCGTCGCCATCGATACGCCTGAGGCGCTGAAGGCCAGCGTCGGCAAGGACAGGGTGCAGATCCACACCGCCGACGACCAGGCCGCGATCGCCGACCTGGCCAGGGCCTTCGGCATCGACGCCGCGATTCACGAGGGATCGGTGACGTTCCCGGTGGCCGCCGGCGAGCAGTTCGTGCCCAGGCTCTTCACCGAGCTCGGCGTCCCCATCAGGTCGGTCAGCGTGTCCCGGCCGTCCCTCGACGACGTCTTCATGTCCTACACAGGCAAGACCATCCGCGACGCCGAGGCATCGGGCACCGATGCCATGCGCCAGATGGCAGCTCGCTTCAGGGGAAGGCGATGACCGATACCATCACGGGTTCCGGGGGGTCGTCCCCCCGGGCCAGCACCACGCGGGCCGCCGAATCGGCCGTCATCGAATCGATCAGGGTCGCGGTGCCGAGTCACGGGATCCGGCACGACCTGCGGGCCGTCAGCGTCGTCTGGCGGCGGGAACTGATCAGGTTCAGGACCGACCGGCTGCGGGCGGTGACAGCGCTCGTGCAGCCCGTGCTGTTCCTGTTCATCCTCGGGACCGGACTGTCCACGCTGGCCGGTGGCGGCCTGCCGGACGGGGTGGACTTCAAGACCTTCATCTATCCAGGTGTGCTGGCCATGTCGGTGCTGTTCACCGCGATCTTCTCGGCCGGCTCGATCGTGTGGGACCGTGAGTTCGGGTTCCTGCGGGAGATATTGGTCGCGCCAATCAGCCGGGCGTCGATCGTTATCGGCAAATGCCTGGGCGGCGCGACGATCGCCACCTTCCAGGGCATCATCTTCCTCGCCCTGGCCGGGTTCGCGCACGTGCCGTATAACCCTGTCCTGCTGCTGACTCTGGTCGGCGAGTTGCTGCTGCTGTCGTTCACGCTGACGGCATTCGGGGTCATGATGGCGGCCAGGATCACGCAGTTTCAGGCGTTCATGGCGCTCACTCAGATGCTTGTGATGCCGCTGTTCTTCTTGTCCGGCGCGCTTTACCCGCTCAACGGCCTGCCGGGCTGGCTGACGATCCTGACCAGGATCGATCCGCTCACTTATGTCGTCGGCCCAATGCGGCACGCAGTATTCAGCCACCTGAGCCTTCCGGCGGGCGCTCAGCACCTGCTCGCGCCCAGCGTCACCTGGGGCGGCTGGCCCGTGCCCGAGTGGTTGTCGCTGGCAATCGTCGCGGCCATGGGCCTGGCGATGATGGCAATCGCGATCGCCCAGTTCCGCAAGACAGAATAGGCGCGTTCCCCAATAAAGAGGGCGACGCCGGGTGGCTACGGGGGCAAACCACCCGGCGTCGCATTCATCGGCGCTCCGACGGGGGCCCGGAACGCCGGCAACGGTGCCCCGGCGGGGGACCAGAGCACCGGTAAGCATGTTACACCGAACCGCCCCCATGTGCGTCAAGACCGGATTAGAAGCGAATCTGGGGATGACGGGTAGCTAGTACCAGCCTGGATCGCCGATTTGCGCCCGACATTGCTGCCTTGCTGCTCCCTTACGGCGAAACACGCCGGTGCTGCCCGATGCGCCGGAAGGGCCCGAGGCCAGCAGCCGGCCCGCAGGCCGCGGCCCCGCTATCGCCCGTCACCGGAGTCGTCGCCGGGCGGGACGTAGCGCTCGGGCAGGCGCGGCTGGTACGGCCGGAAACCCGAGGACGCGGCCGGGCTCCTGCTGTTCGCGACCACGACGGCGAAATACGGCAACACGATCGCCCCGACCGCCGGGATCACCGTCAGCCAGCCCGCGTGCGTGAGGAACATCACCACGGTCACCACGAAGCACACCACGCGGATGCCCATCATCAGCAGATAGCGCCGCTCCCGCTGGCCGATCTCGGCAGACCGGGACGGCGGGGCCTCGGTGACCAGGTGCGCCTGGTTGCGCTGACGGTGCCGCACTCCTCCACGTTAGGCCGCTGGCTGACGGGAAGCTAATCAGGACCTGCGGCACACCGAACCGGCTCGTGACACAGTGGTCCCTCGGGGGTCCCGTGTGTCGTCCCGCGGCCAAGAGCCACGTACCTGGAGGAACTCATGACTGATCGCACGTACCGGGTCACCGAGATAGTAGGCACCTCGCCGACGAGCGTGGACGCGGCTATCCGCAATGGCCTGCGCAGGGCCGGCGAGACGCTGCGCCATCTCGACTGGTTCGAGATCACCCAGATACGCGGCCAGCTAGAGAGCGGCGAGGTGGCTCACTTCCAGGTCGGCATGAAGGTCGGCTTCCGGCTCGAAGACTCCTGACCGGCCAGCGTGCCCCTGCGGCGTTCCCGGCGTCTGCGATACTGACTGCCGCGAACGGGCGACTTTGCACAGGAGGCAGCTGATGACCCGGTCCGTCCTGGTTACCGGCGGCAACCGGGGGATCGGGCTGGCGATCGCCAGGCGGTTCTCGGCCGGCGGCGACGCCGTCACGGTCACCTCCCGATCTGGCGAGGACATCGAAGGGCTCACCGTGGCGCGGTGCGACGTGCGGGACGCGGCGTCGGTCGACGAGGCGTTCAAGGCGGCCGAGGCGGCGCACGGTCCGGTCGAGGTCGTGGTGGCCAACGCCGGCATCACCGCCGATCAGCTGCTCGCGCTGATGAGCGAGGACACGTTCACGTCGGTCGTCGACACCAACCTGACCGGTGCGTACCGGGTCGCCAAGCGGGCGGTGCGGCCGATGATGCGGCAGCGCGGGGGCCGGATCATCTTCATCTCCTCCGTCGTGGGGCTGCTCGGATCTGGCGGCCAGGCCAACTACGCCGCGTCCAAGGCCGGACTGGTGGGCCTGGCGCGCTCGCTGGCCAGGGAGCTCGGGAGCCGCAACATCACGGTGAACGTGGTAGCGCCAGGCTTCGCCGACACGGACATGACCGCGGGGCTGAGTGAGGAGCGCAAGGAGGCGATCGTCTCCGGCGTGCCGCTCGGGCGGATCGCGTCGGCCGACGAGGTGGCCGGCGTGGTGCAGTTCGTCGCCGGACCCGACGCCGCCTATATCACCGGCGCCGTCATCCCGGTGGACGGCGGACTCGGCATGGGGCACTAAGCACCAGCTAGCAGCAGGGAAGGGCGAGCTATGGGACTACTCGACGGCAAGCGGATTCTCGTCACCGGGGTGCTGACGGACTCATCGATCGCCTTTCACGTGGCGCGGGTCGCCCAGGAGCAGGGCGCGACCATCGTGCTCACCGGCTTCGGCCGGCTGAGCCTGGTCGAGCGGATCGCGAAGCGGCTGCCCGACCCGCCGCCCGTGCTCGAGCTCGACGTGACCAGCCAGGAGCACCTTGACTCGCTGGCCGACCGGGTCAGCGAGCATGTGGACGGCCTGGACGGCGTCTTGCACGGGATCGCCAATGCCCCGCAGGGCGCGCTCGGCGGCAACTTCCTCGCCACGCCGTGGCAAGACGTCGCGGCGGCCATGCACGTGTCGACATACTCGCTGAAGGCGCTCGCGATGGCCGCGCTGCCGCTGATGAAGGAGAAGGGCGGCTCGCTGGTGGGGCTGGATTTCGACGCCCGCCTGTCCTGGCCCGCGTACGACTGGATGGGCGTGGCGAAGGCCGGCCTTCGAGTCGTGCGCCCGCTACCTCGCGCGGTATCTCGGCGAGCACCAGATCAGGGTCAACCTGGTCGCGGCTGGCCCGCTGCGCACGATGGCGATGCGCTCGATTCCAGGGGCTGAGCAATTCGAGTCACTGTGGAGCGATAAGGCCCCGCTCGGCTGGGACCAGACCAACCACGAGCCGGCGGCGCGCGCGTGTGTCGCGCTGCTCTCGGACTGGTTTCCCGCGACGACGGGCGAGATCGTGCACGTCGACGGCGGCGCGCACGCGATGGGCGGCTGACCGCCCAGCAAACCGGAATCGCCGGCCGCAGCGAACCTACTCGCTACCGTCTGTAACCGAAGAAGTCTCACACGGCTATATCAGAGCGACATCTCCCGGCATCGATAGCAATTTGTGACGATGTTGGCCTGGGTTCGCTACCTCAGGCGGTTTACGCTTCGGCAAAGCTGCCGGCCTGGATCTTGCGCTGCAGGCCAGCCCGGCGCGGACCACAGGAAGGTGGCAGGGCCTGTTCGCGATGCTGACCCCCGCTCATGGCAGCCGTCGCCCCGCTGGCCTTGTCCACCGTGACCGCCCTGAGAGCAAGGGGATCTGATGAAAGTCGCCCATCCGGTTATGAAGATGGCGGTCTGTGCCGTCGTCGGCGCAACCGCTCTTGCCGCCTGCAGCAAGAGTTCAAACAACCCAACGACCAACAAACCCTCGATACCCGGCGCCTTCGGCGCGGTGCCCGCCCAGTCCGGCACCCCGCATGCGGGCACGATAACCGTGGCCGAGCCGCCGAACGCGACTCCGACCTGGATCTTCCCGGTCACGCCAGGCGCGAACGGCTCGGTGTACACCGCGTACTCCTTCCAGTACGAGATGTGGCGGCCGCTTTACTGGTTCCCGCAGGGCGCGAAGATTCAGGAAGACAAGGCCATGAGTCTCGCCAGCGAACCGGTGTGGAGCGACGGCAACAAGACCGTCACGGTCAAGATGAAGAACTGGACCTGGTCCGACGGCCAGCCGATCACGTCGAAGGACGCCGAGTTCTTCGTCGACATGACCAGGGCGGCCGTCAAGGTGAGCGCGGCGAACTACTCGCAGTACGTGCCTAAGGTCGGCATCCCTGACCAGGTCGTGAGCATGTCGACGCCGGACGACCACACCCTGGTGATGAACCTGAACAAGTCGGTGAACCCGACGTGGTTCTTCGAGAACAACCTGGCCGGGATCCAGCCACTGCCCGTGCACGCGTGGGCGAAGGCGTCGGCGAACGGATCTGTCCTCGACCCGAACAACCCAGCGGACGCGTCCAAGATCTACAAGTTCCTGTACGCGCAGTCCAAGTCGGTGACGACCTACGCGAGCAACCCGTTGTGGAAGGTGGTTGACGGGCCGTACAAGCTGACCTCGTTCAACAACACCTCTGGCGCGTACACGATGGTGCCAAACGCCAAGTACGGCGGCCCCCACGCCACGCCGCAGTCCAAGATCGAGGCCGTGCCGTTCACGTCGGACACGGCGGAGTGGAACGCGGTCAAGTCAGGCAACATCGATCAGGGCTACATCCCGGCGCCTGACGTCCCGCAGGCCGGCTCGATCAAGTCCAGCTACAACGTCTTCGGATACCCGGGCTTCGGCTTCAGTTACATCGCCTACAACTTCAAAGACAAGACCGGGAACTTCAACAAGATCATCGCCCAGCTCTACATCAGGCAGGCGATCGCGCACCTTCAGGATCAGGCCGGATACGTCAAGGCCTTCTTCCACGACGCGGGCGGGCAGGCCTACGGCCCGGTGCCGGCGATCCCGCCGAGCACGTACACGCCGAACAGCGCCACCCACAACCCGTACTCGTTCGACGTGTCCGCGGCCAAGAAGCTGCTGACCTCGCACGGCTGGACCGTCAACTCTGGCGGCACGTCCGTGTGCTCGAAGGCCGGTGCAGGTGCTGGTCAGTGCGGTGCTGGTATCCCCGCGGGCACCAAGCTCGCGTGGAACCTGGTCTACAACTCCACGAACAACCCCATCCCGCAGATGGTCACCGACCTGGTCTCGAAGGCCAAGCAGATCGGCATGAACATCACGCTGAAGTCCGACAACTTCAACCACATGATCGCGACGTACTACAACGTGGCAGCGCCGCAGAACGTCGACAAGTGGGCGATGGAGGACTTCGGCGGGTTCAGCATCGCTACCTACCCGACGATGAACGGCATCTTCAATTGCGTCGGCACGTACAACATCGGCAGTTACTGCGACAAGAAGGCCGACCAGCTGATCACGGCCTCCACCGCCGGCAGTGACCCAGCCGCGGTCAAGGCCGAGGCTGACTACCTCACGCTGCAGCAGCCTGGCCTGTTCCAGCCAGTGGTCGACAACGTCATGGTGTGGAAGAAGACGATCTCGGGTCCGCCGGACGCGTTCTCGTCATTGACCCAGTTCCAGCTCAACCCGGAGTTCTGGTACTTCACCAAGAAGTAGTGCCTGGTTCCGGGGGCTGACCCGGAATGCTGGACACTCCCTGTTCTCCTGTGGTAGCAGGAGAACAGGGAGTGTCAGGCGCGGTATGTCCGTGCTGTGAATGTCCGCGCCCAAAGGCGCGAGAAGGGGCGACGTGTGACCGCCTACCTGATCCGCAGGATCATCACTTCGCTCATCGTGGTGGTGGGCGTCTCGATCTTCATCTTCTTCCTGCTGCACCTCATCTATCCGTCGCCAGCCCAGGACATCCTCGGGGCGAAGGCGACGCACGCCGCGGTCGTTGACTGGAACAGCCAGAACGGGTTCGACCGGCCCTGGGTCGAGCAGTACCTGACATATATGAACCACCTGATCCATGGCGACCTCGGCCACTCCTACAAGGTGAACCAGAGCGTCGCCGCGCTGTTCGGCCAGCGCTGGCTGCGCAGCGCTTACCTCACCGGGATGTCGCTGCTGCTCGCCGTGCTGATCGCGGTTCCGGTCGGCATCTACCAGGCCGTCAAGCGGAACACGGTCGGCGACAACATCGTCACCTCGCTCGCCTTCACCACCTACGCCATGCCCGTCTTCTTCCTCGCGCTGATCCTGATCCAGGTCTTCGCCCTCACCTTCCCGATCTTCAGCTTCGAAGCCAGCCAGTCGCTGTCAATCTGGCGCGTCATGCTCGACTGGCATGGGATGACACTGCCGATCGCCACGCTCACGCTGATCTCCGTGGCCGGGTTCTCCAGGTACATGCGCTCCACCTCCATCGACACGCTGGCCCAGGACTACATCAAGGCCGCCAGGGCCAAGGGCCTGCCCGAGCGGCTCGTCCTCTTCAGGCACCTGCTGCGCAACGCCTGCCTGCCGATGGTGACGCTCATCGGCCTGTCCATCCCGTTCCTGCTCTCCGGGAACTTGATCACCGAATCGGTCTTCAATTACCAGGGCCTCGGCCTGCTGTTCTACAACAGCCTGAACAACGTCGACTACAACGTGCTGCTCGCCTACACGCTGATCGGCGCGTTCCTGACCGTCGCCGGCAATTTCGTCGCCGACATCGCCCTGACCATCGCGGATCCGCGGATCAGGCTTTCCTGACGGCGCACGGAGATCTGGAGAGACAGCAGTGGCCAACATCGCACCATCGCTCACCCCGCTCGACATCGAACGCGCGCCGGAAGGCGGTGAGGTCGGCGCGGTCCAGAGTGGCTGGCGGCTCGCGTTCCGCGAGTTCGCGCAGAACAAGCTCGCCGTCATCGGGATCGGGATCCTGCTCTTCTTCGTGGTGTTCTGCTTCCTCGGCCCGCTGTTCTACCACGGCAACACGCTCGACTCCGACCTCGTCCACACCGACCTGGGGCCGCAGGCAGGATTCCCGCTGGGCACGGACGATCAGGGCTTCGACGAGCTCGCTTTGCTGATGAAGGGCGGCCAGGCCGCCCTCGAGGTCGGCTTCGCCGCCGCGGCCATCGGAATCACCATCGGCATGCTCTGGGGCGCGATCGCGGGCCTAGCCGGCGGGATTATCGACTCGGCCATGATGCGGGTGGTCGACATCTTCCTGTCCATCCCGTTCCTGTTCATCGTGCTGATCGTGGCGGTGCGCTACGGCGCGTCGGTGCTGGGGCTCGCTGTCATCATCGGAGCCTTCACCTGGCTCGTGCCGGCGCGGCTCGTCAGAGGCGAGGTGCTCACGCTGCGGACCAGGGACTTCGTCTCCGCCGCGCGAACAGCCGGATCCTCCAGGTGGCGCCTGATCAACCGGCACCTGATCCCGAACGCGCTTGGCGTGATCATCGTCAACGTCACGTTCAATGTCGCCGACGCCATCCTGGCGGTCGCGGCCCTCGGCTTCCTCGGCTTCGGGCTGCACTACCCCAACCAGGACTGGGGCGACATGCTCGGTAAGGGCGTGCAGTACATGCAGAACGGAGACTGGTGGCTGGTTTTCCCTGTCGGTGCGTCTATTGTCCTGGTCGTGATGGCCTGCAACCTGATCGGCGACGCCCTGCGCGACTCGCTCGACGTCAGGCTGCGTCGCCGTTAGCGGCTCGTGTCTGCCGACCCGCAACGCCCGCTGAGCTGAGAGGTACCCCCGGATGCCCCCCGTCATCGAGATCGACGACCTGTCGACCCACATCCAGCTGACCAAGTCGGTCGTGCAAGCGGTCAGCAATATAAGGCTGCGGATCGAGCCAGGGGAGACGCTCGGCCTCGTGGGCGAGTCGGGCTGCGGGAAGTCGATGACGGGGCTGTCGGTGATGGGCCTGCTGCCGCCGGGCGGGCACATCATTGGCGGCTCGATCAAGCTCGAGGGCCGGGAGCTGGTCGGGCTGCCCGACGCCGACCTGCGCAAGATCCGCGGCAATGAGATCGCGATGATCTTCCAGGACCCGCTGACCTCGCTGGACCCCACCAAGACGGTCGGCTACCAGGTAGCCGAGCCGGTCAGGCTGCACAGGAACGTGACTAAGGCCGAGGCTCTGGAACGCGCGGCCGAGGTGCTCAGCCTGGTCGGGCTGCCGAAGCCGAAGGAGCGGCTCAGCGATTACCCGCACCAGCTCTCTGGCGGCCTGCGGCAGCGCGTCATGATCGCGATGGCGTTGTCCTGCGAGCCCAAGCTGCTGATCGCCGACGAGCCCACCACGGCACTGGACGTCACCATCCAGGCCCAGATCCTCAAGCTCCTCGACGACCTGAAGACGCGGCTCGGCATGGCGATGCTGCTCATCACCCATGACATGGGCGTGATCGCGGGTCACGCGGACCGCGTCAACGTCATGTACGCGGGCCGGATCGCCGAGACCGCCGAGACCGACAACCTGTTCTCCCACATGCATCACCCCTACACGCAGGCGCTGCTCGCGTCGATACCGCGGCTCAGCCAGGACGCGAGCCAGCGGCTGCTGAATATCCCTGGCCTGCCGCCCGACCTGACCAAGCCGCCCGGCGGCTGCCGGTTCGCCGCGCGGTGCAGCAAGGCCACTGACAAGTGCACGTCCGAGGAACCGCCGCTGACCGGCGAGACCGGCGAGCACCTGTTCGCCTGCTGGCACCCGGTGGACGGCCCGATCGACTCGGGCAACGGCAGCAAGACGGCCGTGACGGTGGCCAGGCAACGGATGGCATCCGAGGTCGAGATGGCCCCCAGCCAGATCCTTCATGGCAATGTCCTGCTCGAGGTCAAGAACGTGGTCAAGGAGTACCCGGTGACCGCGGGGGCCATCTTGCAGCGCAAGGCCGGCGCCGTGCACGCGGTCTCGGACGTGTCGTTCACCGTCAACGCCGGCGAGACGTTCGGTCTGGTCGGCGAGTCAGGCTGCGGCAAGACCACGATCGGCAAGCTGATCGTGGCGCTCGAGCGGCCCAACTCAGGCAACATCCTGCTCGCGGGCCGCGACATCTCCGCGCTGCGGGGCAACGAACTGCGCAGGAACCGTAAGCACCTGCAGCTGATGTTCCAGGACCCGTACTCCTCGCTCGACCCGCGCATGCGCGTCGGCGCCATCATCAAGGAACCGCTGACGATCCAGAAGATCGGATCACGGGAAGAGCAGAACAACCGCGTCTACGACCTGCTCGACGAGGTCGGCCTGCCGCGCAACGCGGTGGAGCGGTACCCGCACGAGTTCTCGGGCGGCCAGCGCCAGCGCATCGGCCTGGCCAGGGCGCTGACGCTGAACCCGCAGGTGATCGTCGCGGACGAGCCGGTCAGCGCGCTGGACGTGTCGATCAGGGCCCAGGTGCTCAACCTGATGAAGCGGCTGCAGGCCGACCACGACCTGACCTACGTGGTCATCTCGCACGACATGGCCGTGGTCAAGTACATGGCGTCCAGGATCGGAGTCATGTACCTGGGCAAGCTCGTGGAGATCGGCTCGGGCGACGATATCTATCAGCGCGCGGCGCACCCGTACACCGCTGGCCTGATCGCGACCATCCCGGTGCCCGAGCCTGAGGTCGCCAGGCTCCGCCGCGGCGCGGGCATCGCCGGTGAGCTGCCGAGCCCGATCAACCCGCCGTCAGGCTGCCGGTTCCGCACCAGGTGCCCGCTTGCCCAGGAGATCTGCTCGGTGGAGGAGCCGCCGCTGCGCTCGTTCGGTTCCGGTCACGCCGCGGCTTGCCATTTCCCGCTGCAAGGGCCCGCAGACTTGCCAGCGCCAGCGAGCCTGACCAAGACCGACGCGCAGGCGACAGGGTAACCCGCTGGCTGGCCTTCCTTACGCCGGCGATGCCGTCCCGCCATCGCGCTTGTGCGCCGGGCACGGTGATCCGATACTTTTTGGTATGCGTCCGTCTGGTGATCGGCTCGCGGACGACAATGGCGGAATGCGCGCCTCCGATGCCGAACGCGATCACGCGATCGGTGAACTGAGGGACAGGTTCGCCGAGGGTCGGCTGAGCCATCAGACATTCCTGTACCGCATGGATGCCGCGCTCAACGCCAAGGACAGGTCAGAGCTATCCGAGCTGTTCACCGACCTGCCGCCCGATCAACAGCGTCGAGCAGGCGAGCGGCTGCGGGACAGGTTCGCCTTGCTCAGGATGGCCGTGACCGGACGGCCTGATCCGAGTACCAGGCTGCTGCGAGCCACGAGAGCCCAGCTCGCGCCGCCGCAGGCCGTGCTGCCGCCGCTGCCGCTGCCGCCCCAGCACGACCGGCGGTTCACCATCGGCCGGGCGATGGCCTGCGACTTCACGCTCGCCGACCTGAGCGTGTCGCGCTGGCACGCGCGGCTGCACTCCGAAGATCACCAGTGGCTGCTCTCCGACCTTGGCTCCACCAACGGCACCAGGCTGAACGGCTGGCGGGTGACGACGGGCGTGCCTGTCAAGCCGGGGGATCACGTGAGCTTCGGCTCGGTCAGCTTCGTCATCACGGATCGCCCGCGCCGCCTGGACTGAGGACGCGCATACTGCCCCGTACGCCGTAGAGTCGGTGCGTGACTCTGGTCCTCGTGGTACGCCATGGCCTGACGGCCGCGACCGGCACGGCGCTGTCCGGCCGGACGCCTGGCATCTCGCTCGACGACCGCGGTCAGACCCAGGCCGCGGCGGTCGCGGAGCGCCTTGCGCCCGTCCGGCTCGACGCGATCATCTCGAGCCCGCTCGAGAGATGCGCTCAGACCGCCGCCGTCATCGCCGGCAAGCAGTCAGAGTGCACCGAGGTGACGGCTGACGACCGCCTGATCGAGGTCGGCTACGGCGACTGGACCGGCCAGTCCCTGCGCAAGCTGTCGCGCGAGCCGCTCTGGCGGGTCGTGCAGGCCCATCCGAGCGCGGTCACCTTCCCGGGGCCCGGCGGGGAGAACCTGCCCGACATCCAGCGCCGGTCGGTCACCGCGATCAGGGACTGGAACACCAGGCTCGGGCCTGAGGCCGTTTACCTGATCTGCTCGCACGCCGACGTGATCAAGGCCATCCTGGCCGATAGCCTTGGCCTGCATCTCGATTTGTACCAGCGGATCCAGATCGACCCATGCTCGTTGAGCGTCATCCGTTACACGCCGCTCCGTCCTTTCGTCGAGCGGATGAACGACACCGGCGGAAGCGTGACGTCGCTCATCAGGAAAGACAAGACCACGGCCGGATCACCAGGGCTGCGGCCTGGTGATGCGCCTGTGGGCGGCGGCGCGGGAGGATAGGCACATGCCTGTGTATGCGTATGACCCGCCCGAGCGGTTCGTCGCGGGAACAGTCGGCCAGCCCGGCCAGCGTGCGTTCTACCTGCAGGCTGCAGGCAACGGCAGGGTCACCAGCGTCTCCCTGGAAAAGGGACAGGTCAGCCAGCTTGCGGAGCGTCTCGACGAGCTGCTTGACGAGGTACTGCGGCGCACCGGGGGCTCGGCGGCGATCCCCGCGGTGGCCCCGGATGCGCTGGCCGACGACGCCCCGCTTGACCAGCCGCTGATGGAGGACTTCAGGGTGGGAGCGATAGCCCTGGCCTGGGACGGAGACAGTGAGCGGGTCATCATCGAAGCGCAGGAGCTGAGCGACGAGCCGATCGAGCCGCTGACTGAGGATCTGCCAGAGGACGGCCCGGCGATCTTGCGCGTGACGATCACGGCAGCCGCCGCACGCGCCTTCGCCAAGCGCGCCATGCAGCTCGTCTCGGCCTGCCGGCCGCCATGCCCGCTCTGCGGCCTGCCGCTCGACGCCTCAGGCCATATCTGCCCCCGCCAGAACGGACACCGGGTTGGCCGCGAGTGAGCGGCCGCGCGGCGGCTCGCCCGACGCGCGCGCTCGGGACAGCACTGAGCGCCCGTGCAGGGGTGAGCCTGGATCGGCTGAGCCCGACATCGAGCTACTGACGGCCGGCGAACTCGAGATCGCCGGCCGGCTCGCCGAGGCGTCCAACGCGACCTTGTACTGCCTAATCACCCACGAGGGCCGCCAGGCTGCGTGCGTCTACAAGCCGGTCGCGGGGGAGCGGCCGCTCTGGGACTTCCCGCACGGCACGCTGGCGGGCCGTGAGCTCGCTGCCTACCAGGTTTCCCGGGCCTCTGGCTGGGACATCGTCCCGCCGACCGTGTACAGGGACGGCCCGTTCGGCCCAGGCATGTGCCAGCTCTGGATCGACGCTGACCCGTCGGTGGACCTGATCGCCCTCGCCAGGAACAGCCGGCACACCGGACTACGGTCGATGGCGGTGTTCGACGCGGTGATCAACAACGCCGACCGGAAGATCGGGCATCTGCTGCCGACGCAGGAGGGCCATCTGTACGGCTGCGACCACGGGGTCTGCTTCGCTGAGGAATACAAGCTGCGGACCGTGCTCTGGCAGTGGCGCGGCGATCCGCTGACCAAGGACGCCGTCCAGGCGCTGGAACGGCTGGGATCCGAGCTCGAGCACGGCGAGCTGACCGCGACCTTGCTTCAGTGGCTCACAGCGGACGAAATCACCGCGACCAGGATCAGGATCGAGATGCTGCTGCGGCGCAAGGTCCACCCGTACCCGCCGGAGGACTGGCCAGCGGTACCATGGCCGCCCATCTAGGCGGGGCTGGCACTGCCGCCGATTTAGGCGGGTATCAGCGGCTGCTTGTGCCGCCGTGCTCGCCGCGGCGGCGCAGATAGCGCTCGAACTCGCGGGCGATCGCGTCTCCGCTCGCCTCGGGCAGGTCGGTGGCGTCCTTGGCCTCCTCGAGTGCCTTGACGTACTCCGCGACCTCCGCATCCTGCTCGGCAAGCTCGTCGACACCGCGTTCCCAGGCCCTGGCCTCATCTGGCAGGTCACCGAGCGGCATGGGCACGTCGAGTACGTCCTCGACGCCGCGGAGCAGGGAAAGCGTCGCCTTCGGGCTCGGCGGCTGCGCCACGTAGTGCGGCACGGCCGCCCACAGCGAGACCGCGGCGATCCCGCTGGCGGTGCAGGCGTCCTGGAGGACGCCCACGATGCCGGTGGGTCCCTGGTAGTCGACGGGCTCGACCTGCAGGGTCGACGCGAGCTTGTCGTCCGACGCCGCGACGGTGACCGGCACCGGCCTGGTGTGCGGCGAGTCGGCCAGCAGCGCTCCTACAAGGATGACGAGCTCGGCGCCGAGCTCGCTGAATCCGTCGACCAGCTCGCGGCAGAAGCCGCGCCAGCGCATGTTCGGCTCGATGCCGTGCACCAGGATGATGTCCCTGTCAAGCCCGGCCGGCCTGGTGTGGGCCAGCCTGGTTGTCGGCCAGGCGAGCTTGCGGGTCTGGCCGTCGGTGACCTCCAGCACCGGCCTGGTCACCTGAAAGTCGTAATAGTCCTCAGGATCGATCTCGCCGATCGTCTTGGCGTCCCAGACCGTGCTCAGATGGGACACAGCGGCGCTTGCCGCCTCGCCCGCGTCGTTCCAGCCCTCGAAGGCCGCGATGACCGCTGGCGACGTCAGTGCTGTGATGCCGTCGAGCTTGATCTGAAGCCACCTCCTCGATGACGCATCGTGACCGCCGGCCAGGCCCGCTACCGTGGCTGTCGGGCCAAGCCTACGTGCACCCGGCGAGCAATCGTGGGGACGTCCCCCCGTGCCAGCGCGTTCCTGGCCGTAAGATGGGCGCCATCATGTCGCGAACCGCCGATCCGCAGCAGGCGCTGCGCACAGCTCTGGCCGAGCGCGTGGTGATCGCGGACGGCGCGATGGGCTCGATGCTGCAGGGCAGCGAGGCTACCCTGGACGATTTCGCCGGCCACGAGGGCTGCAACGAGATCCTGAACGTGACCAGGCCCGACATCGTCCGCTCGGTGCATGACGGATATCTGGCGGCCGGGGTCGACGCGATCTCGACGAACACCTTCGGCGCGAATCTCGGCAATCTGGGCGAATACGGGATATCCGATCGGATTCACGAGCTCTCGATGACCGGAGCGACGCTCGCGCGCCAGGCTGCCGACGAGGCAGCGGCCGCCGACGGACGGCCACGGTGGGTGCTCGGCTCGATCGGGCCGGGCACGAAGCTGCCGACTCTCGGTCACGTCCCTTTCACCGAGCTGCGGGATGCCTATCAGCGCAACGCGGCCGGGCTGCTGGCTGGCGGCGTCGACGGCATGATCATCGAGACCTGCCAGGACCTGCTGCAGGCCAAGGCGGCCATCATCGGCACCAAGCGCGCCATCGGCGAGGCCCAGTCGGAGCGCGGCACGGGCGATGTGGTCCTGATCGCGCAGGTAACGATCGAGACCACCGGCGCGATGCTCCTCGGCACCGAGATCGGCGCGGCGCTCACCGCGCTCGAGCCGCTCGGAATCGACGTGATCGGGCTGAACTGCGCGACCGGGCCCGCTGAGATGAGCGAGCACCTGCGCTACCTGGCCGCGCACTCCAGGGTGCCGGTCTCCTGCATGCCCAACGCCGGCCTGCCCGAGCTGACAGCCAACGGCGCCTACTATCCGGTCGCCCCCGACGAGCTGGCGGCCGCGCACGAGACGTTCGTCCGCGAGTTCGGCTTGTCCATGGTGGGTGGCTGCTGCGGCACCACGCCCGAGCACCTGGCCGCCGTGCGGGAGAGGCTGACGGGCAAGCCGCGCGCCAGGCGCCGGCCGCGGCCCGAGCCCGGCGTGGCGTCGCTGTACCAGCATGTGCCGTTCCAGCAGGACACCGCGTTCCTGGCGATCGGGGAGCGGACCAACGCGAACGGATCGAAGGCGTTCCGCGAGGCGATGACGGAGGGCCGCCTCGACGACTGCGTGGAGATCGCGCGGGCGCAAACCAGGGACGGCGCGCACCTGCTCGACCTGTGCGTGGACTACGTCGGCAGGGACGGCGTGGCCGACATGGCCGAGATCGCCAGCCGCCTGGCCACCGCCGCGACGCTGCCGCTCGTGCTCGACTCGACCGAACCAGACGTGATCAAGGCTGGTCTCGAGAGGCTCGGCGGCAGGGCTGTGGTCAACTCGGTGAACTACGAGGACGGCGACGGACCCGACTCGCGGATCGCCAAGGTGATGCCGATCATCCGCGAGCACGGCGCCGCCGTCGTCGCGCTGACGATCGACGAGCAGGGCCAGGCCAGGACGGCTGAGTGGAAGACCGCGGTCGCCAGCCGCCTGATCGACGACCTGACCGGCAACTGGGGCATGCGCCAGTCCGACATCATCGTCGACTGCCTCACGTTCCCGATCGGGACGGGCCAGGAAGAGACCAGGCGGGACGCGATCGAGACGATCGACGCGATCCGCGAGGTCAAGCGGCGCTATCCGGACGTGCAGACCACGCTCGGCGTGTCGAACGTGTCATTCGGGCTCAACCCGGCCGCGCGCGCGGTACTGAACTCGGTGTTCCTGAACGAGTGCGTCAAGGCGGGCCTGGACTCCGCGATCGTGCACGCGGCGAGGATCATGCCGATCGCCAGGATCCCTGCCGACCAGCTGCAGGTTGCGCTCGACCTGGTCTACGACCGGCGCAAGGACGGCTACGACCCGCTCGCCAGGCTGCTGGAGCTGTTCGAGGGCGTGGACACCGCGTCGCTGAAGGCCAGTCGCGCCGCTGAGCTGCACGGGCTGCCGCTGTGGGAGCGGCTCAAGCGGCGGATCATCGACGGCGAGCGCGCCGGCCTCGAGGCAGACCTGGACGAGGCGCTTGAGCAGCGCTCGGCTCTTGACATCGTCAATGACGTGCTGCTGGACGGCATGAAGACGGTCGGCGACCTGTTCGGCTCAGGGCAGATGCAGCTGCCCTTCGTGCTCACCTCCGCCGAGGTCATGAAGGCGGCGGTCGGCTATCTCGAGCCGCACATGGAACGGTCTGGCGAGGCGGGCAAGGGAAAGATCGTCCTCGCGACCGTCAAGGGCGACGTGCATGATATCGGCAAGAATCTCGTCGACATCATTGTCAGCAATAACGGATACGACGTCGTCAACCTTGGCATCAAGCAGCCGATCTCGGCGATCGTGCAGGCCGCGACCGACTATGACGCTGACGTGATCGGCATGTCGGGGCTGCTGGTCAAGTCGACGGTCGTGATGCGGGACAACCTGGCCGAGCTCAACTCGCGCGGCCTGGCTGACCGGTGGCCGGTGATGCTCGGTGGCGCCGCGCTGACCAGGTCCTACGTCGAGCAGGATCTGGCGAGCTTGTTCGACGGCGAGGTCAGGTACGCGCGGGACGCGTTCGAGGGCCTGCGCCTGATGGACGCCATGATGGCCGTCAAGCGCGGCGAGCCAGGAGCCACGCTGCCCGCGCTGCGGCAGCGCCGGGTCCGGCTCACCGAGATCAGCAAGGACACGGTCGGCGACGGCGAGAAGCCTGGCGCCGCGACGGTGCGTTCTGATGTCAGCGTGAGCGAGCCGGTGCCGCGGGTGCCGTTCCTGGGTACACGGGTTGTCAAGGGCATCCCGCTGACCGACTATGCGAGCTACCTGGACGAGCGAGCCCTGTTCCTCGGCCAATGGGGTTTGAAGCCGACCAGGGGCGGCACCGGCCCATCGGTTGCCGAGCTTGCCGAGACCGAGGGCAAGCCGCGGCTGCGGATGTGGCTGGAGCGTGCGCAGACCGAGGGGCTGCTGCAAGCCGCGGTCGTGCACGGGCACTTCCCGTGCGTCAGCGAGGGCGATGACCTGGTCGTGCTCGACGAGGGCGGCGGCGAGCGGGAGCGGTTCACGTTCCCGCGGCAGCGCAGGGACCGCAGGCTCTGCCTGGCTGACTTCTTCAAGCCGCGCTCCTGCGGCGAGACCGACGTGGTGGCGTTCCAGCTGGTCACGATTGGTCCTAGGATCAGCGAAGCGACCGGGGAACTGTTCGCCAAGCACGCCTACCGTGACTACCTGGAGCTGCACGGCCTGTCGGTCCAGCTCGCCGAGGCGCTGGCCGAGTACTGGCACGCCAGGACCAGGGCGGCGCTCGGCATCAGCGGCTCTGACCCTGATGACCTCGACGGCATCCTGCGCGTCGGCTACCAGGGCTGCCGCTACTCGTTCGGCTATCCGGCGTGCCCGGACCTGGAGGACCGCGCCAAGGTGATGCGGCTGCTCGAACCTGAGCGGATCGGGGTCATGCTGTCCGAGGAGTTCCAGCTAGCGCCCGAGCAGTCCACCGATGCGCTGATCGCGCATCACCGCGAGGCGAAGTACTTCAGTACCTGATGAGCGGCAACGACGGCCGATTCCAGGCCGCACAGCTGAAGGCTGTGCTGTTCGACATGGACGGGCTGCTGGTCAACACCGAGCCGTTCTGGTTCGAGGTCGAGCACGCGGTGATGGCCAGGCTGGGGGGAGAGTGGACGCCGGCCGACCAGCAGGCACTGGTCGGCGGCTCGCTGCATCGCAGCGTGGACTACCTGCTGAGCCGCGCCAGCCCGGCTCGCGCCTCAACTCATGCCGAGGTCGCCGGCTGGCTGCTTGGCGGCATGGCGGCCTTGCTGGCCGAGCGCGAGGCAGCCCTGATGCCCGGCGCGCTCGGCCTGCTCACCGAGATCGAGCAGGCCGGGATCCCGCGGATCCTGGTGACGTCGTCGGAACCGGCGATCATGGATGCCGTGCTGACGAGCCTGGCCAGGCGCGGCATCGCGTTCACCGGCACCGTGTGCGGCGCCGACGTGTCCGAGCCCAAGCCGCATCCCGAGCCTTACCAGCTCGCCGCCGCGCTGATCGGCGCCGGGCCGCGGTATTGCGTGGCGCTCGAGGACTCACCAAACGGCGTCGGCTCCGCGCTCGCCGCCGGCTGCATCACGATCGCGGTGCCGGGCATCGCGCCCGTCGAGCCGCGGCCGGGCCTGACCATCGCCGCCTCGCTGACCGACGTGGACCTGTCGCTGCTGCGGAACCTCGCCGCCCAGCACGCCCTGACTCCCGCGCCGCCGCGCTGAGCACGAGTTCAGCTAGTCGTGCGAGCCGCTCGGCAGCCCCGCCCGGCCGCGGCTCGATCTCGCCGCGTGGCCGGCCTGGCCGCCCGAGCAGGCCGGTCCACGCGAGCTGTCGTCATCCTACGTACTATCGTGAATCGAAATCAAGTAATATCTCGTGCTGGTCAGGGCTCGAGGTCCTTCTCCCTGGCCAGCGTGACATCGGCCAGGGCACCGGCCGTGCTTGCCTGACTGGCCGTGCTTGCCTGACTGGCCGTGCTTGCCTGACTGGCCGTGCTTGCCTGACTGGCCGTGCTTGCCTGACTGGCCGTGCTTGCCTGACTGGCCGTGCTTGCCTGACTGGCCGGGCCGGCCTCGCTGGCGGCGGGCGCCGTGTGGTCGCCTGGCTCGGGCAGCGGCGGCGGCGTGCCGCCGAACGCAGGGCACAACGACTGATGCGCGCACCAGTCGCAGAGCTTGCCAGGGCGCGGCCGCCAGTCGCCCGCCTGCATCGCGCGCTCGATGGCGCGCCACAGCGCCTCGATCTTCCGCTCCGTCGCGAGCAGATCGGCCTCGTCGGGCGCGTACCTGACGATCTCGCCGTTGCCGAGGTAGATCAGCTGCAGCAGCCGCGGGACCACGGCCTGCGCGCGCCAGAGCACCAGTGCGTAGAACCGCATCTGGAACAGCGCCCTGGCCTCGAAGTCGGCCCGCGGCGCCGTACCCGTCTTGTAGTCCACGATCCTGATCTCGCCAGCGGCCGACACGTCCAGCCGGTCGATGTAGCCACGCAGGCGCAGGCCAGAGTCGAGTACGGCCTCCACGAGCAGTTCCCGGTGCGCTGGCTCGAGCCTGGTCGGATCCTCGAGCGTGAAGTACCTGCCGATCATCGCCCTGGCCTGAGCCAGCCAGGACGCGTGCTCGTCCTCGTCAGCGAACAGCGCGGCAAGCTCGGGCTCGGCGGCCACCAGCCGCTCCCATTCGGGCACGACCAGGCTCTCGGCGGTCTCCGGGGTCCGCCCGGCCGCTGGCTCGTCGAACAGCCGCTCCAGGACCGCGTGCACCAGGGTGCCGCGGGCCATGGCCGGGCTCGGCGCCTCAGGCAGCCGGTCGATCACGCGGAACCTGTACAGCAGCGGGCAGGTCAGGAAGTCGGCCGCGCGGGACGGGGACAGCGACCAGGTCCAGCGTCGCTCCGCGGTCTCCGCGTCCCGCTCCGCGGCCTCCGCGTCATGCTCCGCCGGCTCGGCCTCCCGCTTTGCGGAGTCCGTTCGCTGCTCCGCCGCCGTCTGCGCCGGGACAGAGACCGGAGGCGGCGGAACCGCAGCTACCGCGAGCGCGGATCCGGCCGCCGCACCGGCCTGCGGGCTGGTCTGTTCCACACTTGGCAGCGTAGGACAGAGCTCAGACAGTTCGCCGTCAACCGGGCCGGCGCACATCCCGCGATCACCGGACGAGCATCGGCGCGCCAGAGCACGTAGCATCGTGTCGTGGCCACCAGCACGCCGGACCGCGACACAGCGAACTCCGGGCAACAGGCGCCCGATCGGCCGCCGAGGCGCGATCCGAGGCTCGGGCTGGTTGTCGCGCGGCCATTCGGGATCCCGGTCTACATCTCGCCGTACTGGCTCGTCTTCGCCGTCGTGCTGGTGGTGATGTACGCCAACAGCGCCGAGGCGAACCTCGCCAGCACGCAGAGCCGCTACATCGTCGCGGCCGCGTTCGTCGTGCTGCTCTACGTGTCGGTGCTCGTGCACGAACTGGCCCACTGCGTGGTGGCGCGCGGGTTCGGGCTGCCGGTTCGCCGGGTGCTGCTGTACCCGCTCGGCGGTTACTCAGAGATCGAGCAGGAGCCTGGCTCGCCCGGCCGTGAGGCGCTGATCTCGGCGGCCGGCCCGCTGATCTCGCTGGCAATTGCCGGCGCCGGCTGACCTGATCGCCAAGGCCATCCCTCATGGCCTCACCCATCAGCTGGTCGCGCAGCTGTTCTTCGCGAACCTCGTCGTCGGCATCTTCAACCTGCTGCCAGGGCTGCCGCTGGACGGCGGCCGGATCTTCCGCGCGGGCGTCTGGAAGATCACCGGACGCCAGGGCGCCGCCACGATGGCGGCGGCGTGGGCGGGCCGCGTGCTCGCGCTCGTGCTGGTCGGGTTCGCCCTGTTCGGCCAGCGCAGCTCAGGCTCGTTCATCAGCCTGTACTGGCTGTGGCTGCTGGTCATCGCCGGGTTCATCTGGATCCAGTCCACCCAGGCGATCAAGGCCGCCAAGATCAGGGAGCGGCTTCCGATGGTGAGCGCGCGGTCGCTCGGCAGGAAGGCCATCCCGGTCGCGGCCAACATGCCACTCTCCGAGGCCGTCAGGCGTGCGCAGGAAGCCGGCGCGCGGGCGCTGGTGGTCGTCGACCACGAGAACACCCCGACCGCGCTGGTCAGCGAGGCCGCCGTGCTCGCCACGCCCGAGGAACGCAGGCCCTGGATCGAGGTCAGCTCGCTCGCCAGGTCGCTCAGCCCTGAGATGGTGCTGTCGGCGAACCTGTCGGGCATGGACCTGCTCAAGGCCGTGCAGCAGGCGCCCACCAGCGAGTACCTGCTGATCGAGCCGTCCGGGCAGGTGTTCGGCGTGCTCGCCACCGCGGACCTCGATCTGGCGTTCACCGGGGTATAACGCGCTAGCCTGAGCCGGGTGATCATCAAGCGCCGCGGTCCATTCTCGCCAGGCGATCAGGTTCAGCTGACCGATGAGAAGGGCCGCAGCCACCGGCTGGTCCTCACGCCCGGCCGTACCTTTCACACCCACCGCGGCTCGATCGCTCACGACGACCTGATCGGCGCCGCCGAGGGCAGCGTCGTGCGCGCCTCTGGCGGCATGGCCTACATCGCCCTGCGACCGCTGCTCGCGGACTACATCTTGTCTATGTCTCGCGGCGCGACCGTCGTTTACCCGAAGGACGCCGCGCAGATCGTCGGCCTCGCCGACATCTTCCCCGGCGCCAGAGTGCTGGAGGCCGGCGCGGGCTCGGGGGCGCTGTCCTGCTGGCTGCTGCGCGCCATCGGGGAAGACGGCCAGCTGGTCTCCTACGAGCGAAGGGCCGACTTCGCCGCGATCGCGCAGGCCAACGTCGAAGGCTACTTCGGCGGGACGCACAAAGCCTGGCGGCTCGTCATCGCCAGCCTGCCCCGCGACGACTCGCCTGCCGGTGGCGACCTGACCGCGGGCGACGACCAGGCCGTCCGCGACGCCACGCCTGCGCAGGCGCCGGAAGCGGCCTGGTTCGACCGGATCGTGCTTGACTTGCTGGCACCGTGGGAGCACGTGGCCGGCGCGGCCGGCTGGCTCGTGCCGGGCGGCATGATCGCCTGCTACGTGACAACGACAACGCAGCTGTCGCGCGCGGTGGAGGCACTGCGCGGGCATGGCGGCTTCACCGAGCCAGCCGCATGGGAGTCGATGCAGCGGGGCTGGCACGTTGACGGCCTCGCGGTCAGGCCTGAGCACCGGATGGTCGGGCACACCGGGTTCCTGCTGACCGCCCGCAGGCTCGCACCAGGCGTCGCAGCGCCGCCACGGCGTCGCCGTCCCGCCAAGGGCGCTCATCCTGAGGCCGCCGGGAATAACCTGGGTGGATAATTCACCTATAACGGAATCCAAGCATGTGAGCACGCGCGCAGGCTGGACTAGCCGGTCGCTGATGAGTAACGATGCGACCGCGAGACCGGATCGTATCGGCAGAAAAGACAACTCTGGAGGCCGGCGCGAGGTTACGGAATGACCGCGCGTAGGTAGGGTCTAGGTAAGTCCGCTCTCAGGAGGGGGTGAGGGGCATGGCCGCTCGTGACGACAGCGCTCGCGCCGCACGCCATGAAGACGAGGTCAGGGTCAAGGTGCTGACGGACCAGGTCTCTTTCCTCGAAGAGGAGATCGCGGCGCTCCGCAGCAAGGTCGCGGACTCGCCCCGTGCCTCCCGGCTGGTCGAAGAGAGGCTGGCCCAGACTGAGGCGGCGCTGGCCGGCCTGACGAGCCAGAACGAGCGCCTGACCGGCACCCTGCGCGAGGCTAGGGACCAGATCATCGCGCTCAAGGAAGAAGTGGACAGGCTCGCGCAGCCGCCGTCTGGTTTCGGGGTTTTCCTGCTGGCCAATTCCGATGGCACCGCCGACGTGTTCACCGGCGGCAGGAAGATGCGCGTCTCCGTGAGCCCGGGCATCGAGCTCGACGAGCTGCGGCCCGGTCAGGAGCTGGTGCTGAACGAGGCGCTGAACGTCGTGATCGCGCTCGGCTACGAGACGGTCGGCGAAGTGGTCATGCTGAAGGAACTGCTTGAGGGCGGCGACCGGGCGCTGGTCATCTCGCACGCTGACGAGGAGCGGATTGTCCGGCTGGCCGAGCCGCTGCTGGCCGGCACGCTGCGGGCGGGCGACTCCCTGCTGCTCGAGCCGCGGTCGGGATACGTCTACGAGCGGATCCCCAAGGCCGAAGTCGAGGAGCTCATCCTCGAGGAAGTGCCGGACATCACCTATGACCTGATCGGCGGGCTCGGCCCGCAGATCGAGCAGATCAGGGACGCCATCGAGCTGCCCTACCTGCACGCCGACCTGTTCAAGGAGCACCAGCTGCGGCCGCCGAAGGGCGTGCTGCTGTACGGCCCGCCAGGCTGCGGCAAGACGCTGATCGCGAAGGCCGTGGCGAACTCACTGGCCAAGCAGGTCGCCAGGCGGACCGCCGAGCTGGCCAAGCAGGCGAAGCAGGCGAACGGCCAGGATGCCGGCAAGGCGGCCAAGGAAGGCAAGAGCTTCTTCCTCAACATCAAAGGTCCTGAGCTTCTTAACAAGTACGTGGGGGAGACTGAGCGGCACATCAGGCTGGTGTTCCAGCGGGCCAGGGAGAAGGCCAGCGAGGGCATGCCCGTGATCGTGTTCTTCGACGAGATGGACTCGATCTTCCGTACCAGGGGCTCGGGCGTGTCAAGTGACGTGGAGAACACGATCGTCCCGCAGCTGCTCAGCGAGATCGACGGCGTGGAAGGCCTGGAGAACGTCATCGTCATCGGCGCCTCCAACCGGGAGGACATGATCGACCCCGCGATACTGCGGCCCGGCCGGCTGGACGTCAAGATCAAGATCGAGCGGCCGGACGCGGAGGCCGCCAGGGACATCTTCTCCAAGTACGTGGTCGCCGACCTGCCGCTGCACCCCGACGACGTCACCGAGCACGGCGGCTCCGCCGAGGCGACGGTGGCCGAGATGATCCAGCGGGTCGTCGAGCGGATGTACAGCGAGACCCAGGAGAACAGGTTCCTCGAGGTCACCTACGCCAACGGCGACAAGGAAGTGCTCTACTTCAAGGACTTCAACTCCGGCGCGATGATCCAGAACATCGTCGACCGGGCCAAGAAAATGGCGATCAAGGAATTCCTCGAGACCGGCAGGAAGGGCCTGCGGGTCGCGCACCTGCTCACCGCCTGCGTGGACGAGTTCAGCGAGAACGAGGACCTGCCCAACACCACCAACCCGGACGACTGGGCGAGGATCTCTGGCAAGAAGGGCGAGCGGATCGTCTACATCAGGACCCTGGTCTCCGGGAAGAGCGGGAACGAGGCCGGCCGGTCAATCGACACCGTCGCCAACACCGGCCAGTACCTGTGAGCGGCCGCGCGGCGGCTCGCCCGACGCGCGCGCTCGGGACAACGCTGAGCGGCCGCGCGGCGGCTCGCCCGACGCGCGCGCTCGGGACTGGGGCCGCGCGGCGGCTCGCCCGACGCGCGCGCTCGGGCAAGCGCTGACGGTGCCTGTCTCAGCCAGCCCCGGCGTCGCGACACGGGCAGGCGCCGGCGTGCTTGGCCGGCTGGGCGCTTGCCGCGCGGCACTACGCTGTGAGCCATGAGCGTTCGCCGCGTGATGGGCATCGAGACCGAGTACGGGATATCCGTGCCCGGTCAGCCCGGTGCGAACGCGATGGTGACCTCCTCTCAGGTGGTGAACGCCTATCACTCGGCCACGGCCGCGAAGGCCAGGCGGACCCGCTGGGACTTCGAGGAGGAGAACCCGCTGCGCGATGCGCGGGGCTTCGACCTGTCGAGGGACACCGCCGACGCGAGCCAGCTCACCGACGAGGACCTCGGGCTGGCGAACGTCATCCTCACCAATGGCGCCCGGCTGTACGTGGACCACGCGCACCCGGAGTACTCGGGCCCTGAATGCACCGACCCGCTGGCCGCCACGCTGTGGGACAAGGCGGGCGAGCGCGTGATGGAGGAGGCCGCCGCCCAGGCCAGCGCCATCCCCGGTACCGCCCCAATCCAGCTATATAAGAACAACACGGATAATAAGGGCGCATCCTACGGCTGCCACGAGAACTACCTGATGAGCAGGGCGACGCCGTTCGCCGAGATCGTCAGGTACCTGACGCCGTTCTTCGTCACCAGGCAGGTCATCTGCGGCGCTGGCCGTGTCGGCCGCGGCGCCGACGGCCGCGAGGACGGCTTCCAGATCAGCCAGCGCGCGGATTTCTTCGAGGTGGAAGTCGGCCTGGAGACCACGCTGAAGCGCCCGATCATCAACACCAGGGACGAGCCGCACGCGGACCCGGAGAAGTACCGCAGGCTGCACGTGATTCTCGGCGACGCCAACATGAGCGAGCTGTCGACGTACCTGAAGCTCGGCACGACCGCGCTGGTGCTGGCGATGATCGAGGACCGGTTCCTGGCAACCGACATGAGCATCGACGGCGCGGTCGCCGAGTTGCGCGCGGTCTCGCACGACCCGACATGCCGGCATCTGATCCAGCTGCGGGACGGCAGGAAGCTCACGGCCGTTCAGGTCCAGATGGAGTACATGGAGCTGGCCCGCAAGTACACCCAGGAGCGGTTCGCCGGCGACGTCGATGACCTGACCGCCGACGTGCTCGATCGCTGGGAGTCGGCGTTGCTGGCGCTGGCCGACGACCCGATGCGGCTGGCCGGCAAGCTCGACTGGGTGACCAAGCTGCAGCTCATGGACGGATACCGGACCAGGGACGGGATCGGCTGGAACCACCCGCGGCTGCAGCTGGTCGACCTGCAGTATTCCGACGTGCGGGCCGAACGTGGCCTGTACAACAAGCTGGCAGCCGCTGGCCGGATCGAGCGCATGCTCGACGAGCGGGACGTGCGCGACGCGGTCACGAATCCGCCCGAGGACACCAGGGCCTACTTCCGCGGCCGGTGCCTGCAGCAGTACCCGGACTCGGTGGCGGCCGCGTCCTGGGACTCGGTGATCTTCGACATTCCTGGCAGGGAGTCGCTGCAGCGCGTGCCGACGCTCGAGCCGCTGCGCGGCACCAAGGCGCACGTCGGCGGGCTGCTCGACCGCTGCGCGACCGCGGCCGAGCTCGTGACGGCCCTCACCGGCAAGTAAGAGCCAGCAGATGCCGCTGCACCGGATTCCCGCAAAGCGGAATGTCGGAAACGCCGGGCAGGGTTAGTACGAGTGCCGGGTGGCGAGGATAGCTTTAGGCTTCGGCGCAACAGGCGGAATACGGAGGATCACGATGGCGACCAAGGACACCGGGGGTCAGCGGCATACCACCAAGCGGGAGCAGGACGAGCAGGAGGCCGTCGAGCAGGGCACCGAGGAGGGCAGGGAGCGCAGGGAGAAGCTCACCGATGACGTCGACGCGATCCTTGACGAGATCGACGAGGTGCTCGAGGAGAACGCCGAAGAGTTCGTCAGGTCCTATGTCCAGAAGGGCGGCCAGTAACCGGGCGACCGGCCCTGCCGCCGGCCGGCCGGTGGCAGTAGGGTCTGTGGCGTACCTGTGGGCACCAGGAAAGGACTCCCTTGGGTTCTGACTCCAACGCCGGGCTGATGGCCGCCGCCTACCTCAGCGCGGGAACCTCCTCGTTCAGTGAATTCCTCACGTCAGCGGCGCCTGAGCTGCTGCCAGGATCCGGAGGCGTGAGCGTGCCGAGCAGTTTGGCCAGGGACGTTCCGCACGGCACGACCATCGTCGCGGCCGCGTTCAACGGCGGCGTCGTCATGGCCGGCGACCGGCGGGCGACGGCCGGGAACATGATCGCGCAGCGGGACATCGAGAAGGTGTACCGTAGCGACGAGTTCTCGTGTATCGGCATCGCCGGCGCCGCCGGCATCGGCATCGACCTGGTCAGGCTGTTCCAGGTCGAGCTCGAGCACTACGAGAAGCTCGAGGGGCGGGCGCTCTCGCTGGAAGGCAAGGCCAACCGGCTGGCCGGGATGGTCCGCGCCAACCTCGGTGCTGCCATGCAGGGTTTCGTCGTCGTGCCGCTCTTCGCCGGTTACGACACCGACGAGGGCGTGGGCCGAATCTTCAGCTACGACCCGACCGGCGGCCGGTACGAAGAGCAGCGCTTCCACTCGATCGGCTCAGGCGCGGTCTTCGCCCGCGGCGCGCTGAAGAAGCTGTACGCCGACGGGATGGAATCGGCCGAGGCGGTCACGGCCTGCATGCAAGCCCTGTACGACGCAGCCGACGATGACGCGGCCACGGGCGGCCCCGACGTGGCAAGGCGGATCTGGCCGATCGTGGTGACCGTGACGGCCGACGGGTACCAGCGGTTGTCAGATGATCAGGCAGGCTCGTACGCGGAGGCCGTGATCAACGAGCGGTTGCACCAGCCAGACGGACCTAACTCGCGCCTGCGCCCGCCGGGCAGGGAATCCGAGTAAACCGCCGCCAGACAACTCAAGTAAGGGAAGCACTGCCGGTGTCGATGCCGTTCTATGTGTCGCCTGAACAGGCGATGAAGGACAAGGCGGATTACGCGCGCAAGGGAATCGCACGCGGCCGCAGCGGAGTCGTGATCCAGTACGAGGCCGGGATCTTGTTCGTCGCGCCCAACCCCTCGCGAGCCCTGCACAAGATCAGCGAGATCTACGACAGGATCGCTTTCGCTGCCGTCGGGCGGTACAACGAGTACGAGATCCTGCGCAAGGCTGGCGTCCGGTACGCAGACCTGACCGGCTACCAGTACGACCGCCAGGACGTCACTGCCCGCGGCCTCGCGAACTGGTACGCCCAGACCCTCGGCACGATCTTCACCGACAGCCCCAAGCCCTTCGAGGTCGAGATCGTCGTCGCCGAGGTGGCTGAGGTTCCTGCGGAAGACCAGCTCTACCGCATCACCTTCGACGGATCGGTCAACGACGAGCACGGCTACGTGGCGATGGGCGGCCAGGCCGAGGCCATCGCGGTCGTGCTCAAGGACCAGTACGCGGAGAACATGACCCTGTCAGGCGCACTCGCCGCGGCCATCGCCGGGCTGACTGCTCAGGCGAACGGCGACCGGATGGACATGAGCACCACCCAGCTGGAGGTGGCGGTGCTCGACAGGACCAGGGATCACCGCACGTTCCGCCGCCTGACCGGCGCCCGCCTGGAAGCGCTCCTGGCCGAGGCGAACCAGGCCAAGGCGGCCAGCCAGCAAGCCTCCGATCAGCAGAGCACGGACCAGCAGAGCACGGACCAGCAGAGCACGGACCAGCAGAGCACGGACCAGCAGAGCACGGACCAGCAGGCCTCTGGCGAGCGGGCCGGCGAGGAGCCACCGTCGCCCGGCGACGGCGACTCGCCCTGAGGTGGATCCCGGGACCGACCCCGATTTCCGGGGGCAATCCCGGGACCCACCTCGGCGTGGTCGCCGCCACGGCCGCGGCGCGGAGCCGTTGACATTGACCGCGGCGGGGTATGAACCGGGCCGTTGGTAATGTCGGCATAGACGCGTCGATGGGCGCGCCGCTGCATGACCTCTTGGAGGCGACGTGGCCGCGGACCTCGCGACGATCACCGGGATGAGCGCGCCGACCGGGCTGCTGATCGGGGGCCAGTGGTCGACGGGACGCGCCGGGTCGCTGCCGGTGTTCGACCCGGCGACGGAGGACCCGATCGCCGAGGTCGCCAACGCCACGCCACAGGACGCGCTCGAGGCCGTGGGCGCCGCGGCCCAGGCGCTGCCGGGCTGGGCCGCAACCCCGCCACGAGTGCGCGGCGAGTGCCTGCGGCGGGCCTACGAGCTGATGATCGCCGACACCGACTCGCTCGCGAAGCTGATGGTGATGGAGAACGGCAAGGCGCTGCGGGACGCCAAGGCCGAGATCACCTACGCGGCTGAGTTCTTCCGCTGGTTCGCCGAGGAAGCCGTCCGGATCGACGGCCTGCTGACCAGGGCGCCCGCCGGCGCGAACCGGATCCTGGTGCAACATCAGCCGGTCGGCGTCTCCGTCCTCGTCACGCCCTGGAACTTCCCGGCGGCGATGGCGACCCGCAAGATCGCTCCCGCGCTCGCGGCCGGCTGCACGGTCGTGCTGAAGCCTGCCAAGGAGACGCCGCTGTCCGCGCTCGCGGTGGCCGCCATCCTGACCGAGGCCGGCGTCCCAGATGGCGTGGTGAACGTGCTGCCAACGAGCACGCCAGGCCCGGTCGTCGGCGCCATGCTCGCCGACCCGCGGGTACGCAAGCTGTCCTTTACCGGGTCCACCGAGGTCGGGCGGGCCCTGCTGCACACCGCCGCCGACACGGTCACGAACTGCTCGATGGAACTGGGCGGCAACGCGCCGTTCCTGATACTCGGCGACGCCGACGTGGACGCGGCCGTGGACGGCGCGATGATCGCGAAGATGCGCAACGGCGGCGAGGCCTGCACCGCGGCGAACAGGTTCTACGTGCACGAGTCGGTCGCCGACGAGTTCGCGCAGAAGTTCGCGGCCCGGCTGAGCGCGCTGGTCGTCGGGCCAGGCCTGGAGGACGGCACCGATCTCGGCCCGCTGGTCAACTCCGACACCAGGACCAAGGTCGCGACGCTGGTGGCGGAGGCGGCCAGCGACGGCAGCCGGGTGGTCACGGGCGGGAAGGCGCCTGACCGGCGCGGGTACTTCTACGTACCGACGGTGCTCGACGACGTGCCGCCGGGCGCCGGGATCCTGAACGAGGAGATCTTCGGTCCTGTCGCCCCGATCGTCAGGTTCACCGACACCGATCAGGCGATCGCCATGGCCAACGACACCGAGTACGGCCTGGTCTCCTACCTCTACACGGCCGACCTGCGGCGCGGGCTCCAGGTCGCCGAGGCGCTGGACGCCGGCATGGTCGGCATCAACCGAGGCGTCGTCAGTGATCCCGCGGCACCGTTCGGCGGGGTCAAGCAGTCCGGGCTGGGCCGTGAGGGCGGGCACGAGGGCCTGCTGGAGTTCACCGAGACCAAGTACATCGCCGTGGACTGGTGAGCTGGCGCTCCGTGGACAGGCGAATATTCGGGCTGGAGAACGAGTACGGCGTCACGTGCACGTTCCGCGGTCAGCGCAGGCTCTCTCCTGACGAGGTCGCCAGGTACCTGTTCCGGCGGGTGGTGTCCTGGGGCAGGAGCAGCAACGTGTTCCTGCGCAACGGCGCCAGGCTGTACCTCGATGTCGGCAGCCATCCTGAGTACGCCACGCCAGAGTGCGACAGCCTGATCGACCTGGTGACGCACGACAAGGCCGGCGAGCGGATCCTTGAGGGCCTGCTCGTCGACGCCGACCGCAGGCTGCGCGAAGAAGGCATCGCCGGAGACATCTACCTGTTCAAGAACAACACGGATTCTGCTGGCAACTCTTACGGCTGCCACGAGAACTACCTGGTGGCCAGGCACGGGGAGTTCGGCAGGCTGGCCGACATCCTGATCCCGTTCCTTGTCACCAGGCAGATCATCTGCGGAGCCGGCAAGGTGCTGCAGACCCCGCGGGGCGCCGTGTACTGCGTGAGCCAGCGCGCCGAGCACATCTGGGAGGGCGTCTCGTCCGCGACCACCAGGTCCCGGCCCATCATCAACACCAGGGACGAACCGCACGCCGACGCCGAGCGGTTCAGGCGGCTGCACGTGATCGTCGGCGACTCGAACATGAGCGAGACGACGATGCTGCTCAAGGTCGGCGCGACCGACCTGGTGCTGCGAATGGTCGAGGCCGGCACCGTGATGCGGGACCTGACCCTGGAGAATCCCATCAGGGCGATCAGGGACGTCAGCCACGACATGACCGGCCGCCGCAAGATCAGGCTGGCCAACGGCCGCGAGCTGAGCGCGCTGGAGATCCAGCACGAGTACCTCGCCAAGGCCAGGTCGTTCGTCGATGGCCGCGGCGCCGACCGGACCACGGAACGGGTGCTCGAGCTGTGGGAGCGCTCCGTGCGGGCCGTCGAGACCGGAAACCTCGACCTCATCGCCCGCGACATCGACTGGGTGACCAAGTACCAGCTGATTGAGCGGTACCGGAGCAAGCATGACCTGCCGCTCGCCTCGCCCCGGGTGGCCCAGCTCGACCTCGCCTACCACGACGTGCACCGCGGCCGCGGCCTGTACTACCTCCTGCAGCGCCGCGGCTCTGTCGAGCGGGTCTGCAGCGACCTGGCGATCTTCGAGGCCAAGTCGATACCGCCGCAGACCACCAGGGCCCGGCTGCGCGGCGACTTCATCAGGCGAGCGCAGGAGCGGCGCAGGGACTTCACGGTCGACTGGGTGCACCTCAAGCTCAACGACCAGGCGCAACGGACGGTGCTGTGCAAGGACCCGTTCCGGTCTGTGGACGAGCGAGTCGAGAAGCTCATCGCCGGCATGTGACCGGCCTGCCAGCCGGGCCCGCCAGCAAGGGTCGGTCAGCCGGATCCGGCCCTCCCGTGTATGGATACTGCGCTCGGGGGCTCGCCAGAAGAACTTGCATTACTAATCGTCATTACGCGACTACGCATCGTCGCTAGAGTCGTAGGGGCGCCGGCCAGGCGGGGGCTTGGCCGCGCAGCCAGGGTCGATGCAGCACGGATCCGGGGGGAACCTTCGTGGCCGGACGGGGACAGAGCGGTCGTTTCGCGTGCGATGTCGTGATTATCGGGGGCTGCGGCCGCGTGGGGTTGCCTCTCGCGGTGGCCTTCGCCGACCGCGGCGCCCGGGTGATCAGCTACGACATCAGCACCGCGGCGATCGACGCGGTCAATGCCGGGCGGCTGCCATTCCATGAGCCGGCCGCCGAGCTGCCGCTGCGCCGGGTAACCGGCGCCGGCCGGCTGGTGGCGTCGGCCGATCCCGCCGTCGTCGCCGCCGCCGAGCACGTCATCGTCGTCGTCAGCGGCGATCCGGTGGCCGCCCTGGCCAGCTGCTCAGGACAGTTCAGGGACGGGCAGATCCTGATCCTGCGCAGCACCGTCGCACCGGGAACCACAGCGGTCGCCGAGAAGATCGTCGCGCGCCTCGGGATCGACATGGATGTGGCGTTCTGCCCGGAACGGACCGCCGAGGGGATGGCGATGGCCGAGCTGCACGAGCTCCCGCAGATCGTCGCCAGCAGGTCGGCCAGCGGGCTGGAACGAGCCAGCCGGCTGTTCTCGGCGCTTACCGCCGAGCTCGTGCCCATGACCGTCGAGGAAGCCGAGCTCGCCAAGCTCTTCACCAACGCCTGGCGGTACATCAGGTTCGCGGCCGCGAACCAGTTCTACATGATCGCCAGCGACCTCGGACTTGACTACGAGCGGATAAGACAGGGCGTGATCCGCGACTATCCCCGCGCCAGCGACCTCGCGAGGGCCGGCCTGGCCGCCGGCCCGTGCCTGCTCACCGACACGGCCGGGCTCGCCAGGACCAACGCTGACTTCACGCTCGGCCGCGCGGCGATCGCCGTCAACCAGGGCCTGCCAGGCCACCTGGTGGGCCGGCTCGAGCTCGCCTACGACCTGCCGGCCATGACGGTCGGCGTGCTGGGGATGGCGTTCAAGGGCGGCTCCGACGACACCAGGTCCAGCCTGGCCTACCTGCTCGCCGATCTGCTGGCGGCGAGGGCGCGCGAGGTGCTGCGCACCGATCCGCTGGTCACCTCCGACCCGGACCTGGTGCCGCTCGATGACGTGCTCAGCCGGGCCGACCTGCTCGTGATCGGCGCCCCGCATCCGCACTACCGCGACCTGCGTACCAGCACCCCCATCGTCGACATCTGGAACCTACGCCGCCAAGGAGTCCTGACATGAGCCACGTGCCCGCAGCCACCGCCGTCCCCGGCCAGCCAGCCCCGCAGATCTCGGTCATCATCCCGGCGAAGAACGAGGCAGCCAGGATCGGCCGCGCCATCGCCAGGATCTTCGCCTCGGTCAGATCCAGCTGCGAGGTCATCGTCGTCGTCGACTCGGCAGAGGATCCCACCTGGCAGGAGGTGCGCGCCAGGGCCATCAGGGAGCCACGGCTGCGCTGCCTGGCAGGCGGCTACGGGCCAGGCCCGGCCAACGCGATCAGGTACGGCATCGACCAGGCGCGGGCCGAGATCGCGGTCGTGACGATGGCCGACAACAGCGACGACCCGCGGCAGATCGACGACCTCGCGGCGCTGGTCGGCCGCGGTGCCTGCGTCGCCGCGGCGTCCAGGTACGCCAGGGGCGGCGGGCAGATCGGCGGCCCTCTCACCAAGAGCCTGCTGTCCAGGCTGGCCGGCCGGACGCTGGCGCTGCTCGCCAGGGCGGGTACCTGCGACGCGACCAACTCGTACAAGGCGTACTCGGCCGCGTTCGTCCGCGAGGTCGGGATCGACTCGCGCGAGGGCTTCGCCATCGGCATCGAACTGGTCGCCAAGGCGCGCCGGCTGCGCAGGCCCGTCGCGGAGGTCCCGACAGTCTGGCTGGACCGCGACGAGGGCGAGTCGGGTTTCCGCCTCCTGGCCTGGATGCCGGCCTACCTGCGCTGGTACCTGTTCTGCTACGGGCGGAGGCTGACCACCGAGCAGCTCGCCGCGCGGCGCGCCAGGCGCTGGCAGCATGACCGGGCGGTCACGTCGCCGGCTGCCGAGGCCGCCGGCGGGATGGCAGCCGCTGTTCAGCACCAGCCGGCCACGGACGCCGCAGCACTGGCGGGGCAGTGCCCGGCCGGGCAGTCTCCGGCCGGGCAGGTCGCCGCCGGGCGGGCGGTGCTGGTGCCCGCCCAGGTGCATCCGAGCGACTGGGCCGCCTGGCACGTCATACCGGTTGGCTCGCTCGGATCACGGGGAGCGGCGTGAGGGGCCGGGTACTCGTCACCGGCGCGGCCGGTTTCATCGGCGGCTACCTGGTCGCCGAGCTGCTCGACCGCGGGTACCAGGTCATAGGCCTTGACGACCTGTCCAAGTACGGCGAGCCAGGCCCGGCGGAGCGGCCTGGCTACGTGTTCGTGCGCGGCGACGCGCGCGATCCCGCGCTGGTGGCCGAGCTGCTCGCTGACTGCGACCACCTGATCGCGGCGGCCGCGATGGTCGGCGGCATCGGCTACTTCCACGCCTATCCCTATGACCTGCTGGCCGCCAACGAGCGGATCACGGCGGCGGCGTGCGACGCGGCCATCGGTGCGCACCTGGCAGGCTCGCTGCGCCGGGTCACGTTCGTGTCGTCGTCGATGGTCTACGAGAACGCGGTGACCTGGCCGTCGCGAGAGGGCCAGCAGCTGCGGATCGCGCCGCCTGGCACGGCATACGGATTCGCCAAGCTCGCCGTCGAGTACTTCGCCAGGGCTGCCTGGGACCAGTACCGGCTGCCGTTCACGATCGTGCGGCCGTTCAACTGCGTCGGCGCTGGGGAGCGTCGCGCGGTCCAGGCCGGCACGGGGACCAGCCATGTCGTGCCCGACCTGGTCTACCGGGTGCTGACCGGCCAGGATCCCCTGCACCTGCTCGGCTCGGGGCAGCAGGTCAGGCACTACACCTACGGCGGGGATCTGGCCAGGGGCATTGTCACGGCGATGGCGCATCCAGCCGCGGCAGGCCAGGACTTCAACCTGTCGTCGGACCGGGCGACCAGCGTGACCGAGCTCGCGACCCTGATCTGGCACAAGATCAAGGGGCCCGACGCGCCGCCCAGGTTCGTCTATCAGGAGCCTTACCCGGGAGACGTGCAGCGCCGGGTACCGGACACCACGAAGGCGAAGCAGGTGCTCGGCTTCACCGCGACCACAACGCTGGAGCAGATGCTTGACGACGTCATCGCCTGGATGCGGGACGCGATCGCGGCAGGGCAGATGTGACCACGCAGCGCGCCCCAGAGCGCGGCAGGCTGAGGCGCCGTCCGCTACGACGCGGGCCGGTGGCACGCCAGGCGCCGGCCGGACAGCCGCCCGCGCCAACCGCGCAGGCCAAGCCTCTCGCGGCCGCGCCCGCCCAGACCGAGCCCGCCAAGACCGCACCCGCCACGGCCGCGCCCCGGCCCGCGCCGGCCTCCTTGACAGCCCGCCTGACGTCGCGAGCGAGCCTGAGAATCCCCGTCGGCGTGCCGTCGGCCACGATCCTGGCGCTGTCGGCGCCCGGGCTGATGATCCGCAGGACCCTGGCCAGGATCCGGCCTTCGCAAATCGCCGCGCTGCTCACCTGGGCGGTGGCCGGAGTCACCCTGTTCGTGGTTTACCTGCACGTCGCACGGACCTCGGCGGTAACCTCCGACGGCGCATCGAACGCGCTGCAGGCGTGGGACATGCTGCACGGCAACCTGCTCCTGAGCGGCTGGCAGCTGTCCGACGTGGCGTTCTGGCCGACCGAACTCGGCCAGTACATGCTGATCGAGCGGTTCGCCGGACTGACCCCCGAGGTCGTGCACCTGGCCAGCGCGATGACGTACACGCTGCTCGTTCTGCTGGCCGCGATGCTCGCCAAGGGCCGTGCCACCGGCCGCGACGCCGTCGTCGCCTGCATGCTGGCTGGTGGCATCATGCTCGCACCCCAGGCGGGCAACGGGATCTACGTCCTCATCGGATCGCCCGACCACATCGGCAGCGCGGTGCCGGTCCTGGCGACGTTCTTGCTGCTCGACCGGGCGCCGCGGCGCTGGTATACGGTCGTCGCGGCCGGTCTCATCCTGGCCGCCGGGCTGACCGCCGACGGCATCGTCGCCTACACCGGGATCGCGCCGGTGCTCATCGTCTGCCTGGCACGGATCTACCTCGGCAGGTTCCGCCATGGAGGGCGCTGGCGCGACTCGACGTTCGAGTTCGCCCTGGCGACGGCCGCAGCGGCGGCCATCTGGCTGGCCAGGCAGGCGCTGGTCATGATCGCGAGCCACGGCGGCTTCGCCGTCTGGCCGGTCAGGCCCTCCCTCGCCAGGCCCGGCGACCTGAGCAGGTCGTTCGCCGCGGCCGGCCGCGGGCTGCTGCTCCTGTTCGGCGCCAATTTCCTCGGCCATACCGCCGGCTTCATCGCCGCTCTCGCGTTCGCGCACCTGATCGGGCTCGGCCTGGCCGGCTGGGCCACCTGCGCCGCGATCAGGCGGCTGCGCGGCCTCGACATGGCCTCCGCCTTGCTGGCCGCGGGGGTCGTCGTCACGCTCGTCGTCTACGTGTTCAGCACCCGGGCGGCCGGGCTGCTGAGCGCGCGCGACATCACCGCGGTGCTGCCGTTCGGCGCGGCGCTCGCGGGGCGGACGCTGGCCGGCCGGCTGACATCAGCCAGGCTGGTGCCAGCGCTGACCGCCGTGCTGGCCGGCTACCTGATCAGTCTCGGCCAAGTGATCACGCTGGCGCCCGCGCAGCCGCAGGGCGCGGACCTCGGCTCCTGGCTCGCGTCCCGTCACCTCGGCTACGGCCTGGCCGGCTACTGGAATGCCAACGTGACGACCCTGGACTCCGGCGGCAAGGTCGCGGTCCGCGCGGTGCTCGCGCATGGCACCCAGATCACCAGCGACTACTGGGAGGTCAGGTCGGAGTGGTTCAGGCCAGCCTCCGGCTACGCGAACTTCATCGTCCTTGTCCCTGCCCCGCCTGGATTCAAGCGGTACCCGACGGTCGCATCCGTCCGCCGCACCTTCGGGCAGCCCGCGCACATCTACTACTTCCGCAGTTACACGATCATGGTATGGAACAAGAACCTGCTCGCTGACCTGGTGCCCGGCGAACCGCTGCCGTCGGGAGACAACCAGGCAAAGCCTCCCGTCCCGCCGCTGCCCGCGCCACCAGGCCAATGAGGGCCCGCACGGTAAGGATGGCGCGCGCCGCGGCACCGGTAGGCTGACCGAACCGCCACCACTATGCAAAGGACAGTCATGCGACGCCTCACCGCTGCGCTCCTGGCAGCCCCCCTGGCCGCGACGGCTGCCCTGGCCGGATGCGGGTCTTCGCCGGCCCAGGCAGGCAGCAACGAGTCGGTCAAGGTAACCGGCACCGAAGGCAAGGCACCGACCGTGCACATCCCGGCGCGGAAGGCCGACCGAGCGCTGGTGACCAAGACGCTGGTCAAGGGCAACGGCGCGAAGCTGACACCTGGCGACTCCTACCTCGGGAACTTCGACGTCTACCTGTGGCACGGCAAGACGAACAAGCTCCTGTTCTCCAGCTTCACGAGCACGCCAGAGGTGCTGCCGGTGACGATGGGCCTGACGGGACTGCAAAAGGCCCTGACAGGAGAGCGGGTCGGCGCCCGGGTGCTGGCCGTGCTGCCGCCGAAGTACGGCTACGGCACGCAGGGCAATTCCCAGATCGGCGTGAAGCCGAACGACACGCTGGTCTGGGTGGTCGACCTGCTGCACGCGTTCCCGGCGAACGCGAGCGCCGCGGGCAAGCACCTCAGCAACGGCGGCGGCAGCCTGCCGCTGGTATCGACCGGCGCCGGCGGGACCCCGCAGATATCTGTCCCTAAGACCGCGCCGCCCGGCAAGCTGGTCGTCAAGACGCTGATCAAGGGCACAGGAACGCCGATCAAGGCGAAGCAGTCCATCGTGGTCAGGTACATCGGCTCGATCTGGCGCACCGGCAAGGTGTTCAACAGCAACTGGCCGTCAGCGACTCAGCCTACGGTGCCGCCGAACGTGTTCAAGCTCGGCCAGCTCATCCCCGCCTGGAACACTGGCCTGGTCGGCATCCCGACCGGCAGCCGGGTCATGCTCGTGGTGCCGCCAGCGCAGGGTTACGGCAAGAAGGGCAACGTCCAGGCGGGCATCAAGGGCACCGACACGCTGGTCTTCGTGCTCGACATCCTCGCTACGACATAGCGAGACCGGCCGCGTGCCGCCCGGCTGCCGCGGCGGCCAGGAAGTAGGCCAGGTCCTCGTCCAGGCCGCGGCCCATCGTGGACAGCGGGACGGGGCACGCGGCGAGCACGTCGCGCAGTCCGTCCACGCTGACCCTGACCAGGTCGTGCCGGGAGCCGAGCGGCTCGGCGGCCGCGCTCACCTGCGCGCCGAACGGGCCTGGCAGGTCAGGCACGACCACGTCCGCCCTGGCCATCGCGACCCTCCCGTACGCTGTCAGGCTGTGGTGCGAGATGCCGCGGTGCCGTTCCCGCGGGTCCGCGTCGCTGATCCGCAGCGAGGCGACGGGCCTGCCGCCGAGTATCCCGGCCGCGTTCACTGCCTCGCCGCACGCGACCCCAGAGAAGCCCCACCTGGTTCCCGTGCCGAGATTGCCTGGCCCCTGCGCGACCACCGCCACGCTGGCGTCCAGCGCGTGCCTGGCGGCCAGCAGGCCGCTGTGCAGCGTGACCGCCTCGAGGTCGCCGCCGAAGGCCTGGCCCACCGTGATCGTCGCGGCCAGCCAGCCAAGCTCGCAGAGCGCCGCCACGGTCCTGGAGAACCACGCGGGCAGCGCGCCGCCGTCCAGCATCACGTAGACGACCCGGTCGCGGCCGGCCTGGCCAGCCTCGCGGGCGGGGCCAGCGGGTGCGTCCCGTTGCGCGAAATATGCTGCGAGCACCGCTGGCAGGGCCGAGTGCAGGTCGGCGATCACCACGGGCATGCCGCCCAGGTCATCTGCATCGCGCAGGATGTCGTGGTACGGCGAGCCCTGCTCGTCGGCACCGTCCACGGTGACCTGCAGCGGGGTGTACCTGGCCTTGACCAGGTGGCCCTTGCCCCGCGGGTCGGGCGGCAGGCGGTCAGGAACGGCGACGACGAGCGCGTACCCGCCGGTTCCGAGGCCGAGGTCGAGCGCGCTGGTGTTGAGCAGCACCTCATCGCCTGGCTCAGGCCTGCCGGTGAGCCTGGTGTAGGCCAGCGCCCGCACGCTCGTCCCGCCCGCGATCACGACCTCGAGCTCGGCTGCCCCCGGCCATTCGCGCCTGATGGCGCTCACCGCGCCGCGCCGCCACCTGATCACTGTCGCAGGCTAGCGCGCGGAACCCGGCACAATCCGCCGAGTCACTCGCCGCAGGCGTTATCGTCGATCGGAGACGGCATGTGGTGACACACGGAGTGGCGATGTCGAAGCAGAAGACCGAGCGGTTGCTCAGTCTCGTCGTGTGCCTGCTCTCGGCTCGGAGGTACCTGACCGCCGGTCAGATCCGTGCCGCCGTGCCCGGCTACCCAGAGACGTTCGACGCGTTCAAGCGGATGTTCGAGCGGGACAAGGACGAACTGCGCGAGCTCGGCATCCCGCTGGAGACAGGCACGAACCCCGGCAGCGACGACGAGGTCGGCTACCGGATCTCGCGGCAGGCCTACGAGCTGCCGGAGATCAGGTTTGAGCCGGACGAGGCGGCCGTGCTCGGCCTGGCCGCGCGGGTCTGGCGGCAAGCGGAACTGGCTGGTGCCGCCGCTGGCGGCCTGCTCAAGTTGCGGGCCGCGGGCATCGACGCCGAGGAAGTCACGCAGCCGGGGATCGAGCCGCGGCTGCAGACCGGCGAGGCCGCGTTCGGCCCGCTCTGGCAGGCGGTCAGGGACCGGCGCCCGGTGAGCTTCGGCTACCAGGCAGCGGGCCGGGCGATGCCGCAATGCAGGAACCTCGAGCCGTGGGGCGTGGTGAACAGGCACGGCCGCTGGTACGTCGCGGGATTTGACCAGGACAGGGGCTCCGAGCGGGTGTTCCGGCTGAGCAGGATCGACGGCCCTGTCACGTTCACCGGACCGCCTGGCTCGGTAACCGTGCCGCCGGGGACCGACGCGCGCAACCTGGTCCAGGCGTGGGACGGCGCACCGCCGTCGGTGCGGACAGCGGTGCTGCGGATCCGCCAGGGCACGGGATACGGGCTGCGTCGCAGGGCCAGCTCGGACCGGCCTGAGGCGGATGGCTGGGATCTCGTCGAGGCGCCGTTCTCCGACGGTGGCTGGTACGCCGACTACATCGCCTCGTTCGGCTCCGATGTCGTTGTCGTCGAGCCGGTCGACCTGCGCGAGGCCGTGATCCGCAAGCTCAAGGGAGCGCTGGCGTGACGGGCGTGCATGCGGGCGGGCGGCCTGGCGGGCGGGCGGGTGGGCGGCCGGGTGGACGCAAGCAGGCCGAGCGGCGGTCGGGGACCGCGACTGACCGGCTGCAGCGGCTGCTGGCGCTCGTGCCGTACGTGGTCAGCCGCGAGGTCGTCGGGCTGGCCGAGACCGCCAGCGCGTTCGGCGTGAGCGAGAGCGAGCTTGTCGACGACCTGAACCTGTTGTGGTGCGTCGAGCTGCGCTCACCCGACCCGTACTGCCCGATCGACCTGTCCTACGAGGGCGGCGAGATCATGGTGAGCCAGGCCGAGTCGATCGACCGGCCGCTGCGGCTCGGCACGGACGAGGCCAGCGCGCTGCTGATCGGGCTGCGGATGCTGGCCGAGCTGCCAGGGCCGCAGGACAGGTCGGCGCTGAGCCGCACCATCGCCAAGCTGGAGGCGGCCGCTGGCGAGGCCGCTGTGGCGAGCGCACAGGTCGCCGTGCACATGGACGGCCGGGCCCCAGCCGACCTGCAGGTGCGGGTGGCCGACGCGATGCGGCAGGGCCGGCGGCTGCACCTGTCCTACTACGTGCCAGGAAGAGACGAGGCCACCGAGCGCGACGTCGACCCGATGCGGCTGCTGCTGCTGGAGGGCAGGACCTACCTGGAGGCCTGGTGCCGCAGCGCCGAAGCGGTCCGCCTGTTCAGGCTCGATCGCGTGCTCGGGCTGACGGTGCTTGATGTGGCAGCCCAGGTACCGGACAGGGCCGAGCACCTGGACGTGGACTCCGGGCTGTTCCGGCCCTCGCCAGATGACGTGGCCGTCGAGTTCGAGCTTGCCAGGGCCGGCCGCTGGGTGGCCGAGTACTACCCGTGCGAGGAGGTTTCCGAGCTCGGGGACGGGCGGCTGAGGGTGGTGCTGCGCACACCGGACACCCGGTGGGTCAAGCGTCTCGCGCTGCGGCTCGGCGAGGACGGCCGGGTGACCGCGCCGGCAGGCCTGGTCCGCGACGTCGAGGAAGAGGCCGCAGCGGCGCTGGCGCAGTACGCCTGAGCGGGACGCGGCTGTACGACTAGTTCGCCAGGTTACGCATGTAGAATACGGTGCGGGCAATCTAGCGCCTCGTCGGTGACGAAGTACCGCTGACCCGACGCGAGTACGCCTCCCGACTGGATTGGGGACCAATATGTTCGATCCCAGCGCACCGCACATCATCATCTTGCTTGTCGTGGTGCTGCTCCTGTTCGGCTCGACGAGGCTTCCTGGAGCCGCCCAGGCGCTCGGCAAGTCCATGCACATCTTCAAGAGGTCGGTCAAGGGCATGGACGACGACAAGGACAAGCAGGACGATAACGGACAGGGTAACGTGTCCACGGTCGTCCAGCCGACCCCGCGCGAGCTGACCAGCCCGCAGTCGGCGTCGCAGCAGGCGCAGATCGATGCCCTGCAGCGGCAGCTCAGCGACATGCAGCGGCAGTCGGCCGGCGGTGACGCTCAGCAGGCCAGCGGCCAGGCGGCGGCCGGTCAGCACGACAACCGCTGACACCAGGCACGGTGATGTCCGCCCAGGAGGACAGCCAGGCCGGCATGGGCAGTGCGGCGAACGGCGCCAATCCGCGCAAGCTTCGCATGCCGCGCGGCCGTCGGGTCGTCAATCCAGACGCACGGATGCCGCTCGTCGAGCACATCCGTGAGCTGCGCAACCGCGTGCTCAAGGCGCTGGCCTTCGCGACGGCGGGAGCAATCGCCGGCTGGTTCATCGAGGAACCGGCCTTCAAGTTCATCACCGGGCCGTATTGCAAGCTGCCGGCCCGCGTCAGGAATGGCGTACAGCCTGGTCTGCCTGGCGGCCATCAGCCGCAAGACTGCCACCTGATCGTGACCGGGCTGTTCGACTACTTCTTCCTGCACCTGAAGCTCGCCATCGTCATCGGCATCGTGATCTCCGCGCCGTTCTGGATGTACCAGCTCTGGGCGTTCGTCGCACCCGGGCTGCACGCGCGTGAGCGGCGCTGGACCTACCTGTTCGTCGGCACCGTCTTTCCGCTGTTCGCTATTGGCGGCACCTTCGCGTACTTCGCGATGACCAGGGGCCTGCATTTCCTGCTCGGCATGCTGCCGCACACCGTCATCCCGTTCATCAGCGTGACGTCGTACATCGGCTACGCGATAGCGATGCTCCTGATCTTCGGACTGGCGTTCGAGCTGCCGATGGTCATGGTGCTGCTCAATCTCGCCGGCGTGCTGACGCACCAGCGGTTCGCCAAGTGGCGGCGGATGATCATCTTCCTGGTCTTCGCGTTCGCGGCCGTCGCGACGCCGAGCCCTGACCCGATCAGCATGCTGCTGCTCGCCGTGCCGTGCGTGGCGCTTGTCGAGGGCGCGGAGCTCTTCGCCTGGCTCAACGACCGGAGGAAGGCCAAGCGCGGCGTGGTGTACCCGGGCCTCAGCGCCGACGAGGTCTCCGACTACGGGCTGGAAACCGAGCACGTCACGGCCGACGGCTTCGACGACGTCGACGCGAGCCGCTGACCCGGTCGCGGCCCAGTCCCGGTCACGTTCCCGGCCGGGATCGCCTTAGCCGAAGACTCAGGACCCTATGGCGTCCCTGACTCTTCGGCTTAGCGCTTTGTCTTCGTCTTATCAGCGCCCGCCCCGGCGGGTGCACGCGGTAAGTCCGCGGGACGCGACCCCGTAGCCTAGCTTTCATGACCAAGCCGGGCGGTGCAGAAGGCCCTGCGAGCGCCGGCGGCACAGCGAGTCCTGCGGCCAGTCCGGCCGACAGGTATGCGGCGTTCATGCGCGGCAAGCAGGCCGATGACCCGGGGCTGGCCGCCTTCCAGGGGCTCTACGACTTCGAGTTCGACGACTACCAGGTCGCCGCGTGCCGCGCGCTTGCCTACGGCCACAGTGTTCTGCTCGCCGCGCCGACCGGATCTGGCAAGACCGTCGTCGGCGAGTTCGCCGTCCACCTCGCGCTCGCGCAGGGCCGCAAGTGCTTCTACACCACGCCAATCAAGGCCCTGTCCAACCAGAAGTACGGGGACCTGGTCAGGCGCTACTCGCCGGCCAAGGTGGGCCTGCTGACCGGCGACAACAGCATCAACGGCGAGGCACCCGTCGTCGTCATGACCACCGAGGTGCTGCGGAACATGCTCTACGCGGGCTCGCCGACGCTGGCCGGGCTCGGCCACGTCGTGCTTGACGAGGTGCACTACCTGGCAGACCGGTTCCGCGGCGCGGTGTGGGAGGAGGTGATCATTCACCTGCCCGAGTCGGTGGCGCTCACCGCACTGTCCGCGACAGTCAGCAACGCCGAGGAGTTCGGCGACTGGCTGACCTCGGTGCGGGGCGGCACGAGCGTGATCGTCGACGAGCACAGGCCCGTGCCGCTGTGGCAGCACATGATGGTCGGCACCAGGCTCTATGACCTGTTCGCCGATCAGGACAGCCTGCGCGCCGTCAACCCGGAGCTGATCAGGATCGCCCACCGCGAGGCGAACACGCCGCGTCCTTCGCGTCCGCACAACGCGCAGCGCGGGCGCCAGCAGGACGGCGGGCGCGGGCGACGAGAGGACGGCAGGCGCGGGCGACGGGAGGACGGCAGGCGCGGGCGCACGCCGGACCGGCGCGGCGCCCAGGGCCGCAGCGCACTCGTCACGCCTCGGTTCGCTCCGCCGCGACGGGCCGAGGTGATCGCCAGGCTCGACCGGGCCGGGCTGCTGCCAGCGATCACGTTCATCTTCAGCCGGGCCGGCTGCGACGCCGCGGTTCGGCAGTGCCTCGCGGCGAACCTGCGGCTGACGACGCCTGAGGAAGCCGATGAGATCGCCGCCGTCGCCGCGAGGCGCACCGCCGACATACCGTCACAGGACCTGCCCGTGCTCGGCTACGACGACTGGCTGGCCGGCCTGGTGCGCGGCATCGCGGCGCACCACGCGGGACTGCTGCCGGCCTTCAAGGAGGTCGTCGAGGAGCTGTTCGCCGCTGGCCTGATCAGGGCGGTCTTCGCGACAGAGACGCTCGCGCTCGGCATCAACATGCCGGCCAGGACCGTCGTGGTGGAGCGGCTTGATAAGTGGAACGGCGAGACGCACGCCGACCTGACAGCGGGGGAGTACACCCAGCTGACCGGGCGGGCCGGGCGGCGCGGCATCGACGTCGAGGGCCACGCGGTCGTGCTCTGGCAGCGCGGCGTCGACCCGATCGCCGTGGCCGGGCTGGCCGGGACCAGGACGTACCCGCTGAACTCCAGCTTCCGGCCGTCCTACAACATGGCCGTGAACCTGCTCGCCCAGGTCGGCCACGAGCGAGCGTCCCGGCTGCTCGAATCCTCGTTCGCGCAGTTCCAGGCCGACCGGGCGGTCGTCGGGATCGCCAGGCAGGCCGGTAGGATCCGCGAGTCCATGGCGGGCCTGGAGGCGAGCTGTGACCGCGGCGACTTCGCCGAGTACGCCAGGATGCGCGCCGAGCTCTCTCAGCGCGAACGTGAGCAGTCCAGGGGCCGGTCAGCTGCCAGGCGGGCGGCCGTCGTCGAGTCGCTCGGCGCGCTCGGCCGCGGCGACATCGTCGTGGTGCCCGGCGGCCGCAGGGCGGGCACCGCCGTTGTGCTCGAGCGCGCCGCGGACCCGGCAGCCCCGCAGCTGCTGCTGCTCACCGAGCACCGGCAGATCAGGCGGCTGGCCGCGGCCGAGTGCCCCGATCCCGTGGTCGCCGTCGAGAAGATCAAGATCCCCGGGCGTTTCAATTCGCGCTCACCGCAGCACCGCAAGGACCTGGCCGCGACAATGCGCAACAAGCTGGCTGGCGCCAGCGCGCGCCAGCTCAGGAAGGCCGCCAGGACCGATGCGGCGCACGGCGCACCTGGCGAGAGCGAGGCGGCCATCGCCGGGCTTCGCCGCAGGCTGCGCGAGCACCCTTGCCACGGCTGCCCCGACCAGCAGGCACATGCCAGGCAGGCGGAGAAGTTCCTGCGGCTCGAGCGGGAAGCCGAGGCCCTCGACCGGCGAGTGGGCGGACGAGCGCACGTGATCGCGAGGACCTTCGACCGGGTATGCGCCCTGCTCGAGCAGCTCGGCTACACCAACGGCGACAAGGTCACCGCGGACGGGCGGATGCTGGCCGGCCTGTACTCCGAGCTGGACCTGCTGACGGCCGAGTGCATCCGCCGTGGCGTCTGGGACAACCTCAGCGCGGCTGAGCTCGCCGCATGCGTGTCGGCGCTGACGTTCGAGGCCCGCAGGCCAGAGGAGGCCGAGCTGCCGCGGGTACCGGCAGGCCAGGCCGCCGCCGTGCTCGGGGCCATGACCAGGCTGTGGGCGGAACTCGACGGCATCGAGAAGCGCAACAAACTGTCGTTCCTGCGCGAGCCAGACGCCGGCTTCGCGGCCAGGGCGCACGCCTGGGCCTCCGGCCGGCCGCTCGGGGAGCTGCTCGACGAGGACATGACGCCAGGGGATTTCGTCAGGGCCGTCAAGCAACTCATCGACCTGCTCGACCAGATAGGCGACGCGGCCGGCGGCACTGGGCTTGCTGGCACCGGCATCGCCGCCACGGCCCGCGAGGCGATCAGGGCGCTGCGCCGCGGCGTGGTCGCGTACAGCTCGGTTCAGTGAAGGGAGCGACATGCCATCCGACGAGGCCCCGAGCGCGCCAGGCATCCGGGTCCGCAGGCTCGGCCCCAGCGACTGGCAGATCAGCCGTCAGGTACGGCTGACGGCGCTGGCCGAGGCGCCGTACGCGTTCATGTCCACGCTGGCCCGTGAGCAGCAGTTCGACGAGCAGATCTGGCGACAGCGGCTCGGCTCGACGGCCGCCGCGACGTATCACGCCTGGGTCGACGGCGAGCCGGCCGGCACGGCGACAGGGAAGATCGATGATCCGGCCGACGAGTTCACCGTCGCGGGATCCTGGCAGATCGTGGGCATGTGGGTGGATCCGCGTGCGCGCGGCACGGGAGTCGCCGACCGCCTGATCGACGCCGTGACCGCGCACGCCCGCGAGCGCGGCGCCACCGCGGTGACGCTGTGGGTGACGGAGGTCAATGCCCGGGCGCGGGCGTTCTACCAGCGGATGGGCTTCGTTCTGACGGGGGCGCGGCAGCCGGTCAGGGAGGACCAGCCCGATCATTGGGAAGAGCAGATGATCCGCCATTTCGGTTAGCGAGGCGCGGCCGGGCTCAGCGGCGTCTGGCAGGATGGCGAAGATGGCCCCGCTGATGCTGCTCGACTCCGCGTCGCTGTACTTCCGCGCCTACTACGGGATACCGCCGGACAGCATGACCGCGCCTGATGGCTCGCCCGTCAACGCCGTGCGCGGCCTTCTCGACATGATCGCGAGGCTGGTGCGGGCCCGCCATCCCGGCCAGCTGATCGCGTGCATGGACGCCGACTGGCGGCCGAAGTTCCGGGTCGCCGCGATCCCGTCGTACAAGGAGCACCGCGCCAATCCAGACGGCTCTGAGCAGGTGCCTGACGCGCTCAACGCCCAGATCCCCGTCATCGTCGACGTGCTGGCGGCCGCTGGGGTCGCGATGGCATGGGCCGACGGCTTCGAAGCCGACGACGTGATCGGCACGCTCGCGGCCCGCGCGGACCGCCCTGTCGAGGTCGTGACCGGGGACCGGGACCTCTTCCAGCTGGTCGACGACGCGCGGGCGGTGACGATCCTGTATATCGCGCGAGGCGTCGGCAAGCTGGAGGTCATCGATGAGGCGGCCGTGACCAGGCGTTACGACATACCTGGCCGCGACTATGCCGCGTTCGCTGCGCTGCGCGGCGACCCGAGCGACGGCCTGCCAGGCGTGCCGGGAGTGGGGGAGAAGACGGCCGCGGCGCTGGTGCGGTCGTTCGGAACGGTCGAGGCCATGCTGGCCGCGATCGACGCCGGCCACGGCGGGTGGCCGGGCGGCAGCAGGGCGAAGCTGGTCGCCGCGAGGAGCTACCTGGACTCGGCCATGCCGGTCGTGGAGGTCGCCTCGGACGCCGCTGTGGTTCAGGGCGCCGACGGGATCCTGCCCGCCCGCGCGCACGACCCGCCCGCGCTCGCCGCCCTGGACGAACGCTGGGACCTGGGCAACTCGCTGGGCCGGATGATGTCAGCGCTCGCGGTCAGGCCCGACTAGGACGGCCCTGGTGTAGAGCAGGTCGAAAGCGAAGGCCCGCTCGACCTCCGCGAGCTCGCCCTCGCCCGGCACGCCGCCGAAGCCGAGCCCGGCGACTTTGTTGAACGGTGAGCCAGCGCCGGCGAAGGTGGCCAGGCCGGCCGCCACCGGGTTCACGAAGCCAGCCGGCTGGGCGCCGCGCTGGCGCGCTCACTGGCCGCTGCCATGCGCCCGGTCCCGGCTCGCTCGATGCGCTCCGCGAGCCTCGCGTCGCAGAACAGCGGCTGCCTCGTGGTCATGTCAGTGCTTGTCGTGTAAGGGCCATCCGCCAGGCCAGCTCGAAGTCCAGCTTGGCCGGGTCAGCTTCCAGATCGGCGCGGGCCAGCTTCAACGCCGCTGCCTGGCTCTGATAGGCGGCGATGACCTGCGCCTTCCGCTCCCGCTGGGCGGCACTGAGCCGGGTCACGACCGGCGTGAGGCGGCCCGCTTCCAGCCCGGCCGCGACGATCTCCTCGGCGAGCCAGAACGCGGCGTCCAGGTTCGCCGCCGCCGGCCGGCCGGTGACCCAGTCCGGCCAGCCGTAGGCGATCACGTAGGGGAAGTCGGCGTACAGCATCAGCTCGCGGTGACCAGCCGCAACCGCCGCCCGCAGCCCCGCGTCCCTGGCGAGCCTGTGGTCGCGGTGCCCGCCGATCGCGGACGGCAACCACACCTCGCCGGCGCCGGCCAGCAGCTCCGTGAGCCGCTCGATGACAGGTCCGAGATCGGGGTCACCGTCTCGGTACTGCGCCTCTGCAGCGCCCAGGTGCACCGCGCTGGCGGACAGCAGCCGCATCGCGGCGGCGTCCTCCGCCAGCCGTTCCCGCTGCCGGTCAACGGAGTCTGTTGCCCCCGTCAGCCGGTCCCACCAGCTGACCGGGCGACCGGGGGCAGGCAGGGCCGTGAAGACGGTCGCGACCGTCACGCCGCCGGCGCCGAGCGCGACGCTGGCCGACAGGGCCGCGTCGTCGAGGTGCGGGGAGACGGCGACGGTCATAACTGCTCAAACTAGCGGTCAGGCTCCCCGCCGTAGCCAGCAGGCCGGGCGCCAGCCGGATTGACTGCTCGCTTGCGGCTGCGAAGACTGGCGCCATGACGCCGCTGCAAACCCCTTGGCTGCCGTTCGCGCTCGAGCCCGACGGCCACCCGCCGGTCGGATACGAGCTCCGGGCCGGGGAGCTGACGCTGACCGCGGCCGCCGGCACCGACATGTTCGTGGATCCGGCAGGCAGCGGGCCTGTGCCCGACGCCGGGCGGCTGACCGGCACGCCGCCGGCCGGGGACTTCAGCCTGGCCACCCACGTCAGCGTCGGGTTCGCCAGCACATACGACGCGGGCGTGCTTGTGCTGCGGGCCGCACCGCGGCACTGGGCCAAGCTCTGCTTCGAGCTCTCGCCGCAGCTCACGCCCATGGCGGTGACGGTGGTGACCAGGGAAACCTCGGACGATTGCAACTCCTTCGAGGTGACCGGGGACTCGCTGTGGCTGAGGATCACCAGGTCGGGCGCTGCCTGGGCGTTCCACGCCTCGACCGACGGCGGCTGGTGGCGCCTGCTGCGCTACTTCTCGCTGAGCCAGGCGAGCCAGCCGAGCCAGCCGAGCCAGCCGAGCCAGCCGGGCGGTGAGACCAGCCACGAGGTCAGGGTCGGCTTTCTCGCGCAGTCGCCGACCGGCCAGGGCTGCACGGCAACCTTCGGGCGGATCTCGTTCCGCTCCGGCGCGCCAGCCGACCTGCGCGACGGCAGCTGACCTGCGCGACGGCAGCTGACCGGTACCTCTTACTGGACGCCCAGCGCTACCAGGCAGGTGTCGTCGTCGGTGTGGGTCGGGCCCAGCGCGTCGAGGGCCACAGAAACAAGCCGCTCAGGATCGCCGACCCCGCGCACGGCGCCGACCAGCCTCGCGACACCCTCGTCGATGGACCTGTCCCGCCGCTCGACCAGCCCGTCGCTGTAGAGCAGCAGCAGGTCGCCGGGCCGCAGCAGCAGCGTCTCCGCTTCGTAGGAACCGCGGCCAGCGCCGAGCAGGATCCCGGCAGGCGGGTCAAGCGGCAGCGCCCAGGCGCCCCTGACCAGCACCGGCGGCGGATGGCCTGCCTGCGCCCAGGTCAGCACGCGCTCGCGGGGATCGAAATCAGCCGGCGATCACCGACGCCGTGTGCTCCGGCGAGACGTGCCAGACCAGGTCGTTCAGCCAGCCGAGCAGCCGCTCGGGCGGCGCGCCGGTGATCGCGAGCCCGGCCAGTGCGCCGCGCAGCCTGGCCATTCCCGCGGCGGCCTCCAGCCCGTGCCCGCCGACGTCGCCGATCGCGAGCAGCACGCTGCCGTCTGGCATCTCGGCCGTGATGTACCAGTCACCGCCGACCCTGCTGGCCTTGGAGGCCGGCAGGTACCGGACGACGGTACGCAGTCCCGGCAGGTCGAACGGCGTGTCGTGCAGCGGCAGGATGGCCCGCTGCAGCTCAAGGGTGATGTGACGTTCCTGGGCGAGTTCGGCGGCCAGGCTGGCCTCGGTGGCCCGGGCGCCGAGGAAACGCACCGGCGCGGCGCCGCCGGCCGCTGGCTCGCCGGACACCGCGGGCACCGCAGCGGGCACCGGGGGGACCGATGCGGGCACAGGCGGCGGCACTGACGCCTCTGAGATCATCTCTGCTCACATTTCGTGAGAGGTCGCTCACCAATCGTGAGGCATGCGGGGTCCGCCTGTCTAGATGCCGCCGGGCAACAGGCAGGGTGAGATGATTTCGGTGATGCGTACTCGGTGGGGGCCAGAGCTCGGCGTCGTAACCGTGCCGGAACGGCGCCATCCCAGGGAGCTGTCACAGTGACCATGCTAGACGAGTTGTACCCGGCGACGCGACTGCCGGAAGCCGCGGCCGCCGCGGCCAGGGCCGGGCTCGATGCCCTGCTGCTCACGCCGGGGCCCGACCTTCGCTACGTGTGCGGGTACGACGCGCACGCACTCGAGCGACTGACCTGCCTGGCAGTTCCTGCGTCCGGCGACCCGTTCCTGGTGGTGCCCAGGCTGGAGCTGCCCGCGGCGCAGGCATCCCCTGCGGGACGGCTCGGCCTGGAAATGGTCCCGTGGGAGGAGACCGACGACCCGTACGCGCTGGCGGCGACCCGTCTCGGGAGCCCGGGCGCGGTCGGTCTGGCCGACCGGATGTGGGCGCTGATGGTGCTGCGGTTCGCCGCCGCGCTGCCTGGCGCACGGCAGGAACTGGCCAGCGCCGCGCTGAGCCCGCTGCGCTCGCGCAAGTCGGCCGCGGAGATCGCGGCGCTGCGCGAGGCGGGGCAGGCCATCGACCGTGTGCACGCGCAGGTTTCCGGCTGGCTGCGGCCCGGACGCACCGAGCAGCAGGTCGCGGCCGACATCGGCGAGGCGATCCTCGCCGAGGGACACTCCCGCGCCGATTTCGCGATCGTCGCCTCCGGCCCGAACGGGGCCAGCCCGCACCACACCGCGAGCGACCGGGTGCTGCGGGCCGGAGACGCGGTCGTCGTCGATATCGGCGGCACGATGCCGAGCGGCTACTGCTCGGACTGCACGCGAACCTACGTGATCGGCGAACCAGGACCCGACTTCGCGGCCTACTACGAGGTGCTGAGGGGCGCGCAGAACGCCGCGTGCGCCGCGGTGCGGCCTGGCGCGAGCGCGGAATCGGTGGACGCGGCGGCCAGGGAGCCGATCACCGCGGCCGGATACGGCGAGTTCTTCCTGCACAGGACCGGTCACGGGATCGGGCTCGAGACGCACGAGGACCCCTACATCGTGGCCGGCAACGCCGAGCCGCTTCAGCCGGGGCACGCGTTCTCGGTCGAGCCTGGCATCTACCCGGGCCGCGACGGCGCCAGGATCGAGGACATCGTCGTCTGCACGGCGGCCGGCTGCGAGCGCCTCAACAACGCGACCCGCGAGCTGGTCTGCGTGCCTGCCTGATGCGCCCCGCCGAGCGCGAGAGCCGCGACGACGCGGCCAGGGCGCTGTTCGAGCTGACCGCCGAGATTGCCGGGAACGAGCTGCGGCCAGCGGTCGCCGCGGCCGAACGCGACGGCCATTTCCCGCGAGAGGAGTTCGGGCTGCTCGGCCGCTCTGGCCTGCTCGGGCTGCCGTACCCGGAGGAGTTCGGCGGCGCCGCCCAGCCGTACGAGACGTACCTGCAGGTGGTCGAGGAGCTCGCCGGGGCATGGCTGACCGTCGGCCTCGGCCTGTCCGTGCACGTGCTGAGCTGCTTCGCGCTGGTCACCGCGGGGACGACCGCGCAGCGGGAACGCTGGCTCCCCGGCATGCTCGGCGGCGAGCTGCTCGGCGCCTACTGCCTGTCAGAACCCGGCAGCGGCTCAGACGCCGCGGCGCTGCGCACCACAGCGCGGCGAGATGGCTCTGAATTTATTCTCAACGGGACCAAGGCGTGGATCTCCCACGCAGGGCAGGCCGATTTCTACTCGGTTTTTGCCCGCACGTCGGGCGACCCGGACGGGCGGGACAGGGCCAGGGGGATCAGCTGCTTCCACGTGCCAGCGCAGACGCCAGGCGTGAACCCGGCCGAACCCGAGCACAAGATGGGCATGCGCTCGTCGACCACCGCCCAGGTGCTGTTCGAGTCCGCTGCCGTTCCGGCCGATCAGCTCGTCGGGGAGCAGGACAGCGGCTTCGCCATGGCGCTGTCCGCGCTCGACTCAGGGCGTCTGGGCATCGCGGCGTGCTCGGTGGGCGTCGCGCAGGCGGCGCTCGACGCGGCGACGACCTACGCCCACGAGCGGCGCCAGTTCGGCCGGCCGATCATCGAGTTCCAGGGGCTGTCGTTCATGCTCGCCGACATGGCCACGTCGGTGGCGGCGGCCCGGGCGCTGTACCTGGCGGCGGCGCGGCGCAAGGACGCGGGCCTGCCATTCGGCCAGCAGGCCGCGATGGCCAAGCTCTTCGCCAGCGACACCGCCATGAAGGTGACCACGGACGCGGTCCAGGTGCTCGGCGGCTACGGGTACGTCGAGGACTTCGGAGTCGAACGGCTCATGCGCGAAGCGAAGGTGCTGCAGATCGTTGAGGGAACCAACCAGATCCAGCGCCTTGTCATAGCCCGCTCGCTGGCGGGGGGTTCCGGGGGGTCGTCCCCCCGGGCCGACACTGCCGCGGGGGGTTCCGGGGGGTCGTCCCCCCGGGCCGACACTGCCGCGGGGGGTTCCGGGGGGTCGTCCCCCCGGGCCGACACAGCCGGGAGAGGCTAGCCGGGTGGAGGAGACCAATCGCAAGATCCTGGCGCTGCTGGCCAGCGACGGGCGGCTGAGCTTCACCAAGCTGGCCAGGCAGACCGGGCTGTCGGTGTCGGCGGTCCAGCAGCGGGTCAGGCGGCTCGAGGAGCGCGGCGTGATCCGCGGCTACAGCGCGGTGGTGGACCCCGCGGCTGCCGGGCTCCCGCTGACGGCGTTCGTGTCGATCAAGCCGTTCGATCCGGCCGCGCCCGACGACGCTCCCGACCGGCTCGCGCACCTGCGGGCGATCGAGGCCTGCCACAGCGTGGCCGGCGACGAGAGCTACATCCTCAAGGTGCGGGTGCCCTCGCCGGCCGCGCTTGAGGACCTGCTCCAGGAGATCAGGGCCGCGGCCGGAGTGTCGACCAGGACGACGATCGTGCTCAGCACCCCGTACGAGGGCAGGCCCCCAGATGTGTAAGCACTGATGTGCGAGCGTCACGACGTCAGCGCCCACGTCCGCCCTGGGAAGTCGAAGATCCACCCGGCCTGGCTCCAGGTCGGATAGCCGAGTATCAGGTCCATCGGCCTGTCGAGCGTGGCGTTGGCCGCGCTCAGGTCCACGACGGCTGCCTTGTGCGGGGCGAACGACCGGCCCCCGATGACCGGTCCTGACATCAGCACCAGCGGGGTCGCTACGCGCGCTCCCGATGCGTCCGTGCCCTCCGTCGTCCCCAGGTCGGCGAACAGTTCGCGGTGCGCGAGCCAGAAGCCCTCGTTCACGATGGTGATCCCCGCGCCGCTGTCCCAGTTCGCGGACCCGGATACGCCTGCCGCGTCTGGCCAGCCGACGTCGACGTAGACATGCCCGCGGCTGCCGGTGTACAGGGGAGCCGTCCCCACGGCCAGCGCTCCCACCTCGACGACGCCGGCCGCCAACCTGAAGTGGCAGCGATACCGCCCGATCAGGTCCATCCCGAGCAGGCATGGGGCGCCGTGCGCCGCGCCGGCGGCCAGCGTCACGTCGAGCGACGGGGCGCGCATCGGGCCGACCGACACATCGGTGACGGTCACGATGGTCTCGGTCACCGGGCCGAACGCGCCGTGACCGCCGCCGGTCCCGGCCGGCTGCAGGGTGGTCGTGTACTCGTCGGCAGCCATCCTGGTCCTGGCCGCGCCGGTGTCGAGCAGGAAGCGGTAAGGCCGCCCCGCCACGGTGCCGTCCGCGAAGGGAACAGCGCAGTCCTGGTCATCGGGGTCGTGCTCGAGTATCACCCGCAAATCGGTCACCGCCGCAGACTAGCCCACCATGGATGTGGTCTGCCGGCCGCCTGACGGCGGCCGGCACCACAGCTCCCCCCGGAGCAAATCTCTGGTGAGCCGGGCAGGCGGCTACCCGACCGGAATCGCGCGGACCGAGCTTGGTACGGCGATCTCCGCGTCCTTCGGAACGACCATGATGGTGCCGCAGTGGGCGGCGGCAGCCATCGCGAGCTCATGCCTGCGCACCGAGCACACGGTCGCCCCGCGCAGCAGCGCGCCGTCGATCAGCGCCGCGTAGCCGAGCCCGTCGCCGCACGGCGGCATGGCGAGTACCACATCGCGGCTGGTGATACCGGCGCCCTGGTCGGCTCGGTCCACGAGCTCGACCAGCTCCCTGTGACTGACCGGAGCAGGCCGCAGTCTGCCGTCCTGACCGCGGGAGAACGGCAGCAGCGCGACGTCATCCGGCCGGCCCCTGGACGGTCGGATCATGTCGAGCCCGAGCAGATCACTGAAACGGGTCGCCCCTGGGACGTCCACGAACGAGAACACCTGGCGGACCCACGACCGATCGACGGCGGCGAGCGCGGTGTCGGCGAGCGGAGGCGCCGTGATGACCATCCTGGCGCCGCTCTCGGCGAGCTGGCCTGCCGTCTCGACGGCGCACAGGCTCGCGTCAAGCGGCGACGGCACTCCTCCGGCGGCACGAATCGCATGCGTCGCCAGCGTGAAGCCCACGACATCGGGTGCGAGGACGCCCACGACGTCCCTGGGCCGCAGCCCGCGCCAGGTCAGGCCCGCCGCGGCAGCCTGAACGGTCGTCGCCAGGCCGGCGTAGCTGTAGGAGCCGCCGCATGGCTGGCCGTCGGGACCCGGCCCGCCCACAAGGGCGGTCAGCCCGGCGCGATCGGTCGCGATGGACACAAGCCGCTTCGTGACCGACACCTCAGCGATGAGGTCGTCGAGCTTCGACATGTGGGAGTGTCCTTCCGCGGTTGCGCGCCTTCGGGGAAGGACAGTACGAGACCGACACGCGTCCTGGCATCGGCAGAAATGTGCACGGTGCTATGTATTCGGTGCCATGCCGTATGCAGACGAGCCCGCCGGGTATGCAGCGCCGCCTCGCGGTGCAGAGGCGACCGGGTGCATAGCCCGGCTACTCAGGTCCTGGCCCGTGCGCCGCCATCCACGCGGCCATCTGGGCGCGCGAGCCGACTCCCAGCTTGGTGAAGATGTTCGCGACGTGCCTGGCTACAGTCGCGGGCGCGATGAACAGCTGCTCGGCGATCTCGCGGTTGGACAGGCCGCTGACCGCCAGCGTGGCGATCTCGAACTCCCGGCCGCTCAGCGGGCCGCTCGACTCAGCCGCCGCGGCGGGCGCGGCCGCCGGCGCTGCCAGCAGCTGCGCGGCCTGGTGCGGGCTCATCGCCTTGCCCTCGGCGAGCAGCGACGCGACGGGGCCGCGGCCCAGGCTCGCCGCTGCCGCATCGAGCAGGCTGCCGAGCCGACGGGACGCCGAGGCAGAAGGCTGCGCGCCGATCGCCTCGCTCGCGGCCTGGGCCGCGCCGACCAGCCTGACCGCCGCTGCGGCCTCGCCCAGCGCGCTGGCCAGCGAGGCCAGGGCCTGCAGCCCTCGGGCGATCGCGAGCCGGTGCCCGGTCGCCAGGCTCAGCTGCATGCTCTCGATGAGGCTGTCGGCCGCGATCGTCAGGTCGCCCTTGGTCAGCGCGATCTGCCCGATTCCGGCCAGGCACCTGGCCATTTCCGGGCGCGCGTCGATCTGCCGGTACAAGGTGAGCGACGCACCGAAGTAGTCGGCCGCCGCACCGAGGTCCCGGCGGGCCCTGGCGATCTGGCCGAGCCCGTAGAGCACGTTGGCGACGCCCCAGCCGTTGTTGTCCCGCAGCACGTCGAGGGCCTGCTGGAACACCTTCTCCGCGGCGGTCAGGTCGCCCTTGGCGGCGATGATGACCGCCCGGACAGCGATGGCGACGCCTTCTTCCCAGTCGTCTGCCATCTGCGTCGCGGCCGCCACGGCCGCGTCGGCGTGGCCGAGCGCCTGCTCCGTGCGGCCGGACACCAGGTCGGTGAGCGCGAGCAGCCGGTACGCGGCGGCCGGATTGCCGTCCTTGACTGGCTGACTCAGCGCCAGGCACTCCTGCGCGTACCTGGCGGCAGCGGCGTAGTCGAGTTGCTCGAACGCCATCTCCGCACGCACCGCGAGGGCCCTGGCGCGGACGCCGGGCGGAACGGCCGCGTTCTCCGGGGCCAGCAGCCGATCGAGCCAGCCGGCGCCCTCCGCGACCTCACCGCTGGCCAGCCAGTAACCGCTGAGCGCGTGGCACAGGCGCAGCCCTTCCTCTGCGTCGCCACGCTGCACGCAGCATGCGAGCGCGAGGTTGAAGTTGGCGCGGTCAGCGCGGGCCCTGTTGTACAGCGCGACGCGTTCCGGCCAGCTTGGCTCACCGCGGACGTAGGCGACCGAGGCGATCTCCTCGGCGATGCCGAGCATGCAGTCGCGGTGCGCCGCCCGCAGGCAGGAGATCTCGCCTGCCGCGGCGGCACGCTCCGCGGCGAGCTCCCTGACGGTGTCGAGCAGCCGGTACCTGGCATCACCGTTGAGCTGCCCGTCCATGCTGACGAGCGACTTGTCGATCAGCGCGCGGAGATGGTAGAGCACCTGGCCGGCGGACAGCTGGCCGTCCGGGCACACCCGCTCAGCCATGTCCAGGTTCCAGCCGTGGAAGACAGAGAGCCTGCTCAGCAGCAGCCGCTCGGGACCGGTGAGCAGCTCGTTGCTCCACTCCACCGCCGCCCGCAGGGTCTGCTGGCGGGCCGGCGCTGTCCTGTTCCCGAGCGCCAGGAGCTCGAATCTGTCGGCAAGCCGGTCGTTGATCTGCTCGGGAGACAGAGCGCGGACCCTGGCTGCCGCCAGCTCGATCGCCAGCGGCACGCCGTCGAGCGTGCGGCAGATGCCGGCGACCGCGGCGGCGTTCCCGTCGGTCAGCTCGAAGCCGGGTCGGACCGCGGCCGCGCGCTGCACGAAGAGCTGCCCGGCCTCGCTCTGCGTGACCTCCCAGGCGGCCTCGCGCTCCCCGGGCGGCGGGAGGCCAAGCGGCGGGACGCGCCAGATGATCTCGCCGCGCACGCCAAGCGGCTCACGGCTGGTCGCGATCACGCGAACTCCGGGGCACGCTGCGAGCAGCCGCTGCGCCAGCTCCGCCGACTCGGCGACCAGATGCTCGCAGGTATCCAGGATCAACAGCATGGCCCGTGGCCTGAGCGCTTCGGTGAGCGTGTCGGCCAGCTTGCGGCTGACCTCGGCGCGGATCCCGAGGGCGGCGGTGACCAGCCCGATACGCCGGCCGGCCTCGCCGGGCTCAGCCTGTTCGCCGACGGCGAGCGCGGGCTCGGCTGTTTCGTCCAGGCCGGCGTCAGCCAGGTCGGCGATCCAGATGCCGTCAGGGAACCGTCCGGTCAGCATCGCGGCGAGCCTGAGCGCCAGCCTGGTCTTGCCTATCCCGCCTGGCCCGCACAGCGTCAGCGCCCGGCCGCGGTCGAGGATCGCGACCAGCTCAGCCAGGTCACGCTCGCGGCCGACGAAGCTGTTCGGTTCCGCAGGAAGGTTGCCAGGCGCCGAGGGGAGGTGCGAGGTCATGGGCCGTCAGTGTTCGTCAATCCTGAGTTCGTCAATCCTGAGTTCGTCAATCCTGTCTTCGTCGATCGAACTTCATGAATCCATCTATTGTCACACTATCGGGACGCCGCGTCAGGAGTGACGGTAATCCAGATCGGCTCGCTGTACCTGAGCCTGCCGAAGTACATGACCTTGACCAGTGCCCACCATCGCTGGCCAGGGCGGGCATCGCGGGGAATGGCGACGCCAAAGCTCAGCTCCGTCTTCTGGCCAGGCTCGGCGGCGAAGCCGGCCTGCCAGGTGCGGTGCGCTGACCAGCTGCCGTACGGGGAGATCAGCTGGGCTTCACCGCGGATCTCCGAAGCTGTGGCGTTGGACAGGCTGACGGTGACATTCCCCGAGCCGCCTGCCGGCAGCTCGAGGTGCCCCGTCACCATGGTCAGCACTGCCTCGGCAGCGTCGGCCTGGCTGATCCGCTCCAGCTCAGGCAGCAGCTGCTCGAGCGCGACGTGAGCGCCCGGCAGCTCGGGCTCGCCAACCGCGATCACGGCCACGTCCTCGAGCAGCTGCCCGGCGTCGTCGATAAGCCGCGCCGCGACGAAGTGCCTGGCCGGATCGGCGGTCGCCGGCACCCGCAGATGCACGTCCCAGGCGGCGTAGCCGCCCCCGGCCAGCCGGAACGCCAGCTTGCCAGGCTCGGCGTCCTGGCTGTCCGCGTCGCACGTGGCCACCGGTCCTGCCCACGTCGCCGAGAGCAGCATGAGCGCCGCTGGGACGTCGAGCAGCACGGTTCCCGCAGCGGGCGCCGGGCCGCACGCGACCGTGACCCTGATCCGAGCGTCAGCGCCTGGCCGCAGGGCCAGCCTGCCGGGCGACACGTGCACGGCTACCGGCAGGTTGCCAGCTGGCGCCGGGCCCTTGCCGTGCAGCCAGTACCTGGTGAAGACCGGCTGCGCAGGCTCAGGCGACGCGGCGGCCGGCGGCGGGCCGGGCCGCGGCGTGGCATCGGGGCGGATCGCGAGGGTGACCGTGCCGCGCTCGGGCACGACCGCGGTGACCACGCCATCTCCGCGGCCCGCCGGCTGGCGCTCGGCATCTTCCAGCAAGCTGGTGACCGTCGCCGCCGACGTGCCGGTGAACAGCCGCACCGCGGCGGTCGTCCCGCCGTTGCGGCCGGCCACGTCGCGCAGCCGAACCGTCACCCCGTCCGCGGGGTCGGGCTGGGCCAGCGGCGCGAGCGGATTGCCGCGCGGCTTGAACGCCATCAGGTCGACTCCCGCTGGCGTGACGCTAGCCAGGCTCGTCGCGGCTGGCAGCGGGCCGTCGTGCAGGTCGGTCTCGCACGCCAGCAGCCGGTGGCTGTACTCCTGGCCGGCGACGGGGAAGCCGGCCGTCCGCCAGTCACCTGAGCCTGCCGTCAGGGCGTACTCGAACGTGTGGCTCCAGTGCTGCCAGGCGAAGCTGCTGCCGTCGGGGACCGTGCGCTTGTCGCCGTCCATCCAGGTGCCGCTCGGCCAGGCGCTGCACGATCGCATGAGCGAGATGCACGCGTCGCCGGCTGGCGTGACCAGGCTGCCCGGCAGGCCGCGGTTGAGGAGCGCGACCGTCTGGTTAGCCAGCCCCGGCTCGTCACTCCAGCTGTAGTCCGTCCACGGCGCGTCGATCTGGGCGTCAGCCAGGTCCTCGGTCAGTGCGGCGATCACCGCCCGCAGGTCGGTGCCGGCCACGATCAGCACCGGCAGGTCCGCCACGCCGCGCAGGTCAGCCCCTGGCACGAACGCGTCCCGCCTGCCGCGCGCGGCGGGAACCCAGATCCGCGCATTGCCGGTACCGGCCATCTGGTTCTCGAACGTGGCGGTGACCGCGGGGCCGGCCGCGGCCAGGACCTGCGCGGTGAAGTCGTTCTTCTCTGGACCGCCGAGCGTGATCCTGACGTCGGGCAGGTTCGAGTCCAGCTCGGCTGCGCCGTACCTGTGGCCCTCGGGGACCGAGCACGTCGCCGTGACGCCCTGCCTGGCGAGCGCCACCAGCAGCGCCCTGACCTCGACCCGGCAGTCGCTGCCCGCCCCGGTGTCCCGTGGCGCGAAGCCGTCCGTCGCCGCGTCGGCAGGCGCGATCACCTCTGCCACACCGATCGCGTGCTGCCGCCGCTCGCCTGCCTGGCCGGTCAGCGACACGCGGGCCGTGCTTCCGATGCCGAACCACTCGTGAGCAGGATTGTCGAGGGTGTAGGTGTGCTCGGCGACATCGATCTCGGCGTCACCGAACGGCCGGCCGATAACGGACATTCCGGTCTGGTAGACCGGCAGTCCGCCGGGGACGTTGGTCGCGAACCTGACCCGCAGCAGCCGGTCGTGCCCGATCGAGCCGTCCACGTGGGTACGGAAGTCGATCACGTCGGATCCGTCCCAGAGCAGCGTCTCCTGGGTGATCTGCAGCTCGTCGAAGGAATACTCGGTCACCAGCCGCGAGCCGATCGGGCACCGCTCCGCCCGGACCCTAGCGTGCCGGTCGGCAGGACCGTGCCAGCGGCCCTTCTGGCAGAGCAGCCACGGACCTTCGCCCCAGCGCGGATGCGTCGGGTACTCGTCCTGGATCACCAGTTCGTTGCCGGATCCTGTCAGCAGCTCAGAGCCGGTACGCCGGTCCACGATGGACTCCAGCGAGCCATGGTCGGCACCGGTGGCCAGAACCCTGAACGCGTCGTTCTCGATCATCAGGCCGGAACTGCCCTGCCATGCGGACGCCTCGGCCGGCCGGCCGTCCTGGCCAGGCGCGGACACGTGCGCGAGGTATGTCTGGTAGCCGAGCGGGGGGATGTCGGTGGCGCGGAAGGTGAGCCGCACGGCCGCGAGCGATCCGTCGCCGTGCCTGCCGATGCCGTCGGCGAGAGAGGCGACCTGCGCGCCGGCCTGATCGGTAAGGCGCACGGATGCGCATTCGCCCTCGTCGAATCTCAGCGCGATGGCCGCCAGCCCGGAGCGCGGCCAGGCGAGCGTGTTGAAGACCACAACGGCGCGCACCGCGCCGGTGTCCGCCCCCGATAGGGCTGACGCGGTGTCTGCCTGCCGCGCCAGGTACGCCATGGCGTCACCGCGGGCCGCGGCGCCCCGCTCGTACGCCTCCCGCCAGCCAGCCAGCAGATCCAGGTACACCTGGTCGCCCTCGGTGCCTGTGATGGCGTCATGGTGCGCGCCGAACGCGAGCAGCCGCCACGCCTTGTCCAGGCTCGCCACCGGATAGGGCGCCCCGGCCAGCCACGCGGCCGTGGCCAGCCGCTCGCCGTCCAGCAGCGCGACCTCGCCGTCGCGCTGAGCCTGCTTGGTGTCGATGTAGCTGACGTCCTTGCCGGGATAGACCGGGTTCATGTCCCTGGTCTGCGGCATGAACCAGGCGCCGCTCGCCGACTGCTCGGCCCGGACCGCGGCGAAGAACTCCCGCGGCACGGCCGTCACGAACCGCGGCCACACGTAGCGGGTGTTCCAGTCCCTGTGGATCGCCGTCGCCCACCGCGATGGCACCACATGGTCACCGCCGACCGGGAGCAGCACGTTGCGGGTCGCCGCGACCGGGGCCAGGGAGCGGAACTGGCCGTAGGCGTCCTTCTCGGCCGCGGCCAGGTCGGCCGCGTGCTGGGTGATCCAGCCGGCCGAGTAGTGATTCGGCATATAGCTGGTGAGCAGGCCGTTGCCGTCAGGGGACAGCCACTCGAAGTCGGAAGGGAACTGCATCCTCCGGTTCCCGCCGAAGACCTTCTCCGGACCCCACTGATGGAACGGCCCGCGCGCCCAGGAGGACTCGGCCAGGCCGGCCGCCGCCATCAATCCCGGGTACGACGGGTCGAAGCCGAACGCGTCGAGCATCCAGGACGTGGTCGGCGCGGCTCCGAGCACGTCGCGCTGGAAGGCCAGCCCGTACATGGCGTTCCTGATCGTCGACTCAGCGCACGTCAGGTTCGTGTTCGGCTCGTTGTAGCTGCCGCCGACGATCTCGATCCTGCCGTCGGCGATGAGCGCGAGCAGGTCTTCGCGGTCCTCGGGATGCGCGTCGAAGTAGGGCTTGAGGTAGTCGATCTCGGCCAGCACGAACTTGTAGTCAGGGTCCTGCCGCGCCTCCCGCAGGTGCAGCCTGACCAGCTCGAACGCCGTGCGCACCTCCGGCAGCGAGCCGTCGGAGCCCGGCAGCAGGGGCCAGGTCTGCGTGTACTGGCCCTGGGTGTTCCACCAGACCGGGTCGTAGTGGAAGTGGCTGATCATCCACATCGTCCAGCCAGGCTCGGCGACCGTGATCTGCCCGGATACCTGCCAGTGCCCGGTGCCGCTCTGCGCGACTGCCGTGACCCGGCGTGCCCCGCCGGGGGCGGCCGGCGGGGCGATCTCGACGGGGACCTCGACGGTGCGCTGCTCGCCGTGGTGCAGCTTGGTGACCATGACGGGCGCGGGCGTCACTACCCCCGCGCCGTGCACGCCGACAGTGACCTGGCCGGCCGGATCGCTGATCATGCCAGGACCGTCGTTGACCAGGGTAACCCTGATGATCTGGAGCGGCCTGCCGGCGGAGCCGGAGAACAAGTCGGTCGAGACGACCTCAGTGATCCGCATGCCTCATCGTGTCACGTTTGGTCCTCATGATTCCACGCCTGGAGCCACCGCGTAAGTTACGCCGAGCCGCGTTTCGTGCCAGGTCAGCGAGCGGCTGACCGGCCAGCCGCTGCACGGTCCACTCGCTCATCGGCTCAGCGCCGATCGAGCGGTAGAAGCCGATCGCTGGCTCGTTCCAGTCAAGCACCCACCACTCCAGCCGGCCGTAGCCGCGGCGGACGCAGATGGCGGCGAGCTCGGCGAGCAGCGCCTTGCCGAGGCCGCGACCGCGCATCGCGGGCGTGACGTAGAGGTCCTCCAGGTAGATGCCATGCCGGCCGAGCCAGGTGGAGAAGTTCACGAACCACACCGCGAAGCCGACGATCACCCCGTCCACGTCCGCGACGTGCGCGAACACGGCTGGCTCGGCGGCGAACAGGGCGGCGCGCAGGCCGTCCCCGGTCGCTGTGACCTCGTCGACGGCACGTTCATAGTCCGCGAGCTCCCTGATCAGCCGCAGGATCGTGGGCACGTCACCGGGGGTGGCGGGCCTGATCACCGTGCCGCGCTCCTGGCTGGCTCGGTCACTGCGAACCGGTACCTGAGGCGGAACCGGCCGGCCGGGACGAGCACCTCGGCAACCGCCACGGCCTGGCTGGCGTGGTAGTGCACGCGCTCGACCGCCAGCAGGGCGGCGCCTGCGGGCACCGCCAGGTCGGTCGCCTCGGCGAGCAGGGCCGGCCTGACCGCCACCTCCTCGGTGATCTCGTCGACCTCAATGCCGATCGACCGCAGCCGCTCGACCACGCCCCGGCCAGCCAGCGGCCCCTGCTCGGGCAGCGCGACCGGCGTGCCCGCCGTCAGGCCGGCCGGCTCGCTGCTGATGGCGAGCTGAACCGGTTCGCCGTCAGCGCGCATCAGGTACCTGGTCCTGACGATGCCTGCCGCTGCGGGCAGGCCCAGCCTGGCCGCCACCGCGGGCGAGGCTGGCACCTGCTCGGTCTGATGCTCCCAGGTCAGCCTCCGGCTCACGCCGGCACCCGAGCCGTTCTGGTGACCGGCCGCGATGACCTCGTCGACGCCAAACGGGGAGCCGGGAAACTGCGGCCGGTCGTGCTCCAGGTACATCGCGGCAGGCGGCCTGCGCACGTAGCAGCCAGACCCCGGCCTGGCCTCGATCAGGCCCTCAGCGATCAGGACCTGGAGCGCGTGCTTGGCGGCCGTCTCCCCGACGCCGTAGTTGGTGATGATCGCGTTCCTCGACGGCACCCGCGCGCCAGGCGCGAGCAGGCCGGAATGGATTCTGGACCGAAGATCCTCAAGGACGCGAAGGTAGACTGGCTCCCCGGACCGGCCGCGCGGCGGCTCGTCCGGCGCGCGCGGTTCAAGCGATTCTGTGGAACGCATGACCAAGCCATTGTTGCCGAGTTGCCCTGCACCCGTGGCCTGACTGCCATTTTGCGGCCAGGTGCTAGCTGCTGCCCTCCTCAAGCAGCAGGTGGTACCCGTTCGGGGTCCTCGCGTGCAGGACCCGGTACTGCCAGTCCGCGCTCGGCCGCATGAGCTCCTCGCGGTAAGCCACCCCGGCCGACTCGAACAGCTTCTTCGCCTCGTCCAGGTCGCTCACGCCGAACTGCCAGGTCAGCACGCGATCGGGCCCCGCTGGAGAGAACCCCTCATGCCATTCGATGCCGAACTCGACCGGGCCGTGGCCGAGGGCGAGGAAGTAGGGGTACTCGGGGCCCTCGTACGTCACGCGGAACCCGAGGCGGAGGTAAAAATCCCGCTCAGCGCGAAGATCGCTGACGAAGAGAATCGGGATGATCCTCCTGAACAACGGTGCCATAGCGCGACATAGTATCGACCTACAGTCCCCAGGGAGGCATTGTGCTTCCTCGTGTCGAGGCCCAGCCGGTCAGAATCGGCGCATGCCAGGTCAGCCTGCGTGTCGGCGAGCTCGACCAGAACCGCGCTGCCGCCGCGGCCGCCGTCACGTCGGCCGCGGGCCAGGGCGCCAGGATCGTCGTGCTGCCCGAGCTGACGCCGAGCGGCTACGTGTTCCGCGATTCCGCCGAAGCCCGCTCGCTCTCCGAGCCGCCAGCCGGGCCGACCGCGGCGCAGTGGCACGACCTCGCAGTCAGGCACGACATCGTGATCGTGGGCGGCTTCAGTGAGCTGGGCACCGACGGGCTGCTCTACAACAGCGCGATGCTCATCGACCCGGCCGGCCTCCGGGCCGTCTACCGCAAGGCACATTTGTGGGACGCAGAGGCCGACTTCTTCACGCCAGGGAGCGAGCCGCCGCCCGTGGTGAAGACGAGCCTCGGCGCTGTCGCGGTGATGATCTGCTACGACGTGGAGTTCCCCGAATGGGTCAGGCTGCCCGCGCTGGCAGGCGCCGAGCTGCTCGCGGTCCCCACCAACTGGCCCGCGGAGCAGGTCCCGGCTGGTGAACGGCCCATTGTCACGACCAACGTCCAGGTGGCGGCGTTCGCTAACAGGATGTTCATCGCTGCCGCCTGCCGGTGCGGCGACGAGCGCGGTGTGCCGTGGACCGGCGGAAGCATCATCGCCGGGCATGACGGCTATCCGCTTGCCGGGCCCGCCAGCACCTCGGCATCGGCCGGCGGCGCCCAGCCTGAGCTGCTCATCGCCGACTGCGACCTGTCCCTGGCCAGGAGCAAGGCGACAGGGCCGCGGAACGACGCGCACGCAGACCGCAGGCCTGCCCTGTATTAGCGCTTGCGCGCCACGGTCACTCCGTCGCCGATCGGCAGCAGCACCAGCTCGGTCCTGGCGTCGGCCAGCGCGTGGTCGTTGAACCGCCTGATGCCCTCGACATGGGCGTCGGTGTTGCCCTGGTCGGCGACCCTGCCGTGGGAGAGCGTGTTGTCGACGATGATCAGTCCGTTCTGCCTGATCATCGGCACTATCAGCTCCCAGTACTCGACGTAGCCCGTCTTGTCGGCGTCGATGAACGCGAGGTCGAAGCTGGTGCGAGCGGGCAGCGCGCGCAGTGTCTGCGCGGCCGGTGCCAGCTGCAGCTCGATCCGGTCAGCCAGCCCGGCGCGTCTCCAGTAGTCGCGGGCGAGCGACGTCCATTCCTCGCTGACGTCGCAGCACAGCAGCGTTCCGTCGTCCGTCAGGCCCCTGGCCAGGCAGATGGCTGAGTAGCCGGTGAAGGTCCCGACCTCCACCGCGCGGCGCGCGCCGATCAGCCTGGCCAGCATCGTCATGAACGCGCCCTGCTCAGGCCCGATCTGCATGCCCGACGCGTCGCCGAATCTGCTCGCGGTCTCCGCGGCCAGGTCCTGCATGATCTGGTCCGCCGGACTGCTGTGCGTCTCGACGTATTCGGCCAGTTCGTCGCTGAGCTGCTCGCTTCTCCTAGTCACCCACCGACCATAACCTGGCGCCGAGCAGTGCAGCCGCGGGTCTACGCTCTGTTGCATGACCCCGGCACAGCACCCGCTGGCATACATCCCGAGCCCGCCGGTCAACGGCTTTCACATCGGACCGCTGTTCGTGCACTTCTACGGCGTGATGTACGTCATCGGCATCACGCTCGCCATCATCATCACGCAGCGGCGGATCCGCGCGGCGGGCGGCGACTCGTCGGTCGTCGGGGACGTCGCCATGTGGGCTGTGCCAGCGGGCATCATCGGCGGCCGGATCTACTTCGACATCACGACGCCCGCGCAGATCCCGCACGTCTGGTACGGCGTCTTCGCCGTCTGGACCGGCGGGCTCGGCATCTGGGGCGGCATCGCCGCCGGAGCGCTCGTCGGCGTCTGGCGCGTCCGGCGCCGCGGGATTCCGATCGCGCCGGTCGCCGACGCGATCGCGCCGGCGCTCCTCGTTGCCCAGGCAGTGGGCCGGATAGGCAACTACTTCAACCAGGAACTGTACGGCCGGCACACCACCATGCCCTGGGGACTGAAGATCAGCGGCCAGCCTGGCCTCTACCACCCCACCTTCCTCTACGAGCTGATCTTCGACCTCGCCCTGGCAGCCATCCTCGTCTGGCTGGGCCACCACGCCAAGATCAAGCCCCCTGGCCTGTTCGCCCTCTACGTGACCGGCTACTCCGCCTTCCGCGTCTACGAAGAGTCCCTTCGGATCGACTACTCTGAGCACTTCGGTGGCCTGCGTCTGAACACGTTCGTCGCATCAGCCCTGACCCTCCTCGGCATCATCTGGTTCATCTACACCCAGCGCCGTAAGCCAGCCCCCGCCGAGGCGCCAGAGCCACCTTCCGAGGATGACCGGCCAGCGGACAAGGCCGGCGAAGCCGACAATCCCGAAGCCGGCAGCGCAGACACCTCCCCGGAGGCGGAGGCGGACGTCAAAGCGAGCGCCGAAGGCGAGAGCGCCGGATCCGTCCCCGACAAGACCGGCCGCCGGGCATAGCGTCCCCGGGTTTAATCCCTCGACATTCACCCCGCGCAACACCAGCATTCCTCGTAATGATCATCGCCCGCTTCAAACCCGACCTCGCCCCCTTCAAGCACTCCCGCGACTTCCGCCTCCTCTACACCGGCCAGGCCGGCAGCTCAGCAGGCGTCATGATCTGCTACGTCGCCCTTCCGTACCAGGCGTACCTGATCAGTCGCTCATCGCTCGTGGTCGGCCTGCTCAGCGTCGCGGAACTGCTGCCGGTCCTGCTGGCCGGGCTGATCGGCGGCACGCTGGCGGACGCCCTCGAGCGGCGCAGGCTGATCATGATCACCCAGGCGGTCTCGGTGGGCTGCGCAGCCGCTCTGGTCGCGAACGCGCTGGCGTGGCGGCAGCTGTGGCTGCTCTTCCTCCTGGCCGGCCTGCTCGCCGGGGCGTTCGGCATGCAGCGGCCGTCTGTTGACGTGCTCGTCCCGCGGCTGGTGCGCCGCGAGGACCTGCCCGCGGCCGCCGCTCTGGCCGGCTTCCTCGGCACCCTCTCGTGGACCGGCGGCCCGCTGCTGGCCGGCGCGCTGCTGACCGCCGGCCTCCCGCTGGCCTACGCGGTCGGCGGCGCGGCGTGCGCCGCTTCGTGCCTGCCCTTCGCGAGGATGGCGCCGAGCCCGCCGGCCCTCGACGCGGACCGGCCAAGCGTGCGCGGAATCGCCGACGGGTTGCGTTATGCGAAAAGCAGATCTGACCTGCTCGGCACGTACCTCATCGACATCGGCGCGATGTTCTTCGGCGCGCCGTACGCGGTGTTCCCGCAGATTGCCGCGGGACTCGGCGGCCCGGCGGTGCTCGGGCTGCTGTACGCGGCGCCCGGCTTCGGGTCGATGGCCGTGAGCGCGACGAGCACCTGGACCAGGCACGTGCACAGGCACGGGCGCGCGATCGCGCTGGCCGTGTGCGGCTGGGGAGTCGCGATCGCCGCGTTCGCGTACACACCGAACCTGCCGCTGGCCGTGCTCGCGCTCGCGGCCGCGGGAGGCTCGGACATGGTCAGCGGCATCTTCAGGATGACCATGTGGAACCAGACGATCCCGGCCAGGGTGCGGGGCAGGCTGGCCGGGCTGGAGATGATTAGCTACTCCACCGGCGAGCCGCTCGGCAACCTGGAGGCCGGCGCCGTGGCCACGCTGACCGGCTCGGTGCGGATCGCGGTCCTGTCCGGCGGCCTCCTGAGCCTCCTCGGCGCCCTCATCGTCACCCTCGCCCTCCCCGCCCTGTGGCGCTACGACGCCCGCGCCGCCGTGCCTGAACCACTTACCCAGAATTACGGTCCTTCGATAGCGGAAGAAACGGCCTAAAGCTCCCGCGCGAAGGTACCTAACCAGGGGTAGGTGCTCCTGGACCCGTGATCAGGCGGGGACGGGCTCGGGGACGGGCAGCTCAACCCTGGCGCGCCACCAGTCCTGGCCGGACTCGGGGAGCAGGTAGATCGGGTCGTAGTACTCGAACTCGCGGTTCAGCGCGTCCTGCTCGTCGGCCTCGACGGCGGTCCGGTAGTTCTTGGTCCAGTACGAGATCCCGCGCTCTGAGTCGTACCTGGCCGCCTGGTGCACCCAGCGCTTGCCCACATAGGGCACGTCGCACAGCATCCGCGGGGTGGCGAAACCCGGCAGGTAACCCATGATCTGATGCTGCAGCTGCTGCGCCTCGCCCAGACCGAGCCGCCAGTGCTCGGCGTTGGGGATCATGTCGCACATATAGAAGTAGTACGGCATGATCTTCGCGTCATCCAGCAGCGCGAAGCACAGGTCGAGGAGTTGCTCGGCCGAGCTGTTCACGCCGCGCAACAGCACCCCCTGGTTGCGCACGTCCCTGATCCCGGTCGCCAGCATCGCCTTGGACGCGTTCGCGACCAGCGGCGTCACGGACTGGGCCGCGTTCACGTGGGTGTGGATGGCGATCGAGACGTCACGCTCGCTTGCCGTGCCGGCCAGCCGCTCCATCCCCGCCCTGACCTCATCGGTCAGCCAGTACTGTGGCAGCCCCATCAGCGCCTTGGTGGCGAGCCTGACATCGCGGACGGACTCGATCGTCAGCAAGTCCCCGACGAAGGCCTCCAGCCTGGGCCAGGGCAGGTTCGCGACGTCACCGCCGGAGACCACGACGTCCCTGACGCCGGGATTGGCCCGCAGGTACGCGATCATCGCGCCCAGCCTGTCGTCCCGCGCCATCCCGAACTTGAGCTTCTCGATCACCGGCGTCGGGTTGCCGACCAGGTCCATCCTGGTGCAGTGGCCGCAATACTGCGGGCAGGTGGGCAGGACCTCGGCGAGCACCTTGGTCGGGTAGCGGTGGGTGAGTCCCTCGACGACCCACATCTCCGCCTCGTGCAGCGAGTCGCGGGACGAGTACGGATGCGACGGCCAGTCAGTCCGGCGGTCGCTGTAGACCGGGATCATGTAGCGGCGCACCGGGTCGGCGTACAGCGCCTCGGTGAAGCCGGGATCGGCGGGGGAGAGCCGCGGCACCATCGTGTTGATCATCTGCGGCGGCACCAGCATGGACATGGTGGCCCGCTCGGCCTGATCGCGCTCCAGGTCGGCGTAGAACGCCTCATCCACGCCGTCACCGAGCACCGAGCGGAGCTGGCGGATGTTCTTCACGCAGTGCGAGCGCTGCCACTGTGCCGACTCCCACTCCCGGTCGGTCACCGCCGCCCAGCCTGGCAGCCTGCGCCAGTCAGGCTCGACGAGCTCCGTGTGCCGGTATACATAGGGCTGCTCGATCACCGGGCACCTGCCTCCCTCGCGATCTTCCTGCCGGCCTCCTGCCGGAAACCGGACGATAACCTGTCCACCAGGCTTGCTACGCAAGAAGCTACTGTCTGTATAGTTCGATACGAAAAAATCTACGGAATCAGGTACACAGCCTACCTGGCTTCCCCAGCATCGCACCAGGCAGCCGTCCGGCACCCCAGGCCGGCGGTCAGCCGAGCGTCGCCGACCAGAAGGGACCACGCGCGTGCGCACATCGAGCCGCGGGCCCGGTTCTCCGCTTGGGCTGCACCGCGTGCTCGACCCGGCTGGCGTGCTGCCGCAGGCGGCCAGGCGGCTCGACGCCGACCCTGCGATCTGGCCTGACGAGGTGCTGGTCAGCGTCGAGCGGCTGAACCTGGACGCCGCGTCGTTCCGCCAGCTCCTGCAGTCCGCCGGCGGCGATCCTGCCGCGATGAGGGCAGCGGTGCTCAGCATCGTCGCCGAGCGCGGCAAGATGCAGAACCCGGTGACCGGATCAGGCGGCATGCTCACGGGCGTCGTCACCGCGGTGGGACCCGACTCGCCGCTCGGCCTGCGAGAAGGCGACAGGATCGCCACGCTCGTCTCGCTCAGCCTTACCCCGCTGGTGGTGACCGACGCGCTCGCGTCCTGGGACGGCGCGTCCGAGCAGGTGCCCTGTGCCGGGCACGCGATCCTGTTCGGCCGGTCGATCGCCGCGGTCCTCCCCGACGACCTGCCCGTGCCGTTGTCGCTGGCGGTCATGGACGTGTGCGGCGCACCCGCGCTGACGCACCGGGTCGTGTCGCAGGCGGCCATGGCCAACCCCAAAGGGCCGGTCGTCGCGATCCTCGGCGCGGCAGGCAAGAGCGGGTCGCTGTCAGCGGCAGCCGCCAGGCAGGCGGGCGCCAGCCTGGTCATCGGCGTGGTGCCGCACGAGCGCGAGGCCGCGACCCTGCGCGAGGCGCTCGGCCCAGACGGCAGGACAGGACTGGCCGACGAGGTCGTGATCGCGGACGCCACCGACCCGGTCGGGGTCAGCGAGGCGGTCGCGGCTGCCGGCGGTCCCGCCGATGTCACCGTCGTGTGCGTGGACGTGCCTGGCTGCGAGGGCGGCGCGATCCTGGCCACCGCGCAGGGCGGTACGGTCATCTTCTTCTCGATGGCGACCTCGTTCACCGCGGCCGCGCTCGGCGCCGAGGGCCTCGCGGCGGACGTGACCATGCTGGTCGGAAACGGCTACACGCCAGGGCACGCGCAGCTGGCCATCGACCTGATCAGGACCACCCCCGGCGTCCGGCAGATCTTCGACGCCAGGACGACGGGAGAGTGACATGACAGCCGGACCGGGCAGGGTTGCCAAGCTCACCATCGACCCCGAGGTCGTGCGCGAGGCCAGGCGGCTGGCCAGCCAGGCAGGGGCGCCGATCGTGGCGATGGCACGCGCGCACACCACGGTGTCGGTCGAGCGTGCCGTGCTGCGCCTGGCCGGCCTGTCCGGCGCCGACGAGGAGGGGATGCCGCTGGTGAACCGGCTCACCGACGCCGTGCGCGGGCAGACAGGGCTGGAGCGCGGCATCGCGCTTCCTGTCTGGGACGCGCTGATCACCGGCGGCCATCCCGCGCTGGCGGCGCTGGCGGCCGACGCCGCGGCCGGCAAGGTGACGTTCCGTATTCCGGCTGGCGGCGACGCAGCGGCCGCGCGGGCCGCGGCCGGGCAGGCAGTGGCGGCGGGATTCGCCAGGATCGACGCGAACCGGGCGCGGCGCCAGGAGATGATCGCCGAGACGGCTGAGCCGCGCAAGCCGTGGATGTACCTGATCGTGGCGACCGGCGACATCTACGAGGACATCCCGCAGGCTCAGGCCGCTGCCAGGGAAGGCGCCGACGTGGTAGCCGTGATCCGCTCGACCGGCCAGTCGCTGCTCGACTACGTGCCAGAGGGCGCGACCAGGGAAGGCTTCGCCGGGACCTACGCCACCCAGGAGAACTTCCGGCTGATGCGGGCCGCGCTGGACGACGTCTCACGCGAGCTCGGCAGGTACGTCAGGCTCACCAACTACGCCTCCGGCCTGTGCATGCCGGAGATCGCGTCGCTGGCTGGCCTTGAGCGGCTCGACATGATGCTCAACGACTCGATGTACGGGATCATCTTCCGCGACATCAACCCCCGGCGGACGCTGATCGACCAGCGCTTCTCCCGCCAGATCCACGCCAGGGCCGGCATCATCATCAACACGGGCGAGGACAACTACCTGACCACGGCCGACCCCGTCGACGGCGCCCACACGGTGATCGTGTCCCAGCTGCTCAACGAGTTCTTCGGCAAGGAAGCGGGCCTCGCCGACAGCCAGCTCGGGCTCGGCCACGCGTTCGAGATCGGACCCGACGTCCCCGACCAGTTCCTGCTCGAGCTCGCCCACGCCCAGCTGGTCAGGGAGCTGTTCCCGGACGCCCCGCTGAAGTACATGCCGCCCACCAAGCACATGACAGGCAACATCTTCGCCGGGTACCTGCTCGACGCGTTCTTCAACCTGGCCGCGGTGATGACCGAGCAGGAGATCCTGCTGATCGGCATGATGACCGAGGGCATCCACACGCCGTTCCTGTCCGACCGCGACCTGGCCCTGGAGAACGCACACTACGTGCGCAGCGCGGCCGGCCGCCTGGGCGAGAGCTTCCGCCCCGAGCCAGGCGGCTTTATCGACCGGCGCGCGAACCAGGTGCTCGCCGAGTCGGTCGACCTGCTGCGGCGGATCCGCGACGACGGGCTCCTGAACGCGATCGCCGACGGCACGTTCGGCATCACCAAGCGTCCGGCCGACGGCGGCCGTGGCCTGGACGGGGTGATCGCCAAGTCCGACGGCTACTTCAATCCGGCCGGCGAGATCCTCGACGGTTCGCAACAGGACGCACCCGCCGGTGTTGCCCGCGAGGAGGCGGCGCGATGACGGGACAGCGGGGGGATCAGGGGGATCGTCCCCCCAGGACAGCACAGGTTATCCGGCCGTATGGCGACACGACGGGCGACGGCCAGGTGCAGCTCTCCTTCACCCTGCCCGTGCCGTTCGGCAAGCCGGACGAGAAGGCGGTGGCCGAGGGGGCCGCGCTGCAGCTGGCAGCGAAGATGGGCCTCGACCCTGCGATGGTCGTGCACGCCAAGGGCATGGGCCAGGACTTCACGTTCTTCATCGTGTACGGCCGGACCGGCCACCTGGTCGACCTGTCGCAGGTCACGGTGGCGCGGCGGGAGTTCGACGAGCTGTCGCCCGCCGAGGTGAACCTGCGGATCCGCTCGGCCCTCGGCCGCAAGCTCGTCGTGGTCGGCGCGACGATCGGCACCGACGCGCACACGGTCGGAATCGACGCGATCCTCAACGTCAAGGGACACGCGGGGGAGAAGGGCCTGGAGTACTACAGGGAGATCAAGGTGGTGAACCTCGGCTCCCAGGTCGAGATTCCCAGGCTGGTCGCCGCCGCGAGGGCCGAAGCCGCGGACGCGGTCCTGGTCAGCCAGGTCGTCACGCAGAAGGACGCCCACATCAAGAACACCCGCGAGCTCTCGGCCGCGTTCAGTGCCAGCGGCCGGCGGCCGCTGCTGATCATCGGCGGGCCCAGGTTCGACCCGCAGATGGCCGCCGAACTCGGGGTCGACAAGATCTTCGCAAAGGGCACGACGCCGCGAGACGTAGCGAGCTACCTGGTGCACAGGCTGGCGCCGGCCGGAACCGGCCAGACCGGACAGGTGACGGTCATATGAGCGAGGCGCGGGCCGGCTTGTCCGTCAGGCACCAGCGGTACGTGCCCTACAGCCACGCGCACTACGGCGGCAACCTGGTCGATGGCGCGTACGTGCTCGGGCTGTTCGGCGACGTGGCGACCGAGGTGTCGATCAGGGCGGATGGCGACGAGGGCCTGTTCGCCTCGTACTCCGACATCCAGTTCGTGACGCCCGTGCTGGCCGGCGACGTGCTGGAGGCCACCGCCACGATCACGCGGGTCGGGCGCCGCAGCAGGGAGCTTCGCTTCGAGGCCCGTGTGCTGTGCCGGGCGGACCCCGGCCGCGGGCCGTCGGCCGCCAGGGTGCTCCAGGAGCCGCTGGTCGCCGTCACCGCGGTCGGAACGGTCGTGGCTCCGCCAGCCTGACCACTTCGCGGCAGCGGCCTCCATATATAACACATGGTGACTGCGTGCTTGCTACCAGTAATATCGGTTCGATGGTGGCGATGTTGTGTCCTGTGCTGATCAGCCGCGACGCTGAGCTGCACGCCCTTGATGCGGCTCTGGCCCGTGCCAGGGACGGCGCGGGCGGCGTCCTCATCCTCGCGGGGGACGCGGGCGTCGGGAAGTCCAGGCTCGCCACCGAGCTGGCCACCCGCGCGAGCGAGCAGGAGATCGACGTCCTGCGCGGGCGGGCGACCGAATCGGTCGTCCCTGTGCCGTTCCGTCCCATTACTGAGGCGCTGATGAAAGTCGCCAGGGCTGGCATGATTCCTGACGCGCCGGAGATGGCCAGCTATCGCCCGGCCCTCGGATCGCTCGTCCCCGAGTGGAGCAGGCCGGAGGACGGGGAGGCCGAGATCTCGCCGCTGATACTCGGCGAGGCGCTGATCCGCCTGCTGAGCAGTCCCGGGGGGACGACCCCACTGGATCCGAGGCCAGCAGCCGGCCCGCAGGGGCCCCCCGCGCTGACGCCCCCGACCTCGAAGGGGACGCTGCTCATCCTCGAGGACGTGCACTGGGCCGACCCTGAGACGCTGGCGATCCTGGAGTACCTGGCCGACAACCTCGCTGGCACCCGCGTGCTGTGCGTCGCCACGCTGCGCGACAGCGAGCCGTCGGGCGGCCTGGATTGCGTGCGCGCGCTGAACGCCAGGCGCGCCATCGCGCTGGTCGAGGTCCGCAGGCTGATGGACTGGGCCGTCAGGGAGATGGCCGCCGCCTGCCTGGGCACACAGGACGTGCCGGCTGCCGTGACCGCGCTGCTGGCCGACTGCGATGGCCTGCCGTTCGCCGTCGAGGAGATACTCGCCGCCGCCGTCTCGTCCGGGCAGCTGATCAACGGCCCCGACGGGTGGGAAGTCAACAACCGGGTCAGTACCGGAGTGCCAGACTCGATCGTCGGGTCGGTCCGGCACCGGCTCACCGCGCTCGGTCCGCTCGCTGGCGACCTGCTCGCGTCCGCGGCGGTGCTCGGCAGGCAGTTCGACTGGACGCTGCTGCCCGGCATCGCGGACGCGCCGGAGTCCGACGTGCTCGCTGAACTGCAGCGGGCCCAGCACGTGCAGCTGATCGAGCCAGTCATTCCCAGCAATCACATGTTCCGGTTCAGGCACAGCCTCACCAGGCACGCGATCCTGTCCGGGCTGCTTCCGCCCGACATGGTCTACCGGTCGGCCACCGCCGCGGCGGCCGTCGAGCACGCCCATCCCGAGCTGCCAGGCTCGTGGTGCGAGCTGGCCGCTGAGCTGCACGAGGCGGCAGGCGAGCGGGTGCGGGCTGCCGAACTGCTGCTCCGCGTCGGCAAGCGGGCACTTGGCAAGGGCGCCCTCAGCACAGCGGCGACCTCGCTGCGGGATGCCAGTGACCTGATCGCTCCTGCCAGCGGGAACGGCCCGGTGCTGCGCGCCGGCGGCGTGCCATCGCCGCAGAACGGCACGGCCCTGGCCACCGATCCGATGCTCGCCATCGAGATCGACGATGCCCTGGTCCAGGCGCTCGCCCTGGCTGGTGATCACACCAAGCTCGCGCCGGTCGCCAGCGAGCTGATCGCCAGGCTCGCGTCGGCCGGCGTCGATCCGCGGCGGGAGGCGCTGATCAGGATCAGGACCGCGCGGACCATGTCGGAGGACAGCCCAGCCGACGCCGCCGAGCACCTCGCGGCAGCCGGCGCCATCGCCGCCGCGGTCGGGGATCCGGCACTGGCCAGCCGGGTGGACGCCACGGCCGCGCACTGCGCGGTCGACGCTGGCGACCTGGCGAAGGCGGGCGAGCTCGCGCACCGCTCGCTGGCCCAGGCAGAGGCGGCCGGCCTGGAGGGCTGGGCGGCCGACGTCGCCTTCGATGCGCTGCAGGTAATCGGGCGGACGGAGCGGGCCCGCGACATGGAAGCCGCCAGGGCCGCGTTCGAGCGGGCTGACCAGATCGCCGTGCGAGAGGACTTCGCCGTCCGCAGGATCAAGGCGCTGCACGAACTCGGCACCGTCGACATGCTGCAGGACGGCGGCACCGCCAGGCTGTCAGAAGCCAGGGAGCTGGCCAACAAGGCGGGCGCTATCTCTACCATGACCGTCATCGACCTCCAGCTCGCGAACGGCTGGAGCGTGTCGGAGGATCTCGACCGCGCACTCGAGTCGGCCCGCCAGTGCCAGCAGCGTGCGAGAAGCATCGGGGCACGGCGGATCGAGGCGAGCGCCCTCAGCGTCGAGGCGTTCATTCACGGCGTGCGCGGGGAACGCAGGCAGGCAGAGCGAGCCGCGGAAGAGGCCGAGCGGCTGCTGCCAGGCGATCCTGAGCTGCTGCTGACGACCTGGGGGCAGGCCAGGGTCACGGCCTCGCTCTTCATCGATGACCAGGCCAGAGCGCTGCAGGAGAGCATCAAGGGGATCTCCTATGCGTTCCAGGCGCCGCTGCGGGCGCCGCGGCGGGCCTGGGGTTTCCACGCGCTGCTCCAGGCGGTCAGCGGCGATGACGGGCGCCTGGCGCTGCGCCAGGCACAGGCAGCTGCGCCCGCCGCGGGGTGGAATCGCGGCTTCCTGGCCTATGCCGAGGCCGTTCTCGAGGGCCAGCAGGGCCATGCCGCGCGGGCAGGCGTGCTGGCCGAGGACGGCGCGAGGCACCTGCGCACGTTCGCGCCGTGGTGGAATCACCTGGTGCGGCGCCTGATCGCACCAGCCGCGATCGCGGGCGGCTGGGGCCAGCCGCTCTCCTGGCTGCGTGAGGCCACCGCGGAGTTCGAGATGAGCGGGCACTCCAGGCTCGCCTCGGCCTGCCGCGGGCTGCTGCGGCAGGCAGGCGAGCGGGTGCCACGGGCCGGGCGCGGGACCGCGCAGGTGCCGCCGCAGATGCGCAGGCTCGGCATAACCAGCCGCGAGATGGACGTGTTCTTGCTCGTCGCGCGCGGGTTCTCGAATACCGAGATCGCCGAGAAACTCTATATCTCGCCCAAGACCGTCGAGACGCACATTGCCAGCCTTGTCGCCAAAACTGGGCAGGCAGGACGCCGTGAGCTCGTGGCACACGCGGCGCGCTTTGCACCTTCTTAGCCGTTATAGGCCGATTGCTGGGGCCCGGCTGAACGGCGGCTCAAGATCGGGCCCTTAACTCAGGATCGCATCCGCGCTAGCTCAGGATGCTCCCGATGTCGTATGGCGGTACGACCCGCGAACATGAGTGCGTTGAAAGGCGCTGCCGGGATGCCGGACCTGACCCGCAGGGTCGGGAGCCAGCAAGCCGACGGCGCGAGCTGCCCCCGTGCTCGCGCAGTACATGGCGGGCTCGCACGCGTTCTTCGCGTGCGAGCCCGCCGGCCAGGGGCGTTCCCGCAAGGAGGACGCATGACTATCAGTGCCGCAGTACCGCCGCCGGTCGCGACAGAACCGGACGACGATCACGACAGCCGCTTTACCGCCGAGGCCATCCCCTACATGAGCCGGCTCTACCCGGCGGCCTTGCGGCTCACGCGCAACCACTGCGACGCCGAGGACCTGATCCAGGAGACCTTCGCTAAGGCGTACATCAAGTTCCACCAGTTCAGCCCGGGCACGAACCTCAAGGCCTGGCTCTACACCATCCTGGTCAGGACGTTCTACAGCACCTGCAGGCACCGGGACCGCAGGGTCGGCGAGGTACTCGCGGCGGAGATCTACGACGCCTGCGACGCCAGGGACGCCCTCAGCGAGCCGCCCAAGTCCGCGGAGTCCGAGGCCCTGGAGAACCTGGGCAGCTCGACGGTCATGCGCGCGCTCGAGGAACTGCCCGAGTGCTTCAGGGCCGCGATCTACCTGGCCGACATCGAGGGCTATCGCTACAGCGAGATCGCCGAGATGATGAGCACCCCGCTCGGCACGGTGATGTCCCGCATTCACCGCGGCCGGGCCATGCTGCGCCAGAAGCTGCGCGGATATGCCCCGCGCGAAGGTCATTTCCCGCCGAGGCTGCCCGTCCCGGCGATCCATGGACGAGGGGGAGCGGCCGACCGCAGGGCCGAAGCCAGCGACCGGCCCGATGGGGCCAGCGGCGCCGCCCGCTCGTCTCTGGCCGCGGAGTCGTTCCTGGATGTCGCGGCCTGACCCGGGCTGGCAACCCGGCGGCGATCGCCGGCACCCGTCACCGGTGATCGCCGGAACAAGGGGGCCGTGCCGAGGCACCCCCGTCCTCGGCACGGCCCCGCTTCGCGGGCTCCGTTCCCCGCTGCGCGATTACTCGGCCGCGCCGTACTTGGCGATCTCCTCGTACTCGGCCTCGCTCAGCTGGCGCGGCAACTCGCCCTTGCTGACCTTGGCGGCCTGCACGTGATGCCGGATGGTCTCGACCACCTCGGGGTTGGCCAGCGTCGTGACGTCTCCCACGTCGGCGAAGTTGGACACCGAGGCGATCACTCGGCGCATGATCTTGCCCGACCTGGTCTTGGGCATGTCCGCGACGATCCAGACGTTCTTCGGCCTGGCGATCTTGCCGATCTCGACCTCGATCGCCTTGCTCACCTTCGCGTCCATGCCGTCGGGGGCCACACCAGGTTTGAGCGAGACGTACATCTCGACGATCCGGCCCCTGATGTCGTCGATCACCGGAACGGCCGCGGCCTCGGCCACCTCGGGAACCGTCAGCGCGGCTGACTCGAGTTCCTTGGTACCGAGCCGGTGACCGGCCACGTTGATAACGTCGTCCACCCGGCCGAGGATCCTGAAGTAACCGTCCGCGGCCTGGACGGCGCCGTCGTTGGCGAAGTACGGCCAGTCATGCCAGTCCTTGCTGTCCGGGTCCTTGTTGTACTTCCGCCAGTAGGTGTCCAGGAACCGCTCAGGATCTCCCCAGATCGTCTGGAAGATGCCAGGCCAGGGGTTCCGGATGCAGATGTTGCCAGCCCGGTTGCTGCCCGCCGGTATCTCATTGCCGTCCTCGTCGTAGATCACCGGGTAGATGCCGAGGACACCGGGACCGCAGCTGCCTGGCTTCATCGGCTGCAGCGCAGGCAGCGTGCTGCCGAGAAATCCACCGTTCTCGGTCTGCCACCAGGTGTCGGTGATCGCGGCCTGGCCCTTGCCGACCTCGGTGTAGTACCACCGCCAGACCTCGGGCTCGATCGGCTCGCCGACGGTTGTCATCGTCTTGAAGTGGTAGTTGTACTTCTTCGGCTCCTCAGGACCGACCTTGCGGAGCATCCTGATCGCCGTCGGCGAGGTGTGGAAGATGCTGACGCCCAGCTGCTCGGCGATCCGCCACGGCCGGCCGCCGTCTGGGTAGTTCGGCACTCCCTCATAGATCACCGTGGTTGTGCCCAGCGCGAGCGGGCCGTAGACGATATAGGAATGACCAGTGATCCAGCCGATGTCGGCCATGCACCAGTAGACGTCGTCGGGGTGGATGTCCTGGTAGTACTTGGACGTGCCTGTGACGTACGCGAGGTACCCGCCCGTGCTGTGCTGACAGCCCTTCGGACGGCCGGTCGTGCCGCTCGTGTACATCAGGAACAACGGCGCCTCGGCCGGCATGGACACTGGCTCAACGATCGCGCCGGCGTGCTCAGCGAGCAGCTCGTCGACGAAGAAGTCCCGGCCCGGTGCCATCGGCGTCGCCGAGGCGTACTGGCCGGCGTGCCGCCGCCAGACCAGTACCTTGTCGACCTCCTGGCCTTGCCTGGCTGCCTCCACCAGCGCCTCATCCGCCTTCACCTTGTGGTCGGTGAGCTCGCCCGCCCGGAAGTAGCCGTCCATGGTGATGAGGACCCTGCTGCCAGAGTCGGCGATCCTGGTGCCGCAAGCGTTGCCGCTGAAGCCGCCGAAGACCTCAGAATGAATCACGCCGAGCCTGGCACAGGCGAGCATCGTGACCGGCAGCTCAGGGACCATCGGCATGTGCAGGGTCACCCGGTCGCCAGCTTGCAGGCCCGCGAAGTCCCGCAGCACCGCGGCGAATTCGTTCACCCTGCTGTGTAGCTCGCCGTAGCTGATCATGACGTGCTCGTCCGCCTCAAGCTCGGGCACCCAGGCAATCGCGATCTTGTCCGGATCGGCCTGGGAGTGCCGGTCGACGCAGTTGTACGACGCGTTCAGCTTGCCGCCGACGAACCACTTCCAGAAAGGAGGATTCGACGTATCAAGCGTCGTGTGCCATCTTTCATCCCAGGTGAGAAGATCGGCGTACTCGGCGAAGCAGTCAGGGAACTTGTCCTCGGCGAACCGCTCGAAGATGGCGGGATCAGCGGCGTTGGCCTGGGCGGCGAACTGGGGCGGCGGCTGGTAGTAGTCCTCTTCCCGCCAGTGCACGGCGATCTGGGATTCAGAGACCTGGGTTTCCGGGTTTTCCGTCATTTGCTCGACCTCCAGCTGGAAGCGGTTTTCAGATACGGCCCACGCCGTTCACGTCAAGCAGACCTTGTCGCACGTTTTGAGTGCTACCAAATCGTATCGCCGATACGCAAGACTCGACAGGCCGTATCGGCGGCCTCGTTCCGTGGCGCGAGACCAGGTTGACATCGCTGCCAGGGAAGGTATCTTCGTGCCAGTCATGTGCCCGGCGGAAGCGACGAAGCCCGCGAAGCGGGGGGCGAGGCCCGCGAAGCGGGGGGCGAGGCCCGCGAAGCGGGCCCGAGTCACCGGGCGGCGAGACGTGGTTGGACCTGGAAGGGGCCCAGACATCCAGTAGACAACGAGAGGCGATCTCGTTGCCGGCGAGACGCCCCTCGGTCCGAAGGATGGCTGGGCCTCTTCCTCGTGCAGCCGCGCGCGGGGATGGGCGGCCATGATCACCGGAACCCGCCAGCGGGGTGCAGTCGTTAGGGTGAGTGCATCGGCTAGCGTACACGTCCGCACGCAGGTGCCCGACGCACACGATCTCGAGGGCAGGAACGAGTGACTTCTACCGAGCCTCCGGCCGGCCCGGCGCACGAGCTGGGTCAGGTAGTTGTGATCATCCCGACCTACAACGAGCGCGACAACCTGGAGCCGATCGTCGGCCGGATCAGGGCAGCGGTGCCCGCCGCGCACATCCTCGTGGTCGATGACGCCAGCCCGGACGGCACCGGCGAGATCGCCGGCAAGCTCGCGGCCACCGATGCCCAGGTGCACGTGCTGCACAGGTCAGGCAAGTCCGGCCTCGGCACCGCATATATCGCCGGGTTCACCTGGGGGCTGGAGAACGGCTACGGCGTGCTGATCGAGCACGACGCCGACGGCTCGCACGATCCCGCTGACCTGCCGAAGATGCTCGCCGCCGCAGCGGCAGGAGCTGACCTGGTGATCGGCTCCAGGTACGTGCCAGGCGGGACGGTCGTGAACTGGCCGAAGAGCCGTGAGATCCTGTCCAGGGTCGCCAACGTCTACGTCAGGCTGATGCTCGGCATCGCCGTGCACGACGCGACCGCCGGCTTCCGCGCCTACCGGGCAGGCACGCTCCGCGCGATCGGCCTCGACCAGGTCGAGTCGCAGGGCTACTGCTTCCAGGTCGATCTGACGCTGCGGACGGCCGAGCAAGGTTTCACGATCCGCGAGGTGCCGATCACCTTCACCGAGCGGGCACGCGGCGCCAGCAAGATGAGCCGGGGCGTCGTGGCCGAGGCGCTGTGGCGGGTCGCTCAGTGGGGAGTAGCGAAACGGCTCGGACGGCGTCGCCGTGCTGGCCAGGAGGGACGACGCCCCCGCGGCCCGAACTGAAAGGTGCTTACCAGGGCGCTAGGCGCTCTTGCGCTGCCGCGCCGGCGGGTTCGCGCGCCGAGTCTCGCCGCGCTGGCCCCTGATGATGGCCAGCCGCTCGGCGAGCACTTCTTCCAGGTCGCTGATGGAGCGTCGCTCCAGCAGCATGTCCCAGTGACTGCGCGGTGGCTTCACCTTGGCGGCGGCCGGCTGGTCACCGGTCGCGGTCGTGGCGGTGGCGCCGCACACGCGGCACTCCCACTTCGCCGGGATCTCGGCCTCCGCGGCGAACGGCACGCTGAACCGGTGGCCCTTCGGGCAGTCAAAGGCCACCTCCTGGCGTGGCGCCAGGTCGGTGTTACGGTCGTTCTCATAGCTCGTGGCACCTAGACGGGTGCCGCGTAGGGCGCGTTCGGCCATGTGCTTGCTGCCTCCGGGCGCTCGGCGTTCGTAGATAACAACGGCAGGGGTATCCACAAGATTCCCGCAGCGGCCCTCTTCCAACCGTGTCCGGGCAGAGAAGATCGTTTGCGTTGCGCAGTTGACCCCTGATTGGGCTGGTCAGGCGGCCATGCCCGGCCCGGCATGGTCCGCACCATCAGGCCCGGGGGTGCCAGTCGCCCCGCTGAATCAGGACATCCTGCAAAAGTTCAGTCTTATCGGTCATGATGCCGTCGACGCCGCGATCGAGCAGCGCGTGCATCAGGTCGCGGTCGTTCACGGTCCAGGTGTGCACCTGCAGGCCAGCCTCATGCGCGCGGCGGATCAGCGGCGCGTCCGCCATCCTCACCGGCAGCTGAGCGCAGCGGACGTTGCGGCTGGCAAACCGCGCCGCGAGCTGCCTGCCTGGCAGCCCCGACCGCAGCGCGGCCGCCCCGACCAGCGAGGTGGATGTGCAGACCGGCCGGCCGAGCAGCCGCCTGGCGTCCCTGAGCCGGAAGGCCGAGAACGAGGTGATGCAGACCCGGTCCCACGAGGCGGTCCTGCGGATCAGTTCCGCCAGCGGCCTGGCCGCGGTTCCGTCCTTGACGTCGATGTTGAACCGGACGTCAGGCCAGGCGCCGAGCAGGTCCTCCAGCACCGGGATGGGCTCCGCGCCGCCGATCCTGGCGGTGGCCACCTCGCGTGCGGGCAGCGACGCGATCGCCCCGGTCCGGTCCGCGACCCGGTCCAGGGTCTTGTCGTGAAACGCGACGAGAACCCCGTCGGAGGTCGCGCGCGCGTCGGTTTCCAGGTAGGCGTAGCCGAGCTTGACGGCGTGCTCGAAGGCGCTCCAGGAATTCTCGGCGAAGTGCGCGCCGCCGCCACGATGCGCGAACGCGAGCGGCCTCGGGTGATCAAGGAACCTGTCCGGCACGGTCATCCCCCCACTCCCTGCGACGTGCCTCGGCAAGCACGATAGCGGCCGCAGCGGCGACGTTGAGTGAACCGACCCTGCCAATCTGGGGAATGTAAGCGATCTGGTCAGCGACCGAGAGCAGGCCAGGCGAGCAGCCCCTGTCCTCGTTGCCGAGCGCCAGGCAGACGTCGCCGCCCACGGCGGCCTCATGCAGCGGCACCGCCCCGTCGGCTAGCTCGATGGCAACAAGCCGCAGGCCCTCGGACCGCACCGCGTCGGCGGCCGCGACCACGCCGCCGGCCGTGCTGATGGTGAGCAGCCTGCCGGTGCCGAGCGCGGTCTTGCGCGCCGAAGGGTGATTCGGGTCAGCGGAGTCGCCGCACAGCCACACGTGCTCGACCCCGAACGCGGCCGCTGTACGGATCATCGACCCGACGTTGAACGGCTGGCTCACCGAGTCGAGCAGCAGGCAGACCCTGGCCCTGGTGGCCTGCCGCCAGGACCGGTTCAGCCGCTTGACCTCGGTCTGGCCGAGCTGCCGCGTCACGGCGACGCCCGGCCGGCACGAGCCACCTTCAGCACCCGGTAGCCGGACCTGGCCGCGGCGCGCTCAGCGGTCCAGCCCGAGTCGGCCAGCCATCGGTGCAAAGAGTCAGACCCGAGGTTGCGTTGCATGACCAGGTAGGCAGCCGCCCCCGGCGCGAGCCGGCCGAGCCAGCGGTCCAGCAGCTCGTGCAGGGCCTTCTTGCCGATCCGCACCGGTGGATTGGACCAGATCAGGTCGAACTCGGGCGGCAGCCCAGCGTCGTCGGGGAACGCGCAGCTGACGTTGGGCAGCCCGGCGCGGGCCGCGTTCTCGCCGGTCAGCGCCAGCGCCCTGGCATTGACGTCGACGGCCCAGACCTGCGCGGCCGGCGCGCGAGCGGCGAGGACCAGGGCCAGCGCTCCGTAGCCGCAGCCGAGGTCGAGGACGTTCCCAGCCGCGGGCGGCGGCGGCGCGACGTCAAGCAGCAGCCGGGTGCCAGCGTCAAGCCGCCGCGGTGAGAAGACGCCGGCGTCTGTCCGCAGCTCCAGGTGCAGGTCCGGCAGGAGTACGCGCACCGTTCCTTCACGGTGCGGGGCCGATGGCTGGGTCGCGAAGTAGTGCTCGCTCACGTGCTGGCTCTGGCCGCCGCTCTCGGCTGCGCAGCGGCGGCCAGCGCGGGATCGATGTAGGCGCGGGTCACCCAGCGCTCAACGACAAATGTCAGCACCGGGATCGTCCCGGCCAGCAGCACGATCACGGTGCCAGGGCTCGCTACCTTCATCCGAACCATCCTGGTCATCAAGAAGGCGACGATCACGTAGCCGATGTACAGCATCCCGTGCGCTGCGCCGACGTACCTGACGATGACGAGGTTGCTCGCCCAGACCTGGAGCGGGATGCCGACGAAGCACAAGATGATCAGCCCGGTGCCGGTCACGTAGGCCAGCGCGCGGTAGGCGCGCACGACCAGTGTGAGATGCCTGTCGGCGTTCACGCTTTTCCTCCTCGATGCGCTGGCTGGCCAGCGCGGGCTGTGCACTTCTAGCGCAGGCCGTGCGACTTACCGTCGCCCCCGGTCTCGCTGCTGAGCTTGGCCAGGTAGGCGTTGTACTCGGCCAGCTCGACGTCGGCTTGGCCACCCTCGCCGGCATCGCCAGGCAGGTCAGGGCCGTCTGGCCGGGAACCGGCCGGCCCGCCCGCCGGGCCGGCTGCCGCCCCTGCCGGGAGCGCCACCTCGGTCGCCTGCTCGCCGCCCTCGGCCGCCGGGTGCAGCTCGTCCCTGATCGTCTTGACCCAGAACACCACGCCGAAGATCGCGAAGATCGGCCACTCGAAGGTATAGGCCCAGCTCAGCGTGTTGCCCGCTATCGCGCGCTGGAACTGCCATGCGCCCAGCCAGCACATGCCGGCCGCAGCCAGTACCGCGAACAGATGCCAGCCGATCCACCTGGGCGTCAGCAGGATCCGCCACCGCGACTGAACCGGTACGTCCGACATCCCTTGAGCCTAGCGCCGCGCCCGGCCCACCCGCGCCCCAGCAGCGCGGGGCTCATGATCAGGGAGCAAATCGCCCGCGGTCGTGAGAACTCGGGCACGTGAGCGAGTCGTTACAGAGGGTAGTTGGGGTCTCGGTCATAATCAGGCCCATGGCTATAGCGGACATGCTGGGCCGGCTCGGCCCAGGCGGGCGTCTTCCCCGGCGGATCGACGACCTGCGCGGGCCGGCCAGGGGAGTGATCAAGCTGCCCAGGAACCTGTCCTGGCCAGGGATGCGCGAGTGTGACGTCAGCGACGCCCGCGGCAGGCGCAGCCTGTACGGCATGCTGCTCGCCCAGGGCCAGCGCAACGACATCGCGCGCTTCGTCAACGGCGGACTGCTCCGCCAGGACTGGCCGCTGATCAAGAACACGCTCGACGGCAGGCTGTCGCGGTGGTGCGAGCGCAGGTTCGGCCTCAGCAAGGGCGCCGTGGGGCTGCAGCCCTCCGGCAGCCAGGCCGGGCCGTGCGGGCCGACTGCTGGCCTCGGGCCCGGATAGCCTTAGCGGGTGCGCAAATACGTCATCATGGGGGTCCAGGGGAGCGGCAAGGGCACCCAGGCCGCGATACTGGGCGAGGACCTCGACCTCGTGCACATCGCGGTCGGTGACATCTTCCGCTGGAACGTGCAGCACCACACCAAGCTCGGCGCGCAGGTCAGGCGCATCATGGCGGCCGGGCTGCTGGTCGGCGACGAGCTCGTTGAGGGCGTCGTCAGGGACCGTCTGACGCAGCATGACTGGAACTACGGCTTCATCGTCGACGGCTTCCCGCGCAACGAGCGCCAGGCCGAGTTCTTCCTCGAGAGCTACGACATCGACGGGGTGATCCACCTCGACCTGCCCGACAGCGAGGTGCGCAGGCGGGTACTTGCCAGGCGGCTCTGCTCGGGCTGCGGCATGGACTACAACCTGATCGCCAGCAGCCCCAGGGTGCCTGGCCAGTGCGACGCGTGCGGCTCGGCGCTGGTGACCAGGGAGGACGACACCGAGGAGGCGCTCGCGGTCAGGCTGCGCGAGTATCACGAGAAGACCAACCCGGTGCTGGAGATCTTCAGGCGCAAGGAGTACGTGATCACCGTCGACGCCAGGCCGGAGCCCGGCCAGGTTCAGCAAGAGGTCAGGACCAAGCTCAATCTGCCGCCGTACCGGGCGGCCGCAGCCTCGGAGCCGAGGCACTCTGGATCCAAAACCAGACCACAAGTCGCCTAAATCGGGCGTCAGAGTGCCGAATTCGGATCCAAAGTCGAGTTGATCATGGGTTGGGGTTCGGGCTAGTGGGGGCGGAGGCCCGGCGGCGGAAGGCGCGCGACTTTGCCCGTGACCCGCAGATCGCCATGCTGCACCAGCAGCCGCTCCTGGCCGGCGACCGGTCATAGAACGCCCACCGGCAGCCGTCGGCGCCGCATACCTTCAGTCTCGGCCAGGTGCCGACCGTGGCCGCATCGGCCGCGACCAGCAGCAACGCGGCCAGGCCGGCCACCGGCCCAGCGCGATCCGGCACGACGCGCACCGCACCGTCGTCGCCGACGGTGAGCATGACCGGCAGCCCTGACACAACCGAGCCCAGCGTGACGGCTGGCGCCGCCTGGTGACCTGGTGCGTGCGCGACGAGCACGTCGCGCAGCGCCTCGCGGATCGAGACGGCCAGGCGCAGGTCGCGTTCGGCGGCGGGGGAGCTGCCCGGCTCGGTCAGGTCCCGCGCGCGCAGCCAGTCGTCGAGGGCCGCAGGCGAGCTGAGCTCGTCTGTGCCGCCCTCGATGTCGAGCGTGTTCACGAACCCCCGCACCAGGTCAAGACGGCCTGGCGCTGGCCCGATGGCGGCCTCGCGGCCTGGCTTTTCCTGCACTGTTGTTACCACCATTCCAGCTTAGCTGGTTGCGCAAGTCCAGGCACTGACCTAAGCTCGTAGTAACCAGCTAACGCAGATTGATGGTTACGGGAGAGAGGAGGCTGACATGAGCGAGTGGGTGATCATCGGAGTCCCGACGAGCGCCGGCGCGCACCACGCGGGCCAGGATCTGGCGCCGGACGCGCTGCGGGCCGCCGGCCTGACCGGGCAGCTGACCAGGGCGGGGCTGACGGCCACGGACGCCGGTAACCTGCCAGGCGCTGTCTTCGCCGCGGACCGGGCGAACCCTGCAGCGCGCAACGTCAAGGCGGTCGCGCGCGTCGCCGGCGAGGTCGCCGACGCCGTCGCCGCGGCGATCGGGAGCGGCACGCTGCCCCTCGTGCTCGGCGGCGACTGCACGATCACGCTTGGCGCGGTCGCGGGCATGCAACGCCGGTATCCCGACGGCGGCCTGGTCTACCTCGACGGCGACACCGATGTCGGCGTGCCGGGCGACGGTTCAGGCATCCTTGACTCGATGGGCGTCTCGCACCTTCTGGGCAGGGGAGCGCCGGAGCTGACCCACCTCGGCCAGACGGTCCCGCTGCTCGAGCCGAGCAGGCTCGCGATCCTCGGATCTGACCCGCGCGAGACAACGGACGAGGGCCGCGCGATTCTTGCCGGCGCGGGCGTGGACCTGCAGGAGGGGCATGCGTTCAGGGCCGACCCGGCGGCGGCGGCCAAGCATGCGCTGGCCGCCGTCACGGCGGCGAGCAGCCGATACCTGGTCCACTTCGACATCGACGTGGTCGACTCCGGCGACCTGCCGCTCGGCAACTACCCGCACTATGGCTCGGGGGTCACGCTCGACGCGGCGCTGACGGCGCTGCGGGTGCTCCGCTCGGACCCCGCGTTCGCCGGGCTCGTGCTGACCGAGGTCAACCCGACCCACGATCCGGACGGCCGCGAACTAGGCAGGCTCGTCAGCGGGCTCGGCCCGGCCCTTGTTGACCAGGGGCGGTAGCTAACTCTACCCTTTATCTATGACTATAGATAAAGGGTCTAAGTCAGGGCCGGACGACAGCGGCGGCACTAGCTCGAACGCGACGGGCTCGCCGATCGCCTTCCTGCTCGACCCTGGCTCTGGCGTGCCCACGTACCTGCAGCTCGTGCACCAGGTCGAGCAGTCGCTGCGGCTCGGCTACCTCAAGGAAGGCGACCGGCTGCCGACAGTGAAGAAGGCCGTCGGGGCGCTCGCGATCAACCCGAATACGGTGCTGAAGGCCTACAGGGAACTCGAGCACAGGGGACTGGCGCAGGGCCGCCCTGGCCAGGGCACGTTCATCGCCGGGACGCTGCGCCGGGTCGTCATGGCCGAGCAGGCGCAGCTGCGCAAGGGGCTGATGGCCTGGCTGCGCACGGCCGACGCCGCTGGCCTGGACGCCGACGGCATCGGGGCCCTGTTCACCACGTCGTTGCGGGATTTTCTTGACCGCCGCGCTGGCGGCAAGGGCGACAAGGCGCGAGGTGTGGCGTGAACATCATCGAGACCTGCGGGCTCGGCAAGCGCTTCGGCCGCACCTGGGCCCTGCGCGGCTGCACGCTGGCGATTCCGGCCGGCCGCGTGGTGGCGCTGGTCGGACCGAACGGCGCGGGCAAGACGACGCTGCTCAACCTCGCGGCCGGGCTGCTGCGGCCCACGGGTGGCCGCATGAGCGTGCTGTCCGATGAGCAGCCGGGCTCCGCAGCGGCAAGGAGCCGGATCGGCTTCGTGGCCCAGGATGCTCCGCTCTACGGTCACCTGCCGGTGCGCGACATGCTGTCCGTGGCCGGCGGGGCTGAACCTGACCTGGGACGACGCCCTCGCGCGCGCCAAGGTGGCCGAGCTCGGCATTCCGCTTGACCGCAAGGTGCGGCAGCTGTCCACCGGGCAGCGGGCGCAGGTCGCGCTCGCCATCGCGGTCGCCAAGCGACCAGAGCTGCTCATCCTCGACGAACCGCTGGCCGCGCTTGACCCGCTCGCCAGGCACGACCTGATGAGCTCGCTGATGACGACCGTGGCCGAGGGCGGCGTGTCGGTGCTGTTCTCCTCGCACGCCGTGGCCGAGCTGGAGCGGATCGCCGACTACCTGGTCGTGCTCAACAACGGACGGCTGCAGCTGGCTGGCGAGGTCGACCGCCTGCTAGCCGGCCACGCGATGCTGACCGGACCGGGACATGAGATGTTCGTCGATTCGCAACACGACGCGGTCGTCCATGCAACCCGCGCAGGTGCTCAGGTGCACCTGCTGGTCAGGACCGCGGCCGATGGCGATCACGTCAGGCCTGGCTGGCAGTCACACCCGGCAAGGCTCGAGGACCTCGTGCTCGGCTACCTGCGCGAGCCAGGCGTCAGCACGCTGCCTGGCCCGGCGGTGCCGGCGTGACCGCGCTCTCGCCCCCGGTCGCCAGGGACGATCCGGCCGCGGTCAGGCGGGTGCCGTGGCGCAGGCTCGTGTCGGTGACCCTGCGACGGCACAGGGGCACGCTGGCTGCCTACGTCGCATTCGCCGTCCTCGTCGCCCTGGGGATGGCGGTGACCGGGCTCGTGCTGCACGCCTCGCGGCGGCTCGTGTACAGCGCGGGGCCGGATTCGCTGCGGCAGCTCTACGACGTGACCTGGACGTGGCTCCAGATCGTGCTCCTGGGAATGCCCGTCCTGGCCGGCATGTTCCTGGGCGCGCCTCTGGTGGCACGCGAGATCGAGACGGGCACGGCCAGGTTCGCCTGGTCTCAGGGCACCGGGCGGGCCCGCTGGCTGGTCGCGACGGTGCTGCCGGTTGCGCTGATCGTCATGGCGACCGCCACCGGACTCGCCGTTGAGCTTCGCTGGTGGGTGATCGATCCAGCTCGGCACGTCTGGCTGTGGGAAGGCAACGTCTTCGCGCTGAATCCGCTGCCGCTCATCGGATGGGTGCTGCTGGGCTTCAGCCTCGGCGTTACCACGGGCGCGGCGATCAGGCGCACCGTCTCGGCCATGGCCGCCACGCTCGGCTGTTTCCTCCCGCTGGCGTACGCCGTCGAGCTGAGCTGGCGCCGCAGCTACCTGCCGCCCCTGCACGAACGCGCCATGGACGGCCCGATCATCGCGGGCGGTCACGTCGGCTACGGCGTGCCGCTGCGATCAGGAGGCGGCCCAGGGCAGGAAATCCTCGGCGCGGCGCTCGGCTGGCCTGACGGCCGGCTGCTCACCGCCGCTCAGTTGCATCACGCGGCCGCGTGGTTCCGCGCGCACCACATCCACGTGTGGGTGGCCTACCAGCCTGGCAGCAGGTACGTCCTGTTCCAGGTCATCGAGTTCGGCTGGCTGGCGGTGCTGTCGGCAGCTCTCATCGCCACCACGGCCCTGCTCATCCGCAGCAGCGCGACCTGAAGGAGGGCCTGCCATGACAGCCATCACGGCGCGCGCCGCTGAGCGCCAGGACGGCGGCCGCGAGCACGTTGCCCTGACCGTGCTGCGACAGCACAGGAACGCAGTCATCTGGCTGGCGATCGTGTTCGCGGCGTTCGCGATCCCGCTCGTCATGACGGGCATCCAGGCACATCTCGGCGACGCGGCCGCGGCCGCCTGGATCCGCTCGAGGTACGTGGGCGTCAACATCCTGCCGTTCCTCGCTGGCGCGTTCCTCGGCTCGCCCCTTGTCGCCAGTGATTTCGAGACGGGAACGTTCCGTTTCTCGATGACGCAGGGCCTGAGCATCAGGCGGCAGCTCGTGGTCACGCTGCTCGTGCTCGGCGCCGCGGTGGCCATCGCCGCTGCCGTGCTCGGCGCGCTGAGCATGTTCGCATTGGCGCCGAGCGCCCACCTCGCCCACCGCGGCCTGTCGGTACCTGGCCACTGGCGGCCGGCCTATTTCAACATCACCGCGCTGACGCTCCCGGCCTGGGCTCTGCTCGGCTTCAGCCTGGGCGCGGTCACCGGAGGGCTGATCAAGCGGGCCGGGGCGGCCATCGCCGTGACGATCGTGGTGACCGGATCGCCGTCGGGGTAATGAGCGGCTACGCGACGAATACGCCCGGTGGCCTGTACAGCAATCTGCTGCGCGCGTCGGCCCGATCGCGCACCTGGACGACGCAGGACCGTTCGGGCATTCCATGTCGAATGGCAACTGGCCCAGGTCCGTCACCAGGAAGCTCAACGTCGCGCCTGGGCCGGCCTGCAGCTTCTGGGCCGAGAACTGGTTTGCCGGGCCGCACGGCCGCCTCACCCCGAGCCAGGAATACGCGCTCTGGAACCAGTACCAAGCCGCCGTGCACCCGAGCTACGCCAGGAGCATGGCGTGGATGGCCAGGCGGCATGTCACCGCGTGGTTCAGCTACCAGCCGGCGAGCCGGTACTGGCTGTTCCAGTCCTTCTTCGCGGCGATTCTGCTCGCGTTCACCGCGGCGGCGGGGTGCGCCGCCGTCTGGCTGGCCGGCCGGCGACGGTGATCAGCCGGCGCTAAGCAGGAGACCTCGCGGCGCGTGCCGTCTAGCCTGGAGATTGTGCGGGAAATCTCGGTCTTCAGCGGAACTGCCCATCCCGGGCTCGCGGCGGAGATCTGCGGGCACCTCGGCGTTCCGCTGGAACCCGCGATCGTCCGTCGGTTCGCCAACGACTGCCTGGAAGTTCAGCTCCAGTCCAACTGCAGGGAACGTGACGTCTTCCTGATCCAGCCGCTCGCCGCGCCCGTCCAGGAGCACCTGGTCGAGCTGTTGCTGATGCTCGACGCTGCGCGCGGCGCGTCCGCTGCGCGGGTGACCGCGGTGATCCCGCACTACGCCTACGCCCGCTCGGACAAGAAGAACATGCCCAGGGTGTCCATCGGCGGACGGCTGGTCGCCGACCTGCTCGTCACCGCTGGCGCCAGCCGGGTGCTGACGATGACGCTGCACGCGCCCCAGGTGCACGGGTTCTTCTCGGTCCCCGTCGACCACCTGCACGCGCTGCACGAGATCGCCGATCACTTCCGCGGCACGGACCTGTCCAGCTCCGTCGTGGTCTCGCCCGACCTGGGCAACGCCAAGTCGGCCGCCGCCCTCGCCAGGATGCTCGGCCTGCCGGTAGCGGCCGGCGCCAAGGAGCGCATCAGCGACGACAAGGTCACGATCACCTCGATCATCGGCGACGTGGCCGGGCGCAACGTGATCGTCCTGGACGACGAGATCGCCAGGGGGACGACGATCATCGAAATCCTCGCCAGGCTGCGGGAGCACGGAGCTAGGAGCGTGCGGATCGCGTGCACGCACGGCCTGTTCTGCGACGGCGCGCTCAAGCGGATCGCGGCCTGGCCAGAGGTGCAGGAAATCGTGTGCACCAGCACGGTTGCCATCGCCGAGTCAGAGGGCACCGACCGGCTGCACGTGATCTCGGTGGCGCCGGCGCTGGCCGAGGCGATCAGGCGGATCCACGAAGGCGAGTCGGTGAGCGCGCTCTTCCACGATCAGTAATCGCGGTGCCGGTCAGGGGGGACGACCCCCCGGAACCCCCCCGCGGTCCTTGGCCCAGGCCGCGATCTGCAGCCGGGAGGTGAACCCGAGCTTGGCCATGATGTTGGCGACGTGGCGCGCCACCGTGGCTGAGGCGATGCCGAGCTCGCCTGCGATGGACCGGTTGGACAGGCCCCTGGTGATCAGCGCCGCGATCTCCAGTTCGCGCGCGGTCAGCTCAGGTTCCCGCGAGGCGAGCAGGTCGGGCACGGTCAGCGCGAGCTCGACCGCCGCGTCGCTGCCGAGCCGGGACCCGGCGGCCCAGAGCTCGCGTGCCTGCGCCTCGGTGAGCCCGCTGGCCGAGGCGAGCAGGCGGTCGGTCCTGGCCTTGGGTGCCCCGGGCAGGCCGGCCTGGCTGCGCAGGCCAGCCGCTGCCGCGGCGAGCCGCACCGCCTGATCGTGGTTGCCCTGGGCGATCGCCAGCGCCGCGAACGTGTCCAGGCCCCTGATCACGCCGATCCTGCTGCCCGTCGACCGGCTTAGCTCGATGCTCTCGGTGAGATGCTGGCCCGCCAGCTCGAGCTCGCCCTGGCTGATCTCGATCCGCCCGATGCCAGCCAGGCAGCGTGCCATCTCAGGCCGGGCGCCCACCTCGCGCAAGATCGAGAAGGCCTCCGCGTAGTGCCGCCGCGCCCGTGCGGGGCCCGCGGTCAGCCTGGCCAGGTCGCCGAGGCCGAGCAGGGCGCGTGCGACCGCCCACTGCTGGTCGATCTCCCTGGCGATCGCCAGCGACCGCTCGCCGAGCCGCAGCGCCCCGTGCAGGTCGCCGCGGTAGGCCGCGACGGCCGCCCTGGTGCCGTGCGCGTACGTCGCGTTGAACCCGTCGCCCGTCTCGTCGGTGATCGCGACCGCCTCGGCGGCGCGCGCGTCGGCCTCGTCAAGCTGGCCCGCGTGCAGCGCCACCTCGGCGAGCAGGTTCAGCGCCGACGCGGCCCAGAACTCCAGGCCAGGGCCGCGGCAGAACTCGAGCCCGGCCTTCGCCCGCTGTGCGGCGTCGGCCGGGTCAAGCGGGAAGGCGAGCTGCGCCCGGCCGATGAGGGCCGGGCCGAGCACCCGGTCGGCCAGCACCGAGGTGTCGGTGTCGAGGAAGACATCCATCCAGCCGGCGCCTTCTCCGAACGAGCCCTGGACGATCCAGACCGGCCGCATCGCCACGCAGATCCGCAGCCCGGAATCGGCGTCACCGGCGCGCGCACACCAGGTCAGCACCTGCGTCAGGTTGCCGTTCTCCGCCTCGAACCTGCGGAACGTATCGACCCGCTCTGTCCAGGTGCCCGCGGTGAGCGCCATGCCCAGCAGCGCGGCCTCCTCGACCTCGCGCACCGCGTAGGCGCGGAACCGCTCCCGAAGCCGCTCCTTCTCGCCAGCCTCGTCCAGCCGCTCGGCCGCATAGTCGCGGATGGTGTCCAGCATCTTGTACCTGATCCGCCCGGCCGCGTCGGGATCGGCGATCACCAGCGACTTGTCGGCGAGCCCGGCCAGCAGGCCGAAGATCTCGGCCGGCTCCAGGTCCTGGTCTGATCCCAGGCCGGCGCAGACCTGCTCGGCCATCTCAAGCGGCCAGCCGGCGAACACCGACAGCCGGCGGAGCAGCATCCGCTCGGGCGCCGCGAGCAGCTCGTGACTCCAGTCGATGGCCGAGCGCAACGTTCTGTGCCTCGCGGGAGCCATCCGCTCGGCGGAGCTGAGCAGCCTGAACCGGTCTGTGAGCCTGGCCGCTATCTGCTCGACCGTCAGCACCCGCACCCACGCGGCCGCCAGCTCGATGCCGAGCGGCAGGCCGTCGACGGCCCGGCAGATCGACGCCACCGCGGCCACGTTGCCGGACCCGAGCGCGAAGCCCGGCGCGGCGGCTGCCGCCCGGTCCGCGAAGAGCCGGAGCGCGTCGGCGGCCATCAGCGCCGCGACGTCGCCAGATCCCTCCCGCGCCGGCCCCTTTTGGGCCGGCATCGCCATCGGCGGGACCTGCCAGATCGTCTCGGCGGCCACCCGCAGCGGCTCCCTGCTGGTCGCGATCACCCGCAGTCCGGGGGAGGCGGCGAGCAGGCGCTGGCAGATCTTGGCGCACGCGTCGATCACGTGCTCGCAGTTGTCCAGGACAAGGAGCATCTGCCGCGGCCTGAACGCGTCAGCCAGCGTCGCGACAAGGGACCGGCCAGGCTCCTCCACCACGCCGGTGACCGCGGCGATCCTGGACGCCACGAGCTCGTTGTGCTGCACGTCGGCGAGATCGACGAACCACGCGCCATCGGGGTAATCCGCCGCGAGACTCGCGGCGACGTGGATGGCGAGGCGCGTCTTCCCGATTCCGCCGGCTCCGCACAAGGTGAGAGCCCGTGCGGTGCCGGCGATCCGGCAAACCTCACTTATTTCACGTTCGCGGCCGACAAAGGCATTAAACTCTTCGCCGGTATTACCGTGAATACCCAATTCCATGTCGTCGCCAGGCTCTGCGGTCAGGGGCAATTCGCGCACTTACCGTCGGGTCAGTAGCCAAGGTAACGTGCGTGAGCGACAAAAGAAACACCAAACGGATTGAAGCGCCGCGTGCCCGCCATGTCTGGCGCACCCGGGTCAGATGAGCGTCTGGCCGCTGACCCGCTGCTCGAGCGCGAGCAGGAATCGCTTGCGATCCATGCCGCCGCCGTAGCCGGTCAGGCTTCCGTCGGCGCCGATGACCCGGTGGCACGGAATCACGATCGACACCGGATTCCTGCCGTTGGCCAGCCCGACCGCCCGCGACGCCGACGGCTGGCCGATCCGCCTGGCGAGCCCGCCGTAGGAGATGGTCTCGCCGTACGGGATGTCCCGCAGCGCCGCCCAGACCGATCGCTGGAACCGCGAGCCGGCCAGGCTCAGCGGCAGGTCGAAGTCGGTCAGCTCACCGTCGAAATAGGCGTCAAGCTGGCGCGCGGCCGCGGCCAGCACCGGCTCGGAGTCGCCGGTGACCGCCTGTCCCAGCTCCCCGGCGGCTGGCTCGTACCGCGTGATCTCCATGTGCACGCCCGCCAGCCTGCCGTCCTCGGCGATCAGCGTCAGCGGCCCGATGGGGCTGTCGATTGCGGTGTGCGACCGCGGCACCGTACGCACAGTCATCGTCTTTCTTCCTTTCCTCGTGGGGGCAGGCCCGGTGTCATGCCGCCGGGATGTGGTTGATGGCGTGGTCCGAGGTGGCCCACAGGTATTGCACCGCATAGGCACGCCACGGGCGCCAGCGCTCGGCCCGCCTTATCAGCGCGGCTGACGAGGCCGGCAGCCCGGACTCGGCCGCGGCGCGCCTGACGCCCAGGTCCGTCGGCGTGAAGGCGTCGGGGTCGCCGAGGCCGCGCATCGCCACGATCTCCACGGTCCACGGGCCTACGCCAGGCAGCCTCGCGAGCACGGTCCTGGCCAGGTCCCAGTCAGCCCCTGCGCCGAGGCCGAGCGTGCCGCCCGCGATCGCACGCGCCAGGGCCAGGACGCTCCCGCGGCGGCTCGCTGGCATCGCGAGCGCGGCCAGATCGGTACCCGCGAGCACGGGCACGTCGGGGAAGAGCCTCGTGAGCCCGCCCGCCGTGTCCTCGACGTGCTCACCGTAGCGGCTGGCGAGCCGCGCGCCGTGGGTCCGCGCCGCGGCGGTCGAGACCTGCTGGCCGATCACGGCGCGCACCGCGAACTCGGCGGCGTCGACGGTGCGCGGCACCCGGCGTCCCGGTGCCTTCGAGACCAGCGGCGCGAGCGCATCATCGGTGCCCAGCTGATCGCCGATCGCCACCGGGTCGGCGTCCAGGTCGAGCAGGCGGCGGCACCGGCTGATCGCCATCGCGAGGTCACGCAGGTCGGTGAGGGCCAGCTGGCACGCGACATACTCAGGGCCCGGCCGTAGCGACACGATGCCGGGGCCGTTCGGCAGCCGGAGCGTCCTGCGGTACGCGCCGTCCCGCCATTCCTCGACGCCCGGTATCGCGGTGGCGGCCAGGTGCCCGAACAAGTTGTCATGGCAGATCGGCTGCCGGAACGGCAGCCGCAGCGAGATCGCGCCAAGCGAGCTGGGAGCGAGCGGAACGGGCGTCCTGCCGCGCGCCGCGGCCTTGCGCCGCAGCTCGGTCGGCGGCATCGCGAAGACCTGGAGGACCGTGTCGTTGAACGTCCTGATGGTGGGGAAGCCGGCGGCGAACGCGACGTCTCCCATGGCCAGCCCGGTCGTCTCGATCAGCAGCCTGGCGGTCTGGGCCCGCTGCGCCCGCGCCAGGGCGAGCGGCCCGGCGCCGAGCTCGGCGAGCAGCTGGCGCTCGACCTGCCGGACGCTGTAGCCGAGGCCCGCCGCGAGTCCGGCGACGCCCTCGCGGTCCACCACGCCGTCCGCGATGAAGCGCATGGCCCTGGCGACCAGGTCGGCCCGCTCGTTCCACTCAGGCGAGCCAGGGCTGGCGTCGGGCCCGCATCGCTTGCACGCGCGGAACCCCGCTTGCTGCGCGGCCGCGGCGCTCGGGAAGAACCGCATGTTCCGCGCCTTCGGCGGGGCGACAGGGCAGCTCGGCCGGCAGTAGATCCCCGTGGTCACGACGGCCGTGAAGAACCAGCCGTCGAACCTGGCGTCCTTGCTCTGCACAGCCCTGACGCAGCGTTCGGTGTCCTCGTGCATACCAGCAAGCATCGGTGCAGGGCGACCAGGAGTCTAGCGAAAATGCGACATGGCAGTTTGCGGAGCCTGCGGGCCGTTCTGAGCATCAAGATTGCGTGATCAGCAATCTGAAAGTCTCACAAATTTTGCGTGTTGCGAAGTTTTAACTAGACTCGCGGCGTGGACTGCGCACCAGAAGGACTGCGTCAGCGGAAGAAGGCGGCTACCCGCCGGTCGCTCGGGATCGCGGCAATGCGGCTCGCGGTGCGGCGCGGCCTCGACAACGTCCTCGTCGAGGACATCGCGGCGGAAGCCGGGGTCTCGGCGCGCACCTTCAACAACTACTTCACCAGCAAGTACGAGGCGATCTGCGCTCTGGCGATGGAACGCAGCCAGCGGATGGGCGCCGAGCTGCGGAACCGCCCCGCGGCCGAACCGCTGATCGAGGCGATCACGAACGCTGTCCTGGAGTCGTACGAAGGCGGTAAGCAGACCCCTGACAGGGAATGGCTCGACGGCGTGCGGCTGGTGATCGCCTCTCCGGCGCTGCAGGGGGAGTACCTTCGCACGCACTACGTCGCGCAGCGGATGCTGGCCGAGGCGATCGCCGTCCGTACCGGCACCGACCTGCAGGCCGACATGTTCCCTGCCGTGCTGGCCGGAGCCGTCACGGCCGCCATTCAGGTCGCGCACGAGCGATGGCTGCGCGCTGACCCGCCCGTCGCCCTTGTCCCGCTGATCCGCGAGGCGCTCGGCGCGCTCCGGTTCGGCTCACTCGCTGACAGCGAAGTGGGTTGCGGGCCGCCGCCGGCAGCGCCGATCCTGACGGCTGCGGCCCAGACCTAACCGCCCCGACCCCCGGAAGAGAAACCGTGCTGATCAGGTTGCTGCGCGACTACCTGCGCCCGTACCGCAGGGACCTGTCCTTCGTCGTCGTGTTCCAGCTCGTCCAGACCCTGGCGACGCTGTACCTGCCGACGCTGAACGCGGACATCATCGACAACGGCGTGATCACAGGCCACATCGGTTACATCATGCGGACCGGGGCGTTCATGCTGGCGATCGCGCTCGTCCAGATCGTCTGCGCGATCTTCGCCGTGTACTTCGGCGCGCGCACCGCCATGGCGCTCGGCCGGGACGTGCGGCAGGCAGTCTTCACGAAGGTGCAGCAGTTCTCCGCCAGGGAGGTCGGCCACTTCGGGGCGCCATCGCTGATCACCAGGGGAACGAACGACGTCCAGCAGGTGCAGATGCTCGCGCTGATGACCTTCACCTTGATGGTCGCCGCCCCGATCATGTGCGTGGGCGGCATCATCCTGGCGCTCCATCAGGACGTGCAGCTCTCGTCACTGCTGCTGGTCGCGGTGCCCGCGCTCGGCATCATCGTGACGGCGATCATCTCCAGGATGCGGCCGCTGTTCCGCCAGATGCAGGCGCGGATCGACGAGATCGCGCGCGTGCTGCGTGAGCAGATCAGCGGTGTGCGAGTGATCAGGGCGTTCGTCAGGGAGAGGCAGGAGCGGGACAGGTTCTCGGTCACGAACACCGACCTGTTCACCGTGTCGCTCGGCACGGGCAAGCTGATGGCGCTGATGTTTCCCGCGGTCATGCTGGTGCTGAACCTCTCCAGCATCGCCGTGCTGTGGTTCGGCGGGCACCTGGTCGCCAGCGGGAGCATGCCGGTCGGCGCGCTGACCGCGTTCCTGACCTACCTGCTGCAGATCCTGATGTCGGTGATGATGGCGACGTTCATGTTCGTCATGGTCCCGCGGGCCGAGGTCTGCGCCGAGCGCATCGTCGAAACGCTGGACACCGAGCCCGACGTGCGGCCGCCCGAGCGGCCGACCGGGATCGGCGCGGTGCGCGGGCTACTCGAGGTGCGCGACGTGGAGTTCCGCTACCCCGGTGCCGCTGCGCCCGTGCTGTCCGACATCAGCCTCGTCGCCGAGCCCGGCGAAGTCACCGCCATCATCGGCGGCACGGGCAGCGGCAAGACCACCCTGGTCAACCTCGTGCCCAGGCTGTTCGACGCCACGGAAGGGACGGTTCTCGTCGACGGCGTGGACGTGCGCAAGCTCGACCCGGCCGTCCTGGCGGGGTTGATCGGCCTCGTCCCGCAGCGGCCGTACCTGTTCTCCGGCACGGTCGCGTCCAATCTGCGGTACGGAAAGCCCGACGCCACCGACGCCGAGCTCTGGCATGCGCTGGAGATCGCGCAGGCTCGCGACTTCGTGGCCCAGATGCAAGGCGGCCTGGACGCCGCCATCGCCCAGGGCGGCACCAACGTCTCAGGTGGCCAGCGCCAGCGGCTGGCGATCGCCAGGGCCGTGGTGCACGAGCCGGAGATCTATCTCTTCGACGACTCGTTCTCCGCCCTGGACTACGCGACCGACGCGGCGCTGCGGGCGGCGCTGAGCCGCGAGACCGCGGACGCGACGGTGCTGATCGTCGCCCAGCGGGTCGCGACGATCAGGCACGCCGACAAGATCATCGTGCTCGAGGCCGGCCGCATCGTCGCCCAGGGCACGCACGACGAGCTGATGGCGACCGACAAGACGTACCGGGAGATCGTGCTGTCCCAGCTGACCGAGCAGGAGGCCGCGGCATGACCGGCCCGACCAAGGTGAACGGCGCGGGGGAGCGGGCGACCCCCAAGCGAGGCCCTGGCCCCGCGCCAGGCTCGCACATGGGGCCTGCCAGGTTCATGGGCGGCATGTCGACCGAGAAGGCTCTGAACTTCAAGGGGTCGAGCGCGCGGCTGCTGCGGATGCTGGCGCCGCAGCGGCCGCTGATCGTCACCGCGATCGTCATGGGCGTGGCCAGCGTGACGCTGTCGGTGATCGGCCCGAAGGTCCTCGGCAACGTCACCAACCTGGTCTTCTCCGGCTACATCAGCAGCAAGATCCCGCCTGGCCTGACCCAGGCCGAGTTTGTCGCGAGGCTGCGCGCCACGGGCCACACCACCCAGGCCAAGCTGATCGGCGCGCTGCATCTCACGCCAGGGCACGGCATCGACTTCGACCAGGTCGGCAGGACGCTGGCGGTCGTCGCGCTGATCTACGCAGGCGCCGCGGTGTTCAGCGTGATCCAGGGCCGCGTCGTGGCCAGCGTGGTGCAGAAGGCGATCTTCCGGATGCGCGAAGACGTGCAGGCCAAGCTCGCGCGGCTGCCGCTCAGCTACTTCGACCGGCAGCCGCGGGGTGAGATCCTGAGCCGGGTCACCAACGACATCGACAACCTCGCGCAGTCGCTGCAGCAGACGCTCAGCCAGGTCGTCACGTCGCTGCTGACGATCGTCGGCGTGCTGGCCGCGATGATCTGGATCTCCTGGCTGCTCGCGCTCATCGCGCTGGTCACGGTCCCCGCCTCGATCTTCCTCGTCGCCAGGATCGGCAAGCGGGCGCAGCCGCAGTTCGTCAGGCAGTGGTCGACGACCGGCCGGCTCAACGCGCACATCGAGGAGAACTTCACCGGGCACTCGCTGGTCAGGGCCTTCGGGCGGACGAATGACTCGATGGCGGTCTTCGGTGAGCAGAACGACAAGCTCTTCCAGGCCAGCTTCCGCGCGCAGTTCATCTCGGGCACGATCCAGCCCGCGATGATGTTCATCGGGAACCTGAACTACGTGCTCGTCGCCGTGGTCGGCGCGCTGCGGGTGGCCTCTGGCGCGCTGTCGCTCGGCGACGTGCAGGCATTCATCCAGTACTCGCGGCAGTTCAGCCAGCCGCTCACGCAGGTGGCCAGCATGGCCAACCTGCTCCAGTCCGGCGTCGCGTCGGCCGAGCGGGTCTTCGCCCTGCTCGACGCCGACGAGCAGGAGCCCGACCACCCAGCGCCCGAGCACCCCGGCCGGGTGCGGGGGAGCGTGCGGTTCGACGACGTGTCCTTCAGGTATTTCCCTGACGTGCCGCTGATCGAGCACCTCTCGCTGTCCGTCGAGCCGGGGCACACGGTCGCGATCGTCGGACCGACCGGTGCGGGAAAGACCACCCTGGTGAACCTGCTGATGCGGTTCTACGAGGTCAACGACGGCGCGATCACGCTCGACGGGGTCAACATCGCCGACATGGGCCGGGCCGGGCTGCGCTCGCTGACCGGGATGGTCCTGCAGGACGCCTGGCTGTTCGGCGGCACGATCGCGGAGAACATCGCCTACGGATCCGACTCGGCGACCCGCGAGCAGATCGTCGCGGCCGCGAGGGCGACCTATGTCGACCGTTTTGTTCAAACTCTCCCATATGGTTATGAAACGGTCATCGATGAGGAGGGATCGAACCTCAGCATGGGGGAGCGGCAGCTGATCACGATCGCGCGCGCGTTCCTCGCCAGGCCCGCCATCCTGATCCTCGACGAGGCGACCAGTTCGGTCGACACCAGGACCGAGGTGCTGATCCAGCGCGCGATGAACTCGCTGCGCGAGGGCAGGACGAGCTTCGTGATCGCGCACCGGCTGTCCACGATCCGCGACGCCGACGTCATCCTCGTGATGGAGCACGGCCAGATCGTCGAGCAAGGCACCCACGACGGACTGCTGGCCGCCGGCGGCGCGTACGCCAGGCTCTATGCGGCGCAGTTCGCCGGGGCGCTTGCCGAGGTCGAGTGAGTTGTCGTGGTGCCGGAGGCGCGCAGGTCAGCGTCGCAAGGACATTCCAGGCATCTCACCTAATCCCGGCGCTGGCCATTGCAAGAGCCCTGTATCGGTGGGACACCCATTGCGATCCGGGGTGATGGGTGACTCACCGATACAGGGTCGGCCCGATGGCCGTGCTGGAGGCACGCGGATCAGCTCTGCCGCCTGGTGAACCACGTGGTCCAGTTGGTCTCCCAGGTCCGCCCGTCGTCGACAGAGAACGCCTGGTCCCAGCGCGCCGATGTGGGCGTGATCTCGGACCAGGTGAATCTGCACCTGATCGACTGGCCCTCCCACAGCTGGTCGCAGTAGAAGCGGCCGGTGCCGTCGGTGAAGGAGCCCGTCACTGGCGACGGATCCATCTGGCCGTTCTTGCTGTTCACCCACCAGAGCGACCAGGTGCGGGCGACGGGGTCCAGCAGCCGGACGGTCAGCCCGGAGAAGCCGCGGTCGGGGATCATGACTTCGTCGACGTTGGCGGCGCCGTCGAAGACCGACCAGCAGGTCGTCGTCGACGTGAACTCGTCCCACTCGTCGCAGCCGGCCAGCGCCTGGCGCAGCCTCCGGTGCCTGCCGTCCCACGAGCCGAGGAGGAAGTCGAAGTCTCCGGGCACCCCGCTGGCCGGGGCCGTGCCAGGTGCGCCCTCGCCGGCCGTGCGCGTCGTGTCACCGGTCACGCCGCCACCTCCGTCGTGCCGTCTGGCAGCACGTCGGTGAGATAGCCATCCACGTCCGGCCGTGCGGGGCTGAGCACGTACCTGATCCAGGCCGCGCGCTCGTGTCCGAGCGGCGCGAGTTCCCAGACGCAGCCGATCCACGGCCTGGTCAGCTCCGTGAAGTTCTCCGGGTCGTTGTCCTGGCAGCCCAGGAACGGCACCCCGGCCGCCGCGATCCGGCATTCGATCACGTTGCCCCAGACCCAGCTGCAGGCGTTCAGGTAGGCCGCACTGCCAGCGCCGCGGTGCAAGATCGCGAACGAGGCGGGCGGGGTCTCGTCGTCGGGGGCCGGCAGTAGCCGCGGCAGGAACCCGGCGGCCGCCTTCTGGATGTTCTCCTCGATCTCCGGCTCGATGCTGATGTGATAGCGCTTGACCTTGCGGCCGCCGACGGCGACGACGCCGGCCGCGCGCAGGTGCTTCTCGGTGAATGTCATGCGGGGACGCTAGGCCGTCCTCACTGACATCTTCTGTCAGTGACCGGTTGTACCGTCCGTGTCATGCGCGCGAGCCGCCTGCTGTCCGTCCTGTTGCTGCTGCAGAGCCGCGGGAAGCTGACCGCGCAGCAGCTCGCCTGCGAGCTCGAGGTCTCGGTGCGGACCGTGTACCGGGACATCGAGTCGCTCAGCGAGGCCGGAGTCCCTGTCTACGGCGACGCCGGGCCCGACGGCGGATACCGGCTCCTCGGCGGCTACCGGACCAGGCTGAACGGCCTGACCGCTGCCGAGGCCCAGGCGCTGTCGCTCGCGGGGATGCCGCGGGCAGCCGCCGAGCTCGGGCTCGGCACCGTGCTGGCCAGCGGTCAGCTCAAGCTGCAGGCGGCGCTGCCGGCCGAGCTGCGCGACCGGACGGCCGCGTTCAGCGAGCGGTTCCTGCTCGACGCGCCAGGCTGGTATCACGACGGCGACACCTCGCCGTACCTGGCCGCGGTCGCCGACGCCGTGTGGAACCAGCGCCGGATCGAGGTCAGGTACCGCAGGTGGACCGCGCCCACCGACGTGACCAGGACGCTGGACCCGCACGGGATCGTGCTCAAGGCCGGCAAGTGGTACCTGGTCGCGAAAGCACGGGGGAGCAGGATGCGGACATATAGGATAAACCACATTCTCGGGCTGGCGGACGCGGGGGAGCAGTTCACCCGCGCGGACGGCTTCGACCTGGCCGCGTTCTGGGCTTCGAGCGTGGCCGGTTTCCGCGCTGGCCTGTGGCAGGGGGAGGCGAATATCCGGCTGTCGCCGGCCGGAAGGGAACGGACGGCGGAGATGATGAGCTCGGCGGTGACCAGCGCGGTCGAGGCGACGGCGGGCCCGCCCGGCGCGGATGGCTGGGTGACCGCGGTCGTGCCGATCGAGTCCCTGATCCACGCGCACCAGGACTTCCTGCGCCTCGGCGCCGATGTCGAGGTTGTCGCGCCCGGAGTACTGCGGGACCGGATGGCGGAGACGGCCCGCGGGCTCGCGCGGATCTACGGGGAAGTCAGCCAGGGGCCGTGTGCTTAGACGTAGAGAAAAGGACCGCATAGGGTCCTGAGTCTTCCTCTAACCCGGGTTGGGCAGCGGCGGCGCGAACAGCGAGTCAGCCGAACCTGACCGGCATGTGCTTGATCCCGTTGATCAAGTTCGACCGCAGCCTGGCAGCCTCGCCGTCCAGCCTGATGCCCGGCATCAGCTCGGCCAGCGTCGCGAGCAGCACCCGCAGCTCGAGCACGGCCAGGTGCTTGCCGAGGCAGAAGTGCGGGCCGCCGCCGCCGAAGCCGACGTGCGGGTTCGGATCGCGTCCTGCGTCGAATTCCTCCGGCCTGAGAAAGACGTCCTCGTCCCTGTTGGCGGAGGCGTAGAAGATCACGACCTTGTCGCCCTCGGCGATCCGCTGGCCGCCGAGCTCGGTGTCCCGGGTCGCGGTCCGCCTGAACATGTTGACCGGGCTGACCCAGCGCACGATCTCCTCGGCGGCCGCCGGGATGAGACCCGGGTCGTCGATCAGCCGCTGCCACTGCTCGGGATGCTCGAAGAACGCGAGCATGCCGCCCGATGCGGCGTTGCGCGTGGTCTCGTTGCCCGCCACGGTCAGCAGCAGGAAGAAGATGTCGAACTCGTCGTCGGTGAGCACCTCGCCCGCATCGTTCGGCTGCAGCAGGCGGGTCACGATGTCATCAGCGGGCTTAGCCCTGCGCCGCTCGGCAAGCTGGCCCGCGTAGGCGTAGATCTCCAGCGCCGCCGCGTGCTGCAGCCGCTGCCCGGTGGGGCTCTGGAACTCCGGGTCGTCGGCGCCGACCAGGTGGTTCGACAGCTGGTAGATCCGCTCCCTGTCCTCCGCCGGCGCCCCCACCAGCTCGCAGATCACCTGCAGCGGCAGCGGCGCCGCGATGTCGGTGACGAAGTCCGCCCTGCCGCAACCAACACTGCCGCGGCCAACACCGCCGCGGCCAACACCGCCGCGGCCGAGGACGCCGCCGATCAGCTCACGGCAGATCTGGGTGATGTGCTCTTCCAGCCTGCCGATCATCCGCGGCGTGAACCCGCGGTTGACGAACGCGCGCTGCCTGGTGTGCTGCGGCGGGTCCATGTTCAGCATCATCAGCCGCTGCATCGCCGCGCCGCGCTCTGGCACCTCGCCGAACACGACCAGGCGCCGGGCCGAGGAGAAGATGTCCGGGTGCCTGGACAGGTACGCGATGTCCTCGTGCCTGGTCACCGCCCAGAAGCCCGGCCAGCCGTCCGCGCCGCCGTTGGCGTGCCAGTACACCGGCGCGTGCGCGCGCAGCCAGGAGAACTGCCGGTAGGGCGGGCCGCAGCGCTGGTACAGGTCGGCATCGATCAGGTTGATCTCTGGCGCCACCGCCGCCTCCGTGGCCGGATAACCGGACACTGACACAGTACGGCGCGCCAGAGCCGGCCGCGCCCGGCGGTGCTCCTCGCGGCGTTACCTGCGGAGCAGGAAAAACAGGCTCGGGCCGAACTGCACCCTGGCGAGCCTGGCCTGCGCGATCCGCTCGGCGGCCAGGATCGCCCGGCCGGGCAGTGCCTTCTTGATCAGCGGGTGCCTGAGGTTAGAGACCGAGAGCACGCGCTCGACCTGCAGCCCGGCGGTGCGGAACTGCGCCGCGACGGTGGCCGGGTGATGGTTGACGAACGGGATGCCGCCGCGTTCCCTGGCCGCCGCGGACCGGATATCGATCGCATCGGCAGGCAGCGGCTCGCGCCTGACCATGTGCCGGACCCGGTTCAGCGCGTGCGCGACGTTGGCGACCTCGACGATCGCGGTGCCGCGCGGCCGCAGGATCCTGTGTATCTCGGCGAGCTCGGCCGTCGGGTCGGGCAGGTGGTGCAGCACCCTGACCATGGCGACGAGGTCGACGCTCTCGTCAGCGAAGTCCAGGCTGCCGGCGTCCATCAGCCGCTTCTGCACACCAGGATGATCGGCGAGGAAATCGGCCGCGAGCTGGAGCTGCTGGCTGCTGGAATCCACCAGCGTCACCTTGTCGGCGAACTCGGCCAGCACGACGCTCAGCCGGCCGTAGCCGCCGCCGATGTCGGCGGCCTCTCCGAAGTGACGGCCCTTCAGCAGCCTGCGGATCGCGAGGACCTCTGCCTTGTGCTCGTAGTTCCTGTTTGACCAGTAGCTCTGGTAGTTAAAGCCCTCATCGTCATAGAAAGCGGGCCGCTGCAGGTCGATGTTCGTCACGAGATTCCCCCCGGGTTGTGTCCCCGGCAGAATGCTCGCACGCAATCGTCTGTGCTGCTACATCGCTTGGACTTTCTTTCCGGCTTTCACGAAAACTTGACGTTCGCCTAATCCGGAAATGGCGATATGCCGCCGTGCCGGTGAACATTCTCCAGGACGCACTGGTTTCGGCCGGCCGTGCCGCGCGGGCCGCCAGTGCGCTCTCATCGGTGCCCTATCCAGCAGAAATCATGCGCCGATAATGTACATTATGTAAAGTAATACCGGTGCTGCCAGGCCGGTGACTCGAGTGGGCGGCGCCCGATCGCGCCCGGCTCGCGCCCGGCTAGCAGCCAGCCGCCGATCGCCGCGGCGAGCGGCATGCCGACCAGGATGAGCAGCAGGTTGGCCACCGGGATGCTGGTCAGGGCCGACAGCGCGTCGAGCTGGCTGGTACGGAAGAAGCCGATCGCCGCGATGTACCCGGCGGCCGTGCCGACGACCGCGCCGGTCAGCGCCAGCGCGCCGGCGGTGGCGGCAGCGATCCCCCGGCGCGCCGTGCTGCCGGCGCCGGTAGCGGTGAGCATGCGCAGATCGCTGGCGGTCTCGCTGCGGAGCAGGCCGACGCTCATCGCGAGGATGCCGAGGGCTAGCAGGATGCCGAAAACGGTGGCCGCGTCGAGTATCGCGGCGGACGTCGGGATGCTGTTGCGCTTCTCCACGGTCAGCCCGGCCGCCCCCGCGGCGTGCTGGGCAGCGCTGACCTGGCCTGCCTGCAGCGGGTCACGCGCCTGGACGAGCCAGCCGACTGTGGTGGTCTTCAGGTGCAACTGTCGCACCGCGTGCTCGGTGATGACGGTGTTCGGCGCCGACGTACCCGACGGCAGCGCGCTGACCTCCTGGATCTTCGGATTCGCCAGGCAAGAGCTTGGCGGGCAGGGCGAGCCCGGCCCCGCCGGTCCGCTCTTATAGGCGCCGTACTGAAGCTGCATCTTCGTCAGGCCCGACAGGCCGGGCCGCACGGTGAGGATGTCGGCGTCGGGGTCGACCTGCTCGGGGGTGATGCCGTACGCGCGGAGCAGCCGCGGAGTGGCCACGTACACAGCTCCGTACCAGTTTCGCCCGGACACGGCGCGCTGGAGCGACGAGTCGGTCTCCTCGAGCTTGACGGTGTCCCGGGACCCGAGCGAGGCCGCGATGCCCCTGGCCTCGGCTGCCATCCTCGCAAGCTGGGCGCCGGTCAAGGCCGGGCAGCCGGCCTGCTCCTCCACGCACGGCGCGTTCGGGGTGGTGAAAGCCTCCTGCGGGTAGATGACGAGCTGGTCAGCAGCCAGGTTGGGCCCGACGTAGTCGAGCGCGTTGCCGAACCGCGCTGCGGCGATCACGCAGATGATGACCGCGATAAGCACGCTGAGGCTGATGGCCCCGAGCGCCGCCCCCGAGCGGGCCCGGTACCTGGCCAGGTCGCGCACGGCCAGCCGCACGACGAGCGGAGCCCGGCGGGTGGCCCTGGCCAGCAGCGCCAGGCACGACGGGGCGACTAGCACTACCCCGGCGCACAGCACGATCAGACCTACGACCAGGGTGAGAAACAGCGTCGACTTGTTCCCCGTCTCGGCGGCGCCCGACGTCGCCTGCTGACTCGCTAGTCCGATCAGGAAGAAGGCGACCACCAGCAGGCCCGCGCCGGCCTGCCCGGCCCAGCGGCGAGCCTGCCGCGGGACCGGTGGCCGCCCCGCTAGCGCGGAGACGACCGGCACCCGCGCGATCGCCCTGGCGGGCCAGACGGCAGCCAGGTACGCCGCCAGCACGGCGAGCGCCATCGACACGAAGATCACCAGCCAGGGCAGCTGGAACGCGCCCATGACGTGGTGGGCGCTGGCTTCCGCGTGCGGGCGGTACGCCAGCCAGGCCGCCAGGCCGAGCGCGAACCCGGCCAGCGCGCCCGCGACCCCGGTCGCGAAGCCGTTGGCACTGACCACGAGCCTGACGTCGGCGTCCGTGGCACCCTGCGCGCCCAGCATGCCGATCGAGCGCAGCCGCCGCTGCGCCAGCACCGTGAACCCGCCCACGCCGACCAGCGCGATGAGCAGCATCCCGAGCGTGGCCGCCGCGAGCGAGATGGTCACCGGGTTGATCACGTTGGGAGCGGCGGCCGACGTTCGCGACACCACGTTCGGGCCCAGCGATCGGGGATTCACTCCCGGCGCGTCAAACAGCACCGTGACCAGGGTGGGCGCGCCGACCTGTCCCGGGGTCACGAGCGCGAAGGCGTCGAGCAGGTTCTGCGGGTTGGTCACGATGCCGACGACCCGCCGGGCAGCACCGGCCCCGCGCCAGGTGTCACCGACCCTGAGGTGCAGTTCTGATGCGACCCCGCTGGTCAGGGCCACCTGGCCCGTCCCGCTGGGGTAGTGGCCGCTGACCAGCGAGAGCATCGGCTGGCCGAAAGCGCCGTGCGGGTTCTGCGCGCGCAGGCTATAGGTGGTGACGGAGCCGGGCACCGGGAACGTGTCGTTCTCGATCACTTCGACACGGCCGAACCGGCGGGCCAGGACCGCGATCTCGGCGGTCACGCGCGGGCTCATGGATCCGAACGTGGCCATGTCGGTCGCGGTGCCGAAACCGGCGCCCGCCGGGAGCGGCGTGTCGGTAGCCACCGCCGATCCGAGGAAGGTAGCCGCGACCGCGACGGTGATCAGCGCCAGGATCAGTAGCTGCTGACGCCACTCGCGGCGCAGCAGCCGCCAGGCCCACCGGATGACCGCGCGCCGCGCGGGGACGCCCCCGTTGCCGCCCGCGGTGCGAGCCGGCCGCTCGAGTACCGCTGCGGCACCGCGGCCCTGACCGCTCATTGCGGCACTCCGGGCGTGAGCAGCGAATCCGGACCTGCCAGCGGGGCGGTCTGGTCGGTGACCCGGCCGTCACGAAGGAATACCACCCGGTCGGCCCAGGAGGCGAGCTGTGCGTCGTGGGTGACCACAACCGCGGCCATCCCCCCGTTCTTGCACGCGTTGTGCACCAGGCGCATGACCGCCTCGGCGTTGCCCGAGTCGAGCGCGCCAGAGGGCTCGTCGGCCAGCAGCAGCCGGCGCTCCCCGACCATGGCGCGGGCGATCGCCACCCGCTGCCGCTCGCCGCCCGACAGCTCGTCTGGGTAGCGCTCGGCCCGCTCGGCCAGCCCCAGTTCCTCCAGCGCCGCGAGCCCGGCGGCTCGGGCCTTCCGCGTCGGCAGCCCGTCGAGCTCGAGCGGCAGGCTCACGTTCTCCGCAGCGGTCAGGCCTGGCAGCAGGTTGTAGTCCTGGAACACGTAGCCGATCGTGCGCCGCCGGAGCCGGGACCTGTCGTTGCGTGACATGCCCGCCAGCTCGGCACCGCGCACGCGCACCTCGCCTTCTGTCGGCTCTTCCAGGCTGCCCGCGATCGTCAGCAGCGTGCTCTTCCCCGACCCGCTCGGCCCCATCACAGCGACCATCGCCCCCTCGTCCACCGACAGGGTGACCCGGTCAAGGGCGTGCACCTCAGCAGCGCCATGGCCGTAGACCTTGGACACCCGCCGGAGCTCCAGCATGCTCATCTCCGTACTCCTACGTGCCGTCGATGCTTCGGCAGCGGCGCCGCCGAAGTCCGGGCAGGGCCGTCGGCCGCCGCACGCTTGAGCCTGGCCTCGGCCGAGTCGAGCCAGCGGACGGCCGAGTCCAGCCGGAACAGCTCGGCGTCCACCGCGAGGGCGAGGCTGAGGTCACCCTCGGCCCCGCCGTCCTTGATCCGCGTCCACTGCTGCATGAGCTGCATCAGGTAGCGCCGGTGCGCCTGGATCACGTCATGCACGTCCGTGCCGGGTAGCCGGATCGCCACCAGGACCTTCATGACGAGCTCGTCTCGCGGCGGCGCGCTCAGGTCCGGCGGCGTCCGCAGCCACTCGGCGAGCTCGGCCGCGCCGCTCGCGGTGATCTGGTAGGCCTTCTGAGGACCCTCGTCGGCGCCCTCGGACTCGACCAGCCCGTCGCGCTCCAGCCGCTGCAAGGTCGTGTAGACCTGGCCGACGTTCAGCGGCCAGACGTCGCCGGTTCGCTCCTCGAATTCCTGCCGCAGCTGCAGTCCGTATTTGGTTCCCTCGCTGAGCAGCGCGAGCAGGGCGTGCCGGACGCTCACAGCCAAGCCTCACTTCGTATCATGCTGAGTAGAATACTCAGTATATAAGAATTCGCAAGCATGGCCGTGCGGCGGGCGACGCCGCAGGATGCCACCCCTGAGCGGCGCCGAACCGGCCTGCCGCCGGCCTGTATCGTCGGGTCATCCCGATGCGGCGTGGATCGCCGCGGGCTGGAGGGGTCGTGACCGTCTCGTCCACCGGCATCGATGCGGTGCTGCAGGCACAGCCGCCGGCCTTCTCGCCCGAGCAAGCCAGCGAGATCGGCCGGGCAGCGTTCGGCGTCGAGTCCTCGGGTGCCCGCAGCCTGGGCAGCGAGCGCGATCAGGCGTTCCTGCTCACCGGCGCGTCGGGGGCGGACGCGGCCGTTCTCAAGGTGTCCAACCCAGCCGAGGACCCGGCGATGCTGGACATGGAGGCCCTGGCGGCGCTGCACGCCGCCCGCTGCGATCCTGCGCTGACCATCGCGCTGCCGCGCCGCCGTGCTGCCTCGCCGGACCATGATGCGGCATCGGCGCGTCGCACCGGAGCGGACACGGCTCAGCAAGACGCCGGCCTTGCTGAGCGCAGGGTCCGCTGGATGCACCGTGGCACCGGCTACTGGGCCAGGGCGTATGACGTGCTGCCTGGCACGGCGCGGCTGGATCCGCTGACGCTGACCGATGCGGCGATGACAGCATGGGGCGAGACCACCGCGCGGCTGGGCCTGGCGCTGCGCGGGTTCATCCATCCGCGGGCGATCCGCCGTCTGCCGTGGGACGTCCAGCACGCGGCCAGCGTCCGGCCGATGACCGCGTCGATCGCGGACAGGCAGGCACGGGCCGCGGTCACGACCGTGCTCGACCGCTTCGAGGCCGCCGTAGCGCCGCGCTTGGGGCTGCTGAGGACGCAGGTCGTGCACAGCGACCTGACCGCCGACAACGTCCTGGCCGACGAGGATGGCCTGATCACCGGCATTGTCGACTTCGGCGACATGACCTACACCGCCCTGGCGGCCGACATCGCGGCGGTGCTCGACTCGCTGGGCGGCGGCCGCGACCAGGCCGGGATGTTCAGGGTCGCGCGGCTGGTCATCGACGGCTACCAGCGGTTGCTGCCGCTGGAGCCGATCGAGCTCGAGCTGCTTGGCGAGCTGTGGGCCGCCAGGGCCGCCGTCACCGTGGCGATCGGCTCCTGGCGGGCAGCGTCGGGGCTGGAGGACCCGGCTTTCGCCGGGCGGTTCAACGACAGCGCGCTCGCCATGATCGACAACCTGCTCTCGGCCGGATGGGCGAGGACGGCGCGGTTGCTCGGCTCCGGTGACGCCAGGCCGCCCGGCCTCCCGGCCAGCGCCCGGCAGCCGCTCGCTGCGCGCAGGGACGCGGTCTTCGGCCCGGCGATGGAGCCGCTCAGCTATGCCGAGCCGATCGAGATGGCCAGTGCCAGCGGCGTCTGGATGACCGGCACCGACGGGCGACGCTACCTGGACATGTACAACAACGTCGTCTGCGTCGGGCACGCTCATCCCCGCGTGACCGCGGCGGTTGGCAGGCAATGGCGGGTGCTCAACACGAATCTTCGGTACCTGCACCACTCGGCCGTCGAACTGGCCGAGCGGCTCGCCGCCACGTGCCCGCCCGGGCTGGACACGGTGCTGTTCCTGAACTCCGGCTCGGAGGCCAACGACCTTGCCTGGCGGCTGGCCTGCTGGCACACGGGCAACTCGGGCGGCCTGTGCACCGAGTTCGCCTATCACGGCATCACCGCCGCGATGGCGGACTTCTCCCCCGAGGTGCTGCCCGACGCGCGAACTCCCGCCCACGTCCAGACCTGGACGCCGCCGGACAGCTACCGCTCCCTGCATCAGGACATCGCGGGGTTCGCGGCGGCGCTGGACCGCCTCGCGGGCCACGGCCTCGCTCCGGCGGCGGCCATCCTCGACGGCGTCCTGCAGAGCGACGGGATCTACGATCTCGAAGCCTCCTACGTCCGAGAGCTCGTGCGGCTGACCCACGAGGCCGGCGGCCTGTGGATCGCCGACGAGGTGCAGGGCGGGCACGGCCGCACCGGCGAGGCGATGTGGTCCTTCCAGCGATTCGGCATCGTGCCCGACGTCGTCACGCTGGGCAAGCCGATGGGCAACGGCCAGCCGGTCGGCGCGTTGATCACCAGGCGCGAGCTCGTCGAGCGGTTCGCTCGTGACACGGTCTTCTTCTCGACTTTCGCAGGAAATCAGGTCTCGATGGCCGCGGCGCACGCTGTGCTCGACGTCCTGGACGACGAGCGGGTACTCCCCCGCACGATGGCGGCAGGAACAGCGCTCCGCGCAACGGTACGGGCCGCGACCAGTCAGTTCGGCTGTGTCGGCGACGTCAGGGGCGTCGGCCTGGCGAACGCCATCGAGATCGTGACCGACCCCGCCTCGAAGCGGGCGGACCCGGCAGCGGCCGCCGCGATCAAGGAAGCGCTGCGCCGCAGGGGCGTGCTGGTCGGCACGACCGGCAGGGCGGGGAACGTGCTCAAGGTCAGGCCGCCGCTCGCCTTCACCGAAGACCTCGTGCCCGACTTCACCGCCGCACTGACCGCGTCGCTCGAAGACTGCCAGGTCAGCGGCGCCAGGGACAACGTCACGGGAGCCAGCGCCGCACGCTGATCAGGACGGGCGCAGCATGCGCCGGGCGGCCCGCTCGAGCACCATGATCGCCTCGGCCGCGGCGGCGTCCTCGTGCTCGATCGCGAGCTTGACGCCGAGCCCGTCGAGCAGGCCGTGCAGCTCGACCGCCGCCTCGGCGGCCGTGCCGTCCGGGCGGAGCTGGCCCGCCCGCACCCCGTCCGCGACGCACCCGGATATCAGGCTGAGCCACTGCGTCCTGACCTCGCGGCTGTCCCGGGCCAGCGCCTCGTCATGCGCCGCGGCACGCCAGTACTCGAGCCAGAGCACCCAGCCGCCGCGCCGCCGCGCCGGATCGAGCGACACGGACCTGACGATGATGTGCCGCACCCGCTCCCACGGATCGGCGATGACGCTGACCTGCTCGGACAGGGACGCCAGCTCGGCCCTGACCTTGTTCCGCAGCGCCTCGCGCCTCAGCACTTCCAGGGTCGGGAAGTGATGCTGCAAGCTGGCCACCGGCACTCCGCTGGCCTCCGCCACATCGCTGTAGCGGGTGGCCCCGTAGCCACGGAAGATCATCACCTCCGAAGCCGCGTCAAGGATCTCGTTCCGGTTGTGACGCGGCGGGCGCCCCCGGCGCGGCACCGCAGGCATCGTCGGCACGAGCCGGAGTATAGGCGCGCGGGTCAGCCTGCCCGGTCGCCGGCGGCCGGCGCGCCGTGCGGCCCGCGGGCCCGTGTAGCAGGGGCAGGACAGCGGACAGGGAGGGCACCCACGGCCCCGCCCAGTCGTCTTCACGGGCATGGGCCGCACTCGTAGACCAGTCGGCCGCACGCAGCATGACGGCGTGCATCCCGCAGGCCGATGCGCCGCTGAGCTCGCGGCCTCCGCCGTCGCCGACGTACAGGCAGTCAGCCGGGGCGACGCCGAGCTGGCGCGCGATCGTCGTGAAGAGCACAGGGTCCGGCTTCGTGCGGCCAGCCTCGCAGGACAGAACCCTGGCGTCGACCAGCCCGGCCACCGGAAGCCCCTGCCAGGCTTCGGCCAGCTCGATCGTGCAGTCGCTCAGCACGCCGAGCCGGAGCCCGCGGGCGCGCACCTGCTCAAGCACCGCCAGGGCCTCGGGCCGGAACACGAACAACGCCCTTCCCGGCGGGCCAGCTCGCGGAACGTGGCTGGCAGGTCGCCGAGCACGCCGGCCGCCCGCTCGGCCCAGGACTCGTCCATGGCGCGCCGCCAGACAGATACGTCAAGCCCGAGCGGCGCGGCACTGCGGGCCGTGTGCTCGTGCCACACGTCCTCGGGCGTGCTCGGGGTCAGCGTGGCGAAGAAATCGAAGACCACGGCGGCGAACGACATCCCCCTATTCTTGTTCTCAGCCGGCTACCGCAGCCCGGCGAGGGCGCCGTTCGCGGCACGGCAGATCCTCAGATTCCCTCTGTATGGTGACGACGTGGATGAACCTGATGTCACCCGCCGGGCAGGGCGGGTCCTGGTCATCGATGCTGGCGGCCGGGTGCTGCTGCTGCACGGGTTCGATCCCGCCAGGCCGGGCGAGCCGTACTGGTTCACGATCGGTGGCGGCGCCGAGCCGGGCGAGAGCCTCGCGCAGGCGGCCGCGCGCGAGCTGCGCGAGGAAACGGGGATCACCGCCGAAGCGACCGAACTGGGCGAACCGGTCTGGCATGAGGTGACCGACTTCAGCTATGACGGCACTGGCTACCGGCAGGAACAGGACTTCTTCGAACTCAGGATCGGGAGCGCGGTCGTGCTGACCGACGGCCTTGACGACGAGGAGGCGGCCGTCATTGACGGGCATCGCTGGTGGACGGTGACTGAGCTCGAGGCCACGACCGAGATGTTCTATCCGCGCGAGCTGCCGCGATTGCTGCGCGATCTGGCGCTGCGGGCCCTCGACCTGCCACGGAACTCCGCGACCACCTGATCACCGTTCCGCACGGTCACGTCGTAGATGCCGCTCCGGCCGAACGCGGCGCGCTCAGCGGCCGTCGCGACGAGGACCGCGCCCTGATGAACCGGAGCCACGAAACTGATGTCAGCACCGGCGGCCACCGTCACCACTCCCCTGCTGTTGCACGCGCACGCGAAGGCGGTGTCGGCCAGCAGGAACACGTAGCCGCCGTGCGCGATCCCGTGCCCGTTGATCATGGCCCCGGTCACGGTCATCCGCACCATCGCGCTGCCGTCGCCGACGTCCAGCAGTTCCATGCCCAGATCGCGGGAGGCCCGGTCAGCCGCGAACATGCCGGCCGCCAAACCCGGCCCGGAGTCTCCAGCCGCCATGCGGCTATCCTGCCGTACCGCGGTCAAGTTAGCGTGTCGGGTATGCCCTCCTTCCAGCAGCCTGGCACCACGCTGACCGACCACGTCTTCGAGGTGCCGCTCGATCACGCCGACCCGCGGGGGGCGCAGCTCACCGTGTTCGCGCGCGAGGTCGTGGCCAGGGAGAATGCCGCCCGCCGTGACGGCGAGCTGCCGTGGCTCTGCTATCTCCAGGGCGGTCCTGGGCAGCAGAGCCCGCGGCCGAAAGGCAGGGACGGCTGGATCGACCGGGCGCTGCGCGACTACCGGGTCCTGCTGCTCGACCAGCGCGGCACGGGCCGTTCCAGCCCGGCCGACCGGATGACCCTGGCCAGCCTCGGCACTCCTGAGGCGCAGGCCGAGTACCTCACGCACTTCCGCGCCGACGCGATCGTCGCGGACGCCGAGTTGATCAGGCGCCGGCTCACCGGCGGCGCGCCTTGGACGGTGCTCGGGCAGAGCTTCGGCGGATTCTGCGCCCTGACCTACCTGTCCCAGGCACCGCAGGGCCTCGCCGAGACGATGATCACCGGAGGGCTGCCCGGCCTCGCGACGCCGGCCGACGACGTGTACCTGGCCACCTATCCGCTGGTCGCGGCCAAGAACGCGGCGCACTACGAGCGCTATCCCGGCGACGTAGAGCAGGCCCGCAGGATCGCCGCGTACCTGCTCAGCAAGGAGGTCGTGCTGCCATCGGGCGCGCCGCTGACGGCTGAGGCATTCCAGTCGCTCGGCAACTGCCTGGGGATGTCCACGGGCAGCCACGATCTGCACTACCTGCTCGAGGACGCGTTCGACGGCGACGAGATCAGCGACAGCTTCATGTACCACGCGCAGGCCATGCTGACCTTCGCCGGCGGCCCCCTCTACGCCGTGCTGCACGAAGCCTGCTACGCGCAAGAGACCGCGACTCGCTGGGCAGCCCACCGGATCAGGGAGCAGTTCGCGGCCTTCAGCGCCGAGGCAGCCCTTGACGGCTCAGAGCCGATCCTGTTCACCGGCGAGATGATCTACCCGTGGATGCTGACCACCGACCCCGTGCTGCGGCCCCTCGCCGAGGCGGCTGACCTGCTCGCGCGGCACGACACCTGGCCGAAGCTCTATGACCAGGACCAGCTGAGCCGCAACGACGTGCCGGCCGCGGCGGCGGTCTACTACGACGACATGTACGTGCCGCAGCAGTTCTCGGTGGACACGGCGGCACGGGTCCGCGGGCTGCGCCGCTGGGTCACGAGCGAGTACGAGCACGATGGCCTGCGGGCGAGCGGCGGCGCCGTCCTCGACCGGCTGATCGGCATGGTCCGCGGCACGTGCTAGCCCACGACCCTGCGGGCCGGCCCGCAGGGCCTTAGTCTTGGCCCGGTGGCTACCAGGACCTGCCTCTGCCTCGTGACCAGGCCGGCCACCTCTGACGGGCCGGGTCACGAGGTGCTGCTCGGATTCAAGAAATCCGGCTTCGGCGCGGGGCGCTGGGTCGGGCTCGGCGGCCACATCGAGGACGGCGAGCAGCCAGCAGAGGCCGCGATCCGAGAGGTGGCCGAGGAATCCGGCCTCATCGTGTCCGGGCTCAAGCACATGGCGAGCTTGAACTTCATCTTTCCGGCCCGGCCATCCTGGAACCAGACCGCCGAGGTGTTCGTGACCGGCGAGTACCTCGGTCAGGCGGCCGAGTCCGACGAGGTGATCCCCCGCTGGTTCGGCACGGGCGCCATCCCCTTCGACGGCATGTGGGACGACGCCAGATACTGGCTGCCGCTGGTACTCGCCGGTGAGCATGTCACCGCGGACATCACGTTCGCCGATGACTGCGCGACCGTGGCGACGGCCAGCCCTGGCTTGCTCGGCGCGTGAGGCGGTTGAAAGGCACATCATTAGCCGTGCTAAGGTTTTAGCTGTGCCGGCCGTCGACAGCGGATACAAGTGGGTCGCGCTCTCGAATACCACGCTCAGCATGCTCATGGCCACGATCGACACCTCGATCGTGATCATCGCGATGCCGGCGATCTTCCGCGGTATCCACCTGGACCCGACGGCGCCCGGCAACATCAGCTACCTCCTCTGGATGATCATCGGGTACCTGCTGGTGACCGCGGTGCTCGTCGTGACGCTGGGCCGCCTCGGCGACATGTTCGGCCGGGTCAGGATCTACAACCTGGGCTTCGTCGTGTTCACGCTGGCGTCGATCGCCCTGTCGCTTGACCCGCTGACCGGCCCGGCGGGCGCACTGTGGCTGATCCTGTGGCGGCTCGCCCAGGCCTTCGGCGGCGCGATGCTGATGGCCAACGCCGCGGCCATCCTGACGGACGCGTTCCCCGCGCGGCAGCGCGGCATGGCGCTTGGCATCAATCAGATCTGCGGGATCTCGGGGCAGTTCATCGGGTTGATCCTGGGCGGGGTTCTCGCCGCATGGGACTGGCGCGCGGTCTTCTGGGTCAATGTCCCGATCGGCGTCTTCGGAACTATCTGGTCCTACCTCAAGCTCAGGGAGATCGCGACCGTCAGGCGCGCGTCGATCGACTGGTGGGGCAACGTCACGTTCGCGGCCGGCGCTGGCCTGCTGCTCGTCTCGATCACGTACGGCATCCAGCCGTACGGCGGCCATCCGACCGGCTGGACGAGCCCGCGGGTGATCGGCGGCCTCGCCGGCGGCATCGCGCTCCTCGTCACCTTCTGCGTGATCGAGACCAAGATCGCCGAGCCGATGTTCCGGCTCGGGCTGTTCCGCATCCGCGCCTTCGCGGCCGGAAACATGGCGAGCCTGATGGGCTCGATCGCCAGGGGCGGCCTGCAGTTCATGCTGATCATCTGGCTGCAGGGGATCTGGCTGCCGCTGCACGGCTACGATTTCGCGCAGACGCCGCTGCGGGCGGGCATCTACCTGCTGCCGCTGACCGCGGGCTTCCTCATCGCCGGCCCGGTTTCCGGCTACCTGTCCGACAGGTACGGGCCGCGGCCGTTCGCGACAGCGGGCCTGCTGGTCTCGGCCGCCGCCTTCGGCGGCCTGCTGCTGCTGCCGGTCAGGTTTCCCTACTGGATCTTCGCGCTCATCATCCTGTGCAACGGCCTCGGGTCGGGGCTGTTCGCCTCGCCGAACACGTCGGCCATCATGAGCAGCGTCCCCGCCAGGTACCGTGGCGCCGCTTCAGGCATGCGCTCCACGTTCCAGAACTCGGGCATGTCGCTGTCGATCGGCATCTTCTTCTCGCTGATGATCGCCGGCCTCGCCGCCACGCTCCCGCGCACGCTCAGCGCGGGGCTTCGAGCGCACGGCGTTCCCGCGGCCCTGGCCGCGCACGTCTCGCACCTGCCGCCGGTGAGCACGCTGTTCGCCTCGTTCCTTGGCTACAACCCGATCGGCAGCCTGCTCAGGCCGACCGGCGTGCTCGCCAGGCTCCCGCAGCATGACGCTGCCGTGCTGACCAGCAAGGAGTACTTCCCGCACCTGATCTCAGGCCCGTTCCATCACGGCCTGGTGATCGTGTTCGGCGTCGCGATCGCCATGTCCTGCGCTGGCGCGGTCATTTCGCTGCTGCGCGGCGGCCAGTTCTACTACGACGCCCGCGAGTCCCCTGCCCAGGCAGCCGGCCAGCCAGATCCAGCACATCCGGATCCAGCCGCAGCGGCGCTCTGACCGGTACGATGCCAGCATGCCCCGCTATGAATACCGCTGTCGCGCCTGCGGAGACACGTTCGAGAAGAGCCGCCCGATGAGCGAGTCATCGGCGCCGTGCACCTGTCCGCATGGGCACGATGACACCGTCCGGCTGCTCTCGACGATTTCCGTGGGCGGCAGGGCGGGATCGGAGCGCGGATCTTCTGGCGGCTGCTGCGGCGGAGCCTGCGGGTGCCAGTAATTGCTACCGAACGGCTCTTCGCCGGCCTGGAGGCCGCGACGGCGTCGCTCGCGGACGAGGTCGGCAGTACCGACCAGGCGCTGCGTATCCCCGCGTGCCCCGACTGGTCGCTGCGCCAGCTGGCTACCCACGTCGGCCGTGCCCACAGGTGGGGCGCCGAGATCGTCAGGACCAGATCGGCCGAGTTCATCGAGTTCCGCGCAGTTCCTGACGGCAAGGCACCGGAGGGGGCGGCAGCCCAGGCGGCCTGGCTGACCGCGGGGGCCGCCAGGCTCATCGCCGCCGTCCGCGCCGCGGGCGACGACGCGGTCTGGGCATTCGGCGAGATGGTACCCGCGACGTTCTGGGCCCGCCGGATGGCGCACGAGACCGTGGTGCACGCGGCCGACGTCACGCTCGCCACGGGCGGCGCGATCGCGATTCCGGCCGATCTGGCGGCCGACGCGATCGACGAGTGGCTCTCGTTCATGAGCCCGCTCAATGACGGCCAGAACGACCTGGTCACGATCCTGCCCGCGGGAAAGGCACTCGGCGTGCTTGTCACCGACGGCGACGTCGGCTGGCAGGTCACGCACGCGTCCGATGGCGTGCGGGTGACCCACGGACCCCCCAGCGGCGCTGACGTGACGCTATCCGGCCCTGCAGCCGACGTTCTGCTCGTGCTGATGCGCCGGCTGCCGGCCACGACCTCGTCGGTCAGCGTCTCAGGTGACGCCGCGCTGCTCGATCGCTGGCTCGAGCTGACCGCGTTCTAGGCGCGACTTAGGCGCCAAAGGCGGTGTTCTATGCGCCAAAGGCGATGTTCTATGCGCCAAAGGCGACGGCGAGGGGGCCTGCGCCGACCACCACCTGACGCAGCTCGCGGCCGGTCCTGGTGTCGACCAGGGAGGCGCGCGCGGTGTAGGTGTCGAGGACGATGGCGAGCGGCCCGTCAACGCCGATGGCCGTCGGGTAGGAGTAGACGCCGACGGATATCGGCCGGCCGGCGCGCCCCGTGCCGGCCGCGATCGGCGTGAGCGTTCCCGAGATCGTGTTCACCACGTAGGCGGTGGCGCCGGCCAGCGCGATCGCGGCCGGCGAGTAGCCCACCCTGACCGGCCTGCGGGCCCGCCAGTGCGCGACGTCGACCGGCGTGACCGACTGGCCGTTGCCGCTGACCGCGTAGACGGTCTTGCCGTCGCGGGTCACCGCGAGGGCATCGGCCGCGGCCCCTACCCGCACGGGCCTGCCCGCCCGCCCGGTCCTGACGGACACCGGCACGACCGTGCCAGAGCCGAAGCACGCGACGTACAGGGTCGAGCCGTCAGGCGAGAACGCGGCCGCGAACGGGTAAGCGCCGACACGGATCGGCTGACCAGCCCGGTTCAGCCGCGTGTCGATGGGCGTCACCCGCCCGCTGCCCCAGTCGAGCACGTACGCGGTCCTGCCGTCCTTGCTGACCAGGATGCCGCGGGGATACTCGCCGACCGGGATAGGCCGGCCTGGCCTGCCGGTACGCGTGCGCACCGGCGTCACCGTTCCCGACCGGCTGTTCGCGACGTACAGGGTCTTGCCATCAGGCGTCAGCGCCAGGGCGCGCGGGTTGCCGCCAACCTTGATCGGCCGCCCAGGCTGCCTGGTGGCCGCGTCGATCGGCGTCACGGCCCCACCCCCGCTGTCCGCGACATAGAGCGTGCGGCCGCCCGGCGCGGCCACGATCGCTGTCGGGTCGGCACCCACCCGGATCGGGCTGCCAGACCGCCTGGTCCGCAGGTCGACCGGGGTAACCGTGCCTGAGCCCCCGCTGACGACGAACGCGGTGCGGTCCTGGTCAGGCGCTGCCCTGGTGCGCCGCACGCGTGCCTGGCGGCCGGCCCTGTGGCCGGCCCAGTGGCCTGGCGGGCACGCGGCGCGACCGCCGGCCCGGCGCCCCGCCGGAACACGTCGTTGACCGGCTGGGCGTACCTGTCGTTCGCGGTCAGCGACGGCAGGCCGAGCGCGCCCTCGATCGTGCGCAGCAGGCCGTAATGGGTGTACCTGACCCGCGAGGCGTAGCCGTGCCTGACCCCGGCCGAAGCCAGCAGCAGCGTCGCGACCCGCTGCGGAGGATTCGGGTGATCGTAGTTGTCCTCGTCTACCGTGATGATCGCCAGCGACCGCTGGGTTCGCCACGCTGGCGAGCGAAGCACGGCACCGAGTTCCGCGGCCAGGAAGCGGTCACCCGCGTGGATGCCGCAGCCCTCCATGTCAGAGCAGTCGTTCGGCCCGATCCAGGCGAAACGCGGCGTCGTCGCCGCGCTGGCCAGGTCACGGGGCAGGGCTTCGAGCGGCACGACGTGGCGAGCGCAGTACGCGGGCCGGTTCCTGATGCCTGCGAAGTACAGCAGCGGCAGGTCGTCGTTCCAGTACGAACCGTGCACCGTGTCGTCACACGGCCCGTTCGCGCTCTGCAGATAGCCGCGCCAGCTCTCGTGCGCCGCGTCTAGCAGACTCGCGATCGACCGGGCGCGGATCGTGTAGCGCGGGTTGATCTCGAGTGGATCGGTCAGCGGTACCCCGAACGCGCTGCCGCCCGCCATGGCCAGGTAGTTGGCGTCGCTGGGGTGCTCCTCGGCGAACATACGCTCGAGCAGGCTGCCCGACGGCAGCAGGCCGTTGAGGTACGGCGCCTGCCTGGTGTTCCCGATCAGGGAGCTGAAGTCCTGGTTCTCGAAGTAGAACAGGAACACGTGCCGGTACCTGGGCACCCGCGCGACGGGGGGCCGCACCAGCGCCCGCCGCTGCTGTGCCTGGACGTTGAGGCGCAGCCCGTCGGCCACCGCCCTGTTGTAGCCGACGAGCGCTCCGTTCACCCCATCGGCGCCCGGGAGCGAGGTCCCGAGCCGCACGGTGATCCTGGCGCTCACCGCACCCGCCGGGATCCGGCCGGCGGCGGACCGCCTGACCAGCCGCCGGTGGCCGGTCGCGCCCACCGGCCCGATAGTCCGCCTGGCCAGCACCCGCCCGGCGACCGAGAAGAACCGAACGGCCGCCGAGGCACGGCTGGTCCTCGTGCCGCCTAGCCAGCCGGAGAGCACGTACCTGGTGCCAGGGCGCGATGTGCTGCCGCCCAGCGGGATCTGCTGCCCGAGCACTGCCGTGCCGCCAAGCCCGCCGACGAACAGCCGGCCGCCGCGCCGCGCGGGAAAGCGCCCGGTGACACCTGGGAAGCCAGGCGTTCCGTACCGCACCACAGTTGGCAGGCCGCGCACGATCCGCCAGCCGGGAATCGTGACAGTGTCCCGCCCCCGCACACTCGCAGCGCCGGTCTCGGCGCCGGCATTGCCCAGCAGGTTGACGGCGCGAGCGGCAGGCCCGCGCTCGGCTGCTGAGGCGTTCTGCACGCCGGCGCAGGCCGCCGCCACCATCAACCAGGCCACGGCGGGCCACGCGAAGCGCGCGACACGCGGCAATAGCGCCAATCTGCGCATTGTGGTACCTTTCTCAGCTTCGGGCATCGTATCGGCTCAGCGATCCCGTGGTAAGTCGCGCAGGTCAGGCACCCAGTTCGGGCCGACAGGCCCGGAGTAGGCTGGTGCGACTGGCCGGCGGTGACACGAGATGCCCTGAACTGCGAGGTCGAGTTCTTGCTGGACGCTCTGCACGAGGTCGCCGACTTTGTCCTTTCCGGGGCCGACGGCGCGCGCGCGCAAGGCGAGCGACTGCCGGACATCTCCGGCTCGCGGTTCACCGTCACGTCGGCTGGCCAGTCCAGGACGGTGCGGCGGACCTGGCTCGACACCTTCGACTGGCGGCTGTTCAGGGCCGGGCTGAACCTGGAATGCACTGCCGCCCGCGGCGGCTCCGAACTGGTGCTGACCGCGAGGGACGGCGAGCTGGTCGCGGCACAGAGCGCGGGCGGGGCTTCCGGGCGGCTGCGCTGGCCAGCCAGGATCGAGCAACTGCCGCTCGGACCGCTGCGCGAGCACCTGGCACCGGTCGTGGGCGTCAGGGCCCTGCTGCCTGTGGTCAGGGCCACCAGCGCGCAGACCAGGCGCAGGGCGCTCAACGCCGATGCCAAGACGATCGCGATCGTGACCACCGACCGGCTGACCGTCACAGAGCCTGCCAGGGCGCAGGCTCAGCCCAGGGTCACGATCAGCCCGCTGCGCGGCTACCAGGCGCAGGCCGCGAAGCTTTCCGACGCACTGGCCAGGAAGCCGGGGGTCGCCAGGGCCGATCACTCGGTGTTCGAGTCGGCGCTGCGGATGGCCGGCCGCCGGCCTGCCGACTACACCAGCAAGATCGACGTGCGGCTGACCGCCGACATGCCGGCCGCGCTGGCCATCTGCACGGTGCTGACCAGGCTCTTCACGACCGCCCAGGCCAACGTTCCCGGCACCATCCGCGACGTCGACACCGAGTTCCTGCACGACCTGCGGATCGCGGTGCGGCGGACCAGGTCGGTGCTCAAGCTGGCCGGCACGGTGCTGCCCGCAGGCCTGGCTGACCGGTACCGGCCGGAGTTCAAGTGGCTTGGCGACCTCACCACGCCGACCCGCGACCTGGACGTGTACCTGCTCGGCTACCCGGCCATGGCGGGCAAGCTGATCGCCGGGACCGAGCCCGAGCTCCGGCCCTTCCACGACTACCTCACCAGGCAGCGCGCCGCCGCCCAGCGTCAGCTCGGCAGGGGGCTCCGCTCGGCCAGGTATACCGGGCTTGCCAGGTCATGGCAGCACGACCTCAAGCAGGTCACGGCCGCACCGGGGCGGCGGCCGGCCACGGGCAGGTTCGCGGCAGGCCGGATCGCCCGTGCGCATGGGCGCGTGCTCCGCTCGGGCGGCGCCATCGACGCCGCCTCTCCCCCGCAAGCGCTGCACGACCTGCGCAAACTCTGCAAAGAGCTGCGCTACCTGCTCGAGGTGTTCGCGTCCCTGCACGACCCGGCCGATCAATGGCGGGCCGTCAACGAGCTGAAGGCATTGCAGGACTGCCTTGGCGAGTTCCAGGACACCGAGGTGCAGCAGGCCGAGGTGCGCGCGTTCGCGACGAAGATGATGGCCGATGCCAGCGCGCCGGCCGAGACGCTGCTCGCGATGGGCGAGATCGCCGCCGGGCTCGCGGTCAGGCAGCGGGCCGCCAGGGGCGAATTCGCCGGGCTGTTCGCCGGCTTCGCCAGCGCCAGGAGCCGGGCCAGAATCGAAGCGCTGACCAAGGCGGCATCGTGAAGGTACTCGCCACGTACAACATCAAGGGCGGCGTCGGGAAGACGACGACCGCGGTCAACCTCGCCTACCTGGCAGCCGCCGACGGCTACCGCGTGCTGCTGTGGGATCTGGACCCGCAGGCCGCCGCCAGCTTCCTGTTCCGGGTCAGGCCCCGCGTCAAGGGCGGCGGCAAGGCGCTGATCGCCGGCAAGCGCCCGGTCGACGACGCGATCAAGGCCACCGACTTCGACAACCTTGACCTGCTCCCCGCCGACTTCACCTACCGCAACCTGGACCTGCACCTGGACAGCGAGCGCAAGTCGGTGAGCAGGCTGCGCAGCCTGCTCGCGCCGCTGCGGCGCGAGTTCGACCTCGTTGTCCTCGACTGCCCGCCAGGCATCTCACTGCTGTCGGAGAACGTGCTGCGCGCGGCCGACCTGCTGCTCATCCCGCTGATCCCGACCACGCTCTCGGTGCGCACGCTGGATCAGCTCACCGAGTTCGTGGCGGACCTGGACCGGCACCGGCCGCGGATCCTCGCGTTCTTCTCCATGGTCGACAGACGCAAGCGGCTGCACCGCGAGATCGCCGAGGAACTGCCTGCCAAGCGGGACGACGTGGCCACGACCGTGATACCGGCGCTGTCAGCGATCGAGCGGATGTCCGTGCAGCGTGCGCCGGTGGCCGCGGCCGCGCCGCGCAGCCAGGCGGCCAGGTACTACCGTGACCTGTGGCAGGAGGCCAGTGTGCGGATGGGACTTAACCAAGCCCGTCAAGGAAGCTGAGCATCGCGGCGCTGACCTCGTCGGCGCGCTCCTGCTGGGTCCAGTGCCCGCAGCCAGGCAGGGTCAGCGCGAGGCGCAGGTCCGGCGCCACGCCCTTGAGCTGGTCGAGCACCGAGGCTCCGCCGAGGAAGCTGACCGTCAGGTCCCTGTCCCCCACCAGGTAGGCCGCGGGCGCGGTGACCGGCGCGTGCTTCCACGGCGCCATCAGCTCCCAGGTCAGGTCCATCGCGCGGTACCAGTTCAGCGGCCGGGTGAAGCCGGAGTCCGCGAACTGCGCCGCGAAGACGTCAATGTCACGCTCGGTGAGCCAGCCAGGCAGCTCGCTGGGCAGCGGGCAGATGTCCAGGAACCCGCCGCCGGCCGGGACGACGGGAGCACCGCCCGCGCTCGCGTCGCCCGAGGCGGCGACGAGCAGCCGGCGGAACGTGTCGTGCGGATCGCGGCCCAGCTCCGCGTCCGCGACGCCTGGCTGCTGGAAGTACGAGATATAGAAGCCATCGCCGAACAGCGCGCGCAGTGCGGGCACCGGCGGCGTGCTGCCGCGCGGCGTGTACGGGACGCTCAGGCCGATCACGCCCGATACCCGGTCAGGACGCAGCAGCGCCGTGTTCCAGGCAACCGGCGCGCCCCAGTCATGGCCAGCGACCACGGCCCGCGCAGCGCCAAGCCCGTCCATCAGGCCGATCACGTCGCCGGTCAGGTGCAGCATCGTGTACTTGCCGGGGACGTCGGGCCCTCCGGTACGGCCGTAGCCGCGTTGATCAGGCGCGACGGCGTGATAACCGGCGGCCGCCAGCGCCGTCAGCTGGTGCCGCCAGGAGTACCAGGACTCGGGAAAACCGTGCAGCAGCAGCACGAGCGGCCCGGCACCAGCCTCGGCGACGTGCAAGGAAAGGTCGCCGACATCGATCACGCGGTGCGTTACGCCCGCTATGGCGGGCTCGTCGAGCGTCATGGGATAAGCCGCGACTACCCTGGCCCGCCCGGCCTGACCCTCGCGCCGGCCTGGCTCCACCAGGCCCCGCACGTGGGGGCGAGCGTCGGGGTGCACGCCTGCGCGGGGCCGGCTGTCTGGCCCTGGCGGGCAGCCGGGCTGCCCGTTCGCCCGCTCACCCTGGACTGCGGCGTCGTGACCTGGCTTGGCGACGGCGTCGCCGCGGCAGGGGCGGAACGCTGGCCGTGCCCGGTGCCGGGGGTGCCCGGACGGAGCGCGCTCATCAGGTAGATCACGGCCGCGACGGCCGCGATCAGCACGAGCAGCATGATGGACAGGGTCGCCCTGGCCCGCCTGGTCCGCAGCACCTGACCGAAACCCGGATGGCCGAACGCGGCGAGCCGCGCGGCGAGCTTCGGATCGTCGGCGGCTAGCATGCGCTCCATCTCCTCGAGGATGCGCTGCTCATCCATGGGAAGCGCCACGTGTCACCTCCGCCGCCGCCCGCCGCGGGACCCGGGAGCGGCGGGACTTTCCTTACTATTCCCTGTTGGAAGATTATTTACCTGCCGATGACCAAAGACTAGCCGCGGCAATAGCTTTGTTGAAATATTCGAATGTGTGTTCTACAGTGCTGGCATGCGTTGGGACAGGCAGCGAATCCAGGATGGCCCGACCCGGGAACAGGCCGCGCTGTTCGGGCGGGAGGTCGTCGCGCGGACGTTCGACACCCCCGGCTTCGGTGGCATGACGTTCTACGAGGTCTGCGCCAAGTCGATTATCAACAAGGTGCCGCCGGCCTCGCGGATGCCCTTCCAGTTCACCATCAACCCCTACCGTGGCTGCGGGCACGCGTGCGTCTACTGCTTCGCCAGAAACACGCACACCTACCTGGACCTGGACGCCGGGCTCGACTTCAACTCCAAGATCATCGTGAAGGTGAACGCGGCCGAGCTCGCGCGGAAGGAGCTCGGCAGGCCGAGCTGGCCTGGCGAGCACATCGCCATGGGCACGAACGTGGACTGCTACCAGCGAGCCGAGGGCAGGTACCGGCTGATGCCCGGCATCATCGCCGCGCTGCGGGACGCCAGGAACCCGTTCTCCATCTTGACCAAGGGCACCCTGCTGCTCAGGGACCTGGACCTGCTCACTGAAGCCGCGCAGGTCACGTCCGTCGCGCTGAACATATCCGTCGGGTTCGCCGACGCCGGCCTGTCCGCGTCCGTGGAGCCCGGCACGCCGAGCCCGCAGCGCCGCCTCGGCGCCTGCGCGTCGATCACCGAGCGCGGGCTGCGCTGCGGCATCCTGATGGGCCCCGTGCTGCCGTTCCTGACCGACTCGCCTGACCAGCTGGAAGACACCGTCAGGCAGATCGCGGAGGCTGGCGCGGCCAGCGTCACGCCGATCGTGCTCCATCTGCGGCCAGGCGCCCGCGAGTGGTACCTGGCCTGGCTATCCGAGCAGCATCCCGGGCTCGTCGCGCGGTACACGGAGCTGTACGGCCAGGGGGCCTACGCCCCGAAGGCCTACCAGCGGCGGATCGCAGCGCGCGTCGGCGACCTCGCCGCCAGGTACAAGGTGGGCACGGCCGCGAACCCCACCGCTGCGCGCCGCGTGGATCCGCAGCCAGGACCCGGCGAGCCCGCCAGCCAGGACGCGGGGCAGCTCAGCCTGCTGTAGTCCGTTCCCCGTGCGCAGGACAGCACGGGCGCGCACGTAGAGTTGTCTGCCGTGGGATATCAGCACGACGAAGCGGCCGAGCGGTCGCCTGGTCGCCTGGTCGTGCGGACAGTTCCGGTGCCAGATCCCGGCGACCTGATCGCCATGCTGCCCGAGCCTGAAGCCCTGGCCTGGGTGCGTCGCGGTGACGGCCTGGTCGGCTGGGGCACTGCCGCCAAGATCACCCTGGCTGCCGGGCAGGACCGGTTCGCGACCGGTGAGAAGTGGCTGCGCGAGATTTTCGATGCAGCCCAGGTCATCGACGAGGTGGCGGTACCGGGCACCGGACCGGTCGCGTTCGGCAGCTTCACCTTCGATCCGGCCTCCGACGGCTCCGTGCTCGTCGTGCCGAGAACCGTGCTCGGCCGCTGGCACGGCGCCTCCTGGCTCACCACGATCAGCGCGGCAGGCGAGGCGGGCGCGAAGGCCGCGACCTGTGACAGCGCACCAGAGCCGCCCGTGGCGCCGACCGGAGTGCGCTGGGCTGACGGCAGCCTGACCGCACCCGAGTGGGAACGAGCGGTGGCGACGGCGGTGGCCGCCATCTCCGACGGCGCCATGCGCAAGGTTGTCCTCGCCCTCGAGATGAACGCGACCGCTGCCGCCGACATCGACGGGAGAGTCCTGTTGGCGCGGCTGGCCAGCAGATACCGCGACTGCTACACCTTCGCCTGCGACGGCCTGCTCGGCGCCACCCCCGAATTGCTGATCCGCAGGACAGGCAGCAAGCTGCACTCGCTGGTCCTGGCCGGGACGATGCCGCGCGGCGGCACGCAGCAGGCTGACAGGGCGCTCGGCGCCGCCCTGCTCGCGTCGGCCAAGGACCGGGACGAGCACCTCTACGCTGTCGAGGACGTCCGCGCGGCGCTGCAGCCGCTCTGCGCTGACCTGCGCATCGACGAGCAGCCGTCGCTGCTCAGGCTCGCCAACGTACAGCACCTGGCCACCTGGGTGGACGGCGAGCTCGCCTCGGACGAGGACGCGAGCCATTCGGCACTGGCGCTCGCCGCCGCGCTGCACCCGACCGCCGCGATCTGCGGCACGCCAGCCGAGGCCGCGATGGAGCTGATCCGCGAGCTCGAGGGCATGGACAGGGGACGTTACTCAGGGCCGGTCGGCTGGGTCGATGCCAGAGGCAACGGCGAATGGGGCATCGCGCTCCGCTGCGGGCTGGTGTCGGGACGGAACGCCAGGCTCTTCGCCGGCTGCGGCATCGTGGCCGGGTCGAACCCGCCCGCCGAGGTGGCCGAGGCGCAGACGAAGTTCTGGCCGATGCGGTACGCCCTGGAGGGCTGACGGCGCCCGCCCATCGGCGATTTCTCTGTGGTCACGACGAGATTGCGGTTGCATAAAGGCTGTCTGCCACCTGCCTCCGCCGCCAGACAGCGTTCTTGAATGTCGTTACTGAATGTGCTTCTGTAACTACACATAGTTACGCACACACCTGCGCGATGCGCCAGGTTCGAAGGAGCCCGCTCATGAGACGTCGTTCCCAGCGAATCGCCGTGATGGCGGTTGCTGGCCTGACAGCAGCCGGACTCGCCGCGTGCAGCAGTTCGTCAGGCGGCAGCGGATCCTCTGGGTCCACGCCCGTGCGGGGCGGCACGCTGAAGTTCGTCGCGGCGTCGGGTCCCGACCACATCGACACGGTTTCGGCCTACTACACAGCCGACTACATCCTCGAGCGTGGCTACGCGCGTCAGCTGCTGACCTATCCGACGGCTCCCGGCACGACCCTCAGCTCCGCGGGCTGGACCAAGAACACCACGCCGGCCGCCGACATCGCAGCCAAGGTGCCGAGCACGTCCAACGGCGGGATCACCAACGGCGGCAAGACCTACACCTTTCACGTCAAGCAGGGCGTGGACTGGAACACCAGCCCGCCGCGACAGGTGACGGCCGCTGACTTCATCAGGGAGTACAAGGCGTTCTGCAACCCCGTGAGCCCGGTCGGCAACCCGCTGTACTACACGGCGACGATCGCCGGCCTGAAGCGGTACTGCGACACCGAGACCGCCTACTTCGCGAACAAGAAGCACGCACCGACCGCTGCTAACATCGCGAGCTTCCAGAACACGCACTCCATCTCGGGGCTCACCGCAGTGACCCCGTCGACATTGCGAATCAACCTCATTCAGCCAGCCGGCGACTTCCTGTACATGCTGGCGATGCCGTTCACCTCGGCCAGGCCGGTCGAGTACGACAAGTATGTGCCGAACAGCCTGCAGCTGGATCAGCACACGATCGCCGACGGCCCTTACCAGATCACCTCGTACGTGCCGAGCCGGTCGATCACGATGTCGCGGAACCCAGCATGGAAGCAGTCCACGGACGCCAGCAGGCACCAGTACGTCGGCAAGGTGACGGTCACGATGGGCGTCGCTGACGCGCAGACTCAGTTCAACGACATGAAGGCGGGCCAGTATGACCTGCCGCTCGACACCAACATCGTGCCGAGCCAGATCCCGACGCTCGAGTCCACGCACGACCCGAAGTTCCGCGCCTGGCCCGGCTCCAACCTGCTGCCGTACATGGTGTTCAACCTGCGCAGCCCGAACAACGGCGGCGCCATGGGCAAGCTCGCCGTCCGCCAGGCGATCCAGTACGGCGTCAACAAGGTGGCCGTGCAGAAGGTCGTCGGCGGCCCGACCGTTGCGAAGGTCCTCAACACGGCGATCTCGCCGGGCAACTCCGGCTACCAGAACTACAACCCGTATCCGACGAACAACAGCCAGGGTGATGCGTCCACGTGCAAGTCGATGCTAGCCAAGGCCGGGTACAAGAAGGGGCTCACCCTGACCTACCTGTACCCGAACGACAGCATCAACAAGTCGATCTTCGAGGCGCTGCAGGCCAGCCTGCGTAGCTGCGGTGTGAACCTGAGCGGCAAGCCGGAAGCTGGCTCGACGTTCTTCGTCGATCTCGGCAACGCTCCTTCCAACGCCAAGCCGGGAACCTGGGACATGGGTCAGGCGGCCTGGTACCCGGACTGGTTCGGCAACAACGGCCGCACCATCATCTCGCCGCTGTTCGAGACCAACTGCGTGCTCAACACCACCAACTACGGGTGCTACAGCAGCAAGCAGCTCGACAGCCTGATCAGGCAGGCCGAGTCGGCGACGAGCGTCAGCCAGGCCGGCGCTCTGTGGAACAAGGCTGACCGTAACGTGACGGGCAACGCCGTCATCGTCCCGCTGCTCAGCCAGCAGCTGCTGATGTACTCAAGCCCGGACGTCGAGCAGGCTGGCACGACCGCGGTCGTGTACCAGCCGAACATCGGCGGGCCCGACATCACCAACGTCTGGCTGAAGAACGGCTAGGCGGCACGAGCGCGCCCATGAGCGTAGCGGCGAGCCCGGCCGGGTATGCCGGTAGCGTGCCCGGCCGGGTTCGCTACCGGCCCGAGATCAGCGACCGGCGATAACTACACCAGCCAGCCTGGCGGCCGCGCGGCGATTACCGACGCGCGTGCTCTGGACAACACAGCATCGGCTCCCCCCGCCGATCTGGTGCCGCGTCTCCGTTCGCCGCGCGGGACCACGTGGGGGAATCGATGAGCCTGCTCGAGGTTTCTGATCTGCGGGTCAGCTTCCCGACGGCTGACGGTGTGGTGCGGGCGGTGCGGGGGGTTTCGTTCAGCGTCGAGCCCGGCCGCACGCTCGGCATCGTCGGCGAGTCCGGCAGCGGCAAGACGGTGCTGACGCAGAGCCTGCTCGGCCTGACCCCGGGCGGCCAGATCACCGGCAAGGCCGTCTTCGGCGGCGTCAACCTGGTCGGCCTGGCCCCACGCGACCTGCAGAAGATCCGCGGCAAGGACATCGCCGTCATCTTCCAGGACCCGCTCACCAGCCTGCACCCCCTGTACAAGGTCGGCTGGCAGATCAGCGAGATGATCCGCGCCCACGGCAAAACCGTGTCCAAGGCCGCCGCCACCCAGCGAGCCGTCGAGCTGCTCGGCCACGTCGGCATCCCCCGCCCCGCCGAACGCGTCAACGACTACCCGCACCAGTTCTCCGGCGGCATGCGCCAGCGCGCCATGATCGCCATGGCCATCTCCCTGAACCCCAAGCTGATCATCGCCGACGAACCCACCACCGCCCTGGACGCCACCGTTCAGGCCCAGATCCTGGACCTGCTGCTCCGGCTGCAGCAAGAATCCGGCACCGCCCTGCTCATGATCACCCACGACCTCGGCGTCGTCGCCGACATCGCCGACGACGTCATGGTCATGTACGCCGGCCGCGCCGCCGAGAAAGCCACCAAACGCGACATCTTCTACCGCCAGCACCACCCCTACACCAAAGGCCTCCTCGAATCCATCCCGCACAGCTCAGCCGCACGCGACCGGCTCATCCCCATCACCGGCCAGCCCCCCAGCCTCATCCGCCTGCCCAAAGGCTGCGCCTTCCACCCCCGCTGCGCCTACGTCATGGACCGCTGCCTCACCGACGAACCAGCCCTCACCCCCGTCAGCGGCGTCCCAGGCCACCGGTCCGCCTGCTGGCTCCCCACCAGCGCCGTCGGATCGGATCGCGAAGCCGAGGACACCCGCAGGCATGCGGTCGAAGCGGGCAGGAGCGGCGAGGCCATCAAGGTCGCCGAGGCCATCGCCGCCGCGCCCGAGTCACAAGGAGGCGTGATCCCATGACTCAGCTGCCAGGCGCGCGCGCTGAGAACCAGTCGCGCGACCGCCAGGCCCCTGAGGCATACGACGCTCGTTCCGAGGCCGGCCGCGACATCCTCGTCCGCGCGGACGAGGTCATCAAGTACTTCCCCGTCTACGGGAACGGCATGATCCGGCGCGCCGTGTCCCAGGTCCAGGCGGTGGATGGGGTGTCGTTGTCGATCCCGCGCGGCAAGACCGTGGGGCTGGTCGGCGAGACCGGCTGCGGCAAGTCCACCCTGGCCCGCTGCATCGCCGGCCTGATCCCGGCCACCAGCGGCAAGGTCTGGTTCGAAGGCCGCGACATCACCAACCTGCCCCGCCGCGCCATGCAGCCCTACCGCCGCGAGATCCAGATGATCTTCCAGGACCCGTACGGCTCCCTCAACCCCCGCCGCCGCGTCGGCTCCATCATCGGCGACCCCTACGCCGTCCACCACACCGCCGCCGGCGCCCAGCGCAAGAAATCCGTCCAGGAACTCATGGAACGCGTCGGCCTCAACCCCGAGCACTACAACCGCTTCCCCGCCGAATTCTCCGGCGGCCAGCGCCAGCGCATCGGCGTCGCCCGCGCCCTGGCCCTGCGCCCCAAGCTCATCATCTGCGACGAACCCGTCTCCGCCCTCGACGTCTCCATCCAGGCCCAGGTCCTCAACCTGCTCGCCGACCTCCAAGCCGACTTCGGCCTGTCCTACCTGTTCATCGCCCACGACCTCGAAGTCGTCCGGCACGTCTCGGACTCCGTCACCGTCATGTACCTCGGCCGCATCGCCGAGCAAGGACCCGGCGGCAACATCTACGACCACCCCCGCCACCCCTACACCGCCGCCCTCCTGTCCGCAGCCCCCGCCGCCGACCCCGACGCCGCCAGCCAGCGCCAGCGCATCATCCTCACCGGCGACGTCCCATCCCCCATCAACCCGCCCTCCGGCTGCCGCTTCCACCCCCGCTGCCCCAAAGCACAAAACCTCTGCACCACCGACGAGCCCGCCCTCGACACCAAGGCCGGCGACCCCAGCACCCACCTGACCGCCTGCCACTACCCCGTCGAAGCAGGCGAGACCCTCGCCAGGACAGCCAGGACGGGCACCCGATGAGCATCACCGAAGTCCAGTTCCAGGCCACCGCCGTCGAGGACGCTCCCACCCAGGCCATCGAGGGCCGCAGCCAATGGCAGCTCACCTGGCGGCGCCTCCGTGCCGACAAGGTCGCCGTCGCCTCCATCGTGATCATCGGCCTGATCTGCCTCTTCGCGCTCTGCGCCCCGCTCATCGCAGCCCTGCTGCACCACGGCGAGTACCAGGCGTTCCCCAACGAGGGCACGAACTCGTTCGGGCAGCCGGTCGGCCCCGGCGTGCACGGGTTCCCGATCGGCACCGACCAGATCGGCCGCGACCTGCTCGTCCGCGTCGCCTACGGCGCCCAGATCTCGCTCTTCGTCGGCCTGTTCACCACGGCGGTGGCCGCGATCTTCGGGGTCAGCCTCGGGCTGATCGCGGGCTACTTCGGCGGCTGGGTGGACACCGTGCTGGCCAGGATCATCGACGCGGTCCTGGCGTTCCCGTTTGTCGTGCTCGCGCTCGCGCTCGCCGCCGTGCTGAGCCCCAGCCTCGCGATCGTGATCGGGGTGATCACGTTCTTCTCCTGGGCCGGGATCTCCAGGATCGTCCGCGGCCAGACCCTGTCGCTCAAGGAGAAGGAGTACATCGAGGCCGCCAGGTCCCTCGGCGCCGGCCCGTGGCGGATCATGTTCATCGACATCCTGCCGAACCTGCTCGGCCCCGTCCTGGTGCTGGCCACGCTGTACATCCCCACGGCGGTGAGCTTCGAGGCGACATTGTCCTTCCTCGGAATCGGCATCCCGCCGCCGGCGCCCAGCTGGGGCAACATCTTGTCCGAGGCGCAAGATCACTACCAGACCGCATGGTGGTACGTGGTCTTTCCCGCGGCCGCGCTGCTGATCACCACTCTCGCCTTCAACCTCCTCGGCGACGGCATCCGCGACGCCATCGACCCCCGCACCGAGCGCATCTTCGCGGGCACCACGACCGCCGCGCGCAAGCGCGGCAAGGGCCGCCTGAACCTCGACAACGCGATCATGATCGGCCAGGAAGCCGACACCAGCGTCGACAAGGAGGGCTAAGCGATGGGCATGGTGCGCTTTCTCACGCGCCGGATCCTGGCCGGGATCATCGTGCTCTGGGCCGTCGCGTCGCTGACGTTCTTCCTGTTCTTCGTCGCGGTGCCGGAGGGGGTGGTCGCCCGCAACCTGGCCGGCCGCGCGGCCACCCCGCAGGTCGTCGCGCAGGTCGAGCGGAACCTCGGACTCGACCAGCCGAAGCTCGTGCAGTACGGGCACTACCTCGGCAACCTGCTGCACGGCAACCTGGGTTTCTCCTACTACTCTCAGCAGCCCGTGACGACGATCATCAGGCAGGCGCTGCCCGCCACGCTGTCCGTGGTCATCGGAGGCACTCTGCTCTGGCTGATCGCCGGGCTCGGCACGGGCATCCTCAGCGCGACCAGGGCGCGCAGCCTGTTCGACAGGATCGCCACGGTCGGCGTGCTCGCCGGGGTCTCGGCGCCCGTCTTCGTGGTCGGCGAACTGCTGATCGTCGGGGTCTACCTGCAGCTGAACAACCACGGCATCGGCTTCATCCAGACCGGATTCACGCCCGTCACGGCGAGCTTCACCGGCTGGCTCGGCTGCATGATCCTGCCCTGGATCACGCTCGCGATCGTCCAGGCAGCGGTCTACACGAGGCTGTCCCGCGGCTCGCTGCTCGACACCCTCGGCGAGGACTACATCAGGACGGCGCGATCGAAAGGCATCACAGAACGCCGGCTGCTGTACCGGCACGCGGTCAGATCCGCGATGACGCCCGTGGTGTCGCAACTGGGCATCGACATCGGCGCGCTGCTCGGCGGGGTCATCGTGGTCGAGCAGGTCTTCGGGCTCCAGGGCCTCGGCCAGCAGACGGTCACGGCGATCACGCAGGGCGACGGCCAGCTCGTGATCGGGTTCGTCATCCTGGCCGCGCTGTTCGTGGTGATCGCGAACCTGATCGTGGACATCTCCTACGCGCTGCTCGACCCCCGGGTCCGGGTCAACTAGCAGGATCAACTGGCCAGATCAACCCCGGACACCCGCGTCAGCTGAGCGCTGCTACTCAGCTCAACCGTGCCAGCGCGGCCGCCGCGGCTCCGGCCAGCCGCTGCCGCAGGGCGGCCTGATCCGCCCGGTTCGTCCGAACCTCGACGAGGCTGAGCCCGGAGATTTCGAGCAGCGCGCCCGCCAGTTCGTCCGCCTGCTCGACCCGCAGGTACGGCAGGCAGGCGGCGGCCGCGAGCTCAGCCAGCCCCGCGCCGTGCGGCGTGCCGAAGACCCGCTCGAACGGCCCTGCCAGCGCCGCCTGCTCGAGCATCGAGAAGATGCCGCCGCCGTCGTTGTTCGCCACGATCACGCACAGGTCAGGGCGCGGCTCGCTCGGCCCGAGCATCAGCCCGGGCGCGTCGTGCAGCAGCGCCAGGTCGCCGAGCAGCGCCACCGCCGGACCGCCGCCTGCCGCCTGATGCGCCAGCGCGGCCCCGATGGCGGACGAGGCAATCCCGTCGATCCCGCTCGCGCCTCGGCTGGCCAGGATCCGCGGCCCCTGCCTGGGCCGCATGTGCTGGTCGAGGTCCCTGATCGGCAGGCTGGACGCGGCCCACAGCAGCCCGTTCGCAGGCACGGCCGCCGCGACGTCCCTGGCCAGCCGCGGCTCGCTGAGCGTGTCACCGGCGTCCAGGACCGCGTCCACTGCGAGGCCGGCCGCCCGGTCAGCGGCCTGCCAGGCCGGCAGCCACCCACCCACCCCGGCGGCTGCCGCGTCGCCGGTCAGCTCCACCCCGGCGACCACGTCGGTGGCGCTCCTGGCGGGATCGGCCCAGCGGCCAGGACCCTGCGCGATCACGACGTGCTTCCTCGCGCCCGACCGCAGCAGCGCCAGCTGGCTCCTGGACAACCCCGGGCGGCCCGCCGAGACGATCACCTCGGGCTGGTGCGCGGCCATGAACCGCGGATCTCCGATCAGGTACTGATAGCCGCCGAGCGCGCACGGGCCGTGCCGCGCGTTCGATGACGGCTCGGCGAGCACCGGCCAGCCCGCCTCAGCGGCCAGGTTCAGCAGCGGCTGCGCGTCGTAGTCGCCGTCACCGCACACGACCACGCCCCGCTCGGCCCACGGCAGCTCGGCGACGTCGGAGAACCTGGTCCACGGCGCGTTGCCTGCCCGGGGGGACGACCCCCTGGATCCCCCCGCAGTGCCAGCGCGCCCGCGCAGCGGCTCCCGGCTGGCGCCTGCCCTGCGGTCGGCAGTGACCACTGCGTCCCGTGAAGCCTCTGGGACGAGCGGCTCGCGCAGCGCGAGGTTCAGGTGCACAGGACCAGGCACGCCGCCCGCCGCTCCCGACGCCAGCCCCCACGCGCGGCAGGCGGTGCTGCGCCAGTAGCCCGCCTGCTCTGCTCGATCCTCGGCGACGCCGACCTCGCAGAACCAGCGGACCGCCGGCCCGTACAGGCGCAGCTGGTCGATCGTCTGGTTGGCGCCGGTGCCGCGGAGCTCGGGAGGCCGGTCAGCGGTCAGCACGAGCAGCGGGACCGCTGACTCGTCCGCCTCGATGACCGCGGCGTGGAAGTGCGCGGCGGCGGTGCCCGACGTGCAGACGACCGCGACCGGGTTCCGGCTGCGCTTGGCCAGGCCGAGGGCGCAGAAGGCGGCGCTTCGCTCGTCGATCCGGACGCTGAGCCGCAGCTCGCCCGCCTCTGACCTGCGGTGGAACTCGATCGCCAGCGGAGCGCTCCGCGACCCGGGGGCCAGCACGACCTCCCGCACGCCGCACCTGATCAGCTCGTCCGCGAGCGCGGCCGCCAGTGCCGCGGATGGATGCTCGCCGCTCACCAGAGGAACTCCGCCGCGGCCAGGGCCCTGGCACGCCACGGGGCTGGGTCGGCTTCCCACGCCGCCAGCGCCTCGTCCTGGACTGCGACGGCGCGGACCCGCAGCGTCCCGTGGTCGGGCAGCAGCGGGCTCGCGGTGACGTCGCCGGTGAGCATGCGCCCGGTTCCGAGGCCGCAGTCGTAACCGAGCTCAGGCAGCGCGGCGGCCAGCGCCAGGCCGGCCGCCAGCCCGACCGAGGAGTCAACGGCGCTCGACACCACGACGGGCAGCCCGCATTCGGCCGCGACCCGCAGCGCGGGGCGGACCCCGCCGAGCGGCGCGACCTTGAGCACCACGATGTCGGCGGCGCCGGCCGCCCGCACCGCCAGCGGGTCAGCGGCCTTGCGGATCGACTCGTCAGCGGCGACCGGGACGCTGGTCAGCCGGCGGAGCCTGGCCAGGTCGTCCAGCGTCGCGCACGGCTGTTCCGCGTACTCCAGGCCGAAGCTGGCGAGCCTGCCAAGCAGGCTCGCGGCCTGGCCGACGTCCCAGCCGCCGTTGGCGTCCACCCTGATCCGGCCGGCCCGGCCGAGCGCGTCCCGCACGGCAGCGACCCGTTCGATGTCGTCGCGTTCACCCTGGCCTGGCTCGGCGACCTTCACCTTCGCGGTCCGGCAGCCGGAGCGGGCGGCGAGGTCGTACGCGGCCCGCGGCTCTACCGCGGGGATGGTCGCGTTCACCCCGATCTCGCCGCGGACCGGCTCTGGCCAGCCAACCGTCGCCGCCTCGATGGCGCTGGCCAGCCAGCGGGCACTCTCCGCGGGGCCGTACTCGGCGAACGGCGCGAACTCACCCCAGCCTGCCGGCCCGTGCAGCAGCGCGCCCTCGCGCACCGTGATGCCGCGGAACGTGTTCCGCAGCGGGATCGCGAAGGCCCGCATCGCCGGCAGCAGCGGCTCAAGCAGTTCGCGCCGGCCAGGCAGCCGGTCGACCACTTCTCCCCCTCGCTTCAGGTGCACGAATCCGCCGATTAACCTTACGTCCGTGACCTCGCGGCCGCTGCACGCGGTCCTGCTGCCACCAGGTTCGGGCGGCGGGCGGCTGCTTGAGGCGCTGACGGCGGCGCTCGACGGCAGCGGGCCGGCCATCCTGCCGCTTGACCCGTCGCTGCCGAAAGCCAGGCTCAGCGAGCTGATCGAGGCCTTCGCTCCGGCAACCATCGAGACGGCCCAGGATTTTCAACGGACCTCGGGAGCTAGTCGCGGCAGGAAGGCCGGCGCGCACGGGGCCGCGCCAGGGGTCGCCGACGACGTGGCCGTCGTGCTGGCCACGTCGGGCTCGACCGGTTTGCCGAAGGGCGCCGAGCTCACCGCCACGGCGCTTCAAGCGTCGGCGCGCGCGTCGCTGGACCGGCTGGGCGCGGCACCCGGCGAGCGCTGGCTCTGCTGCCTGCCGGTGCACCATATCTCCGGCCTCGGGGTTCTTGTCCGCTCGCTGCTGGCTGGCTCTGCCCCCGTGATCACCGATCGCGCCGACGCCGGCGTGCTCGTCCGCGAGGCCGCGCGATCCGGCGGATGCCGGTACATCTCCCTGGTCCCGACTCAGTTGCGCAGGCTGCTGGATGCTGGCGCGCCGCTGGCGGGGTTCCGCGGCATCCTGCTCGGCGGCGCCGCGATCCCCCCTGGGCTGCTGGCCGAGGCAGCGGCGGCGGGCGCCAGGGTGGTCACCAGCTACGGGATGACGGAGACCTGCGGCGGCTGCGTATACGACGGCGAGCCGCTCGACGGCGTCCGTGCGATCACCGGCCAGGACGGGCGGATCAGGATCACCGGGACGGTGCTGTTCTCCAGGTACCGGCTCGCTCCCGAGCTGACCAGGGCGGCGCTGCAGGATGGCTGGTTCGTGACCTCAGACCTCGGCGAACTGGACGGCGGTCGGCTCGTGGTCAGGGGAAGGGCCGACGATGTGATCAACTCCGGCGGCGAGAAGGTGGTGGCCGGCGAGGTCGAGCACGTGCTGCGCGGCTGCCCTGGCGTGCGCGACGCCGTCGTGGTGGGCACGCCCGACCCCGACTGGGGGGAGCGGGTGACCGCCATGGTCGTCGCCGCTGACGAGTCAGGTCCGCCGCGCCTCGACGAGATCAGGGCCCACGTCAGGGACCGGCTCCCGCGCTACGCGGCTCCGCAGGCGATGGTGCTGGTGGCCGAGCTGCCCATGCTGGCCTCGGGCAAGCCCGACAGGCAGCTGCTCAGGGATATCGCGATCCGGCAAGCCGGTTAGCAGCACCGGTCAGGGCTGATTTAGGCTGTAGATTTCCGCACGCTAGCGCCGCGCGGGAAACAAAAAGACCCGTCGCGCGTTATACATAGCGCTCGCACTGCACAATACCAAGTGCCGCGCCTCTTGGGTACTGCTGCACGCGGGCGATGTGATCTGCGTCACCGATATGTGCGCGAACGGAGGTGTCTGATGCCGAAGACCGCAGGCGTTCTTTCCGAGCGCCGCGACGAGGAGGCTGCCGCTACGCATGTCGACGACCTGGTCCGGCGCGGACGCCGCCAGGGTTATCTGATGCTTTCCGAGCTGCGGAACGCCCTAGGCCAGGCGAACGTTACCCCTGCGGAGGCTCGTTCGCTCCTGCGCGAGCTGTCCGATGAAGGGGTTCGGCTCGGCAACGAGGCTGTTCCTGCCAGGCCGGCCGCCGCCGGTGACGGACTTTCTGAAGTGGAGCCTGCTGAAGTGACTCATGCCGTGTCAGACCTCGCCGACAACCTCGGCCCGGATCTTGCCGTGGCAGAACTTGATGATCCCGATCTGCTCGACGACATCGAGGACGCCGAGCCCGAGCCTAAGAGCCGCACGGGCCGCCAACGCGGGCGCAAGGACCGCCGCAAGGCCGGCACGGAGCTGACCGCTGTCGCCGCCGACGACGACGGTTCGGCCGATGTTGACCTGGACGACCAGACCTCGGTCATGGGCGACTCGGTACATACGTACCTGAAGTCGATCGGCCGCACCAGCCTGCTCACCGCCGAGCAGGAGGTCGACCTCGCGAAGCGGATCGAGGCCGGCCTGTACGCCGAGCACAAGCTCGAGACCGAGGACGACCTGAGCGATGAGCTCCTCGCCGACCTCGAGGCCGTCGCTGCCGACGGCCGACGGGCCAAGGCGCACATGCTCGAGGCGAACCTGCGGCTCGTCGTGTCGGTGGCGAAGAAGTACAGCGACCGCGGGCTGACCCTGCTCGACGTCGTCCAGGAAGGCAACCTGGGCCTGATCAGGGCGGTCGAGAAGTTCGACTACAGCAAGGGCTACAAGTTCTCCACCTACGCCATGTGGTGGATCAGGCAGGCCATCCAGCGCGGCTTCGCCGACTCGGCCAGGACGATCAGGCTGCCGGTGCACGTGCTGGAGATGCTGAGCAAGCTCAGCAGGGTTGAGCGGGACATGCACCAGCGGCTCGGCCGGGAGCCGACGCCTGAGGAGCTGGCCGTGGAGCTCGACCGCACGCCTGACCAGATCGAGGAGCTGCTGCGCACCAGCAGGCAGCCGATCAGCCTGGACTCCACGATCGGCGAGGACGGCGAGACCAGCATCGGCGACCTGATCGAGGACACCGACGCGCCAGAGGCCTCTGAACTGGTCGACCGCCAGCTGATGGCCGAGCAGCTGCGGCACGCGCTCGACGCGCTGACGCCGCGTGAGGCGACGATCATGGCGATGCGGTTCGGCCTGTACGACGGCAACCCGCACACGCTGGACGAGATCGGCAAGGCGCTCGGCCTGACCAGGGAGCGGATCAGGCAGCTGGAGAAGCAGTCGCTGTCCAAGCTCCGGCACCCGAGCCGCGCGCAGCCGCTGCTCGAGTACGCCGTGTAGCCGGCGTACCACAAGCTGAGCCGGGCCCGACCTCCCGCCGGGCCCGGCTCTTTCCATGCACTAGCCGGTCCAGATGGCCTTGGCCTCGCCGGCGACCGAACCGGACTGGGCGTACCCGGCCAGGGCCGCGGCCGGGCGGCGCTCGGGGTTAAGCACGTTCTTGCCTATCGCGCGCAGCGCGGCCTTGTCCGGCTTGATCACCGTGACGCGCGCGCCTGCCTCGCTCAGCGTGCGCGCCTGGCTGACCGGTGATCTGCAGCTTGCAGGCCGGCCATTCGAGCGTCGGCAGCCTGGACTCGATCACCCGCCGCCTGGCTTCCTCGGTCTCGGTCTTGGCGCGGAGCGCCATCGCCCCGACCCGGACGCGCGCCACCTCTGGCTTCCTCGAGAGGAGCATGGCCCTCAGGTACTTCGCTGTCACGCCCAGGCCCATCCTGGCGTAGATCTCCTTGTCACCCGGCGGCTGCGTCTGCCCCTTGTACAGCTCGGGCAGTCCCGTTCGCGACCGCACGTCCACGCCGACGACCGAACCGGCCGAGGTGCCAACGACCAGGTCGGCGTCGGTCAGGTCGACGCCGTGCTCGGCCAGCCCGGCCAGGATTCCGATCTCCCAGGCGATGCCCGTGACGCCGCCGCCACCCAGCACAAGAGCCTTTTCCACTACAAGTCCGTCATATCCCTTACATCCTGCTCAGCCACCACCAGCATGGCCGATCATGCACTATCAGCGACATACTCTCAGCGGATGACCGACTCCCGGCCCGTCCGCGACAGTACGACGCCGCGACGCTCGCCGACGCGGTGGGCGCGCTGCTGCTCCGGGCTCCGTTCCTGGTCGTGATCATCGCGGCGGCCGCGGTCGCCGCTGTGCTGCGGCTGGCTGGTGTCGCCTAGCTTCTGGCGCGCCTGATCATGGGCTGACCCGCGCACCGGGTAGATTGCGCCGGTGGACGTCGACATCGAAGTGGTGCGGGAAGTCACGGATGAGGTCGTCGGGGCGTTCGGCCGGCTGCTGCCTCAGCTCTCGAAGAGCGCGCCGCCGCTCGACGCCGGCGCGCTGACGGCGATCGCCTCCGCGCAGGCCAACACGCTGCTCATAGCCCGGGTCGGCGGCGAGATCGTCGGCACGCTGACGCTGGTGATCTTCCCGATCCCCACCGGGATCAGGGCCTGGATCGAGGATGTCATCGTCGACGAATCGGCCCGCGGCAAGGAGTACGGCGGCAAGCGGGTCGGTGAAGCGCTCACCGCGGAGGCGATCAGGATCGCCGACTGTGCGGGCGCTCGCACTGTGGATCTGACCACGAGGCCCGCGCGGGTCGCCGCCGGCAAGCTCTACGAACGGCTCGGCTTCGAACAGCGCGACTCGCGCGTCTACCGCTACGTGCCCTGACCGGGGGCTACAGGTGGCTTCTGATGGCTTCGGCTAGCGCCGCCTGACTGGCGTCGTCAACTTCCAGGACGCCGTTCTCGGCCATCAGCGCGTAGAGCCGCTGCTGGTGGTACGGCACGCCAGGCGGTAGCGGCGCGATGTGCCAGTGCACGTGAGCATTGCCTTGCTGGCTGCCCAGGCTCAGGCAGTACATCCGCTCCGTCGGCACCGTCGCAGCCACGGCCCTGGCGACCCGGTGTACGACGCTCTGCACCGCGAGGAACTCGCGATCCTGCATGTCGTGCACCCAGCTCTCGATGTGCCGCCTGGGCGCGACCAGGCAGTGGCCGAGCATGGTCGGGTAGCGGCTCAGGAACGCGATCACGTCCGCATCTTCATAGACGTCGTGATGGGTATAGCCCGGTTTCTCGGCAATCATCGCGCATACGAAGCACGGGCCTTCACGTGACCGGGCCGCATACTGCTCGACATCAAACGGCACCCGGGTCGCCTTGCGGCTCATTGGCTATGACCGGCCCGGCTACGGGGGCTCGACGCCGCAGCCTGGCCGAACGGTCGCCGACTGCGCGAGTGACGTCAGGACGATCTGCGCCGCGCTGGGGATCAGATGGCTTGCGATGTGGGGTCTTTCCGGCGGCGGGCCGCACGTGCTGGCCTGCGCTGCGTTGCTGCCAGATCTGGTCACCGCTGCCGCCGCGCTGGGTTCGTATGCGCCCTTCCGGGCCGACGGGCTGGACTGGTTCGCCGGAATCGGGCCGGCTGTCACCGATGCGTACCGGCAGGTGTTCACCGACCCGGACGCGGCGCGCGCCGGGATGGACGAGCGCAGGAAAGAGAACCTGGCCACCGAGGCACGCGACCCAGCCCAGCTGTTCGCCGCGTTCCTGGCGTCTGCAGACGCGGCCGTCCTGGCCGGCGAGCTGGCCGAATTCATCACCGACACAAACCATGAAGCACTCGCGGCCCGGGAGCCAGGGATGGTGGGACGACATCTACGCCCTGGTCCACCCGTGGGGGGGCCAGGCTGCTCGATGCCGACGGGCACCTGACACTCCAGGAACACCGGGTCAGCGACGTTCACTCCTGGCTAGGACAACGCCTATAGAGCCGCAGCCAAGTACCTCCCGCCAATGCACGGCACCACTCGTCAGGCGGCACCGGCGCCCCGCGGAGCACTGCGCGTGCCCGATCGAGCCTTCGCGCCCCAGCCCCTGCTCGCAACGAGAACGCCTCAGCCGAGTTCGGCAACCGCCGCCAGGAGCCGGGACACGTCCGAGTCGTCGTTGTAGTGCACGAGGCCTGCCCGCACGGCGCAGCCCGAGTCCCTGATGCCGAGCGCGCCGGTGAGCTCCCAGGCGTAGTTGTCGCCGTCCCACACATTCACATGACGGCTGGCGAGGTGCTCGGCCACCTGCCTGGGCGTCAGGCCGGCGACGGTGAAGTACGCGGTAGCCGTGCGCCGCGCCGCCTTGCCGTAGGTCGTGACGTGCCGCATCCCGTCGAGGCCACCGAGCAGATCAGCGAACAGTCGCTGTTCGTGCTCCTCGGCGGCGGCCATCGAGGCCAGGATCCGCTCCCGCCTGGTACCGGTCGCCGCGTCGTCAAGCCCAGCCAGATGCTCAACCGCCGCCGTGACTCCCGCCAGGTCAGCGAACGGCGGCGTGCCGTACTCGAACCGCTCGGGCACCTCCTCTGAGGCGGGAACCAGCTTGTCCGGGTGCAGCGTGTCAAGCAGCGCTGGGCTCGCGATCAGCGCGCCGATGTGCGGGCCCGACCACTTGTAGGCGCTGGTCACGTAGAAGTCAGCGCCCAGTGCCGCGATGTCAACGGGGCCGTGCGGCGTGGCATGCACGCCGTCGACGTAGCTCAGGGCGCCAGCCTCGCGCGCCATCCCGGTGATCGCGGCGACGTCCGGCCTGGTGCCGATGATGTTGCTCGCCGCGCTGATCGCGACGAGCCTGGTCCGGTCGCCGAGCAGCCGCGCGTACTGCTCGGCAGGAAGCTCCCCTGTCGCCGCGTCGACCTCGGCCCAGCGCACGACCGCTCCTGCTCGCCCGGCCGCCTGAACCCATGGCCGCACGTTCGCGTCGTGATCGAGTCTGGACACGATCACCTCGTCACCGGGCCGCCACGTGCTGGCGAGCGGGCCGGCGATCCGGTATGTCAGGGTCGTCATGTTGGGGCCGAGCACGACCCCGGCCTCGTCCCCGCCCACGAGGTCGGCGACCGCCGCGCGGCACTGCCGCATGATGGCGTCTGAGCGGGCACTCGCCGGGAACGCGCCATCGCTGTTGCCGATCCCGGTCCGGTACGCGTCGCTGATGGCGGATATGACAGCGGCAGGAACCTGCGTGCCAGCGGCCCCGTCGAGATAGGCGTAGCCGTCGGCAAGCGCGGGATATGCCTCGCGAACCCTGGTCACGTCGAAAGCCACCGGCGATCAGCCCCTTTCGCTCCTGCCCGCCATCATCGCAGCGCGAGGGCTGACTACCTCGCCAGCCGGCCCGATACCCGCAGCACGGCCAGCCACGGGTCTCGCTCGTAGCCGGGCAGCACCATCGGATTCCCGGCGAGCCACGCGGTCAGCACGGCGCCGGGGTCGGCTGGCCGGTAGCTGATCCCCAGCGCGCTGGCCAGGTCCCACGCGTGCAGGTGCCACTCCACGCAGGCGATACCTGCCATCCCGGCAACCGAGATCACCTGGCCGCGGTAGCTGTGGTGCGGCAGCTTGAGCAGCGGGCCGATCCTGGCCGCGTAGCGCCTGGCCGATCTGGCGAAGGCCGCGACGTGCTCTTCAGGCGGGACGTCGGGCAACGTCGCGAGCTCGGCGGCGTTCTGCCTGGCAAGCTTGCGGGCGATGGACTGCGGCTGCGCGCCCGTGGCCATCAGCCGGGACAGCCGGCTGACCGGCGCGTCGTCCAGGTACTCGTTGTAGTCATCGGCAACGCAGCGCAAGTGCCCGGCGAGATCGGCGGCCCGCCATTCCGGGCAGGTCGTGGGCGCGTTCCAGGTCGCCCTCGTGAACAGCGCGGCGATCTGGACGATCGCTCGGATCCCGTCGTAGTAGCCGACGGGCGCGCCGGCCTCGGCATCGGCTAGCACCGGCGCCGCCAGTGGCACAGGCCTGTCCCAGGAATTGCCAACTTCCATGGGTACCTCCCGACCACGCCGCGGCCTCCCCCGACCAAAACGACGCGCTTCGCCAGATTGCCAGATACACCGCGTGCTACGCCACCCGTGGACGACGGGAAAACGAAGTGACAGTTAACGGCGGCCCGGGTTAGCATCCGGCTGGTGGCTACCCAGGATGCTGAAACTCCCGCTGGCATCCAGAGCCGACAGCGAGCCCCTTCTGCCCCAGCAGCCCCGCTGCCAGCGGCAACGCACCGGGGCGATGCCGCGGGACATCATCAGCCAGTGACACTGACTCCGCGCGCGGCGCTCTGGCGGGTCAGGGAGTACCTGCGGCCCTACTACCGCCAGATCCTCATCATGCTCTTCGCCGCGCTCCTCGGCGCGGGCGCCGAGATCGTCATCCCGTTGCTCACCAAGGCCGCGATCGACGGTCCGATCGCGAGCTCAGCCAGTTCCCCGGGTCACGGCCACGGCCTGCTCGTCCCGATCGGGCTGGCCGCCATCGGGCTGGGCATCGCCGAGGTCGCGCTGAACTTGCTCAGGCGACGGGCACAGGCGACCGCGGTGGCCGGCCTCGAGCAGTCGATGCGCGACAAGATCTACCAGCACCTGCAGCGGCTCGAGCCGGCCTTCCACGACCAGTGGCAGTCGGGTCAGCTGCTGTCGCGCGCGACCACGGACCTGTCGGCGATCAGGCGTTTCTTCAGCTTCGGCATCGTCTTCATGATCACGAGCTCGGCCAGCTTCATCACGATCGTGATCCTGCTGATCAGGCTGAACCTGCTGCTCGGCCTGCTCACGGCCGCGGTGTTCGCGCCCGTCACCGCGCTCTGCCTGTGGTTCGAGCGTCGCTACAGCGTGCTCTCCAGGCGGGTTCAGGACCAGCAGGACGACCTGGCGACGTGCGTCGAGGAGGCGGCGGCCGGCGTCCGCGTGATCAAGGCGCTCGGCCGGCGCGAGCACTCGGCGGCCCTGCACGCACGGCTCGCCACGACCGTCTACGAGACCCAGCTTCGCAAGGCGCGCCTGCGCGGAGCGTTCTGGGCCAGCCTGGACCTCGTGCCGAACGCGGCCATCGCCGCGATCCTGATGATCGGCGCGCTCGCGGTGGCCAGCCACAGCCTGACCACGGGCGGGCTGGTCGCGTTCGTCGCCCTGGTCCTTCAGCTGGTCTGGCCGATCGAGGCGATGGGCTACATCCTGGCGCTCGGCCAGGAAGGGGCCACCGCGGCGCAGCGCGTCTACGAGATCCTCGACACCAAGCCCACGATCACGAGCCCAGCACCAGGTACCGCATCGAGCGTGCCAAAGCCGCGCTCGGCCGCCCGGCAGTCGGGCCGCCTGGTGCTGAGCCACGTCAGCTTCAGCTACCCGGGATCGGCCGAGCCCGTGCTGCGGGATATCTGCCTGGAACTCACCCCAGGCGAGACGCTCGCGCTGGTCGGCGGCACCGGCTCAGGCAAGACCACGCTCCTCTACCTGATCGCCAGGCTCGCGGACGCGACCAGCGGATCGATCACGCTGGACGGCACCGACATCAGGAAGCTGCCGCTCGGCACCCTCCGCACGCTGGTCGCCTGCGCCTTCGAGGATCCCACGCTGTTCTCCGCGAGCGTCAGGGAGAACGTGGCGCTCGGCGTCCCTGACGCCACCGACGACGCGGTCAGGACCGCGCTGGCCGCCGCACAGGCCGAGTTCGTCGACGAGCTGCCATGGGGCCTGGACACCAGGATCGGCGAGCAGGGCATGTCCCTGTCCGGCGGGCAGCGGCAGCGGATCGCGCTCGCGAGGGCGATCCTGGCCAGCCCGTCGGTCCTGCTCCTGGACGACCCGCTGTCCGCGCTCGACGTGCACACCGAGGCCAAGGTCACCGCGGCGCTCAGCGAGGTGCTGGCCACCTCCACAGCCCTGGTGGTCGCGCACCGGCCGTCCACGGTCGCGCTGGCCGACCGGGTCGCTGTGCTCGAGCACGGCGAGATCGCCGCCATCGGCACCCACCACGAGCTGCTCGCGACCAGCGAGCACTACCAGTACCTGATGAGCACGGACGCGGAAACCGGAGCGATGCGATGAGCCAGCCAGTGACCCAGGCGTGGCGCGGCATCGCGGCCGAAGACGCCGTCGAGATGCCCAAGGGACTGTCGCTGCTGCTGCGCCGCCGCAGCCGCGCGCTGCTGGCCAGCCTGCTCCGGCCGCACGGCCGCACCGTAGCCCTCATCGGGCTGCTCGTCCTCATCGCCAACCTGGCGGGCCTGGCCGCTCCCTGGCTGATCGGCGTCGGGGTGGACCGGGTTCCTGCGCTGGTCAGCACCCATGACCCGGTGCCCATGATCATCGTGGTCATCGGTTTCGCTGCCGCCATCACGGTGCAGGCGACGGCCACCGCGTCGTTCATCTCGGTTCTCGGCCGGATGGGCAGCCAGGTCGTGCGGGAACTGCGCGCCCGCGTCTTCAGCCACTTCCAGTGGCTGTCCGTCGCCTTCCACGAGCGGTACACCTCTGGCAAGGTCATCTCCCGCCAGGTCTCCGACATGGACGCGCTGTCCGAGCTCTTCGACGAAGGCCTGGATTCCCTGCTGAACGCCGCCTTCTCGCTGATCTTCGTCGGCACCGGCATGCTGCTGCTCGACTGGCCTCTGGCGCTCGCCGTGATGGCCGGCTTCCTGCCGCTGACGTGGCTGAGCGCGTGGTTCCAGCGCGAGTCCGCGGTGGCCTACCGGCGGACGAGGGAGACCATCGCGCTGGTCATTGTTCAATTCGTCGAGACATTTAACGGGATACGCGCCGTCCAGGCCTTCCGCAGGGAACGGCGCAACGACGCGATCTTCGGTGAGCTGAACCAGGGATACGCCGACGCGTCGCTGCGCTCCATGCGCCTGCTCGCCGTGTACTTCCCTGGCGTGACCCTGATCGGCAACCTGGCCGTCGGCGCCGTGCTGCTGTACGGCGGGGTGCGCGTGATCGACCACGCGATGCCGGTTGGCGTGCTCGTCACCTTCCTGCTCCTGCTGCGCAGGTTCTTCGAGCCGCTGCAGGACGTCTCGCAGTTCTACAGCACGTTCCAGTCGGCGGCCGCGGCGCTGGAGAAGCTCTCCGGTGTCCTGGAGGAACCGCCGTCGGTGCCGGAGCCGCGCGATCCGGTGCCGCTTCCCCGCAGGCCAGCGCGAGGCGACCAGGGGCGGCAGCTCACGATGTCGTCGATCAGGTTCGGCTACAGGGACGCCGTGGTGCTGCCGCGGCTGAACCTGACCATCCCGGCCGGGCAGACCGTCGCCCTGGTCGGCGCGACCGGGGCAGGAAAGACGACGATCGCCAGGCTGCTCGCCAGGTTCTATGACCCAGACGAGGGCAAGGTCCTGCTCGGCGGGGTGGACGTGCGCACCATCGCGGACGCCGACCTGCGCCGCGAGGTCATCCTGATCACCCAGGAGAACTTCCTGTTCAGCGCCACCATCGCGGAGAACATCGAGCTCGGCAGGCCCGGCGCGAGCCGGGCGGAGATCGAGGCCGCCGCGGAAGCCGTCGGGGCCAGCCAGTTCATCATGGCCATGCCCGACGGATACGACACCCAGGTGGGCAAGCGAGGAGGCCGGCTGTCGGCCGGCCAGCGCCAGCTGATCTCGTTCGCGCGGGCTTTCCTCGCCGCGCCGAGCGTGCTGATCCTGGACGAGGCGACCTCGCTGCTCGACCTGCCTGGCGAGCGGATCGTCCAGCAGGCGCTGCAGACCGTCCTGGCGGGCAGGACCGCGGTGATCATCGCGCACCGGCTGTCAACGGTGCGGATCGCCGACCGCGTGCTCGTGCTCGACCACGGCCAGGTGACCGAGGACGGCTCGCCTGCTGACCTGCTCGCCAGCGGCGGCGAGTACTCCGACCTGCATCAGAGCTGGCTGGAGAGCCTGGCGTGAGCGACCAGCCCGCACCTGTCCGCTAAGCTGGCCGCCGTGATCGCAGGACGCAAGCAGGCCAGCGAGGACGCGCAGGCCAAATACCTAGCCGACGTCGCGCTCGCCGCGAACTTCGACGATCTGCTCTCCGAGGCGCAGTCGGTAGAGAAGCAGTACAGGAAGGCGCAGGGGACCCGCGCCTCGCTGGCCGAGCAGTACTGGCTGGCGAAGCGGCTCGACGCGGCGCTGACCGACGCGATGCGCGCCGCATATGCGGCCGTACGCGCCGAGATCGGGCCGCGAGGTTACGACGACCGGATCTATAAGCGCAAGGCGATGGCGACTTCTTCTGTACACGCGCTCAACACGGAGGCTGAACGCCTGCTGACGCTGCGGGAAACGCATAGGCTTACCGGCATACCGCCGCGACCGGAGCGGGTGGGACTTGATCCGGAGCCGCTGACGGTACATAGCCCGCACTAGCGGTCGCGGGCGGTTCCAGATCCGGAACTAGCCGGGGGCGAAAGCACCGGGCCGGTCCACGATACGGAAATTATCCGATCATGGGACTTCCGGGGGCTCGGGCAGGCGTTGATACGGGTAGTTGACCCGCAAGGCCGACCGGTCACCAGGAAGCCACCAGGAAAGCTACAAATAACTTGTCCGAAAACCATCACAATGTGCCATGTCGTCGCCGAGCGATGACCTGGCAGATTGGGCTTGTGATGATCACCACTCCCCCACAACTGACCAGGAGGCGCACGGATGTGCCCGCATTCGCCCCCGTGCCCGAGCGCTAGCGACCCGGACCACGAGGCGGCCCGAACCCTCATCAGCCACCCTGAACAAGGCTGGAGCCTGCTCTGCAACGGCATCGTGGTCTTCGAGGACACCGGTGAACTGCTGCCCGGCGGCGACGCCATCGCCCCGCACCGCCCCACCGACCTGATCACCAGGCCCGTATCGGCCTCCTCGGCCGCCTGACCTGAAGTCCCGGCGGCCATCGCAGTCCGCCGACGTGCCATCCCGCCAGCCGAGCCTCCCGCACTGACGCCGGCTACCTCGCAGGGATCGCACCCAACCCCCAGTGGCCCCATCGGGCTAGTCAGTCCGCTCGCGCGCTAAGCGCGCTCAGCGCACCTGGCGCGCCAGCGTGACGACCTGATCCAGCCAGGCCTCGATCTCCGCGGTGATCGCCTGCGACTGGCCGGACAGCGCGTGCGTCTGGCCAGGAAGCACGACCAGCCTCGCCGCGTCACCGGCATCAGGGATGCCGAACGGGTCGCGCTCACCGTTGATCACCAGGACGGGCACCCCCGCGGAGCGCAGCTCGCCGGCCCTGGATCGCGCGGGATCGCCGGCCTTGCCAGGCGGATGCAGCGGAAAGGCCAGCGCGATGACGGCCGCCGCTGCCGCCTGCCGCGCGGTCCTGCAGGCCACCCTCGCGCCGTTGCTGCGTCCGCCCTGGACCAGCGGCAGGCCCGGATACTGCGCGCGCAAGGCACCGATGACCTCCAGCCACGCGGCATCCTGCCGGGCGGGAGAACCGGGCGCACTTGCGCCTCTGACCCGGTATGGCTGGGTCACCAGGACCACCGCGGCGCCGGCGTCCAGGCCGGCCTTCTTGGCGGCGAGTATGTCCTTGCTGGCAGCGCCGCCGCCCGCACCGTGGGTGAGCACGAGCAGCAACTCCGGCTGCCCGGGCGTCTCTGCCTCTGCCAGCGCGGGACCCGCGGCCGTCGTGATCTCCACCGCAGCAGGCTACTCGCCGCAACTAGCCAGGTCCTGTCACAGGATCGCGATCGGGTTGACAGGGGAGCCGGTGCCGCGCGGCAGGCGCAGCGGGGCGATCACGCACAGGAACGACCACTGCCGGTTCTCCCGGCACAGCGGCAGCAATTCCTCGAACTGCAGGTAGTCGAGCAGGTGCAGGCCGAGCGCGTTGATCGCGAGCACGTGCACGGGGAAACCGACGCCTTGCACGGCGCTTGAGGCGGTGTCGCTGTTGCTGTCGCTGCCCAGCACGGCGATCTGCCGCTCGGCGAGCAGCGGCATGACGGAAGGATGCAGGCCAGCCCTGGCGGCGGCCGCGTCCCAGGGCCCGCGCTCGTTGCGGCGGCGCCGGTGTCCCACCCGGACGAACAGCAGGTCGCCCCGGCCGAACGTGACCTGCTGGCGTTCCTCGGCAGCGTGCAGGTCGGCCATGGTCACGTAGTCGCCAGGCTCGAGCCAGTCCGCTCCCCGCACGGCCGGGATGTCGAGCAGCACGCCTCGCCCGGCGATGCCGTGGCTGGCGACCGCGATGGACAGCTCGGCGGCCCCCGACACGCCGACCGCCTCGGCTGGCACGCCGTTGTAGAGGGAGCCGTCGAACATGACGTGACACAGGGCGTCGATGTGGCTGTCCGCGTTGCCGTGCACGTTCATCGTGATCTTGTCGGTGCCGAACGACAGGCCGTCGGCGGCGGCGTCGGCGGCGGTCCCGGTCATCTCGTGTACGGCCGGATGCGGATTGTCCGGCGCTGCGTGGTTCTCGATCGGGGCGGCGAGCGATACGGACCGCCCGAGCCTGACCTGCCCGGCCGCGGCCAGCGTCTGCTGCGGCGTCAGGTAGTTGAGCGCGCCGCGCCGGTCGGCAGCGTCCCACGCCAGCCCCGCGCGCAGCCGCTTGTACAGCTCGCGGAACTCGGCCTCGGTCATCGTGCGCGGCTGGCTATCTCCGGCGTTCATCCGACCTGTGTTCATCTGATCAGGCTCGCTTCTGCGGGACCCGACGGTCATCATCCGCTGCGGGTGGGGCACTCTGGACCAATGTCACGTCTCGTCGTCGTCAGCTACCCGGTGGATGAGGAATACGCCACGATCAACACCGACGTGCTGAGCGGTGCGGCGACGGTGCGCTTCCTCAGGCAGGTTCCCGAGCCTGAGCGGCCGGCCATCCTGGCCGGTGCCGAGGCGCTGATCGGCTGGAACCTGTCCAGGGAGATACCAGACGGCGCGCTGGAACGGGCCACCGAGCTCGGGTTCATCCAGCTGCTCTCGGCCGGCGCCGACAGCATCGACTTCCGCGCCATTCCCGAGACCGTACCGCTGGCCGGCAACGTCGGAGCGTACGCCAAGCCGATGGCCGAGCACGTCATGGCCATGACCCTGGCACTGGCCAAGCGCCTGCCGCAGCGGCACGCCGGGCTGGCCAAGGGCGAGTTCAACCAGGCAGAACCTGCCGTGACGCTAGACGGCGCCGTCTGCGCGATCCTCGGCTTCGGCGGCATCGGCCAGGCAACCGCGCGCCTGATGCGCCCCTTCGGAGCCCGAATTCACGCCATCAACACCTCGGGCCGGACCACCGAGGACGTCGATGTCATCGGCACCCTCGCCGACCTCGACCAGATCCTGGCCGCCGCCGACGTCCTCGTCGTCTCCGCGCCGCTGACCAACCGCACGCGCAACCTGATCGGCGCCCGCGAGCTAGCGCTGATGAAGCCGACCGCCATCCTCGTCAACGTCGCCCGCGGCGCGATCATCGACGAGCGCGCGCTCTACGAGCACCTCGCCGCCAACTCCGACTTCTGCGCAGGCATCGACGCCTGGTGGCACGAACCAAGAGGCGGCAAGCCATTCACGACCAGCTACCCCTTCTTCAGCCTGCCCAATGTCCTGGGTTCGCCGCACAACTCCGGCATCGTCGCCGGCGTCCTCCCCGCGGCCGCGGCCATGGCAGCCGCCAACGTCAAGCGCTACCTGCGCGGCGAGCCCGTCACCGGCGTCATGCGCCGCGAGGACTATCTGTGAATCTCGGATAGCTGCCGGGCCGACAGCTCCCCGAGCGTCCTGTTAAAGAATCCTCGTGAGGAATTGACCGGTATAAGACTCCCGCACCTTGGCAACATGCTCGGGCGTGCCGGTTGCGATGACCTCTCCGCCGCGCGATCCGCCCTCGGGACCCAGGTCGATCACCCAGTCCGCGGTCTTGATCACGTCGAGGTTGTGCTCGATGACGATGACCGTGTTGCCGCCGTCGACGAGCCGGCCGAGTACGCCGAGCAGCTTGCGGATGTCGTCGAAGTGCAGTCCCGTGGTCGGCTCGTCCAGCACGTAGATCGTCCGGCCGGTCGACCGGCGCTGCAGTTCGGAGGCCAGCTTCACCCGCTGCGCCTCGCCTCCTGACAGGGTCGGCGCCGGCTGCCCGAGCCTGACGTAGCCGAGGCCGACGTCCACCAGCGTCTTCAGGTGCCGGTGGATCGCGGGCACCGGCTCGAAGAACTCCGCGGCCTCCTCGATCGGCATGTTCAGCACGTCGGCGATCGTCTTGCCCTTGTAGTGCACGCCGAGCGTGTCGGTGTTGTACCGCGCGCCGTGGCAGACCTCGCAGGGCACGTAGACGTCGGGCAGGAACTGCATCTCGATCTTGATGGTGCCGTCGCCCGAGCACGCCTCGCAACGGCCGCCCTTGATGTTGAACGAAAACCTGCCGGGCTGGTAGCCGCGGATCTTTGCCTCGGTCGTCTGCGCGAACAGCCGCCTGATGTGGTCGAACACGCCGGTGTAGGTCGCCGGGTTGGAGCGCGGTGTCCGGCCGATCGGGCCCTGGTCGACGTGCACCACCTTGTCCAGCTGGTGCATGCCGGTCACCTTGGCGTGCCGGCCTGGCACGATCCTGGTGCCGTGCAGCTCCTTCGCCAGCGCCGCGTACAGGATGTCGTTGACCAGGGTGGACTTACCGGAACCCGACACGCCGGTGACCGCGATGAACGTGCCGAGCGGGAACCCCACGTCGATGCCCTGCAGGTTGTGCTCGGACGCGCCCTTGACCACGACTTCCTTGGCCCTGGAGACCTTGCGCCGCTTCGCGGGAACCGGGATGCTCTCGCGGCCGGTCAGGTACGCGCCGGTCAGCGACTCCTCGCTCTGCAGCAGCTCACCGAGTGGTCCTGAGACGACGATCTGCCCGCCGTGCTCGCCGGCCCGCGGGCCGATGTCCACGACCCAGTCCGCCGACCTGATCGTGTCCTCGTCGTGCTCGACCACGATCAGCGTGTTGCCGAGGTCGCGCAGCCGCAGCAGGGTGTCGAGCAGCCGGTGGTTGTCCCGCTGGTGCAGCCCGATTGACGGCTCGTCAAGCACGTACAGGACGCCGACCAGCCCGGAGCCGATCTGGGTGGCCAGCCTGATCCGCTGCGCCTCGCCGCCCGCCAGGGTCGCCGACGCCCGGTCCAGCGTCAGGTAGTCAAGCCCGACGTCGAGCAGGAACCCCATCCTGGCGTTGATCTCCTTGAGCACCCGGCCTGCGATCTGCTGATCGCGCTCGGAGAGCTCCAGCGTGCGCAGCAGCTTGGTCAGCTCGCCGATCGGCAGCGCGCAGTACTCGGCGATCGACCGGCCGTCGACGGTGACGGCCAGGGTCAGCGGCTTGAGCCTGGTGCCGTGGCAGGCCGGGCACGGCACCTGCCGCATGAAGCCCGCGTACCGCTCCCGGCTCGAGTCGCTCTCCGCCTCGGCGTGCCGCCGCGAGATGTACGGGATCGCACCCTCGAAGTTCGTGTAGTACGACCGCTCCCTGCCGTACCTGTTCTTGTACCTGACGTGCACCTGGTCGCCGAAGCCGTACAGCAGCGCCTTCTTCGCGTCCGCGGGCAGCCTGGCCCACGGGGTCTTGACGCTGAACCCGAGCGAGGAGCCCAGCGCCTCCATCAGCCGCAGGAAGTAGTCGTTGACGTGACCGCCGCTCCAGACGCCGATCGCGCCCTCGGCGAGCGAGAGGTCGGGATCGCCGACCACGAGCTCGGGGTCGACCTCCATCCTGGTGCCGAGGCCGGTGCAGTCCGGGCAGGCTCCCCACGGCGAGTTGAACGAGAACGACCGAGGCTCGAGCTCCTCGAACGACAGGTCGTCGTACAGGCAGGCGAGGTGCTCGGAGTACATCCGCTCCCGGTTGGGGTCGTTCTCCGGCAGGTCGACGAAGTCCAGCACCACCACACCGCCCGACAGCCCGAGCGCGGTCTCCACCGAGTCGGTGAGCCGCCGCCGCGCCGACTCCTTGACCGCGAGCCGGTCGACGATCACCTCGATCGTGTGCTTCTCGTACTTCTTCAGCACCGGCAGCCTGCTGCCGCCGTCGGTGGCGTCCTCCAGCCTGATCGCGACCCCGTCGACCCTGGCGCGCGAGTAGCCCTTGGTCTGCAGCTCGCGGAGCAGCTCGGTGTACTCACCCTTGCGGCCGCGGATGACGGGCGCGAGCACCTGGAACCTGGTGTCCTCGTCGAACTCGAGTACCCGGTCCACGATCTGCTGCGGCGTCTGCCTGGCGATCGGGCGGCCGCACTCGGGGCAGTGCGGCTTGCCGATCCTGGCGAACAGCAGCCTCAGGTAGTCGTAGACCTCGGTGACCGTGCCGACGGTCGACCGCGGGTTGCGGCTGGCGGCCTTCTGGTCGATGGAGACGGCCGGGGACAGGCCGTCGATGAAGTCCACGTCGGGCTTGTCCATCTGGCCGAGGAACTGCCTGGCGTACGCCGACAGCGACTCGACGTACCGGCGCTGGCCCTCGGCGAAGATCGTGTCGAACGCGAGGCTCGACTTGCCCGAGCCGGACAGCCCGGTGAAGACGATCATGGCATCCCTGGGCAGGTCCAGCGAGACATCCTTGAGGTTGTGCTCGCGGGCACCGCGGACTACCAGTCGTTCTGCCACTGTGCGCTCTGTTTCTCCTGGTCTGTGCTAGCTAACCGGGCGGCAAAATCGGGGAGACAGGGGCTCGGAAGACGCGCGGTCAATCGTAACCGGGCCCACTGACAATTTGTGAGGGGTGCGAAGGCGCTGCCGGCCGGATACCGCCTGGGTGATAACAATCTCCGCTGCCGAAATGATCCCAGGGCGCCGATGGTGGAAGATGGCACCCGTGAGCGAGCGTCCAGGGCCGCATGCCGTCGACCAGACCATATCCAGGATCGAAGAGGCCGGCGAACGCGTGGCCGCGACCGCCGCCGCGCTCTCCGACGAACAGATGCGGGAGCCCTCGCTGCTGCCCGGCTGGAGCAGAGGCCACGTGCTCACGCATATCGCGAGGAACGCCGACGGCCTCCGCAACCTGCTGACCTGGGCGCGCACCGGCGTGGAGACGCCGCAGTACGCCAGCGCCGGGGCGCGGGACGAGGAGATCGAGGCGGGCGCCGGCCGGGCCGCTGGCGAGCTCGTCGAGGACGTCATCCGCTCGTCGGCTGCGTTCGTGACGCTGGCGCGTGAGCTGTCCGAGGATGCCTGGACCGCCGAGGTCCGCGGCTCGCGCGGACCATCGCACCCGGCCTGGTACACGCTCCAGCGGCGGCTGACCGAGGTCGAGATCCACCATGTGGACGTGGCGGGCGGGTACACGACCGCCGACTGGCCTGACTGGTTCCTCGCCACCATGACATACGAGGTGATCGGCCAGATGTCGGCCAATCCCGAGGCTCCGTCGGCCGTGCTGACCGACACCACGAGCGGGCGGCAGTACCTGCTGCCGCCGGCCGGGACGTCAGGACTCGCGATATCAGGGCCCGGTCACGAACTGCTGGCCTGGCTGCTCGGCCGTGGCGACGGTGCCAGCCTGGCCGCCGACCCGGAAGGGCCGCTTCCTGGCATCCCGCCGTACTGATGACATCCTGTGCCCGCTGTAATGGGCACTGACGGCCTACCGAGAGGACACCATGAGCTACACCGGCAACGTCACCGTGGGCGGCCCGGCACAGACCAGGGAGCTTCCTGGCCTGACGATCACCAAGGTCGCCGTCGGCCCCATGGACAACAATGCCTACCTGCTCCGCTGCACCAGCACCGGCGAGCTGCTGCTGATCGACGCCGCCAACGAGGCCGACACGCTCCTTGGCCTGATCGGCGACACGCCGCTGGCCACGATCGTGACCACCCACCGGCACGGCGACCACTGGCAGGCGCTGGCTGAGGTGGCCAAGGCCACCGGGGCCACGACTGTCGCGCACAGCGATGACGCCGCCGCCCTCCCGGTGGCGCCGGCCAGGCAGGTCGGCCACGGAGACACGATCGGCCTGGGGGACGCCCGGCTCGGGGTCATCCACCTGCGCGGGCACACGCCGGGCAGCATCGCGATGAGCTACGACGGGGGCGGCTCGCTGGCCAGCGAGCCGCACCTGTTCACCGGTGACTCGCTGTTCCCCGGCGGTCCCGGCAACACCGATCACGACCCTCAGCGGTTCAACGCGCTGATCACCGACCTGGAGAACCGCGTCTTCGCCGACCTGCCCGACGGGACCTGGGTCTACCCGGGGCATGGCGGCGACACCACGATCGGCGCCGAGCGCCCGCACGTCCCAGAATGGCGCGCGCGCGGCTGGTGACCGCGGCTGATGACGCTGCCCCGCCGCCATTCCCAGGTACGGTCGGGACATGGCCGGTGACGTGAGGGTTGTCTACCGCAAGCACGATGGCTCGCTGCACTGGCACATGATGACCAGATGGCTGGGCGAGGACGAGCACGGGGTCTGGACCGGCACGGCCCGGCCGACCCTCATGCGCAAGGGCGACGGCCCGCTGGTGACGCTCGACTACGCATCGGTCATGCTGTTCCCGCGCGGCGCCTGGTGGACAGCGGCCTTCAACGACGAGCCAGCGCCTACCGAGATCTACTGCGACGTCACCACGCCCGTGGTCTGGCCGAGCGCCGGCGAGGTCACGATGGTCGACCTGGACCTGGACGTCGCCAGGAGACGCGGCGGCGACGTCGAAACATGGGACGAGGACGAGTTCGCCAGCCATCAGGCGAAGTACTCCTATCCGGCCGACGTCATCGCCGAGGCAGAGCGCTCCGCTGAATGGCTGCGGAACGCGCTCACGCGGAACCGCGAACCGTTCGCTTCCGTCTACCTGAACTACCTGGCGCTCATTACCGGCGAGACCGATCGCGACCTGCATGATTCCCCGAGGTGACAGGTCCTGCCATCGGGCGACTACGCGACCATGACCTACCGTGGCCACGATCCGCGGACCGATCGGATGGCGGATACATAACGGGCCGCCGACGCGCTGCTCGCCGTCGGGCTGTCCTTGCTGTTCGCCTTCGCCATGACCTGGGCCGGGGCCCGTGCCGGAATGCTGCTCCGCAGCCCTGAGGCGGCGCAGCAGCTCGGGTTCATCATCTTCCTGCCGCTGACGTTCGTCTCGAACGCGTTCGTGGCCACCCAGGGCATGCCGTCGTGGCTGCAGGCCATCGCCGACTGGAACCCGATGAGCGCGATCGCCTCGTGCTGCAGGTCCTTGTTCGGTGGCGCGAATCCTGCCGCGACCAGCCACGCGTGGCCGATGCAGCATCCCGAGCTGGCCGTCGTGATCTGGTCGGTCGCGCTGATCGCGATCTTCGCGCCCACCGCGGTCTACCTGTTCCGCCGCAAGGTGCTCAAGTAGACCTACTGCCTGAGCCGCCGGTACAGGTCGACGGAAGCCGCGATGGCGTCGGACTCGGTCGGCAAGTCCGCCGCCCGCAAGGCGGCGGCCTTGCCGAGCCGCCCGGCAAGTCCCGGGTCGTCGAGCACGCTGAGCACCGCGGCCGCGAACGCGGTCTGGTCGCCCGGGTGGACCAGCAGCGCGGCGTCGTCCCCTGTCAAGTCCCTGACGCCGCCCACGTCGGTCGCGACGATGGGGCGGCCGGCCCGCAGCGCCTCCTGCAGGATCAGCGGCTGGCCCTCCCACAGGCTCGGCAGCGCGAGCACGTCGGCGGCTGCCAGCAGATCGGGGATGTCGTCGCGACGGCCAAGCAGGCGCACGTCCGCGCCGAGGTCGCGCGCCTGCTCAGCGAGCTCGCTGGCCAGCGGCCCTGCTCCCGCGATGACCACGAGCGGCCGCGGCCGCCGGTCCCGCCACGTGGCGGCGGCCGCGATCAGCGTGCCGAAGCCCTTCTGCCGTGCCAGCCGCCCGACCCCGAGCACGACCGGCCGGCCCTCGGGCAGGTCCTCGGGTGGCCAGCCGTCAGATCTGAGGCCGGCGGCTGGCGTCGGAACGATCGCGCGCCCGACCACCTCGGCCCCGAGCCGGCGCATCCTTGCCGACAGGTCGGACGACACGCACAGCACGACGTCCGCGCTGCCAGCGACCAGGCGCTCGAGCAGGCCGTAGACCATCGCGGCCGAACCTCCGGCCGGAGGTGCGTTGTGCACGGTGACGACCAGTGCGGGCGGTCTCCCGCCCGGCCAGCGCGCCGCGGCGGCAGGGCGTCGCGCCGCGAACGGCCGCAGCGCGAGTGCGGCGAGCGCGCCAGCCCGCATCCCGTGAGCGTGCACGACGTCGGCGTTCATAGCCATCAGCAGCCGTCTGAGCCGCCGCATGGCGGCGGCGTCGCTGACGGGGTGCGGCCGGTCGCCGAGCGCGACCTGCTCGAAGCCGAGGTCGCCGAAGAGCGCGCGCGTGCTCTCCGGGCCGAAGATCCTGACGCCGAGCCCGGCAGCTGCGCTCCCCCGCGCCAGCATGGCGACATGCCGCCCGGTCCCGCCCTCGCTGGTGCCGAGCACGTATCCGATGCTCAGTGCTGGCCCGGGGGGACGACCCCCGAGGCGAGAAGCCGGCCCGAAGGGCCCCGCAACCCCCCGCGGTGCCGTCACGATGGCCGCAGCCTGCGGCTGATCCTGGCCAGCGCGCTGCGCAGGTCGCCGCCGTCGAGCATGGCCACCACAGCGCCGAAGACGACCAGCGCGCACACCCCGGCGAGCGCGGCGACCCCGGCGTTGCGCACGTGCCCGGATACCTCGAGAAGCTCGGTCACCCCGTACCCGGCGGCCGCTCCGGCCGCCGCCCCGGCCAGGCCAGCGGCGATCGCCCGCCCGACGCCGCGCAGCGCCGGCGCTCCCCTGGCCCTGCGCACGGCGAACAGCAAAGCGATGCCGGATGCCGTCATGCCCACGGTGTTGGCCAGGCCGAGCACCGGGACGACGACGCTGGCGGCGACCAGGGGGACGGCGATCACGTCGACCACGATCACGGCCAGCCAGCCCGCCACCATCGTCACAGCGGCGACCTTGGTCCGACTGTCGGCGAGCAGCACCCGAGACAGGCACGCCACCAGGCCGTAGCCGGCCAGGCCGGGCGCGAACAGCGCGAGCGCGAGCGCGAACTGGCTCGTCACGCCGTGGCTGAGCGCGGGGAACGCGCGGGCTACCGGGAGCGCGACCGCGGCCAGCAGCCCGGCGCCCAGCCAGGACGCGAGAGCTGTCGCCCGAGTCGCCGAGGCGGCGGCATCGTCGAAGGCCGCGCCGGCCCGAGCCGACAGGACCGGGAACGCGGCGGTGGCGACCGGGATCGCCAGAACCGCGTAGACGGAGACGAACACCTGCCAGCCGTACTGGTAGACCGTGACGGCAGCGCCGTTCCGGCCGCCGTGCGCGTTCGCCAGCCTGGTCACCACCAGCACGGAAGCGTTCTGCGCGACCAGGGCGGCGATGCCGACCCCCGCCAGGCTTGTCGCTCGCCTGGCGATGCCCGGCGGGAACCGAAGCGTTGGTCGCACCCGCAGCCGCAGCCGCCAGGCCGGGACCAGGGCCGTCGCCGCGAGCGCCGCGACGCCCAGCGTCGTGCCAACCGACAGCGTGAGCTGTGCGGCGAGCGGCAGGCCGTCCACGCTGGTGGTGTACTGCCTGCCGAGCGGGACGAAGACCAGGTACGCCGCTATCACCACGAGGCTGGACAAGATCGGCGCGACCGCGGGTGCGGTGAACTTTCGGTGCGCCTGCAGGATTCCGTAGAGCACCACGGCCAGCCCGTAGAGCAAGATCTGCGGCGCGAACACCGACAGCATGCCGGAGGCGATCGGCAGCAGGTCGTCGCGCGGGCAGCCGGACGCCGGGTTGGCGGGCATCAGCAGCGAGATCACCGGGCCAGCGGCGACCGCGAGCGCCAGGCTCACCGGCGCGAGGATGAGAACCGTCCACGTCAGCAGCGCTGACGAGATGCGGCTGACCTCCTCGCCCGGCCAGCGGCCTTGGCCGGGTGCGGAGCGCTCGGCGGGCCCGGCCAGGACCGGCACCACGATCGCGGTGAGCGCGCCGCCGAGGACGATGTCGTAGATGACGTTCGGAACCAGGTTGGCGGTCACGTACGCGGCACTGAGGCAGGACGTCTTGACCGTGCCGGCGAAGACGACGGTCCTGACGAAGCCGAGCATCCGGGCGACGACGGTCAGGCCGCCGATCAGCAGCGCGGCCCGGCCGACACCGGCCGCCAGGCCGCCAGGGGCTGCGGCGTCGGTCACCTCGCCCGCCGCGGCATCCCCTACGTCGGGACTGGTCCCGCCGGGCGAGCCGGTCTCAGCCGGGCCACCCCTCGCGGTCACAGCGGCGGCTGGGTCTCGGCTGCTACCGCGGGCGCGCCGGACTCGTCAGCGAGTGGCCAGCCACCATCGAGCTGAGCCTGGGGTGGCGGCCGGCGACCGAGCATGTCGAGCCAGTTCAGCGCCGGGTTCCGCGCGATGACCTGGGTGAAGCTGACCTTCTCGCTGGCCGCCGTGAGCGCGGCCACGCCGCCGAGGATGACGACGCGAGCCGGCCGCCGCAGCGACGAGGCCGCTGCCAGCCCGATCATCGCCCCGATGGCGTTGGCGCCGCTGTCGCCCAGCATCGCCCGCTCGGCGATGTCGTCGGGCAGCAGCGCGGCGGCAGCGCCCGCTGGCGCCCCGACCGCTGCCCGCGCCGCGGGCCCGTGCAGGCTGAGCGCGGCGCTTGCCAGCAGCGACACCTTGATCGCGCGGCCCGGCCTGAGGTCGAACAGGTTCGCCAGGTTCGCGCTGCCGGCCATGAGACCGGCATTGATGACCAGGTCAGCAGCCCGGCCGAGCGGCGAAGCGTGCGCGCCGCTCGCCGGTCCCTGGCCGTTGTCACGGCAGTCAAGCAGGAAGGCCGACACCAGGCCAGCGGCCCCGATCCCCGCGATCTTGACCGCTCCTGTCGTGACCTCGCCTCGAGCCAGCGCGGTCAGGTGGCCGCGGAATCCGCGCCGGTCGCTGCTTCCGGCCAGGTCGTCGTAGCAGCCCAGCGCACCGGCACCGGCCCCGGCCAGGCTGAGCGCGAGGCGGGTACGCGCGTCCAGACCTGGCGCGGCGAGCGCCGCGCCGGCCGCGCCGAACGTCACCGCCGGCCCCGCGAGCAGCGTGACGGGCTCCCCGCGATGGTTGGTGCGCGTCCACCTCTTCTCGCCGCCGGGCTGCGCGCGGGTTAGCGCGGTGTACGCCGCTCGCGCCCCCGACCCCGCCATCAGCAACGCTGCCCGCATGCTCGCCATCATCCCTTCTTCCTTGCCGAGTGCGACGGAGTCGGACTCGGGGTCACGCTTGGCGCCGGGCTCGGCACGGCGCGGGGACGTACTCCGTAGGCAGCGGGCGTCGCGTTCGGCTTCAGCAGCTCGCTGAGCGCCTGAACGACGACGATCTGGCCCATCGTCATGTCGGCGTTGTCGACCGTGCTCAAGGTGACGCCGGCGGCGCCGCTATTGACCGCGTCGATGGCGCTGCGCGGCCCTGACCCTGGCAACGGCCCGGCGAGCACGGCAGCCTTGCTCGCCTCCAGCAGGTCGTTGGCGAGCGAGATCAGCGCCAGGTTGAAGGGTCCGCTGGTCTTGGCCGACGGCACGGTGCCCGGCACGACCACGACGGCCATGGTCGCCTGGCCGGTCAGCGAGGTGCTGCCGCCAGGACCGTTGACCTGGAGGAAGCCAGCGTCACCGAAGCCGGTCAGGATCTGCTGCGTCTGCTGCTGAGTGAGCGTCGGCAGTCCGTCTTTGTTAGCGATCGCCGCGGCGATCACGCGCGCCGCGGCCTGCTGGCCCGAGATCTGCGGCTCGGAGGTCGAGCTCGGGAGGCTGACGCCGTTCGGCGCGAGGCTCGTCGCCGCGCTCGTGAGCTCCTGCTCGGTGACCGCGCTGGTGTCGAAGAACTGGGCCGACAGCACGATCTGCCCGGTGACGGCGGCTCCTGAGCTCTGCAGCGCCTTCGTGATGCCGTCCACGGTGGGGCCGTCGGAACCCGGCGAGAGCACCAGGACAACCTGCTCGCCCTCGAGCAGGCCGTGCAGCAGGTTGCGCTCGGCCGACTGCGCGAACGCCTCGTCAGCCGCGATCTGGCTCTTCAGCTGCGAGTTCTGCGCGTACAAGCTCCTGATCTGCTTCGCCTCGTTCGCGGAGGCCCGGTTGAGCCCGTTGGTGACCGCCGGGGCGAGGGCCTGCGAGCCGACGACGATCCCGATCGCCAGCGCGAGGAAGACCGCGACGATCGAGACGAGGTGATAGCGGAAATCAATCATCGAAGAGTCCCGTCAGCCAGTGCCAGAACGGGCTGAGCTCAAGCCCGATGAACCGGAGCACAATCTGGCCGACGGGAAGCGAAGCGAGCGCCACGAGGATCGTCACCACAGCGGCGACGACGAGCACGACGAGCCAGGGGGTCGACACCCGGCTCTGGTAGAGCCGGCTGACGCCCTTCGGCTCGACGATCTTGTCGCCTACGCGCATCCTGGTCAGGATCGCGCTGGCCATTCCCGGTCGTCCTTTGTCGAGGAACTCGACCAGGTTGAAGCGCATGCCGACGGCGACGATGAGGCGCGCTCCGAGTTCGTCAGCGAGCAGCACGGCCAGGTCCTCGCTGGTGCCCGCCGCCGGACAGAGAACGGAGTCCAATCCCAGCGCTTTGATCCGGTCCAGGCCAGGGGCCCGGCCGTCCGCGTAGGCGTGCACGACGAGTTCCGCGCCGCTGGTGAGCGCGCGGTCCGTGACCGAATCCATGTCGCCGACAATGAGATGCGGCTTGTAGCCCGCGTCAAGGATCGCGTCGGCGGCGCCGTCCACGGCGACGAGCACCGGCTTGAACTCCCTGATGTAGGCGCGCAGCGCCTTCAGGTCCTCGCGGTGACGGTAGCCCCGTGAGATCACCAGCGCATGCCGTCCTTCGAGCTTCGTCCGAAGCTCGGGAACCCGGATGCCGTCGATGAGTTCCTCGAAGTCGCGGCTGATGTACTCGACCGTGTTCGCCATGAACGCCCTGATCTGAGCGGCGAGTTCGGCCTTGGACTTGATGATCGCGCTGGCGACGGAACTGGCAGTCTGCACGGTCCCCTTCGCCGCCACCACCTCGCCTATGTAGAGCGTGTCGCCGTCCAGGCGAACCGTGCGCCCATCCCTGACCTTCTCGAATACGTCAGGACCGACATCGTCGATCAGCGGGACGCCGGCTTCGATCAGCAACTGCGGCCCCAGGTTCGGGTACCGGCCGGTCATGCTGGGTGAGGCGTTGACGACGGCGACGACCTCGCAGCTCAGCAGCGACTCGGCGCTGACCCGGTCGAGGTCCTCGTGGTCGATGACGGCGATGTCGCCAGGGCGCAGCCGCCGGGTCAGGTTCTTGGTGCGGCGGTCCAGCCTGGCGGGCGCCACCAGGCCGGGCTGGTCGGCCGCTCCGTTCGTGCGCCCGCCAGCCAGCCTCCGCGAGTAGGCTCTCATTGCGTTACTAAGTGTGCCAGAAGTGCTACGTTCCGACGGCACCGCAGGTTTACTCATCACTCACCGTCACGGTGATCACTGCGACCTCGCCGACTCCGCCCGCTCAGCGGCTGCCGCCTCGAGGAGCTCGCCGGCGTGCGCGCGGCCATACGCAGAGTCTTCCAGCCCGGCCAGCATCCTGGATAGCTCCCGCACCCTGCCCGCGTCGTCGAGCCGTGTGACGCCGCTGGAGACCACCAGCCCGTCCTCGGCCTTCTCGACGACCAGGTGCGTGTCGGCGAACGCGGCCACCTGCGGCAGGTGGGTGACGACGATGACCTGCGCAAGCCTGGCTAGCCTGGCGAGCCTGCGGCCGATCTCCACGGCAGCCTTGCCGCCCACGCCGGCGTCCACTTCGTCGAAGACGAAGGTAGGCACCGGATCGGCACCGGCGAAGACCACCTCGATCGCGAGCATCACCCTGGACAACTCACCGCCTGAAGCGCCTTTATGCAGCGGCAACGCGGGCGCACCAGGGTGCGCTGCCAGCCGGATCTCGACGTCGTCGCCGCCGTGCGGGCCGTACTCCTTCATCGGGCTGACTATGACGTTCAGCCCGGCGTGCGGCATCGCCAATGCGGTCAGCTCGGCCGTGACGGCTGCGTCAAAGCGCGCGGCCGCTTCCTGCCGCATCGCGGTGAGCGCGCCGCCCAGGTCCCTGACGGTACCCGCCAGCTCAGCCTCCCGCGCCTGCAGGCTGGCGACCCTGTCGTCGTCGTTGTCCAGTTCGGCGAGCCGCGCCGCGGCTCCCTTCGCCCAGGCCAGCACGGCAGCTAGGTCGGGGACCACCGGCTGCGGCGCCTCGCCGGGTGCGTCACCAGCCGCGGACGTCCTGTTGTCGCTGGAAGATTCGGCATCGGTCGCTGCCGGGGCCGGCTGCGGGACGGGCGCTGATCCGTAGCTGCGGACCAGCCTGGTCAGCTCCGCCCGGCGGTCCTGTACGGTGGCGAGCCTGACCGGGTCGGCTTCCACCGAGTCCGCGTAGGAGGCGAGCTCGGCCGCGATGTCGGAGATCAGGTACGACGCCTCCGTCAGCCGGGCGGCGAGCTCGCCGAGCGCGGGATCGTGCTGAGCGGCGCTCTCCAGTGCGTGCTGAGCGGCGCCGAGCAGGCTGAGCGCGTCGGCCGACTCGTAGGAGGCGCTGGACGGGTCGGAGATCAGGGCCTCGTGCGCGGTCGTCGCGGCTGAGTGCAGCGTGTCCGCGTTCGAGAGCCGGTCGGCCTCCGCGTGCAGCTCGAGGTCCTCGCCGTCGGACGGCTCGAGCCGCTCTATCTCGTCCAGCCCCTGCCGCAGGTCCTCGGCCTCGGCCGCGCGCTCGCGGGCGAGCGAGGTCAGCTCGGCCAGTTCACCGGCGACCTTGAGGTGCTGGTTGTACGCCCGCTGGTAGTCCGCGAGCACACGGCCGAGCTCGGATCCGGCGAACCGGTCGAGCGCCTGGCGCTGCCTTCCCGCCTTCAGCAGTTGCTGCTGGTCGGCCTGGCCGTGCACGGCCACGAGGTCCTCGGACAGGTAAGTCAGCAGGGACACGGGCACCGAGCGGCCGCCGGCGAATGCCCGCGAACGTCCCTCCGCCGAGACGGACCTGACCAGCACGAGCGTCCCGCCGTCGTCGTCCAGGTCGCCGCCCGCGTCGCTGACCTGCCTGGCCACCTCGCCTTCCGGGTCGGTCCGCAGCCGGCCCTCCACGGTCGCCCGGTCGGCACCAGGCCGGATCCTGGACGGATCGGCCCGGCCGCCGAACAGCAGCCCGAGCCCGGACACGACCATGGTCTTGCCGGCTCCTGTCTCGCCGGTGACGACGTTGAAGCCAGGGGACAGCTCGAGCACGGCCTCGTCGATGACGCCGAGGCCGCTGATTCTGACTTCCTCAAGCATCGCCCGCCGGCTCCTCGTCTTGCCTCGCCGCGTCCTGCCGTGACTCATGCCGTGCCTCGGCGCGGCCGCGCCAGCCCGACACGGGCAGGCCGAACTTCGCCACCAGCCGGTCGGTGAAGGACGCTCCGATGACCGTGCCCTGGCCGTCAGGGCCGGTTTCGCCGTCCGCATCGTGCCGCAGCCTGGCGAGCAGGACGGGCATGGCGCCCCGCCTGACCTCGATCCGCGCACCGGGCGGCAGGTCGACCATGCGGCGGCCGTCGCACCACAGCACGGCTCCTGACGTCCCGCCCTTGCCGCCCGTGGCCCCGATGAGCTCCGCGGCCAGCACCGATTCCGGCGATACCACCATAGGTCCTGCGAAAAGGGCGTGGGCGCTTATCGGCACGAGCAGCAGCGCCTCGACATCGGGCCAGACCACGGGCCCGCCCGCCGAGAACGCGTATGCCGTCGAGCCCGTGGGGGTGGCGAACACCATGCCGTCGCAGCCCCAGCGGGACAACGGCCTGCCGTCGACCTCGGTCACCAGGTCGAGCATCCGTTCCCTGGCGGCCTTCTCGACGGTGGCCTCGTTGAGGGCCCATGCGGTCGCCAGGACCGAGCCGTTCTGCTGGACGGTGACGTCAATGGTCATCCGGGGCTCGACCCAGTAGTGGCCGTCCAGGATGTGATCGACGGCGTCCGACAGCACATCGGGCTCGGTTTCGGCGAGGAACCCGACATGTCCGAGGTTCACGCCGAGCAAGGGCGCGCCCGCCGGGCGGGCCAGTTCCGCGGCCCTGAGCAGCGTCCCGTCCCCCCCGAAAGCCACCACCATCTCCGCGCCGGCGGCCGCATCCGGCGAGACCGGCAGCACGATCGTGTTCGGGCAGTCCAGGTCGTCGGCCTCGGATTTCAGCACGCGCACGGTCACGCCGGCCGCACAGAGCCGGCCAGCCACCGCCCGCGCGGTCTGCAGGCCCTCAGGGCGACCCGTGTGCGCGACGAGCAGCATGCTGCGGGCGCCGGGCGCGCTCACCGCGGTCCTCCGGCGATCGCCGCGCTCAGCTCGTCCTCCGAGAGCGGCGGCGCGCCGCGGCGCAGCCACAGAAAGTACTCCACGTTGCCTGACGGACCAGGCAGCGGGCTCGCGGTGACGCCTTGCACGCCAAGTCCGATGTCCATCGCCGCGCGTGCCACGGCCGCGACCGCCTGCGCCCGCAACTCGGGATCCCTGACGACCCCACGTGACCCGACCTTTCGCCTGCCGACCTCGAACTGCGGCTTGACCATCGGCACGAAGTCCGCGTCCGGCGCGGCACAGGCCGCCAGGGCGGGTAGCACCTGGGTCAGTGAAATGAACGACAGGTCTGCGGTCACGACGTCAGGACGCGGGTCGATCTGGCCCGGCTGGAGGTTCCGCACGTTCACCCGGTCAAGCACCGTGACCCGGGGATCGGTGCGCAGGCTCCATGCGAGCTGGCCGTAGCCGACGTCGGCCGCGACGATATGCGCCGCGCCCGCCCGCAGCAGCACGTCGGTGAAGCCGCCGGTCGATGCGCCGGCATCCAGGCAGTAACGTCCCGCCACCTTAAGGCCGGTGAACACCTTGAGCGCTCCGGCGAGCTTGTAACCGCCGCGCGAGACATAGTCGGGTCCCGGGTCCTCGCGCTGCACCGTGATCGCCGCGTCCTGCGCGACCTGCGTCGCGGCCTTCCCGGCTGCCTGGCCGGACACCAGCACCTGACCGCCGGCTATCAGGTCGGCGGCCTGATCCCGCGACCGCGCCAGGCCGCGGCGTACCAGCTCCGCGTCCAGTCGCGTTCTCTTCGTCATCGGCCCTCGCGTCTCAGCGATTCTGCGTACCAGGGTGGAGTTCGCCGAGCACCTCCACCAGCTGCTCATGGACCCGCTCGTAGACGCCGGGGTGCTCGGAAACGGGCAGCTCCCCGAGCTCGTCCAGCCCGCTGACGGCGGCATCGACTCTCGGCTCCCCCGTCGGTGCCGCAGCTGACTCGTCGGGCTCGGCTAGCTCACCAGACCCGGCAGCCCCTCCAGCTCCAGCCGGCCCAGCGCCTGATCCGGGGTCGTGCTCCATCGTGTTACCAGCTCCTCGTGCCATAGTTAGCAGGTCCGGCGGACCCGAGGTCGCGGGCGGCGCGAGCTCAGCGAGCTCGCGCCTGCCGTGTGCCGGGATCTCGCCCTGCGTCCCTGTCTGGAACGCTACCGTCCAGCACGTCAAGCTGCCGCCATTGGAGGGGCGGGCGCGCCCCCGATGTCTGAGTTCTGGGTTCGCGACAGAGAAATACCGAGAAAGTGAGGTGACGATGGCGACCGCGGATGAGTGTCGCATGGCCCTGGAGAACCTCACGGGCCGCATCTCGGAGATGGACGAGCAGGTTCGGCAGGCGAAGCTGATCGACAGGACGCTCAGCTGCAGTGTGTCCGATCTCGGCGTGACGTACCTGACCAGGCTCGGACCGCACGGCGCCGATCCGGTCAAAAAGGCAGGCGACCACTCGCCGACGGCTCAGATCCGGTTCACCGCCAAGAGCGACGACGTCGTCGCGATCGCCAAGGATCCCGGCAGCTTCGCCCGCGCCTGGCTGGGCGGGCGCCTCAAGGTCGAAGGCAGCTTCCTCGACCTGCTCCACCTGCGGCGGCTGCTCTAGCCACCGCATCGCCCGTCCACAGCGTCACCCTCCTCCAGTCGCTCAGCGAGCCCGTTCGGTCCTGATCGGCAGCCGCGACCGGGCTCGTCCGACTTCCAGCGCCGCTCTGATCTCGGCGACCACTGACCGCGGCTCCGCGGCGATCCTTCTCGGCGGATAGGGCAAGACGGAGATGCCGAGCGCGCTCATCCGCGAGTTCCTGGCCATGGTCCGCTCCCAGTCGGCTGGCGACAGGTGCCACTCCCTGGAGTCAACCTCGACGGCGACGTCCGCATCAGGCCACCATGCGTCCGGGCTCCCGACGAACTCCTCGTCCACATACAGCCGCGGGTTGTAAAACGGCTCAGGCAGCTCCGATCTCCCGATCAACTTGCGCAGGTCGCCCTCGGCGACCGACCTGACTCCGTCAGCCACCTCTGTCATCGCCTCTCTGAACCGCGCCGACCCTGCCGTCGGCCCCTCCCCGAGCTCGACGGCTAACTCAGCCACCGTGACCTTTTGCAGCTGAACCGCCGACGCCACCAGCGATCGCACGTCATTCATGGCATTCGCTTGCCGCGCCGCGTCCGCCACCGCTCTCGCCACGGGCACGTACCGCAACTCACCCTTCATGAACACGACTTTCGGCATCCTCGACGTGCGCAATACGCGCACGAACCTCTGATCCCTGCGTTGGGAAGCTGCCGGAATCAAGACATCAACCACGGTTCGGCCGAGATTACTGACGCCGTGCGCGGCCATCGCGGCTTGCCCGGTGATGACGCTGCCCCGGCCCGTGTAAAGAAGGGCGGCAATCTCCTTCTGGTCGAGCGTGACCGCGCCGGTAAAGGTCGCGTAGACCCCTGGGACGAGAACCTGCCACGGCCCTCCGGCACGAATGCGGTACCGGAGGGCCTGGTACGTCAGACCGCACGACAACGCCTGAACGCGGCTGATGATGCCCTTCTGACGAGCGATCATCTCCGTCATGATCGCTTTGTCATATAACAGGGTGCGTCCCATGGCCGACAATCTGCCAGATGCCACCGACGGCGCCGTCAGAAATTGAACACCTATGTCCCATCGACGTTCAATGAAGACCCTCGATGTCACATAGATGTTCAATTTCCCGCACGTTGGTGGCGGGCAAATACCGGGTATATCGGTTATAGGTGCCGGTGCCGGGCGGGCGGGCCGACTGCGAGCGAGGCCGGGCGGCGGAACCCGGGCGGACGCGGCGGAACCCGGGCGGGCGGCGGTAGCGTGGCGGGGGTGAGCGGGTTGCTGGGGCGGCCGCGGGCCGAGGTCGCGCCCGGTGCCGTGCACGTGCCCGGCTGGCTCAGCGTGGCAGAACAACAGCATCTGGTTGCGGCCTGCCGGGAATGGGCTCGGCCGCCCGCAGGGATGCGGCACACCGCGATGCCGTCCGGTGGTCAGATGTCCGTGCAGACCGTGTGCCTGGGCTGGCACTGGATGCCGTACCGGTACTCGCGCACCGCCGACGACGTGGACGGCGCCGCGGTCAAGCCGTTTCCCGGCTGGCTCGCCGATCTCGGCCGGCGCGCGCTCGCCGACGCCGGGACCGGCACCGGCACCGGCACGTGCACGGGCACGAGCACGGGCGCGGCGTACGCCCCCGACGTCGCGCTGATCAACTACTACGACGGCGCGGCCAGGATGGGCATGCACGCCGACAAGGACGAGCGCTCGGCCGCTCCGGTAGTATCGCTCAGCCTCGGCTCGGCGTGCGTGTTCCGGTTCGGCAACGCCGAGAGCCGCGGCAGGCCCTGGCACGACATCACGCTCGAGTCCGGCGACCTGTTCCTCTTCGGCGGCCCAGCGCGGTTCGCCTATCACGGCGTCACCAAGACCATCGCCGGCACCGAGCGGCCTGACATCGGCCTGGCAGCGGGCCGGCTCAACATCACGCTGCGGGAGTCCGGCCTGACCTGACCGGTCCGCCAGGACTCCGCCGGTGCCCGACCGGTGGGATCCTGGGGTGATGCCCGAGGGTGACACGGTCTGGCGCGTGTCGCGGCAGCTCGACGCCGCGCTCGCGGGCCGCGTGCTGACCCGCACCGACTTCCGCGTGCCGCGTTTCGCCACCACGAACCTCACCGGCCGGTCCGTCCGGCAGGCGCTCGCTCGCGGCAAGCACCTCCTGATCAGGGTCGACGGTGGCGTCACGATCCACACCCACCTGCGGATGGACGGTTCCTGGCGGGTCAGGCCCGCCGGCCGGCTGCCGTCTCGCGATCACCGGATCCGGCTGGTGCTCGAGAACGCGCAGTGGCAGGCGATCGGCTACCTGCTCGGCGTCGTCGAGGTGCTGCGGACCACCCGCGAGGACGGCGCGGTCGGCCACCTCGGGCCAGATCTGCTCGGCCCTGACTGGGACGCCGCGGAGGCGGTCAGGAGGCTGCGGGCCGGGCCGGGCCTGCCGATCGGGGAGGCGCTGCTCGACCAGAGGAAACTGGCCGGCATCGGGAACCTGTACAAGGCCGAGGTGCTGTTCCTGCGCGGCATCAGCCCGTGGCAGCCGGTCGACCAGGCAGGCGAACTCGAACCGCTCGTTGATCTCGCGCAGCGCCTGCTCGAGGCGAACAAGGAACGCGCCGGGCAGGTCACGACCGGCAACACGGCGCGCGGGCAGGAGACCTGGGTGTACGGCAGGGCTGGCCGGCCGTGCCGGCGATGCGGGACCAGGGTGCTGGCCGACGGCCACGCGGGGCGTGGCGGACCAGCTCAGGAACGGGTGACGTTCTGGTGCCCGTCGTGCCAGCCTGGCCCGCCTGGCCGGCTGCCGGCCCCGGGCCCTGACCGGCCATGACGGCGCCGGACGCCTCCCGCCGCGGCGCGCGCACCGGGCCGTTGCCGGCGGCGGCCACGACCGCCGGGGCCGTCGCGTTCGTGCGCGCGCATTCCGCGCTGCGGCCGGTTCCGCTGGTTCCCGAGATCAGGCTGTATCTCGCCGACGACGCCTTCCGCGTCTGGGAGGCCTCCGAACAAGGCTGGGGCGAGCGCGAGGCCGACCCGGGCGAGCGCGAGGCCAGTCCGGGCGGGCGGCCGCCGCCGTTCTGGGCGTTCGCCTGGCCTGGCGGCCAGGCGCTCGCGAGGTACGTGCTCGACCATCCCCGGCTCGTCGCCGGACGCCAGGTGCTCGACCTCGGGTCTGGGTCCGGCGTCGGCGCGATCGCCGCGGCCCTGGCCGGCGCGGCCCGGGTGCTCGCCAGCGAGGTCGACTCGCTCGCGGTCGCGGCGATCGGGCTGAACACAGCGGCCAACAACGTCAGGGTCGGCGTCACCGGCGACGTGCTCGACGGATCGGGAGAGGAAGCGGCGGTGATCCTGGCGGGCGACGTCTGGTATGAACGGACGCTCGCCGATCGAACGCTCGGCCTGCTGCGCCGGGCTCGCGAGCGCGGCGCAGCGGTCCTGACCGGCGACGCCGGCCGGGCCTTCCTGCCCCGGCCGACGCTGCGCGAGCTGGCCGCCTACGACGTCCCGGTCCTGGCGGACCTGGAGGGCGCGGCGGTCAAGCGGGTCTCGGTCATGACGCTGCTATGACGCGTCACGCGTCGCGGCGCAGGAAGACGATCACCCCGCCGACGATGGCGACCGCCGTGTAGGCGCAGAACACAGCGAACCCGATCCACGGCGAGAACGGGTGCAGCCCGTTGGCCTGACTCTCCCAGATCGTCGAGCCCGCGTTGAACGGGATCCACTTGTCGATGTCCTCCTGGCCGAACCAGCCGCTCGGCGGCCCTGGCAGGAACTGGCTGAGGATCCACAGCACGAACATCAGGCCGATGCCGGCCGCGATCGCGCCCGCCGTGTGCCTGAGCATGGCGCCGATGCCGAACGACAGCAGCCCGCACACGGCCAGGAACAACCCGCCGCCAATCACGGTACGCAGCACGTTCGGCTGCCCGGGCGTGACGTCGACGTGCTGGGTGGACAGGATCGCCTGGCCCGCGAAGAACGCGAGGAAGCTGGTGACCAGGCCGATAACGAGCGCGACCATGCTGAAGACGACGGCCTTGGCCGCGAACACGGTGCCGCGCCGCGGCATCGCGGTCAGCGACGTCCTGATCATCCCGGTCGAGTACTCCGACGTGATCGCCAGCGCGCCGAGCACGATGATGATCAGCTGCCCGAAGATCAGGCCGAACAGGCTGATGCTGGCCGCCTGCGAGTGGATCTCGCTGGCGACGTGCTGGGCCAAGCCGGCCGGGATCTTGCCGCCGCGCAGCGTCGTGCCCCGCTCGAACCGCAGCAGCCGCTGGGTCTGGCCCCAGCTGAACAGCGCGCCGATCCCCACGGACGCGAGGACCAAAGCCAGCAGGGTCCAGTAGGTCGAGCGCACCGAGCGGATCTTCGTGAACTCCGAGCGCGCCGCGCCGATGAAGCCGGCCCGGCCCGGCGGCTGGCGCCCGACGGCGCCGCCGACCAGGACGTCGTGACTGACTGCCGTCGCCATCTCAGGCCACCCCTCCCGCGTGGGCTGACTGTCCCACAGCCTCGTCAGCTGGTCCGTCCGCCATCGCCTCGTCAGGCAGGCCGGCGTGGAACTCGACGCTCGACGCGGTCAGCTCCATGAACGCCTGCTCGAGCGAGGCGTGCGCGGGAGCGAGCTCGTGCAGCCTGATCCCGTTCTCGAACGCGAGGTCACCGACCTGCGCGGCGGTCATGCCGAGCAGGACGAGCGCGTCTCCTGCGTCCTCGCGCACAGTCGCGCCGGCCGCGGTCGCGAGCAAGGTCAGCTCGTCCGGCTGCGGCGTCCGCACCCTGACCGACTGCTGGGAGTTGGCCGCGATGAACTCGGCGGTTGTGCAGTCCGAGATGAGCTTGCCGCGGCCGATGACGATCAGGTGGTCGGCCGTGTTCTCCATCTCCGACATCAGGTGGCTGGAGACGAAGACCGTGCGCCCCTCGGCGGCGAGCGCCTTCATCAGGTTCCTGATCCACATGATGCCCTCGGGGTCGAGCCCGTTGACCGGCTCGTCGAACATGAGGATCTTCGGGTCGCCGAGCAGCGCGCAGGCGATGCCGAGCCGCTGGCCCATACCGAGCGAGAAGCCCTTCGAGCGCTTGCCGGCCACGTCACCGAGCCCGACCAGGTCGAGCACCTCGCCGATCCGCCGCTTGGGCAGGTTGTTGGTCTGCGCCACGCACAGCAGGTGGTTGTACGCGCTGCGGCCGCCGTGCACGGCCTTCGCGTCCAGCAGCGCGCCGACCTCGCGCATCGGCCAGGGATGCCGGCCGAACGGCTTGCCGTCGACCGTCACGGTGCCGCCTGTTGGGCGGTCCAGGCCGAGGATGAGCCGCATGGTCGTGGTCTTGCCCGCGCCGTTGGGGCCGAGGAATCCGGTGATCTTGCCGGGCTCGACGCTGAAGGACAGGTTGTCGACGGCGAGCGTCTCGCCGTATCTCTTCGTGAGGCCGCGTGCCTCAATCATGTCGGGGTCCTTCCTTCCTGCCGCTCGGATCAGTCTGGCCCGGCCGTCGCGGCCGGGCGTCGCCCTGAGGTCTGATCTTCAGGTCAGACCTCAGGGCGACCCGGCACCGCTCAGGCATCCCGGCGGAGGAACACGATCAGGCCTGCCGTCATCGCGGCGGCCGCGTAGCAGCAGAACACCGCGAACCCGATCCAGGGCGAGCACAGGTTCACGCCGCTGACGTGCTCCCAGATCGTGCCGCCCGCGTTGAACGGGATCCACTTGTCGATGTCGGCCTGGCCGGGCCAGCCGCTCGGCGGGCCCGGCAGGAACTGGCTCAGGCTCGAGGCCACGGACAGCAGGCCGACCGCGGCCGCGATCGCTCCGGCGGTGTGCCTGAGCACGCCGCCGACGCCGTAGGAGAGCAGCCCGCACACGGCCAGGAACAGCCCGCCCCCTATGAGGGCCCGCAGCACCCCAGACTGGCTGAGGCTCACGCTGGCGTGCACCCCGGAAAGCACCGCCTGGCCGGCGAAGAACGACGCGAAGCTGGTGACCATGCCCGCCACGAGGGCGACGGCGCCGAAGACCAGCGCCTTGGCCGCGCACACGGTGCCACGCCGCGGCACGCTGGTCAGCGAGGTCCTGATCATGCCGGTCGAATACTCCGAGGTGATGGTCAGCGCGCCGAGCACGGCGATCACCAGCTGCCCGACCAGCAGGCCGATCAGGCTGCCCATCACGGCGCCGGACCGGGCGCTGGCCAGCGCCGACACCCGCTCAGCCGCGTTGGCCGCGCCGTTGGCCTGGGCCACGTGGCCGGCGCTGAACAGCGCGCCCATGCCCACGCGGACCACGATCACCGCGAGCAGCGTCCAGTAGGTGGAGCGGACGGACCGGATCTTGGTGAACTCGGACTGGATCACGCTCACGAGCCCGACCCGGTCACCGGATCCTGCCCGCCTCGCGTGGGCGCCGCCGGGCCGCTCCATCGTCGTCGTCGCCACGTCAGGCCGCCTTTCCCGCGTGCTCGCCAGGCAGCCCGGCGCGGAAGTCGACGCTTGCCGCCGTCAGGTCCATGAACGCCTGCTCCAGCGACGCGGTCACCGGTGTCAGCTCGTGCAGCCTGATGTCGTTCTCGAACGCCAGGTTGCCGAGCTGATCGGGCTCGAGCCCGTGCACGGTCAGGCTGCCGTCACCGTCGTCGCGGACCGCGCCGCCGGCCGTTCACGGTCACGGTCCCGGCGCTCGGCCGGTCCAGGCCGAGTATCAGCCGCATCGTGGTGGTCTTCCCGGCCCCGTTCGGGCCGAGGAACCCGGTGATCTTATTTGCTATCCGCCTGCGGGCTGAGATCCGCGCTCGCCCCGCGTCGGTCCGCGGGCGTACGGCCCGCCGGCGCGTGGTATCCGGGTATGACTAGCGCGGGTCGCCGAGGGCCTTCAGCGCAGGGGCGACCATGTCCTCGGTGACGTCACCGGCTGCCCAGGCGGCTGCGCAGAGCGCGCGCAGGCCGTCGATCCAGGCGCCGCCGCCTGCCAGCTCGATCGGGCTCGTTTCTCCAGGCACGACCGCCTGCCAGCCGCCGCAGCGGAGCGCGCCAGACTCGCCGGCGCACGCACCGTCTGGCTTGCCCCTCCCCCGCGGGCCGATAGCCGGCTGCGGCTCGATCAGCCCGCCTAGATCCGCGGAGACGTAGGTGGGCCGCCGCCCGGCCGGCGCCAGCACGGCATCCTTCGCCGAACTGACCCCCGTCAGCACGAGCAAGCTGTCGGCGCCGCCGCGCAGCGCGCCCTCGATGTCGGTGTCGAGCCGGTCGCCCACGACCAGCGGGCGCTGCGCCCCGGTCCGCGCGACTGCCTCTGCGTGCAGCGGGGTCTGCGGCTTGCCGGCCACGACGGGCTGCACCCCGGTCGCCGTGATGATCACCGACAGCAGCGATCCGTTGCCGGGCTGCGGCCCGCGCGGCGTGGGCAGCGTGGAGTCTGAATTCGTCGCCACGTAGAACGCGCCGTCCCTGACCGCGACGCCGGCCTCGGCCAGCAGTTCATAGTTGATGCCGGGCGCGAAGCCCTGGACAACCGCGACTGGCCGGTCAGCCGCGACCGACACCGGCCGCATCCCGCGCTCGCGCAGCGCGAGCCGCAGGCCGTTCGACCCGGCCACCAGGACGGCCGACCCGGCAGGGAACCTGTCGGCGATCAGCGTCGCGGCCGCCTGGGCCGACGTCACCACGTCGGCGGACGTAGCCGCCACGCCCAGCCTGCTCAGGTGCTCAGCGATCGCCGACGGCGAGCGCGAGGCGTTGTTCGTGACGAAGGCGAGCCGCAGGCCAGCCTCCCTCGCCCTGGCCAGCGCCGCTGGCGCCCCGTCGATGGCCTGCGGACCCGAGTACACCACGCCGTCGAGGTCGAGCAGCACGACGTCGTACTCGGCGGTCAGGGCGCGCCGCCCTGGTGCGTTCACGGGCATAAGTCTTATTCTTCACCTTCAACAAGGCTCCGGGCGCGAAGTGTCGCCCGCACGCTGCGCAGCGCCTCGGTGTAATGCCGGAGATCCGGGCGCATCGCGGCCGCCAGCGCGAGGTGCTCAGCTGCGGCGCCATGATCTCCGGTCCTGGCCAGCGCGAGACCGAGGCCGAACTGGGCGTAGTCATCGCTCGGGCTGGCGTCCACGATCCTGCGGAAGCTGCCGGCCGCCTCCTCATAGTGCCGCGTGTCGAACTGGGCGCGGCCAAGCGCCTCCAGGATGCTCCGCGAGTCAGGCTCGGCGGCCGCCGCCCGCTTGAGCAGCTGCGCCGCCGCCGCCGGACTGCCGCGGCCGAGCAAGTCCAGACCGCGGCGGTAAAGGGCATATATGTCTTCCTGCCCGGACCGATCGGCTGCCGGCCGACGGGCCGGGCCAGGCTTTTCGCCGGAACGGGAATCCTGACCGCCTGCAGATCCTTCTGACATATGTGCAGATCCCTCCGTCGTCTCCGGCATCAGCGGGCCAGGCAGCAGCGGGCCTGGAACTGGCGCCGTTTCGCGGCGTCCGTTACGCGCAGGACCGGGTGAGCGGGCTCGCCGAGGTCACCTCTCCACCGTACGACGTCATTTTCAGAGATAAAGAGGACCAGTTGATGGCCGCGGATCCGCATAACGTGGTCCGCCTCATTCTGCCCAGACCGCTGCCAGGCCACCCCGGCGAGGAGTACCACCACGCGGGCGAGTCGCTCAGCCAGTGGCAGGACGAGCACATCCTGGTCACCGACCCGGCGCCCGCCCTGTATCTGTACGAGCAATCCGCGGCGGACCCGGCGGCAGGCTGGGTGCAGCGCGGCCTGATCGGTGCGCTGAGACTGGTCCCGCCCCAAGCCGGAATCGTGCTGCCGCACGAGGATGTCGCCCCGGGGCCGGTTGCCGGGCGGCTCGCGCTGATGGAGGCGACCCAGGCCAACCTGGAGCCGATCTTCCTGCTGTACGACAGCCACGCGACGGCAGACCGGCCGATCACCTCGAGCGCCCCCTGCGATGGCGCGGTCGGCGCGACCGCCAAGATCATCGCCGAGATCGCCGGCAGCTGCGGCGGGTCGTCGCCGCGGCAGCCGCTGATCAGCACCTGCACCTCCGACGGGCTGCATCACAAGCTCTGGGCCATCACCGATCCCGACGAGCTCGCGGCGATCGCCGCTGACCTCGGCCCGCGCCAGGCGCTGATCGCGGACGGCCACCACAGGTACGCGGCGTACCTGAAGCTGCAGGCGCGGCGGCGTCAGGCCGGCGACGGGCCAAGGCCGTGGGATTACGGCCTCGCCTTGCTGGTCGACTCGGCGAGCTACCCGCCGCAGATCGGGGCGATCCACCGGGTCATCCCGGGATTCGACGTCCAGCACGCGGCCAAGCTTGCCGCGTCGGCGTTCGCGATCCATGTTCTGCCTGGCTCGATGGCCGGCCTGCCGGCCGCGGTGAGCGCGCTCGCTAAGGCGAGCGCGACCGGCCCCGCGTTCGTGCTCTCCGACGGGGAGTCGGCATACCTGATCAGCCAGCCGGACCCGGCGCAGGCAGCCGCCTCGATGCCGGCTGACCGGTCGGCGCAGTGGCAGGCGCTCCCCGCCGCTGTGCTGCAGGAACTCCTGATCACCAAGCTGTGGGATCTCACCGACGACGATGACACGGTCCGCGTCGTGCATCACGACGCCGAGGCGGCCGTCAGAGCCGCACAGGCGGCGGGCGGAACGGCGGTTTTGTGCAGCGCGATGACGCCGGGCGAGGTCTATGCGGTGGCAGCCCGCGGCGAGAAGGTTCCGCGTAAGTCGACCTCTTTTGCCCCGAAGCCGCGCACCGGACTGGTGCTCCGCTCGTTCGCTGAGGGCTGAATCAGTAGCGCGCGTCCGGGCAGATGCAGCCTGGCTGGGACGATAGCCCCATGGCAGACGACGTCGGCATCGTCCCTGATTCCGAGACGGTTATGGCGATCGGGCACGAGGTCTACCAGATCGACACCAGGATGGCCGGTTACTCGGGCATCACCGCCGGGTACCTGATCCGGTCGGACCGTCCGTGCCTCGTGGAGACCGGCACCGCGCCGTCAGCTCCGGTGGTCAGGGACGCACTGGCCGCCCTCGGGGTGGGCGCCGGTGACCTCGCCACCGTCGTGGTCACGCACATCCACCTCGATCACGCCGGCGGCGTCGGCGACATCGCCGCGATGTTCCCTGGTGCGGAGGTGGTCGTGCACGAGCGTGGCGCCCGGCACCTGGCCGATCCGTCCCGGCTGATGGCGAGCGCGCGGATGGTGTACGGGGACGAGCTTGACGCCCTGTTCGGCGCCCTCGCGCCGACCCCGGCCGACCGGATCCGCACGGTCCAGCGGACCGGTGTCGTCGATCTCGGCGGCGGGCGGCGCCTCGAGAGTCACTACTCGCCCGGCCACGCCAAGCATCACGTCGGGCTCGTCGACTCGGTCAGCGGCGACCTGTACGTGGGCGACGCCGCGGGGATCTACATCCCCGAGACCGGCGACCAGCGGCCAGCCACGCCGCCGCCCGACTTCGATCTGCAGATCGCGCTCCAGTCGCTGCGCATGTTCGGCGCGCTCCGGCCGACGCGCCTGCTTTTCAGCCACTACGGGCCGGTCTCGGCGGTTGACGAGGCGCTGGAGCGCTCGGCAGAGGAGATCGAGTTGTGGGTCGAGGAGACCAGGCAGGCGCGGCGCGCGGGCCTGGATCTCGATCACGCGGTCGCCATGGTGGCGGAGCGCACCCGCGAGCGGTACGCGGTCTTCGACCCCGACGCCGACCAGGAGCTAGCCGCCAAGTACGACAGGATCGCCGGAGCCCCGTCGAACGTGTCCGGCATCATGGCTTGGCTGGACAGGAACGGCGACGCGGCTGGCGGTGCTACCTGACCGTCCCGATCATGACCCGGTACGACGTGAGGTCGCTCGCGCAGACCGTGACACCGGCGTTCGGGTCGTGCGGCCGCACCACGACCGCACTCGTGACCTCGTGCGCGGCGTTGTCGCAGCGGATCGTGCCGAGCTGGCGTTCCCGCGCGCCGGTGCCGAAGGTCAGCCGCACACGGCCGGTCCCGTAGCAGCGGGCGGCGATCGCGAGGCGGCCGCCGAATCCGGACAGGCCGGTCCGCGACTCGCCCTGCCCGGTCAGCTCGCTGGCGAGCCTGAAGCCAGCAGGAGCATGGATCCTTGCGGGCCTGGCGAGCTCCGGCACCTCGCTGTCCTTGTTGCCTGGCACGCCGACGTCGGCCGGACTGGCGAGCGCATTGCGGTTGCCGACGTTGAGGCTAGTCACCTGCACGGGGCTGCCGATCTGGCCAATGTCAGCGACGGCCAGGCCATGGTCGGCTGACATCATCCCTACCTCCGCGCTCGATGAGCTCGTGGTGCCCTGGTTTATCGCCTTCGTGGTGGTTGGCCGGGCCACTGTGAAGCCGGCACTCCGCACGCCAGGGGCAACCAGCACCACGGTCCAGTTGTTCGGCTTGCGGCCTGGGCGCGCGGACCGCCGAAATTCTGTGGGCAGCCCGGCTGGCGCATGTTTATGCTCCCCTCTCATGATCTATCAGGACCCGCTCGCCTATCTGCTCGGCCTCGAGGGCATCGCGCTGCTGGACGCCTGGGCCGGGGACCACGACCGCGCCTTCACCGAGGCCCGGCTGGCCGAGATCCGGCGGCTGCTGGATGACGAGCAGCTGCGGGACCGCGGCGTGCTGGTTGAGCGGGTCAGCACGGTGACCGTCTACGAGCAGGTGTCGGCCGGCTATGACGCGGAGGCTGGCGGCGGGCTGTTCGCTGCCGACGAGCCGGTGGTAGCCGAGTGCCTCGTCGGCCGGGAGCCTGGCGTGGCGCTGGACGCAGCGTGCGGGACCGGGCGTTTCGCGGAGTTCCTGGCTACGCGCGGGCGCCGGGTCATCGGCGTGGACAGCTCACCGAGCATGCTCGCGCACGCGCGGCGCCGTGTCCCCGAGGGCGAGTTCCGCGTCGCCGAGCTGGACCGGCTGCCGCTGCCGGATGACTCCGTGGACGTCATCGTCTGCGCGCTCGCCCTCGTCCACATCCGCCGCCTCGATCCGGTGCTGGCAGAGTTCGCTCGCGTGCTGCGCCCCGGCGGCGACCTGGTCATCTCAGATATTCACGCCGAGCTCGTGACCCGCGGCTCGGCGATCACCGCCCGCGGCCCGGCGGGCGAACCGCGCATCGTGCCTACCTACCGGCATCAGCTCGGCGCCTACCTGCGGGCGGCACTGAGACATGGCCTGCAGGTCAGACGGTGCGAGGAGCCCCGCGCGACCAGCGCGGACGGACCGCCGCCCGAGCCAGCGGTCGACATCGGCGACTGGCAGGACTGGCCGTTTTCGCTGATGGACTACCTGCCATCGGCGACGCGGGCTGCGATCGGCCGCCCGCACCTGGTCATCTGGCATTTCCAGCTACCCGCTGGCTGACCGACTTCCCCGCGGGCCCGACCCCGCCTTAACCCGTCCCGCAGGTACGGCATCCCCGCCCGCGCGCCCGGATTCAGTGTGCGCAACTTCGCCGGTTACCAGCTGCGAACCCGCCGCGAGTCCACGACCATGAGCCAGGTCAGGTCTTACGTGCGCAGGTCCTTCTCCATGAAGACGCGGCTGTAGCCGTCCTGGCTCTGCCTGGCGGTCTCGCGGTAACCGAGCCTGGCGTAGATGGTCAGGTTCTCGGTCATGACCTGGTTGGTATACAGCGTCATGCGGCCGAGGCCGCTCGCGAGTGCCTGCCGCTCAGCGAACTCCATCAGCCGGCGCCCTAGGCCGGTGCCCTGCGCCGCCGGGCTGACCGCGACGTTCTCGACGAGCATCGCGTCCCGTTCTTGAACGAGCACGAGAACGGCCGTGACCGGTTCGCCGGTCACCCACACCTGGCCAGCGTCGATGGCACAGCGGTAGTCGGCCAGAACGGGTGCTGGCGGCCTGTCCATCCGGTCCAGATAGCGGGCGTACGCGGCCGCGATGACCGATGTGATGGCCGGCAGGTCCGCCTCCGTCGCGAGCCTGGGAACCTGATCAGCTGGCGTCATCGCGGGTCGCCGCGAGATCGTGTTCGTCGACCGCGTCCTCGTCAGCGTGATCGTCGTCGTACATGTCGTCGGCTTCGAGGTCATCGAGGACCAGCATGTCTATGTCGTCTGCCCGCTCGGCCGCGTCGGTCTCGCCCGCGCTATCGGACGCCGCCGCCCGGCCGAACCAGTAACGCGCCTCGTCTTCGCGGCCCGCGTCGATCAGCGCGTCGGCGTAGGCGTAAAACAGCCTCGCCGAGCCTGCCCTGCGCTGCCCGTCGGTGAGCTCGGGGACCTGCAGCGCGACCACGGCGGCTTCCGGGAAGCCCTGGTCCCTGCGGATGCCTGACTCCACGATCCGCAGTTCGATCTGGATGTCGCGGCTGAGGCCGCTGACCTCGGGCCCGGTGACGAGGTCGAGCCCGCGATCCAGCCTGCCGAGCGCTCGCTCAGCGTCGGCCATCAGCGGCAGGTAGCTGCCCTGGCCGGTCAGCCGCCTCGCCGCGCGCAGCTCGGCGAGCGCCCCGGCCCATTTCCCGGCCCGATAGGCCGCGACGCCGCAGGTCTCGCGCACAATGCCGACCCGAGCCGCCAGCCTCCGAGCAGCGAGGGCGTATTCGTAACCTCGCTCAGCGTCGTCGGCTTGCGCCGCCGCCACCAGGAACCTGGCGACCGACTCCGCGAGATCAGCCGGCAGGGTCCTCAGCTCGGCTCGTGCCGCTGGGTCCAGCTGATCGGCCGTGATGCTCGTCGGCACCGAAGGTAGCCTCGGGCCCTGCGGGCCGGCCGCTCGCCTCGGGCCCTGCGGGCCGGCCGCTCGCCTCGGGCCCTGCGGGCCGGCCGCTCGCCTCGGGCCCTGCGGGCCGGCCGCTCGCCTCGGGCCCTGCGGGCCGGCCGCTCGCCTCGGGCCTGGCCGCTCGCTTTCTCCCCGTGGTCCGTCCCGTTCCTGCCGTCCGCGAGGAGCGCCGCGCTGCCCGCCGCTGTCCCTGTCCAGCCGTCCGCGAGAGTCCTCAGGCCGACCCGCTCGCCCGGCGCTGCTGTCTGGCCGGCCGCGCGTACCCCGTGGCCCTGCGCCAGCTCGGTAACCTTCACGGTCACCGCGCTGTCCCGAACGGCCGCGGTAACCGTCGCGGCCGCGCGCATCGCGCTCGTCGTCGCGCGGGCCTGCGCGGGCGCGGTAACCGTCGCGGTCGCGCGCATCGCGCTCGTCGTCGGGCCGGCCCGTGCGGCCGCCGTAGGTGTCCTGACGTCCGCGCCGGCCAGTGCCGCTGGCGTCATCCTGCCTCCCCCGAGCGTCCCCGCGCGGTCCAGAACGGCCGCCAGAGCCGTCCCGGTCCCGGCGCGCTGAGCCGGGCTTGGTCGTTCCGCCCCGGTAACTGCCGCCGGTCTGGCGGCCGGCACGCGACCCAGTGCCCGAGCGAGATGATCTGGCGCCGTCCTCACCATCAGGCCGCGCGGAAGCCGAACGCCCAGCTCCGCTTCCCGCGGCCCCCGTGCGGCCCTGTGGACTCGGGCGACCCAGGCCAGGCTTGCCCGTGCGCGAAGGCTTGCCCGTGCGCGAAGGCTTGCCCGTGCGCGAAGGCTTGTCCGTGCGCGAACCCTGATCGGCACGCGCAGCGCGTCCCGCCCGCTTGCCTGATGCGGTCGGCTCGCCACGCGAAGCGGACCCGGACTGCGACCGCGAGTCGCCGCGCGGCGATCGCGGCGAACCAGCACTGCCTCGGCCGCCCGCCGCGCGACCGCCTGCCGCGCTGGATCCGCCGGTGCTTCCGCTGGCCGCCCGGTCCTCCTCAGGACCGCTGCCAGCGCTCCCAGCCACGTCTTCTCGCCACCCATCTAGACACACTGAAACGCTGAGGGCCATCACCTTGCGGTAACGGCCCTCAGCGGGAAGATGTCCGGCGGCGTCCTACTCTCCCACGCAGTCTCCCACGCAGTACCATCGGCGCTGAAGGGCTTAACTTCCGGGTTCGGAATGGGACCGGGTGTTTCCCCTTCGCTAAGGCCACCGAAACACTATGGAGATGTACCGGGCTGTTCAGAGAGCAGCCGACCGCACCTCGGGAACCGCACAGTGGACGCAAACAAAATCAGAATGTAGAAGCCAAGCCACTCGGCCTATTAGTACCGGTCAGCTGCACACGTTGCCGTGCTTCCACCTCCGGCCTATCAACCCAGTCGTCTAGCTGGGGGCCTTACCAGGTTAACCCTGAGGGAGACCTAATCTTGAGGCGAGCTTCCCGCTTAGATGCTTTCAGCGGTTATCCCTTCCAAACGTAGCCAACCAGCCGTGCTCTTGGCAGAACAACTGGCACACCAGAGGTTTGTCCGTCCCGGTCCTCTCGTACTAGGGACAGCCCCTCTCAAGTCTCCTACGCGCGCAGCGGATAGGGACCGAACTGTCTCACGACGTTCTAAACCCAGCTCGCGTACCGCTTTAATGGGCGAACAGCCCAACCCTTGGGACCTGCTCCGGCCCCAGGATGCGACGAGCCGACATCGAGGTGCCAAACCATCCCGTCGATATGGACTCTTGGGGAAGATCAGCCTGTTATCCCCGGGGTACCTTTTAGCCGTTTAGCGACGGCGCTTCCACATGCCACCGCCGGATCACTAGTCCCAGCTTTCGCTCCTGTTCGACATGTCTGTCTCACAGTCAAGCACCCTTGTGCACTTACACTCGACACCTGATTGCCAACCAGGCTGAGGGTACCTTTGGGCGCCTCCGTTACCTTTTAGGAGGCAACCGCCCCAGTTAAACTACCCACCAGACACTGTCCCTGATCCGGATCACGGACCCAGGTTAGACATCCAGAACGACCAGAGTGGTATTTCACCGTTGACTCCACAAAGACTAGCGTCTCTGCTTCACAGTCTCCCACCTATCCTACACAAGACGTCCCAAACGCCAATGTCAAGCTGCAGTGAAGGTCCCGGGGTCTTTCCGTCCTGCTGCGCGTAACGAGCATCTTTACTCGTAGTGCAATTTCGCCGGGTCCGTGGTTGAGACAGTGGGAAAGTCGTTACGCCATTCGTGCAGGTCGGAACTTACCCGACAAGGAATTTCGCTACCTTAGGATGGTTATAGTTACCACCGCCGTTTACTGGCGCTTAAGTTCAAAGCTTCGCAGCCCGAAGGCCACTAACCTCTCCCCTTAACGTTCCAGCACCGGGCAGGCGTCAGTCCGTATACGTCGTCTTGCGACTTTGCACGGACCTGTGTTTTTAGTAAACAGTCGCTTTCCCCTGGTATCTGCGACCGCAGCCAGCTCATGGAGCAAGTCCAATCACCGGACGCGGTTCCCCTTCTCCCAAAGTTACGGGGACAATTTGCCGAGTTCCTTAACCACGGTTCACCCGATCGCCTTAGTATTCTCTACTTGACCACCTGAGTCGGTTTAGGGTACGGGCCACTCAAGTGCTAGCCGCGAGGCTTTTCTTGGCAGCATGGGATTACTCACTTCGCCAAAACGGCTCGGCGTCAGATCTCAGGCATATGATGTGCGGATTTGCCTACACATCGCCCTACATCCTTACCCCGGGACATCCAACACCCGGTAGAGCTACCCTCCTGCGTCACCCCTTCGGCTTGCCTACTACCGGTCTGGGTCGCGCGATCCACAGCTCCTCCCGAAGGAGTCGCCGCTTCAGGCGCTTAGCATCGCCAGATTCAGCATGGGCACACTTGTGCGGGTACGGGAATATAAACCCGTTGTCCATCGACTACGCCTGTCGGCCTCGCCTTAGGTCCCGACTTACCCTGGGCGGATTAGCCTGCCCCAGGAACCCTTGGTCATTCGGCGGAGGGGTTTCTCACCCCTCTTTCGCTACTCATGCCTGCATTCTCACTCGAGTGGCATCCACGGCTGGATCACTCCGCCGCTTCGCTCGCCACCCGACGCTCCCCTACCCATCCGCGCACCTGGACCCGCAACTGAATGCGGGCCTGGCTATCGCGCGAATGTCACAGCTTCGGCGGTGTGCTTGAGCCCCGTTACATTGTCGGCGCAGAATCACTTGACCAGTGAGCTATTACGCACTCTTTCAAGGGTGGCTGCTTCTAAGCCAACCTCCTGGTTGTCTCTGCAACTCCACATCCTTTCCCACTTAGCACACGCTTAGGGGCCTTAGCTGGTGATCTGGGCTGTTTCCCTCTCGACTACGGAGCTTATCCCTCGCAGTCTCACTGCCGCGCTCTCACTTACCGGCATTCGGAGTTTGGCTGACTTCAGTAAGCTTGTAGGCCCCCTAGGCCATCCAGTAGCTCTACCTCCGGTAAGAAACACGCGACGCTGCACCTAGATGCATTTCGGGGAGAACCAGCTATCACGGAGTTTGATTGGCCTTTCACCCCTATCCACAGGTCATCCCCCAGGTTTTCAACCCTGGTGGGTTCGGTCCTCCACGCGGTCTTACCCGCGCTTCAACCTGCCCATGGATAGATCACTCCGCTTCGGGTCTATAGCATGCGACTCAGACGCCCTATTCAGACTCGCTTTCGCTACGGCTTCCCCACTCGGGTTAACCTTGCCACACACCATAACTCGCAGGCTCATTCTTCAAAAGGCACGCGGTCACTTCACTTCAGCCCGAAGGCTGACACGCTCCCACGGCTTGTAGGCACACGGTTTCAGGTACTATTTCACGACCCCTCACCGGGGTACTTTTCACCTTTCCCTCACGGTACTTGTTCGCTATCGGTCACCAGGTAGTATTTAGGCTTAGGAGGTGGTCCTCCCGGATTCACACGGGATTTCTCGGGCCCCGTGCTACTTGGGATACCACTAGGGAGTCGCAAAGATTTCGCCTACAGGGGTATCACCTTCTGTGCCGACGATTTCCATCGTCTTCGGCTATCCATGCGATTTCTTACTCCCTGCCGGATCAGCAGCTCCGGCTAAGTGGTCCCGCAACCCCGATCACGCAACGCCTGCTGGCTATCACACGTGGTCGGTTTGGCCTGTTCCCCTTTCGCTCACCACTACTAAGGGAATCGCGGTTGCTTTCTCTTCCTGTGGGTACTGAGATGTTTCACTTCCCCACGTTTCCTCCACCTGCCCTATGTGTTCAGGCAGGGGTGACGAGCCATTACGCTCGCCGGGTTTCCCCATTCGGAAATCCCCGGATCTAAGTCTGGTTGCCGACTCCCCGGGGCTTATCGCAGGCTCCTACGTCCTTCTTCGGCTCCTGGTACCAAGGCATCCACCGTGTGCCCTTATTAACTTGGCAACTACAGATGATGCTCGCGTCCACTGTGCAGTTCTCAAGATACGGGCGGTACCCGTCCTCCACCGCCGCGTGGCGGGGGAGATCCGGTCCGGCAGAGGTAACCAGCCCAGCGGCCGTTCCCTCAGGACCCAACAGCGTGCTCGGCCTGTGCAACCCCTGGGCTCTGGCGTTCCGTGCCGCGGTGCCCGAGGGCACCAGGTGGCCGTACTAACCAGCCCGGGCAAGCTGCCCAGACCGAATAACCAGTGCTCCACTAGTGAGCTGCCACCCCGAGACATTCGCTCGGGATATGGCTCTGGACACCGCCGGAAACTCCGCGGTGCCAGGTGCTCCTTAGAAAGGAGGTGATCCAGCCGCACCTTCCGGTACGGCTACCTTGTTACGACTTCGTCCCAATCGCTGGCCCCACCTTCGACGGCTCCCTCCCTTGCGGGTTAGGCCACCGGCTTCGGGTGTTGCCAACTTTCGTGACGTGACGGGCGGTGTGTACAAGGCCCGGGAACGTATTCACCGCGACGTTGCTGATTCGCGATTACTAGCGACTCCGACTTCATGGGGTCGAGTTGCAGACCCCAATCCGAACTGAGACCGGCTTTTTGAGATTCGCTCCACCTTGCGGTCTCGCAGCCCTCTGTACCGGCCATTGTAGCATGTTTGCAGCCCAAGATATAAGGGGCATGAGGACTTGACGTCATCCCCACCTTCCTCCGAGTTGACCCCGGCAGTCTCCTATGAGTTCCCGGCATTATCCGCTGGCAACATAGAACGAGGGTTGCGCTCGTTGCGGGACTTAACCCAACATCTCACGACACGAGCTGACGACAGCCATGCACCACCTGTACAGGGCCCTTACGGACACCGTATCTCTACGGCTTTTCCCTGCATGTCAAACCTTGGTAAGGTTCTTCGCGTTGCATCGAATTAAGCAACATGCTCCGCCGCTTGTGCGGGCCCCCGTCAATTCCTTTGAGTTTTAGCCTTGCGGCCGTACTCCCCAGGCGGGGCGCTTAATGCGTTAGCTGCGGCACGGAATCCGTGGAAGGATCCCACACCTAGCGCCCAACGTTTACGGCGTGGACTACCAGGGTATCTAATCCTGTTCGCTCCCCACGCTTTCGCTCCTCAGTGTCAGGTAAGGCCCAGAGAACCGCCTTCGCCACCGGTGTTCCTCCCGATATCTGCGCATTTCACCGCTACACCGGGAATTCCATTCTCCCCTACCTACCTCTAGTCTGCCCGTATCCACTGCAGGCCCAGGGTTAAGCCCTAGGTTTTCACAGCAGACGTAACAGACCACCTACGAGCTCTTTACGCCCAATGATTCCGGACAACGCTTGCGCCCTACGTATTACCGCGGCTGCTGGCACGTAGTTAGCCGGCGCTTCTTCTGCAGGTACCGTCACTTTCGCTTCGTCCCTGCTGAAAGGGGTTTACAACCCGAAGGCCTTCATCCCCCACGCGGCGTTGCTGCGTCAGGCTTTCGCCCATTGCGCAATATTCCCCACTGCTGCCTCCCGTAGGAGTCTGGGCCGTGTCTCAGTCCCAGTGTGGCCGGTCGCCCTCTCAGGCCGGCTACCCGTCGTCGCCTTGGTGAGCCGTTACCTCACCAACAAGCTGATAGGCCGCGAGACCATCCCTAGCCGATAAATCTTTCCACCGCAGCCGAGGCCGGCTGTGGTCGTATCCGGTATTAATCCCGGTTTCCCGGAGCTATCCCAGAGCTAAGGGCAGGTTCCTCACGTGTTACTCACCCGTTCGCCGCTCGAGTACCCCCGAAGGGGCCTTTCCGCTCGACTTGCATGTGTTAAGCACGCCGCCAGCGTTCGTCCTGAGCCAGGATCAAACTCTCCATTGAATGTCTCACGCGGCCGCAGCTCGCGGAGCGAGCAGGCGGGCCGCAGACTGAAGAGATTGCCTCATCGGCCGGAAGACCGGCCTGTGAAGCGATCTGGCATATACCGTCTGGGAACTGGGCACGAGAGCCCAGATCCCGTTGACGGGGATGTGCATGTGCACTGGCTTTTAGCACGCTGTTGAGTTCTCAAGGAGCGGACGCTCACCGTCTGGAGCGTTCAAACTCCATCTGGGGCAACCCTGCTAACTTACCTGCGAGTCATGTGTCTGTCAAGTTAGTCAGCAGATTCAGTTATGCGGGTTTGTACAGGTTACTCAGTGTCAACCAGCGTAGTCCTTCCGTAGGCGGCGGGCACGCAAGACTGCCGGCTACCGGAAGGTTTGTCTGCTGGCGGCTCGCGCAACCGGGGCCTTGCCGGCCACCCGGTTCGCAACGAGCCGTAGAGAACATTAGGGAAGCCCGGCTACCGTGTCAAATCGGGACTCATGAGTCTGACGAACGTGCAGATGCACGTGCGGCGGCTCGCGTCGACGGCCGGCGCGCGGCGCCGTACCAGCACTCCCTGAGGGCTCAGCCGGTCAGCTCGATGCCGCCCGTGTTGCGCTTCCCCATGCGCAGCACGAGGAACCTGCCACGCAGCAGGTCATTCTCGGCGGGAGCCGTGTCGATGTCAGTCACCTTGACGTTGTTGAGGTACGCACCGCCCGCTTCGACGGCACGCCTTGCCGCTGACTTGCTCGGCGCGATCCCGCACGCCGCCATCAGGTCGGGCACCGTCGCGCCGAGCTGAGCGACGGTAGCGTGCGGCACCTCGGCGAGCGCGGCCGCGAGGACCGTCTCGTCGAGCTCACGCAGCTCGCCCCGCCCGAAGAGCGCCCTGGCCGCCGCCGTCGCCCTGGCGGTCTCATCGGCGCCATGTACGAGCGTCGTCAGGTCATCGGCCAGCACTCGCTGCGCCGCGCGGGCGGCCGGTCGTGCGGCGATCTCCCGCTCCAGCTCCTCGATCTCTGTCCTGGTGCGGAACGTGAAGACCCGCAGCAGCGCGGGCACCTCGTCGTCGGACCGGTTCAGCCAGTACTGGTGGAACGCGTACGGGCTCATCAGCTCCGGGCTCAGCCAGATGGCGTCGCCCTCCGACTTACCGTACTTGGTGCCGTCCGGCCTGGTGATCAGCGGCGTGGCCAGCGCATGGACCGATTCGCCTGTCATCCTCCTGATCAGGTCGACGCCGGACACCAGGTTGCCCCACTGATCGCTGCCGCCGATCTGCAGCGTGCAGCCGTGCCTGCGGTGCAGCTCGAGGTAGTCGTTGGCCTGCAGGATCTGGTAGCTGAACTCGGTGTAGCTGAGGCCACCCGATTCGAGCCTGGCCTTGACCGTCTCCCTGGAGAGCATCTGGTTCAAGGGAAAGTGCTTGCCGATGTCGCGCAGGAACGCGAGCGCGGACAACCCCTCCGTCCAGTCCAGGTTGCTGACCATCATCGCCGAGGCCGGGCCGGGGTCGAAGTCGAGCAACCTGCCGACCTGGTCACCGATGTGCTTGACCCAGCCGGCGACCACCTCGGGCGGGTTCAGCACCCGCTCGACCGACTTGCCGCTCGGGTCACCAATCAGGCCGGTCGCGCCGCCGACCAGGCCGATCGGCCGGTGCCCGGCAAGCTGAAGCCGGCGCATGGTGAGCAGCTGGACGAGGTTGCCGATGTGCAGGCTGGCCGCGGTAGGGTCGAAGCCGCAGTAGAACGTGATCTGGCCAGCCTCAAGCGATCTGCGGAGCTCGTCCAGGTCAGTCGAGACGGCGATCAGGCCGCGCCAGGCAAGATCGTCGATGATGTCGGTCACCGCTGCATACTCCCATCAACCATCCCCGCCCCCCAACTCACTTTCCATGATCACGGACACCCTTCCGCAGGACTGCAGGGAATCGTCCGTGATCACGAGCCCGGCGGGGCCGGGGAGGCCGGCGAGCCAGGCGAGCCGGGCGGGGGCGCCGAGCGGCGCTTGGGCACGTGCGGGCGGTAGGGCGAGACGGCGCGCTCGCCGGTCACCCAGAACCGCCACGGCTCCTCGGCGCCTAGCCGCACGCCCACCCTCGGCCCTGAGCTGATCGCGCCCGGGGCCGTGCCGCTGAAACCTGCCGGAGCGAGCACCCGCAGCGGGCTTGACGGACCGGATACGTCGGCGCCGTTCTGCGCGCGCCCGATGGCCAGCGCCTGGCAGAGCCTGGCCGGTCCCCTCGCCAGCTCCCGCTCCGCAGCAGGTCCCCGCGGTGCGGCGCCGCGCCGCGGGGCCGCGAGGCTCGCGCCGGCCACGATCCGGCCGGCCCGGAGCAGCACCGCGGCTGCCTCGCCCGGCTGCTGGCAGACCAGGTTCACGCAAAAGTGCATCCCGTAGGTGAAGTAGACGTATGCGTGCCCTGGCTCACCGAACATCACCGCGTTCCTGCCCGTCTTCCCGCGGAACGCGTGCGATGCCGGATCGGCTTCCCCCCGGTACGCTTCCACCTCGACGATCTCCGCCGCCACCAGCCCGTCAGCGGCCCGGTGCGCCAGCACGGTGCCGAGCAGCGCCGGCGCGACGGTCAGCACCGGCCGGTCGAAGAAGTCGCGCGGCAGCACGTCCCAGCCCTGAGGCGGCCATTGTGCGGCCTCTGAGGGATGGCCGAGGTCCCGGACCTGGCTGGTCATCCCTCGGAAGCCCAGGCCGCGGCGGCGGCGACCTCCTGCCGCAGCGCGGCCAGCTGGTCGGCCACGCGGTTCGGCGCCGTGCCGCCCGCCGTGTCCCTGGCGGCGAGGGCACCGGGCACCGAGAGCACGGACCGCACATCGGGCGTCAGGTGCGGCGATACCTTCTGCAGGTCCTCATCGCTGACGTCGCCAAGCTCACAGTCGTTGACCTGGCACCAGACGACCAGGTGACCGACGGCCTCGTGCGCCTCGCGGAACGGCACCCCCCGCCGGACGAGCAGCTCGGCCACGTCGGTCGCGAGCGCGTACCCCGCCGCGGCGCCGCGGGCCAGCCTGTCGGCCCTGAACTGCATCGAATTCACCAGGCCCGCCATGGCGGGCAGCACCAGCAGCAGCGTGTCGACCGCGTCGAAGACTGGCTCCTTGTCCTCCTGCAGGTCCCTGTTGTAGGTCAGCGGGAGCCCCTTGAGCGTTGTGAGCAGCCCGGTCAGCCCGCCGATGAGGCGGCCCGCCTTGCCGCGGGCGAGCTCGGCGACGTCCGCGTTCTTCTTCTGCGGCATGATCGATGACCCGGTGGCGTACGCGTCGTCGATCTCGGCCCAGCCGAACTCGTGCGACGTCCAGAGCACAACTTCCTCGCCGAGCCGCGACAGGTGCACGCCGGCCAGGGCGGCGGCGAAGCAGAACTCCGCCGCGAAGTCCCGGTCGGCGACCGCGTCCATCGAGTTGGCCGCCGGGGCGTCGAAGCCCAGCTCCGCCGCGACCGCCTCGGGATCGACGGGGAGCGACGAGCCAGCGAGCGCACCAGACCCGAGCGGGCAGATCGCGGCTCGCTTGTCCCAGTCCCGCAGCCGCGCCACGTCCCTGGACAGCGCCTGGGCGTGCGCGAGCAGCTGGTGCGCGAGCAGCACGGGCTGCGCGTGCTGCATGTGGGTCATCCCAGGCGCCGGCGTCTGCTCAGCGAGATGCCGTTCCGCCTGGCCCATCAGGGCGGTCTGCAGTTCGGCCAGCCGCGCGGCCACCTGCCTCGCGTGATCACGAAGGTACAGCCTGAGGTCGGTCGCGACCTGGTCGTTCCTGCTCCGGCCCGCGCGCAGCCTGCCGCCGAGCGATCCGACCCGCTCGAGCAGCCCTCGCTCCAGCGCGGTGTGGACGTCCTCGTCGGCCGCGGTCGGCCGGAACGCTCCGGTCTGGCAGTCCCTGCCGAGCTCGTCGATGGCCGCGAGCAGCCGCGCGATCTCCTTGGCGTCGAGCAGGCCGGCCCGGTGCAGCACCCGCGCGTGCGCGCCCGACGCGAGCAGGTCGTAGCGCGCCAGCCGCCAGTCGAACTGGACGCTCATCGAGAGCCGCGCCAGCGCGTCGGCCGGCCCGGACTCGAACCGGCCACCCCACAATCGCACCGCAGACGTCCCCGGCTCGCCGCTCACGGCCCCTCCCGCTTTCCGTGGTTTGCGCTCACCCGACAAGCTATCGGCATAACAATCCCTCCCGGCGACTCCGGCCACGTGAAGCCGGCGTGGTGCGGGTTCAGCCGGGCGAAAGATGCCGTCGTCGACCCGCGCCCGGTCGCAGCAACGAGGCCGTCAGGCCCCGGCGGGTGTCGCGGACGATGCAGCTGATCTTGCGGTAGCCCTCGAACCAGGCCACGGAGTTAGGGTAGATGACGCCGATGCGGACCGACCGGGGCGCCTTCGACCTGTCGATCACCCCGAGCCTCCTGCCGCAGCCATGGCTGCCCTCCCTGACCAGATCCTTGCGGCCCGGGTAGCCCCCCGGGTCCGCCGCCCTGAATTGCGCGAAGACCTGGGCGTTGTGGGCGGTCCGGCACGGCACGGCCTTCACGCCGGCTACGCCGCGCCCGAGCGCGCTGAACGGCCGGCTCTGGAAGCAGTCCCCCGTTCGCAGGGAGAACACGTCCAGGTGCCCCTTCTTGACGATGCGGCCCGTGGTGGGCGACCGGTGCGCGGCATCGACCGCGGCCTCGACGATGCCGGCGATGGCGATGACGGCAACGATGGTCACCGCGATGACAAGGCTTCGCACCGTCCGGCGGCGACGGCCGGTCCGGGCTGGCGGGAAGTGGCGCGCTGGCATGTAGTAAGCAGGCGGCGAGGCTCGCAGCTGACCGCGGCCGGCCAGGTCGGCTGCGGGCTCCCCGGAGTCGGGTAGCCGGTCACATAGCCGCCTCCGGCGCTGCCTCCGGGCGCAGAACGCGGTGCGTCGCTGCCTATCCACATCGGCCAGCCGGGCGGGGCTGGCGGCCAGTCGGGATCGGGCTGCCAGCCGGGCGGCGGTTCGAAGCCATAGTGAACCCGCCAGCCGGGCGGCGGGTTGAACTTCCGTCCCATGGGCGGCCCTCGATCAGCGGCGTATAGCCTCGCGTCGCACACGTCGTGACGTCGCGACATCGCCACGTCACGAACTAACACCATAGAGCAACTGTTTGCTACTGATAGCCGACTTCGGGGTATAGGCCAGGCCTTAGGCCATCGCCGCGTTCCTGTCGCGCTCCGCGGCGATCTTGCTGGGCAGGCCCCACAGCTCCACGAAGCCCTTGGCGAGCCGCTGGTCGAACACATCGCCCGTGTCGTAGGTCGCGAGGCCGTAGTCGTACAGCGCCGCCGGGCTGCGCCGGCCGGTCACGACTGCCTGCCCGGCCTGCAGCCTGACCCGGACATCGCCGGTCACGTTCTTCGACGCCTCGGTCATGAACGCCTCGAGCGAGGTGCGCAGCGGCGAGAACCACAGCCCGTCGTACACCAGCTCCGTCCAGCGCTGGCTCGCCACCCGCTTGAACCTGGCCAGATCCCGCTCCAGGCACACGCCTTCCAGCTCGGCGTGCGCGGCGATCAGCGTCATCGCTGCGGGGGCCTCGTAGATCTCCCTGCTCTTGATCCCGACCAGGCGGTCCTCGACCATGTCGATCCGGCCGACGCCATGCGCGCCAGCGACCGCGTTCAGCTCGGCGATGATCTCCAGCGGCGTCAGGGACCGGCCGTCGATCGCCACGGGCAGGCCGTCCGCGAAGCTGATCGTGACGTCCTCGGCCGGCTTGCCGGCGCCCGGGTCGTCGGAGTAGCCGTAGACGTCGTCGTGCGGCGCCTCCCAGATGTCCTCGAGGTGGCCGGTCTCGCAGCTCCGGCCCCAGACGTTCTGGTCGATCGAGTACGGCGACCTGGCCGTGACGTCGATCGGCAGGCCCTTCGCCGACGCGAACTCGATGGCCTTGTCCCTGGTCATGCCCGAGTCGCGGACCGGGGCGATCGCCTTCACGTCTGGCGCGAGCGCCGCGAGGCCGACCTCGAACCTGACCTGGTCGTTGCCCTTGCCCGTGCAGCCGTGAGCCACCACGGTGGCGCCGTAGTCGCGGCTGACCCTGGCCAGGTGCCTGACGATCAGCGGCCTGGACAGCGCGGAGACCAGCGGGTACCTGTCCATGTACAGCGCATTCGCCCGGAGCGCCGGCATGCAGTAGCCGGCCGCGAACTCCGCGCGCGCGTCGACCACGACGGCGTCGGCGGCGCCGCAGGCCAGCGCCCTGCCCCGGATCGTCTCGAGGTCCTCGCCGCCCTGGCCGACGTCTATCGCCAGCGCGATGACGTCCGCCCCGGTTTGCTCGGCGATCCAGCCGATCGCTACCGACGTGTCGAGGCCTCCCGAGTAGGCCAGCACGACTCGCTGTGTCACGTGTCCTCCTTGTGCCGCGGTGACTGGGTTGCTGATCCTGACTCGTTCCTGCGCCGTCGCTCGGCGAGCCCGAGCAGCAGGTTCGCCAGGTCGTTGCCGCCGTTCGGATCGCGGGCCACGACGAGCACGGTGTCGTCGCCGGCGACCGTGCCGAGCACTGCCTGCATCGCCGTCCTGTCGATCATGGAGGCCATCAGCTGGGCGGCACCCGGCGGCGTCCGCAGCACCACGAGGTTCCCGCTGGCCTCGGCGGACAGCAGCAGGTCGGCCGCGACCCTGGCGAGCCCTGTCGTCGCGGCCGTCGCCGTGCCGGCGGCGAAGCCGGACAGCCCGGCGATGGTCGCTGCCGCCTCCCTGAACGCCGCGTCGTCGACCTCGGCGGGCGGCGGCTCGGCCGGGTCCGGCGGCAGCGCGTACACCAGCGCACCGCCTGGTCCGCGCAGCCGGACGGCGCCGAGCTCGTCCAGGTCGCGGGAGAGCGTCGCCTGGGTGACACGGATGCCGACGGCCGCGAGGCGGTCGGCGAGCTCCTCCTGCGACCGCACTGGCTCGGCCGCCCGGGCGAGTATCACGGCGATCTTCGAGTGCCTGGCTGCCTTCGTGGCCGGGCTGACGCCGTTCTGGTGCCGCGGTGTCGTCACGAGGACCCCGCGGCACCAGGAACGGCCGTGCTAGCCCGGAGGGACGACGCCCCGGAACCCGCCGCTGCATCCAGGATCCCGGGCAGTGCACCGGTGAACGTCCTGGCCTGCTCGGCGGACAGGATGAGCGGCGGGGCGATCCTGACCGCGTCCGGCTGGACCGCGTTCACCAGGAACCCGGCCTCCCGTGCGGCCGCCTCCACCGGGCCGGCCGACGGCGTCGTGAGCGCCATGGCCAGCCAGAGTCCGCTCCCCCGCACGCCGGCCAGCAGCGGGTGGCTGACCGCGGCGATACCGTCCGACAGCACGGCGCCGACCTGGGTGACGTTCTGCAGCAGTCCGTCCCGCTCGATCACGTCCAGCACGGCGAGTGCCGCCGCGCACGCGACCGGGTTGCCGCCGAACGTGCTGCCGTGATCGCCGCGCCGCAGCCCCGTGGCGGCCGCGCCGATGCCGATGCACGCGCCGATCGGCAGCCCCCCGCCGAGTCCCTTCGCCAGCGTCAGCACGTCGGGCAGCACGCCTGCTTCCTGGCAGGCGAACCACGCGCCGGTCCTGCCGATTCCTGACTGGATCTCGTCAAGGATGAGCAGCGCCCCGGCCGCGTCACAGGCCGCCCGCGCGGCCTTGAGGTATCCGGCCGGCGCCGGCACGATCCCGCCCTCGCCGAGGCACGGCTCGAGGAACACCCCTGCGCACTCCGGTCCGATGGCCGCCGTCAGCGCGTCAGCGTCCCCGTACGGCACGAACCGGACCTCGGCACCGAACGGCGCGAACGGTTCCCTGATCGAGCTCTTGCCCGTCAGCGCGAGCGATCCCATCGACCTGCCGTGGAAGCCCCCCTCGGCGGCCACGTACACGGGCCGGCCAGGTCCGGCCATCCGGCGGACCAGCTTGAGCGCCGCCTCGTTGGCCTCGGTCCCTGAGTTGGCGAAGAACACCCGGCCGTCCGCGCCGAGCAGGCCGAGCAGCCGCTCGGCCAGCAGGACCTGGCCCTCGTGCAGGTACAGGTTCGAGATGTGCGCGAGCCTGGCCACCTGCTCGCTGACCGCGGCGACCAGGTCCGGGTGACCGTGGCCGAGCGCGCTGACCGCGATCCCGGCGATCAGGTCGAGGTAGGAGTTGCCATCGACGTCCCAGAGCACGCAGCCCTCGCCACGGGCCAGCGCCACCGGCGGCGTGCCGTAGTTCGGCATCATGACCGCGGCGTATCGCTTCTGCAGCGAACCGGTCGTGCCTGAACCGGCTGCCTGCTGAGTACTCATGCTGCCCTCTGCTCTCCGTCCGGCACGACCATCGTGCCGATTCCCGAGTCGGTGAAGATCTCCAGCAGGACGGCGTGCGGCAGCCGCCCGTCGAGCACATGCGCCTGCGGCACGCCGCCGCGGACAGCGGTGAGGCAAGCCTGCATCTTGGGGATCATGCCGCCGCTCAGCCCAGGCAGCATGGCCGCGAGATCGCTCACGGTCAGCTCGCTGATCACCTCGTCGGGCCGCCCGTGCTCGGCAGGCGATCCGCCGTCCTGGACACCAGGCCGATCGTCAGGCCAGCTCGCGTACAGGCCGGCCACGTCGGTCAGCAGCACGATCTTGGCCGCGCCGAGCGCCACGGCCAGCGCGGCCGCCGCCGTGTCGGCGTTGACGTTGAGCACCTCGCCCGTGTCGCTGCGGGCCACGGTCGAGATCACCGGGATCCTGCCGTCGGCGATCAGCGCGCTCACCGCTCCCGGGTTCACCGACACGACCTCGCCCACATGCCCGATGTCGACCACCTGGCCGTCATCGGCGGTCGCGCCCACCCGCTTCGCGGTCAGCAGGTGCGCGTCCTCGCCCGACATGCCGACAGCGAACGGCCCGTGCCTGTTGATCAGGCCGACCACGTCCCTGTTCACCTGACCCGTCAGGACCATCCTGACGACGTCCATGGCCTCAGGTGTCGTGACCCGCAGCCCTGCCCTGAACGTCGATTCCATGCCAAGGCGGTCCAGGTGCGCGCTGATCTGCGGGCCGCCGCCGTGCACGACGACCGGGCGCAGACCGGCATACCTGAGGAACACGACGTCCTGGGCGAACGCCAGGCTGAGCGCCTCATCGGTCATGGCATGCCCGCCGTACTTGATGAGGACGACCTGGCGGTGGAAACGCTCGAGCCAGGGCAGCGCCTCGATCAGCGTCGCCGCCTTCAGCAGCGCGCCGGCGTGCGGGTGTTCGGTGATCATGTCCTCAGCATCGCGATCAGGTCGAGTAGGCCGAGTTCTCGTGCACGTAGGCCGCGCTCAGGTCCGTGGTCAGCACGGTGGCGGCGGCCTCGCCGGCCGCCAGGTCGACGGTCACGGCGACGTCCCTGGCGCGCAGGTCCACGGTCGACCTGTCCGCCCCTTGCGCGCCGTCCCTGCACACCCAGACCCCGTTGATGGCGACGCTCAGCTGGTCAGGCTCGAACGCCGCGCTGGTCGTCCCCGCCGCTGACAGCACCCGGCCCCAGTTCGGGTCCTCGCCGGTGATCGCGCACTTGAACAGGTTGCACCTGGCGATCGCCCTGCCCACCTCGAGCGCGTCGTCCTCGCTGGCCGCGCCGATGACGTCGATCGCGATGGCCTTGGTCGCACCCTCGGCGTCGGCCAGGAGCTGGCGGGCCAGATCGTCGCATGCCTCGGTGAGCAGGTCGGTGAACTCGGCCAGATCAGGCCGCACCCCCGCGGCGCCGCTCGCCAGCAGCAGCACGGTGTCGTTGGTGGACATGCAGCCGTCGGAGTCGAGCCGGTCGAAGGTGGTACGCACCGAGCCGCGCAGCGCCTTGTCCAGGTCGCTGGCCGGCATGCCGGCGTCGGTGGTGAGCACGACGAGCATCGTGGCCAGCGCGGGCGCGAGCATCGCGGCGCCCTTGGCCATCCCGCCGACCTGGTACCCGCTGCCCTGCGTGACGCACGTCTTCGCGACCGTGTCGGTCGTCATGATCGCCCTGGCGGCCTCCGGCCCGCCGGCGGCCGATGCGGACGCCGTGGCCGCGTCGACGCCGACCAGCAGCGCGTGCATCGGCAGCCGCTCGCCGATCAGCCCTGTCGAGCAGACCGCGATCTCACCGGCGGGCACGGACAGCAGGCCCGCGAGATGCCCGGCCGTCTGCCGGGTATCGGCGAATCCCTCAGGCCCGGTGCACGCGTTCGCGCCGCCGGAGTTCAGCACGACGGCCTGCACCTGGCCTCCCGCGAGAACCTGCTGGCTCCACAGGACAGGCGCCGCCTTGACCCGGTTCGATGTGAAGACGCCGGCGGCGGCCTTGGCGGGCCCGTCGTTGATCACGACGGCCACGTCAGGGTTGCCCGACGCCTTGATCCCGGCCGCGACGCCGGCCGCCCTGAATCCCAGCGGTCCCGTGACGGTCATGGAGCTACTCCGATCGTTGTCAGGCCCGTGGTCTCCGCCAGGCCGAGCATGAGGTTGGCGTTCTGGATCGCCTGGCCGGCGGCGCCCTTGCCGAGGTTGTCGATGGCGGTGACCACGGTGGCCCGGCCGCACCGTGCGTCGGCGGCCGCCTGGACCTGGACGCCGTTGGAGCCGGCCACCGATCCGGTGGCAGGCCAGCGTCCGTCCGGCAGGAGGCAGACGAACGGCTCGCTGGCGTAGGCCCGCGCCAGCGCCGTCCGCACGGCAGCGGTGTCCACGTCAGGCGAGGCGAGCCGCGCCGTGCAGGTGGCCAGGATGCCCCGGGGCATCGGTGCCAGCATCGGCGTGAACGACACCCTGCCGCTGCGCCTGGTGAGGTCCCCCAGTGCCTGCTCGATCTCTGGCGTATGCCGGTGCGACCCGCCAGCCTGGTACGCGGACACCGAGCCCATCACCTCACTGCCCAGCAGGTCAGCGCGGAGTGCGCGGCCGGCCCCTGAGGTTCCCGAGGCCGCGACCACGACCACGTCGTCGCAGCTGATCAGGCCGGCGGCGGCCAGCGGGGCGAGAGCCACGATCGCGGCTGTCGCATAGCAGCCGGGAGCCGCGACGGCGGTCGCGTTGCGAATAAGGGACCTCATCCCCGGCAGTTCCGGCAGCCCGGTGACCCACCTGCCTGCATGATCGCCGACGTAGTGCCTGGCCCAGGCCGCCGGGTCCGCGAGCCTGAAGTCCGGGCCGAGGTCGACGATCGCGGCGTCCTCGCCGATGCTGGCGGCCATCTCCGCGGACTGCCCGGCAGGAAGCGCGAGGAAGATGACGTCCGCGCGGGCGGCCTTGACGGCGCTGTGCGGCTCGAAGACCAGGTCCGCGAGTTCAGGACGGCCCGCGAGGGCGGCGTGCACGTCGCCGGCCGCCGGCCAGCGCTGCTGTCAGCGGTCGCCACGACCAGGTCGAGGCCCGGGTGCCCGGCGATCAGCCGCAACAGCTCGCCCCCGGCATAGCCACTCGCGCCGGCCACCGCCACACGCATCGTTATCGACCCTTCGACCCTCGTGGCTGAATCGATCTGTCCGGCCTGGGCCTGCGCGCGTGCGGCGCCGCACCCCCGTAACTTCACGACGCCGCACGCGCTTCGGCTGCCCCGCGGCCTGCAGATCCCGGCCATCTCGAATTATTATGCATGGCGATGACTGAATATGCAAGCGTGCAGGGCGGACCACGCGGCGGGCCGGCTGATTAGCGGCGATCCGGGGGGTTCGGCCCACGGCCAGACGGCCGCAGACGGCATGATGTTGTTCCGCGAAGGTAAGGAGCCGCCCATGCACCCCCGCCGATCGCCCGGCCGCGCCCGCCGTCATGCGCGCGCCGCGATCCGGCGATCACTCGGGCTCGTCGTGCTCCTGACGGCCGCGGTCGCGGGCTGCGGCGGGCCGGGATCACCGCCTGCGGCCAGGACCAGGGTCACCGCCTGCGGTACGGCGAAGACCGCGGCCGACGTGCCTGTCAAGGTCCTGGTCGCGAAGGGGCACCTGGCGTGCGCCAAGGCCAGGACCGTGGTGCGGGCCTACGCAAGGGCCATCAGGTCCGGGCAGGCCCCCGGCAACGGCGGCGGCGGCCCGGTGACGATCAGGGGCTGGACCTGCCAGGGGTTCAGCACGCCTGTCGTGCTCCAGACCGGCAAGGCGGCCAAGTGCGCCCGCGACGGCGTCCAGATCCTCGAGATCCTGCCGCCGCCACCGTCACCGTCGGAGTCGTCGCCGGCGTCGTCGCCGGCGGGTTCCTAGGGCGCGCCCGCTGGCGCGCCGCGCAGCACGGCGCCGGTGCGCTCCTGCGCGGCCGCGACCGCCGCGTCCCTGGCGACCGCGACCTCCTCGTCGGTCAGGGTCCGGTCCGCCGCCCTGAACCTGAGCGTGTAGGCCAGCGACTTGCGCCCCGGCCCCACCTGCTCGCCCGTGTAGACATCGAACAGCCGCACGTCCTCCAGCATCGGCCCGGTTTCGTCCGCCGCCGCGGCGCCAGCCACGAGGGCCGCCTCGACCTCGGCCGCCGGGACGGCCTCGCCGACCACGAGCGACACGTCCTGGCTCGCTGGCGGATAGCCGGAGATGACCGGCGCCTGAACGGGCGGCAGGCCGGCCGCGACCTGTTCGATCGCCGACAGGTCAAGCTCGGCCGCGCAGGTACGCGGCGCAAGCCGGAACTCGGCGATCACCCTCGGATGCAGCTCGCCCGCGTAGCCGACCGGGATCAGCTGCTCATCCTCGGCGGCTCCGCCCTCGGCCCCCGCGGAGGCGGGCCTGATGAGGAACTCGGCGCACCGCCCTGGATGCCACGGCTCGCACCGCCCCGCGCGCACCGTGTACGGCACCCGCGCGGTCGCGAGCACGGTGTGCGCGGCCTCGATCGCGTCGTGGAACGTCGCCGGGCGGCCAGGGCCCCACCAGCCAGCGGGCTCGCGCTGCCCGGTGAGCACGACCGACACCAGCCGCGGCTGGTCTGGCAGCGCGGCATCGAGCTGGGCGATCTCCTCGGACGTCGGGCGGCGGTCCACGGGCAGGATCGGCGCGGTGCCGCTGCTAACGCCCGCCTTCGTCTTGGCAACGTTTCCCGCCTCGAACAGGGCGAGGTCGGCGAATCCGCGCCCGGCGTTCCTGGTAGCCACCCGGAACAGGCCAGGCAGCAGTGAGGTGCGCAGCTGCGGCTCCTCGTCCCTGATCGGGTTCGCGAGGCTGATGGCATTCCGGCGCGGATCGTCGGCCTCGAGCAGCAGCCTGTCGAAGTCGGCCGCCGAGCCGAACGGGCTGCTGAGCACCTCCACGTAGCCGTCCCCGGCGAGCGCGCCCGCGATGGCGATCCGCAGCCGCTGGATCGCTGTCCTGCCCTTCCCGGCGATGGCCCTCGGCATGGCGATGCCGATCTCCTCGTAACCCTCGAGCCTGATCACCTCTTCGGCCAGGTCGTTGGGGTCGGTCAGGTCGGGCCGCCAGGACGGCGGCGTGACCGTCAGCACAGTCTCGGTCAGTACGGCGTCGGTCACCGCGGGTCTGTCCTGGCCCTCGACCGTGCAGCCGACCTCGCGCAGCCTGCTGATCACGGTGCCGGTCCCGTAGCTGGCCCCGGCGACCCGGTCGGGATGATCGGCAGCCATCACGATCCTGACGGGCTCGATCGGCGCCGACGCCAGCGTGTATCCCTCGGTCACGGTCCCGCCGCCCAGCTCGGCGAGCATGGCGACTGCCTTCGCGGACGCGCGCAGCGGCAGCTCGTAGTCGACGCCGCGCTCGAACCGCGCCGACGCCTGGCTGAACAGCCGGTGCCGGCGGCTCATCCTGGCGACCCCTGGCGCGCTGAAGTGCGCGGCCTCGATCACCAGATCGGTCGAGGCCTCGCTGACCTCGGTCTCCAGCCCGCCCATCGTGCCTGCCAGGCCGATCGGCCCCGACGAGTCGGTGATCGCGATGTCGTCGGGATCGAGTGCCCGCACGACGTGGTCAAGCGTCTCCAGCCTCTCCCCGGCCGCTGCCCTGCGGACCACGATCGGCCCGGTCAACGTCGCGCGGTCGAACGCGTGCAGCGGCTGGCCGAGCTCGATCATCAGGTAGTTCGTGACGTCGACGGCGAGCGACACGCTGCGCACGTCGGCCCTGGCCAGCCTGACCCGCATCGCCAGGGGTGTCGGCTTGGCCGGATCGATCCCCCGCACCTCGCGCAGCGCGAACCGGTCGCACGCGGTCGGGTCAGCGATGCTCGCCGGATAGACCGCGCCCTCGGGCCCCGGCGTCTGCGTCCACGGCGGAAGATCGGAGTCGGCGGGGTCGGCGTACGCGACGCCGAACGCGCTGGCCAGCTCCCTGGCCATACCCCTGATCGACAGCGCGTGCCCCTTGTCGGGCGTGACGTTCACGTCGAGCACCGTGTCCCGCAGCCCGGCGTAGTCCACGAAATCGGCGCCCGCCGGCGCGTCGGACGGCAGCACCATGATCCCGGTGTGGTCGTCGCCCAGGCCCAGTTCGGACGGCGAGCAGATCATGCCCTCGGACATCCGGCCGTACGATTTCTTCGCGCCGATCTCGAAGCCGCCGGGCAGCACCGCGCCCGGCAGCGCGAGCGGCACCTTGTCGCCCACGCTGACGTTGACGGCGCCGCAGATCACGCTCCGCTCGCTGTCGGGGGCAGAGGTGGCTCCGGTCGTCACCCGGCAGTACCTGATCGGCTTCTTGAACCCGGTCAGCTCCTCGATCTCGAGCACCTGCGCGACCACGATGGCGCCGATGTCGTGCCCGACCTGCTCCACGCCCTCGATCTCGAGGCCGATGGCGGTGAGCCGCCGCGCGACCTCGCCGACGTCGACCGGCCCGGGCAGCGGCGCGTACTCGAGCAGCCAGGACAGCGGGACTAGCATGACGCCTCCGATCCGAACGCCGCGGAGAACCGGACGTCACCCTCGATCGTGTCCCTGATGTCGCTCAGGCCGTTCCTGATCATCAGGGACCGCTCGATGCCGAGCCCGAACGCGAAACCGCTGTACCGTTCAGGGTCGATGCCGCAGGCGACGAGCACGCGCGGGTTGACCATGCCGCAGCCGGCGATCTCGATCCAGCCCTGGGACTTGCAGACCCGGCACGGCGGCGCACCTGGCTTGGTGGACTCGCCGCGGCAGACGTGGCACTCCATCGACACGTCGGCCGACGGCTCGGTGAACGGGAAGAAGTCCGGCCGCAGCCTGGTCCGCAGGCCCTCGCCGAACATCGCGGCGACGAACGCGGTGATGGCGCCGCGCAGGTCGGCCATGGTCAGGCCCTCGTCCACGGCCAGGCCCTCGATCTGGTGGAACACCGGGCTGTGCGTGGCGTCGAGCGCGTCGCTGCGGAAGCACTTGCCCGGGCTCACCACGTACAGCGGCAGCGGCCTTGTCAGCATGGCCCTGATCTGCACGGGCGAGGTGTGCGTGCGCAGCACCATGCCGGACCGGGGAGCGCCGTGCGGGTCGGCGACGAAGAACGTGTCCTGCATCTCCCTGGCGGGATGGTCGGGCGGGAAGTTGAGCGCGTCGAAGTTGTACCACTCGGCCTCGACCTCTGGCCCCTCGGCGATCTCATAGCCCATGCCGATGAAGACGTCGGCGAGCCGGTCGGCGAGCGCGGGTACGGGATGGCGGGCCCCTGCCGGGTTCCTGTCCCACGGCAGCGTCACGTCTGCCGTCTCCTCGATCAGCACCCGCCGGTCCCGGTAGGCCTCGAGTTCGGCCTTACGGCCCGCGATGGCGTCGTCGAGTGCCTTCCTCGCGATGCCTACCCGGCGCCCGGCCTCGGCCTTGGCCTCGGGCGGCAGCGCCCCGATCTCGGCGCTCGCCAGGGTGAGCGGCGCCTGCCGCCCGCGGTGGGCGACCTCGGCGGCCTTGAGGTCCTCGAAGGTGGCCGCAGCGGCGATCCCGGCCAGGCCTTCTGCTGTCATGCGCTCGACCTCGGCGGGCGCCAGCACGGCGGCGCGGACCGGGTCGTAGTTCTTGTTCGGTGCGGACATCGTCCCGATCTCCTAGATGTCACAGGCTTGTTGCCAGGGGCGGAAGTTCACGATCAGCCGCAACGGGACGCACCCGCCGCTGCCGCACGCCGTCCAGCCCGCCTGGACGGGTCTGGGGACGCGGCCCCGCAGCGGGACGAGCCGTTGCCGGGATATCCCGTACGCCCGCCGGGCGGTGCAGATCACTCGGGCAGGTCTGGTTCAGCCGTGATCTGGCGCGCCAGCGGGCATGGTAAATCGGAACTCAGCGCCGCCGCCTGGCGCCTGCGCAACAGTGATGGCGCCGCCATGGGCCTCGACCAGGCCCTTGACGATGAACAGGCCGAGGCCGGCCCCGCCGCGGCGCTTCGCGCGCCAGAACTGGCGGAAGACCCTGGGCGCGCACTCGGGCGCGATCCCGGGTCCCTGGTCACGGACCGAAACCGCGACGCCGGGTTCGCCGTGCACCAGTGCCGACTCGATCACGGTAGTAACGGTACCAGCCCCGTGCCTGATCGCATTCTCGATAAGGTTCGCCAGGATCTGGTCGATCTTGTCGGCGTCCAGCCAGGTCTCGGGCAGCGGGCCGGCAGCGTCGATCACGAACCGGGACGCGGCGTCCCCGGCGGCGACCCGGCCGGCCACGATCTTCTCGGCCCTGGCTCGCACGTCGACGATCTGCTTGTGCAGCTCGATCCGGCCCGACTCGATCCTGGAGACGTCAAGCAGCTCGGTGATCAGCCTGGTCACCCGGTCGGCGTCGGCGTTGACGGTCTCGAGCATCACGCGCTTCTGATCGTCGGTGAACCGCGGCCATTTCGAGAGCAGCGTCGCCGTGAATCCTTTGACACTGGTCAGCGGCGAGCGCAGCTCGTGCGCGACGGTCGAGACCAGGTCTGCCCGCGTCCGCTCGAGCCTGGCCCGCTGCTCGGCACTCCGCAGCGTGATCGTGAGCCTGCGGACCGCGCCGCGCTCGCACGGCCAGTCGGCTCGCGCCGCCGGGTGCCGCGGCCCGCGCTGATAGCCGATCGTGACGAGCAGCTCGGTGCCGTCTGCCAGGTACAGCGAGCGCTCGGGATGCCTCGAGCGGGTCGACAGGCCGTCGTAGGGGCGGGACTGCCGCCACCAGCAGCGTCCCTCGCCGTCACACAGCGGGAGCGCGGGTACCAGGTCCCGCCCGATGACCTCGCCGGCGCTGAACCCTGTCAGTCGCTCAGCGGCGCGATTGAAGATGATGACCCGGCCGCACTCATCGGCCACGACGAGCCCGTCGGGCAGCTCGTCGGCGCTGAGAAGGTCCGCGTGGCTGATGACGGGAGCACCGAGCGGCGCCGGTCCCGCACCCGCGGTCACCGCGCTCAGTCGCCGATTCATGTTGGCTCGCCGGTCCATTCTGGACTGCTGCCCCCAGCCGCGCCGCTGCCCCGGCGTGCCTGTGCTGCCGTCCGGGGTCCGGGGGCTAACCGCGGTCGGCAGTCGCCGCGCCGTGACCTGCCTCCAGTGACCCATGCAGGTGGCGGTCATGACGCAACGTGATCAGAGCCTAGCGTGTCAGCCGGGCTGCGCGGCACCCCCATGTTGCGCGCGCGCCGACGCGTACAGGCACACGGCCGCCGCCGCGGCCAGATTCAGGCTCTCTGCCTGCCCGTATATCGGAACGGCAACAGCTTCGTCGGCAAGCGCGACGAGGTCGCCGGGAAGCCCCCAGGCCTCGTTGCCGAACAGCCACGCGGTCGGCCGGCCGAGCCGGCCGTCATGGTCCAGCCGGTCAAGCCCGAGGGTCGCGTCGCCGTCGGCCGCGAGCACCGCGAGCCCCGCGCCGCGGAGCGCAGACACGGCCTCGCTCGCCGCCACCCCGGTCACCAGCGGCAGGTGAAACAAGGACCCGGCTGAGGAACGGACGCACTTGCTGTTGTACGGGTCGACCGAGGCGGCCGTGAAGATCACGCCGTCGGCGCCGGCCGCATCGGCGGTCCGCAGCACGGTGCCCGCGTTGCCGGGGTCCCTGACATTCGCCAGCACGACGACCAGGCGCGGTCGCGCAGAGATCAGCGCGTCGGGCGGCACATCCAGAAACGGGCAGACGGCGAGCAGGCCCTGCGGCGTCACGGTCTGGGCGAGCTCGGCCATCACCTCGCCGCTGACCTCGTGCACGGGCACCCCGGCCTTAACCGCCTCGGCGACCAGATCGGCGTGCCGTGACCCGGCCTGCCCGGTCACGAACAGCTCTGTCAACCCGCGGTGCTGGCCAGGGGGGGCGACCCCCCTGGCCCCCCCGCCGCCGTACTGGCCAGCCCGGTACCGCAGCGCTTCCCTGACCGCCTGCGGTCCCTCCGCGAGGAACTGCCTGGACCGCTCGCGCAGCGCGCGCTTGGCGAGGGCACGGGCCGCCCTGACCCTGGGTGAGCGGACGCTGGTAGGCATGACCTCAGTTTCGGCACCGCGGGTGCGTATCGATGGTCCACCCATCACCTGATCACGGGATGGATGGACCATTCATGCATCGCGCGAGGCGGCCGGGGGCCGCTGCTGGCCGCGCGTTGGTGGAACCTGCGTCGACGGGCTAGGCGGCGGCCTCGTTCACGTCAGCGGGCAGTGCCTGCCTGGCGACCTCGACCAGCGCCGAGAACGCCACGGCGTCGTTGACCGCCAGGTCTGCGAGCATCTTGCGGTCCACCTCTACGCCAGCGATCTTCAGCCCCTGGATGAACCTGTTGTAGGTGATGCCCTCGGTCCTTGCAGCCGCGTTGATGCGCTGGATCCAGAGCCTGCGGAACGCTCCCTTGCGGTCCTTACGGTCCCGGTAGGCGTAGGTCATGGAGTGAAGCTGCTGCTCCTTGGCCTTGCGGTACAGCCTGGAGCGCTGGCCGCGGTAGCCGCTCGCGCGCTCCAGCACCACCCTGCGCTTCTTGTGGGCATTGACCGCCCGCTTTACGCGTGCCATGTGTTCGACTCCCTCGCGTCGGACCGGGTCACTTGCCCAGCAGCTTCTTCATGTTCTTGGCGTCGGCGGGCGACAGCGTCACGTAGTTCGCCAGGCGGCGGGTCTTCGTGCTCGGCTTGTGCTCGAGGTAGTGGGCACGGTTGGCGCGGCGGCGCGTGATCTTTCCCGTGCCCGTGACGCGGAACCGCTTCTTGGCACCGCTATGCGTCTTCATCTTCGGCATGTCGCCGCTTCCTCGTTCCTGGCGTGCTCGCGGCACGCGTTCGGTTTCCGCCCGCCGACCTACCTGTCAGGCGTGCGCTTCTTCGTTGTGCTGGCGGCTAGCTCGTCAGCCTCCGGCCTCCGCGCCGGCCGCGCGCTGCTCGGCCGAGGTCGGCTCGGCCGAGGTCGGCTCCGCCGCCCTGGCCCTCGGCGTGGGCACGGGCCGCGCGTCAGCGGGCTTGGCCGCTGACGAGCGCGGTGCGCTCGGCCTCGGCGCCGCTGGCCTTGCTCCGCCACCCGCCGGCCCGGGCTTCGGGGCCGCTGGGCCCGGCCTGGGCGCGGCCGGCCTGGCCGTGCCTGCTGGCCCCTGCGGGCCGGCTGCTGGCCTCGGGCCCTGCGGGCCGGCTGCTGGCCTCGGGCCCGGCCTCGGAGTCGCTGATCCCCCGGTGCTGGCGGGACCAGGTCGCGGCGGGCCTGGCCGAGGCGCCGGGGACCCGGCGGCCTGACCGGTACCGGCCGGCGAATCTGAGCCCTGCCTCTGACCGCTCGCCTGACCAGGCCTAGGCGGCTCGGGCGGTGGGGCGGGTGACGGGGTTGCTGTTCCCTGGCTGGCGGGCGCCGGGCGGCTGGCTGGCCTGGCCGGCGCGGCCGACCGCGGCGCGGCGGATGATGCGGCCCGGTCCTGGCTGGCCGAGGGCGCTGACGCCCTGGCGCTGGCCCGGTCAGGGCCGCGAACGGCCTTGACATCGGTCTTCTTCCGGTGCGGGCCGATCACCATGATCATGTTCCGGCCGTCCTGCTTGGGCTGGGACTCGACAAAGCCAAGCTCCTCAACGTCACCGGCAAGCCGCTGCAGGAGCTTGTAGCCAAGCTCCGGCCTGGACTGCTCGCGTCCGCGGAACATGATCGTCACCTTGACCTTGTCGCCCTGCCTGAGGAACCGCTCGACGTGGCCCCTCTTCGTGCCGTAGTCATGCGGATCGATCTTCGGCCGGATCTTGATCTCCTTGATGACCGTCTGCGCCTGGTTCTTGCGCGATTCCCGGGCCTTGAGCGCCGACTCATACTTGAACTTGCCGAAGTCCATGAGCTTGCAGACCGGGGGCCGCGCGGTCGGCGCCACCTCGACGAGGTCGAGGTCCGCCTCCTGCGCCAGCCGGAGTGCGTCCGTGATCGACACGATCCCGACTTGCTCGCCGGACGGGCCTACGAGCCGAACTTCAGGTACCCGGATACGGTCGTTGATACGAGGTTCAGTGCTGATGTGACCTCCAATGTCACCTTTGTCCCCGAGCCGGGTCGGTCCCGGTTCGGGCAATTCGCGCAGCTCGCCGTGAAAGCAAAAAAGCCCGCGGCTCCCCCGCACAGCTCGCATGCGGGGCCACCACGGGCACGGCATCCGCCCCGCAGGCACACGCCCGCGGTGCGTTGCCACGCGACGCACGACCAGCCCGCCTATGGCGCGCCAGCCCGGTGCGTCCGGCCTCGCTATCCAGCGAATTGCTGGCTAGCACGTACCCGCCGGCGTGGCAGTTTCATTGACGCTGAGGTCACCGACGCTCATTAGTCACCAAAACTGCTGTGCTGACAAGGTGGGAGGTGGCCGAGGTGGTCCTCCGCTTGCGGCCCGGCATCCGCCGGACCCTTAAGTTTTCCCAGTAAGCCTAGCGCACCATGGGTGCGACATCGTACCCGCGGCGCTGGCGGAAACGTACTGCTCTTGGCTACAACCAGTCACGCTGGCCGCTTATTTCCCGCCTGGCGCCCAGGCCGCGCGGCTACCGCGAAGGGCGTCGGCGATCGCGACGCCGATGGCGCGGGCGGCGGGCGGCGGAAACGCGTTGCCGACCTGGCGGTAGGCGGCAGTTTTGCGGCCAGCGAACCGCCAGCCATCGGGGAAGCCCTGCAGCCTGGCGACCATCTGCGTGGTGAGCCGCGGCAACGCGGTGGCCGGGAACGCAGCGCCTGGTGGCCCGTCGGCGATGCCGAGGCCGTCGACGCCGAGTCGCCGCCACGCCGCCCTGGCCCTGGTGGGGCCGAGGTCAGGGCCGCCGTGCTTCCTGCTGCCGCCCACGATCGTGGGCGCGATGCCGTGTGCGCGTGCAACCCACGGCCCGGCGCCTGGCCAGCCGCCAGCCGCCATCAAGTCGGCCACCGCCTCACCCACCGTGGGCGGCGCGCCGCCCGACGGCGCCGGCCAGCTGAACAGCGACGCCCACGGCTGCCGGACCGCGACCAGCACGAGGCGCGGCCGAAGCTGCGGCACGCCGTGCTCGCTCGCGTGCATCAGCTGCCACCAGGTCTGGTAGCCGAGGTCCGCGAGCCTGGCCACGACCTGGGCGCGGTAGCCGTCGAACCTGCTGGCCGCCAGGCCGCGCACGTTCTCAAGCAGGACCGCTCGCGGGCTGATCTCACTCGCCAGCCGCAGCGCCGCCGGGAATAGGTCACGCTCGTCTGCCGCGCCGAGCTGGTGCCCGGCGACAGAGAACGGCGGGCACGGCACGCCCCCCGCGAGCAGGTCGGCGCCACGGAACTCCGCCCCGTTTACGTCGGCGACATCGGCCTCGATGATCTTCCAGCGCGATCCGCGGTTCATCCTGAGGGTCTCGCACGCATCGGGGTCGATCTCCACGACCGCGGCATGCCCGAAGCCAGCGTGTTCGAGGCCGAGCGCCTGACCTCCTGCCCCGGCGCAGATTTCCACGCAGGTCAGCTCGGTGGATCGCGCTGGCCGCCGGATCATGCCTGATTGTCTCCTCGCGCCGATGCCGCTGGCCCGCGCCACGCCGGGGCACGCCGGCCCGCTTCAGCGGTCAGCGCTCCCGGCCAGCGCGCCCGGCCAATGCGGCGCGCCCGGCTGCGCGCATCTCGGCCAGCGGCGCAGGGCGCCCGGTCATGAGCTCGACCTGCAAGGCCGCCTGCTGCAGCAGCAGTTCGAAGCCGTCGACGACGACCGCGCCGGCTCGCTGCGCGGCGCTGGCAAGCGCGCTGGGCCACGGGTGGTAGCTGACGTCGAAGACGACCTCGGGGGCCGGTCGCAGGTCAGCGAGTGCCCCAGCCACGAGGTCGGCCGCGCCCGCGGGAACTGTGGAGACGATCAGGCGTGCACCGGCCAGCGCGGCCGGCTCGAACGGGCGCAGCGTGACGGCGACTCCGAGCCGGCCGGCGGCAGCCAGCAGGTCAGCGGCCCTCGCCGGCTCGCGGACCGCGGCGGCGACGGACCGCTCGCCCAGGTCACGCAGCGACGCGACGGCCGCGCACGCGGTCGCGCCGGCGCCAAGAATGAGCGCGGGCCCTGCAGCCAGAGCAACACCGACGCCATGCTCGGCGAGCGACCGCGTCATCCCGGGAGCATCGGTGTTGTAGCCCAGGCGCTGCGCGGCGGCGAGCAGCACCGTGTTGGCAGCACCGACGTCGGTGACAAGCGGATCGATCCGGTCCAGCAGCGGCAGCACGGTCCGCTTGAGCGGCATGGTCAGCGACAGCCCGGCCCAGTCAGGCCCGCACCGGTCGAGCAGCGCAGGGAGCCCGGCTTCGTCGCACTCGATGGCGTCATAGCGCCACCACGTCAGGCCGAGCGCCCTGTAGGCGGCCGTGTGCAGGACTGGCGAGAGCGAGTGCCTGATCGGCGAGCCGAGCACGGCGGCGCGTACGCTCCGCCGGTCGATCTCACTCAGCCCTGGAACTCCTGCTGCCATTGCTGAAGCTGCTTCAGGCTGTTCGTGAAGTGCGTGATGTACGGCTTCTTCCTGGTGTCCGTGATGAAGTACATGTAGTTCGCCTTGACCGGGTGCAGGGCCGCCTGAATGGCGGCCAAGCCAGGGTTGCCGATCGGGCCGGGCGGCAAGCCGGTGTGCAGGTAGGTGTTGTACGGCGAAGGGAACTTCTCCTGCTTGGCGGTGACGGACGTGCCGTACGTGTGCATCCCGTAGAAGACCGTGCTGTCGAACTGTAGTGGCTTGCCGACACTCAGCCGGTTCCAGGCCACGCGCGAGATCTTGGGCATGTCTGCGGCGCTTCCGGCCTCGGCCTGGATCATGCTGGCGACGATCAGCACATGCCAGGGCGTGGTGAAGACCTTGGCCGCGCTGGACGAGAGGCTGATGCCGTCGACCTTCTGGTTGAACTCGTGCACCATCATTTGCAGGATCTGCATCGCGGACTCGTGCGGCAGGAATGTGTAGGTGTCGGGGAACAGGAATCCTTCGGCGTTCGATCCCTTCGCCGCCCAGCTTGGCAGGCCAAGGGAGGCGGGCGGATGGTCGATGATCGCCTGGAACGCGCTGGCCTTGAGTCCCGTGGCAGCCGCCAGCTTAGCGGCGACCTTGCTGGCCCTGGTGCCCTCGATGATCACGACCTCGTTCCTGATCCGGGCTTGCGGGCTCAGCAGCAGCTGCACGGCCAGCGCCGAGTTCATGTGATGGTGCAGCTTGTAGATGCCGGGCTGGAGTATTCCCTTGGCCGCGGCCGCCGCAGCGGCCGTGTCGTACGGCCGGAGCGTCATCACCACGCCCTTCCGTACCAGCTCAGGACCGAGGCCGGCCAGGGTGTCGCCCTGTTGCACCGTGACCTTGACGGTGCCGGTACCCGGGCCTGAGTAGTCGCCGTATCGGTTGCTGATCCAGCCATGCACGAGCCGGTAGCCGAATACGCCAGCCACAGCGACCACGAACACGACCGCGACCACGGCGATCGTCGAGGCGGCCTTGCCACGGAAGCGGCGGCGCTTGCGGCCGCGGGCCTTGCCTCGGCCGCCTGCGGCCGGCTCGGGAGCGGCACCTGCGCGGCCGCCGAACCGGCGCGAGAGCAGCCCGTCCTCGTCGTCCTGCCAGTCGTCATCGCCCGGCTCGTCCCGCCAGTCTGGACGGCTGCCGAGATCGCCTGAGCCGCGCCCAGGCTGAGCGTCGTCGGTGCCGTTGCGATCGGCGCGGGAGCGCAGTTCCGGCGGGCCCGAGGTCCACCTGATGCTGCCTGAGTCATGGTCGCTATCGGGATCGAACTCCTCGTCCCGGTCGAACGAGCCCGTGTCAAGGCTCCCGAAGCTGCCCGAGTCGGCACGCCGGAACGAGCCTGTGTCAGGGCGGCCGAACGACCCCGTGTCAGGCCTGGCGAACGACCCCGTGTCAGGCCTGGCGAACGACCCCGTGTCAGGCCTGGCGAACGACCCGGTGTCAGGACGGCCGAAGGCGCCTGAGTCCGCGGCCCCGAATCCGCCGGCCGCGTCGCCGGGGAACGGCTCGGCCGCCGGGTCGAGGCCGGCATCGTAGCCACGCGACTCCGGGGTGAACGCCCAGCTGTGCGATCCGGTGTCGGTGTCGCCATAGCTTGCTGTGTCGCCATAGCTTGCTGTGTCGCCAGCGCGGAACGAACCGGTCAGCGGATCGGTCTGCCCGTACTGGTCCTGCCACTGATGGCCCGACGTCGCGGGCGGGTCATCGCCGCCGTAGGACTGCTGGTAGCCGTAAGGGTCGTAGCCGCCTGAATCAGCCGAGTGCCGGCCGCGGCTGGCCTGGCCAGTCTGGTAGTCGTCCGCCTCCCGGTAATCAGCGGCACCGGCGTAGCCGGGATCGGCACCGGCGTAGCCTTGCTGCTCGCCGTAACCTGCGCCGTACCCGTACCCGGAGTACCTATCCTGGCCGCCATATCCGGCCGGTTCCGAGTAACCGCCCTGGTCGCCATAGCCTCCCGCGCCGTAACCGGCGTCGCCGCCATAGCTCAGCGGATCGGCATAGCCCGCCCGCTCGCCATAGCCAGGTCGGTCGGGGTTTCCGGGCTCATCGGGGTATCCGGGCTCATCGGTGTATCCCACCCCGGCTGAATAGCCGGACGAATCGGCTGAGTACCGGGATGAATCGGGGTAGCCGGCCTCGCCGTAACCTGCGGTGCTGCCGTACGGGTCGGATCCGCCGTAGCCTTCCTGCTGGCCGTACCGTGATGAATCGGCGTAGCCGCCGGACCAGTCCTGGCCGTTCCGGGCCTCATGCCAGGCAGGCCGCCGGTAGCTGCCGGAGTCGTGATAGGACTCGCCCCCACCGTTCTGACCAGCCTCGTCGTAGCCGTCCTCGCCGTACTCGCTGCTGGCCGGCCGGTGCCGGCCAGTCCCTGACCAGTACCCGCTGTCACTCGTCATCAGCCACCGCCCTGCCTCGGACCGACAACCTCACCGGGCGCGAGGCCCGTCTGGCGCTCTGCGTCGAGCGCACCCTGGAGCAGCAGAGCAGCGGCAGCCTGGTCGATCACGGAACGGCGCTCCCTGGAGTCGCGGCCACCCTGCGCAAGCGCTGCATGGGCGATGACGGTCGTGAAGCGCTCGTCGACGAGACGGACCGGAACCGGAGCGACCACGGCTGCGAGCGCTTCGGCAAAGTCTCGTGCCTGGTCAGCGGCCTGTCCAGCATTTCCAGAAAGGCTTGTGGGGAGTCCGACCACAATCTCGGCCGACTGATGGGCTGCCGCTAGCCGCGCAATTTCGGCAAGATCACCGCGACCACGCCGTACCGTCTGCAGCGGGCTGGCCAGCAAACCACTTGGGTCGCTGCTCGCGACCCCGATCCGAACCGATCCGAAGTCAATGCCAAGCCTGACACCCATCCTCAAGGAGCCGGGCTCCCAGAGGCTGGTCTCAGATCTGACACGACTCGGCTGCAGCACGATCTCACGTTACGCTACCCGCAGGCCCGATGCCGCCAATAACACCTCGAACCGCACCAAACGCCTCTGCGAATGCCTGCGCGGACTGCGCCCCGAGCGCGGCTCCGCCGCCCTGCGCGATATCGTCGCGGCCGCCGCCGCGGCCGCCCAGGACGGCGGTCGCGGTGCGGATCAGCTCGCCGGCCCGAAGTCCCCTGGCCCTGGCGGCGTCGTTCAGCGCCACCACGATGGCCGGCCTGTCCGCGGGAACCCCCGCGGTCACCACGACGCCGGCCCGCTCTGGCGCGATCTGGCCGCGAATGTCCAGCGCGAGCTTGCGGATCCCGTCGACGGGTGTGCCGCCTGGCACCTGATGCGCCACGTACAGCACGCCGTTCACGTCATCGGCGCGAGCAACGAGGTCGGATGCCACGTTCGCTAGCTGGGCCGACTGCATCCGGCCGATGTCCCGCTCGGCGTCGCGGAGCCTGGTGAGGATGCCGGCGATCCGGTCGGGCAGGTCCGCGCGCGGCGCCTTGAGCTGTTCGGAGAGCTGGCTGACGAGCACGCTCTCCCGCGCCAGGAAGCGGAAAGCGTCGATGCCCACGAGCGCTTCTACCCGCCGCACGCCTGACCCGATCGATGACTCGCCGAGGATCTTCACGAGGCCAAGCTGGCCGGATCTGGCGACATGCGTGCCGCCGCACAGCTCGCGCGAGTAGTCGCCCACCTCCACCACCCGCACCTGCTCGCCATACTTCTCCCCGAACAGGGCGAGCGCGCCCATCGCCCTCGCCTCGCTGATCGACGTGTGGAAGGCACGGACGTCGAGGTCGTTGATCAGCACCTCATTGACCTCGTCCTCGGCGTCGGCCAGGACCGCGGGCGGCACGGCTCCCATCGCGGTGAAGTCGAACCGGAAGCGCCCTGGTGAGTTCTCCGAACCGGCCTGCGCAGCTGACTCGCCGAGCGCGCCGCGGAACGCCCTGTGCACCAGGTGCGTCGCGGTGTGCGAGCGCGAGATCGCGCGGCGCCGCTCGATGTCGATCTCGGTGTGCACCATGTCGCCGACGGCGATCTCGCCGGCCGAGACCAGGCACCGGTGCACGATCAGCCCGGGTACCGGCGCCTGCACGTCGAGGACCTCGATGGTCGCTCCTTCGCCAGCGCCGCTGCCAGCCGAGCGCATGATCCCCGTGTCGGCCAGCTGGCCGCCGCCCTCGGCATAGCACGGACTCCGGTCCAGCACGATGTCGAGCTCAGTGCCCGCTCCCGCGGCCGGCACCGCACCACCGCCGACCAGCAGCCCGAGGACGGTCCCGTCGGAGGCGATCTCGTCATAGCCGGTGAAGACCACCTTGCCGGTGCGCTCGAGGAACTGCGCGAAGACCGAGATATCGGCGTTGCCGGTCTTCTTCGCCGCCGCGTCGTCCTTCGCGCGCTGGCGCTGCTGCGCCATCAGCGAGCGGAAGCCTTCCTCGTCAACGCTGAGCCCCTGCTCGGCCGCCATTTCGAGGGTGAGGTCGATCGGGAAGCCGTACGTGTCGTGCAGCTGGAAGGCCTGCGCGCCGCTGAGCGTCCGCTCCCCCTTGCGGCCCACTTCCTCCACGGCCGCGTCAAAGATCGCGGTCCCGGTCCGCAGCGTGGACAGGAACGCGCCCTCCTCGGCGTCGAGCACCGTGTGGATGTGCGGAGCATCGGTGATCAGCTCGGGGTACTGGTCGCCCAGCGCGCTGATCGCGACCGAGGCGAGCTCGTGCAGGTAGTGCTCGCCTGAGCCGCCGCGCCCGCCATCGCCGCCGCGCTGGGAACCGGCCAGCAGGCGCAGATCGCGCACGCTTCGCCGCAGGATCCGGCGGAGCACGTAGCCGCGGCCCTCGTTGGACGGAAGCACGCCGTCGGCGACCAGCATCACCGCCGCCCTCGTGTGGTCGGCGACCACGCGCAGCGCGACATCGCTGCCCGGGTCCCTGCCGTATTTCTGGTCGGTCAGCTCGGCCGCTCGCTCCAGCACCTTCCACATCGTGTCGACTTCGTAGATGTTGTCGACGCCCTGCAGGAGCGCGGCCATCCGCTCCAGGCCCATGCCGGTGTCGATGTTGCGGGACGGAAGCTCGCCGTGCGTGTCGAAGTCGATCTTGCTGCGCACCGCGCTCAGCTGATACTGCATGAAGACCAGGTTCCAGACCTCGAGGTAGCGGTCCTCGTCGGCCTCTGGCCCGCCCTCCCTGCCGTACTCCGGGCCGCGGTCGTAGTAGATCTCTGAGCAGGGCCCGCCGGGGCCCGGCACGCCCATGTGCCAGTAATTGTCGGCCAGGCCGCGGCGCTGAATCCGGTCGTCAGGCACACCCACCGCGTTGCGCCAGATCGAGTACGCCTCGTCGTCACCCGTGTAGACGGTCGCCCAGAGCCTGTTCTCACCGAAGCCGAAGCCGCCGTCCGACTCTGGCCTGGTCAGCAGCTCCCAGGCGAGCGGGATCGCCTGCTCCTTGAAGTAATCGCCGAAAGAGAAATTGCCGAGCATCTGGAAGAAGGTCGCGTGCCTCGTCGTCTTGCCAACCTCCTCAATATCCGGCGTTCGCACGCACTTCTGCGCACTGGTCGCTCGCGGGAAAGGCGGCACGAGCTGGCCGAGGAAGTACGGCTTGAAGGGCACCATCCCGGCGTTGACCAGCAGCAGCGTGGGGTCCTCGGCGACCAGGCTGGCTGACGGGACCACGGTGTGCCCGCGCTGGCTGAAGTAGTCAAGGAAACGGCGTGCGATCTCTGCCGACTCCATCAGCGGCCATCCTTAGGGTTGTCGGGTGCGGCGTCACCGCTGCCGCGCACAAGCTTGCTGACCTACGAGGGTATTGCCTGAACCGCGTGCTGCCGATTCATATCTCTCGGTGCCGGTCGAGGTAGTCCGTCATTCCGGTGCGGACATCGCGGACGAACGCGATCGTTTCGGTGCCGGCCCGGCCGGCCGCCCGGCGGGCGGGCGTCGCCCGCCCCGGCCGATTGTGCAGCTGGCCGAGCAGTTCACCCTGCGGAAGCAGCGCCCTGACCGTCCTGGTGACGCGCCGGTACCCGGCGATGCCGAGAACGGCGCCAGCCCCCAGCCAGAACGAGCGGCGGATCATCGGCCAGCCCGATCGAGCACGGACCCGTCAAGCCCGGACCGATCGAGCACGGACCCGTCAAGCCCGGACCGATCAAGCACGGACCGATCAAGCACGGAACGATCGCGTGCCGCCCTGACCCGCTCGGTCCGCTCCCGCCACGTCTCGCGGCGCGGCTGAGCTCGCCCCGCGGGCACCCGGCGTGCCTGACCGGCACCGTCAGCGCCGTGCGCGCTGATTCCGGCCGTCTGTGCCCTCCGGCGCACGGCGAGCGCGTGCCTGATGCCGTGTCCGGCAGCGGCCAGCCGCAGCACGGGCGTGCCGAGGCCAGAGGCGATCAGCTTCGCCGTTCCGGCCACGGCCGAGACCTGGAGCGACAGGTCAGACATGCTCGCGGCGACCGCGTCAACGCCTTCCGCCATCGCGCCCGTGCGGGCCAGCTGCTTGTCCGCCAGTTCGACGGCCGCGCGGGACCTGGCCAGCACGTCCTCGGCTCCGGCCTGATAGCTGGTCACCAGCGACGTCGCCGCGGAGATCAGCCTGGCGAGCCTGACCAGCACGAAGACGGCCGCGCACATGGCGATCGCGAAGAACGCGGCCGCGATCAGCGCTGCCAGCTGCCCGGCGTTCATTGACCCTCCAGGCCGGTACGGCGGTCGTGGGTACGTTGCCCGACCTTATCGCTTGCCCGACTACCGCTTGCCGCGCTGCCAGGTTTCAACCATCGCGATCCGCTGCCGGGGGGTCGTCCCCACGGACAAGCACCGCGGGGGGCTCCGGGGGGTCGTCCCCACGGACAAGCACGGCCCTGATCCGCTCAAGCCGGTCCGCGTATCGTGCCTCGGCGCCGTGCCTGGACGGCTCGTAGTACCGGTGCCCGGCCGCCGCTTCCGGCAGGTGGTCCTGCGCGACGATGCCCTCGGCGAAGTCGTGCGGGTACTGGTAGCCCTTGCCGTGCCCGAGCCTGGCCGCGCCGCGGTAGCTCGCATCGCGCAGGTGCGCCGGCACCGGCCCCGAGTTCCCTGACCTGATGTCATCGGCTGCCGCCCCGATGGCCTTGATCACCGCGTTGGACTTGGGTGCCAGCGCGAGGTGAATCACCGCCTGGGCCAGGTTGATCCGCACCTCAGGCAGGCCGACGAACTCGACCGCCTGCGCGGCGGCGACCGCCACCTGCAGCGCGGCAGGATCGGCCATCCCGACGTCCTCGCTCGCGTGCACGATCAGCCTCCTGGCGATGAACCTGGCGTCCTCGCCTGCCTCGATCATCAGGGCCAGGTAGTGCAGCGCAGCGTCCACGTCGCTGCCCCTGATGCTCTTGATGAAGGCGCTGATCACGTCGTAGTGCTGATCGCCTGCCCGGTCGTAGCGGACCGCGACCCGGTCGACGGCCCGTGCGAGCACCGCCGTGTCGATCACGCCGCCTTGGTCAGCTCCGAGCGCCGCCGATTCCAGGTAGGTCAGCGCCCGCCGCGCGTCCCCGCCAGCCAGCCGCAGCAGTTCCTCGGTGGCGTCGTCGGCCAGGGTGACCGAGCCGCCGAGACCGCGCTCGTCGGTCACGGCCTCGTGCACCAGCTCGCGCATGTCCCCGTCGGGGATCGGCCGGAGCGTAAGCAGCAGCGACCTGGACATCAGCGGACCCACGACGGAGAACGATGGGTTCTCGGTCGTCGCGCCTACGAACGACACCCAGCGGTTCTCCACCGCCGGCAGCAGCGCGTCCTGCTGCGCCTTGTTGAAGCGGTGCACCTCGTCGATGAACAGCAGGGTCTGCGTGCCGGTGAGCCCGAGGTCGGTCCTGGCCGCTTCGATCGCGGCCCTGACCTGGCTGACGCCCGCCGAGACAGCGGACAGTTCCACGAACCGCCTGCTGGTCACCTGGCTCAGCACGTACGCCAGCGTGGTCTTGCCTGTTCCCGGCGGCCCCCAGAGCAGCACCGACATCGGCGCGGCGTGCTCGACGAGCTTGCGCAGCGGCGAGCCTGGCCCGGTCAGCCGCGGCTGGCCGCGGACCTCGTCCAGGCTCCTCGGCCGCATCCGGACCGCGAGCGGCGCGACCGCCCTGGCCGCCTCCTCACCGGCCGCGTCGAACAGGCTCGCGCCGGTAGCACCCGAACTTCTAGCCGCCACGGCTCGACGATACTCGCAGCAACCGTCGCTCAGCCCGCGCCGGGGCGCTGGGCTCCGGATGGCACGCGCGCCTCCGGCACGCTACCCATTGCGCGCCTCCGGCACGCTACCCATTGCGCGCCTCCGGCACGCTACCCATTGCGCGCCTCCGGCACGACGTCCACGCCTGCCTCCTTGCGCTGCGCGGCGGTGATCGGCGTCGGCGCTCCGGTCAGCGGATCATTGCCGGACGCCGCCTTCGGGAAGGCGATCACGTCCCTGATCGACTCGCGCCCGGTCAGCAGCATCAGCATCCGATCCCAGCCGAACGCGATGCCGCCGTGCGGCGGCGGACCGTACCGCAGGGCGTCGAGCAGGAATCCGAACTGGGACCTCGCCTCGTCCCTGGACAGGCCGATGACGTCGAAAACCTGCTGTTGGGTCGCCTGGCGGTGGATCCTGATCGAGCCGCCGCCGATCTCGGTACCGTTGCAGACTAGGTCGTAGGCGTCGGCGAGGGCACCGGCCGGCTCGGCGGCGAACTTGTCGGCCCAGTCGGGCAGCGGCGCGGTGAACGGATGGTGCACGGCGGTCCAGCCACCCGTCCCCTCTTCCTCGAACATCGGGGCGTCGACGACCCAGGTGAATGCCCATGCCGCGGGGTCGATCAGCCCGCAGCGCTCGCCGATCTCGAGCCGCGCCGCCCCCAGCAGGGAACGGGCCGCAGACGGTGTGCCCGCCGCGAAGAACACGCAGTTACCGGGCCCGGCTCCGGTCGCGGAAGGCAACCCGGCGCGCTCGTCGTCCGACAGGTGCCTGGCGACCGGCCCGGCGTCGGATACCGCGCCATCGGGCCCGATCAGCACGTAGGCGAGTCCCCTGGCGCCGCGCGACCTGGCCCAGTCCTGCCAGCCGTCGAGTTCCTTGCGGGTCTGGCCTGCGCCGCCCGGCATCGCCACGGCGCCGACGTGCTGGGCCTGGAATACCCGGAACCCGCTGCCGGCGAAATAGCTGGTCAGGTCCCGCAGCTCACAGCCGAACCGCAAGTCAGGCTTGTCCGAGCCGAACCTGGACATCGCCTCGCCGTATGTCATCTGCGGGATCGGGCGTGCCAGCTCGTAGCCCGCGATGTCCTGCCACAGCCGCTGCACCAGGTCTTCCGCGACGTCGATCACGTCTGCCCTGGTGACGAACGACATCTCGATGTCGACCTGGGTGAATTCCGGCTGCCTGTCTGCCCTGAAGTCCTCGTCCCTGAAGCAGCGCACCAGCTGGTAGTACCGCTCCATGCCGGAGATCATCAGCAGCTGCTTGAACAGCTGCGGTGACTGCGGCAATGCGTACCAGCTGCCAGGCTGGAGCCGGACGGGTACGAGGAAGTCCCTGGCGCCCTCCGGGGTCGACCTCGTCAGGAACGGCGTCTCGATGTTCACGAACCCGTGGTCCCGCATGACGTCGCTAACCAGGTAGGCAGCTCGTGACCTGGCTCGAAGCGCGGCCGCCATGTCTGCCCGCCGCAGGTCCAGGTACCGGTACTTCAGCCGCACCTCCTCGTTGAGGTCAGAGCCCGCCTTCGGCGACGACCCGCCGGCGTGGCCATCGATCGGGAAGGGCAGCGGGTCGGCTTCTGACAGCACCTCGATTCGCTCCGCCGCGACCTCGATCTCACCGGTAGGCAGCTCGGGGTTCTCGTTTCCGGCCGGCCGGCGCCTGACGTCGCCCGTGACGAGCACGCAGAACTCGGCCCGCAGGTCGTGCGCGACGTCCTCCTCGCGCATCACGACCTGGACGATGCCGCTGCCGTCCCGCAGGTCGATGAAGACCACTCCGCCGTGGTCCCTGCGCCGCGCGACCCAGCCTGCCAGCGTGACCTGCAGGCCTGCCTGTGAGCTGCGCAGCCCGCCGGCCTCGTGCGTGCGGATCATCTGATCCAGCCCTTCTGTCTGATGGCTGGCCGCGCCGCGCTCACAGCCCCCGGGCTGGACCCGAGGCTGGCGCGAGGCCGGCCAGAAACGGATTGGAGGCCCGCTCCGCGCCGATGGTGGTCTGCGGGCCATGACCAGAAAGCACGACGGTGTCGTCCGGCAGCGGAAGGCAGACGCGTGCCAGGCTATCGAGGATCGTCTCGTAGTCGCCGCCCGGCAGGTCCGTCCGCCCGATCGAGCCCGCGAACAGCAGGTCGCCCGTGAACGAGGTGCCTGGCACCCGGAACGTGACCGATCCAGGCGTGTGCCCTGGGGCGTGGTCCACCACCAGGCTGACCCCGGCGAGGTCGAGCGTCATCCCGTCGGTGAGCTCCCGCACGTCATCGGGCTCGGTGAAGGTCATGCCGCCGAACAGCTGCTGGCCAGCCAGCAGTGACAGGCCGCGGGCGGGATCGGTGAGCAGCGCCCGGTCGGCCGGATGGATGTAGGCGGGGATGTCCCTGGCGCCGCATACCGGAGCGACCGACCAGATGTGGTCGATGTGCCCGTGCGTGGTGAGCACAGCGGCCGGCCGCAGCCGGTACTTCGCGACGATCTCCTCGATGCCCGGTTCAGCGTCCTGACCAGGATCTATGATCAGGCACTCCGCGCCGGGATCCGATGCCACGATGTAGCAGTTGGCGGCGAAGGAGCCGGCCGGGAATCCGGCGATCAGCATGGGGACCTCCTGGTCGGCGCGTGAGCACAGCTCACAGGCTACCGATCACTGATTTCTGGCCAGATGCGCCAGTTACAAGACGGCGCGGTTGGTGCGTCGAACCGATAACACCAGCCGTAGGGACTTGCCTGGTCCAGATACCATGCGCGAAGTTTTTCAATGGACCACTACCGGTCGATAATGGGAAGGTTGGGCAGGTGGCGGGTAAGCAGGAGCGTCAGCGCAGGCTGGCCAGGGAGCGCCACGAGCGCCGCCAGGTCCGTGAGGCTGAACGGCAGCGCCGTGCTCGCAGGATGGCGCAGTGGATCTCGGGAGCAATAGTCCTGCTCGTTCTCGCCGGGATCGTGACCTTCACCGTCGTGCACCTGAGCAGTAACGCCAGCGCGAGCCCCAAGCCGACCGGCCACGTCACGACCTGCACGTACACGCCGAGCCCGCCCGCGTCGCGCAAGGTCGGGCAGCCGCCGGCCAAGCCCGACCTGAAGGCGACCTATCAGGCGACGATCAAGACCAACCGGGGCGATATCGTCGTCAATCTGGCGAACTCAAAGGCCCCGTGCACGGTCAACTCGTTCGTGTACCTGGCCAGCAAGGACTTCTTCAGCAATACCCAGTGCCACCGCCTGACCACCAGCGGGATCTTCGTGTTGCAGTGCGGCGACCCGACGGGGACAGGTAGCGGCGGGCCTGGCTACAAGTTCAACGACGAGAACCTGAAGGGAGCGACCTACCCGGCGGCGAGCATCGCGATGGCGAATTCTGGCCCGAACACGAACGGGAGCCAGTTCTTCCTCGTGTACAAGGACACAAGCCTGCAGCCGAACTACACCCCGTTCGGGACGATCGCGGCTGGTCTTGGTGTCATACAGAAGGTGGCCAAGGCTGGCACCGACAGCGGGAAGTCGGACGGCCGTCCGAAGGAGAAGGTCGTAATCGAGAGCGTGACCATCAAGAAAACCTGAGCTCAGGTGCAGGTACAAGCTGGAGGTAAGCGGTGAGCACCGAGAGCCATCCGTGGGGCCGGGTAGCCGACGACGGAACCGTCTACGTGCGCACCTCAGAAGGCGAGCGCGTGGTCGGGATCTGGCAGGCAGGAAGCCCGGACGAGGCGCTCGCCTTCTTCACCCGCCGGTACGACTCGCTCGCGACCGAGGTGAGCCTGCTCGAGCGCAGGATCAGCACCACCGACCTCGCCCCAGGGCAGGCCAGGGCCACCATCTCCAGGCTGCACGCCGCGATCGACGAGGCCAAGGCGGTCGGTGACCTGGACGGGCTCAAGCGCAGGCTTGACGCACTGTCTGAGCAGGCCGACGTCCGCCAGCAGGAGCACAAGGCGGCAAGGGACCGCGCCAGGGTGGAGGCCATCGCCACCAAGGAGCGGATCGTCGCCGAGGCGGAGAAGCTGGCAGCCGAGGCCACGCACTGGAAGTCGAGTGGCGAGCGGCTCAAGGAACTGCTCGAGGAGTGGAAGGCGGCACCGCACGGCGACCGGCAGGCCGAGGCGGCCCTGTGGAAGCGGATGTCGGCCGCCCGCAGCGCGTTCGCCAAGCGCCGGAAGAGTTATTTCGCGGCGCTCGAAGAGGAGCGTGAAGGCGTCAGGGAGCGCAAGCAGCAGATTGTCGCCAGCGCCGAGGAGCTGTCAGGATCGACCGACTGGCCAGCTACCGCCGCCGCCTACCGCGAGCTGATGGCCTCGTGGAAGGAGGCAGGGCGGGCCGACCGCGCGGCCGAAGACGAGCTCTGGAAGCGGTTCAGGGCGGCGCAGAGCACGTTCTTCGAGGCGCGGTCGACTGCCATGTCGGCGAAGGACAACCAGCTGCGCGAGCGCGCCTCGGCCAAGTCCGAACTGCTCGACGAGGCGGAGAAGCTGCTCCCGATCACCGATCCGAAGACGGCGCGTTCGGCGCTACGGTCGATCCACCAGCGCTGGGACAAGATCGGCGCTGTCGCCAGGGAGTCGCAGGAGCGGCTCGAGGGCGGCCTGAAGAAGGTCGACGACGCTGTCCGCAAGGCCGAGGACGTCCAGTGGCGCAGGACCAACCCAGAGGCACTGTCGCGTGCGCGGGATACCGTCGAGCAGATCCGCAAGACGATCAGGAACCTGGAAAGTCAGCTCGAGCAGGCGGACCAGAAAGGGGACGAGGCGGCCAGGCAGCGGGCCAGCGAGGCGCTGGCGACCAGGCGAGGCTGGCTCTCCGAGGCCGAGAAGACCCTCGCCGACCTGACCGGCTGACCGCGCCGCGCTCAGCTCGTGACGCGGCGGGCGTCGTAGACGCCGTCGATGGTGCGGACCGCGCGCAGGACGTGGCGCAGATGCTCGGGGTCGGCCATCTCGAACGTGAACTTGCTCAGCGCGACCTGGTCGCGCCGGGTGGCGACCGACGCGGACAGGATGTTCACGTGCTGCTCCGAGATCGACCTGGTGATGTCGGAGAGCAGCCCGGTCCTGTCCAGCGCCTCGACCTGGATCGCGGCGAGGAAGCGCGAGCTCTCCCGCGGCGCCCAGTGCACCTTGACCGTCCGCTCCGGCTCCGTCTCGATCAGGTGCGCCACGTTGATGCAGTCTGACCGGTGCACGGAGACACCGTTGCCCCTGGTCACAAAGCCGATGATGCTGTCGCCGGGGACGGGGGTGCAGCACTTGGACAACCGGGCCCACACGTCGGCCGCACCCTCGACCGCCACGCCCGAGTCGCCGGTCGCAGGCCGCGGACTGGTCGGCCTGGTCAGCACCGTGGCCTCGGCCAGGTCCTCCTGTGCCCCGGCCAGCCCGCCAGCCGACCTGACCAGCTTGGCGACCACCGACTGCGCGCTGACGTGGCCATCGCCGATGGCCGCGTAGAGCCCGGCGAGGTCCGGGTAGCGCAGCTCGTGCGCGATGGCCTGCAGGGCGTCGGCCGTGGCCAGCCGCTGCAGCGGCAGCCCCTGCTTGCGCATGGTCCTGGCGATCATGGCTTTGCCGGTGTCGGCCGAGGCCTCGCGGCGCTCCTTGGAGAACCAGTGCTTGATCTTGTTCCTGGCGCGCGCGCTCTTGACGAAGCCGAGCCAGTCCTGGCTCGGCCCCGCGTCCGGTGCCTTCGATGTCAGGATCTCCACGGTCTCGCCGTTGGACAGCGGCGATTCGAGCGGGACGAGCCGCCCGTTGACCTTCGCGCCGACCGTACGGTGGCCCACCTCGGTGTGGATCGCGTACGCGAAGTCCACGGGGGTGGAATCCTGCGGCAGCGCGATGACCTCGCCCCGCGGCGTGAACACGTACACCTCGGCGCTGCCGACCTCGAACTGCAGCGACTCGAGGAACTCAGCGGGATCGGCCGTCTCGCGCTGCCAGTCGACGAGCTGCCTGAGCCAGGCCAGGTCGGACGGGCTGCGGCCGGTCGCGACCTCCTCCTTGTACTTCCAGTGCGCCGCGACGCCGTACTCCGACCGCCGGTGCATGCCCCAGGTCCTGATCTGCAGCTCGACCGGTTTGCCGCCAGGGCCGATCACGGTCGTGTGCAGTGACTGGTACATGTTGAACTTGGGCATCGCGATGTAGTCCTTGAACCGCCCTGGCACCGGATTCCACCGGGCGTGCACGGCGCCGAGCACCGCGTAGCAGTCGCGGACCGTATCGACGAGGACGCGGATGCCGACCAGGTCGTAGATCTCGTCGAAGCCGACATTCCTGGCGATCATCTTCTGGTAGACGGAGTACAGGTGCTTCGGCCGGCCGGTGACCTTCGCCTTGATCTTCGCCTCGCGCAGGTCGGCGGTGACCTCCTCGATCACTTCGGAGATGAACGCCTCGCGGCGCGGGGCCCGCTCGGATACCAGCCGCGCGATCTCGTCGTACCGCTTGGGGAACAAGGTCGCGAACGCGAGGTCCTCGAGCTCCCACTTGACCGTGTTCATCCCGAGCCGGTGCGCGAGCGGGGCGTAAATCTCGAGCGTCTCGCGTGCCTTGCGCTCCTGCTTCGGCCTGGGCAGGTACCGCAGCGTCCGCATGTTGTGCAGCCGGTCGGCGAGCTTGATCACCAGCACCCTGATGTCGCGTGACATCGCGACGACCATCTTGCGGACGGTCTCGGCCTGCGCGGCCTCGCCGTACTTGACGTTGTCCAGCTTCGTGACGCCGTCGACCAGCGCAGCGATCTCGTCGCCGAAGTCACCGCGCAGCTCATCGAGCGTGTACGGGGTGTCCTCGATGGTGTCGTGCAGCAGCGCGGCGCACAGCGTCTCGTGGTTCATGCCGAGCTCGGCGAGGATCGTGGCCACCGCGAGCGGATGGGTGATGTACGGGTCGCCGCTCTTGCGCAGCTGGTTCGCGTGACAGCGCGCCGCGACGTCGTAGGCGCGCTCGATCAGCTTGGTGTCTGCCTTGGGGTGAGTGTTGCGGACCGTCTTGATCAGCGGTTCGAGCACAGGGTTGACGCCGCCGCCGCGCGGCGAGGCGAGGCGTCCGAGCCGCCGCCTGACCCCGGTGTGACCGGACGTTCCTGAGCCGAACCCGTCGGCGCTTGTCAGGTCGCGCGGCATCGACCTGGTCGGCGAGTCGGAGACCGCCGCGGCGGCCTTCCTGCGCTCGCGGGACGGCCGCTCCTGCGTGGCGGCGACCTCAGGCTGACTGGGGGGCGCGCCAGCAGGCGGAGTCACCCCATTGCCAGCCGCTGGCAGATCCTCGGGGGACGACCCCACCGAACCCGCCGCTGTACTGCTTTGCCCGGCGGCCTCCTGGGTGACTCCGCTTCCGGCCGTTTTGGCCGTTGCTACGTCACCGGCCACTGCCGCTCCTCGCGTCAGCTGAAACAACTAGTGTATCCGCGCTGGGTACGAGCACGGGCCAGGCCCGCCGCGGCGGACCGTCCCGAATGCCGCTCTTGCGCAGTTTGCCGCGCTCACAGCTGGAGCAGCGGGCGGATGTCCAGGCCGGCCAGCCTGGCGCGGCCGCCGAGGAAGCCGAGCTCGATCAGGACGCCGAGCGTGACCACCTCGGCGCCGCAGCGCCTGATCAGCTGGGCCGTCGCCGCTGCCGTGCCGCCGGTGGCGAGGACGTCGTCGATCATCAGCACCCGGTCCCCAGGGCGGAACGCGTCCTCGTGCACCTCGACCGTGGCCGAGCCGTACTCGAGCTGGTACGTCTGCGCGAAGACGGGTCCAGGCAGCTTCCCTTGCTTGCGTACCGGCACGAAGCCGACGTCGAGCCGGCGCGCGACCGGCGCCGCGAGTATGAAACCGCGCGCCTCGATGCCCGCGACCTTGTCGATCCTGTCGTGCCCGGCCGCGAGCGCGTCGACGGCGGCTGCGAAGCCGGCCGCGTCGGCCAGCAGCGGCGTGATGTCCTTGAACGTCACCCCTGGCTGCGGGTAGTCGGGCACGTCCCTGATCAGGCCGTGCAGCGTGGCTGCGAGCACGGCGGACGGCGTGGGCTCTGCCACGAGGCGGCGCCTACCTGCGCTTCTTCTTGCCGGACGGGCGCCGCTGCGCGGCGCTCGAGCGGCGCGGCTGCTGCCGCGGCCCGGCCGCCGGCCGCGGCGCGCCTGAGCCGCCTGCGGGACGGGCAGCGCTGACGGGCGTGGCCGCTGGCTCGGCTGACTCGGCGGGAACCTCCGCCGAGCCGGCCGCGCCTGGCGCGTCTTCGCTGACCGGGCCGGCCGCCACCGCGTTGCCGACGGCGACCTTGGCCTGCCGCTTCGCGCTCGATGCGCGCTGCGCGATCTGCTTGCGCAGCTGCCTGAACTCCGGCTCGCGCTCCTTCAGGTCGGCCAGCACCGGGGTGGCGATGCAGATCGACGAGTACGTGCCGGACAGCATGCCGACGAACAGCACCAGCGACAGGTCCTTCAGCTCGCCGTTGCCGAGCAGGAAGATGCTGACCGCGAGGATCGAGGCGACCGGCAGCAGCGCGATCAGCGAGGTGTTGATGGACCTGACCAGGGTCTGGTTCAGCGCCAGGTTGGCCGCCTCGCTGTAGGTGGTCCGCCTGGTCGCGAGCAGGCCGGCCGTGTTCTCCCTGACCTTGTCGAAGACGACGACCGTGTCGTACAGCGAGTACCCGAGGATTGTCAGCAGGCCGATCACCGTCGCGGGGCTGACCTGGAATCTCAGCAGTGCGTAGACGCCGACCGTGATGACGATGTCGTGCAGCAGCGCGACCAGCGCCGCCGTCGCCATCCGCCACTCGAAGGCGAGCGAGAGATAGAGCACGATCACGACGAGGAACGCGAGCAGCGCCTCGAGCGCCTTCACCGAGATCTGGCTGCCCCAGCTCGGCCCGACCGACTGAAGGCTCACCTGGCCTGCCTTGATGCCGAACCGGTCCGCGATCGCGTTCTGGACCTTGAACTGGCTCCGCTGCGACAGCACCTCGGTCTGAACTTGCCATTTGGTCTGGCCCACCTGCTGGACCGTGAGGGTGCTGCCGCCGCCAGCGTTCGTGACCGTGGTCGTGACCTGCGTCGACGTCGCGTGCGGAGCGGCAAAGCTGAAGACCGAGCCGCCCTTGAAGTCCACGCTGTACTGCAGCCTGAAGGCCAGCAGCGCCGCGATGCTGATCACCAGGATCACGCCGGAGATCCGGTACCACAGCTTCTGCTTGCCGACGAAGTCGAACGAGACCTCGCCGCGGTAGAGCCGCCCGCCGATGTTGCCGAGCCGGGACATCAGGCCTCCTTCGTGGAGGTACGGGCGGCGGCCGATGTGACGCCGGTGGCCGGGCGCGTCCTCGCGGACCGCGAGCCGCGCCACGGCGATTTCGCCCCGAGCCTGACAGGATCCAGCCCTGACCAGCGGTGCCCCTCGCTGAAGAACTTGGTACCGGCCAGCAGGCTCACCATCGGCTTGGTGAACAAGAACACGACCACGATGTCGATCAGCGTCGTGAGGCCCAGCGTGAACGCGAACCCCCGGACGTCACCCACCGCGATGATGTACAGCAGCAGGGCCGCGAGGAACGAGACGGTGTCCGAGACCAGGATCGTCCGCCTGGCGCGCTGCCAGCCGCGCTCGACGGCGGCACGCAGCGACCGGCCCTCTCTGACCTCGTCGCGCAGTCGCTCGAAGTAGACGACGAACGAGTCGGCCGTGATGCCGATCGCGACGATCAGGCCCGCGATGCCGGCGAGCGAGAGCGTGAAGCCCTGATACTTGGACAGCAGGATGACCGCCAGCCAGGTCAGCAGCGCCGCCGTCGCCAGGCTGAAGACCGAGACGATGGCCAGGCCGCGGTAGTAGAAGACCGAGTAGAGCACCACGAGCAGCAGGCCGACGGTGGCCGCCAGCAGGCCGGCGTGCAGCTGCGAGGCGCCGAGCTGCGGAGAGACCGAGTTCGTCGACTGCCGGGTGAACGCCAGCGGGACGGCGCCGTACTTCAGCACGTTCGTGAGCTTGTTGGCCTGGGCGTGCGTGAAGCTGCCGCCAGGGCCCGAGATCTCACCGGAGCCCGTGGTGATCGGATCATTCACCACCGGGGCAGAGATGATCTTGCCGTCGAGGACGATCGCGAACTGGTCGAGGACCGACGTCGCCTGCTGCGTCTGGGAGTTGAAGTATTTCGAGACCATCGTGGTGGTCATCAGGCCGAAGGCCTTCTTGCCCTGGCCGTCGAGGTCGAAGGTGACCACGTACTGGCTCTGCGCGTTCAGCTGCGTAGCGACCTTGGTGAGGTTCGTTCCCAGCACCTTCGCGACGTCGAGGACGTACTTGCTGCCCTGCCGGTCACAGCCGACGATCTGCTTGGAGGGATCGTCCCAGCGGGCCGGGTCGCCGCCGTAGATCCGCTTCTGCCAGTCCTTATCTGCGCAGTTGAGCTTGTTGAAGTCGGCGATGACGGCCTTGCTCGTCACCTTCGTGATGTCGCCTGAGGCGTCGGCGGCGGTTGCCAGCCGCGTGCTGAGCGTCGGCGTCGGGCTCGGGCTCGGCGACGCCGCGGCGCTCGGGGACGAGCTCGGGCTGGCCGATCCCGACGGCGAGGGACTCGGCGAGGCGCTGCCTGATGCCCTCGCGTGACCAGCGCCACGGAGCGCGTGCGCGCCGGCCGCCTGTCCGCTGCCGCCCGAGGCAGACGGCGACGGGCTCGGCGAGGCCGGCCCGGTCGGCGACGGCGATGGGCTCGCGGTCGGCGGCTGCGCGGTGCCGGTGCCTGGCGGCGGCAGCGCTGTCGGCTTGCCTGGCGCCGCGAGCAGCACCTGGCGGAATCTGAGCACGGCGGAGCTGAGCAGCGGCGAGATCTGCTCCGCGCTCTTGCCAGGCACGGACACCACGATCAGGTCAGAGCCTTGCTGCTGCACCTTCGCGCCGGTGAAGCCCTGGCCGTTGACCCGGCTGTTCAGGATCGCGATGGACTGATTCATGGCGCTCGAGCTCGGCGTGGTCTGCTGCTGTCCGTGCTCCTTCAGCGGGACAGCCTTGATCGTGATCGTCGTCCCGCTCGACAGGTCAAGGCCGAGCCCGACCTTGAACTTGTCGTGCCAGTTTCCCGGGTGCGCTATCTCACCGCCGATGATCGTCGCGAACAAGACGATCAGCAGCCCGACGAGCACCGCCAGGTACCGCCACGGCCGGGAGGTCACTCCAGGCTGCCTCGATGGGCCGCCTCCGGTCCGCGACCGGGGCGGCCTGTTGCTAGGGGGTGCCACCTGTGCGTGTCCTTTAAGTGTGAGCGGCCCGCGGTGCGGCTAGACGTTACGGCTTCTTCTTGAGGTCGGGCGGCGTCGCGTCGTCGTGCTCGTCCTCGGTCTCCGGCTCGGCCTCGTACTCGGCCTCCGGCTCGCCCGGCTCCTCAGGGACGATGTCCTCGTGCGACGGCATGGTGTCGTCGGGAATGACCTCCATGATCGCGCGGCGCAGCATCGTGATTTCGACGCCAGGTGCGATCTCGATGACGACGTCGCGGTCATCGCCGGACACTACCGTGCCGTACATGCCGGCCGTCGTGCGAATCCGCTGACCAGGCATGACCTGGCTCTGGGTCTGCACCGCCTTGCGCTGCCTGTTGCGCTGCGGACGCATGATCAGCACGTAGAAGAGGCCGACCAGGACAGCCAGGATGATGAACGTGAACGCGGGGTTACCGCTCGATGTCTTAGCAGCGGCGAGAATCATGGTCCCCATAGCGGGGCTTCCTTCCGGTTGATGGCGCAGCGGCCGGGGTGCAGCACAGGTGCCACGCCGGGCGGTCCGGCAGCGGCGCCAGGCGGCTGGGAAAGACCAACTGCCGAAGTTTAGCGGCGCAGGCGCCGCGCACAAACAGGCTACGACCTCCAAGGAGTGATCGTGACCGGCCCGCAACCAGATGTGTCGTTCTCTTTCTTACTAGTCAAACAGCGTGATGGCCGGACTTCCATCCCCCTGGCCGCCTTGCTGAGCCGGCGCGGGCGGCTCGAGGCCCAGATGCGCCCAGGCTGCCGGGGTTGCGACCCTGCCGCGCGGGGTCCTGGCCATCATGCCGCCGCGCACCAGGAACGGCTCGGCCACGACCTCGACGGTCTCGGCCTCCTCGCCGACCGCCACCGCCAGCGTGGACAGGCCGACCGGCCCGCCGCCGAACCGCTGCACCAGCGCCGTGAGCACCGCGCGGTCCAGGCGGTCCAGGCCGCTCTCGTCGACCTCGTACAGCTCGAGCGCGGCGCGCGCGGCCGCAATGGACACCACGCCGTCGCCGCGCACCTCGGCGAAGTCCCTGACCCGGCGGAGCAGACGGTTGGCGATCCGCGGCGTGCCGCGGGACCGGCCGGCGATCTCGTCGGCCCCCTCGTCCCGCAGCGTGACGCCGAGCAGGCCAGCCGACCGGCGGATGATCACTCCGAGTTCGCCGGCGTCGTAGAAGTCCAGGTGCCCGGTGAAGCCGAACCTGTCGCGCAGCGGCGCCGGCAGCAAGCCCGCCCGCGTCGTGGCCCCGACCAGCGTGAACGGCGCGATCTCCAGCGGCACGGCGGTCGCTCCCGGTCCCTTGCCCAGCATCACGTCGACCCTGAAGTCCTCCATCGCCAGGTAGAGCAATTCCTCGGCTGGCCTGGCCAGCCGGTGGATCTCGTCGATGAAGACCACCTCGCCGCCGTTCAGCGACGTCAGCACCGAGGCGAGGTCGCCTGCTCGCTCGATCGCCGGGCCGCTGCTGATCCGCAGCGGCGCGCCGAGCTCGGCCGCGATGATCATGGCGATAGTGGTCTTGCCGAGGCCAGGCGGCCCGGACAGCAGCACGTGGTCGGGTGCCTTCCCGCGCCGCATGGCGCCCTCGAGCACCAGCGTGAGCTGCTCGCGCAGCCTGGCCTGGCCGACGAACTCGGCGAGCTGGCGTGGCCGCAGCGCGCCCTCGATCTGCCGCTCGTCGGCGTCGGCGAGCGGAGAGACGAACCGGTCCGTCTCGGTCACGTGCGCCCCAGTACGCGCAGCGCCGCACGCAGCGCGACTGCCACGTCGACGTCGGCCGTCACGCCGTCCCCGTTCCTCAGGTCGGGCTCGATCATCGCGATCGCCTGCTCGGCGTCCCTGGCCTGCCAGCCGAGGTTGACCAGGCCGGTGCGCACCTGATCCCGCCAGGTCAGCGTGCCGGGCAGGGCGGTCTTGCCATCGGCTCCCGCGATCGCCCCTGGCAGGCCAGACCCGGCAGCGGCGGCGCCGTCGTCCGGCGAGCCGAGCCGCCCTGCCAGCTCGAGCACGATCCGCTGGGCGCCCTTGCGGCCAATGCCAGGAACGCTCGTCAGCGCGGTCAGGTCGGCGGTGGCAACGGCCTGTCGCAGCGCGTCAGGGCTGAACGTGGCCAGCATCGCCAGCGCCAGCCTCGGGCCGATGCCGCTCGCGGTCTGCAGCAGCTCGAACGTGTTCCGCTCGTCGTCGCCGCCGAACCCGTACAGGGTCAGCGCGTCCTCGCGGACCACCAGCGAGGTGCTGACCTTCGCCCGCTCCCCTGGCCGCAGTCCCGCGAGGGTGCCTGGCGAGCACTGTACGAGCAGACCGACGCCGCCGACGTCGATCACAGCCCCCTCTGGCGCGACCGCCGCCACCACGCCGTTCAGATGCGCGATCATCGGGCTCTGACACCTCCAGCAGCCATCCGGGCCTGGGCTCCGCCGCGCCACAGGTGGCAGATCGCCAGCGCGAGCGCGTCGGCGGCGTCCGCGGGACGGGGCGGGTCAGGCATCCGCAGCAGCCTGGTCACCATGTGCGTGACCTGAGCCTTGTCCGCCCGGCCGCTGCCGGTCACGGCCGCCTTCACCTCGCTCGGCGTGTGCAGAGCGACGGGCAGCCCGCACCGCGCGGCGCACACGATCGCGACGGCCCCGGCCTGCGCCGTTCCCATCACGGTCCGCACGTTGTGCTGGCTGAAAACCCGTTCGACCGCGACGGCATCGGGCTGGTAGTGCGCCAGCCACTTCGTGATCTGGTCGTCGAGCAGCAGCAGCCTGCTGCCGATGTCCGCGCCAGGCGGCGTCGTGATCACCGACGTGCCGGCCAGCCTGAGCGGCACGCCAGGCCCGCCCTCGACCACGCCGAGGCCGCATCTGGTCAGGCCAGGGTCGACCCCTAGCACCCGCATGCGGCCACCGCCTCGGCTACGAACACGTGTTCGGCTGCGACATTACCGCCCGCCGTCCCGTCCGTCCGCCAACCCATCCGGCGTGTCGGCGACCAGCCCGATGCCGGGCCCGTCAGAAGTAGTCGAGCAAGAACGACTGCGCCGCGAAGACCGAGTCGAGCACCGAGTCCGTGCCCTGGTCGCCGCCGGCCGCGAGCCCGGCGGCGCGCAGCGTCGCCATCGGAACGCCCGCGTACAGCGCGGCGAAGCCGCGCGGCCCGAACGCGACCGGCCTGGCCGTGGGCGAGGAGGCCGGGAGTCCGGTTAGGCCCCTGGAGAGCGATCCCTCGCCAGCTGCCACGGTCAGCGTGTAGCTGCCCGCGTGCGCCGGCCGCTGCGGGTCAGCCAGCTCGAGCGGCACGGCCGCCCGCACGCCAGCGGGAAAGCCGCGGCCGCCGATCGCTGCGGACGGGTCGAGCACGCGCAGCATCCAGTGCCGGAGCCGGGCAACGCTGACGTCCGGCTCCCTGGTCAGCCAGCTCACCGGGTCGTTCGGCCCGACGACCGCGCGCACGACCTCGGTCACCGACGCGTGCGAGGCGACGATGCCCCACAGCGACCTGACCGTGGCCCCAGAGCTGGCCTGCAGCGCCTCGATCAGGATCGCCTTGCTGGTGCCGCCGTGCCAGCGGTAGGCGAGGAACCCGTCCCCCGCCAGATAGCCGAAGAGCCCGGGGTCAGCGAGCCAGCGCCGCACGCTCGCCTCGTCGCGGGTCGCCGGGCCGCAGTCGCGGGCAGCGGCGTGGACCGCGCCGAGGACCGTGATGACCTCGGCGGCGTCGTCAGGCTCCGCCCGCCGGACCCCGGGGCCCGGCGCCTCGCCTTGGCCCTCCCAGGCCGGGCGGACCCGCTGATCGGGCGGCAGCAGCGAGCCGAGCGACCGGCCAGGCACCTCGGCGCGGTAGTTGCCGCCGGCCAGCTCCCAGCCGAGCGACCGGTAGATGTGCGCGGTCGCCGGGTAGAGCGCGGACAGCGCGTACCCCCGCTCGGCAAGCTCCGCCAGCAGCGCGGTCATCATCGCCCGGCCGACGCCGCGGCCCCTGGCCTCCGGCGCGACCTTGACTCCGCCCACCCCCGCCATCCGCACCGGCCTGCCGTGCCAGTACTCAAGCATGTCGTGATACCTGGCGGCGCCGATCATCTGGCTGCCGTCCCACGCGCCGAACTGCTGGCCGGCGGGCACGCAGGCGGCAAGCTCGGCGTGCGAGCGCGCGCGGGCATCGCTGCTCATCGGGCCGAACGACCGGTGCCGCAGGTCAATCTCGGCATCGAAGTCATCACCGGCCCGCATGGGCCGGATAGTGAGCCCCCCGGCGAGATCAGCCAAGCTTTTCCATGATCTCGTCGGACACCGCGTAGTTCGCGTACACGTCCTGGACCTCGTCGGACTCCTCGAGGATGTCGATCAGCTTGAAGACCTTCCTGGCGGTTTCCTCGTCGAGCGGCACCTCGACCGAGGGCAGGAACGGCGTCTCGGCCGACTCGTAGTCGATGCCCGCCTGCTGCAGCGCGGTCCTGACCGGGACCAGGTCGGTCGCCTCGCTGACCACCTCGTAGGACTCGCCGATGTCACTAACTTCTTCCGCACCCGCGTCGAGGACGGCCATGAGCACGTCGTCCTCGCCGAGCGACGGTGACTTCGGAACGATCACCACGCCCTTGCGGCTGAACATGTACGAGACCGAGCCCGCGTCGGCCATCGAGCCGCCGTTGCGGGTCAGCGCGACCCTGACCTCGGAGGCGGCCCTGTTCCTGTTGTCGGTCAGGCACTCCACGAGCAGCGCGACCCCGCCAGGCGCATAGCCCTCGTAGGTGACGGTCTCGTAGGCGGCGCCGCCCGCTTCCAGGCCGGCGCCGCGGCGGACGGCCCTGTCGATGTTGTCGTTCGGCACCGAACTGCGCTTGGCCTTCTGCACGGCGTCATAGAGCGTCGGGTTGGCGTTCACGTCCGGGCCGCCGCCGCGCGCCGCCACCTCGACGTTCTTGATCAGCTTGGCAAACAGCTTGCCGCGCCTGGCGTCGACCACAGCTTTCTTGTGCTTTGTGGTAGCCCACTTGGAGTGGCCGCTCATGAGAGCTCCCTCACCATGTCAGTAAAGATCCTGTGCACGCGGTCGTCCTGGGTGAGCTCGGGGTGGAATGCCGTGGCGAGCGCCGGACCCTGGCGGACGGCGACGATCCTACCGGTGCGCGGTTCCGTGGCCAGAATCTCGACGCCTGGCCCCACGTCCTCCACCCAGGGCGCGCGGATGAAGACAGCGCGGAACGGCGGTCCTGCGGCGCCGGCGATGTCGATGTCGCTCTCGAACGAGTCGGCCTGACGGCCGAAGGCATTCCGCCGTACCGTCATGTCGATCGCGCCGAACGCCTCCTGCTCGCTGGCTCGCTCCACGAGCCTGCTGGCCAGCATGATCATTCCGGCACAGGACCCGAAAACCGGCATTCCGCTGGCGATTCGCTCGCGGAGCGGCACCACCAGGTCGAAGATGTCCGCCAGCTTCCAGATCGTGGTGGATTCGCCACCCGGGATGATCAGGCCGTCAACGGCCGCGAGCTCGGCGGGGCGGCGAACCGCGAGCGGCGTGCCGCCAGCGGCGATGATCGCGCGCAGGTGCTCGGCCACGTCACCCTGCAGCGCGAGCACGCCGACCGTGGCCGCGGCTGGCGCGTTCGCGGCCGTCGCGGCGTCCCTGGGCGCCGATGCCGTCGCCGCGTCGCTGGCTGGCACTCTTTACCCTCCCGTGATCTGAAGCGAGCCAGTCTGAGCGTATCCGCGCGGCAGGAGTGTGCCGCAGCCGCGGCGCGGGTAGCCATCACTGATCAGTGCAGTGCGGTCAAGCCGCGGCCAACTCCCCGCCAAAGCCCAGCCACGACCCTGTCCCCCCAGCTACGCACGTCCAGGAAGCCAGACCCACCAGGAGGCGCCAGATGGGCCAGGTTTGGACGTTTGACGGCACGCCGGTGACCACGATGGGGGCGCCGAGCGGGCAGGTCACGCTGCTCGACGGCACCACGTTCTGCATCTGCGAGATGTCCGGCGACCTGCGCCAGGGCGCATCGCAGGGCCTGTTCGTGCGGGACACCAGGCTGATCAGCCGGCTCGAGCTCAGCATCAACGGGCACGTGCCTGAGCCGCTCGCGCCGCAGGCGCGCGAGCCGTACGCGTGCACGTTTCTAAGCCGGATGCCGCCGCTGCCCGGCCTCGCCGACAGCACCGTGCTCGTGGCCAGGCGCAGGCTGCTGCACGACGGCATGAGCGAAGAGATCACGCTGCGCAACATGAGCGCCGAGCCGATGCCGGTCACGCTGCGGATAGGCGTCGGCGGCGACTTCGCCGACGTCTTCGAGGTCAAGGAAGGCCGGGTGCACGCCAGCCCGGCGGGCGAGGGCATCACCGTGGCGGTCGAGGACGACTCGATCCTGCTGAGCCGCGAGGTCGGGTCTTCCGTGCGGGGCGCCAGGATCTCGGGCGCGCGCCAGCCGGACGCCGAGCTCGAGGTCTCCGCCAGCCAGCTCACCTGGCACGCGGTCGTGCCAGCGCACGGCGCCTGGAGCAGCACGCTGCGGATCACGCCGTCGCTGAACGGCAGGGAACTGGTCGAGTACCGCGCGGCTGCTGCGGGCCCGGCCGAGCGGCTGGCGGACTGGCGCAGCCAGACTCCGCTGGTGCTGGCCTCTGACCTGCGGCTGGCGACCGTGTTCGCCGCGAGCACGGAGGACCTGGGCTCGCTGCGGATCTTCGACCCCGAGCACGCCGACCGGATGGTGATCGCGGCGGGCGCGCCGTGGTTCATGACCATCTTCGGCCGTGACTCGCTGCTGACGTCCTGGATGGTCCTGCCGCTCGACCCGTCGCTGGCGCTCGGCACGATGCGGACGCTGGCCAGCCTGCAGGGCACGAAGGTCACCCCGGCGACCGAGGAGGAGCCAGGCAAGATCCTGCACGAGATGCGGTTCGGCATGCAGGCGTCGCTGTGGCTGGGCGGCAGCAGCGTCTACTACGGCACCGTCGACGCGACCCCGCTGTTCGTGATGCTCCTCGGCGAGCTGCGCCGGTGGGGCCTGGACCGTGAGATCGTGGACGAGCTGCTGCCGCACGCCGACCGCGCCCTGGACTGGATCGTCAACTACGGCGACCGCGACGGCGACGGGTTCGTCGAGTACGGCCGCAACACCGAGCTCGGGCTCGCCAACCAGGGCTGGAAGGACTCCTTCGACGGGATCACCTTCGCCGACGGCACGATGGCCGAGCCCCCGATCGCGCTGGCCGAGGTGCAGGGGTACGCGTATGCCGCGTTCCTCGCCAAGTCACACTTCTGCACCGAGCGCGAGGACACCGCGGGCGCCGAGTACTGGGCGCAGCGTGGCCAGGACCTGAAGGACCGTTTCAACCAGGCGTTCTGGATGCCGGAGAAGGGCTACTTCGCCCTTGGCCTGGACGGGCAGAAGCGCCAGATCGACTCGCTCGCGTCGAACATGGGCCACTGCCTGTGGACCGGGATCGTCGACGAGGGCAAGGCGCCCGCGGTCGCGAAGGCGCTGACCGGCCCGGAGATGTTCTCCGGATACGGGATCAGGACGCTGGCCAGCTCGAGCGGCGCATACAACCCGATGAGCTACCACAACGGCTCGATCTGGCCGCACGACAACGCGATCTGCGCCGCGGGCCTGATGCGCTACGGGTTCGTGACCGAGGCGCAGCAGGTGTTCACCGGCATCCTCGAGGCCGCCGAGGCGTTCGGCGGCAGGCTGCCGGAGCTGTTCTGCGGCTTCGACCGGGCCGAGTTCGCCGAGCCGGTCAGCTACCCGACCTCATGCTCGCCCCAGGCCTGGGCGTCGGCCGCACCGTTCCAGCTGATCCGCACGCTGTTGCGGTTCGACCCGTCGGCGCCGGCCGGCAAGCTGTGGTGCGACCCGGCCATCCCGGCCAGGTTCCTGCCGCTGCGCATCGAGTCGCTGCACGTGGCAGGCGCCACGGTGTCGGTCGACGTGCGGGAGGACGGCTGGTCCCTGGACGGCCTCGGCGAGGTGCTGACGCTGGTCAGGTCCGGTCGCGACCCCGGGACCGCGATCAGGAGCTAACACAGCTTGGCGTGCCAGGCTGTCGCCGACGTGTCGGTCAGCGAGGCGACCTGGTCGACGACCACCCGGAGGCGGGCGGCGTCCGAGCCTGCCGACTCATAGTCGGCGCGGAAGATCGGGTCGAGCGCTTCAGGCGCGCCGGCCGCAAGCGCCGTGGCCAGCCCGGTCAGCACCTGCCGCTCCCTGGCCTGCGATGCGGCGGCGCCGGTCCTGCCCATCACGTAATAGGCGGTCACACCCTTGAGCAAGGCGCATTCCAGCCGCTGCTGCCTGGGTACGGAAAGACCGGCGGCATAACGGGACACTGGCGCGGCGCCGGCTCGCCTGGTCGCTGCCAGCGCGGCGGCGCAGAACCGCCCGATCAGCTCGCTGGTCAGGTTCTTGACGGCCGCGACCGTCTGCGGCTCGCCGTCGAAGTGCCGCGGCCAGAAGCTCTGCCCGAGCAGCCCGTCGAAGACCTCGGCGAGCTCTGCGGCGGTGGCCGCGCCTGGCGGGCAGTACTCCGCCCGCGTGAGCGCGGCGACCCGGCCGCGCTCGCCTGGGTCGCACAGCCTGTCCAGCCCGATCAGCCCGCTGTGCAGGCCGTCCTCCAGGTCATGCACGGAGTAGGCCACGTCGTCGGCCCAGTCCATGACCTGCGCCTCCAGGCACGGCCGCCGGGCGGGCGCGCCGTCCCTGATCCACTCGAACACCTCGGCGTCCTCGTCATAGCACCCGTATTTGGCAGGGCCCCCGGCGTCGGACGCGGCTTGCGAGGCTAGCCAGGGGTACTTGAGGGTGGCGTCGAGTGTAGCCCTGGTCAGGTTCAGGCCAGCGCCAGGGATCTTGGCCTCGAGCCTGGTGAGCAGCCGCAGGCTCTGCGCGTTCCCCTCGAACCCGCCGCAGTCCGCGGCGACCTGCGCGAGCGCCGACTCGCCGTTGTGCCCGAACGGCGGGTGCCCGAGGTCGTGCGCGAGGCAGGCGGCGTCGACGAGGTCAGGGTCGCAGCCGAGGGACGCGCCGAGCTCCCTGCCGATCTGGGCGCATTCCAGCGAGTGCGTCAGCCTGGTCCGCGGGAAATCAGCCTGCCCGACCTCGACTACCTGCGTCTTCGCGGCCAGCCTGCGCAGCGCCGAGCTGTGCAGCACCCGCGCCCGGTCCCGCTGGAACGGGCTGCGCTCCTGACCGTGGGCACGCTTGACAGGTTCGGCGGCGAAGCGCGCCGTCGCGCGCCCATCGTAGGTCACCTGCTGTCGCTGCCCCCTGCTTCCCCGAGTGCCACCGCCCGGCCTGCCTCGAGCCTGGCGACCGGCACCCGGAACGGCGAGCATGAGACGTAGTCCAGGCCGGCATGGTGGAAGAAGCGGACCGACTCGGGGTCGCCGCCGTGCTCGCCGCAGACGCCGACCTTCAGGTCGGGCCTGGTGGCGCGGCCTTCGGCGGTGGCGATCCGCACCATCCTGCCGATGCCCTCGACGTCGAGCGTCTCGAACGGGGAGACCCCGAAGATGCCCATCTCGATGTACCGGCCGAAGAACGCGCCCTCGACGTCGTCGCGCGAGAAACCCCAGCCCATCTGCGTCAGGTCGTTGGTGCCGAACGAGAAGAACTCGGCCGCCTGTGCGATCTGGCCCGCCGTCAGCGCGGCCCTGGGCACCTCGATCATCGTGCCGATCAGCGTGTGGCCGCTGACGCCGGTTTCCGCCGCGACCTCAGCGAGCACCTTCTCGGCCTCCTCTCTGGCGGCTTCGAGCTCCTGCACGGCGCCCACCAGCGGGATCATGATCTCCGGATGCGGGTTCCCGCCCGCCTTGATCCGGTCGGCCGCGGCGTGCGCGATCGCGCGGACCTGCATCGCGTACAGCCCGGGGATGACCAGGCCGAGCCGGACGCCGCGCAGCCCGAGCATCGGGTTCTGCTCGTGCAGCCTGCGGACCTCCTCGAGCAGCTTCTTGTCCTTCTCGGTGGCCTGGTCCCCGGCGAGCGCGACCTTGACCGACAGCTCGGTCAGGTCGGGCAGGAACTCGTGCAGCGGCGGGTCGAGCAGCCTGATCGTCACCGGCAGCCCGTCCATCGCCTCGAGGATCTCCACGAAGTCGCCGCGCTGCAGCGGCTCGAGCTCAGCCAGCGCCGCCTTCCTGCCCGCGTCGTCTTCGGCGAGGATGAGCCGCTCGACGAGCTGGCGCCGCTCGCCGAGGAACATGTGCTCGGTCCTGGTCAGGCCGATGCCCTGGGCGCCAAATCGGACGGCGCGCGCCGAGTCCTCGCCGGTGTCGGAGTTCGCGCGGACGCCGAGCCTGCGGCGCTCGTCCGCGTGCGTCATGATCCGGTGCACCGCGGTGACCAGCTCGTCGCCCGAGGGGTCGAGGTTGCCCTCGAAGTACTCGACCACGGGCGAGGCCACCACGGGCACCTCACCGATGTAGACGGACCCCGACGTGCCGTCGATCGAGATCACGTCGCCCTCGCGCACAGTGATCCCGCCCGGCGCCGTGAACTGGGCAGCGGTCACGTCGACCTCGAGCTGGTCGGCACCGCACACGCAGGTCTTGCCCATGCCGCGGGCCACGACGGCCGCGTGACTCGTCTTGCCGCCGCGGCTGGTCAGGATGCCGCGAGCGGCGATCATACCGTGCAGGTCATCTGGGTTGGTCTCGCGGCGGACCAGGATCACGTCCTCGCCCCTGCCTGCCCACTCGACAGCGGCCGCAGAGTCGAAGACGGCCTTGCCGACGGCCGCGCCAGGCGAGGCGCTGATCGCCCTGGTGACGAGCGTGGCGTCCGCGCTGTCGCCGAACCTGGGGAACATGAGCTGTGCGAGCTGCGCGCCCTCGACCCGGCGCAGCGCCTCGTCCGTGTCGATCAGGCCCTGGTCGACGAACTGGATCGCGATCCTGAACGCCGCGCCCGCCGTCCGCTTGCCGACCCTGGTCTGCAGCATCCACAGCTTGGCGCGCTCGATCGTGAACTCGATGTCGCACAGGTCCTTGTAGTGGTTCTCCAGGGTCTCCATGATCTGCATGAGCTCGCCGTAGGACTTCTGGTCGATCCTCTCGAGCTCCTGCAGCGGGACGGTGTTGCGGATCCCGGCCACGACGTCCTCGCCCTGCGCGTTCTGCAGGTAGTCGCCGTACACGCCCTGCTGGCCGCTGCCCGGGTCGCGGGTGAACGCCACGCCGGTGCCGGAATCGGGGCCCAGGTTGCCGAACACCATGGCGACCACGTTGACGGCGGTTCCGAGGTCGGCGGGAATCCGCTCCTGGCGGCGGTACAGGATCGCCCGGGGGGCGTTCCACGAGTCGAACACGGCGTTGACGGCCATGTCCATCTGCTCGCGGGGGTCCTGCGGGAAGTCCCGCCCGGTCTGCGTCTTGACGAGCTGCTTGAACGTCTCGACGAGCGCCTTCAGGTCATCGGCGTCCAGATCCAGGTCGTTCCTTGTGCCCTTGGCGCTCTTCGCCTCGTCGAGCGCGTGCTCGAACTCATGGCCCTCGATGTCCAGTACCGTCTTGCCGAACATCTGGATCAGGCGCCGGTAGGAGTCCCACGCGAACCGGTCGTTGCCTGCCTGCTTGGCGAGGCCCTGCACGGAGGCGTCAGACAGGCCGATGTTCAGCACCGTCTCCATCATCCCCGGCATGGAGAACTTGGCCCCCGACCTGACGCTGACCAGCAGCGGGTCGTCTTTGTCGCCCAGTGTCCTGCCCATCGCGTGCTCGAGCCGCTGCAGGTGCTCCGTGACCTCGGGGCCGAGGCCCGCGGGGACGCTGCCCTCAGTGAGGTAGTGCCGGCACGCGTCGGTGCTGATGATGAAGCCGGGCGGGACGGGCAGGCCAAGGTTGGTCATCTCGGCGAGGTTGGCACCCTTGCCGCCGAGAAGGTCCTTCATGTCCTTGTTGCCCTCGATGAAGTCATAGACAAGCTTCGGCACTGCGCGCTCTCCTTGCGGTGCCGCGGGCCCGGCTGCGCTGCGATAGCCGGGCGCCCGGCGGCTCAGTGATCTCGGCCTTCTCGGCCCTCGTGCACGACTCTACCGAGCCTGGAGCGCTCCGCGCCGCGCGCACGCGGTTCTGTTCGCCGATACGCTGACCCCGTGATCGGGCCGTTGCGCATCGGGTTGCTGCATCCTGGGCAGATGGGCGCGGCGGTCGGGCGCTGCCTGGCCGGCCAGGGCCACCGGGTGCTGTGGGCCTCGGCCGGCCGGGGCGGGCAGACGGCGGCGCGGGCGACCGCCGCCGGGCTCGCCGACGCGGGCACGGCCAGCGCGCTGGCCGGGCAGGCGGACGTCATCGTCTCGGTCTGCCCGCCGCACGCCGCCGTCGAGGTCGCCCGCTCGGTCAGCCGGCTTCACCGGCATCTACCTGGACGCGAACGCGATCGCCCCGCAGACCGCCCGCGCGGTCTCCGCGATCGTGGCGGGCCGCGGCGGACGCTACGTCGACGGCGGGATCATCGGGCCGCCGCCCGTTGAGCCCGGCAGCACCAGGCTCTACCTGTCAGCCACGGCGGCGGCCGATGCCGACGACGTCCGCGCGCTGTTCGGCGGCACCGCGGTCGATGCGCGGATCGCGGGCGCCGACCCCTGGTCGGCCTCCGCGGTGAAGATGGCCTACGCGGCGTGGACGAAGGGCTCGGCGGCACTGCTGCTGGCTGCGCGGTCGCTGGCCGATGCCGCAGGAGTCGGCGACGTGCTGTCGGCGGAGTGGGAGCTCTCCCAGCCGGGACTGGATGCCACGCTCAGCGGAGCCAGGCGTTCGGCGGCCGCGAAGGGGTGGCGCTGGACCGCGGAAATGGACGAGATCGCCGCCACGATGGGCGCGGCCGGGCTGCCTGAGGGCTTTCACCGCGCGGCCGCTGATATGTTCGGCCGCTTCCCGCGAGGCACAGAGGAATCTGAGTAAGCCGGCGAGCGGCCCGTTGACGGCGAACGGATCGCAGGTCCTAGCAGCCGGCGAGCCGCTCGGACAGGTACGTGATCAGCTTGTCGACGCTGATCCGCTCCTGCTTCATCGAGTCCCGCTCCCTGACCGTGACCGCCTGGTCGTTCAGGCTGTCGAAGTCGACCGTGACGCAGTACGGCGTGCCGATCTCGTCCTGGCGGCGGTACCGGCGGCCGATCGCGCCGGCGTCGTCGAAGTCGGCGTTCCAGTGCTTGCGGACGGTCGCGGCGACGTCGCGGGCCCTGGGTGACAGGTCGGCGTTGCGGGACAGCGGCAGCACGGCCACCTTGACGGGCGCGAGCCGGTAGTCGAGCCGCAGCACCGTGCGCTTCTCCATGACCCCCTTGGCATCGGGCGCCTCGTCCTCGGCGTACGCGTCGAGCAGGAATGCCAGCATCGACCGGTCCACGCCAGCGGCCGGCTCGATCACGTACGGCACGTACCGCTCGTTCGACTCGGGGTCGAGGAACGACATGTCCTGACCGGAAGCCGTCGCATGGGTGGACAGGTCGAAGTCGGTGCGGTTGGCGATCCCCTCGAGCTCGCCCCACTCACCACCCTGGAAGCCGTACCGGTACTCGATGTCGACGGTCCGCTTGGAGTAGTGCGACCGCTTCTGCGCTGGATGCTCGTAGAGCCGCAGGTTCTCCGGCGTGATCCCGAGGTCGCGGTACCAGGCATGCCGCGCCTCGATCCAGCGCTCGTGCCACTCCTCGTCGCTGCCAGGCTTGACGAAGAACTCCATCTCCATCTGCTCGAACTCGCGGGTGCGGAAGATGAAGTTGCCAGGGGTGATCTCGTTCCTGAACGACTTGCCGATCTGGCCGATCCCGAACGGGATCTTCTTCCGCGAGGTCTGCTGAACGTTCTTGAAGTTGATGAAGATCCCCTGCGCCGTCTCAGGGCGCAGGTACGCCAGGCCCGACTCGTCCTGGATGACGCCCAGGTACGTCCTGAGCATCGCGTTGAACATGCGCGGCTGCGTGAACGCTCCCCTGGTGCCGCAGTTCGGGCAGGCCAGGTCGGCAAGCCCGCCGGCCGGCTCCTTGCCGTCATGCTTGTCCTGATAGGCCTCGATCAGGTGATCGGGCCTGAACCGCTTATGGCAGGACTGGCACTCGGTCAGCGGGTCGACGAACTCGGTCACATGGCCGCTGGCCTCCCAGACCTCCCTGGCCAGGATCACGCTGGAGTCCAGGCCAACGATGTCATCGCGCTCGATGACCGTCGACTTCCACCACTGCCGCTTGATGTTGTTCTTGATCTCCACGCCGAGCGGACCGTAGTCCCAGGACGCCCGCAGGCCACCGTAGATCTCGCTGGACGGGTAGACGATCCCCCGCCTCTTGCTGAGGCTGACGATGGTCTCCAAACGGTCACTGCGACGGGCCATCACATTCTCCAGCGCCTTGCGGCGGTTGACGGGCTGACGGTTTTGACGGGCTGACGGTGTTGACGGGCTGTGCTGTTACGCACTGGCGGGCACGCCTTATCCCGGCGTGGGGGCGGCGGTGCTGCCAGCTTAGCCGCGATCGGGTGCCGCGCGTGTGCCGCTATCGTGGTCGGTGACCTGGCCACACGCAACCGCATTAGCACCGGCGGCAAGCGGATGGCCGAGGAAGGACGACAGCGTGAGCACGAACCGCGCCAGGCAGCAGGCGGGCGGCCGGGCGCGCCAGCGCCGCCCGAGGCCGCTGCCGCCGGGCGACACCTTGTTCTCCAAGGACGCGTCGCCGGCCAGGGCATCGCTCGAGCAGCGAAGCGCGACGCCGATGCTGTGGCTGCACCAGCTGCCGGCCTGGCTGCTGCCCGTGCTCGCTGTGGCCCTGCTGGTGACGGGCCTGGCCGTGGGCGGATGGGGCGGCGTGATCGCCCTGTGCGGGCTCGCCGCCGTCCTCGGCTGGCTGGCGGTGCTGTCCTGGCCGAGACTGTCGGCCCAGGGCAGGCTGCTGCGGCTGGCGGCCGTCGCGGTCGTGCTCGTGGTCGCGCTGCTGCGCGCCCTTCTCTAAGTGCCGATGTCGGCGTCGGGCACGGCTCCGCCGTAGCGCCGGTCCCGGCTGGCGTAGATCTCGCAGGCCCGCCACAGGTGCCGCCGGTCGAAGTCGGGGAACAGCGTGTCGAGGAACACGAACTCGGCGTAGGCCGACTGCCAGATCAGGAAGTTGGACGTGCGCTGCTCGCCGGACGACCGCACGAACAGGTCCACGTCGGGGATGCCAGGCTCGTCAAGGTAGCGCGCGAACACCTTCTCGTCGATCTTGTCGGGCCGCAGCCTGCCCGCCGCGACGTCGGCCGCGATGGCCGCGGCGGCGTCGGCGATCTCGGCCCTGCCGCCGTAGTTGACGCAGAACTGCAGCGTGAGAACCGCGTTGCCGGCCGTCATCTGCTCGGCGTCCTCGAGCTCGGAGATCACGCTCCGCCACAGCCTGGGCCTGCGGCCGGCCCAGCGGACCCTGACCCCCATCTCGTTCAGCTGGTCTCTGCGGCGGCGGATCACGTCCCTGTTGAAACCCATCAGGAAGCGGACCTCGTCGGGCGAGCGGCGCCAGTTCTCGGTGGAGAAGGCGTAGGCCGACAAGTAAGGCACACCGAGCTCGATCGCTCCCATGATCACGTCGAACAGCGAGTACTCGCCTGCCTTGTGACCCTCGGTCCGCGGCAGGCCGCGCTGCGTGGCCCACCTGCCGTTGCCGTCCATGACCAGCGCCACGTGCCTGGGCAGCAGGTCCGCGGGAATGGCGGGCGGCCTGGCACCGCTCGGGTGCGGCTCAGGCGGCTTCACCGCGGTGCTGATCGCGTCACGTCTGCGGCTCACGCGTGCTCCACATGGCGCAGCGAACGGATCGAGTGCTCAAGGTGCCACTGCACGTAGGCCGCCACCAGTCCGCTGCACTCCACTTGATAGCGCCTCTCGCTAACGTCAGCCAGTCCCCAGTCGCCCCGAAGCAGCGCGCTCATCAGGTCGATCGTCGGGGCCGCCGCGGTCGCCGCGCCTGGCGCCCAGCAGGATCGGCAGACCAGCCCGCCGGCGGCGACGCCGAACGTGCGGCGCGCATGACCGCGCCGGGGCGGCGCTGGCTCGGCGGGTGACTCCGCTGGCGCCCTGGTTCCGCAGATCGCGCACTCGTCGAGCGCTGGCGCATAGCCCGCGACCGCCAGCGAGCGCAGCAGGTAGGCGTCGAGCACCAGCCTCGGATCGTGCCCGCCCTCGACCAGCGTCCGCAGCCCGCCCACGAGCAGCAGGAACTGGCGGAGGGCAGGCTCCTTCTCGATCGCGGTGAACCGCTCGGCCGTCTCCAGCATCGCGATGCCCGTGGTGTATCTCGGATAGTCCCCGGTCAGGGCGTCTCCGTAGCCGCGCACGGTCTCGGCCTGGGTGATCACGTCCAGGCTCCGGCCCGTGTACAGGAGCAGATCGACGTGCGTAAACGGCTCAAGGCGTGCCCCGAACCGCGACTTGGTGCGGCGGACCCCCTTTGCCACGGCCCTGATCCGCCCTGACTTGCGGGCGAGCACCGTCACGATGTGGTCGGCCTCGCCCAGCTTCTGGGTGCGCAGCACGATCCCGTCGTCGCGATAGATGCTCACGACCCCATTCTCGCGTATCAGGGCAGCGTCCCGGCGGAAGCGCGGTCCAGCCCGGCCCCGAAATCACCGGTCCGGGCGCGGCGGGCGCAACACGGTGACCGACGCAACGGCCCAGATCCGGTTGACTCCAACCAGATGATCAGGCGCAGCCAGCCCGGCAGGCCAATCCCCGGCGGCCCGATCGGAAGCTCCCGCCAGCGGCGTCAGGCCGGGTAGGGATCCGGCGCGACGGTGTAACTGCGGCCGTGCGGGGTCGTCCAGACCAGGGTGCCCGGCTCCGGCTGCGTCACCATCCAGCCCGGGTCCTGCTTGACCTGGTGGTGGTTTCGGCACAAGGGAGCCACATTGCACGGGCACGTCCTACCGCCCTGTTCATACGGGATGGTGTGGTCCAGGTCGCATCCGGCGGCGGGTCTTCGGCAGCCCGGGTAGCCGCAGGTCCGGTTCCTGGCCCTGACCAGGTGGCTGAGCAGGCTGGGGGGCCGGTAGCCGGTGGCCTGGGAGGCGTGGCTGCATGTACCTGGTTCGAGCCAGGTGAACCGCAGCCGGGTGAGCCAGGCCCGGTGGCCGGCCAGGTCGCCGGGCGGGCCTGGTCCGGCGCGGGCGCGGGCGTGCGCGGCGGCGGTGCCGTCGGGCCTGAGCAGGGTGACGCTCCAGCGGGTCAGGCTGCCGCCGGCGGCGAGCCGGGCGGCGAGGTCGCGGCTGGTCCATGCGTCCAGCGGGCCGATGCCGGCGGCCTCGCCGGGCAGGTCGGCCACCCCGGCCCAGGTGGCGGCGGGCAGGGTCAGGTGCACCGACCCGGTCAGCGCGGCCAGCCCGCCCACCGGCACACCCCCGCTGGCGGAGCCCGGCCCGGCGGCCGGCGAGTTCCCGGCCGGCCACCCCGGCCCGCCCGGCCCGCACGGCGCGGCTCCCTGGCCGGCGGCGTCCGGGTCCGGGGCAGGGATCAGGCTCTCGGGGTCGCGGCCGGCCAGCAGGGCGCTGAACACGGCGGCGCGGAGCTGGTCCAGGCTGCCGGCCGCGCCGGCGTCCTGCAGCGCCCGGGCGATCGCGGTGATCCGCCGGTCCGCCGCGACCTGGTCCGCCGGGGACAGCTCGCGGCCGGCCAGGGCCCCGTTCCCCGAGCCTTCCTGCCACGCCTCGACCCGGGCATCAGCGCGGGCCGTCGCCATCCGGCGGCGCACCGCCGCCGGGTCGATCAGGTGCACCAGCGCCCGCAGCGCGGCCCGGAGCTGGCCCGTGGTCATCGCCGCCGCCTCGGGCAGCACCGCGACGGCGGCGGCGTTCGCGGCGCAGTCGCCGAGCGCTGCCAGCTCGGCGGCGAACACCACCGCCCGGGCCCGGTCGATCAGCCCGGCCAGCAGCGCCCGCCGCACCGCCGGCAGCCGCGCCAGGTCACGGGCCAGGCCCAGCAGCGCGTCCGCGGACCGGCCGGTCAGCACCAGCGCCGCGGCCAGCTCAGCGGCGACATGCTCGCTGACCCGGGACCAGCCCGGCCGCCCGGAGTCGCGGAGCCGGCGGTGATCCAGCTCGGCGACCGCGGCCAGCTCGATCCCGGACTGCCACGCCGACAACCTGCGCGACGCCAGCAGCAACCCCACCAGCGCGTCATCAGACAGCGTCCCCAGGCCGTCATCAACGGCGCACTGCGAGAACCCCGCCAGCGCGCCGCCCGGGCACACGGACTCCAGCGGGCCGCCGCCGGCGAACGCCGCGCCGCGGCCCGCGGCCAGGGCAGCGAGAAACGCGTCATCGCCGCCGTCATCGCCAAGCGGGTACTCACCGGTCAGCTCGGCGTCGGACGGCTCCGGGCGGTCCGCGAGCGCCTCCAGGTCCAGGCCCACGACGTCCGGGTCCAGGCCGGCCAGCACAGCAGCCCCATCCCAGGCACCTCCCGACGCAGCAGCGGGCCCGGCAGGCGCGGGCCCCGCAAGCGCGGGCGCGGGCGCGGGCTCGGCGGGCAAGGTCGGCTCGTCGGGTGGCTCGAAGGCGGGCGGGAGGATCATCGGCGGCTCCGTGGCGATGCGCACCTTTGAACTTGTTATCGATAAGCCTACCGACACCCTCCGACAATCAGAGCACGCGTTCGGTCCGCTCAGCCCGCCTGGGCCGCTTCCTCGGTCAGCGAGATCACGTCGCGGCCGTGGGCGGCGGTCATCCCGAGGTGGCGGGCGATGGTCCTGGCGACTGTTCGCTCGGCGTCGCTCAGCGCCCCGTCGGCCAGGCCGACCTGGACGACCTGAGCCAGGAACCACTCCCTGGCGTAGGGTTCAAGCTGAATCGCCACCGCTTCGACGGCAGGTCGCAGCCTGGGCACCGCCTCGTCGCCGGCTCCCGGCAAACCACGCCCGGCCGCGGACCCGGCCAGGGCCGCGAGCAGCCGTCCGTCGTGGTAGTCCGGTGCGCCGGCCTGCCTGATCAGCTCGATTCCGCGGCCCCTGGCTGCCGGACTGCCGGCGCCGCCGGCCCGCAGCATCGCCAGGACCGCGACCTTCGTGCTTGCCAGCAGGGCGACGAACATCTGCTCGGTGGTCGGCACGGCCAGCAGGTCGACCCGGTAACAGGTGTGGCAGAGAGTGCAGCGCAGGTGCTCGCCGGTGTCGCCAATCCGCGCGAACGGGATGCCCAGCAGATGCGCCCAACGACGGCCCGACCGGTGCCTGTAGGGCCTGTCGCCGCCGCACCGCTCGCAGTGGAAGACGCCGTGTCCTATCGTCCGGTAACAGACTTTCGACCCGGTTAGGGCCAGCATTGCTTCCCTCCAGCCCGCCCGTCAGGGCGACTAGCCAGCCGGGGTGAACCGTACGCCGGAGTCCCGATCATCACATGCCCCGCGATCTTGGGTCAGCGGTTCGCCGGAATTCGCGGTAACCGCCAGCTGCCCAGCACGCACCCGAAGCGGAGTGGCTGACCTGCAGAATCAGCAGCAGCCTTGACGGCGGACTAGAAGCCGAGCCTGCGCAGCTGGCGGGGATCGCGCTGCCAGTCCTTTGCCACCTTGATCCGCAGATCGAGGTAGACGCGGCTGCCGAGAAGGCCCTCAATCTGCTTGCGTGCCCGGGAGCCGACCTCCTTGAGCCTGGCGCCCTTGGCGCCGATCACGATCGCCTTCTGGCTCGGGCGCTCGACATACATCACCGCGTGCACGTCCACGAGATCGTCCCTGCCCTCGTGCGGGCCCATCTCCTCGACGACCACGGCGATGGAGTGCGGCAGCTCGTCCCGCACCCCTTCCAGGATTGCCTCCCTGATCAGCTCCGCGACCAGCTGCTGCTCTGGCTCATCGGTCAGCTCGCCGTCTGGGTATAGCGGCCGCCCTGGCGGCAGATGGCTGACCAGCACGCTGGTCAGCACGTCGAGCTGGAACCCGGTGACCGCTGACACCGGCACGATGTCAGCCCAGCTGCCGAGCGCCGCGACCGCGGTCAGCTGGCTGGCCACCTGCGCCTGAGTGGCCTCGTCGGCCTTCGTCACGATCGCGACCACAGGCGTGCGGGACTGTCCGGTCAGCTCCCGTGCGAGGTACGTGTCGCCAGGACCGACCCGCTCGGCGGCGGGCACGCAGAAGCCGATCACGTCGACCTCCGTGAGCGTCGAGCGGGCCAGGCTGTCGAGCCGCTCGCCGAGCAGCGTCCGCGGCCTGTGCAGGCCTGGCGTGTCGATGATGATCAGCTCGGCGTCCGGCCGTCTGACGATGCCCCTGATCACCCGCCGCGTCGTCTGCGGCCTGCTGCTCGTGATCGCGACCTTCGTGCCGACCAATGCGTTCATGAGCGTGGACTTGCCGACGTTCGGCCTGCCAGCGAAGCAGGCGAAGCCGGCCGCGAACCCGTCGCCGGCGGTGGCGGGCCCAGGCTGCGCGTTCACCCTGGTGATTCTCCCTTACCGCAGGGGCAGATCCAGCGCGCGGCGGGCCCAGAGCGCGGAGGACTCCGAGCGCGGCGGGCTCAGAGCCGCAGCGTCTCCCGAACAGTGCCGTCGGATCCCGCGTGAATGATGAGCGCGCCTGCCCCGACGTCCTTGACCGCTCCGATGTCCTCGGCGGCGGGTCCCGGACCGTCGCTGACCAGCGCTGCCGCCTCGAGGGCCACGGCGCCGCTTGACACCGCCATGGCGACGGCGAGCGTCAGCGCCGACAGCCGGAGTGACGGCAGCGCGACCGCAGCCGCCGCGTACGTCCGGCCGGTCTCGTCCCGGACAGCCGCGCCTTCGGCAGAGCCGACCCTGGCTCTCGCGGAGCGGGCAAGCGTGACGATCTTCATGTCTTCGGGGCCGAGATCCGCCGCTGTCACGCGCTTGAGTCTAGCGATGCCTGCGGTTACCAAGAATTTACCTTGGTTACTCTCCGTGACACCTATGACATGACCTGCGCAAACTCGTGCCGATACCGGGGCGCGACGCCAGAGAAGTGGATTACGTCCGGAAATTGCTGTCAACCGCCCTGTGTGTCAGCGCGTCTCCGGTGTGTTACACACACCTGTGAGTGGAGTGGGTGCCCTGCCTGGAGTTAGGCGGGTGCCTGGGGGGGTGGGCGGTGGCAGAGGAAATAGCTGTCCCCGAACGGGTTGAGGTCAGCCTGCTCGCGCGGCTGGCCATGGGCAGGGTACGGGCCTGGACCAGCGCGTATAAGCGCCAGCTTGTGATCGTGGACGGATGCGCGGCGCTGGCGGCCGGCTGGCTGGCGTTCGAGGTGCGGTTCGGTAGCTCGGACGCGAAGGACGCGGCATACATCTGGCTGGGCCTGGCATTGCCTGTGCTCTGGCTGGCCGCGCTCGAGCTGGCAGGCGGCTACGACGAGCGCTTCGTCGGCGTCGGGCCTGACGAGTTCCGCCGGGTCGTGAACGCCGGGGTCTGCCTGACCGCGGTCGTAGCGGTCTTCTCTTATGCCACCAAGACCCAGCTAGCGCGCGGTTACATCGTTGTCGCGCTGCCCTGCATGACGGTCTTCGACCTGGCCGCCAGGTACTGGCTGCGACGCAGGCTGCACAGGCTCAGGGCGCAGGGCACGTGCATGCGCAACGTCGTCGTCGTCGGACATCAGGACGTGATCAGCGGCCTGGCGGCCGTGCTGCGCCGCGAGACCTATCACGGGCTGTCGATCGTGGCCGCGTGCGTCGTGGGCACCGATCATCCGGCCGTCATCGACGGGATTCCCGTCATCGGCGGCCTGCACAACGTGATCGACGTGGTGCGCCGCTTCGAGGCCGACACCGTTGCCGTGATGGCGTGCAGCGAGATGATGGGCGCCCGGCTGCGGGACCTGGCCTGGGCCCTGGAGAAGGCCGGCACGGACATCTGCGTCGCGCCTGCCTTGCTGGACGTGGCTGGCCCTCGGACCACGATCAGGCCGATCGCCGGGCTCCCCCTGCTGCACATGGACCACCCGGAGTTCACCGGCCTCAAGCGGCTGGTCAAGGCCGCATTCGACCGGGCCTTCGCGTGCACGGCGCTGCTGCTGCTGGCTCCCGTCCTCGCCGTCATCGCCCTGGCCATCGCCCTCGGCGACCGCGGGCCCGTGCTGTTCCGCCAGACCCGCGTCGGCAAGGACGGCACGCCGTTCACGCTCTTCAAGTTCCGCACGATGGTCGTCGACGCGGAACAGCGCAAGGCCGAGCTGCTTGGCCTGAACGACAGCGACGGCATGCTCTTCAAGATGCGCAAGGACCCGCGGGTCACCCGCGTCGGCGCCTGGCTCAGGCGTTACTCGCTCGACGAGCTGCCGCAGCTGCTCAACGTGCTGAACGGCGACATGTCGCTGGTCGGGCCGCGGCCAGCGCTGCCGGCCGAGACGACGCGATATGCCGACTACGTCAGGCGCCGGCTCGTGGTCAGGCCAGGGATCACCGGCCTGTGGCAAGTGAACGGCAGGTCGAACCTGCCCTGGGATGAGGCCGTCCGCCTCGACGTGCGCTACGTCGAGAACTGGTCGTTCTTCCTGGATCTGCAGATCTTGTGGAAGACCTGGTCAGCCGTGGCGCACGCGGACGGTGCGTATTGAACAGCCGACTGGCATCACCGACAGCGCGGCAAGGGGAGGATGGCGTGACAGTGCAGGTGCCTACTGCCGACCTACGGGGGCATGACCCTGACGGGATGACGGCACCGGCTGGTAACGCCGTTGCGAGCAATCCGGCGAAGACCGTCAGCGCGCCCGACATCGCCCAGCTTGTGCGGGGTGCGGCGGCCGGCGATCGCTGGGCGTGGGAACGACTCGTCGAGCAGTTCGAGCGGCTCATCTGGGCGATGACGCGCGATTTCAAGCTGGCCGACAGTGATGCCGCCGACGTCGCTCAGGCGACCTGGCTGCGCCTGCTCGAGCACATCGACCGGATCGAGTATCCCGACCGGGTCGGAAGCTGGCTGGCCACGACCGCAAGGCACGAGTGCCTGCGGCACGTATCCAGGGCCAAGCGGGTCATGCTTGTCCAGGACGATGTGGTCTTCGGCGGCGTCGCGACCCTCCAGCCCGACGTCGACGAGGGCTTGCTCGCGGCCGAGCGCGCCAGGGCCGTCAGGGAGGCGATGGCGCTGCTGCCCTGGCGCTGGCAGAAACTGCTCGAGATGCTCATGGCCGACCCGCCCGTGTCGTACGCGGAGATCTCGAGCCAGCTCGGGCTGCCTGTCGGCAGCATCGGGCCGACCAGGGGCAGGTGCCTTGATCGGCTACGCGTCCTGCTCCAGGCCGGCTGAGCGACTACGCCAGCCAGCGAGCGAATCGGCATCTACCCAGCGACCTCCATGGGCTTCCACTTCCGGATAGGCCGACCGCACCTCGGCCCGCAGGTCCGACAGGAACAGCAGCACGGCGTGCGGGTTCCTGGCCGCCAGTTCAGCGGGGCTGACGACGGGGATGTCCGTGCCGGGCATCCGCAGGCCCTGCTTGGCGGCCGAAGCATCAGCGACCGCGGGGAGCAGGCCGGCGCCGACCCCGGCCCGGCACAGCAAAGCGACCGCGCGGGAGGCGGCGCCGTAGCCCACAACGCTCCGGCCCTGCTCGCGCTGCGCGGTCAGCCAGGCCCGCAGGCCCTCGGCACCCGCCGTCGCATCCCTGCCGAGGCCGCCGAGCACCCCGGGGTCCATGACGCCGACGCTGGCGTCGTCGGCCAGCAGGGCCTGCACTGCCTGCGGGCTGCCGCCGCCCGGTGCCCCGTCCCGGCTGGCCGCGAGCAGCACCGTGCCGCCGTAGAGGTCGAATTCCCAGGCGTCGCTGGCCCGCAGGCCGTGCGTCGCGAGCAGCCCGGCCAGCGCCGCCGTGGAGTAATAGGCGTAGTGCGCATGACGCAGCGCGTTCCACTGCCCGCACCGGATGATCGCGCTCAGCGCGTGGTATTGCAGCAGCAGCACCCCGTTCGCCGACAGCCTCGCCGCGCGCTCGGCCAGGGCTGCCGCCTGGTCCGCAGCGTGCATCATGCCGAAGCAGTCCACGATGACATCGGCTGGTTCGCCTGGCGCCGCGCGCGTCAGCCCGCGCTCGGCCAGCAGCCCGAGCCACGAGCCGCCGTGCGGGCTTCCGTACTCGACGACTGTGCCGCCTGCCAGAAGCAGGCCCGCCGACCCGGCCCTGACCGTCGCTTCGGCCGCCTGAGCCACGAGGGCCGCCGGCTCAGCTCCCCTCGGCTCCTCCGGAGCGGTCGGGTCTGCCGCGAGTTGGGCCAGCCCGCAGTCAGCGCAGAGCCACATCTGGAGCGGGTACCGCGGGTCAGGACCCGGATCGTCAGCCGCGGGGAAGTAGTCAGAGGCCGGCTGCTCGCCAAGGTCGAGCACAAGCTGGCCGGAGCGGCTCCGGCAGGCGCGGCACACATGGTCCGTCAGAGGCGACATCCGCTTCGGCTCCCGTTTCCTTCAGCACAAACCATGAAATTCGCGAACAGAGCGCGGGTCGCGAATGTTGCAACGGATTGCATATCAGATTTCTCGGTAGTTTCAGTAGTCAGCTCATGATCAACATGACAAGTGATAACGTACTCGGCACCGTAGGGACTGGGGGGTCGGTTTTGCCAGCGTCACCATCTTGCCGCCTGTGCGGTACGCCCCTGACCAGGACGTTCGTCGACCTCGGTATGTCGCCGCTATGCGAGAGCTACGTGAGCGCTGAGCACCTCGACGAGACTGAGTCGTTCTATCCGCTGCACGTCAGGATCTGCGAGTCCTGCCTGCTGGTGCAGCTTCCCGCGTACGTGCCAGGCGAGGACATCTTCTCGGACTACGCGTACTTCTCGTCCTACTCAGACTCCTGGGTCGCCCACGCGAGGCGCTACGCCGGGCTGATGACAAAGCGGTTCGGACTCGGCGCCGGCAGCCTGGTGACGGAGGTCGCCAGCAACGACGGTTACCTCCTGCAGCACTTCGTCGCCCAGGGCATCCCGGTGCTCGGCGTCGAGCCTGCTGCCAACGTGGCCGAGGTGGCGAGGTCGCGCGGCGTCAGGACGGAGTCCGTGTTCCTCGGGCCTGATTCCGGCCATGAGCTCGCGGACAGGTTCGGTCAGGCTGACCTCGTCGCCGGCAACAACGTCTTCGCGCATGTGCCCGACATCACCGGCTTCGCGGCGGGACTGCGCGCGCTGGTCAAGGACACCGGCGTGGTCACGCTGGAGTTCCCGCACCTGCTGCGGCTGATCGAGCGCCGCCAGTACGACACGATCTACCACGAGCATTACTCCTACCTGTCGCTGCTCACCGCCTCCAGGGCGCTGGCCACAGCCGGGCTGCGGGTTACCGACGTCGACGAGCTCGAGACACACGGTGGATCGCTCCGGGTCTACGCCAGGCCTGAGGAGGCGGCCGAGGAACCCGCAGGCAACGTCAAGGCCGTGCTGGCCGAAGAGGAGTCCGCGGGCCTGACCACGGTCGCGGGCCACGCGGGCTTCGCCGGCGAAGTGCTGCGGATCAAGAGCGATCTGCTCCGATTCCTGCTCGACGCGGCGGTCGACGGCAGGTCGGTGGCCGGCTACGGCGCGCCCGGGAAGGGCAACACGCTGCTCAACCACTGCGGGATCCGTTCGGACCTACTCGCCTACACCGTCGACCGGAGCCCGGTGAAGCAGGGCAAGTTCCTGCCGGGCACGCACATCCCGATCTACCCGCCCGAGCGGCTCGCGGAGACCAAGCCCGACTACGTGCTCGTGCTCCCGTGGAACCTGCGCGAGGAGATCAGCCAGCAACTCCGCTACGTGCGGTCATGGGGCGGCAGGCTCGTGTTCCCGATTCCCGCGCTCGACATCGTCTGATCTGGAGGGGATCTCAATGAAGGTCGTGCTCTTCTGCGGCGGACTCGGCATGCGGATGCGCGATGGCGTCCACACCGGACCCAAGCCCATGGCCATGATCGGCGAACGGCCGTTGCTCTGGCATGTGATGCGCTACTACGCCCACTTCGGGCACACCGACTTCGTGCTCTGCCTTGGCTACGGCGCGTCGTACGTGAAGGACTTCTTCCTGAACTACGACGAGACCCGTTCCAACGACTTCGTGCTTGAGAAGGGCGCGACCGAAGTCAAGCTCTTCAGCACCGACATCTCGGACTGGCGCATCACCTTCGTCGACACCGGCCTGAACTCACCCATCGGCGAGCGGCTGCGCCGGGTGCGCCGCTTCGTCGAGGACGAGCCAATGTTCATGGCGAACTACGCCGACGTGCTGACGAACGCTCCGCTGCCCGATGTGATAGCCAGATTCGAGGCGAGCACCGCGGTCGCGTCGCTACTGGCTGTACCGATGCAGTCCTCGCACCACGTCGTCGACGTCAGCGACGACGGGCTGATCACTCAGGTCACGCCGATGCGTGATCTGCGCCAGTGGGAGAACGGCGGCTACTTCGTGCTTCGGCCGGAGATCCTCGATCACCTCAGCGAAGGCGAAGACCTCGTCGAGGACGCGATCATGCGGCTGGTGCCGCAAGGCAGGGTGCTCGCCTATCCCTACAAGGGATACTGGTCGGCGGCCGACACGGTGAAGGAACGCGCGCAACTCGAGGAGATGTACCAGCGGGGGAATTGCCCGTGGATGATCTGGGACCCGGACCGCTCGAGCACATTCCCGGCGATCGCGAGCGCGTTCAGCGAGGCCTCTGACGTGCCCGCCGCGCTGGTGCCCGGTCAAGGGCGCGGGTAACGACGTGCTCCCGCTGCAGCTAGGCAGCCCGGCGGGCGCTCCCCTCTCGGTGCTGGCCATCGGCGCGCACCCCGATGACATCGAGATCGGCGCGGGCGGGACGCTGCTCGCCCTGGCCGGCTGTCAGCCAGGACTGCGCGTACGGTATGTCGTCCTGACAGGAACGGCCGAGCGTCAGCTGGAGAGCAAGGCCGCCGCACGGGCGTTCCTGCCGGGCGCGGATCTGGCGATCGAGGTGCACGACCTGCCGGAGGGCCGGCTTCCTGCCGCCTGGACGCACGTCAAGGACACGCTCGAATCGCTGGCGGTGGCTGGCCTGCCCGATCTGATCCTCGCGCCGTCGGCCGACGACGCTCACCAAGATCACCGGATCATCGGCGAGATCATCCCTACTGTATTTCGCGACCAGTTCTGCCTCAGCTACGAGATTCCGAAATGGGATGGTGACTTCGGCCGTCCGTCGGTTTATGTTCCGTTGTCAGCGGAGGTCGCGAAGCGCAAAGTGGAATTGCTGCACAAGTCCTATCCTTCTCAGCGCGCTCGGGACTGGTGGGATGACGACGTATTCCTCGGCCTTGCCCGGCTGCGCGGCATGGAGTGCCGAGCCCCTTACGCCGAGGCGTTTACCTGCACAAAGTCAGTCATTGTACCCATGACGACGCAAGGATCGTGCCGCTGAGGTATCACCGCGACGCCGAAGCTGATCTAGTGTCAGCAAGCATTTTCCTGGCCTAGCACCGGGTCGCCGATAAGTGGCTAGTCCGGAGACGGCCAGGACCGAACCGGGTTCGCATGGCACCGACGCCGGAGGGGGATCGATGTCTGTTGGTCGGAGGTCCCTCGCGCGCAGATCGACGTGCTCCAGTGGGCCCGGCGCCGTCTCGACTCGAGGGCCGCACTTGGCCCGTGTCGCCGCTCTCATTGACAGCGTTGCAAGCGCCGCGCCTCCGTACTGCTGATGACGCGCTTGCTCGGCGCGGTGCAGCTCGGGTCGTGCGCAGCAGCGACCGAGGCCACCACCTCCGATACGGCCTCGACCTAGAAGGAGATGACCGCATGTGAGCCATGCCCCGCGGCTCAGCGTAGGGCTTCCTGTCTACAACGGCGAGAACTACCTCGCTGAGTCGCTCGAAGCCCTGCTCGGCCAGAGTTATGAAGATTTTGAGCTCATCATCTCGGACAACGCGTCGACTGACGGTACGGCCGACATCTGCCGCCGCTACGCGCGCCAGGACTCACGGGTCCGCTATATCCGCCAGCCGCAGAACATCGGCCTCGCGCGCAACCACAACTGCCTGGTCGCTGAGGCCCGCGGCGAGCTGTTCAAGTGGGCGTCGCACGACGACCTCTACGCCAGGGACCTGATCGAGCGCTGCGTCGAAGTGCTCGACGAACATCCGCACGTGGTGCTCGCGCACTCATGGACCGCCATGATCGACGGATCGGGCAGCGTCACCAGGGCGGTGCAGTACTCGCTGGCCACCGCCTCGCTGTCCGCCCCCGAGCGGTTCAAGAGCATGCTCTTCGACGAGGGCGGTGACGATGACAGCGGCATCATCAGGATGCCCGTGCTGAAGCACACTGCGCTGCACGGCAGCTACTACCGGTCGGACCGCACGTTCGTTGCCGAGCTCGCCCTGGGCGGCCCCTTCTATCACGTCCCCGACTGGCTGTACTTCAGGCGCGACCATCCCGACCGGGCAGCGCGGGCCTTCACCAGCGTCCGCGACTGGTGCGCCAACCTGGACCCGCGCCGCTCCGATCGCAGGCGCAACCCCGTGATCAAGTTGTACGGAGAGTATGTCTGGGGTTTCATCTCCGCGATCCAGCGCGCCCCGCTCACCGTCGGCGAGCGCCTCGCGTGCTACCGGCACCTGGCGCACTGGGCTGCCAGCCGCGCCTTCTCCGAGCACGGCAACTTCGTCTCTGACGCCGAGATCGCCGATGCACCACCCATTTCCATCAACGCCATCGTGGCAGGCCAGGAGAGCAGGGCCAGATGACCGGCAGCCCGCCCAGGGTTGGCCTTTTCGGACTTCTCGGATCGGGCAACATCGGCAACGACGCATCGATGGAGTCCGTTCTCGGCTATCTGCGGGCCGCCCATCCCGGCGCAGCTATCGACGCCATGTGCATGGGACCTGAGCGGCTCAGGAGCGTGTACGGCATCGAGGCGATCCCGCTGTACTGGTCCAGGCAGCGGGTGCAGGACTTGCCCGGGCTCCTTGCCGCCAGCGTCAAGCTGCTGGGCAAGGTCATCGACGTGTTCAGGACCGTTGCCTGGGTTCGCCGCCACGATGTCGTGATCGTGCCGGGAATGGGCGTCCTGGAGACCACATTGCCGCTTCGGCCGACCGGGCTCCCTTACGCGATCTTCCTGCTCTGCGCCGCAGGAAAGATTACGGGAACGAAGGTCGCGCTCGTCAGTGTCGGCGCGAACGTGATCAAGCAGCGCGCGACCGCCTGGCTGTTCAATACCGCAGCCAGGCTCGCCTACTACCGCTCCTACCGGGATATCCCGTCCCGGCAGGCCATGGCGCAGCGCGGGCTCGACGTCCGTGACGATCCCGTTTATCCCGATCTAGCATTCGCGCTGCCCAAGCCGACCGACGCGCCAGGCGACCCCGGCACTGTCGGGATCGGCGTGATGGACTTCCATGGCACCAACGACGACCGGGCGCGCGCTGAGCAGATCTACATGTCCTACGTCGAGCAGATGAAGCAGTTCGTGCTCTGGCTCGTAGACGGCGGCCGCAGCGTCCGGATGTTCATCGGCGACACGAGCGGCCGCGACCAGGAAGTCGTCGACCGGATCCTCGAGCACCTGGCCGAGCAGCGGCCTGGCCTGCGCCCCGGTCAGGTCGTCGCCGAGCCCGTGGCGTCGTTCACCCAACTGATGCGAGCCATGGCGCCAGCGGGCGCGGTCGTCGCCACCCGCTACCACAACCTGATCGGCGCGCTGCTGCTCGGCAAGCCGACCATCGCGATCGGCTATGGCGCCAAACACCGCGCCCTGATGGCCGACATCGGCCTGGCCGAGTTCTGCCAGTCAGCCGACGGACTCGACGGCACCACACTGATCGAGCAGTTCAGCCAGCTCCTTGACCGGTCCGCCGAGCTGCGCCAGACGATCGCCGAGCACGACGCGGCTCATGCCGCCCGGCTGGCCGAGCAGTTCACCGCCTTGTCGGCGCTGCTCTTCCCCGCACCGGTGGCGGCGCCCAGCGCCGCCGTCACGCCGGGCCCGCAGCCGATCACCTGATCGAGGCCGGCCAGATCCGGTCGGCTAGTCGCCTGGCCGCAACGGCTGCGGCGAGCGAGGTGGCGGGCCCGGTCCGCGCCCCGGCAGTCTGACAGGAGCTGGGGGGGCCGCGGAAGCGGGGGCAGCCGCGGCACGGGCAGCCGAGGTCGGCATGCGGTGCCGGCCGGCCGGATGACTGGACACCAGCCCGAGGCTGGCCGAGGCGATGTCGGCCTCGCGCAGCGCCGCGCGCAGCTGCCACCACCAGGCCAGGACCGCGAATCCGCCAGCGACAGCCGTCGCGCGCACCGTGCCGAGCGCCCCTCCGGTCGCCGCGCCCGCCACGCTTAGCGCGACGAGCACGACCGACGAGAAGATCATCGCCCGAAGGCTCCGGCGGGACGAACCGAGCGCCCGCAGCCCCGCGCTGGCCCCGATGGTGAAGCAGGTCCCCATCACGGTCAGGGTGACGAACAAGATCAGCGGTTCGGTAGGCCGCCACAGCGAGCGCAGCACAAACTGGCCGAACCCGTGCGGCAGCGCGAGCATCAGCACGACGCCCCAGGCCAGCGCAGCCAGGGCCGCGCCAGCGCCGATGACAAGGCAGAACAACCGCAGGTGCTTCGGCGAATGCTGCAGTACCCGCGCCGCCTCGGGCACCGTGACCAGCGAGATGCCCATCAATGCCGCCAGGAAGGGGCCCATCAGCGTTTGCGCGGCCTGCACGTCGCCGACGGCGGCAAGGCCGGCGATGACGCCAAGGAACGTCAGGCGCAGCTGCGTCGAGCCGCTGAAGATGGTGTTCTCGGCGAGATAGCGAAATGCCAGGTCGCGGTGGCGCATGACCCAGGTCCACGCGTCCAGGATCCTGGGCAGCACGCGGGCCTGGAGCGGGCCGACCGCGGCCGCGACATTGGCTGATGCACCCCACGCCAGCACGAACCAGAACACCGTCTCGTGGCCGGTCATCCGCAGCGCCAGCAGGGCGGGCAGCATGGCTGCTGCCCAGACGATGTCGTTCAGAAAGGCCTGGCTGCCCCGGCCGAGCGCGAAAAACGCGAACCGCCAGCTGTCCTGCAGCATCAGTCCCGGCATGGTCAGGCCCATGGCCACGAAGGCCACCCTGGCCGTGCCGCCGAGCAGCACAGCCACGGCCAGCATCGCCGCCCCGGCGACCAGGCCGACCGACAGGGCTGTGCCCGTGCAGCTGCTTACCGCCCGTCGCCACGCCCGCCGCTCCGCTCCGCTGAACCTGACCAGCAGCGGGTCGGTGGACAGCCCTCGGGAGGCGTTGAGCACGAACGAGTAACTCACGTACGCCAGGCTGAACGCCCCGAACTGGACAGCACCCAGCGAGCGGGCTATATACAGGCTCACCGCGAAGTTGGTCAGGCTCGATACCGCCTGATCCGCCAGCCCCCACCCGAAACGACGGCCGGCCCCGCGCGGCGTGCCTTTGCCCCTAGCCCCTGCCGCGCCCGAGGAGTCCTCGGCTACCACGATCGCCCCGAGAGCCCCGAGTCCTCGACCCTCAACGGCACCCCCAGGACTCGGCATCAGTTCGGGCAAGGCGGAGCGACCCTGCAGCCACAGGACCCCTGACAGACCCGTCGTGATACATGAGCGTGGCCGCTGTGGTCATGACGTGCGTACCCGTAGCTCCCGGACTGTTACATGTCAGATTTTACCCTTCATCCTGCGTACATCACATTCTCTGCACGGACATCACCGAACCGCCCGAGATCCGAGGTATCAGGACAGGCATCTGCTTTCTCTCATGAACGCGATCATTCACGCGGGGGCGTCGGAGACAGGAAGGCTATTGATGGCATGACAGAAATGCCGACGGCGATCAGTTCACCGACGCCCGCCGTTATGCAGCCAGACCGCGGCCAGGACGGCTACGACATCCTGGTGCTGGATGCGGGGAGCCGCCAGAGCCTCGCGAGCGCGCGCAGCTTCGGCCGGGCCGGGTTGCGCGTCGCCCTCGCCGAGTGCTTCGCCGAATGCGATCCTGAACTGCCGGTGCTGTGCTTCACGTCGCGGTACTCGGCCCGCAATGTTGTGCTGCCGAGCTACGCGACAGAGGGGCAGGCGTTCGCGGCGGGAGTCGTCGATTTCGTCCGTGACCACCCGACCAGGGTCGTGCTGCCGACGACCGACGGCGCGATCGCCGCACTGATCCCGCACCGTGAGGAACTGGCCGGGCTGGGCTGCGTGCTGGCGCTGGCATCCGACCAGGTGCTGGCTATCGCCAACGACAAGGACCGCACGCTGAGGGTGGCCCGCGAGCTTGGCATCGAGTACCCGAAGACGATGCGGATCGACGGCGTCGCCGACGTGCCGTCGCTGGCCGAGGCGTTCGAGTTTCCCGTGGTGCTGAAGCCCACCTCGTCCTGGGTGAGTGAGTCGCCGGTGCGGCTGCAGGCGGTCGAGGTGATCAACGAGGCCGAAGCGACCGCGGTCATCGACGCCTTCACGAAGGCCGGGGCCGGCGTTCTCGCACAGCAGTGGGTCGGCGGGCGCCGCGAGGGCGTCACGATGTTCATTGTCAACGGCGACATCAGGGCGCGCTGCGGCCACATCGCGCACCGCACGAGCCCGGCCCTGGGCGGAGCATCCGTGCTCCGCGAGAGCCTCCAGGTGCCGCAGGACATCTACGATTCGTCGGAGCGGCTGATCAGGGCGATAGGCCTGGAGGGCCTCTGCGAGGTGGAGTACCGGCGGGACTCGGCAGGCCGCCCGCTGCTGATGGAGATCAATGCGAGGATCGCGGGCACCATCGAGAACGCGCTGCGCTCTGGCGTGGACTTCCCGTTGATGATCTGGCTCTGGGCAACTGGGCAGCCGATCGACCCGGTCGAGAGCTACCGGACGGGGGTGCGGACCCGGTGGCTGCGCGGCGACATGCGCTGGCTCCGCGACAACTTCAGGCGCGCCGGGCGGCCCGACAGCGTATCCCGGGCGCGAGCGCTGTGGATGTTCGGCTCGGAGTTCGCAAGATCTCGCTACTACGACTGCGTCGACCGGCGCGATTTCAGGCCGGTCCTGGCGGAATTGCGAACCACCGTGGCAGCCGTGGCGAATTCGAGGACCATCTCGACCGCGCAAGATGCAGGCCGAAAGGAAGCATGAGATGTCAGAAGACGAGGTCCTCGTTATCGGGGCGGGGCCGTTCGGACTGTCGATTTCAGCCCATCTGAGCGCCCTGGAGATAGGCCACCGCATCGTGGGACGCCCGATGGACACGTGGCGCGCGCACATGCCGGTCGGCATGTGGCTGAAGTCCGAGCCGTACGCATCCGAGATCGCCGCTCCCGACGCGGGCTTTGATGTCAGCTCATACTGCAGGCAGCACGGGATCGCGTACAACAACCGGGTCAAGCCGCTCTCCGTGGAGGGCTTCACGGACTACGGCGACTGGTTTACCAAGGAACTCGTGCCGGGCGTCACCGATATCACGGTGACCGGCGTGGAGGCTGTCGGCGGCGGATTCAAGGTGAGCTTCGCCGATGCCGACCCGGTGACAGCCAGGCAGGTCGTGGTCGCGAGCGGAGTGCTGCCGTTCGCCACCATCCCTCGCGAGCTCGCTGGCCTGCCTCGCGACCTGGCGACGCACACCGCCGAGCACCGCCACCTGGACAAGTTCAGCGGCCGCACCGTCGCGGTGGTTGGCGCGGGCCAGTCCGCGCTGGAGACCGCGGCGCTGCTGCACGAGTCAGGGGCCCAGGTTCAGCTCGTCGTCAGGCGCCCGGCCGTCCAGTGGGTCGACCCGAACCCGGAAACGATCAGCGGCCTCGGTTACGTCAAGCGCCCGGTGGTCAAGCTCTGCGAGGGCTGGCACTGCGCCTTCTGGAACACGCCAGAGGCCTTCAGGATGCTGCCGCGCCAGATGCGCGTCACCAAGGCCCGCACCGTGCTCGGGCCGGCGGGCGCGTGGTGGCTGAAAGCCAGGGTTGACCGTGTCATCGACACGCTGACCAGCCACAAAGTCGTCGGTGCCGAGCCGCAAGACGGTGGTGTCAGGCTGACGCTTGACGGCCCGCGTCAGCAGACGCTCGACGCGGACCACGTGATCGCGGGAACCGGTTTCAAGATCGACCTCACCAAGCTCGGCTTCCTTGGCGACGCGCTGCTCGGCAGGATCGAGACGCTGGCCGGGTACCCGGTGCTCAGCAGGGCCGGCGAGTCAACCGTTCCCGGGCTGTACTTCGTCGGCGCTCCATCGGCAGTCAGCATCGGACCATCCGCACGGTTCATCGCCGGAACTCACACCGCGGTGCGCCCGCTGGTGAAGTCCGTGGCGCGCCGCGCCAGGTCAGGCCGCGCGACGGCGGCAGCCTGAGAACGCGGCGGTAGGTCCCAGCACCCGGCGGGTCAGGCGCTGGCACCTACACGTATCACCACGGCATCGCCGGCGCTCTCATAGCTGACGGGTGGCCGTCTCGCGGCTCCCGATTCCTGTCCGCCAACCTGAAGCGATGGAGGTGGTGCGGTGGACCTGAGAATGCTGCTGCACGCTGTCCGCCTGCACAAGGCCATCTTCGCCGTCATCGTCGTGGCCGGAATCGCCGGGGGCGTCGCGTACGCCCTGGTCAGGCCACCGCTGTTGGCGACCAAAGCCCTCGTCGTCGTGCTGAACACCAAGCACATCGGCACCCAGGCTGTCATCGCGGGCAGTGACCCTGTCGTTCGGGCGGCGCGCGAGCAACTGGGCTGGAGCACGCCGGTGCTGACGCTGCAGAGGCGGGTTCAGGTCACCAACATCGATAACGTCCTGCAGATCACGGCCGAGGGCGCGACCGCCGACGACGCGAGCGATCTGGCCGATGCGGTCGCGGGGGCCTATAAGGCCTACCTTCAGACCCACTCTGGATCTGGCCAGCATGCGGTCGCGAGTATCTTGCAGAACGCTGCGCCGCCCACCGGAGCGACGCTGCGCACCGCCGCGATCGAGAACGGAGTGTTCGGCGCTCTGGCTGGCGTGCTGCTCGGCGTCATCATCGCGGTGGCGATGGGCAGGTCGGATCGCAAATTGCGCGAGCGCGACGAGATCGCGGGGGCGATCGGTGTTCCCGTGCTGGCCTCCATCCCGGTTGTGCACCCCTCCGATACAGCCGGGTGGACAAGGCTGCTGCAGGAGTACGAGCCCGCTGTCGTGCACGCCTGGAATCTGCGCAAGGCGCTCAGGTACATCGGCGTCAGCGATGTCAGGTACAACGGCGGTCCCGGCGTCTCGGTCACCGTCGTCTCGCTGTCATCCGACCGCCGTGCGCTAGCGGTCGGCCCGCAACTCGCCGTGTTCGCCTCGTCTCTCGGTATTCCCACCGTACTGTCCGTGGGCTCGCAGCAGGACCGGCACGCGGTCGCCACCCTTTCAGCCGCGTGCACCATGGCCGCCGCCGCTCTCATTGGCGAGCCAGGCGGACTGCAGTTCGCGGTCGGCGACTATAAGGACGCGAGTCAGTTTTCCGGGGCGGCGCTGGCCGTGGCCGTCGCGGTGGTGGACGCCAAGAATCCTGAGCTGCCGGTCATGATGCGGACAAACACGACGGTGCTCGCCGTGACATCGGGCGCCGTCAGCGCCGAGCAGCTCGCCCGCGTAGCTGTCAGCGTCACGGGTGATGGCCGCGACATCGCCGGGATCCTGGTCGCCGATCCGGATTCCACCGACCGGACCACGGGGCGGCTGCCACAGCTGGCGGAGATGCCGCGCCGCAGGCAATCGGCTCCGCGCCGCCAGCCAGGCCATCGATCAGCCTTGCCGTACCGCTCTGACCAGCAGGCCGACGGCACGACAGAGAACCGCTGGTGACCCAGTCGCCGCCTGTTGCGGACGCGGCCAGGTTGCGCATCATGGCGGTGCACAACTGGTACCGGTCGGCGGCCCCTAGCGGCGAGAACCGTGTACTGGAGCGCGAGAGGGCGGCGCTGATCGAACGCGGCCATGACGTGGTCAGCTTCGATCGGCATAGCGACGACATCGAGCAGTGGCCAGCCTTGCGGAAGGCCGCTCTGCCCGTGCAGATCGTATGGAGCCGCGAAGCCCGCCGTGACCTGCGGGCGCAACTGCGCGGCACCCGCCCTGACGTGGTGCACATCCACAACACCTTTCCGCTCCTCAGCCCGTCGGTCCTGTACGCGTGCCGGGATGAGTCGGTGCCCGTCGTCATCACCGTGCACAACTACCGGCTGATGTGCGCGGGCGGCAGCTTCTTCCGTGACGGAGCCGTCTGCCGTGACTGCGTGACCGGCCCGGCGATCCAGGCAGTCAGGCACGGCTGCTACAAGGAGTCGCGGCTGGCCACCGCGCCGGTCGCGCTGTCCAACGCGCTGCACAGGCAGGCGTGGCGGAATCTGGTGTCGGCATACATCTTCATCTCCGCGGCCCAGCGCGACCTGCTGGCAGGGCTGGACCTGCCGCCTGAGCGCGTATTCGTGCGGCACAACCTCATCCCCCGGCGTGCCATGCCGCACACCGATCCAGAGCACAGCGTGCTCTACGCAGGCCGGCTCGACGAAGCAAAGGGCATCAGGGTCCTGATGGCGGCATGGGACCAGTACCTGCCAACGGCGGGCGAGAACCCGCTCAGCCTGGTCATCGCCGGCACCGGCATCCTGCAGGCCGAGGTCGCGGCCTGGGCCGCCGCCCGCCCGTCGGTGCGGCTCGCAGGCCACGTCAGCGACGACCGGGCCGCCGACCTCATGTCCAGGTCCCGCGCCGTAATCCTGCCGTCCATCTGGGCAGAGCCATTTGGCCTCGTCGCCGTCGAGGCCATGGCCGCCGGCACTCCCTGCATCGCCAGCGATCACGCCGCGCTCCCCGAGCTCATCACGCACGGCGTCAACGGAATCCTGGTCCCGCCCGGCGACCCGCGCGCTCTTGCCGCCGCCATCGCCGACGTCCAGGCCAGCCCTGCCACTTATGCCGGGTTCGGCCAGGCAGCCCGCGAGACCTACCAGAAGCAGTTCGATCCCTACCAGAACGTTGACCAGCTGCTCGGAATCTACCGGCACGCGGTGGCCCACCCGGTTGCCGTCCATCGCAAACCGGGGCCGCGGTGACTACCACGTGGCAACCTAGGCGTCGCTCTGGCCGGCACGGATGGGCTGACGGGAACGCGGCTGGCGCCGTTGAACTCTCCAGCGTCCGGCCCGTCGGCCTGACCAGCCTGCGTTTCATCGCGCTCGCGCTCCGGCGGAGGGCGTTGCTTGGCTGCGCGGTGGTGCTGGCCGGGCTAGCGGCCACGGCGGCGATCTACGTCCTCGCACCGCCGGCGTACCAGGCGTCGACGTCGATCCTGATCACGAACGACCCGGCGAGAGACCCGAACACCCAGATACAAGGCAACGTCGCGCTCGCCCAGAGCGCCACGGTCGCGGCCGGCGCGACCAGCAGGCTCGGGCTGCGGGAGCCGACGAAAGCGTTCATGCGCACCTACAGCATCATGTTCGCCAGCGACCGGATGCTGGTGATCACCACGAACGCGCCATCCGAAGCGGCCGCCCTTCGCAGCGCACGCGCGCTGGCCGCGGCTTTCCTGCAGGCGAGAGCCGCTGCCCTGCACAAACAGCAGAAGCTGGACGTAGCGACGCTCCGCGACGAGATCGCGGTGGGCAACTCCAAGCTCCGCTTCCTCAACAACCTGATCAGCAAGATGGCGCCGTCGGAGAACAGGCATGACGTGGTGGTGCAGTACTCCCATGAGGCGGCGGCCGTCGGAGCGCTGGTCTTCGACCTGCAGCACTACCCGGTGACCACGGCGTCGATGATCGATGGCACGTCGGTCATCGATCTGCCCGCGCCGATCCCTCCGTCGCACAAGCATCTCGCGGCCATCTTCGGCGCCGCAGGGTTCTTCGCGAGCCTCGCGGCTGGGCTCGGTGTCGTCATCATCGGCGCCGTGACATCTAACCGGCTCCGGCGTCGCGACGATATCGCGCGGGCTCTCGGCGCCCCTGTCAAGCTCAGCGTCGGCAAGGTCAGGCCGCTGTGGGCCCTGCGAGCAGGCTTCTCGCCTCGGGCGCTGGCCAGGCCGCACCGGCTTACCGGCAACAGGCAGCAGCGCCGGATCGTCGCGCACCTGCGAAGCGCAGTGGCGGGCGGCAGCACAGCCCTCGCCGTCGTGCCGGTCGACAACGCGCTAGCCGTCGCCTCCTCGGTGGCGTCGCTCGCCATCGCGTGCGCGCAGGAGGGCAGGCGCGTCGTGCTGGCCGACCTGTCGGCAGGCAACCCGGCCGCGCGCCTGCTCGGAGCGGCCGAGCCAGGAATTCACGAGGTCAGCACCGACGGGGCAGCGCTCACGGTAGCCGTTCCTGACCGCTACGACGTCGTGCCGGTCGGACCGATCCGCCCGCTCGTGCCTTCCTGGCAGCACCGGCAGGCGAACAAGGAGATCGCCGCGGCGTGCGCAACGGCCGATCTGCTACTGAGCACGGTGACGCTTGACCCGTCGCTTGGCGGCGATCACCTGGCAACCTGGTCCACCGACGTCGTCGTGGTAGTGACAGCCGGCCGGTCTGTGGCCGCCAAGATCCGCGCCACCGGCGAGATGATCAAGCTTGCCGGCACCAGGCTCTCCTCGGCCGTCCTGCTTGACGCTGACAGGAGCGATGAGAGCCTGGGCGTGGTGCGTCCGTCACCTGGCTGGCAGCAACCAGCAAGGATCTGAAGGGGCTGGGGATGACAGCTTCGCTGCTGGACATCAGGGATCGCGCGGTAACTCCGATCGAGAGCGCCGAGGCACACGCCGATCGCTGGGTCCGCCGCCGGGTCGGAATCGCGTGGGCGTTGCTGACCGTCAACGTGCTGACCTATTACTCAGCCACGTGGAGCGGAGCACCGCTGGTGATCCCGATTCCCTCGCCGGTTGGGCGGATCGTCACACAGGGCGCGATGCCCGCCGCGCTGCTGCTGGCCATGACGGTCAACCGGCGGCTGCTCATCTACCCGAGCTTCTACCTGTGCATCCTGACCTTGCTGGTCGTGATCGCGTTCATGGTGATGGTCGAGGCAGGGCACCTCGGCACCTTCTACCGCACCTTCAGGTTCGCCGGTTTCGTGGCGACGCTCTGGCTGCTCACGCCGTGGTGGGGCCGGCGCGACATGCTCCTTGTGCGATGTTACCTGCTCACTGTTTCTGTCGTGCTCGGCATCGTAGTGGTCGGATTCGCGATGTCGCCCTCGGCGGCGATGGCCCAGGGCCGGCTCGCGGGCACGCTCTGGCCGTTCCCGCCAACGCAGGTCGCGCACTTCGCGGCCGTCACGACCGGGCTCGTGATCCTGCTCTGGCTCTGCGGTCTGCTTTCTGGACGCCTCGCCCTGTTTGTTGCTGCTCTCGGCGGTGTGATCGTGCTGCTGACCCACACGAGGACCGCCCTGCTCGCGATGCTGGCGGGGATCTTCGTCGGCGGCCTGAGTCTGTTCAAGACCAGGGCTCGGGTACGCAGGCTGTTCGCGGCTGCCGGCGTCATCGTCTCGCTAGGAGCGATGACGCTCTCTGGCGTGATCGCGACGTTCCTCGTGCGGGGCGAGGACACGCAGCAGCTGACGAGCCTGACCGGCCGGACCGACGTATGGCACGCGATTCTCACTGAGCCGCGGAACGAATTTCAGAAGCTCTTTGGCTTCGGCCTGTCGAACCTGTCGTTCAACGGCTTGTCGATCGACAGCAACTGGGTCGGATCGTACTTCGATCTCGGACTAATCGGGGCCATCCTCACCGGCGTTCTGGTGCTCTTCGTGCTCGTGAACGCCTATTTCCAGCCGCTCGGGCCGCCTCGCGCGCTCGCGCTGTTCCTCGTCACCTACTGCCTGATCTCCTCGTTTACCGAGACCGGCCTCAGCGCGCCTTCCCTGTACATGATCGAGCTGACCCTCGCCGCCTCGCTGCTCGTCCCGGCCACACAGCAGAACCGACGGGACAAACCATCCCACGAAGGCAGAGTGATCAATTGAACGTCAGGATCCTGGCGATCGGGGACGCTAGGATGCTCTACTGGCAAGTCACGTAGTTCGGACGGGCGTACCCAGTCTCACGAATGGTCGCGGTAGCAGCATGTCGGCACAACGACGGAACAAAACGCGCACATCTCAGTCGCCGATCGTCTGGACGGTCGCCATCGCCCTCGTTCTCGCTCTCGGCGGTGTGGCCTGGTACCAGCTCAGGGCAGACGGTCACGCCCAGCCACGGGCCAGAGCGGCCGGACATGCCCAGCCCGGCACCGCGGCCAAGCCCGGGCACCGGGCACATGCCGGGCCGACACTGGAGAGTTTGGCCGCCACGGCGGCCACCAAGCTAGCCGCGGCCCTGGCGTCCCAGCACGTGCGGGTCTGCGGCAACAAGGCGGTGCTCGGTGGCGGCCCGACCTCTCCCCCAGCTGGCGCGATCCGTGTCCAGGCCGGCAACAACGCGCACGTCAACTGGGGCAGGACGCACGCCACCTACTGGTTCGCTCCTGGCGTGCACACCTTCGGTTCTGGCCGGTACTCGCAGATACGCCCGGGCAGCGGGTCGACCTACATCGGCGCCCCTGGAGCGATCTTGGACGGGAAGCGCAAGAACTACTACGCCTTCGCCGACTCAGCAGCCAACGTCACGATCAGCTACCTGACCATCCAGCACTTCGGCACCTGGGGCGGTAACTTCGACCAGGGCGTCGTGAACGTGGACTCGGCGCACGGATGGACCATCGATCACTCGACGATCAGGTACAACGCGGGCGCGGGCATCATGCTCGGCAGCCACGACACGTTGTCCTATGACTGCCTCGCCGGCAACCAGCAGTACGGGCTCAACGCCTACTCCCCGACCGGTCCGATCGGCCTGGTGCTAGATCACAATGACATCTCCGGCAACAACACCTACAACTGGGAAGCTCACACCAGTGGCTGCGGCTGCACGGGTGGCGGCAAGTTCTGGCGCGTCCACGGCGCCGTGATCACAAACAACTGGGTCCATCACAACCGCGGTGTTGGCCTGTGGGCCGACACCAACAATCGCGGCTTCGACATCGAGGACAATTACTTCCAGGGCAATTACGACGTCGGGCTGTTCTACGAGATCAGCTACAACGCCCTGATCAAGCACAACCTGTTCGTCAGGAACGCGATCGGAATTGGCAAGACGAATCCCGGGTTCCCGACGCCCGCGCTCTATATCTCTGAGTCCGGGTCGGACAGCCGGGTGGCCAGCAAGTACGGAGCGCGCTTCCAGATCACCGGCAACATGTTCATCAACAACTGGAGCGGCGTGATCCTCTGGGAGAACGCCAACAGATTCTGCGGCTCGCCCGATAACAGCTCCACCGGCGTCTGCACGCTCGTCGCACCCAAGGTGGCCAGCCTCAAGACATGCGGCAGAGCCCATCTGGTCAAGGCGACCAGGAGCGGCCAACCTGACTACTACGACCTGTGCCGGTGGAAGACCCAGAACATCTCACTGACTGGAAACCTCTTCAGGTTCCAGCCGGCGAAGATCGGCCGTTCCTGCACGATCGCCAGGGGCTGCGGATTCATCGGCTTGTTCTCGCAGTGGGGCACCGATCCGTCCTGGAGCCCTTACCGCGGCAGGTCGGTCGAGTATCACATCACGCTAGGACAGCACAATCGCTTCGCGTCAAATACCTATCAGGGCCCCTGGCGCTTCATGGCGCTCGAGCAGGGAAGCATCGCCAGCTGGCAGACCTGGCGCCAGCGCTTCCATCAGGACGCGAACAGCACGCTCACGGCCAAGGCGCCGTAATCCAGGGCCGCCCGGGTTCTCGCGGGTTCTCGCGGGGTGCCCTGTTATACCGAGGTGTTTCCTGTCATCCCCGCCAGGCACTAGAAGGCTCGCTGCCGATGACGTCCTCCTCGGCGTACGGCATGGTCTCCGGGCCCGGCGCGTTCGCCGGACGCGCCCGCTCTGGCTTCGTCGGATCCTCCGGGCGAGAGGCTTCCGACCCAGAGCCTTCCTTGCGCAGGTCCACGACGCGCCGTGGCTGGGTCCTGGCTTCATGCCGCCCGTCCGGCCTCGGCTCGGCCCGTGCCTCTGGCCCGGGTTCTGGCCGGCCTTCTGACCTGGGCTCAGCTCGTGACTCTGGCCTGGCGGTGACGGTCCGTGCGTCGGCGCCGGATTCGGACCGTGGCTCCAGCTTGGCTTGCGCGCGTTCTGTTTGCTCTGGCCCCCCCTGGCTCCGCCCGGCGGAGCCGTTCCGCTGAGCCAACCGCGTGTCGCGCCTCGGGCGCTCACCGGTGCGGCTCACCTGCTCCTCCGCGTCGTCCCAGCCGGTGAGCACGCCGAGGCTGTCGTCGGTGCTGTCGGCACCGACAACGACCGCGGAGGTGATCGCGGTGCCGGTCAGCCTGATCAGCTCGGCCAGCGTCCGCACCTTCGTTGCCGACGGCTTTCCCGCCGTCAGGATCACCACCGCTTCCCTGGCCCACGTGCGCACATGATCGGCGCCGAAGCCAGGATCGACGGCGACAAGGGTGACCAGCACATCCGCTGCATGGTACGCATGCTCAAGCTCGGGATCGGCGCTCTGCGGCAGGACCACGCCTGATCCGCGCCTGATCGGCCCCGTGGGCGGCGCGCCTTCGTCCTCCGGTATCGCGACCGTCAGCTGCCGCTGCCCGGCGACGTGCCGGTGCAGGCCAGGCTCGGCGCAACCGAGCAGGCGGCCCGCCTCGGCGCCAGTAGTCAGGTCGGCGAGGATGACCCGCTTGCCTTCCCGCACGCAGGAAAGCGCCAGCGAGACGACGGCGAGCGCTGGTACGACGGTGTCGTCAACCGCCACAACGGCGAGCGAAGCCCGGCCCTGACCCTGCGAGACAGCGCCACGCAGGTGCCTGGCGATCTGCTGGACGCCGCGGCCGCCCGCGCTCTCCGGCGCGCGCCGCGCGGACCGCCGGCTTACCCGTATCCGGCCGACGCTGAGCCGTACGGGCGCTCCAAGCGCCCTGGCGATGTCGTACCGCCTGCGTGGCCTGGTCGAGGCGATCGCCAACACGATCACCCAGCCCATTCCGATGGCCAGGCCCGCGACCAACCCGCCGACCGCGTACAGGACTGGGTACTTGATCTTCGAGCGCGGACTGGACTGAGCCGGATCGAGCGGGCCGCTGCCGTTCTCGACCTTCTGGTTGCTGATCCCTGAGTGCAGCGCATAGCTCCGCGCAGCCTTCTGCAGCGCATTCAGCGCTGTCGCCTGCTGGATCCTGTCTGCCTGCAGGCTGGCGAGCCTAGTTTGCTGCTGGACAGAGGCCGGCTGGCTCTGGACGTTGGCGATCTTCGTATCCAGCGCGGCCAGCCGCTTCTTGTCAAATGCGATAGTCGCGCTGAGCGCATTCACGGTGTCCAGCCGTGACACGTTCAACCGCATAGCCCGTACGATCAGGTAGGCCTTAACCAGAGCACGGGCCCGGGCTACCGCGTCATCAGCGGACGAGGCCTTGACAGTGAACGCGATGATCTGATCGGTCGGCGCCGCCACGGTCTCGCGGCCCATGAACGCCTGGACGCTCTTCGGATCCTGGGGCAGTCCGAGCCTGTGCATGGCTGTCTCGGCGACCGTCCGGCTCTGGGCGAGCGCCACCTCGGTGAGGACCTCGTCTGTGGGCAGCACACCTTCAATGAGCGCGATCTGGACCGTAGCCACCGCCTTGTATGGCGGCGGCATCACCTTGAACAATCCGATCCCCAGCACCAGGCCCACGATGGCCGCCACGAGCCACACGGCCTTGCGGCGGCGCACAGCAGCGCCGACGGACGGCCGACCTGGTATCCCCATGGTCAGGTCGTTCGTCACGGCGAAGTCGTCGTAAGCCAGAATCCTCCCCGCATCGCTCGTGCCGCGGCGCGAAATCCGCGTGCCATCGCCTGAGGAGCGGGCGGCCGACCTCGTGGTCCTGTGCTCACTGGCCATAGCCTGATCGGCCCTGTGCTCGTCGGCGCTGCCGCGGCTCATCCGGCCTCCATCATCCTGTTTATTGTGGCTCTGCCGCACCTGCGCCGTTGGCTCATTATACGGCTCGTATTCAGCCCGGGATATTTGACGTGTTACTGGACTCGACGAATTCGAGTCTGGTGCACAGCGGCATCTCGGGTACCGTTCTGCCGCTTCCGACGAGCGTGAACGCCGGGGTTCGCCGCCCGAGGCCGTCGGAGTACCAGCCAAGGATGGGATCGGTTTCACCGCGGTGCAGCGTCCACCGCAGGCAGTCAGGAAGCTCAAGCCTGGCCGCGCCCGGCTCTGGTGCGTCCGGCCAGCGCAGGGCCGCCCGGTGCTGGTGAAGCTCTGCCTCGACGTAGGGCCCGAGGTGGAAGGCCAGCCGCAGGTCGTGCTCGCCGCAATCGATCTCGTCGACGATGTCGATCCCGCGCGAGGCGCGGTCGAGGCGGACGCATCGACGATGCCTGACCGGACGCGAGAGCGCGGTGTAGCCGTCGTGCTCTGCCGTCCACTCCGCCGCGTCGCCAACGTCCTGGACGCCAATCACCGTCGCGTTCGCGTGCCGAAGCCAGAGAAAGGCGCCGCCGTCGGCTGACTGATTCTGGCCATCCACCTCGACCGTGTTGTGCCCGATCGTGGAACGGAAGTACGAACGCCACTCCGGCTCACCGTGATAGCAGTAGGTGCCGGGATCAGCGAAGATGTCGACTCCGCCATACCGTACCTCGACCGAGAGCGCGTCCGCGTGCGCGTGCGCGGCGATGCTGAGGTAGCCGTGCGGGCCGCCGTCGCACCGGCACCAGATCTCCGGGTCATGGCTGCTCGTCGAGCGCAGCAACGTCGTTCCCGCGTCGCTGAAGTGCCACGGCCGGTCCGCTGGGCGGCCAGGCACTATCCAGGCCGCCTCCGGCATGGCACCAACGAGCGTGCTGAACACGTCTGTCTCGACGGGCGGCCACCAGTCGAGGCGGCCGGCGACCGAGGCGGCCAGCGCGAGCAGGGTCGGCCACCGGTTCGCGGCCGGGGCGTCAAGCAGCAGGGCCCGGCCCTCGTCGCCGTCGCCCTGGCGCGGCGGCCGCATCCGCTCGTCGAGCAGGGCTGCCCCGCCGTCGGTCATCGCGCATAGCCGCTGCCACACATCTGAGCTGAGCGGATGTCCGGCCGACCCTGACTCGATGGCGGCGAGCAGCCCGAGTTCGGCGACGAAGGACTGGTAGTCGGACGCGAGCTCGCGGTCGATCCCCGAGGGGAAGGTATTGCGGAGTAGCTCGACCTCGAGCAGCGCAGCCGACCTGCGGCGCCAGGCGTCGCTCTCACCGAACCACGGGAACGCGCAGCTCGCGACGAGCTGGCCAGCCGCCTCGGCGATCACGTGGTTGTTCGCCGACGACCCGCGGCTGAAGAAGGCATCCAGGTACAGCTGGTGCCAGCGAATCTGGCGCAGGGCGAGCTGGTCCTGCTCGAACAGGGCGGCGATCTCCGGCCAGTCGTTCAGCAGGCGCCTGATCCAGGCCATGCTGATCAGCCGGAGGCCGACCTCGATGCCACTCGTCCAGTTCACGCCGGACAGGAAGGGGTTCTCCTGCCACCAGGACCGCAGGTGCTCGGCGACGCGGTGCGCGTACACGTCGTCGCGGCTGACGAACCAGGCCGCGGCCAGCAGCGTGAGGTGCTGCAGCCGGGAGATCTCCCAGATCTGCTTGATGTTGCCGGTGCTGGCCTGGGACCGGTGGTTGATGCGGAACGCGTACGTGTCGGCGGGCGCTCGCTTGCCGGTGACGGGATCGCGGAACCAGTCGGGCAGCACCATGTCCGTCCTGGTCGCCCCCAGCACCTCCCACTCGCCCCTGAGCACCTCGTCGGCCGCCGCCAGCAGTGCCTTCGCCGCGGCCTCGGGAACCCGCGCCGCGGCGTCAGCAGGAAGGACGACAGGGAACCTCGGATGCGGCGACAGCAGCGTCGCGCCCGTGGTGAGCTGGCCCGTGGTGAGCTGGCCCGTGGTGAGCTGGCCCGTGGTGAGCTGGCCCGTGGTGAGCCGGCCCGTGGTGAGCTGGCCCGTGGTGAGCTGGCCCGTGGTGAGCTGGCCGGGCGCGATCTCGCCCCTGCGGACCTGGCGGCGCGCCCACGCGGCCCGGACGGCCTGGTCCCGTGCACGCCACGCCATCTCGGCCGGCGACATCCTGGCCGCCCGGCGGGCGTACCACAGCAGGCGGGAAGGGCGGGGCTGAATGGTCATACTCGCTCCGGCTTGCCGCTGGCCAGGCTCTCCCCTGCCGCGATCGTGGCCCTCGTGGTCGCCAGCAGGGACTCAAGCGAGATCGGCATCGGCTCGCCGGTCGTGGCTGCCTCGACGAAGCGGGCGATCTGGTGCCGCTGGCCCTTGTCCTGGCCACCGCGAGCCTTGCTGCTTGCCCGGCGCCGCCCCGTCCACACGGCCGCCTCCTTGAAGTTGTCCAGGCGCGCCGTCCTGCCGCCCCCCGAGGAATCCAGCGTCTCCTTGGGGTACCGCGCGTTGCCGGTCGTGGCGTACGTGATCAGGCCGCTCGAGCCGTCGGCGAACCCGATCGTCGCCTGCAGCTCATCGGCCTCCAGCCCTGGCAGAGCGAAGACCTCTTCAGGCAGGCTGCCGGCCCACCAGCTCAGCGTGTCGATGAAGTGACCGCCCTCACCCGCGAACCGGGATCCTTCGAGATCGGCGTCGCGGTACCAGCTGCCGGACTCCATCTGTCCGGCGTTGACCAGGTAGCGGCTGACGGAACCGACTCCAGGCTGCGCGAACCGGGACCTCATGGTCACGAGCAGTGGCGCGAACCGGCGGTTGAAGCCGACCATCAGCCGGCCGTTGCCGGTGCTGGCTATCGTCGCCTCGATGCGCTCCACCTCGGCCCGGCTCAGCGCGAGCGGCTTCTCGACGAAGACGGCCTTGCCGGTCTGCAGCGCCCGGCACACCAGGTCCGCGTGTGTATGGTGGCGCGTCACGATGAAGATCGCGTCCAGGTCGTCGTCCCCGAGCACCGCGTCGGCGGTGGTCGAGGCGACCGCGAAGCCGAACCGCCGCTGCGCGTTGACGGCCGAGAGCGACCGCGTCGTCGCCACATGGGCGAGCCGCACGCCGTCGAGCTTGGCGAGGTGCGGCAGCAGCATCGACGAGGCGTAGTTGCCTGCGCCGATGAAGCCGACGGACTGTTGCCTGCCAGCGGGCAGTCGCGGCCGGCCGCCGCCCGGCGCGTGCGGCCGGCTGTGAGTGGTCGACCGGGCGTTCTCCGTAGCTGCGTCAGCCGCGTACTCGAGCAGCACGCCGACCGCGTTCAGCGAGCCTGACGACAGGTCGTTGTAGACCTCCGTAGCGCGCTCCATCGGGAACACGCCGGAGACGAGCGAATCGACCTCGATGTCGGCATGAGCGAGCAGGTCGAGGAAGCACGCGAGGTTGCGCCGCTCCGTCCAGCGGACGTAGCCGGCCGGGTAGTCGATACCGTCAAGCTCGTACCTGTCGTCGTAGCGCCCTGGACCGTAGGAGCGGGAGAAGCGGACGTCGAGTTCCTTGTCGTAATAGGCGTTCCACGGCAGGTCAAGGCGGGTCTTGCCGATGTCGACCACCCGGGCCCTGTCGCGCGCCAGCCTGGCCGCTGCCTCGACCGGGCCGTTCGACGACCCCCCCGCGGCCAGCAGCACGTGGTCGGCCCCGCGTCCTTCGGTGATCTCGGCCAGCGCGTGCTGGACCGCTGCCATGCCGTCCTCGGTAGGCGCCGCGCACAGCAGCGCGCCAGCCTTCTCGGCCAGGCGGCAGCGATCCTCGATCATGTCAAGGCCGACGACCCGCACGCCGGCGGCGACCAGCAGCCGGACCGTGAGCTGGCCGACCAGGCCGAGTCCGATCACGCAGGCGGCATCGCCCAGGGCCACCTCGGCACGCCTGACGCCCTGCATGGCGATCGCGCCGACGGTCGCGAAGGCCGCGTGCTCGGGCGAGACGCTGGCGGGCACGGGGACGCACAGGTTCACCGGGACCCAGTTGTACTCGGCATGCAGCGCGTGGTCGTTGCCCGCCGCCGCCACCAGCTGGCCGACCTTGAACTCTTCGGCGCCGGTGCCGACCTCGGTGACCACGCCGCACAGCGAGTAGCCAAGCGGGGTGTAGGAGTCGAGCCGGCTCATCACCTTCTTGTAGGTGCTCACCGCGCCTTGCTGTGCAACCGAGTCGAGGACCTTCTTGAGCTGGTCGGGCCGCGCTCGCGCCTTGCCGACCATGGACATCTTGGCCTCGGTCAGCTTCATCATCTCGGTGCCCGTGGAGATCAGCGAGAACAGCGAGCGCACGAGCACGCCCCCTGCACGGCAGGACGGCGCCGGCACGTCGAGGACGATCAGTTCCCCTGACTTGTAGTTCTGTGCGATCTGCTTCATCTCGTCCCCTGCCTCACCGTGCTGATCCTTCTCGGCGCCGCCGGCCCTGCCTGCCGCATCACGCCGTCACCCCGTCACGCCTAGCGACTGGACGTTGCGGTACCACAGCTCAAGCGTCAGCAACTGCCAGATCTGCTTCGACCGGTCTTCCCGCCCGGCCTGCTCGTCGGCGATGAGCCCGGCGAGCGCGTCGCGCCTGATCATCCCGCCGGCGACCAACTCGCCCTTGACGAGCACGTCCTGGATCACCTCGTGCAGGTCCCCGTGCACCCACGCGCGCAGCGGAGCGCTGAACGACGCCTTCGGGCGGTGCACGATCTCGTCGGGCAGCCAGGCGGTCGCCGCCCGCTTCAGCGCGACCTTGCCCTGCTGCCGCCTGATCTTGGACTTCCCGTCGTGGCTGAACGCCGCCGCGGCAACGACCGGGTCGACGAACGGCACCCTGACCTCGATGGAGGCGGCCATGCTGGCCCGGTCGGTGTAGGCCAGGTTGAGACCAGGCAGGAACAGTCGCGAGTCGGCCAGGCACATCCTGTTGACCTCGTCCTGCAAGGCGTTGTCGTTGTACACAGCGGCGTGCTCGCTGACGATCTCGCCAACGTACGGCGCCCAGCCGGGGTCGACGAGGGCTTCGAGCTCGCCAGGGTCATACAGCGTGTAGCTGCGCCTGAACCGCGGCTCTTCCGGTAGCTCAGCGAAGGTCATGAAGCGCTTGGCCCAGCGGGCGTAGCGCAGCCCGCGACCGCCCATGGTGACAGGCAGCCGATCGACGGGACCCTGCAGGAACGGGCGCCGCAGGCCAGCGGGGATCGCGGCATACCTGCTCGCCAGCAGGCAAGCCAGGTGCTTGCGGTAACCGCCGAACAGCTCGTCGGCGCCCATCCCGGACAGGATGACCTTGACCCCGCGGTCTCGCGCGGCCTCGCACATCAGCAGCGTGTTGATGGCCGCCGCGTCGCCGATCGGCTCGTCGAGCACGTCCACGATCCTGGGCAGCATGCCGACGATGTCGGGCGAGATCTCGATCTCGTGCAGCTTGATGCCGTACCGCGCGGCCACCTTGCGCGCGTACACCGCGTCGTCGGGCATGGCCTCGAGCTTGTGATCCTCGGGGCGGAACGTGATTGTGTACGCGTCGATCTCGGTGTTGGCCTGGTGGGCGAGCACGGTGACGATGCTGGAGTCCAGGCCGCCTGACAGGAAACTCGACACCGGGACGTCGGCGACCAGATGAGCGGTCACCGACTCCTCGATCACCTGCCGGAGGTCGGCGGGCTCGGCCGCGGCGGCCTCCGCCGCGACGTCGGCGATCCGCCAGTACTGCTCGACGGTGATCGTGCCGTCCTGGCGGCACCGCGCCCATGACCCGCCGGGTAGCTTACGCACGCCGTCGATGGCGCAGCGCTGCTCAGGCAGCCAGTAGTAGAGCATCGACGCAACCAGGGCGCCAGGCTCTATCCGCAGCTCAGATCCGGTCGCCGCTACCAGGGCCTTCAGCTCAGAGGCGAAGACAAGTCCGTTGCCGCGGGGAAGGTAGTACAGCGGCTTGATGCCGAACGGGTCCCTGGCCAGGACGAGCTCGCCGGATGCCGGGTCGGCGAGGGCGAGCGCGAACATGCCGCGGAACTTCGCGAGCGCGCCTGGTCCCCAGCACCGCCACGCCTCGAGTACCACCTCAGTGTCGGACTCGGTGCGGAAGGTGACGCCGCGCGCGACTAGCTCAGCGCGCAGTGCCATGTAGTTGTACAGCTCGCCGTTGAAGACCAGCGTGAGGCCGTCCTTGGTCATCGGCTGGTTAGCAGCGGCGCTCAGGTCGATGATCGACAGCCGCCTGAAGCCGAGGTGCATCGCGAGCCGGTCGCCCTCGTGCCGCCAGCTGCCGCGGGAGTCGGGCCCGCGGTGCGCGATCCGGTCGGTCATGATGTCGACCAGCTTCTGGCCGTCAGCCTGCTGATAACACCCGGCTATCCCGCACATCTCAGGTCCCGGCCGACTCGAGCGCATGGCTGCCGCCCTGGCCAGGCTGATCCCTTCGCTGGTCGTCAGGCCGCCCGAGCACGCTGGCGTAGACGGCGAGGTACGCCCCGAGCTGATGGCCCCAGGCAAGCTCGGTTTCGACGCGAGCGCGCCCGAGCTTGCCGGCCCATGCTCGCGCCGACTGGTCGTCGACAAGCTCGACGATCGCCTCTGCGTAGGCCCGCATGTCGTTGGGCTCGACGTACACGGCGGCGTCACCGGCCGACACCCGCGTCTCCCGCAGGTCGAAGGCGACGACCGGCAGCTCGAACGCCATGTACTCCATGGTCTTGTTCATCGTGGACACGTCATTCAATGGATTCTTCGGGTCAGGTGACAGGCCGACGTCCGCGGTCGACAAGATCCACGCGACGTCCTCGTCAGGAGCGCGCCCTGTGAACTCAACGTGACCGGCCAGGCCGAGCGTGTCGCGCAACGCCACCAGGTCGTCGAAGCAGTCGCCGGAGCCGATCAGCGTGAACGCGATGTCGTCCCTGCCCAGCTCGTGCACGACGACGTCGGCGGCGCGGACCACGATGTCGACGCCGTCCTGCGGGCCCATCACGCCGATGTACGCGGCCAGGAACTCACGCCCGCGGCGCAGCTCAGGGCGGACAGCACCGCGCTGCAGCCGGTCGGGATCGGGCCCGGTCCTGACCACGGTGACGTCGGCGGGCCGCTTGCCGCTGCGCTCGATGGCGATCGCGCGGTACGAGTCGTTGGTGGAGATCACGTGGTCAGCGGTCCGGTGCGTGCGCCGCTCCAGCGCCCGGAGCAGGCGGTACGGCAGCCGGTGCCCGCTCGGGAAACGGGACTCATAGAGCTCGGGGCACAGGTCGTGGTGGTCGAAGATGAACCTGGTCCTGTCGATGCCGCGCAGCAGCAGCGCGAGCGGCCAGAAGATGTCAGGGGGGTTGCAGGCCTGCACGACGTCGAAGCGCCCTGCGCGCCGCGCCTTGAGCGTCAGCCATGCGGTGGCGAGGAAGGAATAGGCGTACTCGTAGACGAAGCTGACCTTGCTGCCGCCAGGCGCGTACGGCCGGTACTTATACAGCCTGACCGAGTCCACGACCTCGAATTCGGGATCGCCCTTGCCCTTCGGGCAGATCACCGATACGTCGTAGCCAGCTCCGGTCAGCGCCTGGCACTCCAGCCAGACGCGCCGGTCGAACGGCACGGGCAGGTTCTGGACGATGATCAGGACCCTGCTCACCAGCCCGCCCCCTCGTAGCCGGGCAGCGCCTCGACCTCAGGACCGAGGCGGCCGTGCAGGTCGATCAGATGCGGCGGCGGTGCCTTCAGCAAGGCGGCGACGACTGGGCTCGCGTTCGTGGCGACGATCGCGGCGTCGGCGCCCGCGAGGGCGTCTTCCGGCGCAACCGCGAGCAGCCGGCGCAGGTGCGGAAGCTTCGACTCGACGTACCGGCGGTTGTTGCCGATCAGCCGGGCCGGGTTGACCACCTGGTCGTAGATGCGCACCTCATATCCCTTGCCGATCAGCCGTTCGGCGAGCTCGACGTTGGGGCTCTCGCGCAGGTCGTCAGTGCTCATCTTGAAGCTCAGCCCGAACAGCGCGACCTTGCGTCCCTCCCAGGCGATCACCCGGTCGAGTACCTCGCTGATCGACAGCTCGTTCGTCGTCAGCGTGGCGGCGAGCAGCGGCAGGTCGGCACCGCTGGTGCGGGCCATCGACAGCAGGGACCTGAGGTCCTTCGGCAGGCACGAGCCGCCGAAAGCGAACCCGGGGCGCAGGTAGCTCGGGGCAATATTCAGCACCGTGTCCTGGCAGAACAGCTCCATCACCGCGCGGGAATCGATGTCGAGCAGCCGGAGCAGCCTGGCCACCTCGTTGGCGAACGAGACCTTGGTGGCGTGGAAGGCATTGCAGGCGTACTTCAGCGCCTCGGCGATCCGGGTGTCGACGACCTGCACCGGCCGGTCAAGGAAGCAGAACAGCTCGCTGACCGCGGCGGCGACCCGCGGGTCGGCGGTTCCGACCACCACCAGCGGCGGGCCGAAGAAGTCGGCGATGCCCGACCCCTCCCGCAGGAACTCAGGGCACATCGCGGCCCCGACGCCGAAGCCGACGTCAGCGAGGCCGTCCGCGAGGGCCGCGGCCACGACTCCCTCCACCGTCCCCGGCGGCACGGTGCTGCGGATGACCACGCTGTGCTGACCGGAGGCTGGCGGACGGGCGGATCGCAGGCCTGCCACGATGTCGGCCAGGGCCCGCCTGATGTAGCTCAGGTCGGTGCCGCCGCGCTGCTCGGATGGGGTGCCGACGCAGATCAGTGAGATGTCGGCGGCATCGACGGCGTCGCCGCAGGACGACGTCGCGCGCAGCGAGCCCTTCGCGACGGCCTCGGCCACCATCGCGTCGAGCCCAGGCTCAGCGACCGGGCTCCGCCCAGAGCTGATGTCGTCGATCTTGCCGGGATCTACGTCGACTCCCCAGACCTCGTGCCCGTTCGCAGCCAGGCAGGCCGCCGTCACGGTACCGACGTAGCCAAGACCGACTACTGCAACCTTCATCGCGTCACCTGACTCGTCTGGTTGGCTGTTTCGCGCAAGGGATGCGCGCAAGGGAGCTTCCGACGTTCATAGGAGCGCCTGGCGGGCGCGATGATACGAGCGCGCATCAATGCCGGGTCTGAACGCGAATGCGCACGGATGTATCACGGCCGGGGCGCACCGGCTCAGGTGGTGTGCCAGGAACGTCCGTCACGAGCACCCGGGGGCAACCGAATATGAAGGTCTTGGTGGCCGGCGACCGCGGCTACATCGGAGCGGTCCTCGTCCCGCTGCTGCGCACGGCCGGGCACCTCGTGGACGGCAGGGACCTCGGCCTGTACGACGGCTGCGATCTGGGCCCGAGGCCTGAGCCGCCGCCCAGTGAGGCGACGGGAGACATCCGCGACGCCGACGCCGCCGGCCTGGCCGGCTACGACGCGGTGATCTGCCTCGCGGCCCTGTCCAACGACCCGCTCGGTCACCTCAGCCCGGCCGCCACCTACTCGATCAACCTGGACGGCACGCTCGCGCTGGCAAGGGCAGCCAAGCAGGCCGGCGTGCCGCGGTTCCTGTTCGCGTCTTCGTGCAGCCTGTACGGGGCCGCGGGATCGGGCGGCGTGACCGAGGACGCCGACATGTCGCCGGTCACGCCTTACGGCGAGACCAAGGCACAGGCCGAGCGCGAGCTGTCGCTGCTGGCCGGCGACGAATTCAGCCCGGTCTACCTGCGCAACGCGACGGCCTACGGCGCCTCGACCCGGCTGCGGCTGGACATCGTCGTCAACAACCTCACCGCGGTCGCCAGGACGACGGGCGAGGTGCGGATGGAGAGTGACGGGTCGCCCTGGCGGCCCCTCGTGCACGTGGAAGACATCAGCCGCGCATTTCTTGCCACGCTGGAGGCGCCGCGCGAACTCGTCCACGACCAGGCCTTCAACGTCGGCAGGCCGGAAGACAACGTGCAGATCAGGGACATCGCCGAGCTCGTCAGGGCCGCGATTCCCGGCTCCAAGGTCTCCTTCGCCGATGGCGCGGGACCAGACCGCCGCAGCTACCGCGTTGACTTTTCTAAGCTCAACGAGACCTTCCCTGAACTGCGGCTCGCATGGACGGTCAAAAGCGGCATCGATGAGCTGGCGCGCGCTTACAGCGAGTTCGGCCTCAGCTACGCGGACTTCCTGTCGTCGCGATTCGTCCGGCTGCGCCGGATCCGCGAGCTGCTCGATGCCGGCCTGCTCGATGACATGCTGCACCGCAGGACCAACGAGATCTTCCCGCCGCCGCGGGACCACGGATAGCGCGGTGGATGTCACGACGGTGCCGCGCATCGCCGGCGCGATGCTGCTGCGCGCCGCGGCCCACGTTGACGAGCGCGGCTTTTTCTGCCGCACGTTCGACGCCGCCGCCGTCAGCGCTGCGGGGCTCGACCCGGCCGCCTTCGTCCAGGACAGCGTCTCGCGGTCGGCGCGCGGTGTGATCAGGGGCATGCACGTACGGCGCGGGCTCGGTGAGGCCAAGCTGGTCAGGTGCTCCTACGGAGCCATCTTCGATGTCATCGTCGACCTGCGCCGCGACTCGCCCACGTACCGCAACACCGAGACCTTCGAGCTGACCGGGGACCTGCCTGCCTCGCTCTACGTGCCGGCCGGCTGCGCGCACGGATTTCAGGCGTGCACCGAGCCGGCCGACGTGGCCTACCGGATCGACCGCGCCCACGACCCCTCAGAGGATGTGTCGCTTGCCTTCGACGACCCCGGCCTGGCGATACCGTGGCCGCTCCCGGTGTCCGTGATGTCGCGAAGGGACAAGGCCGCCCTGCCGCTGGCGGCCGCACTGGAGCTGCTCACCTGAGGCGGAAGATCCTGGCCGGGCTCGCGGCGGTGCTGATCATCTTCTGTGCCGTCACTGCTCGGCTGTTCATCTGGCCAGCCAGCGGGATGCCAGCCAGGGTAGGCGCAATCGTCATGCTGGCCGGCCCTGGTGACCGGCTCGAACTGGCACTGCGGCTCGCGCGCGAGCGCCGCGCGCACTTCCTGCTGGTTTCGCGGGGCAACGAGGGCTACGGCGGACCCTGCCCGCGGCGCGTTCCTGGGGTCAGGCTCATCTGCTTTGAGCCGCGCCCGGCCTCGACTCGCGGCGAGGCCGAGTACGTAGGGCGCCTGGCCAGGACGTACCACTGGCGTTCCGTCGCGCTGGTCACCACAGCCGTGCAGGACTCCCGCGCCCGGCAGCGCGTGGAGCGCTGTTTCGCCGGGCCGGCCTACGTGGTGACCGTCGGACTGCCGTGGATCTCCTGGCCAGGTCAGATCGCCTACGAGTGGGCTGCGACGCTCAAGATGATGATCTTGCAGCCCACCTGCTGACTGCTAGCGCCTGGTGTGCAGCCAGAAGTTCTTCATCGTGAAGCTCCTGGCCTGGCCGCCGGTCGACGCGATCTCCCAGCCGAAGTTGACCTGGGTCAGGGTGACGTTGGCAGCAAGCTGGTGGTGATTGATGAGCCAGTGCAGGGAGGCCAGGATGTGGGTGACTCCCTTGTTCTCGTTGTGGTTCAGGGCGAAGGTGAAGTAGGAGCCGCCGTCGCGCCAGACGGCGAATTTCTGCCCGAAGATCGTCGTGTGCGCGAAGACGCTCCCGGCTGGCCGCTGACCGTGGTTGTCGGTCCAGATCATGACCTCGATGTCATAGTTGTTCAGCCAGATGTCGTTGGCGGCCTCCGCGTCCAGGCCCGACTTGTTGGACGGCATGTACTCGCTGAAGCCGTTGCGGATCAGCTTGAACGACCGGACCGGCACGTCATTGACGTTCTTCTGCACGCAGGGGTAGGTCTCCACTGCCGTGTTGCCAGCGGCCTGCGTGGACGTGGCACCCCAGTACTTGAAGGAATTCGCCCAGATCGTCTGCGGGCCGTGGTCGTTGTTCCACTCGTTGTTGTAGACGATGTACCCGCCGTTGTGCCAGGCGCCGAACGGGTCGGATGAACGCCACTTAGGATGGGCAGGTACTGATGCGAACGCGGGGCCAGCGGCCATGAAAGCGGCGGCGGCGGCCAGCAGGGCTATGATTGCCCGTCGCATGGAGGCTCCTCACGTTGAAGATGGTTCACTTCAGACATCTGTGACGCGCCTGACGGTAGCGGTCCTGCGTGTCTGCCGTGGCGAAGTCTCCGATATTGAATCGTGACCTTCGGCGTCGGTTTGGATATATCTCGATGCTAATGTCCCTGAAAATCCAGCGGTCGCGGCCACCTTCCGGCGTCCGCTGCCACGAGCGCGTCACGCGGGAGTCACGCAGAATGAACACCGTGCCACGACCACTGATGGGGACCCGAGGGGCGCGGGCAGCCCGCCAGCTGCGCGCGGCGGTCATGCTCGGTTGCGCCTGCGCCGTATCCGCGTCCGCCGCCATCGCTGCGGCCTGGCCGGCACGGGCCGCGGCGAGCTCGCCAGCCTCCCGCCCGTCCGGGTCATGGACCGTCTACCACGGCGACCCGGCGGGCTCGGGCAACGCACGGGCCGTCAGGTCGGTCAACGTCGGGGCGCTCGCGTGGACGTCGCCGAATCTCGACGGGCAGATCTATGGCCAGCCGCTGGTGCTCGGCCACCTGGTCTACGTCGCCACGGAGAACAACACGGTCTACGCGCTGTCGGCTGCTACCGGCGCGGTGCGGTGGTCGGAGCACCTTGGCGAGCCGGTTCCAGCCAGCTCGCTGCCGTGCGGCAATATCTCGCCTACGGCCGGGATCACCGGCACGCCGGTGATCGATCCGGCCAGGCACGAGATCTTCGTCGTCGCCGATGAGTACGTCAGCGGCCGCCCGGCGCACGTCCTGGCCGGCCTCGATACCGCGACCGGCCGCCGCGAGCTGACCCGCCGGGTGGACCCGCCCGGCCAGGACCCGGCGGCGATCCTGCAGCGCACGGGGCTGACGCTCACCGGAGGGAATGTCGTGTTCGGCTTCGGCGGCAACTTCGGCGACTGCTCCACGTACCGCGGCCGGCTGGTCGCCGTTCCCGAGGCCGGCGGCGCTCCGGCGTTCTTCACCGTGGCTGCCGCGAGCGACACGTCCAAGGGCGCGATCTGGATGGGCGGCGCGGCTCCGGCGGTTGACAGCCGCGGGAACCTGTGGGTCAGCACCGGCAACAGCACGATCACCTCGTCAGGGCACCACTATGACAACAGCGACGGCACGCTCCAGCTGTCCCCCTCGCTGAGGCTGCTGCAGTACTTCGCGCCCGTTTCGTGGCCCGCCGACAACGCCGGCGACATCGACTTCTCTGCCGTGCCCGCGCTGCTCGCCAGCGGCCAGGTCGTCCAGGCTGGCAAAGCGGGCCGCGTGTTCCTGCTCGACGGCTCCCGCCTCGGCGGAATCGGCGGACAGCAAGCCGAGTTGTCGTCGGCCTGCGACGCCGACATCGACGGCGGGGTGGCCGTCTCCGGCACGACCGTCTTCCTGCCGTGCGAGACCGGCATCATCGCGGTCCAGGCCAGCAGTTCGCCGCCGCGGCTGCGCCTGCTGTGGCAGTCAGGAACCGGCGGCGGCCCGCCGATCCTGGCGGCCGGCCTGGTCTGGACGATCGGGCAGGACGGCATCCTGTACGGACTCGACCCGGCTACGGGCAGGACCAGGCACCAGGCGAGCATCGGCGTCCCCGCCAACCACTTCCCGACCCCTGGTGTCGGCGACGGGCTGCTGCTCGCGGCGTGCGCTCAGAACGTCATTGCCTTCGACGCGCCGGGGACCGGCGCGTCGCACGCGGCTACCCAGACCCCCAGGCCGTCGAAGTCCTGCGATTACACTGCCCCAGCGCCGCCGGTGTCCAAGCGGGCGATCGCGGCCGTGGCGGCGCTCGCGGTCGCTGGCCTGGCGATCATCGCGGTCGTGGCCTGGCTGTTCTTGCGCAGGCTCAGGCCCGCCCGCTAAGACGCCACCGTTAGTCGGGCGGCACTTCGGTCTTCGCAAGCCCGTTGCTCGCCTGCCGCTGGTCAGCAGCGCCGTCCTGCCCCGCCGGCCTGTCCGCCCCGGCGCCTGGCCGTGCGTCGCCGGCCTCGCTGGTCCTTGCCGGGCCGCTGGCGGCCAGCCTGGATTCCCCCGGCGGCCGCACGGCGGCCGGCGCTGCCTGGCCGATCCGCTCGACGGTCACGGTGCTGATCCTGTTCCGCCGGCCCGCGAGGCTCTCGGCCGTGAGGCGCAATCCCGCCACAGTAGCCGTCGATCCCGCGATCGGCACCCGGCCGAGCCGCTGTGCCAGCAGGCCGCCGACGGTCTCCACGTCCTCAGCCTCGATCCGCACGCCGAACAGCTCAGCGAGCTCGTCGACCGGCAACCTGGCCGTGACCCTGGCGTACTCGTCGCCCAGCCACTCCACCGGCGGGCTCTCCTGGTCATACTCATCGGCGATCTCGCCTACGATCTCCTCGAGAATGTCCTCGATCGTCACCAGCCCGGCCGTGCCGCCGTACTCGTCGATCACGATCGCGACGTGCGTCTGCCTGGCCTGCATCTCAGCCAGCAGGTCGTCGACGGGCTTGCTGTCCGGCACGAAGGTCGCCGGCCGCATGACCGCGTCCACCCGCTCGGATCCCAGGGCGTCGGAGGACTCATAACCTCGGGTCACGATGTCCTTCAGGTAGGCGATGCCGATGACATCGTCGAGGTTCTCGCCTATCACGGGAATCCGGGAGAAGCCGCTGCGCAGCGCCAGCGACAGGCCCTGCCGCAGGGTCTTGCCGCTTTCGACGAAGATCATGTCGGTTCGCGGCACCATCACCTCGCGCACGATCGTGTCGCCGAGTTCGAAGACCGAGTGGATCATCGCCCGTTCGCCAGGCTCGATCACCCGGCGGCGCTCGAGCAGATCGACGAGGCCGCGCAGGTCTTCTTCCTCCCCTGACGGTCCCTGCTGCTCGCTGCCGTCCCTGCCGAGCGCCCGCCCTGTCGCGAGCAGCACGGCCGGGATGGGCCCCATCAGCCTGACGATCGGCTGCATGACAGAGGCAGCCGCGTCGGCCACGCTCGCCGCGTACCGGCGGCCGAGCGTGCGCGGCACGATGCCGGCCACCATGTAGACGACGACGGTCATGATCCCGCCCGTGATCAGGAATGCCCGCCAGGCCGGGCCGGCCCAGCGCAGCAGCACGGCGCTGACCATCAGCGTCGCACTCAGCTCAGCGGCGACCCTGGCGAGCAGCAGCACGGCGATGTACTTCGGCACCTCGGCGAGCACGGCCTGCAGCGGAGCCGACGCCTCCTTGCCGGAGGTCGCGAGTTCCTTCGCGCCTGCCCTGGATACTCGCAGCAGGGCGGTATCGGCGCTCGCGGAGAGCCCTGCGAACAGCACGAGTGCCGCGGCGGCGACCAGAAGCCAGCCCATCGCGCCTATCCTGGCCCCGTCGTGCGCTCAGCCGCCCCGTGTTCAGCTGGACCGTGTTCAGCTGGACCGTGCTCAGCCGTGCCGTGCTCAGCCGTGCCGTGCTCGGCAGGATCCCGCTCGGCCCGCCAGGATGCCAGCAGCCTGTCCTGCAGCCCGAACATGGCCGCGTGCTCCTTGGCGTCAGCGTGGTCGTAGCCCAGCAGGTGCAAGATGCCGTGCGCGGCCAGCAGGTCGATCTCGTCGCCCACGCTGTGCCTGGCCCGCCTGGCCTGAGCCGCAGCCACCTGCGGGCAGATCACCACATCCCCGAGCAGGCCGGGTATACCGTCCTGCTCGGAGCCGCCGTGATCGGCGTGCGCGCCGCCTGGCTGGGACGGCCGCAGCTCGTCCATCGGGAAGGCGAGCACGTCGGTTGGGCCCTGCTCGCCCATCCACCTGACATGCAGCTCGGTCATCGCCGGCTCGTCCACGAGCAGGAGCGAGAGCTCGGCCAGCGGGTGCACGCGCATCTCGTCGAGCACGTGCCTGGCGAGCCCGGCCAGGGCGGCCTCGTCCACCGCGACCCCGGACTCGTTGGCGATCTCGATGCTCACGCCGGCTCCTGAGCTTGGTTCCGCATAGTCACAGGTATGCCCGTGATAGCGATCACCGGTTCCTGCTGGCGTCGCGTCGCGCCCTGCTGGCCGGAAGGCGGCTCGCGTCCGCCGCCGCCCGCGCCGCGTCATAACGCGCGTACGCGTCCACGATGTCTGCCACGAGCCGGTGCCGCACGACATCGTGCGCGGTCAGCTTGCAGAAGTAGACGTCGGGCACCCCGTCAAGAACATCCTGGACCATGCGCAGGCCGCTGACCTGGCCAGCCGGCAGGTCGACCTGGGTCACGTCGCCGGTGACCACGATCCTGCTGCCGAAGCCGAGCCTGGTCAGGAACATCTTCATTTGCTCCGCCGAGGTGTTCTGCGCCTCGTCCAGGATGATGAATGAGTCGTTCAGCGACCTGCCGCGCATGTAGGCCAGCGGCGCGATCTCGATGGTGCCAGCGGCCAGCAGCCGCGGGATCGAGTCGGGGTCGACCATGTCGTGCAGCGCGTCATACAGCGGCCGCAGGTACGGGTCGATCTTCTCGTAAAGTGTTCCCGGCAGGAACCCGAGTCGCTCGCCCGCCTCGACCGCCGGCCTGGTGAGGATGATCCGGTTGACCTCCTTGGCCTGCAGCGCCTTCACCGCCTTGGCCATCGCCAGGTAGGTCTTCCCCGTGCCGGCCGGGCCGATCGCGAAGACGATGACGTGCTTGTCGATGGCGTCGACGTAGCGCTTCTGGTTCAGCGTCTTGGGCCTGATCGTCCGGCCCCTGCTCGACAGGATGTCCAGCGTCAGCACGTCGGCGGGGCGGGCTCCTGACTTCCTGCGCAGCATCGCGACGCTGCGCTGCACCACCTCGGCGGTGACCTCGGTGCCGCTGGCGATCAGCGTCGTCAACTCCTCGAAGAGCTCGCCGATGATCGCTGCCTCTGCCGCCGAGCCGGTCACCGTGATCTCGTTGCCGCGCACGTGAATGTCGGAATCGAACTCCTCTTCGATGACCTGAAGGAGTTCGTCGCGCGATCCGAGCAGGCTGACCATCGAATGCGGTTCGGGAATCACGATCCGCAGCGACGTCGTACCGCCCCCCTGCCGCTCAGCCGGGCCGCCGGGCCCGGGACGATCCGCCGGGCCGCCAGGCCCGGGACGCTCGGCTGGATTCTTCTTCAATACCCCCGCCTCATCGTGGGTTCCTCATCCCGGCGGCCACGCCATCGGCCGGCCTCCGAGTACATGAGCGTGCGCATGACCGACCGTCTGGCCAGCGTGACTGCCCGTATTAAAGACAACGCGGTAACCGGTCTCGGCAATACCCTCAGTGACCGCGACCTCGTGGGCTTGCACCGCTACCTCGGCAAGCAGCCCGTCCTCCGCGCTTGCCAGGCCCGCCAGATCAGGATAGTGCTGTTTGGGAATGACGAGCACGTGAATAGGAGCCTGCGGATTGATGTCGCGGAATGCGAACGTGCGGTCTGATTCCAGCACAGGTGTTGCAGGCATCTCGCCAGCCGCGATTTTGCAGAATAGGCAGTCAGGCACGGGCCGATACTAACGTGTGACGTGCTCTCGCGGCCGGTGACATATATGGTTGCAACACTGCTAACCTCCAGCGCGCCGCGAGCCCGACCGCAAAGGCCGGCCCCTCGGCGCCCTGAGGGCCCGGCGGACATACGGGCGACCTGGACCCCGCTGCCCGGGGAAGGGCTGTTCTAGGTGTGCGCCGGAGCCGGGCACTGGAGGGCCGGGGTGGGTGGCGCCTGTCATGGTGCGGCTGGGTCGGATTGGGCGAGTCTTGGAGCGTGGGATTCGTGATGCGAGGCAGTGCGCGAGCGTCCCGCGCTACATCTTGTGATGACTGCGCGTGAACCTAGCGGCGTGCCCGCGCGTCAAGACAAGGTGACCGAAACCCTAGTGGCGGCCACGGCGCTTGGGCGGGTCATGGCAGACCCTCGCCATGACGGCTCTGCCAGCAACGGGAGCCGCGTCGGCCGCGCAGTCGACGCGGATGCGGCCATAGTGGAAATATACGGCGCGCACTACCGGTCGCTGGTGCGCCTGGCGACGCTGCTCGTCCATGACATCGCGACCGCGGAGGAAGTTGTGCAGGACTCGTTTGTCGCCTTGCACGCCGGTTTGCACCGGCTGCGTGACAGCGAGAAGACGCTCTCTTACCTTCGCGCCGCCGTAGTCAACCGGGCCCGTTCGGTGCTCAGGCACCGGATCGTCGTCGATCGCAACGCACCCAAGCCGGCTCCCGACATGCCGAGCGCCGAGCACGGCGCGCTCGCGCTGATCGAGCGGTCATCGGTGGTTGCCGCCCTGCGCTCGCTCCCAGAACGACAGCGCGAGGTCGTCGTGCTGCGGTTCTACGGAGACCTATCAGAGGCGCAGATCGCGACCGCGATGGGCATCACCAGGGGCGCGGTCAAGAGCCATACCTCGCGGGCCATGTCCGCGCTCCGCTCCGTGCTGGGGCGTGAGTCATGAGCCACCGCCGCCCTGACCCCCGCCAGGCCGTGCTCGAGCAGACACTGCGGCGGGCACTGCGGATGGCCGCCGACACGATCGAGCCGGCCGCGGACGGGCTTGACCGGATCCGTACCAAGATCGCCGCGGGGCCGCCCGCGCCGGTCAGGCTCGCTGGCTGGGCCGGCTGGCGGACCAGATACCTGACAGGACTGATCGCGGCGCTCACCGCGACGGTCAGATACCTCGAGCCCGCTGGGACCAGGATCCGGTACGCCTGGGGAGTGGTCGCAGAGCGGTTCCGCCCCGATCAGGGGCTCTCGGGCTGGGTCGCCTGGCTGCGGCCCGCCGCCGCGGTCGCCACCGGGCTGCTGGTCGTGGTCGGAGCGTCCTTGGCGATCGCGGCCCTGCCGCCGGCCCTCATCAGTATCTCTGGGAACTCCAACCCCGTGCCAGCCGGCAGCTCGAGCAGCGCGCCGTCATCGTCGAACTCGGGCGGCGGCTACGGCACTGGCGGCCAGATCGGCCAGAGCGGCAGCGCGTCGGCCACGTCGTCGCCCAGTTGCAAGGCGGGCTCGGGGTCTGCGAGTACGTCGCCGAGCGGGGCGCCGCCGAGCAGCTCGCCGCCGCCGAGCAGCTCGCCGTCGCCGACCTCGCCGTCACCATCGCCCAGCCCGACGAGCACGTCAGGCACTGGCTCAGGGTCACCGAGCGACTCGCCGTCGTCCGGGCCCACCACCGCGGCGTCAGGACAGGCGACGCAAGCGGCTCCTGACCCGTCCGGCAGCGCCTCGCCGCAGCGAGCGGCCAATCCGCGGCCGCTCCTCTCGACGCCGAAGGCGCCACGGACGCCGCATCCGTCGCCCGGCGGCTCGCAGTCGTCGTGTCCGTGAGGCTCTGGGTTCCCTGAGGTTCTGGCCTGCGCGCCTCAGCCCTGGGCCCACCTGCCGCAGCCGCTGAGAACCAGCGCCGCTGCCACAGCTCCCGCGGTCGAGCCCCTGACAATGGTGGGCCCGAGCCGCACCGGGATCGCGCCGGCCGCGGTCAGATCGGCGAACTCGGCCTGGCTGGTCCCGCCTTCGGGGCCCACGACAAGGACGATCTGGCCAGCCGCGGGCAACGAGATCCCGGCCAGCTGCCGACGTGCCTGAGCGTCGAGCAGCAGCGCCAGGTCGGCCCCGCCCGCCAGGGCCACCGCGTCCGTGGTGGTCGCCTGCCCTGTGACCTCGGGAAACCTGGCGCGGCGTGACTGCTTGGCCGCCTCGCGCGCTGATGTCCGCCAGCGGCTGAGCGCCTTGCGCTCCCGGTCGGGGCGCCACCTGGCGATCGACCGGTCGGCCGCCCACGGCACGATCGTGTCGACCCCCACCTCGGTCATCAGCTCGACGGCGAGCTCGCCGCGGTCGCCCTTGAGAATGGCTTGGACGACCGTCAACCGGCAGGACGGCGCGGGCTCGCGGCGCAGCGCGAGCACAGCCAGGTCGAGCTCTCCTGCGCTCGGCCGGGCCCCGAGCACCTCGCACTCGGCCAGCATGCCGTCCCCGTCGGTCACGTCGACGCGCTCGCCAGGGGCAAGCCGCCGCACCGTGGTGGCGTGCCTGCCCTCGGCACCGGTCAGCGTGAGGCGGCCGCCAGCGCCGCCGGCCGCGCCGACCTGGGCGGAGTCGCCGAGGAAGACCGGCGGGATCAACGCTGCCTGCGGTCCGCTAGCGCCCGTTGAAGGCATCCCGCAGCCGGGAGAAGAACCCCTGCTCCCCTGGCGAGAACTTGCCGGGCGGCGACTCCTCGCCGCGCATGTTCGCCAGCTGCCTGAGCAATTCCTCTTGCTCGGGTTCCAGCTTGACCGGCGTCTCGACGGTGACGTGGATGATCAGGTCGCCCCGGCCAGGCCCGTGCAGGTGCGAAGAGCCCTGGCCGTACAGCGGGATCGCCTGACCGGACTGGGTTCCCGGCCTGATGTCGATGTTCGCCGGCCCGTCCAGCGTCTGGATCTGCAGCGTCGCCCCCAGCGCCGCCGCCGTCATCGGGATCGTCAGCGTGCAATGCAGGTCATCGCCGTGCCGCTCGAAGATCTGATGCGGCCGCTGCACGATCTCGAGGAACAGGTCACCGGGCGGGCCGCCGCCCGGGCCGATCTCGCCTTCGCCCGCCAGCTGGATGTGGGTGCCATCCTCGACGCCCGCCGGGATCCGCACCTTGACGGTGCGCCTGGTCCGCACGCGCCCGTCGCCGTCGCACTCCGGGCACGGCCGCCGGATGACGGTACCGAACCCGCCGCAGCCAGGGCACGGCCGTGACGTCATCACCTGACCGAGGAAGGACCTGGTGACCTGGCTGACCTCGCCCCGTCCGCCGCACACCTCGCACGTGGTCGGGTGGGTGCCAGGCGCGCTGCCCTCGCCCGAGCAGGTGGGGCACACCACGGCGGTGTCGACGGTCAGCTCCCTGGTCGCCCCGAAGACGCACTCGGACAGGTCAAGGTCGACCCTGATCGTGGCGTTGCGGCCGCGGCGCGCCCTGCTCCGCGGGCCACGTGCGGCCTGGCCGCCACCGAAGAAAGCGTCCATGATGTCGCTGAACGGGAACCCCGCGGCACCGAAGCCAGCGCCGCCGGGCGGTGCGAACGGGTCCCCGCCCAGGTCGTACATCTGCCGCTTGTCAGGGTCAGAGAGCACCTCGTAGGCCTGGGTGATCTCCTTGAACCGCTCCTGCGTGACCGGATCAGGGTTCACGTCGGGGTGCAGCTCGCGCGCCAGCCGCCGGTATGCCTTCTTGATCTCCTCGGCATTCGCGTCCCGGCGCACGCCAAGCACGGCGTAATAGTCGGTCGTCACGCTCATCCCCTACGACTCCGCCAGGATCTGACCGGTATACCGTGCCACCGCGCGCACCGCCCCCATCGCTGTTGGGTAGTCCATCCTCGTCGGGCCCACCACGCCGAGCTTGGCGAGCGGCCGGTCAGCCGAGCCGTAGCCTGCCGCCACCACCGACGCCGTGCGCAGTCCGAGCACATCGTGTTCCGCGCCAATCCTGACCGTAACCGACGCCTGGTCGTCAGTCTCACCGAGCAGTCGCATCAGGACGACCTGTTCTTCCAGAGCTTCGAGCACCTCGCGCAGGCCCTGCGAGAAGTCAGCGCGGGACAGGTTCGACGCACCGCCCACGATGATCTTCTCGTCGTGCCGCCCGACGAGCGTTTCCAGTATCACTGAGAACACCGCGGCGGCGTTCGCGCGTTCCCGCGGCTCCACTCGGCCTGGCAGGTCCGCGACCACAGTTGCGACGTCGGTGAGCTGGCGCCCGTCGAGGCACGCGTTGAGCACCGCGCGCAATTGCATGATCGAGTCCTCGTCATAGCTGGCCGGCACGTCGACCACGCGCTGCTCCACCCGGCCAGTATCGGTTATGAGGACGAGCAGCAGACGACGCTCAGCCAGCGGCACCAGCTCCACGTGCCGGACCGATGACTTGCTCAGCGAGGGGTACTGGACGACGGCCACCTGGCGGGTCAGCTGTGCCAGCAGCCTGACCGTGCGCATGACCACATCGTCGAGGTCGTAGGCGCCAGCGAGGAAGGTCTCGATCGCGCGCCGCTCGGCGGCCGAGAACGGCTTGATAGCGGACAGCCTGTCAACGAACAGCCGGTAGCCCTTGTCGGTGGGTATCCGGCCCGCGCTGGTGTGCGGCTGGACGATGTAGCCCTGCTCCTCGAGCACGGCCATGTCATTGCGGATCGTCGCAGGGGAAACGTCCAGATTGTGCCGCTCGACCAGCGCGCGGGAGCCGACGGGCTCGTTGGTGGAGACGTAATCCTCGACGATCGCCCGCAGAACCGCCAGCTTCCTGTCGTCTAGCACTCCTCACCTCCCCTGGCACTCAGGTAGCCCGAGTGCCAAGTCTATGGCCGAACGATACTGTGACACGCCGGTCACGTCACTGCTTGAGTTACCACGGGAGCCGCTGGCTACTCGGTCAGGTCGCGGATCACCGCGTCAGCGAGCAGCCAGGCCGGCGTGAGCACCACCAGGCCAGCCTCGAACTCGGCAGGATCGGCCAGGCCGTTCGCTACCGCGGACGTGGCCGCGCGCCTGCCTGCCTTGCCGAGGACGCTGACCGGGCAGCCAGAAGCGAGCCTGGTTTCCAGCATGATCCGCTCGGTCCTGCGCTCGGCATCGGTCAGCACCTCCCTGGCCTGGCCAGGGCTCACTCCCGCCGTGATCCGGCCGGCGTACGCCGCCGGATGCCGCACGTTCCACCAGCGCGTGCCCCCGATGTGGCTGTGCGCGCCAGGACCCGCGCCCCACCAGTTGCCCCCCGACCAGTAGAGCAGGTTGTGGCGGCATGCGGCCGGCGCGGCTGGCCCGGCCGGCTCGGCCGCCCAGTTGGACACCTCGTACCAGCGCAGGCCGGCCGCGCCGAACATCTCGTCGGCGGCCAGGTAGCGGTCGGCCATCTCGTCGTCGTCGGGCGCCGGGATCTCACCGCGCCTGATCCGCGCGGCCAGCCGCGTTCCGTCCTCGACGATCAGCGCGTAGGCCGAGATGTGGTCGGGTCCGGCGCTGATCGCGCTGCGGACCGATACCTCCCAGTCCCTGGCGGTCTCGCCCGGCGTGCCGTAGATCAGGTCCAGGCTGACATGGGCGAACCCTGCCGACCTGGCCCAGGCCACGCACTGCTCGGCGCGGCCCGGCGAATGCGCCCGGTCCAGGAGGGCGAGCACGTGCTCGGCCGCGCTCTGCATGCCGAGCGAGATCCTGGTGAAGCCCGCTTCCCGCAGCCCGGCCAGCGCCCGCTCGTCCACGCTCTCCGGGTTCGCCTCAGTAGTCACTTCGGCGCCAGCAGCCAGGCCGAACTCGGCGTCGATCGCCCGCAGGATGCTGGCCAGGTCGGCTGGCGGCAGCAGCGTCGGCGTGCCGCCGCCGAAGAACACCGTGCTGACCGCAGGCGCCGCTGGCCCTAGCACCTTCCGCGCCAGGCCGATCTCCGCCACGGCGAGGCCCGCGTAGCCGTCCCTGGACGCCCCTGCGCCGAGTTCAGCCGCTGTGTAGGTGTTGAAGTCGCAGTAGCCGCAGCGGGACGCGCAGAAAGGCACGTGCACATAGATTCCGAACGGGATCGTGTCCAGCTGGTCGAGCGCGCCGACGGGAAGCCCGCCGTCGGGCGGCACCGGCGTTCCCTGCGGTGGCGTGCCCGGCATGTTCAGACCGCCGTCCTGGTCACACCGTCGTCCTGGTCACACCGTCGTCCTGCCGAGCACCCGCTCGGCGATCGCGTCCCACTTCGCGCCTCGCCCCGGCACCGTCAGGAGCGTCCGCATCAGGTCGGCGTCGCCGTAGTAGGCGAGCATGGACTCGGCCACCGTCACCCGCTGCTCGGGCCTGGACAGCACCTCGATCTCGTCCCCGGCCCTGATCTCGCCCTCGGCCAGCACGCGCAGATAAGCGCCAGGGCGCCCGCCGGCCGCGAACCGGCGCACCCAGTGGTCTTCACCCGTCCACGCCTTGAACGTCTCACACGGAATCCGCGGCGACGTGACCTGGACGACCAGCTCGCCCATTCGCCAGGTCTCTCCGATCAGCGCGCCGGTGACGTCGATTCCCGAGGTCGTGACGTTCTCCCCGAACTCGCCGGAACGCAGTTCCCGGCCGAGCCGGTGCGTCCACCAGTCCAGGTCTTCCCTCGCGTACGCGTAAACGGCCTGATCCAGCCCACCGTGGTTCTCGGTGTCGCCATGCTCGTCGCCCGCCAGGCCGAGCCGGTGCACGTGCACAGCGCCGCCGGCGGGACGCTTGTCGATGGCGCTGCGGGGGGATTCGGGGGGTCGTCCCCCCTGGCCGGCATTGCGGTCCGGTCGCCCGGCGATCACCAGGTCGGCGACCCGCCCGGTGTTCACCGAGACGATTCGAGCGGCTGTCATATCCGCAGGCTAGCCGAGACTGGGGTTAATCTGGGAATGAGCTTCACCCGCGCGACGCCTGATGGGGACGGGACGATGACTGCTGGTAGCTACGGGTCGATGCGGGCGACCGATGCCGACCGGGATGGCGTGCACACGCTGCTTCAGGCCGCCTACGCGGACGGCAGGCTGACCTGGGATGAGTTCGACGCACGGTCGACCAGCCTGATGGAAGCCAAGACCTACGATCAGCTCGGCGCCCTGACCGCCGACCTGCGCCAGCCCGTGCCGTACCGCCAGGGAACCCACCCGTCGGTCGCGCCGAGGACCAACCAGATGGCCCTCGCCTCCATGGTCTGCGGCCTCGGACAGATCTTCTTCTGGGTCCTGGCAGGGGTGCCGGCGATCGTCTTCGGCCACGTGGCCAGGCGCCAGATCAAGCAGACCGGCGAGGCAGGCAGCGGCATGGCCACTGCCGGGCTTGTCATGGGCTACGTGGGCGTGCTCGGCCCGATCATCGCGCTGATCGCCGCCCTGGCCATCCTTGGCGCCGCATCCTGATCCTGGCCTGCCGGCGGCTGGCTGGGCGGGCCCGCAGGCGACGGCTAGAGCGTTCAGGAGCGCCTGTCGCTGCCCTGCTCGGCGGTCAGCGCGGCGACGAAGGCTTCCTGCGGCACCTCGACGCGGCCGATCGTCTTCATCCGCTTCTTGCCTTCCTTCTGCTTCTCGAGCAGCTTGCGCTTCCTCGTGATGTCGCCGCCGTAGCATTTTGCGAGCACGTCCTTGCGCAGCGCCCTGATGTTCTCGCGGGCGATGATCCTGGCGCCGATGGCGGCCTGGATCGGCACCTCGAACTGCTGCCTCGGGATCAGCTCTTTCAGTCGCGAGGTCATCGCGAGCCCGTACTCGCGCGCCTTATCGGCGTGCACGATCTGGCTGAACGCGTCCACCGGCTGGCCCTGCAGCAAGATGTCGACCTTGACCAGGTCAGCATCCTGCTCGCCGGCCGGCTCATAGTCGAGCGAGGCGTAGCCCCTGGTCCGCGACTTCAGCTGGTCGAAGAAGTCGAAGATGATCTCGGCGAGCGGCATCGTGTACCTGATCTCGACCCGTTCGGCTGACAAGTATTCCATGCCGATCAGCACGCCACGGCGGGACTGGCACAGCTCCATGATCGCCCCGATGTAGTCCGACGGCGCCAGCACCGTGGCCCGCACCACCGGCTCGAAGACCTGGCTGATCTTGCCGGCCGCGATGACGCCGGTCTTCGTCGCGATCCCGGCCGGGCCGCTCGGGAACTCACTCGGGTTCGTCACGACCACCTCGGCACCGGAGTCCATCACGACCCGGTAGACCACGTTCGGCGCCGTGGAGATCAGCGACAGGTCAAACTCGCGCTCCAGCCGCTCCCTGATGATCTCCATGTGCAGCAGGCCGAGGAAGCCGCACCGGAAGCCGAAGCCGAGCGCGGTCGAGGTCTCGGGCTCGTACACCAGCGACGCGTCGTTGAGCCGCAGCTTGTCCAGGGCGTCCCGCAGGTCGGGGTACTCGTCGCCGTCCACCGGATACAGGCCGGAGAACACCATCGGCTTCGGGTGCGCGTACCCGGCCAGCGGCTCGGACGCGGGACGGGCTGCGCTCGTCACCGTGTCGCCGACCCGCGCCTGCCTGACGTCCTTGACGCCGGTGATCAGGTACCCGACCTCGCCGGCGGCCAGGCCGTCAGAAGGCACAGGCTCGGGCGAGATGACCCCGACCTCCAGCATCTCGTGCACCGCCTTGGTGGACAGCATCAGCGTCCGCTCGCGGCGGGACAGCCGGCCGTCGACCATCCGCACGTACGTCACCACGCCCCGGTAGGTGTCATAGACGGAATCGAAGATAAGCGCCCTGGCCGGGGCGTCCAGCTCTCCCGACGGCGCAGGCACCTGCGCGACGACGGCGTTCAGCAACTCCGCGACGCCCTCGCCGGTCTTAGCCGAGACCTTGAGCACGTCGTCGGGCTCGCACCCGATGATCTTGGCGAGCTCGGCGGCGAACTTCTCCGGCTGCGCGGCCGGCAGGTCGATCTTGTTCAGCACCGGGATCAGCTGCAGGTCGGCCTCGAGCGCGAGGTACAGGTTGGCGAGCGTCTGCGCCTCGATCCCCTGCGCCGAGTCAACGAGCAGGATCGCGCCCTCGCACGCGGCGAGCGACCTGGACACCTCGTAGGAGAAGTCGACGTGACCCGGCGTGTCGATGAGGTTGAGCACGTAGTTCTGGCCGTCGCTGCCACGCCACGGCAGCCGGACGGCCTGGCTCTTGATCGTGATGCCGCGCTCGCGCTCGATATCCATCCGGTCCAGGTACTGCGCCCGCATCTGCCGGTCGCCCACCACGCCAGTGAGCTGGAGCATCCGGTCAGCGAGCGTGGACTTGCCATGGTCGATGTGGGCGATGATGCAGAAATTCCTGATCATCGCCTGGTCGGTCCGAGACGGCTCAGGCAGCACGGCGCCAGCCGCGGCCTTGGCCCCGGCCTGCGAACGGGCTGTACTGGCCTGGGCGCCGCCCGGCGCGGGCGCTCGGGACGGGTCGGACATCGATGGCACGGTCATCCGCTCGGTGTAGGTATCGCTCATGCGCGGGCCGCCGGGAGCCTCTCGCTCATGGCAGCGGGTTCGGAACCGTCCCCGCACGGAACTCACTGTCGTCGTCTATGGTCGCACGCCGCGGCCGATGCCCATGCCAGGCCCGCGCTCGTCGCGGTCAGGCACGCCATCGCCCTGATCGCCCCGGCAGCATCGGGCAGTCCCTGGCCCGCTCGCCGAATTGCGCAGGCAGGGTGAAGGCATCGAACCGGACGTCACGTACTATACGTGATGTACATGACGTAACAGGCAGCGCCACAGTCGCTGAGGTCCGCGGGTCGTGAGCTTGGTTTGAGCCTGCGGGCCGATCTCGGATATTGTTCTGAGGTTGCCCGCATGCCCGCACTTCTCGCGCTGGGCGCGCGACCGCGCCTTCGGCTAGCGCCGGGCATACCGATCACCACCGAACGAGAAACGTAGCGAGGCTTACGCGTGGCGAACATCAAGTCACAGATCAAGCGCAACAAGCAGAACGAGAAGGCCAGGCAGCGCAACAAGGCTGTCAAGTCTTCGCTGAAGACCGCCGTCCGCAATTTCCGCGAGGCTGCCGACTCCGGCGACACCGAGAAGGCGACTGAGGCACTGCGCGCCGCCTACGTCAAGCTCGACAAGGCCGCGAGCAAGGGCGTCATCCACAAGAACCAGGCCGCTAATCGCAAGTCGGCCCTTGCCAAGCACGCCGCCTCGCTGAACGCCTGATCCGCCTGGGACGCGGCGCACGCCGCTACCGGTCGCCGGAGCGCGAGGCCACGATCACCCGGACCGCGCGCTCGAGTGCGTATCCGGCGCTCGCTCCTTCTCCCTTCACTTCCGCGTCCGCCTGCGCCACGGCAGAGTGCGCCCTGGTCAGGCCGCCCGAACTCCAGCCGCGCAGTTGCTGGCGCACCTTATCGACCTTCCAGGCCGGCATCCCGAGTTCGGCGGCCAGCGCGTCAGCGCTCTTCCCTCTTGCCGTGCCGACCTGCCCGAGATTCCTGATCCCGCGGGCCAGTGCGCTGGTGATCAAGACGGGCGCCGTGCCGATCGCCAGGGCCCAGCGAAGCTGGGTAAGTGCCTCGGCGAGATTGCCTTCCAGCGCGCGGTCCGCGACGCTGAACCCGCTCGCCTCGGCCCTGCCGCGCCAGTACCTGGCCACGACCTGAGCGTTGATCATCCCGGTCGTGTCCGACACCAGCTGATCACACGCCGCCGCCAGGTCCCTGAGGTCGGTCCCGACAGCATCGATCAGCGCCCGCAGCCCGCTGTCGTCGGCCTTGCGGCCGGCCCTGGCAAGTTCCGTGCGCAGGAAATCCATCCGCTCCCCGAACCTGCGGATGCTCGGGCAGTCGATCCGCCTCGCCCCCGCCTTGCTGAGCGCGGTGAGCAAGGCCTTTCCCTTGACCCCTCCGGTGTGGGTGACCACCAGCGTCACCTCGCCCGGCATCGACGCCGCGAGCTGCCCGATCTCGGCCGTCACCGCCGCGGTCACGTCCTGGGCCGCCCTGATGACCACCACGCAATCGCCGCCGAACAGTGACGGCGCGGTCAGCAGCGCAAGCTCACCAGCCGTCAGATCGGCGCCGCGCACGTCGTGCACGTCAGGTCCAGCGTCAGGTCCAGCGTCAGGTCCGGCGTCTGATCCGGCGTCTGACCCGGCTGCCGTGCGGCCCGCGCTCAGCACCGCGGCGACGGCGCGCTCGACGAGGAGCTCTTCCTCGCCGACGATCACGGTGACCGGGACACGACCGTCGGCGTCGGGCTGGGATCGCTTGGCGTTCGCGGGCATGACCGCAGCATGCCAGAGCTAGCCGACAGCAGGAACCGGCCCCAGCGAGACGCCGAGCATCCCGACACCGGTGTGGATCCGGATAGCGGTACCAGCGGCCACCACCGGCACCCGCCTGGCCAGCGGGATATCCGCAGCCAGCCGGTCCGCCAGTGACCTGGCCCTGCTAGCCGCCGCGACGTGGTCGACCACCACGACGGGTGCTGACGGCAGCCCAGCGGCGAACTCGGCAGCAGCGTCGGCGAGCAGCCGCCCGGCCGACGCCCAGGTCCGCACCCGGCCGACTGATGCGATCCGGCCTGATCTGATCCGCAGCACGGTTCGCGAGACCAGCCTGGCGGTCTCCTCGCTGGATCGGGCAGCCGGCCGGCCGCCGGCTGTGCCAGCGGCAACCGTCCGCCCGCGAGCAGCGCACCGGGACGATCGACAGCGAAGAACGATCCGACCTGCTCAGCGCACGCGCCTGCGGCCGCGGACACAGCGTCGAGGCCATGGCCGGCCCGGGCGGCCACCACAGCGGCCAGCACGACCAGTCCCAGTCCCGAGCCGATGGTGCGAGCGTCGAGCACGCGAACGGGGACGGGCGCCGCCGCGGCGGCGAGCGCTGCCGAGCTGACCGTCCCTGACAGCAGCCCTGACACGTGGACGGACAGCACCGCGCTGGCACCAGCTTCGGCGGCCGCCCGGTACGCGGCCGCGAACTGAGCGGGAGCGGGCCTGGCGGTGGTCAGACGCTCGCCTCGTGCGGCCGCCCCTTCGATCGCGGCCGCAACGCCCGGCCCGCCGTCGTCGGCGACAAGCGCGCCAGCGAGCAGCCGCAGCGGCACAACCGTCAGCCCGGCCCCCGCTGGTCCGGCCCCTGCTGGTCCGCTGTCGGGCAGGCTCGCGGTCGAATCAGTCACGACCGCCACCGGCCAGGCAGCCGGTCCGGGTGAGGACGCCGCTACGACCCTAGATCGGGACCGGGTCGCCGCCACGCCAGACCTTGTACGGGCGCAAGCCGTAAGACCAGGCGAAGGCGCCTTCATGGTCGGCGTCCCAGGCGACGACGTCGGCAAGCCGCCCGCGCGTCATCGCACCGCGGTCGGGGGCCCGCAGCGCGTGCGCGCCACCCACCGTCGCGGCCCGCAGCGCCTCGGTGACGCTCATGCCCAGATTGGCGATGGCCAGGGTGATCACAAGCGGCATCGAGGTGATCCCGTTGGTTCCCGGCGAGTGACCTGAGCCGAGCGCGACCGTCGCGCCCCGGTCGAGCAGCGCCCGCAAAGGCGGCACGCGCCCGCTCTCCGGGGTGTTCGCCGGGCAGACGACCGCCGTCACGCCGGCCTTCGCGAGGACGGCGACGTCGTCGTCATCGGCCCCGTTCAGCAGGTCGGCGGAGGCACAGCCGAGCTCGGCCGCTAGCTTCGCGGCGCCGAGCCTGGAATCACCGCCAGCGTGCAGCCGCGGCAGCAGCCCGGCGGCGCGGCCGGCGTTCAGGATCCATCGTGACTCCGGCTCGCTGAAGTGCCCGTCGTCGCAGTGCACGTCGACGCTGTCGGCGCCCGCCGTGGCGGCATCACCGCACCAGCCGCTCACGGCGTTCACGTAGTCGTTGCGGCGGCCGAAGAACTCCGGCGGGAGCGCGTGCGCGGCGAACAACGTCACGTGCACGCGCGGCATGCCTGCCTCGCTCTCCAGCGAGCGAAGCAGCCGCACGTCAGCCAGCTCGCCGTCCCTGGTCAGGTGGTAGCCGGTCTTGGCCTCGATGGTCGTGGTGCCGCTCAGCAGCCAGTCCCGCATCCGGCCCCTGACGTGGTTGCACAGCGTCCACGGGTCGGTGCCCCTGGTCACGGTCACCGTCGATGTCAGCCCGCCGCCCGCGGATACGATCTCCGTCATCGACGAGCCGCCGGACTTCATGGCCAGCTCGGCCCACCGGTTTCCCGCGTAGACGGGATGCGTGTGCGCGTCGATCAGGCCGGGCGTCACCAGGGCACCGCCGAGGTTCTCGACATGGTCGACATCGACGATGTCGTCGATAATGCCAGGCATGCTGGTAGGGAGCTGCGCGGCGGGCCCAGCCCAAGCTATCCGGTCGTTCTGCATGAGAATGACAGCATTGCTCCATACCTCCGAACCAGTCCACAACCGGCCGATATTGGTAAGGAGTCGGAATATCACTCAGACGCACCGTGTCCGCTCGCGAGGCAAACCCACGCGGTGACCGCCGTGCCCCCACTTGCCATGACTCCGCCTGCTGTCAAGAAATCGCGTGACCTGCTCACTGAACAGCGGTATGTGGCCCAAAGGGCCACAGCTCATCGGGAACCCACATACCATATCGGTTGCGTAGCGCTATTGCACTACTCAATGCTGTACCAGTGTTATCGCACGACTCAGTGGTCTAAGGCCTGATCCGGGCCCTCGAGGGGGCCAGCCCGAGGCCTCCAGGGCTCATGCCAGGCCGGCCGCCACCACGTACCGCCCGAGCTCGGCCGCCAGGCCAGGCGGTACCCTCGCGACCAGCCGCGTGCCCGCGCCGGTGTGCTCGGTCCTGAGCACCTCGCCCTCGGAGTGGGCACGGGCTATCAGGTCGCCGCGGGAGTACGGAACCACGACGTCCACCTCGTGACTCAGCTTCGGCAGCAGCCGCTCGATCACCGCAAGCAGGGACGGCAGCCCATCGCCGGTGCGCGCGGAGACGACGACCGACTGCGGCTCAGCCAGCTGCAGGCCCTTCAGCTCGAGCTCGTCGGCACAATCGGCCTTGTTGAAGACCACCAGCTCCGGCACCTCGCGCGCGCCGATCTCAGCGAGCACCTCGCGCACCGCCGCGATCTGCGAGCGCGGATCCGCATCGGAGCTGTCGACCACGTGGAGCACCAGGTCGGCGTCGGCGACCTCCTCCAGCGTCGACCGGAACGCGTCGACAAGCTGGTGCGGCAGGTGCCGGACGAAGCCGACGGTGTCGGTGAGCGTGAACGGGACGCCGGATGGCAGCCGCGCCTTGCGGACGGCCGGATCGAGCGTCGCGAACAGCGAGTTGTCGACCAGGACATGCGCGCCGGTGAGCCGGTTCAGCAGGCTCGACTTGCCCGCGTTCGTGTAGCCGGCGATGGCCACCGACGGGATCTCGCGCCGCCGGCGCTGCCCGCGCTGAACCTCGCGGCCTGTCGACATCTCCGCGATCTGGACGCGCAGCCGCGCGATCCTCGCCCTGATCCTGCGCCTGTCAGTCTCGATCTTGGTCTCGCCAGGGCCGCGGGTACCGATTCCGCCGCCGCCGGCCACCCGGCCGCCGGCCTGCCGGGACAAGGACTCGCCCCAGCCGCGGAGCCTGGGCATCATGTACTGCATCTGGGCGAGCTCGACCTGAGCCTTGCCCTCCTTGCTCCTCGCGTGCTGCGCGAAGATGTCCAGGATCAAGGCGGTTCTGTCGATCACCTTGACCCGGACGACACCTTCCAGTTTGCGCAGCTGGCTGGGCGTCAGTTCGCCGTCGCAGATCACCGTGTCAGCACCGGTCGCCATGACCAGCTCGGCGAGCTCGGCGGCCTTGCCCGCGCCGACGTAGGTGGACGCGTCAGGCCGGCCGCGCCGCTGGGTAAGCCCGTCAAGCACGAGCGAGCCGGCGGTCTCCGCGAGCAGGGCGAGCTCCCTCAGCGAGTTCTCTGCCTGCCCGAGCGTTCCCTCGGTCCACACCCCGAGCAGCACAACCCGCTCGAGCCGCAGTGCCCGGTACTCGACCTCGCTGACGTCCTCGAGCTCGGTCGACAGGCCCGCCACCCGGCGCAGCGAGTGCCGCTCCTCCAGGTCGAACTGGCCAGGATCGTAGCTCTCGAGAGCGCCGTCGTTGTCGTTGTCGTCGCGTGATTCTGCTGTCATCTGCCGTCCAGGATGGGACCGCCGCTGGCTGACGGTCACTCGATGCTGCCACGGCCGGGCCGCGGCGTCACTTGAATAACACCGCGACGCCCGCGGATGTGCCCGGCCCGCCTGCGCTGCCGTGCCGGCACATGGGATGTACCCGATTTCGCGAGTATGCGATGGTTGAGTCCGGGCTCGGGCGCCTGGCGGGCCAGCCAGGCGAGCGGGCGGCTCTCTAGGATCGGGTCAGCCCGCGATCGGGCGCCGGCAACAGCAACCGGCAGCAGTGAGGAGCGACCGAGAATGAGCTATGGCGCAGGCATCCAGGTCGACGGGCCGGTCGGCGACCGGTATGAGGAGATCCTGACGCCCCAGGCCATGGACCTGATCGCGGCGCTGCAGCGTGAGCTCGGTCCCAGGCGAGCCGAGCTGCTTGCGGCACGCGCCGCCAGGCAGCGTCAGCTCAGTGCCGGCGGGACGTTCGACTTCCTGCCCGACACCGCGCACATCAGGGCGGACCGCAGCTGGCGGGTCGCGTCGCCGGCTCCGGGACTCGTCGACCGCAGGGTCGAGATCACCGGGCCGACCGACAAGAAGATGACGATCAACGCCCTGAACTCGGGGGCCAAGGTCTGGCTGGCCGACTTCGAGGACGCGAACACCCCGCTCTGGGACAACATGGTCACCGGCCAGCTGAACCTCAAGGACGCGCTGGACAGGACCATCGACTTCACCAGCCCAGACGGGAAGGCCTACCGGCTGGGACCCGATGACCAGCTCGCCACGATCGTGGTCAGGCCCCGCGGCTGGCACCTGGATGAGAAGCACGTCCTCGTCGACGGGCAGCGCATCTCGGGCAGCCTGTTCGACTTCGCCCTGTACTTCTTCCACTGCGCGCGCCGCCAGCTGGACAAGGGCAAGGGACCGTACTTCTACCTGGCGAAGATGGAAAGCCACCTCGAGGCCAGGCTCTGGAACGACGCCTTCAACCTGGCCCAGGACGCGCTCGGCCTGCCCAGCGGAACGATCAGGGCCACCGTGCTGATCGAGACCATCCCCGCCGCGTTCGAGATGGAAGAGATCCTGTACGAACTGCGGGAACACAGCGCCGGGCTGAACGCTGGCCGCTGGGACTACCTGTTCAGCATCATCAAGAAGTTCCGCACCAGGGGACGCAACTTCGTGCTGCCTGAGCGCAACTCGGTGACGATGACGGCCCCGATGATGCGCGCCTACACCGAGCTGCTGGTCCGCACCTGCCATGGGCGCGGCGCGCACGCGATGGGCGGCATGGCCGCGTTCATCCCGAGCCGCCGCGATCCTGAGGTCAACAAGGTCGCCCTGGCCAAGGTCCGCGACGACAAGACGCGCGAAAGCCGCGACGGCTTCGACGGTTCCTGGGTGGCGCATCCTGACCTGGTCCCGGTGTGCAGGGAGATCTTCGACGGCGTCCTCGGCGAGGCGCCGAACCAGCTCGGCAAGCTCCGCGACGACGTCGTGGTGTCCGCCGCCCAGCTGCTCGACGTGCCGAGCACGCCAGGCGCGATCACGGAGGCCGGCCTGCGCAACAACGTCAGCGTCGGCCTGCAGTACCTGGCGAGCTGGCTGGCCGGGCAGGGCGCCGTGGCGATCTTCAACCTGATGGAGGACGCCGCGACCGCGGAGATCTCCCGCTCGCAGGTCTGGCAGTGGCTGCACAACGACATTCATCTCGCCGATGGCCCGCAGGTCACCAGGGAGCTGGTCGACCAGGTCATCGACTCCGAGCTCGCCAAGATCGCTGCAGCCGCCGGCGACGACCACGACGCGGCGAAGTACGCCGAGGCCGTCAGCCTGTTCAGGGAGGTCGCGCTCGCTGACGACTACGCCGAGTTCCTGACCCTGCCCGCGTACGAGCGGATGCCGTGAGGCCAGAGCTATGCCCACCCAGGCTGAGAAGGCCGAACGGTTCCTGGCCCTGCATCACGGCGAGCAGCCCTTGCTCATGCCCAACCCGTGGGACCGGGGATCGGCGCAGCTGCTGGCGTCGCTCGGGTTCGCGGCGCTAGCGACCACGAGCAGCGGGTTCGCCGCCACGCTCGGCCGCGCCGACGGGGCGGTGACCCGCGACGAGGCGATCGGCCACGCGCAGTGGATGGCGGCCGGCACGGACCTGCCTGTGTCCGCCGACCTGGAGAACTGCTTCGCCGACGACCCGGCGGGTGTCGCGGAGACGATCCGGCTGGCCGTGGCGGCTGGCCTGGCCGGCATCTCGGTCGAGGACTACGCCAATCGCGACGAGAACCCGATCTACGACCCCGGGCTCGCCGCTGAACGGGTCGCGGCGGCCGCTGAGGCGGCGCACAGCGGTCCCGTGCGCCTCGTGCTGACCGCGAGGGCCGAGAACTTCCTGCGGGGCAACCCCGACCTGGCCGACACGATCGCCCGCCTGCGGAGCTACCGGGAGGCGGGCGCCGACGTGCTGTTCGCGCCCGGTGCCCAGAAGCCGGACGAGATCAGGGAGCTTGTCGCCGCCGTGGACGTGCCCGTCAACGTGCTCGCGCTGCCGGGCACCCCGACCGTCGCCGAGCTCGGCGCCATGGGCGTCAAGCGGGTTTCGGTCGGCGGGGCGTTCGCGTTCACGAGCCTGGGCGCGGTCGCGCAAGCCGCCACGGAACTGCGCGACCACGGCACCTACGGCTACTGGGATCAGGCCAGGTCAGGTGCCGCCGCCGCCAGGGCGGCCTTCAGCTGAGCGCCTGCCGAGCGCGGTCAGGGCTCGTCAAGCCCGTCCCTGTCGGCCCACTCGAGCAGCGTCTGGATCGAGTAAGCGTGGCCATCGATGCCAGCGTGCAGGTCGCCGAGCTCCGCGAAGCGCGCGGGAACGGTCGCGATCGTGAACGCCTTCGGGTCCACGGCATCGACCTCGTCCCAGGCGATCGGCGTGGAGACGGTCGCCTCTGGCACCCCGCGCACCGAATAGGCTGAGGCGATCGTGTGATCCCTGGTGTTCTGGTTGTAGTCAACGAAGACCTTGGCCGGATCCCGGTCCTTGCGCCACCAGGTCGTCGTGACGTCGTCAGGCGCCCGGCGCTCCACCTCGAGCGCGAACGCCAGCGCTGCCCGCCGCAGCTCGCCGAACCCCCACCGCGGCTCAATCCTGACGTAGATGTGCAGGCCGTGCCCGCCCGAGGTCTTCGGCCAGCCAACGACGCCGAGCTCACCGAGGATCTCGTGCACCACGCCGGCGACCCGGCGCACCCGGTCGAAGCCGCACCGCGGCATCGGGTCCAGGTCGATTCGCCACTCGTCGGGACGCTCGGTGTCGGCACGGCGGGAGTTCCAGGGATGGAACTCCACGGTCGACATCTGCACCGCCCAGATCACGCTCGCCAGCTCGGTCACGCAGAGCTCGTCGGCGTGCCTGCCGTACCGGGGGAAGTGGACCCGCACGGTCTCAAGCCAGCCGGGCGCGCCGCTGGGGATCCGCTTCTGGTGCACCTTCTCGCCGGCCACGCCGGACGGGAATCTGTGCAGCATGCACGGCCGCTCCCGCAGCGCCCTGACGATGCCGCCGCCGACGGACATGTAGTAACGGGCCAGGTCGAGCTTGGTCTCGCCGCGGGCAGGGAAGTAGACGCGGTCAGGATTGGAGATCCGGATCGTCCGCTCTCCGACCTTCAGCTCCTGCGAAGCGGCCATGCAGCCACCGTAGCTACCCGGGCCGCTAGAAGCCGCCGAAGCGGGCGGAGAACGGCGGCCGGCCCGGCACCACGCTCACGCCAGGTCCCGCCCGCGGCGCGAGCCCTGCCAGGAGTAAACCTGAACAAGATCCCTGCACGGATCAAGAACCCGTGCTGGCGGCCCTGGCTGTCGGTGTAAGCGCCGGTCATGGCGCCGTCGTCGGCGACGCCGATGTACCAGCCCACGATCACGCCGGCCTTGTTGATGCCCACCGCCGACGTGCCCTGCCCGGGCATAGCGCCGGCGCCCGGCACGTCGATCGTCGTGAAGGCGCCTTCCTGCGCACGAATCCGTGCAGCACGTCAGCGGCGGCCCTCTGCTCAGGGTCCACTGATCCTCCCGATGCCCGGCCGGAACGCGAGCACCTCGATCTCGATCAGCATCCCTGCCCCGATCAGCGCCGCCACCTCGATCATCGTGGCGGCCGGCCGCACCTCGCCGAAGAACTCCCCGTGCGCGCGGCCATGCTCCTGCCAGCGCGAGATGTCGGTGACGTACATCCTGGTCTGCACCACGTCGGCGAGGCTGGCGCCGAGCCCGGCCAACGCGCCGGCCGCGTTGCTGATCGCCTGCCTGGTCTGCGCGTAGGCATCGCCCGGATGCACGAACTCAGGGCCGTCGACGGACGTGCAGCCCGAGACGAACACGAAGTCCCCGGCCGCGACGGCACGGCTGTAGCCCACGACCGGCTCCCAGGTGGTCCCCGAGGAGATCCGGCGGACCTCAGGCACGCTCATCGCCGCCGCCCCCTTTCGCTGTCCGCCCGCCGCGCAGGGTCATGGTCACCCTAGCGGCGTGGTCGCGATCGCCAAACAGGGGGAAGATAGACGGTAAGCGCGCAAACGAGCCAGAGGGAGGCGAGGGCGACGATGAGCGAGGTGCTAGCCAGCCTGATCCCGGACCTGACCAGCGCGTGCGGGGCGGACGCCGTGATCACCGATCCGATGGAGCTACGCACCTACGAGTGCGACGGGCTGACCGCGCACCGTTGCTCCCCTGGGCTCGTCGTGCTGCCGGGAACCGCCAGCCAGGTCGCCGCCGTCGTGCGGACCTGCGCCGCCGCCCGCGTCCCGTTCGTGGCAAGGGGCAGCGGAACCGGGCTCTCCGGCGGCGCGCTGCCCAGGGCCGATGGCGTGCTCGTGGTGACCGCCAAGATGCGCAAGATCATCGAGATCGACCCGGTCAGCCGGCGGGCCGTCGTCGAGCCGGGCGTGACCAACCTGGCGGTCAGCAAGGCGGCGCAGCCGTACGGGCTGTTTTACGCGCCCGACCCGTCCAGCCAGCAGATCTGCTCGGTCGGCGGCAACGTCGCGGAGAACTCGGGCGGCGCGCACTGCCTGAAGCACGGGTTCACGGTGCACCACGTGACCGGCCTGGAGATCGTCACCCCCGACGGCGAGCTGACCTGGCTCGGCGACGGCACGGGCGCATCGCCCGGCTACGACCTGCTCGGCGCGTTCACCGGCTCGGAGGGCACCCTCGGCATCGCCACCAAGATCGTCGTCCGGCTGACCCCGATCCCGCAGGCGGTCACCACGTTGCTGGCGGCGTTCGAGACGATGGGGCACGGCGGCGCTGCGGTCTCGGCGATCATCGGAGCCGGCATCCTGCCAGCGGCGATCGAGATGATGGACGCGCTGGCCATCGAGGCCGCCGAGGCCGCTGTCGCCTGCCGATACCCGCCGGGCGCCGGCGCCGTGCTGATCGTGGAGCTAGACGGGCCTGACGCGGACGTGCGCAGCGAGACGGCCGCGGTTCGCGCGATCGCCGGGCAGGCGGGCGCCTTCGAGATCAGGGAGGCAGCCGACCCGGCCGAACGGGCCGCGATCTGGACCGGCCGCAAGTCCGCGTTCGCTGCCGTCGGCAGGATCTCGCCCGCCTACATCGTGCAGGACGGCGTCGTGCCGCGGACCGCGCTGCCCGAGGTGCTCGACCGGATCAGCGCGATGTCAGCCGCGTCCGGGATCAGGGTCGCGAACGTGTTCCACGCCGGCGACGGCAACCTGCACCCGCTCGTCCTGTTCGACGACTCGAGCCCCGAGCAATCCGAGGCGGCCGAGGTCCTGTCGGGCGCGATCCTGGACGAGTGCATCGCGCACGGCGGCTCGATCACCGGCGAGCACGGCGTCGGCGTGGACAAGTCCCGGTACATGCCCAGGATGTTCCGGCCCGAGGACCTGGACACGATGCAGCTGCTCCGCTGCGCGTTCGACCCGGCCGGCCTGTGCAACCCAGGCAAGGTCTTCCCGACGCCGCGAATGTGCGGCGAGGCCCCCGGCGTCCGGCGGGGGCCGCATCCGCTGGCGGCATCGGGCGCCGCGGAGATCTTCTGACATGGATAACAGGACTCTCCCGGCTGATGCCCATGGCAGCTGAGCCGATCCCGGCGCAGATCACCGCGGCCTGCGCGGCGGTGCGGCCCGCCACGCCTGCCGACGCGGTCGGAGGCGTGCAGCCGCTGACGGTCGCGGCGCCGGCCAGCGCCTCGGAAGCCAGCACGCTGCTGCGGGCTGCCGAGGAGCTGGGGCTCGCGGTCGTGTTCCGCGGCACAGGCTCCCGGCTGCACTGGGGCAACCCGCCCGAGCGCTGCGACCTGCTGGTCGAGACGACCGGCCTGGACGAGGTGGTGGAGCACGCTGCTGGCGACCTGGTGGCCACCGTGCAGGCTGGCGTGCGCCTGGACCGGCTGGCCGAGGTGCTCGCCGCGGCCGGCCAGCGGCTCGCGCTCGACCCGCCCGCCCGCCCGCCCGCTGCCAATGGCCGGGACGCTGGCCAGGGGACGGTCGGCGGCGTGCTCGCGACCGGCGTAGCCGGCCCGCTGCGGTTGCGTTACGGAGCCGGGCGGGACCTGCTGATCGGGATCACGGTGGTCCGTGCCGACGGCACGATCGCCAGGTCGGGCGGCAAGGTGGTCAAGAACGTCGCCGGCTACGACCTCGGCAAGCTGTTCGCCGGCTCGCGCGGCACGCTCGGGCTGATCACTGAGGCGACGTTCCGGCTGCATCCGCTGCCGGCGCAGACCAGCTATGTCTCCGCCGCGTGCGCCGAGCCGGCGGACGCGTGCCGCGTCCTGGAGGCCGGCCTGGACTCCGCGGTGAGCCCGGCCGCCGCCGAGATCCACTGGCCAGCAGGGACCGGCCCGATCCTGGTCTGCGTGGCCCTGGAAGGCGACCCAGCCAGCGCGGACGAACGCGCCAGGGCGCTGGCCAACCTGCTCGGCGAGGCCGGCGTCGCCGCGTCCGTGCACGCCGAACCGCCTGACTGGTGGCGCGCTGGCGCCGCCGCCCAAACAGGAGGCACCGTGCTGCAGATCGGGTTCTGGCCAGGCGATCTGGCCATGGTGCTCGCCGAGCTACGCAAGGCAGCCGACGCGGCCCGGCTGGATCCGGTGGCCGGCGGCTCGGCGGCCGCCGGGCTGCTGCACGCCGCGCTGCCCGGGGACGCCGCTCCGCCGGCGGTGGCTTCCTTCGTCACCGCACTGCGGGACGCGCTCGCTCAGCGCGGCCTGGCGCGCAGCCGGTCGCACGCGGGGCCGCCGACCAGGAGCAGCGTCGTGGTCCAGCACGCCACGCCCGAGGTCGCCGCGCTCGCTGACCTGTTCGGGCCGGTGCCTTCGCTTCCGCTGATGCGCGCCGTCAAGGCCCAGTTCGACCCGGGCCGCAGGATGGCACCAGGCCGATTCGCCGGGGGAATCTGATGGCTGACCAGAGCGGCAGTGCCGGCGAGCGCGGCAGGGCCGATCAGGCTGGTCAGGCGGCCGGTCAGGCGCCGAGCCTGCTCGATCCGTCCGGCGAGCTGCGCGGGGTGGTCGGCGACTGCGTGCACTGCGGGTTCTGCCTGACCACGTGCCCGACCTATCAGCTCTGGGGCGAGGAGATGGACTCCCCGCGCGGGCGGATCCACCTGATCGCGCAGCTGCTCGACGGCGCCGCCGCCAGCCCGGCCGCTGCCGAGCACCTGGACAGGTGCCTGGGCTGCATGGCCTGCGTGCCGGCGTGCCCATCCGGAGTCCGGTATGACCTCCTGATCGAGGCGGCGCGGGCGTGGGCGACCGAGGAGGCACCCGCGGCGGACGGGCCAGCGCGGGTCCAGCCGCGGGTCCAGCCGAGCCGGTCCGCTCGCTCCCGCCGCGGTCGGCCAGGCAGCGCGCGCTGCGTGCCGCGATCTTCGCGACGTTCCCGTACCCAGGCAGGCTCAGGGCACTGATGGGCCCGCTGCGCGCCGCCCAGCGAACCGGCGCTGACCGGCTGCTGCACGGCCGCCTCGCCGAGCGCGTGGCCCCCGAGATCGCCGCAGCGCTGCGGGTCGCGCCAGGCAGGCCAACCAGGCGCGCCCCCCGTGGGCGGATGCCCCAGTTCGTGGCGGCCAGGGGCACCCGCCGCGCCGTCGTGGGCATGCTCACGGGCTGCGTGCAGCAGGTGTTCTTCCCCCAGGTGAACAGGGCGACGACGCGGGTCCTCGCCAGCGAGGGCTGCGACGTGGTCATTCCCGCCGGCCAGGGCTGCTGCGGCGCGCTATCGCTGCACGACGGGCGGCGGGCCGAGGCCGCGGCGTTCGCGCGGAGCCTGATCGAGACGTTTGAGCGGGCCGGCGTCGAGGCGATCGTCGTGAACTCGGCGGGCTGCGGCTCGGCCATGAAGGAGTACTCCCACCTGCTCGGTGACGATCCCGCGTGGGCTCAGCGCGCCGCCGCGCTGGCGGCGAAGGTCGCCGACTTCAGCGAGTTCCTCGCCACGCTCGGACCAGCTGCGACCAGGCACCCGCTCGTCCTGACCGCGGCCTATCACGACGCCTGTCACCTCGCGCACGCGCAGCGGATCACCGCGCAGCCGCGCGAGCTGCTGAGGGCGATACCGGGCCTCGCGGTCGCCGAGCTGCCCGACGCCGGGATCTGCTGCGGCTCGGCGGGGATCTACAACCTGGTCCAGCCGGAGGCGGCCAGGGAGCTTGGCGCGCGCAAGGCCACGTCTGTGGCCAGCACCGGCGCGGACCTCGTCGTGTCAGGCAACCCCGGATGCGCGCTGCAGATCGCTTCGGCGCTCGGCACGGCCGGCCATCCGAAGCCGGTCGCGCACCTGGCCGAGGTCCTCGATGCGTCAATCCGCCGTCTCCCCTCGGCCACCTTCCTCTAGCCGCACATTGGATCCAAAACCCGGCTACAGACCGGGCAAATCGGACCGCAAAGTGCAGGTTCCAGATCCAATGTGCTTGCGCCGGACCGCCCTTGGCGCGATGTGACGGCGGCTGGCGTCGGGGTGACGCCAATTCGTGACCGAGAATGACGCCGGACGACATCAGTGTGACATCATCGTGGACTTGACAGACGTCATTAATGACGTCATGATGATGTCATGGAAATGTCACCGTACGTCGAGGGACTGCGCAGGGAGCTCGGCTCGCTGACCCGCTTCGCCTCCGACGACGTCATCGAGGTGGCCGGGAAGCTGGCCGAGGCGCTCGACTCCTCGGTCCGGCTCACGCTGCTCGAGGTGCTGTCGGCGGCTGCCGCGGAGATCACGACCCGGCTCGACGACGCCGTCATCGACGTCCGGCTCAACGCCGGTGAGCCCGAGTTCGTCATCACCAACGTGCCGCAGCACGCCGGCCAGGAACCAGAGCCTGCTCCCGACGCCGCCGCGGACGACGCCGGCACGGCCAGGGTCACGCTGCGGCTCTCTGAGGTGCTGAAGGCGCGAGTGGAAGCCCAGGCGGCTGCCGACGGCCTGTCGGTCAACTCCTGGCTCGCCCACGCGGCCATCCGCGCCCTGGAAGGCGCCCCGCGACAGGGCCGCGGCCAGCGGTCGCGCTCGGGCATCGGCCAGCGCATCACCGGCTACGCCCGCAGCTAGCCAGCCCGCCCACCCAGCACCCGCCACCCTGCACCCACCACCCAGCACCCACCACCCAGCACCCACCATCGCACTGGAGAGAACCATGGCAACCTGGGATTTTGCCTGCTCAGAACCGATCGACGCGAACGTCAGCATCGCATCGGGCACCGTCTCGGTCACCGCCGCGCCGACCGACGTCGTCACCGTCAGGATCCACAGGGGCGGGTCAGGCGACCCGGCCATGGCCGATGCCGACGACCAGGTCCGTGACGACGTCACCGTCGACTACTCCGACCGCCATCTGGTGATCAGCGAGCTGTCAAAGCACAACCTCGGCTGGCGCAACAAGGGCCTGCACGTCACGATCACCTTGCCGGCGGGCTCGCGATCGGCCGTCCAGGCCGCGTCGGCGGACGTCACCTGCCGCGGCGAGTACGGCGCCGTCGACATCCGCTCGGCAAGCGGCCGGGTGGATGTCGAGACAGTCCGCGGCCCGGCGGAGATCACCTCGATGTCGGGAAGCGTCCAGCTGCTCAAGGCAGCAGAGGCAACCGTGCAGACGGCGTCGGGGCGGATTTCGATCCGGCACGCCGCCGGCGACGTCACCGCCAGGACGGCCAGCGGCAACATCGTGATCGCCGCCGCTGACGGGTCGGTCACCGCGAAGACCGCCAGCGGCCAGGTACAGGTGAACAGCATGACCCGCGGCCGCGGCGACCTGAACTCCGTCTCCGGCGACATCCAGGTCAAGGTCGCCCAGGGCACCGGAGTTTTCCTTGACCTCGCCTCGGTGACCGGCCGCGTGACCAGCGACCTGGCCGCCTCTGACACCGGCGGCAGCGCGGACCTGCGCCTGCAGTGCCGTACGGTCAGCGGCTCCCTGCACGTGGCCAGGGCCGCGTCCGCGGAGATGGCGAGCTAGAACCAGGCAGCCCGTTACAACCCCGAGAGGATCCCTGACATGTATTCCCGTTCACTCGAGCAGCTAGCCAGCCAGCGTCCGCGTGAGCTGCGGACGCCCGCCAGGCAGGCCGGGCACATCAGCCCGGCCAGGGCGCGGCGCACGCCGCTGCGCCGGCAGACCGGCTGGGCCCTGGTCTCGATCGGCCTGCGGCTCGCCGAGTCAGGCAGCAGGTAAGGAACATGCGCCCGGCGGATCAGGCCGTGACAGTGCTAGCCACCACGGGGCCAGCCACCACGGGGCCAGCCACCAGCGGGTCGGCCAGCCAGGCGAGGCTCGTCTCGCCCTCGGCCACGATCACCGCGGGCCCAGTCAGCAGGCTGGCCGTCGCGCTCGGCGCGACGGCCAGCCTGCCGCCAGGTACATCCACGGTCCAGCCGGCCAGTACGTCGCCCGGCCACTCCCTGACCGACGCCGCTGCCGCCACCGCCGCCGCGACCGCACCGGTCCCGCACGACAGCGTCTCTCCTGAGCCCCGCTCATGCACCCGCATCCGCAGCGTGTGGTCCCCCGTGATCCGCGCCACCTCCACGTTCACCCCGCCGGGAAACACCTCGGGGTCGACCTCGGGCGGCTCGGACAGCTCAATCCCGTCGAGCGGCTTGGCGATCATGCAGACCAGATGCGGATTGCCGACGTTGACGGCGAGGCCCGCGTACCGGCGGCCGCCGATCAGCGCCCATCCTGTCCGCCCGGTGCTCGCCGGGCCCATGTCCACGGTCAGCTCGCCGTCCGCCTGCTGCCGCACGGTGCGGACGCCTGACCGCGTCGCGATGGCGATCTCAGGTCCGGCCGCCAGGCCGTGGTCGAGCAGGTAGCGCGCGTACACCCGGATCCCGTTGCCGCACATCTCGGCGACGCTGCCGTCGGAGTTGCGGTAGTCCATGAACCACGGCGCTGGCCCCGGCTCCGTCCTGACCACGCGCAGCACCCCGTCAGCGCCGATCCCGGTACGCCTGTCGCAGAGCGCGCGGACCACGTCTGGGCCGAGTTCCAGCTGGTCGTCGACGTCGGGCACGACGATGAAGTCGTTCCCCGTGCCATGACCCTTGGCGAATCGCATCCCCTGATGCTATGCCCGCCGGCCCGCTGACTCCGCGATGGCCGCCACCGCTAGGCGCGTCGGCACCGGCTCGGCGGCGTCCAGCCAGCGCACCCTGGGGTCACGGCGGAACCAGGACTCCTGGCGGCGCGCGAACCGTCGCGTCGCGCGCACGGTTGCTGTTTCTGCCTCGGCCAGGGTCCAGTCGCCGTCCAGGTGGCGCAGCACCTGCGCGTACCCGAGCGCCCTGCTTGCCGTCAGCCCGGCCCGCAGCCCGCCGCCTGGCGCTTCCGGGTCGGCAAGCCTCCTGACCTCGTCGACCAGTCCGTCTTGCCACATCTGGCGCACCCGTGCCTCGATCCGCTCGTCGAGCTGCGGGCGCGGGATCGACAGGCCGAGCTGAACGGCGGCCGGAACGTCAGCTCCGGCGGCGTCGTACCCGGGCAGCGTCGCGCTGAACGGCCGGCCGGAGAGCTCGATGACCTCAAGCGCGCGGACGATCCTGCGCCCGTTGGTCGGCAGGATCGCGGCGGCGGCGGCGGGATCGGCCGCTGCCAGCTTGCCGTGCAGGACAGCAGAGCCGCGCGCGGCAAGCTCACCCTCGAGCCGTGCGCGCAGCGCCGGGTCTGCGCCGGGGAACCGCAGGTCGTCGATCGCGGCCCTGACGTACAACCCAGAACCGCCGACCAGGATCGCGGTCCGGCCCCTGGCCTGCACGTCCGCGATGACGGCGCGCGCCAGGCGCTGGTACTCCGACACGCTCGCGGTCTCGGTCACGTCCCAGATGCCGAGCAGGTGATGCGCAACGCCGTCGCGCTCGGCGGCGGTGAGCTTGCCCGTGCCGATGTCCATGCCGCGATACAGCTGCATGGAGTCGGCGTTGATCACCTCACCGTCGAGCGCACGCGCGATCCGCAGCGACAATTCCGACTTACCACCAGCAGTGGGACCCACGACCGCGACAACTGGCTGCCCGCCGCCCGCTTTCTCCATGATCACGGACTACTTTCCGCAAACCTGCCGATAATCGTCCGCGATCAGTTCGCGTGACCTGGCATGCCGAGCAAGACCGGCGCGGCCGCCTCCGGCGCGACGGCAGCCGCGCCGGACTGCCACGCGTCACCGGCCCGGGTGTGGCGCACCGCGAGCGGTGCGCCGTCCGCGATGAGGTAGTGCGGCGCGGCGGCTGAGACCACCGTCGTCACCACGTCACCGGGGCGCGGCTCGTCGCCTGGCACCTGCGCGATGTGCACGAGGCGGTTGTCCCTGGCCCGGCCGGACATCCGGTGGGTCGCGCCGTCCTTGCGGCCCTCACCGTCGGCGACCAGCACCTCGACCTCCCTGCTGACCAGCGCCCGGTTCTCGGTCAGGGCGATCTCCTCGACCAGCGCCACCAGCCTGCCGTACCGCTCGGCGACGACGTCGCGCGGCACCTGGCCGTCCATGCTCGCCGCTGGCGTGCCGGGCCTGATCGAGTACTGGAACGTGAACGCGCCAGCGAATCTGGCCCGCCGCACGATGTCGAGCGTGTCCGCGAAGTCCTGCTCGGTCTCTCCAGGGAACCCCACGATGATGTCCGTGGTGATCGCCGCGTCCGGGATCGCCGCCCTGACCTTCTCCAGGATCGCCAGGTAGGAGTCCTGGCGATAGGCCCTGCGCATCCGGCGGAGGACGGCGTTCGACCCGGACTGCAGCGGCATGTGCAGTTGCGGCATCGCGTTCTGGGTTTCCGCCATCGCGGCGATGACGTCGTCGGTGAAGTCACGCGGGTGCGGCGAGGTGAACCGCACGCGTTCCAGTCCGTCGATCCCGCCGCACGCGCGCAGCAGCTTGCCGAAGGCGAGCCGGTCACCGAACCCGACTCCGTAGGAGTTGACGTTCTGGCCGAGGAGCGTGACCTCGAGGACGCCGTCGGCGACCAGCATCTCGATCTCCGCCAGCACGTCGCCTGGCCTCCTGTCCTCCTCACGGCCGCGCAGGCTGGGCACGATGCAGAACGTGCACGTGTTGTTGCAGCCCACCGAGATCGCGACCCAGGCCGAGTAGGGCGACTCGCGCCTGGCCGGCAGCACCGAGGGGAACCGCTCGAGCGACTCGGCGATCTCGATCTGAGCGCGCTGCTCGACCCGCGCCCGCTCCAGCAGCACGGGCAGCGAGCCGATGTTGTGCGTGCCGAACACGACGTCGACCCACGGCGCCCGGTCGGTGATCACCGACCGGTCCTTCTGAGCAAGGCAACCGCCGACCGCGATCTGCATGCCCGGGTGCGCGTTCTTGACCGGCAGCAGGTGACCGAGGTTCCCGTACAGCCTGTTGTCGGCGTTCTCGCGGACCGCGCAGGTGTTGAAGACCACGACGTCAGCCTGGGTTCCTGCCGCCGATTTGCGGTACCCGGCCGCTTCCAGCAGGCCGGCCAGCCGCTCGGAGTCGTGCATGTTCATCTGGCACCCGTAGGTGCGGATTTCGAAGGTCCTCTCAGCGGCTGTCGCGCCAGGCATGCTCCTTAGCGTACGGGCCATTGACACCGCTGGCGTCCGGCTGGCATCGTCGGTCCACCTCCGGCCAGCCAGTCAAGGAGCCGTCATGCCCGAGCCTGCCGCCGATCTGATCATCCTGGAACCCGGCAAGATCGATGTCCCGGCCGCCGAACTCGGCGAGGGGCCGTGCTGGGACGCGGAGACCCAGTCGCTGTACTGGGTTGACATCCCGGCCTCCAGGGTCCACCGGCTCAGCGAGTCCGGCGTGCACTCGTCCTGGGATGTCGGCAGCCAGGCTGGCGCCGTGGTGCCGAGGGCCAGTGGCGGCCTGGTCGTCGCCGCGGGCAATGCCTTCCTCAGCCTCGACCCGCTGACCGGCTCGGTCGCCGAGCTCGCCGCCGCACCAGGCGTGCCTGACACCAGGATGAATGACGGCAAGTGCGACCGGGCAGGCCGGTTCTATGCCGGGACAATGGCGGCCGATGAATCACCAGGCAAAGGTTCCTTCTACCGGCTCGACCCTGACCTGAGCGTCACGGAGATCTTCACCGGCCTCGGCATCTCGAACGGGCTCGGCTGGAGCCCGGATGACCGGCTGATGTATTACATCGATTCCCTCGACTACCGGGTCGATGTGCTGGACTATGACGCCGGGAGCGGGCAGGTGGGCGATCGCAGGCCGTTCGTGACGCTCGGTTCTGCCGACGTCATGCCCGATGGCATGGCCGTCGACGCCGAGGGCGGCATCTGGGTCGCGGTGTGGGGCGGCGGCGTGATCCAGCGGTACGATGCCGCCGGCCGGCTGACGGGCGTCGTGCGCGTGCCAGCCGCCAACGTGACAAGCTGCGCGTTCGGCGGGCCGGACCTCGGCACCTTGTTCATCACGACGGCCGCTGGCCCGGGCCGTGCCGCCGGATCGCTATTCGCCTGCGATTCTGGCGTGCGCGGCCTGCCGGCGTTCCCGTTCAGGGGCTGACCAGAACCAGTCGGGGGCATCGGGGACATCTCGCCCATCGGGTTGTCGGCATTCACTGCGAACCGAGGCAGGCAGGTAGGGCACGATATCCCTATGACGGACAACGTGGCGGCGATGGCGGGCGATACGGCCGAAGAAGGCCACAGCGCAGAATCAGACCTGACCGGAGCTGACGCCACCGATAGCGAACCGGCGGAGCCCGCTCGGCAGCTGCCTCAGGTGCCCTACGGAGCCTGGCCGTCGCCGATCACCGCCGCTCAGGTAGCGCGCGGCCGGATCAGGGTCGCGTACCCGACCGTCATCGGCGACATGACCTGGTGGCAGGAAGACAAGCCGGAGGAAGGCGGCCGCACGACGGTCGCGAGGTGCGGGCGGGACGGCACCGTCACCGCGCTGCTGCCCTCGCCGTGGACCGCGCGGACCCGCGTCCACGAATACGGCGGGCTGTCCTACCTGCCGGTCCAGTCGCCCGTCGCTACGGCCACGCTGGCCGAGGCTGGCCACGGCAGCGACCCCGGGGAGATTCCGCTGGTCTTCGCGAACCTCGATGACCAGCGCCTGTACCTCGCCGGGGCTGATGTCGCCGCGGGCAAGGCCGAACCCGTGCCGCTCACTCCCGACCCGAAGAAGGCTGGCGGCGCGTTCCTGCCCGATGGCGCCGCTGGCCCCGGCAAGCGCTCGACCGGCTCGGCGACGACCATCGAGGCCCGAGGGCTGCGTTATGCAGACTTCACGATCTCCCCTGACAAGCGGGAAGTCTGGTGCGTGCGGGAACGCCACCACCGCGGCAAAGTCACCAGGGCCATCGTCGCCGTGCCGCTCGACGGATCAGCGTCCGCCGACGCCACTGCGGTCCGGGTGCTCGTGAGCGGGTACGACTTCTTCGCGTTCCCGACGCCGTCGCCGGACGGGCAGTGGCTGGCCTGGATCTGCTGGAACCACCCGCACATGCCGTGGGACGGCACCGAACTGCGGGTCGCCCCGATGGAGCAACGCACGCCAGGCAAGGCACGGCTGATCAAGGGCAGCAACCGGGAATCGGTGCTGGCGCCGCTGTGGCGCGACAACACCAGCCTGTACGTGGCGACCGACTGGACCGGCTGGTGGAACATCTACCAGATCGGCCTGAGCGGCGAGCCGCCGCAGGCGCTGTACCCGGCCGACGAGGAGTTCGCCGACCCGCTCTGGCAGCTGGGCGCGCGGCCGTTCGCGCTGCTGGGAGACGGCAGGCTGGCCGTCAGGCACGGCCGCGGCAGCGCCAGGCTCGGCCTGCTCGACCCCGAGACATCCGAGCTGACCGACCTGAACCTGCCGTTCACCGAGTTCCTCACCGGCGTGTCGGCTGATGGCACCGTGATCGCCGCGGTGGCCGGCGCCCCGCTCGCGGCGGACTCGGTGACCAGGATCGACGCGGCGACCGGTGCCTGTTCCGTCTTGCGGGCCGAGATAGCCGAGCTGCCTGACCCGCACTACCTGCCGGTTCCGCGCCAGGTCGACCTGGAAGGCCCGTACGGCCGGGTCGTGCACGCGCTCATCTACCCGCCGGCCAGTCCTGACGTGACCGGCGTGGCAGGCGAGCTGCCGCCGTATGTCGTCTGGGTGCACGGCGGCCCGACCGGCCATGTCACCGCGCGGCTGAGCCTGGAGAAGGCGTACTTCACCAGCCGCGGCATCGGGATCATCGACGTGAACTACGGCGGATCCACCGGCTACGGACGCCTGTACAGGAACAGGCTCAACCGCGAGTGGGGCGTGGTCGACGTCGCCGACGCCAAGGAGGCGGCGCGCTCGCTGGCCAAACAGGGCCTCGCCGACGAGGCGCGGCTCGGCATCCGCGGCAGCTCCGCTGGCGGCTGGACGGCGCTCGCGGCGGTCACGACCGGCGCCGTCAGCGACCCTGTGTTCAGCGCGGCGGTTTCCTACTTCGGCGTCTCTGACCTGCGCGGGTTCAACGAGCACACACACGACTTCGAGTCGCGGTACCTGGACGGCCTGATCGGCCCGCTGCCCGGCTTCGACACGGTCTACGCCGAGCGCGCCCCGGTCGGGCACGTCAACGCGAACACCTGCCCCGTGCTGCTGCTGCAGGGTCTCGATGATCCGGTCGTGCCGCCGCAGCAGTCCGAGAGCATCGCGGCCGACTTGGCGGCGCACGGCATCAGGCACGCGTACATCGCGTTCGAGGGCGAGTCGCACGGCTTCCGCAAGGCCGAGTCGATGATCGCCTCGCTGGAGGCTGAGCTGTCGTTCTACGGCCAGATCATGGGATTCACGCCGGGCGACGTCCCGGAGCTGAAGCTGCCTTAGCGTGCGTACTCGGTCGCGCGCGACTCCCTGATCACCGTGACCCGGATCTGGCCAGGGTAGGTGAGCTCGTCCTGGACCTGGCGGGCGACATCCCTGGCGATCACCTGGGCGCCGATGTCGTCGACGGCTCCCGGCTTGACCATGACCCGCACCTCGCGGCCGGCCTGCATGGCGTAGACCTTCTCCACCCCTGGCTGCGCCTGCGCGATCTGCTCAAGCCGCTCAAGCCGCTTGACGTACGCCTCGAGCGATTCCCGCCGGGCCCCGGGCCGACCGCCGCTGATCGCGTCGGCGGCCTGAGTCAGCACGGCCTCGACGGTCCTGACCTCGACCTCGTTGTGATGCGCCTCGATGGCGTGCACCACATCGTCGTCCTCGCCATAGCGGCGGGCGATCTCGGCGCCAATCAGCGCGTGGCTGCCCTGGACCTCGTGTGTCAGCGCCTTGCCGATGTCGTGCAGCAGCGTCCCGCGCTTGAGCAGCGCCGGATCCAGGCCGAGCTCGCTGGCCATCATCCCGGCGATGTGCGCGGACTCGACCAGGTGCTTGAGCACGTTCTGGCCGTAGGACGTCCGGTACCTGAGCTGACCGAGCAGCTGCGTGAGCTCAGGGTGCATGTCCGTGATGGCCAGGTCGATGAGCGCGCCCTCGCCTGCCCTGACGCACAGTTCCTCGATGGCCGTCCTGCTCTGCTCGTACGCTTCCTCGATCCGCTGCGGGTGGATGCGGCCGTCGGCGACCAGCCGCTCCAGCGTCAGCTTGCCGATCTCCCTGCGCACCGGGTCGAAGCAGGACAGCAGCACGGCCTCGGGAGTGTCGTCGATGATCAGGTTCACGCCCGTCACGGTCTCGAAGGCGCGGATGTTCCTGCCTTCCCGGCCAATGATCCGGCCCTTCATGTCATCGGCTGGCAGGTGCAGCACCGAGACCACGGACTCGCTGGTCTGCTCGCTGGCGACTCGCTGGATCGCGAGCGTCACGATCCTCCGCGCCCGGTGCTGGCCTTCCTTCTTGGCCTCGTGCTCGATGTCCCTGACCATCAGCGCCGCCTCGCGCTTGGCCTGCTGCTCGATCGCTGCCATCAGCTCGGCCCTGGCCTGCCCGGCGGTGAGCCCGGCGACGCGCTCCAGCTCCGCCTGCCGCATGGCGTCCAGCTGGTCGAGGCCTGCCTGCCGCTCGTCGAGCTGCCTGCGGGCGTCGTCGATCGAGGTGACGAGCTGGTCCACCCGCCGTGCCTCTTCGTCGAGCCGCTGCTCACGCTCGGCGATCCTGGCTTCGCGGCGCTCGAGGTCGCCGCGAAGCTGCCTGATCTCCGCCGTAACCGCGCGCACTTCATCGTCAAGGTCGCGGCGCACCTCGGCGGATCGTTCCGCCGCCTCCTCGGCCTTCTTGACAATGGCGGCGGCCTCAGCCTCAGCCGTCTGGAGGGCTGCCGCGCTGCGGCGCTCCAGCTCGGCTTCATCAGGCCCGCCGCGATCACGCGCCGCCTGAGCCCGGGCGCCGTCGGCGCGATCAGCAGACGCCCCGACGCGCTCGCCCGAGGGACTGACGCCTGTCGGCGCCTGCGAAGCGCGCGAGGCGCGCATCATGAACGTGACCGCAGCGACAGCGGTGAGCAAGGCGAGGATGGCGACGATTGCCAGAACAAGCGCGAGGCCATTTCCCACTGTGCGCACCCCTTCCGCTAGTAAGACTCCGAGCACCGCCCTTCCGATGTCACGGAATCTTCAGTAGCGAGGGCTACCGCGCCTGCGGGGTACGCCGTCCCGGCCGAATGCGCCGGTTGCCAGCGCGTACCGCGCGGATCCCGGCACAGCCTGCCAAGCGGGCAGGAGCACCTGTACTCGCGTGCTTTACGTCCTCCCGGGTTGTCCGGTTGCCGCGGTGCTGGCCGCCGCGCGGCCAGGCCAAACAATGTCGTGGCGCCCGGGCGTGCGCTTGCCTTCTGTCGGCGCAGCCCCGCTGCTCGTCATTAGTCGCCCGTCACTCATCATCCGCTGGCGCGGAGTAACCTCACTGCCCGCGAGGCTAAGCCGGAAATAACAGAACGGTCAAGCTCGCTAAGGGCCGCCCGGGCTTTACCGGCCCGGCGCTCGTCATGGCCCGGCACGGCCTGCCACGCCTGCGCTGCCCGCGCTGCCGGTCGCGTCTGCTCGAGGCTCCCGGTCAGTCCCGCTCGCCCGCCGCGAGCTCCGCGTTGATGAACTCGTCCTCGTCGACGGCCGCCACGTCGAGCGCGTCGCGAGCATGGTTCTGCCTGTCCTGCTCCAGCGCCTCCCTGGCCACCCGGTACGCGAGCCCGGCCGGGTATCCCTTCCTGGCGAGCATGCCGACCAGCCGCCGCAGCCGGGCCTGGGACGGCAGGCTGGCGGTGCCAGTGAGCCTTCGCTGCACGAGGGCCCGCGCCGTCGCCAGCTCGGTCTCCGTGGTCAGCTTCGCGACCGCCGCCTGGATGTCGTCACGGTCGACGCCGCGCTGGTTCAGTTCCGCCTCGAGCGCCCGCCGGCCAAGACCCCGGCCGTGGTGCCGGGACTCGACCCAGGCGCTCGCGAACGTCGCATCGTCGATGAGGCCAACCTCGGCGAATCTGCCGAGCACCGCCTCGGCCGCCTCATCGGGCACTCCCCTGCGGCGGAGCGTCTGCGCGAGCTGCGCCCTCGTCCGCGGCGCCGCCGTCAGCTGCCGCAGGCAGATCAGCCGCGCGACCGCCTCGGGATCACCGGGCTGCTCGCCTGCACCCTCCTGGTCGCCCAGCGGGCGAGATCTGCCTGCCACCGCCGTCGCCGAACACCGCCTCTTCTATAGCACCGCTCTCGGCACCGCCTACCTCCTGACGCCGCCCTGCCCGGTCACCACCCCGAGGCTCGGACGAGCGGGCTGCTCAGGCAGCGGCGTGACGTCGGCGTCCAGCCGCGGCCCGACGCCCAGCTTCTCCTTGATCTTCTTCTCGATCTCGTTCGCCACATCGGGGTTCTCGCGCAGGAAGTTCCGCGCGTTCTCCTTGCCCTGGCCTAGCTGGTCTCCCTCGTAGGTGTACCAGGCACCGGACTTGCGGACGATCGTCTGCTCCACGCCCAGGTCGATCAGGCTGCCCTCGCGGCTGATCCCGACCCCGTACAGGATGTCGAACTCGGCGATCTTGAACGGCGAGGCCATCTTGTTCTTCACGATCTTGGCCTTGGTCCTGTTACCGACCGGCTCATTGCCGTCCTTCAGCGTCTCGATCCGGCGCACATCAATTCGCACGGAGGCGTAAAACTTCAGCGCCTTGCCGCCGGTCGTCGTCTCCGGGCTGTTGTGCACCATGACGCCGTCAGCGAGGTAGTTGTGAGATCCCTCAACCTCAATGTCATAGCGGCTCATGATCGGATAGCCGACTCTGGACCCAATTTCCAAGATCTTCGCTGGCACAGGACGGATGACCGGCTCTACGAACTCGGTCTCGACAGAGAACTGCCCGCGGAATCTGGGCAGGAGCTTGTAGTCCATAGACGGGTGGATGTACGGAGCTACCAGCTTCTGGAACTTCGCCGACGCTGCCGTCGTGAACACCGCGTATGCGATATGCCGCGCACCGCTGAGCCGGAGCCTGACGTCCAGCCCGTGAGTGTCCCGCAGATACTCGATCACTCGCTCTCGTGAACCAGGGCTCATAGCTTCGAGACAGATCTCGATCCGGCCTGATCGGCCCTGCGCCCGCTCCTGAATTCCCTTTGACCGCACCGTGAAGCAGCCGTCGTCCATGTACCAGATCGCCAGCGCCAACGGCGTCAACTTCTTGAGGTAGTCCCAGGTGAGATGCCTCTTACCGTCCCCTTGATAGACGATCTCCCGCAACTCGCTGAGCTCAGCGAGCGGCGTGAAGTCGGCAACAACCGCGCCCTTCACATTCTCCGTCCTGCAGTTAGGAATGTTGCCTAGCAACGAAACCTTCCAGTCGAGGTATGCCACTTGCTTCGCGCCATGTCCCATGCGGAACCGAGCACTACTATCCGTAGTCCGTACCGGCCTTGACAGATTCCCGTCGCCCATGACCGAGCCGAGGATCACCTGCCACTGCATCTCGCTGAGGTAGTGTGGCTGAGCGAGCGTGACTCGGTCACCGACCCGCAACTCGCCTGCCTCGCGCCACCCGCCTGGGGTTCTGATCAGGTGATTACTAGTTAGATCGAAGGTTGCTCGGCCGTGGCCTGATCCACCGCCAGATCTCTCGACCCGGAAGTGCAGGAACTCTTCGGTGTGCCCATTGTTGAACCAATTCACGACTCTCTTGGGAACGATCTTCCCAAGCTCAGGATCGTATGAGAGAACCTCAACGTCCATTTTCTCGTCGACGATCCTGCCGATTCGCTCCTTAGTCCCACCCGCAAGATCGACATATGTGTACCAAGATGCACATCCGAACATTACTCCTATCTTTTCCCTAAGCTGATTGATGAAGATGGCGGTCGTCTTGGTCTGGCTGAGGGCGCCTGCGACCTTACGGAGGGCCTGGGACATCAGCCTTGCCTGCAGGCCGACGTGGCTGTCGCCCATCTCGCCCTCGATCTCGGCGCGCGGGACGAGCGCTGCGACCGAGTCGATCACGACGACGTCGATCGCGCCGGAACGGATCAGCATGTCCGCGATCTCCAGCGCCTGCTCCCCCGTGTCCGGCTGGGAGACGAGCAGCGCGTCCGTGTCGACGCCGAGCTTCTTGGCGTACTCGGGGTCTAGCGCGTGCTCGGCGTCGATGAAGGCGGCGATCCCGCCCGACTTCTGAGCATTTGCTACTGCATGCAACGCTAGGGTCGTTTTGCCGGAACTCTCAGGTCCGTATATCTCGACGATCCGGCCGCGCGGCAGGCCGCCGATGCCGAGCGCGACGTCGAGCGCGATCGACCCGGTCGGGATCACCTCGACGGGCGCACGGGCGTCGTCGCCGAGGCGCATGACGGCGCCGCGGCCGAACTGCCGCTCGATCTGGGCGAGCGCGGTTTCCAGGGCCTTGTCCCTGTCTCCGGCCTTGGTGCCGCCCGCCTTGTCGTTCGGTGCCATATGAACTCCCGTCGGGATCGAGGGGCTGCGCGTGCCTTCCGATGTCCTTGCTGACGCTACGCGCGGCCACCGACATTCTGCTGGCGCTGTAGCCGACCGGTGGGTTGCGGCCTGCGCGGAGCCACAGGACGTACCAGCCGGACCACTCTAACGAACAATTGTTCGATCATGGTGACGACGCGCCGAGCGGCGGGAATTACCCGCAACCGCCCAGCCAGAGCCCGTCAGGCCGGGTCAGCACCTCGAACGCCGGTTCGTCCCGTCGCGCACGCGCCGGAAGAAGCAAGCTACGCCGCTCGCCAGTGCTTCCCGGGCTGCCCTCGCGTGTGTGGATGGTCCATTCATTGCGCAATCCGGTGCTGGATGGACCATCCACGCATGGCTAGAGCCCACGCACGGCTGGAGCCCCACGCACGGCTGAGCGCTGCGGCCACCAGGCTCGGAGGCTGCAGCGGCGCTGAGCCCGGCCAGGTCAGCCGCAGCCTGCCCGGCACGAGGCACCGAGCCTGGCGCGCACCTCCGCGGCGGCCGCGGCGACGTCGACCGGCGCTGACGTGTCCACCGTGACCAGCTCGCCGATCCCGACGGGCCGCGCCCACCTGGCCCAGGCCTCGGGCGAGACGGGCCGGCGGGCCTCCGCGTGCGCGGCATGCCGGCTGGTCTGCCGCGCGGCGTACCGCTCGAGCGCGACGGGCAGCGGGCAGGCACAGTAGACCTCCACTGCGGCCAGGGTGCTCTTCCCAGCTCCGGGCGCCCCGGAGACCAGCACGATCTGGCGATGCGCCCCGCGCACGCCGCCGAGCGCGGAAGCAACGGACGCCACGGCTCAGCGCAGTCGTTCTGGCACGTTGAACGCCGTGCAGACGGCGCGCCAGATCACCTTGACGTCCTCGCCCTGATCGAGCGCCTGGCTGACGGTGCGGCCGCCGAGACCGGCCAGGACGAAGTCCTTGGCCAGGCTCTGCGCGTAGACATGCCCGAACTGCTCGTCCATCCGTCGCCAGAACTCGCTGAGCCGCACGGCCGCCAGGCTACCTGGCTCGGCCACGCGGACTCCCCGGACCGCAGGTCAACGCCTCGAGATCCGGCAGAAGTTTCCTCCGGCCGACGGGTATGAGATCGCGAACGGCCGATGTTAGGGTCCACAGCAGGATGGTCGCATCACCGAGATCCCGGAGGGCCCGCGATGATACGCCAGGCCGCACGCCGAGACCTGATGCTTGTTTGCCGGCGCCATGTTGACCAGATGCGGGTGTCGAGCGCCATCTGTCGTTCCTTCTGCTGACCACGCTCTAACCAGCCGCCGGACCCGCCCGGGCCCGGCCTGACGTCTGGCCACGCCTGCTCAGCAGGCCCGGCTGGCCAGGACGGCGAGACGCGCGCCAGAACCTCAAGCAGAAGGACTCTCCCATGCCTCGAACGCAGCAGCGCGGCCAGGGCCAGTGGGCCCTCGGCCACTACGAGCCGCTGAATGCTGCCGAACGCTTCAAGAAGGACGACGCAGGCCTGAACGTCAGGGAGCGGATCGTCGGCCGGTACTCCCGCGCCGGCTTCGACTCGATCGACCCGACCGATCTGCGCGGCCGGTTCCGCTGGTGGGGGCTGTACACCCAGCGCCGCCCGGGGATCAGCGGGGGCAAGACAGGGGCGCTCGCGGACGCCGAGATCGAGGACGCCTACTTCATGATGCGGGTGCGCATCCCGGGCGGCCAGCTCACCGGCGAGCAGCTTCGCATCGTCGCGGGCATCGCCAAGGAGTACGGCCGCGACCTCGCCGACATCACCGACCGGCAGAACGTTCAGTTCCACTGGATCAGGATCGAGGACGTGCCGGCGATCTGGGATCGCCTCGAAGAGGTCGGCCTGTCCTCCCTGCAGGCGTGCGGCGACGTGCCGCGGAACATACTCGGCTGCCCGGTCGCCGGCCTCGACGCCGCCGAGGTGATCGACGCGACGGCGGCGCTGCGCGCCACCGAGGCCGTCGCGGCGCTCAACCCCGAGTTCGTCAACCTGCCGCGCAAGTACAAGACGACGATTTCCGGCTGCGGCTCGCAGTGCACCGCGCACGAGATCAACGACGTGTCGTTCGTCGGCGTGATCGGGCCAGACGGCACCCCAGGCTTCGACCTGTGGGTCGGCGGCGGGCTGTCCACCAGCCCGATGATGGCGCAGCGGCTCGGCGTCTTCGTCCGTACCGAGCAGGTGCCCGACGTCTGGGCCGGCGTCACCGGCCTCTTCCGCGACTACGGCTATCGCAGGCTGCGCAACAGGGCCAGGCTCAAGTTCCTGGTCGCGGACTGGGGTGCCGAGCGCTTCCGCGAGGTGCTCGAGACTGAGTACTTGCACGAGGCGCTGCCGGACGGCCAGGCCCCGCCGCCACCGCCGCCGGGCTCTCGCGACCACGTCGGCGTGCACCGCCAGCGCGACGGCCTGTACTACGTGGGTGTCGCCCCGCACACCGGTCGTACCTCGGGCACGCAGCTGTCACAAGTGGCGGATCTTGCGGAGACCTACGGGTCGGGCCGGGTTCGCACCACTATCGAGCAGAAGCTTCTGATCACCGATGTTCAGGAACAAGATCTCGCGGAGCTGGTCGCCGAGCTCGAGTGCATCGACCTGCCGGCCCGTCCGTCGCCGTTCCGGCGAGCCACGATGGCGTGCACCGGGATCGAGTTCTGCAAGCTCGCGATCGTCGAAACAAAGCAGCGCGCCCGCGACCTGTACACCGAGCTGGACAAGCGGCTGCCTGACTTCGACACCCCGGTCTCGATCAACGTGAACGGGTGCCCGAACTCGTGCGCTCGGTTCCAGCTCGCGGACATCGGGCTGAAGGGGTCCATCGTGGACGGGGTGGCAGGATTTCAGGTCCACCTCGGCGGCTCGCTCGGCGCCGACCCGGCGTTCGGGCGCAAGATCCGCGGGCTCAAGGTCACGGCCGACGCGCTGCCCGACTACGTGGAAAGGCTGCTGCGCGGCTACCTCAAGGACCGCGCCGACGGCGAGCAGTTCGCGACCTGGGTCAGGCACGCCGACGAGGACCTGCTGACATGACCGTTGCTCGCGGACCGGAAGCCGAGGCCGGCGAGCGCCAGGTGCCTTTCTTCTGCCCGTACTGCGGCCAGGAGGAGCTGCGCCCGGCCGGCTCGAGCCCTGGCGCTTGGGAGTGTCGCTCCTGCGCCCGCTCCTTCACCCTCCGCTTCGCTGGCGTGACCGGGGCCGGCCCGTGAACAGAGCGCGCGCATGAGCGGGTACTCGATCGAGCTTGAGCTCGCAGGACGGCTCGCAGTCGTCGTCGGGGGCGGGGCCGTCGCGCTTCGACGGGCGAAGGCGCTGATCGACGCCGGGGCGAAGGTCACCGTCATCGCGCCAGACATCACGGCCGAGCTGGCCACCCTGCCCGTGACTGTCCGTCGCCGGCGCTACCGCGGCGGCGACCTCACCGGCGCCTGGCTCACCCACGCCGCCACCAACGATGAGGACGTGAACGCGGCCGTCGCCGCCGACGCCGACCGGAACAGGATCTGGTGCGTCCGCGCCGACGACGCGGCCGGGTCGGCGGCCAGGACGCCGGCGGTGACCAGGCACGGCGACGTCACCGTGGCGGTGACCTCCGGCGGCGACCCGCGCAGGTCCCAGCGGCTGCGCTCGGCGATCGCCCTGGCCCTGGCAGAAGGGTCGCTGCCGGTGCGCTCGCGCCGCGCTCCTGGCGTCGGTACGGTCGCGCTAGTCGGCGGCGGGCCAGGCGACCCGGGGCTGATCACGGTTCGCGGCAAGCGGCTGCTCGCCGAGGCAGACGTCGTGGTCGCCGACCGGCTCGGGCCGAGCGCGCTGCTCGATGAGCTCGACCCTGACGTGGAGGTCGTGCTGGCCGGCAAGGCGCCCGGGGCGCACACGATGACGCAGGACGAGATCAACGCCCTGATCGTGCGGCGGGCGCAGGCTGGCTGCCGGGTGGTCAGGCTCAAGGGTGGCGACCCGTTCGTGTTCGGCCGCGGCGGCGAGGAGGCGCTCGCGTGCGTGCGCGCTGGCGTGCCGTTCACTGTCGTCCCCGGCGTCACCAGCGCGGTCGCGGTGCCCGCGTGCGCCGGGATCCCGGTCACGCACCGCGGCATCACCCAGGACTTCGCGGTCGTCTCGGCGCACCTCGACCCGTCCCAGCCGGGCGCGAGCGTGGACTGGGAATCGCTTGCGCACGGCGCGGGCACCCTGGTGCTGCTGATGGCCGTCGCTCACCTGGAGGCGATCAGCGCCGAGCTGATCAAGCGCGGCCGGGCCGCGACCACGCCGGTCGCGGTGATCAGGGACGGGACGCTGCCCGGCCAGCAGGTGCTGACCTCGACGCTCGAGCGTGTCGCCGCCGACGCGGCCAGGCGGCGCGTGCGGCCGCCAGCGGTGGTGGTCATCGGCGACGTCGTGGGGCTCCGCGATAAGCTCAGCGCCGCCGCGCAGGGGGCGGGACGACCCAGGGAACGAGGTGCGGCATGAACGGCCCGACCCTGCTCGCCGTCGCGCACGGCAGCAAGCACCAGGAGGCGACGGCCACGATCAGGGCCCTGGCTGGCGAGGTCGAGCGGCTCGCCCCGGTGCTCGACATCCAGGTCGCGTTTGTCCAGGACGCGGAGCCGAGCCTGCCCCACGCCCTCGACGCCGCTGGTCCCGACGTCGTGATCGTCCCGCTGCTCTTGTCGACCGGCTACCACCTGACCACCGACATCGCCGGCGCCGTCACCGCGATCGACACCGCGATCACGGCCTGCGGGCACCTGGCGCCGCGGGTAGCTGGCCCGCTCGGGCCTGACACGCTGCTGGTCACCGCGCTCACCGGGCGCCTGGCAGAGGCCGGCGTGCCCGCCGGCACGCCGGTGGTGCTCGCGGCGGCCGGGTCGTCCGATCCGCAGGCCGCCGGGCAGGTTCAGGCGCAGGCCGACCTGCTGGCCGCCGAGCTCGGCGTCCCCGTCGTGGTCGGGTACGCGGCCGCCGGCCAGCCAGCGGTACCGGATGCGGTGGCCGGGTTGCGGGCGACGACCGGCCGCCAGGTCGCGGTCGCGTCCTACCTGCTCGCTCCCGGCCAGTTCCACGACAAGCTCGGCCTGAGCGGAGCGGACTGGGTGACCGCGCCGCTCGGGGCCCACCCGGCCGTGGCCGCGCTGGTCATCGACCGCTACCGGGCACACATGAGCCCGGTGACCCTTGCGGCCTAGTCGAAGTCGAAGACGGTCAGCCACTCAGCGCGCCGGGGCCGGTAGCCGGCCCTGGCGAGTTCCCTGCCGACGCAGGCCATGTGGCCTGCGCCGTAGAGGACGCCGACCACGATGGCCTCGTCCGCCCGCGCGTCGAGGATCGCCGTCAGCGCGCTGACCAGCAACCGGTCGCGGTCGTCGACGATGAACTTGGTCAGCGCGGGGAAGGCGTCCCGCATCACATGGTCTTCGGCCACGGGCAGGTCCTCAATGGCCAGGAAGCGCCCGAGCATCCGGCGGCTTCCGAAGAGCATGACCCCGGCCGCGAAGACGGGTACCAGCGTCAGCACCGCCAGGCACTGCAGCCGCGGCACCGTTCGCCAACCGCTCTTGACCTGCTCGCCGGTGAGGTCGGGCGTGACGAGCTGCGCCCCGGCCCGAGTCGCCGCCGACCCCTTCGGCGACGATCACCTGGCAGCGGGCCAGCTGATCGCTGACCTCGCGGTAGAAGCCGGCCGTGGCCATGTGAAGCATGGGGAGCAGCAGGAAGCGAAGCGGCGTGCCGGGCCGCTGGACGGTGATGGCAGCCGACCGGACTCCGGTCATGCTGACCTCGATTAGCTGCACCGAACGCGACCAGGCCTGGCGACGGCCACCGGCATTCAGGCCGTCGTCTCGCGCGGCTCGGGCTCGAGCTCGAGCTCGGTCTCGGCCAGGTACTCGTTGGCGGTCAGCACGTGCACAGCGCCGCCGCCGAGCGCGTTCAGGCAGGCAGGCAGGGTCGCGGCGAGTGTCTTGCCCTCGCCGGTGCGCATCTCGACGACCTTGCCGAGGTGCAGCGCGGCTGCGCCGATGACCTGCGAGTCGTAGGGCCGCTGGCCGATGCTGCGGCTGGCTGCCTCCCGCGCCGACGCGAACGCCTCGGGCAGCAGGGCGTCCAGGCCCTCGCCTGACTTGAGCCTTGCCCGTAGCTTCGCCGTCTGGCCAGCAAGCCCGGCGTCGCTCAGTGCTTGCATGGCCGGTTCGAGCGCGCCGACCTGAACGACCACGTCCTTAGTCCACCGCAAGATGCCGGCGTCGGTCGCGCCGGCGACCGGCCTGGCCTGCGCGCCCGGTCGTGCGCGGCGCGTCTTGAGCATGAGCTTCCTGCTTGACTCGTTGATCGGCCGAATCCGGCAAGTCTGACTGAGCGGCCGGAGCCAGTCGCAGCGTCGCACGCCGGCGAGCGCGAGCGCAAGGTGCCGCAGAATGGGAACATGCCGAATTCCAGCTCCCCGCCGAACGAGAGCGATCGTGGGCGTGACCTGGTGACCCGGCCGGCCGGGCGGGTGATCCTGCTCGATCCCGACGACCGCGTGCTGCTGATGCGCTACGACGACGGGCCGCCCAACGGAGTGCACTGGTCGACGCCTGGCGGCGGCCTGAATCCGGGCGAGGACTACGCGTCGGGCGCAGCGCGTGAGCTGGCCGAGGAGACCGGCTGGGATGACATCGTGCTGCTCGGGGAGGTCCACAAGTGGACGCACGCGATGGAGTACGCCGACGTGATCGTCCGGCAGGTCGAGCGGTTCTTCCTGGCCAGGACCGATCAGAGCGCCAGGGAGATCAGCGGAGTCGAGGCGATGCACGAGGCCGACGGCATCGCCTCCTGGCGCTGGTGGACCCTCGCCGAGCTCGACGCCACGTCAGAGGCGATCTGGCCAGCCGAGCTCGCGACACTCATCAGGAAGGCTCGGCCCTGACCATGCGAACAAGCGCCCGCAGCCCGGCAAGCAGCTCCTGCTGATCGCCGAGCCCCGTCAGCGTCTCATCGATCCGCCTGACCATGGCGTCGATCCTGCGCCCGATTTCCTCGTCGCGCTCGCGCGCCGCCCGCCTGTCTGCCGCCTGCGCGTCCTGCAGGCGGGCCAGGTCGGCCGCCAGCATCTGCCGCGCGTGCGCGGTCCCGTCGGCCAGCGTGCTGTCTGTCCTGCGCAGGTCGTCAGCGAGCGAGCGGAACGACTCGGCCAGCCCGGCCACCCGCTCACGCAGTTCGACCACGTCCTCGCGCGGGTGCAGGCTCTCCCGCGACAGCGTGCTGATCCGCTCGCGCGGATGCGCGAAGTAGGCGGCCGCCGGCCGGATCGTCGCCGACAGCAGGTACGCGGCCGCGCATCCGGCGGGCGATCGCGGCGGCCTCGGACTCCTCCGCTGGCCGGATGTCGATCCCCCCGGCCCGGGAGGCAGCCATCTCGATGACGACCCGGCGCGCGCCGAAGTAGAGATTCCACGGCACGGCGACCAGCACGATCAGCCACGCGAGCGCGGCCGCGCCAGCGGCGACGGACAGCACGGCGCGCAGGGACACGCCCGTCAGGTGCCCGAGCCACGCGACCAGCAAGGCCACCACAGTGCCGATGACGATCGCCGCCCACCACCTGACGACGCCGCTGGTCCGATGAACATCGCTCATATCGCGACGGTATTGGCAGGATCGGCGCCGTGGATCGGCCCGGCTACTCAAGATTGACCGAGTACGTCAACTCGCCGCGCCTCTCCTTCGTACTTGGTAGGCGAGAGAAGGAGGTGGTGGCGTGCCAGAGGCTGCGGACGCCGAGACCCTCGAGCTGCCGCCGCGCGTGCGCCGGTTCCAGCGACCGAGGCCGCTGCCATCCGGTGCCCGTGGGCTGGACGGGGACGTTGTGGGCAAATGCCAGGACCTATCTGCCCGTTCGCCTGTCCTCGCACGGAAACGACTTCAGCTTCCTGATCGACTTCCGCTGGCTGGCGCCGACCAAGGCGAACCTGGCCGAGCTGCACCAGACGGTCCCCGCGGGCTTCAGGCGCGTCTAGCGGCGCCAGCTGTCGGTGGGTAGCGGCAGTATGGAGGCATGCCCGAACGCGCAGCGACCGGGGCGCTGGCCGGCTTCTCCGAGCCGACAGCGTCCTGGTTCCGCGCTGCGTTCGCCGATCCGACAGCCGCGCAGGCGCAAGCCTGGAAGGCCATCGGTAACAAAGAGAACGCGCTGGTCGTCGCCCCGACCGGGTCCGGTAAGACGCTGGCCGCGTTCTTGTGGGCGATCGACAAGCTGGCCGCAGAGCCGGCGCCGGCAGACCCGGCTCAGCGCTGCCGCGTGCTCTACATCTCCCCGCTCAAGGCGCTGGCCGTCGACATCGAGCGGAACCTGCGCTCCCCGCTCGCCGGGGTCGGCCAGGCGATGCGCCGCCTTGGCCTGCCAGAGCCCCAGATCCGGGTCGGCGTGCGCACCGGCGACACGGCTGCAGACGAACGCCGCCAGCTCGCGAGCAAGCCGCCCGACATCCTGATCACGACGCCTGAGTCGCTGTTCCTGCTGCTCACGTCGCGGGCCAGGGAGGGCTTGCGCGGGATCGAGACCGTCATCATCGACGAGGTGCACGCGCTGGCCGGCGGCAAGCGCGGCGCGCACCTGGCGCTGTCGCTCGAGCGCCTCGACGCGCTACGCGACGACGGCCAGGCAGCACCGGCGCAACGGATCGGGCTGTCCGCGACCGTGAGGCCGCATGCGGAGGTCGCGTTGTTCCTCGGCGGCGCGCTGCCGGTCACGATCGCCGCGCCGCCCAGCGACAAGCGCTTCGACCTGGCCATCGTCGTGCCCGTCGAGGACATGTCCGATCTCGGCTCGGACGGCGCCAGCCTGCCAGGACCCGGTCAGCAGGGGGCGCTGGTCAGGCCAGCCGGATTCGCGGGTCAAGCCGGAACAGGAAACCCCGGCCAGGCACGCGCCAACTCGATCTGGCCGCACGTCGAGGCGCAGGTGCTGGACGCGATCGAGCGGCACCGCTCGACGATCGTGTTCGCGAACTCACGCCGGCTGGCCGAGCGGCTCTGCGCCCGGCTCAACGAGCTGGCCGCCGAGCGCGCGGCCGAACGAGCCGAGGCGGCGGGCGCCGACCCCGACGAGATCACCCCGCCCGTCGTCGCCCGCGCCCACCACGGCTCGGTCTCGCGCACCGAGCGGGCTCAGATCGAGGAGGCGCTCAAGGCCGGACGGCTTCCTGCCGTCGTCGCCACGTCGAGCCTGGAGCTGGGTATCGACATGGGCGCGGTGGACCTTGTTATCCAAGTCGAATCACCGCCTTCGGTCGCGAGCGGCCTGCAGCGGACCGGACGCGCCGGGCACAACGTCGGTGACGTCTCCCGCGGGGTGATCTTCCCGAAGTACCAGGGCGACCTCGTGCAGGCCACGGTCGTGGCCGGGCGCATGCGCGGCGGCGCGATCGAAGAGCTGCGGATGCCGCGCAACCCGCTCGACGTGCTGGCCCAGCAGATCGTCGCGATGACGGCGATGGACGACTGGACAGTCGACGATCTGCTCGCCGTGACCCGCCGCGCAGCCCCGTTCAGCGGGCTGACGAGGCCGGTGCTCGAGGCCGTCCTCGACATGCTGGCCGGCCGCTACCCCAGCGAGGAGTTCGCCGGCCTGCGGCCGAGGCTGGTCTGGGACCGGGCGACAGGCATCCTGCGCGGACGTCCGGGCGGCCAGCGGATCGCCGTCACCAACGGCGGGACGATCCCCGATCGCGGGCTCTTCGGCGTGTTCCTCGCGGGAGCGGCCGACAAGAGCGGACGGCATTCGCGCCGGGTCGGCGAGCTCGACGAGGAGATGGTCTACGAGTCACGCGTCGGCGACATCTTCGTGCTCGGCGCGAGCTCGTGGCGGATCGAGGACATCACCGCCGACCAGGTGATCGTCTCGCCGGCCCCTGGGCAGCCGGGCAAGCTGCCGTTCTGGCACGGGGACACGCCAGGCCGCCCGGCCGAGCTCGGGGCCGCGATCGGTGCGTACTGCCGCGAGCTCGGCGCAGCCGATCCCGGGCAGGCGACGGCAAGGCTGCGCGACGCCGGGCTCGACGAGCTGGCGACGGCCAACCTGCTCGGCTACCTCACCAGCCAGCGGGAGGCGACCGGATACCTGCCCGACGACAGGACCCTGGTGCTCGAGCGGTTCCGCGACGAACTCGGCGACTGGCGGCTCATCCTGCACAGCCCGTACGGATCGAAGGTGCACGCGCCCTGGGCGCTCGCGATCGCCGCACGGCTGCGTGAGCGGTACGGCGGCATGGACGTCCAGGCCATGTACACCGACGACGGCATCGTGATCAGGGTGCCTGACGCCGACGACCCGCCGCCTGCGGGCTTCGCCTTGCTCGATCCCGACGAGATCGAGCAGCTCGTCACCGCCGAGCTCGGCTCGTCTGCCCTGTTCGCCGCCCGCTTCAGGGAGTGTGCCGCCCGCGCTCTGCTGCTGCCGCGCCGCCAGCCGGGCCGCCGCTCGCCGCTCTGGCAGCAGCGCCAGCGCGCGGCCCAGCTGCTGGCGGTCGCGAGCGGCTACGGCAGCTTCCCGATCGTGCTCGAGACCATGCGCGAGTGCCTGCAGGACGTGTTCGACGTCCCCGCGCTCGTCGGCCTCCTGCGTGACCTGGCGGGCCGCAAGGTCAGGCTCGTCGAGGTGGAGACCGCGTCCGGCTCACCGTTCGCGCGGTCGCTGCTGTTCCGCTACATCGGCGCGTTCATGTACGAGGGCGACGCGCCGCTCGCCGAGCGCCGCGCCCAGGCCCTCGCCCTGGACTCAGCGCTGCTCGCCGAGCTGCTTGGCCAGGCGGACCTGCGCGAGCTGCTCGACCCGCAGATCGTCGCTGACGCGCAACGCGACCTGCAGCGCCTGTCATCGGGCAGGCAGTGTTCATCGGCCGAGCAGCTGGCAGACATGATCATGCAGATCGGCCCGCTGTCGGCGGACGAGATCGCAGCGCGGTGCCCCGAGGCAGCCGCGGCGCAGGACTGGATCGCAGAGCTGGCCGCCCAGCGCCGGATCATCGAGGTGCGGATCGCGGGCGAGCAGTGCCTCGCGGCGATCGAGGACGCCGGCCGGCTGCGTGACGCACTCGGCGTCGCGCTGCCGGCCGGCATCCCCGTCGCGTTCACCGAGCTGCTGCCCGATCCGCTCGGCGATCTGGTGTCCAGGTTCGCGCGCTCGCGCGGGCCGGTGACCGCTGCCGACGTGGCGCACAGGTACGGCCTGGGCATCGCGGTCGTCACCGGAGCGCTGCACCGCCTGACGGCCAGCGGCCGGATCGTCGAGGGCGAGTTCGTGCCGAGCCTGCCCGGGACGCAGTGGTGCGACGCCGGCGTGCTCCGGATGCTCAAGCGCCGCTGCCTGGCCAAGCTGCGACAGGAAGCCGAACCCGTTCCCGCGCAGGTCTTCGCCGCGTTCCTGCCGGCCTGGCAGGACGCGCTGCACGACACGGGAGTCCAGCGCGCCACTGCCGGATCGGGTTCCTGGCAGCCAAGGCGGCGCGGCCGGGTCGCCGGACCTGACGCCGTCTACTCGGTGGTCGAGCAGCTTGCGGGAGCGGCAGTCCCCGCCGCCGCACTGGAGTCACTGATCCTGCCTGCCAGGGTCCCCGGCTACGCCCCGGCGATGCTGGATGAGCTGACCGCGGCCGGCGATGTCGCCTGGGCGGGCGCCGGGGCGCTGCCTGGCGGCGACGGCTGGCTCGTGCTCACGCCAGCCGATTCCGCTCCGCTGCTGCTGCCGCCGGCCGGTGAGATCACGATGACGCCCGTGCACGAGGCCGTGCTCGAGGCGCTGAGCGGCGGCGGCGCCCTGTTCTTCCGCGGGCTGGCCGACCGCGTCGTCGACAAGGTGACGGCCGCCGACGCCAGGGCGCTCAGCCGGGTCAGCGACCAGGCCGTCGCGGCCGTGATCTGGGACCTGGTCTGGGCCGGCCTGCTGACCAACGACACGCTGGCGCCGCTGCGCACCCTGCTCGGGGCCGGCAAGTCCTGGTCGCCAGCGCCTGAGGCGAGAAGCCGGCCAGGAGCGCCCAGGCAGAGCGCGCCGGGTACCGAACCGGGCGCGGGAAGCACTCATAGGAACGGCCGGGCGAACGGCGAGGGCCAGCCGCCCGGCTGGCAGTCAGCGCTTCAGTCGCCGTATGCCAGCCAGCGCGGGCCGGCCGCCGGCCGGCTGACCAGGCGGCCAGGGTTCGGCCGCGGGGCGCTGCCGTCGCACACAGGACCGCCGACCGTGAGCGGCCGCTGGTCGCTGGTGCCGCCTGGCGACACCGACCCGACGAGACGGCTGCACGCCAGGGCACTATCCCTGCTGGACCGGCACGGCATCGTGATCAGGGGCGTCGCGGGAAGCGAGCGAGTCACCGGCGGGTTCGGCGCTCTCTACCCGGTGCTGCGGGCGATGGAGGAGACCGGCCAGTGCCGGCGCGGCTACTTCGTGGAAGGGCTCGGCGCCGCCCAGTTCGCGCTGCCAGGAGCGGTGGACAGGATGCGCGCGATGGCCGGCTCGGTGCTCGCGTCGGTGCCAGGCCAGGCCGTCGACCCCGCGCCCTCCTGGGACGGAGACGGCCAGGCACCGGCGCCTGACCCCTGGATGGTCCGCCGGCCTGGCGGGCGCGCCGCGCCGACCGAGCCGCCGGTCCTCGTGCTCGCAGCGGCCGACCCGGCCAACGCCTACGGCGCCGCGCTGCCCTGGCCGCCGCGGCCTGACGAGACCCAGGGCGGCCACCGCCCGGGCCGCAAGGCCGGCGCGCTGGTCATACTCGTGGCCGGGCAACTCATCCTGTATGTCGAGCGCGGCGGCAAGACGCTGCTGTCCTGGACGGCCGATCCCGCTCTGCTCGGTCCCGCCACGGCCGCGCTGGCTGGCGCCGTCAGGGCCGGCGCGCTCGGCAAGCTGACCGTCGAGCGGGCCGACGGCGGCGGTGTCTACGAGTCGCCGCTCGCCCAGGCGCTCGAGCAGGCGGGCTTCCGCCCGACCCCGCGCGGCCTGCGCCTGCGTGGCTAGCACCCGGGCGAGGCGGGCGGCCCTGCAACATCGCCCGCGCCGTCGCTGACATCGTGGACGTGTAGCGCCGTCGCCCGGGGAGGAGCGGTCCGTGGGCACCGGCAAGCCGGGATCGGCTAGGCGCTTGCTGGTGTATGCCACAGATCGGTGATCGTCATCCCGAGATCCGCCAGCATCCGCCTCAGCAGCGGCAGCGAAACGCCGATGACGTTGCCGGGGTCGCCGTCGATCCCGTCGATGAACGGTGCCCCGAGGCCGTCGATGCTGAAGGCCCCGGCGAGCACCAGCGGCTCACCGCTGGCCACGTATGCAGCCAGTTCCGCGTCGGTCGGCGTGCCGAAGCGAACGGTCGTGCGGGCGACGGCGCTCACCTGCCGCCCGCTGGCCCCGTCGATGAGGCAGTGCCCGGTGCAGAGCGTCCCTTCACGGCCAGCTAGCCGGTGCCACATGGCGACGGCCTGATCGGCTGATGAAGGCTTGCCGAGCGCGACCCCGTCCAGGTCGAGCATCGAGTCGCAGCCGAGCACCAGCGCGGCAGGACGACGGGCGGCCACGGCGGACGCCTTGCGCTCGGCGAGCGCCTGTACAAGCGCCGGGGTGTCCGGCAGATCGCCGCCGGACTCGTCGACGCCGCTGAGGACCACCTCCGGATACACCCCTGCCTCGCGCAGCAGCCGCAGCCGTCCGTGCGATCCCGAGGCAAGCACGAGCACCGCAGGCAAGTGTGGGATCACGCAGGTCAGCGTACTTGCCAAGGTCAGTGTCGGCCAGCACGCAGGTCAGATCGGCTCCAGCGGACGGTGCGGCCGCGGCGGGTATGTCACCGCGACCTGATCGCCGGCGGCAACCCGGCCGCCGGTGAGCACGACGGCCATCACCCCGGCCTTTCGCACCGGGCGGCCGTCGGCGTCACGGCCAAGCACGGCCTTCATCAGCCCCGGCTGGAACCCTTCCAGCTGCACGCACGGATTGCGCGGGTGGTGACGTTCTCGCCCATGGCGCCAGGCGACACCAGGAAGCCGAGCATCCTGAGCTCATCGTGCAGCTCGGCGTGGATCAGGTGAACCTGCCGCAGGTTGGGCGCTGACGGATCCCTGGCCACCCTGGACCGGTGCTGGACGGTCCGGCCGGTGTGCGCGTCGCCCTCGACTCCCATGCCAGCGATGAGCCTGATGGCGGCGCAGACGGGCTTGCTGAACGCGTGCCCGCCGTCCCGGCTGACGGATGCGATGAACGCCGCCGACATCACCACACCCCAGGGATCAGCCGCGCCGTGAGGCTGGCGTAGGCCCGGTACTCGGCACCGAGCGCGGCTTCCAGCGCCGCCTCCTCGACACCGATCCTGATGCCGAGCACGAGCGCCGGCACGACGGCGATGAGCAGCAATGCCAGCCAGTTGCCCAGCGCGATGCCGGCGCCAGCCAGCGCGAGCAGCGCGCCCGCGTAGCCAGGGTGCCGCAGCGCGCGGTACGGGCCGTGCTGGACGACGCGATGATCGTCGGCGATGCCGACCACGAAGGTAAAGAACCGGTCCAGGGTCAGGATTGCCCAGATCCGCAGCGCGATCCCGGCGACCGCGACGATCTCGCCGAACGCGACCAGGGCCCGGCCGCCTCCGATCGCGAACTGGGTCAGCCTGGCCAGCCAGAGCGCCCCCATCGCCGCCGCTGCGATACCGAGCACGACCAGGAAAAACGTCCACTCGCGCAGGCGCCCGCCCGCCGCCGCTGACCACCCCCGCAGCCGCGTGCGCCAGCCAGGGCGGGCGGCGAGCCGCAGCCTGAGCGCCAGCTCGGCGACGCCCCACAGCACCAGCGTCGTGGTTGCCGCCCCGTGCCACAGCCCGGCCGGGAGTCGTTGCTCCATGGTCAGCCTCCCGGTCTCGTGCCGTCAGGTTTCTGCAACTCGTGCCGGCTACCTGCATAATGCTGCGTATGCGACTGTCAGCCCGAGCCGATTATGCCCTTCGCGCCGCAATCGAGCTTGCGGCGTCGGGCGAGGGCCACGTGACGGCTGAGCAACTCGCCAAGGCACAGCGCATCCCGGCAAAGTTCCTCGAGGCGATCCTGACTCAGCTGCGGCGGGCGGGGCTGGTGCGGAGCCAGCGCGGCCCGGACGGCGGGTTCTGGCTGGCCAGGCCCGCGGATCAGATCGCACTGGCCGACATCATCAGGGCCATCGACGGTCCGCTGCTCGGGGTACGCGGCGAACGGCCTGAGAACCTCGGCTACATCGGCGCGGCCGAGCCGCTGCAGACCGTCTGGATCGCGCTCCGCGCGAACGAGCGGGCCATCCTCGAAGAAGTCACGCTCGCGCACCTGGTGGCAGATGACCTGCCAGAAAGCGTCAAGAAGCTGGCCGATCTGCCGGGCTCCTGGGAAGCGCGCGTCGCGCGCTGACCGGCAATTGCCCGATTCAGCCTAGACGGGCACCATGTTGGTGATCTCGCGCACCGTGCGAGACACCTGCTCGAAGGCGGGCTCGACCGCCAGGTTCGCCCCGATGGGCATCCGCCCGGGAACCGTGATCTTCTGGCTCGGGCCGAGCTGTCCGGCCGAGATGTGCCTGGCGCCCATCTGGCCCGCTACCTGGCCTGGCCCGATGCTGTGGCCGAGCGGCCCGGCCGCAAGCTGGCCAGCTCCCGCCGGCACCCGCGAGCCCGTGCCTGCTGGCACCCGCTCCTCGGCAGGCTCCGGCATCCGCTCGGAGGCAACAGGACCCACCGGGACCTGCTCCTGCTCGCCCTGGTCGCCGCCCTCGCTGCCGGACCCGTGGCGGACCCTGGCGACCCCGATAGGCGGCTCGATGACGTCGGCGAACACCGGCTCGCTCTGCAGTTCAGCAAGCGCGAAGTTGTCGGAGACTTCCCTGAGCACCTGGGATAGCGGAGCGCCAAGCGCCAAGCAGATCGCGGCGAGCAACTCTGACGATGCTTCCTTCTGTCCACGCTCAACCTCGGACAGGTATCCAAGCGAGACCCGCGCCGAAGCAGACACCTCGCGGAGGGTGCGACCCTGCCGCAGGCGCAGCCGCCGCAGCGCGTCACCGAGCAAGTGACGAAGCAGGACCATCGTCGCAATCCCTTCCCGAGATCGGCCGCCTACCCCTCCACCGTACCTGCCCTGCATGACGGAGCGGGAGAGGGAATCGGTGCGTGTTCGACATACGTAACGCTGTAATCACTCATTGTCTTCCATGAGCGTCGTCTTCCATCAGCGTCGTCACGAGCATCTCCAGCACATGATGCACCGTGCCGCGCCGGATCTCGGCCCGGTCGCCGCTGAGCATGAGCGCCGCATGCCGTGTCCGCCGTGCCGTGCTGATGGCGATATGCACCGTGCCCACGGGCTGCCCGCCGGCCGGGTCGGGGCCGGCCACTCCCGTGGTAGCGACGCCGACCGCGGCGCCGAGCCGTTCCCTGGCACCGCGCGCCATCGCCAGCGCGACATCGGGGTGCACCGTGCCAACCCTGGCGAGAAGCCCGGCATCGACGCCAAGCAGCGCGTTCTTCACGTCGGCGGCATAAGCGACGATGCCGCCTCGCACCACGGCGGACGCTCCGGGGACCGTGGTGAGCGCCGCGGTCACCAGGCCGCCGGTGAGCGACTCAGCGACCCCGATCGTCAGGCCGCGCGCGGTCAGCAGGCCGACCGCGCGTCCGGCCAGTTCACCAGGCAGTTCCCCCGCGTCCCGGCTCACTGCCCGGTTCCCGGTGCAGGGCCCGTCGCGGCCTGGCCGGCCGGCGGGGCCTCATGCGGCGGCCGGACGCCAGGCGGCCGGCCAGCCGTCTGAGCGCCCGCGGGATGCTGCTGCGTGCCGCGCCGCAACCGGAGCGCCCTGGCCGTGTAGTCGGCGCCGGTCACCAGCGTCACCGCGACCGCCGCTGCCATGGCCGCCGACCGCACCCAGCTGACCGGCACCGGCAGGATGTACAGGCCGATCGCGATGATCTGCAGCACCGTCTTGATCTTCCCGCCCCGGCTGGCAGCGATGACGCCATGCCTGATCACCCAGAACCTCAGCACGGTGACGCCCACCTCGCGAACCAGGATCACGATGGTCACCCACCACGGCAGGTCGCCGAGCGCCGACAGCGTGATCAGGGCCGAGCCCGTGAGCGCCTTGTCGGCGATGGGATCGGCGATCTTGCCGAAGTCGGTGATCATGCCGCCGCGCCTGGCAAGCTCGCCGTCGAGCAGGTCGGTCACCGAGGCCACGCCGAACACGAAGAACGCAACGACCCGCGAGCCTGTGCCGCCGGCCACCAGGAAGGCCACGAAGACCGGCACGAGAAGGAGCCGCAGCACGGTCAGCCCGTTGGGAAGGTTGACCAGCCTGGGCGCGGCCCGCGAGTTCCTCGCGTCCTGGCTACTCAACGGTCCCAGGCTGCCCCGCGCGTCCCTGTTCATGGTCATCCGTCAGATCCGCCACCAGGTCCACCCCCTCTGAGCCTGATACCCGCACCCGGACCAGGTCACCAGCCACCAGCTGCCGCGGCGATCGCACTTCCGTGGCGCCGTCCACCTCGGGCGCCTGATGCGCCGCGCGACCGCCGTATCGCCAGCCGGATTCGTGGCTCGCGGTCTGGCCGTCGATCGGCTCCTCGATCAGGACGTCGGCGATCTCGCCGATCCGGTCGGCGGCGCGCTGGTCCATCAGCTCGTCGGCCAGTCCGGTCACCCGCCCGACCCGGCTGGCGATCTCGTCGTCGCCGAGCTGGCCTGGCAGCATCGCGGCCTCCGTGCCGTCCTCGTCGGAATACCCGAATATCCCGATCGCGTCCAGCCTGGCGGCGGACAGGAACCGCTCGAGCTCGGCCACATCGGCCTCGGTCTCGCCGGGGAATCCGACGATGAAGTTGGACCTGATCCCGGCGTCCGGCGCGAGCTTCCTGATCTGCTCGATCAGCCCGAGGAACCTGTCGCCGTCGCCGAACCTGCGCATGGCCCGCAGCACCCGGCCGCTGGCGTGCTGGAAGGACAGGTCGAAGTACGGCGCCACCCCTGGCGTGGTCGCCAGCACCTCGATCAGCCCAGGGCGGACCTCGGCGGGCTGCAGGTAGCTAACCCTGATCCGGTCGATGCCGGGCACCGCGGCGAGCTTTGGCAACAACGTCTCGAGCAGCCTCAGGTCGCCGAGGTCCTTGCCGTAGGAGGTCGAGTTCTCGCTGACCAGCAGGAGTTCCCTGGCGCCGTGCAGCGCCAGCCAGCCGGCCTCGGCCACCAGGTCATCCGGCGACCGGGATACGAACGCGCCGCGAAAAGCCGGGATCGCGCAGAAGCTGCACCGGCGGTCGCACCCCGAGGCGATCTTCAGCGGCGCGACCACGCCCTCACCGAGCCGACGGCGCAGCACCCTCGGACCGGACGCGGGCGCCACGCCGCCGGGCAGATCGGCGATTCGCGCCAGGCCGTGCGTGTCACCGTGCCCTGGCACGTGGCCGCCCGCTGCGCCTGGCCGCCCGGCTGGCGAGATCGGCAGCAGCTTCCTGCGATCCCGCGGCGCGTGCGCGGCCCAGCGCTCCCCGGCCAGGATGGCGTCGAGCCGGCCGGAGATGCCGGCGTAGTCGTCGAAGCCGAGCACCTGGGCCTCTGGCAGGGCCTCGGCGAGCCCTGATCCGTACCGCTCGGCCATGCAACCCGCGGCCACGACCGCGGCCCCTGACTCGGCAGCGGTCAGCAACTCGTCAATCGACTCCTGTTTCGCCGCCTGGATGAAGCCGCAGGTGTTGACCACCACGACGTCGGCCTCGCGCTCTCCGTCAGGTCCCGGCCCGTCACTGGCCAGCGTCCATCCGCCGGCCTCGAGCCGCGCGGCGAGTTCCTCGGAGTCGACCTCGTTCCTGGCGCAGCCGAGGGTCACCAGCCGCACCGACCGGCCGCCGGCCGGGCTGGCATCGCTGGCCGGGCTGGCCGGCCCCGGGCCGGCCGACGGAGCGGAACCAGGAGATGACACACCGGAAGACTACGGCAGGCCGCGACTTGCGGCAGCCGCCAGAGCACGGTACCCGGTCCGCGGCAAGCGCGCCGCAGCGCCTGTCGCTAGTGCACCTGGCCCGCGTGCAGGCTGAGCGTCACCATGCTGACCGTCCCGGGCGGCACCGGGTTCTTGCCGTTCACCCTGATCCTCACGCCGGACGGATTGCCCAGGATCATCGTCACCCGGTGCTTTTCTGTCCAGTTCATTGAGTTGCCCGCGTACACCATGCCGCTGAACAGCGTGGCGCCGCTGGCGCTGGTGAGCTGCACCCAGCAGTCCTGGGTCGCGGCGAGGCTGATGTGCAGCTTGCGCGGACGGTGCTGGGTGACCGTTGCCGGCGACGTGCTGACCTTGGGCTTAGACGCCGTACTGGGGTTCTGCACGCGGGCGTCCTGGTTCGCCGCGGTCGACGAGCGCGACGCGAAATGCTGATAAGCGAAGATCCCGGCGATAACGACAAGCGCGAGCGCCATGGCGGCGGTCCAGTTCGGCCGCCGCCGCTCCTTGAGCTTGACGGGCGTGACGGGCTGAAAGACGTCCGCGGCGCTAATCGCCTGCGGCGCCCCCATGGTCGCGTCATATTCCTCGATCAGGGGATCGGGATCCACCCCGACCGCTCCGGCGATGCTGCGGATGTGACCGCGGGCATAGAAATCGCCGCCGCAGCCGGAGAAGTCGCCGCGCTCGATTCCGCGGATGATCGTTTCCCTGATGCAGGTGCGCTTGCTCACCTGCGTAATCGTGAGTCCGGCCTGGCGGCGTCCGGATGCCAGCGCGTCGCCGATGCTCATGCCGCGCCTCCACGATTCCTCATCAATGGCCGCTGTCGGTTCTTTCGGGCGCATAGCTATGATTCCCGCTCCCCCGCTCCCCTTTTCAGGGGCTGGTGACCCAGTGTAGACACCCGACTACCGTGCGGCGACAACCGGACCGGGTGTCTGAGAGGTCAAAGCCAATAAGCAGATCCGATTACGCAATCCCCATCCCCTCATGCCCCGCGCTCTGCCGGCCGACACCCACGCGTCGGGCGACCTTTCGCCAGCGGGCCGAAAGGGAAACGCAAAGCGGGACGGCGGAAATGCGCCCGTTACCTGCTATTTACCGCGCAGCGAATCCAGCAGGTCGTCCAGGTCGTCAGGACGGATGAGGACGTCCCGCGCCTTGGACCCCTCGCTCGGGCCGACGACGCCGCGGCTCTCCAGCAGGTCCATCAGCCGGCCCGCCTTGGCGAAGCCGACCCGGAGCTTGCGCTGCAACATGGACGTGGAGCCGAACTGGGTGCTCACGATCAGCTCGGCCGCCCGCATCAGGTCCTCGAGGTCGTCGCCGATGTCCGCGTCGATCTCGCGCTGCCTGCCCTCCGCGGTCGTCACGTCCTCGCGGTACTGCGGCTCGGCCTGCCGCTTGCAGTGCGTGACGATCTCGCGGACTTCCTTCTCCGTCACGTACGCGTTCTGCAGCCTGATCGGCTTGCTCGCGCCCATCGGGAGGAACAGCGCGTCGCCCTGGCCGACCAGCTTCTCGGCGCCAGGCTGGTCCAGGATGACGCGGCTGTCGGTGAGGCTGGAGGTCGCGAACGCGAGCCTGGACGGCACGTTGGCCTTGATAAGGCCGGTGACCACGTCGACGCTTGGCCGCTGGGTGGCGAGTACAAGATGGATACCGGCCGCCCTGGCCAGCTGGGTGATCCGCACGATCGCGTCCTCGACGTCGCGGGGGGCGACCATCATCAGGTCGGCGAGCTCGTCGACGACCACCAGCAGGTAGGGGTAGGGCACGTACTCGCGCTCGCTGCCGGGCGGAGCCTTCACCTTCCCGGCCCGCACCGCCTTGTTGAAGTCGTCCATGTGGCGGAACCCGGATGCGGCCAGGTCGTCATACCGGCGGTCCATCTCGCCGACCACCCACTGCAGGGCGTCCGCTGCCCGCTTAGGGTTGGTGATGATCTGCGTGATCAGGTGCGGGATGCCCTGGTAGGCGGTCAGTTCTACCCGTTTCGGGTCGATCAGGATCATCCGGACCTCGTCCGGGTTGGCCCGGACGAGCACCGAGGCGATCAGCCCGTTGATACATGTGCTTTTGCCCGCTCCTGTGGCCCCGGCGATCAAGATGTGCGGCATCTTCGCGAGGTTGGCGACGACGGTCCTGCCCTCGACGTCCTTGCCGAGCCCGACCACCATCGGGTGATGGTCGCTCTCGGCGACCGGCGACCTGAGCACGTCGCCGAGGCTGACGATCTCGCGGTCGGTGTTGGGGATCTCGATGCCGATCGCCGACTTGCCGGGGATGGGCGAGAGGATCCGCACATCCGCGCTCTTCACGGCGTAGGCGATGTTCTTCGACAGCGCCGTGACCCGCTCCACCTTGACCGCGGGCCCGAGCTCGATCGCGTACCTGGTCACAGTCGGCCCGCGGCTGAACCCGGTGACCTGCGCGTCGACCTCGAACTGATCGAGGACCATGGTCAGCGCCTCGACCATGGCGTCGTTCGCCCTGGTCCTGGCCTTCGGCGCGGTTCCGGGCTTCAGCAGTGCCGCAGGCGGCAAGGTGTAGCTGGACGAGCTGGAACTGGTCAGCGTCAGCTGCTCGCCGCCGCGGCTGGTCTTCGCGGTGTCCCGGCCGCCGGCTCCCGGCTCGTGCGCCGCAGGCTCCTCGGCCGTCGCCTCGTCCGCGCCGAACCAGGACCTGCGCCAGGACGCCTCAGCTCCTGACGTGGCGCCGGCCTGCCGAAGCGGGCCTGCACCGAGCGGGCCTGCACCGAGCGGACCCGGGCCGGCGGCCGGCGTCCCGAACATCAGCGCCTCGGCGATGACCTCGTCGTCGGACGTGCGGCTGGCGGGAACGCCTGCCGCCGCGGCGTTCTCCGCGCCCGCGACCTCGGCCCCGGCGCCAGCCGCGCGCGCGGCCTGACCTCCTGGCCAGCCGCCGGCCTCGGCGGCCGCGCCCCGCGCTGCCCGGCCGGCCGAGCGCGGGACGAGCCCGCCGAGCAACGGCGTGTCGTACGGCCGGTCGCGCTCGCCTGCCTCGATGGCGGCCGAGCCGCGCCGCCGTGGTGACCTGGGCGCGGGTAGCTCGCCGGCCGCGGGGTCGAGGTCCTGCTCGGCCAGTTCCTCTTCGTCGCCGCGGAACGCCCGCCGGATGAGGAACGCGACCTCGACGCAGCGCTCTGGCACCCTGTGCAGCGGCGTGCCGGTGATGACAAGGATGCCGAACGCCGCGACGAGGGCCAGCAGCGGAATCGCCGCCCAGGTGGTCAGCAGCGCCTGCAACGGCGCGGAAATCGCGAAGCCGATCATGCCACCCGACGCGTGCATCGCGGCGACGCCGGCCGACGGTCCCGGGCTGCCGAGCGCGATGTGCACGATCCCGAGCGCCCCGGCAAGGAACGCGGTCCAGCCGATCACCATCCTGGCGGTGTGCGCATTCTTGTCGGGGTGCCGCAGCAGCCGGAAGGCGAGCAGGGCGAGCAGGATGGGCAGGGCCCACGACCCCACCCCGAAGGTTCCCCGGATCAGCGCCGTCAGCCCCCGGCCGACAGGCGAGCCGAGGCCCCACCAGGATGCGCCCGCCGTGACGATCGCCGCGGCGAGCACGGCGAGCCCTGCGCCGTCCCTGCGGTGCGCCTTGTCCAGGTCTCGCGCGCTGTCACCGAACAGCCTGGCGACGTGTCCCACCCCGGTGGCCAGCTCCATCCACAGGGCCACCAGGCTGGCCAGCAGCCAGCCGACGAGGATGACGAAGGGGTTGCGGGACGCGCGCATGCTGCTCGCCAGGCTCCGCCTGGGCGGCGCGGGGGTGGCGCGGCTGCGGTAGTAGGGGGTGCCGCCGCGCCGGCCGCTCGCGGCGCGGCGCGACGTGCTCCTGGTCGTCCCCGCCTTGGTGCCAGCCCTGCCGGACGCGGTCCTGCCTGACCCGGTGCGGCTGCCGCTCTTGTACGTGCCACTGCCGCCGCGCGCGTCGCGCGCGCCCGTTGCTGAGCCACTGCGGGCCGAACCGCCCGCCTGGCGGCTACGCCCGGCGGAACTGAGCCCGGCCGAACTGGCGTTTGGGCGTGCCGCACCCTTGGGCGCACGAGTCGCCATGTTTCACACGGTAACCAAGGACTAGCCGAATTCCCAGCAACCCTGCCGGAGTGTCGGCCCGCGCATCCCGGGCGAGCCAGGGGCGGCCCGTCGTTGACGATCGCCTGGCGGCCACGTAGCTTCGGCACAATCCGGGGAAGGGGCGAGCACGTGCGAATCGCGGTCGTGGGCGGCGGGCCCGGCGGGCTGTACTTCGCGGCGCTGACCAAGCAGCTTGGCCCTGGTCACGAGATCACCGTATGGGAGCGGAACGCGGCCGACGACACGTTCGGCTTCGGCGTCGTGTTCTCCGACGAGACGCTTGGCGGGATCGAGCACGCCGACCCGCAGATCTACGCGGCGATGGAGCGCGAGTTCGCGCGGTGGGACGACATCGACGTGCACTACCGCGACCAGGTGATCACCAGCGGCGGGCACGGATTCGCCGCGATCAGCCGCCGCCGGCTGCTCCAGATCCTGCAGCAGCGGTGCGCGGACCTCGGCGTGCGGATGTACTTCAGCACCGAGGCGCCCGATCCCGCCGTCCTGGCGGCCGGATATGACCTTGTCATCGCGTCGGACGGGGCAAACTCGGCGGCCAGGGCGGCGTTCGCTGACGCGTTCGGCCCCGCGGTCGAGGTGCGCGCGTGCAAGTACATCTGGCTGAGCACCGATCTGGTCTTCGACGCGTTCAAGTTCTACATCGTGCCGACGCCTTACGGCGTCATGCAGGTCCACGGCTACCCGTACGACGCGACCGGCAGCACCTTCATCGTGGAGATGCACGAAGATGTCTGGGCCAAGGCCGGATTCGCTGGCCTGGCGCCGGCCAGCCTGGCACCTGGCCAGTCGGACGAGGCCTCGATCGCCAGTATCGGTGACCTGCTCGGCCACATCATCGGCGAACACGCGATCGAGGCCAACAACTCCAAGTGGATCAGCTTCGGCACCCTGCGCTGCCGCAGCTGGCGGCACGAGAACGTGGTGCTGCTCGGCGACGCCGCGCACACCGCGCACTTCTCGATCGGCTCGGGGACGAAGCTGGCCATGGAGGACGCGCTGGCGCTGGCCGCCTGCCTGAACGAGCAGCAGGGCATCGAGGCCGCCCTCGACGCCTACGAGGCAGAGCGCCGGCCCGTCGTCGAGTCCACCCAGCGCGCGGCCCAAGCCAGCCTGGAGTGGTTCGAGAACCTCGGTCAGTACACCCATCAGGAGCCCGAGCAGTTCGCCTTCAATATCGTCACCAGAAGCCGCCGCGTCACCCACGACAATCTGCGGCTGCGCGATCCCGAGTTCACCGAGCGGATCGACGCCTGGTTCGCGGCCGACTGCAAGCGGCGCGGGCTGCACGCGGGGGGTTTCGGGGGCTCGGCCCCCCGGGCCGATACAGCCGGCGAGGTAGCGCCGCCGATGTTCCAGCCGATGCGGCTGCGCGAGCTTGACCTGAAGAACCGCGTCGTGGTCTCGGCCATGGACATGTACTCGGCGAAGGACGGCACGCCGTCCGACTTCCACGTCGTCCACCTGGGCAGCAAGGCCGCAGGCGGCGCGGCGCTGGTGATGACCGAGATGGTCTGCGTGAGCGCCGAAGGGCGGATCACCCCTGGCTGCGCCGGCATGTACGCGCCCGCGCACGAATCGGGATGGCGGCGGATCACCGGGTTCGTGCACGAGTACACGACGGCCAGGATCGGGCTGCAGCTCGGCCACTCCGGCCGGAAGGGCTCGACGAAGCTGATGTGGGAGGGCATCGACGAGCCGCTCGACGAGGGCAACTGGGAGGTCTGCAGCCCGTCGCCGATCCCCTACCTGGCGGGGATCAACCAGGTGCCGCACGAGCTGACGATCGCGGAGATGCGGCAGATCAAGGACCAGTTCGTGGCCGCAACCCTGGCGGGCGAGCGCGCGGGATTCGACCTGATCGAGCTGCACTGCGCACACGGCTACCTGCTCTCGTCGTTCATCTCGCCAGTCACCAACCAGCGCACCGACCACTACGGCGGCTCGCTGGCGGCCAGGCTGCGCTACCCGCTCGAGGTGTTCGAGGCGATGCGGGCGGTCTGGCCGGCCGCCAAGCCGATGACCGTGCGCATCTCCGCGACCGACTGGGTCCCCGGCGGCATCAGCGGTGCCGACGCGCTGCTGATCGCCGACGCGTTCGCGGCCGCTGGCGCCGACGCGATCGACGTCTCCACAGGCCAGGTCACGCCCGACGAGCAGCCCGCGTTCGGCCGGTCGTACCAGACGCCATTCTCCGATTCCATTCGCAACAGGACCGGCATCGCGACCATCGCAGTCGGCGTGATCTCGTCCTACGACGACGTCAACTCCCTTATCCTGGCGGGCCGTGCCGACCTGTGCGCACTTGGCCGGGCGCACCTGTACGACCCGAACTGGACCCTGCACGCAGCCGCCGCGCAGGGCTACGCCGGGCCGGCCGCGACCTGGCCAGACCAGTGGGCCGCAGGCAGCAGGCCGCCGCAGACCGGCCGCACCGACGGGCCCAAGCCCAGGCTGGCGCTCATCCGCGAGGCCAGGGCGGGCTCCGGCGGAACGCGGCACGCCCGCTGGCGCCCGCAGGCGCCGACCACGGCCACGGCGGAGCCAGCGCCCTCAGGAGGGTCATCGTGACGATCGAGCCAGTCAACCCGCCGGAGCTTCCGAAGCCGTCCGGCTTCTCGCACGCGGTGGTCGCCTCCGGCGGCCGGCTGGTTTTCCTGGCGGGTCAGACCGCCCTGGACGGCACGGGATCGGTCGTCGGCGACGACGTCGTCACGCAGTTCGGGCAGGCGCTCGGCAACCTGCTCGCGGCGCTGCGCGCCGCGGGCGGCGGACCCGAGCACCTGACCAGCCTCACCATCTACGTGACTGACCTGGCCGGCTACCGGGCAAAGGGCAGGGAGATCGGCGCGGTCTGGCGGCGGCTGGCCGGCCCGCGTTACCCCGCCATGGCTGCTGTCGAGGTGTCCAGGCTGTGGGACACCGCCGCGATGGTGGAGGTGCAGGGCTTCGCGGTGACCCAGAGCGAGTGAGGAGTCGGGCACCCCATTGACTGACGGCACATAGCAGGAATACTGGGCACGATCACAGCCGATGTCCGAGGAAGGCTGGCCGATGAAGCTCACGCCGTCCGCGCATGCCGACACGTTCTGCCGGGACCACCTGCCGCCCGCCGATCAGTGGCCTGACCTGGAGTTCACGCTCCCGGAGCTGGCATATCCTGACCGGCTGAACTGCGCGAGCGCGCTGCTCGCGGAGACGATCGCCGCGCACGGTGACGGCCGGCCCTGCCTGCTGCCGCAGGACCCGGACGCGCAGGTCTGGAGCTACGCCGACCTGCGCGCGACGGCCAGCCAGGTCGCGCACGTGCTCACCGGCGACCTCGGCATGGTGCCGGGCAACAGGGTGCTGCTGCGCGGGCCGAACAACCCGTGGCTGGTGGCCTGCTGGTTCGGGGTGCTGCTCGCTGGCGGCGTCGTCGTTGCCACCATGCCGCTGCTGCGCTCGGCGGAGCTGACCACGATCTGCGACATCGCTCAGGTCAGCCTCGCGCTCTGCGACGACAGGTTCACCGACGAGCTCTCCGCGGCAGACGCGCCGGGCCTGCGCATCATCAGCTTCCACGCGGCCGCACCGAGTTCGCCTGCCACCGGTGCCGAGGCCGACGCTCCCGGCAACCTCAACGAGCTCGCCAGCCGCAAGGCGGACACGTTCGATGCGGTCGAGACCGCCGCCGACGACGTCGCGCTGATCGCGTTCACCTCAGGCACGACGGGCCGGCCGAAGGCAGCGATGCACTTTCACCGCGACGTGCTGGCGGTCGCTGACACGTTCTCCGCGCACGTGCTCAAGCCCACCAAGGACGACATCTTCACGGGGACGCCGCCGCTGGCATTCACGTTCGGGCTCGGCGCGATCCTGATCTTCCCGATCCGGGTCGGCGCGGCGACGCTGCTGATCGAGCGGGCGACGCCCGGCGAGCTGGCCGATCACATCGCGGCGCGCGGTGTCACCGTGGTGTCGACCGCGCCGACGGCGTACCGCGCGATGCTGGCCGCCGGCAAGGCGGACCAGCTGCGCGGCCTGCGCCGGCCGGTCTCGGCCGGCGAGACGCTCCCCGGCTCGGTGTGGCAGGCCTTCTACGACGCGACCGGCGTCAAGATCATCGACGGCATCGGCAGCACCGAGCTGCTGCACATCTTCATCTCCGCGGCCGACGATCAGATCAGGCCGGGATCGACGGGGCTGCCGGTGCCCGGGTACCGGGCCGTGATCCTCGACGCGGACGGCCAGCCCGTGCAAGACGGCCAGCCTGGCCGGCTAGCCGTCAAGGGGCCGACTGGCTGCCGGTACCTGTCGGACGACAGGCAGCGCAGCTATGTCGGCGGCGGCTGGAACTTCACCGGCGACACCTACGTTCGCGACGCCGACGGTTACTTCTGGTACCAGGCACGCTCGGACGACATGATCGTCTCGGCCGGGTACAACATCGCGGGCCCCGAGGTCGAGGAGGTCCTGCTGTCCCATCCGCTCGTGGCCGAGTGCGGTGTGGTTGGCATGCCCGATGAGACGAGGGGCCAGGTCGTCACCGCCTTCGTGGTGCTCGCCGATGGCGCGGGGCCGGGCCGGGAACTGGTCACCGAGCTGCAGGACCTGGTGAAGCTGAAGATCGCTCCGTACAAGTACCCGCGAGCCATCGAGTTCACGGACTCGCTGCCCCGCACCAACACGGGCAAGCTGCAGCGCTTCAAGCTCAGGGAACAGCCGCCAGCCAAGCCCTAGCTCGCCGGCCGGGCCTCAGACCTCCACCACCACCGGGATGATCATCGGTCTCCGCCGGTAGTTGCTGCTCACCCACTTGCCGAGCGTGCGCCGGGCGAGCTGGCCTAGCTGGTGCGTCTCGACGATCCCGTCCGCCGCCGCCGCGGCGAGCGCCTCCTCGATCAGCGGCCGCACCTCTGTGAACCCGGCCTCGTCGATGCCCGAGCCGCGGGCGTGGATCTCAGGGCCCGCCACCAGCTTGCCGTTCGTGGAGTCGATCACCACCACGACCGAGATGAAGCCCTCCTCGCCCAGGATCAGCCGGTCCTTCAGCGAGCTCTCCGTCACCTCACCGACCGAGAGCCCGTCAACGAACACGTATCCGCACTGCACCTTGCCGGTGATCGATGCCTTGCCACCGACCAGGTCGACGACGATGCCGTCCTCGGCGAGCACGATGTTCTCCTGCGGCACGCCGGTGAGCGCTGCCAGTTCGGCGTGCGCCTGCAGGTGCCGCCATTCGCCGTGGACGGGCATGAAGTTGCTCGGCCTGACCATGTTCAGCACGTACAGCAGCTCGCCGGCCGGCGCGTGTCCTGAGACGTGCACCAGCGCGTTGCCCTTGTGCACGACCCGCGCTCCGAGCCTGGTCAGGTCGTTGATGACACGGGATACCGCGGTCTCGTTCCCCGGGACGAGCGAGGACGCGAGGATGACGGTGTCGCCCCTGGCGATCCTGATCGGATGGTCGCGTCCGGCCATCCTGGCCAGCGCGGACATCGGCTCGCCCTGCGATCCGGTGGAGACCAGCACGATCTGATCAGGCGGCAGTTCCTCGGCGTCCTTCATGTCGACGATCAGGCCGCCAGGCACCGAAGGGATCTGCAGGTAGCCGAGCTCCCTGGCCACGCCCATGTTGCGGACCATCGAGCGGCCGACAAGCGCGACCTTCCTGCCATGCGCGGCGGCGGTGTCCATGACCTGCTGCACGCGGTGCACGTGGCTGGCGAAACAGGACACGATGATGCGCTGGGCGGCCGAGCCGAAGACGTTCGACAAGACCGCGGAGATCTCGCGTTCGCTGGTGACGATCCCCGGAACTTCGGCGTTGGTCGAGTCCGACATCAGCAGGTCAACGCCGTCGGCGCCGAGCCGCGCGAAGCCGCCGAGGTCGGTCAGCCGCCCGTCGAGCGGCAGCTGGTCCATCTTGAAGTCACCGGTGTGCAGCACGACCCCGGCCCCTGTCGTGATCGCGACAGCGAGCGCGTCCGGGATCGAGTGGTTGACGGCGAAGAACTCAAGCCCGAACGGGCCGAACCTGCCGCGCCCGCCGGCGTCGATCTCCACGGCCTCCGGCGTGATCCGGTGCTCGGTGAGCTTGCTGGCGACCAGCGCCAGCGTCAGCCGGGATCCCACCAGCGGGATATCCGGCCGGCGCCGCAGCAGGTAAGGCACCGCGCCGATGTGATCTTCGTGGGCGTGCGTGAGAACCAGGGCCTCGATGTCGTCGAGCCGGTCGTCGATGGCGGTGAAGTCGGGGAGGATCAGGTCGACGCCTGGCGTGTCCGGGTCAGGGAACAGCACGCCGCAGTCCACGATCAGCAGACGGCCGCCGTATTCGAAGACCGTCATGTTCCGGCCCACCTCGCCGAGACCTCCGAGCGCGATGATCCGCAGCCCGCCGTCGGCTAGTGCCGGTGGCGGCCCCAGCTCAGGGTGCGGGTGGCTCACTTCAGCTTGACACCGCCAGCGACCAGGTCCGTGCGCAGCTTGTCGACCTCCGCCGCAATGGCGTCGACAAGCGGCAGCCGCACCGAACCGCCAGGCAGGCCGAGCATCGCGAGCGCAGCCTTCACCGCGATCACGCCCTGCGTCCTGGTCATGATGCCCGTGTAGACGGGCAGCAGCTCCCTGTGGTGCCGCAAGGCGGTCGCCACGTCACCAGCCAGGTAAGCCTCGATCATCTCGGCGAGCCGGTCGCCCACCACGTGCGCGACCACGCTCACGAAGCCGGATGCCCCGACCGACAGCCACGGCAGGTTGACCACGTCGTCGCCGGAATAGAACGCCAGATTCGTCGCCGTCATCACCATCGAAGCGGCGGTCATGTCGCCCTTGGCGTCCTTCACCGCGACGATGCGCGGGTGCTGCCCGAGCTGAAGAAGCGACTCGGTCGCGATCGGCACCCCGCAGCGGCCAGGGATGTCATAGAGCATGACCGGCAGGCCGGTCGCGTCGGCGACGGCGGTGAAGTGCGCGACCAGGCCGTGCTGCGGCGGCTTGCTGTAATAAGGCGTGACGACGAGCAGGCCGTCCGCGCCAGCCTGCTCGGCCTGCTTCGCCAGCTCGCAGGTGTGCGCTGTGTCGTTGGTGCCGACGCCCGCCAGCACCGTGGCCCGGCCGCCGACCGCCTCGATCACGGTCCGCAGCAGCCGGTCCTTCTCGGCGTCCGACGTGGTCGGCGACTCGCCGGTGGTACCGCTGAGCACCAGGCCGTCGTTGCGCATCTGGGTGACCAGGTGGTCAGCGAGCCGCGCGGCGCCGGCGTAGTCGACGGCGCCTTCGCTCGTCATCGGAGTGACCATAGCGGTCAGCAATCGCCCGAACGGGGCGGCAGGCGTCGGGGCGGGCTCGCCGCTCCTAGCGGTCACGGATTCAGTCATAGCCGGAACGCTACCCGGAACAGCCTGGGCACGTAACCTTTGGCGGCACTCGGCGACCGAAGACGCAGATGAGGCCGCGGGCTCCAGTTGACTGCGAGCCTGGCCGGTGATCTACTCATGGCGACCTGCGACGGACGTGCAGGAAGCCGGTTCTAAGCCGGCGCGGTCCCGCCACTGTAACCGGGCCGCCAGCGTGTCAGGCCGTCACGGCCGGGCGCTGGCGAATCAGGCCGGAAGCCAGGAACTGCAGCCGTCGGCCCTTCACCGCCGGAGCGTGGTAACTCCGAGGAAGGCCATCATGTCCTTGCTCATCTCTGACACGATCGCCGCCATCGGCGGCCCCGATCGGGCAGCCCTCGCCGAGGCCAGGGAGCGGCAGGAGCGCCTCACCAAGCCAAGCGGATCGCTCGGGATGCTCGAGGACCTGTCCATCAGGCTGGCAGGCCTGGCCGGGCAGTGCCCGCCGCCGCTGCCAGCCCCCGCGGTGGTCGCGGTCTTCGCTGGCGACCACGGCGTGCACGCCCAGGGAGTCACGCCCTGGCCGCAGGAGGTCACCGCCCAGATGGTGGCCAACTTCCTGGCCGGAGGCGCCGTCGTCAACAGCTTCGCCGCGCAAGTCGGCGCCGACGTGCGGGTCGTGGACGTCGGCGTGCTCGCCGACCTCGCGCCGGCGCCAGGCCTGGTCGCCCGCAAGGTGCGTGCTGGGACCGCCGACATGACGGCGGGCCCGGCGATGAGCAGGGACGACGCTGAACGCGCCATCGAGGCAGGAATCGAGACCGCCGCCGAACTGGTCGCGTCTGGCTACCGATGCCTGGTGACCGGCGACATGGGCATCGCGAACACAACGCCGGCGGCCGCGCTGATCGCTGCCTTCACCGGCGCCGAACCCGCCGCGGTCACCGGCCGCGGCACCGGCATCGACGACCGCACCTGGACGCGCAAGGTCGAGACGGTCGGCCGCGCCCTCGCCCGGCACCGGCCAGATCCAGCCGATCCGGCGGGCGTGCTGGCCGCCGTCGGCGGGTTCGAGCACGCGGCCCTCGCGGGCTTCGTTCTGGGCGCTGCCGCCGAGCGCGTCGCTGTCGTGCTCGACGGCGTCATCGCCTGCTCGGCGGCGCTGGCCGCGGCAGCGCTGGCGCCGGACTCCGTGCACGCGATGGTGGCCGGGCATCTTTCTACCGAGCCAGGAGCGCGGGCAGCACTCGACGCGCTGGGGCTCCGGCCTGTGCTGAGCCTGGACATGCGGCTTGGCGAAGGTTCCGGTGCCGCGCTGGCCGTGCCAATCGTCCAGTCGGCGGCCCGGCTGCTGCGCGACGTCGCCACGTTCGACAGTGCCGGAGTTTCCGGCGCCAAGGAATGACGCATGGCCGCGCCGCTGGCCGTTGGCCTGTGCATGCACGGGAGACGGGCGGTCGTGATCGGCGGCGGCCGTACCGCGGCGAGCGCGGTCAGCCGGCTGCTGGCCGCCGGCGCCGAGGTCCTCGTGGTCGCGCCGCACGTGCGCGAGGGGCTCGCTGAGTCCGCAGCCCGGAGGCTCGTCTGCCTCCGTCCCCGCGAGTACCTCGCCACCGACCTCGACGGCGCCTGGCTGGTGCTGGCCTGCGGTCCTGCCGACGTGACCGCGCGGGTCACCGCGGACGCGCACGAGCGGCGGATCTGGGTGGTGAGCGGCGCGGCCGAGTCACCCGCACCGGCCGAGTCACCCGCACCAGCCGGCACGGAAGGCAGCCTGGTCCGGCCGGCCGGCCCAGGCTCGGCTGCGCTGCTCCCGGAACCGGTCGAGCCGGTGCCAGGCGGCCGCCGGATCCTGGTGCTCGGCGGTGCCCGGTCGGGCAAGTCGGCCGCCGCGGAGGCCATGCTCACCGGCGCAGTGGCCGTGGACTACATCGCGACCGGCCAGCTGGCCGGCGCCGGGGACGCGGAGTGGGACGAGCGCGTGCGCGAGCATCTGGCCAGGCGGCCCGCTGGCTGGCGGACGATCGAGACCGGCGCGGTCGCCGACGTGCTGACCAGCCAGGACTCTGCCGTTCCCATGCTGGTCGACTGCCTTGCGACCTGGCTGGCCAAGGCCATGGACGACTGCGGATTGTGGTCGGGTGCCGCGGACGCGGACGCCAGCCTCGCCGAGCGGACTGACGGTCTCGTGGCCGCCTGGCATGGAACCAGCAGGCACGTGATCGCGGTCAGCAACGAGGTCGGGTGCGGGGTCGTGCCCGGCACGGTGTCAGGACGGCGGTTCAGGGACGAACTCGGCCGGCTGAACTCACGCGTCGCGGCGGCCAGCGAGGAGGTCTGGTTCTGCACGGCCGGCATCCCCCGACGGCTGCGATGAAGCCCGAGGCCAGCAGCCGGCCCGAAGGGCCCGAGGCCAGCAGCCGGCCCGACGGGCCCGAGGCCCAGGCGCGAACCGTCGGCCGGTCCTTCCCGGCCGCGGTGAGCATGTTCACGATCATCCCGGTCCGAGGCCCAGACACGATCGGCCACGACCTCGCCGGGCGCCTCACCCTCTGGCTCCCCGTGGTCGGCTGCCTGGTCGCGGCGCCCGCCGCGGGCATCGTGCTCGCCCTCGATGCGGGCGGCGCGGGGATGCCGCGACGGCTGCTCGGCGCCGCGCTTGCCGTCGCGGCGCTCGGCCTGCTGACCGGCGGGCTGCACCTGGACGGGCTCGCGGACACCGCCGACGGGCTTGGCAGCCGCAAGCCAGCCGGGCAGGCGCTTGACATCATGCACCGCCCGGACACCGGCCCGATGGGCGTCGCGGCGCTCGTATTCAGCCTGCTGGTGCAGGTCACGGCGCTGGCCACGGTGGCACCTGGCTGGCAGAGCGCGGCCGCGCTGATCGCGGCGGTGGTCACGAGCCGCGTCGCCGTCCTGCTCGCCTCCGGCGCACCAGCCGCGCGGCACGACGGCTTCGGCGCCCTGATCGCGGGCACCACGGGCCGTGGCACGCGCTGGCTGGCGGGCGCTGCGCTGCTCGCGATGATAGGCGTGGCGGGTGCCGCCGCTGGCGGTCTTCCCCTTGCCGGCCGCGCTCTGGCGGCCGTGGCGTGCGGCCTCCTGGCCGGGACTGGGGTGCGGTGGCTGGCCTGCCGTCGGCTTGGCGGCATGACCGGCGACGTCTACGGCGCGCTGATCGAGGTCAGCACCGCCACCGTCCTGCTGGCCGCCGCCGTCACCGTCTGACAAAAGGACCAGGCGACGTGAGCTCGGGGGTACCCACGCCGCCTGCGTCTACTTCCTAATCGCCGGCCGATACCTGGCCGTTACGGGCCGCATTCGGCCGATGTCACGACTGCCGAAACGCCGCGCCTAGAACGCCGCGCCTCGAGTGAAATGACGAGGCCCCCGCATGTATGAGATGCAGGGGCCTCGCAGGCCGCATCGGAGATACCCCGCCGATTGCCCCGGCGAGCTGATCCGCTGGGGCAATCAGCGAACCACAATCCGTTCGTCCTACCACCGGTCCAGGACACCCGCGTGGAGTCCGGTTACCCAGTCTCCCTGCCTCCCCGGAACCAACTCCTTGGCCCCTCCAGGGTTGCCCCCGCAAGGTCCGCGAAGCTCTCCCGCTGGCCCGGAGTTGCCTCCATGCCACGGAGCGTTCCGAGGTTCCCGGTGCTCCCTCCAGGCTTCCCGGGGTCACCCCCAGGTCTCCCGAAGTTCCCTCCGAGTGGTACCCGTTTTCGCTGGTAGAGAAGTTGTACAGCCACTGATGCGCGCTGCACAAGGGGGCTCAGCGACTATTTTCATGATTCTTTAGCCGTCCACAGGCTGTCCACCGCGGGCGGACATCTGTCCACCGAACCCGGTCATGTTGTCCACAGAATGACGCGTTTTCCACGCAGGGCATCCACAGCCCCTGTGCGCAAGACCCGGAGCCGTCAGAACACCGGGATGATGTCCTCGGCGGTGATGTCGTCGGACACGTCGACGCCCTCGATGTCCAGCTCCGGCATGGCAGGGAACTCGATGCCCCAGCGCTGCACGATGACGCGGATCTTCGCGATCGCGCTGCGCCAGTTCTCGGCCTGCTCCTCGTACGACAGCACGCCGAGGCCCGCGTCCCGCGCGTGGTCCATCAGCACGCGATGATTGTTCAGGAAATACGGCGGCAGGTCCCAGAACCCCTCGGGCGGCTCCCAGAGGATCATCGACAGGAAGATGAAGCCCGCCCGTAGCTGCCTGGTGATGGTCGCCCGCACGTCGTCGGTGAGCCCTGGCCACTCGTTCTCCAGGATCGTCATGCATATCTGCAGGTGCCTGGACTCGTCGCGGCCGATCCGGTGGAACATCTCGGAGAAGACCGGGTGCTTGGTGCCCGACGCCATGCCGCGGAACAGCGTGGACGCCGCCATCTCACCCATCATGAAGCTGGTGAAGAGCACAGGAAGCGAGTACCTGCCGACCGCGTTGCTGTAGCCGTTCCAGTACCGGCCGCCGTTGTGGTACAGCCACCCGATGTTGTTGTGCGCGGCCCGCTCGAGGTCGGTCGCCGGCGTCCAGTCCAGCGGGCCGCCTGGCCACAGCGCGGCGATCGACCGCTGGCAGCATTCCTCGTGGTTCATCTCGTCCCTGGTGATCGAGAAGAAGCACTTGCGGACCGGGTCTTCCTCGTGTTGCTCGAAAGCCCTGATCGTGGCCCTGGCGAAGACGGCGGGGCCGGACGCGTCGAAGTTGGCCAGCACCGCGAACCAGTACATGATGCCCAGCCGCTGCTCGGTCGTGAAGTCTTCGGCGCGCAGCCCGTCCCATGGCAGGTCGGCCGGGTTCCAGGCCATCAGCTTGGACTTCTGGTAGATGGCCGCGAGCTTCTCGGTCTCCACCCGCCATTCCATCGGGTAGATGTTCGGCAGCGGAATCTCAGGGGCCGGCCAGAACCCGCCGTCAGGCACAAGAAGCTCGTGGTCGATCTTCGCTTCCGACATGACGGCGCTCCTTCGGCCAGGGAATTGCGCGGCGGGCGGCATGGCCGCACATCGCGCGCGGGCGGCACTTTGTTACAGCTTAAGCCCGAGCCTGCGCTTGGTTGTAACAACCGGGCCCTCATGGAACAACGCTGAACGAGCACGCGGCGCGCGGGGGAGCGCCGCTCATGGCGGGCGCGGGCGCTGGTGAAGTAGGCTTCGGCTGTCCTGGAGAAGTCTGGGATGATGCTGTGCACAGCGAAGCCGGTGCGAATCCGGCGCTGTCCCGCAACGGTGATGCCTCCAGCCGGAGGACAAGCCCGGGCGCCTGTCCAGCGTCGGCGACCTGTCCTCGGAGGAAGGGCGGCTCGTTCCGATCCCTCCGGGGAGTCGCAACGGACGCACTTCGTCCTCCACGGCAAACCGGAGGATGAGTGATGACGCACGTTCTGATACGACGGCCGCTGGCCATCGCGTTCGCGGCCGGATTGATCACGGCCGCGTGCAGCAGTAACGCCGCGAACCAGCCGTCAGGCGGCGCTGGCACGCCGAACCAGGCAAGCAGCGCTTTCCCGGTCACGGTGACGGCGGCCAACGGATCGGTGCACCTGGACAAGCGGCCGGGCGCGATCCTCTCGCTGTCCCCTACAGCGACCGAGATGCTCTACGCCATCGGCGCCGGTTCTCAGGTGAAGGGCGTCGACAACGACTCGACCTACCCGCAGCAAGCACCACGAACCAAGCTGTCCGGCTTCACGCCGAACGTCGAGGCGATCGCCGCCGAGAAGCCCGATCTGGTCGTGGTCTCCAACAACGCGGCGGCGCTGACCAAGCGGCTCGCTCCGTTCCACATCCCCGTGCTGTGGCTGCCTGCGCCGCCGAACATCGGCGGCGTCTATTCCGAGCTCGGCCAGCTCGGCGAGGCGACCGGGCGCGACCAGCAGGCCGCGAAGGAAGTGGGGACGCTGCGAGCTCAGATCCGCAAGATCGTCGCGGCGGTACCGCAGCGCTCCAAGCCCCTGACCTACTACTACGAGCTCGACCAGACGTACTACTCGGTGACGTCTGACACGTTCATCGGCAAGCTGCTCGGCCTGCTCGGGATGAAGAGCATCGCGGACTCGGCGAAGGGTGCGGCGGCCGCTGGCGGTTATCCGCAGCTGTCCGCTGAGTACATCGTCAAGGCCAACCCTGACGTCGTCATCCTGGCGGACACGCTCTGCTGCCATCAGAACGCGACGACCGTGGCCGCGCGCCCAGGCTGGAGCGGCCTATCCGCCGTGAAGACCAAGCACGTGATCCTGCTCAACGACGACATCGCGTCCCGCTGGGGTCCGCGGGTTGTCAGCCTGCTCAGGACCGTGCTGGCCGCCATCAAGGGCAGCTAGGCATGCCAGCGCTGTCCCGCCAGCAGGCCGGCCAGGCGGGCCAGGCCAGCCAGGCGGGCCAGGCCAGCCAGGCGGGCCAGGTCAGCCGGGCCGACCGGATCGGCCAGGTCCCGGGGGACGAGACGGCTGGCGCGGACAGCGCGGCAGGCACCGGCATCGTCACGCAGGACGGCCATCGCGGCGGACGTACCGCGCGGGCGGTCCTCGTCGCGGCCGCCATCCTGGTCGTCGCGATGATCGCGGGCATCTCGATCGGCCCGGTCAGCGTCCCGGTCAGCGAGATCGTGGACACGCTGCTCGCGCACCTGCCCTGGCACCCTGCCGTGGCGGTCCAGCCGATCGACGCGGCGATCATCTGGCAGATCAGGCTGCCGAGGGTGCTGCTCGGCGCGCTCGTCGGCTCGATGCTGGCCGGCGGCGGCGCCGCGTACCAGGGCGTGTTCCGCAACCCGCTGGCCGACCCGTACCTGCTCGGAGTCGCCGCAGGCGCCGGTCTCGGCGCGACGGCGGTGATCATCAGCGGCGGCACTCAGGCCCTGCTTCCCGTCGCCGCCTTCGGTGGCGGGGTCGCCGCTGTCGTCCTGACGTACTCGCTCGGTGCCGGGGCCGGCCGAAGCGACGACGGCGGGCCGCGCGGCACTACCGGCACCGCCGCCATCCTGCTGGCTGGCGTCGCGGTCGCGGCGCTGCTCACCGCCGTGCAGACCTACCTGCAGCAGGCCCATTCGGACACGCTGCAGTCCGTGTACGCCTGGATCCTCGGCGGCCTGTCCAACGCCACCTGGAGCCAGGCCTGGATGATCGTTCCCTACGTGCTCATCTCGGGGCTGACCCTGCTCGCGCACCGCCGGCTGCTTGACGTGCTGCGGGTAGGCGAGACCGAGGCCGGAACCCTCGGGATCAACGTGCCGAGGCTGCGGCTGATCGTCGTCGTCGCAGCGACGGCGGGCGTCGCGGCGGCAGTCTCGGTGAGCGGCCTGATCGGCTTCGTCGGGATCATCGTCCCGCACGCGGTCCGGCTGACCGCCGGAGCGAGCTACCGGATCATCGTGCCGGTCTCGATGATCGGCGGAGCGGCGTTCCTGGTACTGGCCGACATCGCGGCCAGGACCGTGCAGCCCGACACCGAGGTCCCGATCGGGGTCATCACGGCCGCCATCGGGGCGCCGTTCTTCCTGTTCGTGCTCCGCTCCCGGCGCGCGCGGGCGGACGTCTCGTGATCGCCGTCGAGCAGCTGACAGTCAGGTTCGGCACGAAGGCCGCCCTGGACGGCGTCTCCGTCAGCGTCGCGACCGGCGAGTGGGTCGCGCTGATCGGGCCGAACGGCGCAGGCAAAACCACGATGCTCCGCGCGATCGCCGGGATGACCCGCTCGGCTGGCGGCATCTCACTGAGCGGCCAGCAGGCCGGGCGGCTCGGCCACCGCAGGCTGGCCAGGCTCATCGCCTACGTGCCGCAGCATCCCGTGCTGCCGCCTGAGATGTCCGCCCTGGACTACGTCATGCTGGGCCGGACACCGCACCTCGGCTACTTCGCCATCGAGTCGGGCGCCGACCGCCGGACCTGCCTGGACCTGCTCGACCGGATGGGGCTGACCGATATGGCGGGCCGCCGCCTGGCGACGATGTCAGGCGGCGAGGCGCAGCGGCTCGTGCTCGCGCGCGCCCTCGCGCAGCAGGCGCCGGTCCTGCTGCTCGACGAGCCGACAAGCGCGCTGGACCTGGGCCGCCGGGTCGACGCGCTCGAGCTGGTCGACGACCTGCGGAGGGAGCGGTCGCTGACCGTGCTGTCGGCGATCCACGACCTCACGCTGGCCGGCCAGTTCGCCGACCGGCTGATCCTGCTCAGCGACGGCCGGGTGGCCGCCGACGGCGAACCTGCCGCAGTGCTGCGCGATGACCTGCTCAGCGAGACGTTCGGAGCCGGCGTCGGCGTGCTCCGGACCGCGAGCGGCGAGCTTGCCGTGATTTCACATAGGCAGTCACCGACCACCGCATAAAGCCAGTGCCTTGACCATGATCAGGCAGGGGTTGCCTGGCCAGAGCCCGGTGATCTCCTCAAGTGGCTCGAAGCCCATGGCGAGGTAGAACTGCCTCGTCAGCTCGTAGCCATCGTCGGGCAAGCTCGGCCCGAGGGTCTTGACCTGGAGCAGCCGCACTCCCTCGGAGACGAGATCGCGCTCGAGCGCCTCGACCAGCGCTCGCCCCGCGCCCTGGCGGTGCAGGTCGGGCTGCACGGCGAGCAGATGTATCTCGGCCGCCGCAGGGAAGTGCCGTTCGGCCAGCAGCACGCCGGCCGCCTGCCGGCCCACCTCGCCCGCCGGCCAGGCGAGATACGTCGGCAGCGTCCGCGCCGCGGCGACGTAGCCGGCGTTGGACGATTCGATCCCGAACCACTCGGGAAGCGACCGGAGCAGCCTGTCCACATCCTCCGGCGCCTGCTCGCCGGAAGTGACGACCCAAGACGGCTGCGGCGGGACCGGGACTGGCTGCACGGACCGAGGCTAGCGGGCAGGCCCGCGTTATCCCTACGCGTTTTGTGGCGCTCGCTAGAACCGGGCCCGTCCGCCTGCCTGCAGCCAGGCGAACGCCATGGGCGACAGCGCGGTCAGGTCAATGGCGGGCTCGACCGTCGAGTAGGACTGCACGTTGTCGCGGAACACGGCCTTGTGGCCGCGGAACGCCGCGTACGGGACGTTGCCCGGCGCGCTGGCCGAACAGGGCCGCATGTTTGCGACCGCGCCGGTCGCCGCGAAGCTGTTCGGGCCTTCGACGGCCGCGCCGGCTAGCACTGGCGGCGTCCCGTCGTGCGAGCCGATCAGGTTCGTGACCTGGTGCTGCATGCAGTCGGGGAAGATCGTGCCGTCGCCGACGATCAGGGACACGCCCCAGGCGTTGGTGCCAAGGACGTCATCCAGCCAGCGCTGGCCCCACGCCGCGTAGACGGGCCGGCCGGTCAGCGTGTCGTACTCGCTGGCCATCACCGACAGGCCGATGCCGTGCGCTGTGGTGTCCCACTGGTCCCAGGAGAACCCGAAGCCGAACGGGTCGGACCTGGCGATGCCGATGGCCTTGCGGATCTGGCCGCGCAGGTTCGCCAGCAGCGCGGCCTTGGTGACAGGCAGCCGCGGGTGGGCGCGGCCGGCGGCGCGGTACAGCTCATAGTCGGCCAGCGCGCTGACGTCGTAGAGGTTCAGCGTGTCCGCGAGCGCGGACTTGCCGCCCATCCACTGCCGCGCCCATCGCGCGGCGTCAGTCAGGTACCTGTTCGCCGACCGGACTGGCAGGCCGGCGGGCAAGCCGGCGTGCCCGGCCGACCGCAGCGCGAGCGCGAGTTCTGTGGCGCCGAGCATCATGTCGTCACGCCAGGACGTCTCGCCGTAGAAGTCGAACGGCAGCACCGTAACCAGGTGGCCCTTCCAGTGGGTGCCGGCCAGCGCGTAGACGGTTTCCGCCGAGCGCAGGCAGCCGCGTGCGTAGCCAGGGTCGCTGGAGCGGAAGATCCGGTAGCAGAGCGCGAAGTCGGCGGCCAGCCGCCCCGCGAGATTCGGGCTGATCGGCGCGCCTGGCGGCCCGGCGCGGAAGACCGGCGGGTGCCTGATGTAGAGATCATGCGGATTGGTGCCCCGGTAGTGGTCGTCGGCCTGGGGCAGCCGCCAGATGTCGTGGTCGCCGACGTAGAAGTCGTTCGCCTCACCGGTGCCGACCTGGAAGTACAGCGTCCTGGTGCGCTCGTTCCACATCCGCTGCAGGAAATCCAGCCCGAACTTGGCCTCGGCCGTGAAGCTCGTGCCGCGGTTCCGGTGCCCATGGTCCCGGTTCCCGCCAAGCTGTGCGGGGAAGGACGCGATCCCCTGCAGCAGCATCGCCACCGTGTAGCTGGTCGTCTGGGTGAACTTGAGGTAGTCGCCGGCGTCCCACCAGCCGCCGGTTGCGTCGATCCGAACGCCTGTCGCGTACTTGCGCAGGCCGCCGCGGAAGTTGCCGTCCGAGTTCACCTTCGGCGCCCGGAACGTCATCGCGCTGGCGTCGCTCAGGTGACCTGCCGCGGTACGCAGCGCGCTGCGGATGAACGCGGGCCCGTCGCGCTCGTTCTGATAGAACGACAGCGCGTTGGCGACGGCGCCGGCGTACAGCCGCGACGCCGGCGCGATCCTGAACCAGGGCGAAACCGTGCGCGGATGCGCGGTCAGCGCCAGCCGGTAGATCCCCGACCGCTGGACGCCGCCGAACCTGATCGCCCAGACCGCCGGGTAACGGTGGCTCCACGAGCCGAGGCTGGCGGTCGCGACGCCGCGGGCGACGACGCGGCACGGGCGCGCGCTGACCAGCTCCCAGCGAGCTCCCGGCTTGCCGGAATGCGTCATGAGCGCGGCGAGCTTCGATGCGCCGGTCGCGTAGCCGATCTGGTCGACCCGGAACGCGGCGGCGGGCGGAGAACCCGCGCGAGCAGGCGCCGGCGCACCGGTCCTGACGACGACATGCGGCGCGGGCGCCAGGCACGCGGCCTCCGGGACCGCACCGGCCGCGCGGCTCGCCGCGGCCGGCACCGCCGCCGCGACCAAGGCGGCGGCCGCCATCCCGCACGTCGTGAGCAATGCCGTCAACCGCACCCGCCGCACGTTCACCGGGCCAGGCTAAACCCGGCCGCATGTCCGCACAATGCACCCAACGCCGGTCGCTTCGCACTTACCCCGATCTAGTCACCCGCGAATGGTTCAGTTGGGGCCCAAGACGCCAGCGCCGCGTTACCCAGCGCGGGGCAAGACGCCCGGCGGTCAGCCGAGCGGTGGCGGCGCGGGCGGTGCGGTGTCGGCGGTGGGAGGGAGGATGGGGGCATGGAGGCTTCGGAAGTGGTGCGGGCACTGTGGCACCGGATTCAGGACCGGAACTGGGCGGGGCCGGCGAGCTCCTCGCGGAGAACGCCGTCATCGACTGGCCGGCCAGCCGGGAGCGCCTGGCAGGCAGGGCCACGATCATCGCGGTCAACAGGGAGTACCAGGAGGGATGGTCCATCAAGGTGCTCAGGGTCATCGCCGAGGACGACCAGGTCGCCGCCGAGGTCGAGGTGCCGCACACCGACCTCGGGCTGTTCCGTGTGGCCGGGTTCTACACGGTGCGCGACGGCCAGATCATGCACGGCACTGAGTACTGGACGACCGTCGGCGCAGACGAGCCCATGCGAGACCGGGCCCATCTCGTCGAGCGGTACTGACGACGGGCGGTACTGACGACGGGCCTCAGACGCCCAGGCCGCGGCCGATGATCTCCTTCATGATCTCGGTGGTGCCGCCGAAGATCGTCTGCACGCGGCCGTCCGCGAAGGCGCGGGCCACGGCGTACTCCCGCATGTAGCCGTAGCCGCCGTGCAACTGCAGGCACCGGTCAACCACGCGAGTGCACAGTTCCGTGTCCCACCACTTCACCATCGAGGCGTCCTCGTTCGACAGCCGTCCCGCGTTGTGCTCGAGCACGGCCTTGTCGGTGAACGCCCTGGCCACGGCCAGCTCGGTGGCCATTTCCGCAAGCACGAACCGATTGTGCTGGAACTGCCCGATCGGCCGGCCGAAGGCCTGCCGCTGCTTGCAGTACGCGAGCGTCGCGGCGAACACCGCCTCGGCGCCCGCCAGCGCCGTCGACCCGATCGCGACCCGCTCCCTCGGCAGGTTCTGCATCAGCGCGATGAAGCCGCCGCCCTCCTCGCCGAGCACGTTCACCGCTGGCACGCGTACGTCGCTGAAGAACAGTTCGGAGGTGTCCTGGGCGTGCATCCCGACCTTGTCGAGGTTCCTGCCGCGCTCGAAGCCCGCCATCCCGCGCTCGACCACGAGCAGGCTGATCCCGCGGTGACCGGCCTCGGGACTCGTGCGCGCCACGACGATGACGAGGTCAGCGAGCTGGCCATTGGAGATGAACGTCTTCTGGCCGTTCAGGATGTAACCGTCACCGTCGCGGACCGCGGTCGTCTTGATTCCCTGCAGGTCGCTGCCCGCGCCGGGCTCGCTCATCGCGATCGCGCTGATCAGCTCGCCGCTGCAGTACCCGGGCATCCAGCGCTCCGCCTGCTCGTCAGTCATCAGCCGCTTGAAGTACTGGCCGTTGATGTCGTTGTGCACAGAGAATCCCGGCCCGTGCGCGCCCGCCCTGGCCATCTCCTCGTTCAGGACCAGGTAGTACCGGTAGTCGTCGTTGCCGCCGCCGCCGAACCGCTCGTCCATGTCGATGCCGAGCAGCCCCGCCTCGCCGGCGGAGAGCCAGACGTCGCGGGAAACCATGCCGTCCCGCTCCCACTGCTCGTGATAGGGAGCGACTTCCTTGGCGATGAACGAGCGCACCGCGTCCCTGAACACGTCATGGTCGCTGGTGAAGATGTCCCGCTGCATAGCCAGCCCGTCCCCGATGCCGATCTGCGCCGGCACCGCCAGCCGGCCGGCCCGGTGATGTGACCGTAGCATCCCGCAGCTGGGCGATAAGCCCGGACTCGGCCTGTTCGTCCGCTAGGCAGCTGCTCGGCGTCTGAGGTGGATCCCGGGATCCACCTTGTTATCCGGGGTCAGTGCCGGGACCCACCTCGGCGCTGGGAGGACCGGAGGCTGCGTAAGGCCGGTGGGTTGGTGGCAACTCTCGCTCGCTAGTTGTGAAGGCCTTCTTTCGCAACTAAGCTTTCACAACATGTCCTTCATAGTGCCGGATGAGGAGCGGGGAACTCAGGACGTGCCAGCTGCCGGCCATGGAGCACCAGCCGGCCCGCTTTCTGAACCGGCGCGCCCGGCCCCTCAGTCCAGGAACGCGGAGGCCAGCAGCGCGGAGCCCGGGAGCGAGGAGAATCCGATGGAGATCTCCGATCCGCGAGCGCTGCGGGCCCTGGCCCATCCGGCGCGACTGTCGATCCTGCAGCACCTGGTGCTCGACGGCCCGGCGACGGCCACGGAATGCGCCGAGGTAGCTGGCCTGTCGCCGTCGGCCTGCAGCTATCACCTGCGCGCACTCGCCAGGTACGGCTTCGTCGGCGAGGACCCCTCCGGCGGCCAGGACCGCCGGCACCGCCCCTGGCGAGCCAAGGTCGTCGCGATCACCGTCGGCTCCGACCCGAACCGGCCAGCGGCCGTCAGGACGGCCAGCCGCCTGCTCGCGGAGAGCGTGCGGGCCGGATTCGACGAGGTGCGCGCCGAGTACCTCGACCACGAAGCCGCCTACCCGGCGGAGTGGCAGCGGGCTGCCGGGTCGAGCCAGGACGTCCTGCACGTCACCCCCGCCGAACTCGACGATGCCACGGCCAAGGTGCGCAGCGTCCTGGCCGAGTATCGGCGGCTCAGGCCAGAACAGCGCCCGCCTGGCGCCCGCCGCGTGCACGTGATGCTGGACCTCACCCCCTGGTTTACCCCCGACGCCGAGACACCCTGAGCGGCGAGATGAGGAGCGCGAACATGCGTGCCGAAGCAACCGCACGGCCTGGCCCGGCGCAGCGAATCGCCGCCTCGTTCCGGACCGGGCCGCTCGCGGTCAGGGACTTCAGGCTGTTCGGCCTCGGCCAGCTCGGCTCGACGGTCGGCGACTTCTGTTACGCGGTCGCGCTCCCCTGGCTGGTCCTGTCCGGCCACGGCGGCACCGTCCTGCTGGGCACCGTGCTCGCCTGCTACGGCGTGCCTCGCACCGTGCTGATCCCGGTCGGCGGCGTTCTGGCCGACAAGATGTCCCCCAGGACCGTCATGCTCGCGGCCGACGTCGTGCGGTGCGTGCTCGTCGCGATCCTGGCCGTGTTGGCGGCGCGCAGCCTGGTGTCGGTCGCCTATCTCGGCCCGGTCGCCGCGCTGATCGGTGCCGGCGAGGGACTGTTCCTCCCGGCGTCGGCCGCGATCATGCCCTCCCTGCTACCGACGGAGCAGCTGCAGGCGGGAAACGGCCTGTCCGCGGCGATGATCCAGATAGGGAGCCTGATTGGCCCGGTCCTCGGCGGCATCCTCGTTTCCACCGTGGGCTCGACGTCCGCGTTCGCGGTCGACGCCGCGTCGTTCGCCGTCTCCGCAGGCTCGCTAGCCCTCATGCGTGGCACACGGCCAGCGCGGTCCGCGCGCGAGACGACGGCCCCGGCGGACACGACAGCTGGCGCGGCCGCCGCGCCCGAGACAGAGCAGGAGACCAGCATCTGGCGGTTCTTCCTGGGCGCCAGGGTGCTGCAGGCGATCGTCATCATCTCGGTACTCGCGAACTTCGTCATCGCCGGCGCGTTCGAGGTCGCCCTGCCCGCGCTCGCGCACGCGCGGTTCGGCCCGGCCGGCTACGGAGCGCTGATCGCCTGCCTCGGCACCGGAGCGCTTGCCGGCACGCTGACCGCCGCGAGGCTCAGCGGGCTGCGCCGCCCGGCGATGGGTGCGTGCGGGGCCTTCGTGATCGGCGGTATCGCGGTGGCGTTCGTGCCCTACCTTGGCGGCCTGCCAGGAGCGGCCGCGTGCGCGCTGGTCTTCGGCGCGGCCGGCTCCTTCGGCAACGTAGTCGTCGTGACGTTGCTGCAGCAGTGGGCGCCCGCGCACCTGCTCGGCAGGGTGATGAGCCTGGTGATGCTCGCCGGCATCGGAGCATTCCCCGCGTCGGTGGCGCTGTCCGGCGTGATCGTGCGGCACATCGGGCCCGCACCCTTCCTCCCGGCCGCTGGCGCGATCCTCGTGCTCGCCGTGCTCCTAGCCGCCACGATCCGCGAGTTCCGCGACTTCGGCGTGACAGCCGGGCCGGGCACCGATCACGCGGCCGTGGTCGCCGCCAAGTAGGTAGCCCACTGCGGATCGCCGTCGCGCGCGGCCCCGATCAGCCGCCAGTGCATGCCGCGCGGCGCGAGCGGGTCCCAGCGCAGCTTCCAGCCGATTTCCTCGATGAGGCGGTCAGCCTTGCGATGATTGCATCGCGTACACGACGCGACGCAGTTCTCCCATACGTGAGCGCCGCCCCGGCTGCGCGGGACGACGTGGTCGATGGTGTCGGCCGACGAGCCGCAGTACGCGCACAGGTAGTTGTCCCTGCGCATCAGCGCGGCACGAGTAAGCGGCACGCGGTTCCGGTGCGGGATCCTGACATACCGGCACAGCTTGATGACAGAGGGCACCGCAAGGTTGACAGAGGCAGAGTGCAACACGAGCCCTGAGGTCTCGTTATGCACGATCTCTGCCTTCTCGCCCAGCACGAGTCCCACGGCGCGGTGCAGGCCGACGGTGGTCAGCGGCTCATACGTGATGTTGAGCAGCAATACCCTGCGCAATGCCACCTCCCAGGCTGGGCCGCCCGCTGGCTGCCGGGGCACCCGTGACCAGTGTGACCGCACGACGGCCGAACCGCCAACACCAAATTGCCACCGGCTCCCATCCGGGGTCGCGAACCGGCCGTGAATGCCGGATGACAGCCGGCTTGCCGCGGCCTCGGGACCGGCGTGTCGAATCGGCAGATACCCCGCTGAGGCCGGCCGCACGCGCGGCGCCCCGGCCGCGCCTGCGCAGGTGCTGGCCGGCAGTACCCTGGAGTCCGTCATGGAGAGCACAGTGCAGCCAGACGTGAGCTTCTACGAGGCCGTCGGCGGTGAGGAAACCTTCACCAGGCTCGTCACCAGGTTCTACGCCGAAGTCGAGTCCGATCCGATGCTGCGGGCGGTGTACCCGAGCCGGGACCTGGGCCCGGCCACCGAGCACCTGCGCCTGTTCCTCATGCAGTACTGGGGCGGGCCTGACAGCTACAACCGGCTGCGCGGCCACCCGCGGCTGCGGATGCGGCACAGGCATTTCTCGATCGGCGAGGCCGAGCGCGACGCCTGGCTGCGGCACATGCGGACCGCGCTCGACGAGATCGCGCTCGAGCCGGCCCTGGACGAGCAGCTGTGGCAGTACCTCGTGATGGCGGCGCACAGCCTGGTGAACCGAGCGCCGGAGGCTGGCCCCGACGCGGGCGGCCGGCGCGACCTCGGACTGTCCTCCACCTGAGCGCTCGACCAGCTAGCCGAACACCCGCTCGGGCGTGATCAGCACCGCCGCCCGCCGGTCAGCCGCCATCACCCGGTCGTACTCGTCGAAGTCGTCGTGCGCACCGCCAGCTGCCGTGAAGATTTCCCGCAGCAGCAGCCGGAGGCCGTCGGCGTCGACGCCCTCGGCCGGATCGTCGGGGCCGATGATCTGCGCGGGTCCTTCCACGCCGGCCCACTGCCAGCCCGCACGCAGCACCACCGACGCCCGCGGCCTCGCCCGCAGGTGCGCGAGCTTGCGCGCCCGGCCGTGGATGACCACGGCCACGACCCGCTCCCCGGTGACCGGGTGGTCAATGACGCCACCGTTGACGACCGACGGCCGCATCCTGCCGTCCGGCCCGATCACCGTCACCACGACCAGGCCATGGTCCCGCGGCACGAGCGCCTCGAAATCGGCGAGATCGGCCATCGGCCCTCCTTCAGTCCGGCTTCCGCCCGTCCCGCACGTCGCGGTGACAAGCCGCAGGCATGCTACATCTGCACGCGCTTGCTCGCGGGGTCATAAAGCGGCCGCAACGATGCCCTGGCCTGGTATGTGGCATTACCAATTCGCACGGACCACTCGCCCTCGTCGAGGTAGCTCTGGGTGACGGGCTCGTCCGCGTCGATCATCGCCAGCCCGACCGCGCCGCCCAGCGTGAATCCATACGACGCGGAACGGATGTACCCCGCCGGCGTGCCGTTGCGGCTGACCACCTCGGCGTGGAACAACAACGCCTCGGGGTCGTTCAGCAGCACCTGGACGAGCCTTCTGCGGAGCGGACCTGCCGCCTTCTGCGCGAGCACCGCGTCCCTGCCTATGAAGCCGCCCGGTTTGTCGAGGGCAACGGCGAACGAGAGCCCGGCCTCGAGCACCGAGTCGGTGTTGTCGATGTCGTGCCCGTAGTCGCGGTAGGCCTTCTCCATCCGCAGGCTCGCCAGCGCCTTCAGGCCCGCGTGCCGCAGGCCGAGCGGCTCGCCGGCGGCGACAAGCCGGTCGTAGACGGCTGCGGCCTGCTCGGCAGGGATGTGCAGCTCGTAGCCCAGCTCACCCAGGTAGGTGATCCTGATGCAGAGCACCCGCGCGAACCCGATGTCGATGTAGCGGGCTGTCCTGAATCCGAAGGCCTCATTCGACATGTCCGCACTGGTCACCGCCGCCATCAGGTCCCGTGATAGCGGACCCTGCACGTTGATCTGGGCGTAGCCGGAGGTCACGTCCGTGACGAACGCGTGCGCGTCGCCGAAGTGCCGGCGCATCCAGGTCTCAGCGTGCCGGTGGGCGGTGTCGGACGCCACCACGAAGAACTGGTCGTCGTCAAGCATGGTGACGGTGAGGTCAGCCTCCAGCGTGCCGCGCTCGTTAAGCCACTGGGTGTAGGTGATCCGGCCTGGCTCGGCCGCGACCTGGTTCGCGCAGATCCGCTCGAGTTCCCTGGCAGCGTCCCTGCCCTGCACGAGGAACTTGGCCATGAACGACATGTCCATCACGATCACGCCGTTGCGCGTGGCGTGGTGCTCGGCCTCCCAGTACCTGAACCAGTGCGGCTGGCCCCAGGTCAGCTCGCCTACCTCGGGTTCGACGCCCTCGGGCGCGTACCAGTCGGCGCCTTCCCAGCCGCTGACGTCCCGGAAGCAGGCCCGCCGCGCGGCGAGCCTGTCGTAGACCGGCGAGAGCCTCGCGCCGCGTGCCGTTTTGGTCGGCCGGAACGGATAGTGCGTCGCGTAGACCAGGCCGAGCGACTCCACCGTCCTGGTCGCCCGGTATTCGGGGTTCGCCTGATACGGGTGCAGCCTGTCGATGTTCATGGCCGTGACGTCGATGTCCGGGCTGCCGTCGGTGATCCACTGCGCGATCGTCCTGCCGATGCCGCCGCCGGTCAGGATGCCGATAGAGTTCAGCCCGGCGGCGACGAAGTAGTTCTTCAGCTCGGGCGCCTCGCCGATGATCGGCAGCAGGTCAGGAGTGAAGCTCTCAGGACCGCAGAAGAACTTCCTGATCCCGGTCTGCTCGGTGACCGGGACCCTGGCCATGGTCTTCTCCAGGTACGGGCCCATCCGGTCCCAGTCGGGCGGCAGCTCGCCGAACGAGAAGTCCTCGGGTACGCCGCCGACCTTCCACGGGGCGCAGACCGGCTCGAACATGCCGAGCATCAGGCCGCCGCCCTCCTCGCGGTAATAGCCGTAGGAGGCAGGATCCTCCAGCACGGGCCAGGAGCCATCGACGCCCCCGATCGGCTCGGTCAGCAGGTAGTAGTGCTCGGCGGCCTGCAGCGGGATGGACACCCCCGCCAGCTCGCCGAGCTGGCGCGCCCACATGCCCGCGCAGTTGACCACGTACTCAGCCTCGATGTCACCACGGCTGGTCCTGACCCCGGTGACGGTGCCGTGATGGCGCAGGAACCCGGTGACCGCGACGCCCTCGACGATGCTGACGCCTTGCATCCGCGCGCCCTTGGCCAGCGACATCGTCACGTCGACCGGGTTGACCCTGCCGTCGTCGGGGATGTAGAAGCCCGCCAGCACGTCGTCGGTTCTGGCCAGCGGCCAGAGCTCGGCCACCTCGCGCCGCGAGATCTCGTGCACGTCCACCCCGAGCAGCCGGTTGAACTGCGCGACCCGCCGGTACTCCTCGAGGCGGCCTGGCTCGATCGCCAGCTCGATCAGCCCGCACAGCTTGAGGCCGGTGGCAAGGCCGGTCTCCTCTTCGAGCCTGGCGTACAGGTCTCGGGTGTACTGGCGCAGCTCCGTCGACGTCTGCGACGTCGAGCCGAACGTGGCCATCAGCCCGGCCGCGTGCCAGGTCGTGCCCGAGGTGAGCCGGTCGCGCTCGAGCAGCAGCACGTCCTTCATGCCCATGTGGGCCAGGTGGTAGGCGACCGACGTGCCGATGATCCCGCCGCCGATCACGACAACCTGCGCTCGGCCGGGAATCGTGCGGCCGCCGCGCGGTTGCCCGGGCGCGGCCAGCTCGTCACCTGCTCGCTGGCTTGGCTGCGTCGTCATCTGGCGGCTTCTCCCTGCAGATCGGCGGCGTTGGAGTCGATGGATGAGCATATGCCAGAGATCAGCAGGTCACGTCGGCGCGCTGACCATGCATGGCCCCAGGCGCACCGGGTAGCGCGCCCTCTCAGGCAGCGGAACCGGGAAACGAGACGCGGTGGTGCAGATGACTCAGTTCGGATACACGGCGATGTGTGAGCAGACGCCCGTGCGACAGCTGGTCACGGACCTGATCAGCGCCGAGGCCGCCGGCTTCGACTTCTCGGTCATGTCGGATCACTACTTCCCATGGCTTGAGGAGCAAGGGCACTCCGGGTACGCCTGGTCGGTGCTTGGCGCGGCAGCCCAGGCCACCGAGCGGCTACCGCTGATGACGTTCGTCACCTGCCCCACCTTCCGGTACCACCCGGCCGTGGTCGCGCAGAAGGCCGCCACGATGGGGGTGCTGGCCGAGGGCAGGTTCACGCTCGGCATCGGGGCCGGGGAGAACCTGAACGAGCACGTGGTCGGTGCGGGCTGGCCGGTCACCAGGGTGCGGCACGAGCGGCTCACGGAGGCCGCGCAGATCATCGGGGCGCTGTTCGGCGGCGACTACGTCAACTTCAGCGGCACGCACTACACCGTCGAGCGGGCGAAGCTGTCCGACCTGCCTGAGCGGCGCGTGCCGGTCGCGATCGCGCTCTCCGGGACCGAGTCGGTCAAGCTGGCGGCCGACCACGGCGACGCGATGATCACGACCGAGCCCGACGGTGACCTGGTGGCCGCCTACAGCAAGGCCGCCGGGAAGGCCAAGCCACGGTACGGGCAGATGCCGGTCTGTTACGACACCAACGCGGCCAAGGCCAGGGCGAACGCGCGGCGGCTCTGGCGATGGGCGGCGTCGGGCTGGTACGTGATGTCGGAGCTGCCTGAACCTCGCAGCTTCGACGCCGCGTCCCAGGCCGTCACCGAGGACGACATCGCGCAGCTCGTGCCGTGCGGACCCGATGCCGAGACCTACGTCACGGCGGCCAGGAACTGGGTGGATGCGGGATTCACGCACCTGGCCCTGGTTCAGGTTGGCGCCAGCACCCAGCGAACGTTCGTGAACTGGGCCGAGCGAGAGCTGCTGCCAGCGCTGCGCAAGCTCGGCTAGCCGCTTGTTCGACAAGGAGGCAGATCCGATGAAGGCCGGAACGCTGCGGCCGCTCTACGACGCGTTCGGCGATACGCGTCCGTCTATCTGGACACCGACCGGCGGGCGCCAGACGCGGCGCACGCGATCGAGCTGCGCTGGCGGGATGCGCGAGACGCGCTCGGCGCCGCGGGCGCCAACTCCGAGACGCTCGACGCGATCGGGAACGTGATCGCCGACGCCGATCTGGCCGCGCCCGGCCGCGCAATCTTCGCCAGGGACGGCAGTGTCACAGGGACGATCGGGCTGCGGGCCGCGCCGGCGCTGCCGGCCGCGGAGCTCGCGACGTCCCAGGCCGAGCTGGCCCAGCGCGGGGTGCTCGCGCCGCTTGCCGAGCGCGCCGACGAGGCCATCATCCGCGCGGCCGCCAGCACCGACGCCGAGCTGTTCGTCGTTCCCGGCGAGCTGGCCAGTGAATTCGCTCCCAAGGACGGCGTCGCGCCTCGCTGCGCTACCCGCTGACCGGACCGACCTGAGGACGCCGCTAGCTCTCAGCCGCGGGTGAGCTTGCGGTAGGTGACGCGGTGCGGCCGCGCCGCTTCCGCGCCGAGCCGGTCGATCTTGTTCTTCTCGTACGACTCGAAGTTCCCCTCGAACCAGAACCAGCTCGAGTCGCCTTCCCAGGCCAGGATGTGCGTCGCGATGCGGTCGAGGAACCACCGGTCGTGGCTGGTGATCACCGCGCAGCCGGGGAACTCGAGCAGCGCGTTCTCCAGCGACGACAGGGTCTCGACGTCCAGGTCGTTAGTGGGCTCGTCGAGCAGCAGCAGGTTGCCGCCCTGCTTGAGCGTGAGCGCCAGGTTCATCCTGTTCCGCTCGCCGCCCGACATGACGCCGGCCGGCTTCTGCTGGTCACCGCCCTTGAACCCGAACGCCGCTACATAGGCGCGGCTGGGGATCTCAGACTTGCCAGCCCTGATGTATGACTCGCCATCGGAGATCACCTCCCAGACGTTCTTGTCCGGGTCCATCCGGCCCCTGGCCTGGTCGACGTAGGCGATCTTGACGGTCTCGCCGATCTTGATCGTGCCCTCATCAGGCTCTTCCTCGCCGATGATCATCTTGAACAGCGTCGTCTTGCCGACGCCGTTCGGGCCGATCACGCCCACGATGCCGTTAGGCGGCAGCGAGAAGCTGAGGTCCTCGATCAGCATCCGGTCGCCGAAGCCCTTGGACAGCTTGTCGACCTCGACGACCAGCGAGCCGAGCCGCGGGCCAGGCGGGATCTGGATCTCCTCGAAGTCAAGCTTGCGGTTCTGGTCGGCCTCGGTGGCCATCTCCTCGTACCGCTGCAGCCTGGACCGGCTCTTGGCCTGGCGAGCCCGGGGGCTCGAGCGCACCCACTCAAGCTCTTCGGTGAGCCGCTTGCGCGCCTTCACGTCCTTCTGTCCCTCGACCTTGATCCTGGCGGCCTTGGTCTCCAGGTAGGTCGAGTAGTTGCCCTCGTACGGGTACGCGCGACCGCGGTCGAGCTCGAGGATCCAGCCCGCGACGTTGTCGAGGAAATACCTGTCGTGCGTCACGGCCACGACGGTGCCCGGATATTTCTCCAAATGCTGCTCGAGCCACTGCACGCTCTCCGCGTCCAAGTGGTTGGTGGGCTCGTCGAGCAGCAGCAGGTCAGGCTGGGACAGCAGCAGCCGGCACAGCGCGACCCGGCGCCTCTCGCCACCGGACAGCACGCTGACCTCGGCGTCCGGCGGCGGACAGCGCAGCGCGTCCATGGCCTGCTCGAGCTGGCTCTCCAGGTCCCAGGCGTTCCTGTGGTCGAGCTGCTCCTGGAGCTTGCCCATCTCCTCGAGCAGCTCGTCGGAGTAGTCGGTCGCCATCTGCTCGGCGACCTCGTTGTACCTGTCGAGCAGTGACTTGGTCTCCGCGACTCCTTCCTCGACGTTCCCCAGCACCGTCTTGGTCTCGTCCAGCTTGGGCTCCTGCTCGAGGATCCCGACCGAGAATCCCGGCATGAGCCGTGCGTCGCCGTTGGAGGGCTGTTCGGTACCCGCCATCATCCGCAGCAGCGTCGACTTACCGGTGCCGTTGGGCCCCAAGACGCCGATCTTCGCTCCGGGCAGGAACGCGAGCGTGACGTTGTCGAGGATGACCTTGTCGCCGTGCGCCTTTCGCACGGCCTGCATCTGATAGATGAACTCGGGCATGCCTTCAAGGGTAGGGGCACCGGGAGCGCACTTCGCACGGTGCCAGCCCGCGTGCTCCGCACGGTGCCAGCCGGCGTGCTCCGCACGGTGCCAGCCCGCGTGCTCCGCACGGGCGGCTGGCCGTGTATGGATGGTCCTTTCATTGCGAGATCTGGTGATGGATGGACCATCCATACACGCTGGGCACGCCGGGCGGCGGGTTCGCGAGCAGGCCCGGCTGCCAAGGGGAGGCCGAGCCTGCTCGCGAGACGCGCAGGCGCTGCATGGCGCGGGAGCCGTTACGCAGCGGCCGCGGCCTCCTCTGGCTCGTCCTGCTCGCTGATCGCCGTCTCGTCGAAGAACGGGCCGTCCGGCTCGACTGGCGCCGGCGTGCCGTCGCCGCTCCCGCCGAAGCCGCCGCCAGCTCCGTTGCTGAGGGCGCTGTTGCCGTCGGCGCCTCCGGCCTCGCCGTGCCCGCCGCCGTTCTGCGCAGCGGCGTACTCTGCCGCGGTCATCCCGGTCTGCGGCCTGATCCGCGCGAACGTGGCGACCCCGCGGTTCAGGTCGTGACCGATCGCCGACGCGTCGATCTCCACCGACATCCGGGCCCTGCCCTCCCTGTCCTGGAATTCGCGCACCGACAGCCGGCCTTGAACCGTGACGGGATCGCCCTTGCGCAGGCACACAGCCGCGTTCGTGGCCAGCTTGCGCCAGCAGATCACGGTGGCGTACGACGTGTTGCCGTCGACCCACTCGCCCGAGGTGCGGTCCTGGCGGCGCGGCGTCCACGCGACCCGCATCGATACGTTCGTGACACCCTCTTTGACGAGCCTGGTCACCGGCTGGGTCGCGACATAGCCGGTCAGGCTGACATGAGCCTCGTACAGCATCGCCATCCTCCTGAGCTGCGCGGCAGCAGCGCGCCTCTCGCACAGGGACTGCCGCGCCGGCGGCCAAGCACCGCCTGCACCCGACCCACGATCGCGGCTGCGGCGGGCACGCGGGAGCTGACGTCTTCCAGCTGTGGATACGCCAGTGTGCTAGCTGCGCGGCTGTGGACGGCGACTACCGGGCTCGCGGATCCTGTGGCATCATGGCCGGCGCTCTCGGCCGCGCGCTCATCTACGAGCCGGCGCGGGCTTGGTGCTCGAGGCCGGCTGGAGACCGCGGGCCGCGATTCTGGCTTCGTCGCGGTAACGCTCGAGCTCGTACAGCTCCCGCTCGGCCGGCATGATCACCATGCTGGCGGCGACGCCTGCGACGCGCTCCTTCATCGCGGCCGCGACGTCCACGTTCTCCCGTTCGGCGGTTGACACGACCACCTTCATGCAGACCGATGCCGTCACCGCTCCGACCGCGAGCGCCCCGACCGCGAGCGCGACGATCCACGGCAGGGCGCTGGTGTCGCTCAGCAGCGTGGGCAGGCCCGATGCGGCATGGAAGACGCCGAACGCGATGATGAGGGCGATCCACGCGATCGCCACGGCCGCCGCGCCGAGCAGCAGGCCCTGCCAGACACCCGCGAAGCGCCACCACCAGACCACGCTGTCCTCGTCAGGCAGGGCCTCCCCGATCGCGGTGCCGAGTGCAGCAGGGATCTGCTCGGCTTCGGACCTGACGACATCGCGGACGGTTCGCGACCAGGGCCTGGGCAGTGGCTCGGCGAGTTCGTTGCCGAGGTCGGTCAGGGCGTTGTCGATCTCGGCCTGCTGAGCTCCGGCCGGGCCAGCGGTCACCGAGCGGAGGTCGTTCCACAGCATGCCGAGCCTGACCTTGCGGAGCGGATTCCGCCCGCTGAGGCGTTGCGCGAACCAGGCCACCGGCCAGCCGACGAAGTCAGCGGCACGCAGTTCCCTGGCGCTGCGCAGGGCGTCGCCGACAGCGGTGATTCCGGCAGCGGCAGCGAACCTGTCAGTCAGGCGCGACTTGCTCGTCACGGGAACCCGGCCGACCGGCGCGTCCACGTCCCCGGCGAACGGGTCGAACCTCGCGACCACGTCGTCCAGGTCGGCGGAGATCCTGGCCGCCGCGGCCCGCCTGGCCGCGACGCCCTGCACGAGCAGCGTGCGCAGCTCATCCATGCCAGCGCCGGTGACGGCGGAGGTCACCAGGATCGCGACGTCCTGCAGGTTCTCCGAGTCGAGCAGTCTGCGCAGGTCGGCAACGCAGTCATCGGCCTGCTCGGGGTCGAGCAGGTCGGCCTGGTTCAGCACGACGGCGAGTACGTCGGAATGGCCGGCCATCGGCACGAGAAACCGCCGGTGCACCGCAGCGTCCGCGTACTTCTGCGGGTCGAGCACCCAGATCATCACGTCCGCCATGCTGACCAGCCGGTCGACGAGGGCGCCGGAATGGTTCATGACGGAGTCGTGATCGGGCAGGTCCAGCAGGACGAGTCCGGCGAGGTCGTCCTCGCCGCTGTCGAGCGCGCTCGCCCGTGAGTACCGGTACCTGGCGGGGACGTCGATCCAGTCCAGGATCGCGCCCGAGCCTGGCTCGCCCCAGACGCAGGCGTGCGCGTCGGCCGTGACCGGCCTGGTCACGCCCACCGTGGAGAAGTCGGCGCCGGCGATCTTGTTGAACAGCGATGACTTCCCGCTGCCCGTCCCGCCCGCCAGCACGACGACCGAGTGGCTCGATGAGAGCCGCATCCGGTCCCCCGCCCTGGCCAGGACTTCCTCGGCATCGGTGAGCAGCTTCTTGCCGAAGCCGTCGCGACCGCTCCTGGCGGACCCGATCTGGATCATGCGCGCCAGCGCCATCAGCCTCGCGGACAGCCCGGAGACCGATTCGTACGGCGGCAGCGGCAGCGGCGCGAACTTCCCGACGGCGACATCCAGGAGTTCCGGCAGGTTCGGCTCTGCCAGGCGCCCGCCCGGCTGCCCTGGTCCTGGCGTCCCATGGGGGCCGCCCGCGGCGGAACCGCCCACCACAGGGCCGCCCACCACGGGGCCACCCACCACGGGGCCACCCACCACGGGGCCACCCACCACGGGGCCACCCACCACGGGGCCACCCACCACGGGGCCGCTGCCCGCGGGGCCGCTGCCCGCGGGGCCGCTGCCCGCGGGCCGGACGGCCGGTGCTGGCCTGGCGCCGGCGCGCGATCTGACCTGCGGGCCGGCCGGGACCCGGATCGGCTGCCGTCTCCTGCCGACTCTGGCCGGTCCCACCTCAGCGCGACCTGGAACGTCCGGTTGCGCTGGCGAGTCAGCAGGGGCAGCCCCGCCGCCGGCCTGTGCCACAGCAGGCTGCGCCTTCTCAGGTGCGCCGGCACCCGCAGGCGCCGGAGCTCCGGCATGACGGGCCGGCGCGGCGCGGCCCGAGGTCCCGGTCGCCGCGGCCCGCGCGTTGCGGGCGGCCAGCCTGGCTGCGTTCGTCGACGCTATCCAGGCTCCCGCCACCGAACCGCGGGCTCCGGCGGCCGCGTTGCCCGTGCCGCCAGCGCCGGCGGCCGCGTTGCCCGTGCCGCCAGCGCCGGCGTCCGCGTCCGTGGCGTCGCCGGATTCCGGGGCCGTTACCTGACCGGCTCCCCCTGCGGCGTCCGCGGCCTGCCTTCCGTCCTCGCGGGGCGCCTCGTCATCGCCCGCGCCGCCGGCCGCAGGACGGCGCACCTTGATCCGGCGTTCCCGGTCGGCCGTTGCCTGCCGTCGCGTGTTCATCGCGCAGACTCCAAGGAATAGCTGGCCTGGTAGAGATCGGCGGGCGCGGCGTCATCGGGAGCGCCGACAGCATCGATCAGCGCCGTGAACCGCAGTGCCTCTTCAGCGAACAGCAGGCCGATCCTCTCATGCAGGTCCTGCCGGGCCTGGCCGCCGATGTCGCGGAGCAGCCCGGCCCCGAACAGCGAGGTGAGCAGGCGCTGCGGTCCTGCACTCGTACCGTCGCTGACCAGGACATCTCCTGCACCATAACCGAGCACGCCAATGGTCATGACCAGCGAAAGCGATTCGGGATCGAACGAGGCGATCCTGGCAATCGACCGCCTGGTGACGTTCTCGGTCTGCACAAGATGGAGCAGGTAGTCCTGCCACGCCGAGACCGCCTGGGCGACGCGGCGCGGCAGGTCGGCCGACGAGCGGCCGAGCGCGTCGACTCCGCCCTGCGGCAGGCTGGATGCCAGCTCGCTCTGCACGCCAGGGAAGCCCCACTGCAGCTCGCCTTCCCACTTCCGGAGCGAGGCGTACGTCAGGTCAGAACCCAGCGGCAGCTGCTGCGCCTGCCTGGCCTCGGTCAGCAGGCCAGCGCCTGCGGGGCTGGACTGCCAGCGCTCCATCGCGTCCTCGGCGGCGCGGTCGGCGAGCGACGTGGTCAGCGCCTCGAGGCTCTGCCGCAGCGCCGCCTTGAGCGCCTGTGCCCTGGCCGGGAACGCTCCGTGCTTCTTCGACCGCTGGGCCCGCTTGCCCTTGCGCATCTCCAGCGTGCGCATCAGGTCGCCGGTTCCGGCGAAGTCCTGCCACCTCGCGACGACCTCGCCGCGCAGCAGCGAACCGCTCCTGATCGCCTCGTCGTGCTCGGCGAGCGCGGCCGCGTAGGCGGCGTCGGCTGCTGACCGAAGTTCGGCGCCCAGGTCGAGCTGCGTCTGCGCCTGGGCCGCGAGCGCGGGAACCCGCGTCTCGAACGAGTCGAGCACCCCTGACATGGTCTGGGTGAGGATCGCGATCCTGCGGTCGTCGCGCTTGGAGGTGTCCTCGAGCCAGGCTCGCACCGGCGCGGATACCTCGGGCGGCAGCTGCGCGTCGGTGACGACCGTTTCCGGCACGACGAATCGCGGCACGTCGCCGAGCCCGTTGGCGTCCAGCATCGCCCCGAAGTGCCCGGTCAGCTGGCCGATCGAGGCGGGCGGCACCCTGGACAGCACGATGCCAAGCGAGGCGCCGCGGTCGCGCGCGTCCTTCAGCAGGTCCCAGACGACCGCGTCGGCGTACCGCCGCGCGGTGGTGACGAACAGCCACAGGTCCGAGGCGTCGAGGAACTGCCGCGCGAACTGCCGGTGCGCGGCGACGACCGAGTCGATGTCGGGGGTGTCAAGCAGCGCGATGCCGCGCGGCATCCCCGTGCTCGTCGCGAGCACGAGCAAACCGTCCCTGCCCGGCATCGCCAGTCCCTGCTGCCGCACCCGCGGCAGCGTGGGCAAGAAGACGTTCTCGGCGAACCAGCCGACCTCGTCGGGGTGGCAGGCGAGCACGGGGCTGTTCGTCGTGGGCCTGCGGATGCCGGTCGCGCTCACCTGGCGGCCCGCGATGCTGTTCAGCAGTGTCGACTTGCCGGCTCCGGTCGAGCCCACCATGGAGATCATGATCGGCGCGCCCGACCGCCGCAGCCGCGGCAGCAGGTAGTCCTCGACCTGGCTGATCACGTGCTGCCGTTCGGCCCTGACCGCCTCGATCCCCGGGAAGTCCAGCAGCAGCTGCGTCCTGGTGACCGCGTCGCGGAGGTCGATGAGAGCGGATTCGAGCTTGCGGGCATCGACGCGGATGTGCGGTTCCGCCTCGTCGAGCTGGCCGGCCAGCGCGCTCGGGACACGGACGTCGGCGGGGCGTGCGGGGGCCTCCGCGCCACCCCAGGGCACCGATGCGGGAGCCGCGCCCTGTCCCTCTTTCATGCCTCCGGGCCTCCGCTATTCAAGCCGCCGGTCGAAACACCCATCCAACCAGGTCACCGGCCACAAGAGCCATAGCGCCAAACAACCCCCATGGCGTAATTGTGCGCCGCGGACGCAGGCTACCGCCGCGATTGTGCAAAACGAGCTGCGGGCGATACGCGAGAGTTGTCGGTATCAGCAGCCTACCCCTCGGCAGACCCCGAGCTAGGACGTGCGAATCCGCCCCGCAACTCCGAGGTTCTCGGCTGGCCGGCAGGCCGGCCGCGACGCGGCGAGCAGCACCCGGCACACGGCGGCCGCGGCCGCGGGGCCGCCTTTCTCCGTAGCGTTGGTCAGCATCGGCAGCCCGCTCTCCCTGAGCGTCCGCTTGGCCTGCACCGCCGCGACGAAGCCGGCCGGCATCCCGATGACGAGCGTCGGTTGCACGCCCCTGGCGATGATCTCGAAGATCGCGACAGGCTCCTCGCCCACTACCCAGATCGCGCCTGGCCCTGCCTCGCCGAACGCCAGCCGGACCGCGGCCGCAGCCTTCGCGATCCCCGCGGTGCGCGACAGCCGCTCGGTCAGCGACTCACCCGACTTGCAGATCGTGATCTCGCTCGCGATGCCCGCGGTCACCATCGGCCCGTCGGCAACGATGGGCGCTCCGGCCGCCAGCGCGCCGGCCGCGGCCTCGAGCCACGGTTCTGAGCAGACAAGATCCTGGGCATAACTAACCTCTGCAGTGCTGCCGATCACCTGCTCGGTCACCGCCCTGGTGAGCGGAGGGAGCCCCGCGAGGTCGGTCCGCGACCGCAGTGCGCTCAGTTCAGGGTCGGAACCGCCGTCCGCCGCTCCGTTGTCGTCCACACCATCTCGCCAGGCCACAATCGCCAGCATGGCACAGCGGCCGCGCCCTCGGCATGCCATCTGACCAGCGCCGCGACCTGAACAACCTGGCCGTGCGCGCCTCGGCCGCAACCCGGGCAGCTACACTGGCCTGGCATTTCGCGCACGCGGGCCGGCCTTCTGGCGACCGCAACGGGAACGGCCGCGGGACAGCCACGGTAAGCACGGTCGCCCCTGCGGGCACGATCACGCCGATCGGTTCGTTCAACCTCAGAAATCGACGCCGGGACGTGGCGGACCGGCCCGCGGTTGCGGACTCACGCGAGGAGCGTTCAATGGCGGACGGGAGCCTGTCCCGGGTGCTCGTCACCGGCGGGGCTGGGTTCATCGGGCGCCGCCTTGTCCGTGCGCTGCTCGATCAGGGACACGAGGTCGCCTCCGCTGACCGGCACGCGTGCACCGACGAGCGCGCCAGTTCGGTGGTCGGGGACCTGCGGGACCCGGCGTTCATCGCGGAGGTCGTCAGGCCAGGAACCGACGTCATCGTTCATCTCGCCGCGGTCACGTCCGTGCTCCGCTCCGCGGCTGACCCCGTCGGCACGCACAAGCTGAACGTGGAGACGACGACCAGCCTGCTCGAGCACGCCAGGCAGCGCGACGTCGGCGTCTTCCTGCTCGCCTCCACGAACGCCGTCGCCGGCGACGTCGGCATGGCCACGATCAGCGAGCAGACGCCGCTGCGCCCGCTGACGCCATACGGCGCGACCAAGGCGGCCGGGGAAATGCTGCTCTCGGCGTACGCCGCCAGTTACGGCCTCACCGGCGCGGCGCTGCGGTTCTCCAGCGTCTACGGGCCCGGCATGGAGGCCAAGGACTCGTTCGTGCCGCGGCTGCTCCGTGCTGCCCGTGACGGCAGGGGCGTCCAGATCTTCGGCGACGGCACCCAGATGCGCGACCTGGTGCACGTCGACGACGTCGTCAGCGGCATCCTGCTGGCCTGGCGTTCCAGGCATAACGGCCCGTTGATACTGGGTTCGGGAGAATCGGTGACGGTGAACGATATCGTGGAGGCCGCGCGATCAGTTACGGGCGCGGAACTACCGGTCGAACACGTCCCGCCGAAACCTGGGGAGATGCCGGCCGTGATCATCGACATCTCGGCCGCGAGAGCCCTGGGGTACGCGCCCCGGTTCGATCTCAAGGCAGGCATCGCCACTGTGTGGCCTGAATTCTCGGAGACAGCCAGGTGACATCACGTCAGAGCCGCACCGGCAGCCGTGCTACCAACCACGCGCCCGTCGACCAGGGGGCTGTCGACGACGCCGCGATCGAGGCGTTCTCCAGTCAGTACGGTACCCGCGCCACCAACCTCCCGCCGCTGGCCATCGTGATCGCCGCCTACAACGAGGAGGGCGCGATCGGCCCGGTCATCGAGGCGCTGCCGCCGGTCGTGTCCGGGCTTGAGGTCGCCAAGATCGTCGTGTCAGACGGGTCAGCCGACTCGACCGTCAAGGAGGCCGACGCCGCTGGGGCACTGGTCTGCGACGTCCCGGTGAACCGGGGTCAGGGCGCGGCCCTGCGGCTCGGCTACCGGCTCGCGCGCGAGGGCGGGGCGCAGTACATCGTCACGACCGACGCGGACGGCCAGTACAACCCGGCGGAGATCCCCGCGCTGCTGGCACCGATCCTGGCGGGCGACGCTGACTTCGTCTCCGGCTCGCGGACGCAGGGCAGTGAGGAGACCAAGGACCCGGTACGCAAGCTCGGCGTCCGGGTGTTCGCGCTGACGATCAGCATGCTGACCGGACAGCGGGTCACCGATCCCTCGTTCGGACTGCGCGCGATGCGCGCCGAGGTCACCGGGGCCGTGCTGCTCGAGCAGCCGCAGTATCAGGCCTCGGAGTTGCTCATCGGCGTGCTCGCGCACGGCTACCGGGTCAGCGAAGTGCCGGCGACCATCCACAAGCGCAAGGTGGGGCAGAGCAAGAAGGGCCACAACGCGCTCTACGGCCTGTACTTCGCCAGGGTCATCGGCGGCACGTGGTGGCGCGAGCGGCGCAGGACCCGCAGGGGAGCCTGAGCCGGACCGGGCTCCTGGCGGTCAGCGCCGGGCGTCATCCCTGCTGGCCAGCGACGACGGGCGCTGACCAGGTTCGTCGGCGCCTGGCACCATGGCGGCGATCGGTGACAGCGCCTCGGCCTCCGGCGACTGCGCGGTCCCCGGCCTGCCGTTCCGGTCGGCAAAGAGCACGTAATGGAAGATCAGGAACCTGGTCATGAACGTCACGAAGTTGGCGGCCAGGTAGGCGAGGGCCACGACGACGACAGCCTCGTGCTTGGGCATGCCCTCATGCTTGGCGTAGCTGGCCGCGAAGTGCGAGGTCAGCGACAGCACAGCGGCCGTTCCGATCGAGATGGCCCAGAACGGCAGCGTCTCCTTCAGCAAGTGCGGACGGCCCTTGCGCTGCCACGCCCAGCGGCTCAGGACATAGCTCGTGCCCGCACCGACCAGCCAGCCGCACAAGCCAGCGACACCGCCGGTCGCGCCCGCCAGGTACGCGATGCTCAGCGTGAGCTCACTAGCGCCCAGCGCGACGACCGCGACCAGCGCGAACCGGGTGAACTGCCGGGCGAGACCCGACCTCAAGCGGGTCGCGAGCGCGTCAGGCAGCTTGTCGATGAGGTGTGGCATTGATGTCCTTGCTGAGCGAAGACATGCTGGTCAACGGACACGTATACAGTACGGCGGCCCACTAGGCCGGACACGGGAACGCACCCGAAAGGGCGCGCTGACCTCGACTTACCCGCTCAGCTTCGCTGGTCGCCTGGCACTGGTTAGTACCCCGTGTGCGATGGTTGATGCAGCGCGGATAGCAGGAGCAACAGTGAAGATCTTGATTCTCGGCGGCGACGGATACCTCGGCTGGCCGACGGCACTGCATCTGTCCGAGGTCGGACATCACGTCGCCGTGCTCGACAACTTCGCCCGACGCGGCTACGACTTCGAGATGGGCGTCGACAGCCTCGTGCCGATCGAGGCCCTCCAGACCAGGATCCGGGTCTGGCACGAGCTGACCGGCCAGGAGATTGGCTGCTACATCGGCGACCTCACCGACGCCGATTTCACCTACCACGTCGTGCGCGACTTCCGCCCCGACGCGATCGTTCACTTCGCCGAGCAGCGCGCCGCGCCGTACTCGATGGTGGACCGCAAGCACGCGGTCTACACCCAGGTCAACAACGTGGTCGGCACGATGAACGTGCTGTACGCGATCGCCGAGATCGATCCGGACATCCACCTGGTCAAGCTCGGGACCATGGGTGCCTACGGCACCCCCAACATCGATATCGAGGAAGGCTGGATCGAGATCGAGCACAAGGGACGCAAGGACCGCGTGCTCTACCCGAAGCGGCCAGGCTCGTACTACCACCTGTCGAAGGTGCACGACAGCCACAACATCGAGTTCGCGTGCCGGATCTGGGACCTCCGCGCGACCGACCTCAACCAGGGCGTCGTCTACGGGCAGCAGACGCCGGAGACGGCCAGGGACGACCGCCTCGCGACCAGGTACGACTACGACGCCGTCTTCGGCACCGTCCTGAACAGGTTCGTGATCCAGTCGGTGATCGGCGAGCCGCTGACGGTCTACGGCAACGGCAGCCAGGTCCGCGGCATCATCGAGGTCAGGGACACCGTCCGCTGCCTGCAGCTGGCCTGCGAGAACCCGGCGGAGCGCGGCGAGTTCAGGGTTTTCAACCAGATGACGCAGTCGCTGTCGATCACCCAGATGGCGCAGACCATCGCCAGGCTCAGCCCGGAGAAGGTGACGGTCGAGCGCCTCGCGAACCCGCGGGTGGAGGAGGAAGGCCACCACTACAACGTCGTGCACTCCGGTCTCGTCGAGCTCGGCCTTGAGCCGCACATGCTCTCCGACACCCTGATCGAATCGCTCTTCGAGATCACCAAGCGCTTCGCGCACCGGGTCAGGTCAGAGGCGATGATCCCGACGATCGACTGGCGCAGGACGGCGAGCCAGATCGGGCTGTAGGCCGGCGGCGTGCCTAGCCGCCGAGCCGGACCGGCTTGCTCCAGCTGCTCTTCCTCAGCGCGGCCGTCCACAGCTTCCCGTGCCGGCCCAGCCAGAAGACGTGCAGGTCAGCACCGGGGCCGCCGACGGCAGCGAAGGGCGCAGAGCCGAGCCAGCCGCTCTTCAGCGGCACCGGCCCGCGCCACGAAACGGCGTTCCACTGGCGCGCCGACCGATGCCTGATGTAGGTGAGCCGATGCCCGGGTCCGCGCCATAGGACGCGCACCGTTCCGGTCGCTGTCGCTGGCCACGGCACGGAACGGACGTTGCCGCCGAGATCGCGCGGTCCGAACCAGCCGGTTCCCGGACGGTAGAAGGCCTCCCAGATGAAGGAGTTGCCCGACCCGCGCCAGTAGACCTGCACACCGCCGTCGGGTTGCGCCGTTGCCTGCGGCGGGCCGCCCAGCGGGCCCATGCCGAGGCGGCGCGGCGCTGCCCAGGTGCCGAGCAGCCCCCGCGTCACGCACCACAGGCTCGCGTCCCGCCCCTTCCAGAGCACCGTCGTCGCCCCGGCCGCCGAGACGACAGGCGACGGGCCAGACGCGAGGTCACCGCCGAGGCCCTGGGGGCCGCTCCAGCCTGAGTCTGGCAGGTACTGGCCGTGCCACAGGTGATCGTCGGCTGATCCGTGCCAGAACACGTCGACGGCACCGTCTGGCTGCGCCACCGCGCGGGGGGCCGAGCCGAGCCGTCCCATCATCGTGAGCCGGTGCCTGCCCTGAAGCTTCCCGTCAGGGTGGTAGGAGTCGTCCCACAGGTATCCCGCCCGGTCGGAGTAGAAGACGTGCACCGACGAGCCCGCGTAGACCACGGACGGCGCTGAGGACGCCTTGCCGCTGACCTGAACCGGCCTCGACCAGCCCTTGCCAGCGTTCCTGTCGAACCAGATCCGGCGGCCGTGCGCGCGGTAGAAAAGGTCGGTCGAGCCGTCGGGCAGCGTCACGGCGGACGTCGCCTGCGAGGTCGCGATCGGCCGCCCAAGCCGCACGTCGAGATAGTCCTTGTCGATGTTGATCGCGTGCCCGCCGAAGTGCTTGGTCACGTTGCCGCTGAACTGGTGGATGCGGTGGTGGTGCCACTGGCCCTTGCCCAGGTTCCGGTCGTGGGTTCCTGGCGAGCCATTCCAGAGCGCGTCGTAGATCACGTTCGGCATGGCGTACTTGCCCTTGCGGTACTGGTTCGACAGGTAGGCGATGCCGGAATCAGAGCTGCTGTAGACGCCCGAGGAGAAGTGCAGCCGGTGCACCTTCGCGGTCCAGGCTGACAGGAAGCGCAGCGCCGCGCGCCTGGCGCCCGGCAGGAAGGCTTCCATGTCGTAGTAGATCGGCGTCTTGCGCCCGAAGCCGAGCCGCCGCGCCTGCGCCACCGCATCCCGCGCCGCGGCCCTGCCCTGCCTTGCCGGGGCGTGCAGCTCCCCGAATGCCGCCTGCGGGCCGGCGTACAGCGGGATGAACCGCCAGCCAGCTCGCGCCGCCGCGCGAACCCATGACTGCCTGAGGTTGGCCTGTGCGCAGGCCCGGTCGGCGCCCCCGATGTAGATGCCGATGGCGCGGTACGGCGAGTGACGCCGCCAGGCGCGCATGGTTGCCAGGCTCGGTGCGGCGCACGAATCGAAGCCAAGCCCGCGGTACCTGGCCACGGCGGTGGGCAGCGGCGGGCGAGGGGTCGGGCGATGTGCGCGCGACGACCGGCGGCTGGCCCTGGCCGCGTGGCCGTCAGGGTTCCCCTGTCCTGACGGCCGCTCGGGATCGGACGGCGTGATCACCGGCGACGGCAGCTTCGCGCTGGCGAGTATCCGGTAGATGACGGTCGGATCAGTGCCGAACGTGGCTGTGATCGTGATGCCGGCGGCACGCGCCGTGATCTGCCGCGCGACCGGGTTCTCCGCCGATGCCCTGGCGGATTTCGCGGGGCCGGGCTGGATCAGGATCGACTCGGTCGTGCCGAGCAGCCAGCTCGGGCAGAATTCGTCGCCGCTCACGGCGCCCAGGTAGACCGCGTGCTGGTCGAACCTGACGCAGGCCCTGGGATGCGTGCGCTCGTCGATGACGGGCCACGACCTGGGCACGCGGAACGTATAGCCGCGGTAGCTGACGGTCTTGACGTGCATCGTGGCGCCGGCCAGGGCCACCTGGGCCGGCCCGGACTGGCCCAGCCCATGCTGGCCCGGCCCATACTGCCCCAGCACAGCCTGGCTCGCGCTCAGGGGCAGCAGTGCGCAGAGCGTCGCGGCCGCAATTCTCCCGCCAGCCATGACGAATGACGCCCTCCCCCGTGCAGCCGCAGTCCGCGCCCTGAACCGGACTCCCCGTCGGTGCTTGCGGCTTAGTGTCATGTACAGCGTCGCGATAAAGCGATATTGCAAATGCATTGCGAATTGTAAAGCCTAGCTTTGCAATTCAGTAGATCCGGAAAAAGAGATTAGTAGTACAGCCGATTCTGGCGCGGCCGGCGCGCCGCGCATTTAGGCGGCGCATCCGAATCCCCGCCGGCGGAAGGCGCTTGGCCGTCCGGCATGTCCGCCGTGCCTGCTGCCGGCGGCTCATCCCGGACGGCACCCGTCCAGGCCGCTAGCCGGTCCGAGAACCACCACAGGGATCTGCCGGTCCGTGCGCTCCTCGTAGCCGGCGAACCCCGGCCACGCTTTCTGCGCTTCCCAGGCGCGCGCTCCGCCTCGTCCGCGCCGGCCTTGGACGCGAATACCACCGGCCGGTCGCCGTCGGTCCAGTACATAAACGGATTGACGCGTTCCTGACCCGTCCTCGCGCCAGTCGTGTGCAAGAGCAGCAGCGGCGCGCCCTCGAATGGCCCGCCAACCTTGCCGCCGTTCGCGCGGAATTCTTCGATGATCTTGGAATTCCAGTTCTGCGCCGCCGACCCTTCCGCGCACCTGCGCTGCCCGGAGCGCCGCTAGCCTCCGCGCTCCGGCAGATCGCGACAACCAGATCGCGGCGGCTATTTCAGCGCCAGCGCGGACTCCGGCCTGCCGTCCGAGGTGAAGCGTCAGTGCGATGCGACACCACATTGCCCGGCGAGATCCCCGTCCGGCGAGATCCCCGTCCGGCTGGAGGTTCTCCCCGCTGGTGCCGGCGCCGCGACTTTGGATCCGATTGGCCCCCGCAAAGCGCCTATTTCGGGCGTCAGAGTGGCCGTTTCAGATCCAATGTCAAGTCGATCATGGGAGGAAGGGCGGCGGCGGAGTGGCGTGCCGACCATGACGCCGCCTGTCCTTCGGTAGGGATCTACAGCCGCGCGCGGGGCGGAGCGGGTCGGGGAGACGGGCGACACGGGCAGCCAGGTGACGCGTTACCGGCCGTTCCTGGTCAGCTGCCAGCGGCCGGTCGAGGGATCCAGGCACAGCCGGTAGATGTTGGCCGGGACATTCCGCCCGGCGGAAGCGGTCACCTTCCAGCAGCGCCACGCGGCGGGCCCGCCCTCGCGGTCCTGCTCCTCATGGGCACCTTGCTGATGGGCCGCCGGCTGCGCCGGCGGGCGCTCCAGGATCGACAGCACCGTGTACAGGCGTTCCCGCCAGACGAACCTGGCCGGCCTGCCGTCGATCACCCACACGTCGACCGGCTCCGATCGGACACCGCTCACCTGATCACCTGCCTGCGCGTCCGTACGGTCCCGGACGAGCATCAGTCCCCTGGTACCGGCCGGCGCTGGCCGGAACCGGGTGCCGGAAGGCGTCCCTGAGGACCGCTCGCTCCGTCGGCTACCCAGGGGAAGACAGGCAGCTGCGCTTAGTTCGAAACTATATTCGATCGCAGCGAATGGCAAGGTCTGGCCAGTGAAATGGCTTTCGTTAATGCCTGGTCTAAGTGCTCCGCGGTGCTCTCACGGTTGCCCGGTTGTCAGGCCTGGCACCGCGGCTAGGCTTGTACCGAGAAGCCCGGCATCGGGAAGCCCGCGAGCAGGTCGCGAACCTGTCCTGCGATCCGGTCGATGACCATGTCGTCCTGCTTGCTCGCGGCCCTGATCGCCTCGTCCATCCAGGCGGCAACCTGCGGCATGTGCTCCTCGGTGAGGCCGCGGGTGGTGATCGCGGACGCGCCGATGCGGAGCCCGGACGGATCGAACGGCCTGCGGGTGTCGAACGGCACGGTGTTGTAGTTCACCTCGATGCCGGCCCGGTCCAGCGCTCGTGCCGCGGGCTTGCCGCCGATCTCCTGCGGCGTCAGGTCGATCAGTATCAGGTGGTTGTCGGTGCCGCCGGAGACCAGGCTGTAGCCGCGCTCCGTCAGGGCGGCAGCGAGAGCCTTCGCGTTCGCGACGATCTGATGCGCGTAGCCTCGGAACTCAGGCGCCGACGCCTCCTTGAGGGCCACCGCGATCGCCGCGGTCGTGTGGTCGTGCGGGCCGCCCTGCAGGCCAGGGAACACCGCCTTGTCGATCTCCTTCGCGTGCTCGGCCGTGCTCATGATCATCGCGCCGCGCGGGCCGCGCAGCGTCTTGTGCGTGGTCGTGGTGATCACGCTCGCGTGTCCCACCGGCGACGGGTGCGCGCCGCCCGCGATGAGGCCGGCGATATGGGCGATGTCAGCGACGAGAACGGCCCCCGCCTCCCCGGCGATCTGCGCGAAGGCCGGAAAGTCGATGGTCCGCGGAATGGCGGTGCCGCCGCAGAAGATGACCTTCGGCTGCTCCTTGCGGGCCAGGTCACGCACCTCGTCGACGTCGATCATGCCGGTGTCCGCGCGCACGCCGTACTGGACCGACCTGAACCACTTGCCGGTGACCGAGACCGGCCAGCCGTGCGTGAGGTGCCCGCCCATCGGCAGCGACATCCCCATCACGGTGTCGCCGGGCTGCAGGAACGCCAGGTACACGGCGAGGTTCGCTGGTGAGCCAGAGTACGGCTGGACGTTGGCGTGCTCGACCCCGAACAGGTCCTTGGCGCGCTGCACCGCTATCGTCTCGATCGGGTCGACGTTCTGCTGGCCCTCGTAATAGCGCTTGCCCGGGTAACCCTCTGAGTACTTGTTGGTCAGCACCGAGCCGCTCGCCTCGAGCACCGCCACGGACACGTAGTTCTCGGACGCGATCATGCGCAGTTTCTCGAACTGGCGCCTGGCCTCGGCCTGGATCAGGTCAGCGATCTGCGGGTCGGTGCTCGCGATGTGCGGGACCGGCGGCTGGTGCATGGACATCCTCCCTGGTCACGGCCCTATTCGGCGGCAGCCAGGGTATCGGCCTGGCTGCTGTCGGGCCAGCAGTACGGAGGTCAGCGCCCCCGCGTGCTCCTGACCTTTCATGATGCCGGAACTCCCCGGCGCCCGCACACCCGGGCGCGGAACGCCCGCGCGAGGCCTGCCGAGGCCCGAGCAACAAGTCTCATCGAGCCGAAAATGGAACAGCAAAGTGCCGGCAAGGTTCAAAGAGTGCGGGTGACGGCACATCGCTGTTCTTTCTTGGGCCGGGTGGCGGCGGCCGCGGCGGCCGACAGGGCGGTGGCGGCCGCGGCGGCCGACAGGGCGGTGGCGGCCGGGCTCGCCCCCTTCGCGCCGCCTGCGCCGAGCCGGGAACGGACGCAGCGGCCGGCACTTGTCATGAGATGAAATACGTTGCCCGGTTTCTCCGCTCCTGGGCCGACGGTTACCCTGGCTAACGAACCCGCGGCCGCGTGCGACGCCGTGCGGGTGCGGCCCACGGACGGAGCGGGATGCGGATCGGCCAGATCGCCATCGACATCAGCCCGCTGCGCGAGGGCCGGGACTTCAGGTTGCTCTTCACCGGCAGGTTCGCGTCGATGGCCGGCAACGCGGTCGCAACCACGGCCGCCAACTGGCAGGTCTACGCCCTGACCAAGTCCTCGCTCGCCGTCGGCGCGCTGACCCTGGCGGACAGCATCGGCATGTTCGCCGGCCTGATGGCCGGCGGCATGCTCGCCGACCGGCACGACCGGCGGCTGCTGATGGCGGCAACTAGGGCGCCGCTCGCGCTGCTCGCCGCGCTGCTGATGGTCAACAGCCTACTCGCGCGTCCCGCGCTCTGGGCCGTCTACGTGCTCGTGACCGCGATCGGCGCGCTCTCTGGGCTGGGTTCCCCGGCCTCGACGGCCGCGATGCCCGCGCTGATCAGGCCGGACCAGCTCGCCGCCGCGGCCGCGCTCGGCGCGATGAGCGGGCAGCTTGGTAACCTGGGCGGTCCAGCGCTCGCGGGCGCGCTGATCGCAGGCCCCGGCCTGGCCGCGTGCTACGCGATCAACACGGCCTGCTTCGCGGTCTTCGCCGGGACCGCGTGGTTCATCAGGCCGCTGCCGCCCGAAGTCCGGGCCGGACGGCCCGGTTTCCGTTCGATGGCGGAGGGCCTGCGGCATGTCAGGCACAACCCCGTCGTCGGCGGGATGCTCGCCGTCGACACCAGCGCGATGCTGTTCGGGATGCCGTCGGCGCTGTTCCCCGCGCTGGCCCAGGAGCACTTCCACGGTGGCTCGGCCACGTTCGGGCTGCTCGCGGCCGCGCCCGGCTTCGGCGCGCTGGTCGGCGCGGCGTCCAGCGGCTGGACCGGCAGGCTCAGACGCCCGGGAATCGTGGTCATCGGCGCGGGCCTGTCCTGGGGCGCTGCCGTCGTAGGTTTCGGGCTCAGCACGAACCTGGTGGTCGCGCTCGCGTTCCTCGCGCTCGCCGGCATGTCCGACCTCATATCCGAGGTCCTGCGGAACGCGCTGCTGCAGCACTACACGCCTGACGCCTTGCGCGGCCGGGTCTCCAGCCTGTACCTGGCGCAGGTGACGACGGCTCCGTCGCTCGGCAACGTGGAGGCCGGCCTCGTCGCCCAGCTTTTCTCTGTGACCATCTCGGTGGTCAGCGGGGGCCTGGCTTGCGTCGCCGGCGCCCTCGTGCTCGGCGCCATCAACCCGGCGCTCCGCCGCGCGAGCCTCGCCAGGCGCGGCGACGATGACCGCGGCGGCGGCGTCCCCCAGGAAGCCTCAGCCCCGGCCTGACGACGCTCCCCGCGCCATCCGGCCGGCACGCGTCCTGTGAGGGTTACCGGGAGCGGCGCCAGCGGCGTCCCGTGGGGGTTACCGGGAGCGGCGCCAGCGCGAGGCGCGGCGGTCCCCGAGAATCTGGCGGACCACGTTGCGGCCAGGGATGCCCGTGACACCACCCCCGCCGTGCGTGGACGAGCCCGCCTGGTAGAGGCCGCGGAGCGGGGTGCGCAAGTCGGCGTAGCCGGCGGCAGGCCTGGCGTGAAACATCTGCCCCATGGTCAGCTCGCCGTGAAAGATGTTGCCGCCGACCAGGCCGTACTCCTGCTGCATCTGGTGCGGGCCGATCACCTGGCGGTGCAGCACCGACGCCGTGAACCCGGGCGCGGCCTCCTCCATCCTGGCGATCACGCGGTCCGCGTACTTGTCGAGCTCAGCATCGTCAGGCTCGTCCGCGTAGGCGTGCGGCACCCACTGCGTGAACAGCGACATCACGTGCTGCCCTGCCGGGGCGAGCGAGTCGTCGAACACGCTCGGGATGCAGATGTCGGCGAACGGCGCCGTCGACGGGCGCCCGCTGACCGCCTCCTGGAACGACGTCTCTATCTCGTCAAGGCTGTCAGCAAGCACGATGGTTCCGCCGTGCACCTGCGGGTCGACGTGCGGGTGGCTCGCGAAGACCGGCAGCCTGTCCAGCGCCAGGTTCAGCTTCACGGTGCCGCTCCTGGTCTGCCAGCCGCGGATGTCCGCGACGAAGTCGGCCGGCAGGACTGCGGGATCGACCAGCTTGAGGAACGAGAGCTGCGGGTGCGCCGTCGTGATCACGACCGGCGCCGCTATGTGCTCGCCCGTCGCCAGGTCCACGCCGGTCGCCCTGCCGCCGGATGTCGTGATCGCGGCGACCTCGGTGCCCGTCCTGATCTCCGCGCCGAACGACTTGGCCGCGGCGGCCAGCGCTGCCGTGACGGCGCCCATGCCGCCGCGCGGGAAGCCCCAGGCGCCCGCCTGGCCATCGGTGTCGCCGATGTGGTGATGCAGCGTCACGTAGCCGGTCCCACCCGACCGCGGGCCCGCCCACATCCCGATCACGCCGGATACCGACAGCAGTCCGCGCAGGGCGTCGCTGGTGAAGTACTGGTCGAGCAGGTCAGCGACGCTGCCGGTGAGCAGCCTGGTGATGTCGACCGCGAGCCGGGCGTCGACCTTGCGCAGATGCCGCAGCAACAGGCCCTGGCCGAGCAGGTCAGCTGGCCGCCGGGAACCCAGCTTCGGCGGGATCTCGGTCAGCATGGGGCCGAGGATGCCGGCGATCCTGACCAGCCTCGCCTCGTAGCCGGCGTAGTGGTCGGCGTCCTGCGCCGAGAACTTGGCTATCTCCGCGTGCCGTTGCGCCGGATCGGCGGGCAGGCGCAGGTAGCGGCCGTCGGCACGCGGCGCGAAGTATGGACCCTGCGGGTACACGTGGTAGCCGTGCCGGTCGAGCCGCAGGTCGCGGACGAGACCCGCGGGCAGCAGCGATACGACATAGGACAGCGAGCTCACCGTGTAGCGCGGGCCGAACGGATGCTCGCTGACCGCGGCACCGCCGAGCGCCTCGCGTCGTTCGCAGACCAGCGTCCGCGTGCCGCTGCGCGCCAGGTACGCGGCGGCGACAAGCCCATTGTGGCCGCCGCCGACCACCACCGCGTCGTACCCGGCCGGCATCGGCACGTGACCCCCGTGATCGCGCAGATAACTCAGATCGGATAAAAGCAAGCATATGACCTGCCCGTACCGTCTTCGGTCATGGGCGGGCGCTCCTGGCGGCAGCGCGCCTCCGCGCGGAGGCAGCGGCTGGCGAACACGCAGCTGCCGGTCCCGGTTTCGCGGCCGCCAGCGTCCCCGGCCGCCGCATCCGGCCTGGCTGCTTCCAGATCCGCTTCCGCCCGCCCGGCCGTCCGCACCGCCAGCCTTCTGTTACTCGGGTGGTCGGCAGGGACGGCGTCGTGCAGGGCCCTGGTGTAGTGGTGCCTGGGCGACTGGCGGATCTGATCGGCCGGCCCGATCTCGACGATCCTGCCGCCGTACATCACGGCGACGGTGTCAACGACTCGGCCGATGAGGTCCAGGTCGTGGGTCACGAACAGCATCGACAGGTGCCGCTCACGGCCCGCGTCAAGCAGCAGGTTCACGATCTGGGACTGCACGGAGACGTCGAGGCTGGACGTCGGCTCGTCGCAGATCAGCACCGAGGGGGCGGCGATCAGTGCCCTGGCGATCGCGATCCGCTGCCGCCCGCCGCCCGAGTAGCGCGCCGGGTAGCTGCGCAGGTCGGCGCCGGGCAGGCCGACGGCGGCAAGCTGCCCGGCGACCAGCGCGTCACCGCCCTGTCCCCGCCCGCCAGGCAGCCCGTGGACCCTGAGCGGCTCGGCGACGATGTCCCTGATCGTCATCCGCGGGTCGAGCGAGTCGTACGGGTCCTGCAGCACGAACCCGATCTGCCTGCGCAGGACGCGCAGCCGGCTCCGGCCTGACGGGTACGGCGTCCCGCCGAACGTCAGCCGTCCCGCCGTCGGCCGTTCAAGCCCGAGCGCGAGCCTGATGCACGTGGTCTTGCCGGACCCTGACTCGCCGACCAGCCCGATGCTCCCGCCATCGGGCACCGTGAACGTCACGTCATCGAGCGCCAGCCGGCCGCCCCTGTACCGCTTGCTGGCGCCCTCGAAGCTGATCATGGCCGCGCCCCTGCACCGCCGGGACCCGAGCCGGATCCCGAGCCGGATCCCGTTGCGGCGGGCCCCGCGTCGGCAGGCCACGAGGCGGAGGCCGTTCCGCCGTGCGAATCGGCGGACGCAGGATGGTGGCAGGCGGCCTGGTGCCCAGCCGCGACCGGCTCGAGAACCGGATCGACCTCATTGCACACGGCCGTCACCCGCGGGCACCGCGGCGCGAACGGGCAGCCTGGCGGCTCCTCACCGGGACCCGGCGGTGCACCGGGGATCTGGAACAGCGGCGTGCCGGCTACCCCCGACCGCAGGTCGTCCCTGGTTCGCAGCAGGCCCAGGGTGTACGGGTGGGCCGGCGCATCGAAGATCTGCCCGGCCGGCGCCTGCTCCACGATCCGTCCCGCGTACATCACGGCCGCCCAGTCGGCGATCTCGGCGACCACGCCCATGTCATGGGTAATCCACAAGAATCCTGAACGCATGCTCTCCCGCAGCTCACCGATCAGTGCGAGAATCTCGGCCTGCGTCGAGACATCCAGCGCCGTCGTCGGCTCGTCGGCGATGATCAGCGGCGGGGCGAGCGCGACCGCCATCGCGATCATCACCCGCTGGCGCATGCCGCCGGAGAGCTGATGCGGGTACAGCCTGGCCACGGCCGCCGGCTGGCGGATCTCGACCTGGGCAAGCGCCGCGATCGCGGCCTCGGCGGCTTGCTGCCTGCCCATCCGCGAATGCTGGGTGAACAGCTCGCCGATCTGCCTGCCGACCGGCACAACCGGGTTGAGCGCGGCCATCGCGTCCTGCGCGATGCAGCCGACCATCCTGGCCCTGACCCGCCGGAATTCCGCGCGGCCCAGCGCGGTCACGTCGCGGCCAGCGATGCTGACCTGGCCCCTGATCTCGGCCGTGCCGGGCAAGAGCCGAGCCGCCGCGAGCGCCAGCGAGCTCTTGCCGCTGCCGGTCTCTCCGATCAGCGCGACGACCTGCCCGGCCGCGACGGTGAGGCAGGCGTCCCTGACCGCGTGCACTCGTGCCGGCGCGCCGTACACGACGTTCAGGTCGGTGACCTCGAGCGCCGGGCCGGGGTCCCCGCCGGGGGTCACGCTTCCTCCCTGGTTCGCGGGTCGACGAACATCCGCAGCACGTCGGCGACCAGGTTGAAGAAGACGACCGCGACCGCGCCGACGATCACGGTGCCCATCACGACGGGGCGGTCCAGGTTGTGCAGCGAGTTCACGGCCAGCAACCCGATACCCGGCCAGATGAACACGACCTCCACCGTGACCACGCCCGACAGGTACGACCCGAGATCCAGGCCCACCATCGTGATGGCAGGCGACAGCACGTTCCGCAGCACGTGCCGCCGCAGGATGTAGGAGTCGGACAGGCCCTTCGCCACCGCGGTCCTGACATAGGACGAGGCGAGCGACTCCTGCATCTGGTCAGCCACGATCTGGGCGTACCAGGGCGCGCCTATCAGGCCGAGGGTCAGCGCGGGCAGCACGAGCTGCGCGGGGCCCGAGCCGCCGGTCACCGGCGCGATCCCGAGCCGGAAGCCGAACAGGAGCAGCAGGAGCAGGCCGAGCACGAAGATCGGAACTGCGAGCAACGTCAGGTTGACGGCGCTGATCAGCGTCCTGACGCGGCCGTACAGCGTGGCCACGATGCCCAGGCCACCGCCGATGACCACCTCGGCGATGACGCCGGCCAGCGCGAGCACGCCGGTCGTCAGCAGCCTGGGAGCTACTAGCGAGGCGACCGGCTGGCGCTGGATGTAGGAGGTACCGAGGTTCCCGTGCAGCAGGTTGCCGAAATAGCTGGCGAACTGGACGACGAGCGGCTGGTTCAGGTGCAGCTGGGCCCTGATGTTCGCGAGCACGACAGGGCTCTGCGCCCTGGGCGCGATCGCCTTGGCCGGGTCGCCGGGAACGACGAACTCCAGCACGAACGCCAGCACGACCACGCCAGCGACCGCGATGACGCCGAAGACCAGCCTGCGGATCAGCGCCCGAGCCACGAGAGCCTCCGCAGGTCAGGGTTGAACGCCTTGGCCCCCTCGCCGACGAGCAGGAACGCCAGCGTCAGGCCCATGATCGCCAGTCCTGGCGCGATCACGAGCAGCGGCGCGTAGCTCATCGCCGTCTCGCCGTCGGAGATCATGTTGCCGAGCGAGGCAGTTGGCGGGTTGATCCCGGCTGACAGGTACGACAACGTCGCCTCGAAGGCCACCGCCGACGCCGCGTTCAGCGGCGAGTAGGCGAGCATTATGGACGCCACGTGGGGCGCCAGGTGCCGTCCCACGATCGCCAGGCCGCTGGCCCCCATGGCCTCGCCGGCCTCGACGAACCCCCGGGAGCGGAGCCTGAGTACCTCGCCGTACACCAGCCGTGCCGGATAAGACCAGAAGAGCACCGTGATGATCACGATCACCCTGGTCAGCCCCGCGGACATGACGGCCGCGATGACAAGCCCGGCCAGGGTGTACGGGAGCGCCAGCCCGATGTCGGTGAACCGCATCAGTAGCTGCTCGACCGGCCCGCGGAAGTAACCGGCGAACAAGCCGACAGCGGCGCCGATCACGATCGACGTGGCGTTGGAGACGATCGCCACGATCAGCGACACCCTGATTCCGTACACGAGCCTGACCAGCTCGTTGCGGCCGAGCAGGTCGGCGCCGAGCGGATAGCGTCCGCTCGGCCCGGCCGGGAGCCCAGTCGGGCCGAGCCCGTGGGCCAGGTCCTGATGTACCGGGCTGCCGAACAGCGGAGCCGCGATCGCCAGGCCCGTGAAGACGGCGAGCACGGCAACCCCGGCGACCAGCTGCCACGGCCAGCGCCGCGCCCAAAGCGGCCGGCGTTCGGCCGCCGGGCCGCGCGACCACGGCCGCCGGCGCAGGGTCAGCGGCGCCCCGGCGGATGTCACCGCCTTACACCCACATCCGGTCGTAGTAGCTGTAGGTCTCGCCGCGGTACTGGTAGTTCTGGATCCGCTGCGAGACGCCCGCCAGCCAGTCGGTGGACGCCAGGAACACGAACGGCGCGTCGTTCCCGATCAGCTGCTGGATCTGGGCATAGAGCTTGTTCCGCGCGGTCTCGTTGAACTCGGTGGCCGCCTGCCTGGCCAGCGAGTCGACCTCAGGGTTGGAGTAGCCGCAGTAGTTGCTCGATGCCTTGGTCACGTACAGGGCGTTGACCTCGTCGGCGGGCGTTGGCTGGACCATGTACCAGGTGTCCGTGGACATCTGCAGCCGCCTATGGCCGCCCTGCTGCGCGTACTCCAGGCTGGTCAGCGCGTTCGAATCGACCTGGTTGAGCGTCACGTGCACGCCGACGGCCGCGTATTGCTGCTGCACCACCTGCGCGATGGAGGGGAACGGCGGGTCTGCGGCGACCGACAGCGTGACCGAGAAGCCCTTCTTCAGCCCCGCCTGCGCGAGCATGGCCCTGGCCCGGTGCGGGTCGTAACCGTACGGCTGGAAGGTGGCATCGAAGTTGCCCAGCTCCTTGGGGAACGGCGCGCCCCAGGGCGTGGACGTGCCGTAGGTGATCTTCTGCAGCGCGACCTTGTCGATGGCCCAGTTCATCGCCTGCCTGACCGTGTGGTCGCGGAACTCGGGCACCGTGTCCGGGTACATGGTCAGCCAGATGTTGCCTGGCGACGGCCTGGACTTGGCCAGTGTCCGCAACGTCGGCGAGGCGAGGACCTGGCCGGCGTTGGTGGGCGGCAGGCCGTCCCCGATGATGTCGGTGTCGCCGTGCTCGAGCTGCTGCAGCTGGATCTGGGGGTCGACGCCCCAGTGGTACTCGACCGCATCCAGGTAAGGCAGGCCCTTGTACAGGTAGTGCGGGTTGCGCTCGAACCGCGCCGTCTGGCCGGCCTGGTCGAAGGAGACGATCTTGAATGGGCCGTAGCCGACCGGCGTCTGGCCGAACTGCTTGCCGAGGCGCTCGACCTCCTCGGTCGGAACCGGCGCGGTGATCGGCTGGGTGAGGGCGTTCAGGATCGTGAAGTCCGGCGCGGTCAGGTGCACGAGCAGCGTGCCGTCACCGCGGGCTTCCACGCCTTCGAGCTGCTTGGTCTTCCCGGCCATGACCTGGTTCGCGCCCACGACAGACGACAGGTAGCTGGCGCCCCAGGACTGGAACTTAGGGTCGAGCATGCGCTCCCACGCGTACTTGAAGTCGGCCGCGACGATCTTCCTGCCGGTGTCGAACTTCGCGTCAGGCCGGATCGTGAACCTGAGCGTGGTGCCGTCCTTATCGATCGCGGGCGGGCCGGCGGCCAGGTTCGGCACGGGACCGCCGAAGTCCTTGTCGTAGGCCATCAGCGCGCCGAAGTAGACCAGCTCGGTCAGGCAATCCCAGGCGGTGAGGTTCTCGCCCAGGGCAGGATCGAGCGAGTCAGGCGGGTTCGACCAGGCGACGCGGACCGTGCCGCCGTACCGGCCGCCGGACACCGGCTGCGGGCCAGGCACGGACTCGGAGATCCTGATGCCGCCCTTCTTGATCACGGCGGGTCCGGACGGCGTGGTCGAGCACGCGGCCAGCAGCGGGCCGCCGGCCGCGCCGACAGCCCCGGCCGCGCCGGTGAGCTTGAGGAATCCGCGCCTGGTATAACCAGCGCGGTCCAGGTTGCGTCGCGTCATGTATGAGTCGCCTCCTCGGTGTCGGCCCTGGGCGCCCCGCCGAGCCGGGCGGCGACATACGCGCGGACGTCGGCGCTCGGCTCTTCCATGGGGGCGAGATAGCCGGCCGTGAACCGGCGCGAGGTCATGCCGTCCTGCACGCGCTCGCAGATCAGCCAGTCCTGCCGGTTCACCAGGTCCCAGAAGCTGACCGCGTCGTCAGGGTCGAAGCCCGGCTTGGCTATCTCGTCGGGGTGGAACAAGAAGTCGCAGACGACGGTGGTCTGTCCCGCCGACCGCGGCCAGAGCGTGAAGGCGGCCACGTGGTCCGCCGACAGGCTGATCATCAGGTTCGGCAGGACTAGCTCGCCGAAGTGCCTGGTCCGCTCGGCCTCGGACAGGCCGGGCAGCGGCAGGCGGGTGGTGGTGCCGGTCGCGGTGAACGTGTAGGCGCCCTTGCGGTGCGGCACGCCGGATTCCCAGTCCACGTCGCCGCCGCTGCGGGCGAAGTCGGGCACCAGCTCGCACAACTCGGGGTGCACAGGGCCGCAGTGGTAGCACTCGTTGTAGTTCTCGAGCACGACCTTCCAGTTCGCCGCGACCTGGTACCGCAGCCTGGCGCCGGTACGCAGGCCCGCAAGACCGTACGCGGAGACGCGATCGGGGATCGGCCCGAGCGCGTCGGCCAGCGACGGCCCGGCGCCTGGCTCCAGCCTGGTGAACACGAAGCCGCCCCAGGTGTCGACGTCAACCTGGTGCAGGGACAGCGCGGCCCGGTGGCTGCGCAGGTCGGGAAGGAACGGGGCGGACCGGAGCGCGCCGTCAAGGCCGTATGTCCAGGCGTGATACGGGCACCTGATCGACGCGGAGAAACATCCGGTGCGGCCCGCAGGCACACCGGCGCCGGGGCTGGGCTCGCCGTCCTCAGGCGGCACCAGCCGCGAGCCGCGGTGCCTGCACAGGTTGTAGAAGCCGCGCAGGCCGCCATCGTCGCCGCGGACGACGATCACGCTCTCGCCTGCGATGTCCGCCGTCAGGAAGTCCCCGGACGCGGCCAGGCGGTCGGCGCGGCCGACGCAGAACCAGTCGGCGAACAAGATGACGTCCCGCTCCCGCCGGAACTCCGCATCCGACACGAAGCTGGCCTTGGGCAGGCTCAGCTCGAGGGGAATGCCGGCCGCGCCGGGCGTCCGCATCAGTGCCTCCCTCGCGTCGGTAGTCTCAGTCATCGGCGTAGGCCAGCGCCGGGCTGATCGGCTCGCCGTCGGCGAACCTGCCCGGCCGGAACGCCGCCAGATCGACCCGCGCGGCCGCGCCCGCGACGATCAGCTCGGCCAGTGCCTCTCCGACGGCGGGCGAGATCTTGAAGCCCATCCCGGAGAACCCGGCCGCCAGCACGAGGCCCGGCCTGCCTGGCACCTCGCCGAGCATCGGCCGCGCGTCGGGCGTCATGTCGTACACGCCGGCGACGCCGGCCGCGATCCCCGCGTCGGCGAGCGCGGGAACCCGGCGAGCCGCCGCCCCGGCCTGTTCGGCCAGCTCGGCGGTGGCGCCGGCCTGGGTCGCCGCCGGAACCCGGTCGGGATCGGCGCCGCGCGGCCCGGTAAAGGTGCCGACCAGCGTCCGCGTTCCGCCCGCCTCGGGCCTGAAGTAGGTCTGCGTGGTCGAGTCGATGCAGGCCACGCTCGCCCCGGCGCCCGCCGGGTGCGCGAGCACCGCGACCTGGTGCAGCTCGGTCTCGATCGGCAGGGCGACCCCGGCGCCTGCGAGCAGCGGCGACGACCAGACTCCGGCCGCGAGCACGACCGTGCCCGCGTGCATCTCGCCAACGTCGGTCCGTACGCCGGTGACCCGGTCGCCGGCCGTGACCAGGGCGCGGACACGGGTGTTCGGCAGGTAGCCCGCGCCGGCCTCCCTCGCGGCGGCCAGCAGGTCACCGGCCACGATCGCGCCGTCGCCGTATCCGCCGTGCGGCTCCCACGCCGCGCACTCGACGTCGTCGGCGCGCAGCCCTGGCGCGAGCCTGGCCAGCTCGGCGCCGTCGACGATCTCGGCCCGCGCGCCACGCTCACGCTGCATGGCGACGTTCGCCCGAAGCAGGTCTGTATCTTCTTTCGCAACAAGGCGCACGAAGCCGGTCCTGCGCACGCAGGCCGGCCGCCCGGTCAGCTCGGCCCACGAGTCGAACATCGCATCGCTGCGCACCGCGAGGTCGACCTCGGGCGGGAACGTATAGTGCATCCTGACCAGCGCAGAGGACCGGCTCGACATGCCCGAGCCCACCGAGCCGCGGTCGAGCACGGTCACGGTGCCAGATCCGAGCCGGCTCAGGTGGAAGGCCGTCGCGGCGCCGATCACGCCGGCGCCGACGACCAGGACGTCCGCGGTCGTACCCGCTGGCGCGGCACGACGGCCTGCTGGCGCGCCTCCGGCACGACGCCCTGCTGGCGCGCCTCCGGCACGACCCGTCATGGCCGGCCCCAGCGTCGCGCGCGCAGGTGACGGAGCACCTGACGGGCCGCGTTGTAGCCGGGCGCGCCGGTCACCCCGCCGCCGGGGTGCGCGCCGGCGCCGCACAGGTACAGCCCGCTGACCGGTGTCGCGTACCTGGCCCAGCCCGGCACCGGCCGCATGTGGAACAGCTGATCGAACCTGATGTCGCCGTGGAAGATGTTGCCCTCGGTCAGGCCGTACGTGCGCTCCAGGTCAAGCGGCGTCAGGACCTGCCTGGCCACGACGGCGGCCTGCACGTTCGGCGCGAACGCGCCGATCCGCGCGAGCACCTTGTCACCGAGCTCGTCCCTGCGCTTGTCCCAGCTCCCCTGCGCGAGCCGGTAGGGCACGTACTGCACGAAGCAGGTCATGACGTGCCAGCCGGCCGGGGCCAGGGTGTCGTCCACGCTGGATGCGACGACGCAGTCGACAAACAGCTCGTCGGAGTCGGCGATCTCGCCGCGCTTGCACCGGTCGTAGCACCTGTCCGCGACGTCCAGGCTCGGCGGCAGCGTGAACAGGGCGCGCTGCCCTGGGCCCGCGTCCGGCGGCATCCCGAGCACAGAAGGCTCGGCGTCCAGCACCAGGTTGACCTTGGCGCACGGGCCGTCCATCTTGATTGCCGCGACCGCGTCGCGGAAGTCGTCGGGGAGCTCGGTCTTGTCGACGAGCTGCAGGAACGTGCGTTTCGGATCGGCGCAGGACAGCACCATGCGGGCGGTGAGTTCCGAGCCGTCGGCCAGCGCGACGCCGGTCGCCCGGCCGCCGGCCACGGTGATCGCAGCGACCTCAGCGCCGGTCCTGATCCGCAGGCCGTGGCCGCGGCCGGCGGCGGCGATCGCATCGCTGATCGCGCCCATGCCGCCGATCACGTGACCGAAGAAACCCTGCTGGTCGTCATCGCCGCCGGTGAGCATGTGAAAGACCAGCCCGATCAGGGTGCCTGGCTGGTAGGGGCCGCCGTGCTTGCCGTACAGGTTGTTGGCCAGCAACAGCGCCTTGACCTGCGGCGAGGTGAAGCGGGCGTCGATGTAGTCGCCGAGGCTGGAGGAAACCAGCCTGGTCAGGCCCTCGAGGTCGGGCCCGCGCAGCCCGCGCAGCCGCGAGCCGATCCTGATCAGCTCGGCGGCTCCGCGCAGCCTGCCCGCCCTGGTGTCCGGCGGCAGCTCGGTCAGCATCGGCTGCAGTCGCGCGGAGAGCTGGTGCAGCTCGGCCGTGGCTTCGTCGAACGCGCGCGCGTCCCGCGCCGAGTAGCGCGCGATCTCGGCCTTCGTCCGCGCGGGGTCGGTCCAGTTCGCGAGCACCTCACCGCCTTCGAGCGCGACCTGGACGGCCGGCTCACATGGCACCATGCGTAGCCCGTGCCTGCCCAGCTGCAGGCTCCTGATCACCTCGGGGCGCAGCATGCTCGCGATGTACGAGGTCGTCGACGCCCGGCAGCCAGGTGCGATCTCCTCGGTGACGCAAGCCCCGCCGATCACCTCGCGCCGCTCGAGCACCAGCGTCGCCAGCCCCGCCTTGGCCAGCAACGCCCCCGCCGTCAGCCCGTTATGTCCGGCCCCCACCACAATCGCATCCCACCCCCGCTTCCCGCCCCTCATGTCCCCCGCCCTCGCTCAGCGAGGCCCACCTGTGAACCCTCAGTGGTGCTATAGGCCCACCAAGGGTTCACAGGTGGGGCCAGCACGGGGATGCGGGGCGGGGGCGCGGGGCGCTGGGTGGGCATCCGCCGGCCTCCTGGATCGGGCGCCAGGAACGGGCGCCGAATTTGACCTGAGGTCTGTTAACACGTGTGGATTTCGCCGAGTATGCAGTGTTAGCTTGGGCGATGTCAATGACCAAGAGACGGCGGGAAAATGACTGCTGGTCAGACATCGATGACGTCGCGCCCTGCGCGCCAGCCGGCACCGCGCCCTGCGCGCCAGCCGGCACCGCGCCCTGCGCGCCAGCCGGCACTACGGCCTGCCCGGCGGGCGGGCGAGCGGCAGCGCGCCAAGCAGGAGCGGATCGTCGCCGTCGCGATGGAGCATTTCGCCACGAACGGCTACGAGGGCACGCGGGCCGAGGCCGTGGCAGCGGCCGCGGGTGTCTCGAAAAGCGCGGTCTTCGGCTACTTCGGCAGCAAGGCCGGCCTGTTCCTGGCTGCCTATGAGAGCGCGACGCGGACGTTCAGCCGGTACCTGCAGGCCCCTGCCGAGGTGCTCGAGCGGGGCTTCTTCGCGACGATCAGCTACTGGCTCGCGAACACGCCGCACATGATTCACGAGGACTGGATCCCGTACCGGGTCGTGCTGATCGGCAGCTACTGCTCCGACCTGGCGCTCAAGCGTGAGATCACGAAGTACATGCAGAGCCAGGACCCGTACGGCACCAGGGAGTTCGTCCAATTCGGCGTGGAGCGCGGCGAGGTGCGTCAGGACATCGAGATAGAGCTGGTCATCTCGCTGGTGGACTGGCTGATCGACCGCTGCCAGGACGCGATCGTGACCGAGGAACTCGACCCCGGGCTGTTCGGCTACTTCACCCAGTCGCCGCAGCTGCGTGAGCAGCGGATGGCCCAGTTCGTCGAGCTGCTGAGAAGCGCGATCTCAAGCGTCGTGCCGGAGGTGCGCCCATGAGCACTACGGAGCGTTCGGTGACCGAGATCCGGGAGGTACGGATTCCCATGCCGGACGGCGTCAGGCTCGCGGCGACGCTGTATCTGCCGCCGGAGGCCGACGGGACGGCAGTGCCCGTGGTCCTTGAGTACCTGCCGTACCGCAAGGACGACTCGGCCGGCCGGAACCTGGAGCTGAACTCGTACCTGACCAGGCGCGGCATCGCGGGCGCCAGGGTCGACATCAGGGGCACGGGCAACAGCGAGGGCGAGCTTCCCGAGGGCGAGTACACCGAGCAGGAACAGCGCGACGCCGAGTCGGTGATCGCCTGGCTGGCCGGCCAGCCCTGGTGCACCGGCTCGGTCGGCATGTGGGGCATCTCCTGGGGCGGCTTCAACTCGATCCAGATCGCGATGCGTCAGCCGCCGCCCCCGGCGCTCAAGGCGATCATCGCGGTCGAGGCGTCCGACGACATGTTCCACGACGACGTGCACTACATCGACGGCCTGCTGCACCTGGACGAGTACTCGGTGATGATCGACCAGCTGAACATGCTGCCGCCGTCCCCTGAGTACCCGCTCGACGAGGACGTCCTCGCGCGCCGGTTCGACGCCGATCCGTGGCTGCTGACCTGGCTCGGCCAGCAGCAGGACGGGCCCTACTGGCTGCGCAACACGCTGCGGACCGACTACTCCAGGCTGACGATTCCCGCGTTCCTGATCACCGGCTGGTGGGACGGCTACCGCGACTCGGTGTTCCGGATGACGCAGAACTGCCAGGCACCTGTCCGCGCGCTGATCGGGCCGTGGAACCACACCTGGCCGCACGACGCGGTGCCGGGGCCGCCCGTCGAGTGGCGGGCGCACGCCGTTCGCTGGTGGGAGCACTGGCTGAAGGGCATCGACACCGGCCTGCTCGACGAGCCGATGGCCGACGTGTACGTGCAGACCTGGCGCCCGCCGGATCCCGGCCTGACCGAGCTGCCCGGCCACTGGCGCAGCGAGGACGCGCTGCCGCCGGCCAGGACCAGGTACGAGGTGCTGTACTGCGGTCCTGGCCGCTCGCTCTCCCCCGATCCAGGGCCCGACGGCTCTGAGCAACTGCGGTACGTGCCGTCGGCGGGCATCGAAGCTGGCCACTGGTGGGGCGAGCTGACCGTCGACCAGCGCGGTGCGGACGCCTACAGCCTGGTGTGGGACTCCGCGCCGGTCGAGCAGGACACCGAGATACTCGGGTTCTGCCGGGTCGAGATCCACGGCGCCGCCGACGCCTCGCCGCTGAACTGGTTCGCCAGGGTCAGCGACGTGGCGCAGGACGGCACGACCACGCTGGTCGCCGGCGGCGGCCGGCCCGACCGTGCCGATCCGCTGCGAGACCCCGCCGAGCCGGTGCCCGCGTCCGCCGTCGGCGGCGCGGCAGCTGAGCCGCGGGCCGACTGGCTGCCGCTGCAGCTGCACGCCTGCTCATGGGTGTTCCGGCGCGGGCACCGGATCCGCCTGGCTATCTCGAACGCGATGTGGCCGATGATCTGGCCCACGCCGCATCCGGCGACCGCCACCGTGCGGCTCGGCGCGACCGGGACCAGGCTGGTTCTGCCCGTGGTGCCCGTCGCTGACCGGCCGGTCCCGGCGTTCGCGGAGTTCGAGCCGGCCGAGGAACTGGACGGCGTCCGCAGCTGGGGCGACGTGCTGCCGGTCCGCTGGACGCTGGTGCGCGACGACGAGGGGGTCGCCGCCATCTCCTGGCGAGGGACGGCAGGCAGCGAGTACCCGTGGGGACGGTTGGTCGACGAGGAGTACCTGCGCTATGAGGTCGACGACGACCGGCCAGCGGAGGCGTCAGCCAGGGGCGAGGCACGGACCGAGGTGCACCTGCCGGACCGGCTGCTGATATTCAGCTCGGCGCTCGACCTGGACGGGGACGCCGAGTCGCTGCGCTACAGGTTCCGGCGCGAACTGCGCCGCGACGGCGTGCTGATCAGGGAGCGGAGCTGGGAGCGCCGGTTCCGCCGCGACGGCCACTGAACCCGCACCCGCGCATGGCCGCGGACTGTCAGACCCGGCTGCGACGATGGCGGCAGTTCAGCAAGATCCTGAGGAGCGCTCATGACGTCGCCGACCTTCAGCGTCGCGCCCCGCGGCCCGTTCTCCCTGGCCGAGGCGGCCGCGTTCGGGTTCGGACAGCGGGACGCCAGCGAGGGCGATGACGTGATGCGCCTGGCGTTCTGTCTCGACGGCTACGCGGTCCAGGTCGGGGTCGAGGTGCGCCAGGACGGCGAGGGAGTCGTGCACGGCGTCGTGCACGGGCCAGCCGACGCGGACCTCGACGCGGTAAAGGGCCAGGTCGCCAGGGTGCTGTCGCTGGATCACGACGGCACCGAGTTCACGAGGATCGGGCAGCGCGACCCGGTGATCGGCCGGCTCCAGCAGATGACGCCCGGCTTGCGGCCGCCGCTGTTCTACTCCCCGTACGAGGCGGCCGTCTGGTCCGTGCTGAGCGCGCGACGGCCGGCCAGCCAGATGATGGCCGTCAGGCAGCGTCTGTCCGAGGCGCATGGCGCCGTCTTTGACCTGGCCGGCCAGCGCCTGGCGGCGTTCCCGACGCCTGAGGCACTGCTGGGCGTCAGGGAGTTCGCCGGGATCCCTGGCGACAAGCTCGACAGGCTGCACGGCGTCGCCGAGGCCGCTCTCGCCGGCCGGCTGAGTGCCGCGCACCTGCTCGACCTCGGACCCGATGCCGCGATGGCCGAGCTCCAGCAGATCAAGGGCATCGGGCCGTTCTACAGCTCGCTGATCGTGATCAGGGGAACCGGGTTCGCCGACGTTCTGCCAGAAGCCGAGCCGCGGGCCCTGGCCCTGGCTGCGCGGCTGTACGGCCTGGAGGAGCCGGCAGCGGCCGCGGGGGGTTCCGGGACCGTCCTGGCCGGCTTCTCGTCTCGGCGGGCGTCCCTCCCGGCGAGCACGGAGAAGTTCGCCGAGATCGCCGAGACGTGGAGGCCGTTGCGCACCTGGGCGGTGGTGCTGATCAGGGCCGCGGGGCCGCGGTTGCTCGAAGCGGAGGCAGGCCGGGTGCCGGCCGCGTCGTGAGCGCTCGCTAGCCCCCGCTCGCCGCGGCTGATCAGTGCCACTCGGTGACAGCGCCGTCGGCGATGGTCGCCGCACCGGCAGGCGTGCCGGCGTCGCGCCAGATGGTGTACGTGCCCGCAGGCAGGCATGGGTAGACGGCCGCGTACCTGACGCGATCGGCGCCAGGGTCGTCCGCTCCGCTGATGTCGATCTCCGCGCCCTCGAGATCGGGCGGAGTCAACAGGACGAGGGCGCCGGTGCCTGGGCCGATGTCGAGCACCACGCTGCCGGGCCGGGACGGCCCGGCAGCGTGGTGCCCTGATTCGCCGCTGCTCACGACGGGCTGTCGTAGCCGTCGTACGGGATCCCCATGTACGGGAACCGGTCGAGCGGCTTGTTCTTCACGCTCTTGTTGGTCAGGCCGTCAGTAATGATCTTGGCGGCCGCGTCGACCTCGTAGCTCGGGTCGATGAGCGGGTAGGTGAGCCCGGCCAGCGCCCGCAGTTCGACGGTGACGATGTCGTCGACGATCCTGCGGCCGTTCGGGAACCCGGCAGGATCGCCGCCGAGCAGGCCGAGGATGTTGACCGAGCTCTTCGGGGTGGGCTTGACCGACGTGTTGAGACGCAGCATGTCGGCCTGAACGGGCCCGGTGAAGTTGGTCAACCCCGGGATGAGCCCCTTGGGGATGCCAGTCAGCAGGATCGCCTCGATATCGGCCCTGGCGACGCCGGACTTGTTCAGCGTTGCCAGGTGCGGGAAGACGCCGGGATACAGGACGGGCAGCAGCCCGGACAGCTCCGGATGCGCGCAGTAGTGCGCGAACTGCTTGTCGTGGACCGGTGGCTGCCGGTTCCAGCTGTCCTTGTCGTCCAGCGCGATGATGACCTCGTTGACCAGCGGGTTGCCCAGCCGCGAGACCTGGGCGGATGGCCGTTCGCCACCCCGTCGTCGGACATGTCAGCGCTGATCCTGACCCTCGGACTGCTCGCGGTGGTCCAGACCCCGATCGTCGGCCTGCCTGGCAGCACGAGCTGGGAAATCGGGACCTGGAGCGCGATCGAGTGCACGTTCAGCTTGTTGGTCGCGTTGACTCCAGGCTGGCTGACCAGCCCGGCCATCTTGCCGAAGACGTTCAGCTGCTGGAACGGGCGCAGGTTGCCGAGGTCGAAGATCGAGCCAAGGTCGACGTAGAACTCCTCGGCGCGCTGGCCGGCGAAGACCCGCATCCCGTTCGCGAGGGTGTGCACGGCCTTGCTGCCGAGTTAGTAGTCATACAGTCAGCTAGTAATCACACATTCGTGCCGAGCACGGCTGTCGCGGCAGGGGTCAGGCTACGAGCAGGCGGAGGCCAAGCTCCGCCGCATCGAGGCCGGCGAGTTCACGGTTGCGCTCGGCCCACCTGCCCGAGTCAAGATCCTCGCGCAGGCTGCGCACGGCCCGCTGCTCGGCCTCCGGTCCGACCCGCGTCCACACCGAACACGCCCTGCGCACATGTTCCGCCAGGTAGGCCTCGGGCCGACGCCAGTATGCCTCGAGGAAGCCGTCGGCGCAGTCCCACGGGATGAGCACCGGTTCCGCTCGGCCCCCGATCGCGTCAGCCAGCCGGGGCAGCCAGTCCGCGTCGGCGAGGCCGGCGGCCTCAGGCAGGTAGTCACGGGTGAGCCAGAACCGCCGGCGCCAGGCGAATTCGCTGGAGTCGTAGGTAAACACCACCACGCGGCGGGCCACGCGCCGCATCTCGCGCAGCCCGGCGACCGGGTCCTGCCAGTGGGGGACGGTGCTGAAGGCCATCGCGGCGTCGAAGGACTGGTCCTCGAACGGCAGGCTCTCCGCGGCGGCGGCCACACACGGCGCCGAACCCTCAGGGCGCAGCGCCCGCATGACCACTGACGGCTCCACCGCGGTGACGTCGCGGTCGGGCGGTTCGTAGGAGCCAGTGCCGGCCCCGACGTTCAGTACGGTCCGCGCGTCGCCGAGCGCATCCCAGACCTGCACGGCGATCCGAGGCTCGGTGCGCCGCGTCGCGGGGTACGCGCCCCCGATGACGTCATACAACCGCGTGCCGAACATTCCCAACTGTTCCTCTGGTGTCACTGCCATTCCCTTCGCCCGTGCCGTGAGTTCCCTGTCGATGACGGTCACCATGGCGTCCGCCCGGGCCCGCTGCTCCAGCAGCAGGCCGCGCAGGCGGTGCAGGTGCGCGACCGCGTCGGTGGCCGGGTCGTCAACCAGGTCCGCGATCTCCTGCAGCCCGAAGCCCAGCCGCCGGTAGGCCAGCACCTCCCGCAGCCGTTCCACGTTGCCCGCTGAGTAGGCCCGGTACCCAGCTGAGGTCCGCGCCGACGGCCGGACGAGGCCGATCTCGTCATAGTGATGCAGCGTGCGGACGGTTACGCCGGCCAGTTCGGCGACGCGTCCCACGGTCAGGTGCGCTTCCACGCAACGACTATGCGGCATGACGTGACGTGAGGGTCAAGCGCCTCGCTCCCGGTGGTGGCATCCATCCTGGAGCCCGAGGTTCCGTGGTCGCAGCGTCCAATAGGCTCGTGTTGCGGGCGTGTCAGCCCCGGGCCCACCCCTGGCAGGAAAGTGCGGAATCAGTGGCCAAGGCGAGCAGGGACCGCGACGTCGCCAGGGCGAGGGCCGCCGAAATGCGGGCGCGGGAGGCGCGGAGGGCCAGGCAGCGCCGGATGCTCATGTGGGCGGGTGCGGGAGTCCTGGCGATCGGCGCGGTGATCGCCATCGTGCTGGCGGTGACCAGCGGCGGCAAGTCAGGGACGCAGGGGAACACGTCGGGGCAGAAGCTTGCCCCGCTGAGCACGCTCGGCACGCTGAAGCCGGCGCCCAGCCCGGGCAGCAACGGGTTCGAAGGCGTGCCCATTCCCGATGCTCCCGCGCTGGCCGGCCTGTCTGCCGCCGCTACCGGCTCTCCTGTCAACGGGATCCGTTGCCAGACGTCCGAGCAGCTGGTCTTCCACATTCACGCGCACCTGACGATCTTCATTAACGGGACGCCGCGGCAGGTCCCCGCTGGCATCGGGATCCCCGGCTCGCAGCCGCAGCAGACCGCGCAGGGCGTCGTTGCCGAAGGCGGCTCCTGCCTGTACTGGCTGCACACCCACGCGCCCGACGGAATCGTGCACGTCGAGTCGCCCGTCCCACCGCATTTACACGCTCGGCGAGTTCTTCGACGAGTGGGGTCAGCCACTCGGACCCTCGAAGCTCGGCCCCGTCAAGGGGCACGTCGTCGCCATCTACAACGGCAACGCCTACCAGGGCGACCCCCGCACTATCCCGCTGCGCGCCCACGCGCAGATCCAGCTCCAGGTGGGCAAGCCCCTGATCGCCCCCCAGAACGTCACGTTCCCGAACGGCCTCTAGCGTCCGCCGGCGTCCCTCATTCGCGAAGGACCGCTGCGGCCGCGGCACCGGATATTGGGTTGCGGCGCTCGCTATGGTCCAGATGTGACGACGATCTTCGAGTGGCGCGGTGCCTTCACGAATGAAGAGGTCAACGCGCTGCACGCGGAGGCATTCCACACGCGGGTCTACGACGAGGACGAGTGGGACTGGGTGCGCCTGACCAGTCAGCACAGCCTAGGCTGGGTCGTCGCCCGCCGGGGCGGCGAACTGGTCGGATTCGTCAACATGCTCTGGGACGGACTGGTGCACGCCTGGCTGCAGGACACCATGGTGGCCAGCCGGTCGCGCGGCGAAGGCATCGGCACCGGGCTCGTCGCCCGCGCGAGGGAAGCCGCGAAGGCTGCCGGATGCGAGTACCTGCACGTCGACTTCGACGAGCACCTGGCGCCGTTCTATTTCGGCGCATGCGGGTTCAGCCCGACGTGGGCCGGTCTCATCGCCCTCGACTGACCTCGCGGCGGCACGGCAGATGCGGGCGGTGCTAGTTTCGTGACAACTGGTCATAGTGCTTGAATAACGGGGCCATCATGTGCTCCTCTGGTCGTCCAGGGCACGACGTCAGGCAGAGGAACAGGCAGAGGAAATAGCGCTGCGGGCACCGGGGGTGAGTCGGTTGGCTGACGACAGCCCCGATCGGCCGCTTTCCAGGCGCGTTCCCGGCGCGGCCAGGGGCGGCCCGGGAGCCGTGACCCGGCCGGTGCTTCCCGAGGCATTACTGCACCGCATGCAGGCGGCCGTCGAGGCGGCCAGGGCTGCGCACGTACAGCAGCCAGAGGACGCTCCGCCTGTCACCAGGCCCAGGCAGCTCTGGCCGCCTGTTCAGGCGGATCCGCCCGCGAGCAGCGCGCCTGATGAGCCGGCGACGCGAGACGCGCAAGCGGCGCAGGGAGCCGGCGTGCCGGCCCAGGCCAGACAGGAGACCCGCGCTCCGGCTGCCAGCCAGGGCTGGCCGGAGCTGTCCAGCCACGGCGGTTCTGTCAGGCACCCGAGCCCCAGCGGTACGCCCTTCGCCGCGGTCGCCGTTCCTGAGCCGTCGCGGCCAGCCGGGCGCAAAGTCCGGCGCCCAGGCCGGAGGCCAGCGGCCGGCCAGCAGGGCCCGAGGCCAGCGGCCCGCCAGAGCGGGCCGCGGGTTGCGGGAGTGGCCGCGCTGGCCGTGATCCTGATCGCCGCCGGCGCGGTCGCTGTCGTCCTGTCCGCTCGCAGCGGCCGGACGCACGCGCCCGCCAGCCACCACCCCGCGACCAGGCAAAGCCAGGTGCCCGAGGCCAGCGGCCGGCCCGGCAGGGCCGGCCGCTGCGACTGCCGCGGCCGGCCTGGCCGCGCGCTGGGTCGACCGGCACGTGGACCACGCAGTGATCGTCGCGTGCGACAAGGTCATGTGCGGCGCGCTGGCAGCGCATGGCTTCCCTGGCCGGCATCTGAAGCTGATCAGTCCTGGCGCGCCCTATCCCAGCCGCGCCCAGGTCGTGGTCGAGACGCCCGCGCTCAGGCACCAGTTCGGCGCGCGCCGCAACGTCGATCTGGCTCCCCCTGTCCTCGCCAGGTTCGGGCTCGGCGGCGCGGCGATCAACGTCCGGGTCGTCGCTCCGCAGGGAGCCGCGGCGTACAAGACGCAGCTCAAGGCCGACGTGCGGCAGCGGCGGAGCGCAGCCGCCGGGCTGCTGACCAGCAGCAGGGTCAGAGCGTCGGCGGCGGCCAGGAAGGAGCTGATCGCCGGGCGGGTCGACGCGCGCCTGATCGTGGTCCTGACCGCGCTCGCCTCGGTGCACCCGATTGACATCCTGCATTTCGGCACTGCCTTCACCGGAACGAGTCCTGGCGTCCCGCTGCGCACGGCCGACCTGTCGCTGAACAACCCGGCCGCCAAGCTGACCAAGGCCAACTACCTCAGGTTCCTGCTGACTCAGCTGGACGCGCAGCCTGACGTGTACCGTCCCATGACGGCAGCACTGGTGCGCGGCGCAGCGGGCACGCGGGTCTTCCAGATCACGTTCGCCGCGCCGAGCCCGCTGCGGTTGCTCGGCGGATAGCACCGCCTCTCTGCTAGACGCCGGCCGGCCAGGCGTGCACGGGCTCGTTCGTGTGCATTTGCTCGATGTAGCGCTGGGTCATCAGCCGCAGGGCCTCCCCGCGGTCGCCCGTGCCGCCGTCCGCGGCCGCCTCGACGGTGGCGACCTGCCAGGATGCTCCGGTCTGACCGGTCAGGCAGCGCTGCTCGATGATGCCGAGCAAGCGGTCAGCGTCTGACCGACGCACGCCCCACCGGCCCAGCCCGTCCCTGGCCAGCGGCAGCAGCCGGCGCAAGACAAGCTCGGCCGCCGGCGCCTCTCCCGCTCCCGGCCAGTACAGCTGCGCGTCCAGCCCGTTGCGGGCCGCCGCGTGCAGGTTCTCCGCCGCTGTCGCGAACGACATCTGCGTCCAGATCGGGCGCTGCGCCTCCGCGAGGGCGCGCACGAGACCGTAGTAGAACGCGGCGTTCGCCATGATGTCGGCGACCGATGGCCCGGCCGGAAGCACCCGGTTCTCCACGCGCAGGTGCGGCTTGCCGTTGACCGCCGCGTAGACAGGGCGATTCCACCGGTAGATCGTCCCGTTGTGCAGGCTCATCTCGTCCAGCTTCGGGCACGTCCCGCTCTCCAGCGCGGCCAGCGGATCCTCGTTCTCGCAGATCGGCAGCAGCGCGGGGAAGTACCTGATGTTCTCCTCGAACAGGTCGAAGACCGAGGTGATCCACCGCTCGCCGAACCATACCCGCGGCCGCACTCCCTGCTGCTTCAGTTCCTCCGGCCGGGTGTCGGTAGCCTGCTCGAACAGCGTGATCCTGGTCTCCTGCCAGAGCTGCCTGCCGAACAGGAACGGCGAGTTGGCGCCCAGCGCGACCTGAACTCCGGCGATCGCCTGGGCGGCGTTCCAGTAGCTGGCGAACGCGTCAGGGCTGACCTGAACATGAAGCTGGACGCTCGTGCAGGCGGCCTCTGGCGTGATGCTGTCCGCGTGCGTGAGCAGCTGCTCGGCGCCCTCGATGGCGATCCTGATGTCCTCGCCCCTCGCGGCGAAGATCTGCTCGTTCATCACCCGGTACCTGGCGTTCGCCGACAACGTGCCCTCGTGCATGTCGTCCTGGCGAAGCGTCGGCAGGATGCCGACCATGACCAGGCGGCTGCCTTGGCCGCGCGCCTTGCTGTCGGCGGCGTTCAGGTCCGCACGGATCTCGGCCTCGAGGCTGGCCAGCGCGTCACCAGCGAGCTCCCGTGGCGGCACGTTGATCTCGATATTGAACTGGCCAAGCTCGGTCGCCCAGGCCGGGTTGGCGATCGCGTCGAGCACGTCGGCGTTGCGCATCGACGGCTCGCCCCTGTCGTCGACGAGGTTCAGCTCGATTTCCTGGCCCACCAGCGACAGGCTGGTGTCGAAAATGCTCTCGCGCAGCATCCGGTCGAAGACGTCGAGCGATCGCCTGAGCTTGTCCCGGTAGTTCCGCCGGTCCTCGCCGCTGATCTTGATCGGCTCAATGTCACGACCCATGTGGTCTCGCTCAACTCGATCGGGGCACGGGCGGTGCATGCCCGGCTGCGTCTCCCCCACGGTCCCATGTCACCGCAGCTTGCGCCAGCACGCGCATTGTCATCCCGGCAGGCGGCGGGCAGGATGTGCGAATGATCGCGGTTTCGGGTGTGGTGACTTTCCTGGTGCCCGATCATGGCAACCACCTGGCGGGCGTGCGCCTGGTCCAGGAGGTCCGCATCCCTGGCGAGCTGCTCGACTTCCGCCGGGCCGGCGACGGCTGGCGGCTGGACCTGGCCAGGCCGCCGGTCAGCCGGATGGAGTACCTGCTTGAGCTGCGGCACGCCGATGGCAGTCACGAGATCGTGACCGACCAGGCGAACCCGTTGCACGCGGGGGGTGCGTTCGGCGAAAAGAGCGTTCTGGAATTTCCTGGCTATCAGCGACCCGCCTGGCTGACCAGCGCCGCCACACCCGGAGTCACCTGGTCGCTGGGCCTGCCGGCCAAGGCGCTCGGGGCTGCGATCTCCGTGGCGGTCTGGGCCCCGGCCGACGCGCAGGACGACGAACCCCTGCCGCTGCTGCTCGTCCACGACGGACCGGAATACGACAGGCTGGGGAGCCTGACCAGGTACCTGTCCGCTGGCGTGACCGGCGGCTGGCTGCCCCGGCTGCGCGCCGCGCTGCTCGCCCCTGGCCCGCGCGACCGCTGGTACTCGGCGAACGCGCGCTACGCCCGCGCGCTGCGGACCGTGGTCTTGCCCGCCCTGGCTGAGCTGCTCGCGACGACCTCGCGGATCGGGATGGGCACCAGCCTCGGCGCCCTGGCGATGCTGCACGCGCACTGCCGGTACCCCGACTCCTTCGACGCGCTCTTCCTGCAGTCGGGGAGCTTCTTCCTGCCCAGGTTCGACAGCCAGGAGCGGCGGTTCCCTTACTACCAGCGGGTGACCAGATTCGTGGCGGACGTGGGCAAGGGGCGGCTGCCAGGAAAACCCGTCCCCGCGACCCTGACCTGCGGCGCGATCGAGGAGAACGTGCACAACAACCGGCTGATGGCACAGGCGCTGCGGGATCGCGGCTACCCGGCAGAGCTGCACGAGGTCCCTGACATGCACAACTACACCGCCTGGCGGGACGCGTTCGATCCGTACCTCACCAGGCTGCTGCGGCGGATGCTGCCGTGAACTCCGAAGTGGTCGAGCTCTGGTCGGACGCCATCGGCGCGCCGGGCACCGTCATACGGTACGGCCACTGGGGACGCCCGGTGCTGGTATTCCCTTCCGAGCGGGGCAGGGCCTCCGACTTCGAGAACAACGGCATGGTCGGCGCCGTGGGCTGGCTGCTCGACGCCGGCCGGCTGAAGCTCTACTGCGTGGACAGCTACGACCAGCAGTCCTGGTCCGACACCGCGATCGGCGTCGAGGAGCGGGCGCAGCGGCACGGCAGGTACGAGTCCTGGATCACAGACGCGGTCGTGCCCTGGATCCGCGCTGACTGCGGCGGTGGCGAGACCGAGCTGGCCGCTCTGGGCTGCAGCCTGGGCGCCTTCCACGCCGCCAACTTCGCGCTGAAGCGGGCGGACCTGTTCCCCCTCGCGATGTGCTTCTCCGGCAACTATGACCCGGCCGCGTGGAGCGGATGGGGCGAGCGCGGCACGGCGGCCTACTTCAACAACCCGCTCGACTACGTCGGCCACCTGCATGGCGCCCACCTCGAGTGGCTGCGCGGCCGGGTCAGCCTGCTGCTCGTCTGCGGCCAGGGCCAGTGGGAGGACACCACGGGCTCGCTGGCGAGCACAACGCGGTTCGCCGCGCTGCTCGCCGGCAAGGGGATCAGGCACGAGCTTGACCTGTGGGGTCACGACGTCCCGCACGACTGGCCGTCCTGGCGCGCTCAGCTCGCTCACCACATGCCTCGATTCTGCTGAAGGGATGCCCCCAGTGACCAAGACCAGGCACCTGATCGGCCTGCTGCTCGGCACCGAGGAGGACTGGCCGCAGGCGTTCGAGGAGATCCTGCGCCGGCTCGGCCCGGTCACCGGCCCGGATGGCACCCGGCACGTCTTCGACTGCGAGCGGATCATGATCGAGCCGTTCAGCCTCCGCGACCACCCCAGGTACAGCCTGGCCGTCGACCGGCTCGCCTACTGGTATTACCACCCTCGGGAGTGGCTCAAGAAGGTCGCGCTGATGGACAGCGTGTACCTGCTCAACAGCCCGTTCACGTTCCAGTCGATGGAGAAGCACGCGGCCTACTGCGCGATGATGCGCCTGGGCCTCAAGGTCCCTGAGACGGTGCTCGTCCCGTTCAAGAATCCGGTGGACAACGCCCGGTACGCCTACACGTCGGCCAGGTACAACAGGCCGTTCGACCTGGACGCCATCGCCGAGCGGATCGGTTATCCGCTGTTCATGAAGCCCTACGACGGCGGCGCCTGGCGCGGGGTGTCCAGGATCCGCAATCCAGCCGAGCTGCACGCCGCATACGACCAGAGCGGCGAGATGCTGATGCACCTGCAGAAGGCGATCGAGGGGTACGACGTGTTCGCCCGCTCGCTGTCGATCGGGGCAGAAACGATGGTGATGCGCTTCCAGCCCGAGTTGCCCATGCACGTGCGGTACGCGGTCGAGCACACCTTCCTGTCACCGGACGCGGGCGCGGAGGTCGTCACGATCGGCCGGCTGGTCAACGCGTTCTTCCGGTGGGAGTTCAACTCGTGCGAGACGCTGGTCAAGAGCGGCGAGGTGTACCCGATCGACTACGCCAACGCCTGCCCTGACGTGGCCCTGACCAGCCTGCACTACTACTTCCCCTGGGCTATGAAGGCACTGGTCAAGTGGTGCGTCTTCGCGCTCGTCACCGGCCGCAGGCCGACGCTGGACCTATCGACCGACCGGTTCTTCGAGATCGGCGATGACGAAGGCCTGTCGTACGCCGGCAAGCTGGCCGGCTACCGCGAGCTGGCCGACGCGTACTTCGACACCGAGCGCTACCTTGATTTTTGCGCGAGCAGCCTGGCCCGCATCGATGACGTCGTGCTCGACTGGGTGGCCGGACCCGACTTTGACCGCCTCCTGGTCGAGACCGTCAGGACCGTGTACCCGCCGGCCGAGCACGAGCAGTTCACCGCGCACCTGCGCGGCCTGGTCTCGCTGTGGGTCAAGGACGAGTCCGCCCGCCTGCGCGGCTAACGAAGCGGAGGCGGCTGGCCGCGCTCGGACTCGGGCCGGGGACCGAAGATCCGCCGGTCTGCCTCGGTGATCGGGACGTCGTTGATGCTCGCCTCGCGGCGGCGCATCAGGCCCTCGTCGTCGAACTCCCACAACTCGTTGCCGTAACAGCGGTACCACTGGCCAGCCGCGTCGTGACACTCGTACTGGAAGCGCACGGCGATCCTGCTGCCCGCGAAGGCCCACAGGTCCTTGCGCAGCGCGTAGTCCAGCTCGCGGTTCCACTTGCTCCGCAGGAATTCGACGATCTCGGCGCGGCCGGTCAGGAACTCGTCCCGGTTCCGCCAGACCGAGTCCTCCGTGTAGGCGCCCGCGACTCGCTCAGGGTCCCGCGTGTTCCAGGCATCCTCCGCCGCCTGCACCTTCTGCCTGGCGGTCTCCTCGCTGAACGGCGGGAGCGGCGGCCGCGGTGCCATGGCATCTCCTTCAGCGCGCTTGGGTGGGCACGCGGTCAGCGTAGTACCGCTGGCTGGTACCGCCGCCTCGTACCGCCGCGTGCCGTCAGCAGAGCCCGCCGCCCTGGCATTCCACGGTTCGCCGCTCACGTGCGGCAGCCGCACGAGGCCGAGCAGTTCGGCGGCAGCGCTGCCGGACGGGGCGACGATGGTCAGGTCCTGCTTGTGCGCGGTGAGCAGCTCCCTGACCTGGTAGATCACCCGGACGGCTGAGCTGGCCAGGTACGTGACGCCTGCCAGGTCGAGGACCAGGGGCAACGTGCCGCCCCGGCAGGCCGCGAGCAGCCGCTGGCCAAGACGTTCAGCCGAGCCACTGTCGACGGCGCCGCTCACGCTGGCCCGCGGAACGGCACCGTCGCTGCCCAGACCGAGGCGGAACGAGATGCCCGACGGCCGGGCGCTGCCCTGGCTGACGTCCGTGCTGACGCTCGGCGGCCGCCCTAGCCTGTGCCGCAGCGTCACCACCGTGCCGGGTCCGCCGCCCGGCCCGCCGTCAGCCGTACCCTCCGTGCTGACCAGGATCTGATCGACGACCTGACCAGCGACCATCAGGCCGTGCCCGCGATAGGGAGCCGCGGGATCAGGCGGCCGCCATCGCCCGTGATCGGTGACCTGGCACTCCAGTGTGCCGTCCTCGCCCAGGGCGGCGCGGAACTCCACGACCCCCCTGTGGCCTGGCGGGTAGGCGTGCTCCACGGCGTTCGTCACCGTCTCGACGACGGCGAGCATGAGGTCGTCGCGGTCCCGCACCGCCGGGTCGATCCCGGTCAGCCAGCCGGAGAAGGCGCGCCGCATCTCCAGCACGCTGTCTTCCCTGGCTGGCAGCGACAGGCTCAGTGCCGCCGCGGGGTCAGCGGTCACGTGCACGGCCAGCGTTGTGACGTCGCCTGGATAGCCGCCGTGGCTCATCAGCTCGACGGTCCTGCGGCACAGCTGGTCAGGTCCCGGAGCGGCAATGTCCCGGTCAGGAACGCCGGGTCGCGCGGGCCGGCTCGTCGCAGCCGCGCCAGCGGCCATCGCCAGCTCCGTCATCCCGTCGGCGACGGTGCTGCCTGGCCGCTGGATCAGGCCATCGGTGCACAGCAGCAAGAAGTCGCCTGGGCTCAGCCCAGCGGTCAGGATGATGAGATCAGAGCCGGTACCGAGCGGACCGGTCCCCGTCGCGTCGAGGAACCTGGCGCCGCCGGTCGCACCGATCCTCAGTGGCGGCGGGCTACCGCACGTGGCGTACCTGAGCGATCCGTCCGCGGGACTGAGCTGGGCCAGGACCATCGTCGCCGCCAGCAGCTCGGGCGTCCGCTGCGCGTACGCTTCGGCCCGCTCCAGAGCCGCGGTCAGGTCGGGCCGCACGGCCAGCTGGTCCCCGAGCACAGCGCGCAGCTGGCCCATCGCGGCGGCGGCGGCGACCCCGCATCCGGCGACATCGCCGACGGCCATGGCCACCGTGCCGTCGCTCAGCGGGATCGCGTCGAACCAGCCGCCGCCGGCCGCCTCCCTGTCCCTGGCCGCCTGGTACCTGGCTGCGAATCTGGCGCGCGGCAGCACGGGCAAGGACGCCGGCAGCAGCGCGCGCTGCAGTTCTGCCAGCATGGTCGGGACGGCGCGGAACCGGTACTGGGACGCAGTCGCCTGGCGCCGCTGATCTGGCCTGCCCTGCGCATGCTCGCTCATCGCAGGTCATCCCCAGTTCGCGCGCTGCTCTTCTCGCTCACCAGCAGCTCCCGGCTCCTCCTTCGTCCCGCGCGGCCAGGCTCGGCGGCTACCCCGGCTTCGCGGCATCATGCGCGCGCAACTACCGGTCCCGGCGGCGGCAGCGCCACCCGTCAGCCTTGACCTGGCTTCCCGGCAGGCGGCGCGGCCAGGGATTGCGTGACATCGCTGAAGACCGCCAGGACCTGATCGAGCCCGGTCAGCTGCAGCACCCGGACGGCGGGCGATGCGCCGACGGCGAGACGCAGCTCACCGCCGTGGGCGGTCGCTCGCCGATGAGCGCGTGCAAGCGCGTGGATACCGCTGGAGTCGCAGAACACGGTGCCCGTCATGTCCGCGGTGATGACCTCGGGATGCTGCGCGGCAACGCCGGCCAGCACGCTGTCCACGCTGGCGGAGTTCGTGACGTCGATCTCGGCCGGCATCGTCACGACCACGTGCCTGCCTGACCAGCGCACGGTGAAGTCCTTCGCGGTCACGCCTGGGCCCCAGGCTCAGCGACCGCCGTGCCCGCGTCCGGCGGATCACGGCGGATCACGAGCAGGGCGACGTCGTCGCTGCGCGGGCTCGCATCGGACATGGCGGCCATCACGCAGGCGCAGGCCACCTCGGGATCTCCGGCTGTCACGGCCGCGCACAGCCTGGCGATGCCATGGTCGATCGGACGGTCGCGGCGCTCGACAAGCCCGTCGGTGTACAGGCACAGCGTCGCGCCCTCCGGGAACCCGACGCTGGTGACATGCCTGGTCCGCTCGTCCGGCACGCCGATCATGAGGTCCGAGACGACATCGGCAGGAGCCGCGGCCCCGCCGGGACTGGCCAGGATCGGCGGCAGGTGACCCGCGCACGCGATGCGGATGGCGTCGAGGGACAGGCTGAAGACGGCGCACAGCAGGGTCACCATGACGTCTGGTTCGAAGTACCGCATCTTCCGCTCGAGCCGCGCGAGTATCTCGGCCGGATCACAGCTCTCGAGGGCATAGGCCCGCAGCGCGCTCCTGACCCGGCCCATGATGGCCGCGGACCGCAGCCCGCTGCCCGCGACGTCCCCGATGACCGCGCAGAGCTCACCAGACGGCAGCAAGAAGACGTCATACCAGTCGCCGCCGACGTTCCCCGTGCCCGGCACGTACCTGGCCGCCATCGAGAGCCCTGGCACCTCAGGGAGCGCTGACGGCAGCAGGCTCCGCTGCAGTGCCGAGGCTGCCGCCTGGTCAAGCTGGGCCTGCAGCGCCTGGACCGCGACCGCCGCGCGGTCGGCTGCCAGCTGGAGCAGGTTCACGTCGTCGGTGGTAAAGGCACGCGGGCTCAGCGTCCCAACGTGCAGGACGCCGATGACTGCCCCGTTGGCCAGCAGCGGAGCGCCCATCAGCGACCTGATGCCCTTGGCCAGCAAGATCGGGTTGACCACCTTCGTGTGGTCCACCTCGTCGAGGATGACCGGCGCGCCCTGTGCGGCGATCCGGCCGGCGAATCCCCGGCCGATGCGGATCCTGACCCCTTGCCGCACCTCCTCTTCCAGCCCGCTCGCCGCCGTCGCGATGAGCTGGCCGGAGGGCTGATCGAGCAGCAGGATCGCGGCCGTGTCGGCCTGCAGGGCCTCCCGCACCCGTTCGACCAGCACGTCAAGCAGAGCCTGAGAATCAAGCTCGGACAGCGCGCGATCGGTGATCAATTGCACGCCGCGCAGCTTCTCTTCCCAGTCAGGCACCACGGCAGGCCCGGCCTGAGCAGTGCTCGCTGTGTTGTCGTGCCAGGCCGCCTGCATCCCGTTGTCGGACAGGCGCCCGTTGTCATGCAATGGCCCGCACCGCCCTCCCAGGGTCTGCACCGCAGCCGGCGGACGACTTTGGTTGCTCAAGGCGCCCCGTACCTGTCAATCCTAGCCTCGCTACCTGGCCGATTTGCCGGGCTTGCCGGGCGGCTAGCGCTGGGGCCCGTACCGGCCGCGCTCCACAGGCGGACGCACGCTCCAGACCGGGTAGCGCTGCTGGCAGGATGGGCATACCATGCGGCCGAAGAGATCAACGCACCAGCCCGCCGCCACGGCCCTGGTCCTGATGTCGGCCTCGCCGAGCGCCGCGTCGTCGGTGTGACCGGCTATGCAGGCGCCGATCTGGCACCAGGCCGCCAGCTGGCGCAGGAGATCACCGATGACGGCGCGCTCGGTGGTACGAGCCGGTCCGGTCAGCTCATCGTGGGGCTGTTCCCGCCGCACCGGCCGCCGCGGCTCGCCCGCCGGATCGGCGGCGGTGCCAGGCCCGGCAGGTACGGCCTCGCCGCCGTCCCAGACGTACGGCTGGCCGATGGCCCGGCGCGGTGCCGGCCTGCGCCCAGGCGGCTGCCACAGGTGGCGGTACGCCTCTGGGCGCACCCGCCCGTCAGACCACGCATGATCAGGATCCGGCTCATCGTGGCCGACAGCCGGCCAGCCGGTGTCGGCCGCCGGCCAGCCGGTGGCGGACTCGGACCAGGCAGTATCCGAAGCGATCATTGTTGCGCTCCAAGCGTTCTGGCCGACGGCCGGACTACGAGTGCTCGCAGCATCTCCCCCGCCTTGATCACGAGAAACTAGGTCCCCGCTAGTTTCCCTCGGACTGTCGTCACGGCTCCAACCGAAACTTCACGGGATCCGGGCGCGACCCTGGGCACCAGGATCGCGCGAAGCCAGCCAGGACAGCGGATGGCTCAACCGTGGGCAGCAGTCTGCTCCACCGCTCGCGACCCGTCCAGGCCGCGGATCCTGACTAGCGACGATCCCGGCAGGGAGGTCGAGCTTGCGCCGGTTCACGCCGACGCGGGACGGACGACGTTCCGCAGCTGGCGGCCAGCGAGGTGGCGGGCCGCCTGGTCAGCCACGAACGCGGGCGCGCGCTGGGCGAACGCGGTCGTGTCACCGCCGATGTGCGGCGTGATCAGGACGTTGGGCAATCCCCATTCCGGCCGGTCAGCCGGAAGCGGTTCCGGGTCCGTGACGTCGAGCGCGGCGCGAAGCCGGCCAGAGGCCAGTTCGCCGGTCAGTGCGTCAGGCGCCACGATCGGTCCTCTGGCCACGTTGACGACGAGCGCGCCGTCAGGCAGGGCAGCCAGTGTGCGCGCGCCGATCAGGCCGCGGGTCGCCGGATGCAGCGCGATGCAGACCACCATGATGTCGGCGGCCGCGGCCAGCGCCGGCAGCTCGGACAGCCCGCTGACGCCGTCCCGCGGTGTCCTTGACACCTTGGCGACCGTGGCGCCGAACGGCAGCAGCCGCCGCTCGATCGCCGCGCCGATCGGGCCGTAGCCCACGAGCAGAACCCGCTTGCCGTCGAGCGACTCCGTCCTGACGTGCGTCCACGCGCGTCGCGACTGACCGGCGGCGAACCTGGGTATCTGCCGCAGGGCGGCGAGGATCAGGGTAAGGGCGAGCTCGGCGGTGCCCTCCTCGTGGCCGAGCCCGTGCCCGTTGCAGAGCGTCGCCCGCGCCGGCAAGGACGCGATGATCTCGTCCACGCCGCTACTCAGGCTCTGGATGACCGTCACCTTGGGCAGGCTCGCGATCAGCGCGATGCTCGCGGCATCGCCCATGTACGGGAGGCAGTAGAAGGTGATGTCCTCGAGCCCGCCGCGATCGGCTTCGCCATAGCGGAGCACATGCGCGCCGGGCAACTGCCGCGCCACGAACTCGGCGATCCCGTCTGCCTCAGGCAGCAGCAGCGTCATGTCCGCCCTTCCCTTACCGTGTGCGTGTGCACACTGCGAGAACATGGCTCAGGAGTCCGCGGCTCGGTGCGCCCGGCCGTCAGGCTGAGCGTATCGGGCCGGACACCCGGGTTCGGGCGGTCGTGCGGGTGCATCATGGAATGACCATGAGCGCTTTGGGTAGAAACCGCCCGCCGGCGGGCGCCGAGCAGGTGGCCGATGCCCTCAGGCCCGCCGGCCAGGAAGGGTGGTGCTGGTGACGGTCAGTTCTGACAGCCAGATCACCGATCTCACGGTTAATGATCATGCGTGCCTCACCTTCGGTGAGCCCGCGGAACTGTTCGACCTCACCGCTGCGTTTGTCAGGGACGGGCTCTCTGGCGGGCTCAAGGTTCTCTGGCTGAGCGACACGGCACCCGAGCAGGCGGTTGCCGAGCTGATCAGGCGGGGGATCGCCGTCGATTCCGCGCTGGCCGCGGGCCAGATGAGGGCGCTGGCCTGCGAGAACTACCTGCTCTCCGGGCAGTCGTTCGCGGCTGGGCACGCGGTGAGCTGGCTGAATCAGCAGATGACCGCGTGCCGCGACGAGGGTTTCCCCGGTCTGCGCGTGGCGGTCGACATGAGCTGGGCGCTGCGGCCCATCTCCGGCGTCGAGCAGCTGCCGGACTTCGAGGAGAACGTCGGCACGGTGCTCGCCGACACCCGGGTGTCGGTGCTGTGCCAGTACGACCGCGAGCGGTTCGACCCTGTCACTCTCGCGTCCGTCGCGGGGATGCACACCAGATCGGTCGCGGCCGCCACGTACCACGCGGACGCCATGCTGCGGATCTGCCGCCAGTACGCCCCGCCCGGCATCCGGCTGGCCGGCGAGATCGACTACCACGCCGAGGAAGCACTGGCCCTGGCCCTTGCCGAAGCGCTACGGCTGGACGGCGACATCACGGTAAACATGGCCGACCTCTCCTTCATCGACGTGCCGTGCATCCGCATGATCATGAACCTGGCCAGGAGCCTGGCACCGTCCAGAACGGCGATTCTCCAGTGTCAGCCCCGCGTGGCTGACCGGTTCGCGATGTTCGGCGCTGCCGACGTGCGCGGCATCAGCCTGGTGACCGTCGATGACGAATGACGCGCCGCGCAGCCCTGAGCAGGCCAAGCGGGCAGCAGCCGGTCCCGCTGGAAGCATGCCGTCGGCAGATCGCGGCACCGAGCCGATCCTGGATCAGCCGCTGGACGGTGATTCGCTCTATCAGCTGCGGGCCTCGGTGGCCGCGCATGCTGTCCTGGCCGGCCTGCCGCAGCGGCGGGCCGATGACCTGGTCATCGCCGTGCACGAGCTGGCCGCCAACGTCGTCCGGCATGGCAGCGGGCGCGGAAGGCTGCGGATCTGGCGGCACGGTGAGATCCTGCACTGCCAGGTAACCGACGACGGCACCGAGGCTGATCCCTCGTGCTGGCGGGTCGAACCTGGTCACGGGCTCTGGCTGGTACGCCAGCTCGCCGACAGCCTGAGCCTGCGTCCCGGGCAGACCGGTCCCGCCGTCACGATCAGCTTCGCGCTGAGCACCGCTGTCCAGGTGCGGCCGTTCACGCTTGCCGAGCACGCCGACGGCGAGTCGACCGAGCTGGCGGTTTCCGGACAGCTGGACCACCGCTCAGCCGGGCAGCTCACCGGTGCGGTCGACCGACTGCTCGCCAGGGACCCGGCCGCCAGCATCGTCATTGACCTGGCGGGCCTGACGTTCTGGGACGCGTTCGGCCTGGCCGGCATGCTCAGGGCGCAGGGCACGGTGCAGGCAAGCCGGGGAGCCAGCCTGAAGCTGGCCAGGACGCCGCCGCAGCTCGCCGAGCACCTGCTCGAAACCGGCCTCGCCGACCGGTTCACCTTTACCTGAGAAGCATGGCTAGCCGGCCAGTTTGCTGGCCGCCGTGCGCACGGCGGTGACGGCGAGGCGCACTGCGTCCTGGTGCTCGCGGCTGAATGCTCCCTGGCCCGATCGCCAGGTCGCCCAGACGCGGTCCCGCAGGGCCTTGGGCACCATGTACCAATGCCTCCTGCACATCAGGCGGGACGGGTCGATCTGATCGTCGCAGCGCGGGATCGGGCACCGGTCGGCCCCCGACCGTAATGTGGTCAGCTGCCCGCGCGGTCCGCGGCCCAATCCGCCCGTTACCGCTCGTGATACCAGCTGCCCGGTCATCGTCGAGCCTCCTTCGCGTGTTGCCGCGCCAGTCAGCGCCTCGGCTCGTCCGCCCATCCGCGAACGCCCCTGGTTCGAGCCTGCCACGATGGCGTGGTGGCCACAATCGTTTGCTTGCACGCACACCCCGATGACGAGGCGCTGTTGACCGGCGGGACGATGGCCCAGCTGCCGGCCGAGGGGCACCGGGTCGTGCTGGTGGCCGCCACGGACGGAAGCCCGGGCCTGCGGGATCGGTGAGCCAGCACCCTAGCAGGCTGGACGAGCTCAGGGCCAGCGCGGGTGGCGCTCCTGGCGCACTACCTCGGTCACCGCGGACGGGTTGCTGCCGTTGGGGTTGACTCCAGGGCTCCAGCCGTCGATCGTGCCGTTCTCGGTGTCGAACAAGAACAGCGAGGAACCGGAGTGGCCCTTCTTGTCCTTGACGATGAACGCGGACTGGTCGGTGTTGAACACCTGGCCGGTCGGCGCCTGGCCGGTCACGTTGACCACGAGCCCGACCTTGCTGACCGCCGTGGGGCCATTGCCCTGGTACAGCGTCGCCTTGTCGGAGCCGTTGCCGGCTACCCACAGCGGCGTGCCCGGCTTGCTGTTCGTGCCAGGCGAGGCAGCCAGGCCCCAGGAATTGACCAAGTCCGGGTCCATGAGCTTGGCCTTGCCATGCTGATCGGATACCAGGTTGATCTGACGGTAGCCGCCCGCGTGCGTGTGAGCGCTCGCGGGGACCATTCCGAATGCCATGGTGGCCAATGTCGTGCCGATAGCCACCGGCCGGAGACCGCGCCTGGCGCGGCCCGGTCGGATAACGGGAAATCGCAACACAGGCATCCTCCTTGCTCCGGACGCTGGTGGCCGGGCGGCACCCGGAAAGCACCCGCACCACCCTCACGTACGGCGGAACCCATAGGTTTACGTCCCGCAGCTTTCTTTGGTTCAGCATTGCCAAAAGCAGGCATTCGCGATATCGCTGTTCCGCTGGCAGGCCTTTCGCTCGACTGAAGACGGAGTCACCGATGGAACTAGGGCTGAATGGCAAGGTCGCGCTCGTCGCCGCGGCGAGCAAGGGCCTGGGCCGGGCGTCGGCGCTGGCGCTCGCGGCCGAGGGAGCGCGGATCGCGATCTGCGCGCGGACGGCCGAGCGCCTGGAAGCGACCGCGCAGGAGATCCGCGCCGAGACGGGCGCCGAGGTGCTCGCGGTGCCGGCCGACCTCGCGACGGCCGCTGGCATCAGTGACGCGGTCGGAGCGACCGCGGAGCGGTTCGGCGGCGTCGACATCCTGGTTAACAACTCGGGCGGGCCCGCGCTCGGCCGGTTCGCCGACTTCACCGACGAGGACTGGCGCCAGGGGTTCGAGGTGGTCACGCTGAACTTCGTGCGCTTCGTCCGCGAGGTCGCCCCTTACATGCGCCGCAAGCGCTGGGGCCGCATCGTCGGGATCCAGTCGACCTCGGTGAAACAGCCGGTCGAGGGCATCGACCTGTCCAACGGGATCCGGCCGGGCATCGCCGGGCTGGCGAAGGCGATCACGCCGGACCTGGCCAGGGAAGGCATCACGATCAACCTGGTGCTTCCTGGCTCCTTCCTCACCTCCAGGATCAGTCCTGGGCTGGAAGACCGGACGCCCGCGGAGCGAGCCGAGATCGAGGCGCAGTTCGCCCCGGCCGCAGCGGCGATACCGGTCGGCCGTCTCGGCTACCCGATCGAGCTCGGGCATCTCGTGGCCTTCCTGGCCTCCGAGCGAGCCGCGTATATCACCGGTGCCGTCTACCAGATCGACGGCGGCAGCATCAGAGCGAACGTGTAGTGACGCCGATATGTGTTTGCGACGGCCGGCTCGCTCTCCTACCTTCAACTGGTGACTACTGGCTACCGGCCCTTGTTCGACCTGAGCATCAGCACCCCGGACCTGACGCTCCGTCCGATGCGGGAAGCCGATCTTGGCCCCATCTCCGACCTGCTGCCCGATGATCTCGAGCTTGATCCGGCCGCGACCAGGTACGAGATCAGCGACGAGCTCCGCAGCCGCGGGATCATCACCCACCAGGGCCACTGGAAGGCGTACGGAACCTGGAGCCCGTCGGTCTGGCAGCTCGGCTTCGTCGTCACGTCCGGCGGTCAGGTCGCCGGATTCCAGGAACTGGAAGGTAACGACTTCATCCTGCTGCGCACCGTCGACACATCCTCGTTCCTCATCGAAGCCGCGCGAGGCAGCGGCGTCGGCAAGCAGATGCGCCGCGCGGTACTCGCGCTCGCCTTTGGCCCGCTGGGGCGGCTGAGGCGATCACGTCAGCCTGGCACGACAACCACGCCTCGCTCGGCGTCTCGCGCTCGCTTGGTTACCGGCCGAACGGCGAGTCCCGGCACGCCCGCGACGACGGATGCGACGTCATGGTGCACCTGAGTCTGCCGCGGGCGGACTGGCAGGCGGCCGACTGTCTGCCCCGGATGGCGCGTGCACGACATCGTCGCCCACCTTGTGCACGACTACGTGCGAAAACTAGCCCGCGCCAGGGACGGCCATGCCTCGCCTGGACCGCGTCCCGGCGAGGACCTTCCTGCCTTCCTGCACCGGCTGAACCAGGAATTCGTCGAAGTGGCGTCGCGCTGGAGCCCGCGCGTGCTGTCGACCTGCTCGGCCACCTGGGCCCTCAGCTCGACGCGTTCTGGACCGGGCTCGACCTGGACCGGCCTGGCGAGGCCGTGTCCTGGGCAGCGCCGGACGAACCGGCTCCGGTCTGGCTCGACGTCGCCCGCGAGTACAGCGAGTACTGGGTGCACCAGCAGCAGATCAGGGACGCCGTGCGGCGTCCAGGCGCCAACTCGGCAGACCTGACCGCGCCCGTCATCGACGCGTTCCTGCGAGCCGTCCCTTACGCGCTCGGGGACGTGCAGGCCAGCCCTGGCACCCGCCTTGAGATCGCGGTCACCGGTCCTGGCGGCGGCGCATGGACGGTCCAGCGCGGCGACACGCGCTGGGCGATCGGCCGTGGCGAGGCACCAGATCAGGCTCGCGTGCGCATCGGCGTCTCCGCAGACACGCTCTGGCGGGTCGCCACCCGCGGCATCACCTGCGATGCCGCGCTGACAGCCGCCAGCGCCGCCGGCGACCGCGCCCTGGCCGCGGCGGCCCTGAGCCTGGTCTCCATCATCCGCTAGGAATGTCTCCTAGCAGGCCTCGCGGAGCATCTTCGCGGCGGCTTCCGGGCTAACGTCACTGACGAACGCGCCCATCGCCGATTCCGAGCCAGCCAGGTACTTCAGCTTGCCGACGGCACGCCTGATCGAGAACACCTGCAGATGCAAGTACGCCAGGTCGCGGTCGATCCGCACGGGTGCCTGGTGCCACGCGGCGATGTACGGAAGCGTGTCGTCGAAGACGGCCTCCATCCGCCGCAGCACGTCCAGATAGACGGCGGCGAGCTCGGCGCGCTCCGCGCCGTTGAGGGATGGAAGGTCAGGAAGCTGCCGGTGCGGATAGACGTGCACCTCGAGCGGCCAGCGGGCGGCGTAAGGGACGAAGGCGGTCCAGTGCTCGCCGTGCAGGACGACTCGTTCCGAGCTCCGCTGCTCGGCGGCGAGCACGTCGGCGAAGAGATTGCGCCAGGTGCGCTCCCGGTGAGCACGAGCCGCGGTCATCATCTGCCTGGTCCTCGGCGTCAGGAACGGATATGCGTAGATCTGTCCGTGCGGATGAGACAGGGTGACGCCGATCTCGGCGCCGCGGTTCTCGAAGCAGAAGACCTGCTCGACGTGCGGCAGGGCGGACAGCTCCAGCGTGCGGTCGGTCCACGCGTCGATGACCGTGCCAACGCGCCGCGGGGTCAGCGCGGAGAATGAGGAATCGTGGTCCGCGGTGAAGCACACGACCTCGCAGCGCCCTACTCCGCCGCGCTGCTGCCACAGGCCGGCCTCCGCCCCCAAGTCGGTCCCGGCCGGCAGGGCCGCGAAGGCCGGAAACCGGTTCTCGAACACGACCACGTCGTAGGCGTCCGAGGGGATCTCCGTCGGCCGCCCGGGCGCGGACGGGCAGAGCGGGCACTGGTCGTCAGGCGGAAGATACGTACGGTCCTGGCGGTGATCGGCCAGGCCCACCCACTCGTCGAGCAGCGCGTCGTAGCGGACCGAGGGACGCGGCAGGAACGCGGGGAGGTCACGCGGGTCACGGGCCGCACGCACCGCGTCGTCCGATTCGTCGAAGTAGATGATCTCGCGTCCGTCGGCCAGCCGGGCCCGGGTCTTCCTCACGCGCACAACCTACGCGGCAACCGGATTGCCGTTACGGGTGAACGGCTTCGAACGCACGGCCCGCGCGCGTCGCGACGGCGCCCGGATGGAACAAGCCGGCAGTACCGTCGCCGGCGGTCGCGGGCAACGCGAGCCACGCGTACCGCTGCACGTAGCGCAGGCGCCTGAGCATCGCGGTGGCCGCGGTCACGAACGCGGCCTGCCATGCCAGGCGACGGGAAGGTCACCTTGGCGCCGAACCTGATCAGCGCGAACTCGGTGAGCCAGAGCGGCCGGTGATAGCGAGCGTGTATGGCCTGCAGGTAGCCGCGGAGTTCGCGGACGGCCCGGCTGGTCACGAAGTCGCCGCCGTACCAGTGCACGGTGATGGAGCTGACCCGGTAGTGCCGGGCCGCCACGCCGCGCATGAACCGGTCCAGCCAGCCACCGCGCGTCGCGGCGCCCGTGGCGACGGCCGGGCTGCCGAGCCGCATCCCCGTCGACATCAGGCGCGGCCACAGGTTCAGCGCGCGGGAGACCGTCATGTTCGCCTGGCCGGCGTTGTCTGGCTCGTTGAAGCCGAGCAGGTACCTGCCCTCGTGCCTGACCTCGCGCAGGGTCGCCGTCGTGACGCTGCCGGCGCCCCAGATCATCGGCACGAAGCCGACCCCGCGCGGGCTCGTGATGCCGTGGTGATCGGGTCCCCAGGTGTAGTACCAGGACAGCCCGGACTTGACGAGCGCGCGGTGAACGCCGTTGAAGACCCAGACGCCGGCGCCCTTCCTGGCGTGGGCCGCCGCGTGTGCGACAGCGGCCGGCCCGGTGACGGCGGCGCCACCAGGCGCGACCCGGCGCACGAGGCCGGCCGAGGCGGGCGCGGCCAGCGCTCCCAGCGTCCGCACGGCACCCGCCGCGCAGCTGGCGGCGATGACCGCCGTAATCCGTCCGTGCCCTCCGGCCAATGCCCTCGCCTCCCGCGTCGGCGTCGCGAAAAGGCATCATCTCGCGCAAGGCGCCGTGAATGGCGGGAAATGGCCGATCGGGCCGGTGCTCAGGCGGCCCCGGTTGGCGACATCTCCGGTTTCTCCGCGCTCGCGGTGCCCGCCGGAACCCGCTCGGGCCTGTCGGCGCCGGTCTTGGCGGCCGTGACCCCGAAGTAGTCGCCGCCCTTGTGCCGCGGACTGTCCGTACCCCAGTGCCGTACCCGGGACTGCGGTACCAGCTTGGGAATGTGCTTGGAGCAGTGGATATAGGCCTCGGTGACGTTCACGAGTACCCACTGCACGGGCCGCCGTCCGGGATTTGAGAGCTCGGCCGCAGGAACGTCAAGGTCGAGTTCCTGCATGCGGGCGTGCGTGACGATGCTGGCTTCGCCGTTCACGTGCAGGCCGATGAGGTCTTGCGTGAAGTCGATGAGGAAGATGGCGACGCGGGGGTTCTGGAGCATGTTCCCGAGGCTGGCCATCACGCCGTTGCCGCGGTACTCGGGATAGGCGATGGTGCGGTCGTCCAGCACCCTGACAAATCCCGCCGGGCCAGCCCGGAAGCTGCAGTCGCACTCCCCCGAGCCGTCGCTGGTCGCGATGAACGCCATTTCCATTCGCCCGATGAATTCAGCCATGACCGGTGTGAGCTGATCGGTGACCTGATTCAGGTAGAACTGCCTGGCTCGCTGTGCCGTTCCGAATCGCTCCTGGAGAATCCGCTCGCCGCGCGAACCCGGCTGACGCCGGTGATCGCGGTGCTTCCGCCGCGGCGTGAGTACCCGGGCCGCTCGTTCTAGCGCTGTCCGCATGACGCCCTCCACGTGCTGGTCCGCAGGCCCGCCGGCCTGCCGCGCTGTGCGGGTCCGGATCGCCGTCCGTGACCGCAGCCTCAGCGTGCAGCGCCGACCTTGATGCCTGCCTTGCACTCGCCTTGATGCTTGCCTTGCACCGGGTTCCGGACGCCGGGCGCGGGCGCAGGGCAGCGGCGCCGAGCGCGACGCATCCCGGCCCTGCGAGCGCGACAGAATGACCCGGTAACAATGCCAATGGCGGCATTCATCAATCTGCTAGGTACGCCGGAAAAATCATAGCCGCGCGTTCCCCGCAATTTGACCAAGCTGGCGTTTGTGTTTATCGGCGATGGGTGAGGAACAGAGCACTCGATAAGAAAGGGAACGAAGTTGCCCAGCCGAATCAGGCATGCCAGCCCCGTCCTGTGCGCCGCGGCCTCACTCAGCGCTGTGGCCGCGCTGACCGTTGCGTGCACGGCAGGATGCAGTGCCATCAGTCCCAGCTACGCGTCGTCGGGCCTGGCGAGGCAGGTCAGCAACGGCGAGCGCATCGGCGCCGCCACCCGCGCCCGCGCCGCCCAGCAGCGCGCCATCGCCAAACGCGCCGCTGCCAGTCCTGCTCCCGCCGACGTCCGCCGCACGATCGCCGGCGACCAGGTCACCGCCATCGGCGATTCGGTCATGGCCGCGAGCGCGATGGCCCTCGCGAAAGTGCTGCCAGGCATCTACATCGACGCCGTGCCGAGCCGCCAGATGCCTGCTGGCCTCGCGGTCGTGCGCCACCTCGCCGAAACCGGGCGGCTGCGGCGGGTCGTCGTCATGGGCCTTGGCACGAACTACATCGTGACGACCAAGCAGCTCGCCCAGTTGCTGCGGATCATCGGGCCGCGCCGGCAGCTGGTGCTGGTCAACACCTACGTGCCCGACGAGTGGAGCAAGGAAGTCAACGCCGCCGACGCCAGCTTCGTGCACCGGCATCCGGACGTCGTGCTCGCCGACTGGTACGACACGATCAAGAGCCGGATGTACCTGCTCTGGCCCGATCACGTGCACCCGGAAATGCCGGGGACAGCCGTTTACGCGCGCATGGTCTACCGCGCCGTGCAGGCAACGAGGACCGTTCCCGCCGGCCGGTCGACCAGGGGGCTCTGAGCGCGGAGAGGGTGCTCGCGCCGTTAGGCCTCGACAAGAGTTATGCAGTGGGACGCACGTGCGTCCCGTACAGATCACGAAGCGCACTCCAGTGCGTGGCCTCGGCGGCGGCGTCGTAGGTCGGGTTGTCGGGCACCGCGAATCCGTGCCTGGCCGGGTAGAACTCAATGGTGTGCCCGACTCCGGCACCGGTGAGCGCCCGCTCGAGCAGCCCGGCCTGATCCGCGGTGAACGAGGCGTCGCCGGTGGCGCCAGCCACGTATACCGTGGCGGCGATCCGGTCAGCGAGGAGATGCGGGCTCGCCGGGTTGTCTGCGACGGCGAGCCCGCCGCCGTGGAACGACGCGGCCGCGGCGATCGTGGCGCCGAGCCCGGCGGCCGCGACCAGCGACATGCGGCCGCCCAGGCAGTACCCGGTCGTGCCGATGGCCGAACCGCTGACCTCAGGCCGCGCCAGCAGGAAGCCGGCGTAGGCGCCGGCATCGGCGATGATCCGGTCGTTGGTCAGCGCTCCGGTGAGCGTCGACATGCGCGCCCGTTCCTGCTGGTCCGTGAACAGGGTCGCCACGTCGAAGGGCCGCCACGCGCCCGCCCGGTAGTAGATGTCGGGCACCAGCGCCACGTAACCCATGCTCGCCAGCCGGTCGGCCATCGCCCGCATCGTCTCCCTGGCGCCGCCCGCGTCGGGAAAGAGCAGCACACCTGGCCACGGACCTGGGCCGTCGGGGACGTGCAGGGTTCCGGCAGCGCGGCCGTCGGCAGCGGGGATCTCGACGTCAAGGCGCGGCACTCAGCTACCTCCTCGATCCTGGGCGGCGCGGCGCGGCAACCTCAGAGCGACTTCAGGAAGTCGAGCAGCCCTGGGAAGTAGTGCCCGGGGTCGTCGAACTGCGCGAGGTGGCTGCCGTCGGGGCAATGCAGGTACCGGCCCTGCGGCAGCTGCTCGGACATCCACCGCATGTGAGCCGGGTCCATGGTGTCGTGCGCGGCGCCGATGACGAGCGCCGGAACGTCAATGGTGTGCAGATCGCCCGAGCGGTCCCAGTCCTCAAGCGTGCCGCTCAGCCCGAGTTCGCTCGGTCCTTGCATCGGCACGTAGATCGCCGGATTGATATGGCTGATCGCCCGCTGCACGGGGTCCGGCCATTCCTCGAACGGCATCCGGCAGACGTGCAGGACGTAATGGTGCTCCATGAGCAGCTTCTCGTAGCGGGGGTCATCGGTCTGCCCATCGGCCTCGAGCCTCTTGATCTCCGCGAGGACATCCTGGTCCATGGCCGGCATGAGAACGTCGCTGGCGTACGCGTTGTACAGCGCCGAGCTGGACATCATGTTGGAGATGACCAGGCCCTTGAGGTGCTGCTGATGATGGATCGCGTACTCCATCGCCAGCAGGCCGCCCCAGGACTGGCCGAGCAGCACGAAGTTGTCGTGGTCGAGCCCGAGCGCCTGGCGGACCTGCTCGACCTCACCGACGAACCGGTCCAGGTCCCACAGCGAGGCGTCCTCTGGCTGGTCGCTGCGGAACGACCCGAGCTGGTCGTAGTAGTAGTACTCGATGCCCGCGCGCGGGAACCACGTATCGAAGCACTCATACGCCTCGTCGCTCGACCCAGGCCCGCCGTGCAGCAACAGCACCTTGAGGTCGGGGTTGTTGCCGACCCGTTTGGTCCAGACGCGGAATTCTCCGCTCGGCGTGCCGACCGGGATCATCCGTGATCCGCCGGAAAGGACATCTCGGGGGTCCCAGGTGGCGGTGTCAAAGTACGAGGCAGGCGGCCCATTCATGGCTGACAAACTAGCCCACAGCCGGACTCAGCCTCCCGGCGGGCGGCGCCAGGCGGCCGACCGCCGCCGGTCCGGCCAGACGGTGCTCGTCAGGTACGGAGCTGCGCGAGGATAGTCGGATCCCTGATCTCGGCGTCGCGGGCCAGCAAGAGCGCTTTGCCGCCCGGCCCTCGCGAGACTGACTCACAGGTGCTCGGCGAAGAAGGCAGCGGCTGCCTCGACCGCCTGGGTGACGTAGGGCTCGCCGTCGTAGAGATCGATGTGCAGGCTGGCGTCCAGCCAGACCAGGCGCTTGGGTTCGCCCATGCGCTCGTAGGCCTCGCGGGCGCCGTCGGGCGAGCAGTACGCGTCCTTGACGCCGTGCACGATCAGGCCAGGCGTGGGCGACAGGAAGTCGGCGCCGATCATGTTGTCGACGGTGAGCAGCTCGCGGACGGACGTGCGGGTGACGGAGTTCTCCCAGTTCGGTGACGCACCCCGGTCGGTGCCGTAGTAGTCGGACGGCTCCGCTCCTGGCATCGCGGCCTCCCCGTCGGGCGCGACCGCTGGCAAATACGCGATGTCGCCGCCGCGGTCATGCCGCTCGGCCACGTCGGTGAAGAACGCCAGGGTCTGGCGGTAGGACTCTGGCCCCATTCCCGAGCGCATCGCGTACGGCGTGTTGTAGGCGCCGGCGATGCCCGCGAACACCTTGACCCGGGGATCGAAGGCGGCGAACTTCAGCGCGTAGCCGCCGCCCAGGCAGATTCCCACCGCGCCGATCCGGTCGGCGTCGACCTCGGGGCGGGCCCGCAGGCAGGAGACCGCCGCACGCAGGTCGGCGAGCTTGCCCTGCGGGCTCTCATGCCGCCGCGGCTCGCCACCCGATTCACCGAAGTTGCGGTGATCGAACGCCAGCGTGACGTACCCGGCCGCGCTGAGGCGATCGGCGTACAAGCCGGTCACCTGATCGCGCACGCCCGTGAACGGCCCGGTGAAGACCAGGCCGGGCGCAGGTCCGCCGGACTCAGGCACCCGAAGGTCCCCTACCAGCGTGAGGTCATCAGCCTCGAACTCGACACGCTCCATCACCACCTCCGCTTCGCTCATACCGCTTGATTACACCATTACAGGGCTTAGGCTACTCTGCCGCGGGCGCCTCCGCTCGGCCAGCAGCGTGCCGTCTCCGGTCAGGTCCCGAGGACGCGCGGCCAGCACCATCCTCGCATCAGCGGGCGGCCAGATCACTCGAGGTCGCCCGAACCATACCAAGCTGCCCGTCAAAGCCCGAACCGCCCAAGCCGACCGGATGCGCCGGGCCCCCGCGCGGCGCGTCACTGGTCCGCGCTGCCACCTGCTTAACTTGTTCCGCCGGGTTTGTCAGCCTGCGGAAGGAGACGTGATGGTCGGCGAGAACGCGGCCAGGCTCGCGGTGCTGATCGACGCGGACAACGCCCAGCCGGGGATCATCGACGAACTGCTCGCCGAGGTCGCCAAGTACGGCACCGCGCACGTCAAGCGCGCCTATGGCGACTGGACGGGGACGAGCCTGAAGGGCTGGAAGGACCAGTTGCTCGCGCAGTCGATCCAGCCGATCCAGCAGTTCGCCTACACGAGCGGCAAGAACGCGACCGACTCGGCGATGGTCATCGATGCGATGGATTTGTTGTATTCAGGGCGGTTTGATGGTTTCTGCCTGGTCTCCAGCGACAGCGACTTCACCAGGCTGGCGTCCAGGCTCAGGGAGTCCGGACTGACGGTCTACGGGTTCGGCGAGCGCAAGACGCCCAAGGCCTTCGTGGCGGCCTGCGACAAATTCATCTACATCGAAAACCTGGCGCATCAGGCCAATGCGGCAGCCGATGCCGGTGCCGTGCCCGTGGCTGTGCCGAGGGCGTCGTCCGCCCAGCTCAAGGGCGATGCGGCGCTCGTGGGCCAGCTGCGCCATGCCGTGGAAGCGGGCTCCGACGACGACGGCTGGGCGCCGCTCGGCCATGTCGGCCAGCTCATCACCAAGCAGCGGCCCGACTTCGACTCCCGCAGCTACGGCTACGCGAAGCTCAGCGACCTGATGGCCGCGACCACGCTGTTCGAACTCGAGCGCCGCAGCGTGGGCGACGGCAGGCCAGGTGTCATCTACACGCGCGACAAGCGGCGCCGCCAGCCGACGAGGAAGGCCCGATCCAGCCAGGCCGACTAAAGCGCACGCGCTAGCCCGCGCGCAGCGTCGCCACGAGGTCATCGGCTTGCTGCATCGTGAGTGCCGACAGGTCGGGCATCGGCAGCACGCGATAGCCGCCCGCCAGGAAGATCACCGAGTCGCCGAGGCAAGCGCGCAGCTCGGGGTACTTGTCGGCGATGGCGATCTGTGCCCTGAGCACGTCCTGGTTCTTCGCTGCCACCGCGGGCTGCACCCGATCGGCCGCCCGCTGCGCTCGCCGGCCGATTCTGCGGCCGATGAACTTCGCGGCCTGGGACATCGCCAGCCCAGCCAGGTCGTCTCCCAGCGAGCCGTAGCCGGCTCCTGGGCTGAGATCGGGGCGGTACCCGCCCTGGCCCGGATTGCCATACGGGTCAGGGATGGGCCCGGTCGTCGGCTCTTGCATGTAGCCGGGCAGCGCGCCTGGCGGCGCACCGGGATAAGGCTGCGGCGACTCCCCGAGCTGGACCCTCGCCAGCGCGGCGAGCTCCTGAATCGCGTGCACGTCGGCCGTGCTCCCGCAGCGGGGGCAGGGGGCCGTCTGCTGGTAACCGTTCACGGCCCCATTGTGGGCCGGTTCGATGCTCTCGGCCAGTGGGAACGCTGATCCGCGTGAGCATTCTGTGCGGCGCTAACTCCAGGGCCTTCGACCCGATGCTCGGCGCGGGGATCGACGTCCGCACCTTCCGCGCGTACCGGGACAGGTACAACTTCATACCGGCGACCTGGCCGGCCAAGCCGGCCGTGCCAGGCGCGCGGGTCACGCTGTCGATCAGGCCGGTCCCCGCCGACCTGCTCGCTGGCAGGCTCGACGAGCAGCTCAGGACCCTGATCGCGGCCGCGCGGCCCGGGGTGAAGCTGTCGGCGTGGCACGAGGCGTCGAACCTCGACGGGTACCCGGACTACATCACGGCCGGCACCATGCCGGCCGTGCACGAGTACATGCACGACCTGTGCCGTGGCTCGAACGTCCGTTACGGCTCCATCATCTGCGCCGTTCCGAGCACCGCGAAGGCGTGGATGGGCACCGGCCTGGACTGGTACGGCCTCGACGTCTACGACTTCGGCGAGGGCCAGTTCCGCGACCGGCTGACCGGCCGGATCAGCAAGCCGAAGCTGTACGCACGGCTGGACGACATGCTCGGCACCTGCCAGGAGCTGACCGGCCGCGACTCACCGGAGATCGACATCTGCGAGACCAACAGCCCGCGCCCGCGGCACAGGGCTGAGTGGTTCGCGCTGCTCGCGGCGTGGCTGGACGGCAACGGCGGCGGCCGCCTGCAGGCCTTCTGGAACCCGTCAGGATCGCTCAGCGGCCCCTGGCTGCCCGAGGACACCAGGACCGTCCGCGCGCTGGCCTCGATCGCGAGTGCCTACGCGGGGTCCTGAGCATTCGTGGCCGGACACGTCGTCGTCCTGGACCGAGCGCGCGGTCTGGCTGGTAGCGCTCAGGCCTCGCCGCCGCCCAGGTAGTCGTGGACCATCCGGATCGCGATGGAGCCCTCGCCGACCGCCGATGCCACCCGCTTCACCGATCCCTGCCGCACGTCGCCCACGGCGAAGACCCCTGGCACGCTCGACTCAAGGAACATGGGCGGCCGCGGCAGCGGCCAGCCTTCCGGCGGCCGTCCGCTGGCCAGCAGGTCGGCGCCGGTGGTCACGAACCCCCACCGGTCGCGCAGGATCGCCGCTGGCATCCACTGGGTGCGGGGGGCGGCGCCGATCAGCACGAACACGGCGTCGGCCGGGACGGTCTCGGTCACGCCAGTCCGCTCATCTCGCAACGTCAGGCTCTCCAGGTGCCCGGACCCTGCGCCGCCGGTCACGACGACGTTGTGCCGGACAGCGATGGCGGGCGTGCTGGCGATCTCCTGGACGAGGTAGTCGGACATTCCCGCGGCCAGCGACTGGCCGCGAACCAGCATGGTCACGTTCGCCGCGTACTTCGCGAGATGCACGGCGGCCTGCCCGGCGGAGTTCGCGCCGCCGACCACGAAAACGTCCTTGCCCTTCACCGCCCTGGCCTCCGACGTCGCCGCGCCGTAGAAGACGCCAGCCCCAGTTAGTTCCTCCAGCGAACCGATCCCGAGCCTGCGGTAGGACACGCCGGTGGCGACGACCACGGCCCGGCTCCTGACCTGGCCGCCGCCGCTGAGCGTCAGCACCTGCTCGGGACCGTCCGGCCGCAGCCCCGTCACGCGGTTCCCGTAGACGTACTCGGCGCCGAAGTTCCATGCCTGCGTGAATGCCCGCACCGCCAGATCACCGCCGCTCACCCCCCGCGGGAAGCCCAGGTAGTTGCGGATCAGCGAACTGGTACCCGCCTGACCGCCGATGGCCTCGGGCTCAAGCACCACCGTGGCCAGCCCCTCGGACGCGCCGTACACGGCCGCCGCGAGGCCGGCCGGGCCTGCCCCGATCACGGCCACGTCGTACCGGCCTTCGCCGGGCGCCGTCCGCAAGCCCAGGGCCTCGGCGATCTCCGTGTTGGGCGGATTCTCCAGGACGCGGCCGTCGAACAGGATGATCACCGGCAGCGCGGCGGCTTGCGCGGCGGCTTCCCGCAGCAGCGCCGCACCGCGCTCGGAGCCCGCCGCGTAGAAGCCGAACGGCAGCCCGTTGCGTCCGAGCAGGTCACGGATCTCGTGCGAGCGCGGCGACCATTCCTCCCCCACGACGCGCACGGCCTCGAAGCCGGGGAGGTGCGACCTGGCCCACTCTTCGAGCAGCTCAGTGACGGACCGGTGGAAGGTCTCGTCAGGGACGGCCGACGGCTTGGCGACATAGGCGTCGATCTGGCCGAGGGCCAGCGCCTCCTGGATCGGATCCGAGGTCGCCTGGTCGCCCCAGTCCACGAGCAGGACGCGTTTGGTGGTCCTGTCGAGCTCGCGGACGCGCGCGAGTATCCCGGTCCCTGTCATTCCGGCCAGCCACTGGCCGGCCAGGACGATGGCGACCGGGCGCTGCCCGTCGTGCAGCCTGCCGAGGATCCGGAGCGCGTCGCCGCCTGATCCCGCGCAGATCACCTCGTAGTCCGAGCCGTAGCGCGTGCGGAGCTGGCCCTCGACGACGTTCCGCGCCCGCGGGTCGCTGTCGACGACGAGCAGGACTGGAGCATCAGGCATCGGCGGCACCCTGGTCAGCGTGGCGAAGAGCCCACTCTAGCCAGGGCGATGGGCCAGTGCTGTTCGAGCCGTCGCGACATCCAGTACCCCTGGCCCAGGATGGCCCCGTAGATCAGGTGGCTCGCGAGGCTCAGCGCCACGGTGACCGGCGTGAGCGGGAACAGCTGCCGCCCGGCCGGCGCCAGCAGATCCGTGGCGACGAGGCCGGCCCACACCGGGCAGACAGCGTAGCCAACCCTAGGCCGGTTCGAAGGTGCGCAGGATCTGCTCAAGGGCTGCCTGATCAGGCCCGGTGAAGGCGGCCGCATGCGGGGCCTCGAGCAGGGTTGCGAGCATCGCGCCGCTGTCGCCAGCCGACGGCGGCAGGTGGGCGCTGTAGATCGCCGACGGGCCGAAGTCGCGCAGCGGCTGGAAGGATGCGGCGAACCTGGCGGCGTCCACGGCGTGCACCCACGGGCTGTCGACCGTGGCCCACAGCAGCTGCGCGGCCCGCAGGTCGCCTGGGCTTGCCGCGGCGGCGTCCTGGGCGGTCGCGAGGCCGGCCGACGGCATCGGCGCGCCGAAGCAGTCCGAGCTGATGCAGGCCCCGCTGCCGGCATCGAGGATGCCGACCGTCGCCGGGTTGTCGAACAGCGGCGGGCGGAAACCTGTCAGCTTGCGGTAGCCGACGTCGAGCGACTGGCCTGGATTGAGCAAATACACACGGTCGATCGGCAGCGGGCGCTCGGTGGACATAATCCCGACGCCGGTGAAGGTCGTGACGACCCGTGCCTTCGGCGCGGCCTCGAGCAGCGCGAACAGCCCGCCGGTGTGATCGCGGTCGGGATGGGTCAGCCAGATCCACCGGACGTCTGCCGGATCGATCACCTCGGCCAGCGACGTCACGAACTCACGGTCGGGCAGCCCGAGGCCGGTGTCGACGACGACCGGCTCGGCGGCGTGGATCACGAACGCGTTCACCGGCAGGAATCCCAGGCCGGGAACCTCCATGAAGTCGTTGAGGACGCTGACGTCCTGGCTGGCGCGATAGCTGTGCATGGGTTCTCCCCCCGGTTGGTGACCAAGCTCAGCGTTCCCGCATTGTCAGGGCTCGCCGTGTGCACCGGAACCAGGAGGCGCGCAGATCAGAAGGAGAAACGCAGCTCAGCACCGACGGAGTCGCAGGACAGCGCGGTGCACCTGGGCCCGCAAGAGCGCCGCCTCATCCGGACGGCGCACGGGATGAACGAAGTTGGTGAGCAGGACCACCGCGGTATCCGCGCCGGGCGACACCAGAACCGAGGTGCCCGTGAAGCCGGTATGCCAGAACGTCCCCTCTGGCCATCGGCCCCGGCGGGATCTCCCGCTCGATCACGGCGCCGAGCGCGGGCACTGGCGGCTCACATCCTGCTCCGCCTCGTGCGCTTGGCCTGGGCCGCTTCGAACGTTCGCTCCAGTGCCTGCCTGCTGGCCGGCAGATCGTGCTGTGCGAGCGCGACGAACAGGCAGTCCACGACCGTGAGCTGCGCGATGCGGCTGGTCATCGCCCCCGACCTGAACGCCGTCTCGCGCGCGGCGGTGGCGAGGACGAAGCGGGCAGGCAGGGTGATCGGCGACCGGGGGAAGTTAGTGATCGCCACCGTCGCCGCGCCGTGGCTCGCCGCCTCCCCGAGCGCGTCGATGGTGTCGACGGTCGTGCCGGTGTGCGAGAGCGCCACGGCGGCGTCGGCCGGCCCGAGCAGCGCAGCCGACGTGATCGCCATGTGCGGATCCGGCCAGGCGAACGCCGGCTTGCCGATCCGCTGCAGCTTCTGCTGGAGGTCGAGTGCCACGAAGCCGCTCGCGCCGACGCCGTAGATGTCGATCCGGCGCGCCCCGCCGAGCACATCGACGACCGCGACGAGCGTGCCGATATCCAGATTGCCGACCGTATCCGTCACGGCCCTGGCGTCGGCGTGGCCGATCTTGGCCGCGATCACCGCAGGCTCATCGCCGGGAAGGATGTCGTGCGCAGGGACCGCCACCGCGTCAGCTCCAGCGTGGGCCGCGGCCGCGGCGAGGGCAATCCGCAGGTCAGGATAGCCGCGCAGCCCGATGGCGCGGCAGAACCTGACCACGGTCGTCGCGGACGTGTCACATGACCTGGCGAGTTCGGAGATCGACTGCAAAGCCGTGCCGAACGGGTCCTTCATGACCTGGTGCGCGACCCGCTGCTCGACCGGGGCAAGGTTAGGCAGCAGGGCGCGGATGGTGATCAGGATGCCGGCGCCCTGTCCTGGCTCGGGTGCTTGCGCAACAGCCTCACCGTCTGCCGCCATCGTGTCCTCCGTCAGCAAGCGGCCTCATTGGCGTCGGCGCTGCTCAGCGCCTCCGAGCCGATCGCCGTCAGCGCGGCCCTGACGCTGCCGAGCGCGGCCGCGAGGGCCGGCCTGGCCTGGTCGGCCGAGAGCCCGGACAGCAGGCACAGCAGGGCGAGCCGCAGGTCGCCGTCACACCGGGCAAGTTCATCCCGGCACGCCGTTTCTGTAGCGCCGGACGCTTCGATCAGTATCGTGATCTGCCGCTGCCTCAGCTTGGCGTTCCTGGCATTCATCCCGACCATCAGATTCGAGTAGGTGCGGCCGAGCCGGACCATCGCGGCCGTCGACAGCGCGTTGAGCACCATTTTCTGCGCGGTCGCGGCCTTGAGCCTGGTGGAGCCCGCGATCGCCTCGGGCCCGGTGTCGACCTGGATGCGGTGCTCGGCGAGCGGCGCGAGCGGCGCCGTCATGTTGCTGCTGACCAGTACCGTGAGCGCTCCCGCCGCGCGAGCGGCACGCAATGCACCGCCGATCCACGGCGTCCTGCCGCTCGCCGAGAGCCCGATGGCCACGTCGGCCTGCGTCAGCGCGGCGGCCGCCTGGCGGCCGAGGTCCTCGTCGTCTTCCGCGCCCTCGATGGCGGTGACAACCGCACGGTCACCGCCCGCGTGATGCGCGATGAACACGCGCGCGTCTGCCCCGAAGGTGGGCACGACCTCGGCGGCGTCAACGACGCCTATCCGTCCCGACGAGCCGGCCCCGAAGTAGTGCACCCGGCCGCCGGCCCTCAGCCGCTCGACCACGAGGTCAACGACGGTCGCGAGCACGGGCAGCGCCTCCTTGACCGCGCCGGCCACCGTCGCGTCCTCGGCGTTGAGCAAGGCCAGCAGCTCGAGCGTCGGAACCGTGTCGATGTCACGCGTTCGCCGGTTGCGCTCCTCGGTCCTGGACAGATCTGCGGGCACCACGACTCCTCCCAGGGCGGAGAGCACCCGCTCCATGTTACTGTTTTCCATCGTGCGGCCCGCACCCGTTGCATATTCACCGAGCCGCTGCATGCGCGTGCTGGGCTGCATGTCAGGCACGTCGGTGGACGGCATCGACGTCGCCTGCGCCGACCTGGATCTGGCCGGCGGTGAGCTCCGCTGCCAGTACCGGGGGCTGACCAGCAGGCCGTTTGATCCGCTGCTGCGGGAGCGCATCGTGGCCGCGCTGCCGCCGGGCCTGCAGGGCGCCGGCGAGCTCTGCGAGCTGCACGCCGAACTCGGGCACGCATACGCGGCCGCGTTCGCCGCCGCCAGGGACGACCTGGCCGGCGGCGCGGCGGACCTCGCGGTTCTGCACGGCCAGACGTTCTATCACTGGGTGGACGAGGCCGGCCGGGCACTCGGCACGCTGCAGCTCGGCGACCCAAGCGCGGTCGCCGAGCGGCTCGGCGTCCCTGTCGTGTCCGACCTGCGCAGCCGCGACGTCGCGGCCGGCGGCCAGGGCGCTCCCCTGGCGGCCATGTTCGACGCGCTCCTGCTGGCCGGCCGGCCAGGCCCCGTCGCGGCCGTCAACCTCGGCGGCATCGCGAACCTGACGGTCGTCGATGGCGGGCAGGTGATGAGCGCCTACGACCTCGGCCCGGCAGGCGCGCTGATGGACCCGGCCGCCACGGCGGCGAGCGGAGGAGCGCTCGGCTACGACGAGAACGGCGCAATGGCCGAGCGCGGCCGCGTCTGTCCGGAACTGCTTGACCGGCTGAAGGCCGACGCCTACTACCGGCTCCCGGTTCCGCGCAGCACGGGCCGGGAGCATTTCAACGCCAGCTACCTGGCGCTGATGCTGGCCGGCCTCGACCCGCCTCCCGCCGGGGACGACGTGGTGGCGACCGTGACGAGGCTGCTGGTCGGCTTGCTGGCCGAGGCCGGTCGCGACCACGGCCTGGCCGAGCTCGTCCTGTCTGGCGGCGGCAGCAAGAACGCGACGACGGTCCGCTGGCTCCGATCCGAGCTGACCGGCGTCGCCGTGCGGACCACCGACGAGCTAGGCGTTCCCGTGCAGGCCAAGGAGGCGCTCGCGTTCGCGGTGCTCGGCTACCTGACCTGGAACGGGCGGCCTGGATCGGTGACAGCCGCGACCGGCGCCCGCCATCCGTCCATCCTCGGCTCGATCGAGCCGGGAGCCGGGCCGCTGCTGCTCCCGCCGCCGCTGGGCACGTCGCCGTCACGGCTGCGCCTGGTCAGCGGCTGATGCGCGAGCCTGTCGCGTCTCCCCTGCCCGCCGCGTCTCCCTGCCTGTTGCGTCTCGCCGTCGTGAGTCACAATGACGGCCATGGCGACCAACTACGAATTGGCCTTCGAACGGCGACCCGAGGTCTACGCGGCTTGGGTGCGGCTGAATAGCGCGATCAAGGCCGGCATGGACCTGCGCAGATACGAGCTGGCGACCCTCGCCGCCGCAAGGAAGCTGCGCTCAAGCTACTGCTGCCTGGCCCACGGGACGGTGCTCGCCGAGCGATTCGGCGAGCCCGTAGCCCAGATAGCCGCCGACCACCGGGCAGCGGGCCTGGGCGAGACCGACGTCGCCGTCATGGACCTGGCCGAGCAGGTCGCCGAGGACGCCGCCGCCATGACCGACGCGGACCTGCAGCGGCTGCGTGACCTCGGCCTGTCTCAGCGGGACATCATGGACGTGGTGCTAGCGGCCGCGGCCAGGTGCTTCTTCTCCAAGACGCTCGACGCGCTCGGCGTGCTGCCCGACTCCAGCTACGGCGAGCTGGATCCGGCCCTGCGCGAGGTCCTCGTCGTCGGCCGCCCCATCGCCTCGGGCTGAGCCGCCACCGCCCGCGGCAGGCCGGTCAGCTGCCGTTGTACTCGGCGTCGGTCACGTGCTCGCCCCAGTTCGCATCCGGCCGAGCATCGCCAGGTACGGCTTCGGTGATGGACAGGTGGCTCATGAAGTGCTCGGGCGCCGCGCCATGCCAGTGCCACTCATCCGCCGGCGTGCAGACGATGTCGCCGGCCCTGATCTGCTGGATCTCGCCGCCGCGAGCCTGCACGAGGCCGCGTCCCTCGGTGACGTAGAGCGTCTGCCCGACCGCGTGCGAGTGCCACGCGGTCCGCGCCGATGGCGTGAACCGGACCGCACTGACCCTGGCCCGCGAAGGCTCCTCTCCCCTGACGATGCCATCGATCCAGACGTCTCCTGTAAACCAGTCCGCCGGCCCCTTGGCGGTCGGCGGCTCGGGCTGGATGTTCACTGTGTCTCCTCCTTGCAGCGACATTGGATCCGCAGGTCTTCGTGAAATTGAATCCACACCAGGTGACAAGAATCGCGGTCGGGGCCGTCGACCCATCCGCGCTGGCCTGCGTGCGCCTTCGCCAGCGCGGATGAGTAGCGGCCGGCGTAGCCCGCGAACCGCTCCAGGCGGCGTGCAAGCTGATCGCAGATGCGGCCGAACGACCTGTCCAACGACGTGAGCTCGCGGAGCACGCGTTCATCCCAGCGCAGGTCGGTGTGATCGTTGATCGCCAGCGGATCGCCGATGCTCGGCCGGATCTGCCAGTTGGTGCACGCGGTGCCCAGCCGCCGGTTCAGTGGGACGAATTCTGCGTGCGCCCTCGTGACGGCGGGCCGAGCGCCAGCCTCGTCGGGTTCAGCGGCGAGCCGCGTCTCGTTCTCGGCGCGGCCGGCCGCGGTGAGCGACCATCCCGACATGCCAGCGAAGCTCGTGCGCCTGACGAAGCCGTAGGCCTCGAAGTCCAGCAGTGCCTCGGCCACGGCGTCCGTGTCAAGGCCGTAGCGGCTCGCGATCCGGGACGCGCTCGCGAAGCCGAGAACCCGGACGCCATGCAGGGCCAGGTCGCCGGGACCGGACGCGTGGGCCATGCCGAAGTCTAAAGCAGCAGATCGATCACGCCGGCCTGGGCAGGTCAGCACCGAGCACGTCACCACCGAGCACGTCACCACCGAGCAGGTCAGCGCCCGTCGCCGTCCTGGCATAGCCTGCCACGGCGTCGAGCGCGATGCCCGGATCGACCGACGAGGTCTTCGCGAGCAGGTGGAAGCCGTAGGCGTCCTCCAGGGCGACGAGGTTGCGCGCCACCGTAAGCGCCGGGCCGCTCAGCCGGAACGCACCGCTGGCCGCACCGTCGCGCAGGACCGACAGGTACAGCGAGACCTCGCGGTCGAAAAGCTCGGTCATCAGCCGCGCGTGCAGCTCGCTGCGGCTGGCGCTCACGCTCAGCTCGTTCAGCACCTGGCTGAGACTGCGGTCGCGCTGTCCGGGAAACCCGGACCTGATCAGCTGCACCATCCGCTGCTCTGGCGTGGCCGACTCGTCCAGCGCTCGCAGGCGTTCCCAGTAGTACCGCTCGGCAGCGACCTGGTGTGCCTCGAGTACGAGGGAGTCCAGTTGAGCGTAGTAATAGGCGACCAGGCGGTGCGAGATCCCGACGCGGTCGGCGATGGCGGCGTGCGTGAGCTCCTCGATGCCGTGGTCGGCGATCAGGCCGATCGTGGCCTGCACCAGCTGCTCCCGGCGTGCTGCCTGATCCTTCTTGCGCGCCACGCCTCACCCTCTCCGTCACGACTGCCGGCGACCGCGGGCACAGCACCACTGGACAGCGCCCGGCTCTCCAGCATAGTTTGCTCTAGACCGCAAAGAAAGGCGAAGCGGACGAGGACAGGCATGATCAACCCCCAGTCGAGCAAGCCGCTCAGCAAGCCGCTCAGCAAGCCGCTCAGCAAGCCACCGGCGCCGTACGACATCCTCTTCGAGCCCGTGACGATCGGCCCGAAGGTCGCCAGGAACCGGTTCTTCCAGGTACCGCACTGCAACGGCATGGGCTATCGCGACCCGAGCGCCGAGGCCGCGATGCGCAAGGTCAAGGCCGAGGGCGGCTGGGCCGTCGTGTCCACCGAGCAGGTCGAGATCCATCCGACGTCGGACATCACGCCCTTCATCGAGCTGCGCATCTGGGATGACAGTGACCTTCCCGCCCTGGCCAGGATCGCGGCGGCGATCCACGACGGCGGTGCGCTCGCGGCGATCGAGCTGTGCCACAACGGCATGAACGCGCCGAACCTCTCCAGCAGGGAGATCCCGCTCGGCCCCCAGCACCTGCCGGTTTCCAGCTACGGCTACGAGCCGGTGCAGGCGCGCATGATGAGCAAGCGGGACATCGCCGACCTGCGCCGCTGGCATCGCAACGCGGTAGCCCGCGCCCTGCGAGCGGACTACGACGTCGTCTACGTGTACGCCGCGCACGGCTTCGGCGGCGTCGAGTACTTCCTCTCGGCGCGGTACAACCAGCGCAGCGACGAGTACGGTGGCAGCGCCGCCAACCGGATGCGGCTGCTGCGCGAGATCCTCGAGGACACCCTCGAGGTCGCCGGCGGCCGCGCCGCCGTGGCGTGCCGGATCAGCGTGGCGGACGGCCTCGCCGGGACTGGCCTGAGCCGCGGGGACATCGAGGAGATCCTGGGCGAGCTCGGCGAACTCCCCGACCTGTGGGACTTCGCCATGGGCACGTGGGAGGCCGACTCCAACACGTCGAGGTTCGGCCAGGAAGGCGAGCAGGAGCAGCACGTCGCCGGGCTGAAGCGGCTGACCAGCAAGCCGGTCGTCGGCGTCGGCAGGTTCACCTCGCCCGACCTGATGGTCAGCCAGGTCCGGCGCGGCGTACTCGACCTCATCGGCGCCGCGCGGCCGTCGATCGCCGACCCGTTCCTGCCGGAGAAGATCCGCACCGGCCGGATGAACGCGATCCGCGAGTGCATCGGCTGCAACATCTGCGTGTCGGGCGACTTCACCATGTCGCCGATCCGGTGCACGCAGAACCCGAGCATGGGCGAGGAGTTCCGCCGCGGCTGGCACCCCGAGCGGATCAGGGCCCGCGCGTCCGACGCGCGGATCCTGATCGTCGGCGCAGGACCCGCCGGGCTCGAGGCGGCACGCGCGCTCGGCGTGCGCGGCTACGACGTCGTGCTCGCGGAGGCGACACGCGGCCTCGGCGGGCGCGTCGCCAGGGAGTCGAAGCTGCCCGGCCTGGCCGCGTGGGTACGGGTGCTGGATTACCGGCAGCAGGCGATCGAGGCGATGCCCGGCGTCGAGGTCTACCGCGAGAGCAGGATGACCGCCGCCGACATCGTCGACTTCGGCTTCCAGCACGTCGCCGTGGCCACCGGCGCCACGTGGCGGCGTGACGGCGTCGCCCGCTGGCACACCCGGCCGGTCCCCGTCGACACCGGCGCCGACGTGCTCACGCCCGACGACCTCATGGCCGGCCGTCGGCCATCAGGCGCCCGCGTCCTCGTCTACGACGACGACCACTACTACATGGGCGGCGTCGTCGCGGCACTGCTGCAGGGCGAAGGCTTCGAGGTCGAGGTCATCACGACGGCGGCGCAGGTATCCGCATGGACCGTCAACACCATGGAGATTAACAAGGTCCAGCGCGGGCTGTTGCTCGCCGGAGTCATGCTCCGCACCGGAACTGCGCTCACCGCGATCGGGGCCGGAAAGGTCACCGTGGCCTGCACGTACACGGGGCGGCTCAGTGAGGTGGCGGCCGACAGCGTGGTGCTGGTGACCGCGAGGCTGCCCGGCGAAGAACTGTTCAGGCAGCTGCTCGACCGCCAGGAGGCCGGTCAGGTCGCATCGGTCCGCGCGATCGGGGATGCCTGGGCACCTGGCACGATCGCCGCGGCCGTCTGGTCGGGCCGCCGCTTCGCCGAGGAATTCGACGCGGACCTGCCGGGCAACGACGTCGTGCCCTTCCGGCGCGAGATCACCCAGCTCTACCAGGAACCGGCAGGACCATCCACATCGAGGGACGCATCGTGATCAGGACCGGCAAGGAGTACAGGGATTCCCTGGCGGACGGCCGCGAGGTGTGGATCGACGGCGAGCGCGTCGCCGACGTCACCACGCACCCGGCGTTCAAGCCCATCGTGGACGTGCGAGCGCGGATCTATGACCTGGCGCACGAACCACGCACCGCCGCGACCATGACGTACACCGACGACGAGACGGGCCAGGCCTGCGCGATCGGCGGCAAGCCGCCGGTGGCCAAGGCGGACTGGCACGCCAAGCACGCTGCCGTGGAGACCGTGCTCGACGACGTCGCCGGCGTGGTCACGCGGGTCGGCGACGAGACCGTCGGCGAGATGTGGTCGCTGTACGACGGGCAGGACGTGCTCAACGAGATCGACCCCACCTTCGCGGCGAACATCCGCGGCCACGTGCGCCGCGCCGCGCTGCTTGACCCGTTCCACGTCTCGGCGAACACCGACCCCAAGGGAGACCGCAGCAGGCACCCCAGGGACCAGGACCCCGACGTGCTGCTGCACGTCGTCCGCGAGACCGACAGCGGCATCGTGGTGCGCGGCGCCAAGTTCGAGACCGCCGCGGCCTACGCCAACCAGGCCTTCGTCAAGCCCACCATCGGCGACTGGGGCAACGACGCCCTGTCCGACTACGCGGTCGGCTTCATCGCGGACATGGGAGCGCCGGGCATCAGGCATATCTGCCGCTCCGGCTTCGCCGGACGGCTGCCAGCGGCTGACTACCCGCTGAGCGGCCGCGCCGACGAGGTCGACACGATGATCGTCTTCGACGACGTCGAGATCCCCTGGGAGAACGTGTTCTTCTACCGGCACACCAGGGCCGCCGCCTTCATCCGCGCGACCCTGCACCGCTACAGCATGTACGCCTTCGTGCACCGGCACCTGCGGCTCGCCGACCTCATGCTCGGCGTCGCGTATGCCAACGCCAAGCAGACCGGGGTGACGATGCACCAGGGCGTGCGCGAGAAGATCGCGCAACTGGCGTGCTACCGGGAAGGCATCGCCGCGCACCTGGCCGCGTCGATCGAGCTCGCGCAGCAGAGCCCGGGCGGGCTGGCGATGCCCAACCAGGCCCTGCTCTACACGGGGCGGGTGCACGCCTGCTCGCAGCTGCCGGAGATGATGCACATCGTGCGCGATCTCTGCGGCTGCCAGATCAGCCTCGTGCCCAGCGCGGCGACGTTCGGCGCGCCCGGCCCCGCGCAGTGGCTGGAGAAGTACTTCAGGGTCGGCGACGTCGCCGCGGAGGACCGGCGCAAGATGCTCGCGTACGCCCGTGACCTGCTCAACTCCGACTACGCGGGCCACCGGCTGACGTTCCAGCTGTTCGCGCAGTCGCCGCCGTTCTCGCACCTGCTCGCCGTCTACAACAACTACGACTTCGGGCCCGCCGTCGAGCGGATGGCGAGGTCGGCCGGTCTCGATGACCCGCTCGGCGCTCGGAGAGAATCTGTGGCATGACTGAGTCGATCACGGCTGGCGGGCATCGCAGGATCCGCCCGTTCAACACCGCAGACACCTATCCTGAGCAGCGCCTGTCCAACGACCTGTGCCAGGCCGTCGTGGCTGGCAACACCGTCTATCTCCGCGGGCAGGTGGCGCAGGACCTGGACACCAGGGAGTCGGTCGCCGCCGGTGATCCGGTGGGCCAGGCCCGCAAGGTCATGGACAACATCGAGCTGCTGCTCGGCGAGGCCGGCGCACGGCTGGAGCACGTCGTCACCTGCGACGTCTACCTGACCGACATCCGGCATCGCGAGCCGGTCTACCGCGTGCTCGGCGAGCGGCTGAGCGGCGTGTATCCGTGCTTCACCGGGCTGGTCGTGCAGGCGCTGGCACGGCCTGAGTGGCTGGTGGAGGTGACCGCCGTGGCCGTGATGCCATGACGTTCTCGCTGGTCGGGCGCTGCGCTCGGACCGGGAGGCTGGGCGTGATCGTGACGTCATCGAGCCCCGCGGTGGCCGCCCGCTGCGCCTGGGCGCGGGCCGGCACCGGCGCCGTCAGCACGCAGAACGTCACCGACCCCTCGCTGGGACCGCGGGTGCTCGAGGTGATCGCGTCAGGTCGGCCAGCAGCCGGTGCGCTCGAGGAGGTGCTGGCTGCCGTCCCGCACGCCGAGTTCCGCCAGCTCTCTGTCATCGACGCGGCCGGGGGGACCGCGTCGTACTCGGGCGCGCGCACCCTTGGCAGGCACGGCAGCCACGCCGGCCAGGACTGCCTCGCGGCAGGCAACCTCCTCGCCGAGGACGGAGTCCCAGCGGCGATGGTGCTCGCCTTCGAGCGGCATCCCCAGGAGCATCTCGCCGGCCGCCTCCTCGCGGCGCTGCAGGCCGGCCTGGCGGCCGGCGGCGAGCAAGGACCGGTGCGGTCCTGCGGCCTGCTGGTCGTCGACCAGGCGACCTGGCCGGTCACCGACCTGCGGGTCGACTGGCACGATGACCCGGCCGGCGAGCTGGCCCGGTTGCTGGCCATCTGGCTGCCGCAAGAGGCCGACTACGTTCAGCGCGCCCTGGATCCGACGGCTGCGCCGAGCTACGGGGTTCCCGGCGATGAATGAAGGAGCAGGAATGGCGAGCAACCAGCCGGTTCTTTATCACGGCGGCCGCATCTTCACCGCGGATCCGGCCAGGCCATGGGCGGAGGCGCTGGTGGCCGACGGCGGGCAGATCACGTTCGCCGGTGACCTCGGCGCCGCGCGGGAGGCGGCGGGACCGGCCAGGAGCGAGGAGGAGCTTGGCGGCGCCGTCACCCTCCCCGGGTTCGTCGACGCGCACGCGCACCTGCTGATGGCGGGCGAGGCGCAACTGCGCGTCCCGCTCACCGATGCCGGCGACCTCGCCGAGATCCAGCAGCGCCTGGCGGTCCGCGCCAAAGAGCAGCCTGACGCGCCGAGGGTCCTGGGCCGCGGCTGGCTGTTCTCCGCCGTGCCTGGCGGGCTGCCGGCGAAGGAGATGCTGGACGAGGTCGTGCCTGACCGGCCGGTGTACCTCGACGCGAACGACTATCACTCCTGCTGGGTCAACAGCGCCGCCCTCGCCGAGCTCGGGGTCACCAGGAGCACTCCTGACCCGGTGGGCGGCCGGATCGCCAGGAACGCCGGCGGGGAGGCCACCGGGTTCCTGGAAGAAACCGCCGTGCAGACCCTGGCCTGGCCTTTCCTGGATTCTGTCGCCACCGACGGCGACCGTGATCGCGCGCTCGCCGCCATCACCGCTGCCTATACCTCAAGCGGCGTCACCACGGTGGTCGACATGGCGCTCGACGACGTCGCGCTGGCCGCTCTGTACAGAGCCGACCAGGCCGGGACGCTCGACCTGCGGGTCATCGGGCACTGGCTGGTCCCGCGCGGCGGCTCAGCCGCCGATCACCTCGCGGAGGTCGAGCGCGCCGCTGAACTCGCTCGCAGCCAGCGCTCGGAGCGGCTGCGGATCGCGGGGATCAAGCTGGTGGTCGACGGCGTGATCGACGGCTGCACGGCGGCCATGCTCGAGCCGTACGCGAACGGCACCAGCGCCGAGCCCATCTGGGACTTCGACGCCCTGGTCCCGGTGGTGACCGCCGCCGACGCGGCCGGGCTGCAGATCGCGATGCACGCCATCGGCGACCGGGCCGTCCGGACGGCTCTCGATGCCCTGGAACGCGCGGCCGGGCGCAACGGTCCGCGCGAGCGGCGGCACCGGATCGAGCACCTCGAATTTGTTGACCCTGCCGACGTGCAGCGCCTGGCAGACCTCGGGGTGACGGCGTCCATGCAGCCCGTCCACTGCGATCCGGCCATCATCGGCAACTGGCTCACGATGCTCGGTGACGCTCGCGGCGAGCGGGGTTTCGCGTGGCCTGAGATGACGGCTGCCGGGGCGCTGCTCGCCTTCGGCACGGACACGCCCACCGCGCCGCTGTCTCCCTTGCACAACCTGTTCATCGCGAGCACCCGGCGCTCTGCCCTCAACCCGCCGCTCGCACCGTACCTGCCGCACTTCGCGCTGCCGCTGGCTGACGCCCTTGTGCACGGTACCGCCGACGCGGCCTGGGCGTGCCGGGGCGACGGCTCGTTCGGCATGCTCAGGTCGGGCCTGGCCGCGGACTTCGTCGTCCTGGACGCCGACCCGTTCGCCGGCGGTGCAGAGGCCTTGCTGACGGCGCAGGTTGTCCGCACGGTCGCTCGCGGCGCGGCCGTTCATCCTCGCTAGGAGGCGGGTCCCATCCGGGCACTGTCAGAGCGGTCAGGGGAAGGCCAGGTGTGGACCGGCCGGCCGGTCGCGGCGCGATCCAGGTAGCCGGCGAGCATCACGGCGAACGGGTCGGGCGACGACGATGGCCTGTTCATCGCGGCGGCCAGCGCGGCGCGCTGCCAGGCCGAACCGGTCTGGCCGGACGACGCGCGGGCGCCGATCACGTCGAGCAGCCGGTCCGCCTCGGCGGGCGTTACCCCGGCCGCCAGCAGGCCTTGCCGCGCGGCTGGCAGCGACTCGGCAACGAGGTCCGCTGCACGGACTGTCCTGGTCTGGTCTGGCCGGAAGCCCGGCCAGGTCAGCTCGGCGGACAAGCCATCCTCGGCGGCGCGGTAGAAGTTGTGATCGGCCCGCTCGAACGGCAGCGCGTACGTCCATCGCTCATCCTGATCGGCAATCCACAACAAGAGACCGATCAGGTACGCGGCGTTCGCCAGCATGTCGGTGACCGTCGGGCCTGCCGGCAGCACCCGCATCTCGATGCGCAGATGGCCGCCGCCCACGGGGTCGTAGATCGCCCGGTTCCACGGCCAGACAGTGCCCTGGTGCAGCCTGAGTTCGTCGAGCGCCGGGGCCTCCCCTGCAGCAGCCGCGGTCCAGGGGTCAGGCTCCGCCAGCACGGGCAGCAGCGGCTCATGCAGGCGGACACTCTCGGCGAACAGCTCGCCAGCACCGCCGCGCAGCCAGCCCGTGCCAAGCGACGTCCTGGCGCGCCGCCGGTGCGGGCCGGCGGGGCGGTCGTCGGTCGACTGCTTGAACAAGGCGACTCTGGTCTCCTCCCAGAGCCGGCACCCGAGCAGCGTGGGTGAGTTGCCGGCCACCGCGAGCACGGCGGCCGTGGCTAGCTGAGCAGCGTTGTAGACCCTGGCGAACCTGGCGGGGTCGACCCGAAGATGCACCTGGAACGACGTGTTCGCGCCCTCGGGCGTGATGTCGTCACTGACCATGTCCAGCCGGTCGGCCCCGGCGATCTGGATCCTGAACGGGCTGTGGCGCAGCCGGCGCAACCCGTTGCTCAGGGCGCGGTAGCGCGCTGCGTCCGTGATGGCCGCCTGGCCGAGGTCGGCAGGGGTGACGGTCGGCAGGATACCGATGATCGCGGGCCGCCCCCCGTATGCCGCGGCCTTGTCCGCCACCAGGTCAACCAGCGTGGTCAGCTCTTTCGCCAGTGCCTCGAACGGCCGTCCGGCCAGCGGCACAGGCGACGCGTTCAGCTCCAGGTTGTAGCGGTTCAGCTCGAGCGCCACCCGCGGATCACCGGTGGCCGTGCGGATGACCTGATTGCGTGCCAGCGGACGGCACTCGGCGTCGACAAGCGAGAGCTCGAGCTCGGCGCCGATCGTCGTCGCGCCGACTCCGAAACCCGGCCGCTCGATGACCGCGCCGAGCACCTCAAGGCATGCGTCGAGCCGTTCACGGAAGAGCCGGTACTCGCTCTCCTCGAACGTGTCCTTCTCGATGATCTTGCCCATCAGCCCGGCCGGTATCCGCGGGCGAGGATGCGCCGGCCGGTCACGACGGCCGGCAGAATCCGCACGACATGCGCCCTGGCCCCTGGTACCCAGGGCGCCGGAATGATCTCGCTCAAACGCTGCAGCTCGGAAGCGTCGGTGACCTCCACGGCCTCGCCCCTGACCAGGACGCTCCAACCGGTGCGTGTCGCCGCGTCGATGCCGTCGATCTCGAAGGCGACCTGGCTGCCTCGGCACGCGGCGTCGAGCTTGCTGCCCTCGTCGGTCCTGAACACGACCATGTAGCTGTCGAAGATGAAGTTGACGGGAAAGACCGCCGGACCCTGATCGTCGACGATGGCGATCCGGCCAAGCGGTTCCCTGGCCAGCAGGTCGAAGCACTCCGGCTTGGTCAGTCCTTGCCAGCTGTCCTCAGCACCCTGCTCCGCCACGCGGCCATGCTAGTTCGGGCCGGGCGCTCAGGGTCGCGCCGCATACTCGTCGTGGCGGTGCAACCACATCTGCCCCTCAACTCGTCACGTCGCGGGCGTTCAGGTGCGAGACCGCCGCCGTCGAACGTGTCCGCCATCGACGAGCACGTCGGGCAGCCGGCTTCGTAGGCAGGCCCGAACATGAAGTGACAGGCCACGGCACCCACGGCAGCTCGCGCCGCTGGGCGGCAAGCTCGTCGCCGCGGCGCGTCAGTTCCTTCTCCTTAGCGAGCAGCTCGCTGCGGGCGGTGAGCCACTCCTGCCGGGTTCCCGTCTTGTGACTGGGCATGACCTAGGTCTCCTTCTCCTTCTTCTCGTTTCAGCTTCTTCTCGCGGCCTCACATCGATGACGTGAGCCATGGAACCGACGCGGGCGCGATGACGATCCAGATCCCGAATCCGATGATCGCGAGCGCCAGCGGCACGTCGATGACGGCGCGGGCCGGCAGCAGCTTCTGCGCGACGATCAGGCCGGCGATCACGACCATCCAGACGAGGCTCATCAGGCCGAGCGCCACGAGCACCAGCATCAGGCCCAGGCTCGAGCCGACGCAGCAGAGCCCGAACTGCCAGCCAGGCCGTCCCGTGCGGCTGGTACAGCGCGTACACCGCCACGCCCACGAATGCCCAGACTGCAAGGTAGGACGCGACGAACTGCGGCGCGGCGAGCATTCGGCCGCTGGCGCGAGCGCTCCTGGCCATCGCAGGCGCTGCGCCGGGCAGCATCATCGCCGCCATCATCGGCACCCAGACGGCCGCGAACACCGCGAACGAACCGAGCGTGGTCGCCACGCCCATGTCCATCCCGTTCATCTGCCAGAGCGAGAGGGCCCAGCACCCGGCGGCGAGCCCGAGCGTCGCGGGCACCACGGCGGCGGTCGCGCGCGACCCGGCGGTCACCGGCTCATCCTGCATGATCGCCTCCTCAGCTGGCCGTGGCATGCCCGCCAGCATGCAGATCCAGGTGGTTCTTCAGCGCGTCGAGCGTTCCGTCCCAGTCGCGGGCCAGGGCGGCCAGGAACTGCTGTGCCACCCGCATCGGCGCGGAGCGGAGCTGGTACCGCACCCGGCGCCGCTCCCCGGGCTCGGGCGTCACGAGGCCGGCCTGGGACAGCAGGGCCAGGTTGCACTGTCAGGCGGCATCGAGGTAGTCGGCCAGCTCGCCAAGCTCGCTGCGCCATCCGTCGGTGTTGCCGTCGTAGGCCTTGCGGTAGAGGTCCTCTGGCAGCTGGGCGAAGCCGCTCTCGACGACCGTGAGCCGCGTGCCCGCGCCGGTTGGCTCGAGCGTGAACTCGACATAGGTACGGCGCGGGTCTTCCTCGGGAAGCCCGTAGATATGCCAGGTGAAACCGAACACCGTCGGTTCCTCGACCCGCTCCACCCGCATCTGAGCCGTGTACCCTTCCTCGGCCCACCGCATCTGCGCGGACCCTCCAGGACGGAGATCGATCGTCGCCTCATTGCCGAACCAGGAGGCCAGCCCCTCGGCCGTGGTGAGCGCGGCCCACACCTTGCCAACTGGTTGCGTCAAGGGCCTTCGCCGCGGGCGGCTGAGGTCAGGCGATAGGCTGTGCGGGCCGCGAGGACGAGCAGCCTGAGAGGTCGCCATGCCCAGCACTGACCTCCGGGTTCTCTACGTGCTCGGCATCTACCACAGCGGGACGACGCTGCTCGGTAACCTTGCTGGCCAGCTCGACGGGTTCTTCTCGGTAGGCGAGTTGCGCTCCTTCTGGCGTAAGGCGACTCTTCCCAACGCGCGATGCGGGTGCGGGACGCGGCTGTCCGAGTGCGCCGTCTGGAACCCGATCTTGCAGTCGGTACTCGGACAGGGCGAGGAGCGGGAGGCGCTGGCCAGGGACATGTGGCACTGCCAGCGGGAAGTCCTCCATGAGCACCACACCTGGCTGCGGGTTCCTTCCCTGCTCCGCCGGCAAGGCCGCGAGCTGCCGGCCGGCACTCCCCTAGCCCGATACGCCGACGGGCTCGAGCGCCTGTACAAGGCCATCGCCCAGGAGACCGGCGCTGAGGTGATCGTTGACTCCTCCAAGGAGCCGACTGACGCGGCCTTGCTCCTGCTCATGCCCGGGATCCAGACGACCTTCGTCCAGATCATCCGTGACCCGCGGGGCATGGTGAACTCCATCTTGCGGTTCCGCGACGACGGCAGGCCGGTCGTGGAGCGCCGCCTCGCGCAGAGCGCGTACGCAGCCCTCAGCTGGTCACTTGGCAACGTGGCCGCGACCGCGGTCAGGCGATCAGCCGGCCCGGCGCGCTCGACGCTGCTGCGGTACGAGGACTTCATCGACCAGCCCGGCGACACGATCGAGGCGCTGGCCCGGATGGCAGGCAGACCAGCGCGGCTTGCCGCCTCGACCGAGCCAGGCACAGTGACCATGCACCAAGTGCATACCGTCGGCGGCAACAACAACCGGTTCCGCACTGGCCCCGTCCGATTGCGCGAGGACACCACCTGGCGGTCGCAGCTGCATCCGCTCAATCGGGCCGCCGTAACCGCTGTGTGCGCGCCCCTGATGACCAGGTACGGCTACCGCCTCGTGCACTGAACGCCGCGCCGCCGCTGCTGCCACCGGTGAACCATGTGGTGGTATCGCTCGTGAAGGGGCATGACGGTATCGGCTGAGCGGCAAGGAGCGGGCCTGGTGAGCGAGGAGAGGCGGCAGCCACCGCTGCAGAACCGGGTCATGCCGACTGGCGAGATCGTCTCGCACCCCGGCCGGGGGATGCTGATGGGCAACCGCGGGTGCATCCACGACGCTGACCGGACCCTCGGAGTGAGCCGCTGGCGTTCGAAGCTGTGGATCTGCTGCGTCCTGGACTTTCGCGGCTGGCGGCGGGACGTCATGCCGCCAGGGCGGTGGACCGCGCTGTTCTTCCTCGACGAGGCGACGGCCCTGGCCGCAGGTCACCGCCCGTGCGGCTACTGCCGCGAAGCCGACCATCGCTGGTTCGGCGAGAGCTGGCGGGCCGCGAAGGGCCTGACCGCCCGCCCGTCCGCGGCGCAGATGAACGCCTGGCTGCACGCCGAGCGGGTGGACGGCAGGACGAGGCGCAAGCTGACCCGCGAGGCTGTGCTCGATGAGCTGCCGGACGGCGCCATGGTCAGCTACGCGGGAGGCCAGGCCCTGCGCACAGGCGGCGCGCTGCTGCCGTGGTCGTTCGACGGGTACGGGCCGCCAGTACGGCCAGCCCCCGGCACCCGGGTCGACCTGCTGACGCCTCCTGCGATCGTCGGCGCGCTCGCCGCTGGCTACCTCCCGCTCATCCACCCGAGCGCCGGGCAGACACCGATGCGCGCATTCAGTGTCTGACTGCGCGACCATCGCCTATGCCGGCGCGACGGCGCGAAGTTAACCTGTTCGCCATGAATGCGAATCGCTCCGCAGAAGGCGCCGGCGTGCACGGCGGCCTGCCAGAACACGGGCGTTCCCGGGCCGAGGTACTGAGCGAGCTGGCCGAGATCGCGGCTGAAGAAGACGCGTTCTGGGAGACGGGTAAGTGCTCAGGAACGATGTACTGCGGTGACCACGAGCACTACCGGTTCCTGAACGAGGCGTTCGGCCGGTTCGCGCACGTGAATGCCCTGCAGCGTGACATGTGCCCGAGCATGACCAAGTTCGAGGGCGAGATCATCGCCATGACGCTCGACGTACTCGGCGCCAGCGCCGTCACCGACGCATCGCCGGGCGGGCTCGTGACCACCGGGGGCACCGGCAGCATCCTGCACGCCGTGCTCGCTTACCGCGAGTGGGCTCGTGACAAGCGCGGCATCACCACGCCCAATCTGATCAAGCCGGAAACGGGTCACCCAGCGTTCGACAAGGCGTGCCATCTGTTCGGCGTCGAGCTGCGCACGGCCCCTGTCGATCCGGTCACCACGCAGGTAGATGTCCAGTGGGTCGCAGATCACATCGACGACCAGACCATCGCCATGATCGGATCCGCGTGCAACTACGGCTATGGCACGATCGACCCGATCGAGGACCTCTCGGACCTCGCGCTCCGGCGCGGCGCCGGCCTGCACGTGGACAGCTGCCTCGGCGGGTTCATCCTGCCCTTCGGACAAAAGCTGGGCTATGACATCCCTGTCTATGACTTCCAGCTCCCTGGGGTGACGAGCATCTCGGCCGATACGCACAAGTACGGGTACTCGTTCAAAGGCTCATCGGTCGTGGCCTTCAGGAACCGCGAGCTGCGGAACGCGCAGTACTTCTACCTCACGGACTGGAGCGGCGGCAAGTACTGCTCGCCAGGAATCGAAGGATCGCGATCAGGCGGCCTGCTGGCGGCGACCTGGGCGGCGATGGTGAGCATGGGATGGGACGGCTATCTCCGGTACGCCCGCGAGATCTTCGACACGTCCGCGCGGATGCAAGATGCCGTCCGCTCGCATCCCGAGCTGCGCATACTCGGACAGCCGACGTTCCTGTTCAGCTTCACTGCCGACGAGTTCGACGTGTATCACGTCAACGACTTCATGCGCGCGCGCGGATGGCGGTTCAACGGACAGCAGTACCCGAACGCCCTGCACATGGCGGTCACCAGGCCGCAAACCCAGCCGGGAGTGACCGAGACCTTCGCGGCCGACCTGGCAGAGGCTGTCGCGTACGCCAGGGAGCATGCCGCCGAGCCGGCGGCCAGCGGCGCGATCTACGGAGGCGTCATCGGCGGAATGACGAGCGAAGCGGATGACTTCATCCGCGCCGTCATGGCCGACATGATGGACAAGCAGCAAGAACTGCGGCCTTGACCTCGCACCCTTCCGGGCCGCACGATCGCTGCGCGCTCGCGATCGACCTCGGAACGAGCGGGCTCAAGGTCGGGCTCGTCTCGCTAGCGGGCTCCGTCCTCTGGACGACCGGTGCGCAGCTGACCACGACCCTGGTGCCAGGCGGAGGCGCCGAGCAGGACGCGGCCGAGTGGTGGCGGCTCATCAGGGACGCCTGCCAGTCGGCGCTCGCCAGCGGCGTCGTCGCCCGCGACGCCGTGGTCGCCGTCAGCGTGACCGGGCAGTGGGCAAGCAGCGTCCCCGTCGCAAACGACGGCACTCCGGTGGGCCCGTGCGTGCTGTGGATGGACTCCCGCGGCGCACGCCATGCGCGCAGCCGCTTCGGCGGCCCGATATCCGGGTACGCGCCCCGCGCACTGCTCACCTGGGTACGCCGGACCGGCGGCGCGCCGTCTACCAGCGGTGCCGATCCGATCGGGCACATGCTCTTCCTCGCGAACGAGCGCCCCGAGATCGACAGTGCAGCTCGCTGGTACCTGGAGCCAGTCGACTACGTGTCGATGCGGTTCACGGGGACGGCGTGCGCGTCGCCCGCGTCGATGACGGCGGCGTGGCTCACCGACAACCGGCGGCTCGACCGGCTTGACTACGACGCCGACCTGGTCGCGATGGCTGGCATAGACGTCGCCAAGCTGCCGCCGCTGCGGCCCACCGGCGCGGTGGTCGGAGCCGTCGCCGACGACGTCGCCGCCGACCTCGGCCTTGGCGGGGACGTCGCCGTCATCACGGGGACGCCTGACCTGCACTCTGCCGCCGCGGGCACCGGCACCCTGGACGGATCACGCTGCCACCTGGCCATCAGCACGACGTCGTGGATCAGTTGCGCCGTCGGCTACAAGAAGACCGACGTGATCCGCCAGATCGCTAGCGTGCCGGGCGTCTTGCCTGGCTCGTATCTGATAGCCAACAACCACGAGACGGCAGGTGCCTGCCTGCAATGGCTGCGTGACAGCGTGCTGGGCGATGTTCGCGTCGCCGGTCACGCAGCCGGCAGCGGCCAGCGCCCTGGCTTCGATGTGCTCACCGACCTCGCCGCCGCTGCCGCGCCAGGCTGCGGAGGAGTGCTGTTCACGCCCTGGCTGGCCGGTGAGCGCTCACCCGTGGATGACAGGAACGCCCGCGCCGGCTTCCACAACCTGTCGCTCGGCACGGACACCGCCGCCCTGGTGCGCGCGGTTCTGGAGGGTGTCGCCTACAACAACAGGTGGCTGCACCACGCGGTCGAGCGCTTCGTCAGGCGGCGGCTGGACCCTATCCGCGTCTTGGGCGGCGGCGCCCAGTCCGATCTGTGGTGCCAGATCCACGCCGACGTCATGGACAGGACGATCGAGCGAGTGGCCGACCCGGTGCACGCCAACCTCAAGGGCGCCGCGATCCTCGCCGGGCTCGCCCTGGGCGACCTGGATCCCGTAGCAGCCTCGGAGCTCATCCCGATCGCCGGCACCTTCCGCCCTAACCCCGCGCACAGGACGCGCTACGACGGCCTGTATGCCGAATTCCCCCGGCTGTACAAGACGCAAAAAGCGATGTTCTCCCGGCTCAACGGCCACCATCGGGCCCGGAGTTCAGGCTGACGGGAATTCCGTACTCGTTCCTGCACGTGCTTTACGGCCGGGCCTTTTGCCCAAGCATGGGGGGACATTCGCCTCTGCCGCACTGGACCTGAATCGCGACAGAGTCGGACCGTGCTGCCGCCCGCGTCGCGGCGCGGCCGCAGCTGGTCAGGAGGACGATGCCGGATGGTTACCAGCTGGGACACGAGCGACAGCAATCCGGGCCCGACCCCGCCGACGGCGGCTGATACCGTTCAGGCGCCAGGGCAGGAGCCCGCGACGCTGCCGCCGGGCATGCCGACCAGCGCCGGCCGTGATCTGGCCGGGCCCGGCTTAACCGCGACGCTGGCTGACCTCCCCCTCGGGCGGCGGGTCGCCGCCGCGATCGTCGACCTGGCCGTGCTCTCCGGGCTCTACGTCATCATGAGCATCCTCGTCGGGCAGACCAGCCCGGCGATCGGACCTGTAAATGTTTACCTGGGCGGAGTGACCTTTACCAGCAGTGCCGGCGCCGTCTTCCGAATCGGGCTGAATGGCGCATGGGCGATTTTGTACCTGATCCTGCTGGCCGCCTACTACTTCGCTTCGGAGACGCTCGCTGGCCAGACCGCCGGCAAGGCCCTGCTGGGCCTGCGGGTGCTGCGCCAGGACGGCGCCCCGGCAACAGGCGGGCAGATCGCGGTCCGCACGCTGCTGCGGCTCATTGACGAGCTGCCGGCGTTCTACCTGGCCGGATTCATCGTCATGCTGGTCACAGGCCGGCACCGCCGCCAGCGGCTCGGCGACATGGGCGCAGGCACGATCGTGGTGCGCGCGGCCAGGTCACCCTGGTCCGTGGCGCTGGCGCTGGCCAGCGTCGTCTTGGTCGTCCTCGCGACGGCCGGCTTGTCATCCGCCAGGCTCACGTCGCCCGCGGGCAGCCAGACCTTCCGCGGGCACGGCATCTCATTCAGTTACCCGGCCGGGTGGGAACAAGGCCACAGCACCAACATGGAACAAGCCGGCAACAGGTCGTGGAACCTGGCCGTCGGCCCGGGGTCCGACACCGACGTAGTCACCATCGAGAGCTTCCGGCTCACCAAGGCAGTGGGTACGGGGAATCTGGGGCCGGTGACAGGTGAGCTGCGCCGCATGATCCAAGGCTGGCTCAAGCAGAACGGGGGAGCCATCTTGCGCGGGCCGCACAGGGCCAGGCTCAGCACGATGCCCGGAGTCCGGTTCCTGGTCGGCAGCTACCTGCCAGACGGGAGGCCATTCCAGAGCACCCTCACCTTCGGCTTCACCGGCACGACCGAGTACCTGATCAACTGCCAGGCCACCAGGTCAGGTCAGGCGGCCATCTCGGCGGGCTGCGACCAGGTGGTCAGCACGTTCCGCACCACTGCGCCGCCCGTCGCACAGACCCCCACCGCCCCGCCCGCTACGCAGCCGCCTCCGCCCCTTGACGCGGCACAGTGGCGGCATGGCCTGCGGCTGTTGCTTGGCCAGATGAACAGGGCGCTCGGGGGATCCGGCGTCGTCACGCGGGCCTATCTCCGGGCTCAGGCCGGCCAGCTTCAGCGCTGCGCGCCCGGCCTGGCCGGGCTCGGGAAGCCTCCCCCGCAACTGCGGCGAGCCGACCGGCTGGCCGTCCGTGCATGCGCTCAGTTCACACGAGCCGCCAGGTATTATGCCGCGGCGGCGCGGGCGTTCGACCCTTACAAGACAACAGAGCGGTTCAGCAGATCGCTGCACCGCGGCGACGCCGCCGTGAACGCTGGCAGCGATCTGCTGGCGGAGGCCGTCGTGGCGAGCCTGCCAGGCTGACCACCGAACCGGCCGCTTAGCGCGAGCGCCCGTTGCATCGGTGATCGTAGAAGACGAGCGTAGAGCCAGTTGTCATCATGATCCGGCCAGTCGGACTGTTCAGCGCCAGCCCCAGGTGATCGCCGGCAGTTCTGGTCACGTCATTGATCGGGCGATGTTATTGCTGTGATTCGTCGCCTCTAGCGGGTGCAGGCGCATGTGCAGGCGAGTGGTGGTGCCTGCCACGCCGGTTCTGGCCTGGACAAGGTCACAGACCTGGTTGACGAGCCAGAGGCCGTTACCGCCCAGCAACCCATCCGAGGGCGGCCGGTGCCCGGCGAGCGGATCGGTGATCTGGCCGGTGTCGGCCACCTGACAGATCAGCTCTGCTCCCGTCTGCCAGACCTGAACTGTTCCGCCCCCCACGGTGTGCCGCAGGGTGTTGCCGGCGAGCTCGCTGATGGCGATGACCAAGTCAGATATGCGCGGTGGTGACAGCCCGGCACGGTTGGCCCTGATGGCGACGAAGCTGCGAACCATACGCAGGTCGTCGGAGTACCCCAGGGTCTCGGCGTGCGCGGGCGGCCTGGAGAGCATCAGATTGCTTCGCGGCGGCAGGTCAGGCGGCGCGAGGTACGTGCCGCTGGCCGTCTCCTGCTGGTCCTCGATGATGGCCGGGTGCGTGCGGGCCGCGTCGGCGATGACCGACTCCGGAAGCCTCGTGCTGTCGTAGAGACAGAGAACACTAACCGGGCTGTCGCGGAAAGCCAGGTTCATGAGCGACTCGTGCCTCGTCGCTTCGTACATCTCTGCTGCCGTGCGGCCGGCCCAGATCGGCTCGCTGATACAGCAGACCTGCCGGTCACGATGCTTGGCGGCATAGGTCAGGAACGCAGGGATGATCCGAGCGGGGTTGCGGCCCAGCTCGGCCATGTCGAGGAATATCACGTGCGCTGAGTCATTGCCCAGATCCCGGCGCACCAGCTGAGCCTTGTGCTGAGGGAGCGCGACAAGCACCGCTACCGCGCGCGCCCGGCTCGCCGGAATAAAGCTGCGGAGCGCCGCCAGGTACTCGCCGCGGTCGTGGTAGAACAGCGCCCGATGGCGGAACCCGTTGCCGGAAACCCCGGCCACGGCGTCGCCCGCACGCGGTTCCCGGCCTGGCCACGCCTCGACGGCCGAGCCGGAATGCGGCACGTCAGGAAGCAAATGACACTCCAGATCAGGCGGTACACCCTAAACACCGCAGACGCAGCTGCCAAGGTCCGGAGCAACAGGACCAGGATACAGCCCTGCCCATGCGCAGGGACGGGCGCGTCCGTTCTGGTTTGGCGATGCGCCCTTCTCAGGTCTTCAAGACGAGACGGCGCGGCCGGGCGGCGCCCACGCCCGCGCGTCCAGCGTGCCGTTGACGGCGGCCGCCGCGACGTCGGTGAGGCGCCGGTTGTTGTTGCGGGCATAGCGCCGCAACCGGGTGAAAGCCTCGGCCAGGTCAACGCTAGCGCGTTCGGAGATCACGCCCTTGGCTTGCTCGATCACCACGCGGCTGGTCAATGCGAAGGACAGCTGCTCATTCAGGCGCTGGGCCTCGGCGGTTGCGCGATGCTGCACGATGCTCAGGGTGGCCAGGTCCGCGAAAGCACGGGCCACGATGACATCCGCATCAGCCATCGGGGTGCGGGTGACGCTCAGCAGGTTCAGCGCGCCGAGGGTCGCGTCCCGCAGCCGCAGCGGCAGCGCGAACGCCGACCGAAACCCGGCCTTGAGAGCGGCAGCCGAGAATGCCGACCACCGGCCAGACACGCCATCCAGGTTCTCGTGCCGGACAAGCTCGCCGGTGCGGAACGCGTCCAGGCAGGGGCCTTCCTGGGCCTGGAGCTCGAACAGTTCCAGGAGCCGCATCGCCTCACTGGAGGACGCCACCAGTCCGAGGCTCCCCTCAGGGGAAGCGAGCATCACCCCGGCGGCTGAGGCGCCGAGCAGGTCCACGCACCTGTCAGCCAGGCCCGTCAGCAGGTCTACGACGTCGTAGTCGTCCACGAGGGTGTCGGCCATCTGGACCAGCGACCGGACCACGTCGGCTTCCCTGGTCATCTCAAACCCCATCCTGAGCGGGAACGGTCCCGGCGGCCGGCCAGGGTCCGGGCTCCCGCCCCGAGTCGTCGTTATCTATCGTAAGACGGCCTGTCCACCTGCCGGCGTGCGGCCTTTATCGGGTTCATGGCAGCCGGAGCGTGCGGGCGATGATGTCCTGGGCCACGTCGGCGAGCATGCGGTTGTTGCTGAAGGCGTAGGCCCGCAAGCGGATGAGTGCCTCGGTGAGGCTGATGCCCAGCTGGACCGAGACGATGCCGGCCGCGTTGTGCACCGAGAAGTGGAAGTCGGATCCGATCTCCAGTTCCCCGGCGACCGTCTCCGGGGCTGCTCCAGCCTGTGCCTCCAGCACCCAGCGGGCGGCAAGATCGGCCAGCACGAGCGCGTCGGCGTGCTGGTCGTCGGTCAGGGGACCCGGCTGTTCGCGGTACAGGTTCAGCGCCCCCAGCCGCACCGTGCCAGACCGCATCGGGAACCCGAACACGGCCCGCACGCCCGCGTCCAGTGCCGGCGGGGCGAATGCGACCCACCGGCGGGTCACCGGAGCGGCCAGGTCGGGCTCGGTCACCACCCGGTTGTCCTGGTACGCATCGACACAGGGGCCCTCGCCGAGCGTGTACTGCAATTCCTCGATCAACTGACTCACCGCGTTGGTGCTGCACAGCGACCCACGCGGGATCTCACCCGACATGAGCATGATCCCGGCGCCATGCGCCCCGACGACGGTCGCGGATACGTGGCACAGCTGTGATGAGGACCACACGTCCGCTCCGTCGCCGGACAGCCTCGCCACGATCTGTTGCAGCCTGTCGCCTGCCATCTCAGCAGCACGATCCCGCCAGCGAGTGCGTCGCACGGCGCACAACCCGGCCGGGATCGGTCACCTGCCGCCTCCTTCGCCTGAGAAGAAGCGCCAGCGAGGACCGGACTCAACGCCCTTCGAGCCCGGGACCCCGGGCCACTTACGGCCAACACTACCGCCAGGAGGTGGCCGGAGCGGCGGCACGGACCAGGTCATGGAGAAGGCCGGTATCAGCGCTGGCGTCCTGCTGTAGTCCCGCTCGGGACCGTTCCTGACCACCCAGTCCTTCCGTCCTCTGCACACGCATCGGCGGATAGCTGCCCGCCCAGATCTGCAGGCGGTGCCGTCGTCGCCAGCAGGGCCAGGAACGGGCCCACGAGCAGCCCTTCCTGCGCGCTGTGCCGGAACTGACTGTCACGGTGCACGGTATAGGTGGTGCGTCTGCCGGTGCGGGTGCGGGAGATGTAGCCTGCGGCTTCCAGGTCAGCCACGATGGCCTGGACCGTGCGTTCGGTCAGGCCGGCCGCCTGGCTGATGTCACGGATCCGGGCTTGCGGATTCCGGGCAATCTCCACCAGCACGTGCCCATGCCCGGTCAGCAGCGTCCAGGAGCCGTCATGGTTCTCAGCGTCACTCACATACCTGATCATAGACTCCCGGAAAGAAAACCGCGAGATCTTTCTCATGTTTCTCTTGACAGCTTTCCGCTGTCGGGCGGATCCTCGTAATGCACCCTGACGGACCCAGAACGGGGGCAGGCGATGACAGCGAGCCGGGACCCGGACCTGCTGGCCCCAGGCCAGCAGGACACCATGGCCAGCAGCCAGGAACCACGCCCGAGCACGCCGGGCAGTCCGCAATCAACCGGTCACATTGTCGTCAGCCTGCCTGGTGAGATCGATATCACCAACGCGGGCCATGTCCAGGACCTGCTAGCTCATGCCCTGGCTGACGACGCGGCCGTCGTCATCGCCGATGCGACAGCGACAACATTCTGCGATTGTGCTGGGGTCAGCGCGCTGGTAAGCGCCCACTGCCTGACCGCCGGTGACGGACCCCGGCTGCGAGTGGCCGGCGGCCATGCCCTGCTGCGGCTGCTCAGCCTCACCGAGACCGATCACGTGCTCGACGTCTATCCCACCCTGGCTGCCGCACTCGCGGCGCAGCCACCAGTCGCTGACACTCCGGTCTTCCCAGATTGAAGCGGTCCGCGAGTGTGCCGGCTGGTCCTATTTGGTTCCCGCGATACAGCGGGCCACGCCTGGAACCCGGACCTTGCCGTCCTTCTCGTACGCTTTCACGCTGGCGGCGACGGTTGCCGCAATCCGCTCCCGGGTCGGTTCATCGACCTGATCGAGCGCCGTAACGGCGGCCGAGACGTGCTCGCTGATCACTTCCCAGTACTGCTCGGGCGACGTCGTCACCAGTTCGACATCGACGTCCCACTCGGCGACGTCGCGCAGCCCCGCGGCTTCGTACAGGGCCCTGATATATCCCGGGCCGCGCACCGGTACATATTCGGTCCATCCGGGTCGGGCGGCGCTATCATCGCCTCGGTCGCGATCGCCTGCATGGGGATTGTCGTCCACGGGTTCTTCTCAGGTCTGACCCATACTGACGAGCAGAGGCGTCCGCCAGGCTTGAGCACGCGCGCGAACTCGGCCGATGCCTTGGCCAGGTCGGGGAAGAACATGTACCCGAAACGCACGGAGACGCTGTCGAACGCGGCGTCCTCGAACGGCAGGTCGTCAGCGCCGCACACCTTCGTCTCGATATTGGCGATCCCCTGCGCTTCGGCTCGTCGCGCTGCCACGTCCAGCATCTCCGGTGCGAGGTCGGTGAGGACGACGCGACCTTTCGGCACGAGCCGGGCGATACTCATTCCCGGCTCACCTTCCTGGTCGGAGGCTACACGGCCCGATCTGGGCGTCCGGCATCGTGGTCCCACCTACCAGGAGGCCCAGCAGATCGGGCGGATCAGGAGCTAGTCGGCCCGGTCATGGAATGGCATTCTGGTCGTCCTCACCATTGGGGACAGATGCCGCCGGAGCGAGGACCTTCTGCCCTGGCTGGGTGAGCATGTCGCGGCTAGCGTCGGGATTCGGGGACGCGACCAGAGGCAGCGCTATGGAGGCACCGATGGATGAGTTTTTCGTGCCCGCACAATATACGGTCAAACCGGATGACAACGTCACTGATGACGTCATCATGAACGCGCAGAAATGGCCTGGCAAGACCGGCCTGAGACGGAAAGTGAACGGTGCCTGGACGCCCGTGACGTGGCGTGAGTTCGCGGATGAGGTGTGGGACGCCGCGGCCGGGTTTATCGCCGCCGGCATCAAGCCGGGTGACCGGGTGGGGCTGATGTCGCGCACTCGGTACGAGTGGACTGTCCTCGACTACGCGATCTTGACCGCCGCCGGCGTCACCGTTCCGATCTACCCCACTTCTTCGCTCGAGCAGGTCGAGTGGATTCTCGGCGACTCGGGGGCGGTCGCGGTCGTGGTCGAGACAGGTGATCACGCCGGGATCATCGGCACCGCGCAGCCGGGACTTCCCGTGCTCGCACACGTGTGGCAGATCGACGACGGCGCCCTAGCCGACCTGAAGTCACGCGGCGCGATGGTGACACGGCATCAAGTCGAGGAACGTCGCCGATCCCGCGGCGCTGCGGACCTCGCCGAGATCGTGTATACCTCCGGCACCACTGGCCGCCCCAAGGGCTGCATGCTGAGCCACGGCAACATAGTCGCCAACGCCCGCAACTGCATGCAGAACGACGGCTTTGCCAGGGTGTTCAGCGAGGACCACTCCACGCTGCTGTTCTTGCCGCTCGCGCACAGCTATGCCCAGGTCATCCAGTACGGCGCGGTCTACTCGCGCACCGTCCTCGGCCTGACAGACATGGCGGACGCCGTCGCTGAGCTGCCGGGCTATCAGCCGACGGCCGTCCTGTCGGTGCCCCGCCTCTGGCAGAAGGCCTACAGCAGCGCGAAGCACAAGGCCGATGCCGACGGGCACGGCAAGATCTTCGCACGGGCCGAAGCAGCGGCCATCGCGTACAGCCAGGCCTTGGACGCGGGAGGCCCGGGAATCGGGCTCCGGCTCCGGCACGCCGTGTTCGACCGGCTGGTCTACAGCAAGCTGCGCGCGGCACTCGGGGGCGCCGTGCAGTATTCCTGGAGCGCGGCTGCCCCGCTGGGGGCGCGGCTCGGGCATTTCTTCCGTGGCGCCGGGATCAACATCCTGGAGGGCTACGGTTTGACCGAGACCAGCCCGGCTGCCAACACCAACACGCCGGAGGCGCAGAAGATCGGCACCGTCGGGCGCCCGATTCCCGGCTGCACGATCCGGATCGCACCGGACGGCGAGGTGCTCGTCAAGGGCCACATGGTCTTCCAGGGCTACTGGAACAACGAGGCCGCCACCAAGGAAATGATCGACGAGGACGGCTGGCTGCACACCGGCGACCTCGGCTCGCTTGACGGGGAGGGTTTCCTCACCATCACCGGGCGCAAGAAGGACCTCATCGTCACCGCGGCGGGCAAGAACGTCGCGCCCGCCGTGCTCGAAGACCGGCTGCGCGCTCACTGGCTGGTCAGCGAGTGCCTGGTGGTAGGCGACGCGCAGCCGTACATCGCGGCGCTGCTGGCTCCTGACCCTGAGGCTTTCACCATCTGGAAGGCGGACAACGGCAAGACGGCAAAGGCAACCGTGGCCGAACTTGCCAGCGACCCCGCCCTGCAAGCCGAGTTCCAGGCGGCCGTCGACGCCGCCAACAAAGCCGTGTCGCATGCGGAGGGGATCAAGAAATTCGCGATCCTGGGCGAGGACTTCACCGAAGCCGGCGGGCAGCTGACGCCGACGCTGAAGGTCCGCCGCCACATCGTCACCGAGCAGTATGCCGCTCAGATCGCAGACCTCTACGGCGAGCCCTCCTGATGCGCCGGACCGCCCCGAGACCAGTAACCGGGCACCGCCCGATCACCAGTCTCGGGGGTTCGGCGCCTTCGGTCCAGGCTCCGGTAAGCGCGCTCCACGAGCGAGATCGCGCCTACGTACCTGTCCTAGTCTGCCGCGAAGTAGATCGCGTAGTCGCCGTGCGCGCGTCACGTCGGCGAACCACGGCAGGCAGCGCCATCGACGTGATGGGCCCCCCATGTCAGCCACGAAGGCCGCGGGTCGCGGGCGATCCGCCGGGCCGCCACTCTGCGTCAGGGGTTGAACAGCTTCCAGTGCCCTTCGGAGACGACCTCGACGGTGCCGTCGGTCACTTTGACGGCCGTCTCATCGTCTATTGCGTACGTCGGCACCGGTAGCCGACCGGCCCACTTTTCTGCGTTCGCCACGTCTTGGTGATCGTCGTATTCCACGTGTGGAATGATCGCAAAATCAACGAGTCCCGCTCCCTCAGCCATGACCAAGGTCATGGTGATTTCTCCCTCGGGCCCGGCGAACACTATGTCTTCGGACGAGACCCTTTCCCCGCTGCATTTGGGCGGATCAAAATACGTCTCACCGAACGTGGCGGCCATCGCGATGCTCCCGGCGCTCACCCCTACGTAAACCGTCTCCGGCCGCAAGGACGGCAAGAGATCTGCGAGTCCCGAATGCTTCATCCAGTAGGACAGGTACACGGGATCGCCGCCCCAAACCAGCAGCGCATCTGACGCCACGACCGTTGCGACCCAGACTTCCTTCTCGATGCTGGCCAGCGCGGTGAGTTCCAGCACTCCCACCGACTTCCAGCCCAAATCGCACAACGGGCTTTTAGCCTTCCCGGAGATCGCCTGAAATGCCTGCCCGGCACCGTCAGGAAAGGGATAGATCGCGGTCGGGACGACGAGAGCGCTGCACTCCGCAATCGGTTTACCCAGCAGGTCGACGAGCACATTGCGGATGCTCGGGTTGCTGATGCCTGATGAAGTGAGAAGAAGTTTCATAATGCCTCACTTTCTAGGGCCGCCGCATGAAGGCGATAGCGGTGTCGTTTCGCGGTCAGCTCAGTGATTTCCGGCATCACGAGCCGAAGCAAACCTCACGTTAATTAGTTACCGGTGGGTGGACAAGGTCATCGTGGCGACGTCTATCTACCGGCTGGAGTCTGGCCCCTCGGTGATCGTGCGGCGTCCTGGCAGAATCTCCCGGACCTCTTGCGCACAACGGCAGGCGACGGCGGTCTTGGCAGCCCACTCCAGCGCCTCCCCGCGTGAGGGCACGTCAACGAGACAGAATCCGCCGATGACCTCCCTTGGTTTCCGGGTACGGGCCATCAGTGATCGTCCCGTCAGTGGCCACGATACTGGCCCTCTGGCTATCCAGTCCGGCGCCGAAAACCCACACGCCAGCGGGCCTCCGTGATCACAGCGTGGGCGGCCTTGGCCACCTCGGGAAAATCCTCCTCGGGAATGCCGTTCATCGCACCGTCATCAAACGAGATCAGGTACCGCGTCATCCCATGGCTCCTTGCCTCGGCGACCCCTACGGCCGCCTCTCATCTTCACTACGAATGGCCTGGCCCGGATCCGACACTCTGCCAGAAGACAATGTCACGAGTTTCCGCCGTTAGGGGGCCCCAGCGGACTCGATGTGACCCGTGTCCGCCGAGGTCATCGCCGCTGCCCCCCGGCTACGCATAATCCGACCGCACTACCTTGCCGCAATGAGAGTGCGCACAGCGCCGAACTGGACGCTCTGCGAGTCCAAGCACTATCGGCCCGCCACCGTTCAACCTCGACCACCCGGCCATGGATGAGCTGGCGGCCAGCGAGGCCCTGATGCCGTCGGCGGAACTGAGGCACGCCTTGGCAGCCTCCTTAGTCGCCTCCGGCTAGCCGAGCGGCCAGTTCCCGTCGTGAGCGGCAGCGGATCCCGTTCTCGACGTGCCGGCCCCTCGCCAATGTACGACGGCTCGTTCCAACCGATGCCGAGGCCGTGGCTGATATACGTGGGAATAGGCTTTCCTCCAGGCCGTGCTGGCTCGCCGCACACCTGCGCGGTTGACCAGCACCGGGGGCTGCCGGATGACCTTGTCCTGGCGAGCCGCCGACCCGCCTGCCGGGAGCAGAAAAGGGTGGACGGACGGGATGGCCGATGAACTCGACGCGCTGCGAGGCGCCCTGCCCGGGGGGCAGGTAATCACCGATCCCGATCTAATGGAATCCTACCGGCGTGACAAGGTGACGGTCATTCCGGCGGGCCAGCCCCGGTGCGTTGTACTGCCCCGAACTACGGCTGAGGTGGCGAGCGCGCTGGCGTGGGCGCAGCAGCACAGAGTACCGGTCGTGCCGCGCGGCGGCGGGACAGGCCTCGCAGGTGGCGCGACCGCCGTCGACGGTTGCATGATGCTCTCGCTACGCCGGATGAACGCGATCACGGAGATCGATCCCGCCAGCGAAGTCGCGGTTGCCGAATCCGGAGTGCTGAACGCGGACCTGGACCGCGCCGCCGCCGCGTACGGCCTGATGTATCCTCCGGACCCGTCCAGCTTTGAGATCTCGACCATTGGTGGCAATCTTGCCACCAATGCCGGCGGGCTGCGCTGCGTCAAATACGGCGTTACCCGTGACGCCGCACTCGGGCTGGAGGTCGTGCTAGCCGGCGGCCGCGTGCTGCGTACTGGCCGGCGCACCATGAAAGGCGTCACCGGGTACGACCTGACCGGCCTGTTCGTCGGCTCCGAAGGTACCCTCGGAGTGATCAGCTCGGCGACGCTGCGGCTCCGGCCACGGCCCGATAGCTACCCCCAGACGATGGCGGCAGGATTCGCGAGCTTCGCAGCGGCCGCGCAGGCAGTGACGGCCATACTCGCTGCCCGGCTCCAGCCGAGCATGCTGGAGCTCATGGACAGGATGACGCTGCGCGCTATCGATGAATGGAAGAGCACAGGTTTCGACGAGATCGACGCGCTACTGATCGCCCAGGATGACGGCAGCGACGGCGAACGAGGGGCACGGGCAATGCGCGAGCTCTGCGTTCTAGCCGGAGCATTGATGGCCGATCTATCGTCGACAGACGCTGAGTCGCGTGAGCTGCTTGAGCTACGGCGGCTGTCCCAGCCGGCGGTGGAGCGGCTTGGCCAGACACTTGTCGAGGATGTCTGCGTGCCGCGCAACCGGCTCCCGGAAATGGTAGAGCGTATCGAGCAAGCCGGAATCCGGCACGACGTCTTCATCGCCACCGTCGCCCACGCGGGTGACGGCAACCTGCACCCTGTCTTCGTTTTCGATCGCGGGCTAACCGAGGTGCCCGCCGCAGTGTGGGCAGCAGCGGATGAGGTGTTTCGCGCCGCGCTAGAACTCGGCGGCACCCTCACAGGAGAGCACGGCGTTGGCACCATCAAGCGCCGCTGGCTTGAGCAAGAGATCGGCGAGGAATCAATGGCGGTCCACCGCTCGATTAAGGACGCGCTTGACCCTGCGCACATCATGAACCCCGGCAAGATCTTCTAATATCGGCTCCGCCACTCCCTGGTGCCCCCTGTGCACCGAGCCGAGCCGAGCCGAGCCGGGTCTCCGGGTGCTCCGCGCTGCGCCCGTGCCGCCGCGGGCCGCACTACGAATCGGCGCCGCCCGCGCTCGCCTGGCGCCGGCTGCGCTGGGCCAGCGCCGCGCGCAGTAGCTCGTCCAGATCCTCGTCGCTGAGCGCCTCAAGCTCGACGTGGCGGGACGAGCCCGCGGCGAGCCCGAAATCGGCGTCGGCGGAGACGACCTCGGCCAGTTCCGCGATCGTCGGGCCAGCGAAGACGTAGTGAACCGGCAGGCTCACGCCGTACGTGTCGGCGACGCGGGCGACGAACCTGGTCGCCATCAGCGAATGAGCGCCGGCGGCGAACAGGTTGTCGTGCACGCCGATCGGCGCCTGGGTGGCGAGGAGGTCGCCCCAGATCCGGGCGAGGGTCGCCTCGACCGGGTTCCTTGGCTCGACACTGTCGGCCGCCGGCGCCGGCGCACCCCACTGCGGCGCAGGCAGCGCGGCCCGGTCAACCTTGGCGTTCAGCGTCAGCGGCAGCGCGGGCAGCGCGACCACGAGCGCCGGGACCATGTAGTCGGGCAGCGCGGCGCGCAGGTGCGGCCGCAGCTCCTCAAGCAGGTCGGTGCCGGGCCGCGCCGCGGCGCTGCCCCGGCGGGGCACGATGTACGCGACCAGCGCGGGTTCACCGGCCCTGGTAGCGGTGACGACGGCCGCCTGGCGCACGTCACGGTGTGCGCGCAGCACAGCCTCGATCTCGCCGCACTCTATCCGGAAGCCGCGGATCTTCACCTGGTGGTCGTTCCGCCCGATCAGCTCGAGGCCCGCGCCCTCCCGCCACCGGCCGAGGTCACCGGTTCGGTAGATGCGCGCCCCTGGCTCGTCGCTCCACGGGTCAGGCCGGAACGACCGCGCCGTGAGCCGAGGCCGGTCATGATAGCCGCGCGCGACGCCCCGGCCGCCCAGGCAGACCTCGCCCACCACCCCGACCGGCACCGGCATCAGGCGGTCGTCCAGGATGTACACCCGGGTGTGATCGATCGGCGGCCCGATTTCAGCCGCCTCCCCCGCTCCGGTGACGACGCCAGCCGCCGACCACACGGTCGTCTCGGTCGGGCCGTAGAGGTTCCACAGGATGACACCGGGGGCCGCCAGCTGGTCCGCGAGGTCGGCAGTGAGTGCCTCGCCGCCGCAGAGGCGCAGCCGCAGGCCAGCGGGCACGCCGCCCGCCGACACCAGCAGGCGCCAGGTCTGCGGGGTCGCCTGCATCGCGGTCGCGGACGTCCGCTCGATCAGCGACCGCAGCCGGTCGGGCTCGCGGGTCTCATCGGCGGTCGCGATCACGAGGTCGGCGCCACAGATCCCGGGCAGCAGCAGCTCGAGGATGGCGATGTCGAAGGACAGCGTCGTGACGGCGACGAAGCGGTCATCACCGCTGAGCGTGAACGCGCGCCGGAACGACGCGAGGAGATTCGCGAGCGCCCGGTGCTCGACACCCACGCCCTTAGGCTGTCCGGTCGAGCCGGAGGTGAAGATCACGTAAGCGAGCGCGTTGGCGGGCACGGGCACCGGATCGAGTGGCGGCGCGGCCGTCGTGGCCGGATCGTCGACGCAGATCACCTCGGCGCCGTCGGCCACCGACCGGGCGAGATCACGGTGCGCGGAGTCCGAGATGATGATCCGCAGGCCGGCTACGCGGGCCATCGAGGCCAGCCGTGCCTCCGGGAAACCAGGATCAAGCGGCACGTAGGCGCCGCCGGCCCACCACACGCCGAGCAGCGCCGTCAGCATGCCGATACCGCGCTCGACGCACAGCCCGACCAGCGTTTCCTGGCCAGCGCCGACGTCCGCGAGCGCCCGGGCGATCCGGGCGGCGCGATCGCACACGTCGCTCATTCGCAGGGCCCCGTCGCCATCGATGACGCGCGATGTCGATGCCCGGAGCAGGCGCCGGACGTCCGTGCCGTCGTCGCCGGCCGGGAGCGCCCGGCGGTTGCGCCCGATGATCAGCGCGTCGAGTTCAGCGGCCGACAGCATCGGCAGGTCGGCCACCGCAGTGTCTGGATCGTCCGCCGCATGCTCTAGCAGGCGCGCCATGCAGCGCAGGAACCGGTCGGCCCACGGCGGGTCGAATAGGTCCGTGCTGTATTCCAGTACGAACGTCGTGTCCTGGCCGGCGGGAATGTCCACGTACATGGTCAGGTCGAGCTTCGCGGTGCCGGTGAGCAGCGCCTCGGAACGCGAGGTGATACCAGGAAGATCCGGCGCAGGCGGCGTAAGCGACCCGTAGACGAACTGGACTTGAATAAGCGGCGAATACGCGAGGGTGCGGTCTGGCGCAAACTCCTCGACGAGCTTCTCGAACGGCAGCCCCTCGTGCGAGAGCGCATCCACGGTGGTATCCCTGACCCGGCCGAGCAGCCCGGCGAAGGTCGGATCGCCGGCTAGCGACATCCGCAGCGGGACCGTGTTCGTGAACATGCCGATGATCGGGTCCAGCTCGGCGTGGGTGCGGCCAGCCACCTGGGTGCCGATCACGAGATCGGTCTGGCGCGCGTAGCGAGACAGCACCGCCACGAAGCCGGTGAGGAACACCATGAACATGGTGGCGTTGGCGCTATGGGCCACGGCGGCCAGGCGCCGGGTCGTCTCGGCGTCGACAGAGACCGCCGCTGCCGCGCCACGGGCGGACTGACGCGCGGGCCTGGGCCGGTCAGCGGGCAGCGTGAGGACCTGCGGTGCGCCGCGGAGTTGCTCGCGCCAGTAGCCAAGCTGCCGGTCAAGTTCCTCGCCGCGCATCCGGTCCTGCTGCCAGACGGCGTAGTCGCCGTACTCCATCAATAGCGGCGGCAGCGATGCGGGCGCACCGGTCGTTTCGGCCCGATAAGCGGCGGACAGCTCGTCGATCAGGATCTCCATGGACGCGCCGTCGCTGATGGCGTGGTGCATGACCAGCGAGAGAAGGTGCCGGTCGGGCCCAGCGACGATTAGCGCGGCCCTGATCAGCGGCCCGGCGGCCAGGTCGAAGGGCCGGCGCTGGCGGTCGGCCGCGATCGACTCGGCCTGCCGGGCGCGCTCGTCGCTGTCCAGGGACTCCGGGAGCTCGATGCGCTCGATCGGCACCGCGCCGACGTCGGCGACGACTTGCTCGGGCATGCCGTCGAGGGCGACGATGCTCGTCCGCAGCACCGCGTGGCGCGCGACCATGGCGTCCATCGCCCGCTGCAGCGCTTCCGCGTCGAGCGGGCCGTCGAGCCAGATCGTGTACGGCATGTTGTACGTCGGTTCGCCGGGCTCGAGCTGATCGAGGAACCACAGCCGCTGCTGGGAGTACGAGACGGGGAAGCGCATGGGACCTACCTTCGGTCGCCGGGTACGCGAGCCCGCGGCAGATCGCCGGCCTGCGCGCCGAGATCGGGCCGCGGCGGCCGCCGCAGCGGGCCCGGCGGGTCTGCCGCGCCGCTGCCAGCGGCGGCCAGCGCGGCGGCCAGGCCAGCGACCGTAGGATCGGAGAAGAGCGCGCGGATGGGAAGATCGACGCCGTAGACGCCGCGGATGCGGGCCATCAGCTGGGTCGCAGTCAGCGAGTGACCGCCGAGCGCGAAGAAATTGTCGGTCCTGCCGGCCGGCGCCGGTAGCGCGAGCAGCTCGGCAATGATCGCCGCGAGCCGCGACTCGGTCGGCGTCCGCGGCGCGACCGTTGGCTGACCGGGGACCGCGCCCCAGTCCGGTTCGGGCAAAGCGCGGTGGTCGATCTTCCCGCTGCCCGTGAGCGGCAGTGCCCGTAGCACCACGAAGGCGGACGGCACCATGTAGTCGGGCAGCAGCTCGCGCAGGTGCTCGCGCAGCCCAGCAGGCGGGCGGTCGGCGCCGGACCGGGTGACGAGGTAGCCGGCAAGCCGGACGTCGTGGCCACCGCCGCGAACCGAAACCACGGCCTCCGCGATGTCATCCTGGTCCCGTAGCGCTGCCTCGACCTCACCGCTCTCGATCCGGTAACCGCGGATCTTGATCTGCCGATCCGCGCGGCCGGCGAGCTCGATCCGCCCGGATCCGCGCCACCGGCCGACGTCGCCTGTCCGGTACAGGCGCGCGCCGGGACGGCCGGAGAACGGGTCAGGGACGAACCGGCCCGCGGTCATGCCGGGCCCGCCGTGGTAGCCGTGGGCGACCCCTGCCCCACCGATGCAGACCTCCCCGAAGACGCCGGTCGGTACCGGGCGCAGCCGGGCGTCGAGCACGTACAGCTGGGTCCCTGCGATGATCGACCCGATCTCGATCCCGGCCGGTGCGGGGGCGACGGCGTCGCCGCCCGAGTAGATCGTCGTCTCGGTCGGGCCGTACAGGTTCCACAAGCGCACCGAACTCCCTGCGCCGATCGCGTCGGCCAGGTCCCTGGACAGCGGCTCTCCCGCGGTCATTCGCAATCTCACGTCGGCCGGGATCCCGCCTGCGTCGACGAGCATCCGCCAGCCAGCCGGCGTCGCCTGCAGCGCTGTCGCGCCGCTTTCGGTCAGCAGATCGCGCAGCCGCGCCGCATCGAGCACCTGCTCGGCATTGGCGATCACGACGCACCCGCCCGCCAGCACCGGTGCGAGCAACTCGACCAGAGCGATATCGAACGCGAAGGTCGACACCGCGAGGAAGCGGTCCCGTGGTCCGAGCGCGAGCATCGGCCGCAGGGCGTTCAGCAGCGTGGCGATGCCGCCCTGGGTCACACTGACCCCCTTCGGCCGACCCGTCGATCCCGAGGTGAAGATCGTCACGGCGGCGGCCGGCGGCGGCAGGTCAAGCACCGGCTCAGGCGATCCGGCAACCGTGGCGCCCAGCGTCGCCAGGTCCACGACCGCTATCGGCGCAGCGGCGGGCGGCAGGCTCGGCGCGCCGGCGACGCCGCTGTCGATCACGATCGCGGCCGCGCCCGAATCGCCGAGCATCGCGGCCAGCCGCTGAGCCGGGTAGATCGGGTCAAGCGGCACGTAGGACGCACCTGCCGACCAGATGCCGAGGATCGCCGGAAGCAACCTGGCGCCGCGGGGCAGCAGGATCGCGACGCGGTCAGACACTCCGACGCCGTGCCCGCGAACGGCGGCGGTGATCCGTCGCGCCAGGTCGCGCACCTCGGCGCCGGTCAGCTCGCCGTCGGCGCCGACGGCGACGACGGAATCGCCGTCACATGCCGCCCATAGCTGGGCCACGGCGGTCGCCTCCTGGTCAGCGACCTGACCACCGTCCGGCCACACGCTCGTGACGAGAGTGAGCTCGGCTGCCGACATTATGTCTGCGTCACCGACGACCCGATCAGTATCGTCGGCGAGGCAGTGCAGGATCGCGGTGAAGCCGTCGGCGACGAGCTGGCCGGTCGCCGGCTGGAACAAGTCGCTGTTGTAATTGACCCGCACCTGCGGGCCGGCCGGCGCGTCGGTGACAGTGAGCTCGATCTCGAACTTGGCGGTGCCGTTCTCTATCAGCTCAGGGCGCCAGCGCAGGCCGCCGCGGTCTGGGATGGCCCACGACTCCTCCATCGCGAACATCACCTGGGCCAGCGGCAGCCGCGCCGGGTCGCGGTCGGGCTTGACCAGCTCCACCACGCTGGCGAACTGCAGCTCCTGGTGTGCCATCGCCCGCGTGGTCGCGGTGTGGACAGCTCGCACCAGTTCGCTGAGCGTCCCGTCCAGGTCGATCCGAATCCGGATCGGGACGGTGTTCATGAACAACCCGACTACTGACTCGGTCTCCGGGCGGGTGCGGGCTGCCATCGGCACCGCGATCAGCAAGTCGTCGCTGCCGGTCAGCCGGGCAAGCACGACCGCGTACGCGGCCAGCAGGACGGCGAACAGCGTGGTCCCGTTCCGGGCGGCAAGCGCCCTGAGTGAGTCGGCCAGGCTGCCGTCCAGCGCGGTGTCGATGCTCTTCGCGGCGAACGTCTGGCGGGCCACGTACGGCTTGTCCGTCGGCAGTGTCAGCGCCGGCGGGGCATCGGCGAGCTCGGCCCGCCAGAACCGTCCGGCCGGCACATACCCGCCGTCCTCGGCGTGCTCGATCTGCCAGATAGCGAAGTCGGCGTACTGAATCGGCGGTTCTGCGGAAACCGGGTCGCCGCCGCGGCTGATCGCCTCGTAGTCCGCTGACAGCTCGTCGAACAGGATCCGGAATGACCAGCCGTCCGCGACGATGTGATGGGTCACCACCGCGAGCACGTGAGCCTCCGGCGACAGCCGCACCAGGGCCGCCCGAGCTAGCGGCCCGGCAGCCAGATCGAAGGGTATGCGGGCGAGGCGGCGGATCTGGTCCAGGGCGGCCGACACGCGCTCGCCCGCGTCAAGCTGCTCGACGGAGGTAACCTGCAGCGGCAGCGCTGCCACCTCATCCTCGATCACCTGCACCGGCACGCCTGACTCGTTCCGGAACGTGGTGCGCAGCGCCTCGTGCCTGGCCAGTGCGGCGTCGCAGGCGCGATGCAGGGCGCTGACATCGAGCGCACCATCCAGCCACAGCGCCCACGTGATGTTATAGGTGGGCTCACCGGGATCCATCTCGGCCAGCAGCCACATCCGGCGCTGGCCGAATGACGTCGGGAACTCGTACACGGCCACGGTCAGCCTTCCTGTTTCTGGTCAGCCGTCTTCTGGTCGGGCGCCTTCTGGTCTACCGCCACCATGCGCAGCTCCGCGGTGTAGCGCTGGCCATGGGCGTCGGTGAGCCACGCCTGGTCCGGGGTGGGCAGCATCTCGACAACATTCACGGTCGCATCGGCGCCGGCGTTCCGGCGGCTGCGGCGTAGCGATCGGGAGATCAGGTCGATCGATGCGAGGCTGGTCAGGTCGGCATAGATCGGCTTGCGCTCACCAGCGCAGCGCAGGAACACATGCCGTGGCATCCCGTGGGTCGCCGCCCACGCCCTGGCCTGCCGATAGCGGGCGCTCTCGTCGGTGGTTTCGGCGAAGGCGAGACTGGCGGCGTCGAACGTCCACCTCTCACGGCTCACCACAAGATCGTCGATGGTGACGCGCGGCGCGTGCGCGCCTGGTGGCACCAGGTCGAAACAGTGTGACATCGTCAGGCTGATCAGGTCGCCGACGACCTCGAGCAGCCCGCGCTCGAATGTCCCGTCGCGACGCCGCACCCGCAGCCCGGCCGAAGACTCGAACAGGTCGCAGTCGCCCACCGTCGCGGTCGTGGCTGGGGCATAGCCGCAGGAATCGTGCGCAGAGATGAGCCGGACATCATCCGGTGACGGCAGCACGTTGGCCAGCCGCGTGCTTGTGCCGCCTTTCTCGCCGCTCTCGGCGAACCAGACGGCAGGGCCGCGCAGGTCATGCCGGAAGGCGGCGAGGAGGGCACCCGGAGCGTCCAGGAACTCCAGCCAGGTGGCGTAGCGCGTGGTGACGATGCTCGGGTGGACCTCGCCGAGCACCCAGGTGAACCGGCCGCCAGCGGCGGCGTCCGGGCCCGCGATCATCAGGTCGGGGCTATGATGCACGGCCATCGGCCAGGGCAGCGGCAGGGCCGGAAACGCCGATGCCACCCGCTCCCGCAGGGCCGCTGACCGGAGCTGGACCCGCCGGACGTCAGGCGGCAGATCCAGGATCGCCGCCCAGCGCTGCCGTAGCGCGCGCACCGCGGGCTCGATCAGCTGCGGCGGCTGATCGAACAGTGCTTCGTTGACCATCAGCCAGAAGTCAGCGAACGGCACGATGTCAGTCCCGAGCGCTGCGGCTCGCTGCCGGTAGGCCTCGTCGAAGTGCTGCGCGTACAACGCGCCGACGGTCCCCGTGAACCACCGTGCGCCGTCGAGCACCAGCGCCAGCGCCGCGCGGATGCCATCCAGGGCGTCCGCGCCCAGCCGGACATGGTCGCCGCGCAGGCACTCCTCGTAGGCGAGAGTACGGCCGGCGTAGAGCTCGCCCGCCCGCCGGGTGGGCGGGATGCCGGCCAGGCGGGTGAACGTCGCCTCCAGGCTGGCCATGGCCGCGGCCACCCGGTGCGCGTCGCCGGCGGCACCGGCCAGCTTCTCCTTGGCCGCCGTCAGCTCGTCGAGGGCCTTTCCAGCCGGCTCACGGACGCTGCCGTCGGTAACCCGCGACAGGAGCGTCCGCAAGGAGCGCTCGGGCCGGGTGTCCTGCGGGGCAACGTCGACCTGCCAGGCCAGCCGGTGGCTGTCGGCCAGCCGCGCCATCAGCGCGAAGACTTCCGCGACATCGCCGAGCCCGGCGCAGGGATCCGCGAGCACGGTGGCCGCGACCTCGCTCGCGTCACGGATGCCGTCGCACGCCCGCATGACCGCAGCTTCGGCGGGCGTCAGCGGCGCCGCTGGCGCCAGCGGCAGGCGCAGCAGCGCGCCGTCGACGCCTACGAACGGCATCCGGCGCGGCACGAGCCAGGGGCGCAGCCCGGCGACGTGGTCGGCCATGATCGCTCGCACTGCCCAGCCCTCCAGGTAAGTGACGCGAGCGGCCAGGGAGCGTCCCGGCGCGGCGTGCGTGATGCGGATGCCGGAGCCATCGTCGATCTGCGACCAGCCCACCGGCCCGAAGAAGCCGATGGTGTCGTTCTTCGCGCAGTAGCGCTGCAGATAGCTCGCCACGAGCGCCTCGTGCTGCCTGTGCTGCCCGTTGCGCTTAACTGGCTCGGGTCCGTGGCGTACCAGCACGTCGATGCCGGTCGTCAGCGCGTGGCGGTTCTGCCAGGCGACCGCCTCCCGCAGCGCCGGCAGGCTGGCGGCCTCGTGCAAAGCCGCGGACAGATGCCGGACAGCCGCGGTGAACTCGGCAGCGTAGAAGGCGCCTGCCTCATTCCGCGCCTTCGTATCCGAGGCGGCCTCGGCGGCTATGGCGGCGTCGGCGGCGCGTGCGAGGCCGGGGTTGCCCAGCGTGGCGACCAGCTGGACTCCGAAGCCCGCGCCGCGCAGGCACACCGTCCGCCACAGCGCCCAGTCGCCGGTCAGGCGGACCAGATGCGGCGCGAGCGGAGCTGGCCGGTCCGGCACGTGCTGCGGGGCGGCCACGCGATAAACGCTCCGGTCCCTGCGGCCGATGCCTGACGGCACCGCAGCCGGTCGCGGCGCGCGGACCGCGACCTGGCCGGCCTGTGCCATGTCGATCGCGGCGGCGCAGGCGGCGAGCGTGGGTGCCTCGTAGAACGCGGCCATCCGTACTTCGACGTCGAACACCTCGCTGATCCGGAACATCAAGCGCGCTGCCAGCAAGGAGTTGCCGCCGATCGCGAAGAAGCTGTCCTCGCGGCCGACGTCGCCGCCGCGGATGCTGTCCGCCGGCAGCAGCAGCCGCCAGATGTCGGCGAGCCGCTCCTCAGTGACGCCGCGCGGCGGGGTGAACCGCTTGCTGGTGTCCCGCTCAGGTGCGGGCAGCGCGGCCCGGTCGATCTTGCCGTTGGCGTTCAGCGGGAACCTGTCGAGGGCCTTGAATCCGGCCGGTACCAGGTAATCCGGCAGCCTGTACCCGACGAAGTCACGCAGCAGTGACGGCCGCAACGTACTGCGATCCGCGCCGTCCGCGGCCGTCACGTAGCCGATCAGGTGCCGCTGCGCGCCTTCGCCGGCTACGACGACGACCGCTTCCTGCACTCCCGGGTGCGCCCGGAGCACCGCCTCGACCTCACCGGGCTCGACCCGGAACCCGCGGATCTTGATCTGATCGTCCAGGCGGCCGACGAATTCGAGCGTCCCGTCCGCGCGCCAGCGAGCCAGGTCTCCGGTCCGGTACAGGCGCGTGCCGTGCCCTGACGGGTCAGGCACGAACGCCCGCGCCGTCGCGGCGGCGTTCCCCGTGTAGCCACGGGCCAGGCCGTCCCCGCCGGTGTGCAGCTCGCCGGTCACGCCAATCGGCGCGGGCCGCCCGCGCTGGTCGAGTACGTGCACGGTGGTGTGCTGGATCGGGCGGCCGATTGGCACCGTCGGCCCTACCTGGCTCGGGCCGGTCATGATGTGGCATGCGGTGAAGGTGGTGTTCTCGGTCGGGCCGTACCCGTTGACCAGGGGCTTGCCGTGCCGCGCCGCGAGCACGGCGCGCACCATATCCGGATTCAGCACGTCGCCGCCCGCCAGGACGACGGGGACACCGGCGATCGCGTCGATATCCGCCTCGGCCAGCTGGTGAAACAGCCCGGCGGTGAGCCACGCGACCGTCACATCGGCGGCGCGCAGCAGCGACCCGACATCCGACAGCCCGAGCGGGCCGGGCGGCGCGACCACGACCGTGGCTCCGGTCAGCACTGCGCCCCAGATTTCCAGCGTCGAGGCATCGAACGCGACCGGGGCCAGGTGCAGCAACCGCTGGCCGGGGCCCAGCGAGGCGAACGTCGGGTTGCTGATGAGCCGGATGACGGCGCGCTGCGGCACCGCGACGCCTTTCGGCACGCCGGTCGAGCCTGAGGTGAAGCTCACGTAGGCCAAGCCCAGCGGGTGCGACAGGTCCGGCGGTGCCGCGCGCTCATCGGCGGCTGGCCCAGCCTCTGCGCTGACGCTTACCGTGTCGACGCGGACCAGGTCCACGCCCGCGAGCTGGGGAATGGTGGCGGTGGTCTCGGCCGTGACCAGCACCAGCCGGGCACCCGCGGCAGCGATCATGGCGGCGACGCGGGGCGCCGGGCTGCCGATGTCAATCGGCACGTAGGCGCCGCCTGCTTTCAGCACGGCCAGCAGCGCGGCGACGAGGTCGGTGCCGCGCTCGATCGCCACCCCGACCGGCATATCCGCGCCCACGCCGCGCCGGCGCAGCAGCCAGGCCAGCGCGTTGCTGCGCCGGTCGAGCTCGGCGTAGCTAACAGAGCCGGTGCCGGCGACCACGGCCGTCGCGTCCGGGTCCCTGGCAACCTGGGCCGCGAACAGGGCGGGAATAGTAGCGTCCGCGGGGTAGCCGGAGCGGGTGCGGTTCCACCCGGCCACGATCTCGGTCTCGGCCGCCCTGCCAAGGTCAAGGTCCGCAACCGGCGCGGACATGTTGCTGGCGAACTCGACCAGCGTGGCGCCCAGCTGGTCGAGCATCCGCGGCACGGAGCCGTCGGCGAAGCGGCGACGGTCCCAGATCAGCGAGAGGTGGAGCTGCGGCTCATCGAACGCGCATAGGGTCAGCGGATACGACGGCAGCCGGTCCAGCCGGGCCGAGCTGGGGGCTGCGTCCCCGCCGAGCAGCCCGGTCTGCAGCCGGCGCCGGTCGAACATGACCAGGCTGTCCACCAGCGCGGTGTCCGCGGGAAGTCCGGCCCAGGTCAGCGCCGACCCCATCGGCGTGCGCTGGTGCCATCTGATCAAGTGGATGCCCTCGCTCACTGCTGTCAGCAGCTCGTGTACTGACCATTCCTCATCGATTCGGACGCGCAGCGGCACTGTGTTGATCAGCAGTCCGATGATGGCCTCGGCGCCAGGAATGCTGTCGCGCCGGCACGACCGCGTCACCGCGAGGACGATATCGGTGACGTCGCCATAGCGCGCCCGCAGCAGCGCCCACGCGGCGCTGACCATGGTGCTTGAGGTCAGCCCGGCGGCATCGGCGGCCTGGCGGATCAGCTCGGAGTCGGCGCGGGAGAGTACCGTCTCGGCCGTCATCGGTTCGGCGGTTCCGGCCAACGGAGCGCCGAGATAGCCCGGCAGCGGCCGCGGCAGCACGGTATCGGCGAGGTACTCAGTCCAGAACTGCTCAGAGGCGGACGGGTCTGTCATATGCCACCACCGCACGAACTCGTGAAACGGAGGACGCGGCTGATCAGGCGCGGCGCGGCCGTCGCGACTCGCGGCATACGCCGCTGACACCTCGTCGACCAGCAGCCGCAGCGAGCGCCCGTCCATCAGCGCATGGTGGAAGGTCAGGACCGCGCGGTGTGCGGGGGCATCGGTGACGCCTTCGTCGGCCGGCGCGACCCGGCGCAGTATCGTCAGGCGTACCAGCGGCCCGTGGTTCAGGTTGAACCGCTCCCGCCGGTCTGCCCGCAGGAACGACTCGAATGGGTGGTCAGGCCCGCTGGCAGGCGGCGGCGGCAGGTCGCGCCACCGGATGTCGATCGAGGCGTCCGGGTCCACGACCTGGATCAGCCCGTCCGCGTCATCCAGGCGGAACGCCGTGCGCAGGATCGGATGCCGCCGTGCGGCGCCATGCCAGGCCGCTTCGAACGGCCCCCGCTCCAGCGGGCCTGTCCAGTCGAGAGTGACCTGGATGACGTCGACGCCGTCGTCAGGGAACCGCATGTAGTTCAAGATCATCCCGAGCTGAGCTGGTAACACTGGGCCCAAATCCGGCGAGATGGCCGGTGCCACTGCGGCTCTGGGCGCAGGCAGACCATCGGCTTGCGTCGGCAGCCGAGTCAATCGGCGCCGGCCCGGTCGTGGTCGCGCATCCAGCGACGCAGCGACGTCGGCCGCATGTCGGTCCAGGTTTCGTCGATGTAGGCCAAGCATTCCTCCTCGGTACCCGTGAAGCCGTCCCGACGCCAGCCGGCTGGCAGGTCCCGCTCTGCTGGCCAGATCGAGTACTGCCCTTCGTCATTGACCACGACCGCGCGCGGCCGCGTCTGGTGCGCATCAGGCATCGGCTACTCCGTTCGGCATCACCGGCGCGCCCGCGCTGGCCAGCAGTTGTTCGCGCATGAGGAACTTGCGTACCTTGCCAGTCGGTCCCACCACTATTTCGTCGTCGGGAATGGTCACGACTCGGCGCGGCACCGCCACGGCCACCTCGCCGAGCGCAGCACGGACCTCGCCGTCGCGGTCGAGCGAAGGATCGGCGCCCGGCGCGAGCAGGAGCAGCACGTCGATGACGAGCCTGCCATCGTCGCCTCGGGCCGCCAGGACCGTGCAGTCGCGAACGTCCGGGCAGCGCTTCAGAATGCGCTCCTCGGACTGCGCGGTATAGAGCCAGTTCCCGTCGCCGAGGTCGACCGCATCGCTGGCTCGGTCAACGTGGTAGAAGTAGCCGTCCTCGTCGCTGTACATCAGGTCGCCGGTCAGGTAGTAGCCGTTGAGGCGAGTGCGGAAGGTGCTGACCGAGTCGTTCCAGTATCCGATCGCCAGCGTCGGGGACTTCATGGCGACCATCCCCACCTGGCCCGTCGGGATCTCCTGGCCGGTCTGCGGGTCGACCAGGACAATCTCGGCGAACGGGACTGGCTTGCCGACGCAGCGGTTGTAACGCTCGCTGTCGAAGCGGTGGCTGATCATGAACCCGCCGTAGCCCATCTCGGTGGAGCCGAGCGTGTCGTTGAACCGGGAACCCGGCAGGCTGACGATGCCGTCCTTGCCGTAGGCATGGTGGCTGCCGACGGCGACCAGCCGGCGGATATGAGCTTCGTGCGCGCAGTCCCCGCTGTTGGACCACAACCGCACGGAGCTGATGTCGCGGGTGGTCAGGTCGTAGCGGGCCAGCTCGGACCAGGTGACGGCGAAACCATAGACGGCGGTCGGGTGCCAGCGTTCGATAGCGTCGATGATCACCTCACCGCTGCGCGCGAACGCGCCGCCCTGCTCCGACAGGCACAGCAGCTCGTAGCCGTTGCACAGGGCCTCGTTGAGTATGATGATGCCGGCCGTGTGCGCCTGCGGGAACGCGGACATCTCGCGCACCGGACCGTGCTGGCGGGGCTCGGTCAGCCGGACCGCCCGCACGGCCGCGAACAGGCTCTGGTTCGAGTGCACGACGGCGGCCGGCCTGCGCGTTGTCCCGGACGAGTGCGTGATGGCGACCGGATCGTCGGGGTGATGCCGGAAGTGCGCGGGCGCGGCGGACGGATCGCCCGTGCCGGTCTGCGCCGCGTCGCCGAGGACTGGCGCGCCAAGGTCGCGGCTGGCCAGCTCAGCATGATCGGCGTCGAGGAGAACCCCGGCGGCTCGCAGCCGCCTGATGTACTCGACGGCGATCTCGGCGGGCATGCTGCCGTTCATTAGGGCGGGTATCGCCCCGAGCCAGGTCAGCGCGAGGAAGTTGAGGCAGACATCAGCCGCTGACGTCACGCAGACCGCGACCGGGTCGCGCCGCCCGATGCCGTGCCGGGCGAACCATTCGGCCCGGGCGGCTACCCGCTCCGTCAGCGTGCGCAGCGACAGTGGCGTCCACGCCGCGATCGCGTCGACCTCGGTGTCGAAAGTCATCCGCGGCATGTCCATGTCGGCGCCATGCTCAGCCAGCCTGAGCAGCACGTTGCCCGCGCCGAGGTGCGGGTCCGCAGCCAGCACGGCCCGAAGGTTGCCCGCAATCACCGATCTGCCTCCTGTTCGTGTTGCGCACAATCTCGCTGAGATCTCACGCGATCTCGCGGCTGAACAGCCGTGACGAGAGGACCACGGCCACCGCGGCCAGCCCGGTCAGGATGAGGATCGCCTCCCAGACAACCTGGGTGCCGATGTGGCCCTGGAAGATCGCCCGCATGCCATTGGCTCCCCAGGCGAACGGGTTCCACAAGGCGACGTCCCGCACCCAAAGCGGTGCGACGGAAAGCGGGATCAGCACCCCGGCCAGCAGCGAGAGCGGCTGGGCGACCCCGTTGGTCAGATTGATGAGTGCGTTCTCGTTGGGCACGAACAGCGCCAGGGCGTACGAGATCGAGACACCAACCAGCACCATCATCGCCAGCAGTATCAGGGCAAGCAGGAAGTTGGCCGGCGGCACCCGCAGGCCGAGCACGAGGGCCGTTACGGTGACGACGACCGCCTGGAAGCCGATCAGCAGGACGTACATCAGTTCCCGCCCGAGCAGCAGGCCGACGCGGCTGAGCGGCGTGACCCGGAACCGGGCGATGACTCCCTGGCGCATCGCGGCAAGCAGGGCGAATCCGGCGAACAGTCCGCTGAACAGGCCCATGGCCGCGAACAGCGAAGGCACGTAGATCTGATATGCGGCACCGTAGCTGGAGACACCCATGACGGCCTTGAGGAACGGGGTGAAGAAGAGCAGGTAGGTAAGGGGCTGCAGCAACGTGATCGCGATGTTGAATGGGTTATGCACTAGTTGCCCGGCCTCATACTGGAACGTCAGCCACGTATCGCGGGCGAGCTTCATTGCTTCCTTCTCCCCTTTCCGGTGCCGATTTCCGTTTGCCGATTAGTCAGCCAGAGTGCGGCCGGTCTTTGCCAGGAACACGTCATCCAGGCTCGGCCGGCGGGACTCGATCGCCCCTGGCTCGATCCTCTTGTTGCTCAGCGCCCGCATGACCTGAGGGATGGCCCTGGCGGCGCTATCCACATAGAGGCGGAGCGTGTGGTCGATGGTCTCGCAGGAGTGCACGTATGGCTGCTCGGCCAGGATCTTGGATGCTTCGAGCATGGTCGCGGGCTCTGGCGCGCCCGCGTTGTTCGGCGCGGCCAGGTCCACGATGACGACGTCGCCGGAGATCTCGCGCTTGAGATCCGACGGGGTACCCTCGGCGACGATCAGCCCGGCATCGATGATCGAGATCCGGTCGCAGAGCGCATCGGCCTCGTCCAGGTAGTGCGTGGTCAGGAAGATCGTCATGCCCTCGTCGCGAAGCCTGCGCGCCTCCTGCCACATCCGGGCCCGGCTCGGCGGGTCCAGTCCTGCTGTCGGCTCATCCAGGAAGATGACCTGGGGCGAATGGATGACTCCGAGCGCGACATCCAGGCGCCGGCGCTGCCCGCCGGAGTAGGTGCTGATCCGGCGGTCGGCGAAGTCGCCGAGCTGGAAGGCCACGATGGCTGCCTCGGCGAGGCTCTTCGCGCTGGACTTCGGAACGCCGTACATCCGCGCCTGATGCACCAGGTCCCGCCGTGCGCTGGACTGATTGTAGGTACCGCTGGCCTGCGCTACGAAGCCGATGCGCTGCCGGACCTGCGCGGGGGCGCCCCGCAGGTCCGCGCCGGCGATCGTGGCATCGCCGGCGTCCGGGCGGATCAGCGTGGCTAGCATCCGAAGGGTAGTGGTCTTCCCTGCTCCGTTGGGACCGAGGAAGCCGAAGATCTCGCCGCGCTGCACCGCGAAGTCCACGCCGCGGACCGCCTCGATGCTGCTGACCTTGCGCTTGCGCCTAGCCTTGAATGACTTGCGCAGGCCGCTGGCCTCTATCATCCAGTCTCCTTATGCGCGGAGCAGGCTGGGTGCGGCCGAAGATGGGCACGGTTGCAAACCCAGGCGCGGAGGTAAGGTTCACATCGTCAGGCTAAATGGACCAGCTTGGATACACAATGGGCGTTGGATACTCAATGGGCGCTGGATATACCAGGGGCCGCGGTTACGCAATGGTCGTCGCAATGGCTGAGGCGCGCGCCATCCGGTCAGAGAGCGCCGGCCCCAGCCGCGCCATCGGCTCGGGCAGCAGCATCTGGCGGTGGTCGCAGTCCAGCTCGACGGCCTCGACCGGGCCTTCGACGAACGATCCCCAGCTGTCCAGCTTCTCGGCCAGGGTGGGCTCATGGCGGATGGCGGAGAAGAACAGCATGGGACAGTGCACGCGGCCGGGCTGGTAGGCGCGCGTGACGGCGACATTGTTCGTGATCACGCGCTGCAGCGCGCGCAGCCGCTGGTCCGGCCACTGATCAAGCCCCAGGCCCGGTCGGCGCCGCACCAGGTCAAGCATCCGGGCCTCAGGGTCCGGATCGGCGGGGGTTAGCGCGGGCACGTAGCCGAACTGCGCGAGGACGAGGTTGTAGATCATCCACGGCTCGTTGCTCGACTCGATCGCGTCGAAGTCGGCCAGGTTCGCGTCCAGGATCACGAGCAGGCCGACCTGCTGGCCGCGGCGCCCGAGTTCTTCCGCGATCGCGAAGGCGATGTTCCCGCCCAGTGACCAGCCGAGCAGGTGGTAGGGACCCGATGGCTGCGTCATCCGGATCTGGTCGACGTAGTCCCGCGCCATCTCCAGCATGCTCGTCGGCAGCGGCTCGGGCCGTCGCAGGCCACGGGCCTGCAGGCCATAGAGCGGGTACCTGGCGTCCACGTGCGGGATCAGGGCCATGTAGCACCAGCTCAGGCCCACCATCGGATGCGCGCAGAACAGCGCGGGGCCGTCGCCGCCGTCTCGAATCGGCATGACCAGGTCGGTGACACCGCCCGCTGCCCTGGCCGTCGCGCGGAACAGCCGAAGGGTCTTCAGGTCCTCGGCCGCGCCCAGCCCGCGACCGGCCGGTCGCGCGCGTACCGGGACCGCAGACCCGCCCGCGACGGCCTCGTCCGCGACGGCCGGCGCGGGCTCCGGCAGGGAGACGAACGAGAATCCCGCGCCGCGCAGCCGCTCGATCAGCGGGGCCGTGATCTCGATGATCCGCAGGTCCAGATCGGCCTCGGTCAGGCCGGCCGGGGTGAACTCGGCGGCCGCCGCGAAGTCGTGCAGGAGCACGATGCCGCCGTCCTGCCGGATTACCGTCTGCACGATGGCATCCACGCAGGCCTGCACCGTCTGCCCATGGCGGTAGGTGATGTCCCAGTCTCGTCCCTGCGCGTGCCAGCCGACCGGGCCTGGCGAAGCCGGGTACCGGCCAGTCGCCGATGCCGTAAGGCGGGCGGAACCACGGCGTGCCGCTTAAGTAGGCACTGACCCGTTCCGCGCACCGGCTCAGCTCCCTGGCAGCGTGCTCGGCGGACCTGAACGGGCGGTGCCGGTCGCCGTGCAGCCCGATCACATGCCCGCAGTCCTGGTAGGCGTCCAGCGCGCGGCCATGGCGTTGAACGCTCTCGCCCAGCACGAAGAACGTCCCTGGCACGCCCTCATCGCGCAGCAGGCACGACAGCTCGGCCGACCGGGGGCCTGGGCCGTCGTCGAAGGTCAGCGCCACGCAGCGGGGCGGGAGCTCAGGCGTGCCGCACAGCAGGCGAGGTGCGCCATCGTCCATCCAGGCCTCCGGCTGGCGTCATGGGACCATCCGATGCTAGCCCAGGCCTGGCCCGCCTAGATGCGGATCGCCGGTGCCGGCGCTACCGGCCGGCTGCCAGCGCGGCCAGATGTCCGGCCGCGACGCCAGTCCCCCCGGCCGCTGCGAACTCCCCGGCGATCCGCCGCGCCTGCGTGCGGTAGCCCGGATCGTCGAGCACGGCCGTCACGGCGGCGCCGACCTGCTTCGGGGTCGCCTGCGAGAACGAGACCGCGATACCAGCCCCCGCCCGCGCCACCTGCTCGGCCACAGCGAGCTCGCCGAGGCGTATCGGCGCGACAACCAGCGGCACGCCGTGCACGAGCGCCTCGTTGACCGTGCTCTGCCCGGCCTGGCAGATCACAGCGTCGAGGCGCGGCATCAGCTCGAGCATCGGGACCCGCGGGGCGACCAGGACGTTCGGCGGCGGTTCCGGCACCGCATCGGACGCGGCGTTGAGCACCGCCTGCACCCGGTCTGCCATCGGCTCCAGCGCCGCCATCGTCCGCGCCAGGAACCCGTGCACCAGGTGCGCGGCCAAGGTGCCGGCCGTGACCAGCACATGCTGCCTGCCAGGGTCCCACCAGTCCCAGCGGAAGCCGGGATCGCTGCGCCGCGAGCCGAGCGCGGCCCCGATCAGCACGCAGTGCCGCGGCAATGGCGCCGCGCCGGTCAGCGCCCGGGTGGTCGTCGCGACCACCAGGTATGGCGAGAAGAGCAGGTCGAGACCGTCGTCAGCCGGCAGGCCGGCGGTCGCCCGCGCCTCCGATAGTTTCGAGCGCACCCACTCCTGCAGGCCGGGGTCCTCAATCGGCGGGGTGAGCTCGAGTGCCCCGGTGGCCAGAGTCGCCCACGGCACGCCGTGCTTCTCCGCCGCCAGGGTGCCAGCCAGCGCATACTGGTCAGCGATCACCACGTCGGGCTGGTACTCCGCCACGGCGCGATCCACCGGGCGCGAGATGAAGCGGTTGAGCGGCATCACGTACTCGTCCCACAGCTCCCGCACCGCGGCCGCGCCCATCTGGGTGGTCTGGCGGTACGAGCGCTTGCCGGTCGGATAGATCGCGTCACCCGGTCCGACGAGCAGGCGCAGGTCGCTCTCGGGCCCACACCAGGCCACGTCGTGCCCCCCGGCGGCGAGCGCATCGCCGATGGCCACCGCGGGCCAGACGCGGGCTACGACCGGGACGACGACGAAAAGGAACCTGGCCACGCCATTATCGTGGCACACATTGACATTCACGACCCATCCTGATGCGGTGGCACCATGACCGCGCTGGAGGCGGTATCGGTGTACCTGCCGCCGACCCGGATTCCGATCGAGAACCTGGCCGGCCCGCTTGGCCTCACCGATATGCAAGTCAGGTTGTTCCGGCGATTTCACGGGCTGAAGGAAGTCGGCCGTGACCCTGACGTGTCGTTGTACGGCCTGCTGATGAAGGCCGCAGCCGGGCTGGACGCGCTCCGCGGCCAGGAGCACCGCGTCCGGTACGTGCTGTACGCGCGGACAATGCCCGTGGTCGCGCCGTACCCGGTCAACCCACTGCACGAGGCCTGCCGCGCGCTCGGCCTTGATCACGCGCTCGCGTTCACCGTCACGCACCAGTCGTGCGCCAGCGGCTTACTGGCGATCGACATGGCCGGCCGGTTGCTCGCCGCCGACGCAGTGGACGGGCAGGACGGCCAGCCGGGGGCGCTCGCACTTATCCTCAGCGGCGAGAAGGCGTTCACCCGCGAGGCCCAGATGTTCGCGGACACGACTTTCTTCGGCGAGGGTGCGTCCGCGTGCCTGGTCAGCGCGTTTGGCGCTCGCGACCGCCTGCTCTCCTACGCGTCCAGCGTGCGGGGCGAGTTCGACAGCGCCACGGGCGAGAACGACGCGCGATTGCAGCGGGAGTACCGGCCGTCGCTGGCTGAGGTGATGCGGCGGGCCCTGGATGAGGCGGGCCTGGCGCTCGGCGACATCCGGGTCGTGCTGCCGCACAACGTCAACGTTGTGACCTGGCAGCGGATGTGCACGCTGCTCAAGTTCCCGGTCGACCGGGTGCTGCTGGACAACATTCCTGCCAGCGGCCATGTTTTCTGCGCGGACGTGTTTGTCAACTACCAGACTGCGTGCCACCGCGGCCTGCTGCAGCCAGGCGACCGCTACCTGGCGGCGGCGGTCGGCGCCGGGGGCGGGGCGACGTTCGCGGCGATGGTCTTCGAGCACTGACCGGCAAGCCGAGGGAAAAGGAGCCAGCGCAGTGGGCAATGCAGTCGTGCACTTCGAGGTCGGCGCCGCTGATGACGGGCCGCTGGTGGCGTTCTACGGTGAGCTGTTCGGCTGGGCACTGCGGGGCTTCCCCGGTGGCGGTTACACGATGGTCGACACTCGCGGTGGCCGCGGGATCAATGGCGGTATCGGCAGGAGCCAGACCGGCGAGCCGTGGTCAGCGTTCTACGTCGAGACGGACGACCTCCAGGCGATGCTCAACCGGGCGAGTTCGCTCGGCGGCGCGACCGCGATGCCGGTCACCGACGTCGGCGGGGCGGTGACCATAGCCATGTTCAACGACCCGGACGGCCTGCTGGTCGGCCTCGTGCGGGCACCTGCCGAGCCTTCCCGGGGGGACGAGCCAGCCCCGTCGGCTGGCACCGGCGCGCCGGTCACCTGGTTTGAGATCCTGGGGTCGGACGCGGCGCGGACCCAGCAGTTCTACGCGGACCTGTTCGACTGGACGGTCGACAACTCAGGGTTCTCGGGCTACGCGACCGTGAACACCGGAACCAGCCGGGGCATCCAGGGCGGTATCGGCGGGGGCGTGCGGGCCCGCTGGGCGACCATCTATGCCGGCGTGGCCGACGTGGACCAGACTCTCAGCCGCGCCGAGAAGCTCGGCGGATCGCGCCTCATGGATCCAGCGATGTCAGCGCTGAAGAACGCCGCGCGCGCCGCGCTCTACGGGTCGGCCGACGACATCGAAACGGTGGCGATCCGCGATCCGGCGGGAAACATCTTCGGTATCTCTCACAAGGGCGGGTAACGGGGCCACGCTGCCCGCGGTGGCAAGACGAACAGGGAGAGGTTCATCGCCGCACCGCCCGATCCGGGCCATACGCAGGTGTCCCGGATCTTCCGTGCACGACCAGGATGCCCGCACTGACCTGCCTGGCCCTGGCCCGCCGCCAGGCCCGCGCCCAGTACCAGTCGATCAGCCTGGCGGTCACGTTCCGCGCACCCGCACCGTTGTACTCGGGGAACGTGTGCGCGGCGATAGCCTCGCCAAGCGCGCTCGGGTCGAGGATGTGCGCTGCCCACGACGCCCCGGCGGACGGGTCCGCACGCAACTCGTCGTAGGACAAGAACGCCACCCTGTCAAGCGGAAGCTTCGAGGCGCTGCGCGCCAGCCGCACGGCGTTCCTGCTCGTCCTGCGCCTGAAGTCACGGATCAGGCGTTGCAGCGCCAGGGGATCCAGGAGCGCGCCGAGGAGCTCGGCTCTGCGGTGGGGATCGCCCATCAGCGCGCGCACGTACCGGTTGGACGAGGCCATCCGGTTCCAGGCCCGGGTCTGGCTGTCCTCGATCGCGCTGAGATCGCGGCGAACCAGCAGGATTCGTGAGTCGGCGAAGGAGTCGAGCAGCAGGCGCTCCCGGCCGGTGTCCGCGGGATTCTTGAGCACGACGGTCGCGTCACCGGCCCCCGCGAGCTCGTCGACCAGCGAGTGCAGCACGCCGGCCTGCGCGGCCTGCGTGCCGAAGGCGAAGCTGCCGGTCACCGCGTTCAGCAGCCAGCCGTACTCCTCCGGGGTGGACTCGCTGACCGGCAGCCGGTCAACCCCGCGGTCGGTGACCGTCCCGTGCCTGCTGGCAGCCGCCAGGAACCGCTGCACGCTTGGCATGTGCCGGGCCAGGTCGCCCACGGTCAGGGTCCTGCCCCGGGCAGCCTGCGTGACGGCAGAGGTGACCAGGGTCGTCCCGCTGCGGTTGAATCCGGTGATGAACAGCACGCGTGCCATGCTGACCTCCCGCTGGCGCTGCCGTCCAGGTCGCACGTCGGAGGCCACCCGGCACGCACGCGCCAACGCCCTGTCGACGTAGTGTGGGTGTAAGGCGCTGCCGGTGGTCTTCCAGCGTTCAGGCGGGCTACCGGCCTGGAATGTCAAGCTGCGCCTCCGGTGTATCGGCAACGGCTGACTGTGCGTGATGCGCCGGTATCATTCCGCCATGCGCCCCGATAACTCCTAGCCTGACACTTACACCAACCTGGCGGCTTTGCAATACCGGTTGCGCTCGGCCAGCGCCCGCGCGCTTCGGTGAGACAATCGGCGATTTAATGGCCCGCGGCGGCACGCTCCATCCGGTCCGAGAGCGCCGGCCCCAGCCGCGCCATCGGCTCGGGCAGCAGCATCTGGCGGTGGTCGCAGTCCAGCTCGGCGGCCTCGACCGGGCCTTCGACGAACGATCCCCAGCTGGCCAGCTTCTCGGCCAGGGTGGGCTCATTGCGGATGGCGGAGAAGAACAGCATGGGACAGTGCACGCGGCCGGGCTGGTGGGCGCGCGCCACAGCGACATTGTTCGTGATCACGCGCTGCAACGCGCGCAGCCGCTGGTCCGGCCACTCATCAAGCCCCAGGCCCGGCTGGCGCCGCACCAGCTCAAGCATCCGGGCACCCGGGTCCGGATCGGCGGAGGTCACCCCGGGAACGTACCCGAACTGCGCGAGAACCAGGTTGTAGATCATCCAGGGCTTGTTATTCGACTCGATCGCCTCGAAGTCGGACAGGTTCGCGTCCAGGATCACGAGCAACCCGACCCGCTGGCCGCGGCGCTCGAGTTCTTCCGCGATCGCGAAGGCGATGTTCCCGCCCAGTGACATGCCGAGCAGGTGGTAGGGACCCGATGGCTGCGTCATCCGGATCTGGTCGGCGTAATCCCGCGCCATCTCCAGCATGCTCGTCGGCAGCGGCTCGGGCCGTCGCAGGCCACGGGCCTGCAGGCCATAGAGCGGGTACCTGGCGTCCACGTGCGGGATCAGGGCCATGTAGCACCAGCTCAGGCCCACCATCGGATGCGCGCAGAACAGCGCGGGACCGGCGCCGCCGACTCGCATCGGCAGGACCAGATCGAGGATGCCGCCCGCTGCCCTGGCCGTCGCGCGGCGCAGCCGAAGGGTCTTCAGATTCTCGGCCAAGCCCAGCCCGCGACCGTCCGCTCGCGCGCGCACCGCGGCCGGAGACCCGCCCGCGACTGTCTTGCCCGCAACGGTCCGCGCGGGCTCCGGCAGGGGGACGCCGACGTCCATCCAGGCCTCCGGCTGGCGTAATGGGACCACCCGATGCTAGCCCAGGCCGACCGGCCCGCCCAAGCGTCCGTCGCCGGTACTAGCACCAGCCGCCATCTGCCAGCGCGCCATTATCGTGGCACACATTGACATTCACGACCCATCCTGATGCTGTGGCACCATGACCGCACAAGAGACCGGGCTGGATAATGAGTTCCGGCAGCAGGTGGTAAACGCGATGACCACGGTGCTGGCCCGGCTCCTGGACCGCTCCGAGCCGGTCACCCAGGACATGCGCCTGATGGAGGAACTCGGGCTCAGTTCCACGCTCGGGCTTGAGCTGCTGCTCGAGCTGGAAGACCAGCTCGAGATTCTCATCGACGTCGAGATGATGGACCAGGATCAGATGAGAACGGTCGGCGACATGGCGACGTTCGTCGCCGGCCACTCCCAGCCAGCCTAGCCACGGTGTTCGTCGCGCGCCCGCCGGCCAGCTCGCCAGTCCGCCGCGACCTGCACCTCATACGTGCCGAGCGCCGCGGCTTCACCGCGCCAGCCGAGTTCCTCGCCGATCCTCAGAACCGCGCGCGGGCCGGCGAATACCTGGCCGACATGGCCAGGCCCTACTCGATCGAGGTGCCGGCGGCCCTTTTCGGCGAGCCGCCATCGCCAGCACTCGGCCATTCCTACGGGGAGATGGCGCAGGCTCTGATCGAGGCGGTCGTGCCGGCGGACGAGCCCGTCGACCTCCTGGTGCTGGCCTTCTCCGTCCACGACCTGCGGCCCGGCCGGCAAACTGCCGCGTATCTCAGCCACGTTACCCCGGGCGCGCCCATGGCGTTCGCCATCTGTGACCAGGGCTCGGCGGCGGCTTTCAGCGGCCTGCGGATCGCCCGCGCCTATACTGCATCGGCCGGAATCCGGCGGGCACTGCTGATCGTCGTCGAGCAGGCGGCTCTCCCGTACGACTGCCCGGCCGCTGTGCCTTGGGAACACCGCGGTGTCGCCATGCTCTACGGTGACCGCGGGATGCCGCGGTCCCGGGTTTTTGACGTGGTCCAGCATCCGGGCGTCACGCCCGGCGGTGTCGCCGACCTCGCCGTCGCTGACCTCGCAGAGCTGGCGGCCGGCCACGACAAGGTAAGGCTGGTACTCAGCGACCGGCTCGCGGCGGCATGGGCCGCGCCCGATTGCGGGCAGGTGCGCGTGATGCCACCCGGCCAGCCGTCTACCGGGGTCTGGTGGGGACTCATCGACGAGCTCACCACCAGCGAGGGCCACCCGGACCTCTTGGTTGCCGCCGACTACGATCCCGACACGCGCTATCTGTGCCTGACCGCCTTCGACACCGGGCCGCGCTCCTGCTAGCGCTGCCGAGCGGCCGTGGTGGCGGAAACCTTGGTCGGCGCGGCCGGATCGAATGCCGCCTCGACGGCAACCTCCTCGACGGCGCGCAGGAGCGCCTCGACCTGCCCGTTGGCGAGGCTCCAGCGGTCCCACATCATGTGCAGAGACACGACGCCTGGCCGGTTCTCGATGAGGATGTTCGCCTGCTCGTGCATGTTCTCCCTGCGGCCAAGCCAGGTCAGGGACGTCTCCGCCAGCCTCTGCCTGACCTGCTCCGGGGTCACGTCGCCGAGGCTGGCCTCCTCATCAGCGCGCATGATCATCGCGCGCTGGTCGTTGACCCGGCAGGTAACTTTGGCCGGATAGCCTCGTTCGGCGTCCAGCCGCGCGGTGAGCTCTGCGAGCTCCTCCGGATCATAGTAGGCGCGCATCCCGGCGGTCAGGGAGGCGCTGCGGGTCCGCGCGATAGCCTCGTCGACCGTGGTGTCCGCGACGTCAATGGTGACCACCGAGTTCTGCGCGATCGGGGCGATGACGTCAGCGAGGCCCGGCCTGAACCTGTTATTCACCATGACCTTGATCGTCAGCGGATGCACCCCGGTCACGCGTCCGATGGCCGTCGCGATAACGGCGAGTGTCACCCGCGAGGCGTCCGTCCCGGTGCGCCTGGTAATGGCCAGCATGGCCAGGTGCGCCGCAGGCGAGCGGAACCTGGCCTGCCAGTACCGCTGCCCCGCCAGGGCCCCCGCGCGGGCGGACTCGGCGAACGTCTGCGCCGGGATGTCCCTGAGCTGAGATTCCCAGTACCGCATCGCCCTGCTGCCGAGCTGCCGAAGTTGCGGCTCCCCCTCGTTTCTGGCCACGTCGAGAATGTCCGGATGCCGCGAGTCGCTGGCCGTGCGGTTGGCCGTCCCGTTCGCCATCAGGTCCGCGAGGAGCAACACGTGCCCCCCGCCGTCGGCAACCAGGTGGGACAGCACCCAGACTAGGTGCAGGCATACATCACGCTGTCTGACCACCGCCATCCGCAGCGGCCAATCGCGATGAAAGTCGAACCGCGTGAGCGGCCAGGTATCCATGAGATCGGCTGCGTATCGCGCCACGTCGGCATGATCGGCGTCATCGGGGGCCGCTAGGATGTCAAGGCTCGTCTGCCCCGACCCGGCTACCTCCTGGCACAGCCGGCCCGCGCTGTCGGTACTCAACCGCATCCGCATGGCGGCATGCCGGACCATCAGGCCGCTCAGCCGGGCCGCCGCATCCTCGACCGTGCTGCCCGCAGGCAGATCGAGCCTTCCGCCCATGTTGAACTGGTCGCCGCTATCCTGCATGTCCTGGAAGATCGCCTTCTGGCCCCAGGTCAACGGCGCGGCGCCCGCCTCTGCTCCAGTGAACTGGACGATCATCCGGTCCGGGCGGGTCTGCTGGAACATGTCTGATTCTGGCCAGCCGGCCACAGCGCATGTCAATCCCCTGACCGGCTTTCACACCATCGGCATGGGCGACGAGGCACCTCAACGGCGCGCCGATGCGCCTCAATGGCGCGGAGTGGCTTCGGACTCTTATCCAATTCCTACTCTTGTCAAACGAGACCGATCGAGTAAGGTCAATGCTAGGCAGAAACGTCCGTAATCACGACCAACATTGGTCGTGATGCTGCCGTTATTGGACGTTCTGCTAGATTTGCCGTTCTCTTATGAATGGCCGGTAAACGCAGCCGGTCTTCGGGAACTGGTCGACACGCGGCCACCTCGGCACGTACTGGCCATACCGGGCGAAGAGGGTGAAATCGGGTGACCGAGGGTGTTTACCCGCAGGCGGCCGGAGGCGCGTACCCGCAGCTGGAGCCCGAGTGGGTTGACGAGGTGCTGCTGGCGGGCCCCGCGAACGACGTGTGCCTGCATCTGCGCGAGCCGGTCAGCCGGGCGGACCTGCGCCGGCTCGTGGCCGAGCGGCACCGCGCCCTGGCGGACGCCGGGCTTCGGCGCGGCGGCTCCGTCGCATTGTGCCTTGCGCCGTCGCTCGCGTTCATCGCCAATCTGCTCGCCTCGTGGCAGATCGGCGCGCAGGCGTCCCTGCTTGACCACCGGCTCACCGCGTACGAGGTGGATGTCGCGCTGCAGCGGCTGCTGCCCCAGGTCGTGGTGACGGCCGAGCGCTCCACTGGCGGCCCGTTGCGGGCATTCGCCGAGATCACCGAGCGCGTGCGCGCGTATCCGGGTCGGCCCGCTGCCACCACCCACGCCGTCATCCAGCTCAGCTCGGGTTCGACGGGACCGTTCAAGATCATAGGCAGGGACGCCGCGAATCTCGTCGAGGAAGTGAAGCGCTACACGCTGATCGACGGCGTTCCCCGCGGCGGCGAGCGCATCGTGTCGCTCGCGTCAATGGTGCACGTGCTCGGGCTTGTCGGCGGCCTGCTCTACTGCCTGCATGCGGGCGTGAACCTCACGATCCCGGCCCGGCTGACAGCGGACAGCATCCTGTCCGCCGTGGGCGCCGGCTCGCAGCCGACCACGCTGCTTGGTGTCCCTTTCCATATCGAGTTGCTCGCGTCGGTGCGCCAACCGCCAAATCTGCCGCAGCTCACTGGCATGACCACCGGCGGCGAGCTCGTCCGCGCCGACGTCCACGCCGCGTTCGTGGACCGCTACGACGTGCGCCTCGGCAACATGTACGGGATGACCGAAGTTGGCGTCATCGCGACCGATCTGTTCGGTGTCAACCGGCCCGCCGTGATGCCGGCTCCCGGTCATACCGTCCGTGAAGAGGCCGGGGAACTGCACGTCTCGCTGCCGGCCTCGCCGTACCTCGGCGACCAGGACCCGAACCGATGGTCGGACGGCTGGCTGCACACCAAGGACGCCGGCAGCGTGGATCCCCAGACCGGACTTGTGCGGGTTCTCGGCCGGCGGGACTCCCAGGTCTCCGTAGGCGGCCTCAAGGTCGACCTGACCGAGCTCGAACACATGCTCGCCGCGCTGCCCGAGGTCACCGGGGCTGTCGTGGTGCACGATCGTGCGATCGAGGCGTACCTGGTGCTGGCGGAGGGAGCCGAGCTGTCCGCCGTCGAGCGCGAGATCACGATCCGGCTCGCCGCATACAAGCGCCCGCGGCTGTTGCACGTAGTCGGGCAGCTACCGCGCACCGCCACCGGGAAGCTTGTCCGCGACCACGCCGTGCTCCGCGGCGTCGGGCCAGATGGACCAGCAACTGCAGTCAGCCCGGCAGCCCGTGCGGACGGCGGCCGCCAGGCCGCCGTGTCGCACCAGCCCCTCCCGAAAGGAAGCGCCGACCATGATCGATGAGATCCGCCAGTTCGTGCTCGACTCGCTGACGGACATGAACTACAGCATCGACGAACTCGACGACGACACCGCGCTCGGCCCGGCTGGCGCCGACCTGGAGTCGCTCGCCCTCGCCGAGCTCGCCGTGCGGGTGGAGGACCGTTTCGGGGTGAAGTTCGACGACGACGAGGCCGAGATGCTCGCCGGCATGACAGTCGGCGAGTTCTGCCTCGCCGTAGCGCCGCGGATCCAGCCCGCCTCGGCGCGCTGACCGTGCCCGGGATACCGCAACGGTCGGACGTCGTCGCGATGCTCGCGACCTACGGTGACCGCCAGCCAGAGGATGTTCCTGAAGCGATCGACTCGCTGGAACTGGCCTGGCTGATGCATCAGATCGAGCAGCGTTACGGTGCGCTCGACGTCGACGACGACATGCTCGCTCGCATGTCGACGGTCACCGGAGTGGTCGGCATTCTGAAGGATCTGAGAGTCGGGTTATCGCATGCCTGATGGACCCGCTGTGGCTGCTACGCCGACCGTGCGAAGGGGGACCGGCTCGGTGGTCGTGACCGGCGCCGCCGTCCTCAGCGCGTACGGCAGGGGAACTGAGGAGCTGCTGTCAGGGGTGCTGTCTGGCCGGCCTGCCTTCGCGCGCGTCCAGCGGTTCGATGTCAGCGCACGGCGCGTGCGCTTCGCGGCGACCATGCCAGGTCTCCCTGAGCTGCTCACCGAGGTCGCCCGCGCCGTCGGCGGAGCGTGCAACGACGCGAGCCTGTCGTCGTCCGACCGCGCCCGCACCCCCCTGTTCCTCGCCATCCACGGCGATCCGGCGATCGCACGGGCACCCGAGGCTGACCAGCCCGGGCTCGGGCCTGAGGCGTTCACCACCGCGGCCGCCCGTGGCAGCGGGCTCGCGGAGCAGGGCATCCGCTGTTACATGTCGGCATGCGTCGCCGCGAGCACCGCGATCGGCGACGCGGCCTCGATGATCGCCCGCGGCCGGGCCGACCGGGTCGTCGTGGCCGGGGGGTACCTCGTCGATAGCGACCAATTCGCCCTGTTCGACGCCGGCCGCGTGCTCGCTGACGACGGCCAGGTGCGCCCGTTCAGCGCCCGGCGGCGCGGGCTGCTCCTGGGCGACGGCGTCGGCGCTGTCGTCATCGAGTCGCGGGAGTCCGCGCGGGCGCGGCGGGCCCCGACACTGGCGCGGATCGCAGGCTGGGGTCGCGCCGGCGACGCGTACCACCCGTGCCAGCCGCACCCGGAAGGCCATGGGATGGCGCGGGCGGTCACGGCCGCGCTGCAGCGGGCCGCAATCGCGGCGGAGGATCTCGGCTACATCAATGCTCATGGCTCGGGCACCGGCCAGAGCGACCCGGCGGAGACCAGTGCGCTGCGGCTCGCGCTCGGCGACGCGGCCGGCACCGTGCCGGTCAGCTCCACCAAGTCGCTGCATGGTCAGACGCTGGAGGCCTCCGGAGTGCTCGAGTTGATCGTCACGCTGCTGGCGGCGCGCAAGGGGATGCTGCCGGTCAACGCCGGGTTCCTCGGCGTTGACGACAGATGCCGCCTCAACCTGGTGCTGCACGACGCTCTTGCCGCCACCCCGGAGTATGCGATGAGCCTCAACGCCGCGTTCGGCGGCGCCAACACCGCGCTCATCATTGGCGTGCCATGACACCGCCGGCACCCGTGACAACCTCCGGCCTCGCCGCGCTGCACGCGGCGGCCTCCGCGGCCTGCCTGACAGTCGGGTCGTCAGCGTCCTGGCCAGAGACGGACGCCGACGGCGAGGTCGCCGCGCTCGCCGGATTCGTCGAGTCCAATTTCAGCCCGTTACTTGCCGAGGTCGCCGGACGAGTTCTGCGCCGCCGCCGCGATCAGCAGCGGGCGCCGGGTGCGGTCACAGCCATCGTGATGGTGACGGCTCTCGGCGACATCACCAGCGCGGCCCGCGTGGCCGCCGCGGTGGACTCCGGCGGGCGGGTTCTGCCGCTGATGTTCTTCCAGTCCGTGCCCAACGCCGTCGCCGGCTACCTGGCCGCGCGGTGGCACCTGACCGGTCCTGTCGTGTGCGTCAGCGGGACCAGGGCGGGGCTGGACATCGCCGCTCTGCTGATCAGCGACGCGGACGCGGACGAAGCGCTCGTGGTGCGCGTCGACCTGTCCGTGGCCGGCGACGGGGACCGCGCCGCCGCCATTCTCGTGACCGGTCCGGCCGACCGGGAACGGCTGTGAACCGCATGAACCGGAGAGGAAGGCAGCGATGAACATCCTCGATATCGACCACCTCGAACTCTACGTGGGTGATGCGATTGCGGCGGCGCAGTCCCTGTGTAGCGCGTACGGCTTCCGTGTCTACGGCCACGGCGGCCCGGAGACTGGGCTGCCTGGGCAGCGAAGCGTCCTGCTCGGCCAGGGTGACATCCGGATGCTGCTGACCTCGGGACTGCACCAGGACCATCCCGCCAGCCAGTTCGTGGCCAAGCACGGGGACGGCGTGGCCGTGACCGCGTTTCACGCCGAGAGTGCCGCCACCGCCTACTCCGACGCGGTCGCGGCCGGCGGGTCGGGCATCTGCCAGCCCCGCACCTGGGAGAACGACGAGGCCTGCGTGGTCACCGCGGAGGTCGCAGGTTTCGGCGATGTGGTCTACCGCCTTGTCGAACGCCATGGCCCGAGCGCCCAGTTCCAGCCCGGCGCGATCGAGATGGAGCCGGGCGCTGCCGACGAAGCGGACGGCGACCTGCTGCGCATCATCGACCACCTGGCGGTGTGCTTGCCGGCCGGCGAGCTCGACGCCACGATTGCCTTCCACGAGCAGGTGTTCGGCTTCACGGTCACGTTCCATGAGTACATCGAGGTCGGCGATCAGGCGCTGACGTCAGAGGTGGTGCAGAGCCCGTCCGGCGGCGTGACATTCACCTTCATCCTGCCGGACATCAGCCGCCAGGCGGGCCAGATCAACGACTTCCTGGCCTGGCACGGCGGCGCCGGGGTGCAGCACGTCGCGTTCCTGACCCATGACATCGTGTACGCGGTCCGGACCTTCGCCGGCCGGGGCGTCGAGTTCGCGGTGACGCCATCGAGCTACTACGACGTGCTGGCTGCGCGCCTAGGCACGACCGACCTCGCGGTCGAGGCACTGCGGCCGCTCGGCATCCTGGTCGACAGCGACCACTGGGGCCAGATGTACCAGATCTTCGCGAGGTCGACGCACATCAGGCGCACGTATTTCCACGAGCTGATTGACCGGCACGGAGCGCGCACGTTCGGCACCAGCAACATCCCGGCGCTGTACGCGGCGAAGGAGCGCGAACTCGCCGACGTCCGCGACACAGCGGGCACGAGCCTTGTCTGACCAACTCCGCCCACCGGTTCGACCCACACCCAAACCGGCCTGCCGAGAAAGGAATCGTCCGTGAGCCTTTCGGTCACCCCGCCCTTCACGCTGACGGCAGAGGAGCGCTCGCTTCTGCCGTCCGACTCTGACGTCGAGTTCTACGCCGAGCACGGCTGGTATCTCAGCAAGAAGCTCTTCGCCGACGACGAGGTGGACGAGCTCGTCGCGGCGAGCGAGCGCTACTACGCAGGTGAGCGCGACCGCGCGCTGCCGCTGCGCCCTCCGAAGCTGGCGTACTGGGATCCGTCCAAGGGCGACGTGCAGCGCCACAACGACTACGTCCATTACGAGCACGACGGCCTGGCGAGCCTGCTGCGCAAGCCGCTGATCGGCGCCGTCGCCGCCGCCCTGGCCCGCGCCGACGAGATCCGCGTGTTCCAGACGACGCTGATCTACAAGCCCCCGATCGCCGCGGAGCCGACCAACGTCGTGCCGTGGCACTTCGACAAGCACTACTGGTCGACGTCGACATCAGACAAGATGCTGACCGCCTTCATCCCGTTCCACGACTGCGGCGAGGAGATGGGGACGATCACGATGGTCGACGGCAGCCACCGCTGGCAGGAGGTCGGCCGCGATGACTCAGTGACCAGGCACTTCGCGGAGCGGGATGGCAGTGACCTGGAGCGTACGCTGGCGGAGAACGCGGCCTACAACAACGCCGAGGTCGTCAAGGTCCCGATGATCATTCCCCAAGGCCACATGAGCTTCCACCACTGCCGGACCTACCACGGCAGCGCGTCCAACCGCAGCCCGCGTCCCCGCCGGGCCGTCTCGTTCCACCTGCAGGACGGCGAGAACGCCTACAGCCCGTTCGTGCTCAACTCCGGCGGGGTTCTTGCGTACAACCACGACGTACTGGTCCGGCGCCTTCCCGATGGCCGCCCCGACTACGGCGACCCCGACTTCTGTCCCGTGTTGTGGCGCAACCCGGACCCGTCCGCATGACGGACCCAGCCGGCAGGAGTATCTGACATATCGCGCTATCACAGGGCCGCAGCGGCCGGGAGAGGCGGTCATGACTGACTCCGCTGACCTGTACCGGACCGTGCGGCTGATCCGCCGGTTCGAGCAGCGGGCCATCGAGATGGTGCGCAGCGGCGTGATCGCCGGGGGTATCCACCCGTACATCGGCGAGGAGGCGATCGCGGCGGGCATCTGCGCGGTGCTGCGCGCGGATGATCTCATCACCAGCACCCACCGCGGCCACGGGCACGTGCTGGCCAAGGGCGCGGACCCCATCCGCGTGCTGGCCGAGCTGGCGGGCCGCGAAACCGGCCTCAACAGCGGGCGCGGCGGGTCGATGCACGCCGCGGACGTCAGCGCGGGCGTCTATGGCGCGAACGCCATTGTGGGCGCCTCGGCCGCGATCGCGGCCGGGGCGGCATGGTCGCACCGGCGCGCCGGGCACGATCGCGTCGCCGTCACGTTCTTCGGCGACGGCGCGGTCAACCAGGGCGTGCTGCTCGAAGCGCTGAACCTGGCGTCGCTGCGTCGCCTGCCGGTCATCTTCGTCTGCGAGAACAACCAGTTCGCGACGTCGATGCGGGTGCAGGACACGACGGCCGGCACGATTACCGGCCGCGCTGAGGCGTTCGGCATCCCGGCCGAGACCATCGACGGCATGGATCCTGAGACCGTGCTGGCGGCGGCATCCGGCGCCGTCGCCCGCGCCAGGGCCGGGGACGGCCCGACGTTCCTGGAATGCCTGACCTACCGGTTCGACGCCCACCACACCTGGGAGCACAAGGTCCGCCCTCGTTACCGCACCGACGAGGAGGTCGCCGCGGGCAGCGCCCGCGACCCGCTGGAGATCCAGGCAGCGCGCGTGCCTGAGGCGGTGCGCTCGCACATCAATGATGAGATCGAGTCCCTGCTTGACCAGGCGCGGCGGTTTGTGGAGGCGAGCCAGGAACCCGACCCGTCGGAAGCGCTTGACTACCTGTACGCGGACGGGATGCGCGGGCGGGCGGGAGCGGCCTGATGCCCAATCTGTCGTACACCAGGGCGCTCAACCGGGCGCTGTCCGCCGAGATGGAACGCGACGCGGCCGTGTGCGTGTTCGGCGAGGACATCGGCATCGCGGTCAGCAACGTCACCACCGGACTGCTCAAGCGATTCGGTCCCGAGCGGGTGATCGATATGCCGATCTCGGAGCAGGCGTTCACCAGCTTCGCCACCGGAGCGGCGATCGCGGGGTCCAGGCCCGTCGTCGAGTTCCAGATACCGTCGCTCCTGTTCCTGGTGTTCGAGCAGATCGCGAACCAGGCGCACAAGTTCTCGCTGATGACCGGCGGTCAGGTCAGCGTCCCGGTGACCTACCTGCTGCCGAGTTCGGGGTCCCGCGTCGGCTGGGCCGGGCAGCACTCAGACCATCCGTACAGCCTGTTCGCGCACGTCGGCGTCAAGACCGTCGTGCCGGCCACGCCGGCCGACGCCTATGGCTTGCTGGTCAGCGCGATCCGCGACGACGACCCGGTGATACTGTTCGGGCCTGCCGGCGCCATGGCGCGGCGCGAGAATGTGGATTTCGACGCGCTTGCCCCGCTGCCGCTCGGCGTCAGCCGGGTGCACCGGCCGGGTACCGACGTGACGGTGGTGGCGGTGGGACATCTCGTGCACGACGCGCTCGCGGTCGCCGGCGAGCTCGCGGACACGATCTCGGTCGAGGTGTTCGACCCGCGCACGCTGTACCCGTTCGACTGGCCCGGCCTGGCGGCCTCGCTGGAGCGCACCGGCAGGCTAGTCGTGGTCGATGATTCGAACCGGACCTGCGGTATCGGCGGCGAGATCCTGGCCACCGCCGCCGAGGAGATGCACCTGATCGCCCCGCCGAAACGTGTCACCCGCCCGGACGGCGCCGTGCTGCCGTTCGCGCGAGCACTCGACCTCGCGCTCCAGCCGACCCGCAGCCAGCTGCGCGCGGCGATCGAGACCGTGGCGAAGGGCCGGTGAAGGTGCTCAGGCCCCTCCCGCGCCCGGCCAGCCGGCGGTTTCCAGCACGAACGGCGCGGCGCCGGTCAGCGCCACGGCGGCGCGATACCTCGTCGGAGCCCTGACGTCTGCTACCCGATGCGGGCTCGCTGGCTCGGCGCAGCTGACGACATCGCGGCTGCGAACCGCGATCTTCAGATTGGGCCAGAGGCGACCGCCCGCTGACTTGACGACCGCCTCCTTGCGTGCCCACAGATGGGCGAACCGGTCCGCCCGCGCGTTCTCGTCTCGACCCGCCGCGACGTACCCGGCCTCATCGGGCGGAAAGAACCGGCCGGCCAACCCGACCGTGTCCACGCCAGGCACCAGGTGCTGGACGTCGACACCCACCGGTCGGTCAGTGCTGATGGCCGCCGCAACCAGGCCGCCCGAGTGCGAGAGGCTGGTCTGCAGCCCGGACCACGGGGACACGAGCTCGGGCTTGCCATACCGGCCGGCGGCCCAGGTCAGTGCCGCGGGCCGCGTTCCCAGCACGCGGCCAGCCAGGATCCGGAGCGCGCCGTGCGCGACCGTGAACCGTTGCTGGTCGCGCGGGCTCAGGAAGGCCGCGGCGCGGTCGCGCTCGCTGTCGTCGAGCACGCTCCTGCACCTGGCCGCGGTTTCTGGTGTCACGTCGACAGGGGCGATCCAGACGCGGACCAGATCGGTCACGACCGGACGTCGGCAATCAGAGTGGCTAGGCGGCGGACACCCTCATCGATCTGGTCAGTCGCCAGGGCGCTGCACGACAGCCGGATCGCATTCTTGCCGCCGCCGTTCAGATAGAAGAAGCTCATTGGCGTCCATAGCACGCCGTAATCTCGCGCCGACAGCTCGAGCAGCTTCTCGTCTGCGCGGACGGGAACCTCCAGCACCGCGAAGAAGCCACCGCTCGGCGAGTTCCAGGTGATCGCCGGATCTGTGAAGTGATGCTCAAGCGCGGCTAGCAGCGCGCGGAGATTGCACCGGTAGAACGTGATCTTCTCCCGGTTCGCGGCGCGCAGGCTGTATCCGCACGACACGAGCACGCCGCCGATGACGGCCTGCGCGATCGGCGAGGTGTTGACAGTGATCATGCTCTTGACCGTCGAGAGCTCGTCAGCCAGCAGGCTGCGGTGACCGGCCGCGCTGACGACGGTCTGATCCGCGACCAGGAAGCCCACGCGGGCACCGGGGAATACCGACTTGGCGAACGAGCCGAGGTAGATGACTCGCTGGTCGGTATCGAGTGACTTCAGCGTCGGGCTGCGCCTGTCGTCGAGCCCGAACAGCCCGTACGGGTCGTCCTCAAGGATCAGGAGATCCTCGTCGGCCGCCACCTCGATCAGCCCGCGCCGCACGTCGGCGCTCAGCGAGACGCCGGACGGGTTGGCGAAGTTCGAGACCACGTACAGAGCGCGTGGCCGGCGACCGCTCGCGCGCACCTCGCGTGCGACCCGCGCGACCGTGTCAGGATGCAGGCCCTGCGCCGTCTCGGGAACCGGAACCACCGTGACGCCGAGCACGCGCGCGGCCCCGGTGAGGCCGACGTAGCAGGGTTCGGCGGAAAGGATGACGTCCTCGGGGTCCGCGCACAGGCCGCGAAGCGTGATGATCATCGCTTCCTGGCAGCCCGACGTCACCATGATCGAATCAGCGGGAACGCCGATGTCCTCGTCAATCTCCAGCATCCGCGCGATCATCGCCCCGAGCTGGCCGTTCGTCCGGCCGTACTGCAGGATGGCCTGCCGGATGCGCGCCTCGCCCATACCCTGAGCGCGCAGGTACCCGACATAGGCAGCTACATACCGCTCGACGTCCTCGACGGCATAGAACTCATCGAATGGCCGGCCAGCTGCGAGCGAGATCGCGGCTGGAAAACGGCTGGCAACCTCATTGAGGAAGTTCATCGACGCTGACACAGGATCGGTGACCGATGTGTGCAACGCCTCACGCGCTAGCTCGACCATCGGTCCAGGCGCCTCGCCTCCGTGACATAACCGCATCGCAGCGTATTGCGGGACACCATTTCCTTAAACACCATTCCCGCCAGAGGTAGTCTATCCTCGCCGGGACGACGGGCCATAGTTAGCAAATGGCGCACCGTCCCGGCCACACGAACGAAAGGGTGTGCGAGCTGTGCCCCTCGACCCTCAAATGCAGGCGATGCGCGACGAGCGCGAGCGTGACAACGTTCCTCCGCTGTACGAGATGTCGCTCACCGAGGCCAGGGCCGCGGATCTTGCCTCGATCATGGAGGAGGGGGGCGAGCCGGAGCCCGTGTACGAGGTCGCCAGTGTGACGATCGCCGGGCCCGGCGGCGAGCTGCCGCTGCGACTGTACCGACCCACCAGCGAGCGGCCGCTGCCCGTGCTGCTCTACTTCTTCGGTGGTGGCTGGGTACTCGGCACGATCGACACCGCCGACGGCGTCAGCCGCAGCCTGGCCAATTCCTCGGGCGCGCTGGTCGCCGTCGTCGGTTACCGCCTGGCACCTGAGCACCCGTTCCCGGCGGCGGTCGACGACTGCTACGCGGCGGTGCGCTGGGTCGCCGAGCACGCGGACGAGATCGGAGCAGATCCCGCCCGCATCGCGGTCGGTGGCGACAGCGCCGGCGGGAACCTGGCCGCGGGAATGGCGCTGCGTTCGCGCGCCGGCGGCCCTGCACTGGTCGGCCAGCTTCTTGTTTATCCCAATACTGACCAGCTAGCCGACGACGAGTCGATGCGTGCCGCTGATGATCGGTTCCTCTTTAACCGCCGCTCAGTCGCCTGGTATCGCCAGCACTACCTGACGAATCCCGGCGATGCGGCCAGCCCGCTGGCCTCGCCGCTTCGCGCAGAGAGCCTCGCCGGGCTGCCGTCGGCGCTCGTCATCACCGCGGAGTACGATCCGCTGCGTGATCAGGGCGAGGCGTACGCCCGTCGGCTAGCCAGCGAGGGCGTCCAGGTCGAGCTCAGCCGCTACCCGGGTATGGCGCATGGGTTCTTCACGATGGCCGGCACCGTTGATGCCAGCCGGGCCGCGATCGCACAGGCCGCGTCGGGCTTGCGGGCATGGTTTGATATCGCGCCGGATCCGCCCGCATCCGGCCGGTAGCCAGCCGAGATCGCCCCGACATGCCGGGTTCTTCGACTCTCTGACCTGCGCGCCTGGCAGGGATCGAACCTGCGACCCGCTGCTTAGAAGGACTTCGGGTATGTGACCTCGACCTGTAACGTAGCAGGTCACCTCTCGTTCGCGCTGCGCGTGAGTGACCGCAAGAGAGCGATGCTGACTCGATGCCGGGGCACGTCTGGGGCACGGTTGCTCGGCTCTGCTCCCGTCCTTCCGATAGGTGCCGACGCTCTCCGCGGAAGATCGGGCGGTCAAGGGTGACGCTTGCGCCATCGCGCAGCGACGTGGCCGTAGGCCGCGCCCTTGAGCGGTGATCTTTCGCGGTGACACGATCGCGGCCCGCGAGGAGGACGGTCCTGCCGCACTGATGCAGCTTACGGTAGCCGGCCCGGGGTGCGTAACGGCGGCGAGCTGACCGGCGGGCGGGTGCGGGGCGCGCCCGGCCGGACGGCAGTTGCCCGCAGCCGGGCGCTTCCAAGCGCGGAGGCCGCGGGCAGGACTGCCGCCACCGGCGACGGGCATTAGCCCGTGCATTCTGATCGGCCGTCCAACTCGGCCGTCTGGTCACTCTCGCGTTGCTCGGCTTGTTCGTGGTGCTGCGCCCGGCTGCCGGGCCTGGCCCGGCCCCGGCTGGCGCGGCCGCAGGCCGTGCCCTTGAAACCGTGAGGAAAATGGTCACAGCGCGGGCCATGGTCGGCTGCAGATCTGGGCGGACGACGATTCCCTGCACATGGGAAGTAACCGATGGCGGCCTCTCGGCCAACGGGGACGTGAGAGTAGCAGTCCGACCCGGCGGTCCAATGCCGTCAAGGCTGATGCCTCACCTGCAATGGAGGTCTGAGGCTCAGCCTGGTCCCCTGAACAGTTAGGTGCTCAGTGGAGTGCGTCGCCGCGCCCGGTTTCTGATCGCTGAGACCTTCGTCACGTTTGCGCATCAGTCTGAGCAACGCTAGCGATCCTTTGGGTCGGTGACTTCGACAGTTGAGCGGAGTTTGTCAGGCTGCCGTTGCGAGCCTGGCGTCGGCGAGGCGATGGTCGATGAGGTGTTCGATGGTCGTCAGGGCAGCGCGGAGGTGGGGCGGGGCCTGGGGCTGGCCGGCGGCGAAGAGCGGGGCGAGGACGCGGTCGTGGACCTTGGTGTAGAAGATCGCGAAGGCCAGGCCGTCGGGGGTCAGGTCGTAGGTGTTGGCGTGCGGGCGGCGGGTGATCAGGTCGTTGCGGGCCAGCCGGGCGAGGTCGTAGGAGGCCTGGGCCATCGAGTAGGGGGCGCCGAGCAGTCCGGTCATCAGGGCGCGCAGGCTCCTGTTGGTGATGCCGGTGACGGCGCACAAGGTGACGCACAGGGCGCCGGCCAGGGCCTGGACCCGAGAGTCGCCGAATCGCATGGCTGTAGCTCTCCGCCCGTCGGCGGTGACCGACGGGTGCGCGATCCGCTCGAAGACTGGATTCGCAAGGACGCAGGCCTGGCCGGCACGTTCAGTCTGCAGCAGCCGGGCGTTGACCGCACGTGCCCGGGCCTGCAGCTCATCGAGGTTATGCAGGCGCCGCTGGCAGCCCAGGTCGCCCGGCGCGTTGATCACGGTCTCCACCCTCAGGGCGCGGCCGTCTTTGAGGTACTGCTTGATCCGGGAGTGCTCGTAGAAGGCGTTGACGGTGACCTCGGTGCCGCGGCTGATGACCTTGGTCTTGAAGGTTCCGCCGGTGGAGCGCTGCGGGCCGTGGCGGACCTGCCGGTCGAAGATGATCTCGATGGTGTCGGGGCGGCCGATGTCGAGGTTGTCGGTGACGAGCGCGTCGAAGAACGCGCGGGCACTCCGCATCCGTCAGCTCCGGCTTGCGGCCGGGACGGTGATCACGCGACCAGCCCAGCACGGGCAGCACGCGGTCATCCAGATCCACGTAGAGTGCGGTCAGGAGGGTCTCGAGGTTGTTCGTCACAAAACGATCTTCGGCGCCCTCCGCCTTACATGCCGGCGGCGGGCTGGTGATCGTGCACGGCCTGGCGACTTTCGCGTGGGACGCCGGCGATGAGGCGGGCCGGCGGCTGGCCGCGGTGCAGCTGGTCCGGCTGCGGGCCGCCAGCCAGGCGCGGGTCGCGGAGGCGTTCGGGGTGGACCCGGTCACGGTATGGCGGTGGGACCAGGCGCTCGCGGACGGCGGGGTGGCCGGGCTGGTTCCGGCGCGGAAGGGGCCGAGGCGGGCCTCGAGGCTGACCGCCGAGGTGGTGGCCCTGATCCGCGGGCTGGACGGGCAGGGCAAGACGCTGGCCGAGATCGCGGCAGTACCGGGGGTGTCGGTGTCCAGCGTCCGCAACGCCCTGGGGCGCACTGCGGTCAGGCCGGGCGGCGGCGCCGGTGATGAGCCTGCCGGCCCGATGGCGGGTCCTGGTGATGAGGATCCGGCCGGGGCGCTGCCGGTGCTGCCGGACCCGCCAGGCCGGGACGGCGAGCGGGCGCTGGCCCGGTTCGGGCTGCTCGGCGAGGGCGCCGTCCCGGTGTTCGCGCCCGGGGCGCGGTACCCGCTGGCCGGGCTGCTGCTCGCGCTGCCCGCGCTGCAGGCCACCGGCCTGCTGGCCTGCGCCCGGCAGGTCTACGACGGGCTGCGGAACGGGTTTTACCACCTGGACGCCACGCTGCTGACGCTGGTGTTCCTGGCCCTGGCGGGCGAGCCGCGGGCTGAGGGCGCCACCCGCGTGCCGCCCGCCTCGCTGGGCCGGGTGCTGGGCCTGGACAGGGCGCCGGAGGTCAAGACGATCCGCCGCAAGCTCGCCGAGCTCGCCGCCGCCGGCAAGGCCGGGGAGCTGATCATGGCGCTGGCCCGGCACCACGCCCAGGCCAGGCCCGATGCCCTCGGGTTCTTGCACGCCGACGGGCACCACCGCGCCTACTTCGGCTCCCGCCAGGTGCAGAAGACCCACGTGGCCAGGCTGAAGTTCCCCGCCCCGGCCACGGCGGAGACCTGGATCACCGATCAGAACGGCGACCCGGTGCTCATGGTCATCGCCGAGCCGTCGGCCTCCCTGGCCGGCGAGCTGAAGGACCTGCTGCCGAAGCTGCGCCAGGTCGTCGGGGAGGGCCGGAAGGTGACCGTGTGCTTTGACCGGCTGGTCCCCGGCGCTGTTCGCTGACATCATCGCCGCCGGGTTCGACCTGCTCACCTACCGCAAGGGCCCGGCGGGCGACGTGCCCGCCGCCGAGTTCACCGCCATCACCTGCGCCGATGACCGCGGCCGGGCGCACGCCTACGACCTCGCCGACACCACCATCACCCTGCAGGTCACCGAGGGCAAGCGCAAGGGCGAGCAGGTCAGCCTGCGGCAGGTCACCCGCCGCGTCCCGGCCCGCCGCGGCCAGACCCGCCAGGTCCACACCCTGACCACCCGCACTGACCTGGCGGCCGGGGAAGTGTGCTGGCGCATGTCGTCACGGTGGCGGGAGGAGAACTACTTCCGGTACGCCCGCACCTGGTTCGCCCTCGACGCCCTCGACTCCCACGCCGCCAGCCCCGACGACCCGGACCGGATGGTGCCCAGCCCGGCGAAGAAGACCGCCGCCGCGCAGGTCAGGTCCGCCGGGCAGGCCGCGGCCACGGCCGAGGCAGGCCGCGACGCCGCCCTGCTCGCCCTGCGCAGCCCCGCCCCCGGACACGCCACGCTGATCACCAACCAGATGCTCAACGCCCTCAACGCCCCCGTCGAGACCGCCTACCGCGAACTGGACGACGCCGGGGCCGCCGCCGCGGCTACCCCGGCCCGCGTCCGGCTCGGGGGCCGGGTCTGGCTTCCCGCTCTGACCGCCACCGGCCTGACCGGTGTGCACTTTCACGACCTCCGCCACGCCGGGAATCACATGGTCGCCAGCGCTGGTGCGAATCCGCGGGAGCTGATGGATCGGATGGGCCACTCATCCACCCGGGCCGCGCTGATCTACCTGCACTCGACCGACGAGCGACAGCGTGCCCTGGCCGATGCGGTTGCACGCCAGGCTAATGCCGACTTGGCCGCAGCTACTCGGGGCACGATCGGGCATGACCGAGGAATCATGATCTTCTCATGCTCGATGATGTACCGTCTGACCTGTAATTTCGCTGGCGCGCCTGGCAGGGATCGAACCTGCGACCCGCTGCTTAGAAGGCAGCCGCTCTATCCGCTGAGCTACAGGCGCTCGCTGCATATTGTGCCGGATCCAGGCTACGCGCCGGACATCACGAAGCACCTACGTTTGCGGCGCGGCGGCCTTGGAGCGCGCGCCCCACGGGCCGATCGCTACGAGCCGCGGCTTCAGGCAGGCCTTCCCGCCGGCTCCGGCGACCGGGCCGCGCACCGGCTGGCCGGTCTCCTGGCAGGTCACGAGCAGCACGGTGCCGCTCACGGGATCGACGCCGCCGCCCACGCCCGAGGTCTCGGCGAAATAGTGCGGCCATGGCAGCGCCTTCGCGGTCCACACGACGTGCCGGCTGGCCATGCCGTAACCCCACGCCGCTCCGCCGGCCCCGTCGTCGAGCCCGAGCGCCACGCCCGCGCGCACGCCGTAGACGCCGTCAGGCACCGTGCCGGGCTTCGCGGGCAGGCTCCGGCCGGTGACCGGGTCGATGCCGGTCAGCTCGCCCGCGACGCTGGCGTACAGCACGCCCCTCAGCGGGTCGCTGCCCTCGGCGATCGCGCCGGGAACCCGGGCGGTCAGCCGGCCGTTCGCGACCCCGTACATACTCAGGCCCGAACTGCCGGAAAAGACCAGCGAGCCGCCGACGGCCCCGCTCAGCGCGCCGTCGAAGTACCGGCCAGCCGGCCTGATCAGGCGCTCGGCGCCAGTGCGCAGGTCGATCTGGCGGACCGCGGTCACGGGGTCGGTGCCAACCTGTCCGCCCGCGGAGACTGTCACGTACAGCTTCTTGCCGGCCACCCTCCACGCCTGTCCCGCGGCACCTGTCGCGTCGCGCCAGACCGCTCGTCCGGTCTGGTTCAGGTAGCTCGTGACCGCGGCCTGGCCGACGATGACCGTGCGCTTGAGGCTGGCGCGCACCGCGCCGCCGGAGACCGCGGCCTGGTAGGTCATGATCTGCTTGCCGGTCACCGAGTCGAGCACGATCTCCCGGCGCGTGGCCGCGGCGCGCGACGAGGAGCCAGCCGCGGTCCCGGCGGCGGCGGAACCTGTGATCTCCGTCGGGAGCGTGCCAGATGGGGAGCTCACGCCGACGGTCACGACGCCGTCCCACGCCCGCACTGACATGACGGCCGAACTGGAGGGCAGGCCGGCGAGGTCCTGCGTCCAGCGCGGGAATCCGGTGCTCACGTCATAGGCACTGACCGTCAGGCCGAACACGATCACCGCGACACCGTGCCCGGCCGCCGCGGACGCCTGGCCCTGGCTGAAGGTCGTGCCCTCGACGCCGTCCTGCGCGATCCAGGATCCGCTGAGCGCGCGCGACCAGCGTACGAAGTTGCGGGCGGCGCACGCGCTCCGGCCGCCGCGGCACGAGCCCGAACCCAGCCGGGTGGCGAGTATCGCGGCGATCAGCACGGCGGCTAGCAGCAGCGCGAGCGCGCTGCGCTGCACGGGCACCTTCGCCAGCCGGCCGAACGTCACGTCCGCGATCCGCCTTCCCAGCCTCCGACCGACGGTGATCATGTCACGGTATACCCGTCGGGCGGCGCGGGCTTGCCCGCGGATAGCGTTGGCAAGCAGACCGGCACGTGCTCCCACGATGTTCATTGCTAGGAGGATCTATGTCAGACAGGGCTCCGCTGCCCTACGACTTCATGCCGCAGGTGCCTTCCTTCAGCGTCGAGAGCGACCACGTCGCCCACGATCAGCAGATGGGCGATAACCAGGTATACAACGGCTTCGGCATGAGCGGCCAGAACATATCCCCGCACCTTCGCTGGAACGGCTTCCCGGCGGAGACCAAAGGCTTCGCTGTGACGTGCTACGACCCGGACGCGCCGACCGGCTGCGGTTTCTGGCACTGGCTGGTGCTCGACATCCCCGCCTCGGTCACCGAGCTGGCGGCGAACGCGGGCGCGTCGGACGGCGGCGGCCTCCCGGTCGGCGCCTTCTCGGTCCGCAACGACTACGGGACCAAGGACTTCGGCGGCGCCGCGCCTCCCGCTGGCGAGACGCACCGCTACGTCTTCGCCGTCCACGCGCTCGACACCGAGTCGCTCGGCATCGACTCGGACGTCTCCCCCGCGGTGGCCGGCTTCAACCTCCGCTTCCACACCATCGCCCGCGGCCTGCTCGTCCCGGTGTACGGGCACTGAGACCGGCTCAGGCAGCCGCAGTCACGGGGCTGCGTTTAGTTTCGCTTAACTAGACGCGCGCCGCCGGTGCACTAGCTCAGGCCGGCCAGGACCTCGCGCTCCTTCTCTGGGTCCAGGCCGTGCCTGAGGCCGCCCTCGCGCACCGGGGGGTCGCCCTCGGTCTGGAGCCAGCGCCACGTGTCGGCCACCGTGTCCGACGCCGGGCGGCACGTCAGCCCGGCCGCGTAGATCGCGTCGACGTTGCCGTCGTGCAGTGCGGCGCCCTCGCCGACCGGCGGAACCCATACCGGCAGCTCGATCCACCCTTCGATTCCGGCCTTCTCGATCACGTCAGGGTCGACCCAGACCAGGTTCGCGTCCGAGCCCGTGGCGGCGACCGCGGCCTCGAGCAGTTCTCCCATCGTCGCGTGGCCCGGCTTGCTGACCGTGTTGAACGCACCGCTGATGCCCTCGTCCACGGCGTGCAACAGCCAGGCGGCCAGGTCCCTGCAGTCGATGTACTGGATCGGCATGTCACGCGGGCCCGGCGCGAGCACGTCGCCGCCGCGCTCGATCCTGCGCAGCCACCAGGGCATCCGGCCGACGAGCTCGTACGGGCCCAGGATCAGCCCGGCCCTGGCCAAGACGCGGGGACCTGTGAAGTGCTCCTCGACCGCCAGTTCGCCGCCGCGCTTGGCGGCCGCGTAGTCCTCGGACTCCTCGGTCGCGGCATTGCCGTCCACGACCGGCGCGCTCTCGTCGGCGCCAGACGGGATCGGCCACGCGTACACCGACCGGCTCGAAACATAGCCGTAGTGACCGGCGCGGCCCGACAGCAACGACGCCGCGTCGCTGACCACGCGCGGGGCGCGGCTCCAGGTGTCCACGACCGCGTCCCACGTGTCATCGCCGAGCGCCGCGCGGAGCTGGGCAGGGTCCGTGCGATCCGCGCGCCGCACCTGCGCGCCCGGCACGTCGTTGCCGGTCTCGCCGCGGTTCAGCGTCGTGACGTCGTCGCCACGGGCGACCGCGGCCTCGACGACGGCGCGCCCGACATGGTGTGTTCCGCCAAGTACGAGAAGTCTCATGTGCCCATCCTGGCCGATGCGGGGTTTACGGCGGCGCTGCGGGGCCCGCGAATTGAACACCGATGTCCCATCGACGTTCTAAGAAGACGCTCGATGTCACATAGGTGTCGTATTTCGCCGCCGCTAGTGGCGGCGGCCGGCGCCTGAACGCTGCGGCGCGGCCTGGGCGGGCGCGGGGGCGGGAGCGCCGGCCTCCTCCAGGTGCAGGCTGGGCACGATCGGCTCCATCCAGCGCGGCATCCACCAGGCGTGCCGCCCGAGCAGCGTCATGACCGCCGGTACGAGCACCATCCGCACCAGGGACGCGTCGATCAGCACGGCGAACGCCATGCCGAGCGCGAGCATCTTGATGGTGGGGTCGGTGTTCAGCACGAAGCTGGCGAACACGGTGACCATGATCGCCGCAGCGGTGGTGATCACCCTGGCCGTCGCGCCGATCCCGATCGCCACGCTGCGGTGCTCGTCGCGGGTGCTGAGCCACGCCTCGTGAATCCGCGACAGCAAGAACACCTCGTAGTCCATCGACAAGCCGAACACGATGCAGAACACCAGCATCGGGACGTAGGCAGGGATCGGGAGCGTGGTGTGCAGGCCGATCGCCTCCTTGAGCCAGCCCCACTGGAAGATCGCCACGATCACGCCGACGGCGGCGCCGATCGACAGCAGGTTGAGTATCGCCGCCTTGGTCGCGATGACGATCGACCGGAACGCCATCGTGAGCAGGAAGTATGAGATCGCGATCACGGCCAGGATCAGCCACAGGAGCCGGCTCGTGATCCGGTCGGTGAAGTCGACCGCTCCGGCCGTCGTGCCGGTCACGTACGTGGTCAGGTGCTCCTTGGGGAGCACGGAGTTGCGAAGGGTCCTGACCAGGTCGGTCGTGGCCGTCGCCTGCGGCCTGGTCGTCGGGATCACGTTGATCACCGCGACCGTGCCGGCCTTGTTGACGACCGGCTGGCTGACCGACTTCACGCCGTGCGCGTGCGACAGGTCCGACTGCATGGTGCTGAGCTTGGAGTTCGTGGCCTGCGAGGACTCTTTCGGCAGCGTGGCGACGACCGTGAGCGGCCCGTTCACCCCGATCCCGAACCCCTGCTTGATCAGGACGAACGCGCGCTTGTTGCTGTCGGAATAGGGGTTCGTGCCGTTGTCGGGCTGGCCGAGCATGATCGAGAACAGCGGGATCGCGAGCACGACAAGCGCCGCGACGCTGGCCACCGCCCACGGCCACGGGTTCCTGCTGATCCGACGGCCCCAGCGGGCGAAGCCGCTGTTCTCGTGCTGCTCCTCGGTGCTGGCGGCGGTCTGCCTCGCCTGCTCGCGGGCGGAGACGTGCGCCTTCCACGCGTGCAGCCGGGCGGGCAGGCTGCGCACGTTCTGGCGCACGACGCCCATGAACGCAGGGATCAGCGTGAGCGCGACGAGCATCGTGAGCGCCACGACGACCGCGGCGGCCAGGCCGAGCGAGCCGACAAACGTCACGCCCGCGATATACAGGCCGAGGATCGAGATCACGACGGTGCTTCCCGCGACGACGATCGCGGCGCCCGAGGTGCTCTCGGCGCGCCGCACCGAACTGGTCACGCTCATGCCCTGGTCGAGCTGCTCGCGGTGCCGGGCGGTGAGGAACAGGCCGTAGTCGATCGCGACGCCGAGGCCGAGCAGGGTCGCGATGGTCGGGGCGGTGGTCGGGAATGTCATCGCGGACGCCAGCAAGCCGAGCAGCGACAGGCCAGCGCCGACGCTGAACAGCGCGGACACAAGCGGGATCGCGGCCGCGATCAGCGAACCGAACATGAACAGCAGCAGCGCGAGCGCGCAGATCAGGCCGATCAGTTCGGAGGTGGTGTCGCTGGTCTGCTGGCCGATGTTGCCCGCGTTCGCGCCGTAGTCGACGATCAGGCCAGCGTTCCTGGCGGGAGCCACGGCCTTGTTGAGCTTGTGCAGGTAATTCGTGCCGAACCCGTCAGGGTTGGTGTTCCAGGTCGCGCTCGCGTAGGCGATCGCGCCGTCCTTGGAAACCTGGCCGGACTGCGGCGACGCGAACGGGCTCGTCGCGGAGATGACGTGCGGCAGCTTGGAGACGTTCGTGGTGGCCTGGTTGATCGCACTCTGGTCTGCGGTGACCGTGCCGTGCCTGGCCTTGAACACGATCTGGCCGCCGTACCCGCCCTCCTTGGGGAACGAGGCGTTGAGCGTGTCCAGGCCGCGCGCGGAGTCCGTGCCGGAGACCGTGTAGTTGTTGACGTAGGTGCCGCCGTGCTCGTTCTTTGCCCAGACCAGGCCGCCGAGGATGATCACCCAGCCGATGATGACGACGTAGCGCCACCTGACCACACCGCCGCCGAGGCGCTCGAGCAGGCGATTCACAGGGCAACATCCTCCGGTCAGCACGGGTTGCTGGCCTCACCCAGGGAGGGTGAACTTGCCGTCTGTCAGCTAGCAGGGAATGTCGCGATGTGCTGGCCGCACGACGCCGGATCGTAGCCGGGCAGGCTGGCGAGCTGGTCGAGCAGCCAGCGCGACCGGAGCACCTTAGCTAGCGCCTGCACCTCCCGCGACGCCGCGTGCACCGCGGGGATCACCAGGTCGAACCGCTCGGCCGCGAGCGGGACGAACGCGAGCCCGTACGCCAGTGCCGCTGGCTCGCTGGCGACCCCGACGTCGGCCAGGCCAGCCGCGATCGCGTCGGCTACCTGCAGGTGGCCTGCCGCCATCGTCTGGTACCCGGGAACCCGCTCGGCCTCGATGCCGGCGCTGTTCAGCTCGCGGTCAAGAACGCGGCGCGCCTCAGCGCCCGGCTCCCTGTTCACCAGCCGCAGCCCGCGGTCGACGACGTCACCGACGGCTTCGACGCCATCGCGGGCGGCCGTGCCGAGCACCAGGCCCTCGCGCCAGGCGCTGAACCCGATCACCTCGCCGCCCGCCGCGAGCAGTTCCGCCGCCGGCGCGGTGTTGTACTCCCCCGACCGGTCCCGCAGGTGCGCGCCGGCCGCGTGCACGAGGCCGGCGGCCGCGAGGCGCAGCGCCTCCTGGCTCGCGCACGGCCACCAGCTGAACCCGATCGGCGGGTCGAGCAAGCTGAGCGGCTCCTCCAGCAGCGGCAGCGCGGGGTCGCACCCGGCGACGACAAGCGTCGGCCGCGGCGGCCCGATCGGCCGGACCGGCACCGGCGGCGTCCGGTCCTGGACGGCAGCGGCCGCGGCCGTCGCGGCGGCGCCCGTCTCGGCGGTGAGCAGACCGCCGGCAGGCAGGAAGCCGGCCCGGCTCACCGTGGGCCCGGCCAGCGGCAGCGCGACGAAGGAATCGCCGATCGGGGCGAGCGTGACCCTCGCCCCCGCCGCGCCCCCCTGGCCGGCCAGTCCGCCCGGGCCGACGAGCCTGGCCGACACCGCGGCGACCGCGCCTTCCGCGCCGAACAGTTCCTCGACCGTCACCCCGAGCGCCTGCGCCAGCGCGAGCGCCACGCGCAGCGACGGGTCAGAAACCCCGGACTCCACCGCCGAGACGGCCTGCCGCGACACGCCGGCCATGCCGGCGAGCTGCTGCTGGGAGTAGCCCCTCGCCTGCCGCGCGAACCTGAGCTTGGCCCCGCTGATCATCGCCTGACCCCCGAGTGTCCCGTCTGCCCGGTCGTCCGCTGGTCTCCCGCAGGTCCCCCGGCCGGGCCCCGCGCCCGTGCCGGCTGGCGCTTCCCGTCCGGCCCGAACACGGGCGGCTCGATGGCGGTGACGCCAAGCTCCTGGCCGGTCGCCGCCGGCTCGGCGAGCCGGCCGGTCACGGCGGCGTTCTCGGCCTGGACCGTGATCTCCCACAGCGCGCCGGCCGGACGACACACCGTGACGACACCGTGCAGGACCAGGCCACGCTCGGGGTGCCGGCCAGCAACGACCCGGTCCGGGTGGATCGCCGCGACGGGCTGAGCGTCCGCCGACTGTGCTGCGGGCGGTGCGGGCGAGCCCGCCCTGACCGCCGGCAGCCGCACGAACGACGTGTACCCCACCAGCTCGGCGACCCGCCGCGTGGCCGGTGCCAGCACGACCTCGCCTGGCGCGCCGGTCTGCAGCACCTCTCCCCGGTCCAGGACCGCGAGCCGGTCGGCGAACGCCTGCGCCTCGGCGAGTTCGTGCGCCACCAGGATTGACGGCACGTCCCGCTCCGCCACGAGCGAGACCACCAGGTCGGTCAGCGTGCGCCTCAGGTTCGCGTCAAGGCCGGTGTACGGCTCGTCCAGGAGCAGCGCGTCGCAGTGCGACAGCAGCAGCCGGCCAAGCGCGACCCGGTGCGCCTGGCCGCCTGATAGCCGCGCGGGCATGGAGTGCAGGAGTCCGTCGATGCCGAGCACGCCTGCCAGCTCGGCGAGCTCGGCGGCAGCCGCGGCGTGGGCTGAGCTGCCGTGGAGCGGGCCGCCATGGCGGCCGTACAGCAGGTTGGCCCGCACCGTCAGGTGCGGGAAAAGGCCTGGGTCCTGGCGCAGCAGGCCCACCCGGCGCTGCCACGGCGGCAGCACCGTCGCCGGCTTGCCGGTCGAGGTCAGCACCCGGCCACCGAGCAGGATCCGTGCCCGCCGCGGCTGGACCAGGCCAGCGATCATCTCCAGGATGGTGGTCTTGCCAGCCCCGGACGGACCGAACAGGGCCAGCCGCTGCCCGGGAGCAACGTTCAGCGCGGCGCGGACGGTGAAGTCGCGCCGGTCAACCTCGGCGTCGGCCTCGAGCACGGGCGCTCCATATGTAGGCCGCGATCGGCAGCGGCAACGCGACGACCAGCAGGACGAGGGCGAACGGCAGGGCCGACGGCAGGCCGGTCTCCTGCAGCGTCGTCCAGATCTGCAGCGGAAGCGCGGTCGGATGGTAGGCGATGATAACCACGGCGCCGAAGGCGCCCATCGCCCTGGCCCACGCGATGGCCAGCGCCATCGCCAGCCCCGGCGCGGCGAGCGGGACGGTGACCCGCCGCAGCACCCGCCCTGGCGGGTCGCCGAGCAGCGCGGCCTGCTGTTCCAGCCGGGGATCGACGCTGGCGAACGCGGCCTGCGCGCCGAGGATGTAGTACGGCGCGGACTCGTACACCTGGGCGATGACCAGGGCGAGGAACGTGTCGGTCGCCGACAGGTGCAGGCCGGAAAGCAGGTGCCCGATCGGCGTAAACGGGCCGACCAAGAACACCAGCAGCAGCCCGATGACCAGCGGCGGCAGCAGCAGCACGGCCAGCACACCAGCTTCCCAGACCCGCGGGAACGGCACCGTGCCCCTGGCGAGCGCCCGCGCGAGCGGGGTGCCGAGCAGCAGGAGCACGCCGAGCGTCACGGCCCCCGACTCGACCGACAGGATGAGCGGCTCGAACGCGCCCGGCGCGCTCAGCGACGTCGTGATGTCGTGCCACGACAGATGCGTGAGCAGCGCGATCACGGGCCCGAGCAGAGCAATCCAGATGATCGCGGTGCCTGCGATGGCCAGTGAGCGATTGGCGTAACGCAACCCTCGCGGCACTGCCGCCCCGCCGGGCCCGCCTCGTCCGGGCGCCGGCGGAGTGACGGTGACGGTAGGACTAGCTGCCAAGCTGTTTCCTGATCGCGGCGGGCACAGCGCTCGCCGGACCGGTCAGCGTCGGCGTCAGCAGCGTGTAGCCGCCCTGGTTCTTGTAGAGGGCGCGGCCGGCCGGCGAGAGCACGTAGGCGACGAAGGCATTGCCGGCCGCCGCGTCCTTCGCGCCGCTGATCGTCGTGATGTCGAGTGCCAGCGGCGAGCCGGTCTTGGTTTCCTTGCCGTTACTGTCAGTGATGGTTATCGAGGCCTTCGCGTAGTTGTCGGCGAACGACGCGTCGCCCAGGTTAATGTCCGGCGGCAGCGAGATGTACTTCAGGTGCAACTGTTTGGCCTGGGACAGGTAAGCGCTAGCCGCGTCGAGCTGGCCAGCCTGCAGCCGCGAGTCGAGCGCCGCTTCCTCGAAGATCTGCGTGGACTTCGCCGAGGAGAGCGGGCCGCCCAGGATCATGGTGACGGTGTCCTTCGGCAGGTGGTATTTCATCTGCGCGAGCTGGAGCATGTAGATGAAGGCACGGCCCTGCGGGTCGGTGTTCGGGTCGGTGCGCCCGAGCTGGAACCCTGGCTGCTCCATGAGGTTGAACAGGTCAGAGACCGGCTTCATGCCGTTGGCGATCGCGTCGAACTGCGGCGCGTACTTGCTGCTCGGGTTGTACGCCACGACCATCGACGTGGTCGCGTACCGGACGTACCACTTGCTGAACTTCGGCCCGAGCGACTCGATCGACTTGCCGCCGACCGTGATGAACACGTTCGGGAAGATCGTCTTGGCCGCGATCTCGGCGGACAGCCCGTCGGACGGCCCGGCCGTTCCCCGGTAGGTGTACCCGGTGGCCGTCGCGAAGGCCGGGCCGAAGACCTTCTCATTGAGGTAGGTCAGCGAGGCCGCGTACGCGACGTTCGCGGTCCCCGTTGGCTTGGCGTCGCCGCCACCCCCGCCACCGTCGCCGGAACCAGCCGATGAGCTGCAGCCGGCGGCGACCACCCCCAGGACCGCCAACACGGTCAGGCCGGCCTGCAATCTGCCCAATTTCAACGTCATAACCGGGACGATAGCCAGTATCCCTTGCGCAAGGCAAGAACTCCTGACACCGCGTGTCAAGGAACCTGGAGCGCGAGCTCAGCCAGCGTTCAGCCTGACCTGTTTAGCTGACCTGGGGCCTTTGACCTGCGCCGCCCCGCGCAGCGCTGCCCAACAGCGCGGCCACGGCGCTCCGCGGCCCATAGCATGGTCTCCGGCAGGCGCCAGGAACGATTTACCCCTACCCGAGGGCGGTTAAGAATGAGCAAGGCGGTGCAAGGCCGCCCGCACAGCGCCAGGCAGAAGATCGCCGCTCAGCAGGCGTCCGCCAGGCGCGATGACCTGCGGAAGAAGACCCTGATGGCGGCCTGCAGCGGCGCAAGCTACGATCCCGGGCTGCTCGCGGGCCTATCCTGGGGCCAGATCGCCGCTGACCTCGCCGAACCGGCAAGCCCCGTCGGCCGCGCGATCGACGCCACCGCCAACCGCATCACCGCGGCCATCCGCACGATGACCGGCGGCAAGCCAGGTGATGTGTGCACCTCGACCGGAATCACCTCAGCCAGCGGGAGCATCTGATGGCAACACGGCAAACCGCCGGCAAGTCCGGCAAGCGCGGGTCAGCCCCGTCCGGCAGGAAGACAGGCAGCGGGACCGCCTCGGTGGCTAAGCCCGCGCGCGGAGGCGCACGCTCCGGGGCCGCCAAGGCGGCTGGCGGTTCGGCCAGGGGCAGTGCTCCGGCTAGCAGGGGCGCGAAGCCTTCGGCCTCCTCGAGCGGCAAGCCCGCAGCCCGGGCCGCGGCTCCGCGCGCCGGCCAGCCCGCAGCGCCAGCGAGCCCGTCACCGGCCGGCCGCGGCATGGCCGCGGCCGGTGCCGCATGGCGGGCTGCCGTGCGCTGGTCAGGCGGCGGCGTGGCGTTCGCGACCATGATCGTCTCGGTGCTTGGCCTCGCCGACGCGGCCTACCTCACCTACCAGCACTTCAGCGAGTCCGCGACGTTTGCCGGCTGCTCCGAGAACGGAGCCGTCAACTGCGTGGCAGTCACCACGAGCGCTTGGTCGCACCTAGGGGTATTCCCGGTGTCCGTGCTCGGCCTCGCCTTCTTCGCGTTCATGGTCGTCGTGAACTCGCGCTGGGGCTGGAATGCGCCGTGGGCGATCGTGCACTGGGTCAGGCTCGCGTCTGTCGTCGTCGGGATCGTGTTCGTGCTCTACCTGGTCTGGGCCGAGCTGTTCAGGATCAACGAGATCTGCCTGTACTGCACGGGCGTGCATATCCTCATGTTCATCCTGTTCGCGCTGATCGTCGGCCGGGCCACGTACTCCGGCCTGCAGGCGACGCCAGACAACAACTAACCCCGCGACGTAAGAGAAGGCAGAACGGCTGAGATGAGCAAGGCAACACGGAACAGGGCACGTACCGCACGCGAGCGGATCGCCGTCCAGCAGGCGGCGGCCAGGAAAGCCGAGCAGCGGCGCAGGCTCCTCATCGTCGGCGGCTCGGTCGGGCTGGTGATCGTGATCGTGGTGGCCTTCATCGTCGTCAAGAGCCTGGCCAAGCCCGCAAAGAACCTCGGCTCCGGCAATCTCCCCGCCGCGGTATCGAGCAACATCGCGAACGTGCCAGCGAGCACGCTCTCTTCCGTCGGCACGGGCTCGCTGGACACGTCACGGCTGCCGATCAAGCCGATCACCGGGAAGGCCCTGACCTCCTCCGGCAAGCCGGAGATGCTCTATATCGGCGCCGAGTACTGCCCGTACTGTGCCGCCATGCGCTGGTCAATGGCCGTCGCGCTGAGCAAGTTCGGTACCTTCGGCCCGCTCACGGGCATCCACTCATCGCCCACCGACGTGTACCCGAACACCCCGACGCTGACCTTCCACAAGCAGAAGTACACAAGCCCGTATTTGACCTTCACGCCCGTTGAGAACGAAGACGAGCACCACAAGGTGCTGCAGCCGGTCACCAAATCGCAGCAGGGGCTCTGGACCCAGTACGGCACGACCCAGGGCTCGGTCGGCTACCCGTTCATCGACTTCGGCAACCAGGTCGCCCTGACCGGCCCGCTCTACGTGCCGACGATGCTGCACGGCCTCACCTGGTCCCAGGTCGCGAGCAAGCTCAAGAACCCCAGCGACCCGGTTGCGCAGGCCGTCGACGGCGCCGCCAACTACGTCACCGCCTCGATCTGCAAGATGACCAGCGACAAGCCAGGCTCCGTCTGCTCTGTCCCCCAGATCAAGGCCATCGAGGCCAACCTCTAGATCCGCAAACCCTCGCCCATGCCCTCTCGGGCGACTCTGGACACGAATGAGCCAGATCGCCGACCGGAATGTGCGGATCGCGGCTCTGAGACGTGTCCAACGTCGCGGGCCCTCCGGCTCGGCCGCTCCCCGGCGCATCGCCGACTCCCGGAATCCGTCCCGCCCCCACTTGGCACGGCTTCCAGTCATCGGCGATCGATTCGTCCGGTTTGCGGCAATCCAACCCGTGCCAAGCCGGCGGCGAGGGCGCGGAGCCGACGCGCCCGACCTGCCTGACGGCGGGCGGCCGGTGGCGGCGGCCGACCGGCGGCCCGCCGGGCTCGCTCGTCCATGACCATCGGGAATTTTTGTTAGGCTAACGAACTAGGGTCGGCCGGGCGTGGGCTGGCTCGAGCGTTGGCCGCGAACCGGTGTCGGTAGGCGACCGCATACTGAGTCGGGGGCCGCTGCTAGCGACCGGGTCAGCACAGTGCCGGGGTGAGTCCCGGCTGGTGCGGAATGCGAGCGCCGCTAGTTCCGCTGATATCTGGGGCCAGATGGCGCGACAGAGGCGAGAAGGCGTCAGCCAGCCAGACGCAGCCCGCCGCGTGGCTCGACCGCGTCGCCGAGCCTCGATTGGTCAGCGGTGCCACTGGCACGCAGCGGCGCAGAAGTCAGGCGGGGCGGCACTGCACGCAGCGGTGCTGCCGAGCGGAGAGTGCTACGCAAGCCGGCGCGCGGTCCCCCGCGGCGCACGAGCGGCAGGACCCGGGCGGCAGGACCCGGGCGGCAGGAAAGGAGCAGGCAGCATGAGGTCGGCGGCCGAACCGGATCGCTGGCTGCGGCGGCTGATCGGGTACTGCTGGCGCTATCCGCGGCTAGTCACGTTCGCGCTCCTGGGATCCCTGGTCGCGACCGTGGTCGCCGTGATCATCCCGCTGATCCAGCGCGACATCGTGAACAACGCGATCCTGACGCACCGCCAGCCGATCTGGCTTGGCGCGACCGCGCTGGTCATCGCCGCGCTCGTCGCGTTCGGCGGCGTATTCACCAGGCGCTATCTCGGCGGCAGGATGTCGCTGGACGTCCAGCACGACCTGCGGACGGAGATGTTCGCGTCGCTGTCCAGGCTGGACGGCGCGCGCCAGGACCAGCTGCACACCGGGCAGATCGTCAGCCGGTCCATCTCGGACGTCAACATGATCCAGGGCCTGCTCGCGATGGTGCCGTTCCTGCTCGGCAACATCTTGCTGTTCTTCCTGTCGCTGATCGCGATGGCCGTCCTGTCGCCGCTGCTCACCGTCGTCGCCCTGGCGGTCGGTCCAGCGCTCTTCCTGATCTCGCTTGCCTCACGGAACAAGCTGTTCCCCGCGAGCTGGGACGCCCAGCAGCACGCCGCGAACGTGGCGGGCGTGGTGGACGGCGCGGTCACCGGGGTCCGCGTCGTCAAGGGCTTTGGCCAGGAGGAACAGGAGGTCGAGCGGCTCGAGTGGGCGGGCCGCCTGCTCTACGCGGCCAGGGTTCGCGCAGTTAGGCTGATGGCCAGGTATAACCCGACGCTCCAGGCGATCCCGGCGCTCGGCCAGGTCGGGGTGCTGGCGCTTGGCGGCTGGCTGGCCATCCACGGTGAGATCAACCTCGGCACGTTCTTCGCCTTCTCGTCCTACATCGCCCAGCTGGTCGGCCCGGTCCGCTCTCTGACCGGGCTGATCACGCTGGGTCAGGAGGCGCGCGCCAGCGTCATCCGCGTCTTCGAGGTGATCGACTCGCGGCCCGTGCTGACCGAGAAGCCAGGTGCGGCCACGCTGGCGTCCGGGGCCTCCGACGTGGAACTCGACGACGTGACGTTCGGGTACCTCCCGTCAGAGCCAGTCCTGCGCGGTCTCTCGCTGCGCGTGCGACCCGGCGAGACGGTGGCGGTCGTCGGGACGTCGGGCTCGGGCAAGTCGACGATCTCGCTGCTGCTCCCCCGCTTCTACGACGTGACCGGCGGCGCGGTCAGGATCGGCGGGCGGGACGTCAGGGACGTGACCCTCGACTCGCTGCGCGCGACTATCGGCCTGGTGATGGAGGACAGCTTCTTGTTCTCCGACACCATCAGGGCGAACATCGCCTACGGCCGGCCAGACGCCACAGAAGAGCAAGTCGTCGCCGCCGCGCGAGCCGCCGAGGCCGAGGAGTTCATCCTCTCCCTGCCCGACGGCTACGACACGGTGATCGGCGAGCAGGGCCTGACCCTGTCCGGCGGCCAGCGGCAGCGGGTCGCGCTCGCCAGAGCGCTGATCACCGACCCCGCGATCCTGGTCCTCGACGACGCGACCTCGGCGATCGACCCTCGCGTCGAAGCTCAGATCCACGAGACGCTGCGCCGGGTCATGGCCGGCCGCACGACGCTGCTGATCGCCCACAGGCGGTCAACACTCCAGCTCGCGAACAAGATCGCGGTGCTGGACGAGGGCCACCTGGTCGATCTCGGCACGCACGACGAACTGACCGGGCGCTGCCCGCTCTTCCGGCTGCTGCTGGCCGGGCCGGGTGACGATGCCGAGGGCGTGGACGCGGGCGAGCTCGCTTACTACGAGAACGCCCCGGCCGACGCCGAACGTGAGGCGCCGATCGCCGAGCCGCCGCGCGCGAATGGGCACGCGGCGGTCACCAAGCGGCTGTGGCCGGGCAGGGCCGCCGCGGGTGGCAACTGGGCAGGACAGCAGCTCACCGCCCAGGCCAGCTCGCCGGTCGGGCGGAGCATGGGGATCGGCGGGGCCAGCAGGGGCCGCGCGGCGGCGGCCGGCCGCGCCGCCGCGGCTGGCGACTCCAGCATGCTCGCTGGCATCCCGCCCACGCCCGAGATGCTCGCGAAAGTCGCCGCGCTGCCGCCGGCCAACGACGAGCCGAACGTGGACAAGGCGTTCAGCCGGGCCGGCGACCTGCACTTCACGCTGCCGCGGCTGTTGCGGCCGTTCGCGATCGCGCTGATCGCCGGGCTGCTCCTGGACGGGCTCGACGCCCTCGCAAGCATCGCGCTGCCGTGGCTGATGCGCGGCGGCATCGACCACGGCATCGAGGCAGGGATGTTCCGTGCGATCGTCCTGGTCTCGCTGGCCGGCCTGGCGATCGTGCTGGCGGACTGGCTGGTGAACGCCGTCCAGACGGTGGTCGTCGGGCGCAATGGCGAACGGCTGCTGTACACGCTGCGCGTCAAGATCTTCGCCCAGCTGCAACGGCTCGGCCTGGACTTCTACGAGCGCGAGATGGCCGGCCGGATCATGACGAGGATGACCACCGACGTGGACGCGATGTCCACGTTCCTGCAGACCGGGCTGATCACGATGGTCAACGCGGGGCTGACGTTCTTCGGCGTGATGATCGCGCTGCTGCTGATCAACATCAGGCTGGGGCTCACTTTGTTCAGCGTGCTGCCCGTGCTCGTGGCCGCGACGGTCTTCTTCCGCAAGAAGTCATCGCGGGCCTACGCCGACGCGAGGGAGAAGGTCAGCGCCGTCAACGCGGACCTGCAGGAGAACGTGGCCGGGCTGCGGGTGGCTCAGGCCTATCGGCGCGAGCAGGTCAACCACGAAAGGTTCTCCGGGCTCAGCAACGCCTACCTCGCCTCCCGGCTGAAGGCGCAGCGGTACATCGCGCTGTACTTCCCGTTCGTCCAGGCGCTGTCCACCATCGCGGGCGCGCTCGTGCTGTTCGCGGCGGCAAGCGAGGTGCACAGCGGAGTGCTGACGGCGGGCGGGCTGATCGCGTATCTGCTCTACATCGACCTGCTGTTCTCACCCGTCCAGCAGATGTCGCAGGTGTTCGACGGGTACCAGCAGGCCGCCGTGGGGCTGCGCAGGATCGGAGGCTTGCTCAGGACGCGCACCGGCACGCCTGAGGCTGAGCGCCCGGTCAGGCCCGGCAGGCTGCGCGGCGAGGTCGAGCTCGCCGACGTGCACTTCAGCTACCGGGGCGCGAGGCAGGCGGCCGTCGCGGGGATCAGCCTGACGATCGCACCAGGCGAGACCGTCGCTCTTGTCGGCCAAACCGGGGCTGGCAAGTCCACGCTGGTCAAGCTCGTCGCGAGGTTCTACGACGCGACGGCCGGGCAGGTGCTCATCGACGGGACGGACGTCCGCGACTTCGACCTGGCCAGCTACCGCCAGCAGCTCGGCGTGGTGCCGCAGGAGCCTTACCTGTTCCCCGGCACGGTCCGTGATGCGATCGCCTACGGCAAGCCGGACGCGACCGACGAGGAGATCGAGGCCGCGGCCCGCGGGGTCGGCGCGATCGAGATGATCTCCAGGCTGCCTGGCGGCTTCGAGCACGAGGTCGCGGAACGGGGCAGGAACCTGTCGGCCGGGCAGCGGCAGCTGATCGCGCTGGCCCGCGCGTACCTGGTCGATCCCGCGATCCTGCTGCTGGACGAGGCGACGGCTGCGCTGGACCTGGCGGCCGAGTCGGCGGTGATCAAGGCGACGGAGCAGCTGACGGCCAGGCGCACCACCGTTCTGGTCGCGCACCGGCTGACCACGGCCGCGCGGGCCGACCGGATCGTGGTGATGGACTCGGGCCGCATCGTCGAGGTCGGCACGCACGCGGACCTGCTGAAGGCGGGCGGAATCTATGCAGCGCTCTGGTCCGCGTTCACGGGCACGGCCACGCTCGCGGCCTGAGTGGACTGCTACTCGCGCGACGCGGCTTAGCCAGCCGCCCACTCGTAGTGCAGCTCCCACTGGTGCGCGGGCAGGACGATCTCGTTGACCTCGACGACAAGCCCGCCTGCGGCCGACGCGACCCTGCGCAGGGCCAGGACGCGCTGCTCGGCGTCCATGACAAGGAAGGAAGCCTCGTCCTCGGCCGGCAGCCTGACCCGCACCGACTCGCTGTACCGCACGGGCTCGTGGCCGAGGTCAGCAAGCCTGGAGTAAATGCCGCCAGGACCCGGATCCGCCGAGGCGAGCGCCGTGCCGCTGGCGATGTCACCCGGCAGGAACGAGGTCGCCAGCTGCACGGGCACGTCGTTGCCGTACATCCGCCGGCGGCGGGTCACGACCGGGCTGCCCGGCTCGGTTCCGAGCAGCGCCGCGATCTCCGCCGATGCGGGCTCCGTCGCGACCTCAACATCGGATCTGGCGGCCAGGCCAAGCCGCTCCAGCTCGGCCTGAAACGCGCCGCGCGCGTCCCCTGACCCGCGGGCGCTGGCGCGCTGCCTGGCGATGCCCTCGCGCCGCAGCACAGGGAGCTCGCGCACCACGGTCCCCTTCCCGCGCTGCACCCGGACCGCGCCCTCGCCCCGCAGGATCACCACGGCGCGGTTGACCGTCGCCCGGCTGACCCCGTGCAGCCGGGCGAGCTGATCTTCGGGCGGCAGCTCCGATCCCGGGGCGTACTCCCCCTCCTCGATCGCAATCCGGATGAGATCGGCGAGCTGACGGTATTGGGGACGGGGGGACTGAACCGGCATGTAGTAGAGCTTAGACGTCTGATGTGTTGCCTGGACGCGAATGAAGATTAAGAATGGACATCAGACGTCGGATGTCCAATAGGCTTACTACCAGGAAAAGAGCAGCTGAAGGTTCAGTGAGCGTTCGCCCCGGCCAGTGAGGAATCCGCTTGCCAGTGCTACCACGAAGGCGCCCGGAGTCTGACTTCTCGCTCATCATCGACGTCGGGCCGGTTCCCGAGGCGGTGCCTGCCACTCGCCACGCGGTCGCGAAGGTGCTGATGAGCTGGGGTCTGGCCGCCATCTGCGACGACGCAGCGCTGTGCCTGACCGAGGCGGTCACGAACGCGCTGACGCACGCGAGGCCATCGGGGATGGTCACGGTTCGCATCTACCGTGACGTCAGCTGCCTGCGCATTGAGGTTGCCGACGCGGATCGGCGGATGATACCGGCCGTTCACGATCCGGATATGGCTGACCGTGAGCCCGGCACGGCACTCCCCAGCGAGCACGGCTGGGGCCTGTACATCGTCGGTGCATTGTCCTCGCGCTGGGGCGTCGTCGCCGGCGACAATGGCAAGCGAGTCTGGTTCGAACTGGAAATACCCGCACAGCAATGAACCCCTGCCGGCGCTGGGGGCACCATCAAAGGTTCATCGCTGCGAGAACGGCCGAACTCAGTAAGCCGCCTGCTGGGCGGGCTCGGCCGCGACGGCAGGCACCGGCTCGGCCGGCACCAGGTCCACCGGCACTGGCTTGATCGAGTCGGCGCGCATGGCCCGGACGTCGCGCGGGATCAGCGTGAGCAACGACGCCAGCAGCGTGATCGCGGCGGCGCCGTACTGCGTGGCGGACACCCCGATCCTGGCCGCCAGCGGACCAGCGACCAGAGCGCCCACTGGCATGCCCATTGTCGTGCCGAGCCCGTCGTAAGCAGAAACCCTCGCGAGCTTGTCCGTCGGGATCCTGGTGGCCATCGTGACCGTCCAGACCACCGACATCCACTCGATGGCGACGCCGAGGACGAACGAGATCGCGCAGATCATCCACAACGGCAGCAGCATGGCCAGCGACAGCGGCGAGAGCGCGATCGCGGCCCCGCACGCGACGATGAACACCATCGGCCGCTGCGGTGTCCAGCGCAGCGCGACCAGCCCGCCGGCGATCAGCCCCGTTGCCTCGGCGGCTGAGATCAGGCCCCAGGCCGCGGCACCACCGAGATGCGCGTCAGCGACGGCAGGGCCAAGCACCTGGAAGCCGCCGCACCATGCGGCCAGCACGACCGTGAACTGAAGCACCGTCGCCCACAGCCAGGTGTGCGACCGGAACTCCGACCAGCCGTCGCGCAGGTCGCGGAGCATGCTGGGGACGTGCTCGGCCTCGGCGTCCGGGCCGGTCCGCTCCAGCGGCGCCACCTTGATCGCCAGCAGCAGCGGGACGGTCGCGAACATGCCCACGCCGCAGACGGCGAGCGCCCACCCGGCGCCGAACAGGGCCACGCACTCACCGGCCAGCGCGGCGCCGGCCATCATCGCGGCGTTCATGATCAGCCTGCTGATCGCGCTCGCCTCCTGCATCTGCGCGGGCGGGACCAGCCTGGGCAGCAGCGCCATCGACGCGGGGTAGAACAGTGCGACGCCGGTGCCGGTGACCAGCTCGAGCACGACCATCACCCAGATCGAGGGATGAGCGGTCAGCACCAGGATTCCGAACAGGCCCTCCCCAAGGGCGACCATGACGTTCGCGGCCACGATCACGAGCTGCGGAGCGATCCGGTCGGCGATCACGCCGCCGACGAGCAGGAAGACCAGCGACGGCGCGGCCTGTGCCGCGATCACGTACGACAGGTCAGCGGTCGACCCGGTGGCGGCGAGGACCGCGAAGGAGACGCCCACCAGCGAGAACGCGGCCGCCATGGGGGCCAGCAGGCGATCGACCAGCAGCAACCTGACGTTGCGGTTGGCCAGACTCGGGAAGCGGCGCGTCAGCGCGCGCGTGAACATTTCAGCATCCAATCTGATCAGGTGGACGGCCGGCGCTCGATCCTATCTGGGCCGGTCAGAGCCACCGCAATGGGTTTTCAGCCCAGTACCTCTGCCGTCGGGCAGGCAGCGCCGCCGCCGCGTGCTGGCGCGCGCGGCGCCGGCACTGCCGGACTCGTCGCGCGGTCTGAGACGCCAATCGCCCAATACGTGTGAACGCCGGGAATGCCCGGCGCCTCTGACTCCAACGGCCCGGGTCAGCGCGACATTCCCGTACGAGCCCGATCCGCCGGACTTGCAGCTCCCTGACCGGAGCTGACCGGGATCCAGCCACTGCGCCCGTTGCCGCGCTCGGTAGAGTCTGCATGCAGGCTGCCGGCCGCAGCGGGCCAGTCCCAGCCAGAGCGCGCCGTTACCGGCCCGAAGCGCACCGAGCGAGGAGGCTAACCGCCGATGAGCATCCTTGGCACCAGGGTCCTGCGGACCGAGGACCCGAGGTTCCTGACGACCGGCGGTGTCTACACCGAGGATCTGACGGACGAGCGGCTGGCCGGCGCCTGCCACGTGTTCTTTGTCCGCTCCCCCGTCGCGCACGCGCGGATCGGCCGGATCGACGCGAGCGCAGCGCTCGGCATGCAGGGCGTCCTCGGCGTCTACACCGCCGAGGATCTCGCCGGCCTGCCGGCCATCGACCCGATCATGGCCGGAATGGTGAACGCCAAGATGACCAGGCCGATGCTCGCGACCGGCAAGGTCCGCTTCGTCGGCGAGGCCGTCGCCGCCGTCGTCACCGAGGACCCGTACCAGGGCGAGGACGCGATCGAGCTGGTCGACGTCGACTATGACCCGCTGCCGGCCGTCGTCGGCTTCGATGACGCGCTCGCGGACGAGGTGCTGCTGTTCGAGGACGCTGGCACCAACGTCGCGGTCAACTTCGGCGACGCGGGCAGCCTCAAGCAGGACCTGTTCGACGGGTGCGAGGTGGTGGTCAGTCACACGTTCACGAACCAGCGGGTCGCGCCGGCCCCGATGGAGTCGCGCGCCGCTGCCGCGGCGTGGGGCGAGGACGGCAGGCTGGTGAGCTGGATCCCGAACCAGGGCGCCCAGGGCACGCGCGATGACCTCGCGAAGATGCTCAAGCTCGACGCGGGCCAGGTCCGGATGATCACCCCGGACGTCGGCGGAGCCTTCGGCGCCAAGTTCGGCGCCGACCCCGAGCATGTCATCGTGGCCTGGGTCGCGCGGGAGCTCGGGCGGCCGGCCAGGTGGACCGAGACCAGGTTCGAGAACCTGGTCGCGATGACGCACGGCCGCGCCCAGCGCCACACCATCACCATCGGCGGCAGCACGGACGGCGACGTCCGGGCCTACCGCCTCGAGATCCTCCAGGACGGCGGCGCCTACCCGCGGATCGGCGCGATCCTTCCGTTCCTGACGATCATGATGGCCTCAGGCCCGTACGCGATACCGAACGCCGAAGCCGTCGCGACCACGGTCACGACCAGCACCACGCCGGTCGGCGCGTACCGCGGCGCCGGCCGCCCCGAGGCCACCGCGGCGCTGGAGCGGGCGTTCGACCTGTTCGCGGCCGAGATCGGCGCGGATCCCGCCGAGGTGCGCCGCCGCAACCTGCTGCCTGCCTTCACCGAGCCGCACCAGACCTCGTTCGGGGCGCTGTACGACAGCGGTGACTACGTCGCCGCCCTCGACCTGGCGCTCGAGGCGGCCGGGTACGCGCAGCTGCGCGCCGAGCAGGCCACGCGCCGCGCCAACGGTGACGTCAGCCAGCTCGGCATCGGCGTGGCGTGCTACGTGGAGATCACCGGCGGCGGCGACGAAGCAGGCCCGCCGTCGGAGAATGCGACCGTCGAGGTGCACCCCGACGGGACCGCGACGATCCTCACAGGGACCTCGCCGCACGGCCAGGGCCACTCGACGGCCTGGGCGATGATCGCGAGCGAGGAGCTCGGCATCCCGGTCGAGAACTTCACGCTCAAGTGGGGCGACACCGACCTGATCCCGGTCGGCGGCGGCACCGGCGGCTCCCGCAGCCTTCAGCAGGGCGGCGCCGCAGTCCAGCAGGCCTCGCGGGAGCTGCTCGACGTGGCCAGGGTGCGGACCGCCGCCGCGCTCGAGGCAAGCGCCGACGACCTGCGGTTCGATGTGAGCCGGAGCGCGTTCGCGGTAGCCGGCGACCCTGAGGCGTCCGTGCCGCTGGCCGACCTGGCCAAGGACGAGCGGCTGTTCGTGCACTCCGTCTTCACCGCACCGGGCGCCACCTTCCCGTTCGGGACCCACGTCGCCGTCGCCGAGGTCGACACCGAGACCGGCAAGGCCGTGCTGCGCCGCGTGATCACCGTCGACGACGCCGGCGTCGTGCTCAACCCGCTGCTCGCCGAGGGCCAGCGGCACGGCGGCATCGCCCAGGGCGCCGCCCAGGCCCTGCTCGAGGAGGTCGTCTACGACGCCGACGGCAACCCGCTGACCGCGAGCTTCGCGGACTACCCGATCGTCTCAGCGACCGAGCTGCCGAGCTTCGAGCTGGCCAGCATGGAGACGCCGACCAGCTACAACCCGCTCGGGGCCAAGGGGATCGGCGAGGCGGGAACGATCGGCGCGACCCCCGCGGTGCAGAACGCGATCGTCGACGCTGTCGCGCACCTCGGCGTCAGGCACGTGGAGATGCCCGCAACCGCGATGCGCGTCTGGCGCGCCATCCAGGCCGCACAATCCCAGGCAGCAGAACCAGAAGAAGCGGAGAGTGCATGATGCAGGTCGAGCTCACCGTCAATGGCGACCGGCGGTCCGACGCGGTCGAGCCGCGGCTGCTGCTCGTGCACTACCTGCGCGAGGTGTGCGGCCTGCGCGCCGCGAACATCGGCTGCGACACCACGTCATGCGGCGCCTGCACGGTCCTGCTGAACGGCGAGTCGGTGAAGTCGTGCACCGTGCTCACCGCGCAGGCCGCGGGCCAGCAGGTCGTGACGGCCGAGGGCCTGGCCGGCGACGGGGACCTGCACCCGGTCCAGCAGGCGTTCAGGACCGAGCACGGGCTGCAGTGCGGCTTCTGCACCCCTGGCATGGTCATGGCCGCGGTCAGCCTGCTCCAGGAGAACCCGAACCCGACAGAGGACCAGGTCCGTGCGGGCCTCGAGGGCAACCTGTGCCGGTGCACCGGCTACCACAACATCATCCGCGCCGTCCTCGCTGCCGGGGGGTCAGGGAGGTCGTCCCCCGTGGCCAGCACAGCGGCAGCTAGATCAGCAAACGGCCAGGCCGCGGTGACCGCATGATTCCAGCCCGTTTCGACTACGTGGCAGCAGACTCCGCGGCGCACGCGATCGACCTGCTTGGCCAGCACGGCGACGAAGCAAAGGTGCTGGCCGGCGGCCACTCGCTGCTGCCGATGATGAAGCTGCGGCTCGCGGCGCCCGCCGTCCTGATCGACGTCACCAGGGCGTCCGGCCTGGCGGGAATCAGCGTCGACGGCGACGAACTGGTCATCGGCGCGACCACCAGGCACGCCGACCTGGCCGCCTCGGAGCTGGTCCGGGCCGACGCCCCGCTGCTCGCGCACGCGGCCTCGCTGGTCGGCGACCCGCAGATCAGGCACCGCGGCACGATCGGCGGCTCGCTCGCGCACGCCGACCCGGCGGCTGACCTGCCGATGGCACTGGTCGCGCTCGGCGGCTCGGTCGAGCTGACCGGGCCCGACGGGACCCGCCGGGTCGCCGCCGACGACTTCTTCACCGGCTTCTTCGAGACCGCCCTGGCCGACGGCGAGCTGCTCACGGCCGTGCGGGTGCCGCGCCGGCCGGGGGCGCCCTGGGGCTACCAGAAGTTCGTCCGCCGCGCCAACGACTGGGCGATCGTCGGCGCCGCCGCGATCGACGGCAGGATCGCGCTCGCCAACATGGCGTCCACGCCGGTCCGCGCCAGCGCTGCCGAGCAGGCGCTCGCTGGCGGCGCGAGCCCGGCGCAAGCCGCGGCGCTGGCTGCCGAGGGCACGTCGCCTGGCGAGGACATTCACGCCGACCGCGAGTTCCGCCAGCACCTGGCGCGGGTCCTGACCAGACGCGCGCTCGAGCATCGTTCATAACAGGACGCACGCCGCTGGTCCCGGCACGCAGGCCGATGCACCTGCCCGACATCGCGGGTCGCGGTTACATGGCCGGAAGGCCTGCCAGTACTCTGGTTCGATCTTCAGACTTCTTCGCGGCTGAGCAGGCAGCAGGCCAGGGCCGCAACCTGGGAGAGGAATAGCCGATGAGCGGACCTGGCTCGGCGGACGACCTGCGAGCCCAGCTCAAGCAAGTCGAGACCGACCTGGAGCGGGTGCGCCGCACGGCCGCCGAGGTCCGCGCGGGCGTCGGCGAGGCAGAAGACCCCACCGACCGCGGATCGCTGATCCAGGCCGCGGACGAGCAGGACGCCCTTGCCGAAACGCTGGCGGCGCGCAGGGAACAGTTGCTCGGCCGGCTGGCCGAGCTGGGCGCGTAACAGCACCTAGCCAGCTAAGAGCTGAGCTCCCGCTCGGTCGGGGTCCGGAAGCGCGGTATCACCCGCACCCCGGCCAGCCATGTACCGATCCGCCCTGCCTCCGCGTCGATCAGCTTCCTGTGCTCGGCGCCCACGTCCTCCAGCAAGCGCAGCGCGATCTCGCCGTCGGCGCGCTGCGCCCAGCCGCCGACGACCCGGCCGTTCAGCCAGATCGTCGGGCCCGCGTTCCCGTTGACGTCAAACAAGGCAGTGCCGTGCGGCCCCAGGAACCAGGACCTGTCCGACCAGCCCATGACCGTCGGGTCGAGCGCGGGCAGCAGCGCGGCCCAGTCGCCAGGGTCCCCGGTGTCCTCGAGGTCGCCGGCCAGCGCGAAGCCGGTTCCGGTGTCGAGGCTCACCTCGACGGCGCCGATGTCCGCGACCGCGCGCCTGGCTTGCGTCATCGTCCACCCGGTCCACCACTTCAGGTCGGCCAGCGGCGCGGGCCCGAACGCGGCAAGCCACAGCCGCGCCAGCTCCGCCCGCGCGGCATGCTCGCCGATCTCACTCGCCTCTGGCCCTAGCCAGTGCTCGGCGAGCACCCACCGGTACTGCTGCGACAGCCAGGTCCCGATCGGGCGGCCGCGCACGAGCTTGCCCTGTGCCGCGAGCACGAGCAGCACCCGGCTCGTGACCGTCTGCGTGGCCTGATATGACTTCCCGGCCGCCATCACGAGCTTCGTCTTCAGCCGCGGCTCCGCGGCCGACAGCTCAGCGGCCGTTGCCGTGCCGCCTCGCTCGGCGAGCACGCGCAGCACCACGGCTTCGACGTCGGCCAGGAACGACTCGGGATCGGTGACAGGCGTCAGCTCGGCCAGCAGCTTCAGCAGCCGGACACGCTGCTCCTGGGCGATGCGGCCGGTCGTCGATGCCTGCACGACAGGCACCGTTCCGGCAGGCACGACGAACACCGTCCGCCGCATCGCCAGCATGCGCACCAGATCGCGCCGCTCGTACAGGGACGCCTCGATCACGCTCGGGGCGACCGGCTCGGCTGCCCTGCTCGCGATCGACAGATAGACGGTCGCGGGGTCGGTGGAGTGCAACGCGACCAGCCTCGCCGCGATCACCGCAGGATCCGGTGGCTCGCCACCAATCCTGGCCGACGGCGCCAGTGCGTGCCGCACCGCTAGCCGGCGCCTGCGTTCCGCGTCTCCGACCATGTGCACGGCCCTATGTTCCCAGAGCCGTCTGACAGCAGCGGTGCTCCCCGGAGCCGTAGCGCCGCGGAAAAGTGCCGGAATGCGACCCGGGGGGTTAGCCTGCGCAGTCAGGTTTCTATTTCGCGGAGAGCTTCGTGCTCGACCTCGGCCAGCACTCGTGGCTGACCGATCTGTCCCTGACCATGGGAACCGTCGTGTACTACGCCGAGCGAGGCCTGGTGACGGGCCCGGTCTTCGGCGCGCTGGGGCTGTGGTGGTGGTGGTGGTGGTGGCAGCGCAGGTCGACGGCCGCGGCCAGCCTGATCGCCGCCGTCTTCATCCTCGAGCCGCTTGCCTGGTGGCTGTACGGCCTGTCCATCGGCGGCGGCGCGGCGTATCCGGTGCCTGTCTACCCGGCGCTGTGGCTCAGCGAGATCGCGATCGGCGTCGCCGGGTTCGTCCTGCTGCGCCGGCTGGCCCGTCAACGGCCCGAGCAGGGGTCAGCGTCTTCTGGGTAGGCCCGCGTTCATCGCGGCCGCGAAGCGCCAAGGCCGCCGCCGCGACGGCATAGCGTCAGAGCGGGTGAGTAAGGTACGGACGGGCAGTAGCGGCCGGACCTGACCGCCAGAGCCGCGAGCTTCGAGGAGGTGCTGGTGAGCGTGGCGGTGGGCGACGCGGCCCCCTGCAGGGTGCTGGTCATCATGGGCTCGGGTGAGACGAGTCCGACGATGGTCACCATCCACAAGGCGCTGGCCGCGAGGCTCGGCCCGCGGAGCCACAGCGCCGTCCTGCTCGACACGGCCTACGCGTTCCAGGAGAACGCGAGCGACATCTCCGCACGTGCCCAGGCCTACTTCGCGCGCAGCGTGGGCCTGAAGGTGGGCGTGGTCAGCGACGCCGACCTGCCGCCTGAGAAGCACCACGAGGCGCCCGCAGGGCTGGCGGCCATCCGGTCGGCCGACTGGGTGTTCGCCGGGCCAGGCAGTCCGTCTTACGCGCTCGCGAGATGGCGCGGCGGGCCGATCGCCGATGCGCTCCGCGAGCGGGTCGCCGCCGGGACCGGGATCACGGTGATCGCGTCGGCCGCGGCTGCCGCGATCGGATTCGTGTCGGTGCCGGTCTACGAGATCTACAAGGTCGGGGCCGACCCGCACTGGCTTGAGGGCCTTGACCTGTTCGGCGTGCTTGGCCTGAAGGTCGCCGTGATCCCGCACTACGACAACGCCGAGGGCGGCACGCACGATACGCGGTTCTGCTACCTGGGCGAGCGCAGGCTGGCCATCCTGGAGCGCGAGCTTCCCGAGGACGCCGCCGTGCTCGGCGTCGACGAGCACACCGCGCTGATCATCGACCTCGCGGCCGCGGAAACGGAGGTCGTCGGGCGCGGCGGCGCGACAGTCCGTAAGGAAGGGTTCAGCACGGTCCTGCCGGCCGGTGCCCGCACCAGCCTGGACGAGCTGCGCGCCCTGGTCCGTAGCGGCGCCAGGTCCGGCGGCCGGTCAGCGGGGCCTCCAGCCGGGGCGGGACGGGCAGACGGCGGTCACGCCGCGCAGGCCGGGGACCAGGACCAGCTCGGCCGGGCGCTGAACGATGTGAGCACCGACGCGGAAGGCCGGTTCGAGGCCGCCACCAGGGATCGCGACAGCGCCACGATGGTCACGGCCATCCTGGATCTGGAAGAGGCGATCGAGGCCTGGTCGACCGACACCGACGAGAACGATGACTCCGACCGGGCCAGGGCGGTGCTGCGCGGCCTGGTGACCAGGCTCGGCCGGGCCGCTGACCAAGGCCTGACCGGCCCAGCCGACCGGCTGCGGCCCGCGGTCGAGCCGCTGCTCGCGCTCAGGGAATCGCTGCGCAGGAACCGCGCGTTCGCCGAGGCGGACGTGATCAGGGACGCGCTCGCTGCCGGCGGCGTCGAACTGCGGGACACACCGGACGGCACCCGGTGGGAGGTCAGGAGCGACCGCTCATGACATCCGCGAGGCCGGACGGAAGCGGCGCCCGCCTGTAGCGCCGCGCGGGGCCTCGCTCCGCCCCCTGAGCGCCGCGCGTCGCTGCGTCGCCGCGCCGCGCACCTGGCCGCAACCCCGGGGAATCGTGACACTCCCATAGGGTGTGTCGCTGCTAATTGCAGACTTCAGCGGCTAAGGTGCTAAAAGCTCGACATTGGAGGGGACGCCCGGAGCTCGCGACCATGGCCAGTATTGATTGAATTAGGACGAATACGCCAGATTGAGCGCCTAACGAGGGAGAGACGCAAAATGGCTGACGGGGCTATCGGGCGAAGGCATGCCGAACGGCGGATGAGGCCGAGTGCACGGACTGCGCTGGGCGTGGTATCGACAATCGCGGGCGCTTTACTTACTCTGCTCACGATGGTCCTCTGCGTTTCCAACGCGATCAGCACGCAGCAGGCCATCGCCCTTGCGCTGCCAGCGGCGGTGATCACGCTTGGCGGATGGATCAGCGTGACGGTACCGGATGCATGGATCGCATGGCGCCGAGGTTTCCGGCAGGGTTGCAAGGTCGCGATGAGCTGCCAGACATCTGACGGGCCAGAAGGGCCTGCCGCCGAGTCGACCCCGGCCGAGCGAGTTGAGTCAACCGTCACAGAGTTTGCCCGCTACGGCAGGCGCTCTGCCGAAACGACGCGACGCAGCGACGGCTGTTAGCTCGGCCGCCTCCCGGCCTGCTGGGAGTTCGTGGTCGTCGGCTCAGGCGAGGTCGCGTTCTCGGCGTCGGGAACAGCTCGCAGGATGCGGCGCGAGTTGATGTCCTCGACCCCCACCAACGCCAGGATCTCCGCAACCGTTGCCTCGGTCGCTTCAGCTATGCGCCTGACGGCCGATATCGTGGTGGGCTCACGCGGCAGGCCCTCGGCATCGAGGAAGTCATGGATGACCTCGTCGCTGTAGCCGCGCTGGCTCATCCGGACGTACACCCAGCCAGCCAGGCGCTCGCCTGATGTCGGCGGTGCGTCGGGGGTCGTGATGGGGTTGCCGGGGGCGGACGGCGGCAGCGGACTCGGCTCACCGCCGGTCAATACGGACTCAACGCTCCCTGCCGACCACAGGTACATGGCTTCCACGGTGCCGACCGTGGACTCTGGATACGAATCCCTTTCGCCGTTTTCAAGTCTGCTTAGTGTCTTCACCGAGATCATCCCGCAACCGCGATCTCGGGCGAACCGGGCGCGCTGCCTGAACCCATAGCCGAGCTCGCCCCGCCGCCGCTCAAGCATGCGGCCGAGGCGCCGCCACGCCTCTGGAGGATATGTCTCCATTACAGTCCGTCCGCAGCGACCCGGACGTCGTCTGTTTCGGATATAGCTTTCATCTCGTTGATGATAGCTCTAACAGGGGCGGTTCCCTACAAGGATCGCCTCATCGGCGAGGCGACGAGTTCCCGGCACGAACTACCCGCTCACCTCGGTCTTCGCCATATCGCAACGTCGCCACCTGCGCCGATTGCGGCCGCTGCGGGCGAGAACAAAGCCGCGGCGTCGCCGATCGAACGGGCCTGGGCACCAGGCGAAAGCTCTGCCGGGCGCCGCCGGAACCCGCCAGCCCGGCCCCCCGCTGGGTCACGACGCGATCACTGTGCATACCGTCTCGTTGGACAAGCGTGACCTTTGGTGCCCGTCAGTGTCTCCATTCTGGTTGCGACATCCTAGGTCGCACCCTAGATTGTCTCGCATGAGCAGGACACAAACGGTCACCATCCCGCGCGTGTTCACGGGCGGGACTTCAGGAAGGCTTCGACAGAATGGTGCAGCCATCCGCTCACTTCGCGAAAAAGACGGCTGGCATCAGCCCGAATTCGCCAGGAAAGTCGGAATGAGCCAAGCCGCGCTGTCCAACATCGAGCGGGAAAAGCGAAGCGCGCGTCCCGCCACGATTCACAGGATCGCCCGCGCGTTGCGCGTTCCAGTCGCGGCGATCACCCGTGACTACGACGAAATGGAGGGGCCTGCAGCCTTATTGGTTGCTTTACAAAGACGCATCGCATTACTACGTTCCCCCGGTTACCCGGGCAATTTATCTGCCGAATTACTCATGTTAGGAGAATTACAATGACTGCAAGCCAGGCGACTCGCCCGCCGAGTTCCTTGCTTACGCCGGCGGAGGTCGCCGCGGCCTTTCGTGTCGACCCCAAGACCGTTACCAGATGGGCCAAGGCCGGCAAGCTCAACTCCATTCGCACCCTCGGCGGTCACAGGCGTTACCTTGCGGCCGAAATCCAGGCCAAGCTCGCCGACATCGGCGCCCTCGAGGAGCCGTTCCACTGGGCCGCCCGTGACGCGGGAGTCGTTCGTGCTCGGTGAGACCCTCGTGCGGGCCCAGGCCCGGGCAGCTGCCCTCCGACCGCGACAGGGAGGCTGGCTTCGACTCCTGACACGGGGGCCGGGCGGATGGCAATGACATGGCTCGCCCTGGGCCTGCTGGGGGAGCACAGGTATCAGCCCCGCCACCGCTCGACAGGCAGGACCGGAAATGGCTTCGACGAGCCGGATCCGTACTGGATGGCCAATTTGTCAGGACCAGGTAGCGGACGGGCAGCCGCCAGTTCATCCGCCGAAAGGCTCGAGTTCGATGACGATCACCCCGCGCATGACTTTCTCGATCAAATGACATTCGGCGAGATCCGTCGCATTTTGGAAGGTTGCGCGCTCGATGATCCGACGACCGTCGTTCCAGACTTGGTGCAGCTTATCGCCCATTCGTCGCACACCCCCGCCACGCTGGCAAGCGCGTGGAGTCAGTTCGAAGAGGCGACTCGCGACGTGTACGCATTGCACCTCAGGATCCGCGACTGGTCGGCGCTGTTCAAGAGCGACGAACCTGATGACGCAGTCGCGCTGATGCGCAGCTACTCGGATGACGCGTGGCGGCTGATCACCCTCGGCCCGCTGGCTGCGTGACCGCGTGAGCCAGCCGGATATCCGATGAGACCGGCAGGTTCCCCGCCAGTGGGGGCGGCGGGGGACCTGCCATTCCGCTCGCTGCCGCTGGCCGGTCAGCTCGCCGACCAGGCCAGCGGCAGCGACTGATCCCGTAGATATTCGGTCGTCGAACGGTGCGGGCAAGACGACGACCATCAGGATGCTGCTCGGCCTCATCGCGCCCACCGGCGGCCAGATCGAGCTGCTCGGCGGGCCGCTGCCTGATCCCAGGCTCACGGGCAGGACGGGCTCGATGATCGAGGAGCCCGCGTTCTACCCGTGGCTGACCGGACGCCAGAACCTGCAGGTCCTCGCCGCGACGAGCGGCCGTGCGGCATCGCGCCGGGCCGGTGCCGCCGAGATCGGCCGGGTACTCGACATGACGGGGCTCTCCGGCGCAGCCGCGAACAAGGTCAGGACCTACTCCCGCGGCATGCGGCAGCGCCTCGGCGTCGCGGCCGCGATGCTCGGCCGCCCGCCGCTGCTGATCATCGACGAGCCAGCCAACGGCCTCGACCCGCCGGGAATCAGGGACATCCGCGAGCTGCTGCGCGGGCTCGCCGCGGACGGAACGACGGTGTTCTTGTCCAGTCACCTGCTCGCCGAGGTCGAGCAGATCTGTGACAGGGTCGCCGTGATCGCCCGCGGCCGGCTCATCGAAGAGGGGCCGCCCGCCGCGCTCGGCACGATCAGGCGCGAGGTCAGGGTCGTAGTCGACGCCGCGGACGGCGGCGTGGCCGCCAGGCTGCTCAGCCGGTGGCCGGTCGAGGTCGTGGCCGCCGGCGCCGGCCAGGAATTCGTGGTGCGGCACGACAGCGGCAGGGACGTGAACGCCGCGCTGATCGCCGGCGACGTCATTGCCGAGTCCGTGGTCGTCGAGCAGCCGCGGCTCGAAGACCGGTTCCTCGAGATCATCACGGGACGAGACACCACCGCCGCCAACGAGAGGACGGGCAAATGATGTCGCTGCTGCGGGCTGAGTTCCGCAAGCTCGCCAGGCCTCTGGTCTGGGCTGCGGGCCTGACCGTGACCGGGTTCTGCCTGCTGATCACGTGGGGCGCCGCCAACAACGCCAGGGACGGGATGGCGAGCCCCCGGATTCCCGGCATCTGCGACCACGCGGTCACCGTCCAGTGCCGGCACGTGATCGGCCAGGCCCACGCGGCCGCGAATGCGGCTGCCGCCGCGACCAGCACGCTCGCTCAGCCCGGCGAGATCGGGCACGTCGCTGCCGGCATGCTCGCCTCCCTGCCGGGACTCGTGCTGATCGCCCTCGTCGCCGGCGCGCACTGGGGCGGCGAATGGGGCCTGCGGACGATCAGGCAGTTGCTCGGCAGGCAGGGCCGCCGCGGCCTGGTGCTCGTCGCGAAGTGGCTCACGATCACCTCGGCCGGGATAGCGACGATGCTCACATGCTGGGCCGTGCTGGCCCTGGCCGGACCGCTTCTGGAGCAGGTTCAGCGGCGGCGGCCAGCACCTCGGGCAGGTCGCCGGCCTGGCCGGGGTCGCCAGCACCACCGCGATCGCGGGCCTGCTTGCCCGCTGGCGGTTCGCGGCGGATGTGACCGCATGAGCCGGACGCCGCCCAGGCAACGCCCGCGCTCGCGGGATCCGGCCGGCCAGCCAGGGACGTATCGTCAAGGCATGTCTCGTGCCCTTGTCCGGCATCTGACGCCCGTGGCCACTGACCGACTCATCGCGGCCGGCCTCGCCCTCTGGGCGCTCTTCGACGTGCCGTGGTGGTGGCGGCCGCCGGGACACGGCGGCTCGGTCCTGGAGATCGCCGGCTTCGTCGCGCTCGCAGCCGCACAGTCCGTGCCGTTCGGTTGGCGGCGGAGGCTGCCGCCCGTCGTCCTCGGCGTGACCGCGGCCGCGCTCGCGGTCAAGTTCGCCCTGCACCTGAACCTGTGGTCGGCGAGCGCCGCCGTGCTGACCGCCGCCTACGGGCTCGGCGCTTACGGCAATAAGACCCTGAGGACGGCCGTCAGGGTCCTGGTGGCCCTGGCCGTACTCGCGGCGATCATCACCCTGCAAGCCATCGAGGGCAACCACACCACCGCCATCGGGTGCGCGCTGTTCGCCACCGCCCTGGCCGTCGGCGAGATCACGGCCGCCCACCGCGACCTCGTCGCGAGCCAGACCAGGCAGGCCTACGACGAGGAGCGGGCCAGCCTGGCCCGCGAGGTGCACGACGTGGTCGGTCACCAGCTCAGCGCCATCGCGGTGCAGGCCGGTGCGGCCAGGCTCGCCGCGGCCGGCGATCCGCAGGCCGCGGTGACCGCGGTCGCCACCATCGAGCAGGGGGCACGCGAAGGCCTCGACGAGCTCAACGCGCTTGTGCGCCGGCTGCGGCAGACCGAGACAGCAAGCAAGGCCGGCCCCAAGGCCGCCGGCCCGCAGGCACCGCGGCCTCGGCTGCATGACGTTCCCGCCCTCGTCGAGCGGGCCAGGCAGGCCGGCCTGCGCGCCGAGCTCACCGTCGACGGCGAGGCCAGGCTGCGCGACCGCGCGCACGCGGTCGTCTACGGCTACGAGACCGGCCTCGTCCGGCCTGGCGACTCAGGCCGCCCTGACCCTCAGGCCTGCCCTGCTGCCAAGGCGCCGGTGATCGCCTGCACGCACGCGATCGTCTGGCCGTAGAGCTCGTCGCTCCAGGCGACCGGCCACGTCGACAGCTTGGCGACCACCGTCTGCGCCGGTCCGTGCACGAATACGCCCTGTCCGTTGATCCCGCTGCCGTGGTAGAAGGGCAGCGCCGGTTCGCGCACCCACCAGCAGTTCCGGTAGTGGCCGCCGTCCGGGTACCCGGCGCGGTCGTCTCCCTCGGCGAACGCCTGCGGCCCGTCAGATGCGCCGCGCACGGTGTCGTCGACCCACCAGCCGGGCACGACCTGGCGATCCCCGGCGAGGCCGCGGTTCAGGTACAGCAGCCCGAACCGCGCGAGGTCCCGCAGCGTCGCGCTGACACCGCCGTCCGCCATCGGGTTGCCGTGCCGGTCGAGCGTGATCTCGGCGTCGTACTCCGCGCCCATCGGCTGCCATAGCTCGCGGCTGATCAGCTCGTGCAGCCGGGCCCCCGCGGCCCGCTCGATGACAAACGCGAGCACGTCGGTGAGGATCGACCGGTACCTGAACGGGCCGCCGTGCGGCCCGTCATTGGCCAGCGTGGCGAAGTAGCTGATCGCGTCCGCCGCGTCCCGCTCGCTGGCCGGCGGCCGCCACAGGTAGACCCGCTCATAGCTGCGGACATCAGCGTCGAGGTCTGCGTAATCCTCGTTGAAACGAGTCCCCGCCCGCATGTCGAGCAGCTGCTGCACGGTCGCCCCGGCGAAGGACGTTCCACCGAGTTCGGGCACGATGGTGCTGACCTCGGCGGCCGGGTCGAGTACCGCGCGGCCCGCGAGGGCGCCTGCCACGGCCGCGGTGACCGACTTCGAGACCGACATCAGCAGGTGCGGCGTCTCCGGTCGCATCCCGTTGAAGTACCGCTCGCAAACGATCTCGCCGCGGTGCACGACCAGGAAGCCGTCGGTGTAGCTGCCATCGAGGAACTCATCGACGGTCAGCTGCGCTCCGTTGACGGCGAACGCAAGACGCCCGAGCCGGTGCTCGTCCCTGGCCAGCGGTCTTGCGTGGCTGGCCGCCGCGATCCTGGCGCCCGGGATCAGCTCCCTGACGTGCTGGAACGCCCAGCGGTTGAAGGGCGGATCCTGCCAGTTCGCCAGTGTGACCTGTGAATCGCCGAGGAAGGGTGGCGCCCCGGCCATCAGCGTGGCTGGATGCATCTCGGTCACAGCGGCGGCCGGGGGCCCGCGGCGGTCAGCCAGGGCAGGCGTGCCTCGTGCGCGGCCGCGACGCGAAACGCGGTCACGTCGTCGTAGGTCTTGCCGACCACGGCCAGCCCGGTCGGCACGCCGTCCTTCGACAGGCCAGACGGGATGCTCATGACCGGGCAGCGGCTGGCGATGTTGAACGGCACCGTCATCATCACGTCGAACCACCGGGCGACGGGCGCGCCGTTCACCTCGACCGTGTCGCCGGCGTCGTACTCGGCGGGCAGCGCGGGCACCGCGAACGTCGGGCAGATCAGCGCGTCGTGATCCTCGAGGATCTGGCCAAGCGGCGCGTAGAACTCGGCCTCGAGCAGCAAGCCAGCGTAGAAGTCGTCCTTGCTTATCTTCTTCGACTCGGCCACCAGGCGCTGCACGTAGGGCGTCAGCTGGTCATGGTGCTGATCGTCGATCTCCTTCATCGAGGCGCCGAAAATCATGCCGAAGTGGATGTCCACGGTCCTCGCGATCGTCGCCAGGTCCCAGGGCAGGGTGACCTCGCTGACGATCGCCCCGGCATCCTTGAGCCGGTCTGCCGCCGTGAGCGTGTTCGCCGCGACGTCGTCATCGACGCGATAGCAGCCGAGATCAACAGAGAGCGCGATGCGCATCCCCGCAATGCCTTCCAGCGTGCCGGGAAGCTCCAGTTTGGGCCGCAGCGACGCCACGTCGCTGGGATGCGGCCCGGCGATCACGTTCTCCAGCAGCGCGCAGTCGGCCACGGTGCGGGCCATCGGGCCCTCGTGGCAGTAGTGGTCGAGGTTGAACGGCGGGACCTCGGGCACCCGGCCGTATGGCGGCTTGAACCCGACCACGCCGCTGAAGGACGAGGGGATCCTGATCGAACCGCCGATGTCCGAGCCGGTCGCCAGCGTCGTCGACCCCGCCGCGAGCGAGGCGCCCGACCCGCCGCTCGAGCCACCAGGCGAGAACGCGGTGTTCCACGGGTTCCTGGTGACGCCCCACAGCCTGGTCCAGGTCACTGGCGCGCTGGAGAACTCCGGTGTCGCGGTCCTGGCGTGCACGATCCCGCCGGCGTCGATGATCCGCTGCACGAACGCGGCCGTCTCGGTGGCCACGTTGTCCTTGAGAGGGAGCGAGCCGAGCGTGTTGCGCTGCCCGGCGATCGGCGCCTCCTCCTTGACCGCGACCGGCAGCCCGTCGAGCGGTCCGAGCGGCTCGCCCCTTGCATACCTGCCCTCAGCTGCCTTCGCGGCCTGCAGCGCCTCGTCGAAGCGGGACTCGGCGAACGCGTTGATGGCGGGCTCGACGGCCTCCGCGCGAGCCGTCACCGCCTGGAGCAGCTCCGCCGGCGAGAGTTCCTTGCTGCGGAACTTCGCCAGCGCGTCCGTCGCGGACAGGTAGTGCAGGTCAGTCATGGCTTGTGCGGTTCCTCCCCCGTCGGGCCAGCGTTCAGCGCCCCGCGGCGCGGCTTCCAGCCGGGCCGTGGCACGCTCGCGCGCAGCCGTTTCGTGTACTCGTGCTGCGGGTCGTCCAGGACGCGCGCCGTCGGCCCCTGCTCGACCACGACCCCGCGGTGCAGCACGATCGCGTCGTCGGTGAGCTGCCGTACCACGGCCAGATCGTGGCTGATCAGCACGTAGGAGACGCCGGTCGAGTCGCGGATGTCGGCCAGCAGGTTCAGCACCTGGGCCTGGATCGACACGTCGAGCGCGGCCACCGACTCGTCGAGGATCAGCACCCGCGGCTCCGCGGCGAGCGCCCGCGCGATCGCGACCCGCTGCCGCTGCCCGCCCGACAGGGCACGCGGCAGCGCCCTGGCTTGCCGCTGGTCGAGCCCGACCAGCCCGGTCAGCTCCTCGATCCTCGCCCGCCGCCGTCCGGCCGCCCAGCCGTGGTGCAGCCGCAGCACCTCGTCGATCGTGGCCTCCGCGGTCTGCCGCGGATCCAGGCTCGTATACGGGTCCTGGAAGACGATCTGCACCTCGCTGCCCCGGCGGCGGCGCTCCCTGGCCGAGCGCGCCGGGGTCGACCGTTCCCTGCCGCATGCCGTGATGGCTCCCGCGGTGGGCCGTTCCAGCCCGACGATCATCCGCGCGATCGTCGTCTTGCCAGACCCTGACTCCCCCACGATCGCGAGCGACCTGGCCTCGCTGACCGTGAAGGTCACCCCGCCGACGGCGACGAGCTCGCCGAACTCCTTGCGCAGCTCGCTGACCTCGAGCACCGCATGGCCGCCGTTGCCCGCCGGGCCGGGTTTCACGATCGCGACAGGCTCAGGCATCGTCCGCACCACCTGAGAGGCTCGCTGCCTGCAGGTGACCGCGCAGGTCGATCGCGCGGACGCACCGCGACAGGCCGCCGTCCAGGTCCACCAGCTCGGGGACCTCCGACCGGCAGATATCCCGCACGTGCGGGCACCGGGGGGCGAACGCGCACTCGCTGTCCGGCGCCTCGAATGCCGAGAGCGGCCGCCCGGGAATCGCCGCGAGCCGCTCGGCGGTCTGGGCGATGTCCGGCCTGGCCGCTGACAGCGCCGCGGTGTACGGATGGAGCGGATCGCCATGCAGCAGCGCCGACTCGCGCACCTCGACGATCTGCCCCGCGTACATCACCGCGGTCCGGTCGCAGATCGCCGCGGCCAGTTCCAGGTCGTGCGTGATGAACAGCATCGCCAGGCCGAACTCCCGGCGCAGGTCATCCATGATCGCCATCACCTCGGCCTGGGTGGTGACGTCGAGCGCGGTGGTCGGCTCGTCCGCGAGCAGCAGCTTCGGCTCGGTGAGCAAGGCCGCGGCGATCATGACGCGCTGCAGCATGCCGCCGGACAGCTCGTGCGGATACTGCCGCAGCCGCCGCTGCCCGTCGGCGATGCCGACCTGACCGAGCATCTCAGCCGCCCGGCGGTTCGCCTCGGCCGCTGGCACGTCGAGGTTGGTCCGCAGAGCCTCGGTCATGAAGTCGCCGATCCGGCGGACGGGGTTCACGTGCGCGCGCGGATCCTGGAAGATCATCGCGACCTGGTTCCGGTACCCGCGCAGCGCGGCGCCGCCGAGCGCCATCACGTCCGAGCCGTCGAAGCTGATCTGCCCGCTGACCTCGGCGCCGCGCGGCAGCAGGCGGTCGATCGCCCGCGCGGTCATCGACTTGCCTGAGCCTGACTCGCCGACCAGCCCCACCGCCTCGCCGGGACGGACGCTGAGCGAGACATCGCGCAGGACCGCGCGCTGCACACCCTCCACCCGGAGCAGGACGGTCAGGTCCTCGACCTCGAGCAGGGGCCGTCCGGCAAGGCTGCTGGCCTGGGGACCAGAACTCACTGTGGCGGCGGCGCTCCGCGCGCCCTCGGTCTGACTCACTGCCTGGCCTGCGCTTGCTCGAAGAGGCGCTCGCCGAGCACGTTGAACGCGATCACGACCGCGACGATGCAGGCTCCGGCGGCGAGCGCGGGGAGCGGGTAGCCCTGCGGGATGCCGACCTGGTTCTCTGAGATCATCACGCCCCAGTTCGGAGCCGGCGGCTGGACACCGAGGCCGAGGAAAGAAACCGCGGCGAGGTCGACCATCGCGTAGCCGAACAGGATCGTCGCCTGGGCGACGATCAGCGGCATGATGTTCGGCACGATGTGCCGCAGGCAGATCGTCGTGGCCGACGCCCCCTGCACCTCGAGCGCCGCGACGTAGGGCTGGCTTCGTTCCTTCAGAGCCGCACCGCGAAGCACCCTGGCGACGTAGGGCATGTAGGCGATCGCCAGCGAGATCACCGCCGCCCACAGCCCGGCGCCGAACACGGCCGCCGCCAGCACCGCCAGCAGGATGCCGGGGAACGCGAACAGGATGTCCAGCCCAGAACCGATGAACGCGTCCACCGCCCCGCGTCGCCACGCAGCGATCACCGCCAGTACGGTGCCGATTACCAGCGCGCCGACTACCACGGCAAGCGGGCCGAGCATGGACGACTGTGCGCCGGCCAGCAACCTGGACAGCACGTCCCGGCCCTCGTAGTCATAGCCGAGCAGGTGCGCCCCGGTCGGGCCGACAAACGACAGGGCCAGGTTCGGCGCCGTGGGGCTGAACGGCGCGACCAGGCCGCCGATCACGGCGACGACGGTCGCGAGCGCGATCACGCCCGCCGAGATCATGCCGGCTGGGCCGGTGCCACGCAGCAGCCCAGCCGCCCGCCTGCCGCGGCGCGGCGCCCGGACTGTCACGAGCGGCACCGCGCTGCCGCCGGGGATGGCGCTCATCGCGCGCCTCCGGCACGACGCATCATCGCGCGCCTCCGGCACGACGCATCATTGGGCCCTGCTTCCCAGCGAGACCCGCGGGTCGAGGGCCGCGTACGCCAGGTCCACCGCCACGTTGATCACCACGAACGCGGTGACCAGCACCAGCGAGATACCCTGCACGACCGCGAGGTCCTTGTTCTGGGCCGAGGCGACCAGGTAAGCGCCGAGCCCGTTCAGGCTGAACGCGGTCTCCACAACAGCGGCGACGGCGATCAGCGAGGCGATCGTGATGCCCGACACCGTGGCGATCGGGATAGCCGCATTCCGCAGGATGTGCCGCCGCACAAGCTGGCGGCGGGGGATGCCGCGGCTGGTGGCCGTCTGCACGTGCTCACGGTCGGCCTCCTCCCTGATCGCCGACCTGGTCACCCGGGCGACAATGGCCAGCGACGAGAGCGCGAGCGCGAACGCGGGCAGCGTGAGGTGCCGCACGTTGCTCACCAGGTCCGAGCCGTTGCCCAGGGCGGGAAACCAGCGCAGCTTGACGGCGAACAGCGCGATCAAGATGATCGCGGCCACGAACGACGGGATCGCAGCCGAGATCGCGCTGGTCACCAGCACGGACGTGTCCGTGAAGCCTGGCCGCAGGCCGGCCAGCACGCCCATCCCGATCCCGATCACCAGGATGATGACCGACGCGTACAGCACCAGCCCGGCCGTAGTCCAGATCCGGGACGCGATCAGCGTGCTCACGTCCTCTCGCAGGGTGATCGAGATGCCGAGGTTCCCGTGCAGCGCGTTGTCCAGCCAGTACCAGTACTGGGCGAAGAACGGCTGGTTCAGGTGGTACCTCGCCTCCAGCACGCGAAGGCTGCTGGCGGGCAGCGAGCGTCCGCCTGACAGCGCAGCGACCGGGTTCCCCGGCGCCAGGAACAGAGCGCCGAAGATCACGAAGCTGGCGACCAGCAGGCTGGCGACCAGCATCGCCAGCCTGCGGGCCAGGAACCGCCAGCGCACCGGCTCACCGCCCGCCCAGGGTGTTCGCCCACGGCGCGAACATGTAGGCGAAGGACGCGGTCGCGCCGGTCAGGTTCTTGGACATGATCAGCAGGTTGTCCGGCTGCACGTCCGGGATCCAGACCATCAGCTTGGCCGCCCGCTCCTCCGCCTTGGCGACGAGGGCCGCCCGGGCCTCTGGGTTCGCGGTCGAGCGGGCCTGCTCCAGCCAGTTCACGATCGTCTTGTCGTCAAAGTTGTCATAGTTCTGCGACGCGTGCGGAATGACCAGCGTGGACAGCAGCGCGGCCGGGTCCGCGTAGTCGCCGTAGTTCACGGTCAGGAAGCCGTCCACCCCGGCCCTGGCCTTGGGATCGATGAAGAAGTTGATGTAGTTCTGCGCCGACACGTTCTTGAGCACGGTCTTCAGCCCGATGGCGTTGGCCGCGGCCTGGTAGGCGCCGGTGACCGCGGCGATGTTGGCTATCTGCTGCGAGGTGCCGATCGTGAACGTCTTGCCGGTGGCTCCGGCCGCCTTGACCAGCTTCTTGGCCTTGGCCAGGTTGTACGACATCAGCGGCGAGGAATCGTAGGCCTTGGTGAACACCGACTTGCCGTACCCGAACACGCCAGGGTTGGACAGCCAGCGCGGCATCAGCGCCGCCCCTTTGTACACGTTGGCGATGATCGCCTGGCGGTTCAGCGCCAGCGACAGGGCCTGCCGGACCCTGACGTCGCCGAGCACGCCCTCGGTGCTGGACACGATGAACGCGTCGGTGGACCAGCCCTGCCCGTTGTAGATGTTCACCGCGCTGCCTGCCTTCAGCTGCGGCAGCGTGGACAGGCCGCCAGAGGTGAACGTGCCCTGGATCGCGCCGGTGGTCAGCCCCGAGGTCAGCTGGGTGTCCGACGCGACGCCCTTGATGATGATCTGGCCCACCAGCGGCTTGACCGAGGGCTGCCAGTAGCTCGTATTCGGCACCGCGGTGACGCCCACGCCGGGCGTGAACGACTTGAACTTGTACGCGCCCGTGCACATGATGCTGCCCGACGGCGTGCCGTACTTCTTGCCCTGCTTTTGCGCGAAGGCCTTCTCGATCACGATTCCGCCCATCGACGCGAGCTCGCCGGGCAGCCAGTAGTCAGGCTGCTTGAGCGTGATAGTGACCTGATCGCTGCCCGTCGCCGCGATCGACTTCACCCGGCTGAACACCAGCGTGTAGAACCCGCCGAGGCTCGCGCTCATCCCCCGGTCCAGGCTGTAGACCACGTCTGCGGGGGTCACCGGGTGCCCGTCCCAGAACGTCGCCGCCTTGTTGATGGTGAACACCAGGGAGGTCGGCGACGGGTTGGTCATGGTCGCCAGCCCGGTGCCGATCGCCCCGTCCGGTGCCTGCTTCAGCAGCGACTCGCACATCAGCGACAGCGCCGTGTTCTCCGGGTAGTCGAACGCGAAGATCGGGTCCAGCGAGTTCACGTCCCTGTACACCGCCCAGGTGACCGACGAGACCGGTTTGGTTCCCGGCGTCGTGCTCACCACCAGGCCCTTGGTAGGCGAGATCGTGCCCTGTGAATTGCCGTTCCCGCCAGTGCCAGGCGCTGACCTGCCGCACGCGGCGATCGCCAGGGCCGCTGCCGTGGCCGCCGCAGCGACGGACATCGCGGCCCGGCGGCTCGTAGTGCTGGCCATGTGTCCTCCTCTGCTCCCCCCGGGCGCTGGCCGCCTGGGTTTGTCGTACTGGTCAGGTCCGCTGGTAGGCCACTTCGCCGCGGACCCAGGTCGCCGCGACAGACCCCTGGCCGATCTCGGCCGCGGCCCCGTGTGCCAGGTCCGCGTCGACGACGGCGAAGTCGGCGTCCAGCCCTGGCGCGATGGCCCCGGTCACGTTCTCCAGGCCGTTCACCCTGGCGCTGCCCGCGGTGTACGCCGCGAAGATGGCCTCTGGGCTGAGCGCCTGGCCGGGCAGGAAGGGCTCAGGGGCTGAACCATCCGGCCCGCCCGGGCTGGACCGGTTCACGGCGACGTGCGCTCCCGCGAGCGGGTCGGGGCTGGACACTGACCAGTCGCTGCCTGCGCACATCGGCGCTCCGGCAGCGAGCAGCGCGCCGAACGGGTACTGCCAGCCGCTCCGCCGTTCACCGAGGAACGGGATCGTGAGCTCGTCCATCTGCGGTTCGTGGGTAGCCCAGAGCGGCTGGATGTTCGCTGTCGCCGACAGCGCGGCGAAGCGCGGGATGTCGTCCGAGTGCACGACCTGCAGGTGCGCGAGGTGGTGGCGCAGTCCGCTCGCGCCGTTCGCGGCGCGCGCGGCTGCGATGGCGTCGAGGGCGTTCCGCACCGCCCGGTCACCGAGCGCGTGGAAGTGCACCTGGAAGCCCTCGCGGTCAAGCGCCGCCACGTACCGCGGGAGCTCGTCGGGGTCGATGAAGTCAAGGCCGGACGTCTCGGTCGCGCACCCGTGACCGTCCAGGTAGGGCTCGAGCATCGCCGCGGTGTGGTTCTCCGCGACGCCGTCCAGCATCATCTTCACGCTGGTCGCGCGGAACCGGCCGGCCTGCCCGCCGCGTCGCCGCTCGATCAGCTCGGCGACCTGCTCGATGCCCCTGTCCCGCTCCCACCACAGCGCGCCGACTACGTTGGCCTTGAGCGTGCCCGCTTCCGCGGCCCGCAGGTACGCGTCGATCGGGTCGGGCAGTCCCGGGTGGCTGCCGACGATAGCGTCCTGCCAGCCCGTGATGCCGAGTGACAGCAGGTACTGTTGCCCGGCCAGCAGCCCGGCGTACCAGTCATCGGTCGAGGTGGCCGGGATCAGCCGGGAGACCAGGTGCTGTGCGCCCTCCTGGAGCGTGCCCGCCGGCTGCCCTCCGGCGTCCCGCTCGATCCGGCCATCGGGCGGATCCGGGGTGCTGGCGTCGATCCCGGCGATCTCCAGAGCGCGGCTGTTGACCCAGGCGCCGTGGCCGTCCCGGTTCGGCAGGAACGCCGGCCGGCCGCCGGTCACCCGGTCGAGCAGGTCCTTGCCAGGGATCCCGCCGGGAAAGGCCTCCATCGACCAGCCGCCGCCGGTGATCCACTCAGCGTCGGGATGCGCCTTCGCGTACGCCGCGATGACGTCCGCGTACCCGGTAGCGGTCGTGATCCCGGCGAGGTCGCACCGGCACATCCGGTCACCTGCGAACACCGGATGCACGTGGGCGTCGATGAACCCGGGAAACAAGGTCCCGCCGGCCAGGTCGACCGGCTCGGCGCCGCGCAGCGGCTCACCGCCGGCCTCGACGGCGGTGATGGAGCCGTTGCGCACCCGGACCACGCTGCCTGGCGGCAAGAAGCGGGCACCGTCGAAGACCGCTCCGTTATAGAAAGCCAGCTCGGGATCCGGCCGCACCCGGACCTCCTGTATCAGGGGGTTTCAATGCGGGTGATTAGATCACTTACCGGGCTCATAGTCAACGGCTCTGACAAAGCCTTGTAAGAGACGCCCCTGTCGAGTAGCTTCCTCGTTAGCGACGGTAATCAAGCTGTTATCTGCGACAGCGCGAGCGAGGCAGGGCGGGCGATGGCGAGCACTACCGCTGGGCGTCGGACCGGGCGGCTGCGCCGTGGCAGCCTGACGCCGGAGGCGATCGTCACCGAGAGCCTGCGCCTGCTGGACACCGAGGGGGCCGACGGCTTCAGCCTGCCGAAGCTGGGCCGCGCGCTCGGCGCGGACCCGACCGCCGTGTACCGGCATTTCGCCAGCAAGGACGACCTGGTCCTGGCCATCGCCGACCGGCTGATCGAGGAGGCGATGACCGGGCTGGTGGCGCAGGAGTGCTGGGTGGACACCGTGATCGACGCCACCAGGAGGCTGCGGACGACATACCAGGCGCACCCAGGGGCCGCCGCGCTGTCCGCGTCGCGGACCACGCAGCGCCCCGCCGAGATGCGGATCGTCGACGCGCTGATCGGGGCGGTGCTGGCGGCCGGCTTCACAGGGGCGGCGGCCGCGAGGATGTACCGCGCGCTCGGCGACTTCACGCTGGCGTGGGCCGGAAGCGAGGCCGCGTTCCTCGCCCTCGACCCGAGCCAGCAGGAAGCTGACATCTCGGCGTGGACGAGGGCCTACCTCGCGGTCGACAAGGCCGAGTACCCGCACATCTGGCAGATCAGGGACGAGCTCGCGGGCGTGACCGAGGACGACATCTTCGAGACCATCCTGGACCTCGTCATGCAGGGCGTCATGGTCAAGGCGCCGCGCCCGTGCGGCTGCGGCAAGCACGATGCGGGCGCGGCCAGCGGGGCCGGCGCTGGCGCCGGTTCCCACGCGGGCGATGCCCGGTGACCGCCCGGATGACCCGCGGCACAGGCGGCCCGGCCCGGCTGCGCGAGCTGCTCAGCTCGGGCGAGACCATCGTGGCGCCTGGCGCCTTCGATCCGCTGGCCGCCCGCCTGGTCGAGGAGGCCGGATTCGCCGCGGTCTACATGACGGGCTTCGGCACCTCCGCAGCGCTGCTCGGCCGCCCCGATGTCGGATTGCTCACGATGACCGAGATGGCGGACAACGCGGGGCGGATCGCGGCCAGCGTCGACATCCCGGTGATAGCCGACGCCGACACCGGCTATGGCAACCCGCTGAACGTGATCAGGACTGTCGGCGCGTTCGAATCGGCGGGAGTGGCGGGCATCCACATCGAGGACCAGGTCGCGCCGAAGAAGTGCGGCCACATGGAGGGCAAGCAGGTCATCGCGCCGCAAGAGATGGCGCAGAAGGTGCGGGCGGCGGCCGAGGCGCGCGCTGATCCCGACTTCGTGATCATCGCCAGGACCGACGCCCGCGCCGTTGAGGGTCTTCAAGCCGCGATCGACCGCGTCGGCCTGTACCGCGACGCCGGCGCCGACGTCCTGTTCATAGAAGCGGTCTTCACCGACGCGGAAGCGGCGGAGGTGACGGCCTGCTTCCCCGGCGTGCCGCTGCTGTTCAACTGGGCCGAGGGCGGCAAGACGCCGCCGATCAGCCTCGCCAGGCTGCGCGAGCTCGGCTACCGGATCGTGATCTTTCCGATCGGCACTCTGCTGGCCGCGACGGCGGCGATGCGCGGCATACTGCAGGAGATCGCCACGGCTGGCACCCCCGCTGCCGTTCTGAGTGAGCTGCCCAGCTTCGGCGAATTCACCGATTTCATCGGCCTGCCTCAGGTCCGCGACGTCGAGCGGCGGTATGCCGCCAGCGACCATGCGCCTGAGGACCGAACGGAGGGTAGCAATGGCAGCGACATTTGACCGGCCAAGCGTCTCTACCGAGCTCGCGCACGCGATGATTGACGCGGCAGAACGGAAGGCGGCCGAGATGGGCCATCCGTTCGTGATCGCCGTTGTCGATGACAGCGGGGTGCTGAAGGCGTTCAGCAGGATGGACGGCGCCGCGCTGCTGTCGGTGCAGATCGCCCAGGACAAGGCCTACACGGCGGCGGGATTCGGGCTGTCGACCGACGGCTGGCACGAGTTCGTCAAGGACGACCCGCCCCTGGCCCTTGGCGCCGCAGCGGGCATCGACCGGCTGATCGTGTTCGGCGGCGGCTTCCCGATCACGATCGACGGGAAGATCGTCGGCGCCATCGGGGTCAGCGGTGGCCACTACACCCAGGACATGGACGTCGCCAAGGCCGGCCTCGCCGTCGTCGAGTCTTGACCGGCCCGTCTTGACCGGCACAGCGGTCGTCACGGGCGCGAGCTCGGGCCTCGGGCGAGCCATCACCAGGACGCTGCTGGCGGCCGGCTGGCGGGTCGCCGCCGCCGGCCGCCGGGAAGCCGAGCTGGCCGAGACGATCGCGACGGCCGGGTCTGCTGCGGCCGCGATGGCTGTGCAGGCCGACGTCAGCGTGCCCGAGTCGGTCGCCGGGCTGTTCGGGGCCGTCGAGCGGCGCTGGGGCCGGCTGGACGTGCTGGTCAACAACGCGGGCGTGTTCGGCCCGGGCGGCGCCGTCGACGAGATCTCGTTCGACGGCTGGCAGCAGATCGTGGCGGTGAACCTGACTGGTGCGTTCCTGTGCGCCAGCCACGCCGTCCGGATGATGAAGGCGCAGCGGCCGCGCGGCGGAAGGATCATCAACAACGGGTCCATCTCCGCGCACAGCCCGAGGCCGCGGTCGGTCGGCTACACCGCCACCAAGCACGCGATCACCGGCCTGACCAAGTCGCTGGCGCTGGACGGGCGCGCGTTCGACATCGCCTGCGGGCAGATCGACATCGGCAACGCCGCGACCGAGATGACCCGCGGCCTGGAACGCGGCGCGCTGCAGGCCGACGGCACGGTGGCGCCGGAGCCGACCTTCGATCCGCAGCACGTCGCCGACGCGATCCTGTTCATGGCCGGCCTGCCGCTCGACGCGAACGTCCAGTTCCTGACCATCGCGGCCACGAAAATGCCGTTCATCGGCCGCGGCTAGCCCGCAGCCTCGAATGTGACACCCAGCGGCAGAAGCTCAGTGGGCGTCACATTCACTCGGGCGCTGGCGTCGCCTACCCTGCCAGCGCGCCCATGGGGTCCCAGGCAGGGAGCACGATCGGCTCGGTGCCGAGCGCCTCGCGGAGCGACTCGGGCAGCGCGTCCTTGCGGGCGGCGATCTCGAAGACGTGCTCGCCGAACCACGAGTCGTTCATCGTGAAGAAGCCGTCCTTGCCCCGGCTGGTGCCCCAGCTGTTCTCGACGCGCCACTTGCGGATCACGCCGTCCAGGAGGTCGACGCCGGTGAAGAGCATGGCGTGCGTCATCAGGGTCTCGTGATAGAGCAGCCGGTCGCTCTTGCCGAGCGAGAAGTCGGTGCCATACACCGACGGCAGGTCATAGAGCTCGGCGTCCCACAGGCCGTACTCGTTGCTCATCATCTTGCCGACGTCGCAGCCGAACCACACGGGCTCGCCGCTCTGCAGCGCCCGGGCGGCGATCTCCTTCATCAGCGGCATCTCGACGTTGAGGTAGGTGACCGGCGGGGCGCCGAGCACGTTGCCGAGGTACTGGACGGTGAACGTCCTGCCAGTCGGGCTGGTCGGGCGCGGGTCGTGCACCAGGCAGACGTAGTCGTCGATCGGCAGCTCCACGTACCTGGCCGCGAACTCCTGCGGCGTGAGGACCCCGTCGCGGTGGAAGTTCTTGTCCTTGTCGGTCCACTGCCAGTCGAACCGCTCGGGCGGGGTGCCGAGGTGGATGCAGAGCACCCGGTAGATCACCTTGAGGACCTCTGCCTTCTCCTGCCGCGCCGCGCCGATGCCGTCGCTCGCGAACGCCGCGCGCACCGCCTTGGCGCCCTGCCTGAGCTGGCTGCGCAGGACGGAGTTCATCCGCCCCGTGTCGCCCGAGCTCTGCGTCTCTGGCATGTACGCCTTGGGCACAAGCCCGTGCTTGTTGACGATGGCGACGAACATGTTCCACTGACCGCCGTCCTCGGCGGCCGCCTCGAGCAGGTGCGCCACGGTCCGGTCGTCGATGTCCCGGCCGGCCGTCTCGATGACCGCTTCGAGCAGGTAGTTCGCGCGCTCGATCTTGTCCCAGAACATGGCGTAGTTCTGGGAGAACTCGAACTCCTTGAGCCCCATCTTCTTCATCGCGCCGACCCGCAGCAGGTTCAGCCCGGCGAACAGCCAGCACCGGCCGCTGCGCTGCTGGTCGGTCACCTTCCAGTCATCGAGCAAGACCGACAGCGAATGGTCGGAGTTATTGACCACGTCCCTGCTGATCGCCACGTCGTCAACGGTCACCCGGGTAACCGCGTTCTGCGCCAGCTTGTACGCCGGATTCGCCGAGAAGTCCTTGCGGAGCAGCTCCAGGTCACCAGCGCCCAGGATCTCTTCCATGCCAGGGATTCCTCTCGCTCGATCTCGCCCTCTTTGCGCCTTTTAATCTATCAGCGGCCCGCGTGACGGCCGAGGCCAGCGGCCGGGCCCGAAGGACCCGAGGCCAGCACGGCATGTCCCCCGCCTGCGCATGCCTCCCGCCCTCATGCGAGAAACTGCTCTCATGGCCTGCCGGCCGGTGCCGACGAAGAACGGAAAGGGCATTGAGCGATAACGCAGACCGCCGCGCTGACGAGGGCACGGAGCCCGACGCCCGGTTCACGATGGCCAACGAGCGCACGTTTCTGGCCTGGAGCCGCACGTCGCTGGCCCTGGTCGTCGGCGGCCTGGCCGTCGCCCAGCTGCTGCCGCCGTTCCCCAGCGTCCCGTGGGGCCGGTCAGTGATCGCCACGCCGCTGATCCTGCTTGGCGCGGTGATGGCGGTGCTCAGCTACTTCGAGTGGAAGGCCAATCAGCGCGCGCTCCGCCTCAGCGCGCCGCTCACCCGCTCGCAGCTGCCGAAGATCCTCGCCGCCACGATCACGGTCATCGCACTGCTCGCCGGAGCCGTCGACATCTACTCAAGGGTCGCCTCCCGGTGAAGCCAGGCGACGGCGAGCGCCGGGCCGAGCCGCTCGAGGACATCGAGGGGCACGATCCCGCGCTGGCCAGGGAGCGGACGGAACTGGCCTGGACGCGCATCTCGATCGCGTTCTTCGGTGTCGGTGCGGCGCTGCTGAAGTTCCGGCCGGTGAGCGCGGTCCTGGTGCTGGCGCTCGGCGTCGTGGTGTGGCTGATCGGCCACATGCCGCCGGGGCCAGGACCGGCCAGCGCGCCCGGCTCGCGCCGGCTGCTGGCGGTGACCGTGGCCGTGACGGGGCTCGCGCTGGTCGCGCTCGCGCTGACGCTCACCGCCTCGTCAGGTGGCCTGCGGCCCTAGCTGACCCAGATGGCCCGCAGCGCCCGGTAGATGTTGCCGCCGGCGACCGCCCTGATCGCGTCGTCGTCGTAGCCGTGCTGGACGAGCCAGCCGATGATGTTGCCGAAGTTCTCCGTCGGGTTCTCGAGCCCGTCGACGTAGGCCACCGGGTCAAAGGCCGGACCGCGGAAGGCTCCGAGGCTGAGCAGGCGCGCGAAGATCTTGTGCAGCATCACGTGGTCGCCGTACAGGGTGTCAGGGCCGAAGGCCACGTGCTCGATGCCGACCAGGTCGGCGCAGTATCTGAAGTGGTCCATGACCGACTCGATGCTGTGCCTGGGATGCGGCGCGGAGAGCGTGGTGTGCGGAGCCGCGGACACGCCGATCACGCCGCCGGTCTCGGCGACGGCCCGCAGCACGTCATCGGGCTTCATCCGCGGAATGTCCCACACCGCCCGCGCTCCCGCATGGGTCATGAACACGGGCCTGGCAGTGTGCGCGCACACGTCAAGCGCGGTCCGGTCGGAGGAATGGGACAGGTCGACGGCCAGGCCGAGCTGGTTCATCCTGGTGACGGCGCGGTGGCCAAACGCTGTCAGCCCGCCGTCGACCGGCTCGGCCAGTCCGCTGCCCAGGGTGTTGGCGTCGGAGTACGCGATGCCGATCTGCCTCAGTCCGAGGCCGTACAGCACGTCGAGCCGGTCGAGCTCGTTCTCGATGGGCGTGGCCGCCTCGAGGCCGAACACCAGCCCCACGCGGCCCGACCGGTAGGCCTCGTCGATGTCGGCCACGGTGCGGATCGTCATCACGTGCTGCTGATGTGCCAGGTCGGCCTGCCGCATGCCGAGGTCGGTGATGATGTCGTCCCATCGCCACGGCGCGTTGCCGGTCACGCAGGCGGTGCCGTCCATCATGTTGTCGAAGACCACGGTAATGCCCGACGCGGCCAGCCCGGCGTAGGCGGCGTGCTGGCGGCCGGTCCTGTTGTACTCGGGCGTCTCCTCCATCCGCAGCGGGAACCTGACAGGGTGGTCGTGCAGGCTGATGACCATGCTGTCGCCCAGCAAGGTGCGGGCCCGCCGCGCCTGCTCGTCGGTCAGGCCGGCCTGGTACAGCGGCACCCGGCCGAACTCAGGAGCGAGCTCGAACGCGCGGAAGTCCTCCCCCGCTCTGAGGTAGGAGTAGGCGACGTAGCGATCGCCGCCATCTGACCGATTCTCACTGACGATGCCGCTCACGGCATTATTGTCGCAAACCTCCGCCTTCACGGGCCGCTGAGGTGCGCGGTGCCCGGGCGCCCGGGCAGCGAGGAGAACCTTCGTCCCGGTCTCGGATCCAGACCAGCGCCCGATCGCTGGACCCTGGACCAGTTGCCCGGGGTGAATACGGACTTCGAAGGAGTTGCCGACGTGCGCCCCGCGGACCAGCCGGCTCGCTGCCCGGGCGATTCGACCGTACCCGCGCAGGACGGCGCGGGCGCAACCATTTGAGCTCAGGTGAAACGTTCCTATGCCGCGTGGTACCAGGCTCGCGCGCTAGGGTTCGTGATACTCGGCCCGGCGAATCCGGGCTCGCCGGAAAGGCAATGGGGTGGGGAGATGGATATCTGGCCGGTGATCCATGCGGAGCGCAAGTCGCTGGCAGGTGACCTCGGGTCCCTGCAGGAGGCCCGGTGGTCCACCCCGTCGCTGTGCACCGAATGGTCAGTGCGCGACGTGCTCGCCCATATGACGGCGACGGCGAAGATGAGCCCGGCGGGCTTCTTCGTCAAGATCGCGGGTTCAGGATTCAACTTCGGCAGGCTGCAGAGCAAGGAAATCGCGGCAGAGAAGGGCGCGTCCCCGGCGGATACCCTCGCCGGGTTCGAGGCGATCGTGGCCTCAACCGGGCACCCGCCCGGCCCGCCGGACACCATGCTCGGCGAGACGATCGTGCACGGCGAGGACATCAGGCGCGCGCTCGGCCTGAAGCACGCCTACCCGACCGAGGCCGTCGCGGCGGCCGCTGACTTCTTCAAGCGCTCGAATCTCATCATCGGGACCAAGCGGCGCATCACAGGGCTGAAGCTCCGCGCCACAGACACGGAGTGGGCAACGGGCGATGGTCCTGAGGTCGCAGGGCCGATCCTGGATCTGCTCATGGCCATGACCGGCCGGAAGTCCGCCAGCAGCGAGCTCACGGGGGAAGGGGTCGAGACACTGGCCGCGCGCGCCTGAGGCCGGCTCAGCAGACCGCCAGGCTCAGGCAATGCGCCCGATGTGGACCTGCGCGCACTGCGGCCGCAGCTTCGCCAGCAGGAACCAGACGCACACCTGCGCTCGCCTCGGCGAGCTTGACCGGCACTTCGCCAGATCCGAGCCCGCGGTGCGCGAGACCTTCGACCGCGTGCTCGCCGCCGTGCAGAGCCTCGGCCCCGTGCAGGTGCTGGCCGAGAAGACCAGGATCGCGCTGCACGCCAGGATGAGTTTCGCGGCCTCCAGGATCTGGCACGAAGGGCAGATCGTCCGCGCCAGTCCCATGTCGATCGGCGAGCTGATCCTCGGCAACGGCGACTTCCATCTGGCCATGCACCTCGAGCAGTTGCATGCCCTGCTGCCCGAGACGGCGGGCGCCGGGCAGTAGCCGCAGGCCTGGCTGCCCTCGCTGAGATCCCGACGGCGCGGGCCCGGCCAGGGCTCAGCGCGCGCCAGCTGCTCATCGCGATGCCGGCCAGGATCGCCAGGCCGCCGGCGACTTGTCCGGGCCCGGCCGGGTCGCCGAAGATCACGACGCCCGCGACGGCACCCACCACCGGCTCGATGTTCACGAAGGCGCCGGCGACCTCTGCGGGCACTCCCTTCTGCCCGTAGGCGAAGAGCGTGAACGGCGCCAGCGTCCCGGCCACCGTGAGCGCCAGCGTGGCGAGCGCCGGGGTCATGCTGCCCGCCGAAGCGGCCGGCAGGCCACCGGAGATGGCGCCGACCGGCAGCACGCCCGCCGCCGCGCCAAGGAACTGCACGGCCGTCACCGCCACCGGATCGCGGCCGCGCAGCAACCGGGGCTGAGCGACCATCAGCGCCGCCGACAGCAGGACGGACGCGAGGATCATGCCGTCGCCGGTCGCCGTCCCGCCTGCCGCGCCCGCTCCGCCCGCGTGCGCGGCGGTGACCAGGCCAGCCCCCGCGAGGGAGACGGCGAATCCGGCCCATGCGAGCGGCCTGGCGACGGCGCGATGCCAGAGCGCCGACATGAGCGCGACCAGCACAGGCACGGCACCGATCAGCAGCGCGGCGTGACTGACGCTGGTCCTGGTGATGCCGGCGTTCTGCAGCAGCACAGAACCGCCGTAGCCGATCGCGCCGGACGCGAGCACGGCGGGGCGGAACGCGGCCTTGATGCCCGGCCTGCTCGCGGCCAGCAGGATGGCGCAGGCCACGCCGAACCGCGCGAACGTCAGCCAGGCAGGTGGCAGCCACGCCAGTGCCACCTTCGACAGCGGCACCGTCGTGCCCCACAGCAGCCCGGCGGCAATCAGCGCGGAGACGGCTCGGCTACGGTTGCGGTCCATGCGCCCATGTTCGGTCTCGACGGTCCCGAATTCGTTAGTGCGCGCCTAGGACGCTGGCCAGGATCGCCGGGCTCTCGCCCGCGGCGACGCTGCACCGGGTCCGGTGGCTGAAGGAGTCCGGCGTCATCCGCATCATCAGCGCCAGCCTCGATCCTGCCGCCGCTGGCTTTCCGCTCCAGGTATACGTGGCGGCGACGCTCGCGCGGCACGACCTTCGATCGAGCCACGTCTTCGAGGAACAGCTAATGGCGCTGCCCCAGGTCATCGCCGCTGACAACCTCGCGGGCGAGATGGACTACCTGCTGACCGTCGTAGCCCGCGACGTGACGGAACTGCAGGAGGTGCTGGCCAGGCTCGCCACGCGGGGCGGCCAGCGGCTCGTGACACACCTCAAGCTGGCCGAAGTCAAGCCGCCGTCCAGGCTGCCGCTGACCCCGACATCGCCATCCGGAGGCCAGGCCCGCCAGCGCCGCCGCGCGCCAGTCAGGTGAGCTCTTCCAGGAAGGGCCGCGGCGGCCAGCCGGCGCGCGCATGATGAGGGGGTGAAGGATCCGGAGGATCCGTACGACACCGGCGCCTGCCGCTGGTGGCACCTGTCCCAGCCGTCGCCGGAGCTGGCTGCCGCGGCAGCCGAAGGAGCGATCGGCGAGCACGGCGTGGTCGTGGACCTCGGGTGCGGGCTCGGCACCGAGGTCGGCTACCTGGCCGGGCAAGGCTGGCATGGCCTTGGCGTCGACCTTTCCGCCGCGGCGCTTGAGCACGCCCGCAGCCGCCAATGCCGCGCATCCTTCGCACGCGCCGACGCGACCAGCCTGCCGCTGGCCACTGCCAGCGTCGACCTGCTGATCGACCGCGGCTGCTTCCACTACCTCGCCGGCCTGCGGCGGCTCATGCTGGCGAGCGACACCCGGACGATGCCCGCGCTGATGGCGCTGCTGATCAGAAAGGACACATACGGGACACAATTGAACTGACGCTCGCTGGACCACGTCGTAGTGATGAGTCCGGATCCCTCCACATCCATCAGGAGAAGCGAACATCGTGTCAGCTGGCCGGGAGGATCTGACGGCAACCGGGATGCGGCATGCCACACGCCCGATGAGCGCACTGCTCGCCGGGCCCTACGGGCACCCGTACCACCCGATGCTCGTGACCATCCCCGTCGGAGCGTGGCTCATCAGCCTCGGCTTCGACGTCGCGTCGCACGTGGCGAGCAGGCCGGGCTTCCTGGCGATGGGTTCGGAGTGGCTGATCGCCGTAGGGGTGGTCGGCGCGATCGCGGCGGGGTTCGTGGGTTTCCTCGACCTGGCCCGCATCCCGGCCGGCACCCGCGCGTTCAGGACCGCCTGCACGCACATGTTCATCAACGTGACGCTCATCGTCGCGTACGGCGCTGACTTCGCCTGGCGGTTCCACAGCCACGATCGCGGCGCCCCCGTCGGCGGCAGCATGATCGCGCTGTCGGTGGCCTGCGCGGCTGCCCTGGCCGTGTCCGGGTACCTGGGCGGCAAGCTCACGTACCGCTACGGCGTCCGCGTCGCGGCAGAGGCCAGCCAGGCTGACGGCTACGTGACCGCGCGCCAGCGGACGGCTCCCGTGCTCCCCAGGGCCCGATGGGTCAGGGGCCAGCGGCCAGCCCAGGGGGCACGGCGCCGTCGGCGCGGCGCGGCCTGACCGCCAGCTACGGAGCGAACCAGACGAGCGGATCGTCGTCGATGTCACGCGCCCCCGCTGCCGCGAGCGCGCTGACCACGGCCGTGCGACGGTAAGCGGCGTACGTCAGCACATGACCGATCATGCCGGCGGCCGTGAAGACATAAGGATCCTTGCCTGAGGCGTCGACGAACGTCTCGGAGAACCTGTCCTCCGCGCAGACCTCGTGCACGTACCCGGCGAAGTCGCGTCCGGCGCCCGCCAGCCGCTCGCGCATCGACGCGATGCTTTCGTCCCGCTCGAGGCCGAAGTCGTACGGCCGGCTGGCCATGGCTGCGCCCCACATCTGCATCTGGCCGACCAACCGCGACAGCAGCGACCTGATCGTGCGGCCCTTGTCGATGCCAGGAGCGGGAAGCTCGATGGGCGCGTCGAGCTCGAGGTCGGTGAGGGTGGCGGCTTGGTCCAGCATCTGGCCGAGGACGCTGACGTGGTGATCGACAAGGCTGGCGGCGAATTCCACTTTCTTCTCCTGTGATCGGGGCGGCAGGCGCAGACCGCACGGCGGGTAGAAGTGCACGCGATGGCGCGGGCCGAGATGGATCGCCGCGGCTGACGACCGCCACGCCGACGGCGACGAGCCGCAGGCGCGGCGGAACGCCCGGGTGAATGCTTCGCCCGAGGAATACCCGGCGCCGATCGCCACGTCCAGGACGGGCAGGTCCGCGCGGAGCTGGAACGCCGCGCGCTCGAGCAGGATGCGGCGGCGGAAGCTCGCGGTGGGTTCACCCGAGGCAGCCCTGACCATGCGATCGAGGAGCGTGCGGGACAGATAGAACTCCGCGGCGAGCCCGGCGCCGCGCGTGCCGTGGTCGTCCAGGTGGCTGGCAAGCCAGTCCACGAACGTCGTGAACCTGTCGTCGCTGGATTCCACGTGCCCCATCGTGCCCGAGCCCGGCCGCGGTCACCTGACCGATTTTGCCGACCTCGTGACCTGATGACTGAGGCGGGCGGCGCTACGGCACCGCTCACGGCTTGCGGGCGACTCCGCCGTGCGCCGACACCGTGTCAGGGTTGGTGTCGTCACCGGGATCGGGCCGCCAGGCGTGCACGTATGTCAGCCCCGGCGGAACGAGTTCGAGGCCGTCGAAGAACGTCGCGACCTGCTCCCTGGTGCGCAGTGTCTGCGGGGTGGAAACCCGCTCGTTGTAGCGCCGCTGCGCCTCTGCCTGCGCGACGTTGATGTCGATCGCGGGATGGGACAAGGCCAGGTAGCTGCCTGAGGGCAGCGCGGCCATCAGCCCGGCGACGATCCCGTACGGGTCCTCGGAGTCCTGCACCAGGTGCATGATCCCGAGCAGCATGAGCGCGACCGGCTTGCCGAAATCCAGGGTGCTGGCGGCGGCCTTCAGTATCGGCCGCGCGTTCCGCACGTCGCCGTCGACGTACTGGGTCGTTCCCTGCGGGCTGCTGGCCAGCAGCGCCCTGGCGTGCACGAGCACGATCGGGTCGTTATCGACGTAGACCACCCTCGCGTCGGGCGCGACCGCCTGAGCGACCTCATGCGTGTTGTTCGCGGCCGGAATACCGGTCCCGATATCGAGAAACTGGCGGATCCCGGCCTCACCAGCCAGGAAGCGGACCGCCCTGACCAGGAAGGCGCGGTTGGCTTGCACGCGGAACCGCAGCCCTGGCGTGGCGGCCAGCACGCGCTCGGCGGCCTCGCGGTCGGCGGCGAAATTGTCCTTGCCGCCCAGCCAGTAGTCGTACACGCGCGCCGGATGCGCGACTGACGTGTCGATCCCGCCTGGTGCGGCATCGGCGGACGTGGGCCGGCCACCCGCCTGGTTCTCGGTCACTAGGTGCCTCTTCCGCTCGCTGGTGCGTACATCAATATCCTGACACGGCAGGGTTTGCCGCACGACCGCTGCCGCACGGCCGCTGCCGCACGACCGTCGCCGCGGTGCCGCGCGTGGCCGCCCGTCTCGCGGCGCTTCTGGCTGAGGTGGGCACCGGGATTGACCCCGGATAGCGGGGTGGGTCCCGGGATTGACCGTCACGCGGGTTACGGGTTTCGTGGCCAGCTTGCAGCCAGCGCGCCGCGCGCCGCGTCAGCCCGTACGCTGGAAACCGGGTATCAACCCCTCGGGCAGTGTCAGGCAACAAACTTCTCTTCTTACAAAAAATCCGGCATCAGTGATGTAACTTGCCTAGAAGAGTCGGTACTAACTGGTATCAAATGCCGGAGGTGTCGTGTCCCGTTCAGCCCGCCGCCGCTCCAGGGCCGCACGGATCGCGATCCGCGGCGCGATCGCCTGTGCCGTGCTGGCGGGTGCCGTCGGAGCCGCGGAGTTCGTGGTGCACGAGGAGAGCGCCGCACCACCGGCAGGCGGGTCGCACCTTCGCCCGCTGTTCCCGCCTGGCCTGCCTGCCCGTTCGTCGGCCCCGCCCCGTACCTCCGTGCCGCACCTGCGGGTACCTCCTTCCCCCGGGCCGTCGCCCACGTTGCCAGGCCCTGGCCATGCACCCGACGCGGCGACCGGGGTGATGGCAGGCACGGCCCATCAGGCGTCTCCTGCGTTCGGCGTGACCTACATCAAACCAGGAACCACGCTCGGTTCGGTGCACCCGCGCGCGGGCGGGACCTATGCCTTCAAGCGGGACGCGACCTACACCGGCACCTTGAGGATCACCACCAGCAACGTCACCATCAAGGCCTACGGCGCCGGGCACGATCCGGTCTTCAGCAGGCGGACAGAAGGCAGCGACATCACCGTGTCCGGTGACGCGGTCACGATCTCGCACGTCAGGCTCACCGGGCACGGCTACCAGACCGTCAGGGGCTGCGGGCCTGCCAGGTCGGCCGGCTACGAGATCGGCGTCGACATCACGGGCGAGAACGTGACAGTCCAGTCGGTGCACGCGTACGGGAACCTCTATGCCGGCGTGTACGTGGAATCCTCCGCATCACACGCCACGATCAGCCACAGCGTATTCAACGGCGTGAACTCGCTCAACCCGGCCAATTTCGGCGCAGGGGCCTTCGGGGTCTTGCTGTGGGGCGACCACAACACGGTCGAGCGCAGCGTCTTCGCGAACCAGAACACGTGCAGCCCGTCGTTCGGGCGCGACGGCTCGGGCGTGGAGGTTTACCACGGCTCGCACAACATGATCAAGTACAACACCGGCTGGAACGACGTCGACTTCAGCGAGCTCGGCGGCCGCGGCGCCACCGGCAACGTCTACCTGCGCAACAGGTTCTCCGCTCCCGGCGAGTTCCTGGTCACCAGGGGCGGCGGCGACCACGCGGACGGGCCTGTGCACAACACGGTGCTGATCGGCAACGTCGCGCACGGCGCGGTCGTCAGCTACGCCTGGCAGCGAGGCGACGGCGCGCTGCTGATCATGAGGGACAACCACATCTCCCGGCTGTCACAGGACGGCGGTTTCGTGAACAAGGGCGGCCTGCGGGTCGGCTTCTGACCGCAGCGCTCCGGCCATCGCGCCGCTCCGCGCGCCCGTCGGTCGAACCAACTGGCCCGGGCGTCCGTTACCACCGATGACCTCCCGTACGGCGAGCCACGCTGGCTTCTCGCCGACGATCCCGACGCGCACGGAGCACACCCCGCGGCTGCGCAGAGACGGAAGCCATGAACGCGAGCGCACCACGTGCCGCCGCGGCCGGAGCCCGGGCCCAGGCGCACAAGCTGGGCCTGATCATCGGCGTGCTCTCGATCGCGGTGTTCATGTCGAGCCTGGACCTGTTCATCGTCAACCTCGCGTTCCCCTATATCGGCAGGGACTACCCGGGCACGACGCTGAGCTCGCTGTCCTGGGTGCTCAACGCGTACACGATCGTGTTCGCCGCGGTCCTGGTGCCGGCGGGACGGTGGGCCGACCGGATAGGGCGGCGCAGGGTCTTCGTCGCGGGCCTGGCCGCGTTCAGCGCGGGATCGCTGCTGTGCGGGCTCACGCCCTCGGTGCCCGCGCTGATCGGCGCCAGGGTCATCCAGGCGGCCGGCGCTGGCATGATGGCGCCCGCCTCGCTCTCGCTCCTGCTGGCCTGTGTGCCGCCCAAGCGCAGGACGGCGGCCATCGGGACGTGGTCAGCCTTCGGCGGGATGGGCGCGGCCTTCGGGCCCATGGCGGGCGGAGCGCTGGTGCAGCTGAACTGGCGGTGGGTCTTCCTGATCAATATCCCGGTCGGCCTGGCCGCGCTCATCCTGGCGGTCAGGGTCGTGCCGGAGAGCAAGGACGAGCACGTGTCCAGGACGCCCGACCTGCTCGGCGCCGCCCTGCTCGCGGCCAGCGCGGGCCTGGTCGCCCTGGCGCTGGTCAAGGCGCCCGACTGGGGCTGGTTCTCCGCGGCGTTCACGGGCACGCTCGCGGCGGCCATCGCCTGCGCCGCCGCGATGGTCGTCAGGTCGCACCGGCATCACTCGCCCGTCATCGAACTCGGGCTGATGCGATCCCGCTCGTTCAGCGGCGCCTTCGTGGCGTCGATCCTGTTCTACGCGGCCTTCGGCGCGTTCATACTCAACTTCGTCGAGTTCCTCACAGGCGTGTGGCACTACTCGGCGGTGCAGGCGGGGCTGGCCATCGCGCCCGGCCCGCTGATGATGCTGCCGTTCGCCGCGATCGTCGCCCCGCTGGCGGCCAGGATCGGCGGGCCGGGCCGGGTCGCGGTGATCGGCTGCCTCGTGCTCGCCGCAGGGCTGCTGCTCTGGTACGCCAGGATCGCGCTCGAGCCCGCGTACGTCGCCCGTCTGCTGCCCTCTCAGCTGATCGTCGGCGCCGGTGCCGGCCTCGCGATTCCCGGGCTGCTGGGCGCCGGCAGCGCGCGGCTGCCGCCCCGCAGTTTCGGCACGGGCAGCGGCATTCTCAACATGGCCCGCCAGCTCGGCGTCGTGCTGGGCGTTGCCGCGCTGGTGGCCATCCTGGCCAATCTCGTGCCGGCCGATCCGCTGAGCGCTTTCCGGCACGGCCTGGCGCTCATCGCTGGCCTGCTCGCCGGCGCCACGCTGGTCGCGTGCGGCCTGCTGACCGGCCGGCCATCTGTTGCGCCGGCCACCGGAACCGAATCGTGACCGTGCTGTGGCCGAACAGCCTGCCGGCCGGACCAGCCACGGCGGGTTACGTTAAATAGGTGGTTCTGAGCTATTGCGGGCATAACTAAACGCGCGCCGCCGAGCAATGCCGCGGAGGATGACTAGGTTGGCGCTGCTGCTTCCAGTCGCGTGCGCCGGCGTCGCGCTCGCCGCGATCGCCCCGGATGCCAGCGGCGTCCAGGTGCCGGGGCACGAACTCGTCAGTGCCCCGGTGGTCAGCAGCACAGATGCCTCGCCAGGTATCAACCCCGGCTTCATCTACTCCCAGCTCGAGTACCTGGTCACCCGCTTCCAGCATCGCGAGGCCGGCTATCGCGCGGGCTCGGCCGGGCATGCGGGCTTCGCCAGGTACTGGACGGCCGAGATGCTGCACCAGCTCGGGAGGTTCGGCGCGCGGGCGCAGACGTACAGGTTCCCGATCAGGGGGTGGCTCGGCCGCCGGGCAACGGCGCCCGCGGCAGACGTCGAGGTCACCGTTCCCGGGCTGGTCCGCCCGGCCATGAAGTTGTGGTCGGCTGCCACTACGACGGCGAGGCCGACTCGACCGAGTCGGCTTACGACGACGGCAGCGGCTGCGCGATCGAGCTCGGGGTGGCACGGGCGATGGCCGCGTTCTGGCGCGCGCATCACCTCTACCCCGCCAGGACGCTGCGGTTCGTGCTGTTCGACGCCGAGGAACAGGGCCTGTTCGGGTCCTATGAGTACGTCAACGCGATCGCCCGCAACGACCTGCCGGATATCGCGGCGATGATTAACGAGGAACAGAACGGGATCGCTTATCCGGTGCGGTATCTCGGCAAGACATCGAATCCGCTGCTGCCGTTCTTCGCGTTCGTGTCGCCGCTGTCGGGAAACAACGTCTACCGGCACTACTCGCCCAGCCCCAGCCAGCTCGCCGCAATCAGGCAGTTCAGGAGCCTTGTCCGCCGGTCGGTCCCCGCCGCGTTCACTCGCTACCGGGCGACGGGCAACCAGATGCTCACCTACCACGGACCACGCGGCGCCGACGTCTGGCAGCCGGTGTTCACGCAGGCGCAGCTCGGCTACGTGCGCGTCCGCGGCGACACGCTGGGCAGCAGCGACCAGGTCCCGTTCACGCAGGCAGGCGTCCGCAGCGCCACGTTCGTCGGGAACGCCACCTACTACCAGCGCCGTCCGCCAGCGGGGTCCTATCCCTACGATCAGCCGCAGGACACGATCGCGCTGATGAACGCCTTCGCCGACGGCGGCCAGGCGGCCAGCCACGCGCTGCGGCTCGCGCTAGGCCTGCCGGGGCTGCTGACGACCTGGCTGCTCAGCCAGCCAGGCGTGCTCGGCCAGGCGCGCCAGGACGGGCGGCCGGTCGCTGCCATCGGCGACACGGGCGTGGTCCTGACTGACCGCAGCGCGGCCTTCACCGCCGTCGCGTCGTTCCTGCCTGGGCGGCCAGCAGCGAAGCTGCACTACGCCTGGGACTTCGGGGACGGCCACCTTGCTGCCGGGCGGACCGTGCGGCACGCCTATCTCGCCCCTGGCGACTACACGCTGCGCCTGCTGGTGCGGGCCGGCCGTGCCAGGCCACGCGTGATCAGCAAGCGGCTGATCGTCGGGCCGCAGGCCGCGTTCGGCAACCCCTACTCCGTGGCGCTCGCCGGAGCGGCCAGCCCGGTTGCCGTGGCCGTGGCCAGGGGCCTGCCGCCGCACAACCCCGCCGTCCGGCTGCCGGCGCCGGTGGCTGGCGCGCGGGACCGGGTGGGCACCGTGGCGCTGGCGCGCCGGGCCGGTGAGGCGGCCGCGAAGCCAGCCAGCCCGGCTGGGTCCTCGCCGCTGCCCTGGGCGGCAGGCGCGGCCGGCGCGCTCGCGGCGCTCGCTGCCCTCGTGCTCGCCTGGCGCAGGGCCAGGCGGGCGCGATAGTGCCCGCAACCACAACCACAGTGGCCGCAACCACCGGGCCGGCGTTGCCGTCATAGCTTCCGTAGGCACGTCGTTCTTAACGGAAGGCATTGCTCATGTTCGGTGGATTGCGGTTGTCCCGCCCCATCACCCGCGCCGGGCCTGTGCTGCTCGGCCTCGCCGGCCTGGTCCTGGCCGGGTGCGGCGCGGCGCGGGCAGCCAGCCAGCCCGCCGCCGCGCCGACGCTCAAGGCGCAGATCGCGCACGACAAGGCGTTCGTCGCTGCCCGGTATCACGGCTGCGCCTCGCTGCACCTGAGCCCGCGGCACTGCCCGTTCGAGGTTGCGACCACGGCGAACGGCCATGGCGGCAAGCTCATCGCCATCGACCTCACCCAGCAGACTGGCGATGACTGCAACCGCGGCCGGGTGTTCTTCTTCAGCAAGGAGCACTTCCTGGCCAGCACCAGGAAACTCAGGCCGCACAGCCTCGGCGGAGTCGTCGGGCTGCACGCGCACGGCGCCATGAGATTCGCGGTGATCTACGGGGTCAGCGCGAACGCGAGCACCTCGTGCGCCGACGCAGGAAACGCTGGCACCGACTCATACGTTTATGCATACAACGGCCACCAGATGATGAAGAAGCGGGGAACGCCGCCCAATCTGCCGAAGGTGATCGTGGGCACCTGATCTGACCGGCAGCGTGTGCGGGTCACCGGGGACCCGGTAGCGGTCACCGGAATGTCCCTGGCGGGTCCGGCCGGCTGGCGCGAGCCAGCCGGCCGGACCGTTTTCAGCACCCGTCCCGGTAGGCTGGGCCGCCGGCAACGCGCGCCGGGAGGAGGATCCGCGATGTCCTTCCAAGGGTGGCCGACGGCGGCGCTCGACTTCTTCGACGGCCTCGAGGAGGACAACTCCAAGGCGTACTGGACCGCGCACCGGCAGGTCTATGACGAGTCCGTGCTCGGGCCGATGACCGAGCTGACAGAGGACCTGAGCCCGGAGTTCGGGCCCGTCAAGCTCTTCCGGCCGTATCGTGACATCAGGTTCAGCGCGGACAAGTCGCCGTACAGGACCGAGATCGGCGCCTCGGTAGGGCAGGCGTACATCCGGCTGTCTGCGGCCGGCCTGGCCGCGGGAAGCGGCATGTTCCACCTCGCGGCCGACCAGCTCGCCCGGTACCGCGAAGCGGTCGATGACGACGTCAGCGGCGGCGAGCTCGCTGGCATCGTCGCCGATCTGACAGGTGACGGCAGCACCATGATCGGCCACGACGTGCTCAAGTCAGCGCCGCGCGGCTTCGCCGCCGATCATCGCAGGATCGAGCTGCTCAGGTACAAGGGCATCGCCGCGTTCCGGCAGTGGCCTGCGGAGCCGTGGCTCGCGACGCCGGCCGCCGCCGATCGGGTCAGGGAGTTCCTGCGCGGCACCCGGCCGCTCATCGGCTGGCTCGACGCCCGCGTCGGGCCGTCCGAGCTGCCCGACGGCGGGCGCCGGTGAGCGCGGCCACCAGCGGAAGGGGTCGCGGTGCCTGACCCGCTGTTCACCACCCTGGCGGGCGAGCGGATCGTGCTGCGCCGGTTCGCCCTTGCCGACCTCGCCACGTTCGTGGCCTACCGGTCCGATCCTGACGTCGCCCGGTACCAGAGCTGGGAGGCCCCGTACCCGCGGGCTGCTGGCCAGCGGGCGATCAGGGAGCTGCTCCGCGAGCACCCGGACACGCCAGGCGAGTGGTTCCAGTTCGCGATCGCGCTGCGCGCGACCGGCGAGCTGATAGGCGACTGCGCCTCGAGCACCGACGCCGAGGACCCGCGGCAGGCGGAGATCGGGTTCACGCTCCGGCCGGAGTTCCAGGGTCAGGGGTACGCGACCGAGGCGGCGCGGACGCTGCTCGGGTACCTGTTCGGCGCCCGCGCCAAGCACCGCGCCACGGCCAGGTGCGACCCGCGGAACGCGGCGTCTGTCGCCGTGCTCGAGCGGCTCGGCATGCGCCGCGAGGGCCATCTGGTGGAGAGCACCTGGGCGAAGGGCGAGTGGACCGACGACCTGCTCTTCGCCATCCTGGAGCGCGAATGGCCCGAGCGCGGCGGCTAGCCGCTCATTGCCCGCCAGGATCAGTCACTGCCAGGTACCGGGCGAAGCGCTCGTCGACCTGCCCGGCGGTCAGGCCGAAGTCGGCGAGCGCGTAGCGGTGCGGCGGGACCGGCGCGCCGCTGGCGCTGCTGGTGCTGACGGCGGTGCTGCGGGCCTGCATGGTTCGCATCGCGTCGGCGGCCGTCCCGGTGAGCGTGAGCCCGAAGGCGTCATACACGCGCTCGATGGTCCCGATCGGGTCGGCCACGAACTCCGCGTACCGCACGTCGCAAAACCTGGCCCCATGGTGCCTGGCCCGCGCTGCCATGAATCCATCGAGGCCGCGCGCCCACAGCCCAAGCTGATCACTCCCGATCACCGAACCGGTGAACCGTCGCGACCAGCCGTCGGTGGCGTGCGCGGCCAGGCTGCACGCGGAGGCGATCGCGTCCCTGGGCGGCCGGTGCGTCTGGATCACCAGCGCGTCGGGGTACACCGCGAGCAGCTCGCCGAGCGCGAACAGGTGACTGGGGTTCTTCAGCACCCAGCGCCGGCCAGCGTCCCGCAGCCCGATGAGCTGCAGGTTGCGCCGGTGCCTGCGGTACGCGCGGGTCCAGTCCTGCCCGGCGAGCCAGGACGAGTAGCCGGGCAGGTGGGCCAGGCATTCGAACGAGATCGAGCGCATCGACTGGCGCAGCAGCTGCCAGCACTCCTCCACCTGGTCGGCCGCGATGTAGTGCACCCCCATGAACTCCGGGTGCTCGACATGGTGCCGCGCGTAGGCCGCCTGCAGCTGCGCGTAGACCGGGTCTGCATCCCAGGTCCCGCGCGGCGGCCTGGGCTGCGGCGCCTGCGTGAGCCAGAGCTCGAGGCCCTGGTGCGCGGGATCGGCGGTGAGCAGCCTGTGCAGCGCGGTGGTGCCGGTACGGGGCAGGCCGGTCACGAACACCGGCCGGTCGATGCCGGCCGAAGCGTGCTCGGGATACCGCCGCCAGCCCGCCTCGCTGAGCAGCCGCGCCGCCAGCGCGCCACGGAGGAAGACGCGGCTCATCTTGCTGCCGAGCGGCGTCAGGTCCTCGTCAGCGGCATAGGAATCGAGCAGCACGGCGAGGCCGTCCGTGTAGTCGTCGGCGCCGAAGTCGTCAAGCCCCGTCATCCTGGCTGCCGAGGCGTGCAGGTCGGCGACGGTGCCGACGGCCGTGCGGGCGCTCACCTGTGCGCTTGCCGGTCAGTGATGGTATTCGCCGCAGTTCACGTCGAGGCACTGCCCGGTGATCGCCCGCGCCATGGCCGAGGACAGGAAGATCACCGCGTCGGCGATCTCGTCTGGCTCGGGCAGCCTGCGCAGGTCGATATCGGCGGCGGTCTCGTCGTAGATCCGCTGGGCGTCGACCCCGCGCTTCTTCGCCAGGTAGCCGAAGTACCACTGCAGCGAGTCGCCCCAGATGTGGCCGGGCGCCACGGAGTTCACCCTGATCCCCCGCGGGCCGAGCTCGGTGGCCAGCGACTGCGCCACCGCGAGCAGCGCGGCCTTGGTCGCCTTGTACGGTCCCATGGTGCGCTGGGAGAACCGGACCACCATCGAGTTGATCATCGTCACGGACCCTGACGTCGCCTCGAGCGCGTCGGCGAAGAGGCGCGTCATCCGCAGCGCCCCGAGCACGTTCACGTCGAAGGCCGTCCGCATCGCGTCGAGGTCGACGACGGCCAGGTCCTTGATGGGCGGCATCGCGAGCGCGTTGTGCACCAGCGCGTCGGCGCGGCCGAACTCCGCGACGGTGGCGTCCCTGAGCCGTTCGGCCGCGGCCGGGTCTGCGATGTCGGTCGGCACCGCGAGGGCCCGGCGGCCCAGCGCGGTCACCTCCTTGGCTACCTCGTCAAGCCGGGAGCCGGTCCGCGCGGCAAGCACCACGTCGGCGCCGTGCTCCGCGCTGCGGACCGCGATCGAGCGACCCAGGCCGGGGCCGATGCCCGAGACGATGACGACCTTGTCCTGCAGCAGCATCTGATGTTCTCCGCTTTCAGCTCATCGGGCCTGGCTGGTCACCGCTAGCCCAGCATCCGCCGGGCCACGGCTGCCTGCCGCGCCGCGATCCGCTCTGTGTACTCCTGGCCGGTGATCCTGGCCTGCGGGTAGAAGGGCAGCCGCTCCGCGAGCTCCGCGAACCTGACCACCTCGGCCTGCGGCCCGTCCTCGGGCCGCAAGTCACGGGAGAGCCGCTGCCAGCGGAGCTGGATGTAGCCCCTGCGGTGCCCGGTGCACTCGAGCCAGTTCGCAAGGCCGGCATCGCGCTCGCTGATCACGAACCGGAACATCCCGTCGGGGTCAGCCCTGGCCTGGTCGGCGGTGAGGCTGGTCTGGTGGTTGATGTAGTCCAGCGAGATGTACCATCCGCTGCCGAGCTGGATGCCCTGGTAGGGGGCGACTTCCCTGGCGGCCGCTGGCACGGTCACGATCATGGCCTGGTCGTCGGCGAGGTCGTAGTGCCCGGCCGAGGAGAACTGTGTGGTCAGCCCGCCTGGCGTGGACCGGGGCCCGGTCAGCGTGTTGACGGGCAGCTTCAGGTAGAACCACTCAGGAAACGCGAGGAAGGTCTGCAGCCGGGAGATCAGGATCTTGCCGGCGACCCCGTATCGCTTCGCGAGAGCGCTGGTGTCCGCGGGCGGCGGGGCCGACCCGGCGGTGTCGGCGCGGCGGATCGCGATCGTGCCGCGCTGCTCGCACGACCAGTCGCTGTAGACCTCCCTGACGATCAGCATGGCCGAGCCGGCGCCTAGCGTGACGTAACCCCGCGGAGGGTCGGGCCTGGCCGGGCCGAAGCGCAGCTCGAACGCTCCGTCGGGGCCGATGTCGAGTTCCCTGTCGTCGAACGCGGTCAGGCTGTCGGGCACCCGCACGGGCGAGTAGTCGCTGCCGAGCACCTGGAAGCTGAGGTCGGCGGTGCTGCCGCGGTGGCCGGTGACCACGTACTCCGCGTCGTCGCGTAGGTAGGCGTGGAAGTACAAGGTGTCGGGATTGTCCAGGCCGAGCTTGGTGTACGGGCCGGTCGACGCGACGAAGAACGGGTAGTCGCGCTGATAGGCCCACGCCATCGTCAGCGACGCGCGGATCGAGCCAGCGAGGTAGTCATAGCCCTCGGCGAGGTCAAGCGGGGTCTGGATGTGAGCCGCGCCGGTGATGATCTTCTCCGCCTCGGCGATGGCGTCGGCGAACGGCTGGGTCAGCGGGGACACCGGTCAGGCCGACCAGCGACTGGCTGTCAGTTTCCAGCTCGGCAGGTCCTCCAGCGACATGGTCGCCTCGTAGATCCGCTCGTACCCGGTGCGGGAGATGCGCCAGGCGCCGTCGTCGCAGCGCCGGTACCGGTCCTCGTAGAACGCGGCCCCGGTGATCACCACCTTGAACTCGGTGGCGATCACGGTGTCCTCGAACCGCCAGGTTCCCGTCGCGGTGTCGCCGTCGATGTCGATCTCGGGCTGGCCGGCGGAGTGCAGCGTGATGATGCCGTTGCCGAGGCTGTCGCGCAGGAAGGTCACGATCTCGTCTCTGCTCGCCAGCTGCAGCGGGCGTCCCGCCGACGGTGTCCCGTAGTCGGCCGTCGCGTCAGGCGTGAAGACGTCGCTGATCTCGTCCCACCGCTTCAGGTCCACGCAGCGCAGGTAGCGGTACTTGAGCCGGCGGATCTTCTCCAGCTCGACAAGGTCCATCTGACCGGCCTCCCGCTCGCGTGGTTCACTCGCGCCAGGTCGACCGGCGCCAATACTAGAACCTGTTCTACATTCGAACCGGCCCCGCGGGCAAGGCAGGACGACTTCGGATCCGACCGGGACAGCCGAAGCGGACAAATCGGACGCAGAAGTGGCCCGAACGGATCCAGAGTCGCCGCGGAATGCCGCGCCCGGCGCGGACCGGCGCGGGCGCCCGGGCCCGCTAGCGCGCGGCGACAGCCTCGATCTCGACCAGCTGGTTCTGGTAGCCGAGTGCAGCGACGCCGAGGAGGGTGCTCGGCGCGTCGTACTCACCGAACGCGCTGGCAACCTCGTTCCAGGCGGTGACGAGATCAGCGCGGTCGGCGCTCGCCACGTAGACGGTCGTCTTCAGCACGTCGGCGAACCCGCAGCCGCATTCTCCAAGCGCGACGCGCAGGTTGGCCAGCGTCTGCCTGGCCTGCGCCGCGATGTCGCCAGACGCGACGACCTCCCCGGTCTCGTCGAGCGGGCAGGCGCCCGCCGTGAAGACCAGGCTGGTCGCCGGCGTTGTCGCCGCGTAGGCGTACGGGGCACCCTGGTACAGCTGAGTTGCCCGGATCAGTCGTACCACCATGCCGCTGAGTCTCGCACTCCCCCGCCGTCACCCGCGCTGCCGCCTCACCTACGCTGCCGCCTCACCTACGCTGCCGCCTCGCCCGCGCCTGGCCTCGTGATGTCATGGCGTGGTGAACACCTCAGGACGCGACTGGGTCGACGCGCTGCCCGCCGACATGGCCGGGCAGCGAGCGCTGCTCAGCCGGCTGCTGGCGAAGTGCGAGGCGAACGACAGCATCAGGTGGCTGGTCGTGGCCTGCTCGGTCGGACGCGGGGCCGGTGACAGCCTCTCCGACCTGGACATGGGCATGGGAATCAGCGACGACGCCTTTGACACAGCGCTCGCCGGGGTCAGGGCCATCGTCGACGGGCTCGGCGACCTCGTGGACAGCTACCATCATCAGCTTCCAGGGCTCGCGCTGCGACACGAGCGGATCTTCGCCCAGTTCGCGGACCGCTGCCAGGTCGACCTCGTGGTCATCGAGGCCTCGAAGACCGTCGGTCCGGTGCGCGACGAGGTCGCGCTCTACGACCCCGGCCGTCACGTCACGGCCGTCTTCGAACAGCGGGAGCTGACACCTGAGCAGCTGCGGGAGTGGGCGTTCGCGGGCTGGTGCGCGCTCGCCGACCTCGGCAAGTACCTGCGCCGCGGCTCGGCGTGGGAGGCGCTGCAGCGACTGCATGAGGCCAGGGACTCGGCCTGGCGGCTCTGGGCCGCGGTGCTTGACGTCCCGAACCCGCAGTACGGGCTGACCAGCATCCTGGACTTCGCCCCCGCGCGGCTGCCGGCCGGCATGGAGCAGACGGTCTCCGGTCTCGACCCGGCCGGCCTGCTGGCGTCGGCGCGGAACCTGGCCGGCCAGCTCGCCGCGGCCGGCGAACAGCTGCCGCCCGCCCAGCGTGCGCTGCTGCCGAACGCGATGGCCCGCTACGCCACCGGCGACCTGGCAAGCCTTGAGCGAGCAGGACAGCGCGTTTGAGACGGGCGCGCCGCAGCGGCTCGAAGTAGAACCTGTTCTACCTTTTTCGCTGGCCGGCTGGCAGGATCGGGCCAGAGGCGAGCAGCCGACAGCCGGAGGGTCCCGTGCGCTTCTCGTACGCCGAGTCGATGACCGATCCCTCGTTCTACCGGCCGCTGGCGCAGGCCGCCGAGGCCGCCGGCTACGACTCGATGGTCATCCCTGACAGCATCTGCTATCCGCAGCACGCCACCAGCACGTACCCGTACAGCCCGGACGGCACCAGGGAGTTCCTCGACGGCAAGCCGTTCCTCGAGCCGTTCTCGCTCATCCCGGCGCTTGGCGCTGTGACGACGCGGCTCGCTTTCGTGACGTTCGTGCTGAAGCTCCCCGTCCGCAATCCGGTGCTCGTCGCCAAGCAGGCCACCTCCACGGCCGTGCTCACGGGCAACCGCCTGCTACTCGGGGTCGGGACCAGCCCCTGGCGGGAGGACTACGACATACTCGGCGTCCCGTGGGCGCGGCGCGGCCGGCGGATGGACGAGTGCATCGACATCATCAGGGGCCTCGCCGGGGGCGGCTACTTCGGCTATGACGGCTCGGTGCTGACGATTCCGCCGGTCAAAATCGCGCCCGTTCCGACGGAGCCGATTCCCATCCTGCTCGGCGGGCACAGCGACGCGATGCTGCGCAGGGCGGCGCGGTCAGGCGACGGGTGGATGCACGGCGGCGGCGATCCTGACGACCTGCCCGGGCTGCTGGCCAGGCTCGGCGAGCTGCGCCGCGAGGAAGGGACAGCGGACCGGCCGTTCCAGGTACACGTCATCTCGATGGACGCGTTCAGCGTGGACGGCGTGCGCCGGCTCGAGGATCAGGGCGTGACCGACGTCATCGTCGGCTTCCGCTGGCCGTACACGACCGAGCCTGACACGCAGCCCCTCGCCGAGAAGGTCGGCGCGCTGAACGCCTACGCCGACAAAGTCATCGCGAAGGTGCAGCCGTGAACGGGCAGCGGGCCACCGCGCGTGAGCTCGCCAGGCAGTCGCAGGCGGCCGTGCACCGCAAGGACAGGCAAGCCTGGCTGGGCCTGTTCGCGCCCGATGCCGTCGTGGCCGACCCGGTCGGGCCATCGCCGCTGGACCCTGACGGGAACGGCCACCGCGGCCTGGCGGCGATCGCGGCGTTCTATGACACCGTGATCGCGCCGAACGAGCACATCAGCTTCGAGATCGAACGGTCCTACCTCTGCGGCGACGAAGTCGCCGATGTCGGCACGATCAGGACGACGCTGCCCGGCGGCGGCCACGTCGTGGTGGTACGCGGCGTCTACACGTACCGTGCCGACGGCGCGGGCCGGCTGGCCGCGCTGCGGGCGTTCTGGGAGTTCGACGCCGCGGAGGTCAGTCCAGCAGACGGCGCCTGACGTCCCGCTAGGACTGCGGGCACCGCGCCTGCAGGTCGGCGACAGTCGACTTCGCGGTGGTCTTGAGCCCACCAAGCGCACTCACAACCGCCTGGACCTGTGCGGCCGACGGATTCTTCGTGAAGTTGCCACCTGCCTTGGTGACCTTGTCAGCGGCCGCCGACAGCTGATTGATCTGGGTCGACATGTTGCCGCTCGCACTACCCTTCAACGCGGCCAACTGCGTCTTGATGTTGCTGACGTCCGTTCTGATCTGCTTTTCCGCGCTCGCGTTCAGCTGCACGTGAGTGATGTCTTCGAGTGACGCATGAAGCGAGTTCACGTGCTTGCACGTGGCCGCGTTCGCGGTCGGGCCGGTCGTGCGCGGCGCGGCGCTGTGGGTCGAACCGCTCGTGCCGTAGCCGGAACTGCACGCGCTCATGCCCACGGCACAGCCGGCGACAAGCGTGGCTGCCGTCATCCTGCCCGGCCAGGCGGAGCGTGCTCTTACGCCAGGCCTGACCCGCGACTGCTTGGTCATGCGCACATGCTCCCCGGCATCCGAAGGGCAAACCTCACCTGCCGCGGGCGAATTCAGGCAGGCCAAGAAACCCGGCAAAAGCCGTAAAACTATCAATCTTCCGGTATTGACACCTTCGCAATGACGGGTGTACTAACAGCTAATCGCCGACGCTTGCCAGTATCTGTGGAGTGTGGGGGACTATGACCATGACGTCCGCTCAGGGCCCTAGGCAGGGCCCGATGACCGCGCGCGTACTCGACCGCAGGCGGTTCCTGACGACCGGCGCGACCATGCTCGGCGGCGCGGTCCTGCTCGACGCGTGCGGATCCTCGGGGTCCGGCGCCAGCCCGGCCCCGTCCAAGCGGCCGCCGATCGCCAAGGAGCCAGGCAACCTGTCCATCCTGGAGTGGGGCGGTTACGAGGCGGCTGGCACCAAGGCGCAGACCAATGGCCTGGAGGCCGGGAAGGACTACACGGCCACGTTCGGCACGAGCGGGCTCACCTACACTTACATCACCAATGACGACCAGGCGCTTGAGAAGGCGACGTCGGCGGGGCCGTTCGACCTCATGCACCCCTGTCACGAGAACCTGCCTGACTACGTCAGCCGCGGTCTCGTGCAGCCGTTCGACACGTCGCTCCTGCCGAGCTTCAAGCAGCTGAACCCCTACCTGGTCAAGCAGGGCCAGATCAACGGCAAGCAGTACATGATCCCCTGGGACTGGGGCTATGGCAGCCTGACCTACCGCACCGACCATGTCGCGGCCGGAGACGCGACCGGCTGGGAACTGGCCTGGAACAAGAAGTACTCTGGCAAGATCTCGCTCTGGAGCGGCGCGTCAACCAACTTCGAGATCGCGGCGCTGAAGCTCGGGTTCCCGAAGATGGACAACCTGACGACCGACCAGGTATCGGCCGCGAAGGCGACGCTGCTGCAGCAGAAGCCGCTGAACAAGCTCTACTGGGAGAGCGAGTACAGCCAGATGCAGCCGGACGTGAAGTCCGGCACGGTCTGGATCGCCTACTCCTGGCAGGACACCCTGGTGTCGATGAAGGCTGCCGACGTGCCGGTCGCGTTCATGAATCCGAGCCAGGGCCGGCTGTCGTGGCTGTGCGGCTTCATGCTGGGCGCGAACACCAAGAACTGGTTCCACGCGCACGACTACGTCGAGTCGTTCATCAACCACAACTCCTCCGCCCAGATGACCAACCTGTACTACTACGGGACGTCGAACGCGGCGGTGAAGGCGTCTGAGATCAAGAACCAGGAACTTGTCGCGGCGCTCAAGCTCGGCAACCCGAGCGCCATCGCGGCCTCCGATGTGCACCTGCAGACCTGGTCACCGAACCGGGCGGCGATCGAACTGGCCTGGCAGGAAGTTGTCGCAGCCTGACCGCCGCCCCGCGACGATCTCGCGGGGGGCTGCGCGATGGCTGAGGCCAGGCAAGGGAGCGCTGGTACTGCCCCCGCTGGTGTTCGTCGGGGTGCTCTTGCTGCTGCCCGTCGCGTTCATCTCGCTGTACAGCGTGGGCCTGCGCACCAACATCCCTGGCGTGCCGACCGCGTTCTCGCTGTCGAACTGGAGTGACTTCGTGACCGGCGGCGGCAGCGCGTTCCGCGGCAGATTTATCTACTCGATGGAGATAGCTCTCATCGTCTCCGTGCTGACAACCATCGCTGCCTATCCGCTTGCCTATTTCCTGGCGTTCGTGGCCCGCCGCAGGCGATATGCCCTGCTGCTCGTGCTGCTGGCGCCGTTCTTTACCAGCTACCTGCTGCGGGTGATCGCCTGGCAGATAATCCTCAACGACAACGGCGTCGTGAACTCGCTGCTGTGGACCTTGCACCTGCGACCGCGCGGCAGCGCGATCTCCTGGCTCATCTACTCGAACTTCTCGGTCGGGCTCGTCCTGTTCTACACCTGGATACCGTTTGTCTCGCTGCCGATCTTCGTGGTGCTGGAGAACATGGATCGCCGGCTCCAGGAGGCGGCCGCTGACCTCGGCGCGGGCCGCGCCGCCACGTTCTGGCGGGTGACGCTGCCGCTGAGCCTGCCCGGCGTGATCGCCGGTTTCGTCTTCGTGCTCATCCCGACGACCGGCGAGTTCATCACGCCGCTGCTGGTCGGCGGCCCGAACAACCAGCTGTTCGGCAACTCCATCCAGGCCTTCTTCGGCAACACGCCCAACTGGAACTACGGATCTGTGCTCGCGATCGCGCTCATCGTCGTCGTGATCGTGCTGACCCTGATCTTCGGGCGCTTCCTGCAGACCGACCTGCGCACCGAGACGAGGCCAGGCCAATGAGGCTGACCAGCAAACTCGGGGCCGCTGGACTGGCGGTCTACTTCTGGGCCTTCGTCATCTTCCTGTTCGCGCCGCTGGCCGTGCTCCTGATCTTCTCGGTGAACAAGAGCCCGACGCCGACGCTGCCCCTGTCGGGATTCTCGACCAAGTGGTTCCACGAGGCTTTCGGCAACGGGGAACTCACCGGAGCCCTGCTGCGCAGCATCGGGATCGCCGTCGTCGCGGCCGTCTTCGCGACGGCCCTGGGAATCCTGGCTTCGCTCGGACTGCTCGTGCTGCGCGGGCGTGCGGCCGCGCTCGCGCTGACCGTGCTGCTCCTGCCGCTGGTGGTCCCGTACATCTGCCTCGCCGTGGGCCTGCTGATCCTGGTCCAGGAGGTCGGCGCCAGGCCAAGCCTGGCGGCGGTGATCCTCGGGCACAGCGTGATCGTGCTGCCGTTCGCGATCCTGGTCATCATGCCGAGGCTCCGCTCCCTTGACCCTTCGATGAACGAAGCGGCCCAGGACCTCGGCGCATCGCCGCTAGCGGCGCTGCGCCTGATCACGCTGCCGCTGCTCGCCCCCGCGCTGGTGTCCAGCGCCATCATCTGCTTCGTGACCAGCTTCGACGAGTTCGCGATCGCGTCGTTCCTGGCGCCGTCCGGCCAGCCGACGTACCCCGTCTTCCTGTACGCGAGCGCGCGCACCCCGGCATTGCTGCCCGAGGTCATCGCCATCGGCGCACTCATCATCGCGGGCTCGCTGCTGCTGGTCGTGCTCGCCGAGGGAGGCAGGCGCTGGGCAGAGCACCGGCTCGTCGGGCAGACCGCCGCGGCCGCGGCCGAGCAGCCCGAGACCGCATTCGCCATGGCTAACGGTTAGGCGGGCACATTGTGGCTACCGGCCAGTTGAGCCTCGTCGGGCTGACCAAGCACTTCGGGCCCGTCGTGGCCGTTGACGACATTAACCTGGCGATCCCGGCTGGCGGGTTCTTCTCGCTGCTCGGGCCGTCAGGGTGCGGAAAGACCACGACGCTGCGGATGATCGCCGGCTTCGAGGCTCCGACCTCTGGCCAGGTGCTGCTCGACGGGCAGGACATCGCGGGCACGCCGCCGAGCAAGCGGCCAGTGAATACGGTCTTCCAGAGCTACGCGCTCTTCCCGCACCTGCGGGTCTTCGACAACGTCGCCTTCGGGCTGCGCCGCGCCGGGGTGGCCAAAGCCGACGTCAGGCGGCGAGCCGCGGAGGTGCTCGAGCTGGTGCAGCTGGCCGGATATGCGAACCGCAAGCCTGGCCAGCTCTCCGGCGGGCAGCAGCAGCGCGTGGCCCTGGCCCGCGCGCTCGTGCTGCAGCCGGCGGTACTGCTGCTCGACGAGCCGCTCGGCGCCCTGGACGCGAAGCTGCGGCGCCAGCTCCAGCTGGAGCTGAAGCAGCTGCAGAACCACGTTGGCATCACGTTCGTGTACGTGACACACGACCAGGAAGAGGCGCTCACGATGAGCGACCGGATCGCCGTCATCAATGAAGGGAAGGTCGAGCAAGCGGCCTCGCCGCAGGATCTCTACGAGGAGCCAGCCAACGCATTCGTCGCCGACTTCCTCGGCGTCTCCAACCTGATGGACGCGACCGTCGCGGGACCATCAGCGGGCGGGAACGCGGCCGAGGTCCGGCTGTCCGGCAATTTCTCCGTCGAGGTGCGCGGCGGCGACATCGCGCACCGCGGCCCCGCCAAGGTCGTCATCCGCCCCGAGCGGATCGGCGTCGAGCCGGCTGGCTCGCCAGGGCCGAACCGGCTGCCCGGGTTGCTGACCAACGTCGTCTACCTAGGCAGCAGCCTCCAGCTGGCCATTCAGCTGGCCACCGGGCACGCCGTCACAGCCCTGGTGCCGAATGATGGCGACGACACCGCATCCGCGTGGTCGCCAGGAACAGCAGTAGCGTGCCACCTGCCGCCGACCGGGTTGCGCGTGCTCGCCAGCCCCGCTCCTGGCGCGAACGATCAGGAGCCAGGCCGGTGATGCCTCGCGCCGCCATCGCACTGGCGGCCGCTGTGGCAACCTTCCTGACAGGCTGCGGCGGCGCCGTGCGGCACGCGCCGTCGGCCACCGGCGTCCTTTCGCCGCACGCGATCGCGGGACTGCCGGCCGAGACCAGGGCGCTGTCGGCGACCGACGTGCAGCAGGACTCGAGCGTGCACGACCTGGCCGCCCGGCTGCGGCGGTGGGGATACCGGGGCGGCTGGCAGCGCACGTTCCAGGGCGAATCCCGGCGGCTCACACTGGTCGTGAGCAGATCGCTCACGTTCGGCGCGAGCGCGGGCGCCGCTGCCTTCGTGGCCTTCGTGAGGCGGCACATCGATTCCTTTTACCCATTCGCGATCACCAGGCCGCTGGCCGTTTCCGGCCAGTCCGGCTGGCTGATCAAGCCGCCGCTGTGCGCGTGTCACATGGCTCAGCCGCTGTATGCCGGCGTCACCAGGACGGGGCGGCAGGTCAGGTGGCTGGAGATCAACGGCCCCCGGGCCAGCGGACGGATGCTCAGCACGCTGTTGTCAGATCTGCGCAACGCACGATAGTCACGCTCGAAATTCCCGTGGGAGCATGACGATGCCAGGAGGTGACACATGCCTGCGAAGCACATCGAAAGGCACGGCGGCGGTCCGATCTGGCGGCGGCTGGACCTGATCGTGCCGGCCGGGGCCGGCGACCGCTGCTGCACGATTATGTTCTTCGCCTTGTTCGGGAACAGCCGGCTGCGCGCGGTGGTGACCGAGCTGGCGGGCCGCGCTCGGCGTGAGTCGGGGGCACTGACCGCCGCCCGGTCCCCTGCGGCCCGCTCAGTCGCCGGCCCCGGCCGGCACGACCGCGTGGCCGATCAGCGCAAGCCGCACCGGGCGCAGGGCGTCGGATCGGTTCCATGTCTGCTGGCCTCCGATGTCACGCTGCCCGATGTGCCGGACCGGGCTGAGGCCGTGGCGCACCAGCAGGTCTGACATCTCCTGCGGCGACAGGAACGTCAGCCACGGCTCGCCGCGCTCAGACGAGGATGGCGCGACGAGTTCGACATACGTGGCGCCCGCGTCGTCCCTGAACTCCGACGGCAGCATGTAGTCGGCGATCACCTGGGAACCGGGCGCAAGCGTGCCGAGTTCGGCCAGCGTGCGCGCTATGGCGTCGACGGTCAGGTACATGGTCACGCCCAGCCAGCTGACGAACGCCGGCATTGTCAGGTCCAGGCCGGCCCTGGCGAGCTCCGCTGCCAGCGAGGCCGTCTCGAAGTCGACGGGCACGAAGACGACGTTCTCCGGCTCGGGAATCGCGGCCGCGGCCAGCCTTGCGCGCTTGTCGTCCTGGGTGGCCTGCTGGTCCACCTCGAAGATCCTGACCCGTCCGGACAGCCCAGGCCGGTACGCGAACGAGTCAAGACCGGCGCCGAGAATCACGTATTGGGTCGTGCCGGCATCGACCGCAGCGGCGAGCGCGTCTTCGGTGCACCTGCTGCGGCAGGTAACCTGGCCGCGGGCACCCGCCAGCACGACATGGCTGCCGTGTGCGCGGTGATACGCGACCAGCTCGCCCGCTTCCTCGCCGAGCAGCCGTGCGGCCAGCGGGTCAGCGAAGATCACGGGCGGCTGGTCGACGATCAGATGAGCGGCCCTGGCAGCCGCGGCGGTCCGCGCGGAGAGGCTCGGTGGCGTCGTCACAGGCCAGACTGTATCAGCTAACGCCTATAGTAGCACAAAATGTGCAATTCCACAACCGTAGCCGCGTTACGATCCGGTTGCCATTGCACCGGCCGCCTGCGCGGCCACCAGGGCCGCGGAGCGCAGGAACGAGGCGATGACGGCTCGTCAGCGAGGGCGCCAGCGGTCTCGCGGCCCACGGCAGCACCGCGGAGCAAGCCGAGCAGCTGAGCCGCACGCTCAGTGCTGCGGGCTTCATCGCCGTGACCACGCGCACGATGCGCGTCGGCCGCCGGACGCGGATCGTGGTCGCCGCCGAGCGGCCATCCGCCTGACTGACCCGGCGAGACGGCGGCAGGGCAGCAGCGGAGGATGGGTCTATGACAGCGACGTCGTACTCGGCTCTGACCCACCTGCAGTGCTCCAGGTGCCGCACCTGGCACAAGGCCGACGAAGTCCAGGGTGTCTGCTCGTGCGGCTCGCCGCTGCTTGCCAGGTACGACCTGGACCAGGTCGCCGCGTGCACCGGTCCGGCGGAGATCGCGGCCAGGCCCCCTGGCCTGTGGCGGTACCACGAGCTGCTGCCGGTAGCTGACGCTGACAACGTCGTGAGCCTCGGGGAGGGCATGACGCCGCTTCTGCCCATGAGCAGGATCGGCGCCGTTCTCGGCGTGCGACGGCTGCTGATGAAGGACGAGGGACTGATCCCGACCGGGACGTTCAAGGCAAGGGGCGCCGCGGTGGGCGTCTCCCGCGCGGCCGAGCTCGGCGTCACGGGCATCGCGATGCCGACCAACGGGAACGCGGGGGCGGCCTGGGCCAGCTACGCGGCCCGGGCCGGGCTGGCCAGTCTCATCGTGATGCCGGTGGCCGCGCCGGCCATCACCAGGGCCGAGTGCGCGGCCGCCGGGGCCGAGCTCTACCTGGTGGACGGGCTGATCGGCGACGCGGCCGCGCTGGTAAGCGGCGCACTGCCCGCTCGGCCCGGCTACCAGGACGTGGCGACGCTCAGGGAGCCCTACCGCATCGAGGGCAAGAAGACGATGGGCATGGAGATCGCCGAGCAGCTTGGCTGGCGGGTCCCCGACGTCATCGTGTACCCGGCCGGCGGCGGCGTCGGCATCATCGGCATCTACAAGGCCTTGATCGAGCTCAGCGCGCTGGGCTGGGTCAGCGGCACCCTGCCTCGCCTGGTCGCTGTGCAGGCAGCCGGGTGCGCGCCCATCGTCGCCGCCTTTGCCAGCGGGGCCAAGGAGAGCCAGCCGTGGCAGGAACCGAAGACGGTCGCGTTCGGGATCACGGTGCCGAAGGCACTGGGTGACTTCCTCGTGCTCGAGGCGCTGTACGCGACCGGCGGGACCGCCGTCGCGGTCGGCGATGACGCGCTGCTGGCCGACCAGCGCGAGGTCGCCAGGCTCGAGGGCTGCCTGATCTGCCCGGAAGGAGCCGCCTGCTTCAGCGCTGTCCGCAGGCTGCGCGAGTCTGGCTGGCTATCCGCTGATGACGAGGTCGTCGTGCTCAACACGGGGACAGGGCTGAAATACCCTGAGACCGTGCCCGTCGCGGCGCCGGTCCTGGCGGCTGGCGCCGCGATCCCCGAGCGTGGCCAGGACTGACGAGGAAGCTCCGTGCCTGACCCGTATGACCTCGAGCGGTTCGTGACCGCTCAGGACGCCGGCGGCACCTATCGCCGCGCCGTCGACGAGCTGCGCGCTGGCTTCAAGTCCGGTCACTGGATGTGGTTCGTGTTCCCGCAGATCGCCGGCCTTGGCCGGAGTCCCATCTCTCGGCGGTACGCGATCACCTCGCGCGGCGAGGCGGCCGCCTACCTTCAGCATCCGGTGCTCGGCCCGCGGCTGCACCTGTGCTGCGAGATCCTCGCGGGCCTGAAGGGCCGCAGCGCCGATCAGATATTCGGCAGCATCGACGCGATCAAGCTCCGCTCGTCGATGACGCTGTTCCATCGCGCCGCGCCCGATGATTCGCTGTTCGAGCGGGTGCTGACCCGCTACTTCGACGGCATCGCCGACCACGCCACCGACATGCTGCTGGGCGGGCGGCCGCGCGACGCCGGCAGCGGCTAAGGCGTTCTCGCGCCGTTGATCTGGTCGAAGTCACCGTAGCCGTTGCGCGTCCCGCCGCCGCCCGACCACTGCCACATGAGCGCGGTGGACCCGCTGGCGTGCTGACCGCCGAAGAAGTGCGCGCACGTCGACGTGCCCTTCAGGCACCAGGCCGACGGACGCTGCGCCAGGCTGCTGGTGTTCTCCGTGTAGGTCCACTCGTACAGGCGGGGGATCCGTGCCGCGCTGCCGGTGCCGAAGATCGACCTCCAAGCCGGCGGCGCCGAGTAGATACCTGGCTTGTACGACGAGTGCGCGGCCAGGTAGCTGGCGAAGCCGTCGACGACGCCACGGTCGACGGCCGGGTCGATGCGCCGGGTCTTCAGGTGACCGCTGCACGGCGTCGTGTAGACCGCCTTCCACCCGTTGTCCGGCGCCGGGGTGAACGTCGGCGCGTTGCCGGGCAGCTCGACGTCCATCCACAGGACGGGGTACGTCACCGAGCTGCCCACGTCGGCCACCGCGCGGGCCGCCTGCCGCTGGCCCCACGTCCTGGCTTCGGCCACGCTCCCGTCATAGTGCGGGTCAACGCCCGGCCCGGCCATGAACCAGTAGACGCCCGTTCCGACTCCCTTGTGATACGTCGAGTGATTGACGGCGGCCTGCCTGGCGTTCGCGGCCGACCAGACCAGCTGGCCGCCGCAGCCCTGCCAGTGCGCCCAGTTCCCCGCCATGCCGGTGTAGCCGCCGTAGATGCCGCCGATCACCGGCTCGATGAACGGGCCCTGCGGGCCGGCTGCGGGCCTCGGGCCCGTGCCGGTAACGGCCATCGCGAAGCTGTCGGTCCCGGACCAGAAGCGAGACCGCGTGTCGCCGGCCGAGGCCGTCGTTCCCCCGGCGCCCGCAGTCCCTGGCGCGGACGGGTGCGGGCTTCCGTGAGCGGGTCCGCTCGTCGCGGGCCCGCCGGACGCCGCGCTCCGGCGCGGCGAGGCCCCGCCTGAATGACCGCTGTCCACCGGGGCCGGCGCGCTGCACGCCGCCAGGACAGCCGCGCCCGCCAGCGCGACGGCGACACGCGCCCAGGCACCCGCTGTTCGCAGTCGGCTCGGCATGTCGCTACCCCGGTAAGGCGATCATCACGAATAGCTACAAATCTAGTGCGCCGGGGTCGCTGAACTATCCAGGCCCGCTCCAGCCGTAGCTGCGCAGCAGGTCACGCAGTACCTCGGGCCACGGCGTGGGCTCTAGCCCGAACTCCTGCCGAGCCGCGGCCGAGTCCATCACGAAGTCCTCGCTGAACTGGTACCGGGTCTCCGCGAGCTCGCGGATCAGCGGCGAGAAGAGGCCGGCGATCCGCAGCACGGGGGCAGGCGCCGCCCGCACCGGCACGGCCGCTAGTCCGACGGCGCCGGCGAGGTCGTCGATCGCCTCGCGCTGCGTGCGCGGCGGCCCTGACGGCGTGTGCCAGGCGCGGCCCCAGGCCCGCGCGTCCCCGGCAGCGACCACCGCCATCCGCGCCACGTCGCGCGTGTACGTCCAGGTGTGCAGCCGGTCGGCCCGGCCGAGCACCGATACGCCCCTGCCGCGCAGGACGTTGGGGACCACGCGCTTGCCGAGCACGCTCTCCGCTCCGGGGCCGGCGTAGTCGGACGAGCGGACCTCGACCGCCCTGACCCGCCCGGCCTCGTGCGCGGCCAGCGCGTCACGCCACATCTGAACGCGAACCCTGCCCTTGCTGCCCGTCGCGGCCAGCGGGGTCGCCTCGGTCATGGGATGCGCGAGGTCATAGCCCGCTGTGCCCTGGGACCGCGAGGCGGGCCCGTACCCGTACAGGTTAGCGACGGTGACCAGGACGGCGCCGCTGTGCTCGGCGGCGCCGAGCAGCGCCGCGGCGATCGGTGGCCAGAGCTCGGGCCACCGGTGATACGGCGGATTCGCGCAGTCGTAGACGGCGGCCGCGCCCTCGGTCAGCCTGATCATCGCCGCCGTGTCACTCGCGTCGGCGGCGACCAGTTCCGTGCCGGCGCTCGCGGGACCTGTTCCTGACCTTGAGATGACCCGCACCCGGTGCCCGCGGCCCGCCAGGTCCCGCGCGATGCCACTGCCGATCGGGCCCGCTCCGACGACGACATGGAGGTCGCGGGATCCGGTGTTCTCGTTCATGATCAGCTCCACAGGGTACGTGCTCAGATTTGCGAGCAGTGCTCTCGTGGCACCAGCATGGCGCCGGGTTCTCCCAGCGTCAAGAGCACTGCTCTGTTTTGTTGCCAATGCTCTTGTCTTGTGACAGGCTGCGGGCATGGCACAGACTCATGACTGGCCAGCCGGGCAGCAGGCGCGGTCAGTGCCGCGTACCGCCAGGGAGCGCGCCAGGGCCGAGATCACCAGGGAGATCCTGCACGCCGGGCGCAAGCACCTGGCGACCGAGGGCGCGGCGGCGCTGAGCCTGCGCGCGATCGCCCGTGACCTGGGCATGGCCTCGTCCGCGGTCTACCGGTACGTCGCCAGCCGGGATGACCTTCTGACCAGGCTCATCATCGACGCCTACAACTCGCTCGGCGCGGCCGCGGAAGCAGCCGCCGCCGCGGCAGCCGCCGCCGACGACCTGGCCGGCCGGTGGTCGGCGATCTGCCGGGCAGCACGTGACTGGGCGCTGGCGAACCCCAACGAATGGGCGCTGATCTACGGCTCGCCCGTGCCCGGATACGCGGCTCCCGCGGACACGATCGGGCCAGCCAGCCGCGTCTCGAACCTGCTGGTCCAGATCCTGGCCGAGGCCGCCGAGCGCGGGACCACGCTGCCGGACCCCGCCGGGCGCGAGCTCAGCCCGGCCGCCAGGACGGCGCTCGCGCCCGTGCTGGCCGTCCTGCCTGCCACCGTGACCGACGCGGCGATCCAGGCCGGGCTGATGCTGTGGTCGGCCCTGCTCGGGACCATCTCACTCGAGTTGTTCGGCCAGTTCCGCAACGTCGTCAGCGACGACCCAGCCGACCGGGACGCGTTCTTCGCCGAGTGCGTGTGCCGGTGGGCGGCTCAGATCGGCATCGCCTGAGGAAACCGGTCAGCCGGGCCCTGAGCCAGAATCGGCCACGGAGCCGAGCATCCGGTAGCAATAGGCGTGCAGCTCGGCACGGTGCGCCGCCGCCAGCCGCTCGAACGCTGCGTCGTCTCCTCCCCTGGCGAGGTCAAGATCGGCGTCAGCGGTCATCGGCTCAGCCGCCCAGTACGTCCCCGGCGATCCTGACCAGGAGGGCGAGCTTGGCGCGCTGGGCTTCCTGCGTGATCGCGTTGCCGGCCGACGAGGTCGCGAAGCCGCACTGCGGGCTCACGGCGAGGCGCTCGGCGCCGACCCGGGCCGCTGCCTGCCTGACCCGCCCGGCCACGACCTCCTCGGCCTCGATCCGCGAGGTTTTGGTGGTGACCAGGCCAAGGACGACGATCTTGTCGTCGGGCACCAGGCTGAGCGCGTCGAAGGTGCCTGAGCGCTCGTCGTCGTACTCGAGCAGCAGCCGGTCGGCATGCACGCCGCCGAAGACCGGTCCGGCGATCGGCTCGTACCCGCCGGCCACCAGCCACCGGCTCAGCTGGTTCCCGCGGCAGAGATGAAAGCCGAACGTGGCGGGCCGACCGGCGTCGATGACGGCATTGTCCAGCTCGATCCCGTACGACAGCCACCGCTGCATCGGCCAGCCGCGCGCCTCGTAGAACGCACGCCACGCCGGGTCGATCAGCAGCGGATAGTGCGGCGCGTCCAGCTGGATGTAGCCGCACCCCAGCCTGACCAGCTCGGCGACCTCGTCGCGCAGCACAGTCACGACGTCTTCCATGAAGGCGTCCAGGCTCGGGTAGGCGCTTGCGGACCGCTCGGGTGACCACAGATTGGCGAACAGCGTCGGGCTCGGCAGGGTCACCTTGACCCGCTGCTCCGCGCCCGGCTTCACGCCAGGGTCCGCGCAGGCGCGGACGAAGGTGAACTCCTCGGCCGCCAGGTTGCGGCGCTTGCGCAGCGGCGCGATGACGGCCAGGTCGGCCGGGCGCACGATGCTCGCGTCACCGACCTCGCCGGAGTGCCAGGCACCCCACAGCCAGGCGTCGAGGCTGACCCCGGTGAAGCCGTCGCAGGCGGCCGTGAGCTCGGCCTGGAACGACTCCCTGCGCATCTCCCCGTCGTTGATGACGGGCAGGGCGAGGTCCTCCTGCAGCGCCACGGCCTCGCGGACGGCGCGATCCTCGGCAGCCTTGAACTCAGCGCTCCCGAGCTCGCCGCTGGCGCGGGCCTTCCTGGCTTCCAGCAGATAGCCAGGGCGCAGCAAGCTTCCGACATGCTCCACGCGCGGGGTCGTTGTCACGCTCCAAGCCTGCCACGGCGGACCGGGCCTCAGCCCTGCCGTCTGGCGCGGCCAGCGGCTTGACCGAGTATTGACACCGGTCACACCGCTCCTCCACAGGATCTTCATCTCGCTCTGGGCTAGCTGGCCGGACCAGTCGATCTCGGGGGAGCACGGCCATGAGCAAGCCATCGACGAAGGACCTGCGCGAGCAGGTCAGGGCACCAGTCCTGACCGCTGGTGACGCGGGGTATGAGGAGTCACGAACCGTTCACAACGGCATATTCGACAAGCACCCGCAGGCGGTCATCCGCGCGCAGCAGGTGGCCGACGTGATCGCCGGGGTGAACTTCGCCAGGGACGCGGGCCTGGAGCTCGCCATCAAGGGCGGCGGGCACAGCGCGCCGGGCTTCGGCACGACCGACGGGGGGCTGGTGGTCGACCTGGGCGAGATGCGCGACGTTCACGTCGACCCCGCCAGCCGGACGGCGCGCGCCGGGGGCGGCGCGACCTGGGGCGACTTCAATTACGCGACGCACGCGTACGGCCTGGCCACAACCGGCGGGATCGTATCGACGACAGGGGTCGGCGGGCTGACCCTGGGCGGCGGCATCGGCTACCTCGCCCGGCCCTACGGCCTGAGCATCGACAACCTGCGGTCGGCCGAGGTCGTGACGGCCGATGGCAGGGTGGTGACCGCCAGCGAGGACGAGAACGCCGACCTTTTCTGGGGGCTCCGCGGCGGCGGCGGCAACTTCGGCGTCGTCACCAACTTCGAGTTCCAGCTGCACCCCGTCAACGACGTCTACGCGGGGCTGTTCTTCTACGAACTCGACTACGCGACCGACCTGCTGCGGTTCTTCCGTGAGTTCATCAACACCGCGCCCGAGGAATATGGTGCCTTCCCGGCGTTCCAGATCGCGCCGCCGCTGCCATTCGTGCCGCCTGAGCGGGTCGGCGACACGTTCTGCGCCGCCATCGTGCACTGGGCAGGCCCGGTCGAGGCCGGCGAGCGGGCGATGGAGCCGTTCCGCGCGATCGCGCCCGTCGTCGCGGAGATGGCCGGGCCGATGCCATACCCGGCGCTGAACTCCGCATTCGACGTGATCTTCCCCAAGGGCATCCGCAGCTACTGGAAGGGCAGCTTCGTCAACGAGCTCACCGACGAGGCCATCGAGCAGCACGTGAAGTACGGCTCGCAGGTGCCCGAGGTCAGCGCGACCATGCACTTGTACCCGATCAACGGGGCCTGCCACCGGGTCGGCGCTGACGACACGGCGTTCGCGTACCGGAACGCCACCTTCGCGCCGGTCATCGTGGCCGCCTGGCAGGACAAGGCGGTCGATGACGACAGGATCGGCTGGGTGCGCGACTATTACCGGGCCACCGAGCCGTATTCCGAGCCCGGCGGCTACGTCAACTTCATGGCCGACGACGACCGGGATCGGATCGAGGACAACTACCGCGGGCACTACGACAGGCTCGCGCAGCTCAAGCGCGGCTACGACCCGGAGAACCTGTTCCGCCTGAACCAGAACATCAAGCCGGCCGCCTAGGGTTGTCCCGCTTCGGCGGGCCGGCGAGCGTTCGGCGCGCTCAGCTGGCGACCGAGGCAAGCAGTTCAGCCCTGGCCTGATCGACCGCGGCCAGGATCGCGCCGCGCAGCACCGGACCGCCGCTGATCCCGGTCGGGACGACTTCGGGCCTGGCCGGGCTGATCCTGCCCACCTCGGCGGCGACGCGGCCCGCCAGCGACGTGCCGCCGGCCAGGCCCACCTCCCCGCCAAGTACCACGAGCCCGGGGTCCAGCACGACGCAGATGGCGGCCACCCCGGTGGCGACCCTGCTGGCCAGCTCGGCAAGGAACTTCTCCCCCGCCCAGCGTCGCTCGCTGCCAGTGCTGGTCATGCGGCCAGGGCCGCGCGGGCCCGCCAGGGCGTCGATGGCCGCCCGCACGGCTCCAGCGGCCGTCGTCGCCTCGAACCCGTGGCTGGCCGCCAGCGGCAGCACAGCCTGCGCGCCGACCAGCGACTGGAACGCTCCGGTCGCCGGGTGCGAGATGTCCTCCGGCAACGGCACCCCGGGCACTGGCAGGTAGCCGATCTCGCCGGCGGCCCCGCCGACGCCCCTGTGCAGCCGCCCGCCGAGCATCGTCGCGAGGCCCAGGCCGACGCCGATCCAGACGAGGACGAAGTCGTCGATGCCCTGCGCCGCACCGGCCGCGCGCTCGGCCATGGCGGCCAGGTTCACGTCGTTCTCGATGGTCACGGGGCGGCCGAGGTCGGCGCGCAGCGCGTCGTGCACGCCCTCGTGCCAGGCCGGCAGGTTGACCGCGAGCCGCAGGTCGCCGGTGCGCGGGTCGAGCACGCCAGGCGTTCCGATCACGAACGCGCGCAGCGCGTCAGGGGCGATCCCTGCCGCGCCGCAGGCACGGCTCACCGCGCCGCGGACCAGCTCGACCGGGTCGCCCGTGCCGTTCGGGTCCACCGAGATCTCCGTGACGACGGTGCCGGTGACGTCGGCGACGCCCGCGCTGACCTCGTCGCGCTCGACGTGCAAGCCCGCGACATAGGCGGTGGAGGGAACGACACCGTACAGGGCCGCGTTCGGGCCGCGGCCCCCCGCCTGCTCGCCGGTGACCTCGACCAGCCCCCGGTCCTCCAGCCTGGCGAGCAGCTGCGACGCCGTGACCTTCGACAGGCCAGTGCGCTCGCCGAGCTGCGCCCTGGTCAACGGCCCGCCTGTCAGCAGCAGCTCGAGCGCGGCCCGGTCATTGAGCTCGCGCAGCAGGCGCGGGGTGCCCGGCCGTCGGTCCATTCAGCCCCCTAGTCCAGCTTTGTTATCTCAAATCTGCAACGGACACTATCTTATAGGAAAGTTTCCTGTTAGTTTCTGGCCAGGCCCCGTAAGCGAAGGCCGTCAGCCATCAGCTTAGAGGCGGAAAGCACGCAAACAGGGCCTGCGGAGGCGTCCGCCCGGATGACGTCCTCCCTCGAGAAATGCCGGGAAGGGAGATCGAGCAGTGAAACTCACCAAGGCGGCAGCAGCGGCCGGCGCTGCCATCGCGCTCGCGGGAGCCGCAGCGGGCTGCGGCTCGAGCGGCGGCTCATCGAATTCCTCGGCGGCTCCGGCCAAGCTGGTCGTGTGGCGGATGGGTGGATCCGTCCCGTCACAGGTCACCTGGATGAACGGCGTCGTCAAGCAGTTCCACAAGCAGTTCCCGCAGTACAAGCACACCAAGGTGGTCGTCAACTGGATCCCGTGGGGTAACCGGGTCACCGACTGGACGAACGCGCTGACCAGCGGCAAGGGCGGCCCCGACGTCACCGAGCTCGGCAACACCGACACGCCGGGCATCGCCTCCCAGGGCGCGCTGGCCAACATCACCTCCGACGTGAAGTCCTGGTCGAAGGGCTCGGACATCATCCCTGGCAACCTGCAGAACGACACCGTCGGCGGCAGCAACTTCGCGGTGCCGTGGTTCGGCGGCGTGCGGGCCATCTGGTACCGCAAGGACCAGTTCGCCAAGGCCGGCATCAGCTCTCCGCCCACCTCCTGGGCGCAGCTGGTCGCCGACGCCAGGCTGCTCATGAAGAAGTACCCGGGCACCTACGGCCTGGGCGCGCCGAGCAACTTCACCAACGGCATCGTCAGCTTCATCTGGGGCGCTGGCGGCCAGGTCGCCGTGCAGCAGAACGGCCAGTGGAAGGCCGAGCTGAACAGCCCGCAGTCCGAGGCGGGCATCAAGTTCTACGCCGGCCTGTACCGCACCGAGCACGTCTCCCCCGCCAAGTACATCGGCCAGACCGAGCTCGGCGCGCCGGGCGCGACGTCGGGCGGGTCTGACGAGGACTTCGCCAAGGGCACGCTGGACATGTACATCGACGGCCCGTGGGCCAAGGCGTCGCTGACAGCGGTCAGCACCAAGTTCGCGTCGCAGTGGGCGTCGTTCCCGATCCCGAGCGAGCAAGGGCCGAACCCCGCGCCCGCGTTCGCGGGCGGATCTGACCTTGGCGTCTGGGCGAAGAGCGCGAACCAGAAGGCCGCGTGGGACCTGCTCACCGTGATGGACAGCCCAGGCAACGCCACCACGTTCGCCAACGCGTCGGGGTTTTTCCCCGAGTTCACCTCCGCGCTGTCCGGCGGCGGCTATTCGGGCAACCCGCTGCTCGCGGGCTTCGCCAAGGCGGCTGGCTACACCCAGATCTCGCCGCTCAACTCGAAGAACTGGGCAACGGCCGACGCAACCGACGCGATCATTCCCACGATGATGAAGGCGCTGATGAAGGGGGCGCCGTTCACCGCGACGGTCAATAAGGCCAACGCCGAACTCGAGAAGGTGCTGAACACCGGCAGTCAGTAGGCTCCGGCCCCTAGGCCCCCGGCCGGCGGGACCTCCCTCCGAGACCACCCGGACCCGCCGGCCGGGGTATCCACCTGCGAGAGATTGGCCCAACGCGATGGCTGAGTGCGATGGCTGAGTGCGATGGCTGAGTACGTCTGGCGGCGCGGACGCCCCCTGCGCGGCACGTCGCCGCGCGGGACGTCGGTCACGGCGTTCGTCAGGCGGCACAAGCTCGCCCCCTACCTGCTGCTCGCGCCGGGGCTCGCCGCGATCGCGGTGGTCCTGCTGTGGCCGCTCGTCCAGGTGGCCCTGTACTCGTTCCAGAACTACGGCCTCCCGCAGATCACCGGCGCCGAGCCGGTGCAGTGGGTGGCACTCGGCAACTTCAGCACCACGTTCGCCGACGCGGAGTTCTGGCTCTCGCTGCGGACCACGGTGCTGTTCGCGGCCGTGGTCGTACCGCTCACGCTCGTCACCGGCACGCTGGTCGGCCTGCTGCTGCACCGGCTCGGCAAGAAGATGGCGGCCTTCGTCAGCACGGCGGCGCTGCTGGCCTGGGCGACCCCGCCGATCGCCGCGAGCGTGCTGTTCTACTGGCTGTTCACCCCGGACGGCGGCGTGGTCGACTGGGCACTCAGCAGGATGCCGAACTGGCTGGTAGGCAGCACGGACTGGGCCGGGTTCAACTGGACCACCAGCGACGCGCTTCCCGCGTACACCGTGCTGACGATCCTCGTGGTCTGGCAGTCGTTCCCGTTCATCGCGGTCACGGTGCTTGCCGGGCTGAAGACCGTGCCGGCCGAGCTGTACGAGGCCGCCAGGGTCGACGGCGCGACCCCGTTCCGGGTGTTCAGGAAGATCACCTACCCGCTGCTCAAGCCGATCTTCCTGGTGCTGCTGCTGCTGTCGGTGATCTGGGACTTCAACGTCTTCGCGCAGAGCTACATCATCACCGGCTTCCCTGGTAACCGGGACGAGTTCAACCTGTCGCTGTACATCTACGACAAGGCGTTCCAGTTCCCGCCGAGCTACGGCCTCGGCGGCGCGCTCGCCCTGGTCTTCACGCTGATCCTGCTCGTGGTCACGGTCGGCTACGTCCGCGCGTCGGTCAGGCAGGGAGCGCTGACATGAGCCGGGCGGTCGCCGTGCGGAGGTTCAAGAGCTTCGGCGTCAACGGGACGGGGGTGCTGGTCGCGCTCGTCACGCTGTTCCCGATCGCGTGGATGGTCTCCACCGCGTTCAAGCCGTCGCAGGAGATCTTCTCGCTCACCCCGCAGCTGACCCCTGGCCATCCGACGCTCGGCAACTTCCGCGAGGTGATCAGCGGCCAGGCCTCGGGGATCGGCTCGGTGTGGCTGTTCTTCCGCAACAGCCTCGCTGTCACGCTGGCGACCGTCCTGGTCGCCTCCGTCGTCTCGCTGCTGGCGTCGGTCGCGGTCGCGAGGTTCAGGTTCCGGTTCCGGGCGTCGGTGCTGGTCCTGCTGCTGATCGTGCAGATGATCCCCGGTCAGGCCCTGATCATCGCGCTGTTCCTGGACTTCAAGCGGATCGGCATGCTGGAGAACCTCCTCGGCCTCATCCTCGTGTACGCGGCGCAGGCACTGCCCGTGTCGATCTGGATGCTGCGCAACTTCGTGGCCACGGTGCCGAAGGAACTCGAGGAGGCCGCGGCCATCGACGGCGCGAGCGCGCCGACGATCTTCTGGCGGATCCTGTTCCCGCTCGTCGCCCCCGGGCTGGTCGCAACCAGCATCTTCTCGTTCATCACCGCCTATAACGAGTTCATCGTCGCGCTGACGTTCCTTGGCCAGGCACATTCTGCCTACACGCTGCCGATCTACGTGACGTACTTCTTCGGCCGCGGCGGCGCGCAGTGGGGCCCGATCATGGCCGCGTCCACGATGTACACGGTCCCGGTCGTGATCTTCTTCCTGATCGTGCGGCGCCGGCTCGTCGGCGGGCTCGTCGCGGGCGCGGTGAAGGGGTGAATGCCGCCGACCCGTCGCTGGCCAGGCTGGCCGACGCGCTCCTGATCCCGCCGTTCCCCGGCAGGACAGCCCCCGCCTGGGTGCTCGGCGCGCTGGGCAACGGCCTGGCTGGGGTCACGGTCTTCGGCCCGAACATCGGCAGCACGGGCCAGCTCGCCGAACTCATCGCCCGGTTGCGGGTAGCAGGGTCGCAGACCTCGGGGCAGGAGCCGATCGTCGCCATCGACGAGGAGGGCGGCGACGTCACCAGGATCGCGCACCTGACCGGCAGCCCGTACCCGGGCAACGCCGCGCTCGGCGCGGTCGACGACCCTGCGCTGACCAGAGCCGTGTACCGGGCGCTCGGCGCGGACCTGGCAGAACTCGGAGTCACGCTGAACCTCGCGCCGTCGGTGGACGTGAACACCGCCGCCGACAACCCCGTCATAGGAACCCGGTCATTCGGCGCCGATCCCGCCCTGGTGGCACCGCACGCGGCCGCCGCTGTCGCCGGGCTGCAGTCGGCTGGCGTGGCCGCGTGCGCCAAGCACTTTCCTGGTCACGGCAGCACGAGCATCGACAGCCATCACGCCGTGGCGACCGTGTCCGGCTCGATGGACCTGATCACGCGCCGGGACCTGCCGCCATTCGTGGCGGCGATCGAGGCCGGCGTGCGGGCCGTGATGCCTGGTCACCTGCTGATACCGGGGCTGGCAGGTGACCTCCCCGCATCGTTGTCGGCGTCGGCCCAGACCGGGCTGCTGCGCGGCGAACTCGGCTTCGGCGGGGTCATCGTGTCCGACGCGCTCGAGATGCGAGCGGTGAGCGCGCCGTACGGGATCCCCGAGGCGGCCGTCATGGCCGTGGCCGCCGGCACCGACCTGCTCTGCTTCGGGCGGGACCAGGACCGGCTGACGTACCTGCAGGTCAGGGACGCCCTCGTGGCGGCCGTCAGGTCGGGGCGGCTGCCCGCGTCGAGGCTCGAGGAGGCCGCGGCGCGAGTCCGGGAGCTGCGGACGTGGGTCACCGCCGCGAGGGAATTCGCCAGTGGCGACCTTCACGACGGCGACCCTGACGTCGGCGCCGTCGCAGCCCGCCGCGCGCTCCGCGTCGACGGCGAGCTTGGCCCGGTCAGCGACCCGGTCCTGGTCGAGATCGTCCCGCCGTCGAACGTCGCGGTCGGCACGGTCCCGTGGGGCCTGAGCAACTGGGTGCGACCCGACAACGTCTACCGGATCAGCACCAGCCAGGACGCGGCCGGCGCTGACGGCGGCGGCGGCCCGGCCACTCGCGAGGTGCTCGCGGCCACGGCGGACGGCCGGCCGCTGCTGATCGTCGTCCGCGACGCGCACCGGTACCCGGTTGCTCAGTCGGTCGTCCGCGAATTGCTCGCTGCCAGGCCCGCCGCCATGGTCGTGGAGATGGGCTTGCCGATCTGGCATCCCCCAACTGCCTCATATCTGGCTACATTTGGTGCAACACGTGCGAGCAGCCTGGCCGCGGCAGAAATGCTCGGCCTCGCTCAGGACCTGACGCGAGAGGTGAGCGCCCATGGGCCAGATCGTCCTTGACCATGTCAGCAAGGTGTATCCCGGCGGCGTGAAGGGCATCGACGACCTCAGCCTGGACATCGCCGACGGCGAGTTCATGGTCCTGGTCGGCCCCTCGGGCTGCGGCAAGTCCACCGCGCTGCGGTCCATCGCCGGCCTCGAGGAGATCACCTCAGGCACCATCTCGATCGGCGCCCAGGTGGTGAACGACCTGCCGCCCAAGGACCGCGACATCGCGATGGTCTTCCAGAACTACGCGCTGTACCCGCACATGACGGTGGAGCAGAACCTGGCGTTCGGACTGCAGCAGCGCAAGACGGCGAAGGACCAGATCAAGCGCCGGGTCGGCGAGGTCGCCGCGCTACTCGGGCTGGAGGAGTACCTCAAGCGCAAGCCTGCCGCGCTGTCCGGCGGCCAGCGGCAGCGGGTCGCGATGGGGCGCGCGATCGTGCGGGAGCCGAAGGCCTTCCTGATGGACGAGCCGCTGTCCAACCTGGACGCCAAGCTCAGGGTGTCGATGCGCGCGTCGCTGTCCCAGCTGCACGAGCGGCTCGGGGTGACCACGGTCTACGTCACCCACGACCAGGTCGAGGCCATGACGCTCGGCCAGCGCGTCTGCGTGATGCGCGACGGCAAGCTGCAGCAGGCCGACAGCCCGCAGGCGCTGTTCAATTCGCCGGTCAATCTCTTCGTCGCCGGATTCATGGGCTCGCCGGCGATGAACTTCGTCGGCGCCAGGATGGTCCGCGAGGACGGCCCGGCCGTCGTCTTCGCCGATCACCGGCTCCCGGTTCCCGACGCGGTCCTCGAGGCCCGTCCTGGCCTGGCCGATTACTTCGGCCGCGACCTCATCATGGGGATCAGGCCGTCGGACTTCGAGGACAGCGACCTGGCCGAGCCTGCCTGGCCGCGGCTTCCGGCCACCGCTGACGTCACCGAGGCGCTGGGCAGCGAGATGCACGTGCTGTTCAGGGTCGACGCCCCGCCGGTGCGGCACGCCGCGCTCGGCGACGCTGCCGCCTCCAACGACGAGGAAGACGCCCTGCCGCTGGTCGCCGGCAAGTCACTGTGGACAGCGCGGGTGGCCGCGCGCAGCAGGATCACCCCCGGACAGCCAGTCGAGCTCGCCGTCGACACCTCGAACCTGCAGTTCTTCGACGCAGACTCCGGCCTCTCGATAGGCCACCCCCAGGCCCTGGCCGCGTGAGCCTCGACCTGGCCCGCTCGCCACGACGACAAGGCTTAGCCGAAGACTCAAGACCCTATGCAAGCCCTGAGTCTTCGCCTTGGGCCGCTACCAGTGGTCGTGGTGGACAAGAGCGGCCAGGGGGCGGCGGTCTGGGGTTTTGATGGGCGCCAGAGGGCGGGCGGCCGGGTAGCCGAGCGAGATCAGCAGGGAGCAGATCGTGCCCGGCGGGTGCCCGAGCAGCTCGCGGGCTAGATCCTGGTCGCCGACCGCGGAGTGGCAGCTGCCGATGCCTAAGCCTGCCGCCGCGATCATGATCGACATCGTGACCTGGCCCAGGTCGAACTGCACCCGGCCGAGCGCTGCCTCGTCGGCCGGGGCGATGAGCGCGATCGTCGCCGCTGAGCTGGCGACGTGCTTGCCGCCGAACCACACGCCGGACAGCCGCGTGAGCTGGTCCCGGCCGGCGACGACCACGAAGTCCCACGGCTGGCTGTTCTGTGACGATGGCGACCGGCGGGCGGCTTCGAGTATCTGGTCGAGGTCGGCCGCCGCGATCGGCTCGGGGGCATACCGCCTGACGTTCCGCCTGGATCTGATCGCGTCCCAGGTGCTGCGGGGGTGGCTGGCTGGATCCTGGCTCGGTGCTGGCTGGCGTAAGGCCATCGGGTTAATCCTCCGGACGTTCGAGCACAAGCTGATGGACGTCGAGATAGCCAGCCGCGAATCCCGCCTGCGAATAGGCGAGGTACAGGTCCCACATGCGCTGGAACGGGCGGCTGAACCCGAGAGCGTCAACCTCGTCTTCCGCGGCGGCGAACCGGGCCCGCCACCCGGACAATGTCCGCGCGTAATGGTTCCCCATCGCCAGATCCGACGTTACCCGCAGGCTCGTGTGTGACGCCAGTGCATCCGTAATCGCAGGGTGCGACGGAATCTGACCGCCAGGGAAAATGTACTGGTGAATCCATGTCTGACCATTCATCGTGGCCAGCCCGGTCGATGGTGCGGAAGTATGCGGGCCAGTATCGCGTCCCGACAGCCTCGATCATCTCGACGCTGACGACGGCGTCGTAGCGGCCCTCCGCCTCCCGGTAGTCACGCAGCCGCACGTCGACCCGGCCGGCCAGCCCAGCCTCCGCCGCGCGCCTGGTCGCCACCTCGAACTGCGCTGACGAAATGGTCAGCGACGTGACGCTCGCGCCGCGCTCCGCCGCCCGAGCGCGAGCTCGCCCCAGCCCGTGCCGATGTCCAGGAGCCGCGTTCCCGCGCCGGTCCTGGTGCCGTCGAGCAGGCGGTCTATCTTGCGGCGCTGTGCTTGCTCGAGCGTGTCCCCTTCCTCGAATAGCGCGCTGGAATACGTGAGCGTCGGATCCAGGAATAGCTCGAAGAATTCGTTCGACAGGTCGTAGTGATGCTCGATATTGCGCCGAGCGCCGCCGGCGGACTCGTCCTGCTCGGCCGGCGTTCGCGGAACGTAGCAGCGCCGGAATGCGCGCAGCGGAGCGGGAACGAGCGCGGGCAGGTGCGCCGCGAACGCGGTGAGCAGCCCTGGCAAGTCGTTGCTGTCCCACTCGCCTGCCATGTAACTCTCGGCGAACCCCGCGGCTCCGCCGCCCAGCCTGGCGAAGAACGCCCCAGGGTCGTGCAGCAGCAGGACGGGGGCGCCGTGGCCGCCAGAACCTCGCAGCGTCCCGTCCGGCATCGCCACCCTGATCGGCAGCCTGGCGGCCATCCTGGTCAGCAGCGCTCGAGCGATGGCTGGCCGCAGCCCGCCCCGGCGTACCGCCGGGATGGCCGGCCAGTCCCCGTTCGCCGCGGCGCGAGACCCGCGGTCGGCTGTCGCTGTCCTCATCACACTCCCTCATGCGGCGGCGCGGCATGCGGCGGCGCGGGATGCGGCGGCGCGGGATGCGGCGGCGCGGGCCGTGGCGGCGCGGGACGAGGCAGCACGGGCAGCCGGCGCGCGAGCAGCCGGATGGCCTGCCACCTGATGAGCAGCGTCACCCGCAGCGATGCCCACGGATACAGCACCGAGTAGCCGAGCAGCCTCGGCAAAGTGAACGGCCGCCGCTTGCCCCGCACGCTCGCGATCAGCACCGCCTGGCCGTCGAGCATGAGCGTCACGGCGAGGCTGAGCCGCTCCCGCGGCGCGGGCAGGCTCAACCGGTACTCACCTGCCCTGGGCAGGAACGGCGACACATAGAGCTCCTTGCTGGTCGCCGACCGGCCCAGCGAGTCCGGTTGCAGCAGGTAGACATGACGCTGCGAGTAGGTGTTGTGAACCTCTGCGAGAACGGCCGCCAGTTCGCCGTCGGGCTGGTAGCACCAGAACACGCTGAGCGGGTTGAACGCGTAACCGCCCACTCGCGCGCCGGCCAGCATCAGTACGCGGCCGCCGCCGAGGTCGATGCCCTGCCGCCTGAGGTGGTCAACGACGTTCGCCTTGATCGACGCCGCGCCGGGATCGCCGAGGTGATCCCGCACCGCGAAGCTAGCCAGCGGGCGCAGCAGCCGCGGCAGCCCGGGCATCCGGTCCGGGTCCACGAGCCAGAGATAGCTGCCGTAGCTGAAGGAGTGCCGCACAGGACGCGTCCGCAGGTGCGTGATCGCGCACCGGTAGAACACCGGCCTGACGGCACTCACCAGCGCACCCCCAGCGCAGCGGCCGCGGTCACGGCCGAGCGGCAGCCGTCCTCGTGGAAGCCCCAGCCGTGGTAGGCGCCGGCATAGGCGAGCGGTCCGGCGTTCAGCTCGCCGAGCCGTCCTCGCGCGGCGACCGATTCAGGTGTGTACAGCGGATGCTCGTACCGCGTCCTGCGGATGGTGAGCTCCGGGCTCACCTGATCAAGCCGGTTCAGGGTGACCACGTAATCCTCTGGCTCGTCAAGGGACTGCAGGCGGTTGAGGTAGTAGCTGACGTGCACCTGGTCAGCGGAGGCTGCGCAGTCGGAGAGCAGGTAGTTCCAGGACGAGCGGACCGCCTTGCCGCGCGGCAGCACGGACTCATCGGTGTGCAGCGCGACGTCGCTGACCGAGTAATTGAAGGCGCCGAGCACCTCACGTTCTGCCCTCGTCGGCGACGCGAGCAGTGCGAGCGCCTGGTCAGGGTGGGTGGCGACGACGGCCGCGTCGTACCAGCCGGTCTGTCCGGCTTCGTCGGTGACCTCCACGCCTCCGGCGCCGCGCCGGAGCGTCCGCACCGGGGCGGCCACCCGCACCGACGTGATCTGCTTGGCGATCTGGTCCACGTAGGTCTTCGAACCGCCGGAGACAGTTCGCCAGGCTGGCGACCTGCCCACCGACAGGATGCCGTGATTGTCGAGGAACTCGAACAAGTAGCGCGCCGGGTATGCCAGCGCCGCGCCAGGCGAGCACGACCAGGTGGCCGCGACCAGCGGCACCACGAAGTGCCCGATGAAGTAGCGGTCGTAGCCTTCGGCGGCCAGGAAGTCGCCGAGGCTCAGCTCGCCGCCGCCGTCCTGCCGGGCATCGAGGTGACGCCTGGCCGCCCGGTAGAAGGCAGGCACGGTGCCGAGCATGCGCAGGTACCCGGGCCTGGCGAACCAGCCAGGCTGGGTGGTCAGGCCCCTGATGCCCCTGGACCCCGCGTACTCGAGCCCGCAGCCTTCGCAGCGCACCGACAGGCTCATCTCCGTCTCGCCTGACCGGATGCCGAGCTCGCCGAAGAGCCGCATCAGCGTCGGATAGGTCTGCGCGTTGAAGACCAGGAAGCCGCTGTCCAGCCGCAGCGGCCTGCCGTCAGCGGCAGGCACCTCATGCGTGTCGGCGTGGCCGCCGAGCCGCCCGGCGGCTTCGTACAGCGTGACGTCGTAGCCGCGCTGCAGCAGGTACGCAGCCGTCAGGCCGGCCACTCCCGCGCCGACGACCGCCGCGGTCGGCCTGGACGACGGCCAGTTCCTGTTCATCGCGTGCCCCCTCGCTTGCGGCCAGGCTAATATCAAGACTAAATTATACTGAACTTGATGGTGGCGGCCGCGCGACCCTTGATGGTGGCGGCCGCGCGACCATCGAGGGCCGGCTGGGGCCAGGCGCGACCTCGGAGCGCACGGGGGCGGCCCCAGCCGGCAGCCACGGCACGGGCATCCAGGAGAGGGCGATGGCGACGCACGATGAGCACCGAGCAGGCGTCATGACCGACCAGATCGTCCCGCGTTGCCTGTCGCGCCGGCGGCCGCCGCCTGGCGATCCCGGCACCGCCGCCAGCCGATCGCCTATACTCGATGCATGCGTCGCATCTCGTGCCTGACCTGGTGGCCGTCTTAGGACGGCCGATCAGCGCATGCACGACGAGGGCCGTCCGGCTGGACGGCCCTTTGCTTATTCGATAACAGGACGCAGCCGGACTGTCCTCCTCCAGCCGAGAAGGAGAGTCACGTGAAACAGAACCAAGCCACCACGCCAGCCGCTTCGCTGCTCGCCGAGCAGCGCAGGAGCTCTGAGCTCGAGTCGCTCATCACGGCCGACCCTGCGCGGTTCAGGATCGCCACCGGCGACCGGCCGACCGGCCCGCTGCACCTCGGCCACTACTTCGGCACCCTGGCCAGCCGGGTGCGGCTGCAGCGCGCCGGCGTGCAGCTGTTCGTGCTCATCGCCGACTACCAGGCGCTGACCGACCGGGACGTGGCCGACGAGCTGCCCATGCACGTCGAGGGCCTGATGGCCGACTATCTCGCGGCCGGCATCGATCCCGGCGCCGCCACGATCTTCACGCACAGCGCGGTGCCAGCCCTGAACCAGCTGATGCTGCCGTTCTTGTCCCTCGTCTCCGTGCCCGAGCTGCGCAGGAACCCCACGGTGAAGGAGGAGATCGCGTTGTCCAGGCAGCGGACCGTGAGCGGCCTGATGTTCACCTATCCGGTGCATCAGGCCGCCGACATCCTGTTCTGCAAGGCCAACCTCGTGCCGGTCGGCAAGGACCAGCTGCCGCACCTGCAGATCGCCAGGACGATCGCCAGGCGCTTCAACGAGCGCTACGCGGCCGGTGCCGCGTTCTTCCCGGTTCCCGATGCCTTGCTGTCGCCCGCGCCCAACCTGCTCGGCACCGACGGCGCGAAGATGAGCAAGAGCCGCGGCAACGCGATCGCGCTGGCGGCGACGGCGGACGAGACAGCGCGCCTGATCAGGAGCGCCAAGACCGACGCGCACCGGCACATCACGTTCGACCCCGCGTCCAGGCCAGAGGTGGCCAGCCTGGTCCTGCTGGCCGCGCTGTGCCAGGACCGGGACCCTGCGCAGGTCGCAGCGGCGATCGGCGCTGGCGGCTCCGCCGAGCTCAAGCGCGTGGTCACCGAGTCGGTGAACGAGTTCCTGCGTCCTGTCAGGGCCAGGCGCGCCGAGCTGGCCGCCGATCCCGGCTACCTGCGGCAGGTGCTCCGCGACGGCAACGCCATGGCCGGCGCGGTCGCGTCGCGCACCCTGACCGAGGTGCACGCCCTGATGGGCACCGGGCACGGCGCGCCCGAGCACAACGGCTCGCTGGCCGGGCAACAGCCGCCAGCCTGACCTAGCCTTCGGCTAGCTGTCCGTGCCCCGTTACGTAGAGTAGTCAATCAGGACAGGGGTACACTCTGGGCGCTGGCATGCGCGAGCGACTGCGGGGGCGACATGCGGACTGCGAGCACAACGGCCCTCGGACGAGGGCAGGCAGCGCCAGGCCGGCAGGCTGATGGGTGAGTCCGCCCGCAATACCCGCCAGCGGCCCCGCAGGCATCCCCGCCAGCCCCGCGCGAGCAGCGCCGAGGACATCGGCCTGGCGATGCTGGCCGCCGTCGCCGATGGCGTCGTGGCCATCGACGACCGCGGCGTCATCAGGTTCGGCAACAACGCCGCCGCGCAGCTGCTTGGCCTGCCAGCCGACGACGTGGCCGGCCTGCCTTCGGCTACGAGGTAGCGCCGGGACAGGCAGACGAGATCGAGGTCAGCGGGCCAGGCGGCGAGCGCGTGCTCGAGGCCCGCACGTCGACCATAAGCGTCGCCGGGGAGCGCCTGCTGGTCGCGGTGCTTCGCGACGTCACCCAGCGCAAGCGGTCGGAGCGCGCGCTTGAGGCGGCGCTTGACCAGCAGAGCGCGGCGCTGGCGGTGGCGGCGCACGAGCTGCACAGCCCGCTGGCGGCGATAGGAGTGCTCGCTCACGTGCTCGCCGACCGGCAGGTTTCGATGGACGTGCCGGAGCGAGCCAAGCTCGCCGAGCGGATAGCTGAGCTGTCCGCGCGCCTGCAGATGCTCATGCGCAGGCTCCTCACCAGTGTCCAGCTCGAGTCTGAGGGCCCCCGCTCAGCGCCAGGGCCGTGCCGGGTCCTCGAGGTGATCATCGATCAGCTCGACCTGGTCGATGCCGGACCGGGGAAGGTGCGGGTGCGCTGCAGCCCCGGCCTGGCCGCCGCGGTCGACCGGGCTGAGCTCACGATGATGCTGGCCAACTACGTCGACAACGCCCTCGCCTACGCCAAGCCGCCGATCGAGATCTCTGCCGGGGAGCATGGCGGCTGGACCGAGATCGAGGTCAGGGACCACGGTCCTGGCGTGCCGGCCGCCTTCGAGCCGCTGTTGTTCGAGCGCTTCGCGAGGGCGCCTGAAGCAGAACGGCAGGCCGCAGGCATCGGCCTTGGCCTGTGGATCGTGCGGACCCTCGCACGGGCGGCAGGCGGTGACGCATGGTACGAACCAGGCGAAGATGGCGGATCTCGATTCTTGCTCCGCCTGCCGAGGCCGGCGGCCTGAGCGGTGGCTGCGGCGTCGCCGTGGGTATGCCCAGGATGAGGCACGAGCATCGGAGGCGGGGCAGCATGACCGGCGTTCTCGTGGTGGAGGACCAGCAGGTGCTGGCTGCCGCCCTGGAGATCGCCATCGGCACGCAACCCGATATGGACTGCGTAGGCACAACTGCGACGGTCGAGGACGCGCTCGCCAGGGTCGCCGAGTACCGGCCTGACGTCGTGCTGATGGACATCGAGTTGCCGGGAGCCGACGGAATCGAGGGCACCCGCCGGATCAAGGCCGCGTATCCGGACGTGAACATCCTGATCCTGACCGCGGGCGCCACCGCCGGCCGGCTCGCCTCCGCCGCGGCGGCAGGCGCGGGCGGCTTTCTGGCCAAGAACGGCCCGTTCTCGGACATACTGGCCGCGATCAGGAGTCCGATGCAGGGCAAGATGGTCGTCGAGGGCGCCACTCTCAAGGAGCTCGTCGAGAACATTCCGGGTCTGCCGGAGCCCCGGCCACGGGCAGAACAAGCACAGCCGGCGGCCCAGCGACAGCCGCTGCCCGGCGCCGACGAGAACGGCCAGGCCGCGGAGACGGCCCGGCTCACGGCGCGCGAGCAGGAGGTGCTCGCGCTGATGGGCGAGGGGCTCGACCCCAGCGCGATCGCCGAGCGGCTCGTCCTGAGCGTGTACACGGCCCGCGGCCACGTCAAGAACGTGATGATGAAGCTCGGCGCGCATACCCAGCTCGAGGCCGTGGTGCTCGCGACGAAGTCGGGGCTGCTGCCGCCGCGGGGCGCGCAGCTCGGTGGCTAGCGGCAGCCGATCTCCGAAACGGCCCTGTTCGCCTTGTTCGGCCGGACCGGTCTGATCGGTCTGATCGGTCTGATCGGTGTGCCCGGTCGCATGGGTCTGATTGCTCCGCATGATTCCCCGCCAAGTCCGCTCAGATGAGGGCCAGAAACAGACCATCTAGGGGTCGTCGTGACCCTGCTGCAACCGTAAGGTCACAGTGTGCGATGGATCCCGCACGGCAGCTCTGAACCGCTGCGCGGTACCCGGGCAAGGGGGGCCCGTGTGACCCGCTACGGCGAGAGCTGCAGGCTCAGGCGGGCCAGGACGACCACCGAAGCGCACTCACCGCAGCCGAGCGGTGCTGTCGCAAGGGACGGTGGCTGACCGGACGGTACGGGGGTACGTCCGGACCTGGCCCGCCGAGTCGTTGTTTACTCGCCGGCCGCCAGGACCTTGCGCGGATGACTGCCATCTACATATCCGACAAACGGCGGGTAAATGTTGTAACCGAGCAATTCAGCAAGCCGGTCTGGCAGCAGCCTGACGGTTGCGCGCGGGACGGCCAGGCAGTGGTTCTCCTGCTGGCGGAGCCAGCCCGCCGCATACTCCAGGATCACGCCGAGCCTCGGGCGGCTGGTGCGGTTCTCGCCGCCGCCGTGCCACAGGCTGCCGAGGTAGAACATGGCCGATCCTGGTGACATGGTCGCGGTGCTGATGGCGTCGCTCCCGGCCAGCCGCCGGCCAGCCTCCCAGCGGTGGCTGCCCGCGATGAACCTGGTGGCACCGTTCTCCGCGGTGAACTCATCGAGCGGCCACATGGTGTTGACCACGACTGGCGGGTGCGGCTGCGGGATCGGGTAGATCATGTCGTCGGTGTGCAGCACCTGAGCTTTCTCGCCGGGTCCGATCCTGATTCCGACCGGGGCGCTGAGCTGGCAGTGCCCGAGGACATGGTCGAGCACCTCGAGCAGCAGCGGGTGGATGGCGGCCTGGTCGAAGGTCCTGGTCTTGGCGAACAGCGCGTAGACGCGCTGGGTCGAGAAGCCCTCGAAGGCGTTGCGCCCGGTTCTGGTCGCCTCGAGCACCCTGCCGAGATCGGCGCGCGCGTCCTGTACGTCCTGGTCGGTCATCATCCCGGACACGACCACGTAGCCGTCCTGCATGAGTCGCCCGGCGACCTCGGTGCCCGACGATGTCGCGGCCGGCATCGGCTCGGTCATCTGGCGTGTCCGCGGCGGCCAAAGCCGTTGCTCGGCTGCAGGGTCTTCGGCAGCCGGAACGCCCTGCTCAGCCTCGGCCTGCCGGCCGGGCCAGCCGAGCCCTGCCCGGCCGAGCCCTGCCCAGCCGACTTGATGGCCCCCGCCGACCGCCAGGACAGCAGCGACCAGCGGGAAAGCGCGGACAGGACCGAGCCCACGCTCAGCAACGAGCCGACCGAGAACGCCGACGCGAAAGAGCCTGCCGAGCCGATCGACAGGATCGAGCCCGACGAGCCGATCGACAGGATCGAGCCCGACGAGCCGATCGACAGGATCGAGCCCGACGAGCCGATCGACAGGATCGAGTCCGAGGCGGGGCGGGCGCGTGATCCGGCATCAGGTCTCATGCGGGCATTGTCGCAGCCGCCTCGCCCCCGGCACTAGTCGCGCGTGTGCTGCTCTAGGGTGTGAGCCGTGGATCCGGTGCGGGCGCTTCGGCAGATCGCGTTCCATCTCGAGCGGGCGGGCGCGCCGACCTACCGGGTGCGCGCGTTCCGCCGCGCGGCGGAGGTTGCCGGCGGCCTCGGTGCCGGGGAACTGGACCGCAGGATCGCTGACGGGTCGCTGCAGGCGCTGCCGGGGATCGGGCCCGCCACCGCCGAGGTCATCACCCAGGCGGTCGCGGGCCAGGATCCCGAGTACCTGACCAAGCTCCTCGGCGGCGCCGGGCCTGCCCCGGCCAGCGCCATGCGCGACGCTCTGCGTGGTGACTGCCATACGCATTCAACCTGGTCGGATGGGGGCAGTTCGCCTGCCGAGATGGCCGAGGCTGCCCGCGGTCTCGGTCATGAGTGGATGGCTCTGACCGACCACTCTCCGAGGCTGACCGTTGCGAACGGACTGTCGGCCGGGCGACTGCAGGAGCAGCTAGAGCTGATCGGGCATCTCAACGCTGAGGTCGCGCCCTTCCGCGTGCTGACCGGGATCGAGGTGGACATCCTTGAAGACGGCAGCCTGGATCAGCGCGAGGACCTGCTGGCCAGGCTCGACGTCGTGGTCGCGAGCGTGCACTCCAAGCTGCGGATGCCGGGCGCCGAGATGACCAGGCGCATGGCCACGGCGGTGTCCAACCCGCACGTCGATGTCCTCGGGCACTGCACGGGCAGGATGGTCGCCGGGCGCGGGCGGCCCGAGTCTCAGTTCGACCCCGAGCGCGTGTTCGGAGCGTGCCGCGACCACGGCGTCGCTGTCGAGATCAACTGCCGGCCTGAGCGCCAGGATCCGCCTGACCGGCTGCTGCGCATCGCGGCAGACATGGGCTGCCTGTTCGCCATCGACACCGACGCGCACGCGCCGGGCCAGCTGGACTGGATCGGCGGCGGCTGCGTCCGCGCGGAAGCCATGGGCATCGAGCCAGGGCGGGTGATCAACACCCGTGACGCCGGCACCGTAAGCGCCCGCGCCGGCTCGGACGCGCCTTAGTCCCAGCGGTGCGCGTTCTGCTCGTGCAGCGAACCCGGCTGGTCGGGAATCACGCAGAACAGCAGGCCGGCCGGATCGCTCATCACCCACCACGAGTGCGCCTGGAACTCTCGCCTGGCGCCGAGCGCCTCGAGCCTGCTGAGCTCCGCCTCAAGGTCATCGGTGTGGATGTCGACATGCATCCTGGACTGGCCGCCGCCGATGCGCTGGATGAGCAGCCCGATCTCCTGGCCAGGCAGATCCGCGCCGTGATACTCGGGGAACTTCTCGGCCTGGACCATCTCCTGGCCGGTCGCCGCACCCCAGAAGGCGAGCTCGTCGCCGTGGACATCCTCAGGCACGTCGATGACGATCTTGCACAGCCGGCTGTAGTGGGTCACGGATCCTAACCTTAGGGCAGGAACCGGTCATGGTCCGAGGGCCGGCCGATCGCTCGCCGGCACCGGGGGTCGCGATGGAGCAACCTGTCCCGGCACGCCATGATGACCTCGTGCCTCTTGCGCCACGCCGCCCGCGCCGCCTGGTCGTTCCATCACGTCCATGCGGCGGCTGAGACCAGGACCGCTGGCCCTGGTCGGCAGCGGCGAGTACCTGCCCGTCATGACCGAGGTCGAGGGCCTGCTGATCGAGGGCAGGGAGCCGCGGTACGTGCAGCTCCCCACGGCTGCGGCGCCGGAAGGCGAGCGGAGCCTGCGCCGCTGGCTCGACCTCGGCGCCGCTCAGGCGAGCCGGCTGGGCGTCGAGCAGGTTCCCGTCGTGGTGCGCGACCGCGCCGAGGCCGATTCGCCTGACCTGGCGGCGCGGATCGCCGGGGCGGGCCTGATCTACCTGTCCGGCGGGAGCCCTGTCTTCCTCGCCAAGACCCTGCGCGGCACCAGGGTCTGGGACGCCATCCTGGAAGCCTGGCGTGCAGGCGCGGCCCTGGCGGGCTGCTCGGCGGGGGCGATCGCGCTGACGGGTTGGGTCCCATCGATGCGCGCTCCGCTCCTGACCCCTGACCCTGGCCTCGGGGTGCTGCCAGGGCTCAGGGTGCTGCCGCACTTCGACAAGATGCTCGCCTGGGTTCCTGACCTGCTGACCGGGGCGCTCACGCACCCGCCGGACGGCACCGCCGTGCTCGGTATCGACGAGGACACCGCGCTGGTTGACCTCACCGGCGGCGGTCACAGCTGGCAGGTCCACGGCCGGCAGCAGGTATGGGCGCTCGCGAACGGCCCGCGGCGCGGCTACCCCGCGGGAGCCACGCTGACCACGCCGTAAACCCTGTTCGGCACCGCCAAGATGGGGCCCAACCGGCCGGTCCTGGCTCGCACGTCTCGACGGCGAGCTTCATGGTCGCCGCGCGAGCCCGCGGCAAAGGGGCCGGTACCGCACATGCCGCTGCCGGTCAGCCATCAAGATCTATCAGCGGCTCGGGTTCGCCATCGTCGGCACCGTCCCAGGAGGCTTCGAGCACCGGGACCGCGGCCGGGTCGGCCTGCACGTCATGTACCGCGAGCTCCGAAACGGCGAGCGACCTCATGATCAGCTCCTCTGCTTCCGCCCAGTCCACGGCGTGGATTCCGTAACCGGGGACACCTCCGGGCTGCGCGCCGAAGAAATACTGATGCGCAACAAGACCGCGGATGGCGACGTGCACCTCAGGGTGATCGTCAACGAAGTGGGTCAGGGACAGTTCCTCGCAGTGAATACGCTTGTCGGCGCGAGTGCGGCAGAACCGCACCTGATCCTGCCGCAGACCGGTCCTTGCGTAGAAGTCATGCCCCGCCAGCCAGCGCATCGTGCGCGCCTGCACCGTAGGCCCGCACTTGGAGACGAGCCAGACCCGCCCGCCGAACACGCCGACCAGGCGCCCTATCGCGGCGACCGACCCGGCTACCTCGGGCGTGGCGAGCATGGTGGCCTCGTCACCCTGGAAGAACGCGGTGTCGCCGCCATGCGGGTGGGCGGACCCGTCGATGATCACCCTGCCGATGTCGACGCCCAGCCGCGGCTCGCGAGATGACCTGGCCATCCCTTCATCGTGCCCTACGGCACTACCGGCTTGGCCGGCCGCCCGCGTGCGGCGATGATGGAACCCATGAAGGTGGTGGAGATCAACATCGGTCCCAGTGCGGCGCTCGCCCCGGCGGAGTCCGTCGCGGCGCTGGCCGGCAAGGGTCTCGAGGGAGACCGTCATTTCTTCACCAGCGGCGTCCGCCCCGGCGGGGCGCTGACGCTGATCGAGGCCGAGGCGCTCGAGGACGTGGGCCTGACCGGCGCCCAGTCCAGGCGCCAGGTGGTGGTGCGCGGGGTGCGGCTGAACGACCTTGTCGGCAGGCGGTTCAGGGTCGGCGACGTGGAGTGCCTCGGCGTGGAGCTCTGCGAGCCGTGCCTGCACCTGCAGCAGCTCACCCGCCAGGGGATCATCAAGGACCTCATTCACCGCGGCGGACTGAACGCCGACATCCTGACAGACGGCCAGATCTGCGTCGGCGACACCGTCTCCTGACGCTCAGGCGAGCACGACGCCGACGCCCGCGTCGGCCAGCAGGTCCGACTGAACCTGATCGATCCCCGCGTCTGTCACGAGCACGTCGACCTCGTCGGCCGCGCAGATCCTGGCGAAGGCCCGCCTGCCCGCCTTGGACGAGTCCGCGGCCACGATGACACGGTCCGCCCGCTGCGTCATCAGCCGGTTGATGCTGGCCTCGCCCTCGTGATGGGCGGTTGCCCCGCCGGTCGCGTCGATCCCGTCCACCCCGAGGATCGCCACGTCGAGAGTGACCTGCTCGAGCACGCCGGTCGCGAGCGGGCCGGTCAGCTCGTACGACTGCGGCCGCGCCACTCCCCCGGTCACCACGATCTTGATGTGCTGCCTGACCGCGAGCTCCGCGGCGATGTTGAGCGCGTTGCTGACCACGGTCAGGGCCGGGGCGAGCGGGTCGCCGGACTGCAGGTCAGCGCGGACGGCGAGCGCCCTGGCCACCTCGGTGGTCGTAGTGCCGCCGTTCAGCCCGACCACCTGACCTGGACGGACCATGGCAGCGGCCACAGCCGCGATCTTGTGCTTCTCGGTCGGATGCCGCTCGGTCTTGTACCGCAGCGGCAGGTCGTAGGTCACGCCTCGGGCCACGGCACCGCCGCGGATCCTTGTCAGCATCTGCTGCGCTGCCAGGTCGTCGAAGTCGCGGCGCACTGTCGCGGCCGACACGCCGAGCACCGCTGCCGCCTGCTCTACCATGAGCTGCCCGTCGGCCGCGAGCATCTCGAGCAGGTCGTTGAGCCGGCGGTACCTGGTCATGGCTGGAGGACCGTGAGCAGCCTGGCGACCTCGGCCGCGACGGCGTCGCGGCCCGCCGCGCCGTACTTGCGGGGGTCGACGAGCCGCTCGTCGGCGGCCAGTCGCTCCCGTACGGCCGCGGTGAACACCTTGTTCAGCTGCGTCGCGATGTTGATCTTCGTCATGCCCGCGATGATCGCCTTGCCAAGCGCCACGTCAGGAACGCCCGACGACCCGTGCAGCACCAGCGGCACCGCGCCGGGCACCTGGGTCCTGATCTGGCCGATCAGGTCGAAGTCGAGCACGGCGTCCCTGGTGAGCATGGCGTGCGAGGTGCCGACGGCCACGGCCAGCGCGTCCACGCCGGTCGCGCTGACGTAACCGGCGGCATCACCTGGCCTGGTACGCGCCCCCGGGGCGTGCACGCCGTTCTTCCCGCCGATCTCGCCCAGTTCGGCCTCCACCCACAGGCCGCGCTCGTGGCACCACGAGGTCAGGCGCGCGGTCGCCGCGACGTTCTCGGCGTAGTCCAGGGCCGAGGCATCGAACATCACCGAGCCGACGCCGAGGCCGGCCGCCTGCTCGACGAGGTCCGCGCTGGTCGCGTGGTCGAGGTGCACGGCGACCGGCACGGCGGCCGCCCTGGCGATCGCCAGTGCGGCGAGCGCGACCGGCTCGAGCGCACCGTGGTACCTGACGCAGTTCTCGCTGAGCTGCAGCACGACCGGCAGTCCCGCCCGTTCCGCGCCCGTGACGATCGCCTCGGCGTGCTCGATGCCGATCATGTTGAAGGCGCCGACTCCGCGGTCCGCGGTGCGCGCGGCCGCGATGATCTCGGCGGTGCCGGCGGCCGGGATCATGCGGCGCCGACAATCTCGACGGTGGTCACCAGCCGTTCGTAATCGGCCGCAGCGAACTCTCCGGCCACCGGAGTGACTACGGCGGCAGTACCGAGCGCGGCCGCATGACGCAGGCTGGCCGGCCAGTCCAGGCCGCGAGCGAAGGAGTCGGCAAGGCCGGCGGCAACCGCGTCACCGGCGCCGGTCGGGTTTCCTGGCACGTGGCCTGGTGGCCGCGCGTGCCAGGTGCCGGCGGGCGTCACCGCCAGGAGCCCGTCGGAGCCGAGCGAGACCACGACCGCGCCGCGCCCAGAGCCGCGGAGCGTGCGCGCTGCCCGCTCGATGACATCGAGCTCCGGGCCGGCTGGTCCGCGCAGCGGACGGCCGGCCACCTCTTCGAGTTCGGCCAGGTTCGGCTTCACGATCAGCGGGTCAGCCGCGACGCCCAGGGCCAGCGCGGCGCCGCTGGCGTCGAGCAGGGCCGGTACCCCGGCCGCGGCCGCCGCGGTGATCAGCCCGGCATACGCGCCATCCGGAATGCCAGGAGGCAGGCTGCCCGACAGCACGACAAGCTGGCTGGACGGCACCGTCTTCTCGTAGGCCATGGTGAACTCGCGGAACTCGTCCCGGGTCACGGCCGGTCCTGGCTCGTTGAACACCGCCGTCTGCCCACTCGCGCTGTCGGCGACCGCGAACGTTCTCCTGGTCTCACCCGCCGTGGCGGTGAAATCCGCGACGATCCCGGTGCCGGCCAGCCCGTCGAGCACCGCCTGGCCGGTCAGGCCGCCTGCCAGCCCGGCCACCGTCACCTGCTGCCCGAGCGCCCGCAGCGTCCGCGCCACGTTCAGCCCCTTGCCGCCTGCCCTGCCATGCACGGCGAACGGGCGGTTGACCCCGGCCCAGTCCGTACCGGCGACATGGTGGGTGATGTCGAGCGCAGGGTTGAGGGTGACGACGAGGATCATCGCGGTCAGTCGCCGACATCCGCGCCGAGTATCACCGACCTGGTCAGGTTCCGCGGCCGGTCAGGGTCCAGGCCGGCGGCCCTGGCCAGCGCGACCGCGACCCTGTGCACCCGGCAGAGTTCGGCCAGCGGATGCTCGCCGGTCTGCCACATGACCCCGCCCGCCGCCGCGACCTCGGCGGCCAGGTCAGCGGGAGCCGCCCCGAGCATCCAGACCACGCTGCCGGGGCCGGTCACCGCGATGGGGCCGTGCCGGAACTCCATGGCCGGATAGGCCTCGCTCCACATCCCGGCCGACTCACGCAGCTTGAGCGCGGCCTCGCTGGCCAGGCCGCAGGTCCAGCCGGTACCGAGGAACGTGAACTGCCGCCCGCCGGTCAGGGTCGCCGGCAGCGGGTCCGTCAGCACCCGCCCGGCGGCCTGCGCCATCGGCTCGATGTCGGCACCGAGGTGCGCGAGCAGCAGGGCAAGCTCGGTGGTCGCGAACCTCGTCTGCACCACTGACTTCTCGTCGGCGAAGTCCAGGGCGATCAGCGAGCCGGCGACCGCGGCGATCGGCGCGGCCTCGTCCGCGGTGATCGCGACGGTCGGCTGTGCGTGGCCGATCTCGCCAAGCAGCCGCAGGATCTCCGTGGTGGTGCCCGAGCGGGTCAGCGCGAGGACACGGTCATACCGGCGGCCAGAAGGCATCTCTGACGCCGCGAACGCGTCCGTCTCTCCCAGGCCTGCCGATTCCCTGGCCGCCGCATAGGACTGCGCGATGAACCATGACGTGCCGCAGCCCACGACCGCGACGCGCTCGCCTGCTGCCGGGAGCAGGCCGGTCACCTCGGGAAGCAGCGTGGCCGCGCGACGCCAGCACTCCGGCTGCGAGGCGATCTCGGCTTCGGTGCTGCTAAACCCGGTCTGCGTCATAGCCCTTCCCTATCCTCATGTCCCAGACAGCCCGGTGGCGGCGACGGACCGCACGAAGTAGCGCTGTGCCAGCAGGAAGACGAGCAGCATCGGGGCCAGGCTCATGATGTTCCCGGCCATCAGGAGCGTCCACTCGGTGGCGTGCGCGCCCTGGAACGTGGCCAGCCCCAGCGGCAGCGTCATCGCGCTGGTCGTGTTGATCGCGATCAGCGGCCACAGGAACGAGTTCCACGAGTCGAGGAACGTCAGGGCGGCCAGCGTCGCCAGCGCCGGCGCCGACAGCGGCAGCACGATCCGCAGCAGCACGGTCAGCCGGTTCGCGCCGTCTACCCGTGCCGCCTCCTCGTACTCGATAGGAAGCGTGCGGAAGAACTGGCGCAGGAAGAAGACGCCGAACGCGGTCGCCGCGTTCGGCACGATCAGCGAGCCGATGTGGCCGATCCCCGCCCCGGCCAGCAGGTTCACGCCGATCCACCTGGTGATCAGGAACTGCGGGATCATCGTCACCTGGAAGGGCACCATCAGCGTGGTCATGATCAGCGCGAACAGCAGGCCGCGGCCGAGGAACCTGAACCTGGCGAACGCGTAGCCGGCGGCCGAGCAGAGCACGAGGTTGCTCACCACCGTGGTCACCGCGACGACGCCGCTATTCCAGAAGAACCGGCCGAACGGGGCCGCGTGCAGGGCGTCCCGGTAGTTGGCGAACCGCAGCACGTGCGGCGTCAGGATGGGCGGGAACCGCAGCGCCTCTGACGAGGTCTCGACCGACGTCACGATCATCCAGAAGAACGGGAAGATCAAGATGATCGTCGCGGGCACGAGCACGAGGTGCCAGGGGCTGAACGGCAGGATCTTGCGCCGCCGCCTCGGCATGGCAAGATCGGGCGCGACCGAAGGCGCGGGCTGCGCCTTCGTCAGATCGACGGCACTCATGACCGGTAGTAGGTGAACCGGCGGCCGACCCTGAACTGGATCGCCGTCGCCACCACGATGACGATGAACAGCAGGTACGCGACCGCAGAGGCGTAGCCGAAGCTGAAGTCCACGAAGGCCGCCCTGTACAGGAAATAGACGAGCACGGTCGTCGCGCCGAGCGGGCCGCCCTGCGTGGACAGGTAGACCTCGTCGAACAGCTGGAGCGCGTTGATGGTCAGCCACACGGCAAGAAACAGCGACGCCGGGCTGAGCAGCGGCAGCGTCACGCGCTGGAAGATCGTCCACCGGCCGGCCCCGTCGATGGCCGCGGCCTCGGTGAGTTCCTTCGGGACGCCCTGGAGCGCGGCCAGGTAGATAACGACGGCGAACCCGGTCCAGCCCCAGATCGTCATCACGACGATCACCCCGAGCGCCTGCGACGGGTCATTGAGGAACTGCTGCTGCGGCAGCCCGATGAGGCTGAAGAAGTAGTTGACGATTCCGAATGACGGGTCGAAGAGCCAGATGAAGACCAGCGCCTCGCTGATCGTCGAGATCGCCATCGTGGCGTACGCCGCGGTCCGGTAGAACCAGATGAACTTCAGCTGCCTGTTCATCGCCACCGCGAGGAACAGGCCGACGATCATCGTGCCTGGCACGAACAGCACCGTGTACACGATCGTGTGCTCGGCGGCCGACAGCACGGCAGGGTCGTGGATGGCCTGCCGGTAATTCCGCAGGCCCACGAACGGCGCGCGCGGCGAGAGCAGGTTGTTGTGCTGGAACGACATGATCAGCGACCAGACGATCGGCGCGGCCCCGAAGAGCAGGATGATCACCGACGCCGGGGTGACGAACGCCCAGCCCGTGACCGACTCGGCGCGCTTCAGCGCCCGCGATCGCGGGGGACTCCCGCGCCGGTCCCGCGCTAGTACGGTCGCCGCCACCTCAGCCGGAACCCGCCAGGATCGCGTTGACCTTCGCGGCTGCCTGGTCGAGCGCCGCCTTCGGCTCGGACTTGCCGAGCAGCACCGACACGATCATGGTGCCGAGCGCCTGCGAGATCTGCGGGTACGTCGCGATCTGCGGCCTGGCCTGCTTGACGTTCCCGAGGTTGGCGACGAACGTGTTCACGCCGGGCAGCGCCTTGTTCATGTCGGTGTTGAAGCCGGGGGCGCTGGCCACCGACTGCCGGATCGGCAGGTCACCGGTGGCCAGCGAGAACGCCTTGGCCTGGGCAGGCGCCGTGAGCCACAGAACGAACTTCTCTGCGGCGCTGACCTGCGCGGGTCCGTTGTCGAACAGCACCCAGTTGTCCGGGCCCGCGATCGTCTGGTGGCCACCGCTCGCGCCAGGAAAGGCGGGCATGACCTGCACGCCGTAGTCCACGTTGCCGAACCCGGACAGGTCCCAGGGGCCGGTCACCACCATGCCGAGCTTGCCGGAGTTGAACAGGGTGGCGTAGGGCGAGTCGGTCGGGTCCAGGTACATCGAGCGATCGGTGACGGCCATCGTCCGCAGCGTGTTCAGCGACGTCAGGCCGGCCGCTGAGTTGAACGCCGCCTTGGTGTTCGAGGAGTTCAGGATCTGGCCGCCTGCCTCCCAGAGCAGCACCTCCCAGTGCCAGACCGTGTCTTCAGAGCCGGGAGTCACATAGGCCGTGCCGTACTGCTTGATCGGCGGCTTGGTGAGCGCCTTCGCGTCGGCCTGGAACTCATCCCAGGTCCAGTCGGGCGACGGCGGCTTAAGGCCTGCCTGGGCGAACAGCTTCTTGTTGTAGACCACGGCGAGGTTGTCGACGAGGGCCGGGAGGCCGATGACCTTGCCGTTGACAGTTGCCACGGCGCGCTCGCCCACCCAGAAGTCATTCCAGTTCACCGACGGCTTGTGCACGACCTTGGTGAGGTCGACGACCTGCGGGATCTTGGCCACGTTCGGTGCCCACGAGCCGTACACATAGCTGATGTCCGGCAGGTTGCCGCCGCGCACCGCGGTCAGCAGCTTCTGCAGCGAATTGTCGTTGTTGACCTGGAGGACGTTGACCTTGACGCCGCTCGTCTTCTCGTACTGACTGACCAGCTTGGTGAACTCCCGCTGCTCGGCGCCGGTGTAGCCCTCCCAGATCGAGATGGACTTGCCGGAACCCGAGCCGCCGCTGCCGGTCCCGCAGGCCGCGAGGCCGAGCGCTGCTAGCGCGCATGCAAGTACGGCGCGCAGTGCTGGCCGGAGTGCGCGCGTCGGACGAGCCGCCGCGCGGCCGCTTAGTGCGCGCTGGCGATTGGTTGCCATCGGTGCCCTCGCTCACGCTGTCGGGGTGAATGAACCGCGCGGAACGGACATGCGGTGTTTGACGCATATCCTGGGCGCCTCCGGCGCACGGTGTCAACGGGGTACAGCGCACAATCGCGCATATTTTGCGCATGTCATGGCCGCACATCGAGGTCATCGCTGAGCGATCTTGCACGAATCTGATCACGATGGAACACTTTCGAGCTGTGACCAAGGTTGCGTTCATCGGCGCGGGAAGCATCGAGTTCACCCGCAATGTCGCCACTGACCTGTGCGGTTTCGCCGAGCTCGGCGACGACCTGCGGCTGGCCCTGCATGACATCAGCGCCGAGCGGCTGGCGTTCGCGCAGCGGCTCGTCGGCCAGATCGCCGCCCAGACCGGCTCGCCGGCCGCCATCACGGCGTCGGTCAGCAGGGAAGAGGCGCTGCGGGACGCGGATTACGTGATCAACGAGATCCAGGTGGGCGGCTACACCGCGACCCGGCTCGATTTCGATCTGCCAGCGAAATACGGGCTGAGGCAGACCATCGCCGACACGATCGGGATCGGCGGGATCTTCCGCGGGTTGCGGACCATCCCCGTCGCGGTCGCCCTCGCACAGGACATGATGCGGTGCTGCCCCGACGCCTATCTGCTGAACTACACGAACCCGATGGCGATGCTGCCGTGGGGGGTGTACGCGGGGACAGGCTTCGACAGGGTCTACGGGCTGTGCCACTCGGTCAGGGACACGCACGCGTTCCTGGCCGGGCTCACCGGCGTGGACCAGGCGGAGATCACGTTCCAGACAGCCGGCGTCAACCATCAGGCGTTCGTGCTCCGCTTCGAGCACCACGGCGTATCGCTGTACCCGAAGCTGAGGGAGGTCATCGACGCGGACCCTGAGCTGCAGCGCCGGGTGCGGGTCGAGCTGTTCCGCCGGTTCGGGTATTTCCCGACCGAGTCGAGCGAACACTCGGCCGAGTACGTGCCCTGGTTCATGCGGCACCCCACCCAGATCGAGCGCTTCCGGATCTTCGTCGGCGACTACCTGGCCCGGTCGGAGGAGAACCTCCGCGAGCTCGACCAGCTCAGCGACCAGCTCGCGGGCGGCCGGCCCCTTGACCTCGAGCCAGCGGGCGAACTCGCCTCGCAGTTCATCCACTCGGCGGAGACCGGCACCGAGCAGGAGATCTACGTCAACGTCCGCAACGACGGGCTGATCGGCAACCTGCCGGCGAACGCCTGCGTCGAGGTGCCGTGCCAGCTCGGCAAGGCCGGCCCGCGGCCGGTACCGGTCGGCGACCTACCCGTCCAGCTGGCCGCGCTGAACCGGACGTTCCTCAATGTCGTCGAGCTCACCGTGCAGGCAGCGCTGACCGGCGGCAGGGACTACGTCTACCAGGCGGCGCTGCTCGACCCGAACACCGCGGCGACGCTGACCACCGACCAGATCGTGGCGCTGTGCGACGAGCTGCTCGATGCCCACGCAAGCCTGCTGACGATCGGGTAACCCGACCTCCCGGGGCGGCTGGCTCGCTGGGGCGGTCGTCCGCCTCAGCCGCCCCGGGACCCGAATACGCCTCGCGGCACGGGGCACAATCGGTGCGTGCCCATCCTCGTGGGAACCTCGGGCTGGCAGTACCGGCACTGGAGGGATGTGCTTTACCCGCCTGGCGTGCCGCAGAAGCGCTGGCTCGAGCACTACGCCAGCCGCTATGCGACGGTCGAGAACGACGGCACGTTCTACCGCCTGCCCGCGCGCGAAACGTTCGCCGACTGGAGCGAGAGAACGCCAGGCGACTTCGTGATGGCGATCAAGGCCAGCAGGTACCTGACCCATATCAGACGGCTGCGCGACCCGGCCGAACCCGTCGCGCGGCTCATGTCCGGCGCCGCTGGCCTGGGCAGCCGGCTTGGGCCCGTGCTGCTCCAGCTGCCGCCGAACCTGACGGCGGACCCGGCCAGGCTCGATGCCTGCCTGTCCGAGTTCGCGAACGTCACGGCCGGTGCCCGGGTGCGTGTCGCGGTGGAGCCCAGGCACCCGTCCTGGTGGACCGACGAGGTCAGGGACGTGCTCGCCGCTCGCAAAGCCGCGCTGTGCTGGGCTGACCGGCGCGGGCGCCCTGTTACGCCGCTATGGCAGACCGCTGACTGGGGCTACCTCAGGTTCCACGAGGGCGCGGCGCAGCCGTGGCCGCGCTACGGGCCGGCGGCGCTCCGGTCCTGGCTGCGGCGGATCCGGGCAGCCTGGCCCGGCCGGGCGCCGGTCTACGTCTACTTCAACAACGACCAGTGCGGCGCCGCGATCGCCGACTCGGCGGAGTTCGCCAGGCTAGCCAGCCTGGCCGGCCAGGAGGTCACCAGGACGCCGGCCGGCCACGGCGGCGATCAGCCGCCGCCAAGCGCAGCGTAGAGCAGGTAGCCGTTCAGGCCGATGATCAGTGCCGCGATGCACGCGGTCGCGACGGTGGTCATGCGGCGGTTGACCAGAGAACCCATGATGGCCTGGCGCGAGGTCAGCACCACCAGCGGCACCAGCGCGAACGGGATGCCGAACGACAGCACGACCTGAGAGAGGACCAGGCTCTGCGTCGCCGGCAGCCCGGCCCCCAGCACGACGAGCGCGGGCAGCATGGTCAGGCCTCGGCGCGCCAGCAGCGGGATCCGGCGGCCGATAAAGCCCTGCATCACCACCTGACCCGCGTACGTGCCGACGCTCGACGCGGACAGGCCGGACGCGAGCAGCGCGATCGCGAAGGCCAGCGCGGCGCCACCGCCGACCAGGCGCCCTAGCTGGCCGTGGGCGGCCATGATCGCGTCAGAGCCGGGCGGCGGGCCAGCGCTGCGGAACAGCGCAGCCGCGACGAACAGCATGGCGAGGTTGATGATCCCAGCCGAGCCGAGCGCGATGACCACGTCGAGTCTGGCGAAGCTGAGCAGCTCGCGGCGCTCGGCGTCATCACGGCACGAGACGCGTGACTTCGTCAGCGCCGAGTGCAGGTAGACGGCGTGCGGCATGACGGTAGCCCCGATGATCCCGGTCACGAACAGCAGGCTCTCCATGCCAGCGAGGCTGGGCACCAGTCCGGCCGCCATGCCCGGCGCTGACCCGCCGACGACCGCGAGGTCGTAGCCGAAGCCGAGCAGGACGATGCCGAGCAGGCCCGCGATCGCGAGCTCGAACCTCCGGTAACCGCGGTTCTCGCGGGCCAGGATGCCGAAAGCCACCACCGCCGTCATCAGCCCGGCCGCCAGCAACGGCACGCCGAATAGGAGGTTAAGCCCGATGGCGGCGCCGACGAACTCCGCGAGATCGGTGGCCATGGCGATCAGCTCGGCCTGCACCCACAGGCCCAGCGAAACGGCACGAGGGAGATGGTCGCGGCACAGCTCGGGCAGGTCGCGGACGGCCGCGATGCCAGCCTTCGCCGACAGGTACTGCACGAGCATCGCCATCAGGTTGGCTGCGACGATCGCCCAGCCCAGCGCGTATCCGGAGACCGCGCCAGCCGAGAAGTTCGTCGCGAAGTTGCCGGGATCGATGTAGGCAACGGCGGCGACGAACGCCGGGCCGAGCAACGCCGCAACCCCGCGAACCCGGCCGCGAGCCCGCAGCGTCCGCAACGCACTCGGCGGAGCCAGCCCGGCGGTTGCCGCGGCCACCGGCTGCGCTGCCGAGTCCGCGGTCACAGGGCGGCCTCAGCCGATCGACGGGCCGAGCCCGAGCGACCGCGGTGTGAGTACCTGCTCCGCGTGGAGCAGCGCGGCACCGCCGCCGGCCACGATGCCCTCGGCCATCGCCGCCCTGGTGGCTTCACGTGGTTGTGCACCAGCATGCTGAGGGCGGTACCCTCGACCGCCTCGGCGATGATCACCAGCGGGCGCGGATCCCGCATGATCTTGTCGAGCAGCGGCATGAGCTGCTGAACCTTGGTGATCTTCTCGCTGCAGAGCAGGATGTACGGGTCCGTGACGATCGCTTCGAGGCTGGCCGGGATTGCTGCAACCCGGCAGTAGTCGCTCTCGGTGGCAACCGGATAGGCGACCTCCGCCAGCCGCGCGACGAGGCGGGCAACCGCCAGGTCGATGCCGCGTTTGACCAGCACAGGGTTGGCGCCGGCGCCGATGGCCTTGTTGCCCTCCCGCACGATCGCCTGGGCGATAACCGTTGCCGTCGTGGTGCCGTCACCGACGATGTCATTGGTCTTGATCGCTGCTTCCTTGACCAGCTGCGCGCCCATGTTCTGGAACTGGTTCTTCAGGTGGATCTCTCTGGCGATCGTGACGCCATCATTTGTCACGACAGGCGAACCGGTGATCTTCTCCAGAATGACGTTTGGCCATCGGCCCTCCTGTGACGTGCGGAAGTGGCGAACATGGGGGTGCTGGCTACGGCACGAGGATCGCGCGGCCTCGCACCCGGCCGGCGTCAAGGTCGGCAACGGCGTCGGGGGCCGCGTCGAGCGGGTACGTCCTCGTATGCAAGGTCACCTTGCCGGCCTGGGCGAGGACCATCAGCTCGGCGAGGTCGTTGTAGGTCCCGACGATATTGCCGATGATGTTGCGCTCGGTCGAGATGACGTCCAGGGTCGGGATCGTGATCGTCCCGCCGTACCCGATCACGAAGTACGAGCCGGCCCGCCGAGTCATCGCGAACCCGTCGTTCTCGACGCCCTGCTCGGCGACGAAGTCGAGCACGACGTCCGCGCCCTGGCCGCCGGTCAGCTCCCTGACCGCGGCCACGTGCGCGCCGTCAGCCACGACCGTGTGATCAGCGCCGAGCTGCTCGGCCAGCTGGAGCGCGTCGGGGTTCTTGTCCACCACGATGATCGTGGCGGCAGTCAGCGTGGCCAGGCACTGGATGCCGATGTGGCCGAGTCCGCCGGCCCCGATCACCACGCAGGTCGTGCCGGGATACAGCAGCGGGATGGCCTTGCGGACGGCGTGGTAGGCGGTGATCCCGGCGTCGGCGAGCGCGGCGACGTCAGCGGGCCCGGTCTGCGGATCCAGCGTCACGCACGCCCTGGCCGAGGTGCGCACGTACTCGGCCATCCCGCCGTCGCGCGACAGGCCGGGGAACTCGGCGGCCACGCAGTGCATGTCGTCGCCGGCCCGGCAGGCATGGCACAACCCGCACGTCGGCGTCGGATGCAGGATCACCGTGTCGCCGACGGCGACGTTGGTGACGGCGGAACCTACCTCGTGCACCCAGCCCGCGTCCTGTGACCGAGTATGTACGGCAGCGGTGTCCCCATCGCCGCATCCCACTGGCCCTCGATGATGTGCAGGTCGGTGCGGCACACCCCGGCCCCGCCGATCTTCACGATGACATCGAGCGGGCCGGCGATGACCGGCTCGGGGACCTCGTCGATCACCGGCTCGGTGCGAAACGCATGCAAACGAACGGCCTTCACTGGTCCTCCTCGCCTAGTCCTGACGTGGCATAGCGGTGCCGCGGCATGCCGCGGCAGATGCCGGTGTTCGCCTCGATGCTGACCCGGGTGGTGTGCGCCTCGCGCAGGTGCGGCGGCAGCACGCCAGCGACAACCGCGGCCCCGGTGACGGTGTCGACGACGAGCGGTGACCCGCCATCGGCAGGCAGGCTGGTCGGCGTGGTGCCGGCCGGCGCCGTCGGCGCATCCCTTCCTACCGTCCTGGCGGCCACCGCCGCGGGTCTGTTCGTGGCGACGATCTGGAGCGCGAACCTGGGCCAGAGCGCGGTCGCAAGCGTCTTCGGGATCTCGCCGGTTTCTGGCTGAGCTACGCCGTGCTCGTACTGGGCCTGACCCACAACTGGTTCGGCATCGGCACTTCGGCAGTGACGTCCACGCAGAAGCTGTTCCTGGCTAGCTGGCTGATCGTGACAGTGATGCGTACGCTGGCGACCCTCAGGCTGCCGCTAGCCTTCACGGTCGTGTTCGCGCTGATCGACGCGGCGCTCGTGCTGATACTGATCGGTACCGCGCAAGCATCGGCCGGCCTGGTGAAAGCGGCTGGCTACGTGGTCCTGGCGTTCGCGGCCGTCGGCGTCTACCTCTTCTTCAATTCCCTGTCCCTGGCCACAGGGGGCAGGGCGATGCCGCCAGGCTCGCCGGTCTTGCATGGCTGAGGCCCGGCCGGCCAGAGCTTGCCGTCTGGGCGGCGCGGTCACGACTGGTGCAGGAACGAGTTCGCGATCGGCCCCGCGCTGCTCGCGCCGAAACCGCCGCCCTCGACCAGGACAGCGAAGGCCAGGTCGCCGCGGTAGCCGATGAACCACCCATGCGACTTGAGGGTCTTCCCGGTCCCGTACTCAGCCGTGCCGGTCTTGCCGTAGACGTCAGGCGGGAATCCGACACCGGCCGCGGTCCCGATCGTGACGACCGCGTGCATCATCGGCCGCAGCGTGTTCAGGATCTTCGGGCTGATCGCGTGCGGATGCGCCGGCTGCTTCTTAGCCGGACTGGTCACCAGGATCGGCGGGCGCCAGGTCCCGCTCTCGACGGCTGCCACCACCGAGGCCTGGCTGAGGGGACTGACCAGGTCGGTGCCCTGGCCGAAGGCGTCGGCGGCCAGCGCCGCCTGATCCTTGGGCAGCTCGAACGAGCCGAGCTTGGCGGGGATGCCGAGCGCGGGACGGACGTTGAACCCGTATGCCCTGGCCATGGACCGCAGCGACGTGCCGTTCAGCCGCTGCGAGCCCAGCTCGGCGAACGTCGTGTTGCACGAGATCGCGAATGCGTGCAGCAAGTCCGTCGTGCCCAGATGTTCGTTCTTGTCGTTGTGGAACGTCGCGCCGTCGATGTTGACCTTGCTCGGGCACTGCACCTGGCTTGACGGAGTCATGCCGCCCCTGGCCAGGCCCGACGCCGTAATGATCTTGAAGGTCGAGCCAGGCGGGAACGTCCCGTCGAGCGCCCGGTTGAAGCCGCCAGGCCGCTCGACCACGGCGAGCACCTTGCCGGTGGAAGGCTGGATGACCACCATGTCGACGGGCTTGCTCGTGGCGGCGGTGGAGACCGCGTGCGACGCAGCGAGCTGCACGGACATCTCGATGCTCGTCCGCACCGGCTGTCCTTTGACAGCGGGGAAACTATGCGCTGTCCGTGCCGTGTGCTTGCCAGGGTCGGTGACCTTGATGGTCAGTCCCGGACTGCCTGCGAGCCGGCTCTGGTAGGCCTCCTCGATGCCGCCGCGCCCGATCAGGTCACCCGCCTTGTACGGGGTGCCGAGATGCTTGGCCTCCTTCGCGGTCGCGTGCACGACGACGCCGGTGAGCAGGCCGAGCGAGCCGGACTCCGCGACGGTTGCCGGGGAGCTGAGCACGGTGCCGTCGGCGCTCAGGATCTGAGCCCTGGGCGGCCAGGACGTCGTCAGCGTGAACCGGTCGCCGGCTCGCAGGCCGGGATAGATCGCGGCGGGGCTCCAGTTCACCCTCCAGCGGCGGTCCCGCTTCACCAGCCGGAGCTGGTCCTGGTAGATCCAAGTGTGTTTGCTGGTGAGCACGTCGGTCACGGTGAACCTGGCCAGTGCAGTGCCGCCGCTGACGCTGAGCCGGCCGAGCTTGAGCGTGGTGCTGCGGACGCCCAGCTGGCCGTCCACATCGGTCAGCGCCCCGGCAACGCCGCCGCGCGGCAAGCCGACGCTGACCTCGTTCATGGCCCGGTAGTCGCCCTGCTGCCATGCGCCGAGGTAAGCGGTAGCGGTCTGCTGCGGGCTGCCCTTGGTGCGCAGGAGCACGTAGCTGCCGCCAGCCGCGATCGCGCCCGCGAGGAGCACGGCGACGACCGCGACAATGGTCAGGGTCCGCCGTTTCGGCCGGCTCCTGCCTGGCTTCGGCAGCTCGGAGAGTGGCGGCGGCCCCCCTGATCTGGCCACGTCAGGCGCACTACCCGGTAGCTGCTGTGACGCTTGGGTCGCTGGCTGCATTTGCGACGCTTGTGACCCGAGTGGCTGCATGACCCAGTCCGCCATTGGCGTGGAGTCGAGCCACCGGTCATGCTGGCCAGGACCCCCATGGCCAGGACTCGGCTGCGCGGGACTCGGCGGGCCACTGGCTGGCTGACCAGGACCCGGCTGACCAGGACCCGGCTGACCAGGACCCGGCTGAGAGGTTGCCGGCTGGCCCGGAAGCGGCGGGCCCGGAGCGGGCAGCCCAGGAGCGGACTGGCCAGGCGCGGGCTGGCCGTAACCCGGCTGGCCCCCGTAACCCTGCTGGCCCCCGTAACCTTGCCGGCCTGGCTGGCTCTGCTCGCCTGCTCCGTGTCTCGTCTGGGTGGGGTATCCGCCCTGATCGCCGTAACCGCCCTGGAGCCCGTAACCGCTCTGGTCGCCGTAGCTGTTCCGGCCCGTATAGCCGTTCTGGGCGCCATAGCCGTTCTGGCCGGTGTAGTCGTCCTGGCCAGCCCGGCCCGGCTGACCCGCGCTGCCCGCCTGGCCGCCGCCGTAACCCTGCTGGCCGGTGCTACCCGCTCCGCCGCCCGGCCCCTGCGAAGCGTCGCGGCCATGCTGGCCAGCGCCGCTGCCATAGCCTGTGTACCGCTGCAGGCCCTCATAGCCCCTATGACCCTCGTCGCCTCGCTGACCGGCGCCGCTGCCATATCCGGAGTAACCCGTCAGAGCGTCGCGGCCGCCCTGACCTTCCCCAGGGCCTGAATAGCCCGGCAGCCCGCTGTAGCCGCCCTGGCCGTCGCCGACTGGCTGGCTCGCGCCGCCCTGGCCCGCGTGACCTGGCTGGTCGCCGTGGCCGTATCCCTGCTGACTCGAGTCGCCCCTTTGGCTCCGGTAGCCTTGCCAGCCGCCGTAGCCGCGCTCCTCGCCGTATCCGTGCTCCTCGCCGTATCCACGCTGGCCCGCGTGGCCGCCCTGCCCAGGGTACTGATCCGTGAGTCCGCTCTGCCCTGAGTAGCCCCGCGGTGCGCCGTAGCCGCCTTGACCGCCATGGCCGTACTGGCCGCCGTCACCGCCTTGACCGCCGTAACCGCCGTGCCCATCTTGGCCGCCGTAACCCGACCTGCCCACCTCACTCCCCCGGCCATACCCCTGCTGATCGCCGTAGCCTTGCTGATCCCCGTAGCCGCGGTAACCGCCGTAGCCACGCTGGCCAGGCTCAGCCTGGCCGGCCGAATAGCCCGGCTGGTCTTGATAGCCCGGCTGACCCGGATAGCCAGACTGGCTCCGCGAGCTTGGTTCGGTCCCCGAGCGGCCCGCGCCGGTATAGCCCCGCTGGCCTGGGTGGCCCTGCCCGCCTTCGACCGGCCGACTCGTGTAGCGCGGGCTGGACGGATAGGACTGATCGGCTGACGCTGACGGCTGACCAGATGCTGTCTGATCAAGGTATCGCTGCACCGTTTCGCGCAACCGTGCGTCGGGTTCAGGAGTGCTTGGATCTCGCGAGACGGGACGGGTCTGCTGGCTAGCCGGATCCTGCGGCGGGTCAGACTTGGTCCAGCGATCCGCGCCGGCGGGCTTCACGTCAGGCGCGCGGGATTCGGTCTCGCCGGCGGCCGCTGGCTGGCTGGGCGACGCGGTGCCGGCCGACGCGGTGCCGGGCGACGCGGTGCCGGGCGACGAGGTGCCGGGCGACGAGGTGCCAGGCGACGAGGTGCCGGCCGACTCCGGGGACGCGGAGTGCGCGGCCACCGGCCGGCCTGGTGTCCAGTACGCGGCCGTCGGGGTTCCCGCCGATTCCACCGGTTGCGGCCCTGACGCCTGGCCGTCAGCCGGTGGCTGCTGGTCGGGAGCCGCACCGGCGCCTGGCATGCCTGCGGGATCGCTGGACGCCTTACGCTCACGGCGTCGACGCATCGTCAGCCCTCCCGCTCATCCGCTATCGTCCGCCAGCGCAACCAGCGGCACGGTAGCCACATCCTCGGCACTGCTGAGGATCACCCCCGCGCCGCCTGCTCACCTGCGGCAACCAGGAAATCCGGCCGACCTGACCGACGATCGCGACTATTGCCCCAGCTAAATCCTAACCGGGACTTCGATCTGGCACCCGGGCTTCTCTGTTGTCGCGGTCTGAATCACAAGCTGTCGTGCCGCCCGCACGGCGCTCAGCGCTGTGCCCAGCCATGTCCGGGCAACGGCACGAACGCCCACGTCGCAGCGCAGCCGACCGGGCATGATTGGCGAGCGGGGCGCATTGTGCTCGGCTTCCAGCTCCACGAGGTCTGCCCGAAGGTCAGCGGTCGATGTCGGAGTGGTCATCTTGTCACCTCCTCTCGCATGCAGGAGGCGCGTGGCTTGACAGGCGCCCGGCCCGCCAGCGCGAGCGGAACTACGCGCAGGAGCCGGGCACCTGGTGGCTCGATGGCGGCTGCGGTCAGAGCGCCGCTCAGATCGGGCTCGTAGCACCTGATCAGCCGCAAACCTGCGGTCTCCGCGTCCTGGCAGAGCCAGCAGAGCGCCAGTTCATCAGGGACCGCGAGGATGACCAGCGTGTTGGATGCCGCATGCCAGTCACCTGCCAGATCCGGATAGGTGACCGCGAAGTCAAATGCCGCGTGCGCCGCCTGGCAGGCCTGCGTCCCTGCAGGCAAATCGGCCCTGGTAACCAGATACAGGCGGGCGGGATGAGAACCCTAGCGGTTTGGCATATCAGCATCTTACCCGCGAGTCGGTCATGCGTTACATATGGCCACCCGACCTCGCAGGCATGGGTGTTTCATGGCACGCGCGTGGGCGCGTCATGTTACGCGCACCAGGCATGGGTAGGAATCCGCTCATGTCGGCTGGCACCCTGTGATCAGCTATGCGCTGGCGTTTATGGCCGCGATCGTGAATGCGGTCGGCGATGTGCTCAATCGCAAGGCGAGCCGCGAAGCACCAGCGAACCTTGCCTTCCGGTTCAGGCTCTTCGCCGACCTGCTGCGTCGCCGGGCCTGGATTGCCGCTGCGCTGCTAATGCTGGCGTCCTTTGTTCTCGCGGCCGCAGCGCTTGGCACAGGGCAGCTTGCCACCGTGCAGCTGATCGTGATCCTCGAGCTGCCGCTGACCCTGGTCGGCAGCGCCGTGTTCCTTGGCGGCCAGCTACCAGCGAGGGACTGGACGGCCACCGTGGCGATGACGGCTGGCGTGATCGGGCTGCTCGTCCTGCTCGATCCGCAGCCCGGGCACGGCGCGCCAGTGTCGGCCGTCGTCTGGCTGGCCGGCTCGGCCGCCAACCTGGCGGTGATCGCGGGCCTGTACCTGGCAGCGAAGGCGCAACGCCAGCCCGCGGTCAGGTCCGCGCTGCTCGGCATGGCCAGCGGGTTCGGCTACGGGCTGACGGCGGCCTTCACGAAGGGGATGGCGGACCAGTTCACGGGGCAGGGTATCGGCGGCGTGCTTTCCTCGTGGCAGCTGTACGCGTGCGGGGCGACGGGCCTCGTCTCCACCTGGCTGCTGCAGAACGCCTATCACGCGGGGACGCTGGCGGCCGCTCAGCCCGGCATCACCCTCATCGATCCGGTGATCGCGACGGTGTGGGGCGCGGTCGCGTTCGGCGAGCACGTCAGGCAGGGATGGATCTTGCTGCTGGCGGTGCTCCCGCTGGCCGTGCTCACCGCTGGCGTGCTCGCCCTCAGCCGGTCACCGTCCTGGCAGCGGAACGAGGAGCAACCGCGGATCAGGCAGGAGCCGTCCCATCGGTCGCGAGCATCGCTTCGGTAGCCGCTTCCTGCCAGCACAGGATCTCGCCGTGCGGGACGAGGAACCAGCCGTCCTCGTTGTCCGCCCATCTCAGCCACGCGTTCGCCAGCCGACCGAGGTCAGGCCTGCTCGCCAGCCCGAGCTCGACGGCGCGGTCGCCGAACGAGGACGCGGTGAGCCTGTCGGCCCAGAGCCTGCCCCACCAGGATCGGTCCTGCGGGCTGGTGTAGCACCATGCGCTCGCGGATGCCTCAATGCTGGCGAATCCGGCCGCCCGTGCCCACGACAGCAGGCGACGGCCCGCGTCCGGCTCGCCTCCGATGGCTCGGGCCACCCGCCGGTAGAGCGCCAGCCACTCGGCCAGGTCGCCGTAGTCGGGGTACCAGATCATGCCGCCGTAGTCACTGTCCCTGGCGGCGACGACTCCGCCGCGCCGGCACACCCGCTGCATCTCGGTCAGCGCGGCAGCCGGGTCCGATACGTGCTGCAGCAACTGATGCGCGTGCACGACGTCGAAAGAATCGTTACCGAACGCCAGCCGGTAGACGTCGCCGACCTCGAAACTGACGTTGGTCACGCCCTGGCGCTCAGCGGCGGTCTGCGCCTCGGCCAGCACGCCGGCCGCCGCGTCGACGCCGACCACGCGGCCAGGTGCGGCGAGGACAGCCAGGTCGGCGGTGATGGTGCCTGGCCCGCAGCCGACATCGAGGATGTTCGCGCCAGGCGACAGCCTGGCGATCAGGTAGGCCGCGGAGTTCTCCGCGGTCCGCCACCGGTGTGAGCGCAGCACGCTGTCGTGGTGACCGTGCAGGTACGTATCTGGTCTGGCCGGCACCACACCAGTATCGCGGGCTGGAGGGTCAGCGCTGTTCCACCGAGCCGAGCACCGGCTTGATGTCCAGCACGGGCGTACGGTCGATCGCCTCGAGGTTCCTGACCGCGATCCTCGGGCCGTCGATCCGCGTGATCAGCACCGTATGCAGGCCGATCGGATTCGGCCGGTCCGGCGACCTGGTGCTGAAGACGCCAGTCAGCGGGCGGCTCTCGTCGCCGCGCGGGTGCACCTGGCGGACATCCCTGCTGGCCCGGTCGAGCCAGGTGAGCACGATGACCTTGGAGCCCACCTGGAGGCCGTCCATGGCCGCGGCCATCTCCGGTTCCAGCACTACCCAGGCATCTGGCGCACCCTCGTCGCCCTGGCACGGGGCCAGGTCGAGATCCGTCAGCGGTGACTCGACCCAGCCGACCGGGCGCAGTGAGTAGCCGGGCTCGCTCATGCCAGTGCTCCCTCCCTATCCCTGGCTCCGTCTCTCCTGGCGCCCATCGTAAAGCTGAACGGCATCCGCAGCGGGCGGCCACGCGCCCAGACGGCGGCAATCGACATCCGATCGGGACAGCTGAAGCGGGCAAATAGGACACAGAAGTGGCCCGAACGGATCCAAAGTGGCGTGGGAGGGGGCGGGCGGCGGTCGCGAAGACGCTGTCCGGGTGACTTGGCACGAAGTGTAGGTGGCGGGTGCCCTGGTTTGCGTGATCTGCGTCGCTGGGATGCGCGTGGAATCGCCGCGTCGCGGTCGGGTCAGCGCTCAGGGGACCCGGCGCGGCAGGTTGAGCGGCGGGGCGGGACGGCAATAGCGTGCGAACCATGACCGGGGACTGGCCTGACGTTTCGTACCGGCGCTGGAGCGCAACCTGCGACACGCTGCACGCACACAGTCAGGTACTCGGGAAGCTGGCCGCCAGGCTCGCGCCGCCTGAGCCGCAACTCCAGCACGCCGCGCTCCGCCTGACGGCGCGCGGCTGGGAGACCGCGCCGCTGCCTGCCCCGAACGGCTCGGGCGCCGTGGTCGTCGTACTTGACCTGCACGCGCACGAGGCGGTCACCGAGCACAGTGACGGGCGGTCGGCGCACATCGCGCTCACGCCCGACCGGCCGGTCGGCGACGTGACGACGGCCGTGCTCGAGGCGGTGCGCGATCTGGCCGGTCCCGTGCCGTTCGACCCGGCACCGCAGGAGGTGCCGTGGGACATACCGCTCGACGAGGACGCCGAGCACGCCAGCTACGACCCTGACCAGGTCAGCGCCTACTTCGCCGCGGCGACCAGGGCTGCGGCCGTGCTCGCGGAGTTCCGCGCTCCCTACCGCGGCAAGTCCACCCCGGTCAACGCGTGGTGGGGGTCGTTCGACCTGGCCGTGAACCTGTTCTCCGGGCGGCCGGCCGACCCGCCATCGGGCGATTTCATCATGCGCAACGCGATGGACTCCCAGGAGATCGCCATCGGGTGGTGGCCGGGCGACCCGCGGCACCCGGACGCGGCGTTCTACGCGTACGCGCATCCGGCGCCCGAGGGCTACGGCGGCGCGAACCTGGCCCCGCCGGCCGCTCACTGGGACGTCAAGCTCGGCGAGTACGTCCTGGCGTGGGACGATGTGCGCGCCGCTGCCGACCCGCACGCCTGCGCGCTGGATTTCGCCAGGTCAGCGTTCCGGCACGGATGCATCGCGTGCTCCTGGAATCCCCGGCTCGCCGCCAGCGCGGACGCCATGCCGCCGCCGGTCAGGTAAGCCGGTCCGGCCGCCGGCCGGACCGGCCTCGCGTGCCGCAGATACGGGTGCGGGCCGTTAACGCTGAAAGGGATTCCGCAGCTGCGCGGTCGCGCTGCCTGGTGCCGCTGGCTCGGCCTCGTCACCGAGCATCAGGCGCAGCTCATCCTGCTGCTCGGCCACAAGCGCGAGAGCCAGGCATGCCGGGCAGGCCGCCTCGGTCAGACCGCCGGCGCCCGTTCGCCTGCCGCGTCTGACAAGCCAGAATCCGGCCGCGGCCAGCACGACGGCGGCGAGCACCGCGAGGGCCGGGCCGGTGGCCGCGTGCAGGGCGCGCTCGGCGGCCGAGCCAAGGAGATAGCCGAGGAACAGGTGCAGCTGCAGGAAGACGCTGCTGCCTGCGATCAGCGCCGGCAGGGCCCGGCGGGAGGACATCCCTGACCCGCCCGCCGCGATCACCGTGAGGGTGCGCGGCCCGGGGGTTGCCCTTCCGACCGCCAGCACGGGACGGCCTCACCTTTCGATCAGGCTGGTGGCACTGGCGATGCGTGCCTGGGTCAGGCCGAGACGCGGTCCGAGCCGGGCGAGCAGGCATGCCCAGGACCGCGCGCGGCCAGGAACAGCGCGGTCGTCCCCAGGAACGAGACGGCCTCGAACGCCAGGACCGCGACCCACAGCGGGATGTCGCCGGCGCCGGCCCTTGCGCCGACCGCCAGCATGACCAGGTCGGCGGGAATCGGGATCGGGACGCCGGCTTCCATCGGCACCATGAGCGCGAGCCCGGCGATCGCGCCGATGCCAGCGGGCCACACCGAACCAGCGACCTTCGCCACCATGACGCGACCCCCCAGCCGACTCAGCGGTGGATAAATCGTGGTCCCGCTGACACGCAGAGTCAATCCCGCGCCCGTGGTGAGCATCCACGCCTACGCCCGGCCGCTGACCAGCATGCGGCGGTTCGAGGTCGGATCGAGCTGCCTGCGCCGGGCCATCAGGCGGCGAGCGTTCCTGGCGGGTCGTGGCTGTGCAAGACGCGGATGCCGTCCGGGCTGATCGTGGTCTTGGTGCCGTCAGCGTTGAGTATCACCTTCCAACCCCAGAGGTGGATGGCGATCAGGTGGTGGAACTTGCAGCCAAGGGTGAGGTTCTCCAGGCAGGTCGCGCCGCCCTCGGAGACCGGGATGATGTGATGCACCTGGCAGTCGGTCTCGGTGCAGCCGGCGAAGCTGCAGTGCTTGTCGCGGAGCAAGACGGCCCGGCGCAGGTGCGGCGGGATCGTCTCGGTGGCGGTGCCGACATCGAGCGGGAGGCTGATCGAGGCGGCCGGCCCTGCCAGGAGCCCGGTGCGCAGCCGTGACGCGAGCCCTCCGGGGCCTGACAGCAACGCGACGGCGTTGCTCAGGATGAGGTTGCGGGCGAAGTCGGCGCCAAGCCCGGCTGCCCTGCCGTGCTCGGTTGACTCCCGCGGCGCGCCGGGGCTGGCGATGTGCCCGAGCAGCGAGCTCGCGAGTCTGTCCAGGAGCTCGTGGTCGACGTGGCCGTAGACGACAGGAACGATCGACGCGTCGCAAAGGTCCCCAGGAGTGGCCATCGGCCCTGGTCCTGTCCAGGCGCCTGGCTGCTCGCGGGTGAGGTCCTCTCGGGTCGGGAAGAGCCGTCGCATCGCGTCATCACGATCCGGCCGCAGCCACCCAGACCGTCCAGGGCCGCCGTGCTCGCGAGTGCCTTGGGCAGCGGTATCCCATCCGCCCGCTGACCCGTTGATGAGATCGCTGAGCGTCATCAGCAGATGGATCTGGGCGGGCTGCCCGGCCCGCTGGGGAAGATTCCGTGCCGCGATCAGCCGGTGGCAGGACTCCTCGATCGCGTCGTGATAGCGCTGCTGACGGTTCCTGGTGTCCTCGGGTCCTGCCTTCTTGCCGAGGGCTTCAAGCACCTCCTGCAGCGCGGCGGCGCATCGCGGCGTCAGGTCGCCCCGCAGCCGGCCAGCGCCGCGGTAGTGCAGATCAAGCCGCAGCGACCGGTCGGCTCCGTCGTCGCCGCCATCGGAATCCGGGGCAGCGGTGCGAGCGCGCATCTCCTCGGCTAGCCCGGCCAGGTCCTGCAGCTCGGCCCCGGCAGCCGCGGCGGCGAGCAAGATGTCGTCGGCGTCCTGGCGGGCCGATTCCGGCAGCAGATCGGTCCAGTCACAGATCTGGCGAGCCCAGGATGCCGAGATCCGGCCGCCGGCGAGCGCGTCCCTGACAGCGGGATGTTCTGCGAGCCGGCGGGTCCAGGCGACCGCCGCCGAAGCGGCCGTGCCGGTGATCCTTGCCTGCCAGCGCAGCCAGGTCCGGCTGCTGCCATGGCCGTCATCGGCGTAGCCCTGCCCGGCGTCGAACGCCGCAAGGGCGGAGGCCTGGGCGGCGATCCGCAGCGACTCGGCTCGCTCCAGGTCGCGCAGGCAGTCAGCCTGCTCGGCGACGGTCAAGGCCGTCATGTCGGTCGCCGCGAGGAACGTCATCGCCTCGTGCAGGGCAATCAGCGCCTGGCCCGCGTTCGCGGGCGGCGCGTCAGCCTGGCCTGGTCCACACACATGACACCTCCATCACTCAGTGCGAGCCGCAAGCAGACCGGATCACTAGCAACAGATCTCTGACGGGCCGTAGGCCGGAGGCCGGATCAGCGGCATGCGCGCGCCGCGAAGAAAGGAGTGAATGTCCTCAGCGGGTCATTGTGGCGGAGGGCCGACACCGGGGCGGAACTCCCTTACGGGACCACCGGACAACCTGCTTGACCGCGCATCACACGTACGCCCCGGCCTCGCCATCTCTCGAACAACTATTCGCATCCTAACATCAGGCACTGACAAACTGTGGGACGACACGCGCGGATCGCACCGAAATGGGCGCGCGGAATCAATGGCGAGGGCCGCACGGCGGCAGTCCCTCCGGCTGTCGCGCCGGCCAGCCCGGGCTCCCCCGAGCCTGTTGGGCGACTTCACAGCATCTGGATCAGCATGCACGCCATCGCGATGCCGAGCGCAACCTGGCACGAAGGCCGCAGGACTCTGGCCGCTGGCGCCCGCCATGCTCATCGCGCCGGCCCCGGCGCGCGGCGCCGCGAGCATGACCAGCATCCCGCCGCATGAGAGCAGGTGCATGACGTGCTGCCTGGCCCGGCGTGGCGGAACCAGACCCTGGCGGCGTGACCGGCGAACCACGCCGACGCTGCCGCGAAGGTGACCAGCCAGACCACCTCGAGTACCGGGTTCAGCCGGCCGGCGAGCATCGACGCCATCGCGATAGCCATCAGCACGTTCATCACGTCGATGTCCCGCCTCACCCAGGACCGCGTGCAGGTACCCGACTCGCCAGCTCGCAGCGGCCCGTCGGCGGCCGGCACGGGAGCCGCGGCGGCCGGGGTCCAGGCCGCGGCGGCCGGCGTCCAGGGCGCGGCGGCCGGTGCGCGAGGCGCGGTGGCGGGAGCCCGGGCGGTTGTGGCCGCGTGAACGGGCCAGTAAGCGGCGACCGCCAGCAAGAGCAACGGCCCCGAGTTCGGGTCAGTCGCCATCCCGGTCAGCAGTCCGCCGAAGCCCTGGCCGAGCGTCCAGACCGCGACGGCCAGCACCGCGCCGGCTCCCAGCACGGCGCGCCGGGCCGGCACCGGCAGGAACACGGCAGCCGCGAGCACGGCGAGCACGGCGGCGAATGCCCAGCTGACCAGCGCGCCGTGCCGGCCGAGCGCGCTGGCCAGCGCGGTATCGACTGTCGCCAGCCAGCGCGGCTGCCCGTCGGCAATGCCTGCGACCGAGCGAGAGAGCGAGAGAGCGCCGCGGGCGCTGCGGCTGCCTGCCGCGCGCTGAGCACCGCGAGGCCACCCCAGAGCGCCAGCCACAGCACCTTGGCGGCCGCCCCCTCAGCGGCCACGCCGCTGCCGGGTTGCCGCTCGCGGCGTCGGCGACCGAGTCGGCGAAGCCGCGGCTGAACATGAAAACCTGGAATTGCAGCACGCCGTCCAGCAGCCACAGCCCAACCAGGCACAGCTGAAGCGCCCGCCGCCAGCGGTCGGCGGGCGCCAGCTCGTCAGCCGGCACCGCACGCGCCAGCTCGTCAGCCGGCACCGCACGCGCCAGCTGCATGCCGTCAGGAGTAGCAGTACGAATCACTCGAGGCATCGCCGCCTTCGAGCCTGACCTGATGCACCCGCCGGCCGCGGAACACGTCGCCCTCGAGGAAGAACCGCGGGTCGAAGCTGACGCCGCCGTTCTCGCCGACATCGAGCTTGGTCATCCAGGCTCCGACGCCGTCGGGGTAGAACTGCTCGTCCCACGCGCCGTACAGCGAGTTGGTGAAGTACACCCGCTTTCCGTCGCGGCTCACCTCGACCATCTGCGGGCCGCCCGCGAGCGGCTGCTCTGGCCTGGCCGGATGCGGCTTGCGGCCGACGATGCCGCCGACCCGGACGGAGCCGGTCTCCACCGGGTGGAACGGGTCGCTGACGTCGTACTGCTTCAGCTCGCCGGTCCCCCAGCACGAGACGTACAGGTACTTGTCGTCCACCGACAGGCCGATGTCCGTCACCAGCGGCGGCACCGCACCAAACCCCTTGAGCAGCGGCGGTAGCTGCTCGGCAGGCGCTGGCTCGGCCGGGATGGTGATCACCTTGGTCGCCGCCCACTGGCCGCCGGCCTGGTGCCAGAGCCAGATCGACGCCGACAGGTCCTCGACGCTGACCACGACGCCGACGAAGCCGTACTTCCTGGCCGGGTCGTGGGCGGGACGAAGCTCCAGCGTCATCTGGTGCTGGTCGCCCAGGTCAACCGTCTGCACGTGGTTGCGGGTCTTCATGTCCCAGAAGTGCAGGCGATGACCGTATTTGCGGCCGAGCAGCAACTCCGGCACGATCCCGTCCTCGATCATGGACGGCGTGGCCCACTCGGAGGTGACGAGCACGTCGTCGTTGATGTGCCACCAGACGTCGTAGGCCAGGTACTGGTCGCCCCGGTCCTGTTCGAACTGGCCGATCACGTCGAAGGTGGCGTGGTCGAGCAGCGCCACGCCGCCAGGACCGTCCTCGCCGTTCGCCCCGCCCAGGCAGGACATGTACAGGTAGCCGGGGCCGCAGTGCACCGTGTGCGGGCGCGAGTAACCGGCCCGCTTGCCGAGCTCTTCCGGCCCGAGCACCCTGGTGACCTGCGGAGACGTGGGCGTGTCCTTCGTGTCGAGGATGTAGACCCGCGACGACCTGATGCCCGGCACGACCAGGTACCTGCGGTCGCCGTGGCTGTGGTCACCGGTCGGGCACAGCGCGCTCGAGCACGCGTTCCAGCCGAAGTGGTGCAGTTCGTCACCGGTGTGCGGAAGCTCAGTGAAGCCGACGACCGTCGCGTAGCTGGGCGATGCCGGGTCGGTATCGACGACCGCGATGGCGTCCGGTTTGTCGGCAGGCCTGGCGAACGCCGCCACGTAGGCAAGCTTCTCCGGCGGCCCGGCCGCGGCATCGCGCGCGGACCGGTAGAAGGTCGGGTCGTGGTCGTGGGCGTGGCCGTCGTGCTGAGCGTTGTCGTCAGACGTCACCGGGTCCCCTCTCCGTAATGCACATATTTTCGATCGGTCAACTCTAATTTGCCAGGGCCTGCTCGTCTACCTGACTCGCTAGCGTGCGATCACCAGCCGGGCGCCGCGAGGTTCAGGCTCCCGCTGCGCAGGTATAGGCGGGCCCATGGAAACGTAAATCCCCCGCCGGCATGATCATCAACCCAAGCGCCACAGCGCGGTCAGCTGACGCTCAGCAAAGGCGCTGGTGCCGATGATCCTCGTCGTCCCGTCGTACCTGGCGCTCCAGGTCGCCGCCACGTCGGTGCCGCGGCGCGAGACGGCGACGAGCCGGCAGCGCTCGTCGGCGGGGAGCCCACTGACGGTCAGCCTGATCCTCGTTCCGGCCGGCGTCGCCCCCAAGCGCGCCTGCCAGTGCACCCCCGTCACGCGGTCGGCGGCCCTGAAGGCCGACACCGCAGGCATGCTCATATTGGTCAGCACGCCGAGGCCACCGCGGCAGCCGGGATCGCGGCGAGCCAGCGACGGCTTGCCCTCGCTTGAACAGGATTAACAGCCCGCAGGACGGGACCGCCCAGCTTACGCAGGACAGCCGAGCCGTTGGCGCCGCGTACCTTCGTGAGCCAGTCGCGCACCGGAAGCAGCTCCTCGTACTCAGATCTGCAATTCGCGCATGTCCGCAGATGCCGTCGCGCGTCTGCGCTCGCGCCGGAGTCCAGCGCACCGACGATGTACGCGCCGATGTCACCTCGCCATCGCGCACACGCCTGGCCCATCTGTGCCGTGCGTCCTTTCAGTTGCCGTAGGAGCCGCTGGCCGGGTAGGAGTATCCGCCGCCCGTCTTGGCGGACTGGCTGGAACTCGCCGCGGCGCCACTGGCGGCGACGACCTGCCAGGTGAAGGATGTGCCGCCGAACTGATCACTGAAGTTGCTGCCGTGCAGCTGTCCGGGACCCTGGTCGAGCCGGAACGTGTAGAGCGGCCGGCCGTTGTAGGTGAGCTGGGTGAGCCCGTCGTCACCTCGGCGGATGGTGCCAAGCGTTCCGCTCATGCCGGGCGCAGCCTGCGGCTGCGTGCCGGCGGCGACCGACACGGGGAACCAGAACCCCAGGCAGCTGCCGGTGCACAGGATCTCGCCGTGCGCCTCCTGCTGCGGCGAGTAGACGGTCTTCCCTGACCGGTCAACAAGCACCGCCCCCACTCCTGGCAGCTTGCGCGCGCTCAGGGCGGGACCGTGTGATGCGGCGGACTGGTGTCCTGCGCCCTGCTGCGCCGGCTGGCCGCCGTAGCCCGCCGCTCCCGCGCTCCCGCACGCGGCGACAAGCCAGGCTAGCGCGATCGACGCGAGGCCAGATAGGGCCGCCCGCCGGCTCGCTGTCGTGCTGAGCGCCCCTGAGCGCGCTTTCGCACCGGCTGCATCTGCATTCCAGAACATGACTTCTTCTCCTCGTTGGTTTCGTCTTCGCCCTGCTACTACGCTTGGAGTACCGGTTGCGTTCAGCCCTTCTGCCCGCGACGATGAGCGCGGCGAGATAACTCGCCCGCTGGCCGGTGACCGCGACGACGATCGCCACGACCAGCGCCGCGACCGCCTCGCCACGGAACAGCACGCCTTCGCTGATCACGCCGCCAGCCTCGGAGTACGTGCCGGCCAGGTCGAAAGGGACGTAGCTGTCGACGGCCAGTCCGGCCACCACGAACAGCTTTACCAGCGCGAGCGCCAGCCCTCGTCCTGCTCCGCTGCTGCCAGGCAGCCCGCCGCTCGCCTGCCGGGCCGTTCCCCGCGCGGTAGCCGGTGCCGCTGGTCCCGGGCCTTGATTGTGCCATTGTGATCAGCGACCTGATCGTGGGCCCGGACTCGTCGGCGCCAGCGGCGCCGACCTCATCGTCACCAGCGTTCTCGCGCCGGCCATGACGGCGAGGCTGGCTATTTCCGACGGCCGCCAGTCCGCGCTGGCCGGAACCGTGATAGGTCCGTCGCGCCAGGCTTCCCACAGGCCCGTCGTCTCGGTGCCGCCGGCCGTTGACCGTACGACCAGCCTGCAGCGCACGTTGAGCGGGACGCCGCGGACGGTGAGCCGGATGCTCGTGCCCCAGGACGTGGCCAGCAACCGCGCGGACGCGTGCACGTGCGAGGCCCGACTGGCTCCCGACAGCGTGACTGGTGCGGCCGGGTTTCCGCCAGGCCGCGTTGGCGACGATGCGCCCCAGGGGCCTGTGATCAGGGCCGCGGCAGCCGCCAGGGAAGCCGCCAGCCCCGCCAGTGACCCGGCAATCCTGCCCCCGCGCAGCCGGCCACCGGACCTGATTCGCCGCACGCGGCCGGGCAGCGCGGTGGCTGGCCGGACGGCGGCATCGCGCTGCAGGCGCGGAGCCGCCTCGGGGGGGACCGTGGCAAGCAGGCCAGGAATCGGAGCGAGTCGAAGCAACTCAGCCCGGCACGACTGGCAGTGCGGCAGGTGCGCCTCAACCTTGCGGCGCTCCTCATGTTCGGCCGCGCCCAGCACGTAGACGCCAAGCGATGTCATCATCAGGCAAGTCATGGGCCGGTGATTCCTTGCCTCTCGAGTTCCCTGCGCAAAGCCCGCAGTCCGTAGAAGCAGCGCGATCGCACCGTGCCTTCGGGTATCTTCAGCAGCTCGGCTACCTCGCCGACCGACTTGCGCTGGTAGAACAGCGCCGTTATCACGTCCCTGTGCTCCGCGCTGATGGCGTCGAGTGCTCCCGCTACCAGCCACCCGTCGAAGACGCGGTCAAGGCTGTCGTCGGCCTGCGGCAGCGCCTCCTCGTCGAGCGGCACCTCGCGCGGGCGCGCGCGACGACGGCGCTGATAGCTCGAGATCGCGATGTTGCGGGCCACGGTGTGCAGCCAGGACCTGGCATGATCAGGGCTCAGGTTCGTCGCGTGCTGCCAGCCGCGCAGCATCGTCTCCTGGACGACATCCTCCGCGGCCTGGACATCGCCATTGACATATGGCAGCACGAAGCCAAGCAGCGGCAGGCGGTATGAGGTCATCCACGTGACCGCGATGTCGTCACATCCGGAAGCACCCACGACAGCTACTACGCCGGGCGACCGCCCGGCGTTCATCTCCGCCGGGGAGAAAGTAGGTGCGTTGTGCTAGCTAACCGCGCATCGCGCGCAGCGACTCCTTCAGCGAGCCCATCGTGGCCAGCACGGCCGACGGCTCGTAACCGCAGTGCGCCATGCAGTTCGCGCAGCGCGGGTCCTTGCCCCGGCCGTACTTGTCCCAGTCGGTGTCGTCGATCAGCTCGCGGTAGGTCTTGGCGTAGCTGTCGCCCATCAGGTAGCACGGCCGCTGCCAGCCCTTGAGCGAGTACGACGGAATGCCCCACGCCGTGCAGGCGAAATCGGTCTTGCCCTCGAGGAAGTCGAGGAACAGCGGCGAGTGGTTCAGCCGCCAGCGCTTCCTGTTGCCATCGGCAAAGGCCTTGCGGAACAGCTCCCTGGTCTCGGTGACGCCGAGGAAGTGCTCCTGGTCCGGCGCCCGCTCGTAGGCGTATGCCGGCGAGATCATCATCTGGTCGATCTTGAGATCGTCGTTGAGGTAGTTGAGCACGTCGATCACGGTCTGCGGCGAGTCGGTGGTGAAGAACGTGGTGTTGGTCGTGACCCGGAAGCCGCGCCGCTGGCACTCCTTGATGGCCGCGACGGCCTCGTCGAACACGCCCTCCTTGCACACCGACTCGTCGTGCCGCTCCTGCAGGCCGTCGATGTGCACGGCGAATGCGAAGTAGCGGGACGGCGTGAACTTATCCAGCTTCTTCGGCAGCAAGAGCGCGTTCGTGCACAAGAACACGTACTTCTTGCGCTTGATCAGCTCGGAAACCAGCACGTCGATCTGGGGGTGCATAAGCGGTTCCCCGCCCGCGATCGACACCATGGGCGCGCCGCACTCCTCGATGGCGGCGATCGCCTGCTCGACCGGCATCCGCTGCTTGAGCATGGAGGCCGGCTCCTGGATCTTGCCGCAGCCCGCGCACTTCAGGTTGCAGGCGAACAGCGGCTCGAGCTCCACGATCAGCGGGAACTTGTCCCTGCGAGCCAGCTTCTGGCTCATCAGGTAAGCCCCGATCCGCAGGCTCTGGCGCAGCGGCATAGACACTTGGGCACCAGCTTTCTCTTCAGTTACGCTCTTCCTCGGCAGTTACCGCCGAGGTTTCGTTGTTATCCCCTGTTGTGTGCTGACGCGGGCCCCGTCGGGCGCGTCAGCCTGATGACTGCCGTAGCTCCCTGGGCAGCCCGAACTGCACGGCCTCGGTCGCTACGACGACTTCCTTCGTCTCGATCGCCCCCAGGCCGGACAGCGCCGTGACGATCTGCCCGACCATCGCCGGCGGGGCAGAAGCGCCCGCGGTGATGCCGACCGTCGCGGCGCCGGCCAGCCAGCCGAGCTCGACGTCCTCAGCGCTGTCGACCAGGTACGCCGTTGTCCCGGCCCGCTGCGCCGTCTCCACCAGGCGCAGCGAGTTCGATGAGTTGGCCGATCCGACAACCAGCACGACATCGGCGTCGGTGGCGATCGCCCGGACGCTGCGCTGCCGGTTGGTCGTCGCGTAGCAGATGTCGTCGCTGCCGGGCCCGCGTGCCGCGGGGAAGCGACCCAGGATCGCCTCGACCATGCTGCCAGCCTCGTCTGCGGCAAGCGTGGTCTGCATCAGGTACGCGACCTTGCCAGGGTCGGCAGGCTTCAGCTTGGCGACGTCGGCTTCGCTCTCCACGAGCGCCATCGACGCGGGTGCCTCGCCCAGCGTTCCATCGACCTCCTCGTGGCCCGCGTGCCCGATGAGCGCGACCAGGTATCCGTCCGATGCGAACCGCCGCGCCTCGGCGTGCACCTTCGCGACCAGCGGGCAGGTGGCGTCGACCGCTGCGAGGCCGCGCCGCTGCGCCTCCCTGCGCACCTCGGGCGAGACGCCGTGCGCGGAGAACACGACGTTGGCGCCGTCGGGTACCTCGTCGATCTCGTCGACGAAGATCGCGCCCTTCCGCTCAAGCTCGGCCACCACGGTCTTGTTGTGCACGATCTGCTTACGCACGTAGACGGGCGCGCCGTGCCGCTGCAGGGCGAGCTCGACGATCTCGATGGCCCGCTCGACTCCGGCGCAGAACGACCGCGGGCTGGCCATCAGCACCTGCCGTGGGCGCACGGCGGCCGCCCACCGTGCGAGCGCTGGCCCGGCCTGCCGCAGTGACCGCAGCGCCGCCAGCCCGCCGGCCACGATCCGCGGGCTAGCCAGCGGGTGGGCCGGCGTGTCGGAAATCGCTCTGACCACAACCGACGGGCGGCCGGCCGCGCCGCGCAGCAGCGGAGCCGACTCCATGTCGACGGCTATCGCCCCCGCCGCGGCCAGCGCGGCGTGCTCGCCCCGGCCGACCAGGTGGTCAACGGTCGCGATCGGGCCGACCCTGACCCGCAGGCCGGCCCGCCGCAGCTCGCCGGCGAGCAGCGGCGCGGACGGGCAGCTGACCCTCTCGCCGCCGCCGGTCACTACCGAGGCGACGACCAGCTCGCCGACGCTCAGGTCACCGGCGAGCGCCCCGCCGACGCCGCCCACTACGATGCCGGCGCCGGATGGCTCAAGCCGCGCGGCGGCAGCGGCTGACCTGGCCGGCCCGTAGCCGGTCCTCAGCACGTCGACACCCGCCTGCCCGTTCTCGCCGCGCAGGCCGCGCCGCAGTGCCCTGGCCTCGACCCGCAGCGGCGCGCAGATCACCGGTCCGCTCATTGGCTCCCATCCAGGTATCGGCCGAGCGCGCTGACCGGGAAGGTCAGCCGGTACAGGTGATAGTTGATGTAGAAGTCACCGGGAAAGCCGGTCCCGGTGAACTGCGGCTCATCCCAGGTCCCGTCCTCGCGCTGGCTCCTGGCGAGCCACGCGACGCCGCGGTCAGCGGCGTCCCGCGCGTCCGCTCCGCCGGCCGCAAGCAAGGCGAGCAGCGCCCAGGCGGTCTGCGATGCGGTGGACTCGCCGCGCCCTGCCCAGCTCGGATCCTCATAAGAACGCAGGTCCTCGCCCCATCCTCCGTCGGCGTTCTGGTGGCTGATCAGCCAGCTCACCGCCCGCCTGATGGCCGGCTTCTCCTGCCTGACGCCCGCGGCGATCAGCGCGGGGACGACCGCACCAGTCCCGTAGATGTAGTTCGCGCCCCAGCGGCCGAACCACGAGCCGTCCGGCTCCTGATTGCGCAGCAGCCAGACCACGCCCCGGCGGGCCGCGTGGCTGCCCGCCAGCCCGGCAGCGGCCAGCGCCTCGACCGTGTGCGCCGTGACGTCCGCCGACGGCGGGTCGATGACCTCGCCGAAGTCGCAGAACGGCAGCCTCGTCACCAGCGTGGACGTGTTGTCCGCGTCGAACGCTCCCCAGCCGCCATCCTTGGACTGCATGCCGGTCAGCCAGGTGATCGCCCGCTGCACGGCCGCCGCCGCGTTACCGCTCGTCCCCGCGCCCGAGCCGGCGGGCATCCGCACCCGTCCCAGCGCCAGGACCACCTCGGCGGTGTCGTCGATGTCCGGGTAGCCGTCATTGTCGAATTCGAACGCCCAGCCGGCGGGGGCGAGCCCGGGCCTGCGCACCTGCCAGTCCCCTGGCCCGCGGATCTCCTCGGCCAGCACCCACTTCGTGGCGGAGACCAGCGCCGGATCGCCCTCGGCCAGGCCGGCGTCGCGGAGGGCGATCAGCGCCAGCACCGTGTCCCACACGGGCGACTGGCAGGCCTCAAGCCTCCGAACCGGCCCGTCGGGCGTGTCCTCCCAGATCGTGAACCTGTCCAGGCCGGCCAGGCCGCGCTGGATGACCGGATGCTCCGGGCCGTAACCGAGCAGGCTGAGCGCGAGCAGGCTGTACACCCACGGCGGCTGGATGCCGCCCCAGCAGCCGTCGCGTTCTTGCCTGGCGATGATCCACTCGGCGCACCTGCGCATCGCCGCGTTCCTGACCGCGGTGGCGGGAGCAAGGCCGCGCAGGTGCTTCTCGTACCCGTGCAGCACCCGGTCGAGTCGCTCGAACGCCTTGGCCCAGCCGTCCGCTGCCGGCTTCGGCCTGGAGTCGCCGGCCGGCGCGTACAGTTCGTCCAGGCCGAACGGCAGCGACTTAGCGGGCCGCAGCGAGCCGACGATGGTCAGCGGGACGATCGTCTGCCTGGCCCAGCAGGCCCAGTCGTAGACGTTCAGCGGGAACCAGGCCGGCAGGTAGATCAGTTCAGGGGGCATGACCGGCAGGTCGTCCCATGACCACTGGCCGAACATCGCCAGCCAGATCCTGGTGAAGACCCTGGTGGCCGCGATCCCGCCCGCGTCCCTGATCCATGCCGCCGCGGTCGCCATGTGGGCGGCCGCTGGCTCGTCACCGGCCAGCCGCAGTGCCACGTAGGCCTCTACGGTGGTCGACAGGTCGGCGTCACCGCCGCGGAAGTTGGCCCAGGTGCCGTCGGCGCGCTGGCACGACCTGATCCACCGCGCCGCTGCTGCCGTCTGCTCCTGCGTCCGCGCCCCGAGGAACTCGCGGAACAGCAGGTCCTCGGCGTCCATGGTGACGTTCGTCTCCAGCTCGCCCTGCCACCAGCCGTCAGCGTGCTGGAGGCCGAGCAGGTGGCTGGTCGCGCGGTCGAGCGCGGCCCGCGCGGCCGTACGCTCGCTCGCCGTCCGGGCGACTCCGACCTCGGGCCGCGCGACCGGCGTTCCGACGGCTGTTTCCGGTCTGGGGTTCACCACTGCCTCGCCGTCACGAACTCCGCGATGGCTGCGAACTCCGCGCGCACGTCCTCTGGCATATCCGCCTCGTGCAGGCTGGTCATCGCCGATGAGAGCGCGGCGTCGGCCTCGGCTTCCACCCACTTCTTGCCTCCTGCGGCTTCCACCAGCTCGGCGGCCCTGAGCAGTTGCTCCTCGGTGAGCGGCTCAGGATCAGCGAGCAGCCTGGCCAGGTCACGGCCAGCGTCGCTCTCGCTCGCCAGCGCCGCGACCACAGGGAGGGACTTCTTCCTCGACCGCAGGTCCGACCGCACCGGCTTGCCGGTGACCTCAGGGGCACCCCAGATCCCGAGCAGGTCGTCGGTGAGCTGGAAGGCCAGGCCGATGTAGGCGCCGAACGCGGTCAGGCTCATGGCGGTGCTGGCCGGCGCGCCCACGTAGATGGCGCCGATGCTGCACGCGCAGGCCATCAGCGCTGCCGTCTTGTCCGCGGCCATGTCCAGGCACTCATCGACGCTCACCTGCTCGCGCCGTTCGAATGCCAGGTCAGCGCCCTGACCTGAGATCAGCCGCTGCACGGCCGCGGCCAGGCACCGCGATGCCCAGACGGCTTGCGGGGCCGGGCCCTCGAGCAGCAGGTCGCTCGCGAGTGCCTGGAGCGCGTCACCGGCCAGGATCGCCGGGCCGATGCCGAAGACCGTCCAGGCCGTCGGCCGATGCCGGCGCTCGGTGTCGCCGTCCATGATGTCGTCGTGCAGGAGCGAGAAGTTGTGCACCAGCTCAACGGCCACCGCGGCGGGCACGGCGCTCTCCGGTGCCGCGCCCGCGGCGCGCGCTGACAGCAGCGTCAGCGCGGGGCGGAGCGCCTTTCCCCCCGACTTGCTGCCGGTCGGGTTTCCATCGGCGTCGCCTAGCCCGACATGGTAGCTCGCCACCGGGCGGATCTCAGGACTGAGCCTGGCGACGGCAGCCTCGATCCCCGGGCCGACCAGGTCGCGAGCCGTCTCGACTCCCGCCGGGGTCGTCGCGGTCACGACGCCATCCTGGTCTCGGTCATTGTCGCGGCGGGCTGGCTCGCCAGCTCGCTGACCAGCCTTTCCGCCGCATGCTGTCCGCTACGCACGGCACCCTCCATCGTGTCCGGCCACCCTGTGTCGGTCCACGCTCCGGCCAGCACGAGCCCGGGCACCGATGTCGCGGTGCCAGGTCGGAGGGCGCCTATGCCCGGCGCCTGCCGGAACGTCGCGCGACGTTCCCTGGTGACGAAGAAATCGGTAACCCTGGCGCCGGCAGCCGCGGGGAAGAGCTGCTCGAGCGCGGGAATGAACTGCTCCCGCAGTGACGCGGCGGGAACGTCCACATAGCTGTCGGCAGCCGACAGCGAGACAGCCAGGTACTGGCCGACCGTGAGCCCGGCCTGCCTGGTCTTGTCGAATACCCACTGCACCGGCGACTCGACTGCCGCCGCGAACGGCAGGCTCGTCACCTGCCGGTCATAGATGACGTGAACGTTGACGATCGGCGACGATCCGAGATCCTCCCAGTGGCCAGCGCCCACGACGCCGAGCGGACCGGCGAGCCTCGCCGCCTGCGCCGCCGGGACGGCCAGCACCACCCCGTCAGCCACGAGCTCGCTGACCACCGCTGCGGACGGCCCGCCGCCGTTGCCGTCGGCCAGGCGCGTCCCGCCGGCAGCCGACTCGATCCTGACCGCGAACCCGCCGCCATCGCGCGCCTCGACCGCGGCTGCCCTTGAGCCGTACATCACCTGGGCGCCGAGCCGGCCGAGCAGCTCGCCGGCCGCCCGGCCGTGCAGGTCACCAAGCGGCACGTCGGCGATGCCGATGTCCGCTGCGCCGCGGGATCCGAGCAGCGCCATCTTGATCACTGTCGCCGACAACGGCAGGCTCGCGTCGTCTCCAGCGATGTTCAGCGCGGAAACAATGAACAGGTCCCACATCAGCCGGCGTGCCGCCTCGTTCTGTCCCCTGGCCGCCAGCCACTCACCGAGCGCCGTGCGGTCGAGCGACGGATCGGCAGGGTCCAGCCAGCGCATCGCGAGGGCGGCCCTGGCCACCCTGAGCCGCTCGGGCAGCGACAGCAGGCGGTAGCCGGCCAGCGCCTGGCCGAAATGCAGCGGCCCGGGCAGCGCGGTGCGCCGCAGGCGCGCCGACCCCCGTGGCGACAGCACGGTCACATCGAACCGCTCCTGCACCGTCACCTGCCCGGTCGCGCCGAGCCGCTCGAGCAGTTCCTGATAGCTGGTGCAGCACCGGAGGAAGACGTGCTGCCCGTTGTCGATCGTCATGTCGCCACGGGCGAAGGATGACGCCGCGCCGCCCAGCCTCGGCCTGGCTTCGACCAGGGTGACGTCGACGCCCGCGTCGCGCAGGCCGATCGCGGCCCTGATGCCGGCCAGCCCGCCGCCGATCACGACGACACGCTGTGATGTGCGGTTGCTCATGCCTGTCCCGCCTGTCCGCTCGTAACAGACGCCGCCCCGCCTGACCCGTTCCTTGCTGCCCGCCGCCATGCCAATCCCGCCAGCGCGCTGGCGGCCACCATCGCCTTCTCGCCCGCTGGCAACGACATCCGGCGCTCGAGCGCTGTCTGCGGAGCCGCGCAGATGTGCTCGAGCAGCCGGAAGTAGATGCCTGCCATCGCGCCGGCCGAGGCAGCGCTTCGCCGGTCGAGCAACGGCATGAGGCGGAGTCCGTTGGCATACCAGTCTTTGGCCCGTTGTGCCTCGAACCTGATCAGCCCCCCGAGATCGCCGGCCAGCACGCCCTGGCCGTCCTCGCCGCCAGGCATTACCGTGCACCCGAACCTGCTGATGTCCTCGGCGGGGAGGTATACCCGCCCGTTCCCGAGATCCTCGCGGATGTCCCGCATGATGTTGGTTAGCTGAAACGCGATCCCGAGCGAGTCCGCCAGCGGCTCGGATGTCGCCGGGTCGCTGGTGCCGAACACGCCGAGCGAGAGGCGGCCGATCGACCCCGCGACACACCGGCAGTAGTGCTCGAGCTCGGCGAAGGTGGCGTAGCTAGTGCCGCGGACGTCTGCTTCGCAGCCGTCGATCAGCTCGCCGAACGCACCGAGCGGTATCGCGAACCTGGTCGAGGCGTCCCGCAGCGCGACGAGCACCGGGTCGCTGCTGCCGCTCGCGTGCAGCGAGGCGATCTCGTCCCTGGCCCGCCCCAGGGCCCGGATCTTGTCGTCGGCAGGCATCGGGCCGTCGCCGATGTCGTCGACCCGGCGGGCGAACGCGTACACGGCAGACAGCGCGCGCCGCTTGTCGCCCGGCAGCAGCGCGATGCCGTAGGCGAAGTTCTTGGCCTGCTGACGGGTAATCCGCTCGCATTCCCGGTAGGCCGCGCCGACGTCGCCGGCAGTGCCGCTCCGATCGGCGGCTGGCGGCTGGTCGCGGCGCACGCCGATCACCCGCCCCTCGCGTAGGCCCTGGCCAGCTCGACCACGGTGCGTGCCTTGCCGGGCCGCGGCGTGACGGCCATGACGTCGTATTCGGCGGCCTCGATGGCGGCGAGCGCTGCCCGCCCGCCGGCCACGTACCCTGCCACGGCGATTCGCGCGGCGCCGCGCAGCGTGCCGATCAGCGGGGCACCCGTGTCGATCAGCGACCTGGCCCGCCCGACCTCAAAGGCCATCAGCTCGCGGACCATCGGGCCAGCGTGCGGAGCGGCGAGGTCGTTCTCGTCGCAGCCATGCACGGCCATGTCATCCAGCGGCAGGTAGATGCGGCCCGCCCTGAGGTCCTCGGCGACGTCCTGCCAGTGCTCGGCCAGTTGCAGGCCGGTGCAGACGTGGTCGGACTGCTCGGCCCGGCCGGCGCTGTAACAACCGAAGACGCGCAGGACGAGCCGGCCCACCGGGTTGGCCGACAGGCGGCAGTATCCAGCGAGGTCCTCGAACGCCTGGTACCTGGTTACGACCTGATCTTGCTGATTTGCCCTGATCAGATCTACGAACGGCTGCATCGGGATCTCGCACTCGAGCACCGTCCGCCGCAACCCGGCGACCGCCGGCTGGGTAGGCTGCCCGCCGTCTGGACGGCCGATGCCGTCATAGAGCGCGCGCACGTCGGCCTCGAGTTCGGCGAGCAGCGCCAGCCGCTCGGCCGCGGGCGCCTGATCGCCGAGGTCGTCGGCTGTCCTGGCGAACACGTAGACGGCCATCAAGTGCTGGCGGTAGGTTCGCGGTAGCATGCGCAGCGCGACAGGGAAGTTCTCGTGCGCGGCCTTCGCCGCAACGGCCTGGGGGGTCAAGCCCTCTGCCGGCGCGGGCGGGATGCCGGGTGTGGGGCTACCGGAAACCGGAACCTGGCGCAGGGCAGCGTCCTCAGGCAGCACGGCCGGTGGCTGCTGCGTCGCGGAGCGCTCTGTCACAGGTTCTGCCATGAGTTCCCCTAGGAGCGCAGCAATGCTGTGCCCCGTCCGTCCCCACATTCCTTATTCCTGCATGGACCCTAAACGAAATGCAAACGATGACATGGACGTCACCTGATACCGGTGTCGCCTTCTGTCACGTGAGCACTGCAAACACGGACGGGGCTGGTCGGCAGACGCTTTGAACGGAAAGAAACCTTTTCGACTGCTTTGAGGAGGAATACCCGTTCGCGCTCTCTCGCCAGTGCTGGCCTGCGAAAACTACCAGGTGGCTCGGAAAGGACAGAGAGGCTAGTCTCCGATCATGACCCGGGAACCTTCCTGTGACCCGGGAGTGAGCGACGGGCTAGTCTCCCGAACATGACCAGGGAACCTCGCCAGGATGCGCCGCTGGAGCCGGATGTGCCGGCTTCCGGCGGCGAGATCGGGCTGCCAGCAGACGGCGCGCGGATGGATGCCGTCGCTGTAGCTGCGATGCCCAGGCCCGCCGTGGCTGGCCGCAGTCGGCAGAGTCCTGTCGCCGGGGAAGCCCGTGCCGCCCAGACCCCGCCGGGGAGCCAGGCCCCGGCAGGGCCATCTGTCACGGCAGGAAACACCGGTCCCGCTCCGCCTGCAGAGCGGCCGAACCGCCCGAGCCGCGGTACCGGCGTCCGGCTCAGGCGGCCGTCGCTGGGGGGCGGCATCCCGGCCCAGGGAAGGGAACTAGGAGCCCAGGGGCGGCAGACCGTGCGCAGGCTGCTCGAGGCGGGCCTGGCCGAGTTCGACGAGCGCGGATTCCAGGCGGTAAGGGTCGACGACGTCGTCCGGCGGGCCAAGACCTCGCACGGCACCTTCTACCTGTATTTCGCCAACAAGGATGACCTGTTCAGGACGCTGCTGCGGGACGCGCTCAAGGACATGGAGACGATCACCGACGAGTTCCCCGTGGTGACGAGCAACGAGGGCGGACGCGCGGCGCTGCGGCGCTGGATCATGAGCTTCACCGATACCTATGCGGCGCATGCCACCGTCATCCGCATTCTCAGCCAGGCCGAGATCGTCGGCGAGCAGGTCTATGGCGACGGGCTGCGCCTGCTGTTCCGCCTCTCCGAGGCCATCGCCCAGGGGATGACCGTGGCGTCCGCTGGCGTGCGCGGTGCCCTCGGAGAGGCGGAACAGACGAAGGATCCCGCCCAGCACGCCGAGCTGACCGCGCTGGCCTGCCTGATGATGCTCGAGCGGATCAACTATCTGCTCAGCGTCGATGTGCGGCTGCCGCGGGAGGAAATGGTCGACAGGCTGAGCGCCATCATCTACGCGGCCTTCCACACGCCCTGAGGCAACCAGTCGCGCCAGTGCGTGGCTCCTGGCTTGTCCGCCGGGAACGGAGGCCGAAGGTCCCTGTACTCCGGACCGTTTGCCCGCATCGCATGCCGGAGTCATCTGCTTACGATCAGCGCAGAAGAACAGATAAGAGCAGATAACTGCGGGCGGCGGTGAACCCCTGCGGGTGTGAAACCACGGATGGGGGCGGCGTCATGCGGCAGCTTAACCCGATCGACGCGCAATTCATCGATGCCGAGGACCAGGACAAGCACATCTCCTACGCGATCGCGTCGATCGCCATCTTCGAGGGCCCGGCGCCGTCCCGCGACGAGTTCTTCGGCGCACTAACCGAGCGGCTCCCGCGGATACCGCTCTATCGCAAGAAGCTCCGCACCGTCCCGCTGCGGCTCGGTCCGCCCGTGTGGGTCGACGACCCCGACTTCGATCTGCGTTACCACGTCAGGCAGGTCGCCCTGCCGACACCCGGCGATGACGTGCAGCTGAGCGAGCTGATGGCGCGCATCATGAGCCAGCGCCTGGACCGCGACTACCCGCTCTGGGAGTACTGGGTGATCCGCGGCCTCAGCGGCGGCCGCTGGGCGCTGATCTCCAAGGTGCACCACTGCATGGTCGACGGGGTCTCAGGCACTGATCTCTACCGCGTCATCTTCGATAGCTCCCCTGATGCGGGCCAGGATGCGGCCGGGGGGCCAACCGCGCTCGAGCCCGCCGAGCCAGAACCGTCCGCGTTCACGCTGACCGTCAGGGCCGCGGCCGGCATGGTCCGGCTCCCTATCCGGCAGGCGGCGGTGCTTCGCGACCTGCTCAGCCGGCCATCCGAGGCGGCCAGCCAGATACGGCAGACAGCACGCGCGGTGGCGACCCTCGCGCCCGCCTTCATGCCTGCGGCCCGCTCGTCGCTGTGCGGCCCGATCGGCAGCGAGCGGCGGTACCTCTGGGCGCGGGCGTCGCTCGCGGACGTCAAGACGATCAAGAATGAGCTAGGCGGGACCGTAAACGACGTCGTGCTGGCGGCGATCAGCGGCGGCTACCGTGCCCTGCTGCTGAGCCGCGGCGAGCAGCCGGGGCCGCACATGGTTCCGTCGCTCGTCCCCGTCTCTCTGCGCGCGGCCGGCGAGGAGAACATCTACGAGAACCGGATCTCGATTCTGATGGCCGACCTGCCGGTCCACCTGGCCGATCCGGTCGAGCGGCTCACTGCCGTCAGGACGCAGCTCGGCGCGCTGAAGGCGAGCAACGAGGCAGCGGCGGGAGAAGCGCTGGTCGCGCTCGGCCGCCTGACGCCGTATCCGTTCGCCTCGCTCAGCGTCAAGCTCGCCTACCGGCTGCCCCAGCGTGAGATTGTCACGGTCACCACGAACGTGCCAGGTCCTGGCCAGCCGCTCTATGCCATGGGGCGCAGGTTGCTGGAGATCATCCCGTACGTGCCGCTCGCCACCACGCTCCGCACAGGGGTATCGATCTTGTCGTACTGCGGCAACCTGGCGTTCGGGATCACCGGCGATTACGCCACAACCCCGGACATCGAGGTACTGGCGCGCGGCATCGAGACCAGCGTCGCCGAACTGCTGGCCGCCGCTCAGCCACACCCGAAGGCAGCGGCACAGCCGAAGGCAGCGGCACAGCCGAAGGCAGCGCCGGAGCCGAAGGCAGCGCCGGAGCCCCGGCCGAAGACACCGCCGAAGCCCGGGCCTCAGCCGAAGACACCGCCGAGGCCGGAGCCAGAGGCACAACCGAAGCCGGAGCCAGCGGCGAAGGCACCGCCGAAACCGGAGCCCAGCCAGGAACCGGAGCCGAAGGCAGCGATACAGCCGAAGGCAGCGCCGGAGCCGGATGCGGAAGCCAGGGCGTCGGCAAACCCGAAGGCAACGCTCATGCTGCAGGCACCGCCAAACCCGAAGGCAGCGCTTATGCCGCAGGCACCGCCGAAGCCGAAGGTTGCGCCACGGCCGAAGCCGGAACCGGAGCCGAGGGCAGCGCCGAAGCCCCAGCCCACGCCGCAGCCGAAGCCGGACGTGAAGGCAGCGCCACAGCCGAAGGCAGCGCCACAGCCGAAGGCAGCGCCACAGCCGAAGGCAGCGCCACAGCCGAAGGCAGCGCCACTGCCGAAGGCACCGGCGAAGCCGCGACCAAAGGAGCCCGCGCACGCACGGCCGCACGCGGAGCCACGCACGAAGCCACGCACGAAGCCACGCACGAAGCCACGCACGAAGCCACGCACGAAGCCACTCTCGAAACCACACGCAACGACCAGGACGCACTAAGCCAGGCAGGCCGCCAGGCGGAAGGAGGGCGGCCAGATGAACTTCAATCTCGCCGTGATGCTGCAGGAGACCGCCTCAGCCCATCCCGACAAGAAAGTCGCCGTCTTTGAGGGCGGACAGCTGACCTACGGCGAGCTTGACACGCTCTCTGACCGGTTCGCCGCCGGCCTCACCACTGCCGGGGTCATGCGCGGCGACCGGGTGGCCCTGCAACTGCCGAATATCCCGCAGTTCTTGATCGCCTACTTCGGCATTCTCAAGGCAGGCGGGGTGGTCGTTCCGCTCAACGTTCTGTACAAGGCCCGTGAGGTGGCGTTCCACCTGGTTCACAGCTCGGCCAGGATCCTCGTCACCTGGGCCGGCGTGCTCGCGGAAGCCGCAGCCGGCGCCAGCGAGGCCGGGATCAGCGACGTCTACGCCGTGGGTCTGCCCGCCGGCGCCCCCGGTGGCCTGCCGTTCGAGCGGCTGCTGGCCGACGTGGCGGGCGCGCCAGCGCTAGCAACCACGGACATGAGCGATACCGCCGTCATCATGTATACCTCGGGCACCACGGGACGGCCGAAGGGCGCCGAGCTCACGCACATACAGCTGTACATGAACGCCGACATCCCGGGGCGGCTGTTCGATGTCCAGCCGGACGACATCGTGATCACGGTCCTGCCCCTCTTCCACATCTTCGGCCTTTCCAGCATCCTCAACGTGTGCGTCCGGTTCGGCTGCACGATGTCACTGATCCCGCGCTTCGACCCCGACACCGTGCTGGCCGCGATCCAGCGCGACCGGGCGACGATCTTCGAAGGCGTCCCGGCTATGTTCGGCGCTCTGCTCGCGCACCCGGGCCTGGACGCGTACGACCTGTCCTCGCTGCGGATCGCGATCTCGGGCGGCGCCTCCATCCCCGGTCCCGTTCTCGACGCCTTCGAGGAGCGCTTCGGCGTGCTGATCCTCGAGGGGTACGGGCTCACCGAAACGGCGTCTACGACGACGTTCAACAAGAGCGGGGCTGACCGCAGGATCTATAGCGTCGGCAAGCCGATCTGGGGAACGCGGACGCAGGTGTGGGACGACGCGGGCAAGAACCTGCCGCCAGGCAGGGAACACGTCGGGGAGGTCGTCACCCGCGGCATGCACGTGATGAAGGGTTACCTCGACAACCCTGAGGCGACGGACGCCGCCTTCGCCGGCGGCTGGTTCCACACCGGGGACCTCGGCTATTTCGACGAGAGCGGGTTCTTGTTTATCGTCGGCCGGATAAAGGAGCTCATCATCAGGGGCGGCTACAACGTCTACCCGCCGGAGATCGAGGACGTGCTGCACGCCCACCCGGCTGTGGCCGAGGCCGCTGTGGTGGGCGTCCCGGACGGCCGGCTCGGCGAGGAGGTCAAGGCCTACGTGAGGGTCCAGGCCGACGCCGAACTGACCCCCGCTGAGCTGATCGAGTTCTGCAGGAAGCGCATGGCGGCTTACAAGTATCCGAGGATCGTCGAGTTCTGCGCCGAGCTGCCGAAGAACGCCCTTGGCAAGATCCTCAAGGACGAGCTAGCCAGGCGCTAGCCACGCGCTTGGCGGCACGGCGGCGGTGAGGCGCGCCCGGCACCGCCCCGGCTGCTGGCCAGCAACGCCGACCGCCATAGCCTATGGGCCATGTCAGCCCGCGCCGACCAGGTCGTCAGCGGTCCCGGCCTGGTCGACGTCCTCTCCCTGGAGCGGATCGAAGCCGACCTGTTCCGACGGCAGCCGCACTCGCTGCACGGCTACTTCCTCAGCCGCGGCGACCCGTCACGCCGCGTGCCGCTGATGGTGAACAGGGACAGGGACGGCAGGTCCTACCCGAACCGCCGGGTGATCGCGGTGCAGAACGGCGTCGTCATCTTCAACATGGCGGCCTCGTTCCACGTCGCCGAGGAAGGCCCCGGCTACCAGGCGCATCCGATGCCGCCGGTCCCCCCGCCCGAGAACGCACCCGCGCTCACCGGCAGGACAAGGATGCTCGGGATCGAGATCAGGGTGCCAGCGCAGCCGGTTTCGGTCAGGAGTGGCCGTCGCGGGTGTGGATGCGGACTCCGGAGTTCCTGGCCGACGACGCGAGCTGGCCGTCGGCACCGCCCAGGAATCGCTGTTCAGGCCGGGCACGAGGCGGCGCGGTCCGCTCGCCGAGTGAGGGCGGTGCCTGCCAGGAGGGACGCCCCCCAGAATCTCCGCATGGCCGCAGTAGCTCGCCCGGCCTTCCCGGCGGCAGGTTTATTCACGTATCGTGCAAAATGAATCTGGGGTTCCGCACGCCAACCGTCCGCACTGCGCCTTGGCCTGGTAATAGAGGGTACTGTTTAGACATGTCGATCGCCATTACCGATGAGCACCGCGCCCTGGCGCAGACTGTGTCTGATTTCCTCGAGAAGAACGGCGCCCGCGCCGCAGCCCGCGCCCTGCTGACAGCCGAGAACGAGGAACTGCCGTCCTTCTGGCCAGAGCTCAGCGGACTCGGCTGGCTCGGCCTGCATCTGCCTGAGGAGCACGGCGGGTCGGGGTTCGGGCTGCCCGAGCTGGTGATCGTCGCCGAGGAGATGGGCCGCGCGGTGGCGCCTGGACCGTTCGTGCCGACGGTGATAGCCAGCGCGGTGGTGGCCGCGACCGGGTCGGCGCAGGCGCAGGCCAGGCTGCTGCCCGGGCTCGCGGACGGCTCGGCGATCGGCGCAGTCGCGCTCGGCGGGGACGTGCGCCTATCCGACGGCCTGGCCTCTGGCCCCGCGGGCGTCGTGCTCGGCGGGAGTCTGGCCGACGTGCTGGTGGTGGCCGCCGGCGACGACATCGCGATCATCGACGCCCACGACGGGGTGACGGTCACGGTGCCGGCCAACCTGGACCCGGCCAGGCGGGCCGCACGGGTCACCCTGGACGGCGCCCAGGCGGAGGTCGTGACCGGAGGCAGGCAGGTGCTGACCGACCTGGCCAGGACCATCCTGGCAGCGGAAGCGGCCGGCGTGGCGCGCGAGTGCACGGAAATGGCAAGCGCGTATGCCAAGGTCAGGGAGCAGTTCGGGCGGCCGATCGCGATGTTCCAGGCCGTCAAGCACCACTGCGCGAACATGCTCGTCGGAGCCGAGCTGGCCACGGCCGCCGTCTGGGACGCTGCCAGGGCCGCCGCCGCAGGCGGCGACCAGCTCACGTACACGGCCGCCATCGCGGCCACGCTCGCGCTGGCCGCCGCGGACGAGAACGCGAACCTCAACACGCAGGTGCACGGCGGGATCGGGTTCACCTGGGAGCACGATGCGCATCTGTACCTGCGGCGGGCGACCGCGATCGAGGCGGTCATCGACGCCGAGGCCGCCGCCCTGCAGGTCACGGACTCCGTGCGAAGAGGCGTCAGACGCGAGCGGGCGATCGACCTGCCGGCCGAGGCCGAGCCGATCCGCGCGGTCGTGCGCGAGTTCATCACCAGGATCCGCGACCTCGACACGGACGCGAGGCGCAAGGCCATGATCGAGTCCGGTTACGTGATGCCGAACTGGCCGAGGCCGTGGGGCAGGGACGCCGGAGCGATCGAGCAACTGGTGATCGAGCAGGAGTTCAGCGCCGCCGGCATCAAGCGGCCGTCTTACGGCATCACCAGCTGGGTGATCCTCACGTTGATCCAGTACGCCACGCCTGAGCAGGTTTCCCGCTGGGTCGTGCCCGCCCTGAACCAGGAGGTCATCTGGTGCCAGCTGTTCAGCGAGCCGGGCGCCGGGTCTGACGCCGCGGGAATCAGGACGAGAGCGACCAGGACAGGCGACGGCTGGCTGATCAACGGCCAGAAGGTCTGGACCAGCGGCGCGCATCAGAGCAGGTACGGCCTGGCAACCGTGCGCACCAACCCGGACGCTCCCAAGCACAACGGCATCACCATGATGGTCATCGACCTCAAGGCGGACGGCGTCACGGTCAGGCCGCTGAAGATGGCGACCGGCAACTCCGACTTCAACGAGGTCTTCTTCGACAACGTCTTCGTCTCCGACGCCGAGGTGGTCGGGCCTGTCGACGGCGGCTGGACGGTTGCCCGCGCGACGCTCGGCAACGAGAGCGTGAGCATCGGCGGTGGTGGCGGCGGGATGGCGATGCCGTCCGTGGCGTTCATCGGCCCGCTCGACGCGCACCCCGAGCGGCTGGCGGGCGGTGCTGGCAGGGTCGGCAGGCACATCGCGCGGAACCAGACCATGGGCGTACTCAACCTGCGCAGCGCGCACCGTGCGGTGGCGGGCGGCGAGCCAGGGCCCGAGGGCAACGTCACCAAGCTGCTGCTCTCGGAGATCGGGCATGAGAGCGCGGCCATCCTGGCCGCCCTCGCCGGGCCAGACCTTGCGTTCCTGGAAGGGTCAGGCGCCATCGGAGGAATGCTCTCGCTCGGGCACCGGGCGATGTCGATCGCGGGCGGCACCTCGGAGATCAAGCGCAACCAGATCGCCGAGCGCATCCTGGGCCTGCCCCGCGATCCCCTGATCAAGTAGCCACCTGGAAGACCGACGACCCGCCAGGCGGTACCCAGGCGAGCGACACCAGCCGCTGAGTCCTGTTAACTCAACTGGGCGGCAAGCGCGTCGAGATGACGTCGCATCCGGTGCCTGGCTAGCTCCCGGTCACCCGACTCCACGGCCGCCGCTATGGCCTCGTGCGCCCGCATCACCTCGGCGCCCGCCTGCTGCCGCCCCGCCGATGCGAGCCTGTCGATCCGGTGCAGCCTGCTGAGCCTGATCAGCACTAGCGCGACGAGCTCGAGTACCCGGTTGCCGGCCGCACCAGCGACCGAGGCGTGCAGGTCGAGCGCAGACTTCTCCTGCTCCTGCTCGCGGCCGATCACGTCGCCGAGCAGCGCGGTCCCTGCCGTGTCGAGCCGCTCGGCGGCCAGGCCTGCCAGCGCCACCTCGACGCCCGTGCGCAGCTCAGCCAGGTCGGAGAGCCGCATCCCGCGCCTGGCCAGGTAGATCGCCGCGATCTCGGTGACCGCGCTCGCGCTCGGCCCGTAGACGAACAGCCCGCCGCCTGGCCCGCGGCGCATCCGCGCGATCTGATGGTGCTCGAGCAGGCGCACCGCCTCTCGCAGCACGGCCCGGCTGACGCCCTCCTGCACGATCAGTTCCTTCTCGGTGCCGACCAGGTCGCCTGGTCGCATGCGGCGGCCGACGATCTCCTGGGTGATCCGGCGCGCCACGGCTTCTGCTCGCTTGCTGTCGTCTGGCTCGCTGACCACGACGACGTGGTCGGGCAGCAGCCCGCTGGTCGGCGCGCGGCGGCGCAGGAACTCGCGCTCGGCCTCCAGGTGCCTGCGCATCCGGCTCCTCGCGAGCCCCGGATCATGCGCGATCACGGCGTCGGCAATCCTGGCGTGAGCGCGGGCAGACTCGGCCGCCACCGCGGGGCCGAGGGTCTGCCAGTCCGTCGTGTACAGCATCGCCACCCGGTTGAGCACGTCCACGAACAGCTCGAGCGCCGGGTTCCTGGTGATCGATGCGAGCAGGGCGTGCGGCGCGCGCGGGTCGGCGTCCTTGCCATGATCGCCTGGCCGCAGGAACGACCGCAGCCTGGACAGATCCTGCTCGCCGAGCCGGCCTGGCGCCAGCTCGGTGACGATGTCCTCAAGGACGATCCGCGCCTCGAAGAGCTCGTCGATCCTGGCCTCGGCCCGGTACAGGTAGAGCACGACGGCGTCGATGACCGCATTCACGGTGGGCTCGGTGATGACCAGCCCGCCGCCAGGGCCGCGCCTGGTCCTGGCGACCTGCTGATGCTCGACCAGCCGGACCGCCTCGCGGAAGACGGCGCGGCTGACCCCGTACCGCTCGAGAAGCTCGGCTTCGGCCCCCAGCAGCGTGCCGACCGGCCAGCCCATCGCCATCACGTCGCCGACCATCCGGTCAGCGACCAGCGCCGCGCGCTTGGCCGCCGGGCTCGGGCCAGGACGCGCTGAGACCTCGCCTCGCGTCGTCGCCGTGCGGCTCGCCACCAGCAAAGGCTATCCCGGCGGCCTCTCCGGCCAGCAGCGGCAGGCGACCACGCCCGGCGATGGCCTGATCGACGACCAGGCGCAGCTGACAGGGCACGTCGTCCCGGTCATCCCGCCACCGTCACTGGGAGATCGACGGCGGATGGGCGACGCCGTGCCGCGCTCAGCGTCCAGCCGGAGCCGCAGTCCTTTAGGGGATGTCCGTTAGTACTAGGACGCCATCAGCCTCAGGAACCCGGCCGCCTTGGCGAAGTCCGGATGAGGGCCAGGCACATTCAGCCAGTAGCCGCCGACATCTACCGAACGCGCAGCCACGGCCATCTGCTCGGCGGTGCCGTACTTTGTCGAGACGCCGGCCAGCTGGATCGCGTACGGGTTCGCCGCGCGCGCCTGGGTGCCCGCAGCCCCCACGAAGCGGGTGTAGGCGGCCTGGTCGAGCGTGAGTGCCTGCGCCTGGATGTCCACCATGTCGGCGTGACGCGCGGCGCAGCCGGCCATCCCGGTTCGGAGGTACCAGGCCGTGATGTTCTCGCCCGCCTGCCTCGGTTCTGACGCGTTCGGCACCAGCGCGAGATCGCGGGCCGGGGTCTGGATCGCGCGGTAGCCGAGGCTGTGCGCCAGCTGACCGAACGACTGCATGGCGGCGCACGGGTCGACCTGCTCGGCGTGGGGGGTGTCCGGCCAGCTCTCCGGGTCGTACATGACCCATCTGAACGCCTTGTGGATCGTCCCGGCCTGGGCGTCGGCCTCGAACGCGGCAAGCGACCTGTACCGGGCGACGGGCGTGCCGGTCGGAGGCGGGGAGTGCGGGTCGCTGAGCACGAACGCGTGGTCCAGCGTGTGCCCGGCGTCCGGGTCCGCGTTCTGGATCGGCCGCACGACATAGGCTGCGACTAGCCATTTGCCCACTGGACCATTCCCCTCCATTCCGGAAATAGCTCAGAGAGACCTTAGCCTTTCATCGCGAGATGTGGCAGCGGGCAGGGACTGAGAGCGGCTGGCGGAGACTTTCCTAGGCAGGCAGCCGCCCGAACCGCGGCGGCCGCCGCTCCAGGAAGGACCGCACGCCTTCAGGAAAGTCCGGGCGGCCGAAGCTCTCCAGCATCAGCTGGCGCGCGTCGCGCTCGGCGGCCAGCATGCCAGCGTGCATCTGCTGGTAGACCTGCCGCTTCATGATCGCCATGGACGCCGGCGAGGACGTGGCAGCCAGATCCCGCACGTACTGCTGCGCGTGCCCGAGAACCTCGCCGGCCGGCAGCGCCGCGTTGACGAGCCCGAGCCTGGCCGCCTCTGCGCCGGTCACCTTGCGCGAGGAGAACAGCAGGTCAAGGGCGACGGCCGTGCCGGTGAGACGGGGCAGCAGCCAGCTGATTCCCCACTCGGCTATCAGGCCGCGCTGCGCGAAGGCCGTGAGGAGCACAGCGTCCCGCGCCATGAACCGCAGGTCGCACGCCAGCACGATCGGGACGGCCATCCCGGCGACCGGCCCGTTGATCGCGGCGATGACCGGCTTCGGAACCGACAGGAAATAGGTGTGGGTGCCTGCTCGCAGATCCTCGCCGGATGCCGGATCGCCAGGATCGCTCGCCAGTTCATCCGGCATCGCCTCGGCACGGCGCTCGCCCGAGCTGACCGCCGACAGCCGGCGCATGTCGGCACCCGCGCAGAAGCCGCGCCCGGCTCCGGTGATCACGATGCCGACCACCCGCGGGTCGCGCTCAGCCTGCCCGACCGCGTGCCGCACCTCCATGCCCATCCGGTCGGTCCAGGCGTTCAGCGTCTCGGGACGGTTGAGCGTGATGGTTGCGACCGGGTCGTCAACCTCGTAGCGGATCTCCTCGTACCCGGTCACCTGACTCCCTTCGCCGCCGATCGTGCGCCGCACGCGCTCCCGCTCGCCAGGGCGCTATCAGGATAAAGGATACTCTTTGGCCACGGCGCTCTCTCGCGAACGCGGTGTTGCTCACTCCCGGCGTTCGACAGCTGCCGGCAATCTGGAGAAATGAGGGCAACAAGCACGCGACGGAAGCACACATTGTGATTCGATTGTCCCGCACACGAGTGTTCCACCAGCGGGATACACGCGCGCGGCCCCTCACCCCCACCTCTCACACAGGCACCGATGTTGAAGTCATCACCCCGGCCGGATGGCCCCTTGGTCCGCCTTCAGGCCGGCTGTATGCGTGGCGGCGCCGTGGTAAGGCAGTCCAAAGCCAATGTTCGGTCTGCCCAGGCGCTGGGCAGGTCTGGGCAGGAACCCTCGACCGGTCGGCTGAGAAGGGACGAGTGGCTGACTTGAGCCCGCCGATGCTGAATCAGGTACTCGAAGCCACCCTGGCGTTCATGATCCTGCTGCTGGCTATGTCGATAGCCGCGATCGTACGGGTGGGCCCGACGGCCCCGGCCTCGGCCGAGTCGAACGTGGACGCAGAGGCCCCGATGCAGCAGCCGGTACAGCTGCTCGCGGGACCACAGCCGGGCCCTCCAGGCCGGCCGCTAGCGCCGGGCCCTCAGGACCGGCCGCTGGCCTCAGGTCTGCAGGGCCCTCAGGTCCCTCAGAATCGCCCGCTCGCCTCAGGCCCAGCTGCCGCGCCGCCCCCGCCGCCACTCTGGGCGACCCCCATGCCAGGGAGCATGCGGGCAGCAGCGCCTCCGCCGGCTCGCAGGTCGGGCTGGCTTGGCCGCGGCCGCTACGAAGCGCGGCATGTACGCGGGCGGATTCCCAAGCCACGCCCGCCCGCTCCGGCTGGGCCGCCGTGGGGGCCGGCAGCGCCGCCACCTGGCCGGTCGCAGCAAGGCTCAGAGCGCTGGACCTGAGCGCCTGACGCGCCGCTGCCAGATTTCACCCTTGTTTCTGAGCAATGTGGTGAACCAGCGCGGGCCGCGATGCGTGTTACAGGCAGAGGTCGGCGGCAGGGCTACCCTTGACGTGCGGGTGAGCCGGGGCCAGATCCGCCACATCGGCCCGAGGTCCTGCCGCCGACCCAACCATTCTTGCCGCGATTCCGCGGGCGCTGTCCCGCCGTTCAGCAAGCTTGCGCGGCGCCGCAGGAGCTCCCGGCGCTGCCGGAGGTCAGACCGGCACCGCGGCCCCGTTGATCAAGCCAGACCCCGGCGCCGCGAGGTACAGGTACGTCCTGGCTATGTCCGGCACCTTCGGCCACGCGTCGTGGTTCGACGACGGCATCGCCGCGCGGTTCGCTGGCGTGTCGATGATGCTCGGGACTACGCAGTTCACCGTGATCCCTGAGCCGCGCACCTCGTCTGCTGCCATCGTGACCAGGTGCAGCACCCCGAGCTTGCTGACCGAGTACGCGAACCCCGATCCCCTGCTGACGACCCCGGCCCTGCTGGCCGTGTGCACGATCCGCCCGGCCCCCGCCTGCTGCATCACCCTCAGCGCGTGCTTGGTGATGAGCGCGGCGCTCACCAGGTTGAGCTCGATCTGTCCGGTCAGTTCGGCGGCGTCAAGCTCGGCGAACGGCCGGTGCGGCGCGAACCCGCCGACGGTGTTGATGACGGCCCAGGGCGCGGGCGCCCCGTCGAACAGCGCGGCGACGGCCACGTCGGAGAACACGTCGGCAGATAGATAACCAATCCCTGCCAGCTTGCGTTCGCCCGCCGGCGCCACCTTGTCGACGCCGGTGACGGCGGCGCCAGCCGCCGCGAACGCCGCCGCAACGCCGGTGCCGAGCGCACCGGATGCACCGAACACCAGGACCGCACGGCCCGCGTAGTCCAGCTCAGCCATCGGCTGCTTCCTCGCTCTCGCGCCGTGATGTCACGGCTCCTGGTGGACTCGCAGCGAAGCGACAAGGTAGGCCACCCCGAAGGGGTCGTCACGGTAGCGGATCTCGCTGGAGACCTTACGGCCAGCCAGCGCGCCGGCGAGCACCTGCCACGCCGGGCGGCCGGCCGCCATCAGTTCGCGCGCGAGCACCGGGTCGATGTCCAGGAGCGCGTCGAGCTGGCCGGCCCGCACCGCGCTCTCGACCACGGCGTCGAACCCGGCGCTCCGCTCGTCCAGGTACCCCGGTGCCCTGAGCCCGCGGCGGGCGCTGCCGTCGGCCATCACGAGCAACGCGACCCGCCCTCCCGCGCCGGCCAGGTCGGCGCCGATGCTCGCGCACCGGCTGGCAGGCTCGTCAGCGCCGACAGCTCGCAGGATCCGCCTGGCCGCGCTGCCCGTCTGGCCGAGCAGCCAGGCGCCCACGCCGAGCGAGGACGGCAGGCCGCCGGCCTGGCCGCGCCGCGATGGCGGGCCTGCCTCGCCACTGCCCGGCGGCGACGCAGCCGGCCCGTTCAGCAGGCCAGGCCCGGGCGCGTACCTGGCAAGGTCGAGGGCGGCGGCACCGTTCCAGGTGCCGGTGCGCTCGGCCGCGCCAACGACCGCGATGACATCAGGGGCGGCGGCCATCAGCTCGGCCACCGATGCCAGGCAGGCGTCCCGCAGGCCGGCGGCGACCTCCTGCGCGCCGCTGAGCTCGCGTACGAGCAGCGGCGCTGCCGGGCACAAGGCTGCGGCGATGATCATCGGTTAGGCCAGCCCCCTGACCGCGCGGGCCGGCGGCGTGTCGCCGCGGATCGCCGAGACCATGTCGAGCACCTGGCGGGTCTCGGCTACGGCGTGGGCGCGGAAGATCCTGGCGCCCAGCCAGGCGCTCACCGACGTCGCCGCCAGCGTCCCCGCGAGCCGGCCGGGCAGCGGCACGTCCAGGGTCTCGCCGACGAAGTCCTTGTTCGACAGCGAGACCAGGACCGGCCAGCCGGCTGCGGTCAGCTCTGACAGCCTCCTGGTTACCTCGAGCGAGTGCCAGGTGTTCTTGCCGAAATCGTGCGCGGGATCGATCACGACCCTGGCCGGGTCGACGCCGGCCGCGACGGCCCGGTCGGCCAGCTTCTGGGTGCGGGCGATCACGTCCGCGACCACGTCGGCGTAGCTGACCCGGTGCGGCCTGGTCCTCGGCGCCTGCCCGCCAGCATGCGAGCACACCAGGGCGGCACCCGCCTCAGCGGCCACCTCGGCGAGTTTGTCGTCCCAGCCGCCCCAGCTGTCGTTGATCAGGTCGGCGCCCGCCGCGCACGCCTCGCGCGCGACCTCTTGCCGCCAGGTGTCGGCGCTGATCACCAGGTCCGGATAGGCGGCGCGCACCGCGGCGATGAACCCTGCGGTGCGCCTGATCTCCTCGCCAGCATCGACGTCCTTGCCGGGTGCGGCTGGCACGCCGCCGATGTCGACGATGTCGGCGCCCTCGGCGACGACTTTGTGCACCCGGTTCATCGCGGTCTGCTCATCCCAGGTATCACCTGGCCTGAAGAACGAGTCGGGCGTCCGGTTGACGATCGCCATCAGCAGCAGCCGCCGCGGCCCGAAGCTGTGCTGGCCCAGGCGGAGCACGGACTGCTCGCGCATGCCCGGGCTGGCTCCCTTCTGTGCGTGGCCGCAGACCTCGGCCGGAATCCGGCCCCGCCAGATGAGGTCCCTGTCCAGGTGCGGTCAGCTTAACCGAGCCAGGGCCGGGGCTCCCTGCGACGGATCGCCGGGCTGACGTCAGCTGCGTGCCTGCAACCGCTGGGGCTTGAGAGCTGCGCGATGGCTCTGGGCCAGCCTGACGTGATACAGCCAGCGCCACCGCTTGCCGGTCAGCAGGAGTTCTCCGGGTGTCGGCAGCGCGCTGATCCCGTTCATGATCGCATCAGGGTCGCGGTAGAAGCGCTCCCTGGCAGCCCGGCCGTCCACCAGGTCGGTCACCTGCCCGGTAGCCGGGTCGATGGCCGCGAGGTAGGGCTTGGTCCACACATTCGCCCAGATTCTCGCGCCGTCCCAGGTCAGATCGTTCAGGCCGTCCAGCCGCTCGCCGGCGAGCCGCACCCGGATCAGGCCGGCGGGCTTGAGCCGCTGCGGGTCACGCCAGATCAGCTCGCTGCTGCCGTCGCTGGTCACCAGGTGGTCCCCGACCTGACAGATGCCCCAGCCCTCGCGGTTGTACGGGATCGTCTCCAGCAGTTGCATCGCGTGCGGATCCCACCGCAACGCCACCCGCTCGCGCCAGGTGAGCTGCCACAGGTACTCCCCTGCCTGGCAGATGCCCTCCGCGAAGAGATCAGGCGCCAGCGCGACGCTGCGATCCGGCTGCGTAGCCCCGAGCTGGTAACGGTGCAGCGCGGACTGCCCGTACAGGCCCGTGCTCTCCCACGCCATCGAGCCTCGGACGACCATTCCCTGGGTGAACCCGCGACCGGGGTGCGGGAGCCTGCCGAGCACCTGGAGCCGGTAGCTAGTCAGGAGGCCACCTCGATCCTGGGAGCACTCCGCTCCTGACCGAGCAGGCTACCCCCACCCGCTCCCGCCTGAGCACGGCCAGTTTTTGCTCGCTAGACCTGGCCCGGGAAGAAGCCGACCCTGGACAGCGGTCCGGTGATGTGCTGCTCCTCGTACGCCAGGTGCGAGCGGAGCGCCTCGGTCAGAGCATCGACCGCCGCTTGCAGATCGGTGACGTCGTCAGGGCTGGTGACGAGCCTGACCAGTGCGCGGTCGACGCCCTCAACCACCTCGTGGATGATCACGTGCTCCTGCTCGAGCCTGTCGATCACCGGGATCAAGCCTGGCTCAGCCCGGCGCAGGTGCGGGAAGACGGCCCGGTCCTCGAGCCCGTGGTGCTGGGTGATCATGCTGCGGTACGCCGCGCAGTACGCGCCTAGCGCCCAGTTGTTCTGCCGCATGGTCATCTCGTTCAGTACGGCGCGCGCTTCCCCCGCGGTCATGCGGCCCCGCTTGACCTGCCCGAGCATCTCGCGGATCTGATCGAGCTCCTGACGCAGATGGTCGTGAACGTCGGCGAGGTGCCGGCCGACGGCCAGCCCGCGCGCGGAATACACGTGGCCGGGCGGCGCAGGCGGCGCGACCGGGCGGGCCGAGGTGTCCCACAGCCGGCTCACCCCCGTGCCGTCACCGGACTCCCCCGCCACCCCGGCATCGCCGGCCGGAGCGGGGCCGTCGCGATCCTCGGCACCGGCCTGCTGGCCGGCCTTGCGCCTGCCGCCCGGCACGGTTCGCTCCGCGGCGACCAGGTACCGCACCGCGGGCGCGACCTCCTGGCCGAACCGCTCGATCGCGGCTGGATCGTCGCCCATCAGGATAAAGCCGGAGATCCCGCAGTCCACGGCCAGCCCGGCGAGCTCCTCCACCCACTGGCTGACCGGACCGGTCAGCAGGCCGGAGCCTGACCTGGTGAATTCGCCTGTGATGTTCAGAAGCCGCCGCACCGAGGCTGGCTCGCGACCAGCGGCCACTGCCGCCTCGTCGATCAGCGCGTTGAGGTCGGGCAGTCGCGCGACCACGCCTTGCAGGTACGACAGGCTGGGCAGCCAGCCATCGGCGCGGCTGCCGGCAAGCCCGAGCATGCGCGGCTTGAAACCGCCGACCCAGATGCCGATGTCGTGCGCGGGAGCCGGACCGCGCTTCGCGCCGGCGATGCGGTACCGCGAGCCGTCCAGGCGGACGCCGCCGCGCTGGCCGGTGTCCCACACCTGCCTGATGATGCCGATCGCCTCATGAGCTTCGTGCACGTCGCGGTGCTCGAGGGCGAACAGAACCCGCTGGCAGCCTCGGCTGCGTTCGGCCAGTTCCAGTCCGGCGTCGCCGGGCGGTGCGCTCAGGGTCCTGTCGCGGCCGACGCCACGGTCGTGGGCAGCTACGGGCTGCCCGTCGACTGAGCGCGCTGCTGCCACCGCGGCTGCCGCTTCTCGAGGAAGGCCCGCATGTTCTCGCGCGCGTCAGGCAGCTGGCTGGTGGCGGCCATGACCTCGATCGCGTACGCGTAGGCCTTCTGCTGATCCAGATCGATCTGCGCGTAGAGTGCCTGCTTGCCGATGCCCTTGCTCTGCGCCGATCCCCTGGTGACGCGCTTGAGCAGGTCGAAGGTGGCCGAGTCCAGCTGGTCGGCCGGCACTACCTGGTTGACCAGGCCCCAGTCGAGCGCGGTCCGCGCGTCGATGACGTCGCCCGACAGGGCCATCTCCGCGGCTCGCTTGCGACCGACGTTCCTCGCGATCGCCACCATCGGCGTGTGGCAGAACCAGCCGCCCTTGCCGCCAGGAGCAGCGAAGCCGGCGGCTTCGCTGGCCACCGCCAGATCCGCGGACGCGACGAGCTGGCAGCCAGCGGCGGTGGCGAGCCCGTGCACCCTGGCGACCACAGGCTGGGGCACCTGCTGCATGAGTGTCATCAGCTCCGTGCACGTGGTGAGCAGCGAGCGCACCTCGGCGAGGTCGGCGCCGGCCACATCAGCGAAGTCGTGGCCCGCACTGAACACCGGTCCGTTGCCTGCCAGCACGATTCCCAGCGCGTCGCTGCCACCGATCTGCGAGAACGCCGTGATCAGCTCGCGCATGTGCGCGTGGGACAGCGCGTTGCGCCGCCGAGGGCGGTTCATCGTGACGGTTGCGAACTCGCCTGACCAGTCCACCAGGACGTGCTCGAAGTCCATGACGGCTCCCTCCTCACCCGATTGCAGCCTACGGGTCAGCCGGCCGGACCGCTCTTCAACATCACGGCCGCCGAGTGGCGCAGCCCGTTCTGGTCGACCCAGGTGAGGCCGACGCGGTCGCCTGGATGGTGCCGTCCGAAGACGGCCTGCAACCCGTCTGGCGACGTGACCCGCTGACCCCCGGCCGCGACGATCACGTCGCCTGGGGTCAGGCCGGCCGCGCTGGCCGCGGTTCCGGGGAACACGTCCCCGATGAGCGCGCCGCTACCTGGCTGGACGCCGTGGGCTTGCGCCTGCTGGGCGGACAGGACGCCGATGCCGAGGAACGCGGTGGCGCCAATGTGCACAGAGGCCGAGCCCGATCCTGAGGCGATCTGCCTGGCGATCGACAGGGCCTTGTTGATCGGGATCGCGAAGGCCTGGGTGGGGCCCCGCAGCTGGAAGTTCGACCCTGTCGACGCGGCGGTGTTCATGCCGATCACCCTGCCCGTGAGGGTCACCAGCGGGCCGCCGGAGTCTCCCGGCCTGATCGGGGCGTTGTGGCCGATCATGCCGTGCAGCGTCTCTGAAGTGCCGGCCGACCCGTCGGTCGCGGTGACCGAGGCGCCGAGCCTGATGATCCTGCCCTTCACCACGGAAGGCGTGCCCCCCTTGCCGCCCGCGTTCCCGAGCGCGACCACCTTCTGGCCGAGCACGGCGCTGGCCGAGTTGCCAGTGGCGGCGGTTTCCAGGCCGGACGCGCCCTGCAGCTTCAGCACGGCGACGTCATGGCTGCGGTCGTACCCGACGACCCGCGCGCGATAGGTGTGCCCGTTGCCCACGTCGGTGGCCTGGATCGAGGTCGCTCCCTCGATCACGTGGTTGTTGGTCAGGATCTCGCCGGACGAGCTGAGGACGATGCCGGTGCCGGCCGCCCTCGCACGCTGAAAGCCGAGTGTCGTGACAATGTCGACCAGGGAACCGTCTACCTTCGCGGCGATCGTGCTGGCCGACGGCGCACCGGCGGGCTGATGGCTGCGCGCGGCCTCAAGTCCCCAGAAGCTGGCAACGGCGATGACCACGACGGCGGCCAGCGCGAGCAGCTGGCGCCGCAGCCGCCGGAACGGGCCGTTCGGCCCGCCGCGGCCGTAGCCGTAGGGGCCGTGAGGCCCGCCTGGTCCGCCGGGTCCCGGCCAGCCGTAAGGCTGCTGGGCTCCATAAGGCGGCGGTGCTCCGTAGGGCCCGCCGTACGGCGGCTGCCCGTGCGGTGGCTGGCCATAGGGTGGCTGGCCGTACGGTGGCTGGCCGGGCTGGCCGCCGTGCGACGGCGGCGGATCCGGCGGCGCCCACGGTGGCCGGGATCCGGCTGGCGGATCGTAGATGCCTGTCATGCGATCGGCTCCCTCGGCACGCGCTGCTCTGCTTGCTCTGCGGACATGATGAAACATTGACCTGAAGGAAGCCTGAAAGCCCGCTGAGTGCCACCTCGGACTGTGCCGAGGCCTATCGCCTGGGTTAGCCACCTGTGTGCCTGGCGCGCATCGACCGGTGCCGTCCTCTTCGGGCTCTCCTACTTGCGCAGGCTATGTGCCGAGGACTGGCACACCGGCCGGAGCTGCCCCACCTGATGCGCCTGCCCATGCGGGCACGGGTTCCCCTGGGACGTCACGATGCCGAGCGCGATGATCGCGGCCATGAGCCCGGCCACCAGCACGATCGGAAGGGCCACCGACGCCTTCGCCGCGCGCGCGGGCACCATGAGCAGCCGTCGGCACAGGCGAGGGCCGCGAGCGAGCCGCTCGGTCCGCGGTGGCCCGTCGTCCCTGGTCAACCTCGTGAAGAGCGCGAACATGGAGGCGAGTCGGGGGTCGCGCGCCTCGAGGGCACGATCCATTCCATTCAAAATGGACTGCTGGTAGGAAGGCAGGCTCACCCGCCGCACACTGCCCAGAGATGACCCAGCCAAACCCCGGCCAGACCGTCAGTGCCGCACCTCTTCTGGAGTTTCGTACCACCGGATCCGCTCGCCGATCCGGCTCCGCAGCTTCCATGCCCGCGACTTCGGCGCCGCGGCGATCGCGGCTTCGATGGCCTCTGCCTGGGCGGTGACGTCGTGCGGTGCTCCGGCCAACGGTACGAGCCGCCACAGCTCGCGAACCTTGCCGAGGTTGCCCTCGACGGTGTGGCAGAACCGACGCCGTGATCGGCCAGCAGGCAGAGCGTCACCGAGGTCCTTGCCCGTGAGCTCGCCGGCATGCTTAGACGAGGCCCCGTGGGGCACGCACTGCGAGGATCTGCGGTTCGGTGAGCGCGATCGCCGGCCGGCTCACCAGGCCTGAGCGGGCCATCATCAACCTCCACGTGCCGCCGTACGGCACCCAGCTCGACGACGCTCCGAAGCTGGACGAGAACATGGTCGTGCAGGCCACGCTCGGCCAGGTCCAGTACGCTGCCGTGGGCAGCACCGCTATCCGCAAGATCGAGCAGGAGCGACAGCCCCTGCTCGGCCTGCACGGGCACATCCACGAGTCGTCGGGCATCCGCAGGCTGGGCCGGACCATGATCCTCAACCCGGGAAGCGACTACTCGACAGGAGCGCTGAACGGAGCCTTGGTGACCCTGGACAAGGAGAAGATCAAGGGCCACCAGCTTGTCAGGGGCTAGCGCGGGCGACGAGGTCCTGGTCGCCGTCGACGTGGGGACGTCGGGCGCCAGGGCGGCGGCGTTCGATCTCGCCGGGCATCCCGTCGCCGCGGCACGGCGGCCCTACCCCACCGCGATCCCGAGGGACGGCTGGGCCGAGCAGGCGGCGCAGGACTGGCGCCACGCCAGCATCGGCGCACTCGCCGCGCTTGTCAGGGACCTGACACCGGGTCGGCCCGTACTCGCGATCGGGGCCGACGCGGTCGGGATCCCGGTCCGGGTGGTGCCAGGCGATGCGACAGCCGCTGGCGTCGCGATGCTCGCGGGGCTCCGCGCCGGCGTCTATGGCAGCCCGGCGGACGCGGTCGCGGCCGCCCGCGAGCCCTCGACGCTTGACATGTTCGCCGCGATGCTCACCGACGGGGACTCGCTGCACGCTCCGGTGGTGGCCTGCCTGGACGTCGGGCACATGTGCGTGCCAGGAACCAGCGGCGACGACCGCGGCCCGTATGCCTGGCTGCGCCGGCTCGGCGCTCGTGCCCCGATCGTGCAGCTGCAGCAGTCGGACGGCCTGGCCGACCACCACTGGCCGTTCACAGCGGCGCGCAACGCCGGCGGCATCATCGACGCGGGCCGCGTCCTCGCCGCGCTCGACGAGTCCGGGGCCGAGCGGGTGCGCCTGATCCTCGAGGTGATCCCCCCGTTCGAGCAGGACGACGGGACCGTGACCGGCGAGCTCCGCGAGTCCTGCGACTACCGGCGGGCTGCCATGGCCGCGCACGGGCGTGGCTGACCAGCCAGGCAGCGCCGCGCACCTGCGCGGCGTCATCTTCGACATGGACGGCGTGGTCGTCGACTCCGAGCCACTCTCGCTGCGCACCATCGCGGAAGTGGTCGCCGACCAGGGAGCCGCGGCCGACCCGGCCAGGCTCGGTGACCTGGTCGGCCGCACCCTCGACGATGCGCTGATGACCGCGGCGGCCAGGTCAGGCCGCCGCCGTGCCGTCGACGACCTGCGCCAGGCCTACGACGAGCGGTACCTGCCCAGGCTCATGGCCACGGCCCAGCCGAACCCCGGGCTCAGGACGCTGATGGCGGCGCTCAGCGCGGCCGGGATCCCGATGGCGCTGGCCTCCTCCTCGAGGCTCACCGAGATCGACGCGATCGTCACGGCGCTCGGCCTCCGCGACCGGCTGGCCGCGATCGCGTCCGGCGAGGAAGTGCGGCACCCGAAGCCGGCGCCTGACGTCTACCTACTCGCGATGCGCCGGCTCGGGCTCGGATCGGCAGGGCTCGTCGCGATCGAGGACTCAGCCTCCGGCGTGGCGGCGGCCGTCGCCGCCGGCCTGGCCTGCGTGGCCGTCCGCACGACCCTGACCAGCGGCCACGATCACGGCGCCGCCGCACTGGCCATCGGCTCTCTAGCGGAGCTTGACCTGCAGATACTGGACAAGATCGCGGCTGCCAGCCATTCATAGCTGGCTCGGAACCTCGGCAGACGGCTACCAGAGCGAGGCGCGGCACGCTGAGTTCATCAGGCCCGGTCAGCCCTGGGCGCGACCCCGTTCGATGACGGCGTCGCGCCTGCCGGCCACCAGCGCCGCGTCGATCCCGCCGGCGTGCCAGCGCCGGTGTGCCCGCGCCTCGATCCGCCCTGCCTGCCTGGCAGTCCCCAGGGAGCCCTCGTTATAGGTCGTCAGTATTTCCCGCACAGCAGCGGGATCGGCCGAGGCGACATCTGCGGCCAGCCCGCGCGCGAATCCGAGCAGCTGCTCGTGCGGCACCACGTGGTTGACCAGGCCCCAGGCGAGCGCGGTCGGCGCCGTGATGAAGTTGCCTGTGGCACTCATCTCGCGGGCCCTGCGCAGCCCCACCGCCTCAGGCAGCGCGACCGTCAGGCCCCAGCCCGGCATCACGCCGGCCCTGGCGTGCGTGTCGGCGAACCTGGCGCGGTCGGAGGCGACCAGGAAGTCGCAGGCCAGCGCCAGTTCGAGGCCGCCTGTCACCGCTGCGCCGTTGACCGCCCCGATCAGCGGCGTGCTCAGCCGCGGTAGCACCTCGCCCCCACCGGCATCACCCCCACCGGCACCACCCCCACCGGCACCGCTCCCACCGGCACCGCTCCCACTGGCACCGCCGCTGCCAGTACCAGACAGCGGGCCGCCAGGCTGGCCGAGCTCGGTCAGGTCGAGGCCGGCGCAGAAGGCCGGATCCGCGCCAGTCAGCACGATCGCCAGTACGTCAGCCCTGCCGTCCAGCCCCGCGACGGCGTCGCGCAAGGACGCGAGCAGGCTCCCCGAGATGGCGTTGCGCCGTTCAGGACGGTTCAGCGTCACGACCGCGACCTGGCCGTCGACGTCGACGAGCACCTCAGTCATCGCGATCGCCTCCCTCGCTGCCGGAGAATCCTAACCGTCGCCTCCGGCCGGCCTGGCGGGCAGGCTGATCAGGAACGTCGTGCTGCCTGGCTCGCTCGCCAGCTCGAGCCGGCCGCCATGCGCTGTCACGACCGCGCGCACGATCGCCAGCCCGAGCCCGGTGCTGCCCGCGCTGCGGGACCTGCCCGTGTCCGCCCTCGCGAACCGCTCCCAGACATGCTCCCGCAGCTCGGCGGGGATGCCGGGGCCGTCGTCGTGCACTGAGAGCTCGGCGGCGTCCTGTTGCCCTGCCGCGGCCGTCCGAGTCACCCGGACGGTGACCGTGGAGCCCTGCGGGGTATGCGTCCGCGCGTTGCTGAGCAGGTTCGCGAGGACCTGGTGCAGCCTGTGCTGGTCGCCTGTAACCACGACAGGGTCGGCGGGCAGGTCGAGCACCCACTGGTGGCCTGGCCCGGCCACCCTGGCGTCGCTGGTCACGTCGACAGCCAGCCTGGTCAGGTCCACAGGCTCGGCGGCCAGGGGCCGGCCAGCGTCTAGCCTGGCCAGGAGCAGCAGGTCATCCACCAGCCTGCTCAGCCGCGCGGACTCGGCGTCGACCCTGGTCAGCGCCGTCCGCACGTCCGGGCTCAGGTCACCGCCGGTCCGCAGTGCGAGCTCGGTGTAGCCACGGATCCCGGCCAGCGGCGTCCGCAGCTCGTGGCTCGCATCGGCGACGAACCGGCGCAGCTTCGCCTCGCTGGCCTGGCGGGTCGCGAGCGAAGCCTCGACATGACCGAGCATCTGGTTGAACGCCCTGCCGAGCCTGCCCACTTCCGTGCGCGGATCGGCCTGCGGCACCCGGTGCGGCAGCACCACCTCCCCGCTCTCCAGCGGCAGGTCGCTGACCTGCGAGGCGGTCGCGGTGACCCGGCCGAGCGGCCGGAGCGCGAGCCGGATCCAGGCCGTCCCCGCGACCGCCATCGCCGCGAGCGCCGTGCCGAACACGATGAGCTCGATCATCTCGAGCTGGCCGACCGTGTCGGTCACGCTCTTCATCGGCAGGCCGGCGACGTTCCTGTCACCGTCAGGCCCGGTGAACGTGATCAGCCGGTAGTCGCCGAGGCCAGACAGGCCGCGGGTGCGCGGCTCGGTTCCGCGCGGCTGCTCGCCGGCCGGCAGGTGCGCCAGCGTGGCGAGGTCAGCTCGGGTCAGGTGGACGGCGGTCAGCCGCCCGGGGCGCTCCCTTCCGCCTGTGACGACGCAGGCGTAGGACACGTGCCCGTGCTCCAGCCTGGCGGCGAAGGTGCCAGGCGCCTGCCCGCCGGCGATGCCTGCGTCCCGGCTGGCTGTCGCACACGGGTTGGCGGACTCGGAAGCCTGGTCGCCGGAGCCGGGCTCCTGGCCTTGCGGATGCTCGATGCTCTGGGTCAGGATCCGGCCCGCGGTCGCGACCTGCTGGTCGAGCCTGCTGAGCAGGAAGCCGCTGATCGCGACCGTGGTCACCACCCCGACGCCGAGGCTGGCCAGCGTGAACAGCGCCAGCAGCCCGGCGACCAGCCTGGCCCGCAGCGTGCGGCCTGCCAGCCAGCGCCGCCAGCCAGCCTGCCCGGTCTGGGCGCTGGCAGGCCCCGTGCTGGCTGGCCCCGTGCTGGCTGGCCCCGTGCTGGCTGGCCCCGTGCTGGCTGGCCCCGTGCTGGCTGGCCCCGTGCTGGCTGGCCCCGCGGATGTCATCCGCCTGCTGGCTTGAGCACGTAGCCCAAGCCGCGCACGGTGCCGATCATCGGTTCCCGGCCAGCGTCGATCTTCTTGCGCAGGTAGGAGATATACAGCTCGACGTAGTGTGCCTGGCCGCCGAAGTCGTAGTTCCACACCCGGTCCAGGATCTGAGCTTTGCTCAATACCCGCCTGGGGTTCAGCATCAGGAACCTGAGCAGCTCGAACTCGGTCGCGGTCAGCTCGATGAGCTGGCCGTCGCGGCGCACCTCGCGCGCGTCCTCGTCCATCGACAGGTCGCCGACCTCGAGCATGCTGCCGCCGGCCGACCGCGCGATACCGGCCCTCCTGAGCAGGCCGCGCAGCCTGGCGAGGACCTCCTCCAGGCTGAACGGCTTCGTGACGTAGTCGTCGCCGCCAGCGGTGATCCCGGCGATCCTGTCCACGGCGTCCTTGGCGGTCAGGAACAGCACGCACATGCGGGTTGGCAGCCCGCAGCCTGCGCAGGACCTTCAGGCCGTCGACGTCGGGCAGCATCACGTCAAGGATGACGGCGTCCGGCTCGAAGTCCCGCGCCGCGCGCACTGCCGAGGTCCCGTCCGCCGCGGTCCGCGCCTCCCAGCCCTCGTAGCGCAGCACGCTAGCCAGCACCTCGGCCAGCGTCGGCTCGTCGTCGACGACCAGCACCCTGATCGCGGTGCCGTCCGCGCGCGCCAGGCCGCTGGGGGATTGCGGCGCGTCCTGGATCGTGTTCATGGCCCATTTTTCCTCTGCCGGCAAGGAACTGGCTCTGAGATTTCTCTGAGTTCGCTCTGAAACTAACCGCACCCGTGACTCGCCCACGACAGTGCTGGCCGGGGAAGACGACCCCGAAACCCCGTGCGCTCGCCCGCGGGACGAACGACTCCGACTCCCGCCGTCCGCTCAGGTCGGTCCGCCAGGCAATACGACTTCGATATTCTATGATTGTCGAAATATCTGGCCCGGATGCTCGGAACGCCGGAATCCAGGAGCGGGGGTTTGCGCTGTGGCCTCGTCATCAGACCGGGAGCGCCGCCGGAGGACGGCGGCGCTGACCAGCGCCATGCGCGACCTGCGGATCGAGCTCGCTTTGCTGAACCACAGGGTCGGCTCGCGGGTCCAGCTCAGGGACCTGGATTTCGACTGCCTGGACGTCATCTCGCGGTACGGCCCGATCAGCCCTACAGCCCTGGCCGGACGGGTTGGCGTGCACCTCGCGACCATGACGGGCGTGCTCAACCGGCTGGAACAGGGCGGCTGGATCAGCCGTGACCGCGCGAGCGACGACCGGCGCGCGGTCGTGCTCGCGAGCCCGCCGGGCCGGCAGCGCGAGATCTTCGCGCAGTTCGACGGGATGAACTCCCGGATGGGCCGGATCCTCGCCGGATACACCGACGACCAGCTCGACACCATCGCGGACTTCCTGCACAGGGCGGCCGGCGCGGGGCGCGCATCCGCCGACGAGATCGCGGGATTACAGTGGTCAGCGGCATGCCAAACCTTCCCGACGTCGCTGGCCTGCTCACAGACGAGGACTCCCGGCTGATTGCGGCCCAGTACGCGGACCGGCCGCAGCTCCGGCCGGTGCTGGACGCCGTGCTCGCCGCGGCCCTGCCGCTCGGGGACGTGGCCGTGCACGCGCGCAAGACCCTGGTGGCACTGGCCGCACCGCGCCGCACCTTCGCCGTGCTGCAGGCGCGCACGAAACAGCGACTGGACATGGGCCTGCGGCTGGACGACACCGGACCGCACGGTCGGCTGCTGCCAGCCAGAGATCTCGGGGCATCGACCGTGCGGATAGCACTGGCGACGACCGCTGACGTCGACGCCGAGGCGATCGGCTGGCTGCGCCGCGCCTATGAGGCGAGCACGGCCCCGCCCCTACCGCGCCGACGCCCCGCGCCGCGCCCGCCCGCCGAGCTCCGGCCGCTGATCGTCCGCATCGAGGGCTTCGATCTGCCTGGCCGGTCCTGCCGCCCGGGGCCGGGCGGATCCGGGTACGAGAACGTCCACGTCGGCGTCGGGAACGACCGGGCTGACGTGGCCGGCCTGACGGTTCCCGGCCGGCGCTGGGTGGCAACCGAGCTGGTGCCCGGCGACGCGCGGTCGGCGAGCTGGGAGGTCGCGGTCACGATCCGGCGCGGCACGGACGGCATTGACTTCGGCGGGCCCTCCGTGCGAGGGGACCGCAGCGATCGCCACGTCGGGCTCGTCTGGGGCGAGGTTCCCGGAGACGGCACATTCCGGCTGTTCCGCGGCGCCAAGCTGCGGCTCGTGGACGTGGACCAGGCCATGGTCGAGCGAGCCTGGCAGCAGGGTTACGCGCTCGTCGCCCGCGTCAGGCTGACCGACGCGCGCGGCAACCCGATCTGCGCCAGGGTCAGGCCGCCGGACATCGAGTGGCTAGCCATCCCCGCCGGGTCCCGGATGTGCGAGCCGCCCGGGCCAGGCGAGACAATGCTGCGGTGAGCAGGGAACCGCGGTGCCTCGGTCTCACCAGACAAGGAGTAGCAAATGAGCATAAAGCTGGGTGACACGGCTCCGAACTTCGAAGCCGACACCACGCAGGGCCGGATCCGCTTCCACGACTGGATCGGTGATTCCTGGGCTGTGCTGTTCTCGCACCCGAAGGACTTCACCCCGATCTGCACCACCGAGCTCGGCTACATGGCCAGGATCCAGCCCGATTTCGACCGCAGGAACACCAAGATCATCGGCCTGTCCGTGGACTCCTCAGGCGATCACGAGAAGTGGGCGCAGGACATCGAGGAGACCCAGGGCACCAAGCCCGAGTACCCGATCATCTCCGACGCGGACTTCAACGTCTCCAAGCTGTACGAGATGCTTCCCGCCAGCACGTCGGGCGACGCGAAGAGCCGCACCCCGGCCGACAACCAGACCGTGCGCAACGTCTTCGTCATCGGGCCCGACAAGAAGGTCAAGCTGGTCCTCGTCTACCCGATGACCACGGGCCGCAACTTTGACGAGGTTCTCCGGGTCATCGACTCGCTCCAGCTCAGCGCGAAGCATAAGGTCTCGACCCCGGTGAACTGGAAGCCGGGTGAGGACGTCATCATCTCAGGCTCGGTCTCTGACGACGAAGCCAGGCAGACCTACCCGGACGGCTGGCGGTCGCCCAAGCCGTACATCCGAATCGTCCCGCAGCCGAAATAACGCGACAGCGGAGCGGCGCGACTGGTGCGGCCCGGGCCTTCCAGGCCCGGGCCGCAGATCGTGGAGGTCACCCAGATGCCAGGTTTCGTTCTCGAGCCGCAGGGCGGTGCCGCGTTCGGCTTTCACGGCTCCCGGGTGCTGATCAAGGCGTCCGGCGACGACACGCTCGGACAGCTCGCGGTGCTGGAGTCGGTCTATCCGCCAGGACTCTCGGTCCATGTGCACGTGCACGACGGCGAAGACGAGATGTTCTACGTGATCGCCGGCGAGCTATCCGGCACCTGCGGCGAGGACACCTGGACCGCAGGGCCCGGCAGCTTCGTGTTCGTGCCGCGGGACACCCCGCACAGCCTGACGGTCACCAGCGGCGGGCCGGCTACCGCGGTTGTCATCACCGGACCGCCGCGGCTCGACCGTCAGATCGTCGCTCGCGCGGAGCCTGCGCCGCACGTCCCTTGATGCCAGCCGCGCGGGCCGCAGGTGGCTGGCGCCGCTTCTGTGCCGCCAGCCGGTAGCCGTTCGCGCCGACGACCGCAGCCACGCAGGTCAGTGTCACGTCTAGCAGCACACCGGACCGGATGTCGGTGGCGCTGAAGAAGCCGTGCAGGACTGCGACCGGATAGGCCGCGTAGGCGAGCCAGTGCACCAGGCGCCATGCCCGCCAGCCGATCCGCGCACGCAGCAGGCTGCTGCCAACCACCGCGATACCGAGGTCCAGGGCTACGGCGCCGAGACCGACCGCGAACGGACGGTAGGCCGACGTGAACGGGACGACGAGGGCGGCAAGCCTGATGCTCACGTACGAGTCGGCAACCGCGGTCAGCACGTGCACGGCCACGAAGAGCACCGCGATCAGGCAGATCCGCCGGTGCAGGGCCACGACGGCGAACCGTGGCAGCCCAGGCAGCCGCACCTTGCTGCGCACCAGCACGCCGAGGATGACGACGAGGGACAGCAGCACGACGGCCACGATCCCGGTGGCCCGGCTGGCATACCACAGGGCCGCCGACTGGGTAAGCGCGCTCATCACGATCCGCCAGAGGTGGCGTGGGTACCACCGGTTCCTGACGACGCTGACACGCTGCCGCCTGACCCGCCCCCGCCCGGCGAACTTCCGCCGGACGGGCTGGCGTTCTGGGCGGTTCCTGTCCCGTGTGACGTGCTCGTACGAGCAGTGCTGACTTGTGCCGGCGCGGGCAGCACGGCGACGATCGCTCCGGTCGCCGCGGCGCTTGCGATGCCGATGCCCGCGGTGAGCGCTGATAGCCGTCGCATCCCGCGCCGCCTCAGCGAGGAGGCCGGACGGAGTCGTGTTCTCAGATCCGGTGCGGTCATGCCGACGACAATCGGCGATCAAGCTCGGCTACGACTGGCCAGCGGCTCTCAGCGCGCTATGAACGCGGGCTACAGGTGGTACGCGTACTCGCGGAACTCCCAGTCGGTCACGTGGTGCTCGAAGCGCTCGATCTCGTTGCGCTTGTAGGCAAGGAACGATCCGACGAAGTACCCGCCGAGCACCTCGCCGAGCGCGTCGTCGCTCTCCAGCGCGTCCAGCGCGTCGGACAGCCGAGCTGGCAGCATCTCGGCCGACTCAGGGTCGTAGCCGTAGCCCTCGAGCTTCGGCGGCGGCTCGACCTTGTCCTTCAGGCCGAGGTACACGGCCGCGCCGACGGCCGCCATCGCGAGGTAGGGATTGGCGGTGGCATCGCCGAGCCTGACCTCCATCCGCGCGGCCGGCCCGCGTTCGGGCGGGATCCGCACCATCGCGCTGCGGTTGTCCAGCCCCCAGTCGATCAGCCAGGGCGCGAGCGTGTCGGGGCCGAACCGCTTATAGGAGTTGATCGTCGGGTTCAGCAGCGCGCTCAGCGCACGAGCGTGCCTCAGCACGCCGCCGATCGCGTGCCTGCCTGCGGCCGAGATCCCCTCCGGCGCGTCCGGGTCCCCGAACACGTTGCCGCCCGCGTCGTCGCCAAGGGAGGCGTGCACGTGGAAGCCGGAGCCGCCCTCGTCGTTGAACGGCTTGGCCATGAACGTCGCCAGCAGGTCCTGCTGGCGCGCGATCTCCTGGACCGCCGACTTCAGCCGGAACGAGCGGTCAGCGGCGTCGCACATCTCGGAATGGCCGAGGTTGATCTCGAACTGGCCTGGCGAGAATTCGTGGTTGGCGGCGGTGACGTGCAACCTGGCGTCGCGCAGCTGCCTGAGCATGCGCAGCAGCAGGCCGCGCGGGTCGCCCTTGCGCCCGACGACGTAGACGTTGCCGACGTCATCGGCGTAGCGCCGCCAGTCACCGGCGGCGTCGCGTTCGCAGACGAAGAACTCCAGCTCGGGCCCGCAGATCAGCCGGTAACCAAGGCCGGCGAGCTGGTCGGCGACCCTCCGCACGACCACCCGCGGCGACTCGGGCGCCGGCTGGCCGTCCGGTGTGGTGGCGTCGCCGAGGCACCAGGCCGCGTTCGGCTCCCAGGGCAGCGGCGTCAGGGTGGACAGGTCGGGCCGGACGACGATGTCGGGCAGGCCGGCCTCGAGGCCGCCCTGCACCGGCACCACGTCTCCCATCGGTGAGGTGTGGTAGACGGCACGGCAGAACGCGAGCCCGTGGCCCGTCGCGGTGCCCAGCTCGTCGACCAGCACGTCGCGGCCGCGGTCTACGCCGATCAGATCGGGATAGGAGACCCTGACGACGTCCACGTTCTCGGCCCGCAACCGCTCGGCGATGCTGGCGTGATCGGCGCCCGGCACGTTGTGCACTGTGACTCCACCCGCGAACGTTCGGTTACAAATGATCTGGAAGCGTAACTGCCTGCACAATGGGCGGGCAACCGCCGCGGTCGCGGCATCGAGCTACCAGGGGGCAGTCATGAGCGAGATGGCCGGGTTCTTCTATCCGCGGACCGCGACCGGCCGGGCGTCGCTGCTCCCGGCGCCGCCCTGGTACTACTCGGGTGACCTGCTCACGGTGGAGTACAGGACCGATCCCGCGAACGTGGCGCGGCTGCTGCCCGCGCCGCTCAGCCCCGTCGATGAGGACCCCGGTGCGGTGGCGCTGATCTGGGCGGACTGGCAGTCCTGCGGGTCGGCCGGAGACGAACTGCTCGACCCGGTGCGGGCGCAGTACTCCGAGTGCTTCGCCGTCGTCCGGTGCATGTTCGGCGGGCAGGTGTTCTCCCGGTGCGTGTTCATCTGGGTGGACACGGACTTCGCGCTCGCACGCGGGCTGGTGCAGGGCTACCCGAAGAAGCTTGGCTCAATCCATCAGACCAGGCCGCACCCGTTCGGCAGCGCGGCGCCCAGGATCGCGCCGGGCGGCGTGTTCGCGGGAACGCTGTCCGCCGCCAGCCGCCGGCTCGCCCAGGCCGTCGTCACGCTGCGCGAAGAGGCACCGGCCAACGGCATCGTGAACGCGCACCCGATGGCCCATCACCGCTGGATGCCGTCGGTGCGGAAGGGCGAGCCCGACGCGCTCAGCGAGCTGATCTCGTCGGGAAGCGCGAGCTTCGAGGGCGGCCCCGCCTGGCGCGGCGACGCGACCCTCGAGCTCTTCGAGTCGCCCACCGAAGAACTGGCCGACCTCGAGGTCCGCGAGATCATCGGCGGCTACTACCGCCAGATCGGCGTCACCTGGGACGGCGGCCAGGTCCTGTCTGCTCGCACCTGACCCGCCCGACCCACCGCCCCTCCCGTCCGCCCCTCCCGTCCGCCCCTCCCGTCCGCCCCGCCCGGCCGCCCGCCGCCGCCGCTCTGCGGTCGGAGGCCCACCTATGAACCCTTGGTGGGGTGATAGCGCCACCAAGGGTTCATAGGTGGGGTTGGCGCTGGGATCTAGCGGGGCAGGAGGTGGGCGGCCCGGCCTTGACCGGGCTCGCGGCCGGTTCGTAGTGTTTGGTTCCAAACGATCGGCCTCACGGCGAGCGGATCGCGGGCTAGCGGATCGCGGGCTAGCGGATCGCGGGCGGGCGGAGCGGCGACGGCGGGACGGATGGAATGGGATGGGCGAGGCACACGTGGCGCGGGTGGCCGGGGTGGAGGTCGACACCCGGCACTGGATCGGCGGCCGCCGGGTGGCATCGGCCGCGACCTTCAGCGACATCTGCCCCATCGACGAACAGCCGCTCGCGCAGGTCGCCGGCGGCGGCCGGGAAGAGATCGACGCGGCGGTCGCGGCAGCCGGCGCCGCGTTCCCCGCGTGGGCGCGCACGCCAGCTCCTGACCGGGCCGCCGCGCTCCGCAGAATCGCCGACGGCATCGACGAGCGCGCCGACGAATTCGCCCGGGTCGAGACCGCCGACAACGGCGCGCTGCTGCGATCGCACCGGCGCGGCGTGATCCCGCGGGCGGCCCGCAACTTCCGCTTCTTCGCCGACTGGCTGACCGAGCTGGACGGCGGCGGGCTCGACATCAATGGCCATCGCGAGCAGGTCTCCTGGGCACCGGCGGGCGTGACCGCCGTGATCACGCCGTGGAACGCGCCGCTCATGCTGGCCACCTGGCGGATCGCGCCGACCCTCGCGGCCGGTAACACCGTGGTGGCAAAGCCGCCCGGGTGGGCGCCGCTCACGGCCAGCCTGCTCGCCGACATCACCAGCAGCGCTGACCTCCCCGACGGCGTGTTCAACCTGGTCCAGGGCCTCGGCACCAGCGCTGGCGCGCCACTGGCCGCCCACGCCGACATCGCCAGGGTCGCGTTCACCGGCTCGGCGGCCACGGGCCGCGCGGTCGCGGCGGCCGCGGGCGCGAACCTGACCCCCGTCTCGCTCGAACTCGGCGGCAAGTCACCGCTCATCGTCTTCGCCGACGCGGACCTCGATCTCGCCGTCTCCCACGCCGTCGGCCAGTACGACAACGCGGGCCAGGTGTGCCTCGCAGGCACCAGGCTGCTGGTCGACGAGGCCGCCGCGGCTGAGTTCACCGAGCGCTTCGTTGAACGGGCGGCGAAGCTGCGGCAGGGTGATCCACGCGACGAGGACACCGATATCGGCCCGAACATCACCCGCACCCACCTGGATCGGGTCGACGGCTTCGTCCAGCGAGCCATGGCCGCTGGCGCCAGGGCACTGCTCGGCGGCGCGGTCAACCCCGACCTCGGCGGCCTGTACTACCAGCCCACCCTGCTCGCGGGCGCAGAGCCGGGCTCGGAGATCCTGACCGAGGAGGTCTTCGGCCCCGTGCTCACCGTCCAGGCGTTCGGCAGCGAGGACGAGGCGGTGGAGCTCGCCAACGACACCAGGTACGGGCTGGCGGCCACGCTGTTCACCGGCGACCAGGAGCGAGCCGAGCGGGTCTCCGGCGGGCTCGCGCCGGCACGGTCTGGGTCAACTGCTTCTTCGTCAGGGACCTGCGCGCCCCGTTCGGCGGTGCGGGCCAGTCCGGTATCGGCCGGGAGGGCGGCACCTGGAGCTTCGACTTCTACTGCGACGTGAAGAACACCGTGTACGCCCCGCAGGGCTGGCGCGCGGGAGGAGACGGCCAGTGAGTGAGAAACTGTGAGTGAGAACCATGGGTGAGGTCGTCGGCGCGGGCCTGCTCGCGCACGTCCCGACCATCATGCTGCCGCCTGAACAACGCAGGGAGCTCAACGAGGGCAGGGAGATCAGCCTGGTGCCCGGGCTGCGCAGGCTGCGGGAGGAGGTTTTCGAGACCCTGGGCTACGACACCGTCCTGGTCCTGGACTCGCACTGGCACACCACGGTCGAGTTCGTCGTCGCCGCGCACCAGAGGCGGGCCGGCCTGTTCACCTCCGACGAGCTTCCGCGCGGCATGTGCCGTGTCCCTTACGACTGGCGGGGCGACCCCGAGCTCGCGCTCGCGATCGCCGCCCAGGCTGACGAGCACGGAACGTGGATCACCCCGATCGACGACCCTTACCTGCCCGTGCACTACGCCACCGTCAACCTGTGGACCTACCTGGGCCAGGGGCTCGACCGGCGGTGGATGTCCATCAGCAACACCGCCTACACAGGCGACACCGAGGACTTCTTGCGCGCTGGCCGGGCCGTCGGCGCGGCGATCGCGGCCACCGGCAGGCGCGTTGTGCTCATCGCGTCCGGCGCGCTGTCACACACGTTCTGGTCGCTGCGCGAACTGCGGGCGCACGAGGCCAGCGACCCGGTGCACGTCAGGACCGAGCAGGCCAGGGCCGCGGACGAAGACCGGATCCGATGGCTGCGGGCAGGTGAGCATGCCCGGGTGATAGACACGATGGATGACTATCTGGCCGTGCGGCCAGAGGCCAAGTTCGCGCACTACCTGATGATGATCGGGGCGCTCGGTGGCCCGGCGGTGACAGCACCGGCCACGCCGTTCAGCGACTACGAGAACTCAATCGGCACAGCCCAGATGCACCTGTGGTTCGACCGGCCGGGCGGCGGCTGGACGGCACCGGCCGCGCGATCAGCGGTCAGCGCAGACAGCCACGTGCCACGCTAGGAGGACGGCATGCCGGAGTACCGGCGGATTCTGCTCGACGGCGCGGCCGTCCAGGTGCGCCGCGACGGTGCCGACCTGATCGCGGGCGACGGCCGCAGGATCGCTGCGGACCAGGCCGTTCACCTGCCGCCCGTCACGCCCGCCAAGATCATCGCGGTGCATCTGAACCACCGCAGCCGGGTCACCGAGTTCTGCGCAACGCTGCCGCCGGCCCCGACCTACTTCCACAAGCCGGTCTCCGCGCTGCTCGGTCACCGGGGCGCGGTGATCAGGCCGGCCAACTGCAAGTACCTCAACTACGAGGGCGAGGTCGCGATCGTGATCGGCAGGACCTGCCGGGGCGTGTCCCCTGCCGAGGCCGGCGACTTTATCGCCGGGTACACGATCGGCAACGACTTCGGGCTGCACGACTTCCGCGACACCGACGCCGGGTCGATGCTGCGCGTCAAGGGTTCCGACACCCTCGCGCCACTCGGTCCCGGCCTCGTCACCGGCTGGGACTTCCACGGCAAGCGCCTGCGTACCTACGTGAACGGCGCTCTCGCCCAGGACGGTTCGACCGACGAGATGGCATGGGACATGCACTACCTCGTCGCCGACATCGCCAGGACGATCACGCTGCACCCGGGCGACGTGGTGCTGTCTGGCACGCCCGCCAACTCCAGGCCGGTCCAGCCAGGCGATGTCGTGGAGGTTGAGGTCGACGGCCTCGGCAGGCTCGTCAGCCACATTGTCGCCGGGCCTGACAAGGTCGCCGCCGACTACGGCGCCCAGCCCACAGCGAGCGAGGAGGTCATCTCGACCGCGTTCGGCGGCGACTGGGAATTCCGCGGCATCCGTCCGCCGGCGAGAGCCTGAGTAGCCGCGTGGACCTGCAGCGATGGCTGAGCCAGGCGGCCGACTCGGTGCTCGGCTGGCAGGCAAGCTATCCGCCGTTCGAACCGCACCCGTCCCTGGTGATCAGCGACGAGCGCTTCGACGCCGCGTTCGCGGAGTTCGCTGGCCGGATGCGCGGCAACTACCCGTACTTCCACCCGAGCTACGCGGGGCAGATGCTGAAGCCGCCGCATCCGGCTGCCGTCGCAGGCTACCTGGCAGCCATGCTCGTGAACCCGAACAACCACGCGCTGGACGGCGGCAAGGTCACCTCGGAGATGGAGAAGGAGGTGGTCGCCGATCTGGCCGCGATGTTCGGCCTCGCCACCTACCTCGGGCACCTGACCAGCAGCGGCACGGTCGCGAACCTCGAGGCGCTGTACGTCGCCCGCGAACTGCATCCCGGCCGCGGCGTCGCCTACAGCACCGAGGCGCACTATACGCACGCGCGGATGTGCGGCGTGCTCGGCATCACGGGCACCGCCGTTCGCGCCGACTCCCAGGGGCGCATCGACCTGGCCGCGCTCGATGACCTGCTGGCCGGCGGGAGGATCGGCACGGTCGTCGCGACCGCGGGCACGACCGGTCTCGGCGCGATCGACCCTGTGCACGAGGTCCTGGCCGTCGCCCGCGGGCACGGAGTCAGGGTGCATGTCGACGCGGCTTACGGCGGGTTCTTCACCCTTCTGACCAATGCCGGCGCCACGGCCGGCGAGAGGACTGGCCTGGACCCGTCGCCGTGGCGCGCGATCGCCGAGTGCGACTCGGTCGTCGTCGATCCGCACAAGCACGGGCTGCAGCCTTACGGCTGCGGCGCCGTGCTGTTCGCCGATCCCGCGGTCGGCCGGCTGTACGCGCATGACTCGCCGTACACGTACTTCACCTCCGACGAACTGCACCTCGGCGAGATCAGCCTGGAGTGCTCGCGGGCAGGCGCGGCCGCGGCCGCGCTCTGGCTGACGTTCCGGCTGCTGCCGCCGACGCCCGAGGGGCTGGGCCGCGTGCTCGCGGCGTGCCGGTCAGCGGCGCTGGACTGGGCCGATCTGCTGGCCGGCTCGGAGTGGCTCCGCCCGTACCAGCGCCCTGAACTCGACATCGTCAGCTACTTCCCCGTCACGTCGGGGACCGGCATGGCGGCCATCGACAAGACCTCGGCGCGGATGCTCGCCGACGGCATGAACGACCCCGAGCGGCCCGTGTTCGTGAGCACGCTGACGGTCGGCGCCGACGCCATGACCCGCCGTCATCCCGACGTCACCGCCGACCAGGATCAGGCCAGGGTTCTGCGCAGCGTCCTGATGAAGCCGGAATCGCAGGCCTACGTCCCCGAGCTGCACGCGAGGATCGAGGCGCTGGCCTCGCTGGCCGCGCCCTGACGCCGCGTACCATCGTCCCATGTCACGTCGCCTAGCCGCCGATAGCGCCAGTGACCTGGTGCAGGCCGAGCGCGACATCAGGGGCAGGATCGGCGGTCAGCCGCTGGACTTCGCGGCGATGGCGGCGGTGTCGAACATCTACCGGGCCGCGAACGTGGTCCGCAATCACCTCGAGCGGCAGATCCTGGCCGACGAGGACCTGTCATGGGCCGCGTTCACGGTGCTGTTCGTGCTGTGGATCTGGGGCGACCAGCAGACCAGGCACCTGGCCGACGAGGCCGGCGTGACCAAGGGGACGCTCACCGGCGTGCTGAAGACGCTGGAGAAAAGGGGCCTGACCAGGCGGCGTGCGCACGACGCCGACGGCCGGCTCGTGCTGGTCAGCCTGGAGCCGAAGGGCGCGGCGGTGATCGAGCGACTGTTCCCCGCCTTCAACCAGGGCGAGGCCACGGTCAGCGCCGGCCTGACCGAGAAGGAGAAGGAACAGCTCGCCGCGCTGCTCCGCAAGATCATCCGCTCGGTCGAGGCCAGCTAGCGGGCCGCGCCAGGCAGCGAGCGGTCAGCCGAGCAGCCGGCGGTTGTCGAACAGGTGATGGGCGAGCTCGTGCACGGTCCTGCGGCCTATCCACTCCACGGTGCGGACCTCGGGCTCTGGCCACGGGTAGACGCCGGTCCGCATCCAGCCGGCGTCGTCCAGTGCCGTCAGCGCCTGTCCGACCGCGCCGGCCACGGCCGCGACCTCGTCAGCGACCGCGAACGGGTCCTGCTCGTTGTACGCCTCCTCGACGGCCCGCTCGTCCCGGCGCATCGAGGCGAACCGCGGCGTCTGCCCGGCCTGGGCGAGCAGCACCCGGTCGCGCTGCGCGGTCAGCATGTCCCGCACGTGGCAGCCGTACTCCAGCGGCGACCACGATCCCGGCTTCGTGTGCGCCCGCAGCCGCTCAGCCGGAACGGACCTGAGCAGCTGGCCATGCTCGCTGGCTAGCTCCGGGATCGCGGCCAGGATCTCGTCCCGCCCGAGTGACGTGAAGTCGTAGCCGCATTCCTCGCACGACGCCATGCCTCGCACAGTAGCGGGCTGGTGCTCAGGCATACTGCGATGCGCCGCACGACGACGTGAGGGAGGAACGGATGGACCACGACGAACTGCAGCGCAGGATGACAGGCCTCAGCGGCGCCAACGTGGCCGACGGCTGCGCAAGGCTTGGCCTGCCTGTCCGGTTCGGTCCCCCGCTGCTCCGGGCGGTCGTGCCGGGCAGCAGGATCGCCGGGCGCGCGCTGCCCGCCAGGCACGCCGGCAGCGTGGACATCTTCCTCGAGGCGTTCGAGCGCGCCGAGCCCGGCGACGTCCTGCTGGCTGACAACGGCGGGCGGCTCGACGAGGCGTGCATCGGCGACCTGGTCGCGCACGAGGCGCACGCGGCCGGGCTAACCGGCCTCGTGATCTGGGGCTTGCACCGCGACACCGCCGACATCGGCGCGATCGGGCTTCCGGTCTTCAGCCTCGGCACGGTCCCAGCTGGCCCGGTGCGCATCGATGAGCGCCCGGCGGACGCGCTAGCGAACGCCATCATCGGGAACTGGACGCTCACGGCAGACGACCTCGTCATCGCCGACGACGACGGCGTGCTGTTCATCCCGGCCGACCGGGCCGGCGAGGTTCTCGACCTGGCCGGCAGCATCCGCGACACCGAGCGCGAGCAGGCGGACCGGATCAGGCTGGGCGTCACGCTCCGCGCGCAGCTCAGCTTCGGCCAGTACCTGGAACGCCGCGCGGAGTCCGCGTCGCTGTCCTTCCGCGACCACCTGCGCACGATCGGCGGAGCCATCGAAGAGTGAGGTTCGGGTGCGAGGTTCGGGCGCGAGGACCCCACCTCCTCGACGAGGGAGTGACGGTGCCGGTCAGCTGCTGTCCTGCAGGCGGGCGATCTGGCGGTTGAGGTAGCGCTGCTGCTGCAGGTTGGTGGCCCGGCTCGCGGCGTGCTGGTAGGCGTCGAGCGCCGCGTGGCGATCGCCGTTCCGCTCCAGAAGGTGGGCGCGGACCGCGTGGAAGCGCCGGTCGGTGTTGATGCGGTGGTCGCTCTCAAGCCGGCTGAGCAGTTCGAGGCCGGCGCGGGGGCCAGCGGCCATGGCGACGGCGACGGCGTGGTTGAGCGCGACGACGGGATTGTCCTCCAGGCGCAGCAGGACGCCGTAAAGGGCTGCGATCTGGGCCCAGTCGGTGGTGTCGGTGCTCTCGGCTTCGTCGTGGACGGCGGCGATCGCGGCCTGCAGCTGGTAGGGCCCGGTCGGGCCACGGGGCAGGGCGGTGGTGATGAGCGCGATCCCCTGGTCGATGGCGGCCTGGTCCCACAGGCTCCTGTCTTGCTCGGCCATGGGGATGAGGGAGCCGTCGCGGGCCGTGCGGGCGCGATGGCGGGCGTGCAGCAGGAGCATCAAGGCCAGCAGGCCGGTCACTTCGCTGTCGTCTGGCAAGACCTCATGCAGCGCCCGGCCAAGGCGAATGGCCTGTTCCGCGAGCTCCAAACGCAACAGCTCGGTCCCTGACGTCGCCGAATAACCCTCGTTGAAGATCAGGTACAGCACCCGCAAGACAGCTCCCAGCCGGTCGGGCAGCTGGCCGGGCAGCTGGCCGGGGGGCGGCAGGGCGAAGGGGACGCCACTGTCCTTGATCGACTGCTTCGCCCGGGTGATCCTGCGGGTCACCGTGTCCCCGGAGGCGAGCAGAGCGCGTGCGATCTCGGCGGTGCTCAGACCGCCGACGGCCCGCAAGGTGAGCGCGATCTGGGAGGCCACCGGCAGCGACGGGTGGCAGCACAGGAAGAACAACACGAGGGTGTCATCCCTGTCGGCCGGGCTGCGCTCGCCGGCGGGCGGTGGGCCGGCCTGCGTCATGGCCAATTGGGCGGCTGTCTCCTCGCGGCGCCTCCGGGCCTGGTCTGCCCGAAGCAGGTCGGTCAGCCGGCGCGCCGCCACGGCGATCAGCCAGCCTTTGGGGTTGTCTGGCTGCCCGTCTCTGGGCCACTGCACCGCAGCGGCGAGCAGCGCCTCCTGGGTGGCGTCCTCGGCCAGATCGAAGTTGCCGAAGCGGCGCACCACAGCGCCGAGAACCTGCGGCGCCAGCCGGCGCAGCAGGTCCCCGGCATCGGCTGCGGCCACGTGCCGTCGTCCTTCCGCGCTAGCCTTCGAAGTCAGGCTGGTGCTCGGCGATCGGCCGTACGTCCGCGAAGGCGCGGGCCCGCACATGCTCCGGGCCCGGGCAGCTGGCCAGCCGTGACGCGATCTGGGTTGCCCGGTCGAAGCTGTCGCACTCGACGATCCAGTAACCGGCCAGCACCTCCTCGGCCTCGGCGTAGGGGCCGTCGGTGACCACAGGAACGCCCTCTTTGAGCTGCACACGCCGGGTGTGCACCGGAACACTGAGCCCCCTGGTCTCAACCAGCTCCCCAGAATCGGCGAGCTCGGTGTTGAAGGCGTGCATGAACGCGCCAAGCGCTGCGTAGTCCTCCTGGGTCCACGCCGGCTGCGAGGACGGCTGACCTGTCATCTCCTGGTAGTCCTGCTGCGAGGCGAAGGTCAAGATCATGTACTTCACCGCAAGGTCCTTTCCCTCGGAGGCACCCCGGTGGCGCCTGCCATAGGTACGTCGCAGCCGCCGCGGCCAACCGGACACCCGTGCGGAACATTCAACGCCTCATGCGGGTACGCCCGCCGACCTGCCGTGGATCGGGTCGAGTAAGACAGGACAGCGAGACAACGCTAGCTGGCCAGCGCGGACGCGCTGGCCAGCTCCAGCGCCGCCTGGACCAGCAGGTCAGCGCGGGCGCGTGAGCCCAGTTCCTCGGCGTACGCCTTGGCGAGCAGCGCGTCGGGATCCTGGCCAGCCGCCAGTGCCTCCTGCCGGCCGCCAGCCGCGAGCCACAGCGCGAGCTGCGCGCCGTCGACTTCAGGGTGGAACTGGACGCCCAGATGCCTGCCGATCGCGAACGCCTGGATCCCGACGTCGTTGCTCGCCAGGACCTCAGCCTCGGCGGGCGGCTCGCACCGGTCGCCGTGGAACAACAGCCACGGGCCTGGAGGAATCAGGTCGGGCCTGACCGTGTCGATCGTCAGCCAGCCGACCTCCTTGCAGTCGGCGGGCGTCACCTTGCCGCCGAAGATCGTGCACAATTCCTGGGCGCCGTAGCAAATCCCCAGCACGGGCACGCCCGCGTCGTGCACCCCCCGCAGCCATACCAGCTCGGGTTCGATCCAGTGCACGTCGAAGTCGTAGACGGACGGGATCGCGCCGAGCATGACGACGTGGTCCACGTCGTCGAACGCAGGCAGCGGGCCGTCATCAGGAAACAAGTGCGTGCTGAGCTCGGCGCCGCGCGCCTCGAACGCCTCCGCGATGAACCCCGCCGAGTCCTCGGCGTGGTGCCTGATGACCAAGACGCGCATGACCGGCTCCCTCGATTGCCGCGCATTTCGTTTGGTGCCAAACTATCTGCCATGACGCCCACGCCCACAGTCGATCTGACCGATCTGGACAGGTGGGCGCGCGGGGTCCCCTACGAGCAGTTTGCCCGGCTCCGCCATGAAACGCCAGTGGCGTGGTCCGAGGAGCCCGGCGGCGGTCCCGGCTTCTGGTCGGTGCTGAGCTACGAGGACATCGTGACCGCCAGCCGGGACACGCGGACGTTCTCGTCCTCGCGCGGCGTCTCCTTCGAGGACCCGACCGACGAGGACATGGCGGCGCGGCGGACGATCATCGACACCGACCCGCCAGACCACACCAAGCTGCGCAAGATCCTCTCAGGGAGCTTCACCCAGCGGGCGGTCGCCGTCTACCAGCACTTCGTCGAGGGCCTGACCGAGCACGTGCTCGACACGGGCCTGACAGCCGGACCGTTCGACTTCGTCGACGCGGTCGCCAAGGAGGTGCCGATCCGGGTGCTGGCCGAGATCATGGGCCTGCCCACCGACGACCTGCCCATGTTCATCGACCTCGGCGACCGGCTGATCGCCAACACCGACCCGGACGTCACCGACGTGGTCTGGGGCCGTGACGACACCGACGCCTACCGCCTGTTCCCGTTCCGCAGCCCGTACGGCAAGCAGCTGTGGGACCTGGGCAGGACGGTCATCCGAGGCCGGCTGGCCGAGCCTGGCGGCGACCTGCTGTCCGCGCTGCTGCGGGCTGAGGTGGACGGCGAGCGGCTGACCGAACGGGACCTGGACAACTTCTTCTCCATCATGGTGATCGCAGGGAACGAGACCACGCGGATCGCCATCGCCCAGGGGGTGCTGGCGTTCTGCGAGCACCCCGAGCAGTGGGAACGGCTGCGCGCCGACTCCGGGCTGGTGGACTCCGCCACCGAGGAGGTACTCCGCTGGACCTGCCCGACGCACTTCATGCGCAGGACGGCCGCCGCCGACACCGAGTTCGGCGGAGCGAGCATCCGCGCCGGCGACAAGGTCGTGCTCTGGTACGTCTCGGGCAACAGGGACGAGGCCGAGTTCGCCGACCCCGACACCTTCGATATCGCCAGGTCGCCGAACCGGCACCTCGGCTTCGGCCGCGGTGGCCCGCACCTGTGCCTCGGGGCCCACCTGGCCAGGCTGGAGATCCGCGTCGTGCTGGCGGCGCTCGCGAAGCGGGCGGCGAGCTTCGAGCTTGCCGGGGAGCCGCGGCGGATCCGGTCCAACTTCACCAACGGCCTGCGCCAGCTGCCGATCCTCATCAGGCCCGCGTAGGAGCAGCCGGAACGATGCCGCCGCGGATCCTGCTCATCCTGACCGAGAACCACACCATGCGGCCAGAACCAGATGTCGCCGACCTGGTCGCGTTCGCCGTCGAGGCCGAGCGGGCCGGGCACGACGGCGTCATGGTCAGCGAGCACGTGGTTCTCGGCCCGTCCGCAGACGCCGCCGGGCGGCCAGCCAACCCCAGGGACTACGCGCTGCCAGGCAACCAGGATCCGGCCACGCCGTGGCCGAGCCCGCTGCTGCTGCTCAGCGCGATCGCCGCGGCGACGGAACGCGTCAGGCTGGTCGCCGGGGCCCTGATCAGCCCGCTGCGGCACCCGCTGACCCTGGCCAAGGACCTCGCGACCCTGGACAGGCTCAGCGGCGGCAGGCTAGTCGTGCAGCCCACGGTGAGCTGGCATCGCGAGGAGTACGACGCCCTCGGGGTGCCGTTCGCGCGGCGCGGCGGCATCCTCGACGAGCAACTCCGGATCTGGTCGCTGGCCTGGGCGGGCTCGCCCGTGTCGTTCGCGGGCACGCACTACCGGTTCGGCGACGTGTGGGTCGAGCCGCAACCCGTCACGCCGGGCGGTCCGCCGCTGTGGTTCGGCGGGTCGACGGTGCACCAGCGCGTCGTGGCGCGGATCGCGGCGTACGGCAGCGGCTTCAACCCGCTCGGCCAGCCGGACGACGCGGGGCTGGCGAGGCTGGAGAAGGCGCTGATCTCCGCCGGGCGCAGCCCGGCGGAGATCGAGTACGTGGGCGGCGCCCGCGCCGACTTTCCGGGCCCCGGCCAGCTCGCCGATCTGGACCGGGCCCTGGCCGCCATTCCCGCGCTGATGGCGCGCGGGTTCACGACGATCTGCGTGAAGCCCTCTCAGTTCCTCGACGACACGGCCGGAATCGCCGGCTTCTGCCGCGAGCTCGCCGCGAAGACCGCCGATCTGGGCTGACCAGGACCCGGTCCATGGGCTCCTTTTAGCCTGGTCTTGAACCTTGACACGAGATCGTTAGGTTCCATACGATCCCGACATCGCCGGCCGGTCCCGCGCCACCCCGGAGGGGGAACGTGACGAAGATCGATGCGTTCGCCCACATACTCCCGCCGTCCTACGGCGAGCGGCTCGAGGCCCTGACGGCCGGCCAGGTGAGCGACCGGATACTCGGCTACCGGCCGTGGATCCGCGAGGATCCCGCCCTGCTCGACCTCGACGCGCGCTGGCGGACGATCGACCCGTTCGGCGACTACCGGCAGATCCTCACGCTCGCGGTCCCGCCGGTGGAAGAGCTCGGCGGGCCCGCGGTCGCGCTCGACCTCGCCACGGCCGCCAACGACGAGCTCGCCGCGCTGGTCACCGCCCATCCTGACCGTTTCGCTGGCTTCACGGCGGCGCAGCCGATGGGCGACCCGCAGGCCGCGGCGGCGCTCTCTGGCTGCACCCGACCCGCAGCCCGGTGTGGTCGGACTACCCGGCGGAGACCGCGTCGAAGTACGGCATCTGGTGGTCGCTTGGCTGGCCCTACGAGACCTCGGTCGCGATGGCGAGGCTGGTCTACTCGGGCTGCTTCGACCGGCACCCTGACCTCACGGTGATCACGCACCACGCCGGCGCGATGGTGCCGCACTTCGCGGGCCGCCTCGGCTCGCCGCTCGAGGACCCCGACCGCGAGCCGATCATGGCGGGGCTGAAGGCCGATCCCATGGACTACTTCCGCCGCTTCTATGCCGCTCGGCGGCCCGAACGTGGTCGCCGACACGATCGCCGACATCACCTCGCTCGGCCTGACCGAGGCCGATGAGGCGGCCATCTTCGCGGGCAACGCGATGCGGCTGACCGGAATCACCCAGGCCGGATGACCTGACCTAAGGAGATGACATGACCACTTCCGACTCGGGCTACGAGCGCCTGGGGGCCAAGCTGCTGTCGCTACCCGATGTGGTCGCGCAGTCGGTCGGCTTCATGGGGCCGGTGTTCTCCTCCGCCTTCGTGATCCCGCTGGTCGTCGGCGTGATCAGCGCGTCAGGCAAGGGCGGCGGGGTGGCGTCGCCGCTGTCGGTGCTGATCGCCGCCGTCGGCGTCTTCGCGCTCGGCTGGATCGTGTCCAGCTACGCCAAGCAGATCCACGCGGCCGGATCGCTGTATGACTACGTGACCAAGGGCCTCGGCGAGCGAACAGGAACAGCGGCGGGGTGGCTGTACTACGGCGGCGTGACCGTCCTGCTCACAGGGCTGCTCCTGCTGATCGGCGGGTACCTGGAGAGCACCATCCAGGCCGAGTTCAAGGTAGACCCGCTGCCCTCGTGGGCCTGGACCGTGCTGCTGATCGCCCTGATCGCCGGCATCTTGTACTTCGGCGTGCGGATCTCGACCCGCAGCCAGCTGGCGCTCGCGCTGGTCAGCATCGTCGTCGTCGGGGCGTTCTTCATCTTCGTGATCGTCAAGCTCGGCTCGGCGAACAGCATCAAGCCGTTCAATCCGTCGTCGGCGGCCGACGGCTGGTCAGGCATCTTCTTCGGCGTGCTGTACGGCGTGCTGATCTTCGTCGGCTTTGAGACCGCGGCCAACCTGGCCGAGGAGACCCCCAACCCGCGTCGCGAGATCCCGATCGCTGTCATGGCCACCGCCACGATCGCCACGGTCATGTACGTCGTCGCCGCGTACGTCGAGGTGGCTGGCTTCCACTACAGCCTCAAGACGATCACCGCCGCCGCCGGAGCGCCGCTGTTCGCGCTCGGCGCCCCGGCCAGCGCTGGCGGGTTCGGCGGCACCTGGATCGACCGGCTGCTCGAGCTCGTCGTCTTGTTCGACATGATCGCGGTCGCGATCGGCTGCGCGGTCTCCGCCTCCAGGGGCGTCTTCGCGATGGCGCGCGACCGCCGGCTCCCCGCCGTGCTGGCCAGGACGTCGCGGCGGCACGGCTCGCCGCTCGGCGCGGCCGCGTTCATCACCGCCGCCGGGATCGTCACGCTGCTGCTCAACCAGTTCTGGACGGGACTGTTCGCGCTGCCGCAGACTCCGCACTACTTCGCGCTGTTCGCCTGGGGCTCGACCTTCGGCGGCTTCGCGCTGGTGGTCGTCTACCTGCTGATGTCCGTCGGCGCGGTCCGGAATTTCTGGCGGTCAGAAGGCCGGGTGCGGATCGTCATCGCCGGCGTGCTCGGCATCCTGATCACGGCGGGCGCCATCTTCGGATCGTTCTACAAGGTGACCAGCCCCACGATCTGGGCGCCGTGGTTCGCGTTCATCCTGCTCGTGATCGGCTTCGGGTCCACGTTCGTGCTGCGGCCGCGGCAAGCGGCGAGCACCAAGCTCGCCGACCTGAGCGCGGCGCCCGATCCGGGTGAGAGACCGGTGACCACCGCGTGACAGACCCGCGCAACTACCTGGTCACCGGCGGCGGGAGCGGCATCGGCGCGGCGGTGACCGGGGCGCTCGCCGCAGCGGGGCACCGGGTCGCGATCTGCGGGCGCCGGGCCGACGCGCTCAGGGCCGTCGCTGCCGGGACCGGGGCGCTGGACCTCGTCTGCGATGTCGCCGACGCCGGCCAGGTGGACGACCTGATCGGAGCGGTCACGGGGAGGTTCGGCCGCCTGGACGGACTGGTGCTGAACGCCGGCATCATCGCGCCAGGCGGTGTCGCCGAGATTTCCGCCGAGGACTTCACCGCGATGGTTGCCATCAATCTGACCGGCTCGTTCCTCGTGGCCAAGGCGGCGCTGCCGCACCTGATCGCCGCGCGCGGGGCCGTTGTGTCCGTCGCGTCGGTGGCGGCGATGCGGGCGGCCGCCGAGATGGGCGGTTACGCCGCCACCAAGGCCGGCCTGGCGATGCTGACCCAGTCCCTCGCGGTCGATCACGCACACGAGGGGCTGCGAGCGAACATCGTCTGCCCTGGCTGGACGGTCACGGAGATGGCCGACGCCGAGATGGCGGCGTTCGGCGGCGAGCGAGGCCTGGCCGTCGGCCAGGCCTACGACCTGGTCACGGCGCTGGTGCCGGAGCGCAGGCCGGCCAGCGCCGGCGAAGTCGCCGCCGTGATCACCTGGCTGCTCTCTGACGCCGCGTCCTACGTCAACGGCGCGGTGATCCCGGTCGACGGCGCGGCCGTCGCGGTCGATGTCGGGACCGTCCCGTTCGACCCCCGCGTCACGGTGACCGGGGACTAAGCGCCCTGGCGAGGTTCGGTCAGCGCTCCGATCACGGCAGGCACGATGGCGTCTGCACGCCCGGCCAGCTCAGCCCCGGTCAGCAGCTGCACCGGGTGCGGGATGTACAGCATCCTGCAGCCCGGCATGGCCAGCATCCTGGCCTGCTCGACGGCTTCGTCGGCGAACGGCGTCGTCGCGATGCCGACGGCCGGGATGCCCCGGCGCTCGAGGTGAACGAGGTCGCACACACTGCACGACGTACAGGAGCCTCAATCGGCTAGCGCTTCGACCACCAGGTGAGACCGCGCCGCGATCTCGTCGATGACGGCCGGTGCCGCGGGCTTGGAGAAGATCTCCTTGGCAATACGGAACGTGACCGCTCCTGCCGCCCTCAGCCGCGAGTCGACCTGATCGAGAAACTCCGCGCCCCGGTTCTTGGTGATGTCAAGCAGCGCGACCGTGCGGCCCTCGATGCTGCCTGGCCGCGCCGCGAGCGGCTCGGCCGGCCTGACCCGCTCGTCGAACGGGCTGACGTAGTCACGATCCCCGTAGTCAACGTCGCTGCTCATGTCGTCGGCTGCCAACGGTGTTCGACCTCCCGGGATATGATCTGCGCCCCCATGCCTGTGCAGGGACCCAGAACTGCAGAGTAACGCCCGGCCTCGCCGCCGGCCACGAGCAGGACGATCGCATCGGGCGATGCCCATTTGGGAATCACGTCGGCGGCGCCGGCCCGCGCCACGAGCGGCGTGGTCTCGCCGCGCCTCAGGTCCGCGGCCGGCCTGCGCACGGCCTCGAACATGAACTCGCGCAGCCGCTGCTTGGTCCAGCCCGCGCTCCTGAACATCTCCGCGTGCTCCGGGCAGATCACGAACACGGACGGCTCAGCCAGCGGCCACCAGTTCGTGGACCAGGAGCTCGCGGCCGCCCAGGCCAGCACGTAGGCCAGGTCCTCAGGCGTCCTGCTGCGGTGGTCGGAGATGTTCTGCGGCGCGTCGCTGCCGATCAGCGTCACGACAGACTGTCCAGCCGCAAAACCGCGCTCGACGTGCAGCGGCTCCCACGGGCTTGTCTCCTCGTCCTCCGCGACGCAGAAGCCGACCTTGCCCATGTGCCCGAGCGTGGCCCGGTCCAGCGTCCCCGGCCTGGCGCCGCCGAGGAGCGTGACGAGCAACCGCACGGCACGGCCGATGGTCAGGTTCGGCCGCGAGCCTGGCCCGAGCGCGCCCATCCCGCTGTTGAGCCCTAGCGCGCGGCGGACCGGGCCGTTCACCACGACAAGCTGGCCGGCGGGCTGCGTGGTCACCGCCTGGCCGTGCAGGTTGAACGCCGGATCGAGCATCGCCTTGGCGGCCGCCACCACGACGGGGAAATACGCGGGCCGGCAGCCGGCCAGCACGGCGCAGGCGGCGACACGATCCAGGGTCGCCTCGCCCATCGAAGGCGGCACCTCGCCCAGGGACATCGCGCCGTCGGCGCCGCCGAGCATCGCGTCCACCCGCTGCCTGGTGGGGGGCACGCCGGGCAGCCCGTCGGTCCAGCCCCGCTCGAACATCTCCTCCATCTCGTCGGCGGCGGCCGGGCGCGACACGGCGGCGGCGACCTCGGGGTCCATGGCCGCCTTGGACGAGCAGCCGGGCTTCAGCAGTGGTTCTACCGCGGCAGGCACGGGCAGCGCGTCGCCGCCGAGCAGCCCGCGGGCGGCCTCCACGAGACCGGCCACGGCCGGCTGATTCCAGCCGACGACCGAGGCCGCGACGACCCCTTCGCGGTTCACCAGGACGGCGGTCGGCACCGCGATCAGGCCGTAGTCGCGAGAGGTCTGGTACGGCGGCTCCTGCGAGACGACCCGGCCGGTCCAGCCGAGCGTGCGCGCCACCCGGAGGGCCGTGTCGAGCGGGTCCTCGAAAATCGCGGCAGCGGTGAGGCCAGCCTCATCCCAGACCCGGCAGAGCGGCCCGAGGTTGCGCAGCGTCAGCCCCGACGTGGGGCATTCCTCGGACACGAAGAGCAGCAGCGCCGCCCCGCGCGCGGTGAGCTTCTCGAGGCTTGCCTGCGCCGGATCCACCGCAGTTACCGCCAGCGCGGGAGCGGTGCTGCCCGGCGCGAGGCCGGCTGCCCCGGCAGCGACGGCAGACCCGGCGCGCGCGAATCCGTCAGTGACGCCCATTACGCCCACCCTAACCTCCGGTCGCCGCCCACGGCGGGCTCGGCAGCGGTGCGCGAAGAACACCTATGTCACATCGGCTGTCTTCTTTGAACAGCGATGGGACTTTGGTGTTCAAAAAGTTGACCGCGATCACTGACCCGCGGAGCGGTGCGGGCCTTCGACGATGGCGGTCACGGCGGCCTCGGCGGGCGCGGCGGCGGCGGCGGTCACGGCGGCCAGCGGACGGGCCGCGGCGATGGCGGCGGCCGCATCCATGGCGACTCCTGCGTCCGTCAGGACCCGCACTGCCTGGGCCATCGGCAGCGCGTTGAACCACGGGTATCCGGCCAGCTTCCTTGCCAGCGGATCGATGCTGCCGATCGCCCGCACCCTGGACAGGCCGCCATCGGGGAAGGCGTCGAGCCTGATCGCCGCCACCGGCGCGGGATGATCCACCGCGAACTCGTGCCGCGTGTCGGGCTGCAGCGTCGTGCGGGGCAGCAGCGGCGCACCTGTTGAGCCGCCTCGCAGTAGGTCCTCCAGCGCGCCGCCGTGAACGGCGACCGACGCAGACGCGTTGTACCTGAAGTACGACGTGTCCACGATCAGCCGCCTGACCCGGCCGGCGAACCCGAGCCTGAAGACCACGAAGTCGTTGCCAGCGTCCCTGCGCCGCCGCGTCTCCCAGCCCTCGCCCATCGAGCGGGCCAGGCCAGGCCGGTTGAGCGCCGCCGCGGTGGAGAAGTAGTCGTCGCTGCTGGCGACGACGGCGCCGCCGTAACGCTGGCTGACCAGGTCGATGGTGAGGTCTTCGAGCCCGCGCGGGTCGGGCAGCACCTGGCCGTGCACGCGCAGCCTGGCTACCCCGCCGTCCGGGTACACCGCCAGGCGCACGTGGGTGAACCGCCTCTGGTCGGTCACGGGAAAGACGTTCTCGCAGTCTCCGCGCAGCGGTGACCTGGGCAGGATTTCGATCCAGTCCGCCGCTTGGCCGGTGAGTTCCGCAGCGCCCGGGTAGCCTTCCTGCCCGCACGCGTGCACCGCGCATTGCTCCGGGTAGTTGCCCGTAAAGAAGCTGGTGTCGACGGTGACGCTGCTGACGATGCCCGGCGCGCCCAGCCGGACGATGACCCAGTCGTGCCCTCCGCTCCGGCGCCTGCGGGTCTCCCAGCCGTCGACGATCTCGCCGCGATTGCCGTACCTGCCAGGCTCGAAGGCTGCCGCGCCGCGCGTCAGCAGGTTCTCCTTGTCGCCGAAGGACTCGTCACTGGCCGCGATCACCGTGCCGCCTAGCCACCGGGACGCCAGGTCGACGGCGGGGTGGGCGGCGAGATCGGCCGCCGGGGTCATCGCGCGCCCCGCGACAGGAGCGCACCGCGTGGTCGCCCTGGGCCGGCCAGCTCACCGCGCAGTACCGACGCCCGCACGACGCCGGTCAGCGTGCGGCCGGCGTACGGGGTCAGCGGGTGCCTGTGCCGCAGCATAGCGGGATCCACCTGGAACTGTTCATCAGGCGCCAGTATGCAGAAGTCCGCGTCGCAGCCAGGGGTGATCCGCCCTTTGCCGTCCAGGCCCGCCAGCCGCGCGGGGCGCAGCGACATCCACCCGGCGACCGTAGCCAGCAAGACTCCCCGCTGCCTGGCGGCCGTCCAGGTGAGCGGCAGCGCGAGCTGCAGCGAGGAGACCCCGCCCCAGGCCCCGGCGAAGTCGCCGGTGCCTAGCTCCTTCATCGCCGGTGTCGCCGGCGAGTGGTCGGAGGCGACCAGGTCGATGATGCCGCGCCGCAGCCCGTCCCAGAGCAACTCGCGGTTGGCTGCCTCGCGCACCGGCGGGCTGGCCTTGGCCAGCGTCGCGCCGTCGGGGATCTCTTCAGCGGCCAGGACCAGGTAGTGCGGGCAGGTCTCGGCGGTCACGGCGATCCCGTCGCGGCGGGCAGCGGCGATCGCGGGCAGGGCATCGGAGCTGGACAGGTGCACGATGTGCGCGCGGCCGCCTGACCGCCTGGCCGTGTCGATGACCTGGCCGATCGCGAGGTTCTCGATCCCGCGCGGCCGTGCGGCTAGGTACTCGAGGTAGCTCCTTGTCGACGGCGCCTGAGCGGCTGCCTGGGTACTTTCAGCGTGCACGAGCAGCGGAACGCCGAGCGGCCCGAGCGTGCCGAGCGCGTCCGCCAGCCCCGCCGGGCCGACCGGCGGGAAGTCATCGGCGCCTGAGTCGGTGAGGAAGCACTTGAAGCCGAGAACGCCCGCCTCGTGCAGCGGGACACGTTCCGGGCGGTTGCCGGGCACGACACCGCCCCAGAAGCCGACGTCCACGTGGCACTGCCCGGCCGCGGCCCGTCGCTTGAGATCGAGCGCGGCCACCGTCGTGGTGCTCGGAACGCTGTCCAGCGGCATGTCGACCAGAGTCGTGATGCCGCCAGCGGCCGCGGCCCTCGTCGCGCTCGCGAATCCTTCCCAGTCGGCGTGCCCAGGCTCGCAGATGTGGACGTGGGTATCGACCAGCCCTGGCAGCAGCACCTCGCCAGCGGCCAGTTCGATGACCTCGGCAGCTGCCGCGGGCTGGTCCAGCGGCGCCACGGCGGCGATCCTGCCGTCCCTGACGCCGACCGTGACGGGCCGCTCGGCTCCGCCAACGATCGCCCTTGGCGCCCGGATGACCAGGTCAAAGCCAGGGGTCACGGAACAGCCAGCCGTTTGGCACCCTCATGAACTGGCAGTATAGAGAGTATTGACATTTGATTATGACTTTGTAATGTTCTCACCATGTCGCCCGCTTCGGACGCAGGTATCTCGGACCCAGGGGTTAGTGACTCAGAGATACAGACCCGGCTGTCCGCGGCGGTGCGCAGGCACAGCCCCGTCCCGCTGCACCACCAGATCAAGATCGCCGTCCTTGAGGGCGTCGAGCGCGGGTGGCTGGAACCGGGTGCGCAGCTGCCTCGGGAACGCGAACTGGCTCAGGCGCTCGGCGTCAGTCTGGCCCCGGTCCGGCAGGCGATGGCCGACCTGACCAAAGAGGGCTACGTCGAGCGAATCAGGGGCAGGGGCAGCTACATCCGCGACCGGAAGCTGGTCGAGAAGATCCAGATACTCGGCAGCTTCCACGAGTCCGCCAGCCGGCAGGGCCTTGCCGTCGACGTCAAGGTCCTAAGCAGCGACATGACGAAGCCGTCGAAGGTCGTGGACGCCGCGCTCGGGCTGCGCGGGCACAGCGCCTGGTGCCTGCGAAGGTTCGCCAGCATCGACGGGGAGCCGCTGGCGCTGCTCACCGCGTGGCTGACGCCGAGATACGCGCGCGGCGTCAGCGACCGGGACCTCGGCGCCGGGTCGCTGTACGAGGCGCTCCGTCAGGTCCACGGCGTCGAGATGACCGCTGCTGACAACATCGTCGAGGTGGACAGGGCCGGGCTCGAGCAAGCTGAGTTGCTCGGCCTCGCGCCCGGCTCACCGGTGCTGCGTGTCATCGGCATCACCAGGAACCAGCAGGACCGCCCGGTGGAGTACTCCGATGTGCTCTACCGGCCAGAGAGATTCAGGTTCGCCATCGAAAGCAAGCGATCGGCGACCGGCAGCTGAGCTTCGAACCCGCGGTGGTAACGGCCGCCCGAATGGTCCAGGAGGATCACATGGCAAGTGACGTATCCCTCCCTTCAGACTTTGCCGGCGACGGGCAGCTCTTCGTCAGGAACGCGACCGGCCTGGTCAGGGAGGTCTCCAGGTGGGACGCCCTGATCATGAACACCCTCGGCATGAACGTCGCGCTCGGGGCGATCTTCATGCTGCTGCAGGCGCCTGGCAACTTCCCCGGCGGCAACATGCTGCTCGCGATCGGCATCGGCACCCTGGTCATGGCGTTCACGCTACTGTGGGTGTACTCCGAGTTCGCTGCCGCGATGCCGAGGGCGGGCGGCGACTACGTGTTCGTGAGCCGCGCTCTGCACCCGTTCGTCGGCTGGCTGATGTCCTGGAGCCAGGGCCTGTGGCTGATCTTCTTCTGGATCGGCTTCAACGCCTGGTTCGCGCTGACGTTCGCCGTGCCGGTCGCCATGACCACGCTCGGCGCCGTCACCGGGCATCCGGTCTGGATCAACCTGAGCAACGACCTGCTGGCCAAGCACTCGATCATCGGCATCACGACCCAGTGGTGGGTGATCCTGTTCGGCACCGTGCTGACCCTGGCCTTCGCGGCGCTGCTGATCTACGGCTCGAAGTCGTACTGGCGCGTGCAGAAGTGGCTGTTCGGCATTGCCGGCCTGAGCATCGTGCTCGTCGCCGGCCTGCTGCTGTTCCGCGGCAACCAGATCGCGCAGACCTGGACAAAGTTCGCGACCGCGAACAAGGGCCTCGCCTACAACAACATCATCCCGGCCGCCAAGGCCGCGGGCTTCACCGGCAACGGCGCGCACTTCAGCCTGACCGCCACCCTGCTGATGCTGCCGTGGGTCTTCTTCGTCGTCGGCTACGCGCAGGGCTCGGCGCAGATCGGCGGCGAGGTCAAGCGGGCCTCGCGCAGCCAGTACTTCGCGATGGTGGGCGGCGTGCTGATCAACGGCGCCGTCCTCGCGTTCATCGTCTGGGCCTACCAGCACGCGGTCGGCCACGACCGGGCAGCCAGCCTGTCCTACCTGTTCAACACGGGCTCGCCCAAGCTGGCGCTGCCCGGCGGCGTCCCGCCTGGCATCAACCTGATCGCCAGCCTGCTGACCGGCAGCGTGCCGCTGCTGCTGATCATCGGCGTCGGGTTCATCCTCTGGGCGTTGATGGGCACGCCGCTGTCGACCTTGCAGGCCACCAGGTACATGCTCGCGTGGTCGCTGGACCGCGTCGTGCCGAAACAACTCGGTCACGTCAACGACACCTTCCACACCCCGATCAAGGCGATCGTGCTGTGCGCCGTCACCGGCGAGATCGCGCTGTTCGCCCTGGTGCAGATCCCGCAGGCCAGCCTGCTCGGCGCGCTGCTCGCGCAGATCCTCGCGTTCATCGTGGTCAGCATCGCCGGGATCGTGTTCCCGTACCGGCTCAAGGCAGTCTGGGAGAGCGGCGGCGGCCGCCGGATCTTCGGTATCCCTGCGGTGGCGGTGGCCGGGGCCGGCGGGGTCATCGCGCTCGGGGTGCTAATGGGCGAGTTCATCTTCAACTCCTCGATCAGCGCCACGTTCGCCGTGACCCGCCACCTGTCGCTCGAGTTCATGACCGGCGCGGTCGTGCTCGGCGCGATCTGGTACGCGGTCGCGTGGCGGCTGAACGCGCGCAAGGGCGTGAACCTCGGGCTGGCCTACCGCGAGATCCCGCCGGAGTGAACCGGGTACTGGTCGTCGGGAACCTCACCATCGACGACGTCGTGCTGCCGTCCGGCGAGACCCGGATGGCGACGCTGGGCGGCAACAGCGTGCACGCTGCCACGGCGGTGGTCACGGCCGGGGCGGCGGCGGCGGTAGTCGCCAGGCGGGGGGACGACTTCCCGTCCGGCGCGCTCGCCGACCTGGCGCGCCACGGGGTCGACCTCAGCGGCCTGGTCGATATCACCGGGCCGACAGTGCGCAACTGGGTGGTCTACGAGGAAGACGGCCGCCGGCACTGGCTGTACCGCACCCCCGTGGAGCGCTCGGAGCAGGTGGCGCCCGAGCCTGGCGACCTCGGCCCCGCGCTGCTCGCGGGGGCGGCGGTGGTGCACGTAGCCGCGATGCCGCTCGGCCGCGCCGAGCGGATTGTCGCCCATGTCCGCGAGCAGGCGCCTGACGTCCGCATCACGCTGGACACGCACGAGTCCTGGGACGCCGCGGTGGCCGGCCGGGTGCTGGCCCTCGCCGGCTCGGTCGACGTGTTCGTTCCCAGCCGGGAAGAGCTGACCGGGCTGGTGGGCGCCGGGGACCCGGTGCAGGCGCTGACCGCGCTGGCCCGCGCCGGCGCCGGCGTGGCCGTGCTGAAGGCCGCGGCGGCCGGGGCGTACGTGCTGGACGGTGGGCGGATCACGCACGTTCCCGCGCTGGCCGTCACCGCGGTCGACGCCACAGGGGCGGGCGACGCGTTCTGTGGCGGGCTCGCCGCCGGCCTGGCGCGCGGGCTGAGCCTGCTGGAGTCCGCCGGGCTGGGCGCGGCGGTCGCTGGGACCGCGATCACGGCGAGCGGCAGCCTGCGGCTCTTCGAGATCAAAACGGACCACCAGGGCATCGCAACGGCCGGGCACCAGCTGGCCGCGGCGGCCACCGAGCTCTGCGGCCAGCCGGCCGGGGAAGCGGGCGGCGCGGGCTCGGTGGGGGGCGGCGCCGGGGCCGGGCCGGACGCGCGGTACGACATCGACGTGATGCGCCGGGAGATCCTGACGATCCCCGACGTGGTCTCCGACGTGCTCGACGACGCGGACGGGCACGTCGCCACGCTGGCCAAGCGCCTGGCTGCCCGCGGTGCCCGCCACCTGTGGCTGACCGGGTGCGGCGACTCCGCGTTCGCCGGACTCGCCGCTGAGCTGGCGTTCCAGCGGCACAGCGGGCTGACCGCGCACCCGGTACACGCGCTGGACCTGGCCCGTTACCGGGCCAGGGTGCTGCCGGCCGGCAGCGCGGTGATCGCCGTCTCGTTCTCTGGCAAGGTCGGCCGGACCGTCGAGGCGGCCATCCAGGCCAGGCGGGCCGGTCATCACGTGGTGGCCCTGACCAATGCCTCCGACGGCCCGCTCGCCCTGGCCAGCGACGAGATGCTGCCGGTCGACGTGCCCATGCTGGGTTTCTCGCCGGGCACGTCGACCTACGTCGCGATGCTCTGCACACTACTGCGGCTGGCTGGCGCGCTGGCCGAGCTTCGCGGCGACGCCGGCGAGCTGATCCGCAAGCTCGCGAACCTGCCTGGCCAGGTCGCCGCGACGCTGCGGGAGAGCGCCGGTGTCTGCGGGGCCGCTGCCGGAGCGCTGCGGCCCGCGACCTGGGTAGCCTTCCTTGGCGCGGGCCCGAACGAGGCGACCGCCAGGTTCGGCGCGGCGAAGCTGTTCGAGGGCGCGCAACGGCTCGGCGTCGCGACCAGCGTCGAGGAGTGGGCGCACGAGCAGTACTTCGTGACCTCGGCCGGCGATCCGGTCGTGCTGGTCAACCCGAGCGGCGCCGGCTACGACCGGGGCGTGGAGATTCTGTCCGAACTGCGGTTCATGGCGGCCAGGCCGGTCGTGATCAGCGACCGCCCGGCCGACGGTGCAGCGGCGACCGGGGAGCTTGCCGTGCCGCTGGCGGCCGGCGTGCCAGAGGAGCTCTCGCCGGTGACCGCCTGTCTGCCGTCCGCGCTGATCGGCTTCCACCTGGCCGCGCTCGCCGGCAAGCAGTCCTACAACTTCTCAGGCGCGGCGGCCAGGGCCGAGCACTACGAGACGATCCACCGGGTGACGGTCGGTGAGCCGGCATGATGGCCGCCGGCGCGCCCGACACGCTGGCCGACGTCGTCGGCGAAGCCGAGCGAGTCGTCGCTGGCCTGCAGTCCCGCGGCGTGGTCGTCAGGCTGCTCGGCGGGGTGGGCGTCGCGGTACACAGGCACGGCCAGGTCCCCGCCGCGCTCGCGAGGTCATTCGCCGACATCGACCTGGTCGTCGGGCGCAAAGGCGGGCATGCGCTGGCCGCCAGGCTCGCCGAGCTCGGCTACACCCCCAACGACAGGTTCAACGCCGTACACGGTGCCAGGCGGCTGCTGTTCTACGACCACCGCAACGCGCGGCAGATGGACGTGTTCGTCGGCGAGTTCGCGATGTGCCACCGGCTGGACTTGAGCGACCGGCTGGACCGGCACGCGCTCACGCTGGCGCCCGCCGACCTGCTGCTCACCAAGCTGCAGATCGTCGAGATCAACAGCAAGGACGTCGTCGACGCCGTCCGGTTGATCGTGGGCCACAAGGTGCGCTCGCCGGATCTGCCCGAGGCACCCGGCCAGCCCGATGTGCTCTCGCTCGACCGCCTCGCCGAGGTAACCAGGGCCGACTGGGGTTGGCACACCACGTTCGGCGACAACCTCAGAAAGGTCGGTGACGCGGTACCTGACCTGCTGGACGAGGCAGCCGCGGCGACGGTGCGGGCGCGGATCGAATCGGTCGTCGCCGCACTCGATGCGGCGCCGAAGACCGCCCGCTGGAAGGCCCGCGCACTGGTCGGCCGGCACGCACCGTGGTACGAGCTTCCCGAAGAGGTGGACGGAGGGCGCCGTTGAAGGACTCGAAGATCTTCTTTGCCACCGATATCCACGGGTCGGACCGGTGCCTGCGCAAGTTCCTCAACGCGGGCAAGTTCTACGGCGTCGACGCGATCGTGATGGGCGGCGACATCACCGGCAAGATGATCGTGCCTGTTGTCGAAGAGGCGAACGGCCTGTACTCGGCCCAGCTGTTCGGCCGTAAGCGGGAGGTCGACGCCGACGGCCTGCCCGGCCTGAACAAGTTCATCGCGGACGCGGGCTTTTACCCGCATCCGATGACCAAGGAAGAGATCGATGTCCTCAAGCAGGACCCGGCCGGCGTCAGCGACCTGTTCTCCAAGCTGATCAGCGAGACCATGAGCCGCTGGATCGACCTGGCCGAGGAAAGAATGGCCGGCACGGGGATCCAGGTCATCTTCGCGCCTGGCAATGACGACCCGTTCTTCGTCGATCCGCTGCTGAGCAGCAGTTCCTCCGTCACCAACCCGGACCAGCGGGTCGTCGAACTGCCTGGCGGCTTCCCGATGATCTCGGTCGGCTACTCCAACCGGACGCCCTGGGCATCGCCGCGCGAACTCGACGAGGACGACCTGGCCGCCGTGATCGATGCCGAGGCCGCCAAGCTGGCGGACCCCGGCAAGGCCATCTTCAACCTGCACGTGCCGCCGAAGGACACCCCGATCGACCAGGCGGTCGCGCTGGACGCCGAGTTCCGGCCGAAGATGAGCGGCGGCTCGCCGCTGATCACCGGGGTCGGCAGCTCGGCGGTGCGGGACGCGATCGCCAGATACCAGCCCATGCTCAGCCTGCACGGCCACATCCACGAGTCGCGCGGCGAGGCGCGGATCGGTCGCACGCTGGCGCTCAACCCGGGCAGCGAGTACAGCGAGGGCGTGCTGCGCGGTGTCATCATCAACCTCTCGGCCAAGAAGGGCGTCCGTGGCTACCAACTTGTCGCAGGCTGACCAACGGAGCGCCGCTCCCGTCGAGGTCGCGGTGCTCGGCTCCGCGCGCATCGGGCCCGATGACCCCAGGCACGAAGACGCAGGCCGGCTCGGCGGGCTGCTTGCCGCCGAGGGCTGGACCGTGGTCACGGGCAGCTACGGCGGGCTCATGGCTGCCGTGGCCCGCGGCGCCGCTGCGGCCGGCGGGCGCACCGTTGGGCTGCCCATGCGGGCGTGGCGGCACCTGACGCCTGACCCCAGCGCAGCCGAGTTCAGATGGAGCGTCAGCTATACCGAACGGCTCGGGCACCTGCTCGCCGCCCGCGTAGCGGTCGCGCTGCCTGGTGGCGTCGGAACGCTGGCGGAGGCGTCATCGATCTGGGCCGCGATGCAGACCGAGCCTGGCGCCGCTCAGCTCGTGCTGGTCGGCCCGGCATGGCGGGCGCTGATGGCCGCGTTCGCTGAGCACCTCGTGGTCGGCGCGAAGGACTTGGCGCTCCCCGTCGTCGTGGACAGCGTCGACGGCGTCGTCCCCGCCGTCCGGCGCCTGCTCGCCTCCCCCGCCGCCGTGCTCGGCGCCCACGGCTAGTCCATGATCAGCCACCCGCATGGACGGCGGGCTAGGCGGGAATGACACGGGGCGGGCGTCGCAGGCACCAACGGGGGCACGGTGCGGGCAGAGAGCGCGAAAGAAGCAGCGTCCGATCCGGTCAGTTCTTTCTTCGCCTGGCTGGCGGCCGCTGGTCACGTACCTACGTTCGAGCGGAATTCGGCGACGCTGCGCTTCGACATCCTGGGCGACAACGACAGCCGCCGCCGGTCGACCGAGCACTGGTACGTGACGGCGACCAAGGGCGACGTGGCCGTCAGTCACAAGAACGGGCCAGCCGACGCCGTCGTGCGCATCGGGCGCGGCCACCTCGGGGCGCTGGTGACCGGCAGGCTCACCGCGACGGCTGCTTACCTGCGCGGGCTGCTGAGCTGAACCACAGCGCCGAGCCGGCCACCCTGACCATCAGGATCGACGCGGCCAGCGACTTCGCCGACCTGTTCGAGGTGAAGGACGCGCTGAGGAAGCGCGGCACCTACGCCCGCCAGGTCGCCGGCGGCAACCTGGTGCTCAGGTACCGGCGGGACAGCTACGTCAGGGAGACCTGGATCTGCTCCAGCGCGCCGGCCGCCATCGACGAGCGCGGCCTGGAGTTCACCGTGACGATCCCGCCGCACGGCGAGTGGACGACGGAGCTTGACGTGCTCGCCGCCGAGGCCGGCCAGCACCGGTGCCTGACCGACCTGGCCGCCCTGCGGTTCTCCACGCTTACCATGCCGGGCCGGTCACGACTCATGGGACTCGATCTCCTACTCCCGCGGCGACCTGCCAGGGTTCCCGCGCGCGACGTGCGAGCTGCAGGGCTACGCCTACGACGACAAGGTGCGCGCCGCCAGGCTCGCGAGGCTGGTCTGGCGCGACGAGTCCCTCGCCGACCAGCTGCGGAAGGAAGCGGCCAGCCTGAAGCGCAGGTTCAACAAGGACTTCTGGGTGGCAGACGGCGAGTACTTCGCCGTCGCGCTCGACGCAGACGGCCGTCAGGTCGACTCGCTCACGTCGAACATCGGGCACCTGCTCTGGAGCGGCATCGTCGAGGTGTCCAAGGCCCGTGCGCTCGCCAGGCACCTGATGAGCCCGCGGCTCTACTCCGGCTGGGGCGTGCGCACGCTGGCCGACGGCGAGGCGCGGTACAACCCGATCGGGTACCACACGGGCGCGGTCTGGCCGTTCGACAACTCCATCATCGCCTGGGGCCTGCGCAGGTACGGCTTCTCTGAGGAGGCAGCCGCCGTCGCCGCTGGCATCCTGGAGGCTGCCGAGGTCTTCTCCGGCCGGCTTCCTGAGGCGTTCGGCGGCTACCCGCGGAACCTCACGAGGTACCCGGTCCAGTACCCGACGGCGTGCAGCCCGCAGGCGTGGTCAACGGGCGCGCCGCTGCTCTTGCTGCGCGCCGCGCTCGGACTCGAGCCGCAGGACGACCACCTGCTGATCGACCCTGCGCTGCCGAAGCGGCTCGGCCACCTCGAGCTGCTTGACGCGCCTGGCCGCTGGAAGCGGATCGACGCGTTCGGGCGCGGCCTGGTCGACACCGACCGGTTCACAAGGCGATAACCGGACCCACGGGCGGCTGCTGGCCGCAAGCAGGTCAAGTGCCTGCGGCGCGAACCACCACTCGGCGACGGCTACGTTAGCCAGGTTGCCAGAGATCGACCGGGTGACGGACTACGACGTCGCCGTGCTCGGCGTCCCGTTCGACAACGGGACGTCGTACCGGCCTGGCGCCAGGTTCGGGCCGATGGCCGTCCGGCAGGCGTCCAGGCGCCTGCGGCCCGGGTACCACGTCGAGCTCGGGCTGTCACCGTTCCAGTCCGTGCAGGTCGCCGACGCGGGCGACGTGTCCGTGACGCCATTCGACGCCGACCTGGGCGTGCCGCCGATGCGCGACCCGATCAAGGCCGGGGACCTGGACATCCTGACGCAGAAGGCCGAGGCGAACACGAGCACGCCGTCGAACCCGCGGGCCGCGACGGCGGCTGACTGCCGCGCCATGTTCGCGCGCGAGCTCGGGTAGCCGATTGAGGGAGAATTAGACGGCTGTAGTAGCGTTTGGGGATCTCGTGCCGGTCTTTAGTGCCGCGCTCTGAGCTGAGGAGCCCATGACCAAGAGGCTGACCGGCCGGACGGCGGTGGTCACCGGCACGGCCCACGGTATCGGGGCCGGCATCGCGGACGCGCTCGCCGGCGATGGCGCTGACGTGCAGCGCGTCGACAAGGACACCGTGGACCTCACCAACGAGGCGGCGGTGCGCGCGTTCTTCACGGGACTGAGCGCCGTGGACATCCTGGTGAACAACGCGGGCGGGGTGTGCGGCCAGGTCGGCGTCCCACTGGAGGACGTCACCGACCAGGCCTGGCACGCGGTTGTCGACGCCAACCTGACGACCGCGTTCCACTGCGTCCGCGCTGTGATCCCGGCGATGAAGGAGCGCGGCTGGGGCCGCATCGTCAACATCTCGTCGGGGGCTGGGCTGAGCGTCAGCAAGACCGGCATCCAGGCTTACACAAGCGCGAAGGCAGGCCTCATTGGGTTCACCAGGCAGATGGCACGCGAGCTTGGCCCATTCGGGATCACCGTGAACTGCATCGCCCCCGGCTTCATCCTCTCCAACCCGACCAGCATCGCGCAGTGGGAGAGTTACGGCGCCGACGGCCAGCAAGCCCTTATCGACGGCATCGCGACCCGGCGGCTCGGCAAGGCTGCGGACATAGCCAACGGCGTCCTGTTCTTCGTGTCCGATCAGTCTGACTGGGTCACCGGGCAGACGATCGCGATTGACGGCGGCGATGCTTTCCTTTAGCCACGACGACGCCAGCTACGTGCGCGAACTCGCCGAGTTCGTGGCGGTACCGAGCGTGAGCCGCGATGCCAGCGCCGACACGATGAACGCGGCGGCACGCTGGGTCGCTGCTCAGCTGGACTTCGCCGGCGGCCGGGTGGTGCAGACCGCCGGCCATCCCGTCGTCCTCGGTCAGTGGCTCGGAGCGCCGGGAGCGCCGACCGTGCTGGTTTACGGGCATTTCGACGTCCAGCCGACGGGCGACCTCGCCGAATGGCACACGCCGCCCTTCGAGCTCACCGTCGACGGCGACGTCGTGCGCGGCCGCGGCGCGACCGATGACAAGGGCCCGGTCTACATCGTGCTGAAGACCGCGCAGGCGTTCGCCGAGCAGGAAGCCGGCCTGCCGCTCAACGTCAAGTTCCTGTTCGAGGGCGAGGAAGAGATCGGCAGCCCGAACCTGCCAGCATTCCTGCGCCAGCACGCCCGCGACCTCGCCGCCGACCTGGTCATCTCCGCGGACGGCGCGATGTGGCGGCCCACCGAGCCGTCGGTCGCGCTCGCCTCCAAGGGCCTGGTCAGCCTTGACATACGAGTCGAGGGCGCCAGCAGCGACCTGCACTCCGGCCGGTTCGGCGGCACCGTCGCCAACCCGCTGCACGTGCTCAGCGAGGTCCTGGCCAGCCTGCATGACCGCCACGGCACCGTCGCGGTGCCCGGCTTCTATGACGGCATTCCGCCCCTGACGGCCGAGCGCCGCGAGCAGATCGGCGGCGTCGCGTTTTCCGAACCTGGCTACCTCGGCGACCTCGGGCTTTCGCAGGCGCACGGCGAGGCGGGCTACTCGACCCTCGAACGGCTGTGGGAACGGCCGACCCTGGACGTCAACGGCATCGCCGGCGGCGGCAAGTACACCGTGATCCCGCACGTCGCCGTCGGCCACGTCTCGTGCAGGCTCGTCCCGGGCCAGGACCCCGACGCGGTCATCGACGCGATCATCGCCCACGTGAGCCGCGCTCCGACGGCAGGCTTGCGGGTCACCGTGCACCCGGACCTGGCCAGGGTTCCCGCGTACACGATCGCGGCCGGTCACCCCGCCATCGCCGCTGCGACCGCCGCGCTGGAGGCCGTCTATCCAGGCCAGCAGGTCCTGCAGGTTCACGTCCCAGGGACGCTCCCGGCGACAGTCCTGTTCGAACGGGAGCTGGGCGCGAAGACCTTGTTCTTCTCCTTCTCGACCGCCGATGAGAAGCTGCATGCGCCGAACGAATACCTGCGGCTCCGGCGGCTCAGGGAAGGGATGCGGGCCTGGGAGCAGCTATGGCGGCTGCTGGCGGCCGGTCCGCACCGGCTGCCGGCCGGCGGCCCAGCGCGGCCCGCCGACCGCGACATCGACGGCTGAATCCGGGAGCGGCCATGTTCGTGACCATCAACGGCAATGACCTGAACGTCGAGGTGCTCGGTCCGCAGGACGCACCGGTGCTGATCGCGCACCACGGCGGCGGCGGGATAGGCTCGCTGGCCGAGCCGATGGCGACGTTCGGCCCGCTGGCCGACGAGATGCGGGTCGTCGTCTTCGACGCCCGCGGCTGCGGGCGCAGCCAGGGCACGCCGCCGTTCTCGCACGCCCAGTGGGCGGCCGACGTGGACGGCCTCAGGCAGTGGATCGGAGCCGAACAAATCGTCGTCGCCGGCGGGTCCTACGGCGGCTTCATCGCGATGGAGTATGCGCTCGCCTACCCCGACCGGGTCAAGGCGATGATCCTACGGGATACCTCGGCCGACAACTCCAACCTGGAGCGCGCTTACGAGAACGCTCGCAATCAGAACCGGGTCTCGATCAACTGGGAGAACTTCGACCGGTACTGGACCGGCAGGATCCGCGACGACGCAGACCTGAAGGCGCGGTGGGCCGAGATCATCCCGCTGTACGACTTCGAGTACGACCCGGCCGCCGCGGCGGCCCGGGTCGAGTCGGGCAGCTACCGGTACGAGACGCACAACTGGTGCTTCCAGCACAACATGCCGGCCTACGACCTCAAGCCGCAGCTGCCCGCCGTGCGCTGCCCGACGCTGGTCACCGTCGGGCGGGCCGACTGGATCACGCCCGTGTCCTCGGCCGAGACGATCGCGTCGCTGATCCCGGACGCGCGGCTGGTGGTCTTCGAGCGGTCCGGCCACTCACCGCAGGTCGAAGAGGCAGCGACGTTCCAGTCCGTGCTCCGCGACTTCCTGCACGACGAGCTGGACGAGCCGGGGCACTGATCGGCCCTACGCATCTGGCCCGTACACGGCCGCGATGTCTGCGGATTCGGTCCACCGACTGTAAGTCGGTGACTGCGGCCAGCCCTCAGGCGAGTCCTGCCACTCCTCCTGCCGCCCGTAAGGCAGCAGATCGATCAGCGCGAAGGTGTAGCTGAGCTGCTCGGTTCCCCGCCCGCTGGTGTGCCACGTGCGATACACGGCGTCGCCGTCACGCAGGAACACATTGACAGCGAACCCGCCGCCGGGCGGGGCGCCGACGTCGCCGCCGAACGGACTGTTTGCCGTGGAATACCAGGTCATCTTGTTCCCGACCCGCCGCTTGTACGCGAGCGCCTCGTCGATCGGGCCCTGGGTGACGATGACGAACCGGGCGTCGTAGCTGTCCAGGAACCCCAGCCGAGTGAACTGCGAGGTGAACCCTGTGCAGCCCGGGCACTGCCATTGCTCGCCGGGGAACCACATGTGGTTGTAGACGATCAGCTGTGACTTGCCGCCGAAGACATCTGCCAGCCGGACCGGTCCCTCCTCACCTTCCAGGATGTAGTCGGCCATCTTCACCATCGGCAGTCGCCGGCGCTGCGCGGCCACCGCGTCGAGCTCCCGGGTCGCTGCCTTCTCCCTGGCACGCAGTGCGTCGAGCTCGCGCTGCCACGTCGCGGCGTCGACGACGGGCGGTAGTGCGGCGGCGTTCATGGGGCCTCCTGACTGTCACACCTGCAGCCTGCACCTTGCAGTCTGTACTTCTAGACCCTGCCCGAGCCGCAAAGTCATCGCCGTTCGCGCGGCTCATTTTCCGGGCTGGACTGGGCCACCGAACCCCAAGTAAGACGCAGTGACGGCGGCGGCCCTGCAGGCGACCGGCTGGCAGCCGAAGTTGCCGAGCGCTCCGCAGAGCCGAGCTCCCGGCCTGACATGTCCTGCCAAGCGCATGACCAGAGAAGTTGTAGTGGGTGGGGTGGATTGCCTGGGCACCTTCCCGGTCCACCGGCAGTGACCTTCGGCCCTGTCCGCACCATCCGGTCTGGTGGTCGCCTGAAGACACCGGGCCAACCCGTCGCAGCAGCGGTGGCCAGGCGTCTAACCGGGGGTGAGAAGGTAATGCGACCAATCCAGATCGCAGGAATCGTCGGAGCAGGAGTGGTGGTCCTCGGGGTCGCCGGTCTGGCAGGAGCGGCTCTGTTCGCAGACCACAGCCCGCCCCGGGTCATCATCAAGCCGAGCGCTCCGGCAACGACCGCGCCAGCGACGGCCGCGCCGGCACCAGGCAAAACCAAGATCAAGCACCGGACCAAGATCGTCACTGTCACACCAGCGCCGGCGCAGCCGGCTCCAGCGGCCGTGCCGCCTACGGCAGGACGGCCGCCCGACGCAGAGTCGATCTACGCAGCGGACATCGCCAATGCCGGAATCACCGCCCCTTACGGGTGGCTGATCTCCACCGGGAACACCCTGTGCGCCGACTGGGCGGCCGGAGAGACCGCGGCACAGACCGACCCGATCCTGACGGCCGGCGGGATCTACGCATACCACCTGGCAACGTTCGACGCGATCACCAATTCCGACATGTGTCCCGGCATCACGCCGTAACTCGCCGCCCTGTCACTCCGCGGCCGACATCGGTGGATCGTCAAGCCAAAGCCCTCAGGCGCCAGGAAAGCAGGGCCAGGGCGCGACGGTCGTGCAGCCAAAGTCCTCAGGAGCGACGTCCCGCACCGTCTCGGCGAACTGCCATCGGTGGCCAGCCACGTCCTCCATGGTGCAGTCCCGCTCGCCGTACTCACGATCAACTGGCGGTTCGAGCACGCGTGCTCCGTGCGCACGGGCCCGCTCGAACTGGGCATTGACGTCCTCGACCCTGACCCGGATGAGGTGCGCCACGCCATCATCAGGCGCTGGCATCTCGCCCCGGCGTTCCGCGACGATCAGCGCGCCATCTGCGCCGATACTCATCTGAGCCCGGTGGCTCTCGCCTATCCGCGTGCGCTCGACGAAGCCGAAAGCCACGCTGAGCCAGACCACAGCCGCCCGTACGTCGGGGTAGGACAGGATGGGCACGACGGTTGCCGGCGGGACCGACCTGTTGGGTTTCATCGCCCCCATCTTGCCACAACGGCACATGACTCAGCGCGGACCCGCTGACCCGCCCGATCCCCGCCTTACGGTCAGTTTACGAAAAGTCAATAAAGTCATCAGATGCCCCCGGGCTGGCCAGGGGAGGAACGCATGACCGACCGGATGAGACGCGCCCTGCGCGGCCTTGCTGCCACGGTACGCGCGGGCATCCGGCGTGATCGGGAGCGGCCCGGTCGAGCCCGGCACCTACCAGGCAGAGACCAGCTTCTTCAACGGGAACTGCCCGAACCAGTACTGCGTCCCGGCCAGCGCGCAGAGCACATTCGATCCGCTGTGGGGACAGGTCGGCCCCGCGGCCGGAGACTGGTTCGGCGCCCAGGCGCTCCAGCTGGTCGCCGACGCCAACCAGTCAGCGTCCTTGCCTGGCAACCGGGCTCCAGCGCCTTAGCGCCACGCCGAATCCCGGCCAACCGGAATGGCGTGAACGTCCGGCACCATCGCGGCTGCCCACTCCAGGGTGGCTTCTCCCTCGCTCGTTCTCTCGCACCTGCCTTCAGGGGGTCGTCGGCGGCGGGGCGGTGCTGTCCCGGATTACCAGGGTGGTGGCCAGCTCGATGTGGTGCGACTGCGCGGCCGCAGCATGGTCGCCTGCTCTGAGCATCCGGAAGGCGGTCGCAGCCATCGCGGCTAGGGGCTGGCGGACGGTTGTGAGCGCCGGTGCGGCCCAGTTCGCCACCGGCACGTCATCGAAGCCGACAACGCTGACATCGTCGGGAGCGCGGAGCCTGACCTGGCCGAGCGCCTGCAGGACGCCGAACGCCTGTGCGTCGTTGCCGGTCACGATCCCGGTCGGCCGGTTCTCCGTGGTGAGCAGCTCCATCGCCTGCCGTCTGCCGCCGTCTACCGAGAACTCGTCCGGGCGGATAAAGCTGTCCTTCAGAGGCAGCCCGGCTTCGAGCATGGCAGCGCGGTAACCGCCGACGCGCGCCCGGCTTGACCACAGGCTGGACGGGCCTGCGATGGCCGCGATGCGGCGGTGACCGAGTTCGATGAGATGGCGGGTGGCTGTCAGGCCGCCTTGCCAGTTGGTCGTGCCGACCGACCGAACCGCTGATCCGGGCTCGTCGGCGGGGTCGACCACCACGACGGGGATGCCGGCCTTGGCGAGCTGCTCGAGCTCCATGCTGCCGGGCAGGTGCAGGACGCTGAGGGCACCATGTGTGCCGCGTATGGCCGCCAGTGCCAGCCAGCGGTCGAACTCGCCCCGGGTGCTTACCGGCGTCACGACGACGCTGTGGCCTGCCTCGGCCGCGGCGATGACCGTGCCGTAAATGAGCTCCTCCGCCCACGGGCTGTGCTCGCCCGTCACCGTGCACTCGCCTGCCCCGAGAAGCAGATCCACGACCCCGAATCCGACCGCGGAGCCGGGCTCGTAGCCGTGCCGCCGCAGTTCCAGGGCGATGCGCTCCCGAGTGCTCGGCGCGACGTCGGTCCGGCCGTTGAGCACCTTCGACACTGTGGACAGCGATACCCCGGTGCCGGCGGCGATGCTCGTCAGGGTGCCCGCGCTGGGACCCGCAGGAGCACGAGCTGGCCTGACCGGCTGCAGCCCGGCCGGTTTCCTGGTCGATCTGGTGGGCACGGGCCGCCTCCGTCTCAGGACGCCACGAGCCATCTGTTTCGAAAGATAGCAAGCACAAACTCGTTTGACAGAGCCGCGCCGCCGCCATCATACTAGATCTTGTCCGGGAGATTTTCGAAATATTGCCGGGAGATCACCGTGATAGCGGGCTTCTTTCGAAAGCTGGCTGATGAAAGCGCCTCACCCGACCCCAACGGCGCCTGTCGGTAGCGTGACACCTTCGCGCCAACGTCGCGAAAGCGCTGCGAAGTACGGCCGGCTCTCTGCGACGCGCTGATCAGGCGATGCGAGCACGGCTGAGCCTTCCCGAGGCCGCATAAGGTCTGCCAGCCGGACCGGTCCCTCCTCACCTTCCAGGATGTAGTCGGCCATCTTCACCATCGGCAGTCGCCGGCGCCCGAGGGCATCGTCGCCGACTGGTCGACTAGGCTCGAAGCCAACGAGGACGTCGAGAGAGACGGGGCATGACAGAGCGCAAGCCCGCCGGCATGAGCTTCAGATCGTGGATCGACCAGCAGATCGAGGACGCCGCTGACCGCGGGCTGTTCGACGACCTGCCAGGTGCCGGCAAGCCGCTGCCCAGGCGGGACGAGGACGCCGCGCAGGCCTGGCTGCGCGAGTACCTGCGCAGGGAGGGCCTGTCCACCCAGGACGTGCTGCCGACCCCGCTCAAGCTGCGCAAGGAGCGCGAGGTACTGGCCGAGATGGCACCCGCCCTGCCGTCGGAGGACGACGTCAGGAACGCCGCGGCCGATCTCAACGGCCGGATCATCGAATGGCGCAGGTTTCCGCTCGACTCCCCGATCTTCGTGCCGCTCGCGGACGAGGAACAGATGGTCGCCCTCTGGCGCGCCGCGCATCCCGGCCCCGACCCAGGCCTGCCGCCAGCCACCGACGCCCAGCCGGGCGAATCGGCGGCGTCACGGCGACGGCGCCCGTGGTGGCGCGGCGCTCTGCGAGAGCCTGGCGGCCCGGCGCTGTGCACCAGACGGTATAGGGCCAGCTGAAGATCGAGGACACGATCAGCATGCCGGGTCCGTCTAGGTACGTCTCCTCCGGGTTCTCGCAGGCCTTGTTCGTGACGATGCAACTCCAGGTCGACCATGGACAGCACCGGTTGCGCAGCCCGGTACCACCCCTGATGCTCGCCAGGTCTGCCGCACATTGACCACGTCGGAATCGTAGGGTGCGCGGCCTTGCACCGGGAACATTCAGTTCCACGTGAATCATCGCCGATTGTGTAGCCTGCCTTCAGCCGAGCAGCGACCGCGGTCGCGGAGGAGGGAAGCGTGTACGCGCGCCAGCACGCTCTTGAGCGCCCTGACCAGCCCGCCATCATCATGGCCACATCCGGCGAGACCGTGACCTACCGCGAGTACGAGGCCCGGTGCAACCGCGCCGCGCACCTGCTGCGCGCGGCGGGCCTGGAGCGTGGCGACCACATCGCGGTCCTGATGGAGAACTGCCCGCAGCTGCTGGAAATCGAGGGTGCCGCGGAGCGGACCGGCCTGTACTTCACCCTCATCAATACCTATCTCGCCGCTGACGAGGTGGCCTACATCATCGCCAACTCGCGCGCCAGGCTGCTGTTCAGCTCGGCTGCCCGCCGCGACGTGGCCGTCGCGGCGGCCGCGACGTGCCAGGACCTCAAGCGCATGCTGATCACCGGGCCCGGCGAGCCGCCGGACGGCTGGGAGTCCTACGACGCGGCCGTCACCGGCTGCCCGGGTGGGCCAGTGCCCGGCGAGGCACTCGGCACGGCCATGCTGTACTCCTCAGGCACAACCGGCCAGCCAAAAGGGGTGCTGCGCGGTCTGCCGGAGATCGCGCCCGACGAGCCGCTGCCGGTCATGCTGTTCGTGCGCCACATGTTCGGGTTCAGGGAAGGCATGACCTACCTCAACCCTGCCCCGCTCTACCATTCGGCACCGCAGGCGAGCGTGTCGGCTGCGCTGCGGCTCGGCGCGACCACCGTGGTCATGGAGCACTTCGACGCCGGGCAATGGCTGGCGATGGTGGAGCGGCACAGGGTCACGCACTGCCAGATGGTCCCGGTGATGTTCAGCCGGCTGCTGCGGCTGCCTGAAGAGGTCAGGCGGCGCTACGACACCTCGTCCCTCGAGTGCATCGTGCATGCCGCCGCGCCGTGCCCTGTGCACGTCAAGCAGGCGATGATCGACTGGCTCGGCCCGATCATCACCGAGTACTACGGCGCGACCGAGGCCAACGGGTTCACGTTCTGCGATTCGGCCCAGTGGCTCGCGCACCCGGGAACGGTCGGCAAGCCGATCCTCGGCGAACTGCTGATCCTCGACGACGAGGGACGCGAGTGCCCCGCAGGCACGGACGGCACGATCTGGTTCCGGGGCGCGACCGCGTTCGAGTACTTCGGCGACCCGGCCAAGACGGCCGACAGCCGCACCAGCGACGGCCTCACCAGCACGGTCGGGGACGTGGGTCATGCCGACGAGGAGGGCTACCTGTACCTGACCGACAGGAAGACGTACATGATCATCTCCGGCGGCGTCAACATCTACCCGCAGGAGACCGAGAACCTCCTGTCCGGTCACCCGGCCGTGCTGGACGTCGCGGTCATCGGCGTCCCGAACGAGGACCTCGGCGAGGAGGTCAAGGCTGTCGTCCAGCTCGCTGACCCGGCGAGCGCGAGCCCACAGCTGGCCGAGGAGCTGATCGGCTATTGCCGGGCCAGGCTCACGCATTTCAAGTGCCCGAAGACCATCGACTTCGTTCCCGAGCTGCCCAGGTCGGCGACCGGCAAGCTCTACAAGCGCCTGCTCAGGGACGAGTACTGGAAGGGTCACAGGACCTCGATCGTCTAGGGGTAACACATGAAGGCTGTGGTGAGCTCCGACGCTCCCGGTGCCGAGGACGTCAGCGTCGCGGAGGTTCCTGACCCGGTCCCTGGCCCCGGCGAGGTCCTGATCCGGGTCGGCTACTGCGGCGTGAACTATCCCGATGTGCAGCTGCTGCAGGACAAGTACCAGCTGCGGCCGCCGCGGCCGTTCACGCCTGGCGGCGAGGTCGGCGGCGAGGTGACCGGAGCAGGGCCCTCCTGGCCGGCTGCTGGCCTCGGGGACGGCGTGACCAGTTTCAGTCCCGGCGACCGGGTGATGGCGCGCATGAGCCTGGGCGGCATGGCCGAGCTCGTAGCGGTGCCGCAGGACCGGGTGCAGAAGATCCCTGCCAGCATGCCGCTCGACGAGGCGGCGGCCATCCAGACCACGTACCTGACCGGCTATCACGCGCTCGTTCAGCGGGCGGCGATGCGGGCCGGCGAACGGCTGCTGGTGCTCGGCTTCCCGTCCGGGATCCCGCGCGTGGCGGCCAACCTGGTGCTGCTCAAGCGCTGCCAGGTCGTCGGCGTCCTGTGCGGAGGCTGGGCGGCCACCGATCCCGCGATCGACCGGGCCAACTGCAAAGAGGTACTGCGGATGTACGAGGCCGGCCTGCCCCGCCCGCACGTGTCCGCCAGGTTCCCCGCCAGCCAGGCGCGGGCCGCGATCGACGAGCTGAAGCACCCGGCGCGCGATCGGCAAGGTCGTGGTCGCGTTCTAAGCCAGGTGCCGATCAGGCCGAGCCGAAGCGCCGCTGGTCGGTTTCTGGCACGTCGGTGATGAACATGTGTCCCGGCGCGTGCGTGATCGCGAACGGAATCCGCGCGGCCGCGAGCGCGGCCTGCGGGGTGACGCCACACGCCCAGAAGACGGGCACCTCACCGGGCCTGAGCGGCACCGGGTCTCCGTAGTCGGGGCGGGCCAAATCGCCGATGCCCAGGGCGGCCGGGTCCCCGGTGTGCACGGGCACCCCGTGCGCGGCCGGGTAGCGGGCAGTCACCTCGACCGCCGTGGGGACCAGGCTGGCAGGCACCGGTCGCATCGATACGACCAGCGGCCCGGCGAATCGTCCGGCCGGCTGGCACGGGCGGTTCGTGACGAACATCGGCACGACGCTGCCGAGCTCCGCGTGCCGCACCGGCACGCCAGCCGCGACGAGAGCGCGTTCGAAGGTGAAACTGCAGCCCGTCAGGAACGCGACAAGGTCATCTCGCCAGCACCCGGTGACCTCGTCCGGCTCGGCTACGCATGCGCCGTCTTCCCAGACCCGGTACGCGGGCAGATCGGTGCGCAGGTCTGCGCCCGGCGCGAGGCGGGGCCGCGTGCTGCCCGGCGCGGTCACGTCGAGCAGCGGACACGGGCCGGGGTTGCGCTTCGCGAACTCACCGAACTCGGCCGCGGCCGCCTCTGGCAGCACGATGAGATTGGCCTGGGCGAAGCCAGGCGCCAGGTTCGCGGTCGTCACGCGCAGCCCGGCCCGGAAGCGGGCCCTGGCCTGCGCGGGCCGGTCCTGGCTCACCGGCCGACATGGGTGTTCGTGATGGAGGTGAACTGGCAGATCAGCGCGGCGGTGAGAAAGACCAGGCCGAGCGCGATCTCATTGAAGCGGCGCAATTCGCGGCCGCTGGCGGCGAACCCGAACATCACGAGTGCCGCGACGGTCAGGATCAGGGCCAGAAGGTCCATGCGGTCTCCATGAAGTATGGGTCAGTATCGCCGGGTCAGGCCCACAGGTCTGGGCGGTAGCGCCCGGTCGTCTCCATCTCGGACACATAGGCCTCTGCCTGCCCGGGCGGCAGGGACCCGTGGTGGGCGACGACGTCCACGAGTGCGGAGCGGACAGCGGAGCGCATCGGCTGCGAGCCGCAGACGTAGCCGTAGCCGCCGCCGGACAGCAGGCGCCAGACGAGCGCGCCCTGCTCCCTGAGCCGGTCCTGGACATGGTCATGGCGGCCCGGTCGCTCGCGCGATGCGGCGATATGCACGTGATCGAGCACGCCTTCGGCTCTGAACTGCGCAACCTCGTCCCGGTAGATGTAGTCGAGGCTGGCCGACCTGATCCCGTTGAAGAGCGCGGCCTCCGCCAGCGGGACCCCTGCGCGCCGCAACGCCAGGCGTTCCCACAAGAACGCCCGCATCGGCGCGAAACCCGTTCCCGCGGACACGAAGATCATCGGCTTCGTCACGTCGTCCTGCAGGTGGAAGCCGTCGGCGCTGTCGTGAAAGATGCTGACCCGGTCTCCCTCGAGCAGCGAGTGCACGTAGCGCGAGCTCATGCCGCTGAACTGCAGGCCGGCCATGCCGGGAACGGACGCGGCCTCCAGGCCGACGGTCACGTGGGCGACGCCGTCGCCGTGGAACCGCGGGCTCGAGCTCGTCGAGTAGTAGCGCGGCCTCAGCGGCTGCGCGACCTGCAGCAAGTCGTAGATGTTCACCCGGCACGATCCGAACTCCTCGAGCAGGCTGAGGACGTCGAAGCCGCCTGCGTCGATCGCCGTGCGCAGCGGCGACCCAGGGCCTTCCGGGTCACCGACGACGGCCTTGACCTGCATCAGCTTCGACCATTCTGCCTGATCGGTGACCTTGTCGAGCAAGAGATCCACCAGGGCCGACGTCGGTCTGCCGGTGATGTCGATCAGGCTGGTGAGCACGTTGCGGACCTGCAGCACGACGCCCTTCGGCACGGCCGTGACGTTCATCGTCGCGGGCACCATGAACAGGGCGTCGAGTGCGGCGCCGAGCCTGTCCGCGAGCCGTTCGACGTGCTCCTCATCGTTCTTCGGGCAGAAGCCGAGGTGGTCGCCGACCTGGTACGTCACGCCTGGCGGCAGGCTGATCTCCAGGTGGCGGGTCTGCTTGGGCGACGCAGGCGGCTGGAGGTCCCTGCAGGCCACGACGCGTGCCTCCGCCGTGGCCATCCCGACGGCATTGGCCAGGATCGCCGGCGCGAGGAACGCGCGCGGCTGCGTCCTGCCCGCTGCCGCTGGCAGGCCCTGCGGGCCGGCTTCTCGCCTCGGGCTGCCGCTCCTTGTCCGTACGCGCGACGCGGACGCCATCCGCCGCATCACCGAGGACATGCTCGGCGCGCGTCCTGCCGCGCCGCTCGTCCGGCTTTCCTGATCGCCAGTCGCAACGTCCTCGCCGAGTGACCACTGCATCGCGATGTCGGAACTGGTGCTCGTCAGCGCGCCAGCGCTGGCCTGCCTGGCGGCTTCGCGGGCCGCCGCGGCCGCGGTGGCCCGCGCCCCGGACAGCTCGAGCATGGCCGGCCATACCCGCGTATTCCACTCGGCGTGCAGGCGCTCCCAGGCCGGCGAGCCCACGTCGCCGTACCCGAAGTCCGCGAGCGGCGTGGCACCGAGGTCGGCCAGCTTCTTCTGTACATAGCGCGGGAAGGCGAGGAACGCGTTCCACTGGGTGTTGCCGAGCCCCCAGACCAGGTACCGGCAGTTCTGCCAGGTGGGCGTGCCAGGCTCGGTACCCTCCAGCCACGTCTTGAACCCGGCCGCGTTGCTTGGCGGGTTCGACGTGTAGGTCGAGGTCATCACGACGAGCAGCCACGGGGCCGTGCGAGCAGGCTGCCAGGCGAGCTCGTTGAGCGTGACGACGTCGCAGCTGTAGCCCTGGTAGTGGCCGCGCTCAGCGAAACGGTCGGCCAGTTCCTTGTTCGCGCCGAAGTTGCTGCCATACGCGATCACGATGTGCCGGTACGGGCTGGTATCCGGGATCTCCGTCGGCGGCCCGCTCCGGTCGGGCCCCACGACCTGGGCTGACGCGGCTGCAACCGGAGCCGGCGCGGGAGCCGCGACGGCTGCCGCCCGCTCGCCGCCGGTCGGCGCGGGCGGCTTCTTCTGGCGCACGATGTCCGCACGGGCCAGGCGGACGACGGGTACCGAGGCGGGCTTTGTTGTGACTATGGCGTTTTTTACCACGGCCGCGCCAGGAGCCAGCCGCAACCGGTAATGCTTGTAGATCTCGTACAGCACGACGCGGAGCATCATGAACGTGACCTCTTGCGCCATGCACTGCCGCTTGCCGACCGAGAACGGGATGAACGCGTGCCGTGGCCGGTCCACGACCTTCTCGGCCGCGAACTGGTCAGGATCGAAGCGGTCGGGCTCCTGGCCCCAGTAGCGCGGGTCGCGCTGCGCGGCGAGCGTGCCGACGAAGATGATGTCGCCCTTCCTGACCCGGTACCGGCCGAGCATGCCGTCCTTGAGGCTGCGTCGGATCGTGACCGGCATCGGCGGGAAGATCCGCATCGCTTCCTTGATCACCTGCGTGGTGTACCGCAGCTCGAACAGGTCGTCATACCGCAGGTCGTGGTCGGGGTCGCCGCCCGTGATCTCGTCGATCTCAGCGATCACCTTCTCCTCGACATCCGGGTGCGTCGCGAGCAGGTACGCGAGCCAGCCGCCGGTGATCGACGGCCCGTTGAAGCCGTTCGAGAGGTGCATGAGGACCTGATCGCGGACCGTCACGGTGTCGAGCAGCTCGCCGGTCTCCGGATCCGGCGTCGTGACCAGCCGGCTGAGCAGGTCAGTCTGCGCCCCGGCCGGGCAGGTGTGCATGCGGGCGCTGACCAGCGCGTCGGCCGCGCGAAAGAGCTCGGAGTTGTTCCGCAGGTACCGCTTCCGCTTGGCTCGCTTGGCACGCCCCGAGAAGAGCGTGAAGTCGGGCCGCGGCTCTGCGACCCGCAGGATGGACTCCTTGGTGCTCTCCGGGACCGCGACCGCGAATGGGTGCGGGTGCGGGTTACCTCTGGGGTCGAGCAAACCGAAGTCATACTTGCACGCCCCGCGGCCAGACACCTCGAGGGCGTAGCGCTCCATCCAGGAGCGGGCGTCGAGCGGCTCGCTGTCGGGCATCGCCGACCAGCAGGCGACCAGCTTCCTGGCCTGATCCTTCATGAGCTCGAGCTGGGTGCGCTGGTTCGCCGGGGAGTACCAGGGCAGCATCACCCGGCGGATCCGCTCGTAATGCTCGCCGTCGCCGATCACTGAGATGCCGCCGCCGCGGGAGTTGCTCAGCTGGTCGAAGAAATTGATGTCCTCGACTCGCTTGCCGAACTGCAGCTCGTTCCCCGCGACGTCATCGAGCAGGTCAGGGTCAGAGACGACGACGATGCGCCACTTCTTCCCGGGGATCCCGACCGCGTAGATATGCCCGAACTTGCGGTAGTAGTCGAGCTGGGTGTCGTTGTCGTTCAAGATGTCGAAGTTGGCGAACCGCTCGCCTCTCGGAACCAGCCAGCGAACCGCGTAGGGGATCTCGAGCGGTTCACCCGCGCGCTCCGGTTCGCCGGCGCGCCCCGGTGCGGGAACAGCCGGGCCCGCGCTCGGCTGCCCGGTAGCCGGCGGCCCGCTCGCCGCCATTCCGATCACGGTGACCGCCGAGTCGGCTGCCACGCCATTGCCGTTGCCGGCGCTGGCGGCGCTGACAGCGCAGGTCAGGACCAGGCCGTCGGCCGGATGACCAAGCCGGACCATGCACTCGCCGTGGATCGGCAGCGTCGTGATGCGCTGGTCGCCGACGAAAATGCCATTGGCGCTGCCGTTATCGGCCAGCACCCAGTGGCGCCCTTCAAGCCTGAGCACGGCATGACGCCGCGACACCCGTGGGTCGTTGATCACGATGTCGCAGCCCGGATCACGGCCGATCAGGTATGAAGGGCCTGGTTGCAGGCTCCGGTCGGACCCTTTCGTTCGCACCAGGAGCTGCGGTGCGGTCTCCCCCGTGCGGGACTGATGCTCACCCACGGCCCAACTGTACGTCTCTCCGAATTGTCAAAGTCACCTAGTCAAACCGGACGTCCTTGGGTTCACGTATCCACATGCCCCGCGGTTCAGCCCCCGCGACCACGTCCGCTGTGATCCACCGCGGCACCTAGCACGGCTTTCAGTCACGCAAAACGGTAGCTACCGGGTTATCCAGTAGCCGGAATCCGTGTTCTGTCGCGGGTGACGGAACCGGCGGGCCGTCCGCGGTCGTCCAACAGATGCTCAGCGCCTATCGGAGGTCCCATGTTCGTCACTCGCGCTCTCCGGATTGTTCCCCTGCTCGTGGCCACGGCCTCCGCTCGCGTGCTCCGGCCCGTCCTAGTCCTCGCCGCCGCCGCCTCGGCGATGCTTGCTGTCGGCTGCGGTACCGTTCATCCCTCGACGGGCGGTCCGCCGCCCGCGCCACGGCTCATCACCGAACACGACCACGCCAATGGCAAGACCATTCACGTTGGCGTCGGCGACAAGGTCGCGCTGATCCTCGGCAGCAGTTACTGGCAGTTCGCCGGCAGCTCGACACCGGCCGTCCTGCGGCAGGACGGCCCGGTCACGCTGCTGAAGACCTCGCACAAGTGCCTGCCTGGCGTGGGGTGTCAGCCGAAACGCGCCGTCTTCAAGGCGCTGGCCCCTGGCAAGGCTGTTGTTACGGCGCACCGCGTTGCCTGTGGCGAGGCGCTGGCGTGCACCGGGTCGCGCGGCCACTTCAAGCTCACCGTCGTCGTCGGGTAGCCGGGCGGGCCGGGACGCCCCGGCCCGGCCCGGCGGGTAACAGCGGTTCCGCGCGGTAGGAATGAGCGATGGCGATAACAAGGACCCAGACGATCATCCAGAAGCTCGGGCCGGTCGGGGTGGGAGCTCGTGATCTGGGGCGACCCTGGAACCGTCGCCGCGCGGATCAGCCAGCAGAGGCGAGCCGGAGCCGACCACGTCATGCTCCATGTGCTGCATGATGACGACCAGCCGACACCGATCGAGGCGGCCAGGAGCCTCGCTGACATCCTGCTTAACTGACGTTTGCTGAAGGCGGCAGGACCCGAACGATGTCCTGGCGCGGCTCCAGCCCTCTCCTGGCCGGTGCTGCGTGACAATCACCGGTGCGTAGCCTCAGCCTGGTCGCCTGCCCAGGCACGAGATGGCAGCGCCGGTCAGGAGGCGTTCTCCCGGTAAGGCGGCAACGGGCCGCGGCGCCGATGACCAGCATCGGATGGCCGTACCTGCCCGCTAGCACGGTCATCGGCCGCTTGGCCTCATACAGCCCATTGGTCATGCCAGACCTCCTATTTAACTAATAAGTCTTGTCTTATCGGGTTCCGGCGTCAACTGAAACGGTGTTATCCGGCGTCTGTCAGTTTTCTGTCAGGTTTTCAGCCAGACTGATGGGCGATACCCTGGGCTGCGTGAGTCTGGATGAAACGCGGGACGCCGCCTCCATCGCGGCCGTCGCAGCGCTGGCCGATGATCTTCGACGGCGCATGTACGCATTCATCCGCGACGTCGGGGAGCCGGTGACCAGGGACCAGGCCGCCGCCGAGGTCGGGATTTCCCGCAAGCTCGCCGCTTTCCACCTGGACAAGCTCGTCGACGCGGGGCTGCTGCGCGCCGGAGCGGCCAGGGGCATCCGGCGGGCAGGACGCGCCGCGAAGACGTATCAGCCCACCGACCGGGTGGTCCACATCAGCATCCCGCCGCGCCAGCACGAATTCCTGGCCGAGATCCTCCTGGACTCGGTGCTCGTCGGTGGCGCCAGCGCCGACGTCCGGCGGGTCGTGCTCGACACCGCGGCCGCGCGGGGCCGGCAGCTCGGTGAGATCGAGCGGCAGCAGGGCCGGCCAGGGCGGCTGGGCGCTGAGCGAGCGCTGGCGCTGGCCAGAACCTTCCTCGTCAGGCTGGGCTTCGAGCCGGCGCAGGCAGTGTCAGGACAGCTGATCCTGCGCAACTGCCCGTTCCAGCCGCTCGCCGCGAGGTCCACGGAGCTGGTGTGCGGCATCAACCACGCCTTCCTCGCCGGGTTCCTTGGGGGCCTTGGCACCTCATCGGCGGTCGCCGTGCTCGAGCCGCAGCCGGGCGCCTGCTGCGTCGAACTGCGCGCGGCCGGCGCACCAGCGAACTCACCCGGTTAGCTAGCCGAAATCGAATAGGAATCGCGAATCCCGATCGGGCGGCCTGCCACCTCGACGACGCTCATCACGTGTGCCACCTTGTCTCAGAAGGCAGCGGTCGGCATGGACAGATGTCACCGGCGGAAGGTACCGGCGCACGATGGTCAATGCCGAGCAAAGCCCGGCGTTCCGGGCGCGCGGTGGCGCGCCCGGAACGTCAGCCTGGGCTACTTCGACCGCGGCTTGCTCCGCCCGGCCCTGGCGATCGCGCCGATGGCCGGAGCGAGGGTCAGCCACAACGCGATCGTGACGACCATCGCGGTGAGGTAGCCGATCGGCTTGATGCCCAGATCGCTGGCGAATCCCCCGGTGAACAGCATCAGCACCCAGGAGCTGACGAAGAAGAACGGCCCGGCAGCGAGGAGGCCGAAGAAATCACCCATGACGATCGCCCTTTCCAATCTCTACCGTGCAGGCGAGCCTTGCCGCGGCGCCGGCCCTCCGGACCGCCTGACCGCGATGACGATGAGCAGCGCACCGCCAGCAGCGAGCAGCACGCCAGCTGCCAGCAAACCACCCGCGATCCACGGCAGGCCAGGGGCCGTGGCGCCGACATCAGCGCGCACGGTCAGCCCTGCCGATGCGTCCGGATTCATGACGACGACCGCCCAGTTTCCTGACGTGATGCGAGTGACAACTCTCTGCGTACCCAGGCCGGCCGAACTTGCTGCCCAGAACGTCATGCTGGCTGGGTCGGCGGGCACCCTCGTGCCAGGCGCGGCAACCGCGCTTCCAGCGGTGCCGATGTCCCTGATTGTCGTGTACTGAACGCCTGCCAGGTACCTGGCAGCATCGTGGGCTCGCGCCAGGCCCACGAACACCGGCGTTCCGCGCTCAGCGGCCGTCACGCGGATCCGCACCTTGCCGACGACGCTCCTGCCGAACCGGTCAAAGCCATTGCCAGGAACCCGGAAGGTGTCGGAGACCAGCGCGCGCCCGCCGGTGGTGTACGTCGTGCTCGCCGACGTCACGTACCCGCCGTCACGCATGGCCTGGCCGGCCCAGAGTGACCCGGCTCCGCCCGCGAGCAGGCCGGTGGCACCAAGCAGGAGCACAGAACCTGCGACAGCGCTCGCGATGAGCCCGCCACTCCAGCTGCCTGCTGACTGCCGCGGCCGCTGGACAGACGGCTGGCCAGGTGCCTGGCCAGGCTCCAGCCCGGCCTGCTCGATGTCCTGGCGAGCCTCGGGCTCGGCCAGCGCCGTGGACGTGCCAGCTCCCGTGCCGCCGCCCGGCTCGGCTGGCCCGGCAGGCCCGGTCATGATCATTGCGCTCGGATCCGCGTCGCCAGTATCGAGCCGGAACGGCGGGTACCGATCAGTCATCAGGCTCGCGTACGCGGCCACGCGCAGCACCCAGCGGTTCATGCCGAGTATGAATCCGAAGACCGAGTCCGGGTAGCGTCCGGTTATCGCCAGTATCACAGCGGCGACTATGACCAGGATCCCGATGAGACCGCCACCGCCAGGCCAGTTGACGTTGTGGCCTCCCAGCCGGATCACCGCGACGGTGCCGCCGCCCGCGAACAACCCGACGATGAAGTAGTGCGGAATGGCCAGCAGCCACCACTTGACGAGCACGAGGCCGCGGGACAGCCTGCCGGGATAGTCGATCTCCAGATGCGCCGGATAGCTCGGGTCATCCTGCAGGCTGAAGGGCGGGTACCTGTCCGTGCCGAGCGCACCGTAGGCGTAGTACTGGACGCGCCAGGTCCAGCGCAGGACTCCGACGTTGAAGTCGAATATCGCTCGCGGATACCGGCCCGTGAACAGGATCGCGAAGAACGCGACGACGCTCAGGACGACAAAGGCGATCCACAGGAATCCGAGTACGAAGTAGTGCGGAATGGCCAGCACCCATTTGACCAGCCAGAGCCATCGCGACAGCGGGGCATCAAGCTTGGCATTCACCCTGACCGGGTATGCGGTAGCAGACATCTTCGCCACCTCCAGATCTGACGCTACGAGCCGGCGTGATCACGAGGCAGGGCCGCTTGTCACCGGCCGAATGGCCGTAGGTCACGATTCAGCTAGCTGAGGCCAATGGTCCCGGCCACCGAGGGCGCAGTGCCCTGCCGGCCGCGGCATCCGGACCGCAAGAGTGGAGTCCAGAGCCCCTGGCCGGCAGCAACGACCAGAATCGTCCCCGGTCGCCGGCTAGGGCGCCCCCTAGGCGCGGGCTTCCCGCGCACGACGAGCCGGCGCGAGGTCCGCATGGAATCACCCGCCTTGAACGGATCCGGACATGACACCGTCCGACCGTCGAGGCGGTCCGCAGGACTTACACCACGCGGCAGCGCCGCCGCGAAGGTATTTGCCGAGATCAACGGCGTACGGCAGGGAATGTTCGTCCAGTGCGCGGACCCTGGCCATCCTGTGCTGCTCTGCCTCCACGGCGGCTTGCCTGAGTTCTTCCTGACGGAGCGGTATCCGACCGGACTCGAGAAGGACTTCACGGTCGTCTGGTGGGAACAGCGCGGCATGGGCCTGTCCTTTAGCCCTGACATCCCTCCAGGGACGATGACGAGCGGGCAGTTCATCGCGGACACGCTCGAGCTGACCAGGTACCTGCGCGCCCGTTTCGGCAAGGAGAAGATTTACCTGATGGCGCATTCCGGCGGGACGTTCTTCGCCCTGCAGGCGGCCGCTCGCGCGCCGGAACTGTACCTGGCCTACATTGGCGTGGCTCAGATCGTTTGCCAGCTCGAGTCGGAACGGCTTGCCCAGGAGTACATGCTCGTGCAGTTCAAGCGGCGCGGCGACAGCCGCATGGTGCGCAGGCTCGCGTCAGCGCCGGTGACAGCGTCGGCCGGAACGCCGCGGGCGTACCTCGCGGTGCGGGACCGGGCCATGCACCGTCTCGGCGTCGGCACCACGCGCGACATGACGTCCGTGCGGAACGGCCTCTTCTGGCCGTCCCTCACGAGCTCCGCGTACACGCCTGCCGAGAAGGTCAGGTTGTGGCGGGGCAAGCTCGCGACGGGAGTCAGCGCCCTGTGGGACGAGATGATGGCGACCGATCTGGCCGAGCGGGTCCCTGAGCTTTCCTTGCCCGCCTACTTCTTCCACGGCGTGCACGACTACACGGTCAGCTACCAGCTGGCAAAGGAGTACGTGACGAGTCTCCGGGCGCCGCTGAAAGGCTTCTACACGTTCAGCGACTCGGCGCACAGCCCGATCTTCGAGGAACCTGAGAAGGCCCGCAGGATCCTGCGCGAGGATGTGCTGGCGGGAACCAATGATCTCGCTGACAATCGTCGCTGATCGAAGCTCCTGACCTCCGCGTGCCGCGAGGTCTCGGGACGGCTGTCAGTGGATCCGCGGCTTAGCCTCGGTCACCGGGTGAACGGGTCGCGTTGAGCGCGGCAGAGTGAAAGGTGCCTTCTGGGTATGCCGGGGTGAAGGAAGACTGAGGACCCTATGCGGTCCTTTTGTCTACCTCTAAGCGCTCGCCGCCACGATCTGCACCCCGCAGGACGCCGCAGCCCGGGACGCCGGGCGCACCGGGGCCCCCGTCGTGCGGATGCGCTCGGCCTGCTACGGCGCGCCTCCTGCCACGCTGCCCCGCGGTCCGGCGCGTTCTTCTCCGTGACCGCCCGCCTCGACCCCACCCACCGAACGACCAAACTCCCAGCCCGGAACCCCGACCAGAACGCCCGGACAAACCGCCGACACCGAGAGCGGCAGAACAAGCATGCCCGCCCGGTCATTCAAGATCACAAACAGTCCGCCAGTGCCCCGAAGAAGAAGAGCAGCCGCTAACTCGTCGGTGGATCGGGACTCAGCCACCGCGTGCAGGGCACGTCCGCGTTCCGCGCCGGCGACTGGGTGCCGCTGCTGCAGCACCGCGGCCAGCGCGACGGCGGCGATAAGCCCGGTGCGAGAAAGGAAAGGGTTCAGTTACCCTGAGCCCGATCGTGGCAGCCAGCCAGCAGGCGGATCCTCCCCGGTCCGGCCGTCCACAGCCTCGCGGAGCAGGTCGGCGTGCCCGGTGTGCCTGCCGTACTCTTCGATCAGGTCGCAGACCAGTCGGCGCAGGCTACCGCGGCGGCCGTCAGGCCCGCTGATGTGAGCCAGCTGGTCGAGCCCGCCATCGGCGAGCGCCGCGTCCAGCCTGGACCGGGATCGCCCGACCGCGCCGTCCCATAGTGCGTACAGGTACTCAGGCGCGTCGCCCGCGGCGGAGGTGAACTCCCAGTCGTCGCTGCCATCCCAGCCGAACGCGTCCCACGGCGCCCCCATCGGCTCCCCCTTCAGCTTGGCGGTGAAGGTGAAGTCCTCCGCGGCGGCAAGGTGCTTGAGCAGCCCGCCGATGGTGAGGGCTGAGGCGCCGACCCGGGCCCGCAGCCCGTCCTCGTCCATGTCGTCGGCCTTCCAGCGGAACGTGGCTCGGAGCCGGTCTAGCGCACCCGTGAGGTGCTCCACCTCGGTGCCGGCCAGCGGTGGTTCCCATGGAGTGTCGCTCTCAGTCATGGCACCACAGTAGGTCTCATCGCGGACGTTCTGCGTCCTGGAAGGCGCAGAGCTGACGTCGAAGGGCAGCAAGTGAGCGGCGGCCGCTTCACCGCATGGCGGCCACGCCCCGGGAAACCATCGCCACCCGGTCCCCGGCAACATGCACGGCGAGACTGACCTCCGGCCCCCGGGCAAGCACCCGCGTGGCGGTGCCTTTTCCGTGCACGGTCACCACGCCGTCGGCCACCTCGAGCGCGGTTCTCATCGATCGCTCAATTGGCCGCGATGCGGTTGCTAACCTGCCCTTTGGGCGCGGAACGAAGGAACCGGATGAACCAGACGGCCCACGCCGAACCCGGCGTGCCAGATGTGTTCGGGCCAGGGAAGCTCGGCCCGCTGACGCTGCGCAACCGGGTCATCAAGGCTGCCACGTACGAGGGCATGAGCAGGCGCGGCCTGGTCACCGATGAACTCATCGGCTTCCACGTCCGCCACGCTGCCGGCGGAGTCGGCATGACAACGCTGGCCCATTGCGCCGTGGCACCAGAAGGCCGCACCCATTCGCGGCAGATCCTGTGGCGACCCGAGGCGATGACGGGACTGCGGCAGCTGACGGACGCGGTCCACGCCCAGGGTGCCGCGGTCTGCGCTCAGCTCGGGCACGCCGGACCGGTCGCCGATCCCAGGGGCAACCGGACGCGCGGGCTTGCTCCAAGCCGCCGTTTCGCGATCGGCTCGTTCGGCTTCACCAGGGCGGCCACCCCGGAGGATCTGGTCCGGGTGGTCCGCGCCTACGCCGATGCGGCACGGATGGCGATCGACACCGGCTTCGACGCCGTGGAGCTCCATCTTGGCCACAATTACCTTCCGAGTTCCTTCATGAGCCCGAACCTCAACCGCCGCAAGGACTGCTACGGCGGCAGCCTGCAGAACCGAGCCCGGCTGGCGCGGGAGGTCGCCCGCGCGGTCAGGGATGCGGCAGGATCACGGATCGCGATCACGGCGAAGCTCAACATGGAGGACGGCGTTCCAGGTGGCCTCGAGCTAGACGAGGCCGTCGCGGTCGCGCAGTGGCTGGAGGCGGACGGGTCGGTCGACGCGCTCGAGCCAACCGCCGGCAGCTCGCTGCTCAACCCGATGTACCTCTTCAAGGGCGACGCGCCGCTGCAGGAGTTCGCCGCGGTCATGCCCCCGCCGGCACGGCTCGGCGTGAAGCTCGCCGGCAAGCGGTTCCTGCGCAGCTATCCCTACCACGACGCCTATCTGCTGCCGGGCGCACGGCGGATCCGCAGCACGGTGACGATGCCGCTCATCCTGCTTGGCGGGATCACGACCAGGGCCACGATGGACCTGGCGATGCGCGAGGGCTTCCAGTTCGTTGCGATGGCGCGGGCGCTGCTGTGTGAGCCGGACCTCATCAACCGCATCCGGGCAGACGGGAACACCCCGTCCCTGTGCATCCACTGCAACAAATGCATGCCCTCGGTCTATCGCGGCACTCACTGCGTCATCGCCGGCACCTTGGGCGGCTAGCAGATGCTCGCCTGAGCCTTCATCTGGCTGATGGCGGCGGTCGCTTCGTGCACGCAGACAACGAGCGAGGCAACATGCCCGTCGTCGTCGAGGAGGGGGGTGCTAACCACCGACCAGTACCGCTCTTCGAATACGCGTGGCCGGCCCGCGTCTTCGATGTCGTATCTGACCAGCCTGACCACATCCGGTTCCGCGGTGGAGCTGGCGCGGTCGAAGGAGGCACGGATCTCTTCTGAGCCGGTGTCACCTGTGTCGGCCGGGTTACCAGGGAAGATCCCGAAGGCTTCGCGGCCGATGAGCTGATCCCGCGTGCGGCCCGTGGTCTCTGCGAAGCAGTCGTTGACATCCAGGATCACGTAGGCAGGGTCGAGCACGACGAGCATGCCGGGCAGAACGTTGAATATCGCCCGATAGTCGATGTGCTGCACCATGACCAACCCCCCGTCATGCTGGCCGCCCGCAGCGGTCGCGGACGCGACAACCCACCTCTGACCAGCAACGATAGACGTCCGGGTAGCCGCCGTTACTCCCGCCCCCTGTTCGCGCCGATCAGCAGGAAGCACCGGCGTCTTCTCGAGGACGAGACGTGCCCTTGGGGAGGAAGAAGCAGCAGGCGCAGTCAAGGTTGCACACTGCCCCGGCTGGGTTGGCCAGCAGATGGAACGCGCGCGGCGCGCCTGGCGGCAGTAACTGGCCCGCGGGCCGTCCCTGGGCCATGATCACGATGCTGGTCCGGTGACCGGGCCAGCGAGCAGCCGCGTGACCGCTGACGGATCAGCGCCGGTGATGTCGACTATCTTGCGGCGGCTCGACGCACCCGCTACCAGCGTGATGGACCGGCGCTGAAGGCCAAGCGCAGTAGCCAGCGCAGCCAGCGCAGCCTCCGTGGCCTTGCCTCCCACGGCGCGCTCAGCAACGCGCACGACCAGCGCGCCACCGTACTCGCCGCCAACGCGTGCCGACGCCGAGCCGGGACGGACCCAGATGGTGATCCGCACATCGCCAGTATGGCCCGCCCCATCCTGGCGGCCCTTAAGCACCGGCACTGATGAATCGGCACCGGAGAAGGCGTTTCGAAATCGAGGCTAGCTCTGCTGCCTTTGCCATGCTTCAATGCCAGCAACCGGCGTAACGCATCGTGTTCGATCGGTGGCTTTGGCGGCAGGCACTCCGCTCGCTCGAATGCGGACGTCCCTGTCGCGACAGGGGTTGGGGTAGCAGAGCGGTTCTGGCGAACCGCCTGCTGAGCGCGAGGACTGGCATGAGCACTGATCCGGCAAGAATCGGCATCAGCATCACGGGCGGCCGGGGAGCTGACGCGGAGGCCGTCGCGGACGCAACCAGCCAGCTGCGCCGCGAGCTTCTCGAGCTGGACGTCGATTCGGTGTACATGCCCCGGTCGGAGAATCCGCCGCCAGGTTCCCGCGGCGCTGACGTGGCAGCGCTCGGTGCCCTCGTCGTGACGATCGCGCAGTCGCCGCTTCTTGGTTCCGTGGTCGACACCGTGCAGTCCTGGCTGGCCCGTTCCAGGCAAGGCACGGTCAAGCTGGAACTCGGCGGTGACGTCCTCGAGCTGACCGGCGTTTCCTCTGACGAGCAGCGCCGTCTGACCGATGAATGGCTTCGCCGGCATAGCGAGGTGGCCACGTGACCGGCGGTCGCAGCGCGCTGATCGTCGCGTGCGACGGGTATTCCGATGCCGGCTTGCGTGGGCTGCGTGCGCCAGCGAGCGACGCACGGGCACTCGCCGGGGTCCTTCAGGATCCGGCCATCGGCGGCTTTGACGTACGGACGCTGCTGAACGAGCCCGCTTACGAGGTGGCCCTTGCCATCGAGGAATTCTTCGCCGATCGTGTCGCCGATGATCTGCTGCTACTCCACCTTTCGTGCCACGGCGTCAAGGATGAGGACGGCGAGCTGTATTTCGCGATGGCGAACACCGCGCTGCGCCGGCTGGCGGCGACGGGCGTGGCCGCGGAATTTGTCAATCGCCGGATGAATCGCAGCCGTTCGCGGCGCGTGGTCCTGCTGCTGGACTGCTGTTATGCAGGAGCCTTCGAGCGCGGGATGACGGCCAGGGCCGGTTCAGGCGTCGGTATAGAGTCCCAGTTCGGCGGCCGCGGGCGGGCGGTCATCACGGCGTCGAGCGCGATGGAGTACGCGTTCGAGGGCGACGTGCTGGCCGACTCAACCGACGCGGCGCCCTCGGTGTTCACGAGCGCGCTCGTGCAGGGGCTGGAAACGGGGGACGCGGACCGCGATCAAGACGGCTTGGTCTCGCTCGACGAACTCTACGACTACATCTACGACAAAGTGCGGGCCACGACACCCAATCAGACTCCAGGAAAGTGGGCCTTCGGCGTGCAAGGCGAGCTCGTCATCGCGCGCCGCGCGCTTCCCGTCACGCAGCCCTCACCGCTGCCGCTAGAAGTGCAGGAAGCCATTGACAGCCCGCTCGCCGTCGTCCGCGGCGCGGCGGTCCAGGAGCTGGCTCGCGTGCTGCGCGGCAAGCATGCCGGCCGCGTCCTCGCCGCGCGGCAGGCTCTCGAGGAGCTGACAGAGGATGACAGCAGGAGCGTGGCAGCCGCGGCCGCCGACGCGCTGAGCGACCTCACAGGCGGCGGGCGGCCAGCGGCACAGCACGTCACAGCAGAGCCGATCCGCGCAGAGCCGGTAGCGGAGCCGGTCAGCGCTGAGCCGGTCGCGGAGCCGGCGCGGCCGGATCCCAGGCCGGCCGTGCTCAGCGATCCAGCGCTGCGCACCGAGACCAAGCTAGAGCCGCGCGCGGAGACCACGCCCGAGCCCGAGCCCGAGCCCGCGACCGCGACCGCGACCGAGACAGCCCAACCGAAACTCAAGCCAGCGCAACCCGAGCCGTCCTTGCCCGACGCAGCGCAACCGGAGCCCGAACCCCGGCGGTCGTCCGCTGACCGGCATGCAGAGCCTGCCAAGGAACCGGCGGCAGAGGAGCCGCGTGCACCAGCTGCCGGCCATGGAAGCAAGCTGCTCGTAGCGGCCGGCGTCCTCGCGATCGCCGCGGCGGTCGTGCTGGTCCTGTCCGTGTTCCCGGATTTCGTTTCCTACACACCCCTAGCGGCGCGCGCGGCCAACACGTGGCAGAACGCCATCGAGGCGGCCGCAGCCGCAGCGGCTGGCTGCTTTCTCCTGATGCATCCCACCAGGCGGCTCGTCGGTCCTGCGTTTCTCTTCGGTGCCGCCGCAACCGCGCCGAGCGGAGCTGTGTACGACCTCATCGTCGGCCGCGCCTACCCGCCGATAGGACCCGGCGTGTGGCTCAACGTCACCGGCTGCGTGCTCGCCACCATCGCGGGAGCGCTGGCCTGGCGCGGACTCGCGCGCCAGGGAACCGTTCATATCGGGCGCCGGATGCCGCATGGAGTTCTGCCGTGGCTGGTGGTCCTCGCGGGAGCCGCGGGCGCGGTGCTGCTCGTCAGGCAGGTGCTCAAGCAGGACACGATCGCTGGCACGCATTCGAAGGCTGGCACGACGGACCTGTTCGCCCTCTACTGGACCGCGGCCATGGCATTGCTGGCGCCGGCGGTGGCCGTTCTCGCCTCGCCGCGCATATTCGGCCTCGCCCTGATCGGCGGCTGGCTCACGACCGCGATCGCGGAGGCCCTGTTCTACACCAGCCTCCCGAGCAGCGTCTTCGCCCTCACGCTGCTCGTGCTCCTCGCCCTGACGGTCGCGTACGCCTATGCCCCACGCCGGCCGCCAGTGGCTACCGATGCCGCAGGTGCCACGCCGCCAGCATGAGCGCCGCGCCGCCGGTGACCGCCCCGAACGTGGCGACGGCAGTGAACAGCGTCGCGGCGACGGCGACCACGCCGATGCCGATGACTGGCAGCGAGACGCCGAGGTAGATGCGGACATAGAACGCGGCGCTGATCTCGGCGCGCTGCCCGTCCGGGGCGATCCTGATCAGGTTGTCCTGTGCCGCCAGGAAGGCGACCCCCGTGCCCGGCGCCGGCCAGCACGGCGCCGGTGACGAGCAGGACCAGGCTGCGTTCGGGAGCGGCCAGGATGAGCGCCACGTTACTGTGGAGCCTTCCTGGCCGGCGATGAGCGGCGTCACCCGCCGCGCTGGCGGCGCTCGGGGTGCTCGGCGGGCAGCTGGCCCGCATAGGCCAGAAGCTCGGCCAGGTGCATCGCCTCGCGTCCGCCGCTGTCGAGCTCGTGAATCTGCGTGCGGCAACTGAACCCGTCGGCGAGCACAACCGCGCTCGCGGCCGCGTCCCGCACCCTGGGCAGCAGCACGCGCTCGGCCAGCGCCCTGCTCACGTCGCCGTGGCCGCGCTGGAAGCCGAAGTTTCCCGCCAGCCCGCAGCACCCGGACTGCAAGTGCTCGGCCTTCGCCCCGGCGGCGTCGAGTAGCCGCGCCTCGGCATCCCAGCCGAGGACGGCGTGCTGGTGGCAGTGCACCTGGGCCAGCACCTCGCGGTCCACCGGCGGCGGCTGCCATCCCGGCGTATGCCGGGTCAGCAGCTCGGCAAGCGTCACCGTGTGATCACGGAGCCGGCGTACGTCCTGTTCGCCGGGAAAAAGCTCTTCCGCGTCAGAGCGGAACACGGTCGTGCAGCTCGGCTCGAGCCCCACGACAAAGCCGCCGGCACGCACGTGCTCGGCGAGCCGCGCGACGGTGCGCCCGAGCACCCGCTTGCCGGTGCGGAGCTGGCCGGTGGAGATCCAGGTGAGGCCGCAGCACAGCGGCTCGGCGGGGATGTCGACGGCCCATCCCGCGGCCTCGAGCACGCTGACCGCGGCCTGGCCGACGTGCGGATGGAAGTAGTTGGTGAACGTGTCAGGCCAGAGCAGCACGGTCCCCCGCGCGCCGGCCCTGGCCCGGTGGCGGTCGCCGGCAGCGTTACGCCTGGCGTGCCATCGCTGCAGGCTTTCGGTCGCGAACAGCGGCGCCTCGCGCGGCTCGATCCCCGCCGCGAACGCCGCCACCCGGTCCAGCCAGCGGGTGTGCGTCAGGGCGTTGGCGGGTGTCGCCAGCCGGAGCGCAGAGACCATCCGCGCCGCGGCGGGCAGCCAGCCGAGCGTCAGGTCTGACCGCGGCCGCCGCCATGGCCTGCCGCGGAAGTGCTGGGCGAGGAACTCGGCCTTGTACGTCGCCATGTCCACGTTCGCCGGGCAGTCCGTCTTACAGCCCTTGCACGCGAGACAGAGGTCGAGGGCGTCGCGCACGGCGGTTGACCGCCAGCCGTCGGTGACCGGCGAGTCGCCGTGGCCGTTCAGCATCTCGAACAGCAACCTGGCGCGGCCCCTGGTGGAGTGCTCCTCTTCGCCGGTGACCTGGTAGGACGGGCACATCACGGCACCGCCCTGGTGCGAGTGCTGGCGGCACTTGCCGACGCCGACACACCTGTTCGCCGCCTGCACGAAGGATCCGCCGTCCTCCGGGTAGCCGAAGAACAGGTCACGCGGGGCGGCCGGCGCCCAGTCGCCGCCGAGCCGCAGGTGCTCGTCAAGCCTGGCCGGATGGACGACCTTGCCGGGGTTCATCCGGTTCTCGCGATCGAAGATCGCCTTGACGTCGCCAAACGCGCCGACGAGCCGCCGCCCGAACATCCGCTCGAGCAGCTCCCCCCTGGACTGCCCGTCGCCGTGCTCGCCGGACAGCGAGCCGCCGTAGGACACCACCAGATCGGCGGCGCTCTCCATGAACCGGCGGTACGTCGCCACGCCCTCGGTGCTGTACAGGTCGAACGGGATCCTCGTGTGCACGCAGCCCTGGCCGAAGTGCCCGTACAAGCTGGGCATCAGGTCATTGCTGTAGCCGAACTCGTCATACAGCCGCCGCAGGTCGCGCAGGTAGTCGCCGAGCCGGTCAGGGCCGACGGCTGAGTCCTCCCAGCCCTCGAACGTGTCGGGCTGGCCGGGCACGTGCGCGGTCGCGCCCAGGCCCGCCTCGCGCACCTGCCAGAGCTCGTCCTCGCGCGCCGGATCATCGAAGAATTCCACCGCCGGGTCGTGCTCGGTCTCGTGCAGCGCGTCGAGCATCTGCTGCGCGGCCTTGTCGACGTCCTCCCTGCTGGTCCCGCCGAACTGCACCATCAGGAAGGCAGATCCATCCGGGAGTTCCTTCAGTGCCTGCGGGTTGAGGTGCTTGACCTGCTGGTCGCGGATCAGCCGGTGATCGAGTCCCTCGAGCGCGATCGGCTTGTGCGGCAAGACCGCCGGCACGGCGTCTGCTGCCTTATCGATGCTCGGGTAGCCGAGCACGACAAGGCTGCGCTCGGGCAGCACGGGCACCAGCGTGAGCTTCGCGCGCAGCACCGTCACGAGCGTCGACTCGCTGCCGACCAGCAGGCCCGCGACGTCGAAGCCGTGCGCGGGCAAAAGCGAGTCCAGGTTGTAGCCGGAGACCCGGCGCGGGATGTCCGGATACCTGGCCGCGATGTCCGCCGCGTAGTTCTCCCGCAGCCTGCGCAGGCGGCGGTAGATCTCGGCCCTGCGGTCGCCGCGCCGCTCGATCTCGCGGTACTCCTCGTCGCTGGTCGGCCCGCACCAGAACCTCGTGCCGTCATAGAGCAGCACTTCCAGGCCCGCGACGTTGTCGACGACCTTGCCGGTGCGCTGCGCGGTCGCCCCGCAGGAATTGTTCCCGATCATGCCGCCGAGCGTGCAGTTCATGTGCGTGGCGGGCTCGGGACCGAACCTGACGTTGCGCGAGGCCAGCTCCGCGTTGAGTACATCGAGCACGATGCCCGGTTCGACCACGCAGGTCTTCGCGTCGTCGGCGATGCTGACGACCCGGTTGCAGTACTTCGACCAGTCCAGCACGATGGCCTCGTTGGTGCACTGGCCAGCCAGGCTGGTCCCGCCGCCGCGCGACAGCACGGGCGCGCCATGCTCCCGGCAGACGGCGACCGCCTCGACGGCCGCGTCGACGGTACGCGGAACCACCACGCCGATCGGTACCTGCCGGAAGTTCGAGCCGTCGGTGGAGTAGGTCGCGCGGCTCCCCGCGTCGAAGCGGACCTCTCCGTCGACCCGGCGGGACAGCGCGCGCTCGAGGTCGGATGCCTTCCTGCGGCCCGGTGTCGTCAGCAACTGGCTCATCGCGCTATCCACTGCCCGGCACGCGCGCGTCAAACCATCGCCGGCATGTTTGCTGCCTGGGTTTCCTGGACAGTCGATTGCAAGCGAGAACGAGGAGGATCACGGTGGCACGGATCGCATCAGAGGCAATCGTCGAGCGGCTCGCTGACTGGGGCGTGGACACCGTCTTCGGGATACCGGGCGACGGGATCAACGGCATCATGGAGGGCCTGCGCAGGCACCAGGACCGGGTCAGGTTCGTGCTCGTGCATCACGAAGAGGCCGCAGCCTTCATGGCCACCGGCTACGCGAAGGCAACCGGCAAGATCGGGGTTTGCCTGGCCACTTCTGGCCCTGGCGGGATTCATCTGCTGAACGGGCTCTACGACGCCAAGCTTGACCACCAGCCCGTCCTGGCGATCACGGGAATGCAGGAGACCTCCGTGCTGGGCACCGGTTACCAGCAGGAAGTCAACCTCGACAAGCTGTTCGCCGACGTGGCCGAGTACGACCAGATGATCTACAACCCGGCGCAGCTGCCGACGGTGGTCGATAACGCGATCCGCACCGCGTACGCGCGCCGCGGCGTCGCGCACATCACGGTGCCGAACGACATCCAGGTCGCCGACGCCGATGCCGATCCGTGGGCGCACGTCGCGCCGGCCAGGTCGCCGCACACCGCGCCGGTGATGCGGGCGGCCCCTGGCCGCCCCGAGGAGGACGACCTGCACGCGATCGCGAGCCTGCTCGAGGACGGCAGCAAGATCGCGATCCTGGTGGGCGCGGGGGCCTTGCATGCCCGCGAGGAGGTACTCGAGCTCGCCGAGGTGCTGGCGGCCCCGGTGGTGAAGACCCTGTCAGGCAAGGCCGTGATCCCTGATGACTCGCCGTACACGACCGGCGGCATCGGCCTGCTCGGCACGCGGCCGAGCGAGGAGCTGATGGACGACATCGACACGCTCCTCATGCTGGGGACGAACTTCCCCTACACGAAGCACCTGCCGGAGCCTGGGAAGGCCAGGGTGGCGCAGATCGAGGCCGACCCGGCCAGGGCCGGCACGCGGGTCCCGACCGACGTGCCGGTCGTCGGGGACGTCAAGCTGGCGCTGCAGGGGCTGCTGCCGTTGCTCAAGCGGCGCACCGACACGTCGTTCCTGGACACGTACGCCGGCGCGATGGGCACGTGGCGGGACCAGATGCGGGCGCAGCACGACGCGGCCAGGGATCCGATCGCACCGCAGTTCGTCGTCGCCACCCTCGACCAGCTGGCCGCCGACGACGCGGTGATGACCTGCGACAGCGGGACCATCGCGACCTGGGCGGCGCGGCACTGGACGATCAGGGGCGACCGGCAGTTCTACCTGTCGGGCAACCTGGCCAGCATGGCGCCCGGGCTGCCGTACGCGGTCGGCATCCAGCACGCCTACCCGGGCAGGCAGGTCGTCGCGTACGTCGGCGACGGCGGATTCGCCATGCTGATGGCCGAGTTCCTCACCGCCATCCAGCACAACCTGCCCGTCAAGGTCGTGATCAACAACAACAACTCGCTCGGGCAGATCCTGTGGGAGCAGATGGTGCTCGGCTACCCGGAGCACGGCGTGCGCTACCCGACGCCCTTCGCCGACTTCTCCGCGTTCGCCCGAGCCAACGGCGGCCTGGGCATCAAGGTGGAACGCCCGGGAGACGTCCAGGGCGCGATCAGCCAGGCCCTGGCGCACGACGGGCCAGCCCTCGTGGACGTGAACGTCAACCCCGACGAACCGCCGCTGCCGGGCAAGGTCGAGTACAAGCAGGCCGTCAAGTTCGCCGAGGCGTTCCTGCGCGGCCAGCCGCGCAAGGCCACGATCGCGACCACCTTGTTCAGGGACAAGATCGACCAGCTGAAGGCCTGACAGGCGGCCCGCCATGAAGCTGTCGGACATCAGGGATCTCATCCGCCTCGGACGGCCGGCGGCGCCCTACGGAGTCCGGGCACTGGCGCGCTGCTACGACATCGACGACATAGCGGACCTGGCGCGGCGCCGGCTGCCGGCCGGCGCGGCCGCGTACCTGGATGGCGGCGGCGAGGACGAGTGGACGCTGCGCCGCAACCGCGAGGCGTTCGGCGAGGTGCAGTTCCTCCCCCGCATTCTCCGCGACGTCAGCCAGGTGCAAACCGCGACAACGGCGCTGGGCACCGCGATGCCGCTGCCGATCATCCTGTCGCCAGTGGGCGCGCCGCGGATGTTCCACCATGAAGGCGAGCTGGCGGTGGCCAGGGCCGCCAGGGCGACCGGCCTGACCTACGGCGTGTCCACGCTGGCGACTCAGCCGCTCGGTGCGATCGCCGACGCCGCCGACGGCAGCCCGCTATGGTTCCAGCTGTACCTGTGGGGCGACCGGTCCGTCGCCAAGGACCTGCTGGCAGAGGCCATGGATTGCGGTTACCGGGCCCTGCTGCTGAGCGCGGATACCACGGTGCGATCCGAGCGCGACCGGGAATTGCACAGAGGTATCGAACTACCCACTCCCGAACTCACCCTCCGCACCGTGCTCGACGGCGCCCGGCATCCCGCATGGTCGTGGCGCTTCGTGACCTCGCCGGCGCCCAGCTTCCCGAACCTGTCCGCACACGGGCCCGCGTCCAGGCAGCAGATGAAGGCGATGTTCGACGGGACCGTGAGCTGGGCGGACCTGGACTGGATCAGGGACGCGTGGAACGGCCCGATCGCGGTCAAGGGCGTCCTGCGCACCGACGAGGCGGCCAGGGCGGCAGAACACGGAGCGGACGCCGTCATCGTGTCCAACCACGGCGGCAGGCAGCTGGATCATCTGCCGGCGACCCTGGACGTCCTGCCCGGCATCGTCGACGCGGTGGGCGATCGTATCGAGGTGCTCGTCGACTCGGGGTTCCGGCGCGGATCTGACATCGCGACGGCGCTGGCGCTCGGCGCTCGCGCCGTCTTGATCGGCCGCGCCCACCTGTACGGGCTCGCCGCGGCCGGGGAGGCAGGCGTGCGGCACGCCATCGACATCCTGGCGGAGGAGCTGCGGATGTCGATGGCACTGTGCGGGGCGCGCACGCTCGCGGAGCTTGACCGCAGCCTGCTCCGTGTCGCGGGCTGAGTCGCAGCACGCCAGCCTGGCCTTCCGCCCGCAAACTCAGGACGTCATCTAGGTGTAAAGCCTGACCTGTGGAAACAGTGGTGGCTGGCTGTGCTGGCAACCAAGCCGGGGGGAGGGTGGCCATGCCATCCGATATCAACAGGAAGCCGACGGGCAACGTTCGCGGGGGCGACCGGCCGGGACCGGGCAACGGACCGCGACCGCCGAGCGACAAACCCGATGTTTTCCTGGACGTGCCCGAGCTGCACGTCGGCGAGATCTACCTGGATGTCGAGGATCTGGACGCCCACCTGTCGCTGCAGGCGCGCCTGGCCAACCTCGTGCAGGTCGTCGCCGGCGTCCACGTGCATATCGGCAAGGTCGAGCTGGACATCAAGGACGTCGATGCGCAGGCGCTGCTCAAGGTACGGCTGGACAACCTCTACGAGATCCTCAACCGGGCGCTGACCACGATCGATCGTAACCCGCAGATCCTCGATGGCCTGATCAGCACCGTCGATGACGCGGCCAGCGGCATCGGCGAGACGACCAGGCAGGCGGTCCAGCCAGGAGGCGCGGTCGCCGAACTCGCCGGTGATGTCGGCGAAGTCGGCGAAGTCGGCAAGCAGGCTGTCGGGCCTGAGGGCGCGGTCAGCGAGTCGGCCAGCGCGGTCGGTCAGGCCGCCGAAGGGGTCGGTCACGCCGCCGAAATGGTCGGCGATGACGTCGCCGAGACAGTTGACGAGGCCGGCCAGGGCGTGCGCGAGACCGCGGGACGCGCCGCCGGCGATCGGCATGCGGCTCGGCAGGGGCCGCGGCGCCAAGGGCATGCCGATGTGAGGGGGTTGCGTTCGCGCCGCGAGAAGTCCGGCTCCTCCCGCAGGGCCAGGGACTAGGGACCGGGGTGCCGATGGGCAGGCGACATCTGGCCGGAATGCACAGGCCGCCAGCACTGGAGATCTCGGCGACAGCGCGAGCCGCCGAGATCCGCTACCACGTGCCGGCCGGCACACGCACGGAGACGCACGGAGCTGGCAGCGTGCGCGGCACGTCGAGACGCGACGGCGTCCCCCGGGTGCCTGAACGCGCGCGCGGCGCCACGACGTGAGCAACTCGTTTCGCGTCGCCGCATGGCTAGAGGGCGAGTCCGACGATGAGGCCGAGGACGGCGACGCCGCGAATTGAGAAATGCCGGCCGCGCCGCGAACCCTTGCCGCTTCGGGGATTGTCGGCTTGCCGGGCGTCTGAGGACGCGGGTTATCGCTGGTGACGCTGTTTCTCCTGGGCACGTCCGGGTAGCCGCGACTCAAGTGACGGGAGGGACCAAAGAATGAAGAAAGCATCGAACGTCGCGCTCGCTATCGGAGCCGGCTATCTGCTCGGCAGGAAGCGCAAGTTGCGGCTTGCCCTGGTGCTGGCCGGAGCGGCGACGACAGGCAAGGTCGGGGGCATAGCCACGCAGGCCATGAAGCGCGGCGGTTCACTCGTCGGATCGCCGGAAGCGATCGGCAAGCTGTCTCCCGAACTCGGCAACGTCATGGGGACAGTCAAGAATGACCTGGCTGACGCCGGTAAGGCCGCGGTGCGGGCCGCCGCGGTGAACAGGGTGAACCGGCTGACCGACTCGCTGCACGAGCGCGCTGAAGGCTTCAGGAGTCCGCGCGACGCGGACGAGGCCGAGGACGAGGCCGAGGACGATGCCGAGGCCGGTGAACCCGAGCCAGATGAGCCGGACGAGGACAGCCGCGGCGGCCGGCGGACGGGGCGCGATGCCACCGCAGCCGGGCCAGCGTCCGGACGACGTGAGGCTGCCCGCCCGAGGCGGCGCGAGCCAAGCGGCAGAGACACAGATCGGCCGGGGCGGCGCCGTGAGCAAGACCATGACCACCGCGGCGGCGGGACGAGCCGGCGCTCGGCCAAGCGGGCCGCGGATGGGGGCTCGCGCTCGCCGTCTGCCCGCAAGCGAGGGAAGTGATGAGCGATGGCTGACAAGACGGCTGGTAACGGCAACTCCGAAGCACCGATCGGCCGCCTCAAGGCGGAGGCCGGCAATCTCGCCGGTGCCATGGCAGGACGCGCCTTTGAGTCGGTGGTCGGCCGGATCGAGGGCTCAACGGGGCGGCTGAAGGAGTACGCCGAGAACGGCGGCGGCCCTGGGCTGAAGGCGGCCCTGACCGGTGCCAGCAAGCTCGCGGAGGGAGAAAGCGGCTCGCGTGCCATGCTCAGCGCGGGCGCCAGCGCTGCCAAGCAGACTGCTGGCGGCCTGTTCGGCAAGGGCAAGGAGGGCGGCGGCGGCGGGAGTGGCTTGAAGGTCACCAACATCGTCGAGTCCATGGACGTAGGCGCTCCGCTGCGGCTCGTCTACGACCAGTGGACCGAGTTCTCGGGCTTCCCGAGCTTCCTGAAGAAGGTCGAGAAGGTCGAGCAAGCCGAGGAAGCGAAGCTCAACTGGCAGGCCCAGGTCTTCCTGTCCCATCGCGGCTGGGAGTCGACGATCCAGCAGCAGCTGCCCGACCGCCGGATCGTCTGGACATCGAAGGGGCAGAAGGGCCACGTCGACGGCACCATCACGTTCCACGAGCTCGGGCCCGAGCTGACCCGCATCCTCGTCGTGCTCGAGTACTACCCGCAGGGCTTTTTCGAGCAGACCGGCAATCTCTGGCGGGCACCGGGCAGGCGCGTCCGGCTGGAGCTCAAGCACTTCAAGCGGCACGTGATGCGGCAGGCCATCATGCATCCTGACGACGTCGAGGGCTGGCGCGGCGTCATCGAGGACGGCGAGGTCGTCAAGGATCACGAGACCGCTCTCCAGGAGGAGCGGGAGGCGTCCGACGACGAGGCCGACGAGAGCGGCGAGCCCGGCGACTACGAGGACGAGTACGCCGAGGACGAGTACGACGACCAGGCCGGCTACGAAGGCGATGCAGATGCCGGCGAGGATGCCGGCGCCGACGCGGACGACTATGACGAGGACGAGGCTGACTACGCGGAGCCAGTCGAAGCTGGGTCGCGGCGGGGCCGCCGTCGGTGAAGCGCTCGCTGACGCGCAGGCGGCGGCTGGATCCAGCCGCCGCCTGCGCGCTCTGCCTGAGCCCTGTCGGCTACTCGTCCCGCATGGCGCGGACGCCTGCCTCCACTCGATCGCCGAGGCTCTTGTCCACGTCGCGCCAGTACCGGAACGCGCGCTGCAGCACCGGCTCGGTCACTCCCTCGAGCAAGTGGCCGACGATGTTGCTGACCAGCCGCTCCCGAGCGGCGTCATCCAGCACCTCCCGTACCATCGTGCCGGCCTGAACGAAGTCGTCGTCCTCCGCATGGGGAACGTAGGCGGAGCGCACCAGGTCCCCGTCGCTGTGCCAGCCGGCTGGCTGGCCATGGTGGGCCGTGTCCGCCTGCGGCCCGCCCTTGGAGTTCGGCGCGTACACGGGATCCGAGACATTCCTCACCCGCATCAGGCCATCCTTGCTGTAGGCATGCACCTCCACGCGCGGTGAATTGACGGGGATCTGCTTGTAGTTGACGCCGAGCCTGGCCCGGTGCGCGTCGGCGTAGGAAAATCCCCGGGCGAGCAGCATCTTGTCCGGGCTCAGCGCGACACCCGGCACCAGGTTGTCGGGCTCGAAGGCCGCCTGCTCTATCTCGGTGTGGTAGTCGGTGACGTTGCGGTCGAGCGTGAGCCTGCCGACCTCGACCAGCGGGTAATCGTCGTGCGGCCACACCTTGGTCAGGTCGAAGGGGTTGAACCGGTAGGCCTTGGCGTCGTCGAAGGGCATGATCTGCATCTTCAGCGTCCAGCTCGGATAGTCGCCGCGCTCGAGCGCCTCGTACAGGTCGCGCTGATGGTAATCGGTGTCAGCCGACGCCATCTGATCCGCTTCGTCCTGGGTGAAGAACTCGATGCCCTGGTCCGTCTTGAAGTGGTATTTGACCCAGAACCTCGCGCCGGCGGCGTTGATCCACATATAGGCGTGCGAGCTGTAGCCGTTCATGTGCCGCCACGTCCGCGGGATGCCTCGATCGCCCATCAGCCAGGTCACCTGGTGAGCGGACTCCGGTGAGAGAGTCCAGAAGTCCCACTGCATGTCGTGGTCGCGCAGGTTGTTGTCCGCCCGCCGCTTTTGTGAGCGGATGAAGTGCTGGAACTTCATCGGGTCGCGCACGAAGAACACCGGGGTGTTGTTGCCGACCATGTCGTAATTGCCCTCAGTGGTGTAGAACTTCAGGGCAAAGCCGCGCGGGTCGCGCCACGTGTCAGGACTGCCTCGCTCTCCTGCGACGGTGGAGAAGCGGATCAGCGTGTCGGTCCGCGCGCCAGGCTGGAACACCGCAGCCTTCGTGTAGGCGCTGACGTCGCGGGTCACCTCGAAGTGCCCGAAGGCCCCGCCGCCCTTGGCATGCGGCTGCCGCTCAGGGATGCGCTCGCGGTTGAAGTTGGCCATCTGCTCGATCAGGTAGTGATCGTGCAGGACGATCGGGCCATCCACCGCGCCGACGGTCAGCGAGTATTCGTCGCTTTCGACTGGGACTCCGGCATCGGTGGTCGTGGCCTTCAGGTTGCCTGTCATCTCCTCAGCCATGGTGGCTCCCCTTTTCATCGCGAGTTTGCGGGCACTCTGCCCTTCGGGGCGTGCCCGAACCCATGCCCGCGCGGATCTTCGCTCAAGCGGAGCGGGTCGTTTACCCAGGGATAGCTGGGTAGCGGAAGCTGTCCGACGACCAAGTGAGGTGAGGCCATGTCGACCGACGCGATCGTCCAGCTCAAGGAGGACCACAAGGAGCTCCGGCGCCTGTTCCGCGAGTTCGGGCGGGCCGGCGACCGTGCGGTGAAGAAGAAGGCGGCTCTGGTCAGCCGGATCGTCAGCCTTCTCACCGTGCACACCTACATCGAGAACGAGGTGATGTACCCGCAGGTACGCGCCCTGCTGCCCGATCTCGAGGATGACGTGCTCGAATCCTATGAGGAGCACCACGTCGCGGACTTGCTCTGCATGGAACTGGCCGGAATGCCGGCCACCGCTGAGCACTTCGATGCGAAGGCGACCGTGCTGATCGAGAACGTCAGCCACCACATCGAGGAAGAAGAGCAGGACTGGTTCCCCAAGGTACGGGCGGGTCTCAGCCGCAAGCAGCTGCAGGAGATCGGCGTGCTGCTCGATCAGGCCAGGCGTAAGGCCCCGACCAAGCCATCGCAGCCGAGCGCCCTGAAGAAGACCATCGACGCCGTACTTGCCTGACCGCTATCGTCCCCAGGCGGCGGCAACGGCCGGAGCGTCAGGCCGGATCCTGCGGATCGCGATCCGCAGGTCGGCCCGGCACGACCGGCTCGCCTGGGTCGGGCATCACCTGACGCAGATGTGGACCGCGCGTTTACTCCGCAGGCCACGGGAAGAGCCGGATCAGCACGAGTCTCAGGCGGCAGCACGGGACGGTCCAGCATGAGCAAGGCGACCGAGCAGCAGACGCCGTGGTGGCGGCGGCTGCTCAGGCGGCACGGGGCCGGCGCTAGCCAGCGCGAACTCGGCATGGCTGAGCGGGAGCGACCAGCGGTCAGCAAGGGAAGGAACCCGGCCGCCGACGAGCAGCAGCTAGCAGACATCGGCTACTCAGTTTTGAGGTTGCGAATGAGGCCCTCGAGAAGGCTGTCAGCGATGGGCTCGAGCCCTGCGGCTGAGCGCTGCTCATCCATGGCGTCAGCCATGGTGGACAACAGTGCGAGCGCCACGATGAATCCTTGCCAGAGCTCGTCAAGTGTCAGCTCACAGACAGCCTGAGTAAGCATCTCGGTCTCGCCGCTTCGCACCGCGCGCAGCAAGCCCAGCACGTCCGAGACGCTCTGCCCGACCGGCTCCCCCGTCATGGCCATCCAAGGATGTACATCGCGAACCTCTGGCTTGTCAGCTCAGCGCGCGTTGCAGTTGTGCCTTGGTCATCGAGGACCGGCCCTTGATCCCGCGCTGCCTGGCCTCGTTGTACAGCTGCTGGTAGGTTGGCCCGCCCGCCCCGCGGTGCGACCGCAGCCCGCCGCGGCGGGACGAGGAGATGTCCTTGGTCGAGCTGCGGCTGGCCGTCCGCGCCTCACCAGACCTGGCCCGCTCCTTGTTCACGGTGCGGGCCGCGATCTCCGTCGCCCGCTTCGGGCTCTCGCCCCGTGCCCGAGCGCTGTCCTTGACGTGCTCGTACTGTCGCTCCCGCTTGGCGCTTGAACCTCGTGGCATCGCGAACCCTCCGCTCGGTAGCAGCTGCTGTCAGCTTGGCTGCTACGCCGCCTACCCCCGCTCCCTCGCTCCATGCGCCGTCAAGAGGTCGCCTTGACCAGCCAGGCATGGGCGAATTGCAGAATGTCGGCTCCCGCGAGAGCGGAGAACGCACTCATTACCAGGCGCGTGACCTTCGGCGCGAAGACCATTCCAGCCGTCAGGCCCGTCGCCACCCACACGCTCGTGCAGAACGGGCAGGTGACGAGTTCGCCGACCGTCTTCCGTGCGCCGTGTCCGCGCACCTCCTCGCTCAGCTCGGCAGGCCCCGCCGTCCCGTCGTACGACGTGAACGGCGCCCGCAACGGGCTCGTCACGGGATCCTTGGTGATGACCCGGCTGATCTTGTGCGTGGCGGCCGCGGCCAGCAGCACTTCATAGGGGCTCAGCCCGCCGGCCGGGATGTCACGGCCGCTGATCACCGCGGCTCCGGCGAGCGCCCCGAGCACAGCGGAGTACGCACCCATCGTCGTGAGGTAGCCGCCCAGCGGGCGATCGACGCCTGCCGAGTAGCTGCTGGCGATCCTGCTCGCGGAGTGGGCCATCTTCCTGCTCATCGTTGCTTGTTCGGTCATGCCCGTTCGCTGTCCCGGCGCAGCCCGGTCAAACGCACGCCTGACGACTCATGGTGCGGGCGGCACACCGAACGAAGCCAGCATCCGGCGCAGCGTCTTGCCGGATGGCGAGGTGGGGATGGCGTCGACGAACACGACCTCGTGGATGCGCTTGTATGGCGCGACACGGGTGGCGACGTACTCGATCAGATGCTGAGCGAAACCTCCCGCGCGGGCACGACGTAAGCCCTCGGTCGCTCACCAGCACGCGGGTCCGGTACCGGGACGACGGCGGCGTCTGTTACGCCGGGATGATCGCGCAGGATCGCTTCCAGCTCGGCCGGGGCGACCTGAAATCCCTTGACCTTGATGAGCTCCTTGATCCGGTCCACGATGAACAGGTTCCCGGCCGGGTCGAAGCGGGCTATGTCACCAGTGCGCAACCAGCCGTCCGCGTCGATCATCGCGCCGGCCGCGCCGGGATTGCCGAGGTACCCGGTCATCAGCGATGGCGTGCGCACCCAGAGTTGGCCGGTCGCGCCCGGACCGCAATCGGCTCCGGTCTCGTGGTCCACGATGCGGGCCCGGTGAGTGAGCATGACGCCTTTGGGCATCCCGGTCGTCCCGCTTGAGTAGGGCAGCAGCGCCAGGGCCTCAGCGGCGGTCGGCCGTCGTGGCGGCGGCCCGGAATGGGCGAGCAACCCGGCGAACGGGATCATGTCGTCGGGAGCGGTTCCGAGTACGACGATGCGCGCCCGGCCGCCAGCCCGTTCCGCTGCTTCCCTGACCGTCGGCACGAACGCCGGCACCGTCACGATAAAGCGGGCATCAGGTCATCCTTCGGCAGCGAGGTATCCACCCTCAGCACGTAGCGCGTGTAGGCGCCGAGTCGCCGGCCAGGAACACCCGACCGCGCCGGAACGAGGCGGCCGTGCTGGCCATCGCGCTCCACCGCTGGACGCTTTCGATCTCTACCGGCAGGTCGGGCGCGCTCCCGAGCGCGGTCCGCACCAGGCTGACGCACCTCTCGGCCGAGATGTCCGCGCCGACATGGGTATCCCTTGAGCCGTCTGGCTCCACCGTCGAGAAGACCGCCAGGAAGCCGGAACCCCGTGAGCTGCGGGTGGTTGACGTAGACCACGCTGAGATTCCGGTCCCCCATCAAGTGATTGACGTCGGCCTTGAAGTAGATCGTGATGCGGTCGGCGAAGCTGCCGTGGCCGGTCGCTGATGGTGAGGGACAGCCTGGGACGCCAGCATGCCCGTGTCAAGGGATCGGCGTCCGGCTGCTCGCTATCCCGGCAGCGAGCGGCCGCTCACATCGCAGGCCGTCCCGCCGGGTTCGTACAACTGTCCGGTGTACGGGCGCAGACGTCATCGAGAGCACGGCGACCCGGGCGGCACACCCAGGCTGCCGGGCGCCTTGCCGTTGTCAGGTGCTGGTGAGGATGACGAGCCGCTGGGTCGCTCGGGTGGCCGCGACGTAGCTGTCGACCGCTCCTTCGATGCCGGTGCCAAACGCTTCCGGGTTGATGAGGATGACCAGGTCGAACTCGAGCCCCTTCGACAGTTCAGGGGTCAGCGACCGGACACGGGACGTCGCTCGGAAGGTGGGGTCGCCGATGACGGCGGCGATCCCCTCGGCATTGGCGGCGAGCCAGGCGCGGAGGATCGGGTCCAGGTCTGACGCTGTCCCGTGTGCGACGGGGATGCCGGTGCTGCGGACGGAGGTCGGGACGTTGGCGTCCGGGAGCACGGCGCGGATGGCCGGCGCGGCTTCGGCCATGACCTCCTGCGGCGTCCGGTAGTTGATGCTCAGCGACGCGTGGTTGATCTGGTCGAGCCCGATCCGCTCGAGCCGTTCCTGCCAGGACCCGGTGAAGCCGTGCCTGGCCTGGGTACGGTCACCGACGATGGTGAAGCTCCGGGACGGGCAGCGCGACAGCAGCATCTGCCACTCCGCGTCGGTCAGTTCCTGGGCCTCGTCCACGACGATGTGGGCGAACGGGCCGGCGAGCAGGTCCTGTTCGGTGCCGGGCACCGCGGCGTCGTCGACCAGGGCGTCCTGGAAGTCCTCGCCGCGCAGCATCGTCACCAGGCCTGTGCCGTATTCGTCGTCGGCAACCTCGATCAGGGTGTCGACGACCCTGGCCATCTGCTCGCGTTCGGTGGCGACGGCGGCGTCGTGCCGGCGCTTGCGTCGTGACGCCTCGGGGTCGCCGAGCCGCCGCCGTGCGGCGTCCAGCAGCGGCAGGTCGGATACCGTCCAGGCCTGGGCGTCTCCGCGCTGCAGCTTGCGGGCCTCTTCGGCGCTGAGCCAGGGAGCGCACATGCGCAGGTAGGCGGGTACCGACCACAGGTCACCGACGAGGTCAGCCGCCCAGAGCAGCGGCCACGCGCGGTGGAAGGTCGTGCGCAGCTCGCTGTTCCGCAGCAGCGACGTGCGGAGCAGGCCAGCCGGGACGTCACCGTCGTGCTTGTCGATCAGGATCGCGATCAGTTCCGCCCAGATCAGATCGCGTGCCTCGTTGTGCGGAGTACCGGGTGCAGGTGCTGCGAACGCTTCCGCCCAATCGCCGGCGCTGAGCCAGATGTCAGACCAGGGAGTTTCGACGGTCATCCCCTCGCTGGGCGGCTTCTCGTAGAACCTGACGGCCGCCTCGATCGCCTTGACCAGGTCAGCGGACGACTTCAGGCGGGCCACGTCCTGGTCAGTCTCGGGCGCCGCTGCGGTTCCCTCGACGACGAGGTCCCGCAGCGTGCAGGTCTGCACGCCCTCCTCGCCGAGGCTGGGGAGCACGTCGGCGACGTAGGCCAGGTACGGCTGGTGCGGGCCGACGAACAGCACGCCGCCCCGGCGGTGACCGAGGCGAGGATCGGAGTACAGCAGGTAGGCGGTGCGGTGCAGCGCGACGACGGTCTTCCCGGTACCAGGTCCGCCGTCGACGACCAGGGCGCCGCTGGATCCCGCCCGGATGATAGCGTCCTGGTCGGCCGCGATGGTGCCGAGCACGTCTCGCATCCGGGCGGACCGGCTGCCGCCGAGGCTCGCGATGAAGGCGGACTGGTCGTCCAGCGCGGCGTGCCCGTCCAGCCCGTCCGGGGTGAAGACCTCGTCCCAGTAATCGCTGATCAGGCCGCGGGTCCACCGGTACCTGCGGCGGCTCGCCAGGCCCATCGGGTTGGCGTGGGTCGCGCCGAAGAACGGTTCAGCCGCGGCGGAACGCCAGTCCAGCAGCAGCCGGCGACCTGCTTGGTCGGTGAGGCCGAGCCGCCCGATGTAGACCGGCTCAGGGTTGTCCGCGCTGACGACGCGGCCCAGGCACAGGTCCAGGCCGAACCGGCGCAGCAGGCGCAGCCGGGCGGCCAGCCGGTGGATCTCCATGTCGCGGTCCATCGCCGCCTGTCCGATGCCGCCCGGCGCCTTGCGCTCGGCATCGAGGCGGTCCGACAGGTCGGCGATCGACTGCTCGAGGCTCTCCGCGATCGCCGCGAAGTGCTGCTCGTCGCCGGCGATCAGCGCCGGGTCCGCCTTGGCGGTGAGGTGGCCGGGAAGGTCAAACGCGCTGGTGGTCAGGGAACTCACGGCATCAGCTCCGATCTGAGGTCGGTGCCCGGGGTGTGCGGGTCCCGTGCTCTCTGGTGGCCCTCGTTCGCCAGGTTCTGGGCTCGGCCTGCGATTATGCGCCATGACCCGGGTCTTGCCGCAAGCCCCCCTGTGCGCTATACATTGAGAGTGGAGAGGAGTGTGTATCCCCCTCCACTCTCTCGTTTTTACGTCTTACGGCCCCTGGCTTCACCTGTTGTGCTGCTGCGCTAGCTCGGTGAGGCGAGCCGACAGGTCCCACAGCCGCCGCGCGAGGTTTCGGTCCCTCGCCCTTTTCGACGGTGTCCCGAGCTCGGGGTACCCACGGAGGTGGCCGGGTCCGTCCGGCCCTACGTAGCTAGCCCCCGGCACGTCATGAGTGGCCGCATACAGCGTCGGCAAGGCTCGCGCTCCGCGTCGTTGAACAGGTGCTTGAAGGCCCTGCCAAGCTTGCCGCGGATGCCGCCGACGTGGCTAGTCAGGTTGGTGGTGGCGATGCCGGGGTGCGCGGCCACGGCCACGACACCGCTGCCCGCCTCGGCGAGCCGGCGTTGCAGTTCGAGGGTGAACAAGAGGTTGGCCAGCTTGGAGTCGCAGTAGGCCTGGAGCGACCGGTAGGGGCGGTGCTGCCAGTTAAGGTCATCCAGGTCCAGGCGGCCGAGGTGGTTGGTGCCAATCTGCAGTTCGAAGCCGTCGCGGGTGCGGCCGAGCGGCACCCGCATGATCCCGGCATTGTTGACCAGGTAATCCGCCGGTCCTGTCCACCCGGCGGCGAAGGCGCGCACGGACGCCAGATCGGCCAGGTCGAGCCCGCGTACCTCAGTGTCGCCGGCCATGGTGGCAGCGGCGCGCTCGCCTTTGGCGGGGTTGCGGACGGCGAGCACGACCCGGGCATGGCGACGCGGCGATCGCCCAGCACCGCATGCGCGGCTTCACCGGAGACGCGCTCATTCAGCCTCGCAGCGCGCTGCAGGCCCGCGGCTGGCGGGAGCTGGTGCCCTGGCGGGATCGGGCAGGCCAGGCTCAGCAATCGTACCGATTTAGCCAGGCCGTGCTTAGCGGCCTGACCGCTGGCCGGCCGCTCGTGCTGGGTATCTGGCGGGCTTCCTGCGAAGCCGGACGGTGATCAATATGACGACCGCATCAACGACCAGGGCGACCGAATTGGGGATCACCAGTGCCGGATTGGCCGCCGCCGCCCCGTAACAGATCCACAACAGGAATCCGATCAGCAGGATCGTGAAATAGCCGATCGACACATCCCGCGACGACTGCTCGCGCACCATACGGCGGATCTGCAGGACTGGTGCGAGGCCCATCAGGACGGCCCACGACGATGCGGCAATGGCGAGGATAGTTTGTGCCACGGCGCTTCTCCCGGTGAGGCGCCCTGGCGTCTGGGTCGTGCTCGCCAGTTGCCTGGTGAGGGGCGCAAGCACGACCAACTCCATGTTAGCGCCATGGGGAGGATCCAGGGAGCGGCAGTCCGCACCCGATCCGAGGTCTGGGCCGTCATAGGCGGCACATAGCCGGGCTTGACGGGGCAACCAGGTCGGGGAGGCAGGTTGATGCCACAGTCGCCAAGGGTGGCGACCACGGCAAAAGGAGATCACGTCATGTCCGACTCGACGACCATCCGCGGGCGCAACAGAAGGTGGGTCGGCGCCGCTGGCCTGCTGGCTGCCGGCATTATCGCCGGCGGCGTCGTCACGAGCGCCCTGAGCGCATCCGCATCGAATACCGCATCCACGGCAAGCGCGAGCACTGTGTCGTCTTCGAGCAGCGGCGCCGGAAAGCCATCCTTCCCGGGCGGCGCCCAGCCGGTCCGTCCCGACGAGAGAGGCGTATCGGGCGCCACGGCGGCGACGCTCCGTGCGGCGGCACTCAAGGCAGTCGCTGGTGGCACCGTCTACCGGATCGAGACCGACGCCGGTGACGGCGCCTACGAGGCGCACATGCGGAAGGCGGACGGCTCTCTCGTCACGGTGAAGTTCGACAAGAACCTGGAGGTCACGAACGTGGAGACGGGCATGGGCGCCGGTGATCCCGGCGTCTCCCGCCAGGCCCCGCCTGGTGCCGCGGCGTGAGGTAGCCAGGGTTCGCTGCGCGGCAGCCGCGCCTTGGCAGAACACAATGCCTAAGCGCGGCTGCCTTCAGCCCTGAGGGTGACGTACGCTGGTGGCGTGACCGCTGCTGCGCGCATGCTTCTCGCCAGGCCGCGCTGACCACTGCGTAAGAGCGTCGGCGCGGCTGCCCCTCCCTGCGAGGGGCTTTTTCGTGTCCGGGCTATTGCGAGGAGCACGGCGGAGGGAACGCGATGAGCGCTCAGGGTGCGGCGGCGGATGCAGGCGCAGCCCCGTTCCGCTATGACGCGCGGCTGGCGAACGCGATCGAGACGCGCTGGCAGGACTGGTGGGAAGCGCACGGCACGTTCTGGTCGCCGAACCCGTCTGGCCCGCTCGCCGACGGGTTCGAGCGGATGGAAGGCCGCGGGAAGGCCTACGTCCTGGACATGTTCCCGTATCCGAGCGGCGCAGGCCTGCACGTCGGCCATCCGCTCGGATACATCGCCACCGACGTCGTCGCCCGGTACCTGCGGATGACCGGGCACCACGTGCTGCATACGTTCGGCTACGACGCATTCGGCCTGCCGGCCGAGCAGTACGCGATCGACACCGGCCAGCACCCCGCGGTCACGACCCGGGACAACATCGAGCAGATGCGGCGGCAGCTGCGGCGGCTCGGGCTCGGCCACGATGCAAGGCGCGAGGTGGCGACCAGCGAGCCGTCCTTCTACCGCTGGACGCAATGGATCTTCCTGAAGATCTGGGACAGCTGGTACGACGAGCGGGCCGGGCGCGCCCGGCCGGTAGCGGACCTCATCGCCGAGTTCTCTTCCGGGCAGCGGGCGACTCCCGACGGTCGGCCCTGGGCCGCCCTGCCGCAGAGCGAGCGGCGGGACGTGGTCGACGCCTTGCGCTTGGCCTACCGCTCGGAGCAGCTGGTCAACTGGTGCCCGGCGCTCGGCACCGTGCTCGCGAACGAGGAGGTGACCGCGGACGGTCGCAGCGACATCGGCAACCACCCCGTCTACCGCCGGCCGCTGCGCCAGTGGATGCTGCGGATCACCGCGTTCGCCGAGCGGCTGATCGACGACCTGGACCTGGTGGACTGGCCGGAGCCGATCAAGCAGATGCAGCGGAACTGGATCGGCGCAAGCGACGGCGCATGGATCGACTTCCGGCTGGCCGGCTCCCGGCTCGACCCGATCAGGGTGTTCACCACCCGGCCCGACACGCTGCCCGGCGCGACCTACCTGGTGCTGGCTCCTGGGCATCCCCTGGCTGACCGGATCGCGCCCGCTTCGTGGCCCGCCGGCATCCCCCGGCATTGGACCTGCCCGCAGGACCGGCCGCCAGACTCAGCCGACTGGACGCCGCAGGACGCGGTGCGCGCCTGGCGGGAGAGGGCGGCCAGGCTCACTGACCGGAAGCGGACGTCCTCGGCCCGCGGCAAGACCGGCATATTCACGGGGCGCTACGCGGTCAATCCGGCGACCGGGGAGCCGGTCCCGGTGTTCCTGGCCGACTACGTGCTGACCGGTTACGGCACTGGCGCGATCATGGGCGTGCCCGCTCACGACGAGCGCGACCTCGAGTTCGCTGCTCAGTTCGGGATTGCCGTCGACACCCGGACGGTACCCGGCGGGGTCGCCGCCGCCATCGGCTGGCTGGAAGACCATCGCGCCGGGCAGCGGGCGCGCTCATTCCGGCTGCGCGACTGGCTGTTCTCCCGGCAGCGCTACTGGGGTGAGCCGTTCCCGATCGTGTACGACGACTCGGACCAGCCCGTCGGACTCACAGAGGACATGCTGCCGGTGCTGCTGCCGGACATGGCGGACTTCCGGCCCGAGCCGCGGGCAGCAGACACCGGCGTCCCCGTGCCGCCGCTTGCCCGGGCCCGTGACTGGGCCGGCGTCGACCTGGACATCGGCGACGGGTTGCGCCATTACCGCCGGGAACTGAACACGATGCCCCAGTGGGCGGGCTCGTGCTGGTACTACCTGCGCTATCTCGACCCGGCCAACGAGCATGCACTCGTGGACCGCGACGTGGAGCGCTACTGGATGACCCAGCCAGGCGCGGCTCCCGGTGACGGCGGGGTCGATCTGTACGTGGGCGGCGTCGAGCACGCCGTGCTGCACCTGCTCTACGCCAGGTTCTGGCACAAGGTGCTGTACGACCTGGGCTATGTCTCGACCCGCGAGCCGTTCCAGCGGCTGTACAACCAGGGCTACATCCTGGCCGACGCTTTCACCGACAGCCGCGGCCGGTATGTGCCAGCCGCCGAGGTGACGGCCCGGGCCGATGGCGGATGCACCTACCGCGGGCAGCCAGTCACGCGGCGTGCCGGGAAGATGGGCAAGAGCCTGAAGAACAGCGTCCGGCCGGACGAGATCTACATCAGGTATGGTGCCGACACGCTGCGGCTCTACGAGATGGCCATGGGCCCTCTCGACGCCGACCGACCCTGGCGTACCGACGACATCGTCGGCATGCACAGGTTCCTGCAGCGGCTGTGGCGCGCGATCGTGGACGAGTCCACCGGCGAGGCCCGCGTGTCCGACCTGCCGCTCGACGCAGACACCGAGCGCCGCCTGCACCGGACGATCGCGATCGTCCGCCAGGATTTCGCCGGGCTCGCTTTCAACACCGCCATCGCCCGGATTATCGAGCTGGTCGGCCATGCCACGAGGTTGCGAGCACGCGAGGGCGTCGTGCCGCGCGCACTGGCGGAGCCGCTGGTACTGATGATCGCCCCGCTCGCACCGCATATCGCCGAGGAACTCTGGCTGCGGCTGGGGCACGGCGACTCGCTGGCCTACCAGCCGTTCCCCGAGCCGGACGACGAACTGCTGACCGAGCAGCGGCTGTTGCTCCCGGTCCAGGTCAACGGCAAGACCAGGACCACGATCGAGGTGTCCGCCACGGCGGGCGAGGAGGAAATCCGGCAGATCCTGGCCGCCGACGACCGCGTCGCTGGCCATGTCGGCACAGCCGAAGTCCTGCGGCTGATCGTCGTGCCCGGCAAGATCGTCAGTATCGTCACGCGCTGATCGCGACGATCCTGGGGCGGCCGCCTGCCCGCTGGACCGTGACCAGTATGTGCGGTCTATCCATGATCAGGCAGGAAGTCGACGAGCAGCCGGCTGATCGTGTCGGGGGCGTCTAGTTGCATCCAATGGCCAGGCCCGTCGATCCGCTCATAGCGCCACGGGCCGGTCACGTTCTCGGCGGAATCGGTCATCTGCGTCTCGGTGAGGGCGATATCGCCGCTGCTCCATATCCCCATGGTCGGCGCCTGCACCGCTGGCAGCGCCAGCGGAGCCGCGGTCCAGGATTCAGGCGGGACGTTGGCCCGGTACCAGTTGAGGGCGGGCGTGAGCGACTTGCTGGCTTCCAGCTCGCTGATGACGGCGTCGGAGTCAGGGTGGCGCGCCCAGGCGCGGAAGTGCGCCCAGTTGTCGTCGCTGAGCCAGTGCTCGGCGATCCCCGCGAACTGGAAGAGGAGCATGTACCAGGACTTCTCGTTCTGGGCCAGCGTCCGCCTGAACGTCGCGGGATGGCCGACCGACAGCACGGCGAGGTGATCGACCCTGTCCGGCGCGAGCGAGGCCAGTACCCAGGCAAGCGCCGCTCCCCAGTCATGGCCGACGACGTGGGCACGTTCGACCCCGGCGTCGCCCAGGACGGCCATGACGTCCCCGGCCAGCGCGGGAAGGGAGTACGCCTCGACGGCCTCCGGCTTGCCGGAGCGGCCATAGCCGCGCACCGATCGATTCCAGCCATCCAGGCAGCTGCGAGCGGCGGCCCGTCATGTCCACGACCAGGTCGGCGGGCACCTCCTCACCCGATGCAAGCCGAACCCCGGCGACGTGCGGCACACCGTCATGAGCGGCAGGGCCGGTGACGAACCCAGTCACAGGCGCGCCGCGCCTGATCTCCAGCCGCGGAGAACGACTAGCCACCGAGGCGACGACCGCTTCGACGACACACCTCCTGCCCGAGAGGCACTCGAACGCGCGGTCCTCTTCGCTCGCAGGGCCCCGCAGCTGCTCGGGAGCACTGAGCACGGTATTGAGGCGAATGGCACCGGCAGCGGCCAGCGCGTCCGCCACGTCCGGCAATTCGGCGCTGAGCAGGGCGCGGTAACGGGCGAGGAAGAAATGCGGAAGCCGGAACTGATTGACTCCTTTACGCCGCCAGGTGCCCCATATCTCCCCAGCCCCAGCAAGGGGGTGCGTCGGCGTCTCGCTCCAGGACCGTCACTTCGTGGCCGTCCCGGCTGAGCAACAGGGCCGCACCCAAGCCCACGACTCCCGCTCCGGCAATCACAGCCCTGGCGATGGCGAACCGCCCCCTCCCTCGCCCGAGGATGCAAAGAGCATATGTTCGGCTCCGCGTCGCCACCAGGTCGGCAGCGTGCTGTTCCTGCTGACTTTCGCCGGGCCCTGCTCTCAGGAACGAGCGTGAAACCGAGCGGGCCAGCGGCGGCAGTGCCACGGAGTCCCCTACGGCGGACGAGCCACGCCGGGGCTGGCGTTGCCCTGGACGTCCGCCATCATGGGACCTGTGACCTGTGCACGCGCCGATGTCATCGTGGTCCTCGGTGGCGGCGTCGGCGTCGATGGCGAGCCCAGCCCGCCGACGGTTCGGCGGACCCGCCGTGCCGTGGCACTGTACCGCGCCGGGCGGGCGGGCCGGATCATCATGTCCGGCGGGTACGGGATGTTCGACCCGCGACCATGCCGGTCAGAGGCGGAGGCGATGGCCGAGATCGCCGTGGGCGGCGGGTGTGACCCAGATGACATCCTGATCGAGGCGGAGTCCCGCGACACGATCGGCAATATCTGGTTCAGCAAGCGGTCGCTGCAAGACCACCGGTGGCACGACGTCATCGTGGTGACCTGTGACTGGCACGTTGCGCGGGTGCAGTTTCTCAGCGCGACAATCTGGGGTCCGGCGTACCGGCCAGTTGTTGAGCCGCTCCCCGGAGCGGATGATGGCCGGCCCGCCGACGAGATCGCATTGTGGGAGGCGGGACTGCTGGCCGTGTCCCGGCAGTGGTTCGCCGACGTCCAGCCAGGCGATGACGTGGCGATCGCCGCCGTGCTCGCGACCGAGCATCCCGTCTATGCCGACCGCCCGCACACCACTCTGGCAGACCTCGCGGCGATGGTGAAGCGCCAGCGCGCCCGACCCGATAGGACGGGAATCTGACCATGGCCCGCATGATCGGACAGCCCGGCGCTGAGGGGATCCCTGGATGGGTCAGGCCAGTGCCAGGGCGATGGCGTGCAGGGCCAGGCCGACGCCAGCCCCGACGACCGTGCCATTGATGCGGATGAACTGCAGGTCGCGCCCGAGTAGCAGCTCAAGCTGGCTAGACGCCTCTGCCGCGTCCCACCGCTGGATGGTCCCTGTGACGAGGCCAGCGAGCTCATCATGGAATTGATCGGCAAGTGCCCTGGCTCCTGACTCGACCACGCGCTCGACGCTGTCCTGGAGCCGGCGGTCTGAACCGAGGCGCCGACTGACTGCTGCCAGCACATCGGCCAGCCGGCGGCGCAGCTCAGAACCCGGGTCGGCGGCCTGGGCACGCAGTGTCTGCTTGGCGTTGGTCCACAGCGATGAAGCCCACTCCCTCAGCCCGGCACTGCCCAGGACATCGCGCTTGAAGCGCTCCCCGCGCTCGCGCAGCTCGGCGGACGTCTCGAGGCGGTCGGGGAGCCCGGCAATCCACGCGTCGAACTGCTGCCGGGCCTCGTCGTCGGGGTCGGCGGCCATCGCCGTCAGCCGGTGACGCAGGCGGGTATACAGGCGGTCGAAGACTCGCCGGTACGCCACGTCGGGCAACCAGCGGGGCGCTTCGCCCTCAAACCGCTCGCGGAGCTCGGTGTAATGGTCGGATAGATACCGGTCGGCGGCAGACACGATGGTGCTGAACAACTCGGTGTGGTGGCCTCCAGCGATGATGACTCGCAGTGCCCGTCCGGCCACCGGCGCCAGGTCGACAGCGTTTATCGCCCGGGTCAGCTCGGTGGTGAGCACGCGCTGGACGTCCTCATCGCGCAGGGCCTCGGCCACCGTGACCGCCAGATCCGCGGCGTGACCGGCGAAGCTGGCCGCATTGGACTCCTCGCCCAGCCAGGCAGCCAGATGGGAAACGAACCCGGCGGAGCGGACCCGCTCGGCCAGCACATCGCCGTTGAGGAAGTTCTCCTGGACGAACTGGCCGAGCGTAGCGGCGAACTGGTCCTTGCGCTCGACCAGCAGCGCGGTGTGCGGTATCGGCAGGCCCAGAGGGCGGCGGAACAGTGCCGTCACCGCGAACCAGTCTGCAACTCCTCCGACCATGGCCGCCTCGGCGCCGGCCTGTACGTAGCCAAGAAGAATCCCGTGGGCGCCAGCCACAGTCACGGCCACGAATACAGCAGCCACCCCGGCCAGAAGAGCGGTGGCGCGCCGGCGCGCCGAAGCCAGCCGGCGCGATCGCAATTCCGCCGGCTCACGCTCGAGCCCGGGCCCCGGTGGAGCTGGCATCGTCGCGACAGGTTCCACGTGGCAGCCCCCGGTCAGTCCGCGGCGCAGGCTGACACCCACGTCCGCCCGGTCGAATAATCCGCCAGGCCGGCAGCCTCAGTCTTGCAGGGGCTGCATGAACACTCGCGTCAGGACCATGCCCTGAAAGACAACCCGCAGTAGCGCAGCAGCAGCACTCCAGCAAGCAAATGGCACAAGAGCCTCCGCCGCAATGACGAATGGCTTCGCCCTATGAGAATATGTGAGCCAATCAAGGCGGGAGGTATGCGTGCTGCGCGTGCATTTCACCGTGGACGACCTAATGCGGGTCCGGATGGCCACCGTTCCCGCGCCCATGCTCGAGCTGAGCCTGGGCATCGCCGGGATTCGGCGGCGTGAACCGAGTCCGGGTGTCGTCGCCTGGCATGACAGGCTGAATCGCCGACTCCCCCGCGAAAGCCGCGCTCTATTCGACCTGATTCGGCCGAACGGGGTCGGGCCGCTATTCCTCGATCCGCCAACTGCGAGTTTCGGTGAGGGCATGGAGCGAGTGCGGAGTGCGCGCAAGAACGCTATCGCTGCCGACCTGCGGCTCGCTTTCGGCTCGGACGGCCGGCCACCGTCATGGGTCCGCGATCTCGCCGGCTGTGACCGTGCCGCTATCAGTCTGCTGATGGCGGCGCTCTGCGGAGCGAACCGGGTGCTGGTATCGGACCAGTGGGCGCGCATTCAAACCAGCGTCAACGCCGATCTCGCCTGGCGTCGCGGGCTGCTGTCCGAACACGGCGTCATGGCCGTGCTCGAAAGCCTTCATCCGAATGCTTCGTGGCACGACATGGTGCTGATGCTGCCAACCGGCGGCAGCCTCGATATCTACCTCGACGGTGCTGGCCTCACGTTGCTGCCGGTTGCGAACTGGACCGGCGGGCCGTTGGCTGGCAACGACGACCGCGGCTCACTGCTGCTTGTCTACGGAGCAGTCAGACCGGTTCCGCTGATCGAGACAGCCGACACGGGCTCCAGTCCGCTTACGGCGCTGCTCGGACGGACTCGCGGTTCAGTGCTGGCCCTGTTGACGCGGCAGATGACGACAAGCCAGATCGCCGCCGAGCTTGGAATCAGCGTTCCGTCCGCGTCCCAGCACGCAAAGGCGCTGCGGAACGCAGGGCTCATCGAGACGACACGGGCCGGCAAGGCTGTCAATCACCTGCTCACGCCGCTGGGCCAGCGGCTTCTAGAGCGTAGCGAGTTCCTGTAGCAGCGCAGTTGTCAGCTATCAGCTGTCAGGCAGGTGCTATTGCGCCGCGGCACGAGCACCAGTGCAGCCTCTGGAACCTCGCGGCATGAGCGGGGGCGCGCGGCCGCCGACGGGCGCGCTTGCCGTGGCACACTCGCTGAGTGACTGTTTCGACCAAGGACGCGTTCGCTTCCCCGCGACTCCACTGCGGCATTGCGCTGCGTGTCGAAGAAGATGTATGCCACGTGCTGACCGGGGGCCAAGTTGTCTCCGTACGGTACGCATCGCAGTTCCCAAGGCCCCGGACGGAGCGGATCTCACCCGGTCACTTGGTGGCCATTGCTGAGGTGCCACGCGGCTCCGACGCAGTGGTGTGGCGTTGGTATGACGCCGTTGTGCTTGGCAATGAGGCGGGATGTATCCGCCTTTGGGAGCCGGCTCACGGCGAAGTCATTGCCCAGCGTCGTCGACCGCAGCAGCGACATGATCCCGGGACTCGCGCATACCTGTCCGCCGGTCTGCCTGGCGCCGAGTGGTGGGTTGCGGGCAGGGCAGTGGACCGGGCCGAGGACGCCGACGTCGAGCTGATCGAAGTGGAGAGGTTCTGCACCGAGCATGGTCTGTGGGACTCCGCCACCGAGCGATGAGGCGCCGACTGCTTGAACCGCCCAGCCCGCGGTCCCTCAGGTCCATGACGGCAACGCCGAGAAGGCTCAACCCCTCCCACCGCGACGGCCCGGCAGGCCGACTGTCATTCCGTGGCGATTCTGATGCCACGCCCTGGTCTCGCTCTGGCCGCCTCAGCTGCCTCGATCCGGCCGGCCTGCTCGGCGTCCATCAGACCGTCCGCTGCCAACGCCCGATCAAGCCGGCCGACCTCAACCGCCCGACTGCTGGCCGGCACCGGCCTCGTGTCACCCGATCGGGCGTCATGACAGGTGGCCATCGATCGGGAATGCTGACTATGTGCCAGCCCGCCATCTGATGACGCCGTGGCGCCAGGGCCATACAGCCCAGCGCCGGCCTGCGGTCGATTCGCCTGGCGGGCAGCTCCGGGGGGCTTGGGTGTCTCGGGCCATTCACCGGCCCGGGGCACCCAGGCTGGGGGGGTCGGCCGCGGCGCGGGCGAAGGACTCGTAGGGCATGATCTCGCCCGGCTTGATCACGCCGTCCTCGATCGCGCGGGCGAGCAGCGCGTCTTTACTCGGCGCGGACCGCCCGGTGGCCGCGTACTTGGCGCGGGCGCGGCTGATGTACTGCCGGACCGTGTTCTCGCTGATCGACATGCGCCGCCCGACCGATGCTTTCGACATGCCCTGGAACCACAGCAGCAGCGCCTGCCGCTCCTGCTCCGACAGCGCCGGCCGGGCCGGGCCCTGGTCGGCGAGTATTGCCCTGGCCTGCGACCGTGTCACGTACGGCCGGTCGACGGCGGCCGCCAGCACGGCCTCGACCAGATGGTCGCGGCCCTCACCCTTGGACACGTAGGCATGCGCACCGCTATCCAGCGTCTCCATTACGATCGCCGGATCGCTGTGCCCGGAGAAGGCCACCACCCGGTATCCGGCTGCCACCAGCCCGGGGATCTGCGCGGTGACCAGCTGGCCGGACAGCTCCAGGTCCAGGATGACCACGTCGGCCGGCGGTCGCGGCGCAGCGCCGAGCCCGGTCAGGTCGGTCGCCGTCTGCACTAGGCGCACCCGCCGGTCGGGATCGGACCGGATCCAGGACGCTACCCCCTCGGTGACGACCGGATGGTCTTCGATGATCGCCACCGTCACCGGCTGTTCCATCGCGCCTCCGCCCAGAGCATGCCGCCGTCTTGCTGTTGTTCGATGGCGACCCCCTCGCCGGCCGCGGGCATCCGGACAACCGCGGCTGTATCGGCGACGAAGCTGACGGCGATTCCGGCGGCCACCGCCGCCAGGGTGATCCGCGCCTGGCTGCGCGCTGCGGTCAGGATCGCGATGGCAGCGTCGGTGATCACGCGGCGGGCCCGGCCGGGCACCTGGGGCAGAGGCCCGGCCGTCTCGATCTCGACGGCAACCCCGCGCCGCTCGGCAACGTCGGCACTCGCGTGCAGTTCGTGCACCAGCGACCCGGGTACCTCATCGCCCTCGGCCAGCAGCCGGCGCAGCCGGGCCGCCTGCACCGCGCTCCTGATGCGGACCTGCGCGTCGCCCGGGTCAGCTGCCCCCGCCGCCAGCTCGCTGACCAGCGGGACGGCGCTTTCCTGTAGCGCCAGCCAGCGGGCGTGCCGGGCGGCCCGGATGATCTCCGCGGTGGCGGCCCGCTCGCGCGCGTCGTGCTCACTCCGCGCCGCCTCTGCGGCCTGGCCGGCGGCAATATCAAGCGCCTTGACCCCGGCGGCCACGGCCACCTGGGCGCCGGTCGACCAGGCCAGCACGGCGAGGAACCCGGCCAGGTCGCTGCGGTGCAGCCCGTCCCACCCCTGCACGCCCAGGGTGGCCATGGCCTCGGCGGCGAGGAAGCACGCAAGCTCGACGAACCGGCGGCGGAGCAGAACGAGTACGCCCGTCCAGCCGGCACTCCCCCACGCCCAGTTGACCGCCAGCATCTGGCCGGCCGGGCTGGCCGCCGCCGCTGCCGTGCTGGCGGCCAGCGCGACCACGGCCACCGCCCAGGCCGGGCCCCAGCCGGGCGTTCCGCGCAGCACCAGTACCGACCCGGCGGTGATCGCCAGCGCCATTGCCAGCCACATAGCGCCCTGGAAGGCGAACGAACTGTAGGCCGGCCGGTCATGCAGCAGCTGCCCGCCCGCTCCGGCGAGATGCCAGCCCGAGACCAGGAAGACCACTGCGATGGTGAACGCCCGCTGATAGCGGCCGGACATCATCGCCGTCGGCTGCACGGGGGTCATGCCGGCCAGCTCACGGTGACGGTCGTGCCCGCGCCGGGACGGCTTGCGATCACGGCCCGGCCGCCGGCCGCCAGCATCCGCCCGGTGATCGACTCGCGGATGCCCCGGCGGGATGGCGGGGTCGCGGCCGGGTCGAACCCGCGGCCGCGGTCAGCGATCTTGACGATCGCCCAGCCCGCGCCACCGGTGACTGTCACGTCCGCCTGCCCGGTTCCGGCGTGCCGCTCGATGTTGCGCAGCGCCTCGCCGACGCAGGCGACGAGCTGATCCGTGACCGGAGATGGCAACGTGACCGGGGCCAGCTTCAGCCGGACAGCCAGGTCATCGGTGCTGGCCGCGGCCCGCTCCAGCTTCGGTCTCAGGTCAGTCAGCGCGGCCAGCCCGCCCGGTCCGGCCGGGGCGCCCTCGAGCCCTTGCAGCACGCGCAGGTCCCGGGCCGCCTGCGCGGTCAGCGCCGAGGACGTTTCGGCAAAGGCGCCGGCCGCGACCATGGTCAGGGTCGACAGGACGGTGTCGTGCAGCTGGCGGTGCTGCTCTCGCTCGTCAGCGCGCCGCGCCTCCTCGGCCCGAATCTGCTGCTCGGTCTCCAGGCCGACGGCGACGATCGCATCCGCCTGCCGGGCGCCGCCGCGGATCACCGCCACCAGCCCGGCGGCGACGATCGTCTCGACCACCAGCAGCCAGGCATCCGTCGGGTGGCCGGTGCCGAGCCCGTAGGCGACGACCACCATCGCGGCCCCGGGCAGCCCGAGCCACGGCCGCAGCGCGATCTGCAGGATGTACACCGAGGTGCAGGCCAGCGGGAGCATCCAGGTCGTGCTGTCCTTGATCAGCTCGGCCGGGACCAAGTGCTGCTGCGCCAACGCGAGCGCCGAGATAACCGCTGCGTCGGCTAGTACCACGGTCGGCGTCAACCCGGATCCCCGGACCCGCCAGGCGAAGAAGGCTGACCACAAGCACAGCGCCGCCAGGGGCGCGCCCAGCCACCAGCCGGAGATCTGCTTCGTTGCCGCCAGTACGGCTATCGCGGCGAACAAGAGCGCGCCGCCGAGGCGCAGGGCGATCGCATACCACCCGGCCAGCCGGTCCAGGGCCCGGTCCGATGGCCCTCCGAGCCGCGGGCTGCGTGCCCGCCTGTGGCGGCCCGCCGGGAGGCGGATCTGCCTCCCGGCGTAAGCAGCTGCCGGTTCCACCGGACCAGTATGCGGCAGGACCACCGCACTTGTAACGGTGACGTTTCAACATCCGGGCCGGACTGAACGATTGCGGTCCTTTTCCCCGACTAAAGGGCGGTCGTTCCAGTCAACCTAGCCAATGCCGATCAGGCGCGCGCCGATCGCCTCGTCTGCACGTCCGCTAACCACTTTGGCCCAGGTTGTTTCACAGGTCGGCCGGCAGTGAAATGCAGATCGAGTTGACAATCTGCTGATTCCGCACAGACAGCCGAGCGATCTCATCCTTTCCCGCATGCAGTCAGGTCCGGTGCCCGGCCGTATTGGCTGCCGGCGGCTGCGGACAGCATCATCGTTCCCGCGGTCGCGGCCCGCATCCGGTTCCATCCGGGGCCGGAGGACAAGTGGTCAAGAACCGCCTCCACCTCGACGTCCACGTCAGCGGCGGCGTCAGCCCGACCGATCGTTCGGTCCCGCTCACCACCCGCATGCAGCGAGCCGACGCCGGGGCCAGGCGGCTGGCGGATCTCGGGGCCACACTCACCGGGGCCCTGAGCGCCGACGGCCTCGACCACAACGCGGCGGAGATGAAGGACCCCGAGGGCAGGGCCCGCCAGTCCGCGTACGTGCGCATCGTGAAGCCGGCGCGGCCCGCCACTGCGGTGCAGGTCGTGCCCTCGGCCCCTACCCTGCTACCGAACCGCCAGGCGGACGGGCGCAGGATTAGCTTGGATCTGGGGTGCGGACCGTTCGGAAAGGGGAAGGCCGTGGCACTGCGGACGGTGGTTGTTGGTGGCGGCCTCGGCGGGATGGCAGCGGCACTTGCGCTGGCGCGGGCCGGGATCGACGTCCAGGTGTATGAGCAGGCGCGGCAGCTGATCGAGGTCGGCGCGGGCGTGTCGCTGGCGCCGAACGGCCTGCGGATGCTGGAGAGGCTCGGGGTCGGCGAGGGGATCGGGCGAGTGGGCGCACGGCACGTGTCGACTCAGCTCAGGCTCTCCGACGGGAGGCCGGCGCGGCACCAGTCTCATCAGTTCACCCGGGCGGGACGGAACGTGGGGATCCACCGGGCCGACCTGCTTGCGCTGCTAGCCGGGCAACTGCCACCTGGCATGGTGCGAACCGGGCACCGGTGCACGGGTTTCAGCCAGGACGCCGGCAGCGCCACGGTCGGCTTCGCCGACGGGACCACAGCCACGGCAGACGTGGTGATCGGGGCGGACGGCATCCACTCCGTACTGCAGGGATTCGTGGTGGAACCGGCCGAGCCGGTGTTCTCCGGGGTGGTGGCCTATCGTGGTCTGGTGCCGCGCCTGGATGAGTGCCCGGCCGACGCGATGCAGATGTGGGTGGGCGAGAGCAAGCACTTCCTGGTGTTCCCGGTGCGTGCCGGGCAGCTGCTGAATTACGTGGGATTCGTCCCGTCGGATACCTCGGTCCGCGAGTCGTGGTCGGCGCCCGGCGACCCAGCAACGCTAGCCGCGCACTTCGCGGCCTGGGACCCGGCTATCGGGAAGGTTATCGCCGCAATCAGCGAGCCGGGCGGCAGCGGCTTCCAGTGGGCGATGTACGACCGTGCGCCGCTCCCCCGGTGGAGCAGCGGGCGGCTGACGCTGCTCGGCGATGCGGCGCACCCGATGCTGCCGCACCTCGGCCAGGGCGTGAACCAGGCTCTTGAGGATGCCGTGGCGCTGGCCACCCTGCTGGGCGCCTGCGCGAGTTCAGCTGACGTTCCCCGGGCGCTGGCCGCGTACGAGGGGCTGCGGCGGGACCGGACAGCGCGCGTCCAGTTCGGCTCACGGCGAAACGGCGCCGGTTACGACAGCTCCGGCAGCCAACTGACCGACCGGCGGTGGATCTACGAATACGACGCGTGGGCCGAAGCCGTTGCGCTCACCTGAGCAGGGAGCCCGGGACAACCGGCTGGAAAGGGCTCACCGGAGACGCACCGGGCAGTACGGCATCCAGGTCAACCTCCACGACGCCCTCGACCGCAGCCACCGGCACTTCAGGTACGCAATAAGGAATCACTATCGCGGCCGCGGGCTTGTTGGTCTTGGCGTCCGTGGCGCAGGCTCCCGCGCGTGCTGCGATTGCGGATATCACTTACCTGCTCGACTGGCTGAGTTGCGCGGCGCGGAACGGACTGGCGATCAGCTACCTGGGCGGCTGGAACGAGCGGGACACCGGGATCTATGCCAGCTGGTTCCATGCACTGCGGCTGGCGCTTAACGCGGGCGGGGTACCGCAACGTCCAGATTGTGGCTGGTGACAGCCTAGACAGTCATCGGTGGGAATATGTCGCCAGCCCGGACGTCGCGATCTTTGGGGCACACGACAACTGCGGCTTCCGACCGGCGTCGCAGGCGCGCGGACCACGTGCACCAGCACGGCAGCCGCGCGGTCCTCTGCCAAGCCATTGTGGGGCAGCGAGCTAGGCCGGATGGATGCCGGGGCGCAGAAGGGCTGCACGGTGCCATGCGCGCCAGCGATGGTTCGCGCGTTCGTGCGCGAGTACATCCATGCCCGGGTGACCGCGGCGCTGGAGTGGCCGGCGATCGACTCTATGCCTGCTGCGGTGCTGCCGTACGAGAACCGCGGCCTGCTGACCGCCGATCAGCCGTGGTCGGGTAACTACCACGTCAACGCCATGACATGGGCGTTCGCGCAGATTACCCAGTTCGCCTCGCCTCCCACCGCGAGCGACCCCGGCGGCTGGCGGTGCGTCAATTCGGCCAGCGGATTCCTGCAAGGCCACAGCACCCACGGGTCGTATGTGACTCTGCTCCGCAGTTCCCGCGATCAATGGTCAGATCTCATGCCGCAGATCGCTGGCCGAGGTGTCCGCCGCGGGGTTCCGCATGAATCTCCCCCGCGTTGACGATCGTCAGGAACGGCAGCAGGTGGTGGCGGTGGGAGGCGGCGTCTCCGGAGATCGCGTCCTGCAGGTCGCGCTGCATCTGCGGGCTGAGCAGCTCGGCTGACTCCTGCGGGTTCTGCAGTCCTCGTGCCTCGCGCACCTTGGAGAAGGTCTCCCTGGCGATCGCGCGGAAGGACTCGTCATCGAACCCAGGGTCAACTTGCTTGATGGCGCCGGTGTTGACGCCTGGCAGCCTGGCCGGTGTGCGGTCATGCAGCGCGGCCAGGATGCCGTCGACCTCGCGCTGGCCGAGGTCGAGAAGCTTTTCCTCATCCGCGACGATCTGACGGGAATGGAACACGTGTTCCTCGGCTGGCCCGAAAGGCTGTCTTCTGGCGTTGGTTCCCGTCCCGGCAGAATCAGCTTGTGCTGGCCGACCCGGGCGTCAGGGCGGACGCTGCTGGCGGGCGGTGCGGGCTGCCGCGCGGCCTCGGACCCGGATAACCGCTTCGGCCACGGTGGCGGCTGTGATCAAGCCGCCGAGGACGGCGAGCTGGCCGGGCGCGTGGGAGGCCGCGAAGAGCGTCAGGCCGGCCAGTGACGCGGCGCAAGCGAGCGCGCCGAGCAGCGACAGCGCCCGGGCCAGGCGGCCGTCGGCGGCGAGCTTGGCGGCGGCGATGTTGACGGCGGCGAAGATGATCAGGAAGCCACCCGAGCCCATCAGGCTGATGCCCTCGATGTTGACGGTATTGATGACCAGCAGCGTGCCCGCGGTCGTGGCGACCAGGCCGCCGATCGGGCGGTTCCAGATCGGCCGACCGAACCGGGCGGGCAACTCGCCGTGCCGCCCCATCAGGTACGTGAATTTGGCGGCGCCGTACAGGGTCGCGTTGATCGCGCTGGACGTCGATACCACCGCGGCAATCGCGATGAGCGTGAAACCGGCCGTGCCCAGGAACGGCCGGGCCGCGGCGGCCAGGGCGTAGTCGCTGTCCGCGGCGATCGCCCGCGGCGACAGGTTGCCGACGGCGACGAACGCGACCAGCACGTACAGCGCGATGACGCCGCCGATCGAGATCAGGTAGGCGCGCGGCAGCGTGCGCTCAGGGTCGCGGGCATCCTCGGAGGCGTTGGCGATCAGCTCGAAGCCCTCGTATCCCAGGAAGATCAGCGCGCCGGCGTAGACGAGTGCGCTGGTAGATGGCCACGCCGCGGGCCCGGTCCTGGCGGTGTTCACGAAGGCCAGCCCGGCGAAACAAAAGACAAGAAGGATGGCGAGCTTGAAATACACCAGCACCGACTCGGCCCGACCCACGACCTGGGCTCCGGCAAGGTTCAGTACCGCGAAACAGACCACGATCAGGCTGCCGAACGCGCGCTGCCAAGATCCGCCAAGCCCGAATAGCGCGGCCAGGTAGGCACCGAACGCGACAGCATACAGGCCGAGCATGACGAAATAGCTGAGCCAGAGCAGCAGGTTCAGCGGTCCCGCCACACTCGTGCCGAACGCCCGGTCCAGGAACACTGCCGTCCCGCCGCGGCTGCGGACCCGCACCGACAACGCTGAGTAGGACCGACCGGTTAGCGCGGCGACTACCCCGCCCACGATGAACGACAGGTAGGCGCCGCCGCCGGCGATCTTGACCGTCAGGCCCAGCACAGAGAAGATGCCCCCGCCGACCATCCCGCCGATGCCGATCGAGACCAGAGCCGGCACACCGAGCCCGCCGCCTTCCGGTGCCCGCCCGTGCGAACCCCGCGCAGGTACCTGTGCGGCCGCCACACTGCAAGGGTCTCAGACTTCGGGCACACAGTGGGGCGGCGTGCCGTTGCTCATCTGGCCGTCGCGTAGTCGGTGGCGGGCGCGGCGTCGCGGGCGGCCTGGCAGATGCCGCAGCGGATGGTCCGTGCGGGCGGCTCGATGGTGACGACGCGGTTGATCACCATGGTGCGGGTCAGCCAGCGGGCGGTGACATGGGCATGATCGTGGCAGACGGCGGCGCCGCACCCGGCGCACACGGCGACGGCCTGGGTGTCCTGGCCGCGGGCGGCGCAGTCGAAGCAGTTCACGGGGTGGCCTCCTTAGCGGGATAGAAGCGGCGCCGGGCCCACAGCGCGACGTAGACCAGCGCGAGCATGACGGGCACCTCGATGAGCGGCCCGACGACGCCGGCGAGCGCCTGGCCGCTGGTGACCCCGAACACGCCGATCGCGACCGCGATCGCCAGCTCGAAGTCGTTGCTGGCCGCGGAGAACGCCAGCGCGGCGGTGCGCCGGTAGGACAGCCGCAGGCGGCGGCTGATCGCGAACCCGGCGAACCACATGATCGCGAAGTAGGCGAGCAGCGGCAGCGCGATCCGCGCCACGTCCAGCGGCTGCGAGGTGATCTTCTTGCCCTGCAGGGCGAACAGGATGACGACCGTGAACAGCAGGCCGTACAGGGCGACCGGGGCGATCCTGGGCAGGAACCGGTGCTCGTACCAGTCCCGGCCGCGGGCCCGCTCCCCGAGCGTGCGGGTCAGGTACCCGGCCACCAGCGGGATGCCAAGGAAGACCGCGACCGTGCCGGCGATCTCCGCGATCGACACGTGCAAGCTGGCGGTCTGCAAGCCCAGCCAGCGGGGCAGCACCTGCAGGTAGAAGTAGCCAAGCGCGGCATAGAGCAGGACCTGGAATACCGCGTTCAGCGCGACCAGCACGGTCGCCATCTCCCGGTCACCGCACGCCAGGTCGGTCCAGATCAGCACCATCGCGATGCAGCGGGCCAGCCCGACCAGGATGACCCCGGTCCGGTACGCGGGCTGGTCCGGCAGCAGCAGCCAGGCCAGCGCGAACATGACCGCAGGGCCGATCACCCAGTTCAGCACCAGCGACACGGCCATCATCCGCCGGTCCGCGGTGATCCGCCCGATCTCGGTATACCGGACCTTGGCCAGCACCGGGTACATCATCAGCAGCAGTCCCAGCGCGATCGGCAGGCTGGTGCCGTGGATCGCGACCTGGTTCAGCGCGCCGTTCAGACCGGGGACTCAGCCGGCCCAGCAGCAGCCCGGTTGCCATCGCCGCGCCGATCCACACCGGCAGGTACCGGTCCAGCGTGGACAGCCGGGTCATCACCGGCTGCTGCACGGCCGGGCCAGTGACCTCGCTAGTCTTCGTGTCCGTCACCGTGGCTCCTCGTTCTCGCACCCTGATCCGCACCGCTCGGTGATGACCCGGCCGCCGGGCAGCGGCACGCCGGCGGCGGACGCCTGCGCCCACAACACGGCGAACCCGCCGCCGTCAAGGCGGTAGTCGATCCACCGGCCGCGGCGAGCCGCGATCACCAGCCCGGCTCCGCGCAGCACCCGAAGGTGGTAGGAGAGCAGATTCGCAGCGACTGGCACTTCCTCGCGCAGGTCACACACGCACCGCCCGCCGCCAGCCAGCACCTCGACGATGTGAAGGCGCACCGGGTCGGCCAGGGCCGCGAGCCGGTCGGCGAGTGCAACCGAACTCGAAGCAACAACCGTTGAAGTGTCCACACCCTGACGGTATGGCGAGCGGCACACGCCGCGCCCGGGCCGTTCGTCACCTCCAGCCAGGCATCAGTCCCGAATCCCTGCCCGCACGGGACAACATCCGCCGCGGCCGCCTGCCGCGCCGAGCCGGGCCGGGTTGGCCAGACTTTCGCTGCACTACATCGTCGCTGCAGGCACCTGGCGGCTTGCCCTGGCCGGACTCCCATCTGCGCCCGCTGCCAGGTCACCACCGGCCCAGTGGCTCCGCAGATGGTCCGCAGCGGCTGCTGCCCGCTCCATCATCGATCTCGCCTAGGCATACTCGTTCTGCCACCTAGACAGCCTGACCGCGACGCGTCCCCAAGGCCGCCATGCGGACGGGTGTCACGGCACAGCGGCGCAACGTTGCCTGACGCGGCGTTAGACTTGAACCATTCGTTTTCTTGTGCTGTTCGCGTTTCGGCAGGTAAGTTTGGCGCCATGACCGCAGCCCGGACTCCGACCACCGCCGAGGAGCTGCGCGGTGCGGGCCTGCGAGTGACGGCCGCCCGCGTCGCCTTGCTGGAGACCGTCAGAGACGGGGATCATCTCGGCGTCGAAGCGATCGCCTCCGGGGTGCGCGATCGAATAGGCCATGTCTCCCTTCAAGCCGTGTACGACGCCCTCGATGCGCTCAGCGCCACGGGGCTGATACGCCGCCTCGAACCGGCCGGCAGCCCGGCCCGGTTCGAGGGCCGCGTCGGGGACAACCACCACCATGTCGTGTGCCGGTCCTGCGGTGTCGTCACTGATGTCGCCTGCGCGGTCGGCGAGGCGCCCTGTCTGACCGCATCCGACGACCACGGCTTCTCGATCGACGAGGCAGAGGTCATCTACTGGGGCCTGTGTCCCGGCTGTTCCACCGCTAGCAGTTCCTGAGCACCGTGATCCGTCAATCCGGAAGGATTCCCATGACTGAGCAACATGATCCAGTAGTCATCGAAGACGCGACCCCGGAGAGCGCGGGATGCCCGGTCGTGCCCGGCGGCCTCACCCACCCCACCATGGGGGACGCCAACCGCGACTGGTGGCCGAACAAGCTCAACCTGAGGATCCTTGCCAAGAACCCCGCCGCGGCGAACCCGCTCGGCGAGGAGTTCAGCTACGCCGAGGCGTTCAAGACCCTCGACCTCACGGCCGTGAAGCGGGACATCGCGGAGGTCCTGACGACCTCGCAGGACTGGTGGCCGGCCGACTTCGGCCACTACGGCCCGCTCATGATCCGGATGGCCTGGCACGGCGCGGGCACCTACCGGATCAGCGACGGCCGCGGCGGCGCGGGCTCCGGCCAGCAGCGCTTCGCGCCGCTCAACAGCTGGCCCGACAACGTCAGCCTCGACAAGGCCCGCCGGCTGCTCTGGCCGGTCAAGAAGAAGTACGGCAAGAAGATCTCGTGGGCCGACCTGATGATCCTGGCGGGCAACGTCGCCCTGGAGTCGATGGGCTTCACGACCTTCGGCTTCGGCGGTGGCCGCGAGGACGTCTGGGAGCCAGACGCGGACGTCTACTGGGGCTCCGAGACCACCTGGCTCAGCGACGAGCGCTACACCGGTGACCGCGAGCTCGAGAACCCCCTGGCCGCGGTCCAGATGGGCCTCATCTACGTCAACCCGGAGGGCCCGAACGGCAACCCGGACCCGCTCGCCGCCGCCCGCGACATCCGAGAGACATTCCGCCGCATGGCGATGAACGACGAGGAGACGGTCGCCCTGATCGCCGGCGGTCACACCTTCGGCAAGACCCACGGCGCCGGCCCAGCCGACGCGGTCGGACCCGATCCCGAGGCAGCCCCGCTCGAGGAGCAGGGCCTGGGCTGGAAGAGCACCTACGGCACCGGCAAGGGCGGCGACGCGATCACCAGCGGTCTCGAAGTCACCTGGACCAGCACCCCGACCACCTGGGACAACAGCTTCTTCCGGATCCTGTTCAGTTATGAGTGGGAGCTGACCCAGAGCCCCGCAGGCGCGCACCAGTGGCGGCCGAAGGACGGCGCCGGGGCGGGCACCGTCCCCGACCCGCACGACCCATCGAAGCGCCGCGCCCCGATGATGCTGACGACCGACCTCTCGCTCCGGTTCGACCCGGTATACGAGCCGATCTCGCGGCGTTTCATGGCGGACCAGGAGGCATTCGCGGACGCCTTCGCCCGCGCGTGGTTCAAGCTGACCCACCGCGACATGGGCCCGGTCGCGCGCTACCTCGGGCCAGAGGTCCCGTCCCAGTCGCTGATCTGGCAGGACCCCGTTCCGGCGGTGGATCACGAACTGGTAGACGCCGCGGACGTCGCCGCCCTCAAGGGCCAGATCCTCGCGTCGGGCCTCTCGGTCTCCCAACTGGTCTCCACCGCGTGGGCGTCGGCCTCGACCTTCCGCGGCAGCGACAAGCGCGGTGGCAGCAACGGCGCGCGCATCAGGCTCCAGCCCCAGAACGGCTGGGAGGTCAACAACCCCGACGAGCTGCCGGCGGTACTGCGCGCCCTGGAGGGGATACAGGAGTCCTTCAACGCCCAGGCCGACGGCAAGAAGGTCTCGCTGGCCGACCTGATCGTGATCGCCGGCTGCGCGGGGGTCGAGCAGGCCGCCAGAGACGCCGGCTTCGGCGTCAAGGTGCCCTTCACGCCGGGTCGCACCGACGCGTCCCAGGCGCAGACCGACGCGGAGTCGTTCGCCGTGCTCGAGCCGACCGCCGACGGGTTCCGCAACTACTTCGGGAAGAGCAGCCGGCTTCCGGCCGAATACCTCCTCATCGACAAGGCGAACCTGCTCACCCTGAGCGCCCCCGAGATGACGGTCCTCGTCGGTGGCCTGCGTGTCCTGGGCGCGAACTACGACAAGTCGAAGCTGGGCGTCTTCACCATCGCCCCGGGGTCGCTGACCAATGACTTCTTCGTCAACCTGCTCGACATGGGCACGACATGGCAGCCGGCGTCCGAGGACGCGAACACGTTCCAGGGCCGCGACACGGTGACGGGCGAGGTCAAGTGGACGGGCAGCCGCGTCGACCTCGCCTTCGGATCGAACTCCGAGTTGCGTGCGCTCGCCGAGGTCTACGCGTGCGATGACGCGAAGGAGAAGTTCATCAACGACTTCGTCGCGGCGTGGGACAAGGTCATGAACCTTGACCGGTTCGACCTCGTTTGATCATGACGTCCTCAGGCCGAGAGATCTCGGCATCCTCCGGCCGGGCGCGTTCCGCGAGCACGGGGTCTACCTGTCAGCCCGCGACCTGGAGGCGGCGTGAACGACCCAGGTGATTTCCTGCTGGGCGGCCGAACTGGAACGGGCCTTCACCGCCCGGGCGAACGGCTTGCCCGCATAGGCGTGGTCGCCGACACCTGGCGCAACCCCGCGGCCCGGCTTAGCGCTACAAGCAGTTCTTGTACCTGCTACAAGGCATGGCGGGCTACACGTCCGCGGACTGGGCCGTTACGGTCTGTGACATGGTGCCGGAGGGCAGCAAGCCAGTGCGCTGGCTGAAGGTGCTCGATCAGACGAAGTGCATCGGATGCCACGCGTGCACGACGGCGTGCAAGAGCGAGAACGAGGTCCCGGTCGGCGTGACCAGGACCTACGTCAAGTCTGCGGACGTCGGCGCATTTCCGGAGGTGCGCCGGACTTTCCAGGTGACCAGGTGCAACCAGTGCAGCGACGCGCCCTGCGTGACGGCGTGCCCGACTCAGGCCATGTTCCGCCGGGATGACGGAATCGTCGACTTCGACAAGTCGGCGTGCATCGGCTGCAAGGCGTGCATGGCCGCCTGCCCATACGACGCGATCTTCATCAACCCCGACGATCACTGCGCCGAGAAGTGCAATATGTGCGCGCACCGTCTCGACGTCGGGCTGGAACCAGCTTGCGTGACAGTCTGCCCCGTCGGGGCGATCCTCGTCGGTGACGGCAACGACCCGGACTCTGAGGTCGCCAAGATCGTGGCGCGCCAGCCGGTACAGGTGCGCCGGCCGGAGAAGGAGACCGGCCCGGGCGTGCACTACCTGGGCGCGCACCAGGCCACCCTGGATCCGCTGGCCGCCGGGCGTCCGGACGGCGGCCTGTTCGCCTGGGCTTCTCAGGGACCTCCGCACCCGCAGCGGGTTGCCGCGGGTCATCCTGGTCAGCCGATCTCATCGGCCGCGGCCATCCTCTCCTACGACGTTCCGCACCTCGCGCCGTGGGACTGGCGGGTCAGTCTCTATACCTGGACCAAGAGCATCGCTTCCGGCGCCTTCATCGTTCCGGTGCTGCTGGCACTGACGGGCTACCTGGACTGGGACGGCGGCGCCGTCAGATGGGCGGCGCCGGCCATGGCGCTAGCCTTTCTCGGCGCGACCGGCGCCGTACTGATCGCGGACCTGAAGCACCCGCTGCGTTTCTATATGATCTTCACCCGCCATCAGTGGCGGAGCTGGCTCGTCCGCGGCGCGTTCATCATCGGCGGCTACGGAGGGATTCTCTCGCTCTATCTCCTGGCCGAGCTGGCCGGATATCTCACGGCATCGAAGGTGCTGGCCGTGGTCGGCCTGCCGCTCGCGCTGGCCGCCGCCGTCTATACCGCCTACTTGTTCGCTCAGGCCAAGGCCCGGGACCTCTGGCAGAGCCCGCTCCTGGCCCCGCACCTGGCCGTGCAGGCCATGCTGGCCGGCGCCGCAGCAGTGCTGCCACTCCTGCTCTGGCTCTCCCCCGCCAGGGCAGTGACCGCCGACGAGGTGATTCTGGCGGCGGCCGCAGCCGCTCACATCCTGATGTTGACCGCCGAGATGACCTTGCCGCATGTCACCGCGCACGCGCACCTGGCCGCCCGCGAGATGACCCGCGGCAGGTTCGGTCGCTGTTTCTGGCCCGGTGCCGTCCTGGTCAGCGCCGCAGTTTCCGCGCCGTGGATCGGTGTCGCCGCCGCGCCGCTCGCCCTCCTCGGCTTGCTTGCCCACGAGCACGCCTACATCCAGGCCGGCCAGTCCGTTCCCCTGGCCTGATCACGAGGAGCTAATCGATGCCGAGAGGTGCCGATGATGGTCGCGCCCCTGACCTCGCTGCGCTCTCCGCCAGGGTTTCGGCGGCCCGCGCCGACACCGAGGCGCGCGGCGAGACGTTCTACCAGGGCCCCAGCAAGGTGCACCTGGCGGCCTTCCCGCCCAGGGAACGCTGGGACGACTGGACCGAGCTTGACTCACGGGCCTGGCCGGCCCGGGAGGAACACCGCTACATGCTGGTCCCCACGACGTGCTTCAACTGCGAGTCGGCTTGCGGCCTGCTCGCCTACGTGGACCGGGACAGCCTGCGGGTGCGCAAGTTCGAGGGAAACCCTGAGCATCCTGGCTCCAGGGGCCGCAACTGCGCGAAGGGCCCCGCGACACTCAACCAGGTGACCGACCCTGATCGGATTCTGTACCCGCTTCGCCGGGCCGGCGCCCGGGGCGCGGGCAGCTGGGAGCGGATCAGCTGGGACGAGGCGCTCGACGTGCTCGCTGACCGGATCCGGGCGGCGATCACCGAGCACAGGCAGAACGAGATCATGGTGCACATCGGCCGGCCTGGCGAGGACGGCTTCACCGAGCGGGTGCTCGCCAGCTGGGGTGTCGATGGCCACAACTCGCACACGAACGTCTGCTCCAGCGGCGGGCGGACCGGCTACCAGTTCTGGATGGGGGCGGACCGGCCGAGCCCCGATCACGCGAACGCCAAGGTCATCTACCTGATCAGCGCCCACCTGGAGGCCGGGCACTACTTCAATCCGCATGCGCAGCGGATCACTGAGGCGCGGGCTAACGGGGCAAAGGTGATCGTCCTCGACACGCGGTTGTCCAACACGGCCACGCACGCCGATCACTGGCTCTCGCCGGTACCCGGCAGCGAGGCCGCGATCAATCTCGCCGTGGCGCGGCACCTCATCGAGACCAGGCGCTACGACCGCGAGTTCGTGCGCCGGTGGTGGAACTGGGCCGAGTACCTGCAGGCATGCCACCCGGACAAGCCAGCCACATTCGATACGTTCGAGGCGATCCTGTCTGGCCTGTACGCCGAGTTCACCTTCGAGTTCGCCGCGGCCGAGTCCGGGATCGACGCCGCCGTGCTCGCCGAGGTCGCGGAGATCGTCGCTGGAGCGGGCACCCGGTTCTCGGCACACGTCTGGCGATCTGCCGCAGCGGGGAACCTCGGCGGCTGGCAGGTGCCGCGCACCCTGTTTCTCATCTCGGCGCTGCTGGGAGCGGTGGCCACGCCGGGCGGGGTGTTCCCCAACGGGCTGAACAAGTTCGTTCCCCGGCCGATCCACCTTCCTCCGCACCCCGAGGTCTGGCAGGACCTGACCTGGCCGCTGGAGTACCCGCTGGCGCAGAACGAGATGTCCTTCCTGCTGCCGCACTTCCTGGCCGAAGGCCGGGGCAGGCTGGACACCTATTTCATGCGGGTCTACAACCCGGTGTGGACGAACCCGGACGGGCTGTCGTGGATGGAGGTGCTGACCGACGAGGCGAAGGTCGGCCGTTCCGTCGCGCTGACCCCGACCTGGAACGAGTCGGCGTACTTCGCTGACTACGTGCTGCCGATGGGGCACGCTTCGGAGCGGCACGACACCCACTCCTACGAGCAGTACGACGGGCAGTGGGTCGGCTTCCGCCAGCCGGTGCTGCGGACCGTCCGTGAGCGGCTCGGGGAGGAGATCACGGACACCCGGCAGGTGAACCCGGGCGAGGTGTGGGAGGAGAACGAGTTCTGGATCGAGCTGTCCTGGCGGATCGATCCGGACGGATCACTCGGCATCCGGCAGTACCACGAATCTCGTGCCCGGCCGGGCCAGAAGCTGACCGTCGATGAGTATTACGGCTGGATGTTCGAGAACTCCGTGCCCGGCCTGCCCGAGCGCGCCGCAGCGGACGGCCTGACGCCGCTGCAGTGGATGCGCCGATACGGCGCCTTCGAGATCACCTCGGGCCAGGGGCCCGTGTACGAGCGGGAGGTCCAGGACGCTGAACTCGACAACGTCCGAATCACGCCGGCCGGGCGGGTCTACACCAGCGCGTGCGCCCCGTTGAGCCTGAATGTTGTTCCTACGGGCACACCGGACGCTGATGCGACGGGCCGTCGCGCCGTGGGGGTGACCGTGGACGGCGCGGTGCGGCACGGATTCCCCACGCCATCGGGCCGGCTGGAGTTCTATTCATCGACGCTGGCCGCATGGGGGTGGCCAGAGCACGCCCTGCCCGGCTATATCCGCAGCCACGTGCACCCCGCGAACCTGGCGCCTGACCAGATGGTGCTGCTGTCCACGTTCCGGCTGCCCACCCAGATCCACACGCGGTCCGCGAACGCGAAATGGCTCGACGAGCTCGCGCATACGAACCCAGTCTGGATCCACCCGTCGGACGCGGCGCGGCTCGGCATCGCGCGGACCGGTGACCTCGTCAGGATCGAGACAGACATCGGGTACTTCGTGGCCAAGGCGTGGATCACGGAGGGGATCCGGCCGGGGGTGGTCGCCTGCAGTCACCACATGGGCAGGTGGCGGCTGACAACGGAGAAGCACGGCGCCGGCGGCATGATGGCGACGGTCGATCTGCGGCACGGTGAGGACGGCTGGACCATGGAACGCCGCGCCGCCGTGACACCGTACGCGTCCGCCGACCCGGACACGCAGCGGATCTGGTGGACCGACACCGGCGTCCACCAGAACCTCACCTTTCCCGTGCACCCCGACCCGATCTCGGGGATGCACTGCTGGCACCAGGCGGTCTCAGTCCGGCCGGCTGACCCCGACGACCGGCACGGGGACATCGCGGTGGACACCGCCAAGGCCCGCGCGATCTACCAGGAGTGGCTGCGCCTTACCCGCCCGGCCGGGCGAGAGTCACCAGGCGCGCTGCGCCGGCCGCCGTGGCTGATGCGGCCGCTGAAGCCCGCTGCCCGCAGTTACCGCGTGCCCGGTGCGGAGCTAGCCACATGACGGCTGACGCCATCGCGGACGTGCCGACAGGAGGAGCCGAGCTGCTGCGAGCGCTCGGATCGGTGCCTGGCAGTCCGCCGCCGTCCTGCGGGCCCGTGCTGGGAGCGCTCGGGCTGCCCGCGCTGACCGCGGCCGAGCACACGGCCGCATTCGTGCTCTCCGCACCGCCGCATGCGGCGATCCATCTCGGCAGCGAGGGAAAGCTCGGCGGGGAAGGCCTCGACCGGGTCGCCGGGTTCTGGCGCGCCATCGGCTTGGCCCCGCCTGCCGATGCCGACGAGCTCGGGGTACTTCTCATGCTCTACGCCGAGCTGGTCGACGCCAAGACGGCAGCGAGATCGGAGCTGACACGGCAGCGGCTGACGCACGCCCGCACTACCCTGCTCCGTGAGCATCTCTGGTCATGGGCTCCCGGATATCTGACCGCCCTCAGCAAGGTTGCGACGCCAGGGCTGGCCGCGTGGGCCGAGCTGACGCTGCGTGCGCTGCACCGGGAGGCCCGCTCGCCAGTCGCATCCCGGACGACGGCGCTCCCAGCGGCACTACGGGTCGCGCCGTCGCCGAGCCGCCCCGGCGACAGCAGGGACCAGCTGCTTGACTCCCTGGTCGCCCCGGTCCGCTCCGGCATCCTGCTGACCCGCGAGGACCTGCGGGAAGCCGCCGCTGCGGCTGGGCTCGGATACCGGGTCGGCGAGCGCCGGTACACCCTGGCAGCCATGCTCGACCAGGACCCAAGCGCCACTCTTGGCTGGCTGCGATGCCACGCCAGGAGGTGGGCGAGCACGCACGCCAGCCAGCCGCCTGTGGACGGGCACGACCCGCGGCGCTGGTGGGCGAGGAGGGCGATGACGACATCCCGCACGCTGGCCGCGCTACAAGCTGAGCTTGTGACCTTCTAATGTGAGCGCATGACTCTGAGCGCCCGGATGCCTGACCTGGCCGCGCTCGAGATGTTGCTCGCGGTCGCCCGCACCGGCAGCCTCAACTCGGCGGCGCGCCAGGTGGGCGTCACCCAGCAAGCGGTATCCGCGCGCATCAGGGCTGCGGAGGCGCAGGCCGGAGTCGCGCTGGTCGCGCGCACGTCACGCGGCTCAACCCTGACCCCGGAAGGCGTGGTCGTGGCGGAATGGGCAGCCCGCCTGCTCGCCGTTGCCACCGAACTCGACGCTGGTCTTGCGGCCCTGCGCAATCGCCACCACACCAGGTTGCGGGTGAGCGCCAGCCTGACCATCGCCGAGCAGCTACTGCCCGGCTGGCTGGTTGCCCTTCAGGCGGCGGCCCATCGCCGCGGCGAGCCGCCCGCGGAGATCGTTCTGACGGCGGCGAACAGCGAGACAGTCGCCCAGCAGGTCCGGGACGGAATGGCTGACCTGGGATTCGTCGAAGGCCCGGCTGCTCCGGCCGGCGTCCGCAGCCGGGTCATCGGACGTGACGAGCTGCTGGTGGTCGTCCGCCCCGACCATCCATGGGCGGACCGCCGCGAGCCACTGAGCCCGGCCGAGCTGGCCGCGACCCCGCTGGTCAGCCGCGAGGAAGGATCGGGGACCCGCGACGCTCTCGCCGCGGCGCTGGCAACAGCTTTGCACCGCCCCGCCGGGCAGTCGCCCGTCACGGAGCCTCCAGTCGCGCTTGCCCTGTCCACCACGGCAGCCGTCCGGGCGGCGGTTCTGGCCGGTGCCGGACCAGCCGTCCTCAGCGAGCTAGCCGTCACCGAGGATCTCACATCGCACCGCCTGGCCCGGGTGACAGTGGCCGACCTTGACCTGCACCGGGCGCTGCGGGCGATCTGGACCGGGGGCGCCATTCCGCCTAGCGGTGTTGCCCGTGATCTGCTCGCCCACGTCAGCCGGCCACGCCGCTAGCCGACCGCAGCGCGCCGTCAGCCGTCGGCACCCGCGCACTCGGGCTCACCCTCCAGCTCCAAGGTGACGTTCTCGATCCGGAACCGCGCCGCCAGCGTCACTCTCAGAGCCTCTGCGCAGCGTTGTGCGTCGGCCAGGGAAGGCTTCCCGGCCAGCACCACGTGCGCGGACAGGGCAGGGTCATCGGAGGCGAGGCTCCACAGGTGCAGGTGATGAACGCCCACCACCCTGCGGTGCTCGAGCAGCGCCGCCGTTACCTGACCGGCATCCAGCCCGCGCGGTGCCCCTTCCATCAGCACGTGCGTGGTTCGGCGGATCAGTCCCACAACCGCCAAGGCCGCCAGGGATGCGGTGAGGAGCGAAGCGACGGGGTCTGCTGACTGAAGTCCCCATCCGAGGATGAGCGCGGCCGCGAGGATCGCCGTGAGCGAACCCGCTGCGTCGACCGCGAGGTGCGTGTAGGACCCGCGCATGTTGAGGCTCCGGCCCGCGGCCCGGGCGAGCAGGACCGCACTAACGCCGTTCACTGCCAGCGCCAAGGCTGCGACAGCGAGCATCCCGCCCGCTTGGACCGCGGCCGGCGCGGCAAGACGGCGGATAGCCGCCTGGACGATCCACACCATGACGCCGACCAGCAGGAGCGCGTTCACCTGGGCAGCGAGCACCTCGGCTCGCTCGAAGCCGAACGTGTGCCTTGCCGTAGGGCGCCGGCGGGCGATGCGGACAGCGGCCACGGACACCGCGAGCGCCGAGACGTCCGCGAGCAGGTGACCAGCATCGGCGAGCAGTACGAGAGACCCGAACGCGAGGCCACCGGCGGCCTCGATGACGAGCAGGGCGGCGTTGGCGTACAGCGCGGCCCGCAGGGCCCGCATCTCCCGGACCTGCCGGTTAGCCGGGAGATGCTCCTCGGCATGCGCACCCGGCAGTCTGGCCCGGGAGGGTTGCGGCCGCGACGTGCCTGGCAGCGCCCCTTCACCCAGATCACCGCTCCGCATTCTTGCCCGCCCAGGAGACGTCCGCTTCAGCTCTGAGTTACCTCCCTCAGGAAATGTAAGGCCATGTCACGGGGAAAGTGAATGGCCGCACGTCCCAGCGCCACGCCGCCGAAGGGTCACGGCGACGGCGCGTCCGGCGAGGGCTCGGCCGGCGCCCGCGGCCAGCCCGCCGCTCACGCGACCGCCGAGGTAACGCTGCCCATCGGGTCCCGTCCGCTGAGCGTGAGCTGGTAGCCGGTGCGGGCCGAGAATTCGGCCACGAAGGAAAACCGGTCGCCCCTGATGACTGTGTGCCGCCACTCCACAGGTCTGCCGTCGCAATGGCCAACGCGGTCGATTGCCAGCGCTCCGGTGGATGGCGGGATCGCCAGGAGGCGCCGCTCGGCCTGGGTGGGCACTACCGCGCGGATGTGCTCTCGCCCGCTCTCCAGCCGCAGGCCGGTGCGAGCGGCTAGCTCGTCGTACAGGGCGGTGTGCGTGAAGTCGGACTCGAGCAACGGCGCGGCAATGTCGGCCGGCAGCCATACGGTATCGAGAGCGAGCGGCTCATCCCCCGCCAGGCGCAGTCTCTCCAGCCGGAACAGCGGCACGGACGCCTCGAGGCCGAGCCGGTCCGCGACGACTCCGTCGGCGCGAATGTCCCGGGAGCGGATAACGCTGGTCTGACGCAGGCCAGCGGACTCCACTGACGCGAACAACGAGTACATCGCCCCGAGCGGCTGAGTGATCGCGGTCGGCCCGGCGAGCCGCGGACGGCGGCCGCGCTCAGCGACCACAACGCCGTCGGCGCGCAACTGCTGCAGCGCCGTGCGGACGGTATGGCGGCTGACCTCGTACTCAGCGACCAGGGTCAGCTCGCCGGGAAACTCCGTGCCGAAGCCGCCCGCCGCGACGCGGCGGCGCAGGTCACCTAGCAGCTGTGCCCAGAGCGGCATCGGGCTGTGACGGTCCAGCTTCCTTGCCGCCGCCGCGCGGCGGCCGGGGCCGTGTTCAGCCATGGAAACCTCCTGCTGGCAGCTGAAAGGGCCAGACATCCGGACAGCACGGGACGTACAAGCGGCTTGCGGCCGGGCTTCTGCCGGGCGCCCGGCCTCCTGTGCTCGGCGGGGTCTTGCCGTTCCTGTACGAATGATCGTACATTTAGCGGACCTGATGACACCGGGCCTGGTGTCCGGGTTGGGTCCGGGAGGTAAGCGATCTTGGCCGACGTGATCCCAGTCGAAACGCCGACTCTGGGCGACCGCAGCTACCTGGCACACGATGGCCAGGTAGCGGTCGTCATCGACCCGCAGCGGGATATTGACCGCTTCAGGGCCCTGGCCGACGACCGGGGCGTGCGCATCACTCACGTCGCCGAGACCCATATCCACAACGACTATGTCACCGGCGGCCTGGCGCTCTCCCGTGCGGGTGGCGCGAGCTACCTGGTCAATGCCGCCGACCCGGTCGGCTTCGACCGCACTCCGGTCCGCGACGGCGACTGCCTTGAGATCAGCGCCACCATGCGGCTGCGGGTGCTGGCAACGCCCGGGCACACGTTCACTCACCTGTCTTATGTGCTCGAGGATGCGGAAGAGGTCGTGATGGTCTTCACCGGCGGGTCGCTGCTCTACGGCTCGACCGGACGACCGGATCTGCTAGGACCAGAAAACACCGCGACCCTGGCCCGCGCCCAGTACGCCTCTGCCCGGCGCCTGGCCAGGGAACTTCCTGACCAAGCCGAGATCTTCCCCACGCACGGGTTCGGCAGCTTCTGCTCGGCCACTCAGGCGCAGGGCCTTGCCTCAACCATCGGGCGGGAGAAGCAGTTCAACCCCGTGCTCACGCTGGACGAGCGGATCTACGTCGAGACACTGATCGCGGGCCTGGACGCCTGGCCCGCCTATTACGTCCACATGGGACCCGCCAACACCGCCGGGCCAGCAGCCTCCGACCTGTCACCGCCGCGCCGGGCCGACGCGGCGGAAGTACGCAGCCGCATCCAGGCCGGCGAGTGGGTGGTCGACCTGCGTGACCGCATCGCCTTCGCCGCCGGGTTCGTGCCCGGCACGTTCAGTTTCCCGCTCGACGGCAGCTTCGCCAGCTACCTGGGCTGGGCGATCCCGTGGAGCACTCCCCTGACGCTACTGGGCGCAACGCCAGAGCACGTCGGGCAGGCACAGCGGGAGCTGGCCAGGATCGGGATCGACCGGCCGGCGGCGGCTGCGACCGGGAAACCGGAGGACTGGGCTGGCGGTCAGCCGCTGGCCTCGCTGAGACTGGCTAAATTCGGCGACCTCGCCGCAGCCGTCGCCGCAGAGGACGGCGGCGACCTGGTGGTGCTGGATGTCCGCCGCCGGCTGGAATGGGAAGAGAGCCACATCGCGCGGGCAGTGCATATTCCCTTCAACGAGCTCACGGCCCGGATGGATGAGATCCCGACCGGTGCGGTCTGGGTGCACTGCCGTACCGGCTACCGGTCCATGGTGGCCGCCTCCATGCTCGCCGCGCGCGGCCGCACGGCGATCAGCGTCGACGACGAGTACGATAACGCCGGCCCCGCTGGGCTGACCCTGGCCAGGGCCTGACTTGAAGCACACCGAAGGGACGCATCGATGAGCGCATCCGGTCCAGCTGCCGAGCACCACAAGGTCCTGATCGTGGGCGGCGGCACGGCGGGCATCACCGTCGCTGCCCGGCTGGTCAGGGCGGGCATCGATGACATCGCCCTGCTCGAGCCTTCTGGCAGTCACTTCTACCAGCCGTTGTGGACACTTGTCGGCGGCGGCCGGGCGTCGGCTGACGAAACGGTCCGGCCTGAGGCCGACGTCATGCCGAAGGGTGTGCGGTGGGTACACGAGGCCGCCGCCGACGTCGACCCCGACGCGCAGACCGTGACAACGGAGTCAGGCCGCACGCTGGCATATGACTATCTAGTCCTGGCACCAGGGATCCAGCTGAACTTCGGCAATGTCCCTGGACTCACGGAGGCCCTCGGCCGTCGTGGTGTCTCCAGCAACTACCGCTTCGACCTCGCGCCGCGCACCTGGGAGTACATCCGCGATCTCCGCGGCGGCACCGCGCTGTTCACGATGCCAGCGGGACCGATCAAGTGCGCGGGGGCCCCCCAGAAGATCGCCTACCTGGCCGCCGACTGGTGGCGGTCTCAGGGCGTGCTCGACCGCACCAGGGTGATCCTGGTCCTGCCCACGGCCGCGATGTTCAGCCAGCCCGACTGGGCCAAGGTGCTGGAAGGCGTTGCCGCCGGCTACGGGATCGAGGTCCGCAAGGAATCCCAGCTTGTCGACGTCGACGGGGACAGCAACCGGGCAGTGATCTCCGACACCAAGGCGGGCACGAAGGAAACTATCGAGTACGACCTGCTGCACGCCACGCCACCGCAGAGCGCGCCGGACTGGATCAAGCCGACACCGCTGGCCGATCCGGCGAGCCCGTTCGGCTACGTGCAGGTCGACAAGCACACCCTGCAAAGCCCGCAATGGCCTAACGTGTTCTCCCTGGGCGACGCCTCGAACCTGCCCACCTCCAAGACCGGCGCCGCTGTCCGCAAGCAGGCCCCCGTCCTGGTCGCGAACCTGCGCGCAGCCATGAGCGGCCAGGCCCTCAGCAGCCATTACGACGGCTACACCTCATGTCCGCTGGTGACCTCGCGCAACCGGATGCTGCTGGCCGAGTTCGACTACGACCTCAAGCGCACGCCTAGTTTCCCGCTGATCAACACCCTCAAGCCGCGGTACGACATGTGGCTGCTCAAACGCTACGGCCTGCCAGCCCTGTACTGGCATCTCATGCTGCCGGGCCGGACCTGAGAGCATAAACAAGGTCGCAAAGCACGTCAGCCGGCCACGCGGCCAGAGGCGCTCCCGCCCGCATGGCATCGAGCCGGCGAGCGCCAGCGTTTCAACGACCGGGATGGGCTAAGACCTCCGGCGTCACGACGCTGAAGACCTTCTGTGATAGAACTAAATTAGACTCTGTCACAGAATGAGTTTTCGTGGGAGCGGAAGTGATCATCCGAAGGTGGCGGCCCTGCCAACCGGGCGGCGGCGGCGTGTGGCGGGGTGACGTGCCGGAGTGATGCTGCTGCGCGAGGCCGCCCGTCCGGCCGCCGTGCGAGAGCACCGCCTGGCGCCGTGGTTCGCCGTCATCACGGTGTGCTTCGGCGCCTTCATGGGCCAGCTGGATGCGAGCGCGGTGACTCTCGCTTTCCCTGCACTGCAGCGCCAGTTCGGCGCCACCCTGGCGGAGGTGCAGTGGGTATCGCTGGCCTATCTGCTGGCTCTGGTCGCGCTGCTGGTGCCGCTGGGTCGCTGGTCGGACCGGTTCGGACGCAAGCTCGTCTACCTGTACGGGTTCGGGGTATTCGCCGCCGCGTCGGCGGGATGCGGCCTGGCGCCGACACTGACGGCGCTCATCGCGCTGCGGGTGGTGCAGGCTGCCGGGGCGGCCATGCTGCAGGCCAACAGCGTCGCTCTGGTGAGCACCAGCACGCCGCCCGCCAGACGCCGGACGGCACTGGCAGTTCAGGCAGCGGCGCAGGCGATCGGGCTCGCGATCGGCCCCGTAGCGGGCGGACTGCTGGTCGCGTCGGCAGGCTGGCGGTGGATCTTCCTGATCAACGTGCCGGTCGGGCTGGTCGCGGTACTGGCCGGCGTTTACCTGCTGCCGCGGACCCGGCACCGGGCCGCCAGGAAGGGCGCCGACCCGCAGGGGGTGACGCTGCTCGCAACGGCAGCGGCCGGGCTGCTGGTCGCTGTCTCCGCACTCTCCAGCCCTGGTCTGCCGGCCTGGACGGCCCTGGCGGCCGCTGTGGCCGCCGTGGCGGCCGGGGCTGTGCTGCTGTGGTGGGAGCGCAGGTCAGCTGCCCCCCTGATCGATGTGCCGATGCTGACAGCGGCCGGAATCGCGCCGGCCCTGGTCGGTGCGATGTGTGCGTACATGGTCTTGTTCGGGCCACTGGTGCTCCTCCCCCAGACCATGACGGCCGCCGGCTCAGGAGTGCTCGAGACCGGACTGCTGCTGACCGCGCTACCCGCAGGTTTCGGGCTGGCCGCCGTGACGGCGGAGCGGATCTTGCCTGTCGGCTGGTCCAACCGGCGGCGGTGCGCAGCCGGCGGCCTCCTCGCCAGCTGCGCGGTGGCCGGGCTCGCGATCCCCGGACCGGTTGCTGCCACCGTGCTGACGCTGGTACTGACCGGAACGGGGCTCGGCGTCTACATCCCGGCGAACAACACCCAGATCATGGCGGCGACCCCGGCTCATGATGCTGCCAGGACAGGCGGAATGGTGAACATGGCACGCGGAATGGGCACCGCGCTCGGTGTCGCCATGGTGACCCTTGGACTGCACGCCGGAGCCCACCTGGATCCTGCCGAACCTGGCACTGTGGCCGTCGGGGCACTCACCGTCGCCGCCATCGCCTCGACGTGGGCGGGAATCCGGTCAGGCTCGCGCGGCGCCTAGGGCAGCACTACTGTCTGCGGACGAAGGCGCCGGGAGGGCTAGCGATGAACGAGACGACCAGGACTGCCGGGACCGGCGACCAGCCCCGGCACGGCCGGGCCCAATCTGACGGCCTAGCCGACGGAATCGCCCGGCTGCGCCGCGCGCTGCGCCGCGGTGCCCGCGTTGCCGACCCGCGCAACCCGCTGGCCGTCGCACAGCTCGAACTGCTGTCCGCGCTGACCGAGCATCCCGGCACCCGGCCCGGCCAGCTCGCCAGGCTGCTCAACATGCGGCCCAACACCGTCACCACCATCGTCAACACGCTCGCCGCTCAGGGGATGGTCACCCGCGCGGCGGCCGACGCGGACCGAAGGGCAGTGGAACTAACCGCCACCGATACCGGATACCAGGCGGTGCATGCCTGGCAAGCCACCAACGCGGCCGTGCTGCACCTGGCCCTGTCCACATTGCCAGCCCCGCAGCGGCGGGCGCTGGCTGCGGCCGCCCCGGCGCTCAACGCACTCGCCCAGGCGATCGACCAGCTCGCCGACGCGCAAGCGCCGCCACCGCGTGAATCCCTGTGCCGGTTTTAACCGGCAAGGAACTTCTGCGATAGAAGTAAACAGATTCTGCTATAGAATAAAAAACGGCCAACCGTCATGAGTCCGCCTCCAAACGCGGACCGAGTGGCCGGAACAGGCCCGACCGGAGCCGCTGCCGGTGCAATTGTCCTGTCGTCCCCGACGACGCGTCAGAGTCCGGCGCCGCCCCCGACTGCACGCCGGCTATAACAGCGTGACGGACAGGCCGGCTGACATTTATCGAATGAGCGGACAATCAGTGGGTCACGCGGTCGGGTTACGGCAGCTGGCCGGTCAGGGCGAAAGGAGGCGATCGAAGACGGCGATGGCCTCACCGAGTGTGACGACGTCTTCGGGCACGTGGTGCTCTGGGTCGATGACGAGGAACACTTTCGTGCCCCAGGTAGCCACGTCCCTGGCCAATGGCTGATCGCCGTCCGCGTCCAGCCGGGCGGCGATGGTGGCGAGCAGCCGGCACCACTGCACGAACATCTGGTCCATTTCACGCGGCGGCCCGTCCCCCTCCTCCAGCGATTGCTCAAGGGCGTAGGCCATCAGGAAGTGCGCTTCCAGGCCAAGCCGGACGCCCACCGGCACGCTGCGTGCCAGCAGCAATGCCGCGGCCCTAGCTGCACTGCCAGCCGCCATGACGATCTTCTCCGGCGGAACACGCAGTACTGGTGCGCACAATGGCCCGACCGGATGGCGGATCAGCAACTCCTCCAGCCCGTTGTCGCTGCCGGTGATCAGCCGCAAAGAACGTATAGCGGCATCCACCCCGCCGCTGGCAGCCGACAGGCCCCTGCTGCCCAGCCTGTACTGGGTCAGCGTCTGCACAATCTCCGCCCCCAGCCACTCCAGCAGCCCGGTGGCGTTGTCCTCTTCCGGCCGGCCCAGCACCCCCAGCAGCGCGCGCTCGACACTCGCCGCCCGCACCATTGCCTGCCTGATCGCCTCGTCCCGCACGTCGGCTTGCCCGGAGTTCACGGCTTCGACCATCCAGCTCAGTCCCTGCTGCGCCGCCTCCAGCGCCATTGAAGGATCGGCGAACGCCCCAAACACGTCCGCCGCCATCATCAGCGACCTGGCCAGCCCGAGGTAAGCCTCATCCACCCGGTCAGGCGAGGCACGCCCGACATGAGCCAGCACCGCGGCCTGCGCATCAATTACCGCCGATGCGCCGGCTCCCTGTGCCGCCAGCGCAATCGAACGGCGCAGCCGCACATCCGCTACTAGCAGAGCCCTCTGCGCTGGCGGCGCTGCCTTCCGGTAGGCAGCCTCCGCATCGGTGAGCACCGACACCGACTCGGCAAATCCCCCCCTGCCGTTCAGCGCCCCGCCCAGGCTGTACAGCACCACGCCCAGACCGGCCAGCCAGTCACTCTCGCCGGGATTTTCCGCCACCATCTCCCGCGCCAGCCCCGCAGCTTCACCGAAGTCAGCTACCGCAGCGTCCGATTCACCCGCCAGCAGCGCCTGCTGCCCGCGCGCCAAGAGCAACCTCACCCGCTTGTCGCGCGGTACCTGCCGCCAGTTACCTCTCCCCATGCCGAACCTCGCTGCCCGCCGCACACCCAGCATGCCAGCAGCACCGCACAGGCAGGCAGAGCCCGCGGACCCAAGCTGTCATGTACAACATGCTGCCAGCCCTAACGCCGTGAGTCACCAGCCGTATCGCCGTGAGTCACGCGTGGGTGATTTATTGTCCGATCCGGGTCCGGGGCGGCACGCGAGCATCGGGCTCGGGAGACTTCGCCCCGGCATTGCCGGACCTGTTCTGCTCATCTGCTCGGCGCTGCGATTGCCTGCCGCCGGCCTTGAGGCCGCCCTGGCGATGTGGTCAGCGTAGTGGCTGGCCAGAAGGGGCCTGCCGCTGGCCGGTCGGCTGGCGTATTTTCGGATGCGGATGACATGGAAATCGCCGGAACTGGCGGAGGAATCCGATGTGGTGCAAGGGAGCATGGTGATGTGGTCACCAGGTCCGCGGGCCAGGGCAGTGCTTCGGGCGGCGGGCGGAACGCGTCGACGGCCCGCCGCGCTCACCTCGCCGCTTGCCGCGTTGCCGGCCGCGGCGGCCCTGGCGCTGGCTGGCTGCACCGGCTCGCCCGGGCCCGCGGCGGGTTCATCGCGGTCCGGCGCGCCGAGCGCGCAGGCTGCGGCGCCTTCGGCGGTGGGCCTGCAGCATGTGTTCGTGACCGTCATCAAGCGGATGCTGCCGTCGGTGGTGGAGATCCGTACTGGCAGCGGCCTGGGTTCAGGGGTGGTGTTCGATTCGTCTGGCGACATCGTGACCAACGCGCACGTGGTCGGTTCGGCCACGCGGTTCGAGGTGCTGTTGTCGAGTTCAGCGTCGCCCAGGCCTGCGACGCTGGTCGGCAGGTACGCACCCGATGACCTGGCCGTGATCAAGGTCAGTGACCCTGCCGGGCTGCGCCCGGCCGTCTTCGGTGACTCCGCCAGGCTGGAGGTGGGGGACATCGTCCTGGCGATCGGCACGCCGCTCGGCCTGGCCAGCAGCGCGACCGAGGGCATCGTGTCCGCGGTCGGGCGGACGGTGTCCGAGCCATCGGGCCAGGGATCGCCCGGAGCGACTCTGCCTGACACTATCCAGACATCGGCCGCGATCAACCCGGGCAACAGCGGCGGCGCCCTGGTCGACCTGGCCGGGCACGTCGTGGGCATTCCCACCCTGGCCGCCACCGACCAGCAGCTCGGCGGCGCGGCACCGGGCATCGGGTTTGCCATCTCGTCGAATACCGCCAAGCTCATCGCCCGCCAGCTGGTGAAGAGCGGCAAGGTCACCAACTCCGGCCGGGCCGCGCTCGGGGTCGAGGTCACCACGGTGACGGGAGCGGACGGCACCCCGGAAGGAACCGGCGTGGTCTCGGTCAGCACCGGCGGCCCGGCCGCGAAGGCCGGCATCAAGGCGGGCGACGTGATCACCTCAGTCAGCGGGACCGCGACTCCCGATGCGCAGGCCCTCGCCCAGGTACTCGCGGGCCTGCATCCCGGCCAGGTGACCAGCGTCACCGTGGTGCGGGCCGATGGCAGCAAGGCGACCATCCGGGTCACGCTCGGCCAGCTTCCAGCCAGCTAGCCGATCGCCAGCCGGGACCCGCCGACAGAACCAGGAGCCGCGCGTGCCAGGACATGACCGGCGAGGCGCTGCGAATGGCCAAGAACGGCCGCCGGCAGCGCGGGGACGGGGCTGGCGCGCGCTGCGCCGGCCGCGGCCGATCCGCCCGCGGCGGGGCCCGGCGTTGAGGACGGGCATCTGGCTGGAACCGGGCGGCCCGGTCCAGGGCGGTGTCCGGGGCGGCCGGGCGGCCGTGCTGCTGCTGGCCCTGGCCGTCACGGCGCTGGCCGGGGTGCAGTTCGCGGCCGGCCGCCCGTTCACGACACTGGCCTGGCTGGCGATCGCCCCGCTGCTCGCCTCCCTCGTGCTCCCGCCGGCGCTGACCGGGCTGCTGGCCGGGTGGACGGTTCTGCTCGGCCTCGGGATCGCGCTGGGCGGGGCCGGCTTGTCCGGGCATGTGGCCTCCCGGCTCGGCGTGCTGGCGCTGCTCGCCGGGTTCGCGGCCGCCAACTCAGTGCTGCGCAGCGCGGCGCAGCGGCGGCTCAGCCAGGCCCGCGCCGTAGCCCGGGTGGCGCAGAGCGCGCTGCTGCGCGAGGTCCCCCAGGCCGTGGCCGCCGCCCGGCTGGCGTCCCGCTACCTGTCGGCATCGGTCGAGGCGCGAGTCGGCGGCGACGTGCTCGAGGTCGTTCCCGACGGCCCGCGCCCGCGCTGGCTGGTCGGGGACACCCGCGGAAAGGGGCTGCCGGCGGTCCGGCTCGCCAGCGTCGCCGCGACTAGCTTCCGGGACGCGTGCGCCCAGCCTGGGCTGTCGCTGGCCGAGATCGCCAGGGTGGTCGACCTGTCCGTGACCAGGGCGGCCGGAGCGGAGGACTTCGTGACCGCGGTGTTCGCCGAGCTTGATCCGCGCGGCTGGATCCAGCTCGTGATCTGCGGGCATCCCCCGCCGCTGCGGCTGACCGCCGACGGCAGCCTCGAGGCACTCGCGCCAGCCGCATTCGCGACGCCGCTCGGCATGCACCCCGACCTGCACCCGTCGACATTCTCCGTGCGCACCGGCGACCGGCTGCTCTTCTTCACCGACGGGCTCCTGGAAGCACGCGACCGGGCCGGACGCCTCTTCCGGCTCGACCAGCAGGCCGACACGCTGCGACTGCCCGGCCTTCAGGACGCCGTCGACGAACTGCTCGACCGGCTGCGCGCACACACCCGCCACCGCCTCGACGACGACATCGCCGTGCTGCTGGCCGAGCTCACCCTCACCGAACCTCAACCCCGCACCGGCCCGCGCTCCGCCAGCTAACCAACGCCAGGACCGGTGACAGCCCCGGAACGGGTCCGCCGAGGCAGCGCGTGCGCAAACTCGGCCATGACCGCCGCCAGTGATCGTACCTGCCGGTCAGGACGAAGGACCCGGGCTCACCGCCTGCACCGACGTCGGTGCCGCTGAGCGGGTGATCCGCATCGCACCGCGGGCTGGAAATGCGAAGAAGTAGGCACCGCGGACAGCACCAGCGCCACCTCGATCATCCACGGGATCGGCCCCAGAAGAACGAGCCTAGCTCCGCCAGCCCGCCGCGGTGTTCCTCAGGAATGGCGTTCGGCGCGCTCGCGGTAAGCCTGCGGGCAGCCTCGCCGACCGCCGGCCCCCGGCGGGACGTCTTCAGCCTCGCCAGCAGCGTTTCGACATCGGCAGGAACTGCGGGTAAGAGGGGAGCTCGGGATCAGCGTGACTCGCCGGGCCCTGGGCGTGCCTAACTGAACTCACGGAATATCCTCGCGCCCAGGAATTCGACCAGCCGGCCAAAGCTCGCCGCCGACCCAGGTCGAACGGCCGGTTCGGCCACGGGCAGCGCACATCCCCCGAACGGCCTAGCGCCGACGTCGGTCATGACCCCGGCGAGCGCGAGCCGCTCGGTAGCGAATCACGGTTCAGCTTGTTGCTGGACAAGGCCGAAGAGGTCCGCGTAGCGTCGGGGACAGTGAGGTGTGAGAACCTGGCCGGCTCGAAGGACGTGATGCTGATGACCGGGCCGGGGCCAGGTGAGGACGGGTTGTGTCCGGACGGCACGCCGACCGAGCGCGGCGGCAGGCAGACGCCCCCTCAGCACCTCGTCAAGCGTACGCGCATCGGCGGAGTATGGTTCGCCGCGGTGTCGTTTGCCCTGGTCCTTGTTCTGCTGCTGATCTTCATCCTGGAGAACAGCCGCCATGTGCAGATCAGCTACCTCGGCGCTCATGGCGAGCTGCCGCTGGGTGTGGCGCTGCTTTTCGCCGCGGCGCTGGGCATCTTGCTGGTGGTCATTCCCGGGACCGCCCGGATCATCCAGCTCCGCATCGAGGCCCGCAGGCACCGCGCCATAGAAGCGGCAGGGGCCGCGAGCACGCACGCGCCGCCGGCGAGCGCGGGACCCGCGCCAGGAATGCCAGGACGATAGCCCAGCTTCACGGTGATCTGCCTCACCGCCAACGAGATCCGCCGGGTGCACGCCGTCCTCCGTCGCCCAGCGCACCAGCCAGATCACCACCTCCGCTCGTCACGATGGCGCCGTCGGCATCAGGCCCGCGCCAGCCACTGCCGATGCCAGCGACGACAGTTGCCCGACACCGCTCAGGATCCCGACACCCTCGCGAAGATTGTCGCGCGCGAATCAGCCAGCCCGGTGGCGCCGATCGCCGAGCCGCGCGGTGTCGGCGGCGCGCCGAGGACCGGCTCAGCCGGGCTAGCCGGTGCGATGGCCGCCCTTGCGGTGCACGCGTCGCGGCGGCGGTGGTCTCGCCGCCCTGGCCCACTGGCGGAAACGCTGCCAGGGTGCAAGGAAACGAGACGTCCGTGGACCCGACTTAGGCCAAGATTCGGCCTTGTTTGACTTCGCAGGGCGCTGACCTCTGCTTTCATCGGCAGCGATCGCGAGATGCGCACTAATCCAACGTTCGGACCAATACTGGCCTGCGGACTCGTGGCCGGGCGCTAACCGGACCGGTCCGGGTGCTCGGCGGAGCTGGTCCTGGGGCGTCGTGGCCGGCCCTGGCCAGATACATCCACGCGGGCAATCCCTCGGGAACCAGAACATTGGCGCATGGCGGGTGTCCACGGCCCACACCAGCGGCCGAGCGCCGGGATCGGTGACCGGAGCGTGCGGCTCAAACCGGCCGAGAGCAGGATCCTCGCTGTAGTGCCAGAGCGCGAACGGGCCCTCCCCTGCATGGGGCGGCGCTGGCTCCCGGGCAAGCAGGTGCTCCGGATAATCCGTACTCACCGAAGCCATTTCCCACGCCCGGCTCACGATGACCCCAGCCGCTTGATCCGCCTAGCGGCTCCTCCAGGACTGCAGTCCGCTCATCGTCGCGAAACGGCAGGTGAGTCAGACCCGCCCGGTCGGACGACGCCGCGGGAACGCGCCGCGCGGGCTCGCGGGTCGCTGCCGCTGATTCTCACGTATCGCCGGGCACGCGGGACCTCAGGGCGGCGCAAGCAGCCAGCGCAGGTGTTCGTGATCGCCGAGCAGGTGGAGCCGTCGCCACAAGACCGCCGATGGTGAGACCTGGCTAGCGTGCGCCAGCGCCGCGCGCCGCTGGGCGTGCCTGCTGACTTGCACGCGGACGTCGATCCGCTCCGGCGGCTGGCCGGCAAAGGGCTGGCCGGTCTCCTGGCGCAACTGGCCAGCCACCGGGTCGGGAAGCGTCCACGCGAGGACGCGCACCCCGCAACGCCGGGCAGCATCGACGGCGGCAGTGGTCGCGGCCCGGTGATCGGGATGGCCGGAGATGCCAGTGTCGTCAAAGACGAGCAGCCCGTCCGGCTCATGCTGGCGGATCGCAGACAGGACCTGCGCCGCCAGCTCGCCGGACGGAACCGCGCACAGCTGATTGTCGGGGTAGTCGAGCACGTCGACCGTGGTGATGCCCAGTTCGGCACTGGCTAGCGAGAGTTCCTGGCACCGCGCCGCGTGCAAGTTAGCGCCAGTCTCGTTGAGCGTCGACGCTTCGCCGTGAGTGAAGCACGTAACGTGCACCGCGGCGCCCGCCCGCGTCATGTGCTCGATGATCGCGCCGAGCCCGAAGCTCTCGTCGTCCGGATGAGCGATCACCACCAGCACGTTCGCCCAGGCCGGGAGCTGCTCAGAATGGTTCGCCGCAGGCCCGCCAGCGGGCGGCACGCACGCTGGCGGCAGCGTGAACCAGCGCAGTGCCTCGAAGTCGGACGGCAGTCCGGTCGGCCCGTCGTCCAGACCGGACGGCAGCGCGGTGAGCAGCGCGCGGGCCTGCTGCAGGTAGCTGTCGAAGACGTCTTCGCCCGCCTGCTCCCGTTCGCGCGGGTACTGCAGCTCGCCGTCCGGGCCGTAGCGCAGGTCGGCGAGGGTGATCTGCGGCGGCGGCGGACCGTCGGCGTGCCGCCAGAGGCCGGTGTGCGGGTCGAACCGGTAGCTCGGCAGGAGCCGGTACCCGTAGGCGGCGATGAGCTCGACCGCGGCCGCGATGAACTCGGCCATGGCGGCCGAGATGAAGTAATTGAGGTTGATCCTGGTCCAGCCGGGCTTCACGCCGTCGCAGCCGCGCCCGATCTCGTCGCGCAGGGCATGCGAGCGGGCCTCGCCGATCGCGAGCAGCCGGTGCCCGTACGGCCCGGCGCATGAGCACCCGCCGCGGGCCTGAATGCCGAACAGGTCGTTCAGCACGGCCACCACGAAGTTGTGGTGCAGGTACCGCGAGCCGTGCCTGATCCTGAACGACACGATGGAAAGCCGCCGGGAGCGGTGATTGCCCAGGACCTCGATCTGCGGGTGCCGGTCCCACCGCCCGAGCACGTACCGCCAGAGCCGCTCCTCACGCGCGGTGATCAGATCGGTGCCGACCGCTTCCTTGAGCCCGAACACGAGCCCGGCCCTGATCGACTCGATGATCGCGGGCGTGCCGCCTTCCTCACGGGCAACCGGGTCGTCGAGGTACCGGTGGCCGACGGGATCCACGAATGCCACCGTTCCGCCGCCGGGAACGGTCGGCACGGCGTTCCGCACAAGATCACGGCGGATAACAAGGACTCCCGGCGACTGCGGCCCGCCAGGGAACTTGTGCGGCGACAAGAACACGGCGTCCTTGTGGTCTCCGGCATCAGGCCCGGACGCAGCAACCCGGATGGGCACATAAGGCCCGGCGGCCGCGTAATCCCAGAAGGAAAGAGCGCCGTGCGCGTGCAGCAACCTGGCGACGGCGCGTGTGTCGGTGAGGATGCCGGTCACGTTCGATGCCGCCGAGAAGCTGCCGATCAACGGCCGGCCTGCGTGCCTGGCCAGCTGGCGCTCAAGGTCTGCCAGCTCAACGTGGCCGTCCGCGTCCTCGGCGATCACCACGACATCGGCGATCGACTCCCGCCACGGCAGTTCATTGGAGTGATGCTCGTACGGCCCGACGAAGACCACCGGCCGGTCGGCCTGCGGGATCCGCTCAGACAGGCCATACCGCTGATCGGGCCCCGCCGGCAGGCGCAGCTCCAGGATCCCGATCAGCTTGCTGACGGCCGCCGTCGCTCCTGACCCGCAGAAGATGACCAGGTCGTCGTCCGTCCCGCCGACCGCCTCGCGGATCACCCGCCGTGCGTCCTCGCGCAGCCGGCTAGTCTGCAGCCCCGTGCTGGAGCTCTCGGTGTGCGTGTTCGCATACCTCGGCAGCACCGCGTCCCTGATGAAGTCCTCGATGAAGTCCAGCGACCGGCCCGATGCCGTGTAGTCCGCGTAGGTAACCCGGCGCCAGCCGAAAGGCCCGGCGAACAACTCGCCGTCGCCGATGATCCCGCCCCTGATCCGCTCCAGCAGTGGCGACGTCGGCATGTCCGCCTCGACCAACGGTGCCGCCGAGCCCCAGGCCGCATCCAGGCCTGCATGCCAGGGCTCAGCTGCGCGCATCACGGCAGCCATACCAGCGACGGAATGAGCAGAAACCCGTCCGACGCCGAGAGCACGGTCACGTCAACGTCGCCGCCATGCTCATGCTTCCGCTCCAGCTCGCCGGTAAGTCCCGCGACGATCCCCCCGATGACGACGACTCGCTTGCCAGCCATCACGGCTATCTCCTCGATCCGTCCTACCGTGGGTGCACGACTGAGTTGCCCTGCATTCACACCATTACCGAGGCTGCGGGCGCTCGCGAGGGTCTAACGTCACCTCGAAAGGAGGGCTTCGGTCACCATGACCGAAGGACCGCTGCTTCGGACTCAGCCTGGTAGTGCAAGGCCGCCGTGGCCCCGCGCAGGCCGACCTACTCGTCCTTCCCGGACGCTGCCGAGAGGACCGCAATCAGTTAGCCTCGATTCCCGGCGAGCGATCTTAGGCATGTCCCGTCCGCAGGGCCAGGCTGGGCTTGGCCCTGTTTCCGCTGGTGGAGCGTTCTTTCGTGCACCCGGTTCCGGGCTGGCCTCAACGGGTTAACTTGAACTTGAAGGCTCATCGCACCGGAGCGGTAACCCTTCCCTCAGTCAGGAACCAGCTTCCCTACGGCGCGGCGTCATCCCGGCGGGAAGAAATAGTTCTATCATCAGAGACAATAGTTCAGCTAGATGAGTTGAGAAACTTGATGAGAGAAGGCGCGGAGTACTTCACCGCACCCGCCGGCGCGGCGCAGCGCCGGTACGAGGCGCTGCGCGCCTACTTCACCCAGGACATGCCCGCCAGCCAGGTCGCCGACAAGTTCGGGTACTCGACCGCCAGCGTCCACCAGATGGCCACGCTGCTGCGCGCCGGGAAGCTGGCGCTGTTCACCGAGGCCCGCCCTGGCCCTAAGGGCCCCCGCAAGGCCACCGGCCAGCTGCGGGCCCGGGTGCTGGAGCTGCGCGCGGCAGGGCACAGCGTCACCGAGATCGCCGCCGCGCTCACTAGCGAGGGGATGCCGGTCTCAGCGCAGACCACCTGGCAGATCCTGGACGCCGAGGGTCTGCCGCGGCTGCCGCGGCGCGACGAGGGCCACCGCGGCCCCCCGGCGAAACTGGATCCGGTCAGAGCCGCCGCGCTGCCCTGCTGGCCAGCCGCCGGCACCGCCCTGCCGTGCGACCACGCCGGGCTGCTGCTGCTCTTCCCGGCCATCACGCAGCTAGGCCTGCCCGACCTGGTCCGCCAGGCCGGCTACCCAGCGACCAGCCAGCTCAGCGCATGGCAGTCGGTGGGCAGCCTGCTGCTGGCCAAGTGCGCCCGCAAGGCCCGCGTCCACCACATCGGTTCGCTCACCGACGACGCCGGCCTGGCGTTCGCCCTCGGCCTGACCGCGCTGCCCAAGGCCACCCACCTGGGCACCTACTCCTGGCGGGTCCGCCGCGACTCCAGCCAGAAGCTGCTGTCAGGCCTGATCACCGCGCTGCGGCCGCTCGGGCTGGCCACCGGCGAGGCCGGGTTCAACTGCGACTTCCACGCCATCCGCCACCACGGCCAGGACGCGCAGCTGGAAAAGCACTACGTGCCCCGCCGCTCCCAGCGCACCCGCGCGGTCCTGACGTTCTTCGCCCAGGACCACGCCTGCGGCGAGATGGTCTACGCCAACGCCGACCTCACCAAGACCGAGCAGGCAGCCGAGATCATCGCCTTCGCCGACTACTGGAACACCGCCACCGGCGCCGACCCGGGCCTGCTGGTCTTCGACTCCCAGCTGACCACCTACAAGATCCTCGACCAGCTCACCGCCAGGGGCATCACCTGGCTCACCCTGCGCCAGCGCGGGAAGAACGAGCTGGAACGGCTCGCCGCCCTGCCCGCATCAGCCTGGAAGAGCGTCACCGTCGCCCGCACCGGCCGCTACCGCCGGCCACGCCTGCACGAGGACATGGTCAAACTCAGGGACGTCACCGCGAAGGTCCGCCAGATCGCGGTGAAAAACATCGGCCGGGACGAGCCCACCCTGCTGATCACCCACGACCTGGCCACCCCCGCCAGGGACCTGTTCGCCCGCTACGCCGAGCGGATGATGGTCGAGAACGAGCTCGACGCCTACATCGGCGGCTTCCACCTCGACGCCCTCACCAGCGGCGTCCCCCTCAACGTCGACCTCGACACCACCCTGACCGTGATCGCCGGGAACCTCTACCGGCTGCTCGCGCTCAAGCTGCGCAGGTATGAAAACGCCACCCCGGACCGAATCTGGCGGCACTTCCTCGACGCCACCGGAACCCTGCACATCGACGACACCAGCGTCACCTGCGCGCTGAACCTGCGCAGCCACCACCCCGTCCTCATCGACGCCGGCTTCGCAGACCTCGAAACACCGATCCCCTGGTGGAACGACCGCACCCTGAGGTTCCGGTTCCCGCCACGATGAGCACCAGGATCCAGGAAACCTCAACTCAATTACCTGACCGGGAATCGAGGTTAGCCGGGCCGCCAACCGACCTCGCCTACCTGTGCGTCCGCCGGGTCGCGGGCCCGTGTCATCGGCCCAACCTGGCGGCTTAGCGGTGCACGGCCGCCTGCCGCCTGCCGCCTGCACGCCGTCTTGTGCGAGATCACTCCGGCGGAGTCCCGCAGGCCATCACCGCGAACCTGGCCGCCGCCATCCTCGCCGCACATGCACCGGACGGCCGGTCGCCGCAGCCTGGCACGGCTTGACACACAAAGGCACTCGATGTGGGCGGACAGCGGCGCCCTCATCAGGATTGCCGGCCAGTTCATATTTGGGCCTTCGGGATGCCTGCGGCACCGAGCCTAGGCTTCGCGGAACTTGGTCGTGCGGCGTCACCGCCGTGGCGCGGGACCACGTGTGGCCTTCATCTCCGGTGGCGCATCGGGGTCACCGCGCACGGTGGTGTCGTCGCTTGAGCTGAGCGTGATCGCCGCGCCCGGTGCGCGGCCCTGCTGATCAACGCCCGATTCTGCCGAGAAGAGCGCGTTGCTTATCCGAGCTGGCGGGCACTTGCACTCGCATTGTCAGAGCTAGCCGGTTGATCAACGCCGTCAACATGGCCGCGGCAACATCAAGAGCCACCGGCCACATTGGCTGGGGACAGGCTGGTCCGATCATCTGGTACCGGTGTGGTCATGGCACGGTGAATGGCCTGGGCGTACTGCACGCCAGCCCCATTGCGATAGACGTCCATCCGGATCTGGGCAATGCCAGTACCGGGTGCGAAGCTGAAACTGAGTGCCGCTCCGTCAATCCGGCCTCGAATGTCCATCGCCACGTCGCTTCTTGGCACGCCTGTCCAGATCTCCCCTACGCGCTGCTTGAAGATCCCGGCCGCGCGGAACAACAGCAGACGCCGATCGGTCAGGACGACGACATAGTTTGTCGCGAAGGGCAGTGATGCCACGATCACGAGCCAGCCTGCGCCCATCCCTCCGAAGCCCACTGCGCTGGCAACGCCGTCGCTGAAGGGAGCGAGGCAGATAGCCGCAACCAGCGAGACAGCCATGAGAGCAGTGCCGCTGATCAGTATGGGCCGGCCGCCGCGACTGCAGAACCCGATCGGTGCGGCCAGGTTCTCCCCTGCGCCGAAATGACCCATCGCTTCCTCGGCCAGCCTTCGTTGTTTCCGGCTGAGAATCAAGTCACTCAGCGCCAACCCGATCGCCATGCCAGCCGCCCTGCCCGCCGCCTCGCCGGCCCCACCGCTGAAACCCGAACCCGTATTGCCGCTCATGTGTACTAACCCGCTTCCCGTCTGTTCCTGTTTACTGCGGCAGCTACAGCTTCGGCAGAGACCTTCGGCACGCTTACGCCGCGGATGGTCCCGAGAGAGCCAGGTGAACCCGCGCCGGCCGTGAGGTCAGCGCCCGGCGGGATGAGGCATCTGAGGTCACGGACATTGATACGGCGGCGGTGGCGCCTTCCCGAGCGTGATTGAGACCGCCGAGCCTGGGCTGACGGAGCTCCCGGTCAGCGGGTTCTGGCGCATGACGGTGGCGAGGTTGTTGCAGGAGTAGTCGACCGCTGACGTCACCGTGCCGAGCAACAGCCCGGCCGCCTGAAGTGCTTCTTTTGCCCGGGCTGTGCTGTCGCCGATCAGGCTGGGCACGGTCACCGTAGGGAGGGATCCGAGAGCCGGGCGTAGGCACCGACCTGGAACAGCGTGGGGCTGTCGTCGCCGAACGCGAACTGGCTGACGCGGGTCAGGCTCGTGACGAGGCTCGGCGTGCCCGTTCCCTGGGTCGTGCCGGTGGCCAGCTGGCCGAGTCCGTTGCAGCCCCACGTCAGCAAGGTGCCGTCGTAGCGGATCACCGCGCTGGATCTGATGAGGATCCCCGCGATGCCCGTGACGACCTGGGAGACGCCGACCAGGCCTATCGGTTCCGGGGAAGCCCGTGCGACCGTAGTCCCGTCACCCAGCTCCCCGCAGGAGTTGTCGCCCCACGCCCAGACCCGCTCGATCGAGCCGGCGATCGCCAGCGTGGATATGCCGCTGCTGGCGACCTGCGTGACACTGGTCAGGCCTGGGACTGGGGATGCGCGTTCTCGACATCGCGGCCGGTGCCGGCAACGCCGCACTCGTGGCGGCCGATGCCGGCGCCGATGTCGTGGCGGGCGACCTGACACCGGAACTGCTCGCGGCCGGGCGCGCCGCCGCCGCCGAACGGGGTGTGGAGGTCACGTGGCGAGAGGCCGACGCCGAGGCACTTCCATTCGCCGACGCGGCATTTGACGTCGTGATGTCCTGCGTGGGAGTAATGTTCGCGCCCCGCCACCAGCGGACCGCTGACGAGCTCGTGCGGGTATGCCGCCCCGGCGGCACGATCGGCCTGCTCAATTGGGCTCTCGACGGCTTCATCGGGCAGATGTTCGCGCTGATGAAGCCCTACGCGGAAGCTCGCCGCCAGCGGGCCGTGAGGTGGCCTGTCCCCTGGCAGGCGGAGCGGCTGGTCGGCGATCAGCGGGTTAACCGACTCGCCCTTGTCCGGGCGAAGGAGTTCGACGTCACCCAGCCGCCGGGCCCGAGCGACCAGAAGAACCGCGGCTACCTGCAGCGACTGTTCGCCGGGCAGATCGACGGCCATCCGCTGCTGGTGAACAACTCCCGCTGCTGGCGCTGCCGTGGGATCTGTTCGGCGATCAGCTGCGCTACGTGGGAGTTGGGCGCATCCCGATGCGCGCGCTCAACGCGCTGCTCGGCATGTTCGGCGTCGGCGATGGCTGTAGCCGGGTCGCGCTAGCCCGGATGCGCCCGGTTCCTGCGGGACAACCAGGTCCAGGCTGTCGCGGTCCGCCATGTGGGTCCGGCCATGCACATGCTCGGCTCGATGGCGATCCAGGTCTTCGACGGCCTTGACGGCGACGCGCGCAGCGCAGCGAGCGTGGCTGCTCTCTGAGGCCCCTCGGCGCGCGGCGCGGGCGGGTGTGCGCGAGGCCGAGGCGACGGTGGACCGTGGTCAGGCGGAGCAAGCGCTTCCAGCGTCTTCAAGCTGGTGCTTCAGCCCGGTCCAGATCCGGCGCTCCATGCGTCCGCCAAGGGCGCCGACCAGCGGGCCGAGCATCCGCATCCAGCCCTTCGGGCGCACCTGCCAGTCCCAGATCATGACCGCGCCGTCGCCCTCAGCGGCGAAGGTCAGCCCTCCGGTCGTTTCCATCATCGAGCTGGCCGTGCGCGAGCTGAGCCGGTGCGGCCGTTCGAACTCGGTCAGCTCAACAAGCATCTCACCGCCAGCCTTGCCCATGCGCGCGCGGAATCGCGTGCCCAGCCCGATCGGCAGCGGGGTGAGCAACTCGACACCGGTCATGGCTGGGTTGAATGATGGCTCGTTGCGCGAATCGGCGGCCGTGTCGAATACCCGCTCGACCGGTGCCGCAATGCGGATACGACCGGTGATACGGGCCATGCTCCAGGGTACTTCTGCCCAGCACCCGGATCGTCCAGAGTCCTTACCTGAGCATCATGCTCAGCCACCTCGGGGCCGCCGAACAGCGCCGAGAGACTACCGGCAGAGGCCCAGGCGCCAATTGGGACCGCCGTCAATTGCCGCGATGAGGCACGTCGATACGTGCCTGCCGGTCGTCCGGCTATCGGCAACTGCGACCCGGCTGTGCCCGACCAGGCAGGGCGTCGACGACGCCGACGGGCGTACACCTCGCCTCCACATCCGCTCGGGCCGCTCGCAGAGCGTGACCTACTTGTTGACGGCGGCCGCGCGCATGGCAGTAAGGGCGCCGCCCCGGTGTGCTGGATACGCTCGCGCTCAACTCGCCAGCGGTCGCCTGAGCTCAAGAACGAGGCTCATGTGCCCAGATCCACGGGCCTGTTCGGCACAATAGGAAGCGATGAAGGCCGTTGTCTATACGCGGCACGGACCGCCCGGCGTACTACGGCTGATGGATGTGGAGACGCCCGCGCCGGCGACCTGCATACTGCCGGAGAATCCGAACACGAGAAGCCAGTTCCTCAAGCTGTGCAGGTCCACGACCGTCTCTAACGCCGACGGCCGTTGCCTGTCTCTTGCGGAACCGGAATACTCGCCGTCCCCGGCAGCGCCGCGCGGGTCAGCTCAGCTTGGCCTTGGATTCAAGCAGGGCCTTGCGGAGCTCACTGACTGCGTTCTCCAGGCCGCCGCGCACTGTGTCCGCCACGCTGGACGCCGTCGCGGCAGCGTCCTCGAACTGCCGCTGAGCGTCGGCCCACCTGCTGCGGAGCTGGGCCATCAGAGTGGTCAGCTTGTCATTGGCCTCCATCGCACCGAGGTGCATCTGCACCTCGAGATCCTCAATGCGCGCCTGCCACTGGTCGATCTGCGCCCTCGTGAGCTGCTTATGCAGTTCGGCCTGCTTGGCATGGAGCTTACCGATCTGTGCTTCCAACTTCGCGATACGCTCGTCAGCAGTCATGAATCGAATGTCCCCCCTGAACGGAACCCTGGCCAGGGGCCAAGGTCCCGCAGTGAGGCCCAGCCCCCGGTCGGCGGAGAGCCCAGCAGACAGCAGCGCGTCTGGCGCAGACGTCAGCCAGACGCATGAACATACCGGGCCAGGCATGCCTGGACGCGGGCGCCCATTCCCGCTTCGGCTGAACAGCGCCCCGGTGTCGCTGCCGTGAGCGCGCGGTTACGGCGCGGGCCGGCGACCGCGACGCCCACGCCACGGTCGTGCTGGTGCGTCGGGGCAGGTTATTTGCTCGGGTGTGGTGTCTTGCAGGCCCGCAGCCGCACGGCAGCGAGCAGGCGAGCAGCGCTGCCGCGGCCTGGTCCGGTCCTGCGTCCAGCGGTACGCCCTCAGCTTGCCGAAGACCTGATGCAGGCCAGATGTCGGCCAGATGAAGGCCATCAACGACTTCGATCCCGCATATGGCCGCGGCCTGGAGGCCTACGCGCAGCCATGCTTTGCCGGCGAGATCCGAGCCTGACCTGGCCAGGTACCCCGGGGGTCAGCGCCGCCAGCCTGCGGGATCCCCAGCTGGCGGAACTGGCCCTCCGGCCATCCTCGCTGGACGCGCCGCTATCCTGGCCTGGCGCGTCCAGCCTGGCTGACCTCCTCGGCGATGCGGACCATCGGATTGACCACATGCTCGGCATGTATGCCCTGGTCACGCACGGGGGTGAGCCTCTCAGCGCGAGCAGCAGATCCTCCTGCTGCGCTTCCGCGGCGGCTTGACCCAAGCCCAGATCGGCCGGCGGCTCAGCCTCTCCCAGATGCACGTCTCCAGCCGCTTGCCCACGGGCTCGGCTACCTCCTTCCGCGACTGCTCGGCCTCATCTCTGGCGTCGATTCCGCTAGCCTGAAGGTTGGGCAGAGCGTCAGCTTGAGAGGTTTGCGCTTCGGCCAGGGGTCCGCCGATTTCCTTGCCGCGGGCTGGTGACATCTTTGTAACCGACATCGGTGCAGATTCGTCCACGGACGTGCTGGAGCGCCTGGGAATCTTCGGGGACCGGCAGAACTTGGCGATCCAGTTCAGCCAAGAATCTGCTGTCCTTCAGGGGATCCGGCCAGTGATGGGGCGTGAAGGGAACTTCACCATTCCGGGAGGGTCGGAGTTCGGGCCGGATTGCACCTATCTGATCGTGAGGCTGCGATGAACGATCTTAGCGCGCCTCTGGCCTCTGGCCTGCGGCGATTGGGTCGCTGCTGGCGTGGCTCCTGCTCCGGCATGTACCTTGATCCGGAGGTCAGCGGCGGGGAGCGGATGAGCTCCGTGACACGCGGGCATTCGGTGAAGGCGTCAGACTAGCCGCCAGGGTTTAGGTGACCAGGTCATGGGCGAGATCCCGCAGACACGGTTTGTGAGCTCCGGTAAGACTGACCCTGCCTACCAGGTCTTCGGTGCCGGAGAAGATCTGGTCATCATCTCCGGCGGGCCGTCTCACCTCGAGGTGGCATGGGAACTGGCGGAGCTGGCCGCCTTCCTGAACCGCCTCGCAAGCTTTCGCCGCGTGATCATTTTCGACAAGCGCGGCACAGGCATGTCCGACCCGGTGCCCGGGGTGCCCGCGCTGGAAGAACACGTCGACGACGTCATCAACGTCATGGACGCGGCCGGGTCGGCGCGCGCGTGCGTGATGGGATGGTTCGACGCAGCATTCGTGGCGGCCATGTTCGCCGCCACCTACCCGGAACGGGTCTCGGCGCTCATCCTTGGCGGGCTCTGGCTCAAGGCGCTGGCCGGCCAGCCCGAGACGCTGACCCCGGACCCGGACGTGGCGAAGATCTACGCCGACCGGATCGAGTCCGGCTGGCGTCACGGCGCACTGGCGGAGGTCCTGGCACCTTCATACGCCGACGACGAACGGTCCCGGTCCTGGTGGCGGCGATTCGAGGTGTACTCGGCGACTCCGGCGGCGGCGGCGGCGGCCTGCTGCGCTGGGCAGCCACCTTCGACCCGGCCCCGATCCTGCCCGCGATCCAGGCTCCCACCCTGGCGCTGGATCGCACGCTCGCCTACACCGACCAGGAATCGCGGCGACTCGCCGCTACCCAGATCCCGAACGCCAGGTATGTTCTGCTGCCCGGCGCGGACGCCCTGCCGTACCTGGCGACGCTGACGCGATCCTTGATGAGATCGAGGAGTTCCTTGCCGGGGCGCGCGGCACCGCGGTATCCGACCGGAGCCTGGCCACGGTCTTGTTCACCGACATCGTCGGCTCCACGGAGCGGGTCCACCAACTCGGCGACCATGGAATCACTTCGACTTACCAAGGCCCCGGAACAGTCGGGCAAGCTCCCCGATGGTTGCCCGGATCCGGTGGCGGCTGGTTTCAGCTGGCCCGTGGCTTGCGCCGGTCACGGCGCATGATCCGCCGCAGCTGGGTGATCCGGGCGGTTCCCGCGGCGGCCATGATCAGGGCGCCGGCGATGGCGGCGAGGAACAGCGCGACCGCTAGTGACAGCCGCAGGTGCGCGCCGAGGAAGCTGATGTTCACGGCGTGCGCGTTCTGGATGATGAAGATCATCACCACGATCAGCAAGGCGAAGCCGGCGATCAGCCCGGCCCGCATGCCGCTGATCCGGGTATGCATCCGCCCCGCCCTGGCCGGCCGCGGCGCGGCTGGCGGCTGCGGGGATGCGCCGTTGGCAGACGGCGGCGGCAGCGTAGTGGCCCCGCCCTGTGGTTGTGGTTGCTCGGTCATGGCAGTGCTTCCTCCACGGGAGCAGCGCCGTCATCCCGGCCGTGCTCCCTGGGTGACCCGGCTGGTCGCAGCCTGCGGCTGCTGGCTCTGCGGGTCTGCTCCCAGACTAGGCATGAAGACAGAAACACGCAATATAATTCTAGAATTGTATGATAAGTTTCTGAGGGTGGAGCGCTGGAACTTCCGCCAGCCACGCCCGTGTTCTGCTCTGCCTTGCGCGTGACCTTAGGATCCGGCTGCGCGACGTCGCGGCTCGCCTGGGCATCACCGAGCGCAGCGCCCGCGCGATCATCGCCGACCTCGCAGCGGCCGGGTATGTCGTCAAGCACAAGCACGGCCGCCGCTACCAGATCAAGGCGCACGTGCTGTTGCCCGACCGGCCAGGCCGGAATCGGCCATCGGCGATATCCCGCGGCATGACAGAAGACGAGGCGATGGCGACCATCGTCCGCGGCTTCGTCGAGCCGATCGCGCGCGAGCTGCCGATGGAATACGCGCTCGAGCTGAACCGGCTCATCGAGCTGCAAATAGAAGGAGCGGTCGGCTGATGAGCCCGCTGTCAGGGGCCGTCAAGACCGCCGGCCCGGTGTCAGCGTGCCGGTGCTCTGTCTCGGGTCCCGCCGGCAGACTGAGGGACGTAGCTAGGTACGTTGCTCGTCTGCAGGCGACCCGTTTTCTGGCGACGCCGGAGGCGGTGTGGGCCGCGGCGGGCGGGCTGGCTGGCTGGTGCGCGCCTTGGCATCGGCGGGCTGGCCGACCACCGTATGGGTCCCGTCGATGAAGGCCTGGGCCACGTCAGCAAGGCGCAGGTTATTGCTCCTGGCGTAGTCGCGCAGCAGCCCGAACGCCTGAGCCACATCCAGCCCGTGCCGCTCGGCGAGCTTGCCCTTCGCCTGCTCGATGACGACGCGGCTGTTCAGCGCGGCCTGCAGCTGCTCGTTCAGGGTGTCGCTGTGCCGCAGGCTGCGCTCGTGCAGCAGGCTGATCGTGGCAACGTCGGCCAGCGCCTGCCCGATCCGGACGTCGCCAGGGTCAAAGGCACCAGGGCTGGCGCGGAACAGGTTCAGTGCGCCGATGACCTGATCGCGCAGCCGCATCGGCAGCGCCTGCACGGCCGCGAATCCGGACAGCCGGGCGGCGTCCGCGAACCGTGGCCAGCGCTGCGCCTGTGCGTCCAGGTCCGCGGCCTGGACAGGCTCGCCGGTCCTGAAGCAGTCCAGGCACGGGCCTTGGTCGTTCTGCAACTGGAACAGCTCCAGCAGCCGGGCAGTTTCACTCGAGGCAGCCACGACGCGCAGCTCGCCGCGAGGGTCAGCCAGCAGGAGCCCGGCGGCAGACACGTCCAGGAGCTTCACGCTCCGGTCCGTCAGCACATGCAGGAAGTCGATCACGTCGAAGTTTGCGACCATTGTGTCGGTCAGCTCGACGAACGTCTCCGATAGCAGTTTTCCGTCCACCCCGGTCACCCCTCATCAGCAACAGCAAGATCCGGCGCGGGAACCCGGAACAGTGGCCGCGCTGGCTGGCGCGATTGCCTCACGTATCACCATCTCCGGAAAGCTCAGCGTCAGCGCTGAGCCGCAGACGGCGTGCCACGATGTCGCCGGCCACATCCGTTAGCCGCCGGTCGTTTGCATAAGCATAGGCCCGCAACCGCAGCAGAGCTTCGGCGATGCCGGTCCCGAGCTGCTCGGTCAGCATCCCCGTGGCCTGGTCGATCTCGGCACGATGTAGGGCCAGGTCGGCCGGCTGACCGCCGGGGCCAGTCGCCGGATCATGGCCGTCTGCCGCCTCGAGCAGCAGCAGAGTCGCGATGTCGGCGAACACGAGCGCGTCACCAAGCTGGGATGCGGTGAGGGGGCCCGGAAGTGCCCGGTACAGACCGAGCACCCCTGCGCGGATCGCGCCGATTCGCAGGGGGAACGTGAAGATTGCCCCCGCGCCAGCCTCCGTTGCCGCCGCGGCGAAGGCTGGCCAGCGGCTAGCGGCCTCGCTGGTGCCCAGATCCGAGGCTAGTGCTGGCCCGCCAGAGCCGGATGCATCCAGCGATGGTCCCTCTCCCAGGATCAGCTCAAGCTCGGCCAGATGCTCGCTGACTTCGTCCGTCACCGTCATGAGATGCCTCATTTCCTCGTCAGCAGTCGCGATCAGCCAGCCGCCGGTCAGTCCCAGCGCCGACATGGCCGCCGTGCACACATCCGCTGCTGACACGCTTCCGCTGCGGACGGAGGCCTGGATGGCGACGAGCCCCCAGACCCGGCCAGCGCGGTCAGGCGGCATTCCCGCGGCCACCCGTCGGGCCGCGCGCTACGCCCATGCCCAGCTCCATTTGTCGTCGCTCAAGGCGGGCAGCTCTCCGCTCCCTCTGCCTGAGGTTACAGAGAACAGCTGTCCTGAAGGGTGTGGATTTCAGGCCGGCCCCCGTAGCCCAGAGTGTCGAGCGGGAATAACCGGGCGCTTCCCGTAGCCTCTTGCGCCCGCGGCGATCTTAGCCAGGCGGATCCGCTGATATCACATCCGTGCGACTAGAGGGCAGCGGTTCCCAGCGTGAGCTGTCATGGCGCGCTGACGGTGGCCGACCGAACGGCGTTGGCTGGCCTGCCGACGCAGTGGAGGTGGCCCAGAACGCTAGCGAACGATCCTGCAAGGCTGGTCTGGCAGTAAGCCAGCCCGCGCTGTTCGCAGAATTCCCTGATCAGAGGCTGGCAGTGACGCAAGCTCGGCCGGGGTGCCGAAGGGAACAGGTGGTGCTCGATCTGGTAGTTGAGGCCACCTAGGGCCAGGTCGGTCAGCCAGCCACCGCGGACATTGCGAGAGGTGAGTACCTGGCGGCGCAGGAAGTCACTCCGGTCGGTGGCTGTCAGCACAGCCATGCCCTTGTGATTGGGAGCGAAGGAGCAGCCGAGATAGAGGCCGAAGAGACCCTCCTGGACGATGACGAACGCCGAGGCCTTCCAACCGGGTCCCAGTACCACGATGACAAGGGCCAGGTAACCGGCGAAATGAGCGGCGAGAAGCACCGCTTCGGCTAGACGGTGCCGCGATGTCCGCCGCCCCGCCAGTGCGCGGACGCTCGCGACGTGCAGGTTAACGCCTTCGAGCAGGAGCATCGGGAAGAACAGGTATGCCTGGTAACGTCTGATTAGCCGGACAACGCCTCTGGGGGCATTCAGCTGAGAGGCGGTGAAGATGAGTGCGCCAGGGGCGATATCAGGGTCCGCGCCTTCGGTGTTGGGGTGAGCGTGATGCCGGTTGTGCTTCGCTACCCACCAGCCGTAGCTGAGCCCAATGCCCAGGTTGCCTAGCAGGACTCCGGCGATGTAGCTGGAGCGCCTGGAGCCAAATATCTGGCGATGGCCGGCATCATGTCCCAGGAAGCCCACCTGGGTGAACAGCACCGCTAGAAGCGCGGCTACGGCCAGCGTCCACCATGAGTTGCCCACGACGACGAAGACCGCCCATCCGCCAGCCAGCGCCCCGACCGTCACAAGAATGTTCCACGTGTAGTAGCGCGTGCGGCGGCGCATCAGTCCTGCTTCCCTGACCAGTCTTGACAGCTCGGCGTACTCGCTTCCGCCAGGCTGCCCGCGCGAAGACTTCGACGGTTCCGACAGCGAGGGGAGCGCGGGCGCTCCTTTGTCGGTGAATTGCACCGGGCTCCTGACCGCACATTGATAGCTGAGCTTCAAAAAGACGCGCCAGGGTCCAGAGCGACATCAGCCAGGCAGCCGCGTCAACTGACGGAGCCAGCCAGGCCACAGCCTCAACCGTACATCGGCAGCGGACAAGAGCTCAGCAGGGCGTCAGTGGCTAGCCGGCCGCTGGGCCGCATTGATCCCCCCAAGCAGCGTCTGGATATTCGCAGCGAATCGCTCGTCACGGTTATCGGCCCAGACGTGCTCACCAAGGGCAACCAGCGCGGGAAACTGGCCGGCCGGCATCGATCTGAGGAAGGCGTGAAGACGGTGCCTGGTCGTTGGATCCTGCACGCGCTGCTCGTTGACCGTGCTGCGGTCACTGACCGCGAAGCCGACGGTGTAGTCGTAGATCAGCGAAAATGCCAGGGCGATCTGGCGGTCAGGAAGGCCGGCCGGCTGCAGTGCTTCAAGGAATGCCTCGGCCAGAGCAAGAGAGTGCGGTCCGAGCGGATCGCGGGCCTTGAGAAGACCGGCTATTCCAGGGTGGAGTTCCAGGACGCTCCGCAGCCTGCTGGCGAGTATCATCACCTGCTCATTCCAAGGCAGCGTTCTGGCGACCTGGCAGTCAACTTCGGCTAGCACCCCGTCCACTACGAGGTCACGCAGCTGATCCTTGCCGCGAACGTGCCGGTACAGGGCGCCGGGAACTACGCCGAGGCGGATGGCGAGGCCGCGCATACTGAGGGCGTCCAGTCCGTCAGTGGCGATGACTGCGAGTGCCTCAGCCACGAGTCGCTCTCGGGTAAGCGTGCGACGGGCGCTTGCACCGCTGTCGGGAGGGCTGAACCACAGTTGCTGCGGGCCAGCCACGGCCGCTGCGTCCGGCTGGATCGCCACATCGCCTCCCGCCACTTTGACTGTGAACAGTATTCACTATATAGTGAACAGTGTACCTTGGAAGAGAATGACGTTCACTTGAGCTGCATTTTTCCCGGGTCCGTCGGCCGTCGGCCGACGGGACAAGAGGGAGAACGACATGACCGCCATGACCGATGTATTCGACGACCTTCTCAGCGCCCAGGATGACCTGGTGCGCATCGGCAGGGCACGTGGCCTGCGGCTTGGCGGCATGGGCACGACGCGAGCCTGGCCGCCTGCGGTCGACATTTTCGAGCGCCAGGATGGCTACCTGGTCGATGTCGAGCTGCCCGGCGTGAAGATCGAAGACATCGAGATCACCGTCGAGGACGGCCTGCTGATGATCCAAGGAGAACGCGCCTTCCCGCACGACCAGATCGACAAGGCGCACCGGGTTGAGCGGCGCTTCGGCCCGTTCAGCCGGTCGATCACGCTGCCCAGCCACATCAACACGGACTCGATCGACGCATCTATTCAGGACGGAGTTCTGATGGTCAAGGTGCCCAAGGCCACCGAAGCCCATTCGAAGCGCATTCTGGTGCGCCCGGCCAACGGCCGGGCCGCTGTAGCCGCTTCAGCTGTGAAGAACGGCGGCTAACGCCAACGGGCGGCTGAGCGCCAGCCGAACCCGCGAAGGCGATATATGACGTCTCCTGCTGCCAGGGCGATCGCGAGCGCTGGCAGCAGGAGGCTATCCAGCGACGAGCGTCAGCCTCAAGTGGCCGGTGGCGCTCTCGCGCTCCCCTGAATGTCAGTCAGAGCAGGCACTGGGGTTCTCGGCAGCGCCGGGACTAGGGGAACTTCAGCACCAGCACGACGGTGTCATCTCTGATGACTCCGCCGCTGAAGGCGGTGATCGCCTTGATGATCGCCGCGGCCATCCCGGCTGCCGTCAGGTCGCCGAGCCCGGCGATCACGTCAACGAGCCGCTCATCGCCGTAAAGGTCGCGGTCGAGATGACTGCGTGCCTCGGTCACCCCGTCGGTGAATAGGATCATGCTGTCGCCCGGCCGCAGCAGCTGCCGGGTGTCGGAAAGGTCAGGGTCCGGGAACAACCCGAGCAAAGTTCCGGGCTGCCCGACGGCCGTCACCCGGCCGCCCGCGCGGCGGACCAGGGCGAGCGGGTGGCCCGCGGAACTGATCCGCACCGCGGCTACGCCCACGCGCATGCGAACGGAAGCGTAGATTGCGGTCAGGAACCGCTGGTCATCGGCTGGCCAGTCCAGCAGCGCCTGATTCAGCCCGGCCAGGATCAGGCTCGGCCTGGTCTGCCTGAGCGCCGCACCTCGCAGCGTGTGCCGCGCCAGCGCCGTGCTCTTAGCCGCAGGAATCCCCTTGCCGCACACGTCGCCGACCACCAGCCCCCAGCTGCCGCGCAGCGACGGAAACACATCGTAGAAGTCCCCCAGGATCTCCGTCCCCGTCGCGCCCGCGAGATACCGCGCCGCCACCTGCAGGCCCGGGATCTCCGGCAGCTGAGGGGGCAGCAAGATCTGCTGCAGGGTCCGGGCAAGGACGGCACGGTCAGCGCCCTGCCGGAGCGCCACCCGCAGCGCGACTTCGCTGGAGGCGACCTGAGCCAGGTCCGCAAGTACCCGGATGTCACGGGCGCTCCAGGCTCGCGGCTGCAAGTCGGCGACGCACAGCGCCCCGACCGCCCGGCCGCCCGGCTCACGCACCGGGAACCCCGCCAACGCCATCAGGCCAGCCGGCTCACTCGGCCGCCCATGCCCGCCCAGGAGACCGATCGTGACATCGTCCACGATCAGTTCCCTCGCCGAATCAATCACGAACTGGCACAACGACCGCTCCACCGCGCTCGGCGGGCCGGCCGGCTCCGGCGCAGAGGCCCAGATCGGCCCGCCGAAGCTCATTCCGCCCGCGATAGTGACCGACGCCCGCGGACTAACCAGAGCCATCGCGGCCAGCCGCGCGACACGCTCGAACCCGTCCGGCAGACAGATGCGGGCTGAACCCGCACGCCGCGCTGAGACCGCGGTGACCGCCGCAGGCGCATCGATCGGGAATATGCCAGCCGATGGCGAGACCAGCGGTTCGGCCATGGACGATACTGAACGGGCAACCTTGCTTCGAAGTCGCATTGTTCCTGCTTCCGCGAAATGCATATATTGAATGCGATATCCGGAACAGGCAAGGTCCAGGCCTCCAGTCGACAGTCTGGCACACAAATGCGCAGGCCGGAGGCCCATTGTCGTACGTCCGCTCGCTGGCCTTTTGGGTGCGGCAGGGATTCCTTAAGCTCCCATCCCGATGTGACGGTCTGCGCGTGCTACTAGCCGAAACAGGTACGGCACAGAGTCATCTCACCTTCGACTGTGCCGACCGTCCATTCCTCTAGGTGACCGCGGTCGCACGAACAGAGCTTCACGTATTTCTTCGTCCAGCGGGCATTGGGGCCACGGTCGAAGTGAGAGCACTTGGATCGGTGAAGTACGAGATAACTCGGCCTTGGACTGCGCTCCGTATTAATGAAGTAGCCGTCTGGGTTGTCATCTAGCCAGGTAAAGAATCCAGTGTCATCGTCACGAAAGAGGGTGACGCCCTGCGGAAGATTCGCCAACGTGGACGGCAGGGTCCGGAGCCGGATTAGCGGGCCGTCCTTCTCGAAGAGGTCGCCATAGTTGTTTGCCCGCGCGTGGACCTGGTTGATCTCTACCAGACTCCCATCACGCTTGCGGTACAGCCCGCGCTCGTTGACCGCGTCCGCTAGTTCTCGTGCCGTCATCGGCGTGTCGCCGTTCTCCCGCAGGATAATCGCGAGGGCGTCGTGAAGGGTCATCCTGGGCTCAGCATCGGGCTCCAGTGGGGCGCCGATGGTCGCCTCCGCCTGAACGATCAGCGCTTCCAGCTCCTCGCGGCGAGCGTCTAGAGCTGCGAGTTCATCGCGCGCCACAGCTACCTCGGCCTCGATGATTCGGCGGCTCTCCTGGAGAGCCTTTGCTATGTCACTCACCTGTGCAACTGTAGATGCACCTTTAGTGCACCGTCAAGTCAGCACCGCTGACCAGTCCATTGCTTCGGACGGGGCGGACCAGTGCAGGACGTCTGGGACACGGCCACACGCACGCTTGCTGCGGTCTTCCGCGATCCAGACGGCCTGCACCAACCCTCGCTCGCCCACAGCCCGGACAGGTAGACGCACAGGAGCCAGGTCTGCATGCCGAGCGACAGTGGCTCGGTGACGTGCTTGAGGGATTGGAGGAACAGCAGTCCGTCGCAGCCAGCCTGGCACCGGCCGAACCTGTCGTACGCGTTCCCGTCGACGCTCTCGTTCAGCGCCGACGCGGTGAAAGCTGACTGTACGGGCCAACTCCCAGAGGCGCTGCTGCGCCTCACCGGCCCGATCTTGCTCAGCCTGGGGCCTGCTAGCCGCGCGGGTCGCGACAAGCGGTGAAGAGTAGGCACGGCAGATGCCATGGCCAGTCACGCCTCATAGCCGCTGGGCTGGCTTACACCTGACCATGTAGGTGGCGATCGCAGTGACGGCGGATGCTGGCAGCCTGCTGAGCCATCTCGCCGACTGGCGCCGGTCTCGAACCGCCGGATGCGCCAGATCGGCGCTGCCGCGCGCCTCGTCGCGCCGGACGCGGCCGCGGACAAGGCGGACATGGCATCTGGCAACCGTGCTGCACCCGGCGCACCCGTTCGGTCGCAATGGCTGCCGGGCAGCGCAGGCTGAGGGCGAGCACGCCCTACGCCTACGGCAGATAATCGGCCGCATCGACATGCTCGACTAGTCGCGGCGGGTTGTGCTCGTAACCGAACTCGAACTTGGAGCGGCCGACGATTAGCACGCGCCGCCCAGACGAGCCGCCAGTTGGGGAGGGACGATCGTGACCCACGCGTAGCCGTACAACACGTTGCGCGCCTATACGGGTAGACCGAAGCACGGTTTACCTGCTCCAGAGCCGTCTGGGAGCCGGGAAGCGGGTCGTCAGTCATGAAGCCGGCACGCGCCCCGATCCCCGCCGCCTGCCGCCGCACGAACCCCGCCCACCGGTCCTGCAGTTCAGGCGAGCCCGGCCAGCCGGTGTACGCCGCGGGCGCGAAGAAGGTAAACCGCGCCCAGTCCGGCTCATTCGGCCAGCGCCGGACCCCGATAACCGCGTCCGGTGACCGGCGACCGTCAGAGAACCCGTCCGCGCCCAGTCGCTGGATCACCAGCGAGGCGGCCACCGGCGACTTGTCCATCGAGGCGAGCATCCGCCGCCACGCCGCGCCGGAGAACGGCTTAGCCTCCCGTGGCACCGGGTTCGTCAGGCCCAGCCGAAGCACGCCCCGCACGTGTCCCGGTTCCCCCCACGGCACGTTCTCGTCGTTGGCGGTCACCACCCGGGTGGCCGGCTCGGTCCGCATGCCCTCCAGCAGGTCAGGGAATACCTCCGCCAGTAAACCGTCCAGCCACCCGCGGCCTCCGCATACACCTCACCCGGCGGGATTCAGCCACCACGTCCGCGCCCATCGACTGCAGCACGCCTGCCTCCCTTCGCCCAAAGTTCGGCTCTCGGAGACAGCCCACTCAGCCCTGGCCGAGGGCATGGCCGGGCGTTGACCCCGAGTTACGCCGACCGCACCAACGCCGCCGAATCACGGCGCATCTACACAGCGTGACCGACGCGAAGAAGCCGAGCAGCACACAATCGGCCTGACTGGCACTTGAATCGGCCGCGGCGATTGGCGGACTGGGACCACCTCGCTCTTGGAGATCCAGCTGTCGGCGCTGAGCACCTTGACCAGGTCATCGACCTGGCGAGTCGAGGTGCCGTGCAAGTGGGCGTCCCATGATGACGGCGAACAGTGACTGAACCATCCGCCTCCGGCACTCGAGCCGCGACGGGAAGAACGACCGCGGGGCTCGGGATCCGCAGCTCCAGGTCGCTGGCCGTGCTTGACAGCGTCCGCAGCCGGTGCCCGGTCCACGAGACCGTGCGCTCACACGGAGTGCTGACCCAAGGTCGCTAGGGCGTGACCTGCAGATTCATAGTCGAGAGTGTCAGTTTCCTGTATCGCAAAGTTGACTGCATGCATACTATAGATGATGTGAGCAACAAGAGCGTGGCGGCAGGCGTGCGCGAGAAGGTTCTGGCCTCCCGTGACCGCTTCTGGAGGCCTGCCGACTTCAATAGTTACTCCTCGGACGCAGTTGTCCACGCCCTCGACAGACTTGTGAGGCGCGACGAGTTGCGCCATGTCCGCAGAGGACTCTACTGGCGCGGCACCCGGACACCGCTCGGCATGGCTCCTCCGCCCGTTAGCCGCCTAGCCAAGGAGCTATCACCAGGCAGTGGCAGCGGGCCCGCCGGTCTAAGTGCCGCGCTCGAACTAGGACTCTCCACGCAGGTGCCTAGGCGCACGGTAATCGCCGTTCCTACGCGAGCTCCTGCGGGTACGGACACTCTACGATTCGTCAGCCGCGCCGCCAGCACGGGGCGCAAGGGCTTGCAGCGTTCTGAGGTGGCTCTGCTGGAGGCACTCCGCGATTGGGACAGACTGGTGGAGTCTCCCGCCGCGGCGACCGGCCGGATCGCTGGCCTGGTGTCCTCGGGTGACATACGCGCCGACCGCGTAGCCAAGGCATCCACCCGGGAGCCAGCGCGAGTGCGCGAGCGTCTCCGTGGCCTCCTGAATGACATCGGCAAGCCTGAAGCGGCAGCCACGATCCCGCCCGCCCGCAGCCGACCACTGGTGGCTTTCTAGTGGCGCGCTATCGCGACCGCCAGGATTTTCCTGCCACTATCGACGCGGTGGCCGGGCAGCTGGGAATCAGTTCGGCCATCGTCGAGAAGGACTACTGGGTCACTCAAGCCCTGAAAGTTCTGGCTCGTGAGTTCACTGCCGACTTCATCTTCAAGGGCGGGACAAGCCTCTCCAAGGCCTACGGATTAATCGAACGCTTCTCCGAGGATGTCGACATCCTGGTCGTCCCGCGAGATACCAAGGGCGCCACCCATACGCTGATGAAGCAGATAGCCACGGCCGTTGAGGCCGAACTAGGTGGCCCAGTAATCGTGGAAGCCTCCACTACGGGCATCCATAGGAATGCCAGGGTGAGCTACGGGGCGCGCAAAGGGGCGGGCGGGATCCGTCCGGACGTCTTGCTGGAGGCTGGGATTCGCGGCGGCCCACAACCTTGCCAGAGGATGTCAATCGGGTGTCTCATCGGCAGCGCGATAGGGGACGACAGTGCCGCATACGAGGACCTCGAGCCTTTCGACGTCGAGGTTCTCCATCCCGGCCGAACCCTGATGGAGAAACTCGGCCTTCTCCATTCGAGGATCGGGGTGGATCCTGAGGCCGCCGACGCGCTCAGGCACGTGCGGCACTATTACGACGTCTACCAGCTACTGGGCGACGACCGCGTGCTGGCGGTGCTCAAGGACAGAGCAGCCTTCGAGCAGATCCTGGAGAGCATGCGCCAAGTTAACGACAAGTGGTACGGCGGGAATGAGTTGCGGCCAGCGGCCGGATGGGCTGCCAGCCCGGCCTTCGACACTGGCGGTGCCGGCTACAAGCAACTACAGCATGCCTATACGTCGACCATGTCTGAGCTGTACCTAGGCAACGATGATCCGCCCTCATTGGACGTGATCTGCGGGCGCGTCGCCGAGCTAGCCGATCTGTCGTAGGTAACCCGACCACGATCCCAGCGCACCCCCTTGGCTGGATCCGGGTAAATTCCGGGGGCCGCTGGAATCCGATGTTCCCGAATATTCGATTGGCTCTAGCGCGCAAGATTGGCTGATCTGTCTCCAGGAGCCTGTTCCGCGTCGCTCAGGATGAGCATCCGGCGGTCGTTGACGATGCGCGTGTGCGCGACTGCAGAAACCCCGCCCGGGGTGCGCCGGGCGGGGTTTGCTGTTCATGGTGTCGGCGGGGCGCTCATTCTGTCGCGATGACTTCGGCGATGGCGGCTCGTGCGGCGGTCTGGTCGGCGATTTTCTTGCTGGCGGCGTAGGTGGCGATGAGCGCGGCGAGTGCGAGGTTGTTGACGGCTCGGGGCTTGCCGCGGGCGGCTTCGTGGATCTGGGCGATGGCATCGTCGGAGAACAGGTCGCCGTCGCGGCCGGCGATCTGCAGGTGGTGGCGGATGTAGCTGTCGGTCTCGGCGGGGGTCATGCCGGTCATCTGGTAGCGGACGGCGATCCGCTGGTCGAGGGCGGCGAGCACGCCGAGCTTGATCATCCTCCGCAGGGTGGGCTGGCCGAGCAGGACGGTGGCGAACGGGGTCTTGCTGTCCATGTCGTGGTTGGTGAGCATGCGGATTGACTCCAGCTGGCCGTGGTCGAGCAGGTGGGCTTCGTCGATGATCAGGACGGGGGTGCGGCCGCGTTCGGCGGCCTCGCCGGCCAGCACGTCGTAGGCCTGGGCGGTCAGCGCGGCGGTGCCGTGCGCGGGCCGCCGCCGAGGGCGGTGACGATGTGATGGTGAATGCCTCTCACCCCGGTGGCGGGGTTGCCGATGTAGATGACGGTGTGCCGGGTGGGGTCGATGGCGGCCAGCGCGGCGCGGGCGGCGGCGGTCTTGCCGGTGCCGACCTCGCCGGTGATGACCCCGAGGGTCTTCTCCCCGATGGTCCAGGCGATGCGGGCTGCGGCCTCGGCGTGAGAGGCGTGGCGGTGCAGCATCGCCGGGGACAGGTCCCGGCCGAACGGCATGGCTTCGAACCCGAAGTAGGCCTGCATCTTGTCGATCACGGCGTCTCCTGGCGGGGGCGGCTGTGGAGGAAGGCGAGTTGCTGCCGGGCGGCGTCCAGGTCGCCGGCCAGCGCGGCGGCCGACAGCTGGGCGTCGGACAGGAAGACGGCCGCGGCGTCCACCGACAGTGACGGGTCCTCGCCGTAGTCGTGGCCCAGCTGCCCGGCGGTCTCGGCGGTGTCGAGGTAGCGGGTGATCTGCGCCAGTGCCTGCCCGGTGCGGGCAGCGGTCATCGACAGGGCGCCGAGCACGTCGTAGGCCGCCGAGGGCCGGCCCAGGCCGTCGTTTCTGCGGGTGGCATGGTTCAGGCCGCGGATCGCCTCGCAGGCAGCGCGGGCCAGCGCGACAGCGCAGTCGCCGGGCTGGGTGAAGTCATCCACGGCTGTCCTCCTGCCCGCCGTCACGCTTGCCGTCATCGTCGGTGTCGTCGTCGCTGATGAGGGCGGAGTAGTTGATCTGGGCTGCCAGGTCGCGGCCGTGGGCCTGGTCGAGGATGGCCAGGTAGTCGATGCCGGTCGGCTCGGGTTCCTCGCGGGGCCCGTCGTCGGCGGAGCGGGTCTTGGCGTGCCGGTGCCGGCCGATGACGAACGGCACCGCGGTCCCGGCCGGCTTGCCCTTGCGCCGCACCTGGATGTCAGTCAGGCCCGCGACGTAGCCTCATCGGCAGCCCTGAAGCCCTTCGTGGTACGCGAAGTCGCGCCCGGCCGGACGCTCAAGGGCAAGGAACTCGCGAGCCTCGTCCGCAACGGGGCGACGACGTACTTCCACTCCTCCGGTGCCCGCCGCATGGGCAAGGACGACAAGGCCGTGGTTGACCCGCAACTGCGCGTCAACGGCGTCCACAACCTCCGGATCGCCGACAGCACCACCATGCCTCGCATCGTGGCCGTACCGATCATGCCGGCCTGCGTCTTCATCGCACTACGTCTGACCGAGATGCTCTGCGAGGGCACGCCCCATCCTCGATGAGCGTTCGCACGGGGGTGCGTCCCGCTTGCTGCTGTACTTTGCGGCTGTACCGTCCCCGAATCCCGGAGCGGCCGTTCGAAAATGTACGCCTAACAGGCGTGACCAGTGCATCGAACGACCGATCACTTGCCTGCAGCGCAACACGTCAGCCGACGACTCGCGACGGCCCGCCAATCATGCCCGCTGACCAGCAGAATCGCGCTCAGCCGCATCAGGGAGACCGACCGAGCATACAATCAACGAGCGCGGACGCCAGCTAATCGTATGTTCGAATTTGTGGCTCTGAACTGGAACGTGGAGCTATGGGGATTCGAACCCCAGACCTCTTGCATGCCATCAGCAGGCAACACGTCCACAGAAGTACATCCGCGCAGGTCACCGTCCTGACCCGTGCGCCGGAGTCCGCCGTCGTGCACCCCGGTTGCGGTACTTCCGCGCTGTACTCGTTGCAAGACGTCGGCCCTGATAATCGGGCGGCGCGATCAGGACCCTCCTGGCCGCCAACGCCGACCGAGACATACTCCGCCGCTACGGCGCCGAGCTGGATGCTGTCTAGAAAGGCGTCGGGATGTACCGCAGGGGCAGGTTCGGCTCGACGTAGCCGACGGACGGCTGCCGTGGGGGCAGTGTGACGTCTGGCGAGGCGAGTGGCTTGTAGGGAATCTGGCTGAGTAGGTGGCTGATGAAGTTGAGGCGACCGCGTTTCTTGTCGTCGGTGCGGGCGATATACCAGGGCGCCCACGCGGTGTCGGGCGCGGCGAGCATTGCATCCCTGGCTCGGGAGTAGTCGTACCAGCGGCTGTAGGACTTCAGGTCCAGGTCCGACAACTTCCAGACCTTCCGCGGGTCGTTGATCCGGCTCTCCAGGCGCCGGGTCTGCTCGTCAGGACCGACCTCGAGCCAGTACTTCAGGAGCAGGATTCCCGAATCGGTCATGGCTCTCTCGACCCCGGGCGTCAGCTCGAGGAACCGGTCGGTCTCCTCCGGCCTACAAAAGCCCATCACCCGCTCCACGCCCTCCCGGTAGTACCAGCTGCGGTCGAAGATCACGACCTCGCCAGCGGCCGGAAAATGTGATATGTACCGCTGCACGTACATCTGCGACTTCTCGCGCTCGGTGGGGGCGGGCAGCGCGACCACCCGGAACACGCGCGGGCTCACCCGCTCGGTGATCCGCCTGATGGTCCCTCCCTTGCCGGCGGTGTCCCGCCCCTCGAACACAATGCAGACTTTGGCGCCCGAGTCCTTGACCCACTCCTGCATCGCCACGAGCTCCCCGTGCAGGACTCTCATCTCCCGCTCATAGGCCCTGCGCTTCATCTTGGGGGAGGAACCAGCGTCGGCCTTCTGCTGCGCTGCGTCCTCGGGTCTCTGGGTTCCCGCGTCGCGCCGTTTCCGCTTGTTCTTCTTGTCCTTCTTCGCCATGTCGCCCACCCCCTGATAGGTGCGGTGACGTCATGTGGATGTCGTCACTGGCCTGGTGGGTCCCTGTCTGCCTTAGCCTCCGCTTCCATCCTGGCGAGTCGGGTGTAGTAGTCCGGGAACTCATTGAGGTGGGCACGCGCGATCTTCGCCGTCACGGTGATGTCATCGTCGGTGACATTAGTAGCCGGATCGCTGGTGCCGTGCTCAAGCTCGACATCCATCCCCGTCCGGAACTGCTCGATGCTGAACGGGGACTTTTCCCAGTCGACGCCGACTCGCTCACCGGCGGCTCGGGCCTCTTCGAGGGTGAACGACGCATGCGATCCCATGCCTTAACCCTAGGCATCTCGCAGGAACATACGTCACTCTCTGCGGGTGATGCGTCCCGGATGTGCGTCACGATGCTTGGCTTGTTGACCCGCTTGCGCGATTGCGGTCAGTCGGGGACCGGCTGACCCCCTCTGCTGAGGCGCTGGCCCAGCTCGTGGCGGACCGAGTCGTCGATCTTGTTGTCTCCGCGCTGGACGTCAACTCGCTGCTGGACCGTAGACAGGCTGCTGGACCGCGTCGACGTGAACCGCCTGGTCGCCCGGGTGGACCTGGACCCGATCCTGGCCCGGGTCGACATGGACGACATGATTGCCGCAGATCGATCTCGGCGCGGTGATCGCGCAATCCTCTGGCGGAGTCGCGAGCAATGCGCTCGAGTGGTTCATAGCCAGGCCGTCGGGATCGATGAGTTCATCGCCCGGTGGGTCGCGCGCTCGCCGGCACTCCTACACCAGCCCGCCCGCCCCCCGGACCGATCCGCGGGCCGGGGCCCGATCATGACCGCTTTTCGGGCTGCGCGGTTGCGGCACGGACCCCGGCGGCCGCCCAGGAGAGCCTTCAGGGGCGCTACGCGGCCTTCGCGTCGCGGTTCGCCGCCTACGCCGTGGACGCGGCCGCCAGCACCGTGGTTTTCATGCTCGCCCTGGCCGCCATCTCGTTCGCCGTCAGCTTCGTCACGGGCAAGTCGGTCAGCTGGAACCGGGACGACACATGGGCTGGCATTGCCTACGTGGCGTGGCTGTTCATCTATTTCGCCTATTCCTGGGCAGCCAGCGGCAAGACCTTCGGCATGGCGGTGTTCGGGCGTGCGGGTTGTGCGGTCCGACGGCGCCGATTCCGGCGCGCGGCGGGCCGTGGTGCGCACGCTGGCGCTCCCGCTGAGCTTCCTGATCTTCGGCCTCGGGTTCGTCGGGATCCTGCTGGGCCGCCGGCGCAGGGCGCTGCATGACGTCATCGCCGGCACGGTTGTCCTCTACTCCTGGGACGCGCGGGCCGCCAGGCTCCGGTTCCTGTCCCGCACCACCACATCACCTGCGGGCGCCCCCGCCGGAGGTCATGCCTGACCGGACGCGGTCTCATCCGCCCCGGGTGATGCGCGGGCGCCCGCGGGGGCGAATCATCAGGAATTGTGCTGGCAGCGGGTCGCCCGGCGGAGTGGAGTCACGATGAACATGGTGATCGTGGGCGGAGTCGCGGCGGGTGCCTCGACGGGTGCGCGGCAGCGCCGGCTGGACGAGTCAGCCGAGATCGTGGTGCTGGAACGTGACCATTACGTCTCGTTCGCGACTCCGGCCTGCCGTACCACATCGGCGGGGCCATCCCGGACCGTGGGAATCGAAAGAAATGACGGACTCTAGGTTATGGGCCTCGATGCCGGGAGTCATGATTCCGGGTTGAGCATGATGTCCAAAGCGGTCTGGCCAAGCCTTGCGCGCTCAAGCCCGAGAGGACGCCACGCCTGGTGCCGCTCATCAAGAAGGGCGCTGACGGCGCGCAGTTGTTTCCGGTCAGGCTTGCTCAGGTTGCGTGCGGCTTCTATCGGGTCTGGGACCAGCGACAAGAGGAAGGCCGCGTCGCTG
>CAVUFO010000005.1:0-269280 GCA_963740785.1 uncultured Actinomycetota bacterium
GTTCTGACCTGGGCGTTCTCCGCAATCCGGCGATCTTCGGCCATCGCGTGCGGACCCATGTTTGCTCGATGTTTGCTCATTTGCCGTGATCTTGGTACGCGCCGCGATCTTCGGGCCGCTCCAGCCCGCCCCGCTGACGCGCGGACGGCACGCCACGGCGGGCGTTCCGGCCGCGAAGACGGCGCACCCGGTCTGGCCGCCGGTTCGCGCTGGGCTTGCAGGTCGGGCCACGTACCGAGTCGGCCCTGTACGTGCCGCTCCGCTCCAACGCGAAGTCGCTCGTGACCGCCGCCCCGATCGCCCTGAGGCGCCGGCTCAAGTGCGCCAGCGTGTTCCACGACACGCTGATCCGGAGTCCGCACAACGCGGGGCTTGAGCAGGCGATCCCCCGTGGTTCGTCCGCGACGCCGTTGCCAAGAACGCCGGCAACGACCTCAGTTGCCGCTCCACAGCCTCTGCGTTGGGCGTGAGCTGGAGGGTCTGGCTCTAGCACGCCTCCGGCAACGGTCGAGCGCGAGCATCGGGGGCCTGGCCCCTGTCTGGCGGTGCCAGTGCGTGGGATCGGTTGCGCTTCGATGAGCCGCGCCTGGCCGCGCTGCATATCCAGGCCTGACGCCAGGTGTCGCGATGCCACACCGGATATCTGCTCTAAGCTGATCAATTAGTGACCAGATGGTGATCTTCAAACACGAGTTCTAACATGATGTATATGGACACACAGATGGATTGGGCTGGACCTCCTCCGAGATACGCCGAGCCCGGCTAGTCGAATTGATCATCCCCCAGCAGGACGCCTTCGACGTCCGCGTCACGGCCGACGCCCGCAACCTGGCCGAGCGGCGGCAAGCGGCGGGTAGACCGTGGCAGGCGCAGGGCTGCCAGCCGCGTGGCGATGCTGGACTGGCTGTACTCGCGTGATGCCGTCCGCGAATTCAACCAGCCGGCTCGGGATCTCGTGCTGGACAGCTCCGCGCACGGCTTCTGGTACGGCCAGCCCTTCATGGACGACGACCTCGATGGTGCCGCAGCGTGGCTATTCCGGAACGGCTACGTCAAGGGGATCACGGTCGCTGAAGCTGAAGGCGCGACACCGGCAAGGTGATGCGGCTCACCGGCACCACCGTCCTGAAAATCCAGAACGGCCTCATCACCGAGGAGATCGCGTCGACGGGCTGCGTCATTCGCGCGGTTGAGGAATACCCCGTCATATTCAGTGCCGCATGCGGGCCCGACGAACCATGAAGCGTGACTGCACGCATCTCCGGCCCGCCCGGCATCAGCAGAAGCTCTTCTCGCTGGATCCACGGTCGAGCGGTGGCGCGAAGGTGGTACGTCGTAGCTGCTGCAGCGTGCGGGCTACGGAGACACAACGAGGTGGCTCTCCACGCTGGCCACTCCGGGAGCTGCGGCGGCCGCGGTGGTCGCGGCGGTAGCTTCGTTCAGCGAATGGACGTGCCCGTAGAGCTTGGCGGTGTGATCGGACACCACGACGCTGACGTGGCGCGCATCCACTTCAGCCTCGCGCTTGAATGCCTCCTCGATCTCGGCCTGGACCCGATCCGCGCTCACCCGCGGCGTTACCATGATGTTGTTCGTAATTCCCACTACGCCCCGCACGTGCCGGACCATCCGCTCGACTTCATGCCGCTGATAATCCCATTCGACCTGACCGTCGAGCGTCACCCAGCCGGCCTGCACCCGGGCACGCACCTTGCCCTCGGGAATGTTTGTATTCCACTCCAGGACATGGGCAATCGCCCGCGCCACGTCCGAGTCGTCCCTTGGCTCCCCGGACAGCTTGATCTGGAGTTCATCGGCAACTGCCTTGACGCCGTAAACTCGCGAGGCGGCGCGGGCGGCCGCCAGCTTCTGGCCGTACGTCGGCACGCGCCCGGTCAGCGTTACCGCCCCGTCCTTGACCGCCACGCCGATCGCTTCGGGATCGGATACCTGCGGATCCCACCGCAGCTCACGTTCGACGTCTTCCCTGATGTCTGTGTCGGATTTCATCAGCTAACCCCCGAAGTCGCGTGCTTGCCCAACAATCTGACGCTAGACCGGGAGCAGCCCATGCCGCATCACATGATTGGGTAGGCGGAGCGGTTCCCGCCGCCCGCGTTCGCGGCGCTGGCGGACGCTCCCACGCCTTTCTGAGCGCCCGGTCCAGCCATGCCCGCCGCGAGAGCACCGGCGGTATGCCCGCCTGATAAGCGATGATCCTCGGCTCGCGGACAGAAGCTGTGCCTGCTGTGATGTTCGGGAGTGCGCGCCCGCGGCGCAAGGAGCTGATATGCAGGCGATCGTCGGGCGCAGAATGCAAACGCTGGCTACACCGGACACGGGCACAGAGGTGCTTGGCGTCAGCCGAGTCCGATCGTGCTAGCGTCACCGGATGCCACGTACGGACAGGGCGTCGCGGTTGATCGCTGCGCCACTAGGGAGCGTCTGGGCTGCTCTTGTTGATCCCGAGGCGCTGCTGGCATGGCTCACTCCGGGCGGGATGATCGGCAAGTTCGAGCGATTCGATGCCCGGCCGGGCGGATCGTACCGGATGGTGCTGACCTATTCCGACGCGTCTGGCGCACCGGGCAAGGCGTCAGCAGATTCTGACATCGTGGAAGCTCGCTTCGTCGACATCGTTCCTGGCCGGCGGGTTGTCCAGGCGGTGCACTTCGCCTCCGATGATCCCGCCTACGCCGGCACCATGATCATGACCTGGGAGGTCACCGCCGCCGATGCGGGAACGCGTGTCGATATCGTTGCTGACAACGTCCCCGATGGCATCTCGGCACGGGACCACGCCGCGGGGCTCAATTCTTCTCTGACGAAACTTGCCGCATACCTGGAGCAGTAGCCGTCATCACTGGGAGCAGGTCGAGGCCGCCGCAGCCCTGCGCGATTGCCGGACGGAACTGGTAAGACAGTCAACGGCGCAGCCGTCGGGTGTGCTGCCGCGCACCGTGGGCGGAACCCGAAGCCCTTCGCTATGCATGACGAGTTGGCAGATGGGGCAGCACGCTCAGTGATACTCGCGCATCTCCAGCGCCCACCGGGGGAACGATGACGACCACCTTGAACGAGCACTCATTCGCCTTTGCGCAGGATCTGGTCAAGAACGGCAAGGTGATTAATGATCAGCGCGACGACTGGAGCGAGCACCAGCCCTCCACCCAGCAGGAGAACGAGTTCATCGAGGCTCATGGCTGGGACGAATACGCGTACTGGCACCTCGGCACCGATGACGAAGCTTCCGAGCACACCAAAGCGAGGTACAAGTATCCCTATGGCGACTTCAAGAAGGTGCATCGCTGCGGACTGCTGGCCGCCGAAGTTCGTGCGGCGCGGCTCAAGCACCGTGGCGTAGAGGAGGCATCTATCCGGTTGCGTGACCTCATCGACGAATAGGTCGCTGCAACTGGAACGTCGCAACCTCAGGCTAGGCCCGTCCCGGTGGCAGGCGGGCGGTTTGTAGGCCGCGCGCGGCGCAACCATAGCCGCGCCGCGGAGTCCTGCTCCAGTCGCCTCGGCAGCTAGATCAGCGTGTCGAGGATGCGAAAGGCGCGGTCCCATTCCCGCGGCGGAACGCGCCGCTGTCGGGGATCGAGAATCTTGAGTGTCTTCGCCAGCGCGACGCTGATCCCGCCGAACACCGTCGGCAGGTGCTCCTGCGTCTCCTGGCTCAGCGCTGAGCTCAGCGGCGGCCGGGCGGTCAGGTCCTCCAGGATGGCGCTGAGCTCAATGTCTTCGTCGAGCTTGCGGAACTGGTGCATGGTCTCCTGTAGGCCGGCGGTGATGGGCAGATCGGAGCGCGCAATGACGTCGCGTCCGTTTGCCTCTGCGGTGGCCTGTCCGGCCAGCAGCAAGTCGTAGATCGCCTGATTGACGAAATCCAGGTAGCGCTTCATGTCGTTGCGGTCGACATCAACACCGCTGGCGGCGCGGAAGAAACGCTCGAACCTCGTGTAGCCCATCACTGGCATGATTGCGTCTCCTTCATCGCATAGCCGGTTGCTCGCCCGCTGGGTCGGTGCCTCCGCCACCATTGCGTCAGCCGAAGTGCATGCGCTCGTGCACGAGGTGGACGGCCATGGCGCCCTCCCCGACCGCGGACGCCACCCGTTTGGTAGAACCGCTCCGCACGTCCCCTGCAGCGAACAGACCGGGCAGGGTGGTCTCGAGTGCTGACCGCGGGGAGGCGGGCTCCGGTGCCCGCATCCTGGCGGCAGGGATCGCCGCGGCCGGGCCAGTCAGCACGAATCCGTGCTCGTCGAGGGCGGCCAGCCCGCGAAGCCAGCCCGTACTCGGCTGAGCGCCGATGAACACGAACAAGGCCTTGGCCGGAAGCTCATGGGAGTCATCGGTCCTGGTGTCGGTGACGATCAGGCCGGTCAGTGCCGATTCCCCGATCAGCCCGCTGATCTGCGTGTGGCACATCACCTCGATCTGCTTGGACCTGGTCACCTGATCGACCAGGTAGCGGGACATGCTGGCCCCGAGGTCTGGGTCGCGGACAAGCAGCCAGATCCGGTCGGCGTACGTGGCCAGGAACAGCGCCGCCTGGCCCGCCGAGTTGCCGCCACCCACGATGGCGACCGGGTCGCCGCGGCATAGCTGTGCCTCGACCTGGGAAGCCGCGTAGTACACGCTGGTGCTCTCGAACTCCTCCAGGCGGGGCACATCAAGCCGGCGGTACTTCGCCCCGCTGGTCACGATGACGCTGCGGGTCCTGATCGTTTCACCGTCACTGAGCCTGATCAGGAACTCGCTCCCTGCCTGGTCCAGCGAGGTGACCCGCGCGGGAACCGTAATCTCTGCCCCGAACTTGGCAGCCTGGATGACAGCCCGCTCAGCGAGCTCCGCGCCCGAGATGCCCGCGGGGAAGCCCAGGTAGTTCTCGATCCGAGCGGACATCCCGGCCTGGCCACCCGTGGCGACCTCGTCGAGCACGACCGTTGCCAGTCCCTCCGAGGCGCCGTAGACAGCCGCGGACAGGCCGGCTGGCCCAGCGCCGACCACTACCAGGTCGCACACGTCCCGGGCAGGCCATGGCATTGAACGTCCGATCGCAGCGGCCAGCTCGGTGTTGCTGGGATTGCGGAGCAGTTGCCTGCCGTACAAGATCACGATCGGGGTGTCCTCTGGCGTGACGCCAAGTTGCTGCAGTAGCGATTCTGTGCCGGGGTCATCCTCTAGGTCGGCCCAGCGGCACGGAATGCGGTTGCGGGCCGCGAAGTCCCGCAGCCGCCTGACGTCCGGCGAGTACCGCGAGCCGATGATCCGCATCCCGGTGCCCAGCCCGATCAGCATGGAGCGGCGGATCAGGTAGGACCTCAGGATGAGGTCGCCGAGGATCGCATCCTTGGTGAGCAGGTCCCTAACCCGGCCGACTGGAACGGCGAGGATCTCGCCAGGCTCGACGACTACGGCGGAGTACAGCGCGGCCTGCCCGGTCAGCAAGCTGAGCTCACCGAGGAACCGGCCTGGACCGTGCACGACGAGGAGCCGCTCATCAGCGCTCTCGTATCCCTCGACGATGGCGACCTTTCCCGCCAGCACGACGAAGAAGTCGGCCCACTGGTCGCCATCGCGGAACAGCACGTCTCCTGCCCGCACGGTGCGGCGGTCACCCTTCGCGGCGAGCACGCTGATCTGCTCCTCGCTCAGCCGAGGGTATGCCCCGATAGTGTCGGGCGTTTCCGGCAAGTACAGCGGCCGGCCGATGCTGAGCCGCTGACCCGTCACGTTGCCCTCGGTTTCAGACATATGCCTCATCGAAGTAGCACCAGCGCCAGTCCTCCCCCGGCTCGAACGACTGCACGATCGGGTGTCCGAACGTGTAGGCGTGACCGCGCGCGTGCCGGTTCGGCGAGGAGTCGCAGCAGCCTACGTTCCCGCAGGTCAGGCACAGCCTGAGGTGCACCCATGGGGAAGCTGTCCGCAGACATTCAGCACACCCTTCCGGCGTCTGCGGCGCCACCGGCCTGATCAGCGGCAGGTGCGGATCGTACGTTACGCGCACAGCATCCTCCGATCTGCCAGTGTCGCCCCCCGGCGACCTGGGCATGCCCTGTAGGGCGGACAGTGCGCTGCCGACTGCGCGGCAGTTGCTGCCAGCTTCCAGTTTCGGGGCCCGTAGCGGGCCGGGGCATCCTCAGGTCAGCTAGTTGCTGCAGACCTGCCGCACTACCAGATCGGAGGATGTGCGCCCCGCTTCGGTCAAGGAAGTGTCAGGTTTAACGGACCGCACACGCTGGTGTTGCAGGCCAGCTGATGGCTGCGTAGTTGAACCAAACCAGCGGTGTGCGGTCCGCCTTGGGGCTTCGGCTGGACCTCCAGGAGGGAAAGCGATGGCGATAGCGGTAGGAATCGATCTTGGGACTACTAACTCGGTCATCGCGGCTACTGAGGCAGGGAAGCCGGGTGTGATCCCTAATGCGGAAGGAGCACGGACCACGCCGTCGGTGGTGGCGTTCACGCCGCAGGGCGAGCGGCTGGTGGGGCAGCTGGCGCGGCGGCAGGCCATCTTGAACCCGAAGGGGACGATCTATTCGGCCAAGCGGTTCATCGGGCGCCGCTACGACGAGGTGGCCAGCGAGCAGAACGCGGTGTCCTTCGACGTGGTGCCTGGTCCTGACGGGGCCGCGCGGTTCGAGGTGAGCGGCAGGCAGTACGCGCCTGAGGAGATCTCCGCGCTGGTACTGCGCAAGCTCGCCGATGACGCGGGCAAGGCCGCGGGCGAGAAGGTCACCGAGGCGGTCATCACGGTGCCGGCGTATTTCAACGACGCGCAGCGGCAGGCGACGAAGGACGCGGGCAAGATCGCGGGCCTGGAGGTGCTGCGGATCATCAACGAGCCGACGGCTGCGGCGCTGGCGTACGGGCTGGACAAGAAGCAGAACGAGACCGTGCTGGTCTTCGACCTGGGCGGCGGGACGTTCGACGTGAGCGTGCTGGACATCGGCGACGGCGTCGTCGAGGTCCGCGCCACGGCCGGCGATACGCACCTGGGCGGGGACGACTTCGACCGCAGGGTCGTGGACTACCTGGCCGATGAGTTCCAGCGCGGCAACGGCATCGACCTGCGCGCGGACCCGCAGGCGCTGCAGCGGCTGTTCGAGGCGGCCGAGAAGGCCAAGGTCGAGCTGTCGTCGGTGACGCAGGCCTCGGTCAGCCTGCCGTTCGTGACCGCCGACGCCTCGGGGCCCAGGCACCTGAACACGACGCTGATGCGCTCGACGTTCGACCAGATCACGGCCGACCTGGTGGAGCGCACCGTCGGGCCGGTCAGGCAGGCGATGGAGGACGCCAAGCTGACCGGCAAGGACATCGACGAGGTGATCCTGGTGGGCGGGTCGACCAGGATCCCCGCCGTGCAGGCGCTGGTGCGCCGCCTGACCGGCGGCAAGGACCCGAACATGTCGGTGAACCCTGACGAGGTCGTGGCGCTCGGCGCGGCCGTCCAGGCCGCCGTCCTCAAGGGCGAGGTCAAGGACGTGCTGCTGCTCGACGTCACGCCGCTGTCGCTGGGCATCGAGACCCTCGGCGGCGTGATGACCAAGGTCATCGAGCGGAACACGACGATCCCGGCCCGCCGCACCGAGGTGTTCAGCACCGCGGAGGACAACCAGCCGGCGGTGGACGTGGTGGTGCTGCAGGGCGAGCGGGAACGCGCCGCCGACAACCGGGTGCTCGGCCGGTTCCGGCTGGAGAACATCAGGCCCGCGCCGCGCGGCGTGCCGCAGATCGAGGTCACCTTCGACATCGACGCGAACGGGATCCTGAACGTCTCGGCCACCGACAAGGACACCGGCGCCGAGCAGCGGATCACGATCAGCGAGACATCCAACCTGGACCAGTCCGAGGTCGAGCGGATGATCGCCGACGCCGACCGGCACCGCGACGAGGACAACCGGCTGCGCGAGCTGGCCGACGCCCGCAACGAGCTCGACGCCGCCGCCTACGCCGTCGAGCACCTGCTCGCCGACCGCGGCGAGCAGGTGCCCGTGCACGACAAGGCGCGGGCCGAGACCCTGGTCGCGGACGCCCGGCAGGCCCTCAAGGACCAGGCGCCCGCTGACCGGCTCAAGAACCTCACGCCCGAGCTGCAGCAGCTCTACCAGAACCTGAGCGCGGCAGGAGCCGCGCCGCCGCAAGGCCAGGGCGGGCAGGAAGGCGAGCACGGCCAGCAGGACGGCGATGACGACGTGATCGACGCGGAGTTCACCGCAAATGAATGAGCACCAGGCCGGCCGCGACACGGCCGGGCACCAGGCTGGCCGCGACACGGCCGGGCAGGAGGCCGCGGGCACCGAGCCCGCCGCCCGGAGGCTGAGCTCGCCGGGCTGCGGGCCAGGGTCAGCGAGGCGGAGGATCTCCGGCTGCGCGCGCTCGCCGACGCGGACAACCTGCGCAAGCGGTGCGCGACCCAGATCGCGCGCGCCGCGGCAGAGGCCCGGGCCTCGGTCGCGGCCGAGTGGCTGCCGGTCGTGGACAACCTTGACCGCGCGCTCGGGCACTCGCAGGCCGATCCCGGCGCGATCATCGACGGGGTCAGGAGCATCCGCGACCAGGCGCTGGGGATCCTGGCCGGCCTCGGCTTCCCGCGCAGGGACGACACCGGGGAGCCGTTCGACCCGGCCAGGCACGACGCGGTCGCAGTGCACGCAGAACCCGGCGCCGCGGCCGGCACGGTCATCGGCATCGTCAGGCCCGGGTACGGGGACGGAGACCACCAGCTGCGGCCCGCCCAGGTGGTGGTCGCCAAGGCGGAATGATGGCCGGCCGCGACTTCTACGAGATCCTCGGCGTCGCACCGAACGCGACCCAGGACCAGATCCAGCGCGCATACCGGAAGCTCGCACGCGAGTATCACCCCGACGTCAACTCCGACCCGGCGGCCGAGGAGAAGTTCAAGGACGTCTCCGAGGCCTACTCAGTCCTGTCCGACCCCGCGACCAGGAAGCGGTACGACGCGTTCGGTCCTGACTTCCGCCAGGTGCCAGAGGACGCGGACGCCGAAACATGGCGGCGCGGCAGGGCACGGGCCGGAGCCGGCGCGCGGCGCGGAGCGGGCGGTACCCGAGCGGGCGCAGCGGCAGACGGCGGGTTCGGGTACGGCGGTGCCGACATCGACATCGAGGACCTGCTCGGCGGGATCTTCGGCGGCCGCGCCGGGCGGGGCTGGGGGCCGATGCCGGGCGCCGACCAGGAAGCCGAGCTGCCGCTGACCGTCGAGGAGGCCTACCGCGGCGGCCGCAAGACCGTCACCCTGGGCGGAGCGGGACAGCGCACGTTCGAGGTCAACATCCCCGCAGGGGTGACCGACGGCCAGCGGATCAGGCTGGCCGGGCAGGGCGGCAGGGGCGGCGACGGCGGGCCGCCAGGCGACCTGTACTTCATCGTCCGCATCCTGCCGCACCCCCTCTACCGGGTGCAGGGCCGCGACCTGTACGTCGAGCTGCGGCTCGCGCCGTGGGAGGCCGCGCTCGGCACGTCGGTGGCCGTGGACACGCCCGGCGGCGAGGCCAAGGTCAAGGTCCCGCACGGCACCTCGAGCGGCAAGCGGCTGCGCCTGCGCGGCCGCGGCCTGCCTCATCCGCGCGGCACGCCGGGCGACCTGTACGCCGAGGCCAGGATCATGGTGCCGCCCAGACCCTCACGCACCGAACGGCAGCTCTTCGAGCAGCTCGCCGCCGCCTCAGAATTCGATCCGAGGAGCAACAGGTGAGCTACGCCCTGATCCGCGCCAGCCGGGAAACCCGCCTTGACCTGGGCGCATTCGCCCGCGAAAGCGGCACCCACCCCGAGCTGATCCGCAGGCTCGTCGCGCTCGGCCTGCTTGACACGCGCCAGGACGCCGCGGGAGAGCTGTGGTTCCCGCGCGGCCAGCTCGCCGCGCTCGGCCGGGTACAGCGGCTGCACGCAGGGTTCGCGATGAACTATGCCGCCATCGGCCTCGTCACCGACCTGCTCGACAGGATCGCGGCGCTCGAAGCGGCGCTGCGCCGCGCGCATATCAGCCAGAGCGGCGGCCCCCCCGCGGGCCACAACCCGACGGCCAGGAGGGCGACAATGGACCCGAGTCATCTGACCCAGAAGTCTTCAGAAGCACTGCACGACGCGCAGACCAAGGCGCTGCGCTACGGCCACCCGGAAGTCGACGGAGAGCACCTGCTGCTCGCGCTGCTTGACCAGCCCGAGGGCATCGTGCCGCGGCTGCTGGCCCAGGCGGGCGCCGACCCGGATCAGCTGCGCACGTCGGCCGAGGCCGAGCTCGCGCGCAGGCCGAAGGCTAGCGGCCCCGGCGTGGCACCGGGCCAGGTCGCTGTCACGCAGCGGCTGTCCCGCCTGCTGGTCAAGGCCGAGGAGGAGGCCGGCCGGCTCAAGGACGAATACGTCTCGGTGGAGCATCTGCTCATCGCGCTGCTCGAGGAGGGGCCTGAGACCCCGGCCGGCCGCCTGCTGCGGTCCGCCGGCGTCACCACGGACTCCTTCCTTGAGGCGCTCGCGAAGGTCCGCGGGAACCAGCGGGTCACCTCGGCCATGCCCGAGGTGGCCTACGAGGCCCTCGCGAAGTACGGGACTGACCTGGTGGCCGACGCGGCGAGCGGCAGGCTCGACCCCGTCATCGGCAGGGACGCCGAGATCCGGCGCGTCATCCAGATCCTGTCGAGGAAGACCAAGAACAACCCCGTGCTGACCGGCGATCCAGGCGTCGGCAAGACCGCGATCGCGGAGGGCCTCGCGCAGCGGATCACCAGGGGCGACGTGCCAGAGGGGCTGCGGGATAAGACAATCTTCGCCCTCGACATGGGTTCCCTGGTTGCCGGGGCCAAGTACCGCGGCGAGTTCGAGGAGCGGCTCAAGGCGGTCCTGAGTGAGGTGAAAGCCGCCGAGGGACGCATCCTCCTGTTCGTCGATGAGATGCACACGGTCGTCGGCGCCGGGGCCGCTGAAGGGTCGATGGACGCGGGCAACATGCTCAAGCCGATGCTGGCACGCGGCGAACTGCACATGATCGGCGCCACGACTCTTGATGAGTACCGCAAGCACGTCGAGAAGGACGCCGCGCTCGAGCGCAGGTTCCAGCCCGTCACGGTCGGCGAGCCATCGGTGCAGGACGCGGTGTCGATCCTGCGCGGCCTGCGCGAGCGGCTCGAGGTCTTCCACGGCGTGAAGATCGCTGACGCCGCGCTCGTCGCCGCCGTCACGCTGAGCCACCGCTACATCTCCGACCGGTTCCTGCCGGACAAGGCGATCGACCTGGTCGACGAGGCCTGCGCCATGATCCGCACCGAGATCGACTCGATGCCCGCCGAGCTCGACGAGCTGACCAGGCGGGTGATGCGCCTGGAGATCGAGGAGACCGGCCTGGCCGGCGAGGACGACCCGGCCAGCCGGGCCCGGCTCGAGGACCTGCGCAAGGAGCTGGCCGACCTGCGGGCTGAGGCCGACGCGCTGCGGGCGCAGTGGGAGGCAGAGCGGCAGGCGCTGCGCCGGGTGCAGGCGCTGCGCGAGGAGATCGAGCAGGTCAGGCGCGACGCGGAGCAGGCCGAGCGCGACTATGACCTGAACAAGGCGGCCGAGCTGCGGCTCGGCAGGCTGCCAGAACTCGAGCGGCGCCTGGACGCCGGGGAAGAGTCCCTGTCGGCCAGGAAGGGCGGCGAGCGGCTGCTCCGCGAGGTCGTCACGGACGAGGAGATCGCGGCGATCGTGTCGCGCTGGACCGGCATTCCCGTCAGCCGCCTGCAGGAAGGCGAGCGGGAGAAGCTGCTGCGGCTCGACTCCATCCTGCATGAGCGGGTCGTCGGCCAGGACGAAGCCGTGCAGCTGGTGGCCGACGCCATCATCAGGGCCAGGTCAGGGGTGAAGGACCCGCGCAGGCCGATCGGCTCGTTCATCTTCCTCGGCCCGACCGGCGTGGGCAAAACCGAGCTGGCGAAATCCCTGGCGGCAGCGCTGTTCGACACCGAGGACAACATGGCCCGCATCGACATGACCGAATACCAGGAGCGGCACACGGTCAGCAGGCTGGTCGGCGCACCGCCCGGATACGTCGGCTACGAGGAAGGCGGCCAGCTCACCGAGGCGATCCGGCGCAAGCCGTACTCTGTCATCTTGTTCGACGAAGTGGAGAAGGCCCACCCGGACGTGTTCAACACGCTGCTGCAGGTACTCGACGACGGCAGGCTCACCGACGCCCAGGGCCGCACCGTCGACTTCAGGAACACGGTCGTGATCATGACCTCCAACATCGGCTCCATGTACCTGATCGAAGGAGCGACATCAGACGGCGAGATCAAGCCCGACGCACGAGAACGCGTGCTGGCCGAGATGCGCTCCCACTTCCGGCCGGAATTCCTCAACCGGCTAGACGACACCGTCCTGTTCAAGCCGCTGACCGAACCCGAGATCGAGCGGATCGTCGACCTCATGGTCAGCGACCTGCGCGCCAGGCTCGCCGAGCGCCAGATAACGGTCGAGATCACCCAGGACGCCCGCCGGCACATCGCCACGCAGGGCTACGACCCCGTCTACGGGGCACGGCCGCTGCGCAGGTTCATCGCGCGGGAAGTCGAGACCAGGATCGGGCGGGCCCTGCTCAGCGGCGACGCCGGCCCCGGCGCCGTGATCCGGGTCGGCTACACCGACGGCGACCTGACCATATCCTTCGAGAACGCAGACAAACCCAGGTAAGGCGGCACGGCGATGCCGGACGAGCCGGTGCGGTGCCCGCACTGCGGCCGCAGGAACCGCGTCCCGGCCGCGGCTTCAGGCACCCCGCACTGCGGGAACTGCCACAAGCCGCTGCCATGGATCGCCGACGCCACCGACGACACATTCGCCGACGTCGCCGAAAACGCATCCGTGCCCGTCATCGTCGACCTCTGGGCACCATGGTGCGGACCATGCCGGATGGTGAGCCCGGCCCTCGCTCAGCTGGCCGGGCAGCTGGCGGGCCGCGTCAAGCTGGTCAAGGTCAACGTGGACAGCTCGCCGCGGCTGCAAAAGCGGTTCGGAGTCCAGGCCATCCCGACCCTGCTGATCCTCCGCGACGGCCAGGTCATCGCGCAGCGGGCGGGCGCTGCGCCCGCGGCCGACTTGCGGGCCTGGGTCGAGCAGGTCGTGACGGGCTGACGCCCCGCGCTCAGACCGCGGCCGCCGATCCGCGCGTGCCCCGGCGCGGCGCTGGTACCGTCACGACGACGACGCGCTGCCGGCGGCTGGCCAGCGCCGCGATCACGAGCCCGGCCAGCAGCCCGGCCAGTGCCGGAGCGAACCGCTTGACCAGTGGCATGGCGACGGTGCCGATGAGGTCGAGCGAATCGGACTGCTGGACCGCGGTGTCGCCCGGCAGCGCAGTGACCGTCCCTTGTCCGGCAGCCTGGCCCGCGCTCGACGCTGGCACGTCCGCGGCCTGGGAAGCCTGGCCGGGCGCACCGCCAGTTCCAGCCCCGCCGCCAGCGGCCGCATAGGCGCCGTCCGGCGCCTGGACCTGCTTAGCCAGGCACGCAGCGAACTGATCTGTGAGCTTACCGGCGACGTCGGACATGACGCCCCGGCCGAACTGAGCCGGCTTGCCAGTCACGTCAAGGTCGGTCAGGACCTTCACCCGGGTGGCGGAGCCCTCATCGATCATCTGCGTCTCGACCTTCGCGGCGGCCGTGCCGCTGCCTTTGGTCTCTCGCCCGCTCGCTTCGAGAACAATGCGGTGCTCAGCCTCGTCCTTCGTAATGAACCTGGCCGTCCCCGCGTAGCTCAGCGCGATCGGGCCTACCTTGACCCGCACCCTGCCTGCCACCTCGTCGCCGTCCACCCGCTCGACGGTCGCTCCTGGCATGCACGGCGCGATCCGCTGCACATCGAGCAGCGTCGACCAGGCCTGGGATACCGGAACGGGTACCGCGAACTCGTTCTCCAACTGCATCAAGCTCACCTCGCCATCGTCGTCGCCGACATCGCTGCCGCCGCCGTAACCGCGCTCTGCGTCAGGACCCTGGCCAGATGCCGCCGGTAGTCGGCCTGGCCGCTGAGGTCGCTGGCAGGACTGGTGCCCTCGGCCGCCAGCGCCGCCGCCTCGGCCACGGCCGACGGAGCCGCGCCAGCCAGCGCCTGCTCGGTCGCCGTTGCCCGCAGTGGCCTGGTGGCCATGTTCACAAGGCCGACTCGCGCCTCCGAGATCCGGCCGCCGTCCTGGCGCACAAGGACGCCAACGCCGACGATGGCCCAGGACTGGGCGACGCGCTGGAACTTCTCGTAGCGGTAGCCCCAGCCGTCGGCGGGACCGCGTTTGGGGATCCTGACCTCGACGAGCACCTCAGCCGGATCCAGCGCGGTCTGCAGGTAGTCGATGAAGAACTCGCCGCTTGGCACCGAGCGCTGTCCTGATGGTCCCTGCACCATCATCGTGGCACCGAGGGCCAGCGCGATAGCAGGCAGATCTCCTGCCGGGTCCGCGTGGGAGAGCGCACCGCCGAAGGTGCCCCGGTGACGTATCTGCGGGTCGGCGACCGTGGAAGTGGCCGCTGCGAGGAGGCCGCAATACTGACGGACCAGTTCGGAGGTCATGACCTCGTAGTGCGTGGTCATGGCACCGATCACCAGGTCGTCGCCCTCGTCGCGGATCCCGCGCACCCCCGTCATCCCGCCGAGGTCTACCACGACATCTGGATAGGCCAGCCTGAGCCGCAAGATCGGCACCAGGCTCTGGCCGCCAGCCAGGACCTTCGCGTTGTCCTGCCCTGCCAGCACGTCGACCGCCTCACCGACCGTGCGCGGCCGCAGGCAGTCGAACTGGGCCGGGATCACGGCCGGTCACCCTCGGCGTTGACCTGCTCGTCAGCGGAGCCGCCATTGATCGCCCGCCACACCCGTTCGGGGGTACACGGCATCGCGATGTCGGTCACGGCGTACGGCCGCAGGGCGTCGAGCACGGCGTTGACCACGGCCGGCGTGGACGCTATGGCGCGGGCTTCGCCGGCACCCTTGACGCCGAGCGGATTCGTCGTCGCAGGCGTCTCCGTGCGGTCGGTGACATACGAGAGCACGTCGGCCGCCGACGGGACGAGGTAATCGACCAGCGAGCCGGTGATCAGGTTTCCCTCGCCGTCGTAGACCGCCTCCTCGTAGAGCGCCTGAGCCATGCCCTGGGTGACACCGCCATGGATCTGCCCATCGACGATCATCGGGTTGATGACCGTGCCGACGTCGTCGACGGCGACATAAGAGCGCACCGTGACATGACCGGTCTGCGTGTCGACGTCGACCGCACACAAGTGCGTGCCGTGCGGGTAGGAGAAGGCATCAGGATCGAAGGTCGCGTCTGCCTGCAGCACCGGGTCTGCTCCCTCGGGCAGATCGTGTGCCGCGAACGCGGTGAACGCGACGTCCTTGATCGACGTGGCCGCGGCAGGATCACCGCGCACCGAGAACATGCCGCGAGCGAATTCCAGGTCGCCGGGGCTGGCCTCGAGCATCTGCGCGGCGATCGTGGCGGCCTGGTTGACGACCTGCTCCGCTGCCTTGCTGACCGCGACGCCGCCAACCACCATCGAGCGTGAGCCATAGGTATCCAGGCCCCACGGGGCCACGTCAGTGTCGCCGTGCAGGACGTCGACGTCATCGAATCCGATGCCGAAGGCATCGGCGACGATCTGGCTGAAGGATGTGACATGGCCCTGGCCGTGCGGCGACGTTCCGGCTACCACCTCTGCCCGGCCGGTGGGCAGCAGGCGGACGGTCGCGTGCTCCCAGCCGCCGGCGGAGTACCCGTGCTCTCCAAGCCAGCGCGACGGTGCCAGGCCGACAATCTCGGTGTACGTCGAGACACCGATTCCCAGCTGGATCCGCTCGCCGTGCTCACGCCGCTTGCCCTGCTCGCGCTGCAACTCGTCGTACCTGAACAGCTCCCGCGCCCTAGCCGTTGCCGCTTCATAGTTGCCGCTGTCGTAGGTCAGGCCCGAAATCGTCGTGTAAGGAAACTCCTGATGGCCGATCCAGTTACGCTCGCGCAGCTCAAGCGGGTCCATGCCGAGCGTGACGGCCAGCTCGTCCATGATCCGCTCGATCGCGAACGCCGCCTCGGGGCGGCCGGCGCCGCGGTAGGAGTCGGTGGGGGTCTTAGTCGTGAAGACGCCCTGGCAGAAAAACTCGTGCGCCTCGAACTTGTAGATCCCCGGATACACGTACCTGCCGAGCAGCGGCACGGCCGGGGTGAGCAGCTGCAGATAGGCGCCCATGTCAGCGGTAAGCGAGACCTTCAGCCCGAGCGCCCGGCCGTCGCGGTCGGCCGCGATCTCGACGTCCTGGATCATGTCGCGCCCGTGGGTGGTCGCCTGGAAATCCTCGCCGCGCGACGCGGTCCACTTGACCGGCCGGCCAAGCCGCCGTGCCACAGCGAGGGCGATGGCCTCCTCCGCGTAGACGTTCAGCTTCCCGCCGAAGGCCCCGCCCACGTCAGGGGCGATCACGCGCAGCTTATGCTCAGGGATCCCGCACGTCGCGGACAGCAGGGTGCGCACAAAATGAGGAACTTGCGTGGACGTCCAGAGTGTGTACTCCCCGGTGGCAGGTACAGGGGCGGCGAGCACGGCGCGCGGCTCCATCGCGGCAGGCATGAGGCGCTGCTGGACGAACCGTCGCGAGACCACCACGTCGGCGCTGCTCCGCACCGATTCGTAGTCTCCCGCGCTGAATCCCCAGGTAAAGGCGCGATTGGTACCCGCATCGTCGTGCACGAGCGGAGCACCAGCGCCTAGCGCGGCAGTCACGTCGCAGACCGCTTCCAGCCGGTCGTAGTCGATCTGGACGGACTCGAGCCCGTCAGCTGCCTGATACGGGGTCTCCGCGACGACGACCGCCACCGCGTCGCCGAGATGCCGCACCTTCTCGGCCGCGACCGGCTGATGGCCGGGATCAACGAGATCGTCGCTGACCTTCCATATTGTCGGCAGCGAGCCGCAGTCACCGGCCAGATCATGTCCGGTGAAGGCGGCTACGACTCCTGGCGACTCCAGGACGGATGAGACGTCGGCCGCTGCGATCCGCGCGTGCGCGACCGGGCTACGGGCGATGGCCATGTGCAGCATGCCGGGCACCGTCAGGTTGTCGGTCCAGCGCGCCTGGCCAATGATGATCTTCGCGTCCTCCTTGCGCCTGACCGGCTCGCCCGAATACCGTGTCGTCCCGGCTGCGGCCGCCGTCACCGGGACCGCGCTTCCGCGGGCTCGACGGTGGGCGCAGGCTGAGCCGGGACACTGACCTCAGCGCGCATCTGCGCTCCGGCGGCGCGGACGGCCTTGACGATGTTGTGGTAGCCGGTGCACCGGCACAGATTCCCCTCGAGGCCCTCTCGCACCTGTTGCTCGCTGGGATCGGGGTTGTCCATCAGCAGGTCAACGGCCGACATGATCATCCCGGCCGTGCAATAGCCGCACTGCAGCCCGTGCTCCTGGGCGAACGATCGCTGAACCGGATGCAGCTCGCCATCGGCGAGGCCCTGCACGGTCGTGATCTCGGCGCCGTCGGCCTGGAATGCCAGCACCGTGCAACTTTTCACGCTGAGGCCGTCAAGCATAACGGTGCAGGCACCGCAGTTCGATGTGTCGCAGCCGACCACCGTGCCTGTCCTGCCGAGCACGGTCCGCAGGTAGTGCACGAGCAGCATCCGGGGCTCGACCTCGCTGGTACGCGAGAGGCCGTCGACGGTCGTAGTGATCAGCACCATCTGTTCCCTCCAGCCCGCGCAGATCGCCGGTACCTTCAGCCTGGCGCGGACCGCCGCCGGGCATATCCCCTAGGCTGACAGCCGCGACGTGGCGCCGAGATCGCAAACCTCTCGGAACGCTGCCAGCTCCGCGGGGTGGTGGGTGACCCAGAGCAGCGAGCGCCGGCTGCCGGTGTGCTCAAGGACCGCCTGGAGCACGGCATCAGCGGTGGCTCGGTCCAGATGACCGGTCGCCTCGTCGGCCAGGATGACGGGCCTGTCGCTGAGCAGCGCCCGTGCCACGCCGAGCCGCTGTCGCTCGCCGGCGGAGACGGGCTGACCCCACGGCGCCAGCACCGTGTCAAGGCCGTGGTCTAGCTGGCCGAGCCAGCGGCTGAGCCGCAGCCGTGCGAGCACGTCCTTGATCTCGCTGTCGCTGGCCTGCGGAGCCCCGACCCGCAAATTGGCCCGCAGCGAGGCCGGAAATAGCACTGACCGCTCGGGAATCCACGCGAACATGCTCCTGATCCGCTCGCCAGACAGGGTCGCAGCGTCCTCGCCGTCGACCGTCAGCTGGCCTGCGGTCAGTTCAACGAATCGCAGCAGGGCATAGATGACCAAGGTCTTTCCTGAGCCGCTCGGCCCGGCAAGCGCGACCGGCCGCCCGTCTCTGAGCGTCAGGTCCAGGTCCTTGATCACGGTTGCCAGCGTGCCGTCGTCTCGCGGATAGGCCAAGACGGCGGACCGGAGCGCGACGGCCTGAGCGGCGTGCAACCCGTGCTGGCTGGCCGTGGGACGCGGTGCAGGGACCGGGAGCGACGTCGCCTCGGCCGTCGGCTGCTCCCGTACCGCCCAGGTCGGAGCCTGGCCAAGCCCGGCCAGGCGTCGCAGCCCGGCCCGGCCGGCCGGCAGACGGCTAGCAGCGTCCGGCACACGCTGCAGCAGAGCTGCCGCGCCGAGGCCCAGGAAGGCCAGGACGCCCAGCTCGACAGCGCTGATCCGGCCCGAGCGCAGGGCCGCCGCCCCGGCCCAGGTCACCCCGGCAAGTCCGGCACCTCCAGCGACGGCCGTGACTGCGCGGCCGAGCCCGGCCGCTCCGGCCGCGGCCCTGGTACACCTGCCAAGCCTGCGCTCGCGCTCGGTGAGCTGGCGGGCGATCCATTCGCTGGCGCCGAGCGCCGCGAGCTCCTCACCGCCGGTCAGCGCGCCGAGAATCCAGGCCGCCACGGACCCTCGCGCCGCGGGCAGTGCCGCCGCCTTCCGGCTCGCGCGCATGGTCGCCGCGGCCACCCCAGCTGAGCCGAGGAACCCCGCGACCAGCAGGATCCAGCCGGCCGGCGGGAGCAGGAGGCCGGCGGTGATGACCGTCACCGCCCACGCGGTGCCGGCGGCCAGCATCGGCACGGCCGCCCGCACGACCAGGTCCTGGACGTCCTCGGTGTCCGAGATCAGCCGGGCGAGTAGGTCGCCGCGGTCCGCGCCCGGCAGCGCGGGCACTAGCTGGGTGAGGCGACGGTAGAGCCAGGACCGCAGCCGTGCCTGCGCGGTCAGCCCCACGTTGTGGCTGGCGAGCCGTTCGGCGTAGCGGGCCGTGCCGCGCAGGAAGGCGAATATCTGCACCGCGCCGATCGCTACCGATAGCAGCAGGACGGGTGGGCGCAGGGCGGAGGACAGGAGCAGCCAGCCTCCCGTCGCCAGCAAGCCGATCGCGGCGACCTCGCCGGCGGTGGCGATCCCGACCGCACGGATCACCCGCCGCCGCTGGGGTCGCCGGAGCCTTGGCGGCTGGTCCGAGGTCATCAGGTACCCATTACTGACATCCCAGCCCGGTTCGTCCCGGCTGACCTGGCGCCCGGACGCCGGATCCGGCCGTCGCACAGTTCGATCCTCCGGTCCGCGAGCGCCAGCGCCAGCGGGTCATGGCTCGCGATGACCGTGGTGATGCCGCTGATGAACGACGCGAGCTCAGTCACCAGGCGCTGAGCCCCCTCCACGTCGAGGTCGGCGGTTGGCTCGTCGAGTAGCCAGATCCGTGGCGGCGCGGCGGCGATATTCCTGGCGATGGCCAGTCTCCGCCGCTCACCTAGGCTCAGCGGCGCGCCGAGTTCGCCGAGCGCGGTGTGCAGGCCGTCAGGCAGTGATCGGAGCCACGCTCCGAGCTGCGCGGCCTCCAGGGCGGCGATGGCGTCACGCTCGCCCAACCCTGGCCTGCCAAGCGCGACATTGTCCAGGACCGTCGCGGGCAAGACGGCCGGGTGCTGCGCCACCCAGCCGATCGCCGACCGGCCGGGCCCCAAACCCGCACCGTCAAGCCGGGCCACGCCGGCCGACGGCCGGACGATGCCAGCGATGACTCTGAGCAGGCTCGACTTGCCCGCGCCGCTGCCGCCGGCCAGGCCAACCCGCTCGCCCGGCATGATCTGGATCGTGATGTCGTCCAGAATCGGCCGACGTCGGCCTGGTGCATCCAGGCATACTCCTTCGAGTACTACTCCGGACGGCTCCGTGCCTACCCGGCAGGCCTTTGCCATTGTCGCGCCCGCACGGGCGTCCCGGCCGGCCTCGTGCCGGTTAGCGGCGATCATCGTCCCGATCCTGTCCAGCACCACCTGGCCGGCAGCGGCGGCATGGAAGTCGGCGAGCAGGCTGCGCAGCGGCACGAAAAGCTCAGGCGTCAGCATCAGAACGGCCAGGGCCATCGGCAGGATCTGCTGACCGGCATCCAGCCGCAGCCCGAGCCGGACGGCGACGAGGGCAGTGCCAACAGCCGCCAGCAGCTCGAGAACGAGTCCGGCAAGCAGGGCCAGGCGCAGCGCCGCGAGAGTCGCCAGCCTGACGTCCTCGCCTGAGGCATCCACGGCCCGCTCGTGGTCGCGGGCCCGGCCGTAGGCGCGCAGTACTGGCAGCCCCTGCATCAGGCCGGCGAAGCGATCGCCGAGCTGCACCAAGCCGTCCAGCCTTCGCCGGACGGCCGCGCCAGATTCCACCGCAGCAAGACCAGCCAGCACCGGCCCGACGGCCAGCACCATTGCCGCGAGACCCGCTGACACCGGGTCGAGGCCGGCGATCCAGGCCAGCAGCAGGCAGGGAACGGCCAATGCCAGCACCATCCTGGGCAGTACGCGCGCGACGAAGGGATCGAGCTCGTCGACGGCGGGCCCGGCCAGCGCCGCCATGCCGCCTGCGCCGCCGCGGGCCCTGCCCTCCGCTGCCTGCCGGACCGCGCTCAGCGTCGCCCGCAGCCTGATCGCTGATCTGGCCCGCCGGGACGCGGACTCGGTGCACGTCTCCCAAGCCCAGGCCGCGAGTCCCTGGGCGGCGGCGAGCACCGCGACGTCAGCGCCCGCGCGAGCTGCCGCTGACGCCGTCGCCCTGCCGTCCAGCGCGGCGGCGAGTAGTCCGGACAGCACGTGCGCCTGCGCGATCAGCAGGACAGCCTGCCCGAGCCCGACGCCGATCGATCCGGCTAGCCAGATCCAGCTGGCTCGCGGCAGGAGGCGGATTCCGGTCGCCCCGGCCGGGATCCGCCCGCGCAGCCGCGTCGGGGGCATGGTCGGCCTGCGGCTCATGCGCGGTCGTGCTCGGGGTCCGCGGCGGCATCCTGCCGTGGCACCGTGACATCCCCTCGAGGGCCCGGCAGAGCTGCTGGCCTCCGCAGGCGCTCCCTGAATACCCACAGGCTCCACCCTTGGTACAGCAGCACGATGGGAACGAAGATCGCGGCGACGATGGTCATCACGAGCAAGGTCTCGTGCGCGGAAGCCGCGCTCCAGATCGTCAGGGCCCTGGCCCTGTGGATGCCAGCACGCGCGGGAACAGCGCGCAGAAGACCGCGGCCACGGCGGCCAGGATCCCGAGCGTGCTCAGCGCGAAAGCGCCAGCATCCCTCCTGATCAGGACCAGCACGCCGGATGCCACGAAGCCGGCACCGCACGTCGCCGCGAGCAAAAGCGGAACCGTTCCCGGCAAGGAGCCGCTGCCTGCCCGTCCGGTGGCGGCGAGCCACGCGGCGGTGCCCGACACGAGGCCGCCAGCCGGCAGGGACAGCCAGCCCGCCGTCGCGCGGGCCCGTTCCGAAATCGCCCCGGTCGTCTTGAGCGCCAGGAACGTGGCGCCGTGCGCCGTGAACATCGCCAGGCTGGCCAGCCCGCCGAGCAGCGCGACGGGCACGAGCAGATCGGACAGGCTGCCAAGATAATTGCCTGAGGTGGACAGCCGCAGTCCGTGCACGAGGTCGGTGAACAGCAGGCCCCATGCGAACGCCGGGATGAGGCTCCCGATGGCGAGGGCACCGTCCCAGCCCTGCCGCCAGCGAGCGCCGGCCCGGCGGCCGCGGAACTCGAAGCTGATGCCGCGCACGATCAAGGCGACGAGCACGATGAACAACGGCAGGTAGAAGGCGCTGAACATGCTGGCATACCAGACCGGAAACGCAGCGAACGTGGCGCCGGCCGCCACGATCAGCCAGACCTCGTTACCGTCCCAGATCGGACCGATGGCGTTCCGGCACAGGCGCCGGTCGGTGTCGTCGCGGCCGATCGCCACGCAGAGCATGCCCACGCCGAAATCGAATCCCTCGAGGACGAGGTAGCCAGCCCACAGCAGGCCGATCAGCGCGAACCAGGCGGCATTCAGGCTCGCTACCGGTCCCGGCACGGCACGGCCTCGTCACCAGGCACTGCCTCCCTGCCTGGGTCGTTCGCCCTAGTAGACAAGTTCTGCCGCCTCCTGATCGCCTGGCAGTCCTGGCGGAGGACCAGCCGGATGGTCCGCGTCGCTGTCGGCCAGCCCGCGCCTGGCCGCCCGCGCCATAAGCATGACGTCGATCACTCCCAGCACCGTGTACACCAGCACGAATCCGCCGAAGCTCAGCGCGACATCAGCCGCCGGAACGTCGGGCGAGATGGCCTGGGTCGTCTTCATGAGGCCGTAGACAATCCAGGGCTGGCGCCCCATCTCAGTGAACAGCCATCCGAACGTGTTCGCCATGAACGGCGCGGCCAGGCACGCTACCAGCGCCCAGAGCGTCCAGCGCCTCGCATACAGCGGCCGTGGCGAATTGCGCCTGGCCAGCCACAGCGTCCATGCCGAGACGGCCAGCATCACCAGGCCGAGGCCCACCATGAGCCTGAAGCTCCAGTACGTGACCCACAGGACGGGCACGTAGCTGCCGGGACCGTGGCTGAGAACCTCGGCGTGCTGGGCCTGGGTGATGCCTGTGACCTTGCCGTTCCAGGACAGCGTGGCGATCAGGCTCAGCAGGTGCGGTACCCGGATCTGGAAGATCGGCTGGCCTGACAGGTTCCCGATGGTGAGCAGCGAGAAGCTGGCGCCCCTGCTGGAGCGGTAGACGGCCTCCGCCGCCGCCATCTTCATCGGCTGCTGGGTATCCATCAGCCTGGCCTGAATGTCGCCAGTGACGACCGTCAGCAGGGTGCACACGAGCCCCACGCCTGCCGCCAGCCTTGCGGCGCGGCCGAACGCCGCCACGTCCCTGCGCCGCAGCAGCTGCCAGGCCGACACCCCGAGCACGAAGAAGGAGCCGGTGACGAACGCGGCGAACACGGTGTGCGCGAACTCCGCCCACAGCGTGGGGTTTCCGAGCACCGCCCAGAAGTCGGTGAGCTCGGCTTTGCGGCCGACAATGCGGTACCCGACCGGGTGCTGCATCCACGCGTTGGCGGTGAGGATGAAGAACGCGGACACGATGCTGCCCAGGCTCACGGCGCAGATGCACAGCGTGTGCACCAGCGGCGGCAACCGGTTGCGCCCGAACAGCCACAGGCCGATGAAGGTGGACTCGAGGAAGAACGCCAGCAGGCCTTCCATCGCGAGCGGGGCGCCGAAGATATTACCCACGAAGACCGAGTAATTCGACCAGTTCATGCCGAACTGGAACTCCTGCACGATGCCGGTGACGACTCCCATCGCGAAGTTGATGAGGAATAGCACGCCGAAGAACCTGGCCAGCCGCCCCCACATGGCGTCCTGCCGCCGGTATGCCTGCACCTGCATGACGGCGACCAGCATCGCCAGCCCGATCGTCAGCGGGACGAACAGGAAGTGGTAGGTGATCGTCACGCCGAACTGCCAGCGGGACAGCAGCACGCTCACCGTCCCCATCGTTGGAGCACGGCCTGGATGCCGCATCCCCCGGGCGGTTAGGACTACCCGATCGCGGGAATTGCCGGGCCGTCTCGCTCCGTAGCGTGGACGTCATGCTGCATGTGCGGTTCAACCTGCTCACGTCTGATCCGGACAGGCTCGCCGAGTCCGTTTCCTTCATCGAGTCCGAGGTACGGGACAGGGTGCAGAGCCGGCCTGGCAACCTCGGGCTCTCGCTGTACACCAACCCGGTGCTCGGGACGGCAGTGGTCGAGTCGTTCTGGGTCTCAGGAGACGCGTTGCGGGAGAGCGAGCAGACGGTCTCGTCGGGCCGCCGTCAGGCGGCGCGCCTCGCCGCGGGAACGGTCGCTGTCGAGCGTTTCCAGCTGCCGGTGTTCGAACGGGATGCACCGCTCGAGCCAGGTGCAGGCCTGCGCCTCACCCGGATCGACATCGAGCCTTTTCAGATCGAGGACGCGATCGAGGCATACGGCGACATCGTCGTCCCGTGGCTTGCCGAGACCGCTGGAATGTGCAGCACGCTGCTGCTTGTCGATCCGGGCACCGGGCGCGCGATCAGCGAGAGCGTCTGGCGCGATCAGCAGGCGCTTGCAGCGAGCCGCAGCGTCGCGGCCGCCGTACGAGTCGACTTCGCCGCCTCGACAGACTGCGCGGTACGCGGGGTTGAGGAGTACGGCCTTGTCTTCAACTCCTCGTGGAAACCACGGAGCTGACGTGGCAGGGCCAGACAGCCAGCAGCTCGGCGCGCGGCCGCATGACCACGCGGCCAGGCTGGGGACCGGTCACGGCACACGGCAGGGATAGCGGGGCGCGCGCGCCTTTCGAGCGCGTTCGCCCGCGCACGCTAATCAGCCTCATCGCCGGGCTTGCCGCGGCCTACCTTGCGGTCGCCCAGCTCTCCGAGGTCAGCCTGAGCGCGGTGCTCGCACGCACCGACTGGGCCTGGTGTGTCATAGCCGTGCTCGCATCCATGCTCACCTACGCCGGGGCCGCGTGCCAGTTGGCTGGATTCGTGCTGGAGCGGCTTGACCCGGTCCGGGTGCTGCTGGCGCAGGTCGCAGCATCGTTCACGCTGCTCGTGGCGCCGGCGGCGGTCGGCGGGGCCGGGCTCAACTTGCGCTTCCTCGTGAAGGCGAAGGTGCCCGCCGCTGACGCCGCCGCCAGCGTCGGCGCGTCGCAGGCCGTCGCGTTCGTCCTGCACGTCATCTTGCTGATCGGCTTCGCAGGGCTTACCAGGACCGCGGGAACCAGCTCACTCCGGCCGCCTGGCTGGGTGTGGATGGCGGTGGCGCTGCTCGCCGCCATCACGCTGATCATGGCGGCCATTCCGGCCGGCCGCCGGTTCCTGCGTGCCAGGGTGACACCGGTCATATCGCATGTTCTCCCGCGCCTACGGGCCGTTGCCAGGCGGCCTCTTAAGCTCGCCGAAGGTATCGCCGGCGCGCTGATCGTGACCTTCGCATACATCTTCTGCCTGGCCGCCTGCGTCCGCGCGCTCGGCGGTTCCCTGGATCTGGCCGGCGTGGCCGTGGTCTTCCTGGCCGGGAGCGCGATCGCTGCCACGGTGCCGACTCCTGGCGGCCTGGGCACGGCCGAGGCGGCCTTGTCGGCCGGCCTGGCCGCCGCCGGGTTGCCGGAGGCGAAGGCAGTCAGCGCCGCACTGCTCTTCCGCTTGCTGACCTTCTGGCTGCCAGTGCCCGCGGGCTGGATCGCGCTGACCTACCTGCAGCGCAAGGACGCCCTGTAAGGGTCGCGATTAACGCAATCTTCGCCGAAGCGCTACCAGGCTGAGGGCAGCCAGGGATGCCGCCAAGGCGGATAGCCGCGGACGATCGCGTCTGCGCTCCGCGGCCCGAACGTGCCGGGCTGGTAGGGCTCAGCCGGGGGCGGCCTGTCCAGCAGCGGCTGGACGATGCGCCAGGTCTCCTCGACGCAGTCGCGGCGGGCGAAGAGCCGGTGATCGCCGCGGAGCGCGGCGTCGAGCAGCCGCTCGTAGGGCTCGGGCGGGATCCCAAGTTCGTCAGCGAACCGCAGATCCAGGTGCACAGGCCGGCAGGTTCCGCGCTGCGGCGCCTTGGATTGCAGGACAAGCTGCAGCCCAGGTTCGGGATCTACCCGCAGGATGAGCTGGTTCGGCTCGGGCCGTAGGGGCGCTGGCACGAACGCCAGCCGGGGGGGACGCCGGAAGAAGACCCTGACTTCGGTGCCCTTGCAGGCCAGTGCCTTTCCCGCGCGGACGAAGAACGGCACGCCCGCCCAGCGCCAGTTGTCGACATCGAGCCGAAGCGCCACGAATGTCTCGGTCCTCGAATCCTGCGGCACGCCCGCGATGCTGCGGTAGCCGACATACTGCCCTCGCACGCACCTGGCGGCTCGGCGTCGCGGGTAGCCAGGAAGACGTCGCACTTCTTGCCCCGCAGCTCATCGGCGCTGGCGCTGGCCGCTGGCTCCATCGCGATCAGGGCCATCATCTGCAGTACGTGGTTCTGCACCACGTCGCGCAACGCTCCTAGACCGTCGTAGACGGCGCCCCTGCCCTCCGCGCCGATGTTCTCGGCCATGGTGATCTGCACGCAGGCGACGTGCTGGCGGTTCCACACCGGCTCGAGCACGTCGTTGGCGAACCGCAGGAACTGGATATCCATCACGGGCTCCTTGCCGAGGAAGTGGTCCACCAGCAAGAGCTGGTCCTCGGCGAGATACTCGTGCAGCTCCCGTTCGAGCTCCCTGGCTGACGCCAGGTCGTGCCCGAACGGCTTCTCGACCGCGACGCGGGCACCGTCCAGAAGACCTGCCTTGCCGAGCGAGCGGACGACGGGAGCGAACAGCCAAGGCGGGAGCGCCAGGTAGTACAGCGGATGCTCGCTGGAACCGAGGGAGGCGGCGAGCCTGTCGCACGTCTCCGGCTCGGATATGTCGCCTGGCACGTACGACAGCCTGGCGAGCAGCGCGCTGAGGACGTTCTCGCGCACCCTTATGGCGCTGGCCTCGATCGCCTGCCGCGCGTGCGCGCGCAGGACCGCTGTATTCCAGCTCTCGAGCGCGACGCCGATGACCGGAACGCGCAGCAGGCCACGGGCTTCAAGCCGGTACAGCGCGCGGAAGGTCATCCGCCTGGCAAGGTCGCCGGTGATCCCGAAGATGACAAGCGCATCCGCCGGGCCGGCCTTCGCAGTCTGCACCAGCCTCCCCTGCCGTTGGCGTCAAGTACGGGCTGTCTCCGCGAGCGGCCGTGCTCGCCGACACTGACACCCTGCCCGAGCCTGGACCTGCCCGCATCCTCAGGTCAGGTGGTCCGGTCGGGCAATGTCCACCGCTCAGCTTCTAACCCGACGCAGGTGAAACCACGCGTGGCGGATGCGCGCGGGCCAGCGAGCGTCTGGCCGTGGCCACCGCTCCCGCGCCCGCGCCCGGTGCTCAACCTGCAGCTCGTCGGACAGCCGGGTGAGATGGGTCAGCAATTCCCCGCCGAGCTGCCAGCCGGGAACCCCCGCGAGCGGCTCCTCCTTTACGATCTCGGCGAGCGCGTCCTCATGCTGCCTGGCGTCCGCCAGGCGGCGCATCAGGTCGGCTTCGACCCGCTGGCGCGCAGCCGAGCCGGTGCCGCCGGTCAGGATGTCTGCGCGGACAAGCCGGCCGAAGTCCGTGATCGCCGCTGACAGCTCGCGCAGCGCGGACGCGACCCGCTCACGAACCGTTTCGTCACGAAGCGGGCCAGCCTCCATGCGCGCTGAGTCCGCGACCGAACGAGCAATCCCCCTGACCGTCACCGCCGCGTGTTCGAGGGTTTCGAGCCCGTCCCGCAGGGCGACGTTGGCGTGCGCGAGCGCGCGGGCACGCGGGTTCAACCGCACGCTTTCCTCGGCCTCGGCTAGCGCACGGTCGACCCGCTGGATCTCGCCGCTGATGACCCTGGCCCTGGACAGCCGCTCGTCAGCGGGTCCCGGCTCGGGGCCGACTGCCAGGTCCGCCGCGATTCGCTCGAGCAGGTCGGCCACGTCCCGGCTCAGGTCCTCGATAGCCTCCTCGGCGGGCTGAACGCGCAGCGGCGCGAAGATGAGGCCGCCAACCATCCCAGAACCTGCGCCGATAAGCGTCTCGACAATCCGGCTGATCGCCGCCGTCCTGGTGTCCAGCGAGAGGATCAGCATCGCGCTGATTGGCACCTCAAGGACGTGATTGCCCAAGTGCAGCGCGGCCCCTATCGCGAGTCCCGCGGCGATCAGGATGGCCAGGCTCCACCACGTGAATCCCAGGAACGCAGAGAAGGCCACCGCCACGAGCACGCCGGCGACGACGCTGACGACCCGCTGAAGGGCACTGCGGATCGTCTGGAACATCGTGACCTGTACCACGATGAGGGCTGTCAGCGGTGCGAGCACGGATCGCTGACCAGCGGGCATCAGCCCAGCGAGCAGGTAAGCGAAGGTGGCGGTGACCGTCAGCCTGGCGATCCAGGCCGCCGCAGGCTGAGCCTTGTGCCTGACGAGCGTCAGCGTGGCCGGGGCGCTGTGGACGGCCGTCCTGATCGCCATGCTCGCCTGGCTGCCCGCCAGCCGGCTGGCAACGGGAGCGGCCTTCGGGCGTACCGTGCCGGCGATCCGCGGCCAGAGCCCGCCGAGCGCGCGCAGCGCGGAAGGGCTCCTCACCGCGGGCACCGAAGGTTAGGCGTGCGGCGCGCTGCGCGCGTCTTCCCAGGTCGCGGCCGCCCTGTCATCGCCGTGCAGTGCCTTCATGAGCTGCTGCTCGGCGTCGTGCGTCAGCGAGGTCCGGAGCACGGTACCGCCGTACGGCCGCAGCGCCTCGAGGAACCTGTCCGGCGTGGCCTTCCTGACGATCACCATGATCGCTGAGGTACCTGGCTGCACGAGGTCCTGCACCCGCTGCTTGAACTCGTCTTTGATCGCCAGGTCGCCGCCGGCGCCTAGGGCGGCCCCCATCAGGCCGCCCGCTATGCCGGTCAGCGGGGCGAGCGGGAACAGGAAGATAAGCCCGATGATGGTTCCCCAGAACAGCCCGCTCAGCGTCCCCCAGGTCACTGCGTGATGCGTCGGCGTGGTGACGTGCAGCTTGCCCTTCTGGTCGCGGCGAATAATCGCCGCGTCTTCCAGGTCTACCAGGTAGTCGCGCTCCAGCTTGACCAGCTCCTGCCAGACCGTCTGCGCTGTCGACTCGTCCGGGTAACCGATCAAGATCAGGTCGCTCATGGCACGATCTCCTCGCTGCCCCAGGTGTCCTGCGCTCACGGTCCCAGGATGCTCCAGCGGCGCACATCGTCAGGATGTGTAGTTGTCCGCCAAGGCGGCTGTGAGGCGTTGCCTAGGACCCTCGGGTCGCTGCCGCCGCATGCTCCTGCTCACGTCCGACGCCGAACTGCCTGGCGTCCGCATAGTCGCATGTCCCGTCGGACCGAAACTGCCGCGCGGCCCTGGTCACCTCCGCGCCGAGCGCGCGAAGCTGCGCGGCAATGGCCTGATCGTTCAGCTGGCCGTCCTCGCCGAACGACTGCCACGCCTGTGCCACCGGCTGGACGAGCGGAACGCTCCACGCTCGCAGCGCCCGGGCGATGAAATCCATCGAGTTGACGGCCTGCAGGCCCTGAATCCCGCCGGCGGTCGCCACCAGCCCGATGGGCTTGCCGGACAGGTACGGCGGATCGCGCTCGGCCAGCAGGATGAGCCAGTCGAGCGCGTTCCTGAACGATCCGCTGATCGAGCCGTGGTAGGTCGGAGTGCTCCAGATCATGGCGTCGCAGGCGTACATGGTGTCCGCGAACTGCACTGCCTCCAGCGGGATCGAGTGCTCAGCCGAGTACGGCGGAAGGCGGAGGTCGCGAACCCAGATCAGGTTGCATCGGGCCCCGGACTCATTTGCTCCGTCCAGGGCTGTCTCCAGGGCAGTGCGGCTGGTCGAGGCCGCGCGCAGCGATCCGCCGATGCCGATGACCTCGATGGATTCCGCCATGATGCACCCCTCTTGGCGACCGCTGGCTCAGGCCCTACTGCTGAGCATGAAACGGAATGTTCGCGGCCACTTCACCAAGCCGGGTAGTTCCAGCAGGGCAGTCCCGCGCCGCACTAGCAGCTTTGTGGATGCGCCGCACCGGGCCGCGACGCAAGGCTCGCAAGGGAAGAAACGGAGGTCAGACATGGCCGTACTGCCAGCTCGGCGCTCTGGGCAGAGCCTCACGGTGCTCGACCCGTCCAGGGAATTCGAAGACATCTACAACCGCATGGGCCAGCTCATGAATCTCGCGCTCGGCGACTTCAGCATGGTCGAGGCAGCTGACATGCCATGGGCACCGCTCGCCGACCTGCGCGAGAACGACGACGCGTATGTGGTGAACGTCGAACTTCCGGGCGTCCAGAAGGACCAGATTGACATCCAAGTCCAGGACAGGGAGCTAACCATCAGCGGCGAGATCACGGACACCGGCAACGGCCGCCGGCACCGCAGCTCACGGCGGACCGGACGGTTCGAGTACCGCACGTACCTGCCTGGCGACATCAAGGCCGACCAGGTCAGCGCGACGCTCAGCGACGGCGTCCTGAACGTCACCGTGCCGAAGTCCGAGGCGGCCAAGCCGCGGCACATCGAGGTCAAGGCGTAGCGGGTCCCGCATGGCGCCGGCTGAGACCCGCGACATCGAGGATCCCGTCTCGGCCGAGGTCATGGCCGGCGGCGACCTGCTGAGGGACCCGGCGGCGACGATCGCCGATCTGATGGCGCTTGTGAAGATCATCGAGCATCAATGGGGGCCCGCGGCGCGCCAAATGACCGGCACCGGATCGCCAAGGGCGAGCATGAGAACCGACAGCGAGATCAGGGCCGACGTCATTCGTGAGCTGCAATGGGATCCCCAGGTCACCGGCGCCAATGCCATCGGCGTCGCTGTTCAGGACGGCGCTGTCGTGCTAACCGGAAACGTCGGGAGCTACGCCGAGAAGGTGGCGGCCACGAAGGCCGCCACCCGCGTCTACGGCGTCACGGCAGTTGCCGACGAGATCAGGGTGCACCTGTCCGGCCAGTCCAGGGACGACGCCGACATCGCGCAGGACATCGCGCACATTCTCGAGCCGAACACCCAGGTTCCCGCGGGCAAGGTCCACGCCAGGGTGCAGCGCGGCTGGGTGACGCTGGACGGCCAGGCGGACTACGAGTATCAGCGCCGGGAGGTCGAGCGTATGGTCCGCCACGTCCGCGGCGTGATCGGCATCACCAACAACATCATCACTGTCACGCCACCGGCTAGCCGCGACACGATCCAGGCCGAGATCGAGGAAGCGTTCAGGCGCGAGGCGGAAGTGGATGCCAGGCAGGTCAAGGTCGAGGTTCATGACCACACCGCGACCCTGTACGGACACGTCCATTCGCTGCACGAGGCAACGGCGGCGGCCGCCGCGGCCGCGGTCGCGCCCGGCGTAGCCACGGTGGAGAACCACCTCCTGGTCTCGACCTGACACGGTCGGTGACCGCCGGGACCGGTGCGGCAAAGCGGCGGGCGGGCAGATGCTGATCCTCAAGTGGCTTGGTTTCGCGATCGGCACCGCGGCGATCGCGGGAACCCTGGCCAGCGTTATCCACACTCTGATCCTGCCGCGAAGCCCCGGCAACGGCCTGGCAGCCAAGGTCTCCAGGGCGGTATGGCGAGCACACTTCGCGCTCTCGCGCAGGCTCGCCCGGTACGCCGACCGTGACCATCTCCTAGCGCTCGCCGCGCCAGCCTCGCTGCTTATCCTGCTCGTGCTCTGGCTAGCAGCAGCGCTCGTCGGCTATGGCCTCGTCCTCTGGCCGCTCGGCCGGCAGTCGCTCGGCGGTGCGTTCGTTCAGGCTGGTTCTTCAATGTTCACGCTCGGATTCGCGGCTCCCGGGAAGCCCGCCTCCATCGTGGTCGCGTTCCTGGCCGCCGCCACCGGTGTGGTGATCGTGGCCTTGCAGATCGCCTACCTGCCTGCCCTGAACGCTGCTTACAGCCGCCGGGAGACTCTCGTCACGATGCTGGAGAGCCGGGCGGGATCGCCAGCCTGGGGCTTCGAGCTGCTGGCGCGTCACCAGCTGGTCGGCATCCTGGACCGGCTGCCGGCGTTCTACGACGACTGGGAGCGATGGGCATCGGACGTGGCTGAGAGCCACACCACCTATCCGATGCTCGTCTATTTCCGGTCAGCCAGACCGCTCGACTCGTGGGTGACTGGCGTGCTCGCCGTTCTCGACTCCGCCGCAATCTACCTCGCGGTATGTCCGAGCCGTGCTCCCTCGGAGGCTCGGTTGTGCCTGCGGATGGGCTATACGTGCCTGCGTGACATCGCGGACGTGCTTCGGCTCGGCTATGACCCTGACCCTTTGCCCGACGATCCGATAGAGCTGCGCTATCAGCAATTCGCGGCAGCCGTCAGCGAGCTGCAGCAGGTGGGGTTCCCGGTTGAGCAGCCCGCGGAGGCTGCCTGGCTGCAGTTCCGCGGCTGGCGTGTGAACTACGAGTCCATCGCCAGCCAGCTCGCCTCACATCTGCTGGCGCCGCCAGCCCCATGGGCAGCCGTGCCCGCCGGGCTCGGCGACATCAGCATCAGCCCGCTACGCCCAGTCGACCGTCGGTCAGGGATCACCGGGCCGGCGCGTCAGCCGCGTCGGCAGGCACCTGCCGGCCGCGCGCCTTGGCTCGCCTGGCGCCATCGAAGCGGTGACGCCTGGCCGTAGCAGCATCAGGCCAGGGAAGCCGGTCCCGCTCTGCGGCGACAATGCTGCGTCCTCACCACCCGGGCTTCCAGTCGGTCTTGTTCGGCCGCCAGACCTGGCCCGCGCTGGCCGATGCCATGCCAGATACCGACCTGACTGGCCTGCGAACCATCGACAGCGGGTTCGCCACATCCTCGAGCGACTTACCCTCAGCCGAGATGCCGAGGACGATCTCGACGATGCCGCCAAGCACCATGGCGCCGGCGGCGATCAGGTATCCGATGAAGATGTTCGTCGTGCTTGCGCCGTTGCCGATCAGGTGACCGTACAGGATCGGCCCGATGGCGCCGAAGCACTGGGCGATCGCGAAGAAGACCGCGATCGCCTGCGCGCGCACCTCGAGCGGGAAGACCTCGCTGACGGTCAGGTAGGCGGCACTGGCTCCTGCCGAGGCGAAGAAGAAGATCACGCACCACGCGACGGTCTGGGTCGTGGCCGTCAGCACATGGTGGTCGAACAACGCGGCGGTCACCGCGAGCATCGCTCCGGAAGTGATGTACGTGCCGGCGATCATCTGCTTGCGGCCGATCGTGTCGAAGAAACGCCCGATCGTCAGCGGCCCGAGCAGGTTGCCGACCGCGAACACGATCAGGTACAGGGGCGCGTTGGACGCCTTGACACCGTAGAACCTGGTCAGGACCAGCGTGTAGGTGAAGAAGATCGCGTTGTACAAGAACGACTGCGTGATCATCAGGGTCGCCCCGAGCACCGACCTCGGCCAGTACCTCTTGAACAAGACGTACGCGAGCGTGAGGTAACCCGTGCGCGGGGAAGGCTTGATTTCGATTGCCTTGCTCTCGTCCACCGGCTCCAGCTGTTGCCCGGCCGCCAGGGCCTCGCGCTCGATCCGGCGGATCGCCTCCTCAGCTTCGGCAGCGCGGCCGTGCATGAGCAGCCAGCGAGGGCTCTCCGGCAGGTTCCTCCTGACCACGATGATGACGACGGCGAGCACCGGTCCCAGCAGGAAACCGATTCGCCATCCGAGGCCGGGCGCCAGCTGGTGCAGCAGGAGCGAGGTCACCAGGGTCCCGAGGATCGCCCCGGCCCAGTACGTGCCGTTGACCGCTATGTCCACCCTGCCGCGATACCTGGCCGGGATCAGCTCGTCGATCGCCGAGTTGATGGCCGCGTACTCGCCGCCGATGCCACTGCCGGCGACGAACCTGGTCAGGTACATGAAGACGATCCAGCCCGTCGTGTTCCCAGCGGTGAGCGCGGTGAGCGCGCTGCCGCCCAGGTACACGGCGAGCGTGACCAGGAAGAGCCTCTTGCGGCCGAGGCGGTCAGAAAGCCGGCCGAAGCCGAGCGCCCCGACCACCTCCCCCGCCAGATAGACGGTGGCGATCGCGCCGACCGCTGTAGACGACAGCCCGAGCGTCGACTTCGAGGTCAGATCGCCGGCTATGGAACTCGCGATCGTGATTTCGAGACCGTCAAGGATCCAGGCGACGCCGAGCGCGACGACCATCCGGGTGTGGAACGGCGTCCAGCTCAGCCGGTCGACGCGGGCCGGGATCGCGCTCCGGATCGTGGCGCTCGCTTTGCTTGACAGCGCAGACATTGCACGCGACCCCCCTTCGTGCCTTAGGTCCAGGGTCTCCAGGGCAGGACCGCGGCACATCGTCAGAACGGCTAGCTACCGCGCCGGGCCGACCCCTACGCCTGCATGCTGTATACGGCTTCGGCCATGGCCTTCTCGGTCACGAGCCTGGCCAGCTGCACCCGGGAGCCGACATCGAGCTTCCAGAAGATGTGGCGCAGGTGGAAGGCGACCGTGTGCGCGCTCAGGAAGACCTGATTCGCGACCTCTCGGTTGCTGAGGCCATGGGAGACCAGCTCGGCGATCCGGCGCTCGGTGTCGGTCAGGCTGCCCCAGCCGAAGGCTGGCCGGTTGGCGCATTTCCAGTGCCTGACTCGAACGCCGGCGGCCCTGAGCTGCGACCTGACCCGCGCCATTGCCTCAGCGCGGCCCAACTTCTCGTACTGCTCATAGGCCACGCGAAGCCTGGCGATGGCGTCATCCTGATTACCCTGCGCCGACGAGGCTCGTCCGGCATCCTCAATTGCTGCCGCCTTAGCCAGCGGCGCAGAGTACGTGCGAGCTGCATGCTCCAGCGTGGCTGAGTCGTGCTCGACCAGGCCGCGAACGTGCGCCGCGGCCGCGGTCATGTCCGAATTGTCAGACCTGGTCATCGCGAGGTTCTCGGTTTCGGTTGCCAGGTGCGCGGCCCGTTCGCGATCGCCATCCGCGAGCGCGCCGCGTACGAGGAGCACGGCGGCCTCGGATTCCGGGGCGCAGGTCCCGCTGAACAGAACCCGCCTAAGGTATTCCTCGAGATCGTGAACGTAGGCCTGGGAGTCGGCCAATCCCATCACGGTTCACCTCGATCCGTCTTGGGTTGCTCTCAACGATCCGGGAGATGAGCCGTGGACACATCGTCCCCCGCGGGCCAACGTGTCGTCCTGACCGGACAGGCCGCGAGCAGGATGTGGTCAGGATCCGCCGAGCGCCTGCATTGTCCGCCACGCCCTCGTCGCCACTTGCAGGTTGAACTGGGCGTCAGGAACGGACAGGTCGTGCCCTGAGACCTCCCTGATTCGCTTCAGACGGTACTTCAGCGTGCTGCGATGGACGGCCAGGGCGGAAGCGGTCTTGTTATAGCTGCCACCGCTCTCGAGGAATTCGGTCAGCGTCAGGACGAGTTCGCTGCCGCGGGCGGCGTCATAACGCATGAGGACGCCAAGCCAGTCCGCAACAAACGACTCCATCGCTGACGTATCAGCCTCGGTCGCAAGGACCTGGTACACGCCGAGATCGTCGAAGACGACAACCTTGTCCGGCTTGCCGACCGCAGCCTGAATCCGCAAGGCCAGTTTCGCTTCCCGATGTGACCGGACGAAGCCGGCGACCTGCTCGCATTGCCCGCCGACCCCGATCGAGCAGCACGCTCCGCCGAACTCGGTCACAACTCGCTCATGGAGGCGCTCCCACGCAGCCTCCTTGTCCGCCAGCATGATGATGTCATCAGTACGCTGCGCCAGGAGCTCGCCAGCCGAGAAGGCACGCGCTGCCCTGCTGACGGCGTCGAAGAGCACGCTTATGCTGCCGACACTGCCCAGCGAAGGCTGAACTGACACGACCCAGTGCGGCCGCAGCAGGTTGTAGCCGAGCGTCTGAGCCCGGCTGAGCAGGCTTTGTTCGTCCCCGCCGCTCACAAGGTCGAGCGCTAGCCGGGCCCGAGCCTGCATGCTCGATTCACCGAGGTTCTGCAGCCGCGTGACCTCCATGGCCAGCAATGTGCTGGCATATATGATGGTGGCTAGCTCTGCTTCGCCAGCAGTTCTTTCCGGATCGGCAAGGAAAACGGCACCAACTGGCGTGCCCGCCAGCTGAGCCACCGCGACGAGCCACGAACCGTCCCTGAGCGGGCCAGGGGCTGCCAGTGCCAGATTCATCGTGGGCAACTTGCGTCCCTGCCCGCCGCCGAGATCCCGGTCACGCCGCCCGACGCCGGCCCACGCGACGAGGTTTCCGAATGTGTCCTGCGTGCCCGCCTCGCGCCCGGTGAGCTCTTGGATCGCGCTCGCCAGACCGCTCTGACCGCCGACCATGACTGCCTGAGTAAGCCGATCGTGCATGTCAATGCTGCGTCGCAATGCGAGGTTGGCAGTGCGCAGCTCAGCGCCCCGCCCTCGCTCGCAAGATTGCGTCCTGGCAACGGCCAGCGCGGCGCCGGCAAGGCGGACGATGGCTTGCAGCAGGGCCCGGTCACTGACCGCGGGCTCTTCGTATGCGCCGACGACCAGGTAACCCGTCGCGTCGCGGCCGACCGACATCGGGTAGACCCAGCTCCAGGCGACACCGTCCTGGACGATCGCCCCGCCATCCACCTGCTTCCCGCGCTGCGCAACGTCGACGGGCAAAAGCCCGCGGCCGCGGTTCCCTACATCCTGCCAGGCCTGGTCGAGCAACATACCCGACGTATGGCAGCCTGCTATCGCCGCGACAGCACGCGCGGTCAGCTCCAGGATCTCGGCCTGGCCGATCGGCCACAGGGCTTCCAGGGAACGGACCGCAGGTCCCTTGAGGGCGACGGTCTCCTGCGATTCTGGCTGGCCCGACCTGACCACGACTACGGGCCGCCGAAATCCCTCGCCCTGCTGGCGCAATTTCGAGCCCGCCATGAGGAGCCAGCGAGATACGCGCTGGCTGAGGGTGTTTCGGCCTGCGACGGCATAGTCAAACTTCCCGTCTAGCTGCTGGATAGATCCGACAGGCAAGCTATATCGGCGCTGCTTGCGACAATGTGTGAGCTATGTCGGCAACTGGATCTAAACTCACACCTTGTCGTTGCTTCCTCGCTCAACGGCGCAATGTGAAGGCGCCAACCGGCAGCCAGCGCCGGCTTACGCTCAGTCGCGAGTCTACGACAGACGCCAGCTACCAGAGCCAGGGCGGTCACGTAAGCGCCGCTATGCGGACCGCGCACATGTTTGTCCGAGATATTTCCGCTGCGCGCCGCAAGAACCGTGTCAGTCGAGCGCTACCGGCTGCCTGCCTTCGAGCGGGAGGCGCCACTGGATATCGGTGCTGGACTCCGGCTCACCCGGATGGACCTCGAGCCGCTCACGGTCGAGGACGCGGTGGAAGCCTATGCGGACACCGCGGGTCCCGTGGCTGGCCGATACCGAGGGATTCTGCAGCGCGCTGTTACTGGTCGACCGGGGACACCGAGCATTCGATCGGCGAGACGATTTGGCGGAGCCAGCAGGCGCTGGCCGCCAGCCGCAGAGCCGCCGCGGGGTCCGGGTTGACACCGTCGCGTCCATGGGCTGCGTGATCCGCGCGGTTGAGGAGTATGGCCTCGTCTTCAGTTCCGCCTGGATACCGCCGCGATGACCTAGCCTAGCGGGACCCGGCCCGAGCCTCGGCCTTCAGTTCGGCTTCTGCCTGCAGCAACTCGGCCCTGGTGGCTTCATCAGGAACCGGGTACCGCGGGTCGATCTCGGCCAGTGCTTGCACGATGACCGCCGCGGCGCAGAGCCGGGTGAACCATTTGTGGTCGGCGGGCAGGACGTGCCAGGGCGCCCATTCGGTACTGGTGTGGGTCAGCATCCGCGAGTACGCGTGCTGGTAGTCATCCCAGCGCTGGCGCTCCCTGACATCACTGGCGGAGAACTTCCAGTTCTTGTCCGGCCGCTCGATCCGGCGCAGGAACCGGCTCCGCTGTACCTCCTTCGATACGTTAAGGAATAGCTTGACGATCTTGATGCCGTTACCGACCAGATAGCGTTCCCAGTCGTTGATCTCCCGGTACCGTCGCCGCCAAAGATCGCTGCCGTTGGGCTGCGGCGGCAGCTTCTCGCGGTCCAGGTGCTCGGAGTGCACGCGCACGGCCAGGACCTCCTCGTAGTGCGACCGGTTGAAGATCCCGATCTCACCCCGGGCCGGGAGCCGCCGCACGTGCCGCCACAGGTAGTCGTGGTCGAGTTCCTCCGCGGACGGCACCTTGAAGCTGGCCACGCGGACCCCCTGCGGGTTCGCGCCGCGCATCACGTGCCGGATCGTGCTGTCTTTGCCGGAGGCATCGATTCCCTGGAGCACGACCAGGACCGCGTAGACGTCCTGCGCGGCCAGCCGATCCTGGTACTCGGCGAGCATGCTGACGCCACGCTCTAGCAGCCGCACGCCGTCATCCTTCTTGCGCACCCCGAAGAGCTCACCGGGATCGAAGCTCTCCGGCAGCGTGACCTTCGAGCCCGGTCTGACGCGCAGGGACTCGACGAAGCCGGCCGGCCAGGTCCTGTCCCGATCCGTCATCGACGTCCTCCCACGCCCCCGCCGGGCCGGCCGGTTCGGGCCAGGGCCCAGGCACGTTGGCGATCAGTTTATCGGCGGCGGCCGGCACCGGGCCGGGCGGCAGTACCTGGCTGGAGGATGCCAGGCCCGGGCGGGCGCGGTGAGGCGGGACAGCGGTGGCCGGTGACCGTCATACCTGGCCGGCGGCATGGAAGGCCTCCAGCGCCGCGCCCGGGGTGTCGTAGTAAGCGTCGGGTCCGCGGCGACCGGTCATCCCGTACCGGTCGAGCTGCTGGCGAACCGGCGCGACCAGGTTTGTGACCACGAACTTGACGCGCTGCTCGTGCAGTTGCCTGATGACCTGCTCCAGCGCTGAGGCGGCGGTGTAGTAGACGTCGCCGATCGCCGCCCCGTCCAGGACCAGCCACCGCAACGGGCCGCCCTGCCCGGCCAGGCCAGTCACGTCGTCGATGAGCCGGGCCGCGTTGGCGTAGTACAGGCTGGTGCCGAACCGGTAGACCGCCAGGCCGTTCTCGGTCCGCGCGCCCGGATGTACCGGGATTGCCTTCCAGTGCCCGGACGCCGACTTCACCAGCACGCTGTTGGTGGGACGGTAGGTGTGGCGCAGATGGTCGATGACCGAGGCGACGACGGCGAGCACGATCCCGTCCCGGACGCCCAGGAGCACGACCGCGGCGGTGGCGAGGAGGGCGACCGCGAACTCGCCCTTGCGCACGGACAGCAGCCGCCGCATGCCGCGGACGTCGACGAGCTGGACGCCGATGAGGAAGACCACCGCGGCCAGGGCGCCCACAGGCAGATAGCCGAGCGGCCCGGTGCCGAAGAGCAGGACCAGCAGCACGATGGCGCTGGCGGTGAGCTGCGCCAGCTGGCTGCGGCCGCCGGCGCTGTCGACCATCTGGGTCTGCGTCGGGCTGCCGTTGACGACGAACGTGCCGGTGAAGGCGGCGGCCACATTGGCGGCGCCCAGCCCGATCAGGTCCGTGCTCGCGTCGAAAGGTTCCTCGTGCCGGGCGGCGTATTCACGCGCGGTCGCGGCGCTCTGGGCGAGGACGACCACGAACATCGACGCGGCCGCGCCGAGCAGCAGGCTGGCATCGTGCACGTCGAAGGCGGGCGCGGCGAGATGCGGCAGACCCGGGCGGACGGCGCCGATCACGGTCACGCCATGGCTGGCCAGGCCGACCGTGCGGCTCACGATGATCGCCCCCGCAATCGCGATCAGCGCCCCCGGAATCCGGCGGGTGATCCGCCTGGCGGCCAGCATGACGGCGATCACCGCGAGCGCCACCGCCGCGGTCTGGGGACTGGCATCAGGCAGCGCGGCCAGCGTGTTCGTGAGCCTGCCCACTGTTCCCGTGTCGGCCGGCGCGATCCCGAGCATGTCAGGGAGCTGCTTGGCGGCCACCAGAATGCCGATGCCAGCGAGGAATCCGAGCAGCACGGTGCGGGACAGGAAGTTAGCCAGGAAACCGAGCCGAGCCAGCCGTGCGAGCAGCAGCAGCCCGCCGGTGAGCAGCGCAGCGAGCGCGGCCAGGTGGACGTATCTCGCCGACCCGGCCGCCGCGAGCCCGGTCAGGGCCGATGCCAGGATGGCTGCAGTCGCCGAGTCCGCCGCGACGACCAGGTGGCGGGACGAACACAGGACGGCGAAGACGGCAATCGGCAGCAGCAGCGTGTACAGGCCGGTTACCACCGGCATGCCAGCGATCCTGGCGTAACCGAGCGCCTGAGGGACGGCGAGTGCGGCCAGGCCGAGGCCGGCCAGCATATCCCCGCTTGCCTGCCGAGGCAGGACCGGCAGCACCCCGCGCAAGACTAGCCAGCTGTCCGGCCTGGCCCATCGGCGAGCGGTCACCGCCTACCTCCCCGCTTCCTGTCCCCCCTTGGATGCCCAGGAATGGGGCCGGTCGCGCACGGACGCCCGCTGACCCTTATGCGTCTTTAGGATGCGGGGCAGGCCGTCGGGCGGACAGCGTTGACCTCGTGATACCTGCGCTCAGCAAGCTGTAGCGCCATGGCGTGCCGTGGATCGCGGTCGCCGCCGCCCTCCGAGCGACGGGTGACCGGTGGGCGCGGCGGGCTGCCTGGCGCGGGCTGGGCAGCGCGGCAGCGGCGAGTGTCGCCGCCAACCTCGCGGCCAAGGCGATGGTGGCCAGGGCTACGCATGCCGGGCGCCACCCGGGCTCGGGGGAGATCCGGCACCGCCTTTCCCGGGCCGGGAACCGCCGGATCAACCACGCCCTGCACATGATGGCGGTCACCCAGATCCGCAACCCCGGCACGGCAGGCCGCCTCTACTACGAGCGGAAACGAGCCGAGGGCAGACCCGGCGAGCGCTCGCCTTATGTCCGGAACGTACCCTGGCGGGCGCTCCCGGATATCTCCGCCATACCTCACTGCACCCTGGTATCCCTCGTGCTCAGAAGAGCGTGCCGGTTGTAGTGGCGTGCGGGCTGATGTGCGGTCGCGGAGCCGGAGGAGGGCGGGCCGCATAGGAGCCAGGTCAGGGCCAGTGGCCGAGTTCTGGAACCCACAGGTATCGGCTGGAGGCGGGCATGCCGGAGAAGCGGCTGCGGTACTACACCCGGTAGTTCGGCCCGGCGCGGACCTGCGCGGAGTGGCAGGTGTCCCGTCCGCACAGCAGTAACCTCACTTCTGCGCCATGTCCTGGCTGCCTCCTGGCTCGGGCGGGTCAATCGGTGGCGGTGAGCTCCGTATCCGGCTGATAGGTGTATGCGGCCTCGCGCACCGACTCGCGGGACTCCACGGCAGCGCCGAGCGCACCGCCCAGCGTCGCGATCGACGCGCCGAGCCAGGCGAGCTTAATCTGATCATCCACGCCGGCGGGGTGGCCGAGTTGGGTGCTGAGAAGGTCTCCGGGCACGAGCAGCACAGCGGCCGCCAGCATGGCGGCGAAAAGGGCGAGGTACAGCGCGCTCAGGCCGATGCCGACCGTGGCCGCTGTGACGATGTTGAACAAGATGACCTGCTCGCGAGCGGCCGGATGCGGGCTGCGCTCCCACAGCCCGGTCGCGATCATGATTGTCACGGTGATGCCAGCGACTGAGCCGAGACAGATGACGGTGAGCCGCAGCGCCCCGAGATGGTCGGCGAGCCGCCAGATGTCGCTGGTCACCAGCGCGAACACGCCAGCCGCGAACGCCGCTGCCAGCACTCGTACCAACCGCAGGGCGAGCCGCCACGGGCGGTTGGCGCGCAGCATGCCCAGCAGCAGCCTGATGTTGCCGGTGACGACCCGCGCGGCAAGTCCAAGGTCGCTCTCGTTGCGCTCGACGCGATTGCCCAGTTCGAGCAGGCGCCGCACCGGGCGAGTACCCACCGGGCGCCGGCGCCCGGCAGGTACCGCGGTCGGCGCAAGATCGCCGAGCATGTGCCTGACCAGGCGCACTGTCGTCTCGGCCGCGCGTCTGTGCACCGCGACCGGCCCGAGCGCGGGCATGGACAGCACGCCGACCGAGTGGGTAGCGCTGACGTGAGCGATAACCGGTCGCCGGGCGGTCTGCAGGGGGAGGTCGGTAATGCAAACCGCCAGGTGCCAGCCGCGGTCGAGAAGCATCCGGCGCCCTGCGGAGATCAGATCGCTGAGGTCGGTGGGCGGTTCGGCCAGCCGATCGGAGACGAATTCCACCTTCCACCGGACTCCGGGCAATTCCGCGGACAGCCGGTCAGCGATTTCCGGCACCAGGCTCTCCGTCAATTCTGAAGCAGGCCCTGGTGCTGCAGGCAGGCCGACGACCAGGACAGGCTGCTGCGACGTGCCGGGGAAACCTGCCGCGAAGGTCTCGACCTTACCCTCCTTCCACGACGCCCTTGCCGATGACGGTGGCCAGAAGGCGGCGAATGATCAAGGACCATTACGTGCCCAGGCGGAACCAGCCTGGGCAGCGTCTGCTAGGCGCCCAGCGTAGCCAGTCGCCCCCGGCTGTCCATCAGGACCGTCGGCCAGCAGCAGCCTCACCGCGCTCAGCCGGATCTGAGGTACACCCGACGAGACAGCGCGCCGACAGCCAGCCGGCCCTGACTCGTAACCGTTAGTAGCCAATCTCATGCCGTCCCGGTCGCGTGCCCGGCCCGGGCGGCCTGGTCGCTGGCGCGGCATCAGCTGGGCGTGCGCGGGCTGGCTGCGAGCACCGAGCGGACTTGCCGGCCGCGGCGGCAGCGGCGGCAGCGGAGCTGTCCGAGCAGCTCCGGGCGCACCCGCTAGAAGCCCTGCCGCCCGATGCCGATGAGGACACGGTGATGGCGGTGCTCGCCGCGCTGGGCCCGGGCAGGCTGGTCGCCGAGGCGACAGCCGGCCCGCACCTGACTGGCCGTCGCAGCGGTCACCACCACGATCGGGCTACCGGCGGGCACGCTGATCTTCTGGCACGCCCAGCCGGGCCTGCAACGCTGCTGCTTCATGTAGGTGGTGATCGCCGACCGGAGGGTGGCGCGGATCCGCAGCCTGGTCGCCGGACCGACGATCCGCCTGTTCTTCGCCGACGCGGCCCGGGCGGGATCGGCGCTGGTGCGGGCCTCGTCAATGGCGTCGAACACGCTGGCCACATGGGTGACGCGGAGCCGGTCGATCCGAGTGTGGCCGATGTGCGGCTGGAGTACAGCCGGATGTGCGCGGCGTAGCTGCGGACCGTGCCGGGCCGCAGGTTCTGCGCGGCGACCGGGTTTCAGCCCGATGAAGAGCACCAGAAGCTGTGCTGCAAGTGCCGGGGCTGCCGAAGTCTGAGCCTAGGAACGGGGAAGCCCGGCCACCGCATCGGGAAGGCCGAGGCTCGCGTAGCTCGGTCAGACGAGCTGCAGCCTCCGGTCCAGCGCTCCGGCTAGGCGCTGCAGGGTCGCCTCGGTAGGGTTTCCCGCGCCGTGCTCGATCCTGCTGATGTCGGCCTGGGGGACGCCGGACAGTTCCGAGAGCTGCCGCTGGGTCAGGCCCCGGTCGACGCGCACGTCGCGGAACTGCAGCCCGAGGCGGATGTGCTCCGCAAAAACCTTCCGCAGGGCGGCGTCCTCGGGAGACTCGGCGGCCCTGGAGGCAGCCAGGTAGTCCTTGAAGTTGGTGCCCATCGCGTTCTTCCTGATGTGGTATACCACAACAGTATGTGGCATGGCACATCGTGGGTCAAGCTCGCTGGCTCCTCTTCAGAAGAACACCCGCAGGAGAATCTTTCCAGACTTCTCGGCGGTGGCATCCGAGACACGACCGACCTTCGCCCGGACCTCGGCTGCCGTCCACCGCAGCCGGAACTCGTACAATCCGTCGCCGAGCGGTTACCCGTACTCGGTCGAGACGACGTCCAAGCCTCGCTCCGCCAGGACCAGCTCGATCGCCGTCTCGAGGGCGATGCGCTCGACGCGGCCAAGCTTCTCCATCCACTGGCGGCACGGCTCGCGGCCGTGCTCGTCGGCATAGAACTCGACAGTCCACTGGTCGGTCATGTTCTCGCAGGTTCGTGGCGGTGATTCAGGTAGCCATCCAGAATATCGGCCACCGTCATCTGCGGCCTGAGGACGCGCCAGGTGCGCGTCTGTCGAGGACAGCGATTACCGCCGGCAGGGTACTTAGGGTGCCCGCGAGGCGTCAGACTCGCCGACCGCAGGCACGGCAGGCCCGGCTGCCCTGCCTCCGCTGCGGCGTCCTCGCATCTGCACAGTGACTACGCTTAGTGACAGCCGGGCACTCAATGTCGCGTCCGCCGTGGAACCATTCGTGGAAACACCCGTCGCATACATCCTGTGCATCCTGGGCATTCTGGGCGCGATAGCGATCCTCCCGTGCAGGCAGATCGGCCAGGGCCGCCGACATGCCCTCTCTTAATCCGCGGGTTCGGGGTTCAAGTCCCTGGCGGCGCACCCGTCCTGACCTGCGCTTTCATCATTCTCGTCGGCTTTCGCGGTGCCCGTTTTGCCTGGCTGGCTGCTCCGTGGCTGCTCGTTTGCACGGATCGTGCACACCTGCGGATCGGCTCCGGCCATGAGCACAACACAGCGGCTGGGACGGCGGCTGTTACGCGCGTCACTCCGTGTGAAAGCGCGGGCGCCGTCCATCTTGAACACGGCGCGAGTAGCACGATCGCGAGCCCGGCGGCGGGATGGTCTGAGCTGCCGCGCTGCGGCTGTTCTTCACCGAGCAGTGGGCCTCCCTGGTGCTGGGGGCGACCGGGCCGCAGAACGCGGCCGCGTTCGACTCGATCCAGCTGCTGTGCCTGCTGTACATCCTGATCCGCATCCCGTTCTGGATCGGCCGCAAAGTCTGGTCGCCCGGCGGGCGCAGCCCGCTGCGCTCGGCCGCCCGGTTCGTGTTCGCCGCCGTCGTGCTGCGCCGCATCTCACCTGCGCTGTCGGGCCGGGCCGCCCGCCGCCCCGGCATCGGCGCCAGCGGCAGCAAGTCACCCTGATCACCCCTGGAGGCACCCGCGTGAGCCACCCCAGTCCCGGCGCCGAGCCGGTCAGGATCCCGGCGGACGTGGACCGCGAGGACCGGCTGCTGGCGGACCTGACCGCCCGCCAGGTCGCGATCCTCGCGGTGGCCGCCGTCGTGCTGTGGCTGGCCTGGATCGCCACCCGGCGCCTGGTCCCGCCCGCGGCGTTCGCCGGCGCCGCCATCCCCGTCGGGGCGGCGGCGGTGATGCTGGCCCTGGGCCGGCGGGACGGGCTGAGCCTGGACCGGTGGCTGGCCGCCGGGCTGGCCCAGGCCCGTGGCCCCCGCCGGCTGGTCCCCGCCCCCGACGGCATCTGCCCGCCCCCGGCCTGGGTCATCCCCGCCGTCGCCGGGCAGGCCCGTTCGCTGCCCGCGCCGCTGCACCTGCCCGCCGCCGCCGTCACCCCCGCAGGCGTCATCACCCTCAGCGGCGACGCGAGCGTGGCGCTGGCGGCGGCGTCGACGGTGAACTTCGCGCTCCGCACCCCGGCCGAGCAGCAGGCCCTGACGGGCGCGTTCGGCCGGTGGCTGAACTCACTGCAGCATCCCGCCCAGATCCTCATCCGCGCCCACCGCGCCGACCTGACCGCCCTGGCCGCCCGGATCCGGCACGCGGCGCCGGGCCTGCCGCATCCCGCGCTCGAACAAGCCGCGCTCGGCCACGCCGGGTTCCTGGAGCACCTGGCCGAGGACCGGGACCTGCTCGCCCGCCAGGTACTGATCGCGGTCCGCGAGCCCGACAGCGGGCAGGCCGCCAGGCGGGTGGCCGACGCGGCCCGCGCGCTCGCCGCCGCCGGGGTCGCCCTCACCCCGCTCGACGGCGCACAGGCCACGACGGTACTGGCGGCCTGCTGCCAGCCCGGCCGGCCCCCGGCCGCCGCCCCGGCAGGCGCCCGGGCCGGCCAGGTGATCACCGCCGCCCCTGCCCGCCCCGGGGGCCGGGCATGACCTGGCCGCGGGCCCGCCGCCGCCCGCCCGCCGCCGGGCGGCCAGCCGGCGGGGTGCCCGGCCCGGACAGCATCCAGGTCGCCCCCCGGCACCTGCGGGTCGGCGACTGGTGGGCGGCAACCCTCGTGGTGACCGGCTACCCCGCCGAGGTCGGGCCCGGATGGCTGGAACCGCTCACCAGCTACCCCGGGCGCCTGGACGTCAGCCTGCACATCGAGCCGGTGCCGCCGCCGGCCGCCGCCGCGCAGCTCCGCAAGCAGCGCGCCCGCCTCGAATCGGGCCGCCGCGCCAGCCTGGAGCGGGGCCGCCTGGATGACCCCGACGCCGAGGCCGCCGCCGAGGACGCGCGGGAGCTGGCCTACCGGATCGCCCGCGGCGAGGGCCGCCTGTTCCGCGCGGGCCTGTACCTGACCGTCTACGCCCCCGACCAGGACACGCTGGCCGCCGAGGTGGCCGCGGTGCGGACGCTGGCCGAGTCGCTGCTGCTGTCGGCCCAGCCGGCCACGTTCCGCACCCTGCAAGGATGGATCACCGGCAGCCTTCCCCTGGCCGCCGACCAGATACGCATGCGGCGCGTGTTCGACACCGCCGCGCTCGCCGCGGCCTTCCCGTTCGCCTTCCCCGACCTGGCCTCCCGCGACCCGGCCAGCGCCGCCGCGCCGGCCGGGGTGCTGAACTCCCGCACCGCTGGGACGTGGGCGCGAGCACGCAGCCGCGCGCAGTGCGAGGCGCCCCCCGGGGGCTCTGAGCCTTGGGCAATGCCCGAACAGATCAGCTGAGACGAAAGCCGTAGCAGGGAGCCTCACGTTCTTTCGCGCCTGGTAGGCGGCGGCCAGCAGCGGGCGTACCGGTCCGCCAGCGCCTCGGTGTTCGGGATCGAGTGCAGTGCGGCCGTCTCATGGAATATGGCACGCTCGGTCCGCCCGGTCACGTCGGGAAGGTGCTCCAGCCTGCGGCCAGTCGCCTGCTCGAATGCCTCCCGGGGCAGCTCGCCGCCAACGCCCGGGTCTCGATCAGCGTGTGGTCGACGTCCCACAGCACCAGCGTGCGCGGCGGTCGGGCATCACTGTTCCATGATCGAACACGCTCGTGTGAGGCTGGCGTCGTCTTGAACCACGTGCCGCACGCGGTGACGGCGCTCAGCTTCGGGTGGCGCCTTGCGGCCAGACGAGATGCACGGGCTTGCCGAGCCGTCTGGCCTGCTCGACCACCACGCCGGTGCCGCCTTGATCCTTGGCTGGCTGGCGTCCCACACCGCGACCAGCGCGTCGGCCAGCTCCAGCATCGCAGTACTGGCGGCCTCGTAGGCCTGCAGGCCTGGTTCGGCGAACAGGCATGTGCCGGAGCTCGCTGGCGCGCTCAGCAGCTCGTCGAACACGGCGGGTCGCGCAGGTCGAGCTTTCGCTCGCGGTAGTCCGCCGTTTGGCGCACGACGACAAGGGTGCGGCCCAGGTCGAGCAGGCGCGAGCGAAGATCTGGTCTGCACCCTTGGCCAGGCACGTGATGCCTGTGAGCCCATCCCGGTGCCTTGGCCAGCAGTTCGTGTATCCCGGAGCGGACCGGCTTCTGTGTCAGCGGCGTGAGTTTCATGTGGCCGGTGACCGCGATCAAGGGCATCGTCAGCCCTAGCCGCCGCGGTGCTGCCTGTCGCCGGGACGCTGTCCGCAGTGGCTGGTCATGTTCTGATGCCGCCGCCGTGATCGTCGCTGCGGTAGGTACGGCGCTCGTTGATCGCCAGCTTGCGCTCGACCTCATCTGCTAGGTCGATGCCGTTCATCTGCGCGATGCCCGCCAGGTAGATCGCGACGTCGGCGAGTTCCTCGCCGAATTCGGGCAGGTGCTTGCGCCAGGCGGTGAACGCCTCGCCGACCTCGGCGGTGAGCAGGCCGAACTCCAGCGCGACGTCGGTCATATTGAACCCCTTGGCGATCTTATTGTCCCAGGCGCGTCGCTGGACCTCGCGGATATCCACCGGCTCCTCCAGGTGGCGGGCGTCAGGTGCGCGAGCCTACCGGGCTTGCGGGCAGCGGGTGCGGGGCCTTGCCGGTGACCTTCGTCTGGGCTCCGGCGTGCCAGGTCACCACGCGCTCGCGGCACCGGGCAAGACAACCTCGACATACACGGTCTTGCCTGGACCGTGCTGGTCCTCCACGACGCCCAACTCGCCGCCGTGGAGCCTGGTCAGGCCGTCGAGGAGCTCCAGTCCCCGGCCAGTTTCGTCGTCACCAGTCGCGTGCCTGCGGACCGGGCGGCCGACTCCGTGGTCGTGGACTTCGGCTCGTAGCCGGTCCGCCGCACGCGACAGCCGGACGCCGACCGGCCCGGCGCCGTGGCACATCGCGTTGGTCACCAGCTCGCTCACGACCAGCTCGGCCAGGTCGGCATGCTCGTCAAGACCCCAGTCGCCCAGGGCCTTGCGGGCCTGCTCGCGCGCCCGGCGGATGTTGCGCAGCTTGGGGCCGAGCTGGTAGCAGGCCGAGCTGGCGGTAACGGTCACGGGCATGCACGGTCCTTCACAGCTGGCGCCGACAAGCGACGCGCGGCATCACGGCCGGTCCGGGATGCGGGTAATGCCGTGCCGCCCAATGGCATCATCGGGCCGGCATGAGCATCGGCTCTGACATTCACGTGGCGAATTTCGCACGGCACGGGCTGCGCGATCATTACCCGTGCCGGGAAAGCCGGTGGTTCCCGCACACACACATCGCTGGCCTGCGGGAACGCGCCAGACACCTGGTCATGGTTCCCACCATGCCGCGCATGTGCGGGCTCACCAGCGGCAATGCGGCTACCGTTGATGCAGCGCCAATGCCTACAGCGTTGCAGGAAGAGGCGAGGTGAGCCGTGCCGTACGCGAAGACCAGCGAGCGCGCCGAGCAGCGCGCCCTTCGCGAGCGAATGCGCGCCCTGGGGCTGACCCATCCGCAGATCGCCTTCGAGTTCGCCCGCCGGTACAACATGCGGCCCCGGGCTTCGTGGCGGCACGCCCACGGCTGGTCCCTCAAGCAGGCAGCAGAGAGGATCACCGCATGCGCCGCGCAGGCCGGCGTGGACCCGGACGGCACGACAGTCGCCATGACCGGCCCTCACCTGTGCGAGGTCGAGTCCTGGCCTGGGTACGGTTCCGCGCCGGCCGGGCGCAGGCCGACCCCGTACCTGCTGTCCCTGCTCGCCACCGCGTACGACTGCGCCATCGCCGACCTGCTCGACCTGGCGGACTACGAGCACATGCGGCCCGCGGACCTGCTGGTACTGGGCAAGACAGCCGACGCCCGCAGGCAGGCGCGCACAGGTGCGGGCGCCGCCGGGCAAGCCGCTCCCCCGCGACTGGCCACGGTCATCGAGCCGCCACCGGGGCAGGACCGGCCGACGGCACCTCCGCCGGTCCTGCCGGACGAGTCAGCAGCGCCAGCAGCAGCCGGCTCCAGCCCCGCTCTTGCGCTGCTCGCCGGGGCGCTGCTATCGCCCGGCCAGCGATGCGAGGGGCCAGTTCCGCTGGCCGACCATGCCGCTCGTGCCTGGCGGCTGCGGCAGCAGGCCCGTTACCGCAAGCTGGCCGCCGAACTGCCTCCAGTGCTGCTGCGGGCGCGCGGGGGCGAGCCCGCCGTCACCGGGGACCGGCGGCTGGCCAGCGGGCTGACGCACCTATACAACGCGGCGTCCTCGCTGGCCACCGCCCTGGGGTCGGCCGAGCTTGCCGGCATCGCCGCCGACCGGGCCGTCCGCACCGCCGCGGAGGTCGCCGACCCGCTGCTGAACGGCGCGGCCGCCTACCGGCTCGCCAATGTGCTGCTGTCAGCCGGGCAGCTCGAGTCCGCCCGGCTCGTCGCGATCAGCGCTGCTGACCAGCTCCGGCCAGCGCTGGCCGTCACCAGGAGCCACACCGCCACGTGGGGTTCGCTGCTGGCCACGGCCGCGCTGGCCGCGGCCAAGGCCTCGTCCGCGGCCGAGGCCAGGGAACTGCTGGGAGCGTCCAAGGTCGCCGCGGACCTGCTCGGCAGCGAGCAGGCCGACCTGTTCTCCATCTTCGGGCCGGCGAACTGGCTGATCCACGCGGTCAACATCGCGGTGGAGCTGGACGACGGCGCGGGGGCCGTGCGGCGCGCCGAGCAGATACCCCTGAGCCGGCTGCCGCTGTTCCTGGCCGAACGGCGGACCTTCCTGCTGGTCGGCAAGGCACGCGGCTACGCGCTTCGCGGCGACCAGGCCAGCGCCGCGCCGCTGCTGCTGGAAGCCGACCAGGCCGCGCCCGAGGAAGTGCGCCGCAACCCCCACGCACGCGCGCTGGCGGCATCGCTGGCCGCGGCAGGCCCGGTCCGCAGCCAAGCGCTGCGCGAGCTCGCCGCCCGGATGAACGGCAACGCCGGCCAGCCTGCAACAGGGCCGGCGCGATGACCGGCCAGGACCAGCGCAAGGTGCTGTACGTGATCGCCTGCGGCGGCCGGCCCGCCGGCGACCTGCCGGAGTTCACCAGCGGTGCGCTGGCCCAAGGCTGGGACGTGTGCGTCATCGCCACGCCGCCGGCGCTGAAGTTCCTCGACTCGGCGCGCCTGGCGGCGATGACCGGCCACCCGGTCCGCTCGGACTACAAGCAGCCCGACGAGCCTGACGTCCTGCCCCCCGCGGACGCGTTCGTGGTCGCCCCGGCCACCTTCAATACGGTCAACAAGCTCGCCGCCGGGATCTCCGACACCCTCGCCCTCGGCCTGCTCAACGAGGCCATCGGCGCCGGGCAGCCGGTCATCGCGGTGCCGTTCCCCAACCAGGTGCTGGCCCGCCACCCGGCGTTCACGGCCAGCATCGCCACCCTCCGGTCGTGGGGTGTCCGGCTGGTGTTCGACCCCGGGCGCTACCCGCTGCCGGTGCCCAACCAGGGAGAGTCCGGCAGCGCGCTGTTCCCGTGGGTGGCGCTGACCGGCGAACTGCGAGCCCTGAAGACCCCGGACGCGTCGGCGGATTCCCAGCGCGGGGAATGACCCGCCGCCCTCTGGCAGGCAGGCTTGCGGTAGTCCCGCACATCGGCAGCGCCGCCGTAAGCACGTGATCAGCACGAGGTCGGCCTGCCCCGGGGTCGCCCGGAACGCTCCGCATTCGGGCAACGCCAACATTGGGCACGTGACTTTCCGGTGTCATGCGGTCAGGCTGAATGTGGGGCTCAACGCCGTTTTGACGCGCCCGCCAGGAAGGACCCATGACAGATTCGCCATCCGGTGCCGCGCTCCTGCCGGTGCCCGAAGTCCCCCGATCAGATCGTGACCGGCAGCCCGACGGGCCAGTATCGTTCACGGCCGGGCATCATTTCACGCTATCGGCCGGTGCCAATCCGGCCGCGCTCGCCGAGGCAGCGTCCGCGCCACTATCGGTGATCTTGCAGGTCACCAAGCGCTGTGACTTCAACTGCGGGTTCTGCTCGGAAACCCTGCAGATGGCCGATCCGACGCTTGAGCAGCTCGACACGATGCGCGCCAACCTGGCGGGGGTACAGCGAGTGTTCCTGTCCGGCGGGGAGCCGCTGCTGCGCCGCGACCTGCCCGACATCGTGGACATGTACTCGGGGTTCATCCTCGGCTTGCCGACCAACGCGACTCGGGGGGTGGTCATGGCCCCGCGGCTGGCGGGGAAGGTTGCGTTCGTCAACATCGGGTTCGACGGGCCGCGAGCCACGTTCTCCCGGGTCCGCGGCGACTACGACAAGGCCATGACCGGGGTGCGGGCGTTCATCGCCGCCGGGCTGCCGATCTCGCTGTCGGCGGTCGTGCTCCGCTCCACGATGCACGCGCTGGGGTACCTGTGCCAGATCGCTGACGTACTCGACGCCGGGAAGCTGAAGCTGATCCTGCCGCTGCGCAAGGGCAACGCGCTCGGGCTGCCGGAACGGGAGTTCATCACCGTCGACGAGGCTCGCGACGCGTTCGGCCGGCTGACCGAGCTACGCGCCACGCACGACTGGCGGCCGGCGGTGCGGATGACCCCGTGGACCGCGGAGACCGAGGGGCACATGATCGTGATCGAGCCGAACGGCGACGCCCAGGCCTGGCCGGTGTACGACCAGCCGGACCTGTTCCTCAGGCTCGGCAACCTGCTGGAAGAGCCGATCACCGCGATCTGGGACCGCTACCCCTACAAGCCCAGCCACTACGCCAAGTACCTGGGCGCCAGCATCTACACGGCCGCCCGCACGACGCCTTGATGCGCACCTACACCAACCTGGCATGGCCCGACGACCCCTACCGCACCGGGCAGCAGCTCTACCCCCGGCCCGCCCCGAGGCTGGCCGCGTTCACGGCAAGCCTCGCCGAAGGCGGCGGCCGTCCTGCCCGCTATTCGGCAGCGATCGTCTACCTGCCGCTGCACCGCACCCGGGCAGTGGCCGTCACAGGACAGACGGTTGGGTTCGGATTCCGCGCGGCCAGCGTGGACGACGATGCCAAGGCGGCCGCCCTGGCCCAGATCGCCGACCTGGACCTGATGCAAGCCCGCCGACACGCGGCGATCCTCGCCGGGAGCCGGCTCGACTGTGAACTGGCCGCATTGCGGGCAACGGTGCCAGACGCGGTGCTGCGCGGCATCGCCTCGGTCGAGCGGGAATGGGCAGATCGCGGCACTCCTGCCAGAGGGCGGGCGGCGATGATCGACTGCGGACTCGACCTCCCTGCCGCCCGGTCGCTGGAGGTGACGTGCCAGCAGGCCCAGATCACCCCGATCGCTGAGCGCGCCGCCGGCGAGCTGGAGGCGCCCGCCAGGGCCGAGCTTGCGGCCGCTGCGGCAGTCGGGCGCGCGCTGTCCATCGCCCTGGTATGCGCCCGGCATCTGAACCGCTACACCTGGCGGGGAATCCTCGACATCGGCGAGATCATCGCGGCCAGCGCATGGGACTGCTTCCCGCGCTTGCCGACAAGCGCGTGGTGACCGTGCCAGACTCCAGGTCCAGCGCGAGCGTCCCAGCCGCAGATAACAATCCCGCCGGAGCGCCCTGAATGATCAACACAGGTAACCTGCCCGGCTCCCGGGCAGCGCCCGCGCGCGCGCCGGGAACGCTGCTGGTAGCCGCCGTCGACGTGGAGTGGTCGAAGAACTACCGAATCCGCGGCGGCAACGTGCCGTTCTGCTACTCGGTGATCTGGCTGGCTCTCCCGCGCCGCGGCACGGACACCAGCCTGGGCACTGACTCGTTCTGGTACACCTCCGCCTACGTGCACGACGACGGCGAAACCCAGGACCTGGCCGCAGGAGCCGCCCAGGCGCTGGACAACGTGCTGCGGCGGGCTGACCTCGTCGCGGGGCACCAGCTCAGCAGCGACCTGGCCATACTGGCTGCCGCCTCGAACGAGCCGACGCCGGGCGTGACAATGGCCCGCGCTGCCTGGCACCAGCGCCGCCAGGCAGCCGAAGGCCCGCGGATGGTAGACACCCGCTATGACACCGGACACATCCTGTCCTGCACGTCACGGCGGCTGGTCGACGTGTGCGCTGACCTGCGGCTGGATGTCACACAGCCAGAGCTGCGCGGCACGTCCATGACCGCGCTGCACCGCCGCTGGCTCGAAGCCGGAGACGCGGTTGCGCGTGAGAAGATCAGCGTGCTCAACCTGCGGCATTCGCTGTCCACCGCACTGGTCGCCGCGCGCGCCGCCGGCCTGGGGAGCTGGGAGCCAGGGCTGAATGTCAACCGGCTGCTCGCCGTCGGGCTCGGCGGAGCGTTCGGCTGGATCTCCGGGCCAGTGTTCACCGCCCTGCTGGGGAACTCCGATGCTGCGTGACTGCGTGGTCATCGCCATCGAGGGCACCCACGCCTCCGGCAAGACCACCCTCACCCACGCGCTGGCCGCCTACTACCGCGAGCGCGGCATCCACGTGACGACCGTGGAAGAACCCGCCCGGCACAGCCCGTTCATCGAAGAGATCGTCGTGCACGGCAAGGGCGCCTTCGACCTGGAGACCGAGGCCGACCTGTTCGCCGCCCAGCTCTCAGCCCAGCTGCGGGCGGCCCGCCAGCACTCGATGATCGTCTGCGACAAGACCATCGCCAACGTCCTGGCCTACGCCCGGCTGGTCCTGCAGGCACCGCCGCGCAGTCAGGCCGCCGATGTCCTGGCGGCGATGGAGGCGTTCTGCCGCGCCTGGGCCGACACCTACGACGCGGTGTTCTACTGCTGCGACCAGTTCAGCCAGCACCAGGCCGGCGATCCCTACCGCGCCAAGGTCCTGGACCTGCAGCCTGCCGCCGACCGGGTGGTCCGGTCCACCTGCTCCACCGTCGGCCAGCGCGTCCTCGACATCCCGCCCAATATGACCACCGGGCAGCGTGTCCAGTGGATCGCCGGGCAGGTCACCAAGCTCGGCCTCGGCAGGGAGAAATAGGCATAACCCCACAGGCCAAGCGCCGCCCCCCTGAGTCCGCGGTGCAAGCAGACGAAGCCTTGCTCAAACGCCAGTCCCGCCAGCCGCCTCCTGGGAGAATGCCCGCGAGGACGCGAGCGGCGTCGGTCAGGCCTGCGCCCGGCGGCGAGTTCGCCATCGGCCAGCATGCCGGGATGAAGATGAAGCAGAGCGCAGCCACTGCCGCGCAGCTCTAGCGCATCGGAGGGGCCATGTGGGATGACGTGAAACGCCTGCACGAATACCACGGTGACGTGCCGGTCGAGATGCGCATCCTCAAACTCACCGAGGAAGTCGGCGAGGCGGCCGAGGCGCTGATAGGGGTGCGAGGGATGAACAGCAGGAAAGGCATCTGCCGGACCAGCGGCGACCTGCTGGACGAACTGGCTGACGTCATCATCACCGCCGCTGTGGCGATGAGCGCCGTCACCGGCGGCGGGGCGGACGAGGCCCGCAGCCACTTCGAGCAGCGGCTCCAGACGATCACCGCCCGGACTACCGGACCGTGACCTCGGCCCGGTCCGCAGCCAGGGCCTCCCACTCTGAGGTCGTGAAGATTGGCGCCTGCGGATGCCCGCGCGGCGTCAGATTCAGGTTCGCATCCGGCCCGCCCGCGACGACCCGAGCGGCGCTCGTGGCCAGTCAGGAACGCAGGTATCCGCGAGCGCGGAGGCCTTTGATGTGGTCGCTGATGGCACCGGGCTGCGGCCCGCCGCGCACCAGGATGCCGCACTCCAGGTTGACTTCCATGGCCCTGTTGGTGAGGTTCGCGCTGGTGACAAGCGCAATCCGGTCATCCACGATGATGATCTTGGCGTGCATGGCCGCGCCCAGTCCGCGCCGGTTGGCGGGCCAGCGCAGCCGGGTCGCGTTCAGCCCGGGAAACGCGACGCCGGCGGCGATGTAGGCGGGATTGTCGGCTGAGCTCTCGGCTAGAAGCGTGATCTCGACACCGCGGCTTGCCGCTTCGGCAAGCGCGGCACCGATAGCGGGCTCGGTCCGAGTGGCGTAGCTGACCAGGAGGATCTCGTGAAGGGCCTGGCCGATCAGCTCGATGACCGTCGCGGCGGTCAGGCGGCTCGTGGTGACGTCCGATTCGGGTCCGGTCCAGACGACATCTATCGACTGGCGTTGCCGCGCGCGCCCGACCGCCGCGGCGGCACCGGCGATCAGGCCGGCGACGTAGGAGGCGTCGCGGTCTGCCATCTGCCGGAGAAGCTGGTCACATACGTCCCGCAGAATTGGCGTGGATGTCTGCGCACGAAGCTGCCGTACCGCCTGAAGACCTCCTTGGGCGGCGCTCGCGAGCTGGCGGGCGTCGGCGGCGGGAAGCTGCTCGGCGACCCGACTCGCCCACTCCGCCATGGCGCTCACTGCGCGAAGACCAGGCCGTCGCCTGTGAGGTCGGCCAGGACGGCCCGGTCGAGCCAGCGGTTATTGGTCTCGCAGCTGGTCTCGGAGGCGAATAGGCAAGCGTGGCAGGCGGCGGCGTGCAGTGTCGATGATGGATCAATCGGCACGTGCTCGGCGCACAGCGGGTCGGAGGAGCAGTGCAGGGCGTCGTCGAAGGCCTGGTCGAGCAGCCGTTTCAGGTAGCGGGCGAGGCCGAGAGCGACAACGCCGCCGAGCGTCCCTTCGCTGTCGCTGGCGGCGGTTGACAGCAGCACGCCGGCCGTGGGATTACGCGGTATGCCGATGTAGACGCGCTCCCGGAGGCTGGCCGAGGAGTAACCGCATTCGAGAGCGACCTGCCGGATCAGCATGTGGCTCAGGGTGTGGATCAGCGTGAGCCGGGCGATCGGGAAACCCGGGCTCGCTGGTCGCGCGCGGTTGTAAGCCCACCGGCGGTACGCGCTTTCGAGTGCCTCCAGGCGCGGATGGCCGGCCACCTTGCTGACCCAGCGAGCCACGGCTTCTTCGCGGAGCTGCAGGAAGATACCCTCGCCACGCTGCTCGACGGCCGGAACCCAGTCAGGCGCGCTCCGCGCGAGGGGTACCAGCCGCACCGGCTGCAGGTCCCCGCGCTCGGGCGCGGCTAGCCGGGTGAATCCGACCAGCGCCCGGACCTCCCGGAGCCGCGAGACCAGGACGACCTGATCGAGCAGCCGGTCGTAGCCCTCCGGGGTGGGGGTGGGCACGGCCCGGAAGTCCGCGTCCTGGCGTTCGGTAGTAGGACGCGACAAGAGCTGCCACTCGGCCTCCAGCAGATCGCGGCGGTCCGGCGCGGGAGCTGGGCCGCCATCGGCGCGAATCTTCTCGATCGTGGCCCACACCTCGTGGATCGGGACGCCGCGCAGGCCGCGCAGCGCGTCCATTCCCTCGATAATCGCCTGTGCGACGTCGGCGGTCGGCTGGGCTCCCAGGATCTGCCAGTTGGCAGCGACCAGGTCATCGACGCTCTGGCCTTGCGGCAGGTGCAGGGCGCTGGCGGTCACGCCAAACCACAGGTTGCTGGCGCCGAGCACCATCAGCTTCAGCGGCTTCCCGCAGGGCACGAATCGCTGCAGGTGCGGCTGCCGACCGCGGCAGGCGGGCAGTTTCTCCCAGCCGTCCCGGCCGGCGGCGTCCTGGATGTTGCGGGAGGCGCCGCATTCGGCGCACCGGACGGTGACCCGCGGCCCGAGCGTGCTGGACGCGTCCGACATGGTCAGCTGCGGGCCGTCGCATGGCCCGGCACCGCCGGAGTGTACGTACTCGACGTAGGGGAAGTCGTCCAGGTGCCCGTCCTCGCAGACGACCAGGAACCGGGCCGGGACGCAGGCCCGCTTATTCGCGTTTCGGGTCTGGGCCTGCCGCTGACAGCGCGCGTGGACGAACTTCGCCAGATCGGGCCGACGCCCGAAACGGTGGATCAGCTCGAACTGGCCGGGCGGATCCAGCGGGCCTAGCCGGTGGCAGCGCGGGCAGCGCACCCACCTGGGGAAAGGCGTAACCGGAACCCCGACCCGGCTGTACGGGTCATCGCTCTCCGCCGGATCCCACGGGGCATGGCGCAAGGCCCGCACCCGGGGTCCGAGGACCTGGCGAACTTCGGCCAGGAGCCGGGGCTCGTCAATAGCGTCCTGCCGCTCGGGGTTCCACGCGTCCAGCCCGCGGACGACGACGCTCATGGCGGGCAGGTCCAGGATCGCGCCCACACCCGACATCGTGACCAGGTGGCTGGGTCGGGCCTCGCCGATCCGGGTCGGGTCCCGGTACTGGCGGTTACCCGCCACGGCTGGAATGGTCATGCGCTGGCTCCCGCCGCAGACTGGTCATCGCCAGCTGGCTGAATCGGACGGTCGTAACTCCACGACGGAGCCTCAGGCAGGCTGCGGTCCTGCTGGTCCAGCTGGAGACTGATCTGCGGCTCGACCTCACGCAAGCTGCGGGGCGCCGACCATAGTTCCCAGCTGCCGGCATCCGGGTCACGGAGGAGCCCGGTGACATCGGCTTGGACCTCGTAGCCGAGCCTGCCCGTCCGGACCGCCGCTCGGTGTCCGCGCCAGCTATCCAGGCGGTGCTGGAGGTACGCACGAACCTGGCTGGCGTGCACAGCGTCATGCGTGACCTGCTCGGCTCGCGCCTGGACCTGGTCCAGCAACGCGGTCACGCCAGGCCCGGACAACGGGAGCCCGTGGGCGGCGGTGTTGGCCAGCGCCGCCATCCCGGAATGCCGCATGGCGGTGACCAGGACGCCGGTCAGTCCACGGTCCAGTGCCCGGTCGCTGAACGGAGTCGTGGTCAGGCCCTCGATCCGCAGCCCGAACGTGGCGTGGTCGTAGCCGAACGACTCCAGGTGCCCCAGGTCCCGGGGCCGGCTCCACTGGTAGATGGTGACCACCAGGCCCGGCCGGGCTGGGTCGCGGCCGATCCGAGAGGTTGCCTGGATGTACTCAGCGGTGTTCTTGGGCTGGCCGGTCACCACCATCAGCCCGAGCCGCTGCACGTCCACGCCGACCTGCAGCATGCTAGTCGCCAGCAGCACGTCCAGCGGCTGCAGCCGGTCCTCTCCGCGTTCCTTCGCCGCCGCGCGGTCGCGCCGGTACTCCTCCAGCGCCGCGCTGGAGTCGAACGCAGGGTCAAAGCGCCGTTCCAGCTCGGCGAGGGTGGCCGCGATCCGGCTGCTCGGCATCCGGCTGGTCAGCTCGCTGATGCTGGGCTGCCGCCTGCGGGTGCGGACCTGCTGGCTGGTAAGGCGGTCGGCGATGTCGTCATCGACCAGGCGCCGCATGCCGGCCAGCTCGCGGGTAGAGGTGAAATAATCAACGACGGTCATGTACGGGTCGGCGGCCGCGCCGTGCCGGTCCAGCAGGAACTGGGCATGCTCCATCAGCGCGGAGACCACGCGGATCTCCACCGACTTCAGCCGCTCCCCCGGGGCCAGCACTTCCCGGTATCGCCGCCCCGGCGTGCCAGGGGTCGGCCGGACCATGTTCGAGAAGAACGTCTCCCCCGCGTCGATGACCTGCGGCGGGAACACGGCCAGGCCACGGGCGAACACCTGCTCCACCTGGTCACGGGCCCGCCGCACCGTCGCGGTCGAGTCGACCAGCACCGGCCGGACCACCTGCCCGCCGTCCTTGCGGGTGCACAGCCGGTCCACGGCGGTCTCATACAGGCCGACCATCGACCCGAGCGCGTCGCTGATCAGGTGCAGTTCGTCCTGGATGATCAGGTCCGGCGGGCGCAGCCGCATCGCCGGCGCGGGCACCGCTGCGGGCAGGCCAGCGACCGCCGGATGTCGGGTCCGGCAGAAACCGGTGAACTCCGGGTTCTGCCAGCCATGCCGCGGGCACTCGCTGTCCACCAGACCGAACAGCGGCCCGGTCGCACCCCGCCACGGCAGCTGGGCAAGCTTGTCGACGGTCGCGATCACCAGCGCCGGAGTCAGCCGGTAGATCTCCTCGTCGGTCGTCAGCACCGGAATGCCCTCATCCCGCGAATGCCGCTGCGTGAACAGGCAATCCCCTTCCGGGTCACTGCAATGCACCAGCACCCGGCGCCGCAGGTCGTTGGTAGACAGGTCCCGGCTGCCGGTCAGCGGCGAGCCGCACCACGGGCAGGCGGCCAGCTGCAGCGGCCCGCCGAGCGCCCGCTCGTACTGTCGGCTGTCGGCGACCTGGCGGCGGGCCTCCTCGTAGCTGTTCGGGGTGACGCTGCTGCCCACCCAAAGCCCGACCCGGAACGGCGTTGACCCCCACCGGCTATCCCCCGCGGCAAGCCGCTCCCGGCGCAAGCACTCGCACGCGCACACCAGCGCCGCCGCGCGCTGGAACTGCTGAGCGGTCAGCAGCCGCAGCGTGTACCGCATCAGCACCGCCACCCCCCGCGTCCCGTCCCTGGCATCGTCGCCCTCGCCGACCACGCCCTGCAGGCGCCGGATCGCGAACGTGTACGCGGACAGGCCCAGATAGGCCTCGGTCTTGCCGCCACCTGTCGGGAAGAACAGCAGCTGCACCTGCGCGTCACTGCCTCCCCGCCGCGCGTCCCGATGCCGGGGATCGGTCAGGCCCGGCAGGCACAGCAGCACGAAGGCGAGCTGGAACGGTCGCCAGCTCCGGCTCTCCGGGACATCCAGCTTCCGCAGCAGCCCGGCGACATCGGCGGACGGCTCGGCGAGCCTGGCACGGACTAGCTCGCTGCGGACACGTTGCAGCGCCATCGCCTGATTGGCGAACCGGAACGCCTCCCGCGCGATCCCGTTATCGCGCAGCGGGTCAATCGCCCGCTCCAGCCGCACGGCGACTTCCCGCGCCGCCTCCAGCGCCTGCTCACCAGCCGGTGAATAGCGGGCCACCTCCGGATCTACCGCCAGCCGCGCTTCCTGCGAATCAAGCCCGCCCGGGTCGTCGGCGTGATCGCGCCGGGAGCAGCGAGCAGGTTAGCGAGCCAAGCGCCGTCGGTGCTCGCGGCCGACCTGCAGATGCACAGATGCCCGTTCTCATCAAGCTCGGCGGTGCTGAGGGTGTCCCGGCGGGCAAGCTCGAGGATGTCGCCCAGTCCTTCGCGGACTGCGCTCCGGCCTGCAGCACCTGCAGGGTGTCCTCGGGCAGGAAGCTGAGCCGTCGCAAGATCGTCAGCCGCAGCGTTCGCCGCGTTCATCATGCGCGAGCGCTGCGCCGCCCACCCGATGCTCGACGTGCGGATCTTCCGCAACCCGCGGTTCAGCGTCGCCAGCGGCGCGGTCACCGTCTCGTTCTTCACCCTGTTCGGCTTCATCTTCCTGATCACCCAGTACTTCCAGTTCGTCAGGGGCTATGGCCCGCTGTCTGCCGGGCTGCGCCTGCTCCCGGTCGCGCTGGCGGTCGGTGCCGGATCTGTCGCCGGAACCCAGCTGGCCGTGCGGGCCGGGACCAAGCTCATCGTCACCACCGGCCTCGTCGCGATGGCCGGGTTCTACGGCTGGGTGGCGGCGACCACCAGCGCAACGCTCAGCTACGGCATCATCTCGGCCCAGATGGTGCTGTACGGGCTCGGCATGGGCCTGACCTCAGCGCCCGCCACCGAATCCATCATGGGCGCCATCTCGTCGGCCAAGGCAGGCGTCGGCTCGGCCGTCAACGACTCCACCCGGCTGGTCGGCGGCACGCTCGGCGTGGCCGTGATCGGCAGCGTGTACGCATCCGTCTACGCCTCCCGGCTCACCGCCACCATGCCAGCAGCCGTGCCAGCCCGCACCGCAACATTCGCACACCAGTCCCTCGGCGCCGCATACGCGGCCGCCGGCAAGATCGCCGCTCACGGCCATCCGGCCCTCGGCCAGGGGTTCCTGCACGCGTCCACCAACGCATTCCTGCGCGGCCTCACCGTGGGCTGCCTTCTCGCAGGCGGGGTTGCCGCGGTGGGGGCACTCCTGGCAGTCCTGTTCCTGCCCGCCCAGCCCGCGCGGCCAGCCAGCCCAGCGGCCGGTGAAACCAGGACCGCCGAAGCCGCACACGAACCCCAGACCCAAACGCAATCCCCCGCAACGGTCCAATAGTCTGCGACAGCAACGGCGCATTGGCTCGCGAGCGATCCAGAACCAGCAACGGGAGGCCAGACCCTAACGTTCAACCTCGCAGGTAGACGCCGAACGTGCGGCCAAGGTCGCCGGACAGCGTCTGCATGCCGACGCGGACAGTCTCGTTGTCGCGGTCGACAGCGGTCCGGCGGGCGGCACCTGCGGGAGGTACTGGCCGAGCATGCGCAGCGCTATGACGGCCGCCGTCCGCACGAGGGCGTGCAACAGGAAGCCCCTGCTGCGTCCGCCCGGTCGCATCGTCGATATCACCGCCCGGATCGAGCGCAGGAGCGTCGCCTGATCAGCGCGTACCACGGAGCGACAAAACGAGCGCGAAGCGGTAGGTCAGCGGTTATGAGCGAGTTTCGGCGCAGCAGGCAGCCTGGGAGATCCCGAAGCCCTGACCCAGCCTGCGGATGTCCGGCCGGTCGCGGAACCAGGCCAGCAGCTTCGAAAAGCACAACGCCAGTTGGGCGGGAATCCGCCGCGAGGCAGCGCACCCTCTCCCCGTCCCGCCGCTAACCCCCAGCCAGGTCCGCAACGCCACGCCCGAGTAGCCTTGCCGGACAAGAAATGCGAAGGCTCACTGAGCCAGAATTCCATCGCGCCCAGCCTGGCCGATGACCAGCGGACGGGTGCGAACCTGCGTTGTTCGTTGCGGCCACGCGCGCCGAGAGGACGAAGTCCCTTGTCTCGCGGATCTTGGCTAGATCACCGGGCGAGAGGCTGGCGAACCGTCATGCAGCACCCGCCAGCGCCGGCGCTGGCGGGTATACGCCTTGTACATCACGTACACTAGGGACATGAGCGAGAACGCGATGCCGTTGCCGTACGAGGTGCAGGAGATGACCACCACCGAGGCCCGAAAGCACCTGCCGGAACTGGTCAACATGGCCGCCTACGGCCATGTCACCACAGTGCTGACCCGAGACGGCCGCCGGCTCGCCCGCATCATTCCCGAAGAAGACGCCTGGGTCTACAGCCCAGCCTGGCAGGAGAAGCTCCAGGAGGCTGAGGCAGACCTGGCTGCCGGGCGAGTGCGCAGATTCGCCAGCGATGAGGATTTCCTGGACCACCTGGAAGCCATCGACGGTGAGGCCGGTGGGTGAAATACCAGACCACGGCCGGATTCGACCTGGCGCTGGCCAAACTCCCCCGCGCCCACCGCCGGCTGTTCGCGGACGCCGTCCGCGGCCACCTCATCCCGGCGCTGGCAGCAGGAGCGCATCGCGGCGAGGCACCCTGGCCCAGGCGCCTGCGCGTGCACAAGATCGGCGAGGTCTACTCCCTAACCTGGAGCTTCGCCGGTCCCGACGGAAGGGCACTGTTCACCATCGGCCCAGGCACCGATGGCGAACCGCTCCTGACCTGGCTTGCCATCGGCTACCACGACATCTACCAATAATCCAGCCAGGACGACCGGTCGCCCAGCCTCCGGATGATGACTCCCACGATCTCGCGCCTGCCAGGCGACCAGATTGACCATGCGTGTTTGCTCTTTGTTTGCTCGTCTGCCCCGGTACCACCCGTCATTGCCCGGCACCAGGCGGCATGGATCCGAGGTGAAGTCCGCACGGACCGGCATCGACCGGCACTGAGAGCACTGATCCGATAGCAGAGCAGCGGACTCTTAATCCGCGGGTTCGGGGTTCGAGTCCCTGGCGGCGCACCCGTCCTGACCTGGTGTTTTTACCATCTCTTTAGCCTCGTCGGATGCCGATTCCCGGCCATGTTTGCTCCACGTTTGCTCGTCAGTCCGGACCTAGTCGCACGGCCCGGCCGGCGCGCCCCGTGAGGCCCCTACCGATGGCTCTACACAGAGTGACATCTACTGGATTGCGCAGCTAGACCGGAGTTGCTGTAGCTCTCTGTAGGCATTGTCGTCCTGAGGTGCTGAAAGTCGCTGGCTGTGGCTATCTGGTGTAGCCACGAAATAGGCGTGTTGATCCAGCGGTTTCCGGCACATGCCCGGTATGATCGCAGCTATGACGGCACGTGGCGGGGCGATGCATGTAGCCCGGAACCGGCGGACGTACGTGGCGAAGTCCGGGGAGCGGCGGGTGTATGAGTCGGTGCTGGTCCGGCGTACCTTCCGGGACGGCGGCAAGGTCCGGCACGAGACGCTGGCGAACCTGTCGGCGCTGCCGGCCGAGGCGGTGTCCGCGATCGAGGCCACCTTGAAGGGCGAGCGGCTGGTGCCGGCCGGGCAGGCGGTGACGATCACCGCGTCGGTGCCGCACGGCCACGTCGCTGCGGTGCACGCCATGGCGGTGAAGCTGGGGCTGCCCGCGCTGCTCGGCCCGGCCTGCGCCGAACGGGACCTGGCGCTGGCGCTGGTCATCGGCCGGGTCGTGGCCCCGGCGTCGAAGCTGTCCACCCTGTCCTGGTGGGGTGATGTCACCCTCGGGACGGACCTGGGCGTCGCCGGCGCGTCGACCGACCAGATCTACGCGGCGATGGACTGGCTGGGGCACCGGCAGGACCCGATCGAGAAGCAGCTGGCCGCCCGGCACCTGGGCCCGGCGCCGAACCCGGCGCGGATGGCGCTGTTCGACCTGTCGTCCTCATGGGTGGAAGGCACGCACTGCCCGCTGGCCGCCCGCGGCTACTCCCGCGACGGCAAGAAAGGCACGCTGCAGATCGAGTACGGGCTGCTCACCGACCCGGCGGGCCGCCCGGTCGCGGTCCGGGTGTTCCCCGGCAACACCGGCGACCCGGCCGCGTTCACCGGCATCGTACAGGTGGTGCGGGACACGTTCGGGCTGGGGCAGATGGTCATGGTCGGCGACCGCGGCATGATCACCAGCGCCCGCATCGCCGCGCTGAACCAGCTGGACGACGGGACGCAGCGGCAAGACCCGTACGGGTGGATCACCGCGCTGCGCGCCCCCGCGATCCGCAAGCTGATGGCCGATGACGGGCCGCTGCAGCTGTCCCTGTTCGATCAGCAGAACCTGGCCGAGATCACCAGCCCGGACTACCCCGGCGAGCGGCTGATCGCCTGCCGCAACCCGGTCCTGGCCGCCGGCCGCGCCCGCACCCGCGAAGAACTCCTGGCCGCCACCGAGAAGCTCCTCGCCCCCCTCATCACCCGCGTGGCGGCCGGGCGGCTCACCGGCGCCGGGGCGATCGGCGTGGCCGTGGGGAAGGTGATCAGCAAGTACAAGACCGGCAAGCACTTCCAGGTCACCATCACCGGCACCAGCCTCACGGTCACCCGCGACCAGGCCCAGATCGAGGAGGAAGCCGCCCTGGACGGGTTCTACGTGCTGCGCACCCCCGTCCCCGCCACCGACCTGGATGCCCCCGGCGTGGTCACCGCCTACAAGAACCTCAAATACGTCGAGCGGGACTTCCGCCACATCAAAGCCGGCGACCTGGACCTGCGGCCCGTCTGGCACCACCTCGAAGAACGCGTCCGGGCCCACGTCCTGATCTGCATGCTCGCCTGCTACCTGACCTGGCACCTGCGCCGCGCCTGGGCCCCGCTGACCTTCACCGACGAGAACCCGCCCCCGCCCGGCGACCCCGTCGCCCCCGCCACCCGCTCCCCGGCCGCCCAGGCCAAAGCCTCCCGCCAGCACGACCCGGCCGGCCGCCCCTACCGCAGCTTCCGCGGCCTGCTCGCCCACCTGGCCACCCTGACCCGCAACCAGGTCCGCTTCGCCGGCGCCACCGCCACCGTGCCCATGCTCACCGAACCCACCAGCGCCCAGCGCGAGGCATTCAACCTCATCGGCGCCCCCATCCCGCTCACCCTAAAGTAGCCAGAACAACAGCCCCCGCGTAGACAGCAAACCGCAGGCCAGAACCCGCAACCGCGTACTCAATCAGCCGTAACTTCGGGCTAGAGGGTTCGCATCCCGGGCGGGCGGGCCGGCGTCCGGCGCCTGTTTGTCCCGCTTGCCGAGCCTGATCACGTCGGCTACATCTCCGGCGGGCGGGGGGATTTAGCCGGGCAGCACGGTTCAGTCCTGGATGCGGTACTGACGCCGGCTGAGCAGCAGGCCGGAGTGTCAGCTGGGCAGGACCGCCACGCCAGGATGTCTTTCAGGTACACGCGAGGTCCACGGGAGGTACACGCCAGGTATATCGGGCTGCCGACACTAGATCCCGAAGCCGATGGCACCCCGCAGGTGATTCTGTGGCTTGAGTTTTGTCCGGCTGTGGCGAAGGGAATGGGCGAGAGTATGCGCGGAGGTGAGCGCGGGATTCACCGTTGCGGCCCTGCGTTAGGCGAAGTAGCGGGGGCGCGCGCTGTCCTGGCGCCTGGGGTGGTGTGACGCCTGCGGTAGGCGGCGGCACGGTAGCGGTTACCGCAGGCGTTATCGGCGCACCAGCGGCGTCTGCCCGGCCGTGAGCGGTCGACGAACAGCAGCGCGCAGTCTGCGGCCGCGCACTCCCGCACCCGGTGGCGTTCCGGCCCGCTCAGCAGGTCCACGGTGTCCCGGGCAATGGCCGAGAGCGTCGCGGCTACCGGGCGGAGGGCATGGGTCCGGCTGGACCAGTCGTTGATGAGCTGCGGGGCCGGGTCGGGGCGGGCCGACCAGGCATTGATCATCGCAAGGTCAGCTGGCCGGGGAGGGAGTTCATCCATGGCCGCGCGTACCGTCCGGTAGATCGCCTCGCGCAGGTGCCGGGCCTGCCGGAGGTGGTCGTCGCTCACCGGCGGGGCGGTCTTGAGCAGCCCCGCCGCGACCACCCAGCGCCCGTAGTCGCCCGGCGTGCGGAGCCGCTCGAAGCTGCGCCGCCACCTTTCCCCCACCGTGGCGCAGAAGGACAGGCACAGGCGCCCGCAGGTGAAGCGGAACGTCAGCTCCCACTCGGGCACGTCGTCAGCAGGTACCGGCATTGACACTCCTTCTTGACACGACTATAAGTCGTTACATGGCCGAAGCTAGCGCATCAGTCCGGTGTTGTTTCCGTAGCGCCGCGGACGGCTTTGCCGACCTGGTCAGCTCAGTCCCGCCAAGCCGCCTCGGCGAGCCGGCGCTGGGCAGTTGGAGCGTCCGGGACCTCATCGGTCACACCAGCCGGGCGCTGTCAACCATCGAGGCCTACTGCGGGCGCCCGGCGCCCGGAGAACGGCTCAGCGGGCCAGCCGCCTACCTCGCGGCCGTGGAAGCATGCCCACCGGGCAGCGACGCCCGCGCGCAGCGGGACAGGGCCATTGCCGAACGAGGGACGGCCTCCGGTGCGGCCCTCGGCGAGGATCCCGCCTCGGCCGTCCGCGCGCTGGCCGGGCGGGTGGTCCACTTGGTGGACAGCACCGACGACGAGACACCGATGGCGACGCCCATGGGTCCTATGACTCTGCTGGGCTACCTGCCGACGCGGACCTTCGAGCTTGCCGTGCACAGCCTCGATCTTGCCGCGGCGCTTCGTCTCGCCCTTCCTGCCGAGCTTGAGCCGCCTATCGGTGCTTCGCTGGTCCTGGCGGCCGAGGTCGCCGCGGCTGGCCGCGCTGGGCCGGTGCTGCTCGCGCTATGTGGCCGCGGTCCGCTTCCAGTGCCCTTCTCCGTAGTGTGAGGACACCGTCGCTGCCGGGCCTGGTCTGGTGAGCGGGGTGGTCGTGCAGCCGTGACGTTCCCAGCCGATCATGTCGAGGGCCGCCGTCTGTATGGCGGGGATCCCAGCGGCTACGCCGATGGCCGCCCCGGCTATCCCGAGCGGGTTTACGGCCTGCTGGCAGAGTCGGGGCTGCGGCCGGGATGCCGGGTGGTTGAAATCGGGCCCGGCACCGGCCTGGCTACCCGGCGCCTGCTAGCGGCCGGAGCTCACGTCACGGCCGTGGAAGCCAGCCCTGCGATGGCTGATTACCTGCAGCGCACGTGTGGCCAGCAGGGCCTGGATATCGTCGGCCGGCCCTTCGAGGACGCCGGGCTCGCGCCGGGCGCCTACGACCTGGCGGTGGCGGCCACCAGCTATCACTGGGTCGCTCAGCCGACGGGCTGGCAGGCGCTCACCCGCGCCCTGCGCCTGGGCGGGTGGGCCGTTATCTGGTGGATGCTGTTCGACGACCCCACGTCGCCGGATGCCTTCGATCTCGCGTCGCAGTCGGTCCTCGGCGGTTCGCCGACCATTCCGCCGGGAGCCGGTCCCGTGCCGTTTCAGATAGACGTCGCGGCACGCACGGCGAACATGGCCGGGGCCGGGCTGGCCGATGTCACCGCTGAGCTCATCAAGTCACCGCGGTTCTTGACCGCCGCGCAGGTAAGGCGGCTGTACGCCACGCTCGCGATCGTCTTGCGCCGTCCCAGGACCGAACAGGCCCGGGTGCTGGACCAACTGGAGCAACTGGTTCACCACCGGTTCGGCGGGTCTGTCGAACGATCGTTCCTGACCGCCGTCTACCGGGGACGGAAACCCCCATGATCTCCCCGGGGACGGCCACCGCAAGGCCACCATCCCCGCGATCTCCGCCGGCGCTGGCGTGGAACCGGCCATCGACATGCGAGACTTCGGCGCCCCAGGTCGAACGGGTGCGCTGCGGGGCGGGCGGTATCTGCAGTCGTCTCAGTACCCGCCGCACGGTGGAGGTGCCGACGCGGATGCCGAGGCCGAGCAGCTCGCCCTGGATCCGCTTGTAGCCCCAACCCGGGTTCTCCCGCGCCATCTGCTCGATTAGCGCCGCGAGCTCGGCATGGACTGGCGGGCGACCGCCCTGCTGTGGATAGGTCCAGTGTCCTCGGACCAGCCGCCGGTGCCAGCGCAGCAGCGTGTTCGGCGTCACTAGCCGGCTTATCCGCAAAGACCTCGGGAGCAGCCCGGCCAGGGCAGCCAGTACCCCCCGGTCGGCCCGGTCCAGCTTCGGCTTGGGGTGCTGCCGCCCCAAGACCGCCGCATCCTGGCGCAGCATCAGCAACTCGGCGTCCTTCGACGCCGCCGAGCGCGCCAGCAGCGCCACCCACCCGGCCAGGCGGACGAACATCAGGTAAAGCATGCGTAGGGTCACAAGCCCGCGATGCTGCCAGCCGCACGACCATTGCCGCAGTCAAACCCGCAGGTCAGCCCCTCTATGCTCCGTTTGGAACCCTACAGGCCCGGTCAGGAGGATGGGCAGCGATGCCCAGTTGCCGACTGGCCGCCGGTGGCCCTCCCGCGCTGGGCGGGTGACGTGAGCGGCCGTCCAGCGGCGTGGCTCGCCGGGTCAGCGGGCGGCGATCACGACCTCGGAGGTGAGCCCTCGGGCGCTGACCAGGGCGTCGTGCTCGATGTGCCAGCCATCAAGAAACGGGTGGAGGCTGATGGGCCGGCATCCCCCGACCAGGCCGGGCGCCCGGCGCCAGGCCGCCGCCCACGCCCGGGAGACCTGCCTGGTGACGGGCGTCGTGCCGGGTGCCAGGCTGACTGCGCACAGCAGGCCGCCGGGCCGCAGCAGCCGGCTGGCCTCAGCCACCGCCGCCCTCGCGTCCTGGGCGCTCAGCAGGTCGAACACGTAGACCGCCAGGAACCGGTCCCACCCGCCGTCAGCGACGGGAAGCCGCATGGTCCCGTCCGCCCTGATCACCTGGGCGCGGCGGCCGAACCCGCGCAGGCGCGCCCGGCTCAGGCCTGTCATCGTGCCGCTGATGTCGGCCCCCAGATAGCGGGCGTCCGCCGGCAGTTCGCGGGCCAGGAGGGTCGCGGCCAGGCGGCCGGTGCCGCAGCCCAGCTCGAAGACCGAGCGGGCCGCAGGGAAGCAGGCGTGGGCGAGGAGCTCGCCGATGGCCCTCCCCTCGTAGAAGGCCTGCAGGTCCTGGGCCCGCCCGAACCGGTCATAGAACCGCCGGGCCTGGCCCGGTGTCAGCGCCATGCCGACTCGCCTCCTTTCCGTCACCTCGCCGCGGTGCCGCGTCTTTCACCCGGGTCTCGCCCGGGCGCGCGTCCCGGCGGCCCAGCCTTGGATTCACCTGGTCAGCAGCGCTTGCAGCGCGGTGAGGGCCTCGGTGATGTCTACATCGGGGTCCAGGAGGGCGTGCAGCAGCAGTCCGTCCGCGGCGGCTGCGAGAAGGGTGGCCAGCGCAGAAGGCGGCGCGTCTGCGGAGACGGCTCCGTGTTGCTGCTCGGCGCGGACCAGCTCAGCCAGCAGCCGCCGGTATTCGCGTTCCAGCGCGGCTATGCGCTCGCGCAGCGCGGGATCGCGCGCCGATTCCCGCATGGCTTCGAGCATCACCGCGGACAGCACCGGGTCGATCGCCTCCCGTTCGCCGAGGCGCGCGCTGGCCACCGCCATCAGGTCGGCCATGGTCTCCAGGGCTTCCAGCTCGGCGATGGGGAACGCCTGCTCGACGGTGCACAGCGCTGCCTCGGTGAGCAGATCCTGCTTGCCGCGGAAGTGGTAGCTCACGGCGCCGTGCGGCAGGCCGGCCCGGGCCGCGACCGCACGGGTGGTGACACGGCCCCAGCCGAGCTCGGCGATCAGCTCCGCCGCCGCCGTCAGGAGCCGCTGCCGCGTCACGGCGGAACCACGGCCCCGCTTATTTGGCCGTATGGACTGTCCAGGGGAACTGGCCATCTGGACAGACTACAACTAGAGTCGGCATCATGCCCGCGACGCACGAACCAGGATCGGGCGGCCTGGCTGTCGAGACGTCCGGCCTGACCAAGGTGTTCGGGAAGACACGCGCGGTCGACGGCGTCAACCTGGCCGTGCCAGCGGGCTGCGTGTACGGGTTCCTGGGGCCGAACGGGGCGGGCAAGACCACGACCATCCGCATCCTGGCCACGCTGCTGCGGCCAGACGGCGGCACGGCCCACGTGTTCGGCCGCGACGTCGTGCGTGAGGCGGGCGCTGTGCGCCGCCGGGTGAGCCTCACCGGCCAGTTCGCCTCGGCCGACGAGGACCTGACCGCGGCGGAGAATCTCGTGCTGCTGGGCCGGCTGTGGGGTCACTCCTGGCGGAACGCGAGGAGGCGGGCGGGTGAGCTGCTGGAGGGGTTCGGCCTCGCGGAGGCGGCCAGCCGCCCGGTGCTGATGTTGTCCGGGGGCATGCGCCGCCGCCTGGATATCGCGGCGAGCGTCATCGTCACCCCTGACCTGCTGTTCCTCGATGAGCCGACCGCCGGGCTCGACCCGGCAAGCCGCAGGCAGGTCTGGGACATCGTGCGGGCGGTCGTCGCCTGCGGCACGACGGTGCTGCTCACCACCCAGTACCTCGATGAGGCCGACCGCCTCGCCGACCGGATCGCTGTCATCGACCACGGCAGGGTGATCGCCGAGGGCACCAGCGGTCAGCTGAAGGCCTCGGCCGGCACCGGCGCCGTGCGGGTCCAGCTAGCCGACCCCGCCCAGCGAGCCGAGGCGCAGCGGATACTGTCGCGGGAACTCGGCGTCCCGGCACGGCCCGGATCCGCCGCCGCGGCACTGTCCGCCAGCATCCCTCCGGGGAACGGTGAACCTGCCATGGGCGGGCGCGTCGCGCGTGCCCTCGCCGAGTTGTCGCGCTCCGGCATTACCGTCGCCGGCTTCGCGCTCGGCCAGCCCAGCCTGGATGAGGTGTTCCTCGCCCTGACCGGCCACCCCGCCCAGGCCGGGACTGTCACCGCGGAGGCCGCGCGGTGACCGCCCCCGCCGCCGGAACCCTGCACGCGGCAGTTTCCCTGCGGCCCCGGCCGGCGCCAGCGGGCATGCTGCCGGCGTCGCTCACCTTCGGCTGGCGTGCGCTGCTGAAGATCAGGCACGTCCCCGAGCAACTCGCCGACGTCATCGGGATCCCGCTGCTGTTCACGCTGATGTTCACCTACCTGTTCGGCGGCGCCGTCGCCGGGTCCACCCACGCCTACCTGCAGTTCCTGCTGCCGGGCAGCCTCGCGCTGGCGGTGCTGTTCCTCACCGTCTACAGCGGGGTCACCCTCAACAGGGACCTGTCCGCCGGCACTTTCGACCGGTTCCGCTCACTGCCGATCGCCCGGGCCGCCCCGATCACCGGCGGGCTGCTCGGCGACGCCGGCCGCTACCTGCTCGCCTCGGCCCTGGTCATCGGGCTGGGCCTGGCCATCGGCTTCCACCCCTACGGCGGCGTCGCCGGGGTGCTCGCGGCCGTGGGGCTGGTCGTGGTGTTCGCCTCCGGCCTGTCCTGGGCCTGGATCACCCTCGGGCTGATCCTGCGCACCCCCAACGCCGTCATGAGCGCCGGCTTCACGCTCCTGTTCCCGCTCACCTTCGTCAGCAACATCTTCGTCAGCCCGCAGACCATGCCGCCGTGGCTGCGCGCCGCCGCCCGCCTCAACCCGGTCACCCACCTCGTCACCGCCAGCCGCGGGCTGATGCTCGGCACCGCCACGGCAGGCCAGATCGGCTGGGTGCTCGCCGCATCCGCCGCGCTCACCGCCATCTTCGCCCCGCTCGCGCTGCGCCTGTACCGCAACAAGCGGTGAGCTGCCGCGCCGGGCGATGGCCTGCCGCCGGCGGCCCGGGACCGGGTCAGGCGAGGTGCCTGCGGCTGCGGGTCCTGAACCGGAAGATGACCAGCCCGGCGATGGTGAAGGCGGCGGCCCAGGCCAGGCCGAACACCAGCAGGACAGCGGCGGTGTGGCCGGCGACCCCGGCGGCCACGACGGCAATGGCCAGGGTCTTCGCGGCGATCAGGGTGGCCTGCCGGTAGCCGGCGAACACGAGCCGCTGGTCGAAGGCCAGCATCTTGCGTATCGCGGCGAACACGGCGAACCCGGTGATGAGGGTCAGCGAGCTCAGCCCGGCGCTGATCGGGGTCAGGCGGCGGCCGTCCACAGCCAGGACCTGGCCAGTGGAAACAGGCGGGAGCGCAGGATCTGGTGCCCGGTCAGCGCCGCCATCGGCGGACGTCAACGTGAGCCAGCCGCATAGCCCCGGCCCCGGCGGTTGGGCGCGCTGGCATATGACACTTTCCTCGCCCCCACGGCATGGTTACGAGCTTGGCAGCAGCCAGGGCTGGAGCAAGCGGGTCTGCGCAACCAAGACAAGCCCCTGCCCGGTCACGCAGCCAGCACCGCATCGTGACGGCTGCCCGGCCGCGGCAACCGCGCGCTCACTGCCAGGTGCGTGCCGCCAGCCCTCCGGCTGCGCTTGCGAGGCGGCCAATTCCGGCATCCGGCACTGATGCGCGCTGGCGGCCCAGCGCCTTCTTGAGGCCAGGGGCTGGCGCGCGCCCGTGGGAATGTTGCGCCCCGCCCGCTAGCATCGGAGGGCAGCTCCCTGGTCAGGGGTTTGGATGTGCGGGATGTCCGCGACGTCGGCAGGGATCAGCGTGATGCGGCAGACGATGGACCGCCAGGCTCAGGCGCTGGCGAGGGTCATCGATGATGAAGCGCCGGTCTTGGCCGTGGCCGAGCGGCTGCGAGGCCTCCGGGTGCCGGCGATCGGCACGGGAACAAGCTGGCACGCCGCCTGACAGGCCGCCGCGCTGCTGCGCACGGCCGGGTTGGATGCCAGCGCCGCCCAGTCCGCCGGCGCCGCTGTCGACGACCCGCTTCCGGGCGGGGACGGCGCGCTGCTGGCCTTTACCCACACCGGCGCCAAGCGGAATACCGCGCAGGCTTGCCCGCGCGCTCTGTGGCGGGCGCGGAGGTCATCCAGGTGTCGGGCGTGGGCGTGCCGGTCGGCCCGGTGGCCCGCAGAGTGACCAGGCAGCCAGCGTGATGCACGCCATTGCGCCGCTCACCGAAGATCATCGGGTGTCCAGCGTCCGGGTGAATCAGCGCGCACGTCCTCCTGGACAGGCCTGCCGCCGGCTCCCAATCAGGCTCGCTTACAGCGCAAGCGGCTCGGCAGATCTGCATAGCCGCACCTTGCGGACCAGGTCCGCGCGCAGGTTGACCGGCATGCACAGGGTAAGCGCACCGCGGGCCGATGCCAGGCGCATCGGAGGTCAAACCGCACCGGCAGGGCGGTCGGGCTGGATGGCTGCGGCTTGACAGCCAGGCAGATAACCGCTATCTATTAGATAACCGTTATAGGGGAGTGGACCGTGCAGCAGGAAGTGGTGCTGGCGATGCTGGCCAAGGAGCCGTCGCACGGCTACCACCTCCGCGCGCGGCTGCAGCAGGCGCTCGGCCCGGCCGGGGACGCGATGAACGCCGGGCAGATCTACGTCACCCTGTCGCGGCTGGAGAAGGCGGGCCTGGTGACCTGCGAGCCGGCGGCCGGCCTGCCGGACCGGCCGGACCGCAAGGTGCACGCGCTGACGGCGGCGGGCCAGCAGCGGGTCACCGCCTGGATCGCGGACGTGAGCTGGCCCGGCCCGGGGCTGGCGGAGTTTCATCTCAAGTTGATCGCGGCCGCGGCGGCCAGGCTTGCCGACCCGCTGGCGGTCATCGACGCGCAGCGCAGGGAACTGCTGCGCCGGCTGCGGGATGCCCAGCGCGCGGCGATGTCCGAGCCTGACCGCTCGGACGCGGCGCTGCTGCTTGAGGGCATCGTGCTCCGGCTCCAGGCTGACCTGCGCTGGCTGGAGGCGTGCGAGCGGAACTGGACCGGCCGGAAGGACCGACCATGAGCGACATCGACGGCACCTGGGTGCTGCGCGCCCGGGGGCTGCGCAAGGATTATGGCAGGGACGCGAGCCTGGTCCGCGCGGTCGACGGGGTGGACCTCGACGTCGTGCCGGGCGAGACTCTGGCGGTGATGGGGCCGAGCGGGTGCGGGAAGTCGACGCTGCTGCACCTGCTTGGCGGGCTGGACCGGCCCACAGCGGGGGAGATCTGGCTGGCTGGGCGGCGCGTCGACCGGCTGTCCGAAAGGGCACTGGCCCGGATGCGGCGCGACGCGGTCGGATTCGTTTTCCAGGCCTTTCACCTGATGGACGAGCTGACCGCGGTGGAGAACGTCGAGCTTCCCGCGCTGCTGGCCGGGCGCTCGCCGCGCGTAGCCCGGCGGCTGGCCGCGGACCTGTTGGAACGGGTCGGGCTGGCCGACCGCGCCAACTTCCTGCCCGCCGCGCTGTCCGGGGGCCAGCGCCAGCGGGTTGCCATCGCCCGGGCGCTCGCCAACGAGCCGGTGGTGGTCCTGGCCGACGAGCCGACCGGCAACCTCGACAGCGCGGCCACCTTGGAGCTGCTGCGCCTCTTCGAGAGCCTGCATGCGGCCGGGCAGACGCTGGTCGTCGTCACCCACGACTCGCGGATCGCGGCCACCGCCGACCGGATGATCGGCATGCGCGACGGCGCCTTCGTGGACGAGACCCGGCTGACCGGTGGCACCACCGGCCGCCTGGCCGACCTGGCCGGCCTGGAGGGCTGAACGATGGGCCGGATCCTGTTCGTCGGCCGCCTGGCCGTCCGTGACCTGCGGCACCACCCGGCCCAGGCCGTGCTGCTCCTGCTGGCGATCACTGCGGCCACCGCCACGCTCACCCTGGGACTCGCTCTCCACGGGGTGACCAGCCATCCGTATCAGCAGACCCGCGCGGCGACCAACGGCCCGGACGTGGTGGCCCAGCTCGGCGGGCCCGGGGCCGGGCCCCACGGGCCGGGACAGTCGAACGAGCCCCCGGTCGCCGGCCAGGTCAAGGCGCTGGTCCACGGTTCAGGGGTCACCGGCCACAGCGGGCCCTATCCGGTCACAGGCGCCGTTGTGCGGGTACGTGGCCTCACGGCGGGGGCAGAGGTGGAAGGGCGCGACCGGGCGCCGGCCTCGGTTGATCAGCCGAAGCTGACGGCCGGCGGCTGGGTGCGCCCCGGCGGCGTGGTGCTCGAGCGGACCTTCGCCGACGCGCTCGGCGTCAGCGTCGGTGACCGGGTCACCCTGAACGGCCGGCCGTTCAGGGTCGCCGGGATCGCGGTCACCGCCGCCAGCCCGCCGTACCCGAACCTTTGTTCTAACGGGTGCTTTTTTGCCCTGCCCCCGAACACGCTGTTCCCGGGAAACGACATTGGCCTGGCCTGGGTCACCCAGCCGGCCGCGCGCGCTCTTGCCTCGTCCGCGGCGTCACTGTCCTACGTCCTGAACCTGAGGCTCGAAGACCCGGCCGGGGCCCGGGCGCTCGCGAGCGGGTACGACAACGCCCACCGGGCAATCGGCGCGCCCATCCTGACCTCGTGGCAGAGCGTCCGTGCCGCGGACGGCCTGCTGGTGCAGGACGAGCAGCAGGTCCTGATGCCCGGCAGCTGGCTGGCCGGGCTGCTGGCGGTGGCCAGCGTGGCCCTGCTGGCCGGGGGCCGGATGGCGGAGCACACCCGCCGGGTCGGGCTGCTCAAGGCGGTCGGCGGCACGCCGGGACTGGTCGCGGTGGTCCTCCTGGCCGAGAACCTGGTCCTGGCGCTGCTCGCGGCGGCGGCCGGGCTGGCAGCCGGGTGGCTGGCCGCCCCGCTGATCACCAATCCCGGCGCCGCCCTGGTCGGGACCCCCGGCGCACCCTCGCTCACCCTGCCCATAGCCGGGCTGGTGGTGGCAGTGGCGCTCGCGGTGGCCCTGCCCGCGACGCTGGTGCCCGCTATCCGCGCCGCGCGCACCAGCACGGTCAGCGCGCTGGCCAGCGCGGCCCGGCCGCCGCGGCGCCGGGCCATGCTGATCGCGGCCTCGGCGCGGCTGCCGGTGCCGCTGCTGCTCGGGCTGCGGCTGGTCGCTCGGCGGCCGCGCCGCGCCATATTGGGCGCGGCCAGCATCGCGGTCACGGTCACCGGGATCGTCGCCGTGCTCGCCTTCCATGCCACCGCCGGCCAGAAGAGCTTCTCCGGGGCGTCCAACGGGCTGAGCGATCCGGTGGCCAGCCGGGATGAGCAGATGCTGACGCTGCTCACGATGGCGCTGGTCGCCCTGGCCGTGCTCAACGCGGTCTTCGCGGCCTGGGCGACGGTGCTGGACTCCCGGCTGGCGTCAGCGCTGGCGCGCGCGCTCGGCGTTACTCCGCGGCAGGCCAGCGCTGGGCTGGCGGCGGCGCAGGTGCTTCCCGCGCTGCCGGGCGCCCTGCTCGGCATCCCCCTGGGCATTGGGCTGTTCGCGGCCGCGAACGGCTCGGGGGGCAGGGTGCTGACCATCCCGCCGGCCTGGTGGCTGGGCGCCGCGGTGCTGGGGACCCTGGTCGCGGTGGCGGGGCTGACCACCATCCCGGCCCGCATCGGTGCCCGCCGCCCCGCGGCCGAGATCCTGCGATCGGAGATTACATGATCCTGGCATCAACGCTCCGGCGCGCCATTTCGCAGCGGTAAAGGCCGGAGGACTGCCTGGAATGCGCGCCTTCAACGGAGCCTTACGAATTGCCCTGGTGGGCTCATCGCAGAAGACCCCTCACGTCATCGGCCGCGCCCATGCGTGAGTGGTGGGCTTTGCAGCCAGGGGGCATTAGGCGGGGCCGTTCAGCGCGGCCGATCTTGGCCGGGCTGTTTGTGGCGGTGACGATCCTCACAGCGTGCGGCTCGCCGAAGACGCCGGGCGTTTCGGGGCCGGCAACTGCCACGGCCTCGGCGAGATCCGGGAACGCCGTTGCCCTGCCTGACACGCCTGCCGGGGCCCAGCTCCGGTGGCTCATCGCCGCGGTGGCGCATTTGCCCATGTCCGGTGCGCAGGCGCGCGCCCACTTCGACGCGGCCTTCCTCACCCAGATCAGCGCGGCCACGCTCAACCAGGCGCTGCGAAGAGCGACCGGCCTCAAGCTGGTCTCGATCGAGGTCAATCAACCGCGCACGCTCGTCGCTGTCGTCTCTGCCAGCGGCGGCGTCCCGCGGGTACAGGTTGCGCTCACCGTCGACAGCCGGGGGCTGATCAGCGGGCTGAGATTCAGCCCGCCCCCGCCCCCGCCGCCTGCCACCTGGGCCGGCGTCGATGCCGCCCTCCGTTCGGTCGCGCCCGGGGTCCGCCTGCTCGTCGCCAACGTCACCAGCGGCTCCTGCCAGCCGGTGCACAGCATCGACCCCGCCACCGCGGCGCCGCTCGGCTCGGCCTTCAAGCTCTACGTGCTCGACGCGCTGGGCAACGCCATCGCATCCGGCAAGGTCGGCTGGCACCAGCCGCTGGCCATCACGGCACGGGTCAAGAGCCTCCCCTCCGGCGAGCTCCAGACAAAGCCGGACGGAACCACGATCTCGGTGCAGGACACGGCCGCCCAGATGATCTCCATCAGCGACAACACGGCCGCCAACATGCTGATCAGCCTCGTGGGCAGGCCAGCGGTCGAGGCTGCGCTCACCGCAACCGGGATGGCCGACCCAGCCCGGGACCGGCCGTTCCTGACCACCCGCGAGATGTTCATCCTCAAGCTCGGCCATTGGCCGGCTCTCGCGCAGCGTTACATCACCGCGAACGAAGCCGGCCGGCGGGCACTGCTCGCCACCACGGTCGACCGGGCATCCCTTCCCACCGCCGCGGCCGCGCAAGCATGGACCACGCCGCGCGACATCAACAGCCTCGAATGGTTCGCCTCAGCCAGCGACATCTGCCGCGTCTACACCTCCCTGGCCGCCCTGGCCCGGCGGCCGGGCCTGTCCCCGGTCGGCGACGTGATGTCGCTCAACGACGGCGGGCTCCAACTCGACCCGGCCCAGTGGAAGACGACCTGGTTCAAGGGCGGATCCGAGCCAGGGGTCGCGACCCTGGCCTACCTGGCCACCACCCAGACAGGGCGGAGTTATGTCGTCGCCGTGCTCGCCGACAACCCGTCGCAGCCCATCAACCAGGCCACAGCGGCGCCGGTCATGCTTTCAGCGGTCAAAGGGGCATTCACGCTGGCCGCCCGCGGCTGACGCGCGAGCCGCTGAGAACCACAGGCACCCGAGCGTCACCGCCGTAGCGCAGCGCGACCTTCACCTGGGGCAGCTCACCGCTCAAGCAGCGCGGCCCAGGTCCATGGGCCACACCCTGCACACCCACCAGCACGGCACCGGGCCGCAGCCGCAGCTCGCGGCTGCCGGCCCAGCCGTCCGCAGGCATGACCAGGCTGCAGCGGCGTGCCCTGAAGAGCAGGTGCTTCTCCGTGACGGTTCGGCGCAAGGTCCTGGCCGGAGGTTGCAGCGGCTTGCACGCGCGGAGCGGCCGCCCGACACCATGTCTCCTTGCCCCGGCAACACCGGCTCTCAACCCATCACACAGCGCGGGCACCCAGCAGGCGAATGAGGCACAAATAGCCGCCGATATGGCGTGAGTCCCAGTCGCCCGGCTCTGCTGCTCATGTCGCGTGTGAGCGCCGGCTTATGTGCCGCGGTTTTGCCGCGATTCATCGGGCGAAGCCACCGGCTGGCTGGAGCTGGCGGAGATGCCAGGATCAGCGCGGGGGGCACGCCGTCGGCGTTACCTGGCCACCGGAGGGGTCACCGTCTTGCTGGGGAGCGAGAACGGGCGCTGGCGCGACTTATGCCCGGCGTGCCTGCTCGTAGAGGCGGTCTCGCGGGCCCGTAGGATCGTCTCACGCTCGGCGCACGACCTCGACGGTGCCTTTCTCGCCGTTGACTCTGATCCGGTCGCCGCTGTGCAGCCGCATCGTCGCGTTGCCGCAGCCGACGACGGCGGGGATGCCGAGCTCGCGCGCCACGATCGCAGTATGGGACAGTGGCGCGCCGACGTCCGTAACTACGGCGGCGGCCCGCGGGAAGATCGGCGTCCAGCCGATGTTGGTGACGGTCGTTGCCAGGATCTCGCCGTCGCCGAGCTGGCCGGCGTCTTCGACTTTGCTGATCACCCGTGCCATGCCCTCAGCTACGCCGGATGCTCCGGCGAATCCGGTGACGGTGTCGCCCGGCGGCGCTATCGTGCGGCGCTCGTCGTAGTGGTCCGCGCGCCTGTCCGGGTCGGCGGCCCAGCGCACCGGGTCGAACCGGCCGCGGATCAGCGCGGGGTAGGACGGCAGGGCGCAGTACGTGTCGTATGTTGCCCTGCGGCCGGGCACCTCCGACAGCGGCGCCCAGTCGCCGTGCAGCACATCGAGTATCTCCTGCAGGCTCAGGAAGAACAGGTCGTCGCCGTGGCCGGTCAGCTCGCCGGCCCGCAGCAGCCACACGCGCAGCAACCAGAACGACCTGGCCAGCTCGGATCTGGCCCCTTCTCGCCCGCGTACCGCCTCTGCCCATCGGGTGACCATCGCGCGCGCCGCAGCCGCTTTCTTCGGCTGCTGTCCGAGCCGGTCCCAGACGGCCAGACGGGCCGTCTCCTGCCCGGCCAGCAAGTCCTCGGCACTGTGCGTGGCGTCCTTCAGGCCCGCGAGCTGCCTGTCGATCCAGTCGGCATCCTCGGCCGGCCGCGGGACGGATACTTCGATCTCGTGCGAGCTGCGATGTCCGTATAGCCGCACGAACGTTGCGCGGTCGATTTCGCTGCGAGCAAGTTGCGCGAGGCCGGTCATGAGGCCGAGGCTGGCCAGCTGGGCATCCCCGGCAAGCTGCCCGGACAGCAATACGGTCGCGTCGGCCTCGCCGACCAGCGCTGCCAGCTTGTTCGGCACGCCAAGCAGCGCGCTGGCGCCGCCTGCTCCCGATGCCGCGAGCATGTCGCAGGCCACCATGAAGAACGGCTGGATCTGGCTGAGCCATACGCCGGCCAGCGCACTGGCGTCATCAATCCGCTGGATCTCGGCGCGCAGCTCGTCGCAACGGCCCGCAGCGCCCGCGACGAACTCCGGCAGCCGTTTGTGGTTCCTCCACGCCCTGCGCATGGTCGTGACAAAGACCGGGACCATCAGCCGGATGATCCTCCAGCGGGGAAGCTGGACCAGAGGTATGTCCTGCGTCGGCGGCAGCTTGCCGAAGACTGGCTCGCTCAGCCTGACGAACCGGCGCACCGAGATGCCCGCCACCCGACCCAGCGAGGCCGACATGCTCACATTCATGTAGAAGCGGCCCCCGACTCGTGCCCAGCCGTTGTATCCGGGCAGGGTCGGCGGCGATATCTCCCGCGACATGAAAAGCTCGATGAACGACCAGGTAGCCGGGGTCATCACGTCTGGCAGCGCCTCACCGAGGTTGCCGTTACTCCACAGGTAGTCCCCGTCGAGGCTGTCGTTCCACTGATCGCCGGACCCGGCAACTGCCGGCAGGCCGGTTATCGGCCGTGCCTGCACGACGAACAGCCTGCGCTCAGCCCGCGCCCACTCAACGTCCATCGGCTGGCCATACAGCTCCTCGATCGCCAGGCCGACGCGTGTGAGTTCGCTGGCTTCGTCAGGGCTGAGTACCGCCGTGGCGCGCAAGCCGGCCGGGGTGTCCTGCTCCCTCGTGCCTGTGCCGGCGGGTACGGTCATCACCTCCTTGCCGCCGACTTGGTAGCCGACGATGCCATCGCCGGCCCGATCGACGACGACGATGTCCGGGGTGACCTGACCGCCGGCGACAGCCTCGCCGAGGCCCCAGCTCGCATTGATGACGACCTGGTCGCGCCCGCCGGTGACCGGGTTGATGGTGAACAGGATGCCTGCGGCGTCGGCCGGCACAAGCTGCTGCACCACGACGGCGAGACTTCACCCCGTCGGCCACGATGCCGTTGCGCGCGCGGTAGCCGATCGCCCGCGGTGTCCACAGCGACGCCCAGCACCGCTTGACCGCTTCGAGCACGCTGGCCGCACCGCGGATGTTGAGATACGTATCCTGCTGTCCCGCAAACGACATGCCGGGGAGGTCTTCCGCGGTCGCCGAGGACCGCACGGCGACCACCACGTCGTCACCCAGGCCGGCGTATGCCCCGGCGATGGCCGCCGCAGTCGCGGCCGGCAGCGGCCGCCCGGCGAACAGTTCGCCGATCCGCCCCGACGCGGTCTCGAAGGTGGCCGGGTCGGACACATCGACCAAAGACATGGCCGCCATCACCGGCTCATGCAGGCCGCCGCGCGCGACGAAATCGAGATAGGCGCGGGTCGTCACGTGGAACCCCGGCGGGACCGGGACGCCAGCGCGCGCGAGACGCGCCAGCGACGCGCCCTTGCCGCCCACCGTCGCGAGCGCTGCGCCCCGGTCGTCCAGGGCCATCACCAGCGGCACCTGTGTGCGCACGAGAACCTCCTGCCCGGCACCCGGGGCCGATCTGCGATCTTGCCGCCGGGCCGCTGCCAGCCTTCCGGCCCTGTCGCTCACCGGCGACCAGTCCGAGCGGCACAGTTTCTGTGGTTACCGCTGCCCGGCCTTTCGTGCGTCTGGCAGCGGCAAATGCTCCTTCCGTGCAGCGTTCGCCCGGGCGAAATGCGTCTGCGGCAGCCCGGCCGCCTGCTCGCAGGTCACCAGGCCCGCCTTCTCAGCCGGGCCAGCGTGACGTAGATCTGGCCGGCGTTCATCGCCTCCCCGGCGGCCCGAGCGCCTGGCCTAGCCGCGCGCGCAGCCGGTAACCGTTCGATGGCTCCTTCGCCAGCATCGCCAGCACCACTTCCTGCTGCACGGCCCACCCCCAATAACGGTTATCTAATAGATAGCGGTTATCTGCTGGGCCGTCAACCCGCAGCCATCCAGCCCGGCCGTCCCGGAGCATGCCTTACGCAGTTGCCCTTACTCAACGCGACCGCCGTGAGGATGGCCTTGACCCGGTCGGAATGGGCGCTGCGGCCCACGTTGCTGCGCTCGCGGTTCAGCGCTCTGCGCAGCGCTGCAAGACAGCTTGGTGATGTTGTACGAGAACAGGAAGTTGGGCTCCTCCGCAGCGAAGAGGCCCTTGACGTAGATGCGCGCCGTCCTCGGCGAATCGGCGCGGGCCAGGACGTCGCCATACTCGGTGGACTCGAGCAGCCGCTCCCGGCCGTAGCGGAGGAAGAACCGTTCGCCGCGTTCCTTGGAGCGATGGGGGCTACGGCGTGCCTGAGGTGGCGTCCCGCACTGACCCGGCGGTCCGGCGGAAACCGTCCATCTCCATCGTGAGGTACCGGCGGGAAAGGCGGCTTGTGAAGGCATACAACAGCCGGGCAAGGGGGCCGTGCATGCGGAGGGTCAGGGTGATCCTCGAGCCCTGACCGTCTGCGTCCACGATGTGGCCGCCGACAGTGGTTATTCCCCGGGCACTCGTCTCCCAGGTGAAGGAGTGGCCGGGCTCCAGCTCGGTTACCCGCCAGCAGGCTCTGGGGAGGAGCGGCTGTTCGATGATTGCTTCGCTGCCAACATGCAAGGGCCCTTCGTCCACTCGGCGCACCGCGCTGATGCTCTTGGTCATCTCGGGCCAGCGTTCCACGTCGACAAACAATGCCCACACCTGCTCGGGCGACGCGTCGGCAGCGGTCGTCAGGTGATGTTCCATAACTGATGATGTACCATCTGGTACATGGCGAGCGCAACCCCGAAAGAAAAGCTGCTGGAGGCAGTAGCCGACGTGGCTCTGGCCGGGGGAATCGCCGACAGGAGCCTGCGCGCCATCGCTGAGGCGGCCGGGACGAGCCACCGCATGCTGATCCACTATTTCGGGTCCCGGGAGGGACTGCTCGTCGACGTTGTCCGGGCGGTCGAGGCCCGGCAGCGCGGCGCCCTGAGCGAACTCGTAGCTGAGTCCACCGAGGTACCCGGAGACCTGGCAGACCGTTTCTGGAAACACCTGCGAAGTCCGGAACTGGCGCCGCAGGAGCGGCTGTTCTTCGAGGTCTACGGCCAGGCGCTCCAGGGCCGCCAGTGGGCAACGCCCCTTCTGGAGGGCATTGTCGAGGACTGGGTCGGCCCGGTCGCGGCGATGCTGGAGGCAGAAGGAATCAGCCCGGATACGGCGCGCACCGTTGCCCGGCTGTACGTCGCCGTGAGCCGCGGTCTGCTCCTGGACGTCCTCGCGACGGGAGATGACGACGAGGTCGACACGGCCATGCAGTACTTCTCGGAAATGCTGCTCGCCCACCTGGCAGGTCCGAGGCCCGGCGCCAGCGCGCCCGTGACGGACGGCGGCAGCCCTGGATGAGCGGCCGTCCCTGACCCAGGACCGTGAGCTCCGGCCGGGCCTTAGCTTGCCGTTTAACCTCTGACCTGCGCGGTCCTGACCGTGGTGTCGTGGCGGCTGATCTTCTTCGTCAACGTGCCGGCTGGCGCGGCGGCGCTGGTCTTGCTGGCCCGGGCCGGGTGCTCGCCGCGGCGGGAGGCGCCGTTCGACTGGCCCGGGCAGGCCACTGCGGCGCTGGCGATGGGGGGCCTGACCTACGGGGCGATCGAGGCCGGAGCGGTGGGTTTCACGGTGCCCGCAGTGGTGGCCGCGTTCGCGGTGGCGGTCGCGGCGCTGGTGGCTTTTGTCGCGGTCCAGGCGCGGGGAGCGCATCCGATGGTTCCGCTTGGCCTGTTCCGGTCCCGCACGGTGTCGGTGCCGGTCGCTGTGGGGTTCGCGTTCATCGTGGGCTATTACGGGCTGCCGTTCGTGATGAGCTTGTACCTGCAGCAAGGTGCGGGGCCTGTCCCCGCTGGCCGCGGGGGTGGCTGGCGTACCGGCATCCGGGTGGGCGGCGGGGAGGGGGATCTTGCGGCAAGGCCCCGGGCAGGGCCCAAAATCGCGACGTGCTGCGGGGTTGGAGGGGAGCTGGGGAATGCGCGTGTTGCTGTTGACGATCGGGTCACCAGGCCTGGCCCAGCCAGTGCTCGCACTGGCTGGTGCAGTTGAAGGCCATGGGCCACCAGGCGGTTGTCTGCGCACATCCGGACTTCAGCGGGCGGCTGGGGAGCTGGGGGTGCGCTACGTGCCGTCGGTCCCGACCTGAAGGGCGCGGCCAAGCAGGCCACGGGCACCGTCCTGACGCTGGTGCGCTTTGCGGCGGAAGCGCGCGTTGCCCGGCAGGTCGTCATCATGGTCATGCGGCCGGTTCGGTCATCCGCTACGCCGGACAAGGAATTGCGCAGGCCGGTAGCAAGCCCGGGGTGGTCCTATCCTGGGCTGGCCCGGTACGCCTTCACGATCCGCGCAGGTGCCCGGTACGCCCAGGCGTCGGTCACCAGCTCTTTGACCACAGCATCTGGCAGCGCTGGGTAGGCGACCCGCACGGACACCAGCCGCCGGCCGTGGTAGTCCTCCTCGCAGGCATGCGGCCATTCGGCGACGGCCTCCCGGATCGCCGCTTCGCCCGGCATCACGCTGATCGCATCCTCGTCCAGCCCGGCGGCGAACCGCGGTCGGCCCCGGACACGGAAGGACGGGCGGCCGCCATGGTCGTACTCTTCGGCACCCGGCAGACTCAGCGCGAATTCCCGCAACTGTCTTGAGTCCACACCGGCACGCTACCGGCAGCCAGATGAGAACCGGCTGGAACGTTGAGCACACGACGGCTGACAGCCGGCTCGTTCCGGCGCACCGTCGGCGGCAGGAGAGTGCGTCACCTAATGGGGTCAGGATTGGGCCACACGACTTCGCCGACGCGATATTTGGGGTCGATCAGTATCACCGCCTTGGCCGCCAGAGCCTTTGCCGTCGCAGTCCGTCCGGCGGACAGATACTCCCGAAGGGCCAAAACAGGGTCGGCACCGAGCTCGCCCCGAAGTGACCGGCCAAGGAAATCCACACGGCGACCGGTATAAGACGGCGGGTCTCCTCGGCATCTGCCAAATTTCGATGGCCCATAATCCCGTTGAAGAAGCCACCGATACGGGAATGGAGCATCCTCGTGCTCCACGTAGAACGACCACACATCGAAGTCCTTTATGCCGCTCTTGCTGTAGGTAGTGCAAAGCTGCACCTTGGCACAGCGCGCGGCAGAGAAGACGGTGAGCCCGAGCAAAAGAAGCTGTAGTCGGCGACTTTCGAAGATCGCGTCGAGCTCAGACGTAACGAGGCTGAAATCTGAGTCGGTCCGCGGGATTCCTTTTTACTGTCGAGACACCGGTATTCGTTGAGTACGGCAATGGCAAGGTAGTCCACGTACGGCATCACGGGGTGCTGAGAAGGTCTCCGGGCACGAGCAGCACAGCGGCCGCCAGCATGGCGGCGAAAAGGGCGAGGTACAGCGCGCTCAGGCCGATGCCGACCGTGGCCGCTGTGACGATGTTGAACAAGATGACCTGCTCGCGAGCGGCCGGATGCGGGCTGCGCTCCCACAGCCCGGTCGCGATCATGATTGTCACGGTGATGCCAGCGACTGAGCCGAGACAGATGACGGTGAGCCGCAGCGCCCCGAGATGGTCGGCGAGCCGCCAGATGTCGCTGGTCACCAGCGCGAACACGCCAGCCGCGAACGCCGCTGCCAGCACTCGTACCAACCGCAGGGCGAGCCGCCACGGGCGGTTGGCGCGCAGCATGCCCAGCAGCAGCCTGATGTTGCCGGTGACGACCCGCGCGGCAAGTCCAAGGTCGCTCTCGTTGCGCTCGACGCGATTGCCCAGTTCGAGCAGGCGCCGCACCGGGCGAGTACCCACCGGGCGCCGGCGCCCGGCAGGTACCGCGGTCGGCGCAAGATCGCCGAGCATGTGCCTGACCAGGCGCACTGTCGTCTCGGCCGCGCGTCTGTGCACCGCGACCGGCCCGAGCGCGGGCATGGACAGCACGCCGACCGAGTGGGTAGCGCTGACGTGAGCGATAACCGGTCGCCGGGCGGTCTGCAGGGGGAGGTCGGTTATGCAAACCGCCAGGTGCCAGCCGCGGTCGAGAAGCATCCGGCGCCCTGCGGAGATCAGATCGCTGAGGTCGGTGGGCGGTTCGGCCAGCCGATCGGAGACGAATTCCACCTTCCACCGGACTCCGGGCAATTCCGCGGACAGCCGGTCAGCGATTTCCGGCACCAGGCTCTCCGTCAATTCTGAAGCAGGCCCTGGTGCTGCAGGCAGGCCGACGACCAGGACAGGCTGCTGCGACGTGCCGGGGAAACCTGCCGCGAAGGTCTCGACCTTACCCTCCTTCCACGACGCCCTTGCCGATGACGGTGGCCAGAAGGCGGCGAATGATCAAGGACCATTACGTGCCCAGGCGGAACCAGCCTGGGCAGCGTCTGCTAGGCGCCCAGCGTAGCCAGTCGCCCCCGGCTGTCCATCAGGACCGTCGGCCAGCAGCAGCCTCACCGCGCTCAGCCGGATCTGAGGTACACCCGACGAGACAGCGCGCCGACAGCCAGCCGGCCCTGACTCGTAACCGTTAGTAGCCAATCTCATGCCGTCCCGGTCGCGTGCCCGGCCCGGGCGGCCTGGTCGCTGGCGCGGCATCAGCTGGGCGTGCGCGGGCTGGCTGCGAGCACCGAGCGGACTTGCCGGCCGCGGCGGCAGCGGCGGCAGCGGAGCTGTCCGAGCAGCTCCGGGCGCACCCGCTAGAAGCCCTGCCGCCCGATGCCGATGAGGACACGGTGATGGCGGTGCTCGCCGCGCTGGGCCCGGGCAGGCTGGTCGCCGAGGCGACAGCCGGCCCGCACCTGACTGGCCGTCGCAGCGGTCACCACCACGATCGGGCTACCGGCGGGCACGCTGATCTTCTGGCACGCCCAGCCGGGCCTGCAACGCTGCTGCTTCATGTAGGTGGTGATCGCCGACCGGAGGGTGGCGCGGATCCGCAGCCTGGTCGCCGGACCGACGATCCGCCTGTTCTTCGCCGACGCGGCCCGGGCGGGATCGGCGCTGGTGCGGGCCTCGTCAATGGCGTCGAACACGCTGGCCACATGGGTGACGCGGAGCCGGTCGATCCGAGTGTGGCCGATGTGCGGCTGGAGTACAGCCGGATGTGCGCGGCGTAGCTGCGGACCGTGCCGGGCCGCAGGTTCTGCGCGGCGACCGGGTTTCAGCCCGATGAAGAGCACCAGAAGCTGTGCTGCAAGTGCCGGGGCTGCCGAAGTCTGAGCCTAGGAACGGGGAAGCCCGGCCACCGCATCGGGAAGGCCGAGGCTCGCGTAGCTCGGTCAGACGAGCTGCAGCCTCCGGTCCAGCGCTCCGGCTAGGCGCTGCAGGGTCGCCTCGGTAGGGTTTCCCGCGCCGTGCTCGATCCTGCTGATGTCGGCCTGGGGGACGCCGGACAGTTCCGAGAGCTGCCGCTGGGTCAGGCCCCGGTCGACGCGCACGTCGCGGAACTGCAGCCCGAGGCGGATGTGCTCCGCAAAAACCTTCCGCAGGGCGGCGTCCTCGGGAGACTCGGCGGCCCTGGAGGCAGCCAGGTAGTCCTTGAAGTTGGTGCCCATCGCGTTCTTCCTGATGTGGTATACCACAACAGTATGTGGCATGGCACATCGTGGGTCAAGCTCGCTGGCTCCTCTTCAGAAGAACACCCGCAGGAGAATCTTTCCAGACTTCTCGGCGGTGGCATCCGAGACACGACCGACCTTCGCCCGGACCTCGGCTGCCGTCCACCGCAGCCGGAACTCGTACAATCCGTCGCCGAGCGGTTACCCGTACTCGGTCGAGACGACGTCCAAGCCTCGCTCCGCCAGGACCAGCTCGATCGCCGTCTCGAGGGCGATGCGCTCGACGCGGCCAAGCTTCTCCATCCACTGGCGGCACGGCTCGCGGCCGTGCTCGTCGGCATAGAACTCGACAGTCCACTGGTCGGTCATGTTCTCGCAGGTTCGTGGCGGTGATTCAGGTAGCCATCCAGAATATCGGCCACCGTCATCTGCGGCCTGAGGACGCGCCAGGTGCGCGTCTGTCGAGGACAGCGATTACCGCCGGCAGGGTGACCCAGGCTCCGTCGCGCCGGACCCGGCACTTGACCGCCAGCTGGGCCTTCAGGGCGTCGATGGCCTTCCCCGCCTGGTGCTCCTCCCAGAACCCGACCGCGGCGTTGGCCGCCAGCAGCAGCAAGATGATGCAGAGATCGGGCCAGTGCCGCAGCACCCCGGACAAGATCACCGCGGCCTCGATCATCCACGGGATCGGCCCCAGAAATAGGTCAGCAGCTTCAGGAGCGGACTGTCCTTCTGCTCCGCGATCTCGTTCGGGCCATATCTGGCCAGCCGTTCTTGCGCCTCAGCCTGGCTCAGGCCATCCGCCGACCCCAGCCGCTTCTGCACCTCCGGCAGTTCACGGAAGGGACTTCAGGTCATCCTTCGCATCCGGCGCCGGGTCCGGTCCGGGAGACCCGGGACGGCTGGCCCCGGTTTCCCTGACAGTACTCATCCTTTTCCTCCCGGCCGCTGCGGCGCCAGCCTCCCGCTGCGCCAGCCTCAGCGTCACGCCGGCCACCCGGCCGTGCCCGTCAGCGCACATATCCAAGGTGCCCAGCAAGAGCTACCACGGGGGTAGGGCCGAAGGTCCCCGGGCAGCCCGGTGACGGCCGCGGCAGGCCGGCCCGGAGCGCCGCTACGGTGCCCGGGACACCTGGCAGCGATAGCCACGGCCGGGCGGCATCTCGCGACGCCGACTGGGACAGGTTCTTCCCGGCCGCCCTGTGGCGTGCCAGCTCAGCACCCAGGGGGTGTGGTCCGGGACCGGAGCTACCTCGACCTCACCCATGCGCTTGTCGAAGGGCGAGCGAAGCTCGAACCGCAAAGCTGTAGCGCGCGTGGTGATCGCGATGCGGACCGATCACGTCGACCACGCGCGCTCTTCCGGTGCTTCCGTCGGGGCTGTAGAGTCCTGGCTTTGTGGCTGGACTGCCGCGCTTGGCGTTCGCCTAGTCGGCCACGGTGAAGTGGGGAGCGAGATGGACGCTACGACCTGGCTCTGGCCCGGAGGATGGGGAAGCCCGGTCGGGCTCGCCATCTTCATGGCAGGACTGGGATTCTTCTTTGCGGGCTTTGGACTCTTCCTCGCGTGCGTCGGCCGGTTGAATCACAGCAAGATCGCCAGCGCCGAGCTCGATCAGGGGTCAGCGTCAGAAGCGGGCGCTTGAGGCCAAGATCTGATGGGCCACCGTCTGGCATGTCGCGAGCAAACACGTCCCCGCCCCTACCATGAGTTGCTTCGCGTTTTCCGGACAGGGGATTTGCGGCTAATTCACGCGGATCGGGCAGCCTGCGGTTTGACGCGGCCGGTCCGCTGTCAGCAGCAGGCAGGTTGGAGGATGTGGCACCAGTCAGCTTGGAAGGGGGCTCATGACCATGGCCTTGAACACGACTCTGATCCTGGCGTTGTTCGCCGTGATGGCGGTGCGTCCACCGGTGCCTCGGCACTCGTCGCCGTTCAATCTGCAGTGGGCGCTGGGCTGGTGGATCAACGAGGTGCCCTTCGTCGGAATGTGGTGGCTCATCGCGGGCACGATCGGTACCCTGATCCATCCCGCGCAGAGCTGGTCGTGGTGGCTGGTTGCCGCGTTCACCGTCGTAGACCTGCTGCTGCTGGGGTGGATCGCGATGCGCGCCCGATCGGCCCGTCCGGCACTATCGGAGGCGTTGCAGACGGTCTACGGGCCGCAGGCCAAGCCCTGCTACACCCGGGCGGCGTGGTGGCGTCTGCTGCTGCCGGTCATCTCCTGGCGCCCGGACGTGCGCCGGGTCCGCAACCTCCGGTACGGCCCGGCCCGGCACGGGAACCGGCTGGACGTCTACGTGTCCCGCCGCGATCGCGCCGCCGGCGGGTCAGCGCCGGTGCTGGTGTATTTCCATCCCGTTTTCGGCAGCAAGATGCTCGGCTCCCGCGCGTTGATCTACCGCCTGGCCGCCCAGGGTTGGGTGTGCGCCAGTGCCGGCCGCCGTCAGTTCCGGGCCGGTTACCGGGAGCAACTCGCCGATGCCCGGGCTGCCCTGGCCTGGGTGCGTGAGAACGCAGAGGCGTACGGCGGCGATCCCGATCGGGTGTTCGCGGCCGGAGGCTCCGCAGGAGCAAACCTGGCCGCGACCGCCGCCATGACCGGTAGCGACGTTGCCGCCGTGATCGGCCTGTACGGCTACTACGGGAGCATGGGTGCCGGACCCGCGCCAAGTTCACCGCAGCAGGTCATCAACCCGGACGCCCCACCGTTCTTCATCGTTCACGGCACCCTGGACACCCTGGTACCGCACCGCGAGGCACGGGCGTTCGCCGACCGGCTGCGCGCAGTCTCCGAACAGCCGGTCGTCAATGCCGAACTCCCTGGCGCGCAGCACAGCTTCGACGTCTTCCAGTCCATCCGGTTCCACGCCGTCACCGACGCGATCGTGCGCTTCGCGGAACTCACCCTGAGGGCCGGCCGAGCCGGAGAACCGGCGTAGCCGACACCGAGCCTTGAGCCTGCGGAACCGGCGCCACATAGCGACGCTCGCGGAACGGGCCTAGGGTCCGCGCGGTCGCCAGATCATCGCAGTACCCGACGAGGACTGGATGCTCGCGGTCAGGTAACGCTCCGCCTCACCGACCTGGCTTCCGCGTAATTCAGTTCGCCTAGAGGCCGGATCTGGTGTGTGGCCTGCGTGGATGCGTGCGGGAGCGGTGGCGGGGCGTTTCTCTAGGCCTGGTGGTGGGGCTGGCTGGCTGGTGGTGGTTGCAGGTCGATGATCTGCCTGGGCGGGGTGATGCTGAGCTTGGAGAGGATGTCGCGCTGGGTCTTGGTGAGCGTGGTGAGCTGGCGGTAGGTGCCGGCGGGGCCGGTGAAGGTGCCGGCATGGATGCGGTCGAGCTCGCGGCGGGTGGCGGGCCAGGTGGCGCCGGTGGTGGTCTCGATGATGCGGGTCATGAGCAGGGCGAGCCAGCACAAGATGACGTGGGCGCGGATCCGTTCCTCGAGCCGGTGGTAGACGGGCCGCAGGTCGATGATCTGCTTCATGTCGCGCCAGCCGCGCTCGACTTCGAGGAGCTGCTTGTAGCCGGCGGCGATGTCGGCGGCCGGGAGATTCGGGTCGGAGCAGCGGAGCAGGTACTTGCCGTCGAGGTTCTCCTCGGCCTTGGTCTTGGCGGCGCCGGCGCGGAGGAGGCCGCCGGGGGTGACCCGCAGGTAGCGGTTCAGGCCGGGCTTGGTGGAGATCACGCCGCGCAGTTCGGCTCTCTTGGTCTTGCTGAGCTTGTCGGAGTCCTTGATCATCTCTTCGAGCTGGGCGAGCATGCGGGAGCGGACGCCGGAATCGCGCTCGGCGGCCTCGGGGTTGTGGCAGATTACGAACCGGTCGGTGTCGCTGACCTTGACTTCCTTGACCCGCAGGTTCCCGGCGACCTCGGTGTAGCGGCCCTGGCGGGACAGGGCGGCCTGGACGTCGGCGGACCCGGACCGCAGCTTCTCCCCGATGATGTAGTGGTGGTCCCCGGCCCGCAGGTAGCGGCGGTTCGCCGCGGAGGAGAACCCGCGGTCGGCGACCCAGACGATCTTGGACAGGGTCCAGTCCCGCATGTCGTCCTTGACCTGGCGGATCAGCGCTGAGTCGCTCGTGTTGCCGGGCCAGCACCAGACCCGGACCGGGATGCCGTCGCGGGTCACGGCCATCCCGATCACGACCTGCGGCAGGTCATCGCGGTGGTCCTTGGACTTGCCGTAGGTGCGGAACGGCGCTGCCCCCGGGCCCGGCTCAGCGCCGCTGCCGCCCTCCCCGCCCTCGCCCCGCGATGCCGGGGCGGCCTCGCCGCGCTCGTCGCGGGGCGCCGGCTCATCGGCGGCATCCACCTCGAAATAGGTCGAGGTCGTATCGAAGAACAGGAGGTCGACCTCAAGGTTCAGCAGGTTCGCCACGCGCGCGAACACGGCGGCCTCCAGCTCATGGCGGGCGGCGTGCAGCCAGTCCATCGCCCGGTAGCACGCGTCGTCATCGGTGCCGGGCAGCCCGTCGATGTGCACGTCCTTGGACACCCACTCCGCGGCGGCCAGCTTCGAAGATGGCGCCAGCGCCCGGCTGGCGACCAGCGCGAACAGCACCCGCTCGGTGACCGCCAGGTCACGCGGGTGCCCTCGGCCCTTCCGCCGCATCCCGGTCACCACGCCCGGCAGGCCCAGCCGCTCCCACAGCGCCCCCAGCACGTATGTCCCGCCATAAGGCCGGGACTCGGTGAACTCCAGGCCAGGCACGGCGGCCGCAGCCAGCCCGTCCGCCGGGTCCAGCAGCCGCGACAGCGACGCCACCAGCCGCCGCACCGCCTCCCGGTCCAGCTGATCCTCCCGGCCGAACCCGTGCAGGATCTTCGGGACCGACCGGCCTGCGGCCGGATCCCACTCGTTATGCGCCAGGTGCAGGTACCGGACCACGCCGTCCCTGGTCCGCCGGCTCGTCGTCTTCACGTACACGGCTCTAGACCATACGCCCAGATATCCCTGGCCAGCTGGCTAAACACGCAAAGGCGTTTCTCTAGGCACTTCCGTCTTGCACAAGGTTGCCTACCGCCTTGACCTGCGCATTCACCCGCCGCGCACCCCTAGGAAGGCCGAATTACGCGGAACTCAGGACCGAGGCGGAACCAGTCGAGGACGGCCCGCTGACCGCCATGCCGCTGCGGTTCGCCACGGGAGCGCTCTGGCGAGCGTCTACCCGGTGGGCATGAAGCTCATGGTCTCCTGGTCACGCCCGGCGGGCCGGGCGCTGGCCATGGGGGTGCTCATCGGATCCCTGACCCTGGGCTCTGCCCTGCCGCACCTGGTCGACGGCCTGTGGCGGCTGAACTGGCGCGCGGTCCTCGTCGCGGCTGCGGCGGCCGCGTTCGCCGGAGCGATCGTCGCTGGCGCGCTGGTCAGGCCAGGCCCGCAGTTCCCGCCGGCCGACGGCACCGGCCGCCCCCGTCATGCCCTGGCCATGTTCGCTGACCGCGGTCCCCGCCTGGTCAATGTCGCCTATTTCGGGCACATGTGGGAGCTGTACGCGCTCTGGACGTGGCTGCCGGCGTTCCTGGCCGCGAGCGGTACCGCCACGACCGGCCAGCCGGCCCTGGCCAACCCGGGTATCGAGGCCTTCCTCGCGATCGGCGTTGCCGGGTGAGGATTCCGACCGAATCCGATCACCTGTTCCGATGCAATCCGATCGCTGATTCCGATCGAATCCGATCACCTATCGGTGGCGTGTCGTAACACCACGGAGGTTACGGGCGCTGAGACGCTTTCTCGGACATTGCCCCTGTGTCCGAGGAAAAGGCTCCGATGCCGCGACCCCGCGTCGATATGCGCAAGATCCGTGAAGTTCTCCGGCTGGCGCTGGGCGAGGAGCTGAGCCAGCGCCTGGTCAGCGTCTCCTCGGGCGTGCGCCCGCGCATGCCGATGAACGCATCGGCCACCTCCCCGACCTCCTCGGTCAGCTTCAGCAGCCGCACCTCGGCAGGGACATCCCCGTGATAGGCATACAGCTGGCCGACCTGATCCCACATAGATTCCTCCGGTGCTGGGCGCTGACCAGGCAGATTCTCCACCAAACGGTGGCACCGAACCTCAGTGATCCCGAGACACGGCAGCGCGAAATGCCGCCCAGGCGCATGCCTGCCTTCAGTAACCCGCGCGGGCGGCAGGTCGCCGATCTCGGGTGGCATGACTTACACCGTGCCAGTCAGGCAGCCCTGGTACGCAACGCGGTGACTGCCACGGTCGTATAGGACATGGTGAGGCTGCCGCCCATCGCGTCGATCGCGGCTCCGACGCGGTCGAGCACCGTCGCCAGCTTGTCCGGCGGGAGCAGGTTGAAGTGGCCGTGCGTGGGCAGCTGGTCCAGCCATTCGTCCCGGGTATAGGTGCGCTCCCAGCCGAACTGCCACTGCTCCGGTTCGCTGAAGGCGCCCGCCTCGCGGATCCCGTCGGCGATCTTGCCGAACAGCGCCTGGTAGGCGTCCAGGGCCTGCCTCAGTGACTGGAGGTTGACCGGCGAGTCCGGCACGGCCTGCCGGTAGGCCGCGTCCAGAGCGCCCAGCACCCCGGGCGGGTACTGGAACACGTGGTGGAACGGCGCGAGCAGGCCGCCGGGGCGCAGCACCTGCGCCGCCTTGGCCGCCCCGGCGACCGGGTCCACCCAGTGCCAGGCTGTGCCGGCGATGACCGCGTCGAAGTCCCGGCCCGCCGGGTCCCAGGCCTCGAACGTCGCCACCTCGACTACGATCCCGCCACGCCGGGCGAGACCGGCCATCCGGGCGTCGGGCTCGACGCCGGTCACGCGGCAGCCGGCCGCCTGGAACTGCCGGGCTTCGATGCCGGTGCCGCATCCGACGTCCAGGAAGTCGGGGCCGGGGCTGGCGGCCACGACCCGGTCCACCAGGGCACCGGGGTAAGGCGGCCGGGCGCGGTCGTAGCGTTCGGGGTCCTCGCCGAACGACTCGGCTAACTGCCGGTGCTGGTGGAGCTCGGGGCCGGGGCCGGAAGGTTCGGTAGTCATACGGCTACCATAGCGTTCCCTGCTCGACTCGTGCCACATTCTGTGCCATTATTCTTGGCATGGCGACGGTTGAGGAGCTGATGGAGAACGCGGCGGACGCCCGGCGGGTGGCCCAGAGCGCGATCATGCTGGCGGTCCGGGAGGCCAGGGCGGCTGGCTGGTCCTGGGACCGGATCTCGGCTGCCCTGGGCGGGACGCCGAACGGCGAGACGCTGCGCCGCAACTTCGGCGGCGAGAAGGACACCGCGCCGTGAGCCGCTTCCCGAAGACACCGCCATTACGCGCCTGGGAGTACCGATAATGAACCATCCGCCCGCCGCCCGCGACCAGCGCCGTCAACAGACCGCCCGCACCCACTTCGCCACCCTCGCCGCCCTGTTCAACCCCCGGCACCTTCCACCGCATCCAGACGCTCGGCATTGCCCCCGGCTGGCGCTGCTGGGAAGCCGGCGCCGGCAGCGCCGGCCTGACCCGGTGGCTCGCCCGCCGCTCCAGCCCCGGCGGCTTCGACCTCGTGCACGCCCGCCTCGTCCTCATGCACATCCCCGGCCGCGACAACGCCCTGACCACGATGATCAGCGCGCTGCGGCCCGGCGGGTGGCTGCTGCTCGAAGACGCCGACCCGCTGCTCCAGCCGCTCGCCTGTCCCGACCAGTCAGGCCCAGCCCAGGAACTGGCCAACAAGATCCGCGCCGCGACCTGGGACCTGCTGTCCCAGCGCACCGACCTGGCCTTCGGCCGCACCCTGCCCCGGCTGCTGCGCAACGCGGGCCTGACCGGCGTCGGCGCTGACGCCTCCATTTCCCTCGCCGGACCGGCCCAGGACCAGTTCCAGCGCACCATCATCGAACGCCAGCGGCACCGCCTGGTCGAAGCGGGACTGGCCGCCGACGCCGAGATCAGCCAGCACCTGGCCGACATCGAAACCAGCCAGCTCGACCTGGCCAGCTTCCCCCTCGTCTCCGCCTGGGGACGCAAACCCGGATAACCACCAGCCAGAGACGGAACCGGAGCCACCAACGCCACACCAGCTTCCGCCTCGCGCGGGTTCGAGCATTGCGCCGTGCGTGATTCTACGAACCCGCGCGCTTTGCCCTCGGGTCACCTGGAGGCGGGGGAATCAGTGGTCCAGGGCGTGGTCCGCGAGGCACGCGAGGAAACCGGGGTGCTCATCGAGCCTGGTGACCTGGTGTTCCGGCACGTCATTCATCACCGCAACCCGCTGGGCCAGGCACGTATCGGCTTCTTTTTCACTGCCACCCGCTCTTGATCCAATGCGGTCCAGGGCCGGGAGTTCCGGGGCTGTCACCTGACGTGGGTCTTTTCATGTTGTCACCTCGCTGGATGCCGTTGGGCTGGGGCCCTGCGAGCCTTGTAATCCGGCGAGTTGCCGGATGAGGGTGGCTGCTGCACGCGGATCGTCGACGGGGGACGTCTGGCCGCTGTCGACGCTGTAGGCTGCGCCGTCGATGGTGGCGATGGTGGGACCGGCCGGAAGGAATAGGTGGAGTTGCGGGTCGGTCGGGCCGGACCGTTCGCAGGGCGTGCGGCCGGAACGCAGTACGAGCCGGTGGTTCCTCGCGAGCACGGAGTGAATGTCCTCGGCGGCGAGAGCGGCCTGCAGGTCGGCTAGCAAGAGCATCCTGCGGGCGGCTTCGGCTTCAGTGAGGATCGGCTCACGTGGCGACGGGGCAGCGCTGGCGGACATGCCCGAGAAGTTAGGTGATCGGCGGTTAGCCAAGTCGCACAGATCGTGCTACTTCAGCCGTGCAGCCGGCAGAAGCTGGTCTGTATTAATGCAGATGTGTCATTTCGCTATACCCATGCGCCTGGCCATGGAACGGAGCGATTCAGGTAGCTGCTTGTGCGCTCGTACCAGGCCGACGACGGTTTCGCGGGCCATGGGGTGGTTTCTGGTGTGTTGCGGTGCAAGCTTGTCGGCCTTGACGAGTGAGCTGAGGGCGTTGTCTCGCTGGCCGACGGTGAGATGGGCGCGGGCTAGGTCGATGTAGTGATGGCTGGATCGCTCGACGGGCAGGCTCGCCGGAGGATGGAATCCTTCGCTCCGCCGGATGGCTTCGTCCGCGTCTTCCAACTCAAGCGCGGTGGCTACTTCATGGATTGTGACGTTGGTTGGTCCGAAGATCAGGCCGTAGTGATTGGTGTCCCTGCCGATGCGCTGGCCGGCTTCGCGGGCCTGGGCGAGGTAGTCCCAGGCGTCCTTGCGTCGCTGGGGGTAGCGGGCCGCCATGATGGCGGAGCGCAGGTGCATTGAGCCGCCTATGGCAAGACCGGGCTCGCGTTCGCTGATGGCGGGCTCATGCTCGCGGTAGGCGCGATCAATGAACTTCAGGCCGGCGTCGTAGGCGCCGCTGGCGAAGAATATCTGGCATCGTTCTTCGGCGATGAAGGCGAGCAGTTCGGGGTTGCCGGTTTCCCTGGCCGACCACGTGGCCCGCTCCACTGCGACAGATACCAGATCGACGTACCCGAGCCGGTAGGCCATGGATTTAGCGGCGATGAAAGCATGCGTCAGTAGCTCGGCGGCGGTCTTGCGTGCTAGGTCGGCGCTGTCGTGATAGATGGCCGACAGCTCTTCGATGAGGCCGGGCAGGAGCTTGCCCAGCTGAATGTAGTCGACCGTGTCAAGGTAGTGGCCGATCTTGGTGAGGTCATTGCGGATTACGTCGAGGGGCCTGGGCGCGGCGTCCAGGCCCGGGGGCACATCCCAGTAGTTCATGGCGATGCGGATTTCCGGGATGCTGGCATGTACCCGGTCGGCTCGGTCGGTGGCGCCCCGGTAGGGCTGTCCGAGGAGTTGCGGCACATCGGTATGCAGCGCTCTGGCGACGGCTGCCACGAACCAGGGCGTAGCTTGCTTAGCGCCACGCTCGACCTGGGCGACCAGGCTCTTGGAGCACGGCACCAGGAGCGCTAGGCCCTCTTGGGTCAGTCCGCGCAGCTTCCGTGCCTCCGCGATTCCCCGGCCGATGCCGTCTTGTTCGACGATCAAGATGGTAGGACCGCTTGGAGTCATAGCATGCCTGCCTTCCCGGCGCGGGGTTCATTGCCCAGCCTAGAGGTTTGCGGGAGGAGCGGGCAGGCGTGGACGTCTGTCGCTCCTCTGCGCGTACGCTACTTGCGCTTCTACGGAAGAAGGGCGAGGGTTCGTTTTACCCAGCCGGGAAGCGGCCTTCGGCTGGGATTTCAACGGCTTTGGCGAGCTTATCAAATTCGCCGTTTCGTACTCCGCTGAGAAAGGCGCGCCATTCGCCGGATGTGAACCGGAGAGCTGGTCCTGCAGCGTCTTTGCTGTCGCGAACACCGATGTGGCCATCGGGCAGGTTCGCCACTTCGATGCAGTTGCCGTTGGAGAAACTCAGGGAGCTGGCAGGGTGAGCCTGCCAATACCGAGCCGCACAAGTGCGCCGGGCTGTCCTGGGTCGATCCAGCCCGCCCGCCAGCCAGCACCGTCCCCTACACCGCCGCGGCACTGGCCGCGATCACGCGGGGAGCACCCTTCTCGCTAGACGGCTGGCCTGGATGAGCCCCCTGGGGATGACCAGGCATCCGGCGGCCTCCCCGCGGCTTATGAGGCGGCCGGGACGTCGCGGGTGAGGCCAATGAGCGCTGAGCAGGGCAGCCGTGCCCGACATGACGGCCAGCCCGGCCACGGTGACGATCGGGCCGTCCCGCCCGGCCACCTGCCGGGCCGCAGCCAGGCGGCCGCCTGCCCCAGGCGGCAGGTCGCGCAGGCTGGCCAGCATCAGCACCGAGTAGTCCGTGACTACCCCCAGCAGGATCGCCACGATCAGCGGCTCCACCTCACCCGGCAGCACCACGAACCCCATCGCCGCCGGGCCGCCCAGAACGCGGATGGTCAGCAGGTACGCCACCCCGGCGACGGCCAGGACGACCAGGGGCGCGAGCGCCGACCGGGAAGCCACGCCGATGATCAGCCCTACCAGCATCACACTGGCCGCGCCGAACACGCCCAGCCGGCCCAGCAGTAGCCTGGTCTGGCTGACCTGGGCCGGGACAATTCCGGTTACGAACGTGCGGACCGAGGCCTGGTTATGAAAATGGCGGGCGTACTTCTGCGCGAGCGCGACGGTGGCGGTCTGCGAGCTGTACGGCGAGACGTACACGTAGCTGTCTGCGGCGCTGCTCGCGCTGGAAGGACATCAGTATGCCTCCCAAGCCACCAGTCCCGGCCGCCCCATCCGCAGCGCGGCGCGAGCGCGACCGGAAGTGGCTGGCGGTGGCCGCCATCTTCGCCGCGGGCGCGCTGACCGTCGGCCTCCCGGTCGGCCTGCTCAGTCGCGCTCCGGCGCAAGGGCAGGGACTTTCCGCTGCGGCGCCCGGCCCGCACGCCAGCGGCGCGGCTGGCCAGGTCACCGTGAACACCTCCTGCATCGACGCCATCCACGATGCCCAGACAGTACGGGCTCAGCTGGACAAGCTCGGGCGGGCCGTGCAACAGCTGAACTTCGGCCAGCTCGACCAGGTGGTACGCAAGCTGGAACCGATCCAGAACCGGCTGAGCGCTGATTCCCGCGCCTGCCGCATCGTCACCCAGCTACCGGACGGCAGCCGAGTCACATCCTGTCCAGCGGTCCCGGCGACCCCAGCGGCACCCGCCCATACCCCGGGGACGTCGTCGAGTCCCGGACCGCAGGCCCTCCCAGGTCATTAGCCCGCCGCCCTGGGCCGCCGGGCTGACGCAGCGTGTACCGCATTCAAAAATGCCCCGAGACCGGCGGCGGCCGGACGCGATCCTAACGGCGGGGCATGGTCGTGCTCGCGGTGCTTCGCGAGGGGCGCGGGCTGCTGGCCGTTGCCGTCGGCCGGCGCCCCCCACACGGCAGCGGCGAGCAACACAAGGGTGGCCACGGCCGCCATCGCTGCCCGGCCACCTCCTGCCAGTGCGTCCCGGTCTGCTGGTCCGGCACCCGTTCACCTCGGAGCGGGACTTGTACCGCGACCGGCCCATCGGCTACGGCCGTGCAGGCCGGTGCCGGATGCCATTAACCGGGAGGATGTACATCGGATCGCTGACCAGCTACCCCTCGGCAGTCCCGCAAACCACACCGGGATGTGTCAGGCGATCCTCCTGGGTCGGAAGGAGTTTGCGCGGCATGGCGATCTACGCCCTGCTCCAGGCCGGCCTCCTCGGTGGGATCCACTGGGCCCAGCGCCGGGCTTCGCTCCGCGTAGTCGGCCTGCCTGGAGTCGGGCAGCTGGCGGTGGGGCCGTCACCACCACCGAGTCGGGTTTCCCTGTCCTTGCAGCTTCTGGTCTCGGGATTTCTCCGTGGATCACTCGCGAGCGGCTTCTCGACGCGGGAGATCCGGGAAGTGGTGGCATCCCAGCGCGCCCGTGACGCCCGCGGCGGCCGGAGGGCAGGATTCAGCCGGTCCGGGCTACCGGCCTATTTCCAGCCTACGGAGATCACCATGGGCTGGTCGCCAGTCACTGTCCCTGTCTCGTTGACGTAGGGCTGCCAGCGTTCGGCGATGTCGGCCTCCATGGCATTCTTCGCTGCCTCGGGGGCTCGGGCGACCATCGGGCCCATCGGCGTGAGGTTGATGTACTGCCACAGGAAATCCACTGGGGAGGGAAGCCGGAGCGTTGCCTGCTTGACGGTCACGGTCACGTCCCGCAGGCCGGCGCCGCGCAGGATAGAAGCGAGGGTGTTGGGGTCGTGCATCGAGAACACCGCGCGGACGAACCCGCCCAGGTCGGCGCTGATGTGCTCGACGAGGGCGTGCTCCAAGATCTCGAAGGGCGGCTGGATCGCGCCCGGTGTGCTGATCACCGCCCGGCCGCCGGGGACGAGCGTGCGGCGCATCTCGGCGACGGCCGCCGGCCAGTCGGCCATGAACATGAGGCCCATCTGGCAAAGCACGGTGTCGTAGGTGTCGTCGGGGAACGGCAGGGCGGCGGCGTCCCCCACCCGCCAGTCGATGGGGGGCCCGGCCGGTGCTGGCGTGGCACGGGCCACGTTGATCATGTCGGGGGCGAGATCGATGCCGGTGGCCGAGCCCGCCGGCCCGACGGCTCCGGCCGCGAGCCGGGCGATGACGCCGGTACCGCAGGCGACGTCAAGGACTCGCTCGCCGGGCTCCAGGCGGGCGGTCTCGAGCAGGCCAGCCGACACCGGTGTGGCGATGGCCGGCACAAAGTAGCGCTGGTAGTTCTCGGCTGCAGTGCCGGTGAAGTCGCGATAGGAGACAGTACTCATTGCCAGGTCCTTTCCCATTGGACGGTCATGCCCGCAGCGTACGAAGACGGGCCGCCAGCCCACATCGCGTGAATGCCCCATCTGCGGCGGTCGGCCCGGTGGGGCGAATACCCTATGGCGCCGCTATCGCTTGGGCAGGAGGCCGTGCTCGTAGGCGTGGGAGGTCGCGGCCGCGCGGCTGGTGACGCCGAGCTTGGCGAAAATGCTCTCGACGTGGCGGCCGACGGTGTGCTGGCTGATCATCAAGGTCTCGGCGATCTCCCGGTTAGTCAGGCCGGCCGCCAGCGCGGCCAGTACCTCCCGCTCCCGGGCCGAAAGCCTCGCGCCGCGGTCGGTCGGTGCACCCAAGCTCATGAGTACGTCAAGACGTTCGACGTCGGGGCGGGCGCCCAGCTCGATGAAGGTGTCACGAGCGTTGCCCAGCTCCAGAGCCGCGGCCACGCCATCGCCCATCGCTTCGCACGCCAAACCCACCGCGACGGCGGTGCGCGCCGCCTCGTAGGGCATGCCCAGCGACTGCCACGCGGCCGCCGCGGTGCGCAACTCGGCAAGGGCGGTCACCACGTCGCCCTCACCGGCCAGCACCGTGCCCAGAGCATGAGCGGCCATCGCTTGCAGCACGGCCGAGGACTCACCGGCCGCGACCGCCGCCAGCTCCTCGGCAGCCGCCCGCGCCCCGTCCCGCTCTCCCGCGGCGCGGCGTATCTCGACCGCGGCGGCCAGCAGCGCCGGACGCTCCAGTGGCTTGCGGTACTCCTGCAGCGCCCGCCCGATCGTCACCACCGCGGAGGGCCCGTCACCCCGGGCAAGCTCAGCAAGCGCGATGCCCGGCACCGGGTCGTACCCGTAGCGGCTCGCCTCGCGGTAGTCCGCCTCGGCGCGCTCAAGGTCGCCGCGCAGCCGGTGAAGCTCGCCCGCCTGGTAGTAGGCCAAGCCGATAGCCGGCTGCGGCGGATCGGCCAGGAAGCGGCACGCCGCCGCGGCGGCAGTGACTGCCTCAGACCACCGGCCCGCGATCTGCTGCAGCTGCGACCGATGAACAAGACACTGCCCGCGATACGGCACCAGATCCGGCTGCGCGTCACACCAGTCACCCAGCGCGGCGGTCCACTCCGACGCGCGGCCGATGTCGTGGAGCCGCAGACATTCAATGATGACCGCGCAGTACACGATCCCGCGCACCACCGGCCCGACCTCGCCGCTGGTGACCGACACCATAACCTCGTCCAGCCGGCCGATGCCCTCGGCCACCTCGCCCATCGCGATGAGCGCCTGACCGTGGCCAAGCACCCCCAGCGCCCGAAGATCGGCATCACCGAAGCGCTCGCCAACCTCGGCGGCCTGCACCGCCAGATCCCCCGCCAACGAGGGTTCGGTGCCGAGGGCACCGAGAAGCCTCGGAATCAGCACATAGCCCGAAGCCGGGCAGTCGGGACCCGCTTCTGCGAGCACCCTCTCGGCCCGCGCCAGCCATCCGCCCGCCCTCGCCACCTGACCATTGAGGAACAGACACAAAGACAGCAACACCGCGCAACGAGCCGCCGTCGCCCCATCGCCCGCCCCAAGCGCCGACCGGTGGGCATCCTGCCACGCCTGCGCGCACACCTCATCCTCGCCGACCAGATAGGCGGCCACCGCCAGCCGCTCGAAGTCCTCCCCAGCCAGAGGGCCGCCCCCAGCGGCCGCCGAAAGCGCGTCACACGCCTTCCGCCACGCCCCGCGGGCGAAGGCGCCACGCGCCTCATCGACTACCGGTCTCATGCCAAGTTCACTTGCCCACAACCGGGCTACGCGCTCCCCAGGGAAGGACGGGCGACGGCTGACTGCGTCAGCTCTAGCCTCACTGATGCACCATCTCATTCACGCCGTGCACCGGAGTCGGTCAGGGACCACGACCCCGGGCGAACAGTTGACCAGACCTTCCTGTACCCCTGCGGGCGGACTGCAACCATACGTCCCCATGCGTGGCCCGTCCAGCGGTCGGGCCACTATCTGGGTACCTCGTGATCCCGGCTTGGACCCGCCCGGCCCAGCGCTGGCACAGCTGGCCATGCCACCTCAAGGTCCCGGGAGCCGGGGTAGGCTGGCCAGTATCGAAGTCGGCCGCGAACGAAGTCGGCCGCGAACACAGATCTGGTCTACTTCCTCGACGCCGCTGGAGAGCTGGCGAGCGTGCCGGCGGCATGGACCGACCTGGCGGCGCCTGATCCGTTCGCGGTGGTCTCTGCTGGCCGGGCGGCATTCCGCGCCGAGGATCTGGCCGAGCTGGCTGAGCTGGTCAGCGCATGCTGGGCGGCTGTCCACGGGATTACGTCATGAGTGCCCAGCGGATTATGTCTGCGACACGATCAGGCAGCCGACGGGCAGGTACCTTCTGGCTGGGATGCCTGGACATCAAGCTGACTTTCTTGACATCTTTGTGCCCGGCCCTGCTCCTTCTGTGTGATCAATGTGATGTAATTACATGGACGAGTTCCGGTTGCAGGAGGCAGCATGGCCAGGCGGGACGATGCCAAGGACGCCGCGCTGGCGGCGTCACGAACGCTGAACAGCGACCCGCGGAAGGTGACCGATCCGGCGTTCACCGCCGGCGGCTTCTTCGATCCCGCCGATCTGCTGCAGGTGAAGTACGAGATGGTGCGGCAGGTCGAGGTGGAGGGCGTGCCGGTATCCGCGGCCGCCAGGACGTTCGGGTTCGCCCGCCAGAGTGCCTACAACGCCCGGGCGGCGCTGGCCGCGGGCGGGCTGGCCGCGCTGATCCCGGGCAAGCCGGGCCCCAAGGGGGGCCACAAGCTGACCGGGCCGGTGCTGGACCACCTGCAGGCCCTGCTCGAGCAGGATCCCCGGCTGACCTTCGGCGAGCTAGCCGCGCAGGCCGCGCAGCGGTTCGGCATCCAGGTGCATCCCCGCTCAGTGCGCAGGGCGCTGGAGCGGCGGCTCACCGATCCCGGGGCCGGTCCCGCCGGGCCGGCGGCGCCCGAAAGCGGCCGCCGCGACTGAGCACGGCAGCGCGGCGGGGCGGCCAGGACCGCCGCCGGGCGCAGATCCGGCGATCGAGCGCTATGAGGCCCTGCGCGAGATCGCGCTGGCACGCTGCTAGCCCAGATCGATGATGCGCTGGCCCAGGCCGGCCAGCCAGATGCAGTCCCGCGGGCCCGGCGTGGCGGGTTGCGGTGAGCCCGATCCGGTGGGCGGCCGGCGCAGCGAGCCGCCGGGCCGGGTCGCGGGCGGTGCGCGTTCTGGCGGGCAGCACCGCAGCCGGCGGCACGCGCCAGGGCCCTGCGCTGGTGGCTGCCGGCCGACGACGGCCCGCCGCCCCCAGGGCGGCATCCTGGCCAGCCCGCCGCGCGTACTGGGATTTCGATGGTATCGTTTTCCCATGGAGGCTGTCATCGACCAGGCGGGCCGGATCGTCGTGCCCAAGCCCATCCGCGACGCGCTGGGCCTGCTGCCCGGCACCAAGGTTGACATCTCGCCGTACGGCGCCGGCGCGCAAGTCCTGCCCGCCGGCCGGACGGCCCGGCTGGTCGAGGAGGACGGCGTGCTCGTCTCGGCCGGCCAGACACCGGTCGATGACGATGTCGTCTTCGCCCTGACCGACGCCGGCCGGAAGTGACGGTCGCGGTCGACACCAGCGTCGCCGTCCCGCTGGTGGTCCGTTCCCATCATGATCACGCGGCCGTGGTGCGCTGGTGGAACGGGCAGCAGGTCGCGCTGAGCGGCCACGCTCTCGCGGAGACCTATTCCGTTCTGACCAGGCTGCCCGGCGACGCCCGGCTGGCGCCAGCCGACGCGGCGCGGCTGCTGAAGGCCCGCTTCTCCCCGCCGCTGCTGCTGAGCAGCCCGCGGGGCCGCAAGCTGCCGGACACGCTGAGCCGCCTGGGCATCGCCGGCGGTGCCGTCTATGACGCGCTGGTGGCCCTGGCCGCCCAAGAGCACCAGGTCCCCCTCGCGACCAGGGACGCCCGGGCACAGGGCACCTATGACGCAGTCGGCGTCAAGGTCATCGTCGTCGCATGAGCAGGGCCACCACTGTGCGCAACAGCACCGACACACGACGACACGCAGCGGTGATTCCAAGTAACTGACAAGACAAATGTACGGCCCCACCCGCGGCCACGCCCTCGCCTTCGCCGGCCAGGCCGGGGAAGGACTGTCGGAGATCGAGGAGACCCTCGGCTGGGCCCGCACGGCCGACCACCCGGCCGTCGAAGCCGAGTGCCTGTGGCGCCGCGCCGAAGCCCTGGCCGCCCTCGCGGGCGGAACCCCGCTCACCCGCCACGAGGCCCAGTGGGCACACGCCGAGTTCCTCGCCAGCCGCGGCGGCCACGCGGCGTGCCGCGCGACAGCGACGACCGCCCTGGACCAGGCGCAGGACGACGGTTACCTGATCCTGGTCCCGCGACTGCGCGAACTCACCGACCGCTGACCCGCCGCTCATGCCGCGCGACGAGCTACTGCCGCACCTGCCGGCAACGCTGACGTAACACAGTGACCCGAAAATTTGCAGGGAAGCTGCAAGCCGGTGCCGTTAGGCTGGCCGGACAACGCGTACTGCGCCTGCTGCGCGCCAGGCTCAGCCGGCCGTCCAGCATCACCACCGGAGCTTGCTGCATCATGCCGCCTGACCAGCAGCCGCCCGAGCCTGCTGGCCTACAGAAGATCAGCGCCGGACAGGAAAGACGCCCACAACGACAGCAGCGACACGCTGCGGGCGCCGAACGGATGAGGGGGTTATGTGGCCGAGCCAATAGCACGGCACACCATTGCGAGTGACGGGCAGGGCCTGGCCAAGCCCGGCAACGGTGACCTGCTGGCACCCCTGCTGCCGGCCGGGGAGCCGGTCGAGCAGCTGCTGCGCAAGGCGCAGTTCTTCGTGCCCGGCGGCCAGCCGAGCCCCGATTTCCGGGAGGTGCACCGGAAGGGCGGGCGGGGCGCGGAGGAGTTCTACCGGGAGCGGTGGCGGCACGACAAAGTTGTCCGCTCGACGCACGGGGTGAACTGCACCGGGTCGTGCTCGTGGAAGGTGTATGTCAAAGACGGGATCATCTCCTGGGAGACGCAGCAGACCGACTACCCGTCCACCGGCCCGGACTCGCCGGAATATGAGCCGCGCGGCTGTCCGCGCGGCGCGTCGTTCTCCTGGTACACCTATTCGCCATCTCGGGTGCGCTATCCCTATGTACGCGGCCCGCTGCTGGAGATCTGGCGCGAGGCGCGGACGCGGCTGGGCGACCCGGTCCGGGCCTGGGCCGAGATCACCGGCGACCCGCAGCGCACCGCACGCTACAAGGGCGCCCGCGGGATGGGCGGGTTCGTCCGGGCCACCTGGGCGGAGGTTAGCGAGCTGATCGCCGCGGCGCACGTGCACACGATCAGGGAGTACGGCCCGGACCGGGTGGTCGGGTTCTCCCCCATCCCGGCGATGTCACAGGTGTCGTACGCGGCGGGCACCCGGTTCCTGTCGATGATCGGCGGCACCATCCTGTCCTTCTACGACTGGTACGCCGACATGCCGATCGCGTCGCCGCAGGTGTTCGGCGACCAGACCGACGTGCCCGAGTCCGGCGACTGGTGGAACTCCAGCTACCTGATCATCTGGGGCACCAACCTGCCGATCACCCGGACCCCGGACGCGCACTTCATGACCGAGGCCCGCTACCGGGGACAGAAGGTGGTCGTGGTCTCTCCCGACTATTCCGACCACACCAAGTTCGCCGACGACTGGCTGCCGTGCAACCCCGGCACCGACGGGGCACTGGCGATGGCGATGGGCCACGTCGTGCTCACCGAGTTCTTCCGGGACCGGCAGGTGCCCTACTTCACCGACTACGTCAAGGCCTACACCGATCTGCCGTTCCTGGTGACCCTGCGCAAACACGGCAACGGGGACGCGCATGTGCCGGACCGGTTCCTGACCGCAGCGGACCTGGAGGATGGCGGTTCGGCGCACCAGTCCGTCCTGCTCGATTCGGCCACCGGTGAGCCCTTCTTTCCCAACGGCACTCTCGCGACGCACTTCGGCGAGGCCGGCAAGGGCAAGTGGAACCTGGAGCTGGGAGACGTCGACCCTGTCCTGAGCTTCTATGACACGGGCGAGGACGCCGTCGCGGTCGACCTGCCTCGCTTCGACGTGGGAGACACCGAGGGCGGCGGCGTGATTCGCCGCGGCGTGCCGGTTCGGCGGATCGGTGGCCGGCTGGTCACGACGGTGTTCGACCTGCTGATGGCGCAGTACGCGGTGGGTCGTGACGGGCTGCCCGGCGACTGGCCGTCCGGCTACGACGACCCCGTGCAGCCCTATACGCCGGCATGGCAGCAGGTGATCACCTCTGTGCCGGCGCAAGCGGCGGCCCGGGTGGCGCGGGAGTTCGCGCGCAACGCCGAGCTGTCCAAGGGCCGGTCGATGATCGCGATGGGGGCCGGGACCAACCACTGGTTCCATTCCGACCAGATCTACCGCACGTTCTTCACGCTGACGATGCTGTGCGGCTGCCAGGGCGTGAACGGCGGCGGCTGGGCGCACTACGTGGGTCAGGAGAAGGTGCGTCCGCTGACCGGGTTCATGCAGATGGCGTTCGGTCTGGACTGGCAGCGTCCCACCCGGCACATGACCGGCACCTCGTTCTTCTACCTGCACACCGACCAGTGGCGCTACGAGAGCTTCGGCGCGGACGAACTGGCCAGCCCGCTCGGCCGGGGCCTGTTCCGCGGGCAGGCGTTCGCCGACACCCTGGCGCAAGCCTCGCGGATGGGCTGGACGCCGTCGCATCCGGCCTTCGACCGCAACCCCCTCGACCTCGCCGACCAGGCGGCGGCGGCCGGCAAGAGCGTGAACGACTACGTCGTCGGCGAACTGAAGGCCGGCCGGCTGGGCTTCGCCGGCGAGGACCCGGACAACCCGGTCAACTTCCCCCGGGTGATGACGGTGTGGCGGGCCAACCTGCTCGGCTCCTCGGGCAAGGGCATGGAGTACTTCATGCGGCACCTGCTCGGCGTCGAGGACGCGGTGCGCGCCGGCGAGTCACCCGAGCGGCTGCGGCCGGGCGAAGTGCGCTGGCGGGAGGACGCGCCGCGGGCCAAGCTGGACCTGGTCACCACCGTCGACTTCCGGATGACCAGCACCTGCGCGTACTCCGACATCGTGCTGCCGGCCGCGACCTGGTACGAGAAGCACGACATCTCCACCACCGACATGCACCCGTTCGTGCACTCGTTCAACCCCGCCATCGCCCCGCCGTGGGAAACCCGCACCGACTTCGACGTTTTCAAGACCATCGGCGAGGCCTTCTCGCGGCTCGCGGCCGAGCATCTGGGCACTCGCACCGACGTGATCGCCGCGCCGCTGCTGCACGACACCGCCGACGAACTGGCCCAGCCCGCCGGCATCGTCCGCGACTGGAAGCACGGCGAGTGCGACCCGATCCCGGGCGTGACGATGCCGCAGCTGGTTACCGTCGAGCGCGACTACGGCGCGGTCGCAGCGAAGATGGCGGCCCTCGGGCCACTTGCCGACAGGCTGGGCACCGGGGTCAAGGGCGTCAGCTGGAAGCCCGCCGCGGCGGTCGGCCTGCTCGGGCGCACCAACGGGCGGGTCCGCGGCGGCGTTGCCGACGGGCGGCCCAGGCTGACCCGCGACATCCACCTGGCTGAGGCGATCCTCGCCTTGTCGGGCACTACCAACGGCCAGGTCGCCGTGCAGGCATGGAAGGACCTCGAAGAGCGCACGGGCGTGCGGCTGGCCGATCTGGCCGAGGAACGCGCCGGCGAGCGGATCAGCTTCGCCGACACGCAGGTGCAGCCCCGCGCGGTGATCACCTCCCCGGAGTGGTCGGGCAGCGAGACCGGCGGCCGGCGCTACTCGCCGTTCGTGGTCAACGTCGAGCGCAAGAAGCCATGGCACACCCTGACCGGCCGGATGCACTTCTTCCTCGATCACGACTGGATCGCCGAGTACGGCGAGGCGCTGCCGACCTACCGGCCGCCGCTGGACTACGTCCGGCACTTCGGCGAGCAGGGGCTACGCGAGGGCGGCCGGCCGGAGATCACGGTACGCTACCTGACCCCGCACTCAAAGTGGTCGATCCACTCGGAGTACCAGGACAACCTGCACATGCTGCGGCTGTTCCGCGGCGGGCCGGTGATCTGGATGAGCCCTGCCGACGCCGCGAAGATCAGCGTGGCCGACAACGACTGGATCGAGGCCTACAACCGCAACGGCGTGGTGGCCTGCCGGGCGGTGGTGACGCACCGGATGCCCGAGGGAACGGTGTTCATGTATCACGCGAAGGACCGGCATCTGATGACCCCGAAGTCGGAGGTGTCCGGCTGGCACGGCGGTGGCGACAACTCCCTCACCCGGCTGGTCGTCAAGCCGACACACATGATCGGCGGGTACGCGCAGTTGTCCTACGGGTTCAACTACTACGGGCCCACGGGCAACCAGCGCGACGAGATCACCGTCATCCGCCGCCGCGCCCAGGAGGTCGAGTACTCATGAGGGTCATGGCGCAGATGTCGATGGTGATGAACCTCGACAAGTGCATCGGCTGCCACACCTGCACGGTGACCTGCAAGCAAGTGTGGACCAACCGGCCGGGGACCGAGTACGTGTACTTCAACAACGTGGAGACTAAGCCGGGCGTCGGCTACCCGAAGCGGTACGAGGACCAGGAGCAGTGGCACGGCGGCTGGGCGCTCGACAAGAAGGGCCGGCTACAGCTCAAGGCGGGCGGGCGGCTGCGCAAGCTGCTGACGATCTTCTACAACCCGGACCTGCCGACGATCGACGACTACGGCGACCCGTGGACCTACGACTACCAGACCCTCATCCAGGCCCCGCTCGGCACCCGCAACCCCAGCGCCCATTCGATTTCCGCGCTGACCGGCAAGGACATGAAGGTCAACTGGGGCAGCAACTTCGAGGACGACCTGGCCGGCGCACCCGGGCGGGCGATGACCGACCCGAACCTGGCCGGGCTGCAGGACAAGGTCAAGATGGAGTTCGAGCAGGTGTTCATGTTCTACCTGCCGCGCATCTGCGAGCACTGCCTCAACCCGTCCTGCGTCGCGTCCTGCCCCTCGGGGGCGATGTACAAGCGCGAGGAGGACGGCATCGTCCTGGTGGACCAGGACAAGTGCCGGGGCTGGCGGATGTGCGTCTCGGGGTGCCCGTACAAGAAGGTCTACTTCAACCACCGCACCGGCAAGGCCGAGAAGTGCACCTTCTGCTTCCCCCGCGTCGAGGCCGGCCAGCCGACGATCTGCTCGGAAACGTGCGTCGGGCGGCTGCGCTACCTGGGCCTGATCCTCTACGACGCCGACAAGGTCCTCGGCGCCGCCGCCACCCCGGACGAGCAGGATCTCTACGAGGCGCAACTGTCGGTGTTCCTCGACCCCGAGGACCCGCAGGTGCAGGCCGCGGCGGCCGAGCAGGGCATCCCCGAGGACTGGATGCAGGCCGCGCGCCGCTCGCCGATCTACCAGCTCGCGGTGCGGCACCGGGTGGCCCTGCCACTGCACCCGGAGTACCGCACCCTGCCGATGGTCTGGTACATCCCGCCGCTGTCGCCGGTGTCGGACATCGTGCACGCCGAAGGCTACGACGATACTGATCCCGATCAGGTGTTCGCGACCATCGACGCGCTCCGGATCCCGATCGAGTACCTGGCCAGCCTGTTCACTGCCGGCAAGGCCGAGACCGTGCAGCTGGTGCTACGCAAGCTGGCGGTGGTCCGCGCCATCCAGCGCGCCGGACAGCTCGGTCTCGTCCCCAACGAGAAGCTGACCGCAACGGTGAACGCCAGCCTGGACGATCTGGACGACCTGTACCGGCTGCTCGCGATCGCCAAGTACGACGACCGCTACGTGATCCCGAAGGCCCACGCCGAAGACGCCGGCGCCCTGATGGGTCAGCATGAGCAGCTGTTCTGCAGCCTGGACACCGACGGCGGCCCCGGGATGGGCGGCAACGGCCCCCCTGGCCCGCACGGCGTTCAGCGCTGGCGGCCGGACGGGCGCACCCAGCTGCCGGTGCTCGGCCAGGACGACTGATGACCGCTACACACAAACTCGCCTCAGTGCTGCTGCAGTACCCGACATGCGCCCTGTTCGATGGCCTGGACGAACTCGACGCGTACGCCGCGCAGACGGCGCCCAGGCCGGCCCGCGCGGCGTTCGGGCAGTTCCTGAGCTGGCTGCGCGCCACACCGCCGACCGAGGTCGCCCAGCACTACGTCGAGACGTTCGACCTGCGAAGGCGGTGCGCGCTGTACCTGACCTACTACCGCTACGGCGACACCCGCAAACGCGGCATGGCGATGATCGCGTTCAAGACTGCCTACCGCGACGCCGGGTTCGTCCCGTCCGGGCAGGAGCTGCCGGACTATCTGCCGATGGTGCTGGACTTCGCCGACCTGTGCCCGCGCGGGGAGCGGCTGCTGCACGCGCACCGGGCCGATCTGGAGCTGCTGCGCCGCGCCCTGGACAAAGCCGCGACGCCGTACGAATCGATCGTGGCCGCCGTCTGCGGGCAGCTGCCCAAGCTCGGCCGCCGCGAGATCGGGCAGGTGCTGGAGGCGTGGGAGTCCGGACCGCCCCGGGAAGACGTAGGGCTGGAGCCGTTCGCGCCCCCGGAGTACCTGGCGGGCTACAACGCGGGCACACCCGGGCGGCCGCGATGAGCAATACCAGCGCCTGGCAGGTCTTCGTGTGGGTGGCCGTGCCGTACCTGGCGCTCGGCATCTTTGTCGTCGGCCACGTCTGGCGATGGCGGTATGACCAGTTCGGCTGGACCAGCCGCTCCACCCAGCTCCAGGAACGCCGCCTGCTCAGATGGGGCTCCCCTATCTTCCACTACGGCACCTTCGCCGCCATCACCGGCCACGTGATCGGCGTCCTGATCCCCGAACGCTGGACCCATGCGATCGGGATACCCGAGAGCACCTACCGGTGGTTCTCCGCAGCGGCAGGGACGCTCGCCGCGGTGCTGATCATCGCCGGGGTGATCATCCTGGCCGGCCTGCGGCTGCTGGTACCCCGAGTACGGGCCACCACCAGCCCGGTCGACTACCTCGCGCTGATCCTGCTGCTGATCATCATCATCACCGGGGTTGTACCCACCATCTTCATCAACTTGCTCGGCCACGGCTACGACTACCGCACCACCGTCGCGCCCTGGTTCCGCGGCCTGTTCAGCGGCTCCCCCGACGTGACGGCGATCGCTAGCGCGCCGGTCGTCTACCAGGTGCACGCCGCGTCCGCATGGCTGATCTGGGCGGTGTGGCCGTTCAGCCGGCTCGTGCACGCCTGGAGCGCCCCGCTGTGGTACCTGTGGCGGCCCTACATCGTCTACCGCAGCCGCAAAGCCGTCCCGCCCGCCGAGCCCGGCACCGGCGGCCGCAGATGGCGCAAGATCGGCGTCCCCTACTAGGCCGCCGGTGAATCCGGGGACAATCGGGCTGTGAGCACCGATGCCGGCAGGCGGGCACGAGCTGCGGGCCGGGCAGCCGAAGCTGTCCGGGATCTGCACCCTGGCTACTTCGCGTACGTGATGGCCACCGGCATCATCTCCACCGGGACATTCCTGCTCGGGCCGTCCTGGCTGTCGGTGGCGCTGCTGGCCGCCGCCTCGGCCGGGCTGCTGGTGCTCGCCGTGGCGCTGGCCGTCCGGCTGGCGTTCTTCCGCTCCCATGTGGCCGCCGACATCCAGGCGCCGGAACGGGTGTTCGGGTTCTTCACGATCACCGCGGGCCTGGACGTGCTCGGCGTCCGGCTGACGCTCGCCGGGCATCCGCTCACGACGGCGATTCTGGCCGCCCTGGCCGCCGCCGTGTGGCTGATACTGACCTACGGCGTGCCCGCCAGCCTGCTGCTCAGCCGCGCCCGCGACTCGGTCCTCAGCAGTGTCAACGGGTCCTGGCTGCTGTGGATCGTCGCCACCCAGTCCCTGTCGATCGCAGCGGCGATCCTCGTCCGCGCGTGGCCTTCGCAGGCCGCGCTGCTCGCGCCGGTCGCCACCGGGCTGTGGTGCGTCGGGCTGCTGCTGTACCTGATGGTGGTCGCGCTGATCCTGCTGCGCTGGCTGACCGTCCCCATGACGCCCGCCACCCTGGGGCCACCGTACTGGATCCTCATGGGGGCTACCGCGATCTCGGTGCTGGCCGGCGCCCGGGACTTTGCCCTCCCCGCAGATATTCCGGTGGTGCGGGCGACCGCCGGGTTCGTCGAGGGGTTCACCTTCGCCCTGTGGGCGTTCGGAACCTGGTGGATCCCGCTGCTGATCGTCCTCGGCCTGTGGCGGCACGTCCGCCGGCACTGGCCGCTCACCTACGAGCCCACCCTGTGGAGCGTGGTGTTCCCCCTCGGCATGTACAGCGTGGCCACGCTGACCTTCGGAAAGGCAGCCCACCTCGCGTTCATGGAACCGCTGGCCCGGTTCATGCTCTGGGTCGCCGTCGCCGCATGGGCACTGGTCGCCGCCGCCTTCCTCGCCCGGCTCGCCCGCCGTCCGAACGAACCCGCATCCGGATCGCCAGCGCCGTCCTCCGGCACGGAGGCGATCCACGAGATGACCACGGAGAAGAAGCTGCCGTGACCGTAGCGCTGATCACCGAGGCCGACGCGAACCCCGGCGAGACCGGGTGCCTCGCGCCGCTCGGTGTCCAGCCGGGACAGGTAGCGGAAATCAGGTCTGACAGCTACCGGATTCACACCCTCGCTGGCCTGACGACATGCTGCGCCCCGGCGCCGCCGGCACATCCCGCTGTCTCGGTGATCTCCCCGGAACCGATGATGACCCGATTGCCTTCCGCACCAACCCCGGACGGCTGCTATCGCTGCGAGCAGGCATCGAGGACATTAACGGGATCCGAGCATGACTGCGGCGCCCATGTCCGTGACACCGCTCGGGCCAGGCACCCGAGCAGGGTGTCATGGCACCTGCTACGCGGTCTTGTTGTCGCCGGCAACCGGCCGGTAAGACCGACTCCCGGGGATGTGCATGGAAACTGTCGCTGACGTGATGGTGCGCCACCCGAAACTCTGTCATGAGGACAATACGGTTGGCGACGTTCGCCAGATCTTCGCCGACGATCACGTGCACGCCGTCCTGATCATGTCCGGTACCCGGCTGCTCACCGTAATTGACCGTGCCGACCTCGGCCCGGAGGCGGCCGACTCGACGCCGGCTGCGCGGCTTGGCCGTCTGAGCGGGCGGGTGATCGCGCCGACGGCGCCGGCCGATACCGCGCTGCAGCAGATGATCGCGGCCAGGCGTCGCCGGCTTGCCGTTGTCAGGCCGGATGGCACGCTGCTCGGCCTGCTATGCCTCAAGCAGCAGCAGCAGCAGCAGCAGCAGCAGCAGCAGCAGCGGTTTCTGCTCGGACGAAAACATCCGCCAGCGCACACGTGAACACCTCCAGCAGCGGATCACCGGAGCCCAGTGACCGGGCTGCGGGCACTCGGGCACCCAGCAGACCGGCTTGACCCGGTTTGCTGTTCGCTCTCCGGCCGGAGGTAGTCCGCGTGTTCATGCGGGCGATCGGCCACAGTGGGGGACGGGCTGTGTGAGGCAGCACCCAGCAGGCGTGATCACGGCGAGCGCTTGGTTCGGTCCCGTGATGCCGGGCTGGCTTTCGACCGAGGGTGCCTCTTCCCGGCTCGTGCGGTCACGCGGCGTGTTCTGGCCGGAGTCGTCAGGGGCCGACCTGCCCGGCCACGGCTACGACTACCGCACCACCGTCGCGCCCTGGTTCCGCGGGCCGTTCACCGGGTCGCCCGACGTGCACGTGGCTGGCCGTGTCCGCCTCCGCCCCGGTCATCTGCCAGGTGCACGCCGCCGCCGCCTGGGCGATCTGGGCGGTCTGGCCGTTCAGCAGGCTCGTGCGCACCTGGAGCTACCCGCTGTGGTACCTGTGGCGGCCCTACATCGTCTCCCGCGGCCGGCCGCCCCGCCCGCAGAGCCCGGCACCAGCGGCCGGCGCTGGCGCAAGATCGGCGTGCCCCGCTAACCCCGGCACCGCGCCGCTGACCGGCCGCGGCTGCGGCGACCGTATCAGTGACGGCTTGCCTGCGATGCCTTGCTGACCGTCAGCAGGACAGCTGAGTCCTCAACCGCCTCCAGGGCGTGCCGGGTGCCCGGCACGATCAGCAAGTCGCCGGAGCGGCCTTCCCAGGCCACCTCCCCCGCCGTCAGCCGGACCCGGCCGCGCAACACCTGCACCGTGGCCTCGCCAGGGCTCTCGTGCTCGTCCAGGGATGAGCCCGCGGTCAGGGCGAGCACCGTCTGGCGCAGCGCGTGCTCGTGGCCACCGTACACCGTCTCGGCGCTGCGCCCGCTCGGAGCGGCAGCAGCCAGCTTGGCCTGCGCCCGGACGATAGCATCCAGTGAGAACTTTTCCATGCGCGCAGTCTCCCGGCCGCCCGGCCGGCGGGCAAGCCGATCACCAGCGCGCTGGGCGCACCTGCGGGCTCGCAGACCCCCGGAGCCCGTGTGTGGTGACAGCCACGCGTAGAGACAGGCAGTGCCACAGCACGATCAGGGCCGCCGCAGGTTGGCCGGGTCGGCTGCCCGCACCGCGTTCGTGGTCTTCCGGCTGGCACGAGCGCCCGCAGGCTTCAGCCGACCGGGCGGGTCAGCAGACCACCAGCTTGCGAGCGGACCGCCTCGGCTGCTTCCCAGTCCGCGGCCCCCAACGTTGCCAGCGCGGCCGGGAAGACACCGTCTTGCTCCTTGAGGATGTGCTCCCGCAATAGCGTCAGCGCCTCAGCGAACCGCGCCGGCCAGGCCGGATCGTCCGGAGTACCCGCCGCCGCCTCACCCAGTGCCGCCTCCACGCGCCGGTGCTCCGCCTTCAGGCCAGCAACATGATCCGGGAAATCGGCCGTCAGGGCAGGGAACAACCCGCGCTCCTCGACTTCGGTGTGCGGTCCGAGAATGGCTGCGATCTGCCGGGCCAGGCCGGCCATCCGCGCCGTGTCCGAGACAGCATGCGCGGCCCTCGCCTCACCAATCATGTTGACCACGAGATCATGTTCGCGGGTCAGCTCGCCGATCGTGGCCAGAGCCTGGCAGCCGCAGTACTCGCACATGTGATCTCCGTTCCCGTAACTGCCGTGCTCAGGCGCCAGGTGAGCGGCAGCCAGCAGGCAAACCCCCGCCATCCATCATGACCGCGGGAAGGCCCGCTCAGTAGGGACCTTGGCCCCGTCATCCGATGCCGCCACCAGGACAAGACGCGTGCAGTTCGCCAGCCGCGCGCCGCCGCCAGTGCGGGGCGGGTGCGGTTCGAACCCGCCGGCGCCGGGCAGGATGCGCACCCCTTCGCCGCGGAGGGATTCGACGCTGCGGCGGAACCGGGCACGGCTAGCCAATGCCGAGTTGACGAAGGAAGGACCACGATCGGGGTGTCAAGGCCGCTGATCTCCGCCAGCACGCCCAGGGCGTAAGCGTCGCTGATGCCCTGCGCCCACTTGTTGATCGTGTTGCAGGTCGCCGGAGCGACCACGATGGCGTCCGGTATATGCGACCTGGGCGCGCCCGGCGTGCTGTGAGCGAGATCCCCGCGGCGGTTGCGGCTGAGCTTGCGCGGCTGCGGGCCGAGAATGAGCGTTTGTTGCGGCTGCTGAAGCTCAGCCCGCAGCAGGCGGCGCCGCCCGGGCCTGCCCAGGCGGCGTATTTCGAGGCGCCGCCCGGTCCGGTGCATGACGGCTCGCCGCCGGAGGCGAAGGTGGCGTTCTTTGGCGCGCTGTTCGCTGCCCGCACGGATGTCTACGCGATGCGCTTCTACAACCGGCGTACCGGCAAGGCCGGGCGGGTGCCGGCGGTCCGCGGCGGATGGCGGAAGGGTGTCCGGCACGCTGACCGTGATTACCTGCCGCTGACCGCGGAAGTCCTGGCCGGGCACCTGAAAGGGCAGGTGCACGTCGGGCTGTACCCGCTGCTGGATGGTGACCGCTGCTGGTGGCTTGCCGCTGATTTCGACGGGCCGGACGCGATGTTCGACGCCCTGATGTATGTCAAGGCCGGGCGGACGCTGCAGGTGCCGGTGGCGCTGGAGGTGTCACGGTCGGGGATCGGAGCCCACGCGTGGGTGTTCTTCACTGCCCCGGTGCCGGCCGAGGCGGCACGCGCTGGGCAGCGGGCTGCTGCGGGAGGCGATGGCGCTTCGCGGGCGGATGAACCTGGCCAGCTACGACAGGCTGTTCCCGTCCCAGGACCTGCTCCCCGCAGGCGGGGTCGGGAACCTGATCGCCGCGCCGCTGTTCAAGCCCGCCCGCCGCGACGGCGCGACCGTGTTTCTGAATATGGAGACACTCGAACCGCACAACGACCAGTGGGCATACCTGTCGACGCCGGGACGCATGACCCCACGGGAACTCCTGGGCAGCCGACCGGGCCGGGCGGGTCGCCGTCGGCGCGGAGGTAACGCGGCTCACCTCGCCGACCTCGTCGGCGACACGTCCGGCCGCTGCGCCCGTCCTGCGCACCCGGCTCGGCGCCGGGATCCGGGTGGAGCAAGCCGAGCTGACCCCGAGCCTGGCCGCGACGCTGCGGCATGCGGCCTCGATGCACAACCCCCTGTTCTACGAGCGGCAGCGCATGCGCGCCTCCACGTACGGCATACCGAGGTTCCTGTACAGCTTCGACGAGACCATCGACGGCGGCCTGGTCCTGCCGCGCGGCATGCTCGGCACGGTGACGTCCCTCGCCGAGGAGGCAGGCAGCCGCATGGAGGTGACCGACGAGCGCTCGGCAGGAAGCGATCAGGATTTCGCCTGCACTGCCACCCTGACGACCGCCCAGCGGGAAGCTGCCGCAGAACTGATCCGCCATGACCTGGGCGTGCTGGTTGCCCCACGCGGATCTGGCAAGACGGTCATCGCCTGCGCTGTGATCGCCGCGCACGCGACCTCGACGCTCGTGCTCGTTGACCGCAAGGCGCTGGCCGACCAGTGGCGGGCCCGGATCGGCGAGTTCCTCAGCGTGAAACCCGGCCAGCTCGGCGGCGGCCGCGCCAGGCTCCGCGGAACCATCGACGTCGTCACCTTGCAGACGCTGGCCCGCCGGGACGACGTCGCCGCGCTGACCGGCGGATACGGCCTGGTGGTCGCTGATGAATGCCATCACGTCCCCGCCGCAGCCTTCGAGCATGCGGTCAAGCAGATCCCGGCGCGTCGCTGGCTCGGCCTCACCGCTACCCCGTATCGCCGTGACAAGCTCGACGGCCTGATCGCCATGCAGGTCGGCCAGGTCCGGCACACCATCACGCTTCCTCTCAATCAGGCTGGCCCGCCGACGCTTGTGCTGCCAGAAGACGCTCAGACCTACGGCCGGCCTGCTCCCGTGTTGTGTGTGCACAAGACTGCGTACTGCTACGCCGGCGACGCTGACCCATCGGCGCCCGGGGGGATCACGGCGATCTACCGCGACCTGGCGGCCGACGACCAGCGGACCCCGCGGCCGACTCCTGATCATCGCCGTGGCGCTGCTGCAAGCCCTCACCGACCTGCCAGCGAAGCCGGCCGAAGAGTCCGCGACCTTCAAGCGAGTCCGCCAAGCCCGCCGGCACGAACTCTGGCGGGTCGCCCACCCATTCGACCCTGACGTCGCCGTCCGCATCATCTGCTGGTTCCCCGCCGACGACGAGATCGTGATCGCCCTGATCGGCTTCGACAAGAAAGCGATCGGTGACGTGTTTTACGCAAGCGCGGCAGCGCGCGGGGAAGCGCTCGTCGACGCATGGCTGCGCCAGAAGGGAAACTCCGATGACAGAGGACGTTAGGTTCATCCGTGGCAACGACCGCATCAGCCAGCTCGCCCAGCGGCCCGACCTGACCGCCGACGTTGCACAGGTCCGCCACGACATGGAAGAAGCCGACCGCACCTACGCGATGGGCCTGGCGGCGCTCCGGCAGGCCGCCGAACTGACTCAGGTCGAGCTGGCCAGGAGAATGGGCGTGACCCAGGCAGCGGTCAGCCGCATGGAACAGCCTCACGACCTGCTCCTGTCCACGCTCAACGCCTACCTTGAGGCCGTAGGCGGACACGCCAGCGTAATTGTCCGGTTCTCAGACGGGCACGAAGCCGAACTTGACCTCTCCCAGCTCACCTGACCAGCACGAAGGCTGAGCCAAGCGACAGATTGAGCCATCCGCCTGACATCACAGCACCGATGTGCCGCACGGCCTGCCGATGGAAGCACCGCACCGGGTCGGTCCAGGTACTCTTAGAGCCTGTTGAAGAACCTGTTCATGCTGCGGGGAGTGGCACGCGGCGGGCGGCGCGCTGACGTCAACTGTCGCACGGCCTGCACTCGGCGCCGTTGGTGTCCTGCACAGTGAGACATTCCGAGTAATGCACCGTGACCGCGGGTGATCGTGTGTACTTTCCTTGTCTACGTGGTGGAGTCCGCATCTGCTTGGCGGGGCAGGGCAGTGACCCCGGCGCCGTCCACCTGGTCGGCGATCACTTCCGCCCACAGTCGGTAACCCTTGCTTGCCGGGTGGAAGCCGTCCTCGGTGAAGGCGTTGTCTGGGAACTCCAATCCGTTCAAAGAGATGTGCCACACGTTGCCCATCTGCATCGCGAGTCTGCGTAGGACGTCGTCCATCGCACGCCCGCGCAGGCCCAGGATGGTCCGCATGGGTCGGGGAAGACCCGGCATATGTTCGAAGGGCGGGATGCCAGCCAACACAACGGGCACCGGGCCGGCCTGACGCCGGATGGCTTCGATCAGCGCCTCGGTGTCGCGGCGGAAGTCCCGGATCAACCGGTAGCTCTTCAGGTCGTTGACCCCAACAACCGCGATGATCACATCGGTAGGGTCGACGAGTTGCGGCACCAGATCCCGAGTGACGTCGCGGGTCTTCGCACCGCTGCGAGCCACCACATGCCACGACGTCTTCCTGCCGCTGCGGCGGGCCACCTCGGCGCCGAGATAGCCGCCAAGGGCCTCGTCGTGGGTGCGGGCCCCTACGCCGGCGGCGGCTGAGTCGCCCAGCACAGTCAGGCGCAGCGCCGGTTCGGTGCCCGGCAACACGCCCTCGGTCGGGCCCCGGGCTGCCGGCAGCCGCGGCATCCGCCGTCGCACCTGCCTGCCCTGCTTGATTAGTACCGGAAGCACAAGAACGTTGAGGGGCTGCGCTACTCGGATCAGGGCGTCGAGCAAGTGCGAACGTCTCATGCCTGCGCTCCCTCCGCGCCGCGGGCCGCCTCATCTCGATTGGGGCGGCCTCATCGATGACTGAACAGAGTGTCCCCCCTGCACGCCAGCTAGTCGAGACGACCCCGACGGTTGACGGACCAGCCGGGCATTGCCATCCACGGCCCGGTCCGCTGAAACGCCAGGTAGCACCGAACAGTCCGCAGTCCTCTTGTCCGGACCTACCTGGCGAGTCACAGATCAGCATCTCCGGAGTCCGTCATCTTTGTTTGGACAGAGCATCGCGCGTCAGACGGTGCGGCCCTTCTCGAATTGGAACAGCACGAGGGCTGCGGCGGTGATGTGGCCGATGCGCCAGGGGCAGAGGCTGACCCGGCGGAGCGCTTTGAACCGCATCTTCAGTTGGGCGTTGGCGCGTTCGGCTTGGGAGCGGATGGCGGCGTGCAGGCGGTTGTAGGTTTTCTGGTCGTCGGTGAGGGTGCCACCGGCGGGCGTCTTGATCGGGACGCGGACCGTGTCGGCTTCGCCTTCGTAGCCCAGGTCGACAGGGAGGGCAGGCCGTCGGCCTTCGCCGCGGCCAGAGCAGCGACCAGGCCGGGGTGGGTGCGGGCGGCAGTGGTGTCGTGTTCGCGGCCGGGGCGTACCGGGGAGGCCCAGATCGGGTGGCCGTCGGGGACGGAGATCACCTGGATGTTGCCGCCGCGGTGATGGTGTTTTCCCGACCACCACAGGTCCAGGCCGGGGGTGGGGCCCGGGGTGGACGAGCGGTCGGTGTAGATCAGGGTGCCGTCGATGTTGAGATGGGTGTGCCCGGCCTATTTGGCCGCTTCCAGCGCGGTGTGCAGGTTGGGGGCTTGGGCAGCGAGGACGTCGATGCCCTCATGCAGGTAGCTGTAGGCGGTGGACTTGCCGATGCCGTTCTCGCGGCGCAGTTGGCTCAGGCAAGTGTTGTCCAGGAACCAGCGCAGGACGAGGACTGCCTGCATGCCGACGCTCAGCGCCCGCCGCCCGCCCGGGTGCCCAGCACCTGGCGGCGTTGCGACAGCAGGCTGGCGAGGTAGGCGACGGTGTCGCGGGGAATGTCGAGGATGGCAGAATACGTGGTCACACGAGGCTCCCCGCGGTATTGACGATCTTCAGCGAGAGTCGTACCAGGGAGCTTCGTGCTGTTCTGGGAGGCTCGCCTCGGCGTGTCCGAGCAGCCGCTACCTACTGCTACACGCCGTTACGCGGAATGGCTGAATCGAAAATAGGTGTTCAGCTGGATACGCGGCAGCACCCGGCGGAGCGCAGCGGAGCCGGGTGAGATGGGGTCGTGTGTCAGGCGGCGGCCTCCTGGAGCACTACCTTCTTGCCGGAGAGCCGTTCCAGTTCGGCGACGAGCTGGCGCTTGCGCCGTAGTGGGGCGAGCCGGTCGTGCCAGTCCGGGCCGAGGTCGGTGAACCGGGCGCTGGGATCAGAGAGCAGGTGCCAGGCGGTGGTGAGGATGGAGTTGCCGACCGCGACCAGGGCGCGCTGCTTGCCGCGCCGCCGGGCGAGCCGGTGGTAGCGGGATCCCAGGAAGGTCTTGGTCCGGGCGGCGCCCATGGCAGCCTCGCCGAGGGTGCCCGCGAGCCAGGGATTGCCCTTGCCGGTGGAGCCGGGCTTGCTCCTGCCTGCCGATTGCTTCGCCTGGGGGGCGAACCTGGCCCAGGAGGCCAGGTGGCCCGGGGTGGGGAAGCGGGCCATCTCCACCCCGATCTCGGCGATGAGCTCCTGGGCGCCGGTCTTGCCGACGCCGGGGATCTCATCGAGCTGGGCCACCTGGCTCGCGAAAGGGGCCAGCGCCTGGTCGATCCGCGTGGTCAGCTCCTCGGCCTGGGCGGTGAGCGCGTCGATCCGGTCCAGCATCATGCGCAGCAGGTAGCCGTGGTGGTCGCGGAAGTGGCCGGTCAGCGCCTCCTGCAGGACGCTGATCTTCGTGCGCATCTTCCCCAGCGCCAGCTCCGCCAGCACCTGCGGGTCGCGCTGCCCGGCGATGAGTGCCTCCAGCATCGCCCGGCCGGACTTGCCGAAGATGTCGCTGATCACGCTTGAGAGCTTCACCTGCGTGTCCTCCGGCAGCTTCTCGGCCCGCTGCTTCTCCCGGGTCCGCTCCTGGACCAGGGTGCGCCGGTAGCGGCACAGGTCCCGCAGCTCCCGCTGCCAGGGCGGCGGCACGAACGACGGGCGGAGCATCCCCCGCTCAGCCAGCTTGCACAACCAGACAGAATCCAGCTTGTCCGTTTTCGGCCTGCCGGGGACGTTCTTGACATCCCGGGCGTTCACCACCCAGCACTCAACGGCGTCTTCGAGCAGGTAGAACGGCGGCTTCCAGTACGTCGAGGTGGCCTCCATGACGCACCGGGTCACGCCATGGCACACCAGCCAGTCCCGCAGCTCCAGCAGCGACCGGGTCATCGTGGCGAACGTGCGGACCTCCTGCCGGCGCCTGCCCGGGATCGTCTCGTGCGGCACCCGCACGCACGCCACCAGCGATGCCTTGCCGATATCCAGCGCGGCCACCCGCGCCACCAGCTCGGCCTCTTCCTCAGTGATCTCCTCCATCAGCTCTGTCCTCTCGCGAGCAGCAACCAGATTCCGGCGGCTGCCCGCAGGAGCCAGCAGGGACGACAAGGCGGAATCGCGTGCTCACGGCAACAATGCAGGACCCTGGAGGCGGCTCCCGGCGTCAGACTAAGTGACGGGCTCAGGCACCAAGCGAAACCGACGTCGGCGGGCAGCCACCCCCGATTTTCACGCCCGCAGGACGTCCCCCGCAGGGATACCCAGGACTCAGTGGTTGTGTCACAGCGGGCCGGCCACGTTGATCGCGGTCTTGATGTTATTGGCGTCTTCGATGATGTCGAGCACTGCGCTGCCGACGTCGGCCCGGGTGAGGGCGGACGGTTTATCGAACAGCTCCGCAGTCATGCGAGGTTGTCCGCGGGCGGGTTTGTTGGTGAGGCGGTTGAGCCGCATGATGGTCCAGTCGAGGTCGCTGCCTGAGACGATGCGCTCCATTTCGGCAACGTCGGCGTATGCGTCGGCGAACACGAGCCGCAGCAGCGCCATGGGCAGCCGAGGCTTGGCGCCGACGATCGGGTAGACGCTGGTGACGACCAGTCGCCGGACGCCGAGGTCGGTCATCGCCTCGGTGAGGATCTGCGATACCGCGGCAGCGTGGTGCGGGCCCTTGCGGCTGCGAGATGACACGATGGCGACGACCGTGTCAGCGCTCACGATCGCCTCGCGCACGGCCCGTGGGTCGCGCCCGTCGCCTGTAACGACGGAGGCGAGCCTGGACGTGTCGGGCAGCCTCTGCGGACGGCGGGTGAACGCGGTGATGTGGTGGCCGCGGCGTAGCGCTTCGGCGAGCACATGCCGACCGGTCAAGCCGGTGGAGCCAATGATGGTGATGTTCACGGCTTTGCCACCACCCGGCGCCGCGCCCACGCAGTGCGGTAGTGGATGAGGAAGCCGAGCAGTACGACGGCGAGCACGCCGCCGCCGCCATCAGTCACGATCGAGGCGATGTTGCCGAGGTCGCGCAGGCCCGCCGCGGCGCGGTCGAACGTCAGGAAGCCAATCGCCTGGATAAGGTCGAGGACCAGGACGAAGTAGAAGACCCACGCCCTGCCCCACAAGGCCAAGATGCCGATGGTGTTGGCGGCCAGAAAGATAAGTCCGACGATGCGGTATCCGACGAGGAAGCTGTCGATCTGCGCAACGCTCAGGTCGGGTGAATACGCCGCGACGACCTCCGGCGTGACATAGCCGAGCACGATGGCGGTGCCGATCGTGGTCAGTAGGGAGCCAACCGCGACGGTCAACTGTAGTGGCCTGGTCCACCTGGTGGGTTCCCGGCGAAGGTTCATTGGTCCCGGTCCTTTCCTTCAATTGCATCGGTGTGGTCGAGCAGCATCAGCAGCGCCTCCTGCAGCGCGGCGCGTCGCTTGCTGTCCGGCTCACCGAGCACGGCAAGACGCCGCTGTTCCAACTCCACGACGATCGCGCGCGCCTTCGACACCGCCGCAACGCCGCGCTCGGTGAGGGTCAGCGCGAACGCGCGCGAGTCCGCCGGGTTGCTGGCACGAGCGACCAGCCCGTCGCGCTCCAGCGCCCGGATGAGCTTGGACACGAACATCGGCTCCAAGCCGCTGAAGTCGGCGAGTTCACGTTGGCTTGGCTGGCGGCCGCCACTGGACAGACCATGCAACGAGGCCAGCAAGCCGTACTGAGCGGAGGTCAGGCCGACCGGGGTCAGTGCGCGGTCGAGCCCGGCTCGCCACTTCACCGCCAGCCGCCAGACCAACCATCCGATCGACGGCACCGGACCTTGGGATCGTGTCACAGGCAGGAACTATACATGGCTACTATAAGCATGTATAGCGCTTTGAGCGGGTCATCGCGAACGGTCTGCGGTTCAGAGCCCTGTTGGAGAACCTGTTCATGTTGCGGGGAGTGGCGCGCGGCGGGCGGCGCGCTGGTGACGGGCCAGGCGTCGGGTCATCATGATGACCATGGACCACTGCACCATCGCGGCGTGGTGGGCGGGGAGGCGTTCGTAGTCGCGGACGGTGCGTCGGCATCGGTTGATCCAGGAGAACGTCCTTTCCACAACCCACCTGCGGGGCAGGATCTGGAAGCCGACCTGACCGGTGAGTTTGCGGATGATCTGGACGGTTAGGGCCAGGGTGGTCGCGGCCCAGTCGACGAGTTGGCCGGAGTAGCCGCCGTCAGCCCACAGCAGGCTGATGGTGGGAAAGCAGGTACGCAGCGCCCATAGAAGCAGCCTGGCGGCGTCGCGGTCCTGCACGTTGGCGCCGGTGACCAGCACGACTAGCAGCAGCCCGCAGGTGTCGACCACGATGTGCCGCTTCCTGCCGTTGATCTTCTTGCCAGCGTCGTAGCCGCGGCTGGATCGGGCGACGGTCTCCGCGGCGCGCACACTCTGGGAGTCCGCCGCCGCGGCGGTGGGATCGACATTGCGGCCCAGTGCCAGGCGGACCTGGGCGCGTAGCCCGTCGTGCAGGCGGGTCAGGGTGCCATCGCGGTTCCAGGTACGGAAGTAGTGGTACACGGTGAGCCAGGGAGGGAAGTCGGCCGGTAGCGCCCGCCACTGGCAACTGGTGCGGTCCACGTATCGGATCGCGTCCACGACGTCGCGGCGCGGATACTGCACCGCGACACCGCCCCGGCTGGTGGTGCCACCGACCGGCACGTACCCGGCCATGACCTCCCACTCGTCATCGTCGGTGTCCGACGGGTAGCGGCGGGGGCGCTGGCTGGGCAGGTGCTCGCCGGCCGGAACCGGGTCGGTGGATGCGCCCTGCCCGGCGACAAGGTAGAAAGACACTGTTGGGCCTTCGGGGTGAACAGGGTTTCGTCACCACTGCTCGTATCCGAAGGCCCAGCCTCATATCAGCACGACACGCCGAGCGCCGGCCAAACAATCGATCATCATCACCCGACCAACCCACGCCCAGGTTCTTCAACAGGCTCTTAACCCGCTCAAACCGTGAGCCCAGCCCGGTCGAACCGGGCGATGAGGCTGGGCTTGCGGAGGTGCGCTTCGCGCAGAGCCGCGAAGCGCCGCGCGAACGCCCGGGCCTGGTCCTCGCGCTGCGCGAGTTCTTGCAGATCCCTGAGCAAGGTGACGGCCGCGTCGTACTGAGCTGGCAGCCTGGTGCTGATCAGCCTTTCGGCGTCGGCCCACGCAGTCTCCGGGTCCCGGGCCAGTTCGTCAAGGCGCCTTTGCCGGGCGGCCGCACGCCGTTGTTCCCGGAGGGCCTGCTGGGCAGCGGCCGTGGCCGCAGCTTGCCGTTCGCGCTGCAGGCGGCTCGCCGCGGCGGTGTCGAGGAGCTCGGCGACGGTCCGCCGGGGCCGCGAGGACCGCTGCTCATCTGGGTCCCCGCGCAGGCTACGCAGCAGTTCCATCCGGGCCCTTGCCGCCTGGCCTTCTGCGATCAGCGTGAGAAGCCTGTCCTTGTCGCTGACGGGCAGCTTGGCGATGCGCGTGGCCAGCGCGCGCGCATCGTCCTTTACTTCGGGCAGCGCCGGACTGGCCACGGCCGCGACCTGGAGAAGGTCGGAGTCGAGGCGGAGGAAGTCGGCCAGGGCGCGCTGCGGAGCGGTGAGTGATCCCAGACCGGCCGGGACCGGCGGCTCCAGCTCATCCTCGTCCTCATCGCCGAACGCATCCTCATCGCGTTCCCACCCGCCGTAGCCCGACAGCCAGGCCAGATACAGAGGCCGCAAGTCCCCGGCTGCGAGTTCGGAGCGGACGCCGACGATGGCGGACAGCGAGTCCTCGGCATCTTCCACCCACTCCCCCGCCTCGTCCTCGCTCGTCAGGTCGAGGATCACGTAGTCGCGCGTGGTAGATAGGCCCACCTGGCCGTCGACGCAGTACGGCTCAGCAATCTTCGGGTCCAGGACCGTGCGCGGCAGCCGGAGCATGATCCGGTGAGTGCCCCAGTTCGCCAGGTACAGATGCGCGTCGTAGAAACGCTGCATCATCTGGTCGGCGCTGCCCTTGAAGTCGCCCCAGTGGTATTCGTTGGTGAAGCTGGTGGCGGTGATCCTGGCCCTGGTGGAGATCTGGCGGACCTCGGCCTGCTCGGCAGCGGTCAGCGGACGGTCCACCGCGAGGAACTCGTAGTACTGGTACTCGCTCATCCCTGGCCCGCCCAGTGCCCGTAGGCGGCGATCCACTCCGACCCCGGCGGAGGAGGCGCCGACAGCGGGAGGTCGAGGATCGGAATCAACTGGCGGTATGTCCCGCGAACGCAGATCGCGACGATCCCCCAGTCCGTGAGGTCAATGCCCGCCACGGTCACCTCGACACCCACGACCCTTGTCGTGAACGGGAGGGCCAGGTTGTATTCGATCATGGTGTAGAAGCCGGTCAGCTGCTCGTCCTCGCCATAGGCGTCCACGATGGCCTCTTCGACCAGCTCATCCAGATCCGCCTGGCTCAGCTCTGCCACGGCCGCAAGCGTAGTGGCCGTGCCATGCCCGCCGGGCATTGTCGTGGGCACATCACCGGCCATTCCCACCTGCCTCCATGAACGTTGCCTGCCGGCCTTGCTGAGGCTACCAGTCACTTCCCGGTCGGCCGGGTGCCCTGCCGCCCTGGACATCCCCCGCAGGTCCGACGGCCTTCTCCGGGATTTTGCTGGCGGCTGTCGACAGCTTCGTCACAGAAGGCCATGTCCTGCGGCGCCCGCTGCGCAGAAAGCATGGACCTGGCCTGCCGACTCCGCAACCGGAGTTGGCAGGTAGCCTGACCGGCACACCCCTCTTAATCCGCGGGTTCGGGGTTCGAGTCCCTGGCGGCGCACCCGGAGGTCTTCACACTTCGCCAGTGTTCAGGTTCACATATGGCACTGACATTCGGCCGTGGTGGTGCTGGCTGGCCGCGGTAGCTGCCTCGGGCCGGGTTTGATCTTGTGGTTCTGGCTGCTGGCGGTCTGTGCGCGTGCTGCCGCGCGGGTGGCCGGACCGGTGAGTGACGCGGGCTGCGCGGGATGGTGGCTGGGCGAGGTGTTATGGCGGGTCGGCGGCGAGCATGGCGAGGGTCTGGCGGCGCCGCTTTCGGGTTCTGGGCGGAAGCCCGGCGGCGGCGCGGCGGCGGCGCGGCGGGCGTTGTCGGCTTGGCGGGCGTCGGACGCCGCCAGGATGCGTAGGGAGCCCGGCGATGTGGGTGGCCATCTCGCCCGGATCCTCCGCCGCCTCGGGCAGTTCCGGGCTGCCCTGCCCTGCGCCGCGGCTGCGAGCAGATCGGGATCGAGGCGGAGGAAATCAGCCAGTGCCCGCTGCGGGGCGGTCAGCGACCCCACCCCGGCAGGTACCGGCGGCTCCCTCACTTCCTCGTCATCATCGCCGAAAGCGCCTTCGTCACGCTCCCACGCGCCGTAGGCCGACAGCCACGCCAGGTACAGTCCTCTCAGGTTACCGGCGGCTAGCTCAGGGCGGACGCCAGCAATGGCCGGCAGCGAGTCCTCGGCACCCTCCTCCCACTCCCCCGAATCGTCCTCGCTGGTCAGATCGAGAATCACAGATCCGGGTGTGGTCATAACATCTACGTGACCTTCGACGCTATATCGCCCGGCGACCTTGGGGCTGAGCAGGGCTCGCGGCAGCCGGAGCATGATCTGGCGAGAACCCCAGTTCGCCAGGTACAGATGCGCGTCGTAGTAACGCCGCATCATCTGGCGGGGATCGCCCCTGAAGTTCCCCCAGTGGTACTCGTTGGTGAAGCTGGTCGCGGTGATCCTCGCCCTAGTCGACAGCCGGCGGACCTCCGCCTGCTCGGCAGCGGTCAGGGGGCGGTCCACCGCCAGGAACCCGTAATACTGATACTCGCTCATCCCCGGCCCGCCCGCCGCCCGGCGACCTCGGCCAGCACCTCGTCCGCTTTCGCCCGGCGCGGCTCCACGCCGCCGGTCACCGGGCGCGGCTCATCTACGATGCTCAACGTCATCCCTTTCGTCGTTGAGGGATGGCACGCACCCGCTGGCCGCCGGGCCCGCAACCCTGACCTCTAGCCAGGCCAGGCAGCACAAGGACTTCATGCACCTACCAGGCGTGAGCCGCGCGGACAGTCGATTCCGCAATGGACACAGGCATGATGGCCGCGGGGAAGTGGAGCTTGAGGCCGCGCTGGATTCTTTAGGTGCTCCCGGGTTCTTCGACGGCGCTGAGATGGAACGTGACCTGGTAGGTCATGAGACCGAGGCCGGGGAATGCGGCGACTGCGTATCTGAGGGAGTCGTCTGCTTCATGGGCGACTATGAGGCCCTCAACGTTTGGACCTGGAGCAGCAAGGTGGGGTTGTGTTGGCGGTACGGTAAGACGCCCGGCCGCGCCCATATCATCCATTTTTGGGTTCTTCTGGACTAGGCAGCGGTGTGCAGGGGATGTCATGCCGGGGACGCAGCCCGCCTGGTGAAATCGGCGTTAGGCGGTCGCGGGTTCGGCCATCAGTCCGACCTGGCGCAAGAGGGTGGCTAGGTCCCAGTAGTCACGCACGGCGCAGATCTTGTCAGCGGCGATCTCAAAGATCGTGGAGCCCCGGACCGAGAACGGCTTGCCCGTGGCCGGCAGCCCCGGAAGATCACCCTGGTGTGTACCGGTCATGGTCCATTCCAGGGTGGCCCGCTCGGCGTCGGTGGCGGTGGCTTTGTCAACCTGAAGTGGCCCCGCTGTTCTCTTCTGATCTGGCCCCGCCTGGGGTGGTCGCGGTGGCGGGGTTCTCCTTTGATCTGGGCCCGCCTGGCTGGCAGGGGATCTCGGCTCTTGCGGCGGCCGGGGCTGCTATCTGGGCGGAGTGTCAGAACGGGAGGGGTGCGGGCGGGTTCGTGGGGGGCGGCTCGATGTGCAGGACGGCGTCGCGCATGAGGCGGGTGAGCTGGCTGATCACGTCGTCGAGGGCGGTGATGAGGGCGGGCAGGGTGTAGGGGCTGCCGGACTCGCGCAGGCAGGCTTCGGCGGGGGCGGTGATGGCGGGCTGGGTGCCGTCGAGGTAGAGGTGGTCCAGGACGGAGTGGGCGTCCAGGAGCAGGCGGATGATGTCGCGGGTGTGCCCGGCGTCGAGGGTGATCTCGGTGATCTGGTAGTCGCTGCCGGGCTGGCTGATCAGCATGACGGCACCTCCGTGGGGTGCGGGGTTGTCAGGTCTTGCTGGCCTGGTGGCGGGCGCGGGTGGTGCGCAGCCGGTAGGAGTCGGTGCCGGTGGCGATGATGTGGGCGTCGAAGGTGAGCCGGTCGACGATGGCGGCGCAGAGCCGGGGGTCGGTGAAGGTGGAGGTCCATTCGGAGAAGGCGGCGTTGGAGGCGATCGCGATGGAGGCGCGTTCCTCGCGTTCGGTGAAGACCTGGAACAGGAGCTCGGCGCCGCGGCGGTCGAGCTCGAGGTAGCCGAGTTCGTCCAGGCACAAAAGGTCGACCCGGCCGTAGCGGGCGATGGTGCGCGAGAGGGTCTTGTCGTCGGCGGCCTCGACCAGCTCGTTGACCAGCGCGGCGGCGGTGGTGTATTTCACCCGGTAGCCGTTCTCGGCGGCGGCGGTGCCCAGCCCGATCAGCAGGTGGGATTTGCCGGTGCCGGAGTCGCCGATCAGGCAGGCGGGCTGCCCGGCGCCGACCCACGCGCTCCTGGCGAGGGTGTGGATCAGCGCGGCGGGCACCTGCGGGTTCGCGGCGAAGTCGAAGTCCTCGATCCGCTTGGGGCGGGGGAAGCCGGCGTCGCGGACGAGGCGGGCCTTGCGGCGCTGCTCGCGGTCGTCGCATTCCAGGGACAGCAGCTCGGTCAGGAAGCCTTTGTAGCTGGCCTGCTGGCGGGCGGCGGCGGCGGCGATCTCGGCGTGCCGGTCACGGATGGTGGGCAGCCGCAGGATCCGGCAGGCCTGGTCGATCGCGGCGTCGGCGGCGGTGTCGGTCAGCTCGTCCCGCGCGGGCGCCCTGGCCATCAGGCGCTCCCCGCGCCGGCGGCGGGCGGGGCCGTCAGCAGCTGGTCGTAGGCGGCCACCGACGGGGCCGGGCGGGCGTCGGCCGGCAATCGTGCCTCGCGGCGCGGCAGGGTGACGACCGCGGCCCGCGCGGGCCGCGGTCGCGGCAGCGCCGGCCAGGGCCGCTCGCCGGCGTCAGCGGCGCCGGTCATGCCCGCGGCGTGCTTGCGGGCCTCGATCGCGACCACGTCCGGCGAGCAGCTGCCGGCCTCCAGCGCTGCGCGGATCCCGGTGATGACCTGCGCGGCGGGCATCCGCCGGTGCAGCAGCAGCACCTCGATCAGCGCCCTGGTGCCCGCGCTGTCACCGAGCCTGGCCCGGGCCCGGTCCCAGAAAGCCTGGTGGGCAGCGGTGAACGAGCCGCTGGCGCGAGCCTGAACCAGGGCTGCCGCGCCGGGCAGCGCGCCCGGCTTGCGGGACAAGATCTCCAGGTAATGATCCAGATCCAGGTGCTCGGCCCCGGACGCGGCCAGCCGCGGATGCACCGCAGCCAGCCTCGACCCGTCGTAGACCTCCAGCTGGTTAGCTGACAGGCGGACCCGGACCCGGGCATCGATCAGGCGGGCGGGCACCGAGTACCGGCACTTGCCGACGGCGATCCGCGCATACCGGTCCGCCCGCGGCCACAGCGTCGCGGCGGTGTCGAACCGCTCGGCTGGCAGCGGCAGCAAGAACGGCGCCTCGGCGGCGAAGTCCTCACCGACCGTGGCCGCGCGCTGGTCGATGTGACGGGCATCCTCGGCGGCATCGGCCTGGGCCAGGCGGGCGTTCAGCTCCGCCAGCGAGGCGGCCTGCGGCACCGGGACGAACCAGCGGCGCCGGAACCGGCCGATCTCGCCCTCGACGCCACCTTTCTCATGCGCCCCTTCCCGGCCCGGGATGCAGTAGAACGCCTCGAAGCCGTCTCCCGAGAGTTCAGCAATTCTGAGGGGGAGAATCTCGCGAACTCACGGATCTGCCGCCGTTCTGGAGACGGGTCAGCCGTGAGTTCCCGGAAGCCGCGGCCAGAGACACAGCCGCCTCCGGCAGCCGATCACCTTGCTGCGTCTCCCGGGGGGACGGCGGACGGTTGCACTTGACCGCGATCGTCGAGGATCACGTAAAGAGTCTGCGGCGTCCAAGACGATTCCGTAGCCAGCTTCGTCCTGCGGCACTTCCCGTCAACCACCACAAAATCCTGCAAACGGTGGCCGATTTCGGCCGCATAGCTCCAGGCGGTTTTGCGGGCCTTCAACGTTTCCTTGAGTTGGCCGTTCCTTGTCATCCGTGGGGCAGCAGGCACCCAGAATGCAGGAACACTCCTCTCGCCCTCAAATTTGACGAGGCGGCCGGGGTAATCCTGCTCACAGATTCTCCTCGCCGTCTCTGCTGCTTCGTAGCCCTTTTCGCGGGCGCACGGATAGCACAGCCCCCGAGGAACCCGCCATTCGACCCGGCAGGGAACAGGATCAAGGCGCTGCTTAGCGGCGGAAGATTCTGACAGCTGAATCAGGATTTCAGGCAGCGATGCCCTCCACCTGAGCCACTGTCCCGACTCAAGATCCTGATAAGTGCCACGCTCAATGCCGTAAGGACTGACCAGGCACTCGTCTGTCATGCAGTCAGCGCAAAACGCGCTGCCGCAGCAGGAACATCGAGCGACGGCCTTGGTGACGCATGACGGCCAGTTACATAGTTCGCCTGATGCGATGTAGTCTGCCGTGGCTGGCACCGCGGCGATCATGCAGTCGTAGCAGAAGTGGTGCAGTTCGCCGTATTTCAACTGCAGGCTTGCTGCGAGCTTCCTCTCGGGGAGAAACGGTCCTTCGCCCCTGGCGGTACTGCCGACGGCGCCGCCATCCATATAGAAGTAGCCGAACCCAGCGGTCGGTACCCACCGCCCTGTCATAAACTTGGCCTCACGGCTCATATCAATTTCAGGCCCGATGTCACATTGGTCCCTGCACATCCCGGCTTTGCATATCTGGCACTGCACCTCTACAGGGTTACCGTGCTTACAGAAGCTTGGCGTGTGGTCGACGGCGACCCGTCTAGGGTCAAGGTGCTTGCAGACGGTTTCGCAGTGCCTGCAAAAGTAGGTGCTGGGCTTGACCTCCTGGACGTCGGTGGATCCGCAGTTGGTGCAGGCGATCGATTCTAGCGGCATGCGCGTGCTCCACGTGGCTGGTGTGTATTCCGCCTGTTGCTGAACACACGTTGGTTCATGATGCAGTGGCCAGTACGGGGTCACAGATCATTCCCTGACTGGCCGCCATCTGCTCTACCTGTCACTCGATGATCAGGATGACGATCCACGGTGCGGCGAGGGCAAGCGCAATAGGGACGATCATGGCGAACAAAGCCGTGAAAACAGCTCCGAGACTGCCGAAGACGAATCCTCCCGCAACGCCCGCCACGCTGGTCGATCGCGGCCAGGACTTGCCCCTGAACGCGACCCATCCGCAGATGAACGCCCAGAAGATCAACGTCAGCACCCAGCCCGCGATGAACCCTTCGCGCCACGGCGGGAACGACCAGTAGCCGACGGCCTGCCCGGCAGTGTGCGCTGCCTTATAAGCAGGCGAGTTCACCTCAGAGACGGCGCCCAGGATCAGGCCGGGAAGCCACCCTGTGAGGACCGTAAGCGCGCCGGTAAAGGCACCGAACTTCCAGGCATCCTCCGTCCCGACCGGAGTGCGACCTGCGCTGCCCGTCATGCCATCGCACCTGGTGATGGAACAGGCGCATCACACGCCTGCCGCTCTTGCAGGAGGCGGCCGTACTCCATCTGGACTGCGGGCTTCGGCCCTGAACAGCCGAGCGCATAGGAGGCTTTCTGCTCTGAGGTCACCCTTCTCTCCCCGGCTGATCCCTACTGAAAGATACTGACGCCTATAGCAGTCGGCTGGATTACAGGGCCGACCCACTCCATCATTACCTGTCAGCTTCGGTGGCTCGTGTCAAGCCTGCGGCCGTGGCAACTGCCGCGCGCTGCAGGCTGGCTTAGCATCACCTGCAGCACCTCCTTCTGTGATGTCGCGTGCAGCCTCCGCATAGCGCAGCCCGGTGCGGGGCCCAAACCCGAAGACGGCGGCCAGGTGCAGCGGATCGGGGTGCCCGGCGAGGGCTTCCTCGATGATCCGGTCGTCGCGGAGCTGTTCGGCGGTCACGGGCAGGCTCTGGAACAGCCGGTTCAGCCAGAACCGGCTGGCGGGCTCGCCCGTGTGCGCGGTCTTGCGGGTCACCAGGAGGTAGGGGCTGCTGGTGGCGGGCCACCGCTGGTTCCGGAAGCCGAGATAGCCGCGGATCGCGCTGACGGTGAACTCATCCAGCGGGTGGTCGAGCCCGCCAGGGTCGAGCCGCCGGCCGGCTAGGTCGATCTGCTCTAGCCGCAGGTCGCGGATCTGCCCGGGCAGGAGCGCGTGCACTCCGGCCAGCGCGACCACGACCCGCAGCGCGGGATCACCCCTCGCCGCCTCGGCGGTCACGATGACCAGCTGCGATGGCAGAGGGGCGGGCACTGACGGGTTGCGCCTGCTGACGCGGATGCCGCGGGCCGGGTTAGCGAAGATGAGCCGCTCAGCCTTCAGGGCGCCGAACAGGCTGCGCAGCGTGCTGGCGTCCTGGGGCCGGAACCGGCCGGGCCGTCCGGCCAGCCAGGCGGTGATGTCGTCGCGGGTGACCTGCCGCAGCGTGGAGTACCGGGTGCCGGCGCTGGCGAGGAAGGACCGGATGCTGGAGACGTCCCGGACGATCGTCCGGCGACTGCGCGGCCTGCAGCGGGGCCCGCTGTTCCGGCGCAGGCTGAGCCAAGCATCCAGCTCGCCGCGGATCTGGGCGGGCAGCCCGGCGAGCTGCTCATCCAGCCACACGCTCAGCGTGTCGGGCCGGTCGTCGTCCAGCACCCCGGCAGCGGCCAGCACGTCGGTGATGTGCGGGAAAGGCATGTTCCTGGCGGTCAGCTGCCGGACCGTGCTGGCCCGGACCTGCTCGCCGGGCCCGTGGACAGCTAGCAGGATCCGTAGGCCGCGCTGGGTTAGGGACAGCGTGCGCGGCGACCACCCGCGCATCCCGGCCAGGTGCTCGGCCTCGGCGTGCACCCGACCGGCGAGGCCGGGGTCGAGGGGCGGGAGCTGGGCGCTGGCACGGGACAGGTCGCGCGGCGCGTCGAGCAGCAGCAGCTGAACCCACCCCGGCCGGAGCCGGGTCATCGGCGGCCGCGGTGCTGCCCCGGGCGGGGCAGGTGATGACCTGCTGTTCACGGTGGCCAGCCGGCCGAAGTGGAACCGCAGCTGGTGGCCGGTGACGGCTGCGGCGGACAGGTCCAGCGCCGTCTTGTATCCGGGGTCGGCGATCAGGCTGGCCTGCTTGCGGCACGGGCGGCATACGCCCGCGTCCACGGGCAGGTCCCGGCCGCAGGTCGTGCACGTGCCCGCCGGGTAGGTGCTGGCGAAACTGCGGCAGGCCTTGCAGAGCCGCTCGGTGAACATCCCCCAGGCCAGGCAGTGATCGCAGCTTCTCAGCCGGGACGCGCGCGGCCGACGTCTCCGCCTACCGGCCTGCGGGCGGGCCGGGGCGTTCACACTGGCGGCCCGGAGCGCCCGGCGCTCCGGCGCCGGATCACCGGTCCGCTGCCCGCCGCGGCCGGCTGGGTATCGTCGTGTTCCGGCTGGTCGCGGCGGACCTTGCCCGGCTCGCGGACCAGCAGGTCACCTGGCTCGCAGCCGAGCACCTCGCAGATGACTTCCAGGTCATCGAGGCGGATGGTGACCGGCTGCCCGGACCACAGGTTCGACATCTTCCCGGCGCTGATCACCAGCCCCGCGTCGGCTAGCATTCGCTGCAGCTGGGAGGCTCTCCAGATGTCGCGCTGGGCGGCGGCCAGCCGCAGGTTCCACCTCACGGCCGCTCGCCCCCGAACCGCCCGGCAGCGCGCCGCCCGGCCTGGACCCAGGCGTCCTCGACGTGGCTGCGGTGGACGTGGACGTAAATCATCGTCGTGTTGATCCATTCGTGCCCGAGTACCTCCTGAACTGCGAAAACGTCCATTCCATTGCGGTAGAGTTCGGAGGCGGCGTAGTGCCGCAGCAGGTGCGGGGTCAGTTTTCCGGCCTGGGCGGGCAGGTGCGCGGCGACCGCGTCGGCCAGGCCGAGGCGCAGCGCGTCGTCGGTGACCGGGCGGCTGGACCCGTCGCCGTTGCGCCGTTCGGACGGGAACAGCGGCGCGGCCGGGTCGTTGACCCGGTCGTCGAACTCCCACCGCGGCCCGCCGGCCCACCATTCCAGCAGGTCCCGGGCTCCGTTGATCAGCGGCACCAGCCGGTCCTTCTTCCCCCGCCCCCTGCTGCCCTTGCCGTGCAGCAGGAGCTTGCCGAACCGGCCCAGGTCCCAGCACACGTCCCGCATCGTCAGCAGGCACAGTTCCGACACCCGCGGACCGATCAGGCTGGCCAGCCGCATCGCGGTGTAGTTCCGGGCGGCCGGGGCGTACTTGCGGGCGGTCAGCATGTCGGTGCGCCAGCCGGTGAACAGCCTGTCGATCTCCCGTTCACAGGGCGGGATCCGCAGCCGGGAGCTGGCCCCGCCGCGCGGCCGGTTCACCTCATCCAGCGGGGATTCCACTACGAACCCGGTAGCGGCGTGGATATCCGGGCGGTGCCGCAACTCCAGGAACTCGAAGAACACCGCGAATGCCGCTGCCTTGCGCACCTTCGTCCCAGGCGCCAGGCCCCGCTGATCAGAGCCGAAGAACCGGTCCAGGTCACGGGCGGTCATCTCCCACAACGGCCGTCCGAGCCACTCCCGCAGCCCGACCACCGCCGCCACGTCAGCCTGGATCGTCGCGTCGGTGATTCCCGCCGACGCGCGGGCCAGCACGAACTCCGCCAGCAGATCCTGCTCGAACGCCGCGATCTCATCGGAGGTCTCCAGCCGCAGCTGCGGCCGGATGTCGCGCACCGCAGCGAGCCCCACCTGTCTCCTCCTCTTCACCTATCAGGGAAAACACCATTAATAGCAGAAGAGATCTCAGGAATCATGAAGAAACACTACGAATGCTCGAATCGATATCTATGCTCGGATGAGCCCAGGTCAGCACGCTGCCAGCAGCAACCCGCCGGGCAGACGGCCCAGGGAACCTGCGGGAACAGATTTATAAACGGCGCGGAAGGACAGCCACCGCCCGGTCTCTGTGCGGCTGCGGCCGGTCAGCACCCTGGCGACCGCCGTTGCCCGCTGCGCGAACTGCTGCATCAGCGTGGACTTGCCCGATCCGGCCAGCCCGTGGACAAACATCACGCGGGCGGCGCCATCCCCAAGCAGGGATCCCAGACGATCCAATTCGTTCTGACGGCCAACGAAAATGTCTTTGACCCGCCCGCCCCGAATCACTGTTGCCCCCACAGCTGCCTCCCTGCGACCACGCAAACCGGTACCGCTAAAAGGCTATGCCGCCAACGGGGCTACGCCACAGCCCCGCAGCCTTCGCGGCGAAACTAATCCACTCCTCATGTTCTCCTCATCTGCCGGGACTGGCACGGGCCTAGCATCATCTCGGGCCAGATCAGTCGGCCCGGGTCATACCGGTCCCAACCGAACGATCCCTCGGAGGCAGAACATGGCCAAAGTGATCTTCGTCTTGCAGCGGAAGCCGGGCATGACGCCAGAGGAAAGGCAGCCGGGCCTGCGTCCTTACGTTGGACTGCCAGGCGGTCGAACCGACCGAGCAGGGGTTGTTCGCGGCGCTGGCAGCGACCTCGGGAATCGAAGTTCGCGGCGGTGACGGCCGGACCACGGACCGGATCGGCGAGCTGGCGTATCTCGCCGAGCGCGTCGTGATAACCCTCGATCAGTATGAGGTGTTCCGCCTGCTCGACACGTGGCTGCGGCAGGAGCTGGCGCCGTCGCTGCCCGGCAACATCCGGCTGGTTCTGTGCGGGCGCGAGCGGCCGCATCCGGCCTGGAGCCGACTGCCCGCGGGCACCTTCGAGATGCTCCTGATGGGGCCGCTGAGCCGCGAGGAGAGCGCCGAGTTGTTGCGGTCCGTGGACGTCGCCGAGGCGGATGTGCCGCTGATCTCACGCTTTGCCGGCGGGCACCCGCTGACGCTGATGCTCGCCGCCCTGGCGGCCAAGGCGCGGTCGCCGGTGCCCGTGCAGGATGTCGCACTGGGGCGCCTGCTCGACGAGTTCGCCCTCGCCTACCTGGATGACCTGAACGATGAGACCCGCAACCTGGTAGAGGCGGCTGCGCTCGTGCGCCGGGTGTCCCGGCCGCTGATCGAGGCCATGCTGCCTGGGGCCGACTCCTGGAAGGGGTTTGAGCGCCTTCGGGACCTGCCGTTCGTGGACAGCACCTGCGAAGGCCTGGCGCTGCATGAATCCGTCCAGCGGGCCATCGCGACCCAGTTGCGGGTCGCCGATCCGGTCCGGCACCTGGCCCTTCGCCAGCGGGCCTGGACGCACCTGCGAGCCGAGTTGCGCCGCGCTCCCAAGTCGCAGCTATGGCGGTACACCGCCGACATGATCTACATGGTCGAAAACCCGGAGGTCCGGGAGGCCCACTTCCCCAGCGGAGGCCACCAGTTCGCCGTTGAGCCGGCCACTCCGGCCGACGCCGCGGCCATCGACGCGATCATCGTCGAACACGAGACGCCAGCCGCCGCCGCCTGGCTGCGACAGTGGTGGGCCCGCTGGCCAGACGCCTTCCGCGTCGCACGCGACGCCTATGGCGAGGTCGCCGGGTTCATCATCATGGCCAACAGCGGACGGCATGACCCGCGCAAGTTCGCCGACGATCCGGTGGTGGCCAGCTGGCTCGGCCACCTGCGCCGGGACCCGATTCCTGCCAGCCAGGAAGTGCTCCTCATCAGGCGGTGGCTGGCCAGGGAAGCGGGCGACGGGCCCTGCCCGGCCCAGGCCGCCTGCTGGCGGGACCTCAAGCGCATGTACATGGAGCTGCGACCCAGCCTGCGGCGCAACTACTCAACGACCAACCACCCAGAGGTCTACGCGCCAGTCCTCGCCCCGCTGGGGGGCGCGGTCATCCCCGGAGGCGACGTCGAACTCGACGGACGCATCTACTACGGGTTGTACCTCGAGTTCGGGCCATCTTCGGTCGACGGCTGGTTCACCCGTATCGGATCTGACGAGCTGGGTCTCTCCGAGGACAACCTGCTCGATGCGCGGCAACGGCAGGTGCTCATCGACGGCGAGCGCATCGACCTGACCCCGCTGGAGTTCGAGCTGCTCAGCTACCTCAGCCAGCATGCCGCAGCGGTGGTCTCCCGTTACGACCTCCTGGCCGACGTCTGGGGCTACGACGCCAACGTCGGATCCAACGTTATCGAGGCAGTTGTGCACTCACTGCGCAAGAAACTCGGCCCGCGCTCGTCGGTGATCGAGACCGTGCGCGGGTTCGGCTACCGGTTCCGCGCCGACTGACCGGCGGCATGGGTGGGCCAGCATGGCCCGCAGCCGGTTGATTACCCGGACCCGGTCGCAGACCAGATCGGTGCGGCGGGCGGTGAGCAGCCAGCCACGCCGGCACGTCCTTACCCAACGATCTCTTTCGCGAGTCTCAATGAGCGGTCCAGCACACGATGATGATGTCGGCCAGGCCCCGGTTCCAGCGGGCGATGGGGATCGAGGTGTCGCATGACACGATCTCGAGGATCACCGACGGGTGCCTGGAGGAGATGCGGGCCTTACCATGTGCCAGCTGAAGCGCTGCGTGAGGTCCAGCGTATCCGAGAACTGGGAGCCGGTAACCTCGGAGGCACTCGGCGCGACGAGCCTCGGCCGCGGCGCCAAGGTCGTCATCACTGGCGACCATGTCCAGCTCGGCGCGGACCAGTCCGGCGGCGGCATGGCGATGTCCGCCCGTAGGCTTGGCTACGCTCAGCTCACCGAACGGTCCGGTTCCGCATCGAATGGGAGGGCAACGCCTGCCTGGCGACCCGGCGGATGCTCAGCCGGCGCCAGGACTTCAGCCGGTTCTTAGCTGGATGTGGCGCACGGTGATGGAGCCTTGGCTGATCCTGAAGATTTGCGTGAAGCTGAACGACGCGAGCCGGATGAATGGGCCAAGGTGACCTTTGAATACGATTACGCCGCGCTGGAGAGCGCCGGGCGGCAGTGTTTCTGACCAGTGGCTGCGGAATGGATCAGCGCCAAAAGTGGTGCCGTCGCTGCCGGTGAAGACGCAGTAGCCGAACACGGGCAGCGCCAATGTCTCTTGGGACTCGTTGTGCGCCGCCACGCTGACGCGCGTGAAATGAGCGGTGTATGTCACGCCTTCCACGGTGACGATGAGGCCTCGCGAGCTCGCTGAGGCTGGCTGAACCAGGTGGTCGGTCCCCGGCTCGTTGCCCGTGACGTAGCCGACCGCATAACGGATGCCCTCGGTCACCGCGAGCCCGCCGACACCGATCACGAGCAGCGCGGTGACGAGCGCAACCGGCAGGCGAATCCCGCGTGGCTTGACCCTGGCCGGCGGCTGGGGTGGCCAGTGCGCAGGGTAGTTCGCCCGCGGCGCCGGGTAGGGCGTTCTAGCAGTCGGATGGGACGTTGCGTGCGGGCGGCGTTCCTGGTCGGAGGCCGCGCCATAGGCCTGTATCAAGGCGGTCAGCATCGCGACAACCACGCCGACGGCGGGCCCGGCCAGCCATGTCGCAGTGCCGGTCCAGTTCGTCAGGAACGAGGCAACGACGTTACCGATCAGCGGGATGATGGCGCACGCGGCGGCGATAAGCAGCGTTTTGCCGACCGCCACTCTGCGCGGACCGCGCCCTTCCAGGACTCGGTTTTCCTCAATCACCGCTCTCCTCCAGAAGACCAGCGAACTATCGCAACCCGCTCGCTGATTCCCACATCAGTGTGCCCTCTGACTGTCAGCAATGGTCAAGGTCGGAGACGGAAACTCGCGTCGTCGACTGCCAGTACCTGGCGCAGCAGCGGCTGGGCGGGATCGCGACTGTCGGCCGGCAAGCGACGTTGGCGGGCTGCGGATGAGCCAGACGAAGATGCTCCGCGACGCCCACCGCACCAGTCCGGCCGGCATCGTGATCGATGACGTCCTGCCGCCGTGGCAGCGCCGCATGATTGAGATACGCGGCACCGCCGCCGTCGTGTCAGAGGGTGGCAAGGCCATCAACGAGCGGTTTGAGGCAACTTTGTCAGGATCCTGCCTGTGCGCATCATTTCCTTCGGCATCGACTCCGGCGACGCGGCTGCCAGCGGGCGATCGGTCAGGGCGACCTGAGCAGAACCGGAGGCGCCCGGCTTGCGGTAGGTGCGATAGATCGTCCGGCTCGGCGCCTCGCTGGCTTGCGTCAGCTAAGCGCCATGCGGTGCCGTTCCAGTGCAGGATCAGGGCGCGGGTGGGCCCTTTGACGCGGGGCCACTGCGCGAAGCCCACAGCACGCCAATCGCGACAGCCCACGCATCACGCGCCGAGATGGCGTCGACGCCGTGAAGCTCGGCTCCGCCCGCCGGAGTGGGGCTGGCTACTATCCGCCACGCGGTTGCCGGTCCAGTGTTCGATCAGCATGCGGGCCACCGGTGAAGCCGACGGCCCACGCGCCGCCGTGGCCAGCGGGCACGGCTCGCAGGTCAGCGCCGCGTGCCGGCACCGGGGTGCGCACCCGATGCCATCACTTGCCGTTCCAGTGCACGATGAGCGGCGTTAGGTGGGCGCGGGGCGGCCCGGTCCTGATAGTGCCGACCGCCCAGGCGTTGCGGGCAGAGGTGGCTGCCACGCCGTACAGGACGCTGCCAGCAGGCGCCGGACTCGGGACCAGCCGCCACGAACCGCCGTTCCAGTGCTCGATTAAAGGATGCCCGGCACCCGCCGCGAACACGCCGCCGACGGCCCAGGCGTTGCCGCGTGACGCGACCGGCATCAGCAGGTCAACGCAGCGATGGCGTCAGGGCCGCCAGGTCTTGGGTGTAGGGGCCGAGGCATCCGATCGCCGGTCCCCACAGCAGGTGCACGGTGATCGAGTCGGCGGGCTCAGCGAAACTTGGGTTCCGGCTTGAACTGCGCCACCTTGAGGATGCAGAGGCAAAGACGATTCCTCAGGAGTGGCTCAGCTAGGTTGACCCGCCCACGGCGACCGTGGCCGCTACGGCAGCGGTGACCGCGGCCATGGTGGCCGCCTGAACATCACGCACGGCGCGACCGACCGCATCCGTTGCCCAGTCGCTCTCAGCAAGCTCGCGCGCGCGAGCTTCCATGTCACGCCTGGACAGCCCGAAACTCGCCGGCGGGAACACCCGGGTCAAAGCCCCGCTTGCCACCGTCAGCCCGAGGAGCGTCCCGGTCCGGGATTCCGGTGACCGGTCCCCACGCAGAACGGCGGCCACGTCATCCCACGCCCGCTGGCGCACGGCGGGATCACGCAGCGGAAAGTGCCGTACCGGCAGCAGCCGCACCTTGTGCACCTCCACGACGCCCGCCGCGGCCAACCGGTCGTAGAGCCTGTCGCCGAGACCCTTGGCCACCGTGCCCAAGACGTCCTTCGGCTTCTTGCCCTCCTCGCCGGCGAAGGCGGAAAGGGCATCCGCGAGCACCAGATCGCCGGGTGACGAGCGGTCGAGAACCACGATGCGGTCCCGGCCATCCACGCCCACCGTGCCCTGCAGGGCCAACTCGGCCAGGAGCCCTCCGGCCAAAGCCAGGGGCACGGCGTCGCTGGCTGCCAGCCACTTTCCCTCCGGCGAGGTCACCAGCAGCAGGAATTCCTCGGAGATCAACATCCTCCGACGGTACCCGCGCCCAGACACAACGCTCCCGGCTCCGCTCCAGACCCGGCGGTGATCGAGGACGGAGTCGGCACACGCTGGACCGATCACCGACTCGGCGCGGCTGGGGCCTGCGGTCCTTCGGGGCTGGTAGCGGCCGGATTCACTGTTCTGGGCGCTCGGCCGGTCGGCGGGCGGCCGCCCGGCACATGTTCGCGCGCAACCGGCCCAGGGAATACCGTGCCCGGCCTCGCGTTATACCCATGGGGGTATATTTGATATCCGGGCAACGAAGGAGCGGACATGAGCGCCATCGCGCTGACCAGGGACACGTTCGAGGAGACACTGACCCGGCCGGGGATAGCCTTCGTCGATTGGTGGGCGTCCTGGTGTGGGCCGTGCCGGATGTTCGCGCCGGTCTTCAAGGCTGCCAGTGACAAGTACCCGGAGATCACGTTCGGCAAGGTCGACACCGAGGACCAGCCCGCGCTGGCTGGCGCAGCGCGGATCACATCGATCCCGACGCTGATGGCGTTCCGCGACGGAATCCTGGTCTTCTCCCAGCCTGGCGCACTGCCCGCGGCCGCGCTCGAGCAGGTCATCCAGGCGGTGCGGGACCTCGACATGGATGAGGTCCGCGACAAGATCGCAGAGCAGGAAAAGGAGGCGAGCGGGTGAGCTACGGAACGCGCATCACGGTTGAGTGGCCGTTCACGGACACCGTCGCCCGTGTCCGTGCCGCCCTCGCCGCCCAAGGGTTCGGGGTGCTCACCGAGATCGACGTGACCGCCACACTGAAAGCCAAGCTCGGCGAGCAGATCGAAGACTATATCATCCTTGGCGCCTGCAACCCGCCGTTCGCACGTCAGGCTCTCGGAATCGACCGCAGTATCGGATTGCTGCTGCCATGCAATGTCGTAGTGCGCACAGGCTCGGATGGGACCATCGTGGAGGCGCTCGACCCGCACGTCATGGTCACCCTAACTGGCCACGCGGGGCTGAAGCCGGTTGCCGACGAGGTGGCGCGCAGACTCGCTGCCGCGCTCGCCGAACTCTCCTGAGGACGGCCAGCAATGAGCGCGTGCGTGAAGTGATCATCATCGGTTCCGTCTGCGCCGGTGCTGGAACCTGGCCTGCGCCGGGCGGCCCCTTGTCGAGCACACCTCGTTGCCGGTGCTGCTCAGCCAAATGCTGCGATGAGGGCGAGCAAGCCGACGAGCGCGATCAGCATGTATGCCAGGTAGGCATCCAGCCGTCCAGATTGCAGCCTCTTCGCGGCGCGGACGAGCGCCATGAATGGCCGCATGGCGGGCTGATAGATGTAGGTCTCAACCACCTCGATGACGTCAGAGCTATAGGCCAGGCGCGGCCCGGGGACCGGCGTCAGTGCAGGCGCAGCCGCGGGGTCGTCGCCCGGTTCTTGATGGACACGACCGTCCTCCGGAGTGAGCGGCCTGACTTCGGCTCGGGTATGCAAGACGGCTGCCAGCACGCGGCGCGTCGGGTTGGCGAATCCAGTCGCCGTGTAGGAATCAGCTCCTTCCACTCCTGCCGTCGCTGATCGCCAGGCGGGCACGCGGCGTACCCGCGTCAAGCGGGAACCGGCTAGCAGCCAGGTGCATGCCAGCACCGCGAGTCCGAGCAGGGGCATGACGATCCACAGCCACGACGGAGACAGCACCGAGAATCCGCTATAGACCGGACCCAGCACCCAAGGCGCCTGGCGGGCTCCGTTCACGGCCGACGTGGGAACGACCGGGGAGAGTCCGGCCGCGAGGACGCGGACAAGCAGCGGCATGAACGCCGTCGTGATCAGGCAGGCTGCCGACAAGATCGCGATGCCGGCCTTGCCGAGGAATCCGCCGTCCCAGCGGCGATCATGCTGCGAATCGTCGCTTGCCGCCGCGCGTGGCCCAAGGACGACAAGCCCGGTGAGCCGGACGAAAGTGACGCCCGCGAAGCCGGCGGTCAGTGCGACCGCCGCTCCGGAGATGGCCAGCAGGAGGCGGTATCCGAGGGCTGCCACCCGGAACTGCTGCAGCAGCGCTTCGAGCAGGAACCATTCGGAGACGAATCCCATTGTCACCGGCAGGCCCGCGAGCGTGAGCGATCCGACGGCCAGTCCGGTTCCCGTCCACGGCCTATGCCGAGCCGACCCGCGGAGCCTGTCCAGGTCGTCCTCATCTGACTTCGCTGGGCCGCCGCCCGGACCCGAGGTCACAACGGCGCTAGCGCTGAACATCAGCGACTTGGCCGCGGCGTGGGCGACGATCTGCAGCGTCCCGGCGAGCAATCCTGCGGCCATGAGTAGCTTGTCGCTCGTCGCCGCCCCGACGAGGGCGACGCCGTATCCAACCAGGATCAGGCCGCTGTTCTCGACGCTGGAGTAGGCGATAACGCGCTGCAGCCTGGGCTGGACGGCAGCGTGTGCGATGCCGAGCAGCGCGGTCAGGCCGGCCAATACGAGGACAGTGCCCGTCAGCCACGCTGGCGGCGCGCCGAGCACGGCAAGCGTGCGCCACAAGCCGTAGAAACCAACATTGACCGCGACTCCGCCCATGATGGCTCGCGCAGGCCCTGGCGCCGCGGCATAGCCCCGCGGCAGCCACACCTGGAATGGCACGAGTCCGACCTTGACCGCAAATCCTGCGACCAGCAAAGCCTGGGCGGTGTCGCGTGCGGCCCCAGGCGGCACGTGGCCGAATGATGCGATTCCGAGTGAGCCAGAGCGTACTGCGAGCAACAGCAGGCCGAGCAGCAAGGCAGCGCCGCTGACCTTGCCGAACGCCAGGGTTACCAGCGCGCCAGGCCGGCCCGGGCGTCCCCGCTCGAATCCGGCCAGGAGATAGAACCCGATCGTGAGCAGCTCCCACGCGAGCAAGAGCGTGAAGGCGTCCTGGGCAGTCAGGAAGATCGCGACGGCCGCTAGGGTCAGCGCGTATGCGGCTCCCAGGCCGCGCCGGCCTACGGCGCCTGGTCGCGAAGCCCAGGAGGCGAACGCCAGCGAGACTGCCAATGCCGCGCCGAATCCGATCACGAGGAACAGCCCGGATAGCTGGTCAGCCGCCAGGGCCTCGGTCCCGCGTCCCAGCCATCCGGCGATCGTCAGCCGCACCTGCTGGCCGGCGAGCGCACTTGCACCGGCCACTGCGAGGCATCCCGCCCCCGCCGCGCCAATTAGGTACGGCACGGCACGAAGGTCGTCACGGCGCGCCCCGCCGACAAGATCGGTCAGCCCTGCGCACATGAACGCGATCAGGCCGGCCGCGAAGGTGATGCTGAAGCCCGTCATGCTGGCGTACCTCCCCGGTCGGCCTGCGTGGCGGGCAGCCGTCCAAGGCCGAGCAGCAAGCCGTGCAGGATGGCAAACGGCGGCGGCGGGGAACCAGGCACCCACACATCCACCGGCACGACGGCCGCGATGCCGCCCGAGGTGGCGTATGACCCGGCATAGTCGGGCGGATTGGCGCCGAGCATTCCGCCGCTGATCGCGTCGGAGCCAACAGCGATGACGATCTTCGGATCGGGCATGCCGTCGTAGGTCCGGCGCAGCGGCTCGGCCATCCCGTGGGCGCCGGAGCCCGTCACGAGGAGCACGTCCGCGTGCCGCGGGCTCGCCGTGAAGAAGATGCCGAGCCGCGCGATGTCATAGACCGGGTTGAGGAGCGCGGCGATCTCCAGATCATCACTCCCGTCCGAGCCCGCGTCGACGTGCCGCAGATGAACGGAACGCCGTAGTGCTCGCGTCCGTGAGGCCAGTGCTGTCCGGATCGCAGCAAGTTCCCCCGCAGTCTCGTCGCGCCGGGGAACTACCAGCGCTTCTCGGAATAGCGCCGCTGACGCGGTTCCCTCCGACCAGGCGAAGAGGTCGGGCCGACGGCGCACGCATTCGCCGCACAGCACGCAGCGACCGGTATCCAGGACGACACCTCTGTCACCGGACTCGCTGATGGCGCCGGTGGGACACAGGCTGGGCACGCCGTCAGTGTCGGCGGTGCGCGGCGGTCTGACGCTTGCCGGGCCGCGCCAGCCATCCGCGTAGGCGTCCGGTCGGGCGGGCCAGCGGGTCGTGACTATGCCTTCGCGGAGGCCGCGCAGCACCCACGGGCTCACGGGCCGGCCCCCCGGTCTGCGGGCTGTGGAAGCATCAGCGTCGTCACAGCGCCGCCCCCGCCACAGACAGGCCGAAACTGGCCTCGATGAACGGGAAGTCGGTCAGGATGTCCCCGGTGAAGACCTCATGGAACAACACCAGGTTGTGGAACGACGGCGACCGCGGCCTGCAGCGGGTGATCTGGCCGTCTTCTGCCCGCACGTCGTAGAGAACCTCGCCATGCGGGGCCTCTGCCCAGCCCACCGCTCGGCCGGAACCGACCTCGCAGGACACGCTCAGCGCTCCCTCGCCCGCATCGGCCAGTTCGTCCGCGGCCTGGCGTAGCAGGTGGAACGACTGGCGGACCTCGTCCCACCGGACCCGGAGCCTCGCGAGCGCGTCGCCCGCGACGTGCTCGGGGTAGTCACCGAGTCCCAGACCCGGGTACGCGTCATACGGCCGGGCTGACCGGGCGTCGTCCGAATAGCCGGATGCCTTACCAATCGGGCCGAGGGCCCCGTGCTCGACGGCTCGCTCCGGCCGCAAAGGACCGGTACCCCTGAGCCGGTCCAGGAACGACGCGGTTCCCATCAGAACCCGGGCGTCAGCCATAACGGCCCGCTCCATCTTGCTGATCTCTGCCAGGAAGCCGGCCGGCGTCACCACGGGCAGGCCGGCGACGCCGCCGGGCACCACGACGCCGCGGCCGAAACGGCTGCCGCACATGCGCCCGACCAGCCGCAGCACGCGCTCCTTGTGCAAGCCGAATCTGGCCGTCGCGACGGCCAGCCCCGCGGCATCCGCGAGCCGGGTTGCCGCGTCGAGGTGCATGGCGAGGCGTTCGAGCTCGGCGTGCAGCACCCGCACCAGCCCGGCGCGCCACGGAACCTCGGTCAGACCGGACAGGCGCTCGAGCGCGTGACAGTAGGCGAGCGCGTGCGCGACGGAGGCCATGCCCTCGGTCCGCTCCGCCAGCAGGACGCCGCGACTGGCAGTGAGTTGCTCGAAGCGTTTCTCGATGCCGCGATGCTTGTAGTAGAGCCGCATGTTCAGATGCGTGATGTCTTCGCCTGGCGTTTCAACGAGGTATTCGATGGACTCCATGACACCGGAGCGCACAGGACCGTGCGGAATTGTAAAGACGCCAGGGCCATGGACGTGCCTGGGCACAGAGTGCTCGTCCGGCCATAGCGCCGCGGCCGCTGGATTCGCCGCGCCCGGCCGCGGTGGCTCACCAGGCTGCTGCCCTCCGAGCGGCAGGATCAGCGGCTCCAGACGCGGATGACCCTCCGGCACGATCGAGAAGAGATCATGCAGTTCCCGCTCGTACCAGAACGCCGCACCAAGCAGAGGAGTCAGGGCCGGGAACGACGCCGTCCTGGCCGGCAAGGGCGTGTCATGGACCGTCAGGCTGCCAGGACCCGCCAGGTGCGCGGACAGCAGCACGGCGTCGCTGCCCTGCGTGCCCATCAGGCCGGCGAACCGCAGGCCGCTGCCGACAGCGCGCACGACCTCGTCCCGCCAGGCAAGGACATCTGTGGGCATTGCCGAAGAACCCGTCATGCCGCCCCCCGGAGAGCTGCCACCGCCCGATCCAGCAAGCCGAGCAGCTCACCTGGCGGATGCAAGCCGAGCACCAGCAACGCGACCAGCCCGGCTGCGACCGGCACCACCATCCACACGCTCGGCTCGCCCCGCTGGATGCTCGCGCCCCCGCCCGGCCTCAGCAGCATGCGATTGGCCGCAACCGACAGGCCGAGGAATGCGATCGTGACCAGGACCACCATCGCAGCGGCACCGGCGTTGCTCGATGCCGAGAGGCCGCCGGTCACGATCTCGAACTCACTCCGGAAGATGCCGAAGGGCGGCATGGCCGACAGCGCCAGGATCGCCGCCAGGAACAGCGGCCCGCTCCACGGCAGCGCGTCAAGCCCCCCGGAAACCGACGCGATCCGCTTCGTCCCGAATTTGCGCACCAGAACCCCGGCACCCATAAAGGCGTTGCCCTTCGCGACGGCATGCGCGAGGACATGCAGCAGGACCCCGGCCAGCGCCACCGGCGCCCCGAAACTCACGCCGATGGCCAGGATGCCCATGTGCTCGACGCTGGAATAGGCGAGCAGCCGCTTATAGTCCTGCTGATCGAGCAGGTACAGGGCGGCCAGCAGCAAGGACGCCACGCCGAATGCGAGGAGCACGTCGCGGGGAAAGGCGGTGCCGAGGGTCCTCGCCGCTACCTGATAGAAGCGCAGGATCGCGTAGAAGCTGACAGCGAGCAGCGATCCCGACAGAAGCGCCGAGACAGGCGTTGGTGCTTCGGAGTGCGCGTCGGGCAGCCACGTGTGCACGGGGAACAGGCCGACTTTCGTGCCGTAGCCGAGTACCGCCAGGACGAATGCCGCTCGCACGACCGTGTGCGGCAAGTGCCCGGCGACGCGGAGCAGAGGCGCGAATCCGAGGTTGTAGGAGTGGCCGAGAACGTGTGCGCCCGCGTAGTACAAGAAGATCGTGCCGAGCAGCGCCACGGCCAGGCCAGCGGACGCGAGCAACACGTATTTCCATGCGGCCTCCGCGGCACCCTCGGTCCCCTCCAAGGCCACGAGCAGCGCCGAGACGATCGTCGTGACCTCGATCGCGATCCACAGCAGCGCCAGGTTGCTCATCGCGGGCGCGGCGAGCATCGTCCAGGCGAAAAGGTTGATCCCGGTCCAGAATCGGCGCGCGTACACGCCCTCCGCGTGGCCGTGACCCGTGGCAGACCGCAGATACCCGACCGAGTAGACCGCCACGCAGCCGTACAGGAAGCTGGTCGCGAGCAGGAACACGACGCTCAGCGCGTCGACGCGCAGGAAGCCGGCGACGCTGATGTCCTGATGCGACGCGGTCGGGACAAGGGCGAGGACCAGGACAAAACTGGCGATCCCGGCGCCTGCCGTCGCCAGGCCGGCCACCTGTGACGGCAGCCAGAACACCGCTATCCCCGCGGCCAGCGGGATCGCGAGCAGGACAAGTATGACCACAGTCACGCCATCACCCGCGCAGGCTCGTCAGGTCTGCAGTGGACAGCGTCTCGGCCCGGCCATGGTGCAAGCGGATCAGCAGGCCGAACACCACGACGGCGAGCAGCAGGTCGAACAGCAGCGCGACCTCCAGGATCAGCGGCAGGCTTGGCGCGACGACGAGCGCGGCGAGCGAAATCCCGTTCTCCAGCGAGAAGAGCCCGACTGCCTGCGACGCGACGTCCCTGCGGTGGATCATCAGCACGAACGCGACCAGCACCACCGATATCGAGACCGACAGAGCCGTCGCCGGCGCGCCGCGGCCACCGGCCGGCAGCACACCGGCGGCGAAGAACCCGAAGGCCGCGACTGCGATCCCGATCAGGACGGTGCTGGCCAGGCTCAGCCCGCCGCTGCCGGCGATGTCGTGCCCGGTCTCCACGAGGTGCTCGGGTTCCGTCTCGCGTAGCAGCCGGCGGAGCAGCAGCGGGATGGCGATCGTCTTCAAGGCCAGCGTGACCGCGGCCAGTACGTACAGTTCCGGGAGGTTCCTGACGGCCCCGACCAGCACCGCCAGCAGCGCGATCAGGGCGGACTGGCCCGCGTACAAGCGAACCTGGTCCCTCAGCAGCGCCTGCCGGAACATGCCGAACTCGGCCAGCAGGATCAGGACCGCGATCACGTTCGCGGCTCCTGTGTAGACGCCAGGTGCCTGAACCGGGAGCATCTATCCGCCTCCCAGGTAGAGCGTGAACACTCCGAGCACGGCGAGGAGGAACGCCGCTGCCGCGAACTCGGTGATCTTGAACAACCGCAGCTTGGCGAAGGAGTTGTCGATCACGGCCACGGCCACGCCGAGCACGCAGGCCTTGGCCGGCAGCGCGACCACCGCGAGCACGACGGCCCCGGCGTCGCGCGTCGAGGCGAGTCCCCACGGGGCGATGAACACGTTCAGCATGATCGTGTACAGAATCAGCTGCTTGGCCGCTGATCCCCATTTGAGAAGCGCGAAATACGGGCCAGAATGCTCAAAGGGCCGGGCTTCTTCGATCATGCCGAACTCGTTGGTCCCTGAGTGCGTCTCCACGGGGATGCGGCCTGTCTCGTACAGGATCACCATGAACAGCGCCGCAGCGGCGAGGACGTGCGCGGGGCGGATGATCTGCCCGGCTGACGATCGCACGGTGGCGGCCAGCGCGTACGGCAGGTCGGTGGCTGTCAGCAGCGCGACCGTGAACACGACGAACAGCACGACCGGCTCGGTGATGGCGGCGAACGTCTTGGCGCGGCTGGCGCCGAGCTGCGCGTAGGGACTGCCCGTCTCCAGCGCGGCGACGGCGACAAGGAATCCCGCGAGCGACAGGATGAAACCGCCGCCGAGGATGTCGCCCATGTAGCCGAGCGGCAGCGGGTAGGTGGTCAGCACCGGGATCAGCAGCGGGACTGTCAGGTAGCACGTGAACGCAGCGACCGGCGCGGCGAGGAAGACCCAGCTGGCGCCCTCAGGGGCCAGGGCCTCCTTCCGGAACAGCTTGGCCAGGTCATAGTAGGGCTGCAGGACGCGCGGTCCGCGCCGCCCCTGGAGCCTGGCCTCCACCCGTGCGATCACGCCAGAGACGGCCGGCGCCGCACCGATGATCGTCAGGATCTGCAGGACCTGAATGAGTGGAATCGGCAGCAAGGCGACTACTTCGCCGACGGCGAGTACTGGCCGGGGGACTTCCTGTCCCCGAAGGCTTTGCTGGCCGGCTCCGGCTCGTGCTCTGTCACGACGACAAGCTCCTCCCACGACTCGTGCACGGGTAGAAGCCATCAGCGGCCCAGCCGCAGTTCGGGGCGAGCTTCATCGCCAGCCGCCTATTGTGGCTGAATCCGGGCCTGGCCGCAAATCCATGATCACGAGGCCAGGGATGCACCGCAGCCTCACTGTGAGGGACGCAGCGAGAGCGCGGGCACGTGCCGGGGCGCCCTGACAGCCGCGGCAGCCATGCGGGATCTTGCTCACCGGCCAGGCGGTGGCGGGTGCCTGTGCCGGCCGGCCCGGCGGGCAAGCTCAGCCGCCGGCGGGCCGTCCTCGCTGATAGCGCGCAGCGCAAGGTACTGGGTCACCGTCAGCGGCGGGTCGTGGCCGGCCAGCAGCCGCTCGGCCAGCCGCGCGGCGAGCAGGGCGACTGAAAGCGCGTGCCTCCCGGTGCCCAGCGAGATCACTCTGCTGGCCGCCGGGTTCGCCGTGCACCAGGGCCGGATGCCGCTCCTGGTCGTCGTCGGGCTGATGCCGCTCGCCCGCACCTTCGTCTCCCTGCCCGCCGGCCACGCCCGCGTCCCGGTCGCCCGCTTCGCCGTCCTGACCACCCTCGGCTGCGCGATCTGGGCCGCGGGGTTCGTCCTCGCCGGGATGCTGCTCGGCGCGAGCTGGGAGCACGCTGGCCACGCGCTGCGCATCCCCCTCCGGCTGCTCGGCGCGGCCACTGCCGTGGCCATCCTGCTCAGGGCGCGCAGCAGGAAACGCCGGAACCAGGACCCTGTCGCCGACGCCTCACCGGCAAATGAACGCGACCGTTGATCGTGGGACGTGAGCAAATAGCCATGCCGCGAATAGCTGGCAGCCGCGCAGTTGGGTAGCCTCTAGCTGACGGTGGCGGAGGGACCCGCCAGAAACCGCGGCACGGTCGCCAATGGTTCCTGCCTCGCACAGGCGGGAGGCGGCATGGGCGCATGTGATCAGGGCGATCCGCTTAACAAGGCTCTCCGGGAACTCGCCGCACTCGGGTCGGTCAGCGACCGGGGCATCATCGCGAGCCTGCAAGACCGCCTCTCCAGCCGGAGGCTGCGCGTCCTCGTCGCCGGAGAAGCGAAGCGGGGCAAGAGCACGCTGGTGAACGCGTTGCTCGGCAAGCCCGTCCTCCCGACGGGCGTCGTACCTCTGACGGCGCTGCCGACGACGGTCCGCCACGCTCACCGGGAGGCCGTGATCGCGGCATTTTCCGGCGGGCGGACCCGCGAGTATCCGATCGCCGCGCTTGATGACCTCGTTACCGAGCGCGGCAATCCTGGCAACACCCGCCAGCTCACATCGGTGACGGTGCAGGTCGCCGCCCCGCTGCTGGCCCGCGGCATCGAGCTGGTAGATACGCCGGGCGTCGGCTCGGTTCACGCGCACAACACCGCCGAGGCCGAGGCGGCGATCGAGGGCATGGACGCGGCCATCTTCGTCTTGACCTCCGACCCGCCCGTGTCGGCCAGCGAGCGCGAGCTCATCGCAACCGTGGTCGCCCGGTCGGTCGCCATGTTCGTGGTCATGAACAAGGTCGACCGGCTTGCTGGCGTCGAGCTCGCCGAGGTGCTCGCCTTCACTAGGGACGTGGTCAGCGAGGTAGCCGGGCGCAAGGTTGCGATTTATCCCATGTCTGCCAGAGGCGCTCTGGAACCGCGAGGAGATGCGGGCTTCGACGCCTTCGCGACAGAGTTCACGGCCTACCTCGACAGCGACGGCGCATCAGATCTTCGGCGCTCGGCGGCAAAACACGCCCGCCGGATCGCCACGTGGCTCAGGGATGAAGTCGTCCTGGCGCGGCGTGCGGGCGATATGCGAGGCGCACAGGCGGCTGAGCGGGTGACCGCTTTCTCGGCGCGGCTCGCGGCAGTGCACGAGAAACGCCGTCAAGCAGCGGACCTGGTCGAGGCTGAGTCGAAACGGATGCTCCTCCAGCTCAACGACGCCGCTGATGCGGCCGCACGGGATAGCACTCGCCAGATCAACAGGCAGATCGCCGATCTGCTGGCACGCGACCTTGGCGACTCGCCGGCCGGCGAGATCGAGCGCACGGGCCGTGCCAGGCTGGCAGCACTCGCCGTGACCGCGGCGGAGGCGTGGCGCAGCGAACGTGCCGGAGTGCTCGAGGCGGCGCTCGCGGAGCTGGACGACACGCTGACCGAGGTGCTGCGGGCCGAACTCGACGCTGTCCGCGAGGCCGCCGCCGAGTTGCTCGAACTCGACCTGACGGTAGCCGTGCCCGGCGGCCGCCTGGCGCCGGATCGCCGCTTCTTCTACGTGGCCGGGGAGCAGGCCGGCCAGACTGAGCTGCTAGCCGGGTCGATCCGCCGGCGGCTGCCAGGAGAGGCCGGGCGCAAGCGCGCCAGGGAGTATCTGCGCCGGGAGGCCGGTGATCTCGTTCCCCAGCAGATCGGCCGGGCTCGCGCCGACCTGCAATACCGGCTGGCGGAAGCTTCCCGGCGCCTCGCGCGGGAAATCGGCGCCCGGTACGAGGACGGCACCGGACGGCTGGAGAAAGCACTGGCGAACAGCGCCGGCTTGCGTAACGCGACCTCGCAGGAGGTAGAGGCGCGAGACACCGAGCTCCGGCGCCGGCTTGCGGCGATCGGCGACGTGCTGGCCATGCTGAATGGCGCGGCCGGTCATCCCGTCACAGCCAAGCTGTGGGTGTCACCGGAGTGAGATGCTCACGAAGCGCCCCACGGGCAGCTCAATTGCGGTGGGCGTCGTCATTGGGCGTGGCAATCGGCAAGCAAATGCGGCGGACGCCGAATTGACGCAGGTCGGCTGAGGCTTTGGCCTGCCGGGCGAACGCTGCGGCATCGCCACGGCCGAGCCGAGCCATCAGCCCCGGCGGCGCTAGCCTTGGGGCTGCGGCGAGCGTTGCCGCTCGCCGCTCGCGGCTGAGCACGTGGACGTCATCGGGCCTCTCGGGGGCCGAGGTCATCGTGCGAGCTTGGGTACCGCGCCGGCGAATGAGTGCCCAGATCCGCGGCCGCGCCCTCCCGACAGCGTGCCCGGCTGGCTCGCCGCTCTCGAAGACAACCGTCAGGACCTGCAAGCCTTGCATCTCCGCCGTCCGCGCCAGCAGGTCCGCCACGAGCAGCACCCGCGCGGCGCTCAGGTCCAGGCCGGCATGGCCCGTCGGCGCGTGCGCGCACACCACAAGCAGGCCGGGACGAGCCGGCTTGACCTCGGCAGGTTCACCGGTACGAGCGTCAAGAAGACGCAGCGCGACCTCGGTTAAGCACCGGTCAGCTGGCGCTCACCAGCAGCACTGGAATCTTGCAGGAACGGGCCGCGGACTCAGCGATATGGCCGAGCTTGGGGTGAAGCAGACCGCCGTCGCCATGCCGGCCTACGACAAGAAGGTCGAATCCGTGCTCGACGGCATAGGCACAGATCGAATCGGCGATGTGACGGCCTTCTGCGGTGTGCAGATCGATCCTGACAGAGGAGTTCCTGGTGATCGACTCCCTGGCAGTCTCGAATATGGCTTCAAGCCGGCGCGACCGGGCCGATTTTTCCGCCCGCTCGTCCTCCGCGGCTTCTGAGTGCGAAGCGGCCGAATGGATGGACAGCGCGACCACATGGCCACGGCTCTGGCCGACAACGGCTGTCGCGGTGCGCAATGCGATGACGGAGTCCGCGGATCCGTCCCATGCCACGAGTACGCGCCGGAATGGCCCGCCGGTCGCAATCACGTCGCCGGCGAGTTCGCTATCTGCCGCTGAGCTCACGGTGCGCTCCTTGTCACATCGTCCTTACTCTGCTCTGACGGCTGCCATTCCGGCAAGGGCCGCAGACCCGTGATCAGGTCGCCCCAGCGAAGACTCCGCCAGTTCGGTGCCGAGCGCGCACGCCCGGTCGAACGGCGCTCGTGCTGCCCGGCGATCCTGATCGCCGGGTCTTGACCACCTGGCGGAGCGGTTGCCAGACTGGCCGCGGCGATGGGGCTCGCCCGGAACGCGGCTGATGCCGCTGACGGTCCCTTGTGGGTGGTGTCGGCGACGGGAGCCCCAGGTGGCGCGGGTGAGCGATGACGAGGTCCTGCTGCTCTGGCGCGCGGTGCGCAAGTTCAGATCGGGATCCAGGCCCAGGTGCGCGCCGCGTGGCAGGCCAGCGGCCAGCGACTGCCCGCTGTACGAGCGGTGCCCGCGCTGGCACGGCCAGCCCGACGATGCGATCGCGAGCCTGACAGAAACCGTGGCCGAGACAGAGCGACGGCAGGCGTCCTGGCCATGCAGCCGGCTGCTGGATGTGCTCACTCCCGACGTGTCCAGGATCGGAACCTGATGCCGGCCCGACGCTTTGCCCTGCCTGCTGCCCGGATCGTGCGGAAGATCGCCGCGGCTACGCCTGCGCTCAAGTTCGTGCTGCTGGTCGGCGTGATGAGCTTCTTCGCCGACTTCACCTACGAGGGCTCCCGGTCGGTCACCGGCCCGTACCTGGGCGCGCTCGGGGCGGGAGCTGTGGCGATCGCGGTGATCAGCGGGCTTGGCGAGTTCCTCGGATACGGGCTGCGCTTGTTCTCCGGCCGCGGCGCCGACCGCACGGGCCGGTACTGGCCGATCACGATCGGCGGCTACGTGGTGCAGATGGCGGCGGTCCCGCTGCTGGCGCTGGCAGGGAGCTGGCAGGTCGCGGCACTGCTGATCATCGCCGAGCGGGTCGGCAAGGCGACAAGGAACCCGCCGCGCGACGCCATGCTGTCGCACGCCGCCAAGGAGATGGGGTACGGCTGGGGCTTCGGCGTGCACGAGGCGCTTGACCAATTCGGCGCGCTGTTCGGCCCGCTCCTGGTCGCCCTGGTCCTCACGGTGAGCCAGCATGACTACAAGCTCGCCTTCGCCGCGCTCGCCGTCCCCGCGGTGATCACCGTGTCGATGGTGCTGGTGGCGCGGCGGTTCTACCCGCGGCCTCATGAGCTGTCGGCAGGACCGTCCGAGGTCACCGGATCGGGTCTGCCGCGGGTGTTCTGGATCTACCTGGCCGGAGCGGCGCTGGTCGCCGCCGGATTCGCGGATTTCCCGCTGATCGCGTTTCACCTCCAGCGCGCCCATGTCGTTGCGGCCCCGATCGTGCCGGTCTTCTACGCGGTCGCGATGGCGGTCAGCGGAACTGGGTCGCTCGTCTTCGGCAAGCTCTATGACAAAGCAGGGATCGGGGTGCTGATCCCGCTGACGGTCATTGCGGCGGCGTATGCGCCGCTGGTGTTCCTCGGCGGGACCGCGGCGGCCGTCGCGGGAGCCGCCCTGTGGGGCCTTGGCATCGGCGTGCAGGAGTCGATCATCCCGGCTGCGGTCGCGCCGATGGTCTCGCCTGCCCGGCGCGCCTCTGCCTATGGCCTGTTCACCGGGGCCTACGGCACTGCCTGGGTGCTCGGCAGCGTCGCGATCGGCCTCCTGTTCGGCGTCTCGCTCGAAGCCGTGACCGCGTTCGCCGTCGCTGCTCAGCTCGCCGCGATCCCGTTCATCGTCCTGGTCCGGCGGAGCAGCCGCCATGAACGCGGCGTTACGATGGAAAACGACGATGGGGCTCGTCGTGACCCGCCTGCTGGCTGATGGCTCCTGTTGACCGCCCGTCCGGCGAGAACAGGAGCGCGCGATGACACAGCTTGCCGGGACCGATCTCCGCACCCATCCCATGAGCCTGCTGCATCCGGCGTCGGCCGGCGACGGCGATGCGCTGCACGCAGAAGAGGACTTCACGGTCAGCTGCGACGAATTCGCCACCGACCTGCGCCTGGACCAGGTCATCGCGAAGGTGGCAGGTGACCGGGAGGAACGCGAGCTGGTCGCGCACCTGCTTTACCGGCGGGTGCGCGAGATCGAGACCATCGAGTACCGGCAGGAGGTCTTCCGTGACCTCGAGGACGATGCCCTGCTCGAGGCGTTCACGGTTTTCTCCCGCCAGATGCGGCAGGTGCGCCAGCATCTGGACCAGCTGGCCACGATGCATTCCGTGCAGCAGCGGCAGGGCTGGTTCCTGGACGCCGCGGCGATCTACTGCGACGCGCTTCGGGAGCTCGCCCGTGAGCTCGCGTCGCTGCCGGTCGCCTCACGTGGGCTCAGCGCATTCCGTGACTATCTCGCCAGCTATTCCGGCTCCCCCGGATTTGCCGAGCTCGCCGCGGATACCGCTGACCGCCAGAACGAGCTCGCGCAGGTCAGGTACCTGATCCGGATCAAGGGCCTGCGCGTCGAGGTCAGCAAGTACCACGGCGAACCGGACTACAGCGCGGAGATCCAGGACACATTCAGGCGCTTCCGGCAGGGTGCGGTCAAGGACTACAACGTCACTTACCGGGGCTGGCCGGGCATGAACCACGTAGGCGCGCAGATCGCGGAGCTACTGGCGCGGCTGTTCGGCGACCAGTTCACTGCGCTCGAGGACTACTGCCGCCGTCACGCGGGGTTCCTGGATTCCCAGATCCGCCGGTTCGAGCGTGAGCTCCAGTTCTATCTGGCATATCTGGACTACATCAAGCCGCTGCGGGCTGCCGGGCTCCGCTTCTGCCTGCCCGTACTGAGCGCGGATTCCAAGGAGATCCTCGCTCGCGACACCTTCGACCTCGCGCTAGCCGCCAAGCTGGTTGCTGTTGGCGCGCTGGTCGTCCCCAACGACTTCGAGCTGCGCGATCCCGAGCGCGTTATCGTGGTCTCCGGGCCCAACCAGGGCGGCAAGACCACGTTCGCGCGGACCTTCGGCCAGTTGCACCATCTCGCGGGCACCGGCTGTCCCGTTCCAGGCAGCGCTGCCCGGCTGTACCTGTTCGACCAGATCTTCACCCACTTCGAGCGCGTCGAGGACATCGGAAACCTGACCGGGAAGCTTGAAGACGACCTGATCAGAATCCAGAGGGCCCTGAACGCGGCGACGCCGAGAAGCATCGTCATCATGAACGAGATCTTCACGTCGACGACTCTCAACGACGCCCGGTACCTCGGCCGGAAGGTGCTCGAGAAGGTCGTCCAGCTCGACCTGCTGTGCGTCTACGTGACCTTCATCGACGAGCTGGCGTCCTTCGCCGGCACCGTCGTCAGCATGGCCAGCACGATCGTGCCTGAGGACCCGGTCCGGCGCACCTACAAGGTGGTGCGCAAACCCGCGGACGGCCTCGCCTACGCGCTGGCCATCGCGGACAAGCACCGGGTCACATACGACCGGCTGCGGGAACGGATCGCCACATGAAGGCCTGCCTGCTGTACCGGGATCAGGACTTCGACTTCGGGGCCGAGCTCCCCGTCAACGCGGGAGACCTGATCCAGGACCTGGAGCTGCCCACCCTGCTCCGCGCGATGGCCGCGGGTGACAAGTTCCTCTACGAGACCGCCACGAAGGTGCTGCTGGCGAGCGTCACCGACGCAGAGGCCATCCGCTACCGGCAGCGGGTACTCGCCGACTGCGTGGCAGAGCCGGACATCATCCGCGCCATGTACGGCATCGCTGTCGGCGCGCTGGAGGACAAGCGCCGGCTCTGGGGCTTCTACTCCTCGCAGAACCCTTCGTCCGTCCTGTCGGCGGCGGTCAGTCAGCTGGAGGTCCTGATCTCCCGGCTCAGGCAGCTGCGGCAGGTTGCCGACGACCACGCCGCCAGGTTCTCCTCCGATGGGCTGACCACATTCTTCCGCACCGTCCAGCGTGAGCTTGACGACGAATACTTCGAGGCGCTGCGACACCACCTGAAGCAGCTAAGGTTTCGCGACGGCGAGCTGATGAGCGCGCAGCTCAACCGGGACAACAGCGGAAAGAACTACGTGCTGCGATCCGGCGGCGCCAAGCGGACCTGGAAGGAACGGATCGGGATCGCGCCGCGCTCGGCTTACTCGTTTGCGATTCCGCCGCGGGACGAGGCCGGGGCCCAGGCGCTCGGCGAGCTGACCAACCGGGGAATCAACCTCGTCGCCAACGCCGCCGCACAATCGGCCGACCATGTCTCCAGCTACTTCACCATGCTGCGGGCCGAACTGGGGTTCTACGTCAGCTGCCTCAACCTGCGAGACCAGCTCACGGCCAGAGGGCTGCCCGTCACGATTCCCGAGCCGACGACATGGGAATCCCGCGACCTCAGCTGCGCCGACCTGCGTGACCCCTGCCTCGCGCTGCGGACCGATCACGTCGTCGGCAACGACATCGACGCCGACGGAACCCGGCTGGTGATCATCACGGGCGCTAACTCAGGCGGCAAGTCCACGTTCCTTCGCAGCTTCGGCGTCGCTCAGCAGATGATGCAATGCGGCATGTTCGTGGCCGCAAGTGCCTTCCGGGCCAGCACCTGCCGCGGAATCTACACGCACTTCATCAGGGAGGAAGATCCCGACCTGGTCAGCGGCAGGCTTGACGAGGAGCTCGGCAGGATGAGCGCCATCGCCGGCCAGATCGGGGCGCGCTGCCTCATGCTGTTCAACGAGTCGTTTGCCGCCACCAACGAGCAGGAGGGCTCCGAGATCGGCCGGCAGGTGGTTACCGCGCTGCTGGAAGCCGACATCAGGGTCTTCTTCGTCACCCACCATTTCGATCTCGCCGACAGTTTCCACCGCCACTGCGCATACCCGGCCTTGTTTCTCCGAGCACCGCGGCAGCCTGACGGCACGCGAAACTTCAAGCTCACCGTCGCCGAACCGCTACCCACGAGCTACGGCGTGGACATCTATCACCGGATCGGCGGCTGGCTGGGCGAACGCGACCGCCCTGCCCCGGATGCTCACTCGGCGGCGGGCTCTGCCAACTGCCAAGTTCGCTGACCGGCTCGCCAGCGGGCCAGGAACCCGAACTGAAACGAGCATCCAGGATGCCCAAGGTCGCTCACCAGGTCGCTCATCGCTGCGGGGGGCCGCGCTGGACGAGACTCCCCTTGGGGTGCGGCTCGGGAGCCGTCGTCCCCGAAGCGCTCGGACTGATCGTCCTCCCGGCGCGCCCACTCCTCGAAGTGGTCCGCGTTCTCGCGCAGGAACGCGCCAGTGCGTGGCCATCGGTCAGAGGCGCGGTCGGCCTCGCGGGCATCGTCTGCTAACTTAATCACATGACTAACTTGGTCGACCGGCGAATTTCAGCCCGCGGGCAGCGACGCCGGGAGCAGCTCGTGGAAGCAGGCGTCGCCTTGCTCGCGGAAGGCGGCTGGCCCGCGGTGACAACCCGGGCGGTCGCAGGGCGCGCGGGTGCCAATGTGGCGCTGATCCACTACCACTTCGGCGGGCTGCCCGGTCTCCGCGCGGCCATTGCCCAACGGGCCGCCGGCGAGGTGCTCACCCCGATCGTCGACGTGCTGGTCGCTGCCGCCGGCCCGGCGGACGCCTTGGAAACGCTGAGCCGCCTGCTGCCGGCCACTACCGGCAATGACCGGGTGCTGCGGCTGGTCGTGGAGCTGGTGGCCGGCGCGGGGCGGGATCCGACGCTGGGCCAGGCGCTGCAGGGCGCCCTGCGGAGAGCGCGGGTGCGGCTTGCCGAGCGGCTGGGTGAGCTGTACCCGCGCTGGCCGCACGGGCGGCGCACCGGCGCGGCGACGGTGGCCCTGGCGTTGCTGGACGGGCTGATGCTGCACTATCTGCTCGACCGCGAGCTTCCCGCCAGTGAGGCGCTAGACGCCCTCGACGCGCTGATCGCAGGCACCTCATGACGGTGCTCATCTGCAGCGCCGGCATCACCCTCACCGGCCTTCCCCGCCAACGGAGCCCCGGCCAGCGACGGGCCGACGGCTGCTGCGATCACTAGCAAGGAAGGAAGGTGATCCCCTTGAAGGTTCTAGTCGCCGGATCAACCGGTTACCTGGGTCAGCACGTGGTCCGCGAACTGCACGCCCGCGGGCATCAGGTCCGCGCGCTGGCCCGCTCCCCAGCCAAGCTGGATCCGGTCCGTGACGCGGTGGACGAGACCCACCAGGCCGACGCCACCGACCCGGGTGCGCTGGCCGGCTGCTGCGACGGCGCCAGCGCCGTGTTCAGCTCCATCGGCCTGATGGGCAAGTCCAGCACATTCACCTGCTGGCAGGTCGACTATGCCGCCAACCGCAACCTTCTCGAGGAGGCCCGGCGCGCGGGGGTGAAGAAGTTCATCTACACCTCGGTGGTCCGCGCCCCCGGCCTCGACAAGCTCCAGCTGGTGCGCGCCAAGCGCGCGTTTGAGGAAGAACTCAAGCGCTCCGGCATGCCGCATACGATCTTGTACCCCAACGGTTTCTTCTCCGACATGGACGAGTTCCTCACCATGGCGCGCAAGGGCCGCGCCTACCTGTTCGGCACCGGCAGCTTCCGGATCAACCCGATCGACGGGGCAGACGTCGCCGCAGCGGTCGCTGACGCCCTCGCCAGCGACGCCGAAGCCATCGACCTCGGCGGACCGGACATCCTCACCCACGAGCAAGCCGCGCAACAAGCGTTCCGCGCCGTCGGTAACCCACCGCGCATCACCCATGTTCCGCTGTGGCCCGTCAAGGCCGGGCTGGTGCTGCTGCGACGGCTAACCCCGCTGCGGACACACCAGCTCATCGAATTCCCGCTGACCGTCCTCACCCAGGACGTCCTTGCCCCCACCACCGGCCGTCACCACCTGGCCGAATACTTCCAACAGGCCGCCTCCTCCGGCGTCCCGCAGAGCCAGCGCCAGTGAACTCCGTCTTCCTTGCGGATAGTGGGCGCCGATGCGCCCGCGCCCCATCGGACCTGTCCGGCGGGGATAGGACCCGGTTAGCGTGCCTCGTGCCGTTTCGGTTCCTGTCCGACACTGATCTCGCCCGGCTAAGGGGCTGGCCGGACAGCATCGGTGACGATGACCTTGTCACCTCTTCACGCTGACCGCGGACGACCTCGAGTAGTTGCGGGGCTATGCGCGGCTGGTGGGCTAATCGTGAGGCCGCTAGGCTTGAATTGCCTGGTGGTCACTTGGTAGGGGTGTTGATGTCTGCCCAGCCGCGAAGCGACCGCGTGCGTGTCGGGCTGCTGGGGGCCTTCCGGGTCATCGTCGGAAGCCAGGCGGTGCCGGACACGGCGTGGCCGGGCCGACGGTCAGCTGAGCTTGTGCAGCTTCTCGCCCTGGCAGAACACCGCCGTCTTGCGCGGGAGCAGGTCATTGAGGCCTTGTGGCCGCATCTGGATCCTGACGCCGGTGCCGCCAATCTTCGCAAGGCCGCTCACCATGCCCGGCAGGCGCTTTGCCGCCGGGACGCCGTGGTGCTGAGCGGCGGCCGGGTGATGTTGTTCCCGTCCTGCCGGGTGGAAACTGACGTCGATTGCTTTGAGCGGAAGGCAGAGTCGGCCCTGCGTGCCCGGGATTGTGCTGCCTGCGCTGAAGCGGCGTCCTGCTACGCCGGCGATCTGCTTCCGGAATCGCTGTACGAGGAGTGGACGCAGACCCGGCGAGGCCACCTGAGATTGCTGCACGTCGAGCTGCTGCGGCTCAGTAGGCAGTGGGACAGGCTCATCGAGACAGAGCCGTCCGACGAGGCAGCGTACCGGGAATTGATGCGTGCCGAACTGGCGGACGGCAACCGCCAGGCCGCGGTCCGCTGGTATGGGCGACTCCGTACGAACCTCGAGCGCGAGCTTGGCATGCCGCCCAGCCTGGAAAGTCAGGCGTTGTACGACGAGTGCGTCGAAGGGCTTGACCGTGTCGCAACCGCGTTCGTCGGCCGCCAGGCCGAACTTGCCAGGGCGGCGATCACGATCCGTTCCGCCGAGCGGGGTGAGGTGGGTGCGCTCGTGGTGCAGGGGGAAGCCGGCATCGGCAAGACCGCCCTGTGCCGCGAGCTAGCCTTGTCCGCGAGGCAGCGGGGGTGGCTAGCCGTCAACGTGGTGGCTACCTCCGGGAGCGCCCCGTACGCGCCCCTCGTGAGCGCTGTCGAACAGCTTCTCAGCCGCGACCGCACCGTCGTCGATGCCCTGCCCGATAGGGCGCGATCCGCGCTGGCCGAGCTCACGTTGCTGGCCGCGCCTGCACCGCCCCGCGTGGGCGGGCTCACCCGGCATTCGGTGATCGGCGCCGTTCGCCGGCTACTCGCAGCCTGCGGGGACGCCACCGGGGTGATGCTGTTCGTCGACGACGCTCACCTGGGTGACGACGCGACCACCGAGACATGCTTGCACCTGGCCCGGGCCGGAGGCGGGCGCCCGTTTCTCGCGGTGCTGGCCTACCGCTCTGAAGCCGCCAGGCCGGTGCTGTCGCGGGGAGTCGCCGGCCTGGACCGCGTCGGCCGGTCCGCGCGGATCGATCTGGGCCCGCTGGATCGCGATGACATTGTCACGCTGGTGGAAGCCGCCGTGCATGGGAAGGCCGACGCTAACGTGCTCGCCCAGATCGCCACGATGGCGCAGGGCAACCCGTTCTTCGCTCTTGAGCTGGCCCGTGGCATGGCTGGTGGCGATACCCTGGCGGTCGCTCGGTCGGCCTGGGACGCGGTAACCGCGCGGTTCCTCGACCTGGATGAGGCCAGCGCCGGGATGCTTCGCCGGCTCGCGGTGGCCGGTGATGACATCGATCCGGCCGGAGTGATCGCGCTAACCGGATTGGCGGAGCCCGATGCTTTCGCGATGCTGGACGCCGCCTTGGCGGCCGGAGCGCTGACCGTCTCGGGTGCCCGTTATCGCTTCCGGCACGAGCTCGTCCGTCAGGCCCTGGTCGAGCAGGTCCCACCCCATCATCGGATCGCGATGCACCGCGACGCGGCTAGCCGGCTGGCCACTGCCGGTGCTGAGCCCGCCCTGATCGCCCGCCACTGGCTGGACGGCGGCCGTCCGGATCAGGCGGCCGTGTGGCTGCTGGCGGCAGCCCACCGGGCTATCGCACTGGGTGCGTTCACAGACGCTCTCGGGTGCCTTGAGCCGCTCCTGGAGCATGCGCCGACGCACGGGGAAGCCTGCCGCCTGCGCGCAGAGGTCCTTGACGCGCTCGGGGACAGCCGGGCACCTGCGGCCTATGCGGACGCCGCGCAGCTTGCCAGTGAGCCAGAAGCTCACGACCTGCGGGCGAAGCAGGCACTGGCGCAGCTCAAGCTGGGCAATCCTGGTGCAGCTTTGCGCACGCTGGAAGGCGTCAGCCCCACCACGGCCAAGGGCCGGCTCTGTCAGGCCCTCGCGCTCAGCGGCGCGGCGTCGATCGGGTTCGGCGATCCCGCCCTCGCGGCGGCGAAGGCGGCGGAGAGCCGCAGGCTGGCGATCCAGCTCAGGGACGCCGGCGCCCTCGTGGAAGCGGCGTGGGCGCAAGCGCTTGCCGCGCACTCCCGCGGCGATCTGCGCGCTAGCCTGCGGGCAGACCTGCGGGAAACGCACGCCCTGCCCGAGCTGGCCACCCGGATCTTCGACGGACAGCTCTGCGTCACCCAGAGGCTGCTGTATGGGGCCATGCCCTATTCCGAGGTAATCGCGTTCGCGGACTCGCTGGCTCGCGAGGCAGAGCGGCTCGGTGCCGCTCGTGGACGCGGCTTCGCGCTGACGCTGCGCGGAGAGGCGAAACTGCTGTCGGGGCGGCTCGACGAGGCCGACGACGATCTCGCGGCAGCTGCCCGGCTGAATCGGGCCATCGGGGCAGCCACGGGCGAGGCCCTGGCGCTGCAGCGGCGATCCGAGGTCGCATTGCACCGGGGGCAGTCAGCTGACGCCGTCGCGCTGCTTGAGGATGCGCTCGCGGTGGCCCGCGAGTCCGATGCAGGCTTCCACCTTCTCGATCGCATCTACGGCACGAAGATCACTGCTGCCTCGCAGCCCGGCTCCCGCCTGGCTGTCGTAGAGGAAGCTGAGTCGGCTGTGCGTGGCCCGGCGGAAACCTGCCCGGGCTGCCGGATCACCCTGGCCGTGCCGGCCGCTATCGCCGCGGCGCGGGCCGGAGATAGCGCCCGCGCCGCCCATTATGGCCAGGCCGCCCAGACTCTGGCCCGGGTGGTCATGCGCCTGCCCGGGTGGGACGCGGCGGTCGAGGAGGTCCAAGGCCACCTCGCAATGGCAGCAGCCGACAGCAGGACCGCTGCCACCCATTTCCGCGCGGCAACCAGTGGTTTCCGACAGTGCGGTCAGCCGCTGGATGCGGCACGGTGCGCCGCGCTGGCGTTCCGTCCGGCCCGACCATCCCGTCCGGCCTAACCCGATCCCGCCCGGCCGGCCAGGCAGAGCAACCGGCCAGGAACGTTTGAGGAACATCCGCCTGCCATCTTCAGGTCCGGATTGACAAACGCCGCCGCAGACCGGAGGAGGAACCGTCGTGCCCAACGATCTGAAAACCATCCTTGACCGCACCGCGTCCGCGATCGCGGGCGACCCCAGCCTCGCCGCGGCCCGCATCACCGCGGGCTGCGAACTTGTGGACGTCACCGAGGTGGACGTCCGGCTGGACAACCAGGTACTCAAGTCCGATCAACCGCCCGCGCTGGGCGGCAAGGACGCCGGCCCCAAACCCGTCGAGTACGCGCTCGCCGCGCTCGGCTCCTGCCAGGCGATGACCTACCGGTTCTGGTCGGAAAAGCTCGGCATCCGCATCGACGACATCAAAGTGGACGTCGAGGGCGACCTCGACGTCCACGGCATTCTCGGCCTCCGCGAGGGAGTACGCCCTGGCTTCGGTGACGTGAGCGTGATCGTGCACATCAGCGGTCCGGAGCCGCGCCAGCGGTACGAGGAGCTGCAGCGAGCGGTCGACACCCACTGCCCGGTACTGGACATCTTTACAGCCCCGGTGCCGGTGACCACCACCATGTCCGTGCGTTGAGCACGACGGATCCCAGCGACCACGAGCGAGGAGCATGTCATGACAAGCACACCGGAGAAGACCGCCGCAGCGAAGGCCGTCATCAACCTGACCACCGGAATGGAGGACCCCGAGCGGGTCACCGTCGCGTTCCTGGTCGCTGTCGGCGCTGCCGAACAGGGCCGCCCGACAATGATGTTTCTGACCAAGGAAGCTGCGCGGCTGGCGCTGGACGGCGTCGCGACCGCGGTCGCGTGCGAGGGCTGCCCGCCACTGGCCGAGCTGGTCGGCCGGTATGCCAAGGCCGGAGGCCGCTATCTGGTCTGCCCCGTCTGCTTTAACGCCAGAAAACTCGACAAACACCAGCTCATCGACGCCGCCGAACTCGGCGGCACGGCTCCGATGTGGCAGTGGATCGGCGACGACGGCGCCACCACCTTCAGCTACTGACCCTGGCGACATGACGGTTTCTGCGGCCACACGGCCCGCGGGCCACTGACAACGCGCGGATGCCCGTGGGTCTGGCCCTTCCGAGGGAAGCCGACCCGGCCACGGTAGTGTCCGCAAGGTGGGTCCGTACGGTGCTGGGTCCGCGGCCGAGCAGCTGCGCACTGCTGAGGTGATCGGCACCTTGTGCCTGGCCACCGACCTTGGCATGGGGTTCCCGTTCGAGCATGGCCTGCACACGACCGTGATCGCGATGCGGCTGGCAGACCAGCTCCGCGTCGACCGTCAGACCGCGCAAGATGTGTACTACGGGAGCCTGCTGTCGCACGCGGGCTGCACGACGGATGCGCACCTGGCCGCAGGGGTGTTCGGTGGTTCCTTGACCGAGCACTTCAACCCGCGGATGTACGGCTCTGGCCGTGGGGCGATGACGGGCCTGCTCCGGGCTCTTCCTGAGCCGGGGGCCGCGGGGCCGGCCCGCGCGGTGCAGATCGCGCGGCGCCTGCCTCCGATGGTCCGTTCGTCGCGCCCGGCGATCGCGGCCAACTGCGAGGTGGCCGGCATGCTCGCCGGGCAGACCGGCGCCCCGGCCGCGGTCGCGGCGAGCCTGGCATACCTGGCCGAGCGCTGGGACGGCAGGGGCCCGCTGCGGCGGGCGGCGGCGGACGCGATCCCGCTGTCGATACGGATCGTGCACGTCGCGATCGACGCGGCGTTGCAGCGGCACCTGGCGGGCGAGGAGTTCGCGGCGCGGCTGATCGGCGAGCATGCGGGCCGGGGGCTCGACCCGGAGATTGCCGGGTACGTAGCCGCAGGCGCTTCCGGGCTGCTGCGCTTCACGGACGGCTCATCGGTATGGGAGGAGGCGCTGGCCGCCGAGCCGTGGCCGTGGCTGACGCTGGCTGGAGAGGAGATTGATCGCGCGCTGGCGGCGATGGGCCGGTTCGCCGACCTCATCAGCCCGTACCACTCAGGGCATTCGGGCGGGGTCGCCGAACTGGCGGCGGCCGCGGCTGCGCGCTGCGGGATGGATGCCGCTAGCATCCGGACGGTCCGGCGGGCGGGCCTGGTACATGACCTGGGCAGGGTGGCGGTGAGCGCGGCCACCTGGGGTAAGCCCGGTCCGTTGAGCGCCGACGAGTGGGAGCAGGTGCGTCTGCACCCGTACCGCACCGAGCGGGTGCTGTCGCGCGCCGCTTTCCTGGCCGGCCTCACGCCGGTCGCGTGCGCTCACCACGAGCGTCTGGACCGGTCCGGTTACCACCGGGGCATGGCCGCCGCCGAGCTGACCATGCCGGCCCGGCTGCTCGCCGCGGCGGACATGTTTCACACCAAATGCGAGCAACGTCCGCACCGTGCGGCCATGCCGGCCGAGCAGGCCGCGCAGGTCCTCGCCGCCGAGGCGAAGGCAGGACGTCTTGATCAGGACGCCGTTGCCGCCGTGGCCGAGGCGGCCGGGCAGCGGGTGCCGCGCCTGGAACGCCCTGGCGGCCTGACCGACCGCGAGGGGCAGGTGCTGGCATTGCTGGCCCGCGGCCTGCTAACCAAGCAGGTGGCGACGGCGCTCGGCATCTCGGCGAAGACCGCGGATCGGCACGTCCAGAACATCTACGCCAAGATCGGAGTGTCCTCCCGCGCCGCGGCGACGATGTTCGCGATGGAGCACGGCCTGCTGACGTGGGGAGAATTCCCGATGGGAGACCGGCCGCAGCGGCCCTAGCTTGGGGGATGCGGCTCGCGATCGGCGGGTCTGAACGGCCATTACGGCGACCTGGAGGAGGACGGCAATGTCCACGGTCACGGTCAACGGCGTTGAACTCGCCTGGGTCGAACAAGGGCAGGGCGAGCCCGTGGTGTTCGTGCACGGCGGTACCGGTGACTACCGCGCCTGGGACCAGCAGATGACCGCTTTCGGGGCCGGCTACCGGGCGATCGCGCTCAGCTGCCGCGGGTACTGGCCGAACCCGAAGCTGCGCCCGGACGAACCGGTCACCCTCGACACCTTCACCGACGACCTTGCCCAGTTCATCCGGGCCCTCGACGCGGGACCAGTGCACCTGGTCGGCCACTCCTCGCCCGGCGGGTTCGGCAGCCTGCTCCTCGCCGCACATCATCCGGAGCTTCTCCGCACACTGGTGCTACTCGAGCCGCCGGCCTTCCCGCTGCTCGGCGTCAGCATCCCGCCCCGGCCGGCCCAGTTGATCAAGCTGCTGATCCGGCACCCCCGCGCCGGCATCGGCTTCCTCAAGTTCGGCGTCAAGGGGATCGGCCCGGCGATCAAAGCGTTCGAACGCGGCGACGATGCCGGGGCGCTGCGGGCCTTCATGGCCGCCAACACCAGCGACGCGACCGTAGCGGCCATTCCCGAGGCGATGTTCCAGCGGTTCGTCGATAACGCCGGACCGCTCAAGGCTCAGATCAAGGCAGGGTTCCCCCCGTTCGCTGCTGCTGATGCCAGGGCCATCCGGGTCCCGACGCTGCTGGTCTCGGGCGCGCAGTCGCCGGCGCACCTCAAGGCGGTGACCGATCGCCTGGCCAAACTGGTGCCCGACGCGGATCAGCTGACCATCGCCGGGGCAACCCACAACATGTTCACCAGCCACCCCGCACAGTTCAACGCCGGCGTGCTGCATTTCATCGGCTCGCGCAGCGTCGCTGGCGCTCCCCCGCCTCCCCCGACTCGCTGACCGGGCGTGGCGAGCGGGTGGAACCAGGTCGGCGCGGCGTTCTCCTTATCCGAGTGCGCGATCACGATCGTCGCGTCGATGTCGACCCGGATCACCCCGCCCTGCAGCCGCGGTCAGTGCATCGGGATCAGGACTTTGCTGATGATGTAGATCGTGGCGTTGGCTGTCTGGATGTTGCCGCAGATTACATGGGCGTTGTTAACCTCGTAAGCCGTACCCATGCTCGTCCCCTTGAGGGTGTCTCCTTCCAGGGTCTTGAGCATCATGCCGCTCGCTAGTTCCTTCGGCGTGATTCGCCCGCTGACGACCTGGTACTTGAGGACCTTGGCCAGCTCGGCGTGGTTGTGGAGCATCGTCATGTCGGTCGATGGCATCGCGCTGAAGGCACTGTTGGCCGGGGCGAACACGGTGACCGCACCCATGCCGTTGAGGTCGCCGGTCAGTCCCGCCGTGGTTACATCGGCAGCCCAAGTGGTGAGCAGCGGACTGTGCCGGGCGGCAGTGACGACCCGCTCCTTGCTCATGTTGTGGAAGCTGCCCATGCCGCTGCCCGGCACCATCGAGCAGTCGGGACCGACTACGGCCGACTCCGGCATCGCATGGGAGTGCGAGTGCATCGGATGAGGACTGCCACCCGACCCTGACGCGCCCGCATGCCCCGCGGGCGTGCTCGAGCCGCAGCCGGCGGCCGCAAGGACAACAGCCGCTCCGGCCGCACTTGCCATGGCGAATGCGGTGCGGCGCGGCCGCCCCGTGACATTCACTCGCATGATCTCTCCTGTCTTCGTAACCGGTTTCTCAACACCAGATTCGGCGCCAGGATGCGGCGTTATTGGTCTGTGAGGCTGGCTGCGGCATGAAGGCCTGACAGCTGAGGGCAAGACACGAGCCCGACCGGCGACGAATGACAGGCGTGGAGACTAGGCCAAGGCTCGGATCTCAGGCCAGCAGCCGCGGCGTTACCGCTCACGGGCCGCACCTGACTGACCTGCTGTCCCGAACGGCCCAGGGTGATCACGGCGCCTTTGAGGCGGTCTATGACCAGGTCGCCCCGGCTGTCTTCGGGATGGTCCGCCGGGTCGTCAGGGACCCTAACCTGTCAGAAGAGGTCACCCAGGAAGTTTTCATCGAGATCTGGCGTACGGCCTCCCGGTTCAACGCGAGCAAGGGGAGCCCGATCGCCTGGGTTGCGACCATCGCGCACCGTCGTGCCGTGGACCGGGTTCGCGCTGAGCAAAGGTCCGCGGACCGCGACCGGCGCGCAGCATCGCCAGAGGTTGCCTACGACGAAGTTGCCGAGAGCGCCGAGCACAACCTGGACATCGAGCGTGTCAGGCACTGCCTCAAGCGGCTCACGGACCTCCAGCGCGAGGCCGTCACGCTCGCGTACTACCGCGGCTACACCTATCGCGAGGTAGCCGGACTGCTCGGGGTGCCCGCGGGGACAGTCAGCACCCGAATGCGCGACGGCCTGATCCGGCTGCGGGACTGCCTGGGGGTGGGCCGGTGATCAGGCGTCGCCCGCCGCCGCACACCCTGGCGGGGCCGTATGCGATGGACGCCCTGGAACCCGCGAGCCAGCGCAGGTTTGCCAGGCACCTGATCCGATGCACGGAATGCGCTGACGAGGTCTCAGAACTGCGGGAGGTTGCCGGCCGGCTCGCACTGGCATCCGCCTCCCCGCCACCTGACGAGATGAAAGATCAGGTCCTATGCATAACAGAGCGCATCAGGCAGCTGCCGCCCTTGGTCGGCAAGGCCGCCGGGGCTAGATATGGTCCAGCGACGGCGCGCACCGGGCGCGTCGCGCGAACGCCGCGGCTGGCGATGGCGCTGGCCGCGGCCCTGGCGGTCGCGGTGGCGGCCATCTGGATCGCCTGGCGTCCTGATCAGCCCATCTCGGCCCGGCGAAGCGTGAACGATCCGGCCATCACCGCGGTGCTAACCGCGCCGGACGCGGTCATGATCGACGCGGCCGTCAGGCCGCGCGGCACGGCGACGATCGTGATGTCCCTGCGGGAGCGCAGGCTCGTCTTCGCAGCCGCCGGGCTGCGAGCGTTGCCGCCATCTCGATGCTATGAACTCTGGCTGGTCAAGCGCGGCCGGGACCGGCCCGCTGGGCTACTGCCGATGCCCAAGCACGGCATGGCCGGCCCCGTCGTCGCCGCCAGCCTGCATCGTGGGGACCGGCTCGGGCTGAGCGTGGAACCGGCGGCCGGCTCACACCACCCCACCTCGAAGATGATCCTGCTCGTCGTGCTCTGACGCGGAGCGTGGCGGCCATCTCGAACGTGCGCCGGCCGCGTACAAGGCGGACGCCGTGCTGGCTGACTGCGCGACCAGGCAGCCACGCGCATGGGCGAAACAGCGAGGCTCGCCCGTTCGACAGCTCAGTTCCCGGCATAGCATGTGCAGCGTGGCCTCGACGGCGGACGAGATGGCCCAGGCCGCGCGGGAGGCGACGGCTTCAGGGGACTGGGTCAGGGCTCGTGCGTGTTTCGAAGCGCTGGTCGAGCGAGCGCCTTCGCCTGAGGCGCTGGCGGGTCTGGGTGACACGTTGTGGTGGCTTGGCCGGACCGATGATGCTGTCCGGTTTCAGGAGCGGGCTTATGCGGCGTTCCGGCGTTGTGGCGATGCGGCGCAGAGCGCCATGATTGCTGCGGGCCTGTACCTGCTGTACCGGGTTAGCCTGGGGAACGGGGCAGCTGCGCGGGGCTGGCTGGCGCGGGCGGCGCGGATCGTGGAGGAGGCGGGGCTGGGCCCGCTGGCCGGGTGGGTCGCGTTGCTGCGGGCTCATGACAGCGACGACGCCATCGCCGCCGAGCGCTGGTCACGCGAGGCCAGGGAGATTGCGACCGGGATCGATGACCCCGACCTGGAGTTGTGCGCTGTCAGCCAGCTCGGCGCGTCTTTGCTGCAGCAGGGCCGGCTCGCGGAGGGGACCGCGCTGCTGGACGAGGCCATGGCGGCTTCGCTGGCAGGGGAGTGCCGGCGCCCGCACACCGTGGTCTATACCAGCTGCAACATGATCAGCGCTTGCGCGGAGACCGCGGAAGTGAGCCATGCGCTGCAGTGGATCCGGGCCGCGGGCGGGTTCATGAGCCGGTACGGCAGCCCGCACCTGTACCTTCACTGCCAGGTCTATTACGGCGCTGTCTTGTTCTCGTCCGGTGACTGGGCCGGCGCGGAGACCGAATTGCACGCTGCTCTGGCTGCCGGGGTTTCGGCTGAGCCCGCGCTGCGCGCCGAGGCGTGTGCCCGGCTCGCCGAGCTGCGCCTGGCGCAGGGCCGGCTTGAAGAGGCAGAGCGGCTGCTTGTCGGCCTCGAGGAATACGCCACGAGCGCATACGCACTGGCGGCCCTCACGCTGGCGAACGGCAAGCCAGCGGCGGCCCGACGGATCGCGCTGCGCCGCGTGCGGGAGCTCGGCGCGGACGGCGCCACCGAGGGTGCCTACCGGGCCGGCCTGGCTGTCTGTCTCGAGGCCGGGAAGCTCTGGGAGCTGCTGGCCGAGGCATCGTCGGGTGCGGAGGCAGCGGCGGCTGTGGCTGCGCTGACGGAGCTGGCAGAGCGGACCGGGTCCCCGCATCTGGAAGCGCGCGGGCTACGCGCGGCCGGGATCGTGACTCGCGACGTCTCGTGCCTGGAACTGGCGCTCACCCTGTTCGCGAGGCTGCAGCTTCCGCTCGAATCCGGCCGGACCCGGATGGAGCTTGCCCGGCTGCTGGACGGTGATGACGCGATCGCCGAGGCAAGGCTGGCGCTGGCGGCGTTCGAGGCGCTGGGGGCCGCGCGTGACGCCGACCGCGCGGCGGCCCGCCTGCGCGAGTTGGGCGCGCCGGCGCCGCGCGGCGGTCCGTCCGGTCTGCCGGGCCTGACCCAGCGAGAACGTGAGGTGCTCGGCCTGCTCGGAGAGGGGCTATCCAACCGGGAGCTCGCCGCCAGGCTGTACTTGTCCCGCAAGACTGTCGAGCGGCACGTGCGTAACGTGCTGGTCAAGCTCGGCCTGCGTAACCGGGCCGAGGCCGCGGCCTACGTCGTGCGCCAGCGGCAGCAGATCCGCTCCAGTAACTGAGGGTTTTCACCGAAGCGAGAGCGCCAGGTGGCGCGGCAGGCTGGCTGGCATTCGCCGAGTCTGCAGGAGGCTTTCGATGACGACCGCTGCCACCACTACCATCCTTCGGCTCGAGCCGCGCCTGCGCGGGAGCATGATCGTGCCCGGCCATCCCGATTACGACGCGGCGCGGGCCATCGACAACCGGTCCCGTGACAGCCGCCCGGCGGCGGTGGTGCGCTGCGCGGATGCCGCCGACGTCGCCGCGACCGTGCGGTTCGCAGCCGCAGAGAGACTGCCCCTGGCGATCCGCGCTGGCGGCCACAGCGCGGCCGGATTCAGTTCGGTCGAATCCGGTATGGTCGCCGACCTGCGGGACATCAACCATGTCCTGGTCGACGCCGAGCGGCGCGTGGCCGCGATCGGCGGCGGAGCGCTGGCTGGTCAGGTCGATCGCGCCACGCACCCGTTCGGGCTCGCCACCACCACCGCGACCGTGTCCACCGTAGGCGTCGCGGGCTTCGCGCTCGGCGGCGGCATCGGCTACCTCACCCGCAAACACGGACTCGGCGTCGACAACCTGATCGGCGCGGACGTCGTCCTCGCCGACGGTTCCCTGGTCCGCGCCGGCGAGGGCGGTGACGAGGACCTGCTATGGGCGCTGCAGGGCGGCGGCGGGAACGTCGGTGTCGTCACAGAGCTGCGGATGCGGCTGCATCCGGTCTCGGTGATCACGGGCGGGCCGATGCTGTTCCCGCTGGAGCGGGCGGAGCCGTTGATCCGGCTCTACCGCGACTGGATGCCGCAACAGGCCGACGACATCTACGCCTTCCTCGCTGTCCTCACCACCCCGCCCAGCGACGCCTTTCCCGAGGACATGCGGCTGCGCCCGGTCTGCGCCCTGGTCTGGTGCAACACCGCGCCCGAGGACCAGTCGAACGCGGCGCTCGCCACGTTCCGAGGCCAGGACCCGCTGCTCGACCTGGTCCGGCCGATGCCGTACCCTGACCTGCAGTCCGCATTCGACGCGGGCGCCGCGGCCGGCAAATACGGCCACCTCACCGGCGTGCTGTTCGAGGACCTGCCCGATGCCGCCGCCGCGCAGTTCGAGCCCTTCGGCCGGTCCGCGCCTACCCCGCTATGCCAGAGCCATCTCTACCCGCTCGACGGCGCTGCCGCGCGGCCCGGAAACACCGACACCGCCTGGCCCTGGCGCGACGCGGCATTCGCCCAGATGTTCGCTGCCATCGCCCCCGCACCCGGCCTCGACGGGGACCTGCGGGCCTGGTCCACAGGCTTCAGGGACGCCCTGCGGCCCTACGCCATGGCCGGCTGCTACGCCAACTTCCAGATGGACGACGGCCCCCGCGCCGCTCGGGCCTGCTACGGCACCAATGCCGCCCGGCTCGCCCAGCTCAAGGGCCGCTACGATCCAGCCAACCTGTTCCGCCTCAACCAGAACATCGCGCCCGGAACAGCGGACCAGACCTGACCGACCGCGCAACCGGCACACGACGAGGTCATGACGCACTGCCGCGCATCCTCGGTTAGGTCGTTGCTGAAGAGCGCTGATATTCCCAGCCCAGCGGGACCGGGTCCGGTGCCATGTCGGCTGCGGGCTCAGCGCCGGCTTCCGCGAAGGTACGGAGCGCTCGAACCAGGGCTGCGCGCTGGCGCGGCGCCAGCCGCTGCACAGTGTGAGCGATCTCCTCCCGCCGGCGGGCGGTCACCTCATCGACGACCTGCCGTCCGGCGGGAGTAAGCCGGAGCACAACCTCCCTGCGGCTCGCCGGATTGACTCGCCGGGTGACCAGCTTGGCCGTGCAGAGCCTGTCCACCATCCTCAGCGCGGTGGACGGGTTGACCGCCAGGACCTCAGCGAGCGCGGCGAGCTTTGACTCGCGGCGGCTTGCAAGCACCACCAGCATCCGGAACTGCGGCAGCGTGACCCGTTCTTCCGCCGCGGCCAGCGACCTAGCCGAGATCGCGACCAGCAGCCTCGACGCCGTGAGTACGGCCGAGGTCACCGCGTCCACGTCCTCGTCAACGTCATCAGCCGCGGGGACAGCATCGCTAGCCACGTATCCGTTGTACCCGGCGCCGTTGGCGGGGTCCAGGCCTTCCATTCAAGCAGGGACTTCCGCCCGGGCGACGGCCCCTCACGACGCCCCGTTGCTCGGGACGAACAGGTGCCAGTACTCGATTCGCGGACGGTAACCGTGAGCGAGCCAGGCCGAGCGTGAAGGCCGGGGGAGTCACCAGTGTGCGGCGCAATCAAAGGTATATGCTATAATTGCAGACTGCAACTACTTTGAAGGCAGGACAGTTTTGCCCATCTCTAGCAACGAACTGCCTGCGGACGAGGATGCGGTAGCAGCGGTTCTCACAGCAAGCCGAACTCTGATAGCGGTGGCCACGCAGTCCTTGGGCGCGGCCGCCGAAGACACGACGATCGCTCAGTACCGCGCTCTGGTCGTGCTCGCCTCTCGCGGTCCGCAACGGCTAGTGGATCTTGCCAGCGCGCTGGCGGTGGCACCGTCCACCGCTGGCCGCATGTGCGACAGGCTCGCGCGGAAGGGCCTGATCCGCCGGCATCGCGGCAGAGCGGACCGGCGCTCGGTCACGGTGTCGGTCACCGAGGCTGGGCGCGCGGTCGTCGATCAGGCCACCGCACGGCGCCGGGACCTCATCGCCAGCATCCTTGGCAGGCTGACGGGGCCTGAGCAGCGCGAGATCGCGGTTGCCATGCGGGTGTTCGGGGAGGCCGGCGGCGAGGTCCCGGATAGCCGATGGCCCGCGACGGCCACGGAGGAGCTTGCCGCGCAGCCGGCCAGCCCGCGGCCGGCCGGGTGCCGGGCGCAGGCATCCGCACCCCGCAAGCGAGCTAAGCCTGCGCGGGACGGGCAGTGAAGCGGGCCAAGTTGACGGTGACACGCGCGACGGTCGTGGGCGCTTTGCGGCGGTCTCCGCTTGCGGCACTAGCCGGGAGGTTGCGCGCGTCGCGGATGAGCTTGTTCGCTCTCGCGCTCGTCGTCGGCCTAGGCGCGGGCCTGGGTGCGGTGGCATTCAGGTATCTCATCACCGCCTTCACGTGGCTGGCGACGGGGCACGCGGCGTTCGGGCAGCAAGGGCGCGTCGCGAGTACCCACTTCCCCTGGCTGGGCCTGGGATTCCTGGTTCTCATCCCGGCCGTCGGCGGGCTGGTCTACGGTCCGCTGATCTACCGCTGGGCGCGAGAGGCTCGCGGCCATGGTGTTCCCGAGGTCATGATCGCCGTCGCCGACAACGGCGGCCGGATCCGCCCCCAGGTCAGCATCGTCAAGGCGGTCGCCTCGGCGCTGTGCATCGGCACGGGCGGCTCGGTTGGCCGGGAGGGCCCGATCGTGCAGATCGGTTCCGCGCTGGCCTCGAGCCTCGGCCAGTGGGTCAGGCTGCCGGAGAGAAGCATGCGGATTCTGGTGGCCTGCGGCGCAGGCGGCGCCATAGCCGCGACCTTCAACGCCCCGATCACGGGCGTCTTCTTCGGCCTCGAGATCATCTTGCGCGAGTTCTCTGTCGACGCGCTGTTCTCGGTGATGCTCTCGGCGATGGTCGCTGATGTGGTCGGCGAGGCGTTCCTGGGCAGCGGCCGGTTCCTCTCCGGCTTCCCAGCCGGGATCGCTCTGCACCATCCCACCGACTACCTGCTGATCGGCGCGCTCGCGGTGCTCGCCGCGCTGGTCGGCCTCGCGTTCAAGGCGGCGCTGTACAAGACGGAAGACGTCTGCGACCGGGTCTGGCGCGGCCGTCCTGAGTGGGCCAGGCCCGCGGTCGGCGGGCTAGCGCTCGGGCTGCTTCTGCTGGTCTTGCCCCAGATGTACGGGGTCGGCTATCCGGTCATGTACAAGGCCGTTGCCGGGGACTATGTGCTCTGGTTCCTCATCGTGCTGGCAGCGGGCAAGATACTGGCCACCGGCCTCACTATCGGCATCGGCGGCTCTGGCGGTGTCTTCGCGCCGTCCCTGTTCGTCGGCGCGACTTCGGGGATGGCGTTCGGCGAGCTGGCCGGTCGCCTCCTCGGTGCCAGCGCCGGCCCGCCTGCCCTCTACGCGGCCGTGGCGATGGGCGCGGTCTTCGCCGCAGCGACGCGCGCTCCGCTGACGTCGCTGGCGAGCGTGGCCGAGATGACCGGCGACTTCGCGCTCACCCTGCCGGTCATGCTCGCGGTAGCGATCGCTACCGCCGTGTCCCGCGCGCTGAGCTACGGCACCATCTACACGACCAAGCTTCTTCGTCGCGGAACCGACATCGACCAGCCGCCGCCCTGGCAAGCCTTGCACCGGCTGACGGTGGCCGATGCGATGCGGCCGTTCCCGGCCCCGCTAGCGGCGAAAATGGCGCCGCGCAGTCACCCGCCGCCCGCGCGGGCATTGCTGCCGGGCGCCGTCACCAGCCGCCGGGAGCCGCACCCCATCTTCTCCACCGAGTCCCTCGAACACAGCCTTCGCCAGCTGATGACGAGCGAGGTCGACGGGTTGCCGGTGCTGTCGGCCGACGGCCGGCACATCGAAGGCTGGCTAACCGACTCAAGCGTCATCCGCGCTGTCTCGCGGGAGATTCACGGATCAGAGTCCCAGGCCGAGGCCGTCAGGGCCGTCAGGGCTGCTGACTGGGCGGCGCCCGAGCCAGGCCTGGTCGGCGGCTCGCCACGGAAGCCGCTCACCGGTTTCCAGGTGCTCGAGATCACCATCGCCCCGGGCACAGCAGCGGCGGGCGACATGCTGGGCGCTATCACATGGCCGACAGGTTACACACCCGTCTCTGTCCGCAGGCACAACCGGCCCAAGGATCCGGAGCCACATCTCACCCTGCATGCTGGCGACAGGGTGATCATCCTGGCCCGCAAACCAGGGGGCGCTGATCGAGGCTCGCTGGCGCAGGGGCAGCCAGCCGCCGGGAACAGTACGACCACCGAGCGCGGGTAGTCATCTCAGCGAGGGGTCTGCTGGTGCAGCACGAGCTTCCAGCCCGCTGGGCGCCGGACGTACACGCTGCTCATCAGCGCTGAGTACGGAGGGCTGCCAGCGCGGATCGCGGTGACGCCGTAAACGACGATCCCGGACTCAGCAGTGACCATCCGGGCCACGATTCCCTCGTCGAGACGGTAGCTCGACCATGGCTTACCCGACATCGACCGGATGATCAGCTCCCGATCGTCGAGCACAGCGCCGCCGGGCAGGACCATGACTGGGTTGTCGTCCAGCACCTGGCCGTAGAAGCGGGCGGCGGCGCCGTCGCCCGCGGACAGAGCACGCCAACCCTCCTCCTCGAGTTCGATCAGCTCGTGACTCAAGCCGAGTCCTCTCTTCCAACGTCGGGCGGATTCTTTCAGCTCCACGCCGGCAACGATCCCTGCCCTTGACATGCCGGTCTAACACAGGCTGGACGCGGTCCGGATTCTCGGCTACATATCCTCGTGGAAGGTCCCGTTCGGCAAAACCGCAGCCCGGGAACCGTCCGGCCCGCTTGCGACCAGGAGAAGCGCGGCGTCATCAAAGAGTGGATGTCCAACGTGCCGGACAACGTCCTTGCTGATGTGATCGAGGGCGGTCTCGGCGTCCATTCCGTCGAAGACGGCAGCGCACGCCTCGATCCTGTAGAACCTGCCAGCCCGGTCTCTCGCCTCGCTGATGCCATCGGTATAGAAGAGCAGACGGTCGCCGGGGCACAGGGCAACGTCCTCAACAGGGTGGCGCTCGGCGGACGCAAGCCCGGAGAGCCCGAAAGGCAATCTCGCCTCCCGCGGCTGGACGAACGACGCACGCGAACCACGCACCAGCAGCGGAGGCGGATGACCGCAATTCAGGATCTCGGCTCTCGACCCGTCCGCGCTGATCTGGGCGAGTATCGCGGTCACGAACTCCTCGTCCCCCGTCTGGCGGCGGAGGCTGCGTTCGATGCGCTCGGCGAGCCTCGGGAGGTCCGGCGTGTCGTGTGCCGCTTCGCGGAAGGCGCCGAGCACGGCAGCGGCCGTCTTGACCGCGCCCAGGCCCTTACCTTGCACGTCGCCGATGATCAGGCGAACCGCGTCCCCGACCTCGGCCACGTCATAGACGTCGCCGCCAATCCGGGCAGCGGCCGCCGCCGAGATGTACCGGACGGCTACCTGGGCAGGACCGACCCGCGCCGGCACCGGCCTCAGCAGCACCCGCTGGGCGGCCTCAGCGACCGCGGTCACGTCCGCCAGCTGCTGCTCACGCCGACGGCGTGCAGCGCTGGCGACGGCACCCGCCGCGGTTACTCCAGCGATGGTCGCGAGGGCGATCAGTTCCCGCCGGGAGGCGACGAGATCGTCATAACTGGCCAGGCCAAGGCACACCAGCATCGCCAGCAAGCCGATCAGAATCGTGCGCACCGGGCGGATAGACACCGCCGCCAGCGCGGGACCGAGCGAGAGCAACGGCAGGAACCCGGCACCCGGGCCGGCGAGCAGATCCATGCAGGCGACGGCCAGCATCAGCAAGAAAGGCAGGACTCCCAGCAGGACCTGGGTGCCCGACGGCGGATCCGCGGCCTTGGTCGCCGCGGACACTGCCGAGGCCACCCGGCGACTCGCCACTCAGCGCCTGCCGCCCGGCGGCTCGAGACGGACACGGAGCAATGTGCCCTCACCGCTCATCATCCGCTCCCCTTCCCGCCGTCCCACCGAGCCAGGCGTCAAGGCCGCGATAGTGCCGGAGCACCGGCCGCGACGCCCAATTGTTGCTAGGTGCAATAATAGCTTGCCTCTCGCCCCGTTCTCGCACTTCGCGAACCTGCAGCGTCGCGTAGCGGATGTGCGCCGAGGGACGCCGGCCCGTTGAGCCGCTGCGACGTCCGGACCGGCTCACCCTTTGCCTCGGCTGTGCGAGACACTCAGACCGTGGCAGTGATCAGTGCGCCCGGGGCCGAACCTGGAACGGTACCGCTCGTCGCAGCATTCTGATGGGCGGCATCGAGTCGTTTGCATTGGCGGTGCTGGTCGCCGCGCTCGCCGGGGTTGCCGCCGTGCTCTCCAGCCGGGTTAGTGAGCGGCTGCGGGTTCCGGCGCCGGCTTTCTTCCTGGTCGGTGCGGCGCTGGCCTCAGATTTGTGGCCGCACCTGGGCCGCTTGCCCGCCGGGGTGGTGGCACGCGTCGTGACGGTGGCACTAGCGGTCATCCTGTTCGACGGAGGGCTGCGAATCAGATGGCGCCGTTTCCGGTCGGCCGCGGGAGCCACCGTGTGGATCGGTGTCGCCGGCACCGTGGTGACCGCTGTTGCCGTCGCCGCCGTGGCGCACGGCCTGTTCTCCTTTAGCTGGCGAGTCGCGCTGCTGCTGGGCACGGCCCTTGCGCCCACCGATCCGGCCGTGGTGTTCTCTGTGCTCGGCCGGCGCGAGGTCGCGGGCCGGAGCGGAATGTTGCTGCAGGGAGAGGCCGGGGCGAACGATCCGGTCGGCATCGCGCTGCTCGTCGCCCTGCTGTCCGCCAGCAGCGCCGGCCCGGGCGCAGCCAGCGCCGTGGCCACAGAGTTCTTGCTGCAGCTGGCCGTCGGAGCGGGGGCCGGGATCCTCGGCGGCCGGCTGCTGCTGGCCTTCATGCGCCGGGTGCCGCTTCCCAACGAGGGCCTGTACCCACTGCGGGTACTGTTCAGCTCGCTGGCCATCTACGGCCTTGCCACCGTGGCGCACGGATCGGGATTCCTGGCGGTGTTCGTGGCCGGCATGCTGATCGGCGACGAACGTGCACCTTACAAGGCGGAAATCGCGCGGTTCCACTCGGCGCTGGCGAGCCTGGCCGAGGTGGTCGCCTTCGTCATGCTGGGCCTGACCGTACGTCTGTATGCCCTGCCGCGTGGCGGCGCGTGGCTGATCGGCTTGGTGCTCGCGATCCTGCTCGCCCTGGTGATCCGGCCCGTGCTGGTAGGGCTGCTGTTGTGGCCGGTGCGGCTGCCCCGGCGTGAACGGATCTTCGTGTTGTGGTGCGGCCTGAAAGGTGCGGTGCCGATCCTGCTCGGTACGTTCGTGGTTGAGGCCGCGGTGCCCGGCGCGCCGCGCGTTTACGAGATCGTCTTCATAGTCGTGACGTTCTCTGTCATCGTCCAGGGCGGCACCGTGCCCCTGCTGGCCCATCGGCTCGAGATACCGCTGCGGCCGATAGAACCCGAGCCGTGGAGCCTGGGCATAAGGTTCCAAGAGGAACCCGAGGGCCTGCACCGATTCGTCGTCGCCGCGGACAGTACCGCCGACGGCATGTGCGTCCGCGAACTTCCGTTGCCGGAAGACGCATGGATATGCCTGCTCATCCGGGATGGCCACCTCGTCCCCGTAAGAGCCGACACAATCCTGCGAACCGATGATGAGGTCCTGGTGCTTGCTCCCGGCGCGGACACAGCCAGCCTAACCGCGATCTTCACCTAGCCCAGCTCTGCGAGAACGAGCGGCAGTTCCGCGGCGGCGATGCTGTCGTACCGCGCCTCGCTGGTGCTGCGCGGTCAGTGGTGCCTGCCGTAGAGCCAGGCGGTGAGCGGGGCGAACACCGCCACCAAGGCCGCCGAGGCGAGCAGCACCAGGGTGATCTGCCCGGCCGGCGGGTGACCCGCCATCAGCCCTCGTTCCGCGTCGACAAGGTGGCTGACCGGGTTTACCCTGACGAAGGCCTGAAGCCAGCCCGGCATGGTCCGGGGATTCACGAAGACGTTGCTGGCGAGCGTGAGCGGAAACAACACCACGGTGCCAGTGCTCATGACGGCCTGCGGGGTGCGCATGACCAGGCCGAGGGTGGTCCATGCCCAGGACAAGCTGAGCGCGAAGAGCAGCAGCAGCCCGATGCCGGCGAGCGTACCTGCCGCGCCGCCGTGCGGCCGGAAGCCGATCGCCAGCCCGAGCACGGCCACCAGGCCGGCGGCGAGCAGGTAGCGGACTACATCTCCGAGCAGGGCCCCGGTGATGGGGGCGGGCCGCCAGATGGGCAGGGCGCGGAACCGGTCGGTCATGCCCTTCGAGACGTCGGTGTTGAGCCCGGTCCCGGCGTACATGCTGACCAGCAGGACGGCCATCACCAGCGTGCCGGGAAGTATGTACTGCAGGTAGCGGTGGGTGGATCCGGCCAGTGCGCCGCCGAACAGGTACGTGAAGATCAAGGTGAACACGACCGGGATCGCGAACACGTCGAAGAGCTGCTCGGGAACGTGCTTGATCTTGAGCATGGCGCGCCAGCCGAATGCCGCCGACGCGGCGAGCGCGCCAGGCGGCTTGGGGCGCGGCCCGGCGGGCAGGCTCATGTCCAGCGTCCCGGCGGGCCTGGCGCTGGCGGTAACGGTGGTCATCAGAGCTTCTCCGTCCTGCTTGTGCTGGTGGTGGTCAGGGCAAGGAATACCTCGTCGAGGGTTGGCTGGCCGAGCGTGAATTCGCCGACGGCGATCCCGGCTCGGGCGAGTCCTGTCAACGCGCTGGCCGCCTGCTCGCTTGCCTGTCCCGGGTGTGCCGGGGCGATGGCGGAGGTGAGAAGCGCCGGGTCGGCTTCACCGGAGATGGGGACGCCGAGCAGCGGGGTGAGCACCTGCGCGGCCTGCTGCCGGTCCGCCGCGTCGGCCAGCCTGATCCGCAGCGTTCTGGCGCCGAGTGAGGTTTTGAGTTCGCCGGGTGTGCCTTCGGCGACCATGCTGCCGTGATCAATGACCGCGATGCGGGTGGCGAGCTGGTCTGCCTCCTCCAGGTACTGGGTGGTGAGCAGGACGGCCGCTCCGCCGGCTGCGAGCGAGCGGATGATCTGGTGCACCTGGGCGCGGCTGGCCGGGTCCAGCCCGGTGGTCGGCTCGTCCAGGAAGTACAGGTCGGCCTTCACGATCAGGCTGGCCGCCAGGTCGAGGCGGCGGCGCATCCCGCCGGAGTACACCTTGACCTGCCTGCCAGCCGCCTGCTCAAGCCCGAACGCCGCCAGCAACTCGGCTGCCCGGGCCCTGGCGGCGTGGCGTCCCAGGCCCGCTCAGCCGGCCGAGGAACACCAGATTCTCCCGTCCGGTCAAGTCCTCATCCACCGTGGCGGACTGGCCGGCCAGCGCGATCAGCGGGCGCACTGCCGCCGCCTCCTTGACCACGTCGTGGCCCAGTACCCTGGCGGATCCCGCGTCAGGGGCCAGCAGGGTGGCCAGGATGCGCACCGTGGTGGTCTTGCCCGCCCCGTTGGGTCCGAGCAACCCGCATACGGTCCCGGCGGGAACGGTCAGGTTCACGCCATCGAGCGCCCGGGCCTTGCCGAACCGCTTGACCAGCCCGCGGGCCTCGATCGCGGCCGGGCGGCTCCCGGACGGCGGACGGGGCCCTACTCTCGCCAAGGCGATTCGTTCCGCAGCGTCCACGGTGATTTCCCTCCTTCGCACTTTTCCCATACAGTGTTGTCAAGACTAAGTTATCTCTTACGGATCCGTCAAATTTAAGGAGTAGCCGCGGACACGCCAGCAGACGCAGGCGGCGCGGCCGACCGGCCTGGCACAGCGGCCGGGCGCAGGCGCCAGCGGGCCGACGCCCGGCAGAGCATCGCCGCGATCCTCGCCGCCGCACCCGAGGTCCTGAACGCCAACCAGGCCGCCAGCGTCGAGGACATCGCACGCGCCGCCGGTGTCACCAGGCAGACCATTTACGCCCACTTCCCCAGCCGGGAGGCGCTGCTCGACGCGGTCACAGAGCGGGCCGCCGCGGAGGTGACCGCGGCGTTCGCCGCCGCAGGCCTCGATCAGGCGCCCCCGGCCGCGGCGCTGAACCGGCTGCTGGAAACCGGCTGGCGGGTTGCTGCCCGCTACCCCTTCCTGTGGCACCTCCCTCAGGTGAGCACTGGCCAGGACCGCGACCGGCACGCCCCGGTCATGCAGAAGATGCTCGAGATCGTCAAACGCGGACAAGACACCGGTGACTTCGACCGCACGCTCTCACCCGGCTGGCTGCTGGCCGCCGCCATGGCCCTGGGCCGCGCCGCAGAAGACGAGGTCAAGGCCGGGCGGATGACCACCGAAGAGGCCAGCCACGCCGTGCACCACAGCCTCGTGCGCCTCCTGCGCATCGAGCCCGCAGACAAATGAAGCACCGCCGTCATCGGGCGGGACTCTGGCTCTCAGATCCTGATGATCGAGGCTGATTGCTCCTTGTGATCAAGGTCTGCGCCTTGGCCGACCGCACGGCTTCGGTGAGCGAGTCGATGTCGTAGGCACCGTGATGGCGCCTGCCGTTGATGAAGAAGGTCGGGGTTCCCGAGACGCCGCTCAGGTCGGCCGAATCCACGTCGGCGGCCACACTTGGCCGCTCCGGCACGTTCGCGCATGTCGGTCTTGAATCGCCCGGTGTCCAGGCCAGCCTCGGCAGCATGCTGGATGAGATCGGCGGCGGTGAGCGCGTCCTGGTGCTCGAGCAGCCGGTGATGCATTTCCCAGAACTTGCCCTGTGCGGCTGCGGCTTCAGCGGCTTCGGCTGCGAGCTGGGCGTGCGGATGTACGTCAGTGAGCGGTAGGTGCCGCCAGACATAACGGAGGTCGCCGTGGCCCGCGAGGAGCTGGCGGATCACGGGCTCAGCCTGACCGCAGTACGGGCATTCGAAGTCCCCGTACTCGACGAGGGTGACAGGCGCCCTGGCCGGACCGCGCACGTGGTCCAGGTCGGGATCGACCGGCACGGTCAGGTCGACGATCGTCTCTGTGCTGCCGAGCAGCGCACGGAGCTGCAGCCTCGGCGGCAACAGAGCGGTGACGCGGAACACCAGCCAGCTCAGCAGCGATGCGCAGATCGCCGCCGACAGCACCCCGACCTTCGCCTCGGCGAGCTCGGCGCCACCGAACGCGAGCGAGGCGATCAGCAACGAGACGATGAAGCCGATGCCCGCGATCGCGCCGGCGCCTGTGACGGCCGCCCAGCCGACAGGCGGGCGGATCGTCCCCCTGCTTAGCCTGCTGAGCAGCCACGCCGCGCCGAGCGTCCCGGCCGGCTTGCCGAGAACATAGCCGAGCAGGATGCCGAGCGTGACCGGGGAGGTAAAGGCGCGGGCCAGGAAGCTGCCGCTGATGGTGATCCCGGCGTTGGCCAGGGCGAACAGCGGGACGATCAGGTAGCTGGACCAAGGGTGAAAGAGCTGCTCGAGGCGATCGTTCGGTGAGATCGCCAGCCGGACGCTCTCCCTGGCCTGGCTGGCGAGCTGCGGAGTTGGCTGCTCGCGGAACAACCGGAAGGACTGCGAGGCCTGCTCGAGGTCGCTGCGCGAGGCCGGGTAGGCCAGCGCGAGCAAGCCAACAACGAGGCCGACGACGACAGGGTCGATGCCTGATTGGAAGAACGCAACCCACGCCGCGAATCCCAGCACCAGGTAGATCAGGCCGGAGCGGACACCACGCCAGCGCACCACCAGCACACCGGCGAGGATCGCCAAGCCGACGGCGAGCGCGGCCAGGTCAAGATGACCGCTGTACACGACCGCGATCACGATGATCCCCGCGATGTCGTCAACGAGCGCGAATGTCAGCAGATAGGTGCGCACCCGGTCGGGAACGCCGGAACCCATCAGGGCGAGGAAACCAAGGGCGAACGCCGTATCGGTCGACATAGCGGCGCCCCAGCCGGACGCCGACGCGTGGCCCGCGTTGATCGCCAGGTAGACCGACACCGGCACGACGATGCCGCCGAGAGCAACCACCAGCGGCAGCATCAGCCGCCGCCGCTCGCGCAGTTCGCCCATGTCGAACTCACGCCGGGCCTCCAGGCCGGCGACCAGGAAGAAGAACGCCATCAGCCCGGAATTGATCCAGCCCTGCCAGCTGTCAGCGAGTTCCCGCGTCCCCGACCGGATCGCCAGCACCGTATGCCACGTAGCCGCATAACTGCGCGGATCGATATTGGCCCAGGCCAGCGCCGCGACCGTCGCAGCCAGCAGGACGGCCGCACCGCCGGTCTCGGTCCGCACGAACCGGCGGAGCGGCGTCTCCAGATTACGAGCCCACTCCGTCCGCCGGGCCACAGACGCTACCGGCGCGCTCGGTCGCTGCACGTTCTCGCCCACCCGTCTAACGATGCCAGTAGCCTCCACCACGCCGCCGACCTGAGTCACCCGGCTGCCTGCCTGTCCCTTGCCGAAGTGCCGCATTCAGGGGTCCAAGCACAGCCGCCGTTGTGATTGTGACGTGGTCGCAGTGACGTGGTCCGGCGGCGCAGGTGGACGATAGCGCACGAATACGCCCGCTACCGTGCCAGCCGGGACCGCGCCGAGGTCACCCTGCTCCGGATTCGAGCAGGTCCAGAGCCGGATTTTGATCCCCTGCCGCTTCGCATGGCTGGTGCCCGGGTCGATCGGCCGCCCGTCCCGCCCGCACCACACCGGCTGGGGAGAGGCAATGGCGCCTATCCGGCCGTGGGCTCGGGTTCACGGATCCCCAGCGCGGGATGCCGCGGGCGGCGCTTTCGCGGGCGTTCTCTGAGTGGCCATGCTGCGGGCGAGGCCGCGCAGGCCGACCGCCAGGCCTGCCCGTTCCTCTGGGGTCAAGTCGGCGAGAATCTGCACCTGCCGCAGCCACCAGGCACGCCAGACCCTGCCCGCGAGCGCCCGTCCTTCCGGCGTGAGATACAGCCGGATGTAGCGCTGGTTCGATTCGTCCCTCCCCCGCCTGATCCAGCCCTTGCGCTCCAGGCCGGCAGCCAGCCGGCTCACCGTGCTCTTCTCCAGGCCAAGCAATGCGGCGAGCTGACCCTGGGCGATCCCGCGGGCGGCGAGCAACTCGGTGAGCGCGCGCGCCTCCGTGCCTGACACGGCGGCAAGCCCATCCGCCTCACTGCCAGGCACGGCCGCCGGGCCGATCACCCGCAGCAGCATTCCGAGGAGCTGCTGGAACTCGGCATCGGTCGGAGCGATCTCCACACAACAGTTGTACCGCACAACTCTCTTCCTGGTACAGTTTCGGCCGTGAAGGCTGCCGCTCTTGACTCTCAAGCCCCGGCCCGGGGCTGGCTTCACAGCGTGACTGACCAGCGCACTATCGGCTCCATAGGCTCACTGTTGTGAGACAGCGGAGAAGCCTGAATGCCCCCGGCGGCCTGCGCACCGAGCACCAGCCAGTTGATCCAGCCGCCGCGACCCTGTCCAGGAATGCGCTCACTAGCAGCATTGATCCCAGCGAGTCGCTAGCCTCCTTTGCTGCTCGGCATGGGCTTTCCAGGAGCGCCGAGCGCCCTCCCCCGCTCACCTACCTGCGGCAACTGTGGGGCCGCCGCCACTTCATCCTCGGTTTCGCCACCGCGCGCAATGTCGCGATGTATACCGAGGCCCGACTCGGCCAGATGTGGCAAGCACTTACCCCGCTGCTGAACGCCGGCGTTTACCTCCTGATCTTCGGCGCGCTCCTGCATACCAGCCGCGGCGTGCCGAACCCGGTGGCGTTCATCGTCACCGGGGTTTTCATTTTCAATTTCACCCAGCGATCGTTCATCGTAGCGTCCCGGGTGATCAATGACAGCCTGAACCTCATCAGGGCGCTGCATTTCCCTCGTGCCTGCCTGCCGCTCGGTTACGTTCTCATTGAGTTGCAGCAACTCTTGCTTTCCTTCAGCGTGATGTTCGTCCTCGTGCTGTTGACCGGGGAACCCGTCACCTGGCACTGGCTGCTGGTCATCCCGCTGCTTGCGCTGCAGTCATTGTTCAACGTCGGAGGCGGCCTGATACTGGCACGCTGGGGTGCGGGGTTCAATGACGTCAGCCAGCTGCTGCCCTTCATCGTGCGGACCTGGATGTATACCTCTGGCGTGCTGTTCAGCATTCAGTCGCTGCGGCTGCTGGCGAGCAGAGGGTTTGCCTCGCACACCCACTTGACCTTCCTGCTGCAGATCAACCCCGCGGCTGTCTACATCACGCTGATCAGGGACGCGGTGCTCACATCGCAGCGGCTCAGCATGGCGGGGTCGCAGCCGTTCAACGCGGCCAGATGCGACCTCTACCGTTACGTCCCCGACACACACCTCTACAACAGTGCTTACTGTCACCCGATTGTGAGCCAGTCCGTCCTCTGGCTCTATGGTGTCGGCTGGGCCGTGGCCGCGTTGATCATTGGCTTCTTCCTGTTCTGGGGCGCGGAGGCGAGGTATGGCCGTGGTTGAGCCCATGGTGGTCGTGGACGATCTGCATGTGGTGTACCGCGTGCACGGCGCTGGCCGGGACAAGGGCACCGCGCCGACGGCGCTGATGCGGTTGATGCGCCGCCGCCGCCGCCCCTCGGTTCGCGAGGTCCACGCCATCCGCGGCACTTCTTTCGTTGCCTACCGCGGCGACGCCATCGGGGTCATCGGGCGAAACGGTTCCGGCAAGTCCACCTTGCTGCGGGCCATCGCTGGGCTGCTTCCGGCCGAGAAGGGAGCCGTCTACACCAATGGCAACGGTGCGCTACTCGGAGTGAACGCGGCCCTGCTCAACGACCTGACCGGGGACCGGAACGTGGTGCTTGGCTGCCTGGCGATGGGAATGTCGCGCGAGGAAGTCAAGGCGAGATACCAGGAGATCGTGGACTTCTCCGGTGTGGGCGAGTTCATTAACCTGCCGATGCGTACGTACTCGACCGGCATGGCTTCGCGGCTGCGGTTCGCCATCGCCTCCGCCAAGACCCAGGACATCTTGCTCATCGACGAGGCGCTGGCCACCGGGGACGCTGAGTTTCGCCGGAAGAGCCATCGGCGGATCGACGAGCTGCGCGAGCACGCGGGAACGGTGTTTCTGGTCGCGCACAACCTCGGTGAGATCGAGGAGAACTGCAACAAGGTGATCTGGCTCGAAAAGGGGAGGATCGTCCAGGCGGGCGAGGACGTCACCGGGATCATTGACGCCTACCTGACCGCCTCCGGCGGCGAACGGCGCGTGCGCGAACCCGTCAATGCCTGAATAACCGTACTGGATGTCCGGAGCGATGCCGCTCGCGCGGCTACGCAGGGACTCCGGCGCGGCGGCTTCCGAAGCTTTCGCGGATCGCGTTGAGCAACGGTAAGTGCTGCCCGTGTCACGAAACACACCCGGAACGCGGGCCGCGCTGCGGGCCTTCGACAGATTCCGTCCCGTTGCCGGCTAAAACCTTAATTCCTGGTAAATGTGGGAGGTACGATCGGTTACGGAACTGCGTCCTAGTCAGGTATGTGGAGGGTGTATCTCTGCCATGCTCCCCCCATTGGCTGTGCAGGCCGCTGTCACGCTGCGGCGGACCTCGGTCAGAACGCCGCCTGCGGAACGTGGCGGTTGTGCTAGCCGACGTCATCGGGCCGGGTGATCCGCACCAGCGGCCTTAGCCGGGGGGTACGGATGATCTTCGATCCGAAGCCCGCCATCATCGGGCATCGCGGGTTCGGCTCGGGCGAGCGAGACGGGTACCGCGAGAACACGGTGGAATCGTTCCTGGCGGCCGTGGCCCACGGGCTGACCTGGATCGAGCTGGACGTCCAGCGGAGCCGGGACGGCCAGCTCGTCGTCCGGCACAACCCAGTCACTGGGAACGACGAGTTCATCGTGTCGCTGGACGCCAGCGAGCTGGCCGCGTTCGGCATCCCGCTGTTCGAGGACGTCATGGCGGCGTTGCCGCCCCGGGTAGCCGTCAACATCGACGTTAAGACGATCATCGAGGATGCCGTGGACCCGGCCGACCACCGGACGGCAGCGCTGGTCGCGGCCGCGCTTCGCGCGCACGCGGGGCGTCGGCCGCTGTTCGTGTCGTCGTTCGATCCCGGCCTCCTGGTTTACCTGCGGGAGCAGGATGACTTGCCCGCCCGGGTCCCGCTGGGACTGATCACCTGGCTGGACTTTCCGGTCTGGCACGCCCTCCCGGCCGCGGTCGGCCTCGGCCTGGACGCGGTCTGCCTGCACACCGGGACGCTCGGGATGCACAGGAAGAGGCCGCGCCGGATGGATCACACCGTCGAGAACGTGATCGCGGCCGCGCACCGGGCCGGCCTGGAAGTGGCCGTCTGGCAGGCAAGCCCGGACACCGCGGGCATGCTGGCGGCGGCCGGCGCCGACGCGCTGTCGGTCAACGACGTCCCGGGGGTGCTCGCCGCCCTGGCAGGTGACGCCCCGCCGCGACCGTTCACAGAAGAGGCATGATGACGAGCACCTTGATCACGGCGATCTCCTGGGAGCGAGTGCACCTCTCCCTCACTGCGCTCCTCTCCGGCTACAGCGGACCCGCCGAGAGCGTCCAGTTCGTGATCGCGGATGGCGAGCGAGTCTTTCCGGTCAAGACCGCGCCCATCGGGGACCAGCGGTACCGGATCGACATTAACGTCACTAACTTCCGAAACCGTGATCTGGTGCCCAACGGGACGTGGCGGTTCATTCCCCTCGTGGACGGCGACGTCACTGCCAGGCTGCCGCCCGCGGCGGGCTACGACCTGAAGGAGGCGCACAGGCTTGACCAGGACTCCCGCGTCTTCCTCCTCGCCAGGAACCGCGCCACCTATGTGATCGCATTCGGGATCTCGGAAGATCCCGAGTTCGTGATGAGGACGTACCTGCTGTTCCGGAGCAGGAAGCCGGGCGAGAACGGACCCACGCCGCTCGGCAAGCGGTTCGCGCGGAAGGTGCTGCCGCCCGCCAGGCGGGCGAAGATCGCGACCCTCGCCTACCGGCTCTCGCGCCTGATCAATCCGCCGCGCGGCAACCGCATCCTGTTCGCCTCCGAGGCGCGCACCGGCCTCGAGGGCAACCTGGCACGCGTTCACGAGCGGATGATCGAGCGCGGCCTGGATTCCCGATACAAGTTCAGGTACTCCTTCCGGAATCCCAGCACCGTCAGCAGGTGGAGCGCGCTGCACGCGATCTACCTGCTCGCTACCTCCGACATCGTGCTGGTCGACGACTACTTCGCTCTGCTGGCCAGGCTGCGCCTCTCGCCGGAGACGAAGGTCATTCAACTCTGGCACGCGGGTAGCGGGTTCAAGTCGATCGGCTACAGCCGATTCGGCAAGGCCGGGTCACCGGGGCTGACGAACGCTCATCGCAAGTACACCTACGCGATCACCGGCTCGAAGCATCTCATCCCGGTGTACGCGGAAGCGTTCGGCATCGAGGAGTCCGCGGTCGTGGCCACCGGGTTGCCGCGCATCGACACCTTCCTCGACTCCGCGCGCGCCCAGGAGATCGTCGCTGACTTCTTCGAGCAGTACCCGAGTCTCAAGGGCAAGAGGATCATTCTGTTCGCCCCGACCTTCCGCGGCCGGGGCAGCAGGGACGCCCACTACGACTACTCCCGTATCGATTTCGCCAAGTTTCATCAGATGTGCGGCGATAACTCGGTCGTATTGTTCCGGATGCACCACTTCGTGACCGACCCCGTGCCCATCCCACCCGAGTACGCCGACCGGCTCCTCGACTTCGCGTCGTTCCCGGACACGAACGACCTCCTGCACGTGGCCGACGTGTTGATCACCGACTACTCGTCGGTGATCTACGAGTTCTGCTTGCTTGACAAGCCGATGCTGTTCTACGCCTACGACAGGGACATCTACTCGGCCGTGCGCGGGTTCCACCGCGACTATGACCTCACCGCGCCCGGCAAGGTCTGCTCGACCTTCGACGAGCTCATCAAGGCCCTCCAGATCGAGGATTACGACATGTCGAGGCTGGAGGCGTTCCGGCGCGAGAACGTCGACTACGTCGACACTGGCTCCGCGGACAGGGTGATCGACTGGCTCATCTTGGGCGAGCCGCCCACCAGCGGCCAGGCAACCAGCGAATCGGGGCGTGACCGGGTCACCACTGAGGTGGCCGCGACTGCGTCAGCGGCGAGCGGGGGGCGCAAGCCATGAACGTGGCTGTCATCTTCGCCGGTGGCATCGGTGCCCGCATGAACTCGCGCGCCGTGCCGAAGCAGTTCCTCGAGATCCACGGCAAGCCGATCATCATCCACACTCTGGAGCACTTCGATTCGCACCCCGACATCGATGGGATCGCCATCGCGATCCTCGCCGAGTACCGCGATCACCTTGAACAGCTGCTGAGACGCTACGGGATCGGCAAGGTCCGGTGGATCGTTGGCGGTGGCACGACCGGGCAGCTGTCGCGGCACAACGCCCTGTCGGCCGTCGCCCAGGACTGTCCGCAGGACACGATCGTCCTGATTCACGACGGGGTCCGGCCGCTGATCAACGCCACGCTGGTCAGCGCGAACATCGAGAGCGTGGTGGCGCACGGGTCCGGCATCACCTGCACCAAGTTCAACGAGACTATTGTCTCGAGCCTCGACTACCACATCGACGCGGTGATCCCGCGCGAACGTGTTTACGCCGCGCAGGCGCCGCAGAGCTTCCGGCTGGGCGAGATCCTCTCGCTCTACGACCGGGCGACTGCCGAGGGCGAGTACGACAGCATTGACTCGTGCTCGCTCATGCACCGCTACGGCCGAACGGTCTACCGGGTTGAGGGGCCCGCCTCGAACATCAAGATCACTACGGCCCAGGACTTCTACCTGTGCCGGACGTACTTCGAGATCATCGAGAATCAGCAGGTCGTGGGTTTCTGACGGATGGTTGCTGTCACGAGTCCGGTCATCCAGCACGACCTCGACGAGATCCTCGGCCGTGACCTGCCGTGGGATCGCATGTCCGGTTCCACGGTACTGGTCACCGGCGCCAGCGGGATGCTGCCCTCATACGTCATCTATTCCCTGCTCGCGCTGAACGACCTGCAAGGCGCGGGCATCACCGTGCACGGGCTGGCGCGGAACCCGGTGAAGGCCAGGCGGTTGCTCGCCGACGTGCTCGGCCGGCCCGACTTCCATCTGGTGATCCAGGACGTGAGCCAGCCGCTTGAGCTGCCAGGACCCCTCGACTACGTGATCCACGGGGCGAGCGCCGCGCGGCCGGTGCTGCACGGCACCGAGCCAGTCGCGACGATCAAGGCGAACCTGCTAGGTGCCTTTCACCTGCTCGACCTGTGCGTGGCGAAGAGGAGCCGCTCTTTCGTCCTGATGTCCTCGGCGGAGATTTACGGTGCGCAGCCAGCGGGCGCCGGCCTGATCGAGGAGCAGAGCTACGGCGGCTTCGACATCCTCAACCCCCGCGCCTGCTATGCCGAGGGCAAGCGCGCGGCGGAGACGATATGCGCCGCCTACCAGGCGCAGTTCGGCATCGAATGCCGGCTCGCCCGCTTCGGGCACATCTACGGGCCGGGGATGGCGCTGGATGACGGCCGGGTGCAGGCCGAATTCGCGGCGAACGTGGTCGCCGGCCAAGACATCGTGCTCAACAGCGACGGCTCAGCGATGCGCACCTACACCTACGTCGCAGACGCGATTGCCGGGCTGTTCTACATATTGCTGCGCGGCGACCAGATGGCCTACAACATCGCCGATCCCCGGGGGTTGGTGCCGATCCGTCGGCTGGCCGAGCTGTTCACCCAGGTGCGCCCCGAGCGGGGCCTGCGGCTCGCGTTCACCAGCGAGTCCGACGCCCGGTCGTACAGCCCGGCCAAGCGGCAGGGGCTGAGCAGCGAGTTGCTCACCGCCATGGGCTGGCGGCCGATGGTCGACCTGCCGACCGGGCTCGACAGGATGGTGACCGAACTGGAGGCGCAACGGTGAAGATCGTCCCGGAGGGGCCGGACGTGGACGACCCCCGGCGAAGCATCTGATACTCGTCCAGGGGAACTGCGATACTCAGGCGTGCGCAGAACCGCGATTGCCACTCACCCAGTGATCAGTGCAATGTTGCCTGCTGGCAGCCGCAGGCGCGCGGTGGTCGCCGGGACGGTGCATCGTCTGCGGGCCGCTCCGCAGCGTCGGCCGACGGCAGGGCCATCAGATATGAGCGCGGAGGAGACCAAGCTGCGCCGTTCCTGGGCCGGATACCGGCAGGACATGCTGGGACACTACCTTGTCAGCGGCTATCAAGATCAGCGCATCAACGTGCAGAGCATCCTGGCCAGGCACGTGCTGGTGCGCGCACTGTTCGGGTCGGAGTTCGACCCGCTGATGCGCGAGGAACTCGCCTGGGCTGTCGAGCTGAACGACGCCATCCGGGTAAGGGCAGTCGAACTCGGAGTCACGATGAAGGTGACGCTCAACCCTGACCGCTACGCGGATGTGCAGCGGGTCACCGAGGTCATCGCTGACCGCGTCCCGGAGTTCGGCCGACGCTGGCAGGACGCGCTGGCTGACCGGCAAGCGCCGCCGCTGAGCGTGCTGGAGTATGCCTGCGGATCTGCCAACGACTACGGCGCATTCGCGGACTACGGCATCGCGCGATTCCTCAGCTACACCGGCGTGGACCTGAGCGAGACCAACATCGCCAACGCCCGGCGAAGGTTCCCTGACGTGAACTTCCGCGTCGGCAGCGTACTGTCGCTGCCGGAGCCCGAGCGGAGCGTGGACTACGTGATCGGGTTCGACATCATGGAGCACCTGTCCCTTCCGGCCATGCAACAGGCCATCGGTACGGCAATCCGGATCTGCCGGCGAGGCTTGTACTTCGCCTTCTTCCTCATGGACGAGGTACCCAAGCACGTTGCCAGACCGGTCCGCGAGTACCACAGGAACCTGCTGAGCGCTCCGCAGGTACGACAGGAGATGGCGCGCCATTTCGAAACCGTCCAGCTAATCCACATCGCGGACATGCTCAAGGACAGGTTCGGCTACCCGCACAGCCATAGTCGCCGGACCTACTCCCTCCTCGCCGAAAATCCCAGACCTGGAGCCTGAGGAGAGCCGACTGGCGCGCCTGTCGCGCCCGCATGGCGATCGTGTCCGCCAAGACGCGCCGATCTGGAGCCCTGGATCTCGGCCCAGATCAGCGGCCGAGCGCGGCCCCGGGCTTTGCCCGCGAGGGCCGCCATCGGCCGGCGAGCTGGCGGCGGAGCCGCTTGCGGCCGCGCCGCGCCAGCACCCGCACCAGCTCCCGCGCGCTGACGGCGCGTACCAGCCGCTGCTCGACCGGGACGTCCGTGGCCTTGGCCACCTTCTGCTTGACCGAGCTGACTTCGCCGCTCGCGGTGATCGCGCCGATCACCGCGAGCGCCGCCGCGTCCGCGGGCACGGGCGGCAGACCTGGGAAGTCGCCACCCTTGGCCGCGCCATTCCCGCGTCCCGCATTCAGCGCGGAAATGGCGCGGGCCAACTGCCGCTCGGTCGCGTGGTCGACCCGGTCGCTCGCTGCGATCGCGCCGAGCACGGCCAGTGCCACGGCGTCGCCGGGCAGCAACGGGATGACGCTCAGCTCCTCCTCCTCGGCAGCCATGTCCGGAACCGCGACGAGCGCGGAGATGTCCCCGACCACGCGCACCCCCAGCGACGTGATCGTCTCGACCGTCTCCGCGCCCACCTCAGCGGAGCGCGCCAGCGCCCACTTGGGCATGGGCAGGCGGGGCTCGTCGGGTGCAGGCACGCGGCCCGTCTTCATCCGACGTGCGGCACCGAGCCGCACGAACCGGGCGTGGTCCTCGTCCGGCCACCGTCGCCTGTGGAACTCCACGTTGAGCCGCCGTACCAGCTCAATCTCCGCGAACGTCAGGGAGCGGTTGGCGGCGTTCTTCGTGGGCACCAGGCTGCCCTCGGGCAGTCCGACGAACGCCTCGAACGTGCGCAGTAGCATGCCGGGGTCCGACTCGTCGGCCACCACCACGGTGAGGTTCCCGGCGCCGGCCACTTCAGCCCAGCGGCGGACCAATTCGTCCTGCTTGTGCCGGCGCCAGAACGACGGGGTCGGCTGGTCGTAGGGCGGACGGCGGAACATCCCGTCGAGCCACTCGCCGTAAGGCACCCGAAGCCAGTTCTGCACGTACTGCTGCCACTGTGACGGCGCGATCTTGTAGATCGGGCGAAGCGTGATCACCACGTGTACCGGGCCGCCCGTGAGCTCAGTCACCACCCGCTGCGCAGCGGCGTGGTCGGCGTTGGAGAGGAACTCGCTGCTCACTACGACGCGCTGGTCGCCAGCGCCGCGCACCTCGTCCACCAATTCCGTCCAGTCCCCGGGCCGCGGCGGGCGCGAACCCCGCATTCCGCCCCCGCCGGCCACCGCGAGCGCCGCGAGAAGGGGCTGCTCAGTGCTGCCGGCGTAGTGGACGCCGTGCTGATGCAGCCTCGTGCGGTCGGCGTGAAACGCGGTCTGGAGAGAGGTCGTCCCGGTCTTATGCGGGCCGATGTGGACAAGGCGGCTCGCCGGTGCAAGCAGGAGCTCCTGCTGGTTCATGCTTACTTTCTTCCGGTCAACGACGGATGTGCCGGGAGGCTAGGGACGCGAGACTAGCAGGAACAACAGCTTACCGGAGGAACCTGCTGAATTGGGCCGTTTCTTCCTGAACGCCCCGAGCGCGCCATGGCTGCTGCCTTGGGACCGCGGAGGCCCGGAACCGGGAGCGGGCCACCGATGACCGTGCCGTCAAGATGTTCACCGGACGATCCAGCGGCCGAACTGGGTGAAGACGCATCGGCAAGGTTTGTGCGCATCCGGCTCTCCTTGGCTGCCCGATCTTGCGCCGGTCCTCGCCGGGCGTCCGTCGTGAGCGGCGACCAGAATCGCCGTCTCTCGAGCAGGGCGTTCGGTGCGGCCGGCCGTGCCAGCGAGGCCCGGTCCGGTCGGCAGATGTGGCGCGGCAGCGCCGTTTCGGGGACTGCGCTTGCCGCGGGGGCATGACCTTCGGCCCTGGCAGGAGATGATCCCGAGAGTCAATGTCGCAAGCAGAGTTATAGAGGTCAGTTGTTTGTGGCGGGAGGGCCTTGATGAGAACGCTGATTGTGGGCGCGGGCGTCATCGGAACGGTCTACGGGGCACACCTTGCGGCCGCGGGACACGAGGTCTTTGTGCTGAGCCACGGATCGCGGACCGATGAGGTGGCCGCGGGAGGCCTGTCCGCCCGTGACGTCCTCGACGGGAGGCGGGTTGGCGCTGAAGCCGCCGTAGTGCCGGACGCCAGCGCGAGTTATGACATTGTCCAGGTCGCGGTCCGGCGTGAGCAGCTGGCCGCGGCTTGCGCCCGGCTCGCGGTCGTGGCCGGGAGGCCCGCCGTGGTCTTCTTCGGCAACAACCCTGCGGGCAGGCTGGGCATCACCAGTGACATTCCGGGCGATGTCTACCTCGGGTTCCCCGGGGTCGGCGGCGTCATGACCGGCGGGACCGCCGACTACGTCCGCATCCGGCAACAGCCCACGGCCCTGCAGCAGGCGGCGGATCCGCGGCTGGCAGAGCTGGAATCGGCGCTGGCGGGCCGCGGGTTCCGCGTCCAGCGTGTAGCTGACATGGACGGATGGCTTGCCTACCACGCCGCGTTCGTCGCGTGCATAGCAGCGGCGCTGTACCGGTGCGGGACCGATCCCGTCCGCCTCGCCGCAGACCGCGCGACCCTCACGCTCATGTGCCAGGCCATCACCCAGGCATTCGCCGCCTTGCGCGCTGACGGCACGGCCGGGCTCCCGCGCAACCTCAACGTCCTGCACAGCCCTCCGCTGAGGGCGCTCGCCGTCCGCTACTGGGCCCGTACCATGCGCTCCCCGATGGGGGAACTGTGCTTTGCCGCGCACTCGCGGCACGCCGAGGCGGAGATGCGCGCCCTGGGACAAGACGTGGCAGCCAGGGTCACAGACTCACCCGCCTTGGCTGAGCTACTGAATGATCGATCTGCGCCGTCGGGGGAACGCTCATGACGATGGCCCGCCCGCATCCTGCAGCAGACCCTGACCGCGCGGGGCTGGCCGAAACCAGCCCGGCCATCATCGGGGCGCCTGCGCCTGCGCCGGCGCCACGCCGACAAGCCCGCGCTCTGCGCCCGTATCCGCGCGGCCGCCGCCGGCGAAGACAATCAGCAACGACAAGCTCGGCGGCCCGGTTCCGGGGTCGGCCGCCGCACCGTCACCAAGGCGCTGCAGGCACCCGGGCCGCCGCCATGGAAACCGCCGGTCAAGAAACAAGCGCCGGCCTACTCCGCCCCGATCGACGCGCTGCTGCACAAAGCGCCCGGGCTCACCAGCAAGCAGCTCAGGGAACACCTCGTCGATCACACCGACGTCAAGGTGTCCTACGACACGGTGCAGGAATATCACAGGACATGGCGGCACCGGCAGCGTCGCGGCCACCAACTCGCGGACGCCCTCACCGCCCTGATCGTCGCGATGCCGACGGTCACCTGAAGCAAACAACAACCGGGTGCGCTCCGGCTCCCTCGCTCCATTCGCGACCAGCGCCAATGGAGATTGCCTCATGATCACTGAGACGAAACCAGCACCACGCGTCTCAGCTATCTGAGGCAGCGCAGGCCGGAGACACACGACGGCCTCAGGTTCGCAGAGACAGGACAACGGGGTCGTCCCCGACGATCTCGCGGATCGGCTCTCCATCAGCTGCGGCCTGTTCGAACAGATCCGCAAGATCCTCGAACTCCGACGCCGAACTTTCGCCGTCCGCCGGCACGAAGTGCATCAGGTACCGCTCGATTGCATCGACCGCCGTGCGGTAGTTCCCGGGAAGCTGCTTGACCCGCGCCTTGTAAGCCCGCCACCGCCGCTTCGGTCCGATCACCTTCGAGATGAAGCCGCGCTCTTCTGCGTCGGACATGGTCATCTGCCTCCTTCATGGAGCTGTTCCAGTCGTTCTGCGAGGAAGCTCCACGTCCTCCAGAAGGAACCTTCCGCCAGGACGATGCCCTCCAGTATTCGCCTGGCCCCAGCGCCTTCCGCGCCGTCCGGAGCCAAGCAACCAGGCCTTGCGGCAAGCGGGCCACGGCGTCATTGACGCCAGGCGCACACCGGTTGACGAGCTGCGAACTCCGCGGGCCCGCGGCGCCATCTCGGTGGAGATTCACGGCTCCCATCTGGACGGGGAGATTCTGACCTAACGGCGAGGTGCGCCACTGAATGTATCCGCGTGGGCACATTCGGTGCGTGCGCGACCCGAGCCCGTGCCTGTGAGGGACCTGCCCGGGGGTACTGGCTGCTCCTGGCCGCCGCGTCCATCGGCATCGTGGGCATCTGGGTGATGCACTTCATCGCCATGCTCGGGTTCACCATTCCCGGCGTGCCGATCCGGTACGACGTCCTGGCCACGGTCATCTCGATGCTTACTGCGATCGTCGTTGTCGCGGCCGGCCTGTTCATCGCCGGATACCGCCGCCCGAGCTTCCCGAACCTGCTGCTAGCAGGGGCCGTCACCGGTGGCGGCGTGGCCGCCATGCACTACACGGGAATGGCAGCGATGCGGATGGACGCCATGATGAACTACGACCCGCCGCTGTTCGCGCTGTCGGTCGTCATCGCCATGACCGCCGCGACCACGGCGTTCTGGTTCGCGCTACGGCTGCGCGGCATCGCCTCCACTGTCGCGGCCGCACTGGTCATGGCCGCCGCGGTCAGCGGTATGCACTACACGGGCATGGCGGCCATGCGAGTGTCGCAAGACCCAGGCGGCACGATGGCGACGGGCGGCGTCACGGGCTCCAGCTTCCTGGTCCCGCTCATCGTCGGCGTCACGCTCATGACGTTCCTGCTGATCGGCCACGTGGCCCTCGCCCCGACCGAAGACGAGATGCGCGCCGAGGCAGCGCTGCTCGCACGCCTGCGCGCGCACGGCATGGACATCTAGAGAGCCCGCACCTCTAGCAGAGATGCCGCAGTCGCAATCTAAAACTAGAAACGAGTTTCACAAATCACGGTAGGCTTGCGACGTGGGCAGCTGGAGCTTCCTCAGCAACCATGGGCGCGTGCTGCTCTTCCTGGCGCACGACCCAGGAATACGGCTACGCGATATCGCCGCCCAGATGGGCATCACCGAGCGGAGCGCCTACGGCATTGTCGCTGACCTGACCGAGGCCGGATATGTCACCAAGGTGAAAGACGGCCGCCGCAACCGCTACCAGATCCAGGCGCACCTGCCACTCCCAGAGCCGACGAGCCGTGAACGGACCGTCGGCGAAGTCCTCGCCCTGCTAGCCGGCCCGAGCACCGTCACAACATGAGCGTTCACCGCAAAACAATGCGGCTGAGCAGCGAGAACTGTGCAGGCCGCAGTCGTCAGCCAGCCTGATCCGCATCAATTTGATAGGACCCCGTCATGGAGCCTGCCGATAGGCCGGTTGTCCCCGCTCTGACCCTTTCCGTCCGGACCGTCGGCAGCAGTGTTGTCGCCGAGCTCACCGGCGAACTCGACCTCACCTGGTCGCCAGGCTTGCGCGAAGAGCTACTCGGCCTGCTGCGGCGCAACTCGACCCGGCTTGTCCTCGACCTGTCCGCGGTGACGTACTGTGACGCCAGCGGCCTGGCGGTACTCGTCGGCACGGCCCGCCGGGCGACACTGCTCGGCGGGTCCTTGCGCCTGGCCGCCCCTTCACCGCAGGTGAATCAGGGGCTGCAGGTGACAGGGTTGCTCCGGCATCTCGACGTTTTCCCTACCGTGCAGGTAGCACTGGCAAGTCCGGGTGGCACCCGTTCCGGAATCCTGAAGGCAGTCACGCGCGACCGGGGAGCCATCATTCTCCCGCGAGCCCTTGGCGGGCGCGCCTGGCGCTCGCGCGGCTCGACCGACTGCGGCGAGCTACGCGACGTCGCGGTTGCGCTGCTCGCCCACGCCGACGCGTGGCGGGACGCCGACCCCAGCCGCAGGTTCTCACCCGCCCTGCAGGCAATAGCCCGCGCCTGCCGCGGTGACGACGACACTGCCCTGGAGACTGCCGCGAGATCGCTCATGGCCGCGCTGGCCCGTCACCCGTTGGCGCACTCGCAGGCGGTTGCGTCGAGCGCAACCCGATTGCGGCACGCACTCGATGCCGGGCTCCGTCCCACTATGGTCTGAGCCGACCGCCCCTGTGCCGAAACCGCCAGCCACTGGCCGCGATCTTCCCTGCCCGTCCGCATGGACTAGCCAGGGTCCTCATGGCCGCGACGGCCGCCGGACATGCGGGCGAAGGTGACCGAGCGCCGGATGGTGACCGAAGGGCGATGCGGTAAGGGAGGATGCCGGACGGCCTCCGTGACCGCTGATTGACGCACGGGACGGGCCTGTGACCGGCGCGCGACGACGCGAGCCCTGGTGGTACATCAGCCGGTGAGCCATTGTTACGGAAATAACGGACAGTTGCCATCCTTCTAAATGACCATTCTCTTGACCTAGCTTTTCGCCCCACAACGTCGTATCGTGCTCGATTGTGAGCGCTCACAATTGAGCAGCGGCTCGGGTCTCCGGATGAGGTCACGCCGGTGCTCTGTCAGGAGGCACTGTCCTGGGCACAGGATCAGCTCCCGCTCGAGGCAAGGAGTGATCATGAGTATGCGGGTAAAGCACAGGCGGACCCGGTATGTGCTTGGTGCTGGGGTGGCCGCGGTTCTCGCGGCGGGCACTGGAGGTCTGGCCGCGGCCGCGTCGCCAGCGACCGCGGGGAGCGCGCACTGCGGCACGTCCATCACCAAGCAGAACTTCGGCACGGCGGACTCTGGACCGTACGGCGGCACGCAGACGGTGTGGCGCTACACCATGACCAACAGGCACTGCATGCGGGTCAGGGTCATCACCTACGGCGCTACCGTGCAGTCGATCAGCGTCCCCGGCCGGCACGGCCACATAGCCGACGTGGCACTCGGCTTCAAGACCCTGGCGGACTACGTGGCGCTGGCCAGTCCGCCGCCGACGTCGCCGAACGCCGGCGGCCCGTACTTCGGCGAGACGATCGGCCGGTACGCCAACCGGATCGGCGGCGCCTCGTTCAAGCTCAACGGCACGACCTACACCCTCCCCGTCAACAACGGGCCCAACACGCTGCACGGCGGGTTCGTCGGCTGGGGCAACCGCGTCTGGCAGCACCCGGTGGCGAAGGCAGGTAAGGCCGGGGTCTCCCTGACGATGACGCTGGTCGCTCCCAACGGCGACGAGGGCAGCGGCGTGCTGCCGGGCAGCAAGGTCTACGAGGCGAACTGCGAACCCCCGGGCAGCCCGGCCAAGAAGTGCACCGGCTTCCCCGCCAAGGTCACCACGTCCATCACGTACGCGCTCGATAACGCCAACCGCCTGTGGATCCACTACCGGTCCCACAACAACGACCCGAAGCTCTCCACGGTCATCAACCTGACCAACCACACCTACTTCAACCTGGCCGGCGAGGCGTCCGGAGCGGTGTACGCCCAGCGGGTGCGCATCAACGCCGCCGCCTTCACGCCAACCGACGCCAACCTGATCCCGACCGGCGCGCTCGTGCCGGTGAAGGGCACGCCGTTCGACTTCCGGCGCTTCCACGCGATCGGGGCCCGGATCGGTGACGCGAGCGCCCCGCGGGGCAACCAGCTGGTCCTGGCCCACGGCTATGACCACAACTGGGTGCTCAGCAAGGGCGGTCCGACGATGGCCGGGCTCCGGTTCGCCGCTGCTGCCCTCGATCCGCGCAGCGGTCGCGTGCTCACCGTCTGGACCAACGAGCCTGGCGTGCAGTTCTATTCAGGCAACTTCCTCGACGGCCACCTGGTGGGCATCAGCGGCCACACCTACCGGCAGAGCGCGGGCTACACGTTCGAGACCCAGCACTTCCCCGACTCGCCGAACCAGCCGAACTTCCCGTCAACCGTCCTGAAGGCAGGAAAGACCTTCAACTCCACGACCGTCTTCGCGTTCAACGCCCACTGACACCTGGCGTCACAGCTGGCGCGCCCTGCTGCTCCGGTGGCGGGGCGCGCCGGTGACGGCGCGGTGATGACCGCCGGCTGCCCCGTACCCTGGTCTGGGGTGAACGCGGATGCTCGTCGCACGCTTGCACGGCAAGGGCGATCTCCGGCTCGCTGACGAGCCGGTGCCTGAACCTGGCCGGGGACACGGCCTGGTGCGGGTGACGGCGGTTGGCATCTGCGGCTCCGACCTGCACTGGTGGGACGAGGCAGGCATCGGCGATGCCGCCATCACGGACCCGCTGGTACTCGGTCACGAGGCAGCGGGCGTGATCCAGGATGGCCCCCGCCAGGGCGAGCGGGTGGCGATCGACCCAGCCATCTGGTGCGGAACCTGCCGGCCCTGCCGCGACGGCTACCGCAACCTGTGCACCCGCATTCGCTTCGCCGGGCATGGCAGCCAGGACGGCGCGATGCGCGAGTACCTGACCTGGCCGGAGCACCTGCTGCACCGGCTGCCCGACAGCCTCACCGACGCCGACGGCGCCATGCTCGAACCGCTCGGCGTCGCGCTGCACGCACTCGATCTCGGCCACGTCAGGCTCGGCGCCACCGTGACGGTCGCCGGCTGCGGCCCGATCGGGCTGCTGCTGATCCAGGCGCTGAGGGCGGCCGGCGCCCGGTCGGTCACCGCGTTCGACCCCCTGGCCCACCGGCGGGCCGCCGCGCTGCGGTTCGGCGCGGCCGCGGCGCTCGATCCCGCCGACATCCGGACGGACGGCGACCTTCGCGACGCCGCCGGCCGCGGAGCCGCCGCAGCAGACGGAGCCGACGTAGCCGACGTAGCCGACGTAGCCTTCGAGGTCGCGGGCACCAACGAGGCGGTACGGCTGGCGATGCGGTGCGCCAGGCCCGGCGGACGGGTCGTGCTCGGCGGCATTCCCGCCCGCGACGAGACCAGCTTCCCCGCCTCTCTCGCGCGCCGCAAGGGCCTGACGATCGCGATGGTGCGGCGCATGAACGACACCTATCCGCGGGCAATCAGCCTCGCAACCAGCGACCTGATAGCGCTCACGCCGCTCGTCACGGACATATTCAGCCTGGCAGCGGCTGCCGATGCGCTGGCATCGGCCACAGCCCGCGGCGGTCTGAAGGTGATCGTCGAACCAGCCGCATGAAAGAAAGCCCCGTCCCCCTGTGCCGCTGAGCAGGCAGAACACAGGCTCACGCGGGCCCGCGCGGGTCACCTTGCTGGCAGCCCGCGGGCGCCAAGCGCACGGGGAAACTGCGAACTTACGCCCGTTGACGTCTATAGTCCCGATGATCTAGCTTTTCCCCTCACAACGTCGTATCGTGCAACCGTGTGAGCGCTCACACTTGCTGGCGAACGGTTCGGATCTTCGACCGAGATCTGTGCCGTTCTTTCTGCAAGGAGCCGCGTATAGGCCAGATCTTCTGGCCGGCTCTGACGTCGCCACTGGAGCTAGGAACGCCGCGACGCCCCCGCGCTGCATCGCGTTCCGCAGCAGGAAGTAACTGGAGGTCGCGATGAGAAAAGTCGACCCAAAGGTCGATGAGGCAATTCAAACGCTCAATATGAAGGACGGACCGAGCCGGCGCAGGCTGCTTGAGGGCACCGGTCTGGTGAGCGCCACCGCCGCCGCCTCGGCACTGCTCGCCGCGTGCGCGTCGAACGCCAGCGGCAACACAGGCGGCACCACCAAGCAGGCGGCCGGGGACTTCCCGTCCACGCCGGCGTGGAAGTTCACCTTCGTCAACCACGTCACCACCAACCCGTTCTTCGTGCCGACCCAATACGGAATAGCCGACGCTGCCGCGCTGCTCGGGCTGCCCAAGCCCGCCTGGACCGGCTCGGCGACCTCGAACGTTCCCGAGATGGTCAGCGCCACCAACGCCGCCATCTCGGCGAACGCGAACGGGATCGCGGTCGCGGTCATCAGCTCGACGGCGTTCACGGCCCCCGTGAAGAAGGCCATGGATGCGGGCATTCCCGTCGTCTCCTACAACGCCGACGGCAACGTCGGGGACCCTGGCACGAACCGGCTCGCCTATATCGGCCAGGACCTGTTCGTCTCCGGGCAGGCGCTCGGCCAGCGGATCGCGGAATCTGTACCATCGGGAAGCCAGACCGTTGGCTTCATCGCGACGCCTGGCACGGCGAACATCCAGCCGCGCATCGACGGTGCCAAGCAGGCGATCGAGAGCTCCGGCAAGAACATCAAGTTCACCTCGATCCCTTCCGGCGCTGAACTGTCGCAGGAGAACACCAGCATCAACGCGTACGTGCTGGCACACAAGTCCACGGTTAAGGGCATCTTCGCCGTCGACGCCGGCTCGACCCAGACCATCGGCCAGATCGTCAAGAAGTACGGCCTGACCGGCAAGGTCGCAACCGGCGGGTTCGACCTGACGCCCGTGACCCTCTCAGGCATCCAGGACGGGAGCCTGGGCTTCACCATCGACCAGCAACCGTACCTGCAGGGCTTCCTGCCGGTCCTGTCCCTGTACCTGTTCAACCTGTCGGGCGGCCTGGTGAACCCGCCAGAGACGAACACGGGCCTGACGTTCGTGACCAAGTCCAATGTCACCCCCTACCTGAACACGAAGACGCGGTTCGAAGGCTCGAGCACCGACCAGAAATACATCAAGAGGTCAGGCGCGATCGCCTGACCAGGCGCAATCGGGCACAATCAGTTCTGCGTTCTGACATCTGGGTCGTCGGCGGGCATGTCTCCGTGAAGCGCGCGGATTCATGGCCGCCGTCGGCACACCATCCGGCAGGCAACGGCAGCGTGCCCAGGGCGAAAACGGAATGAGGGCAGGCGACGTGAGTGAGACGGCTCAGCGAGCCCCAGACATAGCGGGGAGCCCCCCGGGCGAGCCTGCGCCAGGCGGCCAGGCGCTGAAGTGGCTCAGGCAAGGAACGCTGGTCATCGCCGAGCAGCGCGAGGCCACCGTCCTGGTGGTCGTGATCTTGCTTGTCGTCTACTTCAGGTTCTTCTCCTCCGCCTCGTCCACGTTCCTGACCAGCGACAACGTCGCCAATATCACGTGGACGGTGGCCCCGTGGGCGATCATCGCGATCGGCGAGGTCCTCCTGCTGGTCTGCGGCGAGCTGGATCTCTCGGTCGGCTTCGTCCTGGGCTTCTCGCCGTATCTCATGCACTACATGATCGACTTCTACGGCGTGCCCCCCCTGCTGGCTGTGCTGATCAGCCTGCTGATGGGGGTCCTTGTCGGCTTCGCGAACGGCTTCCTCACGGTGACGCTCGGGGTGCCTTCGTTCATCACCACGCTCGGAACCGGCTTCATCATCCAGGGAATCATGCTTGTCACCTCGCACGCCTATCCCGCCACCATCCCGGACAGCGCGACGGGAGTCGGCAAGTTCCTGGGCTCGCTGACGTGGTCCGAGATCGTCTGGACGGTGATCCTGGTCGCGGTCTTCCAGGTCGTGCTCAGCAGGACCCGGTGGGGCTTGCACACGGTCGCGGTGGGCGGCAACATCCTCGGCGCGAGCGAGGCGGGTATCAGCGTTCCCCGGATCAAGTACGGGAACTTCATGATCACCGGCTTCATGGGCGCCCTGGTCGGGCTCTTCGTGACCTTCCAGACCAGCTCCATCGATCCGAGCAACGCGAGCTATCAGCCCATGTTCTACGCGATCGCCGGCGCGGTGATCGGCGGAACGGCGCTGGCAGGCGGGTCAGGCACGATCATCGGGGCGTTCCTCGGCACGCTCGTGCTGGCAATCCTCTACGACGGCTTCAACCTGATCGGTATCAGCGCCAACCCGCAGCCGATCATCCTCGGCGGCGCGATCCTGGTCGCCATGATCGCTAACGTGCAGCTCGCCAGGCTGCGGCGGGCAGGGAGACGGTAATGGCCACACCGGCACCTGACGGGACGGGAACCGCCGCGGACACGCCCGACAGCGGCGTTCCCGCGGCCGCGGGCAATGAGGTGCTGCGGGTCGAGCATGTCGCCAAGCGCTTCGGCGCCGTGACGGCCCTCGTGGACGTCAGCCTCACCCTGAAGAAAGGCGAGGTCCTCGCCGTCCTCGGGGACAATGGCGCTGGCAAGTCCACGCTCCTGAAGATCCTCTGCGGCTTCCAGCCGCCCGACACCGGCCGGATCCTGCTGAACGGCCAGGAGGTCACGCTCAAGTCGGTGCAACAGGCGCGCGCGCTCGGTATCGACATCGTCTACCAGGACCTCGCGCTGATCGACGAGCTGACCGTCTATCACAACATGTTCCTCAAGCGCGAGGCCGTGCGCTGGCCGCTGCTGAACAACAGGCGCATGCGCAAGGTCGCCAGGGAGCGCCTTGACGACATGGGGATCGGCCTGAAGTCGGTCGACGCCCAGGTGGCGAGGCTGTCGGGCGGCCAGCGGCAGGCGATCGCCGTGGCCAGGGCCGTCTACTCCGAGGCGAAGGTCCTGCTGCTCGACGAGCCGCTTGCCGCGATGGGCGCGAAGGAGGCCGCGCTCATCCTGGACCTGATCAAGGACCTGAAGGCCAAGGGCGACGTGTCCATCATCGTGATCGCGCACAACTACGGCCAGGTGCTGGAAATCTGCGACCGGGTCCACCTGCTCCAGCATGGTGAGATCACCTTCGACAAGCCAAGCGCGGAAACCTCCGTTCAGGAACTAAACGACATCGTGATCGCCGAATACCGGCGGGCTCTGGCCGAGCGTCAGCGCGGCGCCTGAACGGCTGGCGGCTGCCCTCACACCTGCACGAATTCGATCCCGGCGAGCTCGCAGAAGACGCGCCAGGACCCGGCGTGGTGCCCGAGGTTCATCACCTCGTGGTGCGGCCCGCCTGCCGCCAGCCATCCGTTCAGGCACGCGCGCACGCCCGAGGCCGGCCTGAACTGCCCGTACGGCATCTCCAGGTTCGGCAGCGGCGGGGTGTCCAGGTTCTCGCCCTCCGCCACGACCATCCTGAACCGCCCTCCTTCGAGGTTGACCAGCGTGGCAAGGGTGGCCGGGCCTGGCCGGTACTGGAAGAGGAACGTCGGCGGGTCCGCGAGCCTGCCGATGCCGAGCGGGCGCTTGATCAGCCGCACCGGCCGGTCGGAGCGGGCGATCTTCCAGTTGCCCTCGCCCATGTGGCTCATGAGGATCGAGTCGGAGGGAAAGTCCATCGCGTACATCTCGGTGAAGTGCGCGTCGCCGATCAGCGTGTGACCGGCCGAGACCATGCACGCGGCCAGCACGTCGCCCTCGGCTGCATAGCCGTAGCCGTTGGCCATCAGCGTGGACGCTGCCGCGAGCGGCAGCCTGGCGAAGCGGCCGTCCTCGCCGATGGCGTCGAAGTGCGCCGTATAGGCCCCGTAGCCGTCGCGCTCCAGGACGGCCTGGATCGCGGCCTGCATCCGCGCGTGATCGGCGCGCTCGGCCTCCGACAGCGCGGGGTCGATCTCGAAGTTCGCGTCCTCGAAGGCGATCACGCCGGCGATCTGCGCCGGCGTCACGTCGCCCATCGCGCGGTAGAGGTCACCGGGCGCGACAGCGCGGATCTGCGGGCCGAGGCCCCGGACCAGCGCGCTCTCGTCGACCCTGATGTCGCCCATGTCGTTCATCGCGTAGCCGATGATCGCGACCTTCAGCGACCGCCACGCCGTCACCGCCGCCGCGGCCCTGGCCCATCGGCCCACATCGGCGCGGAACGCCTCGCTGTGCCAGTCGTCGGTCAGCGCCCAGAACCGCCGGCCCGCCCGGACCATCGCGTTGGCAGTGTCCTGCGCCCCGTGCACGCCCTGGTTGTAGGTCATGTCCGCCATGTCCCACGCGGCAGTCACCGACGGCTCCGGCTGGATATTGGCCAGGCAGATCGGCAGCCTGGATTCGCTCAGCAGCCGGGCGACCCGCATCGCGGGCCCGTACGTCAGCATCACGACGAGCACGCCGTCGAGACCGGAGTTCTCGAACTCACGCATGACCAGTTCGGCGTCTTCCCTGTACTTGATCACCTTGCCGGGGATGAAGTCGCCAACCTCAGCGAGGCTGGCCGCGAGTTCGGCCGCATATCCCTCTTGACGTCGGGCGATGCCAGGGACCATGTCGTCGTACAGGTCCTGCATGATGCCCAGGATCCCGATCCTGGGCTTGCGCTCGGTCATTCAACGGCCTCCCTGAGGGTTCGGCGCTGCTATGTTCCTTGCCAGCTCGTCAGCGCTGGCCGTACTCGTTCTGGTACCTGTCGTACAGAGCATCGACGACGTCGCCGGGCAGCGGACTGATCTGCCCCTTGAGGCTGGCCAGGTACACCGCGGCTGCCGCGTCCTCGCACATCACGGCCGCCTTCACGGCGTCCCGCGCGGTCGCGCCCAGTGCGAACACGCCGTGGCTGCGCAGCAGGACCGCCGGCGAGCGATGACCGGTCAGGGTCTCGACGACGGCGCGGCCGACCTCCTCGCCGCCGATGGGCGCGAAGGGCCCGACGGGTATCTCGCCGCCGAACTCGTCCGCCATGGCCGTGATCGCGCACGGGACGGCCTCGCCGCGGGCCGCCCACGCGGTCGCGTACCGGGAATGCGTGTGCACGATGCCGCCGACGCGGCTCATGTGCCGGTAGATGTAGGCGTGCGATGCTGTATCGCTCGACGGGCTGAACTCACCGTCCACCTTGGCGCCTGACAGGTCACAGACCACCATGTTGGCGGCCGCGAGGTCCGCGTAGGCGATGCCGCTCGGCTTGATCACCAGCAGTTCCGTGCCAGGTACCCGCGCGGAGATATTGCCAGACGTCCAGGCGACCAGGCCATTGCTGACGAGCTCCGCATGCAGGTCAGCGACCGCGCGCCGGGTGGCGCACACAGCTTCGCTCCCGGGGAGATCTGCGCCGGGGCCCGTCACTGGCCGTCGCCCAGGCCCGTCCCGGCAACCTCTGGCCTGGCAGGCGCGCCCGAGAGCGTCCGGTTGCGAAGGGCCCGCAGCCGGTGCATGACTTCATTGGCTCCGCGGCCGAAGTAGTCGTGCAGATCGACGTATTCGGCGTAGAGCTGATCGTAGGTATCAGCGCTGACCGGGTCGGGCTTGAATGCGCCCGCGCGCATCTTGCCCATCGCGGCCGCGGCGGCCGGAACATCAGGATAGGCGCCGGCCGCGACAGCCGCGTGAATGGCCGATCCCAGCGCGGGGGCTTGCTCGGAGGCGACGAGGCTGAGCGGGCGGCGGGTCACGTCGGCGTAGATCTGCATGAGCAGCTGATTGCGCAGCAGGCCGCCCGCGATGACCAATTCGGACACCGGCAGGTCCGCTGCCTCGAACGCGTCGATGATCGCCCTGGTCCCGAACGCGGTCGCCTCGAGCAGGGCGCGGTATATCTCAGACGGCCTGGTGGCGAGCGTCAGGCCCACGATGGCGCCGGAGAGGTGATGATCGACCAGGACGCTGCGATTCCCGTTGAGCCAGTCGAGGGCGATGAGCCCGTGCGCACCCGCGGGCTGACCCGCGGCCTCTGCGCTCAGCACCTCATGGACCGTGAGCACGCCGCGGCTGGCTGCCGCGTGGTATCCGGGCGGCACGAAGTGGTCGCAGAACCAGGCGAAGATGTCACCAACCCCGCTCTGACCGGCCTCGTATCCCCATCGCCCGGCCACGATCCCGCCGTCGACCACCCCGCACATGCCAGGAACCTCGGCCAGCACCTCGCCGTTCATGACATGGCAGGTTGACGTGCCCATGATGGCCACCATCTGGCCGGGCCCGATCGCGTTCGCGGCCGGCGGTGTCACGTGCGCGTCCACGTTGCCGACCGCGACAGCGATCCCGCTCGGCAACCCGGTCCAGCCTGCCGCGCGAGGCGTGAGCGCCCCGGCCCGGTCGCCAAGCGCGGACACAGGGTGTTCCAGCTTGTCAGCCGCGAACCCCGCGAACGCTGGATCCAGGGCAGCCAGGAAGCTCCGCGACGGATAGTGCCCGTCCTGCCAGATGCCCTTGTAGCCCGCGGTGCACGCGTTCCTGGTCTCGACGCCGGTCAGCTGCCAGATGATCCAGTCGGCCGCCTCGATCCACCGGTCAGCGAGCCGGTAGATGTCCGGGTCCTCGTCCAGGACCTGCAGCGCCTTGGCGAACTGCCATTCAGCCGAGATCCTCCCGCCATAACGGGCCAGCCACGCCTCGCCGCGGATCTGCGCCAGCTCGTTGATCCGGTCTGCCTGCGGCTGGCTGGCGTGGTGCTTCCACAGCTTCGGATAAGCATGCGGCCGGTCCCTGAACTCCAGGAACTCACACAGCGGCGTTCCGTCCGCGAGAACCGGCAGCACCGTGCACGCCGTGAAATCGGTACCTATGCCGACCACCAGCGCCGGGTCGATGCCCGCGTCACTAACGGCCGCCGGCACCGCGCTGCGGAGAACCTCCAGGTAGTCCTCCGGATCTTGCAGCGCCCAATCCGGCGGCAACGGCTTGCCAGAGGGCGCCAGCGCGGAATCCATGACGCCGTGCCGGTACTCGTGAACAGCCGTGCCGAGCTCTGCCCCATCCGCCACCCTGACCACCAGTGCGCGGCCGGAGAGGGTGCCGAAGTCGACGCCGACGACGTACCCCTGAGGCGGCATGTTAGCGCTCACAGGTCCATTGTGCCCTAAAGCATGCCGCTTGAGCGATACCTGGTGGCAGGCCCGTTAGCGAGGCTCAGCGCGAAGGGCGACGGCTGGCGATCGGTGCCGCGCTCGCCCTGACCACCATTTCCGGCTCGATCGGCATGGTCGGCTCGAGCCGGTGCTCCCCGGAGATGCGATCAAGCAGCAGCCTCAAGGCGCGCCGGCCGAGTTCACCGAAATCCTGGCGGACCGTTGTCAGCGGCGGCAGGAAGAAGGCGGCCTCCGGCACGTCGTCGAATCCGACCACGCTCACGTCGCCTGGGACCCGCTTGCCGCGCTCGGCGAGGGCGCGGAGCAGGCCAAGCGCCATCGGGTCGTTGCCGCACAGCACGGCCGTCACCTCGGGCATGGCGGCCAGCTTGTGGCCGATCTCGTAGCCAGACCGAGCGGACCAGTCCCCGCGAAGCATGTCGGGCTCTGGCGCACCTGCCGCGCGCAGCGTCCGCTGCCAGCCCTCCACCCGCTCCTGAGCATCGACCCAGTTGTCCGGGCCCGCGATATGGTGCACGGTCTCATGCCCCAGGTCGAGCAGGTACTGGGTCGCGTTCGCGGCCCCCGACAGGTTGTCAATGGCCACAGACGGCAGCGGCGCACGGATCCCGCAGCCGACGGCGACCAGCGGCACGTCGGTCACCAGGCTGGTGAGCGCCTCGACGGCGGCGGTCAGCGGGGCGATCACGATGATGCCGTCGACCGCCTGGCCGAGGAACCGTTCCACCGCCTCAGCGACCGACCCGCGGTCGAATCCTGCCAGGCTCGCGATGGCTACCGAATGACCAGGGTGGGCGGCCCGTTCGATGCCGTAGAGCATGGACGCCGGGCCGAAGAGCGTGGTGTCGATGCTGATCACGCCCAGCACGTTCGTCCGGCCAGTCACGAGGGTCCTGGCCGCGGCGTTCGGCCGGTAGCCCAGATCGCGGATGGCGGCGAGGACGCTGGCCCTGGTCGCGGGGCTGACGTTCGGGTGCCCGTTGAGAACGCGTGAGACCGTCTGATGCGACACGCCGGCCTGCCGCGCCACGTCGGCCATGACCGGCCTTGCAGACGAGCGGTTCGTGGCAGCCATCACGCGGTCATTTCTGTAGCTCCAAGCCAGTTGCCCAGGCGCTCACCGCCTCGGTTGAGAACGTTCACATCCGCGACGGCTGGAGAAGCTCACTAGGGGTCCTGGCCCCTGGAATCCCTGGTCACACCGGGTTCTGGCAACCTCTACCTGGTGACTTTAGCTTGGATTGAGCCCGGCGCCACTATCGAGGTGCTCGAGCGATGCACGCGGACGTGCCCCGCTGACCAGGAAAGGACCCCAGAATGAGTCGCGTCGTGGTCATCGGTGCCACCGGGCACGTCGGCAGCTATCTCGTGCCACGGCTGGTGCGTGGCGGCCATGAGGTGATCGCCATGAGCCGTGGCTCCCGCCGCCCTTATCATCCGAGCCCGCAGTGGGCCTCGGTGACCAAGATCGTCGTTGACCGCGACGCGGAGGACGTCAACGGCACGTTCGGCGCCAGGGTGGCGGAACTCGGCCCCGATGTCGTCATCGACCTGATCTGCTTCACCGCCGCCTCGGCGCGGCAGCTCGTCGATGCGCTGCGGCCCGTCAGCCCGCTGCTCGTACACTGCGGGACGATCTGGGTGCACGGCCCGGCCTTGCGGGTACCGGTCACCGAGGATGAGCCGAGGACGGCCTACGGCGAGTACGGCACGGGCAAGGCCGAGATCGAGGCTCTGCTGCGGCGCGAGACGCGCGCGGGCGGCGTCCCGGCCGTCGTGCTGCATCCCGGACACATCACGGGGCCGGGCTGGCCGGTCATCACGCCCGCTGGCAACCTGGATCGCCGCGTCTGGACAAGCCTGGCCACTGGCCGGCCCCTCGCGCTGCCCGATCACGGGCTCGGCGTGCTGCATCACGTCCATGCCGACGACGTGGCGCAGGCGTTCGAGCGAGCGCTGTCCAGGCCCGCTGCGATCGGTGCCAGCTTCCACGTGGTGGCCGAGCAGGCGATGACGCTTCGCGGCCTGGCCGCCGGCGTCGCGCAATGGTTCGGCCGGCTGCCGAGCCTGGACCTGGTCGACTGGGCAGAGTTCGAGCGCCGCGTCTCCCCAGAGCACGCCGAGGTCACCCGCGAGCACACCTTCCGCGGCATCACGGCGAGCATCGACCGCGCCAGGCAGGTGCTCGGCTACGCGCCGCGGTACAGCGCGCTCGACGCCCTGCGCGAGGCGCTGATCTGGCTGGTCGCGAACGGCCAGGTCGACATCGGCGGCCAGCGGTTCCCTGCCTAGTCAGGCAAGCAGGCGTCAGTGCCGCGCAGAAACCGTCCGGGTGATCGACGAGCGGGCGCCTGACCTGCAGAGTTATGGATTCCCCATGATCAGGCATGGTCTTGTGCGCGCGCGCTTCCTGGCAGGAGCCGCTGGGTACCTCGGTCGCTGACGACTAAACGCCCCTGCTGGGGTGAGGCTACGGGGAATTCGGGGTTCGTTCGTGAAGAGCTCTCTTGCGGATTCAGCACGCAGGTTCGGCCCGCCGGCGGTTGCCGGCGGAGCGGTGGTGCTCGCGCTCGCGGCTGCGGGCTGCTCGGCGACCGCGGCGACTCCGGCCGCCGCGCGGGCGAAGGCAGCCGCCGCCAAGGCCAGCCTGGCGATCTCGCCGGCCGACGGCTCAAGCAAGGTCCGTCCGGGTGACGGCGTCACGGTCACAGCGACCAACGGCCGCCTCGAGAAGGTTCTGGTCACGACGGCTGGCGGGACCGGCGCCGCCAGCGATGCGAGCAGGTCTGTCGTCGGCACGCTGAACGGCGGCCGGACGGTCTGGCGCAGCACGGGGCCCTTGCTGCCCTCGAAGAGCTACACGGTCGTGGCGACGGCGGTCAGCGCGGGTGGCCAGAAGGTGACGACGAGCAGCTCGTTCCGCACGCTGACGCCGCACAAGACCCGGCAGGTTTCGCTGCTTGAGTCCAATCACCAGTCCTATGGCATCGGCATGCCGATCATGCTCACGTTCGACGGCCGGGTGAAGTACCGCGCGGCGGTGGAGCGTCAGCTCAGCGTCACGACGTCCAAGCCCGTCGTCGGCGCGTGGTACTGGGACCGCACCTGGGACGGTCAGACGACGGTCTCGTTCCGGCCGCGGAAGTACTGGACTCCAGGCACCCGCGTGAGCCTCGCGGGCCACCTCGCCGGGGTCGAGGTCACCAACGGCGTGTACCTCACGCACGACGTCCACGTGGCCTTCAAGATCGGGCCGTCGCTGATCGTCAAGGCCAGCACCCGCACGCACTACATGAACATCTACTACAAGGGACGCCACTTCGCGCGCTGGGCGATCAGCACCGGCCGTCCCGGCGACGACACGCCGAACGGCCGGTACCTGACCATCGAGAAGGCAAACCCGACCTACATGAAGGGCCCGGGATACGCGCTCTGGGTGTACTGGGCCGTCCGCTTCACCTGGGGCGGCGATTACATCCACTCCGCGCCGTGGTCAGTCGGCGAACAGGGAATCGTCAACGTCAGCCACGGCTGCGTGAACACCTCTCCGGCCCACGCCGAGACGTACTACAAGATGGAACTGCCAGGCGACCCGGTGATCGTCACCGGCAGCCCGCGGGCCCCGACGTGGGACAACGGCTGGACCCAGTGGTTCCTGCCGTTCAGCAAGTACGTCCGCGGCAGCGCGCTGCACCAGGCCGTCGTGGCCGGATCCGACGGCAGCGCATTCGTCGACCCGAGCACCGTCGAGGCGCCAGCCGCGGTGGGCCCGCGCGGGCACGGCCTGATCTGACGCGGCCCAGTGGCCAGCCGCGAGCATCCCGCGGCTGGCCATAGATGATCGGCGCGTCCGTCTTCGGGCTGTTCTCGCTGCTGGCCGGCGGGCTGATCCTCGGCATCGCCGTCCTGTCGGGCGGGGCGGTGGCACTGCTGCTGGCGCTCGACCTCGGCACCGACAGCGGTTTCGGCAGTCCGCTCATCATCGGCTGATAGCGGTCGGCATTGCCGCGTGCGTCCTGTTTATCCCCCTCGAACGGCGCCAAGGGGAACGAGCGCTCGTACCGGTCGCGGTGCTGCGCAACCGCGTGTTCTCCGCGGCGTGCGTCACCGTGCTGTTCATGTCGGCGATCTTCTTCTCCGCGCCGCATCCGTCACGGTCCAGCCTGGCGGGCGGCATCGTCTGCATGTGCCAGACCGCCGGCGGTGCCATCGGACTCGGGCTGAACACCGCCATCGTGCTGTCAGCGGCGAGCCTGCCCGCCGGAATCAGCGTCGCGTTCCTGGTCGACGCCGCGCTCGCCGTGATCGGCACCGCGGTGTCGCTGCGGTTCGTGTGCGGCGCCAAGCGCTCGGAGGCGCACGCGGCACGTCGCACGCTCACACCGGGTGCGCACCTAAGGGGATCTGCGCTCCCTGAGGCCGCCGATGTTGAGCGAACCCGGCGACCCGGACCGCGGATCGGCCTCCGCCTCCCGGACATAGGACTGCGGGTCCTTGTCGACCGGTGCCACTCCGCCGTAGTTCCTCGCCTGGAAGGCGGTGAAGGCGACGGCCAGATCGTGCCGCTGCTGCAGGCCGGCGAGGCGCCGGAAGTCGGTCAGGCCCTCGCGTTCTTCCTCGGCCATGTGATCGCTGTTGGCCAGGTTCGCCGCCGCCACGGCGGCGAACCACTCGCCGGTGCCGACCTCATGCCTGGCAACGTCGGCGACGGCGTCCCTGATCTCGTTGTGGTCGCTGATCGCGTCCAGCGTCTCGGCTTCGGCACCCGCCTGCCGGCTCGCCGCCAGGCCAGCCTGGAGCAGCGCAGGGTAGAAGACCGCCTCCTCGGCGGCGGCGTGCAGGTCGAGGAAGATCCCGAGCCGCCCCCAGACCGCCGCCAGCGCCTGCGTGTCCGTCCGGCTGATCTGCTCCAGGATCGCGAACAGCCGCCGCTGCTCGTGGTGGTCATCCAGGATCAGCTCGGTGATGTCCACAGTGCTCCCCTCGCCATGGGCCGGGCTGCCGGCAGGCAGCAGCTTGCCAGGAGGCAGCAGGCTATGCCAGCCGCCGCGGCGCTCAAGCGGCGGCGCCTGTCTCGGCGAGCACCTTGTACATCGACGACGTCGTCGACGATGGCGCCGTGCCCGTGGTTCGGCGAGGCCATCAAGATCGCGAAGGAGGCCGAGATCCCGCTCGGGGCGCACCAGACGCTGACCTGCGAGTGGGACTACTTTCGCTGGCGCCCGGTCACCGACGGACCCTCGCTCGCCGGGCCAGACGGCACGTTCCGCCCGTCGGTCGAGGAGGCCAGGCAGCACGTCAGGCACGACGAGGTGGTCGCTGAGCTGGTTGCCCAGGTCGGCACGTTCGCCTCGGCCGGCATCGGCCTCGACTACCTGGACCAGCACATGGGACCGACGCTGCCGGCCGCCTACGCTGAGGTATCCGAGCGCACGAGCGTTCCCTTCCTCTACTCAGGTCAGGTCAGCGGCCAGCTGGCGAGCGTCAGCGAGCTCAGCCCGCGGGAGGCTGACGGCAAGAGGGACTGGACGCTCGGATACCTCAGTGAGCTCGGCCCAGGGGCGCACCTGCTCGTAAGCCACCCGGCCGTGGCCAGTTCCGAGCTCGAGTCCCTGACGGGCCCCGGTTCTGTGCCGTATCGCTGGGCGGCCGAGTACCGGCTCTCCGATCTCGCCGTGCTCACCGACCGCGCGGTCAAGGCGCGGATCGACGAGCTAGGGATCGCGCTCTGCTCGCTTCCCGAGGCTTTGGAACCCGCGCGGGCTGGGTGATGGTGGCGACGTTGGAGAGCGGTCCGCAGTCGGTGCCCTTGCACGACTGGAGCCGGAAGACGTAGGTGTCGCCTAACTCCGAGCTGTGATCGCGAAGCCATTCACCCGCGCGACTCCCCTCGTGCGGATCACCCGCACGAACATCGACGCAGTATGTGGAGTAGTCAGGCCGCGATAATCGAGCCGCAAATCACGTACAGATGCTGTCGACGATTCGAAATGCAGCAGAACCGAATCATTGCCTTTCCCAATAGCGGGGGCTAAGGTGCCGAGCCAGGCACCCGCGGACGTGCGGGGACATGGTGACGCAAATGCGCGCCTGGGAGGCTGATGATGAGAGCGGTCCGCGTCTGGGCCCTGACGGGGTCGGTAGGGCTAGCCGTGGGATTCCTCGCCGTGGCGGGACCCGCAAGCGCGGCAGGGAAACCGAAGCCGCAACACATGCAGCTAGCGGGTTCCAGGGCGCCTGCGCAGGAACGTGCGCATCCGGCCGGCAGCGTGGCGGCGACCGGCATGGTGCGCTTCGGCCTCGTGCTGAAGCTGCGCAACGCCGCCGGCGCGAAGGCGTTCGTCCGCCAGGTGTCCACGCCAGGATCGAAGCTTTTCCATCACTTCCTGTCCGACGCCCGCTGGATGTCCAGGTTCGGTCCCACGAAAACCGAAGCGGCCAAGGCTAAGGCATGGCTGCGCGGCCAGGGCTTCACGGTCGGATCGGTGCCGAAGGACCGCATCTTCATCCCGGCCAGCGGAACCGCCAGAAAGGTCGAGCATGCCTTCGGGGTGAAGCTTGGCTACTACAAGGTGAACGGCCACCGGGTGCGGCTCGCCAACGGCACGCTGACGATACCGACGTCGGTGGGAAGCGCCATCGCTGGCGTGGTCGGCGTCAACCAGTACGTGGCGACCACGTCGCTGGCGAAGACGCCACGCGCGGTCGGCGCCAGGACAGCGGCCCCGGCACAAGAGCCGCCGCCGCCCGCCGGCTTCCGCAACCCGCAGCCGTGCTCGGCATACTGGGCGCAGAAGACCGACACGAAGGACAACGCGTCGCTGTACGCGCCGTTCGACGCGCCGCTGACGTATGACATCTGCGGCTACAAGCCCGCTCAGCTCCGCGGTGGCTACCACCTGAACGGCCGGGTGGGCAGCGGCAACAACGGCAAGGGCGTGACGATCGCGATCGTCGACGCGTACGACTCGCCGACGCTGCTCAAGGACGCGCAGAAGTACTTCAGGCTCAACGACCCGTCGCACCCGCTCAAGAGCAGCCAGTTCGCGAACGCCGAGCCGTCCACCGTCAGCAACGAGGACTTGTGCGGCGCGAGCGGCTGGTTCGACGAGCAGTCGCTGGACGTCGAGTCCTCGCACGCGATGGCGCCAGGCGCGGACATCCTGTTCGTGGGAGCGCAGGACTGCCTGGACACGAGCCTGCTCACGGCGCTGCAGACGGCGGTCACCAGCGGCGCGTCGGTGGTGAGCGACTCATGGGGCGACACGCTCGGTGACCTGTTCGCCGACGCCGGCACCAAGACGGCGTTCGACAACACGTTCATGCTCGCCGACTCGACCGGCGTCAGCGTCCTGTTCTCCAGCGGTGACTCCGGCGACAACTTCGCGATCTCGGGCCTTGCCGTTCCCGACTACCCGGCGACCAGCCCGTTCGTGACGACAGTCGGCGGCACCACGCTGGAGGTGAACAAGCACAACGCGCGGCAGGCCGAGTACGGCTGGTCGACGGCCAGGCAGACGCTGTGCACCTCCACGACCAGGAACTGCGGTTCAGCGACGACCCCGACAGGCGCCCTCGCCTGGCAGGCGGGCGGCGGCGGCGGCACGAGCTACACCTATACCCAGCCTTCCTACCAGGCCGGGGTCGTGCCCGATGCGCTCGCGCTGCGGAACGAGGCCCTGTTCGGACCCGTGCCGCTGCGGGTGGAGCCAGACATCTCCCTGGACGGCGACGCGCAGAGCGGCATGCTGATCGGCCTGACCCAGACATTCCCCAATGGCGTCCACTACGGCCAGTTCAAGGAGGGCGGCACCAGCCTGGCCAGCCCCTTGCTGGCCGGGGTGATCGCTGACATCGATCAGGCCGCGGGAGCGCCGCTCGGTTTTGCCAACCCGGCGCTGTACAAGGCCTTCACCCGGACGCCGTCGGCCTTCGCTGACACCTTGCCGCCGGCCAATCCGAACGCGGCCGCCGTGATCCGGGTCGACTTCGCCAACACGGTGGATCCCTCGAACGGGTTCATCATGAGCGTGAGGGCGATCAACTACGCCGGACCTGAAACCTACTGCGACGGGACGGGCAACTGCGCGACGCGCGACGTGACCCTGACCACCGCTCCTGGTTTCGACGGCCTGACAGGACTGGGCTCGGCAGGGAACAGGTTCGTCGCCGTGATGTCCAGGTTCTGACGCACCGCGAAGGGCGGGGTGCCGGCGCGTCCGGCATCCCGCTCTTCGCGCGTTCGGGGCGCCCGCACCTGTAATCTCGACAAATGCCCAGCACTCGAGGCCGCTTCGTCGGCAAGGTCGCGATCGTGACAGGCGCGGCACAAGGGATCGGCGAGGCGTACGCGAGGGCGCTGGCCGCCGAGGGAGCCGCGGTCGTCGTCGCCGACATCAACACCGAATCAGGGCCGAAGGTCGTCGCCGCCATCGAGGCTGACGGCGGCCAGGCCGTCTTCGCGTGCACCGACGTCTCGGACCCCGCGTCGGCGCAGGATATGGCAGCCCTGGTGGTGCAGCGCTTCGGCGGCATCGACTACCTGGTCAACAACGCCGCGATCTACGGCAACATGCAGCTTGACGTGCTGCTCAGCGTCGACTGGGACTACTACAAGTCCTTCATGAGCGTCAACCTGGACGGCGCCCTTGCCTGCACGCGCGCCTGCTACCAGCACATGGCCGAGCGCGGCGGCGGGGCGATCGTCAACCAGTCCTCGGTCGCCGCCTGGCACTACTCGAGCTTCTACGGGCTCGCGAAGGTCGGCATCAACGGCCTGACCCAGCAGCTCGCGCACGAGCTCGGATACCTGGGCATCAGGGTCAACGCGATCGCACCGGGCCCGACCGACACCGCGTCGACGAGGTCCGTGGTCGGAGAGATGGCCAGCGACCTGGTGAAGGCGGCGGCACTGCAGCGGCTTGGCCAGCCGTCCGACATGGTGGGAGCCTGCCTGTTCCTGCTCTCTGACGAGGCGAGCTGGATCACCGCACAGGTGCTCAACATCGACGGCGGCCTGATCTTCCGGCCCTGAGCGGACCGGCAATGCGTTTCGGCGTCGTGCTGTTCACCAGCGACCGGGGCATCCGCCCTGCCCGCGCCGCACAGGTCGCCGAGGAGGCCGGCTTCGACTCGTTCTACGTGCCCGAGCACACCCACATCCCGGTTCGCAGGGACGCGCCGCACCCGCGCACCGGCACCAGGGAGCTGCCTGACGACCGCTACCCGCGCACGCTCGATCCCTGGGTGGCGCTCAGCATGGCGGCCGCCGTGACGGCCAGGATCAGGCTGGGCACCGCCGTAGCGCTGCCCGTGCAGCATGACCCGATCGCGCTCGCGAAGACGATCGCCTCGCTCGACCACCTGTCAGGCGGCAGGGTGACGCTCGGGGTCGGCTTCGGCTGGAACACAGACGAGCTGGCGGACCACGGCATCCCGCCGGCCGCCAGGCGGGATGCGCTGCGCGAGTACCTCGAGGCCATGCAGGCGCTGTGGTCCCAGGAGGAGGCCAGCTACGCGGGCGACCACGTCAGTTTCGGCGCATCCTGGGCCTGGCCGAAGCCGCCGCAGCAGCCGCGGATGCCGATCCTGCTCGGCGCCGGCGGCAGCGACCGCACCTTCTCCTGGATCGCCAGGTCGGCCGACGGCTGGCTGACCACGCCAGCCGAGAGCGGCCTCGAGGAGAAGATCGCCCGCCTGCTCGCTGCCTGGCGTGCGGCTGGCAGATCCGGCTCTCCGCAGGTCACCGCCTTGGCGGGCAAACCTGACCCGGACGTGCTCGCCCGGTGGAGTGCGGTCGGCGTGACCGAGGCCCTCTTCGGCATGCCCGACCGGCCAGAGGACGAGGTGGTTAGCTACCTGCGCAGGCTGGCCCGCAAGGTGGCGCTGCCGATTACGCATAACTAGACGCGCACGCCAGCGTTGCCTGCCCGCTGACTCTTGGGTAGCGGTCCTGCTGCGGCCGCGGCCTGACCTCAGGAGCGGCGGGCGACCCCGCAGTAGAAGGCTCGTGACCCGTCGGTGTCCGCGGAGGCAGGATCCTCCGATCCCCACAGGCCCACGTTGGTGATCACCGGCCCGGCTCCCTCGTAGGGCGGCACAACCTCGAGGCCGGCGAAGAAACGCTCGATTTCGGCCAGCGTGCGGGGAAACGCGCTCTCGCTGGCCCGCTGGTAGACCTGCACGCCGGTCTCGACCAGCCGCGGCGGCAGCTTGTCCCTGGTGATATGGGATAGGGCCAGGTAGCTGCCGGGGCACAGGGCGGCGAGATACCGCCCGACCAGGCCCCACGGATCGTCCTCATCCGGCACGAACTGCAAAACGGCGGTCATCAGCAGGCCGACGGGCTCGCCGAAGTCGATCAGGGCCCGCACCCGCGCGTCGCCGAGCACCGCGTCGGGTTCGCGCAAGTCGGCGACGATCACCGCGGTGGCGCCGTCGTCGGTCAGCAGCTCGCTCGCGAGAACTCCGACCATGGGGTCATTGTCGACATAGGCCACCTTGGCGCCAGGGGCGACAGCGCGCACCACTTCGTGGGTGTTGCTCTGGGTCGGCAGGCCAGAACCGATGTCGATGAACTGCCGGATCCCGCGCTCGATCGCCATCCACCTGGCCGCGCGGCCATGAAACCCCCGGTTCGCCCAGGCCGCATCCGCCAGGTCGGGCATCTGGGCGCGGAATTGCTCCGTGGCGTCCCTGTCGATCTGGAAATTGTGCGTGCCGCCGAGCATGTAGTCATACATTCGGGCCGGGCTCGGCCTCGATGTATCGATCCCTGCGGGCACTTGCTCAGTCTCGGCCAACCGCTCCTCCGTCGGGCTCCTGTGCCACATTCTGGCACAAGCCACCCGTCCGGCGGGCCGTATGCTACCGGCCAGTGCCCGGCCTGCTCCGTCTCCTGCGGTCCGCGACGCGGTATACGTGCAGCCGGTAGCCGATGACAGCCAGGCCGCCGACGAGAATCACCCAGGGCGCGAGCATCACAACAGTGCTCTCGCTCACCTTCCGCTGTCCTCCCCAATGGCTCACCGGGCCGGCCAGCCACCGCTGGCCGTCCCGCGTGCCCACCCCTCCACGACACAGGCAACCGGCAACTGGTGAAGGTTCTGTGAAGCTGCCTTGTCGCCCTGGTGGAGTCCGCCCAGGAAGATCGCCTTCACATCGTCTGCACCTGGCGTGCGCGGCCACGCCATCCGCGGTTGCTTGCATCTTTGTGAGCGTGAGAGCGCGTCAGGAGCTCGCGTCTGGCCGCATCCTCGACCGGATATCGCGGGGGCATATCCGGCACGACGATGCGGCCGGGCGCGGCTCAGGCTCCCTGGCTACCCAGATGGCTGCGCGGTTGGCTGCGTGGCCTTCTCGGTCGCCGCAGGGCGTGTTCCCGCGGCCTGATGCCGGACCTCAGGTTCGAGGCTGACCTCGCTGACGGCGGCCGGCAGGATGATCGTCACCTGCGTGCCGGCGCCTGGCTCGCTTGTGATGCCCATCGTGCCGCGGTGGGCCCGCACGAGCTCGGCGACGATCGGCAGGCCGATGCCGCTGCCAGCGATGCCGAATGTCCGCTGGCCGCGGAAGAACCGCTGTGTCACCAGCGGCAGCTCGCCTGCCGGGATGCCGATGCCCGTGTCACTCACGCTCAGTACTGCCAGGCCGGCCTCCTGATCGTCGTCCTGGCGGGTCTCCAGTACGACGCGACCGCCGGCCGGGGTGAACTTCATCGCATTGGTCAGCAGGTTCGTCGTGACCTCGTGGATCCGCAGCGGGTCGCACCTGACCTGCACGGCGGCCAGCCGGCGCTCCAGCGTGAGGCCTGCCGACCCGAACGCGTCGGCAAGGCTGTCGGCCGCCGTCGCCACCGTGGCGGCGAGGTCGCGCGGAACCAGCCTAAGCTGCAACGCCGCCGCCTCAGCGGACGCCAGCCGCTGCAGGTCATCGACCATCCTGGCCAGCCGCAGCACCTCGTCGCGGAGCGAGGTCAGGTTCGCCGACGTGGGCGCGGTCAGCCCGTCCAGCATGGCCTCGTGCCCCGCTTGCAGCACGGCGATCGGAGTCCGCAGCTCGTGCGCGACGTCGGCGACCAGATTGCGGCGCACCTTGTCCTGTTCTTCCCTGGCGTCGGCCATTTCGTCGAAGGCCTCGGCGAGCTCCTGGATCTCACCAAGCCCGCGCACGTCACCGGCCCGCGATCCCGGCTGACCGCGAGCCCTGGCCCTGGCCGTCTCGATCAGGCTCTCCACCGGGGCGGTGATCCTGCGCGACACGATCAGGGCGACGATCAGCGCGATCACCGCCGCCACTCCGGCGGCGGTGATCCTGGACGGCCAGCGCCGGGCCTGGAACCTGCTGATGGTCCCGCCGAGCCCCGTGGCGGCGAACTTGACGGTCACCGAGCCGACCATGTGGCCGTCAGCCACGACCGGTGCGCTGATCCCCCGTCCGGCCGGCTTCCCGAAGTTGCGTGACGCCCTGATCTGGTGCCCGCCCAGGTCCCGCACCTGCACCGCGGTTCCTGCCGGGACCACGACGTCGATCAGCGGCGTCAGCATGGCGGGCACCCAGTGCCCGCGCTCGTAGCCGGCGGCCGCCGAGTCGGCTACCGCCTTCGCGAGGTCGCGGTGCTGGCCCTTGATCAGCTCGGCGATGTCATGATTGGTGGACACCGTGCCGAGCAGGATCGACGTGATCACCGCGGCCAGCGCGACTCCGACGAACGCGAGGGCGAGCCGCAGCCCAAGCTGTCCGATCCAGGGTCTGCCGGGCCTAGCCATCCCGGTTCAGGCCGAGCCGGTAGCCACCGCCAAGCACGGTCTGCACGATCGCGGGATTGCCCGGGTCTTCCTCGATCTTGCGCCGCAGGTTCTTCACGTGCGAGTCGATGGTGCGCTCGTAACCCTCGAAGTCGTAGCCGCGCACGCGGTTGATCAGCTCGAACCGCGAATAGACGCGACCGGGGACGGTAGCGAGCGCGACCAGTATGCCCCATTCTGTGGGGGTCAGCTCGATCTCGCCGCCGCGGACCACGGCCACTCGCCGCGGCTCGTCGATGACCAGCAGGCCATCGCCGAAGCTGCTGAGCCCCTGCTCGTTCGCCGGCGCGTTCCTGCGCAGGATCGCCTGGACCCGCAGCACGAGCTCGCGGGGACTGAAGGGCTTCGTCACGTAGTCGTCGGCGCCGAGCTCGAGGCCGGCGATCCTGTCCTCTTCGCTGGTCTTCGCCGTCAGCATCAGGATCGGCGTCGAGCTCGCGGCCCTGACCTCCCTGGCGACCGTTTCGCCAGGCACGTCGGGCAGCCCGAGGTCCAGCACGATCAGGTCAGGGGACGCGGTCGACGCGACGCTTATTGCCTCGGCGCCCGATTCGGTCGACAGCACGGAGAACCCGGCCCGCTCCAGATAGGAGCGGACGAGTTCCCTCAGCTTGCGCTCGTCCTCGACCAGCAGCACAGTCGCTGTCATGGTGGTCGATCACCGTCCCTGAGGATCCGGCGGCTGCCCGCCGGGTGGCCCAATCTTTCCACGCGCCGGCCGCTCTGCCGAGTTCAGGAGGCTGACTTGCGCGGATCTCGGATTCACACAACCTCCATTTCGGCTGCACGGCCCTGTCAACACCGCTGTGTTACATCTAGTGAATACCCACTCGCACGAGCGGCTTGGGGAGGGATAGAGCACGCGGCTCGCACCGCATGTGCCATCCCAGTGTGATCGCGCCCGGGCGCGCCGGAATGATCCGGATGTTTTGGGGGAAACATCCGGAAGCCGGATTTCGGGGGAATATCCGGCTCATCCGGCGTGACCGGGCGCGAATCTGTCTGCATCAGCTAGTGACCAGGCGCAGCGGCGATCCTCCGCTACCGGTCGTGCCCGGCGCCGGAGTGCAGCATCACGAGCCGCCTGGACTCGGTGGCCGCTACCGGCAGCGAGACCGTCACCCGGGTGCCGGTGCCCGGTTCGCTGGCGATGCCGAGCTGGCCGTTGTGCGCCTCGACAAGCTCGGCGACGATGGTGAGGCCGATGCCGCTGCCAGCGGCCATCTCCGCGGACCGCAGGCCGCGGAAGAACCGCTCGGTCACGTGCGGCAGCTCCTCTGCCGGGATGCCGACGCCCGTGTCGTTGACGCCGATGGCGGCCATGCCGCCGCCGTCCGGGCCGACGGAGAGCCGCACGCCGCCGCCCGGCGGGGTGAACTTCAGCGAGTTCGTCAGCAAGTTGGAGATCACCTCGCGCATCCTGGCCGGGTCGCACAGCACGTGGACCTCGGTCAGCTGCTCCTCCAGGGTGATCTCGGCCGCCCGGAACGCGTCGCCGAGGCTGAACGCGGCCTCGGCCGCAAGGGCCGCGAGGTCGTGCGGCGCGAGCCGCAGCTGCAGGGAGGCCGATTCGGCCGCGGCCAGCCGCTGCAGGTCCTCGACCATCTTGGCGAGCCTCAGGACCTCGTCGCGGAGCGAGGCGACGGCACTCGGGCTGAGGTCTGTGACCCCGTCGAGCATGGCCTCCAGGCTGGCCTGCAGGACCGCGACCGGCGTGCGCAGCTCGTGCGCGACGTCCGCGACCAGGTTGCGCCTGAGCCGGTCCTGCTTGTCCAGGGCGATCGCGCTCTGGTTGTAGGACTCGAGCAGCTCGCGGATGACGCCGGTCCCGCGCACCGGCCTGATCTGCGCCGACCGGTTGCCGCGCGCACGCGCGCGGACGGCCTCGAGCAGCTGCTCGAGCGGACCGGTGATCGCCCGCGCCACGATCAGCGAGGCGACGAGCGCGATGAGCGCCGCGACGCCGGCGGCTGCCAGCCTGGTATGCCACTTGGCCGCTTCGAAGTTCCGCACGACGGCGCCCAGGCTCATGGAGCTGAACCGGACGGTCACCTGGCCGATCTGCCGGTCCTTCAGGTCGACGGGCAGTATCAGCTGGTGCGCGGTCGGGAACGTGCCGAAGCGAGGGGACTGCGCGACGATCTGGCCGGATATGTTGCGGATCTGCACGCTCGCGTCGCCGCGGTCCGCGAGATCCAGGACGGGATCGAGGTCGGCGCGACGCCAGTTGCTGCCCTGGTCGGCGGCGGCAGCGGTCACGGCGACGGACTGCGCCAGGCTGCCTTCCTGCTGCATGGCGACCCTGTTGATGTCCGCCCCGAGGCTCTCGGCGCTGATCGTCGTGTTCACCGCGATCGCGGCCAGGGCGACGGTGACGAACACCAGCGCCAGCCGGCGGCCGAGCCGGCCGATGCCGAAGAGCCGGCGGTTGCCCTTGACCGTGCCGTAGAGCCAGCGCGTTCCCCCGATGCGTGGCTGGCCCATGTGCCGCAATCACGTCCTCGATCGGAAATGTCGTCTATCCGGTGCCCGCCCACCGGAGCGGGCGCGAGTCAGCGTGCGATCGCCGGCGAGCCAGCGGCGCGCGTTGCCTCCGCTGATTCCCAGTTCACCTGGCTCAGGCTGCAGTCAGGGCAGTCCCTGGCATACGGCATCTCGGTCAGCCAGCCGGTGCTGATGGGCTGCCGGCAGCGGTCGCACATGCCGTAGGTGCCCGCCTTGATCCGGTCGATCGCGTCCTCGATCAAGGCGAGATCCTCGTGCGCCCGCATGACGCGGCTCATCAGCAGCGTGTCACCGCAGCCCCGGCGGGAGGTTAGCGCGTGCACCGTGTCGACGGGCACGTCATCGTGGAAGGCCATGGACAGCACGACGATCTGATCGACCTTCTGCCGCCACATCTCCTCCAGGGAGGCAAGGTACCTACCGGTGTCCATGGTTGGAGGAAACCCGCTGAGCATGCAATCTTGGTGAGCGAGATGTGGAGCCTTCGTGGATTCAGCTGGTCACCCTCGGCAACGTGACGGTGACCTGGGTTCCGCGGCCCGGTTCGCTGACGACCTCCATGCGGCCGTGATGGAGCCTGGCAAGCTGATCCACGATCGCCAGGCCGATCCCGCTCCCTGCTATGCGCGCGGCCTGCTCGCCGCGGAAGAACCGCTGCGAGACGTGCGGCAGCTCGTCAGCGGGTATGCCGATGCCGGTATCGGTGACGCGCAGCATCGCGAGCGATTCCCGCATCTCCCCTGTTTCGAGCGTGACGCTCCCGCCGGCTGGCGTGAACTTCGCCGCGTTGCTCAGCAGGTTCGCCGCCACCTCGAAGATGCGGCGCGCGTCGCACCTGACGTCCACGGGCGTGAGCCTGAGGTTCAGGCTGACGCCAGCCGACTCGAAGGCGGCTGCCAGGCTGTCGGCGGCCTGCGCGGCGATGCCGGCCAGGTCATGCGTGGCGAAGTCGACCTTCAGCGCCGCCGACTGCCCCGACGAGAGAACGTGGAGGTCGTCAGCCATCTGGGCCAGCCGAACGACCTCATCCCGCAGCGACTCCAGGTTCTCAGCGGTGGGCTGGGCCAGCCCGTCGTGCATCGCTTCCAGTTCCGCCTGCAGGACGGCGATCGGGGCACGCAGCTCGTGCGCCAGGTCAGCGGCCATGTCGCGGCGCAGCCGCGCCTCCGCGGTGACCGAGTCGGCCATCTGATCGAAGGCGGCGGACAGCTCGCGGATCTCGGGCACGCCCCTCAGCTCGCCCACCCTGGCAGAGTTGTCACCGGCTCCCGTCGCGCGCACCGCGCCGATCAGCCGCTCGACCGGCGCGGTGAGCCTGCGCGACACGAGCAGGGAGATGACCACCGCAAGCAGCACAGCGGACACCGCGGCCGCGATCCTGACGTGCCATCGCAGGGATTCGTAGTGGTCGATCGCCGCGGCGAGCCCGCGGTGATCGAACTTGATCGTGACCGATCCCGCGTACCTCCCGTTGTCGACAACGGCGCGGGTATGCACGAGGCCAGTCCGGATGCTGGCGAAATTCGGCGAGCTCCTGATCACCGTTCCGTCGCGGCCGCGGATCCGCACGACGGCGCCGGCCCGGCCGACCAGCCCGATGACGGGGGCCAGGTCCTCACGGTCCCAGCCCGCGGGCTTGTGCGCGACCGACGCGGCCAGCGCCAGCGCGCCAGTCAGGTCGGCGCCCTGCTCCGCCACCAGCCGGTTGATGTCGGTCGCCACCGTGGCTCCGGCGATGCCGATGACCGTGCCGATCACCGTCAGGCAGATGATCACCATCGCCAGGGCCAGCCGGATCCCTGTTCGTCCGATCCACGGCCCCTGACCGCGGGCAGGGCCAACACGGACATGGCGCCCGGCCTGCGCAGTCGTCGTCTTCACGCCCTGACGTTCCCCCGTCGTCCCGGCTCCGGCGATGATGTCATCGCGCCATGCCCGATGCCAGCTACCACGCGGGCGGCGCGGCCAGGCCTTCGGAGGACGAGCTACTCAAGCAGGACATCGGCATCGAAGCAGGTGCGGTCGCCGGTGTGACAGGCACCGCCCGCCTGCTCGACCTTGACCAGGACGGTATCGCCGTCGCAATCGAGCGCGACCGACCTGACCAGCTGGACGTGACCCGAGGTCTCGCCCTTGACCCAGTACTCGTGCCTGCTACGCGACCAGTACGTGCAGCGGCCAGTGGTGAGCGTGCGGTGCAGCGCCTCGTCGTCCATCCAGCCCAGCATCAGCACCTCGCCGGTGTCGTACTGCTGCGCGATGGCCGGGAACAGGCCGGCGGCGTCCCGCTTCAGCCTGGCCGCTATCCGGGGGTCGAGGGTCATGAGCGCGATTCTCCCAGCCTGGCCGCCGGTGCCCCGGTGTCCCTGACCGGATAGCCTGCCGCGCGCAGCGCGTCCTTGACGGCGCCGATCCGCAGCTCGCCGAAGTGGAACAGGCTCGCGGCGAGCACGGCGTCGGCACCGGCCCTGACAGCAGGGGCGAAGTCAGCGGCCCGCCCCGCACCGCCGCTCGCGATCACCGGCACGTCGACCACCGTCCGTACGGCCTCGATCAGCGGCAGGTCGAAGCCCGCTTTGGTGCCGTCGGCATCCATCGAGTTGAGCAGGATCTCCCCGGCTCCGAGTTCGGCGGCCCTGGCCGCCCAGGCCACGGCGTCGATGCCGGTGCCGCGCCGGCCGCCGTGGGTGGTGACCTCGAAGCTGCCCGGCCGGCCGGCCACCCGCCTGGCGTCGACCGAGATGACGATGCACTGCGAGCCGAACCGGGCGGCGGCTTCGGTCAGCACCTCAGGGCGGGCGATGGCGGCGGTGTTGAGGGAGACCTTGTCGGCACCGGCTCGTAGCAGCCGGTCCACGTCGCCGGGACCGCGGACGCCGCCGCCCACGGTGAGGGGGATAAAGACCTGGTCGGCGGTACGAGCGACCACGTCCCGCATGGTCTGCCTGTCGTCGCTGGAGGCCGTGATGTCGAGGAAGACCAGCTCGTCGGCGCCGTCGGCGTCATAGGCCGCGGCCAGCTCGACCGGGTCGCCCGCGTCCCGCGGCCGCAGGAAGTTGACGCCCTTCACCACCCGCCCGCCGTCGACGTCCAGGCACGGGATGACCCTGACCGCGACCGTCATGCCACAGCCTCGAGCGCTTCGGAGAGCGTGAACCGCCCGGCGTACAGCGCCTTGCCGACGATCGCCGCGTCGACGCCGACGGGCCGCAAGGCGGCGATCGCCCGCAGGTCAGCGAGCTCCGAGACGCCGCCGCTGGCGATCACGGGCCGCTGCGTCCGCGCGCAGACCTGGCGCAGCAGATCGAGGTTCGGCCCGGCCAGCGTGCCGTCCTTGGTCACGTCGGTGACGACGTAGCGCCGGCAGCCGTCGGATTCCAGCCTGGCCAGCACGTCAGTCAGCGCACCGCCGAGCTGTGTCCAGCCCCTGCCGGCGAGCCTGCTGCCGCGGACGTCCAGGCCGACCGCTATCCGATCCCCGTGCTCGGCGATCACCTGGCTGACCCATGCGGGCCGCTCGAGCGCCGCGGTCCCGATGATCACTCGCTGGCAGCCGGTGCGGAGGGCCGCGGCCAGCGATGCGTCGTCCCTGATGCCGCCGGACAGCTCGACAGCGACGCTCGCCTGGCGGATCACGCCAGCCAGCAGCTCGGCGTTGGATCCCCTGCCGAACGCGGCATCCAGGTCGACCAGGTGGATCCACTCAGCCCCGGCCCGCTCCCAGGCGAGCGCGGCAGCGAGCGGGTCGCCGTAGGAGGTTTCGGTTCCCGCCGCACCCTGGACGAGCCTGACCGCCTGGCCGCCGGCGACGTCCACCGCGGGCAGCAAGGTAAGACCGTTGTTCACCTGATCAGCTCCAGCCAGTTCGTCAGCAACGCCGCGCCGGCGTCGCCGGATTTCTCCGGGTGAAACTGGGTCGCGCACAAGGGCCCGTCCTCGACGGCCGCGAGGAACCGCTGGCCGTGCTCGGCCCACGTCAGCAGCGGCGTTCCTGACGATTCGCCGGCCCGCTCAGGCCACGACCCGGCCGCGTACGAATGCACGAAGTAGAACCGCTCGCCAGCGGCGATCCCGGCGAACAGCGCGCTGTCCGAGGCCGCGCGCACCGTGTTCCAGCCCATGTGCGGGAGCACGGGGGCCTGCAGCCGGTCCACGACTCCCGGCCAGGCGCCGCAGCCCGCCGTGCGCTCCCCGTGCTCACGGCCCTCCCCGAACAGCACCTGCATGCCCACGCAGATCCCCAGCACCGGCCGGGACCCGGCCAGCCGCTTGGCGATGATCTCGTCTCCCCGCACGGCCCGCAGGCCACGCATGCATGCCGCGAACGCGCCCACACCAGGCACGACAAGGCCGCGGGCGTTCAGCGCCGCGCCGGGATCAGCGGTCACCGCCGTGTCAGCTCCGACCCGCTCAAGCGCCCGGCTGGCTGACCTGAGATTGCCGGACCCGTAGTCGAAGATGACCACGGACGGCCGCGCCCCGCTCATGCCAGCACCGCTCACAGCACGCCCTTGGTGCTGGGGACGCCGCCGCCGCGAGGATCCGGCGCCGCGGCGGCACGGAACGCCCTGGCGAACGCCTTGAACTGCGCCTCGACGATGTGATGCGGGTTGCGCCCCGAGAGCACGGCGAGGTGCACGCAGATCGCCGCCGTGGCACCGAGCGTCTCGAAGAAATGCCTGGTCAACGTCGTGTCATAGGTGCCGATCAGCGGAGCCATGCCATCCGGCTCGCTGTGCACGACGTACGGCAGGCCGGCCAGGTCGACGGCAGCCCTGACCAGGGTCTCGTCGAGCGGCACCAGGGCGTCGCCGAACCGGCAGATGCCCGCCTTGTCGCCGAGCGCCTGGCGCAGCGCCTCGCCGAGCGTGATGGCGGTGTCCTCCACCGTGTGGTGGGCGTCGATCTCGATGTCACCGGCGGCCTTGACCCGCAGGTCTATCCGGCCGTGCTTGGCGAGCTGGTGCAGCATGTGGTCGAAGAACGGCACGCCCGTGCTCACGTCGGCGGCGCCGGTGCCGTCCAGGTCGAGCTCGACCGCGACCTGGACTTCCCTGGTGGCCCGCTCCGCTCGCCCCGTCCTTCCGCTCACGGCAGTACCCCCATATCCCCCCGCGATACCGCCTCGATCGCGGCACGGAACGCGTCCATCTCGGCGGGGGTGCCGATCGTCACGCGCAGCCAGCCGGGCGGTCCGACCTCCCTGATCAGCACGCCCCGGTCGAGCAGCGCTTGCCAGACCGCCGCGCGGTCGCTGAACGTCCCGAACAACACGAAGTTCGCGTCGGAGTCGGCCACATCGAGGCCCCGTGCCCGCAGCCATCCGATCAGCTCGTCCCGCCCGTCGCGGATCGCGGCGACCTTGTCAAGCAGCCCCCCCGATCTGGCCAGCGCGGCTCGCGCGGCCGCCTGGGTCAGCGCCGACAGGTGATAGGGCAGCCGGACGATCTGCAGCGCGGCTACCACGGCCTGATCGGCCGCGAGATAGCCCACCCGCGCGCCGGCCAGCGCGAAGGCCTTGGACATGGTGCGGACGACCACCAGGCGCGGGTAGCGGGGCAGCAACACGAGCGCGGTCGCATCGCGGTCCCTGGCGAACTCGGCGTAAGCCTCGTCCACGATCACCATGCCGGGCGCGGCGGCGCAGACCTGCTCGATCACCGCGAGCGGCAGGGCCGTCCCGGTCGGATTGTTGGGCGAGGTGAGGAACACCAGATCCGGGCGCAGGCCGGTGACGGCCGCGACGGCCCGCGCGGGATCGATCCCGAAGTCGGATTCCCTCGCGCCGCTGATCCACCCGGTGCCGGTGGTCTGGGCGATGATCGGATGCATCGAGTAGGACGGCTCGAATCCGAGCGCCGTCCTGCCAGGGCCGCCGAACGCCTGGAACAGCTGCTGGATGACCTCGTTGGACCCGTTCGCCGCCCAGGTCTGCTCCGCCGTCAGGCCGTGGCCGAGATACGCCGCCAGGTCGCGGCGCAGCGCGATGGCGTCCCGGTCCGGATACCTGTTCAGCGCGGCCGCCTCGGCGGCCGCGGCTTCGGCGATCTCCCTGACGAGCGCGGCCGGCGGGCTGAACGGGTTCTCGTTCGTGTTGAGCCTGACCTGCGCGGCTATCTGCGGGGCGCCGTAGGGCGTGCGGCCGGCCAGGTCATGCCGCAGCGGCAGGCCCTTCGGCCCGGCTGCTGGCCTCGGGCCCGACCGCGTGCCGCTGCCACCGGAGGCAGCAGCCGGCCCCGATCCGTCAGGCACAGCCCCGTCAGGCAGCCCCGTCGGGCACCGCCCCGTCAGGCACCGCCCCGTCAGGCACCGCCCCGTCGGGCACCCTGATCCGCACCGCCTTGACGTGCGCGGCGAGATCCTCGGCGCCGCCGAGCGCGTCGATGTGCGGCGCCGCCCCGGCGAGCGCGCCTGCCGTGCAGTTCACGACGTGGATCCCGCGCAGGAAGGTCAGCACCGACAAGCCGCCCGAATGCCTGGCGGTCCCGCCGGTCGGCAGCACGTGATTCGAGCCCGCAAGGTAGTCGCCGAGCGACACGGGCGCGTACGGCCCGACGAAGACGGCCCCCGCGTTGCGGACGCGCAGCGCGAGTTCCCCCGCGCCGGCCGCCTGGATCTCCAGGTGCTCGGGAGCCCAGGCGTCGGTCACCGCGAGTGCCGCGTCCATGTCGCTGACCAGCACGCACGCCGACTGGCCGGTCAGCGCCTCCTTGACCCGGCCCGCGTGCCTGGTGGTCTCCAGCTGCCTGGCCAGCTCGGCATCGACCAGGTCGGCGAGGTCCGCGTCGGTGGTGATCAGCAGGCACGCCGCGAGCGGGTCGTGCTCGGCCTGCGCGATCAGGTCCGCGGCGACGAACGCCGGATCGGCGCCGCCGTCCGCCACGATCGCGACCTCCGTCGGCCCTGCCTCGCCGTCGGTGCTGACGACACCGCGCAGCAGCCGTTTCGCCGCCGCGACGTAGACGTTGCCGGGGCCCGTCACCACATCGGCGGCCGGGCAGTCCTGCGTGCCGTAGCCGAGCATGGCGATGGCCTGGGCCCCGCCGGCCGCGTGCACCTCGGTGATCCCGAGCAGTTCGCAGGCCGCGAGCACCGCGGGGTGCGGCAGCCCGCCGTTGTCCTGCTGTGGCGGAGACGCCACGACGATCTGGCCGACGCCCGCCGCTTGCGCGGGGATCACGTTCATGACCACGGAGGACGGATACGCCACGAGCCCGCCGGGAACATAGACGCCTGCCCTGGCGACCGGCACGTAGCGTTCGGTTACGGAACTGCCGTCGGTCACGTACGTGACGCTGTCCCGCGGCACCTGCGCCTCGTGCACCAGCCTGGCGCGCCGCGCGGCTTCAGCCAGCGCGGCGGCAACCCGCGGGTCGAGTGACGCGAGCGCATCGGCGAGCGCGGCCCTCGGCACGACCGTGGTCGGCAGGTCGACGCCGTCGAATCTGGCGGTATGCTCGCGGACCGCCTCGGCGCCGCGGCCGCGAACGTCGTGGCAGATCGGCCGGACGGCGGCGACCGCGGCCTCGACGTTCAGTTCGGCCCTGGGCAGCATCTCCGCGACCTGCCTGGCCCCGAGCTGCACGATCGGACGGTCCCGCAGATCGATCCTGGTGAGCACCCCGCAAGCCTAATCGGAACGGCCAGCGGAGCTTCGTCATCCGTCTCGCTGGCCATGGCCGGGCGGCATTTGCCCGCCTATGCGCGGTCAGGGCTCAGACGACGCGCAGGCGTTCCGCGGGCTGCGCAGTCAGCTCAGCGATGAGCTCGAAGTCCTTGTCCAGGTGCAGTACGGTCAGCCCGGCCAGCTCGGCGGTCGCCGCGATGATCAGGTCCGGGACTGACGGAGCGTGGTGCAGGCCACGGTCCGCCAGCGCGATCTGAACCTGCACCGCCCGGTCCTCGATCGCCGGGGTCAGGCACTCCACCGGCGCAGGCAGGCCTGCCTGGTGGCCAGGAATCCCGCAAGGCAGTCGCGGGAGGAGGACTGACGGCGGCTGACAGCGGCCCCGCGCGCAGTAAGCGCTATTCGATGATCTTGGAGATCGGGATCTCGAGTATGTCCCGGCCGCCGGCCGCCCGCAGCGCCGGGATCAGCGTGTTGACGCCGCGCTTGGGCACGACGGCCTCGACCGCGTGCATGTCTCCCCTGGCGAGCGACGTGATCGTGGGCGAGGACATGGCCGGCAGGATCTGCGTGACGGCCGCGAGGTCGCCGTCCCCGACGTTGAGCTTGAGCAGCACGTTGCCGCGTGCCCTGATCGCGCCCCTGAGCAGCAGCGCGATGTCCTCCATCGCCGCCCGCTTGTCCTCGTCGCCGAACGCGGCGTGGTTCGCGATGAGCTCGGTGTAGCTGCTCAGCAGCGTGTGCAGGATCTTCAGGCCATTCCTGCGCAGCGACGATCCGGTCTCGGTCAGGTCGACGATGGCGTCGACGATGTCGGGCACCTTGGCCTCGGTCGCGCCGTACGACGGCGTCACGACCGCCTTGATCCCGTTCTCCTCGAGGAACCGCTTCGTCAGGGACGGCAGCTCGGTGGAGATCCTGATGCCCTCGGGCAGGTCGGCGATCGACTCCCAGCCGGAGTTCGCCGGCACCGCGAGCACGACGCGGACCGGGTCGCTGGTGGCCTTGGAATACGGCAGCTCGCCGAGCGAGGCGACGTCGGCGCCGGTCTCGGTGATCCAGTCCCGGCCCGTGATGCCGAAGTCGAACAGCCCCTCGGCCACGTAGGACGGTATCTCCTGCGGCCGCAGGAACCTGACCCGGTCGATTCGAGGGTCATCGATGAAGGCGTGATAGTCGCGCTCTGACGCGCGCCTGACCGTGAGGTCCGCCGCGTCGAATAGCTCGAGCGTCGACCGCTCCAGCGACCCCTTAGGCAGCACAAGAGACAGCACCCATGCACCCTACCGGCGCCCCCGCCATCTCCCCCCTGTTGAACCCCACCTGTGAACCCTAGGTGGGCCTATAGCACCACCTAGGGTTCACAGGTGGGGTAGCAGGAGGATCAGCGCAGCGTGATCACGTTGCCGGTGATCAGGGCGGCCGCGTCGGAGGCCAGGTGGGCGATGACGGCCGCGACTTCGGCCGGGCTCGCGACGTGGATCAGCAGCGGGTCGGCCTCGACCGCGGCGCGGACGGAGTCGGTGACCCAGCCGGTGTCGGTGACGGGCGGGTGCACCATATTCGCGGTGATCCCGAGCGGCGCGAGCTCGATCGCGGCGGACATCGTGTAGTTCTCCTGCGCGGCCTTGGCGGCGCCGTACGACACCTCCTCGGGAAACCCGAGGGCGCCGCCCGAGGTCAGGCCGATGATCCGGCCCCACGTCGCGCCGCGGGCCGCGTGCCGCCTCGCGAACTCGGCGATCAGCAGCGCGGGCGCCATCGCGTCGACCGCGAACTGCTGCTGCCAGCTCTCGGCGGTGACCGGCCGCAGCGCGCGGCCAAGCCGGTCGCCGCGCGCCGGCGTGAACGTGTCGGCCAGCCAGCCGGTCGCGTTGTTCACCAGGATGTCGACCGGCCCGAGGTTCCGTTCTGCCATATCGAACAGGACGCTCGGGGTGGCCGGGTCAGCAAGGTCGGCCTCGGCGGCGAGGGCGCGGCCTCCGGCCGCTTCGATGCCGGCGACCACCGCGTCAGCTCCGTCTGACCGGTGGTCGCGGTAGGCCTGCGGGATGCCAGAGCCGACCGCGTCGTGCACCCGCCAGTAGGTGCACAGCACCGCGCAGCCCTGCGGCGCGAGCGCGAGCGCTGTGGCCGCCCCGATGCCATGGTTGGCGCCCGTGACGATCGCGGTGTGCGCTCCAGACCCGGTCACGCCACGACCTCGAGGGCTGACGAGCCGTCGGGCAGCCTGCGCACCTCAAGGCGCTCGGCGATCCTGTCCTTCAGGTCAGCGACGTGGCTGACGATCCCGATCGCCTTGCCGTGGTCCCTGAGCTCGTCGATGACGCCGAGTACCTGATCAAGGGTCTCGGCGTCCAGCGAGCCGAATCCCTCGTCGATGAAGAGCGTCTCGGTGTCCACTCCCCCTGCCTCTGCCTTGACGACATCGGCGAGTCCCAGCGCGAGCGCCAGCGAGGTGTAGAAGGTCTCGCCGCCGGACAGCGAACTCGGGCTGCGCTCCTCGCCCGTGTGCCGGTCGATGACGGCCAGGGTCAGCCCGGAGCGCTGCCGCCGCGAGTCACCGTCGTCTCGTCGCCGCAGCTCATACCGGCCGGCCGACATCACCGCGAGGCGGCTGTTCGCCGCGGCGACGACCTGCTCGAACCAGTGCCTGAGCACGTAGGTGGTCAGCGCCACCCTGCGGTGGCCGTCCATGCCCTTCGCCAGGCCGGCGAGATAGATGACCGGCCCGGTCTCTGCCGCCAGGGCAGCGGCCTCCTCCTCGGCCGCCCGCACCTCGGCCAGCCGCCGCTCGAGCCTGCCCGCGCCGGCCAGGTAGCCCTCGTGGCGGGCCCTCGCGCGCTGCTCGGTCTGCCGTGCGTCGGCCAGGGCGGCCGCGGCGCGCTCGGCAGCAGCCGTCACCTCGCCAGCTCGCCCCGGATCGAGTCCCGCCAGTTCAGCCGCTCCCGCAGCGGCTTGCAACGCGGCAAGCTCCCGGCTCCAGCCCGCGACCGCATCGTTCAGCGCGGACTGCCGCTGCGGCGTCAGCACGGCGGACCTGGCCGCGTCCAGGCTGCCGAAGCCGCTCGCGAGCGCCTCGCCGGCGGCCGCGTCGCGTGCCTTCCGCTCGGCGCCGAGCGCGCCAGCCAGCCGGTCGAGCGCGGCCGCGAGCACCCGGCTGGCCTCGCCTGCCGCCCGGACGGCGCGCTGCCGGGCAGCGACAGACTCGTGCCCCCCGGCCTCGCCGGCCAGGGACTTGCGCAGCGCCGCGAGGTCCGCGTCGGCCCGCTCGAGCTCCTTGCGCGCCTCAGCCTGCACCGCGACCGCTGCGCGCAGCCGCTCGCCGAGTTGCTCCTGCTCGGCGCGCATGCCGTCGATCCCGGCCCTGAGCGCGCTGGCCTGCCCGGCGGCGCGCTCGGCCGCCTCGAGCCTGCCGGCTACCTGCGCGGCTTCCTCGGCCAGGCCGCCGACCGTGTGCCCGGCCGCGATCGCCGCCTGCTCGGCAGCCTCCCTGTCCAGCTCGGCGTGCTGCTTCTCGGCGCGCAGCCGTGCCGCCGCTGCCTCGTCCCGCCGGCCGCGGGCGGCCGCTACCGCCTCGGCGCTTACCGCGGTCGCCGCTGCCTTAGCAGGCGCCGGGTGCTCGGCCGATCCGCACACCGGGCAGGCGCTCCCGCGGGCAAGCCCCGCGGCCAGCTCGGCGGCCAGGCCGGCCAGCCGGGCATCCATCGCGCGCTGGTGCTCGTCGACCAGCCGCTGGTGCTCGCCGACCGCGCCGAGCAGCCGTGCTCCCGCGACGGTCAGCAGCGGCTCGATCTCGGCGAGGCGCCAGGCCGCGGCGCTGAGCCTGGTCAGGTCCGCCTGCCGTTGCTGGCACCCGGCCGCGCTGGCGGCGAGGTCCCTGGCGGCGGCCAGCTCAGCCTCGGCCGCGGCGATCCGGCCGGGCAGCTCATCGCGCATGGCGCCGAGGGAGGTGACCGTCGCGGCCGCTTCGGCGGCGGCCCTGCCGAGTCCGGCCAGCGCGGTCTCGCGGTCCGGCAGCGCCGACTCCGCAGCCACCAGATGACCGAGGCTGGCCGCCGCGCGCAGCCCCGCCTCCGCGTGGGCTGCCGCCTCCTTGCCGGCCCGGCGGATCAGGTCGCTGTCGGCCTCGGGGTCGAGCAGGAACGCCAGCTCGGCAGCCGGCGGATCGTCCTGCCCGTCGCCCGGTGGCTGGCCGGCCGCCTCGCCGCCGAACAGGTCGCGCAGCGCGGCCCGTTCCCTGGCTGCCGCGGCTTCCGCGTCGGCGAGCATGGCGAGCAGCGGCCTGACCGGCTCGGCCCGCCTCGCCGCGTCGAGCTGGCCGGACCGCAGGTCGTGCGCCGCCCTGGCCGACTCGTGCTCACGCAGCGCGCCGAGCGCACCGGTCAGCCTGGTCATCAGCGCCGCCTGGCCGGCCGCTTCCTGGTCAGCGTCCCGCGCGGCCTGCTCAGCGGTCACGGCCTGCTCATGGGCCGCGGCAGCCTGGGCGAGCGAGGCCGCGAGGTCGTCGCTCAGCTGCGCCAGGGCGGCGGCGCGCGGTCCTGGCTGCATGGCGATGAGCTCGTTCCTGGCTGCGGCGTCGAGTCCGGCAGCCTCGGCCGCGGCCGAGACCGCCGCGCCTATCCCGGCGTCCGCGGCCTGCCTGGCGCGGATGGCGTCGGCCCGGCGGCGGTCGAGCTCTGCCGTGATCGCGTCGTAGAGCTCGGTGCCGAACAATTTCGTCAGCACGGCGCGCCTGGCGTCGTCGTCGCTGCGGAGGAACCGCGCGAACTCACCCTGCGGCAGCAGCATGACCTGCGTGAACTGCGTCCTGCTCAGGCCCACGACCGCCTCGATGTGGTCGCCGACCTCGGCCTTGTTGGAGGACAGGCTCGCCCAGCGGCCACCGTCGCGCCGCTCCAGGTGCACCCGCATCGCCTCGGTGGTGTAGCCATGACCGCGGCGCTTCGGGCGCCGGTGCTCTGGCACGCGCGTGATGCGGTAGCGGGTACCGCGCAGCGAGAACTCCAGGGTGACCGACGGCTCGACGGCGGCGCTGGCGAAGTGTGAGTGCAGCCGGTCATCGGCGGCGTCCTCGCCGGCCAGCCCGCCGTACAAGGCGAACGTGATCGCGTCGAGAACGGTCGTCTTCCCCGCGCCCGTCGGGCCCTCAAGCAGGAACAGCCCGCCGCCGGCCAGGCGGTCGAAGTCGATCCGCTGGGGCGTCGCGAAGGGCCCGAACGCCTGCAAGTCCAGGCTGTGCAGCCGCATCAGGCCGCCGCCGTCTTCCCGCCGGTGGCCTCGGCGGCCGGGTAGCCAAGCTCTGCCTGCAGCCAGTCGTCGGTCCCGCCAGCGTTCGCGAGCCACTCGTCGACCGAATCCGCGTCCTCGCCTGGCGGGCCGGCAGGCCCTGGGCTCTCCGCGGTCGCCGCACTGGTCGTGCGCACCACTCCGGCCTGGAGCTGATCCCCCCCTTCGCCGCGGCACGCCGCCTCGACGACGTCGCGGAGCACGATACGTTGCGCCGCGTCAGCGGGTCCGCCGCTGGTGTACTCGACGAACAGCTCGCAGATCTCGACCGGGTCGACGGCCTGCCGGAGCCGGCGCAGGTCGGCGGCGCCGCTCGCCAGCTCTCCTTCGGGCTCGAAGTCAATGACGAGCGTGTGCGGCCACTTCTTCCGCAGCCGCTCCATCGGGGACGCCGGCCGGACCGTGTCGGTCAGCACGACTTTGACCCAGGCTCCGGCCAGGTCCCCGCCGTCCGGCCGAGCCAAGAGGTCATCCAGCCTGCCGCGGACCTCGCGCAGCGGCCGCGGCACCGGGGTCGCCAGCTTGGTCGTCGTCACCTGGCCGGAGCCGTCGATCTCCGCAAGCGTCACGGACTTGCGGTGATGGCGCTCGGAGAACGAGAACGCCAGCGGTGAGCCGCAGTACCTGACCGTCGAGCCGTCGGCCAGGGCGCTCACGTCCTGCTGACCGTGCAGGTGGCCGAGCGCGACATAGCTCAGGCCGGCGAACAGCGACGCGGGCGCGTCGCCGATGCCGCCGACCCTGATGTCGCGTTCTGAGTCCGACGCGACGGCTCCCGTGATGAAGGCGTGCGCCGCGACCACCGTCCGCGTGATGCCGCGCTCCTTCGCGTCCGCCTTGATCAGCCGCGTGGCGGCCGCCAGCACGGACGCGTGCGAGCGCTCGGCTTCCAGGTCGGCCATGACCGCGTCGGGCAGCAGGTAGGGGATGCCGTACAGCGCGACATCGCCGTGCTCGTCAGACAGCACTACCGGCCTGGCGATGTCAGCGACAGCGGTGCGCAGGTGCACCCCGGCGACCTCGCTCAGCCGCGAGCCGAAGCCGAGCCTGACCGCCGAGTCGTGGTTGCCGCTGGTGATGAGCACCGGAATCCGCGCGGCGGCGAACCCATGCAGGGCCCGGTCGAGGACGGCGACCGCGTCGGTGGTCGGGACCGCACGGTCATAGACGTCGCCGGCGACCACGACAGCGTGCACGTGCTGGCCGGTCGCCTGGTCAAGCAGCCAGTCGAGGAACGCCGCCTGGTGGGTGAGCAGGTCCTCGCCATACAGCGTCCGCCCGAGATGCCAGTCCGAGGTGTGGAGCAGTCTCATCCGGCGCTCCAGCGATCGTGACAGTGCCAGCGATCGTGACAGTGCCAGCGATCGTGACAGTGGTCGTGAGGACAGGGTCCGTGCTGACGAGTGAGTCGTGATGGGGGTGACGCCTGAGGTCGTGATCCATCATCGCTGGCGCCGCGCCGGTTCGCGGCGATTGGGCGGTGACGGCGTGTCGCCCGCCGCGTGATCGGGTTCGAGGGCGACGAGAGCGACTGAACGCCGGATCGCGGGAGCGATATTGGTAGCGTGGGCGCGTGATTGATCAGCTTTTCCCTGCTGACCTGCCGTGGCCCGAGCACTGGGAGCAGCGCTACCCGCCGCGCGGGCTGCCGGCTGGCGCGCTGGTCACCAGGCTCGGCCCGTCGCCGACCGGCCACATGCACATCGGCACGATCTACATGGCCATGATCGACCTCGATGTCGCGCGCCGGTCCGACGGCCGCTATCTGGTCAGGATCGAGGACACCGACCAGGCGCGCGAGATGCAGGGCGCGCTCGAGCAGTTCGACAGGGCTTTCAGCTATTTCAGCCTGCGGCCAGACGAGCAGGAGGGCCACGGCGACTACGGCCCGTATCACCAGTCCGGGCGATCGGCCATCTACATGAGCTACGCCCGCGAACTGCTGCGGCAGGGCAAGGCATACCTCTGCTTCGCCACCGCCGGCGAGCTCGCCGAGATGCGCAAGCGCCAGCAGGAAGCCAAGGTGCCGCCCGGCTACTACGGCAGCTGGGCGATCTGGCGGGACGCGACGCCTGAGCAGGTCCAGGCCAAGCTCGCCGAGGGCACGCCGTACGTGGTCAGGTACCGCTCGCCGGGAGTTCCCGGCAGGCGCGTCGAGTTCGACGAGGCCATCAGGGGCCGGCTGTCCGCCGAGGACAACTACAACGACGTCGTCATCCTCAAGTCCGCACAGCAGGGTGACCGGCTGCCTACGTATCACTTCGCGCACGCGGTCGACGATCACCTGATGCGCGTCAACCTGGTAATCAGGGGCGAGGAGTGGCTGCCTTCTGTCCCGATGCACCTGCAGCTGTTCGAGGCGCTCGGATTCGAGCCACCGCGATACGCGCACACGGCGCTGCTGATGAAGCAGATTCCCGGCGGCAAGCGCAAGCTGTCCAAGCGCAAGGATCCCGAGGCCAGCGTCGACTTCTATCTCGAGGCCGGGTACCCCGCCAGGGCAGTGCTGTACTACCTGCGCGGGCTGGCCAACGGCTCGCTGGCCGAGATGCCGCTCGATGCCGCCCTGGAGACCCCGATCAAGCTGTCCGAGCTGGGCGGCTCAGGACCGCTGATCGACCAGGTGAAGCTCGAGGACATCAGCGCCGACCACATCGCGGCGCTGAGCAGCCAGGAGATCCTCACGGCCCTGGGGACCTGGGCCAGGCGGTACGACGCAGAGCTCGCCGACGTGCTCGGCGCCCACCAGGACCTGGCGCTCGCGGCGCTGGCGGTCGAGCGCGTCGGTGTCCCCAACCCGCGCAAGGACCTGCGCAAGTGGTCAGACTTCAGGTCCGCCTACGGCTTCTTCTTCGCTGAGCTGTTCACGCCGGTCGCGCTGGGCGATGAACGGCTCGGCACGCTCCCTGACGAGGTTGTCCGCGCGTTTGCCGCCGACTTCGCCGAGAGCTACCAGGATCTGGCCGACGAGTGGTTCGGGCAGGTCAGGGACCTGGCGGCCAAGCACGGCTTCGCCGCGAGCGACAAGCAGTACAAGCAGGCGCCGCAGGAGTACCCGGGCTCGATCAAACAGGCCTCCCAGCTGATCAGGGTGGCGCTGACCGGATCAACGAAGAGCCCGGACCTGGCCAGCATCGCGCACGTCCTTGGCAGGGACGAGGTCCTGCGCCGGGTGTTGTCGCTGACCAGGTGAGCGCCGCTTGGTGAACGCTGCGGAGCCGGCCTGAGCGGAGGAGGTCAGATGCGGCTCAGTGCGCGGGAAGCCAGGCGGCGGTTCGGCCTGGCGCCTTCGGCCAGGCTCGCGACGGTCTCCGCTGAGGGGCAGCCCCATCTGGTTCCTGTCACGTTCGCCCTGGACGATGACGTGATCTACACGGCCGTCGACGCGAAGCCGAAGTCGACCCGCGATCTGCGCCGGCTCAGCAACATCCGGGCCAACCCCAGGGTGTGCCTGCTCGCCGATCACTACGCCGGTGACTGGCACGCCTTGTGGTGGGCGCGCGCCGATGGCACGGCAGCCATCCTCGCCGAGCCAGCCGAGATCGCGGCGCAGGCCGGCCTGCTCGCCAGCCGCTATCCGCAGTACGCGGCCGACCCGCCGGACGGGCCGGTCATCGCGATCCGGGTCGCCCGGTGGACGGGCTGGTCAGCGAGCTGACGCGGCGCCGGACGTCCGGTTGCGCTGGTGGGCGGGAGCGCGCGTCACAGGCCGGCGACCGCCGGGATGACGTGGCTGCCGATGATCTCGAGCGGCGTGAGTTCCCAGACGTTGGCGACCGCCCCGATGGCGGTGTCGAACCCCATCTCGGCGAGTTCGCCGAGCCGGTCGACGACGACGTTCGCCTTCTCGCCCTTGGGCCCGACATCGAAGGTGAAGTAGCAGGACTTGCTGATCTCGTCGTAGACCCGCTCCTCGGCGTCGCAGTGGGCGCGCAGGACGTCGAGCTTGTGCGCGAGATCCGGGGTCGGAAACAGGTTGCAGGCCTGCGCGTAGCGCGCCACGAACCGCAGCGTCTTCTTCTCCCCGCCGCCGCCGATCATGATCGGCGGGTGCGGCTTGGTGAGCGCCTGGGGCGAGTTCAGCGGGCGGTCGAGGTCGTAGTGCGTGCCGCGGTAGGGCGACTCGTCACCGCTCCACATCTGGAGGCAGATCTGCAGCGTCTCCTCAAGCCGCTCGAACCGCTCGGCGACCGGCGGGAACGGAATACCGAGCCCCTTGGACTCCTCCTCGTTCCACGCCGCCCCGATGCCCAGCCAGGCCCGACCGCCCGACAGCACGTCCAGCGTGGTGACGATCTTGGCGAGCACCCCAGGGTGCCGGTAGACGGCGCCGGTCACGAGGGTGATCAGCTTGGCCCGCGTGGTGCAGGCCGCCAGGTAGCCGAGCGTGGTGTAGGCCTCGAGCATCTCGCGCTCGACCGCGCCGACGCCCCTGATCTGGAAGAAGTGGTCCATCACGCTGATGAACTCAAAACCCGCGTCGTCGGCCGTGCGGGCGACGGCGGCCAGGTCGGCGCCGAGCCTGGGCGGCCCGCCCGGCCAGGTGAAGTCCGGAATCTGCAGTCCCACGCGCATGCGGCGCCCACCCCTCGCGATCAGATCTGCGCCACCGGATGACGCGCGGCGGCAACGATGTCATTGTGCCGCCTTACGTCCGCCAATCAAGCGCCGGGTGACGCTCCATCACCGGCTGCGGCCCGCCTCCTTAGCCGGCCGCACCCGGCTCGATAGCACGCCGCGGGCCTTCGCGTCTGGCCCGCATGTTTGAAGGAACATCGCCAGGGCAGTGAGAAGCGCGCACTCGAACCGATCGAAATTGGATATGGTAGCTATTTCCCGAACTGTGGGCATTGAATAGCCACCGGAAGCGAAGGAAGTGATCGGAATGGCTGGGATGCTGAGGGTATCGCGGAGCCGCGGTGCGATGAGCGGCGTGCTGCTGGTGCTCCTCGGGATCTGGGGCGGGCTGATCCCGCTCGTGGGACCGTACGTCCACTACGCCTACACGCCCAACCACGTCTGGACGATAACCTCGGGCCGGATCTGGCTGGAGTTCTTGCCGGCCGCCGGGACCTTCCTCGGCGGGGTGATCCTGCTCGCGAGCAAGTTCAGGCCGATGGCGCTGCTCGGCGGCTCGCTGGCAGCGGCCAGCGGCGCGTGGTTCGTTGTCGGCAGCGCGCTTGCCCCGCTGTGGACGCACAACCTGTACGCGCAGGGCTTCCCGATCGGCGGCCAGCTTGCCAGGGCGATGGAGCAGGTCGGCTTCTTCTCAGGCCTGGGCGTCGCGATCGTCTGTATCGCCTCGATCGCCATCGGCAGGCTGTCGCTGGTGTCCGTGCGTGACGCGAGCGTGGCCGAGCCTGCCATCGCGGCGGACGAGCGCGTGACCGCCGGCGCGGGTGCTGGCGCTCCGGCCGGCGCCGACACCGCGGCCACGGGCAGGTGGCCGAGGCCGTTCACGATGCCGATGCGCCGGGTGGCTTCCTCCAAGGACGCCAAGCCGGAGGACACCGGCACCGCGAAGGAGCCGGAGCAGGGCGGATCCGGCGAGCAGCCGGTCAGCTCGGGCACGACCCGGTCATAGGCACCGGTCGCTGACGGCCCGGGTGGCGGCGGGCAGCTGTCGACGTACTGGTGACCGTTGCTGCGGAACGCCAGGCGGCTGAGGCTCGCAGGACTGCCGGGTTTGTGCGAGGTGGCGCCGTTTGGCCCTTGGCCGCAGATCCTACAGATCGCGGGACTCCGGGGGATCAGGGAAAACCCCGGCATCGCCGGTATCGAGGGAGCAACCGGGCAGATAACCTGACCGGGAGTAATCGCGGTGCATCGCCGCCCAGTCCCCGGTCGCCCCCAGCCCGGCAAGAACACCGGCCACGCCGAGGTTGACGCGGATCAGCGCCAGGAAGTCCGCTGGGATCCTCAGCCTGCTGATGACGTCGCCGAACCGGCCAGACCTGGCCAGGTCGGCGCCGCGCAGGGTGGCGGCGTAGCCCGCTGAGTAGGTGTACGGCTGCTCGGCGACGATCGGAGCGTGCGCGGCCTGGAGCCAGGCAAGCAGGTCATCCTTGTCGGGCGGGTCCGACGGGCTCGCGTAGCCGGCGTGGATCAGCGCCTCGAGGAGCAGGCCGGCGTCGCCATCGGCGATCGCCCGCATCGCGGCCTGGATGGTACTCACCTGCGGGGCGCTGTACCTGCGCACGCAGCCGAAGTCGAGGAAGGTAACCCCGCCGTCGGCATGGAACAGGTAGTTCCGCGGGCTGGGATCGGCGTTCAGCATGCCGAGCCTGGTCAGGCTTCCCGTCGCGAAGCGGTAGATCACCTCGCCCCACCGGTCCCGCAGGTGCCCCGGGGCCGTCCTGGCGCGCTCCCAGCCGTAGCCCTCGCTCAGGTCCATCGTCAGCAGCCTGGGCGTGCACAGCTCGGGCACCGTGGCAGGGATCCTGATCAGCGGGTGGCCGCGGTAGGCGGCGGCGAACGCCTCCAGGTTGGACGCCTCGACCTCATAGTCGAGCTCCTCGACGATCCGCGCGGACAGCTCGCTGGCAATCGCGGCGATGTCGGCCTGCACGCACGTCATCCCGCAGCCGAGCCGCAGGAACGAGGCGAGCTCGTCACCATCGAAGAGATCGGCGCGGATGGCGACGCCGACGCCCGGGTACTGGATCTTGACGGCGACGTCCCGGCCGTCCTGAAGCCTGGCGGCATGCACCTGCCCGATCGAGGCAGCGGCGATCGGATGCGGATCGAAGTCAATGAAGATCTCGTGCAGCGGGTACCCGAGCTCCGTTTCGACGAGATCCGCCGCCAGCCCGGCCGGCATCGACGGGGTGTCATCCTCGCACCAGGACAGCACGGAGCGGTAGAAGTCCTCGTGCTCGGGCGAGCCGGCCGCTGGCAGGTTCGCCAGCGAGAGCAGCTTGCTCGCCTTCATGACCAGCCCGCGGGACCGGCCGAGCAGATCCGCGTACCGCTCTGCGGCCCGTACGTGCCTGCCCGCCACGAAGGTGTCATGGGCGGCCAGGCAGTCACCGGCGTCCGCGGCCGCCATCGCCAGGCCGACCATCGGCAGCGCGCCCGCGAGGCTGCCTTGCGCTAGGCAATACCCCGGAGCAATTGAATGCGACAGCGCACGCCGATAAGACGCGTGCATATCGGAAACACCCGGCTTCATCCCCGCTCGCTCCCGCAATAGCGCATCCTTGAATACTGAGTCAGCGACAGTATGCCAGCGTCAAAACCCCGCGCGAGCCCAGATCGCAGACCTGCGGCACAGCTGTGCCAGTTCGCGGCAGTATCAATGGTGATAGGCCGTCAAGGGACAAAGAAGAAGATTCATAGGCCATCGCCGAATTCACCCGCGACCGCCGGCGATCGCCAGCCCCGCGCTCCGGCGGCTAAGCGGGGCGGCTCCCCGGACGAGGCGCGCCGGGCCAGTATGAGATCGGCGGCCCCGGCTGACGGCCCAGCCCGTCCGACGGCACTGCCCGGCCGGCGTATATGGCCAGGTCAGCGCCCGAGTTTTGTTGCCGAGAAAAAGTTCTGCGGTTCGTGTCGATCTGGCGGCCTGCCACTCGACGCACGGGCAGAACAGCAGTTGCGGAGGGTCCCCAGACCCCGGCAGCACGAGCAGGACCGGTACCGTGGCCGGTCCGCACGACCGAAGGAGCATGCGATGCGATTCCTGGGATACACCCTCGCCGACCCGTCCGTCCCGATCCCGCCGCCCAGCCAGGAGATGTTCGCCCAGATGGGCGCGTTCATCGAAGAGGCCACCAAGGCCGGCGTGCTGGTGGCGACCGGCGGGCTCGGCCCGGTCGACGAGGCCGTCAGGGTCAGGTACGACGGCACCAGCTTCACCGTCCTGGACGGCCCGTTCTCCGAGGCGAAGGAACTGGTCGGCGGCTGGGCGGTCATGGAGACCCGCGACCGGGACGAGGCCGTCGAGTGGACCAAGCGGTTCCTCGCGATCGCCGGGCCAGGCGAGTCCACGGTCCGGCCGGTCTACTGATCGGTCCGCCGCACCCCGATGAACCCCCGCTGGGCCCTGGCGCCAGCGGGGGTTCATCGCTGTTCCAGGGCACGGGCCAGATTTGCCTGATGGGCGGGGCCGATGATGTGATCGGTGCTCGTGAACGCGCATGCCGCGATCGAGACGGTGATCAGGATGGAATCCGCCCGTCTCATCGCCGGGCTGGCCAGGTACGCGGGCGGCGACATCGGCCTCGCCGAGGAACTCGCCCAGGACGCCGTCGTCGCCGCGCTCGAGCAGTGGCCGGCCGGCGGCGTGCCGAAGAACCCTGGCGCCTGGCTGATGACGGTCGCCAAGCGCCGCGCCGTCGACATGTTCCGCCGCAACCGCGACCTGGAGCGCAAGTACGCCGAGATCGGCAGGGATCTCGAGGCGGCCGACGAGGACGGCACGGCCGACTTCGACCGGGCTGTCGCCGACGACATCGACGACGACCTGCTCCGGCTGATCTTCACGGCGTGTCACCCGGTGCTGCCCGTGCAGGCCAGGGTCGCGCTGACGCTGCGCCTGCTCGGCGGCCTCACCACGGCCGAGATAGCGCGCGCCTACCTGGTGCCTGAGCCGACCGTCGCGCAGCGCATCGTCCGCGCCAAGAAGACGCTGTCCGGCGCCAAGGTCCCGTTCGAGACCCCGGATGGCCAGGCGCGCCCGGCCAGGCTCGCGTCGGTGCTCGAAGTCATCTACCTCATTTTTAACGAGGGCTATTCCGCGACTGCCGGCGACGACTGGATGCGTCCGACGCTCTGTTTTGAGGCCCTGCGGCTCGGGCGGGTCCTGGCCGGGCTGGCGCCTGGCGAGCCCGAGGTGCACGGCCTGGTCGCGCTCATGGAGATCCAGTCGTCCAGGATCGCCGCCAGGACAGGACCCGACGGCGAGCCCGTCCTGCTGCTCGATCAGGACCGGACCAGGTGGGACCAGCTGCTGATCAGGCGCGGGCTGGCCGCGCTTGACAGGGCGGCGGAGCTCGGCGGGACCCGCGGACCTTACGTGCTGCAGGCCGCGATCGCGGCCTGCCACGCGCGGGCGTTCCGGCCGGAGGAAACCGACTGGGTGCAGATGACCGAGCTGTACGGCGTGCTCGCCGACGTCATGCCGTCGCCGATCGTCGAGCTGAACCGGGCGGTGGCCGTCGGGATGGCGTACGGCCCGCAGGCCGGTCTTGACCTGGTCGATCAGCTCGCCGGCGAGCCGGCGCTGCGCGCCTACCACCTGCTGCCAAGCGTCCGGGGCGACCTGCTGCGCAAGCTGGGCAGGACCGCCGAGGCGCAGGCCGAGTTCCAGCGCGCCAGCGAGCTGACCGCCAACGCGCGCGAACGCGAGCTGTCAGAACGGCGGGCCAGGTCAGCGGCGGCCGAGCCGGGGACCGGCGAGGCTGACGCGGGTGCCGGCACGTGACCCGCGTACTGAAATCGAACCTGTGTTCTACTGAGAGGATGAGCGAAGGTCCGCGTCCTGCCCTGCCAGACTGGTGGCCGTATCCGGAGCGGTGCCCGGCCGGTCACGCGTGGGGTCCCGGGCTGGTGATCGTCAGCTGGACCCCGTGCGACTGCCCGGGCGCCATGACCCATCCTGGCCGCGGCCATCAGTGCGTGCGGTGCGGAACGACCGGCTGCACGGCAGCGTGGTACCAGCCCAGGCACGGCTGGCCGGCTGGCCAGAAACCCGTGTAGCCCTTGTTAGGGAGCCGGCGTCTGGATGACGGGGCCTGCTTCGGCCGCCATCGGCGTCTGCAGCGGGAAGTGGCACGCCGCGAGGTGCTGGCCGGGACTGAACGGCCGCAGCGGGGGCTCCACCTCGGCGCAGATCTCCTGGGCGAGCGGGCACCGGGTGCGGAACCGGCAGCCCGACGGCGGGGTGATCGCGCTCGGCAGTTCGCCGCGGACGCCCGACCTCGCCTTGGCGAGCTCGGTCTCCGGGTCAGCGACGGGCGCGGAGTCGATCAGGCCCTGGGTGTAGGGATGCGCGGGGGTCAGGTACACCTCGTCAGCGGGCCCTACCTCGACCAGCTTGCCCAGGTACATGACCCCGATGTGGTCGGACAGGTACCTGACCACCGCGAGGTCGTGGGAGATGAACATGTACGTGAGGCCCATCTTGCGCTGCAGGTCGCGCATCATGTTCAGCATCTGGGCCTGGATCGACACGTCAAGCGCGCTGACCGGCTCGTCGGCGATGATCAGCTCGGGCTGCAGCATCAGGGCCCTGGCGAACCCGAGCCGCTGCCGCTGCCCGCCGGAGAACTCGTGCGGGTAGCGGTCCAGGGAAGCCCTGGGCAGCCCGACGTTCTCGAGCATCTCCTCGACGCGCTGCTGCTGTTCGCCCCGGTTGCCGATGCCCTGCACCACGAGCGGCTCGCGCAGGATGGATTCTGCCCGCATCCGCGGGTCCAGGCTGGCATAGGAGTCCTGGAACATGTACTGGATCTGGCGGCGCATCCGCCGGTAGGCCCGGCTGGATATCCCGGCCAGGTCGGCCCCGGCGAAGCTGATCGAGCCCGAGGTCGGCTTGTCGAGGCCGACGATGAGCCTGCCGATCGTGGTCTTGCCGCACCCGGACTCGCCGACCAGCCCGAACGTCCCCCCGCGCGGGATGTCGAAGCTCACGTCGGCGACCGCGCTGACCGACCCGATCTTGCGCTGCATGATGCCCGCGGTCACCGGGAAGTCCTTGACGAGGTTCTTCGCCGACAGCACGACGTCACCGGGCGCCGCGGCGAACCGCTCGTCCGTGCCGGCCGGCTGCCTGGCGCGGGCGTGCCCGGTGGCCGCCTTCGTGCCTCGCTCGGACTCACCAACAGGGAAGAAGCACGCGTACCGATGCTCGGGTGTCTCGCCAAGCAGGACCGGCTCCTCGGCCCGGCAGCGGTCCTGGGCATACCGGCAGCGCGGCGCGAACCGGCAGCCCTTCGGCGGGCGCATCAGGTCAGGCGGCGCCCCGGGAATCGAGTACAGCCGCTCCCTGGTCTCCGCTGCCTTGTCGGGCAGCGCCTGGAACAGCGCCTCGGTGTAGGGGTGCCGGGGGTTCGCGAACAGCGTCGCGGTGTCGGCGATCTCCACGATCTTGCCCGCGTACATGACCGCGACGCGGTTCGCCCGCCCGGCGATCACGCCCAGGTCGTGGGTGACCAGGACCACGGACATCTGCAGCCGCTCCCGCAGGTCGTCGATCAGCTCGAGGATCTGCTTCTGGATCGTCACGTCCAGCGCCGTGGTCGGCTCGTCGGCGATCAGCAGCTTCGGCTCGCACGCGAGCGCCATCGCGATCATCACCCGCTGCCGCATGCCGCCGGAGAACTGGTGCGGGTACTCGTTGAGGCGTTCTCTCGGCTTCGGCAAGCCGACCAGGTCAAGGACCTCGGCCGCCCGCTCCATGGCCTGCTCCTTCGAGACCTCGCGGTGCAGCAGCACCGCCTCGGCGATCTGCTTGCCGACCGTCATCGTCGGGTTCAGCGACGTGAGCGGATCCTGGAAGATCATCCCGACGTCGTTGCCGCGGACCTCGCGCATCTGCTCGTCGGACAGGCCGCTGATCTGCCGGCTGTCCAGGAAGATCCTGCCCTCCGCGATCGAGCCGCCGCCCGGAAGCAGGCCCATGATCGACAGCGCTGTCATCGTCTTGCCGCAGCCGGACTCGCCCACGATGCCCAGGGTCTCGCCAGGATCAACGTAGAGGTTCACGCCGTCCACCGGGTGCACGGTGCCCTGGCGGAGCTTGATGTCGGTGTGCAGGTTCTCGATCTCCAGTACCGGAGCCACGAATCCCCCAGCCTCCTAACGGCCCAGCCCTAGCGGCGCTGCAGCCGGGTCTCGAACGCGTCGCGAAGCGCGTCACCGATGAAGTTGAACGCGATGCAGGTGATGATGATCGCGACTCCGGCCGGATAGATCAGCCACCAGTAACTCTGGCTGCTCTGCAGGTAATCCAGGCCGCCGGAGAGCATCGATCCCCAGTCCGTCGCTGGCGGCTGCACGCCGAGGCCCAGGAACCCGAGGCCGGCCAGGATGATGATGGAGTCGGCGACCGCGAACGTGGCCTGGACGATGATCGTGCCGATCGCGTTCGGCACGATGTGCCTGATGATCGCCCGGCGGTTGCCGCCGCCGAGGACCTTGACGGCTTGCACGTACTCCCTCGTGCGCAGGGTCAGCGTCTCGCCGCGGACCAGCCGGGCAACGCCCAGCCAGTAGAAGACCGCGATGACGAAGACCATGACAGGCTTGCTCGGGTGGAAGATCACCGACAGGATGATCAGCACCGTGATGTACGGGATCGACAGGCCGGCGTCGACCAGCCGCATCATGACGGAGTCGGTGAAGCCGCCGACGAAGCCGGCGAGGGCCCCGTACAGCGTGCCGAACAGGACCGCGACAATCGCGGCCGCGACGCCAACCTCGATCGACGTCTGGCCGCCTATCATCAGCCGGCCGAGCACGTCGTAGCCGACGTTGTCGCAGCCGAGCAGGTGCTTGCCCGAGGGCTGGCACAGCACGTCGTTGAGGTTCGTGTGCGACTGGTCGGTCTTGTAGATCAGCGGGCCGACGAAGCAGAACAAGATGATCAGTACCACGAGGACCACGCTGGCAAGAGCGAGCTTGTTCTCGGCGAAGACCTCCCAGCCCCGGCGCAGCAGGCTGCGTGACTTCTGCGCCGGGGGGAGCCCGAGATCCGCCGCCTCTTCGTCGGTGAGCCCCCCGGCGCCGTCCGGTCGCGTCAGGTCTGGTTCAGGGAGGTCGGGCAGGGCCGCGCCCTGCGGCGGCGGAATGTACGTCGACATCAGCTGTACCTCACTCTCGGGTCGAGGACGGCGTAGCCGATGTCGGCCAGCAGGTTACCCAGGATCGTCGCGACAGTCGCCAGCACCGTGAACCCGAGCAGCACCTCGTAGTCCACGTTCCGCGCCGCGTTGTAGAACGCCAGGCCCATGCCCGGGTAGTTGAACACCACCTCGATGAAGATCGCCCCGGCGACCAGCGTCGGCAGTGACAACCCGAGCAGCGTGACGATCGAGATCAGGGAGTTCCTGAAGATGTGGCTCCACAGGACCCGGCGCTCACCAGCGCCCTTGGCACGCGCCGTCCTGACATAGTCCTGGACCAGGTTGTCCATGACCGAGGAGCGCATGTAGCGGCTCCACAGCGCATAGAGCACGAAGGAGTAGGCGACCACGGGCAGCACCAGCGCTCGCGGCTGCGAGAGCACGCCGAGCCAGCTCGACGACTGCGGGGCGAACGGGGGAAAGACGTGGGTGTCGACCGCGAACCACTCCACCAGGAGCAGGCCGACGAAGAACGTCGGCGTCGCGTACCCGAGGAACGACACCCCGGTCAGCACGTAGTCGCCGGTGGTGTACCGCTTCACCGCCTGGTACATGCCGAGCGGTATCCCGAAGACCAGCGACACGATCGTGCCGAGCGCGACGAGCACGATGGTCTTGGGCAGGTCCTGGCCGATGAGGCTGGCAACCGACTGGTTGAGCTTCACGGAGAATCCGAAGTTGCCCTGGAAGAACTGGCTGACCCACTTCAGGTACTGCAGATAGAAGGGCTGGTCGAAGCCGTAGAGCCGGTTGTAGTAGGCGACCTGCGCGACGGTGGCACGCGGTCCGAGGATCGCGCGGATCGGCCCGCCGGGGAACAGGTGGACCAGCGCCAGCGTGAGCACGGTCACGATGAACAAGACCAGGATCGCCTGCGCGATGCGCCTGATCAGGTATCCGATCATCAAGCCACCATCTCTCGCCCCGCCCGGATGTCCCAGGCAGCGTTCGCCACGATCATGCTAAATCGGTCCGCTCACCGAGTGTGACCAGGGATCTGCCGGCAGTCACAGCCGGCTGCCGCCCCGCGTTCCGCGGGGCGGCAGGCCGGCTCTCCTCATACTTACTTGGTGAGCTGCCAGTACTCAGGCAGCGAGGTGAACAGCAGGTTGAAGGTGACGTTCTTCACCTTGGTGCTGACCGCCTGGACACCGAACGGGTTCGGGTTCGGCACCCACCAGTACGGCAGCTGCTGCGCCGTATAGGTGGCGAACTGGTGGAACACGTCGATGCTGCTGTTGGTGTGCGTCTCGGTGATCAGCTTGTCCATCTTCGGGTCGGTGTAGTTACCCGAGTTGGACCCGGCGCCGGTACCGAACAGCGGCTCACCAGTCGGCTCGAAGCCAGGCCCGTTGTAGGCCCAGCCGCCGTAGGCGAACACCTGGACGTTGCACTTCGGTCCCATCGGCGCGCACGGAGCGCTCTCGCCGATGATCGTGTTGAAGGACTGGCCGACGAGGTTGATGTCGATCCCGGCCTTGGACGCGTCAGACTTGATCGCCTGCCACATCGCCGTTGCCGCGGCCACGCCCGTCGAGTAGTTGAACGTGAACTTCAGCTGCTGGCCCTTCTTGATGCCGGTACCGCACTTGGCCGGGTCCTGACAGGTCATGACCCCGCCCGACATCGACCAGCCGTGGCTGGTCAGCAGGGACTTCGCCTTGGAGATGCTGAACGGGTACGGGCCCACTCCGCTGTTGGCGTTCTGAATGGGCGGTATGTACGGGTTCTGCACCGTGGTCGGTGCCGGCCCAGACGTCGGGGTCGCGTAACCACGCCAGATCGCCTTGGAGATCCCTGGCTGGTCAATGACCTCCTGCACCGCCTGCCTGATGTACAGCTGGCGGACCAGGAATCCCACGTCCGGGTTGTTGAAGTTCGGCTGGGCGTACTGGATGCCGTAGGAGTAGAACGGCACCAGCTTGTAGCCGCTGCCGAGCGGGTTGGTGGCAGGAAGCGACGAGTTGGCCGGCTTCTGCGGCAGGTCCTGGGTCGGGACGGTGCCGATGTCGACCTGGCCGGTCTTCAGCGCCGTGTACTCGGCCGAGTCGCTGGTGAACGGCACGAACTTGATCGCGTCGATCTTCGGCTTGACCGGGCCGGAGTATGCCTTGTTCGGCACCATCGTGACGTGGCCGTCGGTGCTGAAGCTGTCCAGCTTCCACGGCCCGTTGACCACCTTCCACAGCGGGCTGGAATCGTAGCTGCCTGCCTGCTTGCTCTGCGCGGTCAGGAACGTGTAGACCGCCTTGCACTTGGCCCAGTTGTCGGCCTTGCTGTCGGCGGTGCAGCCGCCGCTGCCCGGCTTGCCGCCGAGCTTGGTGATGTCCCACGCCAGCGGCATCGGGGTCAGCTCAGCCAGCTGGTTGTAGGTGAACCACAGGCTGGAGTAGGCCCGGTTCAGCTGGATCTGCAGCGTGTTCGGGCTTGTGGCCTTGTAGGAGACGATGTTGTCGGGCAGCAGCCCCTTGGAGTAGGCGTACCAGTTCGTCCGTTCCGCCTCGGCCATGTTCAGGTAGAACATCAGGCTCTTGGCGTCGACGGTCTCGCCGTTCGACCACTTCCAGCCCTTCATCGTGACCGTCACCGTCTTGCCGCCGTTGCTGTACTTCGGCTGGTTGGCGGGCGAGAGCGGGTAGTTGACCAGCACCGAGGTGTTGGTGTTGTTGCCGAACATGTAGAGCGGGCGGAACATCAGCCACTGGAACTGCTGGCTGTTGTACACGCTCGCGTTGGTGATCGCGTAGAACGGGAAGATCCAGTTGTAGGTAACGCCGGCGGGCAGCGCTACCGATACCGTGCCGCCCTTGACGGGCTTGCCGCCACCGCCGCTGCCCGGAGGCGCGCCGCTGGAGCTGCAGGCCGCGGCCACGAGGGCCGTGACGACCACCGCGGCTGCAAGGGCCAGATGCCGCCTTTGCCGCTTTATAATCATATATCTCGCCAATCCCCTTGTCTGATTACCCGTTGAATACATGTGTATGCCCCCATACGCGTTCGTCACCTCGCCTGAGCCAGCGCGATGCTGGCACGCCACCGAGGTACCGATCTAGTGTCCACGCTAGGGGTCGCAATGTTGAGGTCGGAGACAGGAAGCGTCACAGTTTGCTATCGAGAGGACGCAGAGAGACACCCAAACGTCTCACAAAGGGACCTTGATCAACTGACCTGTCATTCCTCGCGAGCACGGGCGTACCTGGACACATCGGCTCGCCTTCGGCCACGGCTAAATGGTCCCGGTGTTCGCAGTCTCCGGGCGCCGAGCCTGTCAGACTAGCGATCATGCACACTCTGGTGGCCGATCATCCGCTCGTCGCGCACAAGCTCACCGCGCTCCGTGACATCAGCACCGAGACGCCGGTGTTCCGCAGCCTGACCGACGAGCTGGTCACGCTGCTCGCCTACGAGGCGACCAGGGACATCAAGGTCGACCGCGTGACCGTGCGCACCCCGGTGGCCGACGCGGACGGGGTCAGGCTGGCCAGGCCCAAGCCGCTGGTCATCCCGGTGCTGCGGGCCGGGATCGGGATGCTCGACGGCATGTCCAGGCTGCTGCCCAAGGCCGACGTCGGCTTCGTGGGGCTGGCCAGGGACGAGGAGACGCTGATCGCCTCCACGTACGCGGCCAGGCTGCCCGCCGACCTCACCGGCCGGGACACGTTCGTGCTCGACCCGATGCTGGCCACCGGCGGCACGCTGGTCACCGTGTTCGAGATGCTCTCCTCGCGCGGCGCCGCGTCGATGACGGCCATCTGCCTGCTCGCCGCCCCCGAGGGGATCGAGCGGGTCCAGGAGGCGTTCGGCGACCACTTCCCGATCCCCGTCACGGTGGTCGCCGGCGGCCTCGACGACCACCTGAACGAGAAGGGCTACATCGTGCCCGGCCTCGGCGACGCGGGCGACCGCCTCTACGGCGAGATCTAGCGCCGGCTCACACCCCGCGCCAGCCCACCCCACCCGTTCCACCCAGGGCGGCTACTGGGGCGGGCTCCAGGCTGGGGAGCGGCCGAGCAGGGCGAGGACGCGGTCCAGCGGGCTGGCGCCGTCCGGCGCGGGCACGCCAGGCCGGAACGCTGCGCCTGGCCGCCGCCTGCGCTCGCCCTCGGGAACGGCCTCGGCTACCGGTACGGCAGCCTGGACCAGGTCGGCGTCGGGCTCGAAGGGCTGGCCGAGCGCCCGGGCCACGTCCCAGCCGTGCACGACGTAGTCGATGAAGTGGAAGCTGATCGCCTGCGGAGCGGGGAACTCCATCCCCGGCACGATCTCCGGCAGCGCGAAACCGCGCTCCAGGACGCCGGGCTCGGCGAACGCCGCGATGACAAGCTCGGCTGCCACGACGTAGTCGGCAACGGGATCAGGTCCCGGCGCGCTGGCCTTCCACACCGCAGGGTCGGCGCCGCGGCCGGCCGCCGCCGCGGCGAAGCCCTTGTGCTGGACGGTCATGTGAGCGAGCAGGTCGCCGAGCGTCCACTCAGCGCACGGCGTCGCCCGGCTCAGGTCGGTCGGCTTGATCCCCTCGACCACGTCGGCGCTGGCCCGGACGGCCCTGGCATCCAGGTCGCGGATGTCGGATGTCGTCATCTCTCCTCGTTCCATAGGACGTCGCCTATCATAAGCAGATGCACATGATTGGCGCCAACTCGCCGCGCGAGGATCCGGCCGAGGCGGCCGGGCCGGGCAGGCGGGACCTCGCCGCGATGATCGTGCCGCTCGGCCGGGCACTGATGGCCGCCGAGGTTCCGGTCCTCCGCCGGCACGGGCTGACGATGTGGGGTTATATCGTGCTGCTCGCCCTCAACGAGGAGCCGGTCAGAACTCAGGCCGTCCTGGCCGAGTCCATCGGCGCGGACAAGACCCGCATCATCAGCGTGCTCGACGGCCTGCAGCAGGCAGGCCTGATCACCCGCGCCCCCGACCCCGCCGACCGCCGCGTGCACCTGCTGTCGCTGACCCATCAGGGAAGGCGCGCCAGGGCCGCCGCCCAGGCCGACATCCAGCGCCAGGAGGAGCGCCTGCTCACGCGGCTGCCGCCCGGCGACCGGGCCAGCTTCCTCCGCGCGCTCCAGGCGCTTTCATCCGTCCCGCCCGATCAGCTAACCGGCTGAGCCTCCTCACCGCCAGGCCTGCCGTCAGGCGTCATATCTTGATAACCTGAACGCCGGGCATGTGGTCGTAGTCGGCGTCCTGCGTCACGATCGGAATGCCATGAGCGATAGCGGTGGCCGCGATCCAGCTGTCATTGATGGGCGCCTTGCGTCCTTCGGCGCGCAGCCGCGAGACCAGCAGCGCCCAGGCGTCGGAAACCTGCTCATCCACGGTCAACGCCTCAAACCGCTGCGCGAGCTGGTAAGTCGACAGCCTCCGCGAAGCTGAGTCCGGATCCTTGGCCTGCAGCACGCCTAGCCGCAGCTCACCGAGCGTGATAACCGAGAGACCCCACTCGAAGCCGGAGAACCGGCTCGCGTCGAAACGCTCAGCTTCCAGACCGATGAAGACTGACGTGTCGGCGAGCGCACGCCCCGCAGTCACCACGGCAGGTCGTCAGTCGTGCCGCTCAGGGTATCCCTCAGCTCTTCGGCTAGGCCCGTAGTGTCGCAACCCAATCTCACCAGCTCGCTGGCGATCTCCGACGCCGGCAGCCAGCGCCGTCGGCGGGAAAGCGGGATGATCTTCGCCACCGGGCGGTTGTCCCGCAGCACCTCAATCTCCTCGCCTGCCTCCACGCGGCGGAGCACCTCGGCCGTGTGGTTTCGGAGATCCCGCGCAGGTATCGCAGTCATGAACACAACTGTAGCTGCTGCGCTACGAGCGTAGCAACCACGATCGCGCAGGCGGCATTTCCGCGAACGGTAACGGCCGTTTAACCACGGCGAAATGAGGCTCAAGCAGGCTAACCGTGACAGGGAATCGCAACTTGGACCGGGCGGAGAAGGGGGGACGCGTGGCCCTGCGCAAGGAGATCGCTCTCATCGCGCACGACAACAAGAAGGCCGACCTGATCGACTGGGCACGCTACAACCGCGAGCTGCTTAGCAGGCACGACCTCATAGCCACCGGCACGACCGGCCGCATGCTGGCCGGCGAGCTCGCGCTCGACGTGGCCTGCTTCCTCAGCGGGCCGATCGGCGGCGACCAGCAGATCGGTGCCAGGCTCGCCGAGGGCGACGTCGACCTCCTGATCTTCTTCTGGGACCCGCTCGAGCCGCAGCCGCATGACCCCGACGTCAAGGCGCTGCTGCGTATCGCGGTGGTGTGGAACATCCCGGTGGCGTGCAACCGGTCGAGCGCGGACTTCCTGATCTCCTCGCCGCTGAGCGACGGCTACGACCGGATCCAGCCCGAATACGCGGCGGCGATGTCGTAACGCTCAGATGCCGACGGGGTGCCAGACGGTCTTGGTCTCCAGGAAGGCCAGCATCCGCCGCGGCGCGGGCGGCGCGGCCCAGTCCTCGTCGGCGCTGAACACCCGCTTCACGTTGCTCGCCGCGAGCCGCTCGAGCTCGGCCCTCCCGTCGGGCCGCACGCCGGTCAGGTCGATCGCGTTCACGTCGAAGTGCCCGGCCAGCACCGGGGCGAGCTCGGCGGTGTGCCCGGTCAGCATGTTGACCACGCCGCCCGGCACGTCCGAGGTCCCCAGCACCTCAGACAGCGTGATCGCGGGCAGCGGCCGGTCCTGGCTGGCGACCACGACCGCGGTGTTCCCGGTCGCGATCACGGGAGCGAGCACGCTGACGAGCCCGAGCAGGCTCGACTCGGCGGGCGCGACGACCGCGACCACGCCGGTCGGCTCCGGCACGCTGAAGTTGAAGTACGGCCCCGCGACCGCGTTGGACCCGCCCGCGACCTGCGCCACCTTGTCCGGCCAGCCCGGCGTACCAGACCCACCGGTCGATCACGGCATCGACTGTCCGCCGGGCTGACTGCCGCAGAAACCCCTTCAGCCTCAACAAGGCCCTCGGCGAACTGCCCGGCACGGCCCTCGATCATCTCCGCGACGCGATACAGGACCTGCCCCCGGTTATACGCCGTCGCCCCCGACCACTTGCTGACGGCGCCCCGAGCCGCCACGACCGCGTCCCGGGCGTCCTTGCGCGAAGCCCGAGCCGCATTGCGCCAGCAGCTCGCCGCCCTTCGCCGCGTAGACGGGGTACGAGCGTCCCGACTCGGAGCGGGGGAACGCGCCGCCGACGTACAGCTTGTACGTCTTCCGCACGCCCAGCCGGCCGGGCGCTGACGGCTCGCCGGACGCGCGTTCTGCCGCGGCCGGCGAGTCGGTAGCGGCAGGCGATCTAGCCCCGAGCGCCCTTGTTACGACTAGAGATTTCAGACATCGAGATACGCAGCCAGTCCGTGCCGGCCGCCCTCCCGCCCGAATCCGGACTCCCGGTACCCGCCGAACGGGCTCGCCGGGTCGAACCTGTTGTACGTGTTGGCCCACACCACGCCCGCGCGCATCCGCTGCGCCATCCAGAGGATGCGGCTGCCCTTCTCGGTCCAGACGCCCGCCGAGAGCCCGTACGGGGTGTTGTTCGCCTTCGCGACCGCTTCGTCCGGCGTGCGGAACGTCAGCACCGACAGGACAGGGCCGAAGATCTCCTCGCGGGCGATCCGGTGCGACTGGCTGACGCCGGTGAAGACGGTCGGCGCGAACCAGTAGCCCTTCTCCGGCAGCTCGCACGGCGGCGACCAGCGCTGCGCGCCCTCGGCCTCCCCCGCCGCGGACAGCTCGGTGATCTTGTCGAGCTGCTGCCGCGAGTTGATCGCGCCGATGTCGGTGTTCTTGTCCAGCGGGTCGCCGAGCCGCAGGGTGGTCAGCCGGTGGCGGAGCCGTTCGACCACGTGGTCGGCCACCGATTCCTGCACGAGCAGCCGCGACCCCGCGCAGCAGACGTGCCCCTGGTTGAAGAAGATCCCGTTGACGATGCCCTCGATCGCCTGGTCCACGGGCGCGTCGTCGAACACCACGTTCGCGGCCTTGCCGCCGAGCTCCAGCGTCAGCTTCTTGCCGGTCCCCGCGATCGCCTGCGCGATCGCGATGCCGACCTCGGTGGATCCGGTGAACGCGACCTTGTCCACGCCGGGGTGTGCGACGACCGCCGCTCCGGTGTCGCCCGCGCCGGTGAGCACGTTGACGACGCCGGGCGGCAGCTCGGCCTGCTGGCAGACCTCGGCGAGCAGCGAGCGCGGACAGCGGCGTGGTCTCGGCGGGCTTGAGCACGCAGGTGTTCCCCGCCGCCAGCGCGGGCGCCAGCTTCCACGCTGCCATCAGGAGCGGGAAGTTCCACGGGATGACCTGGCCGGCGACGCCGAGCGGCCGCGGGTCGGGACCGAACCCCGCGTACCCGAGCTTGTCGGCCCAGCCCGCGTAGTAGAAGAAGTGCGCGGCCGCCAGCGGGATGTCGACGTCCCGGGTCTCCTTGATCGGCTTGCCGTTGTCGATCGACTCCAGCACCGCGAACTCGCGCGCCCGCTCCTGCAAGATCCGCGCGATCCGGTACAGGTACTTGGCCCGCTCCGCGCCCGGCATCTTGCCCCAGGTCTTCTCGTACGCGGCCCGCGCCGCGCCGACGGCCCGGTCGACGTCCTCGCTGCCTGCCAGCGCGACCTTGGTGAGCGGTTCCTCGGTGGCCGGGTTGATGGTGGCGAACGTCTTGCCGGACTGCGGCCGGGGCGAACTCGCCGCCCACGAACAGCCCGTACTCCGGCGCGATCGACACGATCTCCCGCGACTCCGGCGCAGGCGCGTACTCCCAGCCGCGCTCCAGGGTCAGCGCACGTGCCTGAGCCGCGCCCTGACCGCGCCGGCGCCTTCTTGCCACTGACCGCCGCACCGCGCCGCGTCGCCTTGTCCGTCAAACCCTGCCTCCCGCAGCTCTGCCCCATTGTCGCAGGGGTAGCGATGCGGATTCAGCGAGGACCGGCGGTTTCGCTGGCCTTCTCAGCTTGGTCCGGCTCGGGTGATGCGCGCGAGGCCCTGCCAGCGGCAAGGGATCCGGATCAGAGCGGCCCAGTGCCCGCCTTCTCCGCTCGAAGAATGCGACGCCTGCGACGGACAAGAGCAGCCACGAGGGACGCGAACTCGCTCGCGAGAACGCCGCCGGACGGGCCGTAATGAACGACGCCTCCTCCTGCTGGCGCGAAGATACCCGCCTGCCCGTCGGCGAGCCGCACAGCCGGATGGCCGTCGAGTGTCCAGCCAGGCGAGTAGGGAACGGGGAGCGCGACAACGCCTGGCCGGCCGGGAAGGACCCGGTAGTCGACGAGGTCAACGGAACGCACCCGGCGCTCGTTGCGTATCTCCTTGGCGGTCGGCCTGACAGAGAAAAGGTCCAGCGACGGGCTCGAGTACACGAGACGGATCCCCGGCGCGTCTCCCACCCTGGCGAAGTCCCGCCAGTCGGCCACCTTCGCCAAGGCGACGAACCTGACGCCGAGGCCGGCGAGCGCGACACGCAGCCGCTGCCGGTCAACCGGCGGGCCGAGCAGCTTGTCGAGGAAGACGTGCTCGGGGTCCTCGGCAGCGAAGGCGTAACCAGGGCCGGGATTCTGGCTGGTGAGGACGGTTCCGGCGAAGTAGAACGCCGCCGGGTTGGCGATCGCCCGCTCGTCGGTGAACGGGGTCAGGAAGTACTCGTGCCACGGCAGGAACAGCACCGTGTCCTGCCCGGCAAGGCGCGAGGCGACGGACCACGACGACGGGACTTCGCTGGCCTTGACCTGGCCGCCGAGGCCGCCGAACAGGTTCGGCGTGTAGGCAAGAGGCAAGGCAATCGCCAGCGCGGCGGGCGCGACCCGGGCGAGCTTCTGGCGGCTCCCGGTCGTGAGCCACGCGATGCCCCAGCCGAATCCGTACGCATACGCGAGGGCGACGAGGACCGCGAACTTGTCCGGCTCGCGCATCATGACGAAGCCGGGAACGTGCTCGTACGCGAACCTGAAGAGGCCGCCGGTCGGGCCCTGGTCTCCGAGAGCGAGGAAGTATCCGGCGACACCCGCGGCGAGGATGGCCAGGCCGTCGCGCCTGCGCGCCGCGTCGCGCAGCACTGCTACGTAACCGAGCGCGACGATCAGCAGCAGCGCCGCGAGTACGGCGGGCCAGCGCGGAGAAGAGGTCCTTCGGCTCGGTCGGCCCCGGGCGAAAGAAGCCGTAGAGCCCGGCGACGTTCACCAGCAGCCCGACTCGCGGGTCAGCCTGGGTGCGATACGAGGTGAGCTGGGTGAGAGGTCCGGCCGGGCGAGCGCCCACGAGCAACGGTGGCACCAGCAGGTACGCAGCTGATGGCCGCGGCGCCGAGCGCGGCTCCGCCGAGCCGAAGCAAGGCCCGCACCCGTCGCGGTCGGGTCAAGGACGATCGCGGCAGTCACCGGCACGAGAATCCACGCGAAGTGCTCGCTCATGATCACCGTGGCGCCGACCCAGCAGGCAGCGCGGCCCACACGGTGCGGCTCTTGCGCGGCATCCAGGAGCGCTGTCACGGCGAAGGGCAGCAGGGCGTAGCCGAGCAGAAGTCCAAGCTGGCCTGCGTAGAGCCGGTCGAACACGAACGGGTTGACCGCGTAGAAGAGTCCGGCGCCGAGGCGCGCGGGAAGCACCGCCGTGCGCACCAGCCGCGCCGCCCCGGTCGTGGCGAGCGGGAAGAAGACCGCGGCCGGGACGACCGAGCCTGCCTCCCCGAGCAGGCGATCGAGTAGGCGAAAGCCGATCGCGAGCGGGACTCCCCCGGTCAGGCCGCCATCGAGGCCGAAGCGCCGCCGCTGGCAGGAGCGGCTGGTGAGGGCCGGAGACGAAGTCCAGCAGGAGCAGCCGTCCACCGACGAACGGGAAACAGACGAGCGCCGCCAGCACCACGCCAAGAAGCAGCGGCGCCGACCTCGACACCCCGCGCGTTCCCGTGCAGCGCGCAGTCTGTCGACGGTGCTCCGAGCCGCCGCTACTCTCATCATCGCGCACGCCGGTTCTGCTCCTCCGCGAAATGCGCGCAACGGCCCGCTCTATTTCTGGTTGAGCGCACCACGATACGATTCAATCACCTCGTGGTGGGCAGGCTGACTAGACTTCGAGATGGCAATCAAGTTGGCATTCATGTAGCGCCGGGTAGAGTTCCGAAGGAGATCTTCCTTGCTGCAGGGCTTAAAAGTTGCCCTTGGCTCATCGACCACAAACACAGTATCATATATCTCAAAGATTAGATCCAGGAATTCCTCCGGCCTAAAGCCGCAGTTGACGAGATTGTCCGGTACAAATTCTATGAGAAGAGTTGGCCTGTCTTCGTACAACGTTCTACGTGCACCGCGAAGGACAGCGCTGTCATAACCTTCCACATCCACCTTAAGCAAGTCGATGGAGCGACCGGCGAGTTGCTGCGCAACGTAGTCGTCTATTGAGACGGTTGGCACCATGATCGAAGTCGTCGACTTACAGGCATTCTTGGCCGATGCAGAGTGCCGGGCGGTAGATCCGTCGAGAAGGTATATCTCAATCTTGTCGCTCGTCTGCCCGACAGCTTGTTCTTCTATGACTACTCGCGTTGCCAGCCCGTTCTCTTCAAGGTTTCGTCTTAGGTAACTCAAATTCTCAGGGACCGGCTCAAACGCCACGATCATACCGCTGTCTGGCGCGCGAACTGCGGCGATGCAGCAATACAGTCCAATATTTGCTCCAACGTCGACGATAGTATTGCTGATAGCTGCTAGCTGTTCGAATATATCAAGTTCGATCTTCTCATAAAAGCCGCCCATAAGAGCAGGCGCAAGGATTACATCCCTTGCAGGGAAGCTAAATTGAACACCCCGGAAGCTAGTTGTTACCTCCCCTGTAACGCCACCGAGTTTGAATACTCTAGCCTTGATCCTAGACGTCAGCTGTAGTTTCTCGATGGAAGTTCTCGCAAACACCTTCCGCGCACTCCTGATCACCGCTAGGGACGCATGCTGACGCCACGGTGCTTTTGCAGTCGCCATAGCTGGTCAACCGCCCTTCCTTCCAGTTTGCGAATAGAATATTTGGTACGATCGTCGCCGTTTATAGATCTTGCATCCCATCGTAGGACTGAGGTCGGATCGCGCTCTTACTTCAGCTAACTCAATAGAGATACTCAGCCGCCGCCGGACCACTTTACACTACCAGGGGATCGACTATCCTGACCACAAATCGAGCGGCCTCTGCATTGACGAATTCCGGCGTTCAATCTTGAGAAGGAATGACATGTCACAATTCCCGCAGGAGGCCAAGCAACTCCGCGGAGTGCACGACGGCTCTATTAGGGATGAACTTGCCGGGTATTGCGCTGCGGTCTCCAAGCCCTGTCGCGCAGGAGGCGGCCCGCCACGGCCGCTGCTTCGCCGCCCTTCAAGGCAAGCACGCCCAGTCCTAGGGTCGGCTGAGCGAGAAGCGAGGACGGGTGCTCGAAGTACGGGCGCCTGAGATGCGACGCCAGCGCTCGGCTTCCATGCTTGCGGCGGAAGGCAGCGATCCCGGTCGGCGTATCCGGCCTTCTTGCGGCATCCCGCTAGAAAGGTCAGCGCGCCCTCGTCGTGGAGAAACACATCCGATGTTCTACCGACTCTTGCACGGGTGCTTGCGCGCAGCCCCATGTCGGTGTCCTCCATCGCCTTCAAGTCTTCGTCGTAGCCACCGAGCGCTTCGAATAGGTCGTAAGAGAAGAAGCGTGGCGACTCCAAGGTCCCTATGTACATGGAGCGCTCGAAGGTTCGGGCTTTCGCCCAGTAGCTCTCGCCGAAGCTGCGCTCAGGGACGATAACCGATCCAGCGCCAGCCGTGACCTGCTCGATCACCTGCTCAACGACGTGCTCGCCGACGACCATGTCACCATCGACGAAGCCGGTTATGTCAGCCGGGAGTGCTCGCGCTCCTACGTTGCGCTGCACCGAGAAGCCAGGTGGCGCGTTGAGCAAGAGATCCGCAAAGCTGGACGCGATGGCCTTCGAGTCATCGACGGAGCCGCAATCGACGACGACAAGACCGCAGCGCACCGACTGGCGGACGATGGACTTCGGCAGGCCTCCAGAGTCCGCCCGGCGTTCTTCGTCGGCACGACCACTGTGACGCTGGCCCTAGTCACGGCTCTGTCCAACGCGCCGGCAGGAGTGGACGTGCTGTTCGTCGCGGCAAGGTGCCTCCTTCGAACTTCCCGTCGACCGATTGGAGCCTAACCCTGCGAGTGGCCCGGCGAGCGCCGACAGAGCGGGCGAAATGGCGAAAGAGTTCCCGCAAGCTTCTCCGAAGCGAGACCAGAAAGAACGCGTAACCAATGCTCACGTGGAAGATCCGGTTACCGCGGCGGTGCGGCAGCTGGAGCGTACCCGAACTCCAGGAGTTCAGCATCGATAAGTGCGGGGGCGGCCCGCTGCACGAGCCCAGTTGGCGCACTGTCGCGGCTGGGGGTAGAGGCGGCTGCCCGAGCCGAGGGTGGCGCGAGGTCCGACTTTGGGATCCGGTCCCGGGCGGTCGTGTGGAAGTGGAGCAGTGACTGGTCGAAGTCCTCTCCGAGGAAGGCGCAAATCCGGCGGATGAGTTTTTCGGGAAGAAAAGCAGGTCTTCGAGCCGCAATTCCAGGTAGCGGTCAATTCCGAGGCTCGACCCAGCGCGTCGTCCGATTCGCATCCCTGTACGCCAGAGGAGAGCGTTTTGAACGAGGCTGCGATCGACCCGCGCGGGGGATTCCGCCGAATTCCTGCCGTCTCGAATGACATGGACAAACTGCGCGTCCGGATACAGGATCGCCAGTTCGGGGAGGTGCAGTAGGGCTTTGGGCGTTTTATTTCCCCATCGTCTCTTACCTTGCGTGAACGCCAGCGACGCCGCTAGCGCTCGCATCGCTCCGGCTGAGTCCGTGATACCCAGTTCCATGCACGCTAGGCGTGCTCGTCTTTCGTCGAAGCCATACGCCTGGAAGTTCGGATGAGCCTGGGCCAATGTTAGCGCATCCGAAGCATTCGCCTGCCCCGACTGGAGGCCGAGGGGAATGTCGATTAGGAAGTTGGCTTCGTATAGCACACTCAAGCCGGGATGACTGTCCAGTATGGTCTGCACGAGGGTTGTCCCAGACCTAGGGCAGCCCACAATGAACACCGGCGGGGCCCAGACGACCGCCTTTAGACTGACCGGCTGCCAGACAGATGGCTGTCCCGCGCTACGGTTGTCTTCCCCGATTTCCGGCGCGGCGTATGCCGCTTCGGTCCTGCCGCCCCACTTGTCGGCGAAGACGGCGCCGCCGTTAGCAGCGATGTCACTCAAGTCTATGTCCTCCCGAACTGGCTCGTACTGTGGCACCTAGTGGGCGCGAACGCGGAAGCGCAAGCGCAAGCATGAGACTTGCGGCGAGAAGCAAGGCGATGCGCGACCACAGATACAACTGCGACGGAACGAGGCGCGGCGAGTAGTCTCCTGAGTGGGGGCCGAGCCAACCGCTCCGCAGTCCATCGACGTCCACAGGCTTATCTCCGGGCGGCCCGACCCAGTCCGAGGAGAAACTCCCATCTACTGTGTAGAGCGCCGGTGCTGAGCCTGATGCTTCGGGGACTCGCCACTACGACGGGCTGGAGAAGGGGTCGCGGAGCGCCGGACCACGACATCGGAGTACTCGTTGGTGGTAACGTTCCGCAGTATGTTCACGTCTGCGTAGAGGAAGAGCTCTATAATGCGGGTCCCGGGAGAAGGCGTCACAATCGCCTGGTAGTGGTACCACCGGGAGCGGGTTGCGTTCGGCGGGAAGCGGCGGCACGGCCGCGCAGGCGTAGACAGGCAGCTGCCACAGGCAGATCCTTGGTGCAGCTCCGCTGACGTTGCGGACCCACAGACTTACAAAGAGCGGTCCTGAGCGCCAGGACAGTTGGCGGGCTTCGCACGCGCTATCCGCGTGCGCGGCCAGCTCAAGTGCCGGCTGCCCGGTAGGGCCGTGCCCAGGCAGCACACGCGCAGACAGTCGCGCCGTCGCTGTCGTCCCGGGAAAGGCCGCACAGTTGCCAACAGCGGCCCACCTGCCAGACGCGAAGTCGCCGTCCCGGAGCAAGGACCGGCCCAACTTGTAGCTGAACTCTTTGACGGCGTGTCCACCAAGATGGGTAGTGCGAGTGATGAGCCGGGCACGGGCCGATGGACGGGTGGCGGTGGTGCGCGCTGCCGACGTCAGACCTGGCCCGTCGTCTGGAGACGGAGGCACGGGCCACTTGTAGGCACCAGTGGCTGACAGAATTTGACGCGGTACCGCCGACCGGGTGGCTCTGCGACACGAGTTTCGAGTCGGTCTCCAATCAACTGCCATTGTGCAACACGCGGGACCTGCAGCACCGCGGGAACGGCCGGCCGCATCGAGCTTGAGATCAAGCGGTCCGGCGGAAAAAAGCGACAGGTCGCGCAGATCGGGCTCGGCAGAGTTGACCGTGGCATACGAAGTGACAAATCCCGTCGGGTCAGTGGGCGCGCGGAGCTCAAATAGCTCAAGTTTTCCGAAACGACGGACGAGCCGAATGCCCGGGTCTTTGCGTAGTGCCCGCTCGAGTTCCACTGGTGGTGTGATGTGCCGTTTGGGAAAGGCAGCGTTCACATCTCCGCGGACTAGCAGCAGCGGCGTTCCCATAGCGTCGAGCACCCTATGGACAGATTTCCAGTCATGGGCGAGGAGTCCCTGCTGCACGAGGCGGACGGCGCCGCCCAGTTCATGCCCAGCGGGTGCATAGCCCTGGGCAATGGGATCCACGACGTTTCGCGCTATGAGGTTGATGATGAAGGTGTCCACCCCGTAGTAACCCCACGTGTAGGGCATTTGGTAAAAGTCGTCATGTGGAAGCACAAGCAGATTGCCGGGCGGGGCGGAACCGTTGAGGTAAGACGCCATCGCCGTCCAGTACGCAGGCACACTGACGCGGGTCGAGGGGAGCAACAGACGGTGGGTCGGGGGCGATCGCTCCGGTCATCATTGGGAAACCAGGCAATAGAACCGCTGCGCTTACCGCAGCTAGGCCAAGTCCAGGGCGATAAAAAGCTGAGCCCCAGCGCCATGCGGGACCAGGCTCGAACGAGTTCAGTCGCTCGCACACGGCCTCCGTGGTCAGCGCGAGGAGGACCGAGTAAGCGAGCCCACCAAGTATCAGGAACCGTCCGGGTTCCCTGAGTAGCCACCCCAGAGGCAGCTTGTAGAGCGGTTCGAACACAAGTGCCCCTGGAAGATGGGTGCCTGTGCTGAGGAGAACGAGGAAAAGTGCGGCGGCCGAGGCGGCGATGCCAAGACGCGCCCGCCGAGCCGTCACCCCGATTGCTCGTGTGAACCGGGCCAGCGACAGATAGCCAAAGGCCGTCACAGGCAGGAGGAACTTCAGGATCAGCAGGGGGAACTTGCCGTAGGCTCCGGCGTACGGGAAATACTCCGCGTACTTCCACCCCCAGTCGTTGTTCAGCCAGAACCCGTTGGCAAGGGTGGCGCGGCCCTCGCTCCAGGTCCAGTTCGACTGACTGGCGAGGGTTGAAGTCGCCTCGACCTTGAGCTGGAACACGGTCGGTACGATCCAGTAACAGGAGGCGAGCGCGAGGAGCAGTGCACCAAGCACGAGGGCGCATACCGCCCGGCGTGCGACTGCCCACCCGTCTAGCCATCCAACGAAGAGCGGCGTCGAGGCGAGAAACGCGGTGATCATGAGCACAAGCGGCGGGTTCAGGGACACATAGCCGAGGAGTGGCGCACTACAGCCGAAGAGGAGAATGCCCCTTCGCAGCGGCCATCTGCCCGATGCCACGGCGAGCACGACTGCCGGAAGCCCTGGGAGCAGTACCATGGCGGCGAGGTACGCCTGCCTGGTTCCGATGACGGCAACATGGGCGTTGAAGACATAGGCGAGAGCGCCGAGGGTGGATCCTGCCGAGCCGATGCGAAAGGCTCGCAGTAGCAGATAGCAGGCCGCCGCGGCGCCGACGAAGAGCGAAGTGTACCAGATCCTTTCCGCAAAGCCCGGCGATCCGTGAAGCGCGTGGACGAGCCAGTAGACGGCAGCCCACGGCAGCCTGGTCTCGTTAGCGGCAGGGCCGCCGAGATTTGAGCCCGACCACGACCAGGGCGCGAAGAACCGTCCCAGCCAAGCCGTGCCCACTGCGGGCGGCGCGTCGCCCCCTGCGAACAGCCGACCCGGGTCGAACCAGAACTGTACGGCGACAGCCGTGACGAATCCGACGACTGCCAGGCCGATTTGCCATGGCCAAGTGCCCGCACTAGGTGCGGCCAGCGGTTCCGCGATCCGCAACTGACTGACGCGCCCTCCGCGCGTCGGCCAGCCCTCGACACCCCCGAGGAGTGTCGCAGCTAGCAGCGCCACCAACGCCGCACCAACGAGGATCGGTGACAGCGGAAAATCGCCATGCTGCCGCCGAGCAGGAGCAGCGCCACACCGACCACGCCGAGGGTGACTCTTACCTGGGAGAGCGCGTGGCGGAAACCAGGAGCCCGGTCGCCAGCAACCGACACGGCCTGGTCAAGAAGCTGGATCGCGGCCGACTGGGACTGGCGCGCCACCGTGAGAATGCCTGCGGCGACTTCGGCCCACGAAACCACTCCGGCTGGCCTGGCCCGGGGCCCGTAGCCACCGGCAACTGA
>CAVUFO010000006.1:0-161005 GCA_963740785.1 uncultured Actinomycetota bacterium
AATAGGAATCCCTATTTATCTGATAGACTATCGCCGCGTACTCGTCGCCGATCAGCTGTTCTGTGCAGGCGGAGCAGTGTTGGACGGCTGGACATTTTCACATGTGCCTGGACGGTTCGGCATCGCTGCCGAGCACAGATCACAAGATGCCGGCGGGGCCCTGAGCGGCCCGCGCACTCATGTTCCTGACGCGCTGACCCCACAGGCTTCGGGTTAGCCGACCGAAGAGAGCGCCTTCGTAAGTGGTGGCTGGCATGTCTCCGAGAAGGCAGTCGCCCGCCTGCCCCAGCCAACGCGCGCTGCATGTCCGGCTCCAACGCACCTGTCCGGCTACAGCGCACCTGGGAACCGCACTCGAGCCTCGTCCTTGGTCAGCTCCCTTGGCGGGGCTTTGTCCTCAGGAAATACCTCATAGAGAGAGCCGCACCGCGGACATTGGCACAATTCAGCATGCCTCTCGAAATCGCGAGCCAGTTGAATGTATTGCCTATGTATCCATGGCAGCCACGAGTCCCGGCATAGGTTGCACATCAGAAGCTCCGTATCGGGATCTGCTCTCCGCCGGGGCCGAGCCGGAACAGGAAGCTACCTCCCGGAACTGGCAGGCCGCCGGGCGTGACAAATTCCTGAACAGGATTCATGAGGTACCCGCCGTCGCCGGCCAGGCGGACGGCGGTCTGCCCTCCCTCCAGGAAATGCTCAAATCCGCCCGCGTCGGCCGCTGTCGGCACTCGAACCACCAGCCCGCTGGTCGGGAAGTTCACGCCATAAATCGGCTCACCGTTGATGTACGCCCGCTGCACGCTCGGCGCCATGCCAGAGTAGCGAGCCGCATTCGAGCTGTTCGTCACAAGCGATGTGTCCTCCTCCGACATGAAGAATGTGCTTCCGCCCGGTCGGCCCAGCGTCGGATTGGCGACCTTGTAGTAGTCAGCCGTAGATTCATCGAAGAACGTCACGCCGCGCGCAGGAATTCCTGCTGGACCAGTGTGGGCATAGGCGGTAGTTCTGGGGGCGAGCACGCGGCGTGCCCAACTTGTGCCAGCGCCGGGATCCCCGGAGGTTGGAGTTGTTCGCGAAGTTATGTCTGTGCCGGGCGGTTCTGTACCGCCGGTTGGGTCCTCGCGCGGGAGGCTGCTCAGGTCGCTGAGTGCTGGGTCTGGGGTTCGGCTGAATCTGCCCGCCAAGTTCATGGTCAGGCCGCCGAAAGCGGCTGCTGTGAGTACGTGGCGGGGATCGATGCGTCCGGTTGTGAGGTACTGGCTGGTGGCGTCGCCGGCGGCGCCGGCGAGGGCGCCGGTGGTGAGGGCGCTGAGGCCGAGGGTGGCGGAGAGCCCGGCGGTGAGTCCGGCGGCGGCGCCGGCGAGGCCGCCGGTGAGGGCGCATCGCGCGGTGGAGGTGCTGGGGGGGCAGGTCATGGCGCCGTAGATGGCGCCGCCGACGGCCCAGCCGGCGGTGGCGCAGCCGACGGATCCGGTGCCGGCGGTGAGGGCTTCGCAGCCGAGGAAGACGGCGCCGCCGACGACGGCGGAGGCGAGGGTGGCGCGGAGGGTGGGGCCGATGGCGTGGGCGATCTGGCTGACGGTGTGGGCGGCGTCGGCGGCGACCTGCCTGGCGGCGTCGATGGTGTGGGTGACGGCGTCCAGGGCCTGGCTGGCGGCGTGGGTGGCGGTGTCCAGGGCCTGGCTGGCGGCGTGGGTGACGGTGTCCGCGGCGTCGGTGAGCCAGTTCCAGATGTCGTTCAGCCAGTTGTCCCAGGGCCAGTGGCCGTCGGGGTCGTAGGCGTTGACGGGGTCGCCGTCGCCGTACAGGTACCGGTTGAGGGTGACGGGGGAGGTGGGTGATCCGGCGATGGTGTCGGGTGTGGTGAAGGTGCCGGTGGCGGGGTCGTAGGAGCGGGCGGGCATCTGGGTGAGGCTGGTGGCGGGGTCGGTGTACATGGACTGGAAGCCGAGGCTGACTGGTTCGGTGCCGGTGGTGGTGGCGGCGCCGAAGGGGTCGTAGACGGCGGTCCAGGCGGTGCTGGCGTCGGCGGCGTTGACGAGCCGGGCGGTGTCGCCGTGGATGTCGGGGTTGGCGATCAGGGCGGGGTTGCCGGGGGTGGCCTGGGCGAGCAGGGTGCCGCCGGGGTCGCGGATGAGGTTGGTGGTGGTGCCGCCGGCTTGCTGGGCGGCCAGGGTGGGGGTGGGTGGCGTCCGGATTCCGGTGTAAATCGGCGGGCGTGGTTCCCGGTTTCATGATCAGCTTAGGCGACGGTACTGACAGTTTCGCAGCCGTCGGCGGGCTGGCTGCTGGTGACTGTGCGCGGGCGGAGCTGGCGGGGCGGGTCGAGCAGCGAGCGGCGCAGGTCCTGCAGGAGCCGGAGGCCGTCTGAGGTCATGTTCACGCCGCGCCAGCCGCGGGAGGCCCGGTCCAGGACGGCCCAGACGAGGGTGAGGCAGCTGGTCTCGCCGGGCAGCCGCCCGATGACCTTGGTGCGGCGGCGGGTCTCGCCGAAGGTGCGCTCGATGAAGTTGGAGTGCCGGATGCGGTGGTGGTGCCCGGCGGGGAACCGCAGGTAGGCGGTCAGGCCTTCCTTGTCAGTGGTCAGGCACTTCATGGCCGATGGGTAGGTGGCGGAGTAGCGGGCGGCCATCTCGCTGATCCGGGCATCGATGAGCTCGGCCAGCCGGGGCCCGGGCGGGGTCTTCAGGTCCTCGGTGTCGAAGATCTTCCAGTAGGCGTCCTTGACCTCGGCCTGCATCCCGGCCGGGACCTTGGCCAGGATGTTCCGGGCCCGGTGCGACCGTAAAGAATCAACTTGTGGTGTTGTTCCTTGCTCCGGCTGCGAGGAGCTCTGCGGCTGTGCGGTAGCGGGTTGGCGCAGGCTGGGGAAGGCAGTTTTCGTGCTGGAGCAGGGGCAGGGTTTGGCGGATGACGTTGCCGACGGCGGATCTGCTGACATCGGTGAGGGCATCGGCGAGGACATCCAGGGTGCACAGTCTGCTTTGGTAGAGAAGGGTGAGCAGGACGCCTTCGCTGTTGCTGATCTTCTGGTGGAAGACGCCGCCGCGAGTGCCGGGCTGGCGTGGGCCGCCACGTCGCTGGTAGGTGCGGCGTTCGGTTTGGGCGGATTGACGCGCGGCCAACCGGCTGGTGAGGTCATTCAGCTCGTGCTGGGTGAGCCCGGTCAGCGCCGGGTGGGACAGCTGCTCGATGACGGTGGCCCGTGCCGGGCGCAGATCGCTGTCTGTGAAGGCGAGCAGGGCATCGTGGGTGGTGAACCGGACCGGGGCCACTCCTGGGTCATGGCTGTGATCTTCGAGGGTCTCGCGGGTCTCCTTGACCAGGTCGCCGATGCAGGTGGCGGTGACTTCGAGCAGGTCGGCGAGCACGTTCATGGAGCAGGCCTGCCGCTGGTAGAGGAGGGTGAGCAGGACGCGGGCGGGATCGTCGAACAGCGGCTTGGCGCGGGGCTTGCCGGCGGCCCGGCGGGCCCGGCCTTGGCGCTGCTGGCTGTAGCGCTGCTGGGCGCGGGCTGCCTGAAGCGGGGCCAGCGCGGCGCACAGGCGGGCGAGTTCGGCGCTGGTCATCCCGGTCAGCCGCTCATCGTTGAGCTTGGCCAGCATCTCCTGCCGGCGGCGGGCGGGGCTGGAGCGCTGATCGGTGGTGCCCTCGCCGATGGAAGGGGTGGCTGCCGCGGGGTGGAGGGTGTAGTTCCAGGCGCCATGGGTGGCGTGGCGTTTCAGCGGCAGGGCGGCGAAGCGTTCTTTGCTGACGGCGACGCCGGTGGGGTAGTCGCCGGGGTCTAACACGGCCTCGACGCGCAGGCCGCGGCTGGTGCGGGTCGCCGTGATTGTCTGGACGACCACCTCGTGGCTGGTCAGGGGGCGTCCTCGCCAGTTCATGGTGATGTGGCTGAACAGCCGGTGCTCGATCTTGTTCCACTTCGACGTGCCGGGCGGGAAGTGGCAGACCGTGATCACCAGCCCGGTCTCCGCCGCGAGAGCGGCCAGTTCGCTCTTCCAGACCCGGTACCGGTAGCTGTTGGACCCGCCCGCGTCCGCGGTGATCAGCAGCCGGGCCGCGCCCGGGTAGTCTTCGCGGCCACGCGCCCGCCACCAGCGGCGGATGGACTCCACCGCGAAAACCGAGGTGTCGTGGTCGGTGCCGACGTTCACCCAGCCGGTGCCGCGGGTGAGGTCATAGATCCCGTACGGGATCGCCTGCTCCACCTCCGGGCCGGTGAAGAAGAAGGAGTGATCCTCGACCTCCACGGGCTTGCCCTGGGGCCGCCATTCCCGCCCGGCCATCGGCAGCCGCCCCAGCTGCTCCCGCTTCTTGGTGTCCACACTGATCACCGGCTCCCCGCCGGCCTGGTGGTCTTTGACCCGCTCGTTGATATAGCGGAACTGGGCATCCCGGTCCGGGTGCTGGGCACCCTCCAGCGTCTTGGCATTGGCCTGCAGGCTGAACCCGGCCCCACGCAGCAACCTCCCCACCGTCGGAGCCGACACCGGATGCCCCCGCCGGGTCAGCTCCCCAGCCAGGTGCCGCAGCGACTTGGTCGTCCACCGCAGCGGCGACTCGGGGTCACCCCGTTCATCCGGCTCCACCAGCGCCAGCAGCGCCGGGACCAGCCCGGCGTCCAGCTCCTCCGCGCTCTTGCGGCCCCCGCCTTCGCGTCTCGCCCGGCGATCGGGGAACGGATCCTGGCCCTCCTCCAGCTCGAAGACACCCTCGCGGACGGTGCTCTCGCTCACCCCCGCGACCTGGGCGACGGCCCGGACCCCGCCATGCCCCAGCAACCGGGCCTCGGCCGCCAGCAGCAACCGCCGCTGCCGCTCGTTCAGATGAGGCAACAGCACCTCGAACTTCAACGCCAGCTGGTCACGCACATCGGACGAGATCGCCATACCGCAACATCAAACCCCAAACCGAGAACCACCGTGTTATTTCTTTACAGCTTCGGTGGATGACACATCTTTGGCGCAGCGCCCGGGGATAGGCCTGCTCGATCGCGGCGATCAGGCCCGGGGCGCCGTCGGAGATGACCAGCAGCGGGCTGGCCAGGCCACGCTCCTTGAGGTCGGTGAGGAAGGCGTGCCAGGCGTCGGCGGACTCGCCGGTGCCCGGTGCCAGGCCGATGAAGGCGGGCTTGCCATCGGTGGTGATGCCCCAGGCGGCCAGCACCGGCTCGGCCGGGGAGCCGGGATGCATGCGGAAGAAGCTGGCATCCAGGAACAGGTAATCCACGGTGACCCCGTCGAGGCGGCGCCGGGTCCAGGCGTCGTACTCGCCGGTGATCTGCTGGCAGACCGACGACACGGTGGACTTGGAGATCGCGGCCTGGTCGCCCAGCGCCTCGGCCAGGGTGGCTTCGACGTCGCGGACGGACAGGCCGCGGACGAACGAGGCGATCACCAGCGACTCAAGCGCGTTCGTCCTGGTCACATGCGCGCCGAACAGCCGGGACGCGAACGCCTCGCTGGTGCCCCGCAGCTTCGGCCGGGCCAGCCCGACCGGGCCGGCGGTGGTCTTGACGGTCACCTCCCGGTACCCGTTACGGCTGCCGGGCCGGGCACCGGCGCTGGCCGCGGCCCGCTGGTAGCGGTCCCGGCCCAGGAACTCGGTGACCTCGGCCTCCAGCGCGGCCTGCATCAGCAGCTGCGCGCCGAGCCGGGCCACTTCCTCCAGGATCTCCGGCAGCGGACGGCCGTCAGCGAACAGCTCATCAATGTGGCCACGGATACGGTCGGTAGGCGATACTCGGACAGGCATGGGCGTGGGTCCTTCCTTCGTGACTTGGCGGTCTTGAAGGGGAACCTACGCCCGTCCTCTCATTTACACCGGATCTCGGACGCCACCGTGGGGGTGGTGCCGTCGTAGGAGTAGGTCTGGGTGGCGGCGCCGAGGGTGCGGGTGGCGGTGCGGCCGAGGGGGTCGGGGACGTAGCTGGCGGTGCCGGCGCCGGTGGTTGCGGTGGTGAGGTCGCCGAAGGTGTCGTAGCTGTAGGTGGCGGCGGGGGCGGCGGTCTGGTTGCCGTCGGGGTCGTAGCTGTAGCTGCCGCCGGCGGAGTCGGTGGTGAGCTGGTCGGCGGCGTTGTAGTGGTAGGTGACAGCCGGGAGCCCGGTGACCGAGACGCCGGTGCGGTTGCTGTCGGCGTCCCAGCTGTAGCGTTGGTGGTGGTGCCGTTGCGGGCGAGGGCGGCGGTGGCGATCCGGCCGGCGTCGTCGTAGCTGTAGGTGGTGGTGCCGGCGGCGGGGTTGCCGGGCGGGGTCTGCTGCAGGGTGGCGATCTGGCTGTTGGCGTTGTAGGTGGCGGTGGTGGTGTCGGCGCCGGTGAGGCGGCCGTCGTTGTCGTAGTTGTAGAAAGCGGTGTCCAGGCCGCCGAATTCGGCGCTGATCTGCCCGGCGTTGTTGTAGTACAGGGTCATGGTGGCCGGGCCGGTGAGGGTGAACATCTGGCCCTGGGCGTTGTAGGTGTAGGTGGCGGCGGGGCCGGCCGGCGGGGCGCGGCTGGTGAGCCGGTGCGCGGGGTCGTACCCGTAGCTGGTGGTGCCGGCCGCGCCGGTGCTGGTGGTCATGAGGCCGCGGTTGTCATATGCCCAGGACAGCGGGCCGGGGTTGGCGGGCTGGCCGGTGACGGCGGCGCTGGTGGGCCGGCCGGCGTTGTCGTAGCCGTAGCTGCGGGTGATGGTGCCGTCGGTGCTGCTGGTCTGCCGGCCGTCGGCGTCGTAGCTCATGGTCAGGGTGCGGCCGGAGGGGTAGCTGACGGCGGTGGTCAGGCCGCGGCCGTCGGAGGTGTAGCTGGTGGTGGCGCCGAGCGGGTTGGTCTGGCTGGTCATCCGGCCGTCGGGGCCGTAGGTGTAGGTGTAGGTGCCGCCGCGGGGCAGGGTGATGGCGGCGAGCTGGCCGGCCGGGTTGTAGTCGTAGCCGCTGGTGTCGCCGGCGCCGTCGGCGGCGGTGGCGATCCGGCCGGCGTTGTCGTAGCTGGCGGTGCTGGCCGGCCCGGCGGGCGGGGTGACGGAGGTGAGGAGCCCGGCGCCGTTGCGGCCGTAGGCGGTGGTGTTGCCGTAGGCGTCGGTGACGGCGTGGAGCTGGCCGCGGTCGGTGTAGGTGTAGCTGGTGGCGTAGGGGTCGTGTTTGCTGGTGAGCCGCCCGGCGTGGTCGTAGGAGTAGGTGTAGGCGGACCGGCCGGACAGCTGGGCGGTGGTGACCTGGCCGGCGGTGTCGTAGCTGTAGTCCCACCGCACCCCGTCCGGGTCAGTGACAGAGCTGGTGTTGCCGTCGGCGTCGTAGCTGGTGACCCAGCTCGCGCCGGCGGCGTCCCAGGTGACGGCCGGGCGGCCGGCCGGGTCGTAGGCGGTGTGGGCGGCGACGCCTGCCGGGTCGGTGACCAGGATCTGGCGGCCGTTGTCGTCGTAGCCGTAGGTGGTGTCGTGGCCGAGCGGGTCGGTGGCGGTGGTCAGGTGCCCGGCCGGGTCGTAGGACCAGGTCCACAGCTTGCCGTCGCGGTCGTGGTGGCTGGTGACGTCGCCGTCGGGGTTGTAGCCGTAGGTGTCAGTGTCGCCGGCCGGGTAGGTGATGGTGGTGACGTTGCCGGCGGGGTCGTGGTCGTAGGTCGTCTGGTGCCCGCCGGGGTCGGTCGACGAGGTCATCTGGTCGCCGAGGTCGTAGGTGTAGCTGGTCTGGCGGCCGGTGGGGTCGGTGACCGACGTGAGGTTGCCGTCAGGGCCGTAGCTGTAGCTGGTGACCTTGCCGTCGCCGTTGGTGCGGGAGGTGACGTGGCCGCCGGCGTCGTAGCCGGTGATCGCGGCGGTGCCGAGGGGGTCGGTGGCGGTGACGGTGCGGGCTGTGTCGTCGTAGGCGTAGCTGGTGGTGACCCCGGCCGCGTCGGTGCTGGTGTGCAGCCGGCCGGCGTCGTCGTAGGTGTAGGTGGTGCCGTACAAGGTGGCGCCGGGGTAGTTGCCGGCGGCGCGGGGGCCGAGGACGGAGGTGACGTTCCCGGCCTGGTCGTAAGTGGTCTTCTGGAGCCCGCCGCGGGGGAGGGTGGCCTGGACCTGGCGGCCCATGCTGTCGTAGGTCCAGGTCCAGGCCGAGCCGTCGGGGCGGTCGATCTCGGTCACGTTGCCGTTGCGGTCATAGACCGTCTGGGTGACCGCCCCGGCGGGGTCGGTGACGCGGACCGGCCGGCCGGACGGGTCATCGGCGTAACGGGTGATCTTGCCGTCCGGGTCGGTGCTGGTCGCGACCCACCCCTCGGGCGTGTAGGTGCGCGCGGAGTCTGAGCCGCGCGGGTCGGTGACCTGGAGCGGCCTGCCGAGGTCGTCGTAGCTGGTGGTGGTGGTGCCGCCGCGGGGGTCGGTGGTGATGTGCAGCCGGCCCTGGGTGCCGTAGTCGTAGCGGGTGACCGCCCTGAGGGGGCTGGTGATGGAGGTCTGGCGGCGGTCGTCGTCGAACGCGGCCGCGGTGACGCCGCCGCCGGGTGAGGTGACCGTCTTGACCGCGTCCCACGGCGTGTAGGCGAGGCGGGTTTCGTTGCCGAGCGGGTCCCTGACGTAGTCGCGGCGTCCCTGCGGGTCGTACCCGACGTGGGTCTGCGCGCCGGTCTCGTCGGTCAGCAGGTCCGGGTCGCCGTTGCCGGCGTAGCTGATGGCCCTGGGCCGGCCGAGGGGGTCGGTCTGGCTGGTGACCTCGCCGAAGTCGTTGTAGGTGCAGGTCCACGGGTTGCCGCGCGGGTCGTCCAGCCTGGTCATCCGGCCCTGGCCGTCATAGGTGCGGGTGATCGCGGAGCCGTCCGGGCGGGTGGTGACCAATGGCTCGTGCCGGGAGTTGAAGGTGGCGGCGGTGGCGTTGCCCTCCGGGTCGACGCTCAGGTACGGGTCGCCCTTCCCGTCGTACAGGGTCAGGGTGGCCGGCGGCCCGTAGCCGGTCATCGCCACCCCGGGGATCCCGGTGATGACGGCGGCCACCCGGTGTTACGCGTCGCTGATGATGAGCGTGACGGGGTAGGGCAGCGTCGCTGGGGCTGAGCGGGCTGGTTTTGCTGGTGTTCTTGTTGCAGGGGTGTGGTGCGCGACGACACCGTGAGCGTGTCGGTATTGGAGCGGCCCTCCCCTTGTTCTTTTGGCGAAGCCTCGGGGAGGGCCGCGTGCGGGCGCATTGGAGCACCTGTGCTCACGGTAGGCAACGATGTGGCTGGCGTCGAGCGGATGCTGGCAGACGGGGATCTGAAGTGCCCGTCGTGCGGGGGACGGCTGTCGCGGTGGGGGTTTGCCCGGGAGCGGGTTTTCTTCGGGCCGGGCCGCTCGGGCCAGCGGGCGCGGCCCCGCCGGTCGCGGTGCGCCGCCTGCCGGGTGACGCACGTGCTGCTGCCTGCCCGGTTACTGGCCCGCCGGGCCGATGAGGCGGTGGTGATCGGTGCCGCGCTGGCGGCGGCAGCGGCAGGCCGTGGTTACCGCGCCGCCGCGGCCCAGCTCGGCGTGCCCGCCGACACGGTGCGCGGCTGGGTGCGCCGGGCGGCCGGGCGGGCCGGGCAGGTCCGGGCAGCGTTCACCCGAGCGGCGGCAGCGCTGAGCGCTGATCCGGTGCCGCTGGAGCCGGCCGGGTCGCCGCTGGCGGATGCGGTGGTTGCGGTCGCCGCGACCGGCGCAGCGGCCGCGAGCCGGTGGCCGCAGCTGTCCGCGGTGTCGCCGTGGCAGGTCGCCGCCGCGGTGACCGACGGCAGTCTGCTGCTGCCGGTGATGACCGCCCGGCCGCTCAACACCAGTTCCCTCTGACGGGGCCGCGAGCTGGCTGGAAGCCTCGGTGCGCCCGTGCGTGCGGGCGATATCGCCGAGGAAGGACCAGAACATTGACAACTGAGCACGAGGCCGACCAGCGGCGGCGGCTGGAACGGGCGCGGGAGATCGCGCTGTTCCGGTACTCGCTGGTGCAGGAGCTGATCGGGCCGGGCCTGACGCCGGCCGAGCGGGGCCGGCGGCACCGGCTGATGGCCGCGGTGGAGCATCCGGGGCCGGGCGGGCAGCCGGTGCGGGTGTCGTATCAGAGCATCGGCCGGTGGAAGCGCGCTTACCTGGGCGGCGGGTTCGAGGCGCTGGTCCCCGCGCCGCGGCAGGCCAGTCCCCGCACCCCGGCGGAGGTACTGGAGCTGGCAGCGGCGCTGAAACGGGAGAACCCCGCGCGCACCGCCGCGCAGGTGCAGCGGATCTTGCGGGCAACCTCGGGCTGGTCGCCGTCCGACCGGACGCTGCAGCGGCTGTTCACCCGCCTCGAGCTGCCCGCCGCGCCGGGCGGGCAGCGCGAGGCGTTCGGCCGGTTCGAGGCAACCCGGCCGAACGAGCTGTGGACGGGAGATGCTTTGCACGGCCCGGCTGTCGGCGGCCGCAAGGCCTACCTTTTCGCATTCATCGATGATCATTCACGCGCGGTGATGGGCGCCCGGTGGGCGTTCCACGAGGACGTCGTCCGGCTGGCCGCCGCGCTGCGCCCGGCGCTGGCCGCCCGCGGCGTCCCCGAATCGGTATACGTCGACAACGGCTCCGCGTTCGTGGACGCGTGGCTGCTGCGCGCGTGCGCGAGCCTGGGCATCAAGCTGGTGCACTCCCGGCCGCACCGGCCGCAGGGCCGGGGAAAGATCGAGAAATTTCTGCGCACCGTGCGCGAGCAGTTCCTGGTCGAGCTCGCAGGCCGCGGCGAGGCGGGCGACCGGTCGCCGGCCGCCGGCATCGCCGAGCTGAACCGGCTGTTCGACGCCTGGGTCGCCGCGAGCTACCACAAGGCCGTGCACTCAGAGACCGGCCAGAGCCCGCTGGCGCGGTGGGCGGCCGGCACCGGCGTCCCGCTGCCGCTGCCCACGCCGGCGCAGCTGCGCGAGGCGTTCTTGTGGTCCGAGCGGCGGATGGTGAAAAAGACAGCCACCGTGTCCCTGCACGGCAATCTCTACCAGGTCGACGCGGCCCTGGTCGGCGCGGTCATCGAGCTGATCTTCGACCCGTTCGACCTGACGGCCATCGAGGTGCGGCACAAGGGCCGCCCGGCCGGGACCGCGGTCCCGTTCGTCATCGGCCGGCACCGGCACGCCAAGACCCGCACGCCCGACGGCGGGCAGCGCCAGGAACCCGAGCCGACCGGCATCGACTACCTGCGCATCCTGGACCAGGCCCACGGCCGGGAACTGGCATCCCAGATCAACTACGCCGCCCTCATCAGCGGCGGCGACGCAGGCAGCGGGAAGGGGAACGGCCATGCATGACAACCCGGGCGCCGAGGCGGTCACGCTGGCCCGCGCGGCCGCCGAGGCGATCCGCGGCCTCAACCACGCCACCCGCGGCGCCGGGCTCGGCCAGCCCTCAGCCGCCTACGACATCCTCGGCGCCCTGTCGATGGCGGCAGCGCGGACCGGGCAGGCGCTGGCGCAGGTCACCCGCTACCTCGACGCCGCCGCCAGCGCAGGGCGCCTGGGACACGATTACGGCGAGGACCCCGCCCTGGCTGTGGACGCCGCCGCGATCTTCCTGTCCGACGCGCAGCTGTCAGCCGCCGCCCTGGCCGGCGACCTGGATGCCGCCCAGAACCAGCTCGCCCTGCTCAACGGCCGGCCCGGCCGGCGGCGCCAGCAACCAAAGGGAGTGAGCACCAGTTGATCGACAAAATGCAGTCCCACTTCGGGTTCGAGGTCATGCCATTCGGCCGCGACCTGGCCCCCGCCGCGTTGCACCGCCACGCCACCCACATCCAGGCCGCCGCCCGGATCACCTGGACCATCGCCGAGAAGACCCTCGGCGTCATCACCGGGGAGGTCGGCACCGGCAAGACCGTCGCCGCCCGCGCGGCCCTGGCCGGCATCGACCCGACCCGCCACACCGTCATCTACATCGGCAACCCGGCCACCGGCGTCCGGGGCATCCACCACCACATCGTCACCGCGCTGGGCGGCCGGCCCGCCCACGGCACCGCCGCCCTGACCGCCCAGGCCTACGGCGTGCTCGCCGGCGAAGCCGCCGAACGAGGCCGCACCCCCGTCCTCATCATCGACGAGGCCCACCTCCTCGACCACGACCAGCTGGAATCCATCCGCATGCTCACCAACCACGACATGGACAGCCGCACGCCGTTCGCGACCGTCCTGCTCGGCCAGCCCACCCTCCGCCGGATGATCAAGCTGGGCGTGCTCGCAGCCCTCGACCAGCGGATCGCCGTCCGCTACCAGATGACCGCCATGACAGCCGAGGAGACCGCCGCCTACATCCGCCACCACCTGCAGCTCGCCGGCCGCGACGGCGACCTGTTCAGCGACGACGCCATCGCCCAGATCCACCAGGCCGCCCGCGGCAAGCCCCGCGCAGTCAACAACCTGGCCATCGCCGCGCTCATCGCGACCTACGCCGCCGGGAAGAACATCGCCGACCAGTCCGCCGCCCGCGCCGCCATCAGCGAGGTCATCACCACAGAATGACCAGCATGAGCGGCCCGCCGACACCATGAACACAAAAACCCCGCCCGGCACAGCCGGGCGGGGCTCTTCATGTCGCGCACACGCCCACCGTCAATGACCCTGGCACGCTCATCTTGAGCGACGCGGAACACCCGGCCCTCGCCGTCGTAGACCACGTGGGTGCCGGTCTTGCCGAGCCGCTCGGAGACCAGCCGCCCGGCCCAGTCATACCGCTGGGTGATGACGGTGCCGTCGGCCAGGGTCACCACCCGCTTGCCGTCGGCGTCGTCGTAGCTGAACGTGGTCCGGCCGCCGCCGGCCTGCTCGATCCACGCCACCTTGCCGTCAGGGTTATAGCCGGCGGCGAGCTTGACCAGGCCATCCGGGGCGGTCACCTTCGTCAGGTGACCGTCCGCGTCATAATCGTAGGTTTCGGCGTGCCCGTCGGCCCCGGTGACCGAGGCGAGCCGGCCGGCGTCATAGCTCAGGTCGGCTTCGCGGCCGCTCTGGTCGGTGACCGACGTGAGGTTCCCGCCGGCGTGCGCGTACGCCAGGTACCGTCCCGACGCGCCGGTCACCTTGGAGACCTGGCCTCCGGCGTGGCCGATGGACAGGTGGTGGCCGTCATCGCCCAGGTTCATGCCCGTCAGTTCCCCGGCCGGGCTGAACTGGTAGGCGATCCGATCCGGCGATGTCACGGTCGTGCCGCCGGCCCCGGCGGAGAAATCGGCTGACACGCCCGGCGCCGGGGTGTACCCGGCGGCCGGGTCCGCCGAGAACCCCAGGCTGGTGCCGTCCGGCAGGCTCAGCGTCGAGGTGTTCCCGGCCTGCGACACCGACTCGTCGAACGCGGTCCGCCACCCGGCGCCGGCGTCCCCGCCCGACAGCCGGTCGGACCGGTAGGTGCGGCTGGCCGTGATCGTCTTGCCGGCGTCCTGCACCTGCATGTCATCGGCCTGGTAGGTGAGGGCGCCGGTGTAGGTGTCGACCGGGCCGAACCGCGGCGCCGATGCTTCCCGCAGCGACGCCGGCAGCACCAGCGGCGACGCGGTCAGGGCGGGCAGGACCGGCTGGGTGTACCCGGTGACCTGGCGCTGCCCGGACGGGCAGCCCGACGAATCACCGGACACCGTGACCGCGGGGACCGAGTCCGCGGCCACGCCGGGGTCCATGCAGGCCGGCAGCGCGGCGTTCGCGTCGTGCCCCCACCAGTTATCCGACCAGTCGTCCAGCTGCTGGTTACCGGCCCCGTACTGGGCCACCCCGCCGAGCTGGTTGAACCGGATATCAGCCATCGCCCGGGTCGTCGGGCTCGCCCCCGCCGCCGTGGTCAGCCCGCTGATCGTGTTGAACCACGCCCGGGCGTGCTGCGGGAACAGCAAGAACAACGCGGTCATGCCCGGCAGGTCAAACGTGTTGCCGGTCACGTCGAGGTGACCGGCCTGGGAGTCGGACACGCCCATGCACGACGTGGCGAACGAGCTGTTGTAGATCCCGGCCGAGTTCGTGCCCCCGGACCCGGTCACGATCCCGGCGTTCTGGCTCAGGGTGAACGTCGAGTCGGCCACCACCAGCGCCGAGTGGTCCTGGCTCTCCACCTCCCCGTACGCGTAGCACGCCGACCCCTGCCCGCCGTACCGCACGTCGGCGTAGTCGAACACCGCCGTGCCGGAGTACTGGACGCTGATCTCGTTCCAGTCCCCCGGCGCCGGCGACGTCGCGGCGCCGTCGCCGTTGCTGTCACCCAGCACCGAGTCATCACGCAGCGACGTGATCACCACGTGGTTGCCCGGGTCGCCCAGCACCAGCAGGCTGCCGTTCACGAAGATGGCCTGCTGCTGCGCGATCTTGACGACCGTGCCCGGCAGCAACGTCAGCTCCACCCCGGCCGGGATGTTCAGCTGCCCGGTCACCAGGTACGGCGACCCCTGCGGGCTCCACACCGTATCGGCCGTCAGCGCCCCGCTCACCGGCGTCGGCCCCGGCGCCGTCACCTCCGCAACGCGCGGCGCCGGGTTCACCGGCGCCGGCGGCGGCACCGGATCCGACGCCTGCGCCGGCTGCGCCCCGGACCCCGGCACCGGCAGTCCCGGCGGCAGCAACCCCAGCCCCCCGGCCGCCACCGCGCACGCCGCGACCACCCGCAGCCACCGCGGCCATCCCCGCCGCCCCGCGAACCAGACAAAAGCGCGCCTGCCGCGCGTGCAAGCCATATGCCACTCCCGTGCCCTAGAGCGGTCGAGCCACCCAGAGCGTAAGAATGACCTGAAAACTAAACAAGACCTATGATCAGCGAATCATCATGGTATAATCCGCAGTTCACCATAAACCGCTCCAGTCTCACTAAACAGCAGGTGCATCTCCTGCCGCTCAGGCCAGACAAGGGCATTACCGTGAGCGAATGGCCATTCACAGAGCGCGCCGCCTACGGCCAGATCCGTGTGCCAGTTGTCAGGCGGTAAAGGGCTGGCCGGCCAGGCACCGGCGTAACGGGCACTGCATGCTTATGCACCGGCGGCACATAGTGTCCAATTCGGTGCTCACCGGGGTCCACCAGCGCGACTTGCCTCGGCGCGCCGAACGAGCCGACTGTGCGCACGGTTGGTCGCGCTGAGATGGCCGTGACGGTGCCGGCAGCGCCCGTGGCCGCGGCGCCATTCGTGGTCGCACTCCCGCATCCGCAGTCAGGCGATCTTGAGCTGCTCGTCTCCGAAGTCGGCGATCAGCTTCAGGGTACCGCCGAGCGCGGCCACGAACCGGTTCAGGACATCCTGGGTGGAGACATCGCCGCCCTCGATCTGCGACACCCGGGCCACTGACACGCACATCCGGGCCGCGACCTGCTCCTGCGTCAGCCCGCGCCGCTTGCGCAGCTCGGCGAGCCGCCACCCGCGGGCATCATCGAGCATCGCCGAGACGGCTGCGCTGAACGCCTCCTGGCCACCGGCAGTCTGCACCGCCCGCTCCAGGTTCCCCGACTCCCGCCACCGCGACACCCCGCTCATGACCCCATCTCCTTCTCCCGCTCCGCCAGGTAATCCTCATACAGCTCCTCAGCCAGCGGGATCGCGGTCCGGTACCACTTCGCCCACTGCCCAGACTTATCCCCCGCCACCAGCAGCACCGCTGACCGCCACGGGTCGAACACCAGCAGGATCCGCACCTCGCTCCGCCCCGCCGACGGCGGACGCAGCTCCTTCATGTTCGCGATCCGCGACGCCGTCACGGTGTCCACCAGCGGCCGGCCTCTTCCGCTGGGCCATTGCGCTCCAACACCAGGATCGCCTGGTTCACCAGCTGATGACTGACCGGTTCAGCGTCGTACAGGTCGTCGAGGAAGGCCTCGACCTGGGTGGTCATTAAGATCTCCCACTCCACGCGCAACCCCCAGGCAGACCAGCCGACAGGTTAAGAATATTCTTAACATGACCTGGCTCGTCCGGTCAACTCCGTCCCATCGAGTCCGGCAAGGCGAGGCGAGCACCGACGACAGTCAGGGAGCGGGCGGGCCGCCAGGGACTCGGCCAGCGCCGAGCGAGTGGTGGCCACAGTAACTCGCCCACTAGGCGGCATCAGGGCAGCCACCTCAGCCGTCAGTGCACGGGCCGCTCCGTATGCACGCTACCGTCCGTAAGCGGAGGCCGCAGCAAGTGCGGAGCAGCACCAGTCAGTCCGAGCCCCGGGAGCCGGGGCCATGCCAATAGATCTGCCAATGCCATGCCAGCGAAACGCGAGTTCCGAGGGGAACCAGATGCGATTCCTCCGGACATCAGCGCAGGCAGCAGCGTCAGAGAATCGGATGAGCGTGCTTTTAATCCGTAGGTTCCGGGTTCGAGCCCCGGACGCCCCACATGGTTGCTGACGTGCACTAAGGCGCTGTCGGACGGATCATCATGCGAACCAGGGGCGCCGGATTACGCGTCTGTCGCGGCTGGCATGACGCGCAGCTGGCAAGCGGAACTGGGCTGGGATGGCGACCCAATCGTTGGCCGCGTCATGAAGGGATCCGATCTGATACTTCACTAGCAGAGCAGTCCAGCAAGGTGGCGAGCAAACGCCGCGCGAGGTACCTGGCGGCACGCAGCGAGTCGTCGTCGAGGGCGTCGTCGTCCGCGCTGCTGAGGGCATCACTCAGAGCTTGCAGCTCATCGGCGAATACGTTGCGGTACCTGGCGAGACGTTCGTCGGCAGACTCGACATGACCGCGGAGCGGCTTGCTCAGTTCAGCCGTGAGCCAAGCAGGAGCAACTCGGAAACCGTCTGCTGCATCGATCACTTCGCGCAGGTGGTACCCAAGTCGCCGCAGTTCAGCTTGTGCCGCCATCCGCTCGGCCTGAGAGCGGAATTCTTCATTGAGCTCAGGCGGAATCGGCATTAGACCACCTCGCATCCTTAGCGTCGAGCGAAGCCGGTGCCGCAATCTGCTTCAGCCTTACTCGCTGAAGAATGTTGCTCAGTTCGTGGCGCACAAGCGGCAGGTCTGGTAGCCCAAGATCCGACGTGCTCGAACGCAAGTCCAAGATGGCATTGACGGCAGCCTGCGCCGGAGGCGGCGCCGAGGGCGTCTCATCCTCAAGGATGTCCGCGAACCATGCCGCGACCTCCGTCCAGCGCCATAGCTTGTTGCGTCCCGTCTCGCGCGCGGCTGGCGGGGGAAACCTTCCCGGTCCCCGCTCACCTTTGCTGAGCAGCCGGACGCTTTCACGAGTCCTGTGTGTCCGCTCTGCTATTTCTGCCAGCGATACGTATTCGTCAGGCAGCACTCGGACAACGCGGGCGCCAGGGACAGCGATCTCAACATCCTTGATGGCGCCAAGGACCGCTGCAAGATACGACGACGCCTCACGGTCGAAATCCATATGCTGCACCCCGCCGGACGAGCCAACGGTCGCGTCATCGCAGCCGATCTCTGCCAGCGAGTTGAGTGCTTCATCCGTTTGCAGATCTGGCCCAACGACCAGAAGAGTGAACTCGTACATTTCAGCCATCGCTCTCTCCTGCGTGCAGACAGTTGCGAACCCTGGCCTTCAGGCGCTTCGCATGGTTTCCTGAGTTCTTGGGCGTCGACCAGATCGACTCACGACAACCGTCCCTGCTCGCTTCCGGGCATCGCATGTCGCCCCACTTGTGGCCAGCTGCGGTATCACGAAACGGTCCGGCCATGCAGCTCGGCGAAGACGAGGGCTTCCTCCACCTCAGCCTTAGGGTGGCGCTTCCGCACGTTGACAATGTACAACACTTCTTGACGCCGGCAACGCGCCCGCGGCGCGCCAGCTTGTCGGCCGACCACATGGTCCCCGGGCCGTCATGTGTCGGCACCGGAGCTCGGCCAGACTGATCCAGTGCCGGGCTCGCTGCAGAGGGGCGCGCAGCCGATCATTCCGCAGCCTTCGGGATGCGTGACCTGCGCAGACGTACCGGCAGCAAGTCGTCCTCTATGAGGACGGGGTGGTTCGCCTGACGGGACGTTCGGCCCACGCCGCCTGACCTGCGGGCAGCCACCCTGAGTAACCACGGCTGAGGCCGAACGGCCCCGGCTGTGGGGCCGGTCGCGGGACGACTGCACGCGGGGCAGCTGCCGGCGCGCCCGAGGTCATCGTAAGGCCCGCGATCTTCCTGGCGCCACGCCGAACGGCTCTGCCGGCCACCGCGCGACCTGCCGCCTGAGGCTCAAAGACCGCATGCGATTCGATGAGCCTACCCGGACCTGCAAGGCTGCGCGTTCGCTGCCGCCCGCGCCGCTCACCACGGCGCGCCTGAATCCGTACGCGACCGACCGGTGGCAGGCGTGCCCTGGCCGACCCTGGTGAGCCGGCGGCTCAGCCCGGTCACATCAAGCAACCTCGCCGCCTCTGCGGGTCGGCCCATCACCTGGCTCATCGAGCGTTCGCCGCAATGCGCCATGCTTGACTATGCGTTAACGCTGCGCGAGCCGCGACGAACGATGCGGAGGTCGCGGCGGGCGAGCGCGGCTACGGCGATGGTGCCCACGGCAAGAGCGGCTACGATCCACCACTCGGTCGTTCCGTTCCCGCCATCGGGGTCGAACCCGAACAAGCCCTCGATCCACTCCGGCCAGACGGCCGTCAGGATCGTCGCCATCCCGAGAATGGCCGCGAGAACAATTTCGGTCCGAGCTCTGAGCACGACAGATACCTCTTTCTGGCTACTTGCCAACCCGCATGTCAGTCTTATCGCTCCGGCGCCTGCTGTGCACGCTCGAGCACAGCTGACAGCCGCCCGAGCATCTGCTGCAGCTGGGCCTGGACATGGTCCGCTAGCTCGACCGCTGGGCCGTTCGGCGGCGCGGTCTCCACCAGCTGGCGCAGGCTCACCAGCCGCGTGTCGAGGGCCGCCCGGTGGACGTGGATGGAGCGCTTACCGCCACCGTCGGCGACCAGGTCCGACTCAATCGCCTCCAGCTCTTGCCCCAGCTGAAGGTCCGGCTCGCCTTCGCTCAGCTCCGAGCGCGCCCGCCTTGATCGGTTCACGCCGTCGTACAGGTCAGACAGCATGCCCCAGAGGCGCAGTGCGAGCTGGTACTGGCTGGTGAGCTGTTCGGGCGTGTAGCGGCTGCGCGGATCGGCGGCGATCTCGAACCCGACCTCGGCCGCTTGTTCGCCCGCCTCCACGCGCACCGTATAGCGGCCCGGGGGCACTACCGGACCCGGATTGGCGGCGGCGTCCTCGTCATCTGGCGGATCGATTTCGATCTGGATACCGTGCCCGTGCCGGCCATCCCAGACGAACCGGTTCATGCCCGCACGCCGGGGCGGAACCGGGTCTTTTGGCTTGCCCTTTTCCGGCTTGCGGTCCTCATCTCCTGGCCGCGCTGTCAGCGTCCGGACCTCCTTGCCGGATGAGTCGCGGAATGTAAGCCGCAGCTCGGTGTCGCCCGGGGCCTGGAGCCGGTACAGCACCGCTACACCCTCTGTCGGGTTGCGGCCGGCCCCCACGGGTAGCTCGACGGTCTCGGTCCGACCCGGGAGCTGCCGCTTGTCATAGGGAACCACCACCGGCCCCAGCAGCGAGTACGACCGGCGCGCTTCGCCCTTCTCGGGAAACCCGTGGTCGGTGATCCAGCGGATCTGCTGCCTGGGCTGGTACACGTGCAGCGGTACCGCATCCAGCTCGGACCGGTGCTCGCGCAGCGCGGGCAAGTCCTCTAGGACCCAGATCGAGCGACCGTGGGTTGCCACCACCAGGTCATCGCCTCGGAAGACGAAGTCGTGCACCGGGACCCGCGGCAGCTCGCCCTGACAGCGCTGCCAGCTTGCCCCGTCGTCAAAGGAAACCAGCAGGCCGAGCTCGGTGCCGCAGAACAGCAGGCCGCGGCGAGCTGGATCCTCGCGCAGCACGTGACAGTACTCGTCCTCATCGAGTCCCGCGTCCAGCCGCTCCCAGCTGGCGCCGAAGTCCCGCGTCCGCCATAGATAGGGGCGGAAGTCGTCCAGCTTGCGGGCCTCGGCAGCCACATAGGCGGTGCCGGCCTGGCGGGGCGAGGCGTCGATCATGCGCACCGTTGCCCAGCGGGGCATATCGGGCGGGGTGATCTCGGTCCAGGACCGGCCGCCGTCGCGGGTGAGGTGGAGCCTGCCGTCGTCGGTCCCGGCCCAAAGCTGGCCCGGCATCAGCGGTGACTCCGCAGCCGCGAAGATCGTGCAGTAGTACTCGGCGCCGCTATTGTCCGGAGTGAGACCGCCAGAAGAGCAGAGCTTATCAGCGTCGGCGTAGGTCAGGTCGGGACTGATCGGCTCCCAGGTCTCGCCTTCGTCGGTGGACCGGAAGATGTGGTTGCCGGCTTGGTAAAGCGTGTTGGGGTCGTGCGGCGAGAGCAGGATGGGCGCGGTCCAGTTGAAGCGGTACCGGGCATCGCTCGCCGCCGCCGATTCCTCCGGCCACACCATGATCGGCCGGCTCTCGCCCGTGCTCTGATCGTGGCGTGTGATCTCGCCTTTGTAGTTGCCGGCAAAAACGATGTCAGGATTGTCGGGCCTGACCGCGATATAGCCGCTCTCGCCGCCGCCCACATGGGTGGTATCCAGCTGAGTGATGGCCCCCCAGCGGGAGTGGCTGGGGAAGGCGATAGTGGTGTTGTCCTGCTGCGCGGCGTAGATGCGGTAAGGCTCGCGGGAGTCGGTGGTGACGTGGTAAAGCTCCGCGGTGGGCTGGTTGTAGAGCGACGACCAGCTCTCTCCTCCGTCCAGGGTCACGCTCGCGCCGCCGTCGTCTCCCAGGATCATGCGCTTGGTGTCAGCGGGATCGATCCACAGGTCGTGGCAGTCTCCGTGCGGGACAGGAAAAGCGGAAAACACCTTGCCCGCATCCGGTGAGCGCCAGCACTGCACGTTGAGCGCCCAGACCGTCTCCGCGTCGACGGGATCAGCGAAGACGCGGCTGTAGTACCAAGCCCGGTTGCGCAAATCCTTCTGCTCGGACAGGCGAACCCAGTGCTCCCCGCAATCGTCGGAGCGCAGGACGGCTCCGTCCTCGGCCTCGACGATGCACCAAACCCGGCCGGGCTGGGCCCCGGAGCAGGTTATTCCGGCGCGGCCCATAACGCCCCTGGGCATGCCGGGCCGCCGGCTCAGGTCTTCCCAGCTGTCGCCCCCGTCGGTGGACCGCCACAGCCCGCTTCCCGGCCCGCCGCTATCCAGGCGCCACGGTAGTCGGCGCCCCTGCCACAAAGTCGCGTAGAGGATCCGCGGGTTGCGCGGATCTATGCACAGGTCGGCCGCTCCAGCGTCCTCGCCGCGATTCAGGACCAGGTCCCAGCTAGCGCCGCCGTCGCGGGTGCGGTAGATGCCGCGCTCGGGATTGGGACCGTGAGCGTGGCCGAGGGCAGCGACGTAGGCGGTGTCGGAGTCTGTCGGATCGACGTGCACGCTAGAGATGTGACGGGTGGCCTCCAGGCCCAGATGGTTCCACGTCAGCCCTCCGTTTACCGAACGGTAGACACCATCGCCAGAGGAGGCGTTGCTGCGGATCGTGCTTTCGCCCATGCCCGCGTAGATCACGCTCGGTTCCGAGGGAGCCAGGGCGATCGCCCCTACAGCCGATCGACGGAAGAACCCGTCGGACAGGTTGCGCCAGGTGATGCCGGCGTCGGTCGTGCACCAGACACCGCCGCCAGAAGAGCCGAAGTAGAACGTGTTCCGCACGACGGGGTGACCCGCAACTGCTACGACCCGCCCGCCACGGTAGGGCCCGACCAGACGCCATGACAGTTGATCCAGGAATCCACCCATCAGTACAAGGTAGCCGGATGGTAGCCGGTTTCGGCGATGGGGGGTGATGTGCGCCGCGCTGGGCAGCCAGCCCCGCCCAGCCTGGCTTGGCTCTCCGTTAGCAATAACGCTGCGTTCTGAGCGGTTGCCATGGGCTTGTCTATACCGCGCACAGTTGGCTGGGATTCCATTCCAGCCCGCGTGCCCGTTAAAGCCAGCAACGACTAACTGCCCGCGCCACGGCTACAGGGCACCGATGACAGCTCGAGCCGAAGGCTTCGGCCAGGCGGGCTAGGACGCCTGGGGGCGCCAGTCAGCATCCGCCGGATCAGCATCCGCCGGATCACCGTCACGGTCAACCCGTGTACCCACGGTCACCGGGCATGGGTTGCACCGTGACGCCCGCGGCGGTGAGGAACTGACGGATCTGGGAGGCGTGCTCGAGCCCCGGGTTGCCAGAACCGAGTCGTCCGACTGGATCGCGTGCTTGATCATCATGGTGCTGTTCGCGGCGGCCATGTTCTGGCTGACCTCGCAGCGGTCCCAGGTCACCCCGGCCACGCTCGCCGCCGGCGCCGGGGCGGGCATCGCCGTCGGCGTCGTCGTCTATGCCGTGGCGCCGCTGGGGCTCAGCAAGGCGGCCACCAATCCGTGGCTGCCAGGTTCTGATGTCGATCCGCTTGTGCTGCTCGCCTGGATCCTGGTGCTCTTCGCACCGCTGGCCGCCGGTTTCGCCGCCCGGCGGCGTTACACGCGGTCAGGCAGCACAGCCAGGCCCGCCGCCGCTGCCCCCCAGATCATAGCCGCGGGCCTTGCCACCAACCTGGTCGGCGCGCTGCTCGTCGCCGCTCTCGGCACCGGCACGACCGCGCTGATGCTCAAGGGAGCCTGGCTGCGGAACTAGCTCTATCACGGTCGGCACCAGTTCTTCGGCATCGCCGGGCTGCGCTCTCTCCTGGACGGCAACCTGACGGCAATCGCCTACAGCCACGAGCTGACCGCCTCCGTGGACTCGTCGATCTTTCTCGTGATGTGCGTCGCGTTCCCGCTGTTCGCCCTCGCGCAGGCCGGACTAGCAGCCCTGGGCGCGCTTGGCAACGCTGCAACAGAACAAGACGGTGACCCGCCCCGAGGAGGCGGCGGCCCGCCAGCCCCGCAGGCCGTGCCCGACGGGCCGGGAGGCGCTCAGCTGGCGACCCTGACCCGTCACGGCTCAGCGGCAGATGCCGGACAGGCCCAGCTCACCGTCGGCTGACCCCGCGGGGGCCACTTCCTTCGTCGGCTTGAACCGGACGGGCTTGCTGCGCTGTCGGATCGCCCTTGATCGGCCGGTTCTGCGCCCTACCTGAAACCCGATCGCCGACCAGGCCGTCGATAAGAGCCATATTTGCGGCCAGGTCGTGGTGACCGGGTCTCGAAGGCGACGTGCTGGTCGGATGGAGGCATCGCCATGGATGTCGTGCCAGGCCATGCGTCTTGCTCTACCAATGGTAGAGTTCGTTCCGTGACCGACGACACGAGCATCAAGGTCTCCAAGCAAACCCGGGAGCGCCTTACCCAGCTGGCAGCCGAGCGGCGCATGACGCTGAAGGATGTGGTAGGTGCACTGGCCGCCGCGGCGCCGACCGCTGCCGAGCTCGCCGAGCGGGAACAGCGTGCCCGGGAGGTGCTCGCTGCGCACTTCGGGGTCGAAGTGACCGACGCCGAACTCGCCGCCTCGGCGCGGCTGCGCGAGCTGATCGCCGGGCGGAAGGCGGTTGCGTGATCGCCTGCCTGCTCGATGACAGCGCGCTGCTGGCGCTCGGCACCGGATACCCGGCCCTGTCCGGGTTCATCGTCGACGCGGCCGCGGGGCGGGCGGTTCTGGGGGTGCCCGCGCTGTGCCTGTGCGCGGCCGAAGCCAAGCGCCCCGGGATCGCCGAGCACGTCGGCATGCTGCCTGTCGACATCGAGCCGCTGGAACTGTCCGCCGCGATCCCCGCAGGCCAACTGATCGGCGATGGCGTCGGCTGGCGGATCGCCCAGGCGGTTGCCGGCGCGCTGCCCAGCGCGTTCCACCCGGATGGCCGGGTCGTACTGTCGGTCGAAACAGCGCGCTACCAGGGAACTGGCATCGAGCCGATCGACCCCGGCGCACCCAGCTAGTTTCGGCCGCGCAGATCAAGGACGATCACCCTTCGTGCCGGCGACCCGACATAGCCGTGGCCGAAGGGTTGCCGAGGTCATGCTGTGGTGCGGGACACGGGGAGATCACCTCGCCGGCCTTGGCGGTGAGGAGGCCGGTGATCGTAATCAGGGCGACCTCGTCGGTCGTCACCGCCAGATAGGCGAGACGGCCGATTTCTGGCGTGCCCCGGGATCGTGGCGACTGAGGCCCCGAATGGCGAAGTGATGGTCGGTCGGGCGGGCATTTGCCTGAGAAGCGCTAGGCCGACGCAGCCGGACCGGCCGGTCAGATGGCGATGAGCCCGACATGGACCCCGGCTGCCTCGGCGAGGGAACGCAGGTCGCCTGGGTCAGAGGTGAGGATGTCGTCGCCGTCCGCGGCCAGGCAGACGACCGCCGCGTCGACCGCATCCGACCCGCCGCTGGCCGCCAGCAGCATGCCTGCCCGCTGGCCGAGGACGTCGTCGACCGGAACCACCTCGGTGCCGGCCAGCAGCCTCGCCACGGGAACCTGCCGGCCGCGGCCTCCGCGCCAGACCTGCGCGACGACTCCGCCGTTGGTCACCGGCGGCCGCCCGGCCAGCCGCTCCCGCTTCACCAGGGCCACCACGTCCCGGTCCGCGCGTTCGGCCGCCACGAATGCCCCCGCGTCCAAGATCAGCATCAGGCCGGGCCCTCGCCGTCCGTGGGACTGATCCCACCTCTGCCGGACGCCGTGCTCTGCCGCTAGCTCGACAGACGGCCGCTGGACCGGTGCCCCATCACAAAGACGGTTACCGTACGCTGCCGACATGCCGGGACCCGGGCCGCGCACCGCGGCCCAACCATATTCCGGGCTCCCGCGGCTCGCTGCCAATGAATGTGCCAATGGCCAACCTGCGAAACGAGCGATCAGCGGGAGCAGCGACGCGAAACGAGCGAACATCTGCGCAGGCCAGGGAACCAGAGAATCGGACGACCGTGCCTTTAATCCGTAGGTTCCTGGTTCGAGGAGGGCGCGGTGTCGTTCGAGCGGTTCCCAGCCGTGCCGGGCCCGGCGGGCGGACGCCCCTGCGCCCGGCGCAGCAGGTGACGGTGGCCCGTCCTGTTGCCGGTGCAGGACGGACTTTCGGCCCTGGTGTGGCCCGCGCCGGAGTTGCTCTGATCGGGGCATGCAGCACAAAGGTTCCCTGCCACTTGCCGGTCCGGGCCTTTCACCTTTGTAGCAGCCGACGAAACCCAGCGAAGGGAGCCTCACGATGCCGGCAACGGTCAAGCTGACCCGACACCTCATCGGCGTGCAGATCCGTCGTGGCAAGTTCGACGTCCTGGTCGACGGCACGGGCGTCGCGTCGATCGACGCGCACGAGACCATCGAGACGCCAGCCGAACCGGGACCTCACACCCTGCAGCTCCGCTACGGCCGATACTCGAGCCGAACCGCGGCCTTCGACGCGGCCGAGGGCCAAGTCGTCGCCTTCCGATGCGGCGAAAAGAGGTTTCTGCCGATCTTTCTCGCGTCCTTCGTCGTGCCATCCCTGGCGATCCCGCTCAGGCACGACTAGTCAGCCACGCGGGCCGGGCGCTCGCCCGCGAACCCTCATCCTGACCTCTGGATCAAACCGCACTGGATTGCTGACAGCAGGGAGCGGGGCCGACGATTTGCGCCGCACTTCGAGCCAGCAACGACCTGCCCTGTGGCGATAAGCAAGCCAGCACACCGGCGGCCGCGCCTGCGCAGATCGGGCAGCCACCCGCACCGCTCCGAAGCTACCAGCATCAAGCGCGAGTACGGCTCTGCGGCCAAGGTGACGACGTCGGGATCACCGGTACTGCCCTCGAAGGCGCCAATGGGCCAGCTTTCACCGGTTGCGCCTCACCGGCGGTGTGACGGTGTGACTATGTTCTTGATCAGCTTGATGGCAATCACCGCCATCACGAGCTTTGTCGTCGTCCGGGTCGCCGTGGGTGCCGGAGCGGCGGCGGGCTGGGCCTGGATTGCTGGTTCGAGGTGAGCGGCCTGGCGGAGGTCGGCGTCGGTTTCGGATGCCGTCAGCAAGCGGCGTTGCTGCAGGTAGTACAGGATGGCGAACCCTGGTGCCACGAGCACGACTGCCAGGCCGGCTACGACGAGTTCGGCGACCAGAGAGGAGGTGGGGGCCGTGCCCGCTGCGAGGGTCAGCGTGGTGGGGAAGACGTAGGGATACTGGGCTAGTCCCCACCCCCACACGACGGTGGCCACGGCGATAGCGGCGGCCGCCCGCAGCGCGACGGGGTGGTACCAGCGGAGCCAGAGCATGGCTAGCACGGCGATCCCCGCCGCGATCGAGATCGCCACAAGCGGCAGCGCGATACCGGTCAGGCGGGAGAAGACGCGGGGGGCACTGACGGAGAGTTCGTAGAAGGTGCCGCCTGCGAGCGCGCCGGTCAGCAAACCGGCCGCCGTGGCGCGCCGCGCGAAGTAGCGCGTGAGGTCCTGACGCCCGCGCTGGCGCGCCTCCAGGACGAGGAACACCGCGCTGATGTAGGCGCAGGCGGCGACGAACAAGAACCCGGCCAGGATGGCCGTGGTCGACGTCCATGCGGCCAGGATGTTGCCCGCGGGGTACACGGGGACCTGGCCGGTGACGACGGCGCCCACGACGGTGCCCATGAAGAACGGCGTGATCAGGGAGGCGGCGGCGAACATCGCGCCGGTTAGCTGCTGCATCCGCAGCCGCTGCGCGGTGTGCCTGAACGCGAAACCGGCGCCGCGCAGGACGATTCCCAGCAGGGAGAGACTGAGCGGGACGAACAGCGCGGTCATGATGGCGGCGAAGGCGGGCGGGAACGCTGTCCACAGGAGCACCAAGATGAAGACCAGCCACACGTGGTTGGCTTCCCAGACCGGCGTGATGGACTCGTCAATGAGCTCGCGGGGGGCTGCCCCGCGGCGGGTGCTGCCGGCCAGCAGGTCCCAGATGCCGCCGCCGAAGTCCGCGCCGCCGAAGAGCGCGTAGGCGGCGATGACCACGAACAAGATCGTGGCAATCGCGATGGCCTCTGCCGACCGGCTCATGTCATCTCTGGCCTGCTTGAGGATGTCCGGGGCGCGGCTGGCGGCGGGGTTCTGCGGGTGATGACAGGGCCTGGGCGGGCGAGGGTCCGTAGGGTACTTGTTCAGCTTCCTCTTCTGCGGGCGCTCCTCGCCGCCACCGCCGAGACATGATCATCGGAACGCCAATCGAGACGACGGTCAAGATTGCGTACAGGGCGAGGATCACGCCCAGGGTGACGGGGACACCCCTGGCCGGTGTGACCGCGTTGCTGACCAGCAGCACGCGGTAGACGATCCATGGCTGGCGGCCGACCTCGGTTACGACCCAGCCCGCCTCCATCGCGGTGACGGCCGCCACGCCGCCGACGGCACAGGGCACCAGGAACCACGCGGTCACCAGGAGCCGGCGGTGGAACCACCACCACCAGCCCTGCCATGCCGCGAGTGCGAGCAGGAAGAAGCCGAGTCCGACCATCAGGTCGAAACTGTTGTGAATGAGCGAGACGAGCGGCGGCCGCTGCGCAGCGGGCACGGTGTCCCAGCCGATGACCCGCGTGTGCGGCGAGAACCCGACCAAGATCGAGTCAAACGCCGGAATGGCGGCACCCAAGTAGACCTTGCCGTTGATCAAGACGCCGCCAATCCACTCCGGGGCATCGCGAGTGGTCTTGAACACGTACTCCATCGCGGCGAACTTGATCGGCTGGTTGTGCGCGATGAACCGGGCGTTGATGTCGCCCATCATCACCTGCAGCGGGGCCGCTATCCCGGCGATCGTGAACGGGATGGCGAAGCCCACCCGGTGGTAGCGATCGCGGCGGCCGCGCAGCAGCCCGACCGCGTACACGCCGGCGATGAGGAATCCCGTCACCATGTACGCGGCGAGCACCATGTGCGCGGTCTCATACGGGGTCGCGGCGTTGAAGAACACTGACACCGGGTCGACCTTGGTGATCTTGCCATGACGGAGCGTGAATCCGGTGGGTGAGTTCATCCACGAGTTCGCAGCGACCACCGACAAGGCGCCCAGGATCCCGGCAACCACGATCGGCATCCCGCTCCACCAGTGCGCCCACGGCGACAGCCGTCGCCACCCGTACAGGTAAACGCCGACGAAAATTGCTTCAACGAAGAAGAAGATTCCCTCCACCGAGAACGGCACGCCGATCGCCGCCCCGAAGCGGCCCATCAGGCCCGGCCACAGCAGGCCCATCTCATAGGAGAGCACCGTTCCCGACACGGCGCCGACCGCTACAAGCACGGCCATCACCTTTGACCAGCGGCGAGCCAGCAGCAGCGCTGCGGCATCGCCGCGCTTAATGCCGATCCATTCCGCGGTCATGGTGACGGCTGCGAAAGCGACGCCGAAGCACGCGAGAACGATGTGGAACCCCAGCGACGACCCCATCTGCGACCGGGCCGGCACCGGACTCGCGGCCAGAACGTGAGCCACCGCACTCATCGCCGGCCCTCCGTTCGCTGCGGCCCTGCATCGTGGGTTCAACACCGTCGCGCTAGGTGTACCGCCATCGGGCATCGGGTACACGTGAGAGCACCCGTCACTCCACTCCCAGAAATGCCCCGGGTATATGAGCAGCAGAAATGCAGGAGCGGTTGCCCTGGTCATCCTGCTCGGGCTGATCGTGGGAATACTCGGACTGGTCGCAGCCGACCTCTACGCCGTCGGCGTGCTGATCCTGTTCATAGGCGGCGTCGGTCTGGCCGTCCTCGCCGGTGACTACGTCATCCGGTACTCGGGCCGCCGCCGACCGCCCGCCTGACCGTGGCCGGGCCGAGACGCCTTCGGTTGGCGTCAGCGCCTTTGCGCAGAGGTTCTTGTCGGCCTTGATCCGTGGCGGCCCAACCCCGGCGATCACCGCACGGGCGGTCGTGTCGGACCGATCCCGGTTGCTGCGTTTTGCCGACGTCCGGTTTCGCGGGCAATTAGGATCCCAGCCTGAGCTATTCGTGTTAAGCAGGAGAATCGGTGCGTACTTTGAAGAACGGCATTAAGGTGCTTGTCCCGGTTCTGAGCCTGGCGGTCGGCGTGGCCGGCCTCGTGCCGACCGCCACCGCTCACGCTGACACCACCACGGCGCTGCAGCTAGCCAGCTTCTATCAGATCGTCGCGGATACCGCGCACAACCACCTGTTCATCAGCCAGGGCAGCAGCAGCCAGAACCACATCATCGTCACGAACCTGTCCGGCAAGCAGGTCGCCACCATCAGCAGCCAAAACGGCGTGGAAGGCATCGCGCTGTCACCGGACGGCAAGACCCTGTATGCGGCGCTTGGATCGTCCCACGCCGTCACCGCGATCGACACCGCTACGCTGACGCAGACGGCGTCCTACCCCGTCGGCAACGCGAACACCCCCGTGGACGTCGCAGTGCAGAGCGGCAAGGTCTGGGTGAGCTATAACACTGGATCGCCCGGCACGGCAGCGATCGGCGACATCAACCTCACGGCAAACACGCCCGCGTTCGAGACGCAGCCCGCCATGGGAGGCTGGTACGCCGCTCCGGAGCTCGCCGCTGACGCTCATGACGCGGGCGTTCTCGTCGCCGCCGAACCGAGCATGAGCCCGTCGTCGGTGGCCAGCTACGACACCTCAGCTGATCCGGCAACCGTGCGCGCCCACTCGGCCAGTTTCAGTAATTGCGAGAACCAGCGGGACCTGGCAGTCGTTCCCGGCGGCGCGGAGTTCATCCTTGCCTGCGGCTGGCCGTACGCTCACTACCGCTACAGCACCGCCGACCTCAGCCAGCAGGGGTCCTACGCCAGCACCACCTATCCCGACGCGGTAGCACTCGACGCCAGCGGCGACGTCGCCGCGGGCACCGTGAACGGCGCGTCTCCGGCGGACTTGTACGTGTACCGCCCCAACGGCGACACCGCGGTGAACACCTACAGCCTGGGCAATGTTGGCGGCAATCTCATGCCGCGAGGCCTGGCCTGGTCTCCCGACGGCTCGAAGCTGTTCGCCGTGCTGCAGGGATCCAGCACGACCTACTCCTTGCGTGTCATCGATGGCCCGCTGCTGCTCAACGCCCAGCTCGCCCTGAGCACCGGGTCATCGAAGTTTACCTACGAGCCCACCGTGCACGTCACGGCGCACCTCGGCGCCACCGACACGAATCGCACGGTGTCGCTCTACGCGCAGCCGTTCGGCAGCAAGTCGAAGACGCTGCTGAAGACCGGCAAGGTGGATGCCAGCGGGAACCTGACGGTGAGTTACAAGGCGGCGCACAGCACGACGTTCAGCGCGGCGTTCTCGGGCGACTCGCAGTACAGGCCGACATCCGTCACCCGCGTCATCTACGTCCGAGCTAACGTGTCAGAGTCGCTGAGCGGCTACTACGCCAGCAGGCGCACTTCCGGAATCACTTACCGGCTGTTCCACCATCGTGTCCTGATGCATGTCCACGTCACCGTCCGGCCGGGCAAGAGCGGGCAGTGCGTCAAGTTCGAATTGCAGGAGCACTACCAGGGTGCCTGGCACGGCGCGATCACGCGCTGCGGCACCCTGGGCAGCTCCAGCAAGATCTCCGCGGCGTTCAGCCTGATTCACGCCGATCTTGGTTATCACTACCGGATCCGGGCGGATTACATCCGCAGCAGCAAGGACACCAAGAACCTTAGCAACGACAGCGCCTGGCGATACTTCATCGTCAAGAGGTAGAAAGGCCGCGAGTATCTCGTCCGGCCAAGCCATCGTGAACAGAAAGTCATTCAGCACTAGATTCTGGCCGAATGCGCAAGCGACCGCGTCCGCGGCGGCGAGTGCGTGGCCTGCCTCCCAGGATGGGCGCCAGTGCTCAGTACAAGGCCGACCGGGCGCGAAGAACCCTCAGGGGCATCGACGAGCAGGTCGCCAAAGCCGAGAAAGCGGTCGCCGGCAAGATCCCGGTCACGCCAGCGGCAGCTGTCCGTTCCCTGAGCGGCTGCCCGAGCTTTAGCTCACCAGCCGGTTCCTGGTGGCCAGCCCCGGTCTGGGAGATGATCCGCTTCGACGACGCCGTCGCGATGTTCGGTGGTCCAACGGGCTCTGCCAGAATGGCCGGGGAGGCTGACTCGGGCTTGGGCGGTGGGCGCGGATGAGTTTCTTCACCCGGCTCCTCAAACCTCGCGGTGTGAGGCGCGCCATCCATCCTGACCGCGCCGTCAACAGGGCCGTCACCCCTAAGCCGGTCAAGAAGGCGTGGAGGGCGTTGCACCCCATCGATAACTTGAAGTACTCGCTTGAGAGGTCGATTGCTACGTCACTTAGGTCCGGGCTCAAGAGGAAGGGCATCTCCCGCGTTTACCGGCACGGCACCTGTCCGATCAATCACAAGACGCCCGAGGCGGCAGCGCGCTGCCGCAATGCCTAACCGCTGCCCAGAACCCCCTGGCAGAACTGCAACGCTCTGGCCTGCAAGAACCCCTGCTGCTGTTAGCGGACTGGCGAGGACCAGGGCTAGTCAGCGGGACCGGCAGCAGTGCCGGTGGGCGCGGATCTGGCATTTGACCCGCCTGACCGGGTGGTGTTCAGCTGGGATATCAGCCCGCGGTGGACGATCGAGACTGACCCGGCTCAGACCAGCGAGGTCGAGGTGCGCTTCTACGCCGAGTCGCCGACCCGCACGCGGGTCGAGCTTGAGCACCGGCACCTGGACCGGCACGGACCCGGATGGGAAGCGATCACCGACGGCGTGGACGGGCCGGAGGGCTGGCCCTTGTACCTGGACCGGTACGCCGCGCTCGTGAAGGAAGGCCGCTGACATGCCGCCGATCGTGACCAGCGCCGAGATCGAGCGGCCGGCCGCGGAGGTCTTCGCCTACGCCACCGGCCCGGCCCGGTTCAGCCAGTGGCAGAAGGGCGTAGTTGACGGGCAGATGGAGGGCCCGGGCGGCGGCACTCAGGTAGCGGGTGTCGGCGCGTTTCGGCGATGACGTGCAGCCGCCGGCTGGATCCAGGTCGGGCTCATCCTGCCCGGCCAGCCAGCTCGGCAGCACCTCGCGCATCAGGCAAACGGGCCGGCGGCGACTCGGAATGTCGCGGGTGGATCCCGCTAGGCCGCGGCGCCGATACTGACGGGCAGGCCAGCCAGCCGCCACTCGGGCATGCCGCCGGCTACGGGCTGCCGGCCGCCATCTGGATGGTCGCCGCGAATCTAGGGACCGTCAGCGGCCTGATGCCGCATTCGTGGCAGCCCCATCGCCGCAGCCAGGTGTGGCACCAGGCCACAGATCGGTTGACGCGTATCGAAGGGCAGCGGCTTGTCCTCGTGGGGACATCGAGAGCCGCCACCGGCCCGGCTACACTCCGGCGATGTGGGCGAGTTCCTTGACGCCGTAGAGCGAGCAGAGCTCAGCGACCTGTTCGACGAGCTCGGTCCGCAGGCACCGACCCTGCTTGCGCCGTGGACTACCCGCGATATCGCCGCGCACCTGGTCCTCCGCGAGCGCGATTACGTCGCTGGTCCCGGGCTTGTCCTGGGCGGTGAATGGGGCCGCCTGGCTGAGCGACGAAGAAGAGCGCTCGCGCGGAGGGACTTCACATGGCTCACCGCGACGCTCCGATCGGGACCTCCGCCAGGTTTCTTCCGCATCGGATGGGTTCGCCGGATCCCTAACCTCAACGAGTTCTTCGTGCACCACGAGGACGTACGCAGAGCCAACGGCCGCGGCCCCCGAACCAGCGAGCATGCGATGAACGATGCCCTCTGGCGCAACGTCGGCCGCGCGGCCTGGTTCCTCGCGCGGCGGCTGCGCGGCGCGGGACTTGAGCTTCAGTGGGCGGGGACCGCCAAGACCGTCCGGGCACAGCGGGGGGAACCGGCCGCGCGCATCGCGGGACCTCCTGGCGAACTGCTGCTCTACCTGTTCGGCCGGCAGGGTGCGGCACATGTCGAGGTGAGCGGGCCTGAGGCGGCGGTCGAGGCCGTCCGACACACGCGGTTCGGCATGTAACAGCAGTCCGGGCCCTCACCCACGATCGATGCCCCCTACGGCCCGCCCGATCTGCTCACTCCAGGGCACCCGTGCTCATCCCTGCCTGCAGCGTCACGCCACGCCGGCCTAGGGTGTCGGAGACGGGATTCACCTTCCCGCTTGCCTGCAAAGCCGTGAGCGGCGGGCCGGCGGCCGGCCCATGGCTGGGCTTGCTCGAGTTGCGCCGCCAAGCGGAACAGCGTGGCCTCGTCGCCGAACCTGCCGAGGAAGTGCACGCCGATCGGCAGGCCCTCGTCGTTCCACGAGAGCGGGACGGACATCGCGGGATTGCCGGTGAGGTTTGCGATGACGCCGGCGTAGCGCACGGTCTGTCCGCTGACCTGGAGCGATCGCCACGGATCGGCTGGTGTCGAGACCATCGTGCCGATGGGCAACGGCGGCGCGGACATCGTGGGGGTGAGGAACGCGTCATAGCCTGAGAAGAACCGGGCGACAACGCGGCTGAACCGCTGGATGTCCTCGACGGCGAGCAGCCACTCCGCGGCGGTGACCTTCTCCCCGGCCTGCCACAGCGCGCGAATCAGCGGCTCGACGTCGCCGTCGCCTGGCTCGCGGCCGAGGCGGCGGACCCAGTAGCGCATGATCCACGCCGCTGCGGCGTTGATCATTGTGCCGATGGCGGCCCCGACCTCCGGCGTGAAGCCCGGCCAGCTGGTTTCTGTGACCTCATGGCCGAGCGAGGCGCACAGCCGGGCTGCGTGCTCGGCGCCCGCGACGCAGTCAGGGTGGCCGAAGTCACCGTCCGGCGTCCGCGTCGTATACGCGATGCGCAGGCGGCCCGGGTCTTCCCCGACCTCTTCGCGGTACGGGCGGCTCGGCGGCGGCGCCCAGTACGGGTCGCCGATGTCAGGGCCTGAGGTGGCGTCGAGCAGCGCGGCGCTGTCCCGGACCGACCGGGTCAGCGCGTGCTCGACGGCACCGCCGGCGGCGACGTCACCGTACTCGGGTCCGAGCGGGTTGCGGGCCCTAGTCGGCTTGAGTGCGAACAGCCCGCAGGCGGCCGCCGGGTACCGCAATGACCCGCCCAGGTCGTTGCCGTGAGCGAACGGCACCATGCCCGACGCCACCGCGGCAGCCGATCCGCCGCTTGAGCCGCTGGTGGAACGCTGCAGGTCCCACGGGTTCCTGGTCGGCCCGAACAGCACGGGCTCGCATGCAGGCGCCATCCCGAATTCTGGCGTATTTGTTTTGCCCAGAATAACGAGGCCCGCACGGCGCAACCGGACCACGAGCTCGGAGTCGAAGGCGGACACGCAATTAGCCAGGAATACCGATCCCTCGGTAAAGCGCACGCCCTCCATCTCGCAGGCTAGGTCCTTGAGTAGGTAGGGCACTCCCGCGAACGGCCCTGCCGGGCCGCTGCGCGCGGCCTCGACAGCGCGGTCGAAGATCGGCGTGACGACGGCATTCAGCACCGGGTTCAGCGCCTCGACGCGCTCGATGGCCGCAGTCACCAGCTCGACGGCGCTGACCTGGCCGGTTCGCACCAGCTCGGCCTGAGCGGTGGCGTCGAGCAACGCCAGTTCGTCGGTCACGGCCTGATCTCCTTACTGAGATGGGCGACGCGCACGCCGCCGAGACCCTCGATACGCGGCGATGGCAGCCCGGCGCTGGTGACCGCGCCGCGGAACATGTCGCCCCTGGTGAACTGCTCGTAGTCCGCCCTGGTCGGGCAGGCGTCGAACACCGTCAGCCCGTCTTCGCGGACGATGCACAGGTGAACGTCGAGGTTCTCGATCCCGAATCGCTCCAGCATGCGGTCATAGCCCTGCAGCAGCTGGCCAGGGTCGCCGTCGAAGTGCACCGCACCGAGGTAGACAGGCCCGCTCATGACCGGGCCTCCAGCACGATGTTGAACGGCGCTGCCTCCTGGGCGACCCGCCGCACGCGGGTGTAACGAGCCTCGGTGAGCACCTGCCGCAGCCGTGCCTCGCCGGTCATCGCGCCGAGGCCCGCTGCGCCCGGCTGGGCGAGCGACGATGGCGTGCACACCAGAGTGGACATGGCGTAGCCGATGCGGGCGTAAGGGTTGGCGAAGTCGTCTTCGAGATGGTCGCCGGCGAGCGGTTCGATGATCATCGTTGTTCCGCTGGGTGCCAGGGCCGAGCGGGCGTGGGCGGCCGCGGCCACTGGGTCGCCGAGGTCGTGCAGGCAGTCAGTGAAGGTGATCAGGTCGTAGCCGCCGTCGGCCGCGAGGAATGACGTCGCGTCGGCAACCTCGAAGCCGACCCGGTCGCTCACCCCCGCCTCGACCGCTGCCTTGCGGGCGACGGCGATGAGCGCGTCGCTGTGATCGAAGCCGGTGAACACCGAGGCCGGGAACCGCTCGGCCATCAGGATCGTCGAGGTGCCCTGGCCGCATCCGATGTCGGCCACCAGACCGCCTGCCTCGAGCCGGCCGGTCACGCCGTCGAGGGCAGCGATCCACCCGTCAACCAGCGACGCCCGGTACATCGGCCGGGTGAAACGGGACTGGGCGTCATTGAGGGCCGGATGGTGGTCACCCCATCCCATCCCCCCGCCGGTGCGGAAGAGTCCTTCGATCGTGCCCAGGTCATGCCAGAGCGCGACGAACCCCGGGAAGACGCCTATGAGCGACGCCGGGCTGTCCTCGCCGGCGATCACCAGCGCCATCTCGTCAGAGAGCGTGAACGTCCCGTCCGTCCGGTCGTAGCTGACGTAGTCGGCAACAGCGACTGCGCACAGCCACTCCCGGACGTAGCGCTCCACGGTGCCGGTCCTGGCCGCCAGCTCGCCCGGCGTCACCGGGCCAGCGCCGGCCAGCGCCGCCCACAGGCCAAGGCGATCACCGAGCGCTATCAGGGGCCCGGTGATGGCAACGCCCAGCTCTCCGAACACCTTGCCGACCGCCGCTTCCACCTTCTGCTCGTCCACTGTCATCGCAGGTCTCCTCCCCATCGTTCGCGGGTTTGACCTGGTGGCGTGAGGTCGCGTCTCACGATCGTGAGGTCTGCCACCTGACCGTCTCGGCCGGCCGGTAGGCGCAGCGCGTGCCGGTGAAGATGCTTGTCCGCAGGTGCTGGCCGAGTTCGGGGTGGACGCTCTCGATCCGGCGTATCGCGTCCCGAATGCGCGCGGTGACGGTGGTGCGGGCCCGCTCGGCGGCGTCACCCAGCCGCCGGCGCCGCCCGTGCAGGCCGGTAGCGCGGGCGAGCTCGTCGATGAGCGCGTCCCGCTCGACCGCCAGCCGGGCCGAGCGCTCGATGTCGTTGCCGACGTCGGCCTCCGCCAGCTCCTCGTCGAGCCCGGCCAGCCGGGATCGGTAGGCGGCCCTGGCACGCTCGTCCAGCACGAGGTCGGCGCCGAACGTCTCCGCCGGCCGCCCGCCGCCGGTTACCAGTTCGACTGCGGCAACTTCCTGGCCGGGCGCAGACAGGAGGACGGCAAGGTCGCGCAGGCCCTTCGCGTCCGGCAACTGGGCGCGACGGCCGGCGAAGACGAGCGTCCAGAGCCTGCCGTCGCGGCGGAACGCGTTCGGCTCGCCGCTTCCAGGTGCCGCGCCGCGCACGGCCCTTACCCGCTCGAGTTCGGCTCGCGCGCGGTCGCCGTGCAGCCTGGCGCCTAGCCGGTCGCACTGAGCGACGGCCTCTTCGAGATGCCGGGTGGCGTCGTCCCACCACCCGAGCGCAGCAGCGAGCAGGCCGAGTTGCAGCGTGCTGGGCCCGGTGGTGAACACCGCCGCCGCGACCACCGCAAACTGGCCAGCCAGCGGCTGCATCCGCTCGTACAGCGCCTCGCACCTCGGCCGGTCACCCACGGCGACCGCGAGTTCGGCGTCGACCGCGAGCAGCGCCGCCTGCCGCCACCGGTAGACCGCCTGACGTTCGGGCAGCGTTGTTACCAGGCTGGCTGCCGCCTCGCGGTCGCCGGCTTCGACCAGTAGCGAGGCGCGTTCGTGCAACGCGAATTCGGGCGGAGTCAGCGGCTGTCCGCGGGCCAGGGCGAGCGCGCTGATCCGCGTCCAGTCATGGCGCAGGAGCGCCAGCCCGACCAGCTGGCTGGCCTGGACCGCCCATGTGTCAGGCTCGCCGATGCGCTCGCCGAACTCGGCGGCCGTTTCGATGAGCTCGTCGGCCAGTTCGAAGGGCCCAGTGAGCGACGCGAGGGTCGCCTGGCGCGAGCGAGCCAGGTACAGGTAACGGGGGATTGCGGCATCCGCCGCGAGCCTGGCGAACGTGTCGACCTGGGCGGCGAACGCCGGATCACCGAGCTCCAGGAGCGCGGCCAGCCTGGACAGGTGTGCCTCGAGCAGCAGCTCGGTTTCGCCGGCCGCGGCGGCCACGGTCGCGAGCTCACTCGCGATTCGCAGCCGCTCTGGCCCGGAGCCCGGCTCCCACCAAACGTCGCACAGCGCGAAGAGCGCGTAGCCCAGCGTGCGGCCGGCCGCGCCGGCCCGGGCACCGTCAACCGCGGCCGTGGCCAGCGCGGTCGCTCGCGCACGGTCGCTTTCCGGGCCGTCAGCGAGCTCGCGCGCCAGCGACGCGCTCAGCATCCATCTCGTATCAGACGGCAGCGGACCCGATGCGGCGAGCGCCTCGTCGAGCAACGCGATCACGTCCGACCGCGACGACTCGGTCAGCGTGGCCACCTGGTGCATGCCGAATGCCGCGCGTGCCAGCACAGCGGCGTCGCAGGTGGCACGGGCGCGCCTGGCAGCAGCGAGGAACGCGGACCGCGCGTCGTCGCCGTCGCCCGCCCGGCGCAGGGCGTCACCGTATTCGCACAACACGCCGAGTTCGGCGGCAGCGGGACCGCCGGCCACGGCAACGCCTCGGCGCAGATGGCCGGCGGCCTCGTCGAATGCCGTCCGGGCCGTGGCTTCCCTTCCCGCCTCGACAAGAGCACCTATGGCCCGATCGCGGTCCCCCAGGGGCAGCGCCATCGCGCGGTGGTAGGCGATCTGAGCCGCTGACGCCGCGGCGCCTGAGTCCCGCTCCAACAGCCTGGCCACGGACAGGTGCAGCGCCGACCGCCGCGCCGTGGGCAGTCCTTCGTAGACGACCTCACGGAACAGGTCGTGGCTGAAACGGCCGCCGCCAGGCGCTTCGTGCTCGACGACACCCGCACGCACCGCGGTGTCCATCAGCGACACGGCGTCCTCGACCGGCAAGCCGGCGATGTCTGCGACCGCCGCGATCGTGAATCGCCGCCCCGCCACAGCGGCGGCGGCGAGCAGGTCCACCACGTCGCCGGGCAGCCGTGCGAGACGGCGGGCCAGAAGATCGCCGACCGCGCGCGGGACACCAGCGACCGACGCGTGATCGAGAGGCACGCCCTGAGCGGCGAGCAGCCGCGCCGTCTGCTGCACGAAGAACGGGTTGCCGCCCGTGCGTTCGTGCACGGCGGCGGTCAGCTCGGCCGGCGGCCGCTCGCCGCAGACGGCGCTCAGCAACTCGCCTACGTCGTCCGCGGCCAGCCCGGCTAGCTGCAGCAACTCGGCCTGTCCGGCGAGCTCGGCGAGCAAGCCGCGGGCCGGATCGTCGCCGAGCTCTACCTCCACGTCCCGGTAGGTCCCGACCACCAGCGCGGGAGTGTCGTGGAGCTGGCGAGCCAGGAATACCAGCATCCGCAGCGACGAGACGTCAGCCCAGTGCAGATCATCGAGGACCAGCACCAGCGGCCCGCTCGCAGCTCGCTCGCGCACGTAGGACGCTGTTGCGTCGTAGGTACGGAAGCGGACGGCAGCTTCCTCGCCGAGAACGCCGTCAGGGGACGGCTCGCCGGTACCGGTCAGCCCGGCGAGGACCGGCTCAGCCGCGGCTGACTCGCCTCCGCCGCCGTCGCGGGCCAGCGCCCGGACGACCTGGATCCACGGCCAGTACCCAGGTTGGCCTTCGCCTTCCCAGCAGGACCCCCACGCCGCCTGGGCGCCTCTGCCCCTCGCATACGCCACCGCATCAACGGCGAGCGCGGTCTTGCCCATGCCAGCCTCGCCAGCGAGAAGGACGACCCTGCCCGCGCCGGCGACCGCGGCGTCAACCGCCGACCGCAGCGCATTGACGGCCAGCCGCCGCCCGACCAGCGCATCCGCAGGCATACCCCCATTGTGGACTGCCGATCTGGAGACGACCCGCGATGTCCACGGACCGGCTGCGGCACCTGGCCGCACCAAGGCGCGTGCCGCAGGCTCGAGCGGGTACGTGCACTGCAGACCTCCGGCTGGCGAATTCGGGAGCGACTATGGGCACACGACACAACCCCGTCAGCGGCCTCAGCGCCATCGGGTTCTCGGTTATGCGCTACGGGCTCGCGACAACCCTGCTGTGGATCGGGGCGCTCAAGTTCACGGACTACGAGGTCCAGAACGCTGAGGTACTGGTCACCTCCAGCCCGCTGACCTCCCGGCTTCGCAGGAAGCTAGGCGCACGGAAACTCGGGTGGCTCGTGGGGGTCACGCAGATCACCCTTGGTTCACTGATCGCAGCGAAGCTAGTCGCGCCCCGGGCGTCGGCGGCTGGCAGCCTCGGGGCCGCGGGAATGATGCTCGGCACGCTCAGCTTCCTGGTCACGACGCCCGAAGCGTGGCAGGACGGCCGAGGAGCGCCGCAGCTGTCCATGCTCGGCGAGGCGCTGCTCAAAGACACCGTCCTCCTCGGCGCCGCCCTCCTGACGGCTGCCGAGTCGCTGCGTGCCGCTCGCGCCAGTGACCGGTTGGGTATTGCGGCCACTGCCCCCGGGTTGCGGGAGGCTGCGTAGACCTCCCCGCGCGTACGACAGCCCTCCTGGCCGGTGCCGACAACCTGGCGTTGCCTTCCCGGCAGGTCCTCGATGGCCGCGCGGATCCGGTCCGCAATCTTCCCTGCCTGGGCGCGGTTGCGCATGCGCTTGTCAGCCTTTCTTGGGTAGCCATTGCGGAACTTGAGTAGCCGTTGCGGATCATCAGTCTCTCTAGCCGCCCGGCCGTTACGCGGCGCCCGCTCCGTACCCGGTTGAGGCACTACGACACGCTCGCGCCGCGGTGCGGCCTGCCGGTTCGGTCCTGGTCGTGGACGAGCGGGTAGCAGAGACATTCACCGCGCCGGGCGACCTGACCGAGCGCTTCTTCGCTGCGGGAAGCGCGATCTGGTGTCTTCCGCAGGGACGGGTCGGCCCTGACCCCGAGCCGGTGGGCACCCTGATCCGCCCCGCCACCATGCGCGACCTCGCCCTGCGGGCCGGCTATGCCGATGCGGAGATCCTGCCCATCGACCATCCGGCCTGGCGTTTTTACCGGCTGGTCCCGTGAAACGCGCTCGATGGCCGGGTCGCGATCGTGACCGGCACGTCCTCCGGGCTCGGCCGGCGATTCGCGGAGGTGCTGGACGGCGCGGGTGCCCGCGTCGTCCTCGCCTCCCGCCGGCACGAGGCAGACCTCGAACTGGCCGCGCGGCTGCGGGACGCGCTGCCGGTGGCCTGCGACGTGCGCAGCCCCGCCGAACGCGAGGCTCTGGTGCGCGCCGCTACCGATCATTTCGGCCAGATCGACATCCTGGTCAACAACGCCGGCATCGCGTACGCCGGCCCGGCCGAAGACGAGACGCGCCGCCGCGTGACCGCACCGTTTTGACCCAATTTCCTATGGCTGGATCGGCAGCGCCATGCGCATGGCCGTGCCAAAGACGGTGTCGGCGGTGCCGCAGTCAGTGAAACCCAGGGCGCGGTAGAACTCCAGCGCATGGGGGTTGGCTGTGACCTCCAGGCGCTTGACCCCCTGTAGTCGCAGGACGTCAGCGATGCGGCCGACCAGCGCCGTGGCAATTCCTTGTCGCATCCAGGCAGGGTCGACGAAGAGGTCTTCCAGCTCGTAGATGCCATCGGCTTCGCTCCACGTCGCGAAGCCTGCGAGCGACCCTGCTTTCTCCGCGACGTACGTCCTTCCCTCGGCCAGCCCCGCCGGTCCGAAGACCAGGTGCTCAGGATGGGCCAGCAGGTTGTCACGGTCTCCCGCATTGGACAAGGACGCGCTCCGGTAGATATCGGACGCTGCGGGAAGGTCGGCAGGCACGCCAGGCCGTATGACTGCCTGAGTCTCAACAGGACGCACGGGCGACTGCGGCATCAGCACGACTCGCCAGCGGTCCGGGTCCTCGACAGTGACCGCGCCGTTCTCGGTCCAGTAGGGGTTCTCAGCTTCCACCGGCTGGTGGCCGAGCCTGGCCAGCCGCGTGGCTACGCGGTCAACCTGCGTCTTGTCATCGAAGTAGAGCACGAGCAGGTTGTCTCGGCCGGGCGCCGGGCCGGGGCTGCCGTCGTCATGCTGGGTGAACTCCAGGTGGTACTGCACGCCGGGGAGCCCGAGCATGACGCCCCGGTAGCCGGCGTGACCTGCGAAGCGGTCAAGCTCGGGCAGTCCGAGCCCGTCGCGGTAGAAGCTGACCACCGCGTCGAGCTGATCGGTGGGACGCGCGATGCGCACGCGCCGCACCGGCGGCGAAGCCGGCCATCGCTGAGGAGTCATGGTGGTCCTTGTCTTCGTTGCGGTCGGCTCGCTGGTCAGGCGAGGAGCTACATCATGTGGATGTCGTCATAACCGCGGGGGTTGCCCGGTGTCCGGCCGCATTCGCTGTAGCCGAATCTGGTGTCGAACCCCTGGGCCTGGAACGAGTGGGTGAGCCTGCCGCACCACCCCAGGATCCATTCCAGCCATGACGACGATGCTAACCACATGCCTTGCGCGGGCGCCTTCAGGCACAGGCCGACGCCACGTTGACGTACGCCTTGATCGTTCCAGGCTGGCCGGGCAGGTTTGCCTAATCCCTTCGCCGATCCGGCTATGCTTGGCATACCTAGCGATCGCTTGATATACTGAGCATAGGACAAGGACAACTGGAGGAAAGATGGCTGACACCGTGATCGTCGCCCGGAATATTGAGGACTGGATGCTGGACATGGTCGGCAAGAGCAACGCAGTGGCACTGGAGGCGCTGAAGGTCATGACCGACGCGATCCAGCCGCTGACATCGGCGATTCCGTCCGTGACCCCGCCGCTGGTTTACGACTTCGCCGAGCACCTGATGGCCAGCGAACGCAAGTTCGCCGGGGACGTGCTGCACCTGACCGCACGGCTCACCCCCGCCCCGGCCAAGTAAGGCGGCACACCACAGAGATCACCCACGAACAGCGCGGCGGGCCAGGATATCCGGGGTCCGCCGCGCCATCATGCTTGCCCGCCGCACCGGGCGGCGAGGGCTGGGGCCGGGCGCACGGGGTGACTGCTTGCGCCGCGGAGACCGTGGCGGTGTGGGCACAGCGGGCCGGGGAAGGTGTCAGGCATGAGGGGCGCTGCCGAGGCAGGCGCCGGGAGGTTGCGATCAGGGGGAGGGAGCGCGGGTGCGTGCGCTGCGGCTGCTGGGGTGGAAGTCCGATCCGGTGCTGACCGAGGTGCCCGAGCCGGAGCCAGGCCCTGGGCAGGTGGTGGTGCGCATCGGCGGCGCCGGCGCGTGCCACTCCGACCTGCACCTGATGCGCGATTTCACCGCAGGGCAGCTGCCATGGGAGCCGCCGTTCACTCTCGGCCACGAGAACGCCGGGTGGGTGCATACGCTCGGCCCGGGAGTGAGCGGGCTCGAGGTGGGTCAGCCGGTCGCCGTGTATGGCGCGTGGGGCTGCGGTAGCTGCCGGCGCTGCCTGCTGGGCATGGAGAACTACTGCGAGAACCCGGCGGCCGCCCCCGTACCCGGCGGCGGGGGCGGGCTGGGCGCCGACGGCGGCATGGCCGAATACATGCTCATCCCCGCAGCCCGTCACCTCGTGCCATTGCCCGATGGCCTGGACCCGGTGCGGGCAGCGCCGCTGACCGACGCCGGGCTGACTCCCTACCACGCCATCCGCCGTTCCTGGCCGAAACTCGCCCCGGGCTCGACCGCCGTGGTGATCGGCGCGGGCGGGCTGGGGCATCTTGCCATCCAGATCCTCAAGGCCACAACCGCCACCCGGGTGATCGCCACCGACGCCCGCGCGGAGGCGCTGGCGCTGTGCGGCGACTACGGCGCCGACCTCGCCGTCGAAGCCGGCGAGGCCGCCCGCGATCAGATCCGGGAGGCCACCGTCGGGCGGGGCGCCGACCTGGTCCTCGACTTCGTAGGCTCGGCGGACACCCTCGCCCTGGCCGCCGCGGTGACGCGGGTGCTGGGGGATCTGACCATCGTGGGCATCGCCGGAGGGACCCTGTCAGTTTCCTTCTTCTCCGTGCCCTATGAAGCCTCCGTGCAGACCACCTACTGGGGGAGCCGCCCCGAACTGGCCGAGGTTCTCGACCTGGCCGCCCGCGGGCTCATCCGTCCTGCTGTCACCACGTTCCCCCTCGACCAGGCGCTGGCCGCCTACCAGCGGCTGGAGGCCCGGCAGCTGGACGGGCGCGCGGTCATCGTGCCCACGCACGACCCGGCCGGCTAGCACTCACCTCCCGTGATCACACCCACCAGGGAGCCAGATCGTGGCGGTTTCCATAGGTTCACCCCAGGATGCCTTCCCCCGCCTCCCCGAAGCGACGCGGAGGGTGCGAGGGCCCCTCGCCTCGATGTTTCGTGATCTTGGGTTGATGGCCTGACAGTCGGCTGGGCCGCGGTTCTTCCGTGGCCGACCGTAGCTGGTTGCCCGGTTGTCGCGCCCGGTGGGCACGGTTCCACGGTCCCTGGCCGCCGCCCACACCCGCACCGTCGTCCGCCCGGTGGCGCCCCGCCAGCTCATGCCATTCACCCTGCCCCGCGCCACGTGGATCAGGCCGCGGCGAACCGTCGGCGAGGCGGGCCTACCCTCGGCGTTCACGCGTGCCGTAGCCCGATCTTCTGCCGCGACGATAGGCGACTGATCGGCTGACGCCGCTGGTTGTCTTCGGAAATGACCTGTCGGCCGGGCCCAGGTTTCTTATGGCAACGGGTAAGGCAACCGGTGCCGGCGCCGTGCCGTCAGCCGTTATGTGCTACTCGATCAATGCCCACACGACTTTGCCGCTGTGGTCCTTTTGGGTGTCCCAGCCCCACTTCGTGCTGATCGCGTCGACGATGAGCAGCCCGCGCCCGCGTTCGTCGTCGCAGGCTCCGCCGGCAGGTTCCGGAGGGTAACGGCTGGCGTCTTGGACCAGGATCAGCAGCCGGGACCGGTCAGATGTCAGCCACAGGCTTACCGGCTCGATCCGCTCCGCCGACGGCGAAGCCTGGGTGGCGTTGGTTACGAGTTCGGAAACCAGCAGCTCGGCATCCTGGGCAATCGCCGACAGCCCCCACTCCCACAGCACCTGCCGGGCGTGCAGCCGCGCGCATGCCACGGCGCCAGGCAGGGCCCCGAGTTCGAGGTGGCTCAGCAGCGGCCACTCGTCCATCATGGGCTGTCCTGGCGGCTGGGACGAGACCTGGCGCCGGGCGCGAGAGCCGTCACCGCCGGCCTCCGCCGCGTCGCCGGGGCGCCCTTGCGCCTGCCGACGTGTGCTTCGCATGCGGGAGGTGAGCGGTTCTGCCATCGGTCTCCCGCAGGTCGGTGCGTCGCGGCATACAAGACCATCCTGGTAGTCCTGCCCTGCGACCGCAAGCACAGCTGTAAGAACATTCGCAAGATCGTCTGATTGAACAGAACAAATGCGCGTGCAGCCAGTATCGTTCTGCTAGCCGCAATCGGCAGCCGGTCGCGCCGGTGCCTTCGTCTGCGGGCCGCTGCGAGAGCATGTCGCTGGCCACCGCGAGGACGTAGCCTGCCGTTCCCGTGATGTCCCCGTTGCGGCTGGCAGGCAAGGCGCCGACCGTTCTGGAAAGGATGCGAAAGTCGATGGCTGAGGCCTACAACGGCATGCCAGCTTCCGGACTGCGGGGAGCCAGGTGGCGCAAGAGCCGGTACAGCAACCCGAACGGCAGCTGTGTCGAGGTGGCTGAGCTCGCCGGTGGGGCGATCGCCGTCCGCAATTCGCGTCATCCCGGCGGTCCTGCGTTGATCTACACGCCAGCGGAGGTCACGGCGTTCATCCAGGGAGTCAAGGACGGCCAATTCGACGACCTCATCGGCTGAGTTCCCCGCGCCATCGCCGAGGCAGGCTTGAGCGTGTGATGCCAGCGCAGGTTTTCGGTGCCTGTCGTACTGCCCGGCATAAGGCGGCGGGCTATGCAACTGGGATCGGGCGATGGGACACTGGGCGAGTTCGCCTTGGCAATGGTCGCAAGGAGCATCGATGATCTCGAGTCAATCGGGGAATGGCGGGGCAGCCAGCCCCGCACCCTATCTGGCGCTCCCCGACGCCCGCTCCGGGCCGACGGCGCTGCGGATGGCGCTGGGCACGCAGCTGCGCAGGCTGCGGGAAGCCAGCGACGTCACCACAGGGGAAGCTGCGGAAGCGATCAGGGCCACTCATTCCAAGATCAGCCGCCTGGAGCGGGGGCGCAGCGCCGCCCGGCAACGCGATGTAGCCGATCTGCTCGATCTGTACGGCATCAACGACGAGGCCGAACGCGAACGGCTCCTGACGCTTGCCCGCCAGGCCGCTGCCCCCGGCTGGTGGCAGCAATACAACGACATCCTGCCCAGATGGTTCGAGCTCTACATTGGGCTGGAGAAGGCCGCTTCCATCATCCGCACGTACGAAATGCAGTTCATCCACGGCCTGATGCAAACTGAGGACTATGCCCGCGCCGTCATCCTCATCGCGAACTCACACGCGCCCGCCGGGGAGATCGACCGGCGCGTCAGCATCCGGATGAAGCGCCAGCAACTGCTGACGCAGCCCGACGCCCCGGAGCTGTGGGCGGTGCTGGACGAGGCGGCGCTGCGCCGGGCCCCGTGTGGCCGCCAGGTGATGCGCGCGCAGCTTGAGCACCTGCTGCAGATCACTGAGCTGCCCAACGTCACGCTCCAGATCGTCCCGTTCCGCGTCGGCCCGCACGCAGCAGCGGGCGGGCCGTTCACGATCTTGCGATTCTCCGAGCCGGACGTGCCCGACCTGGTCTACCTCGAACAGCTCAACAGCGCGCTCTACCTTGACCAGCCCGACGACGTTATCAGCTACATGACCGTCATGAACCAGTTGTGCGTCCAGGCCGAGACCGGCACCGCCAGCAGGGCGATACTCCGTCAACTGCTCACGCAGGGCTGAGACGTGAACTCGCCGCAGGCCAGGTGCCGGTCCCCGCAGGAACGGCCGGGCCGCACTCACGCATGTGGAAGGCACCGGTGACCAACGACTCGCCCGCTCCCCTGATCGACACCACCGTGTCGCACTCGGCCAGAGTCTGGAACTACTGGCTGGGCGGCAAGGATCATTACCCGGTGGACCGTGAGGTCGGCGACCGGGTCGCTGAGATGTACCCGGACATCGTCCTGCTCGCCCGCGCTGCGCGCGCCTTCCTCACCCGTGCAGTCCAGTACCTAGCTGGCGAAGCCGGGATCCGCCAGTTCCTTGACATCGGCACCGGCCTGCCGACCGTCAGCAACACGCACCAGGTCGCTCAGTCCATCGCGCCGGAATCGCGGGTTGTCTACGCCGACAACGACCCCCTCGTGCTGGCGCACGCCCGCGCCCTGCTCACCAGCAGCCCGGAGGGTGCCACCGATTACATCGAGGCCGACCTGCGGGATCCGGGAAAGATCTTGCAAGAGGCCGCCCGGACTCTGGACTTCACCAGGCCAGTCGCGATCACGCTCATCGCGATCTTGCATCACATTACCGACTTCGACGAGGCACGAGCGATCGTCACCCGCCTGATGCAGGCAGTGCCCTCCGGCAGCTACCTGGTCCTCTCGCACAGCACCAATGTCGTCTACGGCGCGATCTCCGACGAGGCGGTTGGGCGCTGGAACAAGTTCGGCAAGCCGCCCGTCACCCTGCGCAGCCCCGAGCAGCTCGCTCAGTTCTTCGATGGCCTGGAAGTGCTCGAGCCCGGCGTGGTGTCGACCCCTCGGTGGCGTCCCAATGTCGCGGACATCGGTGGCAGTGCCGCCAGGGATGTGGATCAGTTCTGCGCCGTCGGCCGCAAGCCGTAGCCCTCGCGGTCCGCGCTCACCCACCCCGGACTCCACTGCTGCCAGATGGCCGCGGCCGTCTTCAGGCCCCAGCAATCCGAGCTGGCCGTAGAAGCATTCCGTGCCGGGCCGCAGGTCCTGCGAGGTCAGGTAGCTGGTGGTGCGCTCCACGATGGTGCCGACGGCGGAGTTCGAGGCACTCGAGCCCATGACCAGGTCGCCTTCGTGACGCCCGGGCTCAGGCGGCCCGCCCGGACCGCAGGCTGGCCTGCAGTTCCCGCTTCAGCTCCCCGCGCGGGTACAGGTAGATGGACTCGTGGCTGATCCGGATGGCCGGGTCGTCGGGGTAGAGCCGCTGCAGGCTACCGCTGGCCTGCTCGGACGAGTGCCGCCGGTCCAGCATCTGCTGGACCGCTTCTCCTTGCGTCGGCGAGGCCGCCCTAGCCTAGCCGCCGTTCTGCAAGCTGGCGACCTTATTGGAGACCATCTGTTGAGGCAGGCAAATCAGGCAGTTATGCGCCGGCTGCTCGCCGTCCCAGTGCCGGCTCTCGGCGATGAAGACCCGACTGAGCGGCGCGCAGGGTCGGGGCGGGCCTTGCTAGGCGCCGGGGCCGGCTTGGCTGGCGGGCGGGATGTTCTGGTTGACGTGGAAGACGTTGTCGGGGTCGTACCGGGCCTTGACGCTGGCCAGCCGGTCGTAGTTGCTGCGGTACGAGGCCACGATCGGGTCGTGGCCCTCGCTCATCATGAAGTTGATGTAGCCGCTGCCAGCCGAGGTCGGGTGCAGCGCCTGCCAGTAGTCCCTGGCCCACTGGGTCATAGGGCCGACGCTGGCCGGGTCGGGGTCGACGCCGACGATGACGCCCGCCCAGCCGCCGTCCCGGTAGGCGAACGCGGTGGCGTCCTGCTGGACCCGGCTGGCCGCGCCGCCGATCGGGTACAGGTGCATGGTGGAGTGGCCGGTGGGCAGCTGCGCGCCGTGCTTGAGGTGCACGTCGATGGCTGTGTCGGAGATCTCGGTGAAGAAGTCGGCCTTCCAGTACCACTGCAGCCCGGCCGGGTACAGGGCGTCGAACGCGCTCTGCAGCGCGGTGAACGGCATCGGTTGCAGGCCGACGACCAGCGGTGCGCCGAACGACTTGACCGGGGCGAGGACTGCGTCGGCCCGGTCGTGCGGGCCGGTGTAGCACCAGATGATGGCGCAGGCCTTGCGGCCCCACAGCTCCTGCGGGAACGGCGGCGCGGGCGGAATCGTGATCAGGCCGAGCCAGCCGCTGAGCTCCTCGGGCAGCAACGGCAGCAGCCCCCGGTACCAGCGCATGACCTCGGCGGTGTCGGCGAAGTCATACAGCACAGGGCCGCCGATGATCGTGCCGTGCTCGCCGATGTCGTGGCAGCGGAACGTGAACGAGGTGACGACGCCGAAGTTGCCGCCGCCGCCGCGCAGCGCCCAGAACAGGTCGGGGTGCGACGTAGGGCTGGCCGTGACCAGCGTCCCGTCGGCCAGCACCACGTCCGCGGCGAGCAGGTTGTCGACGGTCAGGCCGAAGCGCCTGGCCAGGTAGCCGATGCCACCGCCCAGCGTCAGCCCGCCCACCCCGGTCGAGGACAAGACGCCGGCCGGCGTGGCCATGCCGAACGCAACGGTCGCGTGGTCGACGTCGGCCCAGGTGCACCCGCCGTCCACCCGGACCGTGCGGTCCGCCGGGCTGACCGTAGTGCTGCGCATCAGCGACAGGTCGATGACAAGCGCGTCATCCCGCACACCCAGGCCGGCCGCGTTGTGCCCGCCGCCGCGGACCGCGATCTCGATGTCGTGCGCGCGGCAGAACCGCACGCACGCGACGACATCGGCGGCGTCACGGCACCGCGCGATGGCCGCCGGACGCTTGTCGATCATGGCGTTGTAGACGGCGCGCGCCCGGTCGTAACCGGGATCGGCCGGCAGGATCAGGTCGCCGCGCAAGCCGGCGGCCAGCTCGCCGACCGGAGCGGTGGAGATGACTGACGTAGTCATGGTGGTTCATTCCCCCATTTGATGCCTGGTGTGATGTCCAGCACGACGCTATTGAGTACAGGCCGGCACCAGCAATCGAGTGAACTACCGGCCGCCGCGGGCCTTGCCGCCGCGGCCGGCGCCCGCGGCGCCGCGTACATCGGGCAAACTACCTAGCCGGTGCTCGGCGACCCGCACCGCGATCTGCGCGCGCCGCCGCACCGCCAGCTTGGGCCGGACAGGCGGACGGCCAGCTGCAGGTGGCGCAGGGCCCCGGCGGACATGCCCAGGACCGCCGGGCCGCCCACGGCGAACTGGGCCACGCCGCTAACCTCGGCCGCGTGCTCGGCCAGGCGCACGGCCCCCGTCCCGCCCCCGTCGATGGCGTCCGGGCTGGCTCCAGCCGCCCGGCTGCGCGGAGTCCCTGATGAAGCGATTCATTGCCGCCAGCTTCCAACGTTGGCCGCCTCGAGCTATTCGAGTCAAGAGCATCGGCGGAACAGAGGTCGCCCGCTCCTTCCTGGCCTTGTCGTTCGAGCACCCGCCCGCGCTGTCCTTGCTGGGCGCTCCTTCAGCCGATGAGTTGCGGCATAGGTGGCCGGCATGGCCAGCCACCATGTGAGCTTCTCACTCGGCCAGGGCGCGGCGCAGGGCGGCGCCCAGCTCGGCGATCTGCCGCCGGGAAACATCGGCGGACAGGACCGCCTGCGACCCATGGAACGTGCCGGGCCACTGGTGCAGTTCGACCGACACGCCCGCCTGCAGCAGGCGCAGCGCGTACGTGATGCCCTCGTCGCGGTTCGGATCGAACTCCGCTGTGGCGAGGTAGGCGGGCGGCAAGCCGGACAGATCGTCCCCCCGCGCCGGGGCGGCGTACGGCGAGGCGGGCGTGGAGCCCAGGTAGTGCCCCCACGATGCGGCGACCTTGTCGCGCGTCATGAAGGGCGTATCGGTGAAGTTCCTTGCCGACCATGTCTCCTGCCGGTCATCGAGCTCGGGCTGGCTGAGCAGCTGGTATCGGATCGGCGGCCCCTGCTGGTCACGGGCCCGGAGCGCCGCCGCGGCCGCGAGCCCCGCGCCGGCAGCGTGGCCGCCGATCGCGATCCGCTCCCGGTCAATGCCGAGCTCGGCCGCGTGCTCGGCAGCCCAGGCCAGCACGGCGCAGGCGTCGTCCAGGGCTGCCGGGAACCGATGCTCAGGCGCCCGGCGGTATCCCACCGAGACCACCGCCGCGCCGGAGCCGTCCGCAACCCGGACGGCCCACGGATGCTCGGTCTCCAGGTCACCCATGACAAATCCGCCGCCGTGCAGCCAGACGATGGCGCCTTGCGCACGGTGCGGGCGATAAATCCGCACCGCCACGTCCGGATCGGCTGGCACCGTTCGGTCCTCGATCTCCATGTCCGTAGTGTCCGGCGCAGGCGCCGCGGCGGCCAGCTCGGCGAGGTTCTTGCGCGCGGTGACCGGGTTGGCCAGGTCGGCCGCGGGGAACAGCGGGATAGATGCCTGCAGTTCCGCATCAAATTCTGTCGTCTTCATGCTTCTGGTCATTTCTCACTCTCCTTGAGCAGGTCTTGTTCGGTGTTGCCGCCGGGCAGGTTGCGGCGAGCTATCGCGTGACGACCGGCTGCATGAGCTCCGCCTGGTGTTCTTCCCCGGACGCCCGGGTGGTCGGCGGCGCGCCATAGTCAATCTGGATCGAGTTGGCGTACCGATACCAGGAACAGTCCGAGGTCGCGAACCTTCGTCAGCAACCCGTGCAGGGCAGCCTGATCGCCGACTGGACCCGCGATGACGGTTTCCTCCCCGTCGCTGCTGACTTGGAGTTCGTCGAACCAGGCGGTCCACCGCCCGTCGAGGATGCCCTTGACCCGGATCTCGTAGCGTGAGTTCAAGCCCATTTACCGTCCTTCGGTTTAGGTCCATGGATCAGCAAGCTACGAATGCGGGACGGGATCGGCGTCACCTGAAGGTGCCAATCCTGGGTGGAATCTTTGCCGCGCGACGCCGGCACGATGGTGCCGCCCGTATAAGATCCCGGCGTTCAGGGCGGGAGGCTCACGACTAGGATGGGCTGCGACAGCGACGCAAGATCGCTGGAGGCGCCGATCGTGCAAGTTACCGATGGGTGAGCCGGCTGCGGCCGGCGCCGCAACGTCGGAGCGCGATGTCCTGCTGGCCACCAAGCTGAACGTGCCTGGCTTGCGGTCAGATCTGGTGCCGCGCCCGCGACTGGCGCAGCAGCTCGACGAGGGCCAGGAACTGGGGCTTGTCCTGGTCTGCGCGCCGGCCGGGTACGGCAAGACTGTCCTGCTGGCCAAGTGGGCAAGGGGCCGCCAGCGGCCGGTCGCGTGGCTGTCGCTGGATGCTGGCGACAACGATCCGGCCAGGTTCTGGCGGCATGCGGTGGCCGCGCTCGACCGGGTGCGGCCGGGCATCAGCGAGCGGATAGGTCCGCTGCTCGGGCCGCCCCCGCCACCGTCGTTCGAGCCGCTGGTGACGGCCCTGATCAACGAGATAGCCGGCCAGCCTGACGCACATGAGGCGCTGCTGCTGGTCCTGGATGACTATCACATGATCAGCTCGCAGCCAGTGCACGAGTCGCTTGGGTTCCTGCTTGAGCACCGGCCACCGGGGCTGTATCTGGCACTGACAAGCCGCAGCGATCCGCCATTGCCCCTGGCGCGGCTGCGGGCCCGCGGGCAGCTGACTGAGCTGCGCGCCGCGGAACTGCGCTTCACGCCCGGGGAGGCGGCGGCGTTGCTGGAGCAGGTCGCGGCTGCGCCCGGCGGAGCGCGGGCCGGTGCGCCCTTGCCTGAGGCGGTCGCAGCGACGCTGGCCGCGAGAACCGAGGGCTGGGCAGCCGGGCTGCAGCTGGCTGGCCTGTCGCTGCGCGGGCACAACGACGTCGACGGTTTCGTCGCCGCGTTCACCGGCAGCCACCGTTACGTCCTGGACTACCTGGCCGAGGAGGTGCTGGAGCGGCAGCCAGCCCACATGCGTGAGCTTTTGCTTGAGACCTCTGTGCTGGAGCGGTTGTCGGGGGAGCTGTGCGACGCGGTCACCGGCCGGCCCGGCAGCCAGCCATTGCTGGAAGAGGTCGAACGGGCAGGGCTGTTCCTGGTGCCGCTCGATGAGGTGCGGGGATGGTGGCGCTACCACCACCTGTTCGCCGACCTGCTCCGCGCCCGCTTGCAGCAGGAACAGCCGGGCCGAGTTTCCGAACTGCACCGTAACGCGGCAACCTGGTACGCAGAGCGAGGGCTGGCCGATGACGCGATCCGGCACGCGGTCGCCGCCCGGGAGATGACCTGGGCCGCCCGGCTGATCGAGCGGCACTATGACGCGATCTTCCAGCAGGGTGAGAGCACGACGATTCAGCGGTGGATCTCGGCGCTGCCCGCTGAGCTGGCCCGGTCCAGCCCGCGGTTGCTGCTGGCGCAAGCGTGGATGGCGCTCGTCGGCGGCGATGTGGAAGCGGCCGGGGCGCCGCTGGATGCGGCAGAGCGAGCATTCGCCGGTGCTGCCAACCAGCCGTTCGAGCCTTCCGTGGGACGGGCGGCGAGCCTGCTGGCGAACGTTCCCGCGGCGATCGGGCTCGGGCGCGCCTACCTCACCGTGCTCCACGGCGATGCCGAGGGTACGGCGGCGTCCGCGTCGCGGGCCCTGGCCGCGCTCGGCGAGGGAGAGCGGGTTTTGCGTTCGGTTGGCCTGTGGATGCTGGCCATAGCCGAGTGGGTGAGCGGTCAACTCGAAGACGCAGAACGCGGCTTCGCCGCCGGCGTCGCAGGGTGGTGTGCGGCCGGTCAGCGTCCGTTGGCGGCCTGGGCGTGCTATGACCTCGGCCGGGTGCAACGTGCCCAGGGCCGCCTGGACTCGGCACACGCCGCTTACCAACGGGCGCTTGAGATCACTGCGCCGTCGGGCCTGGCGGCGATGCCTGCTGCTGGCATCGGGTATGTGGGCATGGCCGAGGTTGCCTACCAGCGGGGCGATCTTGATGCCGCGCACAGGCTCGTCACTGAGGGCATCCCACTGTGCCGGCAGCTGAACTGGACGCAGCCGCTGGCGGCAGGCCTCGTGACGCTGGCGTGGATCCGGCAGGCCGAAGGTGATCCGGGCGGGGCCCGGGAATCGATGGCCGAAGCCGTGCGGATCGCGCTGGACCCAGGGATGACCGGCCTGTTCAACCCGGTCCCTGTGCAGCGGGCGCGGCTGCTGCTGGCGCAGGGCGACCTCGCCGCATCCGCGCACTGGACGCAGGAGATCGGCCTGGACGACGACGACGAGCCGGACTACCCCCGCGAGCAGGAACATCTGGTGCTGACGCGGGTCCTGCTGGCTCAGGGCCGGCCGGGCCCGGCTCTGGCGCTGCTGGACCGGCTGCACGCGGCAGCGGCCACGCAGGACCGGGTCGGCAGTGTGATCGAGATCGGCGCGCTGCGGGCGCTGGCGCTGGCAGCCAGCGGTGACGCAGACCGCGCAGCGGACGCGCTGGCCGAAGCGCTCACCCTGGCCTGCCCACAGGGCTATCTCCGGGTCTTCGCCGACGAAGGACCGCCGATGGCCGCGCTGCTGTCCCGGCTGATCGCAGCCCAGCGGTCCGGCGGGGCGGCTGCGGAGGTCCCGCTCGGCTGCCTGGCGCGGCTGCAGCGTGCCCTTGGCGCTCGGCAGATCATTCCGGGTACCGGCCCGGTTGGAGCCACGGCGGTGGGAGGGCTCGCCGAACGGCTGACCAGCCGTGAGCTGGAGGTGCTGGAGATGCTGGCAGCAGGCAGGTCCAACCAGGCCATCGCCAGGCAGCTCGTGGTCACCCTCGACACCGTGAAGAAGCACGTCAGCCACGTCCTGGCCAAGCTCGGCGCGGCCAACCGCACCGAGGCTGTCACCCGCGCACGCGAACTCAGCCTGATTCCCTGACGAGGGGCGACGCTGTCAGGCGCTGCCAGCAGGACAGGCGCACGGATCACCGTCGTCCGGAATTGTCCTCTCAATCCCGACGGACTGGGCGTGACGGCCCCGCCCACGGGCGCCACGCGAGCGTCTCGCCCGCGCCGGCACCATGGTGCCACTGCCGTCCGCGGAGTTTCCACCGAGCATGTCCACTTTCGGGTGACGACCGCCGCGCACGGCGCTCATACCGTCCTCTCATGACTTGCCGGCCGCGTCCGCGGGAGCGACCACCTGGGTCGCCGGCCGCGCGCTCGACATGAAAGGAGAGCAGCCTGATGACTACGGCACAGCAGGAGCGATCAGCCGTCGGGGCGATGTACGCGGGCCTGGGGCTCACCCTCGCCGCGATGACCGTCCTGTATGTCGACCATGCCACCGCCAACGTGCTGGCCGGCCACATCCGGGACGGCTATCCCGCCTACACCCAGGCGCGCATCAACGCGGCCGTCACCACCTACCTGATCTACCTGTCCGTCGCCGGCGCGCTCGGCGTCATCTGCTGGCTGGCGGCGATCTGGGCCGTCAAGGCGGGCAAGCGCTGGGCCCGCGCGGCCGCGACCACGCTGTTCGCGCTCGGCACCGGCATCGCCCTGATCGACCTGCTTGTCAAGGACACCTCCGGAGACACCGGCCTGCCGCCGCTGCTGGGCTGGGCCGGGATGCTGCCGTGCCTGGCCGGGCTCCTGGCGGTCACGCTGCTGTGGAGGAGATCGCGGCCTGTGGCACCCGTGCCGGAACCCCCGCCTTACTAACGGCGGGCGGTGGTGTCACGAGAGAGACGTCATCAGCGCCTGCCCGGCCGCTATCAGCCCGGCCCGTTCGGATAGCCAGGATTCTCCTGTACGGAAGGAACGTCATGAGTTCAGCGCTTGAAACCCTTCGCCGTGACTTCGGCGGCGACATCATCGAACCAGGCGCGGCGGAGTACGCGTCCGCTAGCCGCTCGGGACTGGCTTCGGGTAGCCCGGCCCACGTGCTGCGGCCCGGGACAGTCAGGGACGTGCAGGCAAGTGTCAGGTTCGCTGCCGGCGCAGGGCTTGTGCTGTCCGTGCGAGGCGGCGGCCATAGCCTTGCGGGCTTCGGCACCAACGACGGCGGTGTCGTGATCGACCTCAGAAACCTCGCAGACGTGGAGATCATCGACAAAGAACGTCACCTGGCGCGGATCGGAGGCGGCGCCACCTGGGGTCAGGTCGCGGCAGCGTTGGCCCCGGATGGCCTGGCGATCTCCTCGGGCGACACCAAGAGCGTCGGCGTCGGCGGGCTGACGCTGACCGGCGGCATCGGCTGGAAGGTCAGGAAGCACGGCCTGGCCCTGGACAACGTGACCGCCGCAGAGGTGGTCACTGCCGACGGACAGGTCGTGCATGCGAGCGCGGCGGAGAACCCGGAGCTGTTCTGGGCGATTCGCGGTGGCGGCGGCAATTTCGGGATCGTGACCGCCTTCGAGTTCGTGGCGCACCCGACGACAGACGTCTTCTACGGCAAGATCGCCTTCGCGGCATCAGAGGCGGCCGCCGTGATCCAGGGTTGGGCGGGCTATCTCCGCGCCGCCCCCGAAGAGCTCACATCCACCGTGGAGTTCGCCAATCCGTTCGCCGGCGGGCCCGGCGCGCCGGTCGAGATCTACGTCGCCTTTGACGGCGACGACCCGCAGCTCGCGGGCCGGGCAATCGATCCGATCCGCCGGCTCGGCACGGTGACCGGCGACGATGTCGAAATCGTGCCCTACGCGGACACGCTCGCGGATGGCACCAGTCCGCCGGCTGGCATCCAGTTCGTGCCCCGCAGCGCATTTGTCAACACGGAATCGGTGCCCGAGGTCCTGCCCATCCTTGCTGAGGTCAGGGCATCGGAGGCCTCGCCGTCCATCACGGTTCGCAGCGTCGGCGGCGCGGTATCGCGAGTCCCCGACGACGTCACCGCCTACGCGCACCGCCAAGCCGAGCTGATGGTCATGACAGCTATCGCGGGCCCGAAATCAGTCGTCGAGGCCGCTCGTCCTGCCGTGGAAACGATCTGGAGAAGGCTCGCACCTCACGTCGACGGCGCCTACGCAAACTTCCTCGCTTCTGCCACCGAAGAGGATGTCGCCGCGATCTATCCAGCGCAGACCTACAAGCGGCTCGCCGCGGTCAAGCGCCAGTACGACCCAGGAAATCTATTCGCCGGCAACCACAACGTCCACCCCCAATAAGCCACGGCGGGCAGGCAAGCGGCGGCCCCGCATCTGCTGTGGGGCCGCTGGCGCGCGCTAGCACGTATGGCCTTTCACTGCGGCCAGGGCGGTCTGGAGGTGCAGGTCGTAGTGATCATCGCCGACGTGGTACCACACATCGATCCCAGCAGCCTCGCCGCGCGTGAATCCGGGCGCGAGCCCGACCACAACCACAATGTTCATCCTGAAGTACTTGCCCGTTACGATCGGCGGCACTCTGGCACCGTGCGGCGGCATCCGCTTCTCCCAGTGCCACCCGACCACGTGATAACGGGGAGGCGGGTAACCGTTGGTGGCTCCGGCGAGCTCACGATCGGTCGGGACGACCCAGACGCGGTCGAGCCGCAGTCCGCTGGGTTTCCTGAGGGCGATCTTGTCGATGACTGCAGTGGTCGTGCCGTGATTCTGAACCTCCTCGATGGCGTCGGTCACGACTTCGGCGCCAGCGAGCGGGATGCACTGCAGGCCGGGACTGGTGGGATGGCCGAGTGGGCCCGGCCCGGAGTTGTTACAGGCGCTCAGGACAGCAGCGGCGAGTAACGATACCGCCGCTGTCCTGATCAACCTGGGAACTGCCACAGCTACGCCGATACGAGTTCGTGCTGCTCCGGGCTTACCTGCGGGCACATCTCAAGGCCACACAGGCGGACGCGTGTCGTCGACGGCGCCTTCATGGGGAATTGTGCGGTATTGCCGTATCCCGTGGCGGCGTTCAGGTTGATTCCGACCAGGATACTCGACAGGTCGGCACCTCCCGGTCGCCGTTTCCGCCCATTGGCTGCCGGGGGTAGCATATGTCCGGCCTGCGCGCCAGGATTGCAGATAGCGGCGATCCGGGGTTTCCGGCTGTCTGGCGGTAGAACGGGCCTGTATGGCGTACCTGCCGGCTGCGGCGCGCGGAACCTGACAGCAGGATGGTGGCGTGGGCGCTTGCCCCCGGCCCTGGGAGTGACGGATGGCAGGCATGGCGGGCGCCGGGAGGGCGATGGCCGGCCGCGGGATGTTGGCCGGTCTCTGCGGTGTCGCGGTCATGATGGCATCGGGTTGCGGCCCCGCGAACGCGGGCGGACACGGCGCGGGCGGTGACAGGGCCGGATCCCGGCACGCCCAAGGCCCCGTGGCGGCGCCCCTAGTCCAGATCACACCTGCCGCCGGGACCAAGGGCGTGCGCCCGGACCTGCCGATCCGCGTTCTGGCGCTGAGCGGCCGCCTGGTCAGTGTCCGTGTGCTCGCGCGCGGGCGGGATGTCGCAGGCCACATGAACCCCCAGGCGACCGAGTGGACGTCGCGGTGGACGCTGACTCCTGGCGCGTCGTACGCCGTGCACGCGACCGCGGCGAACTCGGCGGGCAAGACCGTCACGGCGATGAGCAGGTTCGCGACGCTGCGGCCCAGCCAGACGTTCTCCGCATCGCTGGACTGGACGCTGGCGGCCAGCCAGGGCAGGCCCTATGGCGTCGGGCTGCCGATCATCGTGAACTTCAGCCAGCCGGTGCAGGACAAAGCGGCGGTGCAGAAGGCGCTCGTGGTCACGGCCCAGGATCCGGTTCCGGGAGCTTGGCGGTGGATCACTGATGAGCAGGTCGTCTACCGGGTCGACGGGTTCTGGCCGCCGCACCAGGCAGTGACGCTGCACGCGCACCTGGCCGGCGTGCGCGCGGCCGCCGGGGTCTATGGCACGAAGAACCTGGCCTACACGTTCAGGATCGGCGTGGCCCGCATCAGCACTGTCAACGTCAGGAAGCACCACATGACCGTGCGGATCGACGGGAAGCTCGCGCGGAGCTACGGCGTCAGCGCGGGCGACGGCACTGCCCTGGTCTACACCACCCCCAGCGGGACCGCCCTGACGATGGACAAGGCGCGGCTGGTCATCATGACCAACCCGAATGTCCCGAAAGGGGCGCCAGGGTGGTACCGGGAGCCGGTCCCTCTCGCGGTCCGGCTGACGAACTCCGGAATCTACCTGCACCAGACGCCCGGCGCGGAGTGGTGCATCGGAGTGCTGAACTGCAGTCACGGGTGCATCAGGCAGCCGCCAGCCCAGGCGCTGTGGTTCTACGACACCAATCAGATGGCAGACGTCGTGCATGTGACGGGCACGAACCGCAAGATGGCCTTCGGCGACGGCTGGACCTTCTACCAGATGCCGTGGAAGCAGTGGGCGAAACACAGCCCCATCAACTACGCGTCATATGCCGTCTATTCACCCAAGCTCGCCGGGCTCGAGCGCAGGGTCCGGAGCTAGGAAGGCGCGCGCCGGAGGTCCGCGCGGCGTTGTGCGGCAGGCTGCGGCATACAAGCCCACTTCGGGTAACTGGCACATATAGGGTGTACTTCGTGATCGAGCCCGCGCCGTTCCAGATCGCGATTCCCGACGACGTCCTGGATGATCTGGCCCGACGCCTCGCCGCTGGTCGGCTACCGCCGCGGCAGAGCGTGCCGGACGGCGAGATCGGCGACCCGGCCGGCGAGGACGACGACATGATCGAGCGCATCACCGGGCTGGTGGACTACTGGCGCGACGGTTACGACTGGCGTGCCCAGGAGCGCCGGATGAATGCGGTACCGCACTTCCGGGCCTCGGTGAACGGGGTCGGCCTGCATTTCCTGCATGTTCCTGGTGCCGGCCCAGGCCCGATGCCGCTGCTGCTCTGCAACGGCTGGCCCAGCTCCATGGTGGAGTACCTCGGAGTCCTGTCCCTGCTGACCAATCCGGCCGCGCGCGGTGACGACCCCGCGGACAGCTTCACCGTGGTCGCGCCCGCGCTGCCCGGCTTCGGGTTCTCCGACCGGTGCCTGGACCGGCGGCCGACCCGGCGTTGGATAGCCGACTTGTTCCACCTGCTCATGGCCGAGCTGGGATACGACCGCTACGTCGCGCACGGCGACGACGTTGGCGGCAAGGTGATCAGCTGGCTTGGGGTGCGCAACCCGCCCGGGCTGCTCGCCGTGCAGACCGCCAGCCCCATGTCGCCCTACTTGGCTCCCGCCGGCACGCTGACCGCGGCAGAGCAGTCGTTCGTAGCCGCCTCGAAACGGTGGGACCGTGATGTCGGCGCCTATGACCACGTGCAGGCGACGCGGCCACGTACGCTTTCCTTCGCGCTCAACGACTCCCCGGTCGGGCTGGCCGCCTGGATTCTTGAGAAGTGGCTGACCTGGAGCGACCCGGCCACCCGCGGCCGGCTTAGCCCGGACGAGCTGCTCACTAACGTGATGATCTACTGGCTGACCGAGACCATCGGCAGTTCCATGCGGTTCTACGTGCCGGCGACCGAACCCCCGCTGGGCCCGGGCGAGGCGATCATGGCGCCGGCGTCGGTGCTCATCCCGCATGAGCCGCACCTGCCGGTGCCACCAGAGAGCTGGCTACGCCGCGCCTACCCAGGCATGGAACGCTTCGTCGTGCTGGATCGCGGTGGCCACTTCCTTGCCTCGGAGGACCCGCACCGGTTCGTCGCCGAGATCCGCGAGACGTTCCGCCCGTACCGCTGAAGGCGGACAACATAGTACGGTCACGCCACAACGCGGTTGCCTCGGCTCGCTGCGACGCGGCGATGCTCGCGTTGTGCGAGGGCTACGGGCGGCGAGGAAGATGGGCTGGTGAGAGCGGCCTGCCGTGGTCATGGTGCCACGCCGCGGCGTTGCGTGCCGATCCTGACGAGGCTCCTGATCAACGTGACAATGGAGTACAGGATGCCGATGCAGGCGCCGATGGTCCCGATTATCAGCACGACGCGGGCGATCACGGCGACGAAGGCAACCGAACCGTGGAAGGCGAAGGGGAACACGTCCCAGACCCGGACCGTCGTCACGAGCGCGATGGTCAGGGTCACCAGGTCGCCGGCCGCGCGCAGCGGGGGCGGGTCTGCGACGAAGTACACGCCGTTGGCCGCGATGCCGGCCCAGAGGGTGAGGTTCACCAGTCCGATGACCTGCGCGGTGGCGGGCGTCAAGAAGGACATCGACTGCCAGCCCGGATGAGCGTTAAGCAGGTACAGCAGGACCCCGTTGATCGCGCTGGAGACCAGGTAGCCGCCGCGCCGTGAGGCATGTGACCGCTGCCGTCTGCGCACCGAATCCGACGTCATCGTGACCTTCTGAATCGTCGTCCCTGCTATGCACGCTAGCCCGGCTACCGGCACTGCTCCAGGAGCCGAAGGTCCCCAGGACCGTGACATTAGGTCCGTTGACGGCCCAGGGCGCTGGCGATGAGGCCGGCCAGGCGCCGGGCGAGGCCTCCGCTGGCGTCGAGGGCCGGATCTACATCGGCTTCGACAAGCACCGGGACCTGCCGCGGGAAGATGGCAGCTCACCGCGGCCATCGCCGGCTGGCGCCTAAGGCCGGGCAGGCCCCCCGTCGCCGACCCGCAGGAATGCCGGCTGACCTCACCGCACGGAACGGGTCAGAGCTTGCTCTGGATAGCGACCTGGAACAGCTCGGGCAGCCTAGGTTCGGCAGCGCTCGCGGCGATGCGCTGGCCGGCCCAGGCCAGCACGATCCCATACACGGCCGCGGCGGCCACCAGGAGCGGCATCCGCACCACCGCGGTTGCCGAGCTGGTGAACTCGACCGCCAGCACGACGGGTACGACGCAGACGCCGACGCCGAGCAGGCTGCCGAACGTGCCAGCGAGCGACAGGCCCACGTAGCCCTCCGCCGCCCTGAGCACGGGGCTGCCGATGCGCCTTTCCATCGGGTACGGGGCAACCACGCTGAAGATGTTGCTCAGGCCCAGGGCAGTTCCCAGCGCGGCGAGCCCGACTGCCAGCGCGAGAAAGCCGTCCGCCGGATGGCCGGCCACGGCCAGCAGGCCAAAGGAGAACAGGGCCAGCAACGGTATCCCGACCATGGCGAGCGCGATGTTCTGCCCGCAGAAGTAGGCACGAAGCTCGCGGCGAGCTGTCAGGGCAGCGGCTTCTGAGCCGAAACCTGGCCCCGTGACGCCGATCGAGTTGGCGTGGAAGACGCCGGTCATGGCGGCTCCGAGGCCGATGGCGAACATGGTTCCGCCCAGGTATGCCGGCGTGGTGACGACGCGGAACGACGCCACCACCATGACGACAGCGATGATGCCCCAGTAGATGAGCGAGGTCGGCTCGCGGCGCTGGTAGATCAGGAACCTGGCGGCCACGGTTCCGGTCAGGCCGTACCTGGCGAAGGGCAGCGCGGCGCCCCTGACCCGGGACGCCTGACTGGAGGTGTCCGCCGTCACCAGGGCGCGGCTCAGCGAGCGGATCCACAGCCAGCCGAGGGCGCAGGTGACGGCGGCGAGGAGGACCAGGCGCAGCAGCGCCGCGCCCAGGCGCCCGCTGGACGCGTCCTGGATCGCGTGGGCGGCCAGGCCAGGGGGGATCCAGCCGATCCAGCGGTCGATGCCGGCGAAGCTCGCGGCTCCCAGCCGGTGCTGAGCCGCGGCGTTCGGCACCACCTGGATGAAGAACTCGTACAGCGCGAAGATCGGCAGGACCAGGAAGGCCGCGAGGTCCCTGCCGCGGCGCGAGCGCAGCAGCCTGGCAAGCGCCGTGATGACGAACCGGGCAAGCGTGATGCAGAACAGCACCTGAAGCAGCACCGCCAGCACCGCGACGATCACGCCGGTCGCGCCGCGCGCAAGCCCGACGGTCACCCCCATCAGGCCGATCACGTTCGCGAGCGGCCAGGCTCCGGTGGCCGAGGCCGCCAGCAGGCCGATCGCCAGCGGGCGGGTCCGCAGCGGGTAGAGCGAGAGCGCCGCCGGGTCGAGCGTGCCGTCGAGGCCGAACACGAGAATCGGCAGGATCAGCCAGCCGAAGGCGAACACCGTGAACACGACGCTGGTCTCGTCGACCGCCGCGGCCTGGCCGCGCAGCAGGGACAGGATGAGGAAGGTGCCTATCGCGAGCAGGCCCGCGAAGATCGTGCTGATGATGAACGACACCTTGGCGCGGGTGGTCGCGCGCAGCGCGTTGAGCAGCATCCGCAGTTTCAGCTGGACGAGGAGCCGAGCCACGACAGTCCCTCCTCCTGGCCGGTGCGCGGGCCGACGAGGTCGACGAACGCCTGCTGCAGCGTTTTGCCGCCGCGGATCTGGTCGGTGGTGCCCGCGGCCACGATCCGGCCCTCGTCGATGATGCAGACGTGGTCGCAAACCTGCTCGACCAGTTCCATCACGTGGCTGGAGAACAGGACGGTCGAGCCTGACCGCACGTAGCGAGTCAGCAGCCGGCGGATCACGTCAGCGGAGATGGGGTCCACGCCCTCGAGCGGCTCGTCGAGGAACAGCACCGAGGGGTTGTGGATCAGCGCGCAGCCGAGCGTGGCCTTCTTGCGCATGCCGGTCGAGTAGTCGGCTACGAGCCGCTTGGCGTCCGCGGTGAGGTCCAGCACGGACAGCAGCTGCGCGCCACGAGAGCGAGCCTCGCCCACCGGCAGGCCGTGCAGACGCCCCGCGTATTCCAGCAGTTCCTCGCCGCTGAGCCGGTCGAACAGCTGGGACTCGGCCGGCACCACGCCGATGATCGCCTTAGCCGCGCGGGGATCCTCCCACACATCGATGCCGTTGATCCCGACCATTCCGCCGTCGGGCCGGAGCAAGCCGGTCATCATCGACAACGACGTGGTCTTCCCCGCCCCGTTCGGTCCGACGAGGCCAGTGAAGGAACCTGCCTCGACATCAAGGTCAATACCGGCGACCGCATGCTTCTGGCCGAAGCTCTTCCGCAGTCCGCGGACCACGATGGCTGGCTTGCTCATGTCACCCTCTTCAACATCGTCACTGCGCGGCGACGGTCATTTTGACTGTAGCCAATGGCGCCACCGACGCTTACCGGCGCGGCCACCGTGGCGGCCCGCCTGGGGGGGATCCCGCGGGCTGGAACGACCAGAATGAGGCGGCGCTCACCGACGCGCTCCACGCCGCCCGTCCGACCGATCCAGGGGAGCTCCGGCTGCTTCCTCCGCAGCAGCGTCAGCGCCTCGATCTGGCCGACGAACTGAACCCAGATCGGCCGCCGCGGACGCGGGCGGCCGCGGGGCGTCACCGGAGCTCATCAGGTCGAGCAGCCGCCGGTACTCCTCAGGGCTGATCTCGCCACGGGCGAGCCGCTCGTCCCGGATGCTCGGACTTTATGTATAGTAAGATTAACCTTACCTATAGGTAATAATGGTATATAGTAGCAAGATCGCCGGGCTTGGCGCCTGCTCAGACCGTCTGAGCAGGCTCTTCAGGCCCGACGTCGGGACCCGCCGGAGTTCGACCGCCCGAAGGGACCTCGATGTGGCGCTCCTGATGGACGGCACGGCACGCTACGCCGCGGCCGCTTATTCCTTAGCGTGCCCCAGCGCGCCCAGGCTCAGTTCCCCCGAATTGATACTCAACTGTCCGCTGACGCTTGCGCATGCCGCGGACCGGAACCAAAGGAGGTGGCCACGATGACGTGGTCAGGCCACACCAGGCGCCAGAACCCGGGCGCCCGCAGGAGCCGGCACCGGGCCGCAGCCGTGGCTATCGCCGTCGGCACGGTCGCGTCACTGGCCGCGGCCGGCTGCAGCAGCAGCGGCGGCGGCACGGGTAAGCAGGTGCAAGCCAGCGCCAAGCAGACCATCGTGTTCGCGACCCAGGGGCTGGGCGCCGAGGGTACGGCCACTAAGGCCGCCGTGAAGGCCTTCGAGAAGATCCATCCCAACATCCACGTGACGATCCTGACCCTCTCCCCGACCTCTGACGTCGCGTATCAGCAGCTCACGCAGCGCTTCACGGCCGGGTCGAGCACGCCTGACGTGATCACGTCCGACGTCATCTGGCCCGTGACGTTCGCGAGGCCGGGCTGGCTCGCCAAGATGAACAAGTTCAAGCCGGACACCAGCGCGTTCTTCCCCGGCCAGATGGCCACCGGCATGTACAAGGGCGGCATCTACGCGATCCCGTGGTTCATCAACGCCGAGGGGCTGTATTACCGCACCGACCTGATCAAGACCCCGCCCACGACGACGGCCCAGCTCGTCAAGGACGCGCAGGCCGCGATGAAGGCAGACCCCAAGCTGAAGGAGGGCCTGGCGTTCGAGGGCGACAAGTACGAGGGAGCGGTGACCGCGTTCCAGAGCTTCGGCGGCCAGATCGCGCCGTCGAATCTCAGCAACATCAACACCCCGGCCAACAAGGCCGTGCTGACGATGATGTACGACGCCGTGCACACCAGCCACATCGCGCCCACGGCGGTGTCGACCTGGGAAGAGTCCAACGTGCAGAGCGCCTGGCTGGCCGGCCAGACCCCGTTCGCGCTGAACTGGCCGTACATCTTCGCGCTGTCCCAGGGCTCGAACCCGGCTTACCCCGCGGTCAAGGACAAGACCGGCTGGATGCCGTTCCCGAACCCCGCCGGCAGTCCGCAGGCGTCCCTCGGCGGCGATGACCTGGTCATGAACGCCAAGAGCACGCACCAGGCGGCGGCCTGGGAATTCATTAAGTACCTCACGAGTAACCAAGCGCAGATCGCCCGTGCCATCGCAGCAGGCGACCCGCCGGCGGTGAAGTCCGCGTACACGGCCGAGCTGTACGCGACCGCGCCGTACTTCAAGCAGGAGCAGGCGGTCTTCAACGCCGCGACGCCGCGTCCGGTCACCCCGGTGTACACGCAGATCTCCACCCAGCTGCAGACGATGATCTCGTCGGTGCTCAGCGGGCAGGCGAGCCCGTCAGCGGCGCTCTCCACGACCGCGCCGACCGTGAAGCAACTGCAGGCGACCGCCGGCGGCTAGGGGTGGCGACCCGAGCCTCGCAGGGCGGTCGTCAGTACAGCCTGGTCGCGCGGGACCGGCGGTTCGGTTACCTGCTCGTCGCGCCCGCGGTTGTCGTGCTGCTCGCGATCACGGCGTACCCGCTGGTCTACAACGTCTGGAACTCCTTCCAGCACGATGTGATCAACAGCGGGCTGCCGCCGACGTTCGCTGGCGGAGCGAACTACCAGCGGATCTTTACCGACAACCAGTTCCTGCCAGCGCTCGCGCACACGGCCGGGTTCACGGTCGTCTCGGTGGCACTCGAGACGGTCGTGGGCCTGGCCCTGGCCCTGGCGCTGAACAGGAAGTTCCGGGGCCGGGGCCTGGTGCGGGCGGCGGTGTTCATCCCGTGGGCGGTGCCCACCGTCGTCTCGGCCCAGCTGTGGAAGTCGATGTTCGACCCCCAGAACGGCTGGGTCAACTACGTGCTGACTGCCCTGCACCTGCCGCTCGCGCACACCACGTGGCTCGCCGGCACGTGGACCGCGTGGGCGGCGATCCTGGCAGCGGACGCCTGGCGCAACACCCCGTTCATGGCGATCGTGCTGCTCGCCGGGCTGCAGGTCATTCCGGGCGACATCTATGAAGCCGCCAGGATCGACGGGGCCGGGGCCTGGCGGACGTTCACGCGGCTGACCATGCCCCTGCTGCGACCAGCGCTGATGGTTGCGTTGATCTTCAGGACCCTGTCGTCTTTCCTGATCTTCGACGTGGTGTACGCGATGACCGGCGGCGGGCCAGGGACATCCACTGACGTGCTGTCCTACCTGAACTGGCAGGCGTTCTTTGTCTACTCCGACTACGGGTACGGCGGCGCGATCTCGGTCGCGCTGGTCGTGATCGCGCTGGTGATCGCGGCCGGGTACGTCCGGGTCTTCAGATCCGAGCAGGTGCTATGACCGCGCGCACGGCCGCGTCCCGTACCGGCTTCTACATCCTGATCGCGCTGTTCGTGATCGGCAGCCTGTTCCCGTTCTACTGGATCGTCATGACGTCGCTGAAAAGCCCTGGCGAACTGGCTAACGGCACCACGAGCCTGCTGCCAGGGCACATCACGTGGGGCAGCTACTCGGCGGACCTCACCGAGACCTCATCGACCGGCCTGTCCTTCGGCAGGTCGCTGCTGAACAGCGTGCTCGTCGCGGTGGCGACGACGCTGATCACGGTCGTGCTCGCGGTGCTGGCCGGCTACGCGCTGTCGCGGACCAGGATGCGCGGCAAGAGCTCGATCCTCGGGTTCGTTCTCCTCGCGAGCTTCTTCCCGCCGCTGGCGATGGTTGGCCCGCTCTTCCTCGCCTACCGGAGGATCGGGTTCCTGAACAACTACCCCGCGCTGATCATCACCTACCTGATCTACACGCTGCCGCTGGCCACCTGGTTCCTCGCGAACTTCTTCTCGCAGCTGCCGCGCCAGCTCGAGGAGGCGGCACTCGTCGACGGCGCGTCACGGCTGAACGCGCTGCGCCGGGTGATCCTCCCGGTCGCGGTGCCCGGCATCTTCACGGTCGCGATCTTGTCGTTCATCCTGGCATGGAACGATTTCGCGTTCGCGGTGTCGTTCATGGAGACGCCGGACAAGTACACCGCGCCGCTGGCCATCATCGGCCTCGGCCAGAGCCAGTACCAGGTCTTCTACAACCGGATCGACGCCGCCGTCGTCCTGGTCACGCTGCCCGTCGCCCTCCTGGTGATCTTCGCCCAGCGCCGCATCATCTCCGGCCTGACCGCCGGCGCCCTCAAGTAAGGCAGACCGTCAGCAGCCGTCGTAGGGGGCCCAGGGGGAGGTGCCGTACATCGAGTACAGACGGTCGAACGCTCGCTTCTGCAGGGCCACCGGCGAGGTGCCGGCCGTTCCCGGGTAGCCGAGCGACGCCCACGTGGAAGGGAGGATCCCGAACAGGCCGGCCGACGACGCGGTGGGGTTGTCGCCGCTCTCGCGCCACGCGACGCACCGCTCGAAGGACGACATGCCCGCGAACATCGAGGTCGCCGTCGGGGCAGGCTTGGCGTGCGCGCGCCTGGCCGCCCGGCGGCGCGCCTTAGCGTGAGCGGCGTGCCGGTGCCCGGCCTTGGGCCGACCGGCGCGGTCCAGGGCTGCCGCGTGGTGCTTGGTCGCCTGGTTGCGGCGGGCTTGGCGCGCGGCCGCCTTGGCTGGCTTGGCTGGCTTGGCTGGCTTGGCTGGCTTGGCTGGCTGGGCCAGGTTGGCCGCCGCGGCGTGCCGGACCGCATCCTGTGACTGGCCGGGCTGGTCGGTCGATGCCTGCACGACAGCCAGGCTCGAGACCGTGATGCCGGCCACAGCGGCTGGCACGAGGGTTGCGGCCGCCAGCTTCTTGGTGATCTTCATCGGGGATTACCTGCCTCGTCCGCCCTCAGCGCTCCGCGGCGTGCCGCGACTAGCAGGTATCGGGCGTGACATCAGCGCCGCGACCTCGGGGATGGCTCACGGTTGATGGTCACGGCCGAATCGGGGGGAAGTCGTGAGCGCCGCGATGTACAACTCCGGTCACGACGGCGTCGCTTCCAGTGGGCGGCCGAATATGACCGATGTCACGTTCCCGCCCGGGATGGTCAGCGCGCTCACTTACCCTGGCAGGGCCATGAGCAACACGTCCGGGGTCCTCGGTGACCTCTTGCACCGGGCGGCGGGCGCGTGGCAGCACGCCTTCTCAGCACAGCCCAGGCCGCCGCAGTGGCTCGTGCTCGGCAGCGGCGCGCTCGCGCTCGCCGTCGTGGTATCGGCATGGACGTGGCCGCGGGCACGGACCGTGGTCACGATCGTGCACGAGGGCGGCCACGCGATCGTCGCGCTCGTGACTGGCCAGCGCAGGATCAGGGTTCGCCTGTACCGGGACGCCGCGGGCGAGACGCTCTCGACGGGCGCGGGGAACGGGATCGGCGTCGCGCTGACCGCGGCCGCTGGCTACCCGGCCCCGTCGCTGGTCGGCCTCGGCGCGGCTGTGCTGCTCACGATCGGGCACCTGACCGGCATGCTGCTGCTCGGACTGGCGCTGCTGATCGCGCTCGCGATCGCAGTGCGGAACCTGTACGGCATGCTGGCCGTCCTCGTCACCGCGGGCGCCGTGGCCGCCGTCTGCCTGTACGCGACCGCGGAGGTCCAGGCCGGGTTCGGCTACACCATGACCTGGTTCTTGCTGTTCGGCGCCGTCCGGCCGGTGGCCGAGCTGCACCGCGACCGGCGGCGGCGCAGGAACTGGCGCACCGACGCCGACCAGCTGGCCCGGCTCACGCACCTGCCGGGCGGAGCCTGGGTCGTGATCTTCGGCGTCTTCGCGCTCGCCGCGCTCGCGGTCAGCGCCCGCTGGCTGGTCGCCTAGATGGCCACTACGGCCAGATCGTCCAGACCCAGCGGAACCGCAGCGCGCTGCCGATCAGCAGGCGCCACCATTCGCCGAGCGCGCGCTGATCGGGAAAAGCCCAGCTCCACACCGTGTCGGTCGCGAAGGCGGCTGTGATCGTCGCGGTGATCCCGTCGAGATCCCCGCGAGCCGCGACGCGCACGCCCAGATTCGCGATCGGATCGGTCATCGGTGCATGTCCTCTCCGTGTCCGGGCGGCATGGCAAGCCTGCGTGCCACCACGCCGGGGCCGCGCACCGGGGTCCGGCTTCCGTCAGCGCGGGCGCACCGGGACGCCGGTCACGGCCGTCAGCCGCCCGGCGAGCGCCCCGCCGGAGGTCAGGAACGGGTGCCCCGAGCGCTCACTGATGCTCCCGTCATGCACCCAGGCAGCCACCTCCGCGAGCATGCGGGTCGCCGTGGCAGATCACGTCGGGGTCCAGCGGCGGCCGGTGCCCGGCCAGGTACCCGGCCAGGTACCCGGCCGCGGCCACGAGGCCGCCGCGGCCTGACCGCTCAGCCAGGTCCCGCAGGTAACCCAGCATGCCGGGCACCGTGAACGCGATGCCGGACAGTCCGGCAAGCTCGCCCCGCACCGGCTCAGGATCCACGGCGTGCAGCGCAGCCATGGCCGACGCGAGCAGTTCGGGAATCCGGCTAGCCCTGCCCAGTGCGGACGCGAGCGCGCCCGGGCCGTCGAGGCCGGCCAGCAAGGGAGCTCCCGGGGCCCTGTCCATGACCATGAACGCCCGTCCAAGCGCGCTGTCCGCGTCGCCGGTCACACGCACAGCGGGAGTCGGGAATCCCGCGGCCGCCAAGGCCGCCTGCACGACCGACTCCTTCCGCGCCGTCTGCGGGTCGGGCATGACCCTGGCGACCAGCTCCCGCGGCCAGCCAGGGGGCGGGCACGCGAGCGTGAAGGCCAGAAGCTCGGCCCAGAAGCCTCCGGTCAGCCGCGCGGGAGTCCCCGCGAACGCGAGGTGCGGCCGGCCGGTCGCGGCGCGAAGCTCGTCCAGCACCAGCGATTCTAGATCTACATACACCGTCACGGTGTTTACCGTAACGGTTAACACTGCTATTGTCTAGTGGTGGACGAGATGACCATCGACGACCTGGCGCGGCACGCCGAGCTGCCGGTACGCACCATCCGCGAGTACCACACGATGCGCCTGCTCCCGCCGCCTGAGCGGCGCGGCCGGATTGGCGTCTACGGCCAGGGACACGTCAGGCGGCTCACCCTGATCGGCCGGCTCCAGCGCCGCGGCTACTCGCTCGCGGGAATCCGTGACCTGCTGCAGGCCTGGGATGCAGGGTCCGGGCTGACCGCGGTGCTCGGCGTCGAGGCGGGGCAGACCGCGCTCGACGAGACGCCGCTGCGGATCAGCCGCGCTGAGCTGACCGAGCGGTTTCCCGCCTTCGCCGGGGCGCTGCTGGACAGCGCCTGCGCTGCCGGGCTGATCCAGCGGGGCGGAGACGACCTGCTGGTCCGCAGCCCGGCCCTGCTCGCCCTGGTCGCTGACGGGACCGAGGCCGGGGCCCCCGCCGCCGACATGATCGAGCTCGCCGTCGCGCTGCACCGGAATGTCTCGCCGCTCGCCGCGGCCCTCGCCGACGTCATCGCGGACCTGGTCATCCTCCCGCTGCTGCGAGCCGGGCGGCATCCAGCCGACCTCGCGCCCCTGCTCCAGCGCGGCCGCCTGCTCCTCATCCAGGCTGCCGCGAGCACCCTGACCGACCAGCTTGGCGCCGCCCTGCTGCGGCGGGCCGAGCGCGCCAGCCAGGCCGGCGACACCGGTGCTGGCGACACCACTGGCAAGGCCCTGCGGGACGTCATCGAGCAGATCAGGATCGGCGCGGTTGCCGACGCCTCGGGCACCATCGCGCATCAGGGCCGCTGACACCTGAGTTCGGGCCTCTCGGTCCGCCGCGGCGGCCGCCTGCCAAGACATCGACGACTGACGCCCGTGCTGGCGACGCTGGCCGCCAACGCGGCCGAACGCGAGCTGCTCGCGCGCCTGTTACCCGGAACCCGGCCGTCATTATCGCGCCGCCCTACTGGGCCATGACGGGCCGGACTTCCATGATGATCAGCCCCCGGTCCACGCCCGGCCAGGTCTTCGCGATCTCGACGGCCTCGTCGATCGTGTCTGTCTCCAGCAGCGAGTAACCGCCCAGTACCTCCTTGGACTCCATGAACGGGCCGTCGAAGACGCCGCCGGCCCGAATCGTCCTGACCTTGTCAACCGAATCGAGCTGGTAGCCCTGGTCGACCAGCTTGCCTCCCCACTTCTCGTACCAGGCACCGATCTCCTGCGTCCATGCCTCCAGATCTGGCCCTGGAAGCTGCTGGCCGGACTCGGTGATCAGCCCGAGGATCAGGTACTTCATCGCACGCCTCCGTCTGCCGGACAACCATTTCTCCCCGCTTAGCGGGGAGATTATTGCTGCGGCCGCCGTACGGGCGCCGCCCGTGGTCTTATCCCATCGTGCTGTACGACGCGCGATCGGCCAGCCCGGCGTGATGTACGGATGGGCGGCTCTGGCCGCGGCCCTGAGCCAGCTGCAACCAGCCGCCAAGCCTGAGCACCGCCTCGTGGGAACGGCGCGTACACGTCCTGACCACGCCGTGCAGTTCCCGCGGCCGTACCGGGGCGTGTTCGAGCGCGACCAGGACCTCGGACCTGGCGACACCAGCCGGACGGCCCTCGGCCCCGAAGCGCGCGGCATCCTCACGCGAAGGTTCGGCCCAGCCGCGAACGACCTGGTCAGCATCGTCGAGCGGATGGCCGCCGCCGCTGAAGCCGGCGATTCCCGCGCTGACCGGAGGGAATAGCAAGGTGCGCCGTCAGACTTCGTCCATGGCGAGCGCGGCCAGCCGGTGCGATGCCAGCCAGCCGCTGATGTCGTCGCCGTGGATCTCACGGAGCAAGTGCGCGCTCAGCACCGCGAGGCCGACCGTCAGGCCAAGCCGGTCGGCATTGCGCAAGATCGCGGCCATGCCGTCGCAGTCGTCCTGGTCGACGGCCTCCACCAGCGCGATGACGTCGCGAGCGTCGTCGCCGGGCAGCCGGGACGGCCGCCGGCCGGTGCCTTCGAGACTCACGGCCCGCATCTTGCCACAAGAGCCTCGCCATTCCCGGCCGGCTCGCGAAGCTTCCCCGCCGGGACGCCAGCTTCTGCGATCCGGGCCCTAGCCCGCGCTTTGTGGCGTCAGTGCGCGGCTTCGTAGGCGGCGAGCACGCTGTCCGGAATGCGGCCGCGGTCACTGATCTCGTGCCCGCGGGTCCGCGCCCACTCCCTGATGTCCGCTCCGCGCCTGCGGCCAGGCCCAGGACGAGCCCTACGCCGCCGCCCGCCAGCCAGAACCCGGCGGGCGTGATCGGCGAACGTGCCGACGTTCTTGCCGAATTCCTCGCTGTGCGGGGCACACAGATCAATCTGATAGGCGTTTCCGTCGACCGCAAATGAGATCGACTCCGTCCCAGCGACCTCGGAATCGTGGGGCAGGTCACACAGCACGGTCACAACTGTCTTCTGAGCCATAAGAGTTCGCCTTTCCCTCTGCTACCAGGCGCCGTAACCGCCCAAGGGCAGCGGATTTGATCCGTCAGTCGGGAACGGGGTTGTCCGCTGTTCGCACAGTCTCTCCTGTTACTGCACTGTATGTCCAACGAACAGGAATACCGGCGCGTCGCGGTCCACCCTGCAGAAAGTAGCGCTGCCCATATGCCATTTGGTTCACGAAACGGGCTGGCCGGACTCGCGCCGCCCGGCGGCTCGCGGCGAGCCCGGCTTGACGCATCGGTGCCCCGTCGCGTACCAGTACCGCCATGGGCGCCCGCGAGATCATCGTGCCGCCGCAGTCGGGGCGCGCGGCAAGCGTTCCGCGCGGCGCCGTCCTCGCGGTAACCGACCTGACCGGCCACCAGGTCGGCGACCTGTGGGCGATCGACGCGGCGGATCATGGCCGGTGGCTGTCGGCCAGCCATACCAGGGACCGATGCGAACGGCTGTTTCCTGCTGTCGGCGAGCGATTCCGCGACCAGGCCGGCCAGCCAGTCCTGACGCTGGCGGCCGACACCTCTCCGGGCACCCACGACATGCTGTTACCGCCCTGCGACCCGGCCCTTTACCAGAGCCGCGGCCTGGCGGGCCATCCGAACTGCCGCGACAACTTCCTGGCGGCGGTCGCCGGGGCCGGACTGGCGCTGCCCGTGGTGCCTGACCCGGTGAACCTGTTCCAGAACTCGGCGCCGCGGCCTGACGGCAGGCTGGTTGTCGGCGTCGCGGCTTCCGGGCCCGGTGACGCGATCTCCTTCATCACAGAGCGCGACGTGATCGTCGTGCTGACCGCCTGCTCGGTCGATTACCCGCCGCTCAACAACGGCCGGTGCGGGCCGTTGCGCATAGAAATCAGGCCGTGAGGCCGTAACCGCACCGCCTCTGGCGCGGGGCGGTGCCCCTAATAGGATGGTCCCATGCGATTCGGGATGTTCGTACCGCAAGGCTGGCGACTCGATCTCGCCGGCATCGCCCCCGCCGACCAGTGGGCTACGATGCGTGACCTGGCCCAGGCCGCCGACAATCTGCCCTTTGAATCAATCTGGGTCTTCGACCATTTCCACACCGTTCCCCTGCCGACGGACGAGGCCACGCACGAGGCGTGGACGCTGATGTCGGCGTTCGCGGCCTCGACCACCAGCGTGCGGCTCGGCCAGATGTGCACCTGCATGGGTTACCGCAACCCTGCGTACCTGGCGAAGGTCGCGGCCACCGTGGACCTGATCTCCGGCGGGCGGGCCGAGATGGGCATCGGCGGCGGGTGGTACGAGCACGAATGGCGGTCCTACGGCTACGGCTTCCCTGGGGCAGGGGACAGGCTCGGCATGCTCGACGAGGGCGTTCAGATCATGAAGCAGCTCTGGACGACCGGTGAGGCAACGCTGGCGGGCAGGCACTACCAGGTCGACGGCGCGATCTGCAGGCCGCTGCCGCTTCAGGAGGGCGGCATCCCGCTCTGGATCGCCGGCGGCGGCGAGCGCAAGACGCTGCGGATCGCGGCCATGTACGCGCAGTACACGAACTTCGACACGACGCCCGAGGCGTGGACGCGCAAGTCGGAGATCCTCGCGCGGCACTGCAAGGAGGTCGGCACCGACTTCGACGCGATCGTCAGGTCGGGCAATTTCAACGTCATCATCGGCGAGACCGACACGGACGTGGCTGACAAGCTCGCGTGGGCGCGCGCCCACTATAAGCCGCTGATCCCCGCCGACGTGCTCGAGCGCCAGTTCACGATGCTGTCCTCAGGCCCGCTGGTCGGCACGCCCGAGAAGATCACCGAGCACCTGAGCGCGCTCGCCGACCTCGGGCTGGCCTACACCATTGTGCATTTCCTGGACGCGGCTTACGACAGGAGCAGCATCGAGTTGTTCGCCAGCAAGGTCATCCCGGCGCTCGCGGGCTAGAGGTCAGTTCGAGAAGTCCTGGGTCATCCACACGATGCCGTGCTTGTCGCGGTAGATGACGATGCCGATGTGGGTGAACGTCGAGCTGAGCAGGTTCAGCCGGTGACCGTCGTCGGGCGGCTTCTCGTTCAGCATGGCACTGGTCAGCCGTTCGGCCATGGCCGCGATCGAGCCTGACGACACAGGCCCGCCCTCGCCGATGTTCTCCCCCGCGGCCGTCCAGTGCACCCCTGCCGCGGTTTCGCGGGCGCCGATGTCGGCCTCGCCGGGGCACTGGTGAGACAGGCCGCAACCGGCGGCCATCAGCGCGTTGTGGCGTCCGGCGCTGAGCTGCAGTCCCCTCGTCCTGACGTAGGCGGGCAGCGCGGCCCCCGCCCGGGCCCGGTTGACCTGGGCTAGGACCGCGGCCTCGGCACGGGAGTCCGCCGAGCCGCGCTGCGCGCTGCCGGGCCGCGGACTCGGGCTGACGGGGCGTGAGCGCTCAGGGTTCGCGGTCCGGCTGCGACCGGGAGGATGCGAGCGGGCCGTCCTGGAGCGCGACGGGCTGGCCGACGGCGCTGGCGACATGCCGCCCTGGTGTGAGCTCTGCTGCGGTCGCGGCGACGCCGTGCTGGCCTCCGGCGCCGACACCGGCCCAGCCAGCAGGCCGTGGCCCGCGACCACAACGCCCGCGACGACGATGACCGGAACGAACACAAGCATGAAGCTGTGCAGCGGAGGGACATGTCGCCGAGCCCGGTGACGAGGCATTCGCGCACCCTCCGGCACGTTTTGATGATTGCTGGCCGGCTTGCTTGGTCGTGGATTCCATCATGCCGGGCGGGTCCGACCAGTGCGGTGAGCTTCGGATAGATCACAACAGATCGAGCGATCAGTGTTAATCTTGCTGACGTTGTTCTGGCATTGAACTTGCCGAATTAAGGCGTAATCACCGGAGTGCGAGCGAACAGAGACCGTTAGTGCGCAGGGACGGGAACCAGCTACGCGGCGGCGTACTGCACGTCGAAGAACTGCCGATGGCAGCAAGCCGCGGTCTCGCCTACGAGATTATGCGCGACGCCGGCCCGGTCGTGCGTGACGCCCACGGCGCATTCCTGATAACCGAGGCAGCGGCCGCGAGCTACGCGCTCAGGCATCCCGAGCTGTTCTCGTCCAAGAAAGCGTTCGACTCTCTCGGCAGTCCCATTCCGATTGTCCCGGTCGCCGCCGACCCGCCAGAGCACACCAGGTACCGGCGGTTGCTGCGCCCGTTCTTCAGCGCCAGGGGCCTGGCCCGCTGGCTCCCTGTGGTGCGCGAGCTCGCGGCGGACCTGATCGATGACGTCGCCGGGCAAGGGCGCTGCGACCTGGTCGCCGACTTCGCGCTGCCGCTGCCCGCCCAGGTGTTCCTGACCTTGTTCGGCTTGCCGCCGCAGGACCGTGACCGCCTGATCGCCTGGAAGGAAGCCGTGCTCGGCGCCGTCGGGATCAGCGGGGCCGAGCCAGCCTCGGACGCCAACATCGCGCTGGCCGGCGAGCTGTACGAGTATCTCGTCTGGCACATAGCACAGCGCCGCGAGCAGTCCGGCGACGACATCCTTAGCCAGCTGGCGGCGGACACCAGCGAGGAGCGGATGACCGACGAGGAGATCCTCGGCCTGTCGTTCCTGTTCGTGCTCGCGGGCCTGGACACCGTGACCTCGGCGCTGAGCACCGCGTTCGCGACCCTGGCCGGCCAGCCCGAGCTGCGGCAGCAGATCGTCAAAGACCCCGCTGTGATCCCGGCCGCCGTGGAGGAACTGCTGCGCGCCGACGGTCCCGTCGTGACCGTGCCGAGAGTGGCCACCCGCGACGTCGAGCTGGCTGGCCGGCTGATCCCCGCCGACTCTTACGTGGCGGTCGCGATCGGCGCGGCCAACCATGACACCGCCGAGTACGCCGACCCTGACGCAGTCGACTTCGGCCGCGGCGCGCGCAACCTGGCCTTCGGCGGCGGCCCGCACGGCTGCCTCGGGGCGCACCTGGCCCGGATGGAGATGCGGGTGGCCATCGAGGAGTGGCATCGCAGGATCCCGGACTATCAGATCGCGCCCGGCGCCAGCGTCACCGCCGGATGGCCGGCGGCGCTCATCGGCCTGGACAGCCTCCCGCTCGTTTTCGGTACCTACCAGCCAGCCAGTGATTCGGGGTGAGAGTCATGCAGATGGTCAGCGTCGGCCGGGCCGGGACGGCAGTGTTATGGCATCGCCAGAAAGCGCGGCGGCAGCCCCGGTCCGGCGGCGGTCCATCAGGGCAATGCTCGGCCCGATCTTCATCGTGCCCCTGGCCTCCCTGCTCGCGCTGTGGATCTTCGCCGCCAGCGTCACGCTGCTGAACGCGCTCCGCGAGCACGACTTCACGTCAGAGAACCAGAGCTACGGCGGCAAGGCGCAGGTGCTCGGCCTGCAGCTAGCGCAGGAGCGCTCGGCCGTCTTCGTGTGGCTGAGCAGCAAGGACATGACGTCGCCCAACGCCCTGCGTGAGCAGCGGATGATGACCGATGGCGCCATCGCCGCCTTCCAGCATGGCGTCAAGGGCGGATCCAGAGCGCTGCTGCCCGCGGCCCGCCGCGCTCTGAGTCACTTCACTGCCGCGCTAGGCAGGCTGCCCACGGTCAGGGGCGAGGTCGACACACGGCGGATCACGCCGCTCGGCGCCTTCGAGGCATACAACACCATCATCGACGCACAGTTCGGCGTCTACAGCAAGCTGATCTTCGTCAGTGACACCACGCTCTACCAGCAAGCCGCTGCCAGCCTGATGGCCGGGCGGGCGATCGAGATGGCCGACAGGGAGGTGACCCTGGTCGACGGCGCGCTCGCCAACGGAGGGCACATGACCAAGGGCGAACGCCTGCTGTTCACCACGACCGTCGCCGAGCAGCGCCTGCTGATCTCGGATGCGCTGAAGCAGCTGAGCCCAGCCCTCGCGTCCGGTTACCGGAGCGTATACGCCTCTCCTGCCTACAAGCAGTTCTCCGCGATGGAGAACCAGATCGTGGACAGCATCGGCAGCGGCAAGCGGTTGCCGGTGTCCCAGGCGCGGTGGGGCACCACCGCGTTCTCGTTGCTCGGCGGCTTCCAGAAAGCCGAGCAGCGCGACCGGGCGATCCTGGCCGGGAGCGGCACGCAGATCGGCGACAAGCTGCTGCTCCAGGTGCTGCTGGCCGGCGGGCTCGGGCTCGTCGCCGTGGTGCTGTCGGTCTTCCTGATGGTCAGGTTCGGCCGCCGGATCACCCGCGAGCTGACCGGCCTGCAGCGGTCAGCGCAGGAACTGGCGACGCAGCAACTGCCGCGCGTGGTCGAGCAGCTCAGCCATAACCAGGACGTCGACACGGCAACCACGCCGCCGGCCACCGGCCGGATCGCCGAGATCGCCAAGGTCGCCGAGGCGTTCACGGCCGTGCAGAGCACGGCGGTCGATGCCGCGGCCGGGCAGGCCAGGCTGCGCCGCGGCGTCAGCCAGGTCTTCCGCAACCTGGCCTGGCGGAGCCAGTCGCTGCTGCACAGGCAGCTCGCATTGCTCGACCGGATGGAGCGCAGCTCAACCGACGCGGCGACGCTGGAGGAGCTGTTCCAGCTCGATCACCTCACCACCCGCATGCGGCGGCACGCCGAGGGCCTGATCATCCTGTCCGGCGAGGCGCCAGGGCGCGGCTGGCGGGAGCCGGTGCCCGTGGTCGACGTGCTGCGAGCCGCCATCGCCGAGGTCGAGGACTACACCAGGGTCGGCGTCCTGACCAGGAACACCGACGCCGTCACCGGCGCGGCGGTCGCCGACGTGATCCACCTGCTCGCCGAGCTGATCGAGAACGCCACGACCAACTCGCCTTCTAACACCGAGGTCACCGTGCGGGCAGAACGCGTTGCCCACGGCATCGCGGTCGAGGTCGAAGACCGCGGTCTCGGCATGGGCGAGCAGGACATAGCGCTCGCAAATGAGCGGCTCGCGAACCCGCCGGAGTTCGACCTGGCTGACAGCGACAAGCTCGGGTTCTTCGTCGTTGCCAGGCTTGCCGCCAGGCACAGCATCAAGATCACGCTCCGCATGTCGCCGTACGGCGGCATCGCCGCCATCGTGCTGCTCCCGCACGAGATCACGGTGACGCCCGACACCACCGACACCGACCTGATCAGCTCCTATCCCGATCCGCTCGGGTTGCCGGCCGGCGACTGGCAACCGGGCGGCGACTGGCAACCGGGCGGCGCGCGGCCGCCCGCCAGGCTCGCGACCGAACCGCGGTCCGAGGACACGCTGGGCCTGCCGAGGCGGGTGCGTTATGACGAGCGGGTCGCGGCAGCGGCCGCCGCTGCCGAGCCGACAGCCGCGACCAGCACGCCCGAGGAGATCGGTGCCCTCGTCACCTCGCTGCAACAGGGCTGGCTAGGCGGCAGGAACCAAGCCGCGCAGCAAGACGATGACTCCTGAGCAGGGGGCTGGCGATGAGTCCCCGCGGCGAAAGATGGTTCGACCAGGAGGCGGGCCCGGTCGTCCGGCTCTACGCGCTGACCAGGGGCCGGGCGAGGCCCGCCGGTCCGGTGCTCGACGTCGTCGACGTGGTCGTAGCGGAGCGACTGCGCCAGTCGCACCTGCAGTGGCTGCCGCCCGAGCACCGGCTGCTGCTTGAGCTCTGCGGTTCGCCGATCGCGGTCGCCGACCTCGCCTCGGAAACGGGCCTGCCGCTCGGCGTGGTTCAGGTGCTGCTCAGCGACCTGAGCCGGCAGGGTCTGGTCAACGTACTCAAGCCGACCAAGGGCAGCGCGGTCGACGAGAACGTGCTGAAGAGCGTGCTGGAGGGCCTTCGCGCCCTTCTAGCCCGCTCCGGCAGGCTAGCCGGGTCCGGCCTAACGGCAACGCTAATAGCAGGCAAAATATGGCGCCGGGACCGCCTCCTTGACCGGGCTCCGGGTACGTCTTTGGTGTTTTGCCAGGCAATAACCGCTCCTCGCAGCTAGCGTGGAGCGTGTCAGGTGCAGGTCAGCCGCGTCAGGTGCGCCATTTTGCGCCTTTCCCCGCTGGTCCTGCGCGAACTCCGCGTGATCGGACGTGAATGGTTCAACTGCTCCGTAGGGCTCGCAGCATGACCGCAGTCGCGGCAGTCCCCGCCGGGGTCGCCGCGGCTTTCGCATTGCAGGCCCCTGTCGCACACGCGGCACCGGCAGCGAGCACTCACCAGGCAGGAATTGCCAGGCTAACCGCCTCAAGTCAGGCGCACATGCTCGCCACCAGGCGGCACCACCGGCTGCCACGGCGGCTGCGCGCTTACCGCTGGGCGGCGAGACAGAAGGGTCAACCATACGTCTACGGCGGCACAGGTCCGGGTTATGACTGCTCGGGCCTGGTCATGGAGGCCTACCGGCACGCCGGGATCCGGCTGCCGAGGACGACCTACGGCATGCTGGCCAGCCGCAAGCTGATCAGGGTCAGGCACCCGCGGATGGGCGACCTTGCCTTCTACGGAACAGGCCACGTGGAGCTCTTCCGCAGGTGGGGCTACACCTTCGGTGCGCACGATTCAGGCACCAGAGTCAGCCTGGTTCACTACGGCTACGGCTGGAAGCCGACGGCGTACTTCCGGGTCCGCTAGCCGGCCAACCGCGCGGGGCCGTGCCCGCGAGGCGGCCCGTCGTTCGCGGTTCGATCGCGATCGGCGGGCCGCCTGGCTCGCGGTCATGCAGGTCGCGACGCGTCACGCTGAATCGGATCCCGTGCCAGCGACGACCTGGAACAGGACATGGTCCTGCCAGCGGCCCGCGATGCTGAGGTAGGCGGGCGCCACGCCGATCCTCGCGAACCCGTTGCGCTCGAGCACCCGCTGCGACCCTGCATTGTGCGGCAGGGTGCCGGCCTGCACGCGGTGCAGGCCAAGCTCGCCGAAGGCCACCGCGACGATCTCCCTGACCGCGGCGGTCGCCAGGCCGTCATTCCTGACCGGTTCCCACGGCGCCAGGAATTCCCGGTTCTCGCGGTACAGCGTTGCCAGAGCGGGGGCGTCATCAAGGGCGAGCAGGCGGATGGCCGTCATCAGCTCATTCTCGCAAGTGGACAGCCAGCACTCGCGCCTGGACGATAAGACGCATGCCGGACCAGGCCGGAGCGATCGGCGAAATCGAACTGGTCGGTGACCCGGACCGCCCAGCCGGCTGGACGCTGCTGACCGGCGGCTTCCCGCAATCCCACGTCGACCTCGACGATCCCCGCTACCTGGAGTTCGAGTACGTTCGCCGGCTCGGCCACCTCGTCGACCTCGCGGCGCCGGCCGGGCGGCCGCTCCGCGTGCTGCACCTGGGCGGCGGTGCGCTGACGCTTGCCAGGTACGTGGCGGCCACCAGGCCTGGTTCGCCTCAGCTGGCCGTCGACGCCGACGCCGACCTGGTCGAGACCGTCCGCGCCAGGCTGCCGCTGGCGCAGCCCGGTCGCAAGACCGGCGCCGCCGGCCGGATCAGGATCCAGGCCGACGACGCCAGGGCTGTCCTCGAGAGGGCACGGCCGGGATCCTTCGATCTCGTTGTCGCCGACGTCTTCGCTGGCGGCCGCACCCCGGCCCACCTGACGTCGGCGGAGTTCACCCGGGCCGCGGACCGGGCGCTGACGCCTGGCGGCCTGTTCGCCGTCAACATCGGTGACGGCCCGCCGCTTGCGCACGCCAGGGCCAGGGTCGCGGCGATTCTCGCGGTGTTCACGCACGTGTGCCTGATCACCGACCCAGGAGTGCTGCGCGGCCGGCGGTTCGGCAACCTGGTCGCGGCCGGCTCGCAGCGTGACCTGCCGGTCGCGGGGCTGGTGCGGCGCGCAGCCGCCGATCCGTTCCCCGGCCGGGTCATCGCCCGCGGCCAACTGCACAGGTTCGTGGCAGGCGCGAAGCCGATGACCGATGCGTCGGCTGAGGCATCGCCGCCCCCGCCTGCTGACTTGTTCACGGGCTCACGAAGGTCGCACAGGACCGTCTGATCCGTGCTTGGGTTGGCCGTGGCCGGCGTGCAGCGGGCCTTGCAGGCGGGCGATGGGCCGGGGCCAGTTCAGGTGCCGGGAGTCGGTTAGAGCCCTGTTCGGCGGCCTTGATCTGGTCGAACCTGGCCTGGTGCCAGTCCCCGACTGGTGGCCGGACGCCGGCACGCCGACGGTTGCTGACAATCCCGTGCTCGCGCTCGCCGGCGCCGGGGTGGCGCGCAAGCCGTGACTAGGACTGCAGCACGCGCCGGCCGCCAGCCTGCTGCGCACGTTCGGTAGCCGGGAGCTGGAGCTCGAACGTGGCGCCGGAACCGTGCGTGCTGCGGACCCGGATCGAGCCCTGATGCGCCTCGGCGATCGCCTTCACGATCGCCAGGCCAAGCCCGAATCCCCCGGCGGCGCGGCTCCGGCCGGCGTCGACCCGGGAGAACCGGCCGAAGATCCGGTCGACGTCGGCCGCGGGAACGCCAGGACCTGAGTCCCGGACCGCGATCACGATGGTCTCGTCCTCGCGCCTGGCGCTCAGCTCGATCTGGTCAGAGCTCTTGGTGTGATCAACGGCGTTCTCGATCAGCGCGTCAAGCGCCAGCGTCAGCCGGTCCGCGTCGCCGAGCACCCACCCGTCGGTCAGCGACCCAAGCGACCATTGCCGCTCCACGTGCCGCCACCGCTGCAAGGTCTCGACAAGCAGCTCGTCGACGTCGACGGGCGCGAGGTACAGGAAGTCGGGCGCGTCGGTGGAGGCGAGGAGCAGTAGCCGGCTCGTGAGCCGCCTGACCCGGTTCAGCTCGGCGGCGGCCACCCGCGCGTCGGCCGCGACCTCCTTGTTGGCGGCGGACTGCTCGATCAGCTCGACGTGCCCGAGCGCGATGGCGATCGGAGTGCCGAGCTCGTGCGAGGCGTCCTGCAGGAACTGACGCTGCTGATCGAGCAGGATCAGGTTGTGCTCGGACACCTGCTTCATCTGCTCCATCGCCGACACCCGCCGGCGCGAGTGCCAGACCATCACGACGAACATCATCGCGAGCAGCGGGACCTCGGCCAGGTAGTCGGCGTCCTGCTTGCCACGCAGCACCTGCCAGCCGATCAGCCCGCCGGTCGCGAGCGTGACCGTGACGACGGTCAGCAGCGTCGAGCCGAGGTGCCAGAGCCGGAAGCCGTACAACGCTGTCAGGCTGAGCCAGATGATCAGGAAAGGAACCGTCTGCCAGGCGGGGACCAGTCGCATCGCGAGCAGGTTCAGGACGATGAAGATCACCCAGGCGGTGTCCACCCGGTAGGTGCGCGCCCAGCGCAGGATCCCGCCGACGTGCATTCCTCACCCGCCTCCGTTTACGCCAGTGGCATCCTACGGCTCGCCGTGATTTTTCGGTAAGTCGGTTCGCCAGGGCGTTTGCAACCAACTTGGGTGTGGGCCGCGTCCAAGACGCATGAAACGAATCGGCGCCGCAATCACGATTAGTGCGGCAGCATTCACGGCGAGTTGCGGCGGCGCGGGCACGACGGCGGCGGCCCATCACGTGGTCACCGGACAGCTCCTGCGGATTGGCGGTCCGGCACCCGGCTTGCCCGTCCCGCTGCCAGGACAGATCGAAGCCCGGGACGCGAACGGGAACCTCTTCAGCGCGACGGCCGGCCGCGACGGGCGGTTCCGCTTGTTGCTACCGCTCGGCACCTACCGGTTCACCGGCCGCAGCCCCAGGATCCAAGACGGCCAGATGCTGTGCGCCGCGCCGAAACCAGTGCACGTGACCAGTGATATCGCCGGCGTCCTGGTGGTCTGCTCGATCAGGTGACCCGGCTCCACAGCACGGCAATCCGGATTGAGCATATCTGCGCAGCCCGGACGAGCTGCGACGACGGCTAGAAGCGGAGTCATCCTCGACATCCTTGAACAGGCCGAGGACGGGCGATGGCCACCGGCTGGACGTCGGGATAGACGTCGACGGACGTCGAAACGCGCAGTTGTCTGCTTGATCAATTGTCAGTGCCACGCCGGCGCACCCCAGGCCGGCGCGGCACTGACACATGCCGCTTCCCAGCCGTCCACCGCTGAAACGATCCCGGGCCATCAGATTCGCCCAAGATTGGGCTATGCGGCGGCGGGTGGGCTGTGGCTGCGGGTGATGCGGCCGTGGGGGCTGGTGGCGGTGGTGGTGCCGTCGGCGTTGAGCGCGATGACCCAGCCCCACCGGTGCACCATGATCAGGTGGTGGAAGCTGCACAGCAGGACGCAGTTGCCCAGGCTGGTCGTGCCGCCGTGGCTGCGGGGCACGATGTGGTGCACGTGGCACGCCGCGGGCGGGGTGTCGCAGCCGGGGGCGGCGCAGTGCCGGTCGCGGGTGCTGATCGCGCGGCGCAGGTGCGGCGGCACCAGGTCGGTCACGGCGCCGACGTCCAGCGGCAGGCTGACCGTGCTGGCGGGCGGCGGCAGGGTGCCGGTGCGCAGCCACGACGTGAGCCCGCCGGGCCCGGACAGCAGCGCGACCGCGCTGCGCAGGATGATTTCGCGGGCGGCGGCCCTGGACAGGTCGCGGCGCCGGTCCCGGGCCGCCGGTGCCTGGTGACCGGCGTCGCCGTCCGGGTCGGGGCGGTCGCCGCGGCCGTGCGGCCCGGCGCAGCCGGCCGGGCCGCTGCCCTGGCAGGGTGCGCGGGCCGGGTCGTACCCGGCCCGCGTCCCGGCCCGGCCCCCGGCGAGCTGCCCGGTGAGCCGGTCCAGCAGGTCGTGGTCGACCCGGCCGGTGACGATGGGGGCCAGGGCGGCGTCGCAGTCATCGCCGGGCCCGGCCCGCGGCCCGGTCAGCGCCGGCCCGCCCGGGTGGCCGGCCCCGGGGGCGGGATCGGGCTGGGCGAAGCCGGGCGGCAGCCACGGCCGGCCCGGCACCCCGATCCCGGCCAGCAGCTGGTCCAGGGACAGCTGCAGGTTCAGCCGGACCGGCTGCCCGGCCCGCTCGGGCAGGCACCCCGACGCCAGCAGCCGCCGGCACGCCTCCTCCACCGCGTCGTGCCGGCGCTGGGCGATGCTGCGGGCATCCTCCGCGCCGGCCTTCTGGCCCAGCGCGTCCAGGACGGCCTGCAGCAAGGCGGCGCACCGCGCCGACAGGTCCCCGGTCAGCCTGCCCGCGCCGCCCAGCGTCGTGTCCAGCCACAATCCGCGGCCGGTGAACCCGTCCTCACCGTCCCGGTCCGGCCCGGCGACCCGGCGGCGGATCTCCTCGGCCAGCCCGGCCAGCCCCGGCAAGTCCACGCCCGCAGCCGCCGCGCTGACCAGGATCACGTCCGCGTCCGGCCGCGCCTCGAACGGCAGCCTGCCGGTCCAGTCGGTGACCTGCCGCGCCCACGACACCGACAGCCCGCCGCCCGCCAGCGCGCCGGCGACGGCGGGGTGATCGGCCAGCCGCCGCATCCACCCGACGCTGGCCCGAGCGGCCCCCGCGGTGACGCGGGTCTGCCAGGTCAGCCACGTCCTGGCCGATCCCTGGCCGTCGTCTTCGAACCCGCGCCGCGCCGTGAACCCGGCCAGCACCCTGGCGCGGGCGGCCGTCTGCATGGACGCCGCGCGTTCCAGCCCGCGCAGGCAGTCGGCCTGCACGCTGGCCGGCATCGACCCCACATCCGCCTCAGCCGAGGCCAGCCAGCCCAGCCCGGCCAGCACCATGCCCATCGCCTCGCCAGCTGACCCGGGGGACGGCACGGACACAGCACCTCACCTCCTCACACGCCCACAGCAGCCTCGCGGGAGGAATCAGAAAGGAGATCAAGAACTGGACGGCCCGCCTTCGGCGGCCGGGGTCATGGAGGAGGTGTCACCCCCGGAACTCCTTGCCGTACAGTTCCGGGTGCCATATCCCGCGATCGAACCTGTACTCGAAATACTAACATCAATCACCGACAATTCCGCCCCGACACGCCGAACTAATGCCCGAATAGAGCAGGACGGCAGGCGATGGTACAACTTGCCTTCGGCAACATTCTGATTGGTCGCTGACCTGCAGGTTCTTGTGGCGTTAACGCCGGCAAGCCCGCCTACCGCGCCAGCAACTCCGGCAGCCGATCGGCAGGGAAGCCGGGACTGCGATGCCCGTCCCGCCCGATCATCGTCGTGCTGGCCGCCAGCACGTTGAGCACGGCCTCCTCAACGCACTGCACGACTGCCTCGTAGAGCGCATCCGTCTGCCCCCACGGCACGAATGCCAGTCGCCCCAGGTCATCGGCCGTTCCTTCGTCGCGCAGCGAGTCGAGCAGGCTATCCAGCTGGCCGGCATTGACAGGAGCAGCCGAGAACGCCAGGAACAGGTCGCCGGAGAAGTGGCTTCCCGTCGTGCCGGTCCTGGCCAGGCCCAGCGGCACCCGCCTCGCCAGCGCCTTGCACTGGCCGGGAAGCAGCGGCGCATCGGTCGCGATGACCGTCACGCAGGATCCGGCGCCTGGCGGCGCGAGCCAGGCGGTGTCGTCCATCGGGTTGTCGTCGCGCAGCACCTCGCCGAGATAGCGCCCGGCGACGACGAGCTCGTGCCGGCTGCCGAAGTTCGCCTGCATGAGCGCGCCCACCGTGTAGCGGCGGGATCCGATCTGTACCCGGCGGGACGCGGTGGCCGTGCCGCCTTTGTAGCCGTAGCAGTTCATGCCGGTGCCGCCGCCGACCGAGCCCTCCTCGACCGGCCCGCTCGCGGCGGCGTCGAGGGCGCGCATCGCGGTGAGCGCCGTGACGTGACCGCCGTTGACGTCGTTCAGGTAGCCGTCCCAGGTTTCGGCCACGACCGGCAGGTGCCAGCGGGGCGCCAGCGAGGGCTCGGCGCGGATCGACCAGTCGATGATGCCGCTGTGCACCGGCCCGATCGCGTGCGTGCTGGTGATGCCGACGGGGAGCGACAACGAGCCTGATTCGTCCAGCCAGGCGACCCCTGTGATCTCGCCGTTGCCGTTCAGCGAATACCAGCCGGCCGGGCACGACCGTCCCACGCCAGCACGGCCGAGCGGCAGGATGGCCGTGACCCCGGTCCTGACCGGGCCGCGGCCCGTCACGAGAGGGCCGTCGCCATTGATCAGCGTCTCGTAGCCCACCTCGACGCCCGCGACGTCGGTGATCGCGTTCCACTCCCCCGGTTCGCCATGGAGCGGGATCCCCAGGTCGCGTGCGCGCGGCCGTGCCGCGCGCCGCGCTGTCCCGGCATTTCTGCCGAATTCATCGCTCATCTGAGGCCCTTCTCCACTAGCTGTCTCCCGTCTAGCTGTCTCTCGTCTAGCCGCGCAGCAGGTCGCCGATCGCCGCGATCCCCGATGTGATGACCCGCTCGGTCAGATTCCCGAATCCAAGCACAAGCTGCGCTGGCTCTTGCGACCTGTCCGACCGCTGCTCGCTCATGCCGTACAGGCCGATCCCGCGCCGGCGAGCGGCCTCGATCACGACGCGCTCACGCAGGTCGCCAGGCAGGTGCGCGACCGCGTGGAACCCGGCGGCGAGGCCGGTCAGCGACACCAGCGGAGCCTGCGCGGCGAGCGCGCCAACCAGCGCGGAGCGTCGGCGCGCGTAGCTCGCGCGCATCCGCCGCAGGTGCCGGTCGAACCGCCCCGACTCCATCATGGTCGCGAGCGCGAGCTGGTCGAGCACGGGCGAGCCCCTGTCGTGCCGCGCCTTTTCCTCGGTCACCGCCTCAGCCAGCCCGGGCGGGCAGACCACCCAGCCGAGCCGCAGCGACGGGGCCAGGGACTTGCTCACCGTGCCGATAGCGGCGACCCGGCCAGCCGCGAGCCCCTGCAGCGCGCCGACTGGCTCCCGGTCATACCGGAACTCAGCGTCGTAGTCGTCCTCGATGATCGTTCCGTCGCAGGCCGCGGCCCACTCAGCGAGCCGCAGCCGCCGGTCAGCGCTCAGCACCACGCCGGTCGGCCACTGATGGGCTGGCGTGAGCACGACGGCGCGCGCCCCGGTCGCGGCCAGCGCCGTCACGTCCACACCTGACTCGTCGACCGGTACAGGAATCGTCTTGATCCCGGCGACGGTCGCGGCGTTCGCGATCGTGTCGCTGTAGCCAGGGTCCTCGAACGCGACGAGCGAAACCCCGCTCCTGGCCAGGACCCGCAGGACCAGGTTCAGGCCCTGGGCGAACCCGGTGCACACGACGATCTGGTCCGGGTTGGCCGCCGCGGCCCGCACCCGGCGCAGGTAGGCGGCGAGCACGTCGCGGAACTCCTTGCTGCCCCGCGGATCACCGTAGTTGAACGCCGCGTTCGGCGCCGCCCTGCACGCCTCCCTGACCGCCCAGGCCCAGTCCGCGCGGGGGAAGCTCGCGAGGTCAGGAACGCCGGAGGCGAAGTCGACGCTCAGCGCTGCCTCAGGCCAAGTGCCCGCGGCCGCTCCTGGGACGGTGGCAGCGAAGGGAGCGGAGGCGGGGGCGGCGCTTACCCGGGCCCTGGCCGCGACCCGCGTCGCCGAGCCGACATCGGCGCTCACGTAGCCCTCGGCCTGCAGCTGGCCGTAGCAGTCCTGCACCAGGCCGCGGGACAGGCCCAGCTCCGTGGCCAGCGCACGAGAGGACGGCAGCCGCTCGCCGGCACCGAGCCTGCCCGCCCTGATCGCGTCTCTGAGCTGGCGTTCCAGCTGGGAACGCAGCGGCTCGGCGACGTCGCGGTCGAGGTTCAGCAGCAACTCGGGGCTCAAACCGGACCACTCCACAGGCATGGAATTGGAGCTTACCGGTAGTCCGGTCCGCGCCTAGCGTGCTGAACATGACAGCAACTACGCAGCCTCAGCGGGCGACAGGCAGCGCGGGCCTTCGCAGGTACTCCGACGTCCTGCGGATCCCTGGAGCGCTGCAGTTCGCGGTTCCCGGCGTCATCGGCCGGATGCCGATGGGCATGCTCAGCATCGCCCAGGTCATTCTCATCGTGTCGGTCACCGGCCGGTACGGCACCGCCGGCATCGTCGCCGCGGCGGGCGCCGTCCTCTTCGCGATCGTCACCCCGCGGATGGCAAGGCTGGCCGATCGCATCGGCCAGGCGACCGTCCTCCGCCCGCTCGCGCTCGTCTTCGCGGTCACCTCGGCCGCCTTCACCTGCTGCGCCCTCGTCCGCGCCGCTGACTGGGCCCTGATCGTGACCGGCGCCCTGAGCCGGGCCGCCATGCCCGCGCTCGGCCCCATGGTCCGTTCCCGCTGGAGCCAGCTGCTGAGCGGCACCGACGCGCTCGATTCCGCGTTCGCCCTGGAGGGCATCGCCGACGAGGTGATCTTCATCGCCGCGCCCGTGCTGGTCGTCGCCCTGGCGACCGCGGTACAGCCGGCCAGCGGCATGCTCGCCACCGTCGTGCTGAGCATCGCCGGCGTGGCCGGGCTTACCAGGCACCGGCGCAGCGAGCCGCCGGTTCCTGGCACGTCAGGCCGCGGCCTCACGTGCAGGCCGGGATCGGTGCTCCGCAGCCCGGGACTGCGGGTGCTGATCGGCGTGCAGGTCTGCCTCGGCGCCCTGTTCGCGGCCGTCGACATCGCGACCATCGCGTTCGCGCAGGAGCACGGCGCCAGCGCGCTGGCCGGCCCGCTGCTCGCGCTCTACGGTCTTGGCAGCGCGATCGCGGGCGTCTGGTACGGCGCGCGGCACTGGCGGGCGTCGCAGCGCGCCAGGCTGCGGGCCGCGCTCGTGGCGACCGGGCTCGGCGTCGGCCCGCTGGCCGTCATGCCCGGCCTCGTCGCGCTGGCCGCCGGCATCTTCGTGGCCGGCCTCGGCATCTCCGCCACCCTGGTCAGCTCGTACAGCATCGCCGAGCGCGTGGTGGCCGCCGGCCAGCGGACCGAGGGCATGTCCTGGCTCACCACCGCCGCGAGCACGGGAACCGCCATCGGCTCCGCCCTGGCCGGCGGGCTGGTCGACGCGCACGGCGCGACCGCCGGGTACCTGTTCGCGCTCGCGGCCGGAGTGGCCGCCATCGCGATCCTGGTCATCCGCTACCGCGACCTAGAGGAAGGATCATGATTCAGCGGCGCGCCGCTGGGTGAAGCTGGACCAGCTCCCCGAGTCGTCCCGCAGCACCGCGTCGATCCCGTACGGGCGCTCGGCCGGCGGCTGGATGAACTCGACCGGCATGCGGACCTCCGTGACCGTCAGGTTGACCGAGCGCAGCAGGTCACACGCCCGCTCGACGCGCCGCCGCGTCCGGTACCTGCCGGGAGTCTCCCCGTACGCCGCGTCGAACGCCCGGATGAACTGGCCGAGCGAGTACCCGGCCTCGGCGGCCAGCGCCGCGACCTCAAGCTGCTCGGCATCGTCACGGTCGATCCTGTCCCGCGCACGCCGCAGCGCCCGCAGGCTGTTCACGTCCGCGACGACCGCCCTGGCCACAGTCACACGTTAGCCGCGGCCGCGACGGTCACGGCCGTGACGAGCACCCCCCGGCTCACCGCCCAGAAGCCGTGGTACGTGGTCAGCGGCCGGTCCCCGGCCAGCGGCCCCGCGACGAGCAGCCGGGCCGCGAACCGGCCGTCCCGGCCCAGCTCAAGCTCCGCGTCCGTGAAGCCGAGCCACCGTCCGGTCGCCGGGGACCATGCTTTGAAGACCGCCTCCTTGGCGCTGAAGAGCATTCGGTCCCAACAGAACTCAGGCGCTTGTACCGCCAGCCTGGCCAGTGCCGCCCGCTCTGACTCGCTGGCCACCCTGGCCAGCACGCCGTCGGGCAGCGGCGCGTGCGGCTCCGCGTCGATGCCGATCGCCGCGAACGCGCCGCTCATCCCGATCGCGGCGGCCCGGTAGCCGTCGCAGTGGGTCATGCTGCCGACTATGCCCGACGGCCACCGCGGAGCGCCGGACGGCCCCGGCAGGATCGCCGCGGGCCGGATTCCGGCCCTCGCCAGCGCGAGCCGCGCGCACACCCGCACGCCCGTGAACTCGCGCCGGCGCTTCTCGCTGGCCCCGGCGACCACAGCCGCCTCCTCGGGCAGCAGCTCCCCGTCGTCGCATCCGTCGCCGAACACCTCGGTCGAGGTGACCGCAGCCGGCAGGAGGGCGGCAAGCATGGTGCTACTGTCCCACTGCGTGAGCGGTGATGAGGTGAGGCCTGCCCCGGACGCAAAGCCGCCCCAGGCTGAACCGGTGCCCGAGGGCGAGCGACACCGTCCGGAGTGGCATCGCGGCGGGCGGCTGTACCCGCTCGCCCGCTCTGGCTTCATCGAGTACGACCGCGTGCTGTTCTTCACCGACGCTGTATTCGCGATCGCCATCACCCTGCTCGCCGTCGAGCTGCACATACCGGAGAACGGCAAGCGGACGTTCTCCCAGCAGCTGGACGACGCCGCACCGAGCCTGATCGGCTTCGGGATCAGCTTCGCCGTCATCGCGTTGTTCTGGTTCGGCCATCACGGGATCTTCCGCCACATCACCGCGTTCGACCGCCCGCTGATCGCCCTCAACCTGCTTTTCCTCGGCACGATCGCGTTCCTGCCCTATCCGACCGGGCTGCTCAGCTCGCACTCGTACGAGGACGGTGGCGCGGTCGTCTTCTATGCCATCTGCGCGGGGGCAGCAGGGGCCGGCGAGAGCGCCATCTGGCTGTATGCCACCCGGCGCGGATCAGGCCTCGCCGGTCCGTCAGCCGAGCAGGTCAGGCTCCAGTACGCGCTGCGCATCATGCGGGTTCCTGTCATCTTCGCGCTCTCGATTCCGGTCGCGCTCGTGGCGCCGCAGGATGCGCCCTATGTCTGGATCCTGATCTACGTCTCCGGCGTCGTGATTAACCGCTTCGTCAGGCGGCCAGAGCCAACCGAGCGGATCGGCGAGCGGATCAGCGGCTAGCGGTGAGTGATCATGGCGGGTCCTGGGTAGCTGGGCGCGGCCCACCCAGCGGCGGAGGAATAGAGCCATGTCGCAGCCCACGGCTGACGCGGACGAGGCGCAGCCAGCGGATCGCCGTACCGACCTGATCACGGTCGCTCAGGAACACTGGGCCGCCGCCCTGACAGACCTGGGCGGGCGGAACACGCTGCTGTACTTCAAGGACCGCCGCTCCGGCACGCTTGACCTGGCCGAAGCCGACCCCGAGGCGCTCGAGCACTTCATCAGCTCGGGATCGATCAGGATCACCAGGCTGTTCCGCGACGTCGACGTGCGCGCCGACGCGATCCGCAGGATCCAGGTGATCTACCGCAAGGCCAGGGAGCTGCTCGAGGAGCGCGGCATCAGGGCCGGGTACCTGGCGACCGGCATGGCGCGGTGGGACGAGCTGTTCCTCCAGCCCGCCGCGCCCGTGCTGCTGCGCGGGCTGACCATCACGCCGACCCGCGCCAGGCACGACGACTTCGATCTCGTCCTCGACGACGAACCCGAGGTCAACCCCGTCCTGCTGCACAAGCTGGCCAGCGTGTACGGCGCCGCGACCGACAAGCTGCCCGATCTGCGCGGCGAGCAGCTGTACCGGATGCTGGCCGCCGCGGCGAGCGCCGCCGAGGTTCCCGGCTTCGCGATCATCCGCAGAACGGTGATCGGCACGTTCACCTACGCCAAGCTGCCGATGGTCAGGGATATCCAGAGCGCGGCGGAGCTGCTGACCGACAGCGACGTCGTCGCGGCGATCGCGGGCGACCCGCAGGCGCAGGAACTGCTCGCGTCCGAGGACGACGCCACGCCGCTGCTTGACTCGCCCGACGCCGACTACTCCGTGCTCGATGCCGACTCCTCCCAGCGCAGCGCGATCGCCGCGGTGCTGTCCGGCCGGAGCCTGGTCATCCACGGTCCGCCGGGCACTGGCAAGAGCCAGACCATCGCCAACCTGACCGCCGCCCTGGTCGCCAGGGGCCGCAAGGTGCTGTTCGTCGCCGAGAAACGGGCCGCGATCGACGCGGTGCTGTCCAGGCTCAAGGGCGTCGACCTCGGCGAGCTCGTGCTCGACATCCACGAGGGCACCAGGGACAGGCAGCGGATCGCCGCCGACCTCGGCACGAGCCTGGACATCGCGCAGCAGACCGCCAAGCCGGATGACACCAGCCTGCGCCGCAGGCTCGCCGAGCGGCAGCGGCGGCTGAACGACCACGTCACCGCGCTGCACGAGGCGCATCCGCCGTGGGGGCTGACCCCGTTCGCGGTGCAGTCCGCGCTGCTGGGCGTTCCGGACGACGTACGCAGTTCCGTCCGGCTGCCGGCGCCTGAGCGGATCACCGGGATCGAGGCCGACGAGATCAGGGACGAGCTGCGCGAGTTCGCCCACCTCGGCGGGTTCACGATGCGCCCGGGCTCGACCCCGTGGTTCGGTGCCGTGCTGCGCACGCCAGACGACGCGCGCGAGGCGTGGCAGCTCGCGGCGCAGCTCAGCAGCTACGACCTGCCCCGGCTGATGGACAGGCAGGCCAGGTCGAGCGCCGCGCTCGGGCTGCGGCCGCCGGCCAGCTACGCCGAGGCCGCCGCCAGGATGAGCCTGTACGTGAGCATCGGCAGGACGGCCGCGTCGCTCGACCGCGCCGTGTACGCGGCCAATCCTCAGGCCATCGCCGACGCCGTGGCCGGGACCAGCGGCGCGTCGCTCGGCGAACGGCGCAAGCTGAAGAAGGAGGCGCAGCGGCTGTACTTCGGCCAGGCCAAGCTTGCTCGCGAGGAACTGGCCGCGTTGTTCTCCGATGCCGCGAGACAGCTGGCCGGCTGGACCAGCGCCAGGAGCGCCGCTGACGGTTCGGGGCACGAGGCCGGCCTGCTGCCCGCAGTCCCCGAGAGCCTTGTTGAGCTAACTGAGCTTCATGCCGAGTGCGGGCGGAAACTCGACGCACTGCGCGCCCGCGTCCGCCTGTCGGCCGATGACCTCGCCGGGCAGCTCGCCGCGCTGGCGGCCGACCAGGACACGGCGTGGCGGATGCCGCGGCTGTACGGGCTCGCCGCGCGCTTCGACCAGCTGAGCCTGGCTCCGCTGCTCGACGAGCTCGGCCGCCGCGAGGCCGGCCCTGACCTGGCCGCTGCCGCGTTCGATCACGCGTGGTACTCCTCGATCCTCGATCAGATCCGGGTCCGCGACCCGCGGTACTCGGCCGAGCCAGGCGCGGCGCTTGACGAGATCGCCAGCGACTTCCGCCATCGCGACGTCGAGTACCTGATGGCTAACCGGCGGCGGGTCAGGCACGCGTGGGCCGAGCGGCTGCGCGAGGCGCAGGACCAGCACCCGCTGCAGGCCAGGGTGATCCGTAAGCAGGCGGCCCTGCGCCGCGGCCACCTGCCGCTGCGCAGGCTGCTCGACCAGACATCCGACGTGCTGTTCGCGCTGAAGCCGTGCTGGGCGATGTCGCCGCTTATGGTGAGCCAGGTGCTGCCGCCGACGAGGCTGTTCGACGTCGTCATCTTCGACGAGGCCAGCCAGATCGTGCCCGCCGACGCGATCCCGTCGATCATGCGCGGTCACCAGATCGTGGTGGCCGGCGACGACAGGCAGCTGCCGCCGACGAACTTCTTCCGGCAGGTCGGCGACGGCGAGGAGGACTTCGCCGACGACGACGAGCTGGTCTCGTTCGGCGCGGGGTTCGAGTCGGTGCTCGACGCGCTCAGGCCGCTGCTGCCGACCTGGCCGCTGGCCTGGCACTACCGGAGCAGGGACGAGCGGCTCGTGGCATTCTCCAACGCGCACATCTACGGCGGCACGCTGACCACCTTCCCGGGAGTGGCGCGCGATGACTGCCTGCGCCACGTGGTCGTGCAGCAGACGCCGGAACCCGGTCAGGAGGTCTCGGTCACCGCTGAGGTCGAGAAGGTGGCCGAGCTGATCCTGGAGCACGCCAGGCTGCGGCCGCTCCAGTCGCTCGGCGTGATCGCCCTGGGGATCAAGCACGCCGAGCGGATCGATCTCGCGCTGCGGAAGGCGCTGGCTTCGCGGCCCGAGCTTGAGTCGTTCTTCGCCGAGGATCAGGCTGAGCCGTTCTTCGTCAAGAACCTGGAGCGGGTGCAGGGCGACGAGCGCGACGCGATCATCTTGTCGATCGGCTACGGCAAGCACCCGGACGGCCGGATGCGGTACCAGTGGGGACCGTTGCTGCGCGACGGCGGCGAGCGCCGGCTGAACGTCGCCGCGACGCGGGCGAAGCACAACCTGACCTTGGTCAGCTCGTTCTCCAGCCAGGACGTCGACCCTGACCGGCTCACCAAGGCCGGCGCGAAGCTGCTCGCTGACTACCTGGAGTACGCGGGTTCCGGCGGGACGTCGCCGGCCACCTCGGGCGGCGGCGTGCTGAACCCGTTCGAGGCCGACGTGCGCGACCGCCTCGCGGCCTGCGGGATCACCGTGGTGCCGCAGTTCGGGGTCGGCGGCTACCGGGTCGACTTCGCCGCCACGCACCCGGACGACGGCGACCGGATGCTGCTGGCGATCGAGGCAGACGGAACCTCGTACCGGCAGTCGGGCAGCGTGCGTGACCGCGACCGGTTGCGGGGCGAGCACCTGCAGCGGCTCGGCTGGCGCTTCCACAGGATCTGGTCGACCAACTGGTTCCGTGACCCGGACTCCGAGGTGACCAAGCTCCAGAAGGCCTACCAGGACGCCGTCAACGACGCCATGCTGGCCGAGCCAGAGCCGCCGCCCGCGCCGGAGCAGGCGCTGGTGCCCGAGCCGGGGCCCGTTCCCGAGCCGGCGCCCGTGCCCCAGCCGGCGCCCGTGCCCCAGCCAGCGCCCGTCGCGCACAGGGCCCCGGACGCGCCGCCCCCGCCAGGCCCGGTCCGGGAAGCCGAGGCGCTGCCCGGGCCGCAGGTGCCGCCGTTCCCGCCCCAGGCGGCCGCGCCGCAGCTCACGCCCGCGGAACCGCGGACCCCGCCGCCCGCCGCGACCGAGCTACCAGTACGGACCAACGGGTCGGGAGAACGCAGGCCCATCACCGCGCCGGACCGGCCCGACCGCCCGGCCGCGCTCCCGCCAGGCTCCTGACCCCCGCCCAGCCTCCAAGCCGCCGTTCGCACCATGATCACGTTGACTTTGGATCCGAATCGGCCATTTTGGCGCCCGAAATGGGTGCTTTGCCGGTACGGTTCGGATCCAAAGTCAAGTTGATCATGGTTCGTGAGCGGAGGTTTGGCTACTTCGGGGGCGGGGTGAAGGTGACGGTGACGGTTTTGAAACCCAGGGAGCGGAGCAGGCCGGTCAGCATGGCCCTGGTGTTCCGCTGCGCCTGAGCGAGCAGCGCGCTGTGCCTGGCGGCGAACTGGATCTTCCGCTGCGCGACCACGTAGACCTGGTGCTGGCTGTTCGGGTTGCCGGAGAAGAAGTTGCCGACCCTGGTCAGCAGGCCCTGCTGCTGTGCGAACACATACGAGCGCTTGACGTTCAGCACCGCTGGCTCGAGCCGTGCGCTGGGAACCAGGATCGTCACGCGCCTGCGGTCGGGTGACACCTTGATGGCGCTGCCCTTCAGCCGCGAGAAGTCCACGAACGCGATGTCCGTGCCCTGGCCGACGAAGAGCGTCTGGGTCCCCTCGATGAACGAAGGCAGCCAGGACACGTGCCGGTCCAGGTTGACGACGACCTGGAAGGCCCCGCTCGCGGCCTCGTACCTGCTGAGCGAGCTGATCGACTTGAGCACCGCGGGCGAGCTGCGGTCGGTGGTCGTCTCGGTGAACGGATTCCTGAACTGGGGCAGCAGGTGCACCGTGGAAAGGACAAGGACAACAGCGATCAGCGCGGCCGCCAGGGCGACGGCCCATCCGATCGCCCGTCCGATCCTGCTGCGCCGGGGTGGCCTGGCAGCATCCCGGCTTTCTCGTTCGCGCTTGTCGATTCTGACGGTCGGGTCCATCACTGGCCTCCGTGCTCGCCGTGCCTGGCACTCGCTGGAGAGCGCACGCCATCGCGCGCGTAGGTACCGCCGGCCGCGGCGCCGAAACATGCGCGATACCCCGCGGGATCCGCTGCTGCGACGGATGCCGTGAGGCGTGCGGCGAGTGCGCTGACTGCGGGAGCTGCTGCGACCGCGGCCGCTAGGCGAGCCCGTCGTGGCGGCGGACCAGCTCGGTCAGGGCGGTGATCTCGGCGGTGAGCGCTGCCCTGCCATCAGCGGTGATCTTCACCCAGGTCCGCGGGCGCCTGCCTTCGTAGCCCTTCGACACCTGGACCAGGCCAGCTTCCTCGAGCACGGTCAGGTGCCTGGACAGGTTGCCGGCGGTCAGGTCGAGTGCCCGGCGAAGGTAGCCGAAGTCGGCGCTCTCGGCCTCGGCCGCGATCGTGAGGATGCCAAGGCGATGCCGCTGGTGGACGGTCTCGTCAAGCCCGTTGGTCGGGTGCGCCGCCGCGGTCACGCCGTCACCCGCTTGCGCCGCTGCACGACATAGGCGCACGCCCCGGAGACGAGCAGTACCAGCGCGGGCAGCAGGACGTTGGGCAGGGTCGTGAAGCGGGTCGATAGGGACCAGCCGAACCAGGTCACGATGTTCTCTACGTCGTAGAGGCTAGCCAGCAGCGCTGATCCGGTGAAGATCGCGGCCACGAGCAGCAGCGCACGGCTCCGCTCGGCCCAGGCGAGCACCCACAGCGTGGCCGCGATGATCAGGAATGGAAGCGTGCCCCTGACAACGAGGTCCCACGGGAGCGGCTGCATCGTGGGCAGCACGATGATCAGCGCCCCGGCGACCACGCCGGCGACCACGAACCCCCTGGCCGGCGTCATCAAGCCGACCCGGCGCCCGTGCCGCCGGTACCAGAGCCACGTGACGTACAGCCCGGCGCCCATGGTTAGCAGCCAGTAGATGGTAAGGCCGGTCGGATTCCCGATGAACACGCCGCTGAACGCCGCGAACGTGCCGGTCCCCGTCCAGATCACACCACCCGACGGCGACGGCAGCGTCACCAGGTAGAACGGCGAACTCGCGCCGATCACCAGGCCGAACAGGAGGAGCGGCAGCCAGTAGGCGTGCCTGATCGACCTGGCCTGCTCGCGCAGCCGCCCGAGATCACTGAGCAGGCTGGCAGGCACATCAGGCCCGCCGTGTCCTGCCGCGGGTCCGCCCTGGCTGGCGTCCGGACCGTCGTGTGAGACACCCGGCGGGCGGCCGCCGGAGGCCGGGTCGTTCGCGCCAGCGTCGTGATGCGTCATGCTGCCTCCTTGCTTTCGCCAATAGGTTTGCACACCAAACCAGTTGCCGCAAGCGCAACGCACCGCGCGGGGCACGACGTCAGGCAGGCATGTACCTCTCGAACCAGGTCACGAGCCGGGCCAGATAGTCAGTGATGGCCGGGAACCGGCTGACGCCGTGTCCTTCCCCGGGGTAGATCACCAGTTCGGAATCGATGCCATGGCTGATCAGTGCCTGGTAGAACTCCCTGGCCTGGCCGGCCGGCGTGCAGCGGTCCCTCGCGCCAGCCGTCAGCAGGGTCGGCGTCCTGACCTTGCTCGCGTGCATGACCGGGCTGCGTGTGTGCACCTGGTTTCCGGCCTGTTCGGGGTCGGCGTTGCCCAGGAACCACAGCCCCCAGCGGGGGATGTTGGTCGTGAACGTGAAGCTGTACCACTCCGTTACCGGCGAGCCGGCCACTGCGGCCTTGAACCTCTGGTCCTGCGTCACCAGCCAGGCCGACATGAACCCGCCATAGCTGACGCCCATCGTGCCGATCCACGCCGGGTCGGCGATCCCGCGCTCGATCATCGCGTCGATTCCGGCCAGGTAGTCGTGGGTGTCGGCGCCGCCCATGTCGCCGACGACCGCGGCGGCGAACTCTTGCCCCCGCCCTGAGCTGCCACGCGGGTTCGGGTGCAGGACCGCATATCCGCGGGAGACCAGCAGGGGTACCGCGTGGTCACGCATTGCCCAGTTCCGCTGGTAGGCCCCGATCGGCCCGCCGTGGACGTGCAAGACCAGGGGGAACGGCCCGGTCCCTGGCGGCGTGCAGAGGATTCCTTCGATCAGAGTCCCGTCCGGTGCGCTCCAGCTGACGTTCGTCGCCGAGCCCGCGACAGACCGGATGTAGTCGGTGCCGGCGTGGGCCAGGGAAGCCAGCACCTGGTCGGCTCCCGTGCCGACGATCGCTATCTCCTGCGGAAGGTCGTAGTCGTCCCGGATGACCACCACCCGGCCGTCGGACGTGAAGGCGCCGGCCGGGCAGAACCAGCTCGCCCACGACTGCGCGGACGCCACCAGCTCCTTGGCGGTGACCGTCTCCGGCAGGGGTCCCTCGCCGACGTCGGCGATCCCGGCCACGCTGTCCAGATGACGCTGGCCGATGTAGCCGAGCCGCGTCACGTCGATCCACTGGACCGCGGTGACATCTGTCCCGGCGGTGTCTACGGCGCACCTGGTGCCGTCCGCCAGATCCAGCAAGATCAGGTCACCCGCCACGATCCACCGGTCGCTGCAGACGGCCTCGACCACGGCGGCCCTCGTGCCATCGGACGTCCCGGCTGGCAACCCGAGCTGGACGTCGCTGCGGAGCAGTTCGGTCACCTCGCCCGTCGAGATGTCCAGCCGGCTGAGCACCGCGGAGTACCAGGCGTCTTCGCCGGGCTGCTCGCTGGTGATCGCCAGCACGTGCCCGGGACCGGACCAGGCCGCCTCCCATACGTTCAGCCCGCCGGGTGAGACCCTGGCGAGCTCGCCAGAGTCCGGCGTGTAGAGCCACAGGCTGCGCCAGGCATCTGCCGGCGTCCCCGCCTCGACTTGCGGGGACCAGGACGGCAGCCCGGACTCACCCGAGCCGACCGTTCCCGATCCCTGCGCGTCAGCCATCTCGGCTCCGAGCCCGGCAACCCCGAGCAGGATCCGCGTGCCGTCAGGTGACCACGCGAGAGATTCGACCGTGCCGGGGACGGCAGGCGCTGGCCGGGCCTCGCCGAGCTGCTGGCCGGCGAGCAGGTACAGCTGGAACACGTGAGCCTTGGCCCGGTCGGACAGGAAGGCCAGCACTGAGCCGTCTGGCGCGAGCCTGGCGGCCCTGGCTGACCCGCCAACGGAGGTCAGCGCGAGCAGCGCGCCATCTTGCACCTGGTACAGGGCCGTCCGCGGCAGCCCCTCGAGTTCGTCATAGACCGATCCGGTCGCCACAATCCGGCTGGCGTCGGGCGTCATGTCGAGGTCGGTGACGTGGTGCGGCTGGCCGAAGGCCGGCTCGTGCAGCCGCCGGAGATGCTCGGCGACCGCGACGTACTCGGGGGATTCCCGCAGGTCTTTGCGCATAGTTCGGGATGATCTCATGCCCTATGGGCGTGTCGCCATTGGTTGGGCACCTCCGGCTATGGCGGGTCACGCCGCGTAGACCTGGAGCTCCCAGAGCGAGTAGCCGTACTGCGTGGCCCTGGCCGTGCCGTACACGCGGATATAGCGCCCGGAACCGGTCACGTTCAGCGTCTGGACCCCGCCGGTACCGCTGGCGGTCGAGTAGATGCTGGTCCAGGCGGAGCCGTCGGCGGACGTCTGGATCTGGAACGCGGTCGCGTACGCGGCTTCCCAGTTCAGCACCACCTTGCAGACCGACCGGGCCGAGCCAAGGTCGACCTCCAGCCACTGCGGATCAGAGAAAGCGCTTGACCAGCGGGTGCCGGCGTTCCCGTCGGTCGCCGCCACGGCCGGGAACGACGCGCTCTGCACGGAAGACGCCGTCGTCGGCTGGTTCAGCGCGACATTGGCCGAACCGCAGCCACCACCCGCGGCGGCCGCGTAGACCTGGAGCTCCCAGAGCGAGTAGCCGTAATGGGTAGCGCGGGCAGTGCCGTACATCCGGATATAGCGGCCAGAGCCGGCCACGTTCAGCGTCTGGGTGCCGCCAGTCCCTGAAGTGGCCGAGTAGATGGTCGTCCATGCCGAGCCGTCGGCGGACGTCTGGACCTGGAACGCCCTCGCGTACGCGGCTTCCCAGTTCAGCACCACCTTGCAGACAGAACGAACCGAGCCAAGGTCGACCTCCAGCCACTGCGGATCAGAGAACGCGCTTGACCAGCGGGTGCCGGCGTTCCCGTCGGTCGCCGCCACGGCCGGGAACGACGCGTTCTCCACGGAAGACGCCGTCGTCGGCTGGTTCAGCGCGACATTGGCCGCGCCGCAGCCACCGCTGGCCGGATTGACGGTCCAGGTGAAGGAGGCCGATCCGGCTGCCCCTGTCGTGTCTGTGGCGGTCACCGTGACGTTCGACGTGCCCGCCGTGGTGGGGGTCCCGGAGATCAGCCCGGACGAAGAGTTGATCGAGAGCCCGTTCGGCAACCCCGTGGCCCGGTAGGTCAGGGTCTGGCCAGAGGCCGAGTCACTGGCCCTGATCTGCACGCTGGCCGCCGTGCCCAGGGTGGCCGTCTGGCTGCCCGGGTTGGTCACCGTGACGGTGTTACCGCCTCCGCCGCCCGGCATGGTCCATCGCTGCTGGGCAGAGTCGGTGCATGTTTCGATGTCGAGCCGCGCGCTGGTGTTGCCGCCAGGATCGGTCAGGCACAACCCGGAGTGCGGATTCACCAGCTCGCCGTTGGCCTGATGCGTCCAGCCTTGCGCGGCGCTGCCGTTGCAGGGATACCAGTCGACGTTCGTGCCGCTTGTTGTCCCGGCACTCACCACATCCAGGCAGCCGCCCTGGACCCGCAGGGTGCCGTCGGTGTAAGGGGACCATTGCTGGCCAGCGCCGCCGTTGCAGCCGCTCACGACGATGGGGTTGCCCGCAGCGTTCAGCGAGCTCTGGCTGGCAAGGCAAAGCCCGCTAATCCCGGTGACCTGCCCGGTCGCGGTCGGGGTCGCGGTTGGCGTGGAGTTGCCGCCCTGTTCGTACACCGCGACGTAGCCCACGCTCATGGCGGCGCCCGATGTCGTGGCCGCCGTCGGGGTCGTGCAGCCGCAGATCCCGTTCGGGTAATTGCCGCCCATGGCCAGGTCGAAAATGATGAAGAAGCCGTGATCGATGGCCGCCTGCCAGGCCGCCGTGCCAACCGAGGACTCGGTGATGGTGCTCTCGACGGTGCCGTCCATCAGGAACTGGAGGAACTCCGCGCTTGTGTTGGCCCGGTCGAGAATCACCGAGTAGGTGTGATAGCCGGTCTGGCACCCGGACCCGGCGCCTGGGCAGGCGATCAGCGGGTGACCGCTGCTGCCCGCCCCGTCGTGCAGGGTCTGGGACGCCTGGTTGAGCGCGTTGACGTCTTCCATCATGTCGATCTCTCCGGAGCCCGGCCAGCCGCCGCCCGTTCGCATGGGAGATCCGAGTGCCCAGAAGGCAGGCCAGTACCCGAGGCCGCTGGCCGGGTTCGGCTGCTGTATCGACGCGGTCATCTCGAGCTTGCCGCCGGGCGGTGCCTGAAAGTCGTCCCTGGTGCTCTCGATCCGCCCGGACGTCCACGCCCCGCCGCTGCTGGTCGCCTTGACCACCAGATGGCCGTTGCCGTCCAGGTACACGTTGCTCGTGGAGTTCGTCGTGTGCTCGATCTCCCCGGTCCCGAATCCGGTCCCGATGTCGTAGAACCAGTTCCCCGCCGACGGCGCCGATCCGGCGGGACCGGCAAAATTCTCGCCGAACACCGTGGTCCAGCCGGCCGGAGGAGGCGGCACGGTGTCGGCCAGCGCCGCAGGGACTCCCGCCAGGGACACGACCGCGACGCTGGTCAGGCATCCGGCAACCAGTGCCAGGGCGGCCAGCGCCCGGCACCGCCGCAGCGATCCTGGCCGGCACCCGCCGTTCGTCTTGTTCATTCCGCGAGCCTCCCGTCTTCCGGAGCCGCTGGAGAGCTGCCTACGGATAGCTGACGACGTCACTCGGTGTGGTGTTGGACGGTGTCGCCGCGCCGGTGGAGTTGATGACGTGGGTGATGGTGCCCACGCCGCCCAGCGAGACTGTGAGCAAGTCATGCCACGCAACCCCGGAGGTGGTCGGCGAGGAGAACGCGGTGGCCGAGCTGACGGCCGGATTGACATTGAAGTAGCAATAGCTGCCAAGACCCCAGCCGCCGAACGAGGTGACGTTGCTGGCCACGGCGATCGCCGGATACCCGTTGGACGAACCGTTCATCCAGGCCGCCTGGTTCGGCGGGTCGTAGGGCATCTCGTTCTGGAAGAAAATGATCTTTCCGTTCTGTCCGTTCCAGGCGACCTCGGTCTTCTGGTAATGCTCGACGAACAGGCCGGTAGCCTCCACGTTGCTGCCGTTCACGATCATTCCGTTGTCGGCGGTGTTGGTCGTCCAGCCCACCGTCCCCGAGTTGCCGTGGTCGGCACGCCAGGCCCAGATGTCATCCACGATGGTGTCGTAGGCGTTCACGACCAGGCTGGCCGCGGCCTTGCCGGCGATGTCGCCGCCGATCCTGAAGAACACGTCCTGGACCGAGATCGGGTCACTCGCGTGCCTTGCCGCCGAGCCTGCGGTGCCAACGGTCAGCAGGGCAGCCGAGTTCGTCGTCCCCGCGTCGAACAGCAGGCCCTTGATCCGGACTCCGTTGACGTCTGACACGGCCATGGTGGTGACGCCGTTCTGCGGGATCAGGGTCGGGAACCCGATGCCGAGAATGGTGGTGTCGGCGTGGGTGACGCTGAGCGTCTGGTTGAGGTTGTAGACACCGGGGGTGAACAGCAGGTTGCAGCCTTCAGAAAGCGCGGTGTTGATGGTCGCGGCGCTCATCGACGGGGTGGCTACGAAGAACTGGCTCATCGGCACCGAGGTGCCGGCCGTCGGGCCGTTCGCCCAGCTAGGACCGGACGCATTGGTCCGCAGGGACGGCTCGAATACGCGGTAGTTGCCGCTCGAGTCGACGTAGAGGTATGGCACGTCCCGCGACACCGGCGTGGTGGCCAGGGTCGTCATCGGCGGGCTCGGGAAGCTCTGCGAGGGGGCGCCGCTGACACCCGAGAACACCATGTTCCAGACCGAGCCGCTCCAGCTGCCGAAGTTGCTGTCCCTGGAGTACCACTGCTGCTGGGACACGGAGGACACCTGGCCGGAGACCTTGGTGTCGGCGATGTAGCCGCCGCTGGCGTAGCCGAAGCTGGCCGGGTACAGCTCAAGCCCGCCGCGGACGTCCATCCGGCGGAACGGGCCCGCCTGCGCCACTGCCCACCGGTCCGACCCCGCTGACGGGTTGATCGCCATGTTCTCGGCGGACCGCCAGAAGTTCTGCGTGGCGTTGCCGGTTCCGTCAAAGGCGTCGACGGTGACGTCGCCGTTGATCGTGACGTCGTCCGGGTTCTGGCCGAGGCCCGCGACGGACGTGTAGTACCCGATGTTGGCTTCGACGTTGTACGTTCCTGGCTTGAACAGCAGGGCGAAGCGCTGGGTGCCGAACTGGTTCAGCTTCTGCGTGCTGAAGACCGAGTCCAGCGTTGACTGGATGGACGCGCTGGACATGCCCGGGTCGAAGACGTCAACGTTCGGGCCGAGGTTAGGCGTGTTCGGCTGCGACGGGCAGCCGCCGGCCGTGCTCACCGTCCACCCGAACGAGGCCGACCCGGAGGCGCCGGTCGTGTCCCTGGCGGTCACGGTCACGCTCGAGGAGCCAGCGCTCGCCGGCGTCCCCGAGATGAGCCCGGACGAGGAGCCGATCGACAGGCCGGCGGGCAGGCCGGTCGCGCTGTAGGTCAGCGTCTGGCCGCTGGCGGAGTCGGTGGCGGTGATCTGAAGGCTGACCGCGGTGCCGACGGCGGAACTCTGGCTGCCGGGGTTGGTGACGGTGACCGTGTTCCCGCCGCCGGAGCCGGCGGTATACACCCCGAACTCCCAGAGGGAGTAGCCGTACTGGGTCGCCCTGGCCGTTCCGTACATGCGGATGTACCGGCCAGATCCGGTCACGTTCAGGGTCTGCGTTCCTCCTGTGCCCGTCGTCGTGGAGTAGATCGTGGTCCAGGTGGCGCCGTCGTTCGAGGTCTGGATCTGGAACGACCTCGCGTACGCGGCCTCCCAGTTCAGCGTGACCTGACAGATGTTCTTGGCCGAACCGAGGTCGACGCGTAGCCATTGCGGGTCCGAGAAAGCGCTTGACCAGCGGGTGCCCGTGCTGCCGTCCACGGCGGCCGACGCAGGAAAACCGCCGCCTTCGGTCGAGGATGCGGTGGCTGGCTGGTTCAGGGCGGCGTTCGCCGTACCGCAGCCGCCGCCGGACAGCGAGCCGTAGACGCCGAACTCCCAGAGCGAATACCCGTACTGGGTCGCGCGTGCTGTGCCGTACATACGGACGTACCGGCCAGATCCGGTCACGTTCAGGGTCTGCGTTCCACCTGTGCCCGTCGTCGTGGAGTAGATCGTGGTCCAGGCGGTGCCGTCGTTCGAGGTCTGGATCTGGAACGCCTTCGCGTACGCGGCCTCCCATTGCAGGACCACCTGGGTGATGGAGGCGCTCGCGCCAAGGTCAACTTGCAGCCATTGCGGGTCGGAGAACGCGCTTGACCAGCGGGTACCCGTGTTTCCGTCGACGGCGGCCGAAGCCGGGAAGGTGCCGTTCTCGGTCGAGGACGCGGTGGCCGGCTTGCCCTGCGACAACAGCGTCGCCGCGGCCCTCGCCCGGCTGGCGGGGCTCGCCACGATGGCCATGGCCGCGGCCAGCGCCGCCACGGCCGCCAGCACCCAGATCCGCCGATGCTGCCGTAACGCAGACGTGATACGTGAAGCCATGGCGAATCCATCCTTGTGCAACGCCACCGCAGAATGGCCGTAGGCTTATTTCAGGGCTTAGTTCACATCGGAATTTAACTGGGCTGCGGATGCGGGTCAAGCCCGCGAACGAAATCCGCGTTCCGTAAGATCCTTGACGTAAGACCCACACCGCGGGGGCAACATGCTGGCGCGACGCCGAGCGACCGTTCGTGACCTGCGCCGGGACAACCGGTCCGTGCTGCTGTCCGCGCTGTACTTTGAGCAGCCGTGCAGCCGGCTCGACCTGAGCGATGCCACCGGGCTCAGCGCCGCCTCGGTCAGCAACGTCATCCGCGAGCTGATCGACGACGGCATCGCCGCCGAGGCGGGCTCGGTCGACTCCGACGGCGGCCGCCCGCGCGCGCTGCTCCAGGTCAACCCTGACTACGGGTACGTCATCGGAGTCGACGTCGGCGAGACGCGGGTCCAGGTCGAGCTGTTCGATCTGATGATGACCGAGCGCGCCAAGGCCGGCTACCCGCTCGACCCGCGCCAGCACGGCCCTGACGTGATCGTCGCGGCGATACTGTCGGGGCTGGACGCGGTGATGACCAGCGCGGGCGTCGCGCCCTCGGCGGTGCTCGGGGTCGGTGTCGGGGTCCCGGGAATCGTCGAGGACGGTCAGGAACTGCTGGTCCACGGACAGCCCTTCGGCTGGGAATCGGTCCCGCTGAAACGGCTGCTCGAGACCGGCACGCAGGTGCCCCTCCACATCGACAACGGCGCCAGGACGATGGGCCAGGCGGAACTCTGGTTCGGCGCGGGCCGTGGCGCCCGCCACGCGGTCGTCTGCCTCATTGGCTCAGGGGTCGGCGCTAGCCTCATCTCCAGCGACAGCTCCCGGCGCGGCGTGAGCTCGAAGGCGGCCGAGTGGGGTCATACCACGGTCGTGGTGGGCGGCCGGTCCTGCCGATGCGGATCGCGCGGGTGCCTGGAGGCTTACGTGGGCGCCGAGGCGATCCTTGACCGGTTCGGCTCGCCGCTGCCCGGCGAGGACGAGGAGTCGGCGCTTGCCGCGCTGATCGAGATGGCCGCCACATCGCCGGCGGCCGGACGGGTGCTTGCCGACACGGCCTTGTACCTCGGCGTCGGCATCGCGAACCTGATCAACCTGATCAGCCCCGAGCGAATCATCCTCGGCGGCTGGGCCGGACTCCTGCTCGGGGAGCGCATGCTCCCCGACATCCGCGAGGCAGCGCGCCAGCATTCACTGAGCCATCCGTTCGCTAGCACGTCGATCGGACTGGGCCATCTGGGGCCCGATGCCGTCGGGCTCGGCGCCGCCACCCTCCCGATCGAGCACTTCCTCAACGGGACGGCGCCGGCCAGCGGGCGTGGCCGATGAACACAAGACGCGGGCAGAGCACGGCATCTGGGCACGCCGGGCCCCAGCCGATGCGGTCATGTCATGCCGGCCGGTGATACGGCGGCCCGGCCGAGGTGCCTGGCGAAGAACCGGACCGCGCTGTCGATCTCGAACCTTGGCAGGTCTTTGTGCGCGCCCGCGTTGGCGTGCAACGTCTTGTCTTTCGAGGCAAACGCATCGAACAACGCGAGGCCCGATTGGCGATCGATGTGCTCGTCGTCCCACTGGAGGTCGAACTCGATCGGAATGGTGATCCGGGTTGCCGCCTCTGCCAGACGATCGGGCCAGTGCAGCCCGAAGACAGCGGCGGTGATCCTGGGTTCGGCCGCCGCCAGCGGCACGCCGATCGCGGTGCCCATGTTCAAGCCGAAGTAACCGACCGGCCCTCCGGCGCCGATCTCGGGCAGTGCCCGCAGGGCGTCCAGCGCCGCCTGCCATTCGGGCACGGCGCGCTCCGCCAGGTGCGCGTTGTAGCGGACGACGATCGGGCCGACCGGCTTGCCGGCCACCATCGCCTGCTGCATCGCGGCGATCTCCTGTTCGTCGTGCGCCGTGCGCGGCCGGCCGCCGTGTCCTGGCGCGTCGATCGACGCGACGGTGAAACCGCAACTGGTCACGATGCGGCGGGCACGCCCGGCCATTGCCGGGGCCTTCTTGTGCTGGCCGCCGCCGTGCCCCAACAGCACAAGTGGAGCGCGACCGGCACCGGATACGGGCGACCAGAGAACACCGGTGACCTCACCGACGGCGAAGTCGCGCTCGACGAGACCGTCCGACGACGTCTCGGCGGTGACACGCAGAGAATGCATAGCTGTCGTCCTTCCTCCGCGGCGCCCTACCGTGACGGATCGCGGTTGAACATCGCCCGCGCCCAGACGAAGCCCAGCAGCGCCAGCCCCGCGCACCAGGCGACGGCCACATAGCCGGTGTGGCCGGGCGGATGGCCGAGCAGCAGGCCGCGGATGGTGTCGATGACCGGTGAGAACGGTTCGTTGTGTGCGAACCACCGCACGCCGGCCGTCATCGTGTTGGCGGGGACGAACGCGCTGCTGACGAACGGCAGCACCTGGACGAGGAGAATGAAGCTCGTCGTGCCCTCGGGCTTCTTGGCCGCCAGGCCCATGGCGACTGACAGCCAGGTCAAGGCGAGCGTCAGCAGGCCGACGATTCCGAGCACCCCGAGCCAGGCGAGCGCGCTCGCGTGCGGGCGGAAGCCCAGCAGGGCCGACACGCCCACGGTGAACGCCACCGCGAGCAGCGTCCTGATGACCGCGCCGGTGACGTGGCCGGTCAGAACCGACGTCCGCGCGATCCGCATGGTCTTGAAGCGCGCGATGATGCCCTCGGTCATGTCCCGGTTGACGGCCAGCGCGGTGGTCGAGCAGCCGTAGCCGACGGCCATCAGCATGACGCCGGGCACGATGTAGTCGATGTAGGAGGCGCCGGGTGCCACTGCGGCCACGGCGGTCTTCATCGCTCCGCCGAAGACCCCGGCGAACAGCAGGAGCAGCACGACGGGCACGCCGACCGACGAGATCAGCATGACCGGGTAGCGGACGGTGTGGCGCAGGTCACGGCGGAACATCGTCGCCGAATCGGTGAAGGTATTGGCGCTCACGTGACGGCCTCCAGTTCGGTGTCGCTGCGCTGGCCGGAAGGGCTCAGGTCCGCGGGACGCCCGGTCAGGGCGAAGAAGACATCGTCGAGATCAGGGGTGTGGACCGAGAGGGTCGCGACCTCGATCCCGGCGTCGTCGAGCCGGCTGAACAGGGCGCGCAGGGAGCGGACGCTGCCGTCGCCGGGAAGCTGGAGCGTGAGGGCGTCGTCGTCCCGGGACATCGCCTGCAGTACCCGCGAGGCGGCGTCCAGCTCGGCGGCACCGGGGAATGTCAGCTCGATGTGCCCGCCAGAGATGCGGGCCTTGAGTTGCGCCGACGTGCCCTCGGCGACAAGGCGGCCGTGGTCCAGCACGCCGATCAGGTCGGCGAGCTCGTCGGCCTCTTCCAGGTTCTGCGTGGTCAAGAAGATCGTGACGCCGTCTGAGGCCAGGTCGCGGATGGTGTCCCACATGGTGCGCCGGCTGCGGGGGTCCAGGCCCGTGGTGGGCTCGTCAAGGAAGATCACCGACGGGTTCCCGACCAGCGTCATCGCCAGGTCCAGCCGACGGCGCATGCCTCCGGAGTAGGTCGAGGCTGGCTTCGCTGCGGCCTCGACCAGATCGAACCGCGCGAGCAGGTCGTCGGCGCGGCGCCGCCCGGCCTTCTTGCCGAATTTGTGCAGGTCGGCCATCAGGATCAGGTTCTCGCGGCCGGTGAGCAGCCCGTCCACGGCCGAGAACTGGCCAGTGACGCCGATCGCCCCGCGCACGCCGTCGGGATCGCGGGCTACGTCATGACCGGCGACCGTCGCGCTGCCCGCGTCCGCGCCGATCAGGGTCGACAAGATGTTCACCGCGGTCGTCTTGCCGGCGCCGTTCGGGCCGAGCAGGGCGAAGATGGTGCCCTCCGGCACATCCAGGTCCAGGTCCTCGAACACCAGGTGCTCGCCGTAGGACCTGCAGAGTCCGGTCGCCGTGATCGCGGACCGGGAGGTGGCTCCGTTCATGGTGTCTATGTGGGCCGTCCTCACGTTGCTGCTCCTTTCTCGCTCTCCTTGCGGACGCTACGAACCCGGAACGGGATCGGCGTCACTCGAAGGTGGCAATTGGGGTGGAATCTTCCGCGACCGCGACGGCACGATGGTGCCGCATGATCAGTACCCGGAGTTCCGGGCGGGGGTTGATAGCGGCCCGAGGTCGGGGGAAACTAGTCGCCAGTGACAGCCACGGGATCTGATGGCCTGCTGGCCACCAAGCTGCACGTACCTGGGCGGCGGCCTGGCATGGTGCCGCGGCCGCGGCTGATGACGCGGCTCGATGAAGGCCTGGCACGGGGGCTGATCCTGGTCTGCGGGCCAGCCGGGTACGGCAAGACGGTTCTGCTGACTGAATTGGCCAGGCGCGGCGAGCTCCCGGCCGCGTGGCTGTCGCTGGACGCGGCGGACAACGACCCGGCCCGGTTCTGGCGCCACGCGGTGGCCGCGCTGGACCGGGCCCGCCCAGGGACCGGCGAACGGGTGGCTCCGCTGCTCGGCCCGCCCGCGCCGTCGTCGTTCCATGGCTTGGTCACGGCCCTGATCAATGATCTGGCCGGCGAGGAGGCACTGCTCGTCCTCGACGACTACCACGTGATCGGCTCGCCGCAGGTGCACGAGTCACTCTCGTTCCTGGTCGAGCGCCGGCCGGCCGGGATGCGCGTGGTACTGGCCAGCCGCAGCGACCCGCCGCTGCCGCTGGCGCGGCTGCGGGCACGCGGCCAGCTGACTGAGGTACGCGTCGCCGAGCTGCGGTTCACGCCCGCAGAGGCCGGAAAGCTGCTCCAGCAGGCGGCGGCCCTGCCGGATGCGTCGGTGGCGGCGCTGGCGGCCAGGACAGAGGGCTGGGCGGCCGGGCTGGCGCTGGCCGCGCTGTCACTGCGCGGACATGACGATGCCGCCGCATTCGTGGCCGCGTTCACCGGGAGCCACCGGTACGTCCTCGATTACCTGGCCGAGGAGGTGCTTGAACGGCAGGACGAACAACTGCGCACGTTCCTGCTCGAGACCTCGGTGCTGGAACGGCTCAGCGGCCCGTTGTGCGATGCCGTCACCGGCCGCGAGGGCAGCCAGGCACTGCTCGAGCAGGCGGAACGGGCTGGTTTGTTCCTCATCCCGCTTGATGAGGTGCGCGGGTGGTGGCGCTATCACCACCTGTTCGCCGACCTGCTCCGCGCCCGCCTGCAGGAAGAGCAGCCCAGCCGCATGGCGCAGCTGCACCGCAACGCCGCGGCCTGGTACGAGCAGCGCGCGCTGGCCGATGCCGCCATCGGGCACGCGTCCGCGGCCGGGGAGATGCTCTGGGCGGCCCGGATCATCGAGCAGCACTACGACCTGGTCTACTACATTCGCGGCGAGGCCGCGACCATCCACCGGTGGATGTCAGTGCTCCCCGACGAGGTGGTCAGGTCCCGGCCCCGGCTGTTGCTGGCGCAGGCGATCATGGCCGCCACCAGCGGCCATTTCGACGTCGTGGAATCGCTCCTTGACGCGGTCGCGCTCGCGCCCTCCGGCTGGGCCGGCGAACCGTTCGAGCCAGTCGGCGGCGCGGCGGACAGCAACCTGATCAACGTCCCTGCCCTGACCACGCTCCTTCGCAGCTTTCTCGCCCAGTACCGCGGCGACGCCGAGGCCACGGTCGCGTTCGCCACCCAGACCCTGGCCCAGGTCAAACCAGGAGAACGGCTGCTGAGCGCCAACGCGCAGGTATTCCTGGCCGTGGCCGAATGGCTGCGTGGCCGGCTCACCGACGCCGAACGCCCCATCGCATCCAGCGTCAGCGAATGGCGCGAGACCGGCCAGCTTACGGTGGCCGCGTGGGGCTACTACTCGCTGGTGCAGATCCAGCGTGCCCAGGGTCGCCTGGACGCGGCGGTGCTGACCTGCGAGCGGGCTCTGGACACCCTCGTTACTGCCGGCCGGCTGGCGCTGGCCGCCGGACTGGGCCACGTGGGCCTGGCCGAGGTCGCCTACCAGCGGGACGAGCTCGATGTCGCGCGGCGGCACGCGATCGAGGGCATCGCGCTGTGCCGCCAGTTCGTCTACGCCGTCGCGCTGGCCGATGGCCTGGCCACGCTGGCGTGGATCCGGCAGGCCACCGGTGATCCGGCCGGGGCGCTGGAGGCGATCGCGGAGGCCCACGAGGCCTCACCGGGTCCGGCCGGCTTGCTCAACCCAGTATCCGCCCGGCGGGCCAGGCTGCTGCTGGCCCAGGGTGACCTGGCCGCCGCGGCCAGCTTCGCGCAGGAGAACGGCCTCGGCCCAGACGACGAGCCGGACTACGCGCGCGAGCCCGGGCACTTGGCGCTGGCCCGGATCCTGCTCGCCCAGGGCCGGCCCGGGCAGGCCCTCGCCCTGCTGGACCGGCTGCACGCCGCTGCCGCCGCCCAGGACCGGGCCGGCAGCCTCATCGAGACCGGCGCGCTACGTGGACTGGCGCTGGCCGCTACCGGCGATGAGGCAGCCGCGGTCACGGCCCTGGCCGAGGCGCTCCTGCTCGCCTGCCCGCAGGGCCACGTTCGGATCTTCGCCGACGAGGGCGCGCCGATGGCCGCGCTGCTCGGCCGGCTCATCGCGGCCCAGCGAGCCGGGCAGGCGGCCGCGGGTGTCCCGCTCGGCTACCTGGCCAGGCTCCAGCGTGCCTTCGGCGCCGGGCACGTGCATGGTTCCGACGGGGATGCCGCCGCGGTGCCTAGCCTCATCGAGCCGCTGACCAGCCGCGAGCTGGAGGTACTGACGTTGCTGGCGGCAGGCGGCTCGAACCAGGCCATCGCCGGGGAACTCGTGGTCACCGTCGACACCGTCAAGAAGCACGTGAGCCACGTGCTGGGCAAGCTCGGCGCCGCGAACCGCACCGAGGCCGTTGCCCGGGCCCGCGAGCTGAACCTGTTGTGAGGGCGGTCACTGGCTCGGACGTTCCTGGCGCGCCGTCCCGCCGATCCGCGCGGGCAGCCTCGTGGCGAGTCCGAGCCCCGCCAGCGCCGCGGCCACCAGGACGGCGAGCGAGGCGTGCGCACTGCCGATCACGGTCTGCACGAGCAGCAGCAGGACGATCCCGCCGAGGTTCCCGGCCAGCAGCAGGAAGCCGACAGCCGCGCCCGCCCGCTCGGGTCCGGAGTGCAGCTCAGACCAGTCGAGAACCACGGGCAGCGCCGCGAGCAAGACAAAGCCCTCGATGAACAGCACGATGCCGACGAACACCACCCCGTGCCAGAGCGCGATGGCGCCGAACGCGACGGCCGTGACCGCGAGCGTGGTCACGAGCATGGCTCGGCGCCGGTCCCGCGTGGCCGCCAGCTCAGGCAGCACGGCCGCGCCAAGGATGCCCGCGCCGGTCAGGACCGCGAAGAGGTTGCCGCTGGCCGAACCGTGGTGGAAGTGGCCGAGTATCGGGTCGAGCCAGGTCGCGACCGCGTTGAAGATGCCCATACCCACGAACAGGAGCCCGCCGAGCGCCCACATGAAACGGTCCCGTTTCAGCCAGCCGAGCGTGACACGCACCGACGCGTCACCGCGGAAGGACGCGGGCGTGCGCAGGGCAGCCAGCACCCACGCCGCGGCCGCCACCGCGACGGCGCCATGCACCAGCACAACCAGGCGCAGGCCGCCGGCGTCGAACAGCGGCCTGGCCGACAGCGCGGCGGCCAGGATGCCGAGATACAGCGACACGCTGCCGATCGAGATGGCTGCGGTGCGCTCCCGCTCAGGGAAGTAGCGCCCGGCGATCTTCGAGATCGAGTTGAGCACGAGCGGCTGGCCGACGGCGATCACCAGCTGCCCGGCCAGCGCCCACCAGAAGGAATCGGCACCGGCCAGCCGGAGCAGCCCGCCGGCCGCGGTCAGCACCGCGCCGAGCCCGAGCGCGCGCTCGAAGCTGACGTCGAGCCATCGCCCGAACGGCAGCGCGAGGACGACGTACATCAAAGGGAAGATCGCGGCCAGGTCGCCGACGTCCGAGACAGACACGCCCATCGCCCGGTGGGCAGGTGACTCGATGAAGGCGTATGACAGCCACAGCAGCTGGGTGCACGCGGCCAGCAGCCCGTAGCCGGCCAGCACCAGCCACCTGTTCATCGCGCCTCCCGACGTACCGGCCAGTCATACCACGCCGCTCCGCCGTTCCATCAGCAGCACGTCCCGCCAGCGGCCGTGCTGCCTGGCCAGCCGCTCGCGCCTGCCGACGATACGGAACCCGGCAGCCTCGTGCAGCGCGACGCTCGCGGTGTTCTCCGGGAAGATCCCGGACTGGATCGTCCAGATCCCGGCGGCCTCGGTCGACGCGATCAGCGCGGAGAGCAGCAGCCGCCCGATCTTGCGACCGCGCGCCGCCGGCCGCACGTACACCGAGTGCTCGACGACACCCCGGTACGCCGGCCGGCGCGAGACGGGCGACACGGCGACCCAGCCGAGCACGGCGCCGCTGGCGGTGTCGACCGCGACGAACCGGTGCACGGGCAGCCTGGCGCTGGTGAAGTCGGCCCAGCCTGGCGCGGCGGTCTCGAACGTGGCGTCGCCCTCGTCGATTCCTGCCTGGTAGATCGCAAGAACCTGCTGGGCGTGCTCGTCGGTCATGGGCTCGATCCCGACCGAGTCCGCCCGCATCCTGCCGAGGGTACCCGGCACGATCCGTGTCGGACCGGCCCGGGCGGTAGCTCAGATAAGCCGGCACGCGGGCCCGGCACGCTGGACAATGGCGTGGACCCGCACGCCGCAAGGGAGTGGATCGTGACGACGTACAACCCGCGCAACATCGACTACCTCGGTCACCTGGCTCGTGAGTCTGCCCTGTTCGGGCACGCTCTGGACGGCGCGGCCGCCGACGCGAGGGTGCCGACCTGCCCGGACTGGAATGCCGGCGACCTGTTGTGGCATCTCGGCGGGGTGCAGTGGTTCTGGGGAACCATCGTGCGCGAGGGAACGGGCCCTGACGGGGCCGAGGCGCAGAAGCCGGCCAGGCCGGACAGCCGCTCTGCGCTGATGGCGTTCTACCTGACCGCAAGCGGCGACCTGGGCAAGGCCCTGACCTCAGCGAGCCCGCAGGACCACGCCTGGACCTGGTCCGACGACCAGACCGTCGGGTTCATCATCCGCCGCCAGGCGCACGAGGCCCTGATCCACCGGGTCGACGCCGAGCTGACCGCTGGCGAGCGCCGCTCCCTCATGGACCCGGCGCTCAGTGCCGACGGCGTCGACGAGGCGCTGCGGATCATGTACGGCGGTGACCCGCCCGCCTGGGGTACCTTCGCGGCGGAGGACACGGCCACGCTGCGGATCCAGGCGGCCGACACCGGCGATTCCTGGTTCGTCAGGCTCGGGCAGTTCAGCGGCACCGACCCCGAGGACGGCAAGACCTACGACCAGCCGGGCATTGACGTCGCCGCCGCTGACCATGGCGGCCCGGATTCTGGCAGCACCGCGGCAGCGACGATTCGCGGCGACGCCGGCGACCTGGACTGCTGGCTCTGGCAGCGCCCCGCCGGTACCCCGCTCGAGCGCTCGGGTGACCGCGGCGTGCTCGGCCGCTTCGACCAGCTGATCGCCGAAGGGATCAGCTAGGACCGTCCCTGCCCTGCCAGGTCGTGATGCACGCCTCGTTGCCCTCGGCGTCGGCGAGCACCCAGAAGGCGGGCGCCGCCGCGTCGGACACCAGGACGCCGCCGGCCGCGAGCGCGGCATCGATCCGCCGCCGCGCCTCGTCGTGCGGCACCGAGATGTCCAGGTGGATCCGGTTGCGCTGCGGCCGTGGCCCGGTCATCTGCTGGAACCAGACCGCGGGGCACTGGCCGGCCGGATCGACGATCGCGCGCGCCGGGCCCTGGCTGCCTGGCTCGTCGGTGTAGCCGAGCGCGGCGCGCCAGAACGGCAAGATCGCGGGGATATCGAGCGAGTCGATCGCGATCTCTACCATCTGCACCGACCGGCCGTCCACGGGACCGCTGACGGGCCTGAGCCCGAGCGTGGCGAGGATCGCAGAGACCTGGCCGGCCAGCTCGGTCTCGGCCGCGGCGAGCAGTCCGCCCGCGGGGTTCCTGATCGTCAGGATCAGCTGGCCGCCCCTGATGTCGGCCAGCAGCCGGCCATCGGCGGCCAGGCCAGCCTGCACCGCTATGGCCGCTGCTGCCTCGGCTGCCTGCGGCAAGCCGCCAGCCTGGACGCTCGTCTGCGCGACGCCGAGCACGTACCGCCAGCCGAGCTCGGTCACCGCCGCCGACGCTGCGGCCCGGCTCAGCGGCGCCCCGGTTTGCTCACTCATCACGGCATAGTGTCATGAGGCGACCGGGCGCACGTCGCAGGGAGCGCAGATGGAGCTTGAGCAGCGGCTGCCAGCCGAAGTGCACGAGGTCGCCTCGCGCGGCTTCCAGGCAGAGGCCGAGGCGTACGACCGTGCCAGGCCGTCCTATCCGGCGGACGCGACCCGATGGCTGGCCAGCAATCTCGGCATCGGCCCAGGTCGCCGGGTGATGGACCTGGCCGCAGGGACTGGCAAGCTGACCGTGCAGCTCGCCGGGCTCGGCGCGCGCCTGGTGGCGGTGGAGCCGGTCGGCGGCATGCGCGCGCGGCTGCGCGAGCGGCTGCCTGACGTGCCCGTGCTCGCCGGGGTTGCCGAGGCGCTGCCCTTCGCCGCGGGGAGCCTGGACGTTGTCGTGGTCGCGCAGGCGTTTCACTGGTTCGACGCCGGGCGCGCGCTGGCCGAGCTTGCCAGGGTGGTGCGCGCAGGCGGCCGGCTCGGGCTGATCTGGAATGCCCGCGACCGCGGCGTGGACTGGATCGACGCGGTCTGGTCGGTCATGGACCGGGTCGAGAGCGACGCCCCGTGGCGCGAGCACGGCGACGGCAAGACGAGCGCGGAGCGGATCGACGAGCGCGGCACGTGGTCGGAGTGGGTCGAGGCGACCTTCTCTCACGTGCAGCACTGCTCGCCTGGTGACCTGGTCGACCGGGTCCGCAGCGTCAGCCACATCGCGGTCCTGCCGCGGGCCAGGCAGCGGGAGGTACTCGACGAGGTCAGGTCGATCATCGACGCGCACGGGCAGCAACTGCTCCGCATCCGGTACCGGGTGGACGCGATGTACGCCGAGCGGCTGGGCTGACCAGGAGCGCGGCCTGAGCCGCAGCAAGATCACGGGCCTGCGGCGCGGCCAGCGGCGGAGCACCGCGATGGTGTTAGATGGCCTTGAGATCGCTTAACTAGGAGCAAGTTCATGCCGCAGGGCACCGTGAAGTGGTTCAACTCGACCAAGGGCTATGGCTTCATCGCGCCGGACGACGGAGGTGCCGACATCTTCGTGCACCACACCGCCATTCAGTCCGACGGTTTCCGCAGCCTCGAGGAGAACCAGCGAGTCGAGTTCACCGCCGCGCAGGGGGCCAAGGGCCCGCAGGCTGAGCAGGTCCGCCCGCTATAACAGGGCCGGCTCGGCGTCCAGCGACTCGAGGAACGCCACGATCTGGCGCGCCACCTCGTCGGGCGCGCGCAGCGGCAAGTGGTGACCTGCCCCCTCGATCACGTGCAGCCTGGCGTCGGGCAGCACGTTGCTGAGCGCGGCTGCGGTCTTGAACGGGACAAGCGTGTCGTGCGGGTCCGTCACGACCAGGGCGGGAACGCCGACGGACGCGGCCAGCCCGGCGAAGGCCGGCGCCTCGCGGACGAGGGCCTGCTGCTCGGCGAGGAACGTGCGCCACAGCGGGCCGTTATCCCAGCGGGCATTCCCCCACACCTCCCAGTTGGGATGCCGCACGCTGTCGTCGCGCCGCCTCATCAGCCGCAGCGCTGCGCGCGCGAAGGCGGGCGTCCACTGCCAGGCGACCCTGGACGTCAGGGCGCCGGCGACCGGCGCGGCGAGCAGCCAGTCGAAGACGTTGAGGCAGTCGGGGCCCACGGAGGCGAGCAGGATCAGGGCGTCGATCCGGTCCGGCACGGTGGCCGCGACCTGCAGGGCGACGCCGCCGCCGTAGGAGTGGCCGACCAGCACCGCTCGATCGATCCCGCCGCTGTCGAGTGCCGCAAGCACGGCAGCGGCGTTGACCTCAAGGCCGCCGCCCGGCAGCGGGCTCGAGCCGTGCCCGGGCCGGTCAGGCGCGATCACGCTGAGCGACTCAGGCAGCCGCGCCATCACCGGCAGCCAGTCGGCCCCCAGTCCTGGCTGGCCGTGCAAGAGCACGAGGTGACGCGGGCGCACCCGGCTAGCGTAAGCGCCAGTGCCGACACAGCGGGCAGGGCGGGCGGGCACGCCTCACCCAGGCAGGCCCGCCCGTATCCGGTCAGAGAACGTCGTCCTCCTCGGCGACCGCGATCGCGAAACCGAGCGCGCGCATCATGTTCCCGCCCGCGGACACGACCTTCGCGGTGCCGACGACCGGCGCGATCGCGATCAGGACATCCTGCACGTCCTGCTCGGTCACGCCGCTGTCGGCGGCGGCGCCGGCGTTGGCGAGGTAAGACGCGGGCGGCGCGTCGACGGCGACCAGCGCCGCCAGCCTGGCGAGCATCAGCTCGCGCGGCATGAGGTGGGTGTGCTCGATCGACGCCATGTTGATGTCGGTCAGGGTGTCGAGCACTGGAGTCGTAGCAGGCATTGAGAACCTCCGATTCGTGATGGACTGGTCCAGTAGAACTTCGGACGGGCTCGGCTGCGTCACCTGCGGCGGGTGACCTTCACACCCCGCGCTGGGCCAGGACCCGGCCGGAGTCAGCCGCTTCGCCGAGCGCGGCGTAGTCGCGTTCGTTCTGGTCGGCGTAGCTCGAGGCGAACTCGGCGATCGCGCGGTCGAAGGAGTCGGAGTTGCCGAGATAGGCGGCGATCGCGATGCGGTCTCCCGACCTCGCGTGCGCCCTGGCGAGCGTCCAGGCGCAGACCTGGCCATAGTCGGACAGCCCGCTCGGCGGCATGCCGGTGGTGTCGAGCGAGAACTTCCAGTCCCTGAGCTGGCGGATGTAGAAATCCCTGACGACCCCGTCCGGTGCCGGGTTCATCCGGTGCCAGCCGAGGAAGACGTCGCTCGCGGCCTGCATCAGCCGCTGCCCTTCGACCACCCGCTGGCCCTGGTTCTCGTACCTGCTCCGGCCCGCGAAGTCGCTGAGCACCGACTGGCCGGCCTCCTTCATCTGCAGGAACAGCGGGTCGGAGGTGTCGCGGCCGAGCATCAGCATGATCCAGCAGCGGGTGCCGACGCTTCCGACGCCGACCACCTTGCGGGCGACGTCGGCGAGGTCGGACCGGTACTGGTCGAGCAGGTACCTGCGGTCGGCCGGCAGCGTGCGCTTGTAGCTCTCGAGGGCCCCGAGCAGGACGCGCTCGAGCCCCGTCCTGTCCACGTCGGCGGGCAGCAGGCTGGACAGCGGGATCACCAGCGGCGGATCTGGCACGATCTGCGGCCTGCCGTCGGTGATCCTGGTCAGCTTCTGCAGCGCCTGCATGCTGTCCCTGCTGTGCGCCTTCGCGATACCGCGGGTCAGCCTGGACTGCTGCCGCGAGGTCAGCCGGTCACGCAGCTGATGCCGGATCGCATCGGTGTCGGCGCTGGCATAGAAGACTTCGAGGTTGGACTGCCCGGCGAACTGGCGCATGGCGATCCGGTACCTGGCGGCCGCGGCCCTGACGATCGCGGCGCGATCGCGCTTGCGCACGCCGTTCTCCCTGGCCGCGATCTCCAGGCTCGCCGTCAGCCGCTTGACGTCCCACTCCCACGGACCGGGGAGCGTCTCGTCGAAGTCGTTGATGTCGAACACGAGCCTGCGCTCTGCCGAGCCGAACAGCCCGAAGTTGCCCAGGTGCGCGTCGCCGCAGGCCTGCACGGCCAGCCCGGTGGCCGGGGTACCTGAGAGGTCGTAGGCCATCGGCAGCGCCGCGCCGCGGAAGTAGGAAAACGGCGAGGCCAGCATCCGGCCGTACCTGATCGGCACCAGGTCGGGCAGCCGCCCGGCCGACTGCGCCATGAGCAGGTCGACTGGGTCTGGCCGCTGCACGTCGGGGGTGAATTCCGCCTGGCTGCTCCTGGGCACCCGCTCCCTGAGCTTGCGGCCCCTCGCCGCCCGCTCGGCGGGCGTGAGTTCCTTGATCTCCGTCTCGAGCGCGTACCTGCGGGCTGGCCTGGCTATCCGCGGCATCGTTGCGGCTCGCGCGGCGGTCCGGCGTTGCTTCGGTACCGCTCGCGACCTGGTTCGCGTGGCTGTGGTCATGCCTCACGATGCGCGCGGCCCGGAGCGGCAGGCGTCATCCAGGCCGGGTGATGTTCTGCCGTGCCCCTTTCACTCGCGGCGGGTGATGCCGGCGCGCGGTGCCGAGCGGATGCTGAGTTCGGGCGGCAGCCAGCCAGCCAGGGCAACACCCAGCAGGAGCGGCCATGTCAGCGCTAACCGTGTGGAAGTTCGAGACGACCGACGGCGCCCACAGAGCGCTCGACGTGCTGAAGGACCTGCAGCGCCAGCAGCTCATCCAGGTCCTCGACGCCGCCGTCGTCAGCTGGGAGGTCGGCAAGAAGAAGCCGAAGACGCGCGAACTGCGGGACACCAAGAAGGCGGGGGCGCTCGGCGGCGGCTTCTGGGGCCTGCTCTTCGGGCTGATCTTCTTCATCCCGATCCTCGGGCTCGCCATCGGCGCGGCGACCGGCGCGCTGATCGGCTCGATGGCCGACGTCGGGATCAGCGACTCCTTCATCCGCGACGTCCGCGAGAAGGTGACGCCCGGAACCTCGGCGCTGTTCCTGCTGAGCTCCGACGCGGTCATGGACCGGGTCAGCGACCGCTTCAAGGACGCCCAGGCGGAACTGATCAGCACGAATCTGACCAGCAGCCAGGAGGCGAAGCTGCGCGAGGCGTTCAGCGAGGAGGAGTAGGCCAGAGATTGACGCGTTCGCCTGGCGGGTACGGTCGCACTCGGGCTGAAGCTGCGCGTTCGTCCCCCGGGATGGGGGCCTGAGGGACCGATCTAACGTGCAGCCCCGCCGGGGGATGGATGACAAGCACGATCAGCCGGCCGACCGTCCGCAGAGGGGCACGAGACAGCCGGCCGGACCAGGCTGCATCGCGGGTTCGAACGGGCGGCCGGGGCGCGCTCAGGCTGCCTGCCAGCGACAAGGTGGCCGTGCCGCGGTCCAACGTGCCCCTGGTTGAGCGGCCGCGCGTCACTGGGCTGATCGGGCAGGCGACCGCGGGACACAGGGTCACGCTGGTCTGCGGTCCGTCCGGGGCCGGCAAGACCGTGGCGTGCGCGTCCTGGGCCAGGGCAGCCCAGGACGGCAGCGTCGGCTGGCTCAGCCTCGACTATGGCGACCGCTGGCCGCGTCAGCTGTGGGCCCACCTCAGGCTCGCGCTCGAGAGCACGCCTGCCCTGCCCGCCGACGTCGCGCGCAAGCTGCCGGACCCCGACGACGACGCGTTCCCGCTGCGCCTTGCCGAGTTCGCCGAGCGGCTTCCCACGCCCGTGACGCTGGTCGTCGACGATATCTGCGACCTTGCCGGGGCCAGCGTCCTGACCGGGGTTGATCAGCTGATCAGGCACGCGCCGCCGACGTTGCGGCTGATCATGTCCGGACGCCATCCGGCCGGCCTCGCGGTCGCGAAGCTGCGGGTCGGCGGTGACCTCGCCGAGATTGGCGGATCCGACCTCGCCTGCACGCCAGGGGAGGCCGACGCCTACTTCGCGATGGTCGGTCACGACCTGCCACCGGCGCAGCGGGACGAACTGCTCGCGCGCACACAGGGCTGGATCACCGGGCTGCGGCTGGCCGCGATGCGCGCCGGGCCCGGCAAGGCGGTCATCTCCGGTATCACCGGCGCCGAGCCAGCGGTCGCCGACTACCTGTGGGACGAGGTGCTCGCCAGCGTGCCGCCGGACAGCAGGCTGTTCCTGCTCCGCACCAGCGTCGCCGACGTGATCTGCGGCGACCTCGCCGACGCGCTCACCGGCGGAACCAGCGGCGGCGCCATCCTCGAGCAGCTCAGCCGCGAGAACATGATGATCGGGCCGGAAGACTCCGATCTAGGGAGAACAGAACGCACGGAGTACCGGTATCACCCGATGCTGGCCGACATGCTGCGGGCGCGGCTGCGCCGCGAGCTTCCTGGCGAGACGATCCGGCTGACCAGGCGGGCCGCACGATGGCTCGCGGCGCGGGGCCAGCATGCACAGGCGATCCGCGCGGCCGCGCGGGCCGGCGACTGGGACTTCGCAGGGCGGGTGCTCGCCGATGCCGGGCCTGAGCTGCTCGTGCCGGGGCCGGCTGCCGAGCTTGAGCCCGTGCTCGCCACGTTCCCCGCGAGCAGGTTCGCCGCCGACGCCGCGGTGGCCGGTGCGCTGGCCGCCGCTGGGCTGCGAACCGGAGACAGCTGCGCCGCTGCCCTGCACCTCGACAACGCCGAGCAGGCGCTCGGCCGCGGCGGTCAGGCCCACCGCCAGCGGATCAGGCCGTGGCTGCAGGCGCTGCGGCTGATGAGCGCCGCGCCCGGGCAGCACGACGAAGCGGACGCCCTGGTCGAGCAGAGCCGCGGCGTCGCCGCGGCGGCCGAACGGAGCGCCAGCGACGCCGCCGCGCACCAGGGCACCGGGCTGCTGTGGTGCGCGCTCGGAGCCGCCGAGCTGGCCAGCATGGACGCGACCAGCGCCCGTCAGAGCCTGGCTGCGGCCAGGCGGCACCTGCGTGAAGGCCTGCCGGAGTTCGACGACCGCGCCCGCGCCTGGCAGGCGCTGGCGGAAGCGGTCTACGGGGACCTGGTCACGGCTAGCAGCCTCGCTGGCGTGGTCGCGAGCGACCTCGCTGGGCGCGGCGGCACTGTGTCCGATGGCACTGTGTCCGATCGCACTGTGTCCGATCGCACTGGGTCCGATGGCACTGAGCCAGCGACCAGGCTGTGTCAGCTCGCGATGGCGCACGTCCACCTGGCCAGGGACGAGATCGCCGCGGCCAGGGCCGCCCTCGACCAGTGCGACCCCGACGAGCGCGCCCCCGCGCCCGGCCATGACCTAGCTGCCGGGAGCGTGATCGTGTCGCTGGCCTCGGCCGCCCGGGCACGCCTGGCGCTCGCTGACGGCGACACCGGCGCCGCCCGAAACGTCCTGACCAGGCTGCGCTACCGGTGCCTGAACGGCGGTCCCGGCGGGATCGCGGTGCTCGAAGAGTTCCTGGCTCCGGTCGAGGCCGAGATCGCCGTCAGGGACGGCGACTTCAACCGGGCCAGGCTGGCCCTCGTTCAGGCGGGCCAGCGGCCGTTCAGCACTGGGTCCTCCACCACGGGGCCCTCCACCACGGGGCCCTCCACCACGGGGCCCTCCCCCACGGGGGCCGCCGGGCTACGGCTGGCCGAGGCCAGGCTGATGCACGCGCAGGGCGACAGCGAGGGCGCGCTGGCCGCCGCTGAGTCGTGCCTCGCTGATGCCGGGGTCACGCTGCACGACCAGGTCTGCGCGCTGGTGATCGCCGCGATCGCGGCCCGCCGCCTGGGTCAGCCTGAGCAGGCGGCCGACCGGCTGACCATGGCGCTCGCACTGGCGGAGCCGCACCGGATGTACCAGCCGTTCCTGGACGGCGGCGGCGCCGCCAGGTCGGCGCTGACGGTGCTGATCAGGCCCGTCAGCCAGGGAGCGGCGTTCGCCGCCAGGATCCTGCAGCGGTTCGACACCGCGCCGGTGCCGTGTCAGCCGCCATCCGCCGCGGCCCCGCTGACCAGCAGCGAGCTGGCGGTGCTGCGGTTCCTGCCGTCGCACATGACCAATCAGGAAATCGCCGAGGCGCTGTTCCTGTCGATCAATACCGTCAAGACGCACCTGCGCTCGGTATACCGCAAGCTCAGCGTCACGACCAGGCGCGAGGCGATCGCCCGCGGCGGCAAGCTGGGCTTGCTCTAGGCACGGCCCCCGTCACGCTCCGCAGACCGGTCATGTACAGTGGACCGATCATGCGGCTCTTCGTACTCATTCTTAGCAGCCGTAGCGGGACCTGATCAGGCAGGCCAGCAACCCGCTACGGGGATGAGGCGCTGGCCGCATGCCGCAGGTTTCACGCACCTGGCTCCCACAGGAGCACGCCACCACACCCGCTCGCGGATGCTGGCGTGCCGGCAACGGCTCCGCCTCCAGCTGGAAATGCCTGGCCAATCAGACAGCCATGACAGGGGAGCAATAGTGATGGGGCCCGTTTCATATCCGGACGTCCGAGCCGCCGATCCGGCGGTTACCACTGCCTCGGCGCTGCACGCCGTGCAGGTCGCGCTCGACCGGCGCGACAACGGCGGCGACGCTGGCTCGGACGGCGACGAGTAGGCCGGCCGGGAGCATGATGAGTGACTATGCCGGTGGCGGCCCGCGGGGGACTTCGGTGGGTCGTCCCCCCGGGCCAACACCGCTCTTCGACAAGGTATGGCAGCGGCACCTCGTAGCCAGCCCTGACGGCGAGCCGCCGCTGCTCTACATCGACCTGCACCTCGTGCACGAGGTGACGTCGCCGCAGGCGTTCGAGGGCCTCGACCTGGCCGGGCGCAGGGTGCGCAGGCCAGACCTGACCGTGGCCACGATGGACCACGACGTGCCGACGCTGCCCGGGCCTGTCACCGATCCGCTCGCCGCCGAGCAGATGGCCAGGCTGCGCAAGAACTGCGAGGCGCACGGCATCACGCTGTACCCGCTCGGCAGCGCCGAGCAAGGCGTCGTGCACGTGATCGGCCCGCAGCTCGGGCTCACCCAGCCGGGCATGACCGTGGTGTGCGGCGACAGCCACACCTCCACCCACGGCGCGTTCGGCGCGCTCGCGTTCGGCATCGGAACGACCGAGGTCGAGCACGTCCTCGCGACCCAGACGCTCCGGCAGAGCAAGCCGGCGGCGATGGCGGTGACCGTGGACGGCGAACTTCCCGACGGCGTGACCGCCAAGGACCTGGTGCTCGGCATCATCGCCGAGATCGGCACCGGCGGCGGCACAGGCTCGGTGATCGAGTACCGCGGCGACGCGGTGCGCGGGCTCGACATGGCAGGGCGGATGACGGTCTGCAACATGTCGATCGAGGCTGGCGCCAGGGCCGGCATGATCGCGCCGGACGAGGTGACGTTCGCGTTCCTCGAGGGCAGGCAGCACAGCCCGACCGGCGCGGAGTGGGAACGGGCGCTCGACGACTGGCGCTCGCTGGTCACCGACGACGGCGCGGCCTTCGACCGGGAGGTGCGGATCGACGCGGCCTCGTTGCGGCCGGTCGTGACGTGGGGAACGAACCCAGCTCAGTCGGTCAGCATCGACGGCGTCGTCCCCGATCCCGCCTCGTTCGGCACTGCCGCCCAGCGCCAGGCCGCGGAGCGAGCACTCGAGTACATGGGGCTGATTCCTGGCACAGCCGTCAGGGACATCGCCGTCGACACGGTCTTCATCGGCTCGTGCACGAACGGCAGGCTCGCCGACCTGCGTGCCGCGGCGGGCGTGATCAGGGGCAGGACCGTCAGTCCGGGCGTCCGCGCGATCGTGGTTCCAGGCTCGGCGAGGGTGAAGGCCGAGGCCGAGGCGGAGGGGCTGGACGAGGTGTTCAAGACCGCTGGCTTCGAGTGGCGCTCGGCCGGCTGCTCGATGTGCCTGGGCATGAACGGCGACATCCTCGCGCCGCGCGAGCGCAGCGCGTCGACCAGCAACAGGAACTTCGAGGGCCGGCAGGGCCCTGGCGGTCGCACGCATCTGGTCTCGCCCGCGATGGCGGCCGCGACGGCCGTGGCCGGCCGGTTCGCGGCGCCCGCCGACCTGACAGGAGCAGAGGCCTGATGCGCGCGGTGCAGCAGGTGCGGGGCCGCGCGGTCGTGATCGACCGGCGTGACATCGACACCGATCAGATCATCCCGGCCGCCTGGCTCAAGCGCGTCGAGCGGACCGGCTTCAGCGCCGGGCTGTTCGAGGCCTGGCGCGCCGACCCAGCCTTCCCGCTGAACCAGCAGGGCGCGGACGGGGCGAAGGTCCTGGTCGCGGGCGCCAACTTCGGCTGCGGCTCATCCAGGGAGCACGCGGTGTGGGCACTGCAGGACTTCGGGTTCGAGGCCGTCGTCGCGCCGAGCTTCGCCGACATCTTCCGCGGCAACAGCGTCGGGGCCGGCCTGGTCACGGCGCAGGCCGACGAGAACAGCGTGGCAAGCCTGATCGCGGTGCTCGCTGACGATCCCGGTGCGCAGGTCATCGTCGACGTCGCCGCGCGCACCGTGTCGGTTCCGGCAGCGGGCTTCACCGCGCCGTTCGCGATCGGCGACTACGCCCGCTGGCGGCTGCTCGAGGGCCTGGACGACATCGGGGTCACGCTCCGGCACGGCGACGCGATCGCCGCGTTCGAGCGGACCAGGCCCTCCTGGCTGCCCGTTTCTGGCACCTCGGCACGCGTAACTATCTGACATGCCCTATGGTGGGGGGCGGCGGGCAGCGTCGCCTCCCACGGAAATCCACCAAGGCTCACGGAGATGCACCATGATCAAGATCAACTGCCGAGTAATCCTTATCACGTAGCGCGAGCCTGGTGACGGGCTCGCGCTACTCCTCCTCGGCCGGATCGGCCAGGAGGTTTTTTGTTATCGCGATCCTGTCGGCGCCATCCCATCTGCAGAAGGAGCACATCCCGTGGAAGTGACCGGAGCCCAGGCGCTCGTCCGCAGCCTGGAGAGCCAGGGGGTCGACGTCGTGTTCGGCCTGCCTGGCGGCGCCATCCTGCCCGCCTATGACCCGCTGCGGTCCTCCTCGCTCCGGCACGTGCTGGTCAGGCACGAGCAGGGCGCGGGGCACGCGGCCGAGGGCTACGCGTGGGCGACGGGCCGGACCGGCGTCTGCATCGCCACCAGCGGCCCTGGCGCGACCAACCTCGTGACGGCGCTGGCCGACGCGTACATGGACTCGGTTCCCGTGGTCGCGATCACCGGCCAGGTGCCGACCGCCATGATCGGCACCGACGCGTTCCAGGAATCCGATATCACGGGCATCACGGCCCCGATAACCAAGCACAACGAGCTGGTCACCGACCCCGGGCGGATCAGTGCCGCGATCGCCGAGGCGTTCCACATCGCCGAGACCGGACGGCCAGGCCCTGTCCTCGTCGACCTGCCCAAGGACATCCTGCAGGCCACCACGTCATGGTCCTGGCCGCCGACCATGGACCTGCCCGGCTACCGGGTGCCAGGACCTGCCGACCACGAGCGGATCGCCGCGGCCGCGCGGATGCTGCATCAGGCGCGCAGGCCGGTGCTGTACGTCGGCGGTGGCGTGGTCAAGTCGGACTCGCACGAAGCCCTGGGCGAGCTCGCGGAGCTAGCCCAGGCTCCGGTGACCACCACGCTGATGGCGCGCGGTGCATTCCCTGACAGCCATCCGCTCGCGCTCGGCATGCCCGGCATGCACGGCATGTACGCGGCCGTCGCGGCGCTGCAGGAGGCGGACCTCATCGTCGCGCTCGGCGCCCGGTTCGACGACCGGGTCACCGGCAAGCTCGCCGCATTCGCGCCGAAGGCCAAGGTCGTGCACGCCGACATCGACCCGGCAGAGATCGGCAAGAACCGCGCGCCCGACGTGGCGATCGTCGGCGATTTGCGCTCGGTCATGACCGAGCTCGCGACGGCGATGCGCAGGCTGGTCCAGTCCGAGGGCCCGCCGGACACCTCGGCGTGGGTCGCGACCACCGCTGGCTGGAAGCGGAGCTACCCGCTGCGCTACACCCAGGACGCCGACGGGCCGCTGAAGCCGCAGCACGTGGTCGAGCGGCTCTCGGCGATGACCGGCGGAGACGCGATCGTCGTGGCGGGTGTCGGCCAGCACCAGATGCACGCGTCGCAGCACTACAGCTTCACCAAGCCGCGCAGCTGGATCAACTCGGGCGGCGCCGGCACGATGGGGTTCGCCGTCCCTGCCGCCATGGGCGCGCAGATCGGCAGGCCAGGTGAGCTCGTCGTGGCGATCGACGGCGACGGCTGCTTCCAGATGACCGCACAGGAGCTCGCTACCTGCGCGATCGAGGGCCTGCCGATCAAGGTGCTGATCTTCAACAACGGCTTCCTCGGCATGGTGAGGCAGTGGCAGGAGCTGTTCTACGACGAGCGCTACTCCGAGGTCCACCTGGGCACCGACATCCCCGACTACGTCAAGCTCGCCGAGGCCTACGGCTGCGCCGGCCTGCGGTGCGAGCAAGCCGGCGAGGTTGACGCGGTGCTGGAGAAGGCGCTGTCGATCACCGACGTGCCGACGGTCGTTGACTTCAGGACCCACGACGCGGAAGGCGTGTTCCCGATGGTCCCGGCCGGTCATGCCAACGACGACATCGTGCTCGGCCCCGAGTTCAGCGCCGCTGAGCAGCAGGCGGCGGCGCGCAAGGAAGTGATCGCGACATGACTACCCACACGCTGTCTGTCCTGGTCGAGAACAAGCCTGGCGTGCTCGCACACGTCGCCGCGCTGTTCTCGCGGCGGGCGTTCAACATCACGTCGCTGTCGGTCGGGCCGACCAGCGACGAGCGGGTGAGCCGGATGACCATCGTGGTGGACGGCGAGACCACGCCCGTCGACCAGGTGCACAAGCAGCTCGAGAAGCTGGTCCGGGTGCTCAAGGTCGTGGAGCTGGCCGAGGACGAGGCCGTCGAGCGTGAGCTCGCGCTCATCAAGGTGAGCGTGCGGCCCGAACTGCGCGCCGACCTGCTCGATGTCGCCGCGTCGTTCCGCGCCAGCGTCGTCGATATCGACCCGGAGACGATCGTGCTTGAAGCGGTCTGCTCGCCGGGACGCCTCGACGCGCTGCTCGCGGCTCTGGAACGGCACGGGACGTGCGAGCTTGTTCGAACTGGTCTTATCGCCATAGGGCGAGGTAGTTCGACGATTACCGATGAAGACCAAGCCGCGCTGGCGGTCTGCGCGTAACGAGGAAGAAGGGACTTCCATGGCCACCGTCTACTACGACGACGAGGCAGACCTCGGGCTTGTTCAAAGCCGCAAAGTTGCTGTGCTCGGGTACGGCTCCCAGGGCCACGCTCACGCGTTGAGTCTGCGGGATTCGGGCTGCGATGTGCGGGTTGGGTTGCCTGAGGGGTCCAGGTCGCGCGCCAAGGCGGAAGAAGAGGGGCTGACTGTCGGGACGCCCGCTGAGGTGTGCGGCTGGGCCGACCTGATCATGGTGCTGACGCCGGATACGGGGCAGCGGAAGCTGTACGCGGAGGCGATAGGGCCGAACCTGAAGGCTGGGGACGCGCTGTTCTTCGCGCACGGGTTCAACGTGCACTTCGGGTACGTCGAGGCGCCAGCCGACGTGGATGTCGCGATGGTGGCGCCGAAGGCGCCTGGGCACACGGTGCGCTGGCAGTACGAGGCGGGACAGGGCACGCCCGTGCTCGTGGCTGTCGCGCAGGATGCCACGGGCAAGGCGTGGGACCTGGTCAAGTCGTACGCCAAGGCGATCGGCGGGACCAAGGCCGGCGCGCTCGTCACCACGTTCAAGGAGGAGACGGAGAGCGACCTGTTCGGCGAGCAGGCAGTGCTCTGCGGCGGCGTCACCGCGCTGGTCAACGCCGGGTTCGAGACCCTGGTCGCGGCCGGATACCAGCCCGAGGTCGCCTACTTCGAGTGCCTGCACGAGCTCAAGCTCATCGTCGACATGATGCAGGCTGGCGGCGAGACCTGGATGTGGTACTCCGTCAGCGACACCGCCGAGTACGGCGGCCTCACCAGGGGCTCCAGGGTTGTCTCCGATCAGGCGAAGCAGGCGATGACCAAGATCCTCGCCGACATCCAGTCCGGCGAGTTCGCCAGGGAGTGGATCGCCGAGGACGACGCCGGCCGCCCGAACTTCAGCCGCCTCCGCAACGAGGCCAGGACCAACCTCATCGAGCAGACCGGCCGCCCCCTGCGCCGCATGATGAGCTGGCTTGACGCTGAGACTGATCATGAGGAGAACGCCTGATGGAGGGCAACGTAGGGGCCTACGACGTCGTTCACCTTCCAGGCGACGGCATCGGGCCGGAGGTCACGGCCGTCGCGCGTGACCTGGTCGACCAGGCCGGCAAGCGGCACGGGTTCACGGTCGCCTGGCGGCACTGCCCGCTCGGCTCCGAGCACTACCTGCGGGCCGGCGAGGTTCTCTCCGACGAGACCCTGACCGGCTTGCGCTCGGCCGACGCGATCTTCCTCGGCGCCGTCGGCAGCCCGTCGGTCCCGCCTGGCGTGCTCGAGCGCGGCCTGCTGCTCAGGCTCCGCTTCGAGCTCGACCTCTACGTCAACCTCCGCCCCGCCAGGCAGCGCCCGGGGGTGCAGACAGCGGGCGCCGACGACCTCGACTTCGTCGTCGTCCGCGAGAACACCGAGGGCCTCTACGCGGGCGCGGGCGGCATCGCTCACCAGGGCAGCTCCTTCGAGGTAGCGACCGAGGAATCGCTCAACACCCGCGCCGGCGTCGAGCGCTGCGTCCGCTACGCGGCAGAGCTCGCCAGGAAGCGCACCGGCAAGCTCACCCTCGTGCACAAGACCAACGTCCTCGTGAACGCCGGCAGCCTGTGGATGCGCGTCGCCAAGGAAGTCGCCGCCGAGACCGGCGTCGACCTCGACTACGCCCACGTAGACGCCGCGTGCCTGTACATGGTCAGCGACCCCGGCAGGTTCGACGTGATCGTCACCGACAACCTGTTCGGCGACATCCTCACCGACCTCGCCGCCGCCCTGACGGGCGGCCTCGGCCTGTCCGCGAGCGGCAACCTCAACCCAGCCAGGACCGGTCCCTCGATGTTCGAGCCCGTCCACGGCTCAGCCCCCGACATCGCCGGCACCGGCAAGGCCAACCCCGCGGGCGCCGTGCTCTCCGCCGCGCTGATGCTCGACCACCTGGGTGAACCGGACGCTGCGGCCGAGCTTGATGCAGCCGTCAACGCCGTGCTCGCCCATGGCGGCGCTACCACCACCAATGCCTGGGCCGACGCTCTTGCTGCGGAGGTATCCCGATGACGGAACACACTCCCGGCGTGGAAATGTACGACACCACGCTTCGCGATGGCTCTCAGCAAGTGGGCCTCGATCTGACCGTGGAGGACAAGCTCCGCGTGGCCGCCGCACTCGACGAGCTCGGCGTCGACGTCGTCGAGGGCGGCTGGCCTGGGTCGAACCCGAAGGACAAGGAGTTCTTCGCGCGCGCTGGCGAGATCCAGTGGCGGAACGCGAAGCTCGCGGCGTTCGGGGCGACGCGCAGGCCGAACCGGTCGGCTGATGGCGATGGTGATCTGGAGACCTTGCTGGTCGCGAACACGCCGATCGTGACGCTCGTCGGGAAGTCGTGGACGCTGCACGTGGACGAGGCGCTGCGGACGACGCGTGAGGAGAACCTCGCGATGATCGCGGACTCTGCGCGGTTCTTCGTGCGCGAGGGGCGCAGGGTCGTGTTCGACGCCGAGCACTTCTTCGACGGCTTCGCGGCCGACGCGAACTACGCGCTTGAGTGCCTCGCCGCGGCGGCAGGTGCCGGTGCCGACACGCTCGCGCTGTGCGACACCAATGGCGGGACGCTGCCTGACGACATCGTGCGGATCGTGCGGGACGTGCTCGGGCGGTTTACCGCGCTACGCGTCGGTGTGCATTGTCACAATGACTCGGCGTGCGCTGTTGCGAACTCGCTGGTCGCCGTCGGCGAGGGCGTTACCCACGTGCAGGGGGCGGCGAACGGGTACGGGGAGCGGTGCGGGAACGCGGACCTGTTCGCGGTCATCGCGGGTCTTGAGCTGAAGCGTGAGCACGAGCTGCTGCCGCCAGGCAGGCTCGGCGCGCTCGCGGCGACCGCGCGGGAGATCGCTGAGCTGGCGAACCTGCCGTTCGACGCGAAGCAGCCGTACGTGGGGTCCTCGGCCTTCGCCACCAAGGCGGGCTTGCACGCGTCCGCGATCGCGCGCAGGCCAGACGCGTACTCGCACGTGAACCCAGAGCGGGTGGGCAATCGGGCGCACGTGCTGGTCAGCGAGCTCGCCGGGCGCAGCAACGTGCTGGTCAAGGCCGCCGAGATGGGGCTCGACCTGGAAAGCGACGTCGCCACCGAGGTGCTCGAGGAGATCAAGGGAGCTGAGCACCGCGGGTACGCGTTCGAGGCGGCAGACGCCTCGTTCGAGCTGCTGGTCAGGCGCGTCGCCGGGCGGATGCCCGAAAGCGGAGCTGGGCGAATGCCCTCCTGGTTCGACCTTGAGGGCTACCGCGTGGTGATCGAGAAGAGCGAGGGAGCCGATCGGTCCGAGGCGATCGTCAGGCTACTGCTCGGCGAGCAGCGGGTGGTGGCGGTCGGCGAAGGCGTCGGGCCCGTGCACGCGCTCGACCAGGCGCTGCGCAAGGCGCTGTCCGAGCTGTACCCCGAGCTGGCCAGCATCCACCTAGTCGACTACAAGGTGCGGATCCTGGACGGCCGCGATGCGACGAGCGCCGTCACGCGCGTCATGCTCACCTCCGCCGACCACGACGGCGAGTGGACCACCGTCGGGGTGTCCGACGACATCGTGACCGCGTCCTGGGAGGCGCTCGCCGACGGGATCAGCTATGGCCTGCTGCGGGCCGGCGCTGCACCTCCGCGCGCCTCCGGCACGACGGCGCTTGTCCCCGTGTAGCGACCGGCCCAGAGACGAACACCACCACCGAACGTCCCGTTATCGCTAGAAGGGCTCATAGGACATGACCACTCTCCCGCGGCCGCGCAGCGGCCCGCTGACCACAGGACCGGCGAGGGCGCCGCAGCGCGCGATGCTGCGCGCGGTCGGGCTGAGCGAGGCTGACCTGCAACTGCCGCAGGTCGCCGTCGCCTCGTCGTGGAACGAGGTGACGCCGTGCAACCTGCACCTGAACGGGCTGGCTGGCGCGGCCAAGGAGGGCGTGCGGCAGGCCGGCGCCGTCCCGATCGAGTTCGGCACCATCGCGGTCTCCGACGGGATCGCGATGGGGCACGAGGGCATGAAGGCGTCGCTGGTGAGCCGCGAGGTCATCGCCGACTCGGTCGAGCTGATGGTGCACGCGGAGCGGTTCGACGCGCTGGTCGCGATCGCGGGCTGCGACAAGTCGCTGCCCGGCATGCTGATGGCGTGCGCCAGGCTGAACGTGCCGTCCGCGTTCCTGTACGGCGGCACCATCCTGCCGGGCCACGCGCTGGGCAGGACGCTGACGATCCAGGACGTGTTCGAGGCGGTCGGCGCCCAGGCCGCGGGCGAGATGTCCGACGCCGACCTGCTCGCTGTCGAGCGGGCCGCCTGCCCGGGCGCCGGGTCGTGCGCCGGCATGTACACGGCGAACACCATGTCGGCCTGCTCGGAGGCGCTCGGGATGGCGCTGCCTGGCGCGGCGTCACCGCCCGCGGTCAGCGCCGAGCGGACCGCGCTGGCCAGGGCAACAGGCGAGGTCGCTGTTCAGGCGCTCGCGACTGGCCTGCGCCCGCGCGACATCATGACCAGGACGGCGTTCCTGAACGCGGCCGCCGTGGTGATGGCCACCGCGGGCTCGACGAACGCGGTCCTGCACCTGCTCGCGATCGCGGCCGAGGCCCAGGTCGACCTCACCATGGACGACTTCGACACGATCAGCAGGCGGACGCCCCTGATCGCCTCGATGCGCCCGGCTGGCCGGTTCGTGATGAGCGAGCTCGACCAGGTCGGCGGGCTGCCTGTGGTGCTGCGCGAGCTGCTCGAGGCCGGCCTGATCGACGGCAGCGCGATCGCCGTGAACGGCAAGACGCTGGCCGAGAACGTCGCGGCCGCGCCGGCTCCGGACGGCCAGGTCGTGCGGCCCGTGAGCGACCCGCTGCTGGCCGAGGGAGGGCTCGCGGTGCTGCGCGGCTCGCTCGCCCCGAACGGCGCCGTGGTGAAGGTGCCGGGGCTCGAGACGCTGCGGTTCGAGGGCACGGCGCGTGTCTTCGAGCGCGAGGAGGACTGCTTCGCGGCGATCACGGGCGGCAAGGTGACCAAGGGCGACGTCGTCGTGATCCGCAACGAGGGCCCCAAGGGCGGGCCCGGCATGCGGGAGATGCTCGCGGTCACCGCGGCGATCAAGGGCGCCGGGCTCGGCAAGGACGTCGTGCTGGTCACCGACGGCCGGTTCTCAGGCGCCACGTTCGGCGCCTGCATCGCCCACGCCGCGCCCGAGGCGTTCGACGGCGGGCCGATCGCGCTGGTCGCCGACGGCGACCTGATCGTGCTCGACGTGCCGCGACGGCGCCTTGACCTGCTGGTCGACGACGCCGAGCTGGACCGGCGGCGGGCCGGGTGGAAGCGCCCGGCGCCGAACTACACGACCGGGGCGCTCGCCAAGTACGCAGCGCTGGTCTCGGGCGCGGACCGCGGCGCCGTGTGCCTGCCCCCGGCAGGCTGACCACGCGCAGTAGCCCGCAGGTCAAAGGCAGGTCGGACGACGGTCAGCGCATTGCCGCGATCCGGCTAGGATGACCGTTCGTCCGCCCTCCGCGCCACGTTTGCGACACAATGAACGCGCCGAGGGCACGGCGCAGGTACTCCCCGACCCGGAGGCTCAGCCCATGACCGACGACCCGAGCGGCCGCGCGGCGGGTCCCCCGACGCGCGCGCTCCAGGAAACACCGAGCGGCCGCGCGGCGGGTCCCCCGACGCGCGCGCTCCAGGAAACACCGAGCGGCCGCGCGGCGGGTCCCCCGACGCGCGCGCTCCAGGAAACACTGAGCCGCAGGCGGCTGTTCGGCCTGGCTGGCGCGTCCGCGGCGGGCATCGCCGGGGCCAGTCTCGCTGCGTGCACGTCCGACAGCATGTCGGGGCCCGTGGTCACGAACGCGGCCGACGCGTCCTCGGGCCCGCCTTTCGTGTCGCGCCCTGACCTCACGCCGCCCACGATCAGCATCCGCCGCCACGGCGTCCCCGCCAGCCCGCGCTACATCTTCCTCAACGCCCCGTACTCAGGGCCCGGGCACGGCGGGTCGTACATCCTTGACCACCACGGCCATTTCGTGTGGTTCGGGCCGAACACGGCGACGCACCACCGGATGAACTTCGACGTCCAGAGCTACCAGGGCAAGCCGGTGCTGACCTGGTTCCAGGGCCTGGTCGTGCAGGGGTACGGCAAGGGCGAGCTCATCATCGCCGACGACTCGTACAAGATCAGGCACGTCATCAGGCCGCCGCACGGCGAGCTCGCCGACTTCCACGACTTCTACCTGACCCAGCAGGGCTCGGCGTACATCACGATCTACCGGACCCACTCGGGCATCGACCTGAGTTCGCACGGCGGCCCGAGGAACGGCTACGTGATCTCCGGCGTGGCCCAGGAAATCGACATCAAGACCGGCGAGCTGCTGTGGGAATGGGACAGCATGAACCACGTCCCGCTCGGCGAGAGCCACGAGTCGCTCTCCTCCGGCGACGGCACAAAGACCCGGCCCTACAACTACTTCCACATCAACTCGTTCTCGCCGGCCGGCGACAACTCGGGCGACGTCCTCATCTCCGGGCGGAACACCTTTGCGATCTACCGGGTCAAGCGCAACAAGGCCGGCACAGTCGTCTGGCGGCTGAACGGCAAGCGGTCGCACTTCAACATGGGCCCCGGCAGCCACTTCTACTGGCAGCACCACGTCCGCGCCTTCGATGGCGGCAACCGGATCACCGTGTTCGACAACGGCGCCATGCGCGAGGAGAGGTCCCGGGCGATCATCTTGCACCTCGACGCCGCGCACCGGCGCGCCACGCTGCGGAAGGCCTACTCCCACCCTGGCAAGGTGCTGCTCGCCAGCGCGATGGGCAGCGCCCAGCTGCTCGAGGACGGCGGGATGTTCGTCGGCTGGGGCACCCAGCCATACTTCTCTGAGTTCTCCCGCGACGGCAGACTGCTGCTGGACGGCAGCATCACGGTCGGCGACCAGTCCTACCGCGCGTTCACGCGGGCCTGGTCCGGCCATCCCACCGATCCGCCGGAGGTCGGGGCGCGGCCGCGGGCAGGCGGCGGTGCCGTCGTGTACGCGAGCTGGAACGGCGCCACCCACGTGGCCACCTGGCGGGTGCTCGCCGGCAAGTCGAGGTCCGCGCTGCACGAGGCCGGGTCTGGTCGCAGGTCGGGGTTCGAGACAGCGATCGCGGTGCGCAGCAAGGGCCCGTATTTCGCTGTTCAGGCGCACGATGCGAAGGGCAAGCTGCTGGCGAAATCGGCTGTGGTTAAGATCGGCTGAGGTATCTGGGTATAACTGGCCCAGCGACGCCGGGCCCTGAGTGCCCGGCACTGTGATCTCACCGGCCGCCTGGTGCTCCTCACCGGAGATCGCGCCGCACCGCACATCGCGCACGCTACAGCTGGTCGCACAACGAGGTAACTGATGAACGAGAGCTTGACCCGGCGGGACATGCTGAAGCGGACGGGCACGTCCGCCGCAGCCGCCGCCGGTCTCGGCCTCGTTGGCTGCGGGACGAGCAGCGCCCGGTCGCGCAACGCCCGCCTGGCCAAGGAGCTGCAGCACTTCGTGTCCCGGCGGGACCTGACGCCGCCGAAGGTCACGCTGCATGATGTCGCTCCCGGTCACAAGCTGCAGTACCTGTTCCTTGGCATCGCGAACTCCGGGCCAGGACAGGGCGGCGCGATGATCATGGACACGAACGGCGATCTGGTCTGGTTCGCGCCTGACACGGGGCCGCATGCGAGCAAGATGGACTTCCAGCGTCAGATCTACCGCGGCAAGCCGGTGCTGACCTGGTTCCAGGGCCGGGTCGTCGCAGGCGGGTACGGGGAGGGCGTCGCGAAGATCGCCGACAGCTCCTATCAGGTCACCCACACGATCCACGCGCACAACGGGCTGCAGGTGGACGAGCACGAGTTCAACATCAGCCCGGGGGGAACCGCGCTGGTCTCGGCGTTCAACAAACAGCCGTATGACCTGTCGGCACTGGGCGGTCCGAAGCGCGGCTGGCTGCTATCGGGGCAGGCGCAGGAGGTCGATATCGAATCCGGCGAGCTGCTGTTCTCCTGGGACAGCCTGGACCACATCGGCTTCGACGAGACGTACCTGCCGATCGAGGGCGGCCACGGCACCAAGGCCAAGCCCTACGACTACTTCCACATCAACACCATCGAGGACGCGGGCGACGGCGACCTGCTGATCGGCGCCAGGAACACCTGGTGCATGTACAAGGTCAGCAGGAAGACCGGGGAGATCGTCTGGCGGCTGAACGGCAAGAAGACCGACTTCACGATGGCGCCGGGCAGCCAGTTCTACTGGCAGCACGACACCCGGCTGCACGGGCCCGGCGTCCTGACGGTTTTCGACGACGGCTACGACGGCGTCTTGCCCAAGAACGAGAAGCAGTCGCGGGCACTGATACTCAATGTCGACTACGACCAGATGCTGGTCACGCTCGACAAGGAGTTCATCCACCCTGGCAAGCTCATACTCGCCAAGGCGATGGGCAACGCCCAGATGCTGCCTGGCGGGGGCATGTTCGTCGGCTGGGGCACGAACCCCTACTTCTCTGAGTTCGACGCCGACGGCAAGCTGGTGCTCGACGGCGTGCTGCTCAAGGGCGATCCGACATACCGGTCGTTCATCGGCGACTGGGAAGGCCACCCCGTCGAACTGCCAGCGGCCGCCGCGAAGCACGCCGCCGGCGGGGCGGTGGTGTACGCGAGCTGGAACGGCGCCACGGAGGTCGCCTCGTGGAACGTGCTCGCGGGCCGGTCGAAGACATCGATGGCCGTCGCAGGTACGGCACCTAAGAAGGGATTCGAGACCGCCATCACGGTCAGGTCCAAGGGCCCGTACTTCGCGGTCGAGCCGCGCGATGGCAACGGCCACCCGCTCACCCGCTCCCGCCCCGTCACATTCTCCTGACCGCCGTGCTGGCGAGGCCGGACGTTCGGCGGCCGCGGGTAGCAGCATGTCTTGGGTCGGCCCCGAGGATTGCTGCCAATCTCGGTTGACTTCAAGCGCGCCTGAGCTTTTACGCTGCTAGAGGCAGCATTCGTCCCGGCAAACCGGAAAGCGAGGACAATGGCGTCCGGACTCTGGGCCGCCGAGCGCCGCGCGCTCACCGTCGGGCTGGCGGCGACCATCACGTTCGTCGCGGCCGAGGCGCTCGCGGTCGTGACCGTGATGCCGCTCGTGGCCAGGGATTTGCACGGGCTGAGCCTGTACGGCTTCGTGTTCAGCGCGTTCCTGCTCGGCACGATGGTCGGCATCGTGGCGGCCGGCAGGGCCGCCGACAAGCGCGGGCCTGCCGTTCCTTACGTAGCCGGGATCGTGGTGTTCGCCGCCGGGCTGACCATCGCGGGGCTGGCGCCATCGATGCCCGTTCTGATCGCGGGCCGCACGCTGCAGGGCCTCGGGGCTGGCGCCGTCCCCGCCGTCGCGTACGTCGCGATCGGGCGCAGCCTTCCCGAGCGGCTCAGGGCCCGGATGATGGCCGTGCTGTCGACGGCCTGGGTCGCCCCTGGGCTTGCCGGTCCCGCGCTCAGCGCCGAGGTCGCGAAGTACTTCGGCTGGCGGTGGGTGTTCCTCGGGCTGTTGCCGTTCATCGCGCTGACCGGGCCGGTCGCGATTCCCGCGCTGGTGCGGCTCGGCCGCGAGCCGGCGCCCCCTGGCGAAGGCCAGCCGCACCGGCTGATCGACGGGATCGGCGTCGCCGTCTGCGCCGGCCTTGTCCTCGGCGGCCTCACGCTCGCAATCGGCTCCGCGACCGGGCAGGGCGGCGGCGCGAGCGCGGGCGGGCCGCTGAGCCTGCCGAGCGTCGTGACGGGCTGCGTGCTGGCCGTCGCCGGGCTCGCGGCAGGACTGCCGGTGGCCCGCCGCCTGCTGCCGGCCGGGACGCTGTCGGCCAGGTACGGGCTGCCCGCGACGATACTCAGCCGCGGGCTGCTGACGTTCTGCTTCTTCGGTGCCGACGCGTTCGTGACGCTCGCCATCACGATCCTGCGGCACCGCAGTCCCGTGCTGGCCGGCGTCGCTGTGACCGGAACGACGCTGTCCTGGACGGCCGGGTCCTGGTTTCAGGCCAGGATGAACTCCCGCTGGGAGGGCAGGCGGCTGATCAGGATCGGGCTGGTGATCATCCTGGCCGGCATCGGCGGGCTGACCGCGATGCTGGACAGCAGCGTCGCCGTCGCGGTCGGGATCGCCGCCTGGACCGTCGCCGGCCTCGGCATGGGAATGAGCTATGCGCCAACGACGCTGCTGATGCTCGCCAAGGCGCCGCCAGGCCGGGAGGGCTGGGCATCGGCATCACTGAACCTGTCCGATGTCCTCGGCGGCGCGCTCGGCATCGGCATCGGCGGGGCGGCGATCAGCGCCGCCGTCCGGTTCGGATGGTCGCTGTCGGCGGGTCTGGCCACCGCGTTCGCCATCACCGTGGCGGCCGGCCTCGCCTGCCTCGCGGTCACCCGCAGGTTGCCCTCCGGGCTCCGGTCGAGCCCGGAAGAGCTGCTGGAATCTGCCGGCAGCGATGCCGGCGACCTTCGCGTCGGTCGCACGGATCAGGTCAGCGGGCGCTAGCTCAAGTCCTGCGTAGCCCGGGTGCCGCAGGCCGCCACACGCTGAAGACTAGCCCCGCAGCCTGCCTAGCTGATGATCGGTGCCTGGTCCACCGCGGTCAGCCACGGCTCAGGCGCCATCGACAGCGCGCGCCGGTAGACCTCTTCGTAGCCCTCGGCCATGACGTCGACGGTGAAATTCGTCTCGACGTGCTTCCGGCACGCGGCAGGCTCGAGCCCGCGAGCCTGCACGATGCCGCCCGCCATCTCGTCGGGGTCATCGACGACAATGCCGGTCTGGCCGTGCACGATGAGCTCAGGAACCGCGCCCCTGTTCAGCGCGACCACCGGGGTGCCGCAGACCATGGCCTCGATCACGACCAGGCCGAACGGCTCCTCCCAGCAGATCGGGAAGATCATGCAGGCCGCGTGCGCCAGCAGCCTACGCTTCGCGACCCCGTCGGCCACCCCGAAGATCGTCACGTCGCTGCCGATCCGCGGCTCGATCTCGCGGCTGAAGTAGGCCCGCTCGACCGGCTCCGAGCACTTGCCGGCCAGCACGATCGGCAGCCCGGCCGCCCTGGCCGCGTCGATGGCCAGGTGCGGTGCCTTGTGCGGATGGAACCGGCCAAGGAACATCGCGTAGTCGTCCTTGTCGGCGCGGAACGGGAACGTCTCGGCGCGGATCGCGTTGTGCACCGTCGCCGACCAGGCGAGGTCGGGCGCGCTGGCCCGCTGGGCGTCCGAGATCGCCACGAGCTGAACGGTGTCGCCGAGCGCCTGGTAGAACTCGCCTGGCTCGCCGTGCACCGGCCCGTGCGCGGTCACCACGGTCGGTGTCAGCCTGCCCCTGCCCATCAGCGGGCCCGCCTGGGTGTGGTCGTGGATCACGTCGACGTCCAGCGTCTCGAGCAGCGACGCGACCTTGGCGGCGTGCACGATCTCCGGCATCACCTCACCCAGCTGGCCCGCCGGGCCCTCGTCGAACGTGGTAACGAAGCGCTGTGCCCTCGTCCCGTGCGTGCCGGCCCCGATGAGCGTCACCTTGTGTCCCCGCGCGACCAGCGCGTCGACCAGGTCCGCGACCACCGTCTCGATCCCGCCGTATGCCGAAGGCGGAACGCTGAAGTAGGGCGGTGCCACCATCGCGATGTGCATCTGCTGGGCTCCGACCGGAGCCTCCTGTGTTCGGGTGAGGGTCGAGCCTGTGGTGCTCACAGCGAACGCCTCCTTGCCTGACGGGTCTCGGCCCGGCTCGGAGCACCGGTCGGGCGCCCTGTCCGGCCGAAAATGATCATGCCCGTCGACTGTGGGGCCAATGCTGCGAGTGCATTAATAAAAAGCCAATGGCTCAGTAAAGCGAATACCTTTACAAGCGAGGCGTCTTGCCGGGATGTGCTAGGCAGCCGGCGTTTCCGGGACCGGCCGCATTGGGCGGCATCGGGCCTGACCTGGCCTTATACCAGCGAGTTGCGACCACAGATATACATAACCGCGATATCGTGCGGAGATTGTCAATGATTGTCTGGGTAAGAGGGTGATCGGGACCCAGCGCCCGCTCGCAGTCGGCGATGGTTCGCTCGAACAACTTGATCGCATCGCTGAGCCGCCGCGCCATGTAATAGGCGTGCGCCAGATTTCCGCGCGAAGTAAGCGTATCGGGATGGTCCGGGCCGAGCACCCGCTCGAAGTCCGCGACCGCCTGCTCGTAGACCGGGAGCGCATCGGCCAGCCGGCCAGCCGAATGGTACGCGCCGGCCAGGTTGCCGCGCGCGGTGAGCGTGTCCCTGTTGTTAGGACCCTGGATCCGCTCCCGGTCGGCCAGCAGCCGCTCGTACAGCGGGATGGCGTCCTTCATCCGGTGCGCAGCGTGGTAGCAGGACGCCAGGTTGGACATCGCCGTCAGGGTGTCGGAATGGTCGGGGCCGAGCAGCGCCTGGCGGCTGGCCACGACCTGGCGGTAGAGCGAGATCGCGTCCTTCACCCGGCCGGATGTCCGGTAGGCGTAGGCAAGCTGGCTGGCGGCCGCCACCGTGTCCTGATCGTCCTGGCCGAGGCTGCTCTCCCTGATCTTGCGCACCCTGCTGAAGATCGCGATCGCGTCCTCGAGCCGGCTGGCGACCTGATAGGCCCGGCCCAGGTTCATGTACTCGGCGAGCACATCAGGGTGCTCAGGGCCATGCGCCTGCTCCCAGTCGGCCAGGTTGCGCTGGTACAGCGTGATGGCCTGATGGGCCTGGCCGGCCACCAGATAGGTGCCGGCCAGCTGACTGCGCACGCCGAGGGTGTCGACGTGCTCGGGCCCGAGCACCCACTCCCGGTCGGCGAGCACGCGCGCGTACATGTCGCTCGCCTGATCGAACAGGCCGGCCGAGCGGTAGATCCTGGCCAGGTTCGTCCTCGTCGTCAGCGCGTCAGGGTGGTCGGGGCCCTGGACCTGCTCCCGCTCGGCGAGGCTGACCTGAGTCAGCTCCCTGGCTTCGTCGAGCCGCCCTGCCGACTCGAACGCGCCGGCCAGCAGGTCACGGATCTCCAGCGTCCTCGGGTGCTCAGAGCCCAGCGCCCGGCCGCTCGCGGCGAGCATCGACTTCCAGTACGACACGGCCGCGGCTGACAGGCCCGCCGCGTTCAGGCTCTGCCCCGCCTTGACCAGGACAGGATGCGGCTCGGGCAGCCAGAGCAAGTCGCCGGCGATCCCGCCGAGCCAGCCAGCGCAGCCGCGCAGCGCCTGGTCGAGCAGCGGTTCGGCCTCGAGCTGCGGCCATACCTCGCAGATCGCGTCGGCCGCGGACCTAGCGGCGTCATCGAGCACGCCGGGCGGCACGAGCCTGCGGACCGTTTCCTGGACGACAGGATGGATGGCGATCAGCCCGGCGCTGGCCGACCGGTCGATGAAGACGATTCCGCACTGGGCGAGCCCGCCGAGCGCGGCCATGACCTCCCTGGCATCGACTGGCATGCCGCGGCCGTGGCGTGACAGGTAGGCACAGCACGCCTGGCTGGCCACGACCTGCACCGGGACGCCGGCGGGATCGAGCAGCGCCGCCAGCGCCAGCAGCGGCCTGGCCAGGCCGGCGGGCGGGTACTGGTCGGCCCTGTCGATCGCCAGCGACCAGGCCACCTCGGCCGGGGAGACCAGTCCGCCTGCCGCCCGCCCGACCAGTTCCTGCCGCCGGCTGGCGAACCTGATCCGGTACTGACGGCAGTCGAGGGCGGTGCCGGCCATCGTCGTGGTCGCGAGCGCGAGCGCGAGCGGCATGTAGCCGAGATCGGCCGCCAGGTCGACGGCCTCGACGCGCTTGCCAGTCTCGTCGTAGAGCCTCGCGGTCAGGTAGGCGAGCGCCTCACGCGGGCTGAACTCCCCGATCCGGCAGACCCGCGGGCTGAGGTTGGAGACCTGGGACATGTCCGTCGACGGGTGACATGTCACGATGGTCTGGCCGCTGATCCCGACAGGCCAGAGCCCGCGCAGCCCGCCTGCGTCGGTGACGTTGTCGAGCACGACCTGCCAGTGCCGGTCGGTGCGGCCGAGCCAGTCGAGGAAGCGGGCCGCGGCGACATCAGGCTCGAGCCCGCCATCGGTCAGGCCCACGTCGGCCGCCGCCCTGGCGTACCCCATCACGACGGCCGACGGGCTCGAGGCATTGATCCACACCTGCAGGTCGGTCCTGCTCGTCCGCGCGGCCACTCGCAGCACGGCGGCCGCCAGGTGCGTCTTTCCGTAGCCGCTCGGCCCGGTCAGGACGGTCAGAGCCTGCTGGTCACCGGCATTCCGGTGTACGAGATCGCTGAGTCCGGCGTCGAGTCCTTGGCCGGTTTCCGGGCGCGGGTTGAAGAAGTCGGAGATCGCAGGCGGTGATCCGGACCAGACTGGCCAGCTAGTGGCGGACGAGGATCCCGAGCGAGCCCGCCGCCAAGCACTCTGATTGCCCATGACCGCCTGATTGATCAACGTGTGGCAGCCCCATCGCTGCTAGTAACCCGGCACCCCAACAGTACGACGATTCGCCCGTCAATAGGCAGGTAACTACACAGACTCAGAGCAATCAGACACGCACGGGGGAGTTCCCGCGCGCGGCCGCTACCGGCGCATTCGCCGCCACAATGGCCTGGGCACCAGGCGCAGCACGACCGCGGCGGCGGCCAGGCTGCGCGGCACCCAGACCAGCGCGGGCTCGCCTGCCAGCGCGCTGGCCACGGCGGCGCCGACCTGCGAAGGCGTGGACGCGAGCGGCGCCGGGCTCAGCCCGGCGGTCATCCGGCCCGTGACAAAACCGGGGCGCACCAACAGGACGCGAACCCCGGTGCCCGACAGGGCGTCGGTCAGGCCGCGGGCGAAAGCGTCCAATCCCGCCTTGGCCGCGCCGTAGACGTAGTTGGCCTTGCGCGGCCTGATCGCGGCGACGGAGGACAGCACCACGATGGTCCCGTAATGCTGCTGGCGCATTCTGCTCGCGGCGGCGAGCAGCGTGGTTACGTGGCTGGTGAAGTTGACCTCGATCATCTGGGCAGCGAGCAGCGGGTCCTGGTCGAGGTTGTCCTGCGGGGTGAGCACCCCTGTCGCCGCGATCACCAGGTCGACGGGGCCGCTGGCGAAGGCGCTGCCGATGACGGTCTCGTGGGTGCTGGTTTCGAGTGCGTCGAACGGGATCGTCGTGCAGCGGTAGGGCAGTTCCTTGCCAGCCGCGGCCATCCGCTGCTCGTCGCGGCCGGCGAGCAGCACCTCGGTGCCCGCTGGCGCGCGCAGTGCGGACAAGATCGCCAGCCCGATCTCGCTGGTGCCCCCGATCAGCAGGACCCGTCCTGGCCTGCCAAGGTTGTCGAGCATGGGTCGCTCCCTAGAGCCCGGCCGCGAACAGCACGAGCCAGGCGGCCTCGCAGGTCACCATCACGGGATCGCGCGCGATCAGGTCCTCGACCGGCTTGCTCGTCGCCCGCGCGGTCAGGTGGTCGAACCTGATCAGCGCGGCGGCCAGCGCGAGCGAGCTGACCAGGTGCCAGGACCGGGTCCGCAGGTGCGGCTCGGACCACGCCCACAGCACATAGGAGACGACCATGATGGCGGATACGAAGCGCTGGCCGAGCCGCAGCACCGGCGCCGAGTAGCCGCGCATCGCCGGCCGGTGCGTCCCGGCATCGGCGCCAAGCACGGTGAGCTCGGTGTACCGCTTGGCGATCGCGACCATGAGCGCACCGAGGCTGCAGACCAGCAGGAAGAAGCCAGACGGCGGCACGTGGGTCGCCGCCGCCCCGCCCACGACGCGCAGCACGAAGCCCGACGCCACGCACACGAGCTCCACCAGCGGAACGTGCTTCAGCCCGGCCGAGTACAGGAACGAGATCGTGAGATACACCGCGATCACGGCGGCGAGCGGCGGTTCCCCGAGGACCAGGCCGGCCCCGAGCGCGACGACGACCAGGCACACCGCTAGCGTCACGGCATGCGCGGCCCGCAGCCGGCCGGAGGCGACTGGCCGGGATCGCTTGTACGGGTGCCTCCTGTCACGCTCGGCGTCGACGACGTCGTTGACCAGGTAAACGGCCGACGACGCCGCGATGAAGGCACCGGCGGCCACCAGCGCGTACCAGAACCCGTACGGGCGCCCGAACGTGTCGCCGGCCAGCGGCGCGGCGAACACGAGCAGGTTCTTCGGCCACTGCCGCGGGCGGGTGCTCTGCGCGACGGCTTTCAGCCACCGCAACGGCGCGGACAGGCGCCAGGCCGACCCGCGCTGCGGCTCGGTAACCTTCGCCGCCGGGGTGGGAACTGTCATCGCGTGAAGACCGCCGTGAAGTCTCGGTTGGAGACATAGAAGTACCGGGTGGGTGGCTGGACCTGGGAGCGGAGCAAGTTCACCGGCGTCGGATCAGCTGGGTGATTTTTCGCCAGATAGTACATGAAGGACATCCAGTCGGGGTTGATATCCAGCTCCATCGCCGTCACGCACCCGGCCCGTTTGAGCAGGCCAGCAAGCGTGCGCACGTCTAGTGCAGGACCATAGACGAAGATGATCCTGTTATCTCGCGTGATGCCGACACCGGACCGCCAGACGTTGTAGCCGCCGCCGAGCGTGGCCCCCCAGGCAGACTGCACGTTCTGGTCGACAGCGGCTGGGACCTGCCCGTTGACGACGATCGGGCGGAGGTTCTGGCGGACCGCGGCGATGCCTGCGCCCATGTGCAGCGGCCCGCGCCCCCACCTGCCGATGCTCAGCTTGCCGTTCTTGAAGTAGACCTCTGAGGCCATGCCCTTGACGAGCCTGCCGTCGTAGTGCCCGTGCAGGTAGAAGCCGCCGCCCGAGGAGGCGATGCGGAACCCGCTGTTGAAGGTGGCGACGAGACCGCGCCTGTGCCCCTGCGGGAGGTCCATCGGCGCGCCCCAGTGTCCGTACCCCGGGTCCTGGGTACCTGGCCTGAGCGAGAACTTCAGCAAGCGCTGGTCCATTGAGACAATGCCCGCGTAGTAGGAGGAGTACGTCCGGCTCTGCCTGACGTAAGTCTTGAAGACCGCGGGAACTCCCCTGACGCTGACCGTCACCCGCCATACGCCCTCACCGGGCAACGCCTTGCCGGCCGGCGAGCCGATGTCCGACGGGATGATCGGGACGATTCCGTGGTAGTGCTTTTTCCCATGCACCACGTGGCCGCCGAGCTTCTTGAACGAGACGTTAGGCTGGCCACCGGTCTTGGGCTGGCTATAGGTGAGCCATTCACCGAACGTAACCAGCGGCCCCAGATAGTGGTTCCTTGCCCACTCGGCGACCCGCTCGGAGAAGGTACCGCCGCCCGGCGTAGTCAGCGCGTGCCCCAGCGACCAGCCCGTCACCAGAACCAGGACCGCGAGGGCGCCCGCGATCACCTTCAGGACGAGCAGGAGCCGCCGCCTGCGCGATCGAAGATGCGCTTCCGTTCGGGCCACGCGATACCCCTTCTCGCATGCGGAATCTGCTGCTTACCAGACGGGCTAGCCGAGAGCGACGGCCAAATCCTCGCCCCGAAGCGCTGTCTCTATGCAGGCTTCAAGCCAATGTGGCGAGGCAGGCCGCATGCCGCTCTCGCCATATGCCCATCAACTCGCGCCGACGAAACATCCGTCCGCTACGACTCAACGACGGCTCTTCGACCTGAGTTTCCGACACGCCGGCCCTTAACGATCTCTTTGCCAGTTCCCTCACGTGCCCTGGCCGCGGACCCCGGGCCTGAGCCCGGGCCTGCGCATGGGACCTGCGCCGCTAGGGTGTGTCCGGTAGGTCACCAGCGGAAGGATCGACATGACCGACGACAGCACTATCCAGCGGACCCTCGTCCTGCTCAAGCCCGACGCGGTGGCCCGCGGGCTGACCGGGCGGGTGCTCGCGAGGTTCGAAGACGCGCTGCTCAAGGTCGTCGCGGCCAAGATGGTGTGGATGGACGCCGAGCTGACCAGGCGGCACTACTTCGACCTGGAGGAGCGCTTCGGGGCCGAGGTCTACAACTCGATGGCGCGGTTCATGCAGTCCGGCCCGGTCTTCGCCGTGGTACTCGAAGGGGTCGGAGCTGTGCCGGTCGTGCGGAAACTGGTCGGCTCGACCTACCCTGACCATGCGGCTCCTGGGACCATTCGCGGCGACTTCGCGCACGTCAGCAGGGCGTATGCGAACGCGCACGGGCTGCCGGTCGCCAACCTTGTGCACGCGTCTGGCAACGCCGAGGAGGCCGAGCACGAGATCGGCGTCTGGTTCACCAAGGCCGAGATGTACGACTACTCGTCGTCGGCGCAGCAGTTCGCCTCCTGAGCAGCGGCGCCTGGCAAGACAGGTCCCGCGAAGTCGCATCAACGGGCGCGGGTGTGGTACCTCCGAGGTGTGGACCCGAACGGGAATCAGCCAGACGTCACGCAGGCTGCGCTCGACACGGTCTCGCAGGCGGTCGACCTGGCCGATCGCGAGGACAGTCAGCGTCACCCGCGCGGGATCAGGGGCCGGATCAGGCGCCGGATGCGGCGCCGAGCCGAGCGGACGAAAGGCGTGCGGCGGGTCAGCGCCGCCGTCAGCGGTGCCGCCAGGCGCGGCGCGCACGTCACGGGGCGCGGGATCTCGGCCGGCGGCCGGTGGCTCAGCGCCCAGGTGCTCGCGATGGCGCCCAGGCTCCCGGTCAGGGATCTCGCGACACTGCGCACCCAGTTCCCTGGCCGCTCTCCTGACCAGCTCGCGGAGAGCCTGATCGAAGGCGCGTCCAGGGCGTCAGCCGCGGTGGGTGTCGCGGTCGGCGCCTGGGCCGTGCTGCCTTTCGTGCCGGCCGCCGGGGTGGAGATCACAACCGAGACGCTCGCCGTCGTCGGCATCGAGATCAAGCTCGTCGCCGAGCTGCACGAGGTCTACGGCCAGGCCGTGCCGGGCAGCAGGGTGGACAGGATGACCGCCTACGTGGGGGCGTGGGCGCAGCGCCGCGGCGTCGCGCTAGCGCCTGGCGGCCTGGTACTGGCGGCCGGGTCACCGCTCGCGCGGCAATTGCAGCGCAGGCTCGCCGCGAAGGCGGGCAGGAGCATCTTCTCGCTCGGCCCGCTGCTCACCGGCGCGGCCGCCGGCGGCATCATCAACCGCAGGGAGACCAGGAAGCTCGGCCGCATCCTCAGCAGCGACCTGCGCAAGCGGGCGCCGTACGGGGCCGGCTGGCCGCAGTGACCAGGCTTACGCGTCCGCGCCCAGCCAGCGCTCGAGCCAGCTGAACTGCTCGGCGAGCACGTGCAGGACGGACTCCCTGGCCAGGTAGCCATGGCTTTCAAGCGGCAAGATCACCAGCCTCGCGGTCCCCTCGTTGCCGCCGATCGCCTGGAACAGCCGCTCGGACTGCACGGGGAAGGTGCCTGAGTTCGCGTCGTCGGCGCCGTGGATCAGCAGGATCGGCGCGGCGATCTGGTGCGCGTACCTGAACGGCGAGACCCGGTCGTAGACCTCGGGCACCTCCCAGAAGCTGCGCCGCTCGGTCTGGAAGCCGAACGGCGTCAGGGTCCTGTTGTAGGCGCCACTGCGGGCGATGCCGGCCGCGAACAGGTCCGTGTGCGCGAGCAGGTTCGCCGTCATGAACGCGCCGTAGCTGTGACCTCCCACGGCCACCCGCGACGGATCCGCGACTCCGGCCGCCGCCATCGCCTTGACGTGCGCGGCGGCCGCCGCCGAGATCTGCTCGATGTAGGTGTCGTTCTTGGTCTCAGGGTCGCCGATGACCGGCATCGTCGCGTTGGCTAGCACCGCGTAGCCGCGGAGCACGAACCAGGCCGGGTCGGACGCCGTCAGCCTGGTGAACCTCGTGCTGCTGCCGCGCACCTGGCCCGCGGTGCCCGGGCTGCCGAAGTCGTGCGGATAGGCCCAGATCACCAGCGGCAGCGGGCCGTCGCGGTCGGGGTCGTAACCCGGCGGGGTGTGCAGCATCCCGGACAGGGCCACGCCATCCCCGCGGTCGGTACTGACAAGCTGCTTGCGCATGCCGGTGAGCCACGGATGCGGGTCTGGCCAGCTCGTCAGCTGGCGCAGCACGGTGTTCCCTGGCAGCGATACGACGCGCAGGTTCGGCGGCTCGGCCGGGCTCTCATGCCAGATCACGGCCTCGCCGGCCCCGCTACCAGCACCGCCCGCTGCGAAGCACAGCACGAACTCGTGCGCGTCGGCCGGGCTCTGCAGCAGTCTCGTCGTCTCCTGAGTCCGCAGGTCCATGCGGTCGAGGAACGGCCGCTCGCCATCCGGGCTCGCGCCCTCGCCGCGCAGGTAGATCGCGGTGCCGTGCTGCCGGATCGTCCTCGTGCCGTCGGGGTTCAGCCGCATCATCGGGGCGCCAGGATCGCCGTAGGAGTCGTCCTCGGCCAGGTCGAACACGACCTTGTTCGCCTCCGGCGCGGCCGGATAGCACAGCCACGTCGTCAGCCATCTGCGGTCCCTGTCGTGCTCGGTCAGCATCAAGGCGCCGGGCTCGTCCAGGTTGGCCCAGTCCAGGCACCGGTGCGCGAGCCTGAAGGCCAGCTCGGGCTCGGCGGTGAAGGGTGCCTGCTGGCGCATGATCGCGTCCCGGTACTCGGCGGCGGCGACCGGGTCGCCGCCGTCCAGCGCCTCGGTCCAGAGCAGCGTCGCGGGCGCCCGCTCGTCCCAGGACACCTGCCGCGGACCCGTCGGCACCCCCATCCTCGGCACCTCGTCGCTGACCGGCAGGTCGGCGATCACGCGGACCGGGGCGCCGTCCGCTGACCACACCTCGACACGGCGGGCGAAGTAGCCGTAGGGGACGCGGTAGGAGAACGGCCGCTGCAGCCGGTAGACGAGCAGGTAGGCGCCGTCCGGTGACTCCCCGATGTACTGGTACAGGCCGTCGGGCCCGAGCCTGGTCGCCTCGCCGGTCTGCGGGTCGACCCGCAGCGGCGCGGTGGTCGCGAGGGCCTCGAAGGTATCCTCGTCGGCCTGATTCGTCAGCAGGTCCTGGAAGGTCGCCATCTGCGACCGCTTCCCCGCGACCTCGGTGATCCGCGGCTCGATCGGCGGCTCGGCCGGCGATTCGCGACGCTCGCTCTCAGGCGCGCCGAGAACGTACAGCGACCTGCCGTCCCTCGACCACCTGACGGTACCGCCGAGCCCGGGCGGCTCCGCGCCGAGCACATCCCTGACCCGCAGCCCCGGCACCTGGACGGGATCGGCGCCGGTGCCGACGTCACCGGTCCACACGCCGATTCCGTCCGCCTCGTCCAGTGTGAACGCGAATCGCTGCCCGTCGGGCGCCCAGGTCGGCACGCTGACCTGTGCCCCCTCGGGCAGCTGCAGCGGGCGCTCGGTGCCGTCGCTGATCCGCAGCACGGACAGGCCGGTGAAGCGCCTGGTGCGCTGCCGGCCGGCGAGCACCGGATCAAGTCGCAGGCCGGCGAGGCTGAGCCGCGGCCTCGCGAGCATGGCGATCGGCGGATGCGCCTGGTAGTGCAGCAGGATCGCGAACTGCTCGGCCGGGGAAGGCGATGCGAGCGGTGTCGGCGCGGCATCGATGATGGAGACCACGTCGGCGTCGGGAGTCAGGAACGGCACATCGGGTCCTTCGCTTGGAGACACCCACCAGGGGTTCACCGGCAGCCTAATCGGGCTACGCGGGAGCATCGCCGCCGGATCGGTCCGTGATCCAGAAGGCGGCTGACCGGAAGGTAAGGCGCAGGTAACCTAGGGCACCATGATCGAAGAGCGGACCAGGCGCCTTCTCGATGCCAGGCTTGCCGTTGATCAGGCTGGTCAGCGGCTTCCTTCTGTGGCCGCCGGCCTTGTCAGGGACGGGGAGCTGATCTGGACTGGCGGCCGCGGCCTGGTCGATGGCCAGGCTCCTGATGCCGGCACCCAGTACCGGGCCGGCTCGATCAGCAAGACGTTCGTCGCCGCGGCCGTGCTCATGCTGCGCGACGCCGGCCGGCTCAGCCTGTCCGATCCGATCGGCGAGCACCTGGTCGACGGCGCGGCGGGCGCGGCGGGCACGTTGACGATCGGCCAGCTGCTGTCGCACTCGGCAGGGCTGCGCGCCGAGACCGCGGGTCCGTGGTGGGAGCGGACGGCCGGCACCTCGCTCGCTGAGCTCGCTGCCTCCTCGCTCGGCGATGACGCGGCCAGGTTCAGGCCAGGACAGCGGTTCCACTACTCGAACGTCGGCTACGCGCTGCTCGGCGCGCTTCTCACCGCCCAGCACGGCTTTGGCTGGTACGACGTCATCGCGCGCGATCTGCTCACGCCGCTCGGCATGACCAGGACCACGACGCGGCCGCGACGGCCGCACGCCACCGGCTACGCGGTCCATCCGTACGCGGACGCGCTGCTCGCCGAGCCTGAGCATGATGCCGGGGCGATGGCGCCCGCCGGCCAGCTCTGGACGACGGTTGCTGACCTGGCAGCCTTCACCAGGTTCTTGTCCGGTGACGTGCCGGGCATGCTCGCGCCGGCGACGCTCGCCGAGATGCGCGAGCCGATCGTGATCAGTGACATGGCCGAGCAGTCGTGGGCATCCGGGTACGGGCTCGGCATGCAGCTCTGGAATGTCGCCGGCCGCCGGCACTACGGCCACACCGGGTCGATGCCCGGGTTCATCGCGCTCATGCAGATCACGGACGCCCCTGGCGCTGACACAGCGATCGTGCTCTGCAACTCGACCAGCGGGTTCAGCACCTCGCTCGGCACCAGCCTGCTCGGCATCCTGGCCGAGGGCGAGCCGCACTGCCCGCCGGAGTGGACGCCGGTCAGGGTGGCCGAGGACCTGCTCGACATGCTCGGCACCTGGTTCTGGGGACCGGCCCCGTTCACGCTCCGGCTAAGCGGCGACGTGCTGGAGCTGACCAGCGACGCCGGGGACGGTCGCGGCATGCGGTTCAAGTCCGACGGCAACGGCGGCTGGACCGGGCTCGACGGCTATCAGGCTGGCGAGCCGCTCGTGCCCGTGACCGATCCAGACGGCTCGGTGACCGCGCTGGATATCGGGTCGTTCATCTACACCAGGACGCCGTACGACCCGGCGGCCCCGGTCCCTGGCGGCGTCGACCCCGCTGGCTGGCAGGCCGCGCCGGCCAGCCAGGGAGCCGGCTGAGCCGGGTGCGAGCGCTAACCCCGCCAGCCCCGGCAGGGCTGGCGGGGCCCGACGGGACGCCCGGCGATCTCGCCTAGTACCAGCCTGTCGCGCACGAGTGCGCCCAGGCGCGGCGCGGCGAGCCGTAGCGGGACCTGATATAGCGCAGCCCCCACCTGATCTGGGTCCGCGCGCTGGTCCGCCAGTGCGCGCCGGCCGATGACATCTTGCTGCCGGGAACGGCCTGCGGAATGCCGTACGCACCCGAGTACGGGTTGTACGCGTGGACATTCCAGCTGCTCTCCCGCGCCCACAGCCGATTGACGTACCTGAACTGGTACTTCGGCCGCCAGTGGAACCGGTTGTACATCATCTTCCAGGCGATCTCCCGCTTCCAGCCCAGCCGATGATGCCGCCGCGTCGCGGCCTGAGCCTGGGTGGACAGGAGTGTGGCTGATCTCGCCTGGCCGGTCGCCGACGCGGGTGCCTGCGCGGCGCGCGCCGCGGCCGGCCTGACCGGGTGAGCAGGTGTTCCGCTGCCGCTGAACCCGCTGCCCGCGGCGATGGCCGCGGCGGCGAGTACCGGTGCGCTCCCTGCGATGATGATGCGGGCGATGGTGAATCGGGTCGTGGACGTACGGTTCAGCGATCGCGAGCGAATCAAGGTGAACTCTCGGTCGGGCACGCCATTCGCGTGCTCACCTGCCACCCCATATGGCCGGGCAGTCGTCTCCGGCATTCTGCGCGCTGGCGGCGTCGCGGGTTCAAGGCGACTAGTTGGTTACTTTAAGTAACTCGTCAGGCACGCGGGGTGCTTTGCGTCCCTACGATGCCCGAACTTCCGGGCTTAGGAAGGCAGAATCACCGAAATACTTCCATGACATGAATCACAGTCGAACCTCAAATGCCACATGCCATTCACGCGTAACAGAACGCCCACGCTTCGCCCCCCGCCACGCCGGTCTCGCTCGCCCGCTGGGCGCCCCCGTTGTCGCGCTGGGCTGGTGGTTAGTAGGCGGCTAGGGTGCGGAGGGCGGCTGTGAGGGAGTCGGTGGTGGGGATTACTTGCTGCTCGAGGGCGTCGGCGAAGGGGAGCGGGACGCACGCCGCGGCCACGCGCTTGATGGGCGCGTCGAGCGACTCGAACCCCTCGTCGGCGACGATCGAGGCGACCGTGCCGCCCCAGCCTCCCTGGTACGGGTTCTCCTCGACGATCAGCAGCCGCGAGGTCCTGGCGACCGAGGCGAGAACGGTCGCCATGTCCAGCGGGACCAGGCAGCGCAGGTCGATCACCTCCGCGCTGACGCCGTCGGCGGCCAGTCGCGCCGCGGCGGCCAGCGCCATCGGAACGGTCGCCGCCAGGGCCACGACGGTCACGTCGGTGCCTGGCCTGGCGATCGCCGCCTGGCCGAGCGGGACCACATGACCCTGCGGAGCGGCCGCGCCCTTGCTCGCGAACAGGCCCTTGTGCTCGAAGAACACCACCGGGTCTTCGCTGCGCACGGCGGAGGCCAGCATGCCGACGACGTCGGCCGGGTTGGACGGCGCCACGATCTTCAGGCCGGGGATCGTGAGCGTCCAGTTCTCCACCGCCTGCGAGTGCTGCGCACCGAACCCGAGGCCGCCGCCGTTTGCGGTGCGGACCACGAGCGGGATCGTGACCTGCCCGCCGGTCATGTACCGCATCTTCGGTATCTCGTTGGCCAGGTAGTCCCAGCACACGGCGAAGAAGTCGGAGAACATGATCTCCGCGACCGGTCGCATCCCGGTCATCGCGGCGCCCATCGCCAGGCCGAGAATCGCCTGCTCGGAGATCGGGGTATCCCAGATGCGGCCCGGCCCGAACTCCTCGAACAGGCCTTGCGTGGTCTTGAAGACGCCGCCGGCCGCCCCGATGTCCTCGCCGAGGCACACCACGGCTGGGTCGCGCCGCAGCTCGCGGGCCAGGCCGTCGGCGACAGCCTCCCGGTACGTTGTCAGGTCCGCCATGACGAGCCTCCGTCCGCCCAGACATCGGTGAATGCGTCGGCTGGGTCGGGCGGCGGCGCGGCACGCGCCGCCGCCACCGCCGCCGCGACCAGCGCGGCCGCGCGGTCGTCAGCCTCGATCGCCTGCACGACGGGCACGCCGAGCCCGGCCAGCCTGGCCCTGGCGATGTCCAGCGGGTCGCGTTCCAGCCATGCCTGCACCTCTTCCTGCGGACGGTAGCTCGCGGGGTCGGTGCGGCTGTGCCCGAAGTGGCGGTACGTGCGGGCCTCGATCACCGTGGGGCCCTGGCCCGACCTGGCCCGCTCGGCGGCCCGGGCGACGGCGTCGGCCACCACGACGACGTCGTTGCCGTCGACCACTTCGGCGGGCATGGCGTAGGCGGGCGCGCGGTCGGCGGCCGGGTTCGGCACCGGGGTCACCGTGCCGATCGGCGTGTACTCCATGTAGAGGTTGTTCTCGCAGATGAACAGCGCGGGCAGGGACCAGACCGACGCGATGTTGAGCGCCTCGTGGAAGGCCCCGATATTGGTCGCGCCGTCCCCGAAGAACGCGACGGCGACCTGGCTGGAACCCCTGAGCCTGGCCGACCACGCGGCGCCGGCCGCGAGCGGCAGGTGCGCGCCGACGATCGCGTAGGAGCCGAGCATCCCGGCGGTCGCCTTGGTCAGGTGCATCGACCCGCCCTTAGCCTTGCACACCCCCGTGGCCTTGCTCATCAGCTCGGCCAGGCACTCTTCCGGGGTGGCGCCACGGGCGATCGCGTGATGGTGCCCGCGGTAGGTCGCGAACACATAATCGTCAGGACGCAGGCTCGCGCTCGCGCCTACCGCGACCGCCTCGTGGCCGGCCGCCAGGTGCGTCGTGCCCTTGACCAGGCCCGCGAGGAACAGGTCGTGCGCGGCCGTCTCGGTCCGCCTGATGACCGCCATCTGCTCGTACAGCGCGAGCAGCCGGTCGGCGTCCACGCTCGTCGTCGTCATGTCGACTGTCCCGGGGTCATCTCGCCGCGCCCTGCGGCCGTATTCAAATGTGACTGGCTCTCGCGGAGCGTGTCGAGCGCGCCGCCCACGGTCCAGTACTTGCGGCCCGCAACGAGCAGGTCCTCGGCAGGGAACTTCGTGATCACCTGGCAGCCGTCGGCCGTCACGACGACCTCCTCCTCGATCCTGGCCGCCGACCAGCCGTCTGCCGCCGGCCAGTACGTCTCGAGCGCGAACACCATGCCCTCCTCCAGCGTCTCCGGATGGTCAAGGGACACCAGCCTGCTGAAGATCGGCTTCTCCCAGATCGACAAACCAACCCCGTGGCCGTATTGCAGCGCGAACGCGGCGGTCTCGTCGGGGAAGCCGAACTCGGTGGCCCGCGGCCAGAGCGCCACGATCTCGCCGGTCGTCGCGCCTGGTTTGACCCTGGCGATCGCCGCGTCCATGTACTCGCGGCATCTGAGGTAGGCGTCGCGCTGTGCCCGCGATGCGCTGCCGACCGCCAGCGTCCGGTAGTAGCAGGTCCGGTAGCCGTTGAAGCTGTGCAGGATGTCGAAGAACGCGGGGTCGCCTGGCCGCAGGATCCGGTCGCTGAACACGTGCGGGTGTGGCGAGCAGCGCTCGCCGGAGATCGCGTTAACGCCCTCGACGTACTCGCTTCCCAGGTCGTAGAGCACCTTGCTGACGAGTCCGACGCACTCGTTCTCGCGCACGCCGGGACGCAGGAACGCGTACAGCTCGTCGTAGGCGGCGTCCACCATCGAACAGGCGTGCGTGAGCAGCGTGATCTCGTCGGCGGTCTTGATCCTGCGGGCCTCGAGGAAGACCTGCTGCCCGTCGGCGGTCTGGATCCCCTCGGCCTGTAGCGCAGCGAGCACGGGCATCTCGGCTACGTCGATTCCGACCGGCGCGCCGAACACGCCGTGCTCGCGCAAGACCACGGCCACCTGGCGTGCCAGCTCGTGCGCGATCCCTGCGTCCGGGTGGAACGCGCCGCGCAGCGTGGAGATGCCGGCCCGCGCCCCCGTCCTGGCCGCCCCGGCCGCAGTCGGCTCCCCCGGCGTGTGGTCAAGCCACGGGTTGTACAGCTGGTGGTGCCTGGCGGCCGAGCCGAAGTCCCACACGACCGGCTCGCCGCCGCGCGGCAGCAGCGCGAACCTGATCAGCTTGTCCATGGCCCAGGTCCCGATGTGGGTGGCGGTCATGTACCTGGTGTTGGCCATGTCGAAGCTCAGCAGCGCCCCGAGCTCCGACCGCTCCAGGTGCTCCTTCAGCCTGGCGAGCCGCTCGGTGCGGAGCCGGTCGAAGTCCACCCGCTGCTCCCAGTCGACCGCGGTCGTCCCGAACGTGCGTATCGCCATGTCCCTCACCCGCCAGTCATCGATCTGCCTAGATCCGCCAGTATGACCGTGGCCGCGTTCCGTCCGGGAGCGCCGCTCACCGAGCCGCCAGGATGAGTGGTGGCGCCGGTCTGGTAGAGCCCGGGAATCGGCATCCGGTGGCTCGCCCAGCCAGGGACAGGGCGCAGGTCGCCGGACTGCGCCGGGCCGGCGTCGCCGCCGTGGCAGGAGCCATGCCAGTTGTGCGCGTTCATGCGCTCCAGGTCGAGCGGGCTCTTGACGGCCGAGGCCAGGATGACGTCGCCGGTCACGTTCGGCGCGTACCTGCGCAGCTGGTCCAGGTTGGCCTGGGAGACGCCGTCCCTGAGCTGGTCCCAGCGCTCTGGGCCGGCGGGCAGGTCGTAGGGCTGGAAGCCCACGACCTTGAGCGTGTGCCTGGCCGCCGGCGCTCGCGACGGGTCGGCAACCGTCGGGCACAGCACCAGCAGGACGGGGTCGTCGGCCGCGATGCGTCCCGCCCTGAAGTCCGTGCCGAGCCGCAGCATCCGCTCAGCGGATCCTGGCGTGCCCGACGCGACGGCGGTGAGCTGGCCGCCGCCGGCGTCGAACCGCGGCGGCTCGGTCGTGGCGTAGTGGGTCACGAACATCGAGACGCCGGGCTGCCAGGTGCCCACGCCGTACCTGAAGTCCTCGCCCCACGCCCTGGCCGGCGCCATCTCGACCAGGTGCTTGACGTGGATCGTCGATAGCACCGCCCGGGAAGCCTGGTACTTCTCGCCCCGCTCGGTCTCGACGCCCGTGCACCTGCCGTTCCTCAGCACCAGGCCGGTGACTCGCGTGCCGGTCACGATCGCGCCGCCGTGCGCCTCGATCACGCTAGCCAGCGCCGTGGGCAGCGCGGCAGACCCGCCGCGCGGCAGCGTCCAGCTGTGCCGCTGCCTCCCGTAGGCGAGCGAGTACGCCAGCAGGCCCGTCCCCGGGCGCTCGGGCGGCTGCATGGTCATGAACGACATCCACAGCATGAACGCCCGCGTGTGCTCGTCGGCGAACTCGCCCACGATCACCTCCCACGCCGACATGGCGTTCCTGCGCAGCCACCGGCCGGCGTCCGGCTCGCGTGCCAGCACGTCGCGCGTGGTGTCGCCGAACCCGAGCGGGGTGTACCTCGCCCGGCCGAGCCCGGGCGCCACCCGCCGGTAAGCGACCATCATCGCGGCGTACGCGTCGCCGTCGCGCGGGCTGAACTTCGCGAACTCCGCCCTGGTGCGCTCCTCATCGCGCCACATGGTGAGCCACGAGCCGTCGGCGAACGGCAGGTGCACGACCGGGTCCGGGTGCAGGTACTCCAGCCCGTGCTCGGCGAGCCCGAGCTCGCCGAGCACGGGGCTGGCCTGGATGAGGTTGTGTGCCGTCGAGCACGAGTCGTGCCAGAACCCCGGCAGCGTGAGCTCCTCGGAGCTGGTGTCGCCGCCGATGTCCGGCCGTGCCTCCAGTACCAGGCAGGACAGTCCGGCCCTGGCCAGGTACGCGGCCGCGACGAGGCTGTTGTGCCCGGCGCCAGCCACCACGACGTCGAAGGCGCCGGTCATGCCGTGGCGCCCCTGGCCGGCTTCTCGCCTCGGGCCGGCTCCTCACCTCGCGCCCCGATCCCGAGCAGGCGCCGGGCGTTGCCGCCGAGTATCAGCGGCTCGGCGCCGGGCTGGCCGAGCGCGCGCACCTCCTCGACGGGGCGGTCGGTGCCCATGTCGAAGGGCCGGTCCGAGCCGAGCAGCACGTGCTCGGCCCCGGCGAACTCGACCAGGCCGGCGAGCAGCGCCCGGTCGTGGGTGAGCGCGTCGTAATAGAGCAGGCGCAGGCTCGCGTCCGGGCCGGCGGCCGAGCAGGACCTGGCCTCCGGCCGGACCGCGTAGGCGCGCCTGAGCCTGCCGCGGATGGCGTGCACCCCGCCGCCGCCGTGCGCGAGCAGGATCTTCAGGTCCGGGTGCCGCTCGAGCACGCCGGCGGTGACGAGGTCGGCGGCCGTGATCGCGGTCTCCAGCGGATTGCCGACCGAGTTCCACAGGTAGCGCGGGCTCAGCGCGGGCAGCCCGAACCCGGTGGTGGTGGGGTGCACGAAGATCATCGCCCCGGTCTGCTCGGCCGCGGCCCAGAACGGCTCGAAGGCCTCGTCGCCGAGGTAGCGCCCGCCCGCGTTCGCCGGGATCTCCGCGCCGCGCATCCCTGGCAGTGCCATCGCCTCGCGCAGGCAGCCGGCCGCGGCCCGCGGGTCGTGCAGCGGAACCGCGCCCAGCACGCTGACCTGGGCGGGACGCGCGGCAGCCAGCGCGGCCAGCGCCGCGTTCTGCACGGCGCACACCTCGAGCGCCTCGCCGGTGTCGCCGTCCGCCGGCACGAGCAGGATCCACGGGGACAGCACCAGGTGGTCCACGCCCTGCGCGGCGGCCTGCTCCAGCATGACGCCGACGTCGCTAAGCTCGCCGGTGAACGAGCGGATCACCCGCCCGCCCAGCTCGGCGGCCAGCCTGCCGTCCGGGTCGCGGCGCAGCCGTGGACGCCACCGCCCGGGCACCGCTGCCGTAGTCATCACCTCGGGGACGACGTGGCAGTGGCAGTCCACGATCACGGACTGCTCCCCGGCACCCCTGGTTCGTGCTCCCGCCCGTCGGGTGGCTCCGGGCCATCGGGGGTCCGGGCGTGTCCCACGGCCAGCGGAGTGTCCCCCCTGGCAGACACCGCACCGCCCAGATACAGCGCGCCGATCTCGGGGTGCTCGAGCACCTCGCGGCCGGTGCCGGACAGCCTGACCTGGCCGTTCTCTAGGACTACCCCATGCGTGGACAGGCGCAGGCCAGCCCGCGCGTTCTGCTCGACGAGCAGAATCGTCTTGCCCGAGCCGTTCATCAGCCTGACCGCGTCGAACACCGTCTTCAGCACCTTCGGCGCTAGGCCGGCCGACGGCTCGTCGAGAATGACCAGTGCCGGGTCGAGCATCAGGCACCTGGCGAACTCCACCAGCCGCTGCTGGCCGCCGGACAGGCTGCCCGCCTTCTGGCCGGCCCAGGCTCCCACCGCGGGGAACATCTCCTCCACGGCAGCCCGGCGGCTCGCCGCGAGCTTGCGGTCGCCCAGCAGGTACCCGCCGAGCTCGATGTTCTCCGCGACCGTCATCCCGCGGAACAGGCTGTGGTTCTGCGGCACGTGCACGATGCCGGCCCGCAGCACCTGCCGCGGCGACTTGCCCGCCAGCGGCTCCCCGCGGAACGCGATGCTGCCGAGCCGCGGCCTGAGCAGGCCGCTGATCGTCGAGAGCAGCGTGGACTTGCCGCAGCCGTTCGGGCCGACCACGCAGGTTATGCCGCCCTCCGGCACGGTCAGGCTGACCTCATGCAGCACGTCGCCGCCACCGTATCCGGCGCAGACGTCCTCGATCACCAGCGCGGCCGCGGTCCAGGCCGCGCTCCCGGACTGGCCGGAGCCGGCCGGCACGCTAGCTGGCAGCGTCATCGTCATCCTCCGCGACGCCCAGGTAGGCGTCGAGCACCCGCCGGTCCTCCCGGATGATGGCAGGCGGGCCGGCGGCGATCACCGTACCGTAGTCGAGCACGGTGACGTGGTCGCACAGGTTCATGACGAACTGCATATTGTGCTCCACGATCAGGAATGTCGTGCCTGACCGATTGATGTCGCGGATCCGGCCGGCGATCAGGTGGATCAGGGTGGGGTTGACCCCGCCCGCTGGCTCGTCAAGCAGAACCACCTTCGGGTTGGCGACCAGGACGTATGCAAGCTCAAGCAGCTTGCGCTGGCCGTGGGATAGATGCTCCGCCGGCGTCTGCGCGTACTGCCCGATCGTCATGAAATCCAGGAGATCCATCGCCCTGCGCCGGTCCGCCGCCCCGCCTGCCCTGGCCAGCGGGTTGCGCACCTTCTGCTCGCCGGAGTGCTGGGCGGCGATCAGCATGTTCTCCATGGCGGTTAGCCGCGGGAAGATCCGGGTCAGCTGGAAAGTCCGCCCGATCCCGACGCCGAAGACCCGGTCTGGCGACAGGTTCGTGATCGGCCGGTCACGCAGGAAGACGTCCCCGCTGTCCACCCGGCCATAGCCGGTGATCATGTTGAAGAGCGTTGTCTTGCCTGAGCCGTTCGGGCCGATGAGTCCGCTCACGGAGCTTTCCCTGACCTCCAGCGAGCAGTCGTCAAGCGCCTGCACTCCGCCGAACGCCTTGGACACGCCCTCCACCCGCAACAGCGCGCTCACAGCGCTCGTCCGCTTTCCCGTGGAGCGCTCCCGCCCAGCGCCGCTCCGTCGCCGGCCACCGCTTCCCCGGCCGCGCTGGGCGAGGCCGGACCCGGTGCCGCGGCGGCTCTGGCGCGCCTGGCCCGCCAGGCTGTGAGCTTCTCCCCGGCGATCGGGAGCACGCCTCGCGACAGGAAGAGGATGACCAGCAGGAACAAAGAGCCCCAGATCAGCTCGCCGGCATAGCTGTTGCTCACGCGCAGGGTGAGGAACTGCTGGCCCGGCTCCAGCACCAGCGCTCCGAGCACCGGCCCCCCCAGCGTGCCGAACCCGCCGAAGAAGGTCATCAGGGCGACCGACAGGTCGAACAGCGGATCGAACCCATACTGCGGCAGCACCTGGCCGATGAAGAAGAACCAGACCGCGCCCACCAGCCCGGTCACTACACCAGAGATGACGAACGCGGTGAGCTTGACCGGCATCACGCGCACGCCCAGGCCGCGGGCACGGTCCTCGTCGTCCCGGATGGCCCGCAACTGCAGGCCGAACCGGGACCCGTGGATCAGCCAGGCCAGCACCCCTGTCCCGGCCGCGAGGCCGAGCGCGACGTAGTAGAAGGGGTTGTTGAAGGTCTGCGGCGCCCAGGTAAGGAAGGGCGCGGACAGACCCACCGAGCCGCCGGTGAAGCCGAAGTCGAAGGCCATGAGCTGGAAGATGAAGAACACCGCGATCGTGACCACGACGAATGTGTGCCGCCGCACCCGCAGCGCGATCAGCCCGAATGGCACGGCCACCAGACCGGCCGTCAGGCCCGCCAGGGGCAGCAGGGCGAACTCCATGTCCCCGGTCACGTGCCAGTCCTGGGCGGCGATGGCGACGGTGTAGGCGCCGGTGCCGAAGAACACCGCGTGCCCGAGCGAGATGTACCCGGTGAACCCCGAGAACAGGTTCCACGCGATCGCGGCCGCCACGAACAGCATCGTGTCCACCCCGATCTGAGTGGCGACCTCGTTGGTGATCACCTGCGGGAAGATAACCGCCGCGGTCAGCAGCACGGCGGCGACCGCCGCTGTGCCGCGCTTGCGACTCAGCCCGGACGTGCGGGAACCGGCGCTGCCCGGGGCTCGGGCCGCGCTTGCTTGCTGACTCACTGTGCCCTCGCCTCACGCTGTCCGAACAAGCCCTGAGGGCGGATGGTCAGCACCACGACCAGCGCCGCGTAGAAAACCACCACCGACCAGTCCGGGGACCAGATGGCCACGATGGACTCCACGGTGGTCATGAAGACCGCCGCTCCCAGTGCTCCGCCGATGCTGCCCATCCCGCCCAGGATGATGATGGCAAGCAGCCGGGAGATCAGGTCATAGCCGCTGTTGGCGTTGAAGGCGTTGGTGGCGCCGAACACCACGCCGCCGGCCGCAGTCACCGCCACCCCGATCCCGAAGGCCAGCGCGGACACGCGGTTGATGTCGATGCCGATCAACCGGGCCGCGGTCTGGTCTTGCATCGTGGCGCGCAGGCTGCGGCCGAACGTGGTCCGGTACAGGATCAGGTACATCACGGCTACCAGCAGTACCGCCAGCGCGAAACCGAACACGTAGATGTAGGGCAGGTAGAACCCGAATACGTGCACGGTGCTAGTGATGTACCAGGCACTGAGTTGCACGTACTCCGGTCCGAACGCCAGGTACAGGATGCCCTCGATGATGATCAGGACGGCATAGCTCGCCAGCAGTGACATGGAGGTGCGTTCCCGGCCGCGCAGCCGCCGCATGAACAGGACCTGGATCACGACGCCCGCGCCGAACATCAGCGGCGTCGTGATCAGCAGGCCCAGGAAAAGGTCCAGGTGCAGGTGCACGGAGAGCAGGTAACTGAGATAGGCGGCCAGCACCACCAGCACGCCCTGGGCGATGTTGATGATGTCGAGCACGCCGAAGATCAGCGTCAGCCCGACGGCCATCAGCGCGTACACACCACCGATGAGTATCCCGTCGGTGATCGCGCTTAGCAGTTCGGTTCCCATGTCAGATCCACGCCACTCCGTGCACCGGCGCCCGCTCAGCTACCCCAGTTCGGCTTGGGGTAGGTAATCGCGCCCGAGCCGGGGGCCCCCGCAGGGAGCACCTGGTTGAAACTGCCGTTCTGCCACTGGAAGACGAGCACCGTGGGATTGGTGTTCATGCCCAGCGAGTTGAACTTCACAGGGCCTTGCACGGTCGGGAACGTCACTCCGCTGTGCAGGTGACTAATGATCTTCGCCTGGACGGTGCCGCCGGTGGCCTTGATCGCCAGCGCCGCCACCTGGCCCACGCCGTAGGCCTCGGCCACATCGGCGTTGATGTCGGAGGCGGTGCCGCCGTACTTGGCGATGTACTCCCGGACCATTACCTTGCTCTGAGCGTTGTCGAACCCGCCGAACCAGCTCCCGGACGCCAGTATTCCATTGGCGTTCTTCACTCCGACCGCCTTGGTGAACGCCGCACCCTGGTCAGGTCCTGA
>CAVUFO010000007.1:0-194811 GCA_963740785.1 uncultured Actinomycetota bacterium
GCGAACATGTCCAGCCCGGTGTCGAACCCGGCCCGCGGATTCGCGTCCACCGCGCGACCGCCGAGATAGGTCCACGGGGCGGTGTTGGAGACGATCACGATGTAGACGGGCCCGTCGGGTGGCTGATGGTCACGCTCGATCATGAGGGCAGGATGGCGCCTGTCCGTCTGGCGGTAGAACTGGCGCAGCGCCAGCCGCACGTACAGCGCGGGCGTGACCGGCTCGCCGTGCGCTCGCAGGCCCTGGACTGCGCGGACGACCTCGGCGTCCAGCCCGAGCCCGGCGTTGAACGTGAAGTACCTCCCGTCGGCGTTGCCCAGGCCGATAGTGCGGATGCGATGCTCGGCGACCGCGCGCAAGATCTGCCCTGTGGCGTCGATGGGATCGCGCGGCAGCCCGAGCGCCCCGGTGAAAACGTTGGCGCTGCCGCCCGGCAGCGCGGCCATGGCGGGCAGGTCGCCGGGGGACGGCCGGTGGTCCGTGCTCCCTAGGATGCCGTTGACCGCCTCGTTCACGGTTCCGTCGCCGCCCAGCGTGAGGACGAGGCCGTAGCCTTGCGAGCGGGCATCCGCTGCCAGCTTCGTCGCGTGACCCCGGTAGCGTGTCTCGGTGACGTCGAGTTGAAAGGCGGACGCCAGGGCGGACGCGATGACGTCCCGGCGCAGCCGGGTCGTGGAGGTAGCACGTGGGTTCACGATCAGCAGCGCGCGCACGCGGACAGGTTAGCGCCAGCCAGGAATCCGCCGGCCAGGATGCCGGCCCGCAGGGGCGTCCGCTCTCCATCTCGCTGGCCGCGGTCGTGGAAGCGGTCCAGTCCGCGGGCGTGCTGGCCGCCGCGGTGCTGGCCGGAATCTCGGCCGGCGAGGGCAAGTCTTACCAGAACTCGAGCGGGATCGCCCTGACGGCGATCGGGGCAGGCACCGCCGTGCTGCTGGCCCTGACCGCGATCGGCCTGCTCAGGGTTCGCCGCTGGAGCAGGACGCCCGCCCTGCTGACCCAGCTGTTTACCGGCATCGTCGGCGTCTACCTGGTGCAGGGTGACAGGTACTGGCTGGGCGGCCCCGCGATCGCGCTGGCCGTCGCCGGATTCGCGCTGCTGCTCGTGCCGCCCAGCCTGAGGGCGCTGACCTTGCCTGCCAGGGAACCTGCTTCCCCGGCGAGATAACAGGACTCACGCGCCCGTGTGGTTACCTGGCTGGGTGCCGAAGCTGGCCGGTGCGGTCTCAGTCCTCGCTGGTGAGGCCGTCGCGAAGCTGGGTGAGCGTCCTCGCGAGGAGCCTGGAGACGTGCATCTGGGAGATGCCGAGCTCGGTCGCGATCTGCGACTGGGTCATGTTGCCGAAGAAGCGCAGCAGCAAGATCCGCTTCTCCCTCGGTGGAAGCCGCTCGAGCAGCGGCTTGAGCGACTCGCGGTACTCGACGCCCTCGAGCGCCTCGTCGACCATGCCGAGCGACTCAGCGACGGCCGGCGCGTCTTCGTCGCCTGAGTCAGGCGCGTCCAGCGAGACGGTCGAGTAGGCGTTCGCCGACTCGAGGCCCTCGAGCACGTCCTCCTCGCTCATCTGCAGGTGCGCCGCCAGTTCGGCGACGGTCGGCGCCCGGCCAAGCCGTTGCGCCAGGTCGCCGATGGCCTTCGTCAGCGCCAGCTTGAGCTCCTGCAGCCTGCGCGGCACGCGCACGGCCCAGCCCTTGTCCCTGAAATGCCGCTTTATCTCCCCGACGATGGTCGGCGTCGCGTAGGTCGAGAACTCCACGCCGCGGCTCAGGTCGAACCGGTCGATGGACTTGATCAGGCCGATCGTGGCCACCTGCGTCAGATCGTCGAGCCACTCGCCCCTGTTGCGAAACCGCCTGGCCAGGTACTCGACGAGGGGCAGGTGCAGCTCGACGAGCTCACCGCGGATGCGCAGCCGCTCAGGATCGCCCGCAGGCAGCTCCGCGAGCAGCACGAAGAGTTCCCTGGCGTGGCCCCTGTCCCTGACCGCGTGCTGGATCCTGATCGCCCCTGATAGCTGTTCGGACCCGTCGTCGTTGAGTTCCTCGGCGATCAGCCCGGCAACTGCCAGGACCTCTTCGGTGTCGGCAAGCGCCTGCCCCCCGGCCGGCGCCGCCGTCATCGTCTCGAACTCCTCGGTCAATGTGACCTCAACTTCCCCCGACTTCGATGTCATGCCGACCTCGAAGAATCACGACTCTTTCGCAGCGCGATCGTGAGCACATCGCCGGGCCCGACCTGCGCATCCACGCTTCCTGCCAGGGCGGTGAGCACGGTCCAGGCGAACGTGTCGCCGGAGGGCACCCGGGGGGCAAGGCAGCTGACCGACACGCGGACGGTCATGGAGTCGTGGCCGAGCGCGAAGTCACACGCCAGGTCGCTGCCAGGGATGGCCTGGCTGAGCAGCATGGCGCAGGCCTCGTCGACGGCTATGCGCATGTCCTCGATCTCGTCGAGGGTAAAGTCCAGCCGTGCCGCGAGCCCGGCCGTCGCGGTGCGCAGCACCGACAGGTAGGCGCCGTCGGCCGGCATCTTGATTGTGACCTTGTCGCGGATCGCTTCGTCCGCCGTCACCTGGCGAGCCCCCGTGGCTGCCTTGTGCCCAAGTTCGGTCTGACCGCGGCCAGCGGTGCGCACGCCTTTGCCCCTGATCACGTCAGCGGCCAGGGTCCGGCTTGATGATGAACTTGTGCCTTCCTCGGTCACCTGAGCCCCCTCCGACGACGGTCGCCCGCCGCCCGCTCGTTATGGCAGTGTCGGCTTCTACCTGCAACTTATCCTGACCCGCGAGCCGCGACGACAGACCATCGCCACCAGCGAACGCTGGCGGGATCCCCCGGCCTGGTCACGGCGCAGCGGCACGCGCGCTGCCTGCGCCCTCGGCGCTGATTGCCCTGGGCTCAGCCCTGTTTGGTCTCCCAGAAGATCTTGGAGATGTCCTCGATCTTGGCGAGCAGGGCGTCGGCGGTTGCCGGGTCGGTGCTGCCCTTGGTGCCGCCGGCGCTGGCCAGCTTGGTGGCGTCGTTGAACAGCTGGTGCAGCTGCGGGTACTTCTCGAAGTGCGGTGGCTTGAAGTAGTCGGTCCACAGTACCCACAGGTGGTGCTTGACCAGGTCGGAGCGCTCTTCCTTGATGTCGATGGCCCTGGCGCGGAACTCGGCGTCTGAGTTCTGCTGGTACTTCTCGCAGATGGCCTTGACCGACTCGGCCTCGATCCTGGCCTGGGCCGGGTCGTAGACGCCGCACGGCAGGTCGCAGTGCGCGAAGGCGGTGGTCTTTGGCGCGAAGCCGCGCGCGAGCAGACTCATGATGTCCTTCTCCCTTGGCGGGCTGTCCGTCCGATCATCGATTCACGGATCAGACAGTACAGCTTGGCCCAGGAGACACCGCGACCACCACCCGTCCTGTCAGGTGGTGGCCGACAGATGAAGTTTTCTTGACCAAATGTGCGGTCAGCCCTGCTTGGTCTCCCAGAAGATCTTGGAGATGTCCTCGATCTTGGCGAGCAGGGCGTCGGCGGTTGCCGGGTCGGTGCTGCCCTTGGTGCCGCCGGCGCTGGCCAGCTTGGTGGCGTCGTTGAACAGCTGGTGCAGCTGCGGGTACTTCTCGAAGTGCGGTGGCTTGAAGTAGTCGGTCCACAGTACCCACAGGTGGTGCTTGACCAGGTCGGAGCGCTCTTCCTTGATGTCGATGGCCCTGGCGCGGAACTCGGCGTCTGAGTTCTGCTGGTACTTCTCGCAGATGGCCTTGACCGACTCGGCCTCGATCCTGGCCTGGGCCGGGTCGTAGACGCCGCACGGCAGGTCGCAGTGCGCGAAGGCGGTGTTCTTTGGCGCGAAGAGACTCATGACGTCCTTCTCTCTGGAGTTGCTTTGTGGCCGATCATTGGATTCGGAATCTGACAGTACAGCGTGGTGCGAATGCCAGGCGGGGAGGGATCGTGCGCTGTCCACTGTGGCGAGTCGTCGTCGCCGAGAGGTCGATGGAACCCGCTCTGCTGCCGGGCGACTGGCTGCTGGTCTGGCGCGGCCTTGGTCCTCGCCGGGCCGTAACGGTCAAGCCAGGGCAGCTGGTGATCGCCCGGCATCCGGACCTGCCCGGCATGCTGCTGGCGAAACGTGCCGCCTGGCGAGAGGCCGGCGGCTGGTGGCTGAACTCCGACAATCCGGGTGCCGGGGGAGTCGACAGCTTCCGCTTCGGCGCGGTTCCGCCCAGCTTGATCGAGGGCCGCGTGCTCCTCAGGTACTGGCCGCCGCGCCGCCGGACGCGATGAGGCTCCGGCCCACAGCGGGCCGGAGCCTCATGCTCGCGGGACTAGACGATCAGGTGGCCGGGGTTTCCTCCTCGCCCGAGGACTCCGCCACCTGCGCCTCCCAGTCCTCCGTGCCGCCACCTTGCGCGGCGACGGCCTCGTCCATCTCACTCCGCGTCAGGGTGGAGTTCATGGCCCAGAAGTAGATCGCCAGGCTGAAGGCGGCCACGACCAGCATGTCCCACCAGAATGGCAGCCGCTGGGTGTTGTAAGGCCCGAACTGGCCGGTCCAGGAGATGAGGCCCATGCCGATCAGATAGACGGCCAGCCACGCCGACTTCTTCCAGTTGATCTTGGGTGCGTGCGGGTTGTCGGAGAAGTGCATCAGGATCAGCAGGTAGCCGATGACGATGGCGATGCCGAGCTTAAAGATCGTCTCGAAGCCGGACCAGTAGATGAGCAGGTTGGCGACGATGAAGGCCAGTGGCGAGATCACGGTTGCACCTGGCATCCTATAGGGCCGGTTCGCCTCTGGCAGGACCTTCCTGAACGCTCCCATCGCTAGCGGCGCGCCCGCATACATCAGCACGCTCGCCGTGCTGACAAGAAGGACCAGCGAGTGCCAGCTCGGGAACGGCAGCAGGAAGATCAGGCCGAACACGAAGCCGAGGATCAAGCTGAACCACGGAACGCCGTTCTTGTCGGTCTTGGTGAACAGCGACGGGAAGTACCGGTTCCTGGCCAGGCCGTAGCCAACCCGGGAGGTCGAGGTCAGGTAGATCTGGCCGGTTCCGTAGGGCGAAATGAACGCGTCTAGCCGCAGGATTGTGGCCAGCCAGGCCAGGGCAGCCACGCCCGCCAGGCCGGCGAACGGGCCTTCCACCACCTGAGCGTTCGTGATACCTGCGAAGCCAAGGTGACCGCTGATCAGGTTAGGCGGCATGGCGCCGATGAAGACGACCTGGAGAAGCACGTAAATGAGCGTGCCGAGCAGGATCGCCCCGATGATCGCGCGCGGCAGGTTGCGCTGCGGGTTCTTGATTTCGCCGGCGAGCTGGTCGGCCTGCTCGAAGCCGAGGTAGGCGAAGATGATCGACCCCGCGGGAAGCGCGTAGAAGAACGCGTGCCAGCCGGTCCCGGCAGGCCCCGGGGCTCCGAACGCGCTGCCCGGATTGAGACCGCCCTGGGCGCTGAAGTTGCTCGGGTGGAACTTGAAGAGCAACACGATGATCGCCAGCACGGGGATGGCCACCTTCCACCAGGTGATGGCCGCATTCACCAAATTGAACAGGCGCATGGCGAAGAAGTTCACCCCGGTCATGATCGCCAGCAGCACGATCGTGACGATGAAGCCGAAGTGAGTCACGTTGCCGGTGGTCGGCTCGAAGATATTGATCTTCGCGCTGTCGAGCCAGTACTGCCCGTACCGCTCGATTGCGTAGCACTCGATCGGCGCGACGGTCACCGCCTGCAACCAGGAGAAGAACCCGAATGAGATCCCGGCGCCGCTGCCGAAGGCGAGATGCGGGAACCGCGCCGTGCCGCCGGCCACCGGGTACATGCCGCCGAGCTCGGCGTGGACGAGCGCGAGGATGATGATGGCCACGCCGCCAGCGATCCACGCCCAGATCGCCGCCGGGCCGAGATACTGTGCCGCGAAGAACGAGCCGAACAACCAGCCCGACCCGATAATCGAGGTCTCGGACGCCCACATGGCGCCGATCAAACCCATCTCTCGCTTGAGGCCTACGTCGACCGGTCTCGTAGACACAGCCGTATCAGTTGCCATGTTCGAACCTTCCTTCGGTTCACGTAACGAGAAGCTAACGCCCGCGACTAGGGCTCATGGTAATGATCACGTCTTGGCGTGAGAAGCAGCCCGAAGGTGTCGTTTCGGTAACACAAAGCGCTTTTCCTGGGCCTCAAGGTGCTGGTGTTGCTCCATTGCACGGACCCGGTGACGGTCGCTATACGGCCGCACTACCTGCGGAAGTGTGTGGCCGAAGGCCGCGAAGGCACGATTCGCGCCCAAGTTAGACAGGACACCGGGTCGCATACGAGGCGCGGCGCCGGATTGCGAATGTATCTCGGCTAAGCGACCGACTCGCCGACGCCCGCGACCACCTCGTCGCGCTGACCGCGCAGCGAGGTCACGTTCCCCTTGGCCGCTGAGTGGTCGGCGCAGTACCGGCGCGACTTGTTCTTGCTTCCGTCGATGTAGACCCGGTCGCAGACCGCGATCGCGCAGATGCCGAGCCGCTCGATGCCCAGGCCGCTGACCAGCAAGGACAGGCCGATCACCGCGGCCGAGGTGTACCGGTCGGTGACCGAGCCTGAGTCGCTCAGGTGCACGTGCCAGGGCTCGCCGTCGTGCTCGACCAGGACCGGCTGCACCGGGTGCACCATCAGCAACCGGTTGAGCGCGCTGGCAGCGGCGTGGCCGTCACCGTCGACGGCCGAGGCGAAGACCCCCGTCAGCTCGGCGCGCAGCAGCTTGAGCCGGTCGAGGTCATGCCGCGTGGCGTGGGCAGCACCAAAGGAGCGTTCCGCGGCATACACGCGGAACGCCTCGTGACTGCGCAACGGGTCAGCGTCGGCGTCGCAGACACCGGAATTGACCAGGCGCACAGCCAGATCGGCAAAGGATGCCAGATTCACGCTGGTCCTTACTGGCAGGGGTCTGAGCCAGCCTTAGCCGGGAGTATCTCACAGCGGAGCGCGCGAGGAAGTGGCTTCTGTATAAGCCTTTGCGCGGCATTGATGCTATTAGCACACACGGCCACCACCTTTGGGCACCCGCACCGTCACGCCGCGTGCTGGCGTGCGGTGGTGACCTCCGCCCGGTGAGCACGGAGGCGAGCGCGTTAGGGTTCCTGCCATGTTCGCTGTCACCGCAACCAGGTTCAGCTCCGACGACCCCCTGTCCGGCCTCGAACTAGGTGAGCACGCCGAACCGGCGCCGCCCGAAGGCTGGACGACCGTCGCGGTCAAGGCAACGTCGCTCAATCACCACGACGTCTGGACGCTTCGCGGCGTGGGCATCTCCGCCGACCGGCTGCCGATGATACTCGGATGCGACGCGGCCGGGGTCGACGCGGACGGCAACGAGGTCGTGGTGCACGGCGTCATCAGCGACCGAGGGGCCGGTGACGAGACGCTCGACCCGGCGCGATCACTGCTGTCGGAGCGGTACGACGGCACCTTCGCCGAGCGGGTCGCGGTCCCGCGGCGCAACCTCATAGCCAAGCCGGCCGCGTTGTCCTTCGCCGACGCGGCGTGCCTGCCGACGGCCTACCTGACGGCGTACCGGATGCTCTTCGATAAGTCTGGCCTGCAGCCGGGCAGCACGGTCCTCGTACAGGGTGCTGGCGGAGGAGTAGCGACGGCGCTGATCCTGCTCGGCAGGGCGGCGGGCTTCCGGGTCTGGGCGACCAGCCGCAGCGAGGCCAAACGGGAGCGGGCCCTGAAGCTCGGCGCCGATCAGGTGTTCCCGAGCGGCGCCCGGCTTCCCGAGCGGGTCGACGCTGTGATGGAAACCGTCGGCGAGGACACCTGGGCCCACTCGCTGAAGGCGCTCAGGCCTGGTGGCCGGATGGTGATCTCCGGAGCGACCAGCGGCACGATGCCGCCGGCCGATCTGGCCAGGATCTTCTTCCTGCAGCTTTCCGTCGTGGGATCGACGATGGGCAGCAGGGACCAGCTGGCCAGGCTCGTCAGGTTCTGCGAGCAGACCGGCCTGCGCCCGCTGATCGACAGGACGCTGCCGATGAGTGAGGCCGCTGACGGTTTCGCGGCCATGATCAAGGGCGAGCTGTTCGGCAAGGTGGTCTTCACGCTCTAGCCGGGCCAGGCCGGCGTTAGCACGTAGCGTCTGCGGCATATGCGGCCGCAAACGCTCCCTGCTACCGCAAACGCTCCGGCCTATCGGGGAAGCAGCCGTCGCTGGGCGCCGGCGAGCCGGGAATGCAGCCGCCAGCGGGCGCAGCGGCGTCGGGGAAGCACCGGCGCGGCCCGCCGCGGTCAGCGGGCGCTGAGCCGCCAGCCGCTGTTGCCGTCCGGTTCAGCGCGCTGGCCACCGCGCGCTCGAGCGAGCCAAGCAGGTTCCTCATGACTCCTTCTCGCCGGGTCCCGGTGGCCGGAAGACCTCGTTCTTGATCCGGTTGAGCGCGTCGGTGAGGATCCTGCCGAGGTTGCCGACAGCGTCATCACTCAGCGCTTCTGCCGGCCACGCTACGCCGCGGATCTCCCTGGCGAAAGCGGCAGCCAGCCGCTCCAGGTCCACAACCAGCTCGCGATCGGCGGCCCTGCGCGCCCGGCCGCTTGCTGCCCACTCCTGCTTGCCGACCTTGGCCCGCTCCTTCCACTCCTGGTGACTTGCCTTGGCCCAGTCTTTCCACTCCTGCTTGCCAGCCCACTCGCGCCAGTCGCGCTGCTCGGCCCAGTCGGCCCACTCGCGCCAGTCACGCCGTTCTGCCCACTCGGCCCACTCCCGCCAACCGCCGGATGGCCAGCGCCGCCGTGATCCGGCCTGTTCGCCAGCTTCCCCAGGGCCAGAAGGCCCCGCGCCCGCCGGCCCAGTTCCCGCTGGCCCTGTTCCCGCTGGCCCTGTTCCCGCTGGCCCTGTTCCCGCTGGCCCTGTTCCCGCTGGCCCTGTTCCCGCTGGCCCGTTCCGGCTGGCCCAGTTCCGGCTGGCCCAGTTCCGGCTGGCCCAGTTCCGGCTGGCCCAGCGCGACCTTCCCCGGCGCCGGCCTCCTGATCGCGGGCCTCCTGAGCGCCGGCGGCCTTGGCCTCACTCTCGCTTGCCGCTTTGCTCCATACCGACTGGCCTCCGCCACCCCCCGCGGCGGCATCGGTGCCCTCAGCCTCGGTGCCCTCAGCCTCGGTGCCCTCAGCCTCGGCGGCCGCCGCGTCGGCGGCCTCAGTTCCCGCGGTTTCGGCGGCCGCATCCTGGTCAGCCAGCGTCTCGGCGGCCGCGGGCTGCGCCTCGGCGGCCGCGGGCTGCGCCTCGGTGGGCCTGGGCTGCGCCTCATCGGCCCGAGCCTGCGCCGCACCGCCGGACCCGGCCCGGCCCGCCTCGCGGACCGCCCAGGTGAACTCGTCGCGCAGGCTCCTGACCGTCTCCCTGACGTCTCTGGTGAGCTCCCTGGCGATGTCGCGCACCGACGCGGACAGTTCATCTTCCAGGTCGGCCAGGTCGTCGAGCCTGCCGTTCAGCTCGGCACGGCCGGCGTCGGTGATCTTGTAGACCTTCTTGCCGTCGATGACCTCGTGCGTGACCAGGCCCTCTTCTTCCAGCCTGGCGAGCCGCGGATAGATCGTGCCCGGCGAGGGGGAGTAGACGCCGAGGAACCTATCCTGCAGCAGCCTGATCACGTCGTAGCCGTGCCGAGGCGCCTCGTCAAGCAGCTTCAGCAGGTACAGGCGCAGGCCGCCGTGCCTGAAGACCGGGCTCACGGTACTCCCCTCTCGTCCAGGCGCCGACATCCTGCGCGGACGTCGCGCCTGTCAAGGCGTTCAGTCCGATCTTATATGCGATATATCTCGTCTGGCAAAGTTGAACGCTAGATCTGGCAAGCGGTCTGCCGCGCCTAGTCCTCGTCATCGTCGGCCCTGGCCAGCCACGTGGCCAGGCGTTCGACGGCGGCCTCATGCTCGGGGTGGATGTCGACGAACGCGGTCAGCTTCTCAGCCAGCCAGCCGAGCGTCACGTCCTCCTCGCCGCGCCGCTGAGCGAGTTCCTCGATGCCGCGGTCGGTGAAGTACACGGCCAGGCCCCCTAGCTGAACGCGGAGGAGACCAGGGCCGCGTGCTCGGCCGCGTGCGCCTTCGCGGACCCCTGGGCTGGCGCGGAGCTCTCAGGCAGCGCGATCACCCCGACGCCGCGACCGAGCGCGCCGGGCAGGTGCATCGCGATGTACGGCCACGCGCCCATGTTGACCGGTTCCTCCTGGACCCAGATCAGCTCGGTGGCGTCGGGGTAGCTCGCCAGCGCCGCGGCGACCTCAGGCCCGGGCAGCGGGTACAGCCGCTCGATCCTGACCACCGCGACGTCTCCCCGGCGCTGCTCGCGGCGCTTGTCGGCCAGGTCGTAGTAGACCTTGCCCGAGCACAGCAGGATGCGCCGCACCTGGGCCGGGTCGGCGACGCCGGGGTCGGTGAGCACCGGCTGGAACGAGCCAGCGGTGAAGTCCGCGACCGCCGAGACTGCCGTCTTCATCCGGAGCATGGATTTCGGCGTGAACACGACGAGCGGCTTGATCCGGTCCGACAGAACATGCCAGCGGAGCAGATGGAAGTAGCTCGCCGGGGTGCTCGGCATCGCGACCGCCATGTTGTCCTGGGCGCACAGTGACATGAACCGCTCGACCCTCGCCGACGAGTGGTCGGGCCCCTGGCCCTCGTACCCGTGCGGGAGCAGCAGCACGACGCCGGAGCGCTGGCCCCACTTCTGCTCGCCCGACGAGATGAACTCGTCGAGTATCGTCTGCGCCCCGTTGACGAAGTCGCCGAACTGTGCCTCCCAGCAGACCAGGGCGTCCGGCCTGGCGACCGAGTAGCCGTACTCGAAGCCGACAGCGGCGAACTCTGACAGCAGCGAGTCGTAGGCGAAGAACTTGGCGTTGTCGTTGTTCAGCTCGCGCAGCGGCGTGTACTCCTCGCCGGTGTGCCGGTCGACGAGGCCCACGTGCCGCTGGCCGAACGTGCCGCGCCTGGTGTCCTGGCCGACCAGGCGGACCGTGTGCCCGTCGATCAGGGTCGAGCCGAACGCGAGCAGCTCGCCGGTTGCCCAGTCGATCTCGTCGTGCTCGACCATCTGAGCCCGCCTGGCCAGCTGCGGCGCCAGCCGCGGGTGCGGGGTGAACCCGTCAGGCAGGTTCAGCTGAGTATCGATGATCCGCTTGATCGTCTCAGCGGAGATTGCCGTCGGCGCCATGGCGTGGTCGACCGGGGCAACCCGCTGCGGCGGCCTGGCGACGACCGAGCCAGGCTCGACCGGCCGCGCTGTGGCCTCGCGGGTCTCGGTGAACGCGCGCTCGAGTTCGGCCTGGTAGTCGCGGAGGATGTGCTCCGCCTCGTCGAGCGTGATGTCGCCGCGCCCGATCAGCGATTCGGTGTAGAGCTTGCGGGTCGATCGCTTGGCGTCGATCAGGTCGTACATCAGCGGCTGGGTGAACGAGGGGTTGTCGGCCTCGTTGTGCCCGCGGCGGCGGTAGCAGACCATGTCGATGACGACGTCCTTGGCGAATGCCTCCCGGTAGGCGAAGGCGAGCCTGCCGACCCGGACGACCGCCTCCGGGTCGTCGCCGTTGACGTGGAAGATAGGCGCCTGGATCGTCCGTGCCACGTCGGTCGCGTACACGCTGGACCGCGACGACGTCGGGTCGGTGGTGAAGCCGACCTGGTTGTTCACCACGATGTGCACGGAGCCGCCGGTCCGGTAGCCGCGCAGCTGCGAGAGCTCGAGCGTCTCGGCCACGACACCCTGGCCGGCGAACGCGGCGTCGCCGTGCACCAGGACGGGCAGCACGGTGAAGCCCTCTGTGCCGATGTCAAGCACGTCCTGCTTGGCCCTGACCACGCCCTCCAGGACCGGGTTGACGGCCTCGAGGTGGCTCGGGTTCGCGACCAGGCTGACGGGCATCGTGGTGCCGTCGGCGGCCGTGTACCGGCCATCGGCGCCCAGGTGGTACTTGACGTCGCCGGATCCGTGCGTGCTGCCAGGGTCAACGTAGCCCTCGAACTCGTTGAAGATCTGGCCGTACGACTTGCCGATGATGTTGGCCAGGACGTTGAGCCTGCCGCGGTGCGCCATGCCGATGACGGCCTCGTGCAGGCCGCGCCTGGCGGACTCGGTGAGCACCGCGTCGAGCAGCGGGATCAGCGACTCCGCGCCCTCAAGCGAGAACCTGCGCTGACCGACGAACTTGGTCTGCAGGAACATCTCGAACGCCTCGGCGACGTTCAGCCGCGACAGCACCCGCATCTGCTCGTCGTGGTCGGGGCTGCGGTGCGGCCGCTCCACCCGGTCCTGCAGCCACGCGCGCTCGGCCGGGTTCTGGATGTGCATGTACTCCAGGCCGATGGTGCGGCAGTAGGCGTCCCGCAGCACGCCGAGAATCTCCCTCAGCAGCATCCGGGGCTTGCCGCCGAAGCCGCCGGTGGCGAACTCGCGCTCCAGGTCCCACAGGGTCAGGCCGTGCTGGATGATGTCCAGATCCGGGTGCTTGCGCTGGGTGTACTGCAGCGGGTCGGTGTCGGCCAGCAGGTGGCCGCGGACGCGGTAGGCGTGGATCAGCTCGTGCACCCGCGCGGCCTTGCTGATGTCGTTCTCGTGCCCGGCCGGGATGTCGGGGACCCAGCGCACCGGCTCGTAGGGGATCCGCAGTGCGGCGAAGACCTCGTCGTAGAAGCCATGCTCGCCGAGCAGCAGCCCGGTGATGATCCGCAGGAACTCACCGGACTGCGCGCCCTGGATGATCCTGTGGTCATAGGTCGAGGTGAGCGTCACGGTCTGGCTGATGGCCAGCCTGGCCAGCGTCTCCCTGGAGGCGCCCTGGTAGGCCGCCGGGTACTCCATGGCGCCGACGCCGACGATGCAGCCCTGCCCTGGCATCAGCCTGGGCACGGACTGGACGGTGCCGATGGTGCCGGGATTCGTCAGCGAGATAGTGGTGCCGGCGAAGTCGGCGACCGTGAGCTTGCCCGTCCTGGTCTTGCGGACGGCGTCCTCGTAGGCCAGCCAGAACTGGCGGAAGTCCATCTGCTCGGCTGCCTTGATGTTGGGCACGAGCAGCTGGCGGGTGCCGTCTTCCTTCTGCACGTCGATCGCCAGGCCCAGGTTGACATGCTCGGGCCTGATCAATACAGGCTTGCCGTCCACCTCGGCGTAGGAGTCGTTCAGTTCAGCCGCGGCGGCCAGAGCCTTGACGACCGCGTAGCCGATCAGGTGCGTGAACGACACCTTGCCGCCGCGACCGCGGGCGAGATGGTTGTTGATGACGATCCGGTTGTCGACGAGCAGCTTGGCGGGCACGGCCCGCACCGACGTCGCGGTCGGCACGTTGAGGCTGGCCTCCATGTTCGCGACCGTGCGGGACGCCGCGCCGCGCAGCCTGATCTCGGTCGCGCCGTCCGGAGACTGGGCCTGCCGTGCGGCGCCGTTGAGCGCGCCGTGCGGTGCCTGGCCCTGGCCGGGCTGGCTAGCTGGCGCCGACCCGGGCTGCGTGCGTGGCTGACCCGGCTGACCAGGTGCTTGCGCTGGCTGGGCCTGGTGCGGCTGGGCCTGGTGCGGCTGGGCCTGGTACGGCTGGGTCGCGGGCCGCCATCCATCGCGGGATGCCGCGGTCATGGGCGGCTGCGGTGGCCTGGCCTGGCCCGGCATGGCGCGGCCTGGCATGGCGCGGCCTGGCCCGGCCTGGCCTGACGTGACGTGGGCCGCGCTGGCCCGGGGAGCTGCCGCGGCGTCTGCGGGCTCGGGCCGGTAGTCGGCGAAGAAGTTCCACCAGGCCCTGTCCACCGAGGAAGGGTCGGCCTGGTAACGCTGGTACAGCTCGTCCACGAGCCACTCGTTGGGTCCGAAGTCCGCGCCAGGCGTCTGCGCCGGACCCGCGGGACCTTGCTGCTTCGGCTCGGCGTCCTGCTCGCCGGCCTGTGCCTCGCCGCCCGAGCCCGTGCGGTCAGAGCTTCCTGAGCGGTCAGATGATGCAGCGACATTCGCGTGCGCACGCGAGAACTCGGCAGACACGGCCGACATCGCCTCTTCCGGAGCTTGGTTGGTTCGATGACCCCTGCTGGCCAGGCTACCCGCGGGAACGTACCAGCCTGTTTTCCAGCCTAGCTCGGCATCCGCGCCCTGCCGTGAGGTTCGTTCCAGTTGATTTGCGGCCCTATGGGCACTATACCGTATTTGTTTGTCGTGTTGATCCATTCGGCAGATTGGTAGTAATGCCGTTTTATCTGCCGCAGGTCGGTGGTCTCACCGAAGCCTGGATGGTTGTACAGATCGCGAGTGTAGGCCCACAAGTGTCGGTAGTCGCTGAGGCGGCGCAGGTTGCAGTGGAATTTCGGATAGTAGACGGCGTCGAACCGTACCAGCGTGGGATAAAGCCGCACGTCAGCCTCGGTGATCAGGTCGCCGAGCAGGAACCTGCGGCGGGCCAGCCGTTCGTCAAGCGCGTCGAGCGTCGTGAACAGCGCCTCGACGGCCTGGTCATACGTGGATTGGGTGGTCGCGAGGCCGGCCTTGTAGACGCCGGTGTTGACGGTATGGAAGATCAGCGTCGCCAGCGATTCGATCTCGCGGCGCCGGGCCGCGGGATACAGGTCAGGGGCGCCTGGCCGGTGGAACGGCCGGAACTCGGTCTCGAGCATGACCGTGATCTGCGCGACGTCGTTACTGACGACCCGGCGGCTGCGCAGGTCCCAGATCAGCGGCACGGTGCACGGACCCGTATATCGGCGGTCGGTCGCCTGGTACAGGTCGGACAGGAACCTGGCGCCGGTTAGCTGATCGCCTGCCTGGTCGGCGAACCGCCAGCCGCGCTCGTCGGCGACAGGGTCCGTGAGCGTAAGCCCTATGACGCGGTCAAGGCCGAGCAGCCGGCAAGCGATGAGGGTCCGCTGAGACCACGGGCAGCCCAGCGACGCGTACAGCTGGTACCTGGACGGCTGGACGAGGAACTCGCTCGATCCGTCCCGCGTGATCCGGCCGGTGAAGGTTCCTTGCCGCCGGATGAGGCCCCCGGTGATAGCGGGTAGGCTGCCAGTACTCGGTGCGGAATCGCTGTGGGCGTAGGTGAAGGTGCCACTTCCTGGTGGTGTGCTCGCGGGCCACGGGGGCTCGCCGTGGCCCGGTGGCCAGCTGCCAGCCGGCAGGCTAGCCCGTGGCGGGACGGCGCGTGACTGGAGTGCTGGTGGCGGGACTGCCCGCGGCTGGACTGCCCGTGGTCGGCCCATCTGCGGCGGCACGGGCTGCGGCGGCACCGACTGCGGCGGCATGGCGCGGGCCGGCAAGGGCCGGCCAGGAATGGCGCGCTGTTCGATCGCCCGCGGGACCACGGGGCGCTGCCCGATCGAGCGCTGTTCGCCGGCACGTGAGTCGATCCCGCGCTGCGGTTCTGGCTGGCCGCGAGGCCAGCGGTGCGGTCCTTCCGCGCGAGCGGGCTGCCTGCCTCTGGACGGCGGTCCTCCGGCCACGGGCGGCCTGACGCTGACTTCCCAGGGCGGACCGCCGGCGGGCCCGGCCTGGCCCCCTTCCGGCGAGGACGGCCGCTGGGACATCGCTGGCATCGGCGTCTCCTCCGCGAAGGCGGTGTTAGGACGCATTATGTCCAACTAGATCACTGCCAGTGAGCGGATCGGGCAGCAAGGGCTGATTCGGCGAGTCGGCGAGCAGGGGACGGAGGTACGTGCGATGGCCAGCGTCGTCAGCGGCTTGACCGCAGCTCTCGGGCATATGAGCGGTTGGGTCGCCATCGTGCTCATCGCGGTCCTGGTCTTCGGCGAGACGGCGATCTTCCTGGGATTCGTGCTGCCAGGCGAGGCGGCGGTCGTGTTCGGCGGCGTGCTGGCAAGCCGGGGGGACCTGTCGCTGCCCGTCCTGGTCGGCGTCGTGGTCGTCACCGCCGTGGCCGGTCCGCTGGTCGGCTACGAGGTGGGCAAGCGGATGGGAGACCGGTTGTTCGGCTCGCGGCGGCTGAGCCGGGTTTCGGGGGCGCTCGACCGAGCCAGGACCACGCTGCGGGACAAGGGCGGGATGGCCGTTCTCGGCGGTCGTTTCCTGGCCATCGTCAGGGCCCTGATGCCAGCCGCGGCCGGCGCAGCGGAAATGCCGTTCCGGGTCTTCGCGATCCATAACCTGATCAGCGGCGTCATCTGGGGCGTGGGCTACAGCCTGCTCGGGTACGCGGCCGGCTCGGCCTACGTGGTCGTCGAGCGGACGGTCGGCGCCGGCCTGGCGATCGCGCTTGCGGTCACCGTGATCGCAGCCGCCGGGGTCTGGGCATGGCGCAGGCACCAGAGGATCGCGGAGCGGGTCCCGGTGAGCGACGACCCGCAGGAGCCGGGCGCCGCCGCTCCGGCGGACCAGGGAGCGCTCTGACCGCGCCGCCTCGCGGCACGCGGATGCGGCTCAGGCGCCGACAGTCTCCTGCGCGCGGGCGAAGACATCGGGGCGCCGGTGCTGCAGCGACGGCAGCACGGTCCTGACCCGGTCGGTCATCTCGCGATCGACGGCTCCGGCGACGATGGCGGGGCTCGAGCCCAGGTCTATCCTGACAGTGCCCATCGGGTCGACGAGCAGGCTCCTGCCCACGCCGGTCGGCGCGGCAGTCGGCGGCTCGTGCGGATCTGGCACCTGGCCAGCGGCCGCGACCCAGATGGTGTTCTCGATAGCCCTGGCCCTGACGAGCGTGACCCAGTGCTCCTCCTTGAACAGCCCCGCTGCCCACGCCGACGGGATCACGAGCAGGTCGGCGCCGCGCACGGTCAGCTCCCTTGCCAGCTCGGGGAAGCGGACGTCATAGCAGGTGAGGAAGCCGACCTTGATGCCCGCCAGCTCGGCGATCACCGACTCGGCCCCTGGCGCGATGGTCTCTGACTCGCGCGTGCCGAGCGCATCGAAAAGGTGGATCTTGCGGTAGGCCGCTACCAGGCGGCCGGACGGGTCATAGGCCACGGTCGTGTTGTAGACCCGGTTGTCCGGTGCTTGCTCGAAGACTCCGGCGGCGAGCGCGACGCCGCTGCCGCTGGCCGCGGCGGACAGGCCCGAGCAGAACGGGCCGTCCAGCGGCTCCGCGACCGCCCGGAGGTCGGCGGAGAATCTCGCCTGTGTTCCCTCCGGGAAGACCGCTAGGTCAGACCCCTGCTCCCTGGCGCTCGTCAGCGCGGACTGAACGCGGCTGAGGTTGACGGCTGGCTGGGAACTGACCGGCATCTGACAAAGGGCGACGCGCATGACCGAAGCGTACTTCGCGCGTGGCATGCGCGGCTGGGCTGGGGGCGAGCACCGCCGGCACGGGTGCCGGCAGGAGCTCGACGGCCACCGAGCCCGAGCCTGACCGGTCCGACCTACGGCCGCGCTCTGACGCGCGGCTGTGGCTCGCCGGCCACTCCGGCACCTGGCGGACCTGCTTGGTGCGGTATCCGAGCAGACGGCGCGCTGCGCGGGTACCGGCGCCTGGCGCCTGGCGGGACAGGCTGTGCGCTGCCTCTTCGCGCCGGCTCGCGATGCTCACCAGCACGATGGCCGCGAACGGCACTCCCAGGGCGGCGACCGCGATGATTGCCGCGGCGGCTATCCAGATTTGATCCATGTGTCCTCCTTCTCGTGACGCGGATCTGCGGGCCTGAGGCCAGCGGCCGGCCCGGCGGGCCGGTTACAGGGCCGACACGTTGCCGCCCTGCTGGGTCGAGGAGCTTTACTCACGGTCAGTCTCCGTTTAGCATCGATCCAATGTTTCGGCTCATCTAACTCATACCAACCAGTGGGCTGTTTCAAACGATGGGCAAGGGTATGAAGGTGCTAACCGGTTGGTGACAGTCACGGGACCGTGAGGGAGGTACGCGATGGCCCCGGCTAAGTACCAGCAGATTGCCGACCGATTGCGTGACCAGATCGACAGCGGGACGCTGCAGGCTGGGGAGCGGCTGCCGAGCGAGCCCGACCTGGTGCGCCAGTTTGATGCGTCCCGCAATACCGTGCGGCTCGCGCTCGCGCTCCTGACCAACCAGGGCCTGGTCGTGACCAGGCAGGGGCTCGGAACCTTCGTCACCGAGCCGGCCAGGCCGTTCACCGCGCTGCTGTCCAGGGTGATGACGCAGCCTTCCGTGCAGAGCGGATCCACGGTGCTGCCCGAAGTGAGCCGCGCGGATACCGAGGCTGAAACCTCGCGGCTGTTCGTCGAGAAGGCGCCGGCCTCGATGAGCGTGGCCGAGAAGCTGGAGGTCGAGCCCGGCGATCTCGTGGTCGTCAGGCGACGAAGCGGGACGATCGGCGAGGTTCCCTGGATGATGATGGCGTCGTACTTCCCGCTCGACATCGCCGAGGGCACACCGCTCGAACAGGCGGGCGAGATCGCGGGCGGCAGCATCAAGCTGCTGGCCGACATGGGCTACGCGCAGGCCGGCTTCGTGGACGAGATCGGCGCCCGGATGCCGAGCACCAGGGAGTTCTCGTTCTTCGGCCTCTCCACCGGCACGCCGGTCATGGTCGTCAACCGCACCGCTTACACGCCCGACCGCCCGATCAGGATGACGAGGTACGTCTACCGGGCCGACCGGGTCAGGCTGACCCACGAGGTCGGCAGCATCCCGAATAGATAGCGGCTGGCCGCCGCTCGCCTCACTTCGCCATGGCCGCGAGCTTGCGCACGAACACGCTCGCGTTGACGGTGCCGAGGCCCGAGCTGAGATCGTAGCCGCGGACCGCGTTCCAGCCGCGCACCGTGTAGCTCTTCCCGTTCTGGTGGAAGGTGACCGTGTTGTCGCCGCTGGTGATGTCGAGGACCCCGGACCGGTTGGTGCCGGCGAGCTTGTACAAGTCGGCGTTGATCGGGCCGAGCCACCGCTTGGCGACCTGCTCGGCCAGCGCGATGATCCCGGCGAACAACGGAGTCGCCTCACTGGTGCCGCAGATGTTCTGCCAGCCCTTGCCGCTGAAGCTCTGGAAGATCGTGACCGGATGGCTGCACGAGGCGCTCATCGAGATGTCAGGCACCCCGCGATGCCGGCCGACCGTGGCGGCGTCAGGGTTCTGGAACGCTGGCCGTCCGAAGATCACGGACTTCCCGCCGCCGCCCGCCGACGGGTAGCCGGGGTCGTTCCACACCGCGTCGGGCGCCGTCCTGCGGCCGCGGGTGTCCAGGCGCAGGTTCAGCCCGCCGACCGCCGTGACGAGCGGGTCACTGGCCGGCCAGGACGTGACTGCCTTGGTGTAAAAGGTGGTCAGGTCGTTGTGATAGTCGGTCGCGCCCGCGTCACCTGAGGCGCTGACAACGGTGACGTTGTGCCCGCGCTGAGCGGCCTCGGTGTAGGCGGCCCGCAGCGGCCTGACCGAGCCCTTCGGGAACGTCTCCTCGGTCGCGCCGAAGCTCTGGCTGATCACGCCGCCGAGCCTCCGCGCCAGCACGTACTTCTCCGACTTGACGATCTGCGGGAAGCCGCTGCGGCCCTCGTTCTCCGACACCGGCGTCTCGACCAGCACGATCCGTGCGCGCGGCGCCATGACGTGCGCCCACTCGACGTCCAGCGTTGTCTCCTCGGCCCAGCCGATCCTGGTCTGCGTCCGCTTGAACGGCGGGATCCGGCCGGCCGGATGGATGATCATCAGCGAGCGCGGCGGAGGAAGCCTGAACTGGCGGTCGAAGACCCGCAGGTCATGCCTGATCGTCGGGGAGCCGAAGCTGTCCACGATGACGATGGACTCCCCGGTGCCGTTGATGCCCTTGTGCAGCAGCGGGTTGACCGAATAGGCCGCGCGGATCTGCGCCGGGGTGTACCCGCCTGACGGCATCGAGGTCGGCCGCATCGTAGGCACCCGGAGCATCGGGAAGACCGACACGGTCGCCGCCCGCGCCTGGTGGCCAGGCCGTCCGGCCTGGTGCGCTCCCGTGACCGCCAGGGCAGCGATCGCCGCCATGGCGGCGGCGCCTGCCGCGCACCGAACGATCCCCACGCGCTGCCGCATCCGTCGTCCTCCCCCGTCCGCCGGCCCGCACTGGCGCGGCGCCGCGGCAACCATAGCGGCTCTCCGGTCGCGGCACGCCGCTATCGCGCCAGGTCAGAGGTACAGCTGGGGATGAAGGATGACACCGGGTGACGTTCGCTAACGTCAGGTCATGGCCGCGGGCGTCGGAGTCGCCATCGGCCTGGGCGCGTTTGGGTGAGCGAGTCAGCCCGGGCGCTTAGTTATGCGAATGAATGGTTCTACTCGCTGAGGCTCAGCGCTGCCTTCGGGCAAGACCGGACGGCGTGGCGCACCTGGTCGGCGAGCGCGGGCGGCACGTCGGCGACCTTGATGTGCAGGACATCCTCGTCGTCGACCTCGAAGACATCGGGCACCAGCCCCGCGCAGACCGCGTTGGCCTCGCAAGCGTCGCGATCGACTTCTACCCTCAACGCACGCCTCCGTCATGGGGACTCTTGCCGTTCTGTTCCTACCTTAATGTCCTTGGGCTGCGCGCTCGGGCGGCAAACTGTTCCCATGACATATGTCCTGCCTGATCAGCACCGCAGGTCTGCCGAGGCCGCCAGGGGATTCATGCCGCCCGCCGAAGGCGAGGCGCTGTTCGCCACAGCCGCCGCGTACGCGACCGCCGGGCCGATACTCGAGGTCGGCACCTACTGCGGGAAGTCCACCATCTACCTTGCGGCCGCCGCCGAGCAGACCGGGCAGGTCGTGGTCACGGTCGACCATCACCGCGGCTCCGAGGAGAACCAGCCGGGCTGGGAGTACCACGACACCGAGCTGGTCGACCCGGCTGTCGGGCTGCTCGACACTCTGCCCTGGTTCAGGTCCACGCTCGCGGCCACCGGGCTCGAGCGGTACGTGATCGCGGTTGTCGGCAGGTCAGCGACAGTGGCGAGGCTGTGGCACGAGCCGCTCGGCATGCTGTTTATCGACGGCGGCCACACCGATGCGGCCGCGACCGCCGACTACGAGGGCTGGGCGCCGCGGATCAGTCGCGGCGGAGCGCTCGCGATCCACGACGTCTTCCCCGACCCGGCCGACGGCGGCCGGCCGCCGTACCGCGTCTACCTGCGGGCGCTTGCCTCAGGAGCGTTCAAGGAAGTCGCCGTGCACGGCTCGCTGCGCGTGCTCGAGCGGACCGGCGACGGCATCGGCTAGCTGGCCAGCGGCTTCCGCTGCGTGATCCAGGTATCCCGAACCGTGAACCCGGCGCGCTCGTACAGCCCCACGGCTCCTGTCGGCGAGCCGGAGTCGACATCGAGCGTGGCGCTCACCAGGCCGTCCGCCTTGGCCGCGTGCAGCGTCGTAACGAGCAAGGCCGTGGCGATGCCGCGCTTGCGCGCTGGCCGGCGGGTGCCGACCGTCGGTATGTACAGCTCGCGCCGGCCGGTGACCCTGGTGTAGCTGTCGTATTCGTGGGCGAGGATCACGCCGAGCGGCTCTGAGCCCTCGTAGGCGAGGAAGCTGTACGCGGGCCGGAACGCCTGGTAGCCGATGAAGTGCGCCCAGCCCTCCGCAGTGCCTTCCGTCGTACCCCAGTGATCGCGAAATGCCTCGTTGGTCACGAACCGGGCGTCCTGCGACCGTTCGGGCGCGAAGCCGACGATCCGGATCCCGGCCGTGACATCGCTCGCGGGCAGGCTGGCGGTCAGGTCGCAGGCCATCCGGAGAAACCATCGGGTCTGCCGGTAGCCATGCGCCGCGAACAGGGCCATCGCGCCGGCGTTCCTGGCTAGGCAGCGGCCGTCGAGCGAGAGCGGGTGGCCTGGAAACCGTTCGGCGTGCAGCGGCCCGGCTGCTGCCTCGGCCCAGTCCAGCAGCCGTGATCCGACGCCGCGCCGGCGGTAATCCGGGTGCACGGCGCCATCGAAGCGCATCTCGTGCACCGGTTCTGCGGCCGTCCTGGCAAACACCAGGCCGTAGCCGACCATGAGATCGCCGTCGTAGAGGGCGACGGAACCGCGCGGGTAGTCGCAGTCAGGATCGTCGAACTCCTCGAGCAGGTCCTCCTCGGCGACGTGCTCGTCCTGATGATCGGCCGCCTCGGTCGCGGCCACCAGTGCCGCCCATGCACGCACCTGGCCGCGGTCGAGCGGCCGCCAGTCATATTCCCGATCCTGGTCCACCTGCCCGATTGTGGAAGCCCGCGGCCGTCCCCGCAAAGCATTTTCGCCTGCCGTTGGCCCGGCGTATTGAACACCGATGTCCCATCGACGGTCTTCTTTGAGCGTCAATGTGACATAGCTGTTCAATAGGCGGGGCACGGCGGTGCCGGGGCGGGCGAGGCGGGCCGGGGCGGGCAGCGCGGGGCGCGGCGGTGCCGGGGCGGGGCGAGGCGGGCCGGGGCGGGCAGCGCGGGGCGCGGCGGTGCGCGGGGCGGGGCGAGGCGGGCCGGGGCGGGCAGCGCGGGGCGGCGCCGGAACTAGACCAGGTCGGAGATGCCGTCGGCGGCGGGATCGCGCGGGTCGCATCCGCAGGCGGCGTCGCCAGCCCGCAGGATGACGGCAGGATCGGCGCCGACATCGCGGAACAGCGAAGACCCGCCGGTCGCGCCGCACAGCGCGTCGGCCGCGAGCACGATCGCGGCAGAGGTGTAGCTGCTCTGCTCGTCGGGATAGTGCCGCTCGTTCACGTACTGCCACCCAGTCCAGTACGCGCCGCTCGGATCGCGCAGCAGCTGGATCTGGTCGAGCAGGTCGAGCGCGCCCGACGCGTCGCCGATGGCCTCGAGCGCGATCGCGAGTTCGGCGGTCTCGGCCGCGGTCACCCACGGTTCGTCGTGCACGCAGTGCACGCCTAGCCCCGGCACGACGTAGGTGTCCCAGCTCTTGTCCAGATGATCGCGCGCATCCTGGCCGCGCACCGGCCCGCCGAGCACCGGGTAGTACCAGTCCATCGAGTACCTGCTCTTGTCGGCGAAGGCCTCAGGATGCCGCGCGACCGCGTGCGCGAGCGAGTCAGCAGCCAGCTCCCAGTCGGGCTGCGGCTCAGCCAGGTACTCGGCCAGCATGATCGCGCAGCGCAGGCCGGAGTACATGCTCGAGCTCCCGGCCAGCAGCGCGTAGCTGTCGGCGGTGCCGTCCGCGGCCCGCCGCCAGATGATCTCACCGCGCGGGGCCTGCAGGCCGAGCACGAAGTCGATCGCGGCCCTGACCGTCGGCCACATCCGCTGGGCGAACCCTTCGTCGCGGCAGACCAGCAGCTCGTGCCACACGCCAACCGCGCAGTATGCCGCGTGGTTGCTCTCCGTGGTCAGGTCGTCGCGGCCAGGCGGCATCTGCTTGAGCCAGGAACCATCAGGCCGCTGGCTGGCTCGCAGCCACTCGTAGGCGCGTCGCGCAGCGTCGCGCAGCCCGCACGCGCTCAGCGCCATCGCGCACTCGACGTGGTTCCACGCGTCAACGTGCCCGTCCGGCCAGCCGATCGCGCCGTCGGGCTGCTGGACCGCGGCGATCGCGCGGCCGGTGCTGATCACCTCGTCGGCGGTGAGAATCCCGGCGACCTCGGGTATCCAGGCGGCCGCGCGGGACCGCTGGGATCCGTCAGGGTGCGACATGCTTGTCCGCGTAGACGACCAGGCTCTTGCCGACCAGCGGGTTCAGCGCGTGGTCGGCGAGCCTGGTGACGGCAGGCTTGCGCATGATGTCCCAGACGAGAACCTTGTGGAAGGCGCTCGCGACCGGGTGATCGTCGTTGTGCACGCCGACCGCGCACTTCACCCACCAGTACGGCGAGTGCAGCCCGTGCGCGTGATGGTGCCCGGTGACCGTCAGCCCCGACCTGGTCAGCTTCGTGAGCAGCTCACGGCGGGTGAAGATCCTGATGTGACCGCCCTCGACGTTGTGGTAGTCGTCGGACAGCCGCCAGCAGATGCGCTCGGGCAGCCACGCGGGCACCGTCACGGCGGCCACTCCGCCGGGCCGCAGCACGCGCGTGATTTCGTTCATCGCCTGCTGGTCGGCCGGGAGATGCTCGAGCACTTCGGCGGCAATCACCTTGTCAAAGGCTCCATCGGGAAACGGGAGCGCGGTGGCGTCTCCGGCCACGGCAACGCCGGTCGCGCCGTCGGGGATCTCGCCGGCGTCGGCCATCGCGGCGAAGGTCGCGGTGACCCGGCCGAGTTCCGCGCGGTCGGTGTCCAGAGCCACCACCCTTGCGCCGCGGCGAGCCGCCTCGAACGCATGCCGCCCGCCGCCGCAGCCCAGGTCGAGCAGCCGGTCGCCCGCCGTGATCGGCAGCCGCCCGAAGTCAACGGTCAGCACCGGCGGCTCCGGCCTCGCTGACAACCGCGGGCTTGGCGGCGATCGCGCGGCGATACTCGTCGACGGTCGCCCTGGCCACCGCCGACCACGCGAACCGCTGCCGCACCCGCTCGAGTGCCGCCGCTGACAGCCGCTCGCGCTCGGCTGGCGAGTCCTGCAGCCGCCGCAGCGCGGCAGCGAGTTCCTCGGCGTCGCCCGGGCTGACGAGCATCGCGGCGTCGCCCGCCACCTCGGGCAGCGCGCCCGTCCTGCTCGCCACCAGCGGGGTGCCGGACGCCATGTGCTCGACCGCAGGCAGCGAGAAGCCCTCGTACAGCGAGGGAACGACCGCCACCTCGGTACGGGCCACCAGCTCGGCGAGCTCGGCGTCGCTGACTCCCGTGACGAAGCGCACCCGGTCGCCGAGCGACAGCTCGCCGATCAGCTTCTCGGTCGGCCCGCCCGGCGCCGGCTTGCCGACGACAGTCAGCGCCGTATCCCGTTCCGTGACGAGCTTGGCGAACGCCCGCAGCAGCGTCGGAATGCCTTTCACCGGCGAGTCGGCGCTGGCCACGGCGATGATGCTGCCGGGAACGCGGGGCGCCTGCCGCGGGTGGAAAAGCCGGGTGTCGACGCCGAGCGGCACCACCCTGATGTGCGCAGGCGGCACCTTGAAGTCGCGAAGGATGTCCTCGCGCGAGGACTGCGAGCCGGTCATGATCGGGCCGACCCGCCGCGCCACCCGCGCCTGCATCCGCACGAAGGAGTACCAGCGCCGCTTCGTCAGCCTGGACCAGCCCCTGGCCTGGGCCAGCTCGATCCTGCGGTCCACGCTGATGGGATGGTGGATGCTGGTGACCACCGGCAGGCCGAGCCGCGGTATCCCGAGCAACCCGTAGGCCAGCACCTGGTTGTCGTGCACGATGTCGATGTCAGCGACGCGGGAGCGCAGCGCGCGCAGCGCCCTGAGCGAGAACGTCAGGGGCTCAGGGAACGCGGCGGTCCACATCATGCCGACCTCGAGCAAATCGATCCAGTCCCGGTATTCGCGGAGGCCTGGCGTGCGGAACGGGTCATCGTCCCTGTACAGGTCGAGGCTCGGCAGCGTGCGCAGCAGCGGCCCAGGTTCGAGCTCGGGGTAGGGCTGGCCCGAGTAGACCTCGACGTGATGGCCAAGCGCCGCGAGTTCCCGCGAGACGTGGCGCAGGTAGATGCCCTGGCCGCCGCAGTGCGGTTTGCTGCGATAGGAGAGCAGAGCGACCCTAAGCGGCCGGTCGGCGGTCGGTTCATCGATCGCGGTGGTCACGCGGGTCTGCCTCCTCCTCGCCGGCCGCGGCTGCCGTGCAGGCGGATCCGCTGACCCTGCTCGCAGCGACATTATCACTGGCCACGGTGGGACTCTGACGCCCCAGACTGCTCTGGTTACTGGCGGGTTCGCGCAACCGGGATGAGCCGGTCTGTCATGGATGTCACCGCATCTGGCCGGGCCGGATATGCTGCCGCGACGAGGCCGGTTGCCTGGCACGCCCGGCCGGCCCCGGCCCTGTGGAGCAGCCCAGAAGGAGGCGACACACTGTCACGACGTGCGCTGATCACCGGCATCACCGGTCAGGACGGGTCCTATCTGGCCGAGTACCTGACCGGCCAGGGATACGAGGTCTTCGGGCTTGTGCGCGGCCAGCAGAATCCGCGGGTACGCCAGCTGAGGCAGGTGCTCGGCGACGTCCGGCTGATCCGCGGTGACCTGCTCGACCAGGGCAGTCTCATCTCGGCGGTCGAACGCGTGCAGCCCGACGAGGTGTACAACCTCGCGGCGATCTCGTACGTCCCGATGTCCTGGCAGCAGGCCGAGCTGACCGGCGAGGTGACAGGACTTGGCGTGCTGCGCGTGCTCGAGGCGATCAGGGTCTGCAGCGGCATCAGCGCGTCGCGAAGCCCGGGCCGTGGCCAGATCCGCTTCTACCAGGCCTCCTCGTCGGAGATGTTCGGCATGGTCAGGGAGTCGCCGCAGACGGAGCAGACCCCGTTCCACCCGCGCAGCCCGTACGGGGTCGCGAAGGCGTACGGCCACTTCCTGACCCAGAACTACCGTGAGTCCTACGGGATGTTCGCGGTCTCCGGGGTCCTGTTCAACCATGAATCCCCGCGGCGCGGCGCTGAGTTCGTGACCCGCAAGATTTCCCTCGGCGTCGCGAAGGTCAAGCTCGGCTATGAGCGCCAGCTCAGGCTCGGGAACCTGTCGGCCCGCCGGGACTGGGGTTTCGCGGGTGACTACGTCATGGCCATGCACCTGATGCTGGGCCAGGACGAGCCCGTCGACTACGTGATCGGCACCGGCGTGACGCACTCGGTCGAAGACCTGCTCGACCACGCATTCAAGGTCGCCGGGCTCGACTGGCACGACCACGTCGTCACCGACGCGGCCTTCATCAGGCCCGCCGAGGTCGACAAGCTCTGCGCCGACCCGTCGCTAGCGCGGGAGCGGCTCGGCTGGGAACCGAAGATGACCTTCGAGGAGCTCATCGGCATGATGGTCGAGTCCGACCTGGATCTGCTGTCCTCTGGCGGCCACGCGGAGGACTCGTTCCTCGACGCATGGTGAGGCTTGCGATTAACTGACCGCGGTTCCGACTGCCGCCCCGATTCCGTACGTCGCCGCGGCGGCGGCCGCGGCCAGCACGAACTGGCGGAGGGCGCCGCGCAGGAACGGCCGGTCGGTGATCTTGGCGACCGTGCCGCCGCCGACGAACGCCGCGATGCCGGCCAGGATCAGCGCGGCTGGCAGCGAATCGAAGCCCAGCAGGAACGGCAGCAGCGGGATCAGCGCGCCGACCGCGAACGTCACCAGCGACGCGCCGGCCGCGACGGAGGGCGAGGGCAGCTCGTGGTGGTCGACCCCGAGCTCCTCGCGCACGTGCACCCGCAGGGCCGCCTCGGGGCTCCGCCCGATCTGCCGCGCCACCCGATCGGCTAGGTCGGCATCGACGCCCTGGTGCCTGAACACCGCGGCCAGCTCCCTGGCTTCGGATTCCGGGTTGTTCTTGAGCTCGTCGCGCTCCTTGGTGACCTCGGCCGCGACGAGCTCGTTCTGCGAGGACACCGACACGTATTCGCCTGTCGCCATCGAGAACGCGCCGGCCGCGAGGCCGGCCAGGCCGGTCAGCACGATCGCGTGCGCGCTGACGCCGCCACCGCCGACACCGGCGATCAGGGAGACGTTCGTGACCAGGCCGTCCATGGCGCCGAAGACCGCGGGGCGCAGCCAGCCGCCGGAGACATCCCTGTGGTGATGCCCGTGCGCCTCGCCGCGGCGAGGCGCGTCGCCCCTGCTTCGCCGGCTGTCCGGATGCTGGCCCGCCGGAGCCCGGTCCCGACGCTCACGCGCGGTCCCGAGCTCATTCTCAGCCGATGTCATCCTCACCTGCCTGTGCCGCGCCATGCCGCCTGACTTCACCGGACCTACCAGCATATTCGGGTGCCACACTCCGCCAAGCCGAGCGCTCTCGCGCCCCCTGCTTCCACATTGGATCTGAAACCCGCGTCCATTCGCGCGGATTGCACCGTTTTGAGCTCTAGGTTGCGCGGGTTTCGGATCCACAGTGCCTGGATCGGGCGGTTAGGCCTGCGGGTGGCGGGGCCTGGCAGCCCGCTCCAGGGGCGGGGGCCGGGAGTTAGGACTTGGTGGTGTTGTAGAGGAAGATGTGGCCGATGGCCGTCGGGTAGATGCCCTTGACGTTCTGGGCCGACGCCGACAGGTAGTTGTAGAAGTAGCCGTAGACGATCGGGGTCTGGTCGAGCAGCAGGGTCTCGATCTTGCCGGCGATCGTGCGCTGCGTGGACACGTCGGCCTCGGCGATGTACTGCGCGGCCAGCTTGTCGTACTGCGCGTTGTTGAACCGCGCGGCGTTCCACGCGCCGGTGCCCGTCTTGGCGTTGATGGTCTGCAGCGGGTTGGTCAGGAACGCGTTCGGCACGCTGCGGTGGCCGTAGTCCACCAGGCTCATCGTGCCGTCTAGCCAGTCGGAGTTCCCGAACGTGGCCTTTCCGTAGTAGACCGACGACGGCTCCACCTTGACGTGGATGTTGACCCCGATGGCCTTGGCCGACTGCTGGATGATCTGGGCGTACTGCGGGATCTCCTGCTGCTGGTTGGCCAGCATCTGGGTGCTGAAGCCGTTCGCGTGCCCGGCCGCCTTGAGCAGTGCCTTGGCCTCGGCGATGTTCTTGGCCCGCTGAGCGACGCTGGTGTCCGTCGACGGGAACACGGGCGCGAACGGGCTGTCGTTGCCCAGGTCGGCGAAGCCGTTGAAGAGCGCCTTGACGATGGCGGGGCGGTCCAGCGTGAGCGCGATCGCGCGCCGGACCCGCGGGTCGGTGAACGGTGACTGGTCGTTGCGCATCGACAGCTCGCGGTGCGCGCTGGACTTCAGCTTGACGACGTTGTACGGGCCGTTGAGGATCTGCGGCCCGCCGGTCACCGAGAACTGGCCGACCACGTCGATCGTCCCGCCGGTCAGCGCGAGCACCAGCGGCGTCTCGGTGTCGTAGAACGTGAACTCGGTTGCCGCCGGCTTCGCTTTGGCTCCCCAGTACTTGTCGTTCCTGACGAACGAGGCGCCCTGCTTGGGCGTGTAGCTCTTCAGGACGAACGGCCCGGTTCCGGGGAAACTCGACTCCCACTTGGTCGGGTCGAAGTTGTTCGGCATGATCACGGTGTTGTAGTTGTCCGAGGACACGAGGTAGGGGAAGTTGCCGTTGGGCGCCTCGAGGTGGAAGGCCACCGTGTGGTCGTCGACCTTCTGGACCCCGTCCGGAACCACGACGCCGGCCAGAGTCGGGTTCGGCGACTTGGGGTCGGTGTACGTCTTGAAGCTGTAGACGACATCGTCGGCCGACAGCGGCTGACCGCTGTGGAACTTCACGCCCTGGCGGATCTTGAACGTCCAGACATCGGCCTTGGAGTTCGGCGACCAGCTCTCAGCCAGCACCGGCTTTGGCGTCAGCGTCTGAGTGGAAAGGATCAGGTACTCACCGGTCTGGCCCAGCATGTCCAGGCCGCCTTGGTCTGCGACCGTCACCGGGTTGATCGCGCCTGTGGGCGTGACGATGCCGGCCTTGATGGTCGCGTTCGCGCCGCCGCCGCCGCCACCACCGCCACCCCCGCCCGTGGACGAACTGCCGCAGGCGGCAAGGATGGCGCCGATCGCCGGCATCGAGATACCGACAACCGCACCGCGCCTGATCAGCTCGCGGCGGCTGATCCGGCCGGCGACGAATTCGTCGATGACGTGATTGCTGAGTTCGGACTGGCCGTCACGCACGCGATCGAGCCGGGAATTGTCAATATTCACGGGATGCCTCCGTGTGTACGTCCGCTGGTCGCCAGCGGACAATAGTTTTCCTACCTAATCGGAGTTCTTAAGTGGGCGCAATCTTGGCGGGAATTCAGCGTGGCGGCTCCTGCAGCCGCCTCAGGTCCTCGATCGGGATGTGACAGCTCATCAGGTGCCCGGCCTCGACCTCGGCAAGCGGTGGCTCGATGGTCTCGCAGACGCCGGTGCTGAGCTTGCGCGGGCACCTGGTGTGGAAGACGCAGCCAGCGGGCGGGCTTGCGGCCGAGGGGATCTCACCCGCCAGCCTGATCCGTTCCTTGCGCTGGCCGTCCAGGCTCGGGACAGCCGATAGCAGCGCCTCGGTGTAGGGGTGGTGCGGCCCGGTGAACACGGTCTCGGCCGGGCCGACTTCGAGCAGGCGCCCGAGGTAGAGCACGGCGATCCGGTCCGACAGATACCGGACGATGCCGAGGTCATGGGAGATGAACAGGTAGGTGACCTGCTCCTTGGCCTGAAGATCGGCGAGCAGGTTGAGTATCGCCGCCTGAACGGACACGTCGAGCGCCGAGGTCGGCTCGTCGCAGACGACCAGCCGCGGCCCGCCGCCGAACGCCCTGGCGATCGCGACCCGCTGTTTCAGGCCCCCTGACAGCTGCCCTGGCCGCAGGTTCAGGTGACGCGGCTCCATCCGCACGGACCTGATCAGGTCGGCGAGCCGCTCGGCGAGGCGGCTGCCTGACAGGCCGGCGAGCCTGGACAGCGGGCGGCTGATCAGGCGGCGGACGGTGTGCCGGCGGTTGAGCGCGGAGTCGGGGTTCTGGAACACGATCTGCAGGGACCTGAGCAGGTCAAGGGGTCGGTGGCGCAGATCGGCGGGGAGCGGCGCGCCGTCGAAGTCGATCACCGAGCCCCGGTCGGGCTCGACGAGGCCGAGCAGGGCTCTGGCCAGCGTGGTCTTGCCGCTGCCTGACTCGCCGACGAGGCCGAGCGTCTCGCCGCGCATGATCTGCAGGTCGACACCGGTGAGTGCCCTGAGTTCTGCGCCGGCCTGCTTATAGGTCGCGGACAACCCGCGTACCGACACGATCGGCTCGCCTGCCTCTGCTCCGGACGGCAGCGAGGCGTCGGCCGGCGTACTCCGAGGCAGTCGAGCTGTTTCCTGGTGCCGGTAGCAGCGAGCGGTGTGCTGGGGACCAACACCGAACGCGGGCGGCGACGCGGCCCTGCACTCGTCGACCACGAGGGCGCAGCGCTCGGCGAAGACGCAGCCGGTGACCTGCTGGCCAGGCGCGGGCAGGAAACCGGGGATCGCGTCCAGCCTCCCGTGGTCCTTGCGCTGGCCGCGGCGGGGGATGCAGCGCAGCAGCCCGACCGTGTAGGGATGGTTCGGCTGGTCGAAGATCCGGTCCGCGGGACCTTCCTCGACCAGTTCGCCCGCGTAGAGCACTCCGACCCGGTCGCACATCTTGGCGATGACGGCCAGGTTGTGGCTGATGAACAGCACCGAGGTCGCCATTTCCGAGCGCAGCCCGGCGACCAGGTCGAGCACCTCGGCCTCGACGGTCGCGTCCAGCGCGGTGGTGGGCTCGTCCAGGATCAGCAGCGCGGGCTCGGCGGCGAGCGCCATCGCGATGACCACGCGCTGCGCCATGCCGCCCGATAGCTGGTGCGGGTAGCGGTCCATGACCTGCCCGGGGTCGGCGATCTGGACCTTGCGGAGCATGTCCTCCGCCCGCCCGAACGCTTCGTCGCGGCCGAGCCCGGCGATCTCGTAGACCTCGGCGATCTGACGGCCGGCCTTGATCGACGGGTTGAGCGCCCGGCCAGGCTCCTGGTAGACCATCGACACGGTCCTGGCGCGCATCTCGCGCAGCGCCGCACCGGACATGGCAAGCGGGTCCTTGCCAGCGATGCTGATCGACCCGCCCGTGACCGCGCCATTGCGCGGCAGGTACCTGGTCAGGGCCAGGGCGACCGTGGACTTGCCGGAACCTGACTCGCCGACCAGGCCGTAGGACTCCTGGCCGGCGATCTCGAAGGAGATGTTCTTGATCGCAGCCCGGTTCTGGCTTCTTACTCGGTAGGTGACCTCGAGGTCGGAGACCCGCAGCGTCGGTTCGCCGGATATCGCCCCGCCATCCTGGCCGGTCATGAGGAGATCACCTGCTCGATCGCGTCGGTCACCAGGTTCAGCGCCATCACCAGCGACGCGATCGCGAGCGCCGCGAACAAGGTCTCCCACCAGTAGCCGGCCCCGAGCAGCCCGTAGTTCGCGGCGATGTCGCCGCCCCAGTCCGGGGTGGGCTGCTGCACTCCGAACTGCAGGAAGGACAGGGTGGCGACCGCGAAGATCGCGTAACCAAGACGCACGGTGAACTCGACCACGATGACCGGAAGCACGTTGGGCAGGATCTCGGTGAACATGATGTAGCCGGGTCGCTCGCCGAGCAGCCTGGCCGACGCGAGGTAGTCCTGGTGGCCCTCCACCAGCACCGCGGTCCTGACAGTGCGCGCGATCAGCGGCGTGAAGATGAACCCGATGACCACGATGAGCGTGAGCGACGACGGCCCGACCGCGACGATGAACAGGAACGCGACGATCACGACGGGCAGCGCGAGCACGGCCTCGACGACGCGGCCGAGCACCGTGTCCACGATGCCGCCGAAGTAGCCCATGATCAGCCCGACCACGGTGCCCAGCACGGTGCCGAGCAGGGTGGCCAGTGGCGAGATCAGCAGGATGTCCCTGGCGCCGACGATGACCCTGGACAGGATGTCGCGGCCGAGCGAATCGGTGCCGAGCAGGTGGGCTCCCGACGGCGCGCTGTTCCTGGCCAGCAGGCTCTGGGCCAGCGGGTCGTGCGGAGCGATCGAGCCGCCGAAGATCGCGCACACTACCCAGAACAGCAAGACGGCCGCGCCTATCACGAACGTCGGCCTGCGCAGCAGCAGCCGCCACGGCGCGGGCGGCGCGGCCACGCCGTGCGTGACCGCGATCGCGCCCGTTGGGCCGGCGGCGACGTCCGTCATGTGCGGCCCGTCATCCCGACACTCCCACCCGAAGCCTCGGGTTGAGCACCGTGTAGAGCACGTCCGCGATCAAGGTCGCGACCATGTAAACGACCCCGATGACGAGGACGCCGGCTTCGAGCATCGGAAAGTCCTTGCCGTTGGCGGCGCTGAAGATCAGCCGGCCGATTCCCTGGTAGTTGAAGAGCGTCTCGACCACGACCAAGCCGCCGATCAGGTAACCGGTCTGGGTCGCGATCACGGTGATCGTGGGCAGCAGCGAGTTCCGCAGGATATGCCTCCTGATGACAACGCTGCGTGGAAGGCCCTTGAGGATGGCGGTTCGCGCGTAGTCGGAGTCCAGCGCCTCGATCGTGCCTGCGCGCGCCATTCTGGCGATGTAGCCGAACAAGATCAGCACCAACGGGATCACCGGCAGGATCAGGTGATCGAGCTGGTCAGGGACCGACATGCCGGACAGGCTGCCGGTCTGGACCGGCAGCACCTTCAGCACGACTCCGAAGATGATCGCGACCACGATTCCTGAGACGAACTCGGGAATCGTCGACGCGGAAAGCCCGCCAAGCGAGATCACGCGGTCGACGAACCGGCCTGAGTTCAGCGCGGCCAGCACGCCGCCCGCGATGCCCAGCGGAATGATGATCACCAGCGCCAGGACGGCGATCCTCGCCGAGTTCGCGAGCGCCGTGACGATGAACGGCTCGACGGCGCTTCGGTATGCGTACGAGGTGCCCATGTTGCCGTGCAGCAGGCCGCCCACCCAGCCGAGGTACTGGACGATGAGCGGCCGGTCCACGCCGATCTGGTGGTCGTAGGCTCGTACCGCGCTCTGCGATGCCAGATTGCCCAGAACCGCCCGGCCGGGATCACCGGGTAGCACCTGACCTGCGAAAAATACGATGAGGCTGAGGATCCACAGCGTGATGATGGCAAGGCCAAGCCGCCTGAGCAGGTACCGCGTCACGCGACCTCCCCGACGGCATCAGGCCGGCGTGCGCGGCCTGGCGAATTCAGTCAGCCTAGTTTTGCCCTCAATACACCGCAACGTAGTTACCCGGTTTGCGAGTTTTAATGGTGTGGCCGCAGTGACCTCGGGTGACGGCGGGAATCAGGCCGGGTTGAGGTTCCTGAGGCAGCATGGTCCGCTATGAAGATCACCGCGATCGAGATCGAGCGGCTGCGGTTGCCGCTCGACCCGCCGTTCGCCGCCGCCTGGGACGAGACGCCGCGCTTTCACGCCGACGCGACGCTGGTGCGGGTGCGGACCGACGAGGGCATCACAGGCTACGGCTCAGGCGACTCCATGGCCGGCTTCGCCCGGTTCGCGGAGCTCTTCATCGGGCGCGACCCGCTGGAGATCGCGGGCCACGTCCGCCGGCTCGAGACGATCGCGTTCCACGCCGACCGGTACTGGCCGCTCGAGGCCGCGCTCTGGGACATCGCGGGCAAGGCCTGCGGCCAGCCGGCCGCGACGCTGCTCGGCGGCGCGCTGACGACGATTCCGTGCTACGCGTCGTTCGGCGATGCGCGCGGCCCTGGCGAGCGCGCAGAGGCCGTCCTCGCCGCCAGGCAGGCGGGTTTCCGCGCCGCGAAGATCAGGATCCCGCGCGCCGCCACCGCAGCAGGCGTCGCGGCTGTCCGGGCCGCCAGGGAGGCCGCGGGAGATGACTTCGCCATCATGGCCGACCTCAACCAGTGGTGGCGGATGCCAGGCGACATCGCGTCCGCGCTCGACCTCGCTGCCGTCCGGCGGATCGCCGACGAACTGCGCGAGCTCGGCGTGCTCTGGCTGGAGGAACCGCTGCCCGCCGCCGACCTGCCCGGGATGCGCGCGCTGCGCGACCAGACCGGCATCAGGATCGCCGGCGGCGAGATGGCGCGCACGCCAGCCGAACTGCTCGGGGCGCTCGCCGCGGGCGCTCTTGACGTGGTGCAGCCCGATCCGGTGCTAGCCGTCGGCATGCAGCGGGCCAGGACGGTCGGGGAGGTGGCGCTGCTCGCCAATCACTGGTTCGCCCCGCACGCCTGGACCGACGGCCTCGGCCTGCTCGCCAGCCTGCACCTGATCGCGGGCGTGGGCGGCGGGCCGTTCCTTGAGTTCCCCTACGACCCGCCGGGATGGACACCGCGCCGCCGTGATTTCTTCCTGGCCGAGCCCCTGATGATCGACGTCGGCGGGCGCCTGGCCGTGCCCATCTCGCCTGGGCTCGGAGCCGAGATCGACGAGGACGCGGTGGCCCGCTACAACATCGCGTGACTCCGGCCGAATATCGTTGCGGCATGACCAATCCTGAGGCCGGCTCGCGGTGGCCGCCGCGGCGGATCGCGCTGGCCGCCATGGTGCTGGTCGCCGCCGCCGCGCTGTCCGCGGCGTCGCTGCTCGCCATCCGCTGGGTCGCCGGGCCGCACGCCAGGGCCGCGGGGAACAAAGGCGCGCTCGGCTTCGTGAAGTTCGACCACCCCGCCCGTCCGCTGAGCCTTCCTGACCTGCGCGGCGGCGGCATCGTCGACCTGGCAAGCCTGGCTGGCAAGCCGATCGTGATGAACTTCTGGTCATCCACGTGCGCCCCCTGCAAGCAGGAGACGCCGGCCATGGCCAGCGTGGCCGAAGCCGTGGGCGACAAGGTCAGGTTCGTGGGCATCGACACGGCCGACTCCCGCGCGAAGGCGATCGCGTTCATCGCCAGGTACAAGATCCCGTATCAGATCGCCTTCGATCCCGACGGCACCACCGCGGACCAGTACGGCGTGCCAGGGCTGCCCGTGACGTTCTTCCTGTCGCCGTCGGCCACGACCGTGATCGGCGAGAACATCGGCGCGCTCAGCGCCCCCAAGCTTCGCTCGATCCTGCGCCGGCTTTACGGCGTGCACTAGAGCCCTGCAGCAGTGAGGAGCTGGTTATGAGCGACGCGCGGCCGGTGCGGGCACCACGGGGCGCGGGCCTGTCCTGCCGGGGCTGGCCGCAGGAAGCGGCCATGCGGATGCTGATGAATAACCTCGACCCCGAGGTCGCCGAGCACCCGGACCAGCTGATCGTCTACGGCGGCTCTGGCCGGGCGGCCCGCAGCTGGGACGCGTTCGACGCCATCGTCGGCTCGCTGCGCGGCCTGGCAGGCGATGAGACCCTGCTGGTCCAGTCCGGCAAGCCGGTTGGCGTGTTCCGCACGCACGAGTGGGCGCCCCGGGTGCTGATCGCGAACTCGAACCTGGTACCGCAGTGGGCCACCTGGGATGAGTTCAGGCGGCTCGAGTCGCTGGGGCTGACGATGTTCGGCCAGATGACGGCCGGCTCGTGGATCTACATCGGCACTCAGGGCATCCTGCAGGGCACCTACGAGACCTTCGCGGCCGTGGCGGCCAAGAGGTTCGGCGGGTCGCTGGCCGGGACGATCACGCTCACCGCCGGGCTCGGCGGAATGGGCGGTGCGCAGCCGCTCGCGGTCACCATGAACGGCGGCGTCGCGATCTGCATCGACTGCGACCCGGCCAGCATCGCGCGCCGGATCGAGCACGGTTACCTCGACGCCGAGGCCGACGACACCGACGACGCGATCAGGCGGGCGGTCGCGGCCGCCCAGGCTGGCCAGCCGCTATCCATCGGCCTGCTCGGCAACGCCGCTGACCTGGTGCCCTCCCTGCTCAAGACCGGTGCCCCCATCGACGTTGTCACCGATCAGACCTCAGCGCACGACCCGCTGACCTACCTGCCGCAGGGCGTCGCGTTCGAGGACATGGCCGCCCTGCGCGCCGAGGACCCGGCCGGGTTCACCAGGCGGGCCCGCGAGTCGATGGCCGCGCACGTCGAGGCGATGGTGGGCTTCATGGACGCCGGAGCCGAGGTGTTCGACTACGGCAATTCGATCAGGGGCGAGGCCGAGCTCGCCGGGTATGACCGCGCGTTCGCCTTCCCCGGCTTCGTGCCTGCCTACATCCGCCCGCTGTTCTGCGAGGGCAAAGGGCCGTTCCGGTGGGCTGCGCTGTCCGGCGATCCTGCCGACATCGCGGCCACCGACCGGGCGATCCTCGACCTGTTCCCCGACAACGAGCCGCTGGCCAGGTGGGTCACGATGGCGCGCGAGAAGGTCCACTTCCAGGGCCTGCCAGCGAGGATCTGCTGGCTCGGCTACGGCGAGCGGGACAAGGCGGGGGTGCGCTTCAACGACCTGGTCGCCAGCGGGGAGGTCAGCGCGCCGATCGTGCTCGGCAGGGATCACCTGGACTGCGGCTCGGTCGCGTCCCCGTACCGGGAGACCGAGGGGATGGCCGACGGCTCGGACGCGATCGCGGACTGGCCGCTGCTGAACGCGCTGGTGAACACCGCCTCGGGGGCCTCCTGGGTGTCGATACACCACGGCGGCGGCGTCGGGATCGGGCGCTCCATCCACGCGGGCCAGGTTTGCGTCGCTGACGGGACGGCGCTCGCCGCCAGCAAGCTCGAGCGCGTGCTGACCAACGATCCAGGCATGGGCGTGATCAGGCACGTCGACGCCGGGTATGACCGGGCCAGCGAGGTGGCTGGCGAGCGTGGCGTGCGCGTTCCGATGCGGGAGCAGCACCCGTGAGCGAGCCAGCGGCCTGGCAGCTGCCGCTCTGGCAGGCGCTGCTGCCGCTCGGCCGCAGCGAGCGGACCGGCGGCTGCCGGCGGTTCTCGTTCACCGAGGCCGAGCTCTCGTGCCGGGAGTGGTTCAGCCGGGCGGCCGGGCAGCGCGGCCTTCGGCTCGAGACCGACCGCAACGCCAACCTGTGGGCCTGGTGGGATCCGCCAGAAGGCGCCGAGCAAGCAGACGACGCCGGCGCGATCGTGACGGGGAGTCACCTGGATTCTGTACCAGACGGCGGCGCGTTCGACGGCCCGCTCGGCGTCGTCTCGGCGTTCGTGGCCATCGACCTGCTCGCCGAGGCTGGCCAGGTGCCCGTCAGGCCCGTGGGTGTGGTCGCGTTCACCGAGGAGGAAGGCGCCAGGTTCGGCGTCTCCTGCCTCGGCAGCAGGCTGCTGACCGGCGCGATCACGCCGGATGCCGCACGCGGGCTGACCGGCGCGGACGGTGTCACCCTGGCCGCCGCGATGACGCAGGCCGGCTTCGATCCCGCGGGGATCGGGCCCGACCCCGAGCGGCTCGCGGGCATCGACGCGTTCATCGAGTTGCACGTCGAGCAGGGCATCGCACTGGCCGGGATGGACGCCGCGGTTGGCGTCGCGGAGTCGATCTGGCCGCATGGCCGGTGGCGGATCGACTTCACTGGACGGGCCGACCACGCGGGCACCACGAGGCTGAGCGACCGGCGCGATCCGATGCTGCCGTACGCGGCGACGGTGCTCGCGGCCAGGACCATCGCGACCGAGCTTGGCGCGCGGACCACGTTCGGCAAGGTTCTGGCCGAGCCGGGAGCGGCCAACGCGATCAGCTCAGCCGTCCACGCCTGGCTCGACGCCAGGGCCTCAGACGAGGACACGCTCAAGGAGGTGGTCAGCCAGGTCACGGCCGTCGCCGAGCTGAGCGGGAAGAGACACGGCGTGAGCGTGACCAGCAGGTGCGAATCGTTGACGCCGGTCGTGGAATTTGACCTTGATCTTCGGGACCGGGTGGTGTCGGCGCTAGCGCGGCGAGGGATCGACGCGCCCGTGCTGCCGACCGGAGCCGGGCATGACGCCGGGATCCTCGCGGCCGGGCTGCCGACGGCGATGCTGTTCGTGCGCAACCCGAGCGGCGTCTCGCATTCGCCGGCCGAGCACGCCGAGCCGGCGGACTGCGAAGCCGGTGTCGTCGCGCTGGCCGCCCTGCTCGAGGAGCTTGCCTGCCGATGACGCCCCCTGGGCAGGCCGATGCCCCGGCACGAGCCTGGCACGCCGAGCTCGCCTGGCTGCCCGGCGTCGGCGTGCTGCCTGACGTGCTGATCGAGGCGGCTGGGGACAGGTTCACGCGGATCGCGCCGCGGACGGCCGCCGCGGCGCTGCCGTCAGGGACCGTCCGGCTGGCCGGGCTGACGATGCCCGCGCTCGCGAACGCGCACTCGCACGCCTTCCACCGCGCGCTGCGCGGGATCACGCAGGCCGGCCGCGGTACATTCTGGACCTGGCGGGAGCGGATGTACCAGGTCGCCGCGCGCCTGGATCCTGACAGTTACCTGGCGCTGGCCCGCGCCGTCTACGCCGAGATGGCGCTGGCCGGCGTCGGCTGCGTGGGCGAGTTCCACTACCTGCATCACGGCCCTGGCGGTACCGCGTACGCCGACCAGAACGCCATGGGCCGTGCGCTGATCGAGGCGGCCGCGCAGGCCGGGCTGCGGATCACGCTGCTTGACACGTGCTACCTGTCGGGCGGGCTGGACCCGGCAGGATGGTCGGTGCCCCTGGAGGGCCCGCAGCTGCGGTTCGGCGACGGCACGGCCCAGGGCTGGGCGAAGCGGGTTGGCGCGCTCGGCGTCGCCGAGCACGGCACGCTCGGGCCGGGCGCCAGGGCGGGCGCCGCGATCCACTCCGTGCGGGCCGTGCCGCCCGCGGAGATGGCCGCGGTGGTGGCGTGGAGCCACTCATGCGGCGCGCCCCTGCACGCGCACCTGTCTGAGCAGGTCGCGGAGAACGACGCCTGCCTGGCCGCGTACCGGAGGACGCCGGCCGCTGTGCTGTATGACGCCGGGGTACTCGGCCCTCGCACGAGCGTCGTGCATGCGACGCACCTGACCAGCGCCGACATCACGCTCCTCGGCGGGAGCGAGGTTTTCGCGTGCGTCTGCCCGACGACCGAGGCCGACCTGGCCGACGGGATCGGCCCGTTCGGCGAGCTCGCCGCGGCGGGATGCCGGCTGACGGCGGGCAGCGACAGCCAGGCGGTGATCGACCTGTTCGAGGAGGCCAGGCGGATCGAGATGTACGCGCGCCTGGCCAGCCGCGAGCGCGGTCACTTCACCGCCGAGGCGCTCGGGACGGCCGTGACATGGGACGGGCACGCGAGCCTTGGCTGGCCGGACGCGGGCGAGATCGCGCCGGGGGCGCTGGCCGACCTGGTGACGGTCGCGCTTGACTCGCCGCGGCTGGCTGGTGCCCTGAGCGGCGGTTCGTCGTCGGGTGCGGGTCAGCCCGACCTCGCGGTGCTCGCGACCGTGATATTCGCCGCGACACCGGCCGACGTGCGCAATGTCGTGATCGGCGGGCGTGACGTGGTCGTCGGCGGGCGGCACGTGCTGATCGAGGATGTTACCGGTGAGCTGGCTGCGGCCGTGCGGGCGGTGCTTGACACCTCCTAGTCCTCGCTGGCGGGGCCGGTCAGCAGATGGCGGCCATCGATCAGCGCCATCGTGGTCCGTGCGGCCTGGTCAGCGGCGCGGGTGATCGCCTGCGTTCCCGCACCGAGGTCACCGTCGAGCAGCAGCTCAACAGCCAGTTCCAGTACGACCCTGACCTGTCCCACGCCAGCGAGGTCGAAGTGAGCTTCACCGAGGCTGACGGCAAGACGACCGTGGACTTCGAGCACAGGCACCTCGAGCGGCTCGGCGTGGGCGCCGAGGAGCTGGCCAAGTCGGTCGCGTCCGATGGCGGCTGGCCGGGGATCCTCGACCTCTACGCGAAGGCAGCCGCGGCGGCGTAAACCGGCCGTGGGATGGCTATGACGTGGCGGCCTGCCGGTAGCCATCCTGTGCAGCCTGCCGTCGCGCTCTTCGCCTATGACGTTTGTCTTCGCGTTATGAGAGCCGTCGCGCTGCCACAGGGGCGTGACAGGATGCGCTCGTGAGCACGCTGATCACGAACATCGGTGAGCTGGTCACCAACGCGCCAGACGCCGGGGGAGGCTTCGCGGCGGGTTCCGGTTTCGCCGCGGGTTCCGGTTTCGCCGCGGTGGCCGACGCCGCGCTGGTCATGGACGACGGGCGGATCGCCTGGACCGGCCGCGCGGCTCAGGCCCCCGCCGCCGACGACCGCGTCGACGCGGCGGGCCGCGCGGTGCTGCCGGGATTCGTCGACTCGCACGCGCACCTGGTCTTCGCCGGGGAGCGCGGGGCGGAGTTCGCCGCCCGGATGGCCGGCCTGCCGTACAGCGCGGGCGGCATCCGCGGCACGGTCGCCGCCACCAGGGCAGCCACCGACGACGACCTGCTGCGCAACCTCCGCCGGCTCGCCGGCGAGATGCTCGCCCAGGGCATCACGACGTTCGAGTGCAAGTCGGGCTACGGGCTGACGGTCGCCGACGAGGCCAGGAGCGTGGCGCTGGCAGCGCGGCTGACGCCTGAGGTCACATACCTCGGCGCGCACGTGGTGCCGCAAGAGTTCGAGGCCGACCCAGCCGGATACGTCGAGCTGGCTTGCGGTCCGATGCTCGACGCGTGCGCGCCGCACGCCAGATGGGTCGACGTGTTCTGCGAGCGGGGAGCGTTCGACGCCGACCAGGCCAGGGCGATCCTGCAGGCCGGCCGCCTGGCCGGCCTGCAGCCTCGCGTGCACGCGAACCAGCTCGGGCACGGCCCTGGCGTGCAGGTCGCGGTCGCGGCAGGGGCAGCATCGGCCGACCACTGCACGTACCTCTCCGACAACGACGTCGCGGCGCTCACCGCGTCTGGCACGGTCGCGACCTTGCTGCCCGGCGTCGAGTTCTCGACCAGGCAGCCGTACCCGGACGCCAGGCGGCTGATCGAGGCCGGGGTCAGCGTCGCGATCGCGACCGACTGCAATCCGGGCTCGTGCTTCACCTCGAGCATGCCGTTCTGCATCGCGCTGGCGGTCAGGGAGATGCGGATGACGACGCAGGAAGCACTGTGGTCGGCGACGGCTGGCGGTGCCAGGGCGCTGCGCCGCGACGACGTCGGCCAGCTCAGCGCCGGCGCGCGCGCCGACCTGGTCATGCTGAACGCGCCGTCGCATGCCTACCTCGCCTACCGGCCAGGGGTTCCGCAGGTCGCGGCCGTCTGGCAGGGCGGAAGCCTGGTCGCCGGCCGCCCCGACTGACTGGCGGACCAGGCGGCGCGAGGCCGGGCCTCCAGGCGCGCCGGTGGGTCTAGAGTCGCTGTCCATGAGGGAGACGCTGCCGCTGTTCCCGCTCGGCACGGTGCTCTATCCGGGACTCGTGCTGCCCCTGCACATCTTCGAGGACCGGTACAAGCAACTGATCCGCGACCTGCTCGAGCTGGAGGAGCCGCGCAGGTTCGGCGTGATCGCCATCCGCGAGGGCCGGGAGACGGGCATCGGCGGCGTTTCTGCGCTGCACGACATCGGCTGCATAGCGATGGTGCGCGAGGTCACCGACGCTGACGACGGCCAGTACGACATCGTGACCGTGGGCACCGACCGGTTCAGGCTGCATGGCCTCGATGACTCCCTGCCATACCTGACCGGCGAGATCGAGGTGCTCGGAGAGCCGACGGGCGACGATGCGGCGGCAGCGGTCGCGGCGGCGGCCGTGCAGCGCGGGTTCCGCGGCTATCTGAACGTCCTCGCCGATCGCGGCTCGGCCACGATCAGCGTTCCCGAGCTGCCGGACGAGCCGATCCTGCTCTCCTACCTGGTCGCGGCGTCGATGATCATCGACCTCAGCGACCGGCAGGGGCTGCTGGCTCAGCCCGACGCGGTGCGCAGGCTGTCCGCGGAACGCGTGCTGCTGTCCAGGGAGACCGCGATCCTGCGCGAATTCGGCATGACGCCAGCCACCGACCTCCCCGCCACCCCCTACAGCCCGAACTGAGCGTCCGCCCGGCCCGCGAATTGAACAGCTATGGGACATCGAGGTTCCTGGAAGACGCTCGATGTCCCATAGATGTTCAATCGCGGGCTGCCGGTGCGGCGCATCCAAGCGCCAAGTAGTCATATTTGAGTAGTCGTGATCTACTAAGTCAGTGAATCCAACCCGGCTTTTTGTACTCGGGGCGCTGGCCAAGCACGGGCCGATGTACGGGCACCAGCTCCGGCGCGATGCCCGGCTTGACCGCGCGGACCTGTGGTCCGATGTCCGCCCGGGATCGCTGTACGGGGCGCTGCACAGGCTCGCGGCCGAGGGGCTGATCGAGCCGGTCAGGACCGAGCAGGCGGGGAACCTGCCAGCCAGAACCGTCTACGCGATCACTGCCGAGGGACAGCGGGAGCTGCGGGTGCTCCGCACAGAGGCGCTCGCCGAGGTCGGGCTGCGGCCTGACCCCGTCGACCTGGCCCTCGCGATGAGCAGCGACCTGGACGAGGACACCCTGCGCGGCTACGTCGAGGAAAGGATCACGGCGCTGAGCGCGGATGCGGCCACGTTCGCGCACCACAGAGCGCGGGCATGGCCGGACCAGACCGTCGCCGATGACCTGGTTGTGGAGCACGCGCGGTTGCGCATCGAGGCCGAGCTCGCCTGGCACCACCTGGTCCTGGACAGGATCGGCAAGCTCGCCACCGAGAGCGAGCACCGCGCGCCTGGCCCGGCCTGGTGAGCGTGCGGCCGCTGCGCTGCATCGGCGACCCGGTGCTGCGCACCCCTTGCGACCAGGTGACGAGGTTCGACGGCGCGCTCGCCCAGCTCGTCACCGACCTGCTCGACACGGTCCTGGTGCCGGGCCGCGCAGGGCTCGCGGCGAACCAGATCGGATCCAGCCTGGCCGTCTTCTCCTACAACGTGGATGGCCGGCTCGGCTACGTGATCAACCCGGTCGTCACGCAAATGAGCGGCGAGCAGTCAGGGGATGAGGCCTGCCTGTCCGTTCCCGGGGTCAGCGCCGGCCGGGCCAGGGCCGCTCACGCCGTGGTGACCGGCGTGGACCTTGATCAGCGCCAGGTGACGGTGGCCGGCGGCGGCGAGCTGGCCCGCTGCCTGCAGCACGAGACCGATCACTTGCGCGGCGAGCTCTACATCGACGCGCTGACCGGCGCGCAGCGCAAGGAGATCAACCGGGCACTCCGCGAGCAGCCGCTCGCGCGTCTCGGTCAGTCGATCCAGTAGCGCCGCAGGGCTGATGCATCCGGCGTGGCCGGGCGGACGGAGTCCAGCTTCCCGCCGCAGGACTCGATGACCTTGATCGATCCTTCGTTGTCGTCGTCGCAGGTCACCAGCACCCGGTCGATGCCGATCGAGCGGGCGATGATCAGCGCCTGGCGCAGGATCTCGGTGGCGTAGCCGCGGCGCCGGTAGCCGGGGCGGACGCAGTAGCCGATGTGACCGCCCTCGCTCCGCAGGAAGTCGTTCAGCTCGTGCCTGATCGAGGCGCGGCCGACGACCTGCCCGTCGACGTCGGCCACCAGGAACGTGCTCGGCACGTGCCGCTCAGGCAGGTTCAGCCCGGCGCTGGCGTCGGCCAGAATCCGCAGGTAGTCACCCCAGGTCGTGCCCGGCTCCAGGCGCAGCCCGAACGTGTGTCCCTCGGCGGCCATTTCGTCCTGGCCGGCGCGGAACGCCGCTTCGTCGTCGGGCCTGAGCGGCCGGAGCCTGAGCACCGCAGCAGGCTAATCGCAGGGTGCGCTGGCCTTCTAGCGAATTACCGGCCGGCCAGCTCTGCGTAACCGCGGTGGAACCTGATCAGCGGCTCCCCTGACCTGGCTACCGTGTCGACAGCCAGTACACGGGCGATGACCAGCAGATGATCGCCGATCGGCAACCGGCTCGTCACCTCGCACTCCATCGCCGCGAGGCCGTCATCGGGGATCAGCGCGCACGATGTCGCTCCGCGGTGATGCGGGACGTCGTCCAGGAGCAGCCTCGCGCCAGGGCGTCCGGTTGCGGCGAAGCGGCCGGCCAGCATCCGCTGGCCCGCCGACAGCACGGTCAGCGCGAACCGGTCCAGCCTGCTCAGCAGCTCAGCCGGGTAGGACTCGCCGATCACCGAGATCGAGACCAGCGGCGGCCGCATCGACAGCGGGCAGAACGCGCTGACCGTCAGCCCGATGTCCTCCCGCCCGTCGGCGATCGTGACGAGCGTGACGCCGCTGGCGAATGCCCCGGTGGCGGTCTCGAAATCGTGCGGGGAGTCAGCCGGAACGCTTGGTTGCGTCAATGAAATGTCCAGCTGCCTGGGAGCAGCAGCGGGCCTGCCGCGGGCAGCCCGAGCCGGGCGGCGAACTGCGCCACGGGGCCCCAGCTCTCGGTGAGCAGGGCAGCACCAGAGCCGGCCGCGACGGCGGCCGCCCGGCGGTCCTCGCTGTTGCTCGGCGGGCGGATCCGGTCGAGCGGCCCGATTCTCGGGTAGTGGACGAGCGGTGCGGTGACGGGCAGCCCTGCCCTGCGGCGCGCGATGTCCGCGGCCTCCTCGACGCCGCCGAGGTCGTCGACCAGCTTGTGCTCGCGGGCGTCGGCACCGGTCCAGACCCTGCCCCTGGCCAGCTCGTGCACACGCTCGGCGGACAGGCCGCGGCCCGCGGCTACCTTGCCGGTGAAGTCGGCGTAGATGCGGTCAAGCCAGGCGTCGACCAGCTGCCAGTCGTCGCTGGTGAACGGCTTGGACGTGGAGAACATCGCGGCGTGGTCGCCGAGCACGATCGAGTCGGTCGTGACGCCCGCCTTGCCGAGCAGGTCGCCGACCACCGGCTTGCCGCTGATCACGCCGATTGAGCCGGTCACCGTTCCCGGCTCGGCGAGGATCGCGTCGGCGGCCATCGAGATGAAGTACCCGCCGGACGCGGCGACGTCGCTCATCGACACGACCACCGGCTTGCCGGCGTTGCGCGCCCTGACGACCTCGCGCCAGATCGCGTCGGAGGCGACGTAGGATCCGCCCGGACTGTTCACCCGCAGCACGATGGCCTTGACGCGCGGATCGGCCGTCGCGGCGCGCAGGGCCGCGGTGATGCTGTCCGAGCCCATGGCGTTGCCGGTCAGGGGACTGCGGCCGTTGCGGCCCCGCCTGATCGCGCCGGTCGCCAGGATCAGCGCGACGGCGTCCTGGCGGGGAGCGGTCAGCTGCCTGGCCCTGCTGGCCAGTTCCTTGGACCGGTGGTAACGGCCGAGGTACAGGAGGACCGGGTCGTTGCCGACCTGCTTGCGCACGGCCGCGTAGACCTCGTCGCGGTAACCGAGCGCGTCCACGAGGCCGGCTGCCAGCGCCTGATCAGCCAGGTAAGGCCCGCCGTTGACGAGCTCGCTGGCCTTGTCCGACGGGATCGCCGTGCGTTCGGCGAGTGCTGCCGCCAGCTGCTCGGTGACGGACCTGGCGATCCGCTCCGTCGCCTCGCGGGACGGGCCGGAAAAACCCTGCTCGGTCAGCTGCTCGGCCGCGCTCTTGTACTCGTGCCGCGCGCCGACCTCCATGCGCACGCCGAGCTTGTCCAGGGCGCCGCGGAGGAAGACCCGCTCGACCGCGAGGCCGGTCAGGCCGACGTCGCCGGACGGCTGGAGGAAGATCGTGTCGAAGGCCGTCGCGAGGTAGTACGGCACGTTGCCCGCCGAGAACTCACCGAACGTCTCGGCCCATGCCCACGTCGGCTTGCCAGCGGCGCGGAAGCGCTTGACGGCCTCGCGCAGCTCCTGCACGACGCCCAGGCCGATCGGCTTGCCGCCGACCTTGACGACAAGAGCCTTCACGCGGTCATCGTTCCTGGCGGTGCGCAGGGCAGCCAGCACGTCGGTAACCGTGGGCTGGTGCCTGGTCATGACCGCAGAGAGCGGGTCGGGTGGCCTGGTCTCGATCACCCCGTCTGTCAGGTCCAGCTCCAGGATCAGCGGCGCGGTCCGCTGCCTGGTGAGTTTGCCGAGCGGACCGGCCAGGGGTCCGGGGAGCGCGTCGGCGAGGGTATCTGTCAGGGATCCGGTCAGCGGCGATTCCATGGATCCAGCCTAGGTCTGCCGCGGCGATCGCGGGTGCTCCGGGCATCGGTCGCGTCTTTGGCTGGATCCGGCGGGGCGCTGACCTGGTGCCGTGTCGTGCCGTGATTTACCGCCCTGCGTGCCCTGTCAGCTATGGTCAGCAGCAATGACCACCCGCGATGGGAATGGCTGGACCCGGTGCGGCCGCGGCCACCGGCACTGGGGCCGGCATGGCGCGGCCGGGCTCTTGCTCGCCGCCACCGATCAGGCCGGGCCTGTCGCGGTGCTGCTGCAGCAGCGGAGCTGGTGGGGCAGCTACGGCGGTGCCTGGGGGCCGCCGGGCGGCGCCAGGGACAGCCACGAATCGGTGGTGCGGGCCGCGCTGCGCGAGGCGATCGAGGAATGCGCGATCGACCCGCGGCCCGTGCGGGTCCACGGCGTGCTGAGCGACGACCACGGCGGCTGGACGTACCAGACCGTGCTCGCGAACACCGCGGTGCAGCTGGCAGCCGCCGCAGTCAGCGAGGAGACCAGCGAGGTCGCCTGGGTCCCTGTGGCCGAGGTCGAACGGCTCCCGCTGCATCCTGGGTTCGCCGGGCAATGGGCGGCGCTGCGGACCGCGCTGACCCCGCTGACGATCATCGTGGACGCCGCGAACGTGATGGGCTCAAGGCCGGACGGCTGGTGGCGGGACAGGGCAGGGGCGGCCAGACGGCTGATCGGCGAGATCAGCGAGCTCGCGATGGACGGCGTCCTGAGCGTGCCTGACCCGGTCGGTCTCCCGGCGCTCGAGCGATGGTTCCCGAGGTTCGTCGTGGTGGTCGAGGGTGCCGCGGCCGCCGGGCTGGCTGCCGGTGCCGGAGCGGCCACGGTGACCGACAGTGCGGTGGCTGAGAGCACGGTGAGCGACAGCACTGTGCGTGTCGTACGGGCAAAGGGCTCGGGGGACGACGAGATCGTCAGGCAGGCCGCTGACACCGCCGGGCCGTGCCTGGTCGTGACCGCCGACCGGGAGTTGCGCGCGCGGTGCGAGGCGGCCGGCGCGGCGGTGACCGGCCCGCGCTGGCTGCTCGGGCTGCTCTGACCCGCCGCCCCGGCCACCTCAGCGCGCTCGGCCAGGCCGACGTCTTGATCACGAGCCTGGGCGGCGGGTGTCGGGCGCGGCGCGGGCGGGGGAGGGATCTGGGCCGGGGTCGTGGGCTAGCCAGAGGACGGCGAGCGGGGGCACGGTGAGCACGGCGGACGCCGGCCTGCCGTGCCAGGGCACGCTGGTGGCCTGGACCTGGCCCATGTTGCCGACGCCGCTGCCGCCGTAGTCGGTTGCGTCGGAGTTGATCACCTCGCGCCACCGCCCGGCGGACGGTAGCCCGACCCGGTAGTCGTCGTGAGGGTCGCCGGAGAAGTTGGCGATGCAGGCGACGGCGGGCGCGCCCTCGGCGTAGCGCAGGAACGAGATCACGTTGCCGAACGCGTCGTTGGCGTCGATCCAGCTGAACCCGGCGGGCGAGAAGTCCTCCTGCCACATCGCCGGCAACCGCCGGTAGGCGGTGTTGAGGTCGCTGACCAGCCGCTGCAGCCCCGCGTGAGCGGGCCCGTCAAGCGCGGTGTCCTCGACCACGGGCCAGTCAAGCCCCCGCTCCTGGGACCACTCGCCGCGCTGCCCGAACTCCGATCCCATGAACAACAGCTGCTTGCCGGGATGCGCCCACATGTAGCCGAACAGCGCCCGCAGCGTGGCGAACTTCTTCCAGTCGTCGCCTGGCATCTTGCCGAGCAGCGAGCCCTTGCCGTGCACGACCTCATCATGCGACAGCGGCAGCGCGAAGTTCTCGCTGTAGGCGTACATCATCGAGAACGTCAGCTCGTTGTGGTGATAGCGCCGGTACACAGGGTCATGCGCGAGGTACGACAGCGTGTCGTGCATCCAGCCCATGTTCCACTTCAGCCCGAAGCCGAGCCCGCCCAGGTGCACGGGCCTGGTCACGCCCGGCCACGCGGTCGACTCCTCGGCGATCATGACGATCCCTGCTGAGCGCTTGTAGCACGTCGCGTTGACTTCCTGCAGGAACGAGACCGCGTCCAGGTTCTCCCTGCCGCCGAGCACGTTCGGTGTCCACTCGCCAGCCTTGCGGGAGTAGTCCAGGTAGAGCATCGACGCGACGGCGTCCACGCGCAGCCCGTCGACGTGGAACTCCTCGAGCCAGTAGACCGCGTTGGCGACGAGGAAGTTGCGGACCTCGCGGCGCCCGAAGTCGAAGATCAGCGTGCCCCAGTCGGGGTGCTCGCCGCGTCGCGGGTCGGCGTGCTCGTACAGCTCAGTCCCGTCGAACCTGGCGAGCGCCCAGCCGTCCTTGGGGAAGTGCGCAGGCACCCAGTCCACGAACACGCCGATCCCGGCCTGGTGCAGCCGGTCGACCAGGTGCCTGAACTCATCGGGCGTCCCGAACCGCGCTGACGGCGCGTAATACGACGTCACCTGATAGCCCCAGGACCCGCCGTACGGGTGCTCGGCGACCGGCATGAACTCGACATGCGTGAAGCCGTGTGCCTGCACATATTGAACAAGGCTCTCGGCCAGCTCCGCGTACGAGAGCCCAGGCCGCCAGGAGCCGATGTGAACCTCGTAGATGCTCATCGGTTCCCGCAGCGGATCGCGCTCGGTCCTGGCGGTCATCCAGTCCTTGTCGGCCCACTCGTAACCGGATTCGAAGACGACCGACGCGGTGGCCGGCGGGGCCTCGGCGAGCGCCGCCATCGGATCGGCCTTGCGGTGCCAGGCGCCGTCCTGGCCGCAGATCTCGTACTTGTACCTGGCGCCAGAGCCGACCGCGGGCAGGAAGATCTCCCACACGCCCGAGCTGCCCAGCGAGCGCATCGGATGGGCCCGGCCGTCCCAGTGGTTGAAGTCACCGATCACGCGCACGCCGCGCGCGCTCGGCGCCCAGACCGCGAACGACGTCCCGCCGAGCTCGGGCCGCACCTGGGCGCCGAGCACCCGCCACAGCTCCTCGTGCCTGCCCTCGCCGATCAGGTGCAGGTCCATCTCGCCGAGCCTCGGCAGGTGCCGGTACGGGTCGTCGGCGAGCAGCTCAGGGCCGTCAGCGGCGTAGCTGATCGCCAGCTGGTACGACCCGGCCGCCACGCCTGGCGGCACCGTCACGGAGAACACGCCCTCGTGCACATGCCGCATCGGGCACCTGGTGCCGTCCGGCAGGACCACGTTCACGGCCCGCGCCAGCGGCCGCAGCGCCCTGATCACGGTGCCGTCAGGGCCCTTGTGGGCGCCGAGCACGGAGTGCGGGTCGTGGTGCTGGCCGGCCAGGATGCGGTCGATCACCTCGTGGCTGATCTGATCCACGGCTGTTGTCATTGACTTGCCTCCGCGATCGCGGCGAGCGGTATCGGCAGCCAGCCCGGCCGGTGCCTGGCCTCGTAGACCGCCTCGTACACCGCCTTCTGAAGGATGAGCGCGCGCAGCAGCGGCTCGGCGTCCCTTGGACTAGCGCCCATAACATCCGCATACCCCGCGCAGAACGCGTCCTGACATCGTCGCACCCACGCCGACGCGGCGTCGGCGAGCGGGCGGTCGCCGTGATGGCGCAGCGCCTCGTGCCGGCCGGCATAGTCGAACGACCTGAGCATCCCCGCGACGTCGCGCAGCGGCGGGGCGAACGCCCTGCGACGCGCGAGCGGCACCGACGGCTCCCCCTCGAAGTCGAGCACTACCCAGCCGCTATTCGTGCCGAGCACCTGCGCGAGGTGATAGTCGCCGTGGATACGCTGCACAGCCACCCGCGTGCGATGCTCGGTGAGGCTGTCATAGCAGGCGCGGACCGCCGCCGCGTGCGCGCGCAGCGCTGGCACCACGCGGACGGCCTGAGCCAGTTCCGTCTTCATGGCGTCGACCAGGTCAGCGAGCGCGACCTCCGGCAGCACGCTGGAGCCGAACGCCTCAGCGAGCTCGGCGTGCATCCGGGCGGTCGTCTCGCCGAGCAGCCGCGCCTGGCCTCCGAAGTCCCGGTCGGGCCCGTGGTTGGCGGCACTGTGGAGGCTGGCGGTGGCCAGCGACCAGCCGTCGGTCGAGCCCGCGAAGAAGACCGACAGGATCGCCAGCACCGACGATTCGGATTCAGTTGCCAGCACGGCAGCTGTTTCCCGCACCACGGGGCTCTGCCCGCAGCTTGTCAGCTCAATCCAGCCAAGCGGCGCGGCGACCAGATTCGAGCCGTGACGCGCCAGCGCTGCGGGCACTTCCAGGTCAGGGTGGGCGCCCGCGAACGGCCGACGGAGCAGCTTGAGTATCGCCTCGTTGCCGAATACCACGCTGGTGTTGCTGGCCAGCGGCGGCAGGACGCGTGCCGGGGCGTTCACGTCGATGACGGCACCTGGCTCGGTGCCGAACCTGAGCATTCCTGCCCGCCGGCCCGCCGCGATGCCGCGGAGCAGGATGCCGGTCAGCTCGGGGTCGGCCGCGGCGTCGTAGGCGATCCTGCCGTCTGGCAGCGGGCCGATGCTCGCGGCCCCGAGCGCGTCAGGGAGCGCGGACCGGATCCCGACCGGGACCTGGTAGCAAACTCGCTCCTGGCCGACGATGACATCGACCATCAGGTGCACCAGCTCGGGGTCGCCTTCGGCGAGCGTGACCTGGGACTCTATCTCCAGCTTGGCCACCGCGGCCCCGCTGCCGGCGAACCAGCGCTGCGCAGGCAGCCAGGCCGCCAGGAGATCAGCGAGAGCGCTCTTTGTCACCTGACGAGTCAAGCATCCGGCCATGACCCGGCCTGACCCAGGGCTGGTGGCACTGTCAGGCAGGCGGCTGCATGATGAACCAGTAGAAACCGTGTCCTGGCAGCGTGAGCAGGTAGCTGAGCTCGCCGACTGGCGGGAACGCCACGCCGCCCATGCACTCCACAGGCGTGTATCCGTTGAACCTGGACAGATCGAGCTCGACCGGCTGGGGGAACCTGGACAGGTTGTTGACGCACAGGATCGGGTTGGCCTCCGCGCCGTCCGGCTTCGCGTCGCCGTACTCCCTGATGAACGCCAGCACGCTCGGGTTCGAGCTGGTCAGCTCGGAGTACTCACCGAGCCCGAACACCTGATGGCGCTTGCGGATCTCGATCATCCGGCGAGTCCAGTGCAGCAGCGAGCCGGTGTTCCGCTCCTGCGCCTCCACGTTGACAGCCTGGAAGCCGTAGATCGGGTCCATGTTGGGCTGCAGGTATAGCCGCTGCGGGTCGCCGCGCGAGAAGCCGCCGTTGCGGTCGGGCGTCCACTGCATCGGGGTCCGCACGCCGTCCCTGTCGCCGAGCCAGATGTTGTCGCCCATGCCGATCTCGTCGCCGTAGTACATGACGGGGGCGCCGGGCAGTGACAGCAGCAGCGCGGTGAACAGCTCTTGCTGGTTGCGGTCGTTGTCGAGCAGCGGCGCGAGCCGGCGCCTGATGCCGATGTTGGCCTTCATCTTGGCGTCTTTGGCGTACTCGGCGTACATGTAGTCGCGCTCGTCGTCGGTGACCATCTCCAGCGTCAGCTCGTCGTGATTGCGCAGGAAGATGCCCCACTGGCAGCGTGACGGGATCTTCGGGGTCTTGGCCAGGATCTCCGAGATCGGGTAGCGCTGCTCCCTGCGCACGGCCATGAAGATCCGCGGCATCAGCGGGAAGTGGAACGCCATGTGGCACTCGTCCCCGCCGACGCCCGCGTCGCCGAAGTACTCCACGACGTCATCGGGCCACTGGTTGGCCTCGGCGAGCAGGACCCGGTCGGGGTAGAGCCGGTCAACCTCGGTCCTGACCCGCTTCAGGTACTCGTGGGTCTCCTTGAGGTTCTCGCAGTTGGTGCCCTCGCGCGCGTACAGATACGGCACCGCGTCGAGACGGAAACCGTCGATGCCCAGGTCGAGCCAGAACCGCAGCACCTCCAGCATGGCGTCTTGTACCAGCGGGTTCTCGTAGTTCAGGTCGGGCTGGTGGTAGAAGAACCTGTGCCAGTAGTACTGGCCGCGCACGGGGTCGAAGGTCCAGTTCGACTGCTCGGTGTCCACGAAGATGATCCGCGCGTCCTGGTACTTGTCGTCGGTGTCTGACCACATGTAGAAGTCGCCGAACGGACCGTCCCTATCTGATCTGGACGCCTGGAACCACGGGTGCTGGTCGCTGGTGTGATTCATCACCAGGTCGGCGATGACGCGGATGCCTCGCTTGTGCGCTTCCTCGACCAGCTCGACGAAGTCGCCGATGGTGCCGAAATCGGGCAGGACCGCGGTGAAGTCCGCGATGTCGTACCCGCCGTCCCTGAGCGGGGAATCGTAGATCGGCAGCAACCAGACGCAGTCGATGCCAAGCCACTGAAGGTAATCGAGCCGGGAGATGAGGCCGCGCAGGTCGCCGGTCCCGTCAGCGTTGGAGTCATGGAATCCGCGGACCAGGACCTCGTAGAAGACGGCGTGCTGGTACCACTGCGGGTCGCGCGGCTTGTCGAAGGAGAAGGAGTCCGGCACCGGTTCGCTGCGAGCTGGGACGCCCGGCAGGAAGGGCATCGGCGGCGCGGGGGTGCCGTGCGGCGCTGTTTCCGGCTGTGCCACGGGGACGCTCCTACGAGATCCTTACTTCGCCCGGATGGCCGACCTTAATGGGCCTGTGATCACTCTCAACTGTATTTGTCGCCGTATCGTGCTAGTTCCCGGCGCCAGGCTGCTCGGCGATGACACTCAAGATATGCGCTGGCGCCCGGTCAGGATCAAGCCGGACATAGTTCGACTCGCTCCACCGGTAGGACTCGCCAGTCAGCTCGTCGGTCACCGTGAACCCCGCGCTGACGTCGATGTCGAAGGCGGTCCTGTCCAGCCAGACGGTGGCCTCGCGCGGCTGGTGCGGGTCGAGGTTCAGGACGACGATGACCGAGTCTCCGCCAGCCCCGTCCCCGCCGGCCCCGTCTCCGCCCGGCGGCGGCACCGTCTTAGAAAAGCACAGAATCTCGGGCCGGTCCGGGAAATGGAAACGGAGATTGCGAAGCTGAGCTAGAGCGGGATGTGATCGCCTGATTGCGTTGAGTTGCGCGATAAAGGGCGCGATACTCATGTTCATTCGCTCGGCGAGCGCCCAGTCACGCGGCCGATACTGGTATTTCTCTGAATCCAGGTATTCCTCGCTGCCGGGCCGCAGCGGGGTATTCTCGCAGAGCTCATACCCGGAGTAGACCCCCCACGTGGGCGACAGCAGCGCGGCGAGCGCGGCGCGTACGCGGAACGCCGCAGGGTTGGCGTGCTGCAGGTATCCGCAGAGGATGTCCGGGGTATTGACGAAGAAGTTGGGCCGCATATATGCGGCCGCCGGCCCGGACAGCTCGGTCAGGTATTCGGTCAGTTCGGCCGTCGTGTTGCGCCAGGTGAAGTACGTATAGGACTGGTGAAAGCCGATCTTCGCGAGCGCGTGCATCATCGCCGGCCTGGTGAACGCCTCGGCGAGGAAGAGGACGTGCGGGTCGGTCGCGGCGACGTCGCTGAGCAGCCGCTCCCAGAACGGCAGCGGCTTGGTGTGCGGGTTGTCCACGCGGAAGATCGTCACGCCGTGGCTGATCCAGTGCCGCACCACCCGCAGCACCTCGGCGTAGATCCCCTCGGGGTCGTTGTCGAAGTTCATCGGGTAGATGTCCTGGTACTTCTTCGGCGGATTCTCGGCGTAGGCGATCGTCCCGTCCGCGCGGGTGGTGAACCACTCGGGGTGCTTGGCCACCCACGGGTGGTCGGGCGAGGCCTGCAGCGCCAGGTCGAGCGCGACCTCCAGGCCGAGCCCGGTCGCGCTCGCCACGAAGTGGTCGAAGTCGGCGATCGTGCCGAGGTCGGGATGGATCGCGTCGTGGCCGCCGGCGGGGGAGCCGATCGCCCACGGCGAGCCAGGGTCGTCAGGACCCGCGTTCAGCGCGTTGTTCTTGCCCTTGCGCGCCGTCGTCCCGATCGGGTGCACCGGCGGCAGGTACACGACGTCGAACCCCATCGTGGCGATGTCCTCGAGTCGCCGCGCCGCGGTGCGCAGCGTCCCGGAGACCGGCCTGCGCCGGCCGAGCGGGTCGACCCGTGCGCCCTCCGAGCGCGGGAAGAATTCATACCAGGAGCCGAACAGCGCCCGCTGCCGGTGCACGCGCAGCGGGCTCCATGGCGAGCAGGTCGTCAGCTCCCTGAGCGGGAACGTCGCGAGCATCGCCGTCACCTCGGCCGTGAACGCGCTCCCGAGCCGGTCGACCGGTGTACCCTTGGCGGCGCGCAGCGCCCTGGCCACCTTCCTGTATAGCGCGCGGGCCGCGGCGGCCTGGTCGGCTGCGCCGGGAGTGGCGGTCCCGGCCGCGGCGAGTTCCCTGGCGGCACGCTCGAACAGCAGAGCGCCCTCCTCCAGCATCAGGTCAACATCCTGGCCGATCGGGACCTTGATCGCGGCGTCGTGCCGCCAGTGCGCGATCGGGTCTCCCCAGGCCTCGACTCTGAAGTGCCAGAGCCCCTCGCTGGCTGGCGTGACGTCGGCCCCGTACCGGTCGGAGCCTTCGGCCAGCTCATGCATGGTCACAATTGGGAGACATTTGCCCGCGGGGTCCCGCAACACGACGCCGGCGCCAAGCATCTCGTGACCCTCACGGAACACCGTCGCCGACACGGGCAGCGTCTCACCCGTGACGGCCTTCGCCGGCCGCTGGCCGCACGCAACCACGGGCTGGATGTCGAGAACGGGGATCCTGCCGATCACCACGAAAAGCTACCCGATCGTGGTGCAGGACATGCACGGCGGGCGCGCTTTGCGGCCTCCGTTTCGGCTTCGCCGCGTTCCGCTGCCGCCGCGGGCCAAGGGGTTGTGGTCCTCGTCGCTCTGAGCACGCATTAAGGTCACTCAGCGTGAGAGCAATCCGCCGGTTCACCATCCATCCCGCGTTGCCCCCCGAGCTTGGCCCGCTGCGCACCTTGATGCTCAACCTTCGCTGGTCATGGCACGCGCCGACCCGGGCCTTGTTCGCCGAGATCGACGCGGTGGCATGGGAGAGCTCGGGGCACGACCCGGCCGGCCTGCTCGCCAGGGTCTCGCACGAGCGGCTGGCCGAACTCGCGGCCGACCGGGATTTCCTGCGCCGGCTTGGCGAGGCCGTGGCCGAGCTGGGTGAGTACCTGACCGGCCAGCGCTGGTACCAGCTGTCCGGCCAGGCCAGCGACGGCCCTGCCGCGATCGCGTACTTCTCGCCGGAGTACGGGATCACCGCGGCGCTGCCGCAGTACTCGGGCGGCCTTGGCGTCCTGGCCGGCGATCACCTGAAGTCGGCCAGTGATCTTGGTATCCCGCTGATCGGCGTCGGCCTGCTGTACCGGCATGGCTACTTCACCCAGTCCCTGTCGGCCGAGGGATGGCAGGCCGAGCGGTACCCGGCGTCGGATCCCGCCGGCCTGCCCATCGCGCTGCTCCGCGACGCGACGGGCGCTCCGGCAAGGCTCACGGTCGGGCTGCCTGACGGAACGCAACTGGCCGCCCAGATCTGGGTGGCCGACGTCGGCAGGATCCCGCTGCTGCTGCTCGACTCCTACACCGAGGACAACGACCCGCTGCTGCGCGAGGTCACCGACCGGCTCTACGGCGGCGCCAGCGACCACCGCCTCCGCCAGGAGCTGCTGCTCGGGATCGGCGGCGTGCGGGCGGTCAGGCTCTACTGCACGATCACCGGGCACCCGCAGCCCGAGGTGTTCCACACCAACGAGGGCCACGCGGGCTTCCTCGGCATCGAGCGGATCAGGGAATACCTGGCGGCCGGCGCGTCCTTCGCCGAGGCCGTGGAGCTGACCAGGGCAGGTACCGTTTTCACCACCCACACGCCGGTGCCTGCGGGGATCGACAGGTTCGACAAGGCGCTGATTGAGTCGCAGTTCGGGCCCGACAGCGGCGAGGCGGGACTGCCCGTCGAGCAGATCATGGCCCTCGGCGCTGAGACCTACGAAGGCGGCAGCCAGGACAGGTTCAACATGGCCGTGATGGGGATGCGGCTGGCGCAGCGGGTCAACGGCGTCAGCCTGCTGCACGGCCAGGTCAGCAGGGAGATGTTCACGGGGCTGTGGCCAGGCTTCGATACCGCCGAGGTCCCGATCGGCTCGATCACCAACGGGGTGCACGGGCCGAGCTGGGTCGCCCAGGAGATCATGAGCCTGGCCGAGAACGGCTACCGCGCTGGCGCCGCCGAGTGGCTGGCCGACGCCGCCGCTGCCTGGGCGGCTGTGGCCGCGGACCCTGGACGGATCTTCCAGATCAGGCAGGCGCTCAGGGCGCGCCTGGTCGCCGCGGCGCGCTCCAGGCTGCGGGCGTCCTGGCGGCAGCGCGGCGCCTCGGACGCCGAGCTCGCCTGGATCGCGAGCGCGCTCGACGAGAACGTCCTGACCATCGGCTTCGCCCGCCGGGTGCCGTCCTACAAGCGGCTGACCCTGATGCTCACCGATCAGGACCGGCTCAAGGCGCTGCTGCTCGACACTGACAGGCCGGTGCAGATCGTGATCGCCGGGAAGGCGCATCCGGCCGATGACGGCGGCAAGGCGCTGATCCAGGAGATGGTCAGGTTCACCGACGACCCGGCCGTCAGGCACCGGATCGTGTTCCTGCCGGACTACGACATGGAGCTCGGCCGGACGATGGTGCAGGGCTGCGACGTCTGGCTGAACAACCCGCTGCGGCCGCTCGAGGCGTGCGGCACTTCGGGCATGAAGGCCGCCCTCAATGGCGCGCTGAATGTGTCTGTCAGGGACGGCTGGTGGGATGAATGGTTCGACGGCGACAACGGATGGGCCATTCCGTCCGCCGATTCCGTCACAGACCATGAACGCCGGGACGCCGTCGAGGCGGCCGCGCTGTACGAGCTGCTCAGCATGTCCGTCGCCCCGCTGTTCTACGACCGCGGGACGGACGGCCTGCCGCGCCGGTGGCTGGAAATGGTCACGCACACGCTGCGGACGCTTGGTCCCAGGGCGCAGGCAACCAGGATGGTGCGGGAGTACACCACGGAGATGTACCAGCCGGCCGCCCTGTCCTCCAGGGCGCTCAACGACACCGCGGGGGGTTCCGGGGGGTCGTCCCCCCTGGCTAGCACCGCGGGGGGTTCCGGGGGGTCGTCCCCCCGGGTTGCCGCCGGCGCTGGCAGGCCGTTCGCCGGCGCGGCCGCGCTGGCTGCCTGGAAGCAGCGGGTCACCAAGGCCTGGCCGGGCGTGCGGATCGAGCACGTGGAAAGCCATGACGGGGACCAGCACCCTGGTGCGCGCCTCGCGGTTCGGGCCGGCGTGGCGCTCGGCGAGCTGTCGCCGCAGGACGTGACCGTCGAGGTGCTGTCCGGCAGGACTGGCGAAGACGACGAGATCGCCGACCCGGTGCGCACCGAGCTGACGCTGGAGTCGCAGCCCGGCGCCGACTCGGTCGCGTGGTACAGCGGCGAGTCCGTGCTCGGCCAGCCTGGCCCGTTCGGTTACACCGTGCGGGTGCTGCCCAGCCACCCGCAGCTGTCCGCGCCGGCCGAGATGGGCCTCGTCGTCGTGCCGGGCGCTCCGGCCGGCATGCTCAGCGGCGACCTGCGCTAGCCGCCGCACCGGCGCCGGGGCGAAGAACAACGGCGTAGGAATGTGACACCCATTGCATAAAACGCCTATGGCTGTCGCATTCATACAGGCTGAACAGCAACCGCCGGGGAAGCTGGCGAAAAGCGCCAAGGAAATTTGTCGTCTTGCTGGCGAGAACGCCAGCAAAGTCGAGGGACTTGTGACATCCTGTGATTCGACGACTTCAAGGAGTAGTGCCAGCACTGGTCACTGTGAGTCACCATCTAGTCACCAAAGCAAACAACGAGAGGATCCGCAGCAGTGAGAACTCAGATTAAGCCGGACAACAGGCTCCTCACCCCTGCCGAGGTCGCCGCCATGCTTCGCGTTGACCCCAAGACCGTGACCCGCTGGGCTCGGGGCGGCAAGCTCTCCTCGATCCGGACGCCGGGCGGCCACCGCAGGTACAGCGAGTCCGAGGTTCGCGGCTTCCTCAACAGCTGGCAGGGCGTCAACCTGCCGCGCGCTGTTGGTGAGTGAGGTCAGTTCACCGGCCCCGCGCTTGAGTAGGAGGGCCTGCCCGTGATCACGGGCAGGCCCTCCGTCGCTTTGCGTAAGATCGCCGGTGCGCGCGGGCGGCGCGCACCGGCAGCGTTCGCAGCGGCGGAGGTCAGCGATGGGCGAGCCAGTGAAGGCAAACACCGTGCACGTGGAGGTCGACGAGGCGATCGCCACGATCCGGCTCACAAGGCCGCCGATGAACGCGATCAGCGCCCAGCTCACCGCGGAGCTGGCGGCGGCCGCGGCAGCGGTGAACGAGGACCAGCAGGTCAGGGCCGTGATCATCTACGGCGGCGAGAAGGTCTTCGCGGCCGGCGCCGACATCAAGGAGATGGCCGACGCCGGGTACACGGCCATGACGCTGACCAGCCGCCGGCTCCAGGGCGCGCTGACCGCGGTCGCCAGGATCGGCAAGCCGGTCGTGGCGGCGATCACGGGATACGCGCTCGGCGGCGGCCTCGAGCTCGCGTTGTGCGCCGACTTCCGGGTGGCTGGCGAGAGCGCGAAGGTCGGCCAGCCGGAGATCCTGCTCGGCCTCATCCCGGGAGCCGGCGGCACGCAGCGGCTGCCCAGGCTCATCGGCCCGGCGAGGGCCAAGGACATCGTCTTCACGGGCAGGTTCGTCGGGTCGGCCGAGGCGCTCGCGATCGGGCTCGTTGACAAGGTCGTTCCCGACGCGGATGTGTACGAGGCCGCCCGCGACCTCGTGGCCAGGTACGCCAGGGGTCCCGCCGTCGCCTTGCAGGCCGCCAAGCAGGCGATCGACGACGGGCTTGACGCGGAGCTGGAGACCGGCCTGGAGATCGAGCGGCTGCACTTCGCCGGCCTGTTCGCGACCGAGGATGCGGGCACGGGCATGCGCAGCTTCGTGGAGAATGGACCTGGCAAGGCATCGTTTGCCGGACGCTAGGCGTGCGAGAACGGAACGCGGAGATGACACAGCCGGGTGACGCTCAGGGGGGCGAGGCGCTCTCCCTGGATATGGTTGCCGCGGCGCTGCGCGCCGACAGCTCGGACATCGCGATCTACGCCAAGGTGCTGACCGAGTCGCTCGGCGAGTCCTTGCCCCCCGGCTGCGTGACCGTCGACCGGTCAAGGAGCATGGCCGACCGCATGCGGGACCGGCCTGGCACGGTGACCAAGGTCTCGGTCAGGCTCGGCGAGAAGACCATGACCCTGGGCACCGAACGCGGTGCCCCGGTCGCGGAGATCTGCCACGAGGTCCGCGGCATCGTCCTGTCCCGCAATGTCGTGCCCGTCGCGGAGTGGGCGGCGGAGCTGGCCAGGGGCCTGGTCGCCCACGCGGAGCAGAACGCGGCGGCCGCGACGGCGCTGCGCCGGCTCGTCGCCGGCGGATAGTGCTCACAGTGCCCCGAGCGGTTTGTTATGCCACTTTTTGGGCCAGGAGGAGGTAACAACGTTCGCTCGCATCAGCGGGGGCAACCAGCGGGAAGCGAATCGTAAGCTATGAGGTCATGAGGGTGCAGGACCGCACGCCCGAGTGTCTCGGGCCGTACCGCCTGGTCAGGCGGCTCGGCGAGGGCGGCATGGGTGTCGTGTACCTGGCCACGGACGCATCTGACGTCCAGGTCGCGCTCAAGGCGCTGCACCCCGGGCTGGCCCAGGAGGCGAACGCCAGGCGGCGGATGGGCCGCGAGGTCGAAACCATGCAGCGGGTGCGCAGCCGCTTCGTGGCCGAGGTGCTCGACGCGGACCTGGACGGCGACCCTCCTTACATCGTGACCAGGTACGTACCAGGGCTGAGCCTCGACGAGGTGGTCGGCACCAGCGGCCCGCTGACCGGCCCTGCGCTTGCCCGTCTCGCCTACGGCCTGGCCGAGGCGCTCGCGGCCGTGCACGCGGCCGGGGTGGTGCACCGCGACCTGAAGCCAGGAAATGTGATGATTTCGGACGGCCAGCCCGTGGTGATCGACTTCGGCATCGCGCAGGTGCCGGAGACCACCAGGCTGACCATGACCGGCATGTTCATGGGGACGCCCGGATACCTGGCGCCGGAAGTCATTGAGGGCAAAGACAGCGGCAACGCATCCGACGTGCACTCGTGGGCGGCCACGGTCGCGTTCGCGGCGACCGGCAGGCCGCCATACGGAACCGGGCCATTCGAGATGATCTTCTACAGGATCGTGCACGGGGCGCCGAACCTGGACACGCTGCCAGAACCGTTGCGCCCGATCGTGGTCGACGCGCTCGCGCGTGATCCGGCCAGGCGTCCGTCGGCGGCCGAGGTCGGCCAGCGGATCGCGGCGCTCGACCCGGAGGCGCTGATCCCGAGCCCGCCAGCGGCCGTCGAGCGCCTCGCCAGCGGACCGGCGTACGGCCTGGCTGGCACGGTCGGCGACGGGCAGGAATGGGCGGGGTGGCCCGCAACGACGAAGCCGCTCACTGCGTCGAGGCCGCGGCCAGGTCAGCGCCCGAGCGACGTTCGCGACCTGCTGCCGCCGGTCAGCTACGGGCCGTCGAGTCCTGGCGGGCTGGCAAACGGCGCCGCGCCGCCAGGGCCCTACGGGCAGGCTGCTGGCCTCGGGGCCGGGCAGGCCGGGGCGGGCCTGGCGGGCTATCCTGGCGCGCTCGACGGGCGGGGGCAGGGACATGTCCCGCCCGTGCAGTCGGCAGGCGGGCAGTCAGCGGGCGGGGTGTGGCCAGGTGACCGGCAGCCAGGCGGGCAGGGCGAGGCCGCGGGCGCGGCGGCCAGGACGGTCGGGCCTGTTTCGCCATGGAGCCCGCTGGTGATCGCCACGGTCGCGATGGTGGTCGCGATCAGCGTGATGGCGCCGATCCTCGGGACCGGGCTCGCCCTGGCGGTCCTGGTCGCGCTGCGCGCCGTCACGATCACGAGCAAGCAGCTCGAGAGGCGGCGGGCCGACGGCGGCCGGGGCGGCCTGTCGGTGCTCGCCGTCGCGCTCTTTCCGGTCGCGGCGCTGCGCGCCGTGCTCGGGCTGCTGCTGGCAGCGCCCGTGGCGCTGCTCGCGTTCTGCGTGACGGTCGCTATCACGATCATCGCGGTGCCGCTCCACCCGCTCCCGCAGGCGGTGGCGCTCGGCGCTGGCGCGCTCGTCGCGGTCGTGGGACTCGGCCCCGGCTCGGCCGCCAGCAGGACGGCCCTGGCCAGGCTCTACACCTCGGCAGCGCGCAGCACCAGCCTGCTGGCCATCGCCTACGTCGGGGTCATCGCGGTCGCGGCCTGGGCCGCGGTCACCGCCTGGTACCAGTCACCGGCGCCGGCCTACTGGCCGATCAGCAGCCTGCACGATCAGCTGCTCCATCTCCCCACGATCCGCACCATGCTGACCGACGTGCGGCAGAACCTGCTCAATCTGGCTCACCAGATCGGCCTGTAGCGCTCTCCTGGCCGGCCGGGCCGGCTGCTGGCCTCGGGCCAGGCTGACGAGGAACCGACACGGCGTGCGCCGCGGGTCGCGGCCGCGTCGTGCGCGCCCCGGCGCCGTTCGGCTCCCCCGGTAGCTCGGGCTTCGCGAGGCCAAGCGCGATCACCTCGTTGGCCAGCCTGATCCTGCGGTTCGCTCCCTCGGCGATGCGCAGCTTCGTGTACAGCCTGAGCAGGTGCTGCTTGACCGCTGCCTCGGTGACGACCAGGTCAGAGGCGATCTCGCGGGCCGTGGCGGGCGCGACGAAGGCATCCTCGGACAGTGCGGGACGGCACAGCGACGCGATCACGTCGACCTCGCGCCTGGTCAGCTCCGGAGCGGCCGACCGCAGGTGCTCGGCGTCGACGCTCTCGCCCGTCGCGATGCCACTGATCCGGCACCGCGCTGAACCGAAGGTCATGGCGTCTCCGTCAGCCAGTAGCCGCCTGGCCACCAGCCGGCCGTTCACCCTGGTGCCGTTGCGCGATAAACCCAGATCCATGACGTACACGTACGGCCCGCGCCTGACGAGTTCGGCATGCAGCAGCGACACGCTCGGATCGGCCAGCCTGATGTCCACGTGATTCCCGCGGCCAACCGTCGTCACCTCGGGCTGGAGCGGAAGCAAGGATCCGGTGCTCGCGACCTGTATGTGGGGGCCTTCCATAGACAGCACCTTCCGCGCAGGAGACACGCTCTCCGCAGCAGCATGCCTACCCGCATGACACGGATACAACCCGGGCAAGCCGGGCGGAGCAGGGCCGGCCGGCGCGTAGGTATCGGATACGGCGGGAAAGTACACTTCCGAGCAGTGCTTCCTGGAGCCCGCGCGTCGGACAAGCCGTCGCGCGGCCGCTGGCCGGCTGGAGGCGAGGGAATGGCGCAGCAGCCATCGAAGGGTCTGGCGGACGTCGTAGCCGCCGCGACCGCGCTGAGCGATATCGACGGCCGGGCGGGCCGTCTGTCCTACCGCGGATACGACATCAGCCAGCTGGCTGGCGCCGCGACCTTCGAGGAAGTCGCGTACCTGCTGCAGCGCGGCTCGCCGCCCGATGCCGGCGAGCTGGCCAGCTACCGCGCAGAGATGGCAGGCGGCCGCGAGCTTGGCGCCCTGGTCATCGCCGATCTCGGCGCGGTCGCGCACCACCAGGAGCCGATGGAGGCGCTGCGTACGCTGGTGTCGCTCGCGAGCGCCGGCGACCCTGACAAAGACTCGAACGCGGCCGACGCCAACCTGCGCAAGGCCGCGCGGCTGACCGCGCAGCAGCCCGTGCTGGTGGCCGGCTACGAGGCGGCAAGGAACGGGCGGGACGTCCCGGCCGCCGACCCCGGGCTGAGCCTGGCCGGCAACTTCCTGCTGCAGGTCACCGGCGCCAGGCCGGGCCCGCGCACGGCCGAGATCCTCGACATCTGCCTGGTGCTGCACGCCGACCACACGATGAACGCGTCCACGTTCGCGGCCAGGGTCTGCGCCGCGACGCTGTCGGACATGCACTCGGCGGTGGTCGCAGCGCTCGGCACCCTCAAGGGCCCGCTGCACGGCGGCGCGAACGAGCAGGTCATGCTGCTGCTCGAGGAGATAGCGAAGAACGCCCAGGCCGACCCCGTCGAGTCGGCCGGCAGCGAGGTGACGGCCAGGCTCCGTCGCGGTGAGAAGATCATGGGCTTCGGCCATCGGGTGTACAAAGTAGAAGACCCGCGCGCGACGATCCTGCGCGAACTCGCGGCTGAGCTCGCGCAGGGGGCGGGCGATGACACGTACTACCGGATGTCACGCAGGATCGAGGAGACCGTGCTCGCGGAGAAGGGGCTGTACCCGAACGTGGATTTCTTCGCCGCGACCGTGTACCACTACCTGGGCATCCCGACCGACCTGTTCACGCCCGTGTTCTCGGTCTCCAGGATGGCCGGGTGGACGGCGCACGTGATCGAGCAGCACGCGGACAACCGGCTGATCAGGCCGGACAGCGAGTACATCGGCGCGGCAGACCTGACCTGGGTTCCGCTGGCGGCGCGGTGAGCCCAGGGGTACTGGCCGGAAGCGGGCGGCACGGAGCGCGGAGGCGCGGCGCCAGGAATCCTGGCCGCCATCCGGCTGCCACGGCTGGCCCAGCGGCTGGCCCAGCGGCCCCGGCCGAGGCCGGCGAGCAGCAGCCTGAGCGCCCAGCGCAATGGGCCTACCTGGCGGTGCTGGTTGGCGTCGCGGTCGCGCTGGTCATAGTCGGCGAAGGCGTCCACCTTGTCAGGAGCGGTACGTTGGTACTCGCAGGCGTGTTGCTCGCTACCGCCGTGGCCAGGCTGGTCCTGCCGGAGCGACTGGCAGGAATGCTGTCATCGAGGCGGCGGTTGCTCGATGTGGCGATCTTCGGAGTGCTCGGCCTCGGCTTGCTGGTGGCCGGGATCGTGGTGCCGGTGCCTGGTTAGCCTCGCGGCCCGCGACGCCTCCGTACCCGAGCTATCACACATGAAGGGATCCATTGGCGTGTCCAAGATCAAGGTGGCCAATCCCGTCGTCGAACTCGATGGCGACGAGATGACTCGCATCATCTGGCAGTTCATCAAGGACGAACTGATCCTGCCGTACCTGGACATCGACGTGCGGTACTACGACCTATCGATCCAGAACAGGGACGCGACAGCCGACCAGGTAACCATCGACGCGGCCAACGCGATCAAGCAGTTCGGCGTCGGGGTCAAGTGCGCCACCATCACGCCGGACGAGGCCAGGGTCTCCGAGTTCGGCCTCAAGAAGATGTGGCGCTCCCCCAACGGCACGATCCGCAACATCCTGGGCGGCGTCGTGTTCCGCGAGCCGATCGTGATCGAGAGCATTCCGCGCTTCGTTCCTGGCTGGACGAAGCCCATCGTGATCGGCCGCCACGCGCACGGCGACCAGTACCGGGCCAGCGACTTCGTCGTGCCTGGGGGCGGCACCGTGACGATCTCCTACCAGCCGGACGACGGCTCGGGCTCGCAGCCCCTGGCGATGGAAGTCGCGCGGTTCACCGGCGGCGGCGTCGCGATGGGCATGTACAACTTCGACGACTCGATCCGCGACTTCGCCAGGGCCACGATGCGCTATGCGCTGGACCGCGGCTTCCCGCTGTACCTGTCGACCAAGAACACCATTCTCAAGGCATACGACGGCAGGTTCAAGGACATCTTCGCCGAGGTCTTCGACTCCGAGTTCAAGGCCGAGTTCGAGACCGCGGGCATGACGTATGAGCACAGGCTCATCGACGACATGGTGGCCCAGGTCATCAAGGGCGATGGCGGGATCGTGTGGGCCTGCAAGAACTACGACGGCGACGTGGAGTCCGACATCGTGGCGCAGGGCTTCGGCTCGCTCGGCCTGATGACCAGCGTGCTGATGACACCGGACGGCTCCTGCATCGAGGCCGAAGCCGCCCATGGCACGGTGACCAGGCACTACCGTCAGCACCAGCAGGGCAGGCAGACGTCGACGAACCCGATCGCGTCGATCTTCGCCTGGACCAGGGGGCTGTCCTACCGCGGCAAGCTCGACAACACCCCGGCCGTGACGGCTTTCGCCAGCACGCTGGAGCGAGTGTGCGTCGAGACGGTCGTGAGCGGAATGATGACCAAGGACCTGGCGCTGCTGATCGGCCAGGACGCCCCGTACCTGACCACCGAGGAGTTTCTCGGCGCGCTGCACAAGAACCTGCAAGCCGCGATGGTGTAGGGGCGACAACCCCTACGTCCTCGAGGCATCCAAGAAGGAGAGAACGTCGATGGCCCGTTCAGGGAAGGTAACGGTTGTCGGTGCCGGCTTCTATGGCTCCACCACCGCGCAGCGGCTCGCCGAGTACGACATCTTCGACGAGGTCGTGCTGACCGACATCATCGAGGGCAAGCCGGAGGGACTGGCGCTCGACATGAGCCAGTCCCGGCCGATCGAGGGCTTCGAGACCACTGTCACCGGCCAGACGACAGGTCAGGGCGGCGAGGGCTATGAGGCCATCGCCGGATCGTCGATCGTCATCATCACGGCCGGGCTGCCGCGCAAGCCGGGCATGAGCCGGATGGACCTGATCGGGGTCAACGCCGGCATCGTGCGCGCCGTCACCGAGCAGGTCGTCAAGCACGCGCCCGAGGCCGTCCTGATCGTGGTCTCCAACCCGCTGGACGAGATGACCGCGCTCGCGGCCAAGGTCTCGCAGTTCCCCGCGCAGCGGGTGATCGGCCAGGCAGGCATGCTCGACACGGCCAGGTTCAGCTACTTCGCCGCCGAGCGGCTCGGCGTGCCAGTCGGCTCGGTCACGACCCTGACGCTTGGCTCGCACGGCGACACCATGGTGCCCGTCCCTTCCGCCTGCCAGGTCAACGGCACTCCGCTAGCCAACCTGCTCGGCGCCGACGAGATCGCCGGCCTGGTGCAGCGGACCAGGAACGGCGGGGCCGAGATCGTGGGGCTGCTGAAGACCGGTTCCGCCTACTACGCGCCGTCCGCGGCCGCGGCCAGGATGGCCAGGGCGGTCGCCCTGGACACCGGGCAGGTCATGCCGGTCTGCACGTGGGTGGACGGTCAGTACGGCATATCCGGCGTCTACCTCGGCGTGGAGGCGGAGATCGGCGCTGGCGGTATCCGCCGGGTGGTGGAGCGTGACCTCGCCGGGTCCGAGCTGGCCGGCCTGCGCGAGGCCGCGGAGGCGGTCAGGGCCAAGCAGGCGGACGTCGCGAGCATGTAGGCGATCCGCGCGCGGATCAGAACTCGCCCCTGCGGCGCATGCCAAGCGGCCGGCCGTCTGGGTCGTAGAGGAGACGGTACAGCGGCCGCGAGAAGATCCGCTGCCAGCGCGTCAGATGCGGCGCGTGGTAATGCCTGAGCTGGCCGGGCGGCCGCGGGCCGCGCCGGCCGTTCGCGTGCCACGCGTCCAGGGCCGCGGCGCTGCGCCAGAACGCGTCGAACGTCTCCGCGTGGCCAGCCGCAGGATCGAGATCGGCGCCCAGGTGCTCGTTGCACAGCTGCAGCCGGAGCGAGCGGGCGAAGCTACCCGCCTGGCCGCCTGCCCCGGCCAACGGTCCGCTGGCGACGGCCGGTCCGGCGGTCACCGGATCAGCCGCCAGGGTGCCTGCCGCGACCGAACCGGCCGTCCAGCCGCGGCCGGCCCAGCCGGTCAGCTCGGCCTCGATGTCCGCGCCAGGGCTGGTGAGCGGTCCCCCGTCCGCGGCCGCGGGCAGCTCCAGGGTCTCCTTGCCGTCGCCGCGCTGCCCGGCTGTCCCGGCTGTCCCGGCTGTCCCGCCCGGCCCGGCTGTCCCGTCGGCGAGGTCGAGCACGGCGCAGCTGAGCTCGGAGTCGTGCGTCCATGACCGGCGGTTGAGGTTGTCAGAACCGATGACCGACCAGGTGTCGTCGATCACGCAGACCTTGGCGTGCACGTAGATCGGGACGCCAGCCTCGTTCTCGATGCCGTAGACGGCGACCCGGTCACCGCCGGCGCGGCGCAGCAGCCGCATGGCGTCGACCCTGCCGATCAGGTTCGGCGGCATGGACAGCCCGCCGTCCATGTCGGGGTAGCGGGGGATCACGGCGATCAGCCTGAGCTCGGGACGCTCGGCCAGCGCCCTGGCCACGGCCTCCACGACGACAGCCGACCAGAGGTACTGATCTTCCAGGTAGATCAGCGAGCTGGCCCTGGCCAGGGCCTTCAGGTACCCGCGCGCGATGCTGCGCTCACCCTTCGGAGCGAAGCTGTACCGGGGGCGGCGGAACGGGTAGGTCCGCAGCAACTGCACCGCGTGGGTGCCGCGCGGCTCGGGGTCAGGCAGCTGCGCGGGAAGCGCGTTCGCGGTGTCGTCCTGCCGGTCAACGAGGTCGTGCAGCAGCGACACCGGGTTGAGGGTGATTGGCACCGTGTCATACCAGCGCTCCCTGAACACCGCCTCGACATCGCCAACGGCCGGCCCGGTGATCATTGCCTGCACATCGTGCCAGGGCGGTCGCTCGCCGTAGACAGCGGCCATTGGCTGGCGCTGCGGATCGCCGCGGTGGCTGGCGTCGTCCCGCCGGCTGTGACACAAGTCGATGCCGCCCACGAAAGCGACGTCGAGTTCCGGTCGGCCGGGATGCCTGAGCACGATCATCTTCATGTGGTGCGACCCGCCGGCCCGGACGCGCATGTCGAGCAGGCACTGTCCGCCGGCCGCCGTCACCGCCTCGCCGAGCAGCCTGTTCTCCTCGCCGCTGAACTGGATCTTGTCCCAGTGCGACCGCCAGATGAGGCCGCGTACCAGCACGCCGCGCTCGTTGGCCGCGCAGAGCAGCTCGGCCACCGTCGGACCGTCCTCCGACAGCCGCTCGTCAGGGTCACCGCGCCAGTCCGTGAACAGCAGGAGGTCACCTGCCCGCATCGCGCTGACCCTGGTCAGCAGCTCGGCGAAGTAGCTAGCGCCGTGCACGAGCGGACGGACCTGGTTTCCCCTCGACCAGGCCACCCCGGCCGGGCTGGCGGGACTGACCGCGCTGGCGCCGCTGGCCGCGCGCCTGCGGTCGAGCGTGGTGGCCGGGTTGCCGCGCTCGGCGGCCGTCAGGAACCAGTCGTCGATTCGCACGCGGGCGCAGCTACCCGGCGGCGCCTGGTTCACCCATTGCTGCGGGCCGGCCCGCGTGCGCCGCAGCCGGGATGTTAGAAGGCGGGGCTGGCGGGCAACTCACCCGCATGGCTGTACTGAGAGCGGTCGCGCGCCCGATGCTGGCGTCGATCTTCATCGTCCAGGGCTACAACACGATGCGCCATCCCGATCGTGTCGTCAAGAAAGCCGACCCGGTGGTCAGGCCGATTGCCGAGCGGGTCTCGTTCGTGCCCGACGACACCGAGCAGGCGGTGCGGCTGAACGGGGCAATCCAGCTCGCGGCGGGTACGCTGCTGGCCCTCGGCTGGCTGCCCAGGTTGTCAGCCCTGACCATCGCTGGCACGCTGGTGCCGACCACGGCGGCGGGGCACAGATTCTGGGAGTTCGATGACGACCAGGAACGCGCGCAGCAGCGGGTCCATTTCCTGAAGAACGTCGCCATGTTCGGCGGGCTGCTGATCGCGGCCGGGGACACCGCCTGCCGGCCGTCGCTGGCCTGGCGGAGCCGGGCACGCCGTGCAGACCGCCCGGCGGGAGGCGGTCCTGACCGCCAAGACGGCGCGCAAGTCGGGAAAGGCCGCTGCCAAGGCGACCAAGCTCAAGGACAAGCTCCCCGTCGGGTGAGTCCGCCGGGCCTCAGCACGCCGACGAGCGGCAAGCCGCCGTGACGGCCGGGTCCTGCCGATGACCGGCCAGGCCGGGGTGGCGGCCGGTAAGGTCCGGCTATGACCTGGCGGGTCCGCTGATGGCTGGTCAGGCGCCTGGCGAGTGGCTGCGGCGCCCGGACCGGGAGGCGTCGCCCGTGGCGCGCACCAGCGTCCGGGTGGGCATCTCGGTCGCGGCTGGCGCTGTCGTGCTGGTGCTGGCCGGGGCGCTGTGGAACTGGGCCTACGCCCCGACGGTCGGCTGGGACGTCGCGGCCGTCGTCTTCTGCACGTGGATCTGGCTGGTGATCTGGCCGATGAACGCGACCGACACCGCCGCCAAGGCCAGGAGCGAGGACCCGAACCGGACCATCAGCGACATCATCATGCTGTCCGCGTGCGTGGCCAGCATCGGCGCCATCGGGATCGTGGTCGTTGGGGCACACGCCGCCAGCGGCGTCGCGGCCGAGATGCTGGCCGCGCTCAGCCTGGTTAGCGTGGCGGTGTCCTGGCTGACCGTGCACACCATCTACACGCTCAGGTACGCGCTCTTGTATTACGTGGGCGCGGAGGGTGGCGTGAACTTCCACCAGGATGAGCCACCCTGCTACCGGGACTTCGCATATATGGCTATAACTGTCGGCATGACGTTCCAGGTGGCCGACACCGATCTGCACGCGACCTCGCTGCGCGCAGCCGTGCTGCGGCACGCGCTGCTGTCCTACCTGTTCGGCGCCGTGATCCTGGCCGCCACGATCAACCTGATCGCTGGCCTTGGCAATGCGCGCTGATGAGCGCCCGGCCAGGGGGCCAGGATCTGTCACGTCACCCGGCGGCGAGCCTGCGCAGGGCGAGCTCGGCGTAGAGCGCCGTGCCCTCGGCCAGGGCAGCGTCGTCGAACGTGGCCTCCGCCGAGTGGTTGTAGGCCGCCGTGGCCGGATCGGTGCCCGCCGGGCACGCGCCGAACATCATGAAGACGCCCGGCACCTGCTCGAGCACGTAGGAGAAGTCCTCAGAGCCGGTCAGCGGGAAGGACGGGGTGGAGATCCTGGCCTCGCCGAGCAGGTCGCTCGCCGTCTTCTGGGCGAAGCCGAACTCGCCGGCGTCGTTGACCGTCACCGGGTAGCCGTCCACGAAGGCGGCATCAGCCTGCTGGCCGTGAGCGGCGGCGATCTGGCGGATCAGCCCGAGCGCCGACTCCCTGACCCGGTCCCTGGTCCGCGGCGAGAACGTACGGACAGTCGCGATGAACGTGGCGTCGTCGGGGATGACATTGTCGGTCGTGCCCGCGTGAAAAGTCCCGACGGTGAGTACCACGGGGTCGAACACATCGAACCTGCGCGTGACCATCGTCTGCAGGGCCGTGACGATCTCGCACGCGGTCGGGATCGGGTCGCTGGCCAGCCGCGGCTGGGAGCCGTGGCCGCCACGGCCGCGCACGGTCACGTGCAGGGTGTCGGCGGCGGCCATCGCGGTGCCGGGGCGGCTCGCCACGACCCCGAGCGGCATGATGCTGGACGCCACGTGCAGCGCGTACGCGGCGCACGGCCGCTCGCCAGCCGCGTCGAGCACGCCTTCGGAGATCATGACCCTGGCCCCGCCCGCGCCCTCCTCGCCGGGCTGGAACATGAAGATCACATTGCCCGCCAGGTCTTCCCTCCTGGCGCACAGCAGCTTCGCCGCGCCGGCCAGCATCGCGGTGTGCAGGTCGTGGCCGCACGCGTGCATCGCACCTGGCAGCTGGGAGGCATACGGCACGCCGGTTCGCTCGGTTACCGGCAGCGCGTCCATGTCACCGCGGAGGAGGACCGTCTTGCCAGGACGAGCACCTCGGAGGACCGCGGTAACCGAGCTGAGCCCCTGACCGGTGCTGACCTCCAGCGGCAGGCCGCTCAGCGCGTCGAGCACCTTGCGCTGCGTCTTGGGAAGATCGAGGCCGATCTCTGGCTCGGCGTGGATGGCGTGACGCAGTTCGGTGATCTCTCCGCTGATGGCGGCGGCGTCGTCCAGGATTCCAGCGGCCATGCACACCCCTCCGGTTGGTCGACTTGTCAGGGACACCGGCGGATCACACGGAATCCGCAGAATGTCCGTGTCAGCATCGCACAGCCTGGTCACAGATGTTCGACCGGCCGCCTCGGACTGCCTAGACTGATGCCTACACCGCGTGACCACGTGGTTCCTGCCGCTGGCAGCTCACAGGCAGGCCGTAATCAGGCAGGCAGCTTTCCGCCACGGCGGGCTGCCGAGATTAGGGATACGACGTGAACGGCGTCGGCTGGGACGTAGTGGTCGTCCTTGCCTTCATTCTCATCGGCGGGTTCTTCGCCGCCGCCGAGATGGCTCTGGTGTCGCTGCGCGAGGGCCAGATCAGGGCCTTGGCGAAGAAGGGCAAGCGGGGCCAGCGCGCGGCGCGGCTCGCACACGACCCCAACAGGTTCCTGGCCGCCGTCCAGATCGGCGTGACGGTCGCCACGCTGCTGTCAGGGGCGTACGGCGCCGAGACGCTGGTGGGGGACTTCCGCCGCTGGCTCGTGCACCAGGTGTCGCCGCATGTCGCTGACGTGATCTCGTTCCTCGTCGTCACGCTGATCATCGCGTTCTTCTCGCTCGTGCTTGGGGAGCTCGCGCCAAAGCGGATCGCGCTGCAGCGCCAGGAGCGGATCGCGCTGGCGGCGGCGCCGGTGCTGGACCGGATCGCGGTGCTTGCCAGGCCCTTGGTCTGGTTCATCAGCCGCACGGTCAACCTGGTAGTCAGGGTACTGGGCGGCGATCCGAAGGTCGGCAGGGGCACGATGAGCAGCGACGAGCTGCGTGACCTGGTGGCCGGGCACCAGAACCTGACAGCCGACGAGCGGCACATCGTCAGCGAGGTCTTCGACGCCGGCAAGCGGCAGATCCGCGAGGTGCTCGTGCCGCGCACGGAGGTGGACTTCCTGCCCGCCTCCATGCCTGTCACCCAGGCCGTCACGTTCGCGGCGCGGGGCACGCACTCGCGCTTCCCGGTGTTCGAGGACTCCTACGACGACGTGGTCGGCTTCGTGCACGCACGCGATCTGCTCGATCCCGCCAGGAACGGGTCGACCAGGGTCGGCGAGATCAGGCGGCCGGTCAAGATGCTGCCGACGAGCAAGACCGTGATGTCCGCGCTGTCGGAGATGCGCAAGGACAAGGCGCACCTGGCGATCGTCGTCGACGAGTACGGCGGCACGGCGGGCATCGTGACCCTGGAAGACCTGGTCGAGGAGCTGATTGGCGACATCCAGGACGAATACGACGTCGAAGGGAACCCGTCCAGGCGGCTGCGCACCGGCGAGATCGAGGTCGACGGGCTGATGAACCTCGACGACTTCGCCGAGCAGGCCGGCATCGAGCTGCCGGACGGGCCGTACGAAACCGTGGCAGGCTATCTGCTGTCGGCGCTCGGTCATCTGCCGCAGCCAGGTGAGTCGGCAGAGCTCGACGGCACCAGGCTGACGGTCACCGAGCTGGACGGCCGCCGGATCTCCAAGGTCAAGGTCACCGAGTCCCCGCCGCCTCCGGCCCAGCCCACGTGGTCAGAGACGGCAACCCAAGTAGGCTGACGCGGTGCAGCACGGCGACGTTCCGGCGAGTCCCGCCCGCGGACCTGGGGACGGGCCCGAGGCCAGCAGCCGGCCCGAAGGGCCCGAGGCCAGCAGCCGGCCCGAAGGGCCTGTGCTGGTCCTCGACTTCGGCGCGCAGTACGCGCAGCTGATCGCCAGGCGGGTACGGGAGTGCCAGGTCTACTCCGAGATCGTCCCGTCCACGATGCCGACGCCGGAGATCCTGCGGCGCGGGCCGTCGGCGATCATCCTGTCCGGCGGTCCTGCCTCGGTGTACGCGCCGGGGGCACCGCCCGCCCCGGCCGGGTTGCTCGCGGCCGGCGTGCCATTGCTCGGCATCTGCTACGGGTTCCAGCTCATGGTCCGCGACCTCGGCGGGGAGGTGGCCAAGACCGGGACTGGCGAGTACGGTGCCGCCGCGCTGTCCCTGGACGGGCCGGGCGGCGTGCTGCTCGGGGGCCTGCCCGCCGCCCAGCGGGTCTGGATGTCACACGGCGACACCTGCACGCTGGCGCCTGACGGCTTCACCGTCACCGCTCGCACGTCAGGGACGCCTGTGGCCGCGGCCGAGAACGCCGGCCTCGGGCTGTACGGCATGCAGTTTCATCCCGAGGTCATGCACACCGAGCACGGCATGGCGATGCTGCGCAGCTTCCTGGCCGCCGCCGGGTGCCGCACAGACTGGACCACCGACACCATCATCGACGAGCAGGTCGCGCAGATCCGTGCCCAGGTCCGCGACGGCCATGCGATCTGCGGCTTGTCCGGCGGCGTCGACTCGGCGGTCGCGGCCGCTCTCGTCCAGCGTGCCATCGGCGCGAGGCTGACCTGCGTGTTCGTCGACCACGGGCTGCTTCGAAAGGGCGAAGCCGGGCAGGTCGAGCAGGATTTCGTCGCCGCCACGGGCGTCGACCTGGTCGTGGTGGACGCCCAGTCCGACTTCGCCGCCGCGCTGTCCGGGGTCATCGACCCCGAGGAGAAGCGCAAGATCATCGGCCGGGAGTTCATCAGGGCGTTCGAGCAAGCCGCCCGCCAGATCGCGGCGGAGGACGCGCAGCGGTCCGGCTCGGGCGGCTCCGCCGAGTTCCTCGTCCAGGGCACGCTCTACCCCGACGTCGTCGAGTCCGGCGGCGGAACGGGCACCGCCAACATCAAGTCCCACCACAACGTCGGTGGCCTGCCCGAGGACCTCGGCTTCACGCTGATCGAGCCGCTGCGCACGCTGTTCAAGGACGAGGTGCGGGCGCTCGGCGCCGAGCTCGGCCTCTCTGCTGAGATCGTCTGGCGGCAGCCGTTCCCCGGGCCTGGCCTCGCGATCCGGATCGTCGGCGAGGTCACGCCCGAGAGGCTGAGGATCGTCAGGGAGGCCGACGCGATCACCCGCGCCGAGCTCACGGCGGCGAGCCTGGACCGGCAGATCTGGCAGTGCCCCGTCGTCCTGCTCGCCGACGTGCGCTCTGTCGGCGTCCAAGGCGACGAGCGCAGCTACGGCTACCCGATCGTGCTCAGGCCCGTGACCAGCGAGGACGCGATGACCGCGGACTGGGCGCGGGTCCCGGACGCGGTACTCGCCAGGATCTCTGGCCGGATCACCAACGAGGTCCCTGAGATCAACAGGGTCGTGCTCGACATCACGAGCAAGCCCCCTGGCACCATCGAGTGGGAGTAGCCCAGGCCGCCGTCGCGGTCCTGGCCGGTGCGGGGCGCGCCCACCGCTTCCCGGGTGCTTGGGCTGCGGTCGGTTCCGCGCCTTGGGCGTGTATCGGTGGGACACCCATCGTGCTCAGCGGTGGTGGGTGTCCCACCGATACACGGGCTCCCAGCCGATGGCCGCGCTATCGAGTGGCCCATGAGCGTATCGAGGCTGGCGGGGCTGTTGTGGCTCGGATTCGGGCTGCGGCGCCGCCAGAGACGACGCTGCGGTCGGTTCGCCAAGCCGGACCCAAGTCAGGTCACGCGGGAGAGTTCGGCGGGGAGGTCCTCGTACGACTTGCCCGCGGCGATCTGGCGGAGGCGGTCGAGGGCGTCCCAGACCTCGGTGAACCGGGTCGTGATCGGGGCAGGGCCGAGCCGCAGCCGGTCGGGAGTGCGGTAGTCACCGATCACGCCGGCCGCGATGAGTGCCTTGTTGATCCGCCAGGCGTCGGGGTGATACAGCGTTACGTGGTTGCCGCGGCGGGCGTCGGCGCGCGGCGACGCGAGCCGGAACCCTTGGGGCGCCAGCCACTCGTCCGCCAGGTGAATCAGGTAGCTGGTCAGCGCGATGCCCTTCTCGCGCAGCCGCTCGATGCCGGCTTCGGCGAGCAGTCTCGTGCCCTCCTGCACCGCGACCGTGCCGATGATCTGCGGCGTCCCGGTTCCGAACCGCTCGATTCCCGGCACGGGGTCGTACGCCGGCCCCATCGCGAACTGATCGTTCTGGCCGAACCACCCCCAGATCGGCTGCCGCATCCGGTCCTGCAGCTCACCGCGGACGTACAGGAACGCCGGAGCCCCAGGGCCGGCGTTGACGTACTTGTAGGTGCAGCCGATCGCCAGGTCCGCTCCGCTTTCGTCGAGCCTGACCGGCACGGCGCCGACGGCATGGCAGAGATCCCAGAGCATGATCGCGCCGGTCTCGTGCACCAGCGCGGTGATTCTCGGCATGTCGGCGAGCGCGCCGCTGCGGTAGGCCACGTGCGACAGGCTGACCAGCGCGACCTCCGGGCCGAGCGCCGCGAGCAGGGTTTCCTCCGACAGCCCCTGGTCCAGGTCGGTGTGGATCATCCGCAGCTCGCACTCGCGCTGGGCGGCTATGCCCTGCAGCACGTAGCGATCAGTGGGGAAGTTGTCGTCGTCGGTGACCAGCACCGTGCGGCCGGGTCGCGCGTCGAGCGCCGCGTTGACGAGCTTGAACAAATTCACCGTGGTCGAGTCGCTCACAAGCACCTGGCCGGGAGCCGCGCCGATCAGGTGCCTGCCGACCAGGTCACCCACCTGGCGAGGCAACCCGACCCAGGTGTTCCAGGACCGGACCAGGCCTGCGCCCCACTCCGAGCCGACCACCTCGGCGATCCTGGCCCTGGTGGCCAGCGGCAGCGGGCCGAGCGAGTTCCCGTCGAGGTAGATCGGCGCGTCGTCGGCGCGGACGAAACGATTCCTGAACCTGGCCAGGGGATCAGACAGGTCGAGTTGCTGGGCATATGTCCGGCTCGATGGCAATGCGGTCACGCCTCAACAGTAACGACTCGCCTGGGCGCCGCCCACGGCCGCATTCGCGGTCAGTTCGGGCGTTATCGGTATGCGGCCGGGCGGGTAGGCTGTGCCTCCCCCGGATCCACGGAGCGCAGATGCGGCACTTCGGATACCTGTCCCCTGGGCAGGACGAGTCCTTGTTCGCCCGCGCGCCGCAGCGGTTCGACCGTGGCAGCGAGCGCGGCACGCTCGCGATGGCCCTCGGCGCGACCTTGTACAGTCCTGGCACGACGCCGGACTACGCGCACCGGATCGGCGCCCTGGTCGGACGCGGTGTGACCTCGGCGGTTCTCTGCCTGGAGGACGCGATCAGGGACACCGACGTCCCAGCTGCGGAGCGCAACGTGGCGGCCCAGCTGAGCGAGCTGCAGGAGGCGGACCTGCGCCAGGCGTGCCCTGCGGGGCCGCTGCTGTTCGTCAGGGTCAGGCATCCCTATCAGGTTCGCTCGCTGATCAAGGAGATTGGCCACGCGGCGGCCATTCTGACTGGTTTCGTGTTCCCGAAATTCACCGCGGCGACCGGCGCGGGATTCCTCGACGTCCTCGCGGAAATGCGTGCGGAAACCGGTTTGCCGCTCTACGGGATGCCGGTGCTTGAGTCGCCGGAGACCATCTACGCCGAGACTCGCGTCCGGGAGCTGCTGGCCGTCCGTGACCTGCTCGCCACCCACGCCGACGCGGTCCTGGCGGTCCGCATCGGGGCGACCGACATGTGCGGGCTCTTCGGGCTGCGGCGCAGCAACGACCAGACGGTGTACGACCTGACCCTGGTGCGTGAGGTCATCGCGGACATCGTGAACGTGTTCTGCCGAGACGCTCAGTTCGTCGTGTCAGGACCGGTGTGGGAGTACTTCGCGCGTGGTGAGCGGATGTTCAAGCCGATGCTGCGCGAGTCCCCGTTCAGCGCCAGGGACGACCTGCCGAACGCGGTCCAGGTGAGGCGGCGGCTCGTCCGCAGCGACCTGGACGGGCTGCTCAAGGAGGTCGTGCTGGACAAGGCCACGGGCATCATCGGCAAGACGGTCATCCACCCCTCGCACGTCCTGCCAGTGCACGCGATGCTCGTCGTCACAGCCGAGGAGCACAGCGACGCGCTGGCCACGCTGTGCCTCACCGACGGCGGCGTGGGGTCGAGCGAGTACGCGAACAAGATGATCGAGAGCAGGCCGCACGCGAGGTGGGCGGCCGGGATCCTGCGCCGGGCCGCGGTCTTCGGCGTGCTCAGGCCCGACCGCACGTTCGTCGACCTGCTTGACATCGAAGACGTCGGCGCATGACGGCCGGCCTGGTCGCCAGCGAGCTCGGGATCGACGTCCGGCTCACGCCGTCCGGTCCGCGGGCGGCCAGGTTCGCCGGAACGCTGGAGGTCGCCCTGCGGCAGAACCCCAGGCGCGCCCAGCTCCTGGTTTCCCGCCTGCTGGGCAAGCACATCCCGGTTCCCGTCGGCGAGGTGCTGGCGGCCGGCCGCACGCTTGGCTCGATGGCGCGCGCCGCGTGCGCCGGCCAGACGCCGGTCGTGATCGGATTCGCCGAGACCGCCACCGGCCTGGGTCACGGCGTCGCCGCGGTGAGCGCGGCCGGCGGCGGGGCAGCGCCGTGCTGGCACACGACCCGCAGGCCCGCGCCCGCCGGCGCGCAGGTCGTGCGGTTCAGCGAGGAACACAGCCACGCCACCGACCAGGCGCTCGTCGTGCCCGACGACGCCGCGCTGCGCGGCCAGCACCCGATCGTGCTGGTCGACGACGAGCTCACCACCGGCAAGACGGCGGTCAACGCGATCCGGGAGCTGCACGGTCGCTGGCCCCGCCCGCTCTACGTGCTCGCGTCGCTGGTCGACTGCCGGGGCGTCGAGCTGAGAGCCGCGGTCGCGGACGCCGTGCGCGCGCTCGGCGCGCGGCTGGTCACGGTGTCGCTGCTCACCGGCGAGGTCAGGCTGCCGGCTGGCGTGCTGGCCGGAGCGCGCGCGTTCATCGCCTCCCTGCCAGAACTGCCTGCCATGCACTACGGACCTGCCGCGCCCGTGTTCTCCGTCGGCGTGCCGCTGCCCGGCGGGCTGCCGCCGCTCGCGCTGGCTGGCTGGTCGCCCGCGCAGGAGCGCGCGGCCCGCACGGCCATGCGCGGGGCCGCGGCCCTGCTGCCGGTCGCGCCGGACGGCCGCACGCTCGTGCTCGGCGACGAGGAGCTCATGTACCTGCCGCAGCTGCTGGCGGCCGCGCTCGGTGATGACGTCAGGACGTCGGCCACGACCCGAACCCCGGCGGTCGCGCTCGACCGGCCTGGCTATCCGCTCAGGACGGTGCTCAGCTTCGGCTCCACCGACGACGGCCGCCGCCCCGCTTACGCTTACAACGTCGCGGCGAGCCGTCAGTCCGAGCGAGGGAACGCACCGGGGTTCGACCACATCGTCTTCGTCACGGACGCCCCCGCCGGCCAGCGAACGGCCCGCGTGATCGACGCCCTGGCCGGCGCGGCAGGCCAGGGCGTCCACGTCGTGACGGTGCACCAGGACGGCGATCGCGGACTGGCGGCCGCGGCTGCCGGGCAGGCCGGCGCGGCAGGGGAGGGCGATGCTAGCCAGTAGCTACCGCGCCGCCGAGGTCAGCTTCCTGCTCACCGACCTGTCCCGCCACGCGCTCGAGCTCGGCCTGCACGAGCGAGAGCAGGCGATCCAGCGCGGGCGCAACTACGCCGAGACGCTGCCGATCGAGTACGCGCCGAGCGCCGGGTACCTCGCGCTGTTCGATGCGCTGCTCGACGAGTTCGCCGGTGAGGTCGCCGAGCACGTCGGGGTTGTCACCGAGATGGCGCTCGCTGCCAGGGGCGGCCGGCCCGTGCTGGTCTCTCTCGCCCGGGCGGGGACTCCGGTCGGGATCCTGATGCGCCGGTGGGCCCTGTTCTCTATGCAGGTTGAGCTCGCGCATTACTCGATCTCCATCGTGCGCGGCCGCGGCATCGACACGGTGGCTCTGGACCACATCGTCGCCAGGCACGGCGCGCGTGACGTGCTCTTCGTCGACGGGTGGACGGGGAAGGGCGCGATCACGGCCGAGCTGTCCGATGCGCTGGCCGGGTACGCGGCCGCTGGCGGGCCGCGCCTGCCAGCCGACCTCGCCGTGATCGCCGACCCCGGCCACTGCGCGACGTTGTTCGGCACCAGGTCCGACCTGCTCGTGCCGTCGGCGTGCCTGAACTCCACGGTCTGCGGCCTGGTCAGCAGGACCGTGCTGAATGACCTGATCAAGCCGGGCATGTTCCACGGCGCGAAGGTGTACACCGAGCTGGCGGGCGCGGACCGGTCGGCGCGGTTCCTTGACGCTGTCAGCGCGCGGTTCCCGGTTGTCGCCCCCGCCGTGGCGGAGCGCTGGCCCGCTGCCTACGCCGCCGACCGCTCCGTCACGTTCGCGGGCCGCGAGGTGGTCAGCAGGATCCAGGCAGAGTTCGGGCTGCCCAGCCAGCACCTGGTCAAGCCGGGGGCTGGCGAGGCGACCAGGGTGCTGCTGCGCCGGCTGCCCTGGCTGGTGCTGGTCAGGCCCGACCGCCGGGACGCTCTCGAGCACCTGCTGTTGCTCGCCAAGGAGCGCGGCGTCGAGGTCGTGGACTACCCGGACATGCCCTACAGCTGCGTCGGGCTGGTCAGGCCGCAGGCCGGAGCCGTGGCCTGAGATGGCCGTCGGGACGCTGATCACCACCGACCTGGACAGGACGCTGCTGTTCAGCGCCCGCGCGATCGCGCAGCTGGGCGGCGGGCTGCCGGCCGACCCCGTCGAGACGCAGGGCACCGAGCTCTCCCGCGCGGCGCGCGACTCGCTGGCCGCGCTGCCGCCGCACGCGCGGCTCTGCGTCGCGACGAGCCGCAGCGTCAGCCGGCTGGCCAGGCTGCGGCTGCCGTTCGCGACGCCGTACGCGATCGCTGCCAACGGCGGCGTCGTCCTGATCGACGGAGCGCCCGACCGGGGCTGGGCGGCACGGACCGGCAAGCTGCTGGCCGCCGTGGCCCCGGCCGCCGTCGTCCGCGCCGTGCTGGCCGGGCCCTCCTGGCCGGCTGCTGGCCGCGGGCGTGACCGGCCTGGCTGGCTGGTCAGGATGGGCGACACCGACGACATGTGCTGCATGGCCATCGTCGATCTCGACGTGTTCAGCGACGACGGGTTCGCGGCGATCGCCCGCCGCTGCGGCGAACTGGGCTGGGATGCGTCGCTGATCGGCCGCAAGCTGTACGCGTTCCCTGCCGGTTTCGGCAAGGAGCACGCTGCCGCGTACGTGGCCGACAGGATCTCAGCGCTGGCTGGCGCCGCGCCGGTCCGGCTGGCCGCCGGCGACACCGAGCACGACCGGGCCATGCTGGCCGCCGCCGACCACGCCTGGGTGCCGGCCGGATCCGGGCTCGCCGCGTCTTCGCAGGTCAGCGGCTTTGCGATCACGCGCCGGCCAGGCCACTGCGCGGCCGCCGAGATCACCGCCGCCTGGCTCGCCCGCTGCCGCGCCGAGACGGCCAGAAAGACCCTTAGCCGGTGATGAGGAGGGTGGGCTCGGAGGGGTCGGTGAGGGTGAACTCGCGGCCTGGCAGGGCCGCCGCCGGGAACACCCGCAGGCCGGCGGGAAGCTGCAGGGCGCTCACGAGGAGCTCGAGCCGTGCCGTCCGGCTGCCCCCTGACATCCGGCCGACCTCGGACCCGTCGTCCGCGCTGGCCGGCACCGCGTTGCGCTTCGCGCGCACCACCAGCTCGGGCAGCTTGTCGCTGGCCGTCACCTCGATGACCACTGACCGGCGGAACGTCCCCGCGCGGCGGACCGTGTAGGTCGCCGTCACCGGTGTGGAGTCCCTGGCCTTGACCTGAAGCCCGGCCGGCGCCGCGAGCCTGGACGACCCGTCGCGCAGTACCGAGTGGACGCTGAAGTACCAGCCCAGGCCGTCTGGCGGGGCCGGCACGTGCAGTCCGCCGTCGATCTCCAGCTTGGTGTTGGTCGTGCTCCAGGTCCGGGCGTGGGGATCGTCAGGTCCCGTCGGCGGCCGGTCGCGCCGCCCCGCGACGACCGCCTCGGTGACGCCGGGCGGCAGCGTGAACGTGAGCACGAGCTCGGAACCCGTATCGGCGACGGCCGCGTTGGCCGGCGGCGCGACCGGCAGGTGCGCCAGAGAGGGCCCGGCCACGGCCTGGCCGCCGTCCACGGTGACCGAGGTGTAGGTGACTACGCGGCGGCCCGGCTGATCGTCGACCACCCTGCGCTGGCCTGCGCCGACGTACCGGCCGCGCCTGGCAAGCTCGCCGAGGCCGACGTCGGTGCCTGGCTGGGCGAGCGGGCCGCGTGCCGCGTAGATCCGCACCTCTCCGCTCGCGGGACGCACCCAGCCGATCGTGGTGTGGCCGGCGGCCGTGCTGGCCCACAGCTCGGTGACCGGCTTGGGCCGCGGCGCGACCCTGGCGCGGACGGTGGCGCCCGGCGTGCGCACCAGCGCGCCGTCGTCGTCGCGGTACTCGGCGTAGACGTGGTAGCTGAACTCGACGCCCGTCGTGGGGTTGGCGTCCCGCCACGTCTGGCCGTCGGCCCGGCCTCGCCGCAGCGGCAGCTTCAGCCCGGACCGCGGGTCAACCTCGCGCTCGACGACGACGTTCCCCGAGACGACGGGCAAGGTCCAGGAGAGCGAGATCCCCGACGCGTCGGCCTTGGCCGTCAGGTTCGTCACGTCGCGAGCCATCAGGACGGGCTCGGTCGTGACGGGCGGCGACGTCCGTCGCCCGGAGACGGCGCTGACCTCGTGCGCGACAAGGGCGCCACCTGGCGCGCCGGCGTCATCGAATTCCGTGGCGCCCGTCGTGCCGAGCGCCTGGCGGCCGGGTTCGCCGCTGCTCGCTGCCGTCAGGCGGGCAACCTTGTAGCTGAGCTGTCCAGGAGAAGGAGAGGGCTCCCAGCGCAGCGCGATCGAGTCGGCGCTGACGTCGGCCCGCAGGTCCGACGGCGGGGCGAGCGGCACGGCGGCCAGCAGGTCGATGGCCTCGCCGCAGTCGCTGGCCACGCTGAGGACCTGGGCAAGCGCCGCTTCCTTCTGCTCGTCAGGGAGCTTGCGCGCGGCGGCGATGTCGGCCTGCACGGATGCCTTCCTGGCGGCGACGTCGGCGAGCTGGTCCGCCGCTGACTCCCCGGAGGGGCCCCGCACATCGGCCGCCATCCTGGCGATCCTGGCCAGCCGGTCCACGGCCGCGTACAGCCGATGGGCGCTCAGGTCTGCCTCGGCCGTGCGCCAGTCAGCCTCGGCGGTGGCGATCACCCGGTCGATCCCGGCGGAGAGCGAGGCGATCTGGCTGGCCAGCGCCGGGGCGTTCGCCGCGGCGGCGGCGGCCGGGCCGAGCTGAGCGCGGGCGGCCGCCGGATTGCCCTGAGCGAGCTCGGTGCGCGCCGCGGCGACCTGCTCGACCGCCGCCTCGATCGCGCGGTAGCTGGCGCCGCAGTGCCGGCACGCGACGGCGGCAGCCTCCGCCAGCTGGCCGCAGGCCGGGCACAGCACGTACAGGTCGGCGCCGCAGTACCGGCAGCTCTGCTGGCCGCCGGCCGGCTGCGGCTCGCGGCAGTTCGGGCAGAGCAGGTAGTCCACGGCAGGGGCGACCGCCAGCGTCGCGCCGAGATCGGTGGCGACGCGCCGGACAGCGAGCCTGGCCTGCTCGCTGGACAGGCCGAAGCCGAACCCGATGACCTTGCGGACGCAGGCTTCGTAGTCGGCCGCGTTCAGCTCGCCGTCCACGATGACCTTCTCGGCGACGGTGTCCCGGAGCCTGTCCTTGGCGTCCTCGATCAGGCTCGCGGCGTAGCGGGCGGCGTCACCGGTCATCAGGTGCTGTTTGACGTAGGTGAGCAGGTTGGCCACGATCGTCATCTGGTGGTCGTGCTGCCTGCGCTCGTTCTCGGCGCTCAGCTCGGCGTGCCGGCTCGCGATCTCCCCGGCGGACGTCGTCGGCGCGATGCCGAGGAACGTCCACAGCGTCGCTGACCGGCTCGAGTCGCCGGTCAGCCTGCCGAACTCGTCGAGGTCGCCGCGGATCTGGGCCCGCACCCCGGCAGCCAGGGACTCGGCATCGGCGCCGTCCTCGATCACGTGCTGCCGGCCGGCCCACTCGGCGAACGCGGCGTCATCCAGGCCCCTGGTCTTCGCGAGCCTGGCCAGCGTCGGCAGCCGCGACCTCGGCAGCCCCTGATAGCGGGCGACCAGCTTCTCGGCCAGCGAGTCGAGCGCGCCGTAGCGGTCCGCGTCGGCCGCGGCCCTGGCGGCCCTGACCCTGGCGGCGCAGTCGGCCCGCCTGGCCGGGTCGAGCAGGACCGCCTCCAGATCGCCGCGATGCCTGGCAAGCTCGGCGGCCAGCGCTTTGTAGTTGGGGCTGCGCTCCTTGTTCCAGAATCCGACCAGCGCGGAAATGCGCGCGCGGATCAGGTCGGCGTCGTCGACATCGACGGGCAGGTCAACGATGAAGAACGGATCGGACAGGTCAAGCGCCGTCGCGCCGCGGAGCCTGGACAGCACGCGCTGCCGGTAGCCGGTCGCGTCGAACGCGCCGACCTCGGTCATCTCCCCGCTCCCCGGATACAGTCAGAAGCCAGCCGCCGCGCGGCAATCGCGGCGACAAGCGATAGATATCTCAGGTCTTCTGCTTGAGCAAATTGACCTTTGCCAGCTCCTCCTCGCGCATGGCGGGAGATGACACGCCGACCTCGATCCGCAGCACGAGCGGCTCGGTGACGGCGGCGTGGCGGGCTGTCACCTCGATCGTCTGATCGCGGCCCATCGCGAACGTGACCTCCACGGGTGTCCCGCGGGGGAAACCGGCCGGGATGTCGTCGATCGGCCCTTCGATGATCACCTTGTTGTCCGCTGGCCTGGCCGACTCCACGCTCGTGGCCTGCTCGACAACCTGGATCTGCACGACTCGCTGATCGTCGACGTTGGTGTAGTACAACTCAGTTACCGTGATCGGCAGCGTGTCATTGGCGTGGGCGAGGAAATCGACGTACTCGGTGCTGCTCTCCCTGTCCATCACGATGACGCCGAAGCCGCGGCTTGTGACGTTGCTGACCTGGGTCTGCACGAGGTCGGCGACGGCCGTGCTTGCCAGGCCGTACTCGCTGGCCGTGGTCGCGACCGCCTTGTTCAGGTCGACGGCGCTGGCATCGGCGATGGTCTGCCCCTCGGCGAGCTTGCCCTGCGCCACGAGGTCGGAGATGACGTAGCTTTCGAGTTCCTTCTTCTGCCCGTAGATCGCCGCGCCCTTCGCGACCGCGAGGTCGGGGTCGGTCAGCTCGGCGGGCGGGAGTTCGGGGAGGGCCTCGGCGAGCCGCCTCGCGACCACCGGCATCTTGCTCATGCCGCCGACCAGCAGCACTTTGTCGATGCTCTGCACGCCCTTCTCCTGGGCCGCGGTCAGGACCTTCTGGGTGAGGGTGATGGTGCGCTCGAGCAGCGCGCTGGTGAGTTCCTCGAACGCCTGCCTGGTCACGGTCACGCTGGCCCGGTCGGCGCCGAATACCACCAGTGCGTCCACGGACTCGCGCGCGGTCAGCGCCTGCTTCACGTCCTCGGCCGAGGTGATCAGGTCCTGGGCGCCGTAGGTGTCATCGAGCGGGTCGCCGGCCGCAGGGGCCGCCTCGCCGAACTTCTGCGACAGGTACTGGGCGAGCCTGTCGTCCCAGTCCGCGCCGCCCAGTGCGTGGTCGCCGTCGGTCGCGATCACGTTGATGTTCTTGTCGGCGAGCGAGATGACCGTCGAGTCGAAGGTTCCCCCGCCGAGGTCGTAGACCAGCACGGTGTGGGCGGCCGAGCCCTCTTGTGCGAACCCGTAGCTGAACGCCGCCGCGGTCGGCTCGTTGATGATGTCGACGACGTTGAGCCCGGCCAGCTCGCCGGCCAGCTTGGTAGCCTTCCGCTCCTCGTCCCCGAAATAGGCGGGCACCGTGATCACGACGTCGCTGACGGGCTGGCCCATCGCCCTGGCAGCGTCATTGGCCAGGCTGCGCAGGATCTGGCTGGATACGGCCGGCGCCGAGTACTCCTGCCCGTGCGCGGCGAACCGCCAGTCCCCCTCGCCCATATGCCGCTTGACCAGCGACGCGACATCATCGGGCCGGATCCTGGCCTGCCGTTTGGCCTGCACGCCGACGACGACGTCGGTGGGCGAGTCGAACAGCACGACCGAGGGGGTGGTCGGCTGGGAGTCGGCATTGATGATCACCGCGGGCCGGCCGTACTCATCCACGTGCGCGATGCACGAGTACGTTGTTCCCAGGTCGATGCCATAGACCTTGTTAGCCAACCGAACCTCCCATGCTCGGGCGCATCATACTGTCGGGCCGCATGGTCAGCCCGACAGCCGGTGCACTTCTACCTCGGCGACGCGCACGACCGAGCCATCCGCCCTGGCGAACCCGGCCCTGATGGTTCCGGCGATCGTGCCGTCTGCCGATGGGTCTGTCGTCGGGATCCGCCGGGCGCCGGTATGGCGGGACGCGTCGAAGCGCTCGCCGGCCCCCGCGGTGAACGGCTTGACCGCACAGGTCAGCTCCATCGTCTGGAGCAGCTGGGTGTGCAGCATGCCGACCGGGCTGTCCGGGTCGTTCAGCGCGCCGAGGCTGATCATCTGGTCGTGCAGCTTGATCATCCCGGTCACGACCGGGTTCAGCGCGGCCGAGATCTCGCCGGTGCGGAGCCGCGTGACGTCGTCGTGCAGCCGGGCGATCAGCTCGGTGTCCCTGGTGCGCAGCCTGGCGAGTTCGGTCGCCGCCGCCGCGAGCTCGTCCACCCTGGCGCCCAGTGAGGTCAGCCCGGCGAGAATGTCCGCGAGCTGGCCATCGGCGAGGGGCCGATCAGGAAGGGACCCATCTGGAACGGACTCTGCTGGGAGTTGTTCCGCGCCGACGGGTTCCTCTGCTGACTCGGGACCTGATTCCGCTGCAGGGCCGGCGGCTTCGGCGGCTTGATCCTCGGCGCCCTCGGCATGGATGGGACACCCATCACCGCCAACCGGTATGGATGTCCCATCCATACCGGGTGATGGCTGGCCCGCGGAGGGCTGATCAGGCGGGGACTGGCCTGCGGGTGGCTGGCCTGCGGGTGGCTGGCCTGCGGGTGGCTGGCCTGCGGGGGCTGGCCTGCGGGTGGCTGGCCTGCGGGTGGCTGGCCTGCGGGTGGCTGGCCTGCGGGTGGCTGGCCTGCGGGTGGCTGGCCTGCGGGTGGCTGGCCTGCGGGTGGCTGGCCTGCGGGTGGCTGGCCTGCGGGTGGCTGGCCTGCGGGTGGCTGGCCTGCGGGTGGCTGGCCTGCGGGTGGCTGGCCTGCGGGTGGCTGGCCTGGCAGGGACTGGTCTGCGGCGGACTGACTTGGCAGGGACTGGTCTGCGGCGGGTTCGGCTGCGGGCGACTGGTTTGCGGCGGCCCGGTCTGGCTGGGACTCATGTGCGAGGGCCTGGCCCCCGCCGTCAGTTTCGGGGGCTGGCCGGACGTCGTCGTCCGGAACGGTCACTTACGGCCCTTGGTCCAGGACATGCCCCAGTCGTAGGCGGCGTCGAGGGCGGACTGGGTGCCGTGGACGTACCTGACCTCCCGCCGAACCGACAGGTCGGTGCCGGTGCTCTCCAGCAGCGCGATCGCGCAGGTGCGGGCTCCGGGATCGGCCTCGTCCAGGTGGATCTCGATCGGCGCGCCGCCCTGCGGGTACAGCGTGACGACGGCATTGGCCCCCGCCCAGTTCGGCGTGCCCTCGTAGATGTAGGTGAAGACCAGGATCCGGCGGACCTCAGCCAACCTGGACAGGTCGATCCTCAGGTTCTCGCCCTCGGTGCTCTCGCCCGTGCGGTCGTCGCCGTCGAGCGAGATGATCGGGTTGCCGTCGTTGCGCGAGATGAACGAGTTGCCGAGGGCCTGCACCACGCCCTTCCTGCCGTTTCCGAGCTCGTAGAGGCAGCCGAGGTCGAGGTCGATGCTTCCCGACCCCCGCTTGAACAAGCCGCCGGACGCCGGCCGGGTGTTCCAGTTCAGGTTCACCCTGAGCTCGCCGCTGGCGGCGCGGCCGCCCACCTGCTTGCTGAGCGAGACGGTCGGCGCACTCTTGGTGAGGGTGACCTTGCTCAGGCTGACGCCACCTCCCTGCGCGGCTTCCGGGCGGCGCTTGGTGTAGTCGATCGGCATGGCATGACCCTCCTGGAGGTCCTGTTCCTGGTGCGTGCTGCGCGCGGTGGCCTCACGTTCCTAGCGGTTCCGGCATCCCAGCCGGCTCGATTTCCCGCTCCTCCCTGCGGTTCCGCACGATCGACGAGATCAGCGCCGCGCCGATGAAGCCGACGCCGATCAGCCCGGTCACGATGTCGGGGACCTTCAGCCGGATGGTGACGAAGAGCAGGACGGCGAGCGCCCCGATCGCCCAGTGGGCGCCGTGCTCGAGGTAGACGTACTCGGCCAGGGTTCCCTTGCGCACCAGGTAGACGGTGAGCGCGCGGATGTAGCACGCGCCGATACCCAGGCCAAGCGCGATCACGAAGATCATGTCGGTGATCGCGAACGCTCCGACCACCCCGTCGAAGCTGAACGAGGCGTCCAGCACCTCCAGGTACAAGAACGTGAACAGGCCAAGCCTGGCAAGGTTGGCGGGGAGCTTGACCGGCGCTGATCCCTCGCCGCTGGCATCCGCGTCGGCAGCCGGCTCGCCCTCCGCGACCGCCTCTTCGTCCGATTCGAACAGGGCGCTCAGGCTGGACACCGCCAGATAGGTGGCGAGCCCTGCGACGCCGGAGAGCAGCACTTTGGTCGTGTCGTGCTGGCCGAACGTGGTCGCCGCGAGGGTCAGGAAGATCAGGGCGATGATGACGGAGGCCTGGTCGAGCTTGCCGATCTTGGCGAGCGGCCGCTCCACCGGGACAAGCCATTTGATCTCCTGATCCTCGAAGAGGAAGTCAAGGAAGATCATGAGCAGGAAGATGCCGCCGAAAGCGCCGATCGCCGGGTGCGCCTCGGTCAGCTTGACCGCGTACTGGTGCGGGTGGTGCAGCGCGAGGTCGATGGCCTGGACAGGCGAGATGTGACCGGCGATGGTCACGACGATCAGCGGGAACAGCAGGCGCATGCCGAAAACCGCGATCAGGATGCCGACCGTCAGGAAGATCCGCTGCCAGTACGGGCTCATCCTCTGCAGCACGGTCGCGTTGATCACCGCGTTGTCGAAGGACAGCGACACCTCGAGAATGGCGAGGATGGTGACTATTCCGGCTATCGATGGGCCGCCGAGGATCCCGGCGACGGCGATACCGACGATGGTGACTGCGATTGGTAGGCGGAACAGCGCCAGCACTAACCCTCCATTGCCCCGTGCGATGGCCCGCGCGGCCAGTTGCCCGGATAAACGGCGGGCAACTGGCCGCGATAAGACTCGGCCGCGTCAGCCGACGTTGACGCCGAAATCCTGGGCGATGCCCTTCAGCCCTGACGCGTAGCCCTGGCCGACGGCGCGGAACTTCCACTCGCCGAAGCTCCGGTAGATCTCGCCGAAGATCATCGCGGTCTCGGTCGCCGCGTCCTCGGTGAGGTCGTAGCGCGCGATCTCGCTGTTGTCGGCCTGGTTGACGATCCTGATGAACGCGTTGCGCACCTGACCGAAGTTCTGCTCCCGCTGCTCGGCCTCGTAGATGCTGACGGGGAACGTGACCTTGCCGCACTCGGCCGGCACGGCGCTGAGGTTGACCTTGATCTGCTCGTCGTCCCCTTCGCCGCCGCCGGTCAGGTTGTCGCCCATGTGCTCCACCGAGCCGTCCGGGCTCTTCAGGTTGTTGAAGAACACGAAGTGGCCGTCGGACATTACCCGGCCGCTCATGTCGAGCATGATCGCCGACGCGTCGAGGTCGAAGTCGGCGCCGGTGGTGGTGCGCGGGTCCCAGCCGAGACCGACTACGACCGCGGTGAGGCCGGGCGCCTGCTTGGACAGCGAGACGTTGCCGCCCTTGGAGAGACTGACACTCACTGTTGCTCCTTGCTGAGAACGAAGACTGTACGAATGTGCTCAGTCACGCCCAGTTGCTGGCGACCTCGCGCATCAGCGACAGTATACGGGGCTGCCAGGACAAAAGAAGGAAGATCACTCCGTGGTATAAAAGTACCTGCTTTAGCCCTGCTGCGGTCTTTATCCGCATCGCTATATGGCGAATTGTCAAATTGCCCGAACCTCGCTCTGAGCTGCCTGCCTGTGGGGCCGGCGTGCTCAACGTAGGGGAATCTCGGCGAAATTCACAGGGATTCGCTCAGGCCGCCAGGACGTGCAACGATGAACCCCTGCTGGCGCCAGGACCCCAGCAGGGGTTCATCGCTGCCGCCGGGGGCGGTCAGTGCCTGCGGCGGCGTGCCTTTGCCCGCAGCCCGATCAGCAGCACGGCGATGACCCCGGCGAGCACGGGGATCGCCCGCTTCAGAACGGGCAGGCCGGCGACCTTGATCAGGTTGATCGCATCGTCCTCGAGCTGGTGGGCGGCGTGCCTGGCGGCCGACGCGTGCGGTACCACCGGAGGCGCGGCCGGGCTTACGGCCGCTGCCGCCGGGGCCGCGCCTGCCGCCGCCGGGGCCGGGCTCGCTGCCTTAGGCAACGCTGGCTGGCCGAGCGCGAGACCCAGGTCACTCAGCTTTGCCTTGATGTCGTCGACGGAGGCTGGGCCGATACCGTCGATCGCCAGCAGCTCGTCTTCGCTCCTGGTCGCGAGCTGGCTGATCGTGGCGATGCCGTCCTTGCGCAGGCTGCTCGTTGCCCTGGCCGGCAGCTTCAGGTCGTCGATCGGCGCATCAGCCGCGCGCTTGCCAGCCTCCGCGACCGCACCGGCCCCGGCTGCGCCCGCACTGGTTGCGCCGGCCGCGGGCCTCGGGCCCGCGCCGTTGGCCGCGCTCGCGGCTGTCGCGGTGCCGCCTGCCGCGCCGTTGCCAGCCGCGCCTGCACCAGCCGCCCCGGTACCGGCCGCCCCGGTACCGGCCGCCCCGGTACCGGCCGCTCCGGTACCGGCCGCGCTCACGCCGCCCGCGCCGGCGCCGCCTGCCACCGCGCCCTCGTCCTGGGCCAGCGTCGCGGCGAGGTTGGCGGCGAAGATGCCGAGCAGCTTGCTGCCGACCTCGTTCATCACTCCGCGGCCGAACTGCGCCGGCTTGCCTGTCACGTTCAGGGTGGTCAGCACCTTGACGTGGGTCTCGTTGCCACCGTCCTCGAGCACCGACCTGACCGACGCCGAGGCCGTGCCAGCGCCCCTGGTCTCCTTGCCGGAGGCCTCGAGGGTGACGATGCCCAGTTCCGCGTCCTTCTCCACGAACCGGGCCGTGCCCGCGTACATCATGTTGATCGGGCCGACCTTGACCTTGATCCTGCCGCGAATCTCGTCGCCGTCGACCGAGTCGAGGGTGGCGCCTGGCATGCACGGCGCCACCCTCTCGACGTCGAGCAGCACATCCCAGGCCCGGCTCTTGGGTACCGGGACAGTGAATGAGTGCTCAAGTTCCATTTCTCAGGCTCCCGCCTCTGCGTCAGGCTCCCGCCGCTGCTGCCAGTGCTCGGCCGGTGAGGACCCGCGCCAGGTGACGCCGGTAGTCGGGCGCTCCGTGCAGATCCGCCGGTGGTTCAGTCCCGTCGGCTGCGCTCGCGGCTGCCGCGTTCAGCGCCTCGCGGGTCGCCTCTGCGCCCGCGGCGGCTGCCTCGACGGCAGTGGCCCTGACCGGAACCGACCCCATGTTGGTCAGCCCGACCCTGGCCTCCGCGACGTGCCCGTTCGATCGCCTGGCCAGTGCGGCCACGCCCACGATCGCCCACGCCTGCGCGGTCCGGTGGAACTTCTCGTAACGATAACCCCAGTCCCCGCCGAGCTTAGGCACCCGTACCCCGGTCAGGATCTCGCCGGGCTCCAGAGCCGTGGTGAGGTAGTCGACGAAGAAGTCGGAGGCGGCGATCTCACGCTCGCCGCCGGAGCCGCGGGCGATCATGGTCGCGCCCAGCGCCACGGCTACGGCCGGCAGGTCGCCGGCCGGGTCGCCGTGGGCCAGGGAGCCGCCGAACGTGCCGCGGTGCCGTACCGCGGGGTCGGCCACGGTCTCGGCCGCCTGGGCGAGGATCCCGCAGTGCTCGCGCACGACAGGGTCGTGGACCAGTTGGTAGTGGGTGGTCCCGGCCCCGATGAGCAGCGCGTCGCCTGTGTCGCTGACGCCGTGCAACTCCTCGAGGCCGCCCACGTCCACGAGCAGGTCAGGATAGGCGAGCCGCAGCCGCAGCAGCGGCAGCAGGCTCTGGCCGCCGGCGATGACCTTGGCGTCCTCGCCGCCCTCGGCCAGCGCCCTGACCGCCTCGTCGGCGGAGGCCGGCTTCACGTAGTCGAACTTGGCCGGGATCATGCCGCGCCTCCGTTGCTCGCACCGCGTGCTTCCTCCAGCGTGCGCCAGACGCGTTCCGGTGAGCACGGCATCGCCACGTCCCTGACGCCGAGCGGTCTGAGCGCGTCCACCACGGCGTTGACCACGGCGGGCGTCGACGCGATCGTGCCAGCCTCGCCCACGCCTTTGACGCCGAGCCTGGTCGCGGCGGGCGTCTCGGTCCGGTCGGTAACGTAGGACGGCAGATCGGCCGCCGACGGCACGAGGTAGTCAGCGAGCGTCGTGGTGAGCAGGTTGCCCGCGTCATCGTAGACCGCCTCCTCGTACAGCGCCTGGGCGATGCCCTGGGCGATGCCGCCGTGCACCTGGCCCTCGACGATCAGCGGATTGACCACCTTGCCGATGTCGTCGACCGCGACGTACGAGCGGATCTTGACGAACCCGGTTTCCGTGTCCACCTCCACCGCGCACAGGTGGGTGCCGTGCGGGAAAGAGAAGTTCTCAGGGTCGTAGGTGGCGTCGGAGTCCAGCGAGGGCTCGAAGCCGTCTGGCAGGTCGTGCGCGGCGAAAGTCGCGAGCGCGACCTCTTGGATCGAGCGGCCCTGCTCGGGGTCGCCGCGGACCTGGAACCGGCCCGCCGCGAACTCGATGTCGTTCTCGCTGGCCTCCATCATGTGGGCAGCGACCCGCTTGCCCTTCTCGATCACCTTGTCACAGGCTCCGACCAGGGCCATGCCGCCGACGGTCAGCGAGCGTGACCCGTAGGTGTCCATGCCCTTCGGGGAGACCTGGGTGTCGCCGTGCAGCACCTTGATGTCCTCGAACGGCACGCCGAGCTGATCGGCGACGATCTGGCTCCAGGCCGTCTCGTGACCCTGGCCGTGCGCGCTCGAGCCGGTGACGACCTCGACCTTGCCGGTCGGGAGCATCCTGATTGACGCGTGTTCCCAGCCGCCCGCACCGTAGCTCAGCGAGCCGAGGGCCCGCGAGGGAGCCAGGCCGCACATCTCGGTGTACGTGGAGATGCCCAGGCCCAGCCTGACCGAGTCACCCCGAGCGTTCCGTTCCGCCTGCTCGGCTCGCAGGGCGTCGTAGCCGAACAGCTCCTTCGCGCGAGCCGTTGCGGCCTCGTAATTGCCCGTGTCGTAGTTCAGTCCGGCGATCGTGGTGTACGGGAACTCGTCGTGCTTGATCCAGTTCCGCTCGCGCAAGGCCAGCGGCTCCATGCCAAGCTCAGCTGCCAGGTCGTCCATGATCCGCTCGATCGCGAACGTGGCCTCAGGTCGGCCGGCCCCTCGGTAGGCGTCGGTCGGCATCTTGGTGGTGAAGATGCCCGTGCACGTGAACGCGTACGCGTCCATCTTGTAGATGGCCGGGAACATGAACATGCCGAGCAGCGGCACGCCAGGGGTGATGATCATCAGGTAGGCGCCCATGTCGGCCAGCAGGTCAACTTTCAGGCCGCGGATCCTGCCGTCCCTGTCGGCCGCGATGCCGATCCGCTGCCACTGGTCGCGCCCGTGGTGCACGGTCATGTTGCCCTCGCTGCGCGACTCGGTCCACTTGACCGGCTTGCCGACCCGCCGCGAGACCAGCACGGCGAGCACTTCCTCGGCGGTGACCTGCAGCTTGGAACCGAAGCCGCCGCCGACGTCAGGCGCGATCACCCTGATCGAGTGCTCGGGAATACCGAAGAACGCCGCGATCGCGAACCGCAGCACGTGCGGGATCTGGGTCGCCGACCAGAGTGTGACGTCGTCGCCAATCCAGGACGCGAGCACCGCGCGCGGCTCCATCGCGCACGGGATCAGCCGCTGCTGCCGGTACTCGCGCTCGAGCACGACGTCGGCGCCGGAGAACGCCGCGTCGATGTCGCCCGCGGGCGGGAACACGAACTTATAGCTCTTGTTGCCGGTGTCGTGCACCTTCGGCGCGCCCTCGTCAAGCGCTGTCTTCATGTCGAGCACGGGCTCGAGCGGCTCGTAGGTCACGTCGATCGAGGCGAGCGCGTCGGCCGCGGTGTACCTGTCGCGCGCCACGACCAGGGCGACGGCCTCGCCGACATAGCGCACCTCATCGGTCGCCATCGGGGGGTGGTGCGGGATGACGATGTCGGGCGTGACCGGCCACGCGCACGGCAGGCTGCCCTGCTCGTCTGCGAAGTCGGCACCGGAGAACGCGGCGACCACGCCTGGCAGCTTCCTGGCCGCGCTGACGTCGACCGCGGTGATCTTGGCGTGCGCGTACGGGCTGCGCAGGAACGCCATGTGCAGCATGCCGGGCAGCACCAGGTTGTCGGTCCACGTGGTCTGGCCGGTGAGCAGCCTCGCGTCTTCCTTGCGGGTGCGGGCCCTGCCGAGCTCGGCGGCGGGCGACTGCGCTGTAGCGGTCACTGGCCTGCTCCTGCCTGTGCGGCGCGGCGGACGGCGCGGACGATGTTCTCATAGCCGGTGCACCGGCACAGGTTGCCTTCCAGGCCGTCCCTGATCTGCTCGTCGGTGGGGTTCGGGTTGTCCTGCAGGAGGTCGACGGAGGCCAGGATCATGCCAGGAGTGCAGTAGCCGCACTGCAGCGCGTGCTCGGCGTTGAAGGCCTTCTGCAGCGGGTGCCACTCGCCGTTGGCCAGGCCCTCGATGGTGGTGATCTCTGCGGCGTCCGCCTGGACGGCAAGCACCGAGCAGCTCTTGACCGATGACCCGTTCATCAGCACGGTACACGCACCGCAGTTGGACGTGTCGCATCCGATCGGTGTACCGGTCTTGCCGATCACGTCGCGTAGGTAATGGACGAGCAAGAGCCGTGGCTCTACTTCGTCGGCGTAGCTGACGCCGTCGACTGTCACGTTGATCTTGGTCATGCGCGAACTCCTAAGGAGACGGCTGGTGCACCTGATGCCAAACTTAGAGCCGCTGGGGCGTAACGCACCAGTCCCTGCCCACGTCGGCCGCTATCCGAAACGGCCGTGAACGTAGTCGGCCGTGCGCGGGCCGTGCGCGTTTCGGCGATCGTGTCCTCGATCCGGCGCTTCGACGTCGGGTCAAGGCCCGAGCACGCCTCGTCCATGAGCAGCACGTCGGGCGCGACCCCGAGCGCCCTGGCGATGCACAGCCGCTGCCGCTGCACGCCGGGCAGGCCGCCGCCTGGTGCCTTGAGCCGCCGGCTCACTTCCGTCCAGAGGCACGCGCGACGCAGGCTCGTCTCGACGACTAGCGGATCTCGATGATCTGAAAGGCTTCGGCGAGCCTGCCGGCGGGCAGTCCGCCAAGCTCCGCCGAGCGGCTCAGCCAGCCGCGGATCATGTCGGCCAGGCCGTCCATGTGGCCGGTCTGGCTCTCGTGCGCGCGCAGCGCGGCGATCTTGCGGTCGAACGTGTCCGTGACGTCCACGAAACGCGTGGGCTGCGGGCTGCCGGAGATCCAGACCTCGTGCACCGTCCATGGTTCGTGGCCGTCGGCGGCCAGTTCGGGGAAGGCGAACGGGTTGCGGGCGTCCGGGTAGACGGCGTCCAGGGCCGCTGAGCCCACCGCCCGGTGGTCGGGATGGCTGGCCGGGATCCTGGCGTAGTTCCGCTCCGGCGACTGGCATGCGACGCGGTCGGGTCTGACCTGCCTGATCACCCTGGCCAGGTCCCTGCGCAGGTCGAGGGACGACTCAACCCTGCCGTCCGGGTAGCCGAGGAACCGAACGTCGCTGACGCCGACGCACTTGGCGGCCGCTGTCTGCTCGGCCTGGCGCAAAACGACCATGTCGGCCCTGCTCACGGACGTGTCGCTGCCGCCTGCGTCGCCGTTTGTCACGATGCAGTAGATGACCTCGATGCCGGCGTCCGTCCACGTCGCGACCGTTCCGGCCAGGCCGAAATCCACGTCATCCGGGTGAGCGGTCACGACGAGTATCCGGTTTATCCCGGCGTCATCAGGCACGCGGCGATCCTACCCGTGTCCGCCGCGTGCGGGACTGGGCAGCGCCTGACCAGGGTAAATGCTCTGGTGCGACCGCAGAGGTCGAACCGCAGCCGAGGGCCCGCTGCCCGGTGGCTGGCGGCACGTACGGGGGAGCGGTGACGAGCATATTGCAGCGCGGGCCCGAGGCCAGCAGCCGGCCAGGAGGGCCCGCCAGGGTCATCGTGGGCGCCAGCGCGATCGCGATCGCGGTCATAGCGCTCGCCATCGGCATCACGATCTGGCGCTACGAGACGGCGCTGGGAGACTGGCAGCGGGCCGCGGCATCTCGTGGCGAGGCAGGAACGGCCGCCGAGCTGATCAGCGCTTTCTGGCACGAGCGCTCCGAGATGAGCGAGTACCTCATCGACCCGAATGCGGGCACGGCTCGCGACATCTCGAGGCAGCGCCGCGCCTTCGCACAGGGCACGCGGCAGCTCACGCCATCGACCGCGGCCGGCCGCAAGGACCTGGCCACTGCGGAAGCCGAGCACGGGGCCTTCTACGGCAAGTTCCTGCGGATCAGCAACGCCGCGACGAGCGCCAGGCCCGCGACGGAGCTGGCGGGCGTGAACCACCTGGACGCTATCTCCGCCGAGGTGCTGGGGCCTGTCGGCGCGCTGGTAAGAGCCGAGGCAAGCGACGCGGAGGCCGCCGAGAACAGCGCCAGGTCGGCCGCGGCCCAGGCGCGCGTCATCGGGATCATCGCGGCCGTGCTGGCGATCCTGGCCGGTGTCATGTTCACGATCATGACCGTCCGGCTGCTCAGGAACATGCTGCGCAGGGAATCGGAGCTGCGGGCTGCCCTGGAGCGGCTGGGTGACAGGGATGAGCTGCTCGAGCGGCTCAGGTCGACCGCTGGCGTGCTCGGCGGCGTCGTCGGCGATCTGCGGTCCGCCGGCAAGAGCGCCGCGGCGGTGGCCGCTGAGCAGTCGTCGGCGGTCGCCCAGACCTCCGCGACTATCGAGGAGCTGGCGACCACTGCTGGCGCGATCGCCGACGGCGTGCGAGGGATGGCCGAGGCGGCAGACCGCACCGGCGACACCATGCACGATATGCAGGACAAGGTCCAGGCCATCGCGGACCGCGTACTGTCGCTCGGCGACCGGGCGCAGAAGATCGGCCAGATCCTGGAGCTGATCAGCGACTTCTCGCGGCAGACCAACCTGCTCGCGCTGAACGCCGCGATCGAGGCTGCCAGGGCAGGCGAGGCGGGGCGCGGATTCGCCGTGGTAGCCACGGAGGTCCGCAGCCTGGCCGAGCGGTCGACCCGCTCGACCGAGTCGATCGGCGAGATCATCGCGGCTGTGCAGGACGAGACCAACGCAACGATCATGGCGACCGAGGAGGGATCACGCCAGGCCAGGGAGGTCGGCGAGCTGATGTCGTCCACGTCGGCGATGCTCGGCGAGTCGATCCTGGCCACGCAGCAGCAGAAGTCGGCGGCCGACCAGGTGGACAGCGCGATCCAGCAGATCAGGGAGGCCGCTGACCAGCTCGCCGCGGATCAGACCCAGTGGGTGGCCAACTCCGAGCGGCTGGAAAGCCTGCTCGCCGAGCTCGAGGGCGCCCTGCACGCTGGAAACGGTAGTCGTGGCCACTTATGCCCGCTTCAGGGTCGGGCCTGAGCAGTACTGCGTCCTCGTTGACCATGTCGTCGAGATCCGTGAGCTTGGCGACTGCACGCCCGTACCGGGGACGCCGCCCGCGATCCTGGGTGTACGGAGCGTCCGTGGCCAGGTGCTGCCGGTCGCGGACCTTGCCAGCCTGCTTGGCGTGTCGTCCAGCACGGCACCCGGTCTGATGCTGGTCGCGGAGGACGCCGGCCTCAGCGTGGGCCTGGCGATCAGCGACGTCGTCGACGTGGGGGAACTACCCGAGCCATCACCAGCCGGCGACCTGCCTGGCCCCGGTCAGGCAGCGCGGCCAGGTCTCGTGACCGGCACGACGTTGACCGACGGCCAGCTTGTCGGAGTCATAGACGTGCCGAAGGTGTTCACGGCGCTCGCCGAGACCGCGCCATGACCGGGCCCGAGGCCAGCGGCCGGCCCGCAGGGCCCGATCTCGATCAGGTGTTCCGCGACGAGGCGGCCCAGCGGCTCGACGAGATGGACGCGGCCCTGGTCGCGGTCGAGTCAGGGCAGGCAGGAGCCGAGACCGTGGACGCGCTGTTCCGGCATGCGCACACGCTCAAGGGCACCTCAGGGTTCGTGGGACGCGACGATGTCGGCGCGCTCGCCCACGCCATGGAGGACGTCCTCGACGCTGTCCGCGGGTCAGGGACGTTCCCGCCGGGGCTGGCGGCGGTGTTGCTCAGGGCCGTCACGGCGGAACGGGCGCTGGTGGCCGGCTCCGCGCCTGCTCAGCCTGAGCTGCTCAGCGATCTCGCCAGGGCCAGGGACGGCGTCGCCGATACGGCGCCGGCCGAGGCGGGACGATCAGGCTCGGGCGAGGCGGGGCCGGGCCAGGGGGGGAGCCCGGCAGGCGCCGAGGGGCACCTGCTGCGGGTGCCGGCCGGGAAGATCGACCACCTCATCGACGTGGTCGCCGAGGTCATCCAGCACCGGCTCACGGCCACGGGGCACGAACAAGGCGAGGCCGGCGCCGATGCCGGGCCGGCCGGCGACGGGCGGGCCGCCGCGCGGATGCTCGATGATCTCAGGGACACGGCGGTCGGGCTGCGGACGCTGCCGCTGGCCACGATCTGCGGCCCGCTGCCGAGAGTGGTGCGCGACCTGGCCAGCCAGACTGGCAAAGAGGCGGACTTCGTCGTCGCTGGCGCAGACACCGAACTCGACCGGGTCGTGCTCGACTCGCTGTCGGAACCGATCGCGCACCTGCTGCGCAACGCGGTCATGCACGGGATCGAGACGCCCGCCGAACGGGAACAGGCAGGCAAGCCGGGCCGCGGCAGGATCGAGCTGCGCGCCGTGCCGCGCGGCAGCGTCGTCGAGGTGGTGGTCGCCGACGACGGGCGCGGTGTGTCCGCGGCGACGGCCGCGCGGGCCGGCAGCGCCGGATCGCTGACGGACCTGCTGACCAGCCCCGGATACTCGACGGCTGGCGAAGTCAGCGGCGCGGCGGGCCGCGGCGTCGGGCTGGATGCCGTGCGGGAGCACGTGCGCTCGTTCGGCGGCAACCTGGAAGTCCGCAGCGAGCCAGGCAGGGGGATGCAGGTGATCCTGCTGCTCCCGCTCGCGCTCTCGCTCATGGACGTACTGCTCGTCGAGCGAGGCGGGGCGCTGTTCGCCGTGCCGTTGCCGGCCGTGACCGAGGTCGTCATCGTCAGCAGCGTGATGACCATGCAGGGCCAGCGGATGCTGATGGCTCGCGACCAGCCGCTGCCCCTGGCCGATCTGGCCGCGCTTACCGGGGCCACCGCGCCGGCGCTGCCGGACCGGCCGCCCGCGCTGGTGATCGAGACCTCGGAGCGGACGCTCGCCGTCGCCTGCGACGCGCTCATCGGCGAGCAGGAGATCGCGGTGAAGCCGCTCGGCCCGCTGCTGAGCGGGACAGGCGCGTTCCTCGGTGCCGCCGTGCTCGGCGGCGGGAGGATCGCGCTGCTCGCTGACCCGCACGCGCTGGCGGCTCGCGTGGTCCGCGGTCACGGCTCGATGCGGGCCTCAGGTGCCGCTCAGCCGCCCCCGGCCGCCACGATCCTGGTGGCGGAGGACTCGTTCACGGCCAGGGAACTCCAGCGCAGCATCCTGGAGACCGCTGGCTATCACGTGCTGACGGCCCGCGACGGCCGCGATGCCCTTGACGTGCTCGGTCGTGAGCCCGCCATCGCGCTTGTCGTCACCGACCTGGAGATGCCCAGGGTAGGCGGGCTCGAACTGACCCGCGCGATCCGGGCCGACCCGGCGCGCTCGTCGCTGCCCGTGGTCGTGGTGACCGCGCACGGATCGCAGGACGATATGCGCCGCGGGATAGAGGCGGGCGCCGACGCGTACATGGCCAAGCGAAGCTTCGACCAGCATGCGCTGCTCGCAACGGTCGAGCGCCTGATCGGACGATGACGCCGTGCTGCGCATCCTGATCTGCGCCGAGACCCCCGGCTACGCAGCAGCGCTGCGCCGTCTCCTCGAGTACGACGGCGACATCTCCATCGTGCCGTGCGAAGCGGACCCGGGCGAAGCCGTGGCGTTGCTCGCCGGCACGGCGATCGACCTGATCGCGATCGACATCGGCCGCCCAGGCGCGAGCGGCCTCGCGGTCGTGGAGGAGATCATGTCGTCCCGCCCGCTGCCGGTGCTCGTGCTTCTCCCGGCCGTCCATGGCAAGGCCGGTCTGGCGGACGCGGCACTGGCAGCCGGGGCCGTGGACGCCATCGCCAAGGACGAGATCAGCCTGGCCGATCCGGCCGGTCCCGGCAGCGGAGCCTTTCGTGACAGGGTCAGGCTGCTCGCCAGGGCCACGGTCATCCGGCATCCCAGGGCCAGCCTCAGGCGGCGCTCGAGCGCGCCAGGCTTGGGCCGGGGGGCGTCGGCGATCGGGTTCTGCGCGTCCACCGGCGGGCCGACGATCCTCGTCGGCATGCTGGCCGCGCTGCCGCCTGACTATCCGATCCCGCTGCTCGTGGTCCAGCACATCAGCCAGGGCTTCACCCCAGGGCTCGTCAGCTGGCTCGATCAGGCGTCAGAGTTGCCGGTGCGCGTCGCCGAGCACGGCGTGCTTGCGGGCCCCGGGGCGTGGATCGCGCCGGAGGACGCGGATCTGCGGCTCGGCGCGGCTGGGCGGCTCGAGCTTGACAGGAGCGCGAGCGGCAGCCGGTACCGCCCATCGGGCGATGTGCTGCTGACCAGCATCGCTGCCGAAGCGGGCCGCGGCGCGGTCGCGGTGGTGCTGTCAGGAATGGGCACAGACGGCGCCAGCGGGGTGGCGGCGGTGCGGCGGGCAGGCGGGTTGACCATCGCCCAGGACGAGCCGTCGTCGGCTGTCTACGGGATGCCGAAGGCCGCTGCCGAGGGCGGCGTCAACCTGGTGCTGTCCCCGGCAGAGATCGCCAGCTACCTGGCCGCGCTGCACCACCGGCCGCTGGCGGGTACGTCGTGACCGCGTGCCTGAGCGAGGTCATCGCGCTCGTCCGCAGGCAGACCGGCCTCGTGCTGCCCGCGCACCGGGAGGCGGCGCTGCTGGCCGCGCTGCGCAGGGCCGCTCCTGGCCTGGACCCGTGCGACATCGCTCGGGCGGCGGTCAGTCCCGGCGGGCGCGAACTGCTCGACAGGCTCACCGATGAGCTGACCATCCAGGAGAGCTCGTTCCTGCGGGACAAGGGTCAGCTCGCGATGATCGACTGGCACGAACTGCGGAAGGCTGGCGACGCGGCCGGGCACGGCCTGATCCGGGTCTGGAGCAGCGGCTGCGCGCGGGGGGAGGAGGCCTACTCACTCGCCCTGCTCGCGAGCGAGGCGTTCGCTCCTGATCCAGCGCCCGTGTCGGTACTCGGCACGGACATCTCACGCCGCGCCGTTGAAGCCGCCCGTGCGGGCAGGTACGGCGGCAGGGCGGTCCGCGCGCTCAGCGCGCGGACGCTCGGGCGCTACTTCGAGCCGCTGCCGGACGGCGGCTACGTAGTGGGCGACCGGCTGCGGGCGATGGTGCGGTTCGCCAGGCACAACCTGGCAGCAGACAAGTTCCCGCCCGCCGGCGAACAGGGCTTCGACGTGATCGTCTGCCGCAACGTGCTCATCTACTTCGGCGCCCGTCTGGCCAGGCAGGTGATTGAGGAGCTGGAGAACTCGATGCGGCCAGGTGGCGTGCTGATACTCGGCGCTGCCGACGCGCTGCTGCGCGCGCCTGTGGCGCCGCCGCCCGCCGCGGCGCCGTCGTGCACGGAGCGGGCGCCGCGCGCGAAACGGTCACCGCGCGGTTCTCGCGGGCAGGATGGCCAGCGGCAGCCGCCCGGCCTGGCGCACGGCGGGCCGTCGGGGCCGGCTGCTGACCTCGGGTCCCGCCAGGAGCGGCTTTCCGCGGCTCTCGACGCTGCCGATCAGGGGCACAGGGACCGGGCGGATGCGACGTTGTCAGCGATGCTGGCCGAGGACCCGATGGACGCGGAGGCCCAGTTCGTCCACGGCCTCGTCGCGCTGGAGGCTGGCGATCCGCGGGCCGCGGCGGCGGCGCTGCGCCGCGCGCTGTACGCCGACTCGACCTTCGCGCTCGCCGCGTTCACGCTGGGCCGTGCCTACGACGCGATCGGCGACGCAGGCGCAGCACGCCGCTCGTACCGCCGGGCTCTGCACTACCTGGACCCCGACGACGAGCGCGCTGCCCAGATGCTCAAGCACGTCGACATCGCAGACATCGCAGCGGCATGCCGCGCCCGGCTAGCTGAGGAATGAGATGAAGATCCTCATTGCGGACGACTCGGTGACCATGCGCAAGCTGCTCGCCGCCAGGCTCGAGGCGGACGGCTACGAGGTGGTGGAGGCGGCGGATGGCGAGCAGGCGCTCAGCCTGGTCAGGTCCGGGCGGCCAGATCTGCTCATCCTGGACAACACGATGCCCAAGCTGGACGGATTCGGCGTGGTCAGGGCGCTCCGCGGGGATCCGGCGACCAGCGCGGTGCCGATAATCATGCTCACCGGGCACACGAGCGAGGACGACCGCGCGGACAGCCTTCGGCTCGCCGTGGACGAGTACATTCCCAAGCCGTTCAGCCCGCGCGAGGTGTCCGCACGGGTCAGGCGCACGCTGCAGCGGGCAGGACACTAAGGTCAGACAGATCTCGGCCCGACCGCGGCACCGGGCTGCAGCGGTCGGGCCGAGACTTCAGGTGCCGGGCTGGTCCAGTACCGCCTCGTCCAGCTAGTCCAGTGCCGACATCACGTGCTTGACTCTCGTGTAGTCCTCAAAACCGTACATCGACAGGTCCTTGCCGTAACCGGAATGCTTGAAGCCGCCGTGCGGCATCTCGGCGACCAGCGGGATGTGCGTGTTGATCCAGACACAGCCGAAGTCCAGCCGCCTGGCCATTCGCATCGCCCTGCCGTGGTCGGAGGTCCAGACCGACGAGGCGAGCCCGTATTGGGTGCCGTTGGCCCACGCGACGGCCTCGTCCTCGTCGCTGAACTGCTGGACGGTAATGACCGGCCCGAAGATCTCGTTCTGGATGATCTCGTCATGCTGCCGCAGCCCGTCGACGACGCTCGCCTCGTAGAAGTAGCCGCGGTCGCCGGCCTGCTTGCCGCCGGCCAGCACGCGCGCGTGATCAGGCAGCCTGCTGACGAGACCGGCGACGCGCTCGAGCTGGTTCGCGTTGTTCAGCGGGCCGAAGTCCGCGCCCTCGACGTCCGGCCCGCCGACGGTCTGGCCCTTTGCCTGCTCGACGAGAGCGCCGACGAAGTCCTCGTGCACGCGCGGCCCGGCCAGGACCCTGGTCGCCGCGGTGCAGTCCTGCCCCGCGTTGAAGTAGCCCGCGATCGCGATGGCCTCGGCGGCCTTGGCGGGGTCGGCGTCGTCGAACACCACCACAGGAGCCTTGCCGCCGAGCTCGAGGTGCACCCGCTTCAGGTCGGTGGCCGCTGCCGCGGCGACCTCCTTGCCAGCCCGGACGCTGCCGGTGATCGAGACCATCTGCGGGATCGGGTGGGAGACCAGCGCGCGCCCGGTGTCCCGGTCACCGCAGATCACGTTGAAGACGCCGTCCGGCAGGTGCTCGCTCATCAGCTCAGCGAGCAGCAGCGTGGTCACCGGCGTCGTGTCCGATGGCTTGAGCACCATCGTGTTGCCCGCCGCGATCGCCGGCGCCCACTTCCAGACCGCCATCATCATCGGGTAGTTCCACGGCGTCACAGCGGCGCAGACGCCGATCGGCTCGCGCCTGATGAAGGACGTGAACCCGGACATGTACTCGCCTGCCGAGCGGCCCTCGAGCATCCGAGCCGCTCCGGCGAAGAACCTGATCTGGTCCACCATGGGCGGGATTTCCTCGGACAGCGTGAGGGCCAGCGGCTTGCCCGTGTTCTGCGACTCAGCCGCTACGAAGTCCTGGGCGCGTGCCTCAAGCGAGTCAGCGATGCGCAGCAGCGCGAGGCTGCGCTCGGCGGGCGTGGCGTCCCGCCACTTCCCGAACGCGTCGGCCGCCGACTTGACGGCCGCGTCCACCTCGGCCTCGCCGGAGATCGGCGCCGATGCGAAGGCTTCACCGGTGGACGGATCGATCAGCTCGGCGCGCTTGTCGAACGCAAGGTCGGTCCGCTGCCCGCCGACGAAATTCTGTAGCTCGTCCACCTCAAGGCCTCCGTTCCTGATATGTCATTGATTACTTACCCGAGGGCGTTCTTTCCTCGCAAGCCCAGGGCGACCCGTAGTCCGTGAGCAGGTCAAGGAACGGCCGTGCTGGCAGCGCCTCGGGCCCGAGGACACCAATCCCCGACCAGGCGCCAGAATCGATCAGCTCGAGCGCGACGACCGGGTTGACCGCTGTCTGCCAGACCACCGCCTGCGAGCCGTACTCGGCCATCGACCAGGCGTTGTCGATGACATGGTGCAGGTAGACCTCTCGCGGCGCGCCATCCTTGCCCGTTCCCGTCACCCACGTGCCCGCGCAGGTGAGTCCCTTCATCTTGTCCCCGAGCCCGGCGGGGTCTGGCAGGCACGCGGCGACGACATCGCGGGGTGAGACCGCCGACCCGTTGACCTTGACCGGATCGGTCGAGTCGAGACCCAGCTTGTGCAGCGCCTTCAGGACGCCGATGAACTCCTCGCCAAGGCCGTACTTGAACGTGACGCGCCTGGCGTTGATCCAGCGCGGGATCAGCAGCACTTCCTCGTGCTCGACGTTCACGCATTCCACCGGGCCGATGCCGGCCGGGAACGTGAAGACCTCTGGCTCGCTGAACGGCGGCGTCGTGAACCAGCCGCGGCCGGCTTCCCAGATCACCGGCGGGTTCAGGCACTCCTCGATCGTCGTCCAGATCGAGAACGTGGGCGCGAAGTCGTAGCCCTCGACCTGCAGGCTGGCGCCGTCCCTGACGCCGATCTCGTTGATCTCGCTGAACAACTCGTCGGCGGCGTGCCGCGCGAAGATGTCGGAGAGGCCAGGCTCGACGCCAATGCCGACCAGGGCTAGCTTGCCGCTCTTTTCCCATTCCTTGGTCATGGCGAATTGATCATCGCCCAGTTTCACGCCAGTCTTGCGGTAAGGAGCTTCTTGATGCGGATGAGACAGCGACATTGCCATGTCGAGGTAATGCACCCCAGACCGCAATGCCGCGGTATAAAGCGGCATGACGAATCTCGGGTCGGCGGCGTTCATCAGCACGTCGCACGAGTGCTCGGCGAGCAGTCCGGCCACCGCGTTGATGTCGCGCGCGTCGATCATGACCGCCTGGAAGCGGTCACTGGCGGCCGCTGCCCGTTGCGCGCGTGTCAGGTCGTAGTCACCGATGATCACTTCAGCGAACGGCCGGCGAGCGGCAATCCGCGCGAAAGCGGTGCCGACGCCGCCGGCACCGACAAGCAGTATCCGCATCTTGGCGATCCTATGAGTCGTATGAGCACCCGGTATTGGGAAGATCTTTGTTGCCCTGCAGCCTCAGCGTGCCACACGGGGCTCGGGCGGAAACCTTCAGGAGGGGTGGGCAATGAGCGTGACCGGACGGACAGCGGAGCCGGCTGAGCAACAGCTTGACAAGGGACTGAAGTCGGGCGCCCTCGGCCTGATCGCCACCACCGTCATCGCGACCGCCTCGGTCGCCCCCGCTTATAGCATCGCCGCGACTCTCGTCTTTGTCGTGATCGCGGTCGGGCTGCAGGCACCCGCCGTCTCGGTGCTGGCCTTCGTGCCCATGCTGCTGACCTCGATCGGCTACAGCGAGCTGAACAAGGCAGACCCGGACTGCGGCACCACCTTCACGTGGGCGACTAGGGCATTCGGCCCGAGGTCGGGCTGGGCGGGCGGCTGGGCGATCGTCGCGTCGGACGTCCTGGTCATGGCCAGCCTGGCGCAGGTAGCGAGCCAGTACTGCTTCTTCCTCTTCGGTGCCAGTGGCATCGGCAGCGATGCGACTAGCGGCTGGGTACTGCTCGGCGGCATCATCTGGATCGTCCTGATGACGATCATCTGCTACGTGGGCATCGAGGTCTCAGCGAACTTCCAGAAGATACTGCTGTCCATCGAGCTCGTCATGCTGGTCGTCCTGTCGGTGACAGCGCTGGTCAAGGTCGGCAACGGCAGCGCTCCGCCCGGCCATCTGACTCCGAGCCTGTCCTGGTTCAACCCCTTCCACGTCTCGTCGTTCAGCGCCTTCGCGAGCGGCATCATCCTGATGGTGTTCATCTACTGGGGCTGGGACACCGCGGTCGCCGTGAACGAGGAGACCAAGGACAAGGGCCGCACCCCGGGCCTGGCCGCGATCTTCTCCACGGTCATCTTGCTCGTGACCTACGCTCTGGTGGTCACGTCGATGCAGGCTTTCGCCGGGGTCAAGGCGCACGGCAACGGCCTCGGAAACGTCAGCAATGCCGGCGACGTACTAACGATTCAGGGCCATCTGATCTTCAGCGGCGGGGCAGGCTCCTTCTTCTACCGCCTGCTGCTGATCATGGTCCTGTCCTCGGCCGCGGCATCCACCCAGACCACGATCCTGCCGACGGCGAGGACGACGTTGTCGATGGCCGCATATCGTGCCATCCCGCGGGTGTTCGCGAAGGTGCATCCAAGGTTTCTGACGCCGACGGTGTCAACGGTCACCATGGGCATCGTCTCGATCCTCGTGTACGTCGGGCTCAACTTCTCTTCCAACGGCATCGGGGTGATCGGGGACGCGGTGATCGCGATCGGCCTCTACATCGCCTTCTATTACGGCCTGACCGGATTCGCGTGCGCCTGGTACTACCGCAGGAACCTGACCAAGAGCGCCAGGAACCTTTGGATGCAAGGCATCCTGCCGGTGGCAGGCGGGCTGATTCTGTTCTTCCTGGGCGGGTGGAGCGTCTGGCTCGATTACGACGTGGCGACCGAGAACGACTACACCATGTGGACGGTGCCCGGCATCAACTGGAAGATCGGCGGTGCCTTCGTCATAGCGGCGGTCGCCGCCATTGTCGGCGTCGTCGCCTACTTCTACTGCCGCATCAAGGACCCGGCGTACTTCAGGAAGGAAACCCTGACCAGGGCCACCCCCACCCTGGTGCCCGACGACTGAGACGGGTCAGCCCGCTGTCGGTACCGGCTGGCACAGTGGCGGCCATGGACGCAGTGTTAGCTAGAGCGCGGAGCACGACGAAGGCACGATGGGTGTCATGACCGCGAGCCGTTGCGTGTGGTATCGCCGGCGCCCGCGAACGTCCATCAGCTCGTCGCGTCACGCCTGCAGACCCTTCTCGACGGTTCATGCCCGCCCGAGTATCTGGTCATCTCGGGCAACGGAGTGGAGATTTCGAACGCTCAATACCGGATTCCCGACCTGGTCGTCGTGCTGGCGGACAAGGACGCGGTGACCGGCACGTCAACGACGAGGCCGCCTTGGCTGGCGATCGAGGTCGCGTCGCCGTCGACAGCGATGTACGACAGGAACAGGAAGAAGGACGTCTACGCGGGATTCGGTATCGCCTCGTACGGGATCGTGACGCCGAGCCCGGACAAGCCGAGCCGGCCGTTCCCGGTCACGGTCGTGCCGTCGGAGCTTGTCGCCGGTCCATGGCAGTCCTTGCAGCAGCTCCCAGCTGTCGGTCTGCTCGCCTAAGGTGAAGGCGTGACGATGACCGCTGCTGACTCCCTTCTCGAAGGCCTGAACCCGCAGCAGCGCGCTGCCGTGCTGCACGAGGGATCTCCGCTGCTCATCGTCGCCGGCGCCGGGTCCGGCAAGACCAGGGTGCTGACCCACAGGATCGCCTACCTGGTCGCCGAGCGGCAGGTCGCGCCGTACGAGATCCTGGCGATCACGTTCACGAACAAGGCCGCTGGCGAGATGGCAGGCCGCGCCCAGGCGCTGACGGGCGCGCGCTCACGTGGCATGTGGCTGCTGACCTTCCATTCGGCCTGCGTGCGGATCCTGCGCAGGGAGGCGCACAGGTTCGGCTACCCGTCGTCGTTCACGATCTACGACCAGGCTGACTCCGAGCGGCTGATGTCGCTGGTCTGCCGCGAGCTCGACCTCGACCCCAAGTACCACCCTCCCAAGGCGATGGCCAACAAGGTCTCCGCGCTCAAGAACGAGCTGCTCGACCACGAGACCGTCGCCGCGAGCGCCTCCGGCTACCGGGAGAAGGCGCTGGCGGAGGCGTACGGGGAGTACCAGCGGCGCCTTGTTGCGGCCGGGGCTATGGATTTTGACGACCTGATCATGGTCACAGTCAACCTGCTGCAGGCATTTCCCGACATGGCGGCGGAGTACCGGCGGCGGTTCAGGCACGTGCTGGTCGACGAGTACCAGGACACCAACCACGCTCAGTACGTGCTGATCAGGGAGCTCGTCGGCGGCAACCAGGCCAGCCACGTCGGCGGCGATGAGTTCATGCCGCCCGGGGAGCTGTGCGTGGTCGGCGACGCTGACCAGTCCATCTACGCCTTCCGTGGCGCCACGATCAGGAACATCACCGAATTCGAGCGCGACTTCCCAGGGGCCAGGGTCATCCTCCTGGAACAGAACTACCGGTCCACGCAGAACATCCTGGCCGCCGCCAACGCGGTCGTCGCGCTCAATCCCGGGCGGATGCCGAAGAACCTGTGGTCGGACGCTGGTGACGGGCCGCCGCTCGTCGGCTACGTGGCGGACAGCGAGCACGACGAGGCCGCGTTCGTCGCCGAGGAGGTCGACAAGCTCACCGACGCGGGAGACGCGACGCCCGGCGATGTGGCCGTGTTCTACCGGACCAACGCGCAGTCCCGGGTGTTCGAGGAAGTGTTCATCAGGGCCGGCCTGCCGTACAAGGTGGTCGGCGGCGTCCGGTTCTACGAACGGCGGGAGGTCAGGGACCTGCTGGCCTACCTGCGGCTGATCGCCAACCCGCAGGACGAGATCTCGCTGCGCAGGATCATCAACGTGCCACGGCGCGGCATCGGCGACCGCGCGCTCGAGTATGTCGCCGGGTACGCGGCCAGGGAACGAATCAGCTTCGCCGCCGCGCTCGCCAGGCCGCAGGACGTGCCGGGCATGCCGGCTCGCTCGGGGAAGTCGATCGAGGCGTTCAACGAGCTCATCGCGGAGCTCAGGGAGGCCGAGAAGGCCGGCACCCCGGTCGGAGACGTCGCCGAGGCCATCCTGGACAGGACTGGTTACATCGCCGAGCTCGAGGCGTCCAGCGACCTGCAGGACGCCGGCCGCGCCGAGAACCTGAACGAGCTCATATCGGTCGCGAGGGAATTCGACACGCGCAACGTGACCGGCGGGCTGGCTGCCTTCCTCGAGCAGGTCTCGCTGGTGGCCGACGCCGACGAGATCCCTGAGGGCCCCGATCACGGCGGGCTGGTCACGCTCATGACGCTGCACACCGCCAAGGGGCTCGAGTTTCCGGTCGTGTTCCTCACCGGCATGGAGGAGAACGTCTTCCCGCACGAGCGGTCCATCAACGACGACCGCGAGCTCGAGGAGGAGCGCCGGCTCGCCTACGTCGGCATCACCAGAGCGCGGCAGCGCCTGTACCTGACCAGGGCCGTGGCAAGGACCTGGTGGGGCCGGCCGTCCTACCACAAGCAGTCCAGGTTCCTGACCGAGATCCCGGCCGAGCTGATCGACTGGCGCAGGGACGCCTCGGCGGCCACGTCCTCGCTGGGCCCGGCGTCCGAGCGGCTGGCCAGGAGGCCTGGCGTGAACGCGCCGGGCAACAGGCCCGTGCCCGCGCTCAGGACGGGTGACCTGGTCAGCCACGACAGCTACGGCCTCGGCCGGGTGCTGTCGGTCGAGGGCAGGGGCGACGACCCCGAGGCGAAGGTCGACTTCGGCGAGGAGTACGGCATCAAGCACCTTCTCCTCCGCTACGCCCCGATCGAGAAGCTCTAGCCTCCCGCCCCCGCCCCCGCCCCCGCTCCCGCCCCCTGTCCCTGGCCCTGGCCCACCTATGAACCCTTGGTGGGCACAGGGAGCCACCAAGGGTTCATAGGTGGGGTCGGTTGGCGGGATACCCTGCCGGTGGAGCATCTGGCGGGTGGGAGAGCGGGAGAGTTATGGGCAGCATCCGGGTCATCATCGCCAAGCCTGGCTTGGACGGGCACGACCGCGGAGCCAAGGTCGTGGCGCGCGCGCTGCGCGACGCCGGAGTTGAGGTCATCTACACCGGGCTGCACCAGACACCCGAGCAGATCGTCGCGGCGGCCCTGCAGGAGGACGCCGACGCGATCGGGCTGTCTATCCTCTCCGGGGCGCACATGAGGCAGTTCAGCAGGGTGCTCGAACTGCTCAGGGACGCCAATGCCGCCGACATCGTCGTTTTCGGCGGCGGAATCATTCCCGACGCCGATATCGCGGAGCTGACCGCGATGGGCGTCGCGAAGATCTTCACTCCCGGGGCGCCCATGCATGAGATCGTCGAATGGGTCAATTCTGAGCTGGCCGCCAAGGCCGAAAGTCGGGCCGGCTGACCGCTTGCCTGCCGCTCGCCAGCTAGGCTGCCTGGCGGCCCTGCCATCCCCAAGATCAGTCAGTACAGCATCAGTCAAGGACGGACCCAGACGTGGACCTGTTCGAGCATCAAGCCAAGGAGCTCTTCGCCGAGTACGGCGTGCCCGTGCCGGGCGGAAAGGTCGCTCATACGGCCGACGAGGCGCGGGCGATCGCCGCCGAGTTCGCCGCGGCAGGGCGGCCGAAGGTGGTCGTCAAGGCCCAGGTCAAAACCGGCGGCCGGGGCAAGGCCGGCGGGGTCAAGGTGGCGGACGGCCCGGACGACGCCGACGCCAAGGCCAGCCAGATCCTTGGCATGGACATCAAGGGCCACACGGTGCACAAGGTGCTCGTCGAGGAGGCGAGTGACATCGCGCAGGAGTTCTACCTGTCCTTCCTGCTCGACCGCGCCGGCCTGCAGTTCATGACCATCTGCTCGGTGCAGGGCGGCATGGAGATCGAAGAGGTCGCCCACACCAGCCCGGAGGCGGTGGCCAGGATCGCCATTGACCCGCTTGGCGGCGTGGACCGCGCCAGGGCGACCGAGATCGTCGAGGCCGGCCTGCTGCCCGCGGAGGCGGTCGCAGGTGCCGCCGAGCTCGCTGAGCGGCTGTGGGCGGTCTTCGCCGACGAGGATGCGACGCTCGTCGAGGTCAACCCGCTGATCCTGACCTCCGACGGCCGCGTGATCGCGCTGGACGGCAAGGTGACCCTCGACGACAACGCGGCCTTCAGGCAGGACCACGAGAAGTTCGCCGACCCTGAGGCTGCCGATCCGATTGAGGCGCGCGCCAAGGCCAAGCACCTGAACTACGTCAAGCTCGACGGCGCGGTCGGCATCATCGGCAACGGGGCTGGCCTGGTGATGTCCACGCTCGACGTGGTCGCCTACGCGGGCGAGGAGTTCGGCGGCGTGCGGCCGGCCAACTTCCTCGACATCGGCGGCGGCGCGTCGGCCGAGGTGATGGCCAACGGGCTGGACATCGTGCTGTCTGACCCCTCGGTGCGCGCGGTCCTGGTCAACGTCTTCGGCGGCATCACGTCCTGTGACGCGGTCGCCAACGGCATCGTGACCGCGATCGGCATGCTGGCAGACCAGGGCGAGCCGGTCGGCCACCCGATCGTGGTGCGGCTTGACGGCAACAACGCGGCCGAAGGACGCAGGATCCTGACCGAGGCCGGGATCGCCGTGGTCGAGCAGGTAGGGACGATGGACGATGCGGCGCGCCGTGCCGCCGAGCTGGCCAGCCTGGCCGCGACGGGAGCATGAGATGGCGATCTTCCTGACAGCGCAGAGCCGGGTCATCGTCCAGGGCATCACCGGCTCGGAGGGCCGCAAGCACGGGGCGCGCATGATCGCCGCCGGCACGAGGGTGGTCGGCGGCACCAACCCGCGCAAAGCCGGCCAGACCGTGGAACTGGGCGGCGAGAGCGTGCCGGTCTTCGGGACGGTAGGCGGGGCGATGGCGGAGACGGGTGCCGACGTGTCCGTGGTATTCGTGCCGCCCGCCGGGACCAAGGACGCGGTGATCGAGGCGGTCGACGCGGGGATGCCGCTGGTGATCGTCATCACCGAGGGCATCCCTGTCCACGACACCGCGGCGTTCTGGGCGTATGCCTGCTCGCGCGGCAACGCGACCCGCATCGTCGGCCCGAACTGCCCAGGGGTCGCCTCGCCTGGCAAGTCCAACGCGGGAATCATCCCCGCTGACATCACGACCGAGGGCCGGATCGGGCTGGTGTCGAAGTCGGGGACGCTGACCTACCAGATGATGTACGAGCTCAGGGACATCGGCTTCTCGACGGGTGTCGGGATCGGCGGCGACCCGATCATCGGCACTACGCACATCGACTGCCTGCAGGCGTTCCAGGCCGACGAGGAGACCGGCGCGATCGTGATGATCGGCGAGATCGGCGGCGACGCCGAAGAACGCGCGGCCGCCTACATCGAGGCCAACATGACCAAGCCCGTGGTTGCCTATGTCGCGGGCTTCACCGCGCCAGAGGGCAAGACCATGGGTCACGCCGGCGCGATCATCTCGGGATCGGCCGGCACGGCGCAGGCGAAGAAGGAAGCGCTGGAGAAGGTCGGCGTCAAGGTCGGCCGCACGCCGAGCGAGACCGCCGCCATGATCCGCGACCTCATGCGGGCACACTAGCCGCGGGGCCCGCCGCGGCTTGGTCGCGGCGCGTTCGGCGCGCCTCCACCCGCCGCGCGCCAAGGGTTGCGAGTGTGGGATCTTGTGACGACCTCTGCCCTGCGCACTCCGGCGGGAGAGCAGGGGCGGCGCGGTGCCCGGGGCGGCGCTGACCGGGGCGGCGGTGACCGGCCTGAGCGCCTCAGGAAGCTGCTCGCCGCCGGCGCCTCGGCAGCCTGTACGGCCGCGGGCATCGGTCTCGCCGTCGTGACCATGCTCGTGCTCGCCGGCTGGATCGCAGCGCCGCATTCCGGCCTCGGCCTGATCGGCGTGCTCCGCACGGCGGCGGTGCTGTGGCTGGTCGGGCATCACGTCACCGTGCAGGTCAGCGGCGCGGGACAGATCGGCATGCTGCCGCTCGGCCTGGTCGCGCTGCCTGGCACGCTGCTCTGGCGGGGAGGCCGTGCCGTGGTGCGCGGTCACCAGGTCGCGGGCTTGCGCGAGGCGATGGCCGTTGCCCTGGCAGTGGCGATACCGTACGCGGCGCTGTCAGGGGCGCTCGCGGTCGCCAGCAGGTCGGGCCTCGCTGCCGCGTCGATACCGGAAGCGCTGCTCGCTTCCTTCGTGATCGCGTTCGTCGCGGCCGGGGTCGGGGCGGCAAGGGCGCTGGCGCCGTGGGCGCAGCTCGGCGCGCTGATCTCAGCCAGGGCCCGGTCGGTGCTGGCTGGCACCGCGGCGGCACTCGCGGTGCTGATAGCCGCCGGGGCGATGGCCACCGCGCTGGCGCTGGCCGGCGACGTGCAGAGGTTCAACGATGTCTACCGGTTGCTCGAGCCCGGCGTCATCGGCGCTGGCCTGTTGCTGCTGGCTCAGTTCGGCTACCTGCCGAACGCCGTGATCTGGGCCGCTGCATACATGCTCGGACCGGGTTTCGCCGTTGGCGCGGGCACGGTCGCGGCGCCGACGGGCTCGGTGCTCGGTCCCATGCCGGCGTTCCCGTTGCTGGCCGCGCTGCCCGCGGGCGCCCATGGCTCGGGACCAGGGTGGCTCGGCGCGGCGATGCTGGCCTTCCCGTACCTCGCGGGCGCCGTGGGCGGACTGCTCGTTGTCCGCACCGCTCCGACGACGGTGCTCGAATCCGCTCCGATCCGCGGCTTCTGCTGTGGCCTGCTCACCGGACTCGCGCTGGGCATCGGCGCGGCGTTCGCCGGCGGCCCGCTGGGTGACGGCCGGATGGCTGCCGTCGGACCCTCGCCATGGCAGGTCGCGGCGGTCGCCTCGCTCGAGGTCGGCATCGCCGCGGCGATCACGGCAGGGCTCGTCAACTGGTGGTACGTCAGGACCCGGTGGGCCGCCCGTGCGGGCCAGCTAGCCGGGCAGGTCGGCCTCGGCGGCCACCCGCCTGACCAGCCAGGGCAGCGGACACACGGCGCAGTGGCGTGGCCGGCAGGTCCGCTGGCCGGCGCGGGCGATAGCGACGGGCACGTGATCTTCATGGACAGATGGGCCCAGGACGAGGGCGACGACGGCGGCGGGGACGGCGCTCCTGCGCGCCGCAAGCCACGCGGGCCGTCAGCCCTGCCGCCGTCAGTCCTGCCCTGAGCGCGCCTTGACCTGCACGGTCACGTGGACTGCGCCAGGTGAACCCAGGTGGATCGACTTGTAGAACTTGTCCATGCAGCTCTGCTCGCCGCCCGACGACTGGGTCTGGCTCAGGCACTTGACGTAGTTGTCCACCTGCCGCGGGAAGGCCAGATAGGTCGCGAGGATGGGGATCGACAGGACGGCCGCCAGCGCGCCGAGCACGATCCCGGCGACCGAGCCGCGTGGCCGGTAGCAACCGGCCTTCCTGGCCTTCAGCACGGCCGTGATCCCGATGACACACGATCCGACCCCCACGATGGCGCTGAAGATGAGCAGGTAGACGCCGCGGTGCAGGTCGCCGCCGAGCCCGAGCAGCGCGACCAGCGCCAGCGCGCCGAGCACCAGGGACGCGATCGCGCGCTGCCTGAGTTCGCGGTCGGGCTGCCTGGTCGGACGCGCGCGCGGCTGCCTGGCCGGCCGCGGCCGAACGGGCCTTCCTGGTCGGCCGCTAACCTCGGGTCCGCCCATCCAGGGCTGGCCGGGCCCGGACCCGGGCCGCTGGCCGAAGTCAGCCAGGGGCGGCTGTCCCTGCCCGTTCTGCTGGTCGAATCCGTCGCCAGGACCACCTGACCGGGGCTCGCCTGCGGGCTGAAGGTCAGTGACGTCGGACTGATCCGTGCCCTGATGACTGCCAGCGTGCTGATTCTGCACGTCCTCTGTCGCGAAGAACAGCCGCGGCAGGCCGGGCAGCGTGCCTGGCTCCTGGTCAGGCTGGCCGGATCCGTCGCCGTTGCGCGGGTCGTCGCCAGCGCGCGGGTCGTCGGCATGGTGCGCGTCCTCGACCTGGCCGGCGACGCCCCTCTGATCGGGGTCGCCTGCTGCTGGCGGGCGTTTGTCGGCGGGCAGTGCCGTTCCTCCGTCGTCCTGTGGCGTTTCCTGCGTTGAGTCCTATTCCATCACTACTTGCCGGCGGGTCCTACGCACTGACATGGCCGTGAGCCGGTCTAGGGTGGGCCACATGCGGTCGCGCCTGGTTGTGCTGGCGTCCGGCGAGGGGACCCTCCTGCAGCATCTCATCGATGCGTGCCAGGCGGGCACGCTCGGAGCGCGGATCGCCGCGGTCGGAGCCGACCGGCACGGCACGAGGGCGGCCAGCCGGGCAGAGGCCGCGGGGATCCCGACCTTCGTCTGCCGCGTCACCGACTATGCCGAGCGGGCGGACTGGGACAAGGCACTGACGGAAACCTGCGCTGGCTTCGAGCCCGAACTGGTCGTCTCGGCCGGGTTCATGAAGCTGTTCGGCCCGGCGTTCCTCGACGAGTTCTCCGGCAGGTGCCTGAACTCTCATCCAGCCCTGCTCCCGTCCTTCCCCGGCATGCACGGCGTGCGGGACGCGCTCGCCTACGGCGTCAAGGTCACGGGCTGCACGGTGTTCCTCGTCGACGCGGGCCTGGACAGCGGGCCCGTGGTCGCGCAGCGGGCCGTTCCCGTGCTCGACGACGACGACGCGGACACCCTGACCGAGCGGATCAAGTCAGCGGAGCGGGTGCTGCTCGCGAACACCGTGGGCGCCATGCTGGCCGGCGGCTGGTCGGTGGAAGGCCGGACCGTCAAGCTAGGAAGCGGATCACCGGGAGCGCAGCGTTGAGCCGAGTTGCCATCACGCGAGCGATCATCAGCGTCTACGACAAGACCGGGCTGGACGAGCTGGCCACGACACTGCACCAGGCAGGCGTCGAGATCGTGTCCACGGGCAGCACGGCCGCGACGATCAGCGCGGCCGGAGTCCCGGTCACCCCTGTCGAGGCGGTGACCGGATTCCCCGAGCGGCTCGGCGGCCGGGTCAAGACGCTGCATCCCAAGATTCATGCGGGCCTGCTGGCGAACGTGAGCGACGCCGATCATCGCCGCCAGCTCGACGAGCTCGCGATCGCGCCGTTCGAGCTGCTGGTGTCCAACCTGTATCCGTTCACGGAGACCGTTGCCAGCGGCGCCGACCCGCAGGAGTGCGTGGAACAGATCGACATCGGCGGTCCGGCGATGGTCAGGGCTGCCGCGAAGAACCACGCCAGCGTCGCGGTCGTGACCAGGCCCGACTCCTACGACGCGGTGGCCGCAGCGGTGGCCGCCGGCGGGTTCACGCTGGCCGAACGGCAGCGGCTGGCGGCCAGCGCGTTCGCGCACACCGCCAGCTACGACGCCGCCGTCGCGTCCTGGTTCGCGTCGGCGTACGCGCCTGACGAGACGGCGGCGCGGACCGGCTGGCCCGACTTCGCCGCCGCGGTCTGGGACCGGCGCGACGTGCTGCGTTACGGCGAGAACCCGCATCAGCGCGCCGCGCTCTACCGCGCTGCTGACGCCGGTCAGGCCGGCGGCGTCGCGACCGCCGACCTGCTGGCCGGCAAGGCCATGTCATACAACAACTACGTCGACGCGGACGCCGCCTGGCGCGCCGTGGGCGAGTTCGAGCAGGCTTGCGTTGCGATCATGAAGCACTCCAACCCCTGCGGCATCGCCGTGGCCGCTGACGTGGCCGCCGCGCATCGCAACGCGCACGCGTGCGACCCCGTGTCCGCGTTCGGCGGCGTGATCGCGGTGAACCGGCAGGTCACGGCCGAGCTGGCGGCGCAGATCGCCGAGATCTTCACCGAGGTCGTCGTCGCGCCTGGCTACGAACCCGACGCACTGGAGATCCTTACAAGGAAGAAGAATCAGCGGCTGCTCCGCTGCGCGCCGGCCACCGTGGCGCGCGCCGAATGGCGGCAGATCGGCGGCGGGCTGCTCATGCAGTCGCCCGACACGGTTTCCGGGCCGGGCGACCGCGCGGCGGGCTGGCGGCTCGCGGCAGGACCGGCGGCCGGCGCCGCCGCGGTGGCTGACCTGGAGTTCGCGTGGCGCGCGTGCCGCAGCGTCAAGTCCAATGCGATCTTGCTCGCGGCGGACCTCGCCTCCGTCGGGATCGGCATGGGCCAGGTCAACCGCGTCGACGCGGCGCGGTTGGCGGTCAGCAGGGCGGGTGACCGGGCGGCCGGGGCGGTCGCGGCCAGCGACGCGTACTTCCCGTTCCCTGACGGGCTGCAGGTGCTGGCCGACGCCGGGGTGCGCGCCGTCGCCGAGCCAGGCGGCTCCGTCAGGGACGACCAGGTGATCGCCGCGGCCGCCGCGGCCAACGTGAGCCTTTACTTCACCGGCGTCCGCCACTTCTGGCACTGACGCTTGCGAGCTCACGGACGATTTTCCGCGCCCGCCGCACAAAACTGCCGTGATCATGGAATGGCGGCGGGGGGAGGCGGGGGGTGAGTCGCCGGGCGGGATCCGGGCGGGCACAATGAGCGCGTGACCGCCATCATTCTTGACGGCAAGGCGACCGCCGCAGCCATCCGCGCCGAGCTGACCGAGCGGGTGGCGAAACTCGCCGCCAGCGGCATCGTTCCCGGCCTGGCCACCGTGCTCGTGGGCGATGACGCGGGCAGCGCCGTCTACGTGGCGGGCAAGCACAGGGACAGCGCCCAGGTCGGCATCACCAGCATCCGCAGGGACCTGCCGGCCACCGCGAGCCAGCAGCAGGTGCAGGACGTCGTCGCGGGGCTCAACGCCGACCGGGCCTGCACCGGGTTCATCGTGCAGCTGCCGTTGCCTGGCGGCCTGCGCAGCCAGCCCGTGCTCGAGCTCATGGACCCGGCCAAGGACGCCGACGGCCTGCACCCGATGAACCTCGGCAGGCTCGTGCTCGGCGAGCCTGCCCCGCTGCCGTGTACCCCGCTCGGCATCGTCGAGCTGCTGCGCAGGTACCAGGTGCCGATCGCGGGTTCCGACGTCACCGTGATCGGCCGCGGCGTGACGGTTGGCCGGCCGCTCGGCCTGCTGCTCACCAGGCGCAGCGAGAACGCCACGGTGACCCTCTGTCACACCGGGACCAGGGATCTGAAGTTCCATACGCTTCACGCGGACATCGTGGTGGCTGCCGCTGGCAACCCGCGTCTGATCACCGCTGACATGATCAAGCCTGGCGCCGCCGTGCTCGACGTCGGTATCACGCGGACCGAGTCCGGGCTGGTCGGAGACGTGCACCCGGACGTGGCCGAGGTCGCGGGGCACATCGCGAAGGTCCCCGGCGGGGTAGGGCCGATGACCAGGGCGATGCTGCTCGCTAACGTGGTCAGCCTCGCCGAGCGACAGGCCGGGTAGCAACCAGCAAGCTACTAGCGAGTAACATAAGGCGCTGGATATCCTGCGCGGACTGGTACAGACAGGGAGGTCGGCCACCGATCATGAATATCGTCGTCTGCGTGAAGCAGGTACCCGACACGTGGTCGGAGCGCACCCTCAGGGACTCGGACTCCACGCTCGACCGGGATGCCGCCGATGCCGTCATCAACGAGGCCGATGAGTTCGCCATCGAGGAGGGCCTGCGGCAGGCCGAGGCCCACGGCGGCGAGGTGACCATCTTGTCGATGGGGCCAGAGCGGGCCTCCGAGTCGATTCGCAAGGCGCTGTCCATGGGCGCCGACAAGGCCGTGCACCTGGTCGACGACGCGCTGGCTGGCTCTGACGTGCTCGGCACCTCGGCCGCGCTCGCGGCAGTGCTCAGCCAGATCGGGTTCGACCTGGTCATCCTCGGTGCCGAGGCGACGGACGCGCGCACCGGCCTGGTGCCGGCGATGCTGGCCGAACGGCTGGGCGTTCCGCAACTGTCCTACGCGAGCAAGCTTCAGATCGACGGGGACGCCATCACCATCAACCGGCTGGCTGACTACGGCTACGACACCGTGGAGGCAACCCTGCCCGCGGTCGTCAGCGTGGTCGAGAAGATCAACGAGCCGCGTTACCCGTCATTCAAGGGGATCATGGCGGCGAAGAAGAAGCCCGTGCAGACCATGAGCGTCGCCGACATCGGCCTTGACGCTTCCCAGGTCGGCCTCGACAACGCGGCCTGCGAGGTGGTGAGCTTCGCCAAGCGGCCGCCGCGGCAGGCGGGCACGGTCGTGACTGACGAAGGCGACGGCGGCGGCAAGGCCGCCGAATTCCTCGCCGGACGCAAGTTCATCTGATCCGGAACTAGGCCGAAGGGCTGAGGGGCTGCCGACGATGGCTGAGATCCTGGTTCTCGCCGAGCACGAAGGCGAGACTGTCAAGAAGGTCACCCTGGAGCTGGTGACGCTGGCGCGCAGGTTCGGCGACCCGGCCGTGGTGTGGACGGGCGCCGGGGCGGAGTCAGCGCAGGCCAGGCTCGCCGAGTACGGCGCAGCGAAGGTCTACGTCGCCGCGGGGCCGGAGTTCGATGACTACGTGGTCGCGCCCAAGGCGGAGCTGCTCGCAGAGCTGGCCGGGCAGAAGTCGCCGGCTGCCGTGCTGGTCGCGAACACCGCCGAGGGCCGTGAGGTGGGCGGGCGACTGGCGGTCAAGACCGGCTGGGGGATCCTGACCGACGTCGTCGGCCTGGACGATGACCTGACCGCCGACCAGGTGATCTTCGGCGGCGCGATCAACGTCAAGTCCAGGGTCCGGTCCGGCACGCCCATCATCGCTGTGCGGCCAAACGCGATCAGCCCTGACGCCGCCGCTGGCGAGGCGGCGATCGAGCCGGTCAGCGTCGCGGTCAGCGACGCGGCGAAGCAGGCGAAGATCACAGACCGCATCGTGGAGCAGCGCGGCGCCAGGCCGGAGCTCACCGAGGCGTCCATCGTGGTCTCCGGCGGCCGCGGGGTCGGCTCGGCCGACAACATGGCCCTGATCGAGAAGCTCGCCGACTCGCTCGGCGCTGCCGTCGGCGCGTCCCGAGCTGTCACCGACGCTGGCTGGTACCCGCACCAGTTCCAGGTCGGCCAGACGGGCAAGACGGTGTCGCCGCAGCTCTACGTCGCGGTCGGGATCTCAGGCGCGATCCAGCACCGGGCCGGCATGCAGACCTCGAAGACCATCATGGTGGTCAACAAGGACCCTGAGGCGCCGATCTTCGAGCTCGCGGACTTCGGCGTCGTGGGAGACCTGTTCAAGGTGGTACCGCAGCTCGTCGAGGAGATCGATAAGCGCACCGGCTGACGCGGGCTGCACGCCGCGGCATGGAGAGGTGGATCCCCGGATTGACCTCACATAGCGGGGTGGATCCCTGGATCGACCTCCCTTCACGGGGTGTCGCGCGGATGACACCCCTTAGGCTTGAATCACCATGGTGAACCCCGTATCCGCCGACGACGGCGCACGGCCAGGACCGCTGGTCTACCTCGACCACGCGGCCACGACGCCGATGCTGCCCGAGGCGCTGGCCGCGATGACAGAGGAACTAGCCCACACCGGCAATGCCTCCTCGCTGCACAACGCCGGCCGCCGGGCTCGCCGGGTGGTCGAGGAATCTCGCGAGCAGATCGCGCAGGCGTTCGGCGCGAGGCCGAGCGAGGTAGTGTTCACCAGCGGCGGCACTGAAGCGGACAATCTGGCCGTCAAGGGCACGTACTGGGCGCGCTTCGCGGAATCTCAGCGCCGGCGGCGGATCCTGGCGACGGCGATCGAGCATCACGCGGTCCTTGACAGCGTGGAGTGGCTCGGCGAGCACGAGGGCGCCCAGGTCGACTGGCTCCCAGTGGACAGCGCAGGCCTGCTCAGCCCCGAGGTGCTCAGGGCCGCGATAGGCCGCGATCCGGGCAGCGTGGCGCTGGTCAGCGTGATGTGGGCGAACAACGAGGTCGGCGCCATCCAGCCGGTCGCCGAGCTGGCGGCGGTCGCCGCCGGGTATGGCATCCCCTTCCACAGCGACGCGGTGCAGGCCGCCGGGCAGCTCCCCGTCAGCCTCGCGGCCAGCGGCGCGACCGCGCTGACGGTCACCGGGCATAAGATCGGCGGCCCTGTCGGGGCCGGCGCGCTGCTGCTGGCCAGGGGCGGCGATGATCCCGTGCCCGTGCTGCACGGTGGCGGGCAGGAGCGCGACGTCCGGTCGGGCACCCTGGACACCGCCGCGATCAGGGCCTTCGCGGTCGCGGTCGAGGCGGCCGCGGCCGGCCGGGACGCGCACGCGGCAAGGCTCGGCTCGCTGCGCGACCGCCTGATCGACCGGGTTCGCGCGGCCGTGCCCGACGCGATCTTCAACGGCCCGCCGCCAGGAGCGCTCAGGCTGCCCGGCAACGCGCATTTCTCGTTCCCCGGCTGCGAGGGCGATGCCCTGCTGATGCTGCTCGACGCCAAGGGCATCTCCTGCTCGACCGGCTCAGCGTGCACGGCCGGCGTCGCTCAGCCCAGCCACGTGCTGCTGGCGATGGGCGCCGACCACGCCAGGGCGCGCGGCTCGCTGCGCTTCACGCTGGGCAGGACCAGCTCGGTTGCCGACGTGGACGCGCTGGGCGCGGCCATCGGCGAGGTAGTCGAGCGGGCACGGCGGGCGGGCCGGCAGGCGGCGCAGGCACCGGACACGGCCCAGGCACCGGACACGGCCCAGGCACCCGCGGGTTCAGCCGGGCACCCCGGCGGCCCGGTGGACGGTCCGGCAGTCAGCCTTGCGGCCGGGCAGGCAGCGGCACCGTGAGCGGTATGCGGGTGCTCGCGGCGATGTCAGGCGGCGTCGACTCGGCGGTCGCCGCCGCGCGGGCGGTGGCGGCCGGACACGAGGTGACCGGGATTCACCTGGCACTGTCGGCGAACCCGCGCTCCTACCGGTCAGGAGCCCGCGGTTGCTGCACGCTCGAGGACGCCAGGGACGCGCGCCGGGCGGCGGACGTGATCGGCATCCCGTTCTACGTGTGGGACATGGCCGAGCGGTTCGCCGCCGACGTCGTCGACGACTTCGTCGCCGAGTACGCCAGGGGCAACACGCCCAACCCCTGCTTGCGCTGCAACGAGAAGATCAAGTTCGCGGCCGTGCTCGACCGGGCCATCGCGCTCGGCTTCGATGCCGTCTGCACAGGTCATCACGCCAGGCTGGAGCCAGGCCATGGCCGCGCACCGCGGCTCGCGCGCAGCGTGGACCTGGCGAAGGACCAGTCTTACGTGCTCGCCGTGCTGACCGGCGAGCAGCTGAGCCGTGCCGTGTTCCCGCTCGGCGACAGCACGAAAACCCAGGTGCGGGCCGAGGCCGCCGAGCGCGGCCTGGCCGTGGCCGACAAGCCGGACAGCCACGACGTCTGCTTCATCGCCGACGGCGACACCCGCGGATTCCTCGCGAGCCGGCTTGGCGTAGCTCCGGGGCCCATCGTCGACGCAGGCGGCTCGGTCGTCGGCCGTCACGAGGGCAGCTACGGCTATACCGTCGGGCAGCGCAGGGGCCTGCGAATCGACACGCCGGCCACCGACGGGCGGGCCAGGTACGTCCTCGACATCGAGCCGGTGACGAACACGGTCAGGGTCGGCCCGGCGGACGCGCTGGATGTCGACGAGATCACCGCGGTTCGTCCGGTATGGAGTGGCTGCAGCCCGCCTGATGGCCCGATCCGGGCGACGGTCCAGCTGCGGGCGCACGGCGAGACGTTCGCGGCCACCTGCTGGCCTGAGGACGGATCCGTGCGCATCGAGCTGCACAGCGTGGCCCGCGGCGTCGCGAGGGGGCAGGCCGCCGTCCTCTATGACGGTGACGCCGTGCTCGGATCGGCGACGATCGCGGCGACGGCATGCCGGGAGCGCACGTCTTCCTGACGACGGACGCTGACGATCCGGCCGCCGCCCGGTGACCTAGCCGATCGCTAGGATGTGCCGGTGAGCGAACAGGTGCCGTTTCCCTGGCCTGCGCAGAGCGCGACCGGCGTGGGCTCGATGCCAGGCAGCGATCCTGTTGACGCCAGCGCCCTGATCCTGGGCGAGCTGCCGAACCTGCCGTTCCTAGCCGAGCTTCCTGGCAGGGGGCCGGGCGCGGATCTCGTCGGGCGCACGGCCGCGCTGCTTGTCGACATGCCCGTCGAGACCACGCCCACGGGCTGGCGGCTAGCCGAGCGGCGCGGCCGCGACATGGGCCGGGCGGCGGGCCTGATGGAAGCCGACCTGGACGCTCTGGAGGCGGCGGCCGACGGTTACGCGGGAGCCTTCAAGATCCAGCTGTGCGGTCCGTGGACGCTCGCGGCCAATCTGGCGCTCACGCACAGCATCGAGCCTGCGCTTTCTGACGCCGGGGCCGTGGCAGACCTGGCCGCCTCGCTCGCCGAGGCTGTCGCCGCGCACGCGGCTGACGTCCGGCGCAGGGTGCCAGGCGCCTCCCTTGTCGTGCAGGTGGACGAGCCGGCGCTGCCCGGCGTGCTGGCCGGCTCGGTGCCCACCGCGAGCGGGCTGCGCAGGGTTGCCGCCGTGGACGGCCAGGATGCCGCCGCCCGGCTGCGCGAGGTGCTGGCGGCCGCAGGGGTGCCGGCCATGATCCACTGCTGCGCGCGCGACGTGCCCTGGGGCCTGGTCGCGAGCGCTGGTGCGGCAGCCGTGTCCTTCGATCTCGCGCTGGTGCGGCGCGCCGATGAGGACGCGATAGGCGAGATCGCCGAGGCAGGGCTTGGCCTCGCGGCGGGCGCCGTGCCGGTACTGGCGGAACCGGCGCTGCCGCCCGCTGGACCGCCCGCCGGCGGACGCCACGCGGCCGCCGAGCAGACGGCAGCGCAGGCGATCGCGCTCTGGCGACGGATCGGGCTCGCGCCTGACGCCCTCGCCGAGCAGGTCGTGATCACGCCGGCCTGCGGTCTCGCCGGCGCGTCACCGGCGACGGCGCGGGACGTGCTCACCCAGTGCCAGGAGGCCGCGCGGCTGATACCCGAGATGATCGAGGAGGGAGTGCGGTGACCGCACCGGAAGACGCCGAGCTGGCGGAGACCGGCGACGAGATCGCCACCGAGGGCGTCGCCGAGGTCAGCCAGGCCGACGACCAGGCGAGGCACCGGCATGCTGACCTCGGCGACCAGGTGACCGAGCACAACCACCGGTATCACGTGCTCGACTCACCCGTGGTCTCCGACGCCGAGTACGACGCGCTGATGCGCGAGCTTCGCCAGCTCGAGGAGCAGTATCCGGACCTGCGCACCCCTGACTCGCCGACCCAGCAAGTCGGTGACATGATCGCGGCGGGGTTCGCGCCCGTGCGTCACCTGATGCGGCTGTTCAGCCTCGACAACGCGTTCTCCGCCGCCGAGTTCGACAGGTGGTATGCGAGGGCCGAGCGCCTCGGGGGCACAGGCCCTTTCCTGTGCGAGCTGAAGATTGACGGCCTCGCTGTCGACCTCGTCTACCGGGACGGCGCCCTCGCCAGGGCCGCGACCAGGGGTGACGGAGTCACCGGCGAGGATGTGACCGCCAACGTCCGCACGATCGCTGCCGCGCCCGGGCGGTTGCGCGGGTCAGGCTGGCCGGCAACGCTGGAGGTGCGGGGCGAGGTCTTCCTGCCGGTCGCGGCGTTCCACGAGCTGAACGAGCGGCAGGCCGCCGCGGGCAAGCCGCCGTTCGTCAACCCGCGCAACACGGCGGCAGGCTCGCTGCGGCAGAAGGATCCGGCCGTGACGGCGAGCAGGCCGCTCGGCTTGATCCTGCACGGCGTCGGCGCGATCGAGGGCGAGCGACGGGAGCGACCAGCCAGCCAGTCAGAGTGGTATGACCAGCTGAGCGAGTGGGGACTGCCGGTCAGCGAGCTGTATCAGGTCGTGCGGGACGTGGACGGGGTAAGGGATTACATCGGTCACTATGCCGAGCACCGGCACGATCCGCCCTACGAGATCGACGGGGTCGTGGTCAAGCTCGATCCCATCGCGGTACAGGAGGCGCTCGGCTTCACGAGCCGGGCCCCGCGCTGGGCCATCGCGTACAAGTACCCGCCCGAGGAGGTCACCACCAGGCTGCTCGACATCAGGGTCAACGTCGGCAGGACGGGCCGGGTGACGCCGTTCGCCGTCATGACGCCGGTCAAGGTCAGCGGCTCGACGGTGGAGCGGGCGACGCTGCACAACGTCGATGAGATCGCGCGCAAGGGCGTGCTGATCGGCGACATGGTCGTGCTGCGCAAGGCGGGCGACGTCATTCCCGAGGTGGTCGGGCCGGTGCTCGACCTGCGCACGGGCGAGGAACGTGAGTTCGGCTTCCCTGAGGCCTGCCCGAGTTGCGGGACGACGCTTGCCAGGGAGGCGGCCGAGGTCGACTGGCGCTGCCCGAACACCAGGTCCTGCCCAGCCCAGTTGCGGGAGCGGCTGTTCCACATGGCCGGGCGTGGAGCGTTCGACATCGAGGTGCTCGGCTACGAGGCGGCCTCAGCGCTGCTCGACGCGGGCCTGGTCACCGACGAGGGCGACCTCTTCTCGCTCAGCGCCGACAAGCTCGCGCAGTGCCCGTTCTTCGTCACCATCGGCGGCGCGCTCACCGCGAACGCGACGAGCCTGCTCAGGAACCTGGACGAGGCACGGAACCGCCCGCTGTGGCGAATCCTCGTCGCCCTGTCGATCAGGCACGTCGGGCCGACGGCCGCGCGGGCGCTGGCGGCCGCGTTCGGGTCGGCCGACGCCATCGCCTCGGCGCCAGCGGAGACGCTGATGCTGGTTGACGAGGTCGGGCCGACGATCGCGGGCTCCATCATCGACTGGTTCAGTGTGGACTGGCATCGGGCGATCGTCACCAAGTGGCGCGAGGCCGGCGTCCGGCTGGCCGACCCCGACTTCGCCGGATTCACGCTCGGCGAAGGCCAGGCTGACGGGCCGCTGGCCGGGGTAACCGTTGTCCTCACCGGCAGCCTGGAGGGTTACACAAGGGACGAGGCCGCGGAAGCCATTCAGTCCCGCGGCGGGAAAGTGTCCGGGTCGGTCTCCAAGAAGACCAGCTTCGTGGTGGCCGGGGACAGTCCTGGCTCGAAGCTGGACAAGGCAGAGTCACTCGGCGTGCCGGTGCTGGACGAATCCGGGCTGCGGGTTCTGCTCGCCGACGGCCCTGCCGCAGCGTCGGACGCGGCGGCCTCGGGGTAATGGCCGTCCTGGCCGGCTGCGGGGGCGCACGGTACTGGATTGCTTGGTGTGAAACCATCCGGCGCGCCGCACGTAGCCTGACATTCGTATAGTTCACGCCAGCTACCAGGAGGCTTCGCAATCTGTAGCCACTTAACTACGACAAGACGCCTAGTAACAGATAGTATGCGTATGGCTTCGTCAAGTGCGGTTGCCAGCTACGCTGCCTGACAGAGATTCACGAACCGGTACCCCCCCGATTTACCCGGCGGCCGTGAGGACGCGATGAGGAACCTCGAGGACACGCGCGACGTGGTCCCGCGTTTCGGCTCACCGCCGTGGATTTACGTCACCACGGTCTCGGTTGTCGGCGCTGCCGTGGTCGCCTTGTCCGGCTTTTATGAGCACGGCCTGAAGGACGTGGCCGGCAAGCCGATGTTCTGGGTCGTGGCCGTGATGATCCTGGTGGCCGAGATCTGGCCGGTGGCAACTCCAGGCCGTTCCGGATCCGACTCGCCGGCCATTTCCCGCACTATCACGCTCGCCGTGCTGCTCTTCTGGGGCTTCTCGATCGCCGTGCTGCTCAGGGCGGCCGCGATCGTGCTGGTCGGCCTCGTCAGGCATTCACCGCACCGGGTCGCCTTTAACGCGGCTCAGGTCAGCCTGAGCCTTGGCGCGGCGGAACTGGTGCTGCGGGCCAGCGGGCACAGCCCGACGCGGCTCGCGCCCTTGCTTCCGCAAGACGACACGCTGCTTGTGCTGCTCGCGGCGGGGCTGGCGTATTTCATCGTCAACTTCTTCCTGGTGATGGGTGCGATCGCGCTGCTGACGCGCACCCCGCTGCGATCGGTGGTGCGGGCGAAGCTGCCCTTCCAGGCCGCGGTGCACCTGGTCCTGTTCACCACCGCGCTGCTCGTCGTGCTCGCCATGAACACGAAGTCGCCTACGATCGTCGCGCTGCTGGCCTTCCCGCTCGCCGCCGTGTACTTCAGCGCCGCAAAGTCCGCGCAGCGTGACCACCAGGCAAACCACGACGAGCTGACCGGCCTGCTGAACCGCAAGATGCTCGCCAAGCGCGGCGGCGAGGCGCTCGCCAGCGCCGGGGTGGCGGGCACCAGGGCCGGGTTCCTGCTGATCGACCTCGACCGGTCGACCGGGCTCAAGCAGGTCAACGACACCCTCGGCCACGCCGTCGGCGACCGGCTGCTGCAGACCGTGGCGCACCGGCTCGAGCACAGCGTCCGGCCCGGTGACGTTGTCGCCCGTCTCGGCGGCGACGAGTTCGCTGTGCTGCTGCCCTCGGTCAAGGAGGCCGCCGCTGCTCGTGAGGTCGCATCGCGGCTGCGGGCCGCGCTCGCCGAGCCCGTACGCCTCGAGGCCATGACATTCCAGGTGGAGGCCAGCGTCGGGATCGCCATCTACCCGGACGACGCGAGCGGCTTCGATCAGCTGATGCAGCGCGCTGACGTGGCCATGTACCTGGCCAAGGAGCGGAATAGCGGGATCGAGCGGTACACGCCAGACGCCGACAGGAACTCGGCCGAGCGGCTTGCGCTCGCCAGCGATCTGCGGACCGCTGTCAGGCGCGGCGAGATCGAGCTGCACTATCAGCCCAAGGTCCGGCTGGCCGATGAGAAGACCATCGGCATGGAGGCGCTTGCCCGCTGGTCGCACCCGCGGCGTGGCATGCTGACGGCTGCCGACTTCGTCGGGCTCGCCGAGCAGTCGCACCTGATCAGCGAGCTGGCCGAGCAGGTGCTCGAGATGGCACTCGCCCAGACCGCGCTGTGGTGGGCCGCTGGCATGCCGGTCCAGATGTGCGTAAACCTGCCGGCGAGGGATCTGCACAGCATCCATCTGACCGAGATGATCGGGAAGGCGCTCCAGCGGCACGACCTGCCGCCCGACGCGCTGCGCCTGGACATCAGCGAGCAGGTGCTGGCCGGCAAGCCAGCTCAGGCCGCGGCCGCCGTTACCGCCCTTGCCGCCCTCGGGGTGGGCATCAGCCTCGATGACTTCGGTACCGGATACTCCTCGCTCGCCCAGCTCACCAGGCTCGGGATCAGCGAGGTCAAGCTCGATCCGGCCCTGGTCAGCGGCCTGCCGAGCTGCCCGGAGAAGACCATGACCGTCAAGTCGCTGGTCAGGCTCGCGCAGTCGCTCGGCATTCGCTCGATCGGCGAGGGCGTGGAGACCACCGGCACCGCGGCAGCGCTGCGGGTGATCGGCTGCGACGGCGCGCAGGGCTGGCACTTCGCCCGGCCGATGAACGCGACCATGGCCACGGCCTGGCTGGAGGAGGAGCAGGCGAAGGGCGCGACGCCGGTGTCCGGTGCCAGCCAGCCCCCTGCTGCAGCCGATCCGGCTGGCCAGGCAAGTCACGGGCAGCGCGCGCGGCCATCGATCCGCCAGCCTGACCAGGTGGCCGCTGAGGCCTACCGGGGACAGCAGGCCGGTGCGGCGGTCCCGGCCAGGCTCGCGCAGGTCCTGCCGGGAAACTGACTTTCCCGCGCCAGCCAGTAACCGGCCAGCCTCGTAATGCGTTCGGCAGGGCAGCCGGGCGGCCCTAGGATGACGGGGTGTCCATCACCCGCGATGAAGTAGCCCACCTCGCCAGGCTGTCCAGGCTTGCCCTGACCGATGAGGAGCTCGGCAGGTTCGCCGGCCAGCTGGACGTCATCATCAGCGCGGTCGCCAGGGTGCAGGAGGTCGCCGCTGCAGGGATTCCGCCGACGACGCACGCGGCTGAGCTGTCCAACGTCTGCCGGGCAGACGTCCTGATCCCCTGCCTGGAGGCGGACGTCGTGCTCGCCCAGGCGCCAGCCGCCGAGCAGAGACGCTTCAAGGTGCCCAGGATCCTGGCGGAGGACTGATCATGGCGCCCCCCCACTTGACCGCGGGCAGCGACCTGACCAGGCTGACCGCCGCGGAGATGGCAGCGGCCTTCGCCGCTGGCGAGATCTCGGCCGTCGACTTGACCACGGCGCACCTGGAGCGGATCGCGCAGACCGACGTCCAGGTGCGCGCCTTCCTGCACGTGGCCGCCGACGGCGCGCTCGCCGCCGCCAGGGCTGTCGACGAGCGGCGCGCCGCGTGCGAGCCGCTCGGCCCGCTGGCCGGCGTGCCGCTCGCGCTCAAGGACGTCTTCACGACCATCGACATGCCGACGACGTGCGGGTCGAGGATCCTGGCCGGCTGGCAGCCGCCCTATGACGCCACGATCACGGCCAGGCTGCGCGCGGCGGGCGTCGTGATACTCGGCAAGACCAACATGGACGAGTTCGCGATGGGCAGCTCGACCGAGAACTCCGCGTTCGGGGCGTCGCGCAACCCGTGGGACCTGACCAGGGTGCCTGGCGGCTCGTCCGGCGGCTCGGCCGCGGCGGTCGCCGCGTATCAGGCTCCGCTCGGCATCGGCACCGACACCGGCGGCTCGATCCGCCAGCCCGCTGCCGTCTGCGGGCTGGTCGGCGTCAAGCCGACCTATGGCGGCTCGTCGCGATATGGCGTGGTCGCCTTCGCGTCCTCGCTGGACACGCCGGGACCGCTGGCCAGGACCGTGCTCGACGCCGCGCTGTTGCACGAGACCATGTCCGGGCACGACCCGTGCGACTCCACCTCGCTCGACGCTCCCGTTCCCCCGGTCGTCGCCGCGGCGAAGCACGCCGATGTAGCCGGGCTCAGGATCGGTGTGGTCACCGAACTGGCCGGCGACGGCTACGCGAGCGGCGTGCTGTCCAGGTTCAACGAGGCCGTCGAGCTGCTCGAGTCGCTCGGTGCGAAGATCACCGAGGTGTCCTGCCCGCACTTCACGTACGGCCTGCCGGCGTACTACCTGATCGCGCCCAGCGAGTGCTCGTCCAACCTGGCCAGGTTCGACGCGATGCGGTACGGGCTGCGGGTGGGGGACGACGGGACCGCGAGCGCCGAGGAGGTCATGAGCCAGACCAGGGCCGCCGGGTTCGGCGCCGAGGTCAAGCGCCGGATCATGCTCGGCACGTACGCGCTGTCCAGCGGCTACTACGACGCCTACTACGGCAAGGCGCAGCAGGTCAGGACGCTGATCGCACGCGACTTCGCCGCCGCCTTCGAGCAGGCGGACGTGCTGGTCTCGCCGACCACCCCGACCACCGCCTTCCCGCTCGGCGAGCGGGTCGACGACCCGATGGCGATGTACCTGGCCGACCTGTGCACGATCCCAGGCAACCTGGCTGGCAACGCCGCGATGTCGGTACCGTGCGGCCTGGCGCCCGAGGACGGGTTGCCCGTCGGCCTGCAGATCATGGCGCCCGTGCTCGCCGACGACCGGGTGTACCGAGTGGGCGCCGCGGTCGAGGCGGCGCTCGACCAGCGGCGCGGGCACAGGCTCCTGGACGAGGCGACGGGCATCGAGCGCGCCGGCGACGGAAGTGCGGAGGCGGGACGGTGAACGGCGAAGCCAGTCCGATGACGAAAGCTCAGGAACGCACGGTTCCGTTCGAGGAGGCCGTGACCAGGTACGAACCCGTGATCGGGCTGGAGACGCACGTCGAGCTCGGCACTACGTCGAAGATGTTCTGCGGCTGCCCGACCGTCTTCGGCGCCGACCCGAACACCGCGGTGTGCCCGGTCTGCCTCGGCCTGCCCGGCTCGCTCCCGGTCATCAACAAGGCAGCGATTGAGTACACCATCAGGATCGGCCTGGCCTTGCACTGCTCGATCGCGAGCTGGTGCCGGTTCGCCAGGAAGAACTATTTCTACCCGGACATGCCGAAGAACTTCCAGATCTCCCAGTACGACGAGCCGCTGTGCACCGACGGCTGGCTGGACGTCGAGGCTGGAGGCCAGCAGGTCCGCGTCGGCATCGAGCGCGTCCACCTCGAGGAGGACACCGGCAAGTCGCAGCACGTCGGCGGCGCGACCGGCCGGATCCACGGCGCCGACTACTCGCTCGTCGACTACAACAGGGCCGGGATACCGCTGGTCGAGGTCGTCACGAAGCCCATCCCCGGTACCGGCGCGCACGCTCCCACGGTTGCCAGGGCGTACGTGACCGAGCTTCGCGACCTCATGCGGGCGCTGGCCGTCTCCGACGTGCGGATGGAACAGGGCTCGCTGCGCTGCGACGTCAACACCTCGATCGCGCCTGCCGGTTCCGGGCAGTGGGGCACCAGGACGGAAACGAAGAACGTCAACTCGCTGCGCTCGGTGGAGCGCGCCGTGCGGTCCGAGGTCGAGCGGCAGGCGGCGATTCTTGACGCCGGCGGCCGGATCGTGCAGGAGACCAGGCACTTCCACGAGGACGCCGGGAACACCACGAGCGGGCGGAGCAAGGAAGAGGCGCAGGACTACCGCTACTTTCCCGAGCCTGACCTGGTTCCCCTCGAGCCAGCTCCTGACTGGGTAGAGGAGATCGGGTCGACGCTGCCCCAACTGCCAGCGGCCCGTCGCGCGAGGCTGCAGGCCGAGCTCGGATTGTCAGGCGCGGACATGACGGCCCTGCGCAACGCCGGGGCGCTCGACCTGGTCGCCGAGACCGTGACCGCTGGCGCGTCGCCCGGGCAGGCGCGCAACTGGTGGCTGACCGAACTGTCCAGGCGGGCGAACGAGGCGGGAGTCGACCTGAGCACCCTTCCGGTGACCCCGGCCCAGGTCGCCAGGATCTGCGCACTTGTCGAGTCTGGCCAGCTGAACAACAAGCTCGCCAGGCAGGTGCTCGACGGCGTGCTGGCCGGCGAGGGATCGCCCGACGAGGTGGTCTCGGCGCGCGGCCTGGCCGTGGTGACCGACACCAGCGTCCTCACCGCCGCCGTAGACGCGGCGATAGCCGCGAATCCCGACATCGCCGCGAAGGTGAGAGACGGCAAGATAGCGGCGGCCGGCGCGCTGCTCGGGGCCGTGATGCGCGCGACAGGCGGCCAGGCGGACGCGGCGAGCGTCCAGCAGCTGATCCTGCAGCGGCTCGGGCAGGCCTGATTCTCCCAGCCCCTGCCGCTGCCGCGCCGCGGAGCACTCGGGTCGTTCACGCGGTCACCGGCAGATACTGAGCGTCTCGTCAGTACTTTGTCGTCGGTCGTACGTCTTTCCTCAATCGAAGCGTGACCTCCGACACGTAGAGTCAGGCGTAGTCGCTCGCAGCGCACAGCATCTCTAGCGGGCCGCGGTGTCGCAGACATCGGTGTCGCACACATCGGGCCCCATGCAGGAGTGCTGCCCGGAGCGGACCGGCGTCAGGACACGGGACGCCGGAGTGATCGGCGAGGGCCCAATGGCGGGACCTCCAGTCAGTAATGAACGCGGTCAGGGCCGTCGCATGCCCCGTGCCGCATTCGGGAAAATCCTGGCGGCAAGTGGGGATGAGCAGGTACTCATGGCACGATCGGGCGCGGATGGGGGCCGGCGATGACGCACGCCATGCTGGCCTGGGCAGCTGCCTGGCTCGTCCTTGCCGTGGTGGCGGGTGTCCGGCTGCTCCGTGCGTCGGGTCAGCCCGGGGCGCCCGTTAAAAATGCATATCGGTGGTTTGCCGTGGCCGCCCTCTGCATCGCGGCCGGCGCCATCGTGCAGCAGGCCTTCGGCGGTCTCGCCGGGGGAGCGCAGCCGCTGCGGCTGGCGGATCTGATCAGCCTGGCCGCGCTGCCCGCGCTGGTGATCGGCCTGGCGACGTTGACCGCATCCGGCACCGGCGAGGTCAGGACCGAGCGGGGCATCCTGGTCGACAGCTGCCTGCTGACGAGCGCCCTGTTCGTGGTGCTGCTCGCCGGGCTGTTCGGGCCGGACTATGCCCCTGCCAAGATCGGGCGGGCGGCGTTCGCGCTGGCGCTCATCAGGCCCGTCGCTGACGTGGTCGCGCTCGGCATGGTCCTGCGTTTCCTCGTGCGGAGCGTCAGGTTGGCGGCGCTCCCTGTGCTAGCGCTGACTGCCCTCGTTGCTGCCGACTCGCTGGCCGTCGCCGACCGGGTAGCCGGGCGGGTGCCTGGCCTCGGATCGCAGCTGGCGGTGGCCGTGGCGCTCGCGTTGCTCGCGCTCGCGTCGACGCGGATGCCCGCGCTTTCCGGCGCCGATGCGCCGACGGCAGGTTCGCGCGGCTTCGCGGCGATGGTCAGCTCGCCGGTGACCAGGCTGGTCAGGTCAGACCGGGCATGGTCGAGCCCGGCAACGGTCGCCGCGCTTGCCGCGACGGCGGCTGCCGCCCTGGTGGTGACCGGCTTCGCGATTGCTGGCCGCCCGCTGCTTGCCCGCCCGCTCGCGGCGGCCGGCTCCGTGGTCGTGTTGCTCCTCGTCGCCAGGCTCGCGAGTCTGACCAGGCAGGCGACTGCCGTGGCCGAGGCCGCGCATGAGTCAGACTGGATGTTCCGCGCGCTGGCTGGCACCACCAGCGACGCGGTCCTGATCTGCGGGCGGGACGGCGTGATCGAGTACGCCAGCCAGGCGGTAGGCGAGTTCGGCTATACGGCAGCGGAGCTCACCGGGCGGCGGCTGACCGACGTCGTTCACCCCGAGGACCGCCCCGCCGCAATCAGGGCGGCGCTGGCCCGTCTGCGCGCTCACGCGGGCACCACGGACTTTGCCGGCCGCGTCAGGGGTGCCGACGGCTCCTGGCGGCACGTCGAGTCGACGCTGTCACGCTACGGCGAGGCCGACGAGCCGGCCAGGCTGCTCATCACCGCCAGAGACGTAAGCGACCGGGTGGCGCTTCGCCGCCAGCTGACCCAGCTCACCTTTCACGACGGGCTGACGGGCCTGCCGAACCGCGCATACGTCGAAGAGCGGGTCAGGGACCTGACACGGGACCAGGACACAGATGCCGGCGAGATCGCGGCCGTGAGCGACGGCGCGGCAGGACTGGTCGGCGCCATCCTCGTCGACTTCGACGGGTACGCCGCCGTCAACGAGATCGCCGGTCACGCAGGCGGCGATCTGATCCTGGCGCAGGCGGGCCGCCGGCTGCGCGCGGCTGTACCGCCCGTCGCGACGGTCGCCCGCTGGGGCGGCGACGAGTTCGCTGTCCTGCTGGGCCCTGATGGCACCGGCGTGCCGGCCACTGCCCAGGACGTCATCGAGCTCGCCGAGCGGCTGGCCGGGCTGATCGCGGCCGAGCCGTTCAGCGTCGCAGGCAAGGAGATCGCCCTGACCGCCAGCGTGGGCGCCGCCATCGCGACCGCTGACGAGCCAGGGCAGGTGCTCGGCCAGGCGGAAACGGCGCTGGCCAAGGCCCAGGAGGCAGGAGTCGGCCGGGTCGAGATCTTCGCCGCGGAGATGCACGCCGAGGCGGAACGACGGCTTGAGCTCACCGCCGGCCTGGACCGGGCCATCGCCGAGCACGAGCTGGAGATCGAGTATCTGCCCGTCATCGACCTCACCAGCTCCCATGTGCGTGGCGTCGAGGCGGCCCCGCGCTGGTCTCGTGACCGGGAGCCGGTCGCTCCCGCCGAATTCCTCGCCGTCGCCGAGGAATCGGGCCTGATCGTGCAGCTCGGCGGCTGGCTGCTGCGCCAGGCATGCCGCCAGGTCGCGGCGTGGCGGGCCGCGGGCACCGAGATCGGCCTGTCGCTGGCCTGCACGGCCAGGCAGGTGAGCGGACCAGGGTTTGCCAGCCTGGTGCTCAGCGCGCTCGACGAGGCCGGCCTGCCGCCTGAGGCGCTGACGCTCGAGGTGGCCGAGCGCGTCCTGACCGGGAGCTCGCCGTCTGTTGCCACCGACCTGGCCGGGCTACGCGGCAAGGGGATCAGGCTCGGGCTTGACTGTTTCGGCACCGGGCTGGTGTCGCTGGCCTCGCTGCGCAACGCGGCGGTCGATGTGGTCAGGATCGACGCGTCCTACGTCGCCGGGCTGGAGGCTGATCCGACGCTGGCGGCGCTCACGCGGTCGATCATCCAGCTCGGCCGCGATCTCGGCATCGAGGTGGTCGCGACCGGGATCGAACGGCCTGAGCAGCGCTGGCGGCTGGAGTCGATGGGCTGCGTGCTTGGCCAGGGACCTGGCCTGGCCGCGCCGATGCCCGCGAGCGAGCTCGAGCCGCCGGGCGTGCAGGCTGCGGACACGGCCTGCACCACGGCGAGCTGACCGCTAAAATCCGCGCATGGCTGGAACCACGCGGATTGCGGTGATTGGCGGCGATGGAATCGGCCCTGAGGTGATCGCAGAAGCGATCAAAGTGCTCAGGGCAGCGGTATCCGACGGCTCGGTCGAGACCACCGACTATGACTTCGGCGCGCAGCGGTACCTGCGCACCGGTGAGATCCTGCCGGCCTCAGCGCTCACCGAGATCGCGGCCCATGACGCCATCCTGTTCGGCGCCGTCGGCGACCCGCACGTGTCAAGCGGCGTGCTGGAGCGAGGTCTCGTGCTGCGGTTTCGCTTCGAGTTCGACCAGTACATCAACTTGCGCCCGGTGCGCCTGTTTCCTGGCGTCGGTTCGCCTCTCACCGCACTGGCCCCGATCGACGTCCTCGTGGTCAGGGAGGGGACCGAAGGGGCCTACATCGAGGCCGGCGGGATCCTCAGGAAGGGCTCGCCCGCCGAGATCGCCATGCAGGAGAGCGTCAGCACGGCCTTCGGGGTCGGCCGGGTTACCAGGCACGCGTTCGAATACGCGGCTGCCAGGCCGCGGCGGAAGCTGACGCTGGTACACAAGACGAACGTGCTGACCCACGCTGGTGACCTGTGGCGGCGGACCTTCCAGGCCGCGGCGGCCGACTTCCCCGCCGTGACGACCGACTACTGCCACGTTGACGCCGCGCTGCATTTCATGGTCACCCAGCCGGACCTGTTCGACGTGATCGTCACCGACAACCTGTTCGGTGACGTGGTCACCGCGCTCGGCGCGGCCATCGCGGGCGGGATCGGCCTGGCAGCGAGCGCGAGCATCAACCCGGAGCGCACGGGACCGAGTACCTTTGAGCCTGTGCACGGCAGCGCCCCAGATATCGCTGGAAAGCAGAAGGCCGATCCGACGGCAGCGATCCTGTCGGCGGCCATGCTGTGCGAACATCTTGGCATGAAGGCCGAGGCGGCACGGATCGAGCAAGCGGTTGCCGATGACCTGCTCGAGCGCCAGGGGGAATGGGCTACCCGCAGCACGGCAGAGGTTGGCGACGACATCGCCGAGCGAGTATCCGGCTAGGGCGCGTCCGCGGGACGCGCCCTGACGTGGCGATCAGTGAGACCGGTCGGCACGTCGCGACCGGTCTCACTGGCACCTGCCCGCTAGCTGGCCGGGCGCATGGTAGGTGGTCAAGATGGTAACTGCGGGCCGTAGGCAGGGACGGTGACGCGGCGGGCCGGGCAACGGCGCCCCGCCCGTGCGAGGGAGGATCTGCGATGAACGCCAGCCTGACACCAGCGATCAGCTTCGATGTGCACGCCTGCGAGCGGCGCGTGCCCGATGAGGTGCGCGCCAACTTGCTCGAGTCGCCCGGTTTCGGTCAGGTATTTACCGATCACATGATCACGCTGCGCTGGTCGGCCGATGAGGGCTGGCACAACGGCAAGCTTGAGCCATACAGCCCGCTTGTCCTCGATCCGGCGACCGCAGTCCTGCACTACAGCCAGGAGATTTTCGAGGGGCTGAAGGCCTACCGGCAGGATCCGGGCCCCATCGTCGCCTTCCGGCCTTACGCCAACGCGGCCAGGTTCCGGCGCTCGGCCGCGAGGATGGCGATGCCCGAGCTGCCAGATGACGCCTTCGTGCAGGCCATCGAGCTGCTGGTCTCGCACGACAAGGACTGGGTGCCCGTCAACGCCGAACAGAGCCTGTACCTGCGGCCGTTCATGATCGCGACCACCGTCGCGCTTGGCGTTGGCCGCCCGGCTGACTCCTACCTGTTCCTCGTGATCGCGTCGCCGTCCGGCAGCGTGTTCGCTGGCAGCGGCCTGCGCGCGGTGTCGGTCTGGCTCGCCGAGGGCTACACCAGGGCCGCGCCAGGCGGCACCGGCTTCGCGAAGACCGGCGGCAACTACGCCGCGTCGTTCCTTGGCCAGCAGCAGGCCATCGACAACGGCTGTGACCAGGTCGTCTGGCTTGACGCGCTGGAGCACCGCTGGGTCGAGGAGATGGGCGGGATGAACCTGTTCTTCGTCCGCGGCCGCGGCGAGAGCGCCCGCCTGACCACGCCGCCGCTAACCGGCACGCTGCTTCCGGGGATCACGAGGGACTCGTTGCTCACGCTGGCGCCTGATCTTGGCATCCCGGTCAGCGAGGAACCGCTCTCGGTCGGGCAGTGGCGGGCAGGCTGCGAGTCAGGGGAGATCTCCGAGGTGTTTGCCTGCGGCACCGCGGCGGTGATCACGCCGGTCCGCGAGGTGAAGGGCGCGAGCGGCAGCTGGGTGATCGGCGACGGCCAGCCCGGCCCCGTCACCCTGCGGCTGCGCGAGCAGCTACTGGGCATCCAGTTCGGCCGTCTGCCCGACCCGCACGGCTGGGTCCACAAGATCGCCTAAGCAGGGTCCACCCGCCGGGATTTCCGCCCACCCTATGAACCCTTGGTGGGCCTATAGCACCACCAAGGGTTCATAGGGTGCGCTGGATCGGGTGCGGGGCGGACCGGGATAGGGTCCCTGGAGCGGTGCCACAACCCGGGGAGAGCTGCCATCATTGACGAGCCCGTCCCGAGCGATGCCCGGACGACTCGTCGCCGCCGTGTGCCGGCTCGGCTGCGGCGTGCCCAGCTCGCCGTTCTGGTCTACTTCGGCGTGCTTGGCCTGGCCTCCGGCGACTGGCTGGCCAGGATCCCGGCGATCAAGCACAGCCTCGGGCTCACCGACGGCACGCTGGGCGTCGCGCTGCTCGCGGCGTCGGCCGGCCAGGTTGTGGCGGCCATGCTGGCCGGCCGGATCGTCCGCCGTGTCGGCAGCCGGCCGCCCATCGTCATCAGCGGCTTCTTCGTCCCGCTGCTGCCGGTCACCTTCGGCGTCGTGCCGAACCAGGCGGCTTTCATGGGCTGCCTGTTCGGCTTCGGATTCGCGGGCGGGCTGCTCGACGTCGCCATGAACGCTCAGGCGGTGTACACCGAGCGGGGATTCGGCCGGCCGCTGATGACCTCCTTCCACGCGTGTTACAGCTTCGGCGCGCTGGCGGGCGGCCTGATCGGCGGCGCGTTCGCGTGGGCGCAGGTCAGGCCGTCGGTGAACTTCGCCGCCGTCGGCGTCCCTGTCGCCTGCCTGGCACTGTTCGCCGGCCGGCGGCTGCTGCCCGACGAGTCCGAGGCTCGGGCCCGTGAAGGCGAGCGAGCGGCCGCACCCGAGCCCGGGCGGCCCGCTCAGCAGCCGGGTGCGGGGCGGCCGGCGACCGTCAGGCGGTCGTGGCGCGCCGTTGTCACGTCACCGCTGGCCGTGCTCGGCGTGCTATCGCTGTGCTCGCTGCTCGGCGAAGGTGCCGCGGACGGCTGGTCGGCCGTCTACCTGAGGGACAACCTGGGCACGTCAGCCTGGTTCGCCGCCTTCGGGTTCGCCGCCTTCTCGGTGACGATGGCGACGGGCCGGCTTGCCGGAGACCGCCTGGCCCTGCGGTTCGGGCCAGCGGCTCTGGTCAGGGGCGGTGGCCTGCTCGCGGCCATCGGGATGGCATGGGCGCTGGTCAGCCCCGTCCCCGGGGGGACCATCGCCGGTTTCGCACTCTACGGTGCCGGGTTGTCGTGCATCTTCCCGCAACTGCTCTCCGCCGCCGGACGCGTGCACCCTGGCCAGACCGCGAGCGCGATCGCGGCCGTGGCCGGCATGGGCTACGTCGGGCTGCTGAGCGGGCCCGTCCTGATCGGCGGCCTCGCCAGCCTGGGTGGGCTGACCGTGGCGCTCGGCCTGCCCGCGCTGCTGGCACTGGGCATCGCCGCAGGCGCGGGCGTCGCGATGCCCGGGCGGGCGTCTCGTTAGGGTGGACGGATGGACGACAAGGAGATACTCGGGCGCATCGACGACCTCATCAGCACCGAGCACGAACTGCGGGCCAAGCTCGCTGCGGGCCAGCTGACCGCCGATGAGGAGCAGGCAGCCCTGAGGTCCGCGGAAGAGGCACTCGATCAGTGCTGGGACCTGCTCCGCCAGCGCCGGGCTCGCCGCCAGTACGGCGACGACGCTGGCGAGGTGACCGCGCGGCCCGTGTCCGAGGTGGAGGGTTACCTGCAGTAACTAACCAGGCCTCCCTGCCCAGAATCGGGGCGGCCGGCGGATCTGTACGCTGAGCCCATGCGGATCGCGAGGTTCTCCCACAACGGCGAGGTCAGCTACGGGCTGGTACTCGGCGCTGATCGCCCTGCCGCTGACGAGCCGGGAGCCGCGAACGGCTCTGTTCCGGCGGGTAACGGCGACCACCCGGCGAGCAAGTCCGCCGACCGCGACGGCCAGCTGATGGTGGCGCAGCTCGCCGGGCATCCGTTTGGCGGCAAGCCGGAGGACATCAAGCTGACCGGCGTCCGCTTCCCGCTGGCTGACGTCCGTCTGCTCGCACCGATCCTGCCGAGCAAGGTGGTCTGCATCGGCAAGAACTACGCGGACCACGCCAGGGAGATGGGCGGCGAGCCGCCGGACGAGCCGGTGATCTTCCTCAAGCCCTCGACGGCGGTGTGCGGTCCTGGCGATCCGATCCAGCGTCCGATCCTGCTCAGCGAGCGGACCGACTTCGAAGGCGAGCTCGCGGTTGTCATCGGCCGGCTGTGCCGCCAGGTTCCTGCCGATCGCGTGGCCGAGGTCATCTTCGGCTACACCTGCGCCAACGATGTCACGGCGCGTGACCTGCAGGCCAGGGACGGGCAGTGGACGAGAGCCAAGGGCTTTGACACGTTCTGCCCCCTCGGGCCGTGGATCGAGACCGATGTCGACCCCGCCGACCTGGAGTTGTCGACGGTGCTGAACGGCGAGGTGAAGCAGCGTTCCCGGACGTCGCTGCTGGTGCACGGGGTGCACGCGCTGCTCATGTTCGCGAGCCAGGTGATGACGCTGCTGCCCGGCGACGTGCTGCTGACCGGGACGCCCGCGGGGATCGGGCCGATGGGCAAGGGCGACCAGGTCTCGATCACGATCGAGGGCATCGGGACGCTCAGCAACCCTGTCACCGACCGGGATTGACGCGGCAGGACGGTGCCGCGCAGCCGCTCCTAGACCTCTTGGCTCTGGGTTGGAGGTACTCCCGCGGTTCGGCTAAACTGCTCTGGCGAACGGGCCCTGCTGGGCTCGATCCCATGGGGTATGGGGTAATTGGCAGCCCGACGGGTTCTGGCCCCGTTAGTCTAGGTTCGAGTCCTGGTACCCCAGCGGCGTGCGCTCAGTGCGGCTGCCTGGCAGGGCGGTCGCGCTTGCGGCTCGTTGCACCACAAGAAAGTACCTGGCCCCGTCGTCTAGTGGCCCAGGACGCCGCCCTCTCAAGGCGGTAGCGCCGGTTCAAATCCGGTCGGGGCTACGAGAGTAGTTGCAGGTCAAGGGCCCGATTGCCAGCGCGGCGATTCGGGTCTTTGATCATTCGTCCGTCATTTGTCCGTGAGTTCTGACGTCATATGGCGACAGCAAGTGTCACCGGCAGGGTGTCATAGGGACCTCGGTACAACGGATGTGGTGCCGACGTGATTGCGGTGGCACGCCCGACGGCCGTTGGTCATGGGCTGCGGTCGTCTTGGAGGTCGGGCCCGGGGCTTCGCATTCGGGTCGTTACCAAAGTTCGTCCAGTCACGTTGCCGACGTTCACGCTCGTCTACGGGCAAGTTGAATCGGTCTCGCCCGGTCCCTCAACCCGGCGAAAGAGCTGGCCTGGGCCCGCCGTCGCACTGTCGCAACCCATGGTAACCAGAGTCGGACGTGAAGCCTTGTGAACAGGGTTGCTGTCAAGAGATGCCGTTAAGTTAGCCCACAGGTCAATGTAGCTCATTTTACCGCTTGAAGGATCGCATTCTTCCGGAAGCTGATTGAGATCGGCCTTTCCACGCGAGAGCAAGATATTCTTAAGCATTGTTTATCTCCGGATCAGGCGCGATCCGGAGATAAACAATGCGTCCGGTGGGTTCGCCTTCGACGGCTGGCCTAACCGGAGAGGGCTCGGACCGGGCGCGGTCCGAAGCCAGGAAGGCAACCGGGGAAAGATCGACGTGATGGCAGTGGGTCAGGCGGCAGCGCGGAGGCGGTCTCGGGAACCGGTGGCGCGTCCTCATGTGGTGCAGTTCAAGCTGACGGATGAAGAGTTCGCCGAGGTCAGCAGCGTAGCTGAGCTGTTAGGGCTGGCGCGGGGCGCGTTCGCGGCCGAGGCTGCGGTGGCGGCGGCGAGGGGCGGGGAGCCGCCGGCGCTGTCGCCGTTGCGGGAGGCGCTGGCGGAGGTGATGGCGGCTGCCGGGCTGGTGCGGCGTGCGGGGACGAACCTGAATCAGGCGGTGGCGAGGCTCAATGCGACGGGGCAGCGCGGTGCGGATTTGCTGCCGGCGGCGCAGTTCTGCGCGCGGGTGATCCGGCGGCTGGATGAGGCGGCGGAGCAGTTGCGGCGGAGCATTCCGTGACGGAGCAGCCGACGTTCTGGTGATCGGGAAGGTGATCCGCGGAAAGGACGCCCGCGGGCTGCTGTATTACTTGTTCGGGCCGGGGCGGGCGAACGAGCATCTTGATCCGCACCTGGTGGCCGGGTTTAGTGATCCAGCGGAGCTGGAACCGGAGCGGCGGGCGGACGGGACGCGGGACGTGCGACGCCTGGCCGGGCTGCTGGAGCAGCCGATCGCGGCGCTGAAGGGGCCGGGCTTTGACAAGCCGGTGTGGCACTGCGCCGTGCGCGCCGCGCCCGATGACCAGGAGTTGTCCGACGCGGAGTGGGCACAGGTCGCGGCCGCCATCATGGACCGCACCGGCCTGGCACCGGCCAGTCCGGCTAGCCCGGTCGGCGACGCTGGCTGCCTGCTACGGCGAAAAGCCCGGGACCCGCCATGAAGGCGCGGCACACAACGCTCCTTCTGTCACCTCTGCGCGGCGGCGCGTCACGACGCAGCGGCCGAGTCGCGCGAGCCCGCCGCGGTGACGAGGTCGGCGCCGGCTGCTGGTAAGCGGACATAGCTGCCGCGCTGGGGGACGGTCTCGATCAGCCCTTGCTCGCGGAGCAGGGCGATGGAGCGGCGCGCGGTGGTGCGCGCGACTTCGAAGGTCTCGACTATCTCTGATTCGGTGGGGATGCGGGAACCCTGGGGGTACTCGCCGGACTCGATCCGGGCCCGGATGATCGCGGCGATCTGCCGGTACGGCGGTACCGGACCGGTCGGATCGATCTTGGTCACGGCTACGACGCTAGCTGACCAGGCACAATGTCCTATGTAGCGCTACGAGCAGATACGAGTATGCTGGATGCATGGAAGGTGTGGAGCGGCAGGCTGAGCGCCGCGATGGTGCGGGCGGCGGCAAGCGAGCCAGGTCACGTGACTTGGAGCTTGAGGAGTTGCGCTGGCACTGGGATGAGGCATACGAGATCGCCCGGGATGACGGCCGGCTCGGCGCCGACAGGCGTGATGGCAGCGGGCGGCTGGAAGCTGGCACCGCGGCGGAGCTTCGCGCGCTCATCATCGCCGATTACACCGAGCGGCCGGTGCCGCGCCGATACGGAAGGCAGCGCCCATGCATCAGCTAGCCGACAGCTCCGTGTTCTGGGTCGCAGCGATGGTGGTGCTTGCCGTGCTGTACATGCTGCCGACTCTCATCGGCCTGACCAGGGACGTGGACAGGCTCGCGCTGGTGTTCCTGGTGAACCTCATCGGGGCGCCGCTGCTGATCGGTTGGCCAGCCGCGTTGATCCTGGCGTTCGGGCCGCGCCGTCACCTGTCCCCGCGAGGGGCCGAATGCATGTCGAGACCCCTGGCAGCCCTCCGTGCCGGTGCCAGGCGAGGGTGACCCGTGGGGTCGGCGCTGACGGCAGCCAAGGCGCTTACAGTCACTGATTTGGGCGGACAGCAGGTGCCTCGGGCCGACCATGGGCCATACGTCGCGGCTGTCGCCCAATTCCTGGATTCGCGGGACGTACAGGTCGCCGGAGTGGCGGTGACCATCTCTGACAAGGGCAGCCGCGAGGCGATCCTGAGCATCCACCCGGGCGAAGAGGACGTTCCGGCAGTTGTGCCCGAGACGCACGCCCTCGGCTGGGATGAGGAGCGCGGGTGGTCGCTGAATGTCGGTGACCAGACCTGGGGCACGAGCACATTCATGGAGGGCACGGAAGTGCTGCCTGGTCCCGATGCTGTGGCCGCCTGGATCGCGGTCGTGCTCACTTACCCGGCGCTTGCGGTGCACCATGACGTCATCGAGTTCCGCCAGCACGTCGTCTCCGACCCCGGCTTCGAGGCGCGGCTAGCGAGGTATGCGCCAGGTTCGTAAGCCTGCTTGACGGGCGCCTGTTCCGGCATGGCGGACAGGGCGATCTGCAGCGGCCGTGGTCTCGGCTGTCGGGTGCTCAGCGGCAGCCGGGAAGTCCAGAGCGCAGGTCCGGGCTTGATTCCGGCCGGAGATGAGCAGGGTCAGTGCGGCGGTGACCGCTTCGGTGACCACCGCGTGCTCCAGGCCGAGCCGCTGGGCTAAGCGGGCGGCCCAATCCTTGATTGCCTGCCGGACAACAGGCACGCCGATTCAAAGCCTGACGCCGCGCTCAGTGACTGGCCCATCACTGACGGTCAGGCCTCGTCGCGACGTGGGCGGCGGGAGATGCAGGTATGGAGCGATGTGACTGGTGTGATTTATGGTGAACTGCGGATTATACCATGATGATTCGCTGATCATAGGTCTTGTTTAGTTTTCAGGTCATTCTTACGCTCTGGGTGGCTCGACCGCTCTAGGGCACGGGAGTGGCATATGGCTGGCACGCGCGGCAGGCGCGCTTTTGTCTGGTTCGCGGGGCGGCGGGGATGGCCGCGGTGGCTGCGGGTGGTCGCGGCGTGCGCGGTGGCGGCCGGGGGGCTGGGGCTGCTGCCGCCGGGACTGCCGGTGCCGGGGTCCGGGGCGCAGCCGGCGCAGGCGTCGGATCCGGTGCCGCCGCCGGCGCCGGTGAACCCGGCGCCGCGGGTCGCGGAGGTGACGGCGCCGGGGCCGACGCCGGTGAGCGGGGCGCTGACGGCCGATACGGTGTGGAGCCCGCAGGGGTCGCCGTACCTGGTGACCGGGCAGCTGAACATCCCGGCCGGGGTGGAGCTGACGCTGCTGCCGGGCACGGTCGTCAAGATCGCGCAGCAGCAGGCCATCTTCGTGAACGGCAGCCTGCTGGTGCTGGGCGACCCGGGCAACCACGTGGTGATCACGTCGCTGCGCGATGACTCGGTGCTGGGTGACAGCAACGGCGACGGCGCCGCGACGTCGCCGGCGCCGGGGGACTGGAACGAGATCAGCGTCCAGTACTCCGGCACGGCGGTGTTCGACTACGCCGACGTGCGGTACGGCGGGCAGGGGTCGGCGTGCTACGCGTACGGGGAGGTGGAGAGCCAGGACCACTCGGCGCTGGTGGTCGCCGACTCGACGTTCACCCAGAGCCAGAACGCCGGGATCGTGACCGGGTCCGGGGGCACGAACTCGGCCGGGATCTACAACAGCTCGTTCGCCACGTCGTGCATGGGCGTGTCCGACTCCCAGGCCGGTCACCTCGACGTGACCGGCAACACGTTTGACCTGCCGGGCAAGACCGCGTTGTTCTTGCTGTTCCCGCAGCACGCCCGGGCGTGGTTCAACACGATCAGCGGGCTGACCACGGCGGCGGGGGCGAGCCCGACGACCCGGGCGATGGCTGATATCCGGTTCAACCAGCTCGGCGGGGTGGCCCAGTACGGGGCCGGTAACCAGCAGCTGGCCGACTGGTCGGATAACTGGTGGGGGCACGACGCGAACGCCGCGCTGCCGGCCTGCATGGACCCCGGCGTGGCCGCGGACTCGGTCCCCGCGGTCACGGTGTCCGGTGATTCGTCGGGCTGCCCGTCCGGGCAGCGCCAGGTCACCGGGTACACCCAGCCGGTCCTGCCCGCCCTGACCGCGTCGCCGCTGGTGCTGCCGGCGTCGCTGCGGGAAGCATCGGCGCCGCGGTTCGGCCCGGTCGACACCTACACCGGCGCCCTCACCTACCAGGCCGATGACATGCAGGTGCAGGACGCCGGCAAGACGATCACGGCCAGCCGCACCTACCGGTCCGACCGGCTGTCGGGCGGGGACGCCGGCGCCGGGTGGCGGACCGCGTTCGACGAGTCGGTGTCGCAGGCCGGGAACACCTCGACGCTGAGCCTGCCGGACGGCACCAGCCTGGGGTTCTCGGCGGACCCGGCCGCCGGGTACACCCCGGCGCCGGGCGTGTCAGCCGATTTCTCCGCCGGGGCCGGCGGCACGACCGTGACATCGCCGGATCGGATCGCCTACCAGTTCAGCCCGGCCGGGGAACTGACCGGCATGAACCTGGGCGATGACGGCCACCACCTGTCCATCGGCCACGCCGGAGGCCAGGTCTCCAAGGTGACCGGCGCGTCGGGACGGTACCTGGCGTACGCGCACGCCGGCGGGAACCTCACGTCGGTCACCGACCAGAGCGGCCGCGAAGCCGACCTGAGCTATGACGCCGGCCGGCTCGCCTCGGTCACCGGGGCCGACGGGCACGCCGAAACCTACGATTATGACGCGGACGGTCACCTGACGAAGGTGACCGCCCCGGATGGCCTGGTCAAGCTCGCCGCCGGCTATAACCCTGACGGCAAGGTGGCGTGGATCGAGCAGGCCGGCGGCGGCCGGACCACGTTCAGCTACGACGACGCCGACGGCAAGCGGGTGGTGACCCTGGCCGACGGCACCGTCATCACCCAGCGGTATGACTGGGCCGGGCGGCTGGTCTCCGAGCGGCTCGGCAAGACCGGCACCCACGTGGTCTACGACGGCGAGGGCCGGGTGGCCGCCGTCATCACCGGGATCCCCGGGGTGGCGATGACCGGCTACGGGCCGCCGGCCACCCTGACCCTGTACGACGGGAAGGGCGACCCGTACCTGAGCGTCGACCCGGAGGGCAACGCCACCGCCGCCACCTTCAACTCCCGGCACGAGCCATTGGTCACCACCCGCCCGGACGGCTCCGCGATCACCCGCACCTATGACGGCCAGGGCCGGATGACCAGGCTGGACGACCCGCGCGGCAACCCGTGGACCTGCACCTACAACGACTTCGGCGAGGTCACCAGCCAGACCGACCCCCTCGGCCGGCCCAGGGCCATCAGCTACGCCGGCAACGGCGACCCGGACCTGCTGACCGACGAGACCGGCGCGCAGACCCACGTCGGGTACGACCCGCAGGGACGGCGCGACTACGTCAGGGACCCGCTCGGCAACGAAACCCGCCTCGCCTACACGCCGTGGGACGCGGTCAAGACGGTCACCTCACCCGGCGGCGGCGTCACCGCGGCCGCGTTCGACGACGACCGCCGCCAGACCTCCATCACCAGCCCCCTCAGGGCGGTCACCCGCTACGACTACGGCACCCAGGGCCGGCTGCACATCACCACCGACCCCCGCGGCGGCACCACCACCACCAGCTACGACGACCTCGGCAGGCCGCTCCAGGTCACCGACCCGCGCGGCTCAGACTCCGCGCGCACCTACACGCCAGAAGGGTGGGTCGCGACCAGCACCGACCCGGACGGCAAGATCACCCGTTACGCCGATGACCCGTCCGGCCGGCCGGTCCGCGTCACCGACCCCGCCGGGGCGGTCACCCAGACGGTCTATGACCGCAACGGCAACGTGACCGAGATCGACCGCCCCGACGGCTCGGCCTGGACCTGGACCTACGACAGCATGGGCCGCCAGGTCCAGGCCACCCTCCCCCGCGGCGGGCTCCAGAAGACCACTTACGACCAGGCCGGGAACGTCACCTCCGTCCTCGGCCCCCGCGCCGCCGGCAACTACCCCGGCGCCACCTTGTACGGCACCACCTACACCTACGACGACGCCGGCCGGCTGCACACCAGCACCGACGCGGCCGGGGTCACCACCAGCTACGCCTACGACGACACAGCCCGCACCGTCACCGCCACCGACCCCCTCGGCACCGCCGCGATCACCGGCTACGACGCCGGCGGCCACGTCACCTCCCGCACCAACGGCGACGGCAAGGTCACCAGCTACAGCTACGGCCCTGACGGCAACCTCACGTCGGTCACCGACCCCACCGGCCGCCAGACCAGCTACACCTACGACCTCGGCGACCAGATGACCTCGTCGACCGACCCCGGCGGGCACCAGACGACCTACGACCACGACCCCGCCGGCAACGTCACCACCATCACCTACCCGGCCGGCGACACTGACACCTACGGCTACAACCCCGACGGCGACGTCACCAGCCACCACGACCGCGACGGCAAGCTGTGGACCTGGTCCTACGACCCGGCCGGGCACCTGACCACCGCCACCGACCCGCTCGGCCACGACACCAGCTACGGCTACGACGACAACGGCCGCCAGATCCTGGTCACCGACCCGGCAGGCGTCGCCGCCCACACCGCCTACGACCCGGCCGGCCGCCCGGCCGTCACCTGGGACGCCGCCGGCGCCAGCTGGGTCACCAGCTACGACGCCGACGGCAACACCAGCTCTGTCACTGACCCGGACGGGGTGCGGTGGGACTACAGCTACGACACCGCCGGCCAGGTCACCACCGCCCAGCTGTCCGGCCGGTCCGCCTACACCTACTCCTACGACCACGCCGGGCGGCTCACCAGCAAACACGACCCCTACGCCACCAGCTACACCTACACCGACCGCGGCCAGCTCCACGCCGTCACCGACGCCTACGGCAACACCACCGCCTACGGCCGCAACGGCGCCGGGCTCCTCACCTCCGTCACCCCGCCCGCCGGGCCGGCCAGCACCGCCAGCTACGACAACGCCGGCCGGATCGCCACCGCCGCCGACGGCGCCGGCGACACCAGCGGCTACGACTACAACCCGGCCGGCCAGCTCGCCGCCATCACCCTGCCCCGCGGCGGCACCTACAGCTACACCTACGGCCCCGACGGCCGGATGACCAGCCAGACCAACCCGCTCGGCGCCACCACCAGCTACACCTCCGACGGCCGCGGCCTGACCACCGCCGTCAGCTACCCCTCCGGCCGCACCCTGACCATGAGCTACGACGCCGACGGCCGGCAGACCAGCAGCACCGACGGCACCATCACCCGCAGCTACGGCTACGACAACGCCGGCCGGCCCACCAGCGCCGCCGTCACCGGCCAGCCCGCCAACCCCGGCCCGCTGTCCTGGGCATATGACAACCGCGGCCTCATGACCACCAGCACCGGCGCGGCCGGCACCACCAGCTACGGGTACGACCCCGCGCACCGGCTCACCAGCCGCGCCCCGCCGGCCGGCCCCGCCGCCACCTACACCTACAACGCCCAGGGCCAGATGTTCACCCTCACCGGCCCGGCCACCATGACCCTGTACTACAACAACGCCGGGCAGATCAGCGCCGAATTCGGCGGCCTGGACACCGCTTTCTACAACTACGACAACGACGGCCGCCTCACCGGCGCCGACACCACCACCGCCACCTACAACGCCAACAGCCAGATCGCCACCCTGCAGCAGACCCCGCCCGGCAACCCCGCCGCCGGCACCACCACCTACAGCTACGACGACGCCGGCCGGATCGCCACCGCCGCCCTCGCCCGCAACGGCACCACCACCACGACCAGCTACAGCTGGGACGCCGACAGCAACCGCACCGGCGTCTCGGTCACCGGGCTCCCGGCTGTCACCTACCACTACAACGCCGCCGACCAGCTCACCACCGACTCCGCCGGCGGCAGCTACAGCTACGACCCCGACGGCAACCAGACCGCCGCCCCCGCCGCCACCTACAGCTACGACACCTTCGGCGACCTCACCACCGCAACCACCGGCGCCGGCACCGCCAGCTACGTCCCCGACCCCCTCGGCCGCACCGCCACCCGCACCCTCGGCGCCGCCACCCAGACCTACTCCTACGACGGCACCACCCCCACCCTGGCCGCCCAGCAAGCCGGCGGCACCACCACCAACCTCATCCGCGACCCCGCCGGCACCCTGCTCGCCCAGGCCACCCCCGGCAACCCCGCCCTGATCGCCAACCCCGACATCCACGGCGACACCGCCCGGCTCGTCAACGCCGCCGACGCCAGCACCGCCTGGACCGCCGCCTACGACCCCTTCGGCGCCGCCACCACCACCGGCACCGAACCAGTCAGCCTCGGCTTCCAGTCCATGTACACCGACCCCGCCACCAGCCTCACCCAGATGCCCGCCCGCTCCTACGACCCCGCCACCGGCACCTTCACCACACCCGACACCATCGCCGGATCACCCACCTCCCCCGTCACCCTCAACCGGTACCTGTACGGCGACGGCGACCCCGTCAACGCCTACGACCCCGACGGCCACTGGCCCTGGGACAACTGGCTGAACGACATCTGGAACTGGCTCACCGACGCCGCGGACACCGTCACCCACGCCGCCAGCCAGGCCCTGGACACCGCCACCCACGCCGCCAGCCAGGCCCTGGACGCCGTCACCCACACCATCGACGCCGCCAAACAGGTCGCCGCCGACGCCGCCCACACCGTCAGCCAGATCGCCCACGCCATCGGCCCCACCCTCCGCGCCACCCTCGCCTCCGCCGTCGTCGGCGGCGCCGTCTTCCTCGGCTGCGAAGCCCTCACCGCCGGCACCGGATCCGTCGGCTGCGCCACCGCCGGCTGGGCCGTCGGCGGCGCCATCTACGGCGCCATGACCTGCCCCCCCAGCACCTCCACCGCGCGATGCGCCCTCACCGGCGGCCTCGCCGGCGCCGCCGCCGGACTCACCGCCGGGCTCTCCGCCACCCTCGGCCTCAGCGCCCTCACCACCGGCGCCCTCGCCGGCGCAGCCGGCGACGCCACCAGCCAGTACCTCACAACCGGACACATCGATCCCACCGAACTCCTCACGTCCGCAGCCATCGGCGCCGCCACCTTCCACCTCGCCAGCAAACTCACCCCCAGCACCGAACCCGCACTCACCAATCCCGCCAGAAACGATCCCGTCGGCCCGGACATCCAGACTCCCAAACCAGCCGATGCAGCCACCCGCCTCAACGACACACAGACCCCAGCACCAGCCGACACCCAGCCAACCCCGCCAGCAGCCGGACACCCCGAGACGCCAGTCGCCCCAGAAGCGGTGCCCAACGTCGTTTACCGTGGCCTGGCGCAAGGCGAGGATCCTGCGCTGGGGCTGACCGCTCGGGCGCCGGGGGCTGACGTATCCCCGGTCAGCCATGTAGCTGGCAAGATCGATAGTCCGTGGATTTCGACGACGAAGAGCCTTGATACCGCAACGACGAAGTACGGGAAGTTCGGCGTCGTTGGGATTGATCTGAATAAGGTGCCCGGTGAGGTGGTCGATATTTCTGGAGGTTTTCCCGGTATGCCGGGGATGCTCTCCCGCTGGGCCGCAAAGGACCAGGAGGTTCTAATCCGTGGCTTCGTTCCGCCGGACGCTATCTTCTTCCCGCCGGCAGGCCCGTAATGTCTGATGTCGAAGGACTAATTTCTGACCTGGAAGCCGAGTATGACCAGGACTTGGGGTTCCTTGGCCTCCTCCGTGCTGGTCACTTCGACAGCCTGGCTCGCGATCGGTTTCTCCGGCTGCTGGAATCCATCGACCTGGGAGCGGGCGGGCCGATAGATCGGCGCGTAGTGGCGCTGCTCTGGTACGTGCCGCTGTTCATGCAGTGGCAGGAGCCCCGGCTTGACGCCGATGAGCGTCAGGCGCTTCAGGCGGCGACCAACCGGGTGACGTCCGAGCTGGAAAGAATCCTCGGGGTGCCCTGAGCAACTCTGCTGGACGACGACGCTGGCTTTGTGCTGCCCGGTCGTCCTGCGCACCTGTGCATCAAGATGATCATGGTGCTCTGGCCGGCCGGCTGGCGCTCGGCGGTGGGGCCGGCTGTTTCTTTCGGCAACGCCGCTGCGGGACGGGCTGCCGGGTTTGCCGGCTTGTTCCTGGCGGCTGGTTAGCGGGCCTGGTCGAGGGCGGCGCGGATGCGGTGGTTGGCGAGGAGGCCGTCGATGATGTGGGCGATGGCGGCCTTGTCGGCTGGGGGGAGGCGGCTGGCGAGGGTGATCTTCTCGGTGAGCTCGTCGCGGGGGTCGCCGAAGGGGCGGCGGGGGGCGCCGTCGATGAGCAGGTAGTCGGTGGTGACGTCGAAGATCTCGGCGAGGCGGACGGCGACGTCGGTGGTGGGGGTCATCTTGCCGTTCTCGTAGCGGCTGATCGCGGCGGCGTCGTTGGTGCCGAGGCGGCTGGCGAGGTCGGCCTGGGACCAGCGGCGCTCGGCGCGCAGGCGCCGGATCTGCTCGCCGAGCGGCATGGTGGCCTCTTCCGCGGCTGCCGGTGGGACTGGCGTCAAGTGTGCCCGCATCGGGGTCTCCTGTCATGTCGCGGATCTCATCGGCTGTTGCCGATACTTGGTGAGTATGCCATGCTGATTTGGCTGTTACCCCATTCTGAAGTTTCCTGCGGGAGGGTGGCGTGGCGCGGGTCCCGGACGCGGAGATCGAGCGGCTGAAAGCCGGGGTTCCGCTGGCTGGGCTGGCGGAGGCGGCCGGGGTGGAGCTGGCGCGGACGGGGGCGGACCTGACGGGCCGGTGCCCGTTCCACGCTGACGATACGCCGTCGCTGGTGATCTCCCCGGGGAAGAACCTGTGGCATTGCCTGGGGGCGTGCCAGGCGGGCGGGTCGGTGATCGACTGGGTGATGCGGGCGCAGGGCGTGTCGTTCCGGCACGCGGTGGAGTTGCTGCGCGACAGCCCGGCCGCGGTCTCGGCGGCGGGGGCGGGTCCGAAGCGGTCCACGGTCCGGAAGCTGGCCTCCCCGGTGGAGCGGACGGCCGCCGATCACGAGCTGCTGGGCCAGGTCGCGGACTACTACCACCGGGTGCTGAAGGAGTCGCCGGACGCGCTGGGCTACCTGGCCCGCCGCCGGATCGATCACCCGGAAGCCCTGGAGGCGTTCCGGCTCGGCTACGCCGACCGGACCCTGGGGCTGCGGCTGCCGGGCAAGCGCCGCAGGGACGGCGCGGAGATCCGGGGCCGGCTGGAGGCGCTGGGGATCTTCCGGGCGTCCGGCCATGAGCATCTGGCGGGGTCGCTGGTGATCCCGGTCCTCGATGAGGCCGGGAACGTGGCGGAGGCCTACGGGCGGAAGGTCCGTGATGACCTGCGGGCGGGCACCCCGAGGCACCTTTACCTGCCGGGGCCGCACCGGGGCGTGTGGAACCTGCCGGCGGTCGCCGCGTCCGATGAGATCATCGTGGCGGAGTCGCTGATCGACGCTTTGTCGTTCTGGTGCGCCGGGTTCCGGCACGTGACCGCGTGCTACGGGGCGGGCGGGTTCACGCCCGATCACGAGCGGGCCTTCGCTGAGCATGGCGTCCGGCGGGTGCTGATCGCGTTCGACCGCGACGGCGCCGGGGACAAGGCCGCGAGGGAGCTGGCGGCGGACCTGGCCGCCCGTGGGGTCGAGTGCTTCCGGGTCGGGTTCCCGGCCGGGGCCGACGCCAACGACGTCGCGGTCGCCTCGAAGGACCCGGCCGGCGCGCTTGGGCGGGCGATCCGCTCGGCCGCGTGGATGGGGTCTGGTCCCGGCCCGGCCCGCCGCCGGAACGCCCCGCTGCCAGAGCCGGCCCCGCCGCCCGCGCCGGTTCCCTTCTCAGCCGCTGCCCCCGCCCCGCCCACGGCGGCCGATCCGGTGGCGGTGTCTCCCTCCCCGGTCGAGGTGGCGGCCGATGAGCCGGCGGTGTCCGGCGGGGAGGCGTCGTGGCGGTTCGGCCAGCGGGCCTGGCGGGTCCGGGGCCTGGACAAAGCGGCCAGCTTCGAGGCGCTGCGGGTCAACGTCATGTGCTCGGCCCCTGACGGGCAGGGCGGCGTCCGGTTCCACGTCGACACGATCGACCTCTACTCGGCCAGGGCACGGGCCGCGTTCATCGCCGCGGCCGCGGCGGAGCTGGGAGCCGGGCCCGATGTCATCAAGAAGGACCTAGGACGGGTGCTGCTGGGCTGCGAGCAGCTGGCTGACCTGGCGGTGTCCGCTGCCCAGGCCCCGCGTGAGGGGCCGCCGCCGATGAGCGACCGGGACCGGGCGGCGGCGCTCGCGTTGCTGCGGGACCCGGACCTGCCCGGCCGGATCACCGCGGACTTCGCCCGGGCGGGGATGGCCGGGGAGGAGGCGAACTTCCTGCTCGGCTACCTGGCGGCCATCTCCCGGAAGCTGCCCCGCCCGCTGGCGGTGATCGTGCAGTCCACCAGCGCGGCGGGCAAGAGCGCGCTGATGGACGCGGTGCTGGGGTTCGTGCCGCCGGAGGACCGGGTGCGGTTCTCGGCGATGACCGGCCAGTGTTACATGGGCGAGGCCGACCTGGCCCACAAGGTCCTGGCCGTCGCCGAGGAGGAAGGGGCCGAGCGGGCGGCCTACGCGCTGAAGCTGCTGCAGTCCGACGGGGAGCTGTCGATCGCGAGCACGGGGAAGGACCCGGCGACGGGCCGGCTGGTGACCAGCGTCTACACGGTGACCGGGCCGGCGGCGATCTTCCTGACCACCACCGCCACCGACGTCGATGAGGAGCTGCTCAACCGGTGCCTGGTCCTGACCGTCGATGAGGGGCGGGAGCAGACCCGGGCGATCCATGAGCGGCAGCGGGCGGCGCAGACCCTGGACGGGCTGCTGGCCGGGGCCGAGGCGGAGGGCGTCCGGCGGCTGCACCAGGACGCGCAGCGGCTCCTGGAGCCCCTGGCCGTGGTCAACCCGCACGCCCGGGAGCTGGGGTTCGCCGACGGGACGGTCCGGGCCAGGCGGGACCACGTGAAGTACCTGACGCTGATCGCCGCCATCACGCTGCTGCACCAGCACCAGCGGCCGGTGAAGACGGCTACCCGGGGCGAGAGCGTGATCCGCTACGTCGAGACCACCCCGGCCGACATCGCCCTGGCCGACAAACTGGCCGCCGGGGTGCTCGGCCCGTCCCTTGATGAGCTGCCACCGGGCACCCGCCGCCTGCTCGACGCCCTGCACGGCTACGTGACCGCCAGGTCCCGGGCGGAGGGGACCGACCCGGGACTGATCAGGTTCACCCGCCGGCAGCTGCGGGAGGCGCTGCCGTTCGGGGACACGCAGCTGAAGGTCCACCTGGCCCGCCTCGCCGACTACGAGCTGATCGTCTCGCACCGGACGGGGGCGGGCGGGTTCAGCTACGAGCTGGCCTGGCAGCCCGAGGACGCCGGCGATACGCCTACGATCGCTGACCGGTCGGGGCAGAAGGGCTCGCGGTCGGGGCCTGGTCGGCCCCCGGTCGGGGGGTGGTCGGCCCCCGGTCGGCCCGCATCGGAAGCACTGATTGGCCAGGCCAGCGGCCATCCGGGCGCTTCTGGGAACGATCGGCGGCCGGGAAGCACTGACCCCGGGCGGGTCAATGGCCGGGTCGTAGTCACAGCGGGAGGGCCGAGGTGACCCGCCGGGCCGGGCAGAGTCCCCCGCAGGCGATTCCGGGTGACCGGGCGGACCTGGCCGGGTTCCCGAGGCTGGTCGATGAGTTCTGCGAGGACATGGCCGCCCGCGGCTACTCGTCCCGCACGATCGGGAACCGGCGGGCCATGCTCGCGTTCCTCGCCGCCTGGCTCGCCGAGCGGGGCATCACCCGCCCGGCCGAGGTGACCAGGCCGGTGCTGGAGTCCTACCAGCGGCACCTGTTCCACTACCGCAAGAAGAACGGCGACCCGCTGTCGTTCCGGTCGCAGTCCCAGCGGCTCCTGGCGGTCCGGGCGTTCTACAAGTGGGCGGCCCGGCAGCGGCACGTGCTCCACAACCCCGCCAGCGAGATCGAGCTGCCCCGGGCCGAGCACAGGCTCCCCAGGCCAGCCCTGACCGCCGCCGAGGCCGAGCTGGTCCTCGCCCAGCCCGACCTGAATGATCCGCTCGGGGTGCGGGACCGGGCGATCCTGGAGGTCTTCTACTCCACCGGCATCCGCCGCAGCGAGCTGGCCGGCCTGGCCGTCACCGACATCGACCACGAGCGCCAGACGCTGCTGGTCCGCCAGGGCAAGGGCAAGCGGGACCGGATGATCCCGATCGGGGAGCGGGCCCTGGCCTGGACGTCCCGCTACCTGGCGGAGGTGCGGCCGAAGCTGGCCCTGGGCGATGACGACGGGAGCCTGTTCCTGACCGCCGACGGGGAGGCGTTCAGCCTGGACCGGCTCACCCAGCTCGCCTCCCGCCACGTGAAAGCCAGCGGGGTGCCGAAGGCCGGTGCGTGCCACCTTTTCCGGCACACGATGGCCACCGTCATGCTCGAAGGCGGGGCCGACATCAGATACATCCAGGCGATGCTCGGCCACGCCCGGCTGGATACCACCCAGATCTACGCCCAGGTCTCCGTCCGGGCCCTGCAGGCGATCCACGCCGCGACCCACCCCGCCGCCGGCAACGAGCCCCGCGGTGAGCGGGACGGCGGCGAGGCGAAGCGGATCGCTGTCTCCGAGCTGCTGGCCGTCCTGGACGACGAAGCCATGGACGAGACGGGAGCCGGGCCGTGACCCCGGCGGAGCTGGCCGGGCAGGCCGCAGAGGCGATCCGGAACCTGAACCACGCCACCCTGCCCGGCGCCGGCGGCCTGGAATACCCCGCCGGCGCCTACGAGGTCACCGGCCAGCTCTCCGTCCTCGCCGCCCGCCTGCCCCAGGCTCTTGCCCAGTTGCTGGCCTTCCTCGCCGATCAGGCCGCCGCCGGGGCGATCACCGTCGTGGCCGGGCAGCACCAGGGCGACCCGGCCGCCATGCTCACCGCCGTCACCGCGGACCTCGACGCCGCCGTCGCCTCCGCCCGCCGCCTGCACCAGGCCCTGGACGCCGCCCAGAACCACCTCACCTGGGCGGCAGGAGCCGGGCAGTAGCCAGAAGGTCTGGCGGCGCGGGGCGGCGGCCCGCCGGCCCGCCAGGGCCGCAGGCGGCCCGCCGGCCCGGGCGCCGCCCTTGATACCTATATAGCTAAATTCGGCAACTGAGCCATCAGTCAGCCATCAGTCAGCCTGGTCCGGGCCTGCTGGCCGCCGGTGCCAGGCCCCGGGATTCTTCCGGCAACTGGACGAGACCCGGCCCGCGACGGCGTCGCTGGCGATTCTCTCGGCAACTTCACCCGGCCACGCCGCCCTGGATTCTTTCGGCAACTGCGGGCCGCTGCCAGACTCGCCGTCATGGCTCCCGCCCGCCCGGCTGGTTCTCTTCTCAGCCGCTCTCATCGCCCTGGCGGCCGTCCTGGCGGTGCTGCTGCCGGCCGGCAGCGCGTCGGCGACTGGCCGTCCCGCGGCCGAAACTCGCGTCTGGGCGTTTTCCGTTCCGGCCCATGATCATGTCCGGGCTGATCATGGTGTTTCCGCAGGTCAGCATCTGGGCGAACCCGCTGCGTGTCCGTTTTGGGTGCCTGGCTCGTGTGTTGCCCCAGAAGAAGTGGTGCCCGTGTTGCGTTACCCGGGCAAGTCGCTGCCTGATACAGCTCAGAACATGGCGCGGTACATGAGCGACAACGGATTGGACGCGACGTCCACCTTCGTGCGGGTTGACGCCAAGGCTGCTGCTGCTAACCGGGCGGCCAATCGCTTGCTGTACCAGGGCGGGACGTCGATGGAGGAGTTCCCGTTCGCATCGACGGCGCAGGGCGGGCCAGGGGCGTACCTGACCCAGGTGTCGGTAGCGGAGCAGCGAGCACAAGGCCTGCTGCTCGCTAACTTCTACCGGGCGAACGGGGTCATGCCAGGTGATCCATTCGCCATCTGGATCGATTGGGGACACTGATGCCGCAGATCCTCGACTACTTCCTCGATCCCTTGTACGGGCTGGTATGCCTGTCGGCCCGGGATGCTGAGCTGCCCTGGCAGCTCAGCATGGGCGGCCAGGCGGTGCTCGTGGATGCCTCGGCGATCGCGGTGGCGGTGGCCGATGACGAGCCCGAGGGCCAGGTGGAGGTTGAGGTGTATCTCGGGCCAGATGAGGTTCCTGGGGTCGGCGGACTCGAGCAGGTATACGACGGTCCGCTGCACCTGCCGGGCCCGGGATTGCTCATCTCAGCCCCGACCGGGGACGAGGTGCTGCTACGGGAGATTGGGGATGGCGCCCACCACCTGGAGGTATATCGCGACGGCTACCCGTCATCCCGCCTGCTTGTCCTCATAGACCGGGCGGTTCAGGTCGCCGGGCCGCTGGCTGGCTCCTGACGCCGGTCTTGGTGAGGAGCGCGCCGAAGCAGCCTGCGCGCGCTCAAGCGGATAGCGCGCATTGCGCGGCGGCGGCGCGGTCGGGATCGGCGAGGACACGCGGCGTGGGGAGGACTGCCGTCTTCTGGCCTGCGTCGTGCTGCGTCCTGTTGGCCTGGTCATCCTCACCAGCCGTTGCTGTCCTGTCTCAGGACATCCGAGCCAACGACTCCCTGTTGACCTGGCTGACCTGCGCTGGCTCAGATGGCGTGAGACCGCGATCGCGGGATCGTCTCACTGCTTGTGAGCCATCTGTGTCCTGTGCCTGACGACCTCGGGCAAAGTACCCCGCCTGACCTGGAGTGCCTCGACTTAGTGGCAGGCCCTCGGCCGGACAGTTGCCAGTAATCACGGGACAACTCCACGGATCTGCCGGGCGAAGCAACGACGAACCCGCTGGTCAGGAGACCGTTCGTGAGCGCGTGCCTCAACTTGCTGGCGGGAATGGGCCGGATGCCCCGGCTTCCGTGGCGATACCCCATCTTCGCTGGCACAGGACAATCTGGTCACGGTTGAACGCCACGGTGTGCGTGGAGGTCCCCGGCTCCCGTGCACACCTGTTTTCGTGTGACCAGCAGGTGCCAATGCCTGCTCCGTACCGATTTTACCTGTCGGGCGGTGCGGTGCATCCCGGCTTAGCTGTGGCGAGCACGTGAGCCGGGCTTGATATGGGGCGGGCGGCCGTAGCCTTGGCCGGCGCCGGGCCGGGGTTCACCCCGCCTGGCCCTGTGGCCCGGGGACGGCTGCCCGCGAGGGTCCCGTGTCAAGCCCGGCGGCCCCCCGGCGGGGAACGCGGGAGCGGGAGGTCAGGCCTGCTGGCTGTTCCAGTGCGCGGCGTCGGCCTCGGCCGGGGGAAGCAGCCCGGTGCGGTGCATCAGCCTGCCGTGGTTGTACCAGTGGACCCAGGCGGCGGTGATCTTCTCCACATCGCCTCTGGTCGTGAGCGGGCCGTCGCGGAACGGCGATCCGTGCCGGGTGCACTCCGATTTGTAGAGCCCGATTGTCGTTTCCGCGAGGGCGTTGTCGTAGGCGTCGCCGACGCTGCCTGTCGAGCCTGCCAGGCCCTGCAGCGTCAGCGTCTGGGCGAAGCGCAGCGAGGTGTACTGCGACCCGGCGTCCGCGTGATGGACCGCGCCATCGCCGATGGGATGGCCCAGGCGGCGCAGCTGGGCGGCGGCCTGGGCGATCGCCCGCTGGACGAACCTGGTTTCCTTGCTCAGCGAGCACTCCCAGCCGCGGATCGTGCCCGAAAACGCGTCGATCACGAAAGCGACGTAGGCGAAGCCCCCGATAGCCAGCGGCACGTACGTGAAGTCGGCGACCAGCAGCCGGCCGGGCGCGTCCGCCCTGAAGTCGCGCTTGACCAGGTCGGGGAACCTGGGGTTGTCAGGGTCCGGCACGGTGGTCCGGACCGTGCGGCGCCGCGTGTTGCCCCGCCACCCGTTGGCCCGCATCAGCCGCTCCACCGTGCACCGGGCTACCGTCAGGCCCTGCCGGTTCAGGTGCGCCCAGGCCTTGACCGCCCCGTACAGCGACTCCGGTTTTCGCCTGCCGTCGCCGTCCGGCTCGAACATCGCCGCCAGCCACCGCGTTACCAGCGCGTCGCGCAGCGCCCGCCGCGACGGCGGCCGGCTCTTGGCTGCCCAGTACGTCCTGGGCGCGACCGGCACGTGATGGCTGCTCAGCGCCCGGCATATCGCCTGCACGCCGAACGCGTGCCGGAACGCGTCGATGAACCGGACGATCACCGCCGTAGCGGGTCGCCCTCCCGGGCGAAAAAACGGGTCGCCTCCACCAGGATCGCCAGGGTCTGCTCCAGCTCGGTGACCTTCCGGCGAAGCTTGCGGACCTCGGCAGCCTCGGCCGTTGTCACCCCCGGCGCCTCGCCCGCGTCCACCTCGGCCTGCCGCACCCACTTGCGCAGCGTCTCCGCGGACCCGATCCCCAGCCGGGCCGCCACCGCCTTGATCGCCGCGAACTCGCTCGGGTAATCCCCGGCGTGCTCGCGCACCAGCCGGACCGCCCGCTCCCTGGTCTCCTTGCCGTAGTTCTGCGTCTTCGCCACGTCGTGCCAGCCTTCCCAAGATCGAAGGCATGCACGCTCACCGGGTCAGTTCAGCGTCCCGAGGCCGCGTGTGGTGGCGCGTGGCTCAACTTGCTGAGACTCGCTGGCCAATGGCCCGGGCGCGCTGAGACTGGCCCACATCTGCTGCGACCGGACAGTTGCCGCCTCATTCACTGCCCGTTTCGCCCGTTTCAGCCCGCTGCCGTCGTCCCACACACCTATGCATCACGATGTCGAGGTGGCTGTGGTGGCCGCTGGGCGCGGGCGCTGGCGGCTGCGGCTGGCCCGGCGCCGGCTGGGGGTCGTCTGGCTCGCGTGGGGTGTTCGCGCCTGGGCGCGTCCTGGGCGCGTGACGCGGGCGGGTTGCGCCGTCGCGGTTTGCGCGCTGCCGCGGTGCGCGAGGCGCGCGGCCGGGCCGGTTCGCGCGCCTTGGGCTGCGCGGGCGCTCGCGTGGTTCGCGCGCTGGCCGTGCCTGCCGCTCGTCTGCGTGATCGCCGCGGCCGCCCGCCTGTTTTGTTTCTCAGCCGCCCTGCCGCTGCTGCTGTCTGAGCTGTTTTTGATCTTGTCAGACCATTGCATTCCTGAATGATCTTGGCCCGTGCGGGCGCCGGGCGCGGGCGGGGGGCAGGTTAGGTGATGCCGCCGGCGAGGGTTTTGAGGCGGTTTTTGGCGACGAGGGCGTCGAGCATGTGCAGGAGGGAGCCCAGGTCGTCTTCGGATAGCTCGGACAGGGCGGTGAGGCGGTCGCCGAGGTTGTGCTCGGCGGCGTGGAGGGGGCGGCGGGGGATGTCGTCGATGAGGAGGTGGTCGATGGAGACGTTGAGGGCCTGGGCGATGCGGATGATGGCGTCGAGGCTGGGGGTGATCTTGCCGGTTTCGTAGCGGCTGACGCGCTGGGAGTCGGTGCCGATCTTGTCGCCGAGCTCGGCCTGGGACCAGCCGGCTTCCTTGCGGAGCTGGCGGAGCCGGTCGCCGAGGGCCATGGGCGGGGGTCCTTCCTCGTGCAGGTGCCACACCCATTCTGCGGCCGCGCCGCCTCCTCTGTTGTGCTCCTTGTTGCCCGCCCAGCCTAGTTGTGTGCTATAAGAGACACATTTAGTGTGTCACTTCTGGCGGATGAAATTTCCTCTCGCGGAGGCGGCGTGGCGCGGGTCCCGGACGCGGAGATCGAGCGGCTGAAGGCGGAGGTGCCGCTGGTGCCGCTTGTCGAGGCGGCCGGGGTTGAGCTGCGGCGGACGGGGGCGGACCTGACGGGCCGGTGCCCGTTCCACGAGGACGGCACGCCGTCGCTGGTGATCTCCCCGGGGAAGAACCTGTGGCATTGCCTGGGGGCCTGCCAGGCGGGCGGGTCGGTGATCGACTGGGTGATGCGGGCGGAGGGGGTGTCGTTCCGGCACGCGGTGGAGCTGCTGCGCGACGGCCTGCCCGCGGTCTCGCCAGCTGGTGCGGGGCCGAAGCGCTCCACGGTCCGCCGCCTTGCCCCGCCGGTGGAGCGGGACGCGGCTGATCAGGAGCTGCTGGGCCAGGTCGTGGACTATTACCACCGGGTGCTGAAGGACTCGCCGGATGCGCTTTCCTACCTGGCCCGCCGGAAGGTCGATCACCCGGAGGCGATCGGGGAGTTCCGGCTGGGGTTCGCGGACCGCACTTTGGGGCTGCGGCTGCCGGACAAGCGGCGGCGGGACGGCGCCGAGCTGCGGGGCCGGCTGGAGGCGCTGGGCATCTTCCGCGCCAGCGGGCATGAGCATCTCGCCGGCTCCCTGATCATCCCCGTGTTCGATGAGCACGGCGCCGTGAGCGAGGTCTACGGGCGGAAGGTCCGTGATGATCTGCGGGCTGGCACCCGAAGGCATCTTTACCTCCCCGGCCCGCACCGGGGCGTGTGGAACCTGCCCGCGGTCGCCGCGTCCGACGAGATCATCGTGGCGGAGTCGCTGATCGACGCGCTGACGTTCTGGTGCGCGGGGTTCCGGCACGTGACCGCCTGCTACGGGGCGGGCGGGTTCACCGCCGACCACGAGCGGGCCTTCACCGATCATGGCGTCCGGCGGGTGCTGATCGCGTTCGACCGGGACGACGCCGGTGACCGGGCGGCCAGGGAGCTGGCCGGGCAGCTGACCGGCCGGGGGGTCGAGTGCTTCCGGGTCGAGTTCCCCGCCGGGGCCGACGCCAACGACGTCGCGGTCGCGTCGAAGGACCCGGCGGGCGCGCTGGGCCGGGCGATCCGGTCGGCCGCGTGGATGGGCGCCGGCCCTGGCCCGGCCCGCCGCCGCGGCGCCCCGCTCCCGGAGCCGACGGCCGCCGCCGGGCAAGAACAGCCGGGGCCGGGGCCGGGTTCTTCCTCAGCTGCCGTCCCGCCGCCGGAGCCGCCGGAGCCGGCTTCTGTCCTGGCTGCCTCGCCGGAGCCGCCCGCGGTGGTGGATCCGGGAGCGGTCTCGCCCGCTCCTGCGGCTGCCGCCGGGCCGGATCCGGTGGTGGCCGGCGGGGAGGCGTCGTGGCGGTTCGGGGACCGGTGCTGGCGGGTGCGGGGCCTGGACAAGGCGGCCAGCTTCGAGGCGCTGCGGGTCAACGTCATGGCGTCAGCTCCTGATGGCGCCGGCGGGACCCGGTTCCACGTCGACACGGTGGATCTCTACTCAGCCAGGGCCCGGGCCGCGTTCATCGCGGCGGGGGCCGCCGAGCTGGGCGCCGAGCCCGAGGTGGTCAAGAAGGATCTGGGGCGGGTGCTGCTGGGCTGCGAGCGGCTCGCCGACCAGGCCGTGACCGCCGCCCAGGCGCCGGCGGAGGGCCCGCCGCCGATGAGCGAGCGGGACCGGGCGGCGGCGCTGGGGCTGCTGCGCGACCCGGACCTGCCCGGCCGGATCACCGCCGATTTCGCGAGGGCGGGGATGGCCGGGGAGGCCGCCAACTGCCTGGTGGGCTATCTCGCCGCGGTCAGCCGGAAGCTGCCGAGGCCGCTGGCGGTGATCGTGCAGTCCACGTCGGCGGCCGGGAAGAGCGCGCTGATGGACGCGGTGCTGGGGTTCGTGCCTTCGGAGGACCGGGTGCGGTTCTCGGCGATGACCGGCCAGTCCCTGTTCTACATGGGCGAGGCCGACCTGGCCCACAAGGTCCTGGCGGTCGCCGAGGAAGAGGGCGCCGAGCGGGCCGCCTACGCCCTCAAGCTGCTGCAATCGGACGGGGAGCTGTCGATCGCGAGCACCGGGAAGGATCCGGCGACGGGCCGGCTGGTGACCAATGTCTACACGGTGACCGGGCCGGCGGCGATCTTCCTGACCACCACCGCGACCGACGTCGATGAGGAGCTGCTGAACCGCTGCCTGGTCCTGACGGTGGATGAGGGCCGGGAGCAGACGAGGGCGATCCACGACCGGCAGCGGGCGGCGCAGACCCTGGACGGGCTGCTGGCCGGGGCGGAGGCGGAGAGCGTCCGCAAGCTGCACCAGGACGCCCAGCGGCTGATCGAGCCCCTGGCGGTGGTCAACCCGCACGCCCGGTCGCTGGCGTTCGCCGACGGCACGGTCCGGACCAGGCGGGACCACGTGAAGTACCTGACCCTCATCGCCGCCATCACGCTCCTGCACCAGCACCAGCGGCCGGTGAAGACGGCCAGCCGCGGCGAGGCGGTGATCCGCTACGTCGAGACCACCCCGGCGGACATCGCCCTGGCCGACAAGCTCGCCGCCCAGATCCTCGGCCAGTCCCTCGATGAGCTGCCGCCGGGCACCCGCCGGCTGCTGGAGGCGATCGCCGGCTACGTCAGCCAGCGCAGCCGGGGGGAGGGGACCGACCCTGGGCTGATCAGGTTCACCCGCCGGCAGCTGCGGGAGGCGCTGAGCTTCGGCGACACCCAGCTGAAAGTCCACCTCGCCCGCCTCGCCGACTACGAGCTGGTCATACCGCACCGGGCAGGGGCGGGCGGGTTCAGCTACGAGCTGGCCTGGCAGCCTCCGGGCAGCGACGGGGATGCGGCTACGGTCGCTGACCGGTCGGGGCAGGAGGGATCCCGGTCGGGGCCTGGTCGGCCCCCGGCCGGGGGGAGGTCGGCCCCCGGTCGGCCCGCGCCGGAAGCACTGAATGGGCAGGCCAGCGGCCATTCCAGAGCTTCCGGGAGCGGCCGGCGGCTGGAAAGCGCTGACCCTGGCCAGATCAATCACCGGGTCGCAATCGCAGCGGGAGGCCCCCGGTGACCCGCCGCCCCGCCGGGCAGCGTTCCCCGCAGGCGATCCCCGGGGACCGGGCTGACCTGGCCGGGTTCCCCCGCCTGGCCGATGCGTTCTGCGAGGACATGGCCGCCCGCGGCTACTCGCCCCGCACGATCGGGAACCGGCGGGCCATGCTCGCCTTCCTCGCCGCCTGGCTCGGCGAGCGGGGCATCACCCGCCCCGCTGAGGTCACCAGGCCGGTGCTGGAGTCCTACCAGCGGCACCTGTTCCACTACCGCAAGGCCAACGGCGACCCGCTCAGCTTCCGGTCGCAGTCCCAGCGGCTGCTGGCGGTCCGGGCGTTCTTCAAATGGGCCGCCCGGGGCCGGCACGTGCTGCACAACCCCGCCAGCGAGATCGAGCTCCCGCGGGCCGAACGCCGCCTGCCCAGGCCCGCCCTGACCCAGGCCGAAGCCGAGCTGGTCCTGGCCCAGCCCGACACCTGCGATCCGCTCGGCGTCCGGGACCGGGCCATCCTGGAGGTCTTCTACTCCACCGGCATCCGCCGCTCCGAGCTGGCTAATCTCGCGGTCACCGACATCGACCACGAGCGGGCCACGCTCCTGGTGCGCCAGGGCAAGGGCAAGCAGGACCGCATGATCCCCATCGGCGCCCGGGCGCTGGCCTGGGTGTCCCGCTACCTGGCCGAGGCCCGGCCGAAGCTCGCCATCGGTGATGACGACGGGACGCTGTTCCTGACCGCTGACGGGGAGCCGTTCAGCCTGGACCGCCTCACCCAGCTCGCCTCCCGCCACGTCAAAGCCAGCGGGGTCCCCAAGCAGGGAGCCTGCCACCTGTTCCGGCACACGATGGCAACCCTCATGCTCGAAGGCGGAGCCGACATCCGCTACATCCAGGCCATGCTCGGCCACGCCCGCCTCGACACCACCCAGATCTACACCCAGGTCACCATCAGGGCGCTGCAGGCCATCCACGCCGCCACCCACCCCGCCGCCGCGAACCAGCCCCGGCACGGGCGGGAAGCCGGCCGTGATGACGCTCAGGCCCGGAAAGTGGCGGCCGCCGAGCTGCTGGCCGCCCTGGACGACGAAGGCATGGAAGAGACCGGAGACCCGTCGTGACCGGCCCCGCGTCCCCGGCGGAACTGGCCGGGCAGGCCGCCGAAACGGTCCGGGCGCTCAACCACGCCACCCTCCCCGGCACCGGCGGCCTGCAATACCCTGCCGACGCCTACGAGGTCACCGGGCAGCTGTCCGTCCTCGCCGCCCGCCTCCCGCAGGCCCTCGCCCAGATCCTCACCTTCCTGCAAGAGCAGGCCGGCGCCGGGGCCGTCACCGTCGTCGCCGGGCAGCACCAGGGCGACCCGGCCGCCATGCTCACCGCCCTCACCGCGGACCTCGACGCCGCGGCCGCCTCCGCCCGCCGCCTGCACCAGGCCCTCGACGCAGCCCAGAACCACCTCACCTGGGCGGCAGGAGCCGGGCAGTAGCCAGAGGTCTGGCGGCGCGGGCGGCGGGCCGCCGGCCCGGCAGGGCCGCAGGCGGTCCTGCCGGGCCTGGCGCCGCCCTTGTTACCTATAAGGCTCAATTCGGCAACTCAGCCATCAGCCAGCCAGCCATCAGCCAGCCCGGCGTCCGGGGCTGCTGGCCGCCGGTGCCAGGCCCCGGATTCTTTCGGCAACTTGTCCCGGCGACACCGGCCGGGATCTTTCGGCAACGCCGGGGCCGGTGCCAGGCTGAGCCCATGCTCCCCGCCCGCCCCCGGCTGGCCTTCTTCTCAGCCGCTATCCTGCGCCCTGGCGGCCGTTCTAGCGGTCGTCTGTCCGGCCGGGACCGCGTCAGCGGCGACGGCTCCCGCGGCTGGAAACCGCGTCTGGGCGTTTTCCCTCGCGGCCCCGGTTCACGCCGGGGCTGACCGTCTTGTTTCCCCTGGTCAGCGTCTGGGCGAAGCCGCTGCGTGTCCGTTTTGGGTGCCTGGTGCGTGTGTTGCCCCAGAAGCAGCATCAGGCGGGCAGTCGCTGCTTGCTTCGATCGGTCAGGAGGGTAAGACCGCTGGCGTTCTTAACGTCGATGGCGAGTTGACACCTCTGGTGTCGGGCAGGTCTTCCTTGCCCAACTACGCTGCCAGCGGTCATGTTGAGGGACAGGCCGCGCTGATCATGCGAGAGACGGGTGTGTCGAAGGCCGAGTTGCTCATCGACAACCCGAACGGCATCTGCGGCTACTGCAATTCTCAACTGCCCACTTTGCTGCCGGAAGGTGCTGAGTTGACGGTCAGGCCGCCGCTTGGAACTGTTCCTCCATCGTCAAGGTGGTTCAACGGAAGGACGTTCATAGGAAACGCGAACGATCCGAAGCCCTGGCCGTGATGATCAGTTCGGTGAGTCTAGGAGATGGCATGGTCGATGTTGTGTGGGCAGCCACCTTGCCCGCGTCGGGGCGCTTCGACCCGGTCGAGAATCGGTCGGACGTTGAGACCCTGAACGATCGGTTCGCGGAGCTGAGGGCGCGCGGCGAGGGGTACGTCGAGGTAAGGCGTATCGATGAGTTCCCGGTCTTGACCGTAGGGTTTAGCGGTTCGGTGGCTGTGGTGCAGGCGCTGACGAGTCCAGAAGCTACGTCACTTCTGGAGGGTGACGGCTCGGCGTCGGGGGAGATGGTCGAGGTTCTCGTCATGGACGAGACCGCCGAGTTCTCAGCCCAGGCTGGGGTTGGTGTCGACCGTGCGTGGGGCCTGGTGCAGGACTTCCTCCGGGGGAAGGACCTCAGCGAACTCGGTGAATGGATCGAACTATAGGCTTCCAGGTCAGGTTAGGGACGGTCACCCTCGCGCTCGTTGCCGTCACGATGTCCCCCTGGTCGCTTGCCTGTCCGTTTCGCCCGTTTCTCAGTTGCTGCTTCTCCGACTGCACACCTAGGCATCACGATGATCGAGGTGGGCTCTGGTGGCCGCCGCCGGTTGTGCTGGCGGTGGCGCGCGGGGCGGCGTGACCCGGCCGGGGCTGGATGGCGCCGTGTCGCCCGCCGTGCGTGCCTGCCGGGTGCGTGGCGCGGCCTGTTCCGTTTCTCGCGCCGCGGCGGGTGATAGCGGTTGCGTTGCGCGTGGTCGTCTTGCGTGCGCTGGCCGCGCGGGTGCTCGCGTGGTCGTGGTCTCTGCCGTCCGCTGGCCCGCCTGCTCGCCGCACTGCTGGCCCGTCCTGCCGCCCTCCTCTTCAGCCGCCCTGCCGCCGTGTTCTGCCGGCTGCTGGTTGATCTTGTCAGACCATTGCATTTCTGAATGATCTTGGGCCGGGCCGTGGCCGGCGGGAGCTGCGTGCCGGGCCGCGCGGTGCCGCGCCGCTCGCGTGGTGGTGGCCGCGCCTGGTTTCGCGTGCTCGCGCCGCGTTCCCGTGCCTGCGCGTTCCCGCGGGGTTTAGCTGAGGCCGCCGGCGAGGGTTTTGAGGCGGTTCTTGGCGACGAGGCCGTCGATGACGTTGAGGAGCGACGCGAGGTCGTCGGGGGGTAGTTCGGCGACGTTGGCGAGGCGGTCGCCGAGGGCGTCTTCGGCGGAGTGGAGGGGGCGGCGGGGGATGTCGTCGATGAGGAGGTGGTCGATGGAGATGTTGAGGGTCTCGGCGAGGCGGACCAGGGCGTCGGCGGAGGGGGTGATGCGGCCGGCTTCGTAGCGGGAGACGCGGCCGGGGTCGGCGCCGATCTTGTCGGCGAGGTCGGCCTGGGATAGGCCGGCTTCCTTGCGGAGCTGGCGGATCCGCTCGCCGAGGGCCATGGCTGGCTGGCCTTCCTGGTCGTGGTCGATGTGCCATCCCCATTGTGGGGCCACAGCTCGCCTCCCGCTTGCCGCCGGTGCCACGTCCGGGCTCCTTGACATGCTATACATGCCATGAACATTATGGCGTTCAAGCAAGTTGAGGTTTCTTTCGGAGGGCGGTGCGGTGCGGGTCCCGGAGGAGCTGGTCGGGCGGCTGAAGGAGCAGGTGCCGCTGGTTGCGCTGGCGGAGGCGGCCGGGGTCGAGCTGCGCCGGACGGGCGAGGACTTCACCGGGCGATGCCCGTTTCATGAGGACGACAGGCCGTCGCTGGTGATCAGCCCGGGGAAGAACCTGTGGCACTGCATGGGCGCCTGCCAGGCCGGGGGCAGTGTGATCGACTGGGTGATGCGGGCCGAGGGCGTGAGCTTCCGGCACGCGGTGGAGTTGCTGCGGGACGGCCTTCCCGCCGCCGCGGGTGCGGGGCCGAAGCGCTCGACGGTGCGCAGGCTGGCCCCGCCGGTGGAGCGGGCGGCGGCCGATCATGAGCTGCTGGGCCAGGTCACGGACTACTACCACCGGGTGCTGAGGGAGTCGCCGGACGCGCTGGGCTACCTGGCCAGGCGGAAGATCGATCACCCGGAGGCTCTGGGGGAGTTCCGGCTCGGCTACGCCGACCGGACGCTGGGGCTGCGGCTGCCGGACAAGCGCCGCAGGGACGGGGCCGAGATCCGGGGCCGGCTGGAGGCGCTGGGGATCTTCCGCGCCAGCGGCCATGAGCATCTGGCCGGGTCGCTGGTGGTCCCCGTGTTCGACGAGGCCGGGAACGTGAGCGAGGTCTACGGCCGGAAGATCCGTGATGACCTGCGGGCGGGCACCCCTAAGCATCTCTACCTGCCGGGGCCGCACCGGGGCGTGTGGAATCTGCCCGCGGTCGCGGCGTCCGATGAGGTGATCGTGACCGAGTCGCTGATCGACGCCCTGTCGTTCTGGTGCGCGGGGTTCCGGCACGTGACCGCCTGCTACGGGGCGGGCGGGTTCACCGCCGACCACGAGCGGGCCTTCGAACGGCATCAGGTGCGGCGGGTGCTGATCGCGTTCGACCGCGATGACGCCGGGGACAAGGCCGCGAGGGACCTGGCGGCGAGCCTGGCCGACCGGGGAGTCGAGTGCTTCCGGGTCGAGTTCCCCGCCGGGGCCGACGCGAACGATGTCGCGGTCGGGTCGAAGGACCCGGCGGGCGCTCTGGGGCGGGCGATCCGGTCCGCGGCGTGGATGGGGTCTGGTCCCGGCCCGGCCCGCCGCCGGAACGCCCCGCTCCCGGAACCGGCTCCTGCGGTCCCGGAGCCCGGGCCGACGCCGGTTCCCTTCTCAGCCGCTGATCCGCCGCCCGCCGCCGTGCCGGCGGCTGCTGGCCCGGCCGGGCCGCCCGCGGCCTCTCCCGCCCCGGTGATGGCGGAAGAGCCGGCGCCGGCGGTGAGCGGCGGGGAGGCGTCGTGGCGGTTCGGGGAGCGGGCCTGGCGGGTGCGGGGTCTGGACAAGGCGTCGAGCTTCGAGGCGCTGCGGGTCAACGTCATGTGCTCGGCGCCCGGTGGTGATGGCGGGGCGAGGTTCCACGTCGACACGATCGACCTCTACTCGGCCAGGGCCAGGGCCGGGTTCGTCGCCGCGGCGGCCGCCGAGCTGGGCGCCGGGCCCGAGGTGGTCAAGCGGGATCTGGGGCGGGTGCTGCTGGGCTGCGAGCGGCTGGCCGACCAGGCGGTGACCGCCGCCCAGGCCCCGCGTGAGGGGCCGCCGCCGATGAGCGCCGGGCAGCGGGAGCGGGCGCTTGCCCTGCTGCGTGACCCGGGCCTGGCGGAGCGGATCGTGGCGGATTTCGCGAGGGCGGGGATGGCCGGGGAGGAGGCCAACTGCCTGCTCGGCTACCTGGCCGCGGTCAGCCGGAAGCTGCCCCGCCCGCTGGCGGTGATCGTCCAGTCCACTTCCGCGGCGGGGAAGTCGGCGCTGATGGACGCGGTGCTGGGGTTCGTGCCGGGTGAGGACCGGGTGCGGTTCTCGGCGATGACCGGCCAGAGCTTGTTTTACATGGGCGAGGCTGACCTGGCCCACAAGGTCCTGGCGGTCGCGGAGGAGGAAGGCGCGGAGCGGGCGTCGTATGCGCTCAAGCTCTTGCAGTCGGACGGGGAGCTGTCGATCGCCTCCACCGGGAAGGACCCGGCGACGGGGCGGCTGGTGACCAGCGTCTACACCGTCACCGGGCCGGCGGCGATCTTCCTGACCACCACCGCCACCGACGTCGACGAGGAGCTGCTGAACCGGTGCCTGGTTCTCACGGTTGATGAGGGGCGGGAGCAGACCAGGGCGATCCACGACCGGCAGCGGGCCGCGCAGACCCTGGACGGGCTGCTCGCCGGGGCGGAGGCCGAGGGCGTCCGGCGGCTGCACCAGGACGCCCAGCGGCTCCTGGAGCCCCTCGCCGTGGTCAACCCGCACGCCCGGGAGCTGGGGTTCGCCGACGGGACGGTGCGGACGCGGCGGGACCACGTGAAGTACCTGACGTTGATCGCCGCGATCACGCTGCTGCACCAGCACCAGCGGCCGGTGAAGACCGCCAGCCGGGGCGAGGCGGTGATCCGCTACGTCGAGACCAGCCCCGCCGATATCGCCCTGGCCGACCGGCTGGCCGCCCGGGTGCTGGCCCAGTCCCTCGATGAGCTGCCGCCGGGCACCCGCCGGCTGCTGGAAGCGATCGCCGGCTACGTCAGCCAGCGCAGCCGGGCGGAGGGCACCGACCCGGGGCTGATCAGGTTCACCCGCCGGCAGCTGCGGGAGGCGCTGAGCTTCGGCGACACCCAGCTGAAAGTCCACCTGGCCCGCCTCGCCGACTACGAGCTGATCATCCCGCACCGGGCCGGGGCGGGCGGGTTCAGCTACGAGCTGGCCTGGCAGCCCGAGAGCACTGGCGATGCGGCTACGACGCCGGACAGGTCGGGGCATGAGGGGCCGCGGTCGGGGCCTGGTCGGCCCCCGGTCGGGGGGAGGTCGGCCCCCGGTCGGCCCGCACCGGAAGCACTGAATGGCCAGGCCAGCGGCCATTCCAGAGCTTCCGGGAGCGGCCGGCGGCTGGAAAGCACTGACCCCGGCCAGAACAATCACCGGGTCGCAATCGCAGCGGGAGGCCCGCGGTGACCCGCCCCGCCGGGCAGCGGCCACCGCAGGCCATTCCCGGGGACCGGGCGGACCTGGCCGGGTTCCCCCGCCTGGTCGATGCGTTCTGCGAGGACATGGCCGCCCGCGGCTACTCGCCGCGCACGATCGGCAACCGGCGGGGCATGCTCGCCTTCCTCGCCGCCTGGCTGGCCGAGCGGGGCGTCACCCGCCCCGCTGAGGTCACCCGCCCGGTGCTGGAGTCCTACCAGCGGCACCTTTTCCACTACCGGAAGAAGAACGGGCAGCCGTTGAGCTTCCGGTCGCAGTCCCAGCGGCTGCTCGCCGTCCGGGCCTTCTTCAAGTGGGCCGCCCGGGGCCGGCACGTGCTCCACAACCCCGCCAGCGAGATCGAGCTGCCCCGGGCCGAGCACAGGCTCCCCAGGCCCGCGCTCACGGTGGCCGAGGCCGAGCTGGTCCTGGCCCAGCCCGACATCTCCGATCCGCTCGGGATCAGGGACCGGGCGATCCTGGAGGTCTTCTACTCCACCGGCATCCGCCGCTCCGAGCTGGCCGGCCTGGCGGTCACCGACATCGACGCCGAGCGGGCCACGCTGCTGGTCCGCCAGGGCAAGGGCAAGAAGGACCGCATGATCCCCATCGGCGGCCGGGCACTGGCCTGGGTGTCCCGCTACCTCGCCGAGGTCCGGCCGAAGCTCGCCCTGGGCGACGACGACGGGACCCTGTTCCTGACCGCTGACGGGGAGCCGTTCAGCCTGGACCGCCTCACCCAGCTCGCCTCCCGCCACGTCAAGGCATCCGGGGTCCCCAAGGCCGGGGCATGCCACCTCTTCCGGCACACGATGGCGACCGTCATGCTGGAGGGCGGCGCGGACATCCGCTACATCCAGGCGATGCTCGGGCATGCCCGGCTCGACACCACCCAGATCTACGCCCAGGTCACCATCCGGGCACTGCAGGCGATCCACGCGGCCACCCACCCCGCCGCGGCGAACGAGCCCCGCCACGGGCGGGAAGCCGGCCGTGATGACGCTCAGGCCCGGAAGGTGGCCGCCGCGGAACTGCTCGCCGCCCTGGACGAGGAAGCCGCCGGCGAGACGGGAGCCGGGCAGTGACCCCGGCGGAGCTGGCCGGGCAGGCCGCCGAGGCGGTCCGGGCACTCAACCACGCCACCCTGCCCGGAGCCGGCGGCCTGGAATACCCCGCCGACGCCTACGAGGTCACCGGGCAGCTGTCCGTCCTCGCCGCCCGGCTTCCCCAGGCCCTGGCCCAGCTGCTGGCCTTCCTCGCCGAGCAGGCGAACGCCGGCCAGGTCACCGTCGTCGCCGGGCAGCACGCCGGGAACCCGGCCGCCATGCTCACCGCCGTCACCGCGGACCTTGACGCCGCGGTCGCGTCGGCCCGCCGACTGCACCAGGCCCTCGACAACGCCCAGAATCACCTGACCTGGGCCGCCGCCACAGAGCCATAGGACATCTGGCGGCGCGGGGCGGCGGGCCGCCGGCCCGCAGGGCCGGGGCGGCCCGCCAGCCCCAGCGAGCCGCCCTTGATACCTATATAGCTGAATTCGGCAACTGTCCCGTCAGTCAGCCCGGACTGGCGGCTGCTGGCCCGCGGTGCCAGGTCTCGGAATCTTTCGGCAACTGGCTGGCGGGGTTCGCTCATCCCGGAGGTGGTATATATCCTTGGCGGTATGTCAGGTCGGTTCGACATCGAGGTGGAGCCGGAGGTCCGGTCCTGGCTGGATGGCCTGCCGCTGGGGCAGTACGCGAAGGCCGAGGCGGCGGCTGACCTGCTGGCCGAGCGGGCGGAGACGCTCGGGGAGCCGTACTCGCGGCACCTGGGCGGCAAGACCCGGGAGCTGCGGTTCGCGCTGGGCCGCGGTGACGTGCGGGTCAGCTACTGGCTGGCGCCGGGCCGGCGGGTGGTGCTGCTGACGGTGTTCGCCAAGACCCGGCAGCGGGAGCGGGCCGAGGTGGCCAGGGCGATCGCGGCGCAGCGGGCCTGCGAGGCCGGTCATGCGGCCGGGCACCCCGATCACGGCATCGCCGGGAACCTCTACGAGCGGAAGTGGGACTGATGAGCGACAGCGGGGCACACGCCCGGTGGGAGCGGACCGGTGCCGCCCGGCACGAGGCCGCCTATGAGGAGGCGCGGGCGGCGCTGCTGCTCGGCCAGATGGTCTATGACCGGCGGATGGAGCTGGGCCTGACCCAGGCCGAGCTGGCGGCCCGGACCGGGATGACCCAGCCGCAGCTGTCCCGGCTGGAATCGGGCGGGGCGACCCCGACGGTCCCGCTGCTGGCCCGCCTGGCGCGGGCGCTGGACGCCGAACTCGACATCTCCTTCCGCCCCGCCACCGCGGCCTGACCGCCAGCCACGCCGCAGCGGCCAGTTCTTCCGGCAACTTCCCCGGCTTCGCCGGCCGCGATTCTTCCGGCAACCCGCCGGAGCCGGTGCCAGGCTGAGCGCATGCTCCCCGCCCGCCGGCTGACCTTCTTCTCAGCCGCGATCCTGGCCGCCCTGGCGGCCGTCCTAGCGGTGCTGCTGCCGGCCGGGACCGCGTCAGCGGCGACGGCTCCCGCGGCTGGAAACCGCGTCTGGGCGTTTTCCCTCGCGGCCCCGGTTCACGCCGGGGCTGACCGTCTTGTTTCCCCTGGTCAGCACCAGGGCGAACCGGCTGCATGTCCGAAATGTGCACCTGGTGCGTGTGTTGCCCCAGAAGCAGCAGGGTCGGCTGCCGATGCCGGCGGAGGACTGACTCGCGTCGGACGCTGGATGTCCGCTGGGGAGCATCAAGCTATGGCCGACACTCGCGTAGTGCAGGAAGGCGCGGGTGGCGTCACCAACGTTGCATCCCCGGCGGATCCTGCGGCGTACATGCAGCAGGCCGCGTCCGGCAGTCGGTACGTCGAATTCAACGTTCCTGCGGATTCGTTGTCGCCTGGCGGTAAGGCAGGTTGGGCTACCATCAGGGGACCGAACTCGTTCTGGGCTCGCTACGGCCGTGCGCTTCCTGAGATGCCGCCTGCGACCGACATTGTATGGTTGTTGACCAAACCATGAGCACAAGCATCCTCGACATGCTAGAGCGCTGGGTTGAAGGTCGTCGTCAGCTACTAGCTGCAAGAGGAATCACGGTCTCTGCTACCCGCGGTCCAGTTGACCGAAATCCAGCCGCAGCATGGGTGGACTTTGAGTCCGCCACAAAGGCCGCCCGGCTGACCGTCTGGAGTGATGGCCAGGCTGACCTGGCCATCCTTGACCATCAGAACGGGAAAGAGCTTCTTGAAGAACACCGCGAGATTACCAGCACTGTCGGCCTAGACAACGCGGAGCTAAGCATTCTGGCTTGGTTTGGGTAATCAAGCCAGTGCGCTGTCGTCGTCTTTGCCCCAGAAGAAGTTCCGACCGTGGTGTTCAGCCGCACTCGTGCGCCTGGGATCGCGCAGAACTTCGACGATGCGGTGGCGAATGGCGCACCGACTCGACTCAACCGAGTGAGCTCCGCGATCCGGGATGCCAACCGCAGGGCGGCATTGCGTGGACAGGCGCCGGCACCTGCTGGCCAGTCCTTGGATGAGTATCCTTTTGCCTGCTCGGCGCAGGGTGGATGCGGCGCGTTCGTTCGCGCGGTCCCTACGGCGGAACAGAGCTATCAGGGTGGCGTGCTGAGCAGGTTCTTCCAAGACTCCGGCATCGGTGTCGGTGATCCTTTCAACGTGACATTTGGACCATGATGAACGAGGTTACTTCGGCCTTGGCCGATATCGAGATCGGGCTTGAGCGGCTCGGGCGGCGCATCTTGCTCAGCGCGCTCAGGCCAGGACTCGATGCCGACCAGACCCGGATGCTCCTTCGTGGGTGCGACCTGCCCGGTTCTGAGCAGGTCGAGTCCCTGTATTCGTGGCGAGATGGCACGGAGACCGAGGGGATCCCCACGCTGGATGACATTCACCTTTTTCCTGGCTTCTACCTCCTCTCGCTGGAAGACGCCGTCGCGAACTATCGGGCCTTCGTGTCTGATCAGCGATGGACGCCGGGATGGCTGCCGATCTTCGCCAACGGCGGCGGAGACTTCTATGTCACTGATCTCAGCGGTGAGATGCCGGGAGTTGTGCGTCATTTCAGGATCGAGGAGTCCGAGCACCCCGTTGAGTTCCTGACGGTTCGCGACATGCTGACGACGATCGCAGCCGGGTTCGCGCGCGGGGTCTTCTTCGTTGACGATCATGGCTACCTGGAGATGGATGATCTCGCTTTCGGTTCCCTGGCGGCCGAGTTGAACCCACGCGTCCCCTGGTGGGTCAGCTAACGGTCCGGGACACGCGCGCGGCGGCCAAGTCGTGCGTGGCGCGTGCGCGGTCCGCATGAGGCGCGGCGCGTTGGCTTGCGCCGGTCCAGTCGCTGCTTGCCGTAGTCGTGCTGGCTCCCGTTGTTCCGCTCCTTCTCTCTCTGACCGGTCTTGTGCCCGTTTCGCCCGCTTTCCAGTTGCTGCCGGGTTTCTCCTGCACACCTATGCATCAAAGATGATCGTGGTCGCTTCCGCTGGCCGGGCGGGGCGATGTCCGGGGGCCGGGCGGGGCGCCGGCTGTTCCTTTCGGCAACGCCGCTTCTTCCGGCAGCGCGCGCGGGCCGCGTGGGCTTGCGCGGGCTGGCCGCGCGTGCTGCCGCTTTTCTTCTCAGCCGCCCTGCCGCCGTGTTCTGCCGGCTGCTGTTGTTGATCTTGGCAGACCATTGCATTTCTGAATGATCTTGGCCGCGGCTGGGGCTGGGTTAGCGGGCTTGGTCGAGGGCGGCGCGGATGCGGTGGTTGGCGAGGAGGCCGTCGATGATGTGGGCGATGGCGGCCTTGTCGGCCGGGGGGAGGCGGCTGGCGAGGGTGATCTTCTCGGTGAGCTCGTCGCGGGGGTCGCCGAAGGGGCGGCGGGGGGCGCCGTCGATGAGCAGGTAGTCGGTGGTGACGTCGAAGATCTCGGCGAGGCGGACGACGACGTCGGTGGTGGGCGTCATCTTGCCGTTCTCGTAGCGGCTGATCGCGGCGGCGTCGTTGGTGCCGAGGCGGCTGGCGAGGTCGGCCTGGGACCAGCGGCGCTCGGCGCGCAGGCGCCGGATCTGCTCGCCGAGCGGCATGGTGGCCTCTTCCGCGGCTGCCGGTGGGACTGGCGTCAAGTGTGCCCGCATCGGGGTCTCCTGTCATGTCGCGGATCTCATCGGCTGTTGCCGATACTTGGTGAGTATGCCATGCTGATTTGGCTGTTACCCCATTCTGAAGTTTCCTGCGGGAGGGTGGCGTGGCGCGGGTCCCGGACGCGGAGATCGAGCGGCTGAAAGCCGGGGTTCCGCTGGCTGGGCTGGCGGAGGCGGCCGGGGTGGAGCTGGCGCGGACGGGGGCGGACCTGACGGGCCGGTGCCCGTTCCACGCTGACGATACGCCGTCGCTGGTGATCTCCCCGGGGAAGAACCTGTGGCATTGCCTGGGGGCGTGCCAGGCGGGCGGGTCGGTGATCGACTGGGTGATGCGGGCGCAGGGCGTGTCGTTCCGGCACGCGGTGGAGTTGCTGCGCGACAGCCCGGCCGCGGTCTCGGCGGCGGGGGCGGGTCCGAAGCGGTCCACGGTCCGGAAGCTGGCCTCCCCGGTGGAGCGGACGGCCGCCGATCACGAGCTGCTGGGCCAGGTCGCGGACTACTACCACCGGGTGCTGAAGGAGTCGCCGGACGCGCTGGGCTACCTGGCCCGCCGCCGGATCGATCACCCGGAAGCCCTGGAGGCGTTCCGGCTCGGCTACGCCGACCGGACCCTGGGGCTGCGGCTGCCGGGCAAGCGCCGCAGGGACGGCGCGGAGATCCGGGGCCGGCTGGAGGCGCTGGGGATCTTCCGGGCGTCCGGCCATGAGCATCTGGCGGGGTCGCTGGTGATCCCGGTCCTCGATGAGGCCGGGAACGTGGCGGAGGCCTACGGGCGGAAGGTCCGTGATGACCTGCGGGCGGGCACCCCGAGGCACCTTTACCTGCCGGGGCCGCACCGGGGCGTGTGGAACCTGCCGGCGGTCGCCGCGTCCGATGAGATCATCGTGGCGGAGTCGCTGATCGACGCTTTGTCGTTCTGGTGCGCCGGGTTCCGGCACGTGACCGCGTGCTACGGGGCGGGCGGGTTCACGCCCGATCACGAGCGGGCCTTCGCTGAGCATGGCGTCCGGCGGGTGCTGATCGCGTTCGACCGCGACGACGCCGGGGACAAGGCCGCGAGGGAGCTGGCGGCGGACCTGGCCGCCCGTGGGGTCGAGTGCTTCCGGGTCGGGTTCCCGGCCGGGGCCGACGCCAACGACGTCGCGGTCGCCTCGAAGGACCCGGCCGGCGCGCTTGGGCGGGCGATCCGCTCGGCCGCGTGGATGGGGTCTGGTCCCGGCCCGGCCCGCCGCCGCGGCGCCCCGCTCCCGGAACCGGCTCCCGAGGTCCCGGAGCCCGGGCCGGAGCCGGTTTCTTTCTCAGCCGCCATCCCTGACCCGGAGCCGCCCGCGGTGGATCCGGCCGCGGTCTCACCCGCTCCCGCTGCGGTGACGGCTGATGAGCCGGTGCTGTCGGGCGGGGAGGCGTCGTGGCGGTTCGGGGAGCGGGCCTGGCGGGTCCGGGGCCTGGACAAGGCGGCCAGCTTCGAGGCGCTGCGGGTCAACGTCATGTGCTCGGCCCCTGACGGGCAGGGCGGCGTCCGGTTCCACGTCGACACGATCGACCTCTACTCGGCCAGGGCACGGGCCGCGTTCATCGCCGCGGCCGCCGCCGAGCTGGGCGCCGGGCCCGATGTCATCAAGAAGGACCTGGGCAGGGTGCTGCTGGGCTGCGAGCGGCTCGCCGACCAGGCCGTGACCGCCGCGCAGGCCCCGGCGGACGGGCCGCCGCCGATGACGGCCGGGCAGCGGGAGCGGGCGCTGGGACTGCTGCGCGACCCGGGCCTGGCCGGCCGGATCGTGGCGGATTTCGCGCGGGCGGGGATGGCCGGGGAGGAGGCCAACTGCCTGGTGGGCTATCTCGCGGCCATCAGCCGCAAGCTGCCCCGCCCGCTGGCGGTGATCGTGCAGTCCACCAGCGCGGCGGGCAAGAGCGCGCTGATGGACGCGGTGCTGGGGTTCGTTCCGCCGGAGGACCGGGTGCGGTTCTCGGCGATGACCGGCCAGAGCTTGTTTTACATGGGCGAGGCCGACCTGGCGCACAAGGTCCTGGCCGTGGCGGAGGAGGAGGGCGCGGAGCGGGCGGCCTACGCGCTGAAGCTGCTGCAGTCCGACGGGGAGCTGTCGATCGCGAGCACGGGGAAGGACCCGGCGACGGGCCGGCTGGTGACCAGCGTCTACACGGTGACCGGGCCGGCGGCGATCTTCCTGACCACCACCGCGACCGACGTCGATGAGGAACTGCTCAACAGGTGCCTGGTCCTGACCGTCGATGAGGGGCGGGAGCAGACCCGGGCGATCCACGACCGGCAGCGGGCCGCGCAGACCCTGGACGGGCTGCTGGCCGGCGCCGAGGCGGAGAGCGTCCGGCGGCTGCACCAGGACGCCCAGCGGCTGATCGAGCCGCTGGCGGTCGTCAACCCGCACGCCAGGTCGCTGGCCTTCGCCGACGGCACGGTCCGGACCAGGCGGGACCACGTGAAGTACCTGACGCTCATCTCCGCCATCACGCTGCTGCACCAGCACCAGCGGCCGGTGAAGACCGCGGCCCGCGGCGGGGCGGTGATCCGCTACGTCGAGACCACCCCGCCGACATCGCCCTGGCCGGCAAGCTAGCCGCCGGGGTGCTCGGCCCGTCGCTGGATGAGCTGCCGCCCGGCACCCGCCGGCTGCTGGACGCCCTGCACGGCTACGTCACCGCCCGGTCCCGGGCGGAGGGGACGGACGCGGGCTTGGTGCGGTTCACCCGCCGGCAGCTGCGGGAAGCACTGCCGTTCGGCGACACCCAGCTGAAAGTCCACCTGGCCCGCCTCACCGACTACGAGCTGATCACCGCTCACCGGACCGGGGCGGGCGGGTTCAGCTACGAGCTGGCCTGGCAGCCCGAAAGCACCGGGGATGCGGCTACGGCGCCCGGGCGGTCGGGGTCCGGGGGCTCGCGGTCGGGGCCTGGCCGGCCCCCGGCCGGGGGGTGGTCGGCCCCCGGTCGGCCCCTGCCGGGAACGGTGAACGGGCAGGCCAGCGGCCATATCGGGGCCTCCGGGGACGGTCATGGGCCGGGAAGCACTGACCCCGGGCAGATCAATGGCCGGGTCGTAGTCACAGCCGCGGGCGGTGCCCGGTGACCCGCCGGGCCGGCCAGCGGGCACCGCAGGCGATACCGGGTGACCGGGCGGACCTGGCCGGGTTCCCGAGACTGGTCGATGACTTCTGCGAGGACATGGCCGCCCGCGGCTACTCGCCGCGGACGATCGGGAACCGGCGGGCCATGCTCGCCTTTCTCGCCGCATGGCTCGGCGAGCGGGGGATCACCCGCCCGGCCGAGGTCACCCGGCCGGTGCTGGAGTCCTACCAGCGGCACCTGTTCCACTACCGCAAGAAGAACGGGGACCCGCTGTCGTTCCGGTCCCAGTCCCAGCGGCTGCTCGCCGTCCGGGCCTTCTACAGATGGGCCGCCCGGCAGCGGCACGTGCTGCACAACCCCGCCAGCGAGATCGAGCTCCCGCGGGCCGAGCGGCGGCTCCCCAGGCCCGCGCTCACCCAGGCCGAAGCCGAACTGGTGCTCGCCCAGCCCGACACCGCCGATCCGCTCGGCGTCCGGGACCGGGCCATCCTGGAGGTCTTCTACTCCACCGGCATCCGCCGCTCCGAACTGGCGAACCTCGCGGTCACCGACATCGACCGCGAGCGGGCCACGCTGCTGGTCCGCCAGGGCAAGGGCAAGCAGGACCGCATGATCCCCATCGGCGCCCGGGCGCTGGCCTGGGTGTCCCGCTACCTGGCCGAGGCCCGGCCCAAGCTCGCCCTGGGCGATGATGACGGGAGCCTGTTCCTGACCGCCGACGGGGAGCCGTTCAGCCTGGACCGCCTCACCCAGCTCGCCTCCCGCCACGTCAAAGCCAGCGGCGTCCCCAAGGCCGGGGCGTGTCACCTGTTCCGGCACACGATGGCCACGCTCATGCTCGAAGGCGGCGCCGACATCAGATACATCCAGGCCATGCTCGGCCACGCCCGCCTGGACACCACCCAGATCTACGCCCAGGTCACCATCCGGGCGCTGCAGGCCATCCACGCCGCCACACACCCAGCCGCTGGCAACACCCCGCATGGTCAGCGTGACGGCGGCGAGGCCCGGCGGATCGCCGTCTCTGATCTGCTCGCCGCCCTGGACGACGAGGCGGCTCTGGAAGAGCCGGGACCCGCGTCGTGACCGGCCCCGCGACCCCGGCGGAACTGGCCGGGCAGGCCGCCGAGGCGGTCCGGGCACTCAACCACGCCACCCTCCCCGGCACCGGCGGCCTGCAATACCCCGCCGGCGCCTACGAGGTCACCGGGCAGCTCGCTGTCCTCGCCGCCCGGCTCCCGCAGGCCCTGGCCCAGATCCACGCCTTCCTGCAAGAGCAGGCCGCCGCCGGGCAGGTCACGGTCGTCGCCGGGCAGCACCAGGGCGACCCGGCCGCCATGCTCGCCGCCGTCACCGCGCACCTGGACGCCGCGGCCGCCTCAGCCCGCCGCCTGCACCAGGCGCTCGACGCGGCCCAGAACCACCTGACCTGGGCCGCCGGCACCGGGCGGTAACCCTCCCGGCCGCTGGCGCGGCGGGACCGGCCCGCAGGGCCGCAGCCCGCCGTGCCAGGGCGGCACGCGCAGCGGGCCGCCCCTTGATTACCTAATAAGGCTCAATTCGGCAACCGAGCCATCCGTCGATCCTCTGGTGGGACTCGACATGCCATCAGTCAGCCCGGCCCGCCCGGACCCGCGCCGTGGTGCCAGGCCCCGGATTCTTCCGGCAACGTCCCGGCGGGCCGCCGTGGCTGAGGCAGTAGGGAAAGTCATCGCCGGGGCCTACCCTGGTGTCATGACGATGACCGTTCACCTGCACGGTGATCTGGCCGCCGCGCTGGAAGCCGAGGCCGCCCGCCGCGGCCAGTCCCCGGAGCAGGTCGCCGCTGACCTGCTCGCCGAGCGGCTGCCCGCCGCCCCCTCAGGGGACCCGGTCGAGGCGTTCATCGGCGCCGCGGACTCCGGGGACGCCGGCTGGGCCGGGCGTGACAGCCACCAGCTGCGGGCCGAGGCTGCCGCCCGCCGCGCCAGCTGACCAGCGGCCGCGGGCATCTCTCGTGCTACTGGCCGACACCAACATCTGGCTCGCTGCCGCTGACCGGCGCTCGGACCGGCACGGCGAGTGCGCCGCCGTCCTGCGCGAACACCGCGGCCAGCTGGCCGCCCCGGTCCCGGTGATCGCCGAGGCATCCTGGCTGATCCTGGACCGGCTCGGCACCGCCGCCCAGGCCGCGTTCCTGCGGCTGATCACCAGCGGCCAGCTCACCCCGGTCGACCTCACCGGCGAGGACTGGCAGCGCTGCGCCGGCCTGGCCGAACAGTACGCCAGCCTGCGGCTCGACCTGATCGACGCGTCCCTGATCGCCGTCGCCGAGCGGCTCGGCCTGACCACCCTGGCCACCCTCAACCACCGCGACTTCACCGTCGTCCGCCCCCGCCACACCACCGCGTTCACCCTCCTGCCCAGCTGATTTCTTCCGGCAGCTCCCGCGGCAACGTGGCCCGCGATTCTTCCGGCAACTGACCCCTCCCGGCCCGCGACGGCGAGCCGGGTGATTCTTTCGGCAACTGAGCCGGGCCGCTGCCAGACTCGGCGGCATGCCTTCCGCCCGCTCCCGGCTGGTCTTCTTCTCAGCCGCCATCGCCGCCCTGACGGCCATCCTGGCGGTCATCATGCCGGCCGGGATCGCGTCGGCGGCGACCGGCACCGCGGCTGAAACTCGCGTCTGGGCGCTTTCCCCCGCGGCCCAGGTTCACGTCCGGGCTGACAGCCTTGTTTCCGCAGGTGAGCGGCTGGGCGATCCGGCTTCGTGTCCGTTTTGCGTGTCTGGTGCGTGTGTTGCCCCAGAAGGCGATCCGCTGCAGACATTCGCAGCTGCGAACAGGACGAGTGATTCGCGGTTTGCCTCCGAGTACACCTCGCCCAGTGGTCAGAAGTACTATGACGTAAATACCAATCGTGGCCCTGTGCCTGCTGACAGTCCATTGGGTCCCTTGGACCATCACGGGGGATGTGCGGAAATCGGCTGCCTTCTGCAGGCTGCAGGAACAGAGGGGCCAGGTGCCGCGCGCGGTGGTTTCATGCGCACTATCTTCAACAGACCGCCTAACACGCCAATCCCACCTGGCCCGCCCATTGGACAAGGTGGACCGGCGCTTCCGTGTCCGCTATGTCAGGCTGTTCTGCAAGAGCGAGGTATTACGTGGCCACCCCTGACTGGATAACTCCTCTAGATCGTCTGGTCAATGCACGAACCCTCTCCGAGGCTCAGCAGGCAACGGCCGAGCTCATCGACTATGCACTGCCAGGAGGTAGCGCGGTAGTAGACGATGGCGCGGACCTCGTCTCCGCTATCGCCCGGATAAGAAATCTACGAGTTCATGTGTTCCGGGCCTGCTCTCTTTGGGTGCTTGTCCTCATGCGGAGATGGGTCGGTGTCTGGCAGTTGGCTGCCAATTCGGCGGGTGCTGGGCCTCGAACGGGGGAGGCGGCTGAACGTGAGCTAGCGACGGCACGTCAACTGGAGCTGGTGGCTCGCGACCTTGCGCCGATGGTGCTCGACGCCGACCCTGAAGTGCGATCTATGGCCTATCGGCTAGTAGGAAGCGCGCTGCCTACACCGGAGGCCATCGAGATTATCAAGGAACCTCTCTCGAAAGAAAATGACAATCTGGCTCGTGCTTGTGGGGTCGAGGCTGCGGCGCTCGCCCTCGCTAGATCGTGGCCGAACGTCACGTCAAGCTCGCTCGACTGGCTTCATGACTTGATCATGGCCGGTGGAAGGGATGCAGAAGGTCGCCTACACCATCTACTTCTGGGTCGCGCGGCAATAGGAATTGAACGATCTGCACAAGCGATGCTGTCGGAGGTAACGAATGGCCTAAATAGCTTGCCACCTGAGGGTCCATTCTGGCCAGTAGAGCTTATTTAGCGCTGAATCACTTGCCCCAGAAGCGGTCGTCAATGAGGGTGTTAACTCTGTCTCGAATATCGGAGCCGGTGCGGCGGCTCGCTCGGCGGAGACGATCGCGCAGGCTGAGCCGGGGAGCGCCTTCTCTGGTGTCTATGATCCGGCGTCCGGGCGGTTGTCCGCCTATCCGAGCGTGGAAGACCGACGGCGCCGGGATCTCCTGTCAATGCCGTGTTGTCACGCGGTGGCCATGGGCAGATCAACAACGCCGTCTTCGGCGGCTCTCGTTCGACTGTCGGCTTTACGGCGTTCCTTAACGACAGCGGCGATGCGATCTCTATGGGTTGGCGCTCGCGATCGGTGAACGCGTGGAACTTCGGTCAGATCGAAGCTCCGATGCAGTATCGGCAGTCAATCATGGACATCATCGCTCAGATGACCGGCCTTCCAGTGTCAGGGTGACGATCATGCGGCAGGACGAAGTCGAAGTGAACGGCCTGAAGCTTCCGCCAGGGCTGACATGGGCGCTCGGGGAGGGACGGTGGTCCAGCCTGGCCTCGTCGCCGTTCCTTGCAGCCGTGTTCGGCTCGGAGCCTGTGAGGCCGAAGTTCTTCACTCTGGAAGCGATTATCGCGGTCAATAGATCCTGGAAGGATGAGGTTGACCCCCTGTACTTGGGCCAGGCGGACGCGTCGCACTATCCCGGCGATATCGACCCGAAACGATCGCTGATAGTCGCCGAGTTGGGTCCCGATCAGCTGATCGCACTCGATTATCGTCGTTCTGCGGCTCCCGAGGTTCTCTACGCCTCGGACGACGTGAGGTCGCCGTGGCGCCTCGTGTCTGGTTCGGTCGAGGAGTTGCTCTCGGAACTGGCCGTGCCGGAGTAGCGGCATGCACGCGGGGTCAGGGTTCGCGTCTTGGTGCGTGACGCAACGGCGGCGACCTGGAGATGCCGGTTGATCCGCCGCCACGCGCAGGACTTGCTGTGATCGTCCCGTCCGCGTTAGTTCCGCGCACCCTGCCGCCGTCCGTTTCGCCGGTTTCTCGGTGCCGCCGTTCCGCCTATACACCTGTGCATCGAAGATGATCATGGTGGCTGCGGCTGGCCGGGCGGGGCGGCGTCCGGTGCCTGGGCAGGGCCGCGGCTGTTTCTTTCGGCAACCTCGCGCCGGCCGGGGGACGCGGCCGGGCTCGCGTGCGCGTCCCGGCTCCGGCTTCGCGTGACGCCGCCGCGTGACGCGGCGTTAGCTGGCGTTGCCGGTGATGAGGCGGAGGCGTGTGCGGGGGTTACTGGGCGGCGGTGCGGGGGGTGGTGGTGAGGTGGCGGGCCTGGTGGCGCAGGAGCATGGATTCGATGAGGGCGGTGACGGCTGCTTTCTCGTCGGGGTCGAGGCGGCTGAGGGCTTCGAGGCGGAGGGCGAGGTCGTCTTCGGGGCCGCGCTCGCCGGGGTCGAATAGGAGCGTATCGGCGCTGACGTTGAGGGCTATGGCGAGGTTGCGCAGGATGTGGACGGTGGGGGCGGCCTTGCCGGCTTCGTAGCGGCGGATGTTGGTGACGTGGACGCCGGCGCGGTCGGCGACGACCTGCTGGGTGAGTGCCTGTTTCCTGCGGACGGCGGCGAGGCGGGGGCCGAAGCCGGCGTCGGTCACGGGTTCGCTCCCTGGCGGGTGCAGCGGGATGGGTTCTGGGGTGACCATACCGGGGGCCTCCTGGTCGCGGTTGACGGTTCAGAGCGTATCAGCTATATGTGTGAGGACAGTTTTGTTCTCTTGACAGGGCGGGCTGATGGCGCGGGTTCCGGACGCGGAGATCGAGCGGCTGAAGGCGGAGGTGCCGCTGGTCTCGCTGGCGGAGGCGGCCGGGGTCGTGCTGGCGCGGACGGGGGCGGACCTGACGGGGCGGTGCCCGTTCCATGCCGATGACACGCCGTCGCTGGTGATCAGCCCGGGGAAGAACCTGTGGCATTGCATGGGGGCGTGCCAGGCGGGCGGGTCGGTGATCGACTGGGTGATGCGGGCGGAGGGCGTGTCGTTCCGGCACGCGGTGGAGCTGCTGCGCGACGGCCTGCCCGCAGCCGGCTCCGGGCCGGTGCCGAGGCGGTCCACGGTCCGGAAGCTGGCCTCCCCGGTGGAGCGGACGGCCGCGGATCATGAGCTGCTGGGCCAGGTCACGGACTACTACCACAAGGTGCTGAAGGATTCCCCGGACGCGCTGGGCTACCTGGCCCGGCGGAAGATCGATCATCCCGAGGCGATCGGGGAGTTCCGGCTCGGCTACGCCGACCGGACGCTGGGGCTGCGGCTGCCGGACAAGCGCCGCAAGGACGGCGCCGAGATCCGGGGCCGGCTGGAGGCGCTGGGGATCTTCCGCGCCTCCGGGCATGAGCATTTCGCCGGCTCGCTGGTAATCCCGGTCCTCGACGAGCACGGCCTGGTGAGCGAGGTCTACGGGCGGAAGGTCCGCGATGACCTGCGGGCGGGCACCCCGAGGCACCTCTACCTGCCCGGCCCGCACCGGGGCGTCTGGAACCTGCCCGCCATCGCCGCGTCCGATGAGGTGATCGTCACCGAGTCGCTGATCGACGCCCTGACGTTCTGGTGCGCGGGGTTCCGGCACGTGACCGCGTGCTACGGGGCGGGCGGGTTCACCGCCGACCACGAGCGGGCCTTCGAGCGGCATGGCGTCCGGCGGGTGCTGATCGCGTTCGACCGCGACGACGCCGGGGACAAGGCAGCGAAGGAACTGGCGGCGGGCCTGGCCGCGAAGGAGGTCGAGTGCTTCCGGGTCGAGTTCCCCGCCGGGGCCGACGCGAACGACGTCGCGGCCGGGTCGAAGGACCCGGCGGGCGCGCTGGGCCGGGCGATCCGGTCGGCCGCGTGGATGGGGTCTGGCCCCGGCCCGGCCCGCCGCCGGAACGCCCCGCTGCCCGGGCCGGTCCCGCCGCCTGAGCCTGGTCCTTCCTCAGCCGCCATTCCAGCCCCGGCCGCTGTCCCGGGGGCGCCTGCGGCGGTGGATCCGGCCGCGGTGTCGCCCGCTCCCGCCGCGGTGGCGGCCGATGAGCCGGTGCTGTCGGGCGGGGAGGCGTCGTGGCGGTTCGGGGAGCGGGCCTGGACAGGGCCAGCTCGTTCGAGGCGCTGCGGGTCAACGTCATGGCGTCGGCCCCTGATGATCACGGCGGGACCCGGTTCCACGTCGACACGGTGGACCTCTACTCGGCCAGGGCGCGGGCCGGGTTCGTCGCGGCGGCCGCCGCGGAGCTGGGTGCCGAGCCTGATGTCATCAAGCGGGACCTGGGCAGGGTGCTGCTGGGCTGCGAGCGGCTGGCCGACCAGGCCGTGACCGCCGCCCAGGCCCCGCCGGACGGGCCGCCGCCGATGACGGCCGGGCAGCGGGAGCGGGCGCTGGGGCTGCTGCGCGACCCGGATCTGCCCGGCCGGATCGTTGCTGATTTCGCCCGGGCGGGGATGGCAGGGGAGGAGGCGAACTGCCTCATCGGCTATCTCGCGGCGGTGAGCCGGAAGCTGCCGAGGCCGCTGGCGGTGATCGTGCAGTCCACCTCGGCGGCGGGGAAGTCGGCGCTGATGGACGCGGTGCTGGGGTTCGTGCCGGGTGAGGACCGGGTGCGGTTCTCGGCGATGACCGGCCAGTCCCTGTTCTACATGGGCGAGGCCGACCTGGCGCACAAGGTCCTGGCCGTCGCCGAGGAGGAAGGCGCCGAGCGGGCGTCATATGCCCTCAAGCTGCTGCAGTCTGACGGTGAGCTGTCGATCGCCTCGACCGGGAAGGACCCGGCGACGGGCCGGCTGGTGACGAACGTCTACACGGTGACCGGGCCGGCGTCGATTTTCCTGACCACCACCGCGACCGACGTCGACGAGGAGCTGCTGAACCGCTGCCTGGTGCTGACCGTCGATGAGGGGCGGGAGCAGACCAGGGCGATCCACGACCGGCAGCGCCAGGCGCAGACCCTGGACGGGCTGCTCGCCGGGGCCGAGGCGGAGGCGGTGCGGAGGCTGCACCAGGATGCCCAGCGGCTGATCGAGCCGCTGGCGGTGGTCAACCCGCACGCCCGGTCCCTGGCGTTCGCCGACGGCACGGTGCGGACCAGGCGGGACCACGCGAAATACCTGACCCTGATCGCCGCGGTCACGCTGCTGCACCAGCACCAGCGGCCGGTCAAGACCGCCAGCCGCGGCGAGGCCGTGATCCGCTACGTCGAGGCCACCCGGGCCGACATCGCCCTGGCGGACAGGCTCGCCGCTCAGGTGCTCGGCCCGTCGCTGGATGAGCTGCCGCCTGGCACCCGCCGGCTGCTGGACGCGATCGCCGGCTACGTGACGGCCAGGTCCCGGGCCGAGGGCACCGACCCGGGCCTGGTGCGGTTCACCCGCCGGCAGCTGCGGGAAGCGCTGCCGCTCGGCGACAGCCAGCTGAAGCTCCACCTGGCCCGCCTCGCCGACTACGAGCTGGTGATCGCCCGCCGCACCGGCCCGGGCGGCGGGTTCAGCTACGAGCTGGCCTGGCAGCCCGAGACCACCGCGGGTGCGGCTATGACGCCGGACCGGCCGGGTTCCAAGGGGTCGCGGCCGGGGCCTGGCCGGGGGCCGGCCGGGGGGCAGCCGGGGGTCGGCCGGACCGCTCCCGAAGCGGTGAACGGGCAGGCCAGGAGCCATGCCGGGGCCTCCGAGGGCGGTCATGGGCCGGGAAGCACTGACCCCGGCCTGAATAATCACCGGATCGCAGTCACAGCGGGAGGCCCGAGGTGACCCGCCGGGCCGCCGGCCGGGCCCTGCCGCCGTTCCCGGGTGACCGGGCGGACCTGGCCGGGTTCCCCCGCCTGGTGGAGGAGTTCTGCGAGGACATGGCCGCCCGCGGCTACTCGCCGCGGACGATCGGGAACCGGCGGGCCATGCTCGCCTTCCTCGCCGCATGGCTCGCCGAGCGGGGCATCACCCGCCCCGCCGAGGTCACCCGCCCGGTCCTGGAGTCCTACCAGCGGCACCTGTTCCACTACCGCAAGGCCAACGGCGACCCGCTCAGCTTCCGGTCCCAGTCCCAGCGGCTGCTCGCCGTCCGGGCCTTCTACAAGTGGGCGGCCCGCCAGCGGCACGTGCTGCACAACCCCGCCTCCGAGATCGAGCTGCCCCGGGCCGAGCGGCGGCTGCCCCGTCCGGCGCTGACCGCCGCCGAGGCGGAGCTGGTGCTCGCCCAGCCCGACACCAGCGATCCGCTGGGAGTCAGGGACCGGGCGATCCTGGAGGTCTTCTACTCCACCGGCATCCGCCGCTCCGAGCTGGCGAACCTGGCCGTCACCGACATCGACCGCGAGCGGGCCACGCTGCTGGTCCGGCAGGGCAAGGGCAAGCAGGACCGCATGATCCCCATCGGCGAGCGGGCCCTGGCCTGGACAGGGAAGTATCTGGCCGAGGCCCGGCCGAAGCTCGCCCTGGGCGATGACGACGGGAGCCTGTTCCTGACCGCCGACGGGGAGCCGTTCGGCCTGGACCGGCTCACCCAGCTCGCCTCCCGCCACGTCAAAGCCAGCGGCGTCCCCAAATCCGGGGCGTGCCACCTGTTCCGGCACACGATGGCCACCCTCATGCTCGAAGGCGGGGCCGACATCAGATACATCCAGGCGATGCTCGGCCACGCCCGGCTCGACACGACCCAGATCTACGCCCAGGTCACCATCCGGGCGCTGCAGGCGATCCACGCCGCCACCCACCCCGCCGCAGCGAACGAGCCGCATGGCCAGCGTGACGCCGGCGCCGGCGGTGACCAGGCCCGGCGAGTGGCCGTTTCCCGGCTGCTGGCCGCCCTGGACGAGGAAGCCGCGGACGAGCCCGGAGCGGCGTCGTGACCCCGGCGGAGCTGGCCGGGCAGGCCGCCGAGGCGGTCCGGGCGCTGAACCACGCCACCCTCCCCGGAACCGGCCGGCTGGAATACCCCGCCGACGCTTATGAGGTGGCCGGGCAGCTGTCGGTGCTCGCCGCCCGCCTGCCGCAGGCCCTGGCCCAGCTGCTGGCCTTCCTCAGCGAGCAGGCCGCCGCCGGGCGGATCACGGTCGTGGCCGGCGAGCACCAGGACGACCCGGCCGCCATGCTCGCAGCCGTCACCGGCGACCTGGACGCCGCCGCCGCGTCGGCCCGCCGCCTGCACCAGGCCCTGGACGCGGCACAGAATCACCTCACCTGGGCGGCAGGAGCCGAGCAGTAGCCAGAGGCCTGGCGGCGCTGGGCGGCGGGCCGCCGGCCCGCAGGGCCGGAGGCGGCCCGCCGGTCCCGGCGCCCGTCCTTGATTCCTATATAGCTAAATTCGGCAACTGAGCCGCCAGTCAGGCCCGGCAGGCGGCTGCCAGCCCGCGGTGGCAGGCCCCGGATTCTTTCGGCAACTGACGCCACCGGCCCGCGGCGGCATCACCGCTGATTCTTTCGGCAACTTCTCCCGGCCACGCCGCCCGGATTCTTTCGGCAACTCCGGGCCGCTGCCAGACTCGGCGTCATGCGTCCCCGCCGCCGGCTGGCCTTCTTCTCAGCCGCCCTCGCCGTCCTGGCGGCTGTCCTGGCGCTCATCCTGCCCGCCGGCGTCGCGTCTTCGGCATCGGGTCCCGCGGCTGGAAACCGCGTCTGGGCGTTTTCCTCAGCGACCCAGCCTCGCACCGGGGCTGACCGGCTTGTTTCCGCAGGTCAGCGGCTAGGCCATGCCGTCTCGTGTCCGATTTATGCACCGGGTGCGTGTGTTGCCCCAGAAGCAGACACGGCGGCAGGTGCGGCAAACTCGATGCCGCGGTTTGTCGCTAGCAAGCAGGGGATCATTGATACGCAGTCGCCCGCATTGCGCCAGCAGATTAGTGATGTGGTGGACTCGCTGGATCAGACAGGAAGTCCACCGCCGGGAGTTCGCCAGGGCGGCCTGCCGGGCAAGCCGGGGGTTTACGGCAATAGGAGCGGCGCGTTGCCACCTCAGCCTGAGGGCTATTACACAGAGAGCGATGTTTGGCCGGGACCAGGACCGCGTGGCACGGAGCGGATCGTTGTTGGTGGGCCGGGCGAGGTCTGGTACACGCCGGACCACTACGGGACGTTCTGGCTGTGGCCATGGTAAGCGCATGGGTTCCACTTCCGCCGGCGCCCCTGCTGGTGGACACGGCCGAGCCGTATCTCGTGCTGGAGTCCAGGCTTGATGACTTCAAGGGCTATCTATCCTCGGTCCGGGCCAGAACCGTCGAAGTCGAGATCGGCGGCGCGAGCGATGCCACCGCTGTGGTTGGAGCGCTCAAGGCGGTCCTTCCCTTTCCTGACTGGTGTGGTTCAAGCTGGGATTCGATCGAGGATGCCTTTGAAGAGATCCGCCAAGGGTGGAGCTTCCCTCTCGTCGTCGTTGTCCACGGCCTGAAGTCCTTGATCGACAGGAAGCCTCACCTTGCGCTTGAGGTGGTCCTCAGGATGAGCGGGCTGAGCCATGCGTTTTCGGTCGCTGGCGACCAGATGATGGTGACCTATGTCGGCAGGGATTGGGGCTGACTGGCGGCGTCAGCGGTGGCGCTGAAACCTGAGCGAGCGCGACATATGGGGCTGGCTGTCGCGTTCAGTTGAAGGCTGCGCTTGGCGGGTCGATACCGGACTCGACGATCATCGCGCACGGTGGTGAGCGTGAGGTTCTTAACCCGCCTGGCGAGGTGTTTTCCGGCACGCAGGGCCGGACGATTGAGGAGGCGGGCCAGGGCGTCCCCAATGGCAAGTTCCGGTGGACCACGGCGGGCGACATCCGGGCGGGTGGCGGGACGGTCGAGCCTAATCCAGAGTTCAACGAGCGAGTAGGGCAGACCAATTACCAGCACGTGGACGTGTGCCTGGGCGAAGGGCCTTGCCAGTGGAGCGGCTTGACAGACAATGTGGCTAAGAACTTCAGGTTCGGCTTTAAGGACTATCCGTTCTACGACGGCTACCTGGAGTGGGGGCCGTAGTGATCAGCGAGCCGTATGCCGATGAGATCAGGGCGCGATGGGAAGCCGTCCGTGACATTGCGATCGAAATCGCGGCTGGTCGTGACGGCCATGCCAAGATCGTGGTGCGCCATGGTGCCAGCCAGGCGGAGTTGCGGGTCACACGGGACGGGGATCCGGCCGGTGACGGCGACGTCCTGTTCGTCGGGCACGCCTTCTCGGACATCCCCCGGCTCCTTGATGCACTCGAATCAGGCAGTCCCCTGCCGGCCGAGGATGCCGCAGAGATCGGCATGCGCATCGCTTCTGCAAGCCCGGGCCCTTGGATGGTCTTCCTAGAAGCGGACGGGGGGATGGGCGGGGACAGCGTCATCGTTGTGAGTGAAAGCGACAGCGAAGCCGACATATACCTGTGGCTGGGCCCGGACCTCGCGCCATCGGCGATCTTCCTCTTCGTGGCTGAGGCGCGCCAGGATGTACCAGCGCTTCTGGCGGCCACCCGCTAGGGCTTGCGGTCTTGCGTCACGCATGCTGGTTGCGTGCCCGCTCGGCTCCTGATCGCAGTTCTGCCTCTCGTTTCCCTCGCTGCCCTGACGCCTGTTCCGCCTGTCCGTTTCGCCCGTTTCTCGTTTGCTGCCTGTCGTCACTGCACACCTATGCATCACGATGATCGAGGTGGCTGCGGTGGCTGCGCCTGGCGCGTCGTGGGGGCGCGTGGTGCGCCGGTGCCGTTGCGCGGCGGATCTCGCGTCGGTGCTCGCTCCGCGCCGGGTTGGCGCGGTCGCGTCGCGCGGACTCGGCTCGCGCGCACGGCCGGGGCGTTGGGCTGCGCGGTGCGCGTCGTTGACGGCGCGGCGCGGCGGGGCCGTTCCCGGTCAGCGTCTCCGCTGCCCGCTCGCCGGTGTCTTCTCAGCCGCTCGTCGCCCTGGTCCTGTTGCTCGTGGCCGTGTCGTCATGCTCGCCGCCGCCGTAACCATTCACCCCTGCAGGCTTGGGTGACGATGCGTGACTGCCCATGTGCTTGACGATCTTCTGATAGCCGGCCGAGCGTGTCGGCTTGCTTACCGTGGGCCGGCTTTGATCATGGTGTCTTGTGACCGGTCTGCCCCCGCCTGCGCCTGGCTGCGAGGCTTGCGCCGCCCGTGACGCGGTGATCGCCGAGCAGGCAGCGGCTATCGCGGAGTTGCGGTCCGACCTGACCGCGCTGGCCGGCGAGGTAGCAGCGCTGCGGCGCCGGGCCGGCCGCAACAGCGGCAATTCGTCGATGCCCCCGTCGGCCGATGACCTGCCGGGCCGTCAGGCACCGGCCCGCATGCCGCGCGGCGGGACCGGCCGCAAGCGCGGGAAGCAGAAAGGCGCGCCGGGCTCGGCGATGAGCTGGGCTGCGCCCGATGAGGTGATCGGTCACCGCCCGCGCGGGGCGTGCGAATGCGGCGCGGACCTGGCCGCCGCCGCGGACCTGGGCGTGGCCCGCTCCTATCAGCAGCTGGAGGTGCCGCTGCTGACCGCCCGCCGCATCCAGCACGACCTGCTTCAGGTGCGGTGCGAGTGCGGGAAGGTGCACGCAGCCCCGCGCCCGGCCGGGGTGCCGGACTCAGCGGTCAGCATCGGGCCGAACCTGCGCGCCCTGGCCGTCTACCTGGTCATCTACCAGCACGTGCCGGTCGAGCGCTGCCAGCAGCTGATCGCGGACGTGACCGGCGCGCGGGTCTCGGCCGGGTTCATCCACTCCTGCCTGGCCAGGGCCGCCGAGATCATCAGCGACGTGGTGCAGCTGATCAGGACGCTGATCACCGCCGCGGCGGTGGCCGGGTTCGATGAGACCACGCTGCGGGCCTGCCCGGCCGGGACGAAGAAGTATGTGCTGGGCGCGTTCACCGAGCTGTACTCGGCGTTCTTCCTCGGCACGCGCAGCCTGGAATCCTTCCGCGACTTCGGGATCCTGCCGGACTTCGCCGGCGTGGTGGTCTCGGACCGGTACACCTGCTACTTCCATCCCTGCTGGGAGCACATCGCCGGCCACCAGGTCTGCCTGGCCCACATCATCCGCGACTATCAGGACGCGGCCGAGTGCTGGCCGGACACGATCTGGCCGGTGCAGGCGCAGCGGGCGCTGCGCGGCCTGATCCGCGCCTGGCACCAGGCCAGGGACGCAGGCCTGGGCGAGATCCCCGAGCCCATCCGGGAGCCGCTGACCAGAGAATTCCGCCACGCCGTCCTGGCCGGGCTCTCCGACATCCCCCGCATCCCCGGGCCGAAGCACTCCACCGCCCAGCACCCCGGCCGTGACCTGCTGGAATTCTGCCGGGACCGGCAGGCCGACGTGCTGCGATTCACCCGCGACACCACGGTCTGGCCGACGAACAACATCAGCGAGCGGGGCGTCCGGCCGCTGAAAACCCAGCAGAAGATCTCGGGCCGGCTCACCAGCACCGGCACTACCCAGCACCGGCTCGACATCCGCAGCTACATCGACACCGCCCGCAAGCACGGCCAGGACGTCCTCACCGTCCTGCGGACCATCATGACCGGCGTCCCGTGGAGCCCCCCGGTCCCGGCCACAGCACCGCCGTGACCCGCCGGGAACACGACCACAATCACTCACCGCGAACGAGGTGAATGTCTACCCGCCGCCGTCCCACTTGCTGCCTTTTGATCTTGTCAGACCATTGCATTTCTGAATGATCTTGGCCGCGGCGGGGGCTGGGTTAGCGGGCTTGGTCGAGGGCGGCGCGGATGCGGTGGTTGGCGAGGAGGCCGTCGATGATGTGGGCGATGGCGGCCTTGTCGGCTGGGGGGAGGCGGCTGGCGAGGGTGATCTTCTCGGTGAGCTCGTCGCGGGGGTCGCCGAAGGGGCGGCGGGGGGCGCCGTCGATGAGCAGGTAGTCGGTGGTGACGTCGAAGATCTCGGCGAGGCGGACGGCGACGTCGGTGGTGGGCGTCATCTTGCCGTTCTCGTAGCGGCTGATCGCGGCGGCGTCGTTGGTGCCGAGGCGGCTGGCGAGGTCGGCCTGGGACCAGCGGCGCTCGGCGCGCAGGCGCCGGATCTGCTCGCCGAGCGGCATGGTGGCCTCTTCCGCGGCTGCCGGTGGGACTGGCGTCAAGTGTGCCCGCATCGGGGTCTCCTGTCATGTCGCGGATCTCATCGGCTGTTGCCGATACTTGGTGAGTATGCCATGCTGATTTGGCTGTTACCCCATTCTGAAGTTTCCTGCGGGAGGGTGGCGTGGCGCGGGTCCCGGACGCGGAGATCGAGCGGCTGAAAGCCGGGGTTCCGCTGGCTGGGCTGGCGGAGGCGGCCGGGGTGGAGCTGGCGCGGACGGGGGCGGACCTGACGGGCCGGTGCCCGTTCCACGCTGACGATACGCCGTCGCTGGTGATCTCCCCGGGGAAGAACCTGTGGCATTGCCTGGGGGCGTGCCAGGCGGGCGGGTCGGTGATCGACTGGGTGATGCGGGCGCAGGGCGTGTCGTTCCGGCACGCGGTGGAGTTGCTGCGCGACAGCCCGGCCGCGGTCTCGGCGGCGGGGGCGGGTCCGAAGCGGTCCACGGTCCGGAAGCTGGCCTCCCCGGTGGAGCGGACGGCCGCCGATCACGAGCTGCTGGGCCAGGTCGCGGACTACTACCACCGGGTGCTGAAGGAGTCGCCGGACGCGCTGGGCTACCTGGCCCGCCGCCGGATCGATCACCCGGAAGCCCTGGAGGCGTTCCGGCTCGGCTACGCCGACCGGACCCTGGGGCTGCGGCTGCCGGGCAAGCGCCGCAGGGACGGCGCGGAGATCCGGGGCCGGCTGGAGGCGCTGGGGATCTTCCGGGCGTCCGGCCATGAGCATCTGGCGGGGTCGCTGGTGATCCCGGTCCTCGATGAGGCCGGGAACGTGGCGGAGGCCTACGGGCGGAAGGTCCGTGATGACCTGCGGGCGGGCACCCCGAGGCACCTTTACCTGCCGGGGCCGCACCGGGGCGTGTGGAACCTGCCGGCGGTCGCCGCGTCCGATGAGATCATCGTGGCGGAGTCGCTGATCGACGCTTTGTCGTTCTGGTGCGCCGGGTTCCGGCACGTGACCGCGTGCTACGGGGCGGGCGGGTTCACGCCCGATCACGAGCGGGCCTTCGCTGAGCATGGCGTCCGGCGGGTGCTGATCGCGTTCGACCGCGACGGCGCCGGGGACAAGGCCGCGAGGGAGCTGGCGGCGGACCTGGCCGCCCGTGGGGTCGAGTGCTTCCGGGTCGGGTTCCCGGCCGGGGCCGACGCCAACGACGTCGCGGTCGCCTCGAAGGACCCGGCCGGCGCGCTTGGGCGGGCGATCCGCTCGGCCGCGTGGATGGGGTCTGGTCCCGGCCCGGCCCGCCGCCGGAACGCCCCGCTGCCAGAGCCGGCCCCGCCGCCCGCGCCGGTTCCCTTCTCAGCCGCTGCCCCCGCCCCGCCCACGGCGGCCGATCCGGTGGCGGTGTCTCCCTCCCCGGTCGAGGTGGCGGCCGATGAGCCGGCGGTGTCCGGCGGGGAGGCGTCGTGGCGGTTCGGCCAGCGGGCCTGGCGGGTCCGGGGCCTGGACAAGGCGGCCAGCTTCGAGGCGCTGCGGGTCAACGTCATGGTGCTCGGCCCCTGACGGGCAGGGCGGCGTCCGGTTCCACGTCGACACCGTGGACCTCTACTCGGCCAGGGCGCGGGCCGCGTTCATCGCCGCGGCGGCCGCGGAGCTGGGCGCCGGGCCCGATGTCATCAAGAAGGACCTAGGACGGGTGCTGCTGGGCTGCGAGCAGCTGGCTGACCTGGCGGTGTCCGCTGCCCAGGCCCCGCGTGAGGGGCCGCCGCCGATGAGCGACCGGGACCGGGCGGCGGCGCTCGCGTTGCTGCGGGACCCGGACCTGCCCGGCCGGATCACCGCGGACTTCGCCCGGGCGGGGATGGCCGGGGAGGAGGCGAACTTCCTGCTCGGCTACCTGGCGGCCATCTCCCGGAAGCTGCCCCGGCCGCTGGCGGTGATCGTGCAGTCCACCAGCGCGGCGGGGAAGAGCGCGCTGATGGACGCGGTGCTGGGGTTCGTGCCGGGTGAGGACCGGGTGCGGTTCTCGGCGATGACCGGCCATGGGCGCGG
>CAVUFO010000008.1:0-120392 GCA_963740785.1 uncultured Actinomycetota bacterium
GGACGCCCGCGTGCCGTTGCGCCCGATCCGGTTCCACCTCCGTTTTGCCATTCCCGGCCAGCGCGGACCGGCATTTCTCAAATGCCGGGCGCGTCGGAACAGTCCGGCCACTGTGCGACAGCACTTGCAGGTGCACATTTGCCGATAGCATCGTGGCGGATAGTCCGGCACCTGCGCGCGGGCCAGCGTCCGGCCGGGGCGAGCCGCGAGCCGGAACGCAGATGACGTCCATGCAGGCCCGGGGCTGGCGCACAGGCTCGGAGAGCTGTCACGCGGCGGGTGCGCAGCGCGGCTGGCCCACCCCGCTGACGTGGCTCAGGTCCGCGCAGTGCGCCGTGGCGCGGCGGCCAGGCAGGCCGTGACAAGGGATCACGCCGGAGGCGGGTCTGATGAGATCTCGGCAGGACGGAGCATGAGTGAGCGAGCACCAGGATGCTGCCGGATCCGCCGGCTCTGGCAAGCTGGCCGGATTGTTCCGCGAGTTCGGCCACAGGTGGGAGATCGAGCACCTGGACCCCGGCTCGGCCTGGGTAGCGGTGACACGCATCGGCTCGTTCGTCCAGGTGATCGCCGCGCATGACCTCGACGCGCTGCGAGCCGAGCTCAAGAAGGCCGATGCAGAAGGTCCCTGACCAGGGCACCGAACGCCACACCGACGTAGCGGGAACGAACGACAGCGCGGGGCAACCCCGGCCCGCCGATCGAAGTCACCACATCAGACTCCGATGACCCGGCCCGAGCGTGGAGCTCCCCACGCGACCGGCAGCTCCAGTGCGTCTCGCCTTCCGGCTTGGACTCCTGGGTCAACCGGACGATCTCGTCGATCTTCTCCGCCGGGATCTGCGGCTTACGCCCCCGGCCGGGACGAACCCGACCCAGCTTGGCCAGCCCCTCCTCCGCGAAGCGACTCCGCCAGGCCGATCGCCCGCAGGGCAGCAGGGTTGCCGCGATCTCGTTCGCGTTGGGCGCGACAGCCATCGGCTAGTACTACAGCCGCAGCGTGAGATATAGGCGTTGCCGCTGCTGGTAGTGGTGTCGGCGAGCGCGGGCTTGGTGGCGGCGGCGCCATCGTGACCATCGGTGGTAGTGATCATCTGAGTGGCCGGGCTGGGTCCAGCTGGTGAGCAGCCGCCGGATTTCTCCTGCGGTGAGCGCGATCAGGTCGTCATGATCATGCTGCTGGCGTGTCCGGGACAGTTGCCCGCAGCCGCTGGTGCCCCTTTTGAGCTGCGGTGACCTGGAGGAACGCCAGGGCGAGCATCGAGAGGGTGGCGTGCCGGTACCAGGCGTCGTAGCGGCGGACCTGGTAGTGGTCCAGGCCGGTCTCGTTCTTGGCGGCCTGGAAGCATTCCTCGACCGCCCACCGGGCCCCGGCCACGGCGACCAGCTCGGACAAGGTGGTTCCGGCCGGGGCATGGCAGGTGAAGAACGCCAGCTCCCCGCCGGTGACCGGGCGGCGGACCAGCAGCTGACGGGCGGGGCTGGCGGTGGCGATCAGGGCCCAGTCATAGAACCGGGGTCCCTTGGCGCCGTCGCCGCAGGGCAGCTGCTGCCATCCGGCGGCCGGGACCAGGCCGGCCAGGTCATCCGCCCGCTTCGGCCCGGCGGCAGTCGCCGCGGTGAAACTCTTCGGCACCGCCAGCACGTAGCTGACCTGGTGGTCTTCCAGCCAGTCCCGCAGCGGGGTGTTCTGCCCGTACGCCTCGTCGGCGGCGACCCAGCCGAACGGCACCCCGGCGTCTATGGCGCGCTGGATCATCTGGCGGGCCAGCTCCGGCTTGGTCGCGAACGCCACGGCCTCGCCGATCCCGGCGGCCTGGCAGCGGTCCCGGTCCGCCGTCCACGATCCGGGCAGGTACAGGTCACGATCGATCAGCGCCCGGCCGCCGCCCGGAACGGCGTAGGCCAGGAACACCCCGAGCTGGCAGTTCTCGATCCGGCCCGCAGTTCCCGAGTACTGCCGCTGCACTCCGGCCGACTTGGTTCCCTTCTTCAAGAACCCGGTCTCATCGGCCACCAGCACCGCCCGGGCATCTGAGTGGCACGTGGCTCGCGCGGCCGGCCGGTGCAACTAATGTGTCCGCGGCGCGTCTATTCCATAGAGGTGACTGGCGGCCGCGGGCACCGGTCCGTGACTTGAAGCACCGGCGATGGTGTGAGGGACGTGATGAGACGACGCGGGGTTGTGATGATTGTGGCGGGTGCGGCCGTGCTGCTGGGCGCCGGGTGCGCGCAGGCTGCGGCCGCCCGGGCGGCAGGCTCGTGGGGCCGGGCGATCACTATGCCCGGCCTGGTGGCCCTGAACAAGGGCGGGAACGCCGACGTCAGCTCGGTGTCGTGCGCTTCGGCGGGCAATTGCTCGGCTGGCGGGTACTACACCGATGGCGGCGGCCATCAGCAGGGGTTCGTGGTCAGCGAACAGAACGGCCGGTGGGGCAAGGCGATCGAGGTGCCCGGCCTGGGAGAGTTGAATAAGGGCCGGAACGCCCAGGTCTTGTCCGTGTCATGTGCCTCGCCGGGCAATTGCGCGGCGGCCGGGTACTACGGGAACCGCAGTCGTTTTCTTAATGCCGGCTACGGACGGGGGTTCGTGGCCGTCGAGCGGCACGGCGGCTGGGGCAAGGCGATCGAGGTGCCCGGCCTGGCGGCCCTGGGCGGGAGTGGCGCGGTCACCTCGGTGTCGTGCGGCGCGGCGGGCAACTGCGCGGCCGCCGGGTTTTACGCCAGCGGCCTGCAGGGGTTCGTGGCCGTCGAGCGGCACGGCCGGTGGGGCACGGCGATCGAGGTGCCCGGCCTGGCGGCCCTGAACAAGTACGGGAACGCCGTGGCCTGGTCGGTGTCGTGCGGCGCGGCGGGCAGCTGCGCGGCCGGCGGGCAATACGAGGACTCCAGCGGTTTCCAGGGGTTCGTGGCCGTCGAGCGGCACGGCCGGTGGGGCAAGGCGATCGAGGTGCCGGGCCTGGCGGCCCTGAACAAGGGCGAGTATGCCGTGGTGTGGTCGGTGGGGTGCGGCTCGGCGGGCAGCTGCGCGGCCGGCGGGTCCTACTGGGACCGCCACGATCACTACCGGGGGTTCGTGGCCGACGAGCGGAACGGCGTCTGGGGTAAGGCGATCGAGGTGCCGGGCCTGGCGGCGCTGAACAAGGGCGGGAACGCCGAGGTCACCTCGGTGTCATGCGGCTCGGCGGGCAACTGCGCGGCCGCCGGGTCCTACTGGCACCGCCGCCCTCACTACCAGGGGTTCGTGGCCGTCGAGCGGCACGGCCGGTGGGGCAAGGCGATCACCGTGCCCGGCCTGGGCGCCCTGAACACGGGCAGGGACGCCGGGGTCACTTCGGTGTCATGCGGCTCGGCGGGCAGCTGCGCGGCCGGCGGGTCCTACACCGACGGCGGCCATCACTCCCAGGGGTTCGTGGCCGTCGAGCGGCACGGCCGGTGGGGCAAGGCGATCACCGTGCCCGGCCTGGCGGCCCTGAACAAGGGGGACGCCGGGGTCGGCTCGGTGTCGTGCCCCCCGGCGGGCGGCTGCGCGGCCGGCGGGTCCTACACCGACCGCCGCCATCACTCCCAGGGGTTCGCCGTGAACCAGACCGGATAATGCGGGCCCGGCGCGGCACCCGCCGGCCCGGCACCCGGCCAGGAACCATGACCACGTGCGCGACACGACAAGAAGCCCGCCGGCGGTGACCCGGACCGCCAGCAACCCGGCATCACGGACCCATAACAGACAATCTGCTTGCGGAGTCCCGCCGAAGGCAGTCCGGACTGTGAGCACCGAGTCGGCGGTCGGTAGGCGATGGAGCGTGGCAGGCAGCGATCGGCCCTGCCGCCGGGTCCTCCAAGCCGCGGGGCGTGCGCCGACGGCGGTGCCCCTCGGCGGCTGGTGAGCATCGAAGGCCAGTCCTGCCGGCCCATCAGCTCGCCACGCTGGAGGCGAGCCCGGTCACGTTCACGACGGCCGTGCTGAGGAGACCGGTGGCCGGCGACCTGCCGGGCTGTGGCTGTTCACCGGATCCTGCCGGCCAGCACTGCGACGTGGACGTGCTCAGTGACGTGATCGCGGGGCGCGATGGCGTCTGCGACCTGCTCGGCGAAGGTGGCCCGCTGGTCGCAGGCGGGCAGCCGGTCGGCTCCGAGCGCCGAGTAGATGCCTCCGGCGAGTTGCTCGGCGGTCAGCTCGACGTCGTAGTCCACGGCAGCGCTGATCGCCTCATAGCCTGCCGCAGACAGATCCTCGCGGTACCGCTGCTGGCTGTGCTCGTCGGTCCCGCACGTCGCCCGCGCCCTGTGGCCGAGCCAGCCTTCGAGGATCGCGCGGATGGCGCGGGACCAGTCCGTGTCCTGCAACCACAACGGAGTGCCGTTGGTCACGACCGCGATCCCGCCGCCCGGGCGGAGCAGCGGGCGGGCGGCGGAGAACAAGGCGGGGTGGTTCATCCAGTGCAGGGCCTGGCCGACGGTCACCGCGCCGACCGCACCCGAACCGAGCAGCACGCGAATCGCCGGCATGTCGCTGTCCGCGCCGATCATCCAGCTAACGTTCAAGATGCCGGCGTCGCTAGCGGCCCGGCGGGCGCGCATCAGCATGTCGGGCTCGGGATCAACTCCCAGCACCGCGCGCACCCGGGCTGCCATCGGCAGCGCCAGCTGGCCGGTGCCGCAACCCAGGTCCACCGTCACATCGCGATCACTGAGGCCGAAGATCCTGGCTATCGCCGCGATGACCGGCTCGGGATAACCATGCCGGTAACGGTGATACAGGTCCGCGACTTCGCCATGAAAACCAAGATCTGCATCCGGCATGGCTCCAGTGTGCACGCGCCGCACGGAGTGACGCAGTGGCATGCACGTCCGACCGGGTCAGGAACCACGACCAGAATCAACGCCGACGACTCACGCACGCGAACGGAAGATCTGCGTCTTGCTACGGACGCCAGTCGCCTAGCCGACCCTGCGTACGGAATCGGCAACTTGTTTCGATGGTCTCCGGGAGCCTGAGGTCTGGGATCCTCGGGTGCGGGACGGGCTCGCTCGCGAATCGGCTGCCGTCGCCTTCTGGTGTTCTGGCTCACGAACGGATGGCGGCCCGTCTCGCTTTCCCGGTGAGGATGTGGCTCAAGAGAGGTCTGCCCTGCCAGAAGTTGCATTGCCCTCCTCGCCTGATCATGCCCCTGACCTGCGAGGAGGACGATGTGAATGCTGTGATGATCGCGGTCGATCCGCACAAGGCCAGCAACACTGCCGCGGTCTTGGACCCTGTGACCAAGACGCTGATCGAGTCGGCCCGGTTCGCCAACACCGCCGATGGCTACGTGCAGTTGGCCGGGTTCGCGGCCCGGTGGGAGCAGCGGCGGCGGGCGGTCGAAGGCTGCTTCGGCGCGGGCCGGTCGCTGGCCCAGCGGCTGGTCGCTGACGGCGAGGCGGTGCTGGACGTGCCGGCCAAGCTGGCTGCCCGGGTGCGGGTGTATTCGCAGGGCCATGGCCGCAAGACCGACAAGGACGATGCCGTCTCGGTTGGGCTGGCCGCCCTGGACGGCACCGGCATCCGGCCGGTCACCCCGGACGGTGACCTGGTCAGCCTGCGGCTGCTGCGGCCGGCGTGAGGAACTCACGGCCCAGCGCACTCAGGCGGTGTGCCGGCTGCACCGGCTGCTCGCCGAGCTCACTCCCGGCGGGATGCGCCGCGAGCTGTCCGCGGGCAAGGCCCAGGCCCTGCTCGCCCAGATCACGCCCGCTGATGACGTCACCGGGATCCGGGTCCAGATCGCCAGGGATCACCTGGCTGACATCCGCGCCCTGGACGCCCGGCTCAAGCACATCCGCAGCCAGGTCGACGCCCTGGTAACCGCCTCCGGCAGTACGCTGACCTCGCTGTTCGGGATCGGCCCGGTGATCGCCGGGCGGATCCTCGCCGAGACCGGCGACATCACCCGGTTCGCGTCCAAAGACGCCTTCGCCAGCTACAACGGCACCGCCCCGATCGACGTGTCCTCCGGCGACCAGATCCGGCACCGGCTCTCCAGGGCAGGCAACCGGCGGATCAACCACGCCCTGCACATGATGGCCGTCACCCAGATCCGCTACCCCAGCTCTGCCGGCCGCCAGCACTACGAGCGGAAGCGGACCGAAGGAAAGACCCCCAAAGAAGCGCTGCGGTGTCTCAAGCGGCGGCTTTCCGACCTGGTCTACTGGCAGCTCATCAGCGACCAGCGGAGCACAATCGAGGAGTGCGGATCACCTACGACCCTGACGCCGACGCGGCCTGCATCCACCTCACCAGCCAGCCGCTCACGGCAGGCCGCACCACCATCCAGGCCGAGATGCCGCCCGGCACTGAAGGGTTCATCGCGCTCGACTGGAAAGACGGCCACCTCGTCGGCATCGAGATCCTCGACGCGACCCGTCATCTTCACGATGACCTTCTCCAAACTGCCGAACTCGAATAGCCCGGCCGCCTCTTGACAGAGAGGAGCCGTTATGGGCGCATATAAGCGCTTACCCGAGCGGCCATCGCAATGCCAGGCTTCAAATGGCCGCTGCTGTCCTAGCGATTACACCCAGTGATCGGTGCCGTCGAGCGCATGGCACATCCTGTGCATTCAGAGCAGAAGAGCGTCTCCATAGCCCGTTCCACGAAAACGACATTTCGGATCGGGATTAATTTCGAAATAGCACTGCTGAACTGGGAGCCCCCTTACGGAATCGAACCGTTGACCTTCTCCTTACCATGGACCAACACCATGTCCCTGAAAGCGCCCCACAGGCCCTGAGCAGGCAGAACGCTAACTGTCAGTGGGCCCTCGCCAGCCTACGCGAGCGTGCGCAGGCAGCATTATGCCCCCCAGATTGCCCCCCCGAAATGATCTTCCTGAGGATGATCCAGGTGGCCGGAATGTGCGACCGAGCACATGTTCGATCATCCGCCGACGCGGCAGGCGCTGGCAAGCGAGACCTTGGAAGTTCGCCGTCGGCGTCGGTAAGACGCCGACTGCGGGCTGATGGACGTCTGGCCTGCGGGGCAGACTCTCCCGGAGACTGCAGCCGGCCCGCAATTGCCAGATGCAAGCGACACTCTTACCGCCTGCGTGCCCGGCGGGAAGCGTCGACCAGCGACGCGAACTGCGCCGGCTCGATGATCGGGCGGCCCCGCCACGGAGACATACTTGTCAAGTCCGCATCAGCGGACACGATTATGAACGCGCCCACTGCCACTGCCAGGTCAAGGATCCGGTTGTCCTCCCAGTCAGGGCAGTCACCCACGGCCTGCGGCGGGTCGGCGATCCCCCCTCCCGACGCTTCTGCCATCTCGGCCAGCACCTGCAGGTACTCATCTACTTCTTCGTCTGGCGCTTTGAGGACCGTGGCAAGCACTCGGCCTGTGTTGACCAGGATGTGCGGTGACAGCCACAGCGCGAATTCCGCCGCGTCGTTGATCACGCCCAGGCAGTCAGCGCTGGGGTTGCCGGAGATCGGCGGCGGCGACGGCCAGCTCCGGAACGGGGACTCACCGGCGGCAACGGCGAGCACGAGCACATTCACGTCGAACACGACCGGCACCGGGACCGGTCCTGGCAGATTCAACGCCCTCGCGCCCTGCCCTTGTATGCCTGGCGGATCTCGGCCAGCAACGACTCGTAGTCCTGGCCGGCCGCTGCCGCCCTCTCGGCGTTGCGAGCCTGAAGGTCACGCAGTCGTTCCGCCCGGGCCAGCGACTCCATCACCGTCAGCGTCGCCCTCAGGTAGGCCGACCGGTTACCGCCACCGAAGTGCTCTACCATGCGGGCCAACCGCTCCTGGTCCTCATCCGCCACTGCGAACCCGACAGTCGATGTAGACATACCATCATTGTATCTGAATTGCACTTGCAGATGCAATCGGCTGTACCTCGTGCTGCGGGCGCAGATCCCCGACGACGAGCCTGCAGAGCCAGAATCCTGGCCAGTTGGTGCGGAGCTCAGAAACCAAGGCCATACAGTACGGCCTCGACCTACGAAAGCACGTCAGGACGTCTGCCAGCATCTCACGGGAGTGGGCCCGCCAGGCTACTGCACCTTGAACCACGCTGGCTCCGCGCGCCGCGACGCCCGGCCGCACGCACGCCCGAGCGGGCACGTAGCACGATGCCCAAGACGAAACAGCGCAGCAGCGAGGCCAAGATGACAAAACACGTTGGCGCTTGCTTGGCCATCAGCTTCGTGCATCCTCCCTGCCAAATATTCGCGCAGACCGGGTTGGCTGACCGGATGGCTGAGAGGCGCGCAGATCGTCCATTACGCACCGCCCACCACCAGTCTCCTGACCGGCGGATTGTGACTCCAGTCGTCCGGTTACTACCGCTCCCCGTTCGACCTGCGTAAACGGCTGGCTGTCCACTCTTTTCACTGACAATTTGACCAGGTATCCGCCACGTGGCACGTTCATGGTTGCGGTCTGCTAGGCATCGAGAGTGGTGCGCAGGTTGGATCTCAGACTGAGAAACACGATGGTTAGGTTCTCGCCCGAAACACCGGTTCGCTACAGCCTGCAGGAGTCCTTCCAGAGCTGTCGCGGCGGTTGCTGTCATGTAAGGGCTCGCGACACGCTTGACGACTTGTCGTCGGGAGATGCTTGACCGCTGGGCTGGTGATCTTGATCATCTCTGTCCATGGCTGATGGCGGGGGCTCTGCGGGGCACGGGGCAAAAGACCGGGATTGGCTGGCTGAGCAGCGGTTCCGGGCTGTTCTGGAGGTTCTGGACGGTTCGCCGGTGAGTGAGGTGGCGGTCCGGTACGGGGTGTCGCGGCAGTCGGTGTACACGTGGAAGGCGCGGCACGCGGCCGGCGGGGTGGACGGGCTTCGGGAGGCATCGCGGCGACCGCGGACCTCGCCGGGGCGTCTGGCGGCGGAGACCGAGGCACTTGTCTGCGAGCTGCGGCGCGCTCACCCGCGGTGGGGTGCCCGCCGGATCGCCTGGGAGATCGCGCAGCGCGGCGTGACCCGGGCGCCGTCCCGGGCGACGGTGCACCGGGTCCTGGTCCGCAATGCGATGGTGACGCCGCAGGAGCAGCGGCATAAGCGGAAGTACCGGCGCTGGCAGCGGGAGACGCCGATGCACCTGTGGCAGCTGGACCTGGTGGGCGGGATCTACCTGGCCGACGGCCGGGAATGCAAGCTGCTGTCCGGCATCGATGACCATTCCCGGTACGTCGTCGTGGCCGCGGTCCTGGCCGTCCCGTCCGGCAGGGCGGTCGCCGAGGCATTCGTGGCCGCGATGCGCACCCATGGCGTGCCGGCCGAGGTGCTGACCGATAACGGCAAGCAGTTCACCGGCCGGTTCACCCGGCCCCGCCCGGCCGAGGTCCTGTTCGAGCGGGTGTGCCGCGAGCACGGCATCACCGCGAAGCTGACCAGGCCGTACTCGCCCCCCTTAACCGGCCAATCTCGGCGGATCGGCAGTGGTCTTACCGGACGTGGCCGGGAAGCTGAAATAGTGCCCGGTCCTGTTTTTCCCGGCGTGTCGTGTTGACCGGAGTGGGTCATTTCCGGTTACTGATGTGCCATGGCTGATGCTGGATCGCTGCGGGTGCAGGGAAACGGGGAATGCTGGCGGATCGAGGGCGGGCGGCGAGCCGCGGACCGGCAGCTGTGCAACGACTACCTCGGCTACCTTGCCGACCGGCGTTACTCGCCGGCCAGCGTCCGCGCTTACGCGTTCGACCTGCTGCACTTCGCCCGCTGGCTGGATCGCGAGGACGTGGGCCTGGACGCGGTGGACACCGACGCGCTGCTTCGGTATCTGGCCGCGTGCCGGTCCGAGCGCCGGGCCGGCCAGCACGACAACGTGATCTCGCTGGCCAGCGGCCGGGCCTCGGGGTTTGCCCCGGCGACGATCAACCGCCGGCTGGCGGCGGTTTCCGGCCTGTTCAGCTTCCGGTCGATGCGGGATCCAACCGCGCCCAGCCCCGTGCCGAAGGGCCCGGCCGCGCGGCGGGCCGCGGCCGGCGAGCGGTCCGGGCTGCTTGGTCACCTGGCTAAGCCCGGGCCGCGGTCGAAGCTGCGGGTCCGCGAGCCGCGGCGGCTGCCCCGCGGGCTGGACCGCGCCGAGACCGCCGCGCTGCTGTCGAGCTTCCGCACCGACCGGGACCGTGCGATCGCCGGGCTGATGCTGCTGTCCGGGCTGCGCTCGGCCGAGGTGCTCGGCCTGCGGGTCGCTGACGTGGACATCGGCCGCGGCTGGGTGCGGGTGACCGGCAAGGGCGACAAGGAACGCCGGGTGCCTGTCGACCCGGACGTGGCCGGGCTGATCCAGTCCTACCTGCTCGCCGAACGCCCGGAAACCGCCAGCCGGGCGCTGTTCGTGGTGGCCAAGGGGCCGCACCGGGGGCAGCCGCTGGCCGCGGCCGGCCTGCGCCGCGTGTTCCGCTACCACCGCGAGATCTCCGGGGTGACGGCGGGGCACCCGCACGCGCTGCGGCACAGCTTCGGCACCGCCCTGGCCGAGGCCGGGGTGGACCTGCCGGTGCTGCAGGCGCTGATGGGACACGACCACGCCGACTCCTCGGCCGCCTACATTCACCTGGCGCCCGCGCACGTGCGCGCCGCCTATGACGCTGCCCGGGAACGGCAGCGCGCCTGGCAGGAGGGCCGCTGATTGCCGCCCGTTAAGACCGCGGTGCCGCCGCAGGCCGCCCCCATCTACGACGCCTACCTGGCCTGCCTGGCGGCCCGCGGGGTGGGCAACAAGACCTTCGACAGCGGCGCCCGCTGTTTCCTGGCCCGGTTCCCCGACCCGCAGTCCTGGGCGGACTTGCCGCTGGCCGCGCGGCTGACGGGCACCCGGCCGCAGCTGCAGCCGCTGCTGAACTTCCTGATGCTGCACGGCCACCTGCAGCCCGGCTATGACTACCTGCTGGAGCGCAAGCTGACCGTGATCTTGCGGGAGGCGGCGGCCAGCCCGCTCGGGCCAGACCTCACTCGCTTCCTGGCCGGCGGCGAGGCGCTGGGCTACTCGGTGCGGGCCCGCACCGGCATGGCCTCCGAGATCGCGGTCCGCATGCTGATCCAGACCGGGCGGGCACTGGCGGAACTGACCGACGCCGACTTCACCGCCTTCGGGCAGGCGATCACTGAGCGGGAAGCGCGGCTGGGCCGGGCCCTCAAGCATTACCACCACGCCCTCTACGCCTCCCGCGCGGTCATCTACCACCTCGGCGCGCCGGCCGAGCCGGTGCCCAAGCGCTCCACGCTGGGCCGGTGGAGCTGGGAACGCCACCTGGACGGAGTCAGCCCGCAGGTCCGCCGGCCGATGACCGCCTACCTGGAACGGCTTCAGGGCACGCACGCCCGCTCCTCGGTGCAGGGCACCGCCTCGGAGCTGGCGCACTTCGGCCGGTTCCTTGCCCGGCACGACCCGGGCCTGCCCTCCCTGGCCCTGCTGGGCCGGCAGCATCACATCGAGCCCTACCTCAACCAGGTCGCCGCGGCGGTCAACCACCGCACCGGCCAGCCCATCGCGGCCTCCACCGCCAAGCAGCGCATCCAGTCGGTCGGCTGCTTCCTGGACGCCATCGCCGAGTGGGGCTGGCCCGAAGCCCCGGCCCGGCGGCTGATCTTCCCCCGCGACGCGCCCAAGATCCCCCATCCGCTGCCCCGCTACCTGCCGCCCGATCAGGAACGAGCGCTGCTGGCCGCGCTGGAAACGTCGCCGAACCGGCTCTATGCGGACGCGCTGCTGCTGCTGCGCGCCACCGGGATGCGCATCGGCGAGCTCGTCGACCTCGAGCTGGACTGCGTGCACGAGGTCGCCGGCTCCGGCGCGTGGCTGAAGATCCCGCTGGGCAAGCTGCTCACCGAGCGGATGGTGCCCATCGACGAGGAGACCCTCAAGCTGGCTGACCGGATCGCCGCGCACCGGTCCCCGGGCCGGCCGCTGCGCCACCCGCGCACCGGGAAGATGACCGACTTCCTGCTCACCCGCCAGGGCCGCCGCGTCTCAGCGGACACGCTGCGCGAGGAGCTGCGCCGCGCCGCCGCCGAAGCCGGCCTGGACGGCGTGGTGCCCCACCAGCTCAGGCATACATATGCCACCGCCCTGGTCAACGCCGGCTGCTCGCTGCAGGCCCTGATGGCGCTGCTCGGGCACGTGTCGGCGGAGATGAGCCTGCGGTATGGCCGGCTGTTCGACGCCACCGTCCGCGACGAATACACCCGGGCACTCGCCCTGGCCAAGGCCCGGCTCGGCCCGGTGCTGCCCGCCGAGCGGACCCAGCTACCCCTCGCCGCCGTCACCGGCGGGAACTGGCGTGACGCGCCGCTAATCAAGGCCCGCCTCGCCGGCGGCTACTGCCTGCGCACCGCCGCGCAGGGCTCCTGCGCTTACGCCAACATCTGCGAACACTGCCCGAACTTCCGCTCCGAAGCCAGCTTCCTGCCCGTGCTGCAGCTGCAGCGCGCCGACGCCGAAGCCCTCGCCGCCGACGCGCAGGCCCGCGGCTGGGGCGACGAGGCCACCCGGCACCGCCGCCTCATCGAGCGGCTCGACCTGCTCATCGGCCAGGCCCATGCCAGCTGACCACGACGAGCAGGCCCGGGTCGAGGCCGCCTGCGCCGAACTCGCCGCGGCCGGGCAGCCCGTCACCTTCGGTCAGGTCGCCACGCGCGCCGGCATCAGCCGGACCACCCTCTACCGGCGAGCCGACCTGCGCGCCATCATCGACGAGCACCGCGCCCGCGGACGCGACGCCACCACCCTGACCGGCCTCACCGTCCAGATCGACCAGCTGCGCCGCAGCCTCGAAGCCGTCGCCGCCAACGTCCGCCGCCACGAAGAACAGCTCCGCCGCCTGGAACGCGCACGCCGCGACGGCGCCAGCTGACACCCGGCCCCGCATCACGAGTTATCCACAAGATGATCTTCGATTGGCCGGTTAACCCCCCACGACCGGGAAAGTGGAACGATGGCATCAGACGCTGCGCCGCGAGCTGCTCGATCCCGCCGGGCCGTTCGCGGACCTGCCGTCAGCGCAGGCCGCGATCAGCGGCTGGGTGCACGCCTACAACCACTCCCGGCCGCACCAGGGAATCGATATGGCCGTCCCGGCTAGCTTGTTCCGGCCGGGAACCCAGCTTGATCTGGCTGGCCTGGTTCCCGCCCCGCGGGCGGCGCCGGAGCCGACTGCCGAGCCTGCGCCCGTGCCGCTGCTGATCACCGGCCAGTCGGCGGGCGCGGTCGAGTTCGACGCGGTCATCGCCGCCAGCGGCCTGCTCGCCGTGATCCCCCGGGTGCAGCGGATCAGGATGGGCGCCGAGCGCGCCGGGCAGCGGGCCCGCGTATGGGCCGACGAGCTCAGCATCCACGTCCTGATCAGCGGACAGCTCATCAAGACGGTGCCGTCGAACCTGACCGCCGAGGACCTGGCCACGCTGCGGATGCGCGGCGCGAGCCCGGCCGGCCCGCCGCCCGCCGCGCCTGCGCCCGCCCGGGCCCGCACCCTGCCCGGCGGCACCGTGATCGAGGCCGACCGGAACGTCGATGCCAACGGCAACGCTGACCTCGGCGGCCACAAGGTCAGCTGCGGCCGCGGCCTGGCCGGCCAGCGGGTCACGCTGCGTCTGGACGGGCATCTCATCCACGTCGTGCACGACGGGGCACTGGCCCGCACCCTTCCCTGCCCGGTCCCCGCTGCCGGCCGCGGCAAGCTCCGCGGCGCCCGCATCGCCAGCACCGTGCTGCCGCCCCCCAAACCCGGCCCGGTGAGCGTCCAGCGGAAGGTCCCCAAAGAAGGCGTCATCATGGTGACCCGCCAGAAACTGCGCGTCGGCCGAACCTACGCCGGAAAGATCGTGACCGTCCACGTCGAGGACACCCACTTCCGGGTCACCTGCGACGGAACCGAAATATCACTGCACCCCCGAGCCGAGCAACGCCCCGTCACCCGGTGGAAAGCCAAGATCCACGTCCCCAGGCCCTGAACTCGTCCAGCATCTCCCGAGACTGTCAGCCAAGTCCTGAGCCGAAACCGTCTAGCAAGTCCTGAGACCACACACGACAGTTGGCACTGCGGGGCGTATATGCCCATCGCCCCGACCTAAGCGATGAACGGCCGCCTCGAGCACCTGCGCGGCTTCGGCCCTCGGCTTCCGCAACGTCACCCACTACATCGCCCGGTCACTCTTGGTAGCCGACGGCTCCAGACTCCGGCTACACCCCGCGGATCGCCGGTGGTACTTTCACCGATATGGCAGCGAAGGTGAAGGAACAGAACCTCGCCGTGTTTGGTGAGAGCGGCAGTGGCAAGACCGTCCTGCTCTCGTCGTTCTACGGTGCGTCACAGGAACCGTCGTTCCTCGCTGAAAGCCTCTACAAGGTGCTCGCTGACGACACCGGCCAAGGCACGCGCCTGCGCCAGAACTACCTGCGGATGCGCAACCAGGCTGAAGCCCCGGAGACCAACCGTTTCATCGCGACGCCCTACTCCTTCACGCTGAAGTTGAAGGACCCCGGCGACGGCAAGGCGGCCAAGGCAAAGCCCTTCAACGCTCTGCGTCTGGTCTGGCACGACTACCCTGGCCAGTGGTTCACGGAAGTGAGTGTGGTCACCTGAACTGGCCCCGGCTGGGACGTTCTTATTCACGAATTCTGGCCCCGCCTGGGTGGTGATCGCGCCGGGGTGGTGGGCGGCGTGTCGTCACCAATTCTGGCCCCACCCAGAGTTCGGATCTTTGCGTTGATGTCGCCGGCGCGGAGGTCCGGGAGTGGCGCGGTCACGAGTGGAGTTGTTCGAACAGATCAGGAAAGACCGCCGGGTCGAAGGCACGTCGATCCGGGAGCTGGCCGACAGGCATCAGGTGCACCGGCGGACGGTGCGGCAGGCGCTTGCCTCGGCGGTGCCGCCGCCGCGGAAGAGCTACCCGCAGCGGCCGAGACCGGCAATCGACGCATACGCAGCGGTGATTGACGGCTGGCTGCTGGCCGACCGGCAGGTGCCGCGTAAGCAGCGGCATACCGCCCGCCGGGTCTGGCAGCGGCTGGTCGCCGAGCACGACGCGACGCTGTCGGAGGTGACGGTGTCGCGGTATGTGGCCCGCCGAAAGGCGGAGCTGAACCTTAACCGGGTCGAGGTCAGCGTGCCGCAGGCACACCCGCCGGGAGAAGAGGCCGAGGTCGACTTCGGCGAGTTCTATGCGAGCATCGCCGGGACGATGCTGAAGCTGTGGATGTTCGTGCTCCGGCTGTCGTGCTCGGGCCGGGCGTTCCATGTCGCGTTCGCCACCCAGGCGCAGGAAGCGTTCCTGGAAGGGCACGTGCTGGCGTTCGAGTACTTCGGCGCCGCGCCGGGCCGGATCCGCTACGACAACCTCAAGCCCGCCGTGGTGCGGGTGCTGCGGGGCCGGGACCGGGTCGAGGCGGAGCGGTTCATCGCGCTGCGCTCGCATTACGGGTTCGACTCGTTCTTCTGCATCCCCGGCAAGGACGGAGCGCACGAGAAAGGCGGGGTGGAAGGCGAGATCGGCCGGTTCCGCCGTCGGCACCTGGTCCCCGTCCCGGCGGCGGCGTCGCTGGCCGCGCTCAACCAGCGGATCGCCGCGGCCGACATCCTCGATGACGGGCGGGTGATCACCGGCAGGCCGGTCACCATCGCCGCGGCGTTCGCCGCCGAGCAGCCGGCGATGATGGCGCTGCCGGCGGAGATGTTCGACCCGGCCCGGCTCCTGCAAGCCCGGGTAGATAGCCGGGCCCGGATCTGCGTGCGGCAGAACTACTACTCCGTCCCGGCTCGCTACGCTTCCCGCCGCATGAACGTGCGGCTGTCGGCGATGACAGTTGAGGTGCTGGACGGGCCGCGCGTCGTGGCCGTGCACGAGCGCGCGGCCGGAAAGTACGCCGAAGTGCTCACTCTCGACCATTACCTGGAGGTGCTGAAGTACAAGCCGGGCGCGCTGCCGGGCGCGACCGCGCTGGCGCAGGCCCGGGCCGCCGGCGCGTTCACCGCCAGCCATCAGCGGTACTGGGACGCCGCCCGCCGCGCTCGCGGCGACAAAGACGGCACCCGGGCCCTGACCGAGATACTGCTCGGCCACCGGACCCTGCCCGCCGCGGCCCTGACCGAAGCGATGGACCGGGCCGTGACCTCGGGTGCCCTGGATCCGCAGGCCGTTCTTATCGACGCCCGCCGCCTGGCCAGCGGGCCGGTCGCGCCGGTGATCCCGATCGGCGCGCTGGCCCGCTACGACCGGCCAGCACCCGCCCTGGCAGGCTACGACCAGCTGCTGACCGGAGGCACCCGGTGACCGGCATCTCCGACACCGCTGCCCTGGCCGCGATCGGCGCCGCCGCCCGCGAGCTCAAGCTGCCGACCGTCCGCGCCGACGCCGCCCGGCTGGCTGAGATCGCGGTCCGGGAACGGCAGACACACCTGGCCTATCTCGCCGAGCTGCTGTCCGCCGAGATCGACGACCGCACCGGCCGCCGCCGGACCCGCCGCATCGCCGAAGCCCGATTCCCGCGCATCAAGCGGCTGGCCGACTTCAGCACTGACACGATCCCCGGCATCGCGGCCACCCTCGCCACCCTCGCCGCCGGCGCCTGGATCGACGCCGGGCAGCCCCTGGTGCTGCTCGGGGACACATTTCCCGCCCGCGATCGGCGGACGGAAGGATTGATCGCAGACGAGACTGGTTTGCTGGACGGAACGAGCTCCGGCGCTCCTGTGCCAGTGCTAACAGCCGGGCGCTCTTGGGGTTGCCTCCGCCTCCTCATCCGTAGCGCCGAATCTGTATGGATTGCCGCGCTTAGCTGCGAGGTCCCGATGTGGTTCAGATCAGTTGTTCGAGTGCTGCCAGACGCTCTGGCCGACGGGCGGTCATCGCCAAGGGTTTCCCTTGAGGTCGACCCCGAGTACGCCTCCCCAGAACGGGCTGAACAGGATGTGACCGTCCTGGGCCACGGTGGCCGGAACGAGCGGCAGGTCCCAGCCGCGTCCCGCGGGCGCGCCGATCGGCTGCCCGACGCGGTTCCATCTCAGGCTGGTGCCGGGGCAGTAGAACTGGAACGACTTGCGGTCAAAGGCCAGGGGGCACTGGATGAACGGCTTGACGGGTTGCTGGGCCATCCGGTGGATGACGTAGTAGGCGCGGGGGGCGTGGATCAGGTAAATACCCTTGCGGACGTGGGCCGCGACTGCGCGGCTGCCTGGCAGGGAGGAGGCCGGGAAGGTCGTCACCGATCCGGTCGGGTATCGCGACGCCGGGCCGAGCACGTAATAGGTGCTGTGCCAGAACGTGGCTTCGCGCAGTCCGGGGAAGCGCAGCGACCGCACCACTGCCCAGGCGGCGTGCCGGTGGGCGCGGGTGGCGTCCGGGCCGATCCAGACGGCGGCGGTGAAGCCGAACCCGTCCCCGTAGAAGCCGCGATACCAGGGCCGCGGCTCGGTGCCGCCGACGTACGGCCTGGTCTGGGCGAACGACGACGGCGGCATGGGGAACGCGCTGTCGCGGAGCGGCGGCGGCCCGGGCGGCCCTCCTTGCAGGGACCAGATCTGCACCGCCACCCCGTCGGCCGGGAAGCTGCGCAGCCACCCCATCGGCGGCGTGCCCGTGCTAGGGGCCCCGAGGTCAGGCGCGAAGCTGGTGACGCGGACGCCGTCGGAGGTGACCCTGTGATCGCCGGTCCGGAACAGGCGGGCCCCCAGCCCAGCCGGTACCCGGATGGACCACTTGAAGGCCGGATCGGTGACACGGACCGCGTGGTGGCTGGCTGCCCAGCCGGGGTTGCCGGGAGCCGGGCTGAGCGCCCTGACCAGGCCGAGCGTGCCAGCGACGACAACTATGGCCAGCGCGGCGGCGATCGGGGCGATGACCCGCCACGTTCTGCGCGGCCGCGGCGGCTCGCGCCTCGGCCCGTGCACCGCCCGGTCCCACAGGCCGGGCGCGGGTTCCAGGTTCTTGAGCTTGCGCAGTTCATGCTGCCAGCGCTCAGCCATCGTCGACCTCGTCATCCCCCAGCAGTTCGCGCAGCCGGCGTCTCCCCCGGAACAGATGCACCCGCACGGCCCCTGCCGACGTCCCCATCCTGCGGGCGACCTCCCGGACCGGCAGGTCGGCCTCGTAATGCAGGACGACCGCGGCGCGCTCCGCCGGGCTGAGCTGCAACAGGGCAGAAACCAGCGCCGCGAGCCCGGCCGCCGGGCCAGCAGCCGGCTTCGGCTCCAGGTCCGGTTCAAGCTCCCGTTCCCGGCGCCCTCGCCGCAGATCCTCGGCGGCTATCCGGAACGCGGTGCGATACAGCCAGGGCACCGGGTCGCGGACCTGGCCGGCGTGCTCCAGCGCGCGGGCAAAGGCCTCAGCCACCGCGTCATCGGCAACGGCGCGGCGGCCCGCCGCGAAGCCGTAGACAGCCCTCCACAGGCCTGGGGCGGCGTCCCGGAACACTTGCTCGTAGCTGGCAGCCGCACCCGGCCGGGCCGGGTCTGGCTGCGTGCCACGCACGTCCCACACTCCTATAGAAGGCCACGGGGCCTGAAAGGTTAACAGCGCCCGCGGGCATGGTCCACCGGACGCAACCGGCGCAGCCACCACAGCGGTCGCCCGGCCGGGCCGCACACTGTGCGTCGGGCCCAGAACCGGGAGGCAGGTGCGGAGGGAACTGAGGGCCACAGGATCAGCGCCGAGGTCAGCTGAGCGCACGACGTCGCGCCAGCCATCAGCCGGCTGAACGAGCGCAGCCCGCTTGCCGAAGCCGCCGCACTTCAAGCACCAGCTGCGCAACGTAACGCCAAACGCAGCGCCTCAGGGGCCCGAGCGCCGAATCGGCGCGGCTGCTGTCATCGACCCGTCAAACGCCCGGCGAGCGCAGATCGGCCGGTTCTGGGTTCAGGCAGGCCGGTGACTGTCGTCATCACTGGCATCAGTCGGGAGGAGTCACCTGGTGACTTCCCCTGTCTCCGGTCCGGTCCAGTCCGGAGAGAGGTGCGGATGCGCGAGACCGTCAAGTGATCGCATGCCTGGTAGTCGGCCTGCTGGCTTCATGTTTTCCGTGACAATCTCGCAGGACAGCTAACGGCCAACCAGATAGCTTGTGCCAGTCATTATCTGGATCAACGGCGGGATTGGTGCGGGCAAAACGACTCTGGCGGAGGAGCTGCATCGGCGGGCTCACGGACGCGGTCGTGTATGACCCGGAGGACGTCGGCCTCATGCTGTGGAAGTGGATGGGACCGATTGGCGGTGATTTCCAGCACCTGCCGAGCTGGCGGGAATTGGTCGTCGCGACGGCGCTGTCGCTGCGTATGCATCACGCGGAGACGTTCATCGTCCCGATGGCGCTGATCCGTGACATCTACCGGGACGAGATTCTCGGCGGCTTGGCTGACGCTGGCGAGGAGGTCCTGCGTGTCTTCCTGAAGGCAAATGGCGAGGTGTTCCGGGAGCGGATCAGTACCCGGATACTCGTGCCCGGCAACCCGGAGGCAGACCAGGCGGCCCGCGTTTTCGGTTTGGACCAGGTAGACGCGGCCGTGGCCGCCGCAGTCCGCCAGCCAGCGGGAGCGTTCATGCTGCGGTCGGACGCCCGCACGCCCGCTGAGCTGGCTGATGAGGTGCTGGCCCGGCAAGGCCGACGGACGTGACCTCGGAGGCGGCCAAGCTTCATGACGTGCGCGGCTTCACCTGGAACATGGCCCCTCCACAAGCTGATGGCAATACGCCCAGGTGTTGCCGGAACGCATGACGGTCATCATGTGCGCCGCGACCTGGGCGGCACGAGGAACCCGAGTGCGGCCGACAGTCCGGCAAGCAGGCCGAGCAGTCCATAGTGAACAGGGTTGCCCAGGGTGGTGCGGACCAGAGCGTGACCAGCGCGGCCAATCGTGAACACCTTGCCATGGGCATGGCTGAGCAGATCCCGAACGGCGGCCCCGTAGGCGTTCGCCGAGCCGTTGAGGCTGCCGTTGACGGAGACATAGATGACGCGACTACCAGCCGGAATGACCCGCACCCCGGGATGCTGCCCCTTCACCATCGCCACGAGGTCCGATGCCGACTCCCGGCTGTGGGCGGGGAGCGATATCTCGCCGGAGGCGTTGTAGCTCGGCCCGCCAAGTGATGTCGCCAAGACGCCGACGACCAGCCCCGCCAAGCCGAGCAGCACAACGAAAACGACCCTCTTGATCACGCCCTAAAGGTACTCCGACGGTATCCGGTGTTCTAATCACCTGGGTGGGCACGGCCGCCGGACTGGTGGGAGTGGCCTGGCCGGTGCCAAGCCGACGACGAATGGGGCCGGGCAAGGCGGTCGTGTCCTGGTCGTTCGTGCGTGTCAACGGCACCCGGGCCGGTCCTCAGCACATCATGGCTAATGATCACCGCAATCAGTGGACAGGATGTGCAGCTCGACGTTCGACCTGTAGCCGTCGAGGGTGCCTGGCGCCAAGGCTTCGTCGCCCGGCCTCCCAAAACGCCTCGCCTAGGCCATTTGACCAGAGGGCTGGCCATCGGCCAGCGCGAGGTCAAATGTGCTTCCCCAGCTGCTCGATGGCGGTCTGCGCCCACTGATGCGCGCCTGCTGCAGCACCGGCCACCGCGCCGACGAGGAGCGGCGACAAGTAGCCCTTGAGGGCGGCCACAGCTTTCTTGAGCTTGCGCTGGTCAGGCTCCGGCTTGACCACCTCCGCAAGAATCTCCTGGCCAACCTCATTGGCGTCTGCCAGGTCGTCCTCGTTCAGGCCGGCGGCGGGCAGGTCCTCCAGCGTCTTGACCACCGCCGCCGCGAGAGCCTCGTAGCCGGGACTGACCTGCTCGGTGCGGTTCTGGGCCTGATTGGCGGTCTGGTTGTTCCAGGCCAGCTGGGCACCGTCAGCGCTGCCGAGGAACACGGGGCCGTTGTAAATCGTCGTCTGTCCCGCCGGTGGCTCGTGCTGGAGGTGGATCTGAGTTTCGCGGCCGGCGGCGATGGCATACGGCGTGCCCTTCGCCTGCACTCCGACCGTTATCGGATGCTTATCGAATTCCCGCTGTATTTCGCGGGCCATTCTTTCGATCTCACCCTTGTTGATGCTGACGTCCATGCCCCGAGCGCCTTTCCGTGCGGCTGCTCGCAGTTTAGAGCCTTCTGGTGACGGCGGGCTGTGAGCCGGGACCCACTGGCTGCAGCAAGCTTGCGCATCGGCCGCTAGACAGGAATGGCCAGAGGTGCAACGCCGCGCAGTCAGCGGCCGCATGCCTGGACAGATTCGGGGCCCAGGTCGCGGTCCTGCCCTCAGATACGCACGATGACCTCGGCGCGTTTGGCGGTGAATTCCTCATCAGTAAGCAGCCCCCGATCGTGAAGGCTGGCCAGCGTGCGAAGGGTGGCAGCGACGTCGTCCGGCTGCGGGGCAGGCGCCGCGGCCGGGACGGCCATCAGGTTGAAGTTGACCACCTCTGCCTGAGCGGCCCGCACGGCGGCATTGCCGTCCAGCGTTGTCGTGGTACGAGCCGTCGACGAAGATTACGAACGCCATCGCCTTGGTCTTGGTGGCCAGGCCCGCGAAACCCACCGGGAGCCGTCTGGATTGTCTCGCCGAGAGTGCCGTGCGTATAGCCCTCGATCAGCAGGGCGATGGCCGAAGCCAGCAGGACAAGCGCGACGAAATACCAGTGACCGCTCGGCGACCGGGTGGCGCGATGCCGGGCGCGCGCTGACCGGGGAGCATTACCGGCGGGCATGGACGTCGAGGTTGTCCCTCCGCTGATGCCGGGTACCGGCTGCCCAGCGTGCCCGCCAGGCGTCGTACCAGGCCAATCAGCATCAGATCGGTCCACGGCAGCGAGCTTAGGCTCAATCCGGCCGATGCGCGGGCAAACGCAACGCAGGCTCGCGGTCCGACGACCGGTAACCGGCTTCGACATGCCGTGACACCGCGGCGCCCGCCGAAACCCGCGGCGCCTTGCAGACAACGGACGGTCTTCATTTGCATCTGAACTCGTCGCTCTGCTGAAAACGAAGACCGGTTTCACTGTCTGACGGTTGACCGTCAGGTGTCCGGACGTGCGGAGGTCTGGTCAGGGAGCCTGTGCTAAGACGGATCTGGCGTGCCCGGCTTCTGGTGCCGGCCAAAGCACTCGCCCTGAATGACAGGCTGACAGCCAATTAGTTCTGTCATCCCTTACGTCATAGCAGGCACGCGACGGTCGGCTCGTTCTGGGCGCCTGTCCGGCCTCGTGACAATGCACTTGGGCAGGTGCTCGAACGGGTTCGGCGCACTGGTCGGCCTCCTCGCGCCACGCCGCGGCGCCGCCAGGTCCGTCAGCAGGTAACAAGGAGGCGCTGCGCGCGAACGGGTCGACCGGCCGGGGTCAGAGCATTGTGAGGAGCATGTAGCCCATGGCCAGGCCCATGGTGATCTTCTGGCAGGCGGCGAGGCGAGGGGCGAGTGGCGAGTCTGCGGTGCCGTTCGCGCGCGGATCGGCTGTGTTCCGATTCGGCCGGGTGCCGGCATCGCGGCGGGTACCCATGTCGTCGGCACCGGCAGCCGCCGCAGTGCGCGCGGGTGCGGATCGTGCCCGGGATAGGAGCTGGTCGATCGCCCACACGATGTATCCGAGCATGCCGACCGCCAGGACGAGCGCGATGGCGGGGTTGCCGGCGATCACTCCCGGGTGTCCTGCCATGGCGGGCATGCTTGACACATGGCGGCTGGCACCGGCCGGCCAGAGCATGTAAAGCATCGCGCCGCACTCGACCACATGTGCCGCCGGGTGCAAGTGGGGGGCGGGGGTACCGGTGCCGCCTCGTCGGCGGATCGCCTGCCCGGTGAACCAGGCAGCCGCTGCGGCGAACACCGCCTGCCAGGCGATGGCGGGCACGGGGCCGATGCCGGGTTCGAACATTCTGGCCATCGCGATGCCCATCAGCATGTGCAGCGCGTCAGCGTCGGCCTCGGCGCGCCGGGCGCGCAGCCACCTCCAGCACAAGCGACCCGCGGCGGCGACGGCAACCAGGATCATCAGCGCGGCAAGGGAGCCGGCGAGCCACGGCGGGGGTGTCATGCCGTGACCGGCCCGTCGATGTGAGCCGTTCCGGGCATTGGCAGTCGCGAGGCTGAGAAATCCACGCAATGTCGGGAAGACATTCCATTGCCGGACCGGGCTATCGGAGTGCTCATGATGTATACAGGCTAATTCAGCTGCCAGGACACAGGCAAGCTGCTGCATCTGATAAAGGCGGCTGGCTCACGTGAGTCTCGAGACCGCCCGGCAGGCCTGCGGAAAAAGAGCCCGCCGGAGGTATTCGTTATACCTCTGGAGGGTATTCTCCACTTGATCTCGGCGATACCGCAGCCAGGTATTCACGAAACCCCCGCCCCGTATTCTGGCTCTTTAATTACCCCAGAACTCTTCTTGCCTCGGCATTGCAACAACGTTTTGCGGCTGTGTAGATTTCCGGGTGCGGCCGTTAGGTACCGCACCCGCACGACTGGCGTCAGGCGCTCCTGGCACTGCACACGGCGGGTCATCGTTTGCGGTCGGCTGGAAGGCGGTACCCGATGTCCTCTACGGTTACCGGCACACCGCCGCTGCCTGACACGAGCGTGGAGCTGTCGATCGCGGGCATGACGTGCGCCGCGTGCGCTGTGCGGGTGGAAAAGAGGCTGAACGAGATCAGCGGGGTCGCCGCGAGCGTCAACTTCGGGACCTCAAAGGCTGCCGTAACCATGACAGGCCCCGAGCAGGTTCCGGCTCAACTGCTGATTCAGGCGGTGGAGCAGGCAGGCTATCAGGCTTCGGCGATCGCGAAGCCCGGGACGAGGCAGGACGCCGAGGGCGGGGCCGATGCGGCCTTGGCCGGGTACCTGCGACGCCGGCTGATCGTCGCGCTGGTGTTTTTCGTGCCGCTGACCGACGTGTCGGTGCTGCTGTCGTTGTTCCCGGCGTACCGGTTCCCTGGCTGGCAATGGGTCCTGGTGGTGCTGGCGGCGCCGGTGGCGGGATGGGCGGCGTGGCCCTTCCACCGAGCAGCGCTGCGGAACGCCCGGCACGGCGCTATGACGATGGACACGCTGGTGTCGCTCGGCATTACGGCGGCGTGCGGCTGGTCGCTGTACGCCATGTTCGTCCTGGACCGGCACCAGGCCCGGGTCAGCGCGCTGCACGTGCTGCTGCATGCCGCGGGCGGCGGGATCTACCTGGAGGTCGCAGCGTCGGTGACCACCTTCCTGCTGGCCGGGCGCTGGTATGAGGCGCGCGCCCGGCGCAACGCCGGCGACGCGATGCGCGACCTCGCGTCGGCTGCCGCCGCCGAGGCCTGCGTCCTGGCCGGTGACGGCACCGAGCGGCGCGTGCCGGTCCTGCGGCTGGCTGCGGGAGACCGGATCATCGTCCGGTCCGGAGAGGTCATCGCCGCCGATGGCGTGGTGGAGTTCGGCGAGTCCGCAGTGGATACCAGCATGATGACCGGCGAGTCGGTGCCGGCCGACGCCGTCGTGGGCGCCGCCGTGCTGGCGGGCACCGTCGTCGTGGACGGCAGGATCGTCGTCCGGGCGTCCCGTACCGGGAAGGACACGCAGCTCGCGCACCTCATCGCGCTGATCGAGCGGGCCCAGGCCGACAAGTCGGCGGCGCAGCGGCTCGCCGACCGGATCTGCGGCGTCTTCGTCCCGGCTGTCCTGGCAGCCTCGGCTCTGACCCTGGCGGCCTGGCTGCTCGCAGGCAGCGCCGCCGGGCCCGCGTTCAGCGCAGCGCTCGCGGTGCTGATCATCGCGTGCCCCTGCGCGCTCGGCCTCGCCACACCCGCCGCCTTGGTGGTGGCCTGCGGGCGCGGCGCGGAGCTGGGCATTTTCATCAAGGGGTACCAGGCGCTCGAGGCCTCGCGAAGCGTCGACACCGTCCTGCTGGACAAGACCGGCACGCTCACGGCCGGCGCCATGTCCGTCGTAGATACCAGAGCAGCGGGCGGAGTCAGCCGCGCCGTGCTGCTCCGCCGCCTTGGCGCGCTCGAGCATGCCTCCAGGCATCCGGCCGCCGAAGCGGTCAGCGCCTTCGCTCAAGCCGAGGCGGGGGCGCTGCCCGCCGTGGACGGTTTCCGGACGCTGGCCGGGCTAGGAGTCCGCGGCCACGTCGACGGCACTGACGTGCTCGCCGGCCGGCGCGGGCTGCTGGCCAGCCACGGGCTGGCGGTCCCCGACAGCCTGGCCCGCCAGTGCGAGGAGTGGGAGCAGGCTGGCCGGACAGTCGTGCTGGCAGGATGGGACGGCCAGGCTCGCGGCGCCGTCGCAGTGGCCGACACGGTGCGGCCCTCCGCGGCCGCCGCAGTGGCCGCGTTGCGCGGCCTGGGCCTGCGCACGGTCATGCTCACCGGCGATAGCGAGGCCGCGGCGCAGCAGATCGCCGCGGTCACCGGCGTGGACGAGGTCATCGCCGGCGCGCTGCCCGGCGACAAGGTCACCGTCCTGAAGAACCTGCAGGCCCGCGGGCGGCGTGTCGCGATGGCCGGGGACGGGATCAATGACGGCCCAGTCCTGGCGGCGGCGGACCTCGGGCTCGCGCTGGGGACCGGCACCGACGTGGCGGTCAGCGCCGCTGACATGATCTTGCTACGGAGTGATCTCACCGTGATCCCGGACGCGATCCGGCTGTCGCGCGCGACACTTGCCACGATTCGCCGGAACCTCGTCTGGGCGTTCGGCTACAACATCGCCGCGATCCCGCTCGCCGCCGCCGGGTTCCTCAACCCGCTCATCGCGGGCGCGGCGATGGCTGCCTCCTCAGCGTTCGTGGTGGCCAGCAGCGTCCGGCTGCGCCGGTTCACCGGCTCCGGTCTAGCTGCGGGCCAGCGGGCAGAGGTGCGGGAACGCCGGGCGACGCCCGCGAGCCGGGCGTTGCCGGAAGAGGAGACCCCGTCATGCCAGGGATGAACTCAGGGCTCAACCTGAACGACCCGGCCGTGGTGGAAGCGTTCAAGACGCTGCTGCTGCACCAGGGGATCATCGCGCTGCTCGTCTTCGCAAGCCTGGGCATGGCCTGGGTCAGCGCCCGTGCCTGGATCGGCGTGCCAGCCGAGCCAGCGTCTCCGGCCGCGGCGCCGACGGAAGCGCCGGGGCGCAAGGTGCTGCGGATCGGCTTCGGCGTGCTGTGGCTGGTCGACGGGATCCTGCAGGCCCAGCCGGGCATGGCGATTGGCCTGCCGTCGAAGGTGATCGAGCCCGCGGCGGCGAGCTCGCCGGCCTGGGTGCAGCACGTGGTGAACTGGGCCGGGACGTCGTGGTCGTACCATCCCATACAGGCCGGCGCCGCCGCCGTATGGATCCAGGTCGGCATCGGCATCTGGATGCTCACCGCGCCGCGCGGCCTGCCGTCCCGGCTGAGCGGCGTGGCTGGCGCTGCCTGGGGCCTGGTGGTGTGGGTGTTCGGTGAATCTTTCGGAGGGATCTTCGCCCCGGGCCTGACCTGGCTGTTCGGGGCCCCCGGCGCCGCCGCGCTGTACGTGATGGCCGGCCTGCTGATCGCTGTCCCAGAACGAGCCTGGCGCGCCGAGCGGCCGGGACGTCTCATCCTCGTTGGTCTCGGGGCCTTCCTGGCCGGCATGGCGCTGCTGCAAGCCTGGCCAGGACGCGGATTCTGGCAGGGCGCCGCCCACGGCAATCAGGGCACCCTAGCCGCCATGACCAGCGACATGGCAACAACCCCTCAGCCGCATCTCCTGTCCGCGTGGGTCGCCGCGTTCACCGCCTTCGACCAGGCGCACGGATTCGCTGTCAACCTCTTCGCCGTGACCGCGCTCGCAGTCATCGGCGCCGTCTTCCTCACCGCCCGGCCGACGCTGATCCGGCCTGCGCTGATCGGCTTCGCCGTGCTGTGCCTCGCCGACTGGATACTGATCGAGGACATCGGCGTCTTCGGCGGGCTGGGCACGGACCCCAACAGCATGATCCTCTTCGTGCTGCTCGCTGGCGCGGGGTACCTCGGCTTGGCTCGCGTGCCTGCCGCGCAGGACGCGGAGGAAGCGGACGCGGCTGGAGTGCCTGCCGCCCGATGGCGTGATCGGCTGCAACCGGCGACGCTGCGGCAGGCGGTCGCGACGGCCAGCCTTCAGTCCGTCGCATCAGCGGGCGCGCTGGCCGTAATCATCCTGGGCGCCGCGCCGATGGCTGTGGCGCAGGCCAGCCCCATCGCGGACCCGATCCTGGCGCAAGCCATCAACGGGGCCAGCGCACCGGTCGACTATCCCGCAAAGCCGTTCAGCCTCACCGACCAGAATGGCCGGACCGTCACGCTTGCCAGCCTGCACGGCAAAGTGGTGCTCCTGACGTTCCTGGACGACACCTGCACGACGGACTGCCCGGTGATCGCGCAGGAGTTCCGCCGGGCAGGCGAGCTGCTTGGCGCCGACGCCGCGAAGGTGGATCTGGTGGCGATCAATTACAACCCGCTCTACACGCAGGTGAGCTACATCCGGGCATTCGACCGCCAGGAGCGCCTGGCAAACCTGCCCAACTGGCGGTTCCTGACCGGCACTCGCACCCAGCTCGAGCACGTCTGGCAGAACTTCGGCGTACCCCCAGCGGAGGTCTTGCCCGCCGGTTCCATGATCGGCCACGGCGACTATGCCTTCGTCATCGACCAGAACGGCCACGTGCGCCACGAACTGGGCTTTGACGACGGGCCCGCCACGCAGGCCACTCAATCGTCGTTCGCCGCCGAGCTGACCGACGCGGCCCGGCAACTGCTGGAGCAGCCGTGAGAGCCCGGCCGGCCGCCGCCCTGGCGCTCGCGGCGTCGGTCCTCGCCGCCGGATGCGGCAACACAGCCGCGCCCGGATCGGCCAAACACGGATACGGTCCGGCCGACGAGAACACGCCGCACGTTACCGCACTCCTGGCTACGTCCCTGTCGACGGCAGCCGGCACCTGGGCCGCGGCAGTGATGGGCGGCCCGGCTGCCGCGCATAACAACTTCTGGCAGCTGTTCGTACGCCCGGCAGGGAGCAGCCGCTGGACGCTGGTTACCCCGCCTGGGGTCGCCGACAACGGCGGCCTCGTGCTTGCCGGCATGGGTGGCCGGTCAGTGATTACCGCGTTCCGGCCTAGCCAGTACCTCACCTACACGCCCCTGGCAGTTACCCGCAACAACGGCGCGCAATGGGCAACGGCCGGCCCGCTGGACGCCGCCCTCGCCGACTCGCCCGATGCCCTGGCCGCCGCGCCGCGAACCGGGCGCCTGCTTGCCCTGCTCACCTCGGGCACCGCCGAGACCTCCGTCCCTGGCTACACCCGCTGGTCCACCCTGGTCACGCGGCGCACGCTGGCCAAGACGGCGGCCGGCCAGCGCTGCGGCCTGGGCGCCCTCACCGCAGCGGCATTCACCGCCTCGGGAGAGCCGCTGCTAGCTGGCAGCTGCAGCCAGCCCGGATTCGCCGGGATCTTCGCCTTTCGCGGCGGGGCCTGGCAGGCTGCCGGACCGGCTCTGTCACCCGGCCTGGAACGCCAGCCCATCACGGTGCTCAGGCTGACACAGACTCGGACCGGGATGGCGGCGCTCCTCGAGGCGGGCACCGGGCCGGCAGCGAGCCTTCGCGCCGCCTGGTTCGCCGGAAGCGCCGGCCCCTGGGTCCTCTCACGTCCCTGCCACCTCGGCGCCGCCCGGCTGACCGCCGCATTCCTAGGGCCCGCTGATGATGCCGCGATCATCGTGACCGGCAGCCGCGCACAAGCCATCACAGGTCCCGCCGGCGCCTGGCAGCCGCTTCCGGCGCTGCCTGCCGGAACCGCCACCCTCACGCCGGACCCGGCAGGCGGGTACACCGCCCTGGCCGTCCACCGCGCCAAGCTGACCGTCTGGGAGCTCGCAGCCGGCTCTGCCACCTGGCGTGCCACGCAGGTCATGAAGGTCCCGATCCAGTTCGGCTCATCAGGCTGACGCCAAAGAACCCACGCTCACCGGCCATTGGCCGGCCATGCACTGCGTGGGTGCTGATCATGCACGACGCAACCCGCAGTGAAACAGATACGAGGAGGATTCATGCGAACTCGGGTGCTGATGGCGCTCGCCGCCGTCGCCACTATGCCAGCGCTGCTCATCATGGGCGCCGGACCCGCATCGGCGCACGTGCTGAAGAAAGTAGGGCCCTATCACCTGCTGATCGGATTCGGCAACGAGCCCACCTACGCGGGCGCGCAGAACTCAGTGTTCCTGCTGCTCACGAACGCCAGGACCGGTGCGCCGATAGTCGACGAGGGACTCGGCGACACCCTGAAGGTGCAGGTCCGGTTCGGGACCCAGACCAAACTGCTCCCGCTCGAGTCGTCCTTCGATCCTGACAGCGGCCAGGGAACCAAGGGCGTCTACAACGCCTTCTTCATCCCGACCGTGCCAGGCGACTACACCTTCCATTTCTTCGGAACCATCCGCAGCCAGAAAGTCAACCTCGCGGTGACGTCGTCATCAACCACGTTCGACAGCGCGCACGACCCCGCCGGGATCGAGTTCCCGCAGCAGGCCCCGTCGAACCTGCAGCTCGCCCAGCGGCAGGACAGCGAGTCGGCAAGGCTGAGCGCACGGGTCGAGGCGGCCGGCAGCGACACCTCCTCGGCATCCACGCCGCTTGCCGTCGGGATCACAGGGCTCGTCCTCGGAGCGGCGGGACTCGGGCCGGCGGGACGGCGCTGGCCCGCAGCGCGTCGCGTACCAGGCGCACGCGGGAGGAGGCCCTAACGCGGTGAACGCGGAATGAGAGTCTTGCGGGCGCTACCGCTGGCGACCCTCGCGATGCTTGCTGGGTTTGTCGTCCTGGCTCCGCCCGCGTCCGCCCACGCGCTGCTGGAGCGCTCCTATCCGGCCGCCGGCGCTGTACTTGCCCGCTCGCCGCGCGCGATGCAGATGTACTTCACCGAGGCTCCCGATCCCGGGCTCTCTACGGTCGCACTGCTGAATTCGGCCGGCCGTGCCGTTCCCGGAATCGGAGCGCCAGCGGTCGCAGCGGGCAACGCCCAGGAGCTTCGCGTGCCGCTGCCGCGCCTTGCCAAGGGCGTGTACACGGTCAACTGGCGCACGGTCTCCAAGGTGGACGGGCATATCACGAACGGCTCCTTCGCCTTCGGAATCGGCGTCCGGGTCCCCCCTGGCGCACCTGCGGGAAAGGCTGTGAGCGGCGGCTCGGCGGGCTCCGGCCCGGATCCGGCGGCCGTTGTCGGCCTCTGGCTGGTGTACTGGGGCCTGGCGCTGCTCGTTGCCGCCGGGGCGACAGGCGCACTGGTCTTCAGGTGGCAGCTGCCAGGGAAGGCCGGGATGGTGATCGCGGCCGGATGGCTGTACGCGGCCGTCGGCCTGCTCCTCATCATCCTGGCCGAGCAAGCCGCGGCTCACGTGTCCTTCAGTGAGCTGTTCGCCGCCGCCACCGGGCGGTCGCTGCTAGCGCAGGCCATTGCCCTCGCCGCATGCGGCGTGGTCGCGCTCTACGTGGCGCTTCGCCCAGCCGGCCGGCGACTGGCAGTCCTGGCCGCTGTCGGCGCGGCTGCTCTGTTCGTGCACGCCCAGGCGGGCCACGCCGAAGCCCAGTCGCCGGTCCGGCTGCTGAACGTGGCCGACGTGTGGCTGCACCTGCTCGGGGTCGCGGTGTGGGTCGGCGGCCTGGTCTGGCTCTTGCTGGGACTCAGGGGCCTGCACGGCGCAGAGCGAGTGTCGGCGGTGCGCCGTTTCTCGCAGCTGGCGCTCGCCGCGGTGGCCCTGCTCGCCGTGACTGGCGTGCTCCGGGCGGTACTCGAGATCGGCAGTCTGGGAGCGCTGGTGTCAACCGCCTTCGGCATCACCTTGCTCGTGAAAACCGGGCTCTTCGCGGTCCTGATGGGATTGGCGTGGCGGAACCGGTACCGGCTGGTCCCGAGGGTCCTCAAGGCCGGAACGACGGTGCCGGCCGGGCCACCGCAGGCCACCGAGGATCCGGCGTCCAGCCGGCGGCTGGCCTGGTTCGATGCCTTGCCTGCCGAGGTTACAGGCGCACTGGCCATCCGCTGGCTCCGGCGATCGATCAGATCAGAGGTCACACTGGCCGCCATCGTGCTCGTGGTGGCCGCAGTGCTGAGTGGCCTCGCCCCGGCAAGCGACGTCCAGGCCGCCCGGCAGAGACCCGGATCGGCATCCATAGTCGTGACCGGCAGCGACTTCGCCACCACGGCACGAGTCCGGCTCACGGTGTCGCCAGGCACCACGGGACGCAACCAGTTCAAGGTCCAGATCATGCGGTACGACACCGGCAACCCGCTCCCCGCCCGCAGCGTGCGGCTTGAGTTCTCGCTGTCAAGCAACCCGAACGTGGCCTCCGCCCTCAGCCTCGCCCGCGGCGCCCGCGGCATATGGGTCGGTGAGGGAACCAACCTGTCCATCACCGGCCCGTGGGCAATCGACGTCGTCGTACAGCAGGCCGCCACTGCCATCGACGTCCAGCTGCGGCTTCGCACCCGGGCAACGCCCTGACCCGGCGCCCGAGCGTCGTAAGGCAACACAGGCCGTACGCTGGCATCCAAGCGCGCGTGATGCACGCGCAGGACCTGGCAGGCCCGGAGGACCCCATGTACGGCTACACCCACGACAAGGACGCCTACATCAAGCGACTCCGCCGCATCGAAGGCCAGATCCGCGGCCTGCAACGAATGGTCGACGAAGACAAGTACTGCATCGACATCCTCACCCAGATCTCCGCCGCGACCAGAGCCCTCCAGGCAGTCGCGCTCGGCCTCCTCGACGAGCACCTCAGCCACTGCGTCGCCGGAGCTGTCACCGAGGGCGGCGACACCGCCACCGACAAGATCCGCGAAGCCTCCGAAGCCATTGCCAGGCTCGTCCGATCCTGAGCGGCGCACGCGGACAATGAGAAGAAGGCCAAGCCCGGCCGGCCGCCAATCCGCTAGAGGCGCACCGGCGGCCAGATGACCTCACCCCCGTGATCATGGAAGCGCCGGGCCGACAGCCACGCGGGCTGCTCCCGGTAGCCCGTGGCTAGCCAAGTAGAACGCCCTGCGGCGGGCTGTACCGGCATCTGCCCGGACGCCACGATGGCAGCGTGCATAAGTTTCCGGACAGCGCGATCGGTCAGCAGCGTCCGGCGACGCCAGATTTCGGGCAACCCTCATCTGCAGGTCCTGACAATATCTCTGCCGTCCGACGTCCCGGACAATGATGCTGATCAGCATCGCCGCCTGGGCCGATGCGAAGAAGATCAGGCACGGCGTTTTCCTGCTCGGCGCCGGGGTTTGGGTTGAAGAGAAATGCTCAGTCAGTCATTTCTCGCGTGTCCAATTGCATCGCCGCGCCATCTGCTCCGCCGGAAGCACCAGAGGACAAACCCGGCCGCATGACACCGGCGGACACGGCGCCCGCGGGAATGACTTGGCCACAGCACGGTTTACTGCCATCGGACCTGAGGCGTGGAATGCTATTGCCTGTTCCGGCTTCCGCGAAAGGACCATCGCCATCGGCCTAGCAGCAAGCCAGCGCGGAACCCGGCCTGCAAGCCCATCCCCCTACCCGTCGCAGGATCGGGGATTGCCGCGACGATCAGCCCGCAGGCGATCAGCAGCACGCTAAGCGGGCCGATGCCTACGACCTGAAGTCGACACTGGGCGCCGTCGGGCTAGCCCAGCCGGGTGACCTGGCCAGGACGGGGTGCTGGCCAGGTCACGGCCGGCGGTGTCGCCGGGTCGGGCACACGGCAGCTGGGCATGGGGGTCCGGAGATGCGCGTGCGGCTGGACGGCGCGCCATCGGGAGAAGGCAGTCCACCGGAGGACGGGCAGGCCCTCTCGGCGCGGGCCAGGAACTATGACGCGGCCCACCGCCATGTGGATCCGTGATATGCGTCACACGCGGGGCCGAGCCGGATCAATCTGGGAGGGAGGTTCAGCCCGGCGCTGGCGCGCTGGCATCGGCCTTGCGAGTGGCCCAGCCGTGCATGGAGGCTGCCCAGGCCCGGCCGATGCCGTAGGACAGCGCGCCGAAGGCGCCGACGAAGAAGCCGATGGGCCAGTTCGACGCGTACGAGCAGGCGATCGCGGTCCACACGGTGAGCAGGGCGATGGCGACCGACAGCGCCATGGCGAGGCCGGGCCTGCTGGTCAGCGACCTGGCGGCGGCGGGGGGCCCGATCATGAGGCTGAAGATGAGCAGGGCGCCGACGACCGGGACGGTGACGGCGGTGGTCAGGGCGACGACGAGGAGGAACGCGATCTCGATGCGGTGACCGCGGATGCCTTTGGCTTCGGCGATCTCGGGGACGATGGAGGACAGCATGAGGGGCCGGTACAAGACCGCGGTGGCGGCGATGCACGCCAGGCTCAGGATGGCGACGGGAAGGATCTGGGTGCTGCTCACGCCGAGCACTTCGCCGAAGAGCAGGGAGTAGATTTCCGGCTCGTACTGGCTGGTCCTGGACAAGAAGGCCGCGCCGAGCGCGAGCATCATGACCAGCGCGAGGGCGGTGACGACGTCGTGCCGGCCGCGGCGGCCGAGAGCGCCGATCCCGAGCGCGCCGAGAATGGAGAATACGGTCAGGCCGGTGAGGGTGCTGATGCCGAGCAGGCTGGCCCCCGCGGCCCCGGCGAACGCTCCTTTGGGGATGGCGTGGGCGGGGAACGCTGAGCCGCGGAGCACGACGAAGTACCCGACGACACCGGCGACGACGGCCACGATGGTGGCCGTGATCCACGCGTTCATCATGAAGGCAGCGAACATGGCTCTCCCTAGCGCCCGGCCGGGCTCGGGGGCTTCGCGCGGCCCGGGCGCGGCTTCATCATGCGGCGGCCCGGTCCCGCTCGCGCGGGCCCGATGCGGGGACGGCCGCATTGCGGCGCGACCCGGTCCGGGCTGCGGCAGGCCCCGAGGCGAGGTAGGCGGCGAAGACGAGTGCCACGATGAAGAAGCTCACCGGCAGGCCCCGATGGCCCGGTCCCCAGTAGTAGCTGTCGTAGGCCAGCAGGATGCCGGCCCAGGTGGCGAGTACCCCGATCACGCAGGCCGCCGCCACGGAACCGGCGACTGTCCTAGTCAGGCGCAGCGCGGCGGCGGCCGGGCCGATGAGCAGCGCGGTGGACAGGATCGCTCCGGTGGCCACCGACGACAGCCCGACCGAAACCGCCAGGGCCAGCATGTAGAGCAGGCCGATCAGCCGCGTGTGCACGCCGCGCGCGACGGCGATGTCGTCGCTCACGGTGCTCAGCTGCAGCGGCCGGCCGATAACAGCCATGACGCTCACCGCGACCGCTGCCAGGACCGCCACGACCGGGATGGTGCCGCTTGCGGTGCTGAAGATGGAGCCGAACAGGATCTGCTGGGTAGCGCCGGTTGCCGAGCCGGTCGTTGTGCCGAGGTAGAGGAACAGCGCGGACAGGCCGATCGCGGCGCCGAGCACGATCCCGGTCGCCAGGTCCCGGCCGCGGATCCGGCGGACGCCGATCAGGTCCATGACGCCGGCGCCGGCGATGCCCAGGCCGACGAATCCCGCGATCGGGCTGAGGCCGATCAGCAGGGCGCCCGCGCCGCCGGCGGCGGAAACATCGCCCAGGGCGTGGCCGCCGAAGGACTGGCCGCGCATGACCGTGAAGACGCCCACGACCCCTGATACCAGGGCGACGAGCGCGCCGATGGTGGCCGCGATGTGGACCTGCGGGCTGGTAAAGAAACCCGGCTCGAACACCCAGGTAAAAAGCCGGTGCATGCCAGTCAACTCGCCTCGACAGCGTCGGCGGCGCCCGCCAGCGGGCCGCCGGAGACAATGTCGGGCCCGGCAGCTGGGCCGGCCACGACCAGGACACGGCCGTGCACGTGCAGGACATCGACGTGATGCCCGTAAAGCTTGCTCAGCACCTCGGGCCGGACCACCTCATCGGCTGGCCCGCTGGCGGCGCGGCCGCCTGCCAGGTAGACGATCCGGTCCATCACCGGCAGCAGCGGGTTCATCTCGTGCGCCGACAGCAGCACGGCGATCTGCTGCTCGCGGGCGATCCTGGCCAGCAGGGCAACGACTTCCTGGCCGCTGCGCAGGTCCAGGTTGGCCAGCGGCTCGTCCAGCAGCAGCAGGCGGGGGCTGCTCATCAGGGCGTGCGCGATCAGGACCCGCTGCTGCTCGCCGCCGGACAGGTTCCCCACCCTCGCGTCGGCGAACTGGTCGGCATCGACGGCGTGCAGCATGGATCGGACCGCCTGGCGGCGCTGCGCCGAGCCGAGCCGGATCCCGTACCGGTGCCCGTCGATGCCGAGCGCGACCAGGTCCCTGGCCCGCATCGGCATGTCGGGGTCAAGGAGGACCTTCTGCGGCACGTAGCCGATGGCGTGGTTCCGGAGCCCGCGGGGCTTGCCGAGCACGGTCACCTGGCCGGCGGACGGCCGCTGCAGGCCCAGTACCACCCGCAGCAGCGTCGTCTTGCCCGCGCCGTTGGGGCCGATCAGCCCGGTGAACTGCCCGCCGCCGACCGTGAAGCTGACCTCGTCAAGTATCTGCAGCCCGGCCAGCGACACGCTGACCTGCTCGACGTCGAGGATCGCCGGGGGCATGGCCGCGGGTCGCGGGCGGTCTGGCGTCACAGCGTCGGAGTGGAGGTCTTGTCCGCGACTGCGTTGCCGATGGCCCTGGTCTCGGCGAGCATCCACGACTGGTAGGTATAGCCGGCCGGCATGGTTTCATAGACGGCCGCCACCGGCACGCCGGCCTTGATGGCGTGCTGCCGGATCGACGTAGTCAGCGCGTCGGTCACCTGCTCGTTGTAGACGAACACCTGGGCCTTGTGCGCGCTGAAGAAGCCGTTCTCCAGGGCGATGTCCTGCGGCGGCGGCTCGACGCCGTTCATGATGTCGGCCTGGAACCGAAAGGGCGTCAGGTTATTGATGCCCATGGCCGACAGCAGGAAATCGGCGACCGGCTCGGTGTTGGCTGCCGTGGCCCCGGGATAGGCGGCCTTGAAACGGGCGATCGCGTTCAGCCACGGGGTCAGGGAATGGTCGAAGGCCTTGAGCCTGGCGCGGAAATAGGCCGCGTGAGCTGGCTCGAGCGCTGCCAGGCCCGCGGCGGCCGCCCTGGCCACGGCCGGCATCGTCGCCGGGTCATACCACAGGTGCGGGTTGGGCGAGCTGTCGGGCAGGCCGAGCACGTGCTGGACGACGATCACCTTGCGGCCGGAGTTCGGCGAGGCCGACTCGATCTTGTCCATCCAGCTGTCGTAACCCAGGCCGTTCTGGATGATCAGCCCTGCGGAGCTGACCTCCTGGGCGACCTGCGGGCTCGCCTCGAAGGTGTGCGGGTCAGTGTTGGGGTCGCTCAGGATCGATGACACGTGCACGTACCGGCCGCCGACCTGGCTCAGCACGTTCGCGTACTCGTTCTCGGCGCCGATCGCGATGATCACCGGGGAACTCGCGGTATCCGCCGAGCCCGGGCCGCTCGAGCAGGCCGCGGCCGCCACGGCCAGCGCCGCTGCCGCGCAGGCGACCGCCGCGCGCCTGCCCAGCTGCCGGTGGCTGCCCGCAGGCCATTGCTGATGCGCTCTGTCCATGAGAGGAAACATAGTCTGAGACTGAGTCTCATTGCAAGTTAACGCCAGCCCGGCTGCTGGTTTGATTCTGGCTCTGGCGCGCGCGAAACCAGAGCCGGAGTTGGCAACCCTGGGCGCTGTTCCGGTTCGAAGGCTCACGCCGGGCAGAGGATTGGATAAACGAATGAGCATGTGTTTATATGTATGGGTGTCGCCGCAGACCAAGCAGTTCGAGGCCGCCGGGGAGCTCCTCAAGGTGCTCGCCGCGCCCGCGCGGCTGGCGATCGTGACAGAGCTGGCCAGGCAGCCGCGCTACGTGCACGAGCTGGTCGAGCTGCTGGGGATGAGCCAGCCGCTGGTCTCCCAGCATCTGCGGGTGCTGCGCGGGGCTCGCCTGGTCGGGGTAGAACGGCACGGCAGGGAGGCCGTGTACTCCCTGGCTGACCAGCACGTCGCGCACATCGTCACTGACGCCGTCCACCACAGCACGGAGGTACCGTGACATCCGGGCACCAGATCCATGACGACCACGCCCACGAGCACGGGCCACGCTGCGGCCACGCCCGCGCCGAGCGCGCCGGCCATGTCGACTACGTGCACGACGGCCACGCCCACACGCCCCATGAGGATCACGTCGACGAGCATCCGCTGCCGCACCTGGCTCACGCCGGTCACATGCACGCGCACGGTGCCGGCTGCGGACACGATCCTGCCGGCCATGGCGACCACGTCGACTACACGCACGACGGGCACCGCCACGTCGCCCACGACGATCATTACGACGAACACTAGGAACGCCGGACACCACGAACGCAGCGGCGCGCACCACGCCGCGCGCAGCCAGGGGGAGCCCCATGTCAGCTGAGCAGACGGCCGGCGACAGCGAGATGCACGGCGAGGTGGAACGCCGCCTGCGCCGGGCCGACCAGCGCTACACCGCCGGACGGCGGGCCATCATCGACCTGCTCGTCAGGTCCGGCCATCCGGTCAGCATCGGCGACATCGCCGAGCGGCTCCCTGACCTGCCGCGCAGCTCGGCGTACCGGCACCTGGTCGACCTGCACGCTGCAGGACTGGTCCGGCGGGTCACGGCACACGACGAGTTCACCCGCTTCGAGCTCGCCGAGGACCTCACCGAGCACCACCACCACCTGCTATGCGTCAACTGCGGCACGGTCATCGACGTCACGCTCCCGGAAGGGTTCGAGCACGACGCCGCCAAGGCCATCAGCCAGCTCGCCGCAACCCACGGATTCGACGCCCACAGCCACCGCCTCGACGTGCTCGGCCTCTGCGCCGCCTGCCGCTAAGCGGCAGCCAGGGCAGGTGCCGAACACATCCGCAACATGCGTCACGTCCGCGAAGCCATACGCGAGCGCGACACCGGCCGCCCAGCGCTCCAGCCCGCCCCCGGCCACCTCGTCCGTCCGGCCGCACCTGAGGCAGATGAGATGGTGGTGGTGCCCTGCACCGCAGGCACGGTAGGCCGCGCGCCCGTCCCGGCCGCTGATCACGTGCGCGCCGCCATTGGCCGCCAGCGCCCTGAGCGCCCGGTACACGGTAGTGAACCCGATACGCTGACCGGCCGCCCGGAGACTGTCGTGGAGGTCCCGGGCGCTGACGAACGATCCCGCGGCCGCCAGTGCCTCGTACACGGCAACCTGGCGGACGGTCCTGCGCCTGCCGCGGTCCAGCGCCGGAGGGCGGTCTCCGGCCGCGTCAGCAATCGAGCAGCTCCGGGCTCTGATTGAGGACCTGCGCCCCGGGAGAGACGAAGTCGGCATAAGCATCCGCCGGGGCCCAGGGAGCGAATACGGCGACCCGGTGACAGTTCTGGAACGCCAGCCGGACGCCGAAATGCCGCTCCAGCGCCGCGCGCATCGCGTCGCTCGCCAGCGCCCGTAGCAGCTGACCGCGCGCTGCCTCGTCCGCGGGCGGAACCTGATTGTCCGCGAAGCCCGGGCCCCCCGGCGCCAGCCTGCCAGGCCGCTGATCACCGACCACGCAAGGGCAGCGAAGTGCGCACGCACTTAACGAACTGCTCGTCCTCCACCTCGCCGCTGCTTGCCTGCTCCAGCAGGTCCACGGGGACCACTAATGACATGACGACCTCCCGTTTTCTCGATGGCCTGCGCAGAACGCCAGCCCGCTCAGCGACAACCCGCCCGGGTTCGGCACCCGAATTCGAAGAATTGGCGCGGTGACCGCCGGATCCCTGGCGGTCGGGGCCGCCAGGGGGAGGCCTGCTTCACGTTTCCGTCGCATCACGAGGCGGTTGCGCTGGCCGGTAACTGCGCAGCGAGGCACGGTGGTGATGCGACGGTGGCTGTTCTAGCAGAGTCGGCGTTGTGCGTGTATATAGGCGCGTTCCGAGCGCTATCGCAAAACCGAGTCCAGAGCCGCCGGCAGACCCAGTGATTACGCTAAGTGATCAGCGCCACAGAACCGGTGTGCATCCTGTGCATTCAGAGCAGAAGAGCGTCTCCATGACCCGGTCCACGAAAACGACATTTCGGATCGCGGTTAATTTCGAAATAGCACCGTTGAGCTGGGAGCCCCCTTACGGAATCGAACCGTAGACCTTCTCCTTACCATGGCCACGCTGACCCGCCCTGAGAGCACTAGCTGCACAGAAAGCACGTCCGAACGCCCAGAAAGCACAGAATGCACACACTGGACAGCCAGTCCGGTCCACGAGTCGTTCCACGGCCGGGAGAGTCACTCTGCCCGATGCGCTCACGTTCAGTGACCGCCGTCCGATCGGGCCGCCATCGGCTTCGACCCAGTCTGCCCGCCGATCAGTGCGATCTGAGCATGGCGGCGCCACCTCGGTCGTGGTTGCGCGGATGCACGACCGGGTCACGCTTACGGTCGGAGAGATCCAGGCAGGCGGCGGGCGGTTACCCTGGTTGCGTGGATGGCGGGCAGAGTGTGGCGGTACGGACGCGGTTTCGGTCGCGCCCAGGCCGCCGCGCGCTCGTCGTCACCGACCTCGCGGACTTGCGGGGCCCGGTGAGCGGCACGGTGCGGTTGCCGTTGTGGCTGTACTGGAGCGGCCCGGGCCCGGCGTTCGATCTCGGCGAGCCGTTCCTGCGCCGGTGGTTGTACGAGATCGTGCCGCGCGAGGCCGCCAGCCCCGAGGACTTGACGAGCTATCTGGGCGGCACGCTGATCGCCCTGTGGCCGGACCTGTACCTGCCCAAGGGAGTGCGGCAGGCCTGGGAAGAACTGCACCCGGTCCTGCGGGCGGCCCCGGCTGCGCCGGCCGGCGATGTGCCGCGTCCGCACGACAGTGCAGGTCACGCGCGGAGTCATCCTGCCCGGCCTATTTCCGTCGACCCCATGCCGACACCATCGTGGGCAGGCTCACCATCGACGCGGGGCTAGTGAGGTAGACGATAGCCTTATCCAAGGCTGAGCGATCGACTAGCCCGGCGGCGATCATCTGGCCACCAACTTGGCGCAAGCCAGCCTCGATCACCCTCACAGCGGGCGAGCCGCCACGGCCAAAAACCACCCGACCCTCCCCGCCCACATCAGCCAGCCCCAAACCGGCCAGCAGATGCGGGAGCGACGCCGCAAAGTCGGACTGGTCGTCGTTAGAGCGCGCCAAGAACTCGCCCAACGCGAAGTGAACCTTCCGGTACCTCGCGTCGGCGTGTCCAGCAGGCTCACTGCCCCGCTCGAAGGCACCGCTGAAGTCCTCGATTACCAGCCAGCCACCCGGCCGCAGCGCTTGTGACAACCTGACCAGGACATCAAGACGCTGAGGCAGATGACTCAGAACCAGCCGAGCATGGATCAGATCGTAGCGAGCCGCCGGAATCGCATCAGTGGTGACGTCGTGACGGACGATCTGAAGCTGGTCCTGCTGAGAAGCCGGGGTGAACCGGGGGTCGATGTCGGTGGCGAGCACGCCTCCCGTTGGCCCGACCCGCTCAGCCAGCCACCTGGCAATACTGCCGCCACCGGCGCCGATCTCCCAGCACACCCACCCGTCGGTCACGCCAACACCGGTCAGGTAGCCGATGGTGGAAGGATCGAAGGTGGCCTCCAATCCAGAGAAGCGCACCTCGGTCTCGGCCGTCACGGCGTTGTCGAACACGTAGCGACCTTCTGCCATGGCTCCCCTCCCCAGACGTTGAGCACCTCATGATCGGAAAGCACTGCATCGCCGAACGTAGGCTCCGCATGCCCCATGTCGCACTCTCTTTCGTCGGTCCCGGCTTGGTGGTTCGTGCGGCGGGCAGGCCGACTTCGCCTGGGTCCAGGCCGCGATAAACGAACGCCCTGCCGTGAAGGCGATGGCTCGCTTGCTGGTCTAGCTCGCGGCCGGGATAGCCAGGACCAGGTCTTGGGCGCCGACTGAGGCATACCCGCTCAGCCAATGCGGGCCCTTTCGCCTGGTCCCGGCCGCGGTGCGTACCTTGCTGGCCGGCGAGCATGGTCACCGCAGGCTCGCGTAGCCTGATGCGGCCCAGACGATGCTGGCCAGCGCGCGGTAGCCGGTGTCGGAGGGGTGGCCGTCTGCTTGGCTGCAGAGCAGGGTGAGGGTGCAGATCGCAGTGGTTTCAGCGGCGGGGTCGCCTTGGGGGTTGAAGGCGGGGAAGGGGTCGGCGAACCGGGCCCGTGCCGTGGCAGCGGCTGCCCGCTGTGCCTGGTTGAGCTGGGTGAACAGCGGGTCGGCGAAGGCGAACGCGCTGAGGTTGGGGTCGTAGGCGCCGACCACGATGATCTCGGCATCGGGCGCGAGCACTCGCAGCAGGCGCAGGATCGAGGTCAGCCGGGCCTGGTAGGCGGCGATCGCCGCCGGTGCGCTGGCCTGGATGCAGGCGAGGTCGCCGGGCGGGCAGGCCTGCAGAAAGTCGTTGGCGTCGTTGCCGTTGAGCGACAGCGTGATCGGGCTGACCTTGCCCCGGTGGGCGGCCAGGAACGCCAGCGCCGCATCGAGCTGGGAGCCGGGGTAGTCGTTGTGCAGCGCATGCCCGGATGCCTTCCAGATACACGGCTGACGGAAGGAGGTGGTCGACTCGCCGGGACAGGAATAGTTGACGGTGGCGATGCGTGGCCGGAGCTGGCGGAGCCGGGTGGCGAACAGGTCGGCGTACCCGGTGTTGAAGGCATCTGGCGGCAGCCCGGCCAGGGCCTTGCTGGTCTGGAAGCCGTAGGCGATGGAGTCGCCCAGCGCCAGGTAGTAGGCCTTCGGCGGAGTAAGGCGAGCCGGCGGGGACGCGGCCGCGGCGGTCACAGCCGCCAGTGTCAGGGCAAGCGCGGCCAGAGCGGCGCCTGTGCGGAGCAGATGACGGATCACAGTTGCCTCCTGTTGGCTGGCTTTCGCCCGGGGTGGCCGGCTGGGAACGTGGGGCGCGGCGGCGCGCAGAGTGCGGCTGCGATTCGCGCCGGCTTCGGCTTGGGGGGGCGGGGGAGGCCCGGGGCGGCGATCACGCGACCAGCGGTTTCGCGCCGGTGCTGTCGTACGCGTTTCGGCCGCCCGTAATGTCCGGGAACTCGGTCATTCCGGCCGCCATCCCTCGCAGCGATTGGCCGGGGCAGAGGTTACGGGCCCGGCACCGGCATACCCGGGGATGTGCTCGACCGGCAGCTGGTAGAAGTGCCGGTTGAGGCAGAAGGTCCGGGCGTGCGGTACCGGCCCGTGTGTGCTGCCGACTACGGCTTCCGCGTAGACCTCGGCCGGGGCCGGGCAGTCCGGATCGGGACACCCGGCGATCCGATACACCGCGTGGTCGCCCGTGCCGTGGCCGGGCCTGTGGACGTTGCTGGGTGTCGTCCTGTGTCCGCCGTCGGGCGGTGTCCCGGCGGTCACGGCGTGGCGTCCGGCAGTGGGGCGCCTCGCAGGTAGACAGCGCGGATCTGGTGGATGGCGCCCGGGTCGGTAAGGGGGTTGCCGTTGACGACCAGGATGTCGGCGTCGTATCCGGGTGCGATGCGGCCCTTCCGGTCGCCCAGGCCGAGCGCGGACGCGGCGCGCGCCGTGCACGTGTGCAGCGCCTCGGCCGGTGACATGCCGATCTGCTGCAGCTGGCCGAGCGCGTAGCGCACCGCGGCCGGCGGCTTGGCCGGCCCCACGCCGGCGTCGGAGCCGACGATGATCCGGGCGCCCGCACGGTACATCCGCTGGGCGTTGGCGAGGAGCGCGGGCATCCGGGCTAGCACGCCGGGGGGCGGCGCGGCTCCGGGTGCAGCCGCGATGCCGAACGTCAGGGAGAGCACCGGTCCGCCCCGGCCCAGGGTGGCCAGCAGTTCGCCGGGGATCTCATCGACACCGTCGGCGGTCATGAACGTCGCGTGTTCGAGGCCGTCCAGGCCGGCGGCCGCCGCGTCGGTGATCGCGGATGTTCCGTGCGCGTGGGCGGTGATGGCCAGGCCGTGGCGGTGCGCTTCGGTGACCGCGGCGCGCAGCTCGCCGCGGGTGTACTGGGCCAGCTCCGGGCGCGAACCGGAGGTCATGTTGCCGCCGCTGGCCATGATCTTGATGACGTCGGCGCCCCGGTCAGCGTGTTCGCGGATCGCGTCACGGATGCCGTCTGCGGCGGCGGCTGGTGCGCCCAGGAAGTGGCAGTGGCCGCCCGGGGTGGTGATCGGCGGCCCGGCCGCCAGGATGTGCGGCAGCGTGGTGTCGGTGCAGGCCGCGTCGCGCAGCCCGAGCACGAGGTAGCCGCGGTCGCCGAGGTCGCGTACCGTCGTGACGCCACCCTGGGCGGCGCGGCGCGCCGCACCGGCGGCTGCGGCGAACACGGCCGCGTCGTCGCGCTCGGCGAGCCGCCCGACCGGATCGTCAGAGGAGTCGAACACCAGATGCACGTGCCCGTCCACCAGCCCGGGCAGGATCGTCGCGCCGGGCAGGTCGATCACCTGCGCGCCGTCCGGTACGGGAAGGCCGTGACCGGCCGCGCGGATGACCGCGCCGTCGATGATGACGGTCGGGTCAGGCAGCGCGCCGGTGCCGTCGAACAGGTGGGCGGCGCGCAGCACGGTAAGCGTCGGCCGTGGTCGCGCGGTCGTGGCGGATGTGGTCATGCCAGCAGCGTGCGCCTGATCGGCGCCGCTGCCATCGGTGGTTCTACTGACCGGGGGTACGGACCCGCTCGCCGCCGGCGGCGTGCCACGCGGCTAGCTGCGCGCGGGTGGCGAAGCCGAGCTTGGCGAAGATGTGGCGGACGTGGGTCTCCACGGTCCGCTCGCTGATGTGCTCGGCCGCGGCGATCTGCCGGTTGGTGAGCCCTTGCGCGACGTACGCGGCGACCTGCGCCTCCCGCTGGCTCAGCCCGCCGCCGCGCCCGGCGAGCCTGGCCAGGAATCGGTCCGCCGCTTCGCGCAGCGGCACCATGCCGAGGTCACCGGCGGCCGCGCCGGCCGAGGCAGCCAGCGCGGCCGCCTCGTCACGGCCGCCCGGCCGGCGCCTGCTCAGCGCCCGGGCCAGCTGCAGCCTCGCGAACGCGGCGCAGCCGGGCAGGCCGGCCCGCTCGTTCACTTCGACCGCTACCCGCAAGTGCCGGATCGCGTCGTCGAGCCGGCCGCTGGCGCCCGCGGCGATACCGAGCGCGCACCGGGCCGAACCCTCGATGAGGATCGCGCCCGCCCCGCCGCAGACGAACAGGTCCGCGTACGGGGCGAGCAGGTCATGCACCCGGGCGGCGGCCGCCTTATCGCCGAACTCGGCGGCCAGCTCCGCCATCGCGGCCAGCGTTGTCAGCAGCAGGAACGGCGGGATGCCGGCTGGTGGCGGCAGTGTGTGGTAGATCCGCTCCGCCCCGTCGCGGTCCCCGAACCTGAGCGCCGACCGGGCCTCGATGGCGCGCATGGACACACTTGGCCCCCCGCGGTAGCCCGTGGGGAGCTGCGGATCGGCTGCCCTGGCATCGCCGAGGTCCGCGTGTACTGCGGCCAGGAAGCCGAGCGAGGGCAGCAGCGTTCCGTCGTGGCCGGCGCGCCGCGCGAGCGCTTCCGCCTGGCGCCCGCACGCGAGCGCGTCGGCAAACCGGCCGCGTGCCGCGGCGATCGTGCCGCGGCACCGTAGCGCATGCCAGCGCGCGAGCGGTGACCGCAGCCGGGCCGCAGCCGCGTCGATATCCCCCACCTCCGCCTCCGCGCCGTCGACCTGGCCCAGCTGGGCGAGCGCGTCGAACCGCCACAGGTGCCCCCACAGGCGGGCATCGTCGTCGCCTTCGGCGCCGATGACGAGCAGCCGGTCGCCGAAGGCGAGCCGGTCGCCGGTGCCGTCCGGCCCGCTATGCGCGATCTGGCTGGCCCGCAGCGCCTCGATGACAGCCCGGCGCTCGCCGACGCGTTCGGCCATCGCGAGCGCCTCGGCAGCGCGCAGCTTCGCGCCCGCCAGTGACCGCCACGTGTCCGCGACGACGAGCATCGCCAGCAATCTGGCCCGCACCGCGCTGTCGCCGGCCGGAATTCCGGCCAGTGCCTGTTCGCACAGCACGCGCCCGGTCTCGTTCCACACGAAGTCGGGGGCGCCTTCCATGGTGAGCACCGCGTGGGCGATCGTCGCCGCGTCGCCGCGGGCCCGGCCGATCTCGGCGGCGGCCCGCACGGACGTGCGGGAGCCGTCGATGTCGTAGCCGCGCAGCTGCGCCTCTGCCCGTGCGATGAGCAACTCTGACCGCACATCCGGCGGTGCGCCGGCGCCGTCGAGCGCCCGGCCCAGGAGGCTGTCGGCCTCCTCCCACGCAAGGTGCGCCATCGCCTCGGCCGCCGCACGGCGGGCCGCGTCGACCGCCGCAACCGGATCACCCGCGGGCAGCGCCGCGAGCCGGTGATGGGCGATCTCCGCGGCCCGCCGGTCCGCGTCCGCGCGGCCGGCAAGGTGCTCGGCCATCGCGCCATGAAGCGCCAGACGCGCCGCGGTCGGCACGTCGGCGCGGGCCGCCTCACGGATAAGGTCATGGGCGAACCGGCGGTCCGGCCCGATAATCCCGGCCATGGTCGCCTCGTCGACCGCGGCGAGCACCACGCCGAGATCGCGGCCGGTCGCCGCGGCCAGCGCCGCAGAGTCGAGCGATGAGCCGAGCACGGCAGCCAACGCGATCAGCGACCCGCACGCCGGCGTCAGCCGGGCGAGCCGGCCACGCACCGCGTCGCGTACCCCGTCGGGAAGCGCGCCGTCGGAGGATTCGGCCAGCACGCGGCCCAGTTCGCGGACGAAAAACGGGTTGCCGCGGGTACGGGCGCACACCGCGGCCGCCACCGGTCCCGGCACCGCCCAGCCGGTCACCTGGGCGAGCTGCTCCGCCACCTCCGGCTCGCTCAGGCCGCCGAGGGGCAGCCGGGTCACCGTTGCCTCCCGCGTCAGAGCGGTGAGCGCGTTCAGCAGCGGCTGCCTGCCGGAAGTCTCGGTATCGCGGTAACCGGCCACGATCAGCAGGCGCGAACCGGCCAGCCCCCGCGCGAGGTGCACGAGCAGCCCGAGCGACGCCGGATCAGCCCACTGCATGTCATCCAGCACCAGCAGCAGGCCGGCCTGCTCCGCGGCCGCCCGCAGCACGTCCGCAACCGCCTCGAACAGCCGGAACCGCTCCTGGGCCGCCGTTTCCGCCCGCCGGTCCTGCAGGGCCACATCGAACACCACCGGCCCGGCGCCCTCAACGCCGCGCATCGCCTGCCGGAACGGCCAGTACGGCAGGCTGCCCTCATCCTCGCTCGCACAGCCCCACGCCCGGCGCATACCGGCCGCCGCCACCGCGCCGGCCCAGCCGGCGAGCCGGGTCTTGCCGATACCCGGCTCCCCCGACACCAGTAGCACCCCGCCGGCGCCGTCACGAGCAGCGCGCACCGCCGATTCCACAGCCCGGCGTTCCCGCGCACGCCCCACCAGAGCATTAACAGCATCCTCCACCCATACAATGATCCTCCACGCGAGCCCAGCGATGGGACCTCCGTCAGCATGCTGCGCCGACCGCGGTCTTCTGTGGCCGGCAAGGGGCGCCCCGCCCTGCGCAATTCCGCGGCCGCCCTCAGCGCGATCCATGCTGTGCGCCTTGGCGGCGACCTGGGACCGGCTGGCGGCTGAGGATCAGGGGCACCGCTACGCAACGGGCCAGGCAGGAGACCAGGGCGCGGCCGCAGCGGCCGGCGCAGCGGGCGCCGCCCATGGCGATAAGCTAAACACCAAACCGCGACAACACTGAGCCACGGGCGAACACGACCGACCAGACTGCCGGGTGATGCGCAACCAGAAGGGCTAGGTCATGCCGCGTCCAGGGCCGCTGCCCGGCCTGGCGATTACATTAAGTGACTGCCGCCGCGGTCCGATGACACTTCCTGTGCATTCAGAGCAGAGAAGCGTCTCCATGACCCGGTCCACGAAAACGAAAAATCGGTACGCTGCTACTTTCGAAATCACCACCTTGAACTGGGAGCCCCCTTACGGAATCGAACCGTAGACCTTCTCCTTACCATTCCGAAGGCGCCCCGCCCTGAGCGCACTGCCTGCACTGACCGCACAGCCGAACGCCCTGACAGCACACAATGCACAGGATGCACCGCTCAGCCGGTCCACGACTCGTTCCACGAACAGTGAGCCGGGCCATGATTTCAGATCACGCTCTGTGGCGGCCCGGCAGTCACGCTCTGCGTGCGGAACCCGCCTGGTGAAGACCACGGCCGCCGAGCTCGACGGGAGCTGCGCTTCATGACTGCCATGGCCTGACAGCGAGCCCCGGGCCGGTGCTAGCCAATCCAGACGATGTCGAAAATGCGGATCAGCTCCGCCTCATCATCCACCCGGAAGGTGAGCAGCCCGTAACCCTGGCCGAAGGTGACCTGCCGGTACGCAGGATCGCCGCCGCGAGTCATCACGACCGCGTCCCACGGCGCATCCACCACATCCACCACGCGCCCGACGATCGCATCCAAGGCGGCCGACGGCAGCCCGCTGAGCTGAACTAACGCCTTGCCCTCGAACCAGGCCCGGTCACTCACCCTCCGCCGCGCCGGCGCCGGGCAGCCGCAACCCTCTCGGCCCAGTCCGCGACCACGTCCTGGACCGGTGTCCCGTGGCCGGGCGCGGAGCGAGCTGCCTCGAGCCTGGCCTCGAAACCAGGGCCGGAGTACGCGGCAGCCCGCAGCCGCCACAACCTCAGCATCTGATGCAGCCCGCGATACTGGCCGGGCCGCCGGGCACTGGCCGCGGCCGCGTCATAATCGGCCAGGAACTGCTCGTGGTAGCGGGCCGGCAGGACACGCATGATCTCCATCGGGTCATCCGGATCGAACTCCTGCACCGGCTGCGCGCCCATGTCACCCCTCATCTCCCACCGGCCAACCGTCTCGCGGCAAGACCCGCCTCAACTCCGTGCTGCCCGAGCGCCCCGCCGGCTTAAGGCGACCGCCAGGCAGTCCCCGGCAACAGTGACATCTGCGGAGCGCATGCCGCCGCGCAGGATGCGTACCGGACGGCCAGCGAAGCGCTCCTCGCACCGCACCAGCTGAGGGCAACCGGCGAGGACGGTCAGCGCATGACGGTCGAAGATGCGATGCCCCGCACGCGCGCGTACGGCTCTGCGCGCCGAGGCAAGTCGCGCTGAACGGACTCTGGCGAGCACCGAATTGGACGCTCGGTGCTGATGGTGCATAGGCATCGCAGGTACCGCAAGTCTCGGCTGGCGGGCGCAGACGTGTGACTGCCTGGACTGTAGCCAATGCGTTCCAGCCTTAGGTGGGCGCATTCTGTCAATGGCCGTTCGCTGACGGTCACGCCCCTTGCGTCCTGAGCGACAGGAGATGCGCCTGCGGGTTCTGAGGCTGCAGCGCTATATGCTGAACTGCCGATTATACCATGATGTTTGCGTGATCATAGGTCTTGTTTAGTTTTCAGGTCATTCTTACGCTCTGGGTGGCTCGACCGCTCTAGGGCACGGGAGTGGCATATGGCTTGCACGCGTGGCAGGCGCGGGATTGTCCGGTTCGCGGGGCGGCGGGGATGGCCGCGGTGGCTGCGGGTGGTCGCGGCGTGCGCGGTGGCGGCGGCTGGGCTGGGGTTGCTGCCGCCGGGGCTGCCGGTGCCGGGGTCCGGGGCGCAGCCGGCGTGGGCGTCGGATCCGGTGCCGCCGCCGGCGCCGGTGAACCCGGCACCGCGCGTTGTGGAAGTGACGGCGCCGGGGCCGACGCAGGTGAGCGGGGCCCTGACGGCCGATACGGTGTGGAGCCCGCAGGGGTCGCCGTACCTGGTGACCGGGCAGCTGAACATCCCGGCCGGGGTGGAGCTGACGTTGCTGCCGGGCACGGTGGTCAAGATCGCCCAGCAGCAGGCCATCTTCGTGAACGGCAGCCTGCTGGTGCTGGGCGACCCGGGCAACCACGTGGTGATCACGTCGCTGCGCGATGACTCGGTGATGGGTGACAGCAACGGCGACGGCGCCGCGACATCACCGGCGCCGGGGGACTGGAACGAGATCAGCGTCCAGTACTCCGGCACGGCGGTGTTCGACTACGCCGACCTGCGGTACGGCGGGCAGGGGTCGGCGTGCTACGCGTACGGCGAGGTGGAGAGCCAGGACCACTCGGCGCTGGTGGTCGCCGACTCGACGTTCACCCAGAGCCAGAACGCCGGGATCGTGACCGGATCCGGCGGCACGAACTCGGCCGGCATCTACAACAGCTCGTTCGCCACCTCGTGCATGGGCGTGTCCGCCACCCAGCCCGGTCACCTCGACGTGACCGGCAATACGTTCGACCTCGCAGGCAAGACCGCGTTGTTCTTGCTGTACCCGCAGCACACCCGGGCCTGGTTCAACACGATCAGCGGGCTGACCACCGCGGCCGGGGCCAGCCCGACGACCCGGGCGATGGCCGACATCCGGTTCAACCAGCTCGGCGGCGTCGCCCAGTACGGGGCCGGTAACCAGCAGCTGACCGACTGGTCGGATAACTGGTGGGGGCACGACGCGAACGACGCGCTCCCGGCCTGCATGGACCCCGGCGTCGCCGCGAACTCGGTCCCCGCGGTCACCGTGTCCGGGAGCTCGTCCGGCTGCCCGTCCGGGCAGCGCCAGGTCACCGGGTACACCCAGCCGGTCCTGCCCGCCCTGACCGCGTCGCCGCTGGTCCTGCCGGCGTCGCTGCGGGAAGCATCGGCGCCGCGGTTCGGCCCGGTCGACACCTACAGCGGTGCCCTCACCTACCGGGTGGACGACATGCAGGTGCAGGACGCGGGCAAGACGATCACGGCCAGCCGCACCTACCGGTCCGACCGGCTAACGGGCGGCGACGCGGGCAGCGGGTGGCGGACCGCGTTCGACGAGGCGATGTCGTCGGCTGCCGGGACGTCGACGATGAAGCTGCCGGACGGCACCAGCCTGGACTTCACGACCGATCCGGCGGCCGGCTACACCCCGGCGCCGGGCGTGGCCGCTGACTTCAGCACCGGCGCAGGCGGCACGACGGTGACGTCGCCGGACCGGGTGAGCTACCAGTTCGATCCCGGCGGGGTGCTGACCGGGATGGATCTCGGCGACCAGGGCCACCACCTGACGATCGACCATTCCGGCGGCCAGGTCTCGAAGGTAACGGGCGTGTCCGGCCGGTACGTCGCCTATGGCTACGCGGGAGGGAACCTCACGTCGGAGACCGATCAGAGCAGCCGCGAAGTCGACTTCGGCTATGACGGCAGCCGGCTCACCTCGGTCACCGGGGCCGACGGGCACGCCGAAACCTACGACTATGACGCGGACGGTCACCTGACCAAGGTGACCGCGCCGGACGGCCTGGTCAAGCTCGCCGCTGGCTACGGCAGCGACGGCCGGGTGGCGTGGATCGAGCAGGCCGGCGCGGGCCGGACCACGTTCAGCTACGACGACGCCGACGGCAAGCGCATCGTGACCCTGGCCGACGGCACCGTCATCACCCAGCGGTATGACTGGGCCGGGCGGCTGGTGTCCGAGCGGCTCGGAAAGACCGGCACCCACGTCGTCTACGACGGCGACGGGCGCGTGACCGCCTCCATCACCGGCGTCCCCGGCGCTGCCATGTCCGGGTACGGCCCGCCCGCGAGCCTCACGCTCTATGACGGTCACGGCGACCCGTACCTGAAGGTCGACCCGATGGGCAACGCCACCTCGACGACGTTCAATTCCAAGCACGAGCCGCTGCTCACCACCCGTCCCGACGGCTCCACGATCAGCCGCAGCTACGACGACCAGGGGCGGATGACCGAACTGGACGACCCGCGCGGCAAGCCGTGGCTCTACACCTACAACAGCTTCGGTGAGCTCAGGACCCGCACCGATCCCCTCAGCCGCGACATCACGATCGGCTACGCCGGCAACGGCGACGTGACCTCACTGACCGACCAGACCCACGCGATCACCCAGTACGGCTATGACCCGCAGGGTCGCCGCACCTCGGTCACCACCCCGCTCGGCCACGAGACCGACACCGAGTACACGCCGTGGGACGCCGTCAAGAAGGTCACCACGCCGAACGGCGGCATCACCCGCACCGACTACGACACCGACCGGCGGATCACACAGGTCACCGACCCGCTCGGCGGGATCACAGGCCACGACTACGGGACCCAGGGACGGCTGCACAGCACGACGGATCCGGCCGGCGGGGTGACCGTGACTGGCTACGACCTGGAAGGCCGGCAGGTCCAGGTCACCGACCCGCGCGGCTCCGCCTCCGCGCGCACCTACACGCCAGAAGGGTGGGTCGACACCAGCACCGACCCCGACGGCAAGATCACCCGCTACGCCTACGACCCGTCCGGCCGGCCGGTCCGCGTCACCGACCCCACCGGCACGGTCACCCAGACGGTCTATGACCGCAACGGGAGCGTGACCGAGATCGACCGGCCCGACGGCTCGGCGTGGACCTGGTCCTACGACAGCACGGGCCGCCAGGTCCAGGCCACCCTCCCCCGCGGCGGGCTCCAGAAGACCACCTACGACCCGGCCGGGAACGTCACCTCCGTCCTCGGCCCCCGCGCAGCCGGCAGCTACCCCGGCGCGACCTTGTACGGCACCACCTACACCTACGACGACGCCGGCCGGCTGCACACCAGCACCGACGCGGCCGGCACCACCACCAGCTACGCCTACGACGACACAGCCCGCACCGTCACCGCCACCGACCCCCTCGGCACCGCCGGGATCACCGGCTACGACACCGACGGCAACGTCACCTCCCGCACCAACGGCGACGGCAAGGTCACCAGCTACGGGTACGGCGCCGACGGCAACCTGACCATGGTCACCGACCCGACCGGCCGCCAGACCAGCTACACCTACAACCTGGGCGACCAGATGACTTCGTCGACCGATCCCGGCGGCCACGCCACGACCTACGACCATGACGCCGGCGGCATGTTACGCGTCGCTGATGATGAGCGTGACGGGGTAGGGCAGCGTCGCTGGGGCTGAGCGGGCTGGTTTTGCTGGTGTTCTTGTTGCAGGGGTGTGGTGCGCGACGACACCGTGAGCGTGTCGGTATTGGAGCGGCCCTCCCCTTGTTCTTTTGGCGAAGCCTCGGGGAGGGCCGCGTGCGGGCGCATTGGAGCACCTGTGCTCACGGTAGGCAACGATGTGGCTGGCGTCGAGCGGATGCTGGCAGACGGGGATCTGAAGTGCCCGTCGTGCGGGGGACGGCTGTCGCGGTGGGGGTTTGCCCGGGAGCGGGTTTTCTTCGGGCCGGGCCGCTCGGGCCAGCGGGCGCGGCCCCGCCGGTCGCGGTGCGCCGCCTGCCGGGTGACGCACGTGCTGCTGCCTGCCCGGTTACTGGCCCGCCGGGCCGATGAGGCGGTGGTGATCGGTGCCGCGCTGGCGGCGGCAGCGGCAGGCCGTGGTTACCGCGCCGCCGCGGCCCAGCTCGGCGTGCCCGCCGACACGGTGCGCGGCTGGGTGCGCCGGGCGGCCGGGCGGGCCGGGCAGGTCCGGGCAGCGTTCACCCGAGCGGCGGCAGCGCTGAGCGCTGATCCGGTGCCGCTGGAGCCGGCCGGGTCGCCGCTGGCGGATGCGGTGGTTGCGGTCGCCGCGACCGGCGCAGCGGCCGCGAGCCGGTGGCCGCAGCTGTCCGCGGTGTCGCCGTGGCAGGTCGCCGCCGCGGTGACCGACGGCAGTCTGCTGCTGCCGGTGATGACCGCCCGGCCGCTCAACACCAGTTCCCTCTGACGGGGCCGCGAGCTGGCTGGAAGCCTCGGTGCGCCCGTGCGTGCGGGCGATATCGCCGAGGAAGGACCAGAACATTGACAACTGAGCACGAGGCCGACCAGCGGCGGCGGCTGGAACGGGCGCGGGAGATCGCGCTGTTCCGGTACTCGCTGGTGCAGGAGCTGATCGGGCCGGGCCTGACGCCGGCCGAGCGGGGCCGGCGGCACCGGCTGATGGCCGCGGTGGAGCATCCGGGGCCGGGCGGGCAGCCGGTGCGGGTGTCGTATCAGAGCATCGGCCGGTGGAAGCGCGCTTACCTGGGCGGCGGGTTCGAGGCGCTGGTCCCCGCGCCGCGGCAGGCCAGTCCCCGCACCCCGGCGGAGGTACTGGAGCTGGCAGCGGCGCTGAAACGGGAGAACCCCGCGCGCACCGCCGCGCAGGTGCAGCGGATCTTGCGGGCAACCTCGGGCTGGTCGCCGTCCGACCGGACGCTGCAGCGGCTGTTCACCCGCCTCGAGCTGCCCGCCGCGCCGGGCGGGCAGCGCGAGGCGTTCGGCCGGTTCGAGGCAACCCGGCCGAACGAGCTGTGGACGGGAGATGCTTTGCACGGCCCGGCTGTCGGCGGCCGCAAGGCCTACCTTTTCGCATTCATCGATGATCATTCACGCGCGGTGATGGGCGCCCGGTGGGCGTTCCACGAGGACGTCGTCCGGCTGGCCGCCGCGCTGCGCCCGGCGCTGGCCGCCCGCGGCGTCCCCGAATCGGTATACGTCGACAACGGCTCCGCGTTCGTGGACGCGTGGCTGCTGCGCGCGTGCGCGAGCCTGGGCATCAAGCTGGTGCACTCCCGGCCGCACCGGCCGCAGGGCCGGGGAAAGATCGAGAAATTTCTGCGCACCGTGCGCGAGCAGTTCCTGGTCGAGCTCGCAGGCCGCGGCGAGGCGGGCGACCGGTCGCCGGCCGCCGGCATCGCCGAGCTGAACCGGCTGTTCGACGCCTGGGTCGCCGCGAGCTACCACAAGGCCGTGCACTCAGAGACCGGCCAGAGCCCGCTGGCGCGGTGGGCGGCCGGCACCGGCGTCCCGCTGCCGCTGCCCACGCCGGCGCAGCTGCGCGAGGCGTTCTTGTGGTCCGAGCGGCGGATGGTGAAAAAGACAGCCACCGTGTCCCTGCACGGCAATCTCTACCAGGTCGACGCGGCCCTGGTCGGCGCGGTCATCGAGCTGATCTTCGACCCGTTCGACCTGACGGCCATCGAGGTGCGGCACAAGGGCCGCCCGGCCGGGACCGCGGTCCCGTTCGTCATCGGCCGGCACCGGCACGCCAAGACCCGCACGCCCGACGGCGGGCAGCGCCAGGAACCCGAGCCGACCGGCATCGACTACCTGCGCATCCTGGACCAGGCCCACGGCCGGGAACTGGCATCCCAGATCAACTACGCCGCCCTCATCAGCGGCGGCGACGCAGGCAGCGGGAAGGGGAACGGCCATGCATGACAACCCGGGCGCCGAGGCGGTCACGCTGGCCCGCGCGGCCGCCGAGGCGATCCGCGGCCTCAACCACGCCACCCGCGGCGCCGGGCTCGGCCAGCCCTCAGCCGCCTACGACATCCTCGGCGCCCTGTCGATGGCGGCAGCGCGGACCGGGCAGGCGCTGGCGCAGGTCACCCGCTACCTCGACGCCGCCGCCAGCGCAGGGCGCCTGGGACACGATTACGGCGAGGACCCCGCCCTGGCTGTGGACGCCGCCGCGATCTTCCTGTCCGACGCGCAGCTGTCAGCCGCCGCCCTGGCCGGCGACCTGGATGCCGCCCAGAACCAGCTCGCCCTGCTCAACGGCCGGCCCGGCCGGCGGCGCCAGCAACCAAAGGGAGTGAGCACCAGTTGATCGACAAAATGCAGTCCCACTTCGGGTTCGAGGTCATGCCATTCGGCCGCGACCTGGCCCCCGCCGCGTTGCACCGCCACGCCACCCACATCCAGGCCGCCGCCCGGATCACCTGGACCATCGCCGAGAAGACCCTCGGCGTCATCACCGGGGAGGTCGGCACCGGCAAGACCGTCGCCGCCCGCGCGGCCCTGGCCGGCATCGACCCGACCCGCCACACCGTCATCTACATCGGCAACCCGGCCACCGGCGTCCGGGGCATCCACCACCACATCGTCACCGCGCTGGGCGGCCGGCCCGCCCACGGCACCGCCGCCCTGACCGCCCAGGCCTACGGCGTGCTCGCCGGCGAAGCCGCCGAACGAGGCCGCACCCCCGTCCTCATCATCGACGAGGCCCACCTCCTCGACCACGACCAGCTGGAATCCATCCGCATGCTCACCAACCACGACATGGACAGCCGCACGCCGTTCGCGACCGCCCTGCTCGGCCAGCCCACCCTCCGCCGGATGATCAAGCTGGGCGTGCTCGCAGCCCTCGACCAGCGGATCGCCGTCCGCTACCAGATGACCGCCATGACAGCCGAGGAGACCGCCGCCTACATCCGCCACCACCTGCAGCTCGCCGGCCGCGACGGCGACCTGTTCAGCGACGACGCCATCGCCCAGATCCACCAGGCCGCCCGCGGCAAGCCCCGCGCAGTCAACAACCTGGCCATCGCCGCGCTCATCGCGACCTACGCCGCCGGGAAGAACATCGCCGACCAGTCCGCCGCCCGCGCCGCCATCAGCGAGGTCATCACCACAGAATGACCAGCATGAGCGGCCCGCCGACACCATGAACACAAAAACCCCGCCCGGCACAGCCGGGCGGGGCTCTTCATGTCGCGCACACGCCCACCGTCAATGACCCTGGCACGCTCATCTTGAGCGACGCGGAACAACGCCTACGGCAACACCACCGCCTACGGCTACAACGGCGCCGGGCTCCTCACCTCCACCACCCCGCCCGCCGGGCCGGCCAGCACCGCCAGCTACGACAACGCCGGCCGGATCGCCACCGCCGCCGACGGCGCCGGCGACACCAGCCACTACGACTACAACCCGGCCGGCCAGCTCGCCACCATCACCCTGCCCCGCGGCGGCACCTACACCTACGCCTACGGCCCCGACGGCCGGACGACCAGCCAGACCAACCCGCTCGGCGCTGCCACCAGCTACACCTCCGACGGCCGCGGCCTGACCACCGCCGTCAGCTACCCCTCCGGCCGCACCCTGACCATGGGCTACGACGCCGACGGCCGGCAGACCAGCAGCACCGACGGCACCATCACCCGCAGCTACGGCTACGACAACGCCGGCCGGCCCACCAGCGCCGCCGTCACCGGCCAGCCCGTCAACCCGCCCGCCCTGTCCTGGGGATACGACAACCGCGGCCTCATGACCAGCAGCACCGACGCGGCCGGCACCACCAGCTACGGGTACGACCCCGCGCACCGGCTCACCAGCCGCACCCCGCCCGCCGGCCCCGCCAGCCACCTACACCTACAACGCCCAGGGCCAGATGTTCACCCTCACCGGCCCGGCCAACATGACCTTGTACTACAACAACGCCGGGCAGATCAGCGCCGAATTCGGCGGGCTGGACACCGCTTTCTACAACTACGACAACGACGGCCGCCTCACCGGCGCCGACACCACCACCGCCACCTACAACGCCAACAGCCAGATCGCCACCCTGCAGCAGAACCCGCCCGGCAACCCCGCCGCCGGCACCACCACCTACACCTACGACGACGCCGGCCGGATCGCCACCGCCGCCCTCGCCCGCAACGGCACCACAACCACCACCAACAGCTACAACTGGGACGCCGACAGCAACCGCACCAAAGTCTCCGTCACCGGCCTGCCCGACGTCACCTACCACTACAACGCCGCCGACCAGCTCACCACCGACTCATCCGGCGGCAGCTACAGCTACGACCCCGACGGCAACCTCACCGCCACCCCCGCCGCCACCTACAGCTACGACACCTTCGGCGACCTCACCACCGCAACCACCCCCGCCGGCACCGCCAGCTACGTCCCCGACCCCCTCGGCCGCACCGCCACCCGCGCCCTCGGCGCCGCCACCCAGAACTTCTCCTACGACGGCACCACCCCCACCCTCGCCGCCCAGCAGACCGGCGGCACCACCACCAACCTCATCCGCGACCCCGGCGGCACCCTGCTCGCCGAAGCCACCCCCGGCAGCCCCGCCCTGATCGCCAACCCCGACATCCACGGCGACACCGGCCGGCTCGTCAACGCCGCCGACGACAGCACCGCCTGGACCGCCGTCTACGACCCCTTCGGCACCGCCACCACCACCGGCACCGAACCAGTCAGCCTCGGCTTCCAGTCCATGTACACCGACCCCGCCACCAGCCTCACCGACATGCCCGCCCGCTCCTACGACCCCGCCACCGGCACGTTCACCACACCCGACACCCTCCCCGGCTCCCCCATGACCCCGCCATCGCTCAACCGGTACCTCTACGGCGACGGCGACCCCGTCAGCACCACCGACCCCGACGGGCACACTGCCACACCGGTCACCGAAGCCGGCCCGGTTGCCGATGACTGGCAAGCGCCCCAGACCTCCGACCAGCACCAGTCAGGCCAGGTAGCCGGCACTACGGGCTGGTCGTCAGCCCCGGTCCTGGCCGGCGGCACCGCCAACACCGGATGCTCAGGCCCGGGCAGCGGCAGCGGCTGCATGACACCCGCCGGCTCCGGCGGCAACCTGCCCACCAACGGCGGAAACTTGGGCTCGCCCCCCGCCAGCCCCGGCTCCCCGAACAACAGCACAGACTCCGGCACCGACACCACCGGCAGCACATCCAGCGACAGCGGCTGCGGGACCCTGGGCCTCACCTGCATCGGCCACTTCCTCGCTGACGCCGGCCGCGGGGTCACCGACGTCGGCCACGGCCTGCTATCTCAGCTCCTGCAGCCGGTCAGCACCGCAGCCGCCTGCCTCCACGGCAGCACCACCGCCTGCAACGACACGTTCCTATTCGTGTTCGCCGGCCCCATCGCAGGCATCAAGCAGACCGTCACCGGCGCGGTCGGCACCGTCAAAACCCTGTCCCGCGAAATCTCCACCGGCCAGATCGGCCGGTTCGCCGGCACCGTCGCAGCCATCTTCGCCATCGCGGCAGTCACCAAACGCATCGCCGCCGATCCCGACATCGTCCCCGCCGACGACCTGCCGCTCCCAGCCAGGAACCCCGTCACCCCCACCCGAGAACCCGCACCCGCCCGCACCACAACAGCCCCCGGCGACACAGCAGAACCCAGCACAAGCGACACTGCGCGCGCCGCCGCCGCATGCGGCGGGCAAAGCTTCACCGCCGCCACCAGGGTCCTCACAGCCAGCGGCGCAGCCGTGCCCATCGCCGCCCTCAAACCCGGCGACAAAGTCCTGGCCACCAACACCAGAACCGGCAAAACGCGCGCCGAACCCGTCACCGCCGTCCTCGTCCACCACGACACCAACCGATACAACCTCACCATCCAGGCCGGCCACCACACCGCAGTCATCCACACCACCAGCAACCACCTCTTCTGGAACGCGACCGTCCGGCGCTGGGTCAAAGCCGCCGCCCTCAAACACGGCAGCCACCTGGACACAACTGGCAGACAATCTGCCACAGTCGCCCGCGGCGGGGCATCCCAGACCCGCTCAGGCTGGATGTGGGACCTCACCGTCGCCACCAACCACGACTTCTACATCCAGACCACCACAACGGCCGTCCTCGCCCACAACTGCACGCCTGGACAAGCCGAGTCCGGGCCATCGACCCCGGAGGGCACCGGCGGTAAACATTCAGGCCTGCGGCGTTCGGGCTGGCGCCTGGTGACTGCGGGTGACGTGCCGGCTGCGTGTTGATCTTGGCGGGGCCGGCTGAGCGTGTCGTGTTGCTTACTGGGGGCCGGCGTTGATGATGGTGGGTTGTGACCGACCTGCCGCCATCCGCACCGGGATGCGAGTCGTGCGCTGCGCGGGACGCGGTGATCGCGAAGCAGGCTGAGGCGATCGCTGAGCTCCGCGAGAAGATGGCCCGGCTGGAGCGGCTGGTCTCGCGTAATTCGGGGAATTCCTCGCTTCCGCCGTCTTCGGATGATGGGCCGGGCCGGACCCGGCCGTCGCGCCAGCAGCGGCGGGCCGCGGAGCGGTCCGCCCGGAAGCGGGGGAAGCAGCCGGGTGCGCCCGGGGCGGGCATGTCGTGGGCGGTGCCGGACCGGACTGAGCCTGTGCTCCCGGCCGGCCGGTGTGAGTGCGGGGCGGACCTGGCCGCCGCTGAGGACCTGGGGGTGGCGGGCTCGTTCCAGCAGGTTGAGCTGCCGGCCCTGGCCGCGGAGCGGGTCCAGCACGACCTGCACCGGGCGCGGTGCGGCTGCGGCCGCGAGCATGTCGCGGCCCGCCCGCCCGGCGTCCCGGACTGCGCCGTCTCGATCGGCCCCAGGCTGCGGGCGCTGGCCGTCTACCTGGTGATCTACCAGCACGTCCCCGTCGAGCGGTGCCGGGAGCTGATCGCGGACGTGACCGGCGCCGCCGTCTCGGCCGGGTTCATCCATTCCTGCCTGGCCCGCGCCGCCGCCGCGGTCGCCGGGCCGGTCGCGGTCATCAGGGACCTGATCAGGGCCGCGCCGGTCGCCGGGTTCGACGAGACGACGCTGCGGGCCGGCCCGGCCGGAACAAGGAGATACGTGCTCGGCGCCTTCACCGAGCTGTACTCGGCGTTCTTCCTGGGCGCCCGGACCCTGGAGTCCTTCCGCGACTTCGCGATCCTGCCTGACTTCGCCGGGATCGTCGTCTCGGACCGGTACGTGAACTACTTCCACGGCAGCTGGGAGCACATCGCCGGGCACCAGGCCTGCTGCGCGCACCTGATCAGGGACTTCGAGGACGCCGCCCAGTCCTGGCCCGCCGCGACCTGGCCGGCCCAGGCGCAGCGGGCACTGCGCCACCTCATCAGGGCATGGCACAAGGCCCGCGACCAGGGGCTGCCCGCGATCCCCGCCGCCATCACCGGGCCGCTGACCCGCGAGTTCCGGCACGCCGTCCTCGCCGGACTCTCCGACCTGCCCCGGATCCCCGGCCCGAAGCACTCCACCGGCCAGCACCCCGGCCGGGACCTGCTCGAGTTCTGCCGCGACCGCCAGGACGACGTCCTTCGGTTCACCACGGACACCGCGATCTGGCCGACGAACAACATCAGCGAGCGCGGCGTCCGGCCCCTGAAAACCCAGCAGAAGATCTCCGGCCGCCTCACCAGCACCGACGTCACCCAGCACCGCCTCGACATCCGCAGCTACATCGACACCGCCCGCAAGCACGGCCAGGACGTCATGACCATCCTCCGCGACGCCATGACCGCCAGCCCGTGGACCCCGCCAGCACCAGCCTGACCCTGCCAGCCGACAAGATCAACATCACATCCCGTGCACGGGGTGAATGCTTACCACCGGCGGCGGCCGGACGGTATTGTTTGGCCAGCGACGGGTTAGCCCCGAGTTTTCCGAAGAGGGAGCACAAAATGGACGATCGATCTACTCGGTCGCCCAGGATATTGTGAATGGCAATCTCGATCCTGCGGGTATTAAGATACATGCATTCTGGCATGAAGGCCAGCTGGTATCTGAAAATACTCGTAGCCTCGCGACGCTAAGTTTGGCTGGCGTTCGGCCGGTTAACATTGAAATCCTGGATCCAGTGCCCGCGGACGTCATGGCACGACTGTATGAAGACCCGCTCGTCGGAGGTCCGCTGCCTTCCGCCGTGACAGCCGTCACGCCAAGCTTGAGGGATCTGCGAATCGGAGACATCATCGCTATTCCGGGAGGATAGCTCGTGACCTACAGGCGAATTGAAGGTGAAGGGCTTCGTACGACCTTCGCGTTCGCACCGAGGTTCTCGGCCTCGACAACGAGAGACGGGCCGACGTGCGTCAGCCTCTCTTTCGCCTCGTCGCCCGTCCGTTCCGACGGCCAGACGTTCAGGATTACGGAACTGACCTGTCGGCATGTCGTTGAATATGTCTGGAACAATTTCGAGTTCCATCGGCTGCCCTCTAATTCCAGAGACCTCGAGTTCGGGCTCATAGAGATAGTCGACTCACAACTGATTTCCGAAATAATGGAGACAGGCAGATACACTGGCGATCCTCTAAACCATCTGCGAATTAGTTTCGATGATCATGGCACTTACGACATCGTTTGTGAGGCCTACGAGATAAGGCATCGAGAATCAGCAAGCGATGAGGACTGGCCTTAGAGTCGCGCCGCTCGATGCCATGGCGCTGCTCCTTGACCTTGGACACCTGGCAGTCCTCGCGACCGCAGATGCGCCTCGACGGCCTCCCGGTCAGCGGCCGCGACCACGAGCACGGCCTGGTCTTCACTGGGCCGGAAGGTGATCACCCGCGAGCGCGGCACCAGTGTCTTGGAGGTCGCCCAGGTCGAAGTCCAGGTTACCCACGCCGCGTCCCCACGTGCCGCGTGCCCGGTCCAGGCGCGGCCAGCCTCCGGCCGGGGGGCGGGCACGGCGGCGTCTCCCAGCGCGGGTAGCGGTGCGGACTGTCATCGGGCCTGCTCTGGCCAGTGGCCTGCAGCTGACCGCGCGACCAGATGCTGATGACACTCGCATAACCTTCCACGTCCCCGTCGCGCTCGAAGCGGTTGGCCAGGTCATCGAAGCGGGCGCCGGCAATGCGCACGGCGCCGCGCCACGGGGCTGCTACCCGCCGCTCCACTCCGGCGATCAGCGTGCTGGGCAACTCGGGCTGGAAATAATCTGCCGGTTCCGGACCAGCCGCCCCGATGCAGCGACGCGGTCACACTCGCGCACAACAAGGGCTTCGAGATCCATGCCGCCAGTTAATCGCACCGCTGGAGTAGGCCCCGGCAGGTCTGGCTTCAGCCCTTCTGAGCATGTTCACCGGGTAGCCAATGCCGCGGATCGAGGTGCCCATGGATACTTGCTGACGTGCTGCTGGATGGTTTCGTCCGGGCGCTGCACGGATTTGAGGCCGTGCTTGGCGCAGTGGCGCGCGGCTACTGGAGTGCGCCGTCACCGTGCGCGGGCTGGTCCGCTGCCGATGTCGCCGGTCACGTCATCGGCGATCTGCGGGCGACTGAGGCGATGGCGCACGGGCGCGACGTGGAGTATGAGGCTGCCGATCCGGGATCTGCTGCGGGCAGTGATCTTGTTGCGGCGTGGCGCGTCGCGCGGGCTGACCTGATGGCGGCGCTGGACCCCGCAGCGCTCGCCCGGCTTGTGCCGGGGCCCTGGGGGCCGATGCCGCTGGGCGAGGTCCTGGAGCGGTCAGCGATGGAGTTCCTGGTGCACACCTGGGATCTGGCGAATGCAACGGGTCAGGCCGCTGTGCTGGATCCAGCGCTGGTGCGCGACGCGCTCGGACCGGCGCGGCAGTTCGCCCCGCTGGCCCGATCGTCCGGGCTGGTCGGCCCCGAGTGCGCCGTTGCCGAGGACGCCGACGAGCTGACCAGGCTGCTGGCGATCTTCGGCCGGCGTAACGCCGGCAGCTAGTCTCCGTCGCGGACCCGAGCTCAACCCGAACGACTTGGCCCGCCCGCCGCGCTGGCCGAGAACGCGCGAATGGCACATATGCTCTTGGCCCGCGATGTGACTCATGGCAAATGGCGAGTACCGATTCGTTATGCGTCTATATAGGAGCCTTGCCGAGTGCTGTCGCAACCCCGAGTTCAGAGCTGCCGACCGGACCAGTGATTACGCTAAGTGATCGGCGCCACGGAACCGGTGGTGCATCCTGTGCATTCAGAGCAGAAGAGCGTCTCCATGAGCCGGTCCACGAAACCGACATTTCGGATCGCGATTAATTTCGAAATAGCACTGCTGAACTGGGAGCCCCCTTACGGAATCGAACCGTAGACCTTCTCCTTACCATGGCCACGCCTCACCGCCCTGAGCGCACCACCAGCACTGAAAGCACGCCCGAACGCTCTGAAAGCACAGAATGCACTCACTGCGCCTGGCACTCGGTCCACGACCCGTTCCACGTCCCGCAAGCCTTCCCGCCATTCTGGGTGACCCTCTGTCACCGTGCTGTGGTTACGGGGCCGCACGCGTACGGCTCGTTCTGGACGAACTGGTAGGTCGCCGGCTGACTTGAAGATGCGGTGCAAAATAGCTGTTATGGATCTAATCGCGCGGCGAGCCTGGACACGAGCCGCGGTTGATCAACTCGCCTTTGAAGGCTCGGCTCATCCGCCAGCGCACCGCTCGCCGCCCGCCGCCCGCCCGCGTGTTCGCCCAGGGGGCGAACATGTAGGCGAACGAGGCAGTCGAGCCGGTCAGGTTCTTGGACAAGATCAGCAGATTGGTCGGCCCCGACTTTTATCAGGCTAGTGCGCTCCCAGCCCCTGAGGCGGCCGTACCTCATCGCTGACCGAGCGCGGCGAGCCTGATGGGCACCATGCCGGTGGCGGTGTACTGCCAGCGGACGATCTGCATGCGGGCGATCTGCAGGTCGGCCACGCGCATCGTCCGCCTGGCCTCGACCCAGTCGATGAGGCCTTGTGCATCGTGGACCGGGCCGGTGAAGTACGCCAGGTTCACATACCAAAGGCCGGGTATCGCTCCTGCGTCGTGGCATCCCTGCGCGCGCAGGGCCAGGTCGAAGGCCGCGGCCAGGTCATCGGCGGCCGTGGCACGGCGGCCGCCATCACCGATGTGGGGGTCAAGATCAGGCCAGTCAAAGTGAACCGGACTGGAGGCGGCCGCTTTCGCCGCTGAGCGCAGCGCTGCCGCGTAACGGACGATCAGGGGATCGGCTGGCAACACTTTCCTGCGGCAGGGTTCCAGGTTTCGCCGTAGGGACAAGTGCGAGCTGCGGGCGGCACCGGCAAGCCAGTGGTTGGCACCCACCACAAAGGCGGCCGTCCTGGCAACCTGCTCGATTGTCTGCGCTGCCTGAGGGTCGGGGCGCAGCACCGCGCCTACCGCCCAGCGCGGACCGCCATCGGCTGGAGAGCACTCCATACTGTAGGTGCCGGTCCGCATGGCATGCTGTCCCTCGGCGTGGAGGGCATCGAATGCCGACGGCCTGGCATCCGAAGAGCCGTCCGGACCTGCACCCATCACCCTCGGCACCCGCTGGTATCAGCCTCACATCGCACCGGTCAACCCTAGGCTCGCAGCCGAGGCTAGTGCACAGATTCTGCACCCCGCGAAGACAAACCCGCAGGTCACGAAGCTACATTCCGCCAAACTCCGTGACGCTGATAGAACTCAGGTTTGAAGGCTCGGCTCATCCGCCAGCGCACCGCTCGCCGCCCGCCGAGGGTGTTCGCCCAGGGCGCGAACATGTAGGCGAACGAGGCAGTCGAGCCGGTCAGGTTCTTGGACAAGATCAGCAGGTTGGTCGGCTGGACGTTGGGAATCCGGGACAGGATCTGGGCTGCCCGCTGCTCCGCCTTGGCGACCGAGGCCGCCCGGGCGTTCGGGTCAGCGGTCGAGCGGGCGGTCTCCAGCCAGCTCAGGATCTGCTTATCGTCGAAGTTGTCGTAGTTCCGTGATCCGCCCGGCACGACCAGGGTGGACAGCAGCGCGGCCGGGTCGCCGTAGTTCACGGTCAGGATCCCGTCGGTCCCAGCCCGGGCCTTGGGGTCGGTGAAGAAGTTGATGTAGCTCTGGGCCGACACGTTCTTCAGTAGGCGCGACAACGACGACCTACCAGACGAGTCCATCTAGATGGTTATGGCCGGAAAGCAGGAGGGAGATGCGATCGTGCGCCGTTGCGCGCATTTCAGGCTGGGGATGGTGTGCGTATAGCGCGAGTTCCCCGTGCATGTCATAGAAGTTCAACCGCTCGCGCAGCTGCTCGCGCTCGAACAGCTCCGGATACGCGCCGTGCAGCCATCCGGGGACCTCTGTGAGTGTGGTCTCGTCGAGGCCTCGTTCGTCGGGTGTGGGTGGGTACTCTTGCGCCTTCGCGCACCAGCGCAGGATGGTATCGAGCTCGACATCCGCTGGCTGAGCCAACGCCTCCGCGAAGTCGATAAGACCGGTGACGCGTCCTTGGTCGACGATCACGTTGGATCCATGTAGATCACCATGGACGAGGACGGGTTCGTCGGCGGCGAACAACGCCAGCCGCTCCTGGATCCAATCGGCGACATCCGCGAGCAGGCGCGAGTCATGACCGGGCAGTCGTCGGGCAGCCTCAACCTGCTGGAGCGCCGCACTCACTACGGGTGGGTGGAACGCAGGCCACGGTTTGCCGGAGAACGCGTCGGCCAGCCAGGGCGGCAGCAAGTCGGCGGGGACAGGAACGCGGTGAAGTGCGCCCAACGCAAAGCCGAGGCTCTCGATGATTGACTGGCGCGTGTGCGAGTCCGCCGCCGGCCATGCGTCGTACAGGGTTCGGCCGGGCAGGCGTTCAGAGATGTACCACGGCCCGTCCGGGCCGTCGCCGTGGGCAAGGATCCGGGCGTGTGGGACCTCGCTGCCGGCGAGCAGGTTGACGACTGTAGCCTCGTGGCGATACGCGTCGCGGAACCGTCCGTTGTTGTTCAGTCGTACGACGTATTCGTCGCCGACCCACACGCGGCTAACCCAGCCGGCCTTTGGAAGAAAGCGCCCGGTCGCTGGTAGACCAGCGGCCGCCAGCGTCCTCAGCAGCGCCGGATCGGCTGCCGCCTCGTCGACGAACGGTGTTGATTGGCCGCACACGTACCAAGTCTCGCACCACCGCTACACCCTCAGATCGGATGAGCCCGCTTGCCCCGGATCATGGCAAATGCATGCACAACCGCCGCCACCCTCCCGGCGTCAGCCACCGGACAAGACCGGCCACCGAACCGGACGTTCTGCGCGCGGCGTCGGGCAAATACCAGCAAAATAGTAGGAATTCTTAATCGGCGGTACTTGCAGCACCTCCTCGGTAGGGATCATTGGTGACCACCAATCAAGTGGCCTGGGCTGTCGTGTGTTCCTGGTAGTGGAGGTGCAGCAGGTCGGTTCGTCGCTGGCCGAGGTACCAGTCGGCGACGTCGGCTGTGTCGATGACCGTCCGCAGGACCGCGGTCTGGCCTGCAGCCAGTTCGCCCAGGATTTCGCCGCGGGGGGAAATGACGGCGGTGGGGCAGTGCTGCCGCGGGTCAGCGACGTTGGCAGCGAGGACGAACCGCTGATTGGCTGCTGCATGGCTGATCAGGTGACTGCGCCAGACCTCGGCCGGGACCTCTGGGTTGGCGGCGTGGGTGAGGTAGATGCATATCTGGGCTCCGGCAACAGCTAGCTGCTGCCATTGCTCAGGGAACAAGACCTCGCGGCACAGCTGCACTCCCACGGTCAACGAGCCGCCGTCTAGGTCGAGCCGGAGGGTGGGCAGTTCGTTCCCGGCCGACAGGCGGCCGCGTTCGTGCGTGGCCAGGTTGACCTTCCGGTACGTCCAACGCCTGCCGTCCGGCGACAGGTAGACGGCGGCGTTCCACCAGGCGCCGTGCTCGAACAGCAGCGATCCGCAGAACAGGTAAGTGCCTTTGCCGCGCGCCAGCTCGGCCAGGCCGTCAAGGGCGCTCGCGAGCCCATCGGGGTCGAGGCAGTCCAGCCGCGACAGGCTGTCGTCGTAGCCGGAGATGCACGCTTCGGGAAACACGGCGACTTCCCCAGGCTGAGCCTCGGCGAGGCTCGCCGTGATAGCCGCTAGGTTCTGGCCGATATCCCATGTCACCGGGACCTGCGCGACCGCTACCGGCACCTTCAACTCAATCCCCTCCTGGCACGGATGCGACTTCGAGGTCGCGCAGCTCCCACCGGAGTTGGCTTCATGATCTGGCCATATGCCGGCCGGTGCCGGCACGCCACGGATCAGGCCGCCGGTTGGCGGGATCTTTGATTGCCGACCGGACGCCCTGGTCGGCCATCGGCTCGTCATCGAAGCGCGGGATGACGTGCAGGTGAGAGTGCAGCCCGTTATCGTTCCAGCCGAGCGTGTAGCTGTCCGGAGCGAGCCGCTTGTGCAGCTCGGCTCGGACCACAAGAAGAAGTTCCCGCGTCGCCGCCCACTCCTCGGCGGTCAGGTCGAACACAGAGACCCGGTGAACCTTCGGGACGATGCCGCCGCAGCCGGGAACCACGTCCGGCGGATCACGCGGGTCCCTGGTCGAAGCGTAGATGCAGAACTCGTTCTCGAAGTACAGGTCCGCCGCGCGCAACCTGTCGTGATCGCAAAAGACACAGCCTTCGGTCATAGGACCGTTCTACTCGCTGGGTCCAGCGGAAGTCCCGCGGCCGGGTCACGATAACGCCCATGGCCATCTACCGGCTGACGCAAGTCATCTGATCCGTAGATGCCAGCACCGGCATCCGGTGTCGTCCGGATCAGTCCATGACTTCGGCCGTGTCCTTGGCGGCTCTTCAGGTGAGTTCGCAGAAATCGCTGCCCTCAGCGGCGGCGGCACCGCCACAGCAGGAAGGTAGGGACCGGGGCGGGCGGCTCGATGAACCGCTCGGCTTCCAGCCCGGCCTCGAGCAAGGCGTTCAGGACGGTGGACAGCTTGCGGTGCGTGGCACCGACCCGGATCCGTGCCCCGTCCGGATTGTGGCCGGGTGAGGTCCACCAGCCTTCGGCCTCATAGCCCGCTCCCGGCGGCCAGCTGCTGCGGCCCTTCTCGCTGCCGGGAAAGCAGGGATGCACGATCGAGGCAACGAACCACCCGCCCCGGCGCAGCACCGTCGTGACCGCCGACAGGACTCCCGCCAGGTCATCGATGTCCATCAGCGCCAGCTCGCAGGCAGCGCCCTCAAACGGCCGCCCATCCCACCAGGCCGAGTGCCCGGCAATGTCGCCGTGCAGGTAGGTGATGCCCTCCGGCCCGAGCGCGCGGGCCTTGCCGAGCATCGCGGCCGAAATATCGATCCCGGTAACGTCCGCCCCCAGCCCGGCCAGGTACCGGCTCATCCGGCCCTGCCCGCAGGCGATGTCCAGCACCCGCTGGCCGGCCACGACCGGCAGCAGTTCGGCATGCGCCGCGATGAGCGGCGGAGCGTCGCCGATCCACTGCTCGTACCAGTCGGCGAATTCGTCATACCTCGCCACCACCCGTGCCATGCGCCCACGCTAACCCCGGTCGCCAGCGGCAGGCCAGCCCGGCAGCAGGCTGTCCGCAGGAGCAGAACCCGGCGGCCGGCCTCAGCGATCGGCGATCAGGCGAGCCGTCGGCCGGCAGACTGATGTGCCTAGCCAGCTGATCTGCATCCGAGCGGGAACACCGCCCGGGATAGCGACGAACCGCGCACACCGATGCACCGAACAGACGATATGCGCGACGCGCCGCGCGGGAACCATCCACGGCACAACCGCGCGTATTCGGCGGTTGCGCTAGTGCTGTAGCAGGTGGGGTTTGCACCGGTGATGCGCGGAAGGGCGAAGTGCTCGATGACCCGCTCGGCGACTTCGTCGGGCGTCAGCAGTGTGTTGTCGATGCGCAGGAAGTCCGGGCGCTCGTCGAACTTCCCGCCGGAATTGAGCTGATACCGTGCCTCGCATTCGAGCAGGTCGCGCCGGGACGCCTCGAGGTCACGCCGCGACGGCTTCTCCGCCAGGCGCGAGACGCCCGCAGCGCGCTTCAGCCGCTCCGCCTGGGTCGCCTCAAGCTCGACGAACAGCACGCGCGCGCCGCGCGCGCGGAACGGTCTCGCGCACTCGTCCACGTATTCCTGCTCCTCGGGCAGGTCGAACGCCCAGACGTAGGTGAAGACCAGGCCCGGCAGATCGCTGGCCGCGACCTCCTCGATGACCAGCCGGCGGATCGCCCCGTCGAGGCGGCTGAACGCCGGGGTGCCGTGGTCGAAGTAACGCAGGGCCAGCTCGATGGCGATGTGGTTGTGAAACAGCCGCAGGCCGGTGCGCTCGGTGATGGCCTGCCCGACGGACATCTTGCCCACCGCGGGCGGGCCGACAACGAACAGAAGCAGGGGTGGAGCGGCATCGGCCATGGCTGGACAGTAGGCCAGCCAGACCGCTGAGCGTCAACGCATTTTGCCGTTAAGCAAGAGATCCTCGGTGCGCTGCATCATGGACCGGGCAAACGTAGATCGCTGCCGCGCCAGGGCGATAAGGGCGCCTGTTCGCGGTCTGTGATGGGCGTACCAGAGGTCGCCACATCTAGTAGCGATCGGTTACTGAACTTGCTCAACGGTTCTTTCATGCCCGCCGAAGGGTCACCGCGCCTCCTGAGTCACCCGCTACTCTGCCGGCCGTGGCACCGTGCATGCGCTCCTTGTCACACGAGGCCATGCACCTTCTGCCGCGTCAGGCAAACCGTGCCCGGCTGTCAGATCCGTCACAGGCAGCCGGCCGCCCGGCCTGTCCCCTTCAGCTAAGCAGTAGGCCGCTGGTTCACCTGATGGACGAACTCAGCCAGCAGAGCCGCCACCGCCGCTGGCGGGCGGCCGGTTGTATCGATCACCGGCAGGCCAAGAGAGCGGTACTCACGCCCGTCCCGGACTGCATCACGGACACTGTCAGGCCCGGCGCCCGCGGCGAGGCGGCGGCGGCGCTCATGATCTGAGCAATCAAGCAGGACCCACGCATCGATCGGCCAGCCGGCAAGCTCGGCCGGGGTGCACACCCCGAGCAGCACCACAGGCAGGTGTTCCACCGTGGCGATCACCGCACGGACAAGCTCGCGGTATCCAGGCCACAACGACCGGTTCTGCCTGACCTCCCGGCCCGCGAGCACCGATGCCGGCATCATGACAGCATCCCAGTCCAGCACAACATGAGCTGGCAGCAGCTCCCTCAGCAGCGGCACGACGGTGCTCTTGCCCGAAGCCGGCGCTCCCAGCACGGCAACGACCACGCCGTCACCGTACCGGCGCGGATCCGCGCAGAAAGCCAGCCGGCTGAGCTGTGCCCTGGATCATCGGCGACGCCGCTCAGGTACTGCGAGCGATATCCGGTACGAACGCCGAACAGATCACCGGCGTGCGCCCCCGGCCCCTAAGACACGCCGACCAGGCGCGCCGAATCGGCAGGGAGGATGTGGGTAAGTGCTTCCGGCCCTGCTTCCGCGGGTTTGGCCCGATGCGGGCGTAGGTTCGGTGGCCTGGGTCCCGGCCTGACCTGCTAATACGAGACTGGCCGAGCCGTGGGGTGGGCTGACGGGCTGGTCAGGCTGCGGGTGCGAGGGTGACCTTGTGGCCGAGGGCTTCGAGCCTGGCGATGAGGCGGGCGGTTTGCTTCGCGGGGTCATTGCGGCGGTCGTAGAAGTCGCTGCCGAGGTCGGCGTAGGGCGTTTGCTGGGCTAGGACGTGCCAGATGATCACGGCGAGGGTGTGGGCGATGGCGACGATGGCGCGTTTCTTCGCGGCGGGGCTGCGGTAGCCGCCGAAGCGGCGGACAAGGCGGTGGTATCTGGCTTTGAGCCGCCCGTCGGCGCGGACGGCGGCCCAGGCACATTCGACCAGCAGGGGCTGCAGGTGCTGGCTGCCTTTGCGGGGCTTGCCATGCTTGCGCTTGCCGGCTGACTCGTGGTTGCCCGGGCATAGGCCGGCCCACGAGGCCAGGTGCGCGGCGGTGGCGAAGTACTCGCCGGGGGTGATGCCGATCTCGGCGATGATCGCGGCGGCGGCCATCGGGCCGATCCCGGGAATCGTGTCCAGCAGGTCACGCTGGCGGGTGAAAGGGACCATCATCAGCTCCACCTGGCCGTCCAGCTTCGCGATCATTTCGTTCAGCTGGGCGATGTGGTCCAGGTGCAGCTGGCACATCAGCGCGTGATGGTCATCGAACCGGCCCTCCAGCGCCTGGGACAGGTCGCCGGTCTTCGCGCGCATCCGGCCGCGGGCCAGCTCGGCGAGGACCTCACCGCGGCGCTCCCCGTCGATCAGCGCCCGGATCATCGCCATCCCCGAGACGGTGTCGATGGACGAGGCGACCGAGTCGAGCTTGATCCCGGCGTCCTGGAGCACCCCGCCCAGCCGCTGGGTCTCCGACGCCCGCTGCTGGATGATCTTGCGGCGGTACCGGATGATGTCGCGGACCGCCTTGATGTCTTCCGGGGGAATGAAGCCGCCTTTCAGCAGCCCGCATTCCAGCAATTCCGCCAGCCAGGACGCGTCCACCGCGTCGGTCTTGCGGCCCGGCACGTTCTTGACATGTGCCGCGTTGCACACCAGCACCTGCTCGAACGCGGCAGGTTCCAGCAGCGCGTGATACACCGGCATCGTGTAGATCCCGGTGGCCTCCATCGCCACATGAGTCACGCCCTGCGCCGCCAGCCAGCGGGTCATCTCCCGCAGCACCCCGTAGAACGCCCCGAACTTGCGGACCTTCGTCTCCCGCCTGCCCGGCCCCGAGCCCGGCAGCCGGACCGCCACCGTCACCTGATCCTTGTGCACGTCGATCCCCGCGCACCGCTCATACAGCACCTGCATCCCCGGCTCCCTTCCTCTCACCGCCAGCCAGGATGATCAGGCACGCTGCCCGCGAAGCCCCGCAAGAATCAAAGACACTAATACTCGCGCACACGGCAGCAACCGGGGGAACCCGGGAACACGCAGGGCTTCCGCGTCAATCTAATCGACGGCCTCCACCGGGCCAACAGGTAACGACGTCGGCGGACAGCGCACACGCCCCAGTCTCATCCACCGCGGGCAGCCCGTCACGGGCCATGCGGATCTAATCGGCTGACGCCGTTCTTGGTTGTCTTGGTAACGACCTGTCGGCCGGGCCCAGGTTCTTTCGGCACCCACCGGCGCTGCCGGTCTGATCTGCCTGGCCTGTGCAAGAGGCCGGGGTTCCCAGGTCCGACGGCCAGCGGGTGCGTGCCATCCCTCAACCTGAGAAAGGGATGACGTTGACCATCGTAGATGAGGCACGCGCCATTACCGGTGGTGTGGATACCCACGCGGACACGCACATGGCGGCTGCGCTGGACCCGATCGGCGGGCTGCTCGGAGTCCAGGAGTTCCCCGCCACCCCGGCCGGCTACGCCCGGCTGCTGGCCTGGCTGCAAGGCTTCGGCGCCGTGCACCTGGCAGGAATCGAGGGCACGGGCAGCTACGGCGCCGGGCTGGCCCGGCATTTAGCCGCAGCCGGCATCCGGGTCGTGGAAGTCGACCGGTCCGACCGGCAGGACCGGCGGCGCCAGGGCAAGTCCGATCCGCTCGATGCGGTCAGCGCCGCGCGTGCCGCGCTGTCCGGCCGCGCCGCGGGAGCACCACGGGGCCGGGACGGGCAGGTCGAGGCGATCCGGGCGCTGATGGTGGCCAAGCGCACCGCCAGGGCGGAGCGGACCCAGACCATCTGCCAGGCCCGGTCCCTGATCATCACCGGGCCGGACGACATCAGAACCCGGTTCACCGGCCAGCCCCCGGCAGGCCTGGTCGCCGAGCTGGCCGCGCTGCGGCCCCGGCCAGGCAGCATGGTCCGCTACCACACCCTGCTGTCGCTGCGCGAGCTGGGCCGCCGCGCCCAGTTCCTCGATGACCAGCTCACCCGGCTCGATGACCTCATCGTGCCCCTGGTGACCGCCCGCGCCCCCGGCCTGCTCGCCCTCCACGGGGTCGGCCCGGACACCGCCGCGACCCTGCTGATCGCCGCCGGCGACCACCCGGGCCGGCTGCGCTCCGAGGCAGCCTGGGCCCACCTGTGCGCCTCGGCGCCCATCCCGGCGTCTTCCGGAAAGGTAACCAGGCACCGCCTCAACCGCGGCGGTGACCGGCAGGCCAACCACGCCCTGTGGCGCATCGTCATCACCCGGATGAGCTCGCACCCGCCCACCCGCGCCTACGTCGCCCGGCGCAGCAAGGAAGGCCTGTCCAAACCGGAAATCATCCGCTGCCTCAAGCGCTACGTCGCCCGCGAAACCTACCGCAGCCTGCGGACTGGCTAACCCCTGAACTCCGGGGGCGGCCTGACCCGCGAATCGGCTGCCGCACCCCACCAGGTGCTGGCCTTCTAACGATCCGTCGGCCGTCCCCGGACCCCGCTGAACTGACCTGCTGGGCGTGACCTAATAAGAGCTTGCCTTCGTGGCCCATCCCTGTCTTGTCCGCAACCCAGCAAACGCCGCCACTCACCATTCCAGACATCGCCAGATAAACCAGAATCCCTAATCAAACCCTTGACAGCCATAGGAGCATCGATATACCGGCGAGCTCGCCACCGGGTGCCGATCGCTCTCCGTGATCTTTGCCGGCTCTTGCGGTGGGGGCCGGCCGTCTGGCCTTGCCCGACTCGGCTCAATTAGTCACTATGAAGCGGCCGGCTCCTGGTGACCGTCAGAGCCTCTTGGCTTGATGTCGTGGGTCACCGGAAGCTGGTAGGTGCAGTTACTCCCAGCGATCCGGAGCCACTATGGCGGAAGGGAGCCGGCCGTCATGTTCAGTGTGACACCAGCGGCGGGGCCGATCCATCTGGGAATGGACACCTCGAAGAACACGATCGTGGTGGGTATCTTGATGCCCGGCGACGAGGTTCCGGTTATTGACCGGATCTGGAATGAGGAAGGCTCGGTGCGGCACCTGGTCGGCCGGCTGGGCGACCCGGCGGCGCTGCGGGCTTGTTATGAGGCCGGGCCGTGCGGGTTCGAGCTGCACCGGCTGCTGTCATCGATGGGTGTGGCCTGCGACGTGGTGGCGCCGTCGCTGATTCCGCGCCGGGCCGGGGACCGGGTCAAGACTGATAAGCGGGACGCGAGTCGTTTAGCCCGGCTGCACCGGGCCGGGGAGCTGACGCCGGTCCGGGTGCCCTCGCCGGCGGAAGAGGCGGTGCGGGACCTGGTCCGGGTCCGGGCGGCGCTGCTGGCTGACCGCAAGCGGGCGCAGCAGCGGCTGACCGCGATGCTGCTGCGGCACGGCCGGGTCTGGCGGTCGGGCTCGTACTGGACCCAGGCGCACGAGCAGTGGATCGCCGGGCAGCGGTTCGAGGAGCCCGCGCTGGCTTCGGCGCTGGCGCATTACCGGGCGGGGCTGGACACCCGCCGCGCGGAACTGGACGCCATCGAGGCCGAGCTGGCGCTGTGGGCAGGCCGGGAACCGCTAGCCGGGACGGTGGCACGGCTCGGGTGCTACCGGGGCATCGCCGAGTTGCACGGCCTGGCCCTGGCCGCCGAGGTCGTCGACTGGCGCCGGTTCCCGTCCGCCCGGACGTTCATGGGCTTCACCGGCCTGGTGCCCGGCGAGTACTCCAGCGGCGACAAGACCCGCCGCGGGTCGATCACCAAGGCCGGCTCCGGGGCAGTGCGCACCGCTCTGGTGGAGGCTGCGTGGGCCTACCGGTTCAAGCCCGCGATCGGCGTCACGCTGCGCCGCCGCCAGCGCGACGCGGAGCCGGGAACCCTGGCCCGCTCCTGGACGGCGCAGCGCCGCCTGCACTCCAAGTACAAGGCGATGACAGCCCGCGGAAAGCCGCCGGGCGTGGCCGTCACCGCGGTCGCCCGCGAGCTCGCCGGGTTCGTCTGGGCCGAGATGACCAGCTGACCCGAGCAGGAAGCAGCCCAGCAATGATCCCCGCGGGCAGGACCGGGCGCGGCAGGGCGAAGACGGCCCTGGCAGGCCAGGCTGCCCGCCACAGCCGGTGGCCTGCCGGGACGCTCGCCGCCGCAGGAACGATCCCCGCGCGCACTATGAACGCATCCGCGACGCTCGTATTTAGTCAGGGGCACCATCCTGCGAATCACCGATCTGCGATCCCGACTCGCGCATATGAGAGTGGCAGTGGCCACGGCCACGACGCCGCCCCGGCAGGCCACCCCCACCCAGCCCGGCCGCCACCAGACCGCCAGAAACCGGCCTCCCTGCCTGGCCGCCCATCATCGGCTCCCGGCAGCCCGCGTCAAGGCCGCCTGCGGCGTCGCCCCGGCGAGCGCTCCGCGCACCTTGACCCAGGCCACTGGCTCGCACGACATGGCAGCTATCCAGGACACGGGATCAGACAGCCACGCCCGCAATCCCCGCCGACCCGCACACCACAACCCCGCAAACCACTAAGAACCAGGCACAGGATCTGCAAAGCCTTGACGTACCGCTTCATATGAGTGCACGCCGTGCTCCGGTAGCGTCGTCCTGATCATGTTCTGAGCGGTTTCAGGCGGGCTTGCGGGCCAGCTCGTAGACGAAACTCACGGTCTGGGGGAAGGCGCCGCGGCTGCTGTGCGGGCCGAGGCTGGCTGCGAGGTCGGCGTCGAAGGCGGCCGCATGGCCGCCGAGCACTGTGGCCGGCAGGAATGATGTGGACCGGATCCACCCGGCGATCTCCGCCAGGCTCCAGTGGTGGTCGATGGCGAACTCGCGCTGCCCGGCCAGCTCAAATCCGGCGTCGGAGAGCACCCGGGCATCCGGCCGCCGCTGCCGCACCTGCTCCCAGCCCGCGGGAATCCGCTGCTGGGCGCCGAGCGTCGTCCGCCACCGGTCGAGGGCGGCCTCGAGGGCTCGCTGCCAGTCCTGCCCGCCTGTCCAGGGAGTAGCCGACCAGCACAGCGCCAGATGCCCGCCCGGCCTGAGCCAGCCGAAGAGCCGGCCAGCGGTCACATCGCGGTCCAGCCGGTGGAAGGCATTGCCGATGACGGCCAGCTCGAAGTACCCCGGCTCGGCGTGCAGCGTTTCGGCGCTCGACACGACCGGCCGGACATCGCCGGCACCCGCGGCGGCAGCCTTGCCCCGCACCAGATCCACCATGTCCGGTTCGGAGTCCACCGCCCACACCTCGCCGAACCACCGGCGCAGCGCGAAGGCGAGCTGGCCGGTCCCGCAGGCCAGATCCAGCAACCGCCCGCGCCCGGACACCCGGGCGCGCCGAGCCAGATCCCCGACCATCGCGTCCGGATAGGGCAGCCGGTACCGGTCGTAGTACCAGGCGGTCCCCCGGAACAGGCCCGCCGCGAACCGCACCTCGTCGTCCAACCGCCCGCGGCCTGAGCTCGACGAGGTTGTCACAACCACTCTTGAGCTGCAGGCAGCCGGCTCGCGGATGCCACCAAACCAACCGCTCCCTGTGGAGGCGCGGCTCCTCGCGATTGCGACACGGGAGAGGGCTCCTGATTTCGGTGCGGCGTTGTGCCGCGCTGCTGTCAAAGCCGGCTTCGGCCCAGCCCAGATGGAGGCTGCCGCACGCCTGGCGGATGCTCCGCTTGCGAGGCCGCCTCGTCTCCGTGAGGCCGAGCGGTTTGCGCCGCCGTGGGCCGCGGTGAAGTTTGCTATAGGCCGTGGCCTGCCATGGCTTGCGCCAGTGGTGATTGCCGCCAGCGTGGGCGCCGTGACACACCATTTCCGGTGGGCGCCCGCCCATGCGATGATCTCGCTGGGTGACAGCATCGCGCTGCTGGCGTTGCTGGGAGTGGTTAACGTTTTCACCGTCCAGTTGTCCGCATCGCGGCTACCGGGGGTGATAGCCCGGTCCGCGGGCCAGCCCTGGCAGCTGTTCTCCAGCTACTCGGCGGCGCTGACGCTATTGTTTCTGTCGGTCTTCCGTGCCCAGGCGGCCTGGCTTGTGGCGGCCGATAGCTGGGCAGCACTGGCGGCGCTGGTGGCCTTCGCGGCCGGCCTGCTCGCCGCGATGTTCCTGCTGCTTCGCAGGACCGATGCTGGCCGTGCCGCGGGAGGGTATGTCGCGAGGACTCTGCCGATGGCGCAGGTGGCCGGTCGCCGTCTCGGCCGGATCCAGGCTACAGCGATCGAGATGCGCGAAGCGCTTGAGACAGTTCCCGCAGTGAGGATGAGCCCGGATGCTTTTGCCGGCGAATGGAGCCGAAATATTGCTGCCCGCGCACGGGGTTTTTTCATGCCCACTCGAGATGGTATCCGCCGTCTGCTTGCCGACGATGCCTTCAGTGAAGGGATGCGCCTGCGGATATTCGCCGGGCTAGGCACGATCGTCGGGCGTGGTGAGGACATGGTGACCCTGGTCCCGGCCAAGGACCAGACGATCACGAGGTCCTTGGAGAGGCGAGCGAGGCGGACGCTTCGGACACGCTCATGCAACCGGGTGGAGGACGTTGCTACGGGCGCCGTCGCGCTGACCCAGATGGCGCTCGATCTGGCCAAAGCTGGCGATATCGGCACCGCCCGCACCGTCACCCAGAACGTTGTGCGCTTGGTTGCGGAACACACTGCTGCTGCTCGCCAGGCCAGGACGCGAATGTTTCGGCGGCAAGAACTGCGTGCTAGCGCCGCCGCCCGTGGATTGCGCAGCGCGGCCCAACCGGCTCAAGCGAGCGTGCGGGCCCGGGACACCTCGATCGTGCCAGTGGTGCCAGCGCTCCGTGACTCGCTGCGTATTGCGGTCAGGGGCAGGATTGAGAGCCGCCAGGACCTGTTTAACGTTCCAGGGATTGTTATCGAGCAGTTGCTATCCTCCAGTGGCCAGGCTGAGGTTGCCGTCAGCATGGTGACCTTGTCAGTGCCCGCTGACGTGGATAAGTCAACCGCCGGATCTGGTGTTGCAGCGGAGGTGCTTCGCATCGCCGGGATACGCGCACTTGAGCTCAGAGATTCGACAGCGTTCGGGCAAGTACTTGATCGACTTGCCAGGCATAGCAGCAGCGGGAATGAGGCCTGGGACGCTGCCGAGGTAACAGGCGTGCTGGCGGCAACGGCCTGCCGATTCGACGCCCGGCTTGCCGAGCGCGCCATCGACCGTGCGTTGGCACAGATCGAGGTCGGCCCAGTTGACGAGGCCAGCGCGCCCGCACAGGCAGCCTGGCGAAGGCTGATGGTCCTGTGGCGAGCCGGAGCAGCGGGCTTGGCGTGCGGAGGAATGCCCGTCGCCGTGCACGCCGCGGCCAAGGTCTACGAGTTCCAGGCGCAGGATGCGCTTGACGCCATGGCATCGGACCGGGGGCAAATCGCCTGGGAAGCAACCCGGTCGAATATCCGCAGCGGGTACTTGGGGGATCAGCCTGAAGATGCACTCACGAATTTCGGGACATTCCTGAGGGACATCGGACCCGTGCTCAAGCAGCCCAGCGAGGGTACGGTCACGGAGGCGGACAGCTCATGACTGGCCAAGCCCTAGGCACGCAGACGACGGCTCACCGGCTGCGACGCAGACCGCCTGAGCGCACAGCAGGCCCAACTGCAGAGCAGATGCCGATCACCACCACGCCCATGACTTTCCACAGCTCCCGAAATCAGCGGTCGGCCGCCCACAAATAGCAATCACCGATGGTCGAGATAGCTGCACGGAAACTTTTCGACCTTTAGATTATTGCAGAAGAAGATACATTTCTACTTTATCAAATGAATAGTCGTGGTCTCAGCGACTGCGACGCGTGAGGCTACCGATTAAGCGCCACACCATTGTCCAGCGCCGGACGCCGGCCCCTGCCGCTACGACCGTGCGGCGAATCTCAGTCAGCTAGGCCAGACCAGTAGCCGCAAGTAGCCTGCGTCCGACCGCCGCGGCAACATCTACGGCGACGGCGTTCCCCAACGCTCGCATGGCGGCTGACCGCAGAGCCGGCAGGTGGTAGTCGTCAGGGAAGGTCTGGATGCGGGCGGCCTCCCGGACCGTCAGGTACCGGATTGAGCCGTCAGTGAAGCGGATCATGCCTTCGCCGCCGCAGACGCCATGGACGCCGGCTTTCAGCGTCTTGGCGGGCCAGTCGAACCAGCCGCCGGTGTGGCCTCGGTAAGTGCGAGCTCCAGGTATGCCCTGGTGGTTGAGCACACCGGGAGCCTCAACACCGTCGATCGGGCAGGGGAGATCGGTGATGCCGTCACGGGTCGTCCGCCATCGCTGCTCACCGGGCACCTCATCCGAGCGGCGGAGTTGGCTGACCTGGGCGCGGAACTTCTCCGGCATCGTGGGCGGACTGAGACCGTGCTCGGCCCAGTAGGTTCCGCTCACCCATTGGGAATGCAGGAGTGCCGCACGACTGTGTGTCGGCCGAAGTTTCTTCCACGTATCCGCCCCGTCGACATCGGCGCGGATGCCGATGATGAAGACCCGTTTGCGCGTCTGCGGTATCCCCAGGTCTGCGGCATCAACGATCTCCCAGTGAACGTGGTACTCAACCTGCCGGCGGGCTCGTCTGATGCGATCGTGGTGAGCTGTCCAGTCCTCGTCGGCGCGGGGTTGGATCGACGGCCTGGTCAGGCAGTCGACGATGTAGAGGTAGTAGGGAAGGAAGTTGTCCCGAAGCAGTCCCGGTACGTTCTCGAAGACGAAGGTCTTGGGGCGCAGCTCGCGGATGACGTCGACGGCCACCGGAAACATGTTCCGATCGTCGGCATGGCCAGCGCGGGCGCCGCCTATTGAGAACGGCTGGCAGGGTGGTCCGCCGGCCACCAGGTCGATGTCACGAAGCTGGCGCGTGATGCGCTCCTTCAGCCACTTGCGGACGTCCATCTGGCGGATGTTCTCGCTCTTCCATAGCGCTGGGTCGCGCTCGGCGTTCGTCCGCAGGATCTCGCAGGGTGCCGCATGCAGTTCGACCAGCTGATCATGCTCGAAGCCTGCCTGCAGCATGCCCAGCGCCATCCCGCCGGCGCCTGCGAAGAGTTCAACTGAGCGCGCCACGAGCTCTCCCTGTCATCTCCGCGGTGGTGGTGCATGATCCTGAACTCTTAGCTGGCTGCCGTTCGCGTACAAGCGTCTCGATTTCCGCGGCAACTCCGGTCAGATCGCCGACCAGGCGGGACTCGAAGACACGGTAGACCTGCCAGCCCTCTGCGGTCAGGGAGGCGGTGACCTCAGTGTCGCGGGCCATGTTCGCGGTCAGCTTGTCGCGCCAGAACTGGCTGTTTTCAATTCGCTCGAACTGCGACTCGAACGATGGCAGGCCCCGAACCCGCCAGGCGTTGCCGTGCCAGAAGTCGCCGTCGACGAAGACCGCGACCCTGGCTCCCGGAAAGACTATGTCTGGCTTGCCATGGACTGCGGTGCGCACTCGGTAGCGCAAGCCCCGTCGCCAGAGAGCACGTCGGAGGATGATCTCGGGCTTGGTGTCACGGTTCCGCACTGCGGCCATGATGCGGCTCGTCACCTCGGGATCGCGGCTCATTGCTGGCCCGTCACCAGAGCGTGACTTACCAGGCCCACCGTGAGATGGCGAACCTCGACACCTATCCGCCTACCGATGCGGCGATGACGGCCGATCTGGCCGTCGGTGAGCCGCTCGCCCTGACGGCTGACAACCACCATGATTGGAGTCGGCTGCTCATCAACCACCGCGTTGAGGCTGGCCCAGACAAGAGATTGGAAGGCGCGCGGCGGCCCCCAGAGCATCTGGGCCAGCTGGTCGCCGCCGTCGCTGACTGTGCAGCGGTTGGGCTTGTCCTTGAGCGTTCCTTCCATCGGTACCCACTCGGCGCCGAATGCCAGCTGAGTCAGCTGGCTGGCACCGGGTAGGCGGCTGGCGACAAGGCCTACATAGGGACCGATACCGCTTCGCGCTCGGGCGTAGTGCTTCATCGGCACGTCCTTGATCCACATCCGGGCCCGGTCGCGTGGCATGTAGAGGTCGAGGACGCCTCCGATCGCGGGGTCATCGAGCCATCGGACATACCACGTCGAGCGGCCGGACGGGCTAAGGCCGTCCCAGTCGAGATCATCGGCGCGCTTGTAGATCTCAGCGATGACCTGGCGTCGTACTTCCTCCTCGATCAGGCTCATCGCTAGCCTGCGAAGATGTCGGGGTCCGGGAACTGGAGGCGGGCCTCATCGAGCGCCGTTTCAAGGCTGGCCGCGTCCTTGATCCACTCGTGCATGAGGCTTTCGGCCTTCCGGTCGGTGAACTCGAACCGATTGCCATTCAGGCGCAGCGTCTCGATCTCGTCGGCGGCAACTTGCTCTCGGAGGTTGAGGACCGCCGCTACCCGGCGAATGTCGCTGACAAAGTCCAGCGTCTCGACGTGGCTCTTGCCCTCCCTAAGCCGGAGCCCGCGGCCGAGCTGCTGCACAAAGATGCGCCGGCTGTGAGTGACGCGAGCGAAGCAGATGATGTTGACGTCGGGGACATCTACGCCTTCGTTGAGGATGTCGACGGCCGTGATAACCGGCGTCTCGCCAGAACGGAAGCGCATCAGTCGGAGCTGCCGGTCACGGCGGTCGAGTTCGGCGTGAACGGCCTCGGCGCCCTTCAGTTGCGGTACGCGGCTCAGCAGGTTGGCCATCCGCTCGGCATGCTCGATGGTCCGGCAGAAGACGACCGCCCGGGGCTGTCGGGTACGCTCCCAAGCCTCAATCAACTCGTCCCTGATCGCTTCGTCGCGATCGGGCAGGAAGAGCCGGGCGTTCAGGTCGCGAATGGTGTACTGGTGATCGCTCGCATGACGGACGAAATCCCAGTCGATGTTGTCAGTGAAGAGCCGGTACCGAACCTCAGCGAGATAGCCCAGGCGCATGCCGTCTTCAATGCCGAGCGTGTAGCTCGGTTCGCCGAAGCGATGGCGGATGTCAAAGCGGTCGCCTCGCCACGGCGTCGCCGTCACCCCGAACTGCGGCACATCGGATAGCAGATCGAGCAGCTCGGCAAACTGCCCGTTCTCACCGACGTGATGCGCTTCGTCGACCATCACCAGGCCAGGGCGGTATCCCCCTTGGACATAGCCCAGGGCGCTGGCCACCGTCGCGCAGGTGATGCCACGCAGGTCGTCGGGCCTGAAGTCGCCGGTCAGCAGCTGGGTCCGCGTCTCCTTCGGGATGTGATACCACAACGCACGCTCAAGTTGCTCGGCCAGTTCCTTGGTGTGGGCCACGACCAGTACCTTGTTATTGGAATCATGGCGCAGGTGCCGGGCGATGACCTCTCCGCCGACGACGGTCTTGCCGAGGCCTGTGGCCAGAATCAGGAGTGCCCTGCCTCGCTCGTCCAGATCCGCCACCAGCCTCTCGAAGGCTGTCGACTGGTATTGCCGTAGCGGGCGCTCTGGAAGCCGCGAGGCCATAGCCCGCTCGTCTCCGTAGAGTTCGAGCAGGTCCTTGCCTGACCACAGCTCGACCCGCTGGCCGACCCGGCGCAGCTCGTCGCGGCGTTGCGTAACCGAGGGGCCGAAGCGGGAGTTGGTAACGACGACCGCGCGGTCAGCGCGGTAATACGACTTGGCCTCCGTCACCTCGTCGATCGCTGTCGACGGGACGGCGGCCGTGGCCTTCCACTTGGCCTGAAAGACCCACCGCTGCCCGCGTCTGGTGGCCAGGATGTCGCCGCCGCGGTCGTTCGGTCCGTCAATGTTGATGACGTCGCTAAAGCCGAGGTGCAGCAGCAGTCGCTCCACCTGTTTAGTAAAGGCGTTAGGCCCGATCTCGCGGAGGAATACCGGGTCGACGAACGATGTCTTCACGTCGGCTCCTCCCACCGGACTTCCTGGTCGAGCATGTCGAGGGTCAGCCGGGTCATTGCCAGCTCGAGGCGGCTCTTGGCCTCGGTGCTGGCCAGAAATTCGGCGACCGATTCGATGCGCCGGGCGAGACGCTCCACCTGCCGGGTTCTGGCCTCGTCCGTGGTCCAGGTCGACCAGGCCGTCGTGAAGACCTGGCCGTCGAGGAGGAGGTCGGGGCGAGTGCGAACCATGGCCGCCAGCGCTCCGGGACCGATGTAGGCCACGAACCGTCCGTCGGTTGTGGCGTCGGGCCAGTTCAGTCGTGTATCAACGGCACCCGCGCCGCGCTCGGCGGCCTCCTTCTGGGCGATCGGCAGGCTGGCCCAGAGAACGGCCGCGTGCTCGTCGGCGACTGGGGCAAGCGCCTCCCTCGCCCTGCCAATGAGGGCCTCAGCCCGTTGCCGCAGGACGGGATCCGTGAATCGCTGGTCGCGTAGCCGTCCGGTGATGTCTGCCGCTACGCGAGCTATGCCGTCAGTCGCGCGCGCTTGCGTCCGAAGCACTTCAGCCAGCTCCATGATGGCGTACTCGCGAGGCTCGCGGCCGCACTGGCTGAAGACCTCATGGCTGCTGTCTACGAAGACCTCGATTTTGTTGCCTCGCATGGTACGGCTGGTGCACGGGGTGTCGCGACCGTCGGCGTCTAGTAGCGGCTGGTCGGTCTCGTAGACCCGCACTTCGCGGCGCGGCAGGTGTGCGAGGCCGATGTCGTCGCACAAGTCCAGGACTGGCCGAGCCGTCCCCTTGTACCTCGCGAATCGTTGTTCGTCAGTCTCCGGTACGGGCTGCGGGTCGGCCGAGCCGCCCTGCGGTTCCGGCGCCTGATAATCACCCAGGCCGGTCCTGTTAAGGACATCGTCATCCGACGAGCCGCTCTCTCCGGCTCCGGTGCCGCCGGAGCCGGGCGGCTGTTGGTGCGGCTTCCGTTGACCACTCTGGACGCGATCGTAGTATTCGGCTGCTTCGTGCCACTTGTCGTCCGACAGGTACTCGGCCTGGCCCTTCCGGAAGCGCCGCGCCCACTCGCGGGTCAGCTCGTGAATAGTGCCTTTGTCATTTCCAGGGATGAGGCACTTGAGGCCGGGAGAGTTGCGCCGGTAGGCGTTGAAGATTTGACCGAGCGGAGACCGGTTCTCGCCGTATCCCAGATGCCTGAACTTCACAGGCTGCAGCGGCCCCGCGCCGCGGATCGCCTCGACGGCAGTCAGCCAGTCATTCGATCCACGCTCGAAGTCGTTCTTCTGGTAGGTGACTGGCACGTGGTCCAGGTGGATCTCGCCGACGATACGACCACCCGTGGTCGAGCCGAACTCGATCGGGTACTCGGTCCACACCTCGCCGGTGTCAGGGTTCTCCCAGTCGAAGAGGCTCTTGTCTGAGATAAGGATCTTGCGCCCGTTGCGCAGGAGGTCGATCCCGAAGTCGGCGCTGTCGAGGTAGCGCTGGACACCGATCCAGCCGGTGATTTGCCGCTCGCGGAGCTGGAGGTCTTCGCTGCCGCATTCGACGCATTCCTCGACCTCAATGCGATGCCAGTGGCCGCAGGTCATGCAGGCCCAAGCAGGCTTCAGCTCCCGGCTGATCCCGAGAACCGCCGGTACTTCCGTCCCCCGGTAGTCGACGCTGCGCGAGGCCGACCAGACGCAGGGCAGTCTCGGCTGAACCCGCGTGTCGTTGACGTAGAGCGCGAAGCCCTTGCCGACGAGCATCGGCCCAGGTAGATCCGCAAGCCCATCTTTCTGGCGCAGCATGTATGAGTAGACGCTGCCCAGCCGTTCGCGAATCTGGGCGGCGGTGGCTGAGCGCCGAAGGCGCTCACGGATCTCCGGCTTCAGCCGCCGGACGGTCACCTCCGTACCGTGCAAGGATCGGTCGTCTTTCGGTTCCCTTCGAAGGGGGACGACGAAGCTCCGCTCCTTCTGCATCCGGCGGAAGTCGATCTCGGCGATCAGCCAGTCGGGATCGCCTTCGCGGGTGGTCCTCACCTCAGTGATGCTGCCCAGCCGGGCCGTCGCGATGTTGAAGCCCATACCGAACAGGCCGAGGTTGCCGTATCGGGCGTTGCTGCTGTAGCCGGCTTGCAACGATCGCTCCAGGACTTCCTTGCCCATACCGCGCCCGTTATCTGCGACGCAGACGATCTCGTCCCCCTCAGCGATGTTCTGCCTGGGCAGGGTGACCCGGACGATCGGCGGATCAGACGGGTCGCGGTTGGTATCGGCCATGAACTCGTCGAAGGCGTTGTCGATCAGCTCGGCGACGCACTGCCAAGGTTGGTAGGGGATCTCGCCCAAGATTTCCAGCAGCCTCGGCGATGGTGTGAGGTCGAGTTGCTCCAGCGATTCTCCGTTCGCTTCTGACGGCATGGCACTCCCGCTCTAGGCCTTCGACCGGCTGCGCCCCCAAGACTGCCGCTCTGCAGGCAAGTGAACACCACTGGTCTGACAAAATACGGCTGGACGGCGGCTTAGCGCTCCGTCTAGCGGAACCCTTTGCAACTCTGGTTCGGCTCCGTGGCATCGTCGCGCTCTGATTCACTGCGTCAGCACGGCCGCGCATTTATCCTGAACTATGCCATTCGCCTGCGCCTTCTGCGGATCGACCAAGCGGCCGCGGGGCAGGGAACACGTCTTTGCCGACTGGCTGAACTCGATCGGCCTTGATGCAGGCCAGGTTGAGATCCATACGGGACGGCTGAACAGGGTTGCCCGCCGGTGGACGACCGAAGGCTTCACAGCCACGGTCCGCGCCGTCTGTGATGACTGCAACCACGGTTGGCTGAGCCAGCAGGAGAGGGCCGCCAAGCCGGTCCTCACACCATTGATTCTCGGCCAGCCCAGCGAGCTCTCTGTCGACCAGCAGCGCTTGATCACCGCGTGGGCTTGCAAGACGGCCTTGGTAGCCATGCTCTCCTCGTCCGACGAACAGCGCGCCGAGGGCTACGGCGTCCCCGCAGCTGAATATCACGCCATCTACGCCAGGCGAGAGCACCCGGAACCGCTGCCGGACAGCCAGTACTGGATCGGGACCTACGTTGGCGAGCGCCCGCCGGGCTCGGTCCGGGTGGTCCCGCTCGGAATCGAACTGGACGGTCTGCCTGCGCCCGACGACCCGTGTGCTTACAGCCTGACCGTGATGGTCGGTCCGATGCTGGTGCACGGCGTGCGGTTTACAACCTCCAGCCTCTACATCGACTTGGCGACCGTTCCCGACCTCCCGGGCATTTGGCCATCCAGCGGCCCTGTCTCCTGGCCAACGGCCGCCGAGACCGACGATGCCGGGTTCGAGCTGATGCTCTCCGGAAAGGCCCTGAGGGTTGTGCATCCGGGCATCCGACTGGAACCGTTCAAGCCTGCCACCGACCTGCCGCCGAGCACGGCCGACGGCGAGATGCGCCGCCAGCCGGTGCCCTGCGGCAAGCACTACATCTATTTCCCCGGATTCCTGGCCCTAGTAGGGCAGCATCAGTTCGTTACGACGAGGGTTGACATCGCGACGCCGGTGACCCTGGCTGGGCGCGCGGCGGCCGTGCTTAGGTTTCTGGCATGGATCCGTGGCCCGAGTTGCCGGACCTGCCGCAGAACGCGGTGATGCTGGATTACCTGCGGGGGCAGGCGAGCCCGCAGAGCGGCCCTGATGACTGGGCGCTGGGATCCTGGCAGCTGGATGCCCATCCCGATCTGATTGCCGTGCTCGGTGATCTGGCTCCCGGCTGGCCGCTGACCGCCGCGTACGGGGTTCCGCTGCTGGCCTGGGATGGTGTCGCGGCCATCGTCGCGCTGGGCACGGACTGGCTGGCCTTGCGGCTCGATGACCTTCCGGCCGGTGTGGAGACCGACCGTGACACCTATGGGGAATCGCTGCCTGTCGGCCCGGGCTGGCATGTCGTCCCGATCTGGGAAGGCCGGCTGCGTGAGCTTGCCGTCGCCGCGCTGCTTCACGCTGGTGAGCTGGCCACGGGCTAGCCGGCGCCGCAGCGCGCTACCTCAGGCGATCCCGCTCACGTCGCCGCTGGTAGTGGCATTGCCGGGCGATGGCCTGGTGGCGGCGGCGCCATCGTGACCAGTGCAGGTAGTGCTCTGGCGGGTGTGCCGGGCGGCAGAGCGCTGCGTGCATGCGGCGGATCTCGTTCATGCTCAGGCAGGCCAGAGCCAGGCCGTCACTGCCGGTGATCAGGCCGTTACCGCAGCCCGGCGGGCCGGAAAGTTGTCCACAGGCCTGGGTCCCCCTCTCTGGCCCGGCCGCCGTCACCGGGCCCGGCGCCAGGCGGCAGGCCGGGCGGCCTGGCCGCGGTGACGGCGAGCCAGGCGTGGTCGGCCATGGCCAGGGTGACGTGCCGGTACCAGGCGACGTGCTTGCGGGCCTGGTAGTGGTCCAGGGCGGTCTCGTTCTTGGCGGCCTGGAAGCATTCCTCTACGGCCCACCGGGCCCCGGCCACCTTCACCAGCTCCGACAGCGTCGCGCTGCCGGGGGACCAGCACAGGTAGAAGGCCAGCTCGCCGCTGGCGGGCGAGCGGCGGATCAGCAGGTTCCGGCCTGGCCCGGCGGGTGAGACTGCCCAGTCATACAGCCGCTCGCCCTTCGATCCCGGCCCGCACGACATCCGCTGCCAGCCCCGGCCCGGCACCCTCGCGGCCAGCCGGTCGGCCCGGATCGTCGTGCCGGCCCCGGCCGGGACCCGGGTATCGCAGGCCACCGCGACCACGTATGCGATCCCGGTCTTCTCCAGCCATTCCCGCAGCTTGCCGTTGTCGCCGTAGGCCTCGTCCGCCGTAAACCAGGCGAACGGCAGGCCCAGCCCGGTCACCCGCTCGATCATCGTCCGGGCCAGCGCCGGCTTGGTCGCGAACCTCACGTCCTCCCCGATCCCGGCTTCCTCGCACCGGTCCCGGTCCGACGTCCACGACTCCGGGACGTACAGCTCCCGGTCCACCAGCACCCGGGTGCCCGCAGCCGGGACAGCGTAGGCCAGGAACACCCCGACCTGGCAGTTCGTGATCTTCCCCGCCGTCCCGGTGTACTGGCGCTGCACCCCCGCCGAGCGGCGCCCGGACTTGAGGAACCCCGTCTCATCCGCGATCAGCACCCCGCCCGGATCACCCAGCTCCGCCGCCACGTACCGGACCAGCCGGTCCCGCACCTGGTCCTGGTCCCACACCGCCTGATTCAGCAGCCGCTGCATCCCCAGCGGCGACCGGTCCCCGGCGAACTCCGCGATCGTCCACCCGTTCGCCCGCCCCAGCCCCGCCACCAGGCCCAGCAGGTACGCCTCCGCCCGCAGCCTCGGCTCCCGCCGGCCGAACGCCGGCGCCACCACCCGCGCGAACATGTCATCAAAACGATCCAGCCACCCGGCCGGATCCACATCCCCTACGCTGGGCACGACGGCCGCAGCGCGATCCATCAGGACAGTCACATGCCAGATGATCACGAAGCGGCCGTCGCCGCGTCACCACGCCACGCCGGGATCACCTAACGAACTGATGCTGCCCTACTAGAGGCCTTGCATGACGGCAAGCGCTACGCCTTCGTGACCATGTGCGAGTGCGAGATCGCATACTTGGTGCTTCTTGAGAAGGACAGCGCGCACTTCCGCAACGACGGCACACTCGAAGCGATGGCCGAACTGATCGACTGGCTGGAAGGCCCCGAATACGAACTGCGCGACGGGAACGGAATCTTCGTTTACAAGGAACTGGCGCCCGAGCAATGACCGGAATGCCTTCGAAGCAACCCCGAGTTCCATGATCATGCCAATACCTGCCGAAGTCCTCCGAACCTCGATCGTCTGGGCCAGGTTAGGCATGTAGGGACCGCGGCCTGCCGACCTGCCTGCGGGGTGCCTTTGCGCTTTGCAGCACGGGCACGGACTCGGTGCATCGCCGTCCGAAGCCGAGCATCCGGGTCTGCTCATCACACTCGCCGCACCACGGTGGCCGGGACGGCCGCCGACCCGACGGCTGGGGGTAGCTCGCTGGCTGAGAGCCGGGTGGCCATGACCGCGTACGGGCTGCGCAGGCAGTCGATGTTCGCTCCAGTAATGCAGCCAGCGCGCTCGCTTTTGCAATTGAAAGCCAGTTATGAATTTGAGGCGGAAAATGGTAATATTAGATGTGGCGACCTTGAGGACCGGGTTCGGAGCAAAGGCCGGTGAAGTACAAGTGAGAATCGTCATTGAATGCGCGGGGAGCCGAATATCTCGCGAGTTCATCAGTCACGTCCGCAGTGGCGCCCGGGTGAATTATCGCGACAAGGACGCGGCCGGGCGAGTGAAAAGCGCCCACACTACCTTCAGGGCAAGCTCCATAGCGGTCTAGCCGACTGACGAGGACGAGCAGAACTTCGGCAGGGAGCTATCGGACATCAGGAGGGTCAAGGTTGTCGAGTAGGAGAGAGCATCGGTCGTGCTCTGAAGCTCGCTGGCCTAAGCCGTAGCCCGGTCGCCCTAGCGGGTGCCGGGCTAAAGTGCCGCATGCGGCCTACCGCCACTACTCGGCCAACCGCACGCGCTCCCTGTCGCGAAGGTCAGCCAGCTGGCTGGACACGACGGCAGCGGCGTGCCGGTCGGCAGGCTGGACGAACTGGGCATAGAAGTTCAGCGTCGTCGACCCTTCAGAATGCCCGAGCCGCCCGGCCACCGTCCGCAGATCCACCCCATTCGACAGCAGCTGGGTCGCCGAGTAGTGCCGCAGCTCCTTTAGCGAACTACTGATCCCCACTGCCCCCGCATACCGCTCGTACCGATGCGTCATCGTGTCCGGGTTCCACGGCACCGCCCCAGCCGGATCAGGCGAGAACACGAACGCATCCCGTGGCACGATCACCCCAGCCCGGCCCGCTGTCTCGCGCCGCTCAGCAAGAAACCCTTCCAGCAGCTCGCACGTCAGGGGATCGAGCGACACGACCCGCCCCCGCCCCGTCTTCGGGCTCTTCTCGATGTGCTGTCCGTCCTTTACCAGATAGTTCTTCGAGAATCGCACCGTCTGAACCTCGAAGTCGAACCGGTCCTCCCGCAGCGCCAGCAACTCCCCGCGCCGCGCCCCCGTCGTCATCGCCGTCCACAAGAACAGCCCGAACTCCTCGTCCTTAACGAACACCTCGTTCAGCAGCCGAGCGGCCTCACGGGGGCTCGGCGGATCAGGCTCCCGCTTCTCCAGCTTCGGCCGGGTAATCCGGTCCGCCGGATTCCGGTCGATCCATTCGTATCGCACGGCCAGGTTCAGCGCCGCCGAGATGATCGCGTTCACCTTCACGATCGACGCGGGCGACAAAGGCGTGCACCGATGCGTCCGGCACCGCTTGTCGCACTGATGCGCCCGCCCCGTCCGGTGGTCCCGCAGCGGCCCGCACCGCCCATCGCACTCGTGCGGTCCGTCGGCGAAGTGCTCAACCTTCGGCAGCCGGGCGCACAACCGCGAGCACCGCCTCAGATGCGCGTACAAGGCATCCAGGCTGTCAGGCCCGATCTTGCGGACCTTCACATCGCCGAGCACCGGCCGGATGATCCGCCCGATGTAACTCTCATGCGTCATCCGAGTCGACACGGCGAGGTCCGTGACCTCCAGGTACCGGTCCAGCACCAGGCCCATCGTCGCCGAGTCATCCGGCGCCCGCCCGGACTCCGCGGCCTGCAGCAAGGTCGCCAGCTCGCGCGTCGCCTTCGCCTGACTCTTGACCGTTCGCCGCATTCGCCGCTGCCGACCGGTCACCGGGTCTCGGCCAAGGTACACGTGCACGCGGTACGACCCGCTAGGCAGTAACTCTATGTGACCATTTTCCGTCGTTGCCATAGAACAACGGTACGCCGAAATCGGCTAGTGGTTCCACGACTCGTTCCACGCCGCCTGCACCAGAGTCGTGATCATGCCTCTGACCTGGAGCCCCCTTACGGAATCGAACCGTAGACCTTCTCCTTACCATGGAGACGCTCTGCCGACTGAGCTAAGGGGGCACGGCGGGTGGGAACCCGCTCGACCGGCGCTTCCGGTTCGGGCGGGCGTCCGCCTGGCCCGAGCGCGCTACGCGAGCATACACGATCACGCCCGCGTCCGGTTGGCGCGCTGCGGGGCAGCGCGCCTGGCAGCGCGCCGATCAGCGCGAACCCCGCCCAGGACCTACCCGCCGACCCGCCAGAACGCGTCAGCCACCTGCGGCCACTCCCCCGACAGCGGGTCGATCACCTCGAAATGTCCGGCACCAGGCAGCAGCACGCAGGTCGCGGCCGCGGCGCGGGCGCCCGAGCGCCGCGCCAGGCGGGCGTAGTCCAGGCTCATCAGGTACGGAACGCGGTCGTCGTCCATGCCGTGCACCAGCCAGACCGGCCCGCTGGCTGGCACAAGCCTGGCCGGGTCGGCCTGCGCGTAGCGGCCGTCGGTGAACTCCGCCGGCCCGCCGCCCATCAGCGCGCCCGCGGCCTGCTGGCCGAGCGCCTTGCGGTGGCTGGCACCCAGATCGCTGACTGCCGCGAGGGCGACGACGCCGCGCCACCGTCGCTCACCGGTATGCCAGCGCGACCCTGGCGGAAGCTGATGCCTGCTCGCCGCCCACAGAGCGAGATGACCGCCGGCCGAATGCCCGGCGAGGACCACCCCACGAGGGTCCGCGGCGACGAAACCGCCGGTTGCCGCCGCAACTAGTCCTGGCAGCCGGTCGACGGCGGCGGCGACATCGTCGAACGTCCCTGGCCAGCCGCCGCCAGGCTGCCCCGTTCGCCGATATTCCGGAGCACACACGACAATTCCGGCAGCGATTAGCGCCTCGGCGAGCGGCGCGGTGTGCTCTCTTCCGTACTCGGCGCGCCAGAAACCGCCATGCAGAAATATCGTCAACAGGACTCGCCCGCTGGCCCCGTTCCGCCCCGCTGCGGCCGCGGGCGGAAGATGGACATCGGCCACGTGGGCCGTGCCGTCGCCGTAGCGCAGCACCAGGTCAGGAGCCCGGGCCGGCCTGGTCAGCACGTCAGTCCCCCGCGCGGCCGCGCCACCTGGCCGACGCTCACTGTTCATCAGACCGCCATTTCAAAGACGCTCGTGATGCGCTGGCGAAACAGGATCATTATGAACCGGAACGCCCGCGCATACCCCCGGCCACTTCAGTCAGTCGGGCGGCCAGCTTATGCTCGAATACATGGCCCCCAAGGCGCGACGCCCGGCGGCGCGCTTGGCTATGCCTGGCGCGATGATCGGAGCGCAGCTATGCCGGTAGGAATCTTCCGAACCGGCCGGGCCGCCGTCGCCATTATTGCGGGGTCGTTCCTGGCGTCGGGGATGGCTATAGCACCGGCCTTTGCTTCCGCCGCCCGGCCGATGCGATCGCCGTGCGGGCAGGGCTCCGCCGCGGCTGTGTCGGCACACCTGCTGGCGATGCCCGCGACCGCGAGCCCGTCCACGAGCTCAAGTTCCTCGACCAGCTCAAGCCCGTCCACGAGCCCGAGCCCGAGCCCGACCGGGTCATCCAGCACCAGCCAATCGGAGAGCCCGAGCCAGTCGGCCAGCAACAGCCCGAGCCCGTCCAAGTCACGCTCGCCGAGCCCGTCGCCGTCGACGTCGCCCACCAAGTCCACCTCGCCGTCGCCGTCGCCGTCGCCGAGCCGCTCGCACAAGGCAGGAGCAATCTGCGTCACCGGCCAGCTGGTGCAGCACAGCTCGAACACGAGGCCTGGCGGCACCGTCAGGTACTCGCTCTGGGTCTGGAGCACCGTACCCGCGACCAAGGTCGTGGTGACGGCGTCGAGCAGCGCCCGCTCGATGAAGTTCCCGCGGTACACGCTCTGCCCCGCAGCTCACGGCACGAAATGCACGATCGGCACGCTGCCAGCCAACCAGGCGTTCGAGCTGATGATCACCGATAAGGTCAGGGCCGCTGCGACCGTCGGCGCCCCGATCACCCTGACCGTGACCGTCGACGCGCCGTCACTGTCTCCCGCCGAGGCCGCCGTCACGACCGTCGTGAGCCAGCGCAGCCATTCTCCGGTCGGTAACTCGGTCCCGCCCGTCCCGCCGCTGCCGCCGACGACGCTGCTGCCCATCCCGAGCGCGACGATTACGCCGCCCAGCCTCGGCGGACTGTTCCCGACCGTGACCCCCCTTGCCTCGCCTTCGGCCAGGCAGAAGCAGCGGCGGTCAGGCAAGGCGACCGGGATCGCGCAGACGTCGTCGGCCCTGCCGCTCGACCCACGGCTCATCGGCGGCCAGCTGGCCGGGCTCGCCGTGCTGGCGGCCGCGATCACGATGGTGGTCGCGAGGCTCTCGCTGCGTACGCCCGAGCCAGCGAAGCCAGGACCCGCCGGACCGCCGGCGAAAGCGGACGCCGGAGGCGATGGCGGGGACGACCAGCCGACGACCTGATCCGGCACGCGCTCACGAGTTCTGCCTTACTTGGCGACGTGCTCGACCAGCGGCCGCATCTGCCGCATCTCGTCGGCCAGCCCCGTCGCGCTCAGCGTGGCCGACACGACAACCCCGAACGTGTCGCCGTCTGCCCACGCGCACTCGGAAGGACCGCCGTCGGAGCCCGGCGCGCAGGCTGCCTGCCCGCCCAGGCGCCCTGGCATCGTCGTGAACGCCCCGTGCAGCCTGGTCATGTAGGCGCTGATCAGATCACCGGCGGAGGCATTGCCGGTCAGGTTGCCGCCGATGAACACGACAATTTGCGGTCCCCTGCTGGTGCCCGGGCCCTTCTTCTGCTCGTACACGGCGGCGACGACGTTCTTGACGTCACCGGCGGCGGCGACCATGATCCGGTGCCGGAGATTCTTCGCGGTCGCGTTCGCCTGCTGCTTGACGTAGCTGCCGAGGGCGGCCGGGGCTGAGACGGTGTGCGAGGTTCTCGGCATCAGCTTGAAGTAGCCGACCGCGGCGAGCGCTGCGACGATCACGAGGCCGCCGAACAGCGCCATGGCCTTCTTGCGCCGACGCGGGCGCGGGCGGCCCGTGACGGGCTTCGGCTTGCTCGCCGCTGTCTTCTTCGTCGCACCCTTCCGCGGCGTGCGCGCTGGCTTGCCGCGCGGCGCGGTGCCGGGCAGGTCGGCGGGCTCGGCGAGCGGATCCGCCATGTCGAAGGCCGGCCGGTCAAACGGCCCGGTGCCGGTCGGCCTGGCCGGCGCCTTGGTGATCGCCTCGTCCGGCGCGACGCCAGCCGACGCGGCCGCTGGCTCAGACTCCCAGAGCACGCCGATACCGCTGTCGGTCAGCGGGTCGGGACGGCTGAGCCCGTCGACCCGGCGCTGCGGGCCGGTCCGCTCACCCCGGCGCACACCAGTCGGCGGATCGGCGCCGCCGAGCTCGTCAACCCGGCGCTGCGGGCCGGTCCGCTCACCCCGGCGCACACCAGTCAGCGGCTCGGCGCCGCCGAGCTCGTCAACCCGGCGCTGCGGGCCGGTCGTACGCGGACCGGCGCCGCTCAGGTCGTCGATCCGGCGCTGCGGGCCGGTGCGGTCTGGCCCGGGCAGCGCCGGGGCAGCCCGGCTCCCCCGGCGGGAGCGAGCAAGCCGGCGATCGGCCGGAGGCGTCCGGCCGCGCGCGTCAGTGTCGCCTAGCGGATCGGCGCCGGGCTTGGACCGGCGCGGGCGAGCGTCGGTGGCCGGCCCGGCGTCCAGCGCGGGGTATAGCGGCTTGGCGAACTCGGACGTGTCCAGCCGGCGCTGCGGCGACGTGAACCTGTCATCTTGCTGACGCTCCGGCGTCCGCGCCGGGGTCCCGAGCGTCCCGGCGGCGTTCCCCGCCCGCTGGCCGTAGTCCTCCGGCGGGTATAGCGGCTGACCGTAGTCCTCGGCCGCCGGATTGAACAGAAGGTCGGTCGTGCGGCCCTGCCGGACCTTAACGGCGCGGCGCGGACCCGTACCTGACGGGCTGCGGGACGGCTGAACACTCCCGTCACCGCCGCGCTCGACCGGCCGTCCGCTCGGCTCGCCGCGGGCAGCCCGGCCTGCGGCCGGCAGCGGCCCGGTGCCGCCACGGCCAGGGCCGTCGCCGGCGGCTGGCCGGCCGCTCTGGTCGTACCGGTCCCAGCCGCTGGTCCCGTCGGTGCGATCCCGCCGCCCGAAGCGCCTGGCCGGGCCAGGCTCGCAGGACTGGGGCTCGTAGGACTGGGGCTCGTAGGGCTGAGGCTGGTAGGACGGAGGCTCGTAGGGCTGGGGCTCGTAGGACTGGGGCTGGTAGGACGGAGGCTCGTAGGACGCGGGCTCATGGGCCCGCGGCTCGTACGCCGCAGACGGCTCCGCGCGGCGGCCGGCGGCACGCCGGCCGCGCGCGCCACGCCCGGTTCCTGCGCCGCCGCGCCCGACCGGGCCGCCGCCTGGGTCCGTGTCGCCATCGGAATGCTGATCCGCGTCCTGACCGAACTGGCGCGGCTGTGCGGCTGGCGACTCAGCAACCGGCCGCGCAGTGGCCGACCGCGCAGTGGCCGACCGCGCAGTGGCAGGCAGGGCAGTGGCAGGCAGGGCAGTGGCAGGCAGGGCAGTGGCCGACCGCGCACGCGCCGGACTCACGGTTCTCGCCTGCGACTGAAGCGCCGTCGACGTTGTCCCTGAAGTGGCAGCCGACGAGCCAGCGGATGCGGCCGACCGGGAACTCGACCCCTCACCGAGGTACCTGATCCAGTCGTAGTCCTCGTCGCCGCCGAGGCCGCCAGGATCGGCGCCCAGGGGCTCGTCCCGTCCTGACCGGCGGCCCTTCTTCGGCATCCGGCTAACCTCCAGCATCCCGGCCGTCTGCCGACCCCTGTCCTCCTCCGCCGCCGCGGCGAGGTTCCCGGTCCCGCCGGGCTCCTCCATCATGCGGCATGATCCAGGCGCCCGCTACACGATCGCCACGGCCCGGCTACCGCCCGCGTCTTTCCGGCCGCTGAGCGGTGTCAAACGGCAGGTATCGCTGCATCTTGCGGCAGAACCCTTTGCTGATGGACGATCAGTGCCAGGTTCTCAGTTTGGGGGCAATCCATGCAGGACGGCCTGTACGTTCCGGTGATCGGCCCGTCGGCGATCCTGCCTCGCGGCTACCTCTGGGTCACCCCGATCTGGTTCCTGGTCATCGCCGCCGCGCTGGTGCTGAGCCCGTGGCCGCCTGCCTGGTTCCGGCTGACCGCGGCGGCAGGGCTGCTCGGCGCGATGATCGTGTTCATTCTCGTGGTCAACTCGATCACCACGCACGCGTTCGCCGTGAACGCCGAGGGGATCGATCTCGGGCTGCCCTCGTTCAGCAGGCGCCGCGGCCGCCGGCGGCGCGGCGTCAGGCACGTGCCGTGGCGGCAGGTCGAGCGGATCAGGATGGCGCCGCGGCCGTACGGCACCAGGGTCGAGATCATCCTCAGCCAGGACGCGTCGCTCGCGCTGCGCGGGTACCGGCACGGCCCGGCGCGGCGCGCGGTCCGCTGGATCCTGCTGCTGATCCCGTTCTGGTACCTGCTCCGCCCGACGGCTCTCACCAGCCCGCTCGACGGCCCGCCCAGGTACCAGGCGAACGTGCGCGGCATCACGGTCGATGATCTGCGGCACCGGCTCCGCGCCTTCGCGCCCCCCGATGTGGCGATAGCGATACTGGTCAGGAAGCGCTAGGACACCCTGAAGCGCCCGACCCGTATCATCGGCCACATCGGCAACGAACGTGATTCACGGTGGGACTGACCGGGCTTGCTGCGCTGACCAGCGCCTGAGTCTTGTTATGCGAAAAATGAAAGGGCATGAACGCGATGGCACATGAGGTACAAGGCATAATCGCCCGCGCCAAGGGCGCCCCGGTCGAGCTCACCACCGTCATCGTCCCCGATCCGGGTCCCGGCGAGGCGCTGGTCAGGGTGCAGGCATGCGGCGTCTGCCACACCGACCTGCATTACCGTGAGGGCGGCATCGGCGAGGACTTCCCTTACCTGCTCGGCCACGAGGCCGCCGGCGTCGTCGAGGCGGTCGGCGACGACGTGACCGGCCTCGCGCCAGGCGACTTCGTCATTCTCAACTGGCGCGCGGTCTGCGGCCAGTGCCGGGCATGCCGCAGGGGCCGTCCCTGGTACTGCTTCGCCACGCATAACGCAACCCAGAAGATGACTCTCGCCGACGGCACCGTGCTGTCGCCCGCGCTGGGCATCGGGGCGTTCGCCGACAAGACCCTGGTCGCGGCGGGCCAGTGCACCAAGGTCAGCCCTCAGGTCAAGCCTGAGGTAGCCGGGCTGCTCGGCTGCGGCGTCATGGCTGGCCTCGGCGCGGCGCTGAACACCGGGCAGGTCGGGCGCGGCGACTCCGTCGCGGTGATCGGCTGCGGCGGCGTCGGCTGCGGGGCGATCCTGGGCGCCAGGCTCGCGGGCGCGCGCGCGATCATCGGCGTGGACATCGACGATCGCAAGCTCGGGTGGGCGCGTGAGCTCGGCGCGACGGACACGATCAACTCGCGGGACACCGACCCTGTTGAGGAGATCAGGGCGCGCACCGAAGGCAATGGCGCCGACGTGGTGATCGAGGCGGTCGGCCGGCCCGAGACGTACGAGCAGGCGTTCTACGCGCGCGACCTGGCCGGAACCGTGGTGCTTGTCGGCGTGCCAACGCCCGAGATGCGGCTCGAGCTGCCGCTGCTCGACGTGTTCGGCCGCGGCGGGTCGCTGAAGTCGTCCTGGTACGGCGACTGCCTGCCGGACCGTGACTTCCCCATGCTGACCGACCTGCACCTGGGCGGGCGGCTGCCGCTTGAGAAGTTCGTGTCCGAGACCATCGCGCTCGGCGACGTCGAGCAGGCGTTCGCCAAGATGGGGCGCGGGGAGGTGCTGCGCAGCGTCGTCACGCTCTGACCAGGCAAGGGCCGTGGTCGTCAGGATCGCGATGTGGTCGGGTCCGCGGACGCTGTCCACGGCGCTGATGCGCTCGTTCGGGAACCGGCCTGACACCGTCGTGGTCGACGAGCCGCTGTACGCGTACTACCTCGCCGAGACCGGGATCGGCCATCCCGGCAGGGACGAGATCCTCGCGTCGATGCCGGCCGGCTGGCCCCAGGTCGTCGACGAGCTCACCTCGGGCGCGCTGCCGGCCGGCCGCACCGTGTATTACCAGAAGCACATGACGCATCACCTGCTGCCAGGCGTCGACCGGGGACGGCTGGCCGGGCTGCGGCACGCGTTCCTGATCAGGGACCCGCGGCGGCTGCTCGCCTCCTACGCCAAGGTCAGGCACACGCCGACGCTGGCGGATCTCGGCCTGGAGCAGCAGGCCGAGATCTACCGGCTGTTCGGCGGGCCCGTCATCGACGCCGCCGACCTCGCGGCCAGGCCGCGCGAGTCGCTGGCGGCGCTCTGCGCCGCGCTGCGGATCCCGTTCGACGAGGCGATGCTGTCCTGGCCTGCGGGGCCGCGGCCGACCGACGGGGTCTGGGCCAGGTACTGGTACGAGCGGGTCTGGGCGTCGACGGGCTTCGCGGCCAGGCCGGACGCGGGCACCGGCGCCTCAGCAGCGCCGCTGCCCGCCGGCCTCGAGGAGCTCGCCGGCCGGTGCCAGCCGTTCTACGCGGAGCTGGCAGCGCACGCGATGGTGATCTAGGCACCACGAAGGAGAGGCATGCTGCAGCAGTTCGACGAGCGCAACCGCGACGTCATCGTGAATGTCGGCGGGCGGCTGACGCACAGGGACGAGGCCGCGGTCAGCCCGTTCGACTCGGCCGTGCAGGGCGGTGACGCGGTCTGGGAGGGCCTGCGCGTGCACAACGGCCGGATCTTCCGGCTGACCGAGCACCTGGCCAGGCTCAGGCGATCGGCGCACGCGCTGGCGTTCGGGTCGGTGCCTTCTGACGCGGAGATCACCGAGCAAGTCAGGCGCACGCTCGCGGCCAACGGCATGACCGACGGCGTGCACATCAGGCTGACGCTCACCCGCGGCGTGAAGATCACCAGCGGGATGGACCCGCGGCTGAACCAGTCAGGCCCGACCCTGATCGTCCTGCCCGAGTACAAGGCGCCGGTGTACGCGGCCACCGGGATCTCGCTCGTCACGTCCAGCATCAGGCGGCCGGCGCCCGACGTACTCGACCCCAAGATCCATCACAACAACCTGCTCGGGTCGATCCTGGCCAAGATCGAGGCGAACGTGGCCGGCGCCGACGACGCGCTGATGCTCGACAGCCGCGGATTCGTCGCCGAGACCAATGCGACGAACGTGTTCTGCGTGACCGACGGCGTGCTTGGCACGCCGACGGCGCTGGCCTGCCCTGAGGGCATCACCCGCGGGGCCGTGCTCGAGCTCGCGGCCGGCGCGGGGATCGAGTGCGCGGCCGGCGACTACTCGCCGGCGCGGCTGTACGCCGCCGACGAGGTGTTCGTAACCGGCACCATGGGCGGCATCGCGCCGGTCATCAGCATCGACGGGCGGATCATCGGCGAGGGCCGCCCTGGGCCGCTGACCGGCAAGCTCACCGGCTTGCTGGCGGACCTGACCGCGACGACCGGCACACCTGTCACTTGAGGCTGGCCCGGAGCGCGATCACCCGCTCAGCCGCCGCCTTGAAGCTGGCCTGGGCGGACGAGCTGGCGCCCAGGTAGTAACCGCGCAGCGCCTTCATGGCCGTGACGCCCTGGCCATAGCTCCTCGAGGCGCAGAGCACCAGGTCCATGCCGGCCTTGGCTGCCAGCGTCGCGCGGTTCGATGTTCCGCCGAAGTTCTTCAGCGCCCCTGCCTCCAGCGCGTCGGTGATCGTGACGCCGGCGAAACCGAGCCGCTTGCGCAGTTCGCCCCTGACGATCGTGGACGACAGGCCAGCGGGGAACTTCTTGTCCAGCGCCGGGTAGATCGCCCAGGACAACATCGCGAGCCTGGCCTTGGCAGCCACCGCCGATTTGTACGGCAGCTCGTCGACGGACCTGGTGTGGCTGAGGGTCAGGCTGAGTGTGACCGGGCGCAGGTCGGTGTTCTGTGACCTGGTCGCGGCGCCGAGCCCGGGGAAGTGCTTCACCGTGGCGGCGACGCCCTTGTTCTGCATGGCCGTCGCGAACAGCGAGCCCAGCTTGGCCACCTTCGCGGGATCGTTGCTGAACGAGCGGCCGAACTCGTCGATGAAGTTGCCGGGCGTGCGGTACACGTCGAGCACGGGCGCGAGGTTCACGTTCACGCCGAGGCCGTGCATGAACGCGCCGGCGGCTGCGCCCTCCTTGGTCGCCTCCTGCTGCGGGTGCGCGGACCGTCCCGTCTGCTTCGCCGACGGGACGGGCGGGCCGCTCAGCCTGCGCACGGCACCGCCCTCCTGGTCGGTCATCAGCAGCAGCGGCATGTGCACCGGGTTGGCCGGGCCGGCGTTCGCGGCCTGCAGCTCCCTGGCGACGGCCTTGATGTGCGCCGACGAGCCGACATTGTCAGAGAAGAAGATGACCCCCGCGACCCGGCCGTGCCTGATCGCCCACAGCAGATTGGATGGCGGCGTGAGCCCCTTATAGCTGTAGATCACGCGCTGGCCGGCCAGTTGGTACGCGTCCAGCTTCGGCAGCACCGCCATGGCGGCGGCGATCCCTGCCGCGTTCGGCGAGACCGCGCCCGCGCGCAGCCCGATCCCGGCCGAGACCGCGGTGATGCCGTGCAGGCTCGTGGCGGCGTGGCTGCCGGCCTTTCCTGTGCTGGCGGACCGCGCATGCGACGCAGCTGTCGTAGACGGCGCGTGCCCGGCCGCTGGGCGGCGGGCCGCCGCGTGAGCCGCGAACACGACGACGCCGGCCACGGCCAGCACGACGCCGATGACAAGGCTGATGAGCTTCTTGGTCGGCCGCACGTGGGGCATGCCTCTCCGGGCGCGGGACCTGCGAGCCGAGGTCGCGCCGGCTAGCTGGACTCCTGGCCTCAACGCCCGATGGCTACCCATAGCTGCCATGCTACGGATCGATAACGTTGTCCGCACGACTAACGATCTCCAGGCGGGCCGCCTGGGCGGACGCGGCTGATGTGGCGAAATTGACAACCGGCTGACTCGCGCCGTGCCGCTAGATACGCTGCGTACGCCAATCATCACCGGGTTGACGGATCGCATCAGCAGCCCATTGCGCATTCGCCGCTACGAGCCATTCGCACCATCACCGAATCAGCTGCCTGGAGGAGCATATGGTGCACAGCGACACGCCATGGCCGGCCGGCACACCGTGCTGGGTCGACCTGGGGACCGACGACGTGGCCAGGGCCACGACCTTCTACTCGACGCTCCTCGGCTGGAGCACGCAGGCCGGACCTCCGGAGGCCGGCGGCTACGTGATGTGCCTGATGCAGGGCAGGCCGGTCGCGGGGATCGGCCCGAAGATGGGCCCTGCCGAGGTTCCGGCCGCCTGGACGACCTACCTGGCCTCCGACGATGCCGACGCGACCGCCAGCAAGATCGCGCCAGCGGGCGGAGCGGTGCTGGCCGAGCCGTTCGACGTCATGGACGTCGGCAGGATGAGCGTGGCCGCCGACCCGGGCGGCGCGGTCTTCGGCATCTGGCAGTCACGCGCGCACAGCGGCATGGGCCTGGCCAACGAGCCAGGAGCGGTCTGCTGGAACGAGAACATGAGCCGCAGCTTCGAGGCGAACAAGGCGTTCTACCACGACGTCTTCGGCTACGCCTACGACGACATGAGCAGCGACGACTTCACGTACGCGACCTTCAGGACCACCGGTGGCGGGATGGGCGGGATCGGTGACCTGGGCACCATGGCACCGGCCGAGACTCCCGCGCACTGGATGACCTACTTCGGCGTCGACGACGCGGACGAGGCGGCGGAGGTCGCGACGAAGCTCGGCGGCAACGTCATGCGCCCGCCGTGGGACACCCCGTACGGCCGGATGGCCGTGCTCGGCGACGACCAGGGCGCGGTTTTCGCGATCATGGCCATGACCCAGGCCGCAGGCCAGTAGCCGTCCGGCGCGTCCGGCGCGTCCGGCGCCTCCAGGCTGTGTCAGGCGGCTGGCTCTACCGGGGCGCCGGCGTCGGCGTCGCCGTGACCGAATTCGGTGGCGACCAGTTCCGCGGTGTGCCTGGCCCAGGGCCCGGTCGTGATCAGGCCGAGCGTGATCACCGCCAGCCCGCACCCGGCGAGCACCCACCAGCCGGCGTGGCTGGCCGGCACGAACCCGGTCCTGATCGGTCCTGACAGGCCGGAGACGACGACGGACCCGAGCACGGCGACCCCCAGCGCCGAACCCACCTGCCTGCTCGTGGAGGCGACCGCCGCGGCCACGCCAGCCTGGGCGCGCGGCATGCCCGCCATCGCGGTGTTCGTGATGGGCGCGTTCACCAGCCCGAACCCGAGCCCGAACAGCAGGTAGCTGATCACCAGGCTCAGCGCCGGGGTGTCCGCGGCCAGCCTGGTCAGTGTGATCGCGCTGACCGTGATCGCGATCCCGGCGGCGATCAGCGGGAACCGCGGCCCTCGAGCGCCGACGATCCGGCCAGACAACGGGCTGAAGACGGCCGTCATCGCCGCCATCGGCAGCATGAACAGCCCGGCGTGCAGCGCCGAGTAGCCGCGGACATCCTGCAGGTAGATCGTGTTCAGCAGGAGGAATCCGCCGAGCCCGGCAAACGCCGACACCGCGATCACCGTTGCGCCGGAGAACGGTGCGCTGCGAAAGAACCTGACGTCAAGCAGCGCATCGTGGCGGCGGATCTCGTACCAGGCGAACCCGGAGCCCGCGACCGCGGCGACGGCGAAGCAGCCGATGATCGACGGCGAGGTCCAGCCGCGGCCAGGTCCCTCGATGATGCCGTACACCAGCGTCGCCAGCGTGACGATCACGAGCAGCTGCCCGACCGGGTCGAACCTTCGTGCCCGCGGCGCCCTCGACTCAGGCACGAAGATCGCCGTCAGCACGATGGCCGCGATCCCGACCGGGATGTTGACCCAGAAGATGCTCCGCCAGCCGACCGCGCTGACCAGCACGCCGCCCACCACCGGGCCGAGCGCCATGGACAGGCCGATCACTCCGCCCCAGATCCCGATGGCCCTGGCCCGCTCGGTCCGCCCGATGAACGTGTTCGTGATGATCGACATCGCGACCGGGTTGAGCATCGACCCGCCGACGGCCTGCACCATCCGGAACGCGACCAGCGCGGCGAGGCTCGGCGCGAGGCTGCACAGCAGCGAGCCGACGGTGAACAAGGCGAGCCCGGTCTGGAATGTGCGGCGCCTGCCGATCCGGTCGCCCGTCGAGCCTGCCAGCATCAGCAGGCTGGCGATCACCAGCGCGTACGAGGCCACGACCCATTGCAGGCCGGAGACGCTGGCATGCAGCTCATGCTGGATCGAAGGCAGTGCGACATTGACGACCGTTACGTCGAGCCCGACGATGAACAGGCTCATGCAGCACGTCGCGAGCACGAGCATTCGCCGGGAGCGACTCAGCTCGCCAGCGCTCACTGACTCATCGTACCTTTCAGTACTTTTGCCCGGTAGCGGGCGTCCGGCCAGGCCCGCGCGCTCAGATGATGTCGCGGCGGCGCAGGCCTATCAGGCCGGCCGCGCCGAGCGCGAGGGCGAGCGCGGACAGCCAGACCAGCGGCGTGGCGCTGACCACGCCGCCCGGCAGCCTGGGCGTGTGCGTGAACGGCGAGAGATCGAGCACCCACTGTGGCCACCGGAGGGAGTCGCCGAAGAGCAGCAGCAGCACCGCCACGCCCAGCACGCTCCAGCTCGCCGCGGCGGTGATCCGCGGCGCGAGGCCGAACAGCGCGACGGCGAGGCCGGCCATCACCAGCACGGCGGGAGCCTGCGCCAGGCCGGCGCCTGCCATCCTGGCTACCTCGCTACTGAGCGATCCTGCCCGCGCCCCGTGCCCGAGGCCGATGGCGATCCCCGCCACGGTCAGGATCACCAGTGTCCCGGCCGCCGCGATGACCACGTGGCTGAGCGCCCAGCCAATCCTGCTCGTCCCGGTGGCCAGCACCGGATCCGCCCGCAGGTCCGTCTCCTCGGAGCGCAGCCGCAGCACGGCGGAAATCGCGAAGCCGGCCACCGCCATCCCGGTGAGGCTGACCAGCGACGCGAGGTAGGCATTGGTGAGCCCGGCCTGGCCGCCCATCCTGGCTACGACGCTCCTGACCTGGGCGCTGCCGAGCAGGCCGCTGATCCCCTTGGCCGCCGAGCCGACGCCAACGCCATACACCAGCGTGCCGAGTACCCACGCGATCACGGTGGCCCGCTGCAGCCGCCAGGCGAGCGCGAACGGCGAGCGCAGCGAGGCCGCGGCGCCTGGCCGTCCGGTCCTGGTCGCGAGCAGCCCCGAATCGTAGTCGCGCTGGATGGTCAGCACCGCGGCCGCGACTCCGGTGACCAGCGCGGCTGCCAGCGGAAGCGCGAGCACCCACCAGCGGATCGTGCCGAAGGGCCTGGTCAGCTCCGCCCAGCCGATCGGGGAGGCCCACCGCAGCCAGCTCGGCCCGGTCGCGCTGACCGAGTCGCCGATGGCACGGAAGAGGAAGACGACAAGCAGCACGCCGATCGCGATGCCCCTGGCCGACCTGGCTGTCTGGGCGACCTGCGCGGTGACCGCAGCTACCGCCGTGAACACAAGACCGCAGAGAGCAACCCCGGCCGCGAACGCGATCGAGCCGGCCGCGGGCACTCCGAACGCGATCGGGATCACCGCCTGCACGCCGAAGACGGCGGCGTTGGCGAGGCCAGCCACCAGCATCCCGGCCACCAGCGCCGCGTGCCGCCCCACGGCCGCCGAGCCGATGAGCTCGAGGCGCCCGCTCTCCTCGTCCCCGCGGGAGTGCCTGACAACGATGAAGATGCTCATGATGGCGGCGAGGAGCGCCCCGACCACGGTGTCCCGCCAGGCGGTGAACGAGCCGAGCGAGCTGCCGTAGAACGGGCCGTAGATCGTCAGCAGCGCCGCGTTGTGATTCGAGGCCACCACGAACAGCTCCCGCGCGGCGGCGGTCGGGTACAGGTTCCTGAAGCCGTAGACCGTCGCTCCCGTGAACGCGGCGAACACGTAGATCCAGATGACCAGCATGACCCGGTCACGGCGCAGGGCAAGCGCGGTCAGCGGGCCGGTCCCCGCCAGCGTGCTCATGGCTGGGACCCCCGCCCGGCTTCGCGGCGCCGCGATGCCACGCCGGCTCGTGACCTCGCTCATGCCGGAGCCCGGTCCGGCGCAGCGGCCGCCGCATCGTGCCCGCGCGGGCCGTCGCCCGCGTAGTGCCGGAGGAACAGCTCTTCAAGCGTCGGCGGCTGGCTCGTCAGGCTGCGCACGCCCGCCGCGGTGAGCGCCTTGAGCAGGCCGTCCAGCTTGTCGGTCTCGACCTCGCAGCGCACCCGGTCTCCCTCGATGTCGAGGTCGTGCACGCCAGGCAGCCGGTCCAGGCCTCGCGGCGGGCTGACCAGCTCAGCGGCGATCGAGGTTCTGGTGAGGTGCCGCAGGTCGGCGAGGGTCCCGGTCTCCACGGTCCGGCCGAGCCTGATGATGGTCACCCGGTCACACAGCGCCTCGACCTCGGACAGGATGTGACTGGACAGCAGCACCGTGCGCCCGCTCTTGCGCTCGTCCTCGACGCAGGCACGGAACGCCGCCTCCATCAGCGGGTCGAGGCCGGCCGTCGGCTCGTCCAGCAGGAGCAGCTCCACATCCGATGCGAGCGCGGCGATCAGCGCGACCTTCTGCCTGTTGCCCCGTGAGTACGCCCTGGCCTTGACCGTCGGGTCGAGCTCGAACCGCTCGAGCAGGCTGGCACGCCGCTTCGCGTCCAGGCCGCCGCGCAGCCGTCCGAGCAGGTCGATGACCTCGCCGCCGGTGAAGTTCGGCCACAGGCTGACGTCGCCGGGCACGTAGGCCAGCCTGCGGTGCAGCGTGGTGGCGTCGCTCCAGGGATCCCCGCCGAGCAACCGCGCGGATCCGCCGTCGGCACGGAGCAGGCCGAGCAGGACCCTGATCGTGGTGGTCTTGCCGGCTCCGTTCGGGCCGAGGAACCCGTGCACCTCGCCCGTCGCCACGCTCAGGTCGAGCCCGTCGAGCGCGGTGACCTTGCCGTAAGTCTTGCGCAGCCCGGCCACGTCGATTGCATTGCCCATGGTTCGCAGACTACACTACTTTTACAAATCTCTGAATATTCAGAACTGAACGAATCAGTACTCACCGCAGCGGCGCCCGGGGGTCCCTGGCCGGCTGCAACGAGCGCAGAAGGGGGGGCGGCCTTGGCGGAAGCGGCAGAGCGCGCTGCACCGGTCGAGCGGGACGTCCTCGACGGGGACCGAGCCGCCCGGGCTGGCGCGGCAGGACGCGGCCACGGCGACGCCCCGCTGGCCGGCGCCCGTCGCGGGGACCCCTCCGCGCCGGAGCGTGACGCCGCGGCGGTGGGCCGGTTCGTGGAGCGGTTCGCGTCGGTCCTGGTGGAAGCCGGCATCCCGCGGATGCCGGCCAGGGTCTTCGCCGCGCTGCTCGCGACCGACTCAGGACGGCTGACCGCCGCCGAGCTGTCCGAGCAGCTCCAGGCCAGCCCCGCGGCCGTGTCGGGCGGTGTGCGCTATCTCATCGGCGTCGGGATGGTCAGCAGGGAAGGCGAGCCCGGCTCTCGCCGGCATCACTACCGGGTGCCCGATCATGTCTGGGACGAGGTCGTCACCGGGCGCGACCGGCTCATGGCCCGCTGGACGGCGGTCCTGCGCGAGGGCATCGAGCTTGTCGGCGCCACGACGCCGGCGGGCGCGCGGCTGGCCGATTCAGTTCAGTACTTCGAGTTTGTCAGCGCCGAGCTGCCCAGGGTCCTGGCAAGGTGGCAGGAGCACAAGGCAGCGCTCGAGCGCGCCACGACGGCCGGCCAGGACGCCGGCACCTGACCAGGATCCTGGCGCCGGTATCGGCATGGTCATGATTTGCTGCCCGGATGGACGAACCGCCCCTCAGCGTTGGTAAGACTGGTAGTGACGCAATGAGCAGGAGGCCGACGTGCCGCGGGATCCCGGAGACCTCTATCAGATGAGCCCTGACGCGCCCGAGCTGGGCGCGGGCCTCGTGATGCTGTATTACCTGGACGGTTTCGTCGACGCGGGCGCCGCCGGGCGCCAGCTCACCACGCACCTGCTCTCCACGCTCGACCACACCGAGATCGCCAGGTTCGACGTCGACTCGCTGATCGACTACCGGTCCCGGCGGCCGGCCATGATCTTCACCAAGGACCACTGGGAGAGCATCGACGAGCCCGAGATCGCGGTGCACCTGCTCCGCGACGCAGACGACACGCCCTTCCTGCTGCTGAACGGCCTGGAGCCGGACCGGGACTGGGAGGCGTTCACCAGGGCCGTGCTGGGCCTGTCGGCCAGGCTGAACGTGCGGATGGTGGTGAGCTTCCACGGCATCCCCATGGGGGTGCCGCATACCAGGCCGCTCGGCATCACCGGGCACGCGACGCAGCCCGAGCTGATCGACGGCTACCAGCCCCTTGTCGACCGGCTGCAGGTACCGGGCAGCGCGTCCGCGCTGATCGAGTTCCGGATGGGCGAGGCAGGCAAGGCTGCCGTCGGGTTCGCCGTGCACGTCCCGCACTACCTCGCGCACGCGTCCTACCCGGCCGCGGCCATCACGTTGCTGGCCGCCGTCGAGCGGGCAACCGGGCTGAACCTGCCCGCCGAGGCGCTCAGCGACGCCGCGCGGCTCACCGACGCCGAGATCGCCAGGCAGGTCGAGGGGTCCGAGGAAGTCACCGAGGTCGTCAGGTCGCTGGAGGAGCAGTACGACGCCTTCAACGCCGACCGGCAGGACCTGCTCGCCGGGCAGCCAGAGAACATGCCGACGGCCGACGAACTCGGCGCGCAGTTCGAGAAGTTCCTCGCCGAGCAGCAGTTCGGCGGCGAGGGCACGCCGGAGTCCTGAGCCCGCCCGCGCTCGCAGCCCGGCGCCCTGAGACATCGGGAAAGCTGGGGCATCGTGGGAATTGGCCAGGATTTGACCAACCCGCGCGCGCGCCTTCACCTGCGCCAGGGCAGGTAGCTACCACTGGCGCAGCGGCCGACCGCACGGGGCTAGCCGCTGGCCAGGCCACATGTGCGGGGGTCATGTGGCCACGGGAGCAGGGCGGCGATGTCTGGTCCGCGAACCGCGACGCTTCGCGGGCTAAGCCGCAGCGATGCGGCGCCGCCGCCCTGCTCCATCTCTCACCGTTGATGCCCACCTATGAACCCTTGGTGGTGCCCAAGGCCCACCAAGGGTTCATAGGGTTGCCGTCGTGCCGGGGCTAGACCGCGCGGCGGACACGGTTAGCCGCGGAGGAAGTCGCCCAGGGCGCCGCCCGCGACGCCGCCGGCGACCGACTCGGTCGCGCCGCCGCCCAGGTACGGGCGAGGGCGTGCGCCAGCACCGGCACCGGCATGGACTGCAGCCAGACCCGGCCAGGGCCGGTCAGCGCGACCAGGTGCAGGCCGTCACCGCTGGTCGAGCCCTTGATTTCGGCTTGCATCCGGTGTGAGCCTCTCCAAATCGCGTAAAACGCCGTAACGGCCGTCCTGTCCGACAAGTTACTTGTCTCGCTCAGGCGACGGCAGCCGCGAGCGGAAAGTTCACCGGGGGCGCAGACCGGCCAGGCGGGCGCGGCCGGCCACGAGCGCCCGGTTATTCGGGAGCTATCTGATCCTCGGTGTGGCACATTTAGCTGCCGTGAACGACTACGCCGCCGTCAACAGGGCCAACTGGGATGAGCGGGTGCCCGCGCACGCCGCGTCGCCCGACTACAACGTGGATGATTTCCGCGCCGATCCCGCGTACCTCAGCCATGTGGTGCGCTTCGACCTGCCGCTGCTCGGCGACGTCAGCGGGCAGCGCGGCGTGCACCTGCAGTGCCACATCGGGACCGACACGATCTCGCTGGCCAGGCTCGGCGCGTCGATGACCGGCGTGGATTTCTCCGGTCCGGCGGTCCGGCAGGCCCGCGCGCTGGCGGAGCAGACCGGGGCGGACGCCACGTTCGCCGAGTCCGACGTCTACGAGGCCGCGGACGCGGCCGGGCGCGGCGCTTTCGACTTCGTGTTCACCGGCGTCGGGGCGCTGTGCTGGCTGCCCTCGGTCAGCCGGTGGGCGCAGGTGGTGGCTGACCTGCTGCGCCCTGGCGGCAGGCTGTTCATCAGGGAAGGCCACCCGATGCTGTGGACGATCCAGGACGGGCGGGACGACGACCTGCTCGTGGTGGAGTACCCGTACTTCGAACGCGACGAGCCGACGATCTTCGACGCGGGCGGGACGTACGTCGCGACCGACATGGAGTTCGAGCAGACGATCACGCACGAGTGGAATCACGGCCTCGGCGAGATCGTGACCGCGCTGCTCGAAGCCGGGATGACGATCACCGGCCTGACCGAGCACGACAGCGTGCCGTGGGACGCCCAGCCCGGGCAGATGGAGCAGGTCGGCGGCGGGGAGTGGCGGCTGAAGGACCGCCCCTGGCGGCTGCCGCACAGCTACACGCTGCAGGCCGTCAAGCGGACGCCGTCACCGCCCTGATGATCCCGGCGTAGAGGCGGTGCCAGGCCACCGACCTGAACCCGGCCGCGGCCAGCAGCCTGGTCGCGCGCAGCGGGGTCCTGGCCCGGTCCCTTCGGCCGCCGACCAGCGTCGGCAGCAGCCAGCTCGAGCACAGGTCCGCGAGCACGAAGGTGCCGCGCGGCGCCAGCACCCGGTGGCACTCGGCCAGCCCTGCTTGCTGATCGGCCCAGTGGTCGAACGACGTGGTGCTGATCACCAGGTCGAACGTCCGGTCGCCGAACGGCAGCCGCTCGGCCGTCCCCTGCACGAACGTCAGCCTCGGATCGCCGGACTTCGCCGTGGCCTGCCTGGTCATGCCGGCCGCCGCGTCGACGCCGGCCAGCGTGACGGCGCCGGGCAGCCGGCGCGCGAGGTCCCGCAGCGCCATCCCGGTCCCGCAGCCGACGTCGAGTACCCGGCCGGGCGACGGGCAGTACGCGAGCGCGAGGTTCACCGCGCGGATCACGATATCGGTGTGCAACTGCCCTCGGTAGCCGGTCTCGTACGCGCAGGCCCGGTCGTGAAAGGCCTGCACATCGCGATCGCGGGTCACCATCAGATCTTCGGCTGAGCGCGCGGGGTTGGCAAGGCGGGTGCCAGCGCGCGGCCGGCTCGGAGGCGATCAGCCGCCTGCGCTAGGCTCGGCAGTCTGTTCGTCGCATACGAGCAGGTCAGCACGGGATTGTGCTGGGCCTGATCGTGCTGGGCGGCATCGGGACGGGGCGGATCAAGCGGACGGGGACCTTGACGCTGAGGAAGGCGCGGCAAGCTTCCGGCCCGTCGCGGTCGCCGCTGCCCAGGCCGATCCGCAGGCTGCTGCTGTTCGTGAGCGCGCTGGTCTTCACCGACACGATCTTCTTCACCGCGCTGACGCCGCTGCTGCCGCACTACGTTCACGCCGTCGGCCTTTCCAAGGCGGGGGCCGGCATTCTCGTCGCCGCCTACCCAGCCGGCACGCTGCTAAGCGCGCTGCCGTCCGGGTTGCTGGTCGCGCACCTGGGCGCCAGGCGCGGGGTCCTGATCGGCCTGGTGCTGATGAGCGTCTCGACGCTGGCGTTCGGCTGGTCGAACTCCGAGGTCGTGCTCGACGCCGCCCGGTTTGTGCAGGGCCTCGGCGGGTCGTGCACGTGGGGGGCGGGGATGGCCTGGCTGTCCAGCGCGGCGCCGGCCAAGCGGCGCGGCGAACTGCTCGGCACGGCGCTCGGCGCGGCCGTGGGCGGTGCCCTGTTCGGCCCGGTCGTCGGCGCGGTCGCGGACCAGATCGGCACGGGGCCCGCGTTCTCGGCCGCGGCGGTGATCGGCGCGGCGCTGATCGCCGTCAACTTCGCCATGCCGGCGCCCGCCCGGGCCGAGCCGCAGGGCCTGTCCGCCGCGTTCGCGTCGGTCAGGGATCCGCGGGTCGCGATGGGGCTCTGGCTCACCACGATCGCGGGCCTGGCGTTCGGCGTCCTCGACGTGCTCGCGCCGCTGCGGCTCAACGCGCTCGGCGCCGCACCGGTCGTGATCGGCGGCACGTTCCTGGCGTCGGCCGCCGTGGAGACCGGGCTGGCGCCGCTGTCCGGCAGGCTCTCTGACCGGCGCGGCCGGTACTTCCCGGTGCGGATCTCCCTGCTCTCCGGCGTCGCGGTCAGCCTGCTAGCGCCGGTGCTGACGCCCGCGGCCGTGCTGATCGCGATGCTAGTGATCGGGATGCCGGCGTTCGGCACCCTGTTCGCGCCCTCGAGCGCGATGCTGAGCGACGCGGCGCACCGGCTCGAACTGAACCAGGGCCTGGCCTTCGGGCTGGCGAACCTGGCCTGGGCGGCCGGGCAGACGATCGCCGCATCCGCGAGTGGCGCGATCGCGCAGGCAACCACCGACTTCGTGCCCTATGCCCTGCTCGCGGCCACCTGCCTGGCGACGTTCGCCGCCACCTTGCGCCGCCGGGCGGCGTTATCGTGCGGCTGAGAGGATTGTCGCTGACGCCCGCCACTTGCCCCCTGTGAGGTACCCATGTCAGGTCCGCTGTTCCCGACGTCGCTGGTCGGCAGCTACCCGCAGCCTGACTGGCTGATCGACAGGGAGAAGCTGGCTGGCCGGTTCCCGCCCCGGGTGCGGGCCCGCGAGCTGTGGCGGGTCGGCGCGGCCTACCTGCGGCAGGCTCAGCAGGACGCGAGCCGGCTCGCCATCGCCGACCAGCGCGAGGCCGGCCTGGACATCATCACCGACGGCGAGATCGGCAGGGAGAGCTACTCCAACGCGTTCGCCACCGCGCTCGACGGCGTCGACATCGACAACCCGGGCACCGCGCTCGACCGGAGCGGGCATCCGAACCCGGTGCCGCGCATCGTCGGGCCGGTCAAGCGGCGGCACGCGGTCAACGTCGCAGACCTCGCGTTCCTGAAGGCACACGCGGGCCCGGGCAAGACCGTCAAGGTCACGGTTCCCGGTCCGTTCACGATGGCCCAGCAGGCACAGAACGACTTCTATCCCGCGCTCGAGGAGGCCGCGTACGCCTACGCCGCCGCCGTGCGCGAGGAGATCGCTGACCTGTTCGCCGCCGGGGCCGACGTCGTCCAGATCGACGAGCCCTACCTGCAGGCCAGGCCGGAGGCGGCGCGCGAGTTCGGGGTCGGCGTGCTGAACGCCGCCCTGGACGGCATCACCGGCACCACGGCCGTGCACCTGTGCTTCGGGTACGCGGCGATCATCCACGAGCGGCCGAGCGGGTACTCCTTCCTGCCCGAGCTCGCGTCGTGCTCGGCTGATCAGATCTCGATCGAGACGGCCCAGTCCGGGCTCGACTGCTCGGTGCTCGCCGGGCTCGCCGACGCGGGCAAGACCGTCATACTCGGCGTGCTGAACCTCGGCGACGCCGCCGTCGAGAGCCCGGATCAGGTGGCTGACCGGGTGCGCAGGGCCCTGCCCTACGTGCCGGCCAGCCAGCTGGTACTCGCCCCCGACTGCGGGATGAAGTACCTGCCGCGCGAGTCCGCGGTCGGCAAGCTGCGAGCGATGACCGCGGCGGCCGCCAAGCTCCGCGCCGAACAGCACTGACATCACGCTCCGGCAGGCGCAGGCTGCGGGGCCTGCGAGCGGCGCGGAGCGGGTGGCGACGTCCGTGAGGGCACGGGTGCCGGACTGGGCGTGCTCACAGATGCCGGCCGGCGAGTGCGGCCGACCGAGAGCATGACCTGGCGGGCGCCCAGGGATCGGCGCTGTAGACGTACCAGGACAGCGGAACCTCGGACCGGGAAACCAGCTTGCCCGTCCCGCGCGCCGTCGTGACGTGGAACTCCGCCACCTTGACGTGCCGCCCGGCGATCATCTTCAGCACGGCGGACACCCTCTTGCCGCTGATCCGCAGGCCGTGCAGTGCTTCACCGGGCGCGGTCGCCGACGTCGACGACTCGTACCGCTCGCCGCGCCTGGCCGCCCTGCCGAAAGCCAGCTGAGCGTCCCCGCGAAAGCCGATGGGCACCCGCAGGCCGACCGGGCACTCGTTGCCCGCGCCGCCTGTGAAGCACCTGCCCTTCGCGGTGATCACCTTGATCCGGGCGAAGTCACGCCCCGCGTTGCCGCCGCCAAAGTAGACCACAGTGCCGACCAGCGAGGGGGAGGCGGGAATCATCGTGAGCGAGATGTTCAGCCCGTGCGCCTTGAACTCGGCCCGGTATCGCTTCGGATCGGCGACCGGATCGCGCACGATGACATTGATGTAGTGGCCGTGCCTGGTAAAAGTGAGCGCGTCGGCCTTGGCGGGACCAACGAGAACCGGTCCGACCCTGGCGCCAGGACCGCTGAGCGAGGTCACGACGAGCACGGCCGCGGTCAGGCCAGCGGCCAGCGGCGCTCCCACCAGCCAGCGACGCCTGGCGCGGCGCGTGGTCTTCGTAGCTGGCTCGCCGAGGTCGCCCGTCATCGCGGCGATCCGGTCCGCCAGGTCAGCTCGCGCGGCGTGGCTGACCAAGCCAGCGGCATCCGCATCGGAGACGACGGCCAGCCTGGCAACATGTTCGATGTCGCTCACGGAGTTTCTCCACTCGGGATCGTGGCGAGGGCGGACCGCGGTTCTTCGTGCTCGCGGGACAGCGCCGCGGCGAACCTGGACCGCGCGCGATGCAACCGGATCCGCACGGCGTTCCTTGAGCAGCCGAGAACGCTGGCGATCTCGCCGTGGCCGAGACCTTCCCAGGCGACCAGCGAGAGCAGCTCCCGGTCGGTCCCGGCCAGGCTGGCGAAGGCGGCGACTCCGTACAGCCAGAGCCTGGCGCGATCACCAGGCGGCACGTCGTCGAGCCTGCGCCAGGCGGTCAGGAACGTCTCGGCGACGACGTCGGCCGCGTCGTCGCCGCTCCCGGTGCGGCGCAGGACGTAGCCAAGCATCGGGCCGAAGTTGGCCGCGTAGACCGCCTCGAAGCGGCGGCGCCGCTCGTCCGGGTCCGCGGCTTGCGGATGCCTCAAGGATTCTCCTTCCGACACCTGCTACGTGTCCGGAGGGAGGCCAAGCATTTCATGACGAAGGATTTCTCTTGCCCGGCCGACCGGCCGCGCCCGCGGTGTTGGTCGCCGGCTAAGACGGGCTCGCCGCGGTCAGGCCCATGGTGCGAGCGGCCTCGGTCAGCCGCTTGTCGTAGGCGAGCAAGGTCGTGAGGCGGCGGCTGGCAGGGCGCAGGGAACAGGACAGCACGGTCAGGGCCGTCAGCGGCGAGATCCAGGCGATCGCCGGGCCCGCGGACCTCCGCTGCGCCGATGCTGGCCGCGAGTGATCAGTCGCCGAGCTCGGCGCGGCGGCGGCTGACGAACTCCTCGAGCTCGGCCCGGATCGCGTCGTCGAGCGGCGGCTGCTCGTAGGCGTCCAGCGTCTTCGTCACGATGTCCGACGCGCGGGCGGTCGCGTCCTTGCCGCCTAGCTTCAGCCATCGCTCGTAGTTGGCTGTCGAGGACAGCAGCGGCCGGTAGAAGCACTCCCTGAACCGCTCCATCGTGTGCGCCGCGCCGAGGAAGTGACCCCCGTGCCCGACCTCCTCGTGCGCCCCGAACGCGAGCGAGGCCTCGTCGATCTCCAGCGGCGTGAACTCGACCTGCAGCATCCGCAGCAACTCGATGTCGACGATGAACTTCTCGTAGCACGACACCAGCCCGCCCTCGAGCCAGCCGGCAGCGTGCATCACCCAGTTGGTGCCCGCCAGGAACGTCGGCAGCAGCGTCATCAGCGACTCGTAGGCAGCCTGGGCGTCGCAGGTCTGGCTGGAGTTGAGGCCGCCGCCGGTGCGGAACGGCAGCCCGTAGTGCCGGGCGAGCTGACCGGTGCAGTACAGCCCGATGGCCGACTCGGGCGTCCCGAAGCTCGGCGAGCCCGACTGCATGTCGATGTTGGACAGGAACGAGCCGAAGATGACGGGGCAACCCGGCCTGATCAGCTGGGCCAGCGCGATGCCCGAGAGCGCCTCGGCGAGCTGCTGGGCCAGGGCCGCGGGAATGGACACCGGTGACATGGCGCCCATCAGCAGGAACGGCGTCAGCACCACGGGCTGGTTCGCGGCGCAGTACTCGAACTGGGCGTCCAGCATCCGGTCGTCCCAGCGCAGCGGCGAGTTGCAGTTGATCAGCGAGATCGTGGCCGGGGTAGCCTCGATCGCCTGGCGCCCGCCGAACAGGATCTCGGACATCCTGATCGTGTCGGCGGCGTTCGGCCCTGACACGACGTTGCCCATGTAGATCTTGTCGGTCAGCGTCTGCAGCGCGTAGATCATGTCGAGGTGCCGCGAGTCGAGCGGCGCGTCGTTCGGCTCGCAGATCACCCCGCCCGCGGAGTCGAGCTGGCTGAAGGACTGGGACAGCATCGCCAGCTTGCGGAAGTCCTCAAGCGTGGCGTCCCTGCGCACGTCGCCCTCGCGGACGAACGGCGACCCGTACACGGCGCCGAAGACCATGTCGTCGCCGCCGATGTGCACGCTGTTGGCCGGGTTCCTGGCCTGCACGTCGAATTCGGCCGGGGCCTTGCTGACCTGCTCGAGCACGAAGTCGGGGTCCAGCTTCACGACCTCGCCGTCGACGTCCTGCCCGGCCTTGCGGAACAGCTCGGTCGCCTCCGGCTTGGCGAACTGGATGCCGATCTCGGTGACGATCCGGCGCCAGCCCTTGTCGAGGACGGCCACTGCGTCCTGGGACAGGATCTCGTATCGCGGCATCCGGTTGCGGAACATGGCGACCTCGGTTCCGGGGGCAACAGCCCAATCTTGACCGTTATGGCGGATAAATCTAGGATCACATCGTAGAACTAGGTTCCGGAATATGGAACTCCCTGTCAGAAGGATGATCGTGAGCAGCCCAAACGGGACGCAGGCCATAGACCGGGCAGCCATGTTGCTCGCCCAGGTCGTGCATGGCAGCGAGCCCGTCAGCTTCACCGAGCTCACGGCGGCGTGCGGACTGGCGAAGTCGACGACGTCGCGCCTGCTGATGGCGCTGGAACGGCATCAGCTGGTCAGGCGGGACGGTGACGGCCGGTTCTGGCCAGGGGAACTGTTCGTCAGGTACGCCTGGCGGGGAACGGCAGGGGCCGACCTGGTCGCCGTTGCGCAGCCGTTCCTGGCGCGGCTTGGTGAGCAAACGGCGGAGACGATCAATCTTGGCATCGCTGCCCGCGCGGGCGGGGGCGGCGCGGGCAGCGATGCCTCGGGGGGATCCGCGGGGTCCCCCAGCGCCGGGACCGGCGGCATGATGGTGCAGCAGATCGCCCAGGTGGACAGCCGCTACATGATCGGCGGCACGAACTGGGTCGGCCTCGCGGTCCCGCTGCACTGCTCGGCGCTCGGCAAGGTGCTGCTCGCCTTCGGCGCCGCGTCGATGCCGCCCGAGCCATTCGAGGCGAGGACGGCCCGCACGATCACGACCCGCGCGGCCCTGGCCGCCGAGCTCGCCGCGGTCCGCGAGCGCGGCTACGCGGTCACCGACGAGGAACTTGAGCCTGGGCTGGTCGCGGTCGCCGCGCCGGTCTTCGCCGGCGGGGTGGCGGCCATCGCCGCCATCTCGGTCTCAGCGCCCGCGGTCAGGTTGACCGCCGGCCTCATCCCCGCGACCGCTGCCGCGTGCGCGGGCGCCGCCGACGCGCTCTCGGCCATGCTCGGCGGGTCCCACGCCAGCCACCGCGATGCAGTCAGACAGCCGGACCCAGCGATCCAGAAGGTGCGCCCATGACGAACGAGGAGCTGCTCCGTCAGCTGTACGACGACACGCTGACCGGGAACGGGCCGTCCGTTCTCGAGCTCACCAACGCCGGGCTGGCCGCCGGGCTCGGTCCGGAGACCTTGCTGTACGAGGCGCTGATCCCCTCGCTCGAGGAGGTCGGCGCCAGGTTCGAGCGCGGCGACTTCTTTGTGCCAGAAATGCTGATCGCCGGCAAGGCGATGGCGGGTGCGCTGGAGATCCTGCGGCCGCTGCTGGCCGAGACCGGTGCCGAGACGATCGGCAAGATCGTCATGGGCACGGTCAAGGGCGACGTGCACGACATCGGCAAGAACCTCGTGAACATCATGTTCGAGGGCGCCGGCTTCGAGGTGATCGATCTCGGCGTACAGGTCGCGCCGGAGAAGTTCGTGGCCGCGATCACCGAACACCAGCCGGACATCGTCGGCTTCTCGGCGTTCCTGACCACGACGATGCCGATGTTCAAGGCCAACATCAACGCCCTGAACAAGGCGGGCCTGCGCGACAAGGTGCTGGTCATGGTCGGCGGCGCGCCCGTCACGCAGGAATACGCGGACGTCGTGGGCGCCGACGGCTACGCGTCCGACGCGTCGGCCGCTGTCGTGAAGGCCAAGCAGCTGATCGCGAGCCGCCGCGCGGCGGCCCTGCACGCGTAGCGCAGGGCCGGGGGACACGAGATGGACACCGTGCTGCGCTCTGCCAGCAAAGAGGTCGTGATCGGCGCCGACCGGCCGTTCTGCGTGATCGGCGAGCGGATCAACCCGACGGGCCGCAAGATCTTCCAGGATCAGTTGCGCCGCGATGACCTGTCCAGGATCGAGATCGACGTGGCGCAGCAGGTGGCCGGCGGCGCCATGGTGCTCGACGTGAACATGGGCACCCCGCTGGCCGACGAGACCGAGCTGATGGTCAAGGCGGTCAAGCTGATCCAGTCGCTCACCGACCTGCCGCTCTGCCTGGACTCCTCGATCGTCGAGGTGCTCGAGGCCGGGCTCGCGACCTACGACGGCAAGGCGCTTGTCAACTCCGTGACGGCCGAGGACGAACGGCTCGAGGCGATCCTGCCGCTGGTCGCCACCCACGGCGCCGCGGTGATCGGGCTGCCCAACGACGAGGAAGAGATTCCCGAGGATCCGGCCAGGCGGCTGGAGCTGGCCCGCAAGATCATCGACACCGCGACAGGGACCTACGGCATCCCCGTCGAGGACGTGCTGATCGACCCGCTCGCGATGCCGATCGGCGCTGACACGTCCGTCGTGGTCAGGACGCTGGAGACGCTGCAACTGCTACGCGAGGAGTTCGGCGTGAACACCACGCTCGGCGCCTCGAACGTCTCGTTCGGCATGCCGGACCGCGCCGCGCTGGTCGCCGCGTTCCTGCCGATGGCCAGCGCGGCGGGGCTGACCAGCGCGATCATGGACGCTCGCTCCCCCGAGCTGGTGCGCGCGGCACGCGCGTGCGATGTGCTCCTGAACAGGGACGAGTGGGGCGCCACCTGGATCGCGGCGCACCGAGCCGCGGCGGCAGCCACAGCAGCGGCTACGACGTAGCGCAGCCACACCATGACCCCAGCCGAGCTTGCCGAACCAGGCGCTGCGGTCACGCCGCGCGTGGACCTGGTGTTCGTCTCCAATGGCAGCAAGGTCAGGGTTCCGGCAGGGGTCACGGTCTTCGACGCGGCGAGCTGGAACGGCATCGCCATCGACTCGACCTGCGGCGGGCACGGCACCTGCAAGAAGTGCAAGGTCAGGATCGCCGACGGCGCGGTGCCCGTGTCCAGCCTGGACACCAGGGCGTTCTCGCCCGACGAACTGCGCGACGGCTGGCGGCTCGCCTGCCGGGCCGAGGCCGGGACCGACCTGCGGATCGAGGTCCCGCCGCTGACCACCAGGCCCAAGGCCGCGACCGTGGGGGTCGGACGGCAGGTCATCCTGCGGCCCGCGGTGCAGAAGCGGTACCTGGAGCTCGCCGAGCCGTCGCTGTCTGACCAGCGCAGCGACATCGAGCGGGTGCTCGGCGAGCTCGACGACCTGGAGCCGCGGGTCGACCTGTCCGTGCTCCGCTCGCTCGGACGGGTGCTGCGCGAGGCCGACTACAAGGTGACCGCCGTGGTCGTGGACGAGACGCTGATCGACGTTCAGGCCGGCGACACGACGGGCAGCCGGTACGGGATCGCGTTCGACCTCGGCACCACGACGGTCGTCGCCACGCTGCTCGACCTGTCCACGGGAACGCCGCTGGCGGTCGGCTCGATGCTCAGCAAGCAGCAGCCGTTCGGCGCCGACGTGATCAGCCGGATCAGCGCGGTCATGCTCGAGCCGGAGAACCTGGGCCGGCTGACCGACCTCGCGCACTCCTCGCTCAGCGACCTGGCCGGCGAGGTCTGCGACCAGGCCGGGATCGACCCGCTCGACGTGTACGAGGTGGCGCTGGCCGGGAACGCGACGATGACGCACCTCGCGCTCGGCATCGACCCCGAGCCGCTCGGCGTCGCCCCGTTCATCCTGTCGGCCAGGCTGCTGCCCGAGATCCTCGCGGCCGACCTGAAGCTGCCGGTGCACCCGCGGGCGCGGGCCGTCGTGTTCCCGGCGTTCGGCGCGTACGTGGGCGGCGACATCACGGCCGGGCTGCTCGCCTCCGGCATGAACTCCGACGCCAGGGTCAGGCTCTTCATCGACATCGGCACGAACTGCGAGATCGTGCTCGGCAGCCGGGAGTGGCTGCTCGCGACCGCCGCGCCGGCCGGGCCGGCGTTCGAGGGCGCGGCGATCAGGTGCGGCATGCGGGCCGCCGACGGCGCGATCGAGGGCGTCACGCTCGATCCCGGCAGCGCCGACGCGCTGGCACTGCAGGTGATCGGCGACACCGAACCCGTCGGCCTGTGCGGCTCTGGGCTCGTCGACGCCGTCGCGAGCCTCGTGGGGACCGGCCTGCTCGATCACTCAGGACGGTTCGTGCCTGACGAGGTCGCGGCTCAGATCGCGCCCGCGCTCGCCGCGCGCCTGCTCAAGCTCGGGGACGAGCGGGTCTTCGTGCTGCACTGGCGAGGCGAGCCCGGTGATGCATCGGACTCGATCTTTCTCACTCAACGGGACGTACGCGAACTGCAGTTCGCGAAGGCGGCCATCGCCTCGGGGTGGAACGTCCTGCTCGAGGAGGCCGGGCTCGCGGCCGCCGACGTCCAGCAGGTGCTGCTCGCGGGCTCGTTCGGCAGCTACCTGTCGCCCGCCAGCGCGATCAAGCTCGGGCTGGTGCCTAAGCTCGGGGTCATGCGCGTGGTGAGCGCGGGGAACGTCGCGGGTGAGGGCGCGAAGATGGCGCTGCTGTCGGTCAGGGAGCGGGCCGCGGCGCTGGCGTTGCTCGAGGAGGTGAGGTATGTCGAGCTATCGGACCGCGCCGGCTTCAACGACAGGTTCGTCGAGCAACTGCAGTTCCCGGCCTGAGGGCGCCGGGACCGCGGTGATCGCGTGCGGCGCGCTCGGCGGGCACGTGCGCGAGATCGCCGCGCGCCGCGGCTGGGACGTCCAGGTGCACACCCTGCCGTCGATGCTGCACAACGCGCCGCGCGAGATCGCCCCGGCCGCCGAGCGGCTCGCCGCCTCGCTACAGCGCGACGGCCTGCGGGTCGTGCTTGCCTATGCCGACTGCGGCACGTACGGCGAGCTGGACAAGCTGTGCGAGCGGCTCGGCCTGCGCAGGCTGCCAGGCCTGCACTGCTACGACGTGCTCGGCGGCGCCGACCGGGTCCGCGCCGCGCTCGAGGCTGAGCCTGGGACCTACCTGCTCACCGACTTCCTCGTCCGCAGCTTCCGGCGCACCGTGCTCAGGTCGCTCGGCCTGGACCGCCACCCCGGGCTGTGGCCTGACTATTTCGGGCACTACCGGCGCGTCGTGTGGCTGGCGCAGGAGCCCACGCCTGAGCTGGCCGGCGAGGCCGACGCGGTGGCGGCGATGTTCGGCCTGCCGCTCACGGTTCTGGACGTCGGCACGACCGGCCTTGAACGCGAACTCGAGTCGCTGCTGACCGGAGCGGCCGCCTCCGGCACGCCGGCCCCGCAAGGGGCGCCATGAACCGCATCGGGCTCCGACTGCCGGGCTCCGGCCTGCGCCAGCTCGGGCCCCTCCTGACAGACGCCCGGTACGAGATCTTCCCGACGGCGAGTGCGGAGGCGGCGGTACTCGACGCCGTGCCACGCGACGTCGTCGTCACCGTTACCGCGTCGCCGACCAGGGGGCTGGAACCGACGCTCGCTCTCACCGAGCGGCTCGCCGCCGAGGGCTACCAGGTCGTGCCGCACCTGTCGGCCAGGCTGATACGCGACGCCGCGCACCTGCGCGACGTCGTGGCCAGGCTCACGGCGATCGGAACCGACGACATCTTCGTGCCCGCTGGCGACGCGGACCCGCCAGCCGGCGAGTTCACCAGCGCCCTGGACGTGCTGGAACAGCTGGCCGAGCTGGGCGACCCGTTCGCCAAGGTCGGCATCACCGGGTATCCGGAGACGCATCCGAAGATCGAGGACGACGTCACCGTGCAGTCGATGTGGGACAAGCGGCGCCACGCCACCTACATCGTCAGCAACCTGTGCTTCGACCCGGCCACGCTGCGGCAGTGGATCGTGCGGATCAGGAAGCGCGGGGTGACGCTGCCGCTCCTGGCAGGGCTGGCCGGGCCGGTCGAGCGGACCAAGCTGATGCAGATGGCCACCAAGATCGGCGTGGCCGACGCGGCCAGGTTCGTGGCCGGTCATTCCTCGGCGTTCGTCAGGCTGTCGACCCCCGGCGCCTACCAGCCTGAGCGGCTGCTCGACAAGGTGGGCGCCACCCTGGCCGCGCCCGACTCACGGGTCACCGGCCTGCACATCTTCACGTTCAACCAGGTTCAGCAGGCCGAGCAGTGGCGCCAGCGGCTGCTGTCCCACCTCGCCGCGCG
>CAVUFO010000009.1:0-12535 GCA_963740785.1 uncultured Actinomycetota bacterium
CCGCCCGGCTCAACATGATCAGCGCGATCGCCTCCGTCTGAGCTTGACTGTAACTCTCGGCAGTCAGGCGATCGCGTAGGCGAGAATGTAGATATGGCCGACGTATCCATCTATGTAGCTGTCATATCCGCCGCAGCCGGAATCGTCGGGGCCACGATCTCTCAGGCCACGACGGCCATCCGGGACGGGCGCCGGGCCGAACGCGACCGCAAGGAGCGGCTCGCGGACGCGCGCCGCCAGGCCTGCGTCCAGCTCCTGCGCACGGTTCTCGACCTGCGGGTACGTGTAGCCAACAATCAGGATTACCACGGGGAGGAGATGGCGGCCCGGCTCGCCGGGATACGGGAATGCGCGGCGACCGCCGAGGTCGAAGCCGTCAGCGTCGCCCTGATGGTCGGGCCCGAACTGGCCAAGGCGGCGGAACAGCTTGCCTCGGCGGCGGCTCGTCTGGCCACAGTGGCCGCGGAGAACGCCAGCTTGCAGCTCGGCGCCTCGACCCGGGCGCCCCACTTCGGTGAGCTCGACAACTGCGTCACAGCCTTCAAGGCTCTGGCGGTGGCGGACAGCCCAGGCTGACGGCCGGCGACTACTCGTGCGCCGCGAGGCGCAGCGCGAGCTCACGGTGCGGCGGCGACAGCGGCGGGTCGGTGGCATCGACGGCACGCCGCGCCAGTTCGCCCGAGGAGATCGTGTCGCCGCGGAGCGCGGACGCTCGGGCCGCGTACAGCAGCACCGGGCCGTTCCGCGGAGCTTTGATCACGGCGTCATGGATCTCCCGGTTGGCCGCCGGATGATTTCCGAGCTTGGCAAACGCCAGCCCGCGGGCCGCCACGGTGGATGGGCGGTCCCGTACGGCCTGCCGGTCCAGGTCCAGCATGGCGTCGCTGGCCTCGCCGAGGTCGGCGAGGATCTCCCCGCGGGCCCGGAGCGCTTCGGTGTATCCGCCGTCGATCCCGAGCACGCCGGTAAGAATAGCGACTGCGGTCCGGCCCTCGCCGAGCTGCCAGGTCGCCAGGGCGAGTTCGGTCTGCAGGACCAGATCGTTGGGCATGCGGTTGACGGCCGCGCGCAACTCGTCGATCGCCTCCGCCGCCCGGCCCTGGGCGAGCAGCATCTGCCCGACGGCGGCAAGCTGGCGGACCGCCGCGGCGGTATCCCCTGCCGCCTCGAACAGGCTGCTGGCCGCCCGGTAATGGGGCTCCGCCTTGGACGGCTTCTCCAACTCGTACGCGATATTGCCGAGTAGCGACTGGGCTTCGGCTCGCGCTCGCAGGCCTGGCTCGGCCTGCAGGACCTGGCTGGCATTCTGCTGGGCGAGGTCGAGTTCGCCCAGGGCCATCGCCCGCTCCGCGGTGCGCAGATAAGCGTCCACGGTGACCGGCGGCAAATGCTCGTCGGTGGCCTGGAGCAGCGGGTCGATCAGCCTGCCGGTCAGCAGCGCATACCAGCGCAGGCCCGACGTCAGGTCGGTAGCCAGCAGGTGATGGTCCACCAGCGTCCTGGCCACTGCGTTCGGCAGCCCGCCGGTGCTGTGCACACCCGCGTACACGGTATCGGAGATGCCGACGTCGGTGATGAAGGTGCTGGTCGCCCACGAGTGGAGCCGCTTCACGGTCAGATCGTGCTCGGCGGCTACCGCGGCGATCGTTCCGCCGCAGTACGCGGCCAGGGCGGTGTCGACGTCACCGGACGCGCGGACATCCCGCGTGGTGATCTTGTCCGTGCCCGGCGGGAGGTCACGCCACAGCCGGGCGCAGACAATCTGGAGCAGCGCGGGCTGTACTAGGTCCTTGGCCAGGTACCCTTCCGCGGCCCGGCTGGCCTGCACGTCCGCGACGAGTTTCTCGGCCGCGTTGTCGGCGAATGGCCGACCGGCCGCCGCGGCCGGTGCGGTGACTGCTTCAAGCGCGGACATCCTGGTCAGCGGGCTGACCGCGTAACTGGCCCCGTGTCCCATTGCCATCGAGATCAGGTCTACGGCCTCGCTGCGGGTGACAAACAGCAGGCGCAGGCGCGGCTCGTCCGACACGGCCTGGGCAAGCTCGCCGAGAAACTGCCGCCGCCTGATCTTGCGAGCACCGGAGTCCGAATTGACGAGTAGTTCCTCAGCCTGATCGATAGCCGCGAAGATGGTGCCGCTGTGCCGTTCCGCGTGCCGGCGCACGAAGTCGCCGACCGACTGCCCGGTGAGGCGGCTTACCGCCTCACCGGGCAACCATGATCTCAGCAACGCCAATGTGTACGAATTATGCTCGGGAAGTGCAGCAAACGGATACGTGGCACCATAGGAGAGTCGGCCGACAGGGAAAATGACATCTGAACGCATTGTGTTCAGCAACGGGTAGACGCCGGCCTGCAGCAACGAGGTCTTTCCGCTGGCTACCGGACCGGAGATCACGGTGAGGCGGTGGTCGCGCCAGAGCGCGGCTATGGCGCGAGCATCCTTTTTACGTCCGAAAAAACGATCATGATCTACCTGCAAGAAGGCACGAGGGCCGGGATAAGGACTCTCCGCGATGTCGCTCATCGAACTGGCCCTCCCCAATCCGATATGGGTGTTCCCCTGAGCACCTGTATGCAGACACGTTACGCCATGTCGGCACGCTACCTCATGGATGCCATGCCCGGCCGCAGGCTGGCCGACATCGCCAGGTGCTTCAGTTAGCGCGGCTCCCTCTAGATGCTCGAGCCAAAGCTGTTGTAGTTGCTGCCGACGTTAGAGGAGAGAAGCCGAGCCAGCGCCCTGGTCAGGCTCGATTCGTCCCCGTCAGGAAGCAGCAGTTCAGCCAGGCTTACCTCGCGGACATCGAGCAGCAGGCCGTCGGCGACATCGTCGTTCATGATCCTCCTCAGCACGCCGGCACGCTCCCGCAGCCTGCCGTCTACCGGCCAACCGAACCCCATCGTCCAGAGCAGCTAATTCGACTAAACCTTTTTTCCGGCGATCTGTCGAGAGGGACAGTCGTCGAAGGTTAAAGGGCAGGCGCAAGCCATGCTGCCCGGCCAGGCAGGTTATTGTTCACGATCCCGGATGGGTGCCGATCTCGTGGCCATCACGATATATAGACGACGGTAGACGACTACTGCCGTAAGGGTAATGCGGCGGATAAGATCAGCGCATGACCGTGCCTGGCGAGGGGACGTCGGCCGTAGCTGTGCCGGCGATCTGGGGAAATGTACCGCAGCGCAACAAGAATTTCACCGGTCGGGTCGATATTCTCTCACGGCTGCGGCAAGGCGCATCGAGTAAGATCACTGCGGTATTGCCCGAGGACCCGTTGCCACAGGCATTGCAAGGCCTGGGCGGCGTGGGAAAGACGGCCATTGCCATTGAGTATGCATACCGGCACCGGGCCGATTACGACCTGGTCTGGTGGATCCCGGCCGACCAGCTGCCGTTGGTCCGGGCGTCGCTGGCCGCTCTGGCCGGTCGGCTCGGCCTGGAGGCGGCGCAGGTCACCGGGATCGAAGGCGCGACCCAGGCGGCGCTGGACGCGCTCCGCCGCGGGGATCCGTACCGCCGGTGGCTGCTCATATTCGACAACGCGGACCAGCCGGAAGAGATCATGGACCTCATTCCGCGAGGTCTGGGCGACGTGCTGATCACCTCGCGCAACCACCGCTGGCAGTCGGTGATCGACACGGTGCCTATGGACGTGTTCACCCGCACGGAGAGCACCGAGTTCTTGACCAAACGGGTGCCGAAGGGGCTCAGTGAGACCGACGCCGACCGGCTGGCTCGCGAACTGGGCGACCTGCCGCTGGCCCTCGAACAGGCCGGGGCCATGCTAGCCGAGACCGGCATGCCGGTCGATGATTACCTGCGCGAGCTCCGCGAGCACGTCACTCAGATCATGTCCGAAGGAAAATCGCCGGACTATCCGCTGTCGATGACCGCCGCCTGGAAGCTCTCGGTCGCCACGCTCGACGAGAAGCTGCCGCAGGCCCAGGAGCTGCTGCGCTGCTGCGCCTTCTTCGGGCCGGAGCCGATTCCCCGCGACGTGTTCGGCCGTGGGACGCAGGCGATCCAGACCCGAGTCTCCGGCGTAATCTCGGATCCGATCCTGCTGGCCCGGGCCATCCGTGAGCTCGCGCGGTTCGCACTGGTGACAATCGACGGCCAGTCAGTCACGGTACACCGGCTGATCCAGGCTCTGCTGCGGGATGGATTGGAGGCCGACGAGCGGACGGCCTACCGGCACGAGGTGCATCTCATCCTCGCTGCCGCCGCACCGAAGAATCCCGAAGTCCAGACTGACTGGCCTCGCTACCGGGAGTTGCTTCCGCACATGGCGTCGGACTCCACTGAGCTGGCCCTGTGCCAAGGGTCCGCGGTGCGGGCCTTCGCCCTGAACATGATGCGTTACCTGTACCTGTCCGGTGACCTGGTGTCGTGCCTGTCGGTGAGTGAGCGATTCATCGAGCAGTGGACCAAAGACTCGGGCCCGGACAGCCCGGATGTGCTCGGCGCTCAGCGGCACCGGGGCAACGCGCTCCGGCTCCTCGGCCGCTACGCCGAATCGTTCAGCCTGACCGAGACCACCCTGCGCAAATGCACCCGCATCCTGGGTGAGCAGGACAGGCTGACGCTCTCGCTGCGCGCGTCGTTCGGCGCCGACCGGCGGGCTCGCGGTGAGTTCGCCGCAGCCCGCTTGCTAGACGAGCAGAGCCGCACCCTGTTCGAGGCCAGGTATGAGCCGACCGAGTCGGCAACCTTGCGCCTGCTGGCCAGCCTGGCCCTTGACTACGGGCTGACTAGCGAGTATTTCAAGGCCAGGGACCTCTATGATCAGGTGTATCGGCTGATGAGAGGTGAGCCCGGAACAGTTTCCGCCACCGACGCACTCGGCGCGTACACCGGCCTGGCCTGGGCCGTCCGGATGTGCGGCCAAGTCGAAGAGGCACGTGACGTCAGCCTGGATGCGTGGGAGTACGGCCGGGTGCTACTCGGCCCCGAGCACCTCGCCAGCTTGCGCAGCGCGAACGCCTATTCGATCGCGTGCCGACGCATCCCGTCGGTCCGCGAGGACGCGCTCAGAATCGCCAGGGATAGCTTCGAGACATCCAGCCGCCTGTTCGGCGAGGAGCACCCGGACACGCTGGCGATCGCCATCAACCTGGCCAACCTGCTGCGGACAATGGGTGAGTTCGACGAGGCCCTCGAACTAGCCGTACGGACGGTCGCAGCCTATCCCGCAGCCTACGGTGAGGAGCATCCCTACCGCTACGGCTGCCTGGGAAATCTCGCGCTGCTCCGACGGGTCACCGGCAAACTAGCCGAAGCCCGCAGGCTCGATGAGCAGGCCTTGGCCGGGCTGGAGGTCCAGCTCACCCGTGACCACCACTACTCGCTCACGGTGGCCGTCAACCTTGCCAGCGACCTCGCCGAAGTCGGCGAGACGGACAACGCCCGCGCGCTCGGCGAGGGCACGCTGCGACGGATGCGTGAACTACTCGGCGACGATCACCCGGCCACGCTGGGATGCGCCGCGAACCTGGCCCTGGATCTGCAGGCGTCGTGCGATGAGGAAGCTGGGAAAGCGCTCGCGGACGACACCATACGGCGCTATCGCAACACGCTCGGCGACGATCATCCGGACACGGTCGTCGCGGCAGCCGGGGGGCGGCTCGACCTCGACTTCGACCCGCCACCTATCTGATCCGACGTCAGGTCCGCGCGGGCCCGTTCTCCAACTCCCATCGAGCGAGATGAAGCTCGGCCTCGCACCGGGCCGCGCTGAGCGCCTCTGCGGGCACCGGCTCCCGCTGCCAACGTTCGAGAACCTGGTCCATCTCTCTGGTGAAGTCCTGTCCGGCCGCGGTGAGCCGTCCGCTTGACCGCAGTGTGCCGACGACCTTGGCGGCGGCTACTCGCCACCGGGCGAACTCGGCGTCGGCTCGCGGCCTGACCTCGGCGTCATCGGTGCACTGCCGCTGCCGCCGCCAGAAGCCGCTCACCCCGAGGAAGGCGTACGCTCCCTGGAGCAGGCTGCTGACCGGCCTGGGATCGGTGCGCCAGGGCGCGTAGAAGCGACGGCCGTCATCCGGCAAGGTCAGCGTGACGAGGTTGAGAAGCGCGCTCATCTTCAAGTGCTGCGTCTCGTGAACGAGGGTGGCGGCACAGTGATAAGGGTCAGGCTGGGCCGACATGGCCACGGTGCCGAACGTCTCCGGCGAGCTCGAGCTGACATGGCCGACAGGCGGGGTGATGTACGGGACGATCACCCGGACCGCCGTGGCGACCTCGCCGGCCGCGACCGGGGCGAGTAGCCGCCATGCTCCGCGCAGAACGTCGGTCAGCTCGTCCACCTCCCGCGCGCTCAGCCTGGGCGCGAGATTCACCGCGGCGGGCATCCGGAACGGATCCAGGTCATCGACGAGAACCCGGAGCGAGCCAGCCTGGATGTCGCGCAGTCCGAGCCAGCCAGGGGCGCCCTGGTCGACTGCCACCCGCAGGCCGGCCGAGCACACCTCCGGCGGGCTGGTCCGCACCAGCGCGGTGCGGCCGTTCGCGGCGGCCGCACCGAGCGCAGGAAGGACGACGCGACCATTGGTCACCGGCACCTCGACCTGCGCCGGGAGGCCAGCCTTGATCGCCGCGGCGGCGGCCACCGTGCTCAGCCGGCCCGGTACGGCCCCGGGCAGCGCCTGGTCGCCCCGGAGGGTACGCAGCGCCCACGCTCCGACCGACGGGTAGCCGATCACCTCCTCGGTGGCCGCCGGAGCCTGCCGCTGAACCTCGGCCAGCAGTCGGTAGCCCCGCATCGCGAACGCGTCGCCGGGCGCCGCCGCATCCAGCACGCCCCGGATCAGGATGAGGTGCTTGCTGTATTGACCGGCCGCCAGTTCGCCGACGGCACCGGCGCCGCCGCCACCGCGCGCCAACTCACCGAATACTTCCCGTGGCATGCGGTGGTGTGACGCCTTCACGAAGTGACCCTCCTGGCCAGCCGGGCATTGAGGTCTGCTTGCATGCGGGCTCTGATGTGGTCGATCAGCCGCATGAGGTCGGAGCAGTAGACCGAAGGGTTCGCGAATCCGGTGCCAAGCCGGTAGCGGTGCGCGTACAGACCGCCGCCGCAGACCTGGTGGACACGGCACGCCCGGCACTGCGCGGCCAGCGACCGCACGCCGAGTTGCCGGGCTGCCACCGCCGGGAGCAGGAGCGCGGCATCCAGCGGGTCACGGCGCAGATGCAGGCCGGTAGCCGGGGCCCCGTCGTACGCCACCTTGAGCGAGTCAGATTGCTCGATCGCGCCGTCGGTTTCGATGACCGCCATCCTGGCCGGGGACAGACCGACGATCTCCGAATCCGCCGCCCCGCCCAGGAGCAACTGCATGATCTCCTCGAACAACCGGACCCGGGTTAGCGGTGCGGGGTACCAGTGGTCGAACACCGCGATCAGCCAGTCCGCGTACGGCGCATAAGCCGGGTCGGGCACCCGGCCGGGCGGCGGCTGCGCCCACGTCCCGTGCGGCAGCAGGAAATCCACCTTCGGCGGGTCGAAGGCGATGAGCGCGTCGTACGTGACGATCGGGTCGTTACGCAGGTCGATCGTGCACAGCAGCCCGCTGAACAGGTGCGGGAATTGCCGCAGCCGACGCAGGCCCGCGGACACCGCGCTGTAGCTGCCCCGTCCGCTGGCGAACCGGCGATGGTGGTCGTGAGCCTCGGGGGTGCCGTCCAGGCTCACCCCCACCTGGATGCCGAGCTCATCGAAGAGCCCGAGGTAGACGTCGCTGAGCCCGACCGCGTTGGTCTGGATGCCGGCCTGGACGGTCACCCCGGAGCCGACCGCGGCGCGGGTCGCCGTCACCAGCCGGGCGATCAGGTCCCGGCCGGCGAGCAGTGGCTCGCCACCGTGCAGGATCAGCGTGACCCGGTCCAGGTCGTGCGACCTAGCGTGCTCGCCGATACGACGGGCGGTCAGGTCCGCGGTCTCGGCCGACATGACCCGCGGCTGATCGCGCCAGGACTGATCGGCCATTTCGTACATATAGCAGTAGTCACATGACAGATCGCACCGGCTGTGCACCTTGATGATGAACTCGCGGAATGGCAGCGGATCCCAGCCGTCGGCCAGAAGAGCCGGAACGTCGAGACCGGAAGGCCATTCCAGTCCGGTTTCCAGCCCCATAAGTGAATTAAAGCACATGCCGTACTATCCGTGATGATCATGAACCGATCCGCTGATGGGCACACCGGACGCGCCAACGCAATACAGCCACATTCGTCACGCGAACACCACAGCAGAAAAACGGCGCAGGAAACGTTGAAAATGCCGCCATATGAGCGGCACAACAGGTTCAGATCTCCAGCAGTTAGGTGCGCGGGATTTGTTAATGATGGTCAGGTCGCGAGCTGGTAGGTGATGGGCCGGAGGTCGCCGGGGATGACCGGCGGCCTGGTGTTGATCTCGGCGAGGAGGCAGGCCAGGGCGCGGGCGATTTTGGGCTGGCTGGGCTGGTCCAGGGTGACGGTGATCGCGGCGGCGGTGTAGGTGATGGTGCCGCCGAGGCCGCGCAGGATGGTCTCGCGGGTGATGGCCCGGTATTCGTCGTCGTCGTGCAGGTAGACGTTGAGGTGGTCGGCGAGGTGCTGCTCGGCGTTGGCCGCGAGCAGCCGCAGGACGAGCTGCAGGAGCCGCCGGCCGGGGCGGAGCAGGGCCTTCTGCGCGCCGGGGCGCAGCTGGTTGCGGGGGATCTTGGAGCGCAGTCCCTTGCGGGCGGCGGTGGCGGCGGCAAGGTCACGCTCACAGGCGGTGATCTTCTTGTGGGCGGCGGGGATCAGGGAGGCGTTCTTCTCCCGGGCGGGGATGGCGGGGTCGGCGAGCATCGCGGCGAGGGCGGCCTGCGCGCCGGCCAGCGCGGAACTGGCGGCCTGCTCGGCCTTTTTCGCCTGGGCGTAGGCGGGGTTCGCGGTCAGCCGGGTGTCGTCGGCCAGGTCGGCGGTGTAGTCGGCGAGGGTGTCGATGCCGTAGTTCGCGGCGTTGTATTTCAGGAAGTTCTCGATGATCCACCGGGAGCGCAGCAGGCCGAGCAGCGCCCCGGCGCACGGCCGCAGGCAGCTGGTGAGCAGCTGGGCGACCATCTTGCCGTGCTCGAACAGGCTGATCTGGCGGACCGGCTCGGGGTAGCCGTCCAAGGCGATGACCTCGTCGGTGAAGGCGATCACCCGGTCGGTGCCGTACTGGCGGATCGTGGCCAGGACGGGCAGCCTGCTGGTCGCGGCGAGCGGGGCGCGCCGCCAGCTGATCCAGTCATATCCGGCGGCGTGCACGGCCTTGAACGTCTTGGGGTAGGAGCCGCCCCGGTCGAACACCACCACCGGCCGGCCCGGGTTGCTGCTGCCGGCGGCGGTAGCGGCCGTGCGTGCTTCGGTCAGCTGGGCCAGGACGGGCGGCAGGGTCAGTGACAGTCCGGACGGCTCGCCGCTGGCGACCACCAGGGCCCGGCCGGACAGGTCGCACACGTAGGTGTCGTCGTGGGCCTTGGTGGCCTTGCCGCGCCGGGGGTTGCGGCCCCAGCCAACCGGCTTGGAGCCGGTGTACTCGGCGATGTGGTCGTCGGCGAGGAACACCTGATGGGCGGGGGGCAGGTGGGCCAGCAGCGCGGCGGTCATCCGCCGCTGCAGCGCCAGCGGGTCGACCTGGTCGCCGATCGCGCCCAGACGCTGCCGCCACGCGCGCAGGCCCGGCAGCTGGCTCAGGCCGGTCAGCGGCCCGGCGTCGCGCGCCTGCAGGTGCTTGGTCTGCTCCAGGGTCAGCGCCCCGAGGGTGAACCCCATGGCGGTCGCGTTCAGCACGGCCAGGTCCGCGGCGGCGTCGGCGCCGGCCAGGCCGCAGCCGGCCTCCAGGATGCCCGGCCGCGCCGATCGCGGTGGTGAACGCGTGGGTGAGCATCGCCCCGGCGTACCGGGACCGGTACGCCCCCGCGGCCGGCTGGCAGTGATACCGCCGGGCCTCCTGCTGTTCCTCCTCCTGCTCCTGCCCGGCCGCCGCTGCCCGGTCTTCGGACGGCTGGTCTTCGGCGGCGTGCGGCGCCGGCTGATCCTGCGGGGCGTTGCCGTCGCCTCCGGCCTGGCCGGTGCCGGGCAGCTCGTCCTGGGGGTACAGAGGGCCGTGACTGCCGATCAGGGCGGTGATCAGGGGCCGGGACACTGCGAGCCGGCGGGCGATCTCGCCGTGGGTGACGCCGGCCCCGGCCCACGACCGGGCCTGGCGGACCTGCCCGGGCGTCAGCCCGGCCGGCCGGCCCCGCTTGCGGGCCAGCCCGGCCGAGCCGTGCTGGCGGTACTGGCCGCGGATCCGTGATATCTGCACCGGGGTCAGGCTGAACAGCGCGGCGGCGGTGCTGCCCGAGACTCCCGACTCGGTCAGCGAGATGATGGCCAGGTTCCGCAGGCCCAGGTCGTCCTTGCGGTAGGCGGCGATGGTGTAGTCGCCGCGGCGGACCTCGATCACCGGGCCGTAGCGAGCCAGGTGCAGCCGGGCGGCCTGCATGCCGGGCAGCTGCCCCGTCTCGTCCATGCCAGGCAGCCTAAACCATCGAACATCATATTTAACTGCTTTCGCCACGCTCGCGTGTCACGGGCGTGAACCGCATCCCGGGTGCGCCCGCGGACCTGCGTCAGGACAGGCTGCTGCGACTTCCGGGACAGTCCCAGGATGGCCAGTTCATCCGGTCTAGGCAACGCATGTCTTGCCTTCTTTTCTGACATCAACCAGTTTCGCAGATGCCCAGCTCAGGCCAGCGAAGCAGCGATCACTACCGGAGTTCTGAGGTTGGGTACGTGCCGGCCGACACGCCTTTTTGCCAAGCGCCGCAACTAGATTCGGCTTCACACCGCAGGCACGTGATAGCTTTACGTGACAGCGATGCCCGGCACGCCGCACGGCGGCGGCATGCTGCACTGCGCGCAGCAGGACGAGGACACAGATAGGGAGTTTTTTCTACGAAACAGGCGGCGTGTCCGGCTCGTAGCTATAGGTTACCTCTCGGGAGAACGTTGTCGCAGGGCCGGGCCTTCCGGCGAACACCGCCAGACGTTACCGACAGGAGCTTAGGTTTTTCTTTACCATGAACGGGAAGACGGCGGAATGGACGCCGGGGACTGCCGATCCAGTCGCCCTTCGCGGCCATAAGAACCAGGCTTTCCGTATCCTCATGGCCGGATCCTGGGTATCGATGTTTGGCAGTCGCATCTCGACCGTTGCGTTCCCTATGCTGGTATTGCACCTGAGCGGTTCGCCCTCCGTCGCGGGACTTGTCATCTTCGTGGCGATCGTGCCGAGTATGATCATATACATACCGGCGGGCGCGATGGTGGATAGGCTCGATCCCAAGCGGGTTATGCTGGTCAGTGAATTCGGCCGGGGAATCGCTGTCGTGTTCGTCGTGATCAGCCTGACGACGGGCAAGCCGAGCGTGTGCCTGCTGATTGCGGTCATGGTCGCGGAAGAGATCCTCGAAATCTTCTCCATGCTGGCCGAACGGCGCTACATAAATTGCCTGGTCGAACGCGGTGATGCCTCGTACGCTCAGGCATGTATCGAGGTCAGGGCGCATACCGTGGTACTGGCCGGGCGGCCGATCGGGCCGTTCCTCTTCGAACTCAACCCAATCCTACCATTCCTTGCGGACGCTGCATCGTTCGCCATCTCTGTGGTAAGCCTCATTTGCATCAAAGGCGTAAGAGCGCTCCCCGTGCACCCTGCAGGCACCAGCCGAAGGCCGCTCCACCGGGATATCAACGATGGTTTCCGCTGGCTGAATCGCGACAAGCGGGCACGGATAACGGTAGCGCTGATGGCGAGCACCACTTTGATCGCGCAGGCGCTGATAATGATATTCCTCGTCGAGGCGCATGAGCAGCGAATGCCCACGGCCGCGATCGGTGTCATACTCGCGGCGTCCGGAGTGGGCGGCGTGGCTGGTTCCATGGTGGCGGGATGGCTGCCGCGTGAGGCCAGGAAACGCTGGCTGCAGATCCAGATGTGCGCCTGGAGCGCCTCACTCGCCTTTCTCGCCATTTCGGGCGGCCAGTCGGTTCTGGGTATAGCTGGCGCGATGGTCGTTCTCGGCTTTACCGGCGCGATCGGCAATGTAAAGTTCGGGACATACCTGGTCCAGAATGTCTCGGACGACATGATCGCGAAGGTAACGAGCATCGGCCAGGTTATGGCGATCGGAGCGTGCGCACTCGGCCCGGCGCTAGGCGGCGTAGCGATGCAGCGATACGGAATCCAGGGTGCTGTGTTCCTGCTGTTCCTGGTGGCGTTGTCACTGGTGCTCGCCTCCTTCTGGACAGAAATCTGCCGGTATTTCCTCAGGCCGGCGGAATGGCTGAGCCTGGTGGGCGTGGCCGTCGCCGCATGTGGCTGGGAATGGCAGGCCCGGGTAGACCAGAGGGAAGCCAGCGTGGTGAATAGCGGTCGGCTCCCGTCGGCTGAAACTACCGGCGCACGTACATCACCCGCGCTCGCCCCCTGCTGACAACGCCGGCCGGGGCACAGCGGCCTGCGCGGGGGTGGGC
>CAVUFO010000010.1:0-340333 GCA_963740785.1 uncultured Actinomycetota bacterium
GGAAACGGCTCGCCGGAGGGTTGCTGATGCGGATGACTGGCTGCGAACGTCCGGTGGCGCAGCCAGGTCGGCCGCTAGGCCGTCCTGGTCTGGCTTGTGGGTTCCGAAAACCTATGCCACCAGGTGATATTCGTGGAGGATGCCGCCGGCGCGGTCACGCCGCTGGACCCGGTAATGATCCAGATCAGTAATGCTTTCGGGCAGGGGGCGGAAAGGCGCGGCCTGGTTCAGGGCGCGGTGCGGCCGGTGCGTGTTGTAGAAGTTCTCGTACTCGCGCAGCACGATCATCAGGTGGCGCTGGTTCCAGATCAGTGTCCGGTCCGGTAGCTCACGGCGGCAGCTGCCGATCCATCGCTCCATGATCGAATTCATCCTCGGCGCCTGCACAGCCGAGTGGATGACCCTGATCCCTGCGGACTGGAAGACGGCGTCGAACGCGGCGCTGAAGCTGGCGTCCCGGTCATGCAGCACGAACTCGCCCGGATGTCGGCGTCATCGAGATCCATCAGGAGGTTCGGGCCTGCTGCACCACCCAGGACCGGGCCGGGTGCTCCGTGTCTCCGAGAACCCCGACCCGGCGGCTGCAGTGCTCGATGACGGCCAGGACGTACACCTTGGTGGCATTGAGCAGGTCGGCGGTGAACAAGTCCAGCGCCAGGAACGCTTGTGCCTAGGATCGCAGGAACTCGTTCCAGCCCGGCCGTCCCGGCGGGGCGCAGGGTCGATGCCAGCGTCCTTGAGGATCTGCCAGACCGTTGACGGCGCCACGGTGACGCCGAGCGCCGCGAGCTCGCCGTGGACGGCGGCGGTAACCCCACGACTCATTCTCACGCGCCAGCCGAAGCACCAGCGGCCGGACACTGCGGCGCGTCGGCGGGCGTCCGGTGTGGCCGCACCGGGACTGGCGCGCCCAGCGGCGGCGGAGGATGTCACGGTGCCACCGCAAGATGGAGCGGATCGGGACGCGGGCTATGAGTGACTGGCCACACTAGATGAGGACTGGCGGCGGGCGCTGCAGGTCCAAGCGGAGCTGTGGCGGAGCGGGCAGATGCGGTCGGCCCGGCTGCCTGACTTGCTGGTCGCCGCTGTCGCGGAACCGGAACACGTCACCGTGCTGCGCTATGACGCCGGTTGCGGCCTGGTCGCGCAGATCACGAACCAGCCGGTGCGATGGGTCGTCCCCGGTGGGACCGTCCCGTAGCGGCCAGCCGGGCAGCGGGCCTGGCCGGCCAGCCGCGCAGCCTGAAGGCCTTCACGCGCCGTGACCACAGCACGGTGACGGAGGGTTACACGGAATGGCGGGAAGGCTTGCCGGGCGTGGAACGGGTCGTGGACCGGGTGCAGTGAACACTCAGTGCTTTCTGTGCTTTCTGTGCGTTCCGCCGTGCTTTCCGTGCAGGCTGTGCGCTGAGGGCGGGGCGCCGTGGCCATGGTAAGGAGAAGGTCTACGGTTCGATTCCGTAAGGGGGCTCGCATTTATGCTGGCTAGAGACTTGTTTAGTTATTGATTTCGGGTAGTGTCCAACTTCCGTGGAACGAGTCGTGGACCGGGCTGCCCAATAAGTCGAGTCGGCGCCCATGAGCATCGGTCACTGAGGGTGACGACGGCGATCTGCAGCGCCCTCCTGGCTGGCCAGCGGAGGCGCGCTCCGGGAATATGACGCGAAGATTAGCCCTGAATCGGCTGGTTCTGGCTTGTCGCGCGGCGCGGATTCCGCGAGGCAGCGGATCGCGGCTCGCCCCGTTCGGCCGCTGCCTCCAGTAGCGTCGACCCCTGAAAGAGACGCTCGAGTGCCCACGATGCACTGATTGCACACGCTGACCTGGCTGCGCGACCGCGTGCTCGTCCGTCGGCAGGGCAGGCCGGACATCGGCTACCCGGCAGCCCCACTGGGGGCTGCTCACGCCTTTCGATGAGTATCTCGCTGCCAGGGGCAACGGCGACCGGGGCTACATGCCGCCCTGTGGCGGTGAGGCTCGACCGGCGGGCGGCCTGAGAGTCCGACACGCCTATCTGCTTAATTTCTTGCACCTGAGCGTCGGATGGACTTCAATCCATCAATGACCCCTTGGGAAGCGGCGGCGCGGGAGCGGCTCGATGACATCGTTGCCATTCAGCGTGCAGCGGGCGTGATCGACATGTTCGAACGGATCATCGCGCGGATGTGGAAGATCAACGTGGACCGGTTCGAGCCGAGCGAGGTCGGGGACACGAACCGATCGCTCGGGATCACCGCTAACGAGAACATCCGCACGCTGGTCGTGCGGGAGAGCTGGGATGCTGCCAATCCTGCCGGTCTCGGCATCGGCGTGGAGGTGACTGCACCAAACGATTCGCTCTTGGTTGAGGTTTGGCGGCGTGCGGCTGCACGTGATGAAGAGCGCGCCGAGCATCTCCTTGGCAGAGCCGCGCTGGGACGTCGATTTCAGATGGGCGGGCGAAAGTGATGTCCGTGCCGAGGCGGCTGCTGCCAACACAGCATGCCTCGGCGCCGGCCTAGCTGTGCCGGGTGGCTTGTTCGAGGACGAGCTTCCGGGGCCTGGTGCAGCTGCGCGGCTGCGTGAGGTGATGCTGGTCTGGGCAGGCGGGTCGAACAGTCCGTATACGGGCGGCTGGGTTGGCCTGCCGGTGCTGGGCGAGCGGCCTTGGCTGGCAGTGCAGAACATCTGGTGGCATAAGCCTGGCGCGATGGTCCCTGCGTCGGATGAGAGCGAGGGACCTGCCTCGGACACGTTCAGCACCCGGGACATGCCCAGCCCTCTGGTCAGCCTCAAGCAACGGCCCAGGACAGCGGAACAGTGAGCGTGCCGCCCGATCGTGTCCTGGCTGCGCGCCGTCGGCGGGCGGCCGGGACGGTCGACACGTTCAGCGGGGCCCGGCTCGGGATCGCACGGCGGATGGCCCGGCTCCCGCGCACCGAGCTTGCGGCGAAGGTCGGCATCTCCCCGGCCGCAGTGACCCAGTTGGAAAGGGATCAAATCCGGCCGACTACTGCCCTAGCAGCAGAGCTGTGCCTGGCCCTAGGCGTGCCCGGTAAGTTCCTGATGACCGCCGTGTCGCCTCAGCTGATCTCGGCATCGGCTGCGCACTTCCGGTCGTTGCGGTCCACCCCGGCGATGAGCCGGGACCAGGCGCTCGCATTCGCCGAGCTCGGCCTGGAGGTGCTAGCCGCAGTTGAGGACTACGTCGACCTGCCCGAAGTAACGATGCCCGCGCTAGACGTAGCAGGTCTGGACACGCAGGACGGCATCGCGAGAGCCGCTGACCAGGCGCGCCTTGCGCTCGGCCTTGCCGAAGGCCCCGTCCCCCATGTCGTCCGGTTGCTGGAAGCACACGGGGTCCTGGTCCTGCGCCTGCCCGAGGACAGGATTGATGAGCGGGTGGACGCCTTCTCTACCTCCGCCAGCCGGCGCCCGGTCGTCTTGCTGTCGCCCATGAAAGATGACAAGGCGAGGTCCCGCTTCGACGCCGCCCACGAACTCGGGCACCTGCTGCTACATCACGACGCTGAGCCAGGATCCAAGGTCATCGAGAACCAGGCCCACGCCTTCGCCGCAGCGTTCCTCACCCCGGCCGACCAGGTCGCCGAGGACCTGCCCCGCCGAGTAGACTGGCCAGCCTTTCACCGGGCCAAGCGGCGGTGGGGCGTCAGCCTGAAGGCCTTGGTATACCGGGCGCACAGCTTGAAGCTGCTCAACGACGCCGCCTACCGGCGCGCCAACGTGCAGCTGGCCGAATGGGGCAACCCGGAACCAGGCCCGCTGGGACCGCCCGAGTCACCGTCACTGCTTGGCACGGCTATCACGCTCCTGCAGGACATCGCAGTAACCATCGACGACATCGCCGAGCATGCCGCCATGCCAGCCGAGATAGTCAGATATGTCATAGACGCGGCGACAGACCGGCGCCCTCACCTCGACCTGAACTGACCCGGCGTCCGCCAAGGACCACCGCTGCGGTGAGCGATCATCGTCGGCGTCGCCCGCCGCCTCGGCGCTCAGCCGGCTAGTGCAGGAGGTGGCCGCTGGCAGGACTTGACACCGACGCTCGGTTAGTGAATTCTAACGGTTAGTGGTTTCTAACAAAGTTCCTGACGGCTGGAGCGCGCTGGCGGACGATACCCGGCTCGCGATCGTGAGCCGCCTGGCCGAGGGCCCGATGGCGGTCGCCCGGCTCGCGGCCGGGCTGCCGGTGTCACGGTCTGCGGTCTCCCAGCACCTGAAGATCCTCAAGGACGCCGGGCTGGTCAGCGAGCGGGCCGCTGGGACCCGGCGGATCTACCGGCTCAACCCGGCCGCGGTGGCCGCGTTGCGCGATCAGCTCGACACGTTCTGGCGGCGGGCCATGGAAAGCTATGCGGACCTCGCCGGGGAGAAGACGGAGGAGAGTTCATGACCGGTGCCGATGCCACGGTGGTCCGCAGGCACGTGGTGGTGAACGCGGCTCAGGCGAAGGCGTTCGCGGCGTTCACCGAGCGGTTCGGCGACTTCAAGCCGCCGGAGCACAACTTGCTGGCCGCGCCGATCGCAGAGACGGTGTTCGAGCCGCGGGCCGGGGGACACATCTACGACCGGGCGACGGACGGCAGCGAATGCCGGTGGGCGCGGGTCCTGGCCTACGAACCGCCGGACAGGGTGGTGTTCAGCTGGGATATCAGCCCTCAATGGCAGGTCGAGACCGACCCGGAGAGCACGAGCGAGGTGGAGGTCCGGTTTATCGCGGAAGGCCCGGACCGCACCCGCGTGGAGCTTGAGCACCGGAACCTGGACCGGCACGGCCCCGGCTGGCAGTCCGTCGCCGACGGCATCGGCCACGACCAGGGGTGGCTGCTGTACCTGGCCAGGTACGCCGCTCTGCTCGGCAAGGAGAGCTGACGTGCCGCCGGTTATCGCCGCCGCCGACGTGGACCGCCCTGCCGCTGAGGTGTTCGCTTATGCCACCGACCCGGCCCGGTTCAGCGAATGGCAGTCAGGAGTCAGCGAAGGTCACCTCGACCCACCCGGTTCGGCCGAGCCAGGAATGAAGTGCGTGACCACGCGGCGGATCGGCGGCGCCAGCCGCACCGTCACGTCAGTAGTCACCCACGCCGACCCGCCGCGCACGTGGGGCGTCCGTGGCGTCGACGGGCCGGTCCGCGCCACCGTGGACCTCGCCGTGGAGCCCCTGACCGGCAGCACGTCCCGGCTTACCATCTCCGTCGACTTCGAAGGCCACGGCATCGGCAAGGTCCTCGTGCCGCTCTTCGTACGCCGACAGGCCCGGCACGAGATGCCGGCCAACATCGCTGCCCTCAAGCACCGCATCGAAGCCCGGCAGCAACCGCCCGGACCCTAGGCGCGAATTCCTGATCCGGCGCTGCGCTGGACGGGCCGAGCAACCATTCGCGGATGCCCGGGGCGGGAAGCAGGAGTGGCCGCAGCGCAGCGGGTAGAGGATCATAAATGGGTCGATCAGATGGACTTTCGCCGCCAGCGGCTGACCGGAGGACCGGACTATGCCGACCGCGAAGCGAGGCTCGGCGAGCATTGAGATCGCGGCACCGCCGGAGGTCGTCTACCTCCTGGTCTCTGATATCACCCGGATGGGCGAATGGAGCCCGGAGTGTTACCGGTGCACATGGCTGGACGACGTCGGCACTGCCGTGCCGGGAGCGCGTTTCCGCGGGCACAACAAGCTCGGCAAATTCCGGTGGCAGACCACGGCCGTCATCACCGGCGCGGAAGAGGCCCGGCTGTTCGCCTTCACGACCGTGCACGACAAGACCGGCCGGGAGGAGACAGCGTGGCGGTACGACTTGCGCCCGGCGCCGGGCGGCACATTGCTCACCGAGTCTTACCAGTTCCTGTGGTGCCCGCTCACCAGCCGCCTCGCTGAGCTGCCGGTCCCGCGGAGCCGCCAGGTCAGCCGCGGTATCCGCCAGACGCTCATCAATATCAAGGCTGCGGCTGAGGCGCGGGCAGCGTAGACCAGCCGGCCTGGTGCGGCAGTCTGCGTGGCGCCGGGCCCGCAGGGCGTGACGTGGCACCGTTTCAGTTCGATTGCCGCCGTCCCCCGGAATCCTTTTTACGGCCCGGGTGCTCCGCCGCTCGCGGGTACTGTCCCGGTGCTGGCCGGGCGTGTTTCGTACATGCGGATGGCGACGATGATGCCGGAGGCGGCGGTGAGGGCGGCGACCATCCAGATGGCGGCCGGCAGTCCCCAGGCGTCGGCGACGACGCCGGCGAGCAGTGCGCCGATGGCGAATCCGCCGTCGCGCCAGAGCCGGTAGACACCGACTGAGCGGGCGCGCCAGGCCGGGTGGGCGACGTCCCCGACGGCGGCGAGCAGGGTCGGGTAGACCATCGCGGTCCCGGCGCCGAGCAGGACCGCGGCGAGCGCCCAGGCGGCGAAGGTGGTTCCGGCTGCGATGAGGCCGATGGCGAGCGCCTGGACGAGCATGCCGGCGGCGATCAGCCATTTGCGGCCGATCCGGTCCGACAGGGCTCCGGTGCCGAGCTGGCCGGTGCTCCACACGGCGGGGTAGAGGGCGGCGAGGATGCCGATCTGAGCGACGGTCAGGCCGTGCCGGGCGAACAGGACGGGGAATGTTCCCCAGGCGAGGCCGTCGTTGAGGTTGTTGACCATGCCGGCCTGGCACGCGGCTGACAGGGCCCGTTCCCGGAAGCTGGTCAGGACGGCGATCTGCCCGGTGGTCAGGTGCTCGCCGGGACCGCCGGCTGACGTGGCGTGGGAGGCGGCCTCGTGCCGCGCGTGCCCGCGGGTGTCCCGGACGAACGCCGCGGACAGGCCGAGGCCGAGGGCGATGTAGGCAGCGCCGAGCAGGAACGGGCCGGGTCGCAGCCCGTAGTCGGCGGCGAGGTAGCCGGTGGCCAGCGCGGTGATCGCGAGGGCGCCGTAGCCGGCGGCCTCGTTCAGGCCCATGGCCAGGCCCCGGTGTGCCGGGCCGACGAGGTCGATCTTCATGATCACTGTTGTGGACCAGGTCAGGCCCTGGTTGATGCCCAGCAGCACGTTGGCGGCTACGACCCAGCCCCAGCTCGGCGCCCAGATCAGCAGCAGTGGAATGGGGATTGCAGCCAGCCAGCCGGCGACCAGCACCGGCTTGCGCCCGAATCGGTCCGACAGGGTGCCGGCGAAGAAGTTCGTGGCGGCCTTGACGGCGCCGAACGCGATGATGAAGGTCAGTGCGCTGGTGAACGCGGCCAGGTGGAAGGTCCGGGTGGCGAGCAGCGGCACCACCGTCCGTTCCTGGCCGAGAGTGCCGCCGACGAGGGCGTTGACGGCAACCAGGAGCGAGAACTGGGCGAGGTTCGCGCGCAGGCCCAGCCTGACATCCACTGCTGGCACGTCAGTTGCTGGCGTGGCCGGGGTGGATGATTCAGGCGGGCGTGCACCGGGTGCCATCGCGGGGTCACGCTTCTTCTTGCAAGGGCAGCCCGGTGGCTTGCGACCAGTCTTTCGGGCCGCCCGTCAGGACGGCGACGCCGTGATGGCCGGCGCGCTCAAGGATGCTGGCGCCGGAGGCCGCGCGCTCACCGTGACCGCACATGATCACCAGGTCCTGGCCCGTGAGGGTCCCGGCCGCCGCGGGCAGGGCGCCGAGTTCGATGCTGCGGGCTCGCGGCAGATGGCCGGTGACGTACTCGCTGTATTGGCGCACGTCGACGACCCGGGCGGGGTCGACTTGGCTGGCCGCAACGAGCGGTGTCGCCGCGGCCGGGTACCCGGCCGCGGCCCAGGCGGGCAGGCCGCCTTCGAGCTCGCCGGCCAGGTTGCCGTAGCCGATCTTGAGCGCCTGCCAGGCGAACTCTGCGGGATCCTGGCCGGGGTCACGGACCAGCACGAGCGGGGTGGCGGGGCTGGGCACGAGCCAGCCCAGCCAGGTCGCGAGTACCGGGCGCAGCGGGATGGCCAGCGATCCCGGGACATGGCCGCTCGCGTAGGCGCCGACCGGGCGCACGTCGATGACCTGCGCGCCTTCGGTCTTCAGGGCGCTGACCTGTCTGGCGGTGAGCGTCGGCAGCTGGCGGTCGCCGGCCAGGACCACGGGGCCGCGGCGGTTCTCTTCCGCCAGGCGCAGGAAGCAGGGCGGGTAGCTGCCCAGGCTCGCCAGCAGCGCCCGCGTGAACGCGTCCTCATCCGGAACCGCCAGCAGCGGGTTGGCGGCCTTCTCCCGGCCGATGGTGGTGACCCGGTCCGCGCCCGGCGGGGCTGAGCAGAACGACCCGGCGCCGTGCGTCGGATACACAGGCGTCGCATCCGGCAGGGCGGCCAGGCGCCGCAGTGACGCGAATTGTGCCCGCGCCAGCGGCTCGGTCTGCTCAGGGCCTGCCAGGTCGGTGCGGGCGGCCGCACCCACGATGAGCGAGCCGCCGGTGAACACGCCCAGCACGTCGCGGCCGTCCAGTAGCAGGTAGGCGAGGTGCTCGGCCGTGTGGCCCGGGGTCTCCCAGGCTCGCAGCGTCAGCCCGCCGACGTCAACCCCGTCCCCGTCAGCCAGCCCGCGGTGCGCGAACGCGCGCTGCCCGGCCGCTGAGGCGAGGATTTCCGCGCCGTCGTCGGCCGCCAGCTGGCGTGCGCCGGACAGGAAGTCGGCGTGCAGATGGGTCTCGGCCGCGAACGCGAAGCGCAGCCCGAGGCTGCCAGCGGCGGCGCGCACCGCGCGCAGGTCCCGCGAGACGTCCACCGCCAGCGCCCGCCCGTCGCCCAGATCAACCAGATAGGCGGAATTCCCCAGGCCCTCATCAACGACAGGCACGATCCTCGTCCCGGCCACAAGGTTCCTTCCCCGGGCCCCTGACAGCACCCCACCGTCAATCTACGTTACTCCATAGATCTATGGAAGATGATATATTGCAAGGAGGCGACAGGGGAAGACCCGGCACCGGGAGGCAGCAGCGATGGGCGACGCGCGGCACAAGGCAGAGCTCTATGAGCAGTTCGCCCGGGTCAGCAAAGGGCTGGCCAGCCCGAAACGGCTGGAGCTGATCGACCTGCTCGCCCAGGGCGAGCGCAGCGTAGAAGACCTCGCCGGCGCGGCCGGGATCGGCCTGACCAGCTGCTCCGCGCACCTGCAAGTGCTGCACCATGCCCGGCTGGTCAGCACCCGCAAGCAGGGCACCCGGGTCTATTACTCACTCGCCAGCGACGACGTGGCCCGCCTGTTCGCCAGCGTGCGCGATGTCGCCACCAGCCTGCTAACCGATGTCGAGCCCGCCCGCCGCGCCTACCTGGGGGAAGACGTCGAGCAGATCTCCCGCGAGGAGCTCCTGCGCCGCGCAAGCGCCGGGCAGGTCACCGTCCTGGACGTGCGCCCGCCAGCCGAATACGCCGCCGGGCACATCCCGGGCGCCATATCCATCCCCATCAGCCAGCTCCGCGAGCGCCTGGCCGAGTTGCCCCCCGGAGCCGAGATCGCCGCTTACTGCCGCGGCCCGTACTGCGTGTTCGCCCACGACGCCGTCCGCCTGCTGCGCGCCAGCGGCCTGTCCGCACGACGGCTGGACGACGGGATGCCCGAATGGCGGCTGGCCAGCCTGCCCGTCACCATCGGCGACGCCGCCTAGCGAGGCTCCTCCCCGTCTGATCAGCGGTCGGCACCTGCCCTGACCCGCCGGCCTCGCCGCGGCCGGAAGGGGCAATTGCCTCCGGAGGAAGTACTCGAGGCGACATTCGGAGCAGTTAATGGCCGGGTTGCCTGAAGTGCGCGTCGATGCCGAGGTGCGTCTGGTCTTGCTTTCGTCTGGTCATGCCCTGTCGTATGCCTGGCGGAGCCAGGCGGTGAGCTCGGTGTCGATATCGGCGGCGCTGGATACCCGTACGCGTACGCGGTGAGTGAACAGGGCGTTGAATCCCGCGGCGGGCTCCAGGCGGCCCTGAGCTGGCTCGCCGGGCAGGATGAGCCCGACGTCGACCCGGCCCGCGCCGCTGGGCTGAAGCATCGCGAACTGCTTGTGCCGCCGCAGGCTGAGGTAGCCCTTCTTGGGGGCCAGCTGCACGTCATCGCCGAACCCCGAGATCGTGGTCATCAGGGCATCGTGCAGCGGCCGGAGAGCTGCCTTCCTTCCCGAATACAGGGAGCCGGCCGGATCTGCCGGATCGGCTGCCGCGGCCGGCGGAGTGCTGGCCTGGCGGGATACAAGCGAGACCCGGTGAGCGGCGCCATGGGTCATGCCGTAGTCGGCTTTGAGCATGCTGACCACCTCGTTGTGCTTGGTCAGGCCGCTCGCGGCGATGACTGCAAGCCAGTGGTCCATCGGCTTGCCGTACGTGGACTCGATATTGCGGATCTGGGCCTGCAGCCCTTCTTCAGCTGTCGCCATGGCAACGATCGTCCTCCCCGGCACGTCAGGCGGCTAGCCGGATCGAGGACAACAACACCACCCCCGGCACTCCGTGCCGGGCATGCGCAGCCCCGCCTCCTACGGAACGCGCCCTGGCGGCCGTGAGGCTACCCCCAATGGCCCGGCCTCCCGCCGGCCCCGGGATCGGCCGGTGCTCGGCCCTGTCAAGGTCCACCTGGACCGCGCTTAGGGCTCCGGCGGCTACAGGGCAGCTGACCGACAGCGGAAATACTAAGACCAGCTCAATCCAGAACTGCCCGCGCTTCCAGGGGATCCCGGACCATGTGACCGTCCACGGACTGTAACGGCAAGGTGCTCACTGAGCGTGACTCGGTGGCCAGGCGAGGCACGCAGATCGTGGAACGAGTCGTGGACCGGGTCTCAGGCACAGTGAGTGCATTCTGTGCTTTCTGTGCGTTCCACTGTGCTGTCCGTGCAGCTAGTGCGCTGAGGGCGACTAAGCATGGCCATGGTAAGGAGAAGGTCTACGGTTCGATTCCGTAAGGGGGCTCGCCTTTCTGCTGGTAAGAGCATTGTTTCGTCAGTGCTTTCGCCAGAGATCACTTTTCGTGGAACGAGTCGTGGACCGGCTCGGCGTGCGGCTCATGATTTTTCCCGACCGGATCGGCTACGCAGAGTGGGCATTAGCGCTTGATGGGCATTGTCGGCCATGCCGAAATGTCCCTGGCCCGCCGGAGATAAAGGTATTCGCGCATATTGCCAAGAACTGGCGGGCTGAACGTGCGTCGGCCAGCATCGGGCCGGTTTCCTGCCAAAGAGACGCTCATCTGCTCAGGTTGCACTGACTGCACACATTGATCGAGACGTCGCCGCGGCCGCCTCGCCGGAAGTGACCGGCACGGGACCCGGGAGGCTGGCCGAGGTCTCTGACGACGAACTCGGCGCAAGAAGGGCGCAAGAAGACTGTTAACGAGCCCTGACGCATGCAGGAGTGAGTGCCTGGGTCCGGCTCCGGTGGCCCGTGGGGCTGCGGAACGGCTCGGCTCAGGGCGCGGTCGGGTCAGCTGCTGGGCCGTCGACTCGGCTGGCGGGCTGGCGTTCGGTGGGTTTGGGTGGTGCGGGGGTGCTCGGGGTGTGTGGGAGGTGGCGGGGGTCGGGGTAGCCGAGGCTGGTGTAGCCAGGTGCGCGCTTGGCGAGGGTTGCGGCGAGGACGGGGGCGTGCTGGTCGTGGTAGTCGTGGATTTCCGCTGTGGTCTTGCCGGGGTGGGTGCGCATGATGCGGCCGGCGTACTGGACGAGGCGGCCCTTGAACGCGATGGGCGCGGCGAGGAAGAGGGTGTCGAGGGCCGGGCAGTCGAATCCTTCGCCGATATAGGCGCCGGTGGCCAGGATGAGCAGCGGCGGCGCGTCGGGCTGGGGTTCGAGCCGGACCAGGGCGGCGGCGCGGGTTCTGGCTCCCATGCCGCCTCGGAGGATGACGGGATCGTGGCCGTAGTCGCGCAGTGCTTCGGCGAACTGGTTGAGGTGGCTGATCTGGCTGGTGAGCACGAGGCAGTTCCTGTGCCGGGCCAGTGCTTCTGTGATGTCGCCGACGATCTGGGTGGTGCGCGTGCTGTCAGAGGCGACGTCCTTGTAGATGGCGGCGATGCCGCCGGGGGCGGACGGGTCTGCGTCGCCGGGGTAGCGGTACTGGGTTGGATGGATCCGCAGCACTGGGGATGGCCTCGTGCCCGGGGCGTGAACGCCTAGGTCCAGCTGGGACTGGCCGGTCTCGGCTTGCCCGGCGGCCTGCTGCGTGCCGGCTGGGGTGGTGATGGTGTGCCGGACGGGGCCGATCTGGAGGGCGATCAGGTCGTCGAGCTTATCGCGCCGGTACGGGGTTGCGGTGAGGCCGAGCCAGCGGCGCGCCGGGATCTGCCGGACGGCGTGCTCGAACGCGGCGGCGGGGACGTGGTGGCACTCGTCCGCGACGATCAAGCCGTATCCGGCGGTCAGGGCGGGGACGTCGTCGCGGCGGGCGAGCGTCTGCAGGGTGACGATGTCGATGCTGCCCCGCAGCTTGGTACGGCCGCCGCCAAGCTGGCCGGCCTTGACGCCGAGGAGGTCGGCGATCCGGGTGCGCCACTGGTCGGCCAGGGTCTTGCGGTCGACGAGGATGAGCGTTGAGGTGGCGCAGGCGGCGATGATCGCGCAGGCGATGACGGTTTTGCCCGCGCCGGGCGGGGCGACGAGCACGCCGATGTCGTTCCCGGCCAGGGTGTCGGCGGCCTGGCGCTGCTGGGCCGTGAGGGTAGCGGTGAAGGTGAACTGCCTGGCTGTTCCCTGGGCGCGTTCATCGGTGACCTCCAGGCGCGCGCCTGACTGCTCGATTAGCGCGGTGACTTTGTCGGCGAGCCCGCGTGGCAGGATCAGGCCGCCATCGACGGTCTCGTCGAAGCTGTGCAGGAAGCGGGGCAGGCCCCAAGTGGTGATCCGCAGCCGCTGCCGCTCGTAGAACAGCGGGTTCGGCATCGACGCGGCGTGCTTGAGCGTGGTCAGGAACGCCGGGGTCAGATGGCATTGCTCGAGCCTGATCCCGGACCCGAGGCGGGCGCGGATGACCGGCGGGAGCTCCGGCTTTGTCCTGGTCGATGCGGCGGTCTCGATCCGGCTGACCGCCGAGCCCACGGTAACCGGCCTGGCGCGTCCTGCTGCTGACGCGGCCTCCCGTGGCGTAACGCGGCCCAGCGCCGAGAGGTACGCCCATTGGTCGTCATGCATTTCCATGGTGGCCGTGTCGAGGAACACCGTAGTGCCGTCGCGGCGGGACTTGCCGTGCAAGGGTGCGGCGATCAGGTTCCCGACGCCGGATGAGGGGAGGGTGTCCTGGGAGGGGAACAGGCGGTCGTAGCTGGCCAGGCTCATCTGCCCGCGCAGCGACATCGCCTCGCGGAGCAGTCCGGTGCCTAGCCGCCGCGCCGTCTCGGCCGGGACGGGCGCGGTGAAGAATATCCAGGCGTGCGCGCCGGTCCCTGACCGGGAGACCTCCAGGCCGGCTGGCACGCCGGCGGCGCGGGCGGCCTTGATGTAGTTCAGCGCGTCCAGCATTGCCGCGGTACCGTCGAAGTCGGCGGCGAGCCACCAGCAGCGGTCCCTGTCCAGCAGCGGGTAAAGGCCGACGTGGATGTCGCCGGACAGGTGCGCTTCCAGGACCTGCGGCGTCAGGGGCAGGTAGTCACGATCGGCGTGCCGCAGGCCCCGCCGCCAGCCGCCCCGGACAGCCGGAAGCCAGCCTTTCTGTCCCGTCCTAGGATTGTCCCAGCGGACCGCGTAGATATCGGTTCGGGCGGCGAACAGCGCGCCGAAGAACGCCACCTTCGCCTCGGGCGGCGACCCGGCATGCACCGTGCCCGGGGGCGCCTCGAAGAACCCGGCCTGCGCAGGGACCGGCGGCGCGGCCTCGCGCCGCGTTAGGCTCAGCAGCCGGAGCAGCCGGGCGTTCTCAGCCCGCAGCCGCGCGAGCTCGCCGGCCACGGCAGCGGGCACCGCCGCAGGTGCGTCGATATCGCTCACGCTGATCACACTAAGACCTGGCGGCGGCGCAGTGCCGACGGCGGATGCTGGCAGCTGTGCCGCCAGGGCGGCTTCGAACTGCGGAGGATGGTCGGCTGCGTGCGTGCGTGCCGGGATCGGAGTGCCGCCGGCGCTGGAGGCTCTGGCAGGGCAACGGGCCGCGCTGGTGGCTTAGGCTGGAGCAATGAGCGTGATGCGGGAAGAACTTCATCATCTGATTGACCGCCTTCCTGAGGAACAGGTCGCGCCGATGCTCGTGCTGGTGCGCGAGAGCCTGCCCGAAGGAAATGACGGTGAGCCTGCGTGGCCGCTGCCGTCGTTCGTGGGCACGCTCGCGAGCGGCAAGGGCGACGTGGCGGTGCGGTCGCAGGAGATCCTGCGTGAGGAAATGGGCCGCGACGCGCGGTGATCATCTGGGATACCGGGCCGTTGTTCGCTGCGGCGGACGCTGATGACCGTGATCACGGCCGGTGCGTGGAGCTGATGCGGCGGACTCCGCCGCCGCTGCTGATGCCAGCACCCGTGCTGGCGGAGGTCGGGTTCCTGCTGGAGCGGGAGCGCGGCGCGCGGGCCGAGGCTGAGTTCTTGCGGTCAGTCCGGTCCGGTCAGGTGATGATGGTGCCGCTGATCATGTCGGACCTGGACCGGATGGCCGATCTGGTAGAGAAGTACGCGGACTTCCCTCTCGGCCTGGTGGACGCCTCGGTCATCGCGGTCGCCGAAAGGCTGGGCGCAGACGAGATCGCCACTTTGGACCGCCGGCACTTCTCGGTGGTGCGCCCGGCTCACCTTCAGACATTCACGCTGCTGCCTTGAACGCAAGCAGCCTGGTGCCGGGCGCTGAAGTTTGCAGTAGCTGGAGAACTGCCGTGAATCCAGAACGCTGGTCGCTGCGCCGAGCCATGTAATCGCGGCTGCCTCGATCACCGATTGTGACATCCGGCGCGGCTGGCCCGTGGAACGAGTCGTGGACCGGCCGCAACGGCCACTGGGTGCATCCTGTGCTTTCTGTGCATTCCAGCGGGCTGTCAGTGCAGGCTGTGCGCTGAGGGCGAGGCGCCTTCGGAATGGTAAGGAGAAGGTCTACGGTTCGATTCCGTAAGGGGGCTCCCAGTTCAGCAGTGCTATTTCGAAATTAGCTGCGATCCGAAATGTGGTTTTCGTGGAACGGGCTATGGAGACGCCTTCTGCTCTTGAATGCACAGGATGTGCCATAGGCTCGATGCACCGATCACTGGGCGTAATCGCTAGGCCAGCGGCCATTTGAACCAGGCATTGGGATGACCGCTCGGGTAAGCACCTATATACGCCCATAACGCCGAATCGGTATTCCTATCTATAAATAGGGAGACACCCGGTCGCGATCACATAGCAGCCGGTTATGTTCCCGAAGACTGTAGGCGGGCGCCCGGGACACGATTGGCTTGCCGGCCTGGCGTCTGTCCGCGAATAGTGGGGTAGGTGCGTTCTGCTGGCCGGAGGCGACGGCGGTGGTGGCTAGGTGAGTTCTTCTCGGCGGATGTTCCTGCGCTCGGCGGGTTTTGCGGGCGCTGGTGCCGGGCTTGGCTTCGCGACGGAGAGGCTCATATCGGATGGGCGAGATGCGCCTGCCCATCGTGAGGTCGTCCCGTTTTTCGGTGATCATCAGGCTGGGATCGCGACTGCGACGCAGGAGCACCTGCAGTTCGGGACGTTCGACCTCATCACCGACTCGCGTGAGAGTCTCCAGTGGCTGCTGCGTGAGTGGTCTCGCGCGGCAGCGTTGCTGTCCCGGGGCCAGCCGGTGGGGCCGCTGGAGACGGGGGCCGGGCCGCCGGCCGATACTGGCGAGGATACGGGTCTGACAGCGGCGTCGCTGACGGTGACGTTCGGCATTGCGCGGTCGGTTTTCGTGCACGGTGAACGTGACCGGTTCGGCCTGGCGGCGCGTTGTCCGGCTCCGCTGGTTGAGTTGCCGGGATTTCGTGGCGAGGCACTGGATCCGCGGGTATGTGGGGGGGATCTCGGTGTTCAGGTCTGCGCGGACGATCCGCAGGTGGCGTTTCACGCGATGCATAACCTGATCCGTATCGCTGGCCCGGTGGCGGTGCCGCGGTGGGTGCTGGCTGGTTTCGGGCGGACGGCCAATAGCCGCCTTCAGGTGACTCCGCGGAATCTGATGGGGTTTAAGGACGGGACGGCCAATATCATGGCCGAGGACGAACGGGCTCTGAAGCGGTTCGTTTGGGCGGGGGACACAGATGGGCAGTCGTGGATGCGGGGGGGTTCGTATATGGTGGTGCGCCGTATCCGTATGCTGCTCGGGGCGTGGGACTCGACCTCGCTTGACGATCAGCAGCGCGCATTCGGGCGGTACAAGTATTCCGGCGCGCCGCTGACCGGGTCGCGCGAGAAGGAACCACCCGACTTCAAGGCCGCCCAGGGCGATGCGCTGGTAATTCCGGCGGACGCGCATATCCGCCTGGCGAGCCCGAACTATAACGGCGGGCAGCGGATTCTGCGGCGCGGCTATTCGTACCTCGACGGCATCGATCCGGTGACCAGGTCCGCGGCTGGCGGGTTGTTCTTCATCTGCTACCAGCGCGATCCGCGCAGGCAATTCATCCCGATCCAGCACCGGCTATCCGCAGCCGATGCGCTGAACCGCCACATCCTGCATGTGGGCAGCGGAGTTTTCGCGTGCCCGCCGGGCGCACGGCCAGGAGGATATGTCGGGGATCGGCTATTCCTGTGAATGAACTCCCGGCTTCCGGCGCTGGATGGTCAGAGTTGCCCGCGGGCGGCCCCGGTCGGGTGCAGTCCGGTTTCGATGCTGAGGTAGAAGCCGCCGGGGTGGGCCTCGATCTCGGCGAGCAGCGCGGGCGCGACGCCGTCGGTGCAGCCGGAGGCCTGGTAGGCAGAGCCCAGGGGGATGACGATCGGCCCGACCGCGCCGTTCGCGCCCCGATGAATGTAGGCGTGCGCCGGCGCTGGCAGACCTTTGAGCCGGGTGAACTCCCAGCAGACTTGATCGCGCGCCTTCCGGATGGTGACCGCCGCAGCTGCCGAGCTTGAGCTGGCCGGTCGCGGGACTTCATGGCTGCCAAGCAGGTTGATGTGGTAGGCCCGCTGCCGGACGTGGTGCTGGTACGGGTTGGCTGCGGGCTTGGCGGGAGATGGCGGCGGCTCAATGGAGCCACGGTCACTGGTCAGCGTGCCGAGCCAGAAGTACCAGGGGCAGAAGGAACCGCGCTGCTATGCGGAGCCGGCCCACGGGATCTCCTTTACTGCCATGATGACGGGCTGCCCGATGCTGTTTCACAGCCCTTTTCACCATGAAAGCGCCGGGCCGGAAGCTGTCCGGCCGGCCGGCCGAAGCGATTCACCGGCCGAACGGCATCGTAGTCAGGCCGGCTGGCAGGTGATGGACGGACGGAGGCCCCTGTCGGCATGCGATGGGTCTGCGCAGGTTTCGTCGAGCGAGGGCGGCAGAACGATGATGCAGTTAGACGGCTGGTTCTCGGCGAGCTGCACAGGCCGCAGGCGGCGCTGAACGCCTGATTCACAAACATTCATCACATTGCGTATTGACGGATGCCTTATCCGGACGGAACATCAGGTCACGGCCCCGCCGCGCATGGGTGTTGCGGAGCCGGGACAACTTAGTCCGGAGGAGCTTATGCGCCGGGTGGCCTGGGCGGTTGCGGTTGTTCTGCTGGTCCAGGTGGCATCCGGGCAGGCCCAAGCGGGCGCCTCGGCCGGCGGCCTGGCACGCCCGGACCGCGCCGCGGCCCCGGCCACGGAACTGGCCCCGTCATCGGATCCGCCGCCTGCCTCGGCGTACGGGTTCGGGTATGACGACCAGGGCAGGCTGATCGAGGCGTCCGACCCGGCGGGATCGACCGCGGCTTACCAGTGGGACCGGCCGGCAACCTGCTGTCGATCCAGCGGCAGGCCTCAACGGCGGTCTCCGTGATCCAGCTCGCCCCGGCCAGCGCCCCGCCCGGTGCAGTCGTGCGGATCTACGGCACCGGATTCAGTCCCACCGCGAGCAACGACAGCGTCAGCTTCGGCGGCACCCAGGCCACGATCACCTCCGCGTCCACCTCCGAGCTCACCGCGACCGTGCCGAACGGGGCAGCCACCGGAACCGTCACTGTCACCGCCCCCGGCGGCACGGCGAACAGCCCGTTCCCGTTCACCGTGACCGGGTCACGCCAGCCCGCCATCAGCTCGGTCAGCGCCAGCGTCGCAGCCCCGGAATCCCAGCTGACCGTGACCGGCACCCACTTCGACACCACCGCGACCGATGACACGCTGACGGTCGGCGCGGCCCGCGCCGCCATCAGCGCGGCGACGGCCACCACCATGACCTGGACGGTGCCGGCGTCAGCAGCCTCAGGGCCCGTCCAGGTCGCCACGCCCGACGGCCAGGCAACCGGCCCCGACCTGTTCGTCCCCCCGACGGGATACAGCGCCTCCAGCGTGGTCCAGACCACCCGGATGGCGCTGGGCGACACCCGGCAGGTGTCGCTCGGCACCTCCGGCGGGATCGCGATGCTGATCTTCAGCGCCACCGCCGGGCAGCAGGTCTTCGTCAACCTGACCGGCAACACGTTTAGCGGCGGGCTCATGGCGCTGTATGATCCGTCGAACCAGCAGATGACCAACACCTACCTCAGCGGCTACATCGACACCACGCCGCTGCCGGTGACCGGCACCTACACCCTGCTGCTCGCACCAGGCAGCACCGGCTCGGCAACCGTGACCCTGGACGACGCAGACGACGCCACGTACACGGTGTCGCCGTCGCAGGCGGGCGGCGCCGTGGCGGTGACCACCAGCACCCCGGGGCAGAACGCGGCCATCACGTTCAGCGGCACGGCCGGGCAGAAGATCTTCATCGCCGGGTCGGACTGGAGCTACACCGGCTGCGTCTACCTGACGGTCAAGAACCCCGACGGCAGTACCTTGTCCGGCCAGAACGGTTTCTGCGGCGGCAGCGGGTACCTGGACCTGACCGGCACGCCGCTGCCGCAGACCGGCACCTACACCGTGTCCGCTGACCCTTACGGCACCGCCACCGGCAGCGGCACCTTCACCTTCTACCAGGTCCCCGCCGACGGATCGTACTCGGTGTCGCCGTCGCAGGCGGGCGGCGCCGTGGCGGTGGCCACCGGCACCCCGGGGCAGAACGCGGCCATCACGTTCAGCGGCACGGCCGGGCAGAAGATCTTCATCGCCGGGTCGGACTGGAGCTACACCGGCTGCGTCTACCTGACGGTCAAGAACCCCGACGGCAGTACCTTGTCCGGCCAGAACGGTTTCTGCGGCGGCGGCGGGTACCTGGACCTGACCGGCAACGCCGCTGCCGCAGACCGGCACCTACACCGTGTCCGCTGACCCTTACGGCACCGCCACCGGCAGCGGCACCTTCACCTTCTACCAGGTCCCCGCCGACGGATCGTACTCGGTGTCGCCGTCGCAGGCGGGCGGCGCCGTGGCGGTGGCCACCGGCACCCCGGGGCAGAACGCGGCCATCACGTTCAGCGGCACGGCCGGGCAGAAGATCTTCATCGCCGGGTCGGACTGGAGCTACACCGGCTGCGTCTACCTGACGGTCAAGAACCCCGACGGCAGTACCTTGTCCGGCCAGAACGGTTTCTGCGGCGGCGGCGGGTACCTGGACCTGACCGGCAACGCCGCTGCCGCAGACCGGCACCTACACCGTGTCCGCTGACCCTTACGGCACCGCCACCGGCAGCGGCACCTTCACCTTCTACCAGGTCCCCGCCGACACCTCCGGGACGATCTCGATCGGGGGTTCCCCGGTCACCGTCGCCACCACCACACCGGGCCAGAACGGCTCCCTGACCTTCGCCGGCACGGCCGGGAAGAACATTCACCTGACCGCCAGTAACGTCACCATTTCCCTGTCCCAGGTGTCGATCCTGAACCCGGACGGAAGCACGCTCACCTCCGGCTACATCCTCACCACCGGCGGCACGCTGTCGGCGACCCTTGGCACGACCGGCACCTACAAGGTCGTCATCGACCCGAACGGGGCCGCGGCAGGCAGCATGACGCTGACGCTCACCGACCCGCCCGCCCAGCCCGCACACGCCCAGGCCGCGCGGCTGGGCACGCGGCCCCGGCACGCCGGCACGGCCGCCGCCCGCATCGAGGCTGCCGCGCGGGCCCGCCGCCTGGCGTTCCTCGATCGCGCTGGCGAAGGCGCAGCATCGGCAGGCAAGCCGGCGACCGTGCCGCTGCCCCGTTTCAGAACCACCAGGTCAGCGCGGTGGGCGCCCGCCGGGCGTAACTTCCGCGGAAACTGGACCACCGGGCAGGTGACCTCCCCCTGGACGCACCTGCCGCCCCGCCCCGCCCCGCCCGGGACGACCGCCGTGGCCGGCCAGGTGCTAAGGCTCAACGGCCTGCCCCTCGCAGGTGTGCAGATCACGGTGCAGGGAACCAGCCGGTCCGCGCGCACCGACGCCACCGGCCGGTTCGTGCTGACCGGACTGCACGCCGGGCACCGGGTGCTCGCCGTCAACGCTCCGGGCACCGGCGAAGCCAGCACCACTTACGGGACATTCCAGGTCGGTGTCAACGTGCAGAACGACGCGAGAACATCCTGCCGTTCACCATCTGGCTCCCCGGACTCGACCCCGCCCGCACCGTCGCGGTCACCTCCCCGCTCCGCCACGATCTCACCTTGACCACCCCGCGGATCCCGGGGCTGCAGGTACGCATCCCCGCGGGCAGCACCGTCACCGGCCCCGACGGGAAGCCGGTGACCCACCTGAGCATCATCCCGGTGCCGGTCGACCGGCCGCCGTTCCCGCTGCCGCTCGGCTCGTACTTCCCGGTCTACCTGTCCGTGCAACCCGCCGGAGCCTACGTCAGCGGCGGAGCGCAGATCATCTACCCGAACTACTCCCACCTGCCGCCCGGCCAACGGGTCCCGTTCTGGAACTACGACCCGCAAAAACGGGGCTGGTACATCTACGGGCAGGGCACCGTTTCCCCCGACGGCAAGCACATCGTCCCCGACCCGGGGGTACGGGTCTGGCAGTTCACCGGCGCCATGATCTCCGGGTCAGACATTCCCCCGTGGCTGAAGGACTTCTTCAGGGGCCTGGTCGGCGCCGACCCGGTCAACCTGGGCAGCGGCCTGTGGACCTACCAGAAAACCGACCTCGAGCTGCCCGGCACCATCCCCGTCGCCCTCACCCGCGTCTACCGGCCCGCCGACAGCAACTCCTACTCGTTCGGGATCGGCACCACCAGCTCCTACGACATGCGGCTGTGGTCGCAGAACAACTACCAGAGCGCCGAGCTGATCCTGCCCGACGGGTCCGACATCCACTACGTGCGGACCTCGCCGGGAACCGGCTTCACCGACGCCATCTACCAGGCCCAGAACACCCCCACCGAGTACTACGCCTCCACCATCAGCTGGGACACCCATGTCAGCGGCTGGGACCTGCGCCTGCGGACCGGGCTGACCTACGTCTTCGCCGAGGATGTCGCGTTCGGGCTGTCCGCGATCCGGGACCGGTCACCGACCCCATGGGCAACCCCACCACCTACGCCTACGCCAATCATGACGGCCAGCCCACCGCCGTCTCTGCCGGCCTTCGGGGCTGGTCATGGTGGACTGCGTGACGAGCCCGCTGCCGTTAAGCTGGTAGCTGAACGTGTAGGGCTGTAACCCCACGGTCAACTACCTGCTCGGCCCAGGCATCGACCAGGCCTACGCCCGCACCGACAGCAGCGGCACCCAAAGCTACCTCACCGACGCGCTCGGCTCAGTGATCGCGCTCGCCAGCAGCCAGGCCAGCATCACCACCAGCTACACCTACGACCCGTTCGGGCGGGCCACCAGCACGGGGGCCCCCAGCGCAAATCGCTACCAGTACACCGGCCGCGAAAACGACAGCACCGGCCTGCAATACAACCGGGCCCGCTACTACAACCCCAGCATCGGTCGGTTCATCAGCCAAGACCCCCTAGGCCAGGCAGGCTCAGGCACCAATCTCTACCAGTACGCCAACGACAACCCCGTCAACCTCACCGACCCCACAGGCCAGTCCGCTGACCCGACGATATTCACCGGTCCGGGCCTATGCCTGGTCAGCGTTCTTTCTGGCGCGAAGGACGGGGCTGCCGCTGCCGGCTGCATCGTCGGCACCCTCCTGATGTTCCTGTTCCCCGAAATGTCGCTCCTCGACGAAGAACTCGTATTCCGACTAGACCGAACTTGCTGTAGCGCTCCGTGACGACCATTGGCTGACGTGCGAAGACGGTCCGGCATAACCAGAAGTCGTAGCCAGTGAACTATGGTGATAACAAGGCATTTCGTGACCGTGTCAGCTATCATGGCTGGTATGAGCCGCAGCGGCAATGCGATGCACGTGGCCAGGATCCCGAGCCGCTATGTGAGCAAGGCCGGAGAGGTACGGCGCTATGAGAGCGTGCTGCTCCGGCGCACGTTCCGCCAGGAGGGCAAGGTCAGGCATGAGACGCTGGCGAACCTGTCGCGCCTGCCCGAGCAGGTCATCGCGCTGGTCGACGCGGCGCTGAAGGGCGCCACCCTGGTGGACGCGGACGCAGTATTCCAGGCCGAGCGGTCGGTGCCGCACGGCGATGTGGCGGCGGCGCACGTGATGGCGTCGCGGCTTGGCCTGCGGGACCTGCCAGGGCCGGCCTGCCGGGAACGGGACATCGCCTATGCGCTGGTCTTGTCCCGCGCGGTGCGGCCGGCTTCCAAGCTGTCCACGGCCTGCTGGTGGGCCGGGGGAGATACCACGCTGGGCATCGACCTCGGCACGGCGGACGCCAGCACAGACGAGGTCTACGCGGCGATGGACTGGCTGGCCGCCCGCCAGCGGGAGATCGAGAAGCAGCTGGCCGCCCGCCACTTGCGCCCGGGCGGGATCGCGATGTTCGACCTGTCCAGCTCGTGGGTGGAGGGCAGCAAGTGCGAGCTGGCCGCGTTCGGGCACTCCCGCGACGGCAAGCGGGGCCGCAGGCAGGTCGAGTACGGGCTGCTCACCGATCCGCAAGGCCGCCCTGTCGCGGTCGAGGTCTTCGCCGGGAACACCGCTGACCCGGTGGCGTTCACGACCGCAATCACCCGGGTCCGCGATGACTTCGGGATCGGCAGCCTGATCATGGTCGGCGACCGCGGGATGATCACGGGCACGCGGATCGCGGACCTGCGCGAGCGCGAGGGGATGGAGTGGGTCACCGCGCTGAAGGCCCCGGCGATCGCCGCGCTGGCCAAAGATGACGGGCCGCTGCAGATGACCTTGTTCGACGAGCAGAACCTGGCCGAGATCACCCACCAGGACTACCCGGGCGAGCGGCTGATCTGCTGCCGCAACCCGGTGCTCGCCGCCGAGCGGGCCCGCAAGCGCGAGGACCTGCTCGCGGCCACCGAAACAGACCTGGCGAAGATCAGGGCATCGGCGGATGCCGGACGGCTGACCGACCCGGACAAGATCGGGATCCGGGTCGGCAAGGTGATCGGCAAGCGGAAGGTGGCCAAGCACCTGATCCTCGATATCGGTCCAGGCCGCTTCGACTTCCGCCGCGACCAGGACAAGATCGCCGCCGAGGCCGCCCTCGACGGGATCTACGTGATCCGTGCCAGCGTGCCCCGCCGCGTCCTCGATTCCGCCGGGATCGTCGCCGCCTACAAGAACCTCAAGCACGTCGAGCGGAACTTCCGCATCATCAAGGCCGACGACCTGGACCTGCGGCCCATCCGCCACTACCTGCCCAGCCGGGTCCGCGGCCACGTGCTGATCTGCATGCTCGCCTGCTACCTCACCTGGCACCTGCGCCAGGCCCTCGCCGAGCTCACCTACACCGACCAGCACATCCCAGCCCCCGCCGACCCCGTCGCGCCAGCCCGCCGCTCACCCCAGGCCAAAGCCAAAGACGCCAGCAAGCACAACGGCGACGGCCTGCCCGTCTACCGCTACCGCGACCTGCTCGCCCACCTGGCCACCCTCGACCGCCAGGTCATCACCTTCGCCGGGCAGAAGATCCAGAAGCTCACCAGCCCCACCCCCGTCCAGCGCCGCGCCTTCGAGCTGCTCGGCGTGCCGGTGCCCCTCACCCTCCAGTAGCCAGTAACAACCGGCCCGCCAGGCTACTCACGCGACATCACCCCAGATAAGCGCCACGACCTCGCTATCAAGATCACGCAAGTTCGGACTAGAAGCCGAAGGATTCGACCTGGCCGACATCGCGAGTCGTAACTGGATAGGTGGGTCTGGTCGTTCGACGTGAACGTGGCTGTCTGACGTCACGTAGAGCCGGCCGTGCGTGTCGTTTTGATTACTGACTGCCGGCTATGGTCTGATGCCGTTTGTGCCCGATGCCGACCCGTTGCCGGGGGAGATCGCCGCTTTGCGCGCGGCGAATGCCCGGCTGCGCGAGGTCGTTGAGGCGAAGGACACCGAGGTATCGGTGCTGCGTGCGCAGCTGGAGGCCCTGGCCGGCGAGGTAGCGGCGCTGCGGGCCCGGCTCGGGCAGAACTCCTCGAATTCCTCGAGGCCGCCGTCGGCGGACGGGCTGGGCAGGCCGGCGCCGAAGTCGCTGCGCGGCAAGTCCGGCCGCAAGCCCGGCCGGCCGAAGGGGCAGCCGGGCGCGACCCTGGAGATGACGGCGACCCCGGACGTGGTGGTGCGCCACGAGCCGGCCCGCTGCGGTGGCTGCGGCGCCGGCCTGGGCCGGGCGCCGCTGGCCGGGACGGAGCGGCGGCAGGTGATCGACCTGCCCGAGATCCGGGCGCTGGTCACCGAGCATCAGATGATCTCCCGGCGGTGCGGCTGCGGGACGGTGACCGCCGCCGCGGCCCCGGCCGGAGTGAGCGCGCCGGTCCGGTACGGGCCCCGGCTGACGGCGATCGGCGCATACCTGTGGCACGGCCAGTTCCTGTCCCGGGACCGGACCTGCCAGGCCATCCGGGAGATGTTCGGCGTCCCGGTCTCCCCGGGCGCGGTCACCGCCATGATCACCCGGATCACCGGGACGCTGGGCCCGGCCCTGGAGGCGATCCGCTCGGCGGTCACCGCCGCCGATGTCGCCCATTTCGATGAGACCGGGTTCCGGGTTGCCGGCACGCTCGCCTGGGTCCACTCCGCCTCAGCCGGCAAGCACGCCCTGATCACCGTCCACGCCAGGCGCGGGAAGGACGCCATGGACGCCGCCGGGGTCCTGCCCTCATTCGCCGGCATCGCCGTCCATGACGCATGGGCGCCCTATGACACCTATCAGGATCTGGCCGGGCACGCACTGTGCGGAGCCCACATCCTGCGCGAACTCCAGGCCGTGACCGATGCCGCGCCCGAGGGCCGGTGGTGCTGGGCCAGCCAGGCCGCCGGCGCCCTGCGCGCCATGAAACGCCTCGCCGATGCCGCGCTCGCCGCGGATGGCACCCTGGCCGGCATCGATTCACTCAAGCTGGCCACGGCCCGCCGCCAGTTCCGGTCCGCCGTCCTGATCGGCAAGAACGACACCGCCGCCCGCGCCGGGCCGCTCATGAAGAAGCACCACGCCCTTGCCCGCCGGCTCAGCCAGCGCGAGGACGACTACCTCCGGTTCGCCGCCGACCCGGCCGTGCCATTCGACAACAACGCCGCCGAACGCGAGATCCGCATGAGCAAGCTCCGCATCAAGGTCTCCGGCTGCATGCGGTCCATGACCGGCGCCCAGCAATTCTGCGCCATCCGCTCCTACCTGTCGACCGCCGCCAAGCACGGCATCACGGCACTTGACGCACTCACCCAGGGGGCCACCGGAAGCCCCTGGCTCCCCGCCGCCGAATAACGAACGGCACGGAGACCTATCCAGTTACCGCGAGTCTACTCTGCGGTGGGAGCTTCTCCTCTAACACAAAGGTACGCCTTGCGAATGGAAAATCCGTTCCCATCCGCAACGTCAAGCCTGGAGACAAGGTTCTGGCCACCAATACCAAGACCGGCAGAACACGGGCCGAACCTGTCTCCGCAATCCTCATCCACCACGACTCCAACCTCTACAACCTGAAGATCAGGGTGGGACAGAGGGTGACGGTCATCCATACCACTACCAGTCACCCGTTCTGGGACCAGACCACCCACGGCTGGGTCAGAGCGGAAATGCTGAGCGTTGGCGACGCCCTCCGCACCTTCCATGGCGCCAAGGCTGTAGTCCTGGGCGGTAACACACGTAGGGCCCAATCTGGGTGGATGTGGGACCTGACGGTCACCGGTACACACGACTTCTACATCCAGGCCACTTACAGAGCCGACGCCGTTCTAGTTCATAACTGCGCCGCTGTCCGTTTCGCTGTGGACGCGAACGGCGAAGTGACGATGTTCCTCCGCGCGGGTTCAGAGTCACTTGAGGTCACCGAGCATGCTGCGCTACGACTGATCCAGCGCGGAATCTCAATTGATCAAGCGGAGGCGGTACTCGGCGAGGAGCCATTCCAATATTTCTATAAAGGAGGGTGGCGGACTGGGTACTATGATCCGGCATCCCATATCTTCATTGGATCAGTCGACGGTCGTATCACCACCGTCATCCGCAACGCTAGCCAGAACTACATCAACAACCTGAAGGCGGCGTCACCACCGTGAGGATCCGATACGACCGCGAGGCTGATGCGGTATACATCCAACTAGCCAATGAGATCCCAGCTGGGGGAGTCGCCAAGACTTACCCATGCGATCCGCGCGAGGCCGGAATGATCAACCTTGACTTTGATGATCAGGGCCGCCTCCTGGGAATTGAGGTGCTGGATGCCAGCACCGCTCTTCCACCGGAATTGCTTGGCCAACAACCTTGAATTGCGCTCCCCAGCAGCAGTGAACGCAGACGGGCCTCGTATACAGGCACTTCATCGTACGTAAACATTCAGGTCCTGGCGCCTTGAGCTTTGTGACACGGGTGACTGCACGATCGCCTCGTGATCTTCCGAGAGCCGGCCCAGCGTGTCGGCTTGATTACAGTCGGCCGGCTCTGATCATGGTCACTTGTGACCGTTCTGCCGCCTCCTGCACCGGGTTGCGCCTCGTGCGCGGCCCGGGATGAGCGGATCGGGGAGCAGGAGCGGGCGCTGGCTGAGCAGGCTGCCGCTATCGGGGAGCTGAAGGCCGATCTGCTCGCGCTGGCTGATGAGGTGCGGGAACTGCGTCGCCGGCTGGGTCGCAACAGCGGGAACTCCTCGATGGCGCCGTCGGCTGATGACCTGCCCGGCCGGACGCCGCCGAAGGAGAAGCCGCGCCGGGCCGGCGGGATGCGCAAGCCGGGCAAGCAGCCCGGCGCGCCGGGCGCGTACCTGGCGTGGAACCCTCGCCCGGACAAGACCGAGGACGTGTTCCCGGAGGGCCGGTGCGCGTGCGGGGAAGACCTCACGGCCGCCCGGGACCTGGGCGTGCAGTACTCCCATCAGGTCACTGACCTGCCCGAGGCAAGGGCGGTGACCACCCAGCACGACCGGCACGAGGTGGCCTGCCGCTGCGGCCGGACGCATGTCGCTGCTGCCCCGCCGGAGGTATCCGGGGCGCCGGGGACCGTGACCTACGGGCTGAACCTGCAGGCCTGGTGCGTGTTCTTGATGGTGATGCACCACGTCCCGGTCGAGCGCTGCGCGGACATCATCGAGTCGATGACCGGGACCCGGCCGTCGCACGGGTGGGTGCACGCCCTGCTGGGCCGCGCCGCCCGGGCGGTCGCCGCGGCGAACAAGACGATCCGGGCGCTGATCATCCTGGCCCGCGTCATCTGCGGGGACGAGACCCCGATCCGGTCCGGCCCCGGCCCGAAGACGCACAAGAAGTACCTGCACGTCGCGTGCACCAGCCTGCTCACCTACTACTTCCTCGGCGACCGGGGCCTGTCTTCTTTCAAGAACTTCGTCTACTCCGACCTGCACGGCACCGTCATCGTGCACGACCGGTACCAGAACTACGACAAGTTCGACGGCGTGGCCCACCAGCTCTGCGCAGCCCACATTCTCAGGGATCTCGAAGACGCCGCCCAGGCCTACCCGGACGCGATCTGGCCCGGCCAGATCGCCCGCGAGCTACGCGCTCTCATCCACCGGGCGAACCTGGCCCGCGCCCGCGGCCTGGACACCGTGCCACAAGACGCGATCGCCGAACACCTCAGGCTGTTCCGCCACGGCGTGCTCGCCGGGCTCGCCGACGTCCGCCGCGTCCCCGGCGCCAGCGAGAAGCAGCCCCCGGGCCGGCTGCTGCTGGAATGCCTCAAGCACCGCGAGGCCGACGTGCTGCGGTTCCTGTCCGACACCGCCGTCCCGCCGACCAACAACCAGGCCGAACGCGACGCCCGACCCGCGAAAACCCAGCAGAAGATCAGTGGCCGGCTCCGCTCGGAGCAGGCCACCAGGCACCGGTACGCCATCCGCGGCTACGCATCCACCGCAGCCAAGCACGGGTTTGAGGCCTTCACCGCCATCCGCGACGCCCTCGCCGGGAACCCCTGGATACCACCCGTCCCCGCCAGCGCCTGAACCACACCCCGAACCCGTTACACACAGCGACTCAGGAGTAACTCAACAATGGAAACCTGGGGACCTGAATGCTTACCATCGTACGTCTGCCGGTGTAGTGCTGTCGCGGGAGCAGAGACCAGCCTAGTACTACAGCCGCAGCCCGTGATGTTGCCCGGCGTGGCGGCGTGACATGAGTGCGGCCACCGCGTAGGTCTTCGAGGTGTGAATGGACTCTCAGATCAGGCGGTGGCCGAGCGGCCCAGGATAGACCTTGCGGCGTGGCGGTCGGGGTTCGATGACCTATTCGCGGTGGTGGCGGGCCGGTTCGCGCAGGCGTGGTCGCGGAAGCGGGCGCGGGCGTATTTGCTGGGGCTGCTGTCGCGGTGCGAGCGGAAGAACGGGTGGACGATCGCCGAGTTCGCCGGTGATGCCACGCCGGACGGGATGCAGCGGCTGCTGAATTTCTACTCGTGGTCGGCGGATGATGTCCGCGATGACCTGCGGCGATATGTCGTCGCTGAGCTGGGTGCTGACCGCGCGGTCCTGGTGGCTGATGAGACCGGGTTCTTGAAGAAGGGCACCAAGTCGGCCGGGGTGCAGCGGCAGTACTCCGGGACCGCGGGCCGGGTCGAGAACTGCCAGCTGGGGGTGTTCCTGGCGTACGCGGTTCCGGGCGGCGGGCGGGCGCTGATCGACCGCGAGCTGTACCTGCCCGGGTCGTGGACGTCTGACCGGGTCCGCTGCCGTCAGGCGGGGATCGGCGATGAGGTCGGGTTCGCGACCAAGCCGGAGCTGGCCCGGCGGATGATCGGCCGGGCGATCGATGCGGGGGTGCCGTTCTCCTGGGTGGCGGCCGATGAGGCATACGGGCAGAACACCGGCCTGCGCGAATGGCTGGAAGAACGCGGTGTCAGTTACGTGCTGGCCGTGCCGAAGAGCTTCACCGCGGCGACCGGTGCCGGGCCTCGCCGCGCGGACGCGCTTGCTGTCCTGGTGCCGGCCGCGGGCTGGCAGCAGCTGTCGTGCGGCGACGGCGCCAAGGGCCCCCGGTTCTATGACTGGGCGCTGATCGCGACCGCCAGCCCGGTGCATCACCTGCTCGTGCGCCGTCCGGTGGGCGGCGGCGAGCTGGCGTTCTTCACCTGCCATGCACCGGCGGGCACCGCCCTCGCGGAACTGGTACGGGTGGCCGGCACGAGGTGGGCGATCGAGGTGTGCTTCCAGGCCGCCAAGAACGAGACCGGCCTGGACCATTACCAGGTCCGGCGCTACGACGCCTGGTACCGGCACGCCACCTTGTCCATGCTCGCCCTGGCGTTCCTCGCCGTCACCGCAGCTCAAAGGGGGCACCACCACTTGTGGACAACTTTCCCGGACACCAGCGCGGCATGATCATGACCTCGCTGTCACCGGCTCCGGCGGCCTGATCGGCCTCACCGTCGGCGAGATCCGCCGGATGCTCGCTATCTCGGCCCAGCCCAGCCACCAGGACGACTACTACCTGCGATGGTCGCGCTGGCGCAGGCGCCACCAGGCCCGCGCCCGAAGATCTCACTACCAGCGACGACAGCAGCTGCATCTCAGCCTGGGGCCGTAGTACCAGGCCGGGTATTTTCGCCGCGTCGCCGCCGGGTCCGCCTACGCTGGGCGCGTGCCTGATCGGATCCCCGCGGAGCGGCGTCTTGCCTGGCTCTACGATCCGCTTAACCCGGACCGCGGTGACCTGGACATCTACGCGGCCATGGTGGAGGAGTTCGGCGCGCGAAGCGTCCTGGACATCGGCTGCGGCACCGGGACCTTCGCCTGCCTGCTCGCCCGTCGCGGCCTCGCGGTGACCGCGGTTGACCCGGCGGCCGCGTCGCTGGACATCGCCCGGGCCAAGCCCGGCGCCGACCGGGTGCGATGGGTGCACGGCTATGCGACAGACCTGCCCCCGCTGCAGGCAGACGCGGCCACCATGACCGCGAACGTGGCGCAGGAGATCCTGACCGACCAGGACTGGGCCTCGACGCTGCGAGCCGCGCACGCCGCCCTGCGCCCGGCCGGGCACCTGATCTTCGAGACTCGTAACCCTGCCGCGAAAGCATGGCTGGAGTGGAACCCGCAACAGTCATACGAGCACGCCGTCATCCCCGGCGTCGGCGGCGTCCAGCAGTGGCTCGAGGTAACCGACGTCAGCGATCGGCTGGTGACGTTTCGCGGGACCTACATCTTTGAAGCCGATGGCGCGCGGCTGACCCCGACCTCCACCCTGCGTTTTCGCACCCGGCACGAGGTAACCGCCTCGCTAGCAGCCGCCGGCTACCGCATCGACGAGATACGCGAGGCACCGGACCGGCCCGGCCGCGAGATGGTCTTCATCGCGCTGCGGCCACAATGACGCACGCTCGCGCCCGAAAAACCCGCTGCCAGCAACGACAGCAACGACATCTCACCCTGCGGCTGTAGTACTAGGAGCCCGCGATCGCCTTGTGTGAGCCAGTCCGTAGTTGCCAGTGCCCTCGATCCCGCTTGCATCGGGCACCAGATTAACCCATTCGGTGCTTGCATCCGAACATCATCGCGTGGGCCAGCGCCGCGCAGATCGAGCCTTATTGTCGTCCTGCGAGCGGGGAGCTGTTGCTGGTGTCGCGTTGCCGGATGAGGCCGGGATTCCTCTGGGCTTCGATGCCGGGCGCCACTAACGTGACGCGGGGCCCTCGCTAGTTCTGTCTATCCTCTTGACACTTGATCTGTCTAGCCGCTAGATACTATGGTTGTGAGGGCGCGTGAGGTGAACCGGCGGATCGAGCGCCTGGGCGGTTTGATGGCCCGGCAGGTCGGCTCGCACCGCCGGTACGTGATCACGTACACCGATGCTGGCGGGTCTGAGGCGAAGGTGGCGACGACGGTGCCGCAGCACCAGGGGGATATCCCGCGGGGGACGCTGCGGGCTATCGAGCGGGACCTGGAGCCCGCGTTCGGAAGGGGGTGGCTGAGGTGAGCGAGGGCGGCTACGAGGTGGTGGTGACTCGGGAGAACGGTCACTGGCTCGCGGACGTGCCGGAGCTGGCGGGCGCGCACACCTACGCCCGGAGCCTGCCGGCCTTGGACCGGGCGGTGCGCGAGGTGATCGTGCTGGCCGCTGACCTTCCCGATGAGGCAATGCCCGGGCTGGTGCTCGACTACCGCTACGACACCGGTGACCCTGATCTGGATGCCACGGCGCTGGAGGTGCGGCGGCTGCGGCGGCAGGCGGACGAGCTGGCCGCGGCGGTGACCGCCCGCACCGGCGAGGTCGCTGCCCAGCTTGTCGCCAGGGGCCTGTCCGTTCGCGATGTCGCCGCGCTGCTGGGCATCAGCCCGCAGCGGGTGTCCCAGCTCACCGCCAGGGCCAGCTGACCCCTCCGTCCGCGAGCCTCATCGCTGCTGTAGCTGCAGTCACTGAACGTTACCGGTGCAGTGCCCGATCGCAGGTCCGGCCGTGGAACGGGTCGTGGACCGGGTGTCAGGCACAGTGAGTGCACTCTGTGCTTTCTGTGCGTTCGGACGTGCCTTCGGTGCAGCTAGTGCTCTCAGGGCGGGTCAGCGTGGCCATGGTAAGGAGAAGGTCTAAGGTTCGATTCCGTAAGGGGGCTCGCAGTTCAGAGTGGTGATCTCGAATATAACAGCGTTCCGATTTGTCGTTTTCGTGGACCGGGTTATGGAGACGCTCCAGCGCCCAGAGTGCACAGAATACGCTGGCGGCCTTCGGCGACCATCACTCTCCGTGTCCGGCATGCTGCCGCCGATACCGATCGAATTCACAAACGGAGCGCTGTCGCCAAGCTCGGTTGCGACGAGCGCAATCAGCGACAGCAGGCCCACCGACAGTGACATGAACCGGAACGGTGCCGAGGTCACCCTGAAGGCCGCGATCGCAGTCAGTGCCGAGAAGACGAAGGCGATCAGGGCGACATAGGGATGCGGGTGTTGTGTTGCCGCTCGCGGGGGCGCATGCGCCGCGGAGCGCGAGCGCAGGAGCCGGGTCAGCCTCGCCTGCCGTGCCGACCCAGAGCCAGCCCCCTTCCGGCCAGGCGCATGCTTCGTCCGCGATCCCGTCGCCCGCCGCGGCGCCGAAACTGAGCTCGCAACCGTACGCGCGGTACGCCTAGCAGGTCTGGCCCGGGCCGATCAGCCAGGCCGCAAACGCGGCCGCCACCGGCCTGCTCATCGTTGTGCGCAGGCACGGATCGGGGATCGTGGTCGCCGCAGGGGTGACCGGCAGCCCAAGGGCTCTCCCAGGTTCTATCCGGCTGGCGCGAAGGTGTTCGTGATTGAGGCGGCGTTGGGCGACGACTCTGGTGGCACTGACTTTAATCTCGGCGACGACGCGCTCGTGGTGACGGACTCGCTGGGAAGGATCCTGCAGTGAGCAGCAAGGAGGAATCCGGCCGCCCGGGCCATGGCTGGCGGGCACATCGCTTCGCTGCCGAGTGGGCGCCGACCATGGCAAGAGTCCTGCTCGGTCTCGTCGCGTGGTTCGGCTACCACGAACTTGCAGCTCCCGGCCTGTGGACCGGTTACGTTCCTGGCCTGGCCGCGGCATCACCGGTCGCTACCGTGCTGGTGCTTGTACATGGCAGGGTGCTCCTGGTGCTCGCCGTGGCGATCGTGGCAGGCGTAGCGCTGCGGCTTGTTGCGGCAATCGCAGCGCTGCTGGTACTCCAGATCGTCATCACCCTGACCGTCACCGGCGGCCTTACCGATCTGACCCTGCGCGACGTGGGCATTCTCGGCCTGGCCATCTGCCTCACCGGCAGTTCGAGGCAGCGAGCAGTGCTCAGGGGCTAGCCGCCTGCCCCGGCCGACGCCGGGGCGGCACCTTCCTTGTGGCGAGTTCGCGGTGCTCGCCGCCGAGCGTCGACAGCGTCCCGGTATCCAGCCGAAGGGATGCGCGAAACGTTCGGTGGCGCGGTTACGGGCCGGCCTCCGCGCGACGCCACCCTGGGATCACCGCCGGAACCCTACCTGTCAGGCTGCGCTGAGACACCCGGGAGCCCCGGGTCCACCGTGCAGGGCGTGACAGGAGACAACCCGTGAGCAGCAGCGTTCCAGTCGTTCAGGCTGCCGGAGATCCGGCGGATGGCGTGGGGGGCGGGGTGCCCGATCCGGCGGCGCGTCCGGTCCGGCGGTCGTTCACCGCGGAGTATCAGGCCCGGGTGATGGCGGAGTACCAGGCGGCGCCGCATGGGGAGAAGGGCGCGGTGCTGCGGCGGGAGGGCTTGTACCAGTCGCAGATCCGGGACTGGACCAGGTCCCGGGCGGTGCTGGACCGTGATCCGCCGCCACGGCGGCCGCACCGGGCGCGGGGAGCCGCCGGCGGGGCGGACGGTCGGCTGCGGGCGGAGAACCAGCGGCTGAGGCGCGAGCTGGCCAGGTCGCAGGCGGTGGTGGAGATCATGGGAAAACTGCAAGGGCTCTTGGAGGCCATCTCCGAGAGCCCGGGCACGCCGCCGCCGCCGGTGACGCGATGAGCGCCGCCTTCGCGGGCCTGCGGGATGCGGGCGTGCCTGCCCGGCGGGCCTGCGCGCTGATCGGCCGGTCCCGGGCCACCCGCTACCGCCACGCCCGCGGCCCGGTGCACGGCCCGGCGCCGGCCCGCGCGGTCCCAGGTAACGGGCAGGCGCTGTCCGGCGCCGAGCGGGCGGCGGTGCTGGCGCTGATCAGCACCGAGGCGTACGCGGACCTGTCGATCGGGCAGATCTGGGCCCGCGAGCTCGACGCCGGCAGCTACCTGTGCTCGGCCTCGAGCATGTACCGGATCGCCCGCGCCGCCGGGCAGAGCCGGGAGCGCCGCCGCCAGGCCACCCACCCGGCGAAGGTCAAGCCCGAGCTGCTGGCCGACGGCCCGTCACAGGTCTGGACCTGGGACATCACCAAGCTCCGCGGCCCGGCGAGAGGGATCTTCTACCAGCTGTACGTCCTCATCGACATCTACTCCCGGTTCAACCCGTCCTGGATCATCTCCCCCGTCGAGGACTCCGCCCTGGCCGCTGACTTCATCGCCGAGGCCATCGACCGCAACGGCACCGCCCCGCACACCGTCCACGCCGACCGCGGCACCTCGATGACCTCCAAGCCCGTCTCCGCACTGCTCGCCGACCTGGGCATCACCCGCTCCCACAGCCGCCCGCACGTGAGCAACGACAACCCGTACAGCGAGGCGCAGTTCAAGACCCTGAAGTACCTGCCCGAGTTCCCGGCATCCTTCCCCTCGATCGCCAGCGCCCGCCAGTTCTGCGCCGGCTTCTTCCACGAGTACAACTACATCCACCGGCATTCCGGGATCGCCTGGCATACGCCCGCGTCAGTCCACTTCGGCACCGATGCCGCGATCGACCAGGCCCGGCAGAACACCCTCACCGCCGCCTGGCACGCCCACCCCGAGCGGTTCGGCCGCCGGCCGCACCCGCCGGTCATGCCCGCCCAGTCCTGGATCAACCAGCCTGCACTCCAGCCAACCGAATAAACTCATCCAAAATGTCTCATTTGACTTGACAGATTCCGGAAGGCAAACGTGGCGCTCGCGCTGGGCACACAGCCGCCCTTCGATACGGGGTACCCTTGAAGGCGCCAGCCGAGATGGTGAAGTTTGTTGGGTCGCAGCTGGCCCGGGCTCAGCGTGGCCTAGTACTACAACAGCGCCTCGTAATTTCTGTTTCGGCGGGCGTAATGCGACTTGCGGGCGGCGGCCTGACGGCGGCGTCTCCAGCCTGACCATTGCTCGTGGAACGCCCTGGGCCGGGTGACGCGGGCGTGCAGGTTGAACAGGCGGCGGGCCTCGGCGGCGGTGAGGGGGATCAGGTCGCGCCCGTTCTCGTCCGTTATGAAGGGCGGCGGGGCGTATGTTCTGGCGGGCGCGAAACGTTGTCCACAGCCTTCAGGCCCCCCTTTCCGCCAGGGCGGGGCGGGCGGTGACGGCGAGGAACGCGTGCGCGAGCATCGAGAGGGTGATGTGGCGGTACCAGGCGCGGTAGCGGCGGACCTGATAGTGGTCGAGCCCGGTCTCGTTCTTTGCCTCGGCGAAGCAGTCCTCCACGGCCCGCCGTGCCCCGGCGACGGCGACCAGCTCGGCCAGGGTGACCGGGCGGGGTGACCAGCACAGGAAGTACGCCAGCTCCAGGCCGCCCTTCTCGCCCGGGGCCAGCGAGCGGCGGACGAGCAGCTGGCAGGCGGGGCTGGCGGTGACGACCAGCGCCCAGTCATACATCCGCGGCCCCTTCGACCCGTCGGCGCAGCTGAGCCGCTGCCACCCGGACGCGGGCACCAGGGCCGCCAGCTCGTCCGCGCGGAACGGTCCCGCCGGGGCAGTGACCATCTCGCTGCACGCGACGGCCATCACGTGGCTGATGCCCTCGCCTTCCAGCCAGGACCGCAGCCCCCGGTTCCCGCCGTAGACCTCGTCCCCGGCCACCCAGGCGAACCGGACCCCCGCCTCCGCGGCGCGGGCGATCATCTTCTGCGCCAGCCCCGGCTTGGTCGCGAACGCCACGTCATCGCCGATCCCCGCCGCCCGGCACCGGTCCCGGTCACCGGTCCATTTCTCCGGCAGGTACAGCTCCCGGTCGATCAGCGCCCGGGACCCGTCCGGGGCCGCGTACGCCAGGAACACCCCCACCTGGCAGTTCTCCACCCGACCGGCCGTCCCCGTGTACATCCGGGCCACGCCCGCCGACATCCGCCCCTTCTTCAGGAACCCTGTCTCGTCGACCGCCAGCACCGCGCCCGCATCGCCCAGGTGCGCCACCACGTACCGGCGCACCGCGTCGCGGCACGCGTCCTCATCCCACGGCGAGAAGTTCAGCAGCCGCTGCAGCCCGTCCGGCGACACATCCCCGGCGAACTCCGCCAGCGACCACGAGTTCTTCCGCTCCGTGTGCGACAGCAGCCCCAGCAGGTACGCCCGCCCGTGCCGGCGCACCGCCGCGTTCGCGAATACCCCCGCCACCTGCGCGAACATCTCATTAAACGACTCCGACCACGCGGCATGCCCGTCACCGGCCAGCACCCGCACGTCATCCACGACACTCAGCATGCACCGAGCCTGGCAAAGCAGGACCGCCAGATCACGGAGCCACGCCCGACGAAATCACAGCCCGCTGTTGTAGTACTAGCCCGCCTGGCTCGCGCTGATCGGCCGGGAGTAGTCCCCAGCCTGGCGGCCGGGACATGCGAGAATGGCGGAGCCATATAGCATTGGAACACGCAGCGGATGGCGGCAACGGGCCAAATGCGTCACCGGTAAGTACACACTCATCACTGGCAATCACGGACAACAGGAGATCGATCGCTGTGTCAGAGGACGCGCACACCGGCCAGATCGACAGCAAGGTGCCGCATTCGGCAAGAATATGGAACTACTGGCTCGGCGGAAAGGACAACTATGCCGTCGACCGCCAGGTCGGCGAGCACGTGGCGAAGTTGTTCCCGAACATTGTCGACGAGGCCCGGATCTCCCGTTCCTTCCTCCGCCGCGTCGTCCGGTACCTGGCCGGGGAAGCCGGGATCCGGCAGTTCCTCGATGTCGGCACCGGCCTGCCCACCGTCGACAACACACATCAGATCGCCCAGCAGACGGTGCCGGAATGCCGAATCGTCTATGTGGACAACGACCCACTGGTGCTGGCACACGCCCGTGCGCTGCTCACCAGCAGCAGAGAGGGTGCCGCCGAGTATGTCGACGCCGATGTGCATGACCCCGGCAAGATCCTCGCTGCGGCTACCAAGACGCTGGATTTCACCAAGCCGGTCGCGGTCATCATGAACGGGATCCTGGGCCACGTCACCGACGATGACGAGGCGCGCTCGATTGTCGCCCAGCTGGTTGACCGCCTGCCGCCGGGCAGCTACCTGACGCTGTCTGACGGCAGCGACGCGAGCGAAGAGGGCGTGGAGTCCATGAGGTTCTACAACCAGAGTGGCGCTATCCCTTACCACTTGCGCAGCCCGGAGCAGATCAGCAGGTTCTTCGATGGCCTTGAGCTGGTGGAGCCGGGGGTGGTGCCGCGAAACCAGTGGCGTCCGGACATCACGCCGCAGGGATCAATGGCTCCCAGCGCTGGGTTCGGCGGCGTCGCACGCAAGCCATGATGGCCGCCCGTGATTGAGGTCGCAAGCGGTCAAGAGATCGGGGCCGCGGCAAAGTCAGACAAGCTCAGGCTCATGCCTGGCTGAGTAGTCCACGGAGTATTGCCCTGCTCGCGGCGCCGACCTCGGCCTGGATGCACAACTGGTCCATGACGGTCATATAGGCGATGACATCGCCGGGCTGGTCCAGGTAGAGCGCGCTGTTGAGCTGTTCGAGGTAGACAACGTCGGGCACGTCACGCTCAAAGAATCGCAAGATCGTGAACGGCCCGCCCGCCGCGGCGTGCGGGCCGGCGTCGAACGGGACGATCTGCAGCGTGACGTTCGGCAAGTCGGTGAGCTGCAGCAGGTGCTCAAGCTGCGCGCGCATCACCTGGCGGCCGCACGGGGCGCGGCGCAGCGCCGCCTCGTCCAGCACCGCCCAGAACTCGGGGGCGCCGGGCTGGGTCAGCAGTTGCTGCCGCTTCATCCGGATGCTGACGCGCCGGTCGACCTCCCCGGCGGGCGCCTGTGAGTTCGCGATAAGCACGACGGCGCGAGCGTAGTCCTCAGTTTGCATCAGGCCGTGGACGAACTGCATTTCGTAGGTGCGGATCATGGAAGCGGCCTCTTCCAGCCCGATATACAGCTCGAGCCATCTGGGCAGGACGTCGTTGTACTGCTGCCACCAGCCGGGGGTAGCAGCCTGGCGGGTAAGCGTCAGCAGCCGTTCGCGTTCGACCTCATCGGTGACGCCATACCGGCTGAGGAGATCGGCTACATCGCGTTGCCGGGCGGCGCTGCGCCCGCGCTCCAGGCGGCTGATCTTGGAATGAGTCGCCCTGATCGCTTCCGCGGCTTGGCCGGTGGTGAGATTGCTGGCTTCCCGGAGCCTGCGCAGCTGGGCGCCCAGCGCCATCCGCGATACCGTCGGCCCGGAGCGGGCGTCGGGGAACGCGAGTTCGGGTGCGGGCAGGTCTTTCCCCGATAGGTTCGGGATCATCGATGGCTCCTTGGGACCATTTGGCGCAGCAATCCCGGCCCAGTGTCCCATTGCCCGCTCCCGTTGCATAGCCAGTCACCATAGCCGGGCAATGCGACCGGCACCCGGATGGCCCGAATTGAGGCGGCGATCGCCCTACCGGGCCGTTCGGTCAGCGCCACGCAGCTGCCGTATAGGCGGTTCGAGCCCTCGGCGCGCCCCTTCTGGGTCTTTGCTCCGTAACGTCAGATGACTATTATGCTGGGACAAGTCACCATGCCTGCGTCTCAGGGCGCTGACCTGTGGGTTTGAGTGCGCGGTACTGGGATTGAACCAGTTACCTTTTCCGGGTCAGGAAGGCACACGGGGGTCGGCTCGGTCTGCTTGTGCTCGTCTGCGCAGGTCAGCCGTTCTTAGGCGGGCATCCAGCCGAGCAGCGACGATCATCGTGCCGTCAGCCCGGAACAAGAACTGCACGCTGTTTCCGCGCCCAGCCGGCCAGATGTGCCCCTGCCGTGGCACTGTCGGCCGTGAAGAGCAGCGCTGCGGTCCACGGAACGCGCTGTGGGACGTGATCGGTGAGCAGATGTGCCCGCTCAGAGTGTGCCTGGCGGCTGTCTTGTGCCATTCGATCAATGCCCACACGACTTTGCCCCTGCTGTCTTCGTCGGTCTCCCAGCCCCATCTCGTGCTGATCGCATCGACGATCAGCAGCCCGCGCCCGCGTTCGTCGTCTGCGGCCGCACCGCCGGTAGGTTCCGGCGGGTAACGGCAGGTGTCTTGGACCAGGATCAGCAGCCGAGACTGGTCCGATGACAGCCACAGGCCCACTGGCAGGATCCGGTCGGCCGATTGTGATGCCTCGGTGGCGTTGGTGACAAGCTCGGAAACCAGCAGTTCGGCGTTCTCGGCGATCGCCGACAGTCCCCATTCCCACAGCACCTGTCTGGCATGCAGCCGAGCGCAGGCCACCGCGCCAGGCGGGGCCCCGAGTTCCAGGTGGCTGAGCAGATGCCATCGTTGAATCCTGGCCCGTGCTAGCGGCTGGGCTGGGCCCTGACGCCGGTAGCGAAGGCCGTCAGCACGAGCCTTCGGCGCCTCGCCGTGCCGCCAATCTGCCTGCCAGGGCGTGCGTCCCGCGGTGCAGGTGAGCGGTTCTGCCATCGGTCTCCGCAGGTTGGTGCGTCGTAGTGGATAAGACCATCCTCACGCTGCTGGCGCACGGCCGCAAGCACAGCTATAAGTACATTCGCAAGTTCGTCTGATTGAACAGTACAAATGCACGTGCAGGCAGTATCGTGCGGGTAACTGTCATCGGCAAACCGACCGCCCGTGAGCAGCCGACGCTGGAAAGGATGGCAAGGTCGATGGCTGACGCCTACAATGGCATGCCAGCTTCCAGGCTGCCGGGAGCCACCTGGCGTAAGAGCCAGTACAGCAACCCGAACGGCAGCTGTGTCGAGCTGGCCACACTGCCGGGCGGGGCGATCGCGGTCCGCAATTCGCGCGATCCCGGTGGTCCGGCGCTGATCTACACCCCAGCTGAGGTCACCGCTTTCATCCAGGGGATCAAGGACGGTCAGTTCGACGATCTGATCGCCTGATATCCACCGGCTTCGCAAGGAGCTGTGGAGCGCGCGAGGCTAGCCCCGGACGGGCCTATCGCGCCGTCGGCCAGCGTCATTGGCTATGCAACGGAGATCAGCTATTGGGACACTGGGGTCAGTTCGCGGTGGCCGAATGGCCTCAAGGAGCATGGATGATCTTGAGTCAATCGGGGAACGGCGGGCAGCCAGCCCGCACCCGACCAGGCGCTGCCCGGTGCCGGCGGCGCCGCTCGCCTCGCAGCCCAGACCGATTGTCGCATGGCCCGGACGCAGGCCCGGTTTGATGACCCGAATCTCGTGTCGCGGGCCGGACCAGCCGGAAGCAGCTCATCGCCTGGCCGGACACGTCCGACCTCTTCCGCCGTGGCACCCCACGTCAGGCAGCGGTGCCGCAACACCGGTGGGTAGCTCGCCGCGGGGGTCATCAGGCCTGTACCGGCCAGGACTTGCATTCGCCGCCTCATCGCGCGTACCTCCCTGCCATGTCGGCAGGCAAGACCAGCGGCCATGCTGAGCCGCCGGTCTTCACGCCGCAGGGACTTAGTGCCGCCCCGCCTTCTCCTGATCGATCACCTCATGAACATCGCGGCTGATCGTCGGCCATACCTGCGTCCCCGGCTTGGCCGGGATGCCGAGAACATGCCGGACCGTGGCGGTCAGCCACAGCGCGATGGTGGTCGCGACAAGAACTGCCAGCGCCGTGGTGCTGCCTGTAGTCAGCCCGACAAAGGCTGCGGTCAGCGCGGTAATGCTCAAGACGGACGAGACCACCTGAAAAGCCTTCAACGACCGCGACTGAGACGCACAGCCACCGACAAAGCCGAGGATGAATACCGCGGTGATCGCTCCATGCGCGCTGGAAATCAGCCACAATGTCGTTCCATCGCGGAACGCCAGATACACGGCCACGATCGCGCCCGTAAACAGCGTCGATACCGCGTCTTTCCATGTCAGTCACCGGCGGCCGGGCACCCGGCCGCCCTGGCTACTTCTACCAGCCGACAGTGCTCGATGACGTCCCGTCGGACGCGGCCATCCTGGCCGAGGAGATCTTCGGCTCGGTCGCCCGGATCGTCCGCTTCACCGCCGTCGACGAGGCGATCTCGCTGGCCAGCAGGACCGAGTACGGTCTGGTCTCGTATCTCTACATCACCGACCTGCGCCGGGCGCTGCAGGTAGCCGAGGGCGCTCGAGGCGGGCATGGTCGGCATCATCTCGTCGTATCCGACCCGCGGCTCCGTTTGGCGGCGTCAAGCAGTCCGGGCTGGGCCGGGATGGCGGGCACGACGGGCTGCTGGAATTCACCGAGACCAAGTACATCGCCGTGGACTGGTGAGCTGAGGGTATGGATAGGCGGATATTCGGGCTGGAGAACGAGTATGGCGTCACGTGCACCTTCCGCGGCCAGCGCCGGCTATCGCCCGACGAGGTCGCGAGGTACCTGTTCCGCCGGGTGGTCTCGTGGGGCCGCAGCAGCAACGTCTTTCTGCGCAACGGCGCCCGGCTGTACCTGGACGTCGGCAGCCATCCTGAGTACGCGACGCCGGAGTGCGACAGCCTGCTCGACCTGGTCACTCATGACAACGCGGGCGAGCGGATACTCGAGGGCCTGCTCGTAGATGCCGATCGGCGGCTCCGCGAGGAGGGCATCGCCGGTGACATATACCTGTTCAATAACAACACAGACTCGGCCGGTAACTCCTATGGCTGTCATGAGAACTACCTGGTCGGCAGGCACGGCGAGTTCGGCAGGCCGGCCGACATCCTGATCCCCTTCCTGGTCACCCGCCAGATCATCTGCGGTGCCGGGAAGGTCTTGGAGCCGCCGCGCGGCGCGGTGTACCACGTCAGCCAGCGGGCCGAGCACATCTGGGAGAGCGTCTCGTTGGCGACCACCCGATCCGCCCGATCATCAACACCCGCGATGAGCCGCATGCCGACGCCGAGCGATTCCGGCGGCTGCACGTGATCGTCGGCGACTCGAATATGAGCGAAACCACCATGCTGCTCAAGGCCGCGCGACCGACCTGGTGCTGCGGATGGTGGAGGCAGGGACGGTCATGCACGACCTGACCCTGGAGAACCCGATCAGGGCGATCAGGGACGTGAGCCATGACATGACTGGCCGGCGCAAGGTGCGACTGGCCAGCGGGCGGGAGGTCAGCGCCCTGGACATCCAGCGCGAGCTCCAGCACCTTCTTGGCCCGCGGGGTGAACGGGATATGCCCGGACGAGGCCTGCTGTCCCTGGCCGATGATCTGCTCCACCTGCTGGCGCACCGCCTCCAGGCTGACCCCAGCGACTCAAGCGCCTTGGCCGCGACGCCTTCGCCCTCATGGATCAGGCCGAGCAGGACGTGCTCCGTGCCGATGTAGTTATGGTTAAGCGTCCTGGCCTCTTCCTGAGCCAGGACCACAACCCGCCGCGCCCGGTCGGTGAACCTCTCGAACATCTCGTCGCTCCCTCACCGAGCGGTCCGGGCAGGCAACCGAAGTCTTGCTCGTCCCTTCCGCATGCTAGCCCGCACGGGGCAACAGGGCGGGAGCGCCCAGCTACGCCCGAAGCGAACGCGCGGCGGGCCACCGAACGCGCGGCACACAGCGCGCAGATCAGCCAGCGGCGCGCCGCGCGGATGCGCCGCCGGCCAGCTGACTGAGCCTCGGGCTGACTGCGCCGCTGACGGTCACGGCCGGCAGGCCCGCGCACGGCCGCGGGGTGACATTAGGCTTGCGCCACACGCACGCTGCGGTACCCATGGGGGCTCCTGGCCGGTCGTGCGGGTGAATAGTACGTGAACTGAGCACGCCGAGCGCATGATGGATGCCAGGGACCCAGCGCGGGAGGTGCCGGAGGTGACTGCGGGCGGCCATTTCGAGCGGGTAGCCGTCGTCTACGAATCGCTGCGGACCACCGACGAGGCGCCGGTGCGCAGGATCGGTCAGCTCCTGCCTGACCGCCCCGTCACGGCCCTCGACATCGGCTGCGGGACCGGCCGGTACACACGGCTGCTGCGCAGGCTGTTGCCGGCGGGCTCCCGGCTGGTCGCCAGCGATGTCTCGGCGGCCATGCTGTCCCAGCTCAGGGCCGGGGACCCCGGCCACGCCGACGGGGTGGTGCCGCTGCTGTCAGCCGCCGAAGAGTTGCCGTTGCGGACCGCCAGCCTCGATGTGGTCACCGCGTTCAATTGCGTTCACCACTTCGACCTGGCTCGCTTCCTGACCGCCGTCGCCCGGGTGCTGCAGCCCGGCGGCCAGGCGTTCATCTACACCCGGACCCCGCAGCAGAACGCGCGAACGATCTGGGGCCGCTACTTCCCCGGATTCACCGAGCACGAGCAGCGCCTGCACGGCGAGGCCGTGCTCCGGGACGCCGTCAGGCGAACCGGCGGCCTCACCCTGGCGGCAGCACAGACCTTCCAGTACCCGCGCACAAGCACCGCCGGGCGGCTCCGCGCCCAGGCCGAGGGACGCCACTACTCGACACTGTCCCTCTACCCGCCGGAGGAGTTGCGTGCAGCCATCGCGACCTTTCTGGCTCGCCTGCCTGGCCCCGAGGTCTCCTGGGTTGACGAGCACCTCCTGGTCATCGTCGGCCGGAGCCGCCGCAACCAGGTGGAGTCCCGGCATGGCGAACCGGCGATCAACGACCAGGCTCCAGATCAGCGTCGGGCACGCCGGTGAGGCCCCCGAGAGGCGTCCTGGCGGCCGCGTGCAGATCACCCTTCTGAGAGCGTACTGAATGGTCGCCTTGCGCCCTAGCCGGCGCGTTCTCGGGCGCGGCCGTGCGTGACTGTTCGGGCGTTCACTGAGTGTGACCTGAATGCCATCACCAAGCGTGATGTGAGGGCTGGATGCGACTTATTGATCGTGGAACGAGTCGTGGACCGGGTGCCTTGCACACTGGGCGCATTCTGTGCTTCCTGAGCATTCCGGTGTGCCATTGGTGCAGGTAGTGCAGCGAGGGCGAGGAGGCGTGGCAATGGTAAGGAGAAGGTCTACGGTTCGATTCCGTAAAGGGGCTCCCAGTTCAGCCCTACTATTTCGAAATTGATCGCGATCCGAAATGTCGTTTTCGTGGAACGGTCATGGAGACGCCCTCTGCTCTGAATGCACAGGATGTGCCATAAGCTCGATGGCACTGATGACTGGGTGTAATTGCTAGGCCTGCTGCGGCCATTTGAAGCCTGCCATCGCAATGGTCGCTCGGGAGTGCCTATGCGCCCATAACGCTGCCGACTCTGCGCGCAGGTGATCGCTCCGTAAGCACCCGGTCCGCGGGGTGCAGAACGACCGATTCTGGGTGATGGTCGCGGCCTACCTCATCGCGGCAGATTGGGTTAAGTCCTGGCCCGCGTCGGGACGAACGCCTGAGAGCGGCTGGGCACCCCTGGCATGGCGCTGTTTGTCACCTGGGAAATGTGCGCGACGAGGAGGGTCGGAGCTGCTTGGATTGACCGCGATGAGCAACGATGTGCCAGAGCTCGCGCCGCACCTCCGGCCCTTCGTCCTGTCCCACGAGATAGTCGAGCCCGCCCGCTGCGGGGAGCTCGATTTCTACCTCCCGGCATCGACACCCGCTCCGGCCGTGCTGCTGGTGCACGGGGGTCCCGTCGCGCGGGACCGCGAAGTTCGGCCGCCTCAGTGGCCGGCCTATCGCGGGTACGGCGCGCTGCTCGCGCAGGCAGGAATCGTCGGCGCGATGTTCGAGCACGGATTCGTCGATGACGAGTCGCTCGGTACGGCGGAGGAGAACATACGCGGTGCGGCCGCTGCTTTGCGAGCGGATCCTCGTGTCGATCCGGACCGGTTCGGGATGTGGTTCTTCTCGGCGGGAGGCCTCTTCATGGGTTCGGTGCTCGCGGACCCGCCCGCGTGGGGCGTAGCGGCCGTCGCCGGTACCTATGCGGCGCCTGCCGCTCCCGACGTCTACGATCCCGAGCTTCCCCCCGCCACGGTCACGGCTGAGCTCAGCGATATTCCCTTGTTGCTGGTCATGCCCGAGGAGGACTTCGAAGGGATCGTGGCAGCTACCACGGAGCTGCTTGAGCGTTGTGCGACCGAGGGCCGTGCCGTCGACGTCATCGATGTGTCCGGCGGCCACCACGGATTCGAGACGGTCGACGACACCGACGAGGCGCGAGACGCGATTCGGCGCTCGATCGCCTGGTGGCGCCAGTCCCTCCGCTGAGCCACCATCCTTGGCATCGGCTCATCGGCATGAGCGGTCCTTGAGGCTTGGGCCTGGTTCCCGCTCAGCGTGCAAGGTCGGGCATTCTGAACGCCGCAGCAGCACCCGGCGGCCAGGGCCGCGGAGCAGACACCCGGCGCGGAGCCCGTGCACGAGATGCGAGCATTACGCCATGGCCCGCCCGATCGCTGCAGCGCTCGCGCAGCCGGACCTGGCTGCCCCGGGGCTCCCCGGCCCAGGTACCAGGCTGGCGCTGGCGGCCGGTCTGGTCGTTCTCGGCGCGGTGCTCGTCCTCGACGTCAAGGGCATCTCGACGGCGATGCTCCGGGACAGTACCGGCTCACGCCATGGGGTAAGAAACGCCGGCGCTCACCGCGCCCGAACCCTTCCGGCTTGTCGGCGCGTTCTTCTTGATCGGCGGGCTCATCGCGCTCATCTCGGTCGCGGCAAACCCCTAGCCCACCGGTGGCAGGCCCAGTCGCGCGCCGCCGGGAGCAGCCGCCGATCCGCTGGCCGCTCGGCCGCGCGGCCGATCACGGCGATGACGGCGGGGGCGGCTGGAGCACCAGCCCGTTGCCGTAGTGACGGCCGCAACCGGTCGACCCGCCTGGGACTGACTGCTCGGCGGCACCGCCGCTCCGGTGACGGCACCCCCCCACGGCAAGCCCGGGACCGGCGGCTACGCCGCGTCACGTCGCCCGGCGAACTGATTGAGCCACTTCGCGGACTCGGCGCGGCAGACATCGTGATCATTTGCGCCTGTTACCACACACGTCTATCTGCCGGTTATGTACGAAAGCGGCATGTGCGCAGTCAGGTCAGGGCAGGCTAAGGCAGCGGCAGCGTCGAGGTCTTCCAGATTGGCGCTAGATGGTCAGTATGAGACCATTCACCATCGGAAGACCTCGTCCCCCTACCAGCTCGCCGCCGCGCACTGCCCACGTCCCCAACTGCTAAGAGCCACGTCAGGAGCCGACGATGGATAACGAGATTCAGCTGATCAGTGACGGCGATGGCCTGGCGGTCATCGGGGATCCGGCGGCTGTCGAACGCTTCCTCGTCTCCGAGGGGCTGCCGTCGAAGGACCTCGGACTGCCAACGGCTCGGATCTGCCCTCAGGCCGGGGCTGGAGCTCGCGCAGGCAGGTTCGGAGATTGCCGCCAACTCAGGTCGCTGGGTGAAGCTGACTGAGGAGTCCGCGCAAGCTCGTCAAGAAGTACGCGCTGATGAAAGGTTCGAAGCCGGGTGTCAACCGTGCCGTGCTGACAGAGAACGGCAAGATCAAGGGGCTCCTCGAATCGTGAAGACGCCCGGATCGCTGTCTGACCAACCCGGCGCTTCTGGCAGGTGCCGCGGGGCTCATGGCGCAGCTCGCGATGCAGCAGACCATGGACGAGATCACCGACTATCTCGCCGCGATCGACGAGAAGGTCGACGACGTGCTCCGCGCCCAGAAGGACGCGGTGTTGGCCCGCATGATCGGAGTGGGCTTCGTCATCGAGGAGGCCATGACCATCCGAGAGCAGTGGGCCGGGTCGCCGAGGTCACGTGGTCGAAGGTGCAGGCCACGCCGACGACGATCGCGCGAACCCAGGCGTACGCGTTGCGTCAACTCGACGCACTCGCGGAGAAGCTGGAGCGCAAGACCAAGATCGGTGATCTCGCCAAGGCGGCCAAGGAAGCAGAGGCCAAGGTTCGGGAGTGGCTCGCCGTTCTGGCTCGCTGCTTCCAGCTGCAGGACGCGATCGCCGTGCTCGAACTCGACCGGGTGCTGGACGCGTCTCCGGAGGAGCTGGACGGGCATCGCCTCGGGCTGAAGGCTGCCCGGCAGAACCGGCTGGAACTCATCTCCCGGAGCACCGAGCGTCTGATGGCCCGCGATGGATGCGGCTGCGGGCACGGCCAACACGAAGGTGCTGCTGCACCCGACCGCGTCCCCGGCTGTGGTGCAGTCGAGCAACCATGTCGCGATCGCCGTCGTTGACTTCCACGGGCGGCTCGGGATCGAGTCCGGCCGGCAGTCACTGGAGGCGAGACGATGGGTGGACGCGGCCGCGGAGGCGAGGGACAAGGCGCTCGAGACGGGAGCAGAGGGCGTCGATGCCGCCAGGCGCCTCGGCAACGAGACCCTCGACCGGGCCAGATCGGTGACGGGCAAGCTCTCCAGCGGGATCGCCGAGCGAGCGCTCCGTCGGCGCGGGGACGACGAGGAAGGTTGAGACGCTGGCACAAATGCGCCCGCGGCGGCCGGTCGCTGCTAGAGGCCGACGTATTCGCGCCCACCCGCACCCTCGATAGCGATGGGCCCCAAAGCACGCTGAGGCGCCGAGTTCAGATCGTCCGGTTCGGTGCTCGAATTTCGCGCGGCCCCTGGTAGTCGCCAGCAGTACAGATCAGAGCCGTACGCGTGCGTGCGTGGGCATCGCATCCTCGGCCCTCATGCGCTGACCGTCCTTGCCGGTTGCCGTCAGCTGGTGCGGGCGGGGGAGCGCTTCGCTGGCCATCCGGTACGCATCTTCCGCGGCCGCGCGGACGCTCCGCCGATGTCACCGTTGCCCGGGACCGCCCGGCTATCGCCTGTAGCCGGCGCGGCGCTCGGGCAGCGCGGAGTTGAGGCGGGTGCTGCCGCGAGACGGATGGCCGGTGGGAGATGATAGGTGGCATGAGCGCGCAGCCGGTGCAGGGGTCCGATGCGGATGACCCGATGGAGATCATGCGTGTCCTGCCCGCCTGCTACCACGGCCAGTTCCTGGCCGATTATGACGCGGCCGCGGCCAGCGCCCGGCGGCCCGACCAGTACCACGAGCTGCATCAGATGCTGAGGTTGTGGCGGCTGCGGGCTGCCGCGTACTCCGACCCTGATTTCGAGGCCCGGCTCGAGGCAGCTCGCTCCGCGCCCGGCGACGGGACACCGATCGAGGATGCGGTCCCGGACTGGGCCGAGAGGGTTGAGGCTGCCCGGCGCCGGCGCGGCGGAGGGTGAGCTACCAGGCCTGGTTCGAGGGCAAGGCGTTAGTTCAGCTCAGCGGGCTGCCGTCAGCCGCCTTGGATGCGATCGTCGAGCGCATGGTGGATCTGGTGGATGAGCCGCGGGACGCGGTCGTGATGACTCGCGGCGGCGATCCTGCGTACCGCCAGGTCACGTTCGGCCAGAGCTACGGGTTGCTCACCTTCCGGGTAGATGACGAGGATGAGCTGATCCGCATTTTCGACATCGCCTGGATCGGCTAGCGCCCGGCCCCGGAGCGGCTGTCAGGCGGTGGCAGTCATGATGCGCGGGCCCGCTCGAGCTGGCCGGCCGTGGCCTTCACCAAGGATCGCGGCGGGGGTCCTGCACGCGGAGCGTGACTGCCGGGCGGTCACACAGCGTGACATGGAGGCGCTGACTGGCTTGCTCGTCGTGGAACGAGTCGTGGACCGGCTCGGCCGTCCAGTGGGTGCATTCTGTGCTTTCAGAGCTTTCTGGCGTGCGGTCTGTGCAGCTAGTGCGCTGAGGGCGATGCGCCTTCAGGATGGTAAGGAGAAGGTCTACGGTTCGATTCCGTAAGGGGGCTCCAGGTCGTGAGGAATATTCGAACATCTATCCGGTGACCATTGGTGCAGCTGGGGCACTTTCTGGGGGCACTTTTCGACGAGTAACGGGGCCGTACCTGGGCAGTTGTGAGTTCGCTGGACATGTGAGTTGTTCCGAGGTCGAGGTCAGAACCCGTCAGCGGTCCGCCTCAGCCTCAGGTGGCGGGGCAAGACCGAAACTGGCCACGCTGAGTCGCGCCAGTCATTTGACATTCGGCGCGCCAGCGCCTTGAGTGCTGGTCACTGAGGGTGACGGCGACGGGCCGTGGTGCCCTCCTGACTGGCCAGCAGGAGGCGCGATCCGGAACATGACGCGAAGATTAGCCCTGAATAGCCTGGTCTCGGCCGACCGCGCGGCCCAGGATCTCCGCGTGGCCGCGGACTGAGCGTCGCGCCGACGGCCGCTGCCGTCAGCAGCTGCGACCGCTCAAAGTAACTGGATAGGTGGCAGCGCTTGCCGCGAATGATCTTCTGATAGCCGGGCCTAGCGTGTTGTGTTGACTACGGGGTGCCAGGCCGTGGTCTGTAGTTGCTTGTGCCCGATGTCCCGTCTGCGCCCGATGCGGTGGCTGCACTGCGAGCGGCCAATACCCGGCTGCGGCAGGTCGTCGAGGCGAAGGACACTGAGATCGAGGTGCTGCGGACCTCGCATCAGGCGCAGCTGGACGTGCTGCGGGCGCAGGTGGCGGCGCTGTCGGCGGAGGTCGCTGAGCTGCGGGCCCGGCTGGGGCAGAACCCGCGGAACTCCTCGAAGCCGCCCTCCAGCGAGGGGCTGGGCAAGCCCGCGCCGAAGTCGCTGCGCAAGAAGACGGGGCGCAAGCCGGGCCGGCCGAAGGGCCAGCCGGGTGCGACGCTGCAGATGACCGATGACCCGGATGAGGTGCGGGCCCATGAGCCGGGCTGCTGCGCCGGGTGCGGCACCGGCCTGTTCGGCGCGCCGGTCACCGGCACCGAGCGGCGGCAGGTCACCGACCTGCCGGAGCAGGTCCGCGCTGTGGTGACCGGGCACCGGATCGTCTCCCGCCGCTGCGCGTGCGGCACGGTCACCGCAGGGGCGGCGCCTGCCGGGGTGAGCGCGCCGGCGCAGTACGGGCCGCGGCTGTCCGCGGTGGCGGTGTACCTGTGGCACGGCCAGTTCCTGTCCTGCGGCCGCACCTGCGAGGCGGTCAGCGAGCTGTTCGGCGTGCCGGTGTCGCCGGGCGCGGTGGCCGGGATGGTGACCAGGGTCGCGGGCAAGCTGGGCGGCACGCTCGAGGCGATCCGCGCGGCGCTGGCCTCCGCGGCGTGACGCACGCCGACGAGACCGGGTTCCGGGTGCCGGGAAGCTTGCCTTGGTGCACTCGGCGTCCTCCGGCAGGTACGTGCTGATCACCGTCCGCCGAAGCGGGGACGCCAGGCAAGGGACGCCGCCGGCGTGATCCCGGCCTTCGGCGGCGTCCTGGTGCACGACGCGCGGGCACCCTATGACACCTACGGCCAGCTCACGCACGCCCTGTGCAACGCGCACGCGCTGCGGGAACTGCAGGCTGTCATCGATGCGAGCCCGGACGGGCAGTGGTGCTGGGCCGCCAGGCCGCTGATGCGCTGCGGGAGATGAAGCGCCTGGCTGATGCGTCCCTCTCCGCCGATCACCCCGGACCATCCTGACCAGGGGAAGCTGTACCGCGCCGGCACCACTTCCACTCCGCGGCTCTGATCGGCCAGCGCGAGACGGCCGCCCGCGCGGCCGCTGATGCGCAAGCACCAGGCCCTGGCCCGCCGACTGCTCAAGCGCGAGCACGACTACCTGAGGTTCACCACCGATGCGCGGGTTCCATTTGACAACAACGCCGCCGAACGTGAGATCCGCATGTCCAAGCTGCGGATCAAGGTCTGCGGGTGCATGCGGTCGATGACCGGCGCCGAGAACTTCTGCGCGATCCGCTCCTACCTGGCCACCACCGCCAAGCACGGCATCGGCAAGCTCGACGCCCTCACCCGCGCCGCCACCGGAACTCCCTGGATGCCCGAAACCGCATAACAACCTGTCAGGCACCTATCCAGTTACCGCTCAAAGAGACGCTCCTGCGGTAGCCACACGGGCCAGCACCTGCGCAGGGAGTTGTTACCGAATGGTACCCTATGCGTTCTCGGCTTTGCGTATATCATCCATTGTCAAAGTAACTAGCGCAGTTAATTTGCGGATGCCTCTTAGTAGTTCGCCTGTGTTATTAAATGGGTGCCCGTGCGTGTTCTGATGGTAATGGTCCGATCTTGCTTACCGCCAGCATCTTTAGAGAGCCTGTGCGCCAGACTTCTCGCGAATTAGGCGATGGAGGATCGGGCTACGATGACCGCAGTCATTGTCGAGGTCAGGTCTGTGGCCAGCGTCCAAGCGCTGACAACATCTGCGCCTCGCCACGTCACGGGCTTCCGAGCCACGTGCTCGGCAATGAGATATCCGGCAAGGTCAGCCAGTACTTCGATGATCAGTTCCTCTGTCAACGTGCCCCCGACGGCGGGGCGTCCCTCTGGGCGTTAAGGCTGGTTAGCACACCTCAGTCTGACATCCGGCGCTTGATACGAGGTATACGCAACGGCCGGGTGATGCTTGGTAATCAGAGGCCGCCCCCGTTGTCCCTGGGCCCGAAAGCGAGATTTCCGGCATACTGCAACTGCAGGTGCGGCCATTTGGTGACAAGAGCTGCGTGAGATCACTCGGCAGCCATGCCGGGGATAGCATGTTTCGGGGTGATTTATGGCAGTGATCGAGGTGGCGATAGCGCCGGGTCAGGCCGCGGGGATGTTCCGGGTGGAGGTGGTTCAGTCTCCGGCCGGTGAGGCTTCCGTGGAGGTAGCTCTGGATGTTGAGGCTCTTCTGGCGAGGCGCGAGCAGCTGGAGCAGGCAGTTCTGTGTCGGCGGTGGCCAGCAGGGCGGTCTTGCCGCAGAGTGAGCGCCCCGTCCGCGAAATGGGCCAGACACTGTTTTCTGCTCTGCTGGGCTCTGGTGACGTTGCCGGGCGGTACCGGGCCAGCGCGGCGCTGGCCGCGGAGCAAGGCCACGGGCTACGCGTGGTGCTGCGCGTAGATACTCCTGTACTTGCCGGGCTGCAGTGGGAGACCATGTACGACGCTGTGGCCGGAGGCTACGTATGACGAAGAGATCAGCTGGTCCGGCGCATCCCAGTCTCGGCGGCAGCAGCGCCGCTGACGGTGCGACGCCGCTACGGATTCTCGGCATCGTCTCCTCGCACGGAGCTGGGTACCGCTGGATGTGGAAAAGGAGCAGGAACAGCTAACCGCGCGCTTGCCGGGCCGCGAGCGCCGGGCTAGTCGAGGCGCATTGGGCGCCTGAGGCGACGTGGGCGGCGCTGCAGGACTTGCTGCTCGGCGGGCAGTGGCATGCGGTGCATTTCATAGGGCACGGGTACTTTGACGTAGACCGCGACGAAGGCGGGCTGGCCCTAGTCGGCGACGACGGTCGTGCGGACCTGGTGGGCGCGGACCGGCTAGTCGACTTGCTGCACGAGGCCCGCTCTATGCCGCGCCTGGTCGTTCTTAATTCTTGTTCAGGCGCCGCCGCAGGCGTGACCGACCTGTTTGCGGGCACTGCAGCGGCGCTGGTGCGGGGCGGGGTGAGCGCTGTCGCTGCCATGCAATACGCGATCTCCGAGCGGCAGCGGTGGCATTTGCCGGGGGTTCTATACCGCCATCGCCCACGGCCGCGGAGTGGATGACGCCACTTCCAGCGGCCGCATCGCCATTCTCGGCACCGGCGCCGGACCCTGGAGTGGGTCACCCCTGTCATGTACCTCCGCGGGCGTGACAGCCGACTGTTCGTCCTGCCCGTGCCGTCGCCAGGCGACCCGGCTGCGCAGGTCCAACCAGGGATGAGACCCGGCGATCAGGCCAGGCCCGGCCGTGCTGGCCCTTCCAACACGCCCGGCTGGACGTGGGAGAGTTACGCAGCGAAACTCGATATATCAGCGGAACGGATCCAGGTGGGGCAGCGGCTGGTCGAGAAGATCGTTGCGGCAGCAGGACACCGGCGCCTGCCGTGGCGGCCCGTCATGAACAAGGGGTATGTCGCGATCCAGCGGCCGGGCGGCTACAACGTCCTCGTTGTCGACCTGTGGTGGAACCGGGCTCCGCGTATGGCTGCCAAGATCCCTGGCCCGCCTGGAACCCTCGGGCTGACCAGCCCGTATCCCCATCTTCCCGAGGTGTGGACCCCCGCCGAGCACGAATGGGGCTGGACGGTGACGCCGGGCACATCACTGCCCGACGTGAGCGTGCTGATTGACCTCATACGGCCATTCCACCCACCGCAGGGCCCGATGACCACCGCTACCGCAGGCGACAACCTCGCCGAGATGACCGGCAGCACGCCGGGCATCGAAACGGTGCACCCGGGCGCGTTCCCGGATAACAATCTCGAAGCGGCGATCAAGCGCCTCGAGAATTCCGGTGCCAGCAGGAATGTCCGCCGGGCCGCCAACGGGCTTCGCGCGATGGGATACGAACTGAGGCTCGCCAAGACCACAGTTCCAGGCAAATCTCCCGAGAATTACCTGCGCATCATGGACCCGGGCTATACGGCTCACGGCGTCGGCTATCTCACCCCGAGCCTTTTCTCCTTCAGCCGAGGGTCGGATCGTGAACGTCTGGCCAGCTTGCCTAGTGCCACGCTGGTCAGCAACTCAGTCACCTTCTCGCACGTGAAGAGCGCGCAGCCCGGGCTGAACGCCGCTCGCCTGCTCAAAGCAGAACCGGAGGGGTCGAGGGCCGGAACCTTCCGGAGACTCAGATGTCCTTCTGGATAGAAAGCCCGACACCAGCCATACCGAAAGCATGCTAGCGCGATGCGGCGCTTTGACGTGCCTGCCGCAGAAGGACTCAGTAGGGAAGAGGCGTCGCGCGCGATCAGCGAGCAAGGATGCAGCCTCGGTTGTTCGGCGGATGGGTGAGCGGGCTGATAGCCGAGACGGCGATCGCCGATACCTGACCGACAAAGGCCGACAGTGGATCGCGGACCAGGAAGCCTTAGACGTCTAGCTATGCAGACGATATGTCCGTCGATGACGAATGAAAGCTGTCCCGTGGCGGAGCAACAGTCATGCAGGTCAGACGGAAGGCAGCGGTCGTTGAACAACCACCCGTAAGACAGGCTCTCCACGCAGCCATGCGTCGCCATGGGGATGGTCGCCCGTCCAAACAAGCTCCGTCCGTGTGCGTGGCGCTGCCGCCCTGCGGTTGCCGGGTTCAGGCCGTGGTTGCATCTCGTTCAGCATGCCTGGCCGGCGAGGGCTGCTGTACGCACATGGCGTTAGCGGATCCGATCCGCCGGGAGATGCTACTGGCTCGTGCCGCGCTGGCTACTGCTGAACAAAACAAGTATAGTTTTGTTCAGCGGTTGGAGGTGCGGGATGTCTGTTGCCAGTGAATACGAGCACGCCGAGCGGGTGTCACAGATGTTGCTCTGCTGCGTGACATGGCAGCGGGGAAGCTGGACACCGAGCGGGTGAAGGAAGCCGCCGGGATCCTGCTTGAGCACAAGCGCAGCGAGATGCCGGGCGTGTCTGTCGCGGTCGCCGCCGGCTGTTGGGCGTCTCGCGCACCACCGTCGAGGCGTGGCGCAGTTCTGGAGTCTGTCGCCGGCAGCGCCAGGCGGCGGCGTCACGAGGTCACCATCGACAGTCTGGTCCGCGTTCATGCGCTGCTTGACGAGCTTCGCCGTCTGGGCCGGATTCGCGAGCTTCGCGACTACATCTGGTGGTCTGGTCAGGACGCCGCCGACTACGCTGACGGCAAGCTCGCGCAGGCCTGGCTGAGCTCCGCGCCGGGGAGCTCGCCGAGGAATACGTGCCATCGGAGGAAGATCTCCGATGGGCACGCCGTGAGCTGGCCGGACCGGCTGGAGGGGAGCAGAGCTGACAGTCGCGACGGTTCCGACGAGGCTGGCGGCCCGGCAGATCGCGACGGCGGTCTAACCGGCAAAACCGCCACTGATGTGGGAAAACTGGCATGTCAGTATGCCCCCAGCCGTCGTGGCTGCGAGGCCCAGGAACGCCAGCGCGAAGAACGTTCCGGTCATCGCCGATCGACCCGGTCCTCCCTAAGCTCAGCCAGCGCCATCCGTCGCTCCTCGGAAGCGGGCGTCGTCCGAGCTGGCGCGCCCAGCGGTGTTTCCCATCCCAAGCAGACACCGGTCGCCGCGCGCGGTCGTCACCTCCTGCGGGTGGATGTGCCCACCGGGGTTGGTGGTCTGCGCCTAGCGGAGATGTCGCCCGCATCGGGTGATGCGGGCCAGCTATCCCGGCGAGATGCTTGCCGGGCAGGTGGCCACGTTCAGTTATCAGCAGCCGCCCGCAGATGTCAGCCACCGGTGGCCAGCTGCGGCCGGCGACCGAGGAAAGGGAGGTGCGCGTGGCTATCGGACCTGTGCAGCTGATTGTCCTGGGGTTCAACCGCCCCGACTTCCACGGCGAGATCATCAGCGAACTCGAGCGGCTCCGCGAGACTGACACGGTCCGCGTGATCGACGCGCTGGCCGTCTACAAGGATGCCGAAGGTGACCTGGAGGTCGAACATCTGAGCAACCTGTCCGAGCAGGAGGCCGTCGAGCTCGGCAGCACCGTCGGCGGGCTCATCGGCCTGGGCATCGACGGCGAAGAAGGAGCCGAGGCAGGCGCAGCGGCGGGCGCCGAGCGAGCGGCCAACGGTGACGCCAGCCCGTTCCGCGGCGAGGAATGGGATGTGCTCGAAGACATCCCTAACGACTCGGCGGCCGCGCTGATCCTGCTCGAGCACCAGTGGGCAGTCCCGCTGCGGGACGCCATCGCCCGGGCCGGCGGATTCCGGATCAGCGACGGGTTCATCAGCCCGCTCGACCTGATCGAGATCGGGCTGGTATCCGCGGAAGACGCGAAGGAACTCCACGACCTCGAGACGGCGTCCGCAGCACGCCGCTGACCGGGCCCACCACAACTCTGAGCGGAGGTGCGAGATGTTCGGATCCCGCAGGGTCGCGCGGCGCACAGCGCGGCGCACAGCACGGCGCGTATCCCGCCGAAGGTGAGTGCCGACGCCACGGCGGGAACTGCGTCCGACCTAGCTTGACTAGCTGTCATCTAGTTCGATAACTGGACAGTTCGATGTGCCTGCCTTCCTGTCAATGCGGGCAGCGAGCCGCCCGAAGCGGACGCCCCCGCGCGCCGCGCCCGCCGATGAATAGCCCGGCGCGGGCCCGGCTTCTGGCTGCGCTCGCGGATGTTGGTGTCGAACCCGACGACTATGCGCTCATTGAGCAGGCGAAAGCACTGGTCGACGAGGTCAACACCAGGCTCCGAGCCCGCAGCGCGGAAATGGTCTACTCGGTCACGTTCTGCGCCGCCCAGCCACGGCGTCCGCACGACCACGAGACCAGCAATGCCGCCGTGCAGACACTTGCTGAACGAGCGGTGCGGCAGGCGCGGTCGGCCTCAGTGACAAGCACCGCTAGCTAGGGCCAGGTGCTGCCGAACTGCGACCCCCGATGTCGCCGACTGGCAAATGTCCGGGCGCCTCCGCTCAGGTGGGGCGAATGGGTTTCCACCCCTACAGCAGACAGATGCATATCGACCCATATGCATCCTTGCTTGGCGGCGATCGCGGTTCGCAAGCGCACGCATATCGAAACGAGGCAGCTCGCTATCGGGCCGCCATCGACACGTGCACCTGTTCGCAGGCCAGCGGATCCGAGGTGCGGTTCGCATAGCAGACCAGCGGGTATCTTGGCGCGACCGGATACGGCGGGATTGTGAAGCGGGCGAAGATCCGTGATGGCCGCCAGCACGACGGGGTTGTCAGTTGGCATACGACCAGACGGCCCGGTTGAAGCCGCAGCCTAGCGTATGGACGGGGGCGCTGGCGATGGTCTGGAGGTTCAGGACCCGGTCCTTGAGATCGATGCTCGTGCCGGCCTGCGTCGGCCTGGCGCTGCTTGGGATCGCGGGCCTGGCCGGCGCCACCGTAGTCACGTCGGATTCCGATGTGCACAGCCTGGAATCCCGGCGTCAGGTGCAGCTCGATCGCGCTGCCGCGGCAGTTGTCGGCGCCATGTGGAAGCATTCGCGCAGCTGGCGAGCCTTTCCCCTCGAGCCCGTGCTTGAGCTGGCGGACAAGGCTGGCGTCGCGGTACGCATCCGGGACAGGGCCGGTGTCGTGGTCGGCGCCTCCCCGGACTTCGGCAGCCTCAGCTCGAGGGGCGAAGCCCGGAAGCCTCACCGGGAAAGCGAGACGAGCCGCCGGGCTGTTCGTGAGCCAGGACACAGCCGGTGTTGACAGAAAGCTATGACGTCAGAGTCTCATGCGCTGACATCTGCTCAGGGAGTTTCGCGCCCTGGATCCGGTCGGCATGCGGGCCTGTTGGCATCTGTTCAGTGTCGGCTTCGCCGAGTGCATTTCTGGTGTCTGGCCGCGGTCGCAGGCCGACTTGCTCTTGTGGGTGCCCGGTCCACCTGGTCAGCAACTCGGCCACCGCGGGGCCGACTTCCAGGTGGAACAGGTCCCGGACGATGACCATGTAGGGGTCGTGCTCGTCAAGCTTTCCAGGCCAGTCAACAGACAGTACAGCTTCATCGTTCACCCGGATCATTACAAAGGAGTAATAGCGGTCGGCGCCCCCGCGTTCCTGGCCCTGCGTGTTCGCGTCCTCAGCGGTGGTGAATTTCGGAGACTGAAGCTCCTCTGCCAGGACCATAGCCGCGTACGACGTGGAACCGAAATGGGTTTTTCGATGTGCTGCCAGCCGCCCCGCGAAAGAGATCCAGTGAGCCCCGCTGCGATTACCGTCCTCGTAGCCGAAGAGAATCAGCGTCGCCCGGCAGCGATAATCGGTCGACGACTCGGCAATCGCATCGAGAACGAGGTTAAAGGTATTGACGATCGTGCTTAGCCAATTATAAATCGCCAGGGCGATCGATTTGTTCTGCGAGATAGACATTTCCTCGCGGACTAGTGTATCCCTTTCGCGGTCGATCGTCCGCGCGAAGTTGGCCCCCCACAAATCGAGGGCTTCACGCAGCCTACTGTTCTCGTCAGCGATTAGCTGGTCGTGAACACCGGCGAGGCCGCGGATGTGATATTCCAGCATCCGGCGGCCAGCCGGCTTCCGAGCGACGAAAGCAAGAATGAGGTACACAAGCCAAGCCGCGCTGGCTCCGATCGCCGATCCGAAGACGCCATAAAGGACCAGGAGCTTGTTGTTCGCGAACAGGGCAGCGGCGCCTCCCAATGAGGCACCGGCAATGGCGCCGAATGTCCCATTCCGAAGACGCTGTGCCTGATCGTCGGCCATGACGGAGGCAACGAAAGTACCAAGGGCAGCCCCCCACGCAACCAGCGCGCCGGTCGTCATCGCTTTCGGTTCCACCTTCCAGAAGATGCTCCGCTATCAGTCGGCCCGGCCTCGATTCGAGGCTTCGACACGCCGGCGCGATAGCCGCGCACAGTTGGCCCCGTTCTGGCCACCGGGATATGGGCGCTCGGCACACAGCTGAGCGCACTTGTCATTGTGCCGATCCACTCATGGTAGCTGTATGACGGCGAACCGGATCGAAGAACGCATGGGAGATGCGGTGTGGCAGGAGAATCCCTAGATATCAGCGAACATCTCATATGTGACGCATCGATGTGACCAGCACAGATCACATCATTCTGAATGGCGCCCAGGATCGATTAGACTTCGAGCCGATCGAGCGAGCGCCCGTCATGGCCTGGCCGCGTCAACGCTACTCGGCGGCGGGCTTCGCCATGTCACGGGCACTGACGGACTCAGCCTACGACAATCACCCAGCACGCAGAATACCTAGTTCGGGCGCCAGGTTCGCATGTCAAGCACGAGCCTCTTCGTACCGGCAGATCGAGCGTTTGGATGTACGACTGAGTGCCCTGTCATCGCTGCAGTTCCGCGCGCAGCTGCCTGGCCCTGCTGGCGGCCCGGCGCAACCGCCGTTCGGCTCGCTCGGCACGCTGCGCTGCCCTGGCGAGTGCTGCGAGTTGCCGTCCCCGGCGCTGCTGCTGGGCCTGCGCCAGCGGGATCGCGCCGAAGACGAACCAGGGCCCGCGCTCCATGTCTACAAGGTCAGCGGCGACAGGAGGCTCCTTGACGTCACGCCTGTGTCGTACGAGGCCCGCAAAGGCCGCCGCAGTACGCCCGACAACCATACTGTGTCCCGCCCGCGAGTCAGAAGCTGGCCCCGGTGGTAGCCAATTCGCCGCGACCAGGCCGTCGGCCGCGACTGGAGTCAGGCGGCGTGCACCAAATGAGCCAACTGACCGCCGCCGATCCCGTCCCCGCTATCTCCGCCAGGCCTTCGAGTCATCAGGCGGCCGGGTGCGCACGAAATGAGCGAATTCAGATAGGATTCGGCAGTGCCATCGCTTCCAGGGCCGTTGGATTTGATCGTTCGCAGCCTTGTGTTCGTCGGTGTTCCGGCCGCCATTTTTCGTTCCAATATATGTCGCTGTCTGGGTGCTCGGCTGGTTCAGGTTCACGCGTACAGCCCGGGGCGTTGCGGCGGCGAGCCGCTCTGGCATGGTTGCGGCGAGACGCATCGTCCAAGCCGCCTGGACCAAGCGACTGGCGGTCGTGCTGGCAGCCGCCGTCCTTCCGGCAGCAGCCTACGCCACGGCTCGCCTCCGAACTGCGTTGGACACCTCAGGGCTCAGCAGCGAAAGCGCTGGCTCTATAAAGGACGACTACCTCACGCTGATAAACTATTCCGCCCACGACCCCACCGCCCAGGTGGCGTTTCTCGTTGCCGTTGGCTGGGTGAGCACCCTGGTGCTAGCTTCGGTGATTGGCGCGAAAGCGATTCGGGACCTGCTTGCGTTCGCCCTTGGCTTCGTGGCAGTGGTCGTGGGCGTCATCGCGGCGGCGGCCCTCTTCTCTGAGATAGTGGAGATCCTTCTGACGGCGTCTCACAGTGGATCGAATGCTGAACTGGTCGTCTTGGGATGCGCCGTCATTTGCGGAGCCGGTATTGCGGGTGGCTCTTGGGTGCTCCTGAAGGCCTTCCCGTAGGCCGGGTCGGCGATCACGTCCTCACCGCCATCGATCCCGTCCCCGACGATCTCGGCCAAACCCTCGACGTCACCAACAGGCGGCCGGGTGCGGACCAAGTGAGGCAACGCGGGGCGGGTCACGGGCAAATTCGGTTTGTGCATACAGACGTGTTCTGGACTGTTGACTACATCTCGTTTGCGCAGCGTCGGCCTCCCAAACGAGCCGTAGGCGTGCGCGCCGGGCGTGGCTGAACCTGCTTCGTCGGCCGCGACTCGCCAAGTTGGCGCCCTGTGCCGCTGGTGTCGCCCATGGCTGGCGGGCTGTCTGCTGCTGTGTGCCGCTGGCTCAGCGTCCCCAGCCGTATATCTAACTGACTGCCCATGGGATATCCTGGTGCGGGGAGGCGGAGATGGCCAAGACGCTGATCGATGTGGATGAGGAGTCGCTGGCTGCCGCGGCGGAGGTCCTGCAGACGGTGACGAAGAAGGACACGGTGAACGCGGCGTTGCGCGCGGTGGCCGCGCTGGCGGCACGTCGGCGGGATCTGCACAGGCTGGTGTCGGGCGGGCTGGCGGACCTGGAGGACGCTGAGGTGATGCGGGCCGCATGGCAGCGGTAGCGAGGTACCTGGCCGATACCAGCGCGCTGGCCCGGCTGCGTCATCCGCCGGTGGCGGAGGTGCTGGGCCCGTTGATCGAGGCGGGGCTGGTGGCGACGTGCGGGGTGATCGAATTCGAGCTGGCCTGGGCTGCCCGCACGAGCGCGGAGCTCGACGCGCTGAGGGCTGACCGGGATGCCGGCTATGAGTGGCTGGCGACGCTGGATGAGGACTGGCGGCGGGCGCTGCAGGTCCAGGCGGACCTGTGGCGGAGCGGGCAGGTGCGGTCGGTCGGGCTGCCTGACTTGCTGGTCGCCGCCGTCGCGGAACGGGAACACGTCACGGTGCTGCACTATGACGCCGATTACGACCTGGTCGCGCAGATCACCGGCCAGCCCGTGCGATGGGTCGTCCCCCGCGGGACCGTCCCGTAGCGGCCAGCCAGGCAGCGGGCCTGGTCGGCTGCCGGGCCACAGCCGGAAGGCCTTCACGCGCTGTAACCACCGGACGGTGACGGAGGGTCACCCAGAAGGGCGGGAAAGTTTTCCGGGCGTGGAACGGGTCGTGGACCGGTGCCGGGCGCAGTGAGTGCATTCTGTGCTTTCTGTGCGTTCGGCTGTGCGATCAGTGCAGGCAGTGCGCTGGCGGCGGGGTGGCGTGGCCATGGCAAGGAGAAGGTCTACGGTTCGATTCCGTAAGGGGGCCTGCAGTTCAAATGCCTTATCTCGAAATTAGTAGCGACCTGGATGTCGTTTTCGTGGAACGAGCCGTGGAGACGCTCTTGTGCTCTGAATGCACAGAAAGCGCCAGGGACTGCGTGATGTCAATCACTTAGAGTAACTGCCGAGCGGGTAGCGGCTCGCGGATTCCGTCTCGCAGCAATGCCAGCACAAGCACAGGCCCTGCCTACTCGCATAACGTTGCCGACTCTGCGCGCAGGCGAAACTCCGTCGGTACCGGTCCCCCGCGTGCAGAACGGTTGCGGGTGAGGCTTGCGGTCTGCCTCATCGCGGCAGAAGCGGAGGTTGTGCCCTCCGCCAAGCGTGGATGGTGATGCAGGCACTGCCGCGGTAGAGCAGGCGCTGCCGGCGGGTACAGCGGACCTATAAGTGCCCGGGGAGATCACAGGCCGAGCATCAGTGGGGTGCCCGGGATGTCACCGGCGATCAGCGCCGCCAGCGGTGTGGCGATGTCACGGGGTGAGAACAGGTCGGTTCCGCCGTATTCGGCGATGTCGCCGCGCCGCCACCAGCGCATCCCGCTGATGTGCTCGGCGGCCAGTTCGTCATCGGACAGCGCGCCACGGGGATCAAAACACGTGGTGCGGACGAGGAAGTAGTCGTTGACCACCCCGTCGTAGCCGTCCGCATGGCCGGGAGCGGCGGCCTCCTGATGCCAGACGTGAGGCGGGTCGGCGTCAATGACAAGCCCCGTCTCCTCGTGAAGCTCCCGGCGCAGTGCCGCCAGCGGCAGTTCACCGGGCTCGATGCCGCCGCCGGGGGCCGCCCATACGACCGTTGCGCCCGTCGGTACAGCTGGATGCGGGAAGCTGAAGCGGCACAGCAGGACGCGGTCATCATCGGCCAGGATGACCGCTCGGACGGCACGTCTTAGCCTCGCCGCGGCAGGCGTCTCGTTCACATACAAGATGATCAGGGCGCCAGCGCACGGGCCGCAAGCCGGTCATATTGACTGCTCGTACTCGGCGTTTCGTGCGCGTACGCGGCATTGCCGGCGGCGAGAGCGGCGCCAGAGCGCCAATACCTGATCCGGCGGGATCTCCCGCTGGGTGTGCGAGAGAACAGTTGCTGCGTCCACCTCGTCCACAGGGACAAACTCTGACGGGCCGCCGTGGCATCCGGTGCACCGGCCTGGCGCGCACGCCTGCCGCCGCGGCCTCGCGTGGCGTGACGCGGCCGAGCGCTGAGAGGAAGGCCCATTGTCCTGGTGCGGCTCCAATGTGGCGGGGCGGTGGCCGGGGAGCTACTTAGGCGGGCGGGCCGCGGCGGGACGTTTCGGCTGCGCTGGTTGCCAGGATCTGTTCGCTGAAGGTTGTTTCGCCTCGGTGCAGGCGGTTCTGTGGTTGCGGAATCGGGACGGCCAGAACCGGGTTTCGACCAAGACAGCCTCACGGCCGCCGCTCGACGACCTTCGCGTGCGTGAGCGTTCCGACGAGCTCGATGCGGAGCCGGGGGTCGGCGGCGGCACTGTCCGCGCGGAGCTTGGTCCTGGAGAACACGAGGTTGAGCCCGTCGGCATCGATCACGATGCCGGGTGCGCCGACGATGACCAGCTTGCCGTGCTGCATGGCCGCGTCGATGCGCAGAGTTCTCGAAATGATGACCGCATTGGTGAAGTCGAACGTGACCCGGCACAGCTGCGTTCGCAGCTCGACGCGGTTCGGCACCGTCCAGCGTCCGGCGCGGGTCCATCTGCCGCCGCGTTGCTCGACCACGAGGACGTCCTTCGTCGCGGCCGCGGCCGCGGCCGGCAGGTCGGCGACCAGTGCGGCCAATTCGCCCTGGTTCCGGGCCGACAGCGCGCGCTCCACCCGATCATCGAGCTCCTCGGCGGTGAGCCGACCGTCACCGGCGGCCGTCCGCAGCGTGTCCACGACGCGGTCGCGATCCTCATGCGACGCCCGCAGCTCGGGCAGATCCCCTGACATGACTGGACGCTACCGCTGTTCGCCTACCAGGCGGTAGGCCGGTTGCCGGTCCGCAGGGCCGAGTTCGGCGCAGTCGCGGATGGCGGCGGGGTCGCTGATCCCGAACAGGTGAATGAGCCGCGGGGGGGTGCTGGCGTGAGGCTTCGCTCCGCAGCTGGCCGGTGCGCAGCCTGCAGCGGTGATGCCGGCCTGGCGTCTCGACCCGACGGCTTCTCCTGGCGGTGAGGCGGACTTCCTGGCGACTTTTCAGGTGCTGCGCAGGTTGCGCACCAATCCGAGGCCGTCGAGCGGCCCGGTGCCGTAGGTACTGACGGTCAGGGCGGCGCCGGGTGCGACGGCGGTGCAGACACTGCCGTGCAGGCGGTCGGCTTATACGCTCTGTACGCGCGCCGGAACCCGGCGAGCTTGCAGCAGCTCGCGGATGTCGCCGGGATCGCTGGTCAGGACCAAGTCGGCAGGCGCTGTCATCAGCGCTACGTGCGCGTGGACCACGTCGGCGGTGCCTGCCAGGGCGAGTAGTTCTCCAATCCGCTTGCCGTCGCCGGCGCCGAGCGCCTCGATGCCGACGCCGGCCAGCACCCGAGCAAGGTTGGCTTGCTTGCGGCCGTCCCGCCACACCTGGCCGACCACCGCGGAACTGATGCGGACCGGGGTTGCGTGCTGCTGGAGGACCCGCAGCCGGGCGCCGATCATCCGGTCGCGGTGGTCAACGGCAACCAGCGCGCCCGCGTCCAGGACCGCCTTCACGCCAGATCCGAGCGCGGCGCCCCGAGCCGTGACGCCGCTTCGCTGAGCTCAGCGGGCGTGAACGGGCCGTCCTCGGCCTCCCACCTATCCAGCGCGGCGCTGAGGAGCTCATTGCGCAGCTTGTCGGCCGCTGCTTCGGTGAGCCAGGTCGACACGCTGGTGCCCTGGCGGGCAGCGGCCTGTCGGACGCCCTCGCCGAGCTCCGGCGGCATCGTCACGGAGAACCTGTCTACCTGCGCCATACATACGATCATATCACATACGGGAGTATGCAGTTCTGCGCATCCCCATCGCCGGCGCCGTCCTGTCGGGCAGGCGCTTTCCTATGTGGTACTCGTCGATCGCCGTGCCGTCGCGCGGCAGCGCGCGGTGGCGCAGCCCTTTGCCCCGGAAGCCACTGCGCTGATACAGGCCGATGGCGCGCAGCTATCTGTCATCACCGTCAGCTCAAGTCGGCGCAGCCCGCGACCCGATGCGGTCAGGTCCTGCCGCTGCCAGCAGGTCGTGGCGATGCTATGGCCCGCGCCGCCCGCTGACTCATAGATAATCTGCTGTCGTCATGCACTGATCGTTAGGCCTGATCGAGCCGGACGGAAAGGCGGCCGCGCCATGCCGATCACCCTCGCCCAGCTCCGCAGCTTCCTAGCCGTCCGCAGCGCCGGGAGCGTGCACGCGGCGGCCGGCAAGCTGCTGGTCAGCCAGCCCACCGTGTCGGCTGCGATCTCCGCGCTGGGCCACGAGCTCGGCGTGGCGCTGATCGAGCGGCACGGCCGCGGGATCCGGCTGACGGACTCGGGCGAGGCGTTCGCGCCGTACGCGGCGCAGGCGCTCGGCCTGATCGAGCAGGGCCGCAGCGCGGCCCAGGAGGCGGCGCGGCCCGAGCACTCCAGGATCAGGCTGGCGGCGGTGAACACCGCGGGCGAGTACCTGGCGCCGGCCCTGATCAGGGCCTACCGCCAGGTCCGCCCGGGCACCACCATCCTGCTCGAGGTGGGCAACCGAGCCTCGGTGTTCGAGCGGCTGGAATCCCGCCGGGCGGACATCGGGATCGGCGGGCGGCCGGCGGGCCGGGCGCTGGCTGGATACCCGTTCTTCGGCAACCAGCTGATCGTCGTGGGCCGGGAGATGCCCGCTGACCTGGCCAGCACCCCGTGGCTGCTGCGCGGCGAAGGTTCGGGGACCCGGCTGGCCACCGAGCGGCTGCTGGCCGACCTGGGCCTGGGCAGCGCCGAGGCGGGGACTCCCGAGCTGCTGACGCTCGGCTCGAACGGCGCGATCAAGCAGGGCCTCGCGGTCGGCCTGGGTATCACGCTGATCTCCCGGCTCGCCGTGGCCAGGGAGCTGCGGGACGGCACGCTCTGCGAGATCCCGGTGCCCGGCACCCCGCTGACTAGGCCCTGGTTCGTGCTGCTGGCCACGACCGGGCCGCGCCGCCAGGCGGTCACCGAGTTCGCCGAGTTCCTCAGGTCGGACCAGGCCCGTCGGGCCATAGATGAAAACCTATGAGTCATCGAAAGACTGGGGCTTTTTCCTGCATCGTCGCCCGCGTAGGGTCGGAACATGTTCGAGGCAGGAGTGCGCGAGTACCGGGAGATCTACTGGACTCCCGGTTACAAGCCGCGCGAGACCGACGTGCTGGCCGCCTTCCGGGTGGTCCCCCAGCCCGAGGTAGCGCCGGAAGAGGCCGCGGCCGCGGTGGCGGCCGAGTCCTCCACCGGGACCTGGACCAGCGTGTGGACCGACTGGCTCACAACGGTGGAGCGCTACCAGGCGCACGCCTACCGCCTCGATCCCGTCCCCGGCAGGGCCGATCAGTTCATCGCCTACATCGCCTACCCGCTCGAGCTGTTCGAGGAAGGCTCGGTTTCCTCGATGATGGCCTCGATCACCGGCAACGTGTTCGGCTTCAAGGCGATCCGGGCGCTGCGGCTGGAGGACTTGCGCATCCCGGTCGCGCTGGTCACCACCTTCCAGGGACCCCCCGCGGGCATCCAGGTCGAGCGGGACCGGCTGAACAAGTACGGCCGGCCGCTGCTCGGGGCCACGCTCAAGCCGAAGCTGGGCTTGTCCGCGCGCAACTACGGCCGTGCCTGCTACGAGCTGCTGGCCGGCGGCCTGGACTTCACCAAGGACGACGAGAACATCACCAGCCAGCCGTTCATGCGCTGGCGGGACCGGTACCAGTTCGTGATGGAAGCGGTCGGCAAGGCCGAGCAGGAGACCGGCGAGCGCAAGGGTCACTACCTCAACGTCACCGCGCCGGACTGCGAGCTGATGCTGGAGCGGGCCGAGTTCGCCCGCGAGCTCGGTTCTCCGATCATCATGCACGACTACCTGGTCGGCGGCTTCGCCGCGCACACCACGCTGTCCAAGTGGTGCCGGCGCAACGGGATGCTGCTGCACGTCCACCGCGCCCTGCACGCGGTCCTGGACCGGCAGAAGGACCACGGCATCCACTTCCGGGTGCTGGCCAAGTGGCTGCGCCTGGCCGGCGGCGACCACCTGCACACCGGCACCGTAGTCGGCAAGCTGGAGGGTGAGCGGGAAACCACCTTGGGCGTGGTCGATCTGCTGCGGGAGAACTTCGTGCCCGCCAACCGGGCCAGGGGCCTGTACTTCGACCAGGACTGGGCCTCGCTGCCCGCCGTGCTGCCCGCCGCATCCGGCGGTATCCACGTCTGGCACATCCCCGCCCTGGTCGAGATCTTCGGCGACGACTCGGTGCTGCAGTTCGGCGGCGGATCGGCCGGCCACCCGCAGGGCAGCCGCGCCGGGGCGACGGCCTGCCGGGTGGCCCTGGAGGCCTGCGTGCAGGCCCGCAACGAAGGGCGCGACCTGACCGCGGAGGGAACGCACGTACTCAAGCAGGCGGCCGCCCGCTCGCCCGAGCTGGCCGCCGCGCTGGACACGTGGCGGGAGATCCGCTTCGACTTCGACACCGTGGACACGCCGGATGTGATGCCAGCATGAGGCTCGAGACCTTCTCCTACCTGCCCGCCCTGTCCGCCGAGCAGCTCGAAAGGCAGGTCCGCGCGATCCTGGACCGCGGACTGGTGGTCGGAATCGAGTACACGACTGCTCCCGACCCGCGCGACCACTACTGGGCGATGTGGCAGCTGCCGCTGTTCGGCTCGGCCGACCCGGCAGCGGTGCTGGCCGAGCTGGACGCGTGCCGCCGGGCCAACCCCGGCGCCTTCATCAAGGTGAACGGTTACGACCGGACCAGACAGGGCCAGGTCGTCTCGTTCGTCGCCCGCCACCCGGCAGGGGAGAACTGATGCCGCGGCCGATCATGCTGAGCATCGCGGGCGACTCGGGCTCGGGCAAGACGACGATCACCCGCGGCGTCGTCCGCGTGCTCGGCGAGGACAAGGTCACCCATTTCTGCGCCGACGACTACCACCGCTACGACCGACGCCAGCGCGCCGAGCGCGGGATCACCCCACTCGACCCCGAATGCAACTACCTGGACGTGCTGACCTGCGACGTCCGGCACCTGCGGCAGAACGAGGCGATTCTCAAGCCGACCTACCAGCACTCCGACGGCACCTTCGGGCCGCCGGTCTACATGACCCCCGCCCGGTTCGTGATCGCCGAGGGGCTGCTGGTGAATCACACAGCCGACCTGCGCGAAATGTTCGATATCCGGGTCTGCCTGAACCCGCCGGAAGAGCTGCGCCGCCGCTGGAAGGTAGCGCGGGATTGCTCGCGCCGCGGCTACTCAACCGACCAGGTGCTGTCCGAGCTGGACCGCAGGGAGCGCGACTCGGAGGCGTTCATCCGCCCGCAGCGTCACCACGCGGACATGGTCGTCGCGTTCCGGCCGGGCAGCACGACCGACCCGGACCGGCTGGACGCGCACCTGTTCCTGCGCGACTCGCTGCCGCTGCCTGACCTGGCCGAGGTGGTCGGCGACGGCTCGGCGGGCGACCTGACGCTGACCGAGCACCCCGGCGAGCAGGAGCTCTGCATCCCCGGCACGATCACGCCCGAGCGGGCCGCCGAGCTGGAGGAAGCGATCTGGGACCGGATGCACTTCGCCAGCCACCTGCGCAAGCAGCGGCTCGGCGAGTTCACGATCGGCTCGGACCTGTACCGCTCCGACCCGCTCGCGCTCACCCAGCTGCTGCTGCTCTACCACCTGGTGACGGCCCGCGCGGTGATCGCCCTGGGCGGCCAGAGCGCCCGGTCCGCCGGTCAGTACACGCCGGAGCCCGACCCGGTCAGCGCGACCAGCAGCTGACCCGTCACCTCGGCATCCGTCCCATGAGGTAGAACTGCCCGCCCGGCCGCAGTGCCGCCAGATGAGCCAGCCGATTCGAGGCGGCGAACAGCGCCGTGATCGACCCGACGTTCCCAGACCTCGTCCTCCGTGAACCCGGCGTCCCTGGCCCTGGCCGGTCCTCCCTCGCCGGGGCTACCAGCCTCGGACCTCGAACAGCCGTCGGCAGCCCGGATCACAGTCGTTGCCGCCGCGCGGAGCCTGCTGGGCCGGGTGGCGCCTGTTCCCCTACCGCGCCTTGCATCGCGGTCGGCAAGCCGCTGACCAATGTGCTGCCGACCGGATCGACGCGACACTCGCCGGACCGCCGGGCTGACGTGCTCGATGACGACGGGGGAGCGGCTGTTCGCGGGCCATGGTGGAGCCAGATCGAGGTCAGCCTCGCTCCGAACCGCGCATCGACCACAGAACGTAGCGCGCAGAACTGCGCGCAGCGGGCGCCGTCCACCGCACTCAAGTAGCGCTCCCCGAATGCGCTGCGGAACAGGGAACGCAGTGACATCGTCCTGCACCGACCTCGTCTCCAGCCGGCCGGGCAGAATTCATTTCATGGCACACAAAGCGCCACGGGAACAAGCAGGTTGAGTTCAGTCATCAGGTCGGTACCGAGCGAGATCGTCAATAAGCTGGTCGTCCACCATCTCTTCGTAGACCGCGCGACCCTCACCGAGCATCGCCTCGCGCAGTTCCGCGTCCCAGGGCGTGTCCACCGGATCGCCCGTCAGCGGCAATCCGGACCCGCTCGCCATCCGGTAGTCACAGGCAGCCATCCGCCAGGGTTGTCCCGCGTATCGAGCTATGACATCTGCCGTGATGGCGACTCCCGGCCAGTCGAAGTCGCCGTGGTACCAGAGTTCAGCGCCGCCTCCTCTAACCGCGAGACTCAGCAGCCGGTGGAACGCGGTGGACGGCCGTCCTTCGGTGCACACGAGCGGCGGGCAGGCGGGGCCAAGCTCGGCGCACGCTCGCCGCAGGATCGCGGGGTTCTCGCAGGCGTAAATTCGCGGGCAGGAAACCTGGACCTGGTGGGCGGTCAGCTGATGCAGGGTCACCTGAAGCGGCGTGCCGTACCGCGCCGCGCTGCTCAGCCACGCTCCTAGGCCCTCCCCTTCTGCGACGAGGTTCAGGACAAGCACGCGGCTGGCCAGGTCGTCGACGATCGCTCCGGCTCGGTCCCACAGTTCCCGCCGCTCGGCGGCGGACGCCGGACGCGCTGTGCCTGCCTGGAGGGCAAGGGCCCGCAGCACGACGGTAGCGAGCGCCGTCCCATGGTTGAGGGCCTTGGTATCCCCGGTGATTTGGGCGGCGAGCGCGGGCAAGGCAATAGGGCCCGCGGCGCTGGTGGCGCGCCCGGACAAGTACTCCAGCACCCGGACGGCGTGCCTGAGGGTCTCCGGCTGCGGTGCCAGCCGGGTCAGCGTGCCATCGCGGCGCATGTCCCGTAGCCATTCCCGAAACCAGGTGCCGGACTCATGCAGAGGACTCGCCTCCGCCAAGGACACCAGGCCGGCTCGGGCAGCCGTGAGCGAGGCGTTGTCGGCCGGCCGGTCCCGCAATGGCCCGCCGAGCGCGGCCAGCAGCTCTACGAGCCCGCAGTCGGCGCCTTGCCGCGTGGCTGCGTCCAGTGCAGCGAGCGGCACCGTCATCCGGCTCGCGCCGGCGCGGACGTGTACGCCGGTGATGCCGATGATGGCCTTCCGCTCGGCGTCGTCCGGGTCCGGGACGCTGATCCGGCCCGCCAGCGCGCCACCGGTCCGCTCAAGGGACCTACGCGCGGCCGCCAGCAGCCGCCGGTACTCGGGCGCCGCGTATCGCTCGATGCCCAGGCTGGCCAGCCGCGCCGCCAGCCGTGGCTGCGCCTCAGGCGACGGGTCGCTCATTCCTCATCGCCTTCGTCCTCCGCGTCGTCCGCCGTCATTGCCAGCGCGTCCCCGCTGTCAGACGGGACGTACCGGGTGGGCCGGAAACCGAGCAGTGCCTCGGCCAGCTCCTCGTTCCCGGTGAACCCGGCCGCAGCATCGACAAGCTGAGTGCCGTCCCATAGCACCAGCAGGGCGGACAGGGCGTGCGCCGCCTTGTCGTGGTGCAGGTCGTAATGCGCGATGGCGGGCACGGTCGGGTACCTGACCCACAGGTCGTGCCCGGTCATGAACAGGTCGAGGTCGAACTTGACGGTCAGGCCGAGCAGTTCGGGTTTGAACCTGTCGTCGATGCCGGCGAACGCCTCGTCCAGCGCAATCAGGCGCGGGCAGCCTGGCTGTGCCGAGGAGTAGAGCGCGTTCGCCGCGGCAAACAGCGGCAGATGGATCGCCGCTGACTTCTCACCGCCGGACATCTCGGAATGCTTTTTGCGCGTCAGCCGTTCCGGCGGCCCGCCCGGCTGCAGCATGCGCAGCTCGAAGGTGTGCCACGAACGGTAGTCGAGGACCGCGGCCAGTACCTCGCGGTAGGTGTCCCGGCGGTTCGCCGCCCGCTGATCATGGATCATGGTCCGGAGCAGGCCGCGCAGCTCGGCGAGGCCCTCGGGACCGAGGCTGGCGGCGTCGCGGTCCAGCAGCCGGGAAATCTGGGCCTGCTGGTCGGACAGCTTGTCGGAGCGGATCCAGCGGATCCCGATGGCCATGCCCGAGGACATCGGCTTGGACCGGGTGTCCGCGTCCATCTCGTGCACCAGGTCCTTGGCCGCGAGCACCCGGGAGTGGATCTGCTGCGCCAGGGCGGTAAGCAGCGAGTCTTCCAGCACGGTTCGTTCCCGCTGCTCGAGCAGGATGCCCTGGCTCTCCACATTCTCGGCGATCTTCCTGGCGAAGCTGGCGGCGGGCATGCGGCCCTCGTTAGTGACCACGTCAACGACGAACGGGGCGTCCCCGCTGAGGTCGGCCTGATACCCGTCCTCGCCAACCTTTAGCGAGGTCTCGAAATCGCGGTAAGCGGTCCACATCCGGTCCACGGTGCCCTTGAGCACGCCGTCGGTGACGGCGCGGCTGCCGCGGGTCGCTGTCGTGAACGCGTCCAGGATCATCACCGCAGGCGCTGGCAGCAGGTCCCGAATGACCTGCTGGTAATCGGGCAGCTCGTCCCCGTCCGCGTCAAGCCGGGCGACGAGATCGTCGGCTGCCCGCTGCGGGTCGGGCCATTGAGCGGCGGCCGGCCACGGCGCGCGCTCGGTGACCTCCAGCAGCGGCCGCAGGTGCCCGTGGGTGTAAGGCTCGAATGTAGTGGCCTGCGAGGCGAGCTCACCCAGTGCCGTCGCGAGCGCGCTCCGCCCGTGTGCGAGATCCCGGTCCGCGCGGACGAACTGGTCGTGCGCGCTCTCCTGGCGCTTCGCGGCGGACTTCCGCTCCTGCCTGGCCGTCTGCAACCGTGTTTCCGTCTCGTCGATCTCGTCGCGGATCTTCTCGTACTCCGCGCCGCTCACCCGCTCATCGACGCTCAGCTTCTCAGCCGCCGCGGCGTAAGCGGCCTGGTCTTCTGCCAGCTTCTCGGCGGTTTCTGAGTTATCGCCGGTCAGCCGCTCGATCCGGTTCAGCCGGCCGCGCAGGTCCTCCTCCAGGGTGGCCGCGTCCCTGCGGGTCCTGACCAGTTCGTCCGCCACCTTGGCGAAATCGGCGACCGCTCGCTCCACTGCGTCCAGCTCGGCCGCGCTGGCCGGCAGGGCCCGGTCGGCTGCCATGTGGCGCAGCCGCCGGGCTCGCGCATCTAGTTCGGCGACGGCCTTGTCCATGGTTTCCTGCGCTCCGGCGAGCCGCTCTCGCGCGGCCACGCGCCGCCCTTCAGCGTGTGTCACCCGGCTCAGCGCCTCGGTGACGGGTGCCGTGCGCGGGAGGTCCTGCCGCGCCCTGCCCCGATCACCGAGCAGGTCCACCACCTGCTGCCGCTGCGTGACCGCGCCCTCCTGCTGACGGACGAGGTCCGTGATCTGCCGATCCAGCTCGGCCAGCCGGACGCGGCGACGGCTCGCGCGGTTGGTCGCCCCGATGAACTCGGGTGCGTCCTTAGGGTGAGCGCCGACCTGCACTCCATAGCTGTACTGAGCCCGAAGGCTGACCGCCGGGGCGCCGCTCATCGGTCCCGCGGCTTCCTCCGCGGGATCCTCGATAACGCGGATCGATCGCAGCGCCGCTTCTACAAGCTCCACCGGGACCAGGTCTTGCTCTTCGGCAACGAGCAGGTCGGCCAGGGTCTGCCCAGAAGGCCGGGCCGCCGGAGGCAGTGCGACAAGGTAGCCGTCGGACTCGGCGCTGGCCAATGCCGCCGAGGTCAGTGCCGGGTCGGGATGGATCCAGGCGGTCAGCATGCCCGCCCCGTACAGGGCGCCCTCGATCCCGGCAGCGGCCTGGTCAGCCAGTCCGTCGGCGAAGCGGACGAGCTGCCAGAGCGCCGCACCACGCCGCCCGGCGCGGTCGGCGGGCCGCAGGTCAGAAGGGGGTGGTGCGTCGTCCTGCTCGTCGGCAACTGCCTGTCGCTCCGTGCCGCGCCTCGTTAGCTCTTCGGCCAGGCTGGCGGCCAGCGCCGCGAGCCCTTCCCGGCGGGTGATCAGATTCTCCGCGCGCTGCTGGGTAAGCGCGGTGAACGTCTCGGCAAGCGACGGCGCGTCCGGCTCGCCGATCCAGTCCATCGCCGCGGCCAGCTTCTGCGCCTGGGAGGTGTCGACCACAGCCGATCGCTGGTTACCGGACCACCGGCTGGCCCAGACGCCCAGCTGGGCGGCTAGGTCCGTGCGGGCGGCGGTCAGGCCCTTCTCCGCCGCCGTGCAGTCAACGTCGCGATCCTCGAGGGCCTTGCGGGCCTTGCCCAGTTCGGTCTCCGCCAGCGCGCGGATCTGATCGGCCTCGGTGACCCCACCCAGGCAGCCGCGGACCTCGGAGATGTCGTCGCGCCGCGCGGCCACCCTGGCCGTGGCCGTAACCGGAAGGTCCTGGCCGGTGTCGGCGGGCTCACCGTCGCCCAGCAGCCCTCCATCGGCAGCGGCCGTGGCCAGCGCCCGGAGCTGCCGCTCGCTGGCCAGGCCGAGCTGGGCTCGGTGGCCGGCCACCGCCTCGGCTTCCTGCCGCAGGTCGCTGACATTGGTCTCGGCCTTCGCCAGCCGGGCCTGGTCCTCGGCCAGCCGCCGGGCATCTTTGTGCAACTGCTCGCGGCGCATGGCGAGCTTCTCGTGGTCCTTGAACGCGTCCCGGTCCTTCAGGGCGGAAAGCCGTGCCGCGAAGGTGTCCACGCCGATCATGGCCAGCCCTTCGGCCTCCTTGGCTTGTTGCTCCTCCTGCCGGGCTCTCGCGGCCTCCCCGGCCGCGGTGATGATCGCCTCGGCGTGCTCAGCGGCGGTCCCCATCCTCGCCGCGACCTGGTCGACCTGGTCCCGTGCGTGCGCTTTCAGGTAGGCCGTGTACTGGACGAGGAAGGCGCGTACGGCGGCGTCGGCGGCAGCCAGGTCCTCGTACTGCTTCTGCACGGCGGCAAGGTTCTCGAAGTCCCGCGCCGCCTGCTGTACGAGGTCCTCGTCGACCGGGCTGAGGCCCGCGGTGAGCGTGTCCGAGACCTTGACCGGGTCCAGGTCCTTGGCCAGCAACGGTCGGCGCAGCGCGATCAGCAGGTCCAGCAGCTGGGTATAGCGCTCGTGGCCCAGACCGAACAGCCTGGTGTCCACGGCCTCCTGGTAGGCGCGGCGCCGGTCGCCGTAGGACGCGTCGCGGCCGAGGATGGCCGTGAGCTGCTTAGCGGTCAGCGGCCGCGAGTCCGAGGAAAGCAGGCCGAAGTCGATGCCCATCCGCTGCCCCGTGATGAAGAAGGCCGGCCGGGCCCGCTCCCAGTTCTTGTGCGTGGTCAGCCCGACGATCAGGGTTACCGTCTCGCCGCGCTCCTCACCCGGCCTGGGTGGACGGCCGAATTCCAGCCAGACGTAGCCGTGCTCGGCGTCCTGGCCCCGGTAGAGAAGGTTTGCCTTCATGGTGCGGTTCTCGCCGCTGAACGGGTCCAGGCGCCGGGCGTCTAGTCCGCCGTCGAGCACGAACGGGAACAGGACCTCTAGCGCCTTCGTCTTCCCTGAGCCGTTGTGGCCGCGCAGCGCCAGCCGGCCGTCGGCGAAGACGAACTCCTCGTCGAAGTAATCCCAGAGGTTGATGATCCCGGCCCGGGCCGGCTTGAACCGGCCGAGGCTCTCCTGGCTCGCGGTCACCCGTTTCCCTCCGCTGAGCTGGAGAAGTCGAAGGCGGCCTGGCCATCACGCCGGGCACCATCGGGAAGCGCGGCGGTGACGTTGCGGTACCGGGCCGCGGCCGGCAAGATCAGCGTGCCGCCTGGCAAGCACCGGATGAGCCGTAGGTCATCCAGGAGCTGGAGCGCAGCCCGGAGGAGCCCGTCCTCATCGTGCTGCCACTGCGCCGTGAAGGCGCTCGGGCCGAAGTCAGCGTAGAGGTCCGCGAGCATGGCCGCGAGACGAGCCTGCTCGATGAACGGAGCGAGCAGCGGGGCCGCCGCCCCGTCCCGGTCATCGTCGTCGTTGTGATCGCCAGGCAGCGGTCCTGGGAAGGCGGCCGGCCGGTCTCTGGCGGACCCTTCCGAGGCCAGGCCGGCCGGGCGGCCCGCATCAATGCGGTCCAGCAGGGCGCGCTGGTCGTCGTCCGCAGAAGGCACCGGCAGCCGGGTGACAGCCGGGCCATCGTCGGGGTCTTCCAGGAGGTCGGCGACCTTGGCCAGTAGCAGCCCGGCTGTGCGGTTGACCGCGCCGCCCCGGCCGGGGAAAGGCTGGTCGGTGAACCGGCCGCTGGGGTCAGCCAGCATTGCCCCCTCGGCGCGCCGCTCCACGACCAGTCCGGTGAGCCGGGCAAGGTTGTCGGTGAGCTCGGTGTTCCGCAGCGCGGCCGCCGTCCCGGTATCCAGCGACGCGTAGTACGCCACCGGGTGCTCCAGCAGCAGCCGCCGGGCCCGCCGGGCGGCGGCCTCACGCTGGGCGGAGCGCCTTACGCTGATCTCGGGCAGGTCAAGCAGCCCGGCCGCCCCGGACAGGTGCTGGATCGGCCGAGCCGGGCGGAAGAGAGAGGCGCAGATGTCATGATCGATGTCGTAGAGGGCGTCGCCGCGCTCGGAGTCCCGCGCCCAGTTCTCGGCTGAGCCGTCGGAGAGCCCCAGCGCTCCGTGATCGGCCAGCCAGTCGAGCACATCCACGACGGCCCGCTTGTGTTCGGTAATGGTGGCATCGAAGCCGAGGCCGCTGATCGCGTTCGCGGTCGGCGTGAATGCTCGGACCAGGTCGGCCAGGCTGATCTCGATCCGTGACCGCTGAAAAACGGCCAGGACGAGGCACAGGTAGGCGAGCCTGCGCCGGTCAAAGGCCCGCCCGGCGCGGGAAGCGAACACCGGTCGCTGGGTGGCGTCGACTGTGTCCAGTCGCCGGACTAGCCGTACCTGGTGCGCCGTGGCGATCAGGGTGTACCCGAGCAGCTCCGCGAAGTCCCTTGACATGAGGTCTGCCCAGCGCAGCACCGACGCCAGTGCACCCGCGCGAGGGCGGGACGCTGTGATGAGGTCGTTGGTCAGGACGAGGCGCACCGCGTGCTGGTAGGAACCGAGGTCACTGGGTACCACGCCACGAGCGGCGGTCAGCTCACCCATCGCGCCGTCCTTGCGGGCCCGGGGCGCGGACCGAGCCGATCTCAAGGCTGAGCCCCGGCAGGTGCAGGACACCGTGCTCGGTCCTGATCAAGCTCCCGTGCCGGGAGGGCACCAGCCGGATCATCATGATGTCGTTGCCACCCGATCCTCCGGCGATCCGCCCGGCCACGACGGACCGGGCTTCCAACGCCCGGGTCAGCAACGTGAGCAGTACCCGGGTCTGGCCCTCGTCGAGTACCCGGTCGTGCAGGCCGGAGCTGAGCAGCCCCTGCGCGGCCGCTTGCTCGGCGGCGCGCTGCGCCGCCTGGCGGCGCCGCAGCTCGGCCCGTAGTCCGTCGGCGGATTGGATCCGCTGCGGGACGCCGGGCGTGGGTGCCTTGCCACGCCGGAACAGCGTGACCGAGACTTCGATGCCGGGCGCGTCAGGCCAGGACAGCCGCGGCGAGATCAGTTCGGTGTCCTCGTGCACGCCACCCAGATGCCGCGCGCGCCGGAGGCCGAAGGCGGCGCCCATCAGCGCATGGGCTGCGCCCTCGTCAGGTGTATTGACGGTCCACGCCGCGAGGTAGCGGAGCTGAGTGGCCCGGTTGACCCCGCCTCGCTGAGCTTCGGTGATCTGGCGCAGCAGCGCGATCACGCTGGACACGCCGGCCCGGGTCGCGGAGGCGAGCTCTGCTGCCCGGGATTCCTCGCCGTCGGCGGAGAACCAAGCCCGGACGGCTGCCCACCGGCGCTGCCAGTCGTCAAGTACGTCATCGTGTCGCATCAGCGGGCGCTCGTCGGCGTCCGCCGCTCGGTTCAGCATGGTGCTGATGCCGGTTGACTCGACGCGAGCGACGGCGGCGGCCATCCGTGGCAGGTACCGGTCCAGCTCAGCCGTGAAGTCGCTCATGTGAGCCAGCAGCGCGTGCTTGAAGCGCAGGAACGTCTCCGGCGAGGCGTCGGTGGACCGGGTGATGTCGCCAAGCGTCAGGTGAAACCGGGCCGACCGCCGGGCCATGTCGTCCATCACCCGATCCAGGCTGGTGAGCCTCCGCGCTATCTCCTCGCCGTCGCCAGCCAGGTTGGCCTCGGCCAGCCCGTGCAGGTCACGCAAGATGTCCGAGAACACCAGCCGGGACAGGTTGGCGTCCTCGACTCTGGCAGCTAGCACTGCCTCGACAGCCGTGTACGCGCGGTGCCCTAGTTCGCTGAACTGATAGACGGACTGCCTGTTCCGGTACCTGGCCAGGCTGCCAACGCGCGAAGCGTCCTCAAGCCGGTGAAGCAATCCGTCGTCCGCGAGGTTATCCAGGCGGCTCCGGAGGCTAGTCAGATTGCTGGGTACGGTCTCATAACCGACGGCGAAGTCGGCCAGGATCTCGGCCACGTCGTCAGTGTGGGCCTGGGCCACGTGGGCGGCGCGGAGCCGGTCAAGCGCGCGCAGCACCCACAGGTAGGCCACGTAGTCGTCACGCCGGGTGAATCCGAACAGGCGGAAGCGATCACTGACAACGAGCGCGTCGAGATCGAATGCGTCGGCCTGGCCATTGATCAACGCCATTGCGGCGAGTTGCTCCCGTTCGCATCGCGTGAGAGATGCCGTCCTCATGATGGCATCCTGCGGTGACACCCGGATGGTCAGCAGGATACGGCCGCAGGATACGGGCCGACAGCGATCCTTTGCCCTCCGCGTCTCTGGCCGCAGGGACGCTTGGCTCAGACCCACGGCGCGGCCTCTGGCCGTGGTCGCGCGGGCGGCCTGTCATTGCGGGCCGTGGCGGACTTTCGTTCTGGGCTGGTTAGGTGGGGTAGAGCTTGATCGTGACGCCGATGGCGCCGGCGATCCGGGCGAGGTCGCCGGGGTCGCTGGTGACCACGGGGGCTTGGTGGCGGATGGCGGTGGCGATGACGATCGCGTCGACTACGTCGGTGGTGCCGGCGGCGGCGCACGCTACTCCGGCGGCGCGTCCGGCCGGCTCGTCGTCGGTGATGATGTCGCAGCCCTTGAGGACGCGTGAGATCTGGTGCTGGGGTCCGCCGCGCCAGGCCTGGGCGAGCACGACGACGGGGACGAGGGGCCGGATGCGGGCGGCGGTGACCTCGTCGTGCAGGGCGAGGAAGGCAGGGTTGCGCCGCTCGGCTGCGAGCAGTGCCCCGGTGTCGTAAACGATGGCCGCCATCAGCTGGCGGCCCGCGGCCGCTCGTCGTCGAGCAGCCCGGACTCGACGAGGAATTGCCTGGCCCGCCGCCGGGACTGGTCGGGCAGCGGGCCGTGCTCCTGCTCGTACTCGGCGATCAGCTCGCGGACGGCGGCGCGCCCGGCGGCGTGCAGGGCTGCGGCGCGGGCCTTCTCGGTAGCGGCCTCGGCGAGCCAGGCCGAGACGGGCTTGCCCTCGTCCGCGGCAGCGGCCTTGATGATCTCCTCGACCTCGGCGGGAACCGAGATCGACAGCTTCCGCACTGTCATAGAGCCATGCTAACGCATGGTAGGAACGGAATCCTACCTCACGGCAGTGAGGCTCGCGGCCCGGATACACCGTGGGACCCGGGCCGCGGTCACAAACTGTACGTGCGGCGGTATCACTGTGCGTGACTCTGTCACCAGGGGCGCTTCGCTGATTCGTGGAACGAGGCGTGGAGCGTGGTCCGGGAACTGCGACTGTTTCCGTGCATTCTGAGTGTTCAGGCGTGCTGGTCGTGCAGCTAGTGCGCTCAGGGCGGGGCGCCTTCGGAATGGTAAGGAGAAGGTCTACGGTTCGATTCCGTAAGGGGGCTCCCAGCCAGGTCAGAGGCGGTTTTCCGGGCTCCTGAGGTCACTGGTTGACGGGTCTTGGGGGAATTTTCGGGGGCAAGATCCTTCCCGCTTCCCGCTTGGCGTTCTCCCGCTTACCATGTGCGAGTCCGCCTGACACCCAAGACCCTGGTTCCGGTTCCTGGCCGACCCTGGTTTCAGCGTCCGGGCTTCGTGCGGGGTGGTGTCATCATCGTGCTTGAGATCTCGGACGATTCGGGTGATCGTCGGCGTCTGTCAGTAGCCGGGAATGAGAGCAGAGATCTACGCAAGGGGTGTCAGGCGCGGCGGGGGAATCTTCGCCAAGACACGCTCCGTAGTGATAGCTGCCGATCAACACGCACAAATACGGATGTCTCAATATGTATTTGTAAAAGACGCCTCGCAGCGTGACCAGGCCCGTGCCAAGAACCGCCGATAGGTGCGGCCGGTTCGCGCGTGAGCCGCCGCTTGTGATGCGTGCCAACCTGGGCGATCCGCGTGCGATGAGGCACCTGGTCCGCGATTCCGGTTACCCAGACAGTAACAATCTGTAAGGTTGTCAATACCTAAAGTAAGTGTATATCGCCAGGGTGACAGCAGCGTTTCTGATCGTTCCTGCCCGCATCGGCTCCGACCCGGGATGCTCCCCGGCGCCGGCAGGCCATGGACCGGACCCCCGGCAGGCTGCGGCATGACCGGGCGCGCCCGGCTCGCACGGCGGCCAGCCGCGTGCTGACCTCTGCGGCGCGCCGTACCGGCGCAGCGGTGGCGATCATATCCGCCCTGACCGCCGCATCCGCCGCGTCTTCCGTGGCAGCGCCCGATCACGCGGCGGCCCTGCCGGGAAAGGGCGACGGCAATCCGCTGCCCTACCAGGTACTCCGCCGGGACGTCATCATCAACGCCGACCTGTGGGCAAAGAAGCCCGAGATGATGGCCGCCGGGCTCGGCTTCACCACCATCATCGGCGTGCCGGACCTCAGCACCAGCAACCTGGCGCTGAGCAAGACAATGACACTGCTGGCCGGGGGCACCTGGAACACCGTGCACTGCGCGGCCGGCGAGACACCCACGCTGTCCAACTACACCTCAGCGGCGCCACTTTCCGGGACGAAGCAACTCTACGGCCAGGACATTTACTACTCCGACGGCCTTCCGGTCGAGTTCAGCTGGCCGATCCTGCCGAGCACCCTTGAGCCCAGCGACTTCCGGGTCAACCTCAGCAACGGGACGAGCGTCACCCCGCAGATCGCATCTATCTGGCCGAACTTCGAGTACAACGAACGCTCCGTAGCCGTCTTGTTCGGGCATTTCGGGAACCGCGTGTCACCGTCCAGCCCCGGCGCGATCTACCCCACCTCCGTCGAGGTCGTCCGCGGCTCCAGCACGCTCCGGCTCGTCGGACCGCGCCAGCGGACGGTGAGCGCGGTCGGGTTCTGGGCCAGGACCCGCGGCTCGCCCTACACCGATCCCGGCGTCCCCCCGGCCCAGCGGGGCGGCCCGGTCCTTGTCGCCGCGAAGCTCAGCAGGATGTCAACCGCAGGGGACACCGGGCCCAAGATCTTCCAGCAGAACCTGCCCAACGACGGCGTGAGCCTCTACGGCCGCCGGGCCAAGTTCCGCCTGCGGGTGTACACGAGCGGCGGGATGACACCCAACGGGGTCAGCGCCCTCCTCCCGACCGACTACAACAGGTTCTTCCGGGTCGACGCGGTCACCTCCTCCGGGAAGACCATCAGGCTCACCCGGTCAGGCAAGACCTACACCATCGACGGACACCCGCTCCGGGTCGTGGGCCTCGCCGATCTCGGCAGGAAGCAGGCGCACTACGGCGACTGCTACACCTCAGACAACGACAACTACATCGACATCATCCTCGACGGCAGCCGGGCTGCCGCCCGGCGGATCGCCACCGTCGAGATACCCTCGACGGGCCGGTATTCGCCCCTGTACAACCCCGGCGGCCCCGGCAATGACCCAGCGCCCGGCGTGCGCTACTCCGCGCCGAGCCCGCCGATCTCACAGCACGTCACGATCGCCCTTCATAACCCGATGACCGTCACCTACCGGCGCCACCCTCACCAGCCGCCGGGCAGTCAGCGCCCCCCTGATCCTGACACGGGCAGGCAGCACGCATAGCGCGGTGATCTGTACGCCGCCGCCTGCGCATCCGGCTTACCTGCAGACCGCGCTAAATCGGCGATCCGCCGTGTTCCCTGCCGAGATATGCCGGGCTGCCCAGCCGCGTACGCCCGCGGGGCTCAGGGCGACGCGCTCGGGTGCAGAGCCTTCTGGCTCAGGGCGACCTGGCCGGCCGGGATGGGCGCCGGGTAGTAACTCAAGCCGCTCCCGGCATCGATGAGCTGGCTCTCATCGATGCCGGTTACGATCCACACATCGACCGGGCCGCCGGTGTTGTTGATCCGGATGAAGAACCCGGCCTCGAACTCGTCGCCGCACAAGAACACACCGTCAACCTCCGGCGCCGGGCTGCAGGCGATTCCGGGCGCGACTCCCATCCGCGTCCAGTCCAGGCCGTGCGCCAGGATGGAATCACGGTTCGCGGTGGAGCTGACGGGGAAGAGGCAGGCCATGGCCGGAGCATAAAACCAGCGTTCCCCGCATGTCGCCCGAAATTCCAGAGCGCGCTGCGGCGCCTGCCGTGGCGCACACCCCGCCTGCAGGACGCTACGCCCGCACCACCTGTCTGCGCGCAAAGCAGTCAGCAACTCCCGACCACCGGCGGCACCCACTCGGCTCGTTCCCTGCGCAGCACATTGGCGCCCCGATGTGTCGTCGCCACACTGGAACGGATGTTATGAGCAGATACACCTATACCGCTGGGATAAGGTGATTGCAAGTTCGATGATCAATTACCATCGAAGAGGCTCCGAAGCGCCGCGCGATTCGCTCTACATCGTCCAGCGCGCAGTGGCATCGGGCGACTCTCAAGCAGATCCGCAATTCCCTGGGCTGGTGCGAGCTACGTGACAGGAGATTCGGACCATGAAGTCATTGTCCCCGATCTTGCGAATAGCAGCGCCCCGGGAGTAAACAGATACTGACTCGCCAGATCCTGTTCCAGGTGCGAGAGCAGGCCCGGCGCGCGGGCGCAGGCTGAGTAAGCCCCGGCCTGTGCCGCTGCGTCAGCCGGCCTTCCGCCGCCGCCGCCAGCGGACCACCTCGGCGAACGGTGGTGCTGCGACGACGACGGCGAGAAGGAACACGACGATCACGTTCGCATCCGTCGCCCTGGCATTGTCCGACTGCTGCGACGCGGTCGCGGCATCCTCCTTCTCGGCGGCGCGAATCCGATCGCGCAGCTCGATGATCTGCTGCCGCAAGTGCCCGCTGATGCGCGGCGCGGTCGTCAGGCCGGCCGCCCGCTGCTCGGCGGCGGCGATCTGGGCAAGCGAGGCGCTGCTGTCCGGGGCCGGCCAGATCAGCACCGGACACAGCGCAAGGAACGCGGCAAGGACGGGAGCCAGAATGATCAGGCTGCGCAGCGAGAGCGCCGCCTTCGCGACATCGGGCACCTTCAGTGACCGGAGCTCGATCTGCCGGTAGCCGCCCTGCTCGGACCAGCCGAGCTGGTCGAAGTCGGCCGCGGAGAAGACAGCCTGAGCCTGGGCCCGGTCCGCGTAGCTGACCTGGCATTGCACCTCGGGCATGTCACGTCCCAGACGGGCAACGACCATGGCTCCGGCGGGGAACTCCGCCGAGCCGGCCCGAAGCTCGACCACGCCCGCCTCGACATCACCCTTGACCGGCTCGGCCGGCACGCCGACCCAGGCGGCCACCGCCTCACGGCGACGAGATCGCCGTGTCACGACGCGTACTCAGCGTAAACGCGGGCCGGTTCAGCCGCTGCGGCCTCCTCGGTCCCCGACGGGTAGAACGGCGAGCGAGCCGCCGCACCGACATAGGGACCGAGTCCCGATCCATCGGTGTAGGCGAACAGTACCTGGAGGCCGTAGGCTGGCAGCTGAAGGGCACCGGGAACGTCTAGCGGACTGGTCAGCGTCTGCGAGCTGATGCTGTCCGGCCAGTAGCCGTGCGCCGCGCAGACCCCTGCGAGCCCATCTCGGAGCAAAGCCAGGTCATCGATCGCGACACCGTGGGCGGTGACACCCGGTGGGCGCGGCGCACGCGGCTCGATCTCGGACACTGTCATCGCGAGCTCGCGGGCGAGCGCACCGATGCGGGCCATGGCCGCATCCTCGATAACCTCCCGTACACCCTCAACGCCGGCGGCCGGGGACTCGGGGTCGACGGTCATCCCGAGCGCACGGCTGAGCGTCTCGAGGTCCTGCTCGTGAATGGCCGCGAGGAGCCTGCCGCCCAGCGCGTGCCCGAGTTCCAGCGATGAGTACGCCTGGACGTCTGCGATGACGATCTGCGCCGCATCGGCCAGGCGGCCTGGATCGAACAGATCGCGCAGCACCGTCAGCACCGGGCTAAGCGCGGGCATGGCCCACCGGACCGAATCCGGATGACGGTCGAGCCCGGATTCCGCCAGCTCACCGCCGGGTCCGGAGTCGCCGGGCCCCGCGGCCGGCGCATTCCCGCCAGGCGGGTGACCTGGTGGCCTGGGCGGTGGCGTCGCCGAAGTCGCGCCCACAATGGCCAGCCGCCCAGAGCAGTCCGCGCAGTGGAAGCGCACCGCGCCGGTGCCCCCGCCGCGGCTGCCATGGGTCGGGCAGGTCACCGCGTAGCACCGTTCGCATAGCCCGATGTGATCGTTCGTCGGATTGGCCGGCGACACGATCCGCAGCGGTACGCGGTGCGATCCATACGCACACAGGTGACACGACATGTCGGCAATGATTCCACTGAAGATGGATCCGGCTAGCTATTTGTCACCCCAAAGCCGATCGGCTGAAGCGGTCGCGTGGTCCAGTCATCGGGCAAATCATGGCGCTGGTGGGACCCAGGGTGCAAGCGAGCTGCTGACCGCCTTCTCCTGGCCCTGACCGCGACCGCGCCGCCGTCAATGTCCACCATCACGCTGACCAGCCCGCAGGCCATCCTGGTCACCAGCGTTCAGCTGTACGACTCGCTGCTGCGGCCACGCCAGACTGCGCGACGTCCAGGAAGCCGCATCGCACGCCGACCCGCGCACCACCATGAGGTACGACCGCGCCCGGGTATCGCTCGACCGGCACGCCACCGGCATCGTCGCCGCCTACATCGCTGGAGCCGCCCGGTAACCGAACATGTCCCCGATCCCCGCCTGGCAGCCCCAAGCCGCCAGGCAGTCGGCTCCCAGCTTCCGCCAGTACTCTCCGTGACCACCGCCGCCAGCAGTTCGCGCTTCGAGGGCTCGTTCTGTACTTGCGGGAGACATCTCGCCGCCGGGCCACGCCGCACACGAGAACCGTCGGGACTGTAATTTCAACGGTGTAACTCCTGGCAACAAGGGAGACACCAGTGACTGACGTGACGAACCAGCAGGACCAGGACCAGGACGGGGCGGAGCTCTCGGCGGCCGATGAGCAGCTGCTGCGGGAACTGACCGAGCGGGCCCGCGCCGGCGGGCTGAAGCTGACCGGCGAGGGCGGCCTGCTGGGCAAGCTCACCAAGATGGTGGTCGAGGGCGCTCTGGAAGACGAACTGGATGACCATCTCGGCTATGCGAGGAATGACCCGGCCGGCCGTAACGGCAGCAATTCCCGCAACGGCCATCGGGCGAAGACCGTGCTCACCGATACCGGGCCGGTCGAGATCAGCGTGCCGCGGGACCGGGATTCCAGTTTCGAGCCGAAAATCGTCGCCAAGAGGCAGCGGCGGCTGACCGGGGTTGACGAGATGGTGATTTCCCTGTCAGCGAAAGGGCTGACGCACGGCGAGATCAGCGCGCACCTGGCCGAGGTGTACGGCGCCGAAGTATCGAAGCAGACGATCACCGCGATCACCGACCGGGTCATGGAGGGAATGGCGGAATGGCAGAGCCGGCCGCTCGACCCGGTGTACGCAGTCGTTTTCATCGACGCGATCAACGTGAAGATCCGTGAGGGCCAGGTCGCCAATCGGCCCGTCTACATGGCCCTGGGCGTGACCGTGGACGGCGAGCGTGACGTGCTGGGCCTGTGGGCCGGGGAGCACGGCGACGGGGAGGGAGCGAAGTACTGGATGCGGATCTGCTCGGAGATCAAGAACCGCGGCACCCGGGACGTGCTGATGGTCATCTGCGACGGGCTGAAGGGCCTGCCCGACGCGGTCAACGCCGTCTGGGAGAAGACGATCGTGCAAACATGCATCGTTCATCTTCTGCGGAACTCATTCAAGTACGCGTCGAAAAGGGACTGGGCAGAAATCGCGAAAGACCTGAAGCCCGTTTACACCGCCGCCTCCGAGGCAGACGCGCTGGACCGGTTCGCCAACTTCTCCGGCAAATGGGAGAAGCGCTATCCCGCCATTATACGGCTATGGCAGAACGCCTGGGCGGAATTCGTGCCGTTCCTGCGGTTCGACCGGGAAATCAGGACGGTGATCTGCACGACAAATGCCATCGAGTCGATCAACGCCCGGCTGCGCCGGGCCGTGAACGCCCGCGGTCATTTCCCGACCGAGCAGGCTGCCATGAAGTGCCTGTACCTGGCGATCATGAGTCTCGACCCGACCGGGAAGGGCCGCAAGCGCTGGACCAACCGGTGGAAAGCCGCCTTGAACGCTTTCGACATAACCTTCGACGGCCGTCTCAGCGCGGGCAGGAAGTAACAACCAAGATCCAGTTACACCGTTAAGTTGACAGACCCGAACCGTCGATCTGGTCGGGCTGTGTTTCGTCTGGCTGGCTGGCAGCTTAGGCGCCGGATTGGCCGTTCGGTTCTGGTCGTATCGGATCGCCGGTGAGGCCGGCGGTTGGACGTCAAGTGGTGTCGTGACCGGCGAGACCGGCCTGACCGCCGAATCTATTCAGGTGATCGTGGATGATGCCGCCGCGCTGGAGCGCATGGCGGCCGCGGCGGCGCGGACTAGGCCCGCGACCGGCAGGGACGTGCTGTGGGCGGGCCAGGCGAGCAGGAGGTCGACCGGGGGGAGGTCCGCTACCGGAACGGTGATCAGGTCGCCGCGCAATGGCCTGGTCAGTACACGGGGCAGCACGGCGACCTTGCGTCCCAGGGCGATCAGGTGCATCAGTTCGCTGATGCTTTTCATCGCGCCGGGATCGGAGGGCTTCTGGTGCAGGCTTTCGCCTGCCAGGTCGGCCATCTGCAGGCTCGCCCTGTGCGCGAGTGGGTGGGATGCTGGGAGCACGGCGACCGGTGCTTCGGTCAGCAGTGTTTCGGTGTCCAGCCCGCCCAGCTCGTCGGGCGGCGCGTGCAGCAGCGCGGCATCCGCCTGTCCGTCGCGCAGCATGCCAGAGGGGGCGGCCCCGAAGACCACCTCGACCGGCAATGCCTCTTGCTCGCGTTCGTATGCGGCGAGGATGGCCGGGAGCAGGCCCGCATCGCCGCCGGGCTTCATGGCCAGGATCAGGCGCGGGTCGCGGGTACCCGCTCGCTGCGTTCGCCGTGCCGCGGCGGACACCGCCTCCAGCGCGGCGCGCGCCTCGCGGCTGAGTACCCGGCCGGCCTCGGTCAGCGCGACCGCGCGGCTGGTCCGCTCGAACAGCGTGACGCCCAGCCTGCGTTCCAGCTGCCGGACCGTCTTGGACAGCGCCGGCTGCGCGATGCCCAGCCGGGTCGCGGCGCGGCCAAAATGAAGCTCGTCGGCCACCGCCAGGAAGTACGCCAGTTCCCGAGTCTCGAGCCGATCCATTCCTCCAGGTTATCGGTCGCAGCCCGGCCGGCCTTGGACGCACCGCGTGCACCGGTGATGGGCTGAGGTCATCTCACCGGCAAGGCCGGCGCACCACTTTCGTCCAAGGAGATCACCATGCCCGCGATCGCGCTTGTGGCCGCCGGGGGCCGCCTCGGCTTGTCCCTCGGGAAGATCTTCGGCGCTCACGGATTCGATGTCGCGCTGATCGCCCGCTCGAAGGAGCGGCTCGGTGAGCTTACCGGGGAACTCGCGGCCGAGGGGGTCACGGCGGCCGGCTTTCCCGCTGACGTCGCCGACCGCTCCGGACTGGCCGCAGCCTTGGACAGCGCCGCGGGACGGTTCGGGAGAATCGACGTGCTGCACTACTCCAGCCCGGGCGCGGGAACTACTGAGACCCTGCGCAGCACCGGAGCGCTGGAGGTCACCGCGGACAATCTCCGGCCGCAGATCGAATGCACCTGCTACGGCGCGATCACCGCGACACGCGCGGTGCTGCCGGCCATGCTGGCCGCCGGCGCTGGAACACTGCTGTACACGACCGGCGGTTCCTCGGTCACACCCGCGCCGGTGTTCGTCAGCGCCGGGATGGCGGGCGCGGCCCTGCGCAAATGGGCCCTCACCCTCAACGGCGCACTGGCCGGAAGGGGTGTCTACGTCGGTCATGTCGCGATCGGCGCATGGATCGCCGGCTCGCCAGGCGCCCCGGAAGGCGCCCCGCTCAAGGAACCCGACGAGATCGCACGCCTCTACTGGGATCTCCACACCGGTCGCGAGCCCGCCGAACACATCATCTCCGCCTGATCCGGCCGCCCATATGGTTCCCCCGCTGGCCGTGCCCGCGGCAAGCGGCGAGAAAAGCGCCGACAAGGATTATCGCCCCGAGCGCACCGCACTCGCGGGACCACCCAGAACCGGGCATTATGCACAGGACCCTCGGTCAGGCAGCGACATTGCCGGCGGGTACAGAGTCGGCGCTCGGGAGCGTTTCCGGGCGGGTTCGCGCTGGCGGCTCCGATGGTGGTGTGGTGACCTGGCCGTTCGTACGTTGAGGTGGTTAGTCGCCGCCGAGCCAGCATGTGGTCTCGGTCCGCATCCGGGAGGTATCCCATGACCACCTCAACCCACCCGTCCGCTGCCCTGGTAGTGATCGAGCCCGCGTTCTCCGAGCCGGAGAAGCTGGCGTTAGCCGGGTTCCTGGCCGGCTACTCCGGCATGACCAGGGAGGCGTACGCCCTGGACCTGCGCCAGTTCACCGCCTGGTGCCGCCAGCGGCAGCTCCGGCTGTTCGCCGTCCGCCGCGCCGACATCGAACTGTTCGCCCGCGACCTGGAAGCCGCCGGGCGGGCCCGCGCCACCATCACCCGGCGGCTGTCCACCATCGCCGGCCTGTACAAGTACGCCGTCGAGGAAGACCTGCTCGATCATTCACCGGCCGTCCACGTCCGGCGGTCGCGGGTCGACTACGAATCCCATGCCACCGGGCTGGACCGCAACGAGGTCGGCGCCCTGCTCGTCGCCGCCGGGCTCGGCGCTCCGGCCGAGCACGCCCTGGTCTCCCTGCTCGCCCTCAACCTGGGTTCCGCAGTTAATCGGTGTTCTGGGCTGTGTCTGGGGGTGAACGGCCTGGTCAGCGGGTTGCGAGGTGCTCAGATTCGCGGGAGTGCCTAGATACACGCCTGATGGCGAATTAGCTGATGAATGGCGTTGCTGCGAGGTAGTCTCTAGTCCATGTACTTGCGGTCGACGCCGCGCCGGAACAAGGACGGCTCCGAGGTCCGCTACCTGCAGCTGGCGCACAACGTGTGGGACAGCGCCGCGAAGCGGTCCAGGGTGCAGGTCGTCTACAACTTCGGCCGTGAGGATGCCGCGAACCGCGACGCTTTGGCGCGGCTGGTCGCCTCGGTCACCCGGTACCTGGATCCGGGCAAGGCGCTGGCCGCCTCGGCGGAGGGCCTGGAGTTCACCGAGTCCCGGCCGCTCGGCGGGACCTGGGTGCTGGACGGGCTGTGGGCGCGGCTGGGGATCGGCGCGGCGATGCGGCGGCTGCTGAAGGGCCGGCGCCTGGACGAGTCCGCCGAGCGGGTGCTGTTCGCGCTGGTTGCGAACCGGGCGCTCGCGCCGTCCTCCAAGCTGGCCGCGGCCCGCTGGGCGAGCGAAGACGTCCTGATCAGCGGCCTGGAGTCCGCGACTGATGACGCGTGCTACCGGGCAATGGACTGGCTGCTGGAGATCAGGGACTCGCTGGAGAGGGAGGTGTTCGGCCAGGTCGCGAACCTGCTGAACCTCGAGGTCGACCTGCTGTTCTTCGATACGACCTCCACCTACTTCGAGACGGGCGAGGCTGACGAGCCCGTCGCCCGGGACGAGCGAGGGCTGGCTGTCCCTGACGGCGAGGATGGCGGCGAGCACGCGATGCGGGGGTTCCGGGCTTACGGCAAGTCCAAGGACCACCGCGATGACCTGCCGCAGGTCGTGATCGGCATGGCCGTCACCCGGGACGGCATCCCGGTCCGGGTGTGGTGCTGGCCCGGCGCCACGAGCGACTCGGCGCTGATCCGCCAGGTCAAGGACGACATGCGGGACTGGACGCTGTCGAAGATCGTGTGGGTCGCCGACCGCGGGTTCACCTCCGCGGAGAATCGCCGCTACCTGCGCAAGGGCGACCACCACTACATCATCGGCGAGAAGCTGCGCTCGGGGTCGGCCGAGGCCAGCGCCGCGCTGTCCCGGCAGGGCCGCTACCAGGACGTCACGGAGAACCTGCGGGTCAAGGAAGTGCGCATCGCCGACGACGAGCGGTTCATCATCTGCTACAACCCCGAGGGCGCGCAGCGCGACGCCACCATCCGCGCCCGGATGCTCGCCCAGCTCGACGACCTGATCAAGAACTCCGACAAGCTGAGCGCCACCAGGCGGGCCGAGCTGCGCGGGGTGATCTCGACTAAGCCCGGCCTGAACCGCTACCTGCGCGTCACCCCCGGCGGGCTGCTCCGCGCCGACGGCGCCAAGATCAAGGCCGAGGCCAACCTCGACGGCAAGTACCTGCTGCGCACCAGCGACCCGGCCCTGCCCGCCGAGGACATCGCCCTGGGCTACAAGCAGCTCCTGGAGGTCGAGCGCGGCTGGCGCGACATGAAGCAGGTCATCGACCTGCGCCCGGTCTACCACCGCAAGGAAGAGCGGATCCGCGCCCACGTCATCGTGTGCTGGCTCGCCCTGCTGCTCATCCGCATCGCCGAGACCACCTGCCACGCCACCTGGCCCACCCTGCGCCGCGAGCTCGACCGCATCCACGTCGGCACCTTCACCGGGCCCACCGGGACGTTCCGCCAGCGCACCGAGCGCACCAGGCCTCAGCGGGACATCCTCAGCCAGCTCAGCATCGACCCGCCACCGCGGATCTACCAGCTCACCCCGCCACCCAGCTGACCAGCACGAACACCAGCGCCTAGATACACGCCCTCCAGCCAGGCCAAGCCGCGTTCTCGCACGTCAGCGCCCAGATTCATCGACCATCGCGCTACATCAACTGCGGAAGCCAGGCTCAACGGCCTGCGCGTGTCCGAGGCCACCGGCGCCGACATCGAGGCCCTCGGCACCGAACGCGGGCACCGGACCCTGGCGATCACCCGCAAGGGCGGCAAGAAAGCCGTCATCCCGCTCGCCCCGCGCACCGCCCGCGCCATCGACCTGGCCATCGGCGAACGCTGCGAAGGACCGATCTTCACCAACACCGGCCGGGCAGCGGCTGGACCGGCACGCCGCCGGTCGGATCGTCCGCCGGGTCGCCCGCCGCGCCGGCCTGGCCAAGAAGATCGGCCCCACACCCGGAGGCACGCGTTCATCACCGCCGCCCTCGACGCCGGCGTCCCGCTGCGAGACGTGCAGGAAGCCGCCTCCCACGCCGACCCGCGCACCACGATGAGGTACGACCGGGCGAGGGTATCGCTGGACCGGCACGCCACCTACATCGTCGCCGCCTACATCGCCGGAGCCGCCCGGTAACCGAACATGTCCCCGATCCCGCCTGGCAGCCCTAAGCCGCCAGGCGGCCGGCTCCCAGCTTCCGCCAGTACTCTCCGTGACCAGTGTCAGCGGGCAGATCGCTCTTCGAGGGCTCGTTCGGCGCGCGATTTAGCTTGTCGCGACTAGCCGCCGGGCCGCCACCGAAGGGTGAATCTGCACACTGAGTGAGAGCGCGGTCCACGGCAGGCGACGACCGCTCATGCCGATGAGCGGGCACTAGACGATTGGCTCCTCCTCCTCGATCTCCTCACTGAACCGCCCGCGCTGTTGCATCAAGTCCAGGGCCGGTTGGGCGGCTTGCCTGATTCTGACCGGCCAGCCTGAGCGAATGAATGTGTCGTCGTCCATGAACGCTGGCGTGGCTTCGCTAGCTGCAAGCACCATGCCCAGGACCTCTTCCAAGCCGCGGACCTCATCGGGCGTGAAGGTGCCGCACGCTCGCCAGTCCCATGCTCGGTCATGGGGGATAACGTCGAAGAACTCCTCGAAGTACTCGACATAGCCCGCCGAGCGAACGCCAGCATCTCCTGTCGCGAACGTTTCGAGCGCCTCCATAGCGCGGTTCCGCAGACGCTGTTCCAGCACTCTGCGGCTCGGATGCTCCACGTTTGTCACACGGCGAGCATCCCACTTAACCATGCGGAACAATCGGTCCATCGCTGTCAGGCGCGCAAGCCGAACCAGCGAGCCGCCTGAGCCCCATCAACATGAACTGGCTCTGAGCGACCGTCCGAAGGGTCGACGTACCACCAATAGCACTGCGGGCAGCGGAGCAAGAGACCATGACCGGCGTCCGAGGCGACCTGCTCAACATGGCCGAAATGCATGTTCTGATCATCGCGACAGTAGTCGCAGCCTCGTTCGTCCACAGTTGGACGATAGACCCTGGGTGCACGCATCTGCCGCTGGCGGTACGCGATTGCACGACTCGTTGGCGATTTTGCCGATGACAGCGCCTTTCAGTGTGAGCCGTTAGCCTCAGCTGACGCGCAGAAACCCGGAATCCGGGACCCGATCTGCCGCATTCAGTCGGCGGTGAAGACGACCAAGATCTCATCGCCTGGCACGAAGACCTCCTGCATCTCGGGCGGCTGCGGGATTCCGGCGACCATCCAGACTGGCCCAGCCGGGAAGTCGATCCGAAGAGCGACCGGAACATCAACCTCGTACGGGTCGGCAACGCGAGTAGTGCGGACGTATGCCGGCCCGATGGTGAAGCGCTCCCAGAACGTCTGGACGCCTGCCACAGGCGAATTGAGCCTGTTGCGCCAGCGGTCAGACCCGCTGACATCCCAGGACTCGGGCCCCTCGTCGCCAGCGACGAGGGGCTCTGACATCGATGTTTGAAACACCTCGACGCCGTAGGGAAAGAAGGTGCTGGTCCAAAGTACGCACGACGGGCCGCGGTCGGTCCGTAGCTCGACTCCCATTACCGCGAGATGCCGGTCGTGGTAATCCCACGTCCTCGGGTAAGCATTCAGGTCCCCAGGTTTCCATTGTTGAGTTACTCCTGAGTCGCTGTGTGTAACGGGTTCGGGGTGTGGTTCAGGCGCTGGCGGGGACGGGTGGTATCCAGGGGTTCCCGGCGAGGGCGTCGCGGATGGCGGTGAAGGCCTCAAACCCGTGCTTGGCTGCGGTGGATGCGTAGCCGCGGATGGCGTACCGGTGCCTGGTGGCCTGCTCCGAGCGGAGCCGGCCACTGATCTTCTGCTGGGTTTTCGCGGGTCGGGCGTCGCGTTCGGCCTGGTTGTTGGTCGGCGGGACGGCGGTGTCGGACAGGAACCGCAGCACGTCGGCCTCGCGGTGCTTGAGGCATTCCAGCAGCAGCCGGCCCGGGGGCTGCTTCTCGCTGGCGCCGGGGACGCGGCGGACGTCGGCGAGCCCGGCGAGCACGCCGTGGCGGAACAGCCTGAGGTGTTCGGCGATCGCGTCTTGTGGCACGGTGTCCAGGCCGCGGGCGCGGGCCAGGTTCGCCCGGTGGATGAGAGCGCGTAGCTCGCGGGCGATCTGGCCGGGCCAGATCGCGTCCGGGTAGGCCTGGGCGGCGTCTTCGAGATCCCTGAGAATGTGGGCTGCGCAGAGCTGGTGGGCCACGCCGTCGAACTTGTCGTAGTTCTGGTACCGGTCGTGCACGATGACGGTGCCGTGCAGGTCGGAGTAGACGAAGTTCTTGAAAGAAGACAGGCCCCGGTCGCCGAGGAAGTAGTAGGTGAGCAGGCTGGTGCACGCGACGTGCAGGTACTTCTTGTGCGTCTTCGGGCCGGGGCCGGACCGGATCGGGGTCTCGTCCCCGCAGATGACGCGGGCCAGGATGATCAGCGCCCGGATCGTCTTGTTCGCCGCGGCGACCGCCCGGGCGGCGCGGCCCAGCAGGGCGTGCACCCACCCGTGCGACGGCCGGGTCCCGGTCATCGACTCGATGATGTCCGCGCAGCGCTCGACCGGGACGTGGTGCATCACCATCAAGAACACGCACCAGGCCTGCAGGTTCAGCCCGTAGGTCACGGTCCCCGGCGCCCCGGATACCTCCGGCGGGGCAGCAGCGACATGCGTCCGGCCGCAGCGGCAGGCCACCTCGTGCCGGTCGTGCTGGGTGGTCACCGCCCTTGCCTCGGGCAGGTCAGTGACCTGATGGGAGTACTGCACGCCCAGGTCCCGGGCGGCCGTGAGGTCTTCCCCGCACGCGCACCGGCCCTCCGGGAACACGTCCTCGGTCTTGTCCGGGCGAGGGTTCCACGCCAGGTACGCGCCCGGCGCGCCGGGCTGCTTGCCCGGCTTGCGCATCCCGCCGGCCCGGCGCGGCTTCTCCTTCGGCGGCGTCCGGCCGGGCAGGTCATCAGCCGACGGCGCCATCGAGGAGTTCCCGCTGTTGCGACCCAGCCGGCGACGCAGTTCCCGCACCTCATCAGCCAGCGCGAGCAGATCGGCCTTCAGCTCCCCGATAGCGGCAGCCTGCTCAGCCAGCGCCCGCTCCTGCTCCCCGATCCGCTCATCCCGGGCCGCGCACGAGGCGCAACCCGGTGCAGGAGGCGGCAGAACGGTCACAAGTGACCATGATCAGAGCCGGCCGACTGTAATCAAGCCGACACGCTGGGCCGGCTCTCGGAAGATCACGAGGCGATCGTGCAGTCACCCGTGTCACAAAGCTCAAGGCGCCAGGACCTGAATGTTTACGTCCTCGGCTCGTCTGAGAAATTGTGAACGTCCCAGTACCGCGCCTCCAGCACTCGGCAGCCAACCAAGGCTGCGGCCTTCTCCTCATACTGGATTCGCTCGTAGCTCAGCTTGTGCGGCTCCACGCCCACAGTATGTGAGTGCGACCGAGAAGGCGCGACGGGATTAACGCTCACTCACGCCGCAACGTGGTCCCCAGGATCGCGGCCGCCCGGTCTGGGATTCCTGCGCGGTCGGCTGCCTTCGGGTGGGGGACCGGCACCCTGACTGGCCATGGATGAGACAGCGTCGCGATACTCCGGTGGCGCGATTCCCGGAATGCGAAGGGCCCGGATCGTGAGCAGCCGCGGCCTGGCCGACGGGGTTGCTGGACGCCGGACATGTCGCCTGCCCGGTCGATACTGGTGTGGTGGGCAGGAGCCAACTGCGGCGCGTGGTGGTATTCGCAGCCACTGCTTGCTGCCTTGCGGCCTGTACTGCGCATCCGACCATCGGGAAGAGCACAGTGTCGTCGACTCTGCCCGCGCATCGCACGTCGTCACCGTCCTCCGCGGCCTCGGCGGCGCCATCGAACGGCGCGGTTGAGTTGACGTGTAGTGACTCGGTTCAAGGCAATGAGCCCCGCCCGCTCAGCCCAGACGGGCTGACCTTCGAGGGCCTGGGCGGTGAGTCACTCGCCTCCCGGGCTTCGGACGTCGGGCTCGGCGTTCCCGCAGCGGGCCCGCAGTACTTTGTAAAGGCCCCGGCATACCTGCAGGCGGGCATATCACCCATCACCGTCCAGCTCGCGTCGCCGGGCAGCTACCTGGTCTGGGTACCCGCAGGCGTATGGACGAGCGGCGAGCCTCCTCCGCTGGATGTTCGGCCGTGGCTGGCGGCCACCGTGACGTTCGATGGGTGCCCCGGCAGGGACACGACCTACCTCGGCGGCCTGCTGGTGCCGAGCCGGCGGGTATGCGTCACATTGACCGTCATGCGTGCCGGGTCGTCTGCGCCACCCTCACAACGGCACTTCGGCCGACCCGGCTGCTAGCCAGCTTTTACGTCACACCGAGAGGGCGGCCGACTCAACGCTGCACTACCTCGCCGCGCAACATCCGGTCATGCCGCGACGAGGGTGTTGTTCAGCAGCTCTACCTGCGCCGAACCGGATAATCCGTGCACGGGCACGAGCACTACCACCACAACCGCGACGCCGCTCGTACTCGGCGATCTATGGCAGCTGTGCCGTTTGGTCTGATTACAGATCGTCACGGCGTCGAAGCGGCCGGCCGCGGGCTGCCAGTCCGTGCCGGCTTGCCGCACCATGCGGCGTCTGAGGCGGGCATGGCTGCCTCGCTGCGCTGCCGCTTCCCCGGCGCAGCGCTGAACGGTTTTGGCGGTGCCAGCACTTATGGCCCTGGGACCTTCCGCTCTCCGGTGTGTCGATCTCCGATATAATCGCCGAGCACGCTGGTGACGGACCGGACCGGGCTCGCGGAGAACAATGTGCCGTGAAACCGCTGCAGCCAGGCCGGGCTGGCTGCTCCCGGTCTCCCCGGAAGGGGTGAACGTGACTGCGGTGATCGGACTCAATCCTGTAGCTCTCGCGTGTTCTGCGCTTTTGCTCGGGGTAGCCGTCATGCTGACCATCCGCACCAGGAAGATGGCGTGGGCGCCGGCTTTCATCGCACTTGCCCAGATCTCAACATATGAATTCTTGCATGTCAAGTGGCAAGAATTCATCTATATCGATGACAATAAGAATATCCCGACGCTGCTTCATGTGGCAAGCGGGTTGTACTTTATCGGCCTCGGCGCCGGCGTCCTGGGACTGGCCTACATGGCAGTTCGCTATGTAATAGTCAGCATGCTGAAGTAGACTTCTCGCCTGCTCCTGGCAGGAGCCTCATGGGCCGGCTTTTTCAGCCACGCCGGCTCCGGCCAGTACTCTTTCTATTGTTGCGGCAACCATCAATTCAGCTATCGGGCCATGGCTGCCGCGGAGGTGATTAAACCGCCGATCAGCCTTTCAGACTGTCGTAGGCCGGCTCGATTCACTGCGGAAGCAGCCGTCTGGGGCAGCTTCGCCATAACCGCGCACGCCGAAGGAGCCTGCACCGCAACGGAACGACCTGGACCAGGCCACCGCTAAGCTAAGCTGGCCGCGCTCCGCTCAGCCGCAGCCGCGACAGAACCGGCTCATCGGCGCCGAGGTATCCCGAGCCTGAGGCAGGCACACAAGCGCCTACTCGGCAGTGCATCTAGCACGTGACAGCCCGTCCTGTCGGTTGTGACGCGGAGTTGCACTTGGATGCTGTTGGGCCTGCCGTGCCTTGCCGGGCTTCTGCCGCGGTGAGCAGCGCGAGCGCCGGATTCTGGCCGGTCGCCTGCGCTGGCGCTGGAATGGCCATGCCGCTCAGGTCAAGGCAGCGCCTGCATGTGCCGGCCGTTCCGGCTGGCTGATCCGTTCGGCCGAGGCTGTGCCAGGTATCACCGCGGATCGGGCTGGGCGGGTGCGTGAGCAACGCAGCCGGTCCGGAATTTCCAGGCCGCACTGCCGCGCGTGCGGTGACCACGGCGGCCGCCCCCGGACACTGCTTCGGGCTCGCCCCAGAGTCGAGCCGTTCGACCCCGCGTCCGGATCGCCGACGAGGGCATGCCAGCGGTCGCGACATCGCCGGCTGCGGCTGGTGAGATAGCTGCTCGTGTTCGTCGCCAGCTGCGGCCAGGCTGCGCTATTGCCGGGCTGCCTGACCGAGTCGCTGGCCGCAGGGATGGCTGTTCCAGTCCGCGGGCGAGCCGGTCGGCCAGGCGCACGGCGCCGGGAAAACGATGCGGGCCGGCCATCCGCACGACCATGCCCGCAGCGTCGGCCACCGTCATCCCGGCGGCAGTGACATGCATAGGCCGCGCCGGCCGGCCGCGGCAGACCGGCGCGGCGTGCACCGCGCCGCGGAAGAACGTCTTGGCGATGCCGATCACCGGCACGCCGAACTCCTCGTGCACCCTGGCGCCCAGGCCGAGGCGCCCGCCGGGGTCCAGGTCGACGTACCCGTCGACCACGATCAGCGCCAGCCCGGCCACGCCGTGCAGAACCGCGCGCGGCGGCGGCAGCTCCCGCCGCCAGAACTGCCCCGGCTGATACTCCGCTGTCACCGTGGTGAGGGCCGTTGCCGATTCACGCGACCGAGGAGAACTGCCGGTCAGGCGCGACAGCCAGCGCCGCCTGGGCCTGCCCGGAGCCGAGATACACACGTCCGCCACCGCGGACAAGTCGCTCTCCTCTTGCTGGCCAGGTGCCACCAGCCCATCGTGTCATCCCGCCGACCACGCACAGAACGCCTGCGCAACCCGCACCGCCAACTCACACGACGAGGGCTCGTTGGAGGTATTTGAGCGGTGCTCCTCGCGGTGCCCTGCCGTGTACGGGACCGCCGATCTGCGTGTAGCAGTTCGCTCGGTCGGCATGGCCGTCCGAGCGCGCGAACGGCGGTTAGGTCGTCGGGGTCCGCCGACGAAGGAAGGGCTGTGGCCCTCGCTCAGTGCGTTTGGCCGCTGCCGCGGAGCCGAAGCCCGGTCATGGCTGGGTGGTGGACGTTGGGCGCGGGACCGACGCGTACTGGCCGGCGTCGGGACAGGCGGTTCGATTTGGCGCGAGCGCCGGTGCGCAATTGAGTCCCGCTTGCCAGCGGGGTTGTGCTGGACTTGGGGACGAGCATTTGCGGCCGATGCCGGACGCACGGGCCGGTTGGCTGGCGCGGCTCCGCGGGCGGGTGACTGGCCGGTGCTTCGCGATTATGGGCCAGGCCTGGCCGGGTCACGGCGAGCCACGGCTCACGCGGCGCGGAACAGCGGCGCGCTGGTGCCGGTCTCAGCGAATCGCTTCAGGGTGTCCAGCAGCCTGCCCCAGGTCAGCGCCGAGCTGCCGAACGGGCCCTGGTCGCTGGCCCACCCGTCATGGGAGAAATGCACGGTCGTCGAATCCCCGGCCGGCTCCAGCGTCCACGCGACCGTGGTGCCCACCCAGTGCGGCGGGAACTCGCCGATTGAGCTCCAGACCACGTGCTGCTCGTCTGCCTGGTCGACCCTCAGATAGAACGGCAGCGGCGCGATCGGGAAGCCAAGCGTCATGGTTGCGCCGACTCCGCCGGTAAGGCTGACATCGTCGGTCCACCAGCCCGCGATCCCTCGCTCCGTGGTGAGCGCGCCGGCGATCTGCTTGGCCGACGCGTGGACCTCCAGCTCGAACACGATCCGCGGCATGACGATCCTTCCGTTAGGGATCTCTTACGTTAGTGGTATGCTAACCTTTAGTTTCGTGGACGACCAACTGAGAGCCCTGGCCGCGCCGCGGCGGCGCCAGATTCTCGACCTCGTCCGGGACCGGGAACTCTCCGCGGGCCAGATCGCGGCGCACTTCGACGTGACCCGGCCGGCGATCTCGCAGCACCTGACCGTCCTCAAATCGGCCGGCCTGGTCGCCGAGCGCCGCGACGGCACCCGGCGGATATACCGCGCCAACCCGGCCGGGCTCGCAGGCCTCAGGCAGTTTATCGACCGGTTCTGGGTCACTGGCCTGGCCCGGCTCAAGACCGAGGCGGAGGCCGGGGCAGTGCGCCCCGGCCGGACGCAACGCGCGGCGGAGCGCGGCGCATGACGATCAACGGCGACCGGATCGAACACGAGATCCACGTCCAGGCGCCGCCCGAGGTCGTCTTCCGGTTCTTCACAGACCCCGCCATGCACGACAGCTGGCTAGGCCAGCGCGCCACGCTCGACCCGCGACACGGCGGGATCTACCGCTGCGTCATGAACGACACCGCCACTGTCGTAGGCGAGTACGTCGAGGTCACGCCGCCCCACCGCGTCGTCTTCACCTGGGGATTCGAGAACAACCCCGCCATACCACCGGGCAGCAGCACCGTCACTGTCACCCTCACCGCAAACCACGACGGGACCCTGCTCCGGCTCGTCCACGCCGGACTGCCGCACCCGGCCATCGGCCCGCACCACCAAGGCTGGGCGGGCTACCTGACCCAGCTCGCCGGCGCGGCCGCCACCTAGTCCTGACATGTGGCCTTCAGCCGCGGGCGCCAGGCCGTCGGCCAGCAGGTCACACAGTGGCGAGCCCGCTCATGTGCCCTGACTGCCGGCCGGCCCGTCCAGATCTGGACGATCTGCGTGCCGCTGCCCCAGCGTTGGCACCGCTATCAGGCGCGCGTAATCGCTCGGTGCGATATCCGATCGTGCGCGGCGCTGCTGCTGCTGCTTGACGTCCCCCAGTGACAGGAAATTCCGCCACGGGTCAGTGCAACCCGGGCGTCGGGTCGGGTGGTGCGTGTGGCCTGGCGTCAGGCGCGGCCTATGTTGGCGGGCTGGTGGTTTTGCGGCCTGACGGACCGGGCGGGGGGGTGGACGGGGAGCGGCCGGACGCGGAGCCGGCCGCGGGCGATGGACACGGCGGCGCCGGAGTCGAGTTCGGCGGCGACGGCCGGGAGGTTGGCGATCAGCAGGGTTGCCTGCTGGCCGGGGGTCAGGTGGTCGGCCGAGCGCAGCAGGACGACGGAGGGCCGGGTTGCGCCTGATACGGCTAGCAGTTCGCCGAAGTCGGTGTCGGCCGAGATGATCACCAGTCCGGAGCTGGCGGCGTGAGCGAGGATGGCCTGATCGGGTGCCGCGAGCATGCCGATGTCGGCCACGTGCACGGCGTCGTGTCCCGCTGCTCGGAGCCGGGCTGCGAGCCGGGGGGAGAGGCCGGCGCCGGTGAGCAGCCGCGCCGGCTACGCCGGGCGGGCGAGCGGCAATTCGTGCTCTTGGACGGCGTCGGCGGCGAACTCGAGGGCGGCCAGGATGTCGGCTCGCTCCAGGTAGGGGTAGTCGGCCAGGATCTCTTCGGCCGGTTGCGCTGCGGCGAGCTGGCCCAGGACCGCGCTGACGGTGACCCGGGTGTCGCGGATGCAGGGCAGCCCGCGCATCCGGGCCGGGTCGATCGTGATCCGCTCGTACGCCATGGGCTCAGGGTAGGCCAGGAACGTGCGAGCCTGGCCGATGGCGATGGCCCGCGCCGCGCTTTGCCGCACGGAACTGCGGCGGGCACGGTCAGCGTAGTGGCCGTGAGGACGCGCCAGCTTCGCTCCGAACATGTCTTCGGCGAGGATGCGGGCTCGTGCGCGGTCCGGACCGGGGGGCAAATCGGGGGCAGATGGCCGCTCGCGAGAGCTTGCGGGCGCAGCCGCCTCCTACTGAGAGTCAGCGTCCTGCCTGCTCAGGGCTTGCGCGGCCGTCACCGCGACAAAGTGTCTATCTATGGTAAGGAGAAGGTCTACGGTTCGATTCCGTCAGGGGCTCCAGGTCAGATGACAATTTTCGAATCTAATTATGTTCCGATCTGTCGTTTTTATGGAACGAGTCATGGAGACGTTCCTGCGCTCAGAATGCACACGTTGCGAAGGTGAGCCGCCCATAGCCTTTCTGTTGGCTACGTTCCGTGATCGGCGTGTCTTCCCGCGACTGGGCGCGAGGTAGTGACCAAGCCGGGATCAGGCGTTCGGGTCGTAGCCGGTGCTGCTGCTGTCGGTACCTCGCGGATCTGGCCGGCGGTCATGGGCGTCTGGCTTCTGCGGCCGCTCGACCAGAGCGGGCCCCGGTCGTTCAGCGAGTCAGTCAAGCGCCTGCCGGGCGACAGCTGATGGTTTGTGTCCGGCGAGAACCCAGCCTGCCAGGGCTGCGACGACGGGAAGGACGACGATGGTGATCGTGAGGTCGAGAACTGGCACCCGGCTCAGCGCACTGATGTTGCCGCGGTGCGCGGCGGCCAGCGCCAGGTAGGCCGCGCCCGATCCGAGCAGCGTCCCCAGCAGTGCAAGGGTGCCGGCGGTAGCGGCGGTAAGGGCACGCCGGGTGGTGGTGGTGGCTCCGATGGCCGTCAGCGTGCGCACATCGCCGGCTGCCTCGGCGCGGATCAGACCCACGCACATCGCCAGCACGCCGAGCGCGATCAATGCTCCGGCGGCGGTCGCCACAGTGCTGATCGTGGCCAGCGAGGCCTGGGTGTTCCTGGACTCGATGACCAGGCCTGATTTGGCGGCCGCGCCGCGAGCCGACGCGATCTGCGCGGCGAGCAGTGGCCGGGCGGATGTGACCATCCAGCCGGACTGGATCTTGGTCCAGTGCCAGTGGCGCAGGCCGTTCAGGGTAATCAGCGAGGTGGGTTCGGAGCTGTAGGAAGGAACATGGATCCGCTGGACGTTCGTGGCGTTCGTGGCGGTCGTGATGCTGGTGAGTTCGTCCTGCCCGCTCTGGATGGTGAGGATGTTGGCTGCCGGGTCAATGGTTGCCGGGTTGATGCCGAGATAGTGCAGCACGGCGGGCGTGGCGACGTAGAGCGCCAGGGAACGGTAGGTCCCGTTCCGGCCGGCGGCCAGGTCTACCGGAGCGTTCAGGCTGACAACGGGCTGCTGGCCGCCGGGTTGCGGCTTACTGGCGGGGTTGACGGGCATGTAGAGCGGGATCGCGGCAGTACCGCCCAGCGATCCGGCGATCTGACGCACCGCGGCAGCCTGGGCGCCCAGCTCGGCATGCGTCCGGATGGGCACCAGCTGATTGTCGCCCGGCTGGCCGATCCAGATCTGCATCTGGTTGTCCGGCAGGTTGCCCGCGTTTGCCGCGTTCATTGCCGCGGCCGAGCTGATCATGATTGCCACGGCGATCCCCAGGGCCAGGCTGATCGCGGCCAGCGCGGCGCCAGAGCGGGCCTGGTACCTGGCCAGGTCACGCAGCGCGAGCCGCACCGCAACCGGAACCCGGCGTCCAGCCGCGGTCAGGACGCGGATGATCACGGGGCTGATGAACGAGATTCCGAGAGCCATTGCCAGCGCGCCCACGATGATCAGCGGTCCGCTGGTCTGGTTGGCCAGAACGAGGCAGGCCAGGGCCAGGACGAACAGTAGTACTGCCACGATGGCGCTGCGGTGCGCTGGCCTGGGCTTCAGCGGCCGGGCTGATAGGGCCGTGACGACCGGGACGCGGGATGCAGCCCGCGCTGGCCACCATGCCGCGCCGGTGGCCGTCAGTATTGCCAGCAGCATGCCCAGGACGACCAGGTCCCAGGGAACCGCATATCTGTCGATCCGGTGACCCGCGAATGCTTGCATGTGCGGGGCTGCAGCGAACCAGGCGGCAAGTCCGGTGACCGCGCCGGTGACGGCGGCGATGATGCCCACGAGCGCTCCGCCCGCGACCATGACCAGCCGGAGCTGCTTGCGCGTCGCCCCGATAGCCGCGAGCATCCCGAGCTGGCGCTGGCGGCGCGCGGCGATGACGGCGAAGGCCGCTGCGGCGACCAGGGAGACCAGCACCATCAGGACCGTGACAGCGCCGAGCGCGCCGGCCGCGACAGCTGCCTGGGTATTAGCGCCGCGCGCCTGCCACACCAGCGGGCCGTGGAAGGTGTCGCTGAAGGCAGCGAATGCGGCCGGGCTGGCGTCCAGCAGGACCGTTACCCCCTGCGCCGGCCCAGCGGCCGACGGCGGCACAAGCGCGAACTGGTCTGTCAGGTCGCTGGGGTTCTCGACGATGCCAGTCACCCGCTGGCGATGTCCTGGCAGGGCTAGCACGGAGCCGATGTAGAGCTGAAGATTCTGCGCTACCCCGCTGGTGACGGCGACCTGCCCAGCGCCCGAGGGGTAATGCCCCTGCACCAGGGCGACCATCGGGCCGCTGTAGGGGCCTTCCGGGTTCAGAGCCCGGTACTCGACGGTCTGAGTCGAACCAGGGATGGACACGAACTGGCGGCCGATCACCTGAATGGCGCCAAACGCCTTCCTGGCTGCCGCGATGTCCGCCGTCATGGTCTTCTGATCGGTTCCGGCAAACTGCAGGAGGTGGTTGGCTGAACCGAACTGCGGACCCGGCAGGGACGCCACGTTATAGGCAGCCGCCACGCCGAAGGTCGCGGCCGCGACCGTCAGGGTCAGCAGCGCCAGCACCAGGATCTGCTGCCGCCACTCCCGGCGCAGCAGTCGCCTCGCCCACCTGGTCACGACCCGCCGGCCAGCGGTGCCGCCGCTGAACGAGCCCGGCGGAGGCGGGCGGTCGTGCAGTTTCGCGCTCATCGCTGCGCACCGGGGGCAAGCAGCGAATCCGGGCCAGGTGCGGTCTGGGCTCGGTCGATGACCTGCCCATCTTGCAGGTGCACCACCCGGTCGGCGCACGACGCCATCTGAGCGTCATGGGTCACGAGCACGCCGGCTACCCCGCGTCGGCAGATAGCGAGCATCAGCAGCATGACAGCCTCGGCGTTCTCCGAGTCCAGGGCACCCGTCGGCTCGTCGGCGAGCAAGAGCCCGCGGTCACCGACGACGGCCCTGGCAATCGCCACGCGCTGGCGCTCCCCGCCGGACAGCTCATCGGGGAAATGGTGAGCCCGCTCGGCGATGCCCAGCTCGGCCAGTGCCTTCATCCCGGTCGCGTGCGCCGCTTTCGCGGAAATTCCGTCCAGTTCCAGCGGAACGGTGACGTTCTCGATCGCGGTAAATCCGGCGAGCAGGTTGAAATCCTGGAAGACGTAGCCGATGAGGCGCCGGCGCAGCCTCGCCTGATCGTTGGCCGAGAGGTGCGTGAGATCAGTCCCCGCCACCAGCACCTCGCCGCTAGTGGGTTCTTCCAGGCTTCCCGCGATGGTGAGCAGCGAGCTCTTGCCTGACCCGCTCGGGCCCATCACCGCCACCAGTTCGCCGCCGCGGACCAACAGGTTCACTCGCCGGAGCGCATTCACCTGGGCAGGCCCGCTCCCGTAGACCTTCGACACCTCACGCAGTTCAAGCATTGTCGTTGTCACTGATCCTCCACTCTTGCTGACTGTCGTGCCGGCGGCGCAGGCACCGCGCCGGTTCAGGATCAGCGGCCTTACCGAATTCCAGATACTGCTTAGGCTGCCTGGCGGGCCGGGGTCGGGTCATCGCACCACGGAACTGAATCCGTGGTCATACCAGCGAAGACAGCCCTGCTCGGCCACGGGCGCACTGCTACCTGGGTATGTCGACGCTGGGATGATGAGCGGACGGCCCTGCCGGCCTAACCTGAGGTCATGGAACGGAAGCCCGGCACCGCATCGGCAGCGGGCAAGGCCCGCGCGGCGGCGCGCCGGGCGTGGCGCGGGCTGATCCAGGTGCTCGCGGGCGCCGATGCAGCCCCGGCATGGTGGCACCCGCCGTGGCAGCGCCGGGCGTACATAGCGCTGAGCGTGACGACGCTGGCGCTCTACGTGGCCAACCTGGCCGGCATGCACGGGCAGCCGAGCATCCCGCTCGCCCAGTTCCGCTACCTGCCGCCCCTGCTGCTGGACGGAGCGGTGGTGGCGCCGCTGCTGCTGGCGGCCAGGTATCCGCTGCTGGGCTGGCGGATCGCCTGGCTCGCGCTGCTGCTTGCCCCGCTGGTACCTGGTGGGTGGCGGGGAGGCTGGCCGTGGGGCCAGCCGCAGATCCTGGTGCTGCTGGTGGTCTTCTGGGTAGCCGGGGTTCGCTACGGACGGCCAGTGCTGTGGTGGCTGTGGGCGCTGACTCTCATCCCCTGGTGGCTGTGGCTCGCGATGGACCTGAAGAACCTCGATGGCCCGATCGGCGCCACCGTCGTGCTCACCGCCGCCACGATCGCGGTGGACAGCCTCAGCACCAGGTGGCGCACGCAGCGCGCCCTGGCGGCCCAGACCACGCGCACCGAGCTAGAAGAGGCACGACGGGCGGTGCTGGAGGAGCGGACCCGGATCGCGCGGGAGCTGCATGACGTCGTCGCCCATCACATATCACTGATAGCCCTGCGAGCCGAGAGCGCGCCGTACCGCCTCAGCGATCTAACCGCGGCCCTCGCCGAGTTCGGCTCGCTGAGCGAAGCGGCTCGCGAGGCGCTCGCGGACATGCGGCGGCTGCTCGGCGTGCTGCGCGATGATCAGCCGGCCGGGCTCGCGCCACAGCCTCAGCTAGCAGATCTCCCCGCACTCGTCGAGGCCGCCCGGCAAGCCGGGGCATCGGTCAAGCTGTCCGTGCCCCTCGAACTGGACCAGGTGCCCTCGAGCGTCGCGCTGTGCGCCTACCGGATTGTGCAGGAATCGCTATCCAATGCCAGCCAGCACGCCCCAGGGGCCCCGGTCACCGTGTCGGTCGACCATGACGCCGGCGCGGTCCTGCTACGAGTGGTCAACGGACCTTGCGGACCCAGCGGCGCATCACGGAACCGAGCGGGGCCTGGCCACGGGCTAACGGGGATGCGCGAGCGGGTGGCGCTGCTCGGCGGCTCCCTGTCGGCTGGCCCGGAGCCTGATGGCGGCTTCATGGTCTCCGCGGTACTCCCGGTCGGCCAGGCGGCATGACAGCCGGCGCGGCGGGCAGCACGGTGACCACACGTTGCCTGATCGCCGACGACCAGGCGATGGTACGAGAGTGCTTCGCCGCGATGCTCGAAGCCCAGCCAGGCCTCCTCGTGGTCGGCCAGGCCGCCGACGGCGCCGACGCCGTCAGCCAGGCGCAGGATCTGGACCCGGACATTGTCTTGATGGATGTGCGGATGCCAGTCATGGACGGATTGCAAGCAACCCGCCAGATTTCCACGCAGCCGGCCCTGACCGGCCGCGAGTCCTGATGCTCACGACGTTCGACCTCGACGACTACGTGTATGAAGCACTGCGCGCCGGCGCCAGCGGCTTCTTGCTCAAGGACGCCACCGCCGCCGAACTCGTCCACGCCGTCCGCGTCGTGGCCGCCGGCGACGCGCTGCTTGCCCCATCGATCACCCGGCGGCTCATCGCCGACTTCGCCCGCCAGCCACGCTCGCACCCGCCGCTCCTGGACACACTCGCCGCGCTCACTCCCCGGGAAACTGAAGTGCTCCGGCTGATTGCCCACGGCCTGTCCAACACCGAGATCAGCGACACCCTAGTCATCGCCCGGCAAACGACCAAGACCTACGTCGGCCGCATCCTGGCCAAGCTGAACCTTCGCGACCGCGCCCAAGCCGTCGTGCTCGCCTACGAAACCGGCCTCGTCACACCGGGCGGCTCCGATCCCGCCCGCACTACCCCGGACACTGGGCCCTATCAATGAATCCGTTGACGCGGGGTCGCTGCTGGGCGTCGCCACGCTGCTGGCCACGGACTGCTCGCCGGGGCCAGCCGAGCCCCACGAGCAGGTCGTGTTCTCGGTTGCGACCGGCTTTGGCCAGAACTCTCGCCTTGCTGGATCGACCGGAGCCGAGCTGTTTATCGAGCCGGTGGCGGGGTCGCGCGTTGTCCGCAAGTTCCGTTTCGATCTCTGGCGGAGCCAGGAGTTCGTGCACGCCCTGTCGGACTGGGAGATCGACGGGCTGATCACAGGCGGAGTCGAATTGATCTGCTGCGTGCTCTACGCCGTGCTCGGCGCCGAGGAACGTGGCTTTGCCTACGTGGTTCCCTTGGACTTGGTATCAGGGATGCGCAGCAGCGAGCAGATCGCCAATCACGCCGTCCGCGACTGCCTGCGGGCCGTCCATCCAGTTGTGGAACGCGCGGATGACCTGCTTGGCCTGTGGCGAGCCGCGGCCTCGATATGAGGGCGAGCCGCGTCCGCCCGGTCATTGTGCTCGGCCCGGAGCGAAGCGGTACGTCGGCGCTGGCTGAGCTGATTGCGACGTGGGGCGCCTATCCAGGTGAGCGTGACGATCTGCCAGAGCCTGATCACCTGAATCCTCAAGGCAGGTGGGAGTACGGCCCGCTGTGGGATCTGCTGGAGCGGATCGGCGGGTTCGCCGACGGCGTGAGCTGGTGGGACGAGTCCTTCCCGGCCGCCGTCGCCGCCAAGACACGGGATCAGGAGCTGCGGGCGGCTGCAGTGGCGATGATCGAGCACATGCAGCAGCACGGCCAGCCGTGGGTCTGGAAGGACCCGGCGCTGTGTCACTTCCTGCCCTTCTGGCGGCAGATCTGGCACGAGCCGGTCTATGTGATCGCCGTTCGTCACCCGCTCGACGTAGCGCGTTCCTGGCAGCAGTTCGCCATCGGCAACGGTCATTGGCCAACGTCGATCCGGTGCAACCTGCTGCGCTGGCAGTACATGGCATCCCGGGCGCTGCAAGAGACGGCGGACAGTCCTGACCGGCTGTTCGTCGAATACGAACAACTCGCCAAGGGCCCCGGGGCCCAGGCGGTGCGGCTGGCCCGTTTCCTGGACAGCCGGTGCCGGAGCAAGACAAGCGAGGCCGTGATCGCGCAGATGACGGCTGCCTGCGACGGCACACTCTGGCGAAATCGCGATGGCTACCAGCACGCGAACGACCAGCTCGCTCCCGGACAAGCTCACTTGTACTCCATACTCCGCTGGAAGGCGGCCGACGCCACCGGCCCGGCCCGGATGCCCGCGATGCCCGAAAACTGGCGATCCATCGTTACCGCGGAAGAAGCAGACCCCAGCCGAGCCCAATAATCGTCTCGGCATGCCCCTGACGTGCCCGGCGGCAAGGCGAGCTGGAGCCGAATAGGCAATCGGCGCGCGCTCATCCCAGTCGAGGGCGTGACAGCTGCCGATACGGAATCGGCGGCGGGCGCGAGGGCGGTGCTGCATCCACTCGCGCCTTGTGATCGCTGCCGACGCAGACGTTCAGCTTCGGCTTGGCGTGCCGGGCAGCCGGTGACCCGGCCGCGGCGACCACTGGCTGGCTCAGGCCACACGGTCCCGGTGCCGGCTTTCGCACCGCTGTGACTTCGGTCCGTCATGCTGGGCTATTCAAGTCGGGCGGTGGTATTTCAGCTGGTCCGCAGCGGCGGGACCGGCCCATCAGCCGTTCGGGCTCGCTCGCGGCTGTCAGCGCGGGCGGAGGATCAGTGTGGACGTGCGGGAGATTTCTGGTCATGACCTGGCTGCTGTGGCGGGATTGTGCGAGCGGGAACTGATGCTGGATCGCGATGCCGGGGAGTTGCCGGCCATGTTGATGCGGCGCCCGCATGTCGGCGTGGTCGCAGCAGCTGGGCCCAGCCTGCTCGGAGCCTGCTTCGGCGCGGCCGGGCCGGCCGGCCGCGGACGCCGGACCGGGTTCATCGACTTGCTCGTGGTGGACCGCGCCGCGCGGCGGCAGGGGCTCGGCAGACGGCTGGCCGCCGGCGTGCGCGAGCGACTCGCCGCCAGCGGGTGCCAGGTCATCGCGGTCCGCGGGCACGGCGTGCACTATGCCTGGCCGGGGATCGATGTCGGCTACACCGCGGCCATCTGCATGGCCGAGGATCTGGGCTTCCACCGCGGCGGGTGCGAGGTCGACATGCGCGTCGACCTGCGCAGCGTGCCGCTGGACACGCGTTCCGCCGGGGAACGGCTGCGTTCGGCCGGGATTGTGGTCCGCCGCGCCGGGCCAGCTGACGACGGGCCGCTGCAATCCTCGCTCGCCCGGACCTGGATCCCGGACTGGATCGGCGCGCTCACCGCCGCGCTGCGCGGCGGCCGCGGCGGGCTGCACGTCGCGCTGCACGGGCAGCGCTATGTCGGCTTTTGCGCCTACGGCGTGAACAGACTGCACGAGATCGGCCCGCTCGGCACTGCTCAGGACCTGCGCGGGCTCGGCATTGGCGGGACCTTGATCAAGCGGTGCCTGGCCGACCAGCGCGACCGCGGCCTGTCCGCCGCTGACCTGGGCTGGGCCGGGCCGCTGTCGTACTTCTCTACCACCCTGAATGCCGTGATCAGCAGGACGTACTGGCAATACGAGAAAGACCTCACCGCACCCGGCGAACCCGCCAGATGGCAAGACAGGATCGGCCTGATCTAGCCCTCGGCGGGCACCTGCGGGAGCCATGCCGAACGGGGATGATCTGCGCGGGAAACGATCAGTAAGACTACTAAATCAACAGGAATACCTATTCGGCGGTACGCGCAAAGACCCATATTGGGGCTCCTCACGATCCGTGGCCACGATGCTCCGGCGACGCTTGCCCGGCGCGGCCGTACGGGGGGCCGGCGGAGATAGAAATGACCGGCTTTGCCAGGCGCGCCGTCGCCGCGCAATGGCAATCGTCGAGGATTTCGCTCGTGTCATTGTTGACATTCTCTTCTGAACATCGACGGTCGTGCGCGCGGGATCGGATTCTTTCGTCAACATGGTTCCTTCTGGCTGTTGTCTTCTTGGTCGTGAGCGGAGCTTGATCCTGTAGCCGGTCGCTGATCAGGACACCACGCCGCCACTGTGGCATCCACCGCTGGAAGGGGCCTGGCACGACGCTGGAACGGGTACTGCGGGCAGGCATCCCTGGCACGTTAGGCCGAACTTGCTGTAGCGCTCCGTGACGACCATTGGCTGACGTGCGAAGACGGTCCGGCATAACCAGAAGTCGTAGCCAGTGAACTATGGTGATAACAAGGCATTTCGTGACCGTGTCAGCTATCATGGCTGGTATGAGCCGCAGCGGCAATGCGATGCACGTGGCCAGGATCCCGAGCCGCTATGTGAGCAAGGCCGGAGAGGTACGGCGCTATGAGAGCGTGCTGCTCCGGCGCACGTTCCGCCAGGAGGGCAAGGTCAGGCATGAGACGCTGGCGAACCTGTCGCGCCTGCCCGAGCAGGTCATCGCGCTGGTCGACGCGGCGCTGAAGGGCGCCACCCTGGTGGACGCGGACGCAGTATTCCAGGCCGAGCGGTCGGTGCCGCACGGCGATGTGGCGGCGGCGCACGTGATGGCGTCGCGGCTTGGCCTGCGGGACCTGCCAGGGCCGGCCGGGAACGGGACATCGCCTATGCGCTGGTCTTGTCCCGCGCGGTGCGGCCGGCTTCCAAGCTGTCCACGGCCTGCTGGTGGGCCGGGGGAGATACCACGCTGGGCATCGACCTCGGCACGGCGGACGCCAGCACAGACGAGGTCTACGCGGCGATGGACTGGCTGGCCGCCCGCCAGCGGGAGATCGAGAAGCAGCTGGCCGCCCGCCACTTGCGCCCGGGCGGGATCGCGATGTTCGACCTGTCCAGCTCGTGGGTGGAGGGCAGCAAGTGCGAGCTGGCCGCGTTCGGGCACTCCCGCGACGGCAAGCGGGGCCGCAGGCAGGTCGAGTACGGGCTGCTCACCGATCCGCAAGGCCGCCCTGTCGCGGTCGAGGTCTTCGCCGGGAACACCGCTGACCCGGTGGCGTTCACGACCGCAATCACCCGGGTCCGCGATGACTTCGGGATCGGCAGCCTGATCATGGTCGGCGACCGCGGGATGATCACGGGCACGCGGATCGCGGACCTGCGCGAGCGCGAGGGGATGGAGTGGGTCACCGCGCTGAAGGCCCCGGCGATCGCCGCGCTGGCCAAAGATGACGGGCCGCTGCAGATGACCTTGTTCGACGAGCAGAACCTGGCCGAGATCACCCACCAGGACTACCCGGGCGAGCGGCTGATCTGCTGCCGCAACCCGGTGCTCGCCGCCGAGCGGGCCCGCAAGCGCGAGGACCTGCTCGCGGCCACCGAAACAGACCTGGCGAAGATCAGGGCATCGGCGGATGCCGGACGGCTGACCGACCCGGACAAGATCGGGATCCGGGTCGGCAAGGTGATCGGCAAGCGGAAGGTGGCCAAGCACCTGATCCTCGATATCGGTCCAGGCCGCTTCGACTTCCGCCGCGACCAGGACAAGATCGCCGCCGAGGCCGCCCTCGACGGGATCTACGTGATCCGTGCCAGCGTGCCCCGCCGCGTCCTCGATTCCGCCGGGATCGTCGCCGCCTACAAGAACCTCAAGCACGTCGAGCGGAACTTCCGCATCATCAAGGCCGACGACCTGGACCTGCGGCCCATCCGCCACTACCTGCCCAGCCGGGTCCGCGGCCACGTGCTGATCTGCATGCTCGCCTGCTACCTCACCTGGCACCTGCGCCAGGCCCTCGCCGAGCTCACCTACACCGACCAGCACATCCCAGCCCCCGCCGACCCCGTCGCGCCAGCCCGCCGCTCACCCCAGGCCAAAGCCAAAGACGCCAGCAAGCACAACGGCGACGGCCTGCCCGTCTACCGCTACCGCGACCTGCTCGCCCACCTGGCCACCCTCGACCGCCAGGTCATCACCTTCGCCGGGCAGAAGATCCAGAAGCTCACCAGCCCCACCCCCGTCCAGCGCCGCGCCTTCGAGCTGCTCGGCGTGCCGGTGCCCCTCACCCTCCAGTAGCCAGTAACAACCGGCCCGCCAGGCTACTCACGCGACATCACCCCAGATAAGCGCCACGACCTCGCTATCAAGATCACGCAAGTTCGGGTTAGGTAGTAGGCATGAGGTCGCCCTTTTCGACGGAATGCGACTCGTCACGCTTGGGCGGGCTGACGCGCGGTGGCGTGCGTGTCGTCATGCGGATACGGTGTCGATCACAGCCGCCCGCCCGCAGCAGCTCGGCCACGACAGCCAGCACTCCGGAGTCAATCTCCGTAGGACCTGGTTCAGCCTGTCCTCAGCGCGGCGACCGGCAAGGTGGGTGTTGCCCGGTCCAGCCGCTCCGACAAGATCGGGCAGGTCCCGCTCCAGAAGGTCAGCTCGGACGCTGACGCAGCCAAGCCTGTAGATCACGCAGCGTGATATCCGTCTACTGGTGGGCGAGCGTGCAGTCGCGGCCTCGACCTTGGTGATTTCAGCTATGGCCGATCCTGGGCGGGGGTGACGGTCATCCTCGGCGTCTTCGCGGTCATGCGGTTCAGCGGCAAGCGCAAGAGCAGGATCGTCGACGCAGGTCAATAGCCGCCTGTCGGCCGGGTAAGCGGGTGGCCGGTCTGGAAATCCGAGTTTCCCCGGCAGACCGTTTCCGTCATTAGTTAATAGCCTTGAATAGCTGGAAGAGGTAGGCGGTAACAACTTGTTGGCCTGATCTCTTCGTGCCGGTGCGGTGTTTCCCCCATACTCTTGTCGAGCGCAGGAAAGCATCGATGGAAATGGGGGATGCAGGAATGCAGAAGGTAATCGTCACACTCACTTGTGACCTGCCGCATCCGAAGGAAGTTGCGGCAACCGAGACGATCAGGTTCACGCTGAACGGCTCGGAGTTCGAGCTGGATGCCTGCGCCGGTGACGCCAAGAAGATGCGCGCCGCGATGGCTCCCTTCACCGGCGCCGCGAGGCTAAAGGTCAAGGCCAAGCCGAAGCCACAGGCCCGTGCCTGGTCGCAGAACAAGCACGCCCGGGTCGTGCGTGAGTGGGCTGCGGCGCATGACATGCCGGTCGGCGCGCGAGGGCGCATCCCGGCTCGGGTGGTAGCGGCTTATGCAGCCGACCAGGCCGGCAAGCCCGCTGAGCGCGCCGTCATGACCGTGATCCATGGCAAGACCGATCCCGCACCTGCGGTGGTTCTGCGCGAGCCAGACGGTGCGGCGGCCAGTGGCGCCGCCGCCAAGCCTGCCAGCGCCAGGAAGCCTCCGGCTGGCAAGCCCGCTGGCGGGAGCACAGCCAAGGCCGCGGCGGTCTGACGTGTACGCCCGAGGAGTCACCGTCGACAGACGCGGGATGACAGTCAACCTGACGTTCGAGAACGCCAGCGTCCAGAGCGCCGTGGGGATCAATCACTTCACCGCCGTGGCGTTGTGGCAGCGCCTGGGCGAACTGCTCCACCAAGCCGGTGAAGCAGACGAACACGGTGCTGGCGAGCCGCGCCCGGCCTGCATGCGGACGCCTCCCACGAGCTGGTCAGCTGGAAGTACATGACCGTGTAGGTGGTCAGGAGTTCCATTAGCTCGCGGCCGGGCCCGAGGTCCAGCGCGAGGACCAGGCCGGCGACCTGGCCGGCTGTTCCAGGCATGGGACGGCTGGCCGAGTGGATCGTCACCAGCGCGGGCAGGCTGGAGCTGACCCTGCAGCTGGCCAATTCCGCCCCTGGTCCGCGTCCCGGTCGGAGTAGCCGTCGGCCCGGTCCCTGACCTCCAGGACGTGGCCGACGGCACCTCGGAAAGGTCAGCCGCCGCCCGCCGCACCGAACCCGCCCGGGAATCCAGTGACGCCGACATGCTCGCCCTGATCCGCCGCGACCGCGCAGAACCACCGACGGTCAGCACGCTGCTCTGGCCGGTCGCGCATCCTCCCTGCCGAATCGGCGCTTCTCCCGGCTCCTGACGGATAACGGCTCGCGGAAGCCAGAACATTTCGTATGTGCAACGACAGCGTGCCGCGCGACCTATTTGGTTCGGCGTCTTGGCCGCCGCTGGCCGTACGCTAGAGCGCATGACGCTGGCATCCGGTATTCCCGTCGACGAGCTTGATCCCGGCATCCGCCCGCAAGACGACCTGTTTCGGCACGTCAACGGCCGATGGCTGGCGCGGACTGAGATCCCCGCCGACCGGGCTGGTTACGGCACGTTCAGGCTTCTGGCCGAAGAGGCCGAGAACGCGGTGCGCGAAATCGTGGAAGAGGCCGCGTCGGCACCGGCAGGCAGTGAGAAGCGGAAGCTCGGCGACCTGTATGCCAGTTTCATGGACGCAGAGCGAGCAGAGCAGATCGGCTCGCAGCCCATCGGCGAGGCGCTCGCGGCGGCACGAGCCGTCAGCTCCATTGCGGAGTTGCTCGAGATGCTGGGGCGGCTGGAGCGACTGGGAATCGGGAGTCTGTACCGGTTCTTCGTCGAACCCGACCCTGGCAAACCGCAGCGTTATGTGGTGTTTTTCGAGCAGGCTGCGATCTCGCTGCCGGACGAGAGCTACTACCGCGAGGACCGGTTCGCTGGCGTCCGCGACGCGTTCGCCGCTCATGTGCAGCGCATGTTCGAGCTGGCGGGATTGCCCGACGCGGATCAGGCTGCCAGGCGAGTGCTCGCGCTGGAGACGGCGGTGGCTGGGCACCACTGGGACAATGTGGCGAGCCGCGATGAAGAGAAAACCTACAATCTGGTCACCTGGACCGACGCCCTGTCGCATGGGCCGGACCTGCGCGGGTGGCTGGCAGCCATGGACCCGCCGGCCGGCGCCTTCGACGAGATCGTGCTCCGCCAGCCGAGCTTCAGCACCGGGCTGGCCTCATTGCTCACCGGCGAGCAGGTTCCGGCGTGGCGGGACTGGCTGTGCTGGCAGGTGATCCACAGCGCCGCCGGGTACTTGTCTGAGGCGTTCGTCCAGGAGGATTTCGACTTCTACGGCCGCACCTTGAGCGGCACCCCCCAGCTGCGTGAGCGCTGGAAGCGGGGTGTCTCGCTGGTCGAGGGAGCGATGGGGGAAGCTGTCGGGCGAGCCTACGTCGGGCGGCACTTCCCGCCCGGGGCCCGGGAGCGGATGGATGTCGTGGTGGCCAACCTCCGCGAGGCCTACCGCCAGAGCATCGAGAAGCTTGAGTGGATGGGGGCAGACACCCGCCAGCGGGCCCTGGACAAGCTCGGGAAGTTCATGCCGAAGATCGGCTACCCGGTCAGATGGCGGGACTATTCCGGCCTGAGCGTCGACCGGACGGATCTGATGGCCAACGTGCGGGCCGCTCATGCTTTCGAGTTCCACCGCCAGCTGAACAAGATCGGCAAGCCGGTCGACCGCGACGAATGGTGGATGACCCCGCAGACCGTCGACGCCTACTACAGTCCCGGCATGAACGAGATCGTGTTCCCGGCAGGGATCTTGCAGGATCCGTTCTTCGATCCCGGCCGCGACGATGCCGCCAACTACGGAGCGATCGGCGCGGTCATCGGTCACGAGATCGGCCACGGCTTCGACGACCAGGGTTCCAAGTATGACGGTGACGGCAGGCTCACCGACTGGTGGAGCGCAGCAGACCGGCAAGCGTTCGAAACCCGGACCCGGTCGCTGATCGAGCAGTACAACGCCCTGGCGCCGAAGCAGACACCTGACCAGCATGTGAACGGAGCGCTGACGATCGGGGAGAACATCGGGGACCTCGGAGGCCTCGGCATCGCATGGAAGGCCTATTTGGTGTCACTACACGGCGAACAGGCACCGGTCATCGACGGTCTGACGGGCGCGCAGCGCTTCTTCATGTCGTGGGCTCGTGCCTGGCAGGAAAAGACCCGCGACGAGGAAGTCATCCGTCTGCTCGCCACCGACCCGCATTCCCCCGGCGAGTTCCGCTGCAACCAGATCGTGCGGAACCTTGACGAGTTCTACACCGCGTTTGATGTCGGCGCCACTGACGAGATGTGGCTCGATCCCGCAGCCCGGGTCCGTATCTGGTAGCCACGGCCTTGCCGGTTGGTCAGGTGCGCCGTGCGGCGGGAGGGTCCGCGCGCTGCGGCATGGTGAGCGGCGCGGCCTGCCGCCGAGGCAGGGATCCTGGTTGCGCTCCGGGCGGGTCAGGGATGACGGCGCTTGTTCACGCCGGCCTGAATAGCCGGGCGTGACCGGCGCAGGAACAAGGCCTTGCGGGCGGCCTTGGCGACGGTTTTCGCCGGATGGTTCCGGCCGATCCCCTCCAGCACCGCCTCGGCCGGCGCGGCAGGCGAGGTGCCGAGTTCGCTCGCGAGAAGTGCCTGCGCTGCCTCGTCGCCGGCCAGGGCGAGGCATTCGAGCATGCCGGCTGGCCCGGCGGTCAGCAGCCGGCTGGCCAACACGGCGCAGAACCCGTCTAGGTCTCCTTGATCGTAGAGTTCGTGGCTCGCCAGCAGGTCGTGGTCGACCAGCCAGCAGAGCGCCGGTCCGCGGGCCGCCCGCTCGCCGGCCAGCCGCCGGATGTGGGGCGCGGCGGCCTCGGACCCGATGTCGGTCATGATCGCGATCGCAAGGTACTGCACGGCTGGGTCGCCGGTCTGCCCTGCAGCGTTCGCAAGCTCAGCCAGTGCCTGGTCCGTGGTACGGCGCTGCAGCCAGGCATCGACCTCTGCAGCGGACGAGCGCGGGTCGGCCGGATCGATCCCCGTTATCAGCCCGGCGGCGGAGGAGGCGGCGAGCCGCCCGGCGGCTGGCGTGTCGTAGCCAGCAGCTGCGAGCCGAACCCGCAGGGCGCAAAGGCCTGCCGGGGTCAGCTCGACCTCCCCGCCGGGTCGCGTCACGTTCAGCTCCTCGTCCTCGCCGGAGGTGCCAGTGCGGCGCAGGACGCCGGCTAGTTCCATGGCGTCCGCGAGCCTGGCGATGTCCCAGCCGAGGTGACGGATCACGTAGTCGCCGGGGTCCTGCCCGAAGTAGAGCCCCTCGGTGATAACGCGTGTGGCGAGGTCCGTGATCTCCGCCAGTGGCACCGGGCCGCCTGCCATGTAAGGGGGGATCAGCAGGTGGACAGCGATGGCGTCGATTGTCTGGTCTATTTCCGGCCAGCGCGCCCAGGCACCAGGCGGCGTCTGTCCCGTCACTGGCCCAATCGCCAGGATCGTGTCCAGTGCCTTGTCGAAGATGCCGCCCGGGTCGTCGGCCACCGTCAGGCCTCGCTTGGTGACGACCACCTTGCCGTGCAGCACCCGCACGACCCCGGCTTTCCTGGCCCACTTGATCACCAGGCTCAGCCTCGGCAGCTCGGCGGAGCTGCGGGTCTTGAACACCCGGCCGCCGATCGCCGGATCCGTCACGTCGCCGGTGCCCAGCAGGCTGACGAGCTGCCGGGCGTCCGCCAGGGTCAGATTCCCGTTCGGCGTGAGCCGACGGCCAGCCTCGGCGAACGCGGCGAGCCTGGCGAACATCCCCGCGACCGGTGCCGCCGCCCTCGACGCCTCGATGACCTCGTCCGGCGGCAGCGCCACCGGCGGCAGCGGCCGCTGGGGCGGCGCCGCTGCGCCGCCGGCGCTCGGGGCACCGTCCGGCAGGATAGCCTCGCGCTCCTGGTCGCCGAGCGAGTTGAACCGCTCCATCCACTCCGCGAGTCCCGCCTTGTCGGTAACGTCGTACCCGTACTCGGCCGCCCCGGCGAACAGGGCCTTGGCCATGCCGAAGCTGGCCGGGTTCCCCATCTCGGCGACGAACTCGGCCGTGACATCCGTCGCCGCGGCACCCAGCGCCGTGGCGGTCCCGGACCCTGGCGCGAGCAGCCCGCGGGCTGCGAGGTAGTCGGTGAAGGAAGCGATGCTGGCGGGGATGGCCGCGCATTCCTCCTGGGACACGCTCAGCTTGCGCGGGCACCATCCGAGCAGGAACTCGTTGATATCGTCGGCGGTCCACCGGCCGAGGTGGCCGTCGCCGTAACCGAACTTCCAGTCAAGCGCCAGGCCCGCGTCGCTGACCGCGTCATCGGGGGCTTCCTGGCCCGGCCGCGCCGTGCCGCGGAGCCACCGGCCGAATCCGTCCAGCAGCCAGTCCCTGGCCCGCTCGAAGCCGGCCTCGTCATCGTCGCCGATCTGCAGCTGCACGCGTCCAAGCGTGCCACTAGCGTTGGCTGTCATGCCTGCCAAGCGGATGAACCGGGAAGAGTTCCACGCGAAACTTGGACCCCTGGACCGCGACGAGCTTGCCCGCGCCATGTGGAACCTGTACTGGCGGGGACCGGCACAGTTCCGCGAGCGGATCGAGGCCGAGCTCGACCCGGCGCAGGCGGTGCGCCAGGCATCCGCCGCGGCCCAGCCGCCGGACCCGGACAGGGTCCTGGCCGAGGTCAGGGAGTTCACCGGGCTGGCCAGGGACCGGCGCCTACATGGCCGGTGACCGGCGCGTCAGCCCCAGGGAGCGGACCCGCTGGCGCCTAACCTTCAGGCGGCTGGCCGACGAGGCCGGGGCGGCGCTGCCGGCGCCCGAGCCCGACCCGGCCTCCGAGGGCGCGCGCTGCTGATCGATCTCGCCAACGACATGCGCGACAGGGACTTCTTCCATTCCGGGGACCCGGTGGAGGCGGCAGGGTTCGTCCTGTCGGACGCCGCTGCGCTGCTGTGGGAGTCCACCCGGGACCGGCTCGGCTTCGCGGCCTTCGCCGACCAGGCCGCGCCGCAGCTGATTCGTTGGGAGTCCCGTCACGGCTGGACCCGCTCCGGCTGCGGCAAGACCAGCCAGAAGGAGACCTCCCTGGCCCATGTGCTGGCCAGCATGCTGCGCACGCCGGACATGTGGACGAGCTTCGCCGAGCGGTACCTGGCCGCCATTGACCGGCTAGCCGGCGCCCAGCGGGGCCCCGCGCTCGGGCGCGGCCACGACGCCTGCTCGGGTCCAGGCTCGGCCCGTGTCCGTGACCTCGCCGAATGGCACCAGACGCTGTGCGACCGCCTGGCCGGCGGGCTGGAGGGAAAGTTGCTGGACCGTCTGCTCACCAACCCGGCCCTCAGCGGCCCCGAACAGGCACACCTGCGCTCCGGGCTCGCCCGCCAGCACGGCCACACAGAAGGCTCGTGAAACTAAGGCGCGCTTCAGTAGCTGGCTGGGCGCCATGCCCAGATGAGGCTCGGCATCTGCCTGGTCAGCCCGTCGGACACTGATCCGGAGATCCGCAGCCGGGCAGGCCGCCGCCTTGTCAGGCGGCGCCGAGCAGCCGCCGGGCGGCGTGGCCGGCGTCTGCGTCCTCCTCGGGCACGCGCCCATGCTGGGTGGGCTCGGCAGGTGAGCGGGCAGGCTTGTAGTCTGTGCCGCTCAGGGCCCAGGCCGCGCAGGGCCGCTTAGGTCTGCGCGGGCCGTGCCCGGCTTCGGCAGCAGGGCGAGCAGGAATGCCAGGTTGCGGTAGCACGGGGTCGGGCAGCGGCGTGGACTCCGGCTGCGGTTCGCCCGGCCTGCCGCGGGACTGCCAGGATGGCGGCGTGGACGTATTGGGCAGCCGGATTCTGTTGCGCCCGGCAGACCTCGGCCGCAGCCATCGTTTCTACCGCGACGTGCTGGGCCTGGCGATTTACCGGGAGTTCGGGTCTGTGGATGATCCGGGGGTGGTGTTCTTCCTCGGCCCGGGATTCCTGGAGGTGTCGGGGCGTGCCGGCGGTCCGCCGGGACGCTCGTTGATGATCTGGCTTCAGGTACGGGATGTTCGCGCTGAGGCAGAGCGGCTGGCCGCGGCCGGCGTGCGTTTGCTGCGGGGGCCCGCGACCGAGCCGTGGGGACTGATCGAGATGTGGATCGAGGATCCAGACGGCGTGCGGATTGTTCTGGTCGAAGTTCCAGCCGATCACCCGCTCCGCCGTGACCTGCGATCCGTATCCCCTCCAACGTGATCCAGGGGACCGTGAACCGCGCGCGGCATGTACTGGCGCGTGTAAGCCCAGGGCCGTATCGGCTTGGACCCAGCCAGGTCGGAGGCCGGACTGCACGGGCTTCGCCGGCAAACGGCTCGGTCAGCCATGGCCTCCGGCACGCTTTGCCTCCGGTGACGTGGCTGGGCGGGACAGGAACCGGAGCCGGGCCGCCCGTGCATCCCAGGAGTAGATCACTGCTGTGCCGGCGATGACGTCATGCAGCGCCCGGCGCTGCCCGCCGACGAGGATCCCGGCGAATCCGAGGCCGAGAATCATGAAGCTGAGCGGGAACGCCGCCGTGCGCAGCACCGCCCGCCGCGGCCCGGCGGCCGTGCCGTCCGACCGCACTACCCGCACGCCGAGCAAAGCCATGCCGAAGGTCTTGCCGCTCGCGCCCCAGGAATAGGCGAAGTAGACGAACAGCCAGCACAGGTACGCAATGCCGGCCCACGCGTCGTCCCGGTTCCAGTTGACGGATATGCCAGTTACCACGCTGACCGCGAACGCCACGCCGGCCAGGCCGACTATGAACACCGCCGTGCTGGCCGCCACGTCCACCACGTAGGCAATGAACCGCGAGGCGAAACCTGCGCAACATCCCTGCAGATTCTCGTGCGTAGCGGCCGGCGTTCCCGTGGCGCGGGCAGTACGCGGGTTCAAGACGGCGCCGGACTACCGCCGTGTACTGGCAGTCTGGGAGGACCAGCATACGGGCGCCGGCGAACGCGCCCCAGCCAGCGGGCGATGAACTCGTCGAGCCCGACTGCCTGGCTGCGGATGACGTCGAGCGCGTTGCTCGCGACCCCGCCTGAGGACCGGGCCACGACCGCGCCCAGGTCGGTCTGCGCAATCAGAGCGTCCATATCCACGCGAGCGAGAATCGGGTCAAGATCGACCCGGGCGAGCAACCGGGCCACGTCCACCCGGTCCAGCAGCCTGTCCACATCGGTCCGATCCAGCACCGCGCCGACGTCGACACGATCCAGCACAGCGTTCACATCCAGCCCTGACACAACGAGCTCGACCGCACGTTCTGCGACGCGCTGGGCCAGTGCCTCCGCGGGCGGGGCCAGCCGGTCTCCGACCGACCGCAGGCGCGCGAGCGGGTCCACGACACAAGTATGCCGGCCCGATCCTGGATTGCTTCACCCGCGGAGAGTGACGTTGCTGACCCTTCCCGCTAGACAGGAACAGGTCGGGTAGTGGTCGGCTCGTCGCGACGTGTGCCCGCGGCCGCCGCAGTCTTCGGGGCCTTGGCGATCTTGGGCGCCGCGATGACCTTCGCAGGTTCGGCTTGCGCGTTCGCCCAGCGCCGCACGGTCCTGACGATCCCGGCGCCTGCCATGCCGAGGCCGCACACTCCCACCATGCCACCGGTGACCACCAGGGTGAGGCCGACGGTCGCTGCCCTGGAATTGCCTGAACTCATGTTCCCTCCAGATCCAGAAGTAATGCTCACGGGCTAGCGGTGCCCGCCTGTCTCGCCATCCTGCTCACCCATAACGGATGAGGTTCGCGCTGCTCAGCGGTGCAAGGATCGATTTGACCGGGGTGCGGTGCGGCGATGCTGCCGCACGGTGAGGGGGATGTGCCCTGACTAGCGACGACCGTGAGCGCGAGGTCGAGCGGCTGCGCGCCGAGGTCAGCGCGCTCAAGACGCAGCTCGCCACCGCGGAGGCCGAGGCCGAGACCCAGGCCACTGCCGCCAGAGACGCGCGCGCCCGGCAGGCCCCGGCCGCGCCGCGGGCCAGGCGGCGGCTCGGCTGGCGCGGGGCCGTCGCCACGTTGCTGATCGTCCTCGGCTGCGTTCTCGCCCCGGTGTCGGTCCTGGCCGTGTGGACATCGAACCAGATATCCAATACCGACAAGTACGTGGCGAACGTCGCGCCGCTAATCACCGAGCCGGCCGTGCGCAGCGCGCTGACCGACAAGATCACAAAGGCGGTCACCAACCAGATCGACGTGCAAGGCATCACCACGCAGGTCGCCGCTCAGCTGGACAGCAGGGGCCTGACCAGGCTCGGCTCGCTCCTGTCCAGCTTCTCGGGATCCATCGCCAGCGGCGTCAACGGGCTCATCCATTCCACCGTCGCCAAGATCGTTGCCAGCCCCCGGATCCAGAGGCTGTGGATCCAGGGCAACCGGCTCGTGCACCGGCAGCTCGTGCTCGCCCTGGAGGGCAAGAAGAGCGCGGTCGCGGTCTCCAACGGGCAGGTCGTCATCGGCCTGGCCCCGGTCATCGACCAGGTCAAGCACAACCTGGCCAGCCGGGGCCTGACGATCGTCAACAAGCTCCCGCCGATCAACCCCACCTTCCCGCTGTTCTCCGCCAAGTACCTGGTCAAGGCCCAGTCGCTGTACCGGCTGCTCAAGACGCTGCGATGGGTTCTGCCGATCCTGGCCCTGCTCTGCCTGGGAGCGGGCATCTACGTCGCTCGGAGGCACCGCCGAGCCTTGATCGGCGCCGGCCTCGGCCTCGCCGGGTCCATGCTGGTGCTGGGTGTCCTGCTCGCCATCGGGCGGACTGTCTACCTGAACAAGCTCCCCCCGAACATCTCGGCGGACGCGGCCGCCGTCGCGTTCGAGACCCTAGTCCGCTTCATCAAGGAGGGCCTGCGGGTCCTGCTCGTTCTCGGCCTTGTCGTCGCGCTGGCAGGCTTCTTCACCGGCCCGTCGGTCTCCGCTGTCCGCACGCGGAACGCGTTCAAGTCCGGCTTCGCCGCGATCCGCGGAACCGGTGACCGAGCCGGCATCAACACCGGCCCGGTCGGCACGTGGGTCTACCGGTACCGGCAGGCACTGCGGATCGCGGTCGTCGTCATCGCAGCTCTGGTGTTCGTCTTCTGGACCGACCCAACCGGCCTGACCGTCCTGATCACCGCCATCATCCTGCTGGCTGTCCTCGGCCTGATCGAGTTGATCGGCAGGCCACCCAGACAGCCGATCACCGCGGGCCTGGCGCACCACGACGGCTCGCGCTGAGTCCGCTCGCGTTCGGGCCGGCCGGTGTCGAGCGCGCTTCGAGTCGCTGTATCTCAGCGGTTCGTTCGGGGCCGCTGAGCGTGGTGGACAGCCGGACGTAGGGGTCGGTGAGACCCACCCGCAGGACGTTCGGCTCGATGCCGGCTCATCGCCAGGCCGTTGCCGGCTCGGCGTGCCAGCCCCGTCTCCTCAGCTCGACGCCATCGTCGGGACGGCGGCGCCGGCCCTGGCCAGGACGGGCTCGACGTCGCCGGCGCCGTAGTCGAGCTGGTAGTCCAGGTTGATGGCGGCGTTGATCAGGGCCAGGTGGCTGAACGCCTGCGGGAAGTTGCCGAGCTGCTCGCCGGTGGCGCTGATTTCCTCGGAGTACAGGCCCAGGTGGTTGCCGTAGGTCTGCATCTTCTGGAAGACCAGCTCGGCGTCGTTGAGCCGTCCGGAGCGGGCGAGCGCGTCGACGTACCAGAACGTGCAGAGCGAGAACGTGCCCTCGTCGCCGGCCAGGCCGTCGGGCGAGGCGCTGGGGTTGTACCGGTAGACGAGGCTGTCGGAGACCAGCTCCTTGTCCATGGCCTGCAGGGTCTGCAGCCACAGCGGGTCGTACGGCGACACGAATCCCATCAGCGGCATCACGAGCAGCGAGGAGTCGAGCAGGTCGGTGTCGTAGTGCTGGGTGAAGGCGCGCCGCTTCGGGTTCCAGCCCTTGGTCATGACCTGGGAGTAGATGTTGTCCCGCTCGGTGCGCCAGCGGTTGATGTCGGCCAGGCCGCGGCCCTCGGCGATCCGGATCGCGCGGTCGAGGGCGACCCAGCTCTGGACCCGGCCGTAGGTGAAGTTCTTGCGGCCGCCGCGGGTCTCCCAGACGCCCTCATCGGGCTGGTCCCAGTGGTCGCACAGCCAGTTCATCATGTCCGCGATGGCGGTCCAGCCCTCGTACGCGGGCTGCAAGCCGCGGGCGTCGATCTTGGCGACGGCGTCCATGGCCTCGCCGTAGATGTCGAGCTGGAGCTGGCCGGCGGCGCCGTTGCCGATCCGGACCGGGCGCGAGCCGCGCCAGCCCTCGAAGTGATCCAGGGTTTCCTCGGTCAGGTCTGAGCTGCCGTCGACCCGGTACATGATCTTCAGCGGGGCGGCGCCGTCGCCGGTGCCGGCGTGCTCGACGACCCGGTCGCGGACCCACTGGCCGAACGCGGCGGCCTCGCCGGTGTAGCCGAGACCGATCAGCGCGTAGACAGAGAACGACGCGTCGCGGATCCAGGTATACCGGTAGTCCCAGTTCCGCTCGCCGCCGGCCTGCTCAGGCAGCCCGGCCGTCGGCGCGGCCACCAGCGCCCCGCTCGGGGCGTAGGTCATCAGCTTCAGGGTCATCGCCGACCGGGCCACGACCTCCCGCCACCGCCCGGTGTAGGTCGACTGGTGCACCCAGTTCCGCCAGAACTGGCTCGTGTCATCGGTGAGCTTAGCCAGCTCGGCCGGCGACACCAGGTGCGGCCGGCCGCCCATGGATTCCAGCATCACCCCAGCCGTCTCGCCTTCCCGCAGGACGCGGGTGATCCGGATGTCGTCATCGAGCCTGTCCACGGTGAGGTCCTGCTCGCGGAGCGCCTTCTCCGGATTGCCGACCGGGTTCACCGTGAGTTCCATGCCGCCTTCGGTGTGGAAGACGATGCCGTTCTCGGTGATGTCCAGCTTGTGCGGCGCCCGGCCGTAGTCGAACCTCGGCTTGATGTCCATCACGAACTTCATGGTGCCGCGAACGGTCTTGATCTGCCGCACGATCCGGTGCTTGTCGGTCGGCTGATGCGGGGCAATGGGCATGAAGTCGGTGACCTCGCCGACGCCGTCCTCGGTCAGGAACCGGGTGATCAGCATGGCGGTGTCGGGGAAGTACAGCTGCTTGCTCGTGTACTCGCTGGTGTCGGGGGCGATGCGGCAGTAGCCGCCCTTGTCTGCGTCGAGCAGGGACGCGAACACGCTTGGGGAGTCGAACCTGGGGGCGCAGAACCAGTCGATCGTCCCGTCCGTCGTCACCAGCGCCGCTGTCTGCAGGTCACCGATCAGACCGTGATCACTGATATTCGGATACCGCGCCATGCCTTTCCCCCTCGTATACGAGCATCTGATCGCCTGGACCGGCTTGACTCGCAGGCGGGCCCATTTGGGGCCTACCGGCCAGTTGGCTTCGCGCCGTCTTCCTCAGCCTCTGACAGCGTGTCTAGGGCCGCATCACCCGCCGGGGACGATCCGGGGCCACAGCGTGTGGGTTACGCCCGATGACCTGCTCCTCTCGCGAGAGGACTCAGCTACCGCCTGCGGGACTGCGCTGCATCCAGGTCTTGCCACGCGCTCGAAGCTGCGGCCGCCGCCACGCTAGCCTAAGCGACCTCTCGCCTGACGGTCTGCCAGGCTGCCTTTCACCACCGGTCGTTCAGGGCTCGAAGGGCTGGGACCACCTCGCCGGCGAGTTGCTCGATCTGACGGGCACCGCCGTCGCCGACTGGCATGAAGTTGAAGCTCGTGAAGCCGGCGCGAACGAACTCGAAGAGGCTCGCCGCCAACTGGTCGGAGCTGCCAGAGAGCGCGTCGGGATGCTCGGCGGCAGGCCTGCCGGGGTGTATCTCGAGGTTGACGGCGCAGGTGATGTCGCCTGGGTCCCGTCCTGCGGCCTGCGCAGCGGCGAGGACGCGACCGCGCATGGCGGTCAACTCGGCGGCCGAAGCATAGCCAAGGGAGGGGATCCATCCGTCGGCGTGGCGGCCGGTCAGGGCCAGGGCCCGGTCGCCGAAGGTGCCCAGCCAGATGGGGATGGGGCGGGCGGGCTTGGGTTCGAGCGCGGCGGCGTTGACCTGGTGGACTGGCCCGGTGTAGGTGTGGGCCGGCTCGGACCACAGCCCGCGGATGATGCGCACGGCGTCCTCGAGGCCGTCGATCTTCTGGCGTGGCGAAGGGCCGGCAGCCCGAAGGCGCGGAGTTCGCCGTCGGTTGCGCCTGCGCCGAGGCCGAGGATGAAGCGGCCGCCGCTGAGCCGGTCGAGGGACTCTGCCATCTTGGCGACCAGGGCCGGGGAACGGAAAGGGACGCTGAGTACTCGGGTGGCCACATTGATGCGCCTGGTGGTCGCCGCGATCCAGGTGAGCAGCGTCCATGTCTATAGGTCGGGTGGTCGCCGCTGGGATGGTCCGACGCGGAGACGAAGTCGAAGCCGAGGCGCTCGGCCGTCAGTGCTTCTGCGACGGGGTCGGCACCAGGGGCGGCAGAGGTCGATACGCCCACGCCAAAGGTCAGGGACTTCATGTGGGTTGCCTCTCCTGTTCGCGGCAGCGGCGGGATCTGAGTGGCAGGGTCAGGCGCGGAAGGAAGAAGTGGACGAGCGGGCCGATGGACACGGCGTAGGCTACTGTGCCGATCCCGACCGACCCGCCCAAGGCGAACCCGGTCGCCAGGACAGACACTTCGATGATCGTGCGGACAACGCGGATCGAGTGCCCGCGGGCGGCGATGCCGGTCATCAGGCCGTCACGCGGCCCCGGGGCCAGACCGGCGCCAATGTACATCCCGGTGGCGATCCCGTTCACCAAGATGGCGACAGCGAGCATGACGGCCCTGGCGACAAGGGCGCGCGGTGATGGGATCACGGGCAGGGCAACGTTGACGACCAGGCCCACCACCACCGCGTTGCTTACGGTGCCGAACCCGGGCCGCTGGCGCAGCGGGAACCACGCCGCCAGCACCACGAAGCTGACCGCGATGACGACCCAGCCAATTCTCACTCCCAGCAGCCGGGCGATCCCTTGATGCAGCACGTCCCACGGGTCGAGGCCCAGCCCGGCTCGCACCATCAACGCCAGGCTCATTCCGAACCCGGCCAGCCCGGCGTACAACCACAAGATCCGCAGCGCTAGGTCACGGACGCGACCGGGGTCCGCTCCTCGTCGCCTAATTACTGACACGTCAGCAACTCTACAAGGTTCCTGACATATCAGCAACTGCTGCTAGCATGAGCGTGTGGACAAGGCGCCCTGGCTGAACGAAGCCGAAGAACGAGCGTGGCGCAGCTACCGGCGAATGCGCACCCTCCTCGACCTGCACCTGGCCCGGGACCTGCTCCATGACTCCGGCCTCTCGGAAGCCGACTATGACGTGCTTTCCACCCTGTCCGAGCGGCCCGGGGGACAGTGGAGGCCGAACGAGCTTGCTGCCCGTTTGCTGTGGTCGACCAGCCGACTGGCCCATCACGCCGGGCGCATGGAACGGCGAGGCCTCATCGCCAGGGACAGCTGCCCCGACGACAAACGTGGTGCCGCCGTCGCGCTCACTCAAGCGGGATGGGAGGCCCTCCGCGGCGCCGCACCTGATCATGTCCGATCGGTCCGCCGGCACCTCGTCGACCTGCTCACTCCGGCCGAGATCGACGCCCTCGCCGGCATCTCCTCGAAGGTGATCGACCACTTCGCCAGCATCGCGGCACACGACCGCGTCACCTCAGACGCCCCCGGCCCTCCGTAGATTCATCGCGGCGTGGCCTCAGCGGCTCGCCGTTGATCCGCCAGCCCGCCTCACCTGGCGGTCTATTCATCTGTAACGAACTGTGCTCCGCTGCTTTCCATGTGAGAAGGATTTTGGCATGAATGCCTGGCGGATCCCATTCATTTTCAGGATGCACTTTTCTAGCGTAGACACGCAAACAGAGCAGCGGAGGAGGAGAAATGGCCGGACCGGTCATCCACGCCTACCGGGCATCTGAGCCCGGACTGAACGTCAACTCCTACCTGGTGGAGGGGGAGTCGGGCGTGGTAGTGGTCGACACCAACCTGCTGGTTTCCGACATCGAGGCGCTGCGTGCCCGGCTTGAGGCGCTGAAGAAGCCGTTGCTCGCCGTGCTGGTGACGCATCCTCGTCCCGATCATTTCAACGGGGTAGCCGCCCTGGTGGGGGCCCAGGACGTGCCTGTCTACGCGGCTGCCAGCGTCGGCCGGGTCATCGAGGAGATCGCGGCGGCGAAACGGGAGCAGTGGTCGCCCACCTACGGGGCGGAATGGCCGGCCGAGACCTACTTCCCCGATTCGCTGCGGACCGACGGGGACCAGATCCGGCTCGGCGAGCTGCCTAGCGAGCGTCGCGACGCCGTGACGGCGTCAGCAACGCGGTGCTGGCTTGCTGAAGCCGGTCGTCCCCGGCGTGGCGACCCAGTTGTCCGAGACCCAGTGCCGGCTGTCGATCTTGTCCCAGACCCACGTGCTGCCGACCTTCGAGCCGGACCGCTGGCAGAACAGCCACGCGAGCGCGCCTCCGGGTAGCACGCCGGTGACGGGATGGGAGATGCCTGGTCCCTTCCGCTCGTTTGCGCCGTTGACCGGTGTCACCTGATAGGGGTACAGGCAACGGGTAACCGGCGCGCTGTAACTGGTCTTGGACGGCGTGCTCACGTAGTAGTCCGTGACATAGGCGCCGTCGTTCAGCTTGTCCCAGACCGTCGTCGTGCCGGTAGCCGGGCCCGGTGTCTGGCACACCACCGTCAGGCTCGCGCCTTTGCCGTAGAGCTTGACCAGCGGATAGGTCGGCCCTGGTCCAGTGCGTGCCCGGATCGCGGCCGTCGCCTGGTAGTGGAACGCCGTGGTAGCCACCGGGGCTTCCACGTTGTCGGCGTCGATGGTGAGCCGAACGCCCCCATACGTGACGGTGAAGTTGGCCTGGTACTGCTTGGCGCGCTGGTGGACGGCCCACAGGTTGTCGGCGATCCCGGCCCATCCGGTGAGTGCGGGATCGAGGTCGTAACGAGCGATCCAGAGTACGTCGGGCCGCGCGTACGCGGCGGAGTTGTAGGCGTTGGCCAGGTCGTGGGCGCCGAGGTTGAGGTTCTCGTAGACGCCGGAGACATATCCGATGTGGTGCAGTTCCTTGGTCCATGCCGACAGGTACGTCAGCACGGCGCTGCGGCAGCCAGAGTCGTTGGCCGCGTAGTTCTCCATGTCGTAGTAGATCGCGCCGCCCTTGATCGTGCCGAGCGCCTTGGCCTGCTGGAAGGCGTCATCGGCGGCGGCGGTGCCCTCGGCGGCGGCGGCAGACGGGATGATCTTGACGTCGGTGGGCTTCCCGCCGCACGGGGCCTGGCGGCCCTTGTAGATCGGGATCAGCCGCCAGCCGAGATCGGCTACCGCCCTGACCCAGGCGGGGTTCAGTTCCGGCTGAGCGCATGTGCGGTTCTCGCCGCCGATGTAGACCCCGATGGCGCGGTACGGCGACGCCATCCATGCCTGCATGGCCGTCAGCGGCGGTGCCGTGCAGGTATCGAACGCCTGGCCCGTGTACATGGTCGCGCTCGCCCACGCCGGGTAGGTGACCGGAGTAGCGGGCTCGGCCATGGCCGGCCACGCGACGGCGAGGACCGCGGCTACCGCTGTCAACGGTATGACAAGAGCCCAGCGCCACCGGCGATTGTGCTGCCCCATCAGATCAACCCCGCCCGCTGCTTCGGTCTGGTGCCCCTAGACACTGCTACGAGAGCGGCCGGTTCGGCAAGGGTTCCGGTTGTAGAGGTCCGCAGAAAGCGCCTGCACGACTTGGCGCTACCTAGGTAGAATTTGGTGCGTGTCACGTCGCACGGCGTTCTCAGCTCAGACTCTGGCGGTGCTCGCGGTGCTCGCGGCGCTGGTCGCCGAGCCGTCAGCCACGCGTTCAGCCACGGATTTCATCCTCAGCACAGCCAGCGACTCGCCGCCTACTGGGCCGAGGCCCTGGGCGGGCCTGCCACGTACTCCGAGCATTACGGCGATGAGACATCCGTAATTCGGATCCATAGCGGCAACGGCCCGCACGAGGACATGGACCACAGGGCCATCTCCTGTTTCGACCTGGCGCTGCAGGACGTCGGGCTGGATCCGGCCGAGCCTGTTTCGGGACTGCAGGGCTGAGGCCGCCAGCGTTTCCAGGGCCGGCGTGCCCCAACCGGCCGGCCCGGCCGCACGCTGCCCTCCAGATGCTGGTATGCAGGGACAAGGGCATGCGGGCTGAAGCAGATGGGGGATCTCGATGTCCGCTACCGGCAATCCCGGCGATGTCGCTGCCACCGGTCAGGCCGGTCGGCCAGACAGCCGTCGCTGGCACGTGCTTGGCGTCGTAGGGCTGGCCCAGCTGATGATCGTGCTCGACATCACGGTCATGAACATCGCGCTGCCGTCGGCACAGCAGGCGCTGCATTTCTCCAACGCCGACCGGCAGTGGGTGATCACGGCGTACTCGCTGGCGTTCGGCAGCCTGCTGCTGTTCGGCGGGAGACTAGGCGACCTGTTCGGCAGGAAGGTTGTCTTCCTCATCGGGCTGATCGGCTTCGCCGTCGCGTCCGCGGTGGGCGGTGCGTCGGTGAACCTCGCGATGCTGCTGACCGCCCGCGCCTGCCAGGGGGCGTTCGCCGCGCTGCTGGCGCCCGCGGCACTGTCGGTGCTGACGACGACGTTCTCAGATCCGAGGGAGCGAGGCAAGGCGTTCGGCGTCTACGGGGCCATCGCCGGGGGCGGCGGGCTTATCGGCCTGCTCCTGGGCGGTGTGCTGACCGAGTACCTGGACTGGCGATGGTGCCTGTACGTGAACCTCCTGTTCGCCGGCCTGGCGGCGGCCGGGGCCGCGGTCCTGCTGCAGCACCACCGGCGGGAGGCCGGGCCGCTGCGCCTCGACGCGGCCGGTGTCGTAGCCGGGTCAGCGTCGATGTTCTGCCTGGTGTACGGGTTCGCCAACGCCTCGACGCACAACTGGCACACGCCGTCCACGTGGGGCTTCCTGCTGGCTGGCGTCGTGCTGCTGATCGCGTTCGCAGCCGAGCAGGTGCGCGCCGCTCATCCGCTGCTGCCTCCCCGCGTGGTGCTGGACCGCAACCGCGGCGGGGCCTACCTGACGATCTTCGTTGTCGGCGCCGCCATGTTCGGCTTGTTCTTGTTCCTCACCTTTTACCTGCAAACCGTCCTCGGCTACTCGCCTGTTGTCACCGGCTTCGCGTTCGTCCCGGCCATCGCGATGCTGATGCTCTTCGCCCAGATCTCCAACATCGTGCTGATGCCGCGCATCGGGCCGAAGCCCCTGATCGGGCTCGGCCTGCTGATCGCGGCCGGCGGGATGGTCTGGCTCACGGGGATCGGCGTCCATTCCTCGTACGTGGCCGCGGTGCTCGGACCGTTGCTGGTCACCGGGACCGGCCTCGGCATGTCGGTGGCGCCGGGCTTCAATACCGGAACCTTCGGCGTCGCGGCCACCGACGCCGGCGTGGCCTCCGCAACGCTCAATGTCGGCCAGCAGCTCGGCGGTTCGATCGGAACCGCTCTGCTCAATACCATCGCCACCAGTGCGGCCGCGACGTACGTCGCCAGCCACCTCACGCCAGGGACGGCGGCTTCGCCGACGGCACGGGCGGCAATCCGCGCGGGCGCCGCCGTGCACGGCTACTCCACCGCGTTCTGGTGGACCGCTGGGATCTTCGCGGGCGGCGCCGTCGTCTGCGGAGCGCTCATTCGCCGGGGTCCGCTGGCCCAGGTGCCCGCGGCCCCCGCCAGCGTCCCCGTCACCACGGGATCGGCGAGACCGTAGCCGACCCCGCCGCTGGGCTGCGAACTAGCCTGCGATGGCGTCGAGTCCGGCGACAGCAGCGGGCGGCAGGGCCAAGTCGGCCGCGGCGTCGCGCCGAGGCGCCGCAAGTCGCGCGCATGCTCACCGGCGGCGACGACACCGACCCGGCCGAGCACGCCAGGCGGCGCGCCCGCGCCGCCGGACGCCTCGCCAGGCCGAGGTAGCTGCCGGTGTCATGCGCCCGTTCGATGGCTGTCGCCGGGCAGGGAATAGCGCCGCGCCCTGCGCGTTAGATAGATGCAAACGCATATATCTGGCGGTCGCCGAATGCGCGGCCGGCACGCCACCAGGCGGACGACAGGAGGCAGGTCATGCAGTTCGGGATCTTCTCGGTCAGCGACATCACCCGGGATCCCGTGTCCGGGGCGACGCCTACCGAGGCGGAGCGGATCGATGCCGTCGTCCGGATCGCGCAGCAGGCCGACGACGTCGGCCTTGACGTGTTCGCGATCGGCGAGCACCACAACCCGCCGTTTTTCTCGTCGTCGCCGACGACGCTGCTGGCCTTCATCGCGGCCACCACCACGAGGCTCACCGTGTCGACGGCCACCACGCTGATCACGACGAACGACCCGGTCCGTATCGCGGAGGAGTACGCGATGCTCCAGCACCTGTCGGACGGACGGATGGACCTCATGCTCGGGCGCGGCAACACCGCCCCGGTCTATCCGTGGTTCGGTCAGGACATCGCTCAGGGGCTGCCGCTCGCGCTGGAGAACTACAACCTGCTGCACCGGCTCTGGCGCGAGGACGTCGTGGACTGGCAAGGCAAGTACCGCACGCCTCTGCAGGGGTTCACGTCGATCCCGCGGCCGCTGGATGACGTCCCGCCGTTCGTCTGGCACGGCTCGATCCGCAGCCCGGAGATCGCCGAGCAGGCCGCCTTTTACGGCGACGGATTCTTCGCCAACAACATCTTCTGGCCCAAGGAGCACTACCTGCGCCTGATCAGGTTCTACCGGCAGCGCTACGCCCACTACGGCCACGGCACCGAGAAGCAGGCGATCGTCGGCCTGGGCGGCCAGGCGTACATCGCCAGGAACTCCCAGGACGCCAAGCGCGACTTCCGGCCCTACTTCAACGAGGCGCCCGTCTACGGTCACGGCCCCTCGATGGAAGACTTCACGGATCTCACCCCGCTCTCCGTCGGCAGCCCGCAGGAAGTCATCGACAAGACCCTGACGTTCCGCGAGCACTTCGGCGACTACCAGCGGCAGCTGTTCCTGATGGATCACGCCGGCCTGCCGGTCAAGACGGTGCTCGAGCAGCTTGACCTGCTCGGCGAGGAGGTCGTGCCGGTGCTGCGCAAGGAAATAGAGGCCAGGCGGGACCCGGAGGCTCCGCAGGCGCCGACGCACGCGAGCCTCGTCGCGGCCAAGTACGGCGATCAGCCTGCCCGTCAGCCGCGGCCGCGGGCCAACCGCGGTGACAACACCGCCGGTCCTGACCCGTACGCGGACGCGGCCGATGCCTGATCCGCGAGCGGTGCTCGTGATGTCTGACAGCACGACGTCGAACGACGCCTGGGAGGCGCTGCTGTCCGCGCACGCGGTGCTCACCAAGCGGTTCGGTGCCGAGGACAGCTGGCAGCACGTGTCCATGCGCGAGTACGACGTGCTGTACACGCTCTCCAAGTGCCCTCAGCCGATTCGCATCAGCGAGCTGAACCGCCACGTTCTGCTCAGCCAGCCGGCACTCTCGCGCCTGGTGCAGCGGCTAGCCAGGCGCGGGATGATCGCGAGCGCGTCAGACGCCGACGACGGCCGGGGCGTCCGCGTGTCGCTGACGGAGGCGGGCCGGGAACTGCAGCGCCGGATCGGCCGGCAGCACGCCCGCAGCGTCGCCCGCACCATGACCGCCGCGCTGAGCCGCGACGAGATCAGGGAGCTCGAGGCAATCTGCGCCAAGCTGGCCCGGCAGGCCAAGCTGGCAGCGGCGGCCGGCAGGACAGGAAGGGCGCGGCCGTGACGTCTGCTGCGAAGGCCAGGACCTTCCGGCTCGCGGTAGTCAGCGCGGGCACGAGCGACGCATCCTCGACCCGGCTGCTGGCCGATCGCGTCGCCGAACGCGCGGCAGCGATCGCCGCCAGCCGTGGCGCCAGCGTCTCCACCACCGTGGTCGAGCTGCGCGAGATCGCGACGGACGTCTCTGCCGCGCTGGTCTCGCAGCTGACCACGCCGCCTTTGCAGCGGGCCATCACGACGCTCGGCGAAGCCGACGGCATCATCGCGAGCACCCCGGTCTACAACGCCGGGCCCAGCGGTCTGTTCACCTCATTCTTTGACGTCCTTGACAGCGACCTGATCATCGCGAAGCCGGTCGTGCTCGCGGCGACTGCCGGAACCGCCCGGCATGGCCTGGTCGCTGATGATCAGATGCGGCCGATGTTCGCCTACCTGCGCTCGATGGCCGCGCCGACGTCTGTGTTCGCCGCACCAGGGGACTGGGGTGATCCGGCCATGCGGCAGCGCATCGGCAGAGCTGCCTTCGAGCTCGTGCTGCTGATGGAGAGCGGGTTCAGCCAGCAGATCAGGGACGGGTCCTGGCAGAGCTACCAGCACGAGAACGGCGCCGCCGACGGCACCGAGCCCATCGATCTCGACACCGACCTCATGCGGCTCGCGACAGGAGGATCAGCCACCTGACGCGTCAGGCTGCCCTCTAGCCTCTCATCCTGTCGCGCGCAGCCGCGGGAGCCACCGGGCGATCTCCTCGGCGAGGCCGGCGGGATTCTGGCTGTGCAGGATCAGCACGATCTCGGTGATCCCCACCGCGCGGTAGGACCGCGCCAGTTCGAGCAGTTCGTCGTTCGCCTCCGCCACGCGGACCTGGACCGAGCGGCGGATCTGCGCCGGATCGCGGCCGATCTCGGCGCACCGCTGGTCAAGGACCGCTGACACCTCGGCCACCTCGTCGGGCGAGCCCCCAGCGGCATTCCACACGTCGGCGTACCGCGCGGTGATCCGCAGGGTGCGCTGCCGGCCAGACCCGCCGATCCAGATCGGCGGGTGCGGCCGCTGGACCGGCTTCGGCTCGGCGACCGCCGCGGTGATCGTGTAGTGCTTGCCCTCGAAGCTGGTCCGCTGCTGTGTCCAGAGCGACCGGATGACCTCGCAGGCTTCCTCCAGCCAGTCAGCCCTGTCCCGCGCGGAGCCGAACGGCAGCCCGAGCATCGCGTGCTCGTTCTCCGCCCAGCCGGCGCCGAGGCCGAACTCCAGCCTGCCTGCGGACAGGTGGTCCACGGTGACCGCGGCCTTGGCCAGCACCGCCGGATGGCGGTAGGTGTTGCCGGTGACCATGCAGCCGATCCGGGTCCTCGAGGTCGCCACGGCCATCCCGGCCAGCAGCGTCCAGGCTTCGAAGATCGCCCCGTCGTCGTGCGCGCCGAGGGTGGCCAGGTGATCCATGCACCAGCAATGGTCGAACCCTGCCTCGTCGGCGACCCGCCACACCGCGCGAAGCTGGTCGATCGTGGCGTTCTGGCTGAGCTTCAGTCCGAAGCGCATATCTGCCATGGTCCATTCCTATCCCACGCCTGGCCCGGCCAGCTGCCTAGGGCCGGCTGACAGACCGCGTCGCCGAGAGCCCGCACAGGGCCGTTGGTTGTTACTGTTGTGGCCTGTGTTAGACAAGAGGGCCGGCCTGGGAACCGGCTATGGTTCGCGCTAGCTGCCGGTCGTCCGGCCGCCGGCCGCGGGCGTGTCGAGCCTGACCTGCCCGTCTGCAACCATGGTGGGGGGAAACATGGCGCGCAAGTTCGCGGCCGAGTTCGTAGGTACCGCCCTGCTCGTGTTCTTCGGAGTCGGCATGGCGACCCTCGTCTTCGGTTTCCGGATCTTCGGATCCAGCCCCGTGGCCGGCGTGCTCGCGGTCGCGGTCGTGTTCGGCCTGATCTACGCCGCCCTGGTGTACGTGATAGGCCCGATTTCCGGCGGCCATGTGAATCCGGCCGTGTCGCTCGGCGCGTTCCTGGCGAGAAGGATCACGGCCGTCGATCTCCTCGGCTACTGGGTGGCCCAGCTCGCCGGTGCGATCGCGGGCGCCGCGCTAATTCTGTGGCTACTGAGCACCTCGCCGCTGTACAGCAAGTCCCGGATAGGCCTCGGCACCAACGGGTACGGCGCCGACTCGCTCCTGCACGTCGGAGCGAACGGCGCTTTTCTCGCCGAGGTCCTGCTCACCACGGCATTCGTGCTTGTGGTGCTGAGCCTGACCCGCGAGGGAGCAACCGTCGCCGTGGCCGGGATGGGCATCGGCCTCGCGCTCGCGCTCGTGAACCTCGTCGGCATCTTGTTCGACGGGTGTTCGGTCAATCCGGCGCGCAGCTTCGGGCCTGCCGTGCTCGTCGGCGGCGCGCCGCTCAGCCAGCTCTGGGTCTTCCTGGTCGCCCCGCTCGCTGGCGCCATCCTCGCAGCGGGGATCCACCTGTTGTTCTATCCGCTGGCTCCCAACGCCAAGGTGCCAGAGGACAGCTCGCTGACCGAGCAGACCTCACCGCCCGAGGCCGCCGCCGGGACCGCCGGTCCGGCCGGCGAGGGCCCGGCATCCGATAGCGCCAGCCCCGGCTGAACCGCCCGGGATGTCGGTGCCCGGCTGACAGGTCTTCGACCGCGCTGCCGGCCTCACGGACTGCCGTTCCTGTCGCGCAGCCAGCGGTCGAACTCCACCGCGACGATGCGCTCGTCCTGCACGCCGGCCGCCTCGTCGGACGCCAGCCAGACGATGGGCGGGCCCATCACGGCGGGCTGCAGGAACTGCCGGCCATCGGGCACCTCGCCGTCCGGCAGCATCCCGGTGGCTGTCGCGCCTCCCGGTAGCAGCAAGTTGACGGTGACGCCGGTGTCCCGCAGGTCCGCGGCCATGATCCGGGACAGCGCCTCGCTGCCGGCCCGCGACGGCCCGTAGGGGACGAACCCGGCCCGGTGCATGGTCGACTCGTTCACCGCGATGTTGACGATGCGGCCGCCGCCGGCGGCCAGCATCCGCGGCGCCACCTCGCGCGCCACCAGGAAGTAGCCGGTCAGATTGGTCTCGATCACCGCCCGGAAGCCGCCGGGCGGCACCTCCCAGAACGGCTGCGGGTGCGTCATGAAAGCCGGATTCACCGTGCGCATGCCGATCCCGGCGTTGTTCACCAGCATGTCGATCCCGCCGAGCCGGGACCACGCCTGACCGACCGCCCTGGCCACCGACGCCTCATCGCGCACATCCAGTTCCAGGCCCACGGCCCCCGGGTGTTCCGCGGCGGCCGCGGCCGCGCGAGCGGCGGACCGGCCGGTCAGCGCGACCGCCGCGCCCGCCGCGGCCAGGGCGGCGGCCATCGCCAGCCCGAGCCCGCTCGTCCCGCCCGTCACCAGGACCCTCCGCTCCGAGATACTCATAGCCGCGATGGTAGATGGCGCCAGGAGGCGGCGAGCGCATCGGATCAAGACCGGGAGCTTGAACAGGGCTCGGTGGGTGACTGATGATCGAGGGCCGGTCGCTCGCGGCGGAACGGCGCCGGCGACGTCCGGATCCTGCCTGGCAGGCCGGACGCGTGCTCGGCCCGCCAGGCCACGGTCCACAGCAGGGCGAGCGCGACAGCGAACGCCGGGAGCCAGGCGAGCCGCTCCGCGACCCACGCCAGGCTGGACGGGGCCGTGTCCAGGCCGGGCAGCCGGCCGAACGGCAACCCGAGCATCGTCACGCTGATGAACGCGGTCTGGTGCCAGAGAAACAGCGTCATCGCGGACAAGTTGGCTATCGCGACGGTCGCCCACGCGAGGGGACGGCGCATCCACCTGGCCAGCGGTTCCCGCAGCACCAGGGCCGCGGCCGCCGCGACGCCGCACGCGAGCATCAGCGCGGGGGCCCTCCGGCCGCCGAACGCACCCCGCGCCCACGCGATGCCGAGCATGTACGGGACTTGTCCAACGCCGAGATCGCCGGCCGCCTGGTCGTCGCCGAGCAGACCATCAAGACCCACGTGAGCCGCATCCTGATGAAACTCGGCCTGCGCGATCGCACCCAGGCCGTCGTTCTCGCGTATGAGACCGGCCTCATCCATCCGGGCAGCTGAGCCGTGCCACCGAGCCATCTGGCACGCGATCGCGCTTTCGCCGCGGCCGCCTGTGCTGTCCTGGCCGCCTGCAACAACGTGGTCGGCAGGCACGCGTGGCACGAGCGCTGGTACGTCCCGCTCAACGCCTGCGCCAGCGGCGCCGCCCTGTCCGCGGCCGCGGCGAGCGGCCTGACTGCAGCCCATATCGGGCTCGGGCCTGGCTCCTGGCGGCCGGGCCGCGAGGGGATGTGGTGGGCCGGAGCCACGGCCGCGGGATGGCTGATCGTCGCGGCGGTGCCGGCGACCAGGCCCGTGCTCGGGGACCGGAGGTCAGTCGGCCATGATGGCCGCACGGCTGCGTACCAGGCCGCGGTGCGCATTCCTGCCGGCACGGTGCTGTGGGAGGAGGTCGCCTTCCGCGGCGTGCTGCAGGCGAGCCTGCGGCGCGTCCTGCCCGCACCTGCCGCAGTAGTTCTGACCAGCGGCGTCTTCGGGCTCTGGCACGTCCGCCCCACCCTGCAGGCGCTGCGCGCCAACGGCCTGGCCGACGACCGCCGGCGGGCCATCGCGGGTGTTGCCGCGGGTGTTGCCGTGACCGCCGCTGGCGGCGCGCTCTTGTCGTGGCTGAGGGAGCGCTCGGGTGGCCTGGCCGCGCCGATGGCGGTGCATCTGGTCACCAACAGCGGCGGCGCCGTGGCCGCGTGGGCGGTCCGGCGATTCACTCGCGACGACAGGCCCTGACCATCAGGGTGACCCCTGGCAATGACTTCACCGGCAGGTACCGCTCCGCACAGACAATCGACGTGAGCAGCCGATTGGTCAGCGGCTGAACGGTGTCGAGGTCGCTTCCCGTCGAGCGCCGGCGCCGCAGCGCCACGGCCGGGCGCAGCAGGACGTTCCAGCTCCACACGCTGTCGATGCCGAGGCCGGCACCCTCGACGACCTTGCGAAGGGTCGCCTTGCTATACCGGCGCACGTGCCCGACCGCGTCGTCGTGCGCCGACCACAGGGCCATGTCGCACGGCACGGCGATCAGCGCGGTGCCGCCCGGCTTGAGCACTCTGGCGATCTCAGCGGCGACGAGATGGTCCTCTTCGACGTGCTCGAGCACGTCGAAAGCCGTCACCAGGTCACACGAGCCGGACTTGACCGGCAGCGCCCTGGCGTCGGCACGGAAGGTGCTCAGCCCGCGCGTCCTCGCGACCTCGACCGCCGCTGCCGAGTAGTCCGCCGCGATCGCGTGCCAGCCACGGGCCCGCAGTACCCGTGTATTCCCGCCGCCCGCAGCCCCGATGTCAAGCGCCAGGCCAGGAGCAAGCCGTCTGAGCTCACGGTCGAGCAGGGCGCGGCGTTCCTTGTACCACCAGTGCCTCTCCTCGAGCGCGGTGAGCTTCTCTACCTCTGCTGTCTCCACTAGGTCTTTCTAGTGCATTACAGCTACTAGGGTGATCCGCATAGCATCCCGGAATCGTCAACTTCGCGCTGCGGCGAATGTGGCGGCGGTTGAGGAGCAGTGTATGGAGACGGTCAGGTACTCGATCGTCGTGCCCGTCTACAACGAAGAAGAGTCGATCCCTGATCTGGTCAAGCAACTGCGTGAGATCACTGATCTCTTAGACGGTCCAGCGGAGATCGTCCTCGTCGACGACGGCAGCAGGGACGCCAGCTACAGGCTGATGGTCGCCGCGAGCGGTGACGATCCCCGTATCAAAGTGCTGCAGCTGTCTCGCAACTTCGGTCATCAGGCTGCCATCACGGCCGGCATGGACTTCGCCTCCGGCCGCGCGGTCGTTGTCATGGACGCCGACCTGCAGGATCCGCCAGAAGTCATTCTCGAGATGGCGGCGCGCTGGCAGGAAGGCTACGAGATCGTCTACGCCGTCAGGGAGCGCAGGGAGGGGGAGAGCTTCCTGAAGAAGGCGACGGCGCGGATGTATTACGGGCTGGTGCGCCGCCTGGCCGAGGTCGATCAGTATGTGGACGTCGGCGATTTCCGGCTCGTCGACCGCAGGGCCCTTGACGCCTTCCTGCAGATGCGGGAGCGGGACAGGTACATCCGCGGAATGTTCTGCTGGGTTGGTTTCCGGCAGATCGCCGTACCGTACGTCCGGGCCTCGCGTCACGCCGGGCGGAGCAAGTATTCGCTGCGGAAGATGGTGAAGCTCGCGTCGGACGGCATCGTGGGATTCTCGTCCGCGCCGCTGCGGCTGGGCATCGCGGTCGGCATGTTCATGGCCCTCGGCGCGGTCGGGTACGGACTGCTCGCCGTCGCGCTCAAGCTGGCCGGCCTGCCGTACGTGCCAGGCTATGCCTCGCTGCTCGTCACGATCACGTTCCTGAGCGGCGTCCAGCTGATCGTCATCGGCGTCATCGGCCTTTACCTCGCTCGGGTCTATGACGAGGTCAGGGGCCGTCCGCTCTACCTGGTGCGCGAGGCGCGCGGCTTCGCGCCGCGTGCCGGGGACCGCGATGACGCCGCCGCCCGGTGGATTCGTGACAACTCGGGACCCCGAGGCGGGGCGGGTGCGTTTCTCAACGCCCGTGGTGCGATGATGCCACCCGACCTACCGTAGACGGAGAGCTCGTTCATGGTGTCTGCCGATCGTGTGCGGCATGTGCCCGGCCAGGCTGACGATCGCCTGGCGCACCGGCGGGCGATGGCACAGCTGCTCAGGTTCGCCTGCGTCGGCGCCGCGAGCACAGCGGTATTCGCGGTGCTGTATCTCGCGCTGCGCGGCGCGGGGATGCCCGCGCAGGCGGCGAACGCGATCTGCCAGCTCGTCACCGCTGTCGCCAACACGGCCGCGAATCGCCGGGTGACGTTCGGGATCCGCGGGCGCGAGCATGCGGTGCGGCAACAGATACAGGGGTTGCTCGCGTTCGGCGCGGGGCTCGCGCTGACCTCACTGGCCCTCGTCATCCTGCATGCCATCAGCGCGAACCCAGGACGGGCCGTCGAGGTCGTCGTCGTCGTGACCGCGACCATCGCCGCCACGCTGGTGAGGTTCCTGCTCTACCGGTCCTGGGTATTCAGGCCCGGCGAGCAGCGCCGGTAGCAGCTGCCTCAGTGCCTGGCTGGCTCTGGCCGGTAGACCGAGACTCCGTCCGCGCGGTAAGCGAACCGGAATCCGGTCGTACGAAGAAAACGCACGATATGCCGGTCTGGCGTCCACAGCAGGACCCAGCCGATATGCATGTCACGCGCGTTCAAAGCCGCATCGCTGAGATGCTCGGGAGTGAAATAGTAGTGGCCATTCTGGACTGCCATCAGGTCGACGTAGAACGGCTGGCGCCCGATGCCGTTGTCGGTCGCGGGGGGTGTGCGGGACAGGTTGGCAACCGCGAGCGGATGCCCGTCGGCGGTCGCGAGTACCTGCGACTCCGGCGCGAACGGGTCCCCGCGAAGGCCGACGCCGCCGCGGATGCCGAAGGGCATGTCCACGACGATCGATGCGGTGTGGTCGGCAGCGATCGGGCGGTCAAGCGCCGGGAGGGTGGTCGGCATCGTCCCGGCGCTCGGCGGCGTGGCCATGCCGGCCTCCAGGAACGCGGCGGCGAGCACGGCGATCAGCACGGGCTTGGCGTGGTCGCGAAGGTAATTGACGGTGAACCCTGCCAGCAGAGCCGCGGGCACGAGGCCGAGTGCCGCGATGCGGCCCGGCACGCGGAAGCTTGCCAGGCCGGGCGTGTGCACCAGCCATGTGTACGGCATGATCGATGAGAGCTCAGCGCCGTGCCAGGCCTGCGCGACTGGAACGTATTCGGATGTGCCGATGTGCAACGTCGAACCCAGCGCCAGGACCGTGGCTCCGAGCCACGCCAGCCCCAGGCCCCAGGCTGTGCGCCGTCGCCGGGCGAGCGCCAGGCCCGCGAGCGCCAAGATGGTCAGCACGGCCCCGTAGGTCCTGAAGTCGCGGGGAGGGTGCAACCCGAAACTCGCCGCCCGCGGTGATAGCTCGACCAGATTCGGCAGATGGACGCCGGCGGTGTAGGAAACAGCATCAGGAAACATGGGGGTGCCGCCGACCGCGACCTCGTTCGCGATCGCGAACAGCTGAGGACTTGCCACCACGGCCGTGACCAGCGCGGCGACCGCGACCGGCGCCAGCCTCGTCACCCTCCGCGCGGCGAGAACGCGAGCCGCGATCGACCTGTCGGCCGGGTCGGCCGGCCTCGGTCTTCCGAAGAGCCACGGCAGCAGCGCTGCCACGGCCACCATCGCGGCCATCAGCGCGGAGTCCTGGTCGACCAGGACGCTCGCGCCCAGCACCAGTCCCAGGATCACAGCCTGGCGGGGGCCGGGCCGGCGGCGCATCCGCACGGCCGCCTCCAGCGTCATCGGCAGGAACAGCGCACCCGCCGCCAGGTTGACGTGATTCCAGGTCCAGAACTCCACGACCACGGAGTAGCCGAAGAACCCGCCCGCCGCGATCGCCGCGATCTGCGACCGCAGCCAGAGGCGCGCCACCCGGTACATCGCGTAACTAAGCAGCCCCGGCAGCAAGATCGACAGCAAGGTGTAGGAAGCGCTGGGACCGAACAGGACCGTGACCGGCATCATCACCACGCCCGCGAGCGGCATCAGCGCATGGAGCCCGAGTTGCGTTCCCACCGGCGCGGCCAGGTAGGTCGTCGACCACGGGCTGCTGACATGCTCCACCGAGCGCGCGATCCACCAGAAGTCCCAGACATAACATGCGGCATCCCTGTTGTTAGGGAGCCGGCCGGCGAGGTAGGTGACATGCGGCCAGGTAACCGCGATGCCGACGCCGATGTAGCCGGCTAGCACAGCCAGGTGGACCGTGACCGGATGCCTGACCCAGCGCCGCCACCGCCCGGCCGCCTGGCTTGTTACGTCCTGGTCCTGGCCCAGGGGCACGTGACTTGCCGGCTCGGTTGCCTGGCCACTGTCACGCCTGCCTCGTTCTGCCTGCTCTGGCGAACCAGACCGCTCGCCGGGCAGCGGATCGAAGGGACGCACTCATTCCCTTCCTGCGTTCGGGTCAGGCGAGAGGCGTGACGCGCACGTCGCTAACCGCCGCGTGTCACACTCTTATGACGACCTGACGGTGGAATTGGTTGCACGCCCGGCGCATTCGTCCGCCGCGCTGGCGCCGACATCTGCCGTCAGCAGACAGCCATGAAGGCTAGCCTGACTGATCACCGGCCTGGGGATCGCACACTAATCCGTAATAATTTGTTAAAGAATAGAAATCATATTATTCGGTGGGCGGCACGACCGCGGTGCGGGCCGCGGCCAGGGTTCCCGCAGAAGTAAGGCACTGGTGCCGCCGATTCCGAGGGGCCACTCGTTCGCGGCCTGGCAGGCTCAGGGCTCAAGCAAGGCCGTTAGTGAGCCAGCTCAGGCCGTTCCCGGATCGTCAGCCAGGGGAAGCCGCTGCTCACCTAGCCGTCGTGGACGAATGCCCAGCGGCGATCACCGGCGAGTCCATGCCACGAGACCTCGACAGCGTCGAGTTCCTCGGCTGCCATTGATTTCACGGGGTAGCGCCGCAGCGCGGCAACGCGTCCCACGGCAACGGCCATGAACGCCTCCGTCAACTCGAAGGCGCCCTTGCCGGCGATGCAGTGTCGAGCGTGGCGGACATGATCCGTCGCAGCGCCTCTCGACCTCACCAGCGTGCCACAGCCGGCCAGGCTGAAGCCAAGCGGGGACGGGTGCGCCGCGGCTCACGTGTCGAGGAACGGCGTGATCAACGGCGCACGGTGACCTCCAGCACGCCCCTGTTGATCCTCGCGGTACACGTCCCGAAGGCACGGAGTGCCCACATGATCCAGTCCTGGTCGGCCCGCATGGTTGCCTTGAGCGTCCGCAGGCCGTTCCGGTCGGCATGGTCGAGGAGCCGGTTCACCAGGCTGGTTCCGACCCGCTGCCGCTGCCAGGCGTCCTCGACGAGAACGGCCAGGTCGGCGGTTCCTGCGGCGGTGGCGCGGCAGCTCGCCAGGGCAACGACGGCCGTGGGCGTCGCCGCGACGAGCGCGAGGTGGTCCGCGTGCCCTGCCAGGGCGTCGGTGAGGTAGGGCTCGGGGAACGACCTGATGGGCGCGAGGAACCGCCGCAGCCGGGTTGAATCGGTGCACCGGGACAGCATCGTGGCCAGGGCCTGCCGGTCGGCTAGGCTGGCCGGCCTGACCCGCACGCCGAACGCCGGACCGGGTGCTGCTCTCGCATGCACGGGCGCTGGTCTCGCATGCACCGGCGCTGGACCGGGAGCCCGCGCTTCGGCAGGACACGTCATCGGTACTCGCCTCCGCTTTCCATCTGAGTGCGGCTGGACGGCAGCCAGCCCACTATTGATACGCTTGTTTCGTAACCTTGGTTCAAAAAGAGAGACCAAACCTCCCGGGCTCCGGCCGTCCGGGTGGCGCCGGTGGCGCCGCCGTGCCTGCGAAACGCGCAGCGACTATGCCGGGGGAGCTGCCCAGGTCGCGGCTGCCGACCCGGTCATGACGCGTTCTGCCGGGATGCGACGGCGCACGCCGGGCTCAGCCCGGCCAGGAACGCGCCGATCGTCAGGTCCCACCGGCGGTTCACCGATGCCCGCGATGAGCCCAGCCGGCCCGCGGCTTCCTGCATGGCCAGTCCCTGCGCCAGGGCGTACAGACCGTGCGCTATGTCGGTCTGGTCGCCTTCGATGATCCCGGCATCGATACAGCGCCGTACCCGGCCGACGATGAGCTCCCTGACCTTCGCCCCGGCCGCCAGGTCCCGCGGGCCGGGATCAAAGTCAGCGAACGGCCGGGAGAACATGACCTGCGCCAGTACCGGGTTCTCCCGGACGAAGACCCGCAGCGCGCCGGTCGTCCGGATCACGTCGGCGCGCGGGTTCTCCGACTCCCTCACTTTCCCCAGCCGGTCCCCGAGCAGCCGGAAGCCCTCGAAGAACACCTCCCTGACCAGGCCGGCCTTGTCGCCGAACAGCTCATACACGGCGGGCGGCGACGTCCTGGCGCGCGCTGCGACGTTGCGGGCGGTGAATCCGCCCACCCCGTCAGTGGCCAGCATCGCCACCGCCACCTGCACGATGTGGTCCCGCAGCTGCTCGGTCCGCTGCTTAGCCCTGGGCACCCTCGAATCCTATGGGGGAGCGCGCCGGACGCCGGCTGGCGATCTCCTGCCTGGTCAGAACTTGATGTGCAGGAGCCGCTTCGCTTTGGTCCACCTGAAGATGACGTCGGTCGGTGCGTGGCCGCAGACGCCGAGCAGCAACTCGGTCTCGCTATCGCCGTACCGCTTGCCTGAGCCGATGTAGCCGGCTCCCATCGCCAGGTGAGGAGCGGCCCCGCCGCACCTCGAGCGGTTGGCGAACCGGCCCAGGATGTTGTCGCGGTGCCCCCAGCCCGGGCTGTCGTCGTACATCCAGGCGTAGTTCGAGCCGAGCGGGTTACGCCAGCCTCCGGCCCAGTTGCCGCCCGCGGCGATCCAGCGGCCGCCGCCGGGAAGCGTGCGCGGCAGCCGGTTGAGCGGCGGGTCGTCATCGTTCCTGGCCCCGGTCTGCGCGATCGCGTCCAGCGACTTGGTCAGCATGGCCGCCGGGGCCAGCCCGCGGGCCACGCGCTCCAGGTTGACGGTGACGAACAGCTGCTTGATGTGGCTGAGCTTGCGGTAGGCGGTCAGCGAGAACGACATCCCGCGCATGTGCTCGAGGGTCTTTCTGGCCCGGCCGGTGGCGCGCAAGACCTGCCGGTCACAGTAGGTCCCGTTCTTGGCGGTGGAGCACGCGCGCACGGCGAGGAAGTTCGGGCGCGGCGACAGGCTGCGGCTCGGGTGGTGCGGCGGGAGGATGCCGGTCTGCGCGACCGCCTCGCTACCCGGCACCGCCTGAGAAATCGGGGTCGCGAGCGCCGCGGACGGGCCGAACACGGATGCGATGGCGGCAGCGGCGGCCGTGCTGACGACGAGCCGGCGAATCGGCATGAAAGGCTCCTCCCTCTTCGCAGAGAAGCTAGCGGGCGGCAGCGCAGAGTTCTGGCAAAGCCGGAAAACGGATTGGTCAGGTCGAAACGGCGAAGCAGCGTGCCGTGTCCGGTCATCGATAGGGTCATGCACGGGAACCGGGCACCCCACGCCCGAAGCCGTGTGCCGAGACGCGCCGGAGGTGCACCGATGATCACCAGGCGGGGTGCGGCCTTCGCGGCGCTCGCGGCTGCCGATGCCCTGCTGGCGGTCGCGGGCCGGAACAGCGAGCGGTGGCTGACGAAGCCGCTGCTCATGCCGGTGCTGATGCCCGGCCGCGGCAGGGCCGCCCAGCGCGCGCTCGCCCTGAGCTGGGCCGGCGACGTGGCGCTGCTGGGATCGGGCGACGCTGCCTTTCAGGCCGGACTGGTCAGCTTCCTGGCCAGCCACCTGGCCTGGATTGACGCCCTGCGCAAGCATCCAGGCCGCGGGCGCATTCGCACGTACCCGGCCCTGGCCATCCCGCCGGTCGCCGCGGCCGCTGCCGTGAACGTTCAGCTCTGGCCACGAACCGGCCGCGACCGCTTCCCTGTCCTGGTCTACAGCGTCGTGTTGCTGGCCATGTCCCTGACCGCCCTGGACACCGACTCGCCGGCCGCCGCGACCGGCGGCCTGCTGTTCCTGGCCTCGGACGCTCTGCTTGCCCTGCGCAGGTTCGGTGTCGTGGATCACCGTTCAGCCGACGGCGCGGTCATGGCGGCCTACGCCGCGGCGCAGGCCCTCCTGGCAGCCAGCACCAGCAGCCAGCCCTCGTGGCCGGCCGGGGCCTTGCTGTCGAGCTGGGCCAGCAGCTTGCGCGCTCGTGATGCGACCGACTTGTAATGGCTGTGCCGGTAGAGGGCAGGGGCATGGGGCTCGAACCGGCAGGACCCTGGGCCCGGTGATCGAGCGCGCCCCTAGCAGAGCTTGACGCCGGTGAGCGCGGTCAGCCGGTCGATCAGCTCGTCCTGGAAGGCGGGATCGCCGGCTTGGTTGGCCGGCGTCTGCCGATGCCGGTGGTACCAGTATCCGCCGCTCACGGTGGCGGCCGGGTCGTTGCTGACCGCGAGCCAGGTTTGCGTGAGGTAGCCCAGCTCGAGGTCGTCGGTGGCGCCCGGGCCGCCCATCCTGGTCGGGACCCAGCCGGGATCGACGGCGTTGCTGAAAGTGCCTGGCCAGGCACGCGCGACGGCGAGCGCGAGCGCGACGACGTGGAGCTTGCTCTCCGAGTACGCCCTGGCGGCGTTCCAGCGGCGCTCGGTCCAGTCGACGTCCCGAAGGGACCCGGCACCTCCCTGGTGCATTCCGCTGCTGAGGTAGACGAGCCGGCCGGGGCGGTCGATCAGCGCCGTGAGCATGTAAGGGGCGAGAGTGTTCACGGCGAGGGTCTTCGCGTGACCTTCTGCGGTCGTGCCGCGGGAGGGCTCGAGATAGACGCCCGCGTTGTGTATCACCGCGTCCATGCGGCCGATGCCGTTCACCTGACCGGCGAGCCGCGCGGTCTCAGCGGCGCTGGCGAGGTCGGCGATGACGACTCCCGCGGCGCGTCCGGCGAGATCGGCGACCGATGCGGCCCGCTCGGGGGTACGGGCGTGCAGAACGACATCGTGGCCCTCGGCGAGCAGGACGCGGGCGGCGGCGCGGCCGAGCCCTTCGGTAGAACCTGTGATCAGAACGCGCGACATGGCTGATCCTTCCGTCGCCGGCTGCGGAATTTCGAGCAGCACCGGACTCCCGCGCTATTCGCGCTCGATTGGCTCGAGCAGGCGGTGCGGCGCTCGCAGTGCGATCGCGACCGGATCGTGCCTGGCCGTTCGCCGGCCCGGCCGTGGCGCGGTGAGTATGTCGTCAGGACCAGGCGCCAGCCCGCAGGTGCCGCAGCGGCCGGCTCCGTCGAGCGCGGTGCCGCAGGCGGCGTGCTCGAACGTGCGGCTGTTCCGGTAGCGATGACGATCGCCCCAGGTCATCAGGGCATAGAGCGCCGGCCAGAGGTCCCGCCCGGCGGCGGTGAGCGTGTAGACGTGCCTGCCAGCATGGGCTTGGTCGGGCTGGCGCTCCAGGATCCCGTCCGCTACCAGCCCGCAGAGCCGGTCCGACAGCACGGCCCGCGGCACGTCGAGATGCGCCTGGAAGTCGTTGAACCTGCGCACCCCGTAGAACGCATCGCGAATGATCAGCAGCGTCCACCGCTCGCCGATCACGCCGAGGGCGCGGGCGAGCGAGCAGTCCTGGGCTTCGTAGTCCTTGCCGAGCATCGGCCCCAGTCTAGCGGGCACTGGTTCGATGATTGAACTCATCGTGCTAGGGTTGCCGAATAGGTTCGATCATTGAACTCATGATCTGGGAGGCGCGATGACAACGGCCGATACCGGTCGCCGGCCTGCGGGCTCTGCGGGCGCCGCCGCACCGCTTACAGGGGCGCGGGCGCCTAAGGGCGCATGGCTGCCGGCAGCGGCTGTCATGTTCGGGGCCGGCTGGGGCTCCAACCAGTTCAGCCCCATGCTGCTGGTCTACGCCAGGACGCTCGGCCTTGGCGCCGGCACGGTGCAGGCGCTGTTCGGCTGCTACGCGCTCGGCCTGATCCCCGGCTTGCTGCTCGCCGGGCCGCTGTCCGACGCGCGCGGGCGCCGGGCCGTGATCGTTCCCGCAGCGGCCCTTTCGCTCGCGGCAAGCGCGGTGCTCGCGGCCGGCGGGCACACGGTGCCGCTGCTGTTCGCTGGACGGCTGCTGACCGGCATCAGCGTTGGCGCGATCTTCGGTGCCGGCACTGCCTGGCTGAGGGAACTGTCGCGGCCACCACGCGGCACCGCCAGCGACGTTCAGGTGGCGAGGCGAGCGGCAGCGGGGATGACAGCGGGATTCGCGCTCGGGCCGCTCGTGGCCGGGCTGCTCGCGCAGTGGGCACCGGCACCGGCCGCGGTGCCGTTTCTGCCGCACATCGCGCTGATGGCCGTGGTACTCGCCGCGCTGCGGACCGCACCAGAGACCATCGCCGAGCCCAGCCGCGGCACGCCGCGGTTCTCGCGGCCCGGCCTTCGCGGGCCGCGTTTCCGCGCCGTGGTGGCCCCGATGGCGCCCTGGGTGTTCGCCGCGCCGGCCATCGCCTTTGGCCTGTTGCCGACCGTCACCGGTGCCGATCACGCGCACGACGGCATCGCGCTGACGGCGGGCATCACCGGGCTCTGCGCGCTAGCGGGCGTGCTGATTCAGCCGACGGCGCGGCGGCTCAGCAACGGCCGTGGCGGCAAGGCCGGCGCGATCGGCCTGCTGGCTATCGCCGCCGGCCTCGGCCTCGCGGCCGTCACGGCGGCGGAGCGGCAGGCATGGATGCTCGTGCCGTGTGCGGTCGTTCTCGGCAGCGCATACGGGCTCTGCCTGGTCGCCGGCCTGGTCGAGGTGCAGCGCCTCGCCGGCCAGCGGACGCTGGCCGCCGCGACCGCTGCCTTCTACGCGCTCACCTACCTCGGCTTCGCAGCCCCTTTCCTGCTGACGCTCGCCACCCCGCTGGCCGGGTACCCGGAGTCGCTCTCCGCGGCGGCCGCGCTCGCACTCGGCACCGCCGCGCTGATCGCCCGTCGGTCGCGGCGCCATGAGGCGCCGGGCCAGGCACCGGAGCTTGCGCGCTAACTGGCTGGCGGCGCGGCCTTAACCGTGAGCCGGGGATCGCCTGTACCCGGTGCCCGGAACATTCGCAGCATCATGGCGACCGCGGTACTCGTGTCCCGGGTCGCGGCGCGGCATCGCTGGCCGGCGTCGCAGTTCACGCCGAGCAAGCTGGCGGCCGCGGCGAGGATCTGATCGAGCTGGGGGGCGGTCAGCTGCTGCCCGTCAGCCGCACGCTCTGCCGCTCCCGCGGCCGCCAGCACCGCCGGAAGGTCACTCAGCTGGGTACTCAGCCATCCGGCCCAGTCTTCGCGGAGCCTGGCGTCCCAGTTCCGGCTCGACGGCTCACGGCCCTCGAATGCGGGGTGATAGTGCGCGCGCGACAGGTTGCCGGGCGGCTCACCGATCAGGTCGAAGATGTCCGCGCGCCACAACGGCTCATCCAGCGTGACTGGCTGCGCGGCCGACTCCGAGCCGATGTGCGCAGGCCTGGCGATGATCCTCAGCTCGACCCGGGTCCCGTGCTCCTCGTCGGACGGGCCGACCTCGTACCAGTGCCGGACGAGGATCCCGACACCGTCAAGAAGGAAGCAGAATTGCACCGAAGAGTCCCTTCGCGTCGCTCATAGGCCGGCCTTGCCGGCGCCCGGCGCCGGCAAGGTCTGCACGAGCGTCTCGAGCGCGGCCGTCCAGCTCTCCCAGTAGGGGCGGTCGGGTTCCGCGGCGATGGCCTTGATGAGCTGCTGGCGGAATGGCTCCCGGTCGCCGCAGAAGGCGTGGTCGACAACGGCGGCCGCCAGCGCGAATACCGTGCTCTGCCACGGAGCGTCGAAGGCTAGCTCACCGTTGCGGCGGGGCAGGTCCAGCCCGGCGAGGCTCAGCGATTCGCTCATAGCCTGGCCACGCCGATCATCGAATCGCGGGTGACGAGCGCGGCCAGTTCGTCCTCGGTCAGGCCGTCGGTGCCCGCGGGGCGCTGCGGCAGAACCAGGTAACGAACCTCAGCCGAGGAGTCCCACACCTCGATTCTCATCCCGCCGGGCAGCGCGCAACCCATCTCGGCCAGCAGCGTGCGCGGCTCGCGCACCATCCTTGCCCGGTACGGAGGATCTTTATACCAGGCCGGCGGCAGCCCGAGCACCGGCCACGGATAGCAGGAGCACAGCGTGCAGACGACGACGTTGTGGACGGCGCCGGTGTTCTCGACCACCACCATGTGGCTGCCCTCGGCGCCGCCGAACCCCATCTCGGCGATCGACGCGGTGCCGTCGGCCAGCAGCCGCTTCTTGTACTCCGGATCCACCCATGCGCGGGCCACGACCTTCGCGCCGTTCATCGGGCCGATCTCTGACTCGTAACGGCGGGTGACATCCTCGATGAAACCGCCGGGCACCAGCCCGCGCTCGGTCAGCAGGGCCTCGAGCGCGGCGACCCGCCGCTCGATCGCCGACGGGGGCGCCGGGTGGTGATGCCCGTGCACACCGTGCTCACTGTGCTCGCTCATGGCCGCTCCAGGTAGCTGTCCCACAGGTCTACGTGCACGAACACGCCGCGCTGGCCGTCGCGCCACAGCTCATCGGCGTCGAATCGGACCGAGTAGGTGGGCTCACGGCGCCGGGCCGTGCCGTGCGCCTCGACGTCGGGGACCGAGTAGCTGCCGTCCACCCGCCTGACCGTCCCGGTCTTGCCCCGCACGTAGCGCGGGCAGCGGGTGTGCCCGGGCGGGTGCCACTCCCGCACCCGAACCAGGTCGCCCTCCTCGAAGCGAGGCTCGCCGACATCGGGACCGGCGTCCAGCACGGGCGGGGCGGTGACGGGGCCGCTCAGCGGGAACGGACCCGCCGCCGCAGCCCCGAGCTCGTGCCTGGTGAGCAGGCCGTGCTCGACGGCCAGCGTGGCCGCGGCCGTCAGCCAGTGCTCGTAGTAGCCAGACGTGAGGTAGTGGCCAGGCTCCATCCGCTCGATCGAGTGCCGGAACTCGCCCCCGCTCGCCTCCACGGCGTCTGCGACCAGCACCAGGAGCGCGCGGGCCACGGCCTCCCATTGGCCATGAAAGACGGGTTCCGCTGGCGAATGATCCACCGCGCCGAAACCTTGCATTCCGCCCAGGTCGTGGATGCCGTCCACGAGCACGACATTACCTGCGTCAGGCCAGGTAGTCGCGGAGCAGTGTCATCTGATTCCCGATCAGGACGGGCAGCGGCCGCGCGGGGTCGCGGAGCCACTCGTCATAGGCGGACAGGGCCAGGGCCAGGCTCACCTGACCTACCAGGGCTGGCAGCGGCGCGTCGGCACCGGCGCCGGTCCGGTCGGCGACGTACCGGGAGATGACCAGGCGCCACTCCACGTACCGCAGCACGGAGTGCGCCTGCAGGGCCGGGGTCCCGAGGATGAGGCGCATCCGCTCCAGGTGCGGGGGGCGGGCGCCGGCGGGAAAGTCGTTGAACGCCCGGACTCCGCGGTGCACGGCATCCCACAGCGGGATGTCCCCGGGCATCGCCTCAAGCACCGCCCGGAAGCGCACCAGCGACCGGTCGAACTGGCCCCACGGAATGTCGTTCTTCGAGGCGTAGTAGCCGAACAGGGTCCTGCGGCTGACCCCGACCTCCGCCGCGATCATGGTCAGCGTCGTGTGCTCGAACCCGTGGGTCGCGAACAGGCCGAAGGCGGCCGCCTCGATGTCGGCGCGCGTCGTCGCCTCCGGCCGGCCAACCCGGCGGGTCCCGTCGCTCACCCGGTGATTCTTTCATTTCTGCCACCAGTGCAGTTACTGTGCTGCCATGGACACTGACGTGATCGAGACCGGGGCTCCCGCCACAGTCGCTGACGAAGAGGCCGCGCCGGCCAGCGAAAACAACCTGACCGCCGAGGACCTGATCGAGGAGGTCTCGATCGACGGCATGTGCGGCGTGTACTGACCCGCGGGCAGACCAGTGACTCTCGATGAAGCCTGGACGCTCTCGCCGTCGGTGGCGTTGCGGCCCGAGCCGTTCGGGGCGCTCGCCTACCACTTCGGCAACCGCAAGCTGACCTTTCTCAAGCGGCCCGAGCTGGTCGCGGTCGTGCAGGCGCTCGGTGCCCATCCCGACGCCAGGTCCGCGCTCGTCGCGAGCGGCGTGCCCGAGGCCCAGCATCCGGCGTATGCCAGTGCCCTGGAAGGACTGGCGGCAGCCGACATGATCCGGCGCCGGCCGCGGACCCGGGAGACACCCTCGTGAAGCTCATCGAGCACTTCGAACGCGGGCTCGCGGCGCCGATCTGCCTGACCTGGGAGCTCACCTACGCCTGCAACCTGGCTTGCGCGCACTGCCTGTCCTCATCGGGCCGGCGCGACCCGCGGGAGCTGACGACCGCGCAATGCCAGGCGGTCATCGACGAGCTGCGGGCCATGGCCGTCTTCTACGTGAACATCGGCGGCGGCGAGCCGACGATCCGGCCGGACTTCTGGCACCTGCTGGAATACGCGACAGACCACCAGGTTGGCGTGAAGTTCTCCACCAACGGCGTCAGGATCACCAGGGACCGGGCCAGGTTCCTGGCTGGCAGCGATTACGTCGACGTCCAGGTCTCGCTCGACGGAGCCACCGCCGAGGTCAACGACTACGTGCGCGGGCCCGGCTCGTACGACATGGCGCTGCGGGCACTGCAGAACCTCAGCGACGCGGGCTTCCGCGATGCCAAGATCTCGGTGGTCTGCACCAGGCAGAACGTCTGCCAGCTCGATGAGTTCCAGGCTCTCGCCGATCGCTTCAATGCCACCCTGCGGCTCACCAGGCTGCGGCCGAGCGGACGCGGCGCCGATGTGTGGGACGAGCTGCACCTGCTGCCAGGCCAGCAGCGCGAGCTCTACGAGTGGCTGCTGAGCCGCGGCGACCGGGTGCTGACCGGCGACTCCTTCTTCCACCTCGCCGGCTACGGGGAGGCCCTGCCCGGGCTGAACCTGTGCGGTGCCGGGCGCGTCGTCTGCCTGATCGACCCGGTCGGCGACGTCTACGCCTGCCCGTTCGCGATCGCCGACCAGTTCCGCGCGGGGAACCTGCGCACCGACGGCGGGTTCAGGCAGCTCTGGCGGGAATCGCCGCTGTTCGCTGAGCTGCGCTCGCCGCACACCGGCGGAGCCTGCGCCTCCTGCGGTCACTACGACTCCTGCCGCGGCGGCTGCATGGCGGCGAAGTTCTTCACCGGGCTGCCGCTGGACGGCCCCGACCCCGAGTGCGTGCAGGGCTACAGCGAGCCGGCGCTCGCGGGTCCGCGTAGCAGACCAGGACCAGGCCAGGACCACTCCAGGGCCATCCCCGCCAGCAACCAGCCCGTCATGCTCACGCTGCTGAGCCGGCGGCCGGGGGAGGGCGCCAGGTGAGGCTGGAGAATCCCTGGAAGCAGAACCCGTGGTTCGAGTCCGTCGCGGTTGCCCAGCGGCGCTCCCGCGAGCGCCTGCCGGCTCCGGTCTACGGCGCCCTGGTCGCCGGGTCGGAGCGCGGCCAGAGCGTCGCCGACAACCAGGCCGCGTTCGCCGAGCTCGGGCTGGCCCCGCACGTCGCTGGCCTGCAGGCGAAGCGAACGCAGGCCACCACGCTGCTCGGGCACCAGATCTCGCTGCCCGTGGTCATCTCTCCCACGGGGGTCCAGGCCGTCCATCCCGACGGGGAGGTCGCCGTCGCTCGCGCCGCCGCGGCCAGGGGCACGCTGATGGGGCTGTCGAACTTCGCCTCCAAGTCCGTCGAGGACGTCACGGCCACCGGCGCGCCCACGCTGTTCCAGATGTACTGGACAGGCGACCGCGACGTGATGGTCCAGCGGATGGAGCGCGCGCACGCGGCCGGCGTGGCCGGCCTGATCGCGACCCTGGACTGGTCGTTCGCGACGGGCCGGGACTGGGGGTCACCCGAGATCCCGGAGCGGCTTGACCTGAAGACCATGCTCAGGATGGCGCCGACGGCCCTGGCCAGGCCCCGATGGCTGTACGAATGGGGCAGGACAGGCCACCTGCCGGGGCTGACCGTGCCCAACCTCGCGCCGCCAGGCGGCGAGGCCCCGACGTTCTTCGGCGCCTACTACGAGTGGATGACCACCCCGCCGCCGTCCTGGGACGACGTCGCCTGGATTGCGGGGCAGTGGCATCAGCTCAGCGGCACCCCGTTCCTGCTCAAGGGCGTGTGCCGGGTCGACGACGCGCGCCGCGCGGTCGACGCCGGCGCGGACGCGATCTCGGTTTCCAACCACGGCGGCAACAACCTCGACGGGACGCCGGCCACGATCCGCCTCCTGCATCCCATCGCCCGGGCGGTCGGCGACCAGATCGAGGTGGTCATGGACGGCGGGGTCAGGCGCGGCTCGGACGTCGTCAAGGCGCTCGCGCTCGGCGCCAGGGCCGTCCTGATCGGCCGGGCGTACCTGTGGGGGCTGGCCGCGAACGGCCAGGCGGGCGTCGAGAACGTGCTGGACATCCTGCGCGGCGGCGTCGACTCAGCGCTGCTCGGGCTCGGGCTGTCGGCGATCGGTGAGCTCACGCCGGACCACCTGCTCGTCCCTGATGGCTTTCACCGCGCCGCTGGCGCCGGCACCGACGGCAGTGAGGGCCCGTGACCAGTGCCCAGCTTCGCGTCGCGCTCGTCACGGGTGCCGCTCGCGGCATCGGCGCCGCCACGGTGCGGCGCCTGGTGGCAGACGGTTTCGGCGTCGTCGCGCTCGATTCCTGCCAGGGGGACGACCAGCGGGAAGGGCCCGGTTATCCACTCGCGTCAGAACACGAACTGAACGCGCTCGCCGCCGAGCTCGGTGACCGCGTGCTGCCGGTGGTTGCCGACGTCCGCGATCGCGATGCGCTCGCCTCAGCCGTCGCCGCGGCGACCGCGCGGTGGGGGCGGCTGGACGTCGCGGTCGCCGCCGCAGGCGTGATCGCGGGCGGGCATCCCCTGTGGGAAACCACGGACGCGGTGCTTGACCTGCTCTGGGACGTCAACGTCAACGGGGTGTGGAACACCGCAGCCGTGACCGTGCCCGCGATGCTGCGCGGGCCCGACCCAGCGGGCTGCCGGTTCGTCGCAGTCGCCTCGGCCGCGGGCAGCCACGGCCTGTACCTGCTGTCCGCCTACACGACCGCCAAGCACGCGGTCGTCGGGATCGTCCGCGGCCTCGCGGCCGACCTGGTCGGGACGGGCGTCACCGCGGCAGCCGTGTCACCAGGGTCGACGGACACCGCGATGCTGGCGGCAACGGCCGGGATCTACGGCGTGGACTCGGTCGGGGCCCTCGCCGAGCATCAGCTGCTGCGCCGCGTCATCACGCCGGCGGAGATCGCCGCGACGATCGCGCACTGCTGCTCGCCGGCCGGAGCGGTGGTCAACGGCACCGTGGTGCACGCCGACGGCGGGTTCCCGGCGTGAGGTTGCCGGCCGGCTTCACGGTCCGCGTGCACGACGACGTCGCCGCGGCAAGCGGCGGGCGCGTGCTCGTCGGCGGATCCCCGCTCCGGGCCATGCGCCTCAGCCCGCGCGCGCGGGCCCTCGTCCGCGACGGGGAGATCCGGGTGAACGGCGCCGCGAGCGCGATCCTCGCCGACCGCCTGCTTGACGCGAACATCGCCGTCCCCGTGCTCAGCCCTGGCGAGGTTGCCGAGGGCAGCGACCTGACCGTGGTCATCCCGGTCAGGGACAGGACCGGGCAGCTTCACAGGGCGCTGTCAGGACTGTCGGGCCCGCGGGTGATCGTCGTCGACGACGGCTCCGCCGGCCCGGGCGCGGTCGCCGCTGTGGCCAGCGCGCACGGGGCCGAGGTCGTCCGCCTGGAGCGCAACGCCGGTCCGGCGACCGCCCGCAACGCCGGCCTGGCGAGGGTGAGCACGCCGTATGTCGCGTTCGTCGACTGCGACGTTCAGGTGAGCGCTGAGACCCTGCTCGGACTGACGGCACACTTCGCCGATCCCCGGGTCGCGCTGGTCGGGCCGTACCTGCGGGGGCGGGCCGTGAACGCCAGGCCGCGCTGGTTCGAGCGGTACGAGGAGGCCTCGCCCGCGCTCGGACTTGGCGGTCGGGCGAGCGTGGTCAGGCCGGGCGCCGCGGTCGCCTGGCTGCCCGGCGCGTGCCTGGTCGGCCGGACCGAGCGGCTGGCCGCCGTCACCGGCGGCGTCGCCGGCTTCGACGGGCGGATGCGGGTCGGCGAAGACGTTGACCTGATCTGGCGGCTGGCTGCGGCGGGGGAACGGGTGCGCTACGACCCGGGCTTCTCGGCCAGCCACGATGTCCGTCCCACCGTGCGCGCCTGGATGGGCCGCAAGTTCACCTACGGAACGGGTGCCGCCGCGCTGGCCGGACGCCATCCAGGCAGCGTCGTCACCGCGGTCCTGTCGCCGTCGATGGGGGCTGCCGCGCTCGCCGTGCTCGGGCGGCGGCCGTGGTCGGTGCCGGTCGCGCTCGCGGGCGTGAGCCGGGGCGCGCAGGTCCTGCTGCGGGCGCTGCCCGTTGTGCCAGAACGCCGCGATCTCGCGGTCAGGCTGTCGCTGGGCGGGCTCGGCTGGGCGCTGCGCCAGGAGTCGGCCCTCGTGCTGCGGCACTGGTGGCCGGCCGCGTTCGGCGCGGCCCTGGTCAGCCGGCACGCGCGCCGGGTCGTTGTCTCCGCAGCCGTCGTCGACCTGGTCGCGTGCGCCAGCGAGTTCCCCGGGCGCAATCCGCTGCTCATCTTCGCCGGCCGCCGGCTCGATGACCTCGCCTACGGCTCAGGGCTGTGGTGGGGAGCGCTGCGGTCGGGGGAGCCGGGGTGCCTGAAGATCAGGATCGCGGCCGGGCAGCGCAGGCTGCCCGGCGCCGCTAGGGACTGGCTATCAGCCTGGCCTTCAGCTGCTCGAACTCCTCGCGGGTGATCAGCCCCTGCCGCAGCAGCGAGGCGAGCTTGCTCAGCTGATCGGGGACCGATTCCGGTGCCGCGTCGGCCCGCTCGCCAGGAGCGTCCGGTTTCTGTGCGCCTGCGCTGCCGATCGCCCTGAGCGGCGCTGATAGTTCCATGCGCAGGGCGTCGGGGCGCTTCTGGTGGTGCAGGAAATAGAGGTCGGCGTCGGTCCCGCGGATGTAGACAATGGTGTCGGTCTTGGTCATGCTCACGCCGATCATGGCTCCGATCAAGCGCAGGCCTGACCCTTGGTCAGGGACGCCGCGCCGGATCCGCCGTTGAACACCGCGGAGCGCACGACGTGCAGCGACTCGGCGTCCAGCGCTCTCCGCGCGGCTCCCGCTCGCTCGCCCGCTCGTTTCGCGAGTGTCGCCGCTACCGTCGCTGCCGCGCTCTCGTCGAGGCCGGACAGCGCCTGCCAGGCGCCGGTCCATCCCTCCTCGGTCAGCGGGAAGCGCTCGATGACCTTGGCGCTGCCGGTGCTGTTCTTCCTGGCGAGCACGAAGCCTGCCCCTGCCCTGCGATCCTTGTGCCACCCGATGCTGTGCCGGATGGCAGCGTCGTCATCCAGCAGGTAAGGCGGGCCGGAGTAGAGGTCGTCCTGCGGCACGCTCGGCATAGCGGGAATCACGGCCGAAGGCCCTGCGCCTGCTCGTGACGCCTCATCCAGCGGGCCGTTGTCACTCGCCACGCTCGCCTCCGATTCCGGCACGTTGCCATGACCATAACGTCCAGTCCGAGGCGCCGCCAGGCCGGCGGCGCACGCACCGGCGGTCTTGCCGTACGGCTGGCGGGCCTGCCAAAGTAGCAAGAGAGTCCGCCTCGGCGGGAATGTCCAGTTTCTGATGGCAGGAAGGCCTCGGCCGACCCTGCGGCCCGGCAAGGATCAGGAGAAGGCGAATGAAGACAACCGCCGCTGTGGTGTACGAGCCCGGCAAGCGCATCGAGATCGAGGAACTCGACCTTGACGGCCCCAGGGACGGAGAGGTCCTGATCCGCTACACCTACGCGGGCCTGTGCCACTCGGACCTGCACGTCCAGACCGGCGACCTCGAGGCACGGCTGCCGATGGTGCTCGGCCACGAGGGCGCGGGGATCGTCGAGGAAGTGGGCCCCGGCGTGACGAGGGTCAAGCCTGGCGACCACGTGGTCTGCTCGTTCATTCCGAACTGCGGGATCTGCCGGTACTGCGCGAGCGGGCAGCAGTCGATCTGCGACATGGGCGCCACCATCCTGGACGGCTACCTGCCGGGCGAGCGCTTCCCGCTGAGCGGCCCGAAGGGCAGCTACGGCGCGATGTGCATCCTCGGCACGTTCAGCCAGTACGGCGTCATCCACCAGAACTCGGCCGTCAAGGTGGACGACGACCTGCCCCTCGACAAGGCCGTTCTCGTCGGCTGCGGCGTGCCGACCGGCTGGGGCTCGGCGGTGAACACCGCGAACGTCAGGCCTGGCCAGACCGTCGTGGTCGTCGGCATCGGCGGCATCGGCATCAACGCGGTGCAGGGCGCGCGCTACGCGGGGGCGAAGCACGTCATCGCCGTCGACCCGCTGGAGAACAAGCGCGAGAAGGCGATGGAGCTCGGCGCCACGCACGCGTTCGCGTCGATCGAAGAGGCCACGATGGCGCTCGTGGACCTGACCAGGGGCCAGATGGCCGACGCCGCGATCCTGACCCCAGGCGTGATGACGACCGAGATCGTCGAGGGCGGCTTCAACGCGACCGGCAAGGCCGGCGTCGTCGTGCTGACCGCGCTGAGCAAGCTCTTCGAGCCGACGATCCAGCTTCCTGGCAGCATGCTGACCCTGTTCCGCAAGTCGCTCAAGGGCAGCCTGTTCGGCGACTGCAACCCGACCACGGACATCCCGCGGATCCTCGGGCTGTACCAGGCCGGCGACCTCAAGCTGGACGAGATCATCACGAAGACCTACAGCCTCGAGCAGGTCAACGAGGGCTATGACGACCTGATCAACGGCAAGAACGTGCGCGGCGTCATCGTGCACTCGCACAACTGACACGCGTTTCTGGCGGGAGCGGGGCGTTGGCCGGGGTGCGTGCGGGGCGGGTGTCACGGCCCGGTTCCGCCCCTGGCCGCGTCCCCGTCCCAGTCCTCGGCCGCGCCCGAGAGGTCGAACTGCTCGTCGCCGCCCTCGAGGCGGGCGCGCACGTGCTGCTCGAGGGCCCGCCGGGGACGGGCAAGTCGACGCTGCTGCGCGCTGTCGCGTCGGAGCGGGTGGCGCCGTTCCACCTGGTCGAGGGCAACGCCGAGCTGACGCCGGCCAGGCTGGTCGGCCACTTCGACCCGGCGCAGGTGCTGGCCCAGGGCTACGTCCCCGACGTGTTCGTCGACGGCCCGCTGGTCTCGGCGCTGCGCCAGGGCGGTCTGCTGTACGTCGAGGAGATCAACAGGGTTCCCGAGGAAACCCTGAACGTGCTCATCACGGTGATGTCGGAGGCCGAGCTGTCGGTGCCGCGCCTCGGCGTGGTGCGGGCCGAGCCTGGCTTCCGCCTGGTCGCCGCCATGAACCCGTTCGACGCGGTCGGCACCGAGCGGATCTCCTCGGCGATCTACGACCGCACGTGCCGGATCTCGATGGACTATCAGTCCGCGGCCACCGAGGCGGACATCGTCGCGCTGCGTTCTCCTGGCACAGGAACGCCCGAATGGCGCGCGCAGGTGGTCGACCTGGTCAGGCGCACCCGCGGCCACCAGGACGTGCGGATCGGCTCGTCGGTGCGCGGCGCGATCGATATGGTGGCGATCGCCGGGAGGCTGGCCGGGATGCGGTCGGTGAAAGAGGACGACTGGCACGCAGGACTGGACGCCGCGATGGTGTCGCTGTCCGGGCGGATCCGGATGCACGACTCAGCCGCCGGCGGCCCGACTCCGTGGTGCGCGAGCTCTACGAGCAGGTCTTCGGCGCGGAGCCGGCCGCGGCTGAGGGCGACGGGGGCGGCCTGGGGGAAGCGTGAGCCCGCCCTCGGCGGCGGGCGCACCCCAGCAGCGGCACAACCCGAAGAGCGACGCGTCCCGCACCCGCACGCTCGGCCGGGCGGCGCTGTCCAGGCACGCGCGGTTCGCTGAGGTCTCGCCCGAGGTCGGCGTGCTCGACCAGGAGGCGCTCGAGCGGGCGCTGGCCGCCGACCCTGACGGCACGCTCGCGATGGTCGCCGACCTCGTCCACGCGACCGACGAGCGGCTCCGCGCGCACGCGAAGCGGCTGGCCGCGCGGCTGGTGATCGACCGGTCCAGGTCCGGCCGGGTCGTGCGGACCGGAGTCGCGCGGCCGCGGCAGGTGCCGGCCGCGCGCGGCGGTGACCTGGACGTCGACGCGTCCATGGAGGGCATCCTCACCGCCCGGGGCGAGCGCAGGCCGCCCGGGCTCGACGAGCTCGCGGCCCGCGACTGGGGACGGCAGGACCTGGCGCTGTGCCTGGTGGTGGACGCCTCAGGGTCAATGGAGGGCGAGCGGCTCGCGGTCGCGGCGACCGTGGCGGCGGCTTGCGCGCTGCGCGCGCCTGCTCAGCACGCGGTGCTGGCGTTCGCAGGCGACGTCCGCACGCTGCGCACGCTGCACGGGACCGAGTCTCCGGCGACCGTGGTCAACCGGGTGCTGGCGTTGCGCGGGCACGGCGTCACGCATCTCGCCGAGGCGCTGCGGGCCGCGTCCCGTCAGCTCGCCGCTGCGCGGGCGCAGCGGCAGGTGGTGCTGCTGCTCTCGGACTGCCGGCACACCGATGAGGACCCGGTCGCGGCCGCCGCGCTGCTGCCGGAACTCGTGGTGCTCGCCCCTGACGCCGATGCCGAGCAGGCCCAGGCGCTCGCGCAGGCGGTCGGCGCGAGGTTCGCCCCGCTTGGCTCGCTCACCGGCGTGCCGCACGTCGTCGAACGGCTGCTCGCACCCTGACGTCGCCCTGGCTCTGCGCGATCTCAGGTAGCTGGCTTCAAGCAGCCGGAGAATAGGAACCGTGAAACACGAGTACGAGGCCAAGTTCCTGTCGGTCGACGTGGACGGCCTTCGGGCCAAACTGACAGAACTGGGGGCCGTTCAAGCGTTCCCCCGCACCCTCCTGACCCGCAAGCTCTTCGAGAACGGCGCGCTGGAACGCGGCGCCTGGGTCCGCCTGCGCGACGATGGCAGCCGGTCCACTCTCACGGTGAAGCAAGTCACTGACTCCACCAGCATCGATGGCACCACCGAGATCGAGACAGAGGTGGCAGACCTGCATGCCATGGCCGAGATCCTCACCCTGATCGGCATGACCGAGATCCGCTACCAGGAGAACTTCCGTGAGGAATGGCACTGGGGAGAGATCGCCGCCGATTTCGACACATGGCCCGGCCTGCCCACGTTCGTTGAGATCGAAGGACCCGACGAAGTCTCGGTTCGCCGGGCCGCAGTTGCCCTCGGGCTCGACTACTCCCTGGCCAGGTTCGGCAGCGTCGACGAGATCTACAAGAGTGAACTCGGGCGCGACATCCTCGCCGAACCCACCCTGTTTTCGCCAACGCGAGCGACAGCGACCCGACAGCGTGATAGCCGCGACGACGTCCGAGCTAGCTGAGGTAGGTGCTGGGTGTGACGGTGTAGCTGCGGCCGTGCGGGGCGGTCCAGGTCAGGGTGCCGGGTTCGGGCTGGGTGAGGGTCCAGCCGGGTGCTTGCTTGGTCCTGTGGTGCCGTCTGCACAACGGGGCGAGGTTGCAGGGGCAGGTCCGGCCGCCTTGTTCGTACGGGATGGTGTGGTCCAGGTCGCATCCGGTGGCGGGTCGTCGGCAGCCGGGGTAGCCGCAGGTCTTGTTCCTGGCTCTGATCAGGTGGCGGAGCGGGCTGGGCGGCTGGTAGCTGGTGGCCTGGGAGGCGTGGCTGCAGGTGGCTGGTTCGAGCCAGGTGAACCGCAGCCGGGTGAGCCAGGCCTGGTGGCTGGCCAGATCGCCGGGCGGGCCTGGTCCGGCGCGGGCGCGGGCGTGCGCGGCGGCGGTGCCGTCGGGCCGGGTCAGGGTGACGCTCCAGCGGGTCAGGCTGCTCGCGGCGAGCCGGGCGGCGAGGTCGCGGCTGGTCCAGGCGTCCAGCGGGCCGAGGCCGGCGGCTTCGCCGGGCAGGTCGGCCAGGCCGGCCCAGGTGGCGGCGGGCAGGGTCAGGTGCACCGTCCCGGTCAGCGCGGCCAGCCCGCTGCCCGGCGCGCCTGGCTCGCCTGACCAATCCGCCGGGCCGCCGCCGCCGGGGCCGGCGCTGTCCGGGCCGGGAGCGTCGGGTCCGGGGTCCGGTCCGGGGGCGGGGAGGAGGGTGTCGGGGTGGTGGCCGGCGAGAAGGGCGGTGAACACGGCAGCGCGGAGCTGGTCCAGGGTGCCGGCGGCGCCGTTGTCTTTCAAAGCCTGGGCGATGGCGGTGATCCGCCGGTCCGCCGCTGCGGCGCCGGCCGGGTCGAGTTCGCGGCCGGCCAGGGCCAGGTTCCCCGAGCCTTCCTGCCACGCCTCGACCCGCGCGTCGGCGCGGGCCCTGGTCATCCGGCGGCGGACCGCGGCCGGGTCGATCGACAGGACCAGGGTCCGCAGCGCGTTCCGGAGCTGCCCGGTGGTCATCGCGGCGGCGCCGGGCAGCACCGCGGCGGCGGCGGCGTTCGCGGCGCGGTCACCGAGCGCGGCGAGCTCGGCGGCGAACACCATCGCCCGGGTTCGGTCAAGGGTGCCGTCCAGCAGCGCCCGCAGCACGGCCGCGAGACGGGCCAGGTCGCGGGCCATGGCGAGCAGGGCATCGGCGGACCGGCCGGTCAGCACCAGCGCCGCCGCCAGCTCGGCGGCGACATGGTCGCTGACCCGGGACCAGCCCGGCCGGCCGGAGTCGCGGAGCCGGCGGCGGTCCAGCTCGGCGACCGCGGTCAGCTCGACGCCGGACTGCCACGCCGACAGCCGCCGGGACGCGTGCAGCAGCCCGACCAGCGCGTCATCCGACAGCGCGGCGAGGCCGCCGTCGAGGGCGCGGCCGGACAGCCCCGCCAGGGTGCCGTCCGGGGCCATCGCCTCGAGCGGGCCGCCCTCGGCGAACGCCTCGCCAGGACCGGCCAGCGCGACGCCCGCGACCCAGTCACCCCGATCGCCGGGCTCGGGCGGGTACTCGCCGCACAGCTCCGCGTCGGACGGTTCGTCCCGGTCCGCCAGCGCGTCCAGGTCCAGGCCGGCGGTGTCCGGGTCCAGGCCGGCCAGCACCGCGTCGCCGTTCCAGGCATCGGCCGCGGCAGACGCCGCCCTGGACGGCTGGCCCGGCGCGCCGGGCGGCGGGGTGGCTGGCGGGTGGATCATCGGCGGCTCCGTGGGCGATGCGCACCATTGAACTTGTTATCGATAATGCTACCGACACCCTCTGACAATTAGACCGCACGTTCGATCGAGGCCAGCTTTCGCCGGACCGGACCGGACTGGACCGTGGGCAGCGATTGCCGCGTGGCTAACGATCCGCTAGCGGCACGGCAGGACAGTGGCAGCACCTGCAGGCAGATGACTAAGGAGGCCGACCGTGTCGGGTTTGTTCGCGCACGATGTCCTGGAGGGCCGCACGGCGGGCGGCGGGCAGGTGGTGGCGCCGGTGGTCAATGAGCACCAGGTGCGTGCGGCTGCTGGCTTCACCATGGCGCTTGGGGTGGTGGCGTTCGCCTACGCGTATTTCGAGCAGCGGTACTGGGGGCTGCAGGTCGTGGCCTCGTTCTTCTTCGTCGAGTTCCTGGTGCGGGTGACCGCAGGGATCTCCCGCAGCCCGGTCGGCGTGCTGGCCGGGTGGATGACCAGGCGGCTGCCGCCGGACTGGGTGTCGGCCAAGCCCAAGCGGTTCGCGTGGACGCTCGGCCTGGCGATGTCGGGCGCGATGACGATCATCACCAACGACGGCATCAGGGGCTGGCTGCCCAGGTCGATCTGCCTGGTGTGCCTCGCGCTGATGTGGCTGGAGTCGGTTCTCGGGCTGTGCCTGGGCTGCGAGATCCACGGGCTGATGGTGCGGCGCGGCTGGGCCAGCAAGGACGAGGCGTTCGAGATCTGTTCCCATGGCGCGTGCGACGTCGCGCTGGCCAGGCGGGACCGCGGGAGGGACGCCGCATGATGACGCGCGCGGGGGCGTTCTACATGATCAAGGTCATGGAGGGCGCCGGCCGCGGCCGACTTAACCGGCAAGGCAATGCTGGTCGGGCTGGCGAACCACGCCTGCCCGGACGGCACCGGCGCGCTCCCCAGCGTGTGTGAACCGGGATGGCGCCGCTAGCCCGCAGGACTATCTCGGGGGCCCGCCAGCGAGCGCACCACCCTCAGGCACCGGGAACCACACTCGCGGTCTCGGCGAAATGGCACGCAACCGGATGCTCCTGTCCCCTCTCTACCAGGGCCGGTTCCTCTTCCGCGCAGATGTCCCGCGCCTTCCAGCAGCGGGTGCGGAACCGGCATCCCGATGGCGGCGCGATCGCGCTGGGGACATCCCCGGTGAGCAGGATGCGCCTGCGCTGGCGCTCGACGACCGGGTCGGGCACCGGCACCGCGGACAGCAGCGCCTGGGTGTACGGGTGGGAAGGGGCGTTGTAAACCTGTGACCTGGTCCCGGTCTCGACGATCTTGCCAAGGTACATCACGGCCACTCGGTCGGAGATGTGGCGCACCACCGAAAGGTCGTGGGCGATGAACAGATAGGAGAGCCCCAGCCTGTCCTGCAGTTCGTCGAGCAGGTTCACGATCCCGGCCTGGATCGACACGTCCAGCGCGGAGACCGGCTCGTCCAGGATCATCACCCGCGGCTCTAGGGCGAGTGCCCGGGCGATCCCAACCCGCTGCCGCTGGCCGCCCGAGAACTCGTGCGGGTAGCGGTTGCGGTGTTCAGGGTTGAGGCCCACCCGGCGGAACAACTCAGAGACTATGCCGGGGCCGGTCCGGCGGTCCCAGCGGCCGTGAATGCGCAGCGGCTCGGCCACGATATCGCCGACCGGCATCCGCGGATCGAGGGAGGCATACGGGTCCTGGAACACCACCTGGATCTGCTGGCGCAGCGGCTGCAACTGGCGGCGGCTGCGGCCGGTGAGCTCCTGGCCGTCATAGCGAACCGAGCCGGAGGTCGCCTGCAGTAGTTGCAGGACCGTGCGGGCGGTGGTGGACTTGCCGCAGCCGGACTCGCCGACCAGGCCCAGCGTCTCCCCAGGCTGGAGCTCGAACGAGACCCCGCAGACCGCGTGCGCGTTCCCGACCGTGCGCCGGACCAGCCTGCCGCCCCGGATCGGGAAGTGTTTGACGAGGCTGCCGACAGTGATGACGGCCGTCCCGTTCGCTTCCACCGCTGCAGCGGGTTCGAGGTGCGCCGTGTCTGTGCCCGGCTCGGGAGTTGCCGGGCTGGTCAGGGCGTCGCCAGTCAGTATGCCATCGCCGGTATCGGCCCAGATGGGTGCGAACAGATCGGTTTCCGAGCCCGACAGTTCGGCAGACCGGTGGCACGCCGCCCGGTGCTCAAGGTCGATCACGTCCAAGCCCGGCTCCTCGCGCGCGCAGCGGTCGACGGCCAGCGGGCAGCGCGGCAAGAACGGGCAGCCCGGCGGGAGGTGGAGCAGCGACGGCGGGGAACCAGGAATCGGCCGCAGGCGTTCCCGGCGGTCCACGTCAAGCCGCGGTAGCGAGCCGAGCAGCCCGATCGTGTACGGCATCCGGGACCGGTAGAAGACCTCGTCCGCTGGCCCGGTCTCGACCGGTTTCCCGGCGTACATGACCATGACCCGGTCTGCCATCCCGGCCACGATCCCCAGGTCGTGGGTGATGAGGATCATGGCCGCATGCGTGTGCTCCCTGGCAGCCTTGAGCGCCTCAAGCACCTGGGCCTGGATGGTGACATCCAGCGCCGTGGTCGGCTCGTCGGCGATCATCACGTCGGGGTCGTTGGCCATCGCGATCGCGATCACCACCCGCTGGCGCATCCCGCCGGAGAACTCGTGCGGGTAGCTCTGGGCCCGCTCGGCCGCCCGCGGGATGCCGACCAGGTCCAGCAGCTCGATCGCCCGCTTGTGGGCCTCCTCCTTCGAGCCGCCCTGCCGGGTCCAGATCGCCTCCGCGACCTGCCAGCCCACCCGGAACGCGGGGTTCAGCGAGCTGAGCGGGTCCTGCGGGATGTAGGCGATCATGGACCCGCGCAGCCTGGCCAGTTCCTGTTCCGACCGGTCAAGCAGTTCCTGGCCCTCGCACTGCACCGAGCCGGTCACCCGGGCATTCTTAGGGAGCAGCCCGAGAGTGGCCAGCGCGACGGTGGACTTGCCGGACCCGGACTCGCCCACGATGCCGAGCGTCTCCCCGCGATCGAGCCGGAAGCTCAGGTCCCGGACCGCCTGCACCGCACCCTCGCGGGTGCGGAAGGTCACCGACAGGCCAGCCGCCGCGAGCAGCGGCGCGTTCATGCGCGTGTTCATGCGCGCACCCGCTGGGTGGGGTCGAGCGCGTCCCGCAGGCCGTCGCCGATGAAGTTCACCGACAGGATGGCCAGGATCAGGAAGCCCGCCGGAAAGAAGAACAGCCACGGCAGCACGACCGCGGCGGACTGATGGTCGGCGATCAGGTTCCCGAGCGAGACCGCCGGCGGCTGGATGCCCAGGCCCAGGAAGGACAGCGCCGCCTCGATGAGCATGGCCAGGGCAACGGTCAGGGTGGCGTTGACCGCGATGGGCCCGATCGCGTTGGGAATCATGTGCCGCAGGATGATCCGGGCGTCGCTGGCCCCGATCGCCCATTCGGCCTCCACGAACTCCCGTTCCCGCAGCGACAGGAACGTGCCGCGCACTAGCCGGGCCAGGTAGGTCCACAGCACCGCCCCCAGTACCAGGGCGATCCAGAACCAGTTCCCCGCCAGGTTGCTCACCCCGTTGGCCAGCACTAGCAGGATCGCGATCACCGGCACGATGAGGACCAGGTCGGTGATGCGCATGAGCACGGCGTCCGCCCACTTGCCGTAGTAGCCCGCGGCGGCGCCGACCAAGGTCCCGGCAACGGTCGAGATGACGGCGACCAGCAGCGCGGTCTTGATCGAGGTGGCGGTGCCCTGCATCACCTGGGCGAACAGGTCGTGACCGATGGTGTCGGTGCCGAACGGGTGCTGCAGCGAAGGGGCGGTAGAGAACTGGTCGGTTATCTGCGCGTAGTTGTACTGCCAGAACAGCGGGCCGATGGTGGACAGCAGCAGCATGAACAGGAAGATGCCCAGGCCTGCCAGGGCGACCTTGTGGTGCAGGAACCGCTCGGCAGCCATCTTGAACTGGCTGCGCGCCTCGATGCCCAGGCTCTCCCTGGCCGCCCGCAGTGCTGTCGTCTCGGCATCCCCGGCCAGGGCCAGGCCCGGGGAGGACGTGGTGGCATGGCCCGAGGCCGAAGGGCGGCTGACCTGGACAGGATCTCGTGCGGGCTCAGGCATAGCGGATCCTCGGGTCGAGCACGGCGTAGAGCAGGTCGGCGATCAGGTTGAACACGACCACCGCGATGGCCGCGATCATCATCCAGCCCATCACCACGTTGACATCCGGGCTGACCGGGCCGATCAGGCCCTCGTACAGGAAGCGGCCCATCCCTTCCCAGCCGAACACCACCTCGGTGATGATGGTGCCGCCCAGGATGGTGGCGAAGTCGATCGCCACCACCGTGACGACCGGGACGAGCGCGTTGCGGAGCGCATGGACATACAGGACCCGGCGCGGCGACAGCCCTTTGGCCCGCGCGAGCCGGATGTAGTCGGCGTTCAGCACATCCAGCATCGAGGCGCGCTGGTAGCGGCTCCAGCCCGCGTACGTGATGAGGGTCAGGGTCAGCACTGGCAGCACCGTGTGAGCCAGCGAGTTGACGAGTAGGGTCCAGCCGCCGGAAGTGCCCGGTGAACTGGTTCCTACGGTGTAGAGGATGGTATGGCCGATGGCATTGTTCACGTCGACCGCCAGGAAGTCCTTGAGCAGCAGCGCGACCACGAACACCGGGGTGGAGTAGAACAGGTATGCGAGCCCGGTGGAAACGTGGTCAGTGGTGCTGTACTGCTTGATCGCGCTCACGACCCCGACAAGCACGGCGATCAGGACCGACAGGATGACCGCGGGGATGACCAGTTTAAGCGTGGTCTCGAAGCGCGGCCATATCTGCGGCCCGACCAACTGGCCGGTGGTGCTGGTACCGAAGTCGCCCTGCACGAAGCCGGTCAGCCAGGTCCAGTACCGTTCCAGCAGCGGCTCGTTCAGGTGCATCTGAGCCTTGGCGGCCGCGATGGTGGCCGGGGATATATGGGGGTTGGCCCGCAGCTGAGCGAGCGGATCGCCGGACAGCGACACCAGCAGGAACATGACGAGGCTAGCGAGGATCAGGACTAGGAACCCGGCCCCGAGCCTGCGCAGGATGTAAGCCCACATCGCCCACCGTCCTTCGGCCAGAGCCGGCGGGCACCCGGTAGGGTGCCCGCCGGCTCCGCAGTCGGTTGCTTCCCTGGTTAGTTACTGCCCACTATTATGACTTCAGTCCCCATTCCTGGGCATTCCATGGAATGCCGATGTTGCTGGTGTTGGGGATGATGTTGCCGTACTTGGACGTCCAGCCGAACAGCACCGGCGCCTGGAAGAGCGGCAGCGTCGGCATGTCCTTCCAGAGGATCGTGTCGACCTGGTTGTAGAGCTTGGCCGCCTGGGTGGGGTCGGTGGTGGTCAGCGCCTGGCTCAAGAGACTGTCCACCTGCGGGTTTGCGTAGTGGTCCCAGTTCTGACCGCAGATGTTCTTGTTGGTGTAGGAGCAGTAGATGGGCTGGTTGCCCGACGCGTACGGGGTGTTGACCCAGGCGAACTCGATGATGTCGAACTCGCCCTTCGGGCCGACCGTGCCGAACAGGGTGTTGGCGTCGTAGTTGTGGATGTCGAGCTTGACGCCGATGTTCTTCATGTCGGCCTGGAGCAGTTCTTCGATCTGAGCCCGGACCGGCACCCCGCTCGTGGTCGAGATGCTGATGGAGAAGTCCTTCCCCTTCTCCGGTCCGAAGTTCGGGTGGAAGTAGCCGTCCGAGCCCATGGTCATGCCGGAAGACTTGAGCAACTGCTTGGCCTTGGCAGGGTTGAACGCCCCGTACCCGCCGCTGGTGTCCTGGTACTGCGGCTGGGTCGGCATGAAGATCCGGTTCATCAGCGGACCGATCTTCGGCTTGGGATTCAGCGGATCGACGATCCGTTGGGTCATCTGAGCCCGATTGGTGCCGTAGGCGATCGCGTGCCTGATGTCGGCCTTGGCCAGGTACGGGTTGGACTGGTTGAAGTCCATGTGCTGGAACTGCAGTCCCGGCGCCACCGAGACGGTGAAATCGGGAATGGCCTTGACCGACTGATAGAAGGTGGTCGACGCGATCACCGGGTTGACTATATGGGCCTCCCCGTTCTGGACCGCCGGCGGCTGCGCGTCATCGTTCAGGATGAACGAGAAGATGATCTTGTTCAGCTTGCCCTTGGGGCCCCACCAGCGCGGGTTGCGCACCTCGACAAGGTTCTCGCCCTTCTTGTAACTCTGAATCATGTACGGGCCGGCGGATACCTGCACCGGCGGGCCGAAGGTCTGGAAGCCGTCGTTGAACCCGACCTCCTTGGCAGTGTGCGCCGGGACCATCGGCGAGAACAGCGCCTGCCAGTCGCCGAACGGCTTCGAGAACACGACCGTCGCCGTCTTGCCCCCGTTGGAGCTGGTGACCGACTTGATCTGGTTGTACCCGGCGGTGCCGGCCGGCAGGAAGGTCTTGCCGCCCTTGTCCTTAAATTGGGAGCTGCCGCTCTGGGCCTGCCAGTTGAAGATGAAGTCGTCGGCGTTGAACGGTACGCCATCCGACCAGGTGGCCTTCGGGTTGATCTGGTAGACGATCGTCTGCGGGTCGGCACTGGTCTGCTTGGCGCTGGTGACCAGCTGCGTGTTGAGCTTCACCGTAAGGTCCGGCTGGACGACGTAGACCTGCGGCCAGGTTTGGTCCAGGATCTCCTGGAGCACGAACTCGGCATCGTTGGCCTGCAGGATGTTGAAGCCTGCCACGTCCTCGTCGAGCGCGAACGTGATCGAGCCGCCGGTCTTCACGGCGCTGGTGCCGGTTGACGAGCCGGTACCGCCGGAGCTGCCGCCGCACGCGGCGACGATGAGGCTGGCCGCTGCCAGCGTGGCAATCAAGGTCCAACGGCGGGGCCGTGATGATGTACCCGCGGACGCCATACGCGGGCTTCCGGGAACAAGCATTATTCTACCCATGTCGGCACGTCAGCACCAAAGACAGTAGATGTCCAGTGCCATCCTCAACCTGCAACCGATCCGTGATCCGGGTATGGTCCCAGGACCCGTCAGAACGGGCATTTGACCTGAGCTGTGGGCCAGCTCGGGGGTTAGGCAGGGAGCGGGTTGTCAGCGAGGCCGGATCCCTCATCGTGGGTCGCCGGCGCTCACCGTCATGATCCCTCCCGCCGACGTCACCGGCTTCCAGCACCTGGCGATTCGATCAGCGCCAGCCATCGAGGACAAGTACTCCGGTCGGCCGTGCCTCGCGCGGCTAACGATCGGCTAACGGCAGGGCACGACGCTGGAGCCTCCGCTCCTGTCAGGTGAGCACCACGTGAGGTTAAGGAGGCCGACCGTGTCGGGTTTGTTCGCGCACGATGTCCTGGAGGGCCGCACGGCGGGCGGCGGGCAGGTGGTGGCGCCGGTGGTCAATGAGCACCAGGTGCGTGCGGCTGCTGGCTTCACCATGGCGCTTGGGGTGGTGGCGTTCGCCTACGCGTATTTCGAGCAGCGGTACTGGGGGCTGCAGGTCGTGGCCTCGTTCTTCTTCGTCGAGTTCCTGGTGCGGGTGACCGCAGGGATCTCCCGCAGCCCGGTCGGCGTGCTGGCCGGGTGGATGACCAGGCGGCTGCCGCCGGACTGGGTGTCGGCCAAGCCCAAGCGGTTCGCGTGGACGCTCGGCCTGGCGATGTCGGGCGCGATGACGATCATCACCAACGACGGCATCAGGGGCTGGCTGCCCAGGTCGATCTGCCTGGTGTGCCTCGCGCTGATGTGGCTGGAGTCGGTTCTCGGGCTGTGCCTGGGCTGCGAGATCCACGGGCTGATGGTGCGGCGCGGCTGGGCCAGCAAGGACGAGGCGTTCGAGATCTGTTCCCATGGCGCGTGCGACGTCGCGCTGGCCAGGCGGGACCGCGGGAGGGACGCCGCATGATGACGCGCGCGGGGGCGTTCTACATGATCAAGGTCATGGAGGGCGCCGGCATGGGAACCGCCGCGGACGGCCCGCCGCGGGCGGCTGCCGCGGGCGGTAAGCGGATGGCTACCCGGAAAAGGCGGCACCGCCGGCTGACGCGACCGGTGCGGCTGGTGCGGCTGGTGCGGCTGGTACGGGCACCTGCGGATGCGCCGCCGAGGCGACCGGCACGACCAGCTTCCTGCAGAACGTCATGATCAGCGTGCCGTCCTGGTTGCGGCCCCTGGTCTCGACGTCCACGAGCCCGCGTTCTGGCCGGCCGGGGACCGGCGACTTGCCGAGCACCTCGCTCTCGGCGTACAGCGTGTCCCCGTGCAGCACCGGCGCGTGATGCTCGATCCGCTCGAACCCCTTGTGCGTGATCGCCTGGCCGGCGACGTCGGCCTCGGACAGCCCGAGCAGCGCGTCCGCCGGGTCATGCACCCAGGTGCCGAGCGCGAGCTCCATCGTGATGCCGGGGCCGAAGCCCGCGATGATGCCGGTGGCCGACTCGGCGGGTGACTTCTCCGCGACCCTGCGCAGCACGTCGAGCACCGCGGCCGAGGCGATGTTGCCGTGGCTGGACAGGGTTTCCCGGCTGTCGCCGAGCGCCTCTGCCGGCACCCCGCCGTGCGAGCGCGGCGCGTCCAGAACCCGCGGGCCGCCGGTGTGAATGACGTGGAAGTCCAGTTTCGCCAGGTCATAGCCCTGGCCGCCGCTGCGCTCCGCCCAGCACAGGACCGCGTCGACCGCCTCTGCGGATTCCCGCTGCGGATGGAGGACGACGCCGACGACGTGCACCTAGGCTGGCCCTTCCTGCGGCTGCGGTGTCTGTCGCCGCAGCCGTCTGGCCGGTGCCCGCCCCTGCGGCTGGCGCGGCGGGGTCCGCGGGGGCAGCGGCGTGATGGGCCGCTCCTCGGCGCCGCTATCCGACAGCCGCACCTTCGATCCGTCGTGGATGATCTCCAGCTCCTCGCCGTCGATGAGCTGGTAGCGGGCCCTGGTATGGGTGAGCTCGACGCGCAGGCACCGGCCCCTGATCAGCAGCTTCAGCGTCAATCTGGTAATGCCATCCGGCAGGTGCGGTGCGAAAGCGAGCGTCCCGCCTTTCAGGCGCAGGCCGGCGAAACCGCTCACGAGGGCGGTCCAGGTGCCGGCCAGCGCCGCGATGTGCACGCCGTCGCTGGTGTTGCTCTCAAGGTCATGCAGGTCCATGAGGGCGGCCTCGCCGAGGTAGTCATGCGCCAGCCCGAGGTGGCCGACCTCGGCCGCGATGACCGCCTGCGTGGCCGCGGACAGCGAGGAGTCCCGCACCGTAAGCGGCTCGTAGTAGTCGAAGTTCCTGGCCTTCTGCTCAGGTGTGAACTCCTCCCAGCACGCGTGCATGGCCAGCACCAGGTCGGCCTGCTTGACGACCTGCTTGCGGTAGAGCTCCAGGTAGGGGAAGTGCAGCAGCAGCGGGTACTGGCTGGGGGATGTCCCGGCGAAATCCCAGACCTGATGCCTCGTGAAACCCTCGGCCTGCGGATGCACGCCAAGCGCCTGGTCGTATGGGATCGCCATGGCCTCACCGGCGTCACGCCAGCTCGCCGCCTCCTCAGGCCCGATGCCAAGCTCGCGGGCACGGTCGGGATACCGCTGCGCCGCATCGGCGGCGCCGACGAGGTTCTGCTTCGCCAGCAGGTTGGTGTAGACGTTGTCGTCGGCCAGCGCGCTGTACTCGTCGGGACCGGTGACTCCGTCGATGTGAAACCTGCCCGCGTCATCGTGGTGCCCGACTGACCGCCAGAGCCTGGCAGTCTCTGTCAGCAACTCCATTCCTTCGTGCCGCGCGAAGTCCTCGTCACCGGTGAGATCGACGTAGCACAGCACCGCCCTGGCGATGTCCGCGTTGATGTGCAGGGCCGCGGCCCCGGCCGGCCAGTACCCGGAGCACTCCTGCCCGGCGATCGTCCGCCACGGGAAGGCGGCACCGGCGAAGCCGAGCTGCGCGGCGCGCTCCCTCGCGGCCGGGAGGGTGCTGTGCCGCCAGCGCAGCGCGCTGGCCGCCGCATCCGGCGCCGTAAGTGCCAGCACGGGCTGCACGAACGTCTCGCTATCCCAGAACGTGTGGCCGTCGTAGCCTGGCCCGGTCAGGCCCTTCGCCGGGATCGGCCGTTTCTCGCCCCGCGCTCCGGCCTGGAGAACGTGGAACAGGCCGAACCGCACCGCCTGCTGGACCTCGGGGTCGCCCTCGATGTCCACGTCGGCCCGGCTCCAGAAGGCATCGAGGTACGCGCGCTGCTCGCCGAGCAGGCCGTTCCAGCCGGCCTGGCGGGCGCCGCTGAGCGCCGCCCACACCTGGTCGCGCACGCCCTCCAGCGACCTGACGCCTGACCAGCCGTAGCCGACGATCTTGACCATCCGCAGGCGCTGGCCTGGCCGCAGGACCGCTGAGGCCGTGACCATGCCTCCGTCGGCGAAGGACCGGGAGTCCACCTGCACGCTGGCTGGCGCGTCGATGAGGTGATACATGCCACTTCCGATCCGCAGCCCGCTTCGCGACGTCCTGTGGACCATCATGACGCTCGTGCCGCTCGCGGTGCTGAACTCGCCGGCCAGCGGGTGCCCAGGCATCCCGCCCGCCCGCGGATCGATGCCTGAATCGGGCAGCTGCTCGTTTGCGAGCAACTCGGACTGCACCGCGATCCTGGCCCTGCCGTCGACCGGTTCCACCTCGTAGCAGATCGCCGCGATCGAGCGCTGAGTGAAGGACACCAGCCGCTTGGAGGACATCCTGATGGCACCGCCGGCTGGCGATGCCCACTCGGCCCGGCGCGTGAGCACGCCGGCGCGGAAATCGAGCTCCCGCTCGTGCGATCGCAGTGTCCCGTACCTGACGTCGAAGGGCTCATCGTCGACGAAGAGGCGGATGATCTTGCCGTTGGGCACGTTGACCACGATCTGCGACGACATCGGCCTGCCGTACGCGTACTCCGCGTAGGGCAGCGGCCTGACCTCGTGGACCCCGTTCAGGTAGGAGCCAGGCATGCCGTGCGGCTCGCCTTCATCCAGGTTGGCGCGCCAGCCCAGATGACCGTTGCAGAGCGCGAACACCGACTCGGTCTGCGCCAGGATGTCCAGGTCAAGCGCCGTTTCGCGGAGGCACCACGATTCGACCGTGAAGGCGCCCTGCCGGATCATGGCCGGTCCAGCAGGTCCGCGAGGTCGGTCACCACGACGTCGGCTCCGTGCTGCCTGAGCGCATCTGCCTGCCCGGTGCGGTCCACGCCGACCACCTGGCCGAACCCGCCGGCGCGGCCCGCCGCAACGCCCGCGAGCGCGTCCTCGAAGACAGCGGCCGCACGGGGCTCGATGTTCAGCGCCCGGGCACCGGCCAGGTAGGTGTCGGGTTCCGGCTTGCCGCGCAGGTGCTCGCGCCGGGCGAGAACGCCGTCGATCCGTGCCTCGAAGAGATCGGAGATCTGTGCCGCCTCGAGTACCAGCTGGCAGTCGGTGCTCGACGAGACGACCGCGCGGTGCAAGCCTGCCGCTCTCGCCGCCCTGACGTACCGCACCGAGCCTTCGTAGGCCTCGACGCCGTCGGTGCGCAGGCGCCTGAGCACGAGGTCGTTCTTCCGGTTGCCCAGCGCGCGGATCGTCTGCGCTCCTGGCGGATCGTCGTCGCTGCCCTCGGGCAGATCGATTCCCCTGGACGTCAGGAAGGAGCGGATCCCGTCCGCTCGCGGCTTCCCGTCCACGTAGTCGTCGTAGTCCCTGACCTTGTCGAAGGGCACGAACGGTTCGCCAGCGGCCGTGGCCCGCTCGGCCAGGAACGCGTCGAACGTCTGCTTCCACGCGGCAGCGTGCACCGTCGCTGTCTTGGTCAGGACACCGTCCAGGTCGAACAGGCACCCGCAGATGCCATCTGGCAGACCAAGCACACGCCAAGCCTAGGGTCTGGGCCAGCCCTGGCCCGCGCGGGGCAGCGCGGCGGCGCCTTCGTCAGGTGGCGGCGTCGCCGCCGAGGCGGCCGGCACGACCAGCTTCCTGCAGAACGTCATGATCAGCGTGCCGTCCTGGTTGCGGCCCCTGGTCTCGACGTCCACGAGCCCGCGTTCTGGCCGGCCGGGGACCGGCGACTTGCCGAGCACCTCGCTCTCGGCGTACAGCGTGTCCCCGTGCAGCACCGGCGCGTGATGCTCGATCCGCTCGAACCCCTTGTGCGTGATCGCCTGGCCGGCGACGTCGGCCTCGGACAGCCCGAGCAGCAGCGAGAACACGTAGCTGCCGATGACCAGCGGCTGCTGGTACCGCGTCGCGGTCTTGGCGTAGTGCGCGTCGGTGTGCAGCGGGTGCCTGGCCATCGTCAGCAGGCAGAACAGGTGGTGGTCGTACTCGGTGACCGTCTTGCCTGGCCAGTGCCGGTAGACGTCACCGACCCCGAACTCCTCGAAGGACCTACCGAACGCCATGGGCGAACTCGTCCTCGCGCGCGCGGGCGGCCGCAGCAGCGGCGGGAACAGCGTCCGGAGCAGCGTCCGCCGGGTCGTGCACCCAGGTGCCGAGCGCGAGCTCCATCGTGATGCCGGGGCCGAAGCCCGCGATGATGCCGGTGGCCGACTCGGCGGGCGACTTCTCCGCGACCCTGCGCAGCACGTCGAGCACCGCGGCCGAGGCGATGTTGCCGTGGCTGGACAGGGTTTCCCGGCTGTCGCCGAGCGCCTCGGCCGGCACCCCGCCGTGCGAGCGCAGCGCGTCCAGGACCCGCGGGCCGCCGGTGTGGATCACGTGGAAGTCCAGTTTCGCCAGGTCGTAACCCTGACCGCGGACGAACTGCACCAGCTCGGGCATGACCTGCTGCATCGTCCCAGGCACGCCCTTGTTCAGCCGGAAGTGGAATCCGGTCTCCTTGACCTCGTACGAGATCCAGGTGTCGGTACCGGGGATGACGTGCGAGGTCTGGGCCTCGAGCCGCACCCCTGTGCCGCGCCCGTCACCGCGCACCACGGCGGCGGCCACGGCGTCGCCGAACAGGCCGTTGGACAGCAGGCTGCCCACGTCCAGGTCCTCAGGCTGGTAGCACAGCGAGCAGAACTCGCACGCCACGACCAGGGCGTTCGCGCCTGGCCTGGCCCGGCAGAAGTCAGAGGCGCGGTTGATCGCGGCCGTCCCGGCGGCGCAGCCCAGCTGCGCGATCGGGAGCTGCGCGGTGTCCGTGCGGAACCCCAGCTCGTTGATCATCCACGCGGTCAGCGACGGCATCATGAAGCCGGTGCAGGACACCAGCACGATCGCGCCGATGTCGCCGGCGCCCAGTCCCGCGTTCGCCAGCGCGCCGGCCACGACGTCAGGGATGCGCTTCTTGGCCTCGGCCTCGAACACCTTGTTCCGGTGGCCGAACCCGGTGTGCACGAGGGTCTCCTCGATGGGCCTGATCAGGTGCCGCTTGTTGACGCCCGTGTTCTCGATCAGCCGGAGCGCGAGGCGCAGCTTCGGATGGCTGGCGTGCAGGCGCTCGGCCACCGCGAGCGTCTCTGCCTGGGTGATGACGTGCTCGGGAACGGCCACTGCCGGCTTGCACAGCACCGGCATCGGCAGCGCCAGGTCGGCCTCGAACGTCTCGATCGGCCAGAGCTCGTCCCAGCTGTGTCCAGGCCCGGGGACCCAGCTCTCCTCGCCTGGCTCCCCGTCGTGACTCGCTGCCGGCATTGCTCTCCTTCTGCTCGCGGACTACAGCGCGCATGGGCGCGCGGCACGCTGCGCGATGCTACCCGCAGTCCGTCAGCCATGAACGCAACGAGCCCTGAGCGCGACCCGATCTTTGCAAGTGCCCTGCCCCACCTATGAACCCTTGGTGGGCTTCTGACACCACCAAGGGTTCATAGGTGGGGCAGGAACGGGGGGAGGAGTGCCGATAAGTCCAATACATACCGGCGTTTGGTTGGCAGGCTTGAGGCTATGACTGAGGCTTTCCGGCGGATCCGGGCGCGGCAGGAACTGCGGCTCGCCGGCGCGCTGTCGCGGGCCGACCGGCCGATGGCGCTCGGCTGGTTGGCGTTCCTGCTCGTCCGCGGCCTGCTGCCGGCCTGCTTCTCGATAGCCACCGGCGTTCTCGTCGGCGCGATCCAGCGCGGTCACAGCCTCGCGCTGCCGCTGGCCGCCGTCGGCGTGGTGTTCGTGCTGCTGCAGGTCATCGCCCCGCTGCACGCGGCTCTGAGCGCCAACCTCGGTGACAGGACGGCTGCCTGGCTCTACGACGAGCTGACCGAGGCCTGCGCGGACGTCCCCGGCATCGGCCACCTGGAGGATCCCGAGCTGGCCGCGGACCTGCAGGTCGCCAGGGACTTCGACCGCGGCATGACCGGTCCGCCGCTGAACACGTCGATGGACTTCATCGCGGGCGGCCTGGTGGACATGGTGGCAGGCCTCGCCCAGGCGTGCGTGCTGTTCGGCTTCGCCTGGTGGGCGCCGCCGGTGCTGGCCGGCGCGTGGCTCGGGACGCACTGGCTGCTGCGCGAGAGCGCGGTCTGGAAGGACCGCAACACAGAAGAGGTCCGTCAGGCTCAGCGGGACGCCGACTACGCCTACCGGCTCGCCGTGGACCCGCCAGCGGCCAAGGAGGTGCGGATCTTCGGGCTGCCCGACTGGGTGCTCGAGCGGTTCGGTCACAGCCGGCGGCGGCTGCACCGGCTCCAGTACGAGGCGACCAGGATGCGCGAGCGCTCGGTGCTCGCCAGTTTCGCGCTCGTCCTCGCGGCCAACGCGTTCGTCCTGTGGATGCTCGCGTCGGCGGCGCTCGATCACCGGCTGGGACTCGGCGGGCTGGTCGCCTACGCGTCGGCGGCTGTCGGCACGTCCATGGTCGCTTTCGGCGGTCTTAACTGGGCGCTCGACGGAGCTGCGGCCCCGGTAGCGGCTGTTGCCCGCCTGACGGCCGCGATGGCCAGGACCAGCACGGTCACGTCGGGAGAACGGCCGGCCGACGGGATGCCGGCGCACGAGATCCGGTTCAGCGACGTGAGCTTCGCCTATCCAGCGGCGCCGTCGCGCCCGGTGCTGGAACGGCTCAGCCTGGAGATCCCGGCCGGTAGCTCGCTGGCCATCGTCGGCCAGAACGGAGCGGGCAAGACCACGCTGGCCAAGCTGCTGTGCCGGCTCTACGACCCGCAGGCGGGCAGCATCGAGGTTGACGGGGTTGATCTCCGTGAGCTCGATCTTGAGTCGTGGCGGCGCCGGATCACGGCCGTGTTCCAGGACTTCGTGCGGTTCGAGCTGACGCTGCGGGAGAACGTCGCCCCTCGTGCGACGGCCGGGGGTGCGTCCAGTTATGCGTCAGACGGGTCTGCCGCGCTGGACGGCACCGCTTTGGACGGCACCGTCAGGGCGGCGCTCGCCGATGCGGGGGCCGGCGCGCTCACGGGCCTGGACACGGTGCTCGCCAAGGGGTACGAGGGCGGCACCGAGCTGTCCGGCGGGCAGTGGCAGCGGGTGGCGCTCGCGCGTGCGCTGTCGGCCGTCCGCCTGGGGGCCGGGCTCGTGCTGCTCGACGAGCCGACCGCCCAGCTCGACGTCCGCGGGGAAGCGGAGATCTTCGAGCGGATCCTGGCGGCCACGAGGTCGTGCACGACCATCCTGATCTCGCACCGGTTCTCCACGGTCCGCCACGTCGACAGGATCGCGGTGGTCGAGAACGGGGCGGTGGTCGAGCTGGGCAGCCACGACGAGCTGATGGCCAGGCGCGGGCGTTACTGGACGATGTTCTCGCTCCAGGCACAGCGGTTCGCCGAGGGCACCCCCGAGGAAGGCGAGGAGGAGGTGACCTTCGATGTCCTCTCGTAGTCCGCAGCCGGCCGCGGATCTGGACCGGCTGCCGCCGGCGCTCGCGTCGATGTGGCGGCTGTGCCGCCTCGGCTTCCGCTACGAGCCCGCGCTGATGGGCGTGTCCTTCGTGCTTGCCCTCGTCGCGGCGCTGCCCGACGCGCTGCTGGCGGCGTGGTTCAAGCTGCTGGGAGAAGGCCTCATCGAGCACAAGGACGGCCTGCTCAGGTTCGCGGTCGTGGCGCTCGCGGTCTCGGTGGTGGCGACCTGGCTGCTGCAGACCATCTCGGTCAGGCTGCAGCGCCGGTTCAGGGACAAGGTCACCATCGCGCTCGAGTCCCACGTGGCGCGGCTCCAGGCGACCATCGCCACGATCGCGCATCAGGAGCGGCCCGAGTACCTCGACCGGCTGTCGGTGCTGCGCGAGCAGATCTTCACCCTCGATCACATGTACATGTCAGTCTTCTCGACAGCGGGCTGGATCCTGCGGCTCGGCGTCACCGTCGGCCTGCTGGCGACCGTGAACCCGGTGCTCGTGACCCTGGTCCTGTTCGCGGTCCCGACGGTCGCTGCCACGTCCTGGCGGCCGGTCGTCGAGCGCACCGCCCAGGAGCGCGCCGCCCACGCGGACCGCCTGGCGCGGCACGTGTTCGGCCTGTCGACGACCGCCTCGTCCGGCAAGGAGCTGCGGGTGCTCGGCATCGGCGGCGCGCTCGCCGCGCGGCGGCGGGCATCCTGGGAGCGTTGGTACGGGCCGGTGGCCACGGCCCGCACCCGCTCCTCGGCCTGGTACGCGGCGGGCTGGGCGGTCTTCGCGCTCGCCTATGTCGGCGCGATCGTGCTCGTGGCCGCCGGGCCGCGGGCATCGCCGGCCTCGGCCATCCTCGTGCTCGCGGCTGGTGCCAGGCTCTCGTCCTACGTCGGCGCGACGGTCAGCGAGATCGGCTTCCTGCGCGGCATCTGGATGGACGGGTCGCGGCGGCTGGCCTGGCTCGAGGACTACGCCAGCGCCGTGACCAGGCAGGCAGACCAGCCGGCGCCGGACAGCATCCGCGCGGCGATCAGGTTTGAGCACGTCACGTTCAGTTATCCGGGCTCCGAGGTGCCCGCGCTCCGCGACGTCGACCTGTTGCTCCCGGCCGGTTCGGTGGTCGCCGTCGTAGGCGAGAACGGAGCTGGCAAGTCCACCCTGGTCAAGCTGCTGGCCAAGCTCTACGCGCCGACCTCGGGGCGGATACTGATCGACGAGGTCGACCTGGCCAGGATCGACTCGTCGCAGTGGCGGCAGCGGCTGGCGGGGGCGTTCCAGGACTTCTTCCGCTTCGAGTTCCAGGCGGGGCAGACCATCGGGATCGGCGACCTGCCGCGGCTGGACGTCGAGCCCGCGCTCGTGACCGCCATGGACAGGGCCGGGGCGCGTGACGTCGTCGAGTCCCTGCCGGGCGGGCTGGCGACCCAGCTGGGGCCGACCTGGCAGGAGGGCGTGGACCTCTCCTACGGCCAGTGGCAGAAGCTCGCCCTGGCCCGGGGCTTCATGCGCGACGAGCCGCTGGTCGTGGCGCTGGACGAGCCGACAGCCGCGCTTGACGCCGAGACCGAGCATCAGCTGTTCGAGCGGTACGCCGGCCGGGCGCGGCAGGCCAGGCGCCACGGGAACGTGACGATCCTCGTGTCGCACAGGTTCAGCACCGTCCGGATGGCGGACCTCATCGTGGTGCTCGACGGTGCGCAGGTGGCCGACGTCGGCAGCCACGACGAGCTGATGGCCAGGGGCGGCCGGTACGCCGAGCTGTACCGGATCCAGGCCAACGCGTACATGTAAGGCGAACGGCGCGATTCGGTTATGCTGCGCGTGCCGGGTCCCACGTCGCTGAGGGAGTGCCCATGCCGTACCGAGTCGTCATCATCGGCGCCGGGTTCGGCGGGATCGGCATGGCGATCAGGCTGAAGGAAGCGGGCATCGACGACTTCGTCATTCTCGACCGGGCCACCGACCTCGGCGGGACCTGGCGCGACAACAGCTACCCTGGCCTGTCCTGCGACGTGCCGTCGCAGCTGTACTCGTTCTCGTTCCGGCCGTGGCGCTGGAGCCGGCGCTATCCCGTGCGCGAGGAGATCCTCGCCTACCTGCACGGCCTCGTCGCCGAGCACGGTCTCGGCGGTCGGCTGCGCTTCGGCTGCGGGGTCGCGGCCGCGGACTTCGACGAGGGCAGCGCGCTGTGGACGCTCACCATGGAAGACGGCAGCACCCTGGAGGCGACCGCGGTCGTCTGCGCCGTCGGCCAGCTAGGCAGGCCAGCCCTTCCCGACATCGGTGGCCGGGACGAGTTCGCGGGACCCTCCTGGCACTCCGGCCGCTGGAACCACGACGTCGACCTGACCGGGCGCCGCGTCGCCGTGATCGGGACAGGGGCGAGCGCGATCCAGTTCGTGCCCGAGATCGCCAAGGTCGCCGGTCACGTCGACGTCTATCAGCGCTCAGCCCCCTACGTGCTGCCGAAGGCGGACCGGCCGTACCGCGAGGCCGAGCAGGCCATGTTCGACCGGCTGCCCGTGGTGCGCAAGGCCGACCGGCTGCGCATCTTCCTCTACGGCGAGCTGCTCACCAGCGGCTTCGTTCTGTCGCCGAAGCTGCTGGCCGGGCCGATGCGGCTCTGGCGCCGCCAGCTCGACGCCCAGATCGCCGATCCTGAGCTGCGCGCCAGGTGCGTCCCTGACTACGTGATGGGCTGCAAGCGGGTGGCGTTCTCGAACGACTGGTACCCGGCGCTAGCGCGGCCGAATGTCGAGCTGATCGCCGACAAGGTCGAGCGGATCGTCGCGGACGGCGTGGTCACCGCCGGCGGCACGACCCGCGCCGCGGACGTCCTCATCTACGGCACGGGGTTCAAGGCGGTCGAGTTCCTGTCGCCGATCGCCGTCACCGGCCTGCACGGCCGGCGGCTGGCCGACGCCTGGCAAGACGGCGCGCAGGCGTACCTCGGCATCAGCGTGTCCGGATTCCCGAACTTCTTCATCCTCTACGGGCCGAACACCAACCTCGGCGGCAACTCGATCATCTACATGCTCGAAGGCCAGATCGGCTACACGCTCGCCGCGATCCAGGCACTCGAGACCGAACGCCTGGCCTGGCTTGACGTTCGGCCCGACGTCCACGACGCGTTCAATTCCTGGGTGCAGTCCGCCAGCCACACGTCGGTATGGGAGAGCGGCTGCCACAGCTGGTACACGACGGCCAGCGGGCGCAACACCAACAACTGGCCCGACCACACGTTCCTGTACCGGCACCGGGTGAGGCACTTCGACCTGAGCGCGTACCGCGTGCTGCCGAGGCAGCCGGCGACCACTGCCAGCGCGGCATGAGCGCCAGGCAGGGCGGACGCTGGCTCCGCGGGCTCCGGGTGCCGCCGGCGGTGATGCGGCTCGGGGTCAGGCAGATCGGCAGGCGCTGCCTCAACCCCGACCTGAGCTGGCAGGAGCAGCGCTCGCGGCTTGACCAGCTCGACAAGACCACGCGGCTGCCGCGAGGCACCGCGGTCACCGAGCGGACGATCGGCGGCGTGCGCGCCGAGAGCGTGTCCGCCGGCGCGGCTGGCGCGGCTGGCGCGGCGGGCACGGCTGGCTCGCCGATGACGGTGATCCACTTCCACGGCGGCGGCTACTGCCTGGGCTCGGCGGGCACCGCCAGGTCCTGGGCGGCCAGGCTGAGCGCGGCGGCGGGCTGCACGGTCGTGCTGCCCGAGTACCGGCTGGCGCCCGAGCATCGCTTTCCCGCGGGCCTCGATGACGCCGGCGCGGTCGTGGCAGCGCTGGCCGCCGAGGCGGGCGCGGGTTCGCTCGTGCTCTCCGGCGACTCCGCCGGCGGAGGGCTGGCGCTCGCGCAGGTCCTGTCGATGCGCGAGGCCGGCCAGGAGCTGCCGGCCGGCTGCGTCTTGCTCTCGCCGTGGCTCGATCTCGGCCGTACCCGCGACGCCGACCCTGACCTGGTGCGGCGCGACAAGATGCTGACTCCCGGGTGGCTCGATGCGTGCGCGCGCGCCTACGCCGACCCGTCATCCTGGCAGGATCCGCTGATCTCGCCGCTGCGCGCCGCGCACGCCGGGCTGATGCCGCTGCTGATCCAGTCCGGGACCGAGGAACTGCTCGCCCCAGATTCCGAAATGCTGGCGGCCAGCGCGACGGCCGCCGGAGTCGACGTGACGTACACGAGGTGGCCGCGGATGTGGCACGACTTCACGCTGCAGCCAGGCATGCTAGCCGCCGCCGACAGCGCGATTGACCAGGCCGCCTGGTTCGTCCGCGAGGTTTGTGCTGCCCAGCCGGCCAGGTAAGCGGACCGGCGCCGGCGCAGATGTGTGCCGCATCACCATGCCGCTTTCACACCCGGTACACAGCGCGGGTCTTGGGTTAGCCGGGTGGCGGTCCGGCCGGGGGTGAACGCCCTGAGGGTCGGTACGGGGCCGGGCCGCCACGACAGGCTCTTGGGGGAAGCGGACATGACACACGCGGCCGGCAACGGGATCGGGAAGCTTCGCGACGCGATGAGCGGGCCTGTTATCACGCGCGCGGACGCGGGTTTCGATGCGGCGCGCCAGGTCTGGAACGCGGGGATCGACCGGCGCCCGGCAGCGATCGCCCGCTGCGTCAGCACCGCCGACGTAGTCGAGGCCATGACGTACGGCCGCGACCACTCGCTGGAGATATCGGTACGCGCCGGAGCCCACAACACCGCGGGCATGGCCGTCAGCGATGACGGCCTCATGATCGACCTGAGCCCGCTGAACGCGGTCAGGGTTGACCCGGTTGCCGGGCGCGCCACGGCCGGCGGCGGCGCACTGCTGGCAGATCTCGATGCTGCAACGCAGGAATACGCCCTCGCCGTGCCCGCGGGGCTGGTCAGTCACACCGGTGTCGGGGGACTGACGCTGGGCGGCGGCATGGGCTGGCTCACCAGGAAGCTGGGCCTGACCATCGACAACCTCCGCGCGGCCGAGGTCGTCACCGCCGCCGGACAGGTCCTGCGGGCTTCGCCGGAGGAGCATCCCGACCTGTTCTGGGCGATACGCGGAGGCGGCGGCAACTTCGGCGTCGTCACCTCCTTCGAGTTCGGTCTGCACGAGGTTCATCCCGTCGTGAACTTCGGGTTGTTCTTCTGGCACCTGGACCAGGGCACAGAACCGCTGCGGCTGGCGCGCGAGATCGTGGCCGACCTGCCGGAGGACGTCGGCGCCGTCACCGGCGCGCTCAACGCGCCGCCCGCGCCCTTCGTTCCCGAGCAGCACCACTTCGCACCCGGCTACGTCCTGCTGCTCGCGGGATTCGGATCAGCCGAGCAGCATGCCAGGTTCGCAGAGAAGGTCAGGCAGGCAGCGCCGCCGCTGTTCGACATCGTCACGCCGATGCCCTTCGTCGACCTGCAGAAGATGCTCGACGAGTCCAACGGCTGGGGCTTTTACGGCTACGATATGACGACCTACGTGCACGACCTGTCCGACGACGTCATCGACGTCGTCGCCGACCAGGTGCCGCGGAAGACGTCGCCGATGTCGGTCGCGCTGTTCTACCGGCTCGACGGTGCGTACAGCCAGGTCGGCGACGACGAGACGGCGTTCGGCGGCGGGCGCTCACCGCGCTACGGTGCCTTCCTCATCGGCCTCGCACCCGACCCCGGCACGCTGGCAGCCGAGCGGGACTGGGTGCGCGGGTTCTGGAACGCGCTCCGCCCGCACGCCATCGGCAGCGGGGAAGGGTACGTCAACGCGCTCGCCGACGTCCAGGGCGACCGGGTCCGCAACAGCTACGGCGACGCCAAGTACGACCGGCTCGCCGGGATCAAGGCCGAGTACGACCCTGACAACCTCTTCCACCTCAACGCCAACATCGTGCCCGCCGGGCGGTAGGCGCCGCCCGCCGCGCCGCTACAGACCGCCGCCAGGCGGCACCGGCGCGCGCCGTAGCAGCAGCGGATGGAGCTCAGGAACGACCGCGTGAAGCCCGCCATGTGGGTGTCGCTGGGCAGGGTAATCAATCTTCTAACCCATGCATACGTAACTACTACGCTGCCTGATGGTCATGGAGCGCGACTTAGAATCTCATGGATCTGGATCGACAATTCCGATAATGTCTGTGTATCCGCCTGGCGGCAGCCGAGGCTCCCGAGCAGTAGCGCTGCTTTGATGCCGCACGTCTACCGGCTCCAGAACGGGCACTGGAACGATACCCATGTCATCACGGCTGCTTCTTCGGACGGCCCAAGCGGTGGCAGGCGCGAATCCTTGGCAAGAGTAGATGGACGTTGCTCAACGAGAATCCTCAAGGACGGCTCATCGCTACATTCAGCGCGAAGCAGCAAATAAGGATCGCTGACAACGTGACGGCTTTTGCGTGGGCACAAGCCGGTTGAGATATTGTCAAAGACTGACTAATATGTGACTCGGCTGAGCTGATTAGTGTTGTCGCAAATTATGGCGAAGCGTTAGAATCGCCCCAATTCCTGCTGCAACACATCCAATTATGGCGAGAATGATGCCGACGTTCGGCGAAAAAGTGACTCTTTCTGGCAAACCGAATGCGCCGTGCTGCTCAAATCCGAGGACACCGATAAGCGCAAAGCCGAGGTAGGCCACTGTACCAAGGACGGCAAGCACGAGAAGTGGAAGGGCTAGCGCAAGTGTCTTGGCCCGCAGTGCCGACGCCGTAGCAACGGGCACGAAATGCAAGGCGGCGGCGAGAGCCGTCAGTAGCAACCCGAAGATTGCAGACAGCGCTCGTGCTCCGGCATGAATGGTGACAGGGTCGAACGCGGAGCTCGCTATAAACGGAAGCAGCGACCCGAAGAACACCGCGCAACCCCCGCCGACAGCCCACGCCGCGTCCGGCCCGTTGACGACTGTCCGAGCCGGCGGCTGATCGTCAATCCATAAGGGCCACCCAGCGGGTGGATCCGGCCAGGATGGATCGGGCTGCCAACCGGGCGGCGGGCGCCACCCTGGTGGATGTGGCGGCCAGCCCGGCGGCGGGTTGAAGCGCATCGGCATGAACACGCACCTTCCATGAGCTACCTGAAACTATAATGTTAGCCCAATACGCCACCCTTGAAGTGCTATTCATGCCTTTTTGTTCATTTCAGTCTGGATAAGCGACGTCAACCGTAGGTGGTGTTATTGAATCCGTGGAGACTCGCCCGATGCGTGGCAGCTGCCGACAGAAAGGTTTAAGATTGCATTCCCGGACTCCGGCGAATGCTGGCCGTACGTCACGAGCTGAACGCCGGTGCCAGGCCTTCCCGCGACGGCTGTCCGCACGTGAGGATGAGCGGGTGCGCGATGGCAGGGACCTGGATCTCATACTGCTCGGCGCGACCGATTACGCGGATCTCACCGGCGAGGTGCTGTTCATCAGGGACACCAGGGCCAGCTGTCAGCGGGCGGCTGCCCGCACCGGGGCTCGTATCGTGCATAGCTGCGGATTCGACTCTGTGCCGGCAGTTCCGGTACCGCGAGGTCACAGGCTTCGGCACCGGTCCCGCCGCGCCGGTGCGAGCGCTGGCGGCCACGGCCGCGTTCACCGCGCTGATGGCAGGCGTGGCGCGGCGGCCGTCCCGCGCTGCTCCGGCCGGCCCTGCCCAAGCCGGGCGAAGGTCCGGGCGAGAAGGCCCGCCGTTCGGGGTTCTTCCGCATCCAGGTCCACGCTCGCACCGCAGCGGGCGCCCGGTATCTCACCTGACTTGGCTCACGATCATGGATTTTCGGCTGGCTCACCGTGCTGACCTGCGTGTTCGATGCTTGGGGCAAGCAGATGTGCGCACTAATCCGGGGCCGTAGAGTGGCCCGGTGCCGTATGTGCGGACGGTGAAGACGTCCTCGGGTGCGACGGCGGTGCAGATCGTGTACTCCTCACACCGGGGGTCGCGGGAGATCGAGCACCTGGGATCGGCGCACGATGGTGCCGGGCTGGAGCTGCTGAAGGCTGCCGCGCGGCAGCGGCTGGCCGCTGGCCAGGGTGAACTCGATCTGGGCCCGGCGGTGGGGGCGCCGGGCGGGCCGCTGCCGATCACCTCCTCGCGGATGGGCCACCTGCTGGACGCGCTGAGCCGGGCCTATGACGTGCTGGGCTTTGGCCGCGCAGCCGGTGGGGATGAGGTGTTCCGGCTGCTGGTGCTGGCCCGGATCATCGAGCCCACCAGCAAACTCGACGCGGCACGGGTGCTGGAGGAAGCCGGGCTGGCGCCGCCGTCGTATGCCACGTTCAAGCGCCGCCTGCCCGCATATGCCAGGCAGGCGTGGCGGCAGAAGCTGTCCGCCGCCTGCGCGGAGCATGCCGGGCTGGGCCGAACCGCTCACCGGCTGCCCGACGTGACCGTAGTCGCTGATGCCGGATGGTGAGCGAGGCCAACCAGAAGGAGATCGAGGCGGCCGGGCTGTCGTTCATCCTTGGCAAGCGCATCCCCGAGGTGCCGTTTGTGGTCGCGGAGTGGCACCGCGAGCATCCCGGCGGGAATGTTCCTGACGGGCAGGTCTTCACGCAGCGCTGGCCCGCGGGACCCAACGGTGGCCGCCGCGACCAGGTCATCTACTACCAGTACCGGCACAACCGCGCCCGACGCACCCTGCGCGGGATCGATGAGCAGGTCGCCAAGGCGGAGAAGGCTGTCGCCGGGCAGGCGCCGATAAAGCGAAACCGGTTTATCGCGCTCGGCGACGGTACGGCGAGCGTCAACCGTGAGCTGGAAGCCAAGGCGCGGGCGCTGGCCGGGGTCAAGGGCTACATCACCAACTTGGCCGCCTGCCCCGATGGCGCGCCCATCACCGCGGACTTCGTGATCAGCGCCTACCACCGGCTGTTCGAGATCGAAAAGTCATTCCGCATGTCCAAGAGCGACCTGCAGGCCAGACCCATCTCATGCCGACGTCGGCATGAGATGGGTTATGCCGATGTTCGGGTTATGCCGACGTCGTAGTAGTGATGCCTGCCCGGGCTGGCTATGCCAGTCCCGAAGGTCGGCATAGCCAGCAGGCGGCATCAGAGGCTGCTGAGCCAGGTGAGGATGTCGGGCTCGGGACGGTAGGTGCCGGGCGCGGTGTCAGGCGGGCGGGTCCGGTCGATGGCGGCTTGCTTGATCGCCATGTCGGCGTGCAAGTAGGCGTCGGAGCTGGCTGTGTGCTGGTGGCCGAGCCAGAGCGCGATGACCGCGATATCGACGCCGGCGGCCAGTAGGTTCATGGCCGCCGAGTGCCGCAGGCTGTGCATGGTGACGTGCTTGGCTGCCAGCGACGGGCAGGTTCCGGCGGCGAGCGCGAGGTGCTTGGCAAGCCGGTGTTCGAGGGCGTCGCGGGACAGGTGCTGGCCGGCAGGTCCGGGGAACAAGGCAGTCCCCCGGCGTGTGAGCCGTTCGGTGAGATAGCCCGTCAGCACGGCCCGGGTGGTCGGCGTCAGTGGCGTGGCCCGGCGTCGCCGGCCTTTGCCGAGGCAGCTCACGTGCGGCCCGGTGCCGAGATAGATGTCGCCGGTGGTGAGGCCGGTCAGCTCGCTGATTCGCAGCCCGGTCTGGACGGCGAGTGTGAGCAGGGCGTGGTCGCGCCGCCCGGTCCAGGTTCCCGTGTCGGGGGCGCCGAGCAGCGCATCGGTTTCCTCGGCGGTGAGGAATTGCAGTACCGGTGCCGGGCTGCGCCGGGTCGGGATGGCCAGCACGCGGGTGATCGTCTCGGCGTGCTCGGGGTGATCGGGCAGGGCGTGGGCGAGGACAGCGCGGATCCCGGTGAGCCGGGCGTTGCGGGTCTTGGCGCTGTTACCGCGCTGGGCCTGCAGGTGGTCGAGGAACTCGGCCACGACCTGCGCGTCGAGCATGTCCAGCCCGATCTTGTCGGCGTGGAGGCTCGTGGTGGCGGTCACGTGCTTGATCAGCAGCCGCCAGGTGTCGCGGTAAGCGGCGATCGTGTTCGGGCTCAGATCACGCTGGGCGTGAGCGTAATCAGTGAAATACCGCTGCAGAGCAGGAGCGAGAAGAGTCATCGTGGTGTTCCTTGGTCTGGTGGGAGATCGCCGGGTCGCGAGGCGAGCCGGGCGGCTGCCAGCGCCATCAGTTCGGGGGTTGCCGAGACATACCAGTAGGTATGGGCGGGGCTGGTGTGTCCCAGCCATGTCGCGAGTACCGTCAGGGTGCGCTGCGGGTTGGTCCCGGCACGGTAGGCAGCCGCGATATGTGTGGTCGCGAACGAGTGGCGAAGACTATGCAGCCGTGGGGTGGCCCGTCCTCGGGGTTGCAGCCCGGCGGCACGAGTGAGCCGCTGGAAGTACAACTCGATGGTGGACCGCTGGTAGCCGGTGCCGTTCCTGGTGACGAACAACGGGCCAGCCGGGGCGGGGCGGGCATGCCGCCGGGCGGGCAGGTCCCGGTAGGTGTTCAGCGCAGTGATGGTGGAGGGGTCAGCGGGCAGGAGCCGGTCGGCTCCGTGCTTGCTTGCCCGGACTAGCAGCAGCCCGCCGCCGGGCTGGCCGCCAGGTTCAGTGTCGGCGGTGATGTCGGGCACGCCGAGGCGCAGTGCTTCACCGATCCGCATGCCTGTGACGGCGAGCAGCCCGACGATGGTGGACATGGTGTCGGCGACGAAGCCGTGAAGGAATGCTTCGGGGCAGGCTGCCAGCAGGGCATCGAGATCGTGCTGGGAGTAGATGTAGGGCTCGGCGCGGCTTGAGGTTGCGGGCAGCAACCGGGCGGGGATGATCGGCACGGCGTTGTCGCGGGCGTGCTGGTAGGCAGCGAACGTCCGTACCGCACCCAGCCGGATGCCCCACCAGACGGGAGCGGCCTGAGCCGGGAGCCGGGCCCAGGTCACCGCGTCGCCGATGGTGAAGCTGTCGGTCTGCCCGCGCGTGGCCAGCCAGTCGATAAACCCTCCGGCCAGGCGCTCGAGCTTGTCGAGCTGGAACCCCAGCGCCCGGCGCATCTCCAGGTACTCGTCGAGGTCTTCGCGCAGCGTGCTCATGAGGGCAGCCGTCCCCACGGCAGCGTCAGCACGCGCAGTGAGGCCAGGTCTGTCCGCGCGTAGCTGGCCGTGACGTCGGTGTGAGAGTGACCGAGCAGTTCACGGGCCTCGACCAGTGAGCCGCCGGCTGCCACGACCTGGGTGGCCACGGTGTGACGCAGCCGGTGGGCGCGGATGGTGCCCAGCCCGGCGCGGGCGGCCAGCCGCGCGACGATCCCGGAGGTCCCCTGCCGGCTCAGCCTGCCCCATGGCGGACGGGCCCGCAGGAACACTGCCCGGTCAGTGCCGCGGGCCGGGCGCACCCGCAGGTAGTCCACCAGCGCCGTGCCCGCATCGGCCGGCAACGGCAGCGTCAGCCTGCGCGCGGACTTGCCGACCACGCTCAGCCGGCCGCCGGCCCAGTCGATGTCGTCCAGTGTCAGCCCGGCGATTTCGCTGGCCCGTAACCCGAGCCGGGAGAACATCATCACCACCGCCAGGTCCCGGGCACCCGTCGCAGTGGCGCTGCCGGCGGCAGCGATGATCGCCTGGACCTGCGGTGGCCGCAGGCCGCGGGGCAGCCCGGTCCGGGACGAGGGTGCACGCAGCACCCCGCCCGACATCGGGTAAGCGGTTCGACCTGTCGCGAACGCCCACCGCAGCAGCGACCTGACCGCGGCCACCAGGTGCCGTCGCGAGGCCAGCGAGTAACCGCTCCCCCGTGCTGCGACATAGCTGTTCACCCCGGCGCAGCTGGCCTGGGTCCAGTCGATGCGCCCGTCGGTGGCGAGCAGACCGGTCAGGAACGGCCCGGCCCAGCGTTGCTGGTCGGCGACAGTTGTGGCACCAATGCCCCGCTCGGCCCGCAGCCAGCCGCCCCAGGCGTCAAGCTCGGCTGTCACCGGCGTCCCAGGCTGCGCCGGCACGGCCATCTCGCCGAGCGTGCCGCAGGCAGTCAGGTACTTGCGGACCGTGACGATGCGGTGGGCTGAGGACGGGTGCCGGGCTAGCCCGGTGCTCTGCGCGACGACGAACCGTTCCAGCAGCTCGTGGCCGACATCCTCGGCGGTGAGCGCCAATGCGTGCATCCACGCGCTCAGCCGGGCCGCAGTCTCGGCGACCGACTTCACGGTGCCGGGAGCGTATCCCTGCAACCGCAGCCAGGTCACCATCTCCGGGATCACGGCCGCCAGCGGGCCGGCCAGCAGCCGGGGCACGCCCCCGCGACTGCGGCTCACCGGCGCCGCCGGTCTCATCACGCCAGCCGCCACCAGGTACCGTCTCGCGATCGGCAGATACTGGAACGCTGCCGGTGTCGTGCTGCTGGTGCGCTCTTGTTCTTGCCCGACGTACTCATCGATCAGGTCCGGGTCCAGATCAACCAGCCCAAGATGCCGCCGGGCCATCCACGACGAGAACCGGGCGAACGCGTGCTCGCACCGGACAGATCGTCCCGGAGAGCACCCGCTGCGCCCGAGCCAGTCATGCAGCGCGTCCATGTGCACGACCAGCGGGCCGGTGCACCTGACAGAATCTGCCATCACAGTCTCCTTCCGAAAGGTCACAGAAGGAGGATCAGGCTTCCCTGCTATGCCGACCTTCGGGACTGGCATAGCCAGCCCGGGCAGGCATCACTACTACGACGTCGGCATAACCCGAACATCGGCATAACCCATCTACCACCACAAGCGCGACTCGACCGAAGCGCACCTGAGCATCGTGTTCGCCGCCCTGGCCGTCAGCCGCTGGATCGAGCACCAGACCGGCTGGTCAATCCGGAAGTTCGTCCGCACCGCCCGCCGCTGTCGCACCATCGAAATCCAGGCCGGCGACCATATCATCACCGCCGCCGACCCCCTGCCCACCGACCTCAGCCAAGCCCTCGACCGCATCCACCGCCCGGCAAGGACCGTGACGTGAAGAAAAGCGGCAAGGGCGGCGCCTCAGGCAGTGATCGCTGCCTCGTGCGTGCGACTGCGACTCGATGGGTCGCCGACGAGCCGGTCCCGGGCATCGTGGAGGTGCAATTCACCCAGCACGACGGCAGTGTTGTGACCATTCGCGAGAAGTGCGAAGTCATCGACCGCAACCTCAGCAAGGCGACCAGCTATCCGGCAGAGGTTCTCCTGCCTGCCGAGATCATCGCCGTCAGCACCCCGGCGTGGGCGGTGAGGCTTCTTCACGGAGTGGAAGACATCAGCGGCAGCGCGGACTTCACCGTGAGCTGGAACTTGATCGTACCCAGCGCGCCCAGAACCCAGCCAAAACGCCCCCGCTTTCTGCCCTGATCATGGACTGCGGTCCCTCGTCAGCAAATGCGCACTAAGTTGAGCTAAGTCTGGCCGGCCGGCCCTGCCCAAGCCGGGCGAAGGTCCGGGCGAGAAGGCCCGCCGTTCGGGGTTCTTCCGCATCCAGGTCCACGCTCGCACCGCAGCGGGCGCGCGGTATCTCACCAGGGTCGAAGCTCGCGGTGATCCCGGCTATGCCGCCACAGCCGTGATGCTCGGGGAAAGCGCGCTCTGCCTCGCGCTTGACCGCGATCGGCTGCCGGGCCGGGCCGGCGTCCTCACGCCCGCGACCGCGATGGGCGCGGTGCTCACCGACCGCCTCCGCGCGGCCGGCCACACATACGAAACTGCCAGGATCAGCCAGTGACGGTGAGTGTGCTGACAGCGAAGGTGTTGCCGCCGCCGTACGGAGCCTCGACGCCGTACTCGACATCGAGGACGCCGTCGTCGGACGACGGGATGTAGCCGCGCGCCATCCCGCGATCAGAACCTGCGGCGCAGGGCACGTGCCGTGCGCAGCCGCGTGTCCGCCATGGCCATGGCGGCGGCTCGCGGCGTCAGGACGCCATGCTGCGCGCGGTCGATCAGCTCCGCGGTGGACGCCCTCATCTTGTCCTCGATCTCGGCAAACGCCTCCGTCCGGCCAGCGCCGCGATGCTCGGCAGCCGCGCAGATGACACCGCCGGCGTTCGCGATCACGTCGGGAACGCAGAGCACACCGCGACCGGCCAGTTCCTCCTCAGCCTCCGGGGTCGCGGGTATGTTGGCTCCCTCGATCACCACCCTGGCCGAGACTTTCGCGGCATTCTCCGCTGTCAGCACGTCGGGCTGGGCCGCCGGAATAAGAATGTCGCAGTCGAAGCCGAGTATGTCGTCTCGCGGCACCGCCGCACCGCCAGGGAAGCCGGCGATCGACCCGCCCGACTCCTTGTACCTGAGCAGGGCCGCCAGATCGAGGCCCGCCGGTTCCCAGGTCGCACCCCGGATATCGGAGACGGCGGTCACAACCGCGCCGCGCTCGCCCAGCGCGCGGGCAGCGGCGCTGCCGACCGCGCCGAAGCCCTGGATGATCACGCGCGCGCCCGCCAGTTCGATGATCCCGGCTTCGCCCAGCACCTCCGCGCAGATGGCCAGCCCGAACCCGGTGGCGCCTAGCTCGTCGAGCGGGACGCCGCCGAGCGCACCCGGGACGCCGACGGCCCGGCCGATCTCGTCATACACGTACGCCATCGACGTCTCGGTGGTGCCCATGTCCGGGCCGGGGATGTACTCGGTGAGCTGCTCAATCGCCCGTGCGAAGGCGCGCATGACCCGCTCGTGATCGACCGGCGCCAGGTCTGGCGGCGCCGCGATCCCGGACTTCCCGCCGCCGTGCGGCAAGCCAACGACCGCGTTCTTCACGGTCATGGCCCGGGCCAGGCGGGCCACCTCACTGGCCGTGACGTCGGGCCGGAATCGCACGCCGCCAATTGCGGGGCCGAGCGCGACATTGTCGATCACCACGATGGCGTCGTAGCCGGACGCCAGGTGCAGGAAGATCACTTTTGCCGGACCCAGTTCATCGACCGTCCAGCTCGCCGATCTTTGTGCCATCTCTGCCACCCGCCTGCCATCCGCCATGGTGCGCCACGTTGGCCCGCCGTGCCACATCCAGGCTGCATCGCCGCGGCCCTGTCCTGCAGGGTCATTAGTCCTGGAAAACCGGGGACCAGGCCATATTCGGGATTGGCGCGCTCGGGCGCTATGGCTCGCGGCGGCGACGCGCGAGATGGACGGTGATGTCGCCGGCGATCTCTACCGTGTCGGGCAGAACCTGCATGATCCGGCGATATACCTGCTCTTGCTGCGGGGCCGGCAATTCGAGATAGGCCGAGACGGTCGAGAGCAGGCCAACGTAGGCGGGAGCGCTCATCGTGAAGCGCCGGCCGATCACGGACTGCTGAACTTCAGTGAACCACTCAGACCGCTGGAGTTCGGTACCCGGCCATTGCATGTCCTGTCCTGGAGGTGTCCCATCGGGAGAGGGGATTTCGTCGCTTTCCAGGAACGGTGCCCGGGCCGCGCGCACGGCTTCCTCCACGGCCGGGTCCGCCAGCCGGGCTGGCCCGCCGAACGAGGCAAACACGCCACCGGGCTCCAGCAGCGCGGCCACGCGCGGCCACCGCCCCTGCGGGTTTGTCCAGTGCAGCGCCGCTGCCGCATAGACCAGACCGTAGCCCTCGCCCGGCCGCAGTTGCTCGAACGCGGCTGGCACGGTCCTGACGTTCGCCGGCACGTGCTTGCGCAGTTCAGCGAGCATGGCGCCGTCAGGCTCGGTCGCGGTGACCGTGACCCCGCGCTGAGCGAACAAACGGGTTGCCTTGCCTGTCCCGGCGCCGATCTCCAGGGCAGTGCGGACCGGCTGGTCCGCGTACGTCATCACCACGTCGAAAAGCTCCGCCGGATACCCCGGCCGGAACCGTTCGTATGCTTCCGCCATCGCTCCGAAGCTCATCGCGCGACCAGGCATGCCGAGCATCCTGACATGCCGCGCGCCGTCACTGCCCGGATTTCCGCGCGACATGTCAGGATGAATGGCATGCGCGATGGCAGGGACCTGGATCTCATACTGCTCGGCGCGACCGGCTTCGTCGGGCGGCTCACTGCTGGCTATCTCGCTGAGCACGCGCCGGCGGGCACGCGCATCGGCCTGGCGGGCCGGTCCGAGAGGCGGCTGGCTGAGGTGAGGGACGGTCTCGGCGACACGGCGCAGACGTGGCCATTGCTCGCGGCCGATTCCGCCGATCCGGAGGGCGCGCAGTCGCTGGCGCGGCGAGCGGGCGCGATCGCGACGACCGTCGGGCCGTATCGCCGGCTCGGCCTGCCGCTCGCCCAGGCATGCGCTGAGGCCGGGACCGATTACGCGGATCTCACCGGCGAGGTGCTGTTCATCAGGGACACCATGGCGAGCTGTCAGCGGACGGCTGCCCGCAGCGGGGCTCGTATCGTGCATAGCTGCGGATTCGACTCTGTGCCCTCCGATCTCGGTGTCCTGCTGACCCATGAGGCAGCCGCCGCGGACGGCGCAGGAGACCTCGAGGACACCACCTTGGTGCTGACGGCCATGCGCGGCGGAGTCAGCGGCGGCACCCTGGCATCAGCTCTCGGGCAAATCGACGACATGCGGGCCAGTGCCAGCAGCCGCCGGATTGTCACCGACCCGTACGCCCTGAGCCCGGATCGCGACGCTGAACCTGCTCTGGGGGACGAACGCGACGTGTCCGTAGTCCGCTATGACCCCGGCCTTCAGCTGTGGACCGGGCCGTTCATCATGGCGGGTTTCAACACGCGGATAGTCCGCCGCAGCAATGCGCTGCAGCGATGGGCATACGGCCGGCAGTTCCGGTACCGCGAGGTCACAGGCTTCGGCACCGGTCCCGCCGCGCCGGTGCGAGCGCTGGCGGCCACGGCCGCGTTCACCGCGCTGATGGCAGGCGTGGCGCGGCGGCCGTCCCGCGCGCTGCTCCGGCCGGCCCTGCCCAAGCCGGGCGAAGGTCCGGGCGAGAAGGCCCGCCGTTCGGGGTTCTTCCGCATCCAGGTCCACGCTCGCACCGCAGCCAGCGCGCGGTATCTCACCAGGGTCGAAGCTCGCGGTGATCCCGGCTATGCCGCCACAGCCGTGATGCTCGGGGAAAGCGCGCTCTGCCTCGCGCTTGACCGCGACCGGCTGCCAGACCGGGCCGGCGTCCTCACGCCCGCGACCGCGATGGGCGCGGTGCTCACCGACCGCCTCCGCGCGGCCGGCCACACATACGAAACTGCCAGGATCAGCCCGCCCGGCACCAGGTGAGCGCGGGCTTGCCGGGATAGGCCTGACAGATCAGCCAGTGACGGTGAATGTGTTGACAGCGAAGGTGTTGCCGCCACCGTACGGAGCCTCGACGCCGTACTCGACATCGAGGACACCGTCGTCGGACGACGGGATGTAGCCGCGCGTCTTCAGCTGCGCGACGACGCTGGAGATGTCAACGGTCCCGCTGGTTCTGTTCGAGCGCAGCACCACAGAGACGGTGCTGTTGTTACTGCCCTTGGTGCCGGCGAACCACACCGCAGAGCCGTCGCCCAGCGTGGCGACTCTCGAGCCTGCAGGACGCTGGCCTCTCACGTACGTCCAGATCATCAGCTCAAGGTCGTTGTCCCAGTTGGAGTTCTTCGCGGCTGACGCGCTGGTCAGCCAGACGTCGTAGGCGAACTCGTAGTCCAGGCCCGACGAATTCGCGGGCGGCGTCACCTTGTAGCTGGACGTCAGCGAGCGCGGCAGCGCTGAGTAGATGAGGCACTGGTCAGAAGGGTAGCCGACGACCTCGGTCGTGCCGCGATCGGCGTTCAGCCGCACGGAGAAGGCAGCCCTCTTGCCGTTGCTGGCGCTGATCCTCTGAACCGAGTAGCCGACCGACGACGCGTCGCCGCTCCAGGTGTCCGTCTGGTAGTTGCAGTCATAGCTTCCTGATGCCACCGGAGGCGGCGGCGCGGACGACGACGAGGGAGATGGCGAAGGTGACCGCGACCGCGACGCCTTAGACGAAGACGAGGGTGACGGCGAGGGTGACGCCGGAGATGACGACCGCGCGCGGGAGCCGCCCGACCCGATCGGGACCATGCCCTTCGGGCATGTCCGCGGGTGCCGGCTCGCGACGTCACCCGCATGCTTCTGCGGGACGCAGCCGCGTATCGAGCCCGCAGACGGCTCGAAGCTCTGTGTCGAGGGTCCCTGTATCAGCGCGTACACGGCGCCGCCGCCGCTGCCCGCGACAATAGCGGCAGAAAGGGCGACAGCTAGCTTGAAACGCACGTCCGTTCCTCCCGCGGAATGCCGTGGCAAACCCTGGCTCACCCGCGCTCCCAAGCGACGTCGTAGGTCGTCCCTGGGCCGCAGACGCCTGAGCAGCGAAATCGCCTCTATTGTGCGCTCGGGCAGCGCCGTCCGGCCGCGCTTTGAGGAATCTCGCCGCCGCTGCTCAGGCGGAGATGGCGATCCGGGGATGGTCGCGGGGCCGGAGCCATCGCAGGATCTTGATCAGCCTGGCCCGCGGCAGCGAGACGCAGCCGGCAGTTGCCCCGCCGGTCCCGACGTGCAAGAAGATCGCGCTGCCCAGACCCGGAACGCGGGCCGTGTTGTAGGCGATCACGGCCGCGTAGTCGTACGCGGGTACCCGGTGCAGCGGCTCAGGTCTGGCGCCAGCATCGTGCATGCGCGTATTGACCCACTCGTTGTAGCGGGCGCTGGCCGGGTCGTCGTCCCAGTAGTCGTAGGCGTGGGCGTGCCGGAAGGAGAACGCGAACCCGCGATCGCGCTGCACGCCGAAGAAGAAGCTGATCCCGTAGGTACCCGAGGGGGTCCGGCCATCTCCCTCTCGTTTCCTGCCCGGCTTGGCCACGCCGTTGTAGCCCACGCGCGCGGTCCACGGCCCGAAGACCAGGATCCGCTTGCCGCCGGATACCCGGTACGCCCGCAAGACCGCGGAGGTGGCCGAGTGCGATGCCGCGGTCACCGTGATCAACTGCCGCACAGCCCGCGTTCCCGCGAGTCCCGCCTGCCCGGCCCTGGCTTGCCCGGCCGGCAGGATTCCGGCCGGAACTGCCGCCAGTGCCAGGACGAGCACTGCTCGCCGGCAGGCAGCACCGCCTCGTCCCATCGCTGCTCTCCCATCATGACGGCGGATGCCAGGTCCATCACGCTGGCGCTGGGCGCATCTGATCACGCAACGTATCTGGCGCGATAGCGCGCCGCAAGATGCAGGCCCGTCCGTGCGATCGCGCCGTACCCTGTGGTCGTGATCAGCCAACCCGTCATGGCCACTGCCGTGGCCGCAGCGGCGATCATGCTCGCCACCGGATGCACGGCGGCAGGCGCTCATCCGCCAGCAGCGGCACCTGGAACACGAACGCCGTCAGCCGGGCCGGCGCCTGGCGGCCGCTCCCATCTGGCCACGCCCCGGCAGCACCGCACGAGGCGTCCGCCGCGCTTCTCAGCTACGGTGTCCGGCCCGCTCTCCCGAAGGGACGTGCCGTTCAGCTGGCATCCGGGCTGTCCCGTATCGCCGGGCAAACTGCGTGCGGTCCACCTGTCGTATCGGGGCTTTGACGGTACGGCGCACACCGGTGAGATCATCGTCAGCGCCACCGTCGCCGAGCAGGTCGTCAGCGTCTTCTCCCTCCTCTACCGCGCCCGGTTCCCGATCAGGATGATGAAGCCGGTCGACGTCTTTCACGGCAGCGACCCGCGGTCCATGGCCGCCGACAACACCTCGGGATTCAACTGCCGCCGCGCCGTCGCGCCCGGACCACCGCAATGGTCGATGCACGCCTACGGGCTGGCAATAGACGTGAACACTCTTCAGAATCCCTACGTCGAGGCAGGAGCCGGCGTGCATCCAGCCGCCGGGGCCGCCTACGTCAACCGATCAGACATCCGCCCAGGGATGGCCTACCCCGGCGGGATCCTGGTTTCGGCCTTCAGGTCGGTCGGCTGGGGATGGGGAGGGTACTGGACGGGGTCCCCCGACTACCAGCATTTCTCCGTTAACGGTCGCTAGAGCGTGCCTCCCATATGGCGTAGCCAGGTGAGGATGGCGCTGATCGTGGCGGTGGTGCGGTAGGTGATCAGCATTCGAGAAGCAAGGACCGCCGGTTCCTTCATTAGCATGACTGACATGGGAGCCATCGGATTCGTCACCATCGAGGTCGCCGACACCACGGTGGCTGAGTCCTTCTACACCACCGCCTTCGAGGCGGGCAGCAGGGTGCGGGTGCGGGCATCCCAGGCGCCGACAACCGGCTTCCGCGGGTTCACCATGTCACTCGTCGTGTCCCAGCCGGCAGCCGTCAACAGCTTCATCGACAGCGCCCTGGATGCCGGCGCAAAAGTGCTCAAGCCGGCGGTGAAGTCGTTGTGGGGATACGGCGGCGGCGTCCAGGCCCCGGACGGCACGATCTGGACGGTCGCGTCCTCGTCGAAGAAGGACACCGGTCCGGCCACTCGGCAGATCGATGCGATCGTGCTCCAGCTGGGCGTCACGGATGTGGCCGCAAGCAAGCAGTTCTATCTCGACCACGGCCTGACCATGGCCAAGAGCTACGGAAGCAGATACGTCGAGCTCGACACCGGTCCCATCAAGCTGACTCTCAACAAACGTGGCGCGCTCGCTAAGACCGCCGGCGTTGCACCGGACGGCACCGGGTCGCACCGGCTCCTGATCGGCAGCGATGCGGGCGCCTTCACCGACCCAGACGGATTCGTCTGGGAAGCACCGATGGACTGAGCCGCGCGGCGCGGACAGTGCCGACAGGCAACCGTCCGCAACACTGAAGTCGGTCGCACCTCGGCATCCACGACCAGCATCCACGACAGTTTCTCCTATCTGGCGTAGCCAGGTGCGGATGGCGCTAATCGTGATGGCGGCGCGGGTCGTGTTCGTCGCACCGGACGTCATGTCGAAACCATGCGCGGATAGCTACGACACCTGTCGGTGGCGCGCGGCCTGGCCGAGGCTGATCATTGGTATGTGAACCTGACCGCGGACGCCGTCGTCATCGGTGCCGGCGTCATCGGCGCGTCGACCGCCTTCGAGCTGGCCAAGACCGGCCGGCGGGTGCTGGTGATCGACAAGCTCGCCGGGCCAGGCCAGGGCTCGACCAGCGCGTCAAGCGCGATCGTGCGGTTCAACTACTCCACGCGCGACGGCGTGGCGACGGCCTGGGAGTCCAAGCATCACTGGGCAGACTGGCAAGGCCACCTGGAAGAGCACCCGGCAGGCGAGCCGCTGGCCAGGTTCTGCCAGACCGGTCTGGTCATGCTCGACATTCCCGTCGCGCCCATGGACCGCGTCCTGGAGATGTTCGAGGAGGTCGGCGTTCCCTACGAGGTGTGGGACGCATCCGAGCTCGAGACGCGGGTGCCCGGCATCGACACCGGCAGGTACTGGCCGCCGAAGCAGCTCGAGGACGAGGCGTTCTGGGCCGAGCCGGCGGGTACGCTCGGCGCCTTCTTCAACCCGGACGCCGGCTTCATCGACGACCCGCAGCTCGCCGCCCTTAACCTGGCAGACGCCGCACGCAGGAAGGGCGTGACATTCGGATTCAGGAAGCAGGTCACGGGGATCAGGCGGGCGGGCGGCAGGGTCGCCGGGCTTGACCTGGCCGACGGCCAGCGGATCGACACGCCGGTGGTCGTCAACGTCGGCGGACCGTGGTCGTCCGGCCTGAACCGGCTCGCGGGGGCCGGCGACGACTTCACGGTCGAGGTGCGCCCGATGCGCCAGGAGGTCCATCACGTGCCGGCGCCGCCGGGCTTCAATCCCGACGGCCGCCTGGGGCCGGCGATCGCCGACCTGGACCTTGGCATCTACGTTCGCGCCACGCCAGGCGACGGCGTGCTCATCGGCGGGACCGAGCCCGAGTGCGAGCCGCTGCAGTGGCTGGACGCGCCTGAGGAGGCGCACCCGCATCCGACCACCGCGCTCTACGAAGCCCAGGTCACGCGCGCGGCGCGGCGCTTCCCCGGGCTGACGATCCCCGGCTCGCCTCGCGGGATCATCGGCGTCTACGACGTGTCAAGCGACTGGACGCCGGTCTACGACAGGACGTCGCTCGACGGGTTCTACGTGGCGATGGGCACCAGCGGAAACCAGTTCAAGAACGCACCGCTGGCCGGCCGCTTCATGGCCGCGATCGTCAGCGCCGTGGAGGACGGCCACGACCACGACGCCGACCCGGTTCGTTACACGGGCGCGTACACGGGGTCGGTGATCAACCTCGCGGCGTTCTCACGCAAGCGCCCTGTCAACACCGCGTCCAGCGGCACCGTGATGGGCTAGCACGGCCGGGGAGCTGTCCGGCAGCAGCCCGAGCAGCCTGGCAGCTTCAGGCCGAGGTGCAGCGACAGCCGGCGGCACCGCTGGCCAGGTTCATCCCGGTGACCTGCTCGATCCGCGACAGCCGGTAGTACAGGCTCGTGCGGTGCACGTTCAGCAGGGCGGCGCTCGCGCGCGCGTCCCCGGCCTCGTCCAGGTAGATCTCCAGCGTGTCGACGAGGTGGCCGCCCGTGTCCTTGTCGATGAGCCGCCGCAGGCCCGAGGGAACGGCATCGGGCGGCAGCCGGTCCAGCGGCAGGTGCACGAGCAGCCCGTAGATGCCCAGCTCGTCGTCGCAGACGACGTTCCCGAAGCCCGGCACGGCCTCGGCCACCCGCAGGCTCACCCCGGCCAGCGCGGACGACGTGCGCGCGGCGTCCAGGCCGCTGACGACGGGCCCGATCCCACCCGCGGCGCGTGCGGCGTGCCGGCGAGCTTGCCGATGTCGCCGCACAGCCGGCGTGCGTGTGCGCGCATGGTGTCCAGCGCTGGCGGCCGGAGCGACGCGGCGAGCAGCAGGCCATGGCCGCCTGACCTGGTGATCGCGATCGCCTCCGCCGGCGCCAGCTGCCTGACGAGCCGCTGCCGCGCCAGGTCGAGCTCCGCCGCGGTGTCCGGCCTGGCCCGCAGCACATCGGCCGCGACACGCACGGCGAGCAGGACCACGTGGCCCGAGGCTGGCAGCCGGCCGGTCGCTGTCAGCTCCGCCGACGCGTGCGCCCTGATCGTGGCGTCCTCGGACACCAGGTCCCGCAGCAGCGCCTGCTCGCGACGCCGGCCCGGCCGCTGACGAGTGGCACTCCGCCTGGGTGACCGACGTCGCCAGCGGGGCAAGCCGGCAGGTCAGCAAGCCGGGGAGGAACGTCTGGGAGGCGACGTGGGACGGCCCAGGTGCGCTGCTGGCCGTGACGAGCCCGGCGCCCGGCGAAGAGGCCTGGTACACGGTGCCCACCTGGCGGCGTTCGTCAGGGACGGTGCGGCCCCCGACGCGCTGCGGCCCTTCCGCTTTCCCTCCTACGGTGGCCGGCCAGCAGGGCTGCCAGTCAGCGCGACTCTGGCTGGTAGGTGAGGAGCAGCACCCCCGTGGTGGTCTGCTCGCACTCGGTGAGCCGCAGCCGGATCGGCTGGGGCGCGTGCCTGAACAGGCGCTTGCCTGTTCCGAGCACCAGCGGGTGGACGAACAGGCGGTACTCGTCGATGAGATCGTGCTCGATCAGCGTCTGCACGAGGACGCCGCTGCCGAGCACGGAGATCGAGCCGTCCCCCTGCTGCTTGAGCTCCCGGACCGACCCGGCGACGTCGCCGGACAGGACCTGGGTGCCAGCCCAGTCCGCATGCGTCAGCGTCGTGCTCGCGACGTACTTAGGACTCGCGTTGAGGGCGGCCGCGATGGGGTTGCTGTCCGGCTCGAACGGCCAGTGCGCCGCCATCTTCTCGTACGTCCTGCGGCCGAACAGGTAGCCCGCGGTGCCGCCAAGCCCCCTCCCGGCCGCGCGGCTGGCCACCTCGTCGCCATAAGGCGCCGACCAGCCGCCGTAGGCGAAGCCGCCGTCGCGGTCTTCGTCGGGCGACCCGAGGCTCTGCATCACGCCGTCCAGGGTCACGAACTCGATGACTGCGAGCTTCCGCATCGCGGCGTCCTTCCTGTCGGCCGGCGATTCCGGCGTTCACCCCCTACACGATCGGGCTCGCGCCACATCGACACCGCGTCAGCGGCGGTCGTGACCGGTTTTACCCGCTTGAGGCGATCGCTGGAAGAGTGTTGCGTGATTGCGAGGGGGCAAACGGCTTCCTGCGCGCCTCGACGATCAGGAGCCAGACTCTCATCGGCCGCGGGCGCCTGATTCACGGCACCCGCTCGCTTGGCCTGGCGGAAGCGACCCTTGAAGACGCGCGTGGCCGGCTGCCCGGTCATGCATCGTCCCGGTGCGTCCTGTTCCGTAGCGATCCCGAAATTCTCGCCGTGCGGCGAGCACCCGCTCAAGGGCATCAGCGGGCACTGGCACCTCTATGCGGTCCGCGAGCCGCTCGGCGCGCGGGCATAACGCGTGACGAAACGGCGCAGGACCTCAGGCGGGTGCCTGACATCGCTGCGGTGCGCCTGCGCCTTGAGCTCACCGGCCCGGTCGGGCTCGAAGTATCCCGCGTGCTTGTAGACGTCGATCCTGGTGCACAGGCCGGGCACGTCCAGTTCAGGATGGAACTGCGTGGCGTACACGTGAGCGCCGATCCTGAATGCCTGCACCGGGCACGCTGGCGAGGTGGCGAGCACGACCGCGTGGCTGGGCAGCTCGCTGATCGCCTCCTTGTGCCCGACGAACGCGTCGAAGGTCGCCGGCAGGCCGCGGAGCAGCGCGTCGCGCTGGCCTTCGCGGGTGAGCGTGATCTGGGCCGGCCCGACCGGCTCGGCGTACGTCCTGTCCACCACGGCTCCCTGATGGGTGCCCAGCGTGCCGATGCCGTAGCAGGCCCCGAGGAACGGGTAGTCAGCGTCGATCACGTGCCCGAGCAGCCCAGCGAGGTCGGCCTCGACCCGCTTCTGCACCGGTGACTTAGACGGCTCGGGATCGCTGGAGTTGAACGGCCCGCCGCCAAGCAAGATCCCTGACCACTCCCGCAGGTCGACATCGCCGAGCGGCTTGCGCTCCAGCCGGTGCCTGTACAGTTCGCGCTCGCCGAGCCCGGAGAAGCGCAGGAACGCCTCGTACTCGTTGTCCGCCGCGGAGTCTTCGGCGCGCGTGGCCAGCAGCAGGAACGGTTTCACATGATCACCTTAGTGTCGCCGGCACCTGCTGATGATCTTCGGCATGCATGGACGTCCTTTGTCGCCTGGGCGAAGATGAGCACCATGCATGCCGAACGCGGACACACCGGGAACCATCACGACGAGCCGCTACGCCGCAGTGCTGCCGAAGCGGCGCCGCTACGCCGCAGTGCCGCGTGGTTCGGCGCTCCTGGCAGGGACGGCTTCCTGCACCGGTCCTGGGTCAGGGCCGAGGGCTTCACGCCCGAGGTGTTCGACGGCAGGCCGGTCATCGGGATCGCCAACAGCTTCTCCGAGCTCGCGCCCTGTAACTCGCACCTGCGCGACCTCGCGGCCGCGGCCAAGCGCGGCGTGTGGCAGGCGGGCGGTTTCCCGCTGGAGTTCCCCACGATGTCACTCGGCGAGTCGCTGATCCGTCCGACCGCGATGCTCTACCGGAACCTGATGGCGATGGAGGTCGAGGAGTCCATCCGCGCGAACCCGGTCGACGGCGTGGTCCTGCTGTGCGGCTGCGACAAGACCACACCCGCCATGCTGATGGCCGCCGCCAGCGTGGACCTGCCAGCCATCGTCGTCACGGGCGGCCCGATGCTCAACGGCAGGTTCAGGGGCGGCACGCTCGGATCCGGCACCGCGGTGTGGAGCCTGTCGGAAGACGTGCGCGCCGGCAGGATGACCGAAGCCGACTTCAGCCTCGCCGAGGGATGCATGAGCCGCTCGCACGGCCACTGCATGACCATGGGCACCGCCTCGACGATGGCCTGCATGACCGAGGCGCTCGGGATGACCCTGCCGGGGGCCGCCGCCATCCCGGCGGTGGACGCGGGGCGGACGCGCGTCGCGCAGGCCTCTGGCCAGCGGATCACCGCGATGGTGCACGAGGGCCTGCGCCCGAGCACGGTGCTGACCAGGGAAGCGTTCGAGAACGCGATCGTCACGCTGGCCGCCATCGGCGGCTCGACCAACGCGATCATTCATCTGCTCGCGATCGCCGGGCGCTGCGGCGTGGAGCTGAGGCTCGACGACTTCGACCGGCTGAACCGCGACATCCCGCTGCTGGCCGACCTGCAGCCGTCGGGCAGGCACCTGATGGAAGACTTCGCCGACGCGGGCGGCCTGCCGGTGATCACCGCTGAGCTGCTGCGCGGCGGGCTGCTGCGCGGCCGTGCCCGCACGGTGACCGGCAGCACGGTCGCCGAGAACATGGCCGCTGACCAGACGGTGACGCGGACCTGGCGGCCCGAGGTGATCAGGACGCTCGACGACCCGTTGCAGCCCGCCGGCGCGGCGACGGCGGTGCTGCGCGGCAACCTGTGCCCGGACGGGGCGGTGATCAAGGTCTCGGCCGCCACGCCCGCGCTGCTCAGGCACGGCGGCCGGGCGCTCGTCTTCGACTCGGTCGAGAGCTACCGCGAGGCAGCCGACGATGACGACCTCGACGTCACGCCCGACGACATGCTCGTGCTCCGCAACGCAGGCCCGCGCGGCTATCCCGGCATGCCGGAGGTCGGGAACCTGCCGTTGCCGCGCCGGATGCTGGCCGCCGGGGTGACCGACATGGTGCGGATCTCCGACGCCAGGATGTCCGGAACCGCCTACGGCACCGTCGTGCTGCACGCGGCGCCCGAGGCCGCGGCCGGCGGCCCGATCGCCCTCGTCAGGACCGGCGACATGATCAGCCTGGACGTGCCAGCGCGGACGCTGCACCTGGACGTGCCTGACGAGGAGATGCAGCGACGGCGCGCCGCCTGGTCGCCGCCGCGGCAGGCAGCCAGCCGCGGCTGGGTCAAGCTCTACACCGAGCACGTCCTGCAGGCCGACCAGGGCTGCGACCTTGACTTCCTGGTCGGCAGCTCAGGCGCGGCCGTGCCGCGGCCCAGTCACTGACCACGGGTCACTGACGTCAGGCGACGGTACTTCTGGGACAGCTCGATGCGGTTGGCCGTGCTGGTCTTGCGCAGCAAGCTGGAGATGTGGGCGCTGACGGTCTTCTCGCTGATGACCAGGGCGCTGGCGATCTCGCGGTAGGTGTGCCCGGCGACGACGAGGCTGAGGATCTCGTTCTCGCGGGCCGTCAGCCCGGGGATTGGTACACGTTCGCCGGGTGTCTCGGCTTGACTGGCGGCTTGCAGGGATATCCCGGAACTGGTCGCGAGGGCCTGGATCTGCTCTCGAAGCGGTGCGGCGTGGAGATCCTCGGCCAGTGCGTGGGCCCGCCACAGTTGCGTCCTGGCAGCGGTCCGGTCGCTGCGGATGACGACGCAGGCTTCGGCGGCTCGCCAGCGCGCATAGGCCTCGTCCCAGGCCAGCCCGGCATCGGCGCAGGCCTGCGCTGCGTCGATCCACGCGGCGGCGCCGTCCGGCTCGCGATGGCCGCGGGATTGCTCGGCGAGGTAGAGCGCCTGCATCGCGCTCGCATGGGCGCGTTCTGATGGTCTGGGGTTGGGGTCGGCCGGGACCGTGGGGTGAGCGTCGCGCAGATGGTCAAGCCGTTCGATGGCAGGCTCGGGGTTCTCGCCGCGGTCACCAAGCGCTTCAGCCTGATCGGCTGCCGCACGGGCCGCGGCTGGCAGCAGCCGCTCGACGAAGTTGGCCCGTTGCTTGAGCCCGGCGAGGGCGATGGTGAACGCCTGCTCGGTGTCGCCGCGGGCGACCGCCAGTTCGGCGCGCACCGAGTCGAACGAGTAACCCAGGAAGCCGGACTGCTCGGCGAAGAGCTCCTCGGCCCTGGCCAGATGGCCGGCCGCTTCTGACGACCTGCCCTGCCAAGCTGCCAGCCGCGCGGCCACCAGCCGCGCCGAGGTGTCGCTGCCGGTTCCTGGCGGGGCGCTGAGAGCGACTCGCAGGCGCTGCTCGCAGGCCCTCCATTCGCCTATCAGCAGCAAGCCCTCCGCCTCAGCCGCAGCCAGGTAGGCGACGTAGGTGTGCGGCGCACCCAGCGACGTGAGTTCCTCGCGTCCTTCTCGTATGATCTCGATCCAGTCGCGGCTGATCATGCCGTCCCGGGCGTTGGCGGTCCATATCGTGGCGTGGCGGAAGGCGTAGTAGTCCCTGGCCTGCGCCGCTGCCGATTGCGCCAGCCGGCCGTCCTGGACTGGGTCACCGTCATAGGGCGGTGCCTCGGCATCCATGCACCAGGCCATGATCTTGGCGGAAAGCGCGTACGACAGCGTCGCCGCGCTACCACTGGCCCGGGCGAGAGCGAGAGCCTCGACGGCGCGGGCTCGCGCGGACGGCAGGCCGCGCCACGCCTCGGCTCTGGCCATCGCAGCCATCGCCGTGGCGTACTGCGGGCTTTGCGGGTAGTCACTCGCAAGCTGCAGTGCCCGGCTGACGTCTGTGGGGTTGCCGAATTCCCGCCCGGTGAACTGGCGCAGCCACGTCCGTCTGACCAGCAGGTCGCTCACCAGCAGCGGATCTTCGGCGGGGTCCGTGAACTCGAGCAGTTCCTCGATCGCCTCGAGCTCGGCTTCGAGCGTCCCTGTCCGCTCGGCGACGGCGCGGATGCGCTGCAGGAGCGCGGCCCGATCCGCCTCCCGATCGCCAGCGACCGGCTGAATGTCCAGTGCCCGGCGCAGCAGCCGCAGCGCTTCGGCGGCGCCTCCCGATGATTCCGCGGCATCGGTACCTCGAAGCGCCCAGCCGAACGCGTTCTGGAGATCTCCTGCCCTCATGTAGTGGTCAGCGAGAGCCACGGCGTACCCGGCTTCATGACCGCCAGCCGCTTCCATCCTCCTGGTCAGCGCGAGCGCGAACCCGGCGTGCCAGGCCCGCGCATCCTCCGGCAGCATGTCCGCCTCGAGAACCTCGGCCAGCAGCGGATGCGCCAACCAGTACGCGCCGTCCGCGCTGCTCACAAGGACACCGAGCCGCACGGCCTCCCGCAGCGCCGGTCCCACATCCAGGTCAGGAACCAGTGCGCCCGAGACCTCCCGCAGGGACTCCGCCCGCTGCGGCCGCCCGGCCACGGCGACCAGCCTGGTCAGCTCCCTGGCAGGCTCCGAGAGCCCGAACCAGGTGCGGGCGACAGCCTCCCGCAGCTGCCAGGGCAACCCCGGCGGCAAGCAGGTCGCGTTCGCCGGAAGATCCCGCACCAGCAGTGTGGCCAGGTAGGGGTTCCCCCGCGACCGGGCGAAGACCTCATCGATCAGGGACTCGTGCGGCGGCCCTCCGAGCCGTCCGGCCAGCAACTGCCCGGTCGCCACACGATCAAGCGGAGCCAGCCGCGACTCCCGCACCCGCGGCATCCGGCGCACGTCGGCGAGCCAGCGCCGTACGCCAGGCCGCAGGTCGGGCTCACCGTCGCGGATCGTCGCCACCACCGCCAGGCGCCGCCACTGCGGTCCGGCGAGTACGTACATGAGCACGTCCAGCGAACTCTGGTCGGCCCACTGTAGATCGTCGACAACCAGCAGCACCGGCTGCCGTGCGCACAGCTCGGTCAGCCACGCGTCGAACGTCGTAGGCGCATCTCCAGGGGCGCGCCCGAGGCCGGCAGCCGGCCCGGAGGGCCCATCGGCCCGTTGCGCCGTCGCGCCGGGCGCGTCCTGGTTGTGCTCCCAGTCCCTGACCGCTGTAGTCAGGGGCAGCAAAGGCACCGTGGTGGACAGCAGCGGCAGACAGGTGCCCCACAGGCTCACGACACCTTCCCCGGCGTCCGAGCAGGCCCGCCTGACCAGGCTCGTCTTGCCGACCCCCGCTTCACCCACGACCAGCAGGCAGCCCGACCGGCCGCCGGCCGCATCGGTCATCAGGCTAAGAAGCTGCTCCACCTCGTCAGCGCGGCCAGCCAGCAGCTCCGGCTCCGGCCGCGCTTCGCCCGCCATGCCATCAGTGTGCCACCCGCACCTGTGGGCCCAGAAGCCCGAACCTAAGGGTTGCCAGAGCAGAACTAAGGACCTATCCCCGATGCCAGCCAAGGGCTCCGAGCAGCAGTTTGGTGACATCGGTGCGATTGACGGCGGGAAGGGATCGAGATGGGCAAGGCAGTGATCAGCCTCAGCACGGGCCTTGAGGACCCGGAAAAGGTGACCGTGGCATTTCTGGTCGCGGTCGGCGCGGCCGAATCAGGGCGGCCGACCGTGATCTTCGCGACCAAGGAGGCTGTCAGGCTGGCCCTGCACGGCGTCGCGACCGGGGTCGCGTGCGACGGCTGCCCGCCGCTGGCCGGGCTGCTTGACAGGTACACCAAGGCCGGCGGCCGGTGCATGGTCTGCCCGGTCTGCTTCAACGCCAAGCAGCTCGACAAGGGCGACCTGCTGCCGGGCGCCGAACTGGCAGGCAGCGTGCAGCTCTGGGAATGGATCGGTGACGGTGCCACGACGTTCAGCTACTGACGGCCGCACGCGAAGAGGAACGCCCATGCGAGCACACGCTTTCCTGGGCCGTCGGCGTGCGGCTCTCGCCGTGCGACGCCTGGGCGGTGGGATTCGCCTCGGACGGTGGCGCGAGCTTCACGCTCGCGGAGCACTGGATCGTCATGGTCGGTGCTGCCGACCGCCAGCCCTGGCAGCACCGGCAACGGCCTGACCAGCGTCAGCGCCAGCTCGCCGACCAGCGTCTGGGCCGTGGGGAACGCAGACAGCGGCGGGTCTGAGCACACCCTGATCCTGCATGGACGCAGGCTGAAGCTGTTCTCCAGCCCCAGCCCGGGCACTGAAGCCAACGAGCTCAATGGCGTTGCCACCGTGTCGGCCCGCGATGCCTGGGCAGTCGGCGACTACTCGAGCGGCCACGGCGACAAGACGCTGATCCTGCACTGGAACGGAACCGCCTGGAAACAGCAACCGGGACCGAGCCTGCCCGTGGGAACCGACCTGAGGGGCGTCGCCGCGACCTCGGTAAGCAACGCCTGGGCGGTGGGGGCAACCGACACGCTGGCCGTGGACGTAACGGTCATCCTTGGCTGGAACGGCAAGAAGTGGGCCCGCGTGGCCAGCCCGAATCCTGGCGCGGGCAATACCCTGACGGCCGTGGCCGCGACGTCAGCGACCAACGCATGGGCGGTCGGTTACTCGCGCACGGCCGGCCTGGAGCACACCCTGATCTTGCACTGGGACGGCAAGGCATGGCACCAGGCCGGCAGCCCGGACCTGACGGTCAGCACCTTCCTGCAGGGCGTGGCTGCCGCTTCCGCGGGCACCGCCTGGGCGGTCGGCAGTGCCGGCGACAGCCCTCCCGGGCGTTGGCCATTCACTGCTGCTGACACCCTGACGGCTGGCATCGTGCTGGCGAAGCTCCTTCGCGCTCGACAAACCGGTGCGGAATGACCGGACCGGCGGCTGAGTCTGTCCTTATGCTGGCTTCGCAATCCAGAGAAGCCGGGGATACCGCATGAGAGCAGTCACGTTCGCCGGAACCGGCGGAAACGATGTCGTGAGCCTGACCGACCGTCCTGATCCCGTGCCAGGGTCACATGAGGTGGTGGTCACCGCCAGGTACGCGGGTGTGAACTGGGCCGACGTCGCGCAGCGGCTGGGGAACTACCCGCCGCCGCCCGGGTCGCCGCAGGACATTCCCGGGCTCGAGGTGGCCGGCACCGTGGTTGCGACGGGCGACGCCGTACGCTCGCGGCGCGTTGGTGACCGGGTATTCGGGCTGGTCGGAGGCGGTGGTCTCGCCGACATGGTCGCGGTGCACGAGCGGCATGTGGCCGCGATCCCTGACGGCATGGCCGACGACATCGCCGCGGCAGTGCCCGAGGCCTACATGACCGCGCACGACGCCGTGTTCAGCCAGGCTGGTCTGCGGACGGGCGAGGTCCTGCTGGTGAACGGCGCGAACGGCGCCGTCGGCTCGGCCGGCGTCCGGCTCGCGCTGGCCACTGGCGCGAGGGCGGTGGCGTGCGTCCGGTCACCCGAGTCGGCGCGGGCTCTGGCTGCCGAGGGGGCCCTTGTCGTCACTCCGGACGAAGCCGTCGGCAGGCTCGCGGAGCTCGGCGGCGCCGACGTCGTCCTCGAGCTGGTCGGAGCTCCGAACCTCGCCCGCGATTTCGCTGCGCTCGCCACGAAAGGGCGGATCATGGTCGTCGGATCCGATGCCGGCGCGGACGCGCAGGTCTCCCTTCGCACCCTGATGAGCAAGCGCGCTACCCTGCGCGGCACGGTGCTGCGCGCTCGTCCGCTTGAGGAGAAGGCAGCAGCCGTGCAGGCGTTCGCGCGCTCCGTCGTTCCGCTGCTCGCCGCAGGTCGCGCGCTGCCCGACATCGACAGGGTGTTCCCCGCCGAGCAGGTCACGGCCGCCTTTGACCATCTCGCCAAGCCAGGCAAGACCGGCAAGATCCTCCTGGAGTTCGCGTGACGTCGCAGGGATGCGCGCATGACGGCCCGCCGTTTACCGCGCTTGCAGCGGGATCCAGGAGTAGGCGGCGCCGTGGCGCCTGACTGTGCCAAAGCCAGGAAATGGCATGTGATACGCGTGGACGAGCAAGCGCTCGTCGGCCGCCCAGCCGAGTAGCCGGCGCCTGCTCGCGATCGCTCGCGCCCGGTCGTGGTCCCACGGCGTGCTCCACGCGGGATGAGCTAGCTGCAGCGGGTCGTAGAACAGGTCGCCCGCGCACAGCAGCCGCTCGCCCTGGCTCGCCAGCAAGACCGCGGTGTGCCCCGGCGTGTGACCGGCCGCGCCCACAGCGCGCACGCCCGGCAGGATCTCCGCGTTGTCGCCGAACGGGCGCAACCGGTCGCCGAACAGCCTGATCGCCTCCCGTGCCGACGCCAGGTGCTCGTCGTCGGCGCTGACCTGCCCGCCAGACCAGAACGCCACCTCTGCGGCGTTCGCGAAGCCCAGCGCGCCGGGAAACGTGAGCTGGCCCGACCAGGTCGCGCCCCGGCAGTGGTCCTGGTGCAAGTGCGTGAAGATGACCGCGGCGAGGTCAGAGGCTGTCGCGCCTGCCTCCGCCAGACCCTCCCCGAGCCTGCCGACCAGCGGTTCGATCGGCGGCCCGTAGCCCAGGAAGCTCGCGCCGAGCCCGGTGTCGATGACGGCGTGGCCGTCCGGGGTTTCGACGAGAACGCAGTTGTACCCGCAGGCGAGCGTCGTCCTGCCTCGGCCCTCGGCCGCTAGCGCGTCCCGCAGTTCGGCTTCCGGGACCCCTGCGTCTGGCGTGAAGAACGCGGCGACGGGCGGCTCCCACGGCGGCGCCATCTGGCCGTCGCTCACCACCGCGCAGCTGAGCCGTCCGACTGCGAACCGGTGGTACACCGGTCCATTGTCCCGCGGTCGCACACGCCAGGTGCCGCAGCGCCGGCGGCGTCGCGCGAGTACGGTGGCGCGGTGACGAAAAGTCGCGAGACGGATACTCGTCGTAGTGGCGCTGGTGAGGATTCCCGCGTGGGCGCCGGCGCGGTCATGCGCACGGCGGCGCGCACGTTCAGGGGCGATACGTGGCGGATCCTGGCTGTGGCGGGAGTCGTCGCCCTGACGATCGTCGTGGCCGAGATCATCTCGGACAACGTCGTGGACCCGCGCAACAACGCGCTGTCGATCGGCGGAACCCTGAGCGTCGAGGCGATCAGCCTGTTCGGGACCATCCTGCTCGCCGGCTTCCTCTGCAGGCTCGTGGCCGAGCAAACCCGCCAGGGCGGTGCCGCCGCGCACGGCGGCAAGGTGACGATCGTCGTCGTTCTTCGCTCGCTCCCGTGGATCAGCCTCGTGGTGGCCGACATCGTGTTCGCTGTGCTGATGGTGGCCGGGCTGCTGCTGCTGGTGATCCCCGGCTTCATCGTGGTCACGATGTTCGGGCTCGTCGCGCCGGCGATCGAGATCGAACAGCGCTCGGCACTGTCTGGCTTGCGCAGGTCAGCGCACCTCGTCAGGCGTCATTTCTGGACCGTCGCGCTGCTAGTCGCGCTGCCGCAGATCGGCCTCGCGCTCGCCGAGTCGGTGCTGCCTACCCCGCACGCGGCGCTGCACATCGCGGAGGTCATCGTCGTGCGCGTCGTCGCCCTGGCTCCGCTCGAAGCGGCGATCACGCTGATCCTGGTCGCGCTGTGCTACCGGCTCATCGACCTGGACGCGCCGGCGCCCGCGTCCGGATAAGGGCATAGGTCACGCAGCACGCAGGTGCCGCAGGCCGGCTGCTGCGCCCGGCAGACGGTCCGCCCGTGCGTGATCATCGCGACGTGCAGGTCGTACCGGATGTCGGCGGGCACGAGCGGCGCAAGCAGCTGATAAGCACGGTCCGCCGTCGCGGTCGCCGGGATCCAGCCGAGCCGCAGCAGGATCCTGTGGACGTGGGTGTCGATCGGGAAGGCCGGCCGGCCCATCGAGAACACCAGCACGCACGCCGCGGTCTTGGGGCCGACGCCCGGCAGGGCCCGCAGGTAGCTTTCGAGCGCCGCGTCGTCGAGGCCGTCCAGCCTGCTGAGATCGAGGCTGCCCTCACGCTCCTCGATGGCCGTCAGGATCTGCTGGATCCGCCGCGCCTTCTGGTTGGCGATGCCGCCGGACCTGATCGCGTGCGCGACCTCGTCCGCCGGTGCCTCCGCGACCTGTTGCCAGCTCGGGAACCGCGTCTTGAGCTGCGCGAACGCTCGCTCGGAATTGACGTCAGAGGTGTGCTGGGACAAGACGGTAGCGACGAGCTCGTCGATGACAGGCAGCCCTGGCTTGGCGACGAACGGGCCCTGGCTAGCCCGCAGCCGCCGCTGCACTGTCCTGATGTCGGCCTCGCTGGGTGCCGTCATCCCCGCAACCTAGTCGTCGCCGGTACGGTCAGCATCGGGCTTGCCAGGCTCGAGCAGCTCCGCGGCGTTGTCGTGCAGGATCGCCTGCTGCTCGGCGTCGGTGAAGCGGTATCCGGCGACCGCCTCCGCGGCCTGCGCGGGCTCGTCGATCGGGAAGTCGCTGCCGAAGACGATCCGGTCGGTGCCGACCTTGCGCAGCACCCATGCGAACTGCTCGGCGAACGGCCCGTCGGCCAGCATCAGCGCCGTCGCGGAAATGTCGATCCAGACCCGCCTCGGCCACCAGGGATAGCGCGCGAGGATCTCATAGAAGAGCAGCTGCGGAAAGCCAGGGCCGTGCGCGTGCGCGAGAATCAGCCTGGAATCGGGAACCGCGAGCGCGAGGTTCACGAACTTGCCTGGCTGGTCCGCGTCCAGGGGCGAGTACGCGTCGAACAGCACCGGCAGGCCGCGCTCCGTCGCCCTGGCAACGACGTCCGTCACCGCGACGTCGGCCACGTCGAACTCCTGGGTGATCGGGTGCAGCTTCAGCCACGCGCATCCGCCGGCCGCGACCCGGTCGATCTCGTCGAGCGCTGCCGCGCCGTCGGACGGGTGCACCGAGCACACGGGGAAGAAAAACCCGCCGGAGTCGCCGGCCAGCTTCAGCACGGCGTCATTGCGCGCTCTGGTCGTAGTCAGGTCGTCCCTCGGCGCCATGACCAGGGCGGCGGCGCGGGTGATCGCGGAACCGCTGACTAGCTCCCGGTAGCGCTCGGGCGGATGCGGCTCAGCGACCAGCTGATCGCCGATGCCCAGCATCGGATGCGTGTGCCCGTCGATGATCGGGCCGTCATACACCTCGCATCACCACTTCCGGACGTTCCGCTCCGTCGGCGCATACTAACGACATGCCTGTCCGACTTCATCACATCGTCATCGATACCCATGACCTGCCGGGGCTGGCGCGGTTCTGGACGCAGGCGCTCGGCTGGCAGGTGCTGTCCGAGCGGGAGCGGGAGATCGTCATCGGCCCCGACGTGAACGCGCCGGCGGGCATCTGCTTCATGCCGGTCCGCGACGCCAAGACGGTCAAGAACCGCGTGCACGTCGACCTGACCACCAGCGCGGCCGATCGAGATCAGGAGATCGTGCGCCTGCTGGCGCTCGGCGCGCGCCTTGTCGACGTCGGGCAGGCCGGCGAGGAGTCCTGGACCGTGCTAGCCGATCCTGAGGGAAACGAGTTCTGCGTGGTGCGGCCGAAGGACACGCTCGTGGGCTAGGTCGCCTGCACTCATAAGGGAGCCTCGGTCATGAAGATCCTGATCTCCGCCGACATGGAGGGCGCGACCGGCGTGACCTGGCCGGCCGACGTGGAGCCCGGCACCGAGCAGTGGCAGCGCTGCCGCCGGATGTTCACCGCCGACGTGAACGCCACGGTCGCCGGGTGCTTCGCGGGCGGCGCCACGACCGTGCTCATCAATGAGGCGCACGCCACGATGCGGAACCTGCTGCTCGAAGAGCTCGACCCCAGGGCCGTCATGCTCACCGGGCGGCACAAGGACCTGAGCATGGTCGAGGGCATCCAGCACGTCGACGTCGACGGCGTGGCGTTCGTCGGCTACCACGCCGCCGCCGGGGCTGAGGGCGTCCTCGCGCACACCTACCTGCCGAACTCGATCACCGCGGTCAGGCTCGACGGCGAGCTCGCGAGCGAGGGACTACTGAACGCGCGCGTCGCGGCCGAATGCGGCGTGCCGATCGTGCTGATCACCGGGGACGACCGGACCTGCGCCGACGCGGCCGGCTACGCGCCAGGCGTGCCCGCCGTCGCCGTCAAGGACTGCGTGAGCCGGTACTCCGCGGTCTGCCGGCCGCCCGGGGTCACGGCCGACGCGATCAGGTCGGCGGCGCGGGACGGGATGAAGCTGGCAGGCCGGATCCCGCCGGTCTGCGCGGCCGGATTCAGGGTGGAGGTCGAGGTGGACGCCGCGCAGCTGGCACAGGCGGCCGCGATCGTTCCGACCGTCCGGCGGACCGCCGATCGCGTCATCGCCTTCGAGAGTCCCACGGCCTATGACATGATCCGCTGCTTCAAGGTCGTCTGCACGATGATCTCCTCGGCCATGGAAGAGCACTATGGCTGACCCCCTGGCCGCGGACACGGCGAGGGATTTCGTGGCCAGGCGCTACGGCGCCAGGGCAGCGTGCGTACACCCGCTCGGGGCTGGCGAGTGGTCGCAGGCCTATGCCCTGACGCTGGACGGCAGGGAGATGGTCATCAGGTTCGGCGGCCACGTCGAGGACTTCCGCAAGGACCAGGTGATGGCGGATCGCAGCAGCCAGGTGCTGCCGGTTCCCGCGGTGACCGAGATCGGGCCGGCCGGCGACGGGTACTTCGCGGTATCCGAACAGGCCCGCGGCACCCTGCTCGATGAGCTCGACGGCGAGGGAATGCGCGCCGTCCTGCCGGCCCTGCTCGCCGCGCTTGACGCCATCGGGGACATCGACGTCGGCGGTCGCGGCTACGGGATCTGGGCGCCGGACCTGACCGCGCCGGCGGCGACATGGGGCCAGGCGCTGCTGGCGGTCGGCCAGGAGACGGCGCGCGTCCCCGGATGGCGGGCGGCACTGGCGTCCTCGCCGACCGGGCCTGGTCTGTTCGAGCGTGCCTACGCCAGGCTCGCGGAGCTGGCTGGCGATCTCGTGGTCCCGCGCCGCCTGATCCACGGTGACCTGCTGAACCGGAACGTCCTCGTGCACTCCGAGCAGATCACGGCCGTCATCGACTGGGGCAGTGCCGCCTGCGGTGACCCGCTCTACGACGCCGCCTGGCTGATCTACTGGTGGCCCTGGTACCCGCGGTGGCGCGGCGTCGACATCGAGGCTGAGCTGCACGACCACTGGGCCAGCCGCGGCGGCCTGCCAGCGGATGGCGGCCGCCGGCTGCTGGCCTGCCTGCTGCACATCGGCCTGGACGCCATGAGCTACACCGCGTTCCGCGGCCGATGGGATGACCTGGCGCGGAACGCCGCACAGCTCGGGGCGCTGGCCTGACGGCCAGCGCCCCGAGCCGGTCTTACCGGCGCGAGGCGACCGGGACCCGCAGCTGGCCTTGCTCGCGGCCTCCGGCCCGGCGGGACCTGGCCGCCAGGGATCCGGTCCTGGCCAGCAGCATCGCGACGGACAGGAAGATCAGGCCGTCGGTCAGCGCGCCCACGGTGATGTGGTTCGTCAGCATCCACTCGCCGAGCTGACGGCCGAACACGTGGTTCGCGCCATAGGCGAAGTAGATTCGGCCGGCCACGACCGCGATCCAGATCAGCGCGTACGGCGCGCCAGCTGACGAGACGGCGGTGCCCGCCTTGTCGTCGTAGGAAATCCGCATCAGCGCGGCCGCGAGCACGCCGAGCGCCAGGCCGGCCGCCGTGGCGGCGAGCTCGAGCAGCAGGCCGTTGCCCGACGTGGCTGCGCCCTTGAAGAAGAACGGGACGATGACGGCTGCCGCGATGAACGGACGGAGCAGCCGCAGCGCCGTGACCTTGCGCTGGCCGAGGTCCGTGATCAGCACCATCACGAGGATTACGAGGTTCGGGATCAGGACGCTGGCGTCCACTTGATGGCTCCTCTTGGTAGTTGTTCGTTCTGACCTGCCTCACGCTAGGAATCAGACGGTTGCAGGCGCGTCGGCCAGCGGGCTGAGAGCGGTTCGATACCGGGTGGAGCCGCCATCTCCACCCGGCGTCAACCCGCTGACCGACGCGTCCCGCCGGGCTGGGCGGATACGGTGAAAACGTGCTTCGCTCGCTCACCGCGCAGCCGGACCGCGCCGAGCCCGCGCCTGGTAGTCCGGCCTCGCGGGCCTTGCTGCCAGTGCCGTTGATCCTGATCCTGGTCAGGGTCCTCGTGCTCGCGGTCGTGCTGGTGACCGTGCCGCTCGCGAAGCCAGCACTTGGCTCGGGAGCGCAGGGCACGGCCATCGCCGTCACCCTTGGCGTGTCCGCCGTCAGCTTCGTCGTCTGGCTGATGGCCAGGAACTCCGAGCCGGTCACGGTCACGGCGCTGGCCGTGATGGGAGCGGCGGGCGGCGCCCTCGCCGGGCTGTCGCCGCTGAGCACCGCGATCGCGATCGGCTGCGGGGTCACCGCGTCGGCTGGTGTCAGGCTGGACACCGAGAAGTCGCTGGCCATCACCGCTGAGACGGTCGCGGCCTTCCTGATCGCCGGCCTGGCGACCGGTGCGCCTGTCGAGTCGCTGGTCGGCTATCCGCTGACGTTCATCGGGCTGTGGGCCTTCGGCCTGACCAGGCACGCCTACGTGCTGCGGGCCGAGCAGGCGGAGCGGATGCTGGCGGAGGCCAGGCGGGCTCGCGAGGCCGAGAACGCTGCGGCAGCGCTCGCCGAGCGGGCCAGGATCGCCAGGGAGATTCACGATGTGCTCGCGCACTCGCTCGCCGCGGTGTCGGTGAACCTCGAGGCGGCCGATGGCCTGCTCGGCGAGCTGCCGCCAGGCCGCGAGGAACTCGGCAAGGCGATCGAGTGCGTCAACCGGGCCAGGGCATTTACCAGGGAAGGCATGGCGGACGCGCGGCGCGCGATCCTCGCGCTGCGCGACAGCGCGGCCCCGCTGCCCGATCAGCTGTCCGAGCTCGCCGGGGAATACAGCGCCGACGGCGACGTGCCCGTCGAGTTCACCGTCACGGGACCGCCGCGGCCGGTCGCGGCCGAGGTGAGCCTGGCCGCCTACCGGACCGCGCAGGAGGCACTGACCAACGCGCGCAAGCACGCGCCTGGGCAGCCGGTAAGCCTGTGCCTGGAGTTCTTGCCGTCGGAGATCGCCGTGCTCGTCACCAACCCGCTGCCGGACGTCCCGGCCGGCGGCCCGCTCGCCGCGTCCGGCACCGGGCACGGGCTGACGGGGCTGGCCGAACGCGCCGCGCTGGGCGGCGGAACGCTCACGGCGGGTCAGGCCGGCGGGCAGTGGCAGCTGCGGATGAGGGTACCGGCGTGAGCGCGGAGGCGACCGGCCCGCGCGCAGGGGACGGACCTGCCGGGCCGGTGACGGTGGTCGTCGCCGACGATCAGTCAGCGGTGCGCGAGGGCCTCGTGCTGCTGCTCGGCACGCTGCCCGGCATCGTGGTGGCCGGGCAGGCGGCGGACGGCGATGCCGCGATCAACCTGGTAGACGCCGTGCATCCGCAGGTCGCGCTGATGGACCTGAACATGCCAGGCTGCGACGGCGTTGCCGCGACCCGCCGCATCACGGCCGAGCACCCGCAGACGCGCGTGGTCGTGCTCACCACGTACGCGGACGATGAGTCGATCATCGGGGCGCTGCAAGCGGGAGCGCTCGGTTATCTCACGAAGGACGCCACGCGCGCCGAAATCGGCCGGGCCGTGGTTGCCGCGGCGGCCGGGCAGGCGGTGCTGGATCCCGGCGTCCAGCAGCGGCTTCTGTCGGCGGCGGCGCGCGCGCCAGGGGCCGCCGCTCCGCCTGCCGAGGGGCCGGGCGGTGCCGACCTGACGCCGCGCGAGGCAGAGGTGCTCAGGCTGATCGCGGCCGGCCAGTCGAACAGGGAGATCGCCAGGAGCCTGTTCGTGACCGAAGCGACGGTGAAGACGCACGTGAACCGCATCTTCGCCAAGACAGGGGCGCGGGACAGGGCGCAGGCCATGCGCTACGCCTACACGCACGGGTACGCGGATCCGGCCGCCCCGTCCTGAGCCTTCCCGCGGGCGAGGCGGCCCGCGCGGCGACGTATACGTTCCGCCGTAGCGGGCAAAGCAGTCTTGGCGCCGATGCGCTGAGCACCCGGATTGAGAGGAGTCCCCAGATGACTGAGCAGTACCGGCACGAGTCCGCGGATCTTGAGGACTACGAGGTGCGCGACACGTCCGAGACGCTCGACGACGACGCCGTCTTGGACCCGCTGGACACCGGGGTGGCCCCGCCGCAGCACTGGTCGGCCGGCATGAAGTTCGGCACGACTGCCGAGGAGGAGGAACAGGGCGAATCGCTCGACCAGCTGCTGGCCGAGGAACAGCCTGACCAGGATCTTGATGCCGACGATGAGGTGCCGGAGTCGTACGGCGAGGACGAGGACGAGGCTGACGAGTACGTCGACGGGCTGCTGCTCGATGACGGCCAGGACCCGCGGGCGGGCAGGCTGGTCGCGGAGGACGAGGGGGCACACCCGTCCGGCGAGGCCGACCTGGTCGCGCGGGACGCGGGGATCGACGGCGGCGCCGCGAGCGCAGAAGAGGCGGCCGTGCACGTCGTCGAGGACGACGACACCGACATTCCATCAGAAGGCTGACGAAGCGACTAGAAGCCCGCGGGAGCCGCGATGCAGGTGATCATGGTCAGTGAGTTCGGCGGGCCTGAGGTGCTGCAGGTCACCGACGCGCCCGTGCCGCAGCCGGCGCCGGGCGAGGTGCTCGTCAAGGTGCTGGCCGCAGGCGTCGGGCCGTGGGACGCGAGCCTGCGCGGCGGCGGCTGGCAGGGACCGCTGCCGTACACGCCAGGCGGTGAGTTCGCCGGGTTGGTCGAGGGCGAATCTGGCGCCGACGCGTTCCTGAACGACGGCGCGCCGGTCTACGGTTACCCGGCTGTGACCGGCTGCTACGCCCAGTACGTCAGCTGCCCGGTCGAGAAGCTCGCGCCGATCCCGGCCGGGCTCCCTGTGGTCGACGCGGCCGCGACGCCCATCGACGCGCTGACCGCCGAGCAGGGGCTGACCGACGTCCTCTGTGCCGGGCCCGGCGACACCGTCCTGATCACCGCGGGGGCTGGCGGGCTCGGCCACTTCGCCGTGCAGATCGCGCGCATCCTCGGGGCCAGGGTGATCGCCACCGCGAGCCCGCGGAACCACGAGTTCCTGCACGCGCTCGGCGCGAGCGAGGTGGTCGACCACACGAAGCCGGACTGGCCGAACGCGGTCCGTGAGCTCACAGGCGGCGGCGCGGAGCGCGTGCTTGCCTGCGCCGCGCCAACGCTCGAGAACGCGGCCCTCGCCGCCGCCGACGGCGCCACCATCGCCACGCCCGTGCACGCCGAGCTGCCGGACTCCGGACGAGTCCGCTGGCAGCAGTTCGACGGCCAGGCCAGGGGAAGCCGCCTGATCAAGATGGCGCCGTGGTTCGACGACGGGTCTCTCACGGTGACGCTGCAGGCCAGGTACTTCTGGCACGACGCCGCGAAGGCCCACGAGAGCGTCGAGCGCGGGCACACCAGGGGCAAGCTCGTGCTCGTCGTCGACGACGACCTCGCTGCCACCATGGAGCTCTGAGCCCCGCACGCAGTGCGCGAAGACATAAGGCTTAGGCGAAGACTCAGGACCCTATGCGGTCCTTTTCTCTACCTCTAAGAGGGGCGGAGGGGTCCTGGGGCGGGGCGCGCGGATCCGGGGCTAACTGTGCGCGGAATCGCGGCGGGGGCGGCCCGGGCCGCGCATCTGCCTGGCGGTGCCTGGCAGCCGGCCTGCCTCCGCGAGGGCGCGGCGCAGCAGGAACTCGATCTGGGCGTTCGTGCTGCGCAGCTCGTCGGTGGCCCATCTGGCCAGGGCATCGTGCACGGCTGGATCAAGCCGCAGCAGCACGCCCTTGCGCTCGGTCATGACAGTTCAGCGTGGCTCGTCACTGGTACAGCGAGCCGGTGTTGACGACCTGCTGGGTGGCCTGTTCGCTGCACAGGACCACGAGCAGATTCGAGACCATCGCGGCCTTGCGCTCCTCGTCCAGTTCGACGACGCCCTCCTCGTCAAGCCGCTCCAGGGCGAGGCGAACCATGCCGACGGCCCCCTCGACGATCCGCTGCCTGGCGCCGACGACGGCGCTGGCCTGCTGCTGGCGCAGCATAGCCTGAGCGATCTCCGGCGCGTAGGACAGCCTGGTGAGCCGGGTCTCGATGACCTGCACTCCAGCGGGCTCGACCCTCGCGGTGAGCTCGGCCGCGAGCCGCTCGGTGATCTCGTCGGCGTTGTCGCGCAGCGACAGCGCGTCGGAGCCGCGGCTGTCGTACGGATAGTTGGACGCGATGTGCCGGACGGCGGTCTCGGTCTGCACGGTGACGAAGTGCCGGTAGTCGTCGACGGCGTAGGTCGCGTGCGCGGTGTCCCGCACCAGCCAGACGACAACGGCGGCGATCTCGATCGGATTCCCGTCCGCGTCGTTGACCTTGAGCTGCGCGGACTCCTGATTGCGGATCCTGGTGGAGACCACGATCCGGTTGGTGAAGGGGTTAACCCACTGCAGGCCTGGCTCGCGGATGGTGCCGCGGTACTTGCCGAACAGCTGGACGACGTGGGATCGTCCGGGAACGATCGCGGTCAGGCCCCTGATCAGCAACGCTCCAGCCAGCAGCAGGAGTGCGCCGAGCCAGATCAGGGCCGTCGTGGCGGTGCCGCTGAAGCGGCCGGCCAGCCAGATGACCGCGACGGCAGCGGCCAGGACGACGATTCCGAGCACCAGCATCCGCAGGCCAGGCAGGAACCGCGCCTCGCGCTCGGCGACCTGTTGGCCGGCTGCCCTCACGCTTCCTGGGTCCAGCTCCTGAGCTGTCATGACCCACCTCCATTGACGTATCTGATAGCTAATGTTTAGCATAGTGATATCAGTTTTTGAGCGCAAGACCCGCGGAGGGGCCGACCATGAGGAGCCAGAACGCATGGGGGGATAAAACCCTCGCGCTGTCCGTACGCGGCCTCGGCAAGCGATTCGGCGACCGGGTCGCGTTCGACAGCGTGTCCTTCGACATCGGGTACGGCGAGGTCTTCGGCTTCCTCGGCCCGAACGGGGCGGGGAAGACCACGACAGTCAGGACCCTCAGCACGCTGATCTCGCCGACCTCGGGCTCGGCCACGGTGGCCGGGATCCCGCTCACGCCGGACAACGGCGTGCAGATCCGCCGCCGGATCGCGGTGATGCCCGAATCACCAGGCCTGTACCTGCGCCTGTCCGTCGTGGAGAACCTCGCGTGTTTCGCCGACTTGTACGAGGTACCTGACCCGGCTGACCGGATCGATCGCGCGCTGCGGGCTGCCAGCCTGACGGAAAGAGCCCATGATCCGTGCGGCACGCTGTCCAAGGGGCTCCGCCAGCGGGTGGCGCTGGCCAGGGCGCTGCTGAGCGACCCGCAGGTGCTGTTCCTCGACGAGCCGACCTCCGGCCTGGATCCCGTCGCCGCACGCGACGTGCACGACCTGATCGCGGCGCTTGGCCGCGGCGGCGTGACCATCTTCCTCACGACCCACCGGCTGGAGGAAGCCGAGCGGCTCTGCGACCGGGTGGCGATCCTGAACACCACGCTGCGCACGATCGGGCGGCCCGGCGAGCTGCGGGAGCGCCTGTTCGCCAGGGCGCTGGCGGTCAGGACCCTCGCCCCGCTGCCCGACCCGGCCCGCGTCTTCGTCGGCCTTCCCGCGGTCGATGGCTGGCACTCCGATGGCGAGGCCGGGTACCTGATCGCCGTCTCCGATCCTGACGTGGCCGCGCCGGCCGTCGCCCGCGCGCTTGTGGCCGCGGGCGCTGACGTGCGGTCGATAGGCGAGTCGCGGCACTCGCTCGAGGACGTCTACCTCGAGCTCATCGACTCCGGCGAGGAGGCAAACCGCCGATGAGCGTGCCGTCCATGAGCCCCAGGCGCGTCCGGGCGATCTTCCGCAAGGAACTCCGCGAGTACCGGCGCAACGGCCAGGTCGTCGGGACGATGATCGTGATCCCGCTGATCTTCGTGATCCCGCCGCTGCTCAACATCTTCGCTCTGCCAGCGCGTTCGGCTCCGCTGCTGGAACACGGGGATCCCTTGCTGTACATGCTTGGCATCCCCGCCCTGGCACCCGCCGTGATCGCCGCGTACTCGGTCGTGGGCGAGCGTCAGCAAGGCACGCTCGAGCCGGTCCTCACGACGCCGATCCGGCGCGAGGAGTTCGTTCTCGGCAAGGCGCTGTCCGCGCTCATCCCCTCGGTCGGGGCGTCGTACGTCGTCTATGCCCTGACAGTCGCCGCCATCGGCCTGTGCGCGAAGCCCGGCGTTGCCTCGGCGCTGCTGCGAGCGCAGGATGTGCTCGCCCAGCTGACCTTCAGCCCGCTGCTGGCCGCCTGGTCTATCTGGCTGGGCATCGCGATCTCGGCCAGGTCCAGCGACGTGCGGGTCGCCCAGCAGCTCGGGATGCTCGCCAACCTTCCGTCCGTCGCGGTGGTGACGCTCGTCGCGTACGACATCATCCATCCCTCACTGCGCCTCGCGCTCGCCGCGTGCGCGCTGCTGCTGGCCCTGAACGCGATTGGCTGGCGGTTCGCGTCCGCGAGCTTCGGGCGCGAGCGGCTGATCATCGGCGTGAGATAACCGCGACGCCGCTGACGGCCGATCTCGCGCCGGCGAGTTCCGCGGCCGCCGTCTCCTCGTTGCTACTTGAGCGCCGGCTCCCTGAGTCGGCCAGGCTGACCCCGACGCCCGAGCAGGGCGGAAGGATCAGCTACTGACAAATACCGGCGGCGGTATCAAGGCGGGTCTTATGGCGCTCCAGTAACAGCGAATCGAGGAACGGAGACGACCATGACGACGGCTGCAGCAACCCTTCAGGAGATCCTGCTCGCTCCTGACACCCAGCCAAAGGTGATCGACGACTGCTGCATGCTGATCCAGCAGCAGGTCAAAACCCTGTCAGGGATCTCCGGTGCCGCGGTCAAGCTCGCGTACAAGACCGTGATCACCTTCGCTCCCGGCCACGTCCGCTACATGGTAGAGCAGTTGCTCCCGAACCTGGTGGACAAGCTCCAGCCGCATTGGGCTGACTTCAGCGCCTCTGGCGGCGCCGTGTTCGGTGACTACCTGGCCAAGCACGGCGAGCAGGTGTCCGAGGACCTGCTCGCGGTCACCGACGCCCGGGCTGAGGCCTCCGACCGCCCCTCGATCATCAAGGCGTACCGCTCGGTGCGCGCGAGCGCCGGCAAGCACATCCAGGCGGCGCTGCCCGAGGTCGGCGACCTCGTGCTGAAGTACGCGGCATAGCAGCACCGGCTGGCGACCGGGAATACCGCTCACGCGGGCCATTCTCCCGCCATTCCCTCGCGACGCGCATTTATCTGAACGGATGCATTTCCGCAGGCTGACCGGGTTCTTTCGAGTATATGATCAGCCTTGCTCTGACGGTAAGCGGGAACACATCCAGGGCAAAATGCATCTTCAAAAGGGGGACCCATGGGCTCATTGATAAGGCTTTCTGGCGGTATTGCCGCCGCCACGCTCGCGGGCGCGGCGGTTACGGTGGCGCCGTCGGCGGCGCTCGCGGCGCCGAGTGCGACGGTGAACCTGCCGTGCAGCGTCAGCGCGCTGACCACGGCGATCAACCAGGCCAACGCCGGCACCGGGCCGGGCACGATCGTGCTGCAGCGCAACTGCAACTACAGCGTCTTCACGCCGGCCATAGCCGGAACGGCCTTCCCGACGATCACGAAGACCATCACGCTGTCGGGCGGGCCTGGCACCGTGCTGAGCCGCAGCCAGTTCGCGATCCAGAACTTCCGCATCCTGAACGTGGGCGGGCCGGGGAACCTGACGGTCACCGGCGTGACGATCACCAACGGCCGCAGCCTTAGCCTGGGCGGCGGCATCCAGAACGGGGGCAGGCTGACCGTCAGCAACTCCAAGATCACTCGCAATAGGGCTTCCAACGGCGGGGGAGTAGCGAACCTTGGCGGAGCCAGGGCAAGCATCTCGACCACGCTGCTGAGCCAGAACACGACGGCGGCCGTGGGTGGCGGCGGCATCATCAACTTTGGTCAGCTCACTGTCTTCCATGGCAACATCCTCAGCAACTTCGCGGCGATCAACGGCGGCGGCGTCAACACCCAGCCAGGGGGCGTCAGCAACATCAATCAGACGTCGGTCGCGCAGAACACATCAGGCGGCCAGGGCGGAGGACTCTCGAACTTGGGCACCACCAACCTCAACGGCAGCCAGGTGCGGCGCAACACGGGTTCGAACGGCGGCGGCATCGCCTCCAGCAACGCCAACGTGAACCTGGTGACCACCATCGTCAGGGACAACACGCCGAACGACTGCAGCGGCCCGATTCTCTGCCCCTGAGTTTGGCCAGCGGCTTGGCGGCGCGGGGGCGGAGCGTCATGCTCCGCCCCCGCGCCGCGCATTCGGCCCGGCGCAGGTCGAGGATCTGGGTGCGGGGCGTCCTGCCAGCGCAGGGACGCGTCCGGTGACGACCAGACGTTCGCGTGCAGGAAGCCGGCGAATGCCACGCTAGTGCGGTGACCACTAACGATCACCGGGTTGGCGGCGCACGCCGGCGGGGTGCGTGATCTTGGGGTGGTGCGGTCCACTCTTGACTTTGCTGGGGCGAAGGACCACATCGAAGACACAGCAACCCACTTGCGCAGCGTCTCCGCGCTGCCGATGCCCAGCCGCCTAGCGACCTCACCGATCGCCGCCCATTCCGACGGGTAATCGCCTGAATGCTCCCGCACCAGGCGGACCGCCTTGGCCTTCATCTCCGTGCTGTACTTGGTACCCGGCATGTCGGATCAGCCTTCCCGTCATCCGCGGTACGCAAGCTCGCCGGGGCGGTTCATACCAGGGGTGGTGTGTACCAGAGGCGGTGTCGTTGAGTGGGTTAGAGGGCGCGTTCGGCCATGTCGATGAGGTCCACCGCAGCTGCGGTGATCAATGCCTGCCCGGTGCGGTAGGCGGTGAAGGCAAGCACGCGGCCCATCGCGTCCTGCCCAGCACGACTGGGGTCTGGGAGCACGGTTGCATGGATCTGCAGGGAGCGCATCACCGCCAGCAATGCCCATCCGGTCCATTCCTGGGCCACGGCAGAGTCGTGCGCGACGGAGCCGTCGCCCAGGTCCCGCAGTAGGTCACCGAGTTGAGTCTTGATCCGGCGAGCGGATTCCTCTCCGGCATGCTCGGCCAACTGCTCCATGGCGCGGCGGCCATCGTCGCGCCGGGCATCAACCAGCTCGCCCAGCGGGGTCGGCCGCCGACTGGCCACCGGACCAGCCAACGCCAGGTTGGCGAGAGACCGGGGGATTAGCTCGCCCGTGATCGCCTCCAACCACAGCATCGGCACCGTGGCGACGTTGGCCCAGTTCGGCCGGGATTCCATGCCGACCATGCGCGGAACCAGTTCCCCAGTCAGCTTGGGCAGCACCGGAGTGAGACCGGCCTGCGCTCTGACGAAGGCAGTCAGTGCAGGGCTGTTTTCGACCTGAGGAAGCAACGAGCACATCAAGGTGGTGACCTGACCGCGCACCAGCCGCGAGGCGGCCTTCGCCGCACGCCGTGATATCCCGAACGTCATCAACGCCTTGGCCGAATCGTCAAGCGCCACCAGGCCCCCCCCTCTCAGCCGGATCGCGGGAATACCTGCATTCGTCCACCAACGTAACGGGAGCCCAGCGCGAGGGTTGGCGGCGACGGTGCGGTGACCACTATTGAACACCGGGCTAGGAGCCTGCTGAAAAAGGCCAGGTCCTGGCGTGTTTGCCGGCCCGGTGTTCGATGGTATGGGATAATGTTCTCATGCAGGGTTTCGAGCGGATGGACCGGCAGCTTCTGGACGCTGAGATGCTGGCCGGGCACCTGATCCCCGGGAACAGCATGTTCGCGTTCCTGGCCGCGCACCGGGCCGAGGTGTTCCCCGGCGCTGATTACGCGGACCTGTTCGCCCCGCCCGGGGTCGGCCGGCCGTCGCTGCCGGCCACGCAGATGGCGGCGGTGCTGACCCTGCAGGTCCTGCACGATTTCTCCGACCGGGAGACCGCCGAGGCGGTCCGCTTCGATGTGCGGTGGAAGGTGGCGATCGGATCCTCGCTGGACGATGGGGGGTTCGACCCCTCCTCGCTGGTGTACTGGCGGAACCGGATCGCCCGCTCGAAGCGGCCGCACCGGGTCAACGACGCGGTCAAGAAGGTGATCCAGCAGACCGGGGTGCTGAAGGGCCGTCGCCGGCGGGCGGTGGACTCCACGATCCTGGCCGACGGGGTATCGACCCAGGACACCGTCACCCAGCTGGTCTCCGCGATCCGCCGGGTGGCCCGGGAAGTGCCCGGCGCGGCTGAGCAGATAGCGGCGGTGTGCACCGGCCATGACTACAGTCGGCCGGGCAAGCCGAAGATCGACTGGGATGACCCGGCGGCGAAAGACGCGCTGGTGTCGGCGCTGGTCAACGACGCCAACGCGGTGGTGGCGGCGCTGAAGGACGCTGAGCTGGAGGAGCAGGCGGCCTGCGCGCTGGCGCTGGTCGCCGGGCAGGACGTGGAGCCCGCTGAGGGCAGCGACGGGACCGACGGGCGGTGGCGGATCGCCCGCAAGGTCGCTGAGGACAGGGTGATCAGCACTGTCGATCCGGATGCCCGGCACACCCGCAAGTCTGGCGAGGCCCGCCGCGACGGCTACCGCGCCCATGTCGCCGCGGACCCGGAGACCGGGATCATCACCGGTGAGAAGCTGACCCGTGCCAGCGGGACCGAGAACTCCGACCCGGCGGTCGCGGAAGAGTTCCTGGCCGCCGAGGCAGGCACCGGCCCTGCCGCCGCGGACGAGGAGCCGGTGCCCGGGACCAGGCACGGCAGCGTCAGGGGCGGTGACAATGATGGCACCGGCAGTGACCGGGAACCGCTGGCCCGGTACGGCGATTCGGCGTACGGCACCGGGGACCTGCGCGGCGCGATCAGCGATGCCGGGCACCAGGCGGTGATCAAGCCCAAGCCGCTGCAGTCACCGGCCGGGGGCGGGTTCACCATCGACGACTTCACCGTCGATGAGCAGGCCGGGACAGTGACCTGCCCGGCCGGGCACGCCGTCACGCTCAGCCGCACCCGGATCGCCACCTTCGGCGTCTTGTGCCGGGACTGCCCGCTGCGCCAGCGGTGCACCACCTGCAAGACCGGGCGCAAGCTGGTCCTGCACGAACGCGATGACCTGCTGCGCGCCGCCCGCGCGGACTGGGCCGCTGACCCCGGGCTGCGCCAGGACTACATGGCCCGCCGGCCCAACGTGGAGCGTGCCGTCGCCCAGGTGGCTACCTTCCGGGGCCGCCGCCTCAAGCTCCGCTACCGCGGGGTGGCCAAGAACCACGCCTGGCTCAAGCGCCGCACCGCCGCGGTCAACCTGCGGAACCTGCTCGCCATCGGCCTGACCCGCGGCGACGGCGCCTGGGTACTGGCCACCTGACCAGGGCCAGCGTCCGCCCCGGCCAGACGCCAGGCCGACAACGGCCCGGAAACGACAGCTATCCCGGCCGCCGCCGGCCAGATCCCTGCACCCGGCCGCCGGCCGGAGCCTGCCGACGGCATAAGCGGACCGCCAGGGTCACGCGAAGACCCCCCGGAAACCGGCCCAATTCAGCAGGCTCCCAGGCAGCAACCGTGGCGTCCAGCCATCCCGGATTACCGGGGGCGTGGCCAGCGTGTGGGCACTGGCCAGGGCCCGGGAACGCATCGTCGCGCTCGGCGAGGTCGGCCCAGCGGACCGGGACCTGCGGCGGGCCGTTCTCGACGTGCTCCGCGAGGTGCCCGGCTTCGGCGCGTACGTGTGGCTGCTTACCGACCCGGTCACCAAGGTCGGCTCGGCGCCGATGGCCGAGGTGCCGTGCCTGTCTGGGCTGCCAGCGCTGGTGAAGGCGAAATACGCCACCGCCGTCAACCGCTGGGCAGTCCTGCGCCGGCAGCGACCAGCCCGGCTGCTGACCGAGGCTACGGCCGGCGACCTGACCAGGAGCGTGGTCTGGCGCGAGGTACTGAGCCGGTACGGCATGGCCGACGTCGCCTCGGTGGTCTTCGCCGGCCGGCACGGCTGCAGGGGCTTTCTCGACCTGTGGCTGGATGACGCCGCTGGCGCGTTCGCGGTCGGCACGCCGCGTTCCTCGCCGAGGTCGCCGCTGGATCTGAGCCGCGTACCTGCGGAACATGACCGCGAACTGCTCGGGGTCGTGCAGTGACCTGGCAATGGCCACGCCGTCGTCGGCTGGCTCGCCAGGCGCCGGTACCGGGCCGGCGGTGCCGGGATGCTGCTCGACAAGGACACGATGTACGGGTTCTTCGTGGCGGCGGTCCTCGAGGCCGCCGGGCGCCCGCAGGCGAGCGGAGCGCCCGTGGTACGACCAGCACGTCCAGGTCCGGCGGCTGGCGGCGGGGGAATGGCTAGGCGAGCTCAGGTGCGCCGAGCGTGGTCAGCACGGCCGAGCGCGACTCCGGGCGCAGGGCGTAGACGAGCGTGAACAGGGCCTCCCTGGCCAGCCGCTGCGCCTGGCCAGAGGCGAGCAGCGACCCGCTGCCCTCGGCGGTCATCAGGGCCGATGCCGCCCGCACCGCCAGTTCGCCCGCCGTGGCCCGCGCGACCGCGGTGTCCGGTCCGAGCCTGTCAAGCGCGGTCCGCACCGCGGCCAGCTCGGCGTCGAGCCCGGTCGGACCCAGCATCCGGCAGCAGCGTGCCGTCACGCCGAGTGGGAGCGCGGCATGCGTCCGCAGCACCTCGGGCGGGGTGATGCCGCTCGCTCGGTACCTGCCTGTGACACGATCAGCGGTTACCGCCAGCCCGCTGAACGTGACCCGGACGGTGGTCGTGGCATTCAGCGCCGCGAGCCTGATCCGCTCGGTCTCGATCGCGTCGTTGTCCGCCGCGTCGACGATCAGCCAGATGACGTCGTCGTCGGCCGTCCTGGCCGCCGCGTGCACGACGTCGATGCGGCCCCATCCCGAAACGAACGGCGACACGCCGTCGAGCCGCCAGCCGCCGCCGTCGGTCACGGCGCGCAGGCTCGGCTTGGGCAGCGCTCCGCCCAGTGCCAGTCCGGCCCTGATCTCGCCGCTGGCCAGCGGCTTGAGCCAGCGGGCCCGCAGGTCCGCGTCGTCGCTCGACGCGACCGCGCGCACGAGGCCGATGTGCTGCATCCACAAGAACGCGGTCGTCAGGCAGCCGGTCGCGAGCGCTTCGAGGACGGCGCAGACCGTGCCGAAATCAGCCGGCACGCCGCCCGCGTCCGGCGGAGCCACGATGCCGTACAGGCCGGCCTCGGCCAGCGCGTCGAGCAGTTCGACAGGGACTTCGTCGCTCGCATCCGTGCCGACCGCGGCAGGAAACAGTACCTCGTCCGCGAGCCGCTGGGCAGCCTCAACAACGCTCACCCGCCGATCGTAGGGGAGTACGCGTGGTTGAGCGGCCGCGCGGCCGCTGATCCAAGCCCGTGGTGCTCCGCGGTGTGCCAGTGGCTGACGACGAGCCTCAGCCCCCGTCGGGCACTGCCATCTCGCCGAGCTCTGACCAGTCGTCCTGAGGGATATCCATGTTGACGATCCGCGGCGTCTCAGCCAGGTACGGCGGAAGCGTCCGCTGCGCCTCCCTGAAATGATCGGACCGCACGTGCGCCCCGCCGGCGTCACCGTCGCGGAACGCCTCGACCAGGACGTACTCGTTCTGGTCAGCCACGCTTCGCGACCAGTCGAACCACAGGCAGCCAGGCTCGGCCCTGGTCGCGTTCGTGAACGCCGCGGCGATCTGCGGCCATTGGTCGGCGTGCTCGGGCCGCACCCGGAATTTCGCGGCAATGAAGATCATCGCGGTCCCCTGGTTAAGGTGTCGTCCGGCAGACCGTAGCATTCCGGCGCGCGATTGCGAATCCAGGAATGCGACAGCCCGTGCCCTGGTTAACGGCCGGCATGAGAATCGCGGTGATCGGAACTGGCAATATCGGCGGAACGCTCGGCAGCCGCTGGCGTGCCGCGGGACAGGACGTGGTGTACGGCTCGCGCACTGCGTCGGGTGACGGGCCCGAGGCCAGCAGCCGGCCCGAAGGGCCTGGCGGTGCGCCGCTGCGGCCGGTCCGGGAGGCAATCGCGGGCGCCGACGTGATCGTGCTCGCCGTACCGGGGAGCGCGGTCGCCGACGTGCTTGGCGGCCACGGCGCCGCCCTGGCGGGGCGGGTGGTCATCGATGCCACCAACGCCATGGGCGGGGCCGAGTTCAACAGCCGCGCGGCGATCTCGGCCGCCGCGCCCGACGCGCGGTACGTGCGCGCGTTCAACACACTCGGCTGGGAGAACTTCGCCGACCCGCTGCCCGGGACGCAGCTGTTCTTCGCGGCCGACCCGGCGGCGAGGCACGTCGCGGAGGACCTGATCGCGGCCGTCGGCCTTGAGCCGGTCTTCGTCGGTGACGCCGACGCAAGCACAATCGTCGACGGGCTGCTGCCGCTGTGGTTCACGCTGGTGCGGCAGTACGGCGGGAACCGCAAGCTCGCCTTTCGCGTGATTAGGTAGAGATCGCGAACGGGCGGTCGGCAGATGGCCTGATGGGGTAGGACTCTGTACGTGTCCGGCTGGTTCCAGGCGCAGGTCGTGCACACCGGCCGGCTGCCGTTGTTCTGCTTCTTCGTCGCTTTCGTGACGGGCTTCACCGGCATCCGCGTCTCGGTGCGGATGATCAGGGCGGGGGTGCGCTGGTGGCCGGGCAACCTCGTCGCGGGCGCCGTGCACGTTCACCACATGGTGTTCGGCGTGGTGCTGATGACCGCCGGCGGGATCGCCGGCCTCGCGGCGCCGCCGTTCTCGCTTGCCTGGCGGGGTGCCGCCGCGGGCTTTTTCGGCCTGGGCACCGCCATGGTGCTGGACGAGTTCGCGCTGATCCTGCACCTGCGCGACGTGTACTGGGCCAACGAGGGCAGGCTCTCCGTCGACGCCGTGTTCGTCGCAGCCGGGATCACGGCGCTACTGATCATCGGCGTGAGCCCTATCGGGGTCGCGAACGTGGCCAACTACCACCACATACCTGGCAGCCCGGCCGCCGAGGCCACGCTCGTCGCGACCGTGGCCGTGCTCTTCGCGCTCGCGGTCATCACGCTGCTGAAGGGCAAGCCGTGGACGGCCCTGCTCGGCGTCGTCATCCCGCTCGTGCTGATCGTGGGCGCGTTCAGGCTCGCGATGCCGGGCTCGCCGTGGGCCAGGTGGCGCTACCGGAACAGGCCTGGCAAGCTCGCGACCGCCAGCCGCCGCGAGGAGCGGCTGCGGCAGCCGGTGATCCGCTTCAAGGACCGCGTCCAGGACCTGCTCACCGGCAGCCACGGCCAGACTCTGGCCCGCCGTGATTAGCGGTGCCTCTTCCCCTCCGCAATCGCCTACTTCTTCATCGGCGCTGAACCCGCGCGACCCGGCGGTTGGTGAGCGGGCAGGGTCGATGCCGCCGACGAGTGAGCGGGCCGGCTCGCACGGTCCCGGCGACTACCTGCAGACTGGAAACGCGGCACTTTCCGATGAAGCCGATGGGAGTTGCTGCGATGGGCTTGACCTGGAAAGATCTGGTGTCGTCGGTCGCGCGGTCGCGATCATCCTTACGTTCGTCGCCTACAAGATGGTGCCGCGGGCGCCACTGGTCTCCAGCGCGGCGAGCGCGAGCATCGTAGCCCTCGTGCTCGGCGTCTGCTGCGCCGTCTGCGCGGCCGTCGACCTGCACACCAGGCAGCTGTCAAGTCTCGGCGTCGTCTACCGGCGGATCACGACCGTGACCGGCGCGATCGCACTCTGCGCCGGCCTGGCGGGCGTGCTGGTCAGCAGCGGGCAGGCGCTGGAGATCCTGGTCGTCTCGACAGCCGTGCTGTGGCTGGCCGGCACCAGCTGGCACGTTCTCAGCATCGGCAGCGAGTTCTAATACCCGCACCGGCCGGCGCGGCGCCGCCCGCCGGAATGTCGGAGGCGGATGGCAGACTGTGCGCCATGACGGGATCCGATCAGAAGTCAGATCTGCACAGGTACCTCAAGAACGCGCGCGAGGCCGTCGTGTGGAAGCTCGACGGGCTGTCGGAGTACGACGTGCGCCGGCCGCTGACGCCGACCGGCACGAACCTGCTCGGCCTGGTCAAGCACCTAGCCCTGGTTGAGATCGGGTACTTCGGCGATACGTTCGGCCGGCCGTTCCCTGATCCGCCGGCCTGGGCCGAGTTCGACGAGTCCGATCCCAACGCGGACTTGTGGGCCACCCCCGGCCAGTCACGCGAGGACATCGTCGGGCTGTACCGGCGGGCGTGGGAGCACGCGGACGCGACCATCACCGAGCTGCCGCTCGATGCGCACGGAAAGGTGCCGTGGTGGGGCGAGGACGGCGACGTGACGCTGCACCTGATCCTGATTCACGAGATCGCCGAGACCGCCAGGCACGCCGGTCACGCCGACATCGTGCGGGAGCAGATCGACGGTGCCGTCGGCGTGCGTCAGGGCAACGACAACCTGCCGCCGGCCGACGAGGCCGAATGGGAGCGCCACCACGAGAAGGTCGAGGCTGCTGCGCGGGAAGCGGCCGGTCTGTAGCCGCTTCCCGCTGACCAGCGAGGGCGTCCTGTTACGCCGCTTGGATTTAGCAGCCGCCGCCGGCCCGGTAGAAATTGTGGCCGTGCAGGCCGGGACCGGTGATTGCTGGCTTGCCGCCGCCGGCCGGGTAGGCCGTGTCCCACCACTGCCTGAAGAAGTCGCCGAGCCTGGCCCGGCAGGCGCCGGTGCGCACCGGCAGCCACTGAGCGAAGACCGCCTCGAGCTGAGCCTCGGTGACGCTGCCGCCGCCGTAGATCCGCTGGATCTGCTGCAGGGCGCGGGTGAAGTTGCCGTGCCCGAGTATCTGCCGGAGCGCGATGTAGCCGATGCCCGGGCGCTCGTACGTGGATGACCCGCTGAACAGGCCGAACGCCTGCGGGTTGGATGGCGCGACCGTCCAGAAGCTCTTGCCCTCGGCGTAGCCGGCGTTGAACTGGTGCACCAGGCTTGCCTGGAACGCGGCCTGGCCCTTGCGGGTGTACGGGCCGCCGGCCTTCCGCTCGGCCAGCCGCGCGTGGTAGAGGAACTCGCCGAGCGTGGCCAGCCCCTCCTTGAAGTACGTCAGCTGGTAGCCGCGCTCGGTGACGTTGTCGCCCCACCACTGGTGCATGTTCTCGTGGTACAGGACGTCGGTGTCGATGAAGCCGCCCGCGAAGGTGATCATGGTCTGCATCTCCTCTTCGAAGCTCGCGTTCGGCGTGCCGACCACGACTCCGTCCGAGGTGAACGGGTAGCTGCCGCTGAACTGGCTCTCGAATTCGGTGATGCCCTGCTGCAGGTTCATGATCTTCAGGTTCTTCGCGCGCCTGGCCGGCTTGATGCCGCGGTCCTGAGCCTCGTAGAACCTGACCCCGTTGTCGGCCGTGCGCTCGGTCAGGATGTAGTTCCCGACGCTGTCCTCGACCAGGTAGCTGGCGACCGGGGCGGGGGAGTGCCATTTCCAGGTGACCGAGCCGGCCGGGAACTGCTTGCTGGCCGGGTGCTTGCTGACCGAGACCAGGATGCCGTTGGCGAGGACGGCCCGTCCCGCCGTGACCGTGTCGGAGAAGTCGTAGGTGGGCTTGGCCGACGGGTAGTCGTTGAGCGGCATCCAGTCCTGCGTGCCGACTGGCTCGGTCGTCACGAACCCGCCGTCCGGCGCGCGGAACCAGCCCTCGGTGCTGCCGTCACCGTCGTTGTGCAGGCCAGGCCGGCCCGTGTAGCTGACCGTCACGGTGAACAGCGAGCCGTCCTTGATCGGCTTGGCCGGGGTGATGACGAGCTTGCTGGCCGGGCACTGGGTGCCGTCGAGGGAGTTCACCTTGCTCGTCAGCACCTCGGGCGTGCAGGCCGGCGGGAGCGGGTTGTGATGCGGGCCGCCCACCGGGTTGGTCTGCGAGGCCTCGTGCGCGGCCGGGTTCGGGTCGTCCTGGCCGTTCGGGTCGCCAGGATAGGTCGGCTGGGCGAACGCGAAGGTGGCTGGCTTGCCGTTCACGGTGACCGACTTGACCGACATGTTCGGGCCGGACCTGGTGTTCTGTGACTTCCGCTCGAAGTCGAGGCTGAAGCTGGTCAGGCACTGGGTCGCCCGGTCGGTGAGGACCACCTTGTTGCCGGGCAGGAACCGGTTCGACCTGGCGTTGTAGACCAGGTGCACCAGCGTGTGCACGCTCGTGTAGCCGCCGTTGCCGGTCTCCGGGTACAGCCTGCTGCCTGGCGGGGCGAGCGTGTGCGCCCCGGCTGAGCAGTGCGCGGACGAGGCCGTGCCCGCGGCCGCTGTCGTGGTCGCTGAGGCCGTCGTGGTCGCGGCGGCCGGGAGGGCCATGCCGGCCCCCGGCAGAATCAGCCCGGCGCTTGTCACTGCGGCAAGGAGGAGCATCCTGCGGCCGGCCATCGCGCTTCTCCTCATCTCGGGTCAACTCGGCTCGTCTCATCCTTTACCGAGCGGTCCGGGCGCGCCAGCCTATGCGCGGCGAAATGACTGAACCGGTATGCCCCGGGGCAGCGGGCCCGGTTGAGCCGGGCAGAGCGAGCTGAATGCCGCACTCATTCAGCGGGGATGCGCTCGGACCTCAGGCTGGCGGCCGTGCCGAGCGCTTCATCGCGGCTCGCAAGGCGGCCGGTGCCGCCCCAGCCGGTCACGGCGATCGCGCCCGAGCTCACCGCGCGCCTGAGTGACTCGGCCGGGGTCGAGCCGTCGAGCAGCCCGGCGATGAACCCCGCGTTGAAGCAGTCGCCTGCACCTGTCGTGTCCACCGGCGTCACGGGGCGTCCGTGGACCCGCGTGACGCCCTCCCGCCCGACGACCAGGCCGCCGGCGGCGCCAAGCTTGACCGCGACCCCCGGGCCTTGTTCATGCAGCGCCTCGGCCGCGCCGCGCGCGAGCTCTGCCTGTTCCTCGTCGTCGCTCCGGTCGTGGCTCCGGTCGTCGCTCCGGCCGCCGCGGCGCCAGCCGATCGCGGCTGCGAGCTTCGCGCACTCGGGCGCGTTCGGCAGCAGGTAGTCCGCCTGGCTGAGGGCCGGCTTGACCTCGGCCCACTCGCCATTCGGCGCCCAGCCGGTGTCGAGCGTGGTTGTCGCGCCCGCCGCACGGGCCGCGCCGAATAGGTCAGGCAGGTCCGCCCGCAGCCCTTCCTGCAGGAAGAACGAGCTCGCGTGCACGTGCCTGGCAGCCCGGAGCCGGTCATGCGGCACGTCGGCCGCCGACAGCTCGGTCATCGTGCCGCCGAAGGTCAGGATCGCGCGGTCTCCGTCGGGCCTGGTGATGACCACGCTCATCCCGGTCGGCAGGCCGGCCCGGCGGACCACGCAGGACACGTCGACGCCCTGTTCCGCGAGAAGGTCCGTGGTCCACGCTCCGGCCTGGTCGTCGCCGACGACCGCGCACAGCGCCACCCGCAGGCCCTGGGCAGCGGCCGCGGCCGCGGTGATCGCGCCCGAGCTGCCGAGCGTGATGGTCGCGTTCTCGACGAGCTGCTCGACCTGGCCGAAGCGCACGTCAACATCGCCAGCCGCGACGAGCACATCGGGGTTGAGCTCGGCGAGCACGAGCAGGTCAAGGTCAGCGGCCATGGTTACTCCGTTTGGTATGTGCGCTGCGCTTCGCGCAGCGCCCACAGTGCATCATGTTGTGCGGCGATTGGGAGGCGAAGTGGTGGAGACATACCAGAGCGCGGCCGCGCTCGAAGCCGCTGTCGGAACCGAGATCGGCCCGACGGAATGGTTCACGATCGACCAGGACCGGGTCAACGGGTTCGCCGACGTCACCGAGGATCATCAGTGGATCCACGTCGACACCGAGCGAGCCGCGAAGGGCCCGTTCGGGACGACCATCGCGCACGGCTTCCTCACGCTGTCGCTGCTGTCGCACCTGGTCAGCGAGCTGCGCCGGGTCGAGGGCGTGCGGATGGGGATCAACTACGGCCTGAACAAGGTGCGGTTCCCCGCTCCGGTACCGGTCGGCAGCAGGGTCCGCGCCAGGACGATCGTGGTCAGCGTCGAGCCGACGGGCGATGGCGCCGTTCAGGTGGTGAACAGGGTGACCATCGAGGTCGAGGGCAGCCCCAAGCCAGCCTGCGTCGCCGACTGGGTCAGCCGCTTCTACTTCAGCGCCGCCCCGTAACGGCGGCGCGGCCTTCGTGGCGCGGGCCGGTGCCGCTTCCCTGACCGCGCTGGTCAGGCCCGGGATGACGGTGGCGGTGGGGGACGGGTTCGGCGCGCCCCGGTGCGTGTCCCGCGAGCTGAGCGCGACCGCGGCGCGGTGCGGCGGCGTGCGCCTGATCCTCGGCTGGGTGCCGCGGGCGGACCCCTGGCTGGCGTTCGGCGCGTTCGACGACGCCAGGACGTTCATGCCGGGCTGGGGACTGCGCCGGGCGGTGGACGCGGGCCAGGTGAGCTTCGCGCCGGCCAGGATGTCGGCGGTGCCCGCGCTGATGCACGGTCCGTGGCGCCCCGACCTGCTGGTCGCGACCGTGGTCAGGACGGACGACGGGTTCCGGTTCGGCAGCGAGGTGTCCTGGCAGCGGGCGGCGATCGACGCGGGAGCCCTTGTTGCCGCTGTGGTGTCCGCTGCCGCGCCGCATGCCGACGCCGGCGGGCCGCTGCCAGAAGAGCAGGTGGTGGTCGTGGGGGAGACCGCGGAGCCGCCTGGGGTGCTGCCTTCGGCGACGCCTGGGCAGGCCTACCAGGCCATGGCCGCGCTGATCGCGCCGCTGATCGACGCCGGGGCGCGGGTGCAGGTTGGCCCCAGCCCGATCGCGACTGCCCTGCTGCGCGACCTCGCCGTCCCCGTCCTTCTCGACTCGGGACTGCTGCCATCGGTCGTCGTTGATCTCGACGCTCGCGGCCTGCTCGCGGCCACGCCGGTCGCGTCGTACCTGGCCGGCGGGCCGCGGCTGTACGCGTGGGCGGACGGCATGCCGCTGCTGCATCCGCTCGAGTACACCCACGACCTTGGCAGGCTGTCGGCTAGCCCGCTGTTCGCGGTCAATACGGCAGTGGAACTGGACCTCGACGGCCAGGTCAACGTCGAGGGGACGGCCGCCTCCGCGCTCGGCGGCATCGGCGGTCATCCCGACTACGCGGCCGCCGCGGCCCGGTCGGTCGGCGGACTCAGCATCGTCGCGGTGCCCACCACGCACCGCGGGCAGCCGACCCTGGTCAGGCGGCTGTCGCGCCCGGTATCCACGCCAGCTCACGACGTGGACGTCGTCGTCACCGAGCGCGGCATGGCTGACCTGCGCGGGCTATCAAGACCCGAGCGCAACAGGGCTCTGGCCAGACTCTGGGATGGCCAGGTGGCTTCAGGCCCGCTGTGACTCCCCTTGGCTCAGGGGCCGGGCCTGCGACCGCTGAGCCGGCGTAGCAGCAGGCGTTCGGCGAGGGTCCACGCGGTGGTCGTGGCCAGGTAGAGCCCGGACGCGAGTGGCAGGAAGGCCGCGAACGCGACGGTGATGTAGGGGATGACCCTGGTCAGCGCGGCGGGTGCCGCTCCCGCTCCCGCGGCGGGTGCGGCAAGCGCGCTGGTCTTCCTCGCCGTGACCCAGCCGATGCCGGCCAGCAGCAGGAACAGGCCGGCGAAGACCGCTCCCTGGGCGCTGAACGGCCCTGCGCCGCTGAGCCAGTAGCCGCCGAGCGGCGCGCCGAGCAGGTCATGGCCGAGCAGCGCGTTGCGGACGCCGCCGATCACCGGCGACCTGAACACCAGGTACAGCACGCTGAAGAGGGGCCACTGCAGCAGCGCGGGCAGGCAGCCAGCGTAGACGGATGTTCCCTCGGCCCGGTACAGGGCGGCGAGGGCACGCTGGAACGCCTCGGGCTGGCCGGAATGCTGCTTGCGCAGGGCCCGCACCTGCGGTGCCATCCTGGCCTGGGTGTCCGTTCCCTTCATGGCGCGGTAGCTGAGCGGCACGAGGACCAGGCGGACCGCCATGGTGAACAGCACGATCGCGGCCGCCGGGGCCAGGGGCCCGATGAGCGGCGCGAGGACAGCGGCGAGGCTCGAGACGAGGTGATAGGCGGCGCCCACGGGGACGCCGAGAAACGCGGACATGACTACCCTCCAGCGGGGTCGAAGTGACAGCAGACAGCTGGAGGCGGCCGCGTTTCAGCCCGGCGCAGCGCCGGCCAGGGGAGCGTCAGATCCGGAGAGCGTCAGACCCGCGGATCATCAGACCGCGGAAGATCAGACCGCGGAAGATCAGACCACGGAAGGATCAGGGCAGAATCGGCTGACTGTGGCTGGGCGCGGGAATCAGGCGGCCGCCGGGACCGCGGACGGCGCTCTGGGGCGGGGACGGCCAGCCGCATTGGGGTCCCGCTCGGGCAAGAACGCCGCGCGCCATGACTTCTCCCGCAGTGCGGCGACGCGGCTCGTCAGCGGCGCCGTGGTGGCGAACCGGCCAAGTCGGGCAGCCGCCAGCACACATACGGTCAGTGCGCAGGTCAGAACGCTCAGCGCAAGGGCAGTCACCGCGACGCCGGAGAGCGGGGTGAGCACAAGGTGACCCGTAGCGTGCGACAATCCGGCAAGGAACGCGTTCAACGTGCTCCACGCCATCAGCACCTGGTATCAGCTCCCGCTCAAGGCAACCGCGTGCCTTCAGGGTACGCCGGATCCTACGCGCAGGTCACCGGCACAGCGGCCGGCTACGGCGCGCACGGCGCCGTCGTGTTCAGCGGGCCGCTCAGTTCGCGTTCGGCGTCCCGCGCGGGCTCTTCGGGCCCGCCCGCTGGCCATCACGTTCACCTGGCACCTGCCGCGGCAGACCGCCGCCCGGGTGCGGGCCCACCATGCGGACTGCTCCACCTTGCCGTCATGCGTATCGGCGAGTCCCTCACGGCGCCGCCGCGATGCTGGTCTGCGTGGTTGGCGTGGAGTCCGGCGGTGCGGCTAGACCGCGATTCGCGCACAACGCAGCCGGCACACGTGACCGGAATATGCCGCCGCGTTCCCGGAGTCACATGGAACCTGCGGACCTATCCAGTTACGCACCGGGTGGGAATGACGCGGCGCGACCGCATGTTGACGATCGCCGACCGGCTCTGCTACCCGGGAAGAAGGCAGGCCATGGCTTCCTCGCGGACTACTATGCGCGCCGTCCGGCTCTCCGCTCCCGGCCCCGTGGATAACCTGCGGCTGACGACGCTCCCGCTCCCGCCCGAGCGCGCCGGCTGGGTGCGTATCCGCGTCGAGGCGTTCGGCCTCAACCGCTCGGAACTGAAGCTTCGCCTGGGCCTGGGCGAGGGCGTCAGCTTTCCCCGGGTGCCGGGTATCGAGGCCGCCGGCATCGTCGACGCGGCCCCGGCCGGCAGCGGGCTGGCTCCCGGGCAGAAGGTTGTCGCGATGATGGGGGACATGGGCCGCACCTACGACGGCGGCTATGCCGAGTACACGTCGGTGCCGCTAGCCCAGGTCATCCCCGTCGACACCGACCTGCCATGGGAGGTGCTTGGCGCCCTGCCGGAGATGGTGCAGACCGCCAACGGCTCGCTCACCATCGGCCTGGACCTGAAGCCCGGTCAGTCAGTGCTGATCTGCGGCGGCACCTCCTCGGTGGGCCTGGGCGCGGCCGCGCTGGCCATATGGCGCGGCGCCACGGTGCTGTCCACCACCCGGCGGGCCGGCCGCCTCGCTTTTCTGAAGGAGCACGGTGTCGACCACCCCCTGCTCGACACGGGCGAGGTTGCGCCCGCTGTGCGCGAGCTGTACCCGGACGGCGTTGACGCCGCCCTTGACCTTGTCGGCGCGCCGACCCTGCCCGACACGTTGCGCGCGGTGCGCGTGCACGGCACGGCCTGCTTCAGCGGCAGCCTGTCCAACCAGTGGACGGTGCGGGACTTCTCCCCGAACGAGTACCTGCCGAAAGGTGTGCGCCTGGCGGGCTACGTCGGCGACGCCGGCGACCTGCCGCGGGAGGCCTTCCAGGAGATCCTCGACGCCGTCGCGGAAGGCCAGCTGGCCTTCCCCTGGACCGCGTCTACGACGGCCTGGAGCAGGTGCCGCAGGCCCACGACGACATGGAGCACGACCGTGCCGCCGGCAAGCTCGTCGTCCGCGTCCGGCACTAATACGCCTACCGGGCGCCATTAACTACAGGGGTCAGCCACTGACGCGAGATCGGCCAGGTAGCCATCGAGTTGGCTGCTATGCCATGACCGTTCGGTGAAGCGCTCTGGATCGGTGCCCTTCCACCGGGAATCCTCGCCGCCTCGTCTCAGCACGCTATGCGTGCCCTCGCGGAGGAAGCCGATCCGGCGGCAGGCGAGGTCATTCTCCCCGAGCAGCGCCATGGCCGGATCGGTCGCGTCCTCAGGAACGGCGACAAGCAGCGTCCAGTCCCCCCAGAGTTGGCCTAGCGCGAACGGATCAACGCCCGCCAGCGCGCACACGCGGCTCGGCAGCGGGTCGAGGAACGGGGCGCCGGCCTCGATCACGGCTTGCACGCGGCTGGCGCGGCACAGCGTCTCCACGCTGGCGAACAGACCGTCGGAATTGTCGATCGCGGCGGTGGCCAGCCCTGCGTCGGCCAGCAGCCGTCCGGCTCTGAGCTGTGCAACGGGAGTGAGCGCACGCTCGAACACCGTCTTACGCTCCGCCTCATCCAGTCCGTCGCCCAGCGCTGCGTACCCCTTCTTGAGCAGCGCGGTGCTCCACAAGTAGCCGGCTGACCCGACGAGCAGCAACACATCGCCGGGTCTGGCGCCCGTTCGGCTCAACCGCTTGCCGACCGCGCAGGCTCCGATCGCGGTGGCGGTGAGCTGCATGACCGGGAAGTCGCCGAGGTTTCCGCCGATGACCTCGCTGCAGTGAGCACGGCAGCAGTCGTCGACCCCGTCGATGAGGTCATTCAGATGGTCGACCGGCAGGTCCCTTGGCACCAGGTACGAGACGACCAGCCCGAGCGGCTCAGCGCCAGCCGCCGCGAGGTCGGAGAAGTTGATCGTGCCGAGCAGCCAACCTTGGTAGTAGCGACGGTCCCAGCCCAGTGCGGCGACGAGAGGATCAGGACACGGATCCGTCGTCGCGACCAGCTCGAAGGGACCCTGCGGGAGCTTCGGGACCACGGCGCAGTCATCGCCGAAGGCCTTCGTGTGCCTGTACCGTTTGGCCAGCATCTGGGCTTCGAGCTTGCGCTCACCGAGACTGGCAACGGCCCGCAGCCCGGGCGCATCTGGGAGAGTGCTAGCCATCGCCGGTCACCTGGTTCCGGCTGTCGCCTATGAGCGTGCCGGTGTGAAAGGCCGCCCAGTTCGACGGCGCGGCGACGGTGTCACCGGAGTGATTGTGACGCATGTCCGAATATGGCGAGTGGGGCCGCCCGCATTTCATCAGCATGAGATTGCAGATGCGCGTTCCTGGATAGAGAATTACCGGTTGCGGGAGCCTGGACACGATTTCTAGGGTGAGAACCGCACCGGACGGCTTGCCATAACCTGGGCTGACTTGCTGAGAAAGCACCACGCTGATGCCTAGACGCGCAACATCGGAAATCCCGTCCAGTATACCGGCCAGCCGGTTGCTGATCGTGATCCGTTCCATGGTGGGTGCGAGCAGTACCTCACCCGGGTGCACGATCAGCCGGCCGTGTTCATCGGGGAGCCGCTCGGTCAGCTCGGGATACGTGCTGACGTCTCGTGCGTCGATGGGCTGCGAGGCATTGAGCGCATGCGCCCGGTCACCCAAACGCAGGCTCATCGCAGCGGGCCGGATCATATCGGGCTCATAAGGATCGACCGTGACTTCCCCGCTGATGATCGCCGCCTTGATCTGGTGATCCGCGAGGACCGGCGATTTTCTGAGCCGAGCGATCGCGCGCGGCGGCCCGCCGAGCATTTAGGCACCGCCAGGCGTGCTTGCCGTTTCGATAACCGCCGCGAGAACGGCACGAGCCTGGCTTGGCGTCATGGGGCGGGGGGCGGCCTGCACTCCCTGGTCCGGACGCCGGAATACCGGGGCGGCGGCGAGCACTGCGGGGCCTTGCATGACAAGTGTGGCCGTCAGCGGGCCGGTCGCGGGGCGGACTGTGTGCAACGTGTCCACGTCACACGCGTAGGTGCCGTGCAACCCGATGTCATAGCTGACGGCGTGCTCGAGCAGCGCGGTCCCGACAGGCTCAAGCTTGGTGTTGATGTCGGCGCCGACGCGCGCCTTGAGCCTGGTCGCAGCCGGACCGGCAGCAGTGTCTGGTCGGTACCCGTATGCGTTGTATAGCTCGCCATGTCCGGTGTCTCTGACGTACTCGTCGACGTGCAGCCCGGAGCCGGCGATGACCACGGACCCGAAGTTCCACCGGTGGCCATGGACATTCTGGTCGCCACCCGGCTGATTCCCTGCCTCGTCAGCGAGCCAGACATGAAGGCGGAGCCGCAGTGGCGCGCCCGGCCGTCCCGGGGTGAGCGCGAACTTCGCGAAGCCGTTCGCGTGCCAGCAGGCCTGCGCGGAAATCTCACGCAGCCGGGAGCCTGCCAGGCAGTCGGCAAGCATAGCCACCACGCCGCCTGGACTTCCTGCCGCAACCTTAGCGGCCCGTTCGAGGCTAGAGATATCCCCGTTCGCTTCCGTGACGTCACTCAACAACCTGTCGGCGAGCAGGTGGTCAGTTAGATATCTGCTCATTATTTAGTCATCCCTAGTTATTCATCCGGTCTGAATAGTCGTGGCCAGGGCAGCAAGCTTCAGAGCCTCCACCCCGTCGAAGGACATCCATATGGGAACGTCGCCGTTAGCCCAGCACCACAACGCGGATGGCCGGTGAAAACTATTCCACAATTCGGCAACGGCTTTGCTAACTGCCTTGTGGTCTGCCGGCGTACCCACCGCGATGAGCGCCTTGGCCACCCAGGCAGAGGTGAAGTGGCGAATGTAGAGGTTCTCGACGGCGGATTCCGTGGGCCGGTCGATGAGCTCGCTGACGTTGCTGAGGTCCGCATCGCCGGCCAGCCAGCCGACGGCCTGGTCGATCGCCTCCTGCACCTCCGCAGTGGGCTCGCGCACAGCCTGGGCAAGAGCGAGAGCGTGAACCGCCCGTGCGGTGTGGACGGTCGACGGGCGTGGGCTCGCGAGAGCTCGCTCGGCTTTTTCCGGCCACAGTCGGCGGTCGTCGTACAGCTGTCGTGCCGCGAGCAGGTCATCGACCAGCGTGCCTGCAAGGCGTCCGCCGGGCTGCAGATGCAGGCAGGCCTCAAGCATGCTTGAGAGAATGTAGGGTCGGCTCCGCTCGAAGTCGCCGACCGCCTCCTCGATCCAATCCAGCTGGTCTTCGAAGCTGGTGGTGGCGTTGATGCGGTAGAGGGCATCGATGACGGTCGCGGTCACTTCAGGCCGCGACCTGCTTTGCGCGGTGGCTGCGTATCCGCCGTCAGGCTGCGCCAGCTGCTGCAGATGCCGAACTACGGGCAGCAGGTCCGGTGACAGGTGGTCATTGATCAGGATCATGGCCTTGAGACCGAACGCCGTGGCGAACGACGTGGCCGCGCGCGGCGGATCCGCCGGCCCGAGCGGCTCCCGACGCCGCAGGTCTTGCGGCCAGCCATGCGGCATACCGTCCGCATCTCTGATCAGGCTGCCACGGAGCGCCTTGGCGACGCCATCGAACAGGTCGATCAGGTTGGGGGGTCGGCCGCCGAGGGCCCGGTCCCAGGCGGCAGGCGCGGCTGATCCGATCTCGGAGCCGATCCTCGGGGTGAGCGTGTCCTGGTCCTCATCGCCGGCTGCCGGGCCGGACCGGGTCAGGGCGGCTGCCAGCTGACCGAGCATTTCGCTTTCCACCTCAAGGCGGAGCGTACGCGGCGTAGGCCGCTTGGGCGGACTGACAGACTTCAGCTCATGCAGGCGGTCCCAGTTCGCCAGCAGGGCCTGACGGCGATTGCCCAGGTCCTCGCCATACAGATTCGGATCTTCGATCTCGGCGGACGCAGCTCTAGGCGCAGGCTGACGTCGGCCACGATGCTGGCGGTCGGCTCAAGCGACCGAACCGCCTCTGTCACCGCGGACACGATCGCGCGCTCGGGAGAGGAGCCGTTGGCCACCAGCCGCGCACGCTGTCGAGGCGGGTCAGGGCGTCAAGATCGAGCTCGCTGCTGGCAAGCCGTCGTTCCTGAAGGCCTGCTCGCGTCCGGAGGCTCTTCGCGTTGAGGCGACCCCGATCGCTGCTGGGGTTAGAGGCTCGGGCAAGGTCTTCCCTACTATTCCGGTCATCTTACAAGACAAAATCAAAGCCCGCCGAGAAGGGCCCTGGCTCGCATCGCAAGTTACACGGCAACTGTCGAAGTCCGCTAGCCGACCCGCCCTTTCGCCGCCAGCCGTCTCTGAGCCAAGGACCATTGATCGCCGTCAGTCTGCCGAATTTTGTCGGACAAAATGACCGACAACAATTTACTTCGTGGGCGGAGCCTGTCAGACTGGAGGCACAGCAGCGTCTGGGAGGCTCTAATGACGCGCTACAGCAGGTTCCGCGGCGGTGCCCGCGACTCTGGTGACTTCTCCCTCCTCCGCCGCGTCCTGGTGACGCTCGGCGGCGCCAAGGCCAGCATCCTCTCGGGGGCTGATGTCGACACGGCCGAAATGACGGGCCGAGGCATCGCCGCCCTCATCCCGGCCGTATTCGGCAGCCTCGCGATGACGGCATCGGCGAGCTACGCGTTCAGCCTCCAGCCCGCGCCCGCAGCCCTTGTCGGAGTCGCTTGGGGCTCGATCGTGGTGGCATTCGACCTGTCCCTGATGACCGCCGCTCCTGACCGTGCCCCTGCCCTCCGGGCGGTGACGCTCGGCTGTCGCGCGATCGTCGCGGTGCTCGCCGCGCTGGCGTTCGCCGGATCCTTGGTCATGTTCTTCTACGCCAGAGACATCAGCATCCAGGTCAAGGCCGACGAACAGGCGGCCCTGGCGTCCTACGACAAGCGGTTCATCCAGGTACGGTTCGGCCCGCCGATCCGCAAGGACGAATCGGAGATCGCCACGGCACAGCGCCAGGAGGTCGTGGTCGCGCGGAAGGTCGCGAAGGCCGGGCAACGGGTCGGGCATGACAGATTGCAGGTGACTTGCGAGGCCGGCGGGGTGAGCCGGCGGGCCGGTTGCCAACGCGGCAGCGGCCGGATCGGCCGGGGTCCGGTATACCAGGTGAGGCGGCGCGAGCTCAGCAATGCCGAGGCTGCGCTGGCCGCTGCCAGGGCGCAAGCGGCAACCGTGGCGACGCAGGCCGCACAGCAGGTGCGCGCGGCGAAGGCCGATATGAAGAAACAGCGCTCGCAGGAGCGCACGCGGTACGAACGGGCTCAGGCTCGTTACCTCGCCGACAACGGGCTGCTCGCCCGCTGGCGGGCCCTCAGCAAGCTGGAGGCGGCCGACCCGCAAACGCGCGGCGAAGCTTACCTGCTGGAAGCCCTGATCGTCGCGATTGACCTGAGCGCCGTGCTGGCCAAGGTCAGCTCCCGGACACCATCGTACGACCGGGTCATGACTGCGATGCGGAGGAGAGTCGCCTTGCAGGCCGGCACGAGCGAGGACGAGGCGGCCAGCGACGCGGAAGGCAGACGGGCCGAGCTGGACGCGGCTGCTGACATCCGCCAGGCCGAGCTCGACGCCAGGGTTGACGTCGTAACGGCCTGGCTCCGGGCCTGGACTGAGGTCGAGCGTTTGCACTCGCAGCGCTGGCTCCGCGAGCACTGGGCGGGTGAGCAGTCGGCCGAGCCTGACGGTACGGCTGCTTTTGGCGCCTACCGGCAACGAGCCTGCCACGGCCCATGGCAGCACGGATATGCTCACGGCCGCGCGCGGCCAAGCGGCAGCAGCCGTGTACCCGTGCAAAGTTTGAGCGAGTTCATCGAGGCCAGCCGCCCGCACGAGCGAGCCCACGTGCCCATGGCCGCGCCGCTCAGAAGGCTCGCGCTCATTGGCTGTGGGTTCCTGGCCGCGTTGACGGCGGGCCTCGCCGTCGCTCTCGGAACGCACGTCGCTGTATCCGGCGTATGGCTGGTCGCGGGGGCGGTGACCGGTGCTGCCGCGCTGGCCGCCTACAGCCACGGTTTCCGGCGCGGCCCAGGTTGGGCACACCGCGCGGCCTTCGGCACCGCCGTGATCTGCATGAGCTTGCCACTAGTGATCGTCGCACTGAACATCTAACCCTCCCGAAAGGAGACTGCACCATGTACCACGCCGATCAGCCCCTGGCGGAGTCCAGGACCGCCGCCACGCACGTCACCTGGCCGGGCTCTGACCTGGGCAGGCCACTCACGGCGCGCGAGTCGCGGCTGAACCGTGACGGGCCGCGCCTCGAGCGCCGTGCCAGCAACGTCGGCGTGCCGATCACCTACCTGGGGCTGAGCGAACTGTTCACCGAGCCGCGCGGGTACTCGGGCCCGAACACCGACTGGGTCATCGGCCCGGCCAAGCCCGGGGATGCCGTCATCCCTCAGGAGCAGAGGACGAAACTGGCGGCCCTCGTGGCCGCGAGCATCGACTTGCCGCTCATCTACGTCGCGCACGAGGTCCCCAAGGGCCGGCTCGCGATCGCAAGCGGCGCGGGTGAGCTGGACGGCATGGTCCGGCCCGCCACACTCGATCAGGACGGCGCGACCCGGGCCGTCGGGCCGGTTCCACCTCCGGCCGGCGCCACCGCGACGGCCAGACGGATGGGCCGCCGCTCGGAGTACTTGCTCGCCGCACTCGCAAGAGCCTTGCCGGCCGCGGCGGCGATCGTGACCGCGCCGATCCTGCTCGCCGACGCGGTGGTCGGGGCGCTAGGCGCCGGGCTCGACCCGATCGTGTTTGGTGCGGTTCCCGCCGGCCCGCCGGCTGCCGGTCAGCTCGCCACCTGGTACCTGCTCGCCTCGTGGGACTGGCCGGTCATCTAACCCGTAGCACGCCGAGCGGAGGGAGGTGAAGGCATGGAGATCCTGCTCATCCTCCTGGTGGCTGCCGTGATGATCGTGCTGCCCGCTGTCAGTCGGCTGCTGCGCGTGATCGCGGCCCTGGCCGTGGGGCTTCTTACGGCAGCGATAGTACTCGCGCTAACGATCGCCCTACTCGTGGCAATCATGACGCACGGCAAAGTGCTCTGATAAGTCGCCTACGGCCGCTCGGCGAATGCCCAGCGGCGCACGGTCACCTGGGAACCGCGCCGACGCCGCCACCATGCTGGCCGCTCGACTTCGATGCCAGCACGCTCGGGCAGGCACACGCTGCACTGGACACCGATCAGGCGAAGTGGTCAGAAGGGTAAGGATCCGGCCGGATGGACAAAGATCAGCGCAAGGAATGGACCTTGCTGTCCTTGCAGACAATGGCCTTGTTGTTTATCTTCCTGATGGCGGTGGCCGAGATGCATCCGAGCGTCCCGCTTGGCATCTTCCTGAGTTGCTCGGTCATCTTTCTCATCTGCTACCGGGCGTGGGCGATCGATCGCTTCTCGCCAAGCTCGGCATGCATCTACTCGCGCATCTTCGCCACCGAGTACCTCGAAGAGCTCATCCGATCCGCTGACCGCTGTCCGACCTGCAGGAAGGCACTCGGCCCCGTCGCCGTCCACGTCGACACACTCAGGCGCGCCGACCGTGCGGCGCGGGCCGACGCCGCCGCAATTCTGCGCGGGGCTGGCTATCCAGCCAGGACCCCCCTTCCCATCGTCAGCCTTGTGACGTCGGTGCTCTCATTGGCCGCCGGATCCTTCCTCGGCGCGTGGCTGCCGACCACCTCACTGAGCGCAGCATTCGCCCCGCTGTACAACGCAGGGACCGTCGCGCAGGTTCTCCTCGCACCGTTCCGGATCATCGCCAGCGCGCCTGTGCTGCTTGTCCTGTCCACGACAGTCGTCGTCAAGGTCCTCGTCGCGCAACATAACAGAATGCAGGTCAAGAGGGCCGCCGAGATCATCGGAAGGTCGGCGCACCAGGAACTCGAAGGCATCCTGACCGGAAATTTCCAGGAACGGCGAAAGGCTCTCGTCGACGACGTGGCCCTTCTTGCTCAGGCGGCGGGTGCCAGGCCGGACCAGGCGCGGGCAATCCTCGCGATGTATGGGTCAGAGACCACCGATGCGGCTGAGCGACGATTCTCATGGCGAACAATCCGGCTGTCGACCGTGAACGAGCTGGCGAAGAATCAGCTGATGTTCATCCTCGGAATCTATCTCGGCCTCGCCTTGCCGGTCTTGCTGCATTTCACCGCTCCCGCCTGCGCATGATGGCACCGCCACGGCGGTCGCGCGGACAGACAATGAGTACGGCCCGGCTAGATGATGGTCATCCGTGGCCGAGGCCGCAGTTGCCTCTGGTTGTGGCACTCGATCAGCAGCCGTCGTACGGCGCCAGTGGCTGCGTGCCCTGGTGCAAGGCCAGGCCGGATACTCCTGGGGGCCAGGGCGGGTGATCATTAGCTGGTAGCCGTGTGACTTCCCGCAGGCCTTGGCGACACCGGGCCGAGGTCACAGGACGGCTCAGGTGTGGCGACCGCGGCTGCACGAGCATCTGATATCGGCCAATGCAGGCGTACGGCCGGACTTGGCCATGCCAATACCTAACGCATTCTCTGTGACCATTTCCGGGCCGCCTGAACAGACGGGAGGAATTTCCCGATGCCCAGGCAGGCAGCGGCTTGGCCGCTGAGAAGGTGCCGTGCGTTCACCCGGATGAGGAACACCTGGGCTGGGTCCGCGTGTATCTTCGTGCCACCGAGGACACCTGAGCTGCCAGGTGAGCGCGCGTAGGCGGATCCGGCGGCCCGCGCCGAATCAGGCGAATTGTCCAGCGGTGGGCGTTGCCGCCAGTCGCCGCCATGGCAGCCCACTACCGCGTCGGTCGCTGCGCTCAAGGCGCTGGAGGCCGACGGCCTGGTCCGCATTGTGGCACGCTGAAAAACGTTCAAGGCGTGACATATGGCAGTGACCGTGTGTAGTAGCTCACAGTCCGACGCAGGCCGGGCGTAGCTACGTCGGCAGGCCGGACCCGCACACCGTCTCTGATCCTTCGCGCTCCGCGCCAGGGCGAGTTGGCCGCAGGTGTTCCCGGACGACTCCGGCGAACGGGAAATTCGCCATGATCACTATCTGTTCAATTCCATATCGGGATGGAACCCCGGTTGATGCATGTGGCGACGGCGTTCGGGGTAGGTGGCCTCGGTCACGGGACGCGGCCGGCCCCGAGCGGAACCGCGCTGGATCAGGTGGAGGTGCAGAGCGATGTCAGCCGAACAATCACATTCCGGGCAGGCGTTCAGCGATCAGCTCAGCCTCAGCGGCGACGAGGCCAGCATCTACGAGGCGATCGCGACGCTGGAGTTCCTGGGGCGGTCGGCCGGTACGGCGGAGATCACGTCGGCCACGGGCTTGCGCGAGGCCGACGTCGGCGAGTCGTTGCGGGCCATGACCGAGCGCGGCGTGCTGCGTGAGCACGACCAGGACGGCCGCGCGGTCTATGAGCCCGCCCACCGCGGCTGGAGCACGGCCCCCGAGCAATCCGCTGGCCCCCAGCGCTAGCGGGCCAGCGCCGCCAGGCTGCCCAAAGCCGACAGTTCGGATATCAGTACACTGATATCTGGGGTCAAGAGTCAGCACCGAGAAGGCGGGGGAACGTGCGCGTAACCGGGACTGCTCAGCGCGAGGCCTGGATCGCACGGACCTGGCCGCCGCTCGAGGAGGTCCGCGCCGACCTGTGGTCGGTACCCGTTCCCATCCCCGAGAACCCGCTTCGCTACACGCTGACCTACCTGATCGCCTCGGAGAGCGAAACGGTAGTGGTCGACCCCGGCTGGGACACCGACGCGGGCTGGAACGCGCTCGCCGACGGCCTGAAGGCGGCCGGCGCGTCACCCGCCGACGTGACCGGGATCGTCGTCACGCACATGCACCCTGACCACCACGGGATGTCGGGGCGTCTGCGCGCAGCCAGCGGCGCGTGGGTCGCGATGCATCCGGCCGAGCGGGAGACGCTGGCGATGATGCGCGCCCAGGGAGCCGACATGGCCGCCGGGGACCTGGCCTGGCTGCGCTGGTGCGGTGTGCCGGATGACGTGGCCGCCGAGCTGAGCATGCGGTCGGGATCGGGGCACTCGTTCGCCGGCATGGTCGATCCCGACCGGCTGCTCGAGCACGGTGACCTGGTGCCGCTGCCCGGCCGCCAGCTGAGAGCCGTCTGGACGCCCGGGCATACGCCAGGGCATCTGTGCCTGCACGACGAAGCCGAGGACCTGCTGCTGACCGGCGATCACGTGCTGCCGAGGATCAGTCCGAACATCGGCCTGCAGCCGCACGCGGCCGAACCGCCGCTCGCCGCTTACCTGCGCTCCCTGGAGTTCGTCGCCGGGTACGACAGCGCCGAGGCGCTGCCCGGCCACGAGTACCGGTTCCACGGCCTGGCCAGCCGGGTTCGGATGCTGCTCGCGCACCATGAACGGCGCTGCGACGAGGTGATCGAGATCCTTCGCAGGCGCGGCCCGGCGACGACCTGGCAGGTCACGACAGAGCTGTCCTGGTCACGTGGCTGGGCGGCGGTCACCGGGTTCATGCGCCGCGCCGCTCTCGCCGAGGCGGGCGCTCACCTGCAGCATCTCGCGGACAGCAACCGGATCCTCGCAACGCCGGCTGGGCCCGATCAGGCCGAGATCTTCGCGCTCGCTAGCTGACGGGCCGCCTGACGGACCGGCACATGCTCTCGGCGGCTCCTGAGCCTTGTTGGCCTGGAAGGAAGCGGCGCAAGATGATCCGGAACGGCCAGGTCCGGGGCAGCTAGGGCCGCTAGGGCAGCTAGGGCAGCTAGGGCCGCGTCTAGCCTGCCGCTGCTCGCGCGTGGTCCGGTTCTGCCCGGTCCTGGCGCCCGTCGTGGTGAGCAAGAGCAGCCGTCCCTGTGCATGCCGTCGACCTCGCCGCCGGCCCTGAACTGCTCGATGACCCTGGCGTTGACCTGCTTGATGTCCATCGGCGCCGGTCAGTCGTTGCGCCCGGTCAGCGCCAGGCTCGCGCCGATGCCGATCATCACGACGCCGCCGGTGCCGCCGACGGCTGCGAGCCTTCGCGGCGAGCGGGCCAGCCAGGCGCGCGCGGTCCCTGCGACCAGCGCCCAGGTGCTGTCGCAGAACACCGCGATCGCGACGAAGATGGCGCCGAGCAGCAGCATCTGCGCGGGCACGTGACCGGCCGGCCTGTCGGCGAACTGAGGCAGCACGGCGATGAAGAAGACGATCGCCTTCGGGTTGCTGACCCCCACCAGGAAGCCGTCCCGCACGATCCTGCGGATCGACTTCGGCTCGGCCCCGGCGGTCAGCGCCGTGCCGAGCTCACGGCGGTGCCGCAGCGCCTGGATGCCGAGGTAGGTCAGGTAGGCGGCGCCGGCCAGCTTGAGCACGGTGAAGACGGCCACAGATCGCTCGACGATGGCCCCGACACCGAACGCCACGGCTGCCACCTGGACGTACACGCCGATCTGGCCGCCGAGCGCGGTGCCGACCCCGGCCGTCCTGCGGAGCACCAGCGACCGGCTGATGATGAACAGCACGTTGGGGCCGGGGACGATGATCAGGGCGAACGAGATCAGCGCGAACGCGAGCAGATGATCGGCGGGAACCATGGCCCGCAGCCTAGTGCGGCAGGCGCGGGCGTTCCCCCCGGATATGGGCCAGGATGGCGACATGACGGTCATCGGGGTCGGCGATGCGGCTCGCTAATGCTCTGACGAAGTGGCGGGACAACAGGCGAGCCAGGCGGACGGGGCGGACCAGGCGGTCCATCACCATGCAGTGGCTGACCGGGGTGCTGTTCGCCACGGCCGCGGCGCTGCTGAGCGCGGCGCTCGGCCTGCTGCCCGCCGAGATCGACAACGCGCTGAAGCACGGCTGGGGCGGCGGCGGCCAGGCCATCTCGTCGGCCAGCGTCATCTTCTTCGCGATCGCCGGCGTTGTCGTCCTCGGCTGGGCCGCCTGGCGCTGGCACGAGCGCGGCGTGATCCTGGCCGAGCGTGGCACCGCGTACCTGGTGGAGGAGCGGGCGACGACCTGGTGGGCGGAGGAGAAGGCGACGGTGCTGTCCGGCATCGGGGTCGGCTTCGCCAGCGTGCTGCGGGTGCCAGGCCCGACGGCACTGGACGACACGTGGCACTGGCAGCCCGACGCGATCGGCGCGCCGCAGTGGGACGCGAGGACCGACCATCTCGTTCAGTCGTTCCGCGCGGTGCACTACAACGACGACCACATCACCCACAACGCGCTGTTCACGTGGGCGCCCTGGCCGGTCGCGATGGCATTCGGGGCGCGGGCGACCGCCCGCAGCCGCGGCCTCGTCCTGAACGTCAGGCAGCGGCCGAGTTATACGGCCGGGCCCGACATGCACGAGCTTCGGCTGTCCGACGGCGCGCACGATTTCGTGCGCGGCAGGGTGCTGCCGCCGCTAAGCGAGTGCGCGCCCGGCCACGGGGTCGTCACGCTGACGGGCCAGCTGACCGTCACCATCGACCCTTTGATCGCTTTTAACGCAACCCTCCCCGTGCGGCCGAGCGGTCAGGCCAGCCTGCTCGGACGCGGCCGCTTCGGCCGCAATCCAGCCGGTCCGCAGCCTCGGCTACTGGTCCTGCTGATCCGGGTCGTGGTCGGCCCCATCGGACCGATCGGCCTCGACCTGGCCGTCGCCCAGCCCGTCACCCTGCGCGCTCCCGCCAGCATCATCGGGCCCGTGCTCCCGGCTGGCCCGGTCGCGGCCCCGGTCGCCGAGTGGCGGCTAGAAAGCCGCAGTCGCACGAGGGAGCCGCTGCCTTGGCCGGCGTTCCCGCGGGTAGCTGACAGCATCGCCGACTGGGTGATCAAGCAGGCGGCCGCGCACGGGTGCGATGTGGTCGTGCTCGCCGCGCGGATGCCGCAGGAACTGGCCGTCGGCCTCGGCGTGCAGCTTGGCCAGCGGCCGAGCAGGTGGCCGTGGCGGATGTACCCGGCGATCTTCGATCAGGGCCAGCTCGTCATACCCGACCTGCAGCTCGGGGCCGAAGCGGTGCCGCCGCAGCGGGCGCCGTAGCCGCCGGCGGCTACGCTGCTCAGCCATGGACAGCACGCTGACCTGGCCAGAGGTGGCAGCGCGGCTCGCGCCGTGGCGGTCGTACTGGCTCGGCACCACCACGCCGTCCGGTGCTCCGCACGCGGCACCGGTCTGGGGTGCCGTCGTCGACGACGTGCTCTACGTGTTCAGCGAGCGAAGCACGGTCAAGGCTCGCAACATCACCGCCGAGCCGCGCGTGATCGTGCACCTGGAAAGCGGCGAGGATGTCCTCATCGTCCGCGGCGTCGCCGAGGACATGGGCGGCCCGGCCGGCCTGCCCGCGGTGCTCGCGGCGTTCGCGGCCAAATACACAGGCAGCGACGACCGCCAGTACCTGCCGGGCGTCGACCCGGCCGTCGACGTCATCTACGCGATCAGGCCGCGTGCGGCGATGACGTGGCGGCTCGCCGACTACGAGCGCTCCCAGCGACGCTGGTCAGCCACGGTCTAGCCGGTCGTGCGGTGCTGGTCATCCGGGGCCGTGCGCGGCTCGCTGCAGCGCGGACAACTGCTGCTCGGTGCCGATAGCGATGAGCACGTTGCCGACCGCGAGCGGGGTCTGCGGCGGGGGATTGGCGGCGAACTGGCCGTCGTGGTCGCGAAGGGCGAGCACGAGCGCGCCGGTGCGCTCGCCAACGTCGGCATCGGCGAGCGTTCGCCCGGCCAGCCGGGAACCCTGCCCGATCGACACCTCCTCGAGCCGGAACTCCAGGCTGCCGTCATGCATGACAACGTCGAGGAACTCGACGACGTTGGGCTGCAGGGCGGCCGCGGCTATCCGCTGGCCGCCGATGCGCTGCGGGTTCACGACCCTGGTCGCCCCGGCGCGCAGCAGCTTCGCCTCCGAGTCCTCGGTCCGTGCGCGCGCCACGATCACGAGGTCGGGCCGCAGCGCCCTGGCGGACAGCGTCACGTAGACGTTCTCCGCGTCGGTGTCGATCGCGGCGACGAGCGCCCTGGCGCGCATGACGCCGGCGGCGCGCAGCACGTCGTCGTCGGTGACGTCGCCGATCAGCGCGGGGCACGGGGTCGCCGCCACCCGGCTCGGGTCGAGGTCGACGACCACGACGTCGGCGCCCTGGCCCGACAGGTAGCTGCCGACCGCGCGGCCAACCCGGCCCCAGCCGCAGACGATCGTGTGCCCGTTCATCCCTGCGATGTTGCGTTCCATCCGGCGCCTTTCGAAGTGACGGCGCAAGTGGCCTTCCACCAGCGTTTCGAGCACGACGCTGAACGCGTACAGGGCGGTGCCGACGCCCGCCAGTATCAGCACGATCGTGAAGATCTTGCCCGCCGTGTCCAGCGGGTGGATCTCACGGAATCCGACCGTCGTGATCGTCGTGACGGTCTGGTAGACCGCGTCGAGCGCCCCGAAGCCGAGCACGGCGTAGCCGATGCTGCCGGCGGCGCCGACGGCGATCACCAGGCCCAGTGCGAGCTGGATCCGCCGCACATTACTCACCTGGCCATTCTCCCCCGCGGCTGGCTGAAGTTACCGCGCTAGCCGGTGCCGCAGCCAGGTGATTGCCGCCGCGGCGAGTTCGGCCTTCGCGGCGATGATCGGCGCGAGCTCAGGCTTCAGCCGGCCAGAGGCTGCCGGCGGCGCAGAACCCCGCGTAGGCGGCGAGCACCGCGTCGATGATCTCCGGGTCACGGCCGGCCGTCGCGGCGCGGCCGAGCAGGAGCCAGTCAGGGTCGATGCCTGCGGCCGCCGCGCTTGCGGCGAAGGCGATCAGGTCGACGAACGGCGCGCCGATTCGTGCGTGCGGCCAGTCGACGAAGATGACGCGCCCGCCGGCCAGGAGCATGTTGTGGGGGTAGGGGTCGAAGTGCACGAGCGTGTTCCCCCGCGCCGCGGCCAGGCCGGCGTTCTCGAGGTCGATCAGCGTGCTGAGGTGGCCGGCGGCCCACGGTGAGAGCGCGCGCAAGCGGGACAGCTGGCCGGCATCGGCGGCCAGGCCGGCCCAGCCGCCCTAGCGCCTCGGCCCGGTAGTGGGGGTGCCTGGTCAGGCCAGTCGGCGGCGTCGATGGCCTTCACGAAGACCCGGCGCCCGCTGGCCAGGTCGAGCCGCGATGCCATGCCAGGCGAGAACCCGCCCGCGCAGCTCGCGGCCGCGACGACCCTGCCGCCCGCCAGCCGCTCCATGGCGGCTCGCGCGCCGGCGGGGACCTGCCGCCAGCGCAGCCGGTTCTTCCTCGCTGACTTCTTTGCTGCGCTCATAGTCAACCAAGGGGGTTTGGCGGATCGTCTAACACGCGAGGTGATCGCGTGGAGGAGGAGTTCGGCCGGTTCGTCGCCGCGCGCGGCTGGGCACTGTGCCGGACCGCGTATCTGCTCACGGGTGACTGGCAGGCCGGCGAGGACCTCGTGCAAGAGGCGCTGACCACAACGTACCTGCGCAGGCGACGGCTGAGAAGCCCGGAGGCGCTGGAACCGTACGCGCGCAAGGTGCTCGTCTCACTGTTCCTGACGTCGAGGCGGCGGCGCTGGCACCGGGAGCTGCCGTTCGCGACCGTGCCCGACCAGGCGTCGAACGGGCTCCTCGACGTCGCAGAAGACCGGCGCGGGCTCTGGCCGGCGCTGCTCGCACTGTCCGCGCAGCAGCGCGCCGTGCTGGTGCTGCGCTACTTCGAGGACCTAACGGAAGCGGACATAGCAGCGGTCCTGGGCTGCTCGCCTGGCGCCGTGAAGACGCACGCGGCCCGCGGCCTCGACCGGCTGCGCAAATCGATCTCGCTGGAGGGATGGACCCGATGAACGACGTCGAGGACCTGCTGCGCGAGGAACTGCGCGCGCGGGTCGACGCGGCCGAGGCCGCCCTGCCGGACACCGGGTTGCGACTTATCGACATTGACGCGCGGATTCGTCGCGCCAGGTTCCGGCGGCGGTGGACGGGAGCGGCGCTGAGCGCGGTGGCGGCCGCGGCCGCGATCGCGCTGCCGCTGGCGCTGTTGTCACCCGGTTCGCCCAGTCGCGTTGGGCACGTCACGCCGGAACATGGAGTGCCGCTCACCGATACGGCCGCGACACCAAGTGGCTGGGCCACCGTTGCCCATGGTGACGCGCAGATCTCCGTGCCGCCGGACTGGCAGGTATCGAGCAAGCCGATGTGCGGCCGCGCCGCTCCGGGCAATGTCGTGCTCGGTACAGATTCGACGTTGCTCGTAGTCCGATGCAGGCACGCTCAGAATATGGCAGCGATCTTGCTCGAGCCGGACGGCAGGAAGCTCGCGGGCGGATTCGGGACGTCTATCAACGGGATAGCCGTCGTGCCGATCACCCTCGTGCCGTCGCCGGCCGGGTCGGTGTCCTACTACGTGCCAGCTTTGCACGTGACTGTGACGGCCACAGGGCCGCTGGCCAGGCGGGTACTCGCGACGCTGACGCGCTCGCCGCTGTCTGTCGTGCTCGCGCCGGGGCCCCGGATCCCAGAGCCGCGCAGCTGGCGCTGGCACGAGTTCCGGGGCATCAGGTTCGCCGCGCCCCGAGGCTGGGCTTTGGTGCGAAATGGCCATTGGGGCTGCTCGCCCGCCAGTGCTACGGAAGCGGTGATCCTGATTCCTGCAGCCAATTTCCAGCGGCCGAGATGTGCAGCCATCTTTCCCACGGCCGGGCAGATGGCCGGGCATGTCGGCGTCATTGCGGCTGTCGGGTCCTACCGGGGCGCTGATTCCGCAGGTCACGGCGCCTGCAGGTCGCAGCACGGCCTCAGGGTGTGCTACCTCACGCCGGCCTTCGACAACCAGATGCTGGACGTGGCGGCTTACATCCCAGGGCGAGATCGAGTGACCCTGCTGCAAATCGGGCTGGGTGGCAGCGGCGCGATCCCGAGGACGATCTTCCAGTCCATCCGGCCGCGGTGAGGTCAGCGGCTTCGCTGGCCGGTCGGATGCTCGGGCGTTCCTTCCGTCAGCGGGACGGCGCGGGAGCGGACCAGGCCCATCTGCACGAGCTGGCGCGGCAGCACGGCGTCCAGGGCCCAGTCGGTGGCGATCCTGACCTTGTTCGAGGGCATGCTCAGCAGGTGGTACCCGCGGGTCACGGCCTTGGCGGGCAGGCCGGCCAGCCTGATGCCGAACGGGTCGGCGGCCGCCTGGGTGCCGGCGAGGTCTACGACGAAGCCGAGGTCACGGTGCTCGTACGGGCGGCGCTGGCGGCGGCCGATGCCGTGGGCGGCCGCGATGTTGTTCGCGACCAGCATGCCCTGGCGCTGAGCGTGCTGGGCCGTCATCGCGGTGATCGAGCCGGGCCTGGTGAGGTCGGGAACCGCGGCGGCGTCGCCGCAAGCGTGGATTTCCGGATGCCCGGGCACCGTGAGGTACTCGTCCACGGTCAGCCGGCCGTGCTGCATCGGCAGGCCGAGCCGCTCGACCATCGGGTCGGGCCTCACTCCCACGCACCAGATCAGCGAGCGGGTCGGCACGAACTCGCCGTCCGACAGCTTTACGCCGTCAGTGGTCGCCTGCTCGACGCTGGTGCCGGTGCGGATCTCCATGCCGCGCTCCGACAGCACCTTGGCCGCGGTCGCCGACAGGCGGGGATCAAGCTCCGGCATCAGCCGCGACGCGATGTCGACCAGGATCCAGCGCAGGTTCTGGCCGCCCACGCCAGGGTGGCGGCGCGCGGCGAGCCTGGTCAGCAGCTGGCCGGCAGCCGCAACCTCCGTCCCTGTATAACCGGCGCCGACGACCACGAACGTGCAGCGCGCTTCCCGTTCGGCCGGGTCGTCAGACAGGTCCGCGATCTCGAGCTGGCGCAGCAGGTGATCACGCAGGTAGATCGCCTCGGCGAGGCTCCTGAACCCGTGCGCATGGTCGGTGACACCGGGAATGGGAAGCAGCTTGTTCACGCTGCCGAGGGCGATCGCGATCTCGTCGTAGCCAATGCTGCGCGTGTTGCCTTCCGGGTCGCGCACGCTGACCTGCCTGCCGTCCAGGTCGACGCCGGTCACGGCGCCGAGCAGGTGGCGCACCGAGCGGCAGGCCGAGGCCAGCGGCGCTGCCACCGTCCTCGGGTCCAGGATGCCGGCCGTCACCTCTGGCAGCAGCGGAAGGTACAGGAAGTAGTCGGTCGGATTGATCAGGACGACGTCGAGCTTGCCCCTGGCTAGCCTGCCGAGCTTGCGGGCCGCGTGAAAGCCGGCGAAGCCGCCACCGGCGACAACGATGCGCGGGCGTGATCCGGTCGTGGCGTGGGTGTCCATAACCGACCCGTAACCGGACCAGCCCTACCCAAACCCGGGAGTCTCAGTCGCCGTAGCCCAGTGCGACGGCCGGAGCAGCCGCGGCGGCACTCTCGTCCGCGCGTCACCGCGAGCCGAGTCGAGCTGCGGCTGGCTGGTGAACAGGCTCGTTGCCAGGTCAGCGGCTGCCAGGTCGGCGCCCCTGAGATCGGCGCCGGTCAGGTCGGCGTAGCTCAGGTCGACGCCGCGCAGGTCAGCCCCTATCAGCAGCGCTCCGCGGAGGTTGGCTCCGGCCAGGCCGCTCGTGCGCAAGTCCCTTCCCGCAAGGTCAGCGCCGCGATGGTCCGCGCCGGCGAAGCCGGCGCGGTGACGCACGCTGGCGCTGACGCGAAGCAGGAGAGCGTTCGCCCGGTCGCAGTGGCCGGTCACGTCGAGGGCGATCAGCTCGCCGGGGCCAGCGAGCGTCAGGCGCCCGGTTGCGGCTGAAAGTTCGTTGAGGTCGTCGCGGAACGAGTGCGCCAGCGGCAGCGCGAGCGCCTCGCTCAGGTACCAGAGCAGCTCGTGCAGCGTGCGCATGACCGCGAATGCCGCGAACATCGGCACCGCGAGTTCGGGGTCTGACCGCCAGTCCCGGCCGGCGAACGTGTGCTGCGCGACCTTCTGGCCGGCGCCGTAGCAGTCGAACGCCGCGCAGCCGCCGAAGCCGGCTGGCCTCCGCCGGTCGTGGATGCCGCAGCGGAAGTCGGCGAGCAGGTTCGGGCAGGGCTGGCCGGCCGGCTTGCTGATCGCGAAGTCCGACGAGGCCGTGAACGCCGGCGCGACGCAGCACAGCGCCACGCAGCGGGCGCAGTCGGCCCGCACTTCCGCGCGCCGGTCGTCTGGGTCGTCAGCCACGGTCCGCACGCTAACCCCCGGCGACGGCGCCCGCGGTGAGGCGGACATGCCGTGCGATCGCCGCGGTCGCGCGCTCGGTGTCGCCGGTCGCGAGCAGGTCGAGCACGCAGCCGCGCAGGACGGCGAGCGCGAGCGTCCGGTCGGCGCTCGCGTCCGGCTCGCCGGCGTTCCCGGCAGGCTGGGCCGCGGCGAGCACCTCAAGCCAGTCGGCGACGGACTGGCTGGCGAAACCTGACCACGGCCCGCCCGGCTCGACCAGCGACCGGCCGTACGCCTCGGTCCACAGCGTGAGCAGCGGCCTGACCGGCTCGGCAGCCAGCCAGCGCCAGGTCGCGGCCACCATGGCGGGCAGCCCGTCCTGGCCGGCAGCGTCCTGGCCGGCAGCGTCCTGGCCGGCAGCGCCCTGGCTGGCGAGATAGCCGAGCTCGTCCGCCCTGGCCTTTGCTAGCAGCTCCCTGACCAGGCCGTCCTTGGAACCGAACAGGAACAGCAGCACGCGGGGGCTGGAGCCGATGGCCGCGGCCAAAGGCCGGAGCGACAGGTCGGCCAGGCCTTGTTCGAGCGCGTAGCGGTAGGCGAGGTCGAGCAGTTCCTCGCGGCGTCGCGTGGTCATGGGCACCATGCTAGCGTGCTACTGAAACGAGTGTTTCAGTAACTGGAGAACGCGATGAACGAGTCAGGAGTCGTGCTGCGGCCGGTCGGCGAGCCTGGGGACCTGGGCTGGATGGTTCTGGCGCACGGCGAGATCTACGCGGCGGAGTACGGCTGGGACGCGACCTTCGAGGCGCTCGTCGCGCGCATCGTGGCCGACTTCGCCGCCATGGCCGGTCATCACTCGCAGCGCGGCTGGATCGCCGAACTCGACGGACGGCGCGTCGGGTGCGTGCTCTGCGTGCCGGCCGGCGAGGGTACCGCCCAGCTCAGGATCCTGCTCGCCGATCCGTCAGCGCGGGGTCACGGCATCGGCGCGATGCTGGTCGACGAGTGCGTCGCGTTCGCGCGCGGCGCTGGCAATGGATGGACCATCCATACATGCTTCTCCCGCGGCAACAGACGCTGTGCGGCGGCTGGGGAGGTGGAACAGTGGCTGGGGAGGTGGGTGTGACTGGCGGGTCCGGAGTTAGCGCGGGCGGTGGCCGATGAAGAGGTTCGCCGGCGGCTTGCCTGGCAGTGACCGGCCCTCGAAACCGGGACCGACCGCGAAGCCGGCCTCGGCCAGCTGATGCCGCCACGTCTGCCGGCTGAACACGCACAGGCGGTGGGTCTCCCTGATCACCTCGACCGTGCCGTCCGCCTCCCGCAGGATGAACTCGTACTCGGCCTGCACCCAGTCGTCGGCCGGATCCGGATCCCAGGTTCGCTCGCGGAACGTCGCGTGCCTGCCGCTCCCGTCGTCGCCGCCGCCACCGCCGCCCGTGAGCGAGCGGAAGTCGTCCTTGACGTAATCGGGGACGAAGACGGCGATGCCGCCGGGGCGGCAATGCGCGAATGCCGTCTCGATCACCATCGCGAGGTCGTCCTTGGTGGTCACGTAGTCGATGGCGTCGTGGGCGAGCACGGCGTCAAACGCCTGTCCCAGGCGCATCGTCCGCATGTCGCCGCGGACGTGCCGGCACTCCGGGTTGAGCCGCCGGGACACCGCGAGCATCTCGGCGGAGATGTCGGTGAGCGTGAGCGTGAACCTGTTTTTTAGGTGCAGGGCGACGTGGCCGCCCCCGCTGCCGAGGTCGAGTACATCGTGCACGCCGAGCGCCGCTGACCCGCTGAGCACGGCGGCCAGGCACGCGGCCTCCTGCGCGTACTCACCAGGCGGCGAGATCAGCGGCCACCACGCGGCCAGCTCCCCGTAGAGGCGGTACTCGTGATCGGTGCCCGGCATGCTATCCGCGGTTGCGCCGCCAGCCAGCCTTGCGGAACCGCCAGCCGGACGCCAGGCACTGGCGCCGGATCTGGCTCATGCTGAAGAAGCTGAGCGGCAGCACGGTGCCGGTTCCGGCGATCGTCAGCGCCGGCTTGCGAAAGCGGCCCCCGCCGGTGACGGTCACCAGGATCTCGTCACCGGACTCTCGTGACAGCGTCGTGCGCTGTCCGCCTGGCCCGACAAGGGTCACGGCCTCCGGCGTGACCTCCAGGTAGCTGGGCCGGCGGATCATTCGCACCCAGCCCCAGATCAGCAGCCCGGTCACGACTGCCGCGAAGACCACGACGGCAATCTTGCCGCCCGTGGTCGTGGCACCGGGATAGCCGCGGATGAAAGCCAGCACGAAGACGAGCACCAGGGCGCCGAAGAGCCCGTCTCGCTGGAACCTGCTCGGACGAATCACGTTCATGGGCACGCCTGCGCTTCGCGTCACTCCGCCGACCCGCCGGCGGCGACTCCATTGTGCACGCTCGCCGCCCGGGCAAGAGATCGAAACGCTAGGCCGCGTGCTCGGCCACCCAGCCCATCGGGTCTCCGGCGCCGAGGTCGGTGATCCCGGCGCCGGCCAGCGCGCCGCACACCAGCGTGCGGCGGTGCGCCGCGAACGTCAGGACGTGCGCGATCATGCCGCCATAGGTGAAGACCGTGGGCGGGTCGCAGACGGCGTCGACGAAGGTCTCGTCCAGCCGGCCCTCGCCGGTGATCGCGGCGACCTCGGCGACGAACGCGGGGCCGGCGACGGCCAGCTTGGCCTGGAGCTGGGCGATGCTCTCGTGCTGCTCGGCGTCGAAGTCGTAGGGCCGGTCGTGCACCGCCGCGTCCCACATCCCCAGCTGGCCGACCAGGCGGGCAAGCAGGGAACGCAGCGTGGGTTCGGAGTCAATGCCCTCGACCGAGATGCGGATGGGCTTACTGACCTCATCAGCGGGCAGCCGCCCCGCCCTGGTCAGCATCTCGCCGACCAGCCAGACGTGGTGTTCGATCATGGTGGTGAGCAGGTCCATGCCGGTAAACCTCTCTCGTGCGGGGACACGCAGGCCCCCTGGCGGGTTGAAGTGGACGTGGCTGGGCGCCTCGAGCCGCAAGCCGGCCGCTGGCGGCGCCACCTGGCCGGCGGCAACCCGTAGGCGCGCCGGAACGCCCTGGTGAACGCCTCGTTGCTGGCGTAGCCCGCGTCCACGGCCACCCTGATCACGTCGTGGTCGGTGGTGATCAGCTGGTAGGCGGCGCGCTCGAGCAGGATCCTCCGGCGCAGCGCGCCAGGCGGCTCGCCGGCCGCGGCCGAGACCAGGCGATCGAAGTGGAACCTGGACAGGTGCGCCCGCGCCGCCAGCGACGCTGGCGGCGCCTCGTGGTCGTCCAGCGTGTCCGCGAGGACGTCAAGGAAGCTCGCGAACGCGTCCGCCGTGGCCGTCATGCCCCCGATAGTGCCACCGGCGGGCCACGCCGGCTTGATCGTCCTTGCGGTAATTCAGTTGCGCCAGCACGACCGGGCCTGACAATCTCGGCCCGTCCGAGGTGCCGAGCAGAGAGGAGGCCGACACGTGAAGGTCCATTCGCGACTCACGCTGCCCGAACTCTGCTCAAGGAGCTCCTCCCATGCCCGACGAGGCATCCGACCGCATCCGCCGCCGCAAGCGGCGCTTCGATGACGACGACCTGCCAGCATTCGCCAAAAGAAACCTGCACAGGCGGCGGCTGCCGCCCGACGATGCCCTCGACGCCGTTGACGGGCTGCCGGACGGCGACCGGTGGTCCACCTGGGATCAGTCCTCCGCGACCGAACGGGGTCCCGAGCCTTATCCCTGCTGGCTGGTCACCGACCTCGGCGCGACCGATACCGAGCTCGGCGTCCTGAAGACCGGCAAGGAAGCCGACGTCTTCCTGCTCCGCAGGGCCGTGCCGGACAGCGGCCGGTCCTGCCTGCTCGCGGCCAAGCGGTACCGGGCCGCCGAGAACAGGCTGTTCCACCGCGACGTCGAGTACCTCGACGGCCGCCGGGTCCGAGAATCACGTGACAACCGGGCCATGGCCCGCAGGACCGCGACCGGCCGGGCGATCATCGCCCAGCAGTGGGCCAAGGCCGAGCTCGCGGCGCTGAGCAGCCTGCATCAGGCCGGCGTCCCCGTGCCGTACCCGGTACAGGTGACCGGGACCGAGCTGCTGCTCGAGTTCATCGGCGAACCGGACGGCACCGCGGCGCCGCGGCTCGCCGAGACCCGGCCGCGCGGCGCTGATCTCGCTGACCTCTGGAACCAGCTAGTCGCGGCGCTGTGCGTGATGGCGGGCCTCGGGCTGGCGCACGGCGACCTGTCCGCCTACAACGTGCTCGTGCACCGCGGCAGTCCGGTGCTCATCGACCTGCCGCAGGTGATCGACGTGATCGCGCACCCGCGCGGCCCTGAGTTCCTGGACAGGGACGCGGCGAACATCGCCCGCTGGTTCACCGCGCGCGGGGTGAATGGCGATGCCGTTCCGCCTGCTGAACTTGGCGCGCTGCTGCGGGCCGAGGCGCGCGTGTAGGGACCGGGCGGAAGCCAGCGGGCCGGAAAAGCGTTAGGCATCGGTGGCCCCGCCGGTGATGCTTGTGCGGGGTCTGCCCGATTGCCATGGAGTCTGCCGTGCCGCCTACGCCGGTCGAGCTGCGCTCCCGGCTGCCTGAGCTGATGCTGCGCGACCAGCAGCGGCTGCGGCGCCGGATCGAGCGCGCCGCCAGCCTGCGCGGAAACGAACGGCGCGAGCAGGAGCTCGGCAGGCTCGCCGCCGACCTGGATGCCGCGGCCGAGCGAGCGCAGCGGCGCAGGGACTCGGTACCCGCCATCAGCTACCCGCCCGAGCTGCCGGTCAGCCAGCGAAAAGACGAGATCGCGGCCGCGATCCGCGACCACCAGGTCGTGATCGTCGCGGGCGAGACCGGCTCTGGCAAGACCACCCAGATCCCGAAGATCTGCCTGGAGCTGGGCCGCGGCGTGACCGGACAGATCGGGCACACCCAGCCGCGCCGCCTCGCCGCGAGGACCGTCGCCGAGCGGATCGCCGACGAGCTCGGCACCGAGCTGGGCGCCGCGATCGGGTACAAGGTCAGGTTCACCGACCACGCGAGCGACAACACGCTGGTCAAGCTCATGACCGACGGCATCTTGCTGACCGAGCTGCAGCACGACAGACGGCTGCTCAGGTACGACACGCTGATCATCGACGAGGCGCACGAACGCAGCCTGAATATCGACTTCATCCTCGGCTACCTGCACCGGCTGCTGCCCGGCCGTCCCGACCTCAAGGTGATCATCACCTCGGCCACCATCGACCCCGAGCGGTTCAGCGCTCATTTCGGATGCGCGCCCATCGTCGAGGTGAGCGGGCGCACCTATCCGGTGGAGCTGAGGTTCCGGCCGCTCGCTCCGGAGGACGACGCGCACGGCGAGGCCCGCGACCAGGTCCAGGGCATCAGCGACGCCATCGACGAGCTGCGGGCCGAGGGACCGGGCGACATCCTCGTCTTCCTGTCCGGCGAGCGCGAGATCCGCGACACGGCTGACGCGCTGACCGGCAACGGCCACGCCGACCTCGAGGTGCTGCCGCTGTACGCGAGGCTGTCCGCCGCCGAGCAGCACAGAGTGTTCGCCGCGCACCGGGGGCGGCGTGTCGTGCTCGCGACGAATGTCGCGGAGACCTCGCTGACCGTGCCGGGGATCAAGTACGTGATCGACCCTGGCACGGCGCGGATATCCCGGTATAGCAACCGGACAAAGGTGCAGCGGCTTCCGATCGAGCCGGTCTCGCAGGCGTCGGCGAACCAGCGCACGGGCCGGTGCGGTCGAACCTCGGACGGGATCTGCATCCGGCTGTACAGCGAAGCGGACTTCGGCTCGCGGCCCGAGTTCACCGAGCCCGAGATCCTGCGCACGAACCTGGCCTCGGTCATCCTGCAGATGGCCGCGCTCGACCTCGGCGAGGTGGCCGGCTTCGGTTTCATCGACCCGCCAGACTCCCGCCAGGTCACCGACGGCGTCCGGCTGCTGACCGAGCTCGGCGCCTTGCACCAGGGGGGCGTCAGGAGCCTCACGGAAACCGGTAAGAGACTGGCAAGGCTGCCGGTCGACCCGCGCCTCGGCCGGATGATCATCGAGGCTGGCAGGAACGACTGCGCTCGCGAGGTACTGGTCATCGCCGCCGCGCTCTCGATCCAGGATCCGCGTGAGCGGCCGGCGGACGCGAGGGAGGCGGCCGACGAACGGCACGCCAGGTTCGCGGAACCCGGCTCCGATTTCCTGTCGCTGCTCAACCTCTGGGATTACGTGCGCGAACAGCAGCGCGAGCTGTCCGGGTCGGCGTTCCGCCGGATGTGCCGCCGCGAGTACCTGCACTATCTGCGGGTGCGCGAGTGGCAGGACGTCTACGGCCAGCTCAGGCAGGCCGCCAGGGACCTCGGCATGCATGTCGGATCAGACCGGACCCCGGAACAAGCCGGCCCGCGCATCGCCGCGGCCGACGGGCCATCGGCGCACGTCGCGCAGCTCGCCGCGAAGCCAGGGACCGAGCGTGCCAGCCGCGTGCCAAGCGACCTCGCCGAGCGCGTGCACCGGTCGCTGCTGGCCGGGTTGCTCTCGCACATCGGGATGCGGGACGCCGCCGCGGGGCAGCGACGGCGTGGTCCCGCGGAATTCACCGGAGCGCGGGGAGCGCGGTTCGCGATCTTCCCCGACTCGGTGCTGGCACGCAAGCCGCCGCAGTGGGTCATAGCCGCCGAGCTGGTCGAGACGTCCAGGCTCTGGGCCCGGGTGACGGCCGGCATCGAGCCGGAGTGGGCGGAACCGCTCGCCGAGCACCTGATCACGCGCGAGTACAGCGAGCCGCACTGGGACGGCCGCCGCGGTGCGGCGATGGCACTCGAGCGGGTCAGCCTGTACGGCCTGCCGCTGGTAGCCGGCCTGCGGGTCACACTAAGCCGGATCGACCCGGTCCTGGCCCGCGAGCTGTTCATCTCCCGCGGCCTGGTGGAAGGCGACTGGCAGACGCACCACCCGTTCTTCCGCCGCAACCGCGAGCTGCTGGCTGAGGCGGAGGAGCTGGAACAAAGGGCTCGCAGGCGCGGCATCGTCGCGGACGACGCCGCGTTGTTCGCTTTCTACGATGGGCGCATCCCGGCCGACGTCACATCGGCGCGGCACTTCGACTCGTGGTGGAAGCGGGCCAGGCAGGCTCAGCCTGACCTGCTGACGCTGACCGAGGCTGACCTGGCCGGGCCTGCCGCCGGCGAGGTCAGCGTGGCGGACTATCCGAGCACCTGGAGCGGCGCGGCGCTGTCGTATGAGTTCGCGCCTGGTGAGCCCGCTGACGGCGTGACGGCGGACATCCCGCTGGCGGCGCTGAACCAGGTCAGCGGCGAGGAGTTCTCCTGGAACGTGCCAGGGCTGCGCGAGGAGCTCGTGACCGAGCTGATCAGGACGCTGCCGAAGCAGCTGCGGACCAGGTTCGTGCCGGCGCCCGACGTCGCCAGGGACGTGCTCGCGCGGCTCGACCCGCGCCGCGGCGCGCTGCCAGGGCAGCTGAGCGCCGAGCTCGGCCGGCTCGGCGGCGTCAGCATCCCCGCCGACGCGTTCGACGTCACCAGGCTGCCGCCGCACCTGCGGCTGACGTTCCGCGTCACCGACGAGGGCCAGGTGCTCGGGTCAGGCAAGGACCTCGGGCAGCTGCGGGAAGAGCTGCGGCCGCGGCTGCGGGCCAGGCTCGCCGACGCGGCAGCCGGCCTGACCAGGACCGGGATCACGTCCTGGGACTTCGGCGAGCTGCCGCGGGTGTTCAGCCACGGGCAGGTCCGCGCGTACCCGGCGCTGGCCGACGCCGGCGACTCGGTGGACATCGCGCTGTTCGAGACGCGGGAGCAGGCAGCCGCCGCGATGCGGACGGGGAACCGGCGGCTCCTGTTGCTGCAGGTGCCGTCTGGCGTACGTGCCGTCGCCAGCCGGCTGCCGACCAGCGCGAAACTGGCCATGGCGCGGCATCCGTACCGCAACGCCGGCGATCTCGTCGACGACTGCGCGGCAGCCGCTGCCGACGAGATCGTGATGGCGGCCGGCGGGCCAGACTGGGATCCTGAGAAGTTCGCGCTGATCCTCGACGCGGCCCGGTCGTCGCTCGCCGCAAAGGCGGCCGACGTCGTCAGCGTTGTCGCGCGGGTGCTCGGCGAGGCGCACACGGTCGAAGCCGGGCTGGACAGCATGACGGGAGCGGCTATGGCCGACGCCGCCGCCGACATGCGGGAGCAGCTTGCCGGCCTGATCTACCGCGGGTTCGTCACCGAAACCGGAGCCGGGCGGCTGCCGGACCTGACAAGGTACCTGCGCGGGATGGCGCACCGGCTGGAGAAGGCGCCAGCAGATGCGGACCGCGACGCCGGGCGGATGGAGATCGTGCGGCGGGTGACGCAGGACTACCAGGACGTGCTGGCCGGGCTCGGGCCTGGCGGCCGGTGCCGGCCGGACGTCCAGGCCATCCGGTGGGTGATCGAGGAGCTGCGGGTCAGCCTGTTCGCACAGACCGTTGGCGCCGCGATTCCCGTGTCCGAGCAACGGATAGTCGCGGCGCTTGAGAGGATCATGAAAAACTAGGGCTTCGTCTGCCATCTACCCCTGAGGTGATACCCCATGATTGAGGTCAAGCGCCTGCACCTGGCGGAGGTGACGGTCATGGGCGAGCGGTGGCCGGTGCACGGGTTCGTCGTCACGCATCCGGGCGGTGCGCTGCTTGTCGACACCGGCGTCGGCGGGTGGGACCAGCTGCTCGCCGACTGGCGGGTCGTCAACAGGACCGCGACCGACGCGCTCGCGGACATCGACATGAGCCCCGCCGACATCGACCTGGTCATCAACACCCACCTGCACTTCGACCACTGCGGCCAGAACGCGGTCTTCTCGCACGCGCCCTGCTACGCGCAGCGGACCGAGTTCGAGCGGGCCAAGGTCGAGTCGCGTGAGCTGTTCGACTGGTTCGGCTTCATGAACGGGCGGTTCGAGCTACTGGACGGCGACGCCGAGATCGTGCCTGGCGTGCGCGTCATCACCACGCCAGGGCACACCTCTGGCCATCAGTCGGTGCTGGTCAGCGGCGCTGACGGGGCGGTCGACGTGCTGATCGGCGACGCCGCGTACACGCCTGTGCAGTTTGGCGGTCCAGCGGATGAGGAGCTTCCGCCCGGGCAGGCCGCGGACCCGGTCGCGTGGCGGGAGTCGCTGCACCGGATCAAGGAGGCCGTCCCCGCGCGGGTGCACTTCTGCCACGACACAGCGATCGTGCACGGCTGAGCGGACGGGCGGCGGCTGCCGATGCGGAGCAAGCGATACGAGGCTGACGTCCTGGCGGCGCCCAGGCCGCGGCAACGCCCGGCCTATCCCGAGGTCACCGCCGAACTCGGGCTGGTGGTCGAAGACCGGGCAGCCGAGTTCTGCGGGGCTGTCGTCGGCTGGGAGAAGGACGCCGTGCTCCTCGAGGACAGATACGGCAAGCAGCGGGCGTTCCCGTTCGGGCCAGGGTCGTTCCTGCTCGAGGGACAGCCTGTCACGCTGGTCAGGCCGGCGCCTGCGGCGCCGGCCGGATCAGCCGGCCGGACGGCGTCCGGCTCCGTCGCCGCGCCACTCAGCAGGGCCAAGGTCGCCAGGGCCAGCAGGATCTACGTCGAGGGCAGGCATGACGCCGAGCTCGTCGAGAAGATCTGGGGCGATGACCTGCGGGACGTCGGCGTCGTGGTCGAGTACCTTGGCGGCATCGACGACCTGCCCGCGATCGTCGCTGATTTCGGCCCGGCACCGGGCCGCAGGCTCGGCGTGCTCGTCGATCACCTGGTCGACGGGTCAAAGGAGAGCCGCATCGCGGCAGAGGTGTACTCACCGCACGTGCTGGTCGCCGGCCATCCGTACGTCGACGTCTGGGCCGCGGTCAAGCCGGCCGTGCTGGGTCTGCGCGCGTGGCCGGAGGTGCCTCGGGGCACGCCGTGGAAGGATGGCGTGCTCCAGTGCATCGGCTGGCCTGCCGATACCGCTGCCGCGTGGCAGCGGATCCTGCGCGCGGTGCGTTCCTTCACCGACCTGGAGCCGGCGTTCCTCGGCCGGGTGGAGGAGCTGATCGACTTCGTAACCGCTAGCCAGAGGATAGAGCCGTGACGCTGGTGCATGAGGTCAACACGCGTACGCTGCCGCTGGCCAGATTCGCGCCTGTCATCGGCGAGGAGCGGTACGACCGGCTCATGTCGGCCGCGACCAGGCTGCGGGGCCAGCTCGGCGACCGCATGATCTGGAACATCAACTCCACGGCGGTCGGCGGCGGCGTCGCGGAAATGCTCCAGGTCATCGTCGGCTACGTGGCGGACGCCGGGATCTCGATCCGGTGGAGCACGATCACCGGCGACCAGGAGTTCTTCGGCATCACCAAGCGGCTGCACAACCAGCTGCACGGCGCGGGCGGCGACTCGCCGCCGCTCGGAGCCGCCGACGCACAGCACTACGAGGAGGTGCTCGCCCCCAACGCAGCGGAGCTGCTGAGCCAGGTCAAGCACGGCGACATCGCGATCCTGCACGATCCGCAGACCGCTGGCCTGACCGACGCGCTGGCCAAGGCGGGCGTTCAGGTGGTGTGGCGCTGCCACATCGGCATCGACGAGCAGAACGACACCTCACGCGCCGCGTGGGAGTTCCTGCGGCCGTACCTGGCGGCCGCCCACGGCTTCGTCTTCACCAGGCGCCAGTTCGCGCCGCTGTGGGTGCCGCGGGCCAGGACATGGGTCATCCCGCCGTCGATCGACCCGTTCTCGCCGAAGAACGCGGACCTGAACGCCGGCGAGGTGCGGGCGATCCTGGCCGCCATCGGGGTGGCAGACGACGCCAGGGCAGGGGACAGGGCGCAGTACCCGCGCAGTGACGGCAACCACGGAGAGGTGCGCCGGCCGGCGATGGTGACCGGGGACGGCAGGCCTGGGCCCGGCGACCGGGTGGTAGCCCAGGTGTCTCGCTGGGACAAGCTGAAGGACATGGCCGGCGTGATGGAGGGATTCGCCAGGCACGTGCTGCCTGAGCCCGGGACGTTCCTGATGCTGGCCGGGCCGTCGGTGAGCGGGGTGGCCGATGACCCGGAGGGCGGGATGGTCTTCGCCGAGTGCCGGTCGCGCTGGCAGCAACTGCCCCGTGCGGCCAGGGAACGGATCATGCTCGTCACGCTGCCGCTCGAGGACGTCGAGGAGAACGCGGCGATGGTGAACGCGATCCAGCGCCGGGCCACAGTGATCGTGCAGAAGAGCCTCGCGGAGGGTTTCGGCCTGACCGTGGCGGAGGGCATGTGGAAGGGCCGCCCGCTGGTCGGCTCGGCGGTCGGCGGGATCGTGGATCAGATCGCCGACGGCACCGGCTACCTGCTGCAGGATCCCACGGACCTCGCGGCCTTCGGCGCTGACGTGAGGGCGCTGCTCGCCGATCCTGACAAGGCCGAGCGGATGGGCGCCGCCGGGAAGGCCTACACGAGGGAGCACTTCGTCGGCGACGTCCACCTGCTCAGGTTCGGCGAGGTGATCGAGTCGGTGCTCGCCGAATAGGGCTTGCTAGGGCGCCTGTGGTTGCGGGCTGGGCGCCTGCTCCGGCTGGCTGAACCGCTCCATCATGATCGACTGGCCGCGGAAGTTCGGGTTCCTGCGTACCCGCCGCTCGATCGCCGACGCCGACAGCGTGTAGCCGAGGAACAGCAGCAGCGACAGGGCCTGGACCAGCACGCCTACCCACACGGTGCTGAAGATCGTCAGCGTGTAGTCGTTCAGCGCGTGCAGGATCGCCGGTATGCTGATGCCGAGCAGCAGCAGCGGGATGCGCCGCCTGCGGTAGTTGATGGCCATCCCGATGAAGAAGCCTGATACGCCCGCCCACACCGCGTGCTGGAAGCCGTCGACGAACACGCGGAACGCGAAGGACAGCGCTCCGACGTCGGCCTCGCTGACCGCGTGCGCCCCGTGGATCTGCACCAGCGCCAGCGGGGTGTAGATCGACTGCTCGACGATGCCGAACGTCAGGCCAGCCACGGTGCCCATCAGGAACCAGGTGCGCGGATCGAGCTTCTGCTTCCTGATCCGCAGGACGAGAATCGCCGCCACGAGTACCGGCAGCGCCTTGGTGACTTCCTCGTTGTAGCCGACGACGAGCGATCCGAGGATATTGTGGGTATTCGCGTAATTGTTATTGACGAAGATCGTCACGATATGCAGCCAGATGACGGTCCAGATGATGATGCCGACGCCGATGACAATCTCGAGCCTGCCGATCTGCGGCGGCCTGATCAGGTACCAGAACGTCAGCAGCCACAGCGGCGCGACGTAGAGGCTGTACGCCCAGCCGGGTGAGCTGAGCGAGGTCGAGGTCGAGAACAGCTGGAGGAAGATCAGCGGCAGCAGCGCGTAGGGGATGATCAGCAACCGGATGCCCTGCCGCCAGCCGCGGTCGTGCAGCCAGCTCTTGACGGGGATGAGGATCTCGAAGAACGAGCCCATGTCGAGCTGGGACAGCGGGATCCCCTGTTGCCCTTGAACGGCGGGCCCGAGGCCAGCAGCCGGCCCGGAGGGCCCGCCGGCGTAGTTAGGCCCCCCTTGGTAGCCAGCGCCGCCGGGATAGCCAGGGCCAGCCTGAAAACCCGGCATGCCGGGCGGCGTGGCGCCGGGCTGGCCGGGGTACCCCTGGGCTGGCACTGCGCCGGGGAAGCCCTGTTGCTGAGCGCCTGGCGCTCCGGCAGCGCCCTGGTAGCCCTGCTGCGCATAGTCCTGTTGTGCCGCGTAGTCCTGGTGCGCTGCGTACTCGGGCGCCGGTGCCGCCGGGAAGTTCTGCTGGCCGGCGGGCGCGGCGGCGGCCGCCGCATAGCCAGGCTGAGCCTGCGCGGCGACATTGGTCTGGCCGGCGGCTCCGGCGGCAAGCTCGGTCCCGCCCGGGCCGCCCGTCCCGTACTCCGCCGATGTGGCCAGCCGCAGCGCGGGGCCCTGCGGCGAGGCGAGGTTCACGTCGACCTGCTGGCCCACCGCGAACTGGGCGACCGGCTGGCCTGCCAGGAAGGTGGGCGCCTGACCTGAGTTCTGCCAGACCCAGCCCGAGGCCTCCCAGGCGATCTGCGCGTGCCGCCGTGACACGGTCGGCTCGTTCACCACGATGTCGTTCTCTGAGCTGCGCCCGATCCGGACGATGGTACCCGGGGGAAATGTGAAGTTCTGGCCATTAAAGCTGACCTGTAGTGCGCTCATGCGTGGTGCCCTTTCCGGGTCATCTAGCTCACGATCCTGCCATGGGCGGACCCGAAGTCAATCGTCATCGCACGGATGCCAAGCCGCCGCTGCGGATCGACGGTCTTGGCGCTCTCGCCGGCTGGTGTCATCGTCCAGGCCTTCGTGCTCACGTTGCGGAGCACGAGGTCGCCAGGCCGGGCGGGGTGATTCTCGACAACCGCGACGACCGTGTCGTGATCGCGGTTGCGGGCCAGGTGATGCGGCGTGACCACCGCGCCCTGTGACAGAGCGATGGAGCCGCCCGGCAGTTCGATCAGCATGGGCCTGGGCGGCACGTGGTTGCAGTTCCAGCAGCGCAGCCCGGGGTCGTCGGGGTCATAGAAGACCGAGGCCTGGCAGGTGCAGACCGAGACGCAGTCTGCGAGCCTGACCAGGGCGCGCCGCCAGACGCCCTCGGCAACCCTGCCGAGCCCCGAGGGGTCGCGCAGGCCCGAGGTGAAGGCGCGCTCGAAGACAGCGCGGAAGAATCGCGGGTACAGCCGCCACCAGACGCTGACGGGGTCGCCGGGCCTCGGCGGGTTGGAGTGGTCGTCGGGATCGAAGATGAACACGGGCTCGGTGCCGAAGTGCCGCAACGCCAGGTCGGTCTCTGACCGGTGACTGGAGTCGGCCCATGAGTACGACTCGTCGGTCTTCACGCCCTCGAGCGGATGGCCGTGCATGAACAGGTAGAACAGGAAGACCGCGAGCGAGTGCAGGTCGGTGACGCTGGAGGGCGGGGCCTCGCGGCGTACCACCTCAGGGGCCATGAACCGGAGCGTGCCCCAGACGAACACCTCGCCGCCGTCGAGGCCGACGTTGTCGTTGTCGATGATCGCGACCTCGGACGCGTCCGCGTCCACCCACAGGTTGCCGAAGCTGATGTCCCGGTAGCACAGCCCGGCCGAGTGCAGCGCCTCGAACGCCGTCACCAGGTGCCGGCCGATCGTGGAGACGATACGGAAGGGCGGCTGATCGGAGCGCGAGACGAGCTGGGCGAAGGAGGAGAACCGCGGCTCGAGGCGCGGCATCACGTAGCCGAACCCGGACAGCTCGTCGGAGACGACCAGGTCGATCGGCCAGATGAAGTCGCGGTGCGGCCGACCGCGCTCCACCAGCGCGGCGATTGACTTGCGTAGCTCGCCCGACGGCGCGTAGCGGTACCACTTGACCGCGTAGGGAGCGCCGCCGATGGTCACCGCGTGCACGACTCCCTGGCCGCCCTCGCCGAGCCGCTCGCCGACCGTGACCGCGGTGCCGGCGCGCAGCATCCGCAGGGTCCTGCCCTGCAGCGAGATCTGCTGGCTCATCGGTCACCCGCCCCCGGCGGCCGCCACTCGGTCGTCGGCGGATCGTTACCACCGCCCGCAGCGCTGCCTGAGGTTTGCTGCAGCTTGGGTATCTCGGTGGTGGCCGGTTCGTGGCTGTCCGCATCCTCGGTGGCCTTGCGCCGGGGTGCCGAGCGCTCGAGTATCACCGGCTCTGGCGCGGTGCGGTGGGCTAGCTGGCGCATCGTGACCGGCTCAGCCGACGGCTGCGCGTCAGGAACAGCCACGGGCACGGTGTCGGCGTGCGGCACCGCCGGGATCGTGGTCTCCTCCGAGCCCGAGGCGGAATCGTGGCTGGCGGCTCGCTGGCCAGCCTTGGCCGGGGAGATCAGCAGCGCGACCGTGGTGTCGTCCGCGCTGCCGTCCGGGGACGCGCACCGGGCGGCCCACGACGGCAGCTGGCTGGCCAGCCAGTTCACGTCCCGGTCCCTGAGCATCCAGGCCAGATCCTCGCTGAACGCGTTCGGCCACTTCTCGACCACCTGCGCGTTGCCGTAGCCGTCGGTGGCGAGCAGCACCGCCAGGAGCGGGTTCTGCTTGGTGTCGACGGCGGCGACACGGAAGTCGGCACGCGGGTCGCTTCCGCACAAGCTGGTCGTGACCAGGCCGTCCAGCTGCGGATCGGAGGGCACCGGCTCGATGGCACGCCCGTCCGCACGGACACCGACCACGTCGCCGTCGCCGATCTGGGCCAGGATCAGCCAGCCCTGCAACACCATGGCCAGCAGCAACGTCGACCCGTAGGCGATGGTGGCGTCGTCGCCTGGGTGCCTGTGCTGCCGTTCTGCCTCGGTGAACGGGTCGGCCTTGACGTCGGCGAGGACGGCCTCCCGCCATTTGCTCACGACTGCGGGCACGAGGAATTCCTCGGTCAGCTTCGTGATCGCGCCGGCCGTGGCTGCGGCAGTCCCTGGTGCGTCCTGTTGAGCGAAAATGCCGTTCGCCGATTCGAGCCGGTCGGCGAGATCCTGTGCGACCTGGCAGCCGATCTTGACGGCAAGCTTCGAGCCGCGGGCGCTGCGCAGGTGCCTCGAGTGGCCGTGCCCGTCCGCGACGGCCGCGACCACGCCGTGCGCGCCGGCCCGCTCGGTCGCGACCGCGTCCTGATTGGGCGCCTTGTTCGCCACGTGCGACGCGCCGCGCTCGGACGCGATCAGGACCAGCCAGCTGGATTTCCGCCCGCTCGGCTCGGCGGGTGCCGCCGCCGGCCCCGTTGTCACAGGATGTCCTCGAAGTAACCGCCCTGGCTGGCCTGCCCGGTGGGAACCTCAGGCGGCGAGCGCCTGGCAGGCTCGGCGATGTTGAGCTGCTCGGCGAGCGCGCCCCTGTTGACACCGACCTCGGACATCCGCGACACCGCGATCGACGCGGTGACCAGGCGGTCGGCGATCTCGTCGGTGCCGTCGGCCACCAGGACGGGAACCTCGGCGCTACGGAACCTGTCGAGCGGCTCGGAGTTGGCGTCCCTGCCGATCGCGACGGCGAGCCTCAGCGCCGAGCGGCCGGCCGCGATCTCCAGCAACGCCGCCAGCCCGGACTCGAAGCTGCCAGGCGGGTCCGTCGGCAGCCCGTCGGTGACCAGCAGGATCGCCGGCCGCAGCGCGCGCCGTTCGAGCCGGTCGGGGGAGAGCACATCTGCGACCGCGCGGAAGGCGGGGCCCATGTTTGTGCGGCCCATCGGCACGTACTCCAGGTTCCGCCAGTGCGCGCTGAGCTGGGCGACCGGAACCGGCTCGCCCACGTACCACTGCGGGGCCGATGCGAAGGACAGGATCCTGATCAGCAGCTGCGCCTGCAACTGGTCCCGCTCCCAGTCGACGAGGTGCGGCAGCATGGACCTGAGCGCGTAGTTCAGTGCCTGCATCTTCTCGCCCTTCATCGAGCCCGAGCAATCGGCCATCACGATGAAGTGCAGCGGGCGCCGCGCCACCCCGCCCCCAGGCATCAGCGTCTCGGTCATCAGGCTCCCGCGTCAGCGCTGACCGACTAGATCACTTGCCATAATCCAGGGTCTCCCACCACTTAATGATCGTCTTGAGGGAGGTGCCCTTCACATTGTCCTGGCCGATAAAGAACACGTCCTGCGACGGCATCGACCAGATCAGGACAGGCTTTTTGCCGTCAATGAGGCACTCGATGTCCTGGCCGGTCTTGGACTTGTACTTGGGGTTGTGATTGGCATGCCAGCCGACCTTGCCCTCCGTCGATCCTGACGGCGGCGGACAGGTGCTGCCGGGAGTGACCTTGTCGAAGCCGACGAAGTGGTTGATGTGCGTCACGCCCGCCTGGTAGTGAGCGAAGCTGTCGAACTGGTAGCCCCAGACGACGATGTTCGCCCTGGTCGTCTTCGAGCAGAACGTCCTGGCGTCAAGCGTCGACGCGTCGAGCCCGAAAAGCTTGGCGGTGACGCAGTCGGTGCCAACCGCGGACAGCCCGACCGGGTTCATGATCGACTGCAGCGAGTCGGTGCCTGGCGGGTGCGGTGCGCTCACCGGGGTCGTGACGGGCGGGCTGGTCACCGGCGTCGTCACGGGCGTCGTGGGGTGCTTCTTGTGGTGGCCGCCGCCTCCGCCTCCGCCGCCGCCGCCTCCGCCTCCGCCGCTCAGGCTCGCGGCGACAACGATCGCGACGACCACGACGGCGGCGATGCCGCCGCCGATCCACAGCCCGCGCTTGCTGCCGCGCGGCTTGACCGGGCCGCCAGGGCCGCCGGGAACGACCGGGCCCATCGGGCCGGTCGGCCCGCCGTAGCCCGGCTGGGCATAGCCGCCCGGCTGCGCAGGCTGGCCGTAGCCGCCGACACCTTGCCAGCCTCCGCCGCCTGGCTGTCCGCCGCCTGGCACGCCGCCATAGCCGCCCGGCTGGACTGGCTGGACTGGCTGGCCGGGCTGGCCGTACCCGCCGCCCTGCCAGCCGCCGCCTGGCTGCCCGCCGCCCGGCTGCCCGGCGCCCGGCTGGCCGCCGGGCGGCTGACCGTAACCGGCCGGCTGCGCGCCGCCGCCCTGCCACGGTCCTGGCGTCGTCGGCTGGCCGCCCGCATACCCGCCCTGGCCAGGCGTCTGCCCGAAGGCCTGGGCGGGCTGCTGGCCAGGCACGTAACCGCCCGGGATGGGCGCGACCTGGGTCGGCATGCCCTGCTGGCCCTGGTCGAAGCCGCCGGCGCCGCCCGGTTGCCCGCCGCCGTGGCTGATGCCGAGCGCGGTCGCGATCTCGCCGGTCACCCACGTGCAAGCGTCAGGGGTAAACGGTGTCGTCGAGGAGAACGACGAGGCCGTCAGCCTGATCGCGGTGTTCGGGTCCATGCCCTGGTCGACGTGCTGGCGCAGGTTGTTCGCGAGGCCGGCTTCCGCGGCTGCGACCAGGATGCTCTTCTCCCGCGGCGCGTCGGGCAACAGGTCCTTGAGGAGGTTCGACATCGTCTGCGCGCTCGACAGCGCGGCCGCACCGTGCTCGGGGTCAGTGACGATGGCGTTCAGCGCCGCACGTGCCTCGGCGGCGTGCTCCCATGACATGTCGGTCAATCCGACTCCCCTCCGCATGGTCAGGTCACTGACCAGTGAAGACGTCTTTATCCGGCATCGCGGCCGATGACGTCGGCGTGCCGAAATGACAAAGAATCCGCATTCGGCAGTGACGGCATGCTAACCGGACGAGCCAGGCCATGTCACGCGGTACCAGGGCCGGACGGTTACGCACTCATAACGAAGCTGAAGGGTGCGCGCAATCGTGCGCGCGGGGGGTGACGCGCCGCCTGACTGGTCCACGCTAGCTTGTACGGATGCCGGGCCGATCGGGTTCGCCGCGCCTGGCAGATGGCTCAGCCGGGGCGCAGCGCGTGGCTCAGCCGGGGCGCAGCGCGCCGAGGCGGGCGAGGGCCTCCTTGAGCACCTCCTCTTTCTTGCAGAAGGCGAACCGCACCTGGAATTGCCCCGCATCTGTGTTGTCGTAGAAAACGACACTGGGGATCGCCACAACGCCCGCCTGATATGGCAGCTTCCGGCAGAAGTCCAGCCCGCTCACCTCGCCGAAGGGCCTGATGTCTGTGGTGATGAAGTAGGTCCCTGCCGGGCGGTACACCTCGAAGCCCGCCGCGGCGAGCCCGTCGCACATCATGTCGCGCCTGGCTGCCAGCCCGCCGGCGACCGAGCTGAAGTACTCCACTGGCATGGCGAGCGCCTCGGCGATGGCGTACTGGAACGGCCCGCCGCTCACGAACGTCAGGAACTGCTTGACGGTACGCACCGCTGTCACCAGGTCCGGCGTCGCCGTGATCCAGCCGATCTTCCAGCCAGTGAAGGAGAAGGTCTTGGCCGCCGAGCTGATCGACACGGTTCGCTCGCGCATCCCGGGCAGCGAGGCGATCGGGATGTGCTCGCCGGCGAACACCATGTGCTCGTAGACCTCGTCGCTGACTACCAGCAGGTCGTGGGCGCAAGCCAGTTCCGCGATCGTGCTGAGCTCGGCGCGGGTGAAGACGGCGCCGGTCGGGTTGTGCGGCGAGTTCAGCAGGATCAGCCTGGTTCGGCCGGTGATCGCGGCCCTGAGCGCGTCGAGATCGGGCCTGAAGTCCGGCGCCCCGAGCGTGACAGGCACCCTGATCCCGCCCGCCATGGCGATGCAGGCGGCATAGGAGTCGTAGTACGGCTCGAACGCGATCACCTCGTCGCCAGGCTCCACGAGCGCGAGCAGCGCGGCCGCGATCGCCTCGGTGGCGCCCGCGGTGACCAGGACCTCGCTGTCGGGATCCACGCTGAGGTTGTAGAACCTGCGCTGGTGGGCCGCGATCGCGGCACGCAATTCAGGGATGCCGGCACCAGGCGGATACTGGTTCCCCCGGCCGCTCATGATCGCATCGGCCGCCGCCCTGGCGATCTGCGCCGGGCCGTCGGTGTCAGGGAAGCCCTGGCCGAGGTTGACCGATCCGGTCGCGACGGCGAGCTCGGACATCTCGGCGAAGATGGTGGTACCCAGACCAGCCAGCCTGCGGTTGAGCAGCGGACGATTCATGTGGCTATGACATCACGTCTGGCCCGCGTTCGCTCCCGAGCAACCGCGAAGCGACCGCGAATCTGCGGTTCTGGAACGGGGAAACAGGATCTGTGGCGGCCATCAGGGGGTGGCACCGAATTCTTCACCGTACCTGCATACGGAAATCATTGTTCTCGCAAGCTCGCGGTGTGTCCTGTAGTCGTCACAACGGAGCTGGCAGGTTCGTCCGCCGAGTGGTGACGAGCAAAAGGTCGATGATGCCGAGTTCGAGCAGATTGACCGCTTATGGGTTGACCATGACTGCCGGATCATGAGACGCTACTACACAGCGTCATTGAACGGTGACTCAATGTCGACCCGCCACGGGGAAGCCAAGGTAATGCGGGGGGATACATGAGAACCGGCGGGATGGTGTCGCGCTGGGTGATCGGCGTGCTGATCGCGGCCGCCATCGCGGGGGCCATGCTTGCCGTCGCCGAGGTGCAGACGCCCGCGCGGGTGCCATTGGCACTGCTGTTCCTGCTCGCGGCGCCGGCCCTTGCGGTCGCGGCACTGCTCGGCGGCATCGATGCCCTCGGCAAGGTAGTGATCGCCGGCTCGGCGGCGCTCGTGATCAATATGGCGGTCGCCGAATCGATGATCGCTACGGGCACCTGGTCGCTGCGGCTGGGCATCGCCCTGGTCGCACTGGTCAGCGTCGTGATCGCGGCAGCACGGCCGCTGATCGCCAAATGGTCAGCGGCCCGGCCGGCAGGTTCCTCAGGCACGGCTCTGCCTGGCCATTCCCGGCGTTAGCCGCCATCCGGATACAACTGATCAATTAGCACAACGCGGCGATGGCCGCCGCTGTCCACGGCCCCTGACCAAGGCCCCTGTCTGGCAGCCCGTCATGCGCTGTTCGGTCGTTGGTTGCCGCGCTGCCATCTACGAATTGAGGGATGCGGACTTCACTTCTCAACTTTTAGCACTGCATAAAGGTCAATCGGCAGCACATCAAGACATCAAGACAATCAGGGTTTACGGGGGGAAACAATGCATTACTTCGATGATGGAACGTACCTGCGACCGGCGAACGAGAGGCCGGCCGAGCCGGCGGTTCCTGACGCCTGACAATGGTGACCAGGGCGATCGCGAGCGCCGGAGGCGGAACGGGAGGCCGCCGGCGACACGGGGCAGGACGGTGCGGCCAAGCGGCCTGCGCAACCATGCTGGCCTGCTGGAGGGCAGGCGGATCCCCGACCTTGACGGCGAGATCGCGCCCGGCGCCGAGTGGGACGACGACATCGCGGGGTACTGGACGCAGCCGTGGGGGGTTCCCGCGGCCCGCCCGCCGGCTGACGGCTACGGTCACATGGCGGCCGTGCCGAGCGTGGCGGCGCCGGCGAGAGAAGCGGCGCCCGCACGCGAGGCTGGGCCGGAGAGCGAGGCCGACCGCGTGTTCCGCACGGTGGCCGACGGGCTTGCCATCGCCCCGCGGGTCAGCGTCGTCGTTCCGGTCATGAACGAGGCCGCGAACCTGCCGGGGGTTTTCGAGACGATACCGGTGTGGATCGACGAGATTATCCTCGTTGACGGCCGGTCGACAGACAACACCATCGAGGTTGCCAGGCAGCTCAGGCCGGACGTGCGGGTCGTCCTGCAAGGGGGCATGGGCAAGGGCGACGCCCTCGTGGCCGGCTTCACCGCCTCGACCGGCGACATCATCGTCGCCATCGACGGTGACGGATCGACGGACGGTGCGGAGATCGTCAGGTTCGTGAGCGCGCTGATGGCCGGCGCGGATTTCGCCAAGGGGTCCCGGTTCAACAGCGCCGGTCACAGCGATGACATCACCGGCATCAGGAAGCTAGGCAACAAATTCCTGAACCTCATGGTCAACGGGCTGTTCAGGACCAGCTTCAGTGACCTGTGCTACGGCTACAACGCCTTCTGGGCCAGGCACCTGGACCGGCTGGCGCTGGACAGCCCTGGCTTCGAGGTCGAGACGCTGATGAGCATCAGGGCCGCCGAGGCCGGGCTGCGCATCTACGAGGTGCCGAGCCACGAGCGGCTGCGGCAGCACGGGGCGAGCAACCTCAGCGCGGTCAAGGACGGCTGGCGGATCCTTCGCCTGATCGCCGCGGAGAAGCGGGCGGTCCGGCGCCGCAAGGCACAGGCGAGGCGAGCGTCCAGGCGCCGCAAGGCAGCCAAGCCGAAGCCGTTCATGGCCCCCGGCTACATCGCCCAGCATGACTCTCGCGGCCTGCCGCTGCAGGCTGTCGTCGAGCTGACCGCTCCGCGTCACGGCGTGGCTGCGGCGCAGGTCACGGGTGTCGCCAACGGCCCGACGGGGCAGGTGCATAGGTGACCGGGTGACGGAACCGCGGTGACGGGGGCTGCGGCGACGGGGGCTGCGGCGACGGGGACTGTGGTTCGGTGACGGGGACTGTGGTGACGGGACTGTGGTGACGGGGACAAGCGCGGTATCGGTACCAGGCTGGCGCGCCAGCGGCGTGCCTGGCTCGGTCTCCGTGGTGATCTGCGTCTACACGGAGCGGCGCTGGGACGACATCCTGGCCGCCGTCGAGTCCGTGCGCGGCCAGAGCCTGCCCGCGCACGAGGTCATCGTCGTGGTTGACCACAACCCTGCCCTCGAGCGCAGGCTGGTCGCCGCATTCGCGGGGTCAGGCGGCGAGGAGGCCGCTGGCCAGCCGGCCCCGGCCCGGATACCAGCTATCAGCGTTGTCGCCAACCGCGAACAGCAGGGGCTGTCCGGCGGAAAGAACACCGGCGTGGCCGTCGCCACCGGCGACATCGTCGCCTTCCTCGACGACGACGCGATCGCCGATCGTGACTGGCTCAAGTTCCTGGTCGCCGGCTACGCAGACGACTCGGTTGCCGGCGTCGGCGGGCTCACGCTGCCCAGCTGGGACACCAGGCGGCCAGGCTGGTTCCCCCGCGAATTTGACTGGGTCGTCGGCTGCAACTACCTCGGGATGCCCGAATCCAGGCAGCCCGTCAGGAACCTGCTCGGCGGCAACGCCTCGTTCCGCGCGCCGATGTTCGCGGTGGCCGGCGGGTTCACGACCGACGTGGGCCGGTCAGCGGCGAGCCTGCCGCTCGGCGGCGAGGAGACCGAGTTCTGCATCAGGATCGGGCAGCACCGTCCTGACCTGCGGCTGCTTATCGATCACCGCGCGGTGATCCGCCACCGCGTGCCGGCCGAGCGGTGCCGGCTGCGCTACTTCCTCACCAGGTGCTACGCGGAGGGCCTGTCGAAGGCCCAGGTCAGTGACGCCGTGGGCGCGGCCCGCGGGATGGCAGCGGAACGGCGGCACGCGGCCGTCGCGCTGCCGGCCGGCGTCGCCCGTGGCCTCGCCGCCGGACTGCGCGGCGATCCTGGCGGGTTCGGGCGGGCCGGTGCCATCGCCGCCGGCCTGGCGACCGCCGCGACCGGCTACGCGATCGGCCGCCTGCGGATGGCTGTGCGGGATCGCCGCCACGGCCCGCAGCCGGGCGAGATTCGCGCCGGCCGTCGCGGCCGTGCCGGGAAGCCGGGGCCGGAGAGCCGGTGAAGGGGTTCACCCAGCGCCGCGTGGCCGAGGCCGGGCCGCAGCGCGCGGCGGCGCAGGCGCCTGCGCGCGAGCAGCGAGTGCCGGCGCTGATGTACCACGAGATCACGACCGGGCCACTGCTGCCCGGCCATCTGGCCGTCACCCCAGAGTCTTTCGCGCAGCAACTCGGCTACCTCGCGGGCGGCGGCTTCACGTCGCTGCGCGGCGCGGACCTCGCACGGCTGCGACAGGACGGCCGCTCCTTGCCGCCGAGGCCGGTGCTGCTGACCTTCGATGACGGATTCGCCGACGTGCACGACGCCGCCCTGCCGCTGCTAGCCAGCCACGGCATCACCGCGACGCTGTACGTGACGACAGGCTGGATCCCCGGCGGGAGCAGGCCGCGGCCTGACGGCCGGGCGCTGGGCGTGGGACTGCCCGGCGCCGGGATGCTCAGCTGGAGCCAGATCGAGGCGATCGCCGCGGCGGGCATCGAGATCGGCGCGCACACGCAGACGCACCCGCAGCTCGACCAGCTGGGCCCTGGTGCGCTGCGCCGGGAGTTGGCGGACAGCAAGCACGAGCTCGAAGACCGGCTCGGCATGGCGGTGACCGGGCTGTCCTATCCGTTCGGCTACTCGGGCAGTCGTGTCCGCGCGTTCGCCCGCGACGCCGGCTACTCCTACGCGCTCGCGGTCGGCAACAGGCTCATCCGGGACTCCGACGACGAGTTCGCGCTGCCGAGGATCACGATGGGCCGGCTGACGAGCCTGACGGATTTCGCGCGCGTCTCGCTGGCAGAGCGGCTGCCTGCCGAGTATGCCGGCTACCGGATGCTGACGGCCGGCTGGGCCGTCGTCAGGCGTGCCCGTTCGGTGCTGCGGCGGAACGACGGTGAGTGATCGCCACGGTGGGCCGGCCGACGTGCGGGCCGCGCAGTGGCAGACGGGGCCGACGGCCGGGCCGCCCGAGACGCCCGGCCCGCCGGAGACGCCAGGGTCTCGCGAGGATCCTGGGCCGCCGCAAGCGCGGCAGCGCCGCGGCGGGCCCGCGCTGCTCGCGCGGCGCGCCGGCGGTTATGTGAGGTCAGTGGCCATGCCGACAGGGGACCACGCGCCCCTGATGCGCAACGCCTACGCCCTGATGGCGAACACCGTAGTGACGGGCGGGCTCGGCCTGGCGTACTGGCTGTTCGGCGCCCGGCACTACGCCGCCGCCGACGTCGGCCGCGCGTCCGCGCTCTACGCCGCGATGAACCTGCTGGCAGGCATCACCGCCTTCAGCCTGATCGGCGCGATGGCGAGGTTCATCCCCCAGTCCGGATCGGGAACGGGGCGGCTGATCAGGCTCGGCTACCTGGCCAGCGTCGTCACGGCACTCGTCGGCTCCTCGATCTTCCTGCTGATGACTGGCCAGCCCGGCTCCTCCTACTCCGAGCTGAACGGGTTTGCCCCCGGGGTCATCTTCGCCGCCGCGGTCGCCATCTGGGCGGTGTTCACGCTTCAGGACGGCGCCCTGATCGGCCTGCGCAGCGCCGGGTGGGTGACGGTGGAGAACGCGCTGTTCGGCGTCGCGAAGATCGCGCTGCTGCTGCCGCTTGCGGCGGTCATCCCGCATACCGGGCTGTACGTCTCGTGGATGGTTCCCGCTGCCCTCGCTCTCCCGCTGGTGAACTTCCTGATCTTCCGCAAGCTGCTCCCGGCTCATGCCAAGCGGCCCAGTGATCTGGCGCCACCGAGCCCGCGTCAGGTCGGCAGGTTCCTGGCCGGCGACGTGACCGGGGCGCTCATGCTCCTCGCTACCGTGAGCCTGGTTCCCGTTCTCGTCGCGATGTTCGTTGTGCCGCACGTCAACGCCTACTTCTACATCGCCTGGACAATTGGCTCCACCGTCGACCTGCTGGCCGCGAATATGGCGCTCTCGCTGACCGTCGAGGCGGCGTTCGATCCGGTCAGCCTGGCCAGGCACGCGCGGGCAGCGCTGCGCAGGATCTTGCTGATCCTCGTTCCTGTCGCGGTCGGGGTCGCCCTGCTCGCGCCGCGGATACTGGGACTGTTCGGTCCCGGCTATGCCCGCGACGGGGCCCCTGTGCTGATCTTGCTGGCAGCGGCGACGCTGCCAAAGACGCTCACCGAGATGTACCTCGGCGCACTGCGGGCTCAGAGCAGGACCTCGCTGGTCGCCGTCGTGCAGGGCGTCAGGGCGGTGATTGTGCTCGGCCTGACCGTCGCGCTGACCATAGCCATGGGCATTCTCGGAGCCGGCGTCGCCGTCCTCGCCAGCCAGGTTGTGATGGCCGCCGTCGTGGCGCCCGGGCTGTTGCGGGTGCTGACCGCCGACCGGCACCGCCCGGCAGCCTCGGACACCATGAGCGAGGCCGCCGTTCGCGGTGCGCGCCGAGGGCCCGGGCTGACGATCCGGCGGGACGCGGCGCCATGACGCGGTCACCTCGCGAGCTGGACAGCGACCGAAGGACCGTCGCGCGCGCAAACGGACGCGAGGCTGCGCCGGCTGGTGACGTGCCAGCGGAGCCCCCCGTCCTCCGGGCCGGCCTCGTCGTGACCGTCGCGGCCGCGGCTTTCGGGCTGGCGCTCTTCCTGCTGCCGCTGCGCTGGGTGAAGGTCGGCGCGATGAACGGGCTCGGCCTGTTCTCCGTGCTGCCGGTCGTCTCGCTGGCTGGCCTCGCGCTGCTGATCTGCTCGTTCGCCGCAATGGTCGGACGGCGGCGGCCCGTGCCGATCGTCCTGGCCGCGATGCTGGTCGCGATCGTGGTCTGCCTGGACGGCGTGACGGCGATCGTCGAGCCGCTGCCGAGGTTCGCGACCACGTACCAGCTGTACGGGTTCGTCAACTACATCAGGCACACCGGGAGCGTCGCCCCCGGAGCTGCCGCGTACTTCAGCTGGCCGGGCTTCTTCGCGCTGATCGCCTTCGCCGCGAGGGCGGCCGGCGTGCACAGCCTGCTTCCGCTGCTGACCTGGTGGCCGGTCATCGTCGACGCTCTCGTCGTCGTGCCGTTCATGCTGCTCACCAGGGCGCTGAAGATCACCTGGCGGGCTCGCTGGCTCGCGGCGCTCTTCCTGGTCGTCGGCAACTGGGTTGGCCAGGACTACTTCTCGCCGCAGTCCCTGAACTTCCTGTTCTACCTGGCGTTCATCGCGATCCTGCTCACCTGGTTCCCCGGCCGGGCCACGCGGGGGCCCGGCTCGCGCCTGGCCCGACGGGCCGGCCGCAGGCCTCGGGTCCCCGGCGAGCGACTGGCCGGCCAGGTCAGCGCCCCGCAGCGAGCGCTGCTGCTGATCCTGGTCATCGGCATCTTCACCGCCTCCGTCATCAGCCACCAGCTGACGCCGTTCCTGATGATCGCCAGCTGCGCTGGCCTGGTCATCGTCGGCCGCTGCGCACCGCGCGGCCTGCCGGTGCTGTTCGGCGTCATCGCGGTCGGCTGGATCAGCTTCGCGGCCACGGGGTACTGGTCAGGGCACCTGTCGACGATCTTCGGCCAGATCGGCAGGCTGGGCGGCACGATCAACTCCAGCGTCGGCAGCCGCCTGATCGGCACTGCCGTGCATCAGCTGCCGGTCTACGGCAGGATCGCGCTCGCCGGGCTGATCGTCGGCATCGCGGTGCTCGGGCTGGTGCGGCGATGGCGTGGAGGGGTGAGCGACCGGGCGCTCATGATTCTCCTCGTCGCGCCGCTGAGCCTCGCCGCGCTGCAGAACTACGGCGGCGAGATCGGCCTCAGGATCTACCTGTTCGCGCTGCCGGCCGCCGCGGTGCTCGCCGCCTGCCTGTTCTTCCCCCAGACCGGTAGCGACCTCGATGCCGGCACGGCCAGCGCGCCCGAGCCCGCAGACCAGCGGAGTCATCCAGTCAAGCGGCGGACTCGTTCAGCGATGCCGCTTGTTCCTGTGGTCGCGAGCGGCCTGGTGGCGGTGATGCTGGCCGGGCTGTTCCTGCTCTCGCGCTATGGCAACGAGGCATTCGAGCGGATCCCGCGCGGCGAGAAGGCGGCGATGGACTACGTCTACTCCCGCGCACGGGCCGGGGGCGGGACATCCGTGCTATGGCTGAGCCAGCCGGCCGGCAAGAACGCGACTCCGCAGATGCCGTGGCAGTACCGTGACATCACGAGCGTGCAATTCGTCTCGCTCGACTCACCGCGGAACCCGGCCGACACCGCGGGCGTCGTCGCCGAGCTGAAGCGCCTCGGCAGGGGGGCCTTCCTGGTCGTCACCGCGACCGAGGCGACGTTCATCAGGCAGACGGCGAGTTTCCCGCCTGACTGGTTGCGCCGCTTCCGCGCGGCGATGTCCGCCGAGCCCGATGTCCGGCTGGTGCTGGCCAACCGTGACGCTGCCGTGTACCAGCCGCGGCTGCCCGCCAGCGCGCCGCGTGCTCAGTCGAACCTGCACGCGGCGGCGTCGGTGACCACATCGACGCTGTGGACGCCGGTCGGCCTGGCAGCGCTCGCCGTGGCGGTGCTGCTGCTCGCCGCGAGGGAGTTCATCAGGGAGGTCCTGCCTGGCCGGCGGTCGCTGATGCGGCCGCTGGCGCTGGCCGCCTATCCAGCGGTCTTGCTGCTGCTGATCGCCGTGATCGAGCGATTCAGGGTGATTTGATGAGGACTCTGCAGCCGGAAAGCCGCGTCGCCCGCCTGGACAGCAGCGTTCCCGCGCTGATACTCAAGGTCGGTCAGTACCCCGTGCACTCGGGCGGCCTCGGGGTGCTCAGGACGCTTGGCCGGTGCGGCGTGCCGGTGTACGCGATCACCGAGCCCGGGCTGCCTCCGGCCGCCGTGTCGCGTTACCTCGCGGGCCGTTTCGTCTGGCGGGCCACCGGCCGTGAGCGACCCGACATGCTGATTCCCGGGCTCATGGCCGCTGGTGAGCGGATCGGCACGCGGTCCGTCATCGTCGCGATCGATGACGAGGCCGCTGTCCTTGCCGCCGAGCACCGCGAGGAACTCGCCGAGCACTTCCTGATCCCGGACGTGGCCCCCGGCCTGCCGCGGCGCATGGCCAGTAAGTCCGGCCTGTTCGACCTGTGCCGCCAGCACGGCATCCCGACGCCAGCGTCGGTGACGCCAGCCAGCGTCGCCGAGGTGGCGGAGTTCGCGGCCACGGCCAGATTCCCGCTCGTGATCAAGAACGCGGACCCGTGGCGGCGGCGCGCGCACCCCGTGGTGGCCGGCACGACCGTGATCGACAGCGCGGGCGAACTGCTCGACATCGTCAGCGCTGCGGGTGCGGACGGTCACGGAGCGGACGACGCCGCGCCCGGCATCATCCTGCAGGAGTACCTGCCCCGCCAGCACTCGCAGGACTGGGTTGTGCACCTGTATAGCGACGCGGACTCGAACTGCCCGGTCGTGCTGACCGGCATGAAGCTGCGCTCGTGGCCGCCGGACGCTGGCGTGACCGCCTGCGGGTACTCGATGGCCAATCCGGACATTGCGGCGCTGGCCGAGAGGTTCTGCAAGCAGATCGGCTACCACGGGATCGGCGACCTCGACTGGCGTCTCGACCTCCGCGACGGCCAGTACATGCTGCTGGACTTCAATCCCCGGACGGGCAACCAGTTCCGGCTGTTCGAGACCGAATCAGGCGTGGACGTGGTGCGTGCGCTGCACCTGGACATGACGGGCCGGAAGGTGCCGCCCGCGCGGGAGGCGCTCGGCAAGCGCATCATCGTTGAGCATGTCGATGTCCCGGCCAGGATTGCCTACGGGCTGCGCAGTCTGCGTGAACCCCGCGCCGGGCAGCCAGGACCGCGCGGCGCCGCCTTGGCGCGCCAGCACGCGGGGGCTGCGCGGACCGAATACGCATGGCTGGCCGCGGACGATCCGCTGCCCTTCCTTGTCATGGTTCCCTATGCGCTGCGCTCAGCCGTGGCGCAGGCCGGCAACGCGCTTCGGCGCTGGATTCCGAAGCCAGGGAGGAGACGCTGATGCAGATCTCGGTGGTGCGGCCGGACGAACTCGGCTCCGCGGAGGTCGACGCCTGGCACGCCATGCAGGATCGCGACGAGTTGCTCGCCAACCCGTTCCTCTGCCCGGAGTTCGCGGCAACGATCGGCCGGTTCCGGCCTGGCGCCAGGGTCGCGGTGCTCAGCGACGGCACCGGGCCGGCCTTCTTCCCCTTCGAACGCGGCCGGCTGGGCAGTGCGACCGCGATCGGCATGGGCCTGAGCGACTGCCAGGGGCTCGTGCACGCGCGGGGAGCGGAATGGGACGCGGCCGAGTTGCTGCGCAAGTGCGGCATCTCGGCCTGGCACTTCGACCACCTCGTCGCCGGCCAGGCACCGTTCGCCCGCTTCCAGGCAGCCACCGCGGCGTCGCCGGTCATGGACCTGGCCGTCGGCTTCGCCGGCTACGCCGACGCCGCCAGGGACAGGTCGCCACGATTCTGGAAGGACCTGGGGCGCAAGACCCGCAAGCTCGAGCGCGAGGTGGGGGCGCTGAAGCTGTCCGTCGACGCCGCGGACACCAGCGACCTGCGGGTGCTGATGCGCTGGAAGTCCGAGCAGTACCAGCGCACCGGCAGGCCGGACCGGTTCGACCAGCCGTGGGTCGTCGGCGTGGTCGAGGACCTGATGGGATACCGGGCCGGCCGGTTCCGCGGCGTGCTGTCGGTCCTCTACGCGGGCGGCACGGCGGTCGCCGGCCACTTCGGCGTGGCCTACGGGGGCGTGCTCGCCGAGTGGTTCCCCGCTTACGACACCGAGTTCGCGACCTACTCGCCGGGGCTGATCCAGCTCGTCATGATGGCCGAGGACGCGGCGGCCATCGGCGTCCGCGCGATCGACCTCGGCAAGGGCGAGATGCGGTACAAGGACCAGCTGAAGAGCTACGAGCTGACCGTTGCCGAGGGGACCGTGCTGCGCCCTTCCGCGATGGCGGCCCTGCACTGGGCCAGGGCAGCGCCGCCGCGGTGGGCGGTGCGCCAGATCAGGAAGCACCCGCCGCTGTTCAATGCCGCCGACCGGGTGCTCAAGGGGATGGCGCGGGTCAAGGGTGCGCTGCGGTCGAGCCGGTGACTCGTCTCTATCCTGAGCAGATGCGCGCGTGGGTGGTCCATCAGCCAGGTCCCATGGCATCGAAACCACTTGTCCTGCTCGACAGGAAGGTGCCGGAACCCGGTGCGGGCGAGCTGCTGATCAAGGTGCTGCGCTGCGGCGTCTGCCGCACCGACCTGCACCTGGCCGAGGGTGACCTGCCGCCGAAACGGCCGGATGTCACCCCAGGGCACGAGGTCGTCGGCGAGGTCGTCACGGCCGGGCCCGGCACGACCAGGTTCGCCGCCGGCGACCGGGTCGGGGTGGCCTGGCTGGCCGGCACGGACGGCTCGTGCCGGTACTGCCGCCGCGGCAGCGAGAACCTGTGCCCGCAGTCTGTGTACACCGGCTGGGACTCCGACGGCGGGTACGCCGAGTACGTGGTCGCGGCCGACGCCTACGTGCACCCGCTGCCGTCCGGGTTCAGCGACGACGAGCTCGCGCCGCTGCTGTGCGCGGGGATCATCGGGTACCGCGCGCTGAAGCGGGCCGAGCTGCCGCCAGGCGGCCGGCTCGGCGTCTACGGGTTCGGCGGCTCGGCGCACCTTGCCTCGCAGGTCGCGATCGCCGGCGGCGCCGCCGTGCACGTCTTCACCAGGGCGCCGTCGGCTCGCGAGCTCGCGCTCGAGCTCGGGGTCGCCTCGGCGCAGGATTCGTTCGACCCGTCGCCTGAGCCGCTGGACTCGGCGATCCTGTTCGCGCCCGTCGGCGACATCGTCCCGGCCGCGCTGCGCAACCTGGACCGCGGCGGGACGCTGGCCATCGCGGGGATCTACCTGACCGACATCCCGCCGCTGAACTACGAGCGCGAGCTTTTCCAGGAGCGGACACTGCGCAGCGTGACGTCGAATACCAGGGGCGACGCCGAGGAGTTCCTGCGGCTGGCCGAGCGGCTGCGGCTGAAGGTGAGCGTCACGGCGTATCCGCTCGAGCAGGCCGGCCAGGCGCTGACCGACCTCGCCGAGGATAAGATCACGGGCGCTGCCGTGCTCACGGTCGCTTAGCGCGCCAGCGCGCGCAGGGCCAGGCGGAACACCTCGGCCGGCGGGGTCACCAGGCCGGCGCCGACCTGGCCGGTGCCCGCGGCCTTGCCGGCCATGCCGGTGTTGATCTGCGGCAGGATCTGCGTCCTTGCCACGAGCGTGACGTCGATGCCGGCGGGCGTGCCGCGGAACTCGAGCGCGGGCACCGCGAACAGCGGGTGCTCGGCCAGCGTGATCTCATACATCCGCCGGGTGGTGGCCAGGGCGGTCGCCGCGGTGCCGCCGACCAGCCTGACGATCGCGGGGGCCGCGGCCATCGCGAAGCCGCCGAGCCCGCCGGTCTCAGTGATCGCGGAGTCGCCGATGTCGGGGTTCGCGTCCTGCGGCCCGAAGCCCGCGAGGTACAGGCCCTCCGGCACGAGCGCGGGCGCGGTGAACCACTCGCTCCCGGTGCCTGACACCTGGATCCCGAAGTCGGTTCCGTTGCGCGCCATAGCGACCACCATCGTCGAGCCGGGTATGTCGCGGGCCGCGTCGAGGGCGAGCTTGCACGCGGGCATCGCGAGGTTGAGGAAGAAGTGATCGTTCCCCGCGATGAACCTGGCCGCGTCTGCCACGTCGCTCGCGGCGAACCCAGACTCGACCATCGCGGGCAGCAGGTCGCGGAGCAGCATCAGCGTGCCCGCGCGGTTCCTGTTGTGCGCCTCGTCGCCCATCTGGACCATCTGGGTCAGGATCGCGGTGACGTCCACGGGCCCGTGCGCGCGCACAGCGGCCTGCAGCAGCGGGCCGAGCACGGCGGACATCCACCGCAGCCGCGCGATCACCTCGGGCGAGTAGGCGCCGTACCGCAGCACCTTGCCGAGTCCCTCGTTGAGCGAGCAGTACGCGCGCCTGCCGTCGGCCGGGTCCTCGAGCACGAACATCCACATCGACGGCGAGACGACGCCTGCCATGGGACCCACGGCGCCGCGGTGATGACAGGGTTCGAGTGTAACTATGCCCAGGTCTGATTCGCCCTCGGCGGGGGGTTCAGGGGGGTCGTCCCCCAGGGCCAGCACCGCGTCGGCGTCGTCCACCAGGCCCTCGAAGACAGCCGCGCCCATGAGCGCGCCGCGCAGTGGGCCAGACGCCCGCTCCCAGGTAACCGGCGGGCCGGCGTGCAGGAAATCACCGGCCCGCAGGCCGAGTGCCGGCCCTGCCTGAACCACGTCCACGAGGTGCGCCCGCACCGCCAGCATGCGCTGCAGCGCGAGCGCGTTCGCGGCGCCACGCCGGGGATCGGCCAGCACGGCGGCGAGGTCCGCCTCGGTGTCCGGCATCGGCGGCGCCCATTCGACGCGGGTGACCTGGGCGGCCTGTGCCGCGGCTGCGTCGGCGAGTAGCCCGATCCCCGCGGCTATCACGTGCGGCGGGCGGCGCAGCAGGTCCGTCATGCTGGACCTCCCGCATCTGTGCAGCCTGGATATGGGCCGCCTGGATCTGGGCCTCCCGCGATAGCGCAGGCGAACGTGGCGGCTTGCGCGTTCGACGCGAACACGTGCGCGCCGGCGCGGGCCAGCGCGGCCGCCTGTCCTGCCAGCCCTTGCGGGTCGGATCTCGCGCCGATCAGGGAGACCACGACGGTGAGGTCGCCGTGCGGACGCCTGGCGAGCGCCGACCCGATAGCGGGAGCTAGCTCGGACGCGGGGTCGGGGTGAGCGCCGTGGCCGAGCACAACGTCAAGCAGGATCACGGCTACCTCAGGGTCGGCGGCCTCGCCCGCCAGCCGGTCCAGCCGCAGCCGCTGGTCGATCATCGGGTGCGGCCGGCCAGCCGTCAGGTCGTCGTCGCCGAAGTCGATCATGACGTGCCTGTCGAGCGGACCGAGTCGCTCCGCGGCGATCACCGTCGCCTCGTCGCGGAGCGTTCCCCCGGCAAACAGGCCAGAGATCTTCCCGCCCCGTGTCTGCCTGAGGGGGCGACGCCCGAGGCGAGATGCCGGCCCGGAGTGCCCCGGATCCCCCCGCGGAGCGCCCTGTCCGGCGTTGCCGCCGGCTGGCGGCCACGCCGGCCAGGCGGGCACGGGCTGACCGGTCTCACGCAGCGCCGCCTCAGCGGCGGCGGTGAGGTCCGGCTGGCCCGGTCCGACGAGCGCGAACTGCACAGGGGTGGCAAGGCCGGCCGCGTACTGCGCGAGCTCAGCGGCGACCTGCTCGGCCGGCGGCTTGGACACCAGCACGATCAGCTCGGTCGCGGGATCGTCGTCGAGCGTGGCGAGCGCCGCCCGTGCCGACCTGCCGCCGACGGCCGCCGACAGGTCGCGGCCGCCCACCCCGAGCACGGCGCTGACGCCCGCGCCGGCCGCGTCGAGCAGGCAGATCACCTGCTGCGCCCCGGTGCCCGACGCGGCCACGAGCCCGATCCGCCCGGCCGGGACCGAGTGCGAGAAACCGAGCCCGATCCCGCCGACGATCGCCGTGCCGCAGTCCGGCCCCAGCACCAGCAGGCCGCGCTCGGCCGCCCTGTCCTTGAGCGCGATCTCCTGCTCGACGGGCACATTGTCGGAGAAGATCATCACGTCGCAGCCCGCGTCGAGCGCGTCAGCCGCCTCGGCGAACGCGTGCTGGCCTGGCACGGAGATCAGCGCCAGGCCGGGTCCTGCCCGCCGGGCCGCGCTCATCGTGGTACGCGGCGGCTGCACGGCGTCGCCGCCTGCCTGGTCCGCCGGCCGTTCCGCCAGGGCGCTGTCCACGACCGCGAGCGCGCTGGCGAGCGACTCGCGGTCGTCGGCCGCGATGGCGATGAGCAGGTCGTTCGGGCCCGCCTTGCCGGGTGCCCGCAGGCCGAGACCGGCCAGCAGCTCCAGGTTCAGCTCGGTGCCCATCGCCACCAGCGCGGCCTGGACCCCGCCGATCGCCTGGGCCCTGGCGGTGACCTGCATCAGCGTCACCGAGTCCGCGTAGGCGCCGGCTCGCGCCTCGACATGCTGCATGCTCCGCGACCCTATCCGGAACGTTCTGGCCGGCCAATCGCGACGTCGACGCCGGGGGAGTAGTGCGCGAGCGGCTCACTCTGGGGCACGGGGAGTCCGGCGGCCGTGATCAGCTCGTCGTGCAGCCACCGGACCCGCGCCCGATACAGCGGCCACGGCTCGTGGCATGCCCGCGCCATCCGGCGGCGGGTGCCCGAGGCGCTGAACAGGATCCAGCGGGCGGTGAGGAAGTGATCCCGCTCGGTGAGCTCATCGTTGGCGTACCGGTCGCCGATGTCGATGTCGGCCTCGCTCCTCGCGCCCGCCGGGCCCGGCACCCTGCGAAGGCAGCGATAGCTGATGTTCGCCGCAGTGCCGCCGATCCGCATGGCAGACCAGAAATACGGCAGCCGGTACGTGGTCCTGGCGACCGCCACGGCGCCGAGCCTCGCCGCGTCGAGGGAGAAGAACCAGATCCCGGTCCGGCCGTGACGATCGCGCACATAGGTGCGGACGTTGGTCTCGCAGAACCGCGACACCCACGGGCTCTCGCGCCGGCCTGGCGTCTGCACGTGCATGAAAAACGGGACGAGCCCGACCCAGGCAGCCCCCTCGTGCAACTCGGCTTCCAGGCCACCCGGCAGCAGCCGCTGCACGACGTCCGGCTCGAACGGCCAGTGCAGGAACGTCAGCCGTTCCCACCGCTGGCGCATCACGGGCCTGTCCACCGCGAACGGACACGACGCTGCTAGCCGGCCATCGCCTCGATCCGCGGGGTCGTCAGCTTCCATAGGCCCATCATGGGGTAGCTCCCGTGCGGTCCGGTACGGAGCCTGATGGCAGCCGCGGTTTGTGCGGCGGCGCCCCGCCTGCCGCGGCCCTGGCGGCCACCGCCTCGGTGATTCGCCGGCCAGCGTATGGCGTGCCGCAGACGAACCGCATGACAGGGCCGAACTCCGCGGCGGCCGTCAGGCCAGCGAAGAACAGCCCGGGAACGGAGGACTCGAACGAAGGCGACAGGCAAGGAAAGCCGCCGGCCGTCCGGATGCGATCGCGCAGGCCTGGTTCGAGAAAGCCGAGTTTGCTGAGGTCGACCCGGTAGCCGGTGCCGGCCAGGACGTGATCGACCTCGAGCTCTACGGGCCCGGCCGCTGACTCCAGGGTGAGCTGGACCTTGCTGCCATTATGCCGCGCCCCGCTGATGCGGAGCCCCTGGCGTACCGGAATCCGTCCCACCACCCGATCTCGCAGCCACCAGGCGCCCAGCGGGCCAAGCACCCGCTTCACCAGCTTGAGCCTGGTCTGCGCAGGAAGGTACCTGAACATCCCCGCAGCGTGGCTGAACGGGTAGATCCGCCAGGTTGGCCCCAGCGGCGAATGCGGCCTCGGCAGCAGCCGCATGGGTCCGCGGGCCGGAGGCTTGGGCGGGTCGCCGAATCGCGCCTGTTCGCGGGACAGGAGATGGACCTTCGCGCCCGCTTCGTGCAGCAACGCGGCACTTTCCAGCGCCGACTGTCCCGCTCCGATGACGACGACGTCCTTGCCTGCGAACGCGGACAGATCGTGATGCTGTGAGCTGTGCGAAACCGCCGGCTTCTGCGAGCGTCGCGTCGGCACCGCGGCAGTCAGCTCAGCGGGTACGTAGGCGAAGTCGACCACTCCGCTGGCCACCACGACGTTGTCGGTCTCGAGTTCCTCGCCATCGTCCAGCGCGAGCCGGAATCCCCGGCTGTCGTGGCCGAGCTTGCTCACCTGCTGAGGCTCGACGCCGGGCACCAGCTGCTCAGCGAACCACTGGCCGTAGCGGATGAACAGGTCGACCGGCACCGGCTCCTCCTCGCCGAGCGGCGGCAGGCCGCTGCGCGCGCAGAACGCGGCCAGGGTGAAGCCAGGCACGGGCGCCGAGATGCTCGAGGCGGCTGGCGTGGACTTGAGGAACATGCCGTCGGGCATGTGGTCACGCCATGTGGCCATGACATCGCCGAAGACCCGGACCGGTATGCCCCTGGCCCGCAAATGGGCCGCGACCGCGAGCCCGTACGGCCCGGCTCCGATGACCACGGCCGGCCTGGAATCAGAGATCGGCATCGAGCATCATCCCCCTTCCAATCGCGCTGTGTTCTGCCATAGGCACCAGTCGGCCCACACCGCGCGGGCATGTCCGAAATCACCCGTAACCGCCCGTAACCACCCGCAACCGACCCGCAACAGCACTCCGTGGGGGTTCGTGAATATCTGATATTTACCCCGTGGCGCGACGACCAACGCTGATACGGGCTTCGACTTGCTGGCGGCCAGCTACCCGCTGCTCTGACGCCTCTGGTCTGTCACGACCCGGCTGCGGCTAGTCCGAAGTTGCGGTAGCTCTCTGTAGGCATTGCGTCCTGAACTGCGGTTTCGGCGGATTCCGCGCCGGGGTCGTAGTCAGAATTCGGCGTGTGTCGTCATCAGTCCCCGGGCTGGGATGCCGGTATGATCTGGCTATGACGCGGAACGCGGGGAAGGTCCACGTAGTCAGAGTCAGGAAGACCGGCTACGTGGATAAGCAGGGCCGTCCCCGGGATTACTCCTCGGCGTACCTGCGGCGCACCTACCGCGACGGCGGGAAGGTCAGGAACGAGACCGTGGCGAACCTGTCCGCCCTCCCGGGCCACGTGATCGACCTGATCGACGCCGGGCTGAAGGGCCAGCAGCTGGTCCCCGCCGCCGGGGCGGTCACCATCACCGGGTCGCTGCCGCACGGCCACGTCGCCGCGGTCCACGCGATGGCGGTGCAGCTGGGCCTGCCCGCCCTGCTCGGCCCGGCGGGCCGGACCCGGGACCTGGCGCTGGCGCTGATCATCTCCCGCGTGGCCGCGCCGGCGTCGAAGCTGGCCACCCTGACCTGGTGGGATGACACCACCCTCGGCGTGGACCTCGGCGTCGGCGATGCGTCGGCCGATGACATCTACGCGGCGATGGACTGGCTCGGGCACCGGCAGGACGCGATCGAGGCGAGGCTCGCGGCGCGGCACCTGGGCGCGGAGGCCAACCCGTCGAAGATGGCGCTGTTCGACCTGTCGTCCTCGTGGATGGAGGGCCGGTGCTGCCCGCTGGCCGCCCGCGGCTACTCCCGCGACGGCAAGAAGGGCCGGCTCCAGATCGAGTACGGGCTGCTCACCGACCCTCAGGGCCGCCCGGTCGCGGTTCGCAGGCGCCGCAGGCGGAGGCGTGTGGCGATCAAGGGACCAGGGACGGCACTGGCAGCCGGTGTTCGACACCAGTGCCTCGCTGTCCATCGGCGCGCTGGCCGTTGACCCCGCGGGCGGGTCGCTGTGGGCCGGCACCGGCGAAGCCAACGTCTCCCAGGATTCCTACGCGGGCACGGGCATCTACAAGTCGGCCGACGACGGCAGGACGTTCCGCCGGGTGGGCGACGACCCGTCGGGCGGCAACCCGCTCGACGCCCACTCCGTCTTCCGGATCGCCTTCGACCACAGCGGTGACGCGTACGCGGCCACCGACAACGGATTGTTCCGGATGGCGTCCGGAAGCGGCCGGTGGACCGAGGTTCTCGATCCGGCGGGCGCGGCCGATTTCCCGCCGTACGACCAGCAGGTGACCGATGTCGCCGTCCAGCCCCGCTCGCACGGCCGCGTTGTCATCGCCGCGATCGGCTGGCCAGCACCAGCCAACGCGCAGAACAATGGCTTCTACCAGTCAACCGACGGCGGCCACACGTTCAGCAGGGTGACTCCCGCGGGGACCATCGACGACAGCGACATCGGCCGGACCACCTTCGCCTACTCAGCGAACGGCAGGAAGCTGTACGTGATCGTGCAGTCGCCTTCGGCGCTCGCGGCGGGCGCGGAGTCGGTGCTCCAGGGCATCTTCGTGTCCTCCGGAGATCCCGCCAGGCTGACCGGCCCGTGGTCCACGATCGGGACCGGAGAGAGCCTCGGCTCATCCGGCTCGGCCATGCCGGCCGGCTACGGTTTCGGAGTCGGCGTGCAGGCCTGGTACAACCAGGACCTCGCCGTCGACCCGCGCAACCCAGACCACGTCTACGCCGGACTCGAGGAGGTCTTCGAGTCCACCGACGGCGGCAGCACCTGGGTGACCGCCAGCCCGTACTGGAACTACATCCTGGCGTGCGAGGGCACGACCGCGGGCTGTCCCAATACGACGCACCCGGACCAGCACGCGATGATGATCACCGACGGCAAGATCGTCATCGCGAACGACGGCGGCGTGTACAGCAGGCCGCTCTCCGACACACGACAATACGGCGACTGGACCGATTTGAACGCCACGCTGCGGTCGTGGCAGTACTACGACGCCAGGGCAGGGATGCTCGGCCGTCACGGCACGGGCGTCTGGGGCGGCCTGCAAGACAACGGCACGTCGTTCGTCGGCACCGGCAGCAGCCGGATGGTAGAGCCGGCCGGCGGCGACGGCTTCGACGTGATCGTCGATCCGCACAACGCCGGCATCATGGTCGGAGAGTACGTCGGCGGCACCATGTACTCCTCGACCGACGGCGGGCACTCCTTCGCCCACTACGTAAGCCCGACGTGCATCGGCCAGGCCACCATCGGGCTGACGCCGCGGCCAGACTGCGACCCGGGCGCCAGGTTCGTCACGCCATTGACGATGGACCAGCAGAACAAGAACGTCTGGCTCACCGGCGGCAGGTACGTCTGGGTCAGCTCGGACGGGTGGAAAACTAACTGCACGGATACCGCGTGCTCCTGGCAGAACGTGTTCGACACCGGTTCTGCAAACGCGGTCACCGCGCTCTCGTCGGCGAACGGCGGTGGCGTCATCTACGCGGCGTGGGTGGCCGGCGGCGGCAATCCTGGACCGGCCTTCGCCTCGGGCATCGCCACCAGCTACGGCGGTACCTGGCACCAGGCGAGCACGGCCGGGCTTCCGAACCGCTACATCGCCGGGGTCACGGTCGACCCGGCCAACCCGGCGCACGCCTACGCCATCTTCAACGGCTACACCCGCCATTTCGTGCCGGGCGGCGGAGTCGGGCACGTGTTCGCTACCCGTAACGGTGGCCGGTCGTGGACCGACATCTCGAGCAACCTTCCCGATATCGCTTCGGACGCCCTGGTGCTCAGCCGTGGCAGGCTCGCGCTCGGAACCGGTCAGGCCGTGTTCACCGCGGCCGCGGGCCGGGGCCGTTCCACGACCTGGTCGCGGCTCGGCACCGGGCTGCCGAACGCGGTCGTGGACGACCTGACGGCGGGGCCGCACGGCTACATCTACGCCGCGACGCATGGCCGGGGAATCTGGAGGCTCGCCCTCAAATGACAAATCATCGTATGGCATGACCGACGGCGTTGAGCGCGAGCAGCCGCTGGACGATGCGCGCCCAGAGCCCTGCGGGGACCCGGCCGCCGTGGCGTTCCAGCCCGAGCGGGCTCTGGAGCGTCCAGATGCTCGCTTCGACCCGCTGGCGGAGCCAGGCCGGGAAGGCCGGGGTGCCTTGTCGTCCTTGCGGGCCGGGCGGATGAGGGTCAGGCCCGGGTCCGGGCTCGCCAGGAAGTCTTCAAAATCCTGCCCGGAAAAGCCCTTGTCCGCCACGTGCGGGTCGGTTAGCGCTGGCGCTGCAGCATCTGCCGGACTTCGCCGCGTTCGCCGGTGGGCTCGGGGTTGGCCAGGGCGAAGCCCGTCACCGTCCCGTCGCAGGTCACACATCAGCTTGCTCCCCCAGTACCAGCGTGAATGGCTGGCGCAGTACCCGTACCCGGCGTCGCCTCCGCCAGCCACCGCAGCGCTGCCTCCATCAGCGGCCCGGCGTCTTCAGCCGGCCGTTGTACTGCGGCTGGCCCGGCAGCCGCGGGAACAGGTGCCCGACCCGGGCGGCGCGGCGCGCGGCCAGTGCCGCTCGTCATCGAACCGCAGCAGCACCTGCGCCACTGCCAGGCACACCAGCTCGGCGTCCGTCACCTCCGGCCGCTGACCCGGACCGGAGCGGGCAAACCCCCGCAAGGGGATGATGCGGTGGGTCAGTTCCACGTAAAGTGCGGTCAGGAGAGTGTCCAGGTCGGCGATCACGGTGGCTCCAGAGTCAGACGTGTGTGAACACGTCGATTCTGGACACTCTGCACCTGTCAGTCACCGATCACTCGCGGCATGTCGCCGCACGCCTTCTGAGCTGCACCGAATCCCCGGTCAACGACCTCTAGGGAGGGCAGGTGGACACCTCGGCCACGCAGCATTGGCGCGAGCGCCTCGGCAGGTTCGGCGTGTGGCGCGGCGTCACGCAGGTGACGCCCGATCTGGCCGCGGACCTGGAGCGGTCCGGCTTCGGGGCGCTCTGGCTCGGCGGCTCGCCAGGCGCTGACCTGCGCGCCGTGGACGAGCTCCTCGGCGCGACGAGCACGCTGATCGTCGCGACCGGGATCGTGAACATGTGGGACAGCGACCCTGGCCGGGTCGCCGCGTCCTTCACCAGGATCGAATCTGCCTGGCCAGGCAGGTTCCTGCTCGGAGTCGGCGCCGGGCACCGGGAGGCGACGAGGCAGTACGACAAGCCCTACGACACGCTCGCGCGGTACGTCGACGCGCTAACCTCCGACGGCGTGCCTCGCGGCAGCATGGTGCTGGCGGCGCTTGGCCCGAAGATGCTGCGGCTCGCAGCCGACCGCACCGCGGGCGCGCATCCCTACCTGGTCCCGGTCGGTTACACCAGTCGGGCCAGGGAGCTTCTCGGCCCGGAGCCGCTGCTCGCCGTCGAGCACAAGGCGGTCCTCGAGCCCGATCCGGACGCGGCGCGGGCCATCGGCAGGCCAAGGGTCCGCAGGCCCTACCTCGGGCTGGTCAACTACACGTCGAACCTGCGCAGGCTCGGCTGGACCGACGCCGACCTGGCCGACCCAGGCAGCGACGCGCTGGTCGACGCGCTCGTCGCGCACGGCGATCCCGGGCAGGTGGCAGCGCAGCTCACCGGCCACCTGACCGCGGGCGCCGACCACGTGTGCGTCCAGCTGCTGACCGCCGACCGCGCCGACGTCACCGACGGCTACCGTCGCCTGGCAGCCGGACTTGGCCTGTCATCGGCTGGCCCGTCAGCCTGAACCCATCGTGTACTGCACCTGCCAGGTCCGCCCGCCGTCTGAGGTGTGCACGATCAGGCTGGTGGCGCCGCCGGGCCGGGCCATGCCCACCACCCAGCCGTCGGTCACGCTGAGGAACGCCGCTCCCGTGGCGCGCGTCAGCCCCGCGACAGACCTGCCCCGGATCAGCCTCGCCCCGCCGTCCAGTGCGATGTCGACCGGCGCCGGACGCTGCTCAGGGGACTTCGAGGCCGGCGCGCATACCGGGCACCAGCCCACGAAGACGGCCTCGGACGGGCTGATGGCGCTGAACGGTCCCGGATAGCTGCTCGGTGACTCTGCCCGTACGCGAACCGATGGATGCGGGAAGTACTGTTCGGCGAAGATCGGCCGCCAGGTGCCGCCGGACGTGTGATAGCCGATCTGCGGAACGTGGCCGAGCCCCGCTCCAGGGCCGCTCACGACGGCCCAGGCGGCGCCCGATCCTGCGCACTCGAGCTCGGCCGCGCCGTGCGGGCCCCGCGCGCTCCGGCTCCTGATGGCGAGGGTCCAGCTCTGACCGCCGTTCACGGTGCCGTAGATGTTCCCGCCGGCGCCTAGCCAGCCCTTGGCGAGACTGCTGAAGCAGGCGGTCTGGACGTCAGCGGGAGCGGGCAGCCGCCGCCAGCTCTGGCCGCCGTCGGTGCTGCGCAGCAGGATCCCGCCCGCCTGTGGCTCCGCGGTGAACGGCTGCTGGGACAGGTCTGGCGTGGTGCCGCCGGCGACTGCGAACCCGTCACGTGAGCTGATGAAGTGCACGGTCCTGATGGCCTGGCAGGGCTCTGGAAGGGATCGCCAGTGCGCGCCGCCATCGGAGGTCGCGAGCAGCCGCGTCGCTCCCGTTACCCAGCCGTGCCTGGAGTCGGTGAAGTCCACGGTCCGCAGCTGCGCCGCCGCGCCGGTAACGAACTGCGTCCGCCAGTGGCGGCCGCCACCGGTGGTGTGCAGGATCCGGTCAGACCCGACCGCCCAGCCCTGGCTCGCGGACACGAACTGGATCGCGCTGAGGACGGGATTCTGGCCGGCAGCAGCGCCCTGCGAGGCTCGCGCGGTGCCGCCGCAGGACGCGCTGGGCGCCTGGCTCGACGCTCGCGGAGGCCGGGTCGCATGCGGATGTGCCGCGCTCGCGCACCCCGCGGCTGCCGCTGCCGCCGCGATGAGCAGCGCAGCCGCGCCGGTGGCTCGTCTCATCACCAATTGGACGGTACGCCACGCCAGGCGGTTGCGCTTCGTTCGGTCAGCCGGCGATCGCCGCGTCCACGGCTGCGATCGTCTGCGTCGTGCTGACGTGCACGATCGCGTGCATGCCCAGTGCCCGCGCGGCGGCCACGTGACCTGGCACGTCGTCGACGAAGACGGCCTGCGCATGGGCCAGCCCCATACGGGCGCAGGTGAGCTCGAAAATGGCCGGGTCGGGTTTGGCGAGCCCGACCTCGTGCGAGTAGATGATCGGATCGAAGACCGTGTCGAACGCGTACCTGGCGATCTCCTCCCGCCTGGCTCCGTCCGCCGAATTGCTGATGATGGCGGTCCGCAGCCGCGGACGCAGCGACGCGGCGAAGGCCATCAGCTCTTCGTCGAGCTCGCCGCAGTACCAGTCCCACATGTCCGCCATGAACTCATCGGCCTGCGCCGGCGACAGGCCGAGCGCGTTGGCGCACGCGGTGCGGTACTCGTCCTCACTCATCGCGCCGGTCTCCGCGCGGCGGCCCGGATCAGCCCGGTCCATCGCGTCGAAGAAGGCCTGCTGGTCAAGGCCGAGCCGCTCGCGCCATTTCGCGCCGAGTTCGACGCCGGGGTCCGCGACGCGCTCCAGCACCCCGCCGATATCGAAGATCACCGCTTTGACGGGCATCAGACCCCCTTTAGCCCATTGATCACTTTAGCCACTCGGTCTAGCGTTCGCTCGTGACCGTATAGTCCTGGCCCGCCGCTGGCGGGCACGGCGAGCGGGAGGGCGGGCCCTTCGGAAAGGAGCGGCATTGTCTGCGTTTGGATGGAAAGTTGTCTACGACGGCCGGACGCCTCCGGCCGGCGCGGTCGTGCGTCCAGGGGAGCGGCTGTCCTCGCTCAGGATGACCGGCCTGGGCGCGCAGCACGTGGTCGCGATGTTCGGCGCCACGTTCGTGTTCCCGGCGATCATGGGGCTCAACCCGAACCTGGCAGTCATGATGTCCGGCGTCGCGACGATCATGTTCCTGCTGATCGTCAACGGGAAGGTGCCGTCCTACCTGGGCACGTCGGCGTCCTTCGTCGCGGCTGTGACCGCGATCAGGGCACAGGGCGGCGATTCGGCCGATGTCACCGGCGCGATCCTGATCGCGGGCGTCATCCTCGCCCTAGTCGGCGTCCTCGTGCACTTCGGCGGCGCGAGGTACGTCAGGGCGGTGCTGCCGCCGTCGGTGACCGGGGCCGTCGTCATGCTGATCGGCTTCAACCTGGCTACGGTCGCGACGACCATCTACTTCCCCAACGACCAGTGGGTCGGCCTGCTGACCACGGCGTTCCTGCTCGGCATGGCCGTGCTGGGCCGCGGCTTCCTGAGCCGGATCGCCGTCTTCCTGTCGCTCATCTTCGGCTACCTGATCTCATGGATCGCCGATTCGTTCTCCACCGTTCAGTCCTGCGACGCGGCCGGCAAGTGCATCGCCGTGCACAGGATCGCCTGGACCAGCGTGCACGACGCGTCCTGGATCGGGTTGCCCAAGACCATCACGAGCCCGACGTTCGGCACGCTGACAGGGCCGCACCTGCCGGCCTTCAAGGTCACCTTCATCCTGCTCGTGATCCCGTCGGTGATCGCCCTGCTGGCCGAGAACTCCGGCCACGTCAAGGCCGTCTCTGAGATGACCGGCGACGACCTCGATCCGTACGTCGGCCGCGCGTTCATCGGCGACGGCGTCGGCACCGCGCTCGCCTCGCTGGTCGGCGGGTCACCGACGACCACGTACGCGGAGAACATCGGCGTCATGGCTGCCACCAGGATCTACTCCACGCTGGCGTATTACATCGCGGCCATGGTGGCGATCCTGTTCGGGTTCTGCCCCAAGTTCGGCGCGGTCGTGGCGGCGACGCCAGGCGGGGTGCTTGGCGGGATCACGCTCGTCCTGTACGGAATGATCGGCCTGCTCGGCGCCAAGATCTGGATCGAGAACCGGGTCAACTTCGCCGATCCGGTCAACCTGGTGCCGCTGGCGGCCGGCATCATCGCCGGAATCGGTAACCTGGCGATCAAGTTCACGAGCACGTTCTCGATCACCGGCATCGCAGCGGGAACACTGATCGTGATAATTGGCTACCACGGCGTCAGGATCTTCAGGCGCGAGGGGATGAAGGACGAGCCGGTCGCCGCCGGCCGCGCCTACGAGGGCGGGGCGATGATCTCGACCGGCAACATCGAGACGCCGGAGGGCGAGGTGTCGCCGTTCCGGGAGGACGGCGGCGAACATCGTCATCGGCCTAACCCCGCACCTGACGAAGGGGAGAACGACCAGCAGTGAAACCGCCCCCGTTCGGCTATTCGAGGCCGGAGTCCGTCGACGACGCCGTCGCGGTTCTCGCCAGCCACGATCCGGACGGGAAGGTGCTGGCGGGCGGCCAGTCGCTGCTGCCGCTGCTGAACATGCGGCTGGCCATGCCCGCGCACCTGGTCGACATCAACCGGCTGAGCGAGCTCAGCTACGTCAGGGTGGCCGGCGGGCACGTGGTCATCGGAGCCCTGGCCAGGCACGCCGAGGTGCTGGCCAACCAGGAGGTTGCCACGGCGCAGCCGCTGATCGGACAGGCGCTCGCGCTCGTCGCGCACCCCGTGATCAGGAACCGGGGAACCACGGTCGGCAGCATCGTGCACGCCGACCCGTCCGGCGAGATGACCGCCGTGCTCGCGCTGCTCGGCGGGTCGGTGCTGCTGGCCAGCACCAGCGGCGAGCGCCTTGTTAATGCCGGAGATTTCTTTCTCGGCCCGCTGGAATCCGACGTGCAGCCTGGCGAGCTCGCCACCGAGGTGCGGTTCCCTGTGCTGCCGAAGCGGGCGGGCACCGCATTCGCCGAGGTCAGCAGGCGAACCGGGGACTACGCGGTGTGCGGCGTCGCGGCGCTGGCCGAGCTTGGCGATGCGGGCGAGGTCAGCCGGGCGAGCGCGGCCTACCTGTCGGTGTCAGGGACGCCGCTGGTGCTCGACCTGACCGAGGCTGGCGGCGACCCGGGCGCGGCCGGGCGGCTGGCGCGGGAGCAGGTGGCGCCGCACGGTGACATCCACGGCACCGCGGCCTACCGCAAGCACCTGGCCGGGGTCCTCACCGAGCGCGCGCTGACCGCGGCGATCGCCGCCGCGAAGGAGCTGTCAGGTGAGTGAGCTCTTCGACGTCAGGCTGACGGTCAACGGGGTCGTCAGGGACGTGCGGGTGCCAGCCCGCCGCCTGCTGTCTGACTGCCTTCGCCACGACCTGCGCCTGACCGGGACGCACGTCGGCTGCGAGCACGGGGTCTGCGGTGCGTGCACGGTGCTCCTCGACGGCGCGGCCGTCCGGTCCTGCCTGCTGCTCGCGGTCAGCGCCGACGGGGCGGTGGTCACCACCGTGGAGGGACTGACCAGGCCGGACGGGACGCTGTCCCCGGTGCAGCAGGCGTTCGCCGACTGCCACGGCCTGCAGTGCGGGTTCTGCACGCCAGGGTTCCTGACCACCATCACGGCCGCGCTCGAGGAGAACCCCCAGCCGACGCTGGAGGAAGCACGGGAGATCATCGGCGGCAACCTGTGCCGGTGCACCGGCTACCAGAACATTGTGCGCGCGGTGCTCAGGGCCGCGGAACTGCGGGCCGCCGCCGACCAGGCGGAGACGCCATGACCTCGATGTTCGGGGAGCCGATCGCCAGGGTCGAGGACGACAGGCTGCTCCGCGGCCACGGCGCCTACCTCGATGACCTCGGGCATGACGCGCTGGCCTGCGCGTTCGTGCGAAGCCCGCACGCGCACGCGCGGGTCGGCGAGATCGACGTCGGCGACGCGCTCGACGTCGACGGGGTGGTGGCCATCTACACCTTCGAGGACCTGCCAGGCCGGCTGGCCGAGCCGCTCCCGCTGCTCATCCCGCACCCGGCGCTGACGCACGGCAGGACCGGCTACCCGCTCGCCGCCGGCGAGGTCAACTACGTGGGCGAGCCGGTCGTCATGGTCGTCGCGGAAGACCGTTACCTGGCTGAAGATGCCGCCGAGCGCATCATGGTGGACTACGAGCCGCTCCCGGCGGTCGTCGGGGTGGACGCGGCCAGGAAGGCCGAGCACCTGGTGCACGACGACGTGCCAGGCAATGTCGCCGGGCGCCTGGTGCAGTCCAACGGGGACGCCGAGGCCGCGATCGCGGCAGCGCCGCGCCTCCTTGAGCTCGACCTGTACGTGGAGCGGTCGGCGTCGACCCCGCTCGAGGGGCGTGGCGTGCTGGCCAGGTGGGACACCGAGTCGCGCAGGCTGCGGATCTGGACCTCGACACAGACCTCGACCGGAGTGCGGGCGGCCGTGGCCGCCAAGCTCGGGCTCGCGCTGGCCGACGTCGACGTGATCACGCCCGACGTGGGCGGCGGCTTCGGCGTCAAGATCGTGCACCCGTGGCCCGAGGAGGTGCTGGTGCCGTGGGCGGCCAGACTGCTCGGCAGGCCCGTCAAGTTCACCGAGGACAGGATCGAGCATTTCCTGGCGAGCGCGCACGAGCGCGGCCAGCGGCACCGGGTGCGCGTCGGGTTCGACGACGAGGGCCGGGTGCTCGGGCTTGACGTGCGGTTCTGGCATGACAACGGCGCCTACATCCCGTACGGCCTTATCGTGCCGATCATCACGTCGACCCAGCTGCTCGGGCCGTACAAGCCAGGCGCCTACCGGGTCGAGTTCAGCTCGCTGTACACCAACACGGTGATCGTCACGCCGTACCGCGGCGCCGGCCGGCCGCAGGGCGCGTTCGTGATGGAGCGCACGATGGACGCGATCGCCGCTGAGCTCGGGCTCGACCGGGCGCTGGTGCGGGAGCGGAACTTCATCCAGCCCGAGGAGATGCCCTATGACCACGGGCTGATCTTCCAGGACGGCAGGCCGCTGATCTACGACTCCGGCGACTACCCGGCGGCGCTGGCCAAGCTCAAGGCGCTGGTCGGCTGGGACGACTTCGAGACGGTCAGGGCTGCGGCTCGCGAGGCGGGCAGGCGGGTCGGGATCGGGCTCGCCTGCTACGTGGAGGGAACCGGGGTCGGCCCGTACGAGGGCGCCCACGTGGTCGTCGAGACCTCGGGAAAGGTCAAGGTGGCGACCGGGCTGACCAGCCAGGGGCAGGGCCACCAGACCGTGCTCGCCCAGATCGTCGCCGACGAGCTTGGCGTGCCGATCGGCGACATCGATGTCGTGACCGGCGACACACGGGCGTTCGGCTACGCGGTAGGGACGTTCGCGTCCAGGACGGCCGTCATGAGCGGGTCGGCTGTCGCGCTCGCCGCGCGTGCGGCCCGGGCCAAGGCCATCAGGGTGGCCGCGGCCGCGCTCGAGGCATCGCCCGGCGACATGGAGATCGCCGACGGCATGGTGCGGATCAAGGGCGATCCTGACTCAGGGATCGCGCTCGGCACCGTGGCCGTGCTGTCGAACCCGCTGCGCTACGCCTTCGACGTGGCCGCCCAGGCCGCGACCCAGTTCGCAGGCGGTGACATCGGGAAGCCGCCGGTTGCCGACGGCGAGGCGCCTGGCATCGAGGGGCGGGAGTTCTTCTCGCCGGTGCGGTCGACGTTCGCGTGCGGCATGCACGCGGTCATCGTGGAGACCGATCAGGAAACCGCCGAGATCAAGGTGCTGCGGTACTGCGTGGTGCACGACTGCGGGACGCTGATCAACCCGCGGATCGTCGAGGGCCAGATTCACGGCGGCGTCGCGCAGGGCGTCGGCGGCGCCCTGTATGAGCGGATGGCCTACGACGAGACCGGTCAGCTGCAGAACGCCTCGTTCATGGACTTCCTGATGCCCTACGTCAGCGAGGTGCCGCCGGGCATCGAGATCGACCACCTCGAGACGCCGTCACCGCTCAACCCGCTGGGCATCAAGGGCGCGGGGGAGGCCGGGGTCATCCCCAGCGCGGCGGTGTTCGCGGCCGCGATCGAGGACGCCGAGGGTATCCCGATCACCTCGATGCCGATTTCGCCGAGCGACCTGTTCGAGCTGCGCGCGGCTTCGCGGGCGGCGTCCGGCGCGCAGGCCGCCGCTCCTCGTGATAGCGGTGATCGCGGGCGATGAACTCCTCGATCCTGGCCCGCTGAGCGGCGCCGAGCACCGGAGGCATGTCGTTCAGCTGTCCGGCCAGAGACAGCGCTGAGGTCGCGACGTGCACGCTCGGGTGCCTGCACTGGCCGCACCGCGAGCTGGGATGGGTGAGCAGCACGACCCTGAGTATGGACACGGTCCCGCCGCGGGTGCGCAGGAACTGCTCGAGGAAATCTGCGGGCTCGTTCAGCTGCACGCTCGGCGACCGGCCGCCGCGGTCGGTGAGCGCGCCGCCGGAGACGAGGTTGCCGAACCTGTCGAACTTCTCGAAGCGCCACGCGTCGCCGTCGCAGTGCACGGTCGCGTTGAGGTGCTTGCTCTCGATGGCGACGAGCCCAGGCGGCCCGAGCAGCAGATGGTCGATCTCGCCGCGCCGGTTGCAATAGCCGCGCAGCAGCACCCAGTCGTCCCCGAGGATCCTGCCGAACTCGGTGGCGACCTGCTGCTCGCCTGCCACGCCTGCGGCGAGCCGCTCCTCGGCGTCTGACGGCGGTTGCCCTGAGGTCTTCCCTGCGGGACGCGCGATGGGCTCGGCCGGGGCGAGCTTCCGCAGCTTCCTGACCGTGAACGCCGAGCGGATCCACGTGATCCACTGCCTGTGGGCGCGCGCGCGATCGCGCGCGTTTGCCGCGCGCTTGAGCAGTAACCCGTGCCGCGCGAGCGCCTCCGCGTAGTCGGCCCCGCCCTGCTGGCCGCCTTCCGCGCGTCGCCGCCGGGCAATGCGCAGGGCGTCCGCCGGGTGATTAGAAAGTTCGACCGTCCGCACCCGCGCCACCTTTCCGCAGCGCGAGCCTAACCTGGAGCGGCTGTCATGGTGGCGAAACCGGCAAGCAAGGCCGGGCTCGGCTATGGTCGGCCACAGCAGCAGGAGGTTGCCATGAAAGTCAGCGGCGCAGCGGACGTGCACGCGTCCGCGGAGCGGGTATGGGCGGCGCTGGCCGACGGGAGCCTGCTCACGCGCGCGGTTCCCGGCCTTGACCAGTTCGATGTCACCGAGGACGGCTGCCGGTTCACGCTGACCACCGCGATCGCGGCGGTGAGCGGCAGCTACACGGGTTCGGCTCGCGTCGTGGAGCGCCCAGGGCCAGGGGTGCGCGTGCTGCGGGTGACGGCATCGGGGGCACGCGGGACGATCTCCGCCGACCTCACGATCAGGCTGTCGCCAGCTGGCGACGGCATCACGGACGTTAGCTACACGGCCGACGCCGACGTCGACGGTGCGATCGCGGGCATCGGCCAGCGGATGCTCACGAGCGTCTCGAGGCGGCTGGCCGCCGACGCGATCGGCGGCATCGACACCGTTCTTGCGAGCACCGTTCTTGCGAGCACCGTGCTGGCCGACAGCGCCGGCGCTACAGCCGTGCCAGCGCCGGTCCCGGATGTCGCTGCGACGGAGGCAGCGATCGAGCAGGCGCGGCTCGGTGTCGGGCTACGCGGGGAGCGCGCACCGGCCGACACCAGGCCGGTGCCGGGACTCAGCGCCGGGCTGCTGGCCGGGGCCGCGGCCGTGGTCGCCGGGATCGTGGTCGGCGTCGTGCTCGGGCGGCGGCTCTTCGGGGGGTCCGGGGGGTCGTCCCCCCGGGGCAGCACCAGGCAGCGCTAGTGGACGCTCCGGCCAGGAGGCTGCGCATCGGGATCGACACTGGCGGCACGTTCACCGACGTCGTGGCGTACGACGAGGTCTCCGGCGAGCTGGCGGTCACCAAGACACCTACCACCCCGGCCGACCCGTCGATCGGTTTCATCGACGGCCTGGTCAAGGTGCTCGCGCAGCTCGGGACCGACGCGTCGGCCGTCCAGGCCGTGAGCCACGGCACCACGATCGCGACCAACCAGCTGCTCGAGGGCAAGATCGGGCGGCTCGGCTTCATCACCACCGAGGGCTTCGAGTTCCTGCTCGAGATCGCCAGGCAGTCTGTGCCCGACGGCTACGGGAACTCCTACTTCTGGGTCAAGCCCGACCGTATCGTGCCGGCCGACCTGGTCAGGACCGTCGGCGGTCGGCTCGATCACACGGGCGCCGAGATCCGGCCCTTTGACGAGGCCGGCGCCGTGGCGGTGGCGCGCTGGTTCCGCGACCGCGGCGTCGACACGCTTGGCGTTTGCTTCCTGCACTCCTACGCCAACCCCGGCCACGAGCGCGCGATGGCGGCCGTGCTCGCCAGGGAGCACCCGGCCGCGGTCGTGTCGCTATCCTGCGACGTCCTCCGCGAGTACCGGGAGTACGAGCGGTCGGTGACCACGCTGCTTGACGCGGCCGTCAAGCCTAAGGTCGCGAGCTACCTGGGCGCGATCAGCGATCGGCTCGGCGCCCTGTCCGGCCGGAGCCTGCCGCTACACGTGATGAAGTCCAACGGCGGCGTGCTCAGCGCCGCAGAGGTGACCAGGATGCCGATCACCACGGTGCTGAGCGGCCCGGCGGCAGGGGCTCTCGGCGCTGCGCTGATCGCGAAGCACGCGGGCGTCACCAGGGTGCTCACCTGCGACGGCGGCGGGACGTCGACCGACGTGGCCGTCGTGACCGACGGCGAGCCTGCGCTGACCACGGAGGGACGGGTCGGTGACTACCCGTCGATGATCCCGATGGTCGACGTCGTCACTGTCGGGGCGGGCGGCGGCTCGATCGCCTGGGTGTCGCCAGAGGGCGCGCTGAAGGTCGGCCCGCGATCGGCCGGCGCCGATCCAGGGCCGATCTGCTACGGGCAGGGCGGCGGCGAGGTCACCGTCACCGACGCGCACCTGGTGCTCGGCAGGATCCCGCCGCACCTGCTCGGCGGCGAGGTGCCGCTCGACCTCGCGGCCGCACGTGCGGGGCTGGCGAGGCTGGCCGGCAAGCTCGGGCTGAGCGGGCAGGACTGCGCGACCGGCATTCTCGAGGTGTCGGCCTTCAACCAGGCGAACGCCGTCCGCCAGATCACCGTCAAGCGCGGGCTCGACGTGCGGGACTTCACGCTCGTGACGTTCGGCGGCTCAGGGTCGCTGCTGCTCTGCCCGCTGATCGACATCCTGGGGATCGGGCAGGTGCTGGTGCCGCCGAATCCCGGCAACGTCTCGGCGTTCGGCCTGCTCACGGTCGACGTGCGGATCGATCATGTGCGCACGGCGGTACGCAGGCACGACACCCTCGACGCGGCTGCCGTGCAGCCGATCTTCGCCGACCTCGAGTCGCAGGCGCGCCGGGGGCTGGCGAGCCAGGGGTTCGAGCCAGCGACCCAGCGGCTGATCAGGTCGGCCGACCTGCGCTACTTCGGCCAGGCGTTCGAGGTGCGGGTCCCGGTGCCCGGCGGGCCAGGCGGCGGCCAGCCATTCGGTCCCGCGCAGGCCGACGCCGTCGCGAGCGCGTTCCACGACGCGCACCGCGCGCTGTATAGCTACGACTTCCGCGACGACGCGCGCCAGCACGTGGAGTGGGTCAACCTGAGGGTGACCGGCGTTGGCCCGATCGCCAGGCCGGAGCTGCCTGGGCTGCGGCCCGGCGACGGCAGCCCGGCGAGAGCCCGCACAGGCAGCCGCCCGGTGTGCTTCGGCCGCGGCGAGGGCTTCGCGCCGGCCAGCATCTACGCCAGGTCCGGACTGGCTGCCGGCGATGTCATCACCGGCCCCGCGGTGATCGAGGAGTACGGCGCGACCATGCCGCTGCATCCAGGTTTCACAGCGCTGGTCGACGAGCATGGCAATCTGCGGATCAGCCAGTCGCGCTCGAGCTGACGGGCACTGCAAGGTGACGGGCGCCGGATCCGGAGGCGGCCAGCGGGCTACAGCACGATGAACGCAGCGCGAACTGACCTGGCGATTTGGCCAGAGGAATGAAGCAAGTCATCCTGGGCAGGGGCAAACCCGACGATCATCGTGACGGGCGGCGTGCCCGCCCTCTGAGGAGTGCGTTAGCTGTGAGTCCAGTACCCGACATCATGCTGAACAACGGCCAGCCGATTCCCCAGCTCGGCTTCGGTGTGTTCCTTGTCAAGCCCGAGGACACCGTCGAAGCCGTGACAACGGCGCTGGAGGTCGGTTACCGGCACATCGACACTGCCGAGATGTACGGCAACGAGCGGGAGGTCGGCGAGGCGATCGCCAAGTCCGGCCTCAGCCGCGGCGACGTGTTCGTGACCAGCAAGCTGAACAACGCCAGCCACCGGCCAGAGGACGCCCGGCGTGCCTTCGGCCAGACGCTTGAGGCGCTCGGTTTCGACTTCATCGACCTGTTCCTGATCCACTGGCCGCTGCCGATGAAGTACGACGGCGATTTCGTCTCGACGTGGCAGACGCTCGGCGAGTTCTACCGCGACGGCCTGGCCAGGTCCATCGGCGTCTCGAACTTCCAGGCGCATCACCTGCGCCGGCTGCACGCGCAGAGCGACATCCCGCCCGCGGTCAACCAGATCGAGGTCAGCCCGTATCTGACGCAGAGTGAGCTGCGGCAGTTCTGCGCCGAGCACCAGATCGCCATCGAGGCGTGGTCACCGCTGGCCCGCGGCGGCGAGCTGCTGGCAGACGCGGAGGTCACGAGGATCTCCAGGGAGACTGGCAAGACCCCCGCGCAGGTCGTGCTTCGCTGGCACATCGAGCGCGGCGACATCGTGTTTCCCAAGTCCGTCACGCCGGCCAGGATCAGGGAGAACTTCGACATCTTCGACTTCGAGCTGTCGGGAGACGACATCGCGGCGATCAGCTCGCTGAACCGGGATCAGCGCACCGGCCCCGATCCGGACACCTTCCCCGGCTGACCCAGAAGCCCCGGCCGGGCGCGGCTCGCGGCGCTGCGGACCGAGCTCGGCACCTGGCCGCTTGTCGGCGCGCTCGCGCGGCGACGGTCAGTTCTGACAGGCGCCGGTACTCGTCGGCGAGCTGGTGGTATCCGGCATCGCCCGACGGCCGGGCAGCGGGCTCCGTCGAGGATGGTCGCCGCAAGATCACCAGCGGCACAATCACGACGACCGCCAGCAGCACGAACACAATCAAAATCGACACGATGAGGCTGTGGACCGGGAACATTACCGCATACCCGCCTCGGAATCGCTGTGCTCACTCAGCGACCGTGCCGCGACCATGATCGTCGTGGGCGTCAGGCTCACCGCGAAGGGCGCTACCTCGCAGAACTTCATTGCCTTCCCGTCCTCTGATACTTCGATGGCCGCGGACACCAAGCCATCTGCCTCGAGCTTCCTCGGGTGAACCTGCAGCAGAGCCCGGCTGATGCGGAGCCCGCCAGCGGCCGGAGGCTCGGGCCCGGCGGCACGATGTGATCAGATGAGCAGAACCAGGCGGGCGGCGATAGTGGCGAGGTGACCGATGAGCGGGCGCACGCTGGCCGCGCGGCGAGGAGGGCGACCCTGTGCTGCTCGAGATCATCGCGGGCAGCCTGGCCTCGATCGAGAAGGAGGTCGAGACCGCGATCGGCCGGACCGCCAGGTCGCCGATGATCAGGGACGCGCACGACTTCCGCGCCGGGATCCACGACCGGCTGCTCCGCAAGCTGACGGGCCGCTCCTACAGCTCGCTCGTGCACCCGATCGTGCGCGACTTTCCCGTGGAGACGATGCGGCCTGGCGACGTGTTCTTTCACAACGACGTGTACTCATCAGAGGGCGGCATCGGTCACCTGCCCGACCTGTGCGTCACCGTGCCCGTGTTCCACGGTTCTGGGAAGGACGAGCGCGTCGTCGCGTTCGTGCAGGCGTTCGGCCACCACGACGACATCGGCGGGGCGGTGCCCGGGTCGATGCCGAGCCGGGCCACCAGCGTGTTCGAGGAAGGTCTCATGGTCCCGCCGATCAGGCTCTGGGATCAGGGCGTCCCCAATCGCGCGGTCCTGACGATCATGACGCGCAACTCGCGGATGCCCGAGTCGCTCGCCGCCGACCTGGACGCTGAGTGCGCCGCCTGCCTGATGGGCGCCCGCCGGCTGGCCGACCTGTTCGAGCGGTACGGAGCCGGCGCCGTCGAGGCCTGCTTCGACGCGATCGTCGCCGGGACCACCGCGACGTTCCGGCGCGAGATCCTGGCCAAGATCCCGCCCGGCACCTGGACCTGGGAGGACTACGCCGAACACGACGGCGTCGACCCGCCCCGGCTGCACGCCCAGCGGATCACGCTGACCAGGACACCCGACGAGGACGAGAACGGCCCGCGGCTGATCCTGGACTTCACCGGCACGAGCCCGCAGGCCAAGGGCCCCATCAACCACTGCGGGAACTACGCCGACGGCAACTTCCTCGCCAAGTGGCTGGCGCCGATCCTGCGCAACCTCGCCGACACGCCGGAACGCATGGCGGAACTCGACGTCAACGAGGGGGTCGTCGACGTGCTCGAGCTGCGGTTCCCGCCGCCCGGCACCCTGCTCACGCCGGTCTTCCCGGCCCCGACGAACGCGCGGACGTTCGTGATCCTGCGGCTGCTCGGCGTGCTCGCCGGGGTGCTCGCGAAGGCGGCCGGCGGGCGGATGCCCGCCGACCAGGAGACGATCAGGTACACAGGCGTCTACGGCACCGACGCCGCTGGCGAGCCGTACCTGATGCGCGAGGTGCTCGGCGGCGGCTCGGGCGGCCGGTACTACGCCGACGGCGAGGACACGATCCACGTGGTCCCCGACTCGCGGAACCTGCCCGCCGAGTTCTCCGAGGCCAGGTTCCCTTTCGTGGTCGAGCGGCTCGGCCTCGCGACCGACTCGGGCGGGCCAGGGCAGTTCCGCGGCGGCCTTGGCTACGAGAAGGTTATCAGGATGCTCACCGACGGCTACTTCATGTCGATCGCGGACCGGTCGATCCTGTCCTGCTGGGGGGTCAACGGCGGGAAGGCCGGACGTCCGTTCGAGGTGACGATAGACCCTTATGGTTCCGCTCAACGGAACGCAGACGCACTCGCCGACGGCGAGCCGGTCCCGGCAGGAACGCTGATCAGGATCAGGACCACGGGCGGAGGTGGCTGGGGTGATCCGCTGGACCGTGACGTGGACCTGGTGGTCAGGGACGTGGCCTGGGGCAAGGTCAGCCGGACGGGAGCCGCCGCCGCCTACGGCGTCGTGATCACCGGTCCCGGCGATGAGCCTGCGGCCGACATGGCGGCGAGCGTCCTGTTGCGCGAAAAAATGCGTGAACAGCGGCCAGCAGAGCAGCCATTCTTCGATCGGGGGCCGGGCTTCGCCACGCTCGCGGGCGCGGCGACGGCCGAGGTGGACTGGCTGTGAGGGAGGAAGGCGCGCCGCGGGGGCCGCTGGCCGGGCTGGTCGTCGTCGACCTGTCGCGGGCGCTGGCCGGGCCGCACGCCGGGATGATGCTCGGCGACCTGGGCGCGCGGGTGATCAAGGTCGAGTCGCCTGGCGGCGACGACAGCCGCGGCTGGGGGCCGCCGTTCCTGCCCGGCAGCGACGGGCGGGAGCACGCGAGCTACTTCCTGTCGTGCAACCGCAACAAGGAGTCGATAGCGATCGATCTGAAGGCCGGCGACGGTCAGCGTCTGCTTGGCCGCCTGGTCGCGCGGGCCGACGTGCTGATCGAGAACTTCCGTCCCGGCGTGCTCGACCGGCTGGGGTTCAGCGCGCCGCGGCTGCATGAGATCAACCCTGGCCTGGTGATCCTGTCGATCACCGGGTTCGGGCACGACGGGCCGGAGGGCAGCAGGCCGGGCTACGACCAGATCGCCCAGGGCGAGGGCGGCCTCATGTCGGTGACCGGGCCATCGGCGGACGAGCCGACCAGGACCGGGCTGCCGGTCGGCGACATCATGGCCGGGATGTACGGCGCGTTCGGCGTGCTGGCGGCGCTGCGGGAGCGGGACGTGACCGGCAAGGGCCAGGTGGTGCGCACGAGCCTGCTCGCGGCCGTGGTCGGCGCGCACGCGTTCCAGGGGACCAGGTACACCGTCGCCGGCGAGGTGCCCGAGCCGACAGGGAACTACCACCCGTCGATCTGCCCGTACGGCCTGTACCGCGCCGCTGACGGGTTCGTGCAGATCGCCGTCGGCACCGACGCGCTGTGGCAGCGGATGGCGCCCGCGTTCGGCGTCGACCGGCCGGAGTGGGCGCTGAACAGGGACCGCGTGCGCGATCACGACGCGGTGAACGCCGCCGTTGACGACGCGTTCTCCCTGCGGCCGTCTGCCGCCGTGCTGGCGACGCTGGCCTCGCTCGGCGTGCCGGCCGGCAAGGTCCGCGACTTCGCCGAGGTCTACACGTGGGAGCAGACCCTGTCGCAGGGGCTGCTGATCGAGGTCGAGCACGCCGCCCTCGGCCGGGTGCGGCTGCCAGGGCCGCCGCTGCGGTTCGAGACCGGCGGGCGGGACACGGGCCGGGCCAGGCACCAGCCGCCGCCGCTGCTCGACGAGCAGGGCGACGCGATCAGGAGCTGGCTTGACGAGACCCTGCGGTAGGCGGGGCCGGCGCCGCTACCGTTCTTCGCGTGCGAGTGCTGATCGCCCTTGGCGGCAACGCGATGACCAGCCCTGACGGCCGCGCCGGGCCCGGGGACCAGAAGGCGGCGATCACGGTCGCCATGGACGAGGTGGCCGACATCGTCGCCTCGGGCGCCCAGGTGGTGCTGACCCACGGCAACGGCCCGCAGGTCGGGAACCTGCTGGTCAAGAACGAGATCGCGGCGAACGTCGTGCCGCCGGTGCCGCTTGACTGGTGCGGCGCCCAGACGCAGGGCACCATCGGTTTCCTGATCATGAACGCCCTCGAGACGGCACTGGCCAGGCGAGGAGTGACCACGGGACGGCCCGCTGTGCTGGTGTCCAGGACGCTGGTGCGGGCCGATGACCAGCACTTCGCGGACCCGAGCAAGCCCATCGGCCGGTACCTGCAGGCCGGCGAGGCAGCGGCCATGACCGAGCACGGTCAGACGTGGAGGGACATGGGCGCCAAGGGCTGGCGCCGGGTGGTGGCCTCGCCGGAGCCGGTCGAGTGCCTGGACGCCGGCGCGGCGCACGTGCTGCTCGACGCCGGGTACACGGTGGTCTGCGCGGGCGGTGGCGGCGTGCCGGTCGCCAGGGAACAGGAAACCGGAGTCCTCGACGGCGTCGAGGCGGTGATCGACAAGGACCTGACCGCCGCGCTGCTCGCCCGCCAGCTCGGCGCTGACACGCTGCTGATCGCCACCGACGTCAAGGCCGTGACGACCGGCTGGGGAACCCCGGCCGAGCGGCCGCTCGGCGCGGTCAGCGTGGCGGAGCTGCGCGAGCTCGCGGGGCGAGGCGAGTTCGGCAGCGGCAGCATGGGGCCGAAGGTCGACGCCGCCTGCCGGTTCGCGGCCGGGGGAGGCACGGCGATCATCACGCACCTCGCCGCGATCGGGGAAGCACTGGCCGGGCGGGCCGGCACGGTGGTGACCGGCGGCGGTGCGCCAGACTGACCCATCCGGCGTGATCACGATTCTGAGGAGTGTGCCGTGCCCGAGGCGATTGAGGTTCGCAAGGTACCCCTGCACAGCGTGTCCGACGCGAGCGAGCTCGCCAGGCTGATCGACGACGGGGTCATCGAGGCCGACCGGGTCATCGCCGTGATCGGCAAGACCGAGGGCAACGGCGGCGTCAACGACTACACGAGGATTATCGCCGACCGCGCGTTCCGCGAGGTTCTGGCCGCGAAGGGGAGCAGGAGCGCGGCGGAGGTCAGGCAGGTCCCGATCGTGTGGTCGGGCGGCACCGACGGGGTGATCAGCCCGCACGCGACGGTCTTCGCGACCGTGCCTCCAGGCGATGAGGTTGCCACCGGCGAGCCGCGGCTCACGATCGGCTTCGCGATGAGCGAGCGGCTGCTGCCGGAGGACATCGGCAGGCAGGCGATGATCACCAAGGTGGCTGAGGCGGTGCAGGCGGCGATGGAGCGCGCCGGGATTACCGACCCCGCTGACGTGCACTATGTGCAGACCAAGACGCCGCTGCTCACGATCGGTACGATCAGGGACGCCAAGAGCCGCGGCAAGTCGGTCTGGACGGAGAACACGCACGAGTCGATGGACCTGTCCAACGGCTGCACGGCGCTCGGGATCGCGGTCGCCCTCGGTGAGATCGAGATGCCCTCCGACGCCGACGTGCTGCACGACAGGGACTTGTATTCCTCGGTCGCGTCCTGCTCGTCAGGCGTCGAGCTCGACCAGGCCCAGGTCGTCGTCGCCGGCAACTCGCGCGGCGTCGGCGGCAGGTATCGGATCGGGCACGCGGTGATGCGTGACGCGCTCGACCAGGACGCGATCTGGGCCGCGATCAAGGACGCCGGGCTCGACCTGCCGGACCGGCCGCGCCCTGCTGACCTGGACGGGCGCCTGGTCAACGTGTTCCTGAAGTGCGAGGCCAGCCAGGACGGTCAGGTCCGCGGTCGCAGGAACGCCATGCTCGACGACTCCGACGTGCACTGGCACCGCCAGATCAAGTCCTGCGTCGGAGGGGTCACCGCGGCGGTGACCGGCGACCCCGCCGTGTTCGTCTCGGTGTCGGCGGCCCACCAGGGCCCAGACGGCGGCGGCCCGGTCGCCGCGATCGTCGACCTCGGCGGCTAGGGCAGCGCCGTGTCACCGGCCGCGGCGTCCACTGCGCCGGCAGGCTGAGCCGCAGCCGCGGCCGGCCTGCCAGCCGCGCGCAGCGGGGCGACCGACGCGGCAGCGGCGATCAGGAACAGCAGACCGGCGACCGCGAACACGGTGTCGTAGGGGCCGAAGCTCACGCCCGCGACGGCGAAGTGCGTGCCGCGGAGCACGGTGCTCGCGAGGACGCCGGCTAGGACCAGCGAGACGATGGAGGCGAGTTGCTGCAGCGGGCTGATCACCGCGCTAACCCGGCCGAGCAGGCGCGACGGCGTCGCCTCCAGGATGATCGGCGACATGGCCGCGTTGAGCACGCCGACCGCCACGCCGAGCAGGACCGCAAACGCGATCGCCGGACCTAGGGCCGTGGCACGGGAGAAGCCGATCAACGCGGCCCCGCAGCCGGCCAGTGACATCCAGAACAGCTGGCCTGGTCGCAGCCGCCTGGTGATTGTCGCGGCTAGCAGCGCGCCCGCGATCGCGCCCGCGCCGACGCTTCCGCTGATCGTGCCGATCCAGCTCGCGGCGACGTGCAGGTCATGCGGGATGAAGAAGACGACCAGCGAGTTGACGGCGCCGAGGCCGAGCATCGCGATCACGATGCCCACGCCGATAGCGACCAGGACCTTGTTGCCCGCGAAGTACCGCAGCCCTGTCGTGAACTCGGCGAGGAAGCCGGCGCGGGCTGGTGCCTCGCCGTCCGGAACGTCAGCAACGCGGATCGCGCGCAGGCAGCCATACGAGAACGCAAAGCTGGCCGCGTTCAGGATCAGCGCCCACTGCACGCCGAACGTGATCAGCAGCGGAGCCGCGATCGGCGGGCCGATGACCTGCGCTGTGCTGAACGCCGCCGAGAGCTGAGCACTCGCTTGGGGCTGCCGTTCCTGCGGGACGACGGCGCCGAGCACGGCGAGCCGTGACGGGTTGAAGAACTCCGCGAAGCAGCCGCACGCGGCGAGCACCGCGTACAAGATGGCGAGCTGCAGACCCGCTGGGATAGCGTGCCGCAGCAGCGGCAGCACCAGCAGGCTGGTGATCAGCGCGCACCGGGCGGCGTCGGCGACGAGCATCGTCCGGCGCCGGTTCCAGCGGTCCACGAACACGCCGGCCAGCGGGCCGACGACGAGGACGGGGGCGGCCGTAGCGATGAGCGCGCCGCTCGCGGCGGCTGGCGCCCAGGCCTGGCCCTTGGCGATGATCGTGGCGATCCAGAGCAGCACGGTCATCGTGAAGACCATGTCGCCGGTCGCCGAGACGGACTGGCCGAGCCAGAGCAGCCGCCAGTTCCTGTTGCGCAGGAGGCTCGACTCTGAACGTGCGCGCATGGCAGCCAATCCTCGCTCCGCCCGACGCTGAGTTGTTGTATTGTCGCAAAGATGATATATCCGGCCATCGGACACAGCCGGCGTAGTTCGCGTTCTGGTTAACCGCGCTACGTGACATGAGCCCTGAGTCAAGCTCCATGATCATCTCGACTTTGGATCCGTTTCGTCCACGGCGAGCGGAACTTGCTCACCGATTGTCCGTTTTCCGCGCACGAAACGGATCCAAAGATGAAGGGCACATCTGAGGCGGCGGCTGCCATGCTGGCAGCGGCGCTCGCGTGCGGTGGCCTGTCTGGCTGCGGCGGTGGCGGCGGTCTGCCGCACACGTCGGCGAACGTGGCCATCTGCGCGGCGCTGGCTCGGGTGCTCGAGAGCAAGGCGGATGTCCATCTGCTGGCGGGCCTGGCGTTCGAGTCGAACGCGCCGGTGTCACGCCAGCTGCGCCAGGACATCGCGAGCTACGCCGCGCGAGCGGTCACGCACGCGAGCGGCACCCTGCAGGCGGCCGCCAAAGCCGAGGCCGACTGCGCGTCCATCGACGCCGCCGTGGCACCCGGGTTCAGCTGACGTCGCCACCGGCGCACGCGGACGGCGTGGCCCGGCCCTGTATGCCGTATGGAAGGTCCATCCATCACCAGATTGCGCAATGAAAGGACCATCCATATACGCGGGACCGCCCGGAACCGCTGGCGAGCCCGTGCGTCAGCCGCTGGCGGCGCGAGTCAGCCGGCCGGCCGGGCGGGCGGGTGCGTCCCGTTGAGCGTCAATGTCATGAACGTGTTGAACGGGCTCTCCGCGTAGTCGCCGAACGGCCCGCACGGAACGAACCCGGCGCTGGCGTAGAGCGCGCGGGCCGGGGCGAACGCGGGGATGGCGCCGGTCTCCAGGCTCACGCGGCGGCAGCCGCGGTCGCGCGCGAGGCCGATGAGGTGGCCGAGCATCGCCCGGCCGATGCCGCGGCCCCTGGCGGCCTGCGCGGTGTGCACGGACTTGATCTCGGCGTGGCCTGGCTCGAGGTGCTTCAGGGCGCCGACCGCGAGCAGGAGGCCGGCCTCGCGGTAGCTGAAGAGGGCGATCGCGGGATCCAGCAGCCCGTCGACGGCGAGCGCGTGCACGTGCTCGGGCCCCGACTGGGCGTGCGCGAACGCGAGATGGCGTCCGAGCAGGCCCAGGACGTCGCGGGCGCGGGGATCGTCGGCGGCGATCAGGCCGGGCAGTGCTGATGCAGCCGGGGGTGTCGGGAGCACGGACCCGACTTTATGCGGCGGGGCCGCCGGTGTAGAAGGCGGTGCACCGGTCGGCGGCCGCCTTCGCCGCGGCCTCATCCGTTCCCGCCGCCACGCTCGCCTCGCGCCAGCGCTCGCTGCTCAGCGACATGAAGAGCTTGCCGTCCTCGGACGCCTGCCAGGCCGCCGCCTGCTGCGGATCCAGGCTGGCGGTGCGATCTCCGCTGAGGTGGGTGGCCAGGCCCATGAGCGCCCCGTCCCAGCCGATGCCGACGGCGCCAGGCCCGAACTCGGCCCACATGTCGTCGTCGACGTGGGCGACGTGCTGGAGCTCAAGCCTGGTCCAGCCGCCAGGCTCAGCGGTCAGCCCGACCTCGATCCAGCTCACCTGCCCGCCGAACTCCCACGTGGCGGCGAAGCTCTTAGGAGGGTCGCAGCGTTCCACCGTGCCGCCCGCGTTGCCTTCGAGCTGGTATCGCCCGCCGGGGCTGAGGTCCCCGGAGACGGGCAGGAACCAGCGGGGTATCCGTTCGGGATTGGTCAGCGCGTCCCAGAGGTCGTCGACGCCGGTCTGGTAGCGCTGGCTGATCGTCAGGACGCGCGCAACGCCTGCTTCGAGGACGCGCGTGCCGAGCTGCCGGCGGACGGCGCTGATCTGGTGGGTCACTTCGATCACGGTGCACTCCCTGGCCGTTGGCTGTCCTGCTGGCCGGCTCCGTGCTGGCCGGCTCGCGCTGGCCGGCTCGTGCTGGCCGGCTCCGTGCTGGCCGGCTCCGTGCTGGCCGGCTCCGTGCTGGCCGGCCAGCCGTCGCTCACGCTTGCCGCGTGCGACCTCGGTGGCCAGTGCGTCAAGACGCGGAGCCCAGGCCTTGCGGAACCTGTCGAGCCACGCGTCGACGTCCCCGAGCGCGCCATGGCTGACCTCGTACATGCGCCTGGTCCCGTCCGGCCTGACCGTCGCGAATCCCGTCTCGCGCAGAACCCGCAGGTGCTGCGAGACGGCGGGCTGGGAGATCCCGAACTCTTCCCTGATGACCGCGCAGACCGCTCCCGAGCTGTGCTCGCCCTCGGAAAGGAGCTCGAGGATGCGCCGGCGCACAGGATCTCCCAGGACCTCGAACGCGTGCATGCCGGGCACTGTATCAGGGTTGTCTTATATAAGTGAAGTCTTTTCATTTGGCTGGGAGCTGGGGCTGGCGCGCGGAGGCCGTCCGTGGCGGCCAGGCTGGTCTCGGGCATCATGAGCGGATGCCGCTGTTCGCCTTCGAAGGTCAGTCACCTTCGGTCAGCCAGGACGCGTGGATCGCCCCGACCGCCACGCTCGTCGGCGACGTGCGGGTCGAGGCGGAGGCGTCGGTCTGGTACGGGGCGGTACTGCGAGCCGACTTCGGGCCGATCATCGTGCGGCGCGGGGCGAACGTGCAGGACGGCTCGATCCTGCACGGCGGCGCCGATCCGGTGACCGAGGTAGGCCCTGGCGCGACGATCGGTCACCTGTGCGTGGTGCACTCGGCCCTGATCGGCGAGGAAGCGCTGGTGGGCAACGGAGCCACGGTGCTGGACGGCGCCGTGATCGGCGCGCGCGCCCTGGTGGCGGCCGGCTGCACGGTTCCGCCAGGTATGACGGTGCCAGACGGAATGCTGGCGGTCGGGATCCCGGCCAGGATCTCGGGCGAGGTGACGGGCTCGGCGCTGAACTGGGTGCGGACGAATCCCGAGACCTACCGCGCGCTGGCCAGGCGGCACGCCGCCGGCGTCCGGCCGGTGCTGCCTGCAGGGCCGGCGGGGCAGGCTGATCCCGGGGACTGGGCTGGTTCCGGGGACTGGGCTGGTTCCGGGGACTGGGCTGGTCCAGGAGACGGGGCGGCGTAAGGTCGGTGCCGTGTCCAACCGGGAACTCGTGGTTCTTGGCACTGCCAGCCAGGCGCCTACTCGCCGCCGTAACCACAACGGCTACTTTCTCCGGTGGGACGGCGAGGGTTTGCTGTTCGATCCCGGCGAAGGAACGCAGCGCCAGATGCAGTTCGCGGGCGTGACGGCGAGCCATATCACCCGCATCTGCATCACGCACTTCCACGGGGATCACTGCCTCGGTCTGCCAGGCGTGCTGCAGCGGATGTCGCTCGACGAGGTCGCGCACGAGGTGCAGATCTGCTACCCGGCCGCGAGCCGCGACGTGCTCGGCCGGCTGCGACAGGCGGCCATCTACCGCGAGTCCGTCGGCCTGCTGGAGCGGCCGGTCAGCGCCGACGGGCCGATCGGCACGGGCAGGCACGACGGAGGCGGGCTGGCGTTCCGGCTGGAGGCCAGGCAGCTCTCGCACAGCGTGCCGGCCGTCGGATACGCGCTGATCGAGCCCGATGGCCGGCGGATGCTGCCTGACAGGCTCGCGGCGGCGGGCATCTCCGGATCAGACATCGCCAGGCTGCAGCGTGACGGTGCACTGGTGGTGTCCGGCCGGCAGGTGAGGCTGGCGGAGATGAGCATGCCGAAGCGGGGCCAGCGGTTCGCGTTCGTCATGGACACGCGGCTCTGCGATGCTGCGTTCGCCCTCGCCGAGAACGCCGACCTGCTCGTCTGCGAGTGCACGTTCGCGAACGCGGACGCCACGCTGGCCCATGAGTTCGGGCACCTGACCGCGGGCGAGGCGGGCAAGATCGCCGCGGAGTCTGGGGTGCGGTCGCTCGTGCTCACGCACTTCTCGCAGCGGTATGACGACCAGGCGACGGACCGGCTCGCCGCCGAGGCGGCAGAAGCCTTCGGCGGAGAGATCGTGCTCGCCAGCGACCTGGACAGGATCGCCCTTCCGCGGCGCCTGGACTCGCTGTTCCAGGTTGAGCTCCCCGGGCCTCAGGTGTCCTGAAACCGGACGCGGCGCGGTTGGCGCGAAGACTCAGGACCCTATGCGATCGTTTTCTCTTCCTCGAAGCCTTTTCCCTTCGCGCTATCCGGCGTGCCGGGCGGCGCCGGGGCGGAGCGCGGGAGTCAGATCTCGCCGGCGAGCTCGGAGGCCCAGACCACGACCCTGGTACGGTCGCCGCGGAACAGGTCGCGCGCGAACTCCAGCGGCCGGCCCGCGCGCGAGTAGGCGGTGCGCTCGACCAGCATCAGCGGCGCTCCCTCCGCGACGCCGAGCGCCTCGGCCTCGCGAGCACCGGCGCAGACCGGCTCCAGGCTTTCCTTCGCGCGGTGCGGACGCTCACCGTACTTCTGCTCGAGCAGCTCGTAGAGCGACCCGTCCAGCCGGTAGCCGAGCAGGCCGGGACAGCGTTCGGCCGGGAAGAGGGAGTGCTCGATCAGGATGGGCTGGCCGCCAGCCAGGCGCAACCGCCGCACCTCGTAGACCGGTGCGCCCACGCCGATCTTCAGCGCCGCGGACGCCGCGGGGCTCGCCTTGATCTCGGTGGCGGCCAGCACCCTCGCGCCCGCCACGAGGCCGTGCCTGCGCAGCTGCTCGGAGAACCCGGCCAGGACCGTGAGGTCCTGCTCGACCTTCGGCTCGGCCACGAACGTACCGCCGCTGCGGCCGACGGCCCTCCGCACGAGGCCGCGCTGGGCGAGCTCGGCCAGCGCGTGCCGCAGCGTCATCCGGCTGACGCCAAGCCAGGCTGCCAGGTCCTGCTCGGTGGGCAGCCGGTCGCCGGTCGCCAGCCTGCCGGCCGCGATCGCGTCGGCGAGCCAGTCCTCGATCTGGCCATGCACGGTGACGCCGGGACCCCTGACCAGCTTGGGCGGCTTGCGGCCTGGCGGCCGCGGATGCCAGATCCCGCCGGCGCGGCCGGCTGAGCCGTCATCGCGCAGAACCGCGGGCTTCGGCGAATCCGCGAGCCCAGGGCCGTCCGCCGCCCGGATCTGCCGGATGGCCGTTCTTCGCCCCCGGCCAGCCTCGACCTGGTCCCGGTCAGGCCGGTCCAGGTCGGGCACTGGCTCCATTGCCATCAGATGTCCTCCCGTTACGCAGAAAACACCGCTGTCACGCTATCGCCTCTCCGTCAGCGATTAGGCCGCCCACGGCGAGTTCTCAGCTACCCGCTAGTAGGTATGCAGCCGGGCCGGGCCGCGCTGCACACTCACGACCTGACCCTCCGGGCCGGCTTCTCGCCTCCGGCCGGATCGGTCGTCGCTACCTCACACGACAAGCGGTGCGTCGTCTCCCGCCGGCGCCACCACGGCCGCGAACTCCTTGTTTCGCCCGGCGACCGCGTAGTAGATCGCCCCGATCAGGACGATGACCACGAACACGGTCCAGGATCGGGATCTTGTTCAGGAATCCGATGTGGGACCAGGTCAGCGCTGTCGCGCTCCCCGCCGGCCTGCTCAGTCGTCGCGCTCATCGGAGGTCCTCCGACCAGACAGGGGCGCTAGCGGCGCGGTTTGAGGCGTCAGCGTAAGGGCACGACGGCTAACTGTCCATACCCTTTGCGGGGCGACATGGCAATCCGCCGGGAACTTTCCGGAAAGTTCTCCGTGATGCATCTAGACCTTTTAACGTCGACTACCTACGCTTCGCACCATCCACCCCCTATGGAGGCGAGCTTGGGCAGCACCGCCGCCGGCGATTTCGACGTGATCTTCGACCAGGTACCGAGCCTGGCGAGCGGGCAGCGCACGGTCACGGAGCTGCCCGGCGGGCTGACCAACAGGAACTTCAAGATCGTCACGGATAACGGGACGTTCGTGGCGAGGGTGGCTTCAGGGGGCAGCGAGCTGCTGGCGATTGACAGGCAGAACGAGTACCGCAACTCGGTACGCGCGGCACAGGCCGGCGTGGGCGCGCCCGTGATCGAGTATCAGCCGTCGGTCAACGTGCTGGTGCTGGGCTTCCTTGAGGGCAAGACGCTGGCGAACGCCGACGTCGCCGAGCCCGGCAGGCTGGCCAGGATCGCGCTGGCGTGCCGGCGGCTGCACGCCGCCGAGCGGTTCGACGGCGACTTCGACATGTTCGAGATCCAGCGCCGCTACCGCGCGGTCGTCGCCGAGCGCGGGATCAGGATCCCGGCCGGATACGACGACCTGACGGGCAGCTTCGAGGCGATGGCCAGGGCGCTCGCGGTCCGCGACGAGGGCACCGTGCCGTGCAACAACGACCTGCTCGCGGCCAACTTCATCGATGACGGCGAGACGATCTGGCTGATCGACTACGAGTACTCGGGCAACAACGACGCCTGTTTCGAGCTCGGCAACATCTGGGGAGAGTGCCAGCTCCCCGACGAGGCGCTTGAGGATCTCGTGGCCGGGTACTACGGCCGCCTGCTGCGGAACAAGGTGGCCCGGGCGATGCTGCTCGGCCTCGCCGGCAAGTACGGCTGGACGCTGTGGGGCGCGATCCAGGCCGCGGTCAGCCCGATCGACTTCGACTTCTGGTCCTGGGCCATGGAGCGGCACGAGGGCGTCTGCGCCGGCCTTTCTTCGTCCGGGTTTGACCGGCTTCTCGACGAGGTGCAACGAACCGACTGAGCCGGAAGGGACTCATGACAGAGCGCGGTCCGGGGGACAGGGGCCCAGGCCGGGCGGTGCCGGCGCCGCCGGCACCGCCCAGCCGGGCGCATGTGGTGATCATCGGTGGCGGCGTGATCGGCGCCAGCGTGGCGTACCACCTGACGTTGCGCGGCATCACCGACGTCCTGCTGCTCGAACAGGGCCAGCTGTCGTGCGGGACCACCTGGCACGCGGCCGGCCTGGTCGGCCAGTTGCGGGCGTCGGAGAGCGGAACCAGGCTGGTGCGGTACTCCACGCAGCTCTATGACCGGCTCGAAGCCGAGACCGGCCTCGCCACCGGCTTCCGCCGGTGCGGCGGGGTCACGGTCGCCAGGACGCAGGACCGGATGATGGCGCTGCGCCGCACCGCGGCCACTGCCGAGGCGTTCGGGCTGGAATGCGAGCTGATCAGCCCGGCGCGGGCGGCCGAGATGTACCCGATCATGGAGACCGCTGACCTGGCCGGCGCGATCTGGCTGCCTGGCGACGGGCGGGCCAACCCGACGGACCTGACCGCAGCCCTGGCCAGCGGGGCGCGGATGCGCGGCGCGACGATCAGGGAGCGCACCAGGGTCACGGGCATCGCCGTGTCGCACGGCTCGAGGACCTGGCCGGCGGTCACCGGCGTGCGAACCGACCAGGGCGACGTCGAAGCCGAGATCGTGATCAACTGCGGCGGCCAGTGGGCCAAGCAGATCGGCGCGATGTGCGGGGTTACCGTCCCGCTGCACTCGGCCGAGCACTTCTACGTGGTCACCGACCAGATACCCGGCGCGGCCAGGGACCTGCCCGTGCTCCGCGACCCCGACGGCTATACCTACATCAAGGAAGAGGTCGGCGGCCTGCTGGTGGGCGGTTTCGAGCCGGACGCGAGGCCCTGGGTGGCACCTGACCAGCTGCCGTACCCGTTCGAGTTCCAGCTGCTCGCCGAGGACTGGGAGCATTTCGCGATCCTGATGGACCACGCGATCGAGCGGATCCCGGTGCTCGCCAGCACCGGCATGAAGAAGCTGTACAACGGGCCGGAGAGCTTCACCCCTGACAACCAGTTCATCCTCGGCGAGGCACCGGAGCTGCGGAACTTCCATGTCGCCGCTGGCTTCAACTCGGTCGGCATCGCCTCGGCGGGCGGCGCCGGCAAGGCGCTCGCCGACTGGATCGCCGACGGGGACCCCGGCATCGACCTGACCGGCACCGACATCCGGCGGTTCGCGGGCTTCAACGGCAACAACCGCTGGCTGCGTGACCGGGTGGGCGAGGTGCTCGGCCTGCACTACGCGCCGCCGTGGCCGAACCGCGAGCTGGTCACTGCCAGGCCGTTCCGGCGCTCGCCCGCCTATCACCTGCTCCGTGACGCGGGCGCGTGCTTCGGATCGAAGATGGGCTGGGAACGGGCCAACGTGTTCGCGCCCGCCGGGGAGGAGCCAGTGATCGAGTACTCCTGGGACAAGCCCAGCTGGCTGCCGTGGTCGGTCGCCGAGCAGCGGGCGACCCGCGAGGCCGTTGCCGTGTTCGACCAGACCTCGTTCTCCAAGTACCTGCTGACCGGGCCGCAGGCGCTGGCTGCCCTGCAGTGGCTGTGCACAGGCGACGTCGACGTGCCGCCGGGGCGGACCGTCTACACCGGCATGCTGAACAAGGGCGGCAGGTACGAGGCCGACGTCACGGTGACGAGGCTGAGCTGCGAGGAGTTCCTGATCTTCAGCAGCGCTGCGTCCACGGAGCGCGACCTCGGCCATATCAGGCGCAGGCTGCCCGCCACGGGCGCCAGCCTGGTGGACGTGACGTCGGCCTACGCGGTGTACGGGGTGATGGGCCCGCGGTCCAGGGAGCTGCTGGCGAGCCTGACCAGCGCCGACCTGAGCAACGAGGCGTTCGGGTTCGGGCAGAGCAGGCAGATCGACCTGGGCTACGCCACGGTGCGGGCGACGAGGCTGACCTACGTGGGCGAGCTTGGCTGGGAGATTTGTTCCCCCGCTGAATTCGCGGTCGGGGTGTACGAGGACCTGATGGCGGCAGGGGCCGGCCTCGGCGTGGTCAATGGCGGGTACTACGCGATCGAGTCGCTGCGGCTGGAGAAGGCGTACCGCGCGTTCGGGCGCGAGCTGACGCCGGACTACAACCCGGTCGAGGCGGGCCTGCTGTTCGCCTGCAAGCTCAAGACGGACATCGGCTTCCTCGGCCGTGACGCGGTGGAGAAGGCCAGGACGGCCGGGCCGCGGCAGCGCCTCGTCTCGGTCGTGCCCGATGATCCCGCGGTCATGATGTGGGGTGGCGAGCTGCTGATGCGGGACGGGGCGGCGGCAGGCCTCGTGACGTCGGCGGCGTGGGGTGCGACACTCGGAGCGTCGGTCGGACTGGCATACGTCCGGCCGGCTAGGGGAGATGTCGTGACGCGAGACTACGCACGCTCGGGGCGTTATCAGGTCAATGTCGGCGGCCAGGTCTGTGACGCGAAGGTGTCGCTGCGGCCGCCGTTCGACCCAGACGGGGAGAGGGTACGCAGGTGAGCCAGCCAACGGAGCTGGGGGCGGCATCAGCCCCTGCGCCCGGCACGATGGCGATCAGCGTGTTCGACCTGTTCAAGATAGGGATCGGGCCGTCGAGCTCGCACACGGTCGGCCCGATGCGCGCGGCCGCGATGTTCGCGGCGGCGCTGGAATCGGCCGGGCTGCTCGACCAGGTGGCGTCGGTGCGTGCCGAGCTGTACGGGTCGCTCGGGGCGACCGGGCACGGCCACGGCAGCGTCCCCGCGATCGTGCTCGGCCTGCGCGGCGAGCATCCGGAGACCGTGGACCCGGCCGGGACCGCCGCCGTCGTCGAGCGGGTCCGCGAGTCCGGCAGGCTCGCGCTCGGCGAGGCCGCGGGACGGGCGAGCCACGAGATTGACTTCGATATGGACGAGGACGTGGTGCTGCACCGGCGCAAGCGGCTGCCGTTCCACTCGAACGCGATGCTGTTCAGCGCCATCGACTCGGACGCCGCCGAGCTGTGCAGCCGCACCTACTACTCGGTCGGCGGCGGCTTCGTCCTCGGCCACGACGAGGCGGGTCAACCCGGCCTGGTACCGAACGCTGTCAGCGTGCCGTACCCGTTCACGAGCGGCGCTGACCTGCTGGCGCGCACCACGGAGAGCGGCCTGCCCATCAGCGGCGTGATGCTGGCCAACGAGCTCGTGCGACGGGACGGCGACGAGATCAGGGACGGACTGCTGCGGATCTGGTCCGTCATGCGGGAGTGCGTCGAGGCTGGCAGCCACGCGAGCGGGGTGCTGCCCGGCGGGCTCAAGGTTCGCCGCCGGGCGCCTGCCATGCTGGAGAAGCTGGAGCACGCAGCGGACGTCACCGACCCGCTCTACGCGATGGAGTGGGTGACGCTGTACGCGCTCGCCGTGAACGAGCAGAACGCCTCGGGCGGGCGGGTCGTGACCGCGCCGACCAACGGAGCGGCCGGGATCATCCCCGCGGTGCTGCACTACTACACCAGGTTCGTGCCGGGTGCCAGCGAGGACGGCGTGATCTCGTTCCTGCTGACCGCGGCCGCGATCGGCGTGCTGTTCAAGGAGAACGCGTCGATCTCCGGTGCCGAGGTCGGCTGCCAGGGCGAGGTCGGCTCGGCATGCTCGATGGCCGCGGCCGGGCTGGCCGAGGTGCTCGGCGGCACCCCCGAGCAGGTCGAGAACGCGGCCGAGATCGGCCTCGAGCACAACCTGGGCCTGACCTGCGACCCTGTCGGCGGCCTGGTCCAGATTCCCTGCATCGAGCGGAACGCGATCGCGTCGGTGAAGGCGATCACGGCCGCCAGGATGGCCATCATGGGCGACGGCGAGCATCACGTGTCGCTGGACAAGGCGATCAAGACGATGCGCGAGACCGGTGCCGACATGAAGGACAAGTACAAGGAGACCTCCCGCGGTGGCCTCGCGCTGAACGTCGTGGAGTGCTGACTCGCGGCGGTGCCGCACGTGTACCTGGGACCGGAAGGCCGGTATGCTGACGGGGCCCGGTCGCGCGCGGCGCGCGTGCCGGGCTGCGCGGGATTAAAGGATCGCCCGTTCGGGTTAGGATTCTCCGCGGGGCGGAGTAGCTCAGTCAGGCAGAGCAAGCGGCTCATAATCGCTGTGTCGCCGGTTCAAGTCCGGCCTCCGCTACGTACAGACCACCGCGGCCGCACGGCCGCCGACCACAATATTCGTACCGGAGAAAGGCACTCCACAGTGGCTGCGACCGACATCAGGCCCAAGATCACCCTGGCCTGTCAGGAGTGCAAGCACCGCAACTACATCACCAGGAAGAACCGGCGGAACGACCCTGACCGGCTCGAGCTGAGCAAGTACTGCCCGTTCTGCCGCAAGCACCAGCCGCACCGCGAGACCCGCTAAGCCAGCGTGGCCATCAACCCCGAGTTCATCGGCAGGACGTTCCCGCCCAGCGCGCCGTATGAGGTCAGCAGGGTCAAGCTGGCCGAATTCGCCGATGCGATCGGCGACCGCGATCCGCTGTACCGCGATCGCGCCGCGGCTGTGGCTGCGGGCTTCCCCGACGTGATCGCGCCGCCGACGTTCCCGATCGTGATCAGCATGGCCGCCGGCGGCCAGGCGATGTCCGACCCTGACCTGAACCTGAACTACGCGATGGTGGTGCACGGCGCGCAGCGCTTCGAATACCAGCGACCGCTGCACGCAGGGGACGTGGTGACCGCTCAGGTCACGATCTCCGACATCAAGAGCGTCGGCAGCAACTCGCTCATGACGACGAGCACGCGGATCAGCACGACCGACGGCGAGCACGTGTGCACGGCGCACGGAACCCTGGTGGAGCGGGGCGGCGCCGCATGAACCGGGCCGGGCAGGTGGGCGGGCGATACGACGAGGTGCGGGCTGGCGCGGAGATACCGGCCGTGGACTATCCGGTCACCAGGCTCAGCCTGGTCAAGTACTGCGGTGCGTCCGGTGACTTCAACGTCATCCACTGGAACGAGCGGATCGCCAGGGCCGTGGGGCTGCCGGACGTCATCGCGCACGGCATGTTCACGATGGCCGAAGCCGGGCGCTTCGTCACCGACTGGGCCGGGCCCGGGGCCGTCGTGCTGGAATTCGGCGTCAGGTTCTCCGCACCGGTCGTCGTGCCTGACGACGGCACCGGCGCCACCATCAGCGTGAGCGGCCAGGTCACCGAGAAGCTGGACGGCAACAGGGTCGCGCTCTCGCTGACCGCCCGCTCTGCTGACACGAAGGTGCTGACCAGGGCGACGGCAGTCGTCCGCCTGCCCTGACGGTACCGTGCTGATGACGCCGCCCTGACCGTGAGCGCGACCGGCGTTCCGGCGGGCGGGAACGGCCGACAGGACGTAGGCTCAGCGGGTGCTCGTGCTCACCGAGCGGGTTCCGCTGTCTGGCCACACCACGTTGCGGCTCGGCGGTCCCGCGGCCCGGCTTGCCGAGGCCCGCACCTCTGGCGACCTGATCGCGGCGGTGCGGGCCGTCGACGCGTCGGCCAAGCCGCTGCTCGTGCTCGGCGGCGGCAGCAACCTCGTGATCTGCGACGAAGGCTTCCCTGGCACGGTGCTGCGGGTCGCGACCACGGGCATCGGCGTCCAGGAGACGGGTGAGCAGGTCCTGGTCACGGTCGCGGCCGGGGAGAACTGGGACCGGTTCGTCGAGTGGTCGGTCGCGGAGAAGCTCGCGGGGGTCGAGTGCCTTGCCGGAATCCCCGGCCTCGCGGGCGCGACGCCGATCCAGAACGTCGGCGCCTACGGCCAGGAGGTCGCCGCGACGATCACGTCGGTGACGGTGCTCGACCGCGCCGACGGCTCGGTCACCGCGATGACAGGCGGTCAGTGCGGATTCGGCTACCGGACGAGCCTGTTCAAGCGCACGCCCTGGCCTGCGCAGGACTCCGAGGCCGCGGCCGTGGCAGCGCCAGGGCCGACCGGCAGGTACGTGGTGCTCGACGTCACGTTCGCGCTCGAGCGTGATCCGATGTCGGCGCCGGTCAGGTACGCGGAGCTCGCCAGGAATCTGGCCGTCGAGGTAGGGGACCGCGCGCCGCTCGCCGACGTCCGCGCCGCCGTGCTCGACCTGCGGCGCGGCAAGGGCATGGTGCTCGACCCCTGTGATCCCGACACGGTGAGCGCGGGGTCGTTCTTCACCAACCCCGTTCTCAGTCCCGCCGGGCTCGCGAGGCTGCAAGAGGTCGCCGCGGCCAGCCTTCCGGGGACCCGGGTGCCGACGTTCCCCGCGGGCAGCGACGCGGCCGCCGGCGCGGTCAAGGTGCCGGCGGCCTGGCTGATCGAGCAGTCCGGGTTCGGCAAGGGATACCCGGGTCACGGCGCGGCCAGGATTTCCGCCAAGCACACGCTCGCGCTGACCAACACGGGCGGGGCCAGCACGGCCGAGCTGATCAGCCTGGCGCGGGAGATCGTCGCGGGTGTCCGGTCGCGGTTCGGGATCGAGCTCGCGAACGAGCCCGTGCTGGTCGGCCTGAGGCTCTAGGGCCCATCCCGGCTCGAGCGGTGGCGGGTGCGGGCCGCCGGGTCCTGAGGCCGGGCTGGCTCGCCATCCTGGCTGGCCGCTGGCCTCGCGACGCCGGCGGCCGGATCCGGTGCCGCCAGCCAGGCGTCAATGCCGGCGAGCAGCCTGGCCCGCACCTCCCGCGGCGCAGCCGAGCCGCGCACGGACATCCGCGCCAGGCCGGCCACGCGGTCGTCGGCCAGCCCGTGCACGTTCCTCGCCAGCTCGTACTGGGCTGTCAGCCGCGAGCCGAACAGCAGCGGGTCGTCCGCGCCCAGCGCGACAGGGACACCCGCGTCCAGCAGCCTGATCAGCGGCACCTGCGCCGGAGTTGCCGCGACGCCGAGGGCCACGTTGGAGGCCGGGCAGACCTCGAGCGTGATCTGCTCGTCAGCGAGCCGCCTGACCAGGGCGGGCTCGCCGGCCGCGCCCACGCCGTGGCCGATCCTGACCGCGTTCAGGTCATCGAGGCAGCCACGGACGCTGTCGGGGCCGAGCAGTTCGCCGCCGTGCGGGACGGCGAGCAGGCCGGCCCGCGCCGCGATCCTGAACGCCGCGGCGAAGTCGGCAGGGCGGCCGCGGCGCTCGTCGCTGGACAGGCCGAAGCCGGTCACCCCGCGGCCCGCGTAGCTGGCCGCGAGCCTGGCCATGGTCCTGGCATCGAGCGGATGCCTCGTCCTGTTCGCGGCCAGGGTGAGGCTCATCCCTATCCCGGCCGCGCTGGCGGCATCGGCGGTCGCGTCGAGCACAAGCTCGGTGAACGCGGTCAGCCCGCCGAACCTGCCCGCGTAGCCGGACGGGTCGACCTGGTACTCAAGCCAGCCAGAACCCTCGGCCCGCTCGTCCTGCGCGATCTCGGTGATCAGGCGGCGCAGGTCCGCCTCGGTGCGCAGCACCGCCCGCGCGTAATCGTAGAGCCGCTGGAACCTGAACCAGCCGCGCTCGTCCGTTCCCCGCAGCCGAGGCGGCCAGTCGCCGCGGAACGCGTCAGGCAGCGTGATGCCGTGCACGTCGGCGAGCTCGATCAGCGTCGACCGGCGCATGGCGCCGATGAAGTGCAGGTGCAGGTGCGCCTTCGGGAGCAGGTCGAGCCGGCGTGCCATCGGCTAGAGGGTGGCGATCAGCGCGCCTGGGCCAGGAAATCCCCGAGGCGGGTCAGGCCGAGTTCGAGGTCGGCATCGGCCAGCGCTGCCGAGAGCCTGAAGTAGCCGGGAGCGCCGAACGCCTCGCCTGGCACGACAGCGACCTCGGCCACGGAGAGAATGAGCTCGGCCAGGTCGCTTGATGCCTGCACCTGACGACCAGCCAGCTGCTTGCCGAGCACGCCCTTGACGCTGGGAAAGCAGTAGAACGCTCCCTCTGGCAGCGGACATGTCACCCCTGGGACCTTGTTAAGCATGATGGTCATGACCTCACGGCGGCGGTCGAATGCCTCGCGCATCCGCGCCACGGCGGACAGGTCCCCGGAGACCGCGGCCAGCGCGGCCGCCTGCGCGACGTTGCAGACGTTGGAGGTCGCGTGTGACTGCAGGTTGGTCGCTGCCTTGATCACATCGGGCGGCCCGATCATCCAGCCGACCCGCCAGCCTGTCATCGCGTAGGTCTTGGCGACGCCGTTCAGCACCACGAAGCGGTCGGCGAGCTCAGGCGCCGCGACGGGGATCGAGGTGAAGGCGGCCCGACCATAGACGAGGTGCTCATAGATCTCGTCGGTCACCACCCACAGGCCGCGGCCGGCGGCCCACCGGCCGATCTCGCCGACCAGCTCGGGGGGGTAGACCGCGCCCGTCGGGTTCGACGGGGAGACGAACACCAGCATCTTGGTCCGGTCGGTGCGGTGCGCCTCGAGCGATTCGACGGTGGTGAGGAAGCCCGAGCCCTCGTCGGTGAGCACCGGCACGGGCACGGCGCCCGCCAGCCTGATCACCTCGGGATAGGTCGTCCAGTGCGGCGTCGGCAGCAGGACCTCGTCGCCCGGGTCGAGCAGGGCCGCGAATGCCTGATAGACGGCCTGCTTGCCGCCGTTGGTGACCAGGACCTGGCTCGGCTGCACCGACAGGCCGGAGTCGCGCGCCGTCTTCGCGGCGATGGCCTCGCGCAGCTCGGGCAGCCCTGGAGTGGGGGAGTACTTGTGAAAGCGCGGGTCCGCGCAGGCACGCTGGGCCGCCTCGACGATGTAGCCGGGGGTGGGGAAGTCAGGTTCGCCCGCGCCGAAGCCGATCACCGGCCGGCCAGCGGCCTTCAGATCCCTGGCCTTCGCGTCGACTGCCAGCGTGGCAGAAGGCGCGATGGCGGCTATGCGCGCGGAGACTCTCGAAGTACTGGGTGCCATGGCTAGCATCTTCGCATCCTGGCCAGGCGTGCGTCGGCAGGCCGGAGCGCCGGCGTGCCCGGCGGTCACCGGCACGGAGATCGGCACCGTGCAGGGCCCTGGCAATATGCTGCGCGGTTCGACGCGAGGCCGTTCGGCAACGTAGACTTCAACATCTGGTGGGTCTCCGTCAGGCTGCGCAAGCATGCCTGCGGAATTCATCCAGATCGCATCGCAGAGGGCAGTAGCTCAATTGGCTAGAGTCCCGGTCTCCAAAACCGGCGGTTGGGGGTTCGAGTCCCTCCTGCCCTGCGAGTTGGCTCGTAACCCGCGGGCCCCGCACCCGGCGCGAGCCGGCCGATGACCAGCTCTACAGGTGAGGACATGGCGACTCAGGTACGTGGCCCGCAGGCCAAGGGGCCGGTCAAGTCACGCGGTCCGGCGAAGCCGGAGCGGACGAGCCCGGCAGTCTTCGTGCGGGAGATCAGGGCCGAGCTCAGGAAGGTGATCTGGCCGACCCGCAAGGAGCTGATCACCTACACGACGGTCGCGGTCATCTTCATCCTGATCATGGTGGGCATCGTCACCGGCGTGGACACGGTGCTCACGAAGCTGGTGTTCGCCGTCTTCGGGAAGTGATGGCCGAAGGCCCGGGTAGTATCCGTGCGCTGAGCGTGGCAGCATGATCACGGGAGGTTAACCTCCCGGTTCGCGGCGAGCGGGGACGTTGCTGCGCATGCGTGAGCGGCGCAGAAAAGAAGCGGCGCAGAAAAGAAGCAGAGAGAAAGAGTGATCGTGTCCGACTCCGAACACCTCGGCGAGCAGCTGGCCGGATCAGCCGATGACGACGCCGCGCGGCAGGATGCTGCCCAGGCAGGCGCCACCCAGGCGGACGCTGTATCGCCGGAGGCTGCGCCAGCCGCCGCTGCGTCCGGGGCCGAGTCCGATGGGGCGGCGTCCGACGGGACGGCGTCCGACGGGACGGCGTCCGACGGGACGGCGTCCGACGGGGCGGGCGAGGCTGGGCCGGAGGCCGAGGAAGCCGATCCGGTCGCCGTGTTCGAGGCCGAACTGAGGCGGTTGCCTGGCGAGTGGTACGTCGTGCACTCCTACGCCGGATACGAGAACCGGGTCAGGGCGAACCTGGAGAGCCGCACCCAGTCGCTCAACATGGAGGACTTCATCTTCCAGATCGAGGTCCCCACGCATGAGGTGATCGAGGTCAAGGGCGGCAAGCGGCAGCAGGTGCAGGAGAAGGTGCTGCCCGGTTACATCCTCGTGCGGATGTACCTGACCGACGAATCCTGGGCTGCGGTGCGCAACACCCCGGGGGTGACCGGCTTCGTGGGACTGTCGAGCCGGCCGTCACCGTTGAGCCTGAACGAAGTTATGTCGCTGCTCGCGCCGGTGCCAGAGGAGAAGGCGGCGAAGAAGGCCGAGACGCTGCGGGCAGCCGCGGTGGACTTCGAGGTGAACCAGTCGGTTACCGTGATGGACGGCCCGTTCGCGACGCTTCCCGCGACGGTCAGCGAGATCAACCCCGATACTCAGAAGCTGAAGGTGCTCGTGTCGATCTTCGGCCGCGAGACCCCGGTCGAGCTCTCGTTCGACCAGGTCAGCAAGCTCTGATCACGACACGCACGAGAAGAAACAGAAGGATCCCAGGCAGATGGCTCCGAGGAAGAAGAAGATCGCCGCGGTCGTCAAGGTGCAGCTGAACGCCGGCGCGGCGACCCCCGCACCGCCGGTGGGCACGGCGCTCGGCCCGCACGGCGTCAACATCATGGACTTCGTCAAGCAGTACAACGCGGCGACGGAGTCACAGCGCGGCAACATCATCCCGGTCGAGATCACGATCTACGAGGACCGCTCGTTCTCGTTTATCACCAAGACGCCGCCGGCCGCCGAGCTGATCAAGAAGGCCGCCGGGGTGCAGAAGGGCAGCCCGGAGCCGCACAAGAGCAAGGTCGGCAAGATGACGATGGCGCAGGTCAGGGACATCGCGCAGACCAAGATGCCGGACCTGAACGCGAACAGCATCGACGCGGCCGCGCAGATCATTGCGGGGACCGCCAGGTCGATGGGGATCACCGTCGATGGCTGAGCCCCGGCAAGTGGCAGGGCCGCGCGCTGGCCCGCGGACCACGACCTCTCTAATAGATCAACGGGAGACAGCACATGAAGCGCAGCAAGGCCTACAAGAAGGCCGACGAACTGGTCGACCCGGCTCGCCTGTACACCCCGGTGCAGGCGGTTGACCTGGCCAGGAAGTCCGCGACCACGAAGTTCGACTCCACAGTCGAGGTGGCGATCAGGCTCGGTGTCGACCCGCGTAAGGCCGACCAGATGGTCCGCGGCACCGTGAACCTGCCGCACGGCACCGGCAAGACGGCCAGGGTGCTCGTGTTCGCCGCCGGCGAGCGCGCCGAGCAGGCGCGAGCGGCCGGCGCCGACTACGTCGGCTCTGACGAGCTGATCGAGCGGGTGCAGGGCGGGTTCCTCGACTTCGACGCCGTCGTCGCAACGCCGGACCTCATGGGCAAGGTGGGCCGTCTCGGCCGCGTGCTCGGCCCGCGCGGGCTGATGCCGAACCCGAAGACCGGTACCGTCACAGCCGATGTGGCCAAGGCCGTCACCGAGATCAAGGGCGGCAAGATCGAGTTCCGCGTGGACCGGCACGGCAGCCTGCATTTCATCATCGGCAAGGCGTCGTTCGACGACCGGGCGCTGGTGGAGAATTACGCGGCCGCGATCGACGAGGTCGTCAGGCTCAAGCCGGCCGCCGCCAAGGGCCGCTACGTCAGGAAGGTGACCTTCTCCACGACCATGGGTCCTGGCGTTCCCGTCGACCCCGGCCTGACCAAGGGCCTGACCGCCGAGTTCGAGGAAGCCGCCGCAAGCTGACGGCGAGCCTGCCGCCCGCTCTCATCGGCGTGCTACTCGCCGTACCCGGCGCCAGTCCCCCGCGGGCCTGGCGCCGGGCCATTTCTCACCAGGCCGTGGCGCGGCGCGGGCCGGCGCGGGCTCGCGGGAAACGATTTGGCGGCGGGGGCGCGGGCGCGTACTCTTGGTCGAGCCACAGACCGTCGGCTGCTGCCGTGCCTCGCGCGCGGTAGCCGAAGGCCCGGGTATCCGGGCGGCCCGCGCAGGCGAACTGAGCCGTGACCGTGCCAGGCGATCGTGTCGCCCGGCCGGGTTCCGCCCCGGTGCGTCCGCGCGCGGGGCGTTCGTCATTCCCAGGGCCATCCGCCGGCTGGCGATGATTCGTTCGGAGTGCGCGCTGCCCCGCAGGGCCAGGCGCTCCCACTAGGCAGGAGGGATGCCCATGGCGAGGGCGGTAAAGGAGGCGACGGTCGCCGAGCTGACCGAGCGGTTCCAGAATTCGTCGGGCGCTGTCCTCACCGAGTACCGCGGGCTGAGCGTCGCCCAGGTCAGAGAGCTCCGCCAGGCGCTTGGCGAGGACGCCACGTTCTCCGTGGTGAAGAACACCCTCACCAAGATCGCGGCCAGGGACGCAGGCGTCGCCGAGGACTTCTCCGAGATGCTGGTCGGCCCGTCGGCGATCGCGTTCGTCGGCGGCGACGTGGTGCAGGCGGCCAAGGGGCTGCGGGAGTTCGCCAGGGCGAACCCGCTGCTGGTGATCAAGGGCGGCGTGCTCGAGGGCAAGACGCTCACGCCCGCTGAGATCTCCAGGCTCGCCGACCTCGAGCCGCGCGACGTGCTGCTCGCCAAGCTGGCTGGCGCCGTGAAGGCGACGATGGCCGGAGCGGCCGCGACGTTCGCCGCGCTGCCCGCACAGATGGCCAGGCTGCTCGCGGCGCTTGAGGAGAAGAAGGCGGCGGAACGACCCGCCGCGCCGGTCGCGGAGGCGAGCGAGCCCGCGGGTGAGCAGGCCGATGACGAGCAAGCCGAGAACGAGCAAGCCGAGGGCGAGCAGCCCGACGCAGGGGCGTAACGAAGACGCACGGCGGCAGGTCAGTACGGCCGCCCGGGTGACCAAGGGAAACAGGAAGAGGTACAGGAACCATGGCGAAGCTCAGCAGCAGTGACCTTCTTGACGCGTTCAAGGAGATGACGCTGATCGAGCTCTCAGAGTTCGTGAAGCAGTTCGAGGAGACCTTCGACGTCAAGGCGGCCGCCCCGGTCGCGATGGCGGCCGCTGGCGCGGCTGCCGGTGGCGGCGAGTCGGCGGAGGCAGCCGAGGAGCAGGACGAGTTCGACGTCATCCTCGAGGCAGCCGGTGACAAGAAGATCCAGGTGATCAAGGAAGTCCGGCCGCTGACCGGCCTGGGCCTCAAGGAGGCCAAGGACCTGGTGGACGGCGCACCGCAGCGAGTCCTTGAGAAAGTCAACAAGGAGACCGCGGAGAAGGCGAAGGCCGTCCTCGAGGGCGTCGGCGCCACGGTCACGGTCAAGTAACGATTCGAAGCGCGATCTGGGCGCCGGGCGGCCGCGGCCGTCCGGCGCCCAGGCACATGCTGGATGATAGCGGCCGCAACGCGGCTACAAGCCGCCTACCAGGCCGAACCTATTTGACTACCCCCGTGTCCCGCACGCAAACCTCCAGGGCAATGTGATTCTCGTCACGTCGCCGAACGTGACGACACATGGGCTTCACCTCTTGACGTTTTGCGTTTGAGGAGCGATGCTGCCTTCAGCCGTGAGTATCAGGGTGCTGCTAACTTGACCAGCAGTGTGTCCGTCGACTACACTGCCAATTTGCGCTGCACCCACATGTCCTCGGCAACATCCTAACCCACAGTTTCGTCTCACAGTGCTCGATTCACACGTAGGGCGAAGCCGCAGGGCGTTTTGCGTGCGCGCGGTACCGTTCAGCCACGAGCTCGGAAGGACCCCTGTTGGCAGCCTCGCGCAGCGCCTCAGCTATCGCTCCTGGTCCACATCGCATTTCTTTCGCCCGTATCAGGGAACCACTTGAGGTTCCCAGCCTGCTTGCCCTGCAGACCGAGTCCTTTGACTGGCTGCTCGGGAACGACAAGTGGCAGGCGAGGATAGAGGCCGAGCACGCACTCGGCCGCAAGGACCTGCCTGAGCAGTCCGGCCTCGAAGAGATCTTCGAGGAGATCAGCCCGATCGAGGACTTCACGGGAACGATGTCGCTCTCGTTCCGTGATCACCGGTTCGAGCCACCCAAGTACTCGGCGGAGGAGTGCAAGGAGAAGGACATGACCTTCTCCGCTCCGATGTTCGTCACCGCTGAGTTCATCAACAACTCGACCGGCGAGATCAAGAGCCAGACCGTGTTCATGGGTGACTTCCCGCTGATGTCACCCAAGGGCACCTTCATCATCAACGGCACCGAGCGTGTCGTCGTCAGCCAGCTTGTCCGCTCACCAGGGGTCTACTTCGACCGTCAGGTGGACAAGGCATCGGACAAGGACATCTACAGCTGCAAGGTGATCCCGTCCCGGGGCGCCTGGCTTGAGTTCGAGATCGACAAGCGCGACAGCGTCGGCGTCCGCATTGACCGCAAGCGCAAGCAGAGCGTCACCGTTCTGCTCAAGGCGCTCGGCTGGGACGAGG
>CAVUFO010000011.1:0-385022 GCA_963740785.1 uncultured Actinomycetota bacterium
GGAGCTAAGGGGACTCGAACCCCTGACCCCCTGCTTGCAAAGCAGGTGCTCTTCCAGCTGAGCTATAGCCCCATCGAGGTGGCATCGTGACGCTAAGGACACGCGTAAGACGGTGGCGAGGCCCGGGACGGGCCGCACGGCACCGCCGGATGCCGACTTGTCCCGGATGGTCCTCGCGGCCCTGACGAGCGCCTTAGGCGACGATGATCCCGCCAGACAGACTATCGCGTCTGCGATACCGCGGTGCCTAGCAGGAAATCGCGCGCAGCCCCCTCGCTGCGGTTCCGCACATCACGTCGGCCGGACACGCTGGCCGGACACGCTGGGCAGCACGGCGGCGCGATCAGGACACCCCATGGCCGTTGTCCGATAAGACGATGATGCGGGTTCGGTCGGCCGGGTAGACCTTGGCTGCGTGACCTGGAACCTCGACGACAAGCGCTGGTACGCCGGGAGGGATCTGCTCGACGTTGCCGAGGAAGTCGTCGGGGGTGGCGGGCCTGGCGCTGATCCAGGATCCGGATGCCACCTGGACGGTCCGCATCTCGGGCGGATCCGCGGCGATAAACGATCCGGCGCCGCTGCGGCGGACGATGAGGCCCTCGCCGCAGAGCATCTTCAGAGCCTCGCTGGCCGTCGTTTTCGACACCCCATATGTGTCTATGATCTCAGGCTCGCTGGGAATGCGGGACCCCGGCCCACCGAGGTTACCTGCAATAATCTGGCTGCGTATTGCCGCAGCTATCTGGGCATACCGCGGCGCGGCGCCTCGCGCTTGGTGCATGGACACAACTGTACTTCGATCACAGATCTATATGGATCCTGAACAGCATCTTGCCCCGCTAGTCGGGAAAGCCAAGAAACTGCTAGCCTGGGCTACTACAGGACCTGCGAACGCGGTCTTTGTGGGTCCAGGGGGGCACTGATTGTCATGACGTGGTTACAACACGGAGGTAACTCTTTTTACGTCCCCGCACACGCCAGGCCATCGATCCTGGCCAGGTTGCTGGGGCGGGCTCGATTCAGCAGCCAGGCGATGAGCCTCGCCGTTCTCACGGCCGATACGCCGCTTCCTCACAGGTCAGATCCGTCAGGCGCCTCTAGCAGCCCTGGGACTCAGTAGCAACATGCTGCCGACCACCCCCGCACCGGGCCGCGGGCCGCGCTGCCCCAGGATCGACATCAGTCGCGGGTACGACGCCGCGCATGCCGATCTCGGACACTCCTGTCCTGAGCAGACGGGAAAGACGCCCATCAGGGGATTCCTAAAACGAGGCTAGCGGTGCCGCGAACTATCTGCGGCTTCCTGCGGACAAATACTGCAAGTTCCAATGCCATTCGCAGATTCTGAACGTCCGATTCACACGTCACAGCAATGGCCGACTGCATGCGAGCACCGAAACCGAGCACCGAAACATTGTGCTCGGCCATCCCTAGCCCGCGGGGGACCGCGACGCAGGAAAACCAGCGAATATCATCACATGCGACGCGAGGTGCGGATGTGATGTGCTTTTTCGACCGTTTCTTTGTCTCCCCGGCCGCGGTTTCACGGTCCTGAAGTGGCTCGGCCGCGACCCGCCGCGCGTCCTCGCGCCGCGGGCCCGCTTCCATCCCGCGTCGTCCGCACGGCCGGAACGGTTCCGCGACGCTGACGCTGTTCGTCAGCGGCGGGGGCCCGCCGCTCAGCCGAGCTGGACGTCAGCCATCGAGTCGGCCGCCGACAGCCAGCCGGCCACCCGACGGCCAGGCATCCGCCCTGGGCGCCTGCGCCCTACTCGTCCGCGGTCGTCGCCTCGGTCCACAGGTCGAGCTCAGCGCGGTCCGACTGAACCTTGCGCCACACGGCCGCCAGGCCAAGTGCCATGAGGGCCAGCACGATCAGCTTCTTCACGGTCTGCTTCCTTTGCCTGTTCTCGTCACGTCGCGAGGCTGGGTATCCCGGAGGTTCGAGGTATCCAGGAGGTTCGCGGTATCCCGCAGGTTCGAGCAAGCCTAGCAAGGCGCCAGGCCGGCCGATCACCGAGCGCGGTCCACCCGGCCAGAGTCCCAGACCGGCTCCGGCGCCTCGTACACGTCACCGGACTCGCCGAACACGACGAACCGGTCGAACGACCTAGCGAACCACCGGTCGTGGGTCACGGCCAGCACGGTGCCCGAATACCCTTCGAGGCCCTCCTGCAGCGCTTCGGCGCTGGCCAGGTCCAGGTTGTCGGTCGGCTCGTCGAGCAGCAGCAACGTCGACCCGGCGAGCTCGAGCAGCAGGATCTGCAGCCGCGCCTGCTGCCCGCCGGACAGGCTGGCGAATCGCTGCCGCGCGCACGACTGCAGCTCGTAACGCGAAAGTGCCGACATCGCCTCGTTGATCAGCAGGGCGTGCTCGGTCATGAGGATCTCGAGCGGGGTCCGGCCGGCGAGATCGGGCCGCGAGTGCGTCTGGGCGAAGATCCCCGGCACGACCCGCGCGCCCAGCCGGCAGACGCCGCTGTGCGCAATGGAACCGCCCTCGAGCAGGCGCAGGAAGTGCGACTTCCCCGAGCCGTTCGAGCCGAGCACCGCGACCCGCTCGCCGTACCAGACCTCGAGGTCGAACGGCTTCATCAGCCCGGTCAGCTCGAGGTTCTCGCAGATGACCGCCCGCTTGCCGGTCCTGCCGCCGCGCAGCCTCATCCGCACGTTCTGCTCGCGCGGAGATTCCTCGGGTGGCCCGGCCTCCTCGAACTTGGTCAGCCTGGTCACCGCGGCCTGGTAGCGCGAGGCCATTCCGTCGTTGTACGACGCCTTGATGCGCAGGGTGCGCACGAGCTCCTTGAGCTTCTCGTGCTCCTCGTCCCAGCGCCTGCGCAGCTCGTCGAGCCGCTCGTTGCGGTCCCGCCTGGCTTGCGCATACGACGAGAACCCGCCGCCGTGCGTCCAGACGTGGCCGTCCTCGACGGTGATGATGCGGTCCGCGCACGCCGCGAGCAGCTCCCGGTCGTGGCTCACCAGCAGGACGGTCTTCGCCGTCGCCACGAGCTGCTCTTCCAGCCAGAGCTTGGCGGGCACGTCCAGGTAGTTGTCTGGCTCGTCGAGCAGCAGCACCTCGTTCGCGCTGCGCAACAGCGACTCGAGCACCAGCCGCTTCTGCTCGCCGCCAGAGAGCGTCCGGACCTCGCGCCACTGGCACCGGTCGAACGGGATGCCCAGCGCGGCCACCGTGCACGCGTCCCAGTGCACCTCGTAGTCGTAGCCTCCGGCGTCGCCCCACTCGGCCAGCGCGGCGGCATAACGCATCTGCGCCGGCTCGTCGTCGCGCTCCATCATCACCAGCTCGGCGTTGTCGAGCCGCTCGGCGGCGTCCCTGAGCCGCTGGGACGCGATCGAGAGCAGCAGGTCACGCACGGTTGTCTGGTCCCTGATGCCGCCGATGAACTGGCGCATCACGCCGAGCCCGCCGCTCTGCGTGATCGAGCCGTGCTGTACCGCGGCGTCCCCCGCGATCAGCCGCATCAGCGTGGTCTTGCCGGCGCCGTTCGGCCCGATCAGCGCGACCGTCCTGCCGTCGCCGACCCGGAACGATATATCGTCAAGCAGCACGCGCCCGTCGGGGAGCGCTTGGGACAGATGTGCCACCTCGACATGGCCCACGGGACTCCCCACCTCACTGATCTCAGCGAGCCGAGGATAACCGCGGCGTCCTGTTATCCCCAAAATGATTTTTCAGAGGAGTAACAGGACGCGCCAGTCAGCCAGGAGCCCGCGAGCGCCGTGCGCTCGCGGGCTCCTCGATGCACATAGCGCGATCAGGCCGGGACGACGACCGTCCGCATGATCTTGTCGGCGATGGTCTGCCGCTTCGCGTCCCAGAGCGGGAACAAGAAGCCGACGTAGCATATGATGGCGTCGACGAAATGGCAGATGTCGCGCAGGAATGCGTTGAGCGTGCCGATCGGCTGGCCGGTCTCCTCGCTCAGCAGCCGAATGCCGATGACCTTCTTGCCGAGGCTCTGGCCCTGACCGCCGAGGACCCAGCGGTTCCAGATCGTGTAGCCGAGCGCGACGAGCCACAACAGGAGTCTTACGCCGACGCTGTTGAACGGCAGGATGATCACTTCGAGAACGACAATCGGGATGACGTCGACCAGGTACCCGCCGACACGGTGGATCCAGTCCGAATACTGATATGTCTGGGCGCTGCCGTACTGTCCCGGCGGACCTTGATACGGCGGGGGCGGCGCTCCCGGGCCACCGTAGGGCGGCTGAGCGCCACCGTATGGGGGCTGGCCGCCACCGTATGGGGGCTGGCCGCCACCATAGGGCGGCTGCCCGCCTCCGTACGGCGGCTGGCCACCGCCATAGGGGGGCTGGCCGCCTGGGGGACCGCCAGGAGGGCCGCCAGGAGGGCCGGTTGGGGGACCGCCTGGGGGACCGCCGTATGGAGGCTGGCCGCCGGGGGGGCCGCCTTGGTACGGGGGGTTGCCCTGATATGCCATGAGGGGTGCCTTTCCTGATGTCCGCGAGCCGATCCGCCGACGGCAAGCAGTACTGTAATCGGATGTTCGGGGAGTTCTGCGTGAGTTCTGTGTTTCTAGACAATTTCATACCGGTGTAGCTCGAACAGCCAGTTCAGCGCGACGATCAGGCCGGCTGCCCACGTGATCAGCCGTCTGGTCCGAGGTGACACCGGCCGCGGCGGGGATTTCAGGCCGGCGAATCGCGCGGCGAGCACGGGTGCCGTTCCGGCGGCCAGGACCGCGACCAGGCAGACAAGGGGGCTTGTCCCGGCGGCCATACCCCAGTCGCCGTGCGCGAGCGCGACGGTGGCGGTGGTCAGGCCGCAGAACGGACACGGCACGCCGGTGAGAGCACGCAGCGGGCACGGGATGCCCTGACCGCCGGTGTGCGCCATGATCGCGGGGTAGACCGCGCCGACGGCGAGCGCGCCCGCACCGAACATCGTGATGTGCTCGGGGACCGAGTACATCCTCCGGACAATCACTGCACTCCTGACCAGACGAAACATCAGCAAGCGGATGGAGCGCATCGTACGGTCCAGATGCCCGTTCGCGGAACCCTTCCGCCCCGATTCCTCACCAGGGACTCGTCTGGCCCACCTATGAACCCTTAGTGGTGCTATTGGCCCACCAAGGGTTCACAGGTGGGCCAACTACTCGGGGATGATCGGGCGATAGGCGGGGTTCCACATCAGGTTGCGCACACGCTTGGGGAGATCGCCGTCGATCGGCGCGCGGGCTACGCCGTCTTCGGCGGCGGCGCGGGCGACGGCGGTGCCGACGGCGACCGAGGTGTCGCGCAGCATCTGGACCGGCGGCAGCAACGCGGCACCGGGCTGGGAGGTGTCGGTCAGGTCGGCGACGGCGTGCGCGGCAGCCACGAGCATGCCGTCGGTGACACGGGAAGCCCGGGACGCGATCACGCCGAGCCCGATGCCGGGGAACACGAGGGCGTTGTTCGCCTGGCCGATCATGTACTTGATTCCGGCGTGCTCGACCGGCTCGAACGGACTGCCTGTCGCGACGAGCGCCCTGCCGTCGGTCCACCTGATCAGGTCGGCCGGATCGGCCTCGGACAGTTCTGTCGGGTTGGACATCGGCAGGATCACCGGCCGTTCGACGTGTGCCACCATCGCCCTGACGATGCCCTCGGAGAACGCGCCTGACCTGGTCGACGTGCCGATCAGGATCGTCGGGTGCACCCGGGCGGTCACCTCGGCCAGGCCGACGCCGCCGTGGCCGGCGTCGCGCCGCCACCCGGTCACCTCGTCCGGATGCCGCGCGCAGCGCCGCTGCGCCTCGCTGAGCCCCGGCATGTCGCTGGTGACCAGGCCGCTCTTGTCGATCGCCCAGATCCTGGCGCACGCCTCATCATCGGTCAGGCCGTCGGCGAGCATCTGCGCGCGCAACTGGTCGGCGATGCCGGTCCCGGCGGTGCCGGCGCCGTAGATGACGATCCGGTGGTCGCTCAGGCTGGTGCGGGTGGCACGGACCGCCGCGAGCGCCGCGGCCAGGTTGACGGCCCCGGTGCCCTGGATGTCGTCGTTGAAGGTCAGCAGGCGGTTCCGGTAGTGGTCGAGCAGCCGCCGGGCGTTGGCGAGACCGATGTCCTCCCAGTGCAGCATGGCGTGCGGGAACAGCCTGGTCGCGGTCTCGACGAACGCGTCGAGGAATCTGTCGTACTCATCGGGCGGCACCCGCGGATGGCGGTTGCCCATGTACAGCGGGTCCTCGAGCAGGCTCTGCCGGTCGGTGCCCACGTCGAGCATGACGGCGACGGAGCGGTTCGGCGCGATGCCGCCTGCCGCGGTGTAAACCGCGAGCTTGCCGACCGCGATGCGCATGCCGCCGACGCCCCAGTCGCCGATGCCGAGGATCGCGCCGGCGTCCGTGGCCACGATCAGGTCGAGCTCGCCATCCGCCAGGCCGGTCGCCCGCAGCGACTCCTCGATCAGCTCGGGGTGGTCGACGGACAGGTACACGCCGCGCGGCCTGCGGTACTCGTGGCTGTAGCTCTTGATCGCCTGGCCGATCGTCGGCGTGTACACGATCGGCAGCATTTCAGGCAGGTGCGAGATCAGCAGCCGGTAGAAGAGCACCTCGTTCCTGTCGTGCACCTCGGTCAGGAGCACGTTCCTCGCGAGGTCATCGGGCTGGCGCAGGTATTGCGCGTAGACCCTGGCCACCTGCTGATCCAGGGTCACGTGCGCGGGCGGCACGAGCCCGGTAACCCCCAGCTCGTGCCGTTCGGGGTAGCTGAAGGCCGTGCCCCTGTTCAGCCGGGGGTCGTTGAGGATCTGGCGGCCGCGCAGCTTGGTGTGCCACCTGCCGTCCTGGTCCAGCCACACCGTCCGCATGGACAGATCATGGCATATCGCCGGCCGCTCGGCTGACCGCCGCTCTCGACGGTGCGGCTCCCGCTAGCTCTCGTCGCCGGCGTGCGGCCACAGGTCGCGGACCATGTCGATCGTGTCGGCCTCGGCGGCCTTCTTGTCCTCGCGGTACCGCAGCACGCGCGCGAACCTGAGCGTCACGCCGCCCGGGTAACGCCGGCTGGCCTGTACCCCGTCGAAGGCGATCTCGGCCACCAGCTCAGGACGCACCCGCACGACGCCGAACGGCCGCCCTGGCGTGGCCGGCCGCGGCTGCTCGGCGAGCGCCAGCAGCCGCTCGGTCTGCCAGGTCAGCATCGCGTCGGTGAGGCCCTTGAACGTCTTGCCGAGCATGACGAATCCGCCGGTCTCCGGGTCCCTGGCACCCAGATGCAGGTTCGACAGCCAGCCGGTGCGCCGGCCGTGGCCCCACTCGGCCGCGAGGATGACCAGGTCCAGGGTGGTCCGCGGCTTGACCTTGATCCAGTCGCCGCCGCGGCGGCCCGCCCCGTACGGCGAGCCGACCGCCTTGACCACGAGGCCCTCGTGCCCGCTGGCCAGCGCGCCGGCGAAGAACTCGGCCGCCTCCGCCTGGTCACTGGTGACCAGGCGCGGGATCAGCGCGTCCGGCGGGGCGATGGCGGCCAGCCGCTCGAACCGCTCGCCCTCCGGCAGGTCGATCAGGTCCTTCCCGTCGACATGCAGCAGGTCGAACAGGAACGCGGTGAGCGGTACCGATGCCTTCACCGCGCCGCGGGCTGCGCCAGCGGCAGGCGAGGACTGGCTGGCGGCCCGCGCCGACGTGACCTGGAACGGGTGCGGACGCCCGTCAGGGCGGAGCGCGATCGCCTCGCCGTCGATGACAGCTGAGCGGACCGGCAGGTCCAGCGCCATGGCGACGATCTCGGGGACCCGGCCGGTGATGTCATCGAGCGTCCTGGTGAACACCCGCACCCGCGGGCCGTCGCGGTGGATCTGGATCCGGATGCCGTCGATCTTCCACTCGAGCGCGGCCGGGGAGATCTTCTCGAAGGCGGCATCGAGGCTCGGTGCCGTGGCGGCCAGCATCGGCCGGACGGGCTGCCCGACCCGTAGCGTGAATGCCCGCAGCGCCGCGACCACGTCGTCCGTGCCGCCGTCCGCCGCCGAGCCCAGGGCGGCCCTGGCGACCTCGGCGAGCGACCCCCGCAGCTGGTGGGCCCTGCGGACCTCTGCGGCCGGAGCGCCAGCGGCCTTGGCCACGGCGTCGGTCATGACGCCTTCGAGTGCGCCCTGCCGCAGGTCGCCGGCGATCAGCCGGACCAGGAACTGCCGCTCGCTCTCGGTTGCCCGCCCCACCAGGCTGGCGAGCAACTCGCGCCGCCTGGCCTGCGAACCCGGCCCCGACAAGGCGCCGATCTCCTCGAACGCCGTATCCGTCTCTGTGAGGGTCAGCGACGCCCGGCTGGCGGGCGCGGTGTGCTCTTCTTCATCAGCTACCGCGTCCGCGAGCGCGGCGGATGCCGGCTGCCCGGCGGATCCCGGCTGCGCGGAGGTCGCGGGCTGCGCGGGTGGTCCTGACCAGGCGGACCCGGAGTCGGGCAGTCCCATCAGCGCCGCGTAACCGACGCCGATCTGGCGCTGGGTGAGGTCGCCCGACATGAACGCGACAGCGACCGGAACCTCCTCGACCGGCACCCTGGCCAGCAGGGCCGCGATCTGGTCGATCTTCGCCTTCCTGCCCGGCGTGTTCGCGACACCGGACGAGGTGGACACGATCTCGCTCAGCAGCACAGGCCCGATTCTGCCCGATGCCACCGACACCGGGCATGCCAGCGCCCGGCGTTCCCTCCGCGAAGAGCGTTCCGGGATGCCGGGCGCGGCATAGCACCGAGGACGTGCGGGTCAGCGGGTGGTGCGGGAGAGGCCGTTGACGTCGGCCTCCCTTCTCGAACGGCTGCTGTCAGCGCTCGGGTTGACCACGGTGGGCTCACCGGCGGCTCCGCCGGACGGGACACCCGGGGTCCGTGAGGGCATAGGCGGCACGGTGCGGATCGTGCTCCTGTTGCGGATCGCCATCGCGGTCGCCGCGGCTGCGCCGGCGGCCAGAAGTGCCGCGCCGGCCAGCACCTTCGGCAGTCGGCGCGACTGCCGCTTCGGCGGGTCGAGCTTCTTCGCGGCGATCGCCATCATGACCGAGACCCGGGGCGCCACCTTCTTCTGCACGGCCACGCTGCCGCGGGCGGTGCGGACCGCCATCCAGGCGCGTGCCCGGTCGGCGTGCGGCCTGGCCCAGTCAGCCGCGGTGCCGGCGCCGCGCTTCGCGTTCGTGCTTGCGGCCTTGGTCATCGGGCCGGCCTGGTCCGCCAGCTTGGACGCTTGCGCTGCGATTCTCCGGGCCCGCCTTTGCATGTCCGCCGGCACGACGGCCTGCTTTCTCGACATAACAGACACTGCTCTCCTCCCCCGTGAAGTGCTGGCCCGGGGCGATCCCCAGAGCCCACGCGAATTCCCACCGTGAGGTTCCCCGCTCACCGCGGACCAATCGCGGCATGCCGCGATCATGACCCAACGCCGTGCATACGCCGGCCGAGGTGCCTCCTGCCTGAGCTCCAGAGTGCCCCGTCCGAGCCTTGCGTGCCCGGGCACTACCCGGGACGTGGCAGGATTTCGGTATGACCAATGCGCTGACAGCGACGCTGCGGACCAACCGGGGGACGGTCATCGTCCGCCTGCTTCCCGACCACGCGCCCAAGACGGTGCGTAATTTCGTGGAGCTGGCAGAGGGCGGACGGGAGTGGACCGACCCGAACACCGGCAAGAAAGCCGCGACGAAGCTCTACGACGGAACGATCTTCCACCGGGTGATCCCGGACTTCATGATCCAGGGCGGCGATCCGCTCGGCACAGGGACCGGCGGCCCTGGCTACAAGTTCGCCGACGAGATCCACCCGGACCTGGTCTTCAACCGGCCGTACCTGCTCGCCATGGCCAACGCGGGCCCGGGCACGAACGGCTCGCAGTTCTTCATCACCACGGTGCCGACGCCATGGCTCACCGGCAAGCACACGATCTTCGGCGAGGTCGTCTCCGGCTCCGAGGTGGTCGACGCGATCACCAAGGTGCAGACGGGCAGGAACGACCGTCCCGTCGAGGACGTCGTCCTGGAGTCGGTGACGATCGAGCGCGACGGCGCCTCGGCGGCACCTGGCGGCTAGGGCGATGGCAGTACCCCCGGGCCCAAGCTCCGAGCCGGATGTCTCGGCTCCCGCTCCGACGTGTTTCAGGCACCCGGACCGCGAGACGTATGTCTCGTGCGTCAGGTGCGGGCGCCCGGCGTGCCCGGACTGCCTGCGTTCGGCGGCGGTCGGGCAGCAGTGCGTGGAGTGCATCAGGGAGGGCAACAAGGGAAGCAGGCCGGCCACGGCGCCGTTCGGCGGCAGGGTGTCGAACCGCCCGGTCGTCACCTGGACGCTCGTCGCGATCAACGTGCTCGCCTACATCGCCGAGATCGCCAACTCCAACGCCCTGATCAACAACGGCGCGCTGGTCGGCAGGTTCAACGCGACCATCGGGGTCGCCGATGGTGAGTGGTACCGCCTGCTGACCAGCGCGTTCTTGCATCAGCCGCCGAGCGGCGGGTTCGGCATCTTCCACATCGCGTTCAACATGTGGGCGCTGATCGTCGTCGGTCCCGCGATCGAGCGGTTGCTCGGCCCGGTCAGGTACCTGGCCGTCTACCTGATCAGCGCGCTGGGCGGCTCGGTGCTGTTCTACCTGGTCGCCAGGCCGGAGGCCGTGGGGCTTGGAGCGTCCGGCGCGATCTTCGGCCTGTTCGGGGCGTGGTTCGTGCTGGCCAGACGGCTGCGCCTGGACGCCAGGATGGTCGTCGGCCTGATCGCGGTCAACCTGATCATCACCTTCACCGTGTCAGGGGTTGCCTGGCAGGCGCATGTGGGCGGGCTCATCGCAGGTGCGGCGGTCACGGCCGCCTACGCCTATGCCCCGAGGAATAACAGGACGCTCGTGCAGATTGCCGCCACGGTCGCGATGATCGCGCTGCTGGTGACCGGCGTTGTGATCAGGGACGTGCAGCTCGCGCACTCGGTGGTGCTCGGGCTGTCTCAGCTCAGGTCATAGCGCCTGGGCAGCGCGTCACTACCGCCATCTGGTGGCGAGCATGACGCCGGAGACAATCAGCGCGAATCCGACCACAAGGTTCCACTGGCTGAGCGCCTCGACGGGCAGCTTCTGGCCGCTGACGTAGAACGTCGCGATCCAGGCGAGGCCGACGATGAGGCAGCCGAGCATGGCCGGCACCAGCCACGGCGGGCTTACCCTGGCCTTCGAGGAGCGCGGCGGCGGTGTATAGACCGCCTTCTTCCTGACCTTGGATTTCGGCACGGTGGTCTCCTGGTCGAATCCTGGTCGCTGCCTGCGCGACCTTGCACGTAAGCGTAGTCCGGTTCTGCGAGTACCGCGTCCGGTCACGCCCCTGGCAGCGCCGTCGGGGACGAACTCGTGCTCGGCGACGGGCTCGGGCTCGGGCTGGTCGATGGCGACGGCGGCGGACTGGGCGAGGACGTGGAGCCCGGCTGCACGTAGATGATCACCGGCGTCGTCTTCAGCACGGCCTTGCCGTGGCTCGGCGAGGACTTCCAGACGGTTCCTGGAGTCGTGCCCGCTGGTCCTGAGGAGGTGATGATCTGGTAGGTCAGGCCCGCGTCGTTGAGCTTGGAGACGGCCTCGGCCTGCGTGAGGCCGGCCAGGGCCGGCACGGCGACACTATCGCCTGCGACGTTGAGCACGATCTGGGTGGTCACCGGCTCCGACGCGCCTGCCGCCGGGTTGGTGCTGACCACCGCGCCGCTCTTGAACTTCAGGCTCGCAACGGGGTTCGGGTTCGTGGTGACGTTCTTGAAGCCAGCCTGGTTCAGCTTCGCTGTCGCGTCGCTGACGCTCAGCCCTGACACGCCGGGCACCGTCTGCGCGCCCGGCCTGATGTTGTAGTTCAGGGTGACGGTGCTGCCCTTGGCGACCTTGGTACCGCCGCTCGGGCTGGTGCTGGTCACCTCGTTGTACGGCCCGTTGAAGGACTTATGCTTCGCCAGCTTGGGCTTGAGGTGCGCCTGCTGCACCGCCTTGACAGCCTTGTCAATCTTCATGCCCTGCAGGTCGGCGGGCACGGCCACGGAGCTGCCCGTGCTGTTGACCAGCTGATAGGCAGCGATGCCGCCGCCGATGACGGCCAGGGCGAGCACGGCGGCTACCCATGGCCAGACCGGCTTCTTGCGGCGCTGCCGCATGCCGGTCTCTGCCGGCCCGTACTCGTACGGCGGCAGCGCGCCGGTCTGTCCCTGCAGCTGGGTCTGGCCCATCGGATCCATCCGCCGGGTCCCCGGCCCGGGGTGGGCGTACGAGGCCGTCATCGGCATCGCCGCGGCGACCGGGAACCCGGACAGCGCCCGCTGGATGTCGCTGCGCATCTCGGCGGCTGACTGGTACCTGTCGTTCGGGTCCTTCTCCATCGCGCGCAGCACGATCGGGTCGGCCCAGTCAGGCAGGTCGGGGTCGACCCGCGACGGCGGGACCGGCGCCTCCCTGACGTGCTGGTAGGCGATCGCGACCGGTGAGTCGCCGGTGAACGGCGGCCTGCCGGTCAGCAGCTCGTACAGCAGGCAGCCGACGGAGTACAGGTCAGAACGCGCGTCGACCCGCTCGCCCCTGGCCTGCTCGGGCGACAGGTACTGCGCGGTCCCGATCACCTGCGCGGTCTGGGTCATGGTGGCCTGCGTGTCGGCGACGGCGCGGGCGATGCCGAAGTCCATCACCTTGATCTCGCCCTGCCGGTTCAGCATCACGTTGCCTGGCTTGATGTCCCTGTGCACGATGCCGGCCCGGTGGCTGTAGTCCAGCGCGCGCAGCACGCCGTCGGTGATCTCCAGTGCCCGCTCGGGCAGTAGCCGCCGGTCGTCGCGCAGCAGGTCCCTGATCGTCCGGCCGTCGACGTACTCCATCACGATGAACGGGACGTGCGACGTGGGGGTGGTGTCTTCGCCGGTGTCGTAGACGGCGACGATCGAAGGGTGGTTGAGCGAGGCAGCCGACTGGGCCTCGCGCCGGAACCTGGCCTGGAACGTCTGGTCCCTGGCAAGGTCCTCGCGCAGCGTCTTCACCGCGACGATGCGGTCCAGGCGCAGGTCACGGGCACGGTAGACCTCGGCCATCCCGCCCCGCCCGACGACACCGTCAAGCTCGTAGCGGCCGCCGAGCAGCCTTGGCTGAGTCATGTCTCGCACTTACGTTACCGTCCTGCGTCGTGGTGTCCGGCTTGCCCGGCGGGATGAGCCATTGCGGGCCGCCCTGAAAACTATGTCATCAAGTGTCCGGGGGACGAGGCCGCCTTTCTTGCACTGTCTTTGACAGCGCGGGAGCCGGCGGGCGCTCAACGCTGCCCCAGGTACGCCTGAATGATCTTGAGTGCGATCGGAGCGGCGGCGTCGGCGCCGAAGCCACCACCTTTCACGATGACGCCTACCGCGATGCTCGGGTTGTCGGCAGGCGCGAAACAGGTGAAAACCGCGTCATCGAGGTGGGAATTGTTCACGCCGTTCTGCGCTGTTCCCGTCTTGCCCGCGATCAGGATGCCGGTCGCCGGGGGCCCGGCCGTCGCGTAGGCGGTGCCGTTCGGATTCTGCGTGACGCCCTTCATCATCTCGGTCAGGAAGCCGGCCTGTGCCGCCGAGATCGGGTTGGCGTGCACGGCGGGCTGCGCGGACTGAACGACCGACTGGTCGGGCGCCTTCACCTGGGCGACCAGGTACGGCCGCATCATCGTGCCGCCGTTGGCGATGGCCGCCGCGACCATCGCCTCCTGCAGCGGCGTCTCGGTGTCGTTGAACTGCCCGATGGCCGACAGCGCGATCTGCGCCCGGTCAGTCAGCGCCGGGTAGGCGCTCGCGGTGACCGGCAGCGGGATGGTCAGCTTGGAGTTGTTGAAGCCGTAGGCGTCGGCCATGCTGTGCAGCGGGTCCCCGCCGACGGTCACGCCCAGCTTCGCGAAGGCCGTGTTGCACGACACGGTCAGCGCGAACAGCATCGTGGGGTTGCCGTTCCCGCAGGGTGCGCCCGCGTCGTTGGTCAGGGTGCTGTGGCTGCCTGGCAGCCGGTAGAACTGCGGGGCCGAGATCGTCGAGTTCTGGTCGTGGGCCTTGCCGGTCTTGAACGCCGCCGAGCTCGTGATGAGCTTGAACGTCGACCCCGGCGGGAACGTGTCGTTGATGGCCCTGTTCAGCAGCGGGGCGGCGGGGTCCTTGCGCAGGCGCGCGTCGTTCTTGGCGACCTTGCCGCTGTTGATCGGGGTGTACACGTTCGGGTTGAAGGACGGATAGGACGCCATCGCCAGGATGGCGCCGGTCTTCGGGTCGATGGCGACGGCGGCAGCCGGCTTGCCCATCGCGACGAGCGCGCTGTAGGCGGCATCCTGCGCCTTGGGGCTGATGGTCAGGTAGACGCTCGCGCCCTGCTTGGGCTTGCCGGTGAACAGGCCCTTCAGGTTGTACACGGCGAGGCTCGGGGCCGTCCCCGTGAGGAACTTGTTCTCGGCCTTCTCGATACCGGTCTGCCCGAACGGCGAGGTCGTCGCCAGGATCGAGTCGTAGCCGGTCACGGGCGCGTACTCGCGGCCCGCGGGATAGGCCCGCTTGTAGAACCCGCCCTTGACCGGCTTGGACTTGGCGATGACCAGGTCGGGGCGGCCGGCGTCGCCAGCCGCGATGATCTCGCCTCGCTGGTTCTTCAGCTGCTCGGAGAAGATACGGGAGTTGTACGGCTCGCTGGCCAGCGAGTTGACCCTGAACACCTGCAGGTAGTTCACGTTGACCATGAGCAGGACGAACAACGCCAGGCTGGCGATCGAGAGTCGGCGGATGGCCCTGTTCATACCGCCCGCACCACCTGGGTCAGGCCCTCATCCTGGATTGGCTGCGGTGCCGGGCGCCTGGCGGTGTCACTGATCCGCATCAGCAGCGCGATCACCATCCAGCTCGCCACAAGGGACGAGCCTCCCTGGGAGAGGAAGGGTGTCGTGATGCCGGTCAGCGGGATCAGCTGGGTGACGCCGCCGACGATGATGAACACCTGCAGGGCCAGCACGAAGGCGAGGCCCGCGGCGAGCAGCTTGGCGAACGGGTCGCGGACCGCGAGCGCCGCGCGCAGGCCGCGCTGCACCAGCAGGCCGAAGATCAGCAGCAGCGCCATCAGCCCGGTGAGCCCGAGTTCCTCGCCGAAGCCGGTGAAGATGAAGTCGCTCTGCACGAGCGGGGTGCGGAACGGCTGGCCGAGCCCGAGCCCGGTGCCGAAGATCCCGCCGAAGGCCATCCCCTCCAGGCCCTGCACCAGCTGGAAGGACGAGCCCTGGATGTTGCCGGGGGCGAACGGATGCCGCCAGATCGTGAACCGCTCGTGCACGTGCGGGATGATCGCGCCAGCAAGCAGCGCGCCGGCCACGAACAGCAGCAGCCCGATCAGCAGCCATGACTTCCGCTGCGTCGCGATATAGAGCATGGCGATGAACAGGCCGAAGAACAGCGCCGAGGTGCCGATGTCGGACTCGAAGATCAAGATCAGCATGCTGATCGCCCAGAGCACCAGGATGGGGCCGAGGTCGCGGCCGCGCGGCAGGTCGATGCCGAGGAAGCGCCGCCCTGCCAGCGAGAGCACGTCCCGCTTGGCGACCAGGTAGCCGGAGAAGAAGACCGCGAGCGCGATCCTGGCGAACTCCCCTGGCTGGATGGAGAAGCCGCCGAGGATGATCCACACCTTAGCGCCCTGCACCTCGGACATGCTCGCTGGCAGCAGGGCAGGAATGGCGAGCAGGATCAGTCCGATCGTGCCGAGAGTATAGGTGTAGCGCTGCAGGATCCTCGGCTGGCGGATCACGACCAGCACGGCGACGAACGCTGCCATGCCGACCGCGGTCCAGACGAGCTGGTACAGGGCGGCGTGCGCGGTGAGCGTGCTGATCTGCAGGCCCGGGTTGCCGCCGCGGCCTGACTCCTGCAGCCGGTAGATCATCACGATGCCGATGCCGTTCAGCAGCGCGGCCAGCGGCAGCATGAGCGGGTCAGCCCACGGCGCGAGCCTGCGGACGGCCAGGTGGGCGAGCAGCATCAGCGCCGCGAAGCCGGCGACGTAGACGACCAGGCCGCCGGGAATGTGCCCGTTGAGCCCGAGGCCGACGGCGGCGTAGGCGAAGGCCACGATGCCGATGGCGAAGCCGAGCATGGCGAGCTCGGTGCTCCGCCTGCCCCTCGGCAGCGGCACCGCGCGGCGCGACGTGCCGCTCGGCTGCGCCGACGCGACATTAGGCACGGCGCTCATCCGGCAGCACCGCCCGCTGGGCAGTACGGCGGCAGCTGCGGTTTGGGCGGGACTGAAACCGGCGCCTTCGTCTTCTGCTTGCCCGTGTTCTTCGGCGCCTGGCCGGCCGCCCGGTGGGTGTGCGACGGCGAGGGCCTGGGCGTCGCGCTGGCGGCCGGCTTCGCGGCTGGTGCGCGGGCTGGCCTGCTCGACGGCGTGGCCTTCGGCTTGCCCGACATTCGCTTCGCGGTCGTGCGCCCGAACCGCGGTGCCGAGCCCTTGGACTTGCTCGTGGCCTTCGCCGTGGCCTTCGCCCGGTCGGCGAACCACCGCCGGATGTCGGCCTGCACGACCGCGCAGTGATAGTCCTGCCTGATCTGCGACACGATCCTGTAGGCCGCGCGCAGGCTGGTCGCCGGGATGGTGGCCTGGATCTGGCCAGCCTCACCGCTCGGAACCAAGGTGATCGGGATGTCGGTCCGCTGCACCATCGTGGACAGCTTGAACCCGGCCACCGCCTGGTTCACGCCGCGGAAAACCACGACCTTGCCGTCAGCGGTCCCGACGTAGTACTCGTCCTGGGTGATCCGCCAGCCGTAGAGCCCGCCGGCTCCTACGACGGCGAGGAGCACGAGCAGGGCGACCGAGACGACCGGCCAGCGGCGTCGCCCCGGCCTGACCAGCATCGGGTCGTCGTCGTCCTCGTCGTCCTCGTCGCGAGGAACGCCCTCTCCTGGCTGGTGTGCGGCGAACGACTGGGTGCCGGGGGCAGCGATGGTCCCGGTGCCGGGAACGGCGGTCCAGGTGGTGACGCCGTGGTCGTCCGTGCGGCGCACGCTCGACAGGCCGCTGGCGGGGATGGGCGTGCCCTCGGCAGGCGTCGTGGCGGAACCCGCTCCCGCCGCCGACATTGCGGACGGCGTGGTGCCGCCGTCGGTGGCCGTCGCGCTCGCCGCGGTCCGGCCCGTGGCGAGCAGGTGAGCGCGAGCGGCTGGGCTGTCGCTGCGCACCGGCTGGACTGGCTGGTCGGCGCCTCCGGTCAGCGCCCCCACGACGATGACGTCCGCGGTCGGGGCCAGGCCGGAGTCGGTGTCGATGACGTCGGCGAGCACGCAGGTGATGTTGTCGGGCCCGCCGCTGCGTATCGCGAGATTGACCAGCTGGCTGACGGCCTCGTCCAGGCCGGCCAGTTCCATCAGCGTCTTCTGCACGGTCTCGTCGCTGACCACGTCGGACAGGCCGTCTGAGCACAGCAGGAACCGGTCGCCGGCCTTGGCCTTCAGCATGGCGAGGTCGGGCTCGGCCTGGCACGCTGCTCTGGAGGGCGCGCATGACCAGCGAGCGCTGCGGATGGGACGCGGCCGCCTCGGGCGTCAGCCGTCCCTCGTCGACCAGCGACTGGACCAGCGTGTGGTCGTGCGTGATCTGGTGGAACACGCCGTCGCGGAGCAGGTAGCCGCGCGAGTCGCCGATGTGGCAGAGCGCGACCTCGTCGTCCGACCAGAGCAGCGCGGTCAGCGTCGTGCCCATGCCCTCGGTGGCGGGATCGGCCAGCGCGATCTGCTTCAGCTCGGCGTTGGCGTCGGCGATCGCGTCCGCGAGGGCCTGCAGCATGTCGACGCCCGTGGTGTCGGCGTCCAGCGGCGCGAGCGTCGCGATGGCGACCGCGCTCGCGACCTCGCCGGCGGCGTGGCCGCCCATGCCGTCGGCGATCGCGAGCAGGTGCGGTCCCGCATAGGCCGAGTCCTCGTTGCCCTCACGGAGCAGGCCGACGTCGGACTGGACCGTGTAGCGGAGTGCAATGCTCATCTGCGCAGCTCCAGGACGGTCTTGCCGATGCGGACGGGAACGCCGGGCGGGATGGGGGTGGGGTGGGTGACCTTCTGCCTATCCAGGTAGGTGCCGTTTGTTGAGCCGAGATCCTCGACGACCCACTCGCCATTCTGCGGGTACAAGCGGGCGTGCCTGGTCGAAGCGTAGTCGTCGGTCAGCACCAGGGTGGCATCGGCGGCGCGGCCGATCGTGATCTGCTGCTCGCCGAGCGGGATGGTCGTCCCGGTGAGACTGCCGCCGGTGACCAGCAGCGTCTTCGGGGTGCCGCGGCCGTGCCTGGCGGGACGCTGCGGGCGGACGGGCCCGGCCGGCTGGTTCTGCCTGGACTGCTGCCGCGCGGCCCGCCGCTGGGCGCGCGGCGAGGCTGGCTGGTCGAACAGATCGGTACGCACGACCCCGACGGCAGCGATGACGAACAGCCACAGCACGGCGAGGAACGCCAGCTTGATGAGGTCGAGTGTGAGCTGGTTCATCGGGTCATGGGTCCTCAGGTGGCCGACAGCCCACGCGGGCCTGCGCGCGATACCGCGGCTGCTGGGTAAGGAACTGTGTGCTTCCTGCCGTTCGTCAGTGCGTGCCGTCTCTACGGAATACCAGGGTCGTGCGGCCAAGGGTAACGCGAGTGCCGTCCCGCAGAGACACTCTCCTGATCGGTTGCCCCTCGACGAACGTGCCGTTCGTCGAGCCTAGGTCCACCAGCACGACGTCGCCGTCTTCAACCCTGATCTCGGCGTGGTGCCTGGAGACCCCTTGGTCGACGAGCCTCAGGTCACAGTCGGTGCCGCGGCCCAGAATGGTCAGCGGCGAGGCGAGCGGGAACGTGCGCTGCGTGGCGCCGCCGTGACCCGGTTCGGCGGTCGAGACGAGCAGCCGCGGCGACCCGGGAAAGCCCTCCTGCGGCCTCGGGATATCGCTGACGGGGCGCCGGATCTCGCCGTCCTCGACGGTCGTCCCCCTGATCACCCCTGAACGGATGCGGAAGGTGCCGATCGTGAGGTCAGGCACGCCCTCGAAACGGATCCTGACGGGGCCTACGAAGGAGTAGCCCTGTTCGCGCGCGTAATCCCTGGCCAGCGTGGCCAGCTCGAGACCGAGGTTGTCGGCGTAGACCTGCAGCCGGTCATAGTCGGCCTGGGCGATCTCGGCGACGAAGTCGTTGGGCACCAGCGTCCGGCCCTGGGCCACGATCGCGGCCCGGTCGTCCATCTCGCGCTGCACTGCCCCCGCTACTTCGGTCGGCTGTAGTTCGGATTTGAAGGCGCGTGCGAAGCCACCGTCATACATCTCCTGAAGCCGGTGCTCGAAGCGCTGCAGCACTCCCACCATGCACCTCCTGTCCCGTTCGCCTTCGATGGTATCGGCGAGATGGCATAGCTTGGGGCGTGCTAACCTGCCAGTGCCCCGAGGGCGGGTGGCGGAACGGCAGACGCGCACGGTTCAGGTCCGTGTGTCCGAGAGGACGTGAGGGTTCAAATCCCTCCTCGCCCACCAGCGGCCGCGCCGAACTACCCCGAGTTCCCTGGCAGAATCATTATCGTGCCGGAACTGCCCGAGGTGGAGTCACTTGCAGCGGACCTGCGCGAGCGCGCTGTTGGCCGCGTCATAGATCGTGCCGATATAGCCGAGTTCTCCGTGCTGAAGACGTACGATCCGCCGCTGACCGCACTGCACGGGATGGGGATCACGCACGTCGGCAGGCACGGCAAGTTCCTGGACCTGACCGCCAACAGCCAGACCGCCGCCGGGCCGCTGCACCTGATCACCCATCTGGCGAGGGGCGGCTGGCTGCGATGGCGCGAGGAGATCCCGCCACGGCCGACCAGGCCGGGCAAGGGCCCGCTCGCGTTCCGGCTCAGGTTCGCCGACGGGGCCGGCTTCGACCTGACCGAGGCGGGAACCCGCAAGCGCCTCGCGGTCTACCTCGTGCGCGACCCCGCCGAGGTACCCGGCATTGCCTCGCTCGGTCCTGATCCGCTCGCCCCCGAGTTCACCGCCGAGGTCCTGGGCGGCATGCTCGCCGGACGGCGGACCCAGATCAAGGGCGTGCTGCGCGACCAGAAGATCATCGCTGGCATCGGCAACGCCTACTCCGACGAGGTCCTGCACGCCGCGAAGATGTCGCCGTTCCGCCTCGCCTCGAGCCTGAGTCCCGACGACGTGGCCGCGCTGCACGACGTCATCCTCGCCACGCTGCGGTCCGCGATCGAGCGGTCAGCGGGGCTCGTGGCGTCGGAGCTGAAGAAAGAGAAGAAGGCCGGCCTGGCCGTGCACGGCAGGGCGGGCGAGAAGTGCCCGGTCTGCGGCGACGTGATCCGCGAGGTCTCGTTCGCGGACTCGGCGCTGCAGTACTGCCCGACCTGTCAGACCGGCGGCAAGCCGCTCGCCGACCGCCGCCTGTCCCGCCTGCTGAAGTAGGTCCGGCCGCGCGGGTCAGGGAACCGGCTAGTGAATGATCTTGTCAAGCGAGTCGAACAGCGCTGTGTCGCAGCCGCCGTCGACCACGACCCGGTGCACCGTGATCCCGAACCAGGTGCCGGTCACCAGGATCTTCTTGTTGCTCCTGAGCAGCATGGGGCAGTTCGATTCCTTCGGGATGGGCGCGAACGGGTTCTTCAGCTTGAGCAGCGCCGAGCACGCGCTCGCCGCTCCGTGCTGAGTGCCGCCCGCCGGGTCACACCGGAGGGTCGTGGGCGCGCCGCTGGCCGAGCCCTTCAGCTGGAACTTCAGCGACACCCTTGCCTGATGCCCCCCGTGGTCAGCCGGACCGTGGCCTGGCCCGGCCGCGCCGCAGCCGGTCACGGCGATCGCCGCAGCGACGACCACGGCGAGCAGGGCGTACAAGCTCCTGATCCGGCGGTTCATGTCGGTCCGCTCCATATGTGCGACTGATTTCACGGCCATTGGACGCGCGCGCTCCCATGCAGGTTCCGTGGACGGGCGGCATGTCAGGCTTGGCAGATGGGGAACCTGCTCGCGGACCTGAGTGCCATCGCTGGTCCCGCGCATGTGCTCGCCGAGCCAGATGTGGTGGCAGGTTACGCCACTGACTGGACCCGCCGCTATACGGGCGTCGCGAGCTGCGTCGTGAGCCCGGGCAGCACCGCCGAGGTGGCCGCGGTAGTCACGGCGTGCGCCGGCAATGGCGCAACGATCATTCCGCAGGGCGGTAACACAGGACTCGTCGGCGGCTCGATTCCGCCGGCTCGGCCTGACGGGCGGGACTGCGTCATCCTGTCGACCAGGCGGCTGACCGGCCTTGAGCCGGCAGGCCCGCGTACCGGTCAGGTGACCGTCGGCGCGGGAGTCACGATCGGCGAGCTGGCCAGGCACGCGGCGGCGGCCGGCCTGCGGTACGGCGTCGACATGGCGTCGAGGGACTCGGCCACCGTGGGCGGCACGATCGCGACCAACGCGGGCGGGATCCACACGATCAGGTACGGGCCCACCAGGGCGCAGGTCGCCGGGCTGACCGCGGTGCTGGCGGACGGCAGTATCGTCGGCGACATGTCGGGCCTGACCGCCGGCAGCAACGGCTATGACCTGGCGCAGCTGCTGACCGGCAGCGAAGGCACCCTGGGAGTGATCACGCGGGCCAGGCTGCTGCTGCGGCCTGCTGATCCGGCCGCTGGCGTGCTGGTCGCCGGGACCGCCGGAATCGCCGCCGCCGCGGACCTGCTCGGAGTCATCAGGGCAGCGGTCCCTGACCTCCTGGCCGCGGAGTACGTCGACGCGGCCGGCCTCGCGCTGGTCTGCCAGACCGCCGGGCTCCCGGCGCCAGCCCCCGCGTCATATGAGGGCTATCTCCTCGTCGAGCTCGCGGGAGCTGCCGCCGCCGTGGACCGGCTGGCCGCCGTTCCGCTCCCCGCCGACACCGCCGTCGCGCAGGACGCGCGCGGCATGGCAGGGCTGTGGGCCTACCGGGAACGGCTGACCGAGGCCATCGCCGCGGCCGGGATCCCGCACAAGGTCGACGTCGCGGTGCCGATCCCCGAGCTCGGCGCGTTCTGCGCCGGGCTCGATGCCGCGGTGCACGACGCGGCCAGGCATGGCGGCGTCGCACGTCAGGACGCGAGGCCAGCGGCCGGCCGGGAAGGCCCGCCGCGGGTCATCGTGTTCGGCCACCTCGGCGTCGGCAACCTGCACGTCAACGTTCTCGGGCCGGACCCAGCCGACACCAGGGTGGATGAGGCCGTGGCCAGGCTGGCGGCCGCCCACGGCGGATCGGCCGCCGCCGAGCACGGTGTCGGCCGGGTCAAGACAGGATGGCTTGCCTGGACGAGATCGGCCGCGGAGATCGGCGCCATGCGCTCCATCAAAACCGCGCTCGACCCTGCGGGCCTGCTCAACCCCGGAGTCCTGTTGCCACAGGAAAAGGCCATGCGAACAGGCAATCTGATGTCACGATAGGGACGTGTGGCGGAAGCGCGCGGTGGCGACTGGGCCGGATCAGGCCCGGCTCGAGGCCACCGCGCGCGCTGTTATCGACTGCGCGCCAGGGCCCCTGATCGCACTGGGCAGGGATCGCACGGTTGCGGTCTGGAACCCGGCCGCCGAGCGGATGTTCGGCTGGACGGCGGCCGAGGTTCTCGGGCTCGAGCCGCCGATCATCCCGCGCGAGCTGAGAGCCGAGCACAACGCGGCGCTCGAGCGGGTCGCGGCCGGCGGCCAGATCTCGCTCGCGACAAGGCGGATCGCGAAGGCGGGCGAGATGCTCGACCTGCGCCTGGACATCGCCAGCCTGACCGACGCGTCCGGCGGCCGGCTGGGCTGGATCATGCTCGCCCACCCCAGCGACGAGGACGGCGCCGTGCGGCACTACATGGCCGAGCGCGCGCGGGTGGTGCGCAGGCTCGGCGACGTCGTGGCCGACATGAACGCCGATCTCGACACCGAAGCCGTTCTCGACCGGATCGCTGCCAGCCTGCGCGAGCTGACCAGGGCCGACGCCGGCGGCTTCGTGCTGATCGAGGATGACCGGCTGCGCCTGGTGTCGATGGACGGACTGCCGGCCGACCTCCGCGGCAGGACCGCCGACCTGCAAAGCAGCCTGGTCGGCGAGCTGATGCGGTCCGGCAACACCGTGCTGTTGCGGACCGGTGAGTCGGGCAGGTTCGACGACCTGATCTGGTCGGCGCTGCCCGGGCTGCACACGATCACGCTGAGCCTGTCGCACGTGGCCGGGCGGCCGTACGGGGCGCTGTATGCCCTGTACAGCGGACGCAAGGTCGGCCACGTCGACCTCGAGCTGCTCGAGCTGCTCGCCGGGCACGCCAGCGTGGCGCTGTCGAACGCCACCGCCTTCGGCGAGGTCGTGCGGCAGCGCGCGCACGAGCGCGCGGTGATCGACAGCAGCGCTGACGGCATCGCCGTGCTGGACGCCGACGGGCTGGTGCGGCAGTGGAACCCGGCCGCGCACGTGCTCACGGGGGTGCCGGCGGCGCAGGCTGTGGATAAGCCGCCGCCGTTCCCGCTGCCCGAGCCGGGTGCCACGCTGACCTGCCGGCTGCCGAACGACCGCTGGATCGACGTGCTCTGCACGGTGCTGGAGGGCCGCGACGAGCAGGTGATCGACTTCCGCGACGTGACCGCGGCCAAGGAACTCGAGGAGGCCAAGGACCTGTTCCTGGCCACGACCAGCCACGAGCTGCGGACCCCGATCACCGTCGTCCAGGGATTCGCGAGCACGCTGGCCAGCCGGTGGGACAAGCTCCTTGACAAGGACCGCCGCACCGCCGTGCAGACGATCGCCGACCGCGCCGAGTCGCTGGCCAGGCTCGTCGATCAGCTGTTGCTTGGATCCAGGGCCGGCGCCAACCGGCTGACGGTCAGCAACGAGCCGTTCGACCTGGCCAGCGTGCTGACTCAGGCCGCGAAGGTGTTCAGGCCGCTGTCCGACCGGCACACCCTGGTCGCCGAGGTGCCCGAGGACCTGCCTGCCGCCCACGGCGACGCCGCGGCGACCGACAGCATCGTGAGCCAGTTGCTGGAGAACGCGTTCAAGTACTCGCCCGACGGCGGCACCGTGACGATCGCGGCCGCGGCCGTTCCCGATTCCGGCCAGGTCGAGGTCACGGTGCGGGACGAGGGCATCGGGATCGCCCCTGCCGATGTCGAGCGGGTCTTTGATCGCTTCGTGCAGGGCGAGGCCGGCGACCGGCGGCGGTTCGGCGGGATCGGGCTTGGCCTCTATATCGTGCGCCAGCTGGCCAGGGCGCAGGGCGGCGAGGTGACCGCGGCTCCGGCTGCCGGGCACGGCACGATCATGCGGCTCATGCTTCCGCAGGCCGCGGTCGTCACGGCTGGCGTGAGGGCCGGCCAGGGGACCGCGGAGGCCGAGGCGGCTGGCGAAAGGCCGGCGGCTGACGCCGGGCCGGCGGCTGACGAGAAGCCGGCCGCCGGCGAAAGGCCCGCCGCCGGCGAAAGGCCCGCCGCCGGCGAAAAGCCCGCGGCCGGCGAAAGGCCGGCGGCTGGCGAGACGCCGGATCCTGACGAGACGCCGGATCCGGAGCGGCCCGCCGGGGACGGGGACAAGGCACACCCCAACGGGCGCCGGCGCCAGCCCATGCTGTCCAGGCTGCCGCGGCCGCGGCAGCCGAGCGACGACAATCCCGGCGGAACGGACTGAAACCCGAGCGCCTGGCCGCTCTTAGAGGAAGACAAAAGTCATCGGCGAAGACCCAGGGACCACATAGGGTCCTGAGTCTTCACGTACGCCGTACGCATCCCGGCGGAGGGCTATTCGGGCGGGTCGGGGGCGCTGATGCGCTTCCTTGTCACCGGGTCCCTGGCGACCTTCTCGCCGCCCGAGGCGTCGATGTACCGGTCGATGATGCCGATGACGTCCTCGCCCTGCTCGACGATCTTGCCGCGGTCGAGCCAGATCACCCGGTTGCAGGTGTCCTCGACCTCCTCGAGGTCGTGCGCGACGAGGAAGACCGTGCCGGCCTTCTTGCGGAGCTCGTCGATCCTCGCGTGGCTCTTGACCCGGAACTCGGCGTCGCCGGTCGCCAGCGCCTCGTCGATCAGCAGGATCTCGTAGTCCTTGGCGGCGGCGATCGCGAACCGCAGCCGCGAGCCCATGCCTGACGAGTAGGTCTTCATCGGCAGGTTGATGAACTCGCCGACCCCGGAGAAGCCGACGATCTCGGCGTACTTGCCCTTGATCTCGGCCTTGGTCATCCCCATCGCCAGGCAGCCGAGTACGACGTTGCGCTCGCCGGTGAGGTCTTCCATGAGGGCCGCGTTGACCCCGAGCAGGGAGGCGTCGCAGATCGTGTACACCGTGCCGTGCTCGGGCGGCAGCAACCCGGCGATCGCGCGCAGCAGCGTCGACTTGCCTGAGCCGTTCCTGCCGATGATGCCGATCGCGTCGCCGCGGTGGGCGACGAACGACATCCCGCGGATCGCGTGCACCTCGCGGATCGTGGGCCTGGTCTTGCGGCCGATGATCCGGAACAGGGCGGTGGATGCCGTCCCCCGGTTGCCGCCCGCGCCGTAGACGCGGTAGACGACGTGCAGCCCGTCGACGATCACGGTGGGCTCGCCAGTGCTCCCGGCAGACACTGCGGCTTCAGCCACGGGCGCGACCGTGTTCGCCTGCTTAGCCACGGCCGTAGTTCACCTCCTTCCGCCAGAAGTACCAGAAGCCGAGCAGCAAGGCGACGACGGCCCAGCCGAGCGCGAACTGCCAGAGGTGGCCGGAGATGTACGTCGGATGGCAGTACGCGCTGCCGAACTGGCTGAGCGGATGAAGCTTTGGCAGGTCGTTCCTGACCTGAAGCTGAGCCGCTGCCCAGCGGGCCGGGGAGACGCCAGACGGCCTGGTCGGGTTGCCTGCCCATGCGTAGCACTTGGCGGCGTCGAAGTGATGGGCGCCGAACTCGCTCTCGCGCTGGGTGGTCAGCAGTGACTGGCGGATCAGCGTGATGAAGATGGCGGCCGGATTGGCCTGCACGAGCGTGGTGACCCAGCCGTGGTTCTGGGCGTGCTCGGCGACGAACAGCTGGATGCTGTAGATCACGCCGGACAGGTACAGCCAGGTCCGCATCAGGAAGGGAAGCAGCTGCGCGAAGTCGTTGACCCGCGCGCCGGTCCTGGCCGCGAACATCCCGACCCCGGCGTTGAACATCGTCAGCAGCGCCAGGGCAGGCACGACGAGCAGCCAGTTCCAGGTCAGCGGCTCGCCCTCGGCGAGGATGAGGACGAACAGCACAGCCATCGACAGCAGCATCTGCTGCAGTTCGATCATCACGTACGCGAGCGGCAGCGCGGCCCGCGGGAACTTCAGCGCCCTGATGAGCGGCAGGCTGTCGGTGATGACCTTCGAGGTCGAGATGAACGTGCGCTGGGTGAAGCTGAACACGAAGACGCCGGTGACCAGGAAGGGCAGGTAATCCGGCACGCCGCGGCTGACGCCCTTGATGATCAGGCCGAAGATCAGGAAGTACACGCCGGCGTTGAGCAGCGGCGCGAGCACCTGCCAGAGCTGGCCGAGCTTGGCCTCTGTATACATGGCCACGTTGCGGGCGGTGGCGAAGCCCATGATGAAGCTCCACCGGCGAGCGAGCTCGCTGAGGTACGTGCCGATGGAGGGCCGCTGCGCGCTCGGCCGCAGGCCGTACTGGGCGGCCAGCGCCGCCAGCGCGCCGTCCGGCTGCACCGTCGCGGCCTCGTTCCCGTCCTGCTCCGGCGTGGCGTTCGCGCCGTTGAGCACCTGGCCAGGCAGGCCGGCCTTGGTGGATCTCATGCCTCGGATACCGGGCATGGCCGGTTGCCGGAGCGCGCGATTGTCACGGCGCCGACTGTACCCGAGGAAGCGCTTCGTCCCCGCTGCGGACCGTGAACACCACAGCCTTACGGGTTGCCGCGCGTGCCGGGACTGCCGCGGCCGGGCCTGCCGGAGCCCGTCATCCGGCACCGCCCGGATAACGATCCAGTAACGCAAACAACCGTTCAATCCGGGGTCAGCGCACGGCAATGCCTTGCTGGCTTGGCATGGCGTGATCGTCGGCCCCGGACGCGGGCTGACGGTCCGCTCATCGTGAGCAGCGCCTCGGTTTCTCGCGGTTTCCGGCCGCATCAGGCCGGGCATCTGACATCCGCGGTGCGGAGAGAATCGCGCCAGGATGCCGGGGCGGGTGGCGAGGGAGGTGAGCACGTCGAGCGTCGTCCACCTGCCGTGTGCCCCGGCCAGCGTGGCACTCGCACGCCAGGCCCTCTCCGACGAACTCAGGGCCGCCGGGGTCTTCGATGGCGCCGTCCGTGACGCCGTGCTCGTCATCAGCGAGCTTCTCAGCAACGCGATCCTGCACGCGTACCCGCTGCCCGGTGAGCGGCTCCAGGTGGCCTGGGCGATGGACGGGACCTCGGTCGAGGTTGCGGTCAGCGACGGCGGCGGCGCGACCATCCCGCATGCCGGTCATCCCTCGCCTTCCTCGGTCAGCGGCCGCGGGCTCAGCATCGTCGAGCACCTGTGCCAGACCTGGGGGGTGCGCGCCGATGAGATCGGGCTGACCGTCTGGGCGGTGCTCGCGGCGCCCAGGCACAACGGCTCGGGCGGGCACGGCGATGCGGGCTCGCGTCGCGCCGAGGTCATCGCCAGCCTCCCCAGGACCGCACCGTAACCGGCACGAGACCCGCTTCGCGGACAGGTCCGCATTCGCCGATCCGGCGCCGGCTCATCCGGCTTGGAGTAATCCGGCAGGGATTGGTGATACTCCCAACAGGGGTCGTCGCGGCGGGGTATGGCGAGGAATCGCGGGGGAATCGTGAGCCACAGCATTGGCACTGACAGTGAAGTTGGCTGCCTCAGGACAGTGCTGGTTCATCGGCCCGGACTCGAACTCAGGCGGATCACGCCGAGGACCAAGGGTCGGCTGGGGTTCGACGGCCAGCCATGGGTGGCGCGGGCGCAGCAAGAACACGACGTGCTCACCGACGTGCTCCGGGATCGCGGCGCAGAGGTGCTGTATGTCACCGAGCTGCTGCAGGACGTGCTCTGCTACGCCGCGGCCAGGGACGAGGCGATCACCTCGGTTCTCGCCGAGGCCGAGCTCGGCGATGTGCTCGGCGGAAGCGTGCGCGATCACCTCGTGTCGTTGTCGCCAGAGGACCTGGCGTCGGTCCTGGTCGCCGGGCTCACGCCGGGCGAGCTCAGGTGGGGCAGCGGCCTGGTCTACGACCTGCTCGATCCGCACGACTTCGTCATCGACCCGCTGCCGAACCTGGTGTTCACCAGGGACGCGAGCACCTGGATAGGGGACCAGGCCGTGGTGGCCAGCCTGCCTGGTCCGCGCCGCAGGGAAACCAGCCTGATGACGGTGATCTACGGTCACCATCCGCGGTTCGGCGGCCTGAGGTCACGCTACGAGGCAGGCCGCAGGCAGCTCGACGGCGGCGACGTGCTGTTGCTGGCGCCTGGCGTGGTGGCGGTCGGCGTGGGCGTCAGGACCTCGCCGGCCAGCGCCGAGCGGCTCGCCAGCCACCTGCTCGAGGCCGGGGTGGCGCACACGGTGCTCGCCGTGCCGATGAACCAGCGCGGCGAGGGCGGGCACCTGGACAGGCTCTGCACGGTCATCGACACCGGCGTCGTGATCATGGTGCCCGCGCTGGCGTTCACGCTGACGGCGCTGACCATCACCGTCCGCGACGGTGAGCTGCGGGTGACCCGCCCGCAGCCGTTCCTCGAAGCGGCCGCCCGCGCGATGCGCATCGACAGCCTCACGGTGATCGACACCGGGATCGAGTCGCACCCCGGCCAGGCCAGCCAGTGGGACGACGGCGGCAACGCGCTGGCCATCAGCCCGCGCGTCGCGATCTGCAACGAGCGGAGCGCCGAGACCAACGCCAGGCTCGAGGCCGCGGGCTTTGAGGTCATCGCGGTGCCGGGGAGCGAGCTCGGCGCGTTCCGCGGCGGTCCGCGCTGCCTGTGCGCGCCGATTCACCGGGAGCCGGTTCGGGTGCTGGCAGCCGCCGGATCCGCGGCGGACCGGGGTCAGCCAGCCAACTTGGATCCGGACTCCGGCGAGTTCGACAGCGCACCGCGATCGGCGCCTGTCGCGGGCGCGCACGTGCCAGGGCCTGGTCAACCGGCGAGCGGCCAGTCACGCCGGGTGGGTGAGCTCACTCCGATGGGCTGAGCCCAGGGTCTACGACCGGCGCGAGGCGGACCAGCGCCCGATGCGGAACAGCCCGAATCCGAGCAGCACCACGAGTACGACCCAGAAGACAAGTATCAGCAGGTGCAGCAGGTGCCAGAACAGCACCAACGCCAGCACCAGGACCACGACCGCCGCGACGATGAACAAGATGATGCGCGCCATATCTTCAGCGTACGCGGGTCGCGACGCCGTTGGCCTGGACGGCGGCTTCGAATCGCCTCACGAGACCTTGCCCTGGTGTCCGGAAAGTGGCCGGGGCGGATCAGCCGGGAACGGCACAAACCAGCGTGCTTTGCCAAAGCTTTGTCTCAGCCTGCGGGAGTGCGGGAAGTCAGTCCCAGAAGGCGTTTTCGCGTGGCACGTACCCGTTATGGTGCATCTTCACCGGGTGGTGGATCGTGGCCGGGGCGAGTAATGTGCGGGAGGTGGAGCTAAAGGTCACATGCCGGCAGCAGGGGGAATACGTCGTCATGTCGGTCCAGGGCGAGATCGATCTGTACACGGTTCCCCGGCTGCAGCGCGAGCTTGCTGGTGTGCTCGCCGCCGGCAGCCCGGTTCGCCTGGTTGTTGACCTGTCGGGGGTGGACTTCTGCGACTCGACCGGCGTGAACGTGCTGCTTGCCGCCCACAAGCAGGCCAAGGACGCAGGCGGTGACCTGGAACTGGCCGCCCCGCGCCCCGCGGTGCGGAAGATCCTGCAGGTGACGGGGCTGGAAGCGGTCTTCACCGTGACCGACAACCCCGCGCAGGCCGTCAGCAGCTAGCGCCAGGCATCTAGCCGCACCCGGCATCGGGCGGTCGAGCCCGCCACCAGGGGGTGTCCCCTAAGATCGCAGCCATGCCGCTAGGCGGCGACCTGGCCGTCGTCATCCCAGCCAGGAACGAGTCCCACCGGATCGGCGCGACCGTCAGGGCCGCGGCGCGGGTTCCGGGCGCGGACGTCGTCGTCGTTGTCGACGACGGCTCGAACGACGGGACCGGGGCGGAGGCACGCGTCGCAGGGGCGACCGTCGTGCGGCACGCCCGAAGCCGCGGCAAGGCCGCGGCGCTGGAGACAGGTGCCGAGGCCGTCACGGTGATCGAGTCTGAGCGGGGCACCGCGGTCCCGCACCACCTGCTGTTCCTCGACGGCGACCTGGGCGAGACCGCCGCCGCCGCCGGGCCACTGGCCGAGCCGGTGATCGCCGGGCGCGCGGACATGACCATCGCCGTCTTCGCCACCAGGGTGAAGCGCGGCGGTCACGGACTGGTGATCGGGCTGTCCGGGGCCGGCATCGAACGGGCGACTGGCTGGCGGCCCGCAGAGCCGCTGAACGGCCAGCGCTGCCTGACCAGGGCGGCGTTCGAGGCGGCGCGGCCGCTCGCGCCCGGCTGGGGAGCCGAGACCGGCCTCACCATCGACCTGCTGCGCAAGGGCATGCGCGTCGAGGAAGTGCAGGTGCCGCTCGCGCACCGGGCCACCGGCAAGGACCTGCGTTCGCAGGTCCACAGGGCCAGGCAACTGGCGGGCGTCGCCCGCGCGCTCGCGTCGCGCCAGCCCTGGCGGCGGCCGGCCGCGACCCCGTCCGACGCCCAGCTGACCGGCCAGGCGGACGTCACGTGACCGGCCAGCCACGGTACGCCTATCTGGGGCCGCGCGGCACGTTCTGCGAGCAGGCCGTCAGCGCGCTGCATCTAGACGGCGACTTCGAGGCACTCCCCTGCGCGTCGATCGAGGCCACGCTCGACGCCGTGCGCGGCGGCAGCGCCGGCCACGCGGTCGTGCCGATCGAGAGCTCGGTCGAGGGCGGCGTGAACGCGACCCTGGACGAGCTCGCGACCGGGCCGCAGCTGGTGATCAGGGCCGAGGTGATCGTCCCCGTCGAGTTCGCGCTGCTGGTGCGGGCAGGGACCGGGCTCGCGGACATCAAGGTGGTCGGCGGCCACCCGGTTGCCCAGCCGCAGTGCCGCCGGTGGCTGGCCAGGAACCTGCCTGACGCGCACTGGCGCCCGGCGCTGTCCAACGCCGATGCAGCCCAGCAGGTCGCCGATTACGAGCTGGACGCGGCGCTCGCCGGGAGCTTCGCGGCGCGCCACTACCAGCTGGACGTGCTCGCCCACGGCGTGCACGACAACGCCGCGGCGGTGACCAGGTTCGTCGAGGTCGGCCAGCCCGGCCCGCTGCCCGCGGCGACGGGGCACGACAGGACGTCGGTGATCGCCTTCCTGGCCGACGACCATCCCGGCGCGCTCATGGACATCCTGAGCCAGTTCGCCGTTCGCGGCGTCAACCTGAGCCGGATCGAGTCCAGGCCCACCGGCGAGGGGATCGGCAGGTACTGCTTCTTCATCGACTGCGAGGGGCACATCGCCGCGCCGCGAGTCGGCGAGGCGCTGATGGGCCTGCGCCGCACCTGCAGCGACGTCCGCTTTCTCGGCAGCTACCCGATGGCTGACGCCGCCGGGCCCGGGGCCGATCCCGGGCAGCTCGCGGCGGAGCGGGCGCTCGCCGAGCGCAGCGACGCCTCGTTCACCGACGCCGCGAGCTGGCTGGACCGGATCAGGCGCGGCGAGCGGTTAGCAGCGCTACAGGTAAGGACCTGAGGCCCGCTGCTGTTGCTGCTGGGCCGCGGCGTCCTCAGGGGACGGCATCATCCCTGGCGGGAGCGCCCTGCGCATCTGCTCGAGCTGAGCCCGGGCGGCCATCTGCTGGGCGAACAGCGTGGTCTGGATCCCGTGGAACAGGCCCTCGAGCCACCCGACGAGCTGGGCCTGGGCGACTCTCAGTTCGGCCTCGCTCGGAATGTCATCCTCGGCGAACGGCAGCGAGAGCCGGTCAAGCTCTTCCACGAGCTCGGGAGCCAGGCCGTCCTCAAGCTCCTTGATCGAGCTGGTGTGGATCTCCTTGAGCCGTGCCCTGCTCTTCTCGTCCAGCGGGGCCGCCCTGACCTCTTCGAGCAGCTGCCGGATCATGCTGCCGACGCGCATCACCTTCGCGGGCTGCTCGACCATCTCGGTCACGGGGCGCTCGCGGCTCGCGTCGGCGGCGTCGGTCTCCTGCGCGATGCCGTCCGGGCCGACCACGACAACATTGGCGAGCTGCTCGGGGCTAGGCTCCCTGTGCTCATTCATCCCTCTAGTCTGGCGATGCCGGCTTCGGTTCACGTCACCGGGGCGCTCAGTTGTGCGATGCCGGTCCTGACTTCTTGGACCAACAAGTCTCGTTGCGAGAATGTTATTGATAAGGTTATTGACATGGCTGTGAAGACCATCAGCATCAGCATGGACGAGCGGACATACCGGCAGGCCAAGGCGGCCGCCGAGCTGGCCGGCCTGCCGATGTCAGCGTGGATGTCCCGGTCGGCCAGGGAGAAAGTGCAGCGGGACGCGGCCGCCACGGTGGCCGAGCTTGACCGCGGCACGGGCCAGGCCTGGGCTACCTGGGCAGAGGCTATCGAGCAAGACTTTCCTAACCCGGAGGCGGGGAAGGGCGCTGCGTGAATCGCGGCGACGTCTTCGCGCATCAAGGTCTCGGGCGGTCCGGGTACGTCGTCATCGTCAGCAATGACGGGTTCAGCGCGATCACGGGTCACCCGGTCATCGTCAGGGTCAGCGACCGCCCCGACCTGACAGAGACTCCCTACGTCGTGGCGCTGACCAGCGACGACCAGGTGAGCGGTCACCTCGAGTCGTACTCCGTGGTCAGGTTGCGCCGTGACCGGCTCGGTCCCGACCCGGTCGGCCGGGTCTCCGCCGGCACGCTGCGCAAGCTGGACGACTCACTGGCGCTGCTCTTCGACTATGGCGGCTGAGCCTAAGCAGGGCAGCGACGAGCGGGACGGCGTCTCGCTCACCAACCTCGACCAGCCGCTGTTCCCCGACGCGAACGCGACCAAGCGGGACCTGGTCGACTACCTCGACGCGATGGCCGGCCCGATGATCGCGGTGCTGCAGGATCGCCCGCTGTCGGTGATCAGGGTGCTGCGCGGCCAGGACCCGTTCATGCAGAAGAACCTCCCCAAGTACGCGCCGCCGTGGATCCGCTCGGTCAAGCAGTGGGCCCAGTCGGCCGGGCGTCAGGTTACGTACGCGCTCTGCGACGACCGCAGGACGCTGTTGTGGTTCGCCAACCAGCGCGCCGTCGAGTACCACCCGGCCCTCGTCCGCACGGAGCGCCGGGACCGGCAGACGCACCTCGTGCTGGACATCGACCCACCCGCCCACCCGCCCGCAGGCCACGACACTTTCGGGCTCGCCGTGCGAGCCGCCTACCTGGTCAGGCAGGCGCTCGACGACACCGGGCTGGCTGGCGCCGTGAAGACTAGCGGCGCCAAGGGCGTGCACGTCATCGTGCCGCTGGACGACAAGCCCGGCATCGAGGACGTGGGCGCCGCCACCCGCGCGCTCGCGGGCAGGGCCGAGCGGCTCGACCCGGACCTCGCGACAACGGCGTTCATCAAGGACGACCGGCACGGCAAGGTGTTCATCGACTCCACCAGGGCCGGCGGGGCCACGCTGGTCGCGGCCTACAGCCCGCGGGTACGGCCAGGCGCTCCCGTGTCGTTCCCCGTGCCGTGGGACGACCTCGGTGCGGTGACGCCGGCCGACTTCACCGTGCACACCGCGGCCGGGCTGGCCGGCGGCAGGGACCCGTGGGCGGACCTGATGCCCGCGCCGCAGACCCTGCCCGACGAGCTGATCGCCGAGGGTCACGGCATCCCCGTCGCGCGGGTGCAGGCGATGCACGAGGGCAAGCGGCGCAAGCGCGCCGAGCGCAAGGGCGAGGACCAGGGCTGACAGCGATGCCGCTGATCGAACGCGAGGACAGCCTGCTCATCGTCGTCGATCTGCAGCCGGCCTTCTGGGGCGAGCGCCTGGACGCGTGCGAAGCCGCCAGCGCGGTAACCGCCGCAAGGCGCGCGGCATGGCTGGCCGGGGCGGCGACGGCGCTCGGCATACCCGCCGTGATCACCGAAGAAGACCGGGAGCATAACGGGGCCACCGACGGGGCTGTCCTCGCAGCGCTGCCGCCTGCGACGCCGGTCTTCGCGAAGCCCGTTTTCGGGCTGGCCGACTGCGAGGACATCATGCGGGCGGTGCGCGGGACAGGGCGCCGCACGGCGGTTCTGGCCGGCTTCGAGACCGATGTGTGCGTGACGCACTCAGCCGTCGGGCTGGCCGAGGCCGGGTACCGGGTGGTCGTGATCCCCGATGCCGTGTACTCGCCGTCGGGCGGCCACGCTGCCGGGCTCGCCCGCCTGCGCGACCTGAGGTTGGAGCTGCTCACCTGCAAGGGCGTCTACTACGACTGGGTCCGCACGCTGGCGGCAGCCAGGGCCTTCCAGCACGAGCATCCCGACCTCGCGCGGCCGCCCGGGTTCTCGCTCTGACCTCGCGCCGCACCCGTCCCTGTCCCCGTCCCGCGGCATACACCGCCGCGTCCTGACCTGTGGGAAAGAACGGTAGCTATGACAAATAAATCATTTGTCCGCATGTTTGTGATAGCTCCGTTACCATCGTTCGCGTTCGGAGACCTGCCGCGTCTGCCGTCGAATCAACGAAGTTTCGGCCCTGAACATCACGCGGAGCCAGTGGTGGCGACTGACCCCGGGAGGTTTGGACTAGGTGGCAGCCAGGCGTAGGCGCCTGACGGTGCCGGAGGTCAGGCTTGCCCGCGACCGGAACCGGCCCTGGATCCCCGCAGGTGTCGTGCTCGCGGTCGTGGCGTGCGCGAGTTCCGCGGCCAGCCTGACCGGCCAGGGGCGCGCGATCATCGTCGCCGTGCAGCGGTTCCTGCTCTTCTACACCGGGGTGTTCGCGCTGGTGGCGCTCACCGCCACCGTCGCCGCCGGGCTGATCGCGACCGACCGGATCGTGATGCCGGCAGGTGGCAGGGTGGTCTCGCAGGCGGTGCACCGCGCGATCTCTGCCGCCGCGATCGGCGCGCTGGTGGTCCACGTCGCGCTGGAGATCGTGGCCCGCCGCTCCCGTCTCCTGGACGCCTTCGTGCCGTTCCTGTCAGGTCACCGCACGCTGTACATCGGGCTCGGCACCGTCGCGTCCGATCTGATGCTCGTCATCATCGCGACCGGGGTCGCGAGGCGTGCGTTCGCCGATCGCTGGCCGAGGCTGTGGCGCGCGGTCCACGTCACGGCGTACGCGGCGTGGCCGTTTGCCATCCTGCACGGGCTGCTCGGCGGTCGCGCGGCGAAGCCGTACGTCGACTTGAGCTACGGCGCGTGTGTCGTCGCCGTCGCGCTCGCGTTGCTGATCAGGGTCGCGGTGGCGCATCGCGGCCGTGCCGAAGTGCTGCCCGGCCCCGTTCCTGCCATGACGAGGTTCGCGTCAGCCCAGGACATCGCCACGGCGCTGCCGCGCCACAGTCGCACACGGCGCTGCCGCGCCACAGTGACACAGCTCAGCCGCGCGCTCGAGGTCCCGCTCTGCCGCGCTCACAAGGTCCCATGCTCCCTGCAGCCCGCTGGCCCGCACCCGCGCCAGGCGCTGAGTGGCGGCAGGGGGAGGCGGACGGGGCCGGGCAATGGTGATGCCAGCGGCGGTCCCCGAGGTGTTCTGCATCGGGCGGCCGAGACTCACGGCCGGGCTGGACCGGGTGACCAGAATCGACCGGGCGGCCTATCAGCAGGTCTTCGGCCCCGTGCCGCGGCGCAGCGCCCAGCAGCTGATCGCCATGGCGTCGCAGGTCGACTTGCGCGGGCGGGGCGGAGCGGGGTTCCCGTTCGCGCGCAAGCTGTCGGCCGTGCAGCTCGCGGCGAAGTCCCGTAGGCGCGCTCCGGTGATCGCGGTGAACGCCGCAGAGGGCGAGCCAGGCAGCGTCAAGGACCGGATGCTGCTGCTCAGGTCGCCGTACCTGGTGCTGAACGGGGCGCTAGCCGCCGCGACCGCGCTAGGTGCCCAGAAGATCGTGGTGGGAGTCACCAGCTCGCTGGTGGGCAGGTCGGTCAGGCAGGCGGCAGCCGCCGAGCCAGCCCTCAGGCGGCTGGTCGAGGTCGTGCGGGTGCCCGACAGGTTCGTCTCCGGCGAGTCCAGCTCGCTGATCAACGCGATGAACGGGCGGACCCCGCTGCCCCAGGGCCGCAAGAGGCACGCGAGCTCAAGCGGCGTCGCCGGCCGTCCGACCCTGCTTTCCAACGCGGAGACGTTCGCGCAGCTCGCCGTCCTCACGATGATCGGGCCCGAGGGCTACGCGACAGCCGGGACCGCCGCGGAGCCGGGAACCGTGCTGCTGACAGTCGGCGGTGCGGTGGGCCGGCCGGCGGTCGTCGAGGTGCCCACGGGCGTGCCGCTCGGCGATGTGCTCGACCTGTGCGGCGCCCGGCCAGCCGATGGCGTGCTGGTCGGCGGCTACCACGGCAGCTGGCTCACCGCAGGGGAAGCCTACGACGCGCCCGTGAGCCGGGCCGGGCTGGCAGCGGCCGGGGGAACGCTCGGCGCCGGGGTCGTGCTGGTGCTTGGGCAGGACAACTGCCCGATCGGCGAGGTGGCGCGGGTCGCCGCGTATCTCGCGAAGGAGTCCTCTGGTCAGTGCGGCCCGTGCAAGCTCGGCCTTCCCAGTGTCGCCCGTTCGCTCGTCGCCTTGGCCGACGGTTCGGGCGGGGTGGAAGAGCTGGACACACTGCGCCGGAGCGCGGCATCGGTCAGGGGCCGCGGCGCGTGCTCGCACCCGGACGGCGTCTCCCGCTTCGTGCTGTCGGCCGTCGACGTGTTCGCCGACGACCTGGCCGAGCATTTCTTCCGCGGCGGCTGCGGCCGCACGGCAGGCAGCAGCCTGCCGCTGCCGGTCGCACCAGGCGAGCTGGAGCTGACCATCGACTGGACCCGCTGCCAGGGGCACGGGCTCTGTGCCCACATCGTGCCCGAGCTGATCCAGCGCGATCAGCGGGGCTTCCCGGTCATGCTGGACATGCCGGTGCCGCTGTGGCTTGCCAGGGAAGCGCGCCAGGCCGTCGAGATGTGCCCTGCCCTCGCGCTTCGCCTGACGCCGGCTGAGCCCGCCGTGCCTGCGCGCGCCGCGTTGCCTCCGCACCCCGCGCAGCTGCCGCGCTTCATACCTTCGCCATCGTTTGGCGGCGTGCCACCCGCGCAGGCGATGCGAGGCCGGGCCGCGCCCAGGCTCGCGGCCCCGAGGCCAGCAGCGCCGGCCCGCAGGGTCCGTGTCCTGCGGCTCCGCCGCCGGCGGCACCGCGTCCCGCGGCGCTGCGTTCTGCGCGACTGAGCCGCCCGGCCCTGCCCGCGGCGCCGGTGTCCTCGGTCCCCTTGTCCGACACGGAGCCGGATGCCGACGACGACGTCCTGACCGGCACGATCGTAGACCTGGACGTGTCCGAGGAGTGGATCGCCGAGATCGCCGCCGGCCCGCGCCAGGCCCGCCGCTCAGCCCGGGCGCCCTATCGGTAGCCAGGCCTGTGATGGCCGAGGATCTTCATGTCCTCGCGCTTGTGCAACGGCGCCAGCCAGGTCTCCTCGCAGCCTGGCTGGCCGCACCGGACCGTGATGTGCCCGCCACGCGCCTTCCGTGCCTGGGGGCAGTCACACGGCTCCCAGTCGATCGTCACCAGGCCGGGCCTCCACGGGTGCCTGGCTCGACACTGTTCCGGTATCAAGGGAAGTCCGACCTGTTCCACGGCAGTATTCAAACACACTGCCGAGACATCGAGTAGGCCGCGCACGGGTTAGCGCGCTGGTGAATATTGCGGCGCGAGGAGTGCCGGGATTCTGCCATGATCACCGAGTCGCCCGGGAGGTTAGTTATGCAGGAAGACTCATCAGCCGCCGCGGACCTGGAAGCTACGCTTGGTGCGTTCGTGCAGGATAACGGGCTGCCTGGCTCCGCGGCGGCGGTGGTCTGCGGCACCGGGCCCGGGTGGTCGGCGGCGGTCGGCTTCGCCGACGTCGCGGCAAGGCGGCCAGCCCGGCCAGGGACCTTGTACCGGATCGCGTCCGTCACCAAGACCTTCACAGGCACGGCCGTGATGCTGCTCCGTGACGCGGGGCGCCTGGACCTAGACGAGCCAGCGGTCGCGCACCTGCCCGAACTGCGCCGCGCCGCGAGCCCGTTCGGGCCGATCGAGGCGGTGACGATCCGCCGGATGCTGAGCCACCAGTCGGGGCTGGCGATGGATCCCCCGGGTACGGACTGGTCCGCATCGCGCTACCAGGGCTCGCCCTCACTGACCCTTGCCGACGCGGGCAGCATCGGCGTCAAGGTGCCGCCCGAGTCGCAGCACAAATACTCCGACCTGGCCTATCAGCTGCTTGGCGAGATCGTGACCAGGGTCAGCGGCGTCCCCTATCCGCGGTATGTCACGGAGTCGATCCTCGCGCCGCTCGGGATGCTGGCCACCAGCTTCGAGCCGCTCGCCGGGCCGCTGAAAGACCGGTGCGCGACCGGCTATGACTGGCCAGGCCTGACGAGTGAGTTCCGTCCGGTGCCTGACATGTCGCCGGTGTGGGCTGAGGGCGGGATGTGGTCGTGCGCTGAGGACCTCGCCAGATGGATCGCTTTCCAGCTGGGCGCCTACCGGGGGCGGTCCGCCGGCGCTCCCGTCCTGGCGCCGGCGACGCTGCGCGAGATGCACAAGCCGCGCTACCTGGCCGACGACGGATGGACGAGTGCATGGGGCATCTCGTGGTCTGGGATCCGCGATGACGGCCAGGTATGGATCCAGCACGCGGGATGGCTGCCTGGATTCACGTCAGTCCTGTGTTTCGACCCTGCCAGGCAGGTCGGCGCCGTCGTCATGGTGAACGGGACCGCCGACGGAGCTGCCGTCGCCTTCGACCTCGCCGCGATCGCGTCCCGCCATGCCCCGGCTCCCGCGCGGGCCGCCGACGAACCCGGTCCTGTTCCCGCTGGGTACCTGCCGCTGCTCGGCGTGTACACCCGCCCGCAGCTCGGCGGCTGGATCCTGCGCCTGGAATGGCACGGCGGTGAGCTCGCCCTCGTCAGCCCCGAGGTTCCCGGCTTCAGGCTGGCGCTGCTGCCGACCAGCGACCCTGACGTCTTCACCGTCGAGCCGGGTTCGAACTTCGCTGGCGAGGACGTTGTCTTCCGCCGTCTCGCTGACGGCAGGGTTGCTTCGGTGCTGCTCGTGGAAACCTCCTACATCCGCCTCGATCAAGTCGAAGCCGGGCCGATGTCAGCGGGCGTGACTAGCGTGGGCGGGGTACCCGAGAGCTAGACGCCCGTCAGTCAGTGAGGAACGCCATGACCACCCTCCAGAACAGGCCCAACACAGCACTCATCGTCATCGACGTGCAGAACGGCGTCGTCGACGGTAACTACGAGCGTGACGCGGTCGTCGCGAACGTCGCCAGCCTGGTCGAGAAGGCCCGCCGGGAACGGATCCCCGTCGTGTGGGTTCAGCATTCCGACGAGAATCTCGCGCAGGGCAGCGACGAGTGGCGGATCGTTCCCGAGCTGAAGCCCGGCGACAGCGAGCCGGTCGTCTCGAAGAACTACGGCGACTCCTTCGAGGACACCACGCTGGAATCGGTGCTGTCTGGCCTGGGCGTCGGGCGCCTGGTGGTCGCCGGCGCCCAGACCGATGCCTGCATCCGCTCGACGCTGCACGGCGCGTTCACGAGGGGATACGACGCGACGCTGGTCAGCGACGCCCACACGACGGAAGACCAGACCGAATGGGGAGCGCCGCCGCCTGACCAGGTGATCGCGCACACGAACCTGTACTGGAAGTACCAGTCGGCTCCTGGCCGCGAGGCCGGCACGGTTCAGGCGAGGGACGTCGACTTCGCCGGATCCTGAATCCACGCCGCGATCGCGGTGTCCTCCTGACCGGCCGGGGGCCGACGTGAGATGTCGCGTCAGCGCAAGCTAGCCGGCTGAGAGGGCATGTGAGCGGGCCAGGAGCGGAAAAGCGCGAGGCGAAGCGGGCGCGGGAGGGGCCCGCCCGCGCGGAGGGCGCCTTCACCCCGTCGAGCCGCGGATTCCTGCGGCATGCCGCACTCTGGCTGATGCTCGCGATCACCGGCGGCCTGGTCGCTGCCGGGATAGCGGATTCCCTGCTGCACCGGCTGGCCACGTTCATTCAGATCATCATCGTGTCGTTGTTTCTTGTCGTCCTCCGGCGCCTCGCGCCGCCCTGGCGGGCGCTCGTGGATTCCGGGAAGGCGATCCGGCAAGCCGCCGCCCGATGACGAGTCACCGCCGGAGCCGCCGTCCTGGTGATCAGTCCAGGTCGAAGATCTTGCCGGGATTGAGGATGTGATGCGGGTCAAGCGCACGCTTCACCGCGCGGTGCATCTCCATCACCACGGGGTCGAGCTCCTGGCTGAGGCCATGCCGCTTGAGGAGGCCGACGCCGTGCTCCCCGGTGACCGTTCCGCCGAGCGCGATGGCGTCGGCGATGATCTCCTCGAACGCGAGCTCGGTCCTGCGGCGCTCGTCCTCGTCGCCGGTCTGGGCGACTAGCAACGGGTGCAGGTTGCCGTCGCCGGCGTGCGCGACGTTGGCGATCTTGATGCCGTGCCGGTTCGCCGCCGCCTCGATCCTGGCGAGCATCTCGGGCACCTGTGCCTTGGGGACGCACACGTCCTCGGTGACCACGGGCCCGAGGCGCTCCAGCGCCGGGTACGCCAGCCGTCGCGCGGCGAACATCGCTTCTGCCTCCTCGTCGTCGGCCGACGCGGCCGCGAACGTGGCGCCAGATGCGATGAAGCACTCCACCATCGCGGCGGCCTGCGCGTCTCCGGTGCTGCCAGGGTCGTCGATGCGGCCGAGGAGGATAACCTCGGCGTCCACCGACAGGCCCATGTTCTTCCACGCGTCCACCGCGGCGAGGCAGTGCTGATCCATCAGTTCCAGCGCGGACGGGGTGAGCCCCGCGCCCGCGACCGCGCGAACCGCGTTGCCCGCGTCGATGATCGATCCGAAGAAGCCGACGATCGAACGCGGCGCCGGCGGCAACGGGCGGAGCCGGACGGTCACCTCGGTGACCACGCCGAGCGTTCCCTCCGCGCCGACCACGAGGCCCACCAGGTCATACCCGGCGACGCCCTTGGCGGTGCGACGCCCGATCCGCACGATCTCGCCGGTGCCGGTGACCATCTCGAGCGCGAGCACGTAGTCGCGCGTGACGCCGTACTTGACGCAGCAGATGCCGCCGGCGTTGGTGGCCACGTTCCCGCCGATCGTCGACCACGGCGAACTCGCCGGGTCAGGCGGGTACCACAGGCCGTGCTCCGCCACCGCGCCGCGCAGGTCATCGTTGATCACGCCGGCCTGGACAACGGCGAGGCGCTCCATGGGGTCGATGCGCAGCACTCGGTCCATGCGGTCCAGAGCGACGACGATGCCGCCATCGATCGCGTTCGCGCCGCCCGACAGGCCGGTCCCGGCGCCGCGCGTGACGACGGGCACGCGGTGCCTGATGCACGCCCTGACCACCTCGGCGACCTCGCCGGTCGACTCAGCCCTGATCACCGCCACCGGCTTGCCAGCCATCGCGCCCGCACCCTGATCCCTGGACAGGCCGAGCATCACGTCGGGATCGGTGAGCACGCGGTATGCCGGGATATGCGCGCCGATGTCGTCGAGGATGGTCATCCGGTCTCCCTCAGGAACGCGGCCGTGAGCTTGGCGGTCGCGGGCAAACGCCCGCCTCGCGGTGCATCGATCGAAACATCCCACCGGGCCGGGCGCCAACCGGGCCAGGCGCCAACCGGCCCGGGCGCCAACCGGGCCAAAGCGAGCTTGTGACGGCGCGCGGCTCGTGCGATGCTCCTGCGATGGCGCCGCGATGGGCGACGTTCGACTGCTACGGAACGCTCGTCGACTGGAACGCGGGGATACAGGCGGAGCTCGCCCGCCTCTTCGGCCCGCCGGCCGCCGGGCACAAGCTCGCGCGGTATCACGAGATCGAGCCGCGCGTCCAGGGTGAGCATCCCGGGAGCCGTTACCGCGACGTCATGGCGGCCGTGCTCGCGCAGCTCGCGGCCGAGGCAGGGGCCGGCCTTCCTGACGCAGAGCATGACGCGCTCGGTCGCTCGCTTCCCGGCTGGCCCGTGTTCCCCGAGGTGCCCGCCGCGCTGGCAGAGGCCCGTGAGCGCGGCTGGCGGCTCGCCGCCCTCTCGAACACCGACCGCGACCTGATCGAGGCGTCGCTCGCCGCCATCGGCGTACCCTTCGAGCTGGCGATCGTGGCGTCGGAAATCGGCTCTTACAAGCCTGCTCCCTGGCACTGGCGCGCGTTCTACGAGTCGACCGGCGCGGACAAGTCCCGTCACGTCCACGTCGCGCAGAGCTACTTCCACGACATAGCGCCAGCGCGCGAGCTCGGTATCCGGTCGGTCTGGATCAACCGCCTTGCCGAGCGGGCTGAGCTCGCGCCCGCCAGGGAACTCGCTAACCTGGCCGGTCTCGCTGACGTACTCGATGAGCTAGTCGCGGCGTAGTCGACGGCCCGCGGTGGCCGCGACAGTGCGGCAGGGTCGGCTGCTACGCCGGCGGGCATACTGGCCTTCGGTCCGCGACGCCACGTGAGAGGAAGTCATTCATGCGCTCCGACATCGTTCCTGGAGGCGTCTTCCCTGACTACGCGTTGCCCGACCACACCAGCACCGTGCGCAAGCTCAGCCAACTCCAGGGCCGCGATCCGATGATCCTCACGCTCGCGCGCGGCCACTACTGCCCGAAGGAGCACCAGCAGCATCTCGAGCTCGCTGCGTTCCAGCCGAAGGTCGCGGTGGCCTACACCCAGATCGTCACGATCTCGACCGACGAGCACCACACGCTGCAGGAGTTCCGCGCCTCGGTCGGCGCTCAGTGGCCGTTCCTGTCCGATCCAGACCGGACGATCCAGCAGGACCTCGACATCGCTGAGTACACCGACCCTGAGCACAACCCCATGATCCCGTACACGCTCGTGCTCAAGCCGAGCCTCGTCGTTCACAGCATCTACAACGGCTACTGGTTCTGGGGCCGCCCGTCGGTCCACGACCTCTGGCGTGACCTCCGCGCCGCGACCAGCGAGATCCGCCCCGACTGGGACCTGAGCAAGCCGGGACTGCGCGAGGCGTGGGACGCGGGCGACCACTCACCGTTCCACGGCTGGGACAGGCGCCCCGCTCCGTAACCGATCGAGCCAAGGCGTTTCGGGGTCCGCTGTCAGCACCTCGAGGCTGTGCCGGTTGCGTGTGGCCATACGCTCGGAGCATGACGATTGAGCGGGAGACGGACGCAAGCGCCATCTTCAGCGGAATGGAGCGCGCCGAGTACGAGCGGCTGACCCGCGAACTGACCGGGTACTGCTACCGGATGCTCGGCTCGCCGTTCGACGCCGAGGACGCCGTGCAGGACACGATGGTCCGCGCCTGGCGGGAGTTCGGCAGGTTCGAGGGCCGCTCGTCGCTACGCACCTGGCTGCACCGGATCGCCACCAACGTGTGCATCGACATGCTGCGGAAACGGAACCGCCGCACCGTGCCGATGGATTTGCAGCCGCCCACGCGGGCGCGCGGTGCTCGTATTCCGCCGCCGCTTAACGAGCGCACCTGGGTGCTGCCGATCCATGACGCCAAGATCGCGGACGGCACCGCCGATCCGGCCGAGCAGGTCGTGTCCAGGGAGACGGTCAGGCTCGCCTTCGTGGCCGCGCTGCAGCGGCTGACCCCGCGCCAGCGCGCGGCGCTGATCCTGCGTGACGTGCTGCAGCATTCAGCGGCAGAGACCGCGGAACTGCTCGGCACCACCGTGGCGTCGGCGAACAGCGCGCTGCAGCGTGCTCGCGCCGCGGTGCCGTCCATCGACGAGGACGACACGGCGCAGGGCGGCGGCACCGACCCTGCCCTGCTGGAGGAGTACGTCGCCGCCTTCGAGTCCTACGACGTGCCCCGGCTGACCGCGCTGCTGCGCAGCGACGCGGTGAACTCGATGCCGCCGCTGCCGCTGTGGCTCCGCGGCCAGGACGACATCAGGGCGTGGATGCTGGGGCCAGGCTCGGAGTGCCGTGGGTCCCGGCTGCTGCCCACCACGGCGAACGGCTGCGGCGCCTTCGCGCAGTACCGCCCGGACGGCCGCGGTGGCTACCACACGTGGGCGCTTCAGGTGCTGGAGACCGATGGCAGCCTGATCACCGGTCTGCACTGCTTTGTGTTCCCCGAGCTGTTCACGTACTTCGGCTTCCCTGCCGCCCTGTAACGCTTCCCTGCCGCCCTGTAACACCGCCCGGGCGTGGCGATGAGTTCGCGGGACGCTATCCGTCCAACCTCGTAGCGGTGGCAACACGAGCCCACCCCACATTCCCGGAGGTTGCCATGAGTCCGCGAGTTGTCTCGGCCGCCGAGTGGCTGGCCGCACGCAAGGAGTTGCAGGCCGCGGAGGAGGAGGCCGTGCGCACCCTGGAGCAGATCTCGAGCCTGCGCCGCGAGATGCCGGCCGTCAGAATCGAGAAGGACTATGTCTTCGACGGCCCGGACGGCAAGGCCAGCCTGCTCGACATGTTCGAGGGACGGACTCAGCTCATCGTGCAGCACTTCATGTTCGACCCGGCATGGGACGAAGGCTGCCCGGTCTGCTCCTACCAGGCCGACAACGTGGGTCCCCTGGGTCACCTGCATGCCCGCAACACCACATACGCGGCGGTGTCACGGGCGCCGATCGGCAAGATCGAGCCATTCCGGCAGCGGATGGGCTGGACCTTCCCGTGGTACTCCTCGCATGGAAGCGACTTCAACTACGACTTCCACGTGACGAACGACGAGAGCGTCGCTCCCGTCCAGTACAACTTCCGGACGGCGCAGGAGCTGGCCGACAGGGACGAGGCGTGGGCTGCCCGGCCCGGCGAGCAGGGCGGCGTCAGCGTCTTCCTGCGGGATGGCGGCACCGTGCTGCACACCTGGTCGGGCTATGGCCCAGTCAGCTACTTGCTGTGCGAGACCGACATCCTGCTGGACCTCACGCCGCTTGGCCGTCAGGACGAACACGTCGAGTTGCTCCACCACGACAAGTACCCGGAGGATGGCCGTGACCAGCAATCGGAATGAGGACGCCGGAGACCAGGCTCTGCTGGCCTTCCTCGCCGCCCAGCGCGACGCGGTGCTCTCGATCGCGGCCGGACTCGATGAGGAAGCGTGGCACCGGTCGGTCGTGCCGTCGGGCTGGACGCCGGCCGGGCTGGTCGAGCACCTTGGGGGCGCCGAGTGGCACTGGTTCCAGGGGGTCGTGGCTGGCGTAGCGCCCGAGCCACCGTCCGAGGACGAGGACGTGCCTCCCTATGACCCGACGGCAGCATTCGTCACTGACCTGACCTCCGCGGAGATCATCGGCTTTTACCGTGACCAGTGCGCGAGCTCGGACGCGGTGCTGGCGGTTACGCCGCTATCGGCGCGGCCGCGCGGCAGGCACGGTGTCCCGGGGCAAGACGAACCGCAGGATGTGCGCTGGGTCGTGCTGCACATGATCGAGGAGACCGCGCGACATGCCGGCCACCTGGACATCGCGAGGGAACTTCTCGACGGCCAGACCAGGCTCGGACAGCGCTGACGCGGCCGGCCGCGGTCATCAACGCCAAGGAAGCGCGGCGCGTGCGGTAACCAGCGGATTCCAGGCAGGACAGAACCAAGGCAGCGAACGCGCGGCCGGTGTCCCTGGCGCGCCGGACCGTGTCACCGATCAGGACGACCTCGGCGGCTTGCCTGGCCATCCAGCACGGTCCATATCGGGCGGCGAACCAGGCATCTCAAGCCGCTGCAACTGCGTGACCGCTACTTCGTCCACCCCGCTCGTCGAGGCGGCGAGCACGGGAAAGATTGAGATCTCGCCTGATGTCGTGTCCGCGGCATGCTCGGCGAGGTAGCTGCCAGCGGTCAGGGCATGATCAAGTCGGTCGAGCCTGGCTCCGGCGAGGGGGTCAACAGCGGCCATGAGGACAGGACGGCGAACCCGAACGCCTCCGGCCAGTGCGTCAGTGTCTGGAACCTGGCTATTGCCCGCGTGCGGGTTCAGGCAGCCTGTTCGCGGGCATGGTCACCCGCTCGGAGCAGGCTCGTTCCACGGGGGCGATGATCATGGCCGAAGACAACGGACTTCGTGAAGGCTACGCCGAGATCGGCGACCAGCGACTGCATTACGTCGAGGCCGGCGAGGGGCCGCTGACAATTCTGCTGCACGGATTCCCCGAGTTCTGGTACGGCTGGCGGCAGCAGATCCAGCCGCTCGCGGCGGCGGGATTCCGGGTCATCGCTCCTGACACGCGCGGCTATAACCTGTCCTCGAAGCCGGACGGCGTAGCGGCCTACGACACCGGCAAGCTGGCCGCCGACATCCGCGATCTGGTCCACGAACGCGGCGCCGAGTCGGCCCTGCTGGCAGGTCACGACTGGGGCGGATCCATCGCCTGGGCCACGGCGATGAATCACCCTGAGGTCGTGGACCGCCTGGCCATCCTCAACGCAGCTCATCCGCGGAAGCTCTCGCAGGGTCTGCACCATCCGGGTCAGCTCCGCAAGTCCTGGTACTTCTTCTTCTTCGACCTCCCGGAGTTGCCAGAAAGCGTCGTGCGCTCTGACCACTGGCGGTTCTTCCGGCACTTCCTGCGCGATGCCGACCCGGCCTACACCCCGGAGGAGATCGACCGTTACGTCGAGGCGTGGTCACAGCCAGGCGCCGCAACTGCGATGATCAACTATTACCGGTCCTCGGTGCGAACCCCGCCCAAGCGCGCCGAAGCGGCGCTGCGCCTGATCAAGGCGCCGACCCTGGTCATCTGGGGACAGCGGGATCGCTACCTCGGCGAGGAACTTGCCGAGCCCGATCACGACGATGTGCCCAACCTCCACCGCGTCAAGCGCCTGCCCGACGCCTCCCACTGGGTCCATCACGACGAGCACGAGCGCGTCAGCCAGCTGCGCACCGACTTCTTCGCCCCCGCCATCCCAGCCATGAACTGACCGGCAATGTCGACGGCCGGGCGTCAGGTTCGGGCTCGGGGCTGCCGCGCTACTACAGGCCACGGCAGGGGCGCCAGCGGCGGCATCAGGCTTTCGGACGCTGCCGACCTCCACCAGGCGGGCCGCACGGCAGGCGTCGTCTCAGGCAAGCCCGGCAGGGTCAACGGCAGAGCACGCGTGAGTAGCACTGCTGACCCGCGCACCCCTTCCCTTCGAGACAAGCCTGCCCGGCCGGGCGACGTACGCTACGGATCCATCAAGCGCGCCGGCGCCGCCGGCGGCGGCGAAGGCTCGGTCGCCATTGGCTCAGTGCACCAGTACCTGACCACAACAACGCCCGCCAGAGCCCGGTAACCCGCTCACCGGCTCACCGGCGCGCAAAAGTGGCAGCCTTCGCGCCGTGCCCACCAGGCCTGCACCGACACCCGCGGACGTTCAGGCTGCTTTGACATCCTGGCTCTGCGGCCGTCACGCCCGGAGCGCCGGCGTATAACTCTCGGCGGAACCTGCCTCACCGGAGCGGACCTGACCGGCGCGAAGCTGGCCGGCGCGGATCTGGAAGGAACCGATCTGGCCGGCGTCAATCTGGGCCGAGCGGACCTGTCAGGTTCTAACCTGCGCAGCGCCAATCTGCGCGCAGCCCGGCTCGCCGGAGCCGACCTCAGCGGCTCCGATCTCTCCGTGGGTGCGCTTGTGGATGCTGATCTGGCCGACGGAATTCTCAGATGCGCTTACCGCCAGGAGCGCGAAATGACACGCGCGAACCTGGCAGGCGCGGACCTCAGCGGCGCGAATCTGGCGGTGGCAGGAATGGGCCACGCATTTCTTCACTGCTAGTTTCCGGTTGTGGACGATGACGCCTTCCTCCGCCACGTGGCTGACCGTCTTGGCGGCCTGCCGGGAGTACAGGCTGTCACTTTGGGGGGATCGCGTGCCCAGGGGACGTACCGGCCAGACAGCGACTGGGACTTCGCGATCTACTACCGCGGGCGCTTCGACCCCCAGGCGTTGCGGGACGTCGGCTGGCCGGGTGAGGTCTCCGAGGTCGGCGGGTGGAGCAAGGGCGTGTTCAACGGCGGGGCATGGCTGGAGATCGACGGCCGCCGCGCCGACGTCCACTTCCGCGACCTGAACATCATTGACCGCGAAATCGCCGCGGCACGCGACGGCCGGTTTGACATCGAGCCGTTGATGTTTCACCTGGCAGGTCTTCCGTCTTACCTGGTACTCGCGGAGCTGGCCGTCAAGCAGGTTCTGTTCGGGGAGCTGCCCACGCTGGACTACCCTGCGGCGCTGCGCGAGCGGGCACCGCGAGTCTGGTGGGGCAGGGCTGAGCGGACATTCGATTATGCGCGGGCGAACCATGCTCCATACGGACGGCTCGCCCAATGCGCCGGGCTCGTCGCCCAGGCAACCTCTTATGCCGCGCACGCGGTGCTCGCCGCGCGGGGCCAGTGGGTCACCAACGAGAAGACATTGCTGTCCCGCGCAGGGCTGCGCCGGGTTGACGAGTTCCTCACTGCCGCGCGACCGGAACCCGGCGTAATGCGGGATCTCGTCGACAGATCCCGCGCCGTATGCTCGGACGCGGTCAGGGATGCCATGGCGACGCTAGAACGCGACTGATGCCTGTGCCTTGTCGCCGCGTTCTTACCTATCGACGCCGACCTGGGTCCGAGCGCGCTAGCCTCGCCAGCCTGGCCAGTCAATCCAGCCTCTCAGATCGCGGGCGCCATGTTCCAGCAGGCCGGAAGCGGCGAAGGATGCTTCGAGCCGGGCGAGCAGGGCGTCGAAGGTGTCGCCCAGTTCCTTGAGTTCGTCATCGGCGCCGGTCAGGGCCAGGCGTTGCCCCAGGTCGGCGGCGCGGTGCCATGCTCCTGCAGGGCGGCGGCCCGGAGTTGCGTGACCGGGATGACATGACAACCAGAGCCCGGCCGCTGGCAGGTCGCGGCCCGCCCGGTCCCGGCGGTAAAGGCCTGGACCACCAGGGCGTAGGTGATCGCCAGCAGCGCGGCTCCGGACAGGAAGAACAGCCCGGCGTACCACAGCGTCAGGCGGAGCCTGACGGTGCGCCGCGGCCGGCCGGCGCGCCGCGGCCGGCCGGCGCGCGGTGCGCCAGGGGTGCGCCTGCCCCCGGTCATGTCCGTTCCCCGATCCGGTACCCGGCTCTGGTGATCGTTTCGATCACTGCCGGGTCTCCGAGCTTGCCGCGGAGCCGGCTGACGGTGATCTTCACGGCGGCGGTGAAGGGGTTGGCGTTCTCGTGTCCTTGTGGCGGAGCACAGGCGGGATGGCGGGCTGCGCCCGGCGGAACAGCGCGCCGATCCGGGCGACGAGCTCGGCGAAGTCGAACGGCTTGCCCAGGTAGTCATCCGCGCCGCGGCCGAGCCCGTCCACCAGGTCCGCCGTTCCGGCCGCGGCGGTCAGCATCAGCACCCGGCTGCGGCACCGGGCGGCCACAAGGCTGCCGCAGATCTCGTCGCCGTGCATGCCCGGCAGGTCCCGGTCCAAGACGATCACGTCGTAGTCGCAGGCCAGGGCCCGCTGCAGCCCGGCAGGGCCGTCGAGCGCGACGTCGACCGCCATGCCGGCGTGGCGCAGGCCCATGGCCACGGTCTCGGCCATCTCCTGGTCGTCCTCGATCACCAGCAGCCGCACTGTCACCCCTCGCTATCGCGCCACGTCAAGGATGACTCACCTGCGGTTTCGCTGCGGTATCAGACCGGCGAGCGCCTTAGGCCTGAGCCGCTGCTGGCTGCCCCAGATCTGGGCGAGCTGGTCCAGGGCGGCGCGGGCGGCATCGGCGGCATGCCTTTGTTTGTCAATGGTTCTGCCGGATGTTCCGGCTGGCGTCGGGGTCTGTCAATCTACCCTGGTTCGAATCCAGGACCTGCCACGCAAAGCCCAGGTCAGCCTAGCTGCGCTGGTACATCGACATCCTTGATGGGCAGACCGTCACGACGAACTCGGGCTCACCGAGCCTGGATCACAGCGTGACCAGCGACGCGCTGGGTCTTGCGGTGGAGTATTGGCACCCGGCGAGCTTCGACTTCGAGGAGTCCAACCACAACGGTCCTGGGCTGGACAACTACTTCCGGGCCGGGTACCCGGCTGTCGCTCAGGTGCCGTTCATTGCCCGCAAGCCGTTCGCGGCGACCGGCCTGGGCATGGCGTGGTTCGCCTGCTACGGCAACCACGACGCGCTCGTCCAGGGCAACCTACCGCCCGGGTTCTCGATCCCCGGGCTGGACCTTGGTGCCATCGCCGAAGGCGGCTTCAAGAGCACCCAGCTCCTCCAGCCCCTGCCCGACGTCGCGGGAAACGTCGGCTGGTTCGACCTCGTGGGCCAGATATTCGGGATCAGCAACTGCCCCGGCCTGGACGTGCCTGCCGATCCACGCCGGCGGTTGGCCAGCCGCGCGGACTTCATCGCGGAGCATTTCACCACCCAGGGCACCCCCGTCGGGCACGGTTTCGCGCTGGGCGACGCCGCGTTCTATGTGGTTCCCGGCCGTCCCGGCGACCGGGTACGGCATATCGTTCTCGACACCACCAACCCGTCCGGCTTGGACGGCGGTCACATCAGCAGCGACCAGCTCCAGTGGCTGGAGGACCAGCTGCTGGCCGGCAGCGGGTACCACCGATGCCGACGTTCCCGCCCTCGTCGAGCAGCCAGGCGTGCAGGACGTGCTATTCGTCATCCACTCCCACCCCGCGATCCGGTCTTGCGGTCAGGGCGGCCTGGCCCTGGAGCATCTGCTGCTGCGGTACCCCAACGTCGTCCTGATGGTCAACGGACGTAGCCACAAGAACGTCGTCGACCGACACTTCAGGCCCTGGCCCACCGGACCCCACGGAGGCTTCTTCGAGGTAGGCACGTCGGCGATCATCGACTACCCCGCGCAAGGTCGCCTCATCGAATTGGCCTGCGGCGGCGGCGTCCTGTCCATCATCACCACGATGGTCGACATCGACGCGCCTCTGGACTTCCGCGGCGGCGACATCACCCAGCCCGCGGTGATCGCATCCTTGGCCCGTGAGATCGCCGCCAACGACCTGCAGGAACGCGACCGGCACGTCCTCGACAACCCCGGCACCCCCGACCAGCGCAACGTGCGGCTGCTGCTGCCGGCACCGTTCGCGCTGCCGGACCCGCCCCTGTTCGGCTCACCGCTCGCCGTCACTGCACTCTTGGGCCCGGGGGTGAGCGCAGCGCTGACAGCTTTCGTCGACGAGCACGACCAGGTCCACGTCGCTCAGATCGACGGCGGCGCACCGGCTCTGCTGGACGGCTCCCTCCGGGCGCTCTGCCTGACGCCCGAGCCCGACGGCAGTGTGCACCTGTTCGGGGTCAACGGCCAAGGCCGACCCTGGCGCCGGCGCCGGACCTCGGCCGGTTCCTGGTCGCCGTGGCTGGCCGTCGACGGCGAGTTCACCGCTGTTGCGGCCGCCCGCAACGGGACCGGTGTGCTCGAGCTGTTCGCCGTGCAGGGCATCAGCGCCGGCAGCCCGGACAGCGCGCGCGGCACGTTGTGGCGCACCCGCGAAACCCCCGCCGCCTCCGACGGCGTGGAGCCGTGGCAGCTGTTCGCGGACGGGGGGTGGGCGTTCACCGACGCGTCCGCCTGCACCGACCCCGCTGGCCGCGTCGTGGTCGTCGCCGTCAGGGCAGACACCAGCACAGTGCTGGACCGGCTCGACCTGGCAGTCTCTCGGGATTCCCGCCACTGCCGTCGCTGCCGGCGTGCAATAGGCCCATCTCCGCAGTTCGGGACTGTAATTTCCCGGTCAGCCGGCCGTGATGATCACCGATCATGTGCCTGCGGTTCATCTTCCTCCTGATCACGCTGGTCGGCTCGTGGTTGCGGCTGTCGCGGCATGAGGAGGCGTAGCTGACCGCAGAGATCTTGATCCTGCGCCACCAGCTCGCCGTCTTGGACCGGCGGCAGCATCTGCGCCGCTCAAACGTGAACCGGGCGGACCGGGCCCTGCTCAGCGTGATACCCAAGCGCGGCAGGATCGGCCGGTCAGCCACTCGCCGGGACGTCACTGCCCTGGTCCTACGGCTGGCCCGCGAGAACCCCGAATGGGGCTTCCGCAGGATCCTCGTGTCGGTGGCCTGATCAACGAATACCGCCTGGTCGCGTGACGTGGACGAGGTTTTCGGCACGCACAGGTCTATGCCAAATGCATCGCCTGCCAGCACGGCCAAGCCTCACGCCGCATCGAGGAAGCGATGCGACGTCACGGAGGCGAAGATAAGACGACCAGCCCTGGTTGAAGTCGTCCGACCGCCAAGCACGGTGATGCCCGCCGACAGCCCGGCGCAGCGCAAACTTGGGCACGTATTAGACACAGCCAGCCGCAGAATGCCGCGACCGCCCGCGCGCATCCGCACACGCGGCAGCCGACGCCGGTCGCCGATGAGGGCGGGAGCCCGCAGCTCAAGGCACAGTTTTCGCTGATGTGAGCGGAGGGTGTGGGATTCGAACCCACGAGGAAGCTCACGCCCCCTAGCGGTTTTCAAGACCGCCGCCATCGGCCACTAGGCGAACCCTCCTGGCTGCCATCAGGCGTCTTAGCCTCTCATATCTCCGCATCGGGCAGCGGGCGCGAGCCGTTGACCGCGATACCGAACATCCCGATCTTGTCCTCGGTCTCGCAAATGAGGGTCTGGTAGTCCGGGTGCCGCTGGGCGAAGGTCGCGAATCCCAGGTGCGACTTGATGTCGTCGACCAGCATGACGCCGCCTGGCCGCATCGCCGAGGCCGCCTGCTCCATTTCGAACAGCGTGTTCTTGGCCGTGTGCAGGCTGTCGTGGATGAACATGTCTACGTGCCCGACCTCTGGCATCAGCGGTGGCAGCCGGTCCCTGCTCGCGCCCTCCAGGTACGTCCAGCGCGGCCGGCAGTCATCAGTCACCGCGACGCCGGTCTGGGCGTGCAAGGTGTGGTCCAGCGGATGTGGCAGGTCGATGCTCCAGAGGCGGCCTCGCCCGTTCAGGTTCAGCGCCTCGAGGATGACTCGGCTGGTGACGCCGTGCGCGACACCCGTCTCGATCACGACTTCGGGCTGGATGTGCCGCGCGGTACACCAGACTGCCCGCGCCAGCGTGATCTCGGCGTCGCTGTACCAGCCGTAGGTGCCACGGCCCGTGGCCAGCCCATGGGCCACCAGGCGGGCGCCTGTCTCGCCCATCAGCGCATCGAGCTTCGCGGTTTCCTGGCACGGCCACGGCGCTCCGAGCAGGCCGTGCAAGTGCTCGTACCAGTCCTCGTCGACCTCAGCCGCCGAGTACTTGATGCTGCCGTGTTTCTGCAGGACCTCTGCTGGCAGAGACCGGGCGAGGGCGACCGGGTTGGCGGCGAACGTGCGCAGCAACCTGGCCGCCTTCCGCGGCTTCGACTCGTGAGAGCCCTGTTCTAAGGCCATTCCAGCAGCCTAATCAGTCAGACTCCACGAGGCCGGGTGTTTCGCACAGTAGCGTGCCGAAAGCGTGCGGTAGCGCCAGCGGTGGCATTTCCAGGATCCTGGAGCTGGGTAGGCTCGCTGAGCGAAGGAGGTTCGATGCTTCCCCCGTTCGGCTGGCACGCGGTGCTGACGCAGTGGCAGGCGGCACCGGTCGTCACCGTGTCTGTCGTCGCCGTGGCCGCGCTCTACCTGTGGGGCGTCCTGCGGGTCGGGCGCCAGCATCCGGCGCGGCCGTGGCCGCGCTGGCGGACCGGACTGTTCCTGGCCGGGCTCGCGGTCATCGTGATCGCGCTGCAGAGCGGCATCGGAACCTACGACGACGTGCTGTTCTGGGACCACATGGTCCAGCACCTGATGCTCATCATGGTCGCGCCGCCGCTGCTGATCTTCGGTCAGCCGCTCACGCTGCTGCTGCACGCCAGCAGGAACCCGCTGCACACCTGGGTCAAGAACATCCTCCGCTCGCGGGTCGCCAGCTTCCTGACCTGGCCGGTGTTCGGTTTCGCGGCCTACGCGGCCGCGATCGTGGGGCTGCACCTCACCGGGCTGGCGAACCTCATCGCCCGCGACGACGTCGCGCATGAGGCCGAGCACGTCGTGTTCCTGCTCGTCGGCTACCTGTTCTTCCTGCCGATCATCGGATCAGAGCCGATCAGGTGGCGGCTGTCCTACCCGGCCAAGCTGATCCTGCTGTTCCTGATCATGCCGGTGGACACCTTCGCCGGCCTGGTGCTTGGCTACGGCAATCGCGGCACGCCAGGTCTCCCGATAGGAACAAGGCCGTCCTGGGCCGGGACGGCCGTGGCCGACCTGCATGCCGGGGGGGCGGCGATGTGGGTGGCCGGTGACGGGCTCATGTTCGCGATCATGATGATCGTCTTCCTGATGTGGAGCACCGACTCGCGCGCCGAGACCAGGACCCGCGGCTGGCTCGAGGCGGTCAGGCGGGCGACCGTCGCGCCCGGCGCCGCGGCCTCCGACAAGGACATCGACGACGATGACGAGCAGCTCGCCGCCTACAACGAGTACCTCAGCCGGCTGAACCACGCCCAGCCCCGCCCGGACCGCTGACCGCAACCCGCGACACGCCGGCTAGCGCTCTCTACGCCAATCTAGGGTTCCCGCTAGAGGCGCCCATAGGCTGCTATGCCGTGGATCCCGTGCGAAACCCGTATGCGCCGGGCGCCGGCCAGCGTCCGCCCGAGCTGGCAGGCAGGGACCGTGAGCTCGCCCAGTTCGAGGTCGTGCTTGAGCGGGTGGCCAGGGCCAGGCCGGAACGCAGCATGGTCCTGACCGGGCTGCGCGGCGTCGGCAAGACGGTGCTGCTCAACGCGTTCCGGTCGATGGCGATGCAGCGCCTGTGGGGCACGGGCAAGATCGAGGCCAGGCCCGACCAGTCGATCCGCAGGCCAGTCGGCAGTGCCCTGCACATGGCCGTCAGGGAACTCGCGCCCAGGCACAGGGCGCCGCAGCGGATCGACGACTTCCTCGGGGTGCTCAAGGCCTTCCTCGCCAGGGACCCGCGCTCCACCAAAGGAGCTGGCGTCAGCCAGCTCGGCATCGACGTGCCGATGGTTAGGGGCAGGGCGGACTCGGGCGACCTGGAGATCGACCTGACCGAGCTGCTCACCGACGCCGCGGCGGTCGCCGCCGACCTAGGCGTGGGGATCGCGCTGTTCATCGACGAGATGCAGGACATCCCGGCGCCGGACGTCTCCGCGCTCTGCGCGGCGTGCCACGAGCTGTCACAGAACGGCGGCCCGCTCATCGTGGTCGGAGCGGGTTTGCCCCACCTGCCGTCGGTCCTGTCTGCGAGCAAGAGCTATTCCGAGCGGTTGTTTCGCTATGTGTCTATTGATCGTCTGGACCGGCAGGCCGCCGACATCGCGCTGCTGGCTCCGGCCAGGCGTGAGGGCGCCGATTTCGATCCCGCGGCGCTCGATGCCCTGTACGTGGCGGCCGACGGGTACCCGTACTTCGTGCAGGCATACGGCAAGGTGACCTGGGATGTCGCGGCGACCAGCCCGGTGACGAGCGCCGACGTCGAGGTCGCGGCGCCGGTGGCCGCCGGTGAGCTTGCCGTGGGCTTCTTCGGCAGCAGGTACGAGCGGGCCACGCCGGCCGAACGCGAGTACATGCGCGCGATGGCACTGCTCGGCGACGACCCGGTGCCGACCGCGCAGGTCGCTGACGAGCTCGGCAGGAAGCCGTCGAGCGTATCCCCGGCCAGGGACAGCCTGATCAAGAAGGGACTCATCTACAGCTCAGAGCGCGGCCTGATCGCGTTCACGGTCCCGCACTTCGGCCGCTTCCTGCGCGCACAGCCCGGCTGACCGGCTCTCGCGGTTTCTTGCGCCGTCTAGCGCTGACGCAAGAAAGGCAAAGATTGAGTCATAACTAGACGCTCGGGCGACTCGCGGCACCCGGCTGATCATGCCCGATGGCTGCTGCCTGAGCCTGGCCAGCTAGCCGGCCCTGGCTCGGCGCGTCACCTAGCCAGACGGGAAGCTCGGGGTGCGGTCCGGCGTGGTTGCCGCGGCGCGGCAGCCTGGCCCACCGCCAGCCGACCGGGCGAGCTGAGCTCACCGGCCACGGGATGATGGCGCCGGTCGTGGCGTCAACCAGCACAGACAGCACGACGGGCCGGCGGTTCTCCAGGTAGACGGCGAATACGAGCTCGGCGTCGCGGCCGTTGAGCCGGCTCGGGAAGGCCAGGTAGCGCCAGCAGAGCTCGCGCCAGACGTCCAGCGGCTCGTCATCGGCGAGCAGGGCCAGGTGCCGCCGCCACTGGCTGCTGCGGCGCAGAGCACTGAGCGTCTGCTCGGGGCTCGGCATCCGCAGCTCGCACGGCTCGGAGTAGCCGATCCTGACCAGCAGGTCGCGCACCTCGGGCGAGAGCGCCCCGATGATCGCGAGTTCTATGGCCAGGAAGATCAGGCTCGGGGCGACGTCGCTGAAGCTGCGCGGCGGCTTGATCGGCGGCACGTACTCAGCGCCGAGCGCCGCGACGGCGAGCAGGAAGGAGCGGGCGAGCGTGCGGCCGGTGATCGGAGCGGCGCTGAATTCGCCGAAGCACCCGCACCCGATGTCGGGCCTGATGCTGCGGAGTTCGATCAGCGCGAACGTCGCAACCACGAACAGCAGGCAGGCCCCTATCCGCACCAGCTTGGCCGGCGCTCCGGCGCCGAGCGAGCCGGCCGTCACGATCAGCCCGATGCCGATGCCGAGTTCGACGGCGCAGAGCGTGGCTGCCGCCAGCGGCCTGAGCCTCAGCGGGAACAGCGCCGTCGGGCCGAGTCCCGCGTCGACGGAGCGGCGCCGCACCGCCCGTGCGAGCTTCGTCGAGCAGCCGCCGAGCAGCATGGCCGCCAGCAGCGGTATCTGCGCCTCGCCCAGCCACCTCGCGAGCATGTCAGCGGCCGATCGTCAGCGTCGCGCCGAAGCAGCCGGCTTCGAGGTCTCCGCCGAGGGCGACGAAACTGGCGACCGTGAGGTCCGCGACCCGGCCGCGCGGCGACGCGGCGCAGGCGACGCACCGGTCGTTGAACAGGCGCGCCATCGGCGCGCAGCCCGTGACGGGCAGGGTCCAGGCGATGCCTGTGCAATCGTTGTGCACATTGATTGCCGTGCCGACCGCGAGATAGGGCAGCTGGCGGAAGGCTGGAGCCCGGCCAGGAGGGAACCGGCTGGCCGCGTCCTCCGCGCAGTCGGCGGCCGGATCGATGGCCGGGTAGGAGATGCCGAGCACGCCGTAGGGCTCGTCGGCTGAGTCGTGCCAGGTCACGCTGCCGGCGATCGACTCTGGGAGGCGGCCGCCGGCCGTCCGGTCAGCGACGACCCGGTCGCTGTGATACGGAGGCTGCGGGTTGACGGGGATCAGTCCCTCGAGGTAACCGGGATGCCTGATCCCGATGATGTCGATGAGGTAGCCAGGCCGCATGTTCGGCAGCTTGACCTGTACCCGGCCGCTGGCGTTCCTCGGTATCACGACCTTCTGGACGCTTCTCGTCGCGCCCTCGTTGACGAGGACCCTCGCCGAATCGCATTCCACGATGATGCCGGTGACCCGGCCGATGTTCGCCCAGATCTTGTCGGCTACGCCCGGACGGGATGGCAGCAGCCGGATGATCGCCTCGTCGCCCCGGCTGAGCGAGGCTGGATCTAACGGGCTGCCGCGCCAGGCGGTCGCGCTCGCCGTCAGCGCGAACCGCCGCTCGCCACCCTCGTCCCCGATGGCGATGAGCTGCGGGCTCACGTCGATGATCTGGCCGGTGACGGCGCGATAGACGTTCGCGGGCGGCGGCGCCACATCTTCCTGCGAGAACCCGTGGCCGCCGGATCCGTGCCCGTTCTGCGCGGCACCGGGTACGCCCGACGCGGCGCCTGAGCCGAGCCTGCGCGGCGTGCCGGCCGGCCCCGATGCGGCCGGCCCCGATGCGGCCGTGCCTGATGCGGCCTGGCCGCCGCGCGAGCCGGCGTTCTGCGCTCTGCCTATGTCGCGGCTGCTGGGAACCAGTCCCAGGGGTTGCTGCTGCGGCTGGAAGAGCGCGGCTTTGAGCAGGCGGCGCCTGGCGATGTGGCGGGTATTGGCTAGCGTCGCACCAGGGCATCGCTCGCAGCACACCCCAGCCGGCTTCACCGGTGCACCTGCCTTCCGCGCGTGATCGCTGCCCTGCGATTCACATTCTTGGAGTCCGACCTTGCTGAGTGATCGAACCGGCGTCAAGCGGTTTGAACGATCTCCTTGCCGTCAAGTCTGACCAGGACACCTTTGGGGTCGGACACGGCCGAGACTGACGTTCTGCTTATATGGTACTGACCTGCGTTGCGTTACCATGGGTAGTGAGACATAAGCGGAGTGTCGTGGGTACCGTTGAGGGGTGAGCGTCGGGGGCGATCACGGTGGCCAGCGGGAACGCGAAGAGCAGGCCGGGGTTAGCCGCATGGTCGGCCGTGCTCCGGTGCAGCGTCCCGCACGCCTCCGTCACACGCCAGGTCCAGGCAGCGAGCCGGTACCGCGTCAGCTGGACGCGGCCCGGGTAGACGCTGATTTCCGCGAGTTCGTGAGCTCGCGCGGACGGGCGTTGCTGCGTTCCGCCTACCTGATGACCGGCAATCTCGCCGACGCCGAGGACCTGGTGCAGTCGGCGCTGGCCAAGACCTATCAGGCGTGGGACAGGATCGAAGACCGCAAGGCGCTCGACGGCTACGTCAGGCGCGCGATGGTGAACACGCACATCTCGTGGTGGCGGCGCCGCCGGGTCGACGAGTACCCGACCGACGACATCCCTGATCAGCCGGCCGCCGACACCTCAGGCAACAGTGAGCTGCACGACACGCTCCAGCGAGCGATCGACCGGCTGCCGCAGCGGATGCGGGCCGCCGTGGTGCTGCGCTACTTCGAGGACATGACCGAGGCCGAGGTCGCCGACATCCTCGGCGTCAGCCAGGGCACGGTCAAGAGCACCGTCTCCAGGGCGGTTGCCAAGCTCAGGACCGACGCCGACCTGCTCGCCGAGTGAGCTCCCGCCGGGCTCGCCGGGCGGACATGAGCTGGCGGCCGACCCGGTGACGTTTCGGCGTCAACGTGGGACTATCCACCCCAGGGATATTTCTCGCAGGAGGTCTCTGTGCGCAGCACGATGATGGATGTTCCGCTCACCGTCACCAGGATCATGCAGTACGGGTGCAGCGTATATGGCGGCCGCGAAGTGGTGACCTACGCGCCCGAGGGCCTCCGGCGCCAGACCTATGCCGAGACCGGCGCCAACGCCGCCAGGCTGGCTAACGCGCTGCGCTCGCTCGGCGTCGACGGTGACCAGCGGGTCGCGACGCTGATGTGGAATAACGCCGAGCACCTGGAGGCCTACCTGGCGATCCCGTCGATGGGCGCGGTGCTGCACACCCTGAACCTCCGGCTGGATCCCCAGACCATCGGCTACATCGCCACCCACGCCGGCGACGACGTCGTGATCGCGGATCCGAGCCAGGTCCCGCTGCTGACCCAGGTTCTGCCGCATGCCGAGCGGATCCGCCATGTGATCGTGACCGGCGGAGCAGGCGATACCGAGCCCTCGGCGCTGGAGGCCCTCGCGGCCCAGGGTCGCGAGGTGCACTCGTACCGGGACCTGCTCGCGGCGCAGCCGCACCGCTTCGACTGGCCAGACGTGGACGAACGCTCAGCCGCCGCCATGTGCTACACGAGCGGGACCACTGGACACCCGAAGGGCGTTGTCTACAGCCACCGGTCGATGCACCTGCACTCGATGGCGGTCAATATGGGCGCGGTCTTCGCGATGTCCGAGCGTGACCGCGTTCTGCCGGTCGTGCCGATGTTCCACGCCAACGCCTGGGGGTTGCCCTACGCGGCCGTGATGACAGGGGCGAGCCTGATCATGCCGGACAGGTACCTGCAGCCAGAACCGCTGGTGAAGATGATCGAGGCCGAGCGGCCCACAGTCGCTGGCGCGGTCCCGACCATCTGGAACGCGCTGCTCCAGCACGTCCGCGCGAACGGCGGCGACCTCAGCTCGCTGCGGATCGTGCCCTGCGGCGGCTCGGCGGTCCCGCACGCCCTGATGGAGGCCTACGAGAAGGAACTCGGCGTCACCATCCTGCAAGCCTGGGGGATGACCGAGACCTCGCCGCTCGGCAGCGTCGCGCATCCGCCGGCCGGCGCCGCAGGCGACGAGGCCTGGCACTACAAGGACACCGCGGGCAGGCTGATCTGTCAGGTCGAGGCCAGGCTGGTCGGTGACGAGGGAAGCGCGCTGCCGCACGACGGGGAAGCCGTCGGCGAGGTCGAGGTCCGCGGACCGTGGGTCACCGGCGCGTACTTCAAGGACGACGACCCGGCCAAGTTCAGGGACGGCTGGCTGCGGACCGGCGACGTTGGCACCATCGACCCGCTCGGCTATGTCGTGCTGACCGACCGCGCCAAGGACGTGATCAAGTCGGGCGGCGAGTGGATCTCCTCCATGGAGCTCGAGAACGCGATCATGGCGCATCCCGACGTGCTCGAGGCTGCCGTGATCGGCGTCGCCGACGAGAAGTGGGGCGAGCGGCCGCTCGCCACCGTGGTCCTGGCTCCCGGTGCCCCGACGACCGCGGACGAGCTGCGCGAGTTCCTGGCCGGGCGGGTGCTGCGGTGGCAGCTCCCCGAGCGCTGGGCCTTCATCACCGAGGTGCCGAAGACCAGCGTCGGCAAATTCGCCAAGACCAAGATCAGGGACTCCTACGCCAGGGGCGATTACGACGTGATCGAAGCGCGCTGACGCGGCCGGCGGGCCCGGCTGCTTTGCGGCGGTCGCGACGCTGCCGGTACGCTAAACCAGCGATTCGGCACCCTCGGGTGGCGCTCGCGCGACGGCACTCTGGGCTCCCCTGAGCGCCGAGGAGGCTTCGCCTAGTCCGGTCTATGGCGCCGCACTGCTAATGCGGTTTGGGTTCACGCCCATCCGGGGTTCAAATCCCCGAGCCTCCGCAGATCACAGACCCTCTTCCCGTACAACTCGGGGAGAGGTCTGCGCGGTCTTGGAGCGGTAGTCGGCAAGCGTACGCGGGGAAGGTAGGAGACTCACATCCTGAGCCGACCGCGGACCGGCGGGAACGTCGGCCCCGGCCAGACTGGCTACCGCTCGATGGCCAGGCTGCCAGCAACGCGGCGCCCTGAGGTTGTGCCTGAGCAGCTGCCGCAGGCTGCCGCTGGCGTATCGGCTCGCAGGGGTCCATCATTGTCGTCACCAAGGAGGGCCTTATGGGGAGGGTTCGCCCGTGACCGACACCTATGACGACGGCACGATCGTGTGCGGCCCTGACCGGCTGGAGATCCACTCCTACTACTTCCCATTCGGTACCAAGAACGTTCCGTACACGCAGATCAAGGGCCTCCAACGCATCGAGATCAAGGGCGTCTGGTCCGGCAAGTGGCGGATCTGGGGGACGGGCAACCCGCGGTACTGGGCCAACCTTGACACGAAGCGACCGAAGAAGAAGGCCGGCTTCGTCGTCGACCTAGGAGGCAAGGTCAGTCCCATCGTCACCCCAGAAAAGCCCGACGCGTTCGAGTCCGTGCTCCGCGACCGAGCGAACCTCGGAACGGGCAACGCCGGTCAGATGAAGGGACCCTTCATCTGACCGGCCGCTCCACGGACGCTCACGTGGTTGCAGTCTGGGTTGCGGTTCACCACCGTGCGGCGCCGCACCGGGGTGGGCCTCTGGGAGCTGCCGGCCGCCGCAGGGGTAGCCGTCGTGCGCCCAGCGCCAGCACCTCGCTCCGCTAGGTGATCCTGCGGCGGTAAATGACCATCGCGAAGACGTACGCGACGATGAGGATGCCGACGCACCAGGCAAGGGCGATCCAGATGCCGGTGCCGACCGGCTGCTGTGTGAACAGGTGGCGGATCGCGTTGACGATGGACGTCACTGGCTGGTATTCGGCGAAGGCGCGCACCGGGCCAGGCATGGTGGCGGTGGGCACGAACGCCGAGCTGATGAACGGCAGGAAGATGAGCGGGTAGGAGAACGCGCTCGCGCCGTCCGCGGACTTCGCGGACAGACCGGGGATTACGGCGATCCACGTCAACGCCAGGGTGAACAGGATCAGGATGCCGGCGACCGCGAGCCACGCCAGTACTCCCGCCCCCGAGCGGAAGCCCATGAGGAGGGCGACGAGCACGACGACCACGATCGAGATCAGGTTGGCGGCCAGCGAGGTCAGCACGTGCGCCCACAGCACGGAGGACCGTGCGATCGGCATGGACTGGAATCGCTCGAAGATGCCGCTCTTCATATCCAGGAAGAGCCGGAATGCGGTGTAGGAGATGCCCGAAGCAATCGTGATGAGCAGAATGCCGGGCAGCAGGTAGTTCACATACGAGACCGACCCTGAGCTGATCGCGCCGCCGAACACGTAGACGAACAGCAGCATGAAGGCGATCGGCATGATCGTGGTCGTGATGATGGTGTCCAGGCTGCGCGTGATGTGGCGCAGGGATCGTCCCAGCAGGACGGTTGTGTCGCCGAAGAAATGCGTGGTCATCGATGTTCCTTACGCGTCTGTGCCGACGCTGCGGTCATCGCCAGCGTCGCCGTCCTTGCCGTCGTCACCGACGATGGTGAGGAAGACGTCCTCGAGGGTCGGCTGCTTCTCGACATATTCGACCTTGGCGGGCGGGAGCAACTGCTTGAGTTCGGCGAGGGTGCCGTTCACGATGATCCGACCGCCGTGCAGGATCGCGATCCGGTCAGCGAGTTGTTCGGCCTCGTCGAGATACTGCGTCGTGAGCAGCACCGTGGTGCCGCGCGCGGCGAGTTCCTTGACGGCCTGCCACACCTCGATGCGCGCCTGGGGGTCGAGCCCGGTCGTCGGCTCGTCGAGGAAGATGACCTGCGGGTTTCCGATGAGGCTCATCGCGATATCGAGGCGGCGGCGCATGCCACCCGAATACGTCGACACCTTCCGCGCGGCCGCGCCGGTCAGCGCGAAGCGCTCGAGCAGATCATCCGCGATCTTGCCCGAGTCCTTGAGGTGCCGCAACCGGGCGACCAGCACGAGGTTCTCCCGCCCGCTGAGGATTTCGTCGACGGCCGCGAACTGTCCGGTGAGGCTGAAGGATTCCCGCACGTCCGCAGCCTGCGTGGCGACATCGAAGCCGTTGACGCTGGCAGTTCCCGCATCGGCCTTGAGCAGCGTGGACAGGATGTTCACGACCGTGGTCTTGCCCGCCCCGTTCGAGCCGAGCAAGGCGAAAATGCTGCCCCGCGCCACGTCGAAGTCCACACCGCGCAGCACCTCCAGCTTCTTGTACGACTTCTCCAGGCCCTGCACGTGGATCGCAGGCCCTTGGACCTGACTGGCTGTCATCTGGGAAATCCGTCTCTCTTCGTCATTGTTCGTTGCCCGCGACGCGATCGATAGCGTTGGTCAGCCGTCCCGGGTCCACCCTGTGGCCATTGTCTATCTTTCTCCTTTGTGGAGCTGTTCGAGCCGTTCCGCGAGGAAGCTCCACGTCGTCCAGGACACTTCGAGATATTGCTGTCCCCGAGTGTTGAGCGACGCCTCCGCGAACTATTCAGTGTTACTGACTACCACTAGATAGTAACACTGAATAGCGGCGACGCCAACCCAGCTCGCCCGGACGACGGGATAGGGTCTGCGTAGGTACAGGCAATCGGCTGAGGGCTGGGCCTGGCAGGTGGAGCGCAGATGACCACTGTCCGCCACTGCAAGCACTGCTGGGGTGACTGCGGCGGTACGTGCTTGCTCCCGGGAAACAAGGGCTCCTGCATACACAGGCCGGCCTCTGACGCTGACCGTCCGCCAGCGGCTGATGCTCCTGGGAAACGGGAGATTCTGGCATCGCGTGTTCTGGGGCACCTGGTGACGCTCACCGGACCGGGCCTGCGAGGCAGCCAGTACACGCTCGGGACTTGTCAGAACCTGTGGATTGCGGCCCCGAACAGCGCGAGAATTCATCGCTACGTTGCTCACCCGAGGCTGGCGCCGGCCTGCGTCCAGGTGAGTCAAGATGGAGGCCATGGCGATATCGACGGCGTTCACGGAACTCTTCGGCCTGCAGCACCCGATCGCTCTCGCGCCGATGGGCGGGTCAGCGGGCGGCGCGCTCGCGGCGGCTGTCTCCAATGGCGGCGGACTCGGACTGCTCGGTGCGGGCCGGGGGGATGAGGGCTGGCTGGCCCGCGAGTTGCCGATAGTCGCGGAAAGCACCGCCAAGCCGTGGGGTGTCGGATTCCTGAGCTGGGCGATCAGCGTCAGGACCGTTGAGCGCGTGCTCGAGCACGGTCCAAGGGCAGTGATGTTGTCCTTCGGCGACCCCCGGCCGTTCGCCGACGCCATCCGGCAGGCCGGCGCGGCGCTGATCATCCAGGTCACCGACCTCGATGAAGCCAGGCAGGCGCTGGACGCCGGAGCCGACGTGGTCGTAGCACAGGGCACCGAAGCCGGCGGGCACGGCGCCCGGCGCGGCCGGTCCACGCTGCCGTTCGTGCCGGTCGTGGCCGACCTGGCCGCACCCGTGCCCGTACTGGCCGCTGGCGGGATCGCCGACGGCAGGGGCGTGGCGGCGGCGTTGTGCCTGGGCGCGGCCGGCGCGCTCGCCGGCACCCGCTTCCAGGCCACGGCCGAGTCACTAGCCGGCGCCTCGCTCAAAAAGACGATCATCGATGGCCGGGGCCAGGACACTGAACGCAGCAGCGTGCTGGACATCGCGATGGGCTCAGGGTGGCCGCTGAAATACACCGGTCGCACCCTCGGTCACCCGTTCCTTGACCGGTGGCGCGACCGGGAGCCTGAGCTGAGCGCTGACATCCAGGCCAGGCGGGCATACCAGGACGGCGTGGCCAGCGGTGATCTGCCGCCCCTGCCGGTATGGGCCAGCGAGGCAGTCGACCTGATCACCGACCTGCCGTCAGCGGCCAGCCTCATGGCCGCCCTGGCGGCCCAGGCTGATGAGGCGCTGACCCGGGTACGCAGCCGCTGAGCGGCCCCGCGCTCGTGCCGTCAGCCGGCTGGCATGGCCGCATGGCAGAGGGGGCACGTCGTCGGCGGATCAGAGTCTGCCATTGATCCGCATTCCGGGCACACACGCCTGAGCCAGCACGCCGGATCGCCTGGCCGGTCGTCCTCGTCCGGCGCCTGGACGTCGTCGCGCCGCGGCTCGGCCATCACAGCGTCCTTTCCGTCGCGGCGGAACGTCCGCGCGGCCCCATGCGGCTGCCCCGTCATACGAACAGGCGCCTGGTGACGATGCCGTCCGCGATGTCGTGCCCGAGCCACAGCGCGAAGTGGTCACCCGCGCTGAAGTAGTCGGCCGGGTCATCCCCGGCGAGCATGACCGTCACGATCGCGTGGTCGTCGCCAATCCACTCCGAACTGTCGCCGCTGTTCGCCACCAGCGCGTTGAAGAAGTGACTGCCGTGCGTCACGTGGTGCTCGCCTCGTAGCGTCATGCGCTTGGTCAGCCCGGGAGGCAAGGTCGCCGCGGCCCGCGGCTGTCCGCCGGGATCAGCGTCCTCGGCCGGGTTGACGGTCACGAAAGCCTGAAACTTGTACGGCCTGAAGGTCATGACCACTCCTCGAAGGCACGCAATCCGAAGGCCCGCGGGCAGGCTTCGATTCGAGCGTAACACCGGACGCTGAGCACCCGAGGATCAGTCGTCGCCCGGCTCGTAGGGGCCGCCCATCACGGCCGTGTCCTCGGGCAGGGCGGGGTCAAGGTGACTGCCGAGCCCGGCCTCGTCGTCGAACTCTTCCTCCTCGACGGCCGCGTCCTTGAAGATTCGTCCGCAGACCACCAGGTAAAGCTGCTCCGGGTAAGGAATATGGTCGATCGTGCGCAAAGCCTGATCCTGGCCCGCGGACTCGACCACGAATTCGCCATATCCGAGCAATCGGCCGGCAAATGAACGGTGGAAGCTCATGTCCGTGACTTTGGCCAGCGGCATCATCGCCACACTGCGCGTAAATACCCCGGACGTCAGCAGGATTCGTTCCGAGGTAATGACGAAGTAATCGACCGCCCAGTTGACGGCCTCCCAGATCAGCCTGGCCATCAGCAGGCCCCACAAACCCCAGACGATCCAGATCAGCACCGTGTGGCCGCGCAGCAACGTCGCAGACAAGATGAAGGCGGCGAGCAGTCCGGCAACCGCCTGGGCGCTCGGAACGAGGAGCACAGCCGGATGCCGGCGGACCGTGGCGACCCTGACTTCCCGCGGCAACAGGTACTTGTCGACCTCGGCCGGCTCGTTCTTGGTCGTTGCCGCACGAGTCATGCTGCTACAGCTTTATGTGATTCAGGAACTGGGCCAACGAGTCGCCCGCGGACTTCAGCCAGTTCAGGGCGCCGGTGACTACGTTGGCCGCCCCGTCGGGATTGGTCGCGAGGTAGTAGATCACGAAGGCGATGGCACCCCAGGTCAGAACCTTCTTCAAACCCCGGTCACCTCCCTAGCCGGACGCGGGCTGATGGCACAAACCACCGCTGGCCTCAGCATAGCCCAGTACCCATTGCTGACCAATGGCAGTCGACTGCACGTGTAACCATAGCTTCAAGGGAGTCACAGCCCCGCACAACCACGCCGATTCTTGTCCGAAAGCCGTTACTGTTCTTGCTGCGGCGAGCCGGCTTCCGAGCGGCGGCCCTCGCGGCAGACCTGTTCGCGCGCTGGATGATGGAGAAGTGACTGTGGCCGAGGTGACGAGCGGTGACTTCTGCGTAGCCGTCTACAGGGAGGACAACGCCTGGGAGGCGGAGGTTCTCCCGGTGGCGGTCATCGCGAGCCTGGCATCGATCGTTCATGCCCTTCGCCAGCAGCCCAGCATCGGCGGCGTCTTCGGCCTCACGGCCGTGGGTGATGACTTCTTCGTCATCACCAGGGTGGCCGGCGGCAATGTCTCGGTGTTCCTGTCCGACCTGACCGCGTCGGTGGACTGGCCGCTGGCCAGGCAGGTGCTCGAGTACCTGGACATCCCCGTGCCCTACGACGAGGACCTCGACCAGGTGCTGCCCGCCGGGGACCTGTCCATCCTGGCCGACCTCGGGGTTGACGAGATGGAGTTGTGCGCGCTGTCGGGTGACCTGGACCTGTACCCCGACGAAGTGCTGGCCAGCCTGGCGCGCAGGGTCGGCTTCGGCTCGGCCTTCGACCGGGCGCTTGAGTCGATCACGGGACAATGACGTGCCAGATGCCGGGGTAACCTCCGGTTACGTGGCCTCCTTCGAGCCGAGCATGCGGCTCGCGATCGACCTGGCGTCCGGCACCGACACCGGATCGGCGATCAGTTCAGATGTCCCTGTCGGCGCGGTGGTGCTTGGTCCTGGCGGAACCGTCGCAGGCCGTGGCAGGAACCAGTGCCTGGCTGCCGGCGATCCGACCGCCCACGCTGAGGTTGTCGCGATCAGGGAGGCGGCGGACGCCCTGCAATCCTGGCGCCTCGACGGATGCACCCTCGTCGTGACCCTCGAGCCCTGCACCATGTGCGCGGGCGCGCTGCTCAGCGCGCGGATCAGGCGCCTGGTCTACGGTGCGGCCGACCCCAGGGCCGGCGCGGCCGGCTCCCTCTGGGATGTCGTGCGGGATCGCAGACTCGGCCCGCCGATCGAAGTGATCGGCGGCGTGCTCGCAGACGACTGCGCGACACTGCTGACCAGCTTCTTCGAGCGCCGCCGGTCCGAGTAGCCACCGCGTGCACGCATCGCGGAAGCCCCAAGACAGCGGCAGAATCCGCAGTGGGCTCAAGCTCGGGTAGGCTCAGCGGCGGTGGAGTCGCCTAGTGGCCGAGGGCGCACGCCTCGAAAGCGTGTGAAGGGGCAACCCTTCCGTGGGTTCAAATCCCACCTCCACCGCCACGACGTAGCGGGCGGCCTGGTCGGGGCTGTGGGTAACCAGGATCAGGGCCAGGGGCGAGCGGGAAGTCCGGTCCGGCGGGCTCGAAGCACCATTGAGCGGCCCTGACACACCGGGGCGCCGGATCGCTTGGCGGCCGGGTGCTAGCGTGCCAGTCTGGCGGCGCGGATGTCACGGCTCGCTGGCGCTGACTCCCGGAAGATCGGCGAAGCGTGCCTTGGCGTCGAAGGTCAGAACGGTTCGTTCGGTCTGGACCGCGTGGGCGGCGATGATCAGGTTGTGCGCGCCGCGGGGCATCCCGGCCCGGCGGGCATGCGCGATCAGCCTCGCGTGGCAGGCTGCCGTGGTCTCGGTGTAGTCGAGCACCTCGACAGCGGAGGTGATCGCGACCATGGCTCTGGCGCGATCGGCGGCCCGGGCAGGAGTAACAGCGAGCTCGATGCCGACCCGGTACTCGGCGACAGACACGGCGGCGACAGCCAGCTCGTCCGCGTCAAGCGCAGCCCGGTCAATCGTCCCGCGCTCATAGGCGATCAGGACATTCGTGTCCAGGATCAGGCGCCGGCCCACGGGTCTTCCCCCTCACTGGAGATCAGGGCCAGCGCGGCCGCGATATCCGCCGCGAACCGGTCATCAGGCGGGGGGATCTGCTCCAGGGCGGTCCGCAGGCCGGCACCGGTGCGGCGCCGGGCAGGCATGATCTCGGCCACCGCATGGTGGCCGCGGGTGATCGTGACGGTCTCGCCCCGCTCGATCGCGTCGAGCAAGTCAGAGAAGTTCCGCGAGGCCTCAGTAGCGGTCATCGTTCGCATGATCCCACGCTATCTGATAATCAGATCCGTGCATGTGCCCGGAGGCTGCCCGGTCCGCCGGGATCGGGGTCAGGTTGAACGCCCGGAGATCGCCCCGGCCCTCACCGGCCGCCGCCCGCCCGTCGGTCAGCGCCTCAGCGCCCGCATCGTCCCGCGTGGTCTCAGTTCCGGGCTCATTCACCCCTGTGCGCTTCGCCCGCGGCCAGATCGCCGGTCACGTACTCGACACCGTCAGGCGCCTCGCGAGTACGCCTGCTGAGCACCCGTACCTGGCGGCCAGGGCCCCGCAGGCGCGGGACGAGGTGGCGTCCGAGCGTCCCTGTGCCACCGGTGACCAGAATCGTTAAGGACATGACTTCCTCCCGGTTGAAGCCAGCGCGCTGAGCCAGGTACCCCAGTCTTGGCCCGGCGCATGGCAGTCACAAGTGCCTAGGGCACCAATGGTCGCGGGCCTCCGGCCGATCCTGTAGGTAGCCGGGGTGGCAACCTTGGCGGCCGGGCATGTGGCTGTAGGCGCACCTGATCGCGGAGGGCAAGCTGCGAGGGAGGGCCCCATCCGGCTTCTCGCGGATCCAGATTGCGTGGTGTACGGGATCAGGTCCCGCATCCCCGCGTCCTAAGGGGTCCTCCCTGCACCTCAATAGCATCACAGCGCACAGTTCAGCGTGCAGGGCCACAGGGCTGGTATCTACGGGACGTTCGGCTCTGACCCGTCACCAGCGGCCGGCGTTCCGCACCGGGGGGTGCCAGACCCGGATCGACAGTCCGCCGGAGCGTCGCGCAATGGTCAGCGGCTTGGGGTGACTGGTCGACGACCAGGCCGTCCACGGGCATCGGACGCTCGGTGAGCCGGACGACGGTGAGGCGAAGGCCGAGCTTCGCCGCAACTTCCCTGCACACGCTGTAGAACAGGAACCGGACATCCGGCATGATCATCCGGCCAGGGGCGCCGCGGCGGGCGCGGGGTGAACATGTCGGTCATCTCGGCGATGACCTCGAGCGCGGTGCCCGCTACCTCGAATTCGGCTGCATCGAAGTCCGGCGAACCCCATCCGGCTTCCGTGGCCAGGGTCCCGCCTCGCACCAGCCCGCCGCCGCTGCGCCGGATGCCGATCTGCTCGTCGTAGCGCAACCGGGACTCGCAGTCAGCCAGCACGCGCCAGGCCTCGTTCAGAAGCGCCTGCGCCCGCGAGACGGCCGTGGCGACGTTGGACGGCTGACCCGTGACGTGTCCACGGCGCAGCACATCGGACTTGGCGTCGCAGTGCTGGCGAATCTGATCGGGTTCAGCGCCTGGCAAGACGCCGAGGACGCTGTACCAGGTGACGCCGTTCCTGATCCTCCGCCCGCTACCTGTGCCGGCAAGGTCAGTCAGGCCGCGGCCAGTCGGACGACTCGTGGCCCTGCGGCTCCCCGTTGCCGTACGGCCAGGCGGGCGGCTCCAGCGCCGTGGTCACACCGTGCGGCAGGATGCCTACGGCCGAGCCGTTGAGGCTCGGAACCGGCATAGCCATGGCGACCTTGCTGTGCGTGCGGTGGGCGATGGCCGCTCCCGCGTGGTAGTCCTCGAGTTGCTGCAGGAACTCAGGGTTCCCGTACGGCCGGCCGTCGACCAGCGGGCCCCGGGTCCAGTCGATCACCGCGACGACGTCATCGCCGGTGAGGGTCTTATGCGTCTCCAGGGCGTGCGCCAGGCTCAGGATCTGCGGGCGGCTCTCCCTGATGATCTCCTCGGTCTTGCGCAGCAACGCGGTCAGGTTGTCCTCGATCCGGTCGGCGAGCGCGTGCCGCATCTCCGCCTCCGGGTCCTGGCCCTTCTTCTTGCGGCCGCCCTGGCCGCCGCCTGGCGCGCCGACCTCGAGCCGCCTGGCTGTCGAGTACGACGACACCGTGGACCCCATGCCCCAGAAGCCCTCCATGAACGAGGCGACGGTCGTCGCCGACTCCAGGTCACCAGAGACGCCCGATGAGCTGTCGCTGTCGAAGAACATCCGCTCGCCTGCCAGTGAGGCCAGCGAGACGAGGATGTCGGTCTCGAACTCACTCCGCCACTGGGTGAACTGGTCCTCGGGCGGGATGCTCGCCACCATCCCGAGGTAGTCCGCGCCCTTCTCGATGGTCGCGATGTCGATCTCCATGTGCTGGCGCGTGCGGTAGGCGACGACCGCGTGGCAGGCCTCGTGGATCGCGACGGCATGCCGTTCGCGCTCGATGTACTCGACGTCCTGTGGCGGCCCGAGCTCCTTGAGCTGCTTGGCCCGCACGATGTCCTGCCAGGTGATCACGTCGCGGCCGTCGCGGATCGCTGTGATCAGTGCCTCGTTGACGGTGTCCTTGATCGTCGCGCCGGTGGCATACGGCGTGATGACCGCGAGCTTGTCGACCTGCTCGGCGGTGAGCTCGTGCCGCACCTTCGCCAGATAGCCCTCATAGGTCCTGACCCGGCCGGCCTTCGACGGGTAGCCGACCTTGTAGATCCGGTCGATCCGGCCAGGCCGCAGCAGCGCCTCGTCCAGCGCCTCCGGCATGTTGGTGGCCATCATGACGAGGATCCGGTACTTGGGCGGGGGTTTCGGGCGCATCCCGAAGAGGCGCCTTACGTAGCGGTTCACGAAGCCGCGCGGCTTCTTCAGCCCGGACAGCTCGGTCAGCAGCGCCTGCAGGGTGCCCATGCCGCCGTTGCCGCCGCCGCCGCCCATCATGCCGCCGACGATCTGCCTGCTGCGGCGGGTCGGCTCCGGCTCGTCAGGCGCGCTGGCCATGGCGTGCCTGGCCAACTGCCACTGCGAGTCGCGGGACAGATAAGAGAACCCGTGGCAGCCAGCCTGGTTGAAGGCTGACGGCGCCGATGCGCGCGGGAACCCCTGGCCTCCGCCCTGGGCGAGCGCGCCGCGGTTGCCGAGGGAGTCCGCCTCGTCGAAGAAGACGATCACTCCGCCGTACCGCAGCGCGAGCCTGCGGAGCTTCCTGAACAGCCCCTTGACCTTGAGCACGCCGACGCCCATGAACATGTTGATGAACGCGCCGGGATCGACGAAGACGTACGGCTTGCCGGTCTCGCCCGCCACGGCCTCGGCCATCAGGGTCTTGCCGGTACCCGGCGGCCCCCACAGCAGCAGGCCAGCGGGGACGTAGCCGCCCTTGGCCTCGATCTGGTCAGGGTTCTCCAGGAAGACGATGTTCTCCTTGACCCGTTCGAGCACGTGGTCCTGGCCCCAGACGTCGGCGAATCGCGTCTTGATGTCATCGGGGTAGTAGACATCTACGCCGCCCCTGGACAGGAACCAGAACAGCCCGATGAACTGAAAGATGATGAAGAAGAAGCCGAGAGCGAGCTGGAGCACCAGCGGCATGTAGTGCCACAGCAATGCGGGCGCCTGGATCAGGGCCAGGATCGGCGACGTCTTCAGGAATTTCCCGAGCACGAACGCGAGGATGGCAATCCAGAACACCAGGACGCACAGCCGCCAGAGCCTGAACCTGGTCCAGTTCGACAGCCGGCGGTGACTGACCCGCTCGAATCCGCCGAAGAAGCTGACCGTCCAGAACCGGTGGTAGCGAGCCGAGTGCTCGCTGATCAGGAAGTGGACCTGGCGCAGCGCCTCGAGCCCGATGAGGACGAATACCCACGCGCCGGCTCGCGTCTCGATGCGCATGGCATCGGCGAACGGCACATATGGATCGTTGGCGACTACCGCCCACACCAGCACGAACCAGAGCAGCCCGAGCAGCAGGAGGAACTTGATCCGGTCCCAGGTTGACAGGCGCTTGCGAGTCACCCTGGCTTTCTCACCTGGTGGCAGGCCTGGCGGACCCTGTCCCTCGGGGATCTCGGCCACAGGCTCTGGCATTAGGGACTCCTGACGGTAAAGGACTTCATGACAGTGTCGATCGCGCCGGTGTTCTTGCTGTAGCAGGTCGACAGACAGTGCACCAGCAGCAGATAGACCATGGTGGAGTTCGAGTCGGTGAGTGCCACCTGGTCGAACGTATCGGCGGAGCCATCAGGATAGGTGTAGCTATAGACCTCGCGGACGCCGTGCACGCCGCTCCCTGGCGTGATGACACTGTCGCTGATCAGCTGGAACTTGGTGAGCGGGAACCCGCCCCTCGCCGCGTTCTGCCGGCCGGTCGAGGTGACAGGCAGGATGAAGTCCCGCAGCAGGTTGTAGGACATCGCGCTGCTGGCGGCCTTGCTCAGCGGCGCGACCAGGGCCAGCGCGAAGGGCTTGCGCACCGAGGCGCTGAGCACGTGGCTGGCTGACGGCATTCCTGCCGCGTCGAATCCCTCGTCCCAGATCGCGCCGCCGGTCGTGAACCCGCTGCTGTTCAGCTGCGCGGCCAGTGATGAGTCGTCAATCTTGTGCCAGTAATCCGGGACCTTGAAGTAGGCCTTCGCTGAGGAGTCAGCGACGTAGGTGAATTGCGGTGCGGCGCATCCGGCCGCTGCCAGCAGCGGGAGGACCAGCATCCAGACGGTCCACCTGGCGATCCGGCGGGCCGTGTACCTCACCAGCCACACCTCCGCTGCGCCATCCGACCCGCCCGACACGAACCGCCCTTAAAGGCCAGTATGCCCCGGCAACAAGAACGGGCATAGATAGGTAGCCGGTTCACCTGCCCGAATGCCGCTCCGAGCGGCTGCGGATGACCGGCTGGCGAGTGGGTAGCAGCCCGCAGTGATCAGGCCGGCAGTGATCCTGGAGGTGTGATGGCGCGCGCGATCTGGACAGGCTCGGTGGCCTTCGGCCTCGTCAACGTGCCGGTGGCGCTGTACACCGCTACCGAGGACAAGACCATCCACTACAACCAGTTCCAGGCCGGCACCTCGGACCGGATCCGCTACAAGCGGGTCAATGAACGGACTGGCCGCGAGGTCAAGCCGGAGAACATCGTGCGCGGACACGAGGTCGCCAAGGGCAACTATGTCCTGGTCTCCGACGAGGAACTCGAGGCGGTGGAGCCTGGCCGTTCACGGACGATCGACATCACCGACTTCGTCGAGCTCGCCGACATTGATCCGATCTATTTCCAGAAGACCTATTACCTGGGCCCGCAGGGCGATGACGCAGCCGCGCGGGCTTACGCGCTGCTGCACCGCGCCATGGCGGACACCGGCAAGGCGGGGATCGCGACCTTCGTGCTGCACGGCAAGCAGTACCTGGTGGCGATCAGGGCACGCAGTGACGTGATCGCGCTGCAGACCATGTACTTCGCCGACGAGGTCCGGGACCCGCGCGAGGAGATCGAGGACCTGCCGACGGCGGGCAAGCTGGCGCGGCGGGAACTGGTGATCGCGAAGCAGCTGATCGACTCGATGTCGGCCACGTGGAATCCGGACGAGTACCGCGACAGCCACCGGGAGCGGGTCGAGGACCTCATGTCACGCAAGGGCCGAGGCGAAGAGATCGTCAGGGAAGGCGAGCCGGTCGAGGAAGCCGACGCCAGTGACCTGATGGATGCGCTGCGCAGGAGCTTGGCGCGGTCAGCGAGCGCGTGATGCTGGCCTGCGCATGTGCACGCGGGTGACCGTTCCGGCCGGGCTGCTGCGGCGCTCAACCAGGTCGCACACCCGGTTCACGAGCCACAGACCGTGGCCTCCCTGCGTGTCCGCAGGCTTGCGGTAGCGCCCGGCCAGCGGGTCGGCGATGTAGCCGTGGTCCTCGACCTGGCACAGGATCTCCTCGCTGGTGCACCAGGACCGGATGACGCCGCCGCCGCCGGCGTGGCCGAGGGCGTTGGCCGCTATCTCGCTGACCGCGAGCACCAGGTCATTGATCCGCGCGTGGTCGAGGCCCGCCGCGTGGCCTTCGCTCGCCGAGAATTCCCGCACCGGCGCGAGCTGACCGCCGAAGACCAGCGATCTCGCGTCCTCGGCCGGCGGAGGCAACGGCTCGTCGCAGCCAGGCGGGAACCGGCCGGCACCGAGGTAGGACCCGTTGGCGCGCTGCTCGCCTGAGGAGATCCGCACGGGATGCGTCCGCTCGGCGTCGGCGATCACGTCCTCGCTCAGCCGCGTCATGTCGTACAGGCAGAAGACGGTCATCGGCCGGCCGCCGAAGGCCAGGTTGCATAGCGCCTCATGCCTGGCGACCTCGCGCAACTCGGCCTGCGGACGCGACGGCCACGCCGGTTCCCAGACGCAGAACACATGCTCACCGGCATGCTGCTCGCTGAACGACTCCGCCGCGGAGATGATCCTGGCCGGATTGCGGCCCAGTTCGGTCATGTCGACCAGGCGGGAACCGGCCGCTGGCCGCCAGTGCCTGCTGATCAGCCGCATGGTCGCCGCGGGCACAGCCACCTGCAGCGGGTCGCTCTGGCCGGCCGCGCGGCGCAGGATCTCAGCGAGCTCGCCGAGATCGTCGTCCCCGCTGCGGTAGAGCAGGACGGCATGCGTGAAACCAGCAGCGGGCTGGTGCCCGTCGCAGCCCGCTGCCGGGGCTTGCGCAACATCGACAGTGCGTTCGCCTGTCATGCCGCGGCCGGTCATGGCTGTCCTTCTTTCCCCGCCTTCCTAGATGATGCTTGATTTCGGCGATTAACGCGGGACGCCTGCCGGGGACGCGCCCCGCGCCGATGCCGGTGACCGCGCAGGTCAGCTGGCCGCCTCGGTCGCTGTTGAAGAGCATGAGCCTCTTCAACTCCTGGCCAGCTACTTAATTGGCTGGTAACATTGCGGCACTTCCTGTCTTAACCGCACTAGTGAAGAGCTTCTGCTGAGGGTCTGGCGTACATGTGCAGAGCAGTGACCAGGTAGGCGCCGTGGATCAAGGACGGCCGGTCTACAGCATCAGCGCGGTCGCGCGGATGCTCGATATTCCCGTGGCCACACTGCGCACCTGGGAGGACCGCTACCAGCAGGTCGTGCCGGCCCGCAACGACAGCGGCCACCGGATCTTCACCAGGTACCAGGTCGAGCAGCTCAAGTTCATCAGGGCTCAGATGACCGGCGGCGCCAGCGCCGCCGACGCGCACCGCGTGCTCGCAGAGATGACCGACAGCGGGCGGGCGCTCACGGTCAGCCGTGCCGGCCCGTCGCCGCAACTGCTCATCCTGCTCGCCGAGTCCGATCCGTACGCGGCCGAGTTCGGCGAGTACTTCCTCAAGACCGAGGGGTTCGACGTCGAGGTGGCGCTCGGTGAGAACGCGGCCAGGGACGCTTTCGCCGAGATGTCTCCCATGGTGGTGATCGTCGAGGTGCTCATCGCGGGCGGCGCTGGCCTGGAGCTGTGCCGGTTCTTCAAACAGCGCGCAGGCGTGTCCGTGATCGCGGTATCGGCGGTACAGGCCAGTGATGCCGCGCTTGACGCGGGCGCAGACGCGTTCCTGCTCAAGCCGATCGATCCGTTGCAGCTCGTCTCCGCGGTCAGGGACCTGCAGCGCTCAAGCGCGTTCCTCGCGAGGTAGGAGCGAGCGATGGCCGGTGATCGCCTGCGCAGCGGGCACGAACCTCTCGACGAGGTACTCGGCGGCGGCCTGCCAGCCAACGGGATCAGCGTGATCATGGGCCTGCCAGGAACCGGCAAGACGATCGTGGCGCAGCAGTACGCGTTCACGAACGCGACCGCGGACCGCCCCGTGCTCTACTTCTCGACGGCGTCAGAACCGCTCGAGAAGATCGTCAGGTTCGGGCAGACCCTCAGCTTCTTCGACGCCTCAGCCGTCGGCAAGTCCGTCATTTACTCCGATCTCGGCCAGATCGCCGGGCGGGATGGGCTGGCAGGGGTAGCTGAGCAAGTGGCCGCCGAGCTGCGTGCCCGCCGCCCAGGACTGGTGATCATCGATAGCTTCAAGGCCCTGCAGGCGTTCGCGGACAGTGACGCTGACTTCCGGCGGTTCCTGCACCAGCTCGCCGGCCGGCTGACCGCCTACCCGGCAGCGTGCCTGTGGGTCGGCGAGTACGACGCCCCCGACGTCGCCCTGCTGCCCGAGTTCGCGGTGGCCGACGCGATCGTGGACCTCACGACGGTCAGAACCGACCAGCGGGACACCCGCTACCTGAAAATCAGGAAGCTGCGCGGCAGCGGGTTCCTGTCCGGCGGGCATGCCTACCGGCTCGGAGCCGACGGCCTGCACCTGTTCCCGCGTCTGGCCGACGTCCCCACCCAGGCCGGCTATCTGCTTGGTGACCAGCGGATCACGTCCGGTATCGCGGCGCTTGATGAGATGCTTCACGGCGGCCTGTGGCCAGGGGCCCCGACGCTGGTTGCCGGGCCAGCCGGGTCAGGGAAGACCATGCTCGGGCTGCACTTCACGTACGGCGGCCTCGAGCGCGGCGAATCGGCCGTCATCGCGACTCTGCAGGAGCACCCGACCCAGCTGAAAAGGATGATCAGGGGTCTCGGCTGGCCCCGGGACGACCAGCGGATCGCGATCTTGTACAGGTCGCCGGTCGACATCTACATCGACGAGTGGGTGCACGAGCTGCTCGGGATCGTTGACAGGACGGGCGCCAGACGGGTCCTGCTCGACAGCCTGATCGACCTGCGGGTGGCAGCGCCTGACGAGACCCGGTTCAAGGAATTCGTGTACTCACTGACGCAGCGGTTCTCCCGCCATGGCATCAGCCTGCTCATGACGTACGAAGTCCCCGACCTGTTCAACACCCGGAGTCTCTCCGACAACGCGGTGTCGCATTTGTCCGACAACGTGTTCATGCTCAGTTACTACCTGGCGAATGGATCGGTCAATCGCTCTCTCGCGGTCATCAAGAGCCGGGCCAGCGGACACGACCCAGCCATCCGCCAGTTCACCATCGACGAGAAGGGGATCACCATTGGCGACATCGTTCCTCCGCCAGGCGATGCCTGGATGTAGCCGAGCGGGCTAAGGGGATGGAGACGAACAAGGCTCTGTCGCTACCCGTCATCGTCGTGTTGCCAGAAGAGATCGACATGACGAACGCCGAGCGGGTAGCCGCCCGGCTAGGCGAGGCGTTTGCGCCCGGCGTGCTCCTCGTCATCGCCGACCTGACCACGACCACTTTCTGTGACTCGGCGGGAATTCGCGGGCTGACGCTGTTGCATCGGAGCGCGGCAGAGAACGGCTGCCGGCTCCATCTGGCCGTTGCGGAGGGCGGGCCCGTCAGCCGCGTCCTCGACCTGATGGACCTGACCGGCGTGCTGCATGTCTTCCCCACCGTCGAGGCGGCTGCGGCCGCCGCCTGCGCCGGCCGGTAGGCGGCCGGGCGTGATAATGGCCGCGGAAGCGTCAGCAGCCGCGGCACGGGGCGGCCGCGCCGACCGCGTCGTGGCGACCGGCTGGGGGCTGTTCTGCCTGGTCCTTCTCGGCTACGTGGCCGGCGCCGAACTGTCCTGGCAAAGCTTCAGCTCGGGGACCGCGTTCGGGTTTCCGCCGGCCGGAATCACGCTTGCCGTCCTGCTCCTGGTGGCCAGGCGCCGGTGGCCGGTGGTCATCGCCGCGGTCGTGGCCGGCGAGGTGGCGGTCGACCTGCAGCATCACGTGGCCGCCCTGGCCGTGCTCGGCTCAGCTGCCGCGAATGCCGTCGAGCCTGTGGTGGGCGCCATGTGCGCCAGGCGGTTCTGCCGCGGGCTTCCTGACCTGGCGGTCCGTGCGGACCTGCTGAAGTTCGTCGCAGGCGCGGTCATGCTCGGGCCGCTGGCAGGGGGCCTGATCGGCGCGAGCGTGATCGTCGCCGATGGCGGCGGCTGGTGGCCTGGCCTCGTGCTGCAGTGGTGGGCGGGAGACGGCATTGCCGTGCTCGTCGTGGGCGCCCCGATCCTATTGTGGGCACAAAGGCGGCAGGTGCTCGCGGCCCGGTGGCGCGAGGTGGTGCTGATCGTCGGGGTGTCCGCCGGGCTTGCCGTCGTGGCCTTCGGGTACAGCCAGCCATCGGCCATCTTGTTCCTGCCGGTCTTGGCCTGGGCCGCGTTCTGGGTCGGCGACCTGGCTGTCGTCCTGGCCGGCACGGCTTTCGCCGTTGTGGCGAACTACATGACCGCCGCCGGATACGGCGAGTTTGCCCACCTGGGGCTGTCCTCGCCCGCGTCCCTGGCCCTCACTCAGGTCTACATCGCGGTCTTCGTGCTGATCTGCTGGCTGCTCGCGCAGGAGGTGACCGGACGGATCAGGGCCATCGAGGAGCGGGAGAGCGCCAGGCTGCAGCGCGAGACGTCTGAGGCCAGGCGCATGGCGGCCGAGCTGGGGGACTCGCTCGCGGATGCCAGCACGGTTCGGCAGGTGGCCGAGCGGGTGACCGTGGCGGTACGGCGGCGGCTTGGTGCGTCCCTCGTCGTGGTCGACGTCGAAACCGATGCGGCCGATGACCAGGCGCAAGGCAAGGCGGCGAGCCAGCCGGCACCGCGCGCGGGGGTCGGGATCGGCCAGCTGGACGTGCGATGGCCTGAGCCGCACGAGATCTCGGCAGCGGAACGCGAGTACCTGGAGGCGGTCGCGGAGACGACGAACCGGGCCCTGGAGCGGGCCAGGCTCCGGCAGGCCGAACGCACCGAGCGCGAGCGGATTGAGACGCTGTCGGCGCTGACCAGGCACCTCGCCTCGGCGCTCACGCCAGAGGCGATCGGCCAGGTGGTCTCTGACCGGGTCAGGAGCGCGGTCGGCGGCGCTGACGGGCTGTCGCTCGGCGTCGTCAACGCGGACCGCACGATGCTCGAATGGATCAGCATCGTCGGGTACTCAGATCCCGTGCTCGGGCACATCGTCGATCTGTCGATGAACGACAGGACTGCCGCCACCGACGCTGCCAGGACCGGCCAGCCGGTCATCATCAGGACGGCGGCCGAGTACGCCGAGCGCTATCCGGGACCACGGGCGGCGGTCGTTGCCGAGGAGGCGAGCTGGCTGATCTGGCCGCTGACCGTCGGCAAGGCCACGGTTGGCTCGATCGTCCTGATGTGGAAGCGGCCGCGGCAGTTCCAGTCTGGCCAGGTCGCGTTCGTCGCCGCGGTGGCCGACCTGGTCGCGCACGCGCTGGTGCGCGCCCGCACCTACGCGGACGAGCACGCGATCGCGACCGTGCTGCAGCGCGCGGTGATGCCCAAGCTGACCGCGCCGATTCCCGGCCTTGACATCGGGACCTGCTACCGCCAGGCCGGAACGAGCTGGATCATCGGCGGTGACTGGTACGACGCGCTGGCGCTGCCGGGAGGACGGGCCTACATCACCGTCGGCGACGTGGCCGGGCACGGCATCTCCGCGGCCGAGGACATGACGCAGATCCGCAACGCTGGCCGGGCCCTCGCCATCGCCGGCTATCAGCCGGCCAGGCTCCTCGCTGAGCTCAGGCGGCTCACCGCGGCTGTCACCAGGGGCCAGTTCGCGACCATGACGGTCGCCCTGCTCGAGGCCGACGCGTCCAGGATCACCTACGCGTCGGCCGGGCACCCGCCGCTGCTGATCCGCCGGGCGCGGACGGGAGCCGTGCAGACCCTGCCGGCGGCGAACGGCCCGCCGCTCGGGCCGTTCGACGATGCCGCGTACACGCAGCGGCGAACCCGATTCGAGCCCGGAGACATCACGTTGCTGTATACCGACGGGCTGGTCGAGCGGCGCGGTGATGACATCCAGAACGGCATCGGCCGGGTCGGTGAGCGTCTCAGGGCCTGGCCCGCCGGCCGGCCGCTCGATGACCTGTGCGCCGAGCTCGTTGCCTCCGTCGCTGGCCAGCCGCAGCTCGACGACATCTGCGTGCTCGCGGTCAGCCGGTCAGACGCTGGTCCGGGGTAGCGACGGCGGCGCCCAGTCGCCGGGCGGCAAGATCGAGCCGGGAATCCCGAGCTCTGCCCGCACGCTTCGGCGGAACTCGTCGGCCGCCTCCCTAACCAGCCAAGTTCCCGCGCGGGGGCGGCAGCCATTTCGCGGCCCTTAGTTTGGGTCAACGCGGCCGGGGGAGACGGATTGGGCAACAACGCGCACAAGGAGGTTCCCCCATGTCTGCAGGGGCCACCGTGGCCATCATCGTGGTCATCGTCATCATTCTCGTCGTGGCTGCGGCCAGCGCTATGGCTGCCAGGCGCCGTCGGCTCAAGGAACGCTTCGGGCCGGAATACGACCGTCTGGTCGCCGACCAGCAGAGCCAGCGCAGGGCAGAAGCCGAGCTGGCCAGCAGGGAGCGCCGGGTGCGCAGCCTCGACATCCGTCCGCTGACGGCGGCGGCGCGGACCGAGTACGCCGCCCAGTGGACCAGCATCCAGGAGCGGTTCGTCGATCACCCGGCCTCGGCCGTGTCGCAGGCGCAGCAGCTCGTGACCGCCGTGCTGCGGGACCGCGGCTACCCCACGGAGGGCTACGACCAGATGCTGGCCGACCTGTCCGTCGAGCACGCACGCACCCTCGAGCACTACCGGGCAGCACACGGGATCAGCGAGTCGGTCGCTGGCCGATCGGCCTCTACGGAGGACATGCGCCAGGCGATGATCCACTACCGCGAGATGTTCGACGACCTGCTCAGTGAGTCAGACGGCGCGACGTCGCCGTCAGGGATGCCTGCCGAATCCGGCACCCCGGCCGAGCCCGGCATCCCGGCCGGGTCCGATCCTGCCGTCGCCCGCGAGCGGGCCGGCGACATCCGGTCCTGACCAGGCCAGCCACAGCGAAGGAGACAGCCGCATGGACACCCACGAAACCGACGCCCCGGCCTGGTCCCGGCAGGAGACGCCCGGCGCCGACCCGGAGGACACGGGCGCTGTCGAGGAGGACGTCGTGGTGATCGAGAGCCACGAGACCGGCTACGCGGACAGCGAGGCAGGCCAGCCCGAGGTCGCGCCGGCGGTAGCCGACGCACGGGGGCTGGCCGACGAAACGCCGCTGGCCGACGAAACGGCGGTCGCCAGCGAACCGGCGGTCGCCAGCGAACCGGCGGGCACCGGCGCCGCCGCGACCAGCGCCCGGCAGTGGAGCGACATCAAGGCCATGTTCGTTGACGACCCTGGCGAGTCGGTCAAGCTCGCATCCGGGCTGGTCGAGCAGGCCATCGAGAACCTGGTGTCATCGCTCAGGCAGCGCCAGGAGTCGCTGTCGTCATGGGAGTCCGGCGACGCGTCGGACACGGAAGGTCTCAGGAACGTGCTGCGCAGCTACCGCAGCCTGTTCGATCAGCTGGACGGCATGTCCGGCCAGTTCAGTTCGGCCCAGGAGCGGGTCAGCAGCTGATCGAGGCGCCGCGGCAAGAACCGGCGGTGGCCAGCTCTGGGCGGACAGCGTTGTCAGCCGGGGCGGGCCACCGCCGGTTCGCGTCCAAGCGACCGGGCCCAGGGCGCGTGCGACCGGCGTGCGCAGGTCAGTCCGGCCGGCGTCCGTGCCGCACGATCACCCCGACAGCGATCCAGCCGACGGCGATGGCCAGCCAGAAGCTGACGCCGCGGAACACCAGCGCCGCGGCCAGCGCGGGAGTGCGGCCGGCCCCGTAGCCGGCCAGGATCACGGCGAGGCTGCCCTCGACCACCCCGATGCCGCCCGGCACGATCGGCAGCGACGCCGCCACCTCGGACACGCAGTAGGCGAGCAGCACGCCGGCCCACGGGATCGTCGCGTGTACCGCGCCGAACGCGCACAGCAGGCACGCGAAGTCACACAGCCAGACGCCCGCGGCCAGCACGACGATCGTCACGGTCGCCCGCCTGCTGAGCGGGATCTCCCGCATCCGCGTGAGCGTCGAGGTGATCCTGGCGCCGATGCTGCCACGCGGGTGGCCGGTGACCCGCCGGATCCCGCGCACCATGGCCTCGGCGAGCCTGATGACCAGGTCCCTGCGCACCAGGACAGCCCCGGCAGCCGCGACGATGATCAGCCCGGCCACCGCCGCGCGGCCATCGCGGCCACCAGGACCGCCTGCCAGCGCGATCAGCACGCCGAGCAGGAGCAGCAGCGACATGCCGATCGCCTGGGCGATCAGGATCGTGAAGATGGTCCAGCCCGAGCTTGCCCCGTCCGCCCCGCGCCGCCGGTAATAGCGATAACGGAACGCACTGGAAACTGCCGGCTCGCCGGGAACCGTATTCGCGATCGCGTCATTGGCCATCGTGAGCAGGAACAGGCCAGGCATCGCGATGCTCACGCCGGCCAGTCGCAGGACAGTGCGCTGCAAGAACGCGAATACCCACAGCGACGCGGCCTCGGCGGCCGCGGCGCCGACCACCCACCCAGCCTCCTTCCAGCCAGCACCGACGTGGCTGAGCTGGTGCCACGCCGCGACCAGCTCGTGCCGCCGCCCGAATAGCAGGAACAGCACGAGCATTCCGATGGCGATGCCCAGGACATAGCGGATGACTTCCTTTAGATTGCGTCCTGACTCCAGGGCCGCGATCTCGTCCGCCACGGAACAAAGCTACCGAGCACCGCATAGCGGGGGAAGGACGGCGGAATTGGGACAGCAAGAGTTCCGCGGGCGGATCGGCGATGACTGGCGCGACTCGGAGCCATGGTGGCCGGCACAGCCGCAACCGCCGGCCGGGGCCCCCAACGTGCTGATGGTCGTGCTCGACGACGTCGGTTACGCCCAGCTCGGATGCTATGGCTCGGACATCGAGACGCCGGTGCTGGACTCCCTGGCTGCCGAGGGGATCAGGCTCGCGAACTTCCACACCACGTCGCTCTGCTCGCCGACCCGGGCGTGCCTGCTGACCGGGCGCAACCACCACCGCAGCGGCATGGGCAGGGTCGCCGACCTGGCGATCGGGTACCCCGGCTACTGGGGCAAGCCGCCGCGCGAGAACGGTTACCTGTCGGAGATCCTGAGCGGCGCCGGGTACGCGAGCTACGCGGTCGGCAAGTGGCACCTGTCGCCAGAGGACGAGACCAGCATGGCCGCGTCCCGCGCTACCTGGCCGCTGGCCAGGGGATTCGATCGCTGGTACGGCTTCCACGGCGGCGAGACGCACCAGTTCGTGCCCGCGCTCTACCACGACAACCACTCCGTGCGGCCGCCCGCGCGGATGCAGGACGGCTATCACCTCACCAGGGACCTCGCCGACCGCGCCATTGAGTATCTCGCCGACCTGCGGGCGGTCGATCCCGGCAAGCCGTTCTTCCTGTACTTCGCGACCGGCGCCTGCCATTCGCCGCACCAGCCGCCAGCGCCGTGGCGCGACCACTACCGCGGCAGGTTCGACATGGGCTGGGACGCGTGGCGGCAGGCCACGTTCGAGCGGCAGCTGGCGGCCGGCCTGCTGCCGCCCCCGACCAGGCTGTCGCGGCGGCCGCCGTGGGTCCCGGCGTGGGACTCGCTGAACGAGCGGGACCAGCGGGTCGCGGCCCGGTTCATGGAGTGCTTCGCCGGGTTTCTTTCCCACGCGGACGAACAGATCGGCCGGGTGCTCGATTTCCTCGACGACCTCGGCGACCGCGAGAACACCATCGTCCTCGTGGTTTCTGATAACGGGGCGAGCGCCGAGGGGGGCGCCACCGGGTCCATCAACGACGTCAGGATGGTCAACCTCGATCCCGCGTCCAACGACGAGATGCACGAGCGGATCGATCAGATCGGCGGCCCGCTCAGCCACAACAACTATCCCTGGGGCTGGACGATGGCGGGCAACGCACCGTTCCGACGCTGGAAGCGGGAGGTGCACGAAGGCGGCATCGCCGACCCGTGCATCATCTCCTGGCCGGCCGGGCCGGTCGAGCGCGGCGGGATCAGGCTGCAGTTCACGCACGCCATCGACGTGCTGCCGACCGTCACCGAGCTGATCGGCGTCGACCTGCCTGCCGAGATCGACGGCGTCGCCCAGACCGGGATCGACGGCGAGAGCTTCGGCTACCTGCTCGGCCCCGGCACCGAGGCGGCGCGGGAACGGCACGAGACCCAGTACTCGGAGATGTTCGGATCACGGGCGATCTACCACAAGGGCTGGAAGGCGGTGACGTTCCACCCGGTCGGGCCGCTGTACGACGACCAGGATCCGAACGCGCCGTTCGACGAGGACGTCTGGGAGCTCTACAACGTGCGGGAGGACCTGTCGGAGACCACCGATCTCGCCGCCGAGCACCCGGATCTCGTGCGCGAGCTCGTAAGGCTGTGGTGGGCGGAGGCACGCCGGAACCAGGTGCTGCCCTTGGACAACAGGGTGCTGTGGGCCCTTGTTCATCCGAAACCAGACGGCCGGCGGCCCAGAGAACGGTTCCGTTACTTCTCCGGTGGCGCGCAGGTGCCGGAAACGGTCGCCGCGAACGTGCGCAACCGGTCGCACGCGCTGATCGTCGACGTCGAGCTGGACGGTGCGGGCGGGACCGACGGCGTGCTGCTCGCGCTGGGCTCCGCGCTCGGCGGGTTCTCGCTGCACATACTCGACGGCAAGGTCCGCTACGTGCACAACTTGTACGGCAAGGAACGGCACACGATCGCTTCCGAGCAGGTGATCGGGCCCGGTGCGCACCGGATCGAGTACGCGTTCACCAAGGACGAGGGGCTCGGCGGCACGGGGGTGCTGAGCTGCGACGGCGCGCAAATCGGGCGCGGCGTCATCCCGCGGTTCACGCCGTCCGGGTTCAACGGCGTCCAGGCGGGGCTGACCTGCGGCTACGAGTGGGGCCCCGCGGTCGGCGACGGGTACACGGCGCCGTTCACGTTCGCGGGGACGATCCGCCATGCGGTGGTGGAGACCCGCGGCCCCGTCGTCCGTGATCCGCTAGCCGAGCTCGAGGCCATCCTCGCTGAGCAGTGACTCAGGCCATCCTGGCCGGCTGCTGGCCTCGGGACCATCGGTCGCCGGCAGCGTCATCGTGACCCGCAATCCGTGCGGCTCGTTCAGGCTGGCCTCGGCGGTGCCGTGATGCGTGGCGGCCACGGCCGTCACGATCGCGAGCCCCAGCCCGGAGCCCGGGCAGGGGGTTCCGGCTGGCGAACCGCGATAGAACCGGTCGAACAGGCGCGGCAGCCGGTCAGCCGATACTCCCGGCCCGTCGTCGCTGACGTCGATCACCACCGAGCCGTTGCTGCGCGCCGCGCTGATCGTCGCGACCGTGCCGGGCGGGGTGTGGGTCCGGACGTTCGCAAGCAGGTTGTCGACGGCGCGGCGGAGCAGCTCCTGATCGCCTGTGGTCGCGAGGCCGGGCGCGACGTTTGTACGCCAGGTCTGCCGGGTGCCGGTCACGCTGGCGGTCTCGGCGCAGCCCAAGACCAGAGCGCTGAGGTCGACCAGGTCATGGTCGCGGTCCGGGTGCTGGCCGAGCCTGGCCAGCCTGAGCATGTCGTCGACGAGCCTGCCCATCCGCTGCGCCTCCAGCGTGATGCGGCGCATCGCCTCGTCGACCTGCGGACGGGTGGTCAGCGCGCCCTGCTGGTACAGCTCGGCGTTGGCGCGCAGGGACGCCAGCGGCGTCCGCAGCTCGTGGCTGGCGTCGGCGAAGAACTGCCTGGTCAGCTCCTGACTGGCGGCCTGCTCGGCGACCGACGTCTCGATCCTGGTGAGCATCCCGTTGAGCGCGGTGCCGAGGCGGCCGACCTCGGTCCGCGCGTCGTGGCGGCTGACCCGGTCGGCGAGATCGCCGGCCGTGATGCGGTCCGCCTCCGCAGCCATCACCTCGATCGGCCGCAGCCCGCGGCGCAGCACGAAGGCCACCCCGGCGGCGACGAGCAGACCGGCGCCGATCGAGCCGAGGATCAGGATGAGCCTGAGCCGTCCGACGGTCTTGTTGACGTCACCGATGCTGGTGCTGGCTATGAGGATGCCGTCGGCCATCGGTCGCGCCTGGACCCTGAGCTGGGTGTCGCCGCGGGCGCTGACCCCGGTACGGATGGCGGTCCAGCCCCTGTCCGCCTTGAGCGCGTGCAGCCGCCGCGGGATCAGGTAGGGGTTGCCCTCGATGAGCACCAGCGGCGCCCCGCGCTTGCCCACGAAGGCCAGGTAGTACTGGTCAAGGAAGGCAGGACGCAGCTTCAAGTGCGGTGCGGCGAACTTGACGCTGCGGGCCGTCCGCTTAGGGGGTGCGGACCGGCCGGGAGCGACGATGCTGACGTGGCCCGGCACCCTGTTGCGCGCCGCGGGCGGGACCGGCTGGGCGAGCCCGATGACGGTCTCGAGGTTCGCGTCGGTGCGGCCCAGCAGGTAACGGCGCAGTTCGCTGATGGCGGTGACGTCGAACACGGCGAGCGCGGCCAGGGTGACGAGCAGCACTCCGGCCAGGACCTGGGTGCGGAGCTGCGGTCGCCGGATCTTCCCGGCCAGCCGCGGCCTAGGCAGCATCGCCCGAAGCGGCCGGCAGCCGCGGGCGGTAGCCCACGGCTCGCTGGGTGTGGATGAGCTCGGGCGCGGCCTCGCCGCCTTCGTCCCCGCAGGCGGCCAGCTTGCGCCGCAGGTAGCCGATGTAGGTGGCCACGACCGTGCCGGAGCCGCCGAAGTCGTAGTCCCACACGTGATCGAGGATCTGGGCCCTGGTCAGCACCCGGCCGGGATTCAGCATCAGGTAGCGCAACAGCCGGAACTCGGTCGGTGACAGGTCGATCAGGCGCCCTGACCTGCGTACCTCGTAGGTGTCCTGGTCCAGTTCGACGTCGGCGAACGCCAGCACGGGCCCGGTGGCCGCCGCCGGCCTGGTCCTCCGCAGCACCGTCCTGATCCTCGCGGCGAGCTCCTCAAGGCCGAACGGCTTGGTCATGTAGTCGTCCCCGCCGAGGGTGAGCCCGGTGACCTTGTCGGCCTGAGTGTCCTTGGCGGTGAGGAAGATGACGGGGACGTGGCACCTTTCCCTGCGCAGCTTGCGCACGATCTCGAACCCGTTCGTGTCGGGCAGCATCACGTCGAGCACCACAAGGTCGAACGGCCGCTCCCTGATCAGCCGGAGCGCGTCGCTGCCGGTGTCCGCCGTCAAGACGTCGAAACCGAGAAACCGCAGCGACGCCGCGACCGCATCCCCCAGGAAAGGCTCGTCGTCGACAACAAGGAGTTCGCCCTGATCCATATCCTCGCTCCTCGCCCGCAGCCGTGGTCGCACCCGAGATCGGATCACGCCAACGTCGGCGCAACCTGTGAGCTTCATGCCAGTTTCATGTGAGCCAGAGCCGGGCAGCTGAGCTGCGCCGGGGGCAGGCTTGGTGGACCGGCTTGTTGACCCCAGGTTAAGCTCGGCGTATTGCCGGAATTTGTCGGGAAGGTTCGCTCGATGAGCAAGCAGGTACGGTTGACGGAGCCGCTTGTCAAGGACGACGGCAGGCTGCGGCCAGCTTCCTGGGATGAGGCGCTGGACCGCGCGGCCGCCGGATTCGCGCTCGCCAGGGAGCGGGACGCGACCAAGTCCTTCGGCATGTTCAGCTGCTCCAAGGCAACCAACGAGATGAACTACATGGCCCAGAAGTTCGCCAGGGCCGTGATGGGCAGCAACAACATCGACAGCTGCAACCGAACTTGACACGCTCCTAGCGTCGTCGGTCTGGCGGCTGTGTTCGGAGCAGGTGGCGGCACCAGCTCCTATCGTGAGGCGGAAGATGCCGACCTCATCGTCCTGTGGGGCTCCAACGCGCGCGAAGCGCACCCGATCTTCTTCCATCACGTCCTGCGCGGCATCAGGCGCGGAGCCCGGATGTACGCGGTCGACCCGCGCCGGACGACGTCGGCGCAATGGGCCGACGCATGGTTGGGCATCGACGTCGGCTCGGACATCTCGCTGGCCAACGCGATCGCCAGGGAGATCATCCACGCCGGGCTGACGAACACCGAGTTCGTCCGCCGCGCCACCACGGGATACGAGGAGTACGCGGCCTCCGTCGAGCCGTACACGCTCGAGCGCGCCGAGCAGGACACCGGCGTGCCCGCTGGGCTGATCGGCCAGCTGGCCAGAGAGTACGCGCGGGCCGACAGGGCGCAGATCTGCTGGACGCTCGGGATCACCGAGCACCACAACGCGGCCGACAACGTCTTCGCCCTGATCAACCTGGCGCTGCTGACCGGGCACGTCGGCAGGTATGGCTCTGGCCTGGTCCCGCTGCGCGGCCAGAACAACGTCCAGGGCGGCGGCGACATGGGAGCGATCCCGAACAAGCTCACCGGGTTCCAGGACGTGGTCAAGGACGTCGCGGCCCGCGCCAAGTTCGAGGCCGTCAACGGGAGGCCGTTGCCGCCGAAGGCTGGCTGGCACCTGTCGCAGATGTTCGAGGCCATGGAGCACGGCGACCTCACGGCGTGCTACATCATCGGCGAGAACCCGTTGCGCTCAGAGGCCGACACGGGCCGGACAGCCAGGCTGCTCGGCGGGCTCGAGCACTTCGTCGTGCAGGACATGTTCCTGACCGACACGGCCGCGCTCGCCGACGTTGTGCTGCCCGCGACGGCAACCTGGTGCGAGGCCGAGGGCACCGTCACCTCGAGCGAACGCCGGGTGCAGCGGGTGCGCAAGGCGCTCGAGCCGCCGGATGGCGCGCGCGACGACATCGAGATCATGTGCGAGATCGCCAGGCGGATGGGCACGGACTGGGGTCACCCCTCCGCCGAGGAGGTCTGGAACGAGCTGCGTACGCTGTCGCCCATGCACGCGGGCATGAGCTACGAACGGCTGGAGAAGCTCGGCGGCATCCAGTGGCCGTGCCCGGACGAGACCCACCCAGGCGAGCTGTTCCTGCACGCGCGGCTGTGGGAGGAGGAGCAGGACAAGCGCGGTACGCCAGCTCCGTTCACGCCGGTCGAGCAGGAGGGACCGGTGGACGAGCTGTCCGAGGAGTTCCCGATCAGGCTCACCACAGGGCGCCGGCTCGACTCGTTCAACACGGGCGTGCAGAGTGGGCAGTACGCGACGCCGATCAGGCGGCCAGAGACGCTGAACCTGTCGCCAGAGGACGCGGGCCGGCTGTGCCTGGACGAGGGCGAGGTGGCGAAGGCCTCGTCACGCCGGGGGTCGCTGCGGGTGCCCGTGCACATCGACGAGACGCTGCGTCCAGGACTGGCCTTCATGACGCTGCACTTCCCCGAGCAAGTCCAGACCAACATCCTGACGCTCGACGCCTGGGACCCGAAGTCGGGCACGGCCGAGTTCAAGGCCACCGCGATCCGGGTCGACAAGGTGGATGAGGCGGACCGGGCTGAGGCGGGGCTTCCTCCCGCGAAGGCGGGGACGTAGTGGACCTGCGGCTGAATGCCGCTGCTCCCGCGACCGAGCAGGAGCAGGCCGCGGTCGCGTCGGTGCTCGGGCCGGCCGAGGGCGGCTGGGACGGCGGGCAGCGTACCGACGCTGACGGGCACGCCGCCTATGGCGGCCACGCGGCGCGCGGCAGGCGGCACCTGCTGCTGCCTGCCTTGCACGCCGTGCAGGAGCGGATCGGCTGGATCAGTCCCGGCGCGCTCGATCACATCTGCGCCAGGCTGACCGTCCCGCCCGCGGAGGCGTACGGGGTCGCGTCCTTCTACGCGCTGTTCCGCACCACGCCGGCGCCCGCCACGGTCGTGCACGTCTGCGACGACCTCGCCTGCCAGGTAAACGGGGCCGAGCGGCTTTGCGAGGACCTCGAACGGCGGTTCGGCCTCGAGGGTTCGCCAGCGGATGGCCGAGCGCCGAGCGCCAACGGCTCCTCGGTCGGCCCCTCGTCCGCGGGCGGTTCGTCGGCGGGCGGTTCGTCGGCGGGCAGCTCAGCCACGAACGGCCCAGTCACGAACGGCGCGGGGCTGACCTGGCAGCGCAGTCCGTGTCTCGGCCAGTGTGACCGTGGTTCGGCGGCCCTGATCCAGCGCGCAGGGCCGGACGCCGCGCGCCTAGTCCTAGCCCCCGTCGAGGTCAGTCACCTCCTTGACGCAATGACTTTGGATCCGTTCGGGCTCCGCAAATCGCCCGAACCGGGCGCAGGGATGGCCGAAACGGATCCAATGTCGGAACGGTCGGCGGATCCGAACGCTCGGGATCCGTTCGTGCCGCAACTGGCTGACGAGCGTGACTCGCTCAGGCTGCTGCGCCGGCTCGGGCACGTCGACCCCGCGTCGCTCGACTCCTACCGGGCGGCAGGTGGGTACGAGATGCTCAGGCGCGCGGTCGCGGCCGGCCCGCTCGGCGTGATCAGGGAGGTCAAGGACGCCAAGCTGCTCGGCCGCGGCGGGGCGGCATTCCCCACGGCGGTGAAATGGGAGGCGGTAACGGCCAACCCGGTCCGGCCGCACTACGTCGTCTGCAATGCCGACGAATCGGAGCCCGGCACCTTCAAAGACCGGGTGCTGATGGAACAGGACCCGTACGCCCTTGTTGAAGCCCTGACAATCATGGGGTACGCGTGCGGAGCTGAACTGGGCTACATCTATATCCGCGGCGAATACCCGCTGGCCGAGGCCCGGTTGCAGGCAGCTGTCGAGGCGGCCAGGTCACGCGGGCTGCTCGGCCCTGACGTCATGGGTGCGGGGTTCGCGTTCGACATCGAGGTCAGGCGGGGCGCCGGCGCATACATCGCCGGCGAGGAGACCGCGTTGATCAACTCGATCGAGGGCAAGCGTGCCGAGCCGCGGAACAAGCCGCCGTTCCCGGCCCAGTCCGGCCTGTTCGGCAAGCCGACCGCGATCAACAACGTCGAGACGCTGCTGTGCGTGCTGGAGATCCTGCGGATCGGCGGCGCGGAGTTCGCGCGGATCGGCACCGGGGACTCGACCGGGACCCGGCTGTTCTGCCTGTCGGGCTGCGTCGAGCGGCCCGGCCTGTACGAGTACGAGTTCGGCGTCACGCTGCGCGCGGTGATCGACGCGGCGGGCGGGGTGCGCGGCGGGCGGCCCGTGCACGCCGTGCTGCTCGGCGGGGCGGCTGGCGCGTTCGTGGGACCCGACGCTCTTGACGTGCCGCTGACCTTCGAGGGCGTCAGGACGATCGGCGCGACGCTCGGCTCTGGGGTCGTGCTGGTGCTGGACGACACCGTGGACGTCGCCGTCTTGCTGCAGCGGATCGCCAGGTTCTTCCGCGACGAGTCTTGCGGGCAGTGCGTTCCTTGCCGGGTCGGCACGGTGCGTCAGGAGGAACTGATCGGCCGGATGGCGCGCGGCGCGCCGCTTGGCTCACGCGAGCGGGAACTCGCGCTGCTCGACGACATCGCCGCGGTCGCGCAGGACGCCTCGATCTGCGGCCTCGGCCAGACCGCGGTGGGCGCGGCGATCTCCGCCGTGCGACTCGGCCTGATCGGCGGCAACGGAAGGGAGCCCAGTTGAGCACCGTCTTCCTCGCGGCACCGCAGCGGCTTGTCGACGTCACGATCGACGGGAAGGTGGTCCGCGTCCCCGAGGGCGCGACCCTGCTCGAGGCGTGCCGCCAGCAGGGCATCGACACCCCGACGCTGTGTTACCTGGAGAACCTGACGCCCGTCAACGTGTGCCGGGTCTGCGTGGTCGAGGTCGAAGGGTCGCGCACGCTCGTGCCCGCCTGCTCCAGGAAGGCCGAGGCAGGGATGACGGTGCACACCGACTCCGAGCGGGTGCGCACCAGCAGGCGGATGGTCCTTGAATTCCTGGCGTCCACGGTGAACATGGAGCTCACCGCGCCCGAGGTCCGCAGGTGGATCGAGCAGTACGGCGCTGACCCCGGGCGGTACGGCGACGCGGCTGACCCGCACGCGGCGGGCGAGCGAGACGCGACCAGGCCCGGCGAGCATCACGCGCCGGACGGGAGCGAGGCGGAAACCGTCGCCCAGCCGGTGAAGTACGACAACGACAGCTACGTGCGCGACTACTCCCGCTGCATCCTGTGCTACAAGTGCGTCGAAGCCTGCGGTGAGGACGCTCAGAACACGTTCGCGATCGCGGTGGCGGGCCGCGGCTTCGATGCGCGGATCTCCACCGAGTTCGACGTCACCCTGCCCGACTCGGCGTGCGTGTACTGCGGCAACTGCATCGGGGTCTGCCCGACGGGCGCGCTCATGCCGGCCAGCGAGTACAAGCTGCGCCAGGCCGGCGAGTGGGACGAGTCCAGGCAGACGGTGACAACGACCATCTGCCCGTACTGCGGCGTCGGCTGCAACCTGGAGCTGCACGTCCAGGACAACACCATCGTCAAGGTCACCTCGCCGCTCGACCACGACGTCACGAGCGGGCACCTGTGCGTGAAGGGCCGGTTCGGCTTCGAGTTCGTCCAGCGCCGGGCCAACGAGTCCGGCCAGTAGCTGCCGCCTGCGGCAGGGCCAGCCCCGAGACAGAACCCAGCGGCCTGCACGGCAGCGCTGGCCGCTCGCCGTCCTTACGGTCGGGATATCCCGCCGCCGGCCGCTGACCTCAGCCTGCTCGCCTCAGCCTGCTCGCCGAGCTCACCAGCCCGGGCGGGTCCGTGCTCGGCATGGACGTGATCCCCCGATCACATCATGCTGGCCCGCCAGCTCGCGCTGGCTGGGGGGCCAGACACGGTTGCCGTCCAGGCCGGCGACGCGCACGCCGCTGGGCTGCAGGATGTCGGTTTCCGACCCTCGCCTGGCCAATTACCCACGGGTCCACCCTCGTCTGATCTCGGACGGTGGACAACGGAGCGCGGTGGTTCCGGCTCGCAAGCGGCAAAGGCCGAACAGAGGATCATCATCAACCTCCTCTGCCGAGCCGCGTCCTGAGCGGCGTGGCAGCGGCTCCTGGCTAGCTGAGGTAGGTGCTGGGTGTGACGGTGTAGCTGCGGCCGTGCGGGGCGGTCCAGGTCAGGGTGCCGGGCTCGGGCTGAGTCAGGTTCCAGCCGGGGGCCTGCTTGGTCCTGTGGTGCCTTCTGCACAACGGAGCCAGGTTGCACGGGCAAGTCCGGCCGCCCTGTTCGTACGGGATCGTGTGGTCCAGGTCGCATCCGACGGCAGGTCTTCGGCAGCCCGGGTAGGCGCAGGTCTTGTTCCTGGCCCTGACCAGGTGGCTGTGCAGGCCTGGCGGCCGGTAGCCGGTGGCCTGGCTGCGGTGGCTGCAGGTGCCTGGTTCGAGCCAGGTGAACCGCAGCCGGGTGAGCCAGGCCCGGTGGCTGGCCAGATCGCGGGGCGGGCCTGGTCCGGCGCGGGCGCTAGCGTGCGCGGCGGCGGTGCCGTCGGGCCGGGTCAAGGTGACGCTCCAGCGGGTCCTGGTGCCGCCGCCGGCGAGCCGGGCCGCGAGATCGCGGCTGGTCCAGGCGTCGAGCGGGCCGAGCCCGGCGGCTTCGCCGGGCAGGTCGGCCAGGCCGAGCCAGGTCGCGGCGGGCACGGTCAGGTGCACCGACCCGGACAACCCGGCCAGCCCGCCGACCGGGACGCCGCCGCCGGCGGAGCCCGGCGCGGCGGCCGGCCAGTCCCCGGCCGGCCGCCCTGGCCCGCCCGGTCCGCACGGCGCGGCTCCTCCGGGTCCGCGCGGCGTGCTGCCGGTCGGACCGGCCGGGCCGGCGGCGTCCGGGGCGGCGGGGTCGGCTGTTCCGGGCGGGGCGGGTTCGGGGCTTCCGGCGGCGGGTTCCGGGCCGGGGGCAGGGAGGAGGGTGTCGGGGTGCTGGCCGGCGAGAAGGGCGGTGAACACGGCAGCGCGGAGCTGGTCCAGGGTGCCGGCGGCGCCGTTGTCTTTCAAAGCCTGGGCGATGGCGGTGATCCGCCGGTCCGCCGCTGCGGCGCCGGCCGGGTCGAGTTCGCGGCCGGCCAGGGCCAGGTTCCCCGAGCCTTCCTGCCACGCCTCGACCCGCGCGTCGGCGCGGGCCCTGGTCATCCGGCGGCGGACCGCGGCCGGGTCGATCGACAGCACCAGGGTCCGCAGCGCGTTCCGGAGCTGCCCGGTGGTCATCGCGGCGGCGCCGGGCAGCACCGCGGCGGCGGCGGCGTTCGCAGCCCGGTCACCGAGCGCGGCGAGCTCGGCGGCGAACACCATCGCCCGGGCCCGGTCGATCGCGCCGGCCAGCAGCGCCCGCAGGACGGCCGGCAGCCGGGCGAGGTCGCGGGCCAGGGCGAGCAGCAGGTCGGCGGACCGGCCGGTCAGCACCAGCGCGGCGGCCAGCTCGGCGGCGACGTGCTCGCTGACCCGGGACCAGCCCGGCCGGGCTGACTCGGTGAGGCGGCGGTGGTCGAGCTCGGCGACCGCGGCCAGCTCGATCCCGGACTGCCACGCCGACAACCGCCGGGACGCGTGCAGCAAACCCACCAGCGCGTCATCCGACAAGACGCCCAGCCCGCGGCCGAAGGCGCAGCCGGACAGGCCCGCCAGGGTGCCGTCCGGCGGCATCTGCCCGAGCGGGCCGCCTCCGGCGAACGCCTCGCCAGGACCGGCGAGCGCGACCGCCGCGATCCAGTCACCCGGGTCGTCCGGCTCGGGCGGGTACTCGCCGCACAGTTCGGCGTCAGACGGCTCGTCCCGGCCCGCGAGCGCGTCCAGGTCTAGGCCGGCCGTGTCCGGGTCCAGGCCCGCCAGCACCGCCTCGCCGTCCCACAGATCGCCGGGCACCGGGGCCGGCCGGGGCGGCACGTCCTGCCTGCCGGGCGGCGGGGTGTCGGGCGGGCGGGTCACCGGCGGCTCCGTGGGTGGTCAGCGATGCGCGAATTTGTTATCGATAATGCTACCGGAACCCACTGACAATTAGAGCACGCGTTCGAGCGGGTTAGCGACAGATGTCCGCTGAAGTCGGCTAGGAGGGGCCGGCGGCCTGCTACGCGACTGACCCTCGTCGGCTCCAGCGCCTGGCGGCCGGTCAGCTGGGCGCCAGCGCCGAGCACCGACGACGCCCCGGCGAGGCCGCCAAGGAAGAGGCAGCCGGGGATCTGCGGGGAGCGCCAGCCGGGCGCGTGGATGATCGGCCGGCCGTAGTAGGAACTGAACTCGGCCGCGGGCACCATCGGCACGCCTTCGCGCACCGGCCGCCGCCGGGCTGACTTCGGCCTGCGGCTGAAGTGACGCGGCAGGCTCTCGGTCAAAGCGCGGGCCGGCCTGCTCGTCGCGGTGGCGCTGTTCGGGGCCGTGCCCTACGCCGAGGAGTTCTGGCGCTGCTGGCGAGCGACGCCGACCCTGGAGCCGCTGCCTGCGACTGAGCCGCCAGCCACGCACACGCTCAGGGTTCTTGAGGACGCCCCTGCCGCCGACATCCGGGGCTGACCTTCAGGCCGTCGCCTCGGCGGCGTCCTGCTGCTCGACCAGCTCGCCCTCGATCGAGATCTGGATCTCCTCGCTCACCACGAACCGGCCGTCCAGCATCACGTTCATGGTCAGGCCGAAGTCCCGCCTGTTGATCTTCGTGGTGGCGCCGTAGGCGATCCTGTGGCCCATCATCGGGTCGTTGAAATCGCCGTACTTGCGAAGATCGAGCGTCACCGGGTGGGTGTTGCCCTTGATGGTGAGGTCGCCGGTGAGCCTGTACTGGTCCTCGCCGGCCGGCTCAATGCTGGTGCTGGCGAACGTCATGACCGGGTACTTCTCGACCTCGAGGAAGTTCGACGAACGCAGGTCGTTGTCCCTGGCGTCGTTGTGGGTGCGGATGCTCGCGGTGGAGATCGTGGCCCGCACGCTGGAGGCTTCCGGCCGCTCGGGGCGGATATCGCCGACGGCGGCGACGTCGGCGAAGTAGCCGCGGACCGTCATCATGCCGAGATGCTTGGCCGAGAACTCGACCTGCGTGTGATACGGATCGACCTGCCAGGTGCCCATGGAAAGCTCCTTGTGCGGCGTTAAGCGATTTTAGAATTTAAGGGATTTTCGGTAAGATCTATGGATCTCAACCGATTCTAACGCCCTTCAGCCGCACTTGCGGAGGCATTCCTCCACATAACTCTGGCTTCCCGGCCAGCGCCTTGCCGAGCTGCTCGCGGGTCAGCCGAGCCTGTGCCAGTGAGGCAGGCGTCGCTGACCGGTCACAGGTTCGACGTCGCGACGCTGGGTGGGCGATGGACTTCGGCCAGTCACCGCCCGAGGTGATCGCGGCCGCCATCGCGGAGGAAATGGGCCGGAACGTTAGCTATCTGCCCGTTGCCTCGGCCGGGGCCGCCCCGCGAACCCGCCCTGAGCGCCGTCGATGCAGGTCAGGCGCCGCGTGTCGGTTTTCCGCGTGCGGGTAGTTAAGCGGCAATAACGCGCCCATCGGCGGGCCCGGGGGGAACCGCCGCGGAAGCCATGACTGGCGGGGCGCGGATCGGGGGAGCAGATGACCAGCGATAGGCCGCAATCTGGCTACCAGGGCCAGCCTGGCGCTATGCCCGAAAGCGGTTACCAGGGTCAGCCCGGTTCCACGCAGCACGGTGAAATGCCGCCGCAATGGAGCGGCCAGCGCCCGCCGAGCCCGGTCAGCGAGCAGGCCACCAGGGTCACCGGCCGCCGCGTGATCCAGTACATCATCGACTACATCCTGGCCGGGATCATCCCTGGCCTGGCGTACTGGCTGCTCGATCGCGGCAGCGGGTTCCTCGGCGGCCTTGGCTGGCTGCTGGCCACGGCGATCGCGCTGGCTGTCTACTACTGGTACTGGGTGGAGCGGCCGCGCAGCACCGGGGGCCAGACCTTCGGGATGCAGCTCTTCGGCCTGCGGATCATCAGCAAGGATGGCGGCCCGGCCAGCACCGCGCAGCTGTTCATCCGCGGCATCCTGCTGATCGTCGACACGCTGTTCTTCGGGCTTGTCGGCTTCCTGACGATTATCTCCTCCAGGTACCGACAGCGGGTCGGTGACCACGCCGCCGGCACGCTCGTGGTCGAGGCGGACTACCCGGCCGGGCGCCGCTGACTCACCTGGCATGCGCCCAGTCCGCACGAACCTGGGTATCGCGCGCTTCAACATAGGTAGCTGGCTGGCCAAGCCGGGCAGTTACCCCGATTCGCCGTGCCGCTCAGAACTCCGGCAGGATCCCGGTGCCGCGCCTTTCAGGTGGTGCTCGGCGTGTTCGCCAGGCTCGGCGTCATCGCCGCCGTCGTCGCGGGCGCGGCGATCTGGATCGCGCAGGACTCCGGCGAGATGCCGACCGGTCAGGCGACCGACCCGAAACTCGGGGTTGCCGCTGCTCGTCATCGCGGCCGCGTTCTGCCGCATCGCTCAGCCGCCGCTGGCGGTCAGGGCGGCATCGCCAACCGCCACGCGGACGCGCAGCCTCGCCTGGTGCAGTCGGCTCTTGAACGCGGCCAGGCCCACACCCGCGACGACGGCGGCGTCCTGGGCGGAAAGCCCTTCGACGTCGCGCAGCACGACGGCGGTCCGAAGATCCGGCGGTAGCTCGCCGATGGCGCGTGCCAGCGCGGCGCGGAGCTCGCGGATCTCGGCTCGCATGGCGGGATCGTCCAGGCCGCTGGCGGGGAGTTGCAGCTCACCGGGCCCGATCGGCACGCTCGCCGGTCGCCGGGCACGGCGCTCGAGCGCCCGGTTCGCCTCGTTGACGGCGATCCGGTACAGCCAGGTGAAATAGCTAGATTTACCGCGAAAGCTGGCGATGGCCCGCCACGCCCGCAGCATGACGTCCTGCGCCACGTCCTCGGCTTCGCCACGGTCGCCGAGCAGCCGCAGCAAGAGCATGAAGAGGCGATCGGCGTAAGCGCCGGAGAGCCGCTCGAACGCGGCCACGTCACCAGCCTTGGCCCGTGCGATCAGGCCGGCCTCGGTGTCCGCGCGCTGGCCGGCCCGCGGCCGCATCACGCGTGCTCAGCTGAGCCCGCTCCGGCCGTGCCTGTCAGCCGGACCCGGTCAAAGATCGTGGCCGGGGCATGGACTCCCGCCGCCCCGCCGAGCCCCTGGATCGCGTAGACCAGGGCCCGCATGGCACGGATGCCGGCGCCGCAGCCGGCGCAGCCGCTGGCGTGCCGGTCCAGTCGCCGCCGGTCGCGTGGGCTCAGCTCACCCTCGACATAGTGCGAGAGGTGCCGCTGAGCCCACTGATGATCGTCGGTCATCGCTCGACGTCAGCGTCCGCCGCCGGCTCGAACGCCAGCGAGCACGAGTTGATGCAGTAGCGGTCGCCGGTCGGGGCCGGCCCGTCGTTGAAGACGTGACCGAGGTGACCGCCGCAGCGACGGCAGATGACCTCGGTACGCCGCATGAACAGGCTGTTGTCCGGCCGCAGTTCGACAGCCTCGGCGATCGCGGGCTCGCAGAAGCTCGGCCAGCCGGTGCCCGAGTCGAACTTGGCGTCCGACGCGAACAGCTTGCTGCCGCATCCGGCGCACCGGTAGTAGCCGTCATCGTGGTTGTGGACGTACTCGCCCGTGAACGGGCGCTCGGTGTGCGCCTCGCGCAGGACGCGGTACTGCATCGGGGTCAATTCGGCCAGCCACTGCTCGTCGGGCTTGCTGATCTCGCGGACGGCAGCCGCCTGGTCGCCTGTGCGGTTCTTACGCATGTTCGGGTTCCTTTCCTGTCCCTTACATGCTTAGACCCGCGCCGGCGTCAGACGATTTTCTTAGCTGTAAGGCAGGAAGCAGATCCCCGACGTCGAGACGCCGCCGCACTTCTGGCTCTGGTACAGGTTGTCGCTCGCGATCCACAGGCCTGCGCTGGTCCTCATCATGTAGTCGGCGCCGAGGCCGCGGTCCCTGCTGTAGTAACCCGCCGAGCCGTCGGAGCTGGTGAAGACCGCGCCGTTGGCCCTGTCCAGGCCCTCCATGCCCGGCGCCGGGTAAGCCCCGGTGCCCTGGAAGTCGCAGCCGACCGGGTTCATCGACCAGCGCTCGTGCCCGCCGAAGTACGCGGCCTTGCTGTCGGCCGCCGCGGCGTACAGCGAGTCGCAGCCGGTGTAGTTGATCCAGAGGGCACTGACCGTGGCGGGCGTCGACGGGTAGGCCAGGGCGGCGTCGCACGGTCCGGTCCGCGGCGAACCGCCGGTCTGCCCGCCAAGCGGGTGGTAGCCAGTGGTGCCGAAATAGACCGTGGAGTCATCGGGACTCCAGGCACCGTCCTGCACGTAGAACGGCTCCCCGCCCACGCAGTCGGTGTTGAAATCCGGCGCGTTCCAGCCGGTCACGACGCCGCTGGCGCCGCCGATGTTGAGCACGAACGCCTGCTGCCTGGCCTGGCCGCCGACCGACGTGAAGTCGCCCTCGACCAGCACCTGATGGCCACCGTGGCTGAGCTGGGAGGCGTAGATGTGGGTGGCGTTGGGGCTCACGCCGGGGAACTGGTAGTTGCCCGAGATGTTCAGGTGCAGGAAGCCGTCGCTCCTGCCGGTGGTCGGATTCAGGCTCACCATGTACGGGTCGCCGGAGTCACCGTTGATGCCGGTGAAGTTGCCGCCGACGAGCAGGCGCGCGTGCGTGCCGACCATCGTCTGCACCGCGCCAGAGGCGTTCGACTTGAAGGTCTTGAGCACGTTGCCGGTGGTGGTGCTGATCTTGGCGATGTTCTTCACCGCGGTGCCGTTGACCGACGAGAAGTGACCGCCGATGTATGCGTTCGCGCAGTTGCCGCCCACGAACGCGATCGTGTTGACGGTGTTGCTCGGGTTCGACGTGGTCCCGTACGTGCCCACGACGTTCGGCGCCCAGCTCGTCACCGTGTAGGGCGAAGTGGCCTTGAAGCTGAACACGTTGCTGCGGGTGTAGGTGGTGCTGCCCTTCCTGATCGTGGCGAAGGTGCCGACCGCGTACATCGTGCCGCCGCACTGCACCAGCTCGCGGACCTGCTCGACCTTGGGCGTGTTAGCCGGCAGGTGCGGAAGGTTCGCGGGAGGCGTCGGCTTGACCACGCCGGCTGGCGGCGGCTCGCCGCCCGTCCCCGCCGCTTCGGCCGGCGTGGCGGCGAACGCCACTACCATGGCGGCTGAACTCAGCAGGGCGGGGTATCTCCACACGAAGCGCTCCCTGGAGGCCGTTGCGCCGGTCGCGCGATCAGCGCGATCAGCGGATCAGGTGATTGACAATTCCGGCTAGTTAGCAGACGCACGATATCGTCACATGGTTTGCATGTGGTGGCAGATATCCTTGCGGTTCAGTAACGACCCCCACGCCGGCGCGGCGGACAGCGATCAGCCGCGGCGCGCGCCGCGGCTGAGGCTGACCGACCTGAGTCAGGGGTCAGGTCCCGATGAGCCGCTTATGCAGCTCAGTGGTGAGCCTGTCGATCTCGCGGGTTAGCTGCGTGTTGGTCTTGAGTTCCAGTTCCTGCGCGTTGAAGTCATGATCTGCCTTGGCTTGCTGGAAGCTCGCCTGCCGGTTCTGGCCGATCATGACGAACGTAGACAGGAAGATTGCCTCGAGTGACACGATCAAGGTGAGCGTCGGCCAGGGCTTGGCCTCCGCGAGGAGTATCCACACGGCGAACAGCACGACATGAACATAGACAAAAGTCATAGATCCCGCGAAACGCGTGATCCAATCAGCGATCCGCAGCTGAAGGTCCTCGGCCCGCCGCCTCTGTTCCGCCACGACGACGGGGTGGCGCCGTACTGTGCCCGTCGCGGTAAGGGAACCGCCGGGGTCTGGTGCTGCACTCGGGTTTGATCTGGCCATCGCGGTGCCTCCATCGTCGGAACCAGCCCCGCCCGGGCCGGTTTCGTTGGCCGACACTCATTTCTATAGCGCGATAGGTCCATATGGACGGCGTGATTGAGGCCGGACATCGAGGAGGGGCGGCGCCCTAGAGCTTCGTCAGCTTGGCACACGGAATGGTGAGGCGAACCCGCTGGGTGCCGAAATCGACGACGACCGCCGAATCAGCCACCACGGACAGGACAACACCCAGACCGTACTTGTCGTGCGTGACCTGATCGTGAACGGCGAACAGTTCCGGTGGTGCTGAAGGCGGCGGCGCCTTGAACGGACTGGTGGCCAGATGGCGCCGAGACGCAGCGCGGGATAGCTTCATTAAGCTCCAGTATGCTCGGCCTCAGCCGGCCGGCACCCGCCAGCCAGGAACATCAGCGCCTGACGTGCCTGGTCTTGGCAGCCACCGCCGCACGGTGCGCCGACAACAGGGGGTTTGCCTTCATGAGCGTCCCCGGCACGGAACCCGCCGAGGCCGCGGAGCAGGCGGCTGCGCCTCCCGCGCCCGGACCGGGGAAGGCGGATCCGTGGGACGATCCCCGGCTGCCCTGGCGAGGGAAGGCGCGGAGGGCCGACATCCTCTGCTGGCTCGGCATCGTGGCCAGCGGCTTGTTCTACTGGGCGCTGCTGCCGTTGCGGGTATCCCTGGTCGGCACCCACCCGGTAGCGGCTGAACTGCTCAATGGCGGCGCCGAGTCGATCATCTCGGCCGCCGCGTTCGCGAGGGTCGGCCATGGGACGCTGATCGTGGCGGTGCTCGCCGCTATTCCAGGGCTCATGAAGTTCGACGCGTTGTACTGGTGGGCGGGCCGGCTGTGGGGCGAGCGGTTCATCGCGGCTCTGCCAGGGTCCCGGCGCGTGGCCCGGCACATGCCGCGCCTTGAGCGGGCCGGCCGCAAGTTCACCTGGCCGGCCGTGGTGGTCAGCTCCTTGCTCCCTATCCCCAGGGCGATCATCTATGTCATAGCGGGCTGGGCCGGGATGAGGCTGATCACCTTCCTCATCCTGGACGTGATCGGTGCAATGCTGTGGGCTGGCCTGCTCGCCGGGCTGGGGTACACGCTCGGCCATCACGCGGTGGTCGCTGCCGCGACCATCTCCCGCTACAGCTGGTGGTTCACCATCGGGATCGTCGCGCTGAGCGTGCTCTTCGTCGTGCGCTCGCAGCGCCGGATGACGGCGGTCACGGCGGCCCCGGCCGACCAGAACGAATCCTGCGGGTAGGGCTGTCCCAGGCCGGCGGGCGAGCGGTCTCACCGTGCGCGCCTGCCCGGCTGCGCTGAAGCTGACCTGCGACGAGCGCGGCCAGCAGGGCGCACGCGGTGCCGAGCAGCACCCCCGCGGCGGCGTCGGACAGCCAGTGGGCGCCAAGGTAGGCGCGCGAGAGTGCCATCAAGATCGAAAACGCCACGGCTGCCGCACCCCACATGGCTCGTCGCCGCTCCGCCGGCACCAGCGCGATGACCGCGGCGACCACGGTGACCGATGCCGCGATTGAATGCCCAGAGGGGAACGACGCACCGCTCGTGGCCACCATTGATTCAGGAGGCCTGACCCGGTCGTAGATTCCCTTCAGCGTGCCGATCAAGACCTCCGAGGCAACTATGGCCGCGGCAAACGCGGCCAGATGCCACCACCTGCGGCGCCAGCCGAGGAATATAGCGATCGCGATCCGCACCGGCAGCGTGACGTAGATAAGGCCGAGGACATTGAAGAGCATGGCGATCGCCGTGAGCGGTCCCGATCGGCTTGAGGTCATGACCCGAAGCCAGGCGTCATCGACGCGCTGGATCTGGGTCACTGCGCTGCGGTCGGCGACCGCGGCGAATACCACGGCGGTGAGCAGCACCACGACAGCGGTTACGGTGAAGTCCCGGCCAGGAGCGGCCAGCAGCATGTCCTCCTGACTGCGAGCAGCAGGCCACCGCCTCATCCCTGGCATGCCGCTCCGCGCCCGCACAATGCCAGCCCCTCGGTGCTTCTGACGTACCCCACCAGCGTGGCCCGCCGGGTGAAGCCGAGCGCGTTGTCGAGCGAGATCGCGAGGAGCGGGGACGCGCCGCGCGCGAAACTGAACCGGTAGCTGACGCAGCCACCGGGAAAGGTGTAAAACCGCAGGTCGCTGAACTGCGGGCGCAGGCTAAGCGGCCGCTCGAATCGTTGCATTCCTGGCTGATCGGATGGGACCTGCTGGGAGCCCGCTGTGTCGCACGTCGCCGTCAAGGTAACGGTGATGGCTCGCAGCCCTGCGCGATCGGAATCGAGCCAGAGGCTGGCCATGCCGCTGTGGATGTCCGCGCCGCCGATGCTCCAGCCCGACGGGAGCGCGGCGACGCAGGGCAGCATGGCCGCCGACGGGACTGCCTGGGCGCTGAGAATCACGGAGTGGCCGGTGCCGCAGCTGGCAGCGCGAGCGCCTATGTTTTCGGCCGGAAAGAAGGCCTTGCCGCCGTACACGGCGACGATGACGCCGATGCAGAGCGTCGAGGCCGCCAGGGCAAGGCGCTTGACGCTCCAGCGTTGCAGCACGATCGGCCGCCGACGCGGCGCGAGGACCCGGAATTCGCCGAGCAGATCGCGCGGGTCCCGCTTCATAAACGCGCGCAGCTGCGTGGGGCTGGCGACCCCGCGGGTGGCTGCGAAGGCCTCGGCGAGTTCGGCCTCGGTGAAGTAGGCAAGCGCCTGCCGGTAGACGCGGCGCGGGTCGGTGCGGACCGCCAGAACGAGCATCATGTTGCCCAGGTCGACCGCTTGCCTCCAGGGCGACGGGCGCACCTGGACGAACGCCACGTCGATCAGCAGCAGCTGCCCGGCACGGACCATGAGATTGCCGGGCTTGATGTCGCGGTGGGCGATCCCGGCGTCCCAGAGCCTGCGGATCAACAGCAGCCCTTGGTCAATGACCTCGTCATCGATGTCGGCTTCGCCGATTTCGACGGCGCCGGCGAAGAACTCGGTGACCAGCATGTACTCGCGCTCGGGGGTGATCTCCACAATGCCATAGGGCCTGGCCGTGCGAACCCCGATGTCCTGCAGCAGGCGCGCGGCATAGTCTTCGTACGCGACCAGCCGCCGCACCGTCTGGAATGGATGCTCGTCCTCAAGAGAGCCGTAGAGGATGGTCCGCCCGAGCTTGTACCAGCGGTCAGCGCGGACGTGACTCTTCGTGTAGAGCTTCGCGAACAGGAACTCATCCTCGCCGCCTTCGACCCTGAGCCGCAGCGGGGTAGACCCGGCCGACGACTCGAGGCCGACCGGCTTGATCTCGGTCACCGCGAGCCCGAGCTGGTCCTGCATGGCCTGCCGGATAGCCTCCCCGCGCCGGCCTGTCACGTCGACATGCGCGGTGCGGCCGCGCCTGTACACGACGGGGAAGACCGAGCTCGGGGTGAAGAACCGGAACGCGGTAATCGGGATCGCCACGCCCAGCGCGACCCCAAGCAACGCGTCGCCGGGATGATCGAGGCCCAGATACAGGCGGGCGAAGCAGAAGAGCGCGATGACGACCGCCGCGCCAACCTTCACGTACATGCGGGTACGGCCAGGGACAGCCAGGCAGTAGGCGGCGCCCACCAGGAATATGGTCAGGGTCGCGACCGGCGGCGACGGCGCCGAATACCCGCCCCAGCCGGCGATGATCGGCACGCCGTACGGGCGTGGCCTGGTCAGCCCGAAATAGATCGACTGACTGACAATCTCCAGGAAGAACAGGCTGCACATGAACACGATCAGGTGCCGCCAGCGCCTGAACGCGGCGGTCAGGGCGACCACAGACAGTCCGATCAGAGTGACCCCCCAACTGGAGCCGGCAACCTTGATCGCGTTGGCAACATCGGTCAGCCACGCTGTCCGCACCCCGGCAAGCTGGCGGAGCACCTCGGTGCTGACCCGATCATCGATCCGGAGCCACGGCGTATGCAGTGCTGCCACGATCGCGCCGGCGAGGACAAGGGCCACAAGGATCAGCCACGCCGTCGTAGTGATCGTGAACGGGTGCGGCAGCGGCGGCGGCGCACCGGTCGGCCGGCGATGACGGCGGCCCTTGCCGACGGCCGAGCCTTCCCTGGCCGCTACGTGCATGACTTCGTCGCTCAACCTGCCTCACCACCGGTCTGGATCAGCCCATGTGCGCGCAGCCATCTGTCCGCCACATGTCTGGGGTCATGCCCCGCCAGCTCAACCTGCGCGTCGAGGGCACGCAGCGTGCCGGTGTCCAGAAGGGCTGACACCTTGTCGAGCACAGCGAGGAGGCTCGGGCCATAGCGCACGACAGCATCTCTGCGCAACAGGGGAATGACGTTCTCAGCAGGCTGCAGCTGACGGTCGTCGGCCAGGATGACGAGGTGCCGCGCCGCGATGTTCGGGTCGGTTGCAAACAGCAACGCGGCATCGACGTATCCGGCCTCCAGGGCCTGCAGGGTCAGGGGTCCACCCGCATCGAGCGGAATGAATGCCCGGAAGCGCAGCTCGTATACCCGCTTCAGCCCGGGGAGGCAGTAGGCGCGTCCCGGGCATTCTGGCGGTCCGCCGAAGGTGAACTTCGACGCCACCCTCGCCAGGTCAGCGATCGATCGAAGGCCGTAGCGGGCCGCTGTGGCGGCCGTGACGACGATCGCGTTGGCGTCCTGGGCAGGGGCCCGGTGCGCTGCCACGAGCCCGCGACCCGCTACCGAGGCTGCCAGCGCCGTCGCGACTGAACCGGCATCGGAGTCAGCGGAAAGCCTGCCCAGGCTGAAGAATTCCAGCGCGGAACCCGCGTACTCGGGCACGAGCTGGATGAGGCCGTTCATCAATGCCGAGTCGACAAGCTCGCGCGTGCCCAGATCCGGCAGTATCCGCACGCGGTACTTCTGCGCCGCGAGTGCCTGGCCGTAGATCTCAGCGAGCAGGACGCTCTCCGGGAAGTCGAATGACCCGACCGTGATGACCGTGCTGTGGCTGGCCGCATGTTCTCTGGCGGCGGAGGTAACGTCCCCGCCCGCAGGTGTGCAGGCCGATAGCGCGACCACCAGCCCGATGCCGGCCGCGCGCGCTGTTGTCTTAGCCGTCATACGTACTCACGGCGAAGCAGGGTCCGCCAGGACAGCCAGCCAGGAGCGACGGGCAGCCAGTAAGTGGCCAGCCGGTACAGCAGCACAGCGGAAATGGCCGGTCCGGCCGGCATCCCGACGCCTGTCAGGCCGGCGACCAGTGCCGCCTCGATGGCGCCAAGGCCGCCAGGTGACGGTGCGGCGGCAGCGATGGCCGCAGCCCCCAGGTACACGGCGCCGACGAGGGCGAATCCCGGCCCTCCGCCAAACGCCTCGACAGAAACCGTCAATGCGCCGATGTAAGCGAGGGTGACCAGCGCAGACCCCCCGAACAACATGATCATCTTGCCGGGGTTCGCGGCAACGTGCTTGAGGCTTGCGCCTGCTGACCGCAACGCGGGGATCAGCTTTCCTGCGGCGAGCCGGCGGCCGGGACGGGTCGCCAGCCCAATGCCCACGATCGCTGCGACAATGGCCAGAATCAGCAGCAACTTGCTGCCCGACGGCAGCTTGAACGCCTGGTTGAGTCCATGCCCTGCCCAGGTGAAGAAGGCCACGATCATGATCAGGTGGACAACCGCACCCGCGAGGCTGTTGACGCCGACGGCCGCGATGCCCGAACTTGTCTCGACGCCCGATCTTTGCAAGAACCGCGCGTTCAGCGCCATGCCGCCGACATTGGCAGGGGAAACCCGGTTGACGAACGACGACGCGGCCTGGGCCAGCACGGTCGGCCAGAATCTGATGTGCTGTTGGACCGCGCCCATGAGCGACACGGCGCTCGCGAGGTACGTCGCTGCCGACAAGGCGATGACTAACGGCAGCCAGGCCCACTCGGCCGACTGTATGGCTGTCCAGCTGCTTCCCACCTGGGCGAGCTGAGGGAGCAGGAAGTAGAACGCGCCCGCCAGGGCGGCGATCGCCAGTAGCGTTCTCGGCCTGACGCGCTGGATTCTTGCTATATCCGTGCTTTCCAGCCCGCTCGCCGCGGCGGCCGCCACCCTGGTCTTCGTCAGCAGGCCGTCGCGATGGGCGATCGCCCGGCGGGTGCCAGCGGAAAGGGCAAGCGGCTGCAGCAATGGCACGGCCGCTGCGACGCCCCGCCGGCCGATGGCCGCGGTCGCGCCGGCGACCGCCCTGTCAGGACCGACGATCGCAGCCAGCGATGCCATCAGCTCGGCGACGTCGAGCGCGATCTGGCGTTCCGTAGCGCCCAGTTCGGAGAAGCTGAAGTCCACGATCCAGGGTTGGCACAGGTGGTCGACCACGATGTTGGCGGCCCGCAGCGACCGGTGCGCTATGCCCGCTCCGTGCAACCTGTCGACCTGCTTCCACAGCGCCCCAATCATCACGTCGGTGAGGCGTGGTTCGGGGATCAGGTCGAGGGAACTGCCATCCACGCGGTCCATGACCAGGAGCGCAGACCCATCGGAGCTCCTGATCACCTGGCGGACGGACGGCACCGCCACCCCGGCCCGCTCCGCCATGATCGCTGCCAGCGCCTGGTGCTCGACGGCTTGAATCAGCGAAGCAGCCGGGCGGGTATCGCCGACATCGCGCAGCCTGATGACGCGGTAGGCGCGGTAGAGCAGGTCGGCGTCACGCTGATCTGAGCCGAGAACCTTGATGAACAACGACTCGCCGTCGGGTGCCGCCGCGATGAACGGCCGCGAGCCTTTTGCCACGACAGCCGCCGGATCGACGCGGGCGACCGGTACGCCGGCCGAGCCAAGCGCCGCCGCTATCTCCTCGGGGCCGATGCGCCGGTCGGGCACCCCAAACAGGACGAGCACCCCGGCGCCGATCATTATCCCGGCCGCGAACGCCACGGCCACTTCCGCCGGCGAGGCCGTGCCGGTGACCAGGCGCGCCGCTGCGCTCAGCCACAAGACGGTCCAGGCGGAACGCCGCCACGGCCGGCTGAGCCACGGGGCGGCGGCGACCGTGCCGGCCACGGCGGCAGCAAGCAGCCCGGGCCCCGCCAGCGACGCACCGGTCAGCCAGGACCACTGGCCGGCCACGGCCGTCAGACTGGCCGGACGCACCCCGCCCGCCAGCTGAACGATTCCTGCCAGCAGGGCGCTCGCCAGCAATGCGCCGCCGGCCAGGCTGATCAGCAGGCGGTAGCGGTGGTAGCGCAACGCGCCTGCCACGGCGGCAACGGCCGCGGCGGCAATGACCACTTGCACCAGCCCGGCCAGCACCAGGCCGGCGACTGCGGGAGGCTGGACAGCGGTCACAGAAACGGCGCTGGCACCCGCATAGGTGGCATGTGTAGGCACGCCGACTGCCAGCGCCAGGGCGAGTGCAAGGGCGGCGGCTATCAGCCGGATAATGTCGCCGGGATGGCGGTAGCGGGCTTGCGGCAGAAGCCGTAGCGCGGGATTCGCGACTGCAGCGAATGGTTCGACGTCCGTTTCGGGTGGCTTCGTCAATATTTCCCCGCAATCTGAGACAAGTATGTCACGCTGCGAAGCTTCTGGCGAGGTCGGTAAGGGCCTGGGCTCGATGTGGGTAACGGCTCAGTAACGACGCCCGACCGGCGCCGGCACGGCGTCGAGATCGGCCAGGTCGGCCGCGCTCAGCGTGAGGCCGGCCGCCCCCGCGTTGTCCGCCAGGTAGGCCGGGTTCTTCGTACCGGGGATGGGCACAACCTGCTCGCCCCGCGCGAGCACCCAGGCCAGTGCGACCTGGGCCGGGGTGGCCCCCGCCCGCCTGGCGACCGCCCGCACCTGGCTGACGATGGCGAGGTTGGCCCGCAGCGCGTCGCGCTGAAAGCGGGGCAGGCCGCGCCGGAAGTCCTGCGCCGGCAGCTCGTCAGCCGACGCGAACCGGCCGGTCAGGAAGCCGCGGCCGAGCGGCGAGAACGGCACGAACGCGATGCCCTGCCGCTGGCAGAACGGCAGCACCTCGGTCAGCGCGTCCCGTGTCCACAGCGATAGCTCCGATTGCACCGAGGCGACCTGGTGGATCGCCTGGGCTCGCGTGATCTCGGCCACGCTCACCTCGGACAGCCCGATCTGCCTGGCCTTGCCCGCAGCGACCGTCTCGGCCATCGCGCCCCAGGTCTCCTCGAGCGGCACCTCCGGGTCGACCCTGTGCAGCTGGTACAGGTCCACGTAGCCGGTGCGCAGCCGCCGCAGGCTGGCGTCGATGGACCGCCTGATGTGCTCGGGACGGCCGTTCCTGGCCGCGCCAGGAGCGATGCTGCCGGGGTTCGCGACCTGGACGGTGTCGCCGGTCAGGCCGACCTTCGTGGCCAATACCGCGCGATCGCGGTAGCCGCCATCCAGTGCGCGGCCGACGAGTTCCTCGTTCGTGAACGGCCCGTAGACGTCGGCTGTGTCGATCAGTGTCATGCCAAGGTCCAGCGCCCGGTGTATGACCGCGATGGATGTTCCGTTATCCCTGCGTGTTTCCAGGTCGTAAGAGTGCGTCATGCCCATGCAGCCCAGGCCGATGACACCGACCAGCGGGCCGTCGCTGCCCAGCGTCGTAGTTCGCATGCTGTACAGCCTGGCTCAGGCGCATCCCGATCGCGGCGCCTTGATCGGGTTGAGCCAGGCGTCAAGCTGATCCGGCTCGGCTATCTTGCAGCGCAGTCCTATGTAGCCGTCAGGACGGACGGCGACCAGGCCGCGGCCGGATTGCTCGTGATCCGGTGGCTGTGCACGCCCGGGCTGGCGAGAAGCTCCGAGCTCGCCTCGCAGCAGAGCGGGAATGCGGCCGGTGGCGGCTTCGCCCCAGACACCAGGTGCGTCACCGCGAGCCACTGACGTGCTACCCGCCGGCGCTCCAGGTCGTAGGAGTCAAGCAAGGTGTGATGCCGGCCTCTGACCGGACCGTACTGGCCGGCCAGTCGCTCGTCCTGGGAACCACGGTCATCACGGCAATCTTGATCCAGGCTATGCTCGACCCGCGAGTACATGTCATCTGACCTTGGGCCCCTGTCCGGGACTGCCGGTCAGCTGGCCGCGTACCACAGGTCGACTTGATCGTGGTGCCCGGCCCAGCTGAGGTTCAGCGTCCAGCATCCGGGAGCTGGAAGATCAACAAATGACGGTCCCGGGCCGTTGGTTAGCTCCCGGTAAGCGACGACGCGCGTGCCATTCAGCGTTGCCCGAATGCTAAGCGGCGATGGCGAGGTGCCGGGCAGCGGTGGCCGGGCTACCCAGAGAATCTTGTTGTTCTGGTCTGTGCGCGACGGCGCGTACAGCGAGGCCTTCGGGCCGCCCCAGAGGATGGCGACGATATCACCGCGCACGCCCATGACGTGCCCGATCGACATGCCAGGCGGCTGAAATCCGGCCCGGGCCCATACCGGCAGCGGCCCGTCAGTTCGCCTGGCCAGGCAGCCACCGGCGGTGACCGGCCCGGCGCTGACTTGCGCTGAGGCTGCGCGGCTCTGGCGCGCTGGCGCGGGGGAATGACTAGCGGCGGAACATGCCGTCATCGCGGCCGCGGCGATGACCGCCATTGCAATTCCGTACCTCACGAATTCGACCGTACGCCGCCTGCGAGCGGAACCGCCACCAGCCGCGGTGACAAATGTCATCGCGAACTCAGGATCGCCTGCACTACGTCTCTGGCCCGCACGAGCCTAGCGTTGCGGGCATGAATGCAATCACTTTCACCGGGGTCTCGAAGAGCTTCGGGGCGGTGCGCGCCGTCGAGACGCTGGATCTCGAAATCGGTGTCGGCGAGACCGTCGCGCTGCTCGGGCTCAACGGTGCCGGTAAGTCGACCTCCCTCGGAATGCCACTCGGGCTGATCCGGCCTTCTGCCGGGTCGGTGCGCGTATTCGGCGACCTCCCCGACGCCGCGGTGCGGAAGGGCATGGTCGGCGCGATGCTGCAGAACGGCGCGCTCGTCGCCGGGCTGACCGTGCGTGAGCTGGTCGAGTTCGTCCGCACGCTCTACCCGGAGCCGTTGCCGGCGACCGAGATCCTCGCCCTCGCGAGCCTGACCGATCTAGCCAGGCGGCGGGCCGACCAGCTCTCCGGCGGGCAGGCTCAGCGGGTGCGGTTCGCGCTCGCGATCGCTGGGGCGCCCCGGCTGCTCGTCCTGGACGAGCCCACGGCCGCCATGGATGTCGAGTCCCGGCGCTCTTTCTGGACCAGCATGCGAGAGTACGCCGCGGGCGGGCGCACGATCCTGTTCGCCACGCACTACCTGGAAGAGGCGGACGAGAACGCCGACCGGGTCATCGTGATCGCCAAGGGGAGGGTCGTCGCCGACGGCAATGCCCAGCAAATCAAGGCGGCGGCTGGTGGCCGCACGATCCGGTTCACGATCGGCGACCAGCCCATGGCCGGGTTCGACACGCTCCCCGGCGTCACCGGCGTCGAGGTCCGCGGCGGGTCAGTGCAGCTGCGGACCTCCGATCCCGACCAGACCGTACGTGCCCTGTACGCGTCCGACATCAACGTCCGTGACCTGGAGGTCAAGGGCGCCGACCTGGTGGACGCGTTCGTGTCCCTCACCGGAGGTGAGTGATCGTGCCCCGCTACCTCGTCCTGGAGATCCGCCGGATGTTCCGCGACAGGCGTTTCGTGTTCTTCACCGTCGCCCTGCCGGTCCTGTTCTACCTGCTGTGGTCGAACATCTTCGCCAAGGGCGGCCACGACGCCGCCACCGGCCTGGATGCCAAGACGTACTTGCTGGTCTCGATGGCCGCGTTCGGTGCGCTCGGGGCGTCGCTGACCACGACCGGCTCCCGGCTCGCCGCCGAGCGGCAGAGCGGCTGGCTGCGGCAGCTCCAGGTCACCCCGCTGCTGCCCCGGGCCGTTGTCACGTCGAAGATCATCGCATCGATGTTCCTGGCGCTGCCGGCCGTCGTCCTGGTGAGCCTCGTGGCCGTGGTGACCAAGGACGTCCAGCTGTCCCCTGGCCAGTGGGCCGCGCTGATCGGCCTGATGTGGGTGGGGACGCTGCCGTTCGCGGCGCTCGGCACCCTGATCGGCTCCCTCGTCGGCGCGGACGCCGCCCAGCCGGTAACGGTCCTGTGCTACTTCGGCCTGTCGATCCTCGGCGGCCTGTGGATGTCCGTGAGCCTGCTGCCCAAGGTCTTGCGGTCGATCGCGCACTGGCTGCCGTCGAACCGGTTCGCCGATCTGGGCTGGAGCGTCGTGGCCGGGCATGCACCGCCCGCTTCCGACGGCCTTGTGCTCGCGGCCTGGACGGCCGGGCTGGGCGTGCTGGCCGTTCTGGCATACCGGCGCGCTACCGTTCGACCCTGATGAGCCTGTTCATGTCCTTCGACCCAGAGCGGGCGGTGGCGACCCCCAGGTGGCACCGCTCGCTCTGGGTAGCGCTCGGGCTGGCCTACCTGCTGTTCTGGCCGTCCTCTGAGCTGTTCGGGCACCACCACCCGGCAGGCTGGATCGCGGTCAGGCTGGTCGCCGTGGTGTCGTTCGCTGCGATCTTCATCGCGCTGGTGGTGGCCCACAACCCGTGGAGCGGGAAGACCTCGCCCCTCACCTGGGTGCTCCTCGGCGTCGTGGCGGCGATGACGGTTGCCTATCCGCTGCTGCTCGGCAGGGACTGGACCGGGCTATCGATCTACCTGGGCGTCGCCTGCGCGATGGCCTTGCCGCCCCGGTGGGCCGGGCGCGGCGTCATCGGCGCGGCGGCTCTCACCTGCGCGCTGTGCGTGCTCGCGGGACAGCCGGGCAACAGCACGGCATTGCTGGCGTTCGAGACGCTGACCATCGGCATGCTGATGCTCGCGTTTCGCGGCAGCCGGATCCTGGTGACGCAGTTGCACGAGGCCCGCGGCGAGGTCGCCAGGCTCGCCGCAAACGAGGAGCGGCTGCGCATCGCGCGTGACCTGCATGACCTGCTCGGGCACACGCTGTCGCTGATCGTGCTGAAGAGCGAGGTGGCGGCGCGGCTGGCCGGCCACGATCCGGAGACGAGCCTGGCCGAGGTCACGGACATCGAGACGGTCGCTCGCCAGGCTCTGGGCGACGTGCGTGAGGCGATCTCGGGATACCGCCAGCGAAATTTGACCGACGCGCTGGACAACGCCCGCGGCGTGCTGGACGCGGCGGGCGTCGATCTCACGATCCGGAGCCAGGGCACGCCGCTGCCCGACCCGGTGGACGGCCTGTTCAGCTGGGCCGTACGCGAGGGCGTCACCAACATAGTCAGGCACGCCCGCGCCAGTACGGCCACGATCTCGGTCTCCCGGCAGGACGACACGGCCGTTCTGACGATCACCGATGACGGGGTAGGCGGCTCGGGCACGGGCAGCGGACTGCGCGGGCTGGGCGAGCGGGTGGCCGCCAGGCGCGGCACCGTTGAGGCCGGCCCGCGTCCGGGCGGCGGGTTCGGCCTGACCGTGCGCGCGCCGCTCATCGATCCGGCGCCGGGCGAACCCCGGATGGCTGACCCCTGACCGGCGCCCTCACCCGCCAGCGCCGGCCCGCCGTAGAGCTAGAGTCTTCGGCGTGATTCGGGTATTGCTGGCCGAGGACCAGGGCATGGTTCGCGGCGCGCTCGCGACCCTGCTGAACCTCGAGGACGACATCGAGGTCGTCGGTGAGGCGTCGAGCGGCGACGAGGCCCTGGCCGTGGCCTGGCAGACCCGGCCCGACATCGCCCTGCTCGACATCGAGATGCCCGGCCGCGACGGCATCGCCACCGCCGCCGAGTTGCGCACATCCCTGCCGGACTGCCGGATCGTCATGCTGACGACGTTCGGCCGCCCGGGCTACCTGCGGCGGGCGATGGAGGCTGGCGCAGCGGCGTTCCTGGTTAAGGACAGCCCGGCCAGGGACCTCGCCGCCGCGATCCGGCGCGTGCTCGCGGGCGAGCGTGTCATCGACCCGGACCTAGCTGCGGCAGCGCTGAGTGCCGGCCCCAACCCGCTCTCACCGCGCGAGCGCGACGTTCTCTCCGCCGCGGCGGACGGCGCCACCATCGGGGACGTCGCCGAACGCCTGCACCTGTCCGAGGGCACAGTTCGCAACTACTTCTCCGCTGCCATCCGCAAGACCGCTTCCCGCAACCGCATCGAGGCGGTGCGGGCCGCTCAGCGTCAAGGCTGGCTCTGACGAACGCTAACCTGAGGCGTCAGGTGCGGTTCCGGAAGTAGCGCACCGGGTGTATGAGCCAGCAGAGGTTGAGGTCGTATCCCAGCCGAACGTCTTTGGCGTGAACAGCTGCTGGTCATCCGGATTCCACCAGCGGGCTGCGGTCCGTTCCACGGTCGGGCGGCGCCAGTCGTATGGCACGCCCGCCAGATGCCCCTCGGGTTCTGGCGGCGTCCGGTCGGGTCCGGCTTGCCGCCTGGCTGATCGTGTCATCAGATCCTCCATGTGTTTTCTTGTTGTCAGGCTGTTCTAGGCCGTGCCAGGGGAAGGAGTCGCCCGCCTGGTAAACAGACGGCACCCGGTCCTAGCTGGCCTGTGCGTCGGCCGGCATCGGCGGCCGACAGCGAGGCTGGGACTCAGCCCGCGGTCAGGTAGCCGTACCGATCGCGGAACGCGCCGGCCGCGAGCCCCGCGGCCGCGGCGATCTGGCCAAGCCGCGCCGGGTCGTCAAGGTCTCTGCGGTCCAGCCGGATCATGTACTCGCGGGCCACCCGGTACGAGCTCGATTCGACGCCCACCAGCCGGACCCGCACCCGCCCCGTCTCGGGGTCAGTGAACGACCCGAAGGGCAGCGGCACCATATGCCCCTCCTGGATCGTGGTCATCCCGCCCGGCTCGTCGCCTTCCAGCACCCGCTTCAGGTAGTCCACGGCACCGTAGCCGAGGTCGCGGGTGTACTCGATGTCGAACGGGATCGGAGGAGCACACCGGAGCTCGTAGCCGATGTTCTTGCCTTCGACCGTGACCTTCGTCCCTCGCTTCCTGAAACGCTCCTTGACCTCCTTCGCCAGCAGGCGATCAAGCTCGAGCTCAGCCAGCCGGACGTTGCCATGCTCGTCGAGCTCCACCTCCGGCATGGCCCTGCGCAGATCGTCCTGATGTAGCCGCAGGCCGATGCCCTCGGCGAGCACCGCCACGCCGAACGGGCGGCCCTCGGCGATCCGCTTGAGCATCGAGGTCTCCACGATGTCCGCCAGGCGCGACAGCCGGATGGGCTCCTCGCCAGGGAACTCCTCGGCGATCACCGTGAGCGTGGCCCCGGCCGCCTTCCCGATGCCCAGGGCCAGATGGCCGGCCGAGCGGCCCATGGCCACCACCAGGTACCACCGCTGCGTGGTCATGGCGTCGGACATCAGGTTGTTGACGAGCTCGACCCCCACGCTCCTCGCGGTCTCGAAGCCGAAGGTCGGCACGCCTCCCGGCAGAGGAAGGTCGTTGTCGATGGTCTTCGGCACGTGCGCAACCCGCAGCCGGCCTCCGGCCGCCTCGGCAAGCCGCGACGCCGAGAACGCCGTGTCGTCACCGCCGATCGTCACCAGCGCGTCGATGCCCAGCTTCTCCAGCGACGCCACACAGGCATGCAGCCTCCAGTCTGGGTCGGCAGCGCGCTCGTCCCGCACCGTCGGATTGGCCCGCGAGGTCCGCAGGATCGACCCGCCCATGATGTGGATCCTCGAGACGTCGGTGATGGACAGCGGCCGCACGTGCTCAAGCCGGCCGTCGATGAGGTGCTGAAAGCCGTCGACGATCCCCAGCACATCCCACCCGGAGTTCCGGGCCTCAATCGTGGCCGCCGAGATAACCGAATTCATCCCAGGGGCTGGGCCGCCGCCGCACAAGATCCCCAGCTTCACGCCCCCATCGTCCCAGTCACGAAGATATCCAGACAACCCGGACCGGCCGGTTGTCACGCGGGTCGCGGAGGCCCCGTCCGCGCCGCGGGCGAGCGCGTGACCGCTCACGGACGCGGAGCCGGGGCTCGTCACCCGTAGCGGGTGAGGAAACAGGCCCGCCCGCGTGTCATGGTTCGACCGGGGGTTTGGCTGCGCCCTCCGCGATCCGCCTTTTGGGTCGTGGGCTCCAGCTGCGCCTTCCGCGTGAGGTTGGGGGTGCTTGATATGACGGATCTGCGGGCCAGGAATGCCCCCGGCCTGTTGGCAGGCGGCGTGCTGGATCCGGACCTGGGCGGGCTGACCTTGGCCGATCGGGTGGCTCGCGGCAAGGCGGCCCGGGCCGCGGTGCCCAGGGAAAGCCACGCGGGCTTCGACCCGCCCGCGGATCGGCCTGACCCGGTCGCGCTGCTTGAGCAGCAGGCCGAGTCGCGGGTGCCGGAACTGGTGCCTATCCGGTACGGCCGGATGCTGGTTTCCCCGTTCGCCTACTACCGGGGCGCGGCCATGCCGATGGCCAGTGACCTCGCCGGCCTGCCATGCACCGGCCTGGTCGTGCAGGCCTGCGGGGACGCGCACCTGTCCAACTTCGGCATCTTCGCGTCCCCGGAGCGGAAGTTCCTCTTCGACGTCAACGACTTCGACGAGACGCTGCCCGGCCCATGGGAATGGGATGTCAAGCGGCTCGCCGCAAGCCTCGAGGTAGCGGCCCGCGGGAACAGCTTCTCCCGCAAGCAGCGCCGGCGGATCGTGACCGCGAGCACCAGGTGTTACCGGGACACGATGCGGGCGTTCGCCGGCATGCACAACATTGACGTCTGGTACGCGCGGGTGGACCTAGACCTGGTGGAGCAGATGTTCTCGCCCAGGCTGGCCGCGCGCGACCGCAAGGCAGTGGCCAAGAACCTGGCCAAGGCGCGGACCAGGGACAGCATGCAGGCGTTCAGCAAGCTATGCGGGACCGTGGATGGGCAGACCCGCATCTTCGCCGACCCGCCGCTGATCATGCCGGTGTCCCACCTGCGCCCCGAGGAGCGCGACGAGCTCGGCTTCGAGGCCCAGCTGGACGCCATGCTGGCCCGGTACGGCGGCACGCTGAACGGTGCGCACCGGATCTTGTTCCAGCGGTACCAACTCGTCGACCTGGCCAGGAAGGTGGTGGGGGTGGGCAGCGTCGGTACCCGATGCTGGATTTTCCTGTTCACCGCCCGGGACGGCACGGAGCCGTTGCTGCTGCAGGTCAAGGAGGCGCAGCCGTCTGTGCTCGCCGCTTACGCCGGCCCCAGCAAGTATGACAATCAGGGCCAGCGGGTGGTCGAGGGCCAGTGGCTAATCCAGCCGGTCAGCGACATCTTCCTCGGCTGGCAGCGTAGCGAGAAGGCGCGCGACGGGAGAACACACGACTTCTACGTCCGCCAGTTGCGCGACTGGAAGTTCTCCCTCGACATCGACGCCATGCCACCGTCCGGCATGCAGATCTACGGCGAGCTGTGCGCCTGGACCCTGGCCCGTTCGCACGCCCGGTCCGGGGACTCCGTCGCGATCGCGGCCTACCTCGGCAACGCCGACGTCTTCGACCAGGCCATCACGCAATTCGCCACGTGCTATGCCGACCAGACCGAACGCGACCACGAGGCACTAGCCAGGGCGGCCGCGACCGGACGCGTCATCGCGCAACGCGGGCTGTGATCGCCTGTGACCACTACGGGTTGACGATCTGTCCAGACGGTCGCATCACATACCAGTAGCCGCCGTCGTCGTCCGCGCCCTGGCCGGCTGCATGACCAGGAGATGCATCCCCGAGGTAGGTGTAGAGCGGCCATCCGTGATACGTGACGACACGGCCGCCACCTGGGTCCTGAGCTGTCCCCAATAGATCAGCGCGCACCCCGGCACCGGCTGCGACCGTATCGCCGGTGTGCAGCTTCAATGGTGGCCAGGCGGATGCGCAGTCGCCGGTGCAGGTGACGTTACGGGCTGCGTCCGGCGGAAATGTGTACAGCGCGAACCCCTTGTTCGTGACCAGCACCGTGCCTAGCCGTCCTAGCTCGGCTCGTTTGACGGTGACCCGTCCCTGGGCGGCGCTGTAGCGCACGACGTCGTAGTGGACGTAGAGGTAGGCGGCGACCGCTGTGACGCAGGCGACCAGCGTCGCGACGGCGAGGAGAACCCTGGCCTGCCGACGCGGGCTCCGGGGCCGGGTCACGGGTTGAGTCCGGCGGTAGCTGTGGCGGGCTCTGCTCGGCTCGTGGTCACCGGCTGGTTGACTGCGGCGATGCCATGCTCGCGCAGCGCCGGGGCCAGGCGATCGAGGGAGAACAGGTCCTCGGGGTCGAAGACGCCGCGTGGGAGCGCGCTGCCTGCGCCGCCGGCGATCAGAGTGCGGGCGAAGATCACCGTGCTTGCGGCGGCACCGCGGTAATCGCCGTGGCACTCGAGGGTCTGTGCGGCGATCCGCTCGCCCCGCCGCAAGACCGCGATCCAGTGAGCCACCGGTTCCTCGCTGACATCGCCGCCATCGGTGCTGGAATGAGAACCGAACGCAGCGCGCGGCAGCCGAGACATGAGACCGGCCTTGTTCAGGCCGAGCATGGCGCGGTGAGTCGTTCGCTCGGCGATGCAGACGTACGGGCTGACCACCCGATCGCCTGCCATGCTGCCCAGCCAGCCGCCATCCGGTTCGGCAAAGCCGAGGCAGCGGCGCACGCCGAACGGCGGAGGCAGCGGAATGACCTTCGTTCGGTGCCGGTCGGCGGTGGTCAGGCCGCGGTGGCCGAAGTCGCCGCCCGCCCGGCCGCTGGTGCTCCTGGTCGAGACGGTGAAGACGAGCTCGACCTCGTCGGACTGCGGGTGGGCAGCCAGCAGGCCGGCGGCGATGAGATTGGTCAGCCCGGGGGCGATGCCCGCGTTCATGACGACCGTGCCCCGCGCGGTCCCGGCCTCGTGCCGAAGACACCGGGCCGCCTCGGCCGGCATGGCCGAGACGTTGATGAGCATCCCGCCCCGGTCGAGCACCATTCTCTCGGCCGTGAGCCTGGGGTCGGGAACCGTGTTGACGACGAGGTCGGCCGCGCCGATTGCCGCCGCTACCGTCTCTGGCTCGTCCAGGTCGACGTGGCGGAAGCCGGCGCTGGGATCGGGCCTGCGCCCGGACCTGACAACGGCCCATCCGGCGCATTCGAACGCCTGGGCGGTGATCTCGCCGAGCACTCCCTGCGCGCCGATCACGAGCACCCGGCTGGTGCTGCACTGTTGGGTTGGTGACATCTCGCTTCCTTCCGGTGGATCTGGCAGATGCGGCCAGGCTATGCTGGAAGTGGTATAGATAGGCGGTCCAATATGACCGGAAGTAGCCAGTCCAATACGGAGCCTGACGCCGCCCGCAACAACTTTCCTGCCGACCTGCTGGTCACGCTCGACCGCTCCCGGCCTCGCAGCCTCCGGGCGCAGCTCGAACGTGCCCTGCGCGACGCGGTCGCAGCCGGGTCGCTCGCTCCGGGCGCCGCGCTGCCGCCCTCGCGGATCCTGGCCCGCGAGCTCAACGTCTCGCGCTCTGTCGTGGCCGGGGCCTACGAGCAGCTCGTGATCGAGGGATACCTCCAGGCCCGCCACGGATCGGGCACCCGTGTCCGAGCGGAGAACGGCGGCCGCCCGCAACGCGCGGCCGAGCGCGGCGTGCCGTTCTGGCCGGTGCCGGCCGGCCGCGACGGCGCCACCCCGGCCAGCGGGCTGCCCGACCCGGCGCTGTTCCCCCGGCAGGAATGGCTACACCACTTCCGCGACGTCCTGCGCGAGATGCCCGACAGCGGCCTGCTCTATCCCGAGCCGCGGGGCGCCCAGGAGTTGCGCGCAGCTCTTGCCGCCTACCTGGGCCGCGTGCGGGGCGTGCGCACAACCCGTGACGGGGTGCTCATATGCGGCGGTTTCTCGCAGGGCCTCACGCTGTTGTGCCGTGCGCTCGGTATTCGCGGCGTGCGCAGCATCGCGGTCGAGGACCCCTGCTTCTCCTACCACCGCCGACTGATCCGCGCGGTAGGCCTGCGGCCAGTCCCAGTGCCGGTGGACGAGCAGGGACTACAGACCCATCGACTGGCGGGGCTGGACGTGGGCGCGGTGCTGCTGTCGCCCGCCCACTCCTATCCCAGCGGCGTCGTCCTCTCCGCCGACCGACGCGTCGAACTGCTCGATTGGGCACGTGCCGCCGGCACGCTGGTGATCGAGGACGACTACGACGCCGAGCTGCGCTACGACCGCCTGCCGATCGGCGCGATGCAAGGCCTCGATCCGCAACGCGTCGTCTACGGCGGCACCATGAGCAAGGTCCTCAGCCCTGCCCTGCGGCTCGGCTGGCTGATCGCGCCGCCGCAGCTCGTCGACGAGGTCGTCCGCGCCAAGTTCCTCGACGACGTCGCCTGCGAGGCGCTTGGGCAACTGACACTCGCCCGCTTCATCAGCACCGGCGCCTTCGCACGGCACCTGCGGCGGGTGCGCCCGATCTACCGGTCCCGTCGTGACCGGCTGCTCGCCGCCCTCGCCGCCCACCTGCCCGAGATCCATCCCAGCGGCGAGGCCGCCGGGCTGCACCTGCTCCTGCGGCTGCCCGCCGAACTCGATGCCGGCGCCCTCCTCGACGCCGCAGCCAAGCACGGCATCAGGCTCGAGGAAGCGGCACGCAACTGGGCAGACCACGATCCGCAGCCCCCCGCCCTCCTGATCGGCTACGGCGCCCTGCGCGACAGCACACTCGGCCACGGCATCGAGGCACTCGCCGCCGAACTCCACGCTGCTCGCCGACGGCGATCGGGAGTTGCCCGGCTATAAGGCCCGCGCGGCTGTTTGGCGACCTGATCTGGCAGCCGGGGGAAGAGCTGGTCAGACTGGCGGAGGATGCGAGATTCGAACTCGCGAGGGGTTGCCCCGACGCGCTTCCAACACCGCTGGCACTTATTCAAGGTGACTAGCTGGCGTCCGTGACCTGCCCGGATGGACCCGCGGCGGCCGTCGGCGGACGCAGACGAGCCAGGCATATTCCCAATAGGACCTCCGCGACGCGCTCATACCCGGATGCCGTAGCTGTCATCGGGAGCTCAGGGAGTGGAAGCGGCAGCGCTGGCCGGGACAGATCTGCGGCCGGTCCATTCCGTCAGGGAGCCGGGCTCGGCGATGTCGGAGAGACTGTCGGGGTCGGCGTGGCGGTCGGGGTCACCGTCGGCGTGGTTGTGGGGCTCGGCGTCTCCGTCGGTGTGATGGTGGGCGTCGGGGTTGTCGTTGGTAGCGGTGTGGGAGTGGCTGAGTGTGTCGGGGTGGATGTTGCCGCTGGCTTGGACTGGACGGGGCGCACGAAGCTGGGGCCGGTGATGTGGCGGCCGGTGAGCATCAGCGCGATCGCCAGCGCCGCCAGCACGGCGACTGCGATCGCGCCGCCGATCGAGACACCTGTGGCGAAAGTGCGGCGCTCGCGCCGGAACTCGGTGCGGCGACGCTCGCGCAGCCAGGCGGGGAGCGCGGCACGGCGGGCGGCCCAGCTGTTGAACGGCGCGGCGGCCATGCCGAGCGTGGGCACGAGCAGCAGGCCGGCCAGCAGCGGGCCGCTCAGCGTGGTCGTCTTGGTGAGTGCGCCGGCGATCCCGGCTGCACCGCAGAGCGCGAGGATGGTCTCCGCCCAGTTGGCGCGCAATGCGTGCCACCAGCTAGTCCGCTCGCTGATCTTCGGGGTGCGCAGGAAGGCGGCCTTCTTCGCGAACAGGGCGAGCACCGAGGCGCGGGCGACCACGAGCGAGGTGGATTGCCAGATGAAGAACGCGCCGAGGGCGTCGCGCCAGGAAGCACCCGTGCTGCGGCGCAGCAGTGCGATCGCACGGACCAGGCCGAGCAGGATGAGCACGGGGACGGCGGCGACGAGGAAGACGGTCAGCTTTCGGAACAGCTGTCCGCCGCCGGTCGCCAGGTTCGCCGCGCCGGCCAGCAGGAAGATGAGGAACAGCAATCCGAGCAGGTCGCCGTACCATTGCAGCGCGCCGGATAGGTACGACCATCGCTGGCCGGCTGACAGGTGATTCTTCCTTGTCCTCGGGCCGGGGAGCAGGGACTTCCAGTGCATGCGCAGCAGCTGGATGCCGCCGAAGCACCAGCGGTAGCGCTGGCCCTTGAGCGCCTCGAACGTCAACGGCATGATCCCGCGGCCGCCGGACTCGTCGACGTGCATGCCCGACCAGCCCGCGCGGAGCAGCCTGAGCGAGATCTCCGCGTCTTCGGTGATGCACCACTCATCCCAGCCGCCGAGCTCATCGAGGGCGACCCTCCTGATCAGGCCCATGGTCCCGGCGAAGATCGCGCCGTCGCGTTCGTTTCTTGACGGCTGGGAAACGGCGAAGAAGTACTTGTAGGAGTAGTAGAGCCGCCGGTAGTAGCGGGCGTGGTGCCAGTCGCGGTAATCCTGCGGCGCCTGCACGAACCCGATCCACGGGTCGGCGAAGAGCGGTACGCAACGGCGCAGCCATTCCGGATCGACCTGGTAGTCGGAGTCGACGACACCGATGATCTCGGCGTCGGGGTGGGTGAGGTGCTGTAGCGCGTAGTTGAGGGCGCCCGACTTGTAGCCCGGCCAGTCTTCCAGGTGCTTGAACGTGACATCGTGCCGCTGGCACCAGGTCTCGACCGGGCGCCAGAGCCATTCGTCGTCCGTGTTGTCGTCGATGAGGACGATCTGAACGCGGGGGTAATCGAGACGCAGCAGGGCGCGGAGCGTATCGATGACCATGCCCGGCGGCTCGTTGTGCGCCGGGACGTGCACGCTGACGAGGGGGGGAGCGTGATCGGGCCTGGGGACCACCGCCTGCAGCATCGCGGTCGGCACCCGCTTGCGCAGGTCAAGACGCGGCCGCCGGCGATGCCAGTGCGCTGTGCCGAGCGCGTCGCAGAGTTCCCACAGGTAGGCGCAGCACATCAGCGCGGCGACTACCTCGAGGCTCCACAGCAGCACGCCGCCGGCGGTGCTGGCCGCACCGAGATGGCTGGCGAAGGTCCACTCCAGCGCGTACACCAGGTAGACGGCGAAGAGGTAGGTGGACGACGCCCAGCACAGGTGCGCCCGCGGTGACCAGGTCCTGGTGACCGGGAGCCAGAGCACGCCGGCCAGCGCCACGCCCGCACCGCCGATGACGATGTTGGCTTCCGTGGCTTTCAGCAGGTACAGCACGCCGGCCGCCGCGGCTGCGAACACCGCGGACCCGGTGACCGCCAGGATGACCCGCCATATCGCGGCCCAGGCGCCCGCCCGCGCGTGATGCCGGGCCGGCAGGAAGAGGGCGGCGGAGCCGAGCGGCGCGGCGACCATCCCGGCAATGACCAGTGCCTCAAGCATGAAAGCCTCTCACCCGCCGGAAAGGGAGGCCACCGCCGCGGTGAAGGCCGCGAGGGCAGACGGGTCATGTTCCAGGCGCCAGTCCTGGTGGTACAGGCCGGCGTGCTGCGCCTCGTCGAACCAGACCACCCCGGCGAGGTGCCCCGCGCGGACGCCAGCGAACAGCGCGTCGATCTGGCTCTCCCGGTCCGGGGTGGTGCCCACGGCGGTCTCGGCGATCAGCAGCGGCGCGCCGCTGATCGTGCGGATGGCCGCGATAGTCGCGCCAAACACCGAGGCGAACGTATCCGTGGCCCGGAAATAGTAGCCGTCGATACCGGTCCAGTCGACCCACGCCGCGCCCGGCCACCACCGGCTCAGCGAACCCGCCGCCCCCGTGATGGAGTTGACCGCCCACAGCCAGGTGACGTTGGCTGCCCCGGAGGCGCGGAAGACCCGCACAACATGCCGCCAGGCGGCCACGAACGTCGCGGGAGACGTGTGGCCCTCGCCCCAGGAATACCAGGTGCCATTCATCTCGTGCCCGAACGACAAGATCACCGGATGGCCAAACGCGACGACGTCGTGGGCGTAGGAGCGCAGGTAGCCGTCCGAGCCACCCGCCGCGATGGAGGACAGGGTCACGCCGCCCGGCTGAAGCTGGACGAGCACATAGGCGTCGTGGTCCCAGGCCGCCTCCGCGAACGACGCGCTGAACGGGACATTCCACGGCGAGTAATACACGACGATCCCGGGCCTGACACCGGTCGCGTCGGTGAACTCCGAGATCTGCGACCAGCTGCCAGGCACGCCCGGTTCGTAGACGCCGACCAGCGGGCTCGCCGGGACCGGGACGGGCGTCAAGGGCTGCTGCGACGTCAGCGGGGTCAAGCATCCGGTGACCGCCAGCAGCACTGCGGCGGCGGCCACGGCTACCGGGACCCTTCTCACAACGACGCCTCCGCGCGGAGGAAACGCTACGACAATCGAACTCTATTAATTAGCTAGCGCGTAATTACGCAGCAATCGGCGCGTGCAGGCGGTGCCGGCCTGCACGTAAATTCCTCCCTCAGAAATCAACAAACCTGTCAGCTAATAATTTACTACGAAGCTTCACTATCACAGCTGCTGCGGCGGTTTACTAAGGGCTTTAGTCCCATCTTGAATAGCAGGGAAGACCTGTACGAGGCTGGAGGCCGCCGCGCCCTACCGAAGTAGGTGATGGTCTGCTCGGCAGCAAGCGCTGGGGCCAGCCTTGCGGCGCAGCTCGGCTAGCTTCCGGTAACAGCTGGTGGCGGTGTACTCCGGGCTGCTGGACCAGGCGGAGTCCGCGGCGGAGAAGGAAGAGATCTGGTCCAGGATCCACCAGATCCGCGCGGCCCGTCACGAGACAGCCCCAGCCGGACCGGCACCGGCAGATCGAGCTGATGGGCGAATGGGAAGCCGAACGCCAGGATCACATCAGGAGACCTCGAGCCAGCAGACAGCCGCCATCAGAACGCCAGCTGGCGGAACAACTTGACGCCGGATGTACCATCCAGTTCTGACTGGTCATCGGTGCCATAAGGCCGCCCGCTCATGGTCGCAGCGGCGGATTCGCCGGGCTCAGGAAACCTCGCTCGCTCAGCCAGCCGTACAGCGGTGTCGTTGCCGGGTCGTGGCCCCATGCGTGGTCTCCGCAGGGATCCTCGGCGCCGCCGAGCAGTTGCTGCTGAACAGGGGTCAGCCGCGCGAACCAGTCGTCGGCCCGGATCGCGGCGATGTCGTCGCGGATGGCGGTCCACCGGTAGGTGTAGCCGAAGAACACTGCCTTGCGGGTGTACGGGGAGTAGTTACGTGACCGGGCGTGCCAGATCCGGCGGTCGAACAACAGCGCATCGCCGGGCTCGGCCGTCACCTCGATGGCGCCTTCGGGGTCCGGCCACGGGATGTCGCGTCGCGGCGGGCCGTCGATCCAGTTCTCCAGGTGGCTGCCGGGAACCACCTTGAGGTTGCCGCGCCCGAGCTCGCTGATATCGGAAAGCCAGTACGCCAGCTTTACCGATAGCCGCGGCCTCGGAGTGGTTTCTATCTCGCGGTTTTGCCTGCCGCCGTCCTGGTGCCAGTCGAACCGGAACGGCATGGGTACCCGGATCGGCGGGTGGACATCGAGGTGAGAGTGATAAATATGAATGTTCCAGCCGAGAGTTGACCACACAAAGGGGAATGTCGCCGGGTGGTCGGTCAAGCCGACGAGTGACTGGCAGTTCGCGATCGCGCTGAGCAGGTGCATCGACCCGCCATAGTCAACCGAGCCTGCCTTGGTCATGGACGCGTACACGCGGTCGATCGCGCCCTGGGCGCGAGCGACTTCATCCGGGCCGAGCGCGCCCCGGATTAGCACGTAACCGTCGCGATCAAATGCAGCCTGCTGCTCAGCTGTCATCGGCGTGGCCAATGTCGCGTTGCTCGCTGCAGATGACTCTTGTGCCATTAGCTCTCCTGAGAAAGGACCGCCCTCGGTCATGTGATCATGGTGGTTCCCTTTCTGCTGGTCAACGGACTCGCGTCGTGTCGGCTGACGGCTGGCCGCTGGCGGGGCAGTAATGTCAGGTTGCGTCGGCATGTGTGCAGGCTCCGGCGGAGGCTGGCGACCTGTGCAAGGCAGGTGCTGGTGGGCTCTTGACGGCATGGCAGACGCCGATCTTCCAGTTCGGTGTGTGACGCCCTTCACAGCCCTAATCGCTTCGCCCGGGCTACTGCCGCCAGGGGACTCAGGGCGTCACCGGCTCGATGCGTTCCAGTTGCCGGCGCTCTTCCTCGTCGTGTGACGCCTCGTACAGGTCCAGGGCGAGCTGGCCGTTGTGCCAGAACTGGGGCGTGGTGCCGAGGGCCTTGGCCAGCCGCAGCGCCGTTGACGGAGTGATGCCGCGTCGGCCGTTGACGATCTCGTTCAGCCGCACGTACGAGACGCCGATGCGGCTCGCCAGCTCCGCCTGGGTCATGCGCATCGGCTTGATGAACTCCTCAAGCAGCATCTCGCCGGGCGGCGTCGGCGGCCGGTCTGCCGGGATCCTCACCTGCGCCATGTCCGTCAGCTCCTTCAGTGATAATCCACAACCTCGACGTCCGCAGCGCCGGAGTCAACCCATCGGAAGCACACACGCCACTGATCGTTGATACGGATCGAGTACTGCCCCTCCCGCTCGCCCTTCAGCGTCTCCAGGCGATTGCTCGGCGGCGCCCGCAGATCACCTAAAACGACTGCCTGGTTGAGCTGGTCCAGCTTTCTCCTGGCTACTCGCACGAGGTCAGATGGCCAATCTGGACGATGTCTCAGCCGACCCGTTGAACCTCAGGGCTGACGCTGCACGACGGGCAGCACAACTCTCGCGATGGCGCGCATGTCGACTGAGTCGCCAGACCGCCACCCTGACGACCGTTGACGGCCTGTCAGCGCAGGCCGCGACGGAGGGCCAGGGTAGCCGCGGCGAGGCAGAGCGCATCGAACGCGAGCAGGATGGCGGTGACCCGCAGCAGCGGTCCGGCCTGCCAGCCGGCCAGTATCAGGGCGCGCAGCGCGTCAATGGTGTACGTCATCGGGTTGAGCCGTGCAACCGCCTGCATCCAGCCTGGCATCAAGGCCAGCGGTACCAGGGCGCTGCTCGCGAACGTCAGCGGGAGGCTGACGAAGCCGATGATCGGGAAGAACTGGCCGTGGCTCTTTAGCGAGAAGGCCAGCCCGACTGACAGTGCTGTCACGCCCGCGCCGAACATCGCACCGACGGCAAGGCATGCAGCCACGCCGGCCAGGCCGGTGGCGTACCGGACCCCCATCACGGCCGCGGCGGCCATGATGATCAGGCTTTGCGCTGCGGTGACTGCGGCCAGGTAGATGAACCTGCTGGTGACGATCGACAATCGGCTAGCCGGCGCCGCCAGCATCCGGATGAGAAACCCGGACTCCCGGTCGAACAGCAACTCCACGCCGCCAACCAGGCAGCCGTTGAAGGTGGTCATCACGATCGCCCCCGCGGTCATGAATCGCAGGTAGCTGCCGCCTGGCACTGGCGCCGTCTGCGCCATCGCGGTCAACAGATGGCCGAACAGCAGCAGCCAGACCATCGGCTGTGCCAGCAGCGCGGCAGCCGACAGCCGCTCCCGGCGCAGCCTGGACAGCCAGCGGCCGAGCAGTACCCGGTGCTCGCGCCAGATCCGGGCCGCAGGCTGGGGCAATGCGATGGGCACTAGCGACTGATCCGGCATGGTCACCGTGGCACCAGCTGGTCCACGGCTGGCTGCTCGGTGAGATCCTGGCCGGTCGCGGCGAGGAAGACGTCGTCCAGTGTCGCGACGCCATACCGATCCTTGAGCCCAGCGGGCGTGCTCACCGCGCGAATGCGGCCGCTGTCGATGACCGCGACCTGGTCGCATAGTCTGTCAGCCTCGTCCAGGTAGTGCGTAGTCAGCACGATCGTGGTTCCCGTGTCCCGGATCTGGCGCACGTAGGACCACAGGGCGCGTCGTGCCGAGATGTCCAGGCCGAGGGTCGGCTCGTCGAGGAACAGCACGGCGGGCACGTTGACCAGGCTCATCGCGAGCTCCAGCTTGCGGCGCATGCCTCCGGAGAGGTCCCTGGCGAGCCGGTCTTTGTGGTCGGCGAGACCGGCGAGGTCGAGCGGTCGGCCGCGCGGCGGCGGCCTGCCCTGGCGGTCAGGTGGTACATGCCGGCCATGAACTCGACGTTCTCGGCGGCGGTGAGCAGCGGATCCACGGTCCGGTCCTGCGGCACCCAGCCCACCCGGGAGCGCACCGCAGCCTGCTGGGCAGTCACGTCCAGGCCTGCCACCCTGGCTCGGCCCGCGGTCGGCCGCAGCAGCGTGAGCAGGACGCGCATCATCGTCGTCTTCCCCGCGCCGTTCGGGCCGAGCAAGCCGAAGATCTCGCCTTTGGCGACGGCGAATGTGGCACCGTCCAGCGCGATGGTCGTGCCGAACGCCCTGGTCACGTCCTCCGCTTCGACCGCCGGCTCAGCTTTGGAGCTCATAGTCGTTTTCGTTGACCTGGATGAGAAGGCCCTCGGGATCGCGGATGGTAAACGACCGGCCATACGACTCGTCGGCGATCTCCGTCTCCGGCTCGTATCCGGCGGCGCGCAACCGGTCCACGACGCCCTCGAGTGGCTCGCCCGCCTGGAAGCACAGTGACGCCGTTATGCCGATGCCGCCGTCCGGATCGTAGTGCAGGGCCAGGCCCGAGCCTGGGTCACCGGTCAGCTCGGTCCACACTGACGGTCCGCGGCGTGGCTTGCGACTAGTGAAGTCGTGGGTCAGGCCGAGTGCTTCATAGAACCGGCGCATGGCATCCATGTCCCTGACGTACCTGGTCGTCATCGGACGCATCGTTACCCCACACCTCCGTGGCCCTCAGCTGCCTGGCCATCAGCCAGTCTGGCCAGATAGTCCCGCAGCGCCTGCTCGACCAGATCGGACAGCGAGATGGACTCGTCGATCGCTGCGTGCTTGACCTCCCTGACCAGGTCCGGAGGCAGGTACACATTGAACTGCTGCCGCGCTAGCATGCAAGGATACTAGCAAGCACGCAAGCTAGGTGCAAGACCGCCGGCTGGGCCCTGGTCAGCGGGGACAACTGCGTGAGGCTCGGATTCCCGCGCCGACGACGGCGGTGACGCCGCGATCAGGCATGTACTGAGCCGTCATGCGCACGCCTGCGCGGCGTGCGCGGTTCCGCGCCGCTGCCTGTGCGATGTCCCTGACCAGGTACAACGCGAGTAGTCACCGTATGCCACCCGACTGGCGATTTGCCTGAAATAATACATTTAGATGGGTGTCAACTGAGACAGGAAATGAGACAGGGACTCGCGATGCAGGGCGGCGCGCGAGCATGATCGGGGAGTCTCGTCGCAGGTCAACGCGGCGGAGGATGCGAGATTCGAACTCGCGAGGGGTTGCCCCCAACACGCTTTCCAAGCGTGCGCCCTAGGCCACTAGGCGAATCCTCCGTCGGCAAGCCTACCGACTGAAGGCGGTGCGCCAGAACCAGATGCCCTGGAGGCTTAACCAAGCGCAGTGGCTGGTGCCGGCCGCCGCGTACTGGCCTGCGGGGCCGGCCGAACCCGTAGCCGCACGGACCGTTGGCCGGGCTGGCTAGACTGGGCGGCAGACCCCTCGCACGGCGTTTATCCCGCCAACTCCCCCAGGGCCGGAAGGCAGCAAGGGTACGCGGGCTCTGGCGGGTGTGCGAGGGGTCCCTTCCCCTCCTCGGCGCGGATGAGGTCATGGCAGGCGACGTCCCCGGTGCGGCCAGCAGGGCGGGCGATCAGCATCAGGCCCGCCCCGAGGTTCCTGATGCTCCGCTGGCGCTCTACCGCCGGTACAGGCCGGCGACCTTCGCCGAGGTCAAAGGCCAGGAACACGTCACCGAGCCACTACGGCAGGCGCTGCGCAGCGGCCGGGTACACCACGCTTTTCTGTTCAGCGGGCCGCGCGGGTGCGGGAAGACATCGAGCGCCAGGATCCTGGCGAGGTCGCTGAACTGCGAGGAAGGCCCGACCCCTGATCCGTGCGGCATGTGCGCGTCCTGCGTGGCACTCGCGCCAGCCGGGCCTGGCAGCATCGACGTCATCGAGATCGACGCCGCGTCGCACGGAGGCATCGACGACGCCAGGGACCTGCGCGAGCGGGCGTTCTACTCGCCGGTCGCGGCGCGCTACAAGATCTACATCATCGACGAAGCGCACATGGTCACCGGCGCTGGCTTCAATGCCCTCCTGAAGCTGGTCGAGGAGCCGCCGCCGCACCTGAAGTTCGTGTTCGCGACCACCGAGCCAGAGAAGGTCATCCCGACCATCAGGTCGCGCACGCACCACTACCCCTTCCGGCTCGTCCCGCCGGCGGTCCTGCGCGAGCTGCTCGAGCAGATCCTGGGCAGCGAGCAGGTCAGCTACGAGCCGTCCGTGCTGCCCGTGGTCATCCGCGCTGGTGCGGGCTCGGTACGGGACTCGCTGTCCGTGCTCGATCAGCTGATCGCGGGCGCCGACGAGTCAGGGCTGCGCTACGACCGCGCGATCGCGCTGCTGGGCTACACCGACGACACGCTGCTCGATGAGATGGCCGAGGCGTTCGCCTCAAGGGACGGCGCAGCGGTGTTCCTCGCCATCGACCACGTGGTCGAGGCGGGACATGATCCGCGCCGGTTCGCCATGGACCTGCTCGACCGGCTGCGCGACCTGATCGTGCTCGCCGCCGTCCCAGGCGCGGGGGTCTCGGGCCTGCTTGACGCGTCAGAAGACCAGATCGAGCGGATGCGCAAGCAGGCGGCCGAGTTCGGGTCTGACCGGCTCGCGATGGCGGCGGAGACGATCAGCAACGGCCTCGTCGAGATGCGCGGCGCCACCTCGCCGCGGCTGCTGCTCGAGCTGATGTGCGCACAGGTTCTGCTGCCCGCCTCGGCCGCCCCTGACCGGACGGCGAGCGAGACCGAGGTCGGTGACCTTGCCGCCAGGATCGAGCGGCTGGAACGGCAGCTTGCCGCCGGCGGTGGCGCCGGCCGGGATGACCGGGCCCGGCCTCCGGCCGGGCGGGATGCCAGGACGCGGGCCCCGGCGCCCGGACGCCAGGCCGCAGAGCCGGCTGCAGCACGGAGGCCGGCTCCGGCGACTCCTGGGGTTCCGGCGGCTCCGGCGGCTCCGGCGGCTCCGGCGGCTCCGGCGGCACAGCCTGGCAAGGACGCTGGTGGCGCGACCGCGGCCGGGCCCGCTAGCGGCGGGACTGGCGCTGGGCTCAACGCCGACGAGCTGCGAACGCGCTGGCCTGATGTGCTCGAGGCCGTGCGCGACGTCCGCAAGACGGCGTGGATCCTGCTCAGCAGCTACGCGAGCATCGACACTGTCGAGGGAAACGTCCTGACGATGGCCTTCGACTCAGAAGGCAACGCGAAAGGCTTCGCGAGCAGCGGCAGCGACGGCTATCTCGCGGCCGTCCTTGACCGCATGTTCGGCGTGCGGCCGGTGATCAGGGCAATCGTGAACCCGGCTGGCGGCGCGGGCGGTGGGCGGGGTTCGGCGCGCAGGCCGGACAGCGACCCTGGCGGCGGTACGCCAGCGGGCCAGGGTAGTGAGCGCGGGCCCGGCCGCGGTTCCGCGCCTGGCGCGCGGTCCGATAGCGGCGGTCAGTCCGGAGCAGGCGGCCGGACGGCAGCCAGCGGGCGGGACGCGAGCAGTCGGCGTGGCGGCGGCCAGGCCGGGACGGGCGCCCAGGCCGGGACGGGCGGCCAGGCTGGTGCGGGCGGCGACGCGGCGACCGGAGGCCGGGCCGCGCGAGGCGGCCAGGCCGGGACCGACGATCCGAGGCCCCTTACCGACGCGGTTCCTGACGGCGGCGCCGACCTGACCGGCACCGACCTGATCATGCGGGAGCTTGGCGGTCGCATGATCGAGGAAACCTAGGGATTGCCCTGAGCTCAGCGCGAGCGAGCCTGCGGCGTGTCCGGGACCCGGGCAGGCCGTAGGCTCTCAGTAGCGATGCGGCAACCGAGACGGCGCACGCGCTCGTGCCGCCGTCGGCCGGAGACGGGCGGCGCCCGGCCATGCGAGAAAGCAGGTGAATGGCATGGAACCCGGCGGGCAGCTGGACATGCAGCAGCTCTTCGCCGCTGCTGCGCAGATGCAGAGCCAGCTCATGGACGCGCAGCAGCAGCTGGCCGAAACCGAGATCGAGGGCAGCGCGGGCGGCGGGCTCGTGAAGGTTACGATCAGCGGGCAAGGTGAGCTGATCGACGTGGTCATCGCCAAGGAGGCGATCGACGCTGGCGATCCGGCCGAGACGGCATCCACGCTGGCGGACCTGATCCTCGCCGCCAGCCGCGACGCGTACCGCGCCCTGGCGGACGTGCAGGCCGAGGCGATGGGCCCGCTGGCCGGCGGTCTCGGCGGCGCGGGCGGTGCCGGCGCGGGCGGTGCCGGTGCGGGCATCCCTGGGCTGCCGGGTATGCCGGGCCTGCCCGGCCTCGGCGGACAGCAGGCGCCCGGATCCGGCCAGCCGCCCATCCAGGGTTCCGCGCTGCCGGACGAGAAACCCGCTCCCGGCGAGGACTGAGGTGTACGAGGGCGTCGTCCAGGACCTCATCGACGAACTGGGACAGCTTCCTGGCATCGGGCCCAAGGGGGCACAGCGGATCGCATTCCACCTGCTGACCGCGAGCCCGGAGGACGTCCGCCGGCTCGCCGCCACGCTGATTGAGATTACAGAGAAGGTCAAGTTCTGCCGCACGTGCGGGAACGTGGCGGAGAATGACGAGTGCAGGATCTGCATGGACGTGCGTCGTGACCCATCGGTGATATGCGTCGTGGAGGAGCCAAAGGACGTGGCGGCGATCGAGAAGATCCGGGAGTTCCGCGGCCGGTACCACGTGCTCGGCGGCGCCATCAGCCCGATGGACGGCATCGGCCCCGAGGATCTGCGGATCTCCGAGCTGATGGCCAGGCTCGCCGACGGCGACATCAACGAGCTGATCCTGGCGACCGATCCGAACCTGGAAGGCGAGGCCACGGCCACCTACCTGGCCAGGCTGGTCAAGCCGCTCGGGCTGCGGGTCACCCGGCCAGCGAGCGGGCTGCCGGTCGGCGGCGACCTCGAGTATGCCGACGAAGTAACGCTGGGACGGGCGTTCGAGGGACGGCGGGTTCTCAATGTCTGAGCGCAAGGCCGCGAGCAAGCGCAGCGCGAAGGCGCCAAAGTCAGGCAGCGCGACGAAGCCCAGGAAGGCCGGCGGCAGCCGGGCCGGCAAGGCAAGCGCCGCTGCCGAGACCGACGGGGACTGGCGGCCGCTCGCTGACCAGATCGCCAAGCACGCCAGCGACTTTCTCGACGCGCTGGCCGCGCTCGGGCGCGGTGAGGGCGGCGACGAGATCGTCCCGCTGCTGCTCCTCGAGGTCGCCCAGGTCATGCTGGCCGGTGCCCAGCTCGGGGCGAGCCAGGATGTGATCCCCTCCGGCAACGCCGAGCCCGACGTAGGCGCCGACCCGGACCTGGACGAGCTCAGGGTCGGCCTCGCCAAGCGGCTGGCCGCGTGCGATGAGTACGCGGAGCTGTTCGACCCGTACAGGGACGCCGCGCCGACGGCGTTCCGGCTGTCCGACGACCTGGCCGCGATGGCCTCTGATCTCATCCACGGGCTCCGGCACTACCAGGCGGGCCACAGCGCGGAAGCGCTGTGGTGGTGGCAGTACTCGTACGTGAACCAGTGGGGCACGCACGGCGGCGCCGCGCTCCGCGCGCTGCATGCCGTGGTCGCGCACGCGAGGCTGGACGTTGCCGAGGAGGACATACCCGGCGGGTAGACTCGGGTGCCGCTGGCAGAGCCTACAAAGTCTCGTTTGCCGATGTATCGAGTTCCGATATAGTGAGCGACCATGGCAGCACACGGGGAGCAGCCCGCCGTGAACCTGATCGTGCAGAAGTACGGCGGCTCTTCGCTCGCCGACGCTGACGGCATCAAGCGAGTAGCCCAGCGGATCGTGGCGACCAGGAAGGCAGGACACGGCGTCGTCGTGGTGGTCTCCGCGATGGGCGACACCACGGACGAGCTGCACGACCTGGCGCTCGACGTCAGCCCGCTGCCGCCAGGGCGCGAGCTCGACATGCTGCTGACAGCGGGCGAGCGCATCTCGATGGCGCTCGTGGCGATGGCCATCGCGAACCTGGGCTTCGAGGCGCGCTCGTTCACCGGCTCGCAGGCCGGCGTGATCACTGACTCGGTCCACGGCAAGGCCAGGATCATCGACGTCACGCCGGGCCGCATCAGCGGCGCGCTCGCCGACGGCGCGATCCCCATCGTGGCTGGCTTCCAGGGCGTTTCCAAGGACAGCAAGGACATCACCACGCTGGGCCGCGGCGGATCTGACACCACGGCCGTCGCCCTCGCAGCCGCGCTGGGAGCTAAGACATGCGAGATCTACACCGATGTGGATGGGGTGTTCACCGCTGATCCGAGGATCGTGCCGGGAGCCAGGCGCATCCCGGCGATCAGTTACGAGGAAATGCTCGAGATGGCGGCGTGCGGCGCCAAGGTGCTCCTCCTTCGCTGCGTGGAGTACGCGAGGCACTATCAGATGGCCATCCACGTGCGGTCGTCGTTCAGCAACAGGGAAGGCACCTGGGTCAGCGACGAACTCGCGGCCCGGGCAGAGGGGAACAGGATGGACCAGCCGATCATCACCGGGGTAGCCCACGACAGGAGCGAGGCCACGGTCACCGTGTCGGGCATCCCCGACAAGGTCGGCGTGGCCGCGAAGATCTTCAGGATCCTGGCGCGGTCCGGCATCAACATCGACATGATCGTGCAGAGCACGTCCCGGGCGACAGGTCAGGCGGACATCTCGTTCACGCTGCCCAGGCAAGACGGCCAGACCGCGATGACCGCGCTGCGCGGCGTGCAGGACGAGATCGGCTTCGACTCGCTGGTATTCGACGACGCGATCGGCAAGATCTCGCTGATCGGAGCGGGGATGCGGTCACATCCCGGGGTCAGCGCTGACTTCTTCGGCGCGCTCGCGGACTCCGGCATCAACATCAGGATGATCTCGACGTCGGAGATCAGGATCTCCGCGGTGGTAGACGCGGCCGACCTGGACACCGCCGTGGTGGCCACCCACCGGGCCTTCGGGCTGGAGGACGGGCATTCTGAGGCCGTCGTCTACGGCGGAACCGGCCGGTGAGCGGGCCGGTGAGCGAGCAGGGGACCGGCGGGCTGCCGGACCGCCCGGTCCTGGCGATCGCCGGCGCGACAGGGGCGGTCGGCACCGTCATGCGCGAGGTCGTCTCCACCAGGCCGGACATCTGGGGCGAGGTCCGGCTGATCGCGTCGGCCAGGTCGGCGGGCAGGATGCTGCCGGTCCGCGGTGAGCAAGTCGAGGTCAAGGCGTTGTCCGCGGAGGCGTTCGACGGCGTTGACCTCGCGATGTTCGACGTGCCTGACGAGGTCTCCGCGCAGTGGGCGCCGGTGGCCGCGGCCCGCGGCGTCGTGGTGATCGACAAGTCAGGGGCATTCCGGATGGACCCCGACGTGCCGCTCGTCGTGCCGGAGGTGAACCCGGCCGCGGCGTTCACCAGGCCCAAGGGGATCATCTCGGTGCCGAACTGCACGACGCTGTCGATGATCGTGGTCGTCGGCGTGCTGCACCGGGCTTACCGGCTGCGCGAGCTGTTCGCGGCCTCGTACCAGGCCGCCTCGGGGGCTGGCCAGGCGGGCACCGACTGCCTGTACGACCAGCTCGCGGCCGTGGCCGGGGACAGGACGCTCGGCCAGCGCCCTGGCGACGTGCGGTCGGCGGTCGGCGAGGGCGGCGAGTTCGGCGCCCCGCTCGCGCTCAACGTGATCCCGTGGGCTGGCTCGCTGCGCCCTGACGGCTGGTCGTCGGAGGAGCTGAAGATCAGGAACGAGACCCGCAAGATCCTCGGCGATCCCGGACTGCGGATCTCCGCGACGTGCGTCCGGGTGCCTGTCGTCGTCGGGCACTCCCTGGCCCTGCACGGCGTGTTCGACGCCGAGGTCGACGCCGATGAGGCGCGCAAGCTGCTGAGCGAAGCGCCAGGCGTCCTGGTCGCGGACCGCCCCGAGGCCGGCGAGTACCCGATGCCGGCCGACGTCGCCGGGACCGACCCGACGGTGGTCGGCAGGATCAGGCGATCCATGGACGACCCCAGCGCCCTCGATCTGTTCGTCTGCGGCGACAACCTGCGCAAGGGCGCGGCCCTGAACGCCGCCCAGATCGCCGAGCTCCTCGTCGGCGCTTGGTCCTAGGCCGGCAGGTGGCTGGCCAGAAAGGCGAGCGAGGGCGGGAGCTGGGCCCGGAAGAACGGGCCGGTGTGGCAGCCGCGCGCGAACCTGACCAGCGATCCGGGCGGCAGGTTCCTGGCCAGCGCTGGCGCCTGGTCAGCGAGCGCACGCCGCTCGCACCGCCGCGCGGGCCTGCCTGGCCGGCGCGGCGCAGCCGGGCACCGCGACAGCGAGCAGGGCGAAGCGGGCGCGGTCGATCGCCCCGACCCGGAACAGCGCCTCAGGTCGCTGCCCGCCGCCGGCGGACGCCAGCCAGCACAGCGCTCCGCCCAGGAAGACGGCCGATGCCGCCCACGCACCGCAGGCCACCCGCATTTCATAACGGAACGCCCGTGGTGACAGCGGCACGCGGCGCAGGAGTCGCACGGCGCCTGTCACGACGCAGCCGGTCGCGGCCGGGCACAGCACCATCCAGCCGATCTGCGCTGCGGGGAACTCCGCGAGCGCCGCCGGATGCGCCCAGTACGAGGTGATCCACATCGTGGCCGCCCAGCCGAACGCCGCGAGGCCGCCCGGCACGCCGCCCTGGTGGGCGAGCAGATGACCGCCGGTGCCCGGCCAGCCGTTCTGGAAGTGCCGCCCGCCGATCATCAGCACCGCGATGCCGGAAACGACCAGTGCCGATGGCCACAGGTACGGCCTGCCACGGCCGCGCACAGCGGCCGCGCACAGCGGCCGCGAAAACGGCCGAGGCCACCGGCGCGGCGCCGGCCAGGACCACGGCGGCGGCGCAAGCTGCTGCCGTCGCCAGGCTCGCGCGTGCCGCCGCGGCCGGGTCGAGCGGATGACCTGCGAGACCCGCGCCCGCCAGCCTCGCGCGCAGGCCGGTCGCCGCGACGTTCCCTGCCCGCCGCCAGGACGGCCCCCGCCCGGCGAGCTCGGCCGTCAGAAGCTCGGCGAATTCCTCGCCGTAGCGGACCCGCCAGGCGCGCGGGTACCACAGCAGCAGCCACCGGATCCTGGCCTCGTCCCCGGCGGCTGGCTCGTGATCGCCAGCGGCGACGGCCGTCAGGTCGCCGCCCAGCTGCCGGCCAGCCGGCCCAAGCCGACCTCGGCGACCGTGCGCTGGGATTCGAGGTAGGTGGCCAGCGCCGCGGCGCCGGTCGCTGTCAGCCGGTAAGGGCGGCGACGGTCGTGACTCTCGACGGCCTCGATCATGCCGTGCGACTCGAGCCGGCTGAGGGCCTCGTAGAGCGTGCCAGGCGCGAGCCGGACCCGGGCGAACCCCTCGATGTCCTTGGTCAGCGCGTAGCCGTGCTTGGGCCCGTCTGCCAGGCTGGAAAGGATCAGGCTGGCGGGACCCGACGACCTGCCGAGCGTCTCGAGCGCCCCGGCCGCGTCTGCCCCTGGCCGGTCCTGCTGGCCTGCTGGCCGCTCCTCCGGGGTACTCATGCCCGGCATTTTATATCGGCTTCCGATCGATCGGTAGCCGCATTACCGAACTGGCCGGCCGAGAGCTTCGGCGCCGCTGGCGCCAGGTATGGCAGGTGCGTGACGAGGACGTTCCTTGCGAGCGGGTCACGCATCCGCCAGAGCCCAGCGTCGATCACGAAGTGCGCCATCAGAACGCCCAGGTAGGCGCCGAAGATCAGGCGGCCGCCAGGTCCCGTGTCGTGCAGATGCGGCGCGCCGCTGAGTGCCGCGCCGCCAATGAAGGCGATGTTGGCCAGCAGCGCCAGCCCGACCGGCCGTGACCAGCGGCAGGCGGACCCCGCGGGCCGGCTGCGATGAGCGTGACGAGCAGCAGGTACTGCAGGCCGTGCGCGATCGTGACGCCGCCGGCGGCGGCATACGGTGAGCTGGCACGGTGAACAGCCAGCCAGTCGACGCTACGTGCACGGATGACCCGGTGAAGAGCAGCCACGCCAGCGCCCGCGCCGGCAGTGCACCCGCTGGCGGCGCCGGGCAGCCAGCGCACGCGACGGCGCCGAGCGTCAGCATGACCGTCGTCCAGAGCCAGGTGTGCGCCGCCGTCACGGCGCCACATTACATCGGAACCCGATCTATCGGCAAGCGATACTTCGCGGCGTTACCGGGCGGCGGGCGGGGGCGGAACCTTCGGAACCCTCAGCCTCGGGATCACCAACCCGGCGATCCGCTGCCACGGAATGCGCCGCCACGGCCGCGAGGCGCGGAACATCGGCGTTCCCGCCAGCCCGGGCGGGCGGATCCCGGTGCCCTGCACGCCGGGGAACACAGCGTCAGCGGGGACCCCGCGGAGTGTCTGCACGGCGGTGCTCATCGTAGGCCCATGCGGGCTGGCTGGCCTCGGGTCCTTGCTGCCCGGGCTCGCGTCGCCATGGTGCGGCAGGCCCGTTGCCGCGCTGCGCTCGGCTGGGACGGCAGCGGGTGCGCGGTCAGGGCCTGGCTGCTCCCCTTGGGCGGCTGGTTCGGCCTGCCCGGCTGGCATCGCGGGCGCCTCGTGGCCGGGCGGGATCTCATCGTCGGCAGGCGGGCCGACGGTCACGTGCAGCTTCGGCAGGTAATGATCGCCTGCGGGCTGCAGGGTCAGCTTCACGAACATGGGTGCCCTGGCGACCAGGACCGTGCCTGCCACCATCGCGGCGATACCCGCGGCCTGCAGCGCGAGCAGCAAGGGGGTGACGTGCACGATGTCACCGAACACCAGGACTCCGAGTGTCATCCCGGCCAGCGGCTCGGCAGCCGTGATGGCAGGCAGCGACGCGTGCAGCGGCCCGGCGCTGAACGCGCTCTGCACCAGCCACAGGCCGATGGCCGCCGTGCCGATCACTGCGTACCCGGACCAGGTGGTCGCCAGTGCGGCAATGCCGTGCCCGTCGAGGGTCTCGACGCTGCGCCTGGTCAGCGCGTCGGCGATGCCGAGCAACAGGCCGCCGCCCGCGCCGGTCAGCGTCGCGCGCAGCTTGCGCGGGCCGCTGCGCCCGGCGATGGCCAGCGCCGCGGCGACGCCGGCGATGATCGCGGCGGCCGGCCAGTGCGAGACCGAGCCGAACGACTCGGACAGCGCCCGCACCGACCTGCTCGCCGACAGGGCGGCCACGCCCGAGCAGAGCAGGACGGCGCCGACCATCTCGGTCCGGCGCGGAACCTCTCCGGAGATAGGGGCGGCCAGCAGCAGCGCGAAGATGAGGTTCGTCGCCAGCAGCGGCTCGCTGACCGTGAGGCTGAGGTGGCCGAGGCCCCACGCGGACAATCCCTGGCCCACCACCATGACGACGATGCCGCCGAGCCAGATCCGCTGGCGGAGCAATTCGGCAATGAGCCGGAGGTGAAGGTAGCTGCAGGGCAGCTTCGCTGCCGCGTGTTGCTGCAGTACGAATCCGACTCCGAGCAGCATCGCCGCGATGACGGTCACGGCAATGTACATGATCTCCGGCTGCCCGCATCGTGGCCGGTCAAACGCCGGCCGGTCTCTTTGGCTTACCTCAGCATAGCGGCGACTTGGTGCCTATCTCGATCGTTCGCAGCTGAGGATTTGCTCAGCCTCCGCCGCATCCTCCTCCTGGGCCCGCGAAGGGCTGGAATACCAGGATCAGTGTCGTGAGAGTACCAACAAGAAGAATCAGAAACGCCGTATCCCTTGCAAATTTCCCGCGGGTCACCCGGCGACTTTGCGCTTCCCTCCGCGGAACCTGAGTGTCGGCTGTCACGTTGCTGAGTATATCGGTAACCGATCTATCGTCTACCGACACCTTGGCAGCGGTCATGAATTAGCCGGCCGTGTCGTGTCGGTACTACCTGCCCGCGCCCTGTACGCGTCAGGATGACTCTGTGATTGATCACCTCTCCATCCAGTGCGCTGACGTGACGGCCAGCGCCGTCTTCTACGACACGGTCCTGGCCTCCCTTGGCGGCGGCCGGGTCATGGACTTCGGGGAAGTCATCGGCTACGGCGTGCCGCCCGCCCCGGAGTTCTGGATCGGGCCGAGAGCGACGGGCGAGGGCTTCAGGGAGTCGCACATCGCGTTCAGCGCGGTGAGCAGGGAAGCCGTGGACGCCTTCTTCGCCGCGGCAACCTCCATCGGGGCCGAGGTCCTGCACGAGCCGCGGCTGTGGCCCGAGTACCACCCGGGCTACTACGGGGCCTTTGTCCGTGATCCTGACGGGAACAACGTCGAGGCTGTCTGCCACACCGGCAGTTAGAACGAAGGCTTTGCGGCAAGACCTAGGGTTCGCGGTCGCTCCTGACGCGAACCTTACGTCTTGCTGGCGCGGCCTCGTCCAGACCGGAAGGACATGGCATGGCAGAACTGATCGCAGACCTGTTCGTCTCGCTCGACGGCTACGCCTCGGGCGAGCACGTCCAGGCGTTCTTCGGCCTCGGCGGCCCTGAGCTGGATGAACGCCTGCGCGAGGTTCTCGGGCAGCCGCAGGTAGTGGTCATGGGCAGGTACACCTACCTGGCCGTGGCGGCGATCTCGATGCCTGGCACGGACGAGGTCAGCCGCCGGATGAACGAGCTGCCGAAGGCCGTCGTGTCGAACTCCCTCAGCGAGCCGCTTGAGTGGCCCAACACCCGCCTGGTGCGCGGTGATCTCGTCGCGGAGATCGGCAAGCTGAAGCGGACCTCGGCGGTCCCGCTGCGCACCATCGGCAGCATGGCGCTGGTCAGCAGCATGATGAAGCGCGGCCTCGTCGACCTTCTCCGGGTCACGATCTTCCCGGTGACCCTCGGCCCTGACGGCCGGGAGCCGATCTATGCGGGCTATCCGCGCGGTGAGTTCGAGCTCGCCAGCAGCCGGGTGCTCGACTCCCGCCTGGTGATGCTCGAATACCGCCCGGCGAGTTGTCCTGGCCTCGCGCAGGAACCCGAGGTCACCGCTAGTAGACGGCGCTGACCTGGCGGTTCTCGCCGTCCACGGTGACCTGACCGCCGAACGGGATAATCTGCTGCGGGTCGGTGTGCCCGACGTCAGGGCCGAGAACGAGCGGGACATCCGGGTGGTACTCGGCCATAGCCGTGCGGACAGCCTCGTACTGTGCGCTGGTGTGGCTGGCCTTCGCGTCAGGATCGTTCGGCCGCTCGAACGACCACGCCTTCGGCCGCCCCCAGATCACCGCGCCGAACCGCTGCAGCAGCCGCCGCTCGCCCATGCACATGAGCACCCGGTACACGTAGTCGGCGGGAGCCAGCTCCTCCGACGTCTCCATGAACAGCACCGCGCCCTCGTACTCGTCGTCGGGCTGCAGGTAGCGGCCGGTGCGCAGGTGAAAGTCCACGACCTCAAGGCAGCCGCCCCAGGACGGGCCCGTGACCGCGACCGGCGGGCCGTGCCAGGACCAGCCCCGCGACGCGAACATCGGCGGTTCGGCGGCGAGCGCCTGCGGATCGGCCCAGTTGTGCTCCTCGTCGCTGTACTCGGCGGTCGGCTCGATCTCGCGCGGGCCGCCGGCGAAGACCGCGTGCAGCAGCGAGTCCCTGGTCACCTGGTGCATCCTGGCGGGCCGGCCGAACTGCACCATGAGAGCGCCGCCCTGGTAGGAGACCAGCCCGAGGTTCCACAGGAACAGGTGCAGGTTGTTGTTGTCGCTGTACCCGAAGAACGGCTTCGGGTGGCTGGCCAGCAGGTCAGGATCCAGGTGCGGGAGTACCTTCAGCTCGTCCTCGCCGCCGATGGTCGTGAAGACGGCCTTGATCTCCGGGTCCGCGAAGGCCGCGTGCACGTCAGCGGCCCGCTCCGCTGGCGAGGCCTGCGCTGCCCTGGTCGTCGGGTACTCGACCGGCCGCAGCCCGAATTCCTCCCGCAGCCGGGTCAGGCCCAGGTCGACCGGCCCGGGGAAGATGGCCGGCGCACGCCCTGACGGGGACAGCACGGCCACCGCATCGCCGCGTTCTGGCTTTTGCGGATAGCTGAAAGCAGGTGGCATAACGCAACCTCAGGGGTTAGATGTCGACCGCCCAGGACTCGGGCACCGGTTTGCCGTCGTCGTGTCGCACAACGCGGTCCTCGTGTGCCCACCGGGACCATCCTGCCCCCAGGACGCCGTCCAGCAGGACGTGGTACGAACGGAGCGAGTCCGCAAACCACCCCGAGCCCTTTCGAGCTGAATGCTCGCACTTGCCATTACCGGGACGTGCACGCCGATCCCGGCTCCCGCGTATCCGGAATCGGCCGGCACCGGCAGGTCTTTCAGATAAGACCGCAGGCCGGGCAGGACGTGCTCGCGGGCGGCAGTGATGTCATGGGCGCCGCCGGGCAGCACGTCCGAGACCCACAGCGGGACACCGGACGGGGCGAACAGGGCCTGGATGTTGCCGCCGAAGCCATGCGCCTTGCCGGTGTACCACCGGTCGATCTCTTTGCCTTTGCTGCTGGTGCTCTTCTCCGTGCACCGGTCGGATGCGACGACTCTGCCTTCTCCAGTGCCTGGCGCAGGGATGGCGCGCGGGCTGCGAGCAGGTCGATCACCTCCGCCAGGTACCGGTAGGCGGTGGCCTGGGAGATCCCGAACCCCTTGCCCGGCCGGGCCACATCGGGCCGGTCCCGGAACCAGGCCAGCGCGAACACTGCCTGCCGCCGGCAGCTCGGCGCACGGGTCCCGCGCTGGGTGCCGATCTCGCGGCGACGCTCCCGCAGCAGCCTCGCGAGATAGAGGGCCAGTTCCGTGGGCACGCCGAGGATGACACGATAGGACAGCACGCGAGCCCGCCCTGTCGATGGTGATCTTTGGGCCAGGCCCCTGCCGGGATCCAGCGCCTGCTGCAGCACGGGGCGTACTCTCGGCGCGCTCAACTCGATTTCTCCGGTCTGGACGGGTGACCGGATCACCTGACAGGGAAAGCCCTCAGTGGCTCAGGCGCCGGTAACGGTGCAGGGATAGCGGGAAGAAAACGGCGATCAGCAGCAACGGCCATGCGACTGCCATGAGGACCGCGTGGTTTGTGATCCAGGAGGGGTGGGCGCCAGTCGGGTCGCCGAAGAGCTGGCGGGCGGCCGAGACGGTTGAGGATAGCGGGTTCCACAGTGCGATGGCTCCGAGCCATGCGGGCATGGTGGAGATGGCGACGAAGGGGTTCCCGAGGAATCCGATGGGAAATTCGAGGGCCCGTGCTGCGGTGACTGCTTCGGGGTTGGGATAAAAGGTCAGCCCCAGGTAGATCCCGATCCAGACGAAGGCGAATCGCAGCAGCAAGAGCAGGCCGAAAGCGCCGAGAGCGCGGGCCATGCCGCGATGCGGATGCCAGCCCGCCAGAGGCCCGCATCCGGCCGGCACTGCCAGCGCTGCCGCCGAGCTGAGCATGTCCGCGGCCGCCCGCCCGACGACGACGGCCGAGGTCGCCATCGGCATGGAGCGGAATCGGTCGGTGACCCCGCGCGCAGCGTCGGCGCTGACGGCAGCCAGGGTGGCGCCGATCCCGAACACCATCGTCATGGCGAACATGCCGGGCATGAGGAAGTCGCGGTAATCACCGCCGCCCGGCACGGTCATGGCTCCGCCCAGCAGGTAGCCGAACATCAGCACGATCATGACGGGGAACAGCAGGGTGCTGGCGATCACCGCGCCTGGCTGCCGCGCCCAGTGGGCCAGGTCACGGCGGGTGATGACCCAGGCGTCCGTGACTGCCCACCCCAGCCGGGAGCAGATTGTCCGCGGGATCACTGGCGTGACAGTCATGGCGTGTTTACCTCCGCGGGCCGGGTGGAGGACTCTGAGGCGGTGTCGCCAGGTGGCTGCTGCTGGCCGGTCAGATGCAGGAACGCTTCATCCAGGGTGGGCCGGCGGACGGCGATGTCTTCTGCCGTGATGTTCTCGTCGTGCAGCGAGCGGATGATATGGGCCAGCGCGGCGAGGCGATCGGTGACCGGCACGCTGAGTCCCCGGGTGTCATGATCGAGGCCCACCTCAGCGCCGGGCTGAACCCGCAGGAGCCTGGCCGCGGGAATCAGATCGCCGGCTTCGCGTAGCACGACATCGACCCGGTCGCCGCCGGTCAGCGACTTCAGTTCGTCCGGGCTGCCGGCCGCGACGACACGGCCGGCCGCGATAACTGAGATGGCGTCGGCAAGCTGATCGGCCTCCTCCAGGTACTGCGTGGTGAGCAGCACCGTTGTGCCGGAAGCCGCGAGCGCGCGGATCGATTCCCAGACCTCGTTGCGGCCATGCGGATCGAGCCCCGCGGTGGGTTCGTCGAGGAACAGGACGCGCGGGGCCACGATGAAGCTCGCGGCCAGGTCAAGCCTGCGGCGCGTGCCGCCCGAATACTGCCTGACCGGCTTGCTGCCGGCGTCGGCCAGGCCGAACTGTCCGAGTAGCTCGTCAGCCCGGCGCCGCGCGACATGTGCTGGCAGGTGGTACAAGCGCCCGAACATCACCAGGTTCTGGCGGCCAGAGAGAATCTCATCCACGGCGGCGTTCTGCCCGGCCAGCCCGATGCGGGCGCGCACCTGCGCCGGCTGGCTGGTCACGTCGAACCCGGCGACCTCAGCCCGCCCGGAATTAGATGCTCACCTGAAGTCGCTGAGAGAACCTCAATCCCTGCCGTGCGCACCGAACTGGACGTGCTGATCAGGGGCAGCGAATGGTTCATGCGGGTGCTGCGGTGCGTTCGCGATGAACAGGTGCCCGACGCCTGGACGGGCGCGGGCGCGCTCCGCGATCTGGTCTGGGGCGAACTGTACGGGTCAGGCTTCCGGCGCGATGAGGTGCACGACGTCGACGTCGCCTTCTTCGATCTACGCGACCTCAGCCGCGACCACGACGACCTGGTGACCGCGCGACTGCACGCGAGGTGCGTCGGCATTCCCTGGCAGGCGCGGAACCAGGCCGCCGTGCACACCTGGTACGCGGACAGGTTCGGCGGCGACCCGCCAGCGCCGGCACCGGCCGGCCGAGCGCTGGCCCGGCGTCACCGTGCTGCGACCAGCCTGATCTACTGGGCGTCAGCCTGGCCCGCGGTGCCGATGCCACGGGTGCGCAGGTAGTCGGCGACCGACGCGACCGACGCGGCCGAGGCACTGATGGCGGCCTGTCTCGGTCAGCTAGACCGGTGGGCGTGGCGGCCCAGCACGCCGAGGGCGACCTGCCGGTGCCCGGCGTCTACGGCGTCCCCGAGCAGTGGCCGCACATCCAGGACTCGACCTGGTATATACCAGGGCGGCTCAGGTCTGAGCTGGCGCCGCTGCGACGCTCGAATGGCGCGGGATGAGCACCGCGAGCAGCAGGCCGATCACGGTGAACGCCAGCACCATGATGAAGGCCGCGGCGAACGGCTTCTCGGCTGGCATCGCCACCAGGACCGACCCGACCAGCGCGGTGCCGAGCGAGGAGCCCAGGTTGGAGACGCTCCTGGACAGGCCAGAGATGTCGCCCTGGTCGGAGTCGGGGAAGCTGGACTGCACGACGTTGACCGAGGAGGTCAGCATCACGCCTACGCCAGCGCCGAGCAGCAGCAGCCCGGGGATCCAGGCGGCGACCGCAGAATGCGGCCTGACCAGGGCGAGTTGCAGCATCATGCCGATGATCGTGGTCGCGAAGCCGGCGATGATCAGCGACCGCTGTGAATGCCGCCTGGCCAGCCGCGCGGCGACGGCCGACGTCGCCAGGATGCCGATCGTCGCAGGGGTCAGGACCAGGCCCGTCTTGATGGCGTTGTAGCCGTCGACCTCCTGCAGGAACACCGACGTCGCGAAGAACGTGCCCTGGATGGCCAGCCACTGGATGATCTGAGTGCCCAGGCCGAGGTTCGAGACGCGGTTGCGGAACAGGCGGAGCGAGAGCAGCACGTCCTTGTGCTTGTGCTCGGCCGCCCGCAGGTGCAGGAAGAACCACAGCAGGAACAGCGCGCCGATCGCCACGTAGATCCACACCGGCGACAGCGAGCCCTTGGGGAGTATGACGGTCCCCGCGATGGTCCAGTTCTCCCTGGAGGCGCCGAATCCGAACCGCCGGGACTGCAGCAGGCCGAGCACGACGAAGAACAGCCCGGCCGCCGAGAGGATCGCTCCGGTCAGGTCGAAGCGCGGCGCCGGTCCCTGCCGCGCGGGGTCGGTGATCTTGCGGGCCAGGAAGATGATCCAGGTAACCACGAGGACTTGCAGCCCGAACGAGGCACGCCAGCTGATCGCGCTGGTGATCAGGCCGCCGATCAGCGGCCCTGCCGCCGCGCCGAGCCCGCCGGCGCCGCTGACGATACCGAAGTACCTGGCCCGCGACTTGACGTCGGGGAACACCACCGTGATCAGGATGTAGATCGGCGGGATCATCAGTGCGGAGCCAACGCCCTCGAACACCGAGTAGCCGATCGTCAGCAGCACCACGCTCTGAGACAACAGGGCGAGCACGGCGCCGACCCCGTAGATGGCCAGCCCGCCGACGAAGCAGGTCTTGCGCCCCTTGATGTCTGTCAGCTTGCTGCCCGGGATCATCAGCGCCGCCATCGTGAGCGTGAACAGCGTGATCGCCGTTTGCACGCCGGACACTGTGGTGTTCAGGTCCTTCGCGATCGCGCTGATCGCGACGTTCATGTTGGTGGCCGCGTAGCTCGCGATGAACTGGGCGAGTGCCAGCGGCAGGATCATCGCCTTGGCCGCACCGGTGGCCGGCGTGGTCGTGGCGGTCATCGCGGATCCGGTCCTGGCCAGCAGAGCATCGGTCAAGCAGAGCGTGCGGCGATCCGGGCCGCATCATCCGCTGAGGATGACCTTTCGCCCGCCGCTGCTTGACCCGGATATGCCTGACCCGCCCCCGGCCCTCCGGCCCCCGGCCCTCCGGCCCCCGGCCCTCCCGCCCCGGCCCCGGCCCCCCGGCCCCCGGTTCTGATGCTTCGTTCTCGTATGATATTGTTGCCGTATTATATGAATCTCAAAGTATCTAGGAAGGCGAGCACATGAAGCTCACGATCTTCGGGGCCACAGGAGCCACAGGAACTGCTCTCGTCAGCCAGGCGCTTGCCGCCGGGCATGACGTCACCGCCGTCGTCCGCGACGCGAGGCGGCTGAAAGTCGCGCCGAACCCGCGGCTGCGCGTCGTGACCGGCGACGTGATGGATCCTGGATCGATCGCTCCGGCCACCGATGGCGCCGACGCCGTCATTTCGGCGATAGGCCCCCGCGGCACCGGTCCGACCACCGTCATCCAGGACAGCGTGCGCAGCCTCGTCCAGGCTCTGGACAAGACGGGCACCAGGCGCTTCGTCGAGATCAGCGGATCCATCGTCGCCGACGAAGGCGAAAGCCCGTACATGCGCTACCTGGTTAAGCCGGTGGCGCGGCGGACATTCCTCCGCCACGTCTGCGCCGACATGCGGGCCGGCGAGGACGAGATCCGGCGCAGCGACCTGGAATGGACGATCGTCCGGCCGCCATCGCTGAATGGCAAGGCCGCGACGGGTAGTTACCGGCTGGCGGTTGACCGCAACCTGCCGCACGGGTTCAGCGTCTCCCGCGCCGACCTGGCGGCCTGCGTCCTCGGGCTGCTCGGCGACCCGGCGACCGTGCGCAGGCACGTGGCCATCGCGAACTGAGTGTCCAGGCGCACGCAGGAAGGAGAGTAGCCATGAGCAAGGCGACGCCGATCTCGGCAGTACGGACTGAGCCTGGTATCGCAACGAAGGAGATCGAGCTGTCCGCCGGGACAGTCGGATACGTGGACACCGGCGGTGCCGGCCCGGTCATCGTGCTGTTGCACGGGTTGATGATGGACGCGTCGCTGTGGGACGGGCCGATCGCCGACCTGTCCGCCGGCTACCGGTGCGTGGCGCCGACGCTGCCGCTCGGCGCTCACCTGTACCCGATGCAGGCCGGCGCTGACCTGTCCCTGCCCGGGATAGCGCGGCTGGTGGCTGAGTTCCTCGACCGCCTCGACCTGCACGACGTGACGCTGGTCGGCAACGACACGGGCGGTGCCATCGTCCAGCTGGTCATCGCCGGCGGCGCAGCCAGGGTGACGCGGGCCGTGCTGATCTCCTGCGAGGCGTTCGGCAACCTGCCGCCGGGGCTGACCGGCCGGGTGCTCGCGCTCACGGGGAAGCTGCCCGCACCGGTCTTCGGGGTGTTCATGCAGCAAATGCGGCTGCGGGCGCTCCGCAGGCTGCCGCTCGCTTTCGGATGGCTGACCATGCGGGGAGACGCGGCGACCACGAGGTGGATCAGGCCGGTCTTGCGGCAGCCCGACATCCGCCGGGACGCCGTCCGTATTCTGCGGGCAGCCTTCGCAGACAGGCACCTGCTGCTCACGACGGCGCAACGGCTGCCCGCCTTCGAGCGCCCCGTGCTCGTTGTCTGGGCGCGCGAGGACCGGGTGATGCCACCCGAGCACGGCAGGCGGCTGGCCGAGCTGTTTCCTGACGGGCGACTGGCCGAGGTCGCGGACAGCTACACGCTGATCCCGCTGGACCAGCCGGCCGAACTCGTCCGGCTCCTCACCGAGTTCGTCCCGCGATAGGGCAGGATCGCTGCTCATGGGCGTGAGTGTGCGGGCCGCGAGGCCAGGTGACGGCGCCGGGATCAGCCGCGCGTGGCTGAGCGCGGGCGAGTTCTACGCGGCCTTGGATCCCGGGCACTTCCAGGTCCCGGCCGCAGACGGCCTGGCCGCCGCCTGGGACGCCGAGCTTCGCGAGAATGCTGACGACTCGCTGCGGCTCGTGGCCGACGTTGACGGTCAGGTGGGCGGCTGGCTCGCGGCCAGGATCGAGCCGCCGGTCGAGAACCCCGCCGTCCAGCTCACCCGTGAGCCCGGCTGGACCAGGCTGGTGGTCGACGCCTTGATCGTGCACGCCGATCACTGGCGCCGAGGGGCAGGGACCGCGCTGCTAGAGGCGGCCGAAGCCTGGGGACGGGGGCGCGGCGCCCGGGTCGTGCGGCTGGACACCTACATGCACAGTCCCGTCTCGGTGCCGTTCTACGAAGAGCGGATGGGATACGAGCGCTGTTCTGTCGTGTTCCAGAAGCAGCTCTAGCTACTGCAGCCGTGTCCCTGGCGGGGCCGGAATGGAGCCGCGGGCGTAGCGATCGGCGTCGGCGCCGAACGACTCTGCCACGTGCCGCTGCTGATGCGGTTCAACCAGCGGTGGCACTCGTCCTCGATGTCCTTCGGGCTGCGACGACATGGAACAACGATCGCTCCTGACTGACCTCTTGGCCGCCGGGTTTCGCGCCCGGCGAAGAGGAACGCCTTCGTGCCGCACGGGGCGCGAGCAGCCGGGCACGACCAGGTCCCGCGCCATGGCATGCGCCAGCGCTAGCCGGCCAGGCGGGTGCGAACGGCGATCCGGGCGCGGCTGACCGCGTCGAGGTCGTCGTGGAGCACGCTGACGATATCGGTTCCGGCCAGGATGACCCCCAGTTCGAACGCAAGTTGCTGAGCATCCGTGCCGTCTGGCAACTCATGATTCCCGGCGGCAGCACTGGCCTCCCGCGCGAGCAGGTCACGCCATTGCTGCTGCACGCTGGCCACTTCGTCGTGAACGCGGCCTTCCTGGGCTCCCACCTCTGCCGATGCGGCGACGAAGAAACACCCTCCAGGGAAGACCCGTCGCTCGACATAGGTCAGGTAACCCTCACAGAGCGCGAGCAGGCGCTCCCGTCCGGGCTCCGTCGAGCCGAGAGCAGGGCCGACGACTTCGGTGATGAAGCTGTCCGTTGCCGCGCTGATGGTCGCCAGCTGAAGTTCTTGCTTGGAACCGAAGAGGGCATGCGCGCTGCTCTTGGGCAGGCCGGTCGCCTCGGCCAGCCGGCCAATGGACAGACCGTCCAGGCTATACAGGGCTCGCGGTCCGGGCGCTTGCGGCGGCCGGACTCTCCGTCCCCGCCATCCAGGCGGCTGGATACGGGCCGTTCTGTGATGCTTTGCGCGCAGTGATCGAGCCCTTGTACATCCCCGGTGCCGGGATCCGGATTACGTCCGAGTTCGGCTGGATCACAGCCGAACTGAGCTCCGATTGCCAGCGACCATGAAATGCGCGGTGAGCGGTTCGCGGAGGTGACGTGCGGTCCGCCGGAAGCTCACCCGCGCCAGGTGAGGCTGGGGATCGGCGTCTGCGATCTACTGACGACGTCATCGTCACACGATCCGCAGGAGGTTCTCATGACCGCTCCTACGCCGGTGCTCGACACGATCGTCGACATCAACGCAGCATCGATCGAGCACACCGATCTGAGTCCGCGCGAGCTGATGCTCGCCAGGATTGCCGCCATGGTCTCTGTCGACGCGCCGCCGGCGTCGTACATCGCAAACGCCGGACCAGCCACTGACAGTGGCATTTCCGAACAAGACGTGCAAAATGTCATGATCGCCGTGGCCCCGATCGTCGGGACCGCCAAGGTGGTCTCCGCCGGCGGGAACATGATGAGGGCACTGGGCTTCGCGATCAAGGTCGCGGAAGAGGATGCCACCGCCTGAGCGGCCTTTACCCTTCCTGCGGCACAGCGTCGTCGCTGCCGAACCAGGCCAGGTGGCCAAGCCTGGACCAGCTGAAGGCGTGCCTGGGAACGGGAACGCCCGGGCGCGTCCTCGGCACGACGACCCTCAGCGCCAGCGGCAGGATCGAGCAGCGCACCGGTGTCGGCATCATGATGGTCTCGCCGTCGATGCCGACCGGGATCTCGGGCTGGTGCGCGTCGACGGTGACCTCGTCAGCCGAGAGCAGGGTGAGGCCGCGCCCCCGTCCGCGTCGTACCAGGCCGATGGCTTGCGCTGCGTTGTCCACGTTGATGGCGACGACGCCGAGCGTGCCGGTGTCCAGCCGGGCCCGTCTGCCCAGCCCGGCGATGTCGGTCGTGTCGTACGGGTTGTTGCTGATCAGCAGCGCTTTCGGGCCCTCGATATCAGCGGTGCCGGCGTGCGCCGACAGGCGATGCCCGTTGCCGTTTCCCTTGAGCAGGTCAGGGAGCATGTCCAGGGTCGTGCCGCGCTTGTCATCACGGTAAGCCGGGCTGCGCACTACTTCGGCATAAGCGCCGAACGATGCGTTATTAACGAAGGTCCTATCGCCAATCCGCCCGAGGTCGATTCGCTGCTCGACACCGTCGGTCAGCCCGTCCAGGCATGTCGACGGGTCCTCGCGGTCCAGACCGAGATCCAGGGCGAAATGGTTGCGCGTCCCGGCGCTTATGCACAGGAAAGGCACGTCGTGCTCGGCGGCGATGCCGGCCACCAGCGCCTGCGTCCCGTCGCCTCCGGCGACGCCGAGCAGGTCAGCCCCATCGGCGACGGCCCGCCTGGCCACGGCGGCGACGTCGATGATCTCCGGGCCCTCCAGCATGGCCACCCGCGCGCCGAGCGCTTCTGCCTTCTCCTTCAGCTTGAACGTGGCGACCTTCCCGCCGCCTGACCGCGGATTCATGATCAGGAAAGCTCGCCCTGGCCGCTCGGCGCTGCGCTCTGGCTGCGGCTTCTCCGGCGGGGCGGTGCCCATCGAGGCCCGCGCGGTGACGAGCGCGAGCAGCAGCACGGCGACTGAGACAAGAGCGACCCAGAGCAGGTTGCGGCTGAGATAGACGACGACGAGGGCGATTGGCACCAGCACAACCAGCGCGAGCGCGGCCCAGCGCAGCGCTCCCCGGTTGGCGAGGAACCAGTAGCCGCCGGCCACGATCAGGCACGCGCCGGCCACGCCGCTGATGATCAGCCCGACGCCGTGGCCGCGCCGGCCGGAGAAGACGATGAGAATGACCAGGGCAGCGATCACCAGCAGGATCGCGAGCCGCGCCAGCCAACGCTGCCCGGTCACCGGCCGGCCCGCGCACGACGTGGCTCTGCGAGGCAGCCGCTTGCCACGTTAGTCCGCCGCTGCTTCCAGCCTGCCGGAGTTGATCGCGGCGGTGAACGCCTGGAAGTCCCGCTCGTTCTGGTCGGCGTAGCGTTCGCAGAAGTCGCCTATCGCCCGCCCGAAGCGCTTGCCGCCGCCGAGATACGCGGAGATGGCGACCGGGTCACCCGATCGTGCGTGGGCGCGAGCCAGCGTCCAGCCGCAGATTCCCGCGTAGAACGACAGGCCGGGCGGCATCATGATCTCGACGTCGACCGAGCCCTTCATGTCCCTGAGCTGGCGCCAGTAGTAGTAGTAACCGGCCTGCACGCCCTTGGTCCAGCCCAGGAAGATGTCGCTCGCCGCCTGCATGACACGCTGACCATGCACGACCCGCTCGCCAGGATTCCGGTACCGGCTCGCCGGCAAATGATCTTCGAGCACCGACGCGGTTGCCTCCTTGACCTGCAGGAACAGCGGGTCGCCGGCGTCTCGGCCCTGGAGCAGCACGATGAACGCCCTGGTTCCCACGCTGCCAACACCCACAACCTTCCGTGCCATGTCGACGATCTCGAAACGCTCGAGCAGCAGCCGGCGGTCAGCCTGCAACGTCGACCGGTAGTCACGGAACTGCTTGTGAATGACCTGCTGCAGCTGCTCAGCCGGGATGCCGTAGACCTCGGCCAGGTCACGGGCGGGGACGACGAGTGGCGGCTGGCTCACGATCCGGTAGCCGTCATCGGTCATCTCGCCCAGCTTCGACAGGGCCTGCAGGCTGTCCCTGGTATGGGCCTTCTGCTGTGACGCCCGCGCGCGCTTCACTGCCTTCCTGGCCAGGCGCGCCTGAGCCTTCGTCCGCGCGGCGTCGGCGGCCGCACGGGAGACGCCCTTCATCAGTTCCTTCTCGGCGAGCCGGGAGTACCAGACATCCAGCGTGCCCAGGCCGGCGAGGTCGGCCATCGCCCCGCGGTAGGAGGTGAGCGCGGCCGCCGTCACCGACCGTGCCTCGGCCCGCGTGAAGCCGTTGTTGCGGGCGGCGATCGTGAAGCTCGCGGCCATCCGCTTGACGTCGTATTCGAACGGTCCTGGCAGGGTCTCGTCAAAGTCGTTGAGATCGAACAGCAGGGTCCGCTCCGGCGAGGCGAAGAGTCCGAAGTTCGACAGGTGCGCATCACCGCACAGCTGCACGTCAAGGCCCGAGCGCGGAGTGGCCTCGAGGTCGGCGGCCATCACCTTGGCGGTACCCCGGTAGAACGTGAACGGCGATACCGCCATCCTGGCGTGCCGGACGGGGACGAGATCAGCCTCGCGCGTCTTGTTCTGCTCATCCAGCAGGTCGACCGGATCCCGGCGTCCCGCCGCAGGTGCCCATCCCTCGTGGCTGGCCGGCGGCACGCTCTTCCTCGCCTCCCGCCCGATCTCCCGCCGTTCGTCAACGTCGCGGTGGTGGACCCTCCTCGGGGTCACCGCCTAGCCTCTGTCCTGCCCTGGCGAGCGACCGAAGGCAGTTCTCAGCTGGTCCTCCTGCTCGACCGACAGGTTGGAGCGGATCAGTTCCATGCCCTGTCCGGAAAACGCCTGCGCGACACGGTCCATGCGGGCATCGGAACTCTGCAGCACGAGCGCTGACGTTCCGGGCGTCATGTCGGTCTTGACGGACTCGATCAGCGTGCTGTCGATGCCCCCCTTCTGGACCTTCTGCATGAGCGAGGACATCTTCCCGCCCTCGGCCGTGACGTGCTCCTGCGCCGACGGTTGCGTCGCGTGCAGCGGCCAGCGGATCACGGCGACGTCCTGGACGTCGATAACCTGCTGCGCACTCAGCTGCTTGACCCGCAGGACCGCGTCATCGGCCCCTTCCGTCCCGGCGAACTTCCATGCGGTGAGTGTGGACATCCGACCTCACTCCTTCCCTCCTGGTCGGCCGTCGACCGGCCGTACTAGTCCTCGTCAGGGGATGGCCTCGATCAGCGCGAGATCTCCGCCATGGTCGCGGGCTGGATTCGCCTCGGATCAGCCCGCGGCGTCGCTCACGTGCGGCTCCGGCCCGTGTGCGGAGCAGTCCGTCATCAAACTCTGGCCCGGCTGGCATGTCTGGCGGACCACCCACAGGGGGTGATTCAGATGCTGGCGGGTCAGCCGCTGGCACAGAACGGCTACGGCTCGCCTGTCGCGTCATGGCCGCCCACGCCAAGCCGTCCGGCCAGATCGCGCAGCCGGATCGGGGGTTCACCCGCGGGCTCCATCTCAGGCACGTCACCCGCGCCCGCCACCGAGGCGCCGTACCGGACAGCAAGCGGCGAGGCCGTGAGTCCGTGCAAGACCACAGACAGCAGGATCGTCCACGTGGCCGTCTCGACCAGCCGCTCCGCGTTGCCGCCGCTGTGCTCGAATTCCTTCAACGCGATCAGGGTGAAGACGACCGACGCGAGCCCGCGGGGGCCGAACCAGCCCATGAAGGCGACCGTATGCATCCGGAGGCGCGTGCCGATCAAGGCGATCGCGACGGGCACCATCCTGATGGCGGTCAGGCTCAGGATCGCGTAGAAGACAGGCTGAGCCGAGAGTTCACGGGTCAGCAGCACGCCGACGAACAGGGCACCGAAGATTGTCCACACGACGAAAGATGCAGCCAGGCCCAGCGTCTCGGTGAAGCGCCCTGGCACCTCCAGCCGGCCCCTGGTGACGGCGCCGAACAGGATGCCTCCGGCAAAAGCCGCGACGAACCCGTTCCCGCCGATCTCGACCGAGCCCCCGTAGGCCAGGAGCGCGAGCGCGAGAATCGCGATCTTTTCTGACACGTCCGAGGTCCAGCCGCGTTCCTTGCCGAGGCCGAGCAGCCATCCGCCGGCATACCCCACGACGGCCGCTGCGACGAGGGCCAGCCCGATCTCCTTCAGCGCTTCCAGCCCCCATGCCTTGTCCCCGAGGCCTTCCTCGGAGGCGACCACCGCGATGAAGAGAGTGACAAACGGCGTCGCGATGCCGTCGTTGAGCCCGCTCTCGACGTTCAGTGCCCTGCGGATCCGCACCGGCACTGCTCTGTTGGTGACGACAGCCAGGCCAAGTGCGGCGTCGGTGGGAGCGAGGATGGTCGCGACAAGCGCGGCCATGGCCCAGCCCACGCCGGGTAGCAGCAGGTGTGCCACAAGGGCACCGGCCGCGATCGTCAGCGGCAGCCCGATGAACAGCAGCCGCGTTGGCAGGCTCGCGTCGCCTTCGACGTCGCGCAACCGGACCGTGGACGCATCGGAGAACAGCAGGACGGCCAGCGTCAGTTCGGTGATGACGAGGCCCGTCTCGCTGCTGAGCGGCAGCGGCAGGACATTGAGCACCTCGGGGCCGAGGATCGTCCCGGCACCCACGAACACCATCGGTGCGGTAATCCACCAGCGGTCGAGCCTGGACGCCACGAGCGCGTAGCAGACCACGACGATGGCGAAGACCGTCAGACCACTCATTGGCGCGCCGGGCGTCAGCGCTGCGAGGCAGCTATGTGGGCTGCCCGGGGGGAGAGGATCCCGCGGGTCCGTTGCCGTCGTTGCTGGTCAGGTTCGTCTCCTTGGAGCACGCACAGCTCGTCCTACCTGCGGAGATCCTCGTATCCGGCGGTTCGCCCGGCATCACCCGCCAGGAGTGATTAGCCGGGCGGCGCGGGCTGTCGCTCTGCGAGTCCGCTTCTAGTGCGGGAGCGGGCCGCCGAGCACCGCGATCAGCGTGCCTGTTACCCCGGCGGCGAGCAGGGTGACGACGGCGCCGCGGCGCAACACAAGAACTGCCAGGAGCGCGGCGGCGAGGACGGCGAATTGCCAGGCCTGGCTGAGCTCGCGGGCGAGTGAGATGGCTGAGCCACCGATGGCGCCGACGGCCGCCGGCCCGGCGCCGTCGAGGAAGGCGCGAGCCCGCCGGTCGCCGCGGATGCCGTCAAAGCGGCTGGCTCCCAGCAGGATGAACGCGAAGGACGGGGCGAACGCCACAGCCGAGGCGAGCAGCCCGCCAGCCAGGCCGGCCGCGGCAAAGCCGACCACGGCGACGGTCTGCACGACCGGGCCGGGGGTGATCTGGCCGAGCGCCACGGCGTTGAGGAACTGCGCGCCGGTCATCCAGTGGTAGTGGTTCACCGCGTCCGCCTGCATCAGCGGAATGATCACGAACCCGCCGCCGTAGGACAGCCCGCCGACCTTGAGCGCAACCCACGCCACCGATGCCAGCACACCGCCGGTGACGGCGCCGACGGCGAGCATCGGGAAAGCGGTCCTCCTGGCCGTCTGCGGCGGCGGCCTGAGGGCACCCTGGGCGGCGAGTTCGATCAGGCCGCAGCCGAGCAGGGCCAGGACGAGCCACACTCCGATGGTCGCGGCAGCGGCCGCGCCAGCGGCCAGGTAGCCCAGCCAGCGGACAGTGTGCTGGCGGCGCTGCCAGCTGGGGCCCACCAGGGAGGTTCCCGCTTGGACGGCGACCGCGGGGACCGCGGCTCCCGCGCCCGCCCCCGCCCCAAGGACCCACAGCGGCGGGTGCCCGCCGAGGAAGAGCGTGGCGAGCCCGAGTATCACGATCAAGCCAGGCACGATGAATGCGGGACCGCCTACGAGGGCTCCGGCCCGGCCGCGGACCCGCCAGGCGCAGAAGATCGCCAGCTGGGTGGACGCCGGGCCGGGCAGCAGATTGCACGCGGCGATCGCGTCTTCGAAGTCCTGCGGATCCAGCCAGCCGCGGCGCTCCACGCATAGTTCGCGCAGCAGCTTGATATGGGTTGGCGGGCCGCCGAACCCGACGCACCCGATGCGACCCCACTGCAGGAACACTGCGCCGAGGGACGGGACTGGGGGCGCTGATGCGGCGGCCTCGTCGCGAGCGGCTGCGTTCACCGCCCGCGCTGACGGTCAGCGGGCTCGAACAACTCCACTACGTTGCCTGCCGGGTCCTCTATGAGAATCTGCTTTCCGCCGGGCCCGGTGATGATGTCGTTGCGGAAGCGAACCCCATCGGCGCGGAGCCTGGCCACCTCAGCGGCGATGTCCGGCACGATGAAGTGGAGACGGTTCCAGCCGCCTGGCCCCGGTTTGCTGCCGTCCGGCATGGGCCGGCCCGCTGAACTGGCCGGCCCGGCCAGCAGCAGGCGCAGCCTTCCGCGGGTGACGTCGGCGAACGCGGGCGCGGCGCTGAAGCGCAGCGCGAAACCCAGGTGGCTGGTATAGAAGTCGACTGCTTTCTGAACGTCATCGACCAGGTAGCGGACGTTGACCATCTCTTCCTGAGTCGTCATCGGGCCTCCTGTGCGGATGAGCGGCGCCGGCGAATCGGGTGCCGGCGATCCGGATTGCTAGGAAAGCACGTGCCTGACGATACATCAAGCGGATTTGATGTATCTAGGGTTGTGTGCAGGGTGCCCGCTGATGGGCCAGGGCGACGCCACGGAGGCCGGAGCATGGCGTCATGTGGTTGCGATGGCAGTCAGGAGATAGCCGACGCGCAGGTTGACTTCGGCGGCGGTCGCCTGGAAAGCCGGCAGCGTTGCCTCGTCATTGCCGCCGGAGGCGGCGGGGTCGGCGATGCTCCAGTGGATGTAGCTCGGGTTGCCGGGAAATGGCGGGCAGACTTCGCGCACCCGGTCGCACAGGGTGATGACGTAGTGGAATCGTCTGCTGGTGAACTGGCTGAGGTGCTTCGACTGCCACCTTCCGCGAACAACGCCGTACTCGGCCAGTGCCCGCGCGGTGTCCGGATGCACGGGCTTGGGATTGCTGCCTGCGCTGAGCGCGCGAATCTGCCCGCGGGAACGCCGTCGCACGAGCGCCTCGGCCATCTGCGACCTTGCACTGTTGCCCGTGCACATGAACAGCAGGTCACGCGGGGCGCTGCTGGCGAGCCTCGGCGCCGGTGCGGCCGCCGAGGTCAGGTTCAGGCCGGGATGCAGGGCCGCGCCGGCGGCGGCGAGGGAATCGGCGCACCTGGCCAGGTCAAGGTGGTAGTACGCGTCACGACCGTCGAAACTACTGCGCCGCGCGCTGACCAAGCCGCTGGCGCGGAGCTGGCGCAAGTGGTAGGAGACCAGGCTCTGCGGCTGGCCGGTCAGTGTGACCAGCTCGCGGACCCGGAGATCGCTGCGAGCGAGTTCGCTCAGCAAGCGCCAGCGCAGCTCATGACCGGCCATCCGCGCGAAGACGGGTGGCGGCGGGGGCATCATCATCTCGGCAGACTACATCAAGGCAGATTGATGAATTTCGATGGATCGGCTGGAGGCATTCCGACAGCGGGCCAGGGCCAAGCCGGCCGGACCTGGATGATCAAGGCGATGCTGGGCACGGGAGATTGAATAGTCCTGATCGTCGGTAGACAGCCGGCTCAGAAACTGGCTGGCTTGGTCAGGCAGTGCAGGTACCTGCCCTTGAGCAAGGGCGAGGCGGGCGGCGCCTGGGCCCCTGCTACCCGGTAGACGATCACCGACGGGTTGGCATACACACGATGGAGGAAGGGCGTGGCATTGATGGCAGCGGGGTTGGCGCCCAGTTCCGGTCCCGTGTAGCCGAGGAACTGGACCGTCCGCGACAAGACCACGAAGGTTATGTCGTACTTGCGCAGGATCGCCTTGTTCGCCCGCGGATGGTGATAGAAGGTGCGGGCGTCCAGCATCAGCGTGACCACATAGGGCATCTTCTGCGGGCGGAGAAATGGCCCCATCCCCTCAGCCAGGTTGTTGCGGCCGGTGAGGGACGTCATGGTGCCCTCACTGCGCTCGTTCACCAGGAACCTGGCGCCGCAGGAGGTGTGGGTGCGCACCCAGTTGACGAAGGCGAGCCGATCGCGGCTCAGGCTGGCGAAGTGATGCGTCAGAGCGGCACTCGGCGCCAGCCACGCGGTCAGGACCACGACAGGCAGGATCGCGGCGCCCATGAGTGCCGGCCTCGATACCCGCTCCGCGAGCTGGACCAGCCATTCCAGGATTGCGAGGCCCACCAGGATAAGACCCACCGACGTGTAGTGTCCGAGCCTCCGGATCCCGAATGTCGCGTCGATGTAGATGTGATAGCGATAGTCGAACAGCAGCGAGATCACGATGATCCCGGCGAAGATGCCGAGGCCGACCAGGCCCACGATCCGCAGGTCCGTCCTGACCAGGAAGAACAGCGCGACGGACGCCGCCAGCGCAATTCCGAAGACCAGCAGAACCTGCCAGCGCGGCACGATGTGGCCGAGCCCGTCGTAGATGAGGCCATCCACAAGGCTGCGCGCGGACACGTACGGATGCGTCAGTCCCGACGACGCAACCCGCCGCGGGAACGTACCCAGATAGAGATAGGCGGTCGGGTCGAACCGCGTGTGGATGGCGTTGTAGGCCGACTGGTTGCTCGCTCCGCCCAAACCGAACGAGCCGCCAGCGATCACCCTGATGAGCGCCCCCAGCAGGGCACCGGTGCAGCCGACTATGAGGCCGCTCCGCAGGGTGGCGATCCGGGCTTGCCAGCCGGCGTCGTACAGCAGTCTGGCAAGGCCGACGCAGGTTAGGGCCAGGACGACAACGACCACCGGGATCAGGTGGCTGCCACTCGCGGCCGCGAGCACCACGCCAGCCACGACCGCGGTGCGCCACCCGTGCTCCCGGATGGCGACGATGCCCAGCGCGAGCGCGCAGAAGGCCACGGCCCGCCCGAAATCCTCGGCGCGATACTCGATGAAGCTGAAGCTGAACTTCGCGTCGAACAGGATGCGGTTGGCCAGCAGCAGCAGCGGCAGCAGGCTGCCGGTGTAGCGGAGCCCGAGTTCCCAGGCCGACGCCCAGAGACCGAGACTCGCCCCCAGGAGCGACAACAGGAGCAGCACCCCAGGGCCGATCAGCGGGTTCTGGCCGAACAAGACCAGGACGCCGGTGAAGGCGTCGAGGAAGATCTTGTCCGTCGCCGGCGGCCATGACTGGCCGTACTCGAGCGTCTGGGCCGGCACCCCGTGACTGTTGGCGATCTCCACGCCGTTCAGGTAATAGACGTAGTGCGGTCCGCTGATGAAGTGCAAGTTCGGGACATGGATCGCCAGCACGACGAGCACGACTGCCGCTCCCAGCAGCAGCGGCAGCGGCTGCTCGCGGATTTCCGCGAGTACCGCCCGGCCGTGCTCAGCAAGAGACGTCCGTCGCGCGGCCAGCACCCACAACGCCCCTGAAACAGCAATCCACAGCGGCAGGAAAATGCCCAGGCGGAAAAGATGAGAGGAGGAAAGCACAATGGCACAGCCGCCGGCTGCGGCATAACCAAGCCCGAACGCAGCCGCCAGCCGGGTGACGAGCGACACCTTGCCCGGCCGGAACGCTACCAGGGCGGCCGGGATTCCCGGAATCGCAATCAGGCAGCCGCACCACAGGAGCAGGAGGACACTCTGCACTAGGCTCCTCGTCCGTCGGCCGCCGCATTGCCCGCCGTCACTTTACCGTGTGCTACGTAGCTATTGCCCATAGATGCGGCAATTGAGAGCGCCGTGAACTCCGGGCTTTTGCGGGAGCAATACTCGCCGCTTACCGGGGCAGGTCAGGGGCTGCCACGCCGGGGTCTGCCAGCCCAGGTGCCGGGAGGGGGGTGCTTCATGACCTCGACAGCGAGCGCGCGGGGTCGCGCCGAGACCTCGGCGAGCGGGATCCGTTCCTTCCGCTGCCCTGGGTACCGGTAGATCTTGCCGAGCTGTGCCGACCAGCTCTTGGATATCTTCGGCCTGTAGCCGTCCGCACGCAGTGCGTACGCAACGCCAAAGGTCAGCTGCCGGCGGTAGCGATTGTCCGTAGCGACGACCTTGAGCGCTACCCGCTGGGGCGGAATCTCGTGCTCGATCCGCGCCGCGACGTCGCCGACCTCATGCATCGCCTTCAGCATCACCGGGGTCCCGATCGGCTGTGTATTGGCGATCGGCCCTGCCAGGATCGCGGCTACGACCAGCGCGCCCGCCGCAAACGCACTGATGGGCACGCCGCTGTATGCCAGCCCTGGCCCCGCCGTGCTGACGATGGTCCCGCCGGTCGTGGCCTCGCCCGCGATGGCCTCGCCCGCAGTGGTCTCGCTCGCGCTGGTCTCGCCCACTGTGCTCCGGGTACGCGCGCTGGCCATCATCCGGCGGCCAGCCAGGACAGCCACCGTGATCGCGGCAAGCCAGGTCAGCACCCCGAGCGGATACAGCGGAGCGAGCAGGTAAAGCAGGTTGTCGAAGGTGACTGTCGTCGCGCTGATTTCAGCCACGGGGAAGTTGGCGTAGGTGATCAGCGCCGCGCCTGCGAGTACGAGGCTGAGAGCGGCCAGCCCGGCTGCCCGGCGGGATCTGAGCCATACGATCGCGGCGACCAGAGACACAGCGATGATCGCGAACGCGATGTCCCCGCCGACCGCCGGGCGGTTCCAGACGTTGCTCAGCTTGCCAAGTGAGGTCATCCCCTGCCACCAGTAGGCAGGCGGCTGGGTCGCGGCTGAGATCGCTTTCAGCCCGAAGGCCACGCCGGCCTTGGGCACGGGCGGTCCTTGCGGGCTGAAGAGTGCGGTCATGTTGCCGGGGCTGGCGGTCAACTGCTGCGTCAGAGGCGCGGCCCAGCAGGCGATTCCCGCGATCACCCCGGCGATGGCCCACCAGTCGCCGGCCTTTGCGCGGACCGCGTCAACCAGCCCGACCGCCAAGACCAGGACCACAACCGCAACCGCCGCAATGGCAAACATCAGATGCCCCTGCGCGGCGATCGACGCGCTGACGACCGCGGCAGCCCACCAGCCACGGTGCCCGGACATGACAGCCCAGCCTGCTGCCAGCGCGGCGATGAAGAACATCAGGCCGAGCCAGGGATTCCAGCATGGCACAACGGTGAGAGCCGGAATCCACCATGTCATCCCGACCACGAACGCGCTCGCGGCAAGCGCGGTGAATACGCCGCCCACCGCCCATGCCGCTTCCACGGTGAGCGAAGCCGCCAGCATGCACCACAACGTGGCGCCCCACAGAACCCCGTGCGTGGCATCAAGATGCGCCGGCACAGTCAGCAGCCAGTACTGGATGGGGCCCAGGTCGAACACGCCGGACCCGAGGCGGGTCGCCTGCCCGACCAGCGGGCCGTGATTGGTCAGCACATCCAAGGACCTCAGCGCTATCACGCTGTTGTCCGAGGTAGCCGCCCACCCGCTCGCCAGCGACTTTGCTAGCCCATAAAGAAGGGGCGCCCACGCGGCCAGATGAGCGACGGCACGTTGCGGCCAGGGCCCGGGCGAACAGGGCATGCTGGCTCGAACGCATCTCAGCCACATTCCTCAGTCACCAGACGGCGGTGCTGCGGCATCCTGGAGCGCGGGCTCCTGGCCGGGCTTCCTGAAGATGAGTGCTGCGGACATGCAGAAAAGCGGAACCGCAGGGACCAGGTATCGATACGTATACTCGTGGATGGCCGTCGGCAGCACCGTGATGACAACACCGGACACCCACAACAGCGCCGCAGCCCAGGTACGGCGGCCGGGAAGTAGCAGGCCCGCGAGTCCCGCCAGGATGATCAGTCCCAGCGCCGGGCCCGGAAGGAAGATGGCGCTCTGGTAGAGGCCCATCATCTTCACGAATGGCTGCTTCATGAACGTGGCGTACTTGTTGCGCTGGATCTGACCGACCGCGCCCTTGCTGCCCGTGTACCCCCCCACCCCCGCGGTGGCGTACCGGAAGTTACCCGGGGCCAGGAGCCACATGTTAGTGGGCGCGTTCACGGGGAACCGCCACTTGTTCGATATCGCCCGGAATGGCAGCGACGTCTCATGCAGGACCACATGGGCGTAGGACAGCGGCTGCGCTAGTATCGCCCTGATCGCGAACCGCTGGGCCCTGGCGTTGTTGGCCTGCGAGAAGGCGGCGGCGTTCGCCACGAACTGCCGCCCCGTGCCCTGCCACTGCCAGGTGCCGCGGTCCCACAGGTAAGAGCTCGGCGTCGGGCGCCTGGCCGGGTTCGCACTGGCCAGGCCGCCGGGCTGCGCGGACGGGCAGAGCGGCCGCAGGTCCGGTGGCGGCTTGATGACCGAGCAGTTGGCAAACGTCATCGTCCGTGACCACAGGAAGAGCCCGTTGCTGTCGGTGAGGTTGAACGAGCCGTGGGCCGCGTCGAACCAGCCGGCATAGGCAATGACTGGCAGCACGCACGCTGCCAGCGTGACTGCCGCCCGCCGCCAGCCAGCCCGCCGGATCAGCAGGTACAGCGCCATGAGGACGATGAGCGGCAGGACGGTCGGGCGGACGATGGTCGACAGGCCGATCAGCAGCCCGGAGGTCGCCAGCCGCCACGCTGAGAGCCGCCCGCTCAGCAGCAGCACCATCGCCCCTACCATCAGCGTCATGGCCAGCACGTCGGCCATGACAAGCTGCTCGAGCATCAACTGGGCTGGATCGAACAGCACCGGCGCTGCCGCGAGGGTCGCTCCCCAGCCGGGCAACCCGTACCGCCTGAGCAGCGAATAGATCATCACAGCTACGCCCAGCCCCATGAGGTGCTGGAGAGCGACAATCAAGGCGAGCGAGTGGAATGGCAGGAGCAGCCACAGGACCAGCGAGTAACCGCTCGGGTTGATCACGTTCGGCGATAGGTGCAGAGCCCCCCACAGATAGTCGAACGAGTCCATCCGGAAGAGGATCGCCTGCTGGAAGCCGAGCATGGCCACCAGCCGCGGCACCACCGCCGCCGCGAGCGCGATCGTGAACACTGGGTTGCGGCGGGCGAGTTCGCGGGTGCTGCGGGCGGCCGTTCGCCAGCGTGGCGCCCTGGGCCCGGAACCAGAGCCAGCGGCTGACCTCTGAGGCCTTCCAGCCGCTTGCGCCACTGCGGCGTCTCAAGCATGGCGCCTGCGGTGCGCTGCTCGCTGCCGTCACCGCTCTGGGGGTCCTGGCCCAGATTGCCCTTTACCGTGGTCACCTGTTTCCTCGCGCGCTCCGGCCCGGTACGCGGCTCCCCATATCGGTCCGAGCGTGCGGGCGTGCACTCCGCTGGCTTCGCCAGGCGTTTGCGGCGTCGCTCACCTGCGCTAACTCCCCGGCGTCATGCAGGCACGAACCCACGTTCGACCCGAGTCATGACCATACACCCGTGCCTGCACCATACTGACCCTTCGTGCACCTTGAAGCCCGGCAGCCCGGAGTAGCACTCTACTGTCCGCCGGCCAGATCCAGGCCAACAGTTATCAAGGTCTTCGTCCCAATCCGCGCGGAAGAAGATCGCCTGCAGGAAGCCGGGCATGGCCGCGGCACCACCGCCGCCCGGCTGGCGTGCGCGGCCGCGGTCGATGCGGCCGCGGGACGCATCGACAATCTTGTCCTGTCAGACGGTCCACAGTGCCTGCGTCGGTGACAGGCGGGCGGCGCGGACGGCGGGCAGCAGCCCCGCGAGGGCGCCGATGACGGCAGCCGCGGCCAGGCCGCCGACCCAGGCCTGGAGCGGGATGACGACCAGCTCGCCGTGGCCGCGGGCATAGGCGGCAGTGGCGGCGGCACCGGTAATGACGCCGATGACGCCGCCAGCCAGGGACAACAGGATGGCCTCCGCCAGGAACTGGGCGCGGATGTGGCCGCGGGTGGCGCCAAGGGCCCGGCGCAGCCCGATCTCGGAGCGGCGTTCCAGCACGGAGATGATCATGATGTTGGCGACGCCGATCGCGCCGACCAGCAGCGCCACCGTGCCCAGGCCGAGGAACAGGGTGTCGAGCGCGCCCTGGGCTTCGGCCCTGGCGGTTAGCGCGGCCGATGGCTGGGAGACGGTGACCTGGCTGGAGTTCTCCGGGTTGGCCTGCGCGGCGAGCAGGGTGTCGACAGTGGTGGTCGCGGCCGGGGTGTCGACGGTGCGGACGTAGATCTCTGAGGGGTGCCCGTCGAAGTGCAGGTATTTTTCCGCAGCGGGAAAGCCGACCAAGACCGCGGAGTCGATCTCGGGCGCCAGGCCGGCCGGGCTGAGGATGCCGGTCACGTAGAACCACTGACCGCCGACCCAGATCCGCATCCCTGGCCCGATCCGGTCGATGCCCAGCAGTTGAGCCGTCGCCGCGCCGAGCACGGCGACCGGCTCGCGGGCGGTGGCCGCGTTGAGATACGTGCCTTGCGCAACCGAGGCGCCGGTCACGGCGGGCAGGTTCAGGGTGGCGGCGTCAACGCTAAGCGCGTTCGTGTTGATCGAGGGGACGAGCGGGGACTTATAGGCGCTGACGCCGATGACGGTGCCGGTGTCTTGCACGCCGGTGACCCCTGGCAAGCGGTCGATCATGGCGGGCGCCGTTTCCGGCAGCTCGGCGGTGCCGCCAGCGAAGTCCTGCCCGTTGGTGACCGTCAGCAGGTTGGTGCCCAGCCTGGAAATCTCGGCGAGCAGCGCGGCGGAGGAGGAGGCGGCCAGGCCGAGGACGGCGACGATCGCGGCGACGCCGATCGCGACCCCGAGCGCGGACAGCCCGGCGCGCAGCTTGCGGGTCCGCAGCCCGACGCTGGCCAGGGCGGCCAGGTCGGCGGGCCGCAGCCGGGCCGCCGACGGAGCGGCCGACGGGGCGGCCGCGGCGGCTGGCAGCGTAGGTGTGGTGGTCATGAGGAGCCTTCCTGCGCGGGCCGGCGGCTGGCAGGCCACCCCCGGGCACCCGGGTCGGCGGTGGCTGCCTGGCCGGTAACAGCACCGGAGCCGATGTCGGCGGTGATATGCCCGTCGAGCATCTGGATGCGCCGCCGGGTCCGGGCGGCGACAGCGTGGTCGTGGGTGATGATGATGATCGTGGTGCCCGCCGCGTTGAGCTCCTCCAGCAGGTTCAGGATGGCGGCGCCGGTGGCCGAGTCCAGGTTCCCGGTGGGCTCGTCGGCCAGCAGCACCGGCGGGCGGGCGGCGATCGCCCGGGCGATCGCGACCCGCTGGCGTTCCCCGCCCGACAGCTGGGTCGGCCGCGCGGCGGCCCGGTGCCCCAGGCCGACCCGGTCCAGGGCCCGCAAGGCCAGCCGCTGCCGCTCGGCACGCTGGGTGCCGGCGTACAGCAGCCCGTCCGCCACGTTGCCGAGGGCGCTCTGGTGCTCGGCGAGGAAGAACTGCTGGAACACGAACCCGATCCTGGTCGCCCGCAGCCCGGACAACTTCCGGTCAGTCAGCCGCGCTACGTCCAGGCCGGTGACCCGCACCTTCCCGGCAGTCGGCTTGTCCAGGGTGCCCATCAGATGCAGCAGCGTCGACTTGCCTGACCCGGACGGGCCGGCCACGGCCACCAGCTCCCCAGCTGCCACCGCCACGCTCACCGAGTCCAGCGCCCGCACCGGCGGCGATCCCGGGTACGTCTTGGAAACCTGCTCCAGTTCCAGCACGGGCGCCTCACCAGGCCCCTCCCGGCGGACCGGGGCCGTCCCGGCGGCAGTCACGACGCCGCGACAACGACGCGCTGACCGGGCGCCAGCGCCCCGGCCACCTGCACCAGCCCGGAGGTTTGGTCGAAGATCCCCGGCCTCACTGGCACGTACCGCCGCGTGTTACCCGGGCGTACGACCTCCACTACGTACCCCCCCGGCGAGCGGGCCAGCAGCGCGGTCACCGGCACCGCCAGGACGTTCTTCACGCTCGCCGTCGTGATATTCACCGTCACGGGCGCCTCGTCCAAGCTGCCGGCCGCCCTCGCGTCGGTGAGCTTCACCTCCACGGGGATTGTCGTGGTCGCGTCCGGACCGGACCTGGTCGTCGCCACCGTTCCGACTCGCGAGACCACGCCAGGCGTGGTTGTCCCGTCCGGCAGCGTCACGGTCACCTGGTCACCGGCCTTCACCTCGGTTTGCTGCGAGGCATCCAGCGGGATTGTCACCACGTGCCGGTCCGACGTCGCGGTCAGCACTGGCACGGCCGCCGGGCCCCCCAGGCTTCCCAGCACGGCGGCGACCCGCAGCGCGGCCGGCTCGAACACCACCTGTCCCAGCGACAGCGACCCCGACGGGTAGGAGACCCCCAGGTGCTCTTCCAGCTTCTGCACCCCGTACGCCGTCTCCCAGGAGTAGTAGTCCCAGCCCGCCGCGGAGATCTCCGCACCTGCGGCGTCCCCGAGCGCCACCAGGTCATGGTTCAGCTGGGACACGTCCGCCCCCGTCAGGCCCTCGAACAGGGTCCGCCATGCCGGGACGGTGCCGTACAGCAGCACCACAGGCGACCCGTTGTCGACCCGGTACAGCGCCTGCCCCTGCCGGATCACCCGCCCAGCGCTCGGCAGGAATGTCAGCGTTCCCCCGCCCTGCCCGGTCACCGTCCACGAGCCCGCATACCCCAGCGTCGCGCTCACGGGTGTCGCCGCCGACAGGTCTCGCCGCGCGACCGCCGCCGTTGCCGGCGGCGGCGCCCCCCGCTGCGCGGACCCGGACGGGCCAGCCGGCTGAAACTCCCCCGCCAGCCAGGCCGACAGCACTCCGGCCGCCAGCACGGCCAGGAGGCCCGCGGCCACCCAGCGGCCCATGTGGTGGACACGCGAGCCCCGACCCTCCGTGGCCGCCACTCGCCGCTCAGCCTGGTGAGGTGAAACCGGCTCACACACGATCCGCCTCCTCAGTCGAAGTAGCCAGAGAAGTTCTGGTGCACCACCGACTCGCATTGCCGTACCTTGGCCTCGATCTGCGGCGAATTCACGATGTAACCGGGCTGGGCCCCCTGGTGGAAGCCAATGCCTGCGGCGTGCAGGTTGAAAGTCGGCCGCGCGGGGTCCTGGGGATAGGCAGTGGGTCCTGGCCAGTTCGGCACCCCGCTGGCGTGCATGCACTGGGCGAAGCGCTGCATCTGGCTCCACCACCGGTGCAGCGCTGCCGGGTTGTCGTCGACGTTCCCGGTGTTCGGCAGCAGGTGCTGGCAAGCGGTCAGTGCCGCCTGGAGCTGGGAGTCGCTGACCCCGAGTTGCTGTGTGGTTGCCTTGACGACCTGTCCTTTGCTGTCGGGGTCGGGGTATTTCGGCACTCCGTGCGCTCGCACGCAGCGGGCGAAGGCGAGCGTCCTCTGGGAGTTCGCTGACGGGGAATTCGCCGGCCCTCCTGCCTTCGGTGAGCCGGAACCGGCAGATGACGGGCTGCCGCTGCATGCCGTCAGCAGGGTCAGGGCAGCCGTGGCGATGATGCTGACGGCGATTCGCGTTATTGGCGGCAGTGCCGGCCGTATCACGCCGATGACCCGGGCGCCAGTCCCCGGTATTGCATTGGCACTCATGGCATGTCCTTCACGGTCGTTCCGCTTCTCTTGTTCAGCCGGGCCGCCCAGGGCGGGCCAGCGGAACCCTTACGCCCGGGGGTAGCTGACGCGAGCATTCGCTCATCTTGTGATCGATCTGCGGCGAATTCGGATCGAAGCCCCGTACATGGAGCAGATTGAAGCCCCAGCCCGCGGAGGAATCGTAGGTAGGGTCTGGCCAGGTCGGCACGCCGTGGGAGCGCATGCACCGGGCGAAACTCAGCATGGCGTGCATGTCCTGTTGCGACTGTGCCTGGCTCATCTGGCCGCCGTTGGGGAGCAGGTGTGCGCAGGCTCGCTGGGCCGCCTGGTACCGGGAGCTGCTGACTCCGAGTAGCTGCGGGTCGACCTTAGGCAATCCGCCAGGCAGTGCATTGCTGCTGCTTGGGTCGGGGTACTTCGGCACTCCGTGCGAGCGTATGCAGCGGGAGTAGGCGAGCGCCTTCTGGGAGTTCGCTGACCCTCCGGCAGCCGGTGAGCCGCCGGAACCTGCCGATGACGGGCTGCCGCTCTCGCATGCCGCCGCCAGCAGGGCCAGGGCGGCCGAAACGATGATGGCGGCCGCGGTTGGCGCTGGCCGCCGCACTGCCCGCCGCCGGCGGCGCAGGACGCGGGAGCTGTTGTTCATCATGGGCTCCTCAGGGGCTGGCCGTGGCCGCGCCCGGCCGCTGATGCGCGATCGGGACTAGCTGCCTTCCGGTTCATGGGCTGCTCCGTTCAAGGCGGCTCACGGCGCTGCGCCTCCGTTCTAGTGCAGAGCCGATGACACCAGCCGAACAGTGGTTGTTAGGCGGATGTCATCCGGGCTGGCGCACAATGTGCAGGTGCGGGTGTTGGTCGTGGAGGATCACGTTGCGCTGGCCAACCGGATCGGCGAGGGTCTGCGCGACGCGGGTTTCGCCGTCGACGTCGTCTACGACGGCGCGGCAGCCCTGGATGCCGCGATCAGCACCAGCTACGACGTGGTCGTGCTCGACCGGGACCTGCCGGCCGTGCACGGCGACCGGGTCTGCCGGCGACTGGTTCGTGACGGCTCGCCTGGCCGCATCCTGATGCTGACCGCGGCCACCGACGTCGAGGACCGGGTCGACGGCCTGGAGCTGGGCGCGGATGACTACCTCGGCAAGCCGTTCGCCTTCGGCGAGCTGATCGCGCGCGTCCGCGCACTCGGGCGGCGCGGAGCCGGCTCGCCCGCGGTCGTGCAGCGGGGCGACTTGGTGGTCGATCGCGCGCGGCACCGCGCAAGCCGCGCCGGCATCCCGCTGACCCTGACCCGCAAGGAGTTCGGCGTGCTGGAGTGCCTGGCCGCCGCGGACGGCGCCGTGGTCAGTGCCGAGGAGCTGCTCGAGCACGTCTGGGACGCGCACGCTGACCCGTTCAGCAACACGGTCGCGGTGACCGTCGGGCGGCTCAGGCGCAAGCTCGGCGACCCGCCGCTGATCGAGACCGTCACCGGCGTCGGCTACCGGCTGTGAGCAGGCTTCTCAGCGCCAGGTCGCGGCTGATGCTGCTGTACGCGTCGCTGTTCAGCGTCGGCGGGGCCGCGCTGGTATCGATCACCTACCTGCTTGTCGCGAACACCTTGCGGCCGTCGACGACGCCCACGATCCCGCCGGAGGTGCAGCGAGCGCTCGAGCAGTGCCTCCAGGCTGCGCGCACTGGCCGCTCCGGCGTCATGCAGAAGTGCGCCGCGGTGTATGCCAACGGTGTCCAGGCCGGTGCCGCCGCGCAGCGCAGCACGACGCTCAGCCATCTGCTGACCTACTCGCTGCTCAGCCTGGCCGGCGCCACGCTGCTCGCCGCTGTCGCGGGCTGGATCGTTGCCGGACGTATCTTGCGGCCGGTGCACCGGCTCACCGCGGCCGCGCGCGCGGCCAGTGAGCAGAACCTGTCCCAGCGCATCGCTCTGCGGGGCCCGCGCGACGAGCTGCGCGAGCTCGCCGATACCTTCGACGCGATGCTCGAGCGGCTCGACCTGGCGTTCACCGGCCAGCGGCAGTTCATCGCCAACGCCAGCCATGAGCTCCGGACGCCGCTGACCGTCATGCGCACCGCGATCGACGTCGTCCTCGCCAAGCCGGAGCCGACGCGCGGCGAGCTGGTATCGATGGCCGCCGAGGTCCGCCAGGCGGTCGATCACTCCGAGCGGCTCATCGAGGTCCTGCTGGTACTCGCGCGCAACGATCGGGTGGCGCGTGCCCTCACCGACCCCCTGGATCTAGCCGCCGTCGCCGAGGATGCGCTAGAAGGACGGACCGCCGACGCCATCACGACCACCGCCACGCTCGGCGAAGCTCCGGTGACCGGCGACGGAGTGCTGCTCGAACGGCTCGTCGCCAACCTGCTCGACAATGCCGAGCGCTACAACATCCCGGGCGGCACCGTCGGCGTCTCTACCACCACCGACAACGGCGCGTCACTGGTGCGAGTCGTCAACACCGGCCGGGTCGTACCACCCGACCAGGTCGAGCGCCTGTTCCTGCCGTTCACCCGGCTCGATGACCGCACCCGCCACGACGGCTTCGGGCTCGGCCTCGCCCTGGTGTCGTCCATCGCCGCCGTCCACAGCGGCACCGTGCACGCCATCGCCATCCCCGCCGGCGGCCTTGACATCACCGTCCGCCTACCGCGACGCGACAAGGCCTCCACCCCGGCGCCGGATCAGGGCTGACCAGCCACGCACGCGGCTCAGCCTCCTCGACCTGCAGAATGTGGGACTCGGGGTCGCCGGCCTGGGCCACCTCGTCGCGCATGAAGGTCGGTGCTCCTGAACGTGAGCGGTTCGCCGGAGCGGAGACAGGCGATCTGTAAGGGCATGCTGGCCTTGTGAGCGAAGAGCAATTGCCGGGTCCAGGCAGCCGCATCGAAGACGTGGCGCACGTCTGCTGGCAATACCTGGGCATGGGGCCTGGCGCTGACGTCACGCAAACGGGACGCCTCATCGGAGCGGTTTGCGATGGCTACGGGCTCGCCGACAGGTCTGAGCTGCTGGAGGTCGTTCTGTGGTGGCAGGACCGCTGCTGGCGCGGCATAGACTCGGCCGCCGACGCTGGTGATCCCGCGATGGCGGGTCTGCGTGACAGAGGTTTGATGCGGCAGGTTCAGCTGGCCCATGAATGGACACAGGAGAATCGATCCGCGCTCGCGAGCGCGCTGTTAGCAGGTCAGCGGCGCCTGCCGATTGATCTTTGTCGCTGCTCCGGCTGGGCCTCTCCCTTGCGAGGAGACCAAGCAACCGGCCAGCTGACCGGCCTCCGATGACTTCTGACCGGCAGTGGCGGGTACTCGCATATCATGGGCCGCACCGCCTACGAGGGCATGGCCGCACACCTCCCCCGGCGGACCCGACAACCCCTGGGCCGACATCCTGAACGCCGGGCGCAAGGTCATCTTCTCCCGGACCCTGCAGACGGCCGACTGGGCCAAGAGCACCGTCGCCGCCGGTGACACGGCTGAAGAGATCGACAAGCTCAGGAAGGGCGGCGACGGCCATCGTGGTCTGGGGCGGCGTTCGCCTCTGTCAGTCGCTCATGCGGCTCGACCTGGTCTCCAGCACCTCCACCCATCCGGCAACGGGATCCTCGAACTTCAGTGCCGGCAGCACCGCTAGGCTTTGACCTGGGTTGGGGCGGCCGGCCGTTCAAGCACTGTCCCAGCCGGGGTTGCGGCCCCGGCTGGCTGGGGATGAGCACACTTTCGCGGCCACTCAGTCGAGATCGAACTCGTTGCCCTCGATGTCCCGCATCACGAGGCAGGACTCGTTATCGTCATCGGCAGGCAGCAGCCGCACACGTACCGCGCCGAGCGCGACCAGCCGTGCGCATTCGGCCTCAAGTGCGGCCAGGCGCCCTTCACCCACGAGCCCGGTGCCGACACGTACGTCAAGATGCAGCCGATTCTTGACGACCTTGCCTTCGGGAACGCGCTGGAAAAACAGCCGCAGGCCCGCACCTGAGGGATCAATGCATGCGAACCATGAACCCTGATCCTCAGGCGGCAGCGAGCGATCGAAATCGTCCCAGGTAGCAAACCCCTCTGGTGGAGGTGGTACGACGTAACCCAATACCTCGCACCAGAAATGAGCGACGCGCTCAGGTTCTGCGCAGTCGAAGGTGACTTGGATCTGCCTGACCGACGCCATCGGTCAACCATAGAGGCGCGATCCAGCCATCGCCGCACGGTCGCCGTCTTGGGTCAAATCCGGCCACCCCGACCCAGGTCACAGGCAGCAAATTCTTGATGCCAGCCGGAGGAACCGGCCGGTACCAGCGCTGGCACGCGGGTGCCTCGGCACCCGGCATCATCACCACGACCGGAGCCAACCTGGCGCATCGCCTGGGCCATGGTCGGGTCGTCACCGCGATCAGCGCGTGGCCCGCCCTGGCGCTTGAGGGCTCATTCGAGCTGCTCATGACACTCGTCCTGGTCAGCCGCCAAACGGCGGATAGTCGGCTCCAGCAACCACGGCACCGGGCATCGGCGCCGAGCCCAACAGCTACCGAGCCTTCATACCTCTGGTGATAGTGCTATTTCTGGCTAAGACCGCGCAGAAATCAAAGCGACGGCAGCCTTTCTCTCGCTGCTGTTTCGGACAAAAATGACAACAAACCTGCATCCAGCCAATTTAATGTCGCGATAAATGATTCGAGGCTGGCGTTAGTAGTGCTAGCATATTCCACGCCATCTTCCACGCCATCTTCCACCGCGAGGAGGACCCACCTCACGAGGACGGACCGTAAGACTGCAGGCGACAAAGATTGGCCCGGCGCTGCCTTAATCGCGTATCGGTCAATCTCGCCGTTCTGCTTGCTATCAAGCGGAACTAGCGCAGTGGTCCGAAAGTAACGCGGCCTGAGATCCGTAAAGGTGCCGACACACTCCGCGTTCGCCTGTCGGTAGTGCGCGCCTTCCCGGCCCCACCCCATCAGCAGAAGGGACTCCGCCATCACTCAAGACCTCATGCCGGCTTGCGCGCCGCAGAGTGTCCTGCAAGAACGGGCTGACCACGTGCACAAGCGCGCGGTTTTCCTCGGGTTCCTTCGGTCCACGTCACCGCTTCTGCTGGTCCTGGCCCTGCAATCCGTGTTGTCGCTAGGCCTGATGCGATCGGATACCGCGTTCACGGATGAGGCGCTCTATCTGTGGGCCGGTCATCTGGAAATAGCTCATTTACTGCATGGGATACGGATCCCAGCGTTCCCGAGCTATTTCTCGGGCTCGCCCGTGATCTATCCGCCGCTCGGCGCGGTGGCCGACCATATCGGCGGGCTGGCGGGCGCACGCGTCCTGTCCTTGTGCTTCATGCTCGGCGCCACCTCTTTCCTGTGGGCCACGGCACGGCGGCTGTACGGCAGGCGAACGGGCTTCTTCGCTGCGGCGCTGTGGGTCGCACTGGGTCCGACCCTTCACCTGAGCGCCTTCGCCACCTATGACGCCCTGGCTATGCTGTTCGTCGCGCTGTCAGCCTGGTGCGCGGTGCGCGCTGGCAGCAATGTCCGGATCGGCGGCTGGATCATGGCCGCAGCGCTCGCGCTCGCGCTCGCGAACGCCACGAAGTACGCCAGCGCGATCTTCGACCCGGCGGTGGCCGCCCTCGTCGCGTGGAGTCCCTCACCGCACCAGGACCGCAGGCGGTGCGCGGCCCGTACAGGAACTTTCGCCGCTTATCTCGCCGGCATTCTGGTCGTCATGGCCGCTGAGGGCGGAGCGGAGTACTTCACTGGAATCGGCCAGACGACGCTGACCCGCAAGGTCGGAACCAACCCCATCCTGGACGTGCTGGCCGAGTCCTGGCAATGGCTGGGGCTCCTGTTCATCCTCGCCGTGACCGCGATTGTGATCGTCCTGATGACCGAGCGGGCCACGCGCCCGCGGCTGCTGATGATGACCCTGGCTGCCACGTGCCTGCTGGTGCCGGCTGAACAGGCTCGGCTGCACACCACGACCTCGCTGGACAAGCACGATGACTTCGGCGCGTGGTTCGCGGCGATCGCGGCGGCGTTCGCCATCGACTGGCTGATCCGGCGTGTCCGCCCTGGCGTCCTCCGCCTGGTGGCCGAGGGCGCTTGTTGCGCGGGCCTGGCATTCCCGTGCGCGGTGGCGGTCGTGCAAGCAGGAGCGCTCTTCAACTGGCCCAACAGCACGACTCTTGTGCGCGTCCTCCGCCAGCTCGCCGCAGCCACTCCCGGGCCTATACTCGCCGAGCACCCCTCGCTGCTCGAGTATTACCTGCCTGAGGGCGCGCAGTGGTACCGGTGGTCCAGTACCCGGAGCATCAGGCTAGCGAGCGGCACGACAAGCGCCCCGGTGAACGGGCAGCTGAGCCCGCGTTATTACATCCGGGCGATCCGCAAGAAGAACTTCTCGCTCATCGTGATTGACTTCACAACGTCAACCCGCCCTGTGGACCGGGCGATAGTCCACCTTCTCAGGCACGACCCTGACTATCGCCATGTCGCCAGCGTTCCTTACGGCTCGCTCGGTGCGACGGTGTGGAAACTCCGCGCGCACGAAGGGCCAGCGCATACGGCTGCACCGCCACCGCCCGGGAACGCGGACTCGAGCATTATCGGCAATCTGCTCAAGCCGCAGGCTCGACCCAACCCTTTCTTGGGCTGGGTCGCGAGAGTGACCTACGCAATGGGACTCATCACCATTTTGTATACCGTCGCCGTCCGGCTGATCTGGCGGCGCGGGAAAGGCCGGGAGGAGCCGTGAGGCATGAGTACGACATTCCCGAGGTGGCGATCAGGCGGCCGTGGCTGCTGCCGCTGGCCCTGCTTGGCGGCATCTTCTTGATGGTGCTGTTCGCGCGGCATATGTGGTTCATTGCGGCCTGGCGACATTACAGGGCTCTGACCGTCACCTGGCTGATGTATTTCGTCATGACTGCCGCGCAGTGGTCCGTCGCCTGGCGGGAACGCCCTTTCACCGTCACGGCCAAGCAGCAAGAGCGTCTCGATCGCATGCGGGTCACCGTGAACATCCCGTTGTACAACGAGGATCCGGCGGTTGTGGACCGGGTGCTCTACGCGCTCTTCCGGCAGACGCGCCTTCCTGATCGGGTGGAGGTCGTCGACGACGGATCGAAGGTCGACTACGCCGAAGTCCGCGAGTGGTGGCTTGTGCATCATCCGGCGTCCGTGCAATTTTTCTGGGTCCGGCAGGAGAACAGCGGAAAGAAGCGAGCGCAGGCGCGCACGTTCCGCAGCGACCCGGCCGATATCTTCGTCACCCTGGACTCCGACACGGCGCTCGAAGCGCGCGCGCTGGAGGAAGGCCTGAAACCCTTCGCCGACAGGCGGGTCCAGTCGGTCGCCGGTCTCGAACTGGCGTGGAATCATGACAGGAACCTGCTGACCAGGCTCAACAGCATCCGCCAGCTTTCCTGGCAGCTCATAACCTGTTCCGCGCAGAACGTGCTCGGCGGCAACGTGCTCATCAACCGAGGCACCTACGCCCTCTACCGCGGCAACCTCGTCAGGGACGTCCTGCCCGCCTACGTAAACGAAACGTTCTTCGGGCGGACCGTCATGCTGGCCGACGATACGTTCCTGACCACGATGGCGCTGTGCCGCGGCCGTGCCGTCCAGCAGCCCAGCGCCGTCTGCCTGGCGATGTACCCGGAGGCCATATCGCACCAGATGCGCCAGTGGATCAGGTGGATGCGCGGGACGACGATCCGCAACTTCTGGCGGCTGCGCTACCTGCCGATGAAGTCGTGGGGATGGTGCTACACGATAGTCAGCCTGTGGTGGTTCCTCGCCTCCGTTGCCATCACCGTCGTCAGCGTCCTGCAGTGGCCATCCTCAGCCGCGTATACAGACGCGATGGTCGCAGCCAGCGCCATGTGGTCCTGGGCTCTGGCGACGCGGATCTTCGTCGTCAGGCGCAGCGACCAGGACTGGCTCGGCCGCCTGGGCGCGGTAGCGCTGGCGGCGTGGGCGGGCGCCTGGGTCTACGCCGTCTTGCGCCCGCTGCGGATTTACGGGACCGTGACCTGCCTGCGCCAGGGATGGTCCACCCGGACCGGGAAGGTGGAGGTGCGCGCCGGCGACCTGGTCATGGAGGCCGAGCAGGAGCCTGTGCCCGCATGATCTCCCGCATCGGTAGGGTCCTCGTCGCGGTCACGGTCGCCTGCCTGGCGCTGGCCGGCACCCTGACGTGGGCGCGAGATGCGCGGCATGTCTCGGCTCCGGCACAGGCCTCGGCGGCTGCCCCGGCAACCGCCGCCAGGGCCGAGGCCTGTGCCCCGGCCTGTCGTTACACGGGAGTCGCCCTGTCCTCCCCGGCGGAGTTCGGACAGTTCGGGTCGGCGACCAAGGTCCGGCCCGGGATCGTCGAGATCTACGACAGGTTCGGTGCCCCGTTCCCGGCCCGGTGGGCCTCAGCGGTTGCCGCCGCGGACGCCATTCCCATGATCAGGGTCAACCCGCGCGGCGTCTCCCCCGCGGCCATAGCAGGGGGAGAGTTCGACGGCTACCTGACTGCTTTCGGTGCCGCGCTGCGGCGATTCGGAGCGCCCGTGGCCATCAGCCTTGCGCCTGGGGCGAACAGCAACCGGGTGCCGTGGGGATGCAGGACACGGCCGGCTGCCTACCAGGCTGCCTGGCGTCACATCGAGACCGTGATCGGGCGAGCGGGGGCGCGCGAGGCGATCTGGGTGTGGGCGATCAACGTCACGCACGGCGCCTCGTGCCCTGGGCTCTCCAGATACCCGGGAGCCGACTACGTCGACTGGGTGGCAGTCAACGGATACCTGCGGACCCGGCGGAGCACGTTCGGCCGGGTATTCGGTTCCACGCTCAGGCTGCTGCGCCGCCGCACCCACAAGCCCGTGGTGATCGCTGAGACGGGGGTATCCGCAGGACCGGGCCAGGCGCGCAAGATCCTCGGCCTGTACCGCGCCGCCGCCGCCGCCCCTGACGTGATCGGGGTCGTCTATCTTGCCGCACGCACGGAGCAAGGCGACTACCGGTTCCAGCACAGCGCCGCCGCACTTGCCTACCGGCAGGCAACCGCTGACTTCGTCCGGCACTCTCACCGCACCAGATCGGCAGGCGGGCCGCACGCCGCTCGCGACGGGTCTGGCTGATGCCCAACCCTGGCTCCTTGCCTGGAATTCCGGCCGTCGAAGCCGCCAAACGGTATGTCGTTGCCCGGCAGGCCGCGCATCGTTGACTGCCTGGCTGACCGACCTGGCAAGGTGGAGCCTTTCGCCAATGAGCGCCAGCACCGCGGTCGGCTGGGCAGGCCGCAGTGCGCTCAGGCGATCGGCACGGATTCGGGACGCAGGGCGCGGTGACGCCGGTCACCGCGGAGGTCTACCGGCACCAGCTCAAGCCGGTGATCACCAGGGGCGCCGAAACCATGAACATCGTCTTTCAGTCGCGCATGCGGGAGATGCCCGCATGAACCAGTGGCTCCCAGTTCGGCTCCGCAGGCGGACCGCGAGGACGCGGCAGGCCACCGCCAGGGCGCTGACCTTGGGAAACGTGGTCGGGGTGGCCGGATTTGAACCTGCGGCCTCTTCGTCCCGAACTAGCGGCGCCGCTGGGTGTTTGGCCGTCGTCCCCGCTAGCTCAGTGTGCTGGCGGTCGTGCTGGCTGGCGACTGTCAGGGGATGTTGCTGTACTTCCGTGCTGTACTGTGCGCCGCATTAGCAGCTCGGGTCGCGGTGGTCCTGATCCGTTCAAGCTGGACCAACGTCTCGGATCGATCCGCCGTGAACGATGCTGCACGCCGCTGAACTGCAACCCGGGAACTGTCAGCCCGGAAGTCCCGGCTGCGCGCCGTTCACCAGCTCGCGTAGGGCGGCTGGCGCTGCTCGATGTGATTGTCGTAGTCGCGGTGCTCGACCACTTTGCCCTGGCCGTCGAAGCGCAGCACCGTCACTCCCGCGAACGTGAGCTCCTGGTCTTGTTCGGTCCAGCTGCCCCACCATTCGACCGCGGCCCGATCACCCGAGACGATCGGCTGGCCGAACCAGCACTCGGTATTCTCCTCGGCTGGAAGGTTCTCGTTGAGATAGCGGCGGACGCCAGCCAGGCCCAGGTCCGGCAGGCGGAACGCGGGCGAGCGATATACGGCTGTGTCGGCGTACAGCGCGGCGATGGCCTCGACATTGCGCTGAGGCCAGGCACGCGACCAGGTGTCTGCCCAGCGGCGGGCGGCCGTCTCCGGGTCCATGCCAGTGATTTAAGCAGAATGCCACTGCCGCAGGTCCCGACCTTCAGATCCGTAGTCAGATGCTCTATCCGTTGAGCTACCGGCGCCGATGCTTCTGACCAGCACCTTAGCGGCCGCCCCCCGGGGGGATCAGAGGGTCTTCCCCCAGATTTCCCCCACGACGCCCGTTGCGTTCTTGCCATCGCCGATGCGCAATGCCACAGAAGATGAGGAAGGACCAGGACCAGCACCAACGTGAATGCTCGAGTTCGACCACGGTGTCGCGGCCTACCCGCCGGGCGAGTCCGGCGGGTACTGGCGGATCCGTTGGGAGGAATATCGCCGTCGACGGGACACCACCGCGAAGTCCCGATCAGCTGCCATCGCCAAGGCCACGGAGATCGTGGAACGCCTCGCGCGCAGCACGCCCACGGAGCTCGGGCGCGCCCGAGGCGCCGACCCACGTCGCCGGCGCGGAATGCCGCCGACTCCTCACCTCCGTAAAGACGAACAGCGGGACCGTTCAGGTTCGTCGACCAATCACGCTCGACGGCCTCACGCACATTCGATGTCAGCGGCGTGTCCACGAACGGCACCGGGACATGTTGGACCACGCAACGCGGGATCTCCGACGCGTTGTGTCGCGGGCACACCGCGCGCGTAGCCGTCGTTCCTGGGCACTTCAGGTCGGAGCGATACCGGTTAGCGCGACGTGCCAGCCGCTTCAGTGGAGTCGGAGCTCGGCCGAGAACTCCAGTCCCCAGCGCGGCCGCCGGACTACGACGAGAGTTCAGCCCGGCGCGACCACCAGGCCTCGGCGGCGGTCATTGCGCTTTCGGCCTCGCGGATGCCGTCGCCCACGAGCCCTGCGGTGGCAGCCCAGTGCAGGGGTACAAGGGCCAGAGCCCCGGGGAGCCAACGGTGCTCGTCGCGAGTCAGCGGTTCCGGAGCCGTGCCTTCGTAGGCGTCGAGCAGTCGTCCCGGCTCGACGAGCAAGTCGGTGGCGGGGAGCCGCACCAGGCCGCCTTGGAATGCGCCGCTCTGTGCGACGTGGTTCAGGCTGCCCGCGATGTCGTACAGCCGCTCCCTGACCCTCGCGAAATCCAGGTCCAAGGTGGCCCGTGAGCCGTCTGACAGTTCCACCGCGTTGCCCAATTTGTAGTCCCCGTGAATCGGAGTGCATGGCAGTTCGACCTCCTTCCGGAGCTTGGAGAGCTCGCCAGTCAGTTGGCGCATCCGACGCACGACCGGCTCGCTGCGAGGTCCGAGCCTGCGGCGTGTGAAGCCGACCGAGTAACGCAGTTGCCCGAGTGTTCTGTGGTCGTCGAGGGGTTCGGGCGGGCTGGGCTCCCAGACTGCTTTGAGCGCAGTATGAACGCGTCCGAGCTCCTCGAATAGGCGGACGTGGGAGTCCTCGTCCGCCCGTGGCTGGACGTGATCGATGAACTCCTCAATCTCAGCCCAACGATCTGCGACCCTCAGCAGGTCGCAGCCGGAAATCCGAATCGGCCGGGCGACGCGGACTTGCGTCCGCTGGAGCCGCTCCCGCAGGCGCCGCAGTCCCGCTACCCGGCCGCGGCGGACCCAGGGCCTATGAACCCGGAGGACAACCGGCGGCTCAGCGTCTATCCGCACGTTGAGGTTGAACCCACCGCCAATGTCTGCCCATCCGGCCCCTCGCCCGACGCGGGCGATCAGGGCCGAGACGGCCGGGTCATCTGGGCTGGCTCTAGGTCCGAACCAGCGCGGCAAGGGAGCGGGAGAGGTCGAAGCTTCGATTCCGGTCATGGCAATGGCCCACCAGCGCACCCGAGGAAGGGTCCGCCGGCGAGCATGGCGCAATCTTGCCGCGACGTTGTGACGGCCGGCACCCCGCAGCCCTTTCAGCTCGCCTGATCACCATCGTGGAAACGAGTAGCTGGCCGGCGTCAACGCATTCCTGGTCCGCGCGGCGGTCTAGCTGCCCGCAACCACAGTCCCCCGTCATCCTCGCAACCAGCCAGATTGAAGGACGGAGCGGAACGGGTCAAGAGTCGGCGAAGCCGATCACGTGTGACGCCGGAGGCGAGGACGTGGGCTGCCCGCTCGGCGAGCCCAAGGACGGTGCGCCGCGTCAGCGGCGCCTTGATAAGAAGTTCATAGCTTAATTCGGCAACTGGCGGCTGGTGTGTCCTATCGAAGGCCGAGAACGGTCAGCAGAGCCTCGTCGATGCCCCATTGCTGCTCTGGGCTCACACGACCTACAAGGTCGCCCAGGCGGCTGGTGTCGACAGCGCCAATCTGCTCAACGAGGACACGCGTCGTCTCGCCAAGGAGATCGATCTCAGGACGGAATGAGGCGGCCCGCGCGCTGTGGGATGTCGGTGCTACCAGCACTACCGAGCGGGGCAGCAACTCGTTCGCTTGGACGATCACCCCATATCGGCGGCCCTGTTGCTCGTGACCCGCTCCGCGCGGCGGGCGGAACTGGTGAATGTCACCCCGGAGCACGCATGCTCTCCATGAACGCGGCGAGCTCGATCATCTCGCGTCTGTCGTCTTCGTCGGCCTCAAGGGCGGCCACCTCAGCGGCCAGGGCAGCCCGCTTCCGGAGGCGACCTGCACTGTCGAGGATCGCGCGGCGGATGGCTTCAGATCTGCTCATGCCGGTCGCCTCAAGCTGCGCTAGTGCCTGCAAGGCCTCGGGGTCCAGGCGGACGCTAATAGCAGACGACACGCGGTCAGTGTATCACGATCCGTAGTACACGTTCGAGCTATCCGTCCGGGGTGCAGCCGGTCCGGCGAAGGGGCTTATGGGGCATGCAGCGGGCCTGGTCTGCTCCGCTCGGCTCATGAGCGCTGCTGTGCTCCTATGGCAAAGGCCACCTCCCGGCTACGGAAGTGGCCTGTGACCTGGGTCGGGGTGGCCGGATTTGAACCGGCGGCCTCTTCGTCCCGAACGAAGCGCGCTGCCAAGCTGCGCCACACCCCGGCGACCGCGTACGGAGTTCTAGGGTGTGTCCCGTAGACCTCCGGCCTGCTGCGCGTCGTCCATGCAGGCACCTCGCGGCGTTGTCGTCGTCGCCAATAGCTCCGCTATTGTCTCCTCCTCCGCCTCGCGATGCACCTGCCTGGCCGCCGCTCGCGACTGCCAAGGACTACGGGACACACCTTAGCCGATCCGCGGAACCAGTGTGAGCACGGTCGCCTCGGGCCGGCAGGCCAGGCGGACAGGGGCGGTTGGCGAGGTGCCGAGGCCGGCGGAGACGTGCAGGAATGCGCGCTGACGCGGGCCGGGGCCGCTCGGATGCTGGTGCAGGCCTCTGCCGCGGGCGCGGTCGATGCCGCAGTTCGTCACGAGCGTGCCGAGGCCAGGCAGGCAGATCTGGCCGCCGTGAGTGTGGCCGGCGAGCAGCAGGTCGAAGCCGTCGGCGACGAACCGGTCCATGACCGAGGGCTCCGGCGAGTGCATCACGCCGAGCCGCAGGTCAGCGGCCGGGTCGGCGGGCCCGGCGATCATGTCGTACCGGTCCCTGTTGATGTGCGAGTCGTGCACGCCGGCGACCTCGATGTCGAAGTCGCCGACCTTGATCCGGCCGCGGCTGTTGTTCGCGTTCATCCACCCGGCCGCCTCCATGCTCGCGCCGAGCTCGGCCCACGGCAGGTCGGGAACATGCCGCTTGTGCTCGCCTGAGCTGGTACGCCAGATATAGCGAGCCGGGTTCTTCAGCTCGGGCGCATACAGGTCGTTCGACCCGTACACGAACACCCCTGGCCGGTCGAGCAGCGGCCCGAGGGCCTCAAGCAGAGGGGTAACCGAGCGCTTCCCGGCAATCGAGTCCCCTGTGTTCACGACCAGGTCGGGCTCGAGGGCGTCCAGGGTGCGCAGGAATGAGAGCAGCCGGTGCCGTCCCGGGGTCAGGTGCATGTCCGAGATGTGCAGGATCCGCATCGGCCGGGACCCGGCCGGCAGCACGGGAACCTCGTACCGGCGCAGCGCGAACCAGTTGCGCTCGACGACGGCCGCGTAGCCCGCGACGGCGGCGCCGGCCAGGGCTGCGGTCCCGATCGGAGCGTGTGGGCGCATGCTTTCATGGTGCCACGCCCGGCGCGGTACCGCGCCCGCTGAGCGATCAAGCGCTGCGGCGGGCAGGATGGGTGCCATGGCTGCACTCAAGGACCGGATCCGCGCCGACCTGACCGCGTCGATGAAGGATCGCGACGAGGTGAGGACCAGGACGCTCCGGATGGTGCTGACAGAGATCTCCAAAGAAGAGGTCTCGGGCACCTCGTCGCGCGAACTTGAGGACGCCGAAGTCCAGCGCCTGCTCACCAGGGAGGCAAAGCGCCGGCGCGAGGCGGCCGAGGCGTTCCGCGGCGCGGGCCGGGCCGATCAGGCGGCTGCCGAGACGGCCGAAGGCAAGATACTCGCCGAGTACCTGCCCGCGCAGCTCGATGAGACCGAGCTGACTTCCCTTGTCGCTGCCGCGATAGCCGAGGCCGGTGCCGCTGGTCAGGGCGCCATCGGCCAGGTCATGAAGGCGGTCACCCCGAAGGTGGCCGGCCGGGCCGAGGGCGCCAGGGTAGCCGCCGAGGTCCGCCGTCAGCTCGCGAGCGGCTAAGGCGGGCCGTTGCCGCCACCGCCACCGCCACCGCCACCGTTGCCTCCTCCTCCTCCTCCTCCACCGCCGCCGCCGCCGCCGTTGCCGCCGCCGCCGCCTGGCTTGGGCTTCTTCTTCTTGGGCGGGGAGATCGGGGCGGAGCCTGAGCCGAGCCCGAAGTAGTAGGAGGGCGGCGCCACGAAGTCGAGCGCCCGGCCCAGGCTCGCGTGGCTGAACGAGTACTCCCAGGTAGCGCCGGGAGCGTCATCACCGAACATCTGGCCGCTGCTTGTCGGGTATCCGCCAGGGAACGCCCGGTAGGTGGCGCGGTAACCGAGCATCGCGCCTGAGCCGGTCGGGTTGAACGGATTGAACACCGACACGTAGCCGACCAGGGTCGGCGTGTACCCAGCGAACGCGGCGTAGTAGCCGTTGTTGGCGGTACCGGTCTTGGCGGCTGCCTCGCGACCGAGGATGTTCCTGCCGCCAGCCGTGCCGCTGACCAGCACTCCGCGGAGCACGTAGTTGGCCGCGTCCGCGACTCCCTTGCTGATGACCCGGTGGCAGCCAGCCGACTGGACCGGCAGGTTCTTGCCCTTCAGGTCCGTGATCCGCATGATCGCGATCGGGCGGCAGTAGACGCCGCGGGCCGCGACCGTCGCGTAAGCCGCGGCCATCGACATCGGCGAGACGTTGACCGAGCCGAGCGTGAACGAGGCCAGGCCGTCGGCCGGGGCCTCACCTGTCTTTGACTTCTTCAGCAGCGACGTGCCGTCGGCCCGGTGCAGGCCCATCTTCATCGCCGTCTTGACCACGTTGCACAGGCCGACCTTCGACTCGAGGGCCACGTAGAACGCGTTGATGGATGCGGTGGTGCCGAAGTACAGCGGGATGCCGCCGCCCTCCCTGCCGTCAGCGTTGCGGACCGTGAACGGGTTGACAGTCCGGCCGTGGCAGTCGGTGAAGCCGCCCACGGTCAAGTTGTCGTGCACATTCAGGTGGTAGCCGAACTGGATTCCCTGCTGGAGCGCCGTGACCAGGGTGAACAGCTTCGACGAGGATCCGGTCTGCACGCCGGCGCCGCCGTCGTACTTGCTGTCCACCGCGTAGTCCACGCTGGTCTGGCCGGCGCCGTAGCCATAAGGCCGGTCCACGGCGATGGCCCGCACGAAGCCGGTGCCAGGCTGGATCATCACCTCGGTGTCCACGTTGTAGCCGGGGTTGTAGGCCGGCTTGTTGGGCGGCACCACGTAGTTCACCGCGTGCGTCGCGGCCCGCTGGTCCTTCGCGCTCAGCGTGGTGTAGATCTTGAGCCCGCCGACAGTCTGCATCTGCTGGTAGGCCTTCTTGTAGGCCGGGTTGTCCTTCATCACCGACATGACGTAGTCGCAGAAGAACGCCGAGTTCTTGATCTTCGCGCTGGCGCAGCCGGTCTGCAGCGGGACGATGGAGCGGTGCAGGCCAAGCGACGACGCCGCCGCCTTGCGCTCCGTCGCCCAGCTGATGTAGCCGTGCTCGGCCATCGCCTGCAGCACCTGGGCGCGCCTGCGCAGCGCGTTCTGGGGGTTGGCGACCGGGTCAAACCTGGTCGGCGACTCGACCAGGCCGGCCAGCATCGCCGCCTGCGGCAGCGTCAGCTTGGACGGCGGTACAGAGAAGTAGTACTCAGACGCGACCTTGATGCCGTAGGCCTGGTGGTCGAAGTAGGCCACGTTCAGGTATGCGGTCAGCAGCTGCGGCCTGGTCATTTGCCGCTCGACGTTGGCGGCGATCCGCAGCTCGGTGATCTTGCGCGCCGGGCTGAACGCGGTGCACGCCTGGGCATCTGCCTTGGTCTTGGCGGTGAGGATGCAGGCGTTCTTGACGTACTGCTGCGCCAGGTCGGATCCGCCCTGGACCTGGTTGCCCGACAGGTCGCTGTAGACCGCCCGCAGGGTCCCGTGCAGGTCGAACGCGCCGTGCTGCCAGAACCTGTAGTCCTCGATCGCGATGATCGCGGTCTTCATTACCGGCGCGATCTTGTTCCACTTGACCGGGTCCCTGAAGATGCCGCGCGGGTAGTAGATCGCGAGCACGTTGCCTGAGCGATCGAGGATCTGGGTCTTGGACGGCACCTGGCCGAGCCCGGCCACCGGCATGTCGTTGAACGTCTGCGAGGCGTTCTTGACGGCGACGCCAGCGACGCCGATCACCGGCAGCGCCGCAACGGCGCTGAGCAGGCCAGCTCCCAGAGAAAGGGCAGCGAGCATGCCAATGGACTTGACACCGGCGTGGCGAACTGGCGAGAGCACGTGAACAGGTTACGCTGCCCGCCAGACTAGTCGTGGGAGGACAACCAAACGGGGATTTCTGTGGCCTTCGGCCGCTCAAGTACGGGGTTCGTCGCTGTCAGTTGCCGCGTGACTACGTTCCGCATCCCGTATAGCCCATCAGGGCTATACGGGAAATGGGCATGCCGGGGACTAGCGCAACCGGCTTGAGTTCCGTAAGTTACTCTTTCGCAACCATCACATCGGGAGCTGCCGTGCGGCTGCGTCCCGATCAACTGCAGCGAAAGCGCCACCCGGCGTGACGACCCCTCGCGGGCGTGACGATCAGGAGGAGTTGGGCCACATGTGGATCACGGATTGGACCGCCCGCGCCGCGTGCAAGGGAACCGACCCTGACGAGCTCTTCGTTCAGGGCGCGGCGCAGAACCGGGCCAAGCTGATCTGCCGAGGCTGCCCCGTACGCACGGAGTGCCTGGCCGACGCGCTCGACAACCGGATCGAGTTCGGCGTGTGGGGCGGCATGACCGAGCGCGAGCGGCGCGCGCTGCTCCGCCGCAGGTCCGACGTCGTCTCGTGGCGCGAACTGCTCGAGAGCGCCAGGGACAAGTACGAGACGGCCGACACCGAACTGGTCGCCAGCTAGTCTTCGCCATTCTCACCGATCCCGTAGCGGGTCAGCCGTGCCCGGCTACCGCGTGCGGGGAATGGCAGTGCACCTGGCTGGACGCCGTTCATGACGGCCAGGATCGACCAGACGCGCCCTAGTTCGCCGCGAACGCCGAGCCAATGACGCGCAGGCCATTCAGGTCGTGCACGTCATCGGGCTGAGCCGGAACCTGCGCCACGGGAACAAGCGGATGCGCGGCGGTGAATCGCCTCGCGAGCCTGCGCTCAGATTCGGCTTGCCGCATCCGTTCGGCGTGCAGGCGCAGCGCGGAAATACCCAGGCCCGTCGACTCGCTCTGATCCAGCCCCTGCAGCGTCTCTGCCGCGGCGAGGCTGCGCGCGGCCGACAGCCTGGCCGCTGGCGAGCGGTGCAGCCGGTTCAAGATCAGCCCGGCCAGCGGCATCTCGTCGCGCTCGAGCCGCTCGATGAAATACGACGCCTCCCTGAGCGCGTCAGGCTCGGGCGCCGCGATCACCAGGAACGCGGTTCCCGGGGCGCGCAGCAGGCGGTACGTGTACTCCGCCCGCTCCCTGAACCCGCCGAACATGGTGTCCATCGCGGACACGAACGTCTGCACGTCGCGCAGCAGCTGGCTGCCGATGATCTTCGTGATAACCTCGGTGACCATGCCGAAGCCGGCGTTGAGAATCTTCAGGCCAGACCTGCCGCCGAGCTTGGCCGGCGCGACGAGCAGCCGGAGCAGGCGGCCGTCGAGGAACCGCCCGAGCCGCTGCGGTGCGTCCAGGAAATCGAGCGCTGACCTGCTCGGCGGGGTGTCGACCACGATCAGGTCCCACTCATCCGCCCGGCGGAGCTGGCCGAGCTTCTCCATCGCCATGTACTCCTGCGTTCCGGCGAAGCTGGAAGACAGCGACTGGTAGAAGGGGTTGGCGAGAATCTGCGCGGCCCGGTCAGGATCGGCGTGCGACTCGACGATCTCGTCGAACGTCCTCTTCATGTCGAGCATCATCGCGTGCAGGCTGCCGGCCTGCTCGGGGTCACTGCTGGCACCGGCCCGGGCGGCAGCACGCTTGCGGACCCCAGTCACGGGGCGGGGTGTGTTATCAAGTGATGTCAATCCCATGGACTGTGCGAGCCGCCTGGCCGGGTCGACGGTCAGCACGACGACATGGCGGCCGCGCTCGGCCGCCCGCAGCCCGACGGCGGCCGCGAGCGTCGTCTTGCCCACGCCGCCGGATCCGCAGCAGACGATGATCCTGGTCCGCCGGTCGTCGATGAGCTGGTCGACCACCAGCGGGGTGGCGGCGCGGCTCACGCGGCGCCCTGCTCGCGTAGCGCCTGCGCCAGCCGGTACAAGGCGGCCAGGTCGAGGCCGTCGGTGATCAGCGGGAGCTCGTAGCACGGCTGCCCGGCTTCGTCCAGCTGCCTGCGCAGGGCGCGCTGCGCACGGGCCGTCCTGGCCTCGTCGGCGAGCTCGTTGGCCAGGTCGAAGGCGAGATCGGCGTCCTCGCCCAGGCCGGCCGCCTTGAGCGCGACCTCCAGCGCCTCGGCGTCGCGCGTCTTGCTGCCCAGGCTGGCGCGGCCGGGCGCGGCAGAGCCCGCGAGCTCGGCCTCGCGCATCATGTTGACCATGATGCCGCCAGGCCGGATCCCGCCCTGGCCGATCTCGTGCAGCTCAGCGATGCCGTCGAGGGTCTCCTGCACCGGCATCTCCTCGAGCAGCGTCACGAAGTGGACCACCGTCTGGGGGGAGGCGATCACGCTCCGCACGGTGTCGGCGTGGCCGCGGATCGGGCCGACCTTGGCCAGCCCTGACACCTCCGAGCTCACGTTCAGGAAGCGGCTGATGCGGCCGGTCGGCGGCGCGTCCATCACGACGGCGCCGTACACCGGGCTGCCAGCGGACTTGCGGCGCACGGCCTCGGCCGCCTTGCCGGTGATCAGGACGTCGGTGAGCCCGGGAGCGATCGTGGTGGCGAAGTCGAGCACGCCGAGCTTGGTCAGCGCCCGGCCGGCCTGGCGCAGGTTGTAGAACGTCTGCAGGTACTCAATGAGCGCCGACTCGGCGTCGATGGCCAGGGCGTAGACGTCACCGCCCGGCCTGCCGTTCTCGGCCGGCGCGACAGCGACCCTGCGTTCCTCGTACGGCAGCGGCGGCACGTCGAAGAGCTGCGCGACGCTCTGCCTGCCCTCCACCTCGATGAGCAGCACCGGCCTGCCGTTCGAGGCGAGGGCGAGCGCCAGTGCCCCTGCGACCGTGGTCTTGCCGGTCCCGCCCTTGCCGGTCACGACGTGCAGCCGCACGCCGTCCCAGTCCGTATCCCGCACGCTCACGTGCATGAGGCTATCCGCCGGCAGGCTGAGCCGACGCCGTACCGAGTCCGGCCCGAAATCTCCGCGTTAGCGCGGTGGGCCGGCCGGTGACTAGTCTGAATGCAGACGACAGCGGACAGGTGCTCAGGTCCGGGGCCGCCTCAATACCGCCCCAACTGGAGAAGGTGTCGGCAAAATGGAAGCTCTGCTGATATTGGTGGTCATCCTCGCGGCTCTCGGACTGATCACATTCGGCCGCAGCGTGAAGCAGGTGCAGCAGTACGAGGAAGGCATCGTCTTCCGGTTCGGCCGCGTTCTGCCCCGGACCCGTCCGCCCGGCCTGACGTTCGTCAGGCCGATCGGCGACCGGATCCAGAAGGTCAACAAGCAGATCATCGCGATGGCAGTGCCCGCCCAGGAGGGCATCACCATGGACAACGTCAGCGTTCGCGTGGACGCCGTTGTCTACTTCCGGGTCGTCGACCCGATCAAGGCGACCATCAACGTGCAGAACTACATGTTCGCCGTCTCCCAGCAGGCGCAGACGTCACTGCGCTCGATCATCGGCCAGACGGAGCTGCAGCAGTTGCTCGCCGAGCGCGACTCGGTCAACCGCCAGCTCCGGGCGATCATCGACGAGCCGACCGAGGGTCCGTGGGGCGTCAAGGTCGAGCGTGTCGAGATCAAGGACGTTTCCCTGCCCGAGGGCATGAAGCGGTCGATGGCCAGGCAGGCCGAGGCCGAGCGCGAGCGGCGGGCCAGGATCATCACCGCCGACGGCGAGTACCAGGCGTCCAAGCGGCTGGCCGCGGCGGCGAACGTGATGGCGCGCGACCCGGCGGCGCTGCAGCTTCGGCTGCTGCAGACCGTCGTGGAGGTGGCGGCGGAGAAGAACAGCACCCTGGTGATGCCGATCCCGGTCGAGCTGCTGCGCTTCTTCGACCGGGGGTCGGGCCAGCTTTCGCAGTATGCGGGAGAGATGCCGGAAGACACCGGTGACGCCGAGGTGGCGGCCGCGGAAGCGGCGATCGAGCACAAGCCGCTGCCGCCGGAGGCCGCGGCGATCGGGCAGGACGAGGCGCTGGCAATCCCGCCAGTCGCGCCGATCCCCCAGTCGCCGGTTGCCGAGGGAGCGATACCTGATCCGCTGATCCCCGAGCCTGAGATCCCTGAGCCCGCGATCCCTGAGGCCCGGGTTCCTGACTCGCGAAACACGGGCGCTCCCGGCGCTGACCCGTCCAGGAACGGCTCAGGCGACCAGGCTGAGACGTCCGGCAACTGAGACGCCAGGTCCGTACCGGGCGGGTGGGCCAGGGATCGCCGGCACACCGGCGGCCGATCTGCGCAGGCGGCTAAGGTAACGGCCATGCAGCAGAAATGGGAGTACGCGACGGTGCCGTTGCTCGTGCACGCGACCAAGCAGATCCTGGACAACTGGGGCGACGACGGCTGGGAGCTGGTTGCGGTCGTCCCAGGCCCGAACGCCGAGCAACTCGTCGCCTACATGAAGCGGCCCAAACCGTGACGGACGACACGGACATTCAGCGCAGCGGGGCCTCGCACTCACCAGAGCGGCGGCTGGCGGCGCTCGGCCTGACCCTGCCGGTCGTGACGCCGCCGCTCGCCGCGTACGTGCCGGCGGTCAGGTCGGGAAACCTGGTCTACACCGCGGGCCAGGTGCCCGTGGTCGAAGGGCAGCTGCTCGCCACCGGCAAGGTCGGCGCCGAGGTCGGCGCGCAGGAGGCCGCCGCGCTGGCGAGGACCTGCGCGCTGAACGCGCTCGCGGCCGTCGTCTCGGTGACCGGCCGGCTCGACGCGATCAGGCGCATCGTCAAGGTGACCGCCTTCGTGGCAAGCGCCCCCGACTTCACGGGACAGCCGCAGGTCGCGAACGGGGCCAGCGAGCTGCTGCTCGAGGTCTTCGGCGAGGCCGGCAGGCACGCGAGGAGCGCGGTCGGCATGGCCGCCCTGCCGCTGGACGCGCCCGTGGAGGTCGAGCTGATCGCCGAGGTGAGCGCCTGAATGCAGCCTACGTGAGCCAGGTCAGGATCCCCGAGCACCTCGCCGAGGCCGCGCGCTCGTTCGTCGAGGGCAACAGGCAGCCAGCCACGCCAAAGGACGCTGCCACGGTCATGCTGCTGCGCCCCGCGGTGCGGGGGGGCGGTACCGCAGAGAAGTCCGGGTTCGAGGTCTACATGCTGCGCCGGAAGCCGTCGATGGCGTTCGCGCCGGGGGCCTATGTCTTTCCCGGCGGCTCGGTCGACCAGCGCGACGTGGACGAGGAGGTCGCCTGGGCAGGGCCAGGGGTCGACCACTGGGGTCAGGTGTTTGACGCCCCGCCGCACCTCGCCAGGGCGCTCGTCTGCGCCGCGGTCAGGGAGACGTTCGAGGAGTCCGGCGTGCTGCTGGCCGGGCCGTCGGCCGGCTCGGTGGTCGCGGACACCACCGGCGAGGACTGGGAGGCGGACCGGCAGGCGCTGCTCGACCGGTCGCTGTCGCTCGCTGAGATGCTGGCCAGGCGCGAGCTGATCCTGCGCGCCGACCTGCTGCGGCCCTGGTCTCGCTGGATCACGCCGGCCGTGGAGCCGCGCCGCTTCGATGCCAGGTTCTTCGCGGCCGCGCTGCCCGAGGGCCAGCGGACCAGGGATGTCGGCGGTGAGGCCGCAGCCGTGCAGTGGATCGCGCCAGCCGACGCGCTCGAGGCGGGCAGGGGAGGCCGGATCCAGCTCTGGCTGCCGACCGCGATGACGCTGGCCGAGCTGGCCGAGCACGCCGACGTCGGCGCGGTGCTCGGGGCGCAGCGCGAGATACGCCCGCTGCTGCCAGAGGTCGTGGTGTCCGAGGACGTGACCTGGCTGAAGGTGCCCGGCGACCGGGAATACCCGCTGTGACAGGTGCTGGGGAGATCGACGGGTCAGGCACGGACAGGGCGCGCTGCGTGCTCGCCCCGAACCCGGGCCTGATGACACTCGACGGCACCAACACCTGGCTGGTAGCCGAGCCCGGCTCGGCCACGACCGTCGTCGTCGACCCGGGTCCTGACGACGAGGCGCACCAGCGCCGGGTCGTGTCGCTCGCCGAGCAGGAGGGCCAGCGGATCGCGGCCATCGTGCTGACCCACGGGCACGAGGACCACTCAGGCGGCGCCCGCGCGCTGGCCGGCCTGACCGGCGCCGGCGTGCGCGCCGCGGACCCAGCGCGCCGGCTCGGTGACGAGGGCCTGCCGCCTGGCGCGGTCGTCGTGGCGAGCGGCTGTGAGATCGAGGTCGTCGCGACGCCCGGGCACACCGCGGACTCGGTCAGCCTGTACCTGCGCGCCGACGGCGCGGTACTCACCGGTGACACCGTGCTCGGCCGCGGCACCACCGTCATCGCCGAGGACGGCAACCTCGCCGACTACCTCGGCTCGCTCGGCCGGCTCCGCGCGCTCGCCGATGCCGCGCCGCTGCGGACGCTGCTGCCAGGCCATGGACCGCTGCTCGCCGACCCTGCGGCTGTTCTCGACTTTTACATAACACACCGCGCGGAGCGACTCGCCGAGATCAGGGCCGCTCTGGCCGCGGGCGACAGGTCACGAGCGCAGATCGTGGCCAGGGTCTACGCGGACGTTGACCGCGCCTTGTGGCCATTCGCCGAGATCTCGGTCAAGGCTCAGCTCGCTTACCTGGCGAAGGCCGGCGAACTGCCGCCCGATATGGACGCCGGCTAGGTGGCTCTACTGGCCGCTACCTGGCCCGGCGCTTGAGCCGGTCGGGGTCGACTAGCAGCACCGACTTGGCGGCCAGCTGGATCCAGCCCCTGGTCGCGAAGTCGGCGAGCGCCTTGTTGACCGTCTCCCGTGACGCGCCGACGAGCTGGGCGAGTTCTTCCTGGGTCAGGTCGTGGTTCACCTGAATGCCATCGTCGGTAGGCGTCCCGAACTTATCGGCCAGCTCGAGCAGGGCCTTGGCGACCCGCCCTGGCACGTCGGTGAAGATCAGGTTCGTGTTGGCCTCGGTGATCCGCCTGAGCCGCTGTGCCAGCACCTTCAGCAGCAGCAGCGCGACCGGCGGCCTGGTCGTCAGCACGGCGCGAAGGTCGCTGTGCGCGATCTGGGCCAGCCTCGCGTCGGTGACGGCGACCGCCGTTGAGGTGCGGTAGGTCGGGTCGAACATGGCCAGCTCGCCGAACATGTCGCCGGGTCCGTGGACGCTGACCAGGCTTTCCCTGCCGTCCGGCGCCATCCTGGTCAGCTTCACCTTGCCGCTGATCACCAGGTACACGCTGTCCCCGAGGTCGCCTTCGTCGAACAGCTTGCCGCCGCGCGGCAGCAGCACCACATGCGTATGCGGGCGGAAGTGCTCCGCATCCTCCTCGTCTAGCTCCCGCAGCAGCGGGCTCGCACTCAGGATGCGCGCGTCGTCGTCGGTGAAATCCAGCTGTTCGAGCCGGCTCGACGATGTCCCGGGATCAGCCACCTGGGCCACCTCCCTGGTCCTTCGCGAGCCGCTTCCTGCAGGCCTCGATCTCGTCCTCGGCTGCCCGCTGGCCGACCCACCTCGCCGCCTCGACCTCCTTGCCCGGCTCGAGCGCCTTGTACACCTCGAAGAAGTGCTGGATCTCAAGCAAGTCGAACTCAGAGACATCAGTGATCTCGCGCAGATTCGCCTGCCGCGGGTCGGTCGCCGGCACGCACAGGACCTTGTCGTCACGTCCCTTTTCGTCCCGCATCCTGAACATGCCGATCGCGCGGCAGCTGATCAGGCAGCCGGGGAAGGTCGGCTCTTCGAGCAGGACGAGGGCGTCGAGCGGGTCGCCGTCCTCAGCGAGCGTGTTCTCGATGAAGCCGTAGTCTGCGGGATACCTCGTGGAGGTGAACAGCATCCGGTCTAGCCTGATTCGCCCGGTGTGGTGGTCCATCTCGTACTTGTTGCGCTGGCCCTTGGGGATCTCGATGACTACGTCGAACTCCACGGCCTAGTCTCCCTGCCCGGTGGAATGATTGCCTGACTGCCTTGGTGTGTACCCCTCCGTGATGTATACCCTCGGTGACAGCGCCTGTCGAAGGCCCGCATTCTGGTTAAGGAGAACAGACAGTGAACCGGCTGGCGCGGATGATGGCGCTGACGCTGGCGCTGCTCTGCCTGTTCACGATCGGCGCCGGAGCCGCTGTCGCGCGCCTGATGCCGCACAGGCTCGCGCTCTTCCAGCTTCCCGATGTCTCGGGGCACGGCCTGGCCAGGCCGGGAAGGGCGCTGACCGCGACGACCGGCGCGCCATCCGGCGGCTCAGGCGGGTCGGACGGAGGCGTGGCTACCGCGGCCGGCGTGACTGCGAGGGTGGACGGGCTGGTCAGGTCCGGCAACCTTGGTCCGCACGTCGGTGCCCTGGTCGCGGACCTGTCGACGGGTCAGGTGCTGTACGAGCAGGACGCCGCTGCCCGCTTCGCGCCCGCGTCTACCACGAAGATCGCCACGGCCGTGGCCGCGCTCGAGACGATCGGCCCGCAGGCCAGGTTCAGCACGCGGGTGCTGGCCGGCGGCAGGGCCAGCGCGGCCGGCGGCGCGCAGATCGTGCTCGCTGGCGGCGGCGATCCGACGCTGGCCGTGCACGGGTACCCGGGTGGCGACTACCCGCATCCCGCGACGCTGAGCACGCTGGCGGCAGCGACCGCCAGGGCGCTCCGCGCGAAAGGCGTCAGTTCGGTCACTCTGCGTTACGATGCCTCGCTCTTCGGCGGTCCGGGCGTGGCCCGCGGCTGGAAGCCGTTCGGCGCGGCGGGGAACTACGTCTCGAGCGGCAACATCACCCCGATCACGGGTCTCGAGGTGGACCAGGGCAGGCTCACCGGAGGCGGCGCCCCCGAGGACTCTGACGACGCAGGCAATTTCCGGCCCAGGTCGCTGACGCCGAGCCGGGACGCTGCCCGCGCGTTCGCTGTCCTGCTGCGCAAGGACGGCATCACCGTGCAAGGCAAGCCGTCAGCGGGACATGCGCCGCGTGCCGGACAGGTGCTGGCGCTGGTCAGGTCCCCGTCGCTGGCCGCGATCGTGCAGCAGATGCTGACCGAGAGCAACAACGTCATCGCCGAGACGCTGGCAAGGCACGTAGCGATCGCGACCGGCCGGCCTGGCACGTTCGCGGGCGCGGCAGCGGGCGTCACGGCCGTGGCCGCCAGGCTCAAGGTGCCGGGCCTGCACCTGTACGACGGCAGCGGGCTGTCGCCGATGGACAGGATCTCCCCGCGGGCGCTCGTCACCCTGATCGCGCTGGCCGCCAGGTCAGGCGCGCGGCTGGCGCCGGTGATCACCGGGATGCCGGTGGCGGGCTTTTCCGGGACGCTGGGTCCCGGCAGCTTCTTCGGCCCGTTCGACCCGGCCGGCCTGGGGATGGTGCGGGCGAAGACGGGCAACCTCACGCACGTGGCGACGTTGGCAGGCGTCGCGCTGACGGCAAGCGGCCAGCTGCTCGCGTTCGCGTTCATGGGCAACGACATCCCGGTGCGGCTCGACGGCCGGCCGGAGACGACCCTCGCTCAGCTCGCCTCTGCGCTGGCTGGCTGCGGCTGCGGCTAATGACGCACAGGGCTGCCCGGCCACGTACGGTGGAGGGGTGAGCAGCTCCCAGATGATCGACTGGAACGTAGCCACCTCCACCGCGATCAGGTGGGTCAGGCCAGGCCCTCAGGTCAGCCTGGCCGAGGCGAGGGGGGTAGTGGCCGAACTGCGCCAGCAGGCGGCGGCCGTCGCCGAGCCGGTGCGCGAGGTAACCGGCCTGCCCGGCGATGACGACGGCGGCAGTGTCGCCATCGTGGACCGGCCAGGCTGGATCAGGGCCAACATCACCGGCTTCGAGGTGGTACTCGATCCGCTGGTCGAGCACATGCAGGACATCGGTGCCGCGCCGCCCGCCGGATCTGTTCTGACCGCGGTCGGATCCCGTGTCACCGGCATGCAGGCCGGGCTGATCCTGGCCTACCTGGCCAGCCGGGTGCTCGGCCAGTACGAGCTCTTCCTGCCGCCCGATCCCGACCTGCCAGCCGAGGACGCGCCGCCCGGGCGGCTCACGCTGGTTGCCCCGAACATCGTGATGGTCGAGCGGGAGCTTGGCGTCGATCCGAGCGACTTCCGGCGCTGGGTCTGCCTGCACGAGGAGACGCACCGGACTCAGTTCACATCGGTGCCGTGGCTGCGCCCGTACGTGCAGCGGCAGATGACCGAGTTCCTCCTCGCCTCCGACCTCGATCCCGCGTCCATCCTGAACCGGCTGCGCGCGGCCGCCGACGCGGTCAGCGGCGCGGTCCGCGGCGGCGACGGCGCCAGCCTGATCGAGGCCATGCAGAGCCAGCGGCAGCGCGAGATCCTCGACCGCCTGACCTCGGTGATGACCCTGGTCGAAGGGCACGGCGACTACGTCATGGACGCCGTCGGGCCGGCCGTGGTGCCCTCCGTCGAGCAGATCAGGGCCAAGTTCAACGCGAGGCGGACCTCGGGCAACCGGCTGGAGCAGGCGATCCGCCGCATCCTCGGCATCGACCTGAAGATGCGGCAGTACCAGCAAGGCGCCGCGTTCGTCAAGGCCGTCGTCGGCGAGGCCGGGATGGAGACCTTCAACCGGGTCTGGACGTCGCCAGAGACGCTGCCGACCAAGGAGGAGCTCGCCAGCCCGCGCCGGTGGCTGGAGCGAGTCGCCGGGCCTGGCTTCGGTGCCGCTCAGCTCGAGAGTCCCGGGCAGAACGGGCCAGCAAAGAACGGCGCAGCAAAGAACGGCGCAGCAAAGAACGGCGCAGCAAAGAACGGCACAGCCGGGAACGGCACGGCGCCGGGCGCGTCATCGGGTGAGCAGCAAGCGGCTGAGGGACGCGAGGCGGGAAGCCGGCCAGAAGGGCCCGAGGCGGGAAGCCGGCCAGAAGGGCCCGAGGCGGGAAGCCGGCCAGAAGGGCCAGGGGCCGACGGCACGGAACGGCAGGCCGGCTGACGTGCGATGGGGCCGAAGCGAGAAGCCGGCCCGAAGGGCCGTGATCCGGCAGTCGCGGCTGTCAGGTCCGGTGTTCGCCGCAGCCTGATCGACTTGAACAGCCGGACCGCACCGGCTAGCCTGGCCGGCGCGGCCCACGAGCGGCCGCTGGTGCTTGCCGCCTGCTCGGGCGGTCCTGACTCGCTCGCGCTCGCCGCCGCCCTCGCGTTCGAGGCCCCCAGGCTCGGCGTCCGCGCCGGCGCCATCACGGTCGACCACGGCCTGCAAGAAGGTTCAGCAGATCAGGCTGCACGGGTGGCCGCCACCCTGCGCGAACTCGGGCTGGATCCGGTCGCCTGCCTGCGCGCCGAGGTGGCCCCGCGCGGAGCGGCAGGTCCGTACCCGGGACCCGAAGCCGCTGCCAGGCAGGCGAGGTACGCGGTGATCGAGGCCGCTGCGGTCCGCTGCGGCGCGACGGCGGTCCTGCTCGGGCACACCATCGACGACCAGGCCGAGACGGTCCTGCTCGGACTGGCCAGGGGATCAGGCGCGCGGTCGCTCGCCGGAATGGCGGCCGTCTCTGGCTGTTACCTGCGCCCGCTGCTCGGTCTCCGGCGCGCCCAGACCGTGGCCGCGTGCGCAGCCCAGGGCCTGCGGCCGTGGGATGACCCGCAGAACGCCGATGCCGCCTACGCCAGGACGCGGGTGCGGCAGCGGATCCTGCCGCTGATGGAAGAGCTGCTCGGGCCCGGCGTCACCGAGGCGCTGGCCAGAACCGCGGGCCAGCTGCGCGCCGACGCGGACGCGCTCGACGGGATCGCTGCCGAGGCGGCGGAACGGCTCATGCACGCCGACGGCGGCCTGGAGGTCACCGCGCTCGCCGCCCTGCCCGCAGCGATCAGGACGAGGCTGCTCAGGCGCGCGGCGATCGCGGCGGGAGCCCCGGCCGGCTCGCTGACCGCCGGCCACATCGCGCAGCTTGACGCGCTCGTGACAGCCTGGCGCGGTCAGCGCTGGTCTGACTTGCCGGGCGGGATCCGGTGCGCAAGGCGGTATGGCAGGCTGCAGTTCACGACCCGAGCGTGAGCGGCAGCATGGCGGCTCGCCCGACGCGCTCGCTCCAGGACAACAGCGTGAGCGGCAGCGTGGCGGCGGAGCCGACGCGCTCGCTCCAGGACAACAGCGTGAGCGGCAGCGTGGCGGCGGAGCCGACGCGCTCGCTCCAGGACAACAGCGTGAGCGGCAGCGTGGCGGCGGAGCCGACGCGCTCGCTCCAGGACAACACTGTGGAGACGCGTTGGACGCCACTGACATGGGCGCGGACCTGCTCGAGGTGCTCATCACCCGCGAGCAGCTGCAGGCGAGGATCGTCGAGCTCGCGGCGCAGATCGACGCCGATTACGCTGGCCGCGAACTCATCCTGATCGGGGTGCTCAAGGGCGCGGTCATGGTGATGGCCGATCTCGCCCGGGCGATGCACCTGCCGGTCAGCATGGACTGGATGGCCATCTCCTCCTACGGCTCAGGCACGACGTCCTCTGGCGTGGTCCGGATACTCAAGGACCTCGACGCCGATATCAGCGGCAAGCACGTGCTCGTCGTCGAGGACATCGTGGACTCGGGGCTCACCCTGTCCTACCTGGTACACAACTTGCAGTCACGTGACCCTTTGTCGGTCGGCGTGTGCGTGCTGCTGCGCAAGCGGGCGGCGGCCCAGATGCCGGTCGAGGTGGCCTATACGGGTTTCGAGATCGATGACAAGTTCGTCATCGGGTACGGCCTTGATTACGCCGAGCGGTACCGCAACTTGCCCTTCATCGGCACCCTCGCCCCGCATGCGTACTCCGCTGAGGCTTCGGCCGATCCGGAGGGGAACACAGCGGATCCGGAGGGGAACACATCAGAAGTTGAATAGCGTTTACATAGGGTAGAGGCGGAGCATAGGGCACGCGGCTTCCTGAAGTGCCGCCTACGTGCCGGTGCGAGCCGGCGCGGTGTACCGTCGGTTCTCTCGCGTTATGTGCGTGAGATCGGGAATACCGCGCATGGAATGCTCGGACGGACTGCGCTCCTGCCGGAAGGCGGCGGGACACGAGGCTCGGCAGGAGGTACCGGCCCGGCTCGCCGGGCCGCTAATCGATGGATCTGAAGCGCATCTTCCGGAGCTGGATGCTGGTCATCCTGCTTGTTTTCGTGCTGCTCGTCGTAGTGCTCAAGTTCACCGGTTCGAACCAGTACCGCACTGTGCAGACTTCGCAGGTCATGAAGCTTGTCCAGACAGGTCAGGTCAGGTCGGCCATCCTCAACGTGCCGACGCAGGTCGTCCAGGTCACCACCACAAAGGGCCATAACCTCCAGGCCACCTGGGTGGGCAACCAGGAAAACCAGATCTACCGCATCCTGCAGAAGCAGAACAACAGCGGCAATCTCCCCGGTGGCTACGACGTCAAGAACCCGCAGGGCAACTCGCTGCTGAACGTGCTGCTCGGCTGGCTCCCGTTCATCGTGATCTTCTTGCTGTTCTTCGTGTTCATGAACCAGATGCAGGGCGGCGGCTCGCGGGTCATGAACTTCGGCAAGTCCAGGGCGAAGCTGATCACCAAGGACACGCCGAAGACGACCTTCGCCGACGTGGCGGGCGCTGACGAGGCGATCGAGGAACTCGAAGAGATCAAGGAGTTCCTGCAGACGCCAGCCAAGTTCCAGGCCATCGGCGCCAAGATCCCGAAGGGCGTGCTGCTCTACGGCCCGCCGGGGACCGGCAAGACGCTGCTGGCGCGCGCCGTGGCGGGCGAGGCGGGCGTGCCGTTCTATTCCATCTCAGGTTCTGACTTCGTCGAGATGTTCGTCGGCGTCGGTGCCTCCCGGGTTCGTGACCTCTTCGAGCAGGCCAAGGCCAACGCCCCGGCGATCGTGTTCGTCGACGAGATCGACGCGGTCGGCCGTCACCGCGGCGCGGGCTTCGGCGGCGGGCACGACGAGCGCGAGCAGACACTGAATCAGCTGCTTGTCGAGCTGGACGGTTTCGACACCAAGGGCGGCGTCATCGTGATCGCCGCCACCAACCGTCCCGATATCCTCGACCCGGCGCTGCTGCGCCCCGGCCGGTTCGACCGCCAGATCGTGGTCGCGCAGCCGGATCTCGCTGGCCGGAAGGGCATCCTGCGGGTGCACGCCAGGGGCAAGCCCTTCGCCACCGACGTGGACCTGGACGTGATCGCCAGGCGCACCCCCGGGTTCACTGGCGCGGACCTCGCCAATGTGATCAACGAGGGCGCGCTGCTCACCGCGCGCGGTAACGAGACCCAGATCACGATGTACTCCCTTGAGGAGGCCATCGACCGGGTCACGGCAGGACCCAAGCGCAAGAGCGTGCTGCTCTCCGAGAAGGAGCGGAAGCTCATCGCCTACCACGAGGGCGGGCACGCCCTGGTCGGCCACGCGATGCCGCACGCCGACCCGGTGCACAAGATCACCATCATCCCGCGCGGCCGTGCCCTCGGGTACACGGCGGCGGCGCCGTCGGAGGACAAGTTCCTGGTCAGCCGGGCCGAGATGATGGACCAGCTGGCGATGCTGCTCGGCGGCCGCACCGCGGAAGAGCTCGTGTTCCACGAGCCGACCACGGGGGCCGCCAACGACATCGAGAAGGCCTCCCAGATCGCGCGCGGCATGGTGACCGAGTACGGCATGAGCGAGCGCCTCGGCGCCCGCAAGTTCGGTACCGGCGACTCCGAGCCGTTCCTCGGCAGGGAGATGTCGCACTCGCGCGACTACTCCGAGGAAATCGCCTCGGCGATCGACGAGGAGGTCAGGCGCCTGATCGAGGCCGCGCACGACGAGGCGTGGGATGTCCTGGTGCAGTACAGGGACGTGCTCGACCATCTGGTGCTGCAGCTGATGGAGCACGAGACGCTGTCGCGGGATCAGGTACTCGAGATCTTCGCCCCGGTGCAGAAGCGGCCTTCCCGCGGCTCTTACACCGGCTATGGCAAGCGGATGCCTTCCGACCGCCCGCCGGTGCTGACGCCGAAGGAGCTGGCGCTGACCGCCGCGAGCGACGGCAAGGAGCTGCCGCTCGGCGGCAACGGTCAGGCACCCAACCTGAGCAAGGGCGCTTACCCGGGCGGTATCGCGCCCATGCCGGACCCGTTCAGCATCGAGCCTGGTGATCAGGGCCTGAGGCGGGAAGCCGGGCCGCATGGCCTGGGCGGCCGACCGGGCTGACCTGAGCCAGTTCATTGAGCCAGTCAGTTGATCTCGAGCGGATCGAGCGGGCGGTACGGGAGATCTTGCTCGCGATCGGTGAGGATCCCGACCGCCAGGGCATCAAGGACACTCCAGGCCGGGTGGCACGCGCGTACGCGGAGCAGTTCGCCGGGCTCGGCCAGCACCCGAAGGACATCCTGACGACGGTCTTCGATGCCGACCATGACGAAATGGTGCTTGTCCGCGATATCGAGCTGTTCTCGACCTGCGAACACCATCTGACGCCATTCTTCGGTTACGCGCACGTGGGCTATATTCCGAACGAGCGCGGCCAGATCACCGGCTTGTCGAAGCTCGCCAGGCTGGTCGACGTGTACGCGCGACGGCCGCAGGTGCAAGAGCGGATGACCAGCCAGATCGCCGATTCGCTGATGGAGGTGCTCGAGCCGCGCGGGGTTATCGTGGTCGTGGAAGCCGAGCATCTGTGCATGGCCATGAGGGGCGTGCGCAAGCCAGGCTCTAAAACCGTGACGTCCGCGGTCCGTGGCTGCTTCCGCAGCTCGGATGGCACAAGGGCGGAGGCCATGAGTTTGCTGATGGCCCGCCGCTAGGGAGACACCCCCTAACGATTCGTCCGCAAGCGCAGTCGTTTATCACTACGCTGTGCCCGTGAGTCAGGGCCGCACACAGATGCCGGATATGACGGACCTTACCGAGGGCCTTCCAGATCGGCCGCTGGCTACGGGCTCCGGGCGGGAGCCCAAGCCGCCCCCGCGCACGACCGCGGCCAGGGTTGTCGACCGGCGGCAGCAGCGCCGCTGGGTTCCGGTCACCGCCGGTCTCATGATGTTCCTGCTCGGCCTCGCGGACGTCACGCTCGGCGTGACCGCGCCGACCAACGACCTGCACGCCAGGCTGCAGCGGCTGCCTGTGGTCGTGCCCGGTACCGTCGCGGTCCTGACCAGGACCGCGGACATCATCATCGGCCTGCTCCTGCTGATGGCGTCGTACGGACTGCGCAGGCGTAAGCACCGGGCGTGGCAAGAGGTCATGGCGCTGCTGATCATCAGCGCGATCATCAGCCTGGCGCACGCGATCTACCTGGTGGGCCATCACCGCGACATGGCGCTCGGGGTCGGCATCGGATTCGTGATCCTGCTGCTGCTGGTCGTGGCCGGCGCGTTCTTCCGTACCGAGTTCTACGCCGTCGGCGACGCGCGCACCCGGTGGCGCGCGCTGACGGCCCTGACCGGCCTGCTCGCGGCCGCCCTGATCATCGGCGTGGGCTACCTGTCAGGGCCGGCCTGCCAGGCGGCTACTCGTTCGCCGCCCGCCTGCAGACAGCCCTGTACGGCCTGGTCGGCGTCGGCGGCCCGGTGCGATTCGCCCCTGACGACATCCACGGCGACTTCTTCTACCTGCTGTTGGGCGCTCTCGGCTTCGTCACGGTGGTCGTCAGCGCCTTCTTGTTCCTGCGGCCAGCCAGGCCGGAAGGCCGGCTCAGCGCCGCCGATGCCACCCAGATCAGGGAGCTGCTTGACAGGCACGGGGCGACCGATTCGCTTGGCTACTTCGCGCTGCGCAACGACAAGAGCGTGATCTGGTCGGCGACGAGGAAGTCCTGCATCGGTTACCGGGTGGTCTCGGGCGTCATGCTCGCGAGCGGGGATCCGCTCGGCGACAAGGAGGCCTGGCCGGGCGCGATCGACGCGTTCCTGGACATGGCCGCCAGGCACGCCTGGGTCCCCGCGGTCATCGGATGCAGCGAGCTTGGCGCGGAGATCTGGTGCCGGCAGGGCGAGCTGACCGCGCTCGAACTCGGCGACGAGGCCGTCGTGCAGGTCGGCGAGTTCTCGCTGCAGGGCAGGGCCATGCGCAACGTCAGGCAGATGGTGACCAGGGTCAGCAGAGCCGGCTACGCGGCCCAGGTGCGCCGGGTGGGCGACGTTCCGGCCGGCGAGATCGCCAGGCTGGTCAGGCAGGCGGACACCTGGCGAGGGAACCCGACAGAGCGCGGTTTCTCGATGGCGCTCGGCAGGATCGGCGGCCCAGGCGACGAACGCTGCGTGATCGCGACCGCCGTCGAGGATGGCGAGCTGCGGGCGCTGCTGCACTTCGTGCCGTGGGGTACCGACGGGCTATCGCTTGACCTGATGCGCCGGGACAGATCGGCGCAGCCCGGCCTGAACGACTTCATGATCGTCGAGACCATCAGGGCCGCTCCCGGCCTCGGCGTTTCCCGCATCTCGCTGAACTTCGCGGCCTTCCGCGCGGCGCTCGAACGCGGCGAGCGGATCGGGGCCGGGCCGATCACCCGCGCCTGGCGCCGGATCCTGGTCTTCTTGTCCAGGTGGTTCCAGATCGAGTCGCTGTACAAGTTCAACGCCAAGTTCGCGCCCGCCTGGGTGCCCAGGTTCATGGTCTTCGCCTCGACCAGGGACACGATCAGGGTCGGCCTGGCCGCGCTGGAGGCCGAGGCATTCCTGGTCTGGCCGAAGCTCGGGGCGCGACGGGTCATCAGGAAGCTGCGCAACGCGGTGACACCAGCCCGGAAGGCCTCAGCGAGCGTCCGGCCGCCGACTGAGGAGAACAGCGAACCGGCGCCAGGAGACATCCCCTCAGCCGGCCGGGGAGCGGGCTAGGCCCGTTCCTTCGCCGCGGCGGCGGGACTTGTAGATTTACGCCCATGGCCGGTGCAGCGATCAGTCCTCCGGGTCTTCCCGCGGCTGACCGTTGCCTGGTCATGGGCGTCGTCAACGTCACGCCTGACTCCTTCTCCGACGGCGGCAAGTGGTTCGGCCCCGATGCCGCGATCACCCACGGCCTTGAGCTGGCGGCGGCCGGAGCGGACATCGTCGACGTCGGTGGCGAGTCCACCAGGCCGGGAGCGCTGCGGATCAGCGAGGACGAGGAGCTCCGGCGGGTCGCCCCTGTCATCTGCGCGCTGGCCGGCGCGGACGTCGTCGTCAGCATCGACACCATGCGCGTCAGGGTCGCCGAGCGGGCCATCGCCGAGGGCGCGCGGCTGGTGAACGACGTGAGCGGCGGTCTCGCCGATCCTGGGATGGCCGGCCTGATCGCCGAGTCCGGGGTCCCCTACGTGGTCATGCACTGGCGCGGCCACAGCGTGGACATGCAGGACCGGGCGGTCTACGCCGACGTGGTCAAGGAGGTGACCGCCGAGCTGTCTCGGCGGGTGACGGCGCTGACGGCGGCAGGCATCGACCCGGCTCAGCTGATCATCGATCCCGGTCTCGGTTTCGCCAAGCTGGCAGCGCACAGCTGGGCGCTGCTCAGCAGGCTGCGCGAGATCGGCTGCCTGGAACACCCAGCGGCGCCCTTCCCCGTGCTGGTCGGCGCGTCCAGGAAGGGGTTCATCGCCAGGCTGCTCGGCTCGGGACAGGACAAGCCGAGACCGTTCCCCGAGTGCGATGACGCGACCGCGGCGCTGACGATGTACGCGGCCATGGCCGGAGCCTGGTGTGCGCGGGTGCACGCGGTGCCCGCCAACGCAGACGCCGTCAGGATCGCCGCGCGGCTGCTTGCGGAACGTCTGCCGTGAACCACATGGACCGGATCTGCCTGTCCGGCCTGCGCGCCTATGGGTACCACGGGGTGCTGGCCGCTGAGCGCGAGCGCGGCCAGGAGTTCGTCGTCGACGCAGTGCTGTGGCTGGACACCAGCGCGGCGGCCGACACCGACGACCTGTCGCGCACCGTTGACTACGGGTCGCTGTCGGGCCGGCTTGCCGAGATCATCGCTGGCGAGCCGGTGGCGCTGATCGAAACGCTCGCCGGGCGGCTCGCGGCTGCCTGCCTCGAGCAGGAGCCCGTGCAGCACGCTGAGATCACCGTGCACAAGCCGCACGCGCCCGTCGGCGTGCCGGTCCGGGATGTCAGCGTCACGATAAGGCGCAGCCGGGACGCGCGTTGACGGGGGCGGATCGTCGGGTGGTGCTCGCGCTCGGCAGCAACGTCGGTGACCGCCTGGCCACGATGCAGGCTGGCGTCGACGACCTGGCAGCCGCCCCCGGCCTTGAGCTGCTGGCGGTGTCTGCCGTCTTCGAGACCAGCCCGGTCGGCGGGCCCGCCCAGACCGATTACCTCAACGCGGTCCTGCTCGCCGTCAGCGCGCTGCCTGGCCAGGACATCCTTCGGCTCGCGCTGGCGGCCGAGCACGCGCAGGGCAGGGTGCGGACCGTCCGGTGGGGTCCGCGCACGCTCGACATCGACATCATCGCCATCGATGACGAGATCAGCGATGACCCGACGCTGACCCTGCCGCATCCCCGTGCGCACGAACGCGCCTTCGTGCTGCTGCCGTGGCACGACGTCGACCCCGGCGCGACGCTGCCTGGCTTCGGCCCGGTCGCCGGCCTGATCGCCGGCACAGGCTCCGACCCGGCCGCGGCCGGCGAAGCCGGCACCGTCTGGCGGCGCGGCGACCTTAGGCTGACAGTGCGGCCGCAGGCAACAACGAATCAGGGCGGGTGAGTCAGTCAGATGCAGCCAACGAAGCCGTGGTCGCTGCTGGCGATCGGGGCGATCAGCGCTGCGCTGGCATGGATCGTGGTCAAGTTCACCTTCTCCAGCTTGCCGCCGCTGCCGTGGACGGCCGTGCCGGCGCTGATCCTGCTCGCGATCGGAGAGTTCGGTTTCGGCAGGAACCTCGGCCCGCGGCTGCACGGCCAGCCTGGAGCCAAGCCGGTCCAGCCCATGGCCGTGCCGCGGGTGGTGGCGCTGGCGAAGGCGAGCTCGGCGGCGGGAGCGGCCATCGCCGGGCTCGCGCTCGGCTTCCTCGTCTACACGATCCCGCTGATCGACAAGCCCGTGCCCGGCCACGACGCGCTCGCCTCGGCCGTGACGATGCTGGCGGCGATCGCGCTTGTGCTGGCCGCCCTGTACCTGGAGCGAGCCTGCCGGGCGCCTGAGCCGCCAGAGGACGACGACGCCGACGACCTGCCATCCTCCAACGGCCAGCGGGGGCGCAGGTCGTGAGCGGCCGCGCGGCGGCTACGGATCTGCCGCACCCGGCGCAGCTTGCCGTCGGCGTGGTGGGAGCCGGCCGGGCCGGCACGGCCATGGCCGCGGCGCTGGCCAGGGCCGGCCACCGGATCGTCGCCGCGTCGGCGGTGTCAAAGGCCTCGCTCGAGAGGATCAGCCGCAGCCTGCCTCAGGCGAAGGTGGCGAGGCCGCAGCAGGTCGTCGAAACATCCGATCTGGTCCTGCTCACCGTTCCCGACGACGCGCTGCCCGCCCTGGTCAGCGGGCTCGCCGAGACCGGCGTGGCGATGGAGGGGCGGCTGATGGCTCATGCGAGCGGCCGGCACGGCCTGGCCGTCCTCGACCCAGCGGTCGTGGCCGGCGCCCTTCCGCTTGCCCTGCACCCGGTGATGACGTTCACAGGACGCGCCGACGACGTCGACAAGATGACCGGGATCTCGTTCGGCGTGACGGCTCCCGAGCAGCTCAGGCCCGTCGCCGAGGCGCTGGTGGTGGAGATGGGCGGCGAGCCTGTGTTCATCGAGGAGGACAAGCGCGGCCTCTACCACGCCGGCCTGGCCAGCGCCGCGAACCACTTGGTCACGCTCGTCGCGTCGGCCGCCGACCTGCTGCGCGAGGCAGGCGTTCCCGACCCGGGCAGGATGCTAGGCCCGCTGCTCGGAGCGGCACTGGAGAACGCGCTCGCGCTCGGCGATCAGGCGCTGACCGGGCCAGTCGCACGCGGCGACGCGGACACGGTAGCGGCGCATGTGGAAGCGATCGCGAAGGCCGCGCCAGAGGCGCTCGGCGCCTACCTCGCCCTGGCGCGGCTGACGGCCGACCGCGCGCTGGCGGCCGGGACGCTCACGTCCGCGGATGCCCAGCGCCTGCTCGGCGTGCTGTCAGGGTCGGCCGCATGATCCCGATGCTGGCCAGGACGAAGGCCGGGCTCGCCGCCTGCCGGGCGACGCTGACGGCGCCCGTGGTGCTGGTTCCGACCATGGGCGCCTTGCATGACGGGCACCGCGCGCTGCTGCGCACGGCCAGGCAGATTTCGGGGCCTAACGGGGCGCTCGTGGTGTCCGTGTTCGTGAACCCGCTGCAGTTCGGGGCCGGTGAGGACCTGGACCGCTATCCGCGCACGCTCGGCGACGACGTGGCTGTCTGCGCAGAGGCGGGCGCGGACGTCGTCTTCGCCCCGTCCCATGGGGAGATGTACCAGGCTGAGCAGATGGTCACGGTGCGGCCCGGCCAGATGGGCGAGGTGCTTGAGGGGACCTGCCGGCCAGGGTTCTTCGAAGGCGTCCTGACCGTGGTGCTCAAGCTGTTCAACCTCGTCGATCCGGACATCGCGGTCTTCGGGGAGAAGGACGCGCAGCAGCTTGCGCTGGTTCGCAGGATGGTGGCCGACCTGAACATCCCGGTCACGATCGAGCCCGTCGGGATCATGCGTGATCCCGACGGCCTGGCGATTTCCAGCCGCAACCGCTACCTCTCGCCGGACGAGCGGGCCACGGCTCTCGCCCTGCCCATGGCCTTGCGCGCGGGGCTCGCGGCCGCCGCCGCTGGCACGGGCGCCGTCCTCGGGGCCGCCCAGGACGAGCTGTCGGCCGCCGGCAAGGCCGATCCGCCGCTCGCGGCCGACTACCTGGACCTAGTCGACCCGGCGACGTTCCTGCCGGTCCCGGCCGGCTTCGCCGGCCGGGCCCTGCTGCTGGTCGCCGCCACCGTCGGCAAGACCAGGCTGATCGACAACACCGCGGTCGAACTTGGGCAGGCCCGAGGCGAGAAGCCGGCCCGGGGGGCCCGAGGCGAGAAGCCGGCCCGGAGGGCCCGAGGCGAGAAGCCGGCCCGGAGGGCCCGATGATCGCGCGCAGGCTGCTGGCTCCTCCGCCCGGCTGGGTCAGGCACGCCGACGTCGTGGTCGTCGGCTCCGGCATCGCGGGCGTGACGGCCGCGCTGAGCACGCACAGGGCCCTGCCGGACAGCAACGTGCTGCTGGTCACCAAGTCGATGCTCGACGACGGCTCGACGCGGTGGGCCCAGGGCGGCATCGCCGCGGCGCTCGGGCCTGGCGATACCCCAGAACAGCACCTCGCCGACACCCTGAGCGCCGGCGCTGGCATCTGCGACGTCGACGCCGTCCGCGCGCTCGTGACCGACGGCCCGCAAGCCGTGCGCCGCCTGATGGCGCTCGGTGCCAGGTTCGACGCTGACGCCGGCGGCGTCCTGGAGCTCACCAGGGAAGGCGGGCACCTGCGGCGCAGGATCGCGCACGCGGGCGGTGACGCGACCGGCGCCGAGGTCTCCAGGGCGCTGCTCCGCGCCCTCGCAGAGGCGGGCGCCGGCGCCGACGAGGGCACCGGCATCGACGTGATCGAGCGCGCCATGTCGCTTGACCTGCTGCTGGCAGGCGACGGCAGCGTCGCCGGCCTCACGCTGCACGTGATCGGCGAAGGCCAGCAGGACGGCGTCGGAGCCGTGCACGCGCCCGCCGTCGTGCTGGCGACCGGCGGGATGGGCCAGGTCTACTCGGCAACGACGAACCCGCCGGTCTCGACGGGCGACGGCATCGGCATCGCTCTGCGGGCCGGCGCGGAGGCCGCAGACCTTGAGTTCGTTCAGTTCCACCCCACCGTGCTGTGGCTCGGCGCCGGCGCCCGCGGCAGGCAGCCGCTTATCTCCGAGGCGGTACGCGGCGAGGGCGCGGTCCTGACCGACGGCTCCGGCCGTCGGTTCATGACCGGCCGCCACCCGCTCGCCGACCTCGCGCCGCGCGACGTGGTCGCCAAAGCGATCATGAACGTGATGGCCGAAACCGGCACCGACCACGTCTATCTCGACGGCACCCACCTCGGCGACGACGTCTGGGAGCACCGGTTCCCCACGATCAGGGCGAGCTGCCTCTCCCACGGCATCGACCCGGTCCGCCGGCCCATCCCGGTGGTCCCCGCCGCCCACTACGCCAGCGGCGGCGTGAAGACAGACCTGCACGGGCGCTCCAACGTCGGCGGCCTCTACGCCTGCGGCGAGGCTGCCTGCACCGGCGTCCACGGCGCCAACCGGCTCGCCTCCAACTCGCTGCTCGAGGGCCTGGTCTTCGCCGAGCGCATCGCCGCGGACCTCGCCTCAGGCCTGCCGGCCCGGCAGGCGCCAGCTCCCGACAACCGGACTGCCGGCCTCGTCGACCCTGGTGCCATTGACCAGGTCCAGCACCTGATGACCGAGCGCGCTGGCGTGCTCCGGTCAGGGCCCGGCCTGGCAGGAGCGGCCGACGCCCTCCGCAAGCTCGGTGACCAGCAGTGGGCTCATCCCAGCCTGGCCGCTTGGGAGGCGACCAACGTGCACACGCTCGCCTCGGCCCTCGTCGTGTCCGCTGCACTGCGAACGGAGACCCGCGGCAGCCACTGGCGCGAGGACTACCCCGATGCGTCCGACGACTGGCTAGGCCACATCGTCGTGGCCCTCAGCGGCGAAGCCGACGACGGTCTGACAGCCAGGTTCGTGCGAACTTCGGGCGAGGAGCCCAGCGGTGCCTGAGATAGCGGCGGAGCTGGCGGCGAGGCTGGAGTCCTGCGGGCTTGACCCGGCCATGGTGCTGCGGGTCGTCCAAGCGGGCCTGGCAGAAGACCTCGCCGACGGCCCCGATGTGACCACGGCAGCAATGATCCCGCGCGATGAAGCAGGGACCGCGGATATCGTGGCGCGGCGGGCTGGGGTGGTCGCCGGTCTTTACGTGGCTGAGGCGGTGTTTCAGGTGGCCGGCGCGGGCGATGGGTCCGCCGCAGCCGTTCAGCGCGCGGCGGCACCCATTGTTCGCGCCGGCCGCCACCACGTCGCCGACGGCAACAGGGTCGCCGACGGCGACATCCTCATGACGGTCCAAGGGCCGCTACGGGTGATCCTGACGGCCGAACGGACGGCGCTCAATCTGCTCTGCCACATGTCCGGCATCGCGACGCTGACGGCACGATGGGTGGATGCCGTGGCCGGGACGGGGGCGCGGATCCGGGACACCAGGAAGACGTTGCCCGGGCTGCGGGCGGTCGAGAAGTACGCGGTGCGGTGCGGGGGCGGGGTCAACCACAGGATGTCGCTGTCGGATGCGGCGCTGATCAAAGACAATCATGTGGCTGGTGCCGGGTCAGTGACAGCGGCGTTCGACGCGGTCGGCAAGGTGGCGCCCGATCTGCCGGCCGAGGTGGAGTGCGACACGCTCGCCCAGGTCGATGAGGCGGTTGCCGCGGGCGCGAACCTCATCCTGCTGGACAATTTCAGCGTGGCGGACATGGCTGAGGCGGTCAGGCGGACGGCCGGGCTGGCCAGGCTGGAGGCGAGCGGCGGACTGCGCCTGGAGAACGCGGCCGCGGTCGCCGCGACAGGTGTGGACTACCTGGCGGTGGGTGCGCTGACGCACTCGGCCCCCGCGCTCGACATCGGCCTTGATGTCCGGGCTGATCCCGGATCGGGGCGGTAGGCCATGCTGCTCACGATTGACGTCGGCAACACCAACTCCGTGCTCGGCGTCTTCGACGGCGAGGAAGTGGTGGAGCACTGGCGGATCGCGACGGATCCGGTCAGGACCGCCGACGAGCTGGCCGTGACGCTCCGCGGGCTGCTGTCGCAGAGCGCGAAGGTCGAGGCCGCGGGCCTCGACGGGATCGCGGTGTGCTCGACCGTTCCTTCGGTACTGCACGAGATGCGGGAAATGCTCGGCCGGTACTACGAGAACCTGCCCGCGCTGATCATCGAGCCGGGGGTCAAGACCGGCGTCTCGATCCGGATGGACAACCCGAAGGAAGTCGGCACCGACCGGATCATGAACACGGTCGCGGCCGTGCACCTGTACGGCGGGCCCGCGATCGTCGTCGACTTCGGCACCTCGACCAACTTCGACGCCGTGAGCGCGCGCGGCGAGTTCGTCGGCGGGGCGCTCGCGCCGGGGATCGAGATCTCCGTCGACGCGCTGTCCAGGCGGGCCGCCCAGCTGCTGAAGGTCGAGCTGGCCAGGCCGGCCCGGGTGGTCGGCAAGAACACCGTCGAGGCGCTCCAGTCGGGGATCATCTTCGGTTTCGCCGGCCAGATCGAGGGGATCGCCAGCCGGATGGCCGCCGAGTTGTCTCCAGGCAACCCGGACGACGTCACCGTGATCGCGACTGGCGGCCTCGCGCCGCTTGTCATCGACGAGGTCAAGATCATCGACGCCTACGAGCCCTGGCTTACCCTGATCGGCCTCCGCCTCGTCTGGGACCGCAACCTCGCCCCATGATCCCGCGGACCAGCCCCACCTGTGAACCGTTAGTGGTGCTATAGGCCCACCTAGGGTTCATAGGTGGGCCCGAGACGGGGCGCGCGGAATCTGAGTCGCTGCGCAGGGCGGGGCGGCTGTAGCCTCTGGCAGATGAGCGAGGACTCCTGGCAGGCACCTGACCTGTCCGAGCAGATGCGGGTCAGGCTGGCCAAGGTCGAGCGGCTCAGGGCGGCCGGCGTCGAACCCTATCCGGTCAGTTACCCGCGCACCCACGCGATCGCCGATGTCAGGAAGCAGCATCAGGACCTGCCGCCGGACACGGCCACCGGCGACAAGGTCGGGGTCACCGGGCGGGTCATGCTCTACCGGACCGGGGGGAAGCTCTGTTTCGCCATGATCAAGGATGGCTCGGGCGAGATCCAGGTGATGATCTCCCGCGACAAGGTCGGCGAGGAGGCGCTCGCCGCCTGGAAGTCCGACGTCGACCTCGGTGACCACGTCGGGGTGACCGGCGAGGTCATTACGTCGCGCAGCGGCGAGCTCTCCGTGCTCGCCGATTCGTTCGCGATCACCGCCAAGTCGCTGCGTCCGCTCCCCGACAAGCACGCCGGCCTGACGGACCCGCAGTCACGGGTGCGCATGCGTTATGTGGACCTGATCGTCAACCCCGAGGCCAGGCGGCTGCCCGAACTGCGGGCTGCGGTCACCCGCGCCATCCGCGAGGAGCTGCACAGCCAGGGATTCATCGAGGCGGAAACGCCCATGCTGCAGACGCTGCATGGCGGCGCGAACGCCCGGCCGTTCGTGACCCACATCAACGCCTACGACATGCCGCTGTACCTGCGGATCGCACTCGAGCTGTACCTCAAGCGACTGATGGTCGGCGGGCTTGAGAAGGTCTACGAGCTCGGCAGGAACTTCCGCAACGAAGGCGCCGACGCGACCCACAACCCCGAGTTCACGATGCTCGAGGCGTACGAGGCGTATGGCGACTACGGCACGATCGGCGCGCTGACGCAGAGCCTGATCGTCAGCGCGGCGCAGGCCGGCCTCGGCGGCACGGTGGTGCGCCGGCCGGACGGCGGAGAGCACGATATCGGCGGTGAGTGGCCGTCCGTCAGCGTGCACGACGCGGTCTCCGCGGCACTCGGCGAGAAGGTGACGCCGGACACCGGGGAGGACCAGCTGCGCAGGCTGGCCGATCAGGCGGGGATCGCCGTGGACCCGGCGTGGAACGCCGGCCAGGTGCTGCTGGAGATATACGAGCACCTGGTCGAGTCCAAGACCGTGCTCCCGACCTTCTACCGTGACTTCCCCGTCGAGGTCTCGCCGCTGACCAGGGCGCACAGGGAGGACCCCAGGCTGGCGGAGAAGTGGGACCTGGTCGCGTTCGGCACCGAGATCGGCACCGGTTACTCCGAGCTCGTCGACCCGGTCGAGCAGCGGGCGAGGCTCACGGCTCAGTCGCTGCTCGCCGCTGGCGGCGACGCCGAGGCCATGCAGCTCGACGAGGACTTCCTGCGGGCGCTCGAATACGGCATGCCGCCCGCCGGCGGGATGGGCATGGGCATCGACAGGGTGCTGATCATGCTGACCGGCGCGTCGATCAGGGAGACGGTCCTGTTCCCGGTCGTCAGGCCCAGCTAGGCGATCCGGACGCCCCCGTCGAAGACATCCCACATGACTGGGTGAATGCCCACCGGGATTCCGAACGTGGGCGCGTCCAGCATGAAGCCGTTGCCCACGTAGATCCCGACGTGGCTGATGCCCGAGTAGAAGAACAGGAGGTCGCCCGGCTGGAGCTGGCTCCGCGGCACGTGGACGCCCGAGTTCCACTGGTCGCCGGTGAAGTGCGGCAGGCTGATGCCAAGCTGCGCGTACGCCCACATGACCAGGCCAGAGCAGTCAAAGCTGCTGGGCCCTGCTCCGCCCCAGACATAAGGATCGCCGATCTTGGTCATCGCGATCCTGAGCGCCTGAACGCCGAGCGACCGGCCGTTGACCTGGATCGGCGGGTAGGTACCGGTCTGCCTGTAGATCGCGAGCGCCTTCGCGAAGGCCGCCGAGTTGAGCTTGTTCTCCTTGGCCTGGATAACCGAGACCTTGGCCTTCATGGCCTTGGACAGCTTGGCCGCATTGCGCTGCTGCTCGATGGCGAGCAGCTTGGCCCGCTGCGCCGCGGCCCGTGCTGTCGCGACGAGGTGCAGCTTGTTCCCGTTCTCCTTCTGCAGCTGCCCGAGTATCGACGCCCGGTTCAGCATGGACTCGGGGTTCTTGCTCGTCAGCAGGCCGATCGCCGGGTTGACCCCGCCGGTCATGTATCCGGCGGCCGCGATCTGCGCGATTGCCGCCTGGTCGATCTTGAGCAGCCGCTCGTCCCGCCGCACGATCATGCGGGCGATCTTGACCTGCGCCCTGGCCTCGTTGTACTGGATCCGCAGCGCGTCGTACTGCTGGCTGAGGCTGTCGATCTGCCTGGACAGCTTGGCCGCCTGGGCGAGCAGCTCCTTCAGCGTGGGCTGCGGACTGGCCGATGCGGCTCCGGACATCGAGACCGGGACCGCGAGTCCAACGGCGGCCGCGATGCCGACGGCCGCCGCGACGCGCCTGGCAAACCTGCGCGATCGCCTGTGCCCCGTGGTCAGGGACCCTTCGGTCGGAGACCCCGTGGTCGGGGATACCGTGCCGCCAGTTGCCGGGCGGCGCCTGGAGTGCCAACCATCTGGCGAGCGCTCCACAGTGGCGCTCCTTTCCTTGGCTGGCGGCACCCGCGTCAGGGCGCGCCAGCGGGAACGAGGTAACAGCCAGGGACACTAATCGACTGACGAACCCCCTGCACCGTTGATGAGAAAAGTTTCGTCTCGGACACCTCGGTCACAGTGATGACTTTCGGTGCATGCAGGCATACAGTTGCGTGCTGACCATCGTGCTCCGCCAGCCGCCCGGCGCCGGTATTGACAACGTTCCCGCAGGTCAGAGGGCGTGTCTTAAGGACGGTCGTGACGCGTGATCTGGCCGTGATGTGCAGCCGGGCAAGCCGGTCGCTTGCCCGGCTGGCTATATGGTGGTCGCGTCGTAGCGGGGCCTCGACGGGCATCGGCCGTCCAAGCGGGCGTTCAGGTCCCCCCGGTCGTGGCGGTCATCCTGGTTCGGCTCGCGAATGTTCGGGCAGGCCGAAAGCTGTGGCTCATCGCGCCGCGACATTGTTCGGGTGCACCGTACGAGTAAGCGGGCTGCTGGATTTCCTGAACGAAAACCGGTAGCCCGGAGGCATAGATGGCCGAAATTCGTTCCTCGTAACCCGCGTGGGCCAGTTAGATGTCCGGATGTCGCAATCCGCGGGCGAAAACATGCGCGCCATGCAGTCGTGCAGCGTGCAACTGCAAAGGATTTCATTGCATGCTGCAAGAACCTCAAGGAGCACCCCGCAGACTGCATTACCGGCAGGTCGGCGCGACCCTGGAATTGGCGCTCGGGTGCGGCTTCGAGGCGGCCGGACGATGTCGCGGGATAGCTAGTGCCGGAAGTGTGGAATTCGTGTGTGGATAGCGTGTCGGTGAGGTGGAGCGACCGCTTTCGTCTCGCCTGCCTGATACCGGGCCGAGGGCCAGGCGTAGGCTGGCTGCGGCACAATGAGGCGGCCCGGGCCCCGGCCGCGCGACGATGCCGCGCGATCGCATCCGCCGTAATTGCCTGCGCTGACTGGGTTTTTGGCCTCCCAGGTCAGCGGCCGACACCATGCCGATCGGGAGCTCGCGCCGATTCCGCTGGGGCGCGCGCTGGCTGCGGTGACGTCTGGATACCCATGAGGGGGTGCCGATGCTGACTGACCTGGCCGCATTGACACCTCCGCTGCTGGTCGCCCTCGCCTTCCTGATAGCGGCCGCTGCATTCGTGCGCCATGAGATGCGGCGAGGCAAGAAGGCGGCAGAAGACGAAGAGACGGATTCATCGCCCGATTCAACGGAGTCCCGGGAAGCGAATGAATCTGACGACAGTTCGGATCGGCGTTCCTCCGGCGAGAACAGATCAGCGGACACGACCGGCCGCGATCACTGACCGGCAGCACTCCGTCACAGTTAGTTCCGGACGCGACTTGCCCGGTGAGTAGTTGCGCGAACTTGGACAAGAAAACGTGCCGCGTTTGAAGAGTACCTCTTTATCTGTGACGACCAGTGGGCTGGTATAGGTTAAGCTCTTAAATACTCGGCAGTAACGGAAAGGCTAACCAGCATGGCTCAGAAGACTGTGGTGACGGTGGTGTGTGACCTTCCCCACGATGGCGAGGTGGAGGGAACAGAGTCTGTTTCGTTCGCCTTTGATGGCAACGCGTACGAGATCGATCTATGTGGCCCGCACAGCAAGGAACTTCGCGAGAAGATCGGCGCATTCGCCGACCACGCGCGCAGGGCAACTGCTGGCGGCCGCCGTCGTAAGGCCCGCACCGGACCTGGTCGCGAGCGGAGTTCAGAGATCAGGGAATGGGCAAGGCAGCGCGGGCACAAGGTCAGCGAGCGCGGCCGCATTCCTGGCAACATCATCGCCGAGTACGAGGCCTCGCACTAGCCGCGTGCCCGGCCTGAGATAGCGGTGTCGCGCGTCGCTCGCTCGAAGGTCGCGCATTGCCGCCGAAGGCGCTCGGAGTCCGTCCGGCCCGCCGCACCGGGTAGCCGTACCGGGGTGGCAGAGGCCGGCGGCCCGGCCAGTTACCCGGTCGTCGGCCCGGACGGCCTGACGGCACGCGAGGCGGGCGATAAGCGCGGTATCCGCGGGTATCGACGCGATACCCGGTGTGCCCTCAGCCGCGCCGCGTTCGCTAGCGGCGTACCGGGGAACAGCCTTCCCTCACCATAGGTTGGATGGGGTGAACGCTCGTATAGCGGGGAAGGTCTCTCTGGAGTGCGGTGGGCCTTCGTGCATGGCCTGTCGCAGCCAGCCTTCCCCCGTATACGGGCTAGTGCGCGGCAGGGACGCGGCCATCGTGGTCAGTGCCCGGTCGCAAGGTGAGGGAGCGAACGAGCATGTTCGAGAGGTTTACCGACCGGGCGCGGCGGGTTGTGGTCCTGGCTCAGGAAGAGGCCAGGATGCTGAATCACAATTACATCGGCACTGAGCACATACTTCTCGGCCTCATCCATGAGGGCGAGGGCGTCGCCGCGAAGGCACTCGAGTCGCTTGGCATCAGCCTGGAAGCCGTGCGGCAGCAAGTGGAAGAGATCATCGGGCAGGGCCAGCAGGCACCGTCCGGGCACATCCCCTTCACGCCGCGAGCCAAGAAGGTACTTGAGCTCTCGCTGCGCGAGGCATTGCAGCTTGGTCACAATTACATCGGCACCGAGCACATCCTGCTCGGGCTGATCCGCGAGGGCGAGGGCGTCGCGGCCCAGGTCCTGGTGCGGCTCGGCGCGGACCTGAACCGGGTGCGCCAGCAGGTGATCCAGTTGCTGCACGGCTACCAGGGCAAGGAGCCGCCCGCGGCCGGTACCTCCTCCGAGAGCGCCCCTTCCACCTCGCTGGTGCTCGACCAGTTCGGCAGGAACCTCACGGCGGGCGCGCGCGAGGGCAAGCTCGACCCGGTGATCGGCCGGGAGAAGGAAGTCGAGCGGGTCATGCAGGTGCTGTCGCGGCGCACCAAGAACAACCCGGTCCTGGTCGGCGAGCCCGGCGTCGGCAAGACCGCTGTCGTCGAGGGGCTGGCGCAGCGGATCGTCAAGGGCGAGGTGCCAGAGACGCTCAAGGATAAGCAGCTCTACACGCTGGACCTGGGCGCGCTGGTGGCCGGCTCGCGGTACCGCGGTGATTTCGAGGAGCGCCTGAAGAAGGTGCTCAAGGAGATCCGCACGCGCGGCGACATCATCTTGTTCATCGACGAGATCCACACGCTGGTCGGAGCGGGAGCGGCCGAGGGCGCGATCGACGCGGCCTCGATACTCAAGCCGATGCTCGCCCGCGGTGAGCTGCAGACCATCGGCGCCACCACGCTTGACGAGTACCGCAAGCACCTGGAGAAGGACGCCGCGCTCGAGCGCAGGTTCCAGCCGATCCAGGTTGCCGAGCCGACGATCTCGCACACGATCGAGATCCTCAAGGGCCTGCGCGACCGGTACGAGGCGCACCACAGGGTGTCCATCACCGACGACGCGCTGGTGGCCGCCGCCCAGATGGCGGACAGGTACATCAGCGACAGGTTCCTGCCTGACAAGGCGATCGACCTGATCGACGAGGCCGGCTCGCGGATGCGCATCCGCAGGATGACCGCGCCGCCGGACCTGCGCGAGTTCGACGAGCGGATCGCCGAGGTGCGCAGGGACAAGGAATCCGCGATCGACTCGCAGGACTTCGAGAAGGCTGCCGCCCTCCGTGACAAGGAGAAGCAGCTGATCGAGAAGAAGGACATCCGCGAGAAGGAGTGGAAGGCCGGCGACATGGACGCCGTCGCCGAGGTGAACGAAGAGCTGATCGCCGAGGTGCTGGCGACGGCGACGGGCATCCCGGTGTTCAAGCTGACCGAGGCCGAGTCCGCCCGCTTGCTGCGGATGGAGGACGAGCTGCACAAGCGGGTCATCGGCCAGAACGACGCGATCAAGGCGCTCTCTCAGGCCATCCGCCGCACCAGGGCCGGCCTGAAGGACCCGAAGCGCCCCGGCGGTTCGTTTATCTTCGCGGGGCCGTCAGGCGTCGGGAAGACCGAGCTGTCCAGGACGCTCGCGGCGTTCCTGTTCGGTGACGAGGACTCGCTGATCCAGCTGGACATGAGCGAGTACATGGAGAAGCACACCGTCTCGCGGCTGTTCGGCTCGCCTCCCGGCTACGTCGGCTACGAGGAGGGCGGCCAGCTGACCGAGAAGGTCCGCCGCAGGCCGTTCTCGGTGGTGCTGTTCGACGAGATCGAGAAGGCCCACCAGGACATCTTCAACTCGCTGCTGCAGATACTTGAGGATGGCCGCCTGACCGACGCACAGGGCAGGGTCGTGGACTTCAAGAACACGGTCATCATCATGACGACCAACCTCGGCACCAAGGACATCTCCAAGGGCATCACGGTCGGGTTCGGGTCGGCATCGGAGTCGACCGGGTCGTACGAGCGGATGACGAACAAGGTGCAGGACGAGCTCAAGCAGCACTTCCGGCCAGAGTTCCTGAACCGCGTCGACGACATCATCGTCTTCCACCAGCTCACCAGGGACGAGATCTTCCAGATCGTCGACCTGATGATCGCGATGCTGGAGGAGCGGCTCAAGGACCGGGACATGGGCATCGAGCTCACGCAGGGCGCGAAGGAACTGCTCGGCGAGCGCGGGTACGACCCGGTGCTCGGTGCCAGGCCGCTGCGCAGGACGATCCAGCGCGAGATCGAGGACCAGCTGTCGGAGAAGATCCTCTTCGGCGAGGTCAAGGCCGGCCAGATCATCATGGTCGACACCGAGGGGACCGGCAAGGAAGCCAAGTTCACCTTCAAGGGCGTGCCCAAGCCCGAGGTGGTGCCGGACACCCCGCCGGTCGAGCTGGCCAAGGCAACAGGATCCGGGGTCGAGGCACCGGAGCGGGGCCAGGCATCCGGCTCGTAGGAACACGGTAGGCGAAAGGAGGCCCGCAGCGAACGCTGCGGGCCTCCTTTCGTGTGTCAGCGACATCGAACGCGAGCTCACCGATGCTTGACAGTACATCTTGTTAGAAGCCTATAGTGCTAGCTAACTAGATGAATCGAGGCATGGTGATCGAGTTCCACCTGAACGGCCGGTCCGGCGTCGCGCCGTACCTGCAGCTGATCCACCAGGTGCGCCACGCGCTGAGGCTGGGCTTGTTGCGCGAGGGTGACCAGCTGCCCACGGTCAAGGACGTGGCGGCTGGGCTGGCCATCAACCCGAACACGGTGCTGAAGGCCTACCGGGAGCTGGAATACGAAGGCCTGGTGGCCGCCCGCCCGGGAATCGGGACGTTCGTGACCGCGACCCTGGGCGTCACGTCGCCGGCCGCGCACGGGCCGCTGCGCCGCGACCTGCAACGCTGGCTGGCCAGGGCCCGCCGCGCCGGCTTGGACGAGGAGTCCATCGAGGCTCTGTTCGCCAGCACCTTTCGGTCCGCAACTGAAGAGGACATAGCATGACCGCGGTCATTGAAACCAAGGGCCTGGGCAAACGCTACCGGCGGCTGTGGGCGCTGGCCGACTGCACGCTTTCCATCCCGCCCGGGCATGTGGTGGGCCTGGTAGGCCCGAACGGGGCCGGAAAGACAACCCTGCTGTCCCTGGCCACCGGATTGCTGGCGCCGACCACGGGCAGCATCGAGGTACTCGGCGGCCGGCCCGCGGCCGGCCCCGCGCAGCTGGCCAGGGTCGGGTTCCTGGCTCAGGACGCGCCGGTATACGCCGGGCTGCCGGTCGCCGACCACCTCGCCCTGGGCGCCCACCTGAACCCGGGGTGGGACGCGGAGCTGGCCCGCGGCCGGATCGACCGGCTGGGCGTGGACCAGGGCCGGAAGGCCGGGACGCTGTCCGGCGGTCAGCGTGCCCAGCTCGCGTTGACCCTGGCCGTCGCCAAGCGGCCCGAGCTGCTGATCCTGGATGAGCCGGTGGCTAGCCTGGACCCGCTGGCCCGGCGGGAGTTCCTGCAGGACCTGATGGAAGCCGTCGCCGAGCAGGAACTGTCGGTAGTGCTGTCCTCGCACCTGGTGGCGGACCTGGAACGGGTCTGCGACTACCTGATCGTGCTGGTCGCCTCGCGGGTGCGGGTCGCCGGGCTGGTCGAGGAGCTACTGTCCACCCACTACCTGCTGTCCGGCCCGCGCCGCGACCCGGACACACTGCCGGCCGGGCAGCAGGTCATCTCCGCCAGCCACACCGACCGGCAGAGCACGCTGCTGGTGCGCACCGGCGGCCCGGTGCTTGACCCCGCCTGGACCGTCTCCGAGGTCGGCATGGAAGACCTAGTCCTGGCCTACATGAGCCAGGCGGCCGGACGCGGCCACCGCAACCACCTGCAGGAGGTGCGGACATGATCTGGCTGACCTGGCGCCAGTTCCGGGCCCAGGCCGTCACCGCGGCCGCGGCGCTGGCGGCGTTCGCTGTCCTGCTGGCGGTCACCGGCCCGCATCTGGCCAGCTTGTACGCCCATAGCGGGATCAGCGGCTGCCACGGCGGCAGTTGCGGGCAGCTGGCCAGCAACTTCCTCCGCCAGATTGGAGTCGGCGCCGACCCGGTCGTATACATGCTCGGCATCGTCGGCACGGTCCTCGCCCCCGCGGTTATCGGCATCTTCTGGGGAGCCCCGCTGATCGCCCGCGAGCTCGAGACCGGGACGTTCCGGCTGGCCTGGACCCAGAGCATCTCCCGCGCCCGGTGGGTGGCGATCAAGCTCACGCTGACCGGCCTGGCGGCCATGGCCGTCACCGAAGCGCTCAGCCTCATGCAAGGCTGGTGGGCAGCACCCATCGGCCAGGCCGCCCGCCTCGCAACCGTCAGCACTTTCCCGCTCGGCATGGGCCCGTTCAGCCCGCTGGCCTTCGACGCCCACGGCATCGCCCCGCTCGGCTATGCCGCGTTCGCCTTCGCCCTCGGCGCCACCACCGGAGTCCTGCTCCGGCGCGCAATCCCGGCTATGGCCGTGACCCTGGCCATCTTCGCCGCCGTCCAAGTCGTCACGCCGCTGTGGATCAGGCCGCATTTCATCCCGCCCGACCACACGACCGTCACGATCAGCTCCTTCAGCGGAAGCGGACTGGGAACGCAGATAAGCCCCAGCACCTTCGCGCTTACCGTTGACTTCCTGCCAAGCCAGCCCGGCGCGTGGATCCTCTCCAGCGGAGCCGTCAACGCCGCCGGCCAGCCGGTCAGCGTCATCCCGGCCCCCTGCAGGCAGGGAGCGACGAACGGCACATCAGATTTCCCTGGTTGCCTGACCAGCCACGGCATCCGAGTCGCCGCCACCTACCAGCCCGCCAGCCGCTACTGGGCCATCCAGTGGACCGAGGCAGCGATCTACCTCGCCCTCGCCCTGGCCTTGGCCGGGTTCTGCTTCTGGCGGCTCGGCCGCCGCATCTCCTGACCAACGGCACCCTCGCCAGCCCGTCACGGGCCGCGTGAGGTTCATAAACAGGCTCCCTAGTCAGTGCCGAGCGCCGCGAGGCTGGGCTGTTCGCCGGGCAGCCCGATCAGGCCGCCCTGGTGCTCGCTGGCCAGCCCGTCGGCGATCAGGCCCGCGAGCACCGTGGTGAGCTGCCCGCCGTCCGGCCAGCAGGCGTCGAGCGTTCTGACAGGAACGGGCCCCGGTGCGGCCCTCAGCACGGCGAGCACGACTCCGCGGCACTGCCGGTCGGTGCCCTCGTAGCGCTGGGCCGGGCGTCGCGCCGTGGCCGCGGGCGTGCCGCTTTGCCGCCACGCGCAGTCAGCGGCGAGCGGGCACCTGTCGCAGGCCGGCCGAGCCGCCGTGCAGATCAGCGCGCCGAGTTCCATCACCGCCACCGACCAGGCCGCGGCCCGGTTCGCGGCGGCGGGCGGCAGCAGCGACTCTGCCAGCCTGGTCTCGGCGACGCTGGCCGACGAGCGCGGGCTGAGCTCGCTGCCGGTGAGCAGCCTCGCGAGTACCCGGCGCACGTTGGTGTCCAGGACGGCGTGCCGCTGCCCGAAGGCGAAGCTGGCCACCGCGGCAGCGGTGTAAGAGCCGACTCCTGGCAGCGCCCGCAGCTCGGCGATCGTGGCCGGCACCTGGCCGCCGTGCTGCGCCGTGATGACCTCGGCGCACCCGTGCAGCCTGATCGCGCGGCGCGGGTACCCGAGCCTGCCCCACTGCCTGACCGCGTCGGCCGGGGTCGCGGCCGCCAGCGCGGCCGCTGTCGGCCACCTGGCGAGCCACGCCTCGTAGGCGGGCAGCACCCGCGACACGGGCGTCTGCTGCAGCATGAACTCGCTCACCAGGACCGGCCAGGCACCCGCACCGGGCCGCCGCCACGGCAGGTCCCTGGCATTCGCCGCGTACCAGGCCGAAAGCGGCGCTTCGAAACTGCTGGTCATGACGGCACCGATCCTGCCATGCCAGCCGCCAGCCGGCACCTCACAGCGAATGCGGGCAAGCTCACCGCAAGCCTCCTGCCTGCGACAACGTACCTTCAGGGGTTCGGCGAGGCGGCCTCGCCGCCGCGCGCAACTCTTGCATACTGAGGCGCCATGGGGGACAGCACGTTCCGTTACCCCCCGGGCGCGCCCGGTGTCCGGGATGGCGGGACAAGACCGGGCAACAGGGGCGGCGGGTCAGCGGTCGCAGGCGACCTCGCCCAGGCGGGCGGAGTTCCGCGGCCGGGAGTTCCGCGGCCGGGGGAGCCGCTTCCGGGGGAGCCGCTTCCGGGGGAGCCGCTTCCGGGGGAGCCGCGGCCCGGGGAGCCGCGGCCCGGGGAGCCGCGGCCCGGGGAGCCGCTTCCGGGGGAGCCGCTTCCGGGGGAGCCGCGGCCGGGCGGTCGCCGCTCCGGGCTGGCTGGCGTGGCAAGACGGCTCGCAGGGGCGGCCGCCGCGGCCCGTGTTATGCCGGCGGTTCCTGGCGCGCCCGCAGTCACCTACTGGCGGCGCAGGTTCGTCGTCCTCGCCGTCGCGCTGGCCACGCTGGCCGCGGCGGCATGGAGCGTGTCAGAGGCGTTCACGGTGCAGCCGGACCCAGCCGGGCCTGCCACGACCAGCCACGGGCCGTCCGGCGGCGCCGTAGCGCCGCAGGGCGGCGGCTCTCACTCGGGTGCCGCCGGCCCCCAGCACGGCAGCGCCAGCGGCTCGCCAGGCCGCGGGAGGAACGCCAGCCGCCGGCCGAGCGCGTCGCCGTCTCCCGGCGCATTCGGCGGGTTCAAGCCCAAGTTCTGCTCGTGGCACTCGATCGTGCTCAGCGCATCGGCTGACCAGGTCGAATTCGCGTCAGGTCAGCGGCCGTCCTTCAGCCTCAGCGTCGTGTCGACCCAGCCAACCGACTGCTCGTTCAACGTCGGCCCAGGTCATCTCGCACTCGTCGTCAAAGAGGGCCCGGCCAGGATCTGGAGCTCGGCCGACTGCGTCACAGGAACGGGAAGCCTGATCACCGCGCTCCGGCGGGGCGTGCCGACGGTCGTGGCGATCGGCTGGAACAAGGAGACGTCCACGCCAGGCTGTGGCGGCCCGGCCCGGTCGGCCCCGGCCGGCACCTACACGGCTTACGCGGTGGACGGCTCGCTCGCCAGCGCGCCCGTGACGTTCAGGCTCCGCTGACCGCCGTCGGCCGCTGTCCGCGGTCGGCCGGATCAGGTCAGGGCTCGGCGCTGAACGCCGCCCTGATCGCTCCCGCGAGCTCGGTGACACCGATGACCTGCAACGGTGAGTCCTGCGGGACCAGGTCGGCGCCAGCGGGCACGATCGCGCGCCTGAACCCCATCCGGCCGGCCTCGGTCAGCCGCCTGCCGATCCCCGTGACGCTGCGGATCTCCCCGGCGAGGCCGACCTCGCCGAACGCGACGATGTCGGACGGCAGGCTTATCTCCGCCTTCGCGCCCGCCAGGGCAAGCGCGAGCGCCAGGTCAACCGCGGGCTCCGTCAGCCTGACCCCGCCGACCGTGGCGGCATAGACGTCGCACCGGCCAAGCTGAACCTTGGCCCGGCGCTGCAGAACCGCGACGGTCATGCCGACGCGAGCGTAGTCAAGGCCCGAGGTGACCCTGCGGGACGGCTCATTGCCGCTGACCGGGCAGACCAGCGTCTGCACCTCGGCCACCAGCGGCCTGCGGCCTTCCAGGGTGACCGTGACACAGGTGCCGGGCACCGGCTTGTGCAGCCGGGAAAGGAACAGGCCGCTCGGATCGGGCAAGCCGATCAGGCCGAACTCACCGAGCTCGAAGCAGCCGATTTCGTCGGTCGGGCCGAACCGGTTTTTCAGCGCCCTGATCATCCGCAGCCTGCCGCGGCTGTCGCCCTCGAAGTGCAGCACCACGTCGACGAGGTGCTCAAGCGACCTTGGCCCCGCGATGGAGCCGTCCTTGGTGACGTGTCCCACCAGGACCGTGGTCAGGATCCGCTGCTTGGCCATGCTGACCAGGGCCGAGGTAATCTCCCGCACCTGGGTGACGCCGCCCGGCGCGCCGTCGATCCCCGCCGCCGAGATGGTCTGCACCGAATCAACGATCAGCAGCGTCGGCTGCACCTGCTCGACGTGGGCGAGCAGCGCGGCGAGGTCGGTTTCGGCAGCCAGGAAGAGGTTCTCCGTGATCGCGCCGATCCGGTCGGCGCGCTGCCTGACCTGCGCCGCCGACTCCTCGCCCGTGACGTACAGGACAACCGCGCGCTCCGCCGCCAGCGCGCCAGCCTCGAGCAGCAGCGTCGATTTGCCGACGCCAGGCTCGCCGGCCAGCAGCGCCACCGTTCCTGGCACCAGCCCGCCGCCGAGCACCCTGTCGAGCTCGTCCATTCCGGTCGGCCTGGCAGCTGCCCCCGCGGCGTCGATCTTCGAGATCGGCACGGCCGGGGCGCTGGGACGGACCGAAGGCAGGCCGCGGAGCAGCGCTTGCCCGGACCGGCCGGCCGCAGCCTGGGACGCTCCCTCGATCACCGAGCCCCAGGTCTGGCACTCGCCGCAGCGGCCAGCCCATTTGGTGCTCTGCCAGCCGCACTCAGAGCATTGGAACAGCGTCCCGGCAGAGCCTTTCGCCATGCTGGCACCGTAGCGGCCGGGTCGGACAGCCCAGAGCGGCCGCGCGGCGGCTAGCCCGACGCGCGCGCTCCTGCCAGCGCTGCCCGCGCGGCGGCATAAGCTGGCATCGGATGCGGTACGGCGACGGAGGAGGTGCCTTGGGGCAGCCAAGCGTCGTGCCCGTCGCGCTCTCGACCGCGTCGGTCTTCCCCGAGCACACAACCGACGCGTTCGAGTTCGCCGCCAGGCTGGGCTACGACGGCGTCGAGGTCATGGTGACGGCCGACCCGGTCAGCCAGGACCCGAAGGTGCTGCAGCGGCTCGCCGACTACCACGGCGTTCCGGTGCTGGCGGTGCACGCGCCGTGCCTGCTGATCACGCAGCGGGTCTGGGGCAGGGAACCCTGGGCGAAACTAACCAAGGCCGCTGACGTCGCCACCAAGCTCGGTGCCCGCGCGGTGGTTCTCCATCCGCCGTTCCGCTGGCAGCGCGAGTACGCGAGGGACTTCGAGGCGGGCCTGGCCAGGGCGCAGGCCGAAACCGGCGTGAAGTTCGCGGTCGAGAACCTGTACCCGCTCAGGGCCGGGGCCACCGAGGTCGCCGCGTACGCGCCGCACTGGAACCCGGTCGAGCTCGACTGCCAGCACGTGACGCTCGACCTCTCGCACACCGCCGTGTCGGGCTCCGACGCGCTGCAGATGGCCGCGGATCTCGGCCAGCGGCTGGCGCACGTGCACCTCGCCGACGGCACGAAGCCAGGACTGCCCGACGAGCATCTGGTCCCTGGCCGGGGCAGCCAGCCGTGCGCGCAACTGCTCGGGCGGCTGCATCGGGTCGGATACCAGGGCGTGGTCGTGGTGGAGATCAGCACCCGGCGGGCGCTGACCCTGCAGGAGCGCCTGTACGACCTCGAAGAATCCCTGGCGTTCGCCAGGGAACACCTGCGGGCGCCGAGTGCGGTCTCGTAAGACGACCAGCTAAGAGCGACCTGTTAAACCTCGAGAATCAGGGTCACGGGACCGTCGTTGACCAGCGCCACCGCCATGTCCGCGCCGAAGACGCCGGTGCCGACGGTGCCGCCGAGCGAGCGCAGCGAGTCAGCGAACGCGGTGACGAGGGGCTCGGCGACCTCCCGCGGCGCCGCGGCCTGCCAGGTCGGCCGCCTGCCCTTGGCGGTCTGCGCATAGAGCGTGAACTGGCTCACGACCAGCAGCGGCGCACCGGTGTCCGCGCACGACCTCTCGCTGTCCAGGATCCGCAGGTGGTAGATCTTTCTGGCGAGGGCCGCGGCGATCTGGCCGGTATCGTCGTGCGTGACGCCGACCAAGACGAGCAGCCCAGGGGCGGGTAGCTCGCTGACCACCTTTCCGGCAACCGATACGCTCGCTTCACTGACGCGTTGGACAACAGCTCGCACGAGAAGGCATTCTCCGCCGATGACCGCTCTCAGCACCAGCACAATGATCACCGTGGCGCCGACCGGGGCCGAGGTCGACAAGGCCGCGGTCCCGGCCCTGCCCGTGACCCTGGACGAGCTCGTGACCACGGCCAAGGAGTGCCGCGAGGCCGGCGCCGCGATGATCCACGTGCACATCAGGGGCGCCGACGCGCAGCCGACGCTGGATCTCGGCAGGCTGAAGGACACCGTGCACGCGCTGCGCGAGTCCACCGACCTGATCGTGCAGCTGTCCACCGGCGGCGCGGTCACCGACCCGTTCGAACGCAGGCTCGCCGTGCTCGACGCCGCGCCCGACGGCTGCTCGCTTACCTGCGGGACCGTGAACTTCGGCGACGAGGTCTTCATGAACCCGTGGCCGTTCATGTGCGAGCTGTATGTCAGGACGCAGCAGCTCGGCGTCGTGCCGGAGTTCGAGCTGTTTGACATGGGCCACATCGCCTCGCTGCACCGGTTGCTCGACAAGTACGGCGCGCCGTTTGGCGGGCACGTGCACTGCGATCTGGTGATGGGTGTTCCCGGCGGGATGGCGGGCGACGCCGCGACGCTGGTCGCGGCCGTCGCCGCGCTCCCTGCGGGGGCGACCTGGTCAGCGACGGGGATCGGGCGGACGACGCTGCCGGTGATGTTCGCCGCCCTGGCGGCTGGCGGTCAGCTGCGGGTCGGGATGGAGGACACCGTGACGTTCTCCCGCGGCAGGCCGGTGCGGAGCAACGCCGAGCTGGTCGAGCGGGCAGCCGCGCTGGCCGACCTGGCGCAGCGCCCGGCGATGACGCCCGACCAGGCGCGCGCGATGCTGGGAGTCCCCGCTCGGCAACCCCACCTATGAACCCTTGGTGGGTCGCTAGCACCACCAAGGGTTCATAGGTGGGGTCACGACACGCTGAGACGAGCGCCGTTTCCGGCGCCGGCGGCGGTGAGAGGGTGCCTGGCGTGCACCCGGTGCTGGTCGAGGCTGTCAGGTCAGGAGTCGTCGAGTCGCGGCATCGCGGGTCCTTCGTGGTGCTGGCCGCCGACGGCTCGGTGCTGGCCGGGGCTGGCGAGCCCGGCGCGGCGATGTTCCCGCGGTCGTCGAACAAGCCGATGCAGGCCGCGACGATGCTGCGCTGCGGGCTCGCGCTGGACGGGCAGCTGCTGGCGCTCGCGTCGGCGAGTCACTCAGGCGAGGAGTTCCACGTTTCCGGTGTCCGGTCGATCCTGGCGGGAGCCGGGCTGACCGAGGCCGACCTGCAATGCCCGCCCGACCTGCCGCTGGACGACGCGGCCAAGGTCGCGTGGCTGCGCGCTGGCGGCGTCGCCGACCGGATCCACATGAACTGCTCGGGCAAGCACGCGGCGATGCTCGCGACGTGCGTCGCGGCCGGCTGGCCGACCGCGAGCTACCGCGACCCCGGTCACCCGCTGCAGGTGCGGATCAAGCAGGCCGTCGAACGCCTGGCCAGCGAGCCAGTCACTGCCACCGGGGTTGACGGGTGCGGGGCGCCGCTGTTCGCGCTGTCGGTCACCGGGCTCGCGCGGGCGTTCCGCGCGCTGGTGCTGGCCGAGCCTGGGTCGCCAGAGGGGCGGGTCGCCGGCGCGATGCGGGCCAATCCGGTCTGGACGTCGGGGACGACGCGTGCCGAGGCCGCGCTGGTCGCCGCCGTGCCGGGCCTGCTGATCAAGGGGGGCGCCGAGGGTGTCTGCGCGTTCGCGCTCGCAGACGGCCGGGCTGGCGCGGTCAAGTTCGACGACGGCGCCCAGCGCGCCGCACCCGTGCTCGTCGCCGCCCTCCTCGCCTCCCTGACCGGTCCCGGCGCCGGTGCCAGTGCCGGAGCCGATGCTGTCGGCCGTGCCACCCCCGCCGACCGTGCAGCCCTAGCCGTCATCGCCGCCCCGCCGATCACCGGCGGCGGCGTCCCCGTCGGCGCGCTCCGCGCCCGCCTGCCCGCCTGACTCGCGCCGCGCGTCACGGCACGTCCCCGATCTCCCCAGCCTGCGCCCGGTCTGCCAGGAATAGCCCGATTCTGACGGCCATAGATCCGGGTGAGTGTGCACTTGCCGGGGGGGATTTGCAAGCGCAAGCACCTGGGGCGAGACTGACAGGATGGGGGTTGATGTTGGCTCGATCGGGGCGTACATCCGCGAGCAACGCGAACAGGCGAGGATCTCGATCCGTCAGCTCGCACAGGCCGCGGGCGTGTCGAACCCGTATTTGAGCCAGGTCGAGCGCGGGCTCCGGCGGCCGAGCGCCGACATACTGCAGCAGATCGCGAAGGGCCTGCGGATCTCGGCCGAGGCGCTCTACGTGCAAGCCGGCATCCTCGACGACAGGGATGGCGAGACCTCGGTCACGGACGCGATCATGGCGGACACGGAGATCACCGAGCGCCAGAAGCAGATGCTGATCGACATCTACGAGTCGTTCCGCAAGGAGGTCAGGGCCGACGCCGAGGCGGTCCGCGGCGCGGCGGAAGCCGCCGCCGAGCCCGATGCGGCTGACCAGGCGGAGGGCGACCCAGTGGTGCCGCCCGGGGCTGATCCCGTGGCAGATGCGGTCGAGGAGTCCGGCAACGACCCGCTCGCCCCGGCCGTGGCGGTCGCAGAAGCCGAACCGTGGACGGACCCGCCCGAGGCCAGTAGCAGATAGATTGTCACCGTGTTCACTTTCAACGCGCTCACGCCGCTCACCTGGATCAACTGGATCCTGCTAGTCGCAGCCTTCGTGGTTGAAGCGTGGGCATTCGTCGACTGCCTGCGCCGGCCGACCGGCGCATTCCCTGCTGCGGGGAAGCAGTCGAAGCCGCTCTGGATGATCATCACGGGCGTCTGCCTGGTGGTCGGGTTCTTCGGGGCCGCTTACAACATCCCGCTGATCGGGATCTTGCCGATCGCCGCTTTCATCGGGTCGGCGATCTACCTGACCGACGTGCGCCCGAAGGTGAAGGAGTTCGGCGCGGGCGGATCGTCCCGGCAGGGGCCATACGGGCCCTGGTGACAGCCGTTAAGCTCCCGGACTATGACCGAGACAGCATGGCGGACGCACCGGCTCGAACTGGACGACCAGACCCTCCGCGAGTGGGACGCGGTGGTTCTCGCCTCGGGCGACGATGGGATCGTCCTTGACCGCTCCGCCTTCTACCCGGGCGGCGGCGGTCAGCCACCGGACCACGGCGTGCTGCTCTGGGGCGGCGTGCAGACAGCCATCGTCGGCGCACGGAAGGGCGATGACCTGTACCTGATCCCGGCCGAAGGTGACCCGCTGCCGCCACAGGGGACCGCCGTCCGCGGCGCGCTTGAGGACGACCGCAGGACCGCGCTCATGCGCACCCACTCTGGCCTGCACGTCCTGTGCGGCGTCGTCTACCGCGACTTCGGCTCGCTGGTCACCGGCGGCAACATGGAGCCATACGTGGCCAGGATGGACTTCGACCTTCCGCAGCTGCCAGAGGGCTTCAGGGACGCCGTCGAGAACGCCTGCAACGCCGAGATCGAGGCCGGCCGCCGTATCGACGTCCGCGTTCTGCCCCGCGACGACGCGTTCGCGATCCCCGACATCATCCGCACCGCCACGAACCTCGTCCCGCCAGAAGTCAAGGAGGTCAGGATCGTCGACATCGTCGGCCTCGACCAGCAGGCCGACGGCGGGACGCACGTCGCGTCGACGGCACAGATCGGCCGGATCGAGGTCGTCAAGATCGAGAACAAGGGCAAGGGCTTCCGCCGCCTGCGCATCCGCATCGCGGACTGAGGGACTACAGCGGCAGCAGCATCGCGAGGGCGGGCGCGGCGACAAGGCCCGCGGCGACGCCGCCAACCAGAATCGCGGCGGAAACAGGGAGGCCGGGCGGTGGTCTGAGCAGCCTGGTTACCCGTGCCGCCAGCTCGCCATCCATCGCCTGCCCTGGCGAGCCGACCGCCCCCGCGATGCTGTCCCTGGGGGACGACCCCCCGGATCCCCCCGCGGTGCTGTCCCTGGGGGACGACCCCCCGGATCCCCCCGCGGTGCTGCCCCTGGGGGACGACCCCCCGGATCCCCCCGCGATCGCGAGCGCGCCAGTCGGAGCGAGACCTCCGCCTGACGCGCCGACCCGCAGCAGCGCGGTCGCCAGCTCCCTGGCCGGACGGCGCCGCATGGCCCGGTCGTCGGCCATCATCTCGACCAGCAGGGCGACCTCCCGGTTCGCGTCCCTGGCGATCGCCGACCAGCGGAACGCCCGCAGCAGCGCCGTGAAAGGAAGCAGCACCAGATCGTGCCTCGCCCGCAGGTGCGCGCGCTCGTGCGCCAGGACGGCGGCGAGCTCGGCCTGGTCGAGCAGGTCGAGGGCGCCCGCGCTGATCACGATCGCGGACCGCAGTCCTGGCACGCAGTAGGCCGCGGCCGCCGGATAGTCGACGACCAGCGCCCCTGGCACCTTCGGGTCGTCGTGAGCGAGCAGCCCGAGCAGCGCCCGCTGCCGGTGCCTGGCCCGCAGCACCGCGGTCACAGCGGCGACCAGGATCCAGCACAGCAGCGCGAGCAGCAGGATCCCCGCGATCAGCGATAGGAAGCGCAGGGTCGTCATGACGTCCCAGCGCCGCTCCGCGCCACCGGCCCCGAGCGTCAGCCTGGCGGCCCGCATGGCCGCCGTAGCGACGCTGATCAGGCCGCTGCCCGCCCGCTCGCGCAGGCCGGAGGCGCCGAAGCCCGCCAGCGCCCCGACCGTCGCCACGCCCCAGCTCAGCCCGAGCGCCTGCCACAGCGCGATCGCGACGGCAGGCGACCGGCGCGGCCAGGCCGCCCCGGCGAGCAGGTGCGCGGCGGCAACGCAGCTGATCGCGACGGCGACGAGCAGGAAGACTGCGGGGGACACGAGAATCAGGACCTGCCGCCCCCGCCGAGGGCCTCGAGAGCCGCGCGGAGCGCGTCCGCCTCGGCGCCTGACACGCTCCTGGCGAACCTGGTCAGCGCTGCCTGCCGGTCACCGGTCTGGTCAAGCGCCGTCAGCATGAGCTCTGCGACGTAAGCCTCGCGAGTCTCGGCCGGCCGGTAACGCCAGGCGCGGCCGGCCCGCTGGCGGCGGACGAACCCCTTCTTGGCGAGCCGGTCAAGCACGGTCATCACGGTCGTGTGTGCCAGGTCGCGGTCGGTCAGCCGCTCACCGACCTGGCGGACGGTCATCGGATCGGATGTTTGCCAGAGAACTTCCATGATGGCGCGCTCAAGGTCTCCAAGGCGGTTCATGTCTTCACGATACGAGACGATCACGGGCCGGCGAAGAGCCGGTCCGCCCCTGATCAGCTGGCGGCTACAGGCCGCCGTACCTGGACGCTTAGCGTAGCCCCCTGGTCCGCGCTAGGTTGCAGGCATGGAGGTGCCGCGGGTCGCCGTCAGCGTCGACCTGGTGATCCTCACGGTGCGGGCCAGTCAGCTTTCCGTGCTGGTCTGGCGGCGGCACGCCGAGCCGCATCTGGGTCGCTGGGCCCTGCCAGGCGGCTTCATCAGGCTTGACGAGGATCTGCCTGCCACCGCGCACCGGGTGCTCGCTGAGCGGGCTGGATTGCCAGCCGCGCCGGTTCACCTCGAACAGCTGCAGACCTACGGTTACCCCGATCGCGATCCCCGCGCGCGGGTGGTTGCGGTGGCTTATCTGGGCCTTGCGCCCGATCTGCCGGCCCCTGATCAGCCGCGGATGAGCTGGCAGCCGGTGGATGAGCTGACCGAGATGGCGTTCGACCACCTGCGCATCCTGCAGGACGGCGTCGAGCGGGCAAGGGCGAAGCTGGAGTACACCACGCTCGGGGCGGCGTTCTGCCGGGACACCTTCACGGTGGCCGAGTTGCGCAGGGTGTACGAGATCGTCTGGGGCACGCCGCTCGACCCGCGCAACTTCCACAGGAAGGTAACGGGCGCCGAGCGGTTCCTCGTGGACACCGGCGCGGCGATCTCGTCTGGCGGCAGGCCGGCCCAGCTGTACCGGCGCGGTGACACCGACGTGCTGCATCCGCCTATGCTCAGGCCTAGGCACGGGCTGCGGGGGTTCGTGCTCAACCTGGAGGACGATGATGTCCGTGCCGACACCACGATTCCGACCGATTCTTGACCAGTTCTCGCCGTACAAGCCCGGCAAGCCTCCGGCGACGACGGCCGGTCCGACCTACAAGCTCTCCTCGAACGAGTCGCCGTTCGGCCCGCTCCCTTCCGTGCTCGAGGTCATCGCCGAGGCGGCCGGCGAGGTGAACAGGTACCCCGACAACGGCGGCGCCGAGCTCACCGAGGCGATCGCGGCCCGGCACGGGGTGCCGCCCGAGCACATCGCGCTCGGCTGCGGATCGGTCGGGCTGGTCCAGCAGCTGCTCGAAGCGGTCTGCGACCCCGGCGCCGAGGTGCTCTACGCGTGGCGCTCCTTCGAGGCCTACCCGTACCTGACGGACTTGGCCGGAGCGAAGTCGGTGACCGTCCCGCTGACCGATGAGCGGCACGAGCTGAACGCGATGGCGGCCGCCATCACGGGCGCGACCAGGCTCATCTTCGTCTGCACGCCGAACAACCCGACCGGCACGGTGGTCACGACGGCCGAGCTGACCGGCTTCCTCGACCGGGTGCCCGACGACTGCCTGGTCGTGCTCGACGAGGCCTACGCGGAGTACGTGCGCGACCCGGACGTACCTAACGGCATCGCGCTGTACGCGCGGCATCCGAACGTCGCGGTGCTGCGGACGTTCTCCAAGGCCTACGGCCTTGCCGGGCTGAGGGTCGGCTTCCTGGTCGGCAACGAGGCGATCGCGGCCGCCGCCCGTAAGACCATGCTCACGTTCTCCGTGAACGCGGTCGCCCAGGCCGCCGCTGTGGCGTCGCTGGCCGCCGAGGGCGAGCTGCTCGACCGGGTCGACCTGGTGGTCACCGAGCGGGACCGGGTGCGCGCCGAGCTGCTGGAGATGGGTTTCGCTGTGCCGCCCACGGAGGCCAACTTCGCCTGGCTCAGGCTCGGGCCGCAGACTAAGGCGTTCGCCGACGCCTGCGACCTTGGCGGGATCAGCATTAGGCCGTTCGCCGGGGAGGGCGTCCGGGTGTCCATCGGCGAGAAAGCCGCCAACGACCGCTTCCTCGACGTAGCCAGGGCCTACCTCAACCGCTAACCCCGCCCGCCGCCGTCGCGCCTCCTGAGTGAATGTGACGTTCACAGCGGGCCCGAGCCTACGGATGCCGCATTCGGTCGCGCGGTGCGGTCGGGTTTCGGCTGGGCGGGCAGTCCTAGTGCGGGGCTAGCTGAGTTCTTCCTCGGTGATGTCGGCGCCCAGGGCCGTCAGCCTGGCGGCTACCGAGGCGTGGCCGCGGTCGATGAGATAACCGGGCGAGACGATCGTCTCGCCGTCGGCGGCCAGGCCGGCCAGCACGAGGGCGATCCCGGTCCGCAGGTCGTGCGCGGTGACCTGGGCGCCGTGCAGCGGCGTCGGGCCGTGCACCAGCGCGACCGCGTCGGCGACCTCGACCTTGGCTCCCATCTTGTTCAGCTCGCCGGCCATCATGTACCGGCCGTCGAAGATGGTCTCCCTGATGTAGCTCGTGCCGTCGGCGAGGCAGCTCACGGCCATGATGGGGGACTGCAGGTCGGTCGCGAAGCCCGGGTACGGGCTGGTGATCACGTTGATGGGGCGGAGCTGCTTGTCCCTGCGCACCTGCAGGATCGCGCCCTGGGTGGCGAACTCCACGCCCATCTGCTCGAGCTTCCAGCGCACGACGCCCAGGTGATCGAGCGAGGCGCCGACCAGGCTGAGCTCGCCGCCGGTGATCGCCGCGGCCATCGCGAACACCGCCGCGTCGATCCGGTCCGCCATCACGGTGTGCTCGACCGCGGTCAGCTCCTTGACGCCCTCCACCGTGATGAAGCCGGTGCCGCCGCCGCTGATCTTGGCGCCCATCTTGGTCAGGAACGCGATGACGTCCTGGACCTCTGGCTCCTGCGCCGTGTTGTCGATGACGGTCACGCCTGGCGCGAGCGATGCGGCCATGATCAGGTTCTCGGTGCCGGTGTGCGAGGGGGTGTCCAGGTACAGGTGCGCGCCGCGCAGCCCGTCGGCCTTGACGTGGATCTGGCTCTCGCCCTCGACCACAGTCGCGCCGAGCCTGGCAAAACCTCGGTAATGGAAGTCCAGGTTCCGGCTGCCGAGGTTGCAGCCGCCGACTTCTTCCAGAACGGCCTCGCCGAGCCTGTGCAGCAGCGCGGGCACGAACAGGACAGATCCACGGAATTGCCTGGTGATCTCGGCTGGCAATACGGGGCTGGTCAGTTCCGACGCGTCAACTACCAGCGTCCGTTCCACTTCGTGGAACTTGACCATCGCGCCGACGGCCTGTGCGAGTTCGACCGCGCGGCGGACGTCCTCGATCACGGGGACATTCCGCAGGACCGTGCGGCCTTTCTCGGCGAGAAGGGAGGCGGCGATCATCTTGAGCGCGGCGTTCTTGGCGCCCTGGACGAATACGGTTCCCTGCAGCGGATTGCCGCCGACGACGCGGTAGCGGGTCTGGTGACCGCTGGTCATAACGATGGAACTCCTGTCCCTGGGGGGCGGGACATCATTATCCCGGCTCGAGGCATATGCGTTGGCCTGGTATGAGAAACCATCGACCGGATCTCGCGCCGTATCCGGCACAGCAGGTTCCGGCACAGCCGGATACGGCTGCGTTGGATGCGAGAGTACCGTCCCGGCCGTATCACGCGTAGTCCAGTATTCCACTGCTGCCTGACCCCCCGGACGATGACGACGCCGATACATAAAGTAACTGACTGCGTGCTACAAGTGACGGGCGGGCCGGTGTGCCGGAGGTGGTTCAGTCGGCCCAGGTCAGGCCCGTGATCCGCTCGTATGCCTCGATGTATGTTTCCCTTGTTCGCTCGATTACACGGGCGGGAAGCGGCGGGGGCGGCTGGTCCGAGCGCCCGTCCCAGCCAGATTCCGGTGAGATCAGCCAATCACGCACGTATTGCTTGTCGAACGACGGCTGACTCCGGCCCGGCCGCCATTGACTGGCAGGCCAGAACCTGGACGAGTCAGGGGTGAGAACCTCGTCGCCGAGAGTGAGCGTGCCGTCGGCGTCGAAGCCCAGCTCAATCTTGGTGTCGGCGACGATGATCCCGCGTGCGGCCGCGAGCTCCGCGCCGCGTCCGTAGACGGCGAGCGTGATCCTGCGCAGCTCGGCCGCGAGGTCCGCGCCCGTCGACGTCGCCAGCTGATCGAACGTGATGTTCTCGTCATGCTCGCCGAGCGGCGCCTTCGTGGCCGGCGTGAAGATCGGCACGGGCAGCCGCGAGCCCTCCCGCAGCCCCTCAGGCAGGCCGATCCCGCACACCCGCCCGTCGTGGCGGTACCCGGTCAGGCCAGAGCCAGCCAGGTAACCGCGGGCAACACACTCGGCCTGAACCATGCGCAGTGGCTTGCACGCCATCGCCCGGCCGGCGAACTCGGCGGGAACTGGGGCGTCGACCAGGTGGTTCGGTACCAGGTCGGCGAGCCGCTCGAACCACCACAACGACAGCTGGGTCAGGATTTTGCCCTTGCCTGGGATCGGAGTGTCCAGCACGTGGTCGAACGCCGAGATCCGGTCGGTCGCGACCAGCAGCAGCACTCCGTCGTCGGCCTGGTACAGCTCCCTGACCTTGCCGGAGTAGAGGTGTTTCACGGGTCGAGCTTCTCGAGGCGGTCGAAGACGCCGCCGAGGCGCGCGACGTAGCGCTCGGGCTGGCAGACCTCGTCGAGCCGCGCTTCGTCGAGTTCGCGGCCCTGGCTGGCCGCGTGCTCCCTGAGCGTCTCGCGGAACCGCCGCCCGGTCTCCCACGTCTGCATCGCGGCCTGCTGCACGAGCGAGTACGCGTCCTCACGCGACATGCCAGCCGCGACCAGCTCGAGCAGCACGGCCGATGAGTAGATCAGCCCGCCGGTCGCGTCCAGGTTCGCCCGCATCCGGTCCGCGTCCACAACCAGCCCGGTGACCAGCCCTGTCGTCTGCTCTAGCAGGTAGTCGGTGCCGGTCGCGGCGTCCGGCAGCGCCACGCGCTCCGCCGAGGAATGCGAGATGTCCCGCTCATGCCAGAGCGGTATCCCCTCCAGCACGGGCACGACCTGGGCGCGGACGATGCGCGCCAGCCCGCAGATCCGCTCCGAGCGGACCGGGTTCTTCTTGTGCGGCATCGCGGACGAGCCCTTCTGGCCAGCGCCGAACGCCTCGGCGAGCTCGCGCACCTCGGTCCGCTGACCGTGCCTCACCTCGAGCGCGACCGCCTCGCACACCGTCGCGATCAGCGCGAGCACGCTCACCCACTCAGCGATCCCGTCTCGCAGCACGACCTGGGTCGAGACCTCGGCCGGACACAGGCCGAGACCTGGCATCACGGATGCCTCGATCGCGGGATCGATGCTGGAGTAGGTGCCGACAGGGCCGGAGAGCTTGCCGACCGCCACGGAGTCCCTGGCGCGCCTCAGCCGCCGGACGCAGCGCGCCATAGCGAACGCGAAGTCCGCGACCCGGTGCCCCCAGACGTCCGGCTCGGCGTGGATCCCGTGCGTGCGGCCAGGCCGGAGCGTGCCGCGATGGGCGAGCGCGTGCTCCCGCAGAGCGGCCGTGAGCGCGATGGCCCTGGCGAGCAGCAGGTCGGTCGCCTCGGTAAGCTGCACGGCGAGCGCTGTGTCGAGCAGGTCGGATGAGGTCATGCCGTAGTGCACCCAGGCGGCCGCCTCGCGGGGGGTCGTGTTGTCGGCCCATGCGGTCAGGAACGCGATCACGTCGTGGTTCGTGACCGCCTCGACCGCGGCGACGGCCTCGGGCGTCGGCGGAGGCGCGGCCCTGACCGGTCCGACGCTGTCGGCGGGGACGATCCCGGCGGCCGCGTTCGCCTCGAGGACCCCGATCTCGACCCGGCACCACAGCTCGTACTTGTGCTCCTCGCTCCAGACCCGGCCCATCTCGGGCAGCGTGTAGCGCTCGATCACTGGCTCATTCTCCCGCAGGGAGGCCGGCCGCGGCGGCGTCGGCCCTGGTCGTTGGATCGCCGATGATGGCCTCGATCACCAGCATGACGACGCCGCCGGTGATCAGCAGGCCGAGCTGTGCTTCGATCGCGACCAGGCCGCCGAGCGGGATGGTCGCCAGCGCGAACGCGGCCGCCGCGAGCCGCAGCGCCAGGGGCCCGGTCCGAAGCGCCGCCCGGAACGCGGCCGTCCCGCCCGTGAACGCTGCCGCGCCGGTGCCGAGCACGAGCGCGCCGGGCCAGCTCGGCTCCAGGCCGTGGCTGACGGCCTCGGCGACGCCCGCGGCGACGAAGACGATGCCGAGCAGCATCGGTATGTGCGCGTAGAAGTACGCCGCGATGGCGAGGCCAGGCCGCCTGGTCGCGGGAGCGGCCCGCATTGCCCGCTCGCCGCGGTCGTCGTCGCCGCTGCCGAAGTACGTCCACCAGAACGCGACCGAGATCGCGAGCCCGAGCACGGCCGCGAGGACGAGCTTGGCGTCCACCGGCTTGTGCAGCGCGCCGATGCCAATCGCGGCCACGGACTCGCCGATCGCCACGATGATCAGGGCGCCGTGCCGCTCGGCGAAGTGCTCCGGGCCGACCTCGAACCGGCCGCCGAGCCGCACCACCAGCGGGGATAGCGCCTGGATCAGCAGCGCCGAGCCCCATAGCACGTAGGTCACGACGCCGTTGGTGGCGGAGGCGCCGATGACGAGCAGCGCCGACGCCAGGTTGAACGGGGCGATCCGAAGGATCTGCTTGTTGACGCGGGCGTAGAGCGCGGCGTGTACGAGCACAACCAGTAGGTAGCCGAGTCCGATGGCAAGCGCGTCGCGATCGAAGCCCGCTGGGATCGCGAGCCCGACGATCAGGAACCCGGCCATGCCGAGCACGAGCAGCAGCCGCTCAGGGCTGCGAACCGGAGACCTCGCATTGGTCAGCCACGCGTAGCCGGCGTACATCCACCACACGAGTCCGAACATCAGGAGCACCTGCAGGACGTGCCTCCCGAGGTGCTTTTGGCCCTCGAGGACGACGGCGAGCTGGGTCAGCGTGAACGCGAAGACCAGGTCGAAGAACAGCTCGAGGGTGGTAACCCGGATCGGCAGGCTGCCCGGCCCCCGGTCGCCTCCCTCCTCGTCGCTGGTCATTGCGGGGCTGGGATCGAGGGCCAGGGCTGGGCGGCGATGTCGGTGCGATGCCAGCTGCCGCGGAGGCGGACGCGGGCGGCGGCCGAATAAGCCGCCGCCCGGGCACCAGCCACGTCCTGGCCCGTCCCGACGACATTGAGCACCCGGCCGCCGGAGGACACAAGAGCCCCGTCGCGCACGATCGTCCCCGCGTGCAGGATGTACGTCCCGGGAATTTGTTCTGCATCATCGGTACCTTCGATCGGGTCGCCGGTCACCGGCCCTGCCGGGTAGCCCTCGGCGGCGATGACGACCGTGACCGCGGCGCCCGGCGACCAGCGCGGCGGGGCGGCGCTGGCGAGGTCGCCGTCGGCCGCGGCGGCGAGGAGGCCGGCCAGCGGCGTCGCGAGGCGGTCGAGCACGACCTGGCCCTCCGGGTCGCCGAAGCGGGCGTTGAACTCGATGACCTTGATCCCGCCGCTGGTCAGGGCCAGGCCCGCGTAGAGCAGGCCGCGGTAGGGGGCGCCGCGGCCGGCGAGCTCGGCGAGCGCCGGGTCGAGCACCTCGGCGACGGTGCGCTCGGCGAGGTCGGGCGGTGCCCACGGCAGCGGCGCGTAGGCACCCATCCCGCCGGTGTTCGGGCCGGTGTCGCCGTCGCCGGCGCGCTTGAAGTCCTGTGCGGGCAGGAGCGGGAACGCGCGGGTGCCGTCCGCGACCGCGAACACGGACACCTCGGGCCCGGCCAGGTACTCCTCGATCACGACCTGGCCTGCTGCCCTGGCGTGCTCGGTGGCCTGGGCGCGGTCGTTCGTGACAACGACGCCCTTCCCGGCCGCCAGGCCGTCGGCCTTGACGACGTAGGGCGGGCCGAATTCGTCAAGCGCGCCGCTGACCTCGGCCTGGCTGGTGCAGGTGCGCGAGGACGCGGTCGGGACGCCCGCGGCGAGCATGACCTGCTTGGCGAAGGACTTGGAGCCCTCGATCATGGCAGCGGCATGGTCAGGGCCGAAGCACCTGAAGCCTGCCGCGCGCAGGGCGTCGCCCACGCCTGCCATCAGGGGGGCCTCGGGGCCGACGACGACCAGGCCGGCAGCGAGCTTCGCGGCCAGCGCCGTGACCGCTTCCGGATCGGCAGGGGTTACGTCGTGCAGTTCGGCATGGCGGGCGATGCCCGGGTTGCCGGGAGCGGCGTGCAACTCGGCCACGTCGCTGTCCGCGGCGAGGGCGCGGGCCAGCGCGTGCTCGCGGCCGCCCGAGCCAAGTAGCAGAACGCGCACGCGGCGAGCCTAACGGGAGCCTTGGCCGGCCTGCCCGCGCTGGGTCAGATGAGCCCGGGTCGGTCAGATGAGATCGCGGAGCTTGAGTGTCTGGTCGCGGCGCGGGCCGACGCCGACCGCCGCGATCGGCGCGCCGATCATGTCCTGGAGGGCGAGGACGTAGGCGCGGGCGTTCTTGGGCAGGTGTGACAGCTCGGTGGCCTGCGAGATGTCCTCCCACCAGCCGTCGAGGTGCTCGTACACCGGCTTGGCGTGATGAAACTCCGTCTGCGTCATGGGGACCTCCTCGTGGGTGACGCCGTCGATCTCGTAGCCGACGCAGACGGGGACCTTCTCCAGCCCTGACAGGACGTCGAGCTTGGTGATGAAGTAGTCGGTGATGCCGTTCACGCGGGTGGCGTACCTGGCGATGACGGCGTCGAACCAGCCCGTGCGGCGTGCCCTTCCCGTGGTGACGCCGTACTCGCCGCCCACCTTGCGCAGGTACTCCCCCTGCTCATCGTTCAGCTCGGTCGGGAAGGGGCCAGCGCCGACCCTGGTCGTGTACGCCTTGAGGATTCCGAGGATCTTGGTGATCCGCGTCGGGCCCACGCCCGAGCCGACGCACGCCCCGCCGGCCGTGGGCGACGAAGAGGTCACGAACGGATAGGTGCCGTGGTCGACGTCGAGCAGCGTCGCCTGCGCGCCCTCGAGCAGGACGACCTTTCCGCCGTCGAGCGCCTTGTTCAGGATCAGGCCGGTGTCGGCCACGTAACGGGCGAGGCGCTTGCCGTAGCCGGTGTATTCCTCGCAGACCGCCCCAGCCTCGATGCCCCGCCGGTTGTAGACCTTGGTGAGGACCTGGTTCTTCTCTCTGAGCACCAGTTCGAGCTTCTGGCGCAGGATCGTCTCGTCGAACAGGTCCTGGACCCTGATGCCCACCCTGGCCGCTTTGTCCGCGTAGGTCGGCCCGATGCCGCGGCCCGTGGTCCCGATCCGCGCCTTGCCCAGGTAGCGTTCGGTGACCTTATCGAGGGCCACCTGGTGCGGCATGATCAGGTGAGCGTTGGCCGAGATCAGCAGGCGGTCGCAGGAGACGCCGCGCGCCTCGATGCCGTCGATCTCCTCGATCAGCACCGCCGGGTCGATCACGACCCCGTTCCCTATGACCGGCGTCGCGTGCGCGGATAGCACTCCGGACGGCAGCAGGTGCAGCGCGTAGCTCTCGTCGCCGATCACGACCGTGTGCCCGGCGTTGTTGCCGCCCTGGTACCTGACGACGTAGTCCACGCTGTCGCCGAGCAAGTCCGTCGCCTTGCCCTTGCCCTCGTCGCCCCACTGGGCGCCAACAATCACGATGGCGGGCATGGTTACAGGCTATCGATGGCCTGCTCCTTGGCGGTGTTAATGCCTGCCCTCGAGCGCGTCGGCGGCGGCCGGACTCGAGTCGCGCAGGAACTCCGTGGTCCGCTTGACCTCGTCCTCCTCGCCGATCGCTGCCGCCGCGGCGCCGAGGAAGTGCAGCGCGCGCAGGAACCCGCGGTTCGGCTCGTGCTCCCAGGGGATCGGGCCGTGTCCGCGCCAGCCAGCCCGGCGCAGCTGGTCAAGGCCGCGATGGTAACCCGTCCTGGCGTACGCGTACGCTGTCACCGGGTCGGACACCAGGGCCTGCTCCGCGAGATCCGCCCATGCCGCGCAGTACGCGGGGAACCTGGCGGCGGCCTCCCGCGGGTCCTTCGCCTCGGCCAGCGCCTCCGCCGCCTCGATGTCGTCGGGCAGGAACGTCGGTTGCGGGGCCGGCTCGGCCATCAGGTTCTGAGACGTCATACCCCCATCCTGCCGCCCCCGCCGCCCGCCCGCTCACGGTCCCGACCACCGGTCCCCTAACGATCCCCGCCCTGATCGGCCAGCCAAGCGTCGGCCCCTGGCTCATTGGATCCAAATCCCGACCACAAACCGCCTAAATCGGGCAGCAAAGTGCAGGTTTCAGATCCAAAGTGACCGGGACCCGGGATTGTCGGTTGGTAGTGCGAAGGTGAAGGGATGGTTGGTGGTGTGGAAGTGCCGGACTTGTGGCGGACTGGGCGGTTTGCCAATGTGGTCACTACGGCTGAGCTCCTCGCTGCGGGCCTGAGTGAAGGGAAAGTCCAGGCATTAGTCAGGCGAGGCGTCCTTAAGCAGGTGTCGCACGGTGCCTACGCGGATGCACAGCAGGCCGCGCGGTTGAGCCGGGATGATCCGGCTCGCGAACGCCTCGTCTCCGTGGCGGCTGCGGTCGCGACCGCTGGGACCGGCGCGGTCGCGAGTCATGAGGACGCCGCCCTCGTTCACGGCTTGGCGCTGCTAGATCGTCCGCGCCCGGAGATGTGCGCGGTAACCGTTCCACCCAGCCCGACGCTCGGGCGCAGGCCACGGGCGCGCGTGCACCCCCACACCGCCGCGCTGCCGGATGCGCATATTCGCTACAGGGACGGGATTCCGGTGACGTCTGTGGCCCGCACGGTCGTGGACTTGGCCAGGACCCTGCCGTTCAGGTCGGGGGTCGTGGTCGCGGACTCGGCGCTGCACGCGTTTCAGGTCGGCAAGGGAGAGCTTGACGGCGTCGTCCGTGACTGTGCGCGGTGGCCTGGGATCGCGAGGGCCCGGCAGGTCGTCGCGTTCAGCGATGCGCTGGCCGAGTCGCCTTTCGAGTCGATCGCCAGGGTCGCATTCCATGACGGCGGGCTGCCGCCGCCGATGTTGCAGGTGTGGATCATGGGGCCTGACCATCCGATCGGCCGGGTCGACTTCCTGTGGGACAAGCACGCGACGATCGCCGAGGCCGACGGCGCGCTGAAGTACGCCGACCCTGACCGGGCAAGGCAGCAGCTCAAACGGGATGCTGAGCTGCGGCGTGCCGGATACGAGGTTGTCCACTTCACCTGGCGCGACCTCGCGGCCGATCCCGGTCAGGTCATCAGGTGGATAAGGACGGCGTTCGGCCGGTCGGAGCGGCTGCGCCCGGCGCGTTGAGGCGCGCTACTCGTTGCCAGCGGTCCGGCCGTCGCGCGGGCCGAAGACGGCGATGGCCTCGGTGTCGCTGGCCGTTGACCTGACGAAGTAGTCGGCCCACTCGCGTGCGTCCGGGTAGCCGGACTCGGCGGCGATGCGGTCGCAGGCCCGGTCGAGGTCGAACTCGGTGACGCGCAGGTCCACGCCTGGCCCGAGCAGCGCCCAGTGCGCTCCGGCTCCGCCGTACGGCATGCCGACGCTGCCTGGGTTGATCACGAGACGGCGGTCCGCCAGCCGGGCGAACGGCATGTGCGTGTGACCGCAGACTACGGCCCTGACCGAGTCGTCCAGGCCCGCGAAGACCTCTGCCCACCGGCCAGGACGCGAGTCGACCAGCACGACCTCTTCATCGTCACGCGGTGTCGCATGACAGAAGATCGCCGTCCCCAGTCCGCTGACCTCGACCGTCGCGGACAGCGGCAGGCCCGCGAGAAGTTCCAGCTGGTCGTCGTGCAGCTGCCCGGCGGCCCATGGCGCGATCGGGTCTGGGATGGACGACCGTTCCTTGTTCCGGTACTCGACCAGCTCGCGATCGGCGTTGCCGCGTACCCAGACCGCGCGGTCGCCGAGCCCGCGCAGGGCGTCGATGGTCTCGGCCGGCTGCGGTCCCGCCGCCAGGTCCCCGGTCAGGACGACCAGGTCCGCGGCCGCGACATCAGGCTCGGCGAGCACCGCCTCCAGCGCGGGCAGGACGCCGTGGATGTCGGAGAGAACCGCCACCCGCACGGGCCGGCACTCCTAGGTGAGCTGCTTGCCTGACGACAGCAGGTCCTCGCACGCGACGACGACCCTGGCGGACATCGACGCCTCGGCGGCCTTGCCCCAGGAGCGCGGGTCGTAGGCCTTCTTGTTACCCACGTCGCCGTCGACCTTCAGCACGCCGTCGTAGTTCGTGAACATGTGACCGGCAACGGGCCGGGTGAAGGCGTACTGGGTGTCGGTGTCGACGTTCATCTTGACGACTCCGTAGGAGATCGCCTCCCTGATCTCCTCGAGCGCCGACCCTGAGCCGCCGTGGAACACCAGGTCGAACGGGGCCTGCTTGCCGTACTCGGCGCCGACAGCGTCCTGGATCTCCTTGAGGATCGGGGGCCTCAGCTTGACGTGGCCTGGCTTGTAGACACCGTGTACGTTGCCGAACGTGGCCGCGAGCATGTACCGGCCGCGGTCACCGAGGCCGAGCGCCTTGGCGGTCGCCAGCGCGTCTCCCGGCGTGCTGTACAGCTTCTCGTTCATCTCGCCCGTGACGCCGTCTTCCTCGCCCCCGACCACGCCGATCTCCAGCTCCATGACGATCCTCGCGGCCGCGCACTGCCCGAGCAGGTCAGCGGCGATCTGGAGGTTCTCGTCGAGCGGCACGGCGGATCCGTCCCACATGTGCGACTGGAACACCGGCTCCTGGCCGCGGGCGACCCGCTCCTTGGAGACCTCGATCAGCGGGCGCATGTAGCCGTCGAGCTTGTCCTTCGGGCAGTGGTCAGTGTGCAGCGCCACATGCACGGGGTACTTGGCGGCCACCACGTGCGCGAACTCAGCGAGCGCGACGGCGCCGGTGACCATGTTCTTGATCGATCCCGACAGGTACTCGGCTCCGCCGGTTGACACCTGGATGATGCCGTCGCTGCCGGCGTCGGCGAACCCGCGCAGCGCGGCGTTGAGCGTCTGGCTGGACGTCACGTTGATTGCCGGGTAGGCGAAGCCGTGCTCCTTCGCGCGGTCGAGCATCTGCGCGTAGATCTCTGGTGTCGCGATAGGCATGCTGGACGCTCCCTCTGCTCGCGTGTGCGTCCCTAGTATCTCGCGGCGCGGGCCAGCCGGGCAGCAGGTGGTCCTCGCGGGATCAGCTCAGGCCGAGGTCGGCGAGGTCGTAAGCGGCGAGATAGGGGAGGTCGCGTTCCTCGATCAGCGGCCGCGCCCCGCGGTCCACCACGACGGCCACTCCCACGACCTCAGCACCGGCCGCGGTGAGCACGTCAACGGCCGTGAGCACGGACTCGCCCGTCGTGGACGTGTCCTCGACGGCCAGCACGGGCAACCCAGCGATGTCAGGGCCTTCGATCCGGCGCTGCAGGCCGTGAGCCTTGCCCTCCTTGCGCACGATGAACGCGTTGAGCTGCCTGCCTTGTTCGGTGGCCGCGTGCATCATCGCCATCGCGACCGGGTCAGCGCCCAGGGTGAGCCCGCCGACGGCAGCGAATGCCAGTCCCGCCGTCAGGTCGAGCATGACGCGGCCAGCGAGACGCGCGGCCGCTCCATCCAGAAGCACCTGGCGCAGGTCGACATACCAGTCGGCCTGCTGGCCAGACGAGAGCGTCACGGCGCCGTGAATTACCCCTTTCACCTTGATCTGCGCCAGCAGCTCGCTCCGGTCGGTCACGGCATCCGAGCCTAGCCGGGCTCACCGGGGTGGCTGCCGCGGCCGCGGGCACCGATCTGCGCTCCGCTGGGGAACGCGTGGTTCCTGCGGCGTGTGTGGCTGGCGACCTGGTACGGTCATACTGGTGCATTCTGCATGAGATGGATCCCGCCTCGAATCGGGTCGCTGGCCGTGTGGTCGCCACGACGGCAGGGGTGCGAATTGCCCCCGCGGAATCGTCATAACAGCAGCCAACGGTGCCGTTAGCCAGACCGGCCTGCTAGGCCTGTGATCTGCGCTATTGGTCACGAAGGCCGCTAGGCGCTGGTAACGTCTCGCGTCAGGAAAGGATGGTGTCGCGTGGATCGCTGTGCGCTGTTCGTTGATGCAGGCTATGCCCTCGCAGATGGCGCGATGGCCGTTCATGGCACGCGCCGTCGCGACTCCGTGTCCTGGGACCACGCCGGGCTCCTGAAACTACTAGCCGGACTGGCGAGAGACCGCACGGGATTGCCCGTTTTGCGGTGCTACTGGTACGAGGCCGCGGACGGCGGGCGCACCATCGAACATGACGCGCTCGCCGAGATGCCCGGGCTCAAGCTGCGCCTGGTCAACACCAGGCCAGGCCGTCGCGAGGGCATCGAGAGCCAGTTGCGGCGCGACGTCGTGACGCTTGCCAAGAGCGGCGCGATCGCCGATGCGTTCATCGCCAGCGCCGACGAGCACCTCGCCGGAATTGTCGCCGAAGTCCAGGACCTTGGCCTGCGAGTTGTCGTGCTCCATATCGCCTCGGACGGCGGCTGGACCATTCCTCAGCCGCTCCGGCAGGAGTGCGATGACATTGTCGAGATCTCCGGCGTGCACCTGCGGCCATTTGTTGACCTAGTCCGCGGCGCTGAGCCTGCCCCGGCCCATGAGCAGCACGCGGCCGCCGGTTACGGTTCGCAGCCGCTCGCCGACGACGCCCTGATTTCCGCGGCGATGAACCGGGCAGGGGTGCCCGCGCGGGCGCTGCCCGCGCCAGCCGGTGCCCACCAGGCGCCAGGCGGTTCCGACTACGGTGCGGCCCAGCCGTACGCGAACGGCGGCCAGGTCCATGTCAGTCCGGCGGTCTATGACTCTGCCACCTCGGCGAACAGCTCTGCCAAGGCCGATCAGGCGCTGATGGCGGCGGGCGGCGTGGCTACCGGCGGCGGGTCCGGTCAGTTCGTCGACTTGCAGCGCGGCGGCTCAGGCGGGCAGGTCAACGGCGTCGGCGCGGCTCCGATCTCGTGGGCCGACGGCATACCGCCGGCCGGTGACCATGCGGGCTATCAGCAGGCTAACGGCTACGCGGAGTCGGGAAGCACGGTACTCGGCGGCAACGAGGTTTCGGCGGCCGGCCAGGGTCAGCCCGGCTCAGAGGGATCCAGCACCGCGGGACAGAGCAGCGCTGCCGGGCAGCACGGAACTCACGGCCCTGGCACCGGACAGCAGGAGGCCCAGGGCGGCTCGGGGCAGCAGGAGGCGCACGGCAGAGCCGGGCAGCACGCCGCGCAGGGCAGCGCCGGGCAGTTCCCGGCGCGGAGATCGGGCACCTCCCAGTACGGAGGTGGTGCTGCGCAGGGATCGGGGGCTTCTCAGTACGGCGACGCCGCGCAGGGATCGGGGGCGTCCCAGTACGGCGGCGCCGCGCAGGAAGCTCTCGCATCCCAGTACGCCGACGCTGCGCAGGGGGTTGGCGCACCCCAGCATGCGGCTCGTGCGCAGGCGCCTGGCGCGTCTCAGTACGCGGGCGCAGCAGACGGAACTGGCCTCCAGCAGCATGCTGGTACGCCGCAATATGCCGGACAGCCGCAACACGCCGCAGCCGACCGGGGCATCCCGCAGCACGCGCTGCCAGGACAAGGGCCGCACCCGGCGCACGGGAACGGCGCGCCGCAGCATGCGGCGCACGGCAACGGCCCGCAGCACCAGGCGCACGCTTTCGGCGCACCAATCCAGGCGAACGCCGCCGGCGGATCGATGCACGACGGTGCGGCCGCCTCGGCGAGCGGCCCGGACCAGGCCAGCGCCGCGCAGGCTGCCGGCGCCGCGCCGCTCGCTGGCACAGGCACCGGATATCCGGACTCGGCAGCAACTGGCATGCACGCTCAGAGCGGCAGCTACCAGAACGGCATCGTGAAGCCGCGACTCGCGCAGACCGGGATACCGCAGGACAGGCCCGCGCACAACGAAAGCGCGCAGAATGGGAACGCGCAGAACGGGGCCGGCCACCACCATGGGGGCGGGCAGAGCGGAGCCGCGCAGGACCCCGCGGAGTCCGGCGGTTACCAGGACAGCGGGTACCAGGACAGCGGCTACCGCAACCCGCCGGGAGCCTCCGGACCTGCGCAGACGTCGACGGTTCACCACCTGTCGGGCCTCAGCTTCCCGCCAGGCTCGGCCGCTTCTGCCCGGAACGGATACCCGGGCAGTCAGTCCGGCAATGGCGCCGCCACGGCGAACGGGTTCCAGGGCGGATACCAGAACGGGTCGAGCCAGAACGGAACCGGAGTTCACGGGGCGCCTGGTTCTCAGAATGGCTCAGCGCAGAATGCACCCGGGCAGTACCCGTCATTCAACGGATTCCAGGCGGGCAACATCCAGAATGGCAGCGCGGTCAATCCATCGGGCAATCAGGCAGCAAATGGGGGGCTGGCCAGCGGCAACGGGTCAGGCGGCCGCGGGAACCTGAACCCGGATGGGTTCGAGGCCGCTCCGGTGTCGTCGAATCCGTCGGTCTACGGCCCGATCAACCCTGGCTACTTCGGCGGGCAGGCAGGACCGGGCGGGCAGGCAGCGGCCCAGAGCAGCTCTGGCCAGCATTCAATGCCAGGTTCGCACGCGGCACCGGGTTCGCACGCGGTGCCGGGCTCGCACGCGGGGCGAGGCGGAGACCAGCCGGGGGACGGCTACGCGCAGGTTCAGCTGCCACCCGCCGGGCCCTCGTTCCAGCCACGCCCGCCTCACCAGGCTCAGCCTCATCACACCCAGCCTCATCAGGCACAGCCATATCAGGCACAGCTTGCTCAGGCACAGCTTGCTCAGGCACAGCTTGCTCAGGCACAGCCCTATCCATCCCGGCCGCAACTGCAGGCCCTGCCGCAACAAGCCGTGCCGCAACAAGCCGTGCCGCAACAAGCCGTGCCGCAACAGGCACAGGCAGCCTCGGGTCTGCCTGCCGTCCGCGCCGCGCAGCCCCTGGCCGTCTCGCTGCCCGAAGCCGTCAAGGCCGCGCACAACGAGGGCTTCACCTTCGGTGAGTCGGTCGGCAGGGAGGCGCCAGGCCTGTGGCTCGAGGCAGTGCTCGCCAGGAAGCCGCGGATGCCGTCTGACCTGGAGGCCAGGCTGCTGCAGGGATCGGAGCTGCCGATCGACTCGCTGCTGCACGACGAGGTACGCCACTCGCTGCGGCGAGGCTTCTGGGACGCGCTGGAAAGCGCCAGGCGGTAACGGACCGCATTGAAGCTGACCCCGGCGTTGGAAGCCGCGAACCGGCGGGTACGTTGGTGAATGTGGCAGTTCTGAGTCGCGAGGAATTCGACGCGATCGAATTCGAGGCGACTCTGACGGGCGACCACGAATCGGCCGCGGTGCGGATGGCTGAGCTGGCAGCGACGGGCATTGCGAGCGACTCCATGCCGCGTGCGGAGGCATTTGTGCGAGCGGGCGAACAATGGCTGCTCGCCGATAACCCGGCCCCTGCGGCTGACTGCTTCAGGAAGGCGATCGCCGACGGCGGCCGGGTCTACGTGGACCCGCGGGCTCCGCTGTGCCGCGCGCTGTTCCAGAGCGGCGACGACCAGGAGGCCGCCGCGCTGATCGAGACGATGCGGTCAGAGGGCAGGTCGGATCCCCGCGCCTGCGAGGTCATCGCCGAGCTGCTTGTTGAGCAGGCCGACCTGAACGGTGCGCTGGACTGGGCGACCGTCGGCGTCGAGCTCATCCTGCAAGGGGCAGCGCAGCCCGAGACCACACCGTACCCGGGCCTGGATGAGCTGCTCAGGCTCCGGTACCGGATCCGCAATGACCTGCGGCTCCCCGAGGACGAGTACGACCGCATGCTCAGCGCCTGAGCGCGACGCCGCCGGGGCGCCCGCCGTTACCGGCGGGCAGCGGCCGGACGGGCAGTGCTGACCGTCAGCGCATCGGACTCGGGGTCGGCGTCGACAACCACATCACTACCGTCAACAATTTCTCCCGCGAGCAACTTGCGCGCAAGCTGATCGCCGATCGCGGACTGGATAAGCCGCCGCAGCGGCCTGGCCCCGTAGACCGGGTCGAACCCCGTCACGGCCAGCCATTCCCTGGCGGCGGGCGTCACGTCGAGTGTGAGCCGCCGGTCAGCGAGCCGACGCGACAACCTCGTGATCTGCAGGTCGACGATCTGCGTCAGCTCCTCGGTCGACAGCGAGTCGAAGAGGATCACGTCGTCGAGGCGGTTCAGGAACTCCGGCTTGAACGTCGTCCTGACCACCGACATCACGGCGTCCTTCTTGGCCTGGTCGTCCAGCGAGGGATCGGCGATGAAGGCCGAGCCGAGGTTGGAGGTCAGGATCAGGATGGTGTTCCTGAAGTCGACCGTACGGCCCTGCCCGTCGGTCAGCCTGCCGTCGTCGAGGACCTGCAGCAAGATGTCGAAGACCTCAGAATGGGCCTTCTCCACCTCGTCGAGCAGCACCACGCAGTACGGACGGCGGCGGACCGTCTCGGTCAGCTGGCCGCCTTCCTCGTAGCCGACGTATCCCGGCGGCGCCCCGACCAGCCTGGCGACCGAGTGCCGCTCGGAGTACTCGCTCATGTCGATCCTGATCATGGCCCGCTCGTCGTCGAACAGGAACTCCGCCAGCGCCTTGGCCAGCTCCGTCTTGCCGACTCCGGTCGGCCCGAGGAACAGGAAAGATCCTGACGGCCGGTCAGGGTCCGCGATGCCGGCCCTTGACCGGCGGACCGCGTCGGACACCGCCTGGACGGCCCTGGCCTGCCCGACGATGCGGTGACCGAGCTCGTCCTCCATGCGCAGCAGCTTGCCGGTCTCGCCCTCGAGCAGCCTGCCTGCCGGGATGCCCGTCCAGGCAGAGACGACGTCGGCGACGTCATCAGGACCGACCTCTTCCTTGACCATCGGGCGCCCGCCGGCATCCGCTGGTACCTCCGCACCTGGCGCGTCACCGTTGGCCGGAACGGTGGCCGAGCGAGCGTCGTCGCCAGCCTGGGCCGAGGCCTTCGCCAGCTCGCGTTCCACGGCCGGGATCTCCCCGTACATCAGCCTGGAGGCGGTCTCGAAGTCGGCGTCCCGCTGGGCGCGCTCGACCTGGGTGCGCAGGTTGTCGAGCTGCTTCTTCAGCTCGCCGACCTTGTTAAGGCTCGACTTCTCCCTGTCCCAGCGGGCGAGCAGCCCGGTCAGCTGCTCTTGCCGGTCGGCGAGGTCGGCGCGGAGCCGCTCGAGCCGCTCCCTGCTCGCCGGGTCGGCCTCCCTGGCCAGTGCGAGCTCCTCCATCTTCATCCGGTCGACGGCGCGCTGCAGCTGGTCGATCTCGACCGGCCTAGAGTCGATCTCCATGCGCAGCCTGGAGGCCGCCTCGTCGATCAGGTCGATCGCCTTGTCGGGCAGGAACCGCGCCGTGATGTACCTGTCGGACAGCGTCGCGGCGGCGACCAGGGCCGCGTCGGAGATCTGCACCTGGTGATGCGCCTCGTACCGGCCCTTCAGGCCGCGCAGGATCGCGATCGTGTCCTCCGCCGACGGCTCGCCGACGAAGATCTGCTGGAACCGCCGCTCAAGCGCTGGATCCTTCTCGATACGCTCCCTGAACTCGTCGAGCGTCGTCGCGCCGACCATCCGGAGCTCACCCCTGGCCAGCATCGGCTTGAGCATGTTGCCCGCGTCCATCGCGCCCTCTGCCGCTCCAGCGCCGACGACGGTATGCAGCTCGTCGATGAACGTGATGATCTGGCCTTCGCTCTCCTTGATCTCATTGAGCACGGCCTTGAGCCGTTCCTCGAACTCGCCCCGGTACTTGGCGCCGGCCACCATCGCGCTGAGGTCAAGCGCGACGAGGCGCTTGCCGCGGAGCGACTCAGGCACGTCGCCTGCCACGATCCGCTGAGCGAGCCCCTCGACGACGGCGGTCTTGCCGACGCCCGGGTCACCGATCAGGACCGGGTTGTTCTTCGTGCGGCGAGAGAGCACCTGGATGACCCGCCGGATCTCGGCGTCGCGGCCGATCACCGGGTCGAGCTTGCCTTCCCTGGCGCTCCTGGTCAGGTCGATGCCGTACTTCTCCAGCGCCTGGTAGGTGCCCTCTGGGTCCGGCGAGGTAACCCTGGCACTCCCGCGCACCTGCTCGAACGAGGCGAGCAGCTGATCGGGTCCTGCGCCCGCTTCACGGAGCACCGTCGCCGCCTGGCCGCCTTCCGAGGCGAGGCCGACCAGCAGATGCTCGGTCGAGACGTACTCGTCTGACAGTTCCCTGGCCCGCTTCGCCGCGGCCGCGAGGGCCGCCAGCAGCGGCCGGGAAGTCTCAGGGGCGCTGAGCGTGGCGCCCGCGGCCCTGGGCAGCCGGCTGATCAGCTCCCTCGTCTTGCTCGCCACCGCGGCCGGGTCCGCGCCCGCGGCACGGAGCAGCGGCACGGCGGTCCCGCCGTCCTGATCGAGCAGCGCGGCCAGCAGGTGCAGCCCGTCGACGTTCGGGTTTCCCGCGGCCGAGGCGCGCTGCAGGGCGTCGCTCAGCGCTTCCTGACTCTTGCGCGTGAGCTTGTCGTCCATCTACTGCCTCCCTTCCGGTCCCACGGGCCCGCTGGCCCTGGTTCCCGGCGCTCGCACCGGCACCAGCGTGCCGCCTTCTGACTTGTTCCTCAGCAGCGCCGCGAGCCGCGCCGCGACCGCCCTGGTCGACTCGAGCTCGGCCCTGAGCTGGGCGATCTCGGCGTGCAGCTCAGCGAGCCGCAGCCGGCTGCGCTGCCATTCCGACTCCAGTTCGAGAATGCGCTTGATGCCGGACAGGTTCACGCCGTCTTCCTGCGACAGCCGTTGCACCTCGCGGAGGATGAGGATGTCCCGCAGCGAGTACCGGCGCCCCCGGCCCGCTGTCCGTCCAGGCGAGACCAGCCCGAGCCGGTCGTAGGCGCGCAGCGTCTGCGGATGCAGGCCGGACAGTTGCGCGGCCACCGAGATCACGTACACCGGCGTGTCGTCTGAGAGCTCAGTGCTCATCGGGGCGCTCGCGTCGGACGAGCCGCCGCGCGGCCGCCTGTGTTCGTCCGCCATGTGATCGCCTCTCCCGGACTCCGCCCCCGTGTGGCTCATTACGTCCGGCCTTTGCGCAGCAGCTCGTCACGCGGGTCGGCGCCGGTGGTGGCTTCCCTGAACTTCTCCAGGGCGTTCCTCGCGTCATCGGTCAGCTCGGTGGGCACCTGGACGTCGACCTTCACGAGCATGTCGCCCTGGGTGCCGTCCGGCCTGCGTACGCCCTTGCCGCGGACCCGGAAGGTGCGCCCGTTGGGCGTGCCAGGCGGGACCCGCAAATTGACGGGCTGTCCGCGGTGCGCGGGCACCTTGATATCGGCGCCGAGCGCGGCCTCGGTAAACGTCACCGGCACGGTCACGGTCAGGTTGTGGCCGGTCCTGCCGAAGACGGGGTGCCCTGACACGTGCACGCGCACGTACAGGTCTCCAGGCGGACCGCCGCGCTCGCCGGGCGCGCCCTTGCCCTTGAGCTTGATCCGCTGCCCGTCGGCCACCCCGGCAGGAATCCTGGCCTGGATCGTCCGCGCGCTCATCGCCCGGCCGCTGCCAGCGCAGGTGGCGCACGGGTCATCGACCACAAGCCCGCGGCCGCGGCACATGGCGCACGGCTCGGAGAACGCGAAGCTCCCGAGGTCGCGGCTGGACTGGCCGGTGCCCTGGCAGGTCGGGCAGACCTTGGGCACGGTGCCGGCCTTGGCCCCTGTGCCGCGGCAGACCTTGCACGGGCCCTCGTCGGTCAGCCGCAGGCTCACGGTCGCACCGTCAATGGCGTCGCTGAACGTCAGCGACGCCTCGGTCTCAACGTCAGCGCCCCGGCGCGGCCTGGTCTGGGTCGTGGTGGTGCGCCCGCGGCCGCCGAACATGCCGCCGAGCACGTCACCAAGCCGCCCGCCTGATCCGGACGAGCCGAAGATGTCGCCCAGGTCGAACCCGCCGAACTGGCCGCCGCCCGAACCGCCGGGCACCCTGGCACCGGCTCCGAACAGCGACCTCGCCTCGTCGTACTCGGCGCGGCGCTTCGGGTCGGACAGGACGTTGTAGGCCTCGGAGATCTCCTTGAACCGTTCCTCCGACGCCGAATCACCCTTGTTGGCGTCCGGATGGTACTTGCGTGCGAGCTTGCGGTATGACTTCTTGATCTCCTCGGCCGACGCGCCCTTGCTGACCCCGAGAGCCTTGTAATAGTCCTTCTCGAGGAAGTCCTTCGTACTCAACAGGCTCCTCCTGGTCGGGGGTTAGTCTCCGTTGTCGGGCGTCGGGTCATCGGCGGCCTCTGCCTCGCCCGATGTGTCGTCACGGGTGCCTTCTGCTGAGGACGCCTCGTCGTTCGCTGTCCTGGCTCCCGCCGGGTCGGTCGGCTCGGCCACGGCGACCCGCGCCGGGCGGAGGATCCGCTCGCCGACCTTGTAGCCGGGCTGCAGCACCTGCACGCAGGTTGGCTCGGTCACGTCGGCCGAGTACGAGTGCATCAGCGCCTCGTGGACGTTGGGGTCGAACGCCTCGCCTGGCTTGCCGAACGTGCTCAGCCCGAGCTTGCTGACCGCGGACTCCAGCGCGTCAGCGACGGCCTTGAACCCGCCCGTCAGCTCCTCGTGGTCGCGGGCACGGCCGATGTCGTCCAGCACGGGCAGCAACTCGGTCAGCACCCCGGCCAGGGCGAGCTCGCGGACAGCCGTCCGGTCGCGGTCGACCCGCTTGCGGTAGTTGGCGTACTCGGCCTGAACCCGCTGCAGGTCGGCGGTCCGCTCGGCGAGCTTGACGGCCAGGTCGCCAGCCTGGCTGTCGGCCTTCGCCCCGGTGTTTGCAGCACCGCCGTTCCCGTTGCCGCCGTTCCGGCCTTCCGCGGCGGCGCCGGCAGCCTCCGGGCGGAGGCTGCCGGGCTTGGACACCGCGTGCTTGCCGGGCCTTGCCTGGCCAGGACCGCGCGAACCCTGACCAGCGCCAGAAGACTGTCCGGCGCTGGCAGACTGCGCGGACTGCCTCGGCTGGCCGGTGACCGGATCGATGCGCCTGCGGTCCCTGATGATCAGGCCCTCCGGGCCAGTTTCTCCCCTCGGGCCCTGCGGGCCGGCTTCCCGCCTCGGGCCCTGCGGGCCGGCTTCCCGCCTCGGGCCCTGCGGGCCGGCTTCCCGCCTCGGGCCCTGGCTCTCCTCTTCTGATGCCGACATCAGGCCGTCGCACCTCCTGAGCCTGGCTTCTCCTCGTCGACGATCTCCGCCTCGACGACCTCGTCGTCAGCCGGGGTCTCGCCCTCTGGTCCGTCGGCCTGCTGCGAGCTGCCCTCGGCCTGAGCCTGCGCGTAGATGGCGGTACCCATCTTCTGGCTCGCCTGGGCGGCCTTCTCCGTGGCTGTCCTGATCGCCTCGGTGTCGGTGCCCTCCAGCGTCTTCTTCAGGTCCGCGATCGCCTCGTTGACCTCGGACTTGACGTCCTCGGGCAGCTTGTCGGAGTTCTCGGACAGGAACTTCTCTGTCGTGTAGGTGAGGGTCTCGGCCCGGTTCCGAACCTCGGCCTCCTCGCGGCGCTGCCTGTCCTCGTCGGCGTACTTCTCGGCGTCGGCCATCATCTTCTCGATGTCGTCCTTGCTCAGCGCCGAGCCGCCCGAGATGGTCACGGACTGCTGCTTACCGGTGCCGAGGTCCTTGGCCGAGACATTGACGATGCCGTTCGCGTCGATGTCGAAGGTGACCTCGATCTGCGGGATGCCGCGCGGCGCCGGTGCGATCCCGGCCAGCTCGAACATGCCGAGCTTCTTGTTGTACGCGGCGATCTCGCGCTCGCCCTGGAAGACCTGGATCTGCACGGACGGCTGGTTGTCGTCGGCCGTGGTGAAGATCTCCGAGCGCTTGGTCGGGATCGTGGTGTTCCGCTCGATCAGCTTGGTGAAGATGCCGCCCTTAGTCTCGATGCCCAGCGACAGCGGGGTCACGTCGAGCAGCAGGACGTCCTTGACCTCGCCCTTGAGCACGCCGCCCTGCAGGCAGGCGCCGACCGCGACGACCTCGTCCGGGTTGACGCCCTTGTTCGGCTCCTTGCCGCCGGTCAGGTCCTTGACCAGGTCGACGACGGCCGGCATCCGCGTGGAGCCGCCGACGAGCACCACGTGCGCGATGTCGCTCAGCTTGATGCCCGCGTCCTTGATTACCTGCTGGAACGGGCTCTTGCACCGGTCGAGCAGGTCAGAGGTCATCTTCTGGAACTCGGCCCTGCTCAGCTTCGTGTCCAGGTGCAGCGGTCCCTGCTCGGAGTGCGTGATGTACGGGAGGTTGATCTGCGACTCGGTCGAGCTGGACAGCTCGATCTTGGTCTTCTCCGCGGTCTCGCGGAGCCGCTGCAGCGCCATCTTGTCGGCGGACAGGTCGACGCCGTAGCTGTTCTTGAAGTCCTTGACGAGCCAGTCCACGATCCGCTGGTCCCAGTCGTCGCCACCGAGGTGGTTGTCACCGCTGGTCGCCTTGACCTCCACGACGCCCTCGCCGACCTCAAGCAGCGAGACGTCGAAGGTGCCGCCGCCCAGGTCGAAGACCAGGATCGTGGCCTCGCTCGCCTTGTCCAGGTGGTAGGCGAGAGCGGCCGAGGTCGGCTCGTTGATGATGCGCAGCACGTTCAGGCCCGCGATCTGGCCGGCCTCCTTGGTGGCCTGCCGCTGGGCATCGTTGAAGTAGGCGGGGACGGTGATGACCGCGTCGGCCACCGTCTCTCCCAGGTAAGACTCCGCGTCTCGCTTCAGCTTCTGCAGGATGAACGCGCTGATCTGCTGCGGGGTGAACTTCTTGTCGTCGATCTTGATGGACCAGTCGGTGCCCATCTGGCGCTTGACGGACCTGATGGTCCGGTCGACGTTGGTCACCGCCTGGCGCTTGGCGACCTCGCCGACGAGGACCTCACCGTTCTTCGCGAAGGCGACCACGGACGGAGTGGTCCGCGAGCCCTCCGCGTTCGCGATCACCGTGGGCTCGCCGCCCTCCAGAACGGCGACGACGGAGTTGGTCGTCCCGAGGTCAATGCCTACCGCTCGTGCCATGTGTCAGTCCTTGCCGTGTTGGTTGTGTTCTTCGGGTGGTCAAAGCTTGAGTCTCGTCGGCGCAAGTTTGCCACCCTGCCTTAGTCAAGTCAAATGAGTTGAGTCATCTAGGCTCAACTTTGCAAAGGCAGCGGCTATTCCCGTCTCTGTGCTTGCCGGACGGCGAGAACGAGGTGGTCAGGCGCGTTGTCCAGCACGCCGCCCGCGGGGTCATCGGATCCGTCTTCAGCTCGTACGACGTCGTGCTGCGGCCGGATGATGTCCCTGATCACGAGCGCCGCCAGAAGCACGACCGCCATGAACCTGGCGAGCAGCGCGGCAAAGTACCAGCCAGGGCTGACCGCGCCGGAGGGGCCCGCTCCGGGGGTCACGAAGATCAGGTACCCCCAGATCGCGTAGAAGTAGGCGACCTCGGCGCCCTGCCACAGCAGGTACCCGCCAAGCCGCGGCCTGGCGAGCACCACGAGCGGCACGAGCCAGACGACGTACTGCGGGGACCAGACCTTGTTCGTGAGCAGGAACGCGGCGGTCAGCAGGAAGATCAGCTGCGGCAGCCGGGGCCGCCTGGGCGCGGCCAGCGCCAGGACGCCGACGCCCGCGCACGCGGCGAGGAACAGCGCAGCGGACGTGAGGTTGATCGCCGAGAGCGACAGGCCGCCGACCACTGGCCAGTGTTCGGCCTGGAAGAAATACCAGATCGAGCCCCAGTCAGCCCCACGTTTTGCGTTAAATATGTAAAAAGTCGCCCAGCCGGACGGCGCGGCCACCGCGATCGGGATGTTGACCACGAGCCAGGCGGCCGCGGCCGAGCCCGCCGTCAGCCAGAACTCCCTAGCCGGCCCGCGCGCAGGCACACCGCGAACAGCGGCAGCAGGCAGATCACCGGGTAGAACTTGGTCGCCACCGCCAGGCCGAGCAGCAGTCCGGCGACGGCCGGCCGTTTCGCGGCCCAGGCGGCCAGCGCCGCCATCGACAGCGCCATGGCGATCAGGTCCCAGTTGATGAACGCGCCGAGTATCAGCGCGGGCGCGAACGCGACGAGCAGCCCGGTCCACCGGCGGTTCCGGCCGGCGCTGTAGGCGGTCGCGAGCACGCCGCCGACCAGGCAGGCAGCCAGCAGCGCAACGGTGACGTCGTAGAACTCCGTGCCCCTGACGCCGGGATCGGTCGCGGGGTGCACCACCCAGGCGGCCGCCTGCATGACCGCGCCCATCACCACGGGGTACTCGACGTGGTGGTCGAAGTAGGGGACCTGCCCGCTGGACAGGCCCTCGACAAAGTAGAGCGGATAGATGTCGGTGTAGCAGTGCGCCTGGTACTGCTCGACGCCGACGTTCCAGGCCCCGGCCCGGCACGCCGCCTTGGCGATGGAACCGAGCGCGCCGCCGAGCAGGCTGGCTAGGATCAGCGCGATGACCGAGCCGGCGATCACCGCTGCCCGGGCGGAGGCGGGGCGACGGGCCCTGACGCCTGCCGCGCGTCTGGCTTCGCGTCCGGCTCCGCCGCTGGCTTCGCGTCCGGCCTCGTCGTCCACCAGATGCTGCTCGTTTTCCTGCGAGATGTCTTCTACCTTTAGGTTTATTCCGGTGGCTGGCTGTGCGCCGTCGCGGTGGCTGGTGAGGTCGGCGGCTAGTGGCCGCCTTCGGCCCGCTTCGGGTGCCCAGGCTAGCGGCCGGCGCTAAGCGATAGCTAACTACAAGGATGCGGGGCGTTGGCAGGACGACGGGCGGTTGCCGAGGCCGAACCCAGGCCCGTCAGCGGCGAGTTCCGCCAGGACGCGGCTCCCCGCTGGGCCGCCCTCGCGGTTTCTGGCTGCTATCTCGCCGCCGCGCTGATCCTGACCTGGCGGCTGTGGGCCGATCCGGCGACACGGACCGTGGCTGGCAACCCGACCGACGCCGACCTGTTCGCCTGGTACATGCGGTACGCGGCCGACGCCGTCGCACATGGTCACCTGCCCGACCTGGTCACGACCGCGATGAACGCGCCAGCTGGCGTCAGCATGATGTGGAACACGTCGGTGCTGCTGCCTGGGGTGCTGCTCACACCGGTGACGCTGCTGTTCGGCCCGCAGGTCAGCCTCGCCGTGCTGACGACGCTCGGCTTCGCCGGCTCAGCCGGAGCGCTGTACTTCGTGCTGCGGCGCTGGCAGGTGAGCACGGGGGCGGCCGCCCTTGCCGGGGCGGTGTACGGGTTCTCGCCCGCGCTGCTGCACTCGGCGCTCGCGCACTACAACCTGCAGTTCGCCGTGCTGCCGCCGCTGATCGTCGACGCGGGGCTCGCCATCGCCGCCGGCCGCGACGCGCGCCGGCGCGGGGCGTATCGGCTGGAGTTGCGCAGCGCCGCCAGCGCGCAACCGGAGCGGACCGATCGAGTCGGCCCCGGGCCCTCCGGGCCGGCTGCTGGCCTCGGGCCCTCCGGGCCGGCTGCTGGCCTCGGGCCCTCCGGGCCGGCTGCTGGCCTCGGGCCCTCCGGGCCGGCTGCTGGCCTCGGGCTCGTTTCCCGCCTGCCCGCGGTCGCCCGGGACGGCTGCAGGCTCGGCCCGCTGCTGGCGGCCCAGCTGTTCATCAGCGAGGAGCTCGCGCTGGTGACCGCGATCACCGGGATCCTGCTCGTGATCGGACTCGCCGTGTCCAGGCCGCAGGCCGCGGCGCGAAGGATCCGGCCGACAGCCGGCGGCCTGCTCGTCGCCGTGATCGTCACGTTCTTCCTCGCGGGTCACGCACTGTGGACCCAGTTCGGCGGGAGCCTAGTGCAGCACGGGGCGCTGTTCCCGCCCGACTACTACGTGAACGACCCGGTCAGCTTCGTCACGCCATCGTCATACCTGCTCATCCACACCGCCGGCACGGCCGCGACGGCCGCGAAGTACCAGGGCGGCGCGACCGAATACCTGGCGTACCTGGGCTGGCCGCTGATCATCGTCCTGGTGCTGGCGGCGGCGGCCAGCTGGCGCAGGCCAGCGGGGCGGGCGGCCGCCTGCACGCTCGCCGTGCTTCTGGTCTTCTCCCTGGGCGGGCATCCGCTGACCGGCGCTACCCCGAGCCCGGCGGTGAACCTGCCCTGGCACTGGATCGAGGAGCATCGGCTGCTCGCGTCGGTGCTGCCTGACCGGTTCTCGCTGATCGCTGACGGCCTTGCAGCGGTCCTGCTCGCGCTCGGCATCGACGCCGTCACCGCCTACCTCGCCGAGCGCAGCGGCCGGGGTGCTGCCGGCGACGACCCGGCCGGGCGGCCCGGTGGCCGGGCGCCTGGCGTCGTGCTGGCCGTCGCCGCGCTCTGCTGCGTGCCGCTGCTGCCCGTGCCGCTCACCGCCGGGACCGCCACGCCGCTGCCGGCCGGCTGGACGCAGGTGTTCACGACGCTGAGCCTGAAGGCCGGAGCGCCGGTGCTGATCGTGCCCGTGCCGGCCAACATCCTGACCGCGGCCATGCGCTGGCAGGCCGACACCGGCCAGCCCGGGTCGATCGTCGGCGGTTACTTCATCGGTCCAGGCGCGGGCGGGCAGGCCTATATCGGCGGGACCGGTGTCAGCCCGGTCGGCTGGTACCTGGACCAGCTCTGGGCCTCGGGGCTGCCGGGAAACAGCCAGTTCGCCGCCGCCGCGCTCGGCGCAGGCCTGCCGGTCGCGATTCCAGGCGGCAGGCCGGCGCCGACCGCCCATCCGCCGCCGCCGGCCCAGGTCCGCGCGGCGCTGGCGACCTGGCATCCAGCCGCTGTCGTCGCCGTGACGGCCGCGAGTTCCCCGCTCGCCGCGTACCTCGTCCACCTGCTCGGCCCGCCCACCGTCCAGTCCGGCGTCGTCCTGGCCTGGCGCCGTTAGCGGGACAGGCCCTGCGAGCTCGGAGGACCTCCCCCGAATCAGTGACCAGGGAATCGGGCACTGGCGGCGATAACGGCTGCCAGACGGGCAGCAAAGCGGGGTAAGTTCGTTCTCGCCCGCCGCGCAGCCCGGCGGATCACGATCGGCGTACGCTGGCACCCAACGCCCGTCCCCCCGGGAGGTCGATTTGGCGCTGCGGATCATCATCGGACTCGCCCTGACGGTGATCGCATTCGCGATCGCCGGCCGCCGCCTCTGGTGGCTCTACCGGCTGGCCACCAGCGGGCAGCCGGCACCTGAGCGGATCGAGGCGGTCAGGCAGCACCCGGGCCGCGGCGCGGAGATTGAGGCGACGGAGGTACTCGGCCAGCGCAAGCTGCTCCAGTGGACGGTCCCCGGCATCGCGCACTTCCTGACGTTCTGGGGCTTCACCATCTTGCTCCTGACGATCATCGAGTCCTACGGGGACCTGTTCAGCAAGACATTCGCGCTGCCGTGGATCGGGCACTGGGCATTCATCGGGTTCGTCGAGGACCTGTTCGCCGTCGCTGTCCTGGTCGGGATCGGCACGTTCGCGGTGATCAGGCTGCGCAGCAATCCCAAGACCGAAGGCCGCAAGTCGCGTTTCTCCGGCTCGCACACCGGCGCCGCGTGGCTCGTCCTGGTCCTGATCTTCGGTGTGATCGCCACGCTCCTGCTGTATCGCGGCGCCCAGATCAACACGGGCGACTTCCCGTATCCGCACGGCGCGTTCGCCTCACAGATCGTCGGCCACTGGTTCGCGCCGCTGAGCAAGGGCGCCAACCAGGCGATCGAGACGGCCATGATCCTGCTCCAGCTCGCGGTCGTGTTCGGCTTCCTCGTCCTCGTGACCTACTCCAAGCACCTGCACATCTTCCTGGCGCCCATCAACGTGCTGTTCTCGCGGCGCCCGGACGGCCTGCGCGACCTGCAGCCGATGCGCTCGAACGGCAAGGTGCTCGACTTCGAGGAGGCCGACCCGGACACCGACGTCTTCGGGCTCGGCAAGATCGAGGACCTGTCCTGGAAGGGCATGCTCGACCTCGGCACCTGCACCGAGTGCGGCCGCTGCCAGTCGCAGTGCCCCGCGTGGGCCACCGGCAAGCCGCTGTCACCGAAGATGCTCATCCTCGACCTGCGCGACCACGCGTTCGCGAAGGCGCCGTACCTGCTGGCCGGATCCGATGAGGCTAAGGCCGCGTTGCCCGAGGCCGTGGCTAAGGAAGTTGAACGACCCCTCGTCGGTACTGCCGCAGCGAACGGCGTCATCGATCCCGACGTGATCTGGTCCTGCACCAACTGCGGCGCCTGCGTGAACGAGTGCCCCGTCGACATCGAGCACATCGACCACATCACGGGCCTGCGCCGGCACCAGGTGCTGATCGAGTCCGAGTTCCCCACCGAGGCATCCGGGATGCTCAAGAACCTGGAGAACAAGGGCGACCCGTGGGGGATGGGCGCGGCGAAGCGGACCGAGTGGATCACGGAACTGGACTTCGAGGTGCCCGTCGTGGACGGGCCGATCGGCGACAACGTGGAGTACCTGTTCTGGGTCGGCTGCGCAGGCGCGCTCGAGGACCGGGCCAAGAAGACGACCAAGGCCATCGCTTCCCTGCTCCATACGGCTGGGGTGTCGTTCGCCGTGCTCGGGCCGGCCGAGACGTGCACAGGTGACCCGGCCAGGCGGATGGGGAACGAGTTCGTCTTCTCGATGCTCGCGCAGCAGAACGTCGAGACGCTGAACGAGGCCGGCGCCCGCAAGGTGATCGCGAGCTGCCCGCACTGCTTCAACACGCTGGCGAACGAGTACCCGCAGCTCGGCGGCAACTACGAGGTGATGCACCACACCCAGTTGCTCGCGCGGCTCGTGGCGGAGGGCAAGCTCAAGCCGGTCAACCCGATCGAGGAGAAGATCACCTACCACGACCCGTGCTTCCTTGGCAGGCACAACAAGGTCTACACGCCGCCGCGGGAGATCATGGAGCAGGTGCCGGGTGTCCAGCCGCAGGAGATGCACCGGTGCCGGGAGCGCGGGTTCTGCTGCGGCGCTGGTGGCGCGCGGATGTGGATGGAAGAGCGGATCGGCAAGCGGATCAACACGGAGCGGATCGAGGAAGCGCTCGGCACCGACCCGGACACGATCTCGACCGGCTGCCCGTACTGCCTGGTTATGCTCGGCGACGCGATCAGCGAGAAGAAGAGCTCGGGCGAGGCAAAGGACTCACTCGAGGTGGTTGACGTGGCTCAGCTGCTGGCGCGTTCGATCGCCCAGCCCGGTCCCGCCGCCCCGGCCGGTCCTCCCGGCCTCGCCCCCGCGGGTCCCGCGCCGTCCGAGTAGCCCCGCCGTCCGCCCTTAGCGTCATGATCAACTTGGACTCTGGATCCGAAATCTGCAGAACGCCGCCCGATTTGCCGGTTCTGGGGTAGGGTTTCGGATCCTAAGTGCCGCTGGAGGGGCTACTGAGGCGCGATCGGGGTTGGGGTGCGGGTTGGGAGCCAGATGCGGACGCGGGTGCCGTGGCCTTGCCAGGATTCCAGGGTTGCCCGGCCGCCGTGCGCGGTCGCGATCGCCTGGACGATGGACAGGCCGAGGCCGCTGCCGCCGCCCGGGGAGTACTTGTCGGCCCTGCCTGCCTGGCCGTCATCGCCCGGATCGGCCGCGCCATTGGCCTGCTCGGCCGCGCGGTGGAACCGGTCGAACGCGCGTGCCGCGTCCTCGGGTGCCATGCCAGGTCCTCCGTCCGCGACCTCGATCAGCACCCCGCCCTGGACGGCGCCGAGCCTGACCGCGACCTGCGTCGACGGCGGCGTGTGCGCGCGCACGTTGCCGAGCAGGTTGGCCAGCACCTGGCGGATCCTGCGCTCATCGACGACGGCGATCAGGCGCGGCGGTGCCTGGGCGCTGATCGGGCGTTCTGGCTCGACGGCCATCGCGTCGGCGACTGCGTCGCGCACGACGATCGCCAGGTCGGTCTCGGTCAGGTCGAGCGACGAGGTCCTGTCCAGCCTGGCAAGCTCGAGCAGCTCGGCAACCAGCGTCGACATGCGCTGCGCCTCCTGCTCGATCCGTCGCATCGCCCCTGGCAGGTGCTCGGGGCCGAGCGCTCCCTGGCGGTACAGCTCGGCGTAGCCGCGGATCGTGGTCAGCGGCGTGCGCAGCTCGTGCGAGGCGTCGGCGGCGAACTCCCTGACCTTGCGTTCTGAGCTGAGCCGGGCTCCGAAGGCCTGCTGGATCCGGTCGAGCATGGTGTTGATGGCCGCGGCGAGCCTGCCGACCTCGGTCTGGTCGTCTGCCTCGGCCATCCGCTCGGTCAGGTCGCCCCGCGCGGTGATGTCGTTGGCCGTGACGGCCATCCGGTCAAGCGGCCCGAGGCCGCGGCCGATGAGCCACTGACCGCCGATCGCCAGCAGCGCGACGAGGCCGCCACCGGTGATCATCTCGATCAGGATGAGGCCGCGGAGCTGCCTGGTCAGCGCCGTGGACTGCTCGGCGACGACGAGGACGCTCTCGCGCCTTGACGCGTTCTCGGTAGGCGGGATCAGCCGCGCCGCCGCCTGCAGGCTGTCGGTGAGGCGCACGGTCGGGACCTGGAACCAGTGGCCGCTCTTGCCCCGCTGCACCACCTGCGCGGCGCCCATCTGCGCGACGGCGGCGGCCAGCGCCCTGGTCGCCGCCGGTGTCCTCGGCGAGGTTAGCTGCCGGATCGCGAACGGCCTGAACGTGACCTCCACCGCGGCGACTCCCGGTGCGGGCCGCTGCGCGATCTCGGCCGGGCTGCGAGTGCTCTCGGCCAGGATCGTCGCGTGGAACTGGCTGCGCAGGTGCTGGGCGAAAAGTGCCGTGCTGACGATGCCCATGATCAGCAGGAAGACCGCGGTGACCGCGATCTGCAGCAGCAGGAGCCTGGTGCGCAGCGACAGCCCGTTCGAGCCATGCGGCGCCCGCGTGGCCGGCTGCCTGGCCGCGCCCGAAGGGGTAGTCGTCGCGGACCGGCCCGTTCGCGGCTGGCCCGCCGTCGCCCGGGCGCCCCCGGTGACCCGGGCGCCCCCGGTGAACTGCGCGCCGCTCATGAGCTTCCTGGCTCCGCCCCCCGTCGCCCGGGTTCGTCTGCGCGCGGATCCTCCGCGGCCTGCCGGTCGGCGGGTGCGGGCGCTGACGCCTCGCGGGACTCGTCTGGCTGCCAGGTCTGCTTCGCCTGGTGCGCCCGGTGGGCCGCGGCGTGCTCAGGCAAGCGCAGGCTGTAGCCGACCCCGCGCTGGGTGTGGATCAGCGGCGGCCCGAGCGGGTCGAGCTTGCGCCGCAGGTAGCTGACGTAGGTCTCGACGATCTGGGACTCGCCCGCGTAGTCCCAGCCCCACACGTTCTCGAGCAGCTGGGCCCTGGTCAGCACCCGGCCCTGGTGCCGCATCAGATAGGCGAGCAGCTGGAACTCGGTCTTGGACAACTCGACCGGCGTGCCGTCGCGGCGAACGGTCCACCGGGATTCGTCGAGCTCGAGGTCACCGGCACGAAGGATGTCGTCATGATCGCCGTACCTGGCCGGCTGCGCGGACCTGGATGCCCTCCGCAGCACGGCCCGCACCCTGGCGACGAGCGCCTCGACCGAGAACGGCTTGGTCACGTAGTCGTCGGCGCCGATGGCGAGGCCGGTCACCGTGTCCGACGAGGTATCCCGCGCGGTCAGGAAGATGACAGGTACCTCGTTTCCTCCTGCTCGCAGCCGCCGGCAGACCTCGAAGCCGTCGATGTCGGGCAGCATGACGTCGAGCACGATCAGGTCGGGCGTCGTGAGCTCAGCCTGGCGGATCGCATCCGTGCCGTTCGCCGCGATGCTGACCGTGCAGCCATGGAACTTCAGCGCGACCTGGACCAGCTCGCGGATGTTCGGCTCGTCGTCGACGACGAGCACGCGCGGTATCCGTTCCGGCTCGGCCATGGCTGATGCCTGCTCACAGGTCGCTTGATCGAATGGGGCGGTAATCCCCTGAACAGGAGCGTACGGGATCAAGCTCCCACAGCCCGGACTTCTGCCGGCGTCCGCGGCCTGAGGCCCACGATTACGAACGACTCGTCGCGTGGTCGCGGATCAGGACCCGGCGGGCCCGGTCGGTTCCGCCCGTCACCAACCCGATCACCGCGACCCGCTGGCCGGGCGCCAGCGCCGTGGCGCCGGCCAGGCGCCCGCGCAGGAACACCCTGGCCTCGCCGCCGACCTGCCACGTCACGGTGACGCCGTCGGCGGCCTTGACCGCGATGGACCCCGCGGACGCCGACTGGACCGTGCCGCGCTCGAACGCGATCGTCTTCGGCCCGTGCTTGGTCGCGACCGTGACCTGGCCGTGCATCGCGTGCCTCGCGAGCTCGACGAGCCGCGCGGCCCTGGCCCGCGCACCGCCGATCAGCGCGGCACGCAGCCGGCGGAACTTACGGACGCAGGAACGCAACTTGGCCCTGGCGGCGTCGTGGTGACCGGTCGCCCGCAGGCGCCTCGCTGACGCGAGACAGGCGTGCAGCCTGGCCCGGGCATGCGGGCCGGCCGCGCCAGGGCTGCCGGCCGATGCGGGGCTACCCGCAGTGCCGGCGAAGGCGGACGCTCCGGCAGCGGCTGGCGCGCCGCCTGCGCTTGCCTGGGTGCCGCCACCTCCGGCACTGGCCCCGGTCAGGACCGCCATTGCCGCCTGCGCCGTGCCGCCGCTGCCATTGCTCAGCGTCACACCGAGAACGGATACCCCGGCGAGCGCCGTCGCGACGCCCAGGCCTATCGCCCAGCGCACAGCCCGGCCGCGCGTTTTCGGCTCACTCCCGACTTGCGGATTGTTCACTTCGTCCATGGCAGCGAGCCTGCCAGCTTGTGCTGGGATCCGCAGCGGCTGAGCCTGGGATTTCCCTGAGAACGTCCAGCGGACCCGCGGCCCTACATCCGGTCGGGGAGCGGCATGCCGAGCAGGTCAAGCCCGCTCAGCAGCACCTTCAGCGTGAGCGCCGACAGCGCGAGCCGGGAGTTCCTGATCTCTTTGCCGTCGGCCCGCAGCACCGGGCACTGCTCGTAGAACGTCGTGAAGTCACTCGCGGCCTCGAACACGAACCCGGCCAGCTTGTGCGGTTCCGCGGTCTCGGCCGTCTCCTCCACGGCAGCGCCGAAGCCGAGCAACCGCAGCACGAGGGCCCGCTCCGCGGGCTCGCCCGGCACGATCGGGCCGGTCGCCGCGTCGGGATCGAGCCCGGCCTTCGCGAAGATGGACCTGATCCGCGCGGCGGCGTACTGCAGGTAGGGCCCGGTGTTGCCGGTGAGCGCCAGCATCCTGTCGAAGTCGAGCACATAGCTGGAGTCCCTGGCCACCGACAGGTCGGCGTACTTCAGCGCGCCGATGCCGACGGCCTCGGCGATCTGAGCCCGCAGCTCAGGATCGTCGTATCTGTCCTCGATCACTTTCTCGGCCCGCGCGACGGCGTCGTCGATCAGGTCGATCAGCTTGACCGACGCTCCGGTCCGCGACCTGAACCGCTTCCTGTCGGCCCCTGTCACCATGCCGATCGCGGCGTGCTCGGCCCTGACCGAAGCGGGCAGCCAGCCGGCCTGCCGTGCGACGGCGAACACCATCGCCAGGTGCTGCGCTTGCTCGGAGCCGACCACGTAGGTGATCCGGTCGGCGTGCAGGTCGTTGACCCGGTACCGGATCGCGGCCATGTCGGTGGTGCCGTAGCCGTAGCCGCCGTCACTCTTGCGCAAGATCAGCGGCAGCGGCTTGCCGTCCCTGCCGGTGAAGCCTGGCGGGAACGCGCACAGTGCGCCGTCGCTGATCCGCGCGATCCCGGCCCGCTCCAGGTCCAGGCAGACGTCCTCGAGCATGTCGTTGTACATGCTCTCCGGCGCGAGGTCGGCGTCGGTCAGCGTCACGCCGAGCTTGGTGTAGATGGCGTTGTAGTAGTGCTTGCTGTCGTCGATCAGCATGCGCCAGAGCCGCAGCGTGTCAGGGTCGCCAGCCTGCAGCGCCACCACCCTGCGCCGCGACCGGTCAGCGAAGCCAGGCTGGGTGTCGAACTTGACCTTGGCGGCCTGGTAGAACGGGTTGATCTCACCGGCGGCCAGCTGCGCGTGCGCCGCTTCCTCGCCGATGTCGATGAAGTGCTCGAGCAACATCCCGAAGTTGGTGCCCCAGTCACCGATGTGATTGGCGCGGATCACCTGGTTTCCTAGCCGCTCGAGCACGCGCACGAACGCGTCCCCGACGATGGTGGTCCGCAGGTGGCCGACGTGCATTTCCTTGGCGGTGTTGGGCGCCGAGTAGTCGACCACGACCACCAGCGGCCGCCCGGTCTCGTCGACGCCGAGGCGCGGGTCGGCCAGCTGCGCCGTGGCGGTCTCGCCGAGCCAGGAATCCCGCAGCGTGATGTTGATGAAGCCGGGTCCGCTCACCTCGGCACTGGCCACCATCGCGGATCCGCTCAGATGGCCGGCGATCTGCGCGGCGACCTCGCGCGGCTGCCTGCCGAGCCGCTTGGCGAGCGCGAGGGCGACATTGGCCTGGTAGTCCGCGAACGCCGAGGGCCGGATCAGCGGGTCGGTGCCCGCATAGTCGGGCCCGAACTCAGCGGTGAGCGCCGCGCTCACGTCGGCCGCAAGCGCGGCCTGCAGATCAGCCATGCTTCAGCCTATCCAGCGCGGCCAGCGAATTACCGGCCTCTGGGGGCTCAGGGGGGCTCCGGGTGGGGGTTAGCGCGGCGGAGGAAGCCGCCGGTGCGGTGCGAGCCGAGCCGCACCGTGATCCTTTCTGTGGTGCGGCCGAGGGTCAGGTCGGCCGCCAGGCGGCAGGCGGCGGCGACGCCTCGCTCGGTCGCGGCGCCGTGCGCGATCACCACCGCGCCCTGCAGCCCGATCAGCGCGGCGCCGCCGTAGGTCTCGGCATCCAGTCGTTCGCTCAGCTCGCGGAGCTCCCTGCGCTGCAGGGCCGCGCCGAACCTGGTCATCCTCGAGGCCAGGAGCGCCGACCTGAACTGGGCGGCGGTGAAGGCAGCCGTTCCCTCCACGGCCTTGAGCGCCACGTTGCCAGCGAAACCCTCGGTCACGATCACGTCGACCTTACCGGCGAGCAGGTCAGAGCCCTCCACGTTGCCGGCGAAGTTGATCGGGACCGCGCCGTGCGGCGGGTCGGCGCTGAGTAGTTCGTGGGCCCTCCTGACCAGCTTGTTGCCCTTGTCAGGTTCGGCGCCGATGGACAGCAGGCCGACCCTGGGCGCCGTGATCCCGAACGCGACCTCGGCGTAGGCGGAGCCGAGCTGCGCGAACTGGGCGAGCATCTCGGGCTTCGGATCCGCGACCGCGCCGGCGTCGATGAGCACAGTCGGATGCGGCCGGGTTGGCAGCGCGACCGCTATCGCGGGACGCAGCACGCCAGGCAGGTTGCGCAGGCGCAGGCGCGCTGTCGAGACGACCGCGGCCGTCGAGCCCGCCGACACGACAGCGGTCGCCTGGCCGAGATGGACCAGCTGGCAGGCCACCGCGATGCTGGATCGCGGCCGCCGCCAGGTGGCCAGCGCGCCCTCATCCATCGCGACCGAGTCCTCGGCCGCGACGAGCCTGACCTGGCCGATGACGCCATGGCTCGCGAGCAGCGGCCTGACCTGGCCTGGGCGGCCGACCAGCACGATGCCGATGTCCTGACGGTATGCGATCACCGCGCCTGCGACGATCTCCGCCGGGGCGTGATCGCCGCCCATCGCGTCGACGGCGATAACCGGCCGGCTGGCGCTGGCTCTGGCTGGCCGGTAGTCCGCGGCAGCAGTCCCGGCCGCGCTGGCAGGACCCGAGGCCAGCAGCCGGTCCGCAGGACCCGAGGCCAGCAGCCGGTCCGCAGGACCCGAGGCCAGCAGCCGGTCCGCAGGACCCGAGGCCAGCAGCCGGTCCGCAGGACCCGGGAGGGTCGGGTCTGTGCTCTCCCCAGTACCGCTTTGCGTCACGCGGGAGCCTGCGAGGCCTCCGGCAGCGTCGCGGCGTCTGACTGCGCGGGGCCGCCGGTGCTGACCGGCCTGGCGTCCCGCTTGATACCCAGGCAACTGAGCGACGCCACCACAAGCAGGGCGACAGGCCAGATCATCGTCGAATGCATGGCGGTCACGTACCCAGCCGAGAACACTTCACTGGCGAGCTTGTGCATCTCGCTGGCGAGCGAGGCAGGCGTGCCTGGCGGCACCTTGATGCTCGCGCCCTGAGTCGGGCTCGCGGCCGACCCGTGCTGGGCGGACGTGGCGAAGCCGGTGACGAACTGCCTCCTGGCGCTCGCCGGAAGCGAGCCAGCGCGCTGAGCCGCCGCCACTGGCAGCGAGGCGGCGATGCGGTTCTGCAGCAGGGCACCAACTGCCGCCGTGCCGATGACGGCGCCGACCTGACGCACGGTGTTGATCATTCCCGAGGCAGCGCCTGCCACGCGCGGCTCGATGTTCCGCATGGCGACCGTGGTCATCGGCGCGAACGTGCAGCCCATGCCGAGGCCAGCGATGGAGAGCGTCCAGATGAAGTCCTGCCAGCGTGAGGTCGTCGTCGCGATCACCGCGGTCAGGCCGAAGCCGATGGCGAAGAACATCAGGCCGGACATCAGGATGTACTTCCCGCCGATCTTGTCCGTCATCCGGCCGGCAACGGGAGCCACGAACATGGAGATGACCGACGCTGGCGCCATCGTCAGGCCCGCCTTGAGCGCGGAGAATCCGAGCGCCGACTGCAGGTAGATGGTGAAGGGCAGGAAGATGCCCATCATGCCGACGGAGAGCACGCCGGACACCCAGTTCATCAGGCTGAAGTTGCGGTCGTGGAACAGCGCGAACGGAACCAGCGGCTCCTTGTCCTGGGTGCGCGCCTGCACCAGCAGGAACACGGCGAGCAAGACCACGCCGGCGCCGATGACCAGCGGGATCGAGATGAACGAGGCGATCTGGCCCCAGCTGTACTTCTGGCCCTCCACGAGCCCGTAGCAGATGGCCAGCAGCCCGGCCGTGGCGAGCAGCACGCCGGGGACGTCGAGCCGGTGCCTGGCACCAACCTTGATGTCCGGAATCAGGAAGAAGCCCATCACGATCACGGCGACGCCGATCGGCAGGTTGATGAAGAAGATGTACCGCCAGTCGAAGGCGCTGACGAGCAGCCCGCCAAGGGTCGGCCCCGCGATCGTCGCGACGCCGGCGACGGCGCCCCAGATGCCGAAGGCCGCGCCGCGGCGCTCGGGCGGGAACACCGTGGTCAGGATCGCCAGCGTCTGCGGCAGCAGCAGCGCGGCGCCGACGCCCTGGATCGCGCGGAACGCGATCAGCCAGCCGACCGTCGGCGAGAACCCGCAGGCCGCCGACGCCAGGGTGAACAGCACGACGCCGATGATGAACAGCCTGCGCTGACCGAGCAGGTCACCGAGCCGGCCGGCGGTGATGAGCAGCACGGCGAGCACCAGGGCGTACGCGTTGATGACCCAGAGCACCCCGTCCAGCGAGGCGTTCAGCCTGGAGATCATGTCGGGGATCGCGATGTTCACGATCGTCAGGTCGAGCAGCGTCATGAAGAAGCCGAGCGACATGACGATCAGCACGACCCACGGGTTGCCGCGGTACTTGCTCACGATGACCAAACCTCCTGATTGCCCGCCACGCAACGCACCCCGGCGGTCCGCTCGAGAACTGGGCGCTCGGGAACTGGCCGCTCGAGGGGTGGACCGGTCAGGCATGCGCTCGCTGCAGCGACAACGAGAGCCGCAGCTATTCCCGCCGCCGGCCGCCGATCCAGGCTTCTGCATCGCATGGTCAGCTGCCCGCTTCGGGCGCTACCTCCGATGGTAGGCGCTGGCACCGACATCTCTCCCCGCAGTCTCGACGCCGCCGAACCCTGTTCAGGCAGTCTTCAACCCTGTACAGGTGCCTCGCGACCGGCACAGTATGCTCCGGCCATGAACTTGAAAGGAACGGCAGCGATCGTCTCCGGCGGGGCCAGCGGCCTGGGCGAGGCGACGGTCAGGGACCTGAGCGCGGCGGGCTGCAAGGTCCTGGTCGCCGACCTCAACGAGCAGCGCGGCACCGAACTGGCCAAGGAAGTGGGCGGCGAGTTCGCCAGGACCGACGTCTCCGACGAGCAGTCGGTCGCGGCGGCCGTGGCGGCGGCTGAAGGGCTCGGGGCGCCGCTCCGCGTGATCGTGAGCTGCGCTGGCATCGGCTGGGCGTCCCGCACCGTCGGACGCGACGGCAGCCCGCACGACCTGGCTTCGTACCGCAAGGTCATCGACGTCAACCTGATAGGCACCTTCAACCTGATGCGGATCGGCGCCGCGGCCGTTGCGAAGACCGAGCCCGTGGATTCCGACGGTCAGCGCGGCGTCGTCATCAACACCGCATCGATCGCGGGGATCGAGGGCCAGACCGGGCAGATCGCGTACTCGGCGTCGAAGGGCGGGATCATCGGGATGACCGTCCCCGCTGCCCGCGACCTGGCGGCCGTCGGAATGCGGGTCAACACGATCTGCCCTGGCATCATCGACACCCCGATCTACGGGTCTGGCCCGGCCAGCGACGAATTCAAGGCCAAGCTCGCGGCACCCATCGTGTTCCCCAAGCGGATGGGCACGGCGGCCGAGTTCGCTCAGCTCGTCAGGTCGCTGATCGAGAACGACTACATGAATGCCGATGTCATCAGGTTCGACGGCGGTATCAGGTTCCAGCCGAAGTAGGGGGTGTTTCGACCCACGAAACACCCCTAACCGCCGCGATCCGAAAGGCGCCGTCATGGCAGAAGACGCGATTCTTACCGAGGTCAGCGACGGCGTCGCGGTCATCACGATCAACAGGCCGCAGGCCAGAAACGCGGTCAACGGCGCGGTCGCGCGCGGCATCGCCGCTGCTGTCGAGGAATTCGACGCCCGTGCGGACGTCAGCGTGCTGGTGCTGACCGGCGCCGGGGGCACGTTCAGCGCCGGAATGGACCTGAAGGGCTTTCTTTCCGGCGACTCGCCGATCGCGCCGGGGCGTGGCTTCGGCGGCATAGCGGAACGACCGCCGGTCAAGCCCATGATCGCTGCCGTTGAGGGCTATGCGCTGGCGGGCGGATTCGAACTCGTGCTTTCCTGCGACCTCGTCGTCGCGAGCGAAGAGGCGAGATTCGGCCTGCCAGAGGTCAGGCGCGGGCTGGTGGCGGGAGCCGGCGGCCTGCTCAGATTGCCTAGCAGGATCCCGTATCACATAGCGATGGAAATCGCGCTGACGGGTGAGCACTTCCCCGCGGCCAGGCTCGCAGAGGCCGGGCTGGTGAATAAGCTTGTCCCGGCGGGTCAGGCACTTCCCGCCGCCAGGGAACTCGCAGGAAAGGTCGCGCTAGGGGCTCCGCTGGCGCTGACCGCGTCCAAGCGGGTGATAGTCGAGTCGGCCGACTGGACTGCCAACGAGGCGTTCGCCAGGCAGGGCGAGATCATCGCGCCGGTCTTCCGGTCGAAGGACGCGATGGAGGGCGCGGCCGCCTTCGCGGAGAAGCGCCCGCCGGTCTGGCGCGGCGAATAGGTCCGCGCCGCCACGAGGAGGGCGCGATGACTGATCAGCTGATCAGCGTCGTCGTGCCCTTTTACAACAACGCCGCGCTGCTTGGCGACTGCCTGGCGTCGATCGCGGCGCAGACCTATCGCAATCTCCAGGTCGTCATCGTCGACGACGGCTCAACGGACGGCAGCGCCGCGATAGCCCGCGACCAGGTCGCCGCCGACCCCAGGTTCGATTTGATCAGCCAGCAGAACATGGGCCCCGGCGCGGCCCGTAACCGCGGGGTCGCGGCCGCGACGGGTGAGTTCCTCGCCTTCGTCGACGCCGACGACCTGCTGCCGCCCGATGCCTACGCGACCATGCTCGCTGTCCTCGACCAGACCGGCTCGGACTTCGTCACCGGCGGCGTGCTGAGGCTCGGCGCGGCCGGGCTCGGCCGGTCCGGGCTGCACGCGCGGGCGATCAAGGCCAGCCGGCTGCGCACGCAGATCTCGCGCACGCCCGAGCTGTTCTACGACATCTCGGTCTGGAACAAGCTGTTCCGCCGGTCGTTCTGGGACGCCGCCGGGCTGAGCCTGCCAGAGGGCATGCTCTGGGAAGACCTCGTCGCGATGACGAAGGCGCACGTGCTCGCGCGCTCCGTCGACGTGATCACCGAGCCCGTCTACCACTGGCGGGACAGGGACAAAGGCGCGCCGTCGATCACGCAGTCGCGCACCGACATCGGCAACATCAGGGACCGGATCACGGCCCTGCACATGATCGACGACTTCCTCCGCAACAGCGGCACGCCGGCCATGCTCCGCCAGCACCAGCACAAGGCGCTGCTCAACGACCTGTGGCTGTATGTCGGCGACCTGCCAGGCATCGACCCCGGCTACCAGCGCGAGTTCACCGACCTGACCGCCGGGTACCTGCGCGAGGTGTCGCCCGGCGTGACCGAGGACCTGCCGGCCAGCAGGAAGCTGGCCTATTACCTGATCGCGCACGGGCACCACGCCGAGCTCATCGCCTTCGCGCGGTGGCTGGCCGAGAACCCCGGCAGGACGCCGCCGATGGTCAGGGTCCGCGGCAGGCTGCTCGCCGACCTGCCGCTGCGCGGCGACTCGCGGCTTGCCATCCCCGACGAGGTGTTCAGGCCGCAGCGGCGCGAATTCGACCCCGCCGTCGGCGTTGACCGGCTGAGCTGGCGGGACGGCTCGCTGCGGATCGAGGGCTGGGCCTATGTGCCGTCGATGGACATCAGCAGGCGCCGCGACGCCACCAAGGTGGTCGCGCTGGTGCCGCGCGGACACCTGCGGCTGCCGCTGGTGCTGCCGGTGCGGCAGGTCAGGCGCCCGGACGTCACCGCGGCCTCAGGGCAGGACCGGTACCGCTACGACTGGGCCGGGTTCAGCTGCGACGTCCCGGCCGGGCTGCTGCGGACCGCCGGCCGCTGGCTCACCGGCACCTGGGACCTCGTGATGCTGGTGCGGGGCCGCGGAGTCTGGCGCCCTGCCCGGCTCAACGAGGCTGGCCCGCCGCCAGCCGATCCCGGCGTGCACGAGGTCGCGCCGGCGATACAGGCCGGCGCGGTTTGGACCGGCGGGCGCCTGCAGCTGCGAGTGGGAGCGGGCGGCCAGTCAGAACCCGCCGCCGGGCTGGCACTCGAGCAGTCATGGGACCGCGACGGGACGCTGATCCTGCGAGGCTCTCTGGCCGCGGGCTCGGAGCCAGCGGCCGGCGTCCAGGTGGAGCTGCGGCACCTCGACGGCTGGGACACGCACGTCTTCCAGGCCAGCGTGACGGGCGCCAGCTTCGGCGCGGCCATCCCGGTCGGCGCGATCGAGGTGTTCGGCGACAGGCAGCCGCTGCGGGACGGCAGGTGGTCGCTGACGGTGCGCGGGCCTGAGGCGCGAGGCCGGCCCGCCGGGCCAGCCGGTCCGCTCGGCGTCACGCCGGCGGTCGCTGACCGCCGGCAGGTCACGATCGGCCCCAAGGTCTACCGGTGTGTCCCCGACGGCGCCGGGCTGCTGCTCGTCGTCGGGCCCGTGCTCGGCGTCACCGAGCGCGGCAGGATCCGCCGCCGTCTGCTCCGCGACGTCTACTACCGCGCTCAGCGGCTGCTGCCGGTCCGCGAGCAGATCCTGTTCAGCAGCTTCCACGGCAAGCAGTGCGGCGACAACCCGCGCGCCATCGCCGACGAACTGCGGCGCCGCGGCGATCACACGATAGCCCTGTGGGCGATAACGGACCGCTCGGTGCCCGTGCCGTCCGGAGCCCAGCCTGTGCTGATCGGGACCAGGGCCTACTTCAGCGCGCTCGCCAGGTCCAGGTACCTGATCTACAACGACCATGTGCCGCTGCCGTACCGCAAGCGCGCGGGCCAGCGGCACGTCCAGACCTGGCACGGAACCCCGCTCAAGCGGCTGGGCTACGACATCGGCACGCCGAGCTCAGCCAGCGGCGTCAGGTACCTCGACTACATGGCCGGCGATGTCGCCCAGTGGGACCTGCTCCTGTCGCCGAACCCGTTCAGCACCCCCATCATGCGGCGCGCCTTCCGGTTCACCGGCGAGATCTGCGAGACCGGCTACCCGCGCAATGACGCCCTCCTGACGGTGCCGCCGACCACGGGTGCGGGGGCCGAGATCAGGGCGCGGCTTGGCGTGCGGCCTGGCGTCAAGGTCGCCATGTACGTACCGACCTGGCGTGACAACCAGCACGACGAAGCCGGGCGGTACCTGCTGGACTTCCGGCTCGACCTGGCTGCTGCCGCCGAGCGGCTCGCCGGGGAGTGGGTGCTGCTGATCAGGGGCCATCACCTGATGGCCGGCGGCATCCAGGCCGCGGCTATCCCCGGCTTCACCATCGACGTGACTGGCTACCCGGACATCGGCGACTTGCTGCGCGTCACGGACGCGCTGATCACCGACTACTCATCGGTCATGTTCGACTTCGCTCCGACCGGGCGGCCGATGCTGTTCTTCACCTACGACCTCGAGCAGTACCGCGACCAGCTCCGCGGCTTCTACTTCGACTTCGAGGCGGATGCGCCAGGGCCGTTGCTCGCCACCTCCGATCAGGTCGTGGCCGCGCTCGCCGACATCGGCTCGGTCGCCGTCGCGTACTCGGCCGCGCACGCCGCGTTCACCGCCAGGTTCTGCCCGCTCGATGACGGCAAGGCCGCCGCGCGCGCCTGCGACCGGATCTTCGCTCGATGAAGGGCGTCAGGCTCCGCGGCCCGCAGGCAGGCCCGGCTGCCGCGGGCTCGGCCGCCTCGTCCGGGCCAGCGGAGCCCGGAGCCGGAGGAGTCACGGGCACGCGCCCGGCTGCCCGCTGGCCGGCTCCATTGATCGCGGTGGTGATCCCTGCCCTGGCCGAGCTTCTTGTCGGCGGCTACCGGATCGGCGTTCCCTCACTCTGGCGAGACGAGGCGGCGACGATCTCGGGCTCGCAGCGCTCGCTGCCGGCGATCGCGACGATGATGCGGCACGAGGACGCCGTGCACGCGCCGTACTACGTGCTCATGCACTGGGTGATAGCGGCCGGCGGCACGTCGGCGACCGTGCTCCGGATCCCCTCGCTGATCGCGATGACGCTGGCGGTCGGGCTGACCGCGGCGCTCGGGCGGCGCCTCGCCCAGGCGTCCGGGTTGCCGGGAGCAACCACCGCGGGGGCGGCCGGCGGGTCGGCCCCGCTGGCCAGCGCCGTCGGGCTGGTGGCCGGCCTGGCGCTGACCGCGGTCCCGCTGACAACCAGGTACGCGCAGGAGGCCAGGCCGTACGCGCTGGCGGCGCTGTGCGCGGTCGCCGCGAGCTACGCGTTCGTGCGCGCGCTTGACAGCCCGCTGCGGCGCTGGTGGGTCCTGTACGCGGCTGCTTTGCTGCTGGCCGGCCTGTTCGACCTGTTCGCCGTGCTGATCGCGGTCGCGCACGGCATCAGCCTGATCTGGCTCGGCAGGGCCCGAGGCGAGAAGCCGGCCCGCGGGGCCCAGCCGGCCGTCAGCACGCCGGCCCTCGTCCGCCGCTGGCTGGCCGCCTGCCTCGCCGCCGGCCTGCTGCTGAGCCCGCTGATCGTGCTCAGCGCCGGCCAGTCGGGCCAGCTGAACTGGGTCAGGCAGCCAGGTCTCGGCACGCTCGCGGCGCTCGCCCGCGACTTCGCGGGGGCCACGGCGGCGCTCCCGGTCGTGGCCGCGCTCGCCTTGCTGGGATGCGTCGCAGGACTCGGGGACTCCGGTGGCGCCAGGCGCCCGGCCCTGACCGCGATCGCCCTCACCCAACTGGCACTGCCGTGGCTGGTCGCGCCGCCTGTGCTGCTGATCGCCGTGTCGTTCATCCACCCGTACTACGTCGAGCGCTACGTGCTGTTCTGCCTGCCAGCGCTGGCGGTGCTGGTGGCGGCCGGGCTGATCTGGCTCACCAGGCTCACCAGGCGCGCCCTGGCGGGGCGCGGCCTGCGGCCGCGGCCGGCTGACGTGCTCGCGGCGGTGCCCTCCGCTGTGCTCGCGCTGGTCATCGTCGCCGCCCTGATCGGTCCGCAGCGGGAGATCAGGCAGGTCTCCTCACGCCCTGACGACCTGCGCACCGTCGCCGCCGTGCTCGCCAGGCACGAGCGCGCAGGCGACGCGGTCCTGTACCTGCCTCGCGATACCTCGCTCGCCGCCCTGGCCTATCCGGCAGCGTTCCGCCACCTGCGCGACATCGGCCTGGGCCGATCCGCCCTCGCCTCGGGAACCTTGCGCGGTACCGCGGCTCCGCCGCACGTGGTGGCGAGCAGGCTGGCCCGCGTGCCGCGGGTCTGGACCGTGCAGCTGGCTCATCCGCTGTCACGGTCGACGGCCGCGCCGTTGCGACTGACCAGGCTCCTGTCCGGGCTTCATCCCGTCGGCCGGTGGCGGATCCGGTCGGTCGTGCTGCGGCTGTACGTCGCGCCGTCTCGCTAACCTGCAGCAGGGTCAGCCCGCCGCGGCTGGCAGGCGCCCGAGCTGATGCTCCCAGCCAGCTCGGTGGCCGCCGATGTGGGCGGGCGGCAGGCCGCGATGCGTGAGCACGACCACCGTGTCGTCGCCGTCAGGGGTCAGCACGACCTCGACGGCCGAACCGCCTGGGGGCAGGGTGTCGCTGCCGGGGATGCCCCAGCTGAACACGACGCGGCGGGGCGGGTCGACGGTGATATAGGAACCGGGTCTGCCGGCTGTCAAGCGTGAAGCCAGTGCCCCGCCGCCTGGCGGCGGCGGGGCACTGGCGTGGCGGGCTGGCCTGAACGGGGGTCGTGCCAGTCCGAGGCGGCCGGCTGGGGGCGGGCAGGCCGCGTGCTGCCGGCCTGGGGGCGGCTGGTGGCGCTGCCCGGCGGGGGTGCCGGTCACTACTGAGACGCCTGGCTGGCGCGACCGGATTCGTGATCTGAGTTACATCCCGTCTACACACCGTCAGCAGCCTTCTTGTGCGCTCGGTTCATACGGGCCTATCCGAAAATGTACGATTGCGACCGAGCCACCGAGGAAGCACAGCTGCCGAGACGCCACTGAGGAGAGTCGATGGCCTCAGGCCGGCATGCGGCGCCACGGCCGGTCGAACCCCCGCGAGCCGGATCGGCGGATGCTGTCCACGTGGCGCCGGCGAGCCGGGAGCGATCACGGCGGGAGCGATCACGGCGGGAGCGATCACGGCGGGAGCGCCGGGGGTCAGGGCGCCTGGCGCGGAGCCTGCTGCACCCCCTGACGCTCATCTGCGCCGTCCAGGCCGCCGGAAGCCTCGCGCTGGTCTGGAGCAATACCGCGTTCACCGACGAGGCCGACTACCTGCGGGTCGGCCACCTGATCATCGGGCACTGGCTGCATGGGAAGTCCTGGCCAGCCGGATACGCCGACAAGGTCATGTCAGGGTCGCCGATGGCCTACCCGCCGCTCGGCGCGCTCGCCGACAGCGCGGCCGGCCTGGCTGGTGCCAGGATCGCGTCCCTGGCGTTCATGGTGGCCGCGACGGTGCTGGTCTTTCACACGGCCGCGCGGCTGCTCGGCAAGACCGAGGCTGTGATCGCGGCCGCGCTCTGGGCGCTGAGCGAGCCCGTGCTCAGGCTCGCCTTCGCCACGTACGACCCGATGTCGGTGCTCCTCGTCGCGCTCGCGGCCTGGCTCGCGGTGGAGGCAGCGTACAGGCGCGGGCGCCCCGTTCTCGTGCTGTGCTCGGCGGCAGCGCTCGGGCTGGCGGTCGCGGTGGCGTACTCGGCGATCGCGATCACGCCCGTGGTGGTCGCGTTCGCGTTCCTGACCTGGTGGTACCGCTTCGATGTCCGTCTCGCCGTCTCCTGGACGGCGACGCTGACCGCGGTGGCCGCTGCCGTGTTCGCCCTCGTGATCACGGCGTCGCGATCCTGGGCAGGCATCGCGTTCACCGTGTTCGATCGCAGCGTCAACGACTACCAGGACGCCGCGCTGATCCTCGGCGACGTCGCCAGGGCCAGCGGGCTAGTCATCCTGCTCGCGGTGATCGGCGCGGCGGCCGCGACGAGAGAGCGTGACCTGCCGTTCCGGCTGCTGCTCGTGGCGCTCGGCGCGACGGGTTTTGTGGTGCCCGCGGCTCAGCTCTACATGCAGACCGGGTGGGCCCTGGACAAGCACGTGGCCTACGGCATGTGGTTCGCGTCCATCGCCGGCGGCTACGGGTGCGTGGCCATCGCCCGCTGGCTCCGCGAGGCAGGGATCACCAGCCGCGCGACCGTGCTGGCCGCCGGCCTGACGGCGCTGGCCGTGGTGGCCGCGGCCAACTGGCAGCTCGCGTCCCTGACGTTCCGCAGCTGGCCAGAGGCCACGTCGTTCGTGGCGTCCTTCGAGCGGGTCGCGCCGCGCAACCACGGCATGATCTTCGGCTCGGCGCAGAAGCGAGTGGCCGCCTACTACGCGCCGGAGGGCGCGCAGTGGTGGCTGTGGAAGGCCACCGCGATGTCGCTCGACCCGACCTCGACGCGGGGAGTGCCGCGTGACCGCTGGTACTCCTACTTCGCGGCGAAGCTGAGGACCACGGGCTACGGGCTGATCGCCCTGTTCTACCGCAGGCGGCCGGGGATGAGGCTGCCGGCCAGCACCGTGATCGGCGCGGGCGACGTCGCGCGGATCGGCGCGGAACTCGGCCGGCTAGGTGCCATGAAGGCAGCAGAGCCCGGTGTGCCGGCGCTGACCAGGGCGCTCGAACGCGATCACGAGTTCCGCCTGGTCGCCGTCGGCCCGTACAACAGCGACACGCAGGACGGCATCTACGCGATCTGGCTGCGCGAACCCGGTGCCGCGTGTCGCCCGACCGTTCCAGACCGCTGCCAGCCTGGGATCGGCGAGATCGGCAAGGTGGGTCCCGGGATTGACCCCGCATAGCGGGGTGGGACGGGCGGGTCAGGTCGCGGGTTAGGCCAGCGCGGCCGACGGCCTGCCCTGCGGCCCGTAGCCGGCGAGCTTGCTGCGCAGCTTCTCCCTGCCCCTGTGCAGCCGCGACATGACGGTGCCGATCGGCGTGCCCATGATCCTCGCGACCTCGCGGTACGGGTAGCCCTCGATGTCGGCGAGGTAAATAGCGGTGCGGAAGTCCTGCGGCAGGTCGCGCAGCGCGCGCAGCACCTCAGAATCGGCCAGCCGGTCCAGCGCCTCGGCCTCGGCCGACGGCGCCACCTGTGCGTAGGACTCGGAGCCGGCCTGCCAGTCGTCGCGCTCCTGCGTCGATGCCATCGCGGGCTCGCGCTTGCGCTTGCGGTAGGAGTTGATGAACGTGTTGGCGAGGATCCTGTGCAGCCAGGCCCGCAGGTTCGTGCCGGGCGTGAACTGGTCGAACGCCGTGTAGGCCTTGGTGATCGTCTCCTGCACGAGGTCCTCGGCGTCACTTGCGTTCCTGGTCATCGCGAGCGCGGCGGAGTACAGCTGATCCAGGTAAGGCAGGACTTGCTGCTCGAACCCGGACCTCGCCCGGTTGTCCCGTGACTGCACGGTGTTCTCCGCTGACTGCGCTGGGCGTGCCATCGCATCCTTCGCTTGCTCGCCGCCGGCCTGAGGCCGGACTCCTGCACCTCGTCCGAGCAGTGAATCACTGCCCGGACGCCCGGCGAAAGCATCCGGACTGGCGTCGCGAGTAAATGATCAGCCAGGTTTCCTCTGACCGACCGACTGGTGATTACGTTGCGCAATCAAAATATCACGGTCATACCAAGCCCCGGCAATGCCCGCAGTCCGCGCGACCAGGGCATATCCGGCCGTGCTGGCCAGGTTGGGCCTGGCCAGATTTGGGCCTGGCCAGATTTGGGCCTGGTCAGATCCAGCTGTGGAACCACATCCGCTGGAACCAGGACGAATACGGCAGCAGCTGAGCCGCGAACACTGGGTACAAGTAGGCGAAGCTAGCCAGCGTCAGCAGCATGTAGCCGCCGGCCACGACCGCCCCCGCGGCCCGCCGCCCGGCCGGGGCGGCTGCGGGCCCGATGATCAGCCCCAGGCACAACGTGATCGCCAGCACCAGGTACGGCAGGAAGATGATCGCGTAGAAGTAGTACTCGGTCCTGTGGTCGTGCCAGGCGAACCAGAACCACGGCAGCCAGCCGGCCGCCACGCCCGTCAGCACCGCGCCGGCCCGCCAGTCCCTGCGGCTGGCCCACCAGATCAGGCAGAAGAGCAGCGCGAGAATAGACGCCCACCAGATCGCCGGCGTGCCGATCGCGAGCACTTCCTGCTCGGTCGACCTCGCCGAGCCGCAGCCTTTCGCCGGCAGGCAGTTGGAGAACATCGACACGGGCCGGCCGAGGATGATCCACGTCCACGGGTACGACACGTAGCCGCTGTGGTCCTGCAGCCCAAGGCCGAAGCCGAGCATCGACTTCTGGTACTGATACCAGGAGTCCAGGGCTGACCAGACGGGCGTGTGATTGCCGACCGTGGCCGCCCAGTTCCTGCCGTAGCCTTCACCGCTCGCGAACCAGCCGCTCCAGGACGCCAGGTAGGTCAGGAACGGCACGACGCCGAACGAGACAGGGAGCCACATGAGGTCGCTGCGCGCCACGCCGCTGAGCCGGTCCCGGTAGCCGAGCGCCCGCCGGGCGCCGATATCCCACGCGATCGCCATCGCGGCGAAGGCGAACAGGAACCAGACGCCGTTCCACTTCGTGGCGCACGCGGCGCCGAGGAAGACCCCGGCGAGCACGCGCCGCCACCTGATGCCGAGCCTGGGGCCGCCGCCCGCGAGATCGCCGTCCGGCGCGTGCTCGGTCAGCGCGGCCAGCCTGGCCCTGGACGCATCCCGGTCGAGCACAAGCATGCCGAAGGCGGCGAGCACCCAGAACATCACGAGGAGGTCCAGGATCGCCGTCCTGCTCAGGACCAGTTCGAGGCCGTCAAGCGCCATCAGCAGGCCGGCCACGCAGCCGAGCAGGGTCGACCTGGTCATCCGGCGCGCGATCCTGGCGACCAGCAGGATCGACAAGGTCCCGATGACCGCGACGGAGAACCGCCAGCCGAACGGCGTCAGTCCGAACAGCCACTCGCCCACGGCGATCATCGCCTTGCCGAGCGGCGGGTGGGCCACGTACTCGCCCGGCGAGCGCAGGACGTGGGTGCTGCCGCTGACCAGCAGCGAGTTGACGTTCTTGGGGTGGTTCCACTCCACGCCGTGGCGCAGGATCGACCACGCGTCAGGAACGTAGTAGGTCTCGTCGAAGACGACCGCCTTCGGCGTTCCGAGCCGGTAGAAGCGCAGGAACCCGCCGAAGGCGGTGACCAGCAACGGTCCGGCCCAGCCCCACACCGAGGCTGGCGGCATCGGCGGCGCAAGCCGGTCGCGCAGGCTTCGCGACGCCTCGCCATGCGACTGGCCGGCCTCGCCGGCGGGCGCCGCGAACTCGGAAGCTCTCATCGCAAGCCATCGTAGGGTGCCGTGGCATTAGCGTGGGCCGCGATGAAAGCCGGATGTGGTGGAGGCACGCTGATCCTCGCGGCCGCTCCGATCGGCAGGCCTGAGGATGCCTCGGCCAGCCTCGCGGCGGCTCTCGCCGCCGCGCCCGTGATCGCCGCCGAGGACACCCGCAGGGTGCCCAGGCTCGCCAGGGCGCTCGGGGTCACGTTCACGGGCCGGCTCGTCTCGTACTACGAAGCCGTCGAGGCCGAGCGCGTGCCGGCGCTGCTCGCCGCGCTCGCGTCCGGCCAGGACGTGCTGCTCATCACCGACGCGGGCACGCCGGGCATCAGCGACCCCGGTTACCGGCTGGTCAACGCCGCGGCCGGGGCAGGGATGAGGGTGAGCGTCCTGGCCGGCCCTTCAGCGGTCACCGCTGCCCTCGCCGTCTCCGGGCTGCCGAGCGACCGGTTCTGCTTCGAGGGCTTCCCGCCGCGCAAGGCAGGCGAACGCGCTCGCAGGCTCGCCGCGCTGCGCGACGACCCGCGGACGATGGTCTTCTTCGAGTCGGCCAGGCGGCTTCCCGCGACCTTGGCCGCGATGGCCGAGGCACTGGGGCCAGGCCGGCGTGCGGCCGTCTGCCGGGAGCTGACCAAGACGCACGAGGAGGTCAGGCGCGGTACCCTCGGCGAGCTCGCGGACTGGGCAGCCGGCGGCGTGCTCGGCGAGATCACCGTCGTGGTCGGCGGAGCCTCCAAAGACGAGGTGGCCGGCGCCGGTCCGACGATTGCCGAGGCCGTCGAGCGAGTCGCCGAGGCCGAGCGGTCCGGACGGACCCGCAAAGACGCCATCGCAGCAGTCGTCGCCGAGACCGGCCTCCGCCGGCGCGACGTCTACGACGCGGTGATCAAGAGCAGAGCTGGATGATCACGGAGACTTTCCTGCGCGGGTGCTAAGAATCATCCGTGATCACGGGCTGCGGTCGGCCCGGAGCCCCGCCGGCGGGCAATACGCTAGATGGCATGTCCGCTACGACCGGTCGTCACATCCTGGCCGCGCCCGCGTGGCCGTACGCCAACGGGCCAAGGCACATCGGGCACGTCTCGGGCTTCGGGCTGCCCTGCGACATGTTCAGCAGGTACCACAGGATGGCCGGCGACAAGGTGCTCATGGTCAGCGGTACCGACGAGCACGGCACGCCCATCCAGGTCCAGGCCGACGCCGAGGGCGTGACCGCGCGCGAGCTCGCCGACCGCTACAACCGGGTGATCGCCGAGGACCTGACCGGCCTCGGCATGTCCTACGACCTGTTCACCAGGACCACCACGCGGAACCACTACGCCGTGGTCCAGGACATCTTCACGGGGCTCTACGACAACGGCTACATCTTCGCCAAGACCACGCTCGGGGCCGTCTCCCCGTCCACGGGCCGTACCCTGCCCGACCGCTACATCGAGGGAACGTGCCCGATCTGCGGCTACGACTCCGCGCGCGGCGACCAGTGCGACAACTGCCAGAACCAGCTCGATCCCGTCGACCTGATCAGCCCGAGATCGAAGATCAACGGCGAGCGTCCCGTTTTCACCGAAACCGAGCAGTTCTTCCTTGACCTTCCTGCCTTCGCCGATGTGCTGGGCAGCTGGCTGCAGTCCAAGAGCGGCCAGTGGCGGCCGAACGTGCTCAAGTTCTCCCTCAACCTGCTCGGCGACCTGCAGCCGCGCGCGATCACCAGGGACCTGGACTGGGGCGTGCCGATTCCGCTCGACGGCTGGCGGGACCGGCCGGACAAGCGGATCTACGTCTGGTTCGACGCGGTCATCGGGTACCTGTCGGCCTCGATCGAGTGGGCGAGGCGGTCAGGCGACCCGGACGCGTGGCGCGCCTGGTGGCAGGACCCGGACGCGCTCGGCTACTACTTCATGGGCAAGGACAACATCGTCTTCCACTCCGAGATCTGGCCGGCCATGCTGCTCGGCTACGGCGGCCGCGGCTCGCGCGGCGGCGAGCCTGGCTCGCTCGGCGCGCTGAACCTGCCGTCCGAGGTGGTCTCCAGCGAGTACCTGACCATGGAGGGCCGCAAGTTCTCCTCGTCGCGGGCGGTCGTGATCTACGTGCGCGACTTCCTGAGCCGCTACGACGTCGACGCGCTGCGCTACTACGTCGCGGTCGCCGGGCCGGAGAACCAGGACACCGACTTCACCTGGAGCGAGTTCATCCGCCGCAACAACGACGAGCTGGTCGCCAACTGGGGGAACCTGGTCAACCGCAGCATCTCGTTCGCGGCCAGGAACATCGGCTCGATCCCCGAGGCCGGCGAGCTGACCGATGCCGACCGCGCGCTGCTCGACGGCTCCAGCCGAGCGTTCGCCGCCGTCGGCGACTCCCTGTCCAGGTCGCGGTTCAAGGCCGCGATCACCGAGGTGATGCGCACGCTAGGGGATGCGAACAAGTACCTGTCCGACCAGGCGCCATGGAAGCTGCGCGAGTCCGACCCGAAGCGGATGCAGACGATCTTGCACGTGGCGCTGCAACTGGTCGACGACGGCAAGACGCTGCTGACGCCGTTCCTGCCGCGCTCGTCGCAGCGGGTCTACGAGATGCTCGGCGGCGAGGGCACCTGGGCGGACATGCCGCGGATCGACGATGTCGACGAGGATGGCGGCCAGCCGTACCCGGTGATCACCGGCGACTACTCGGGCGCCGCTGCCTGGGAGCCGGTTCCGATCCGTGCTGGCACGCCGCTCGCGGGGCCGACCCCGCTGTTCGCCAAGATCGATCCCGGCGTGGTGGTCGACGAGCTCGACAGGCTCGGCGGCTATGACACCGAGGCCGAGGACGCGTGACGCTGCCGCCTCCGGCACCGGCGCCACAGCCGCTCCCGGCGCCGGCGTTCGACGCGCACACGCACCTGGACATGCTGCCCGGGCCGGTGGAGCCGGTGCTCGATGCCGCCCGCGCGGCCGGGATCGCCTGGGTCGTGACCGTCGGCTGCGACGTCGGGTCATCGCGCTGGTCGGCGGACACCGCGGCCCGGCACGGCGACGTCTGCGCGGCCGTCGCGATCCACCCGAACGAGACGGCACGGGCTGACGCCGCGGGCGGCCGGGAGGCGGTGCTGGCGGAGATCGCCGTGCTCGCGGCCCGGCCGGAGGTGCGCGCGATCGGCGAGACCGGCCTGGACTACTACCGCGACCACGCGCCGCCTGAGCTGCAGCGCGACTGGTTCCGCGAGCACATCGAGATCGCCAGGGCCGCGGGCAAGGCCCTGATGATCCACGACCGCGACGCGCACGCGGACGTGCTCGGCATTCTGGATCAACAAGGCGCACCCGAGCATGTCATCTTCCACTGCTTCTCCGGCGACGCGGAGATGGCCAAGCGCTGCGCCGACGCGGGCTACGTGATGAGCTTCGCAGGCAACGTGACGTTCCAGGGCGCAGGGCAGCTGCGGGAGGCCGCGGCGGTCGCGCCCGCTGAGCTGATCCTGGTCGAGACCGACGCGCCGTACCTGACGCCCGTGCCGAACCGGGGCAGGATGAACGCGCCGGCCCAGGTCGCGCACACGCTGCGGGCGATCGCCGAGGTCAAGCGGATGGACGTCGCCGAGCTGTGCGCCGCGGTGACGGCGACCGGCGAACGGGTCTTCGGCCCGTTGCGGGTGCCGTGAACGAGACCGCGATGAGCGAGACCGGCGACGGCGCGGCCGCAAGCCCGCGGCTGCTCGGGCCCGCGGAGATCAGGCAGATCGCGAGCCGGCTCCGGGTCCGGCCAGCCAGGCGGCTCGGCCAGAACTTCGTGATCGACCCTGGCACTATCAGGCGCATCGTGGGCCTGGCCGACCTTGGCGCTGACGACGTGGTGCTCGAGGTCGGGCCTGGCATCGGCTCGCTGACGCTCGGGCTTGTCGGAGCCGCGCGCACGGTCGTCGCCGTGGAGGTGGATCCTGTGCTGGCCGGCGAGCTGCCGCGCACCGTCGCCGGCCGGGCGCCTGGCCTGTCCGGCCGGCTCGAGGTAGTCACCGCCGACGCGCTCAGCCTCACCGGAGCCCCCGCCGGCCAGGCGCCGACGGCGCTGGTCGCCAACCTTCCCTACAACGTCGCCGTCCCCGTCGTGCTGCACCTGCTCGACGAGCTCCCGTCGATCCGCCGCGCCCTGGTCATGGTCCAGGCCGAGGTGGCCGACCGGATGACCGCGCGGCCGGGCAGCAAGATCTACGGGATACCGTCCGTGAAGCTGGCCTGGTACGGGAGCGCCCGGCGGGCAGGAACGGTGTCCAGGGCCGTGTTCTGGCCAGCGCCGAACGTGGACTCCGCGCTGGTCGCCTTCACCCGGTGGCCGGCGGCGAGCGGTCCCGAGGCCAGCGGCCGGCCCGGAGAGCCCGAGGCCAGCGGCCGGCCCGGAGGGCCCGAGGCCAGCGGCCGGCCCGGAGGGCCAGCTGACATGGCTTGCCGGTCCGGCGCGAGCCGCCAGGAGGTCTTCGCCGTCGTCGACGCCGCGTTCGCGCAGCGCCGCAAGACGCTCAGGTCGGCGCTCGCGGCCTGGGCCGGCTCGCCGCGGGCTGCGGAGAGTGTGCTGCGCGAGGCCGGCGTCGACCCGTCGCTGCGCGGCGAGGCAATCGGCATCGAGCAGTACATCCGGATTGTTCTGGCGGCGCGCGAAGCGCGTACGATCGTCGAATCGTGACGCATGTGACACACGTCGACGGGCCAGCGGGCTCCGTCACCGCCCGGGTGCCTGCGAAGGTGAATCTGCAGCTCTCGGTCGGTCCGCTGCGCGAGGACGGCTACCACGACCTGGTCACGGTGTTTCACGCCGTGTCGCTGTTCGACGAGCTGACCGTTTCCAGGGCGGACCGAACCAGCGTCACCGTGTCGGGCGAGGGCGGGCCGGCGGTTCCGCTCGGGCCTGCCAACCTCGCGGTGCGCGCGGCCGTGGCGCTCGCGCGGGCAACAGGCAGGCGCGGCAAGGGAGCCGGCGGCGTGCGGATCGAGATCCGCAAGCGGATACCCGTCGCCGCGGGCCTGGCCGGCGGCAGCGCCGACGCCGCGGCGGCCCTGGTTGCCTGCAACGAGCTGTGGCACTCGGGGCTGAGCACCGCCGAGCTGGCCGCCATCGGGGCAAGGATCGGCAGCGACGTGCCGTTCGCGCTCACCGGCGGGACCGCGGTCGGCCTCGGCCGGGGCGAACGGCTGACCACGGCGCTGGTCTCCGGCAGCTACCACTGGGTGCTGGCGTTCGGTGCGTCCGGGCTGCCGACGCCCGACGTCTACGCCGCCTGCGACCGGCTCAGGGCGTCCAGGCGGGCCAAGGACGGGCAGCCGCACGTGGTGCCGGGCCCCGGGCTGAGCACCGCGCTGATGGCTGCGCTGCGGTCCGGCGATCCCGCTTTGGTCGGCCCGCTGCTGAGCAACGACCTGCAGCCGGCCGCCCTCTCGCTGCAGCCGCTGCTGCGCCAGGCGCTGCTGGCCGGCAAGGAGCATGGCGCGCTCGGCGCCATCGTCTCCGGTTCCGGGCCGACCTGCGCGTTCCTGGCGGAGAGCGCGGACGCGGCCCGCGACCTCGCGGTCGGGGTGACCGGCGCCGGCGTGTGCCGGGCCGTCGTCCAGGTGTCCGGTCCCGCGCCGGGCGCGAGCGTGGTGGAATCGGGCGCCCTGGCGTGAACCTCGTCAACCTCGAGGCCGCCGTCATGGCCTACGGGGAGCGCGTGCTGCTCGACCACGTCTCGCTCGGGGTGGCCGCCGGCGACAGGATCGGCGTGGTCGGGCGCAACGGCTCAGGCAAGACCACGCTGCTTGCCGCGCTGGCCGGGCAGCTTGCGCTGAACTCAGGTCGCTCGACCAGGGCGCGCGACGTCTCTGTCGGCTACCTGCCGCAGGCCGGGCGGCTGGCGGGACCGGTGCGCGAGATCGTGTTCGGCGCGCTGGCCGAGCACGAATGGGCGACCGACGCCCGAGCCCGCGGGCTGCTCGCCGCGCTGCTGTCCGGCGTCGATCTCGACGCCGCGGCCGAGCGGCTCTCCGGCGGCGAGCGCCGCAGGGTCGCGCTCGCCGCGCTGCTGCGCGGCACGCGAGGCGAGAAGCCGGCCCGCACGGCCCATGACCTGCTGCTGCTCGACGAGCCGACGAACCACCTGGACATCGAGGCGATCAGGTGGCTGGCCGGGTACCTGAAACGGCATGACAGGGCAGCGTTCGTCGTGGTCACCCACGACCGGTGGTTCCTCGACGCGGTATGCGACCGCACCTGGGAGGTCGCCGACGGCCAGGTGCAGGCCTACGACGGCGGCTACTCGGCGTACGTGCTGGCCAAGGCCGAGCGGGCCAGGCAGGCCGCCGCGCTGGACCAGCGCAGGCGAAACCTGCTCCGCAAGGAACTCACCTGGCTGCGTCGCGGCCCCCCGGCCAGGACGAGCAAGCCCAGATTCCGGCTCGATGCCGCGGCGGCGCTGATCGCCGGTGCGCCGGCCCCCAGGGACGACGTCGAGCTGTCCAGCCTGGCCACGGCGCGGCTGGGCAAGACCGTCATCGAGCTGACCGGCGTGACCGTCGGGGCCGGCGACATCACGCTGCTCGACGACGTCACCTGGCAGCTGGGCCCTGGCGACCGGGTCGGCGTCGTCGGCGTGAACGGCAGCGGCAAGACCACCTTGTTGAATGTCCTGGCTGGCCTGCCTGCGGGCGATCTGCGCAGCGGAGAGGTCGTGACCGGCAAGACGGTGCGGATCGGCTATCTGACCCAGGAGGCGGCCCCGGTCGATCCTGACCTGCGCGCGCTCGAGGCGGCCGAGCAGGTGCGGAGCTCGGTCAGGATCGGCAAGCGCGAGCTGACCGCCGGCCAGCTGCTGGAGCGGCTCGGCCTGCGCGGCGAACGGCAGTGGACCCCAGTCGGCGGCCTCTCCGGCGGCGAGCGCCGCAGGCTGCAGCTGCAGATGCTGCTGATGGACGAGCCGAACGTGCTGCTGCTCGACGAGCCGAGCAATGACCTGGACATCGACACGCTCACCGAGCTCGAGGACCTGCTCGACGGGTTCCCCGGATCGATCGTCGTGGTCAGTCACGACCGGTACTTCCTGGAGCGGGTCACCGATCACGTGCTCGCGCTCGTCGACGGGAAGCTCGCGTTCCTGCCTGGCGGTATCGCGGAGTACCTGGAGCTGAGGGACGCCGGCCTGGCCGGCAAGCCGGGAGCCTCGGCCGGGACGGCCGGCCGGGAGGTGACCGACGCCGCGGCACCCGCGCCGGCCGGGCGGACGGCCGGCGAGCTGCGCGAGGCGAAGAAGGAGCTGGCCAGGCTGGACCGGCAGCTGGCGCGGCTGAGCGGCAGGGAGGCGGAGCTGCATGCCGCGCTCGCCGAGGCGAGCGCGGACTATCAGCGGCTGATCGAGCTCGGCGCGGAGCTCAAGGCGGTCCAGGGCGAGAAGGCCAGCCTGGAGGATCGCTGGCTCGAGGCAGCCGAGCTCGCCGGGAGCTAGCTGCCGCTGGCCCCAGATGCGGTGGGCAGCGCCGTGATCGTGCGCCAGAACGTGCGGGCGATGACCAGGTAGCCGGCGTCGTTCGCGTGCTCGTCTGGCCCGCGCGGCGGATCCGCGCACATCCAGGTCAGCGAGCAGATCGCGGCGACGTTGGGCGGGATCGCGCCTGGCGCGCCTGACCGGCTGGACGCCTTCGACTGCGCGTGCCCGTTCTTGTTGCCGAAGTCTGAGCTTCCGAACGCGGCGAACACATTCGCGACCCGCGCCCCGAAGCCGCGGTAGCGGTCGGCCAGCATCTTGTTGGCGCCCGCCGCGACGGCCCCGGTGAGGATGCCGACCTGCCTGCCGACGGTGCCGCGCCGCCAGAGGCCGAGTTCTGGCACGTAGTAGGTCATGCCGACGATCAGGACCCGCCGGCCGCCCGCGGCCCGCACCATGGCAAGGATCCGGCTCAGGTTGGTCCCGGCCTGCGGCAGCCTGGCGACGACGCACGGCAGCAGCGCCGCCAGGCTGCCGCCCGTCAGGCACGAGTTCGGGTCGTTCGCGCCGATGTCGATGGTGACCAGCGCCGTGCGGCCGCGATGGGCGCGCAGGAACCTCGCGGCCTCGGCGAGCTGGCTGCCAGCCGGGTAACGGCATATGCCGCCGTGGATCATCGTCGCCGTGGTCTCGCCCGAGCAGCCAAGCTTGACCAGCCTCAGGTGCGGCAGGTGGCGGCGCAGCACGGCGGCAAGCCGGTCAGGGTAGCCGCGGCTGGTCGCCACATCGCGGCCGCCCCGATCGGGCTGAACGCCCTGGGCGAGCGAGTCGCCGAGTGAGAGATAGAACGCGTCGCCGCGGTTCGCGAGCCCGGACCTGAGCGCTCCAGCCCGGTCGCTCTGACGCGCTGCGCCGGGCCGGGATCCGCGGCCGTGGCCCTGGCCTGTCGCGGCGCCGTCGCGCGAACAGCCGGACAGGGTGATCACGCCGGCGAGCAGCACCAGCCCCGCGCGAATGGTAAAGCTACGAGGTCGCATCGGCGTCGAAGGGGCTGAGCAGCAATCGGAGCAGCGAAGCGAGCAGCTCGCGCTCACTGGCGTCCAGGCCGGCGAGCAGCCCGCGCTCCTGCTCGAGCAGGTCGGTCAGCGCGGAGTCCGCCACTGCCTTGCCGCGCTCGGTGAGCCTGACCAGCACGCCGCGCTTGTCCTGCGGGTCCGGCAGGCGCCTGACCAGGCTGCCTTCTGCCAGCCTGTCGATCCTGTTCGTCATCGTTCCCGACGTCACCAGGGTGGCGCGCAGCAGCGAGCCAGGACTCAGCTGGTAGGGCGGCCCCTGCCTGCGCAGCGCCGAGAGCACGTCGAACTCCCAGGTCTCCAGGCCGTGCGCGGCGAACGCGGCCCGCCTCGCCCGGTCCAGGTGCCTGGCGAGCCTGGAAACCCGGCTGAGCACCTGCAGCGGCTCCAGGTCCAGGTCAGGCCGCTCGGCCCGCCAGCCGGCGACGAGGTCGTCGACCTCGTCGCGGACATCCGCTACATGCTCCACCCGTGCAGCATATCTCTTGACATCGAGAATTCGAGTGCGCGAGACTAGCAATAAATCTTGATGTCGAGATACTGTCCGCGGCCTGCTCCCGTCCAGGCCGGCCGGGCGCCAGATCCTTTCGAGGAGCGAGATGTCGTGGGATCCCGGTGAGTACCGTCGGTTCGGAGCCGAGCGCTCGCGGCCTTTCTACGAACTGCTTGCCCGCATCGGAGCGACCGCGCCCTGGCTCGTGGCAGACGTCGGCTGCGGTCCCGGTGAGCTGACAGCGGAGCTGTGCAGGCGGTGGCCGGGGGCGCAGGTGCTCGGCGTGGACAGCTCCCCGGAGATGATCGAGGCGGCCGACGCGGTGCGGGCCGGGCTGGCGGGCGAAGCCGGCGAGCGGCTGCGCTTCGAGGTGGCTGACGCCGCCGGCTGGCAGCCGCCGGCGCCGCCAGAGGTGATCGTGTCCAACGCGATGCTGCAGTGGCTGCCCGACCATGAGCAGGTCGTCCTGCGATGGGCGAGGCTGCTCCCGGCAGGCGGGTGGCTCGCCTTCCAGATTCCTGGCAACAACAAGGCGGCGACGCACGCGCTGATCCGCGAGCTTGCCGCGACGCCACGCTGGCAGACCTCGCTCGGCGAACTCGGGCTCAACCGCCAGGCCGACGACCCGGCAGCCTACCTGGACCTGCTCGGCCGCGAGGGACTGGCTGTCGACGCGTGGGAAACCACCTACCTGCACGTACTCGACGGAGATGACCCGGTGCTGCGCTGGTACCGGGGCACAGGCCTGCGACCCGTGATCGCGGCGCTCAGTGCGCGGGAGCAGGAGGAGTTCCTCGCCGAATACGCGGTTCTGCTGCGCAAGCAGTATCCGCGGCAGCCGTACGGCACGGTGCTGCCGTTCCGGCGCGTGTTCGTCGTCGCGCACCGGAGCGGGTGAACCGACCGATCTAGGGCGCCTGGTTGCTGAGCCGCTTGAGCGCCTCCGGCGAGATCTTCGGCCTCGGGTCCAGCTGTGACAGGCCGTTCCAGGCCAGGTTGACCAGGTGCGCGGCCATTTCCTCCAGCTTCGGCTTGCGCACGTCCAGCCACCACTGCCCCGCGAAGGCGACCATGCCGACCAGCATCTGGGAGTACATCGGGGCGAGCTTCGGGTCGTAGCCGCGGACCTTCAGCACATCGGCCAGGATGTACTCGACCTGGCCGGCGATGTCGCTGATCAGGCTCGCGAACGTGCCAGAACCCGACGCCGGGTGCGAGTCACGCACCAGGATGCGGAAGCCATCGCTGTTGTCCTCGATGTAGCGCAGCAGCGCCACGGCGGCGGCCTCGAACTTCTCCATCGTGTCCTCGCCCTCGAGCAGTTCCGTCGCCATGGAGAGGAACCTCTCGACCTCGCGATCGACCACGACGGCATACAGGCCCTCCTTGCCGCCGAAGTGCTCGTACACGACCGGCTTAGACACGCCGGCCTGGGCGGCGATCTCCTCGATGGAGGTGCCGTCCAGGCCGCGTTCTGCGAACAGGCGTCGGCCGATGTCAAGCAGTTGCTCGCGCCGTTGCTTGCCGGTCATTCGCTTGCGGCCGGACGCGGGGGGATGGCTGGTCACTGCCCCATCATGCGCCGGCCTGGGGACAACAGCTAATCGGCAGCTAGCTCCCCGCGACGACTGGCCGCTTGGTCATGGAGCCGAGGGCGCGCACGTCGCCGAGCTTCTTGCCGGTCAGCCTCGTCTCATCGGGCCAGCGGACGTCGTGCACCCAGCCCAGCTTCTCGGCCAGCCAGATGCCGCGGGCGGCGATGTCGATCTGCCCCTTGAACACCCCGTGCCGCGCGCATGTCGGGTCCGCGTGGTGCAGGTTGTGCCACGACTCGCCGAACGACAGGACGGCGAGCCAGGCCACGTTCTTCGACTTGTCCCTCGCCTCGAACTCGCGCTTGCCGAACGTATGGCAGATCGAGTTGATCGACCAGGTGACGTGGTGCAGGAACGACACCCGGACCAGGCTCGCCCAGAAGAACGCGATCAGGGCGCCACTGAAGGACATTGTCCACAGGCCGCCGACCAGGGCTGGCAGCAGCAGCGTGGTGGCGACCAGTGGCCCGAACATCTTGTGCATCCTGACGATGTCACGGTCGGCCAGCCAGTCTGGGGAGTACTTCTCGTGCGAGGTGACGTCGCGGTCGAAGAGCCAGCCCATGTGCGCCCAGGCCATGCCCTTGGTCAGCGCCTTCCAGTCCTCGCCGAACCGCCACGGCGAGTGCGGGTCGCCTTCCTTGTCGCTGAACTTGTGATGCCTGCGATGGTCGGAGACCCAGTCCAGGATCGGCCCCTCGATCGCCATCGAGCCTGCGACGCCGAGCGCGATCTTGAACGCCCGCTTGGACTTGAACGAGCCGTGGGTGAAGTAGCGATGGAACCCCATCGCGATCCCGAGCCCGGAGAACAGGTAGAAGGCGATCCCGATCAGCACGGTCTGCCAGTTCAGCAGGCCCCAGACCCAGGCCATGGGGATCGCCGCGAGCAGCGCGAGCATCGGGACGCCCGTGAAGGTCGCGACAGCGAGGCGCTGGGTGGCCGACCTCGGTTCCGGCTCGAATTCAGGCAGTGGCGCACGGCGGCGGACGACGGGCCGCACCTGCTCCTTCTGCTCGGCTGGCGTGACGGGTACGTCGGTGGTAGCGGTCATCACGGTTCCTCGGTGGCTCGGCAGGGCCGGTCAGAAGAGCGATCCGCATAACCGAGGTCATGGGCCGGGCGAATACGCTTACGTAACCGTAGCTTACGGTAACGTAGGTTCTCCGGAACCCCCTAGAGCGATATCTGACAGATTTCGGCCGGTTCGCCTTGTCACCTTTGGTCAACCTGCCCGGTCGCACCCCGATCATGCGGACAACTTCGCTGTTGGCGGCGCCCGCACTGGCTAAGTTCCATGATCGCGAAGAATCACTGTTCCCATAGGACCCAAGATTCTTCGCGATCATCGGCGGCCGTCCCGGCACGCCGTGGCGCGCGGGCGAAGCCGAGTACAGTGAGGGACGCTTCCTTCCCGGGTCGTCTAGCCAGGCAGGACAAGCGGTTTTGGTCCGCTCAACCGAGGTTCGAATCCTCGCCCGGGAGCTCGGTCCCCGTTGAGCCGACGACGGGGGCGGCCAGGACGGCGTCGCACCGGCCCTCGATTCGCTGGTAGAGCCGTCCGCTGCGCAGAACCTCTGTCCGCAGGCAGCCGTGGTAGCTGGCGCCGGTGTTCAGCCGGACCGTCTTCTGGTTGTGCCGCTTGAGGCTTGGGCGGATCGCTGTTGATGAGGACCACGCGGCCGGAACGGCGATACGACTTGCTCTTCGTGCCCTCGCACCAGTAGGAGATCGCGCCGGCGAGGAGTATCTCGCGCGTGCCGAGCGGCCCCATGGCGTGCTGTTCGGCGACTCTGACCGCCTCCCTGGCGGCGGCCCTGCGCGGCCGCTCCTGCTCCCAATACGCCGCCACCCCGGCCGCGGCGCGCTTCGCGCATTCTTCGTAGCTCAGGCGCCCGGGGAGCGGGAGGTCGCGCACCCACAGCGAGACCGAGCTCTTCGAGACGCCGAGCTGGGCTGCGATCTCCTTGTAGGTCATGCCGTGCCCGCGCAGGTCACGCGCCTTGGCGCGCAGGCCGTCCTTCGCCATCGGCCGCCACGTCGACGGGAGCGGAGGCTCTCCGCGGAGAGCCTCGGTGAGAGTCTGGTTACTGCCTATCCGCAGGATTTCCTTGATCTCGCGGCGCGATTTGCCCGCCCTCCGCAGCGCGATCGCCTCAAGCCGCAGCTGCGCTAATCGTTTGCTCATATTCGAACTTTAGTGCGACCGTACGACGGTTAGCTGAACTCGGCGCGGACGCCGAGCAGGCGCACCGGCTCGCGCCTGCCGAACTCCTCGAGCACCTCAAGCGCGGCCGCCTCGATGCGGTCGGGATCGCTGGTGGGCTCGGGCAGCGTGCGGCCGTGCGTATGGGTGAAGAACGGCGCGTACCTGATCTTGACGATGATCCGGATCGCGGGCCGTCCCTCGGCCAGGACGTCGCCGGAAACCCGCCGGGAGATCCGCGCGATCTCGGCCCTGACCTGCTCCCAGTCGGTGATGTTCTGCTGGAAGGTCTCCTCCCGCCCGTGGCCGCGCTGAACGTAGGGCTCGGCGGTCACCGGCGACAGGTCGATCCCGTGCGCCGTCTGCACCAGCCATGGGCCGATGGTCGGGCCGAACCGCCCGGCCATCTCGCGCACGTCCGCAGCCGCGAGGCCGGCCACGGTCGCGATGCCGAGCGCGGCGAGCTTGCGCGCGGTCCTTGAGCCGATCCCCCACAGCGCGTCAGGCGGCAGCGGCCCGAGCAGGTCCCACCAGGTCTCGCTGGTGATCGTGAACACCCCTGCTGGCTTGCCGAATCCGGTCGCGATCTTTGCCTGGAGCTTGTTCTGGCCGATGCCGACCGAGCAGTCCAGGCTGGCTGCCTCCCGCACGAGCCGCCGGATTCTCTGCGCGAGCGCGACCGGATCGTCGGTCTGAGCAGCGAGGAAGGCTTCGTCCCAGCCCATGACCTCGACAACGGCGTCGAGTTGCCTGAGCGTCGACATAACCACGGCCGACACGGCGTCGTACGCGGCCCGGTCGACCGGCAAGAACACGGCGTCCGGGCAGCGGCGGGCCGCGGTCCGCAGCGGCTGGCCCGAGTGGACGCCGAACTCGCGCGCCTCGTACGAGGCCGTGCTGACGACGCCCCGCTTGGTGGGATCCCCGTCGCCGCCGACGACGACCGGCTTGCCCTTGAGCTCAGGCCTGCGCAGCACCTCGACGGCCGCGAGGAACTGATCGAGGTCCACGTGCAGCACCCAGCCGGTCGTCAGCAGATTTCACCCTCTCAAGCTGTAGCCCGCTGAATCTTCGCTGGCGGGGAAGATACGACCTAACCGAATCGTGCCCCGGTGGCGCCCAGGTACCGGGAGGTATTCTGCTCCAATCGGGGGACTCCGGCGCGGGTCTGCGCCCAGGTCTGACAACACGCAGCGACGTCGAGGAGCCGAGCCGAGTGAGCGCAGCAGGTCCGGCCGCCGTGATCGTGCTCGCGGCAGGCGAAGGTACCCGCATGAAGTCGCCCATACCCAAGAACCTGCACCGGGTCTGCGGGCAGACGATGCTCGGCCACTGCCTCGCCACCGCCGCCGAGCTCTCGCCGGGCAAGCTGATCGTGGTCGTCGGCCATGACGCGCGGCGCGTCGCCATGCACGCGCGCGAGCAGGCGCCGGGCGTCGTGGTCGTCGAGCAGGACTACCTAGGAGGAACCGGGCACGCGGTGCGGGTCGTGCTCGAGACAGTCGGCACGATCAGGGGAACTGTGGTCGTGACCTACGCCGACACCCCGCTGCTGACCGGCGCGACGCTTGCCGGGCTTGTGGAGGAGCGCGCCGCAACCGGCGCGGCGGCGGCCGTGCTGACCGCGCGGGTCGAGGATCCGACCGGCTACGGCCGGATCATCAGGGACGACCGCGGCGCTTTCGCGACCATCGTCGAGCAGGCCGACGCCACGCAGGCCGAGCACGCCATCAACGAGATCAACACCGGGATGTACGCCTTCGACGGCGACCTGCTCGCCGACGCCGTGAAGCGAGTCAGGACCGACAACGCGCAGGGCGAGGAGTACCTGACCGACGCGGTATCGGTGCTGCGCAGCGACGGATACCCGGTGGCGACCGTGTCCTGCCCGGACGTCGAGGAAGTCCAGGGGGTCAACGATCTTGCCCAGCTCGCGCACGTCAGCCGGGTGCTCAACTCCCGGCTGCTCGAGGCGATGATGCGGGCGGGCGTGGTGATCGCCGATCCCGGCAGCACCTGGGTCGATGTGGGCGTTGACCTGGAGGCCGGCGCATACATCGGGCAGGCCACGCAGCTTGAAGGCCGCACCAGGGTCGCGGCCGGGGCCAGGGTCGGGCCCGGCTGCCTGCTGCGCGACACCGTCGTCGGCCCTGGCGCCGTCATCATCGGGTCGGTTTGCGAGTCAGCGGTTATCGGCGACGGGGCCAGGGTCGGGCCCTTCGCGCATGTGGTGGGAGAGCAGGTCCAGTGTCGCTAGGTACCAGGTCAAACGGCAAGAAGATGATGCTCTTCTCCGGCCGGGCATTCCCCGAGCTCGGGCTGGAGATCGCCGATTTCCTCGGCATCGAGCCGACGCCAACCACGTCGTTCGACTTCGCGAACGGCGAGATCTTCGTGCGGTTCCTCGAGTCGGTGAGGGGCTGCGACGCGTTCGTGCTGCAGAGCCACACGAAACCCATCAACAAGTGGATCATGGAGCAGCTGATCATGGTCGACGCACTGAAGCGAGCGTCGGCCAACCGGATCACCGTGGTCGCGCCGTTCTTCGGGTACGCGCGGCAGGACAAGAAGAGCCGCGGCCGTGAGCCGGTGTCCGCCAGGCTGATGGCCGACCTCTTCCGCACCGCGGGCGCGCACCGGCTGATGGCCGTCGACTTGCACACGGCGCAGATCCAGGGCTTCTTTGACGGGCCTGTCGACCACCTGTTCGCGCTCCCGATCCTCGCCTCGTACCTGGAAGGCAAGCTGGATTTGTCGCGGGTCACGGTCGTGGCCCCTGACGCCGGGCGGGTCAGGGTCTGCGAGCGCTGGACCGACCGGCTGAACTGCCCGCTGGCGATCATCCACAAGCGGCGCGACCCTGACGTCGCCAACAAGGTGAAGATCCTCGAGGTGGTCGGCCAGGTCGCCGGCCGCACCTGCATCCTGGTTGACGACATGATCGACACTGGCGCCACGATCGCCAACGCCGCCGAGACGCTGTTTGAGCAGGGCGCGGCGCAGGTCATCGTGGCGGCGACGCACGGCGTGCTGTCAGGTCCCGCGGTCGACCTGCTGAAGAACTCCGCGATCAGCGAGGTCGTGGTGACCAATACGTTGCCGATTCATGCGGACGAGCAGTTCGATAAGCTCACCGTGCTGTCGATCGCCCCGCTGATCGCCAGGGCCATCACCGAGGTCTACTCGGAGGGCTCGGTGACGAGCCTGTTCGACGGCCAGAGCTGACTACACCAGTTCGTCGGCTAGACTTTCCGCGAATTCCTCTGCCCTGGATGGGCTCTTATCCGTTTGAGGAGTGGCACCGTGCCCGAGGTTCATATCGCCGCAACGCCGCGGACCGAGTTCGGCAAGGGTCCGGCCCGGCGCGAGCGCCGTGCCGGGCGGGTTCCCGCGGTCCTCTACGGGCACGGCGCTGAGCCGCGCCACCTCAGCCTGCCTGGCCACGATGTCCTGCTGGCGCTGCGGACCGCGAACGTGCTGATCCGGCTCGACGGCCTGTCCGGCGGCAGCCAGCTCGCGCTCCCGAAGGCCGTGCAGCGCGACCCGATCAAGGGAACCGTGGAGCACGTCGACCTGATCATCGTCCGCCACGGCCAGAAGGTCACCGTCGACATCCCGGTCACCGTCACCGGTGAGGTCGCGCCCGATGGCCTGCTCGACCAGCAGCTCGTCCAGATCTCCGTGGAGGCAGAGGCGACCGCGATTCCGCCGGGCGTCGAGGTCAACGTCGATGGCATGGAGATCGGGGCGTCTGTGCACGCCGGTGACCTCGAGCTGCCGCCGGGTGTCACGCTTGACGACGACGCCGACCTGCTCGTCCTGCACGTCATCGCGGCGCCGACGGCGGCCCAGATCGAGGCCGATCTTGGCCTGGTCGCCGAGGCCGAAGAGGCCGAGGAGGTTCCCGAGGCGGTCGGCGAGGCCGCTGCTGGGGCCGGCGAAGCGGCACCGGCCGAACCATCCGAGCCTGCCGGCGAGTAGCGAGCACCGGGCGGGCCTGGCAGATGCGCTGGCCACGCCGGCTGGCCCGGTCACCCGCGGCCAGGCCACAGCGGCCGGACAGCGTCCCGATGGACAGCGAGCGATGGCTGGTGGCGGGTCTCGGCAACCCAGGACCGCGGTACGCCGGCAACCGGCACAACGCGGGATTCATGGTCGCCGAGCTGCTCGCTGCCAGGATCGGCTCTGGCTTCCGCAGGGACAGGTCGAGGGTGCAGGCCGCGTCGGGGCGGCTCGCCGGGGTGCCGGTGATCCTCGCCAAGCCGACGTCGTTCATGAACCTGAGCGGCGAGCCGCTCGTCGCGATGGCCCGCTTCTACAAGATCCCGCCATCCCGGCTTGTCGTCGTGCACGACGATCTTGACCTGCCGTTCTGCACGATCAGGCTCAAGCTCGGGGGCGGTGACGGGGGGCACAACGGGCTCCGCTCGCTCACCCGCTCGCTCGCGACCAAGGACTATTACCGGGTGCGGGTAGGCGTCGGCCGTCCGCCGGGCAGGCAGGATCCGGCGGACTACGTGCTGCGTGACTTCAGCGCCGCCGAGCGCAAGGAGCTGCCGCTCGCGCTCGAGCGCGCGGCGGACGCGGTCGAGGCGCTGCTGCGGCTTGGCCTCGCGGCCGCGCAGAACGAGTTCCACCCCGACCCCGCCGCAGGCTAAAGCGGCGCCCGGCGCCTCGCCTCGGCCAGAGCGGCGCCGGGCGCCTTCGCCCTGGCCGCCGGGCGGACGGCAGGCGTGTGAGCCAGGGGACTCCTGCGAATGTTTGCGACTTGTTACCTGCTTCGCCCACCTGACCAGGAATGATGCGAGAAGATCAAGCTTCGGGCGGGCTGATGCCAAATTGCTGTCAACTACCCGCTTTCCCCATGCGTCATCTTTAGGTACAAGCCTGGGCGCTCGGCGTCGTACCTGCCGCAGCGACAGGGAGTACGCCAGACGAGAGCGTTATCTGGGAGGGCGGCTGGTGACAGGGCAGACCGCGGTAACGACCGCACGGCATAGCCGGACAAGCGCGCGCTTGGCCGAGCTGAGTTCTGCCTCGTGGACGGCTGCCTACCTGCGACAGGTCTGCTTCGCCGATGCCCTGTGCGGCCTGGCGGCAGGTGTGCTCGCGTACCTGATCAGGTTCTCGAGCCCGACGGACCGGCCAGCCGCTTACCTCGGCGCCAGCCTGATCCTGCCGGTCGGCTGGCTGCTCACGATTCTGCTGGCAGGCGGCTACGACTCCCGGTTCATCGGGGTCGGCACGGACGAGTTCCGCAAGGTACTCAACGCCGGCGTGTTCCTCACCGCGACCGTGGCCATCGCGTCATATGCCTTCAAGGCTGACATCGCCCGTGGCTACGTGGTCATCGCGCTGCCGTCGATGACGGTGTTCGACCTCGCGGCCCGTTACGCGCTCAGGAAGCGGCTGCACCGGCTGCGCGCCGCAGGGGCCTGCATGCGCAAGGCCGTCGTGGTCGGCTACCGCACGGTCGTCGCAGACATCGCTACCGTGCTGCGCAGGGAGACCCAGCACGGGCTGTCGGTGACGGCGGCCTGCATCGTCGACGCCATCGGCGCGTCGGTGATCTCTGACATACCGGCGTTCGGCGGCATCGACAACATCGCCGATGTCGTGCGGCACTACGGGGCCGACACCGTGGCCGTCCTTGCCTGCCCTGAGATGTCCGGGTACCGGCTGCGGGCGCTGGCCTGGGAGCTGGAGAAGACCGGCACCGACCTGTGCGTCGCCCCCGCGCTGCTCGACGTGGCCGGCCCGCGCACGACGATCAGGCCGGTCGCCGGGCTCCCGCTGCTGCACCTTGACCACCCCGAGTTCACCGGGACCAGGCTGGTCGTCAAGGCCGCGTTCGACAAGACCGTCGCGCTCGCCGCCCTCACGTTCTTCGCGCCGCTGCTGGCCTTGCTCGCTCTCGCCATCAAGCTGGACGACCGCGGTCCTGCCTTGTTCAGGCAGACGAGGGTGGGCAAGGACGGCCGGATGTTCACGGTCCTGAAATTCCGCACCATGGTGATCGACGCCGAGCGGCGCAAGGCCGACCTGCGGCACCAGTCAGGACAGCACAGCGTGCTGTTCAAGCTGCGCAACGACCCCAGGGTGACCAGGACGGGCCTCTGGCTCCGGCGCTGGTCGCTTGACGAGTTGCCGCAGCTCATCAACGTGCTGAACGGGGATATGTCGCTGGTCGGGCCGAGACCGGCGCTGCCGGACGAAGCGGCCATGTATCGTGACCATGTGCGGCGCAGGCTCGCGGTTAAGCCTGGCATTACCGGCCTGTGGCAGGTGAGCGGCCGTTCGGATCTAACGTGGGACGAGTCGATCCGGCTTGACCTGCGCTATGTGGAAAACTGGTCGCTGATGCTTGACCTGCATATCTTGTGGAAGACGCTGTCGGCGGTTGCTCGAGGTTCAGGCGCATACTGAGCTGTCCGCAGCGGAATATCAGGACCTGGCGGCCCGGCATTGGCCGGACGCGGAGCCAGGCAATATTCACATGGAGCTGTGGTGGTATTTCCCGCTGATGACGTCCTCGCCCATGAGCTGGCTGAGGCAGCAGGCGAGCGCTTGCTGAAGCTGCGCCTGTCCGGTCAGACCGCTGACGAGCTGCGGAAGGCTGGTGACCTCGGGTCGCAGGACTTCCTGGCCGCCGAGCTGGCCAGGGCCAGGCCGGAAGACGCGGTCCTGTCGGAAGAGGCGGTCGACGATCCCGCCAGGCTCGCCGCTGACCGGGTCTGGATCATCGATCCGCTCGACGGCACGAGGGAGTTCGGCGAAGAGGGCAGGGTCGACTGGGCCGTGCACGTCGCCCTCTGGGAGCGCGGCGAGCTGACAGCGGGCGCCGTGGCCCTGCCCGCTCAGCACAAGGTGCTGTCGACCGCCGAGCCACCGCGGCCGCCCGCATCCCCCGCTCCCGGAGCCGCGCTCCGGCTTGTCGTCAGCCGGTCAAGGCCACCGGAGTTTGTGCAGCGCCTGGCTGGAGAGCTAGAAGCTGAGCTGGTGCCGCTCGGCTCGGCGGGGGCCAAGTCAGCGGCTGTCATCACCGGAGAGGTGAATGCGTACGTGCACAGCGGGGGCCAGTACGAGTGGGATTCAGCCGCGCCGGTGGCCGTCGCGAGGTCGGCGGGCCTGCACACCTCGCGGATCGACGGATCAAATCTGCGCTACAACTCCGAGCAGCCGTGGATGCCGGATATCCTGATCTGTCCCGTCCCGCTGGCCGACCGCCTGCTCACGGCGATCAGCGCGGTTCAGCAGCGGCAGTAGTGCGGTCAAGACCCGGCCGCACGGGGCCGGGACCGAGTTCACCCACAGCGGAGTTCGCCAGATGACAGTGTCACGCTCTGACTACCAGCTCTCGCAGCTTGACGTGCTGGAGGCCGAGTCGATCCACGTGATGAGGGAAGTCGCCGCCGAATTCGAGCGGCCCGTGCTGCTGTTCTCCGGCGGCAAGGACTCGATCGTGATGCTCGCCCTCGCGGAGCGGGCGTTCTTCCCGGCTCGGGTCCCGTTCCCCGTCATGCACGTGGACACCGGCCACAACTTCGACGAAGTGCTGGTTTTCAGGGACCGCAGGGCCGACGAGCTGGGCGTCCGGCTGGTCGTCGCGTCGGTGCAGGAGTCGATCGACTCTGGCCGGGTGGTCGAGGAGACCGGCAGGTGGGCGAGCAGGAACCGGCTGCAGACGACCACGCTGCTCGACGCGCTCGCCGATCACCGCTTCGACGCGGTCTTCGGCGGCGCCAGGCGGGATGAGGAGAAGGCACGCGCGAAGGAGCGGGTCTTCTCGTTCCGCGACGAGTTCGGTCAGTGGGACCCCAAGAACCAGCGGCCCGAGCTGTGGAGCCTGTACAACACGCGGATCAGGCGGGGCGAGCACATCAGGGTGTTCCCGCTGTCGAACTGGACCGAGCTCGACATCTGGCACTATATCGCCAGGGAGCAGCTCGAGATCCCGTCCATTTACTTCGCGCACAAGCGCTCGGTGTTCGAGCGCGACGGCATTCTGCTCGCCGACCATCCCCACACGGGCAGGTCCGACGCCGAGGCGCCGTTCGAGGCCATGGTCAGGTACCGCACCGTCGGCGACATCAGCTGCACGGGCGCGGTCGAGTCCTCGGCCGCCACGCTCGCCGAGGTGATCGCCGAGATCGCCGCGACCAGGATCACCGAGCGGGGGCAGACCAGGGCCGACGACCGGGCCAGCGAAGCCGCGATGGAAGACCGCAAGCGGGAGGGTTACTTCTGATGGTGTCCCAGCTAGACGGCGCGGGGGCGATGGACATCCTGCGGCTGGCGACGGCAGGGTCGGTCGACGACGGCAAGTCGACGCTAATCGGCCGGCTGCTCTACGACTCCAAGGCGATCTTCGAGGATCAGCTCGCCTCCGTGGAGCGCACGAGCAAGGAGCGCGGCGAGGACTTCACCAACCTGGCGCTGCTGACCGATGGCCTGCGCGCGGAGCGCGAGCAGGGGATCACGATCGATGTCGCCTACCGGTACTTCGCGACGCCGCGGCGGAAGTTCATCATCGCCGACACGCCAGGCCACATCCAGTACACGCGGAACATGGTCACCGGCGCGTCGACCGCCGACCTGGCGATCGTGCTGGTCGACGCCAGGAACGGGCTGACCGAGCAGAGCCGCAGGCACGCGTTCCTGACGACGCTGCTGCGGGTGCCGCACCTGGTGCTCGCGGTGAACAAGATGGACCTGGTCGACTTCGAGCCGGCCGCGTTCGACCAGATCGTCGAGGAGTTCACGGCGTTCGGGACCAAGCTGGAGATCGGCGACCTCACGTTCATCCCGATCTCGGCGCTGCACGGCGACAACGTCGTCGAGCGGTCGCTGAACATGCCCTGGTATAACGGCCCGTCGCTGCTGCACCACCTCGAGCACGTGCACATCGCGTCAGATCGCAACCTGATCGACGTCAGGTTCCCCGTCCAGTACGTGATCAGGCCGCACCAGGCCACCGATCCTGACCTGCACGACTACCGCGGCTACGCGGGCCAGGTCGCCGGCGGCATCCTCAAGCCAGGCGATGAGGTCATGCACCTGCCGTCCGGGCTGACCACGACGATCAAGCGGATCGACACAGCCGCGGGGCCGGTCGACGAGGCGTTCCCGCCGATGTCGGTGACGCTGCTGCTCGAGGACGATCTCGACATCTCGCGCGGCGACATGATCTGCCGTCCGCATAACCAGCCAGCGGTCACACAGGACGTGTCGGCGATGGTCAGCTGGATGGCCGACGCTCCGGTGCTGACGCCGAGGAGCCGCCTCGTCGTCAAGCACACCACCAGGACCGTCAAGGCGATGGTGCGCGACATCAGCTACCGCCTGGACGTCAACTCGCTGCACAGGGACGAGTCGGCGGACCAGCTCGGGCTCAACGAGATCGGCAGGGTCGCCTTGCGGCTCACGCAGCCGATCTTCTGCGACCCGTACGCGCGGAACCGGATGACCGGCGGCCTGATCCTGATCGACGAGGCGACCAGCGCCACGGTGGGCGCCGCGATGATCACCGAGGCGGGCTGACACGAAGGAACACGCCCGTTAGCGGCGGTTCGCCGGCTTGTTTCCCGAGATTGTTCCTGAGTTCCTGAGATTCCTTGGTTTTTAACCAGTTAACGGCGCTTTCCCTGATACCGGCTGCTTCGGAAAGCTAGGCTGAATGCATGCCGCGACATGTTCCTGTGCACCGACTTGCCGGAGCTGCTGGCGGAGTTATCGCCCTCGCGATGCTCTTGCCAGCCGGGCTCTCGAGCGCCGCGACCGGTCATCTGAAAGCCGGGCTCGCCAGTGCCCGCCGTGCCGGCCTGCCTTCGACGACACCTGCGGCCGGGACGCCGCACTTCCCAGCGACGACTGCGAAGACCGAGCAGATACGCCAGCTCACCCAGTGCGGCGACACCATGTACGCGGTCGGCAGCTTCTCGGTGGTCGAGCAGGGCGGCAAGACGTTCACGCGGAACAACGCGTTCAGCTTCAAGGCGACCGCGCCGTTCACGATCACGTCGTGGAAGCCGAACGTGAACGGGACCGTCAACACCATCTCGTTCAACTCAGGCCACTGCGGCTACGCATACATCGGCGGCACGTTCACGAAGGTTCGCGGCCGAAGCGCCACCCGAATCGCCAAGGTCAGCACCGCGGGCGCGGGGGCGCTGGTCGGCAGCTTCAGGCACAGTGCGAACAAGCAGGTCGAGACCATCGCGAGCTACCAGCAGCACCTGCTCGTCGGTGGCTTCTTCACCACGATCAACGGGAGCACGAAGTACCCGTACATGGTCAGCCTGAACCGCGGCACGGGAGCCAACGATCGCTTCCTCAACCTGCACATCCACGGGCACATCACGTTCCCGCATGTTTCCGCGAACGCGACCAGGGTCTTCAATCAGCAGACCAGCCACAGCGGGCGGCTCGACCTCGTGGAAGGCGACTTCACATCGGTTGGCGGCAAGCGGCGCCAGCAAGTGTTCATGCTGAACCTGGCCAGCAGGCCAAGGGCGAGCGTCATGTCGTGGACGTCGCCGCGCTTCGACGGCAGCAGGGGCTACCCGCCGAAGGGTTATTACTACAACTGCAGCAAGGGTGAGCCGTTCTACATCAGGGCGGGGGCCTGGTCGCCCGACGACAAGACCGTTTACTTCGCCAGCACCGGCTACCGGCCGTGGAACGCCAACTCCGTCCCGCTCAGGGGGCTGTGCGACTCAGCCTCGGCGTTCGCCGCGACCGGGTCGAACCCAGCGATCAAGTGGACCAACTACACCGGCTGCGACTCGCTCTACGCAGCGGCCGCCGACGCCAACGCCGCCTACTTCGCTGGCCACGAGCGGTGGTCCCAGAATCCGAACGGCTGCGACAAGCAAGGACCTGGTGCGATCGAGGCGCCCGGCATGGAGGCGCTGAACCGCACGACCGGGCACCTGATCGTCAACGGCCAGGGAACCGGGCTCTACACCAGGGGCCGCGGGCTCGGCGCCGACGACATGCTGTTCACGAAGGCCGGGCTGTGGATCGGCAGCGACAACTTCGGCGGCACCTCAATGTGCGGCGGCCAGCAGGGCTTCGCGGGCATCTGCTTCCTGCCGTACTGATGGGCAGCGACGCCAGGTACCGAGAGTTAACCTATACTTCGAAAAGCAGTCACTACCCCGTCAGCTCGGACGAAGATTACCGAACTCTCCGAATTCTCCGAACTCTCCGAACTCTCCCGAATCTAGGGAAATCTCAGGAACTCTCAGGAACTCTCAGGAACTCTTACGACGTGCTCGACGTTCCTTCTTGTAGCTACCTGAACTAGCGTATAGTTGCTTCTATTATCGAGTGGATCGTTCGCCTCCCGCCAAGTCGTCGAAGAGTACTCATCCCGACGGGCTCGAGTTCCACTTAACGCAGAGCTGGGGTCGCGGATGAGCAGAGCCGGGGTGAGCCCGGGATCCCCGAGGGCGGCAAGCCCGGAGTATCCGGTGCGCGTCGTCTACCTGGGCGGGCTTGGCCGCAGTGGCAGCACGCTGCTTGAGCGGCTGCTCGGCGAGGTTCCCGGCATCGCCGCGTGCGGCGAGATCGTGCACCTGTGGCAGCGCGGCGTCGCCGAGAACGAGCGCTGCGGCTGCGGCCTCGAGTTCGCCGCGTGCGACTTCTGGAAGCAGGTGGGCAAGGAAGCCTTCGGCGGCTGGGACAAGCTTGACACGAGCCGAATTGGCCACCTTAAGGACACTGTCGACAGGACCCGGCTGATCCCGCGGCTGTCCAGGAAGACGCGCCTGCCGCAGCGGCTGGCAGTGTCGCCGCAGCTGCGTTCCGACCTGGCCGAGTACGCCGGCTACTACCTGAGCCTGTACCGCGCGATCGCGGACGTGAGCGGCTGCGACGCGCTCGTCGACTCGAGCAAGCACGCATCCCTGGCGTTCTGCCTGAGCAGGTGCGAGGAGATCGACCTGCGCGTGATCCACGTGGTGCGGGACAGCCGTGCGGTGGCGTATTCATGGACCACCCAGGTGGCCAGGCCCGAGGCGGGCGCGACCGGTCCAGGCGGCTACATGACCACGTACCGGCCGGTCAGGGCCGCAGGCCACTGGAACGCCCAGAACGGCGCGCTGCAGCTGCTCGCAAGGCGAGGAACGCCGGTCCTGCGGGTCAGGTATGAAGACCTGGTCGACGCCCCCGAGCAGACGCTTCGCCGGGTAGCGACGTTCGCCGGAGTGCCAGCGGGCAGCCTCAGCCTGCCGTTCCTGCACACAGCGGGCGGCTCTTGCTACGCCGAGCTGACCACGGCACATACCGCCTCAGGCAACCCGATGCGGTTCGCGACTGGCAAGGTCGCGATCCGGGGCGATGACCGCTGGCGCGCGGCGATGCCAGGCAAGGACCGGCGCACCGTCACCGCGCTGACGCTGCCGTTGCTGTCCTGGTACGGGTACCTGAGGCGGGTGACGTGAGCGCGTGGCCGTCGGTCGGTGTCGTCATCCCGACCAGGAATCGTCCGGCTCAGCTGCGGCAAGCGATTGCGTCGGTGCGCGCGCAGGACTACCCAGGCGACATCACGATCATCGTGGTCTACGACGGGACGGAGCGCGACGAGACCCTGGCAGACGGCGACCGGGTGCTCGTCATGAGCAACGACCGCAAGCCAGGGCTGGCGGGCGCCAGGAACTGCGGGATCCTGGCGACCCAGCGCGAGCTCGTCGCCTTCTGTGACGACGACGACAGATGGCGACCGGACAAGCTGCGGGCTCAGGTGACCGCCGTGCGGGCCAGCGCGGGATCGGAGTTCTCAAGCTGCGGCATCGTCGTCCAGTTCGATGGCAGGTCGACGGACCGGCTGGCCGGCACATCGCTGGTGACCCACGAGGACCTGATCAGGTCGCGGATGGTCATGGTGCACTCGTCCACCTACCTGGCCAGCCGGGCGGCCCTGGTCGAGGGCATCGGCCTGGTCGACGAGAGCATTCCCGGCGGCCAGAACGAGGATTGGGACCTCGCGTTGCGGGCAGCGGCCAGACGGCCGATCGTCAACGTGGATCAGCCGCTCGTCGAGGTCGCGTGGGGTTCTGGCTCGCACTACGAAACGCAGTGGCTGACGAAGGCGCAAGGCCTGCTCTGGATGCTCGAGCACCACGGCGACCTCGTGAAGAGCCAGACCGGAGCCGCCCGGGTGTACGCACAGCTCGCCTTCGCGTACGCGTGCCTAGGCAACCGCTCGGAGTCGTGCCGGTGGATCGGCAAGGCGCTGCGGCACAACTGCCTCGAGCCGCGGGTGCCCTTCGCTGCCGCCGTGGCGGCCGGGGTGGTCTCAGGTGACCGGGTGCTGCGGACCCTGCACGCTCGCGGACGGGGGATCTGACATGACTGACCGCATCAGGGTAGGTGGCCTGGACTTCGACCTGCTGACCGAGAAGCAGGTCGTCGGCCAGGTGGTCGACGCGATCAGGCGCGGCAGCGGCGGCACGATCGTCACGCCGAACATCGACATCTGCCGCCGCACCACCCTCGACCCCTCCACCAGGGGGCTGGTGGAAACCGCGTCGATCGTCGTTCCTGACGGCATTCCGCTGCTCTGGGCAGCGCGGCTGGCCGGCCTGCCACTGGTACAGCGGATCGCCGGTTCCGACCTGATCTTCTCGCTGTCGGAGGCGGCCGCGGCGAACTCCTGGCCCATCTACGTGCTCGGCGGCTTGCCCGGCGAGCACGGCGACCCAGGCGCCGCCGAACTGGCCGCCGGCCTGCTTGCCGCCCGCTACGATGGCCTGACGATCGCCGGAGCCTACTCGCCGCCGTTCCCGTTTGACGCGAAGGCGGGCAACATCGACGACATCCGTGCCGCGGTGGTGCGGGCGCAACCGAAGATCGTCTTCGTCGGCCTCGGCTTCCCCAAGCAGGAGCGGCTGATCGCCCGGCTGTGCGGGGATCTGCCCGGGGTCTGGTTCGTGGGCTGCGGCGCCGCGATTCCGATCGCCGCTGGCCAGCTGAACCGGGCTCACCCCACGATCCAGCGGCTCGGCCTCGAGTGGCTGCACCGGCTGGTGAACGAGCCGAGGCGGCTTGCCAAGCGGTACCTGGTTCACGACTTCCCTTACGCGGTCTGGCTGCTCGTGACCAGCGCGCTGCACAGCCGAGAGGCGCCGCGCCCGGACAGCGCGAGGAACCCGGCCGAGGCCGAGCGCCTGACCTGACCCGCCGCGCCCGACGCTATCGTCGCCAGCTCGGAACTTTGCCGAGCCACCTGGAGAGCTGCTCGTCGAAAGGCTCGAAGTATCCGGTGAGCTCCGCGCGGATGGCAGACGGCATCGGCGAGCGCGGCCTGGCGTTGTGACGCTCGAACTCGGGGTAGCCGTGGCCGCGCAGCCCGAGGAAGTCCAGCACCGCGTCGTACTCGGGCTCTGGCTTGACGAAGAAGTCGCCGCTGTCGACCACGTGGATGCGGTCGGCTCCGACGAGGCGCTCAAGCCGGTCCAGCTGCTCGCAGTACCGGCCCCTGGCGCGGTACGCGTGGTGCTGGTGTGAGTGGCTGAGGTAACCGGGCTCGGCGATCATCCGCTCGGCCTCACCCCGCAGCCGGTCATCCTCGAGCTCGAGCGCGCGCTCGAACGGCTCGGTCTCGAAGCCCCTGGCTAGCTCGTGCGCGTGCGCGGAGCAGGCGCGCTCCACCGGGTCGCGTACGAGAACGAGGAGCTTGACCTCGGGCAGGTCGCGCGCGATCCGCTCGGCCGCGAGCGGATGGAACATGTAGTACGGGCTCGACTCGAGTGTGAGCGCGGCGTCCCCGGCCCGCGCGGCGGTTCGCCTGGCCGTGGCCAGCAGCGGGAAATGAGCCCGGTACCAGCCCATGCCGCGGTCGTAGTTCATGTCGAAGTAGTGCACGCCCTTGTGCAGAACGGCCTTGAGCACCGCCGGGTGCTGGCTCAGCGTGCGGTACATCGACGTGGTGCCCGACCGCTGGGCGCCGACGATCAGCACCCCTGGCAGCATCCTGGCATGGCTCGTCAGGCGTCCCGCTGTCACCGAGACGAGGTGCGCGGCGCGCTTGGCTGGCGGCGAAACCGATCGTGCGATTATTAGCCATCCCCTCGGGCCGGGCTGCCGGGAAGTTCGCTGATGCCGACGGCTAGCGCGGGCAGCAGCCACTTGCGCGGCGCACCCAGTCTCGCGCCCGCTTGTTCCTGCCGGTCAGCGACGTAGCGTACCGACAAGTCGGCGAGGTAGAGCAGGGCCGTCAGGCGGGCTTGCCTGGCCGGCACGCCGAACGGGTCGAGCAGCGCGGGCGCTCGCCGCACGCATTCGGTGGCGGCTTGCGCGGGGTCGCGCCGGTTCCCCGTCACCTCGGCCTGCAGCCAGTAGTGCAGCGCGTCGTAACCGACGGGCGCTGGATAGGTGAAACGCTCCCAGTCCCAGACCAGCAGGCCGCCGGCGGTGCAGGCCATGTTCCACGGCGTCCAGTCGCCGTGCCAGCCGCCGAAGCCGAGCGTGGCGGCACCGGCCAGGACCGCAAGCTCGCCGATCGCGGAGGCGAGCGCAGCGTGTTCCTGGCCGTCACCCGCCGCCTCGAGACGGGCTGCCAGCAGCGACCAGTACTCGCTGGCCGTGAGCGGGGATTCGGTGATCCCCGCCAGGCCCGCGACTTCTGCCATCGCCAGATCCAGCTGGCCGGGCCGCAACGGCGTTCGCTTCCGCCAGACCGGCAGCGCGCTGAGTACGAGGATCTCCAGGCCGTTCCAGGTGTCGTGACCGAGCACCCGCGGTGCCCGCAGCTGGCGAAGGCCGGCGGCGTGCAGCCGGCTGAGCGTCTCGTGCTCGCCGCGGACCAGGTCGGTGGTCAGCGGGTTGACGCCGACCTTCGCGAACCCGATCGTCTCGCCCGCCGCGGTCAGCAGCTGCAGGACCGGCTTGCGGTTCGCGCGCGGCGCGCCCAGGTGAACGCTGACGACGACCTTCTGGCCGAGCATCGAACTCAGCCGGGATTCGATGGTCTCGGCCCCCGGCGGCACCCTGACCGTCACACGGTCGCGGAGCAGCCTGGGCCCGATGCCGCTGGCCAGCGCGGCCGACAGTGCCCTGGCAGCCAGCGCGCCGCGGGCCGACGCGGGCTCGCCGTACCTGCGGACGGCTGCCGCGGCCAGGCGCCGTCCGGCCGGCACCACGAGCCTGGGACTGCGCAGGCCGGGCAGCACGATCATCGACGTGTCTCCCGGCGCCGCCGGCAGCCGGTGCGCCGGTTCCGCCCGCGCAGGAGCCGGCCACAGCAGCTGGCAGATGCCGCGCAGGTAGTCGGCGCGGTCCTGGGAAGCCTGCGGAGCAGCCGCGGTCACTGGCTCGACGCGCGGCCGGGGCGGAACGTCCGCCAGGCGAGCATCTGGCCGAAGGCCCTGAGCGCGGGCTCGTTGCCGCCCAGCCAGTATTCGAATGGACGGCCCTGGCTATCGGTGCCATTGGCGTCGAAGTAGGCCAGGCCCTTGATCTGCGGGTCGATGTCGGCGAGCTCGCCCGCCGCGAGCAGCCAGCGAGACCACGCGCCCGGTCGCCCGGAGACGGCGAACTCGCCGATCAGCACAGGTTTGCGGGTGTGCCTGGCCCAGGTGAGGAAGGGATGGGCAGCCTCCTGCAATGTCTGGCTCGGCGACACCGAGTAGACGTCGGCGCATACCCAGTCGACCTCGTTGTTTCCCGGGTAGAAGGGCTGTGCCCTGTCCTTCTTGAACCCCCAGCCGGTCGGGCACCACACCCAGCCGACGTTCGTGGCGCCGACGCGGGTGAAGATCGCGCGGATGTGATCCCACGCCGCGATGAAGCTCTTGGGCCCGTGCATGACCCACTGCAGGTTCGGGCGGTCCATCTCGTGCCTGAACTCCAGCAGGATCGGCCGTCCGAGCCGCTTGACTGCCTCGGCGCGCTGCCTGATCAGCGCGTCGTAGTCGCCCGCGACGATCTTCCTGGTGTCAGGATTGCCGCCCCAGGTCAGCAGCAGCACCTTGCCGGTCCTGACGAAGTACTGGTCAGCGGCGTTCGGGAACGGGCTGTACCAGGGGTGGTAGTTGTGCACGAGCGGGATCGGAGCGCCGATCGACCGCTGGAACGACTGCACGGCCGCGATCTCGGCATCAGGGGTGTACGACGTCGGTGCGACGTAGGCGCCGAGGTAGGCGCCGGCGGCAGGGATCAGCCGCGCGGCCGGCCCGCTCTGGCTGGCCACCGTGCCAGGATCGCCCGGCGCGGTGGTGCCGCTGCCGCCAGGGGCCGGACTGTCCGTGCCGTGCGCCTGATGCGTTCCTGACCGGTGGGCAGGAGAGTGCGAGCCGAAACCGGACGGCGAGATCGGGCCCGCTGGCACCTGGCCGTGCCTGGCGAGGGCGAACGCGCTGCCGGCCGCGGCTATCACCGCCACGGCGGCGGCAGCGGAGAACCAGACTGCGCGCCTTCCTGTCGCGCGCCGCCTGCGGTGTGCTGTCACGTAACCTGGCCCTTCGGGCCGGCTGCTGGCCTCAGGCCTTCCGGGCCGGCTGCTGGCCTCAGGCCTTCCGGGCCGGCCGCGGGCATCGAGCCCTCTGCGGGATACATGCCCGCAGCGCCCGCGGGCAGCGGCGCATCGGATCGGACCTGGACGGGCCTGCCGGCAACGGCGCGGACCGCCAGGATGAACGCGGCGAGCAGCAGGCCGCCGTAGAGCAGCCCGCTCACCGCGTCGGTCAGCCAGTGTTTCGACAGGTAGACGCGGCTGAAGGCCTCGTTGAAGCCGAGGGCCGCGACGGCGGCCGCCGCCCAGATCGCGGTCGAGCGCCTGCCGCTGAACTCGCGCCAGAGCAGGTAGGCGATGAGCCCGTAGAAGACGATGCACCGGTCGCAGCCGCCTGACGGGTACGTGCCGAGCGGGCTGGTCGGCGGGCCGAGCCGGTGGAAGACGTGCCGCAGCGCGAGCGTGGTGAAGTGGTCAGCCACGATCAGACAGGCCATCGCGACGGGTGCCAGCCAGCGGCGTTCCCGTGACGTCACCGCGATGCAGACCGCCGCCGCGGCCGCGGCCCCCCACGTCGTCCAGGTGTCGCCGATCTTGGTGAGCCGGTTCATGGCCGCGGCCGCCGCGTGCATCTGATGGGTTGTGATCCAGTTGAATACCGGCTTGTCGAGGGTCAGGCCGTCGTTGACGACAAGCAGCCCGAGCAGCCACATCACTCCGAGTGTCACGACGGCGCCGGCGAATGCGACGGCGACCAGCCTGGCAGAGCCGCTGACGGCCGCGGAGACGCCCGATCCGGCCGCGCGGCGGCTGTGCCGTCGGCTGCCGTGGCTGGCCTTAGATCTTCCTGGCCGGCGGCTGGCCAGGAAGGCGGCGAAGAGGATGATCGCCATGCCAGCCGGCCAGATCAGCGCCACCAGGTACTTGCTCATTCGACCCTCGAACCTTTCCTACCTTGCGGACGATATCGCGCGGTGCCAGCCTTCTGGGCCTGGTAATCCGCAAACTTCGCCGAAAACTATGACCGTACCTTGCCTGGCCTGGTGATCCGCGCCAGCCGGCCGAATCCTGGCATCGCGGACAGGTGCAAGGTGCCGTGCAGCCACCACAGCCCGACCATCATGACCGCGGCCCCGAGTCCCGTCGCCGCGATCGAGATGCCCGGCCTCGGCCCGGCGACCATGCGCAGGCCGAGCGGGACCACGGCGAAGCTCAGCACGGTCAGTCCGCACGCGGCCGCCATGCCACGCCCGAAGGGGTGGACCTTGGCGGCGGCCGCGACCTGAACCAGCGGCACGAGGTTGGAGACCATGATGGCGGCCGCCCAGCCGATGGCCGCACCTGTGATCCCCATCCTGGGGATGAGGATCAAGTCCGCGCATATGTTGACGCACATCGCGAGCAAGCCGTTGACGAGGCTCCAGGTGCTCCTGCCGGTGGTGATCAGCACCACGTCCACCTGACCGCAGGCGGTCGCGACCAGCATGGTGAGCGCGAGTATGAGCATGACCGTGCTGCCGGCGTGATAGCTGCGCCCGAAGATGGCCAGCACGCTCGGCCCGAAAACGGCGGCGAGCAGGTAGATCGGCCAGGTGAGCAGGATCAGCCAGGCCGTGGTGACCTGGTAGACGGTGTTGGCGCCTGCCCTGTCCTTGATCGCGAAGAGGCGGGTCAGCTGCGGCTGCGCCGCCATGCTGATCGCGGCGTTCCCGAGCTGGCCGGCCACGAGGAACCTGGTCGCCGCCGTGTAGATGGCCGCGTCGACCGGGCCCTTCATGACGCCCACGAGCACGATGTCCAGCCGCTGGATGACGATCTGGGCCACGCTGGCGATCGACCGGGGCGCGGTGAAGCGCCAGAACCCGCGCGCGTTCGGTTTGCCGTGCCGGTTGTCGGCCTGGAATCCGTCAGCTGCCAGCCGGCCGGCGGCGGCTCCGGCGCTGTCGCCGCTCCTGGCCATCAGCGTCCCGGTCGCCGGCCGTCTGGGCTGAGGCGCATGGCGCTGCTCGCGCATGATGCGGCGCAGCCAGAGGGACGCGATGATCGCGGCAGGAGCGTAGGGCAGTGCCCACAGCGGAGCGAGCAGGGCGGAGCTGCTCGCTATCGCGGCCGATATGACCCCGACCAGCTGCAGGGTGGACCGGCCGATCCTGTCGACCACGACGGTGGGTTCCATCTCGTGAAAGCCCCTGGTCGCGCCCAGCATCGTGTCGGCCAGAGCCGCGAAAGGAAGCGCGACGGCCAGTGTCCGCAGCGCGGCCGCGAGGTCCGCTTGCCGCGGCGGCGCCGTTACCTGACCGGCCAGCAGCAGCCTGGCAACCGGGTGGACGAACGCGATCAGCGCCGCGGCGCCGATCACCGACGAGATCACGACAGGGATCACCGTCGCCCTGAGGATGGCGGGGATCCTGCGCTCAGCGCGCAGTGCCCGCAGGCGGGCGATGAAGTAGATGGTGCCGTTGTACGCGCCCAGGTTCGTGACCGCCTCGACGATGAGGAACAGCGACATCGCCACGAAGAACGTGCCGACCACGGACTTGCTGAAGTTGCGCGTGACGATGACGGTGAGGGCGACGCTGGAGGCCGCGGAGATCACGGCTCCGGCCAGGTTGACCAGGCCGCCTCTCGCCACGCCTGCGAGCCCTGCGCCCGGCTTGGCCTCGGGCCGCAGCAGGGCCGGCCCGGTCTGGTCCGGCGCCTGCTCGTACTCGACCTGTACGGGGGGCTCGAAACCGGCGATGTCGATGGCGGGCAGCGGCATGGTCCGGGACAGGAAGTCCTCGTCCTGCTCCCGGTCGTCCTGGCCGAGCCGCTCCGCGGTCACCTGACCGGTTCCGGCCCGCGCCGGGACCCGCTCGCGGCCGCGCCGGCTTGCTGCCTGCGCAGCTGATCGTTCTTCCACACCACGGCGTAGGCGAGCATCGTGAAGCCGAGCGGCGCCCCGGTCGCGTCGTACGAGAACATGTACCAGAAGGACAACAGCAGCACGAGCACGCCCGCATAGCCATACGGGCTGCGGTCCCGCCGGAACTGCCAGATGCCGAAGCCGAAGAAGGCCAGGTAGAGCGCGGCGCCGACGACACCGTCGCAGATCAGCAGGAGCCAGAGCTGGCCGGTGCTGCCGACCGCGAGCTGGCCGCAGGTGGGGCATTTCGCCGACGGTCCCACGGCGATCGACTCGGGACTGCCCTGTTCCTGCCTGGTATCGCCGTAGCCGATGACCGGCGAGGCCAGCCCGTCGGTGATCGCCAGCGCGGACAGGTGGGAGCGCAGGTTGTTGCTCTTGCCGTTCTCGAGCCGCCCTGCGACGAGGCTATTCAGCGGCGTGAAGACGATGAGCACGACGGCCACAGCCGTCGCCGCGCAGATGCCGCCGAGCAGGACCGTCCTGCCCCTGGCGGCCAGCCGGACGGCGAGGTAGATGACGCCGAGGATCACGCCGACCCAGGCGCCTCGGTTAAGCGAGTACAGCAGCGGCCCGACCGCGACGACCGCGGTGCCGACAGCGAAGAGGCGCTGCCGCCTTGTTCCCGTCCAGGCCCAGACCAGCAGGAACGGCAAGAGGATGGTCAGGCACTCACCCCACAGGTTGGTGTAGTCGAACGGCGCCTTCGGCCGCCCGCCCGGCGTGCCGAGCACGTTCTGGACCTGGGTCAGCGCGGGATGAGCGGCCGCCTGGACGAAGGGGTTGGCCTGGAAGCTCTTGGGCAGCAGCAAGAACAGCGGCGAGCTGAACCCGAAGTGCGGGAGCAGCATCCCCGCGACGCCGCCGATCACTGCGATGACGCCGACGACGCCGAGCATCCAGCTGAACGCGCGCCTGGGCAGTTCACGCTCGGTCAGGTTGCCCGCGTAGAGCAGCAGGATGGTGTCGCCGAAGTAGCCGACCGTCCTGTTCCCGTACGACAGGACGCGCCGTGACACCAGGCTCGGCACCGTGCCGGGAGCGGTCAGCGTGATCGTGGCGATGCCGGCCACGACGACGAGGAGGAAGAGCAGCCAGAGCCCGAATCCCGGCGGCACCCGGATCGCACGGTCGCGCCGTGTGCGCCAGGCGATCATCCTGGTGACCATCGGAACGGCGAGGATGACCCACATGAAGTCGGCGATGCCGAGCGCCCACCAGAGCGGGTAGCCGAGCATCAGCGCGCTGACCGGCCAGGCCGGGCCGCGCAGCAAGGACCGCAGCTGGCCGCGTCGCCGGACGGCCGGGTTCTGCCCGGGGCCTGCTGCTTCCTGCGCCGCCGGCGGCGCCAGCGACACGGTCATGTGCACCAGCCCTTGCGGCGCCCGAGCGCATCAGGCGCCGGTCCTGCGGGCACGGTCAGTCTCCCGACGCGGGATCAGCAGAGCCCGGGTACCTGTCTCGCTCGCTCGCGGAGACGCGCGGCATCGGCCTGGTCTCTCTCGGCCCGCGCGGAGCCGACGTGGCTGAGTAGTCCTGGACATCGCCTGAGACCTTCGGCACGCCTGGCGTCCAGACGGCCGGCCCGGTTGCCGGCATGTCACTGGCGAACACCGGATCAGGCCCGGGCTCCGGGCGCACCGGGCTGCTGTAAGGGACCTTGACCTGGGCCTCGGTCCGCGGCCTGCGCGAAGCGCTGCCGCTTGGCCGCAGCACCGCTGTGCCGAGCACGGGGGTGCCGAGGCGGGTGAGCCGCTGGACGCAGTCCGTGATGTCCTCGCGCCTGGACCGCTGGACCTCGACGGCGACGATTGCCGACTCGGCGAACTGCGCGAGCCCGAAGGCGTCGGAGTTCTCGCCCAGCGACTGGACCTCGATGACCACGTACCGCGCGTCGTCCAGGACGTCGCTGATCAGCCGCTTCAGCTTGGCCTGCTGCATGGCGAGCACGGCGCGCGACGCGTCGATGCCCGGCGTGATGACCCGCAGGCGCGGCAGGTCGCCGGCCGGGGCGGCGACCTCGCTCACCCGTGCGGCGCCGGTCAGCACCTCGGACAGGCCGCGGCCCCTGGTGACGCCGAGCAACTCGGGGGCGGTGGTGCCGTGCAGGTCGGCGCAGATCAGGACGGTGCGGTCGCTCGTCCTGGCCAGGGCGGCGGCGAGGTTGACAGCGACCACGCTGCCGCCAGATCCGCTGGACGTCGCGGCGACCGCGATCACGTGGCTGCCGTCGCCGAGCGCGGCGTCGACGTACCTAGCCAGCTCGCTGAAGCTGCGGCCAGCGACCGACCGCGGCGACTCGAGGCCCGTGACCCGGCCGTGCGGCTTGTCGGCGAGGCTCAGCATGGTCGGCAGGTTGCCGAGTCGCTCGACGTCGCGGACGGAGTGGACGCGCCGGTCCCGCCTGTCCCTGACGAAGGCCCACGCCAGGCCGATCACAAGGCCGGCGATGAGGGCGCTCGGGATGTACAGGAGCTTGCGCGGGCTTGACGGGCTGGCGGGCAGCGTGGCGCGGGAACCGATCTGGCCGGCTATCGTGCCGTTCTTCACCTTCATGCTCGCGTACAGCGGCTCAGCGGTGCTGATGTGCCCCTGGAGCGCGGAAAGCTCAGCCTGCGCCGTATTCAGCTGGAGCTCGTCGGCGATCTGCGTGGGCGAGCCAGACACCTGGTTCTTCTGGTGATGCCGCAACGTGAGCAGGAGCGTCTTAAGCTGCACGATCCGCTGGCGCAGCCTGGTGGCGTCGTGCTGCAGGGCCTTGATACCCGTGCCGAGCAGCTTCATGATGGTGACCCTGCGGTAGTCGAGGTAGGCCTGGCCGGTCGCGTTGGCGCACCGCTGCGCGCCGGCAGCGGACGATGCGCCGCAGGTGATCTGGAGATAGGTCGAGTTGGGCGGCACCGAGACGTGGATGCTGTCCGATAGATCCGTCACCGAGAGCGAGCTGTTCAGCCGCTTCTTCACCAGGCTCGCGACCGCGAGCGAGCGCACGGCCTGAGCCTCGTTGTCCATGTTGACCGGCCCGCCGGTCCGGCCGCCGATCGCGTTGGCGTTGTTCGGCAGCGCGTTGACCTGAACCAGCACAGTCGCCGTGTACGTCTTAGGGGCGAGGAAGACGTAAGCCGCGGCGAGCACGACGGCAGCCACGGTGACCGTCGCGACCCGCCGCCAGCGCCGCCGCAGCACGGTCGTGTAGTCCGAAAGCTCGAAGTAGTCGGGTGCGGCTTGAGGGTTCATCCGCGGTACTCCTCGCTGTTCTGGGCGACCGCGGCGCGGCCTTGCGTTGGCTACGGCCCAGGTATACGGAAGGTAGCCAGTAGATGAGCTTATGCGCTCATGCCGAATGACACCGCTGATCAGTGCATCAGCCGCACTAAGTCACCTTACCTGCGCAGATGCACATGAAATGCGCTCCTGTACCGCCGTGTTCCTGGCCGGCCCTAATAGGGCAGCAGGCACAAGCCGCCCAGCCCGTTGGCACCACCGCACATCTGCGTTCCCTGGTAGTTGTCGCTGGCGATCCACAGGCCAGCTGAGGTGATCAGCATGTCGTCGGCGCCAAGCCCGCGGCCGCGGCCGTACAGCCCGGCCGTGCCAGCCGAGTTCAGCATCAGGTTGCCGGCCCGCGGGGCCAGGCCAGCCATGCCGGGAGCGCTGTAACCGCCTGAGCCGAGGAAGTCGCAGCCGTTGGGATTGCTCGCGTAGCGCTCGTGGCCGCCGATGTAGACGGCCGCGCTGTCAGCCGCGGCGGCGAACAGCGAGTCGCAGCCCGTGTAGTTGATCCACGTGGCCAGCACGCTGGTCTGCGTCGCGGGGAAGGCGGCCGCGGCGTCGCACAGGCCGTTTCGTGGCGCGCTGCCTGCCGGCCATCCGTTGGGGTGAAAACCCGTGGTCGCGATGTAGACGGTGCCGTCGTCCGGTGACCACGCCGCGGCCTGGATGTAGAACGGCTCGACGGTGGCGCACTGGTACGGGTAGCCGTTGTTCGGATTCTGGGGCGTGGCCTCGCCCTGGCTGCCGTCCCACTGCGGGGACGTCCAGGCGGTCACCGACGCCGGGCTGGTCGCCAGGTTCAGCATGAAGATCTGCTGCCTGGGCTGCCCGCCCACGGAGGTGAAGTCACCCATCACCAGGTCCAGGGTGCCGCCGTGGCTGAACTCCTGGTTGTAAACCCTGGTGGGATTGGACTGGACGCCAGGGAACTGATAGTTCCCTCCGATGGCCAGATGGATGAAGCCGTCGTTCTTGCCTGTCGTCGGGTTCAGGCTCGCCAGGTAGGGATCGGCGGTGCTGCCGTTGATTCCGGTGAAGTAGCCGCCGGCCAGGATGTGGTTCTGATGGCTCGCCAGCGTCTCGACCTGCCCGGAAGCGCTGTGACCGAAGGCTGTGACCACGTTGCCCGTCGTGGTGCTGACCTCCGCGATGTTCTTCACGGTGGTCGAGCCGATCGCGCTGAACTTGCCGCCGACATAGGCGTTGGCGCAGTTCGTGCCGTTGAACGCGATCGAGTTCACGGTGCCGTTGATGTTCGGCGCCCACGAGGTCACCGCGTAGGGGGCGGTCGCGCTGAAGCTGAAGACGTTGTTGCGGGTGTAGGTCGTGCTCTGGCGCTTGACCACGGTGAACGTGCCCACCGCGTACATGGTGCTGCCGCACTGGGCGATCTGGCGGATCTGCTCGGTGGTCGTCGTCGTCGCGGGGAAATGCGGTATCGACGTGACCGGGGTGGCTGATACAGGCCCTGGCGGGGTCGCGGCTTGCGTTGCGGGGGCCAGTCCAGCGACGGTGAGCAGTCCGGCTGCGGCCACGCTGGCGGCGGCGGCGAGCCTGTAGTGCATGCGATGCAATGCAATCCCCCACGAAACCCGCTCAACCCCATGCCAAGGCGCACGATTAACCCCGGCATGCTAGCACCGGATCCCGGGCAACGTGGGTAATGCGGATATACGGGGAAAGCATCCCGCCGGCGGGGATGGCCGGTGCGGCACAATAGCTGACAATGTGCCCCGGCTGCGACAGGAGATCACGTGACCCGGTTCAGCGATCTGAGCGAATACGTAGCGATTCCGGCGGTGACCGCGCTCCGCCTGTCACCCGACGGCAGCTGGCTCGCGGCCGCCGTCCAGGCCATAGGGCCAGAACCGAGCAAGTTCGGCACCAGCATCTGGCGCATCGACCCGCTCGGCGGCCAGCCGGCCAGGCTCACCAGGTCCGCGGAAGGCGAATCGGCGCCTGAGTTCCTGCCTGACGGCTCGCTGCTGTTCGTCTCCAAGCGGCAGGAGCCCGGGCAGCAGAAGGAAGGTTCTGACGACGCGGCCAAGCCAGGACTCTGGCTGCTGCCGCCTGGCGGCGGTGAGGCCCGCAGGATCGCCGCACCGCCTGGCGGCGTGGCGGGAGTCGCGACGGCCAGGACGGCCCAGCGATACCTGGCAGCGGCCGGGGCCTTCGCGGGCACGACCGGGACCGAGGCGGACTCGGCCAGGCGCAAGGCACGCGCCGATGCCGGAGTGAACGCGATCCTGCATGAGTCTGGTCCCGTCAGGTTCTGGGATCACGATCTCGGCCCCGACAGCCTGAGGCTGCACGCCGGCCACGCGGCCGGACATGGTGAGGACGGCGCCGGCGGAGAGGGGGCCTGTGACCTGCGCGACGTGACCCAGGACTGCGGCCGAGCGCTCGACGAACAGGCTTTCTGCCTCTCGCCTGACGGCTCGGCCGCCGTCACCGGCTGGCAAGTGCCCGAGCCGGCCGGAGAGAACCGGGACGAGCTCGTGGTCATCGACATCGAGACCGGCAAGCGCAGGACCCTGCTCGGAGCCAGCGGCGCCGACTTCGGCGCGCCTGCCATATCCCCCGACGGCGCGCAGGTTGTCGCGATCCGCTCTGCGCACGACAGCTACGCCGAGCCAGGTGACGTCACGGTCGTCATGGTGCCGCTGGAGGGCGAGAACGCTGAGGCCAGGGACCTGCTGGCGGGATTCGACAGGCAGCCGCTGTCGGCCGCGTGGGCACCGGACGGGGAATCGGTGTACTTCACGGCCGACGACAACGGCCGCTGCCCGGTCTTCGCGGTCAGTACCGGGTCAGGCGAGGTGAGCAGGATCACGAGCGACGACGCGGCTTACAGCTGCTTGTGCCCGTCCAGGGACGGGCACGCCATCTACGCGCTGCGGGCATCGATCAGCGAACCGCCGACGCCGGTGAGGATCGACCTGACGGTGCCGGCAGCTGATCCGGTCCTGCTGCAGGCTCCCGGGTTGCCGCTCGAGGTGCCCGGACGGGTCGAAGAGGTGTCGGCGACCGCATCCGACGGCGCCAGGATCAGGGGCTGGCTCGTGCTGCCGGACGGCGCGTCAGCGGAGTCGAAGGCGCCCCTGCTGCTGTGGGTGCACGGCGGCCCCGTGATGAGCTGGAACGCCTGGTCCTGGCGGTGGAACCCGTGGCTGATGGCTGCGCGCGGGTACAGCGTCCTGCTGCCAGATCCCGCCCTATCGACCGGCTACGGTCAGGACTTCATCGCCAGGGGCCACACCAACTGGGGTGACAAGCCGTTCACCGACGTGATGACGATTACGGACGCGGTGCTGGCCAGGCCGGACATCGACGCGGACAGGACCGCGATGATGGGCGGCTCGTTCGGCGGCTACATGGCCAACTGGATCGCCGGTCACACGACCAGGTTCCGCGGCATCGTGAGCCACGCGGGGCTCTGGGCGCTCGACCAGATGTTCGGCACCACCGACGGGCCGGCGTTCTGGCGCCGGATCTTCGGGCATCCCGTCATGCAGCCCGAGCGTTACCTTGCCAGCTCACCGCACCTGCACGCGGACAGCATCGGCACGCCGCTGCTGATCATTCACGGCGACCGGGACTACCGGGTGCCGGTCGGCGAGGCGCTGCGAATGTGGACTGACCTGTCCCAGCGCGGCAAGCAAGCCAGATTCCTGTATTTCCCCGACGAGAATCACTGGATACTCAAGCCCGGCGACGTCAGGGTCTGGTACGAGACGATCCTCGCATTCCTCGCCGAGCACGTGCTTGACGAGGAATGGCAGCGTCCCGAACTGCTGTAGCAGCGCAGGCCGCGGGCCAGACCACGGCCTGCGCTGTGACACGCTGTTCGCATGACCCGAGCGCAGCTTGACAAGCGCCCGGCTGACGTCGCGGCCATGTTCGACGCGGTCGCCGGGCGCTACGACTTGCTCAACGACGTCTTGTCGCTTGGCCAGTGCCGGTACTGGCGCTCCGTCGTGGCCCGGCTGGTCGGAGCGGGCCGTGGCACGGCCGTGCTGGACATCGCGGCCGGCACGGGGACGTCCTCGCAAGCCTTCGCGGAGTCGGGAGCAAGATGCATAGCCAGTGATTTCTCCCAGGGCATGTTGCGGGCCGGCGCCAGCAGGCTGGCAGCGCACCCGCTCGGGCGCCGCCGGGGCGAGCCCGCTGGGCAGGTGCGCTTCGTCGCGGGCGACGCGATCGGGCTGCCATTCGCCAGCGCGGCCTTCGACGTGGTCACGATCTCTTTCGGGCTGCGCAACGTCGCCGACCCAGGCGCGGCGCTCACCGAGATGCTCCGCGTGACCAAACCAGGGGGACGGCTCGTGATCTGCGAGTTCAGCCATCTGCCCGTGCGCCCGCTGGACGCTGCCTACCAGCGATACCTCGCAGGCGTGCTGCCGGCGGTGGCTGGCCGGCTGTCGCCGAACCCCGCCGCCTATGCTTATCTCGCCGAATCCATCAGAGACTGGCCCGACCAGGAGCAACTCGCGGGCATGATCAGGACGGCCGGCTGGTCGTCGGTGCGATGGCGCAATCTGTCCTGGGGCATCGTGGCCGTGCACGTCGGCCGGCATCAGGGGCGGCACATGGGATCAGCGACTACGGGCTAGACTATCGGCATCGGTACTTGTGAAGGTGTTCACAAGATTGGCGGGACGGGTCAGTGAGCGAGCAGTACCCCCCGGCTAACCACCCGGACCAGGCAGCGAGCCGCGCCGGATCCTCGGAGACGGCTGATGTCATCGTGGTTGGCGCGGGCCCTGGCGGGTCGACAGCCGCGTATCACCTGGCGACCGCCGGCCTGGACGTGCTCTTGCTGGAGAAGACGAGCTTCCCGCGCGAGAAGGTGTGCGGCGACGGCCTGACCCCGCGGGCGGTCAAGGCGCTCACGGCGATGGGCATCCCGGTCGTTCCCGGTGACGGCTGGCTCCTGAACAAGGGTCTGCGCATCATCGGGGGCGGCGGCCGGATCGAGCTCGCCTGGCCGGATCTGTCCTCGTTCCCCGGCTACGGGACGGTGCGGACCAGGACCGACTTCGACGAGCTGCTGGCCAGGCACGCGCAGAAGGCGGGCGCCCGCCTGGTCGAGAACGTCACTGTCACCGGCACCACCACCGATGAGCGGACCGGCCGCGTCACCGGGGTGACCGCGCGCGCGGCCAAGCCAGCGCAGGAGGAGCCGCGAAGCTTCCGTTCCCGCCTGGTCGTCGCGGCTGACGGCAATTCCTCGCGGCTGTCGGTGTCGATGGGCCTGCACAAGCGGTCCGACCGGCCACTCGGCGTGGCCGTCAGGACCTACTACAAGACGCCCAGGCACGATGACGACTACCTTGAGGCCTGGCTAGACCTGTGGGACGGCACGCAGCTGCTGCCCGGCTACGGCTGGATCTTCGGGATGGGCGACGGCACCAGCAACGTCGGGCTCGGCCTGCTGAACACCTCTGAGGCGTTCGGCAACATCGACTACCGGGTGCTGCTCAAGCGCTGGCTCGCCGCGATGCCGGCCGAGTGGGGCCTGAACGAGGAGAACATGACGCAGCCCGTTCGCGGCGCCGCGCTGCCGATGGGCTTCAACCGGACCCCGCACTACACTGGCGGCCTGCTGCTGGTCGGTGACGCGGGCGGGATGGTGAACCCGTTCAACGGCGAGGGCATCGCCTACGCGATGGAGTCAGGCGAGCTCGCCGCGCGCTCGATCGTCCAGGCGCTTGCCCGGCCGACAGCCGCAGGAACCGAGCGGGTGCTGCAGGCTTACCCCGCGGCGCTCAAGGACGCGTACGGCGGCTACTACACTCTCGGCCGGACCTTCGTGAAGGCGATCGGGCACCCGTCCTTCATGAAGTTCGCGACCAGGCACGGCATCAAGCGTCCCGCCGTGATGCGGATGACGATGAAGCTCCTCGGTAACCTGACCGAGCCGCGCGGCGGCGACGCGGTCGACCGGGTCATCAACGCGCTGTCTAAGATGTCGCCGGCGGCTTAGCCTTCGGGCAGCCAGCGAGGCGAGGCAAAGGGGTGACAGACTCCATGAGCTATTACGTGCCGATCGTGGTGCTGGGGGCCCTGTCCGCTGTTTTCGCCCTCTTCTCGCTGGTGATGGGATCACTGGCCGGCCCGAAGCGCTGGAACAGGGCCAAGCTCGAGGCGTACGAATGCGGTATCGAGCCGACCCGCCAGCCAGCCGGGATCAGGTTCCCGGTGAAGTACTACCTGACCGCGATGCTCTTCATTGTCTTCGACATTGAGATCATCTTTCTGTACCCCTGGGCGGTGGCGTTCGACCACCTTGGCCTGTTCGGCCTCGTGGAGATGGTCACGTTCGTCGCAACCGTCTTTGTCGCGTACGTCTATGTCTGGCGGCGCGGCGGTCTGGAATGGGATTAGCCGATGGGTCTAGAAGAAAAACTGCCGAGCGGCATCCTGCTGACCACGGTCGAGAAGCTCGCAGGCTACGCGCGCAAATCGTCGGTCTGGCCGGCCACGTTCGGCCTCGCCTGCTGCGCCATGGAGCTGATGGCCACCGGCGGCCCGCGACACGACCTGGCCAGGTTCGGCATGGAGCGCGCGTCGAACACGCCGCGCCAGGCCGACCTGATGATCGTGGCGGGCCGGGTGAGCCAGAAGATGGCGCCGGTGCTGCGGCAGATCTACGACCAGATGTCCGAGCCCAAGTGGGTCATCTCGATGGGCGTGTGCGCGTCGAGCGGCGGGATGTTCAACAACTACGCGATCGTGCAGGGAGTCGACCACATCGTGCCGGTCGACATCTACCTGCCTGGCTGCCCGCCCCGGCCCGAGATGCTGCTTGACGCCATCGTGAAGCTGCACGACAAGATCCAGAACATGAAGCTCGGCGCGAACCGGGAGAAGCAGATCACCGAGCTCGAGCAGGCCAGGCTGCGGCGGCTGCCGCTGCTGCCGCACCTGCGGGCCGCCGCGATCCAGCAGGCGCCGGCCGCCCAGCAGGAGCCGGCCGAGACTCGCGCCGAGGTGGAACGGTGACCGGGCCAGGAGACGACAAGCCAGACGAGACCCGCGACGAAGCGGCAATCGCGGGCCGGGAGCGGCTCGGCGAGCAGGTTGTCCGCACCGGGGCCTTCGGCACGCACACCACCGGTGACACCTCGGGCTACGGCGGCCTTCAGGTCCGCAGGCAGCCGCTGCTGTCGAGCCCGCGGCCGTACGGCTCGTATTTCGACGACGTCGCCGACTCGCTCGGAACCGCGATGGAGGCGTCGGGGCTCAGCTTCGGCGACGCGGTCGAGCGGGTGATCGCGGCCAACGGCGAGCTGACCTTCTATGTCCGCCGCGAACATCTCGTCGAGGTCGCGAGGCGGCTGCGGGACGAGCCGTCTCTGGCGTTCGAGCTCTGCCTGGGCGTCTCAGGCACGCATTACCCCGCCGACGCCGGCACCGAGCTGCACGCCGTCTACCACTTCCTGTCGATCACCCACAACAGGCGGCTACGCGTCGAGGCCACGGCGCCTGACGCTGACCCGCACGTCCCCTCGCTCATCGACGTGTACCCGACCTGCGACTGGCACGAGCGCGAGACCTGGGATTTCTTCGGCCTCATCTTCGACGGACATCCGGCGCTAACCAGGATCGAGATGCCAGACGACTGGAAAGGCCACCCGCAGCGCAAGGACTACCCGCTTGGCGGCATTCCGGTGGAGTACCGCGGCGCCACGATCCCGCCACCCGACGAGCGGAGAGCGTACTCATGAGTGCAGAAGCCGAGGGACGGGTCTATAACGTCGGCGGCCAGGACTGGGACGAGATCGTCGCAGCTGCCGAGGAATCCGCCGACAGCGGGCGCGAGGAGCACCTGGTCGTCAACATGGGGCCGCAGCACCCCTCCACGCACGGCGTGCTCAGGCTGATCCTCACGCTGGACGGGGAGACGGTCACCGAGATCAGGCCGGTGATCGGCTACTTGCACACCGGCATCGAGAAGAACATGGAGTTCCGCACCTGGACGCAGGGCGTGACGTTCTGCACCAGGATGGACTACCTGTCGCCGCTGTTCAACGAGACCGCGTACTGCCTGGCCGTCGAGCGGCTGCTCGGCATCACCGACCAGATCCCGCAGCGGGCCAGCGTGCTGCGGGTGCTGATGATGGAGCTGAACCGGATCTCCTCACACATGATGGCGGTGGGGACCTTCGGGATGGAGCTCGGCGCGACCACCGTGTTCCTGTACGGCCTCCGCGAGCGCGAGAAGGTACTCGACCTGTTCGAGCTGATCAGCGGGCTGCGGATGAATCATGCCTACGTGCGCCCAGGCGGCGTCGCGCAGGACCTGCCGTCAGGCGCCCTTGAGAAGCTGCGCGAGTTCCTCGGCGTGATGCCGCGGCAGACAGGCGAGCTGCGCGCGTTGCTCGACGTCAACCCGGTCTATCTGCGGCGCACCAAGGACGTCGCCTTCCTCGACCTGGCCGGCTGCATGTCACTGGGTGTCACGGGACCGATCCTGCGGGCCGCTGGGCTGCCCTGGGACCTGCGCAAGAGCCAGCCCTACTGCGGCTACGAGACCTACGACTTCGACGTGCCGACCCAGCAGACCAATGACGCCTACGGCAGGTACCTGGTCAGGATGGACGAGATCGACCAGTCGCTGCGGATCATCGAGCAGTGCGTCGACCGGCTCGCTGCGCCGCGGCCAGAGAACGACCCGGTCATGATCGGGAACGCCAAGATCGGCTGGCCCGCGCAGCTGGCGGTCGGACCAGACGGGCTCGGCAACTCCGCCGACCACATCGCGCACATCATGAGCCAGTCCATGGAGGCCCTGATCCACCACTTCAAGCTCGTCACCGAGGGTTTCAGGGTGCCGCCAGGGCAGGTCTACGCTGCCGTCGAGTCGCCGCGGGGCGAGCTCGGCTGCCATCTCGTCAGCGACGGCGGCACCAGGCCGTACCGCGCGCATTTCCGCGACCCCTCCTTCACCAACCTGCAGACGGCCGCGGCGATGTGCGAGGGCGGCATGGTCGCCGACGTGATCGTGGCGGTGGCCAGCATCGACCCGGTGATGGGAGGGGTGGACAGGTAATGGCGTTCACCGAGCAGGAGCGGGCCGGGCTGACGGCGCGGGCCGCCGAGATCATCGCCAGGTACCCGAAGCCGCGGTCGGCGCTCCTGCCGCTGCTGCACGTGGTCCAGGCCACCGAGGGATTCGTGTCGGCCGACGGGATCGCGTTCTGCGCCGAGCAGCTCGGGCTGTCCGAGGCCGACGTCACCGCGGTGGTCTCGTTCTACACCATGTACAAGCGCCGGCCGGTCGGCGAGTATCACGTCGGCGTCTGCACCAACACGCTGTGCGCCATCATGGGCGGCGACGTGATCCACTCCGAGCTCCGCCGTCACCTGGGAGTCGAGGGCGACGAGCCCACCCCAGACGGCAAGGTCAGCCTGGAGCGGGTGGAGTGCAACGCTGGCTGCGACTACGCCCCCGTCGTGATGGTCAACTGGGAGTTCTTCGACAATATGACTCCGCAGTCAGCATGTGACCTTGTAGATGGCCTGCGGGCGGGTGCCGGCGTCGCACCCGTCAGGGGCGCCGAACGGCTGGTCACCTGGCGGCAGGCGGCGATGATCCTGGCCGGCTACCCCGACGACCAGGCATGCACGGGCCACACCGCGGGCGCGCCCACGCTGGCCGGGCTGCGGATCGCCAAGGAGAACGGCTGGAACCCGGGCACCGACAGGGAGCGGGCGTGAATTCTGTACTAACCCCCGAGCTCACCGCGCACTGGGACGAGCCTGACTCGTTCACCATGGCCGGCTACCGCCGGGCAGGCGGCTACGAAGGACTGTCCAAGGCCCTGGCGATGCCCCCCGACGAGATCATCGCCGCCGTGAAGGCGTCAGGCCTGCGCGGGCGCGGCGGCGCCGGGTTCCCGACGGGCGTGAAGTGGGGCTTCATCCCGCAGGGCGATCGCAAGCCGCACTACCTGGTCGTCAACGCCGACGAATCCGAGCCTGGTACCTGCAAAGACATTCCGACGATGCTGGCCACCCCGCACGCGCTCGTCGAAGGCGCGATCATCGCGGCGTACGCGATCAGGGCGAACCTCGCGTTCATCTACGTCCGCGGCGAGGTGCTGCACGTGGTCAGGCGCCTGCACCAGGCCGTCGCCGAAGCCTACGAGGCCGGCTACGCAGGCTCTGACATCCTCGGGTCAGGCTTCGACCTGGACATCGTCGTGCACGCGGGCGCCGGCGCGTACGAGTGCGGCGAGGAGACCGCGCTGCTCGACTCGCTGGAGGGTCACCGCGGCCAGCCCAGGCTGAAGCCGCCGTTCCCCGCGATCGCTGGCCTGTACGCCTGCCCCACCGTGGTCAACAACGTCGAGTCGATCGCGAGCGTGCCGTACATCATCGCGCGCGGGGCCGGCTCCTTTGCCGCGCTCGGCACGGAGAAATCCAAGGGCTTCGGCATCTTCTCGCTGTCCGGGCACGTCACGACACCCGGGCAGTACGAGGCGCCGCTCGGCGTGACCCTGCGTGAGCTGCTCTCGCTGGCGGGCGGCGTCCGGGCCGGCCACCAGCTCAAGTTCTGGACGCCGGGCGGGTCGTCCACGCCGATCTTCACCGACGAGCACCTCGACGTGCCGCTGGACTTCGAGTCGGTCGGCGCCGCCGGCTCGATGCTCGGCACCAGGGCGCTGCAGATCTTCGACGAGACGACCTGCGTGGTCAGGGCCACGCTGCGGTGGATGGAGTTCTACGAGCACGAGTCCTGCGGCAAGTGCACGCCCTGCCGTGAGGGCACATACTGGATCGTCCAGGTACTTGACGCGCTGGAGCGCGGCGAAGGCAGCGAGGGCGACCTCGACAAGCTGCTCGACATCTGCGACAACATCCTGGGCCGCGCGTTCTGCCCGTTCGGCGACGGCGCGGTCAGCCCGGTGATGTCCTCGATCAAGTACTTCAGGGATGAGTTCATCGAGCACAACAAGCGCGGCGGCTGCCCGTTCGATCCGGCCGCTTCCACGCTGTTCGGCGGATCCTGGAGGTCCTCGTCGCGATGACTGAGGTAGCTAAGGCTGCTGGCACGGTACGGGTCACCATCGACGGCTTCGAGATCACCGTGCCCAAGGGGACGCTGATCATCAGGGCCGCCGAGCAGCTCGGCATCCAGATTCCGCGGTTCTGCGACCACCCGCTGCTCGCGCCGATCGGCGCCTGCCGCCAGTGCCTCGTCCACGTCGAGGGGCAGCCCAAGCCGCCGGCCTCGTGCACCACGGTGTGCACCGATGGCATGGTCGTGCGGACGCAGCTCACCTCGCCGGTCGCCGAGAAGGCGCAGCGGGGCGTGATGGAGATGCTGCTGGTCAACCACCCGCTTGACTGTCCGATGTGCGACAAGGGCGGCGAGTGCCCGCTGCAGAACCAGGCGATGACCGCGGGGGCCGGCGAGACCAGGTTCACCGGCCACAAGCGGACGTTCGCCAAGCCGATCGCGCTGTCGGCGCAGGTGCTGCTTGACCGCGAGCGCTGCGTCCAGTGCGCGAGGTGCACCAGGTTCGCCGATCAGATCGCCGGCGACCCGCTCATCGACCTGATCGAGCGCGGCCCGCAGGAGCAGGTCGGCGTCGCCGACGGCGTGCCTTTCGACTCCTACTTCTCGGGCAACACGGTGCAGATCTGCCCGGTCGGCGCCCTGACGGGGGCGTCCTACAGGTTCAGGGCGCGCCCGTTCGACCTTGTCTCGACCCCGAGCGTGTGCGAGCACTGCGCATCAGGCTGCCTGCAGCGGACCGACCACCGCCGCGGCGCCGTGACGCGCCGGCTGGCCGGCAGCGCGCCCGAGGTGAACGAGGAGTGGAACTGCGACAAGGGACGCTGGGCCTTCACCTACGCGACCCTGCCTGACCGGCTAGTGTCGCCGCTGGTGCGCGACGCCGACGGAGTGCTGCGGCCAGCCTCCTGGTCAGAGGCCCTGGACGCGGTGGCCCGCGGCCTCGCCGCGGCCCGCGGCCGGGCCGGCGTGCTGACCGGCGGCAGGCTCACGCTGGAGGACGCCTACGCGTACGCCAAGTTCGCGCGCGTCGCCCTGGCGAGCAACGACATCGACATGCGGGCCAGGCCGCACAGCGCCGAGGAGACCGAGTTCCTGGCGGATCACGTGGCCGGGGCGACCGGCACGGTCAATTACGGGAGCCTGCAGGATGCCCCTGCCGTGCTGCTCGCCGGCTTCGAGCCTGAGGACGAGTCCCCGATCGTCTACCTGCGGCTGCGCAAGGCCGTCAGGTCCCGGCGCACGGTCGTGTACTCGGCTGCGGCGCTGCCCGGCCCCGGTCTGGTCAAGCTGTCGGGCACGCTCCTTCCCGCCCTGCCTGGCGGCGAGGCCGACGTGCTCGCCCAGCTCGGGTCGCCAGCGGGCGATGAGGTGCTCGACGCCGCTACGCAGGCGCTCAGCCAGCCAGGCTCGGTGATCCTGGCAGGCGAGCGGCTGGCCGAGGTTCCCGGTGCGCTGTCCGCCGCCGCCGCGCTGGCCGAGCGGACCGGCGCCCGGCTGGCGTGGATCCCTCGCCGGGCCGGCGAGCGCGGCGCGGTCGAGGCAGGCGCCCTGCCCGTGCTGCTGCCCGGCGGGCGCCTGGTCACCGACGCCGCGGCCAGGGCCGAGGTCGCCAGGGCGTGGGGCGCCGCGTCCCTGCCTGCCGAGCCCGGCAGGGACACGAGCGAGATCCTCGCGGCGCTGGCCGACGGCGAGCTCGGCGCGGTCGTCGTGGCCGGAGTCGATCCCGCCGATCTGCCCGACCCGCGCGCGGCGCTAGCCGCGATCGAGCAGGCAGAGTTCGTGGTGAGCCTGGAGCTGCGGGCGAGTCCCGTTACCGATCGTGCCGACGTTGTGCTGCCGGTCGCGGCGGTCGCCGAGAAGCCCGGCACGTTCGTGAACTGGGAAGGCAGGCCTGGTGCGTTCGGCGCCGCCATCCCCGTGCCGGGGGTGCGCGGCGACCTGCACGTGCTGCGGGAGATCGCCGACGCCATGGACGTGCACCTCGGCCTGCCCGACGAGGCGGCCGCCCGGCGGGAGCTCTCGTCTCTTGGCGTTTCGCTCCCGGCCGCGGACGGCGCGCCCCAGGCCAGCCGCCATCACGCGGGTGCCAGGGCAGGCAGCGTTCCGGGCCCCGCCGAGGCTTTGCTCGCGACCTGGCATAATCTGCTCGACGCTGGGCGGATGCAAGACGGCGAGCCGAATCTGGCCGGTACCGCCCGCCCGGCCGTCGCGAAAATGTCGGCGGCCACCGCCGCGGAGGCAGGCGTGACCGCCGGTGCCAAGGTGAGCGTCGCGACCAGCCGCGGCTCTATAGTCGTGCCGGTCGAGATCACGGCGATGCCGGACCGGGTGGTCTGGCTGCCGACGAACTCCGCGGGCTGCGCGGTACGGCGCGACCTGGCGGCCGGCCACGGCAGCCTCGTGATGGTGAGGAGCGCGGAATGACCGCCAGCCCCAGCCTGGTGCAGCTGGCCAGTGGACATGCGTCCGCACCCGTGGTCACCAGCACGGCGCTGATCGACAACGACCCGTGGTGGCTGACGGCGATCAAGGTCCTGATCGTCTTCGCGTTCCTGATGCTGTCGACGCTGCTGATGATCTGGGCCGAGCGCCGGGTGATCGGCCGGATGCAGCAGCGCCCCGGCCCGAACCGGGCAGGGAAGTTCGGCCTGCTGCAGTCCCTGATGGACGGCATCAAGCTGCCGCTGAAGGAAGACATCGTCCCGCGCGGTGTCGACAAGGTCCTCTTCGTGCTCGCGCCGGCGATCGCCGCGATCCCCGCCTTCATCAGCTTCGCGATCATCCCGTTCGGCCCCGTGGTGTCGATCTTCGGCCACCGGACGCCGCTGCTGCTCGCGAACCTGCCGGTCGCCGTGCTGCTGGTGCTCGCGATGAGCTCGCTGGGCGTCTACGGCATCGTGCTGGCCGGCTGGTCGTCATCCTCGCCGTACTCGCTGCTCGGCGGGCTGCGGTCGTCGGCCCAGGTGATCAGCTACGAGATCGCGATGGGCATCTCGTTCGTGCCCGTGTTCCTGTACGCGGGATCCCTGTCCACCTCCCAGATCGTCGCGGCTCAGGCGCACGGCTCTGAGTTCCGGCTGTTCGGCGCCGTGCTGCACTACCCGTCCTGGTTCGCGATCCTGCTGCTGCCCTCGTTCGTGATCTACGTGATCACGATGGTCGGCGAGACCAACCGGCTCCCGTTCGACCTGCCAGAGGGCGAAGGCGAGCTCGTCGGCGGGTTCCACACGGAGTATTCCTCGCTGAAGTTCGCGCTGTTCTACCTCGCCGAGTACGTCAACATGATCACCGTCTCGGGGCTGGCGACCACGCTGTTCCTCGGCGGCTGGCACGCGTTCTGGCCCATCTCGGTCTGGTCGGGCGCGAACAGCGGCTGGTGGCCTGTGCTGTGGTTCCTCGGAAAGCTAATCGCGTTCTTGTTCTTCTTCGTCTGGCTGCGCGGCTCGCTGCCGCGGATCAGGTACGACCAGCTCATGTCGTTCGGCTGGAAGATCCTGATCCCGGCGGGGCTGGCTTGGGCGCTGCTCATCGCGACGCTCCGGGTGTGGCGCCGCCAGGGCGGCAGCACCGGCGTCTACCTGGTCGGCGGGCTGATCGTCGCCGTGCTGCTCGTGCTCGCGTTCGCCTGGGACTTCGCGGCCGAGCGTGCGGCTGACAAGCGGGCGGCCGAAGAGGAGGAGGCCGCCGGGGAGGACGCTGGCGCCTTCCCCGTGCCGCCCATGGACCTGCCGCACTATCACGGCATCGGGGCGAACGTGCCCGCGCTGACCGACCAGGCGCCGGACTCAGGGGTGCGCGGGGAGACCGAGCGCCAGCCCGCCGACGCGAAGGAGGTCGCCGGTGCTTGATTTCCTCAACCCAGTCAAGGGCTTCGCGGTCACCTTCCGGCAGATGTTCCGCAAGGTCGACACCGTCCAGTATCCGGAGGAGAAGAAGCCGACCGCGCCGCGGTTCCACGGCCGGCATCAGCTGAACCGCTGGCCGGATGGCCTGGAGAAGTGCATCGGCTGCGAGCTGTGCGCCTGGGCCTGCCCGGCGGACGCCATCTACGTCGAAGGCGGCAGCAACACCGAGTCGGAGCGGTACTCGCCCGGTGAGCGGTACGGGGCCGTTTACCAGATCAACTACCTGCGCTGCATCCTGTGCGGGCTGTGCGTCGAGGCGTGCCCGACCAGGGCGCTGACGATGACCAACGACTACGAGCTGGCCGACGACAGCAGGGAGAACCTGATCTGGACGAAGGAGCAGCTGCTCGCTCCGCTCCAGTCGGGCATGGAGGCGCCGCCGCACCCGATGCGGCTCGGCGACTCGGAAGAGGACTACTACCGGCAGGGGCCGTCGTTCGCGACTGCGCAGCCCGCTGACCTGCTTACCATGCTCGCCCGCAGCCGCGCGGCCGATGCGACCGACGCGGAAGGATCGTCAGGCAGCGGGTCAGGCGGAGCGGGCGAACCGGGAGGCGCGTCATGATCGCCCACCACATGGTGCTGGCGGGCAGCGCCGCGAGCAACACCGAAGTCGTCACCTGGTGGGTGCTGGCGATCGTGGCGGTCGGCGCGGCGCTCGGCATGATTCTCACCAGGCGCGCGGTGCACTGCGCGATCCTGCTGGCGGTCGTCATGCTGATCCTCGCCGGGATGTACGCCATGCAGGGCGCGCCGTTCCTGGCGTTCGTGCAGGTCATCGTCTACACCGGCGCCGTGCTCATGCTGTTCCTGTTCGTCATGATGATCGTCGGCATCACCGCGTCGGACTCGATCGTCGAGACGATCAGGGGCCAGCGGCTGTTCGCCGGCCTGGCCGGGATCGCCATGCTGGTGCTCCTGATCCTGGTCGTCGGGCACGCGGCGATCGGCGCCGCGGCGCCGTCGGGCCTCCGCAACAGCTCGTCGAACGTCCAGGGCCTGGCCAGGCTCGTGTTCACGACCTATGTGTTCCCGTTCGAGGTGACCAGCGCGCTGCTGATCACGGCGGCCCTCGGCGCGATGGTGCTCGCGCACCGGGAGCGGACCAGCCCGCGGCCGACGCAGCGGATGCTGTCCAGGCGCAGGGTGGCCAGCGGGCGCCCGACGCCGCTGCCGGGCCCCGGCACCTACGCGCGGCACAACGCGGTGGACATGCCGGCGCTGCTGCCCGACGGGACGCAGTCGCGGCTGTCGGTCAGCGGGGTGCTCACCACCCAGGGTCCGCAGGCCCAGCGGAACGGGGCGCGCGCGATCGCGGGCGAGACCGTCGAGGCGAGTCAGCATCAGGATGGGGAGGACCGGTGATCAGCCCGGCCAACTACGTCGCGCTCGCGGCGATCCTGTTCGTCATCGGCGGTGTCGGCGTTCTGGTCCGCAGGAACGCGCTGGTCGTGTTCATGTGCGTGGAACTGATGCTGAACGCCGTCAATCTGGCCTTCATCGCGTTCGCCAGGCTGCACGGTGACCTCAATGGCCAGGTGATCGCGTTCTTCGTTATGGTCGTGGCCGCGGCAGAGGTCGTCGTGGGCCTCGCGATCCTGACTTCGATCTTCCGCGCCCGCAAGTCGGCGTCGGTCGACGATGCCAACCTGCTCAAGTACTAGGCGTTCCCCCAGCCCCAGACGTGGAGGGTAGGCAGTGACGACTTTGCCGGCCACCGGCGTGATGACGCTGGCCTGGCTGCTGCTCGCGTTCCCCACGGCCGGTGCCGTGATCCTGCTGCTCGGCGGCAAGCGCACGAACGCCTGGGGTCACCTGCTCGGCTGCGCGATGTCGCTAGCCTCGTTCGTGTACGGGGCCGTCATCTTCGCTGCGATGCTCGGCTACCCGGCCAGCCAGCGCAGCCGGGAACTGCAGGTCTACGCCTGGATACCGTCGATCGGACGGTTCGGAGTCAACATCGGGCTGCTGCTCGACCCGTTGTCGATCTGCTTCGTGCTGCTGATCACCGGCGTCGGCTCGCTGATCCACATCTACGCGGTCGGCTATATGGGCCACGACCCTGAGCGGCGCAGGTTCTTCGGCTACCTGAACCTGTTCATCACCGCGATGCTGCTGCTCGTGCTGGCCGACAACTACGTGGGCCTGTACGCGGGCTGGGAGGGCGTCGGCCTGGCGTCCTACCTGCTCATCGGGTTCTGGCAGGTCAAGCCGGCCGCCGCGGTGGCGGCGAAGAAGGCGTTCATCGCGAACCGGGTCGGTGACGCCGGGCTGTCGCTGGCGATCATGCTGATGTTCGCGACCTTCGGGTCGGTGACCTTCGCAGGCGTGTTCGGGGCCGCGCACTCGGCCAGCAACACCGTGATCACGGCCATCGGGCTGCTCCTGCTGCTCGGCGCGTGCGGCAAGTCCGCTCAGCTTCCGCTGCAGTCGTGGCTGCTCGATGCCATGGAGGGCCCCACCCCTGTCTCCGCGCTCATTCACGCGGCCACGATGGTGACGGCCGGCGTCTACCTGATCGTTCGCTCGGCCCCCATCTTTAATCTGTCCGCGAACGCCAGGCTGCTCGTCACGATCGTCGGCGCGGCGACGCTGCTGTTCGGCGCCATCATCGGGTGCGCGAAGGACGACATCAAGAAGGCGCTGGCCGGTTCGACGATGAGCCAGATCGGCTACATGATGCTGGCGGCCGGCCTCGGCCCGGCCGGCTACGCGCTGGCCATCGCGCACCTGCTCTCGCATGGCTTCTTCAAGGCAGGCCTGTTCCTCGGCGCCGGCGCCGTCAAGCACGAGATGAACGACGAGGTCGACATGCGCCGGTTCGGCGGCCTCGCCACGGCCATGAAGATCACCTTCGTGACGTTCACGTTCGGTTATCTGGCGATTATCGGCGTGCCGCCCTTCTCGGGCTTCTTCACCAAGGACCCGATCATCGAGGCGGCGTTCGACAAGGGCGGCACCTCGGGTGCCATCCTCGGCACCTGCGCGCTGATCGGCGCCGCCATCACCGCGTTCTACATGACCAGGGTCATGCTGATGACCTTCTCCGGCAAGCGGAGGTGGGAGGACGACGCGCACCCGCACGAGGCGCCGCCGGTGATGACGTCGCCGATGGTCATCCTCGCGATCGGGTCATTGTGCGCCGGCGGGTTCCTGATGATCTCGAACCGGCTGATCGACTTCCTGCGTCCGGTAACCGGCACGCCGCCGCTGTCGCACGGCTTCTTCGCGCCGCTGAGCTGGCTGACACTGGCGCTGGTCGTGGTGTCGGCCGGCTTCGCCTGGGTCATCTACGGGCGCCGCGAGGTGCCGGTCGCGGCGCCGCGCGGCAGCTTCGCGACCGTGGCGGCGCGCAAGGACCTGTACGGCGACGCGCTGAATGAGTCGGTGCTGATGCGGCCCGGTCAGTGGCTCACGAGGCTGTCGGTGTACTTCGACAACCGCGGCATCGACGGGATCGTCAACACGATCGCCGCGACGATGGGCGGGAGCTCGGGCCGGGTCAGGCGGGTTCAGACCGGCTTCGTCCGGTCCTACGCCCTGTCCATGCTGATCGGCGCGCTGCTGCTCGTCGGCGCCCTGCTGCTCGTCAGGCTCTAGGAGGCCAGCACCGATGAGCACCTTCCCCTGGCTGACCGTGGCCGGCGCGATCCCGCTGGCCGGGACGCTGGCCGTCTGCCTCACCCCTGGCAGGTCGGCGCCCGGCACCGACAGCGACCGGCGCTCCCGCGACCTGCTGGTCAAGCGGATCGCGCTGGCGACCACGGTCGTCACGCTCGGCGTCACGATCGGGATGGCGGCCGGCTTCAAGACCGGCGGCCCGCGCTTCCAGTTCACCCAGACCTATCAGTGGATACCGCAGTTCGGCGTGCACTACGCCGTCGGCGTCGACGGCATCGCGCTCGTGCTGATCCTGATGACGGCCGTCCTCGCGCCGCTTGTCGTCCTCGGGGCGTGGAACGCAGCCGAGTCAGGCGGGCGTCGTGCCGGAGGCGCGCAGGGCCAGCCTGGTGCCGGAGGCGCGCAGGGCCAGCCTGGTGCCGGAGGCGCGCAGGGCCAGCCTGGTGCCGGAGGCGCGCAGGGCCAGCCTGGTGCCGGAGGCGCGCAGAACCGGCACAGCGTGAAGACGTACTTCGCGCTGGTGCTGGCGCTCGAGGCGATGATGATCGGCGCCTTCGCGGCGACCGACGTCTTCCTGTTCTACGTGCTCTTCGAGGCCATGCTGATCCCGATGTACTTCATGATCGGCAGCTACGGCGTCGGCCAGCGGCAGTACGCGGCGGTGAAATTCCTGCTCTACAACCTGCTCGGCGGGTTGCTCCTGCTGGCCGCGCTGATCGCGCTGTACGTGTACTCATCTCATGGCGGCCACGGCGGCACGTTCTTGTTCATCCCGCTCACGCACGTGGCACTGAGCCCGCTGGCGGGCAAATGGCTATTCCTCGGCTTCTTCGTCGCCTTCGCGATCAAGGCCCCGCTGTGGCCGTTCCACACATGGCTGCCCGATGCCGCCGCGGCGGCGCAGCCGGGAGACGCCGTGCTCATGATCGGCGTGATGGACAAGCTCGGCACTTTCGGGATGATCCGCTACTGCCTGCTCCTGTTCCCTGCCGCCTCGCACTACTTCACTCCGCTGATCCTCGTGCTATCGGTGATCGGGGTGCTCTACCCGGCGATCGTGGCGATCGGGCAGGCCGACATGAAGCGGCTCATCGGCTACCTGTCGATCTCCGGCATGGGCCTGATCACCCTGGGCATCTTCGCGATGACCAGCCAGAGCCAGGCAGGGGCGACGCTGCAGATGGTCAACCACGGCGTGCTGGTCGGTGCGCTGTTCCTGCTGGTCGGATTCATGATCGTGCGGCGCCGCTCCGCGCTCATCGACGACTACGGCGGCGTGCAGAAGGTGGCGCCCGTGCTCGCCGGCCTGTTCCTGATATCCGGTCTTGCGGGGCTGGCCCTGCCAGGCCTGAACACCTTCGTCAGCGAGTTCCTCGTGCTGATCGGGACGTTCACCAAGTACGAGGTGGCCGCCGGGCTGGCGACCGCCGGCATCATCCTCGCCGCGATCTACATCCTGTGGATGTACCAGCGCACCATGACAGGCCCAGTGCGCGACGAGGTCGCTTCGATGCCTGACCTGCGGGCGCGCGAGCTGTGGGCGGTGGGCCCGCTGATCGCCCTGATCATCGCGCTCGGCGTGTACCCCAAGCCAGTCATCGACGTGATCAACCCGGCCGTGCAGAAGACGCTCGTGCAGGCGCATTCCACCGACCCCGTGCCGCCGCATCCTGCGGGCGTGGTCTTCCACAAGAACGGGAGCAAGCCGTGACCGGCCACCTCAGCGCCATCGCCGCGAACGCGCCCATCCCCGCGCCGCACATCGAGTACGGCCAGCTGTCACCGATGCTGCTCGTGTTCGGCGCGGCCATCGCAGGAGTGCTCGTCGAGGCGTTCACGCCCCGGCCGCTGCGCCGCACGCTGCACCTGGCCATCACGCTGGGCAGCCTGGCGGGCGCGTTCGTGCTGACGATCTTCGTCGCCACGAGCAGCAGCGTGTTCGGCAACGGCGGCGCGGGCCACGTCGCCGCCGTCGGCGCGGTCGCGGTGGACCGGCCGACGCTCTTCATTCAGGGCACGGTCCTGGTGCTCGCCTTCATCAGCGTGCTGCTGATCGCGGAGTCGTCGCACGAGGTCAGCGCGTTCGCCGCGCAGGCTGCCGCGGTGCCGGGCAGCGCCGAGGAGCGAGAGGGCCTGCTCGCCGGGATCAGCCACACCGAGGTGTACCCGCTCACGCTCTTCGCGGTCGGCGGCATGCTGCTGTTCCCGGCCGCGAACGACCTGCTGACCATGTTCGTGGCCCTCGAGGTGCTCTCGCTGCCGCTGTACCTGCTCTGCGGCCTGGCCAGGCGCCGCCGCCTGCTGTCCCAGGAAGCGGCGATGAAGTACTTCCTGCTCGGCGCGTTCTCCTCGGCGTTCTTCCTGTTCGGCGTCGCCATGCTGTACGGCTACTCAGGATCGGTGCGGCTCGCGGCGATCGCGACGGCGGCGAGCGGGAACACGCAGGGCTCGGCCCTGCTGTACGCCGGCATCGCGCTGCTCGGCGTCGGGCTGTTGTTCAAGATCGGCGCCGTGCCGTTCCAGGCGTGGAAACCTGACGTGTACCAGGGTGCTCCGACCCCGGTCACGGCGTTGATGGCGTCATGCACGCTGGTCAGCGCGTTCGGCGCGGTGCTGCGCGTGTTCTATGTCGCGTTCGGCCAGCTGACCTGGGACTGGCGGCCGATGATGTGGGGCGTCGCCATCCTCACGATGCTGGGCGGGTCGATCATCGCGATCACCCAGACCGACGTGAAACGGCTGCTCGCCTATTCCTCGATCGCCCAGGCTGGCTATATCCTCACCGGCGTCGTCGCCGCGACGACGGCTGGACTGTCGAGCAGCATGTTCTACCTGGCCGCGTACGGGGTGGCCACGATCGGAGCGTTCGCTGTGGTGACTCTGATCAGGGACGCCAGCGGCGAGGCTGGTCACTTGTCCCGCTGGGCCGGGCTCGGCAAGCGCTCCCCCCTTGTCGCCGGCGTCTTCGCCTTCTTCCTGATCGCGTTCGCCGGAATCCCGCTGACCAGCGGCTTCACCGGCAAGTTCGCGGTGTTCCAGGCGGCCATCTCGGGCGGCGCGCTGCCGCTAGTGATCATCGGCGTGCTGAGCAGCGCGATCCTGGCGTTCCCCTATGTCCGCGTGATCGTCCTGATGTTCTTCAGTGAGCCCGCGCTCGACGGGCCAGCCGTGGTCAGGCCGAGCGCCTTCACCTCGGTGGCGGTGGGCATCGGCGTGCTGGCAACGCTGGTACTCGGCGTCGCGCCCGAGCCGCTGCTGCGGCTGGCCCACGATGCCGCGGCCCAGCTCTTCGTCCGGTGACGCCGCCCGAGGCCAGCAGCCGGCCCGGAGGGCCCGAGGCCAGCAGCCGCCGGAGGGCCCGAGGCCAGCAGCCGGCCCGGAGGGCCCGAGGCCAGCAGCCGGTGCGGCATGCGGTGTGCTTATCTTGGTGGATGCCAGGTAGATCCGTGCCAGGCGGAACACCGAGCGTGACAGGCCTAGTGGTAGGGGGTGCAGTGATCAGCGTCGTTCCCGTGGAGCTCGCCGACGCCGCGCTCGCGACGGATGTGACCGATGGGCTCGCTCTGGTCGAGGAGGGCTTGCGAAAGGCAGCCCGTGCGCAGTACGACCTGCTCGATGAGACGTCCGCGCACCTGATCATGGCCGGCGGCAAGCGTTTCCGCGCCACCCTGGTGCTGCTGGCAGCGCAGTTCGGGGACCCCAAGGACGAACGGGTCGTGCCCGCGGCCGTGGCAATCGAGCTGACGCACCTGGCGACCCTGTACCACGACGACGTCATGGACGAGGCCGACGTCAGGCGCGGGTCGCCGAGCGCGAACTCGCGCTGGGACAACTCGGTCGCGATCCTGACCGGGGACTTCTTGTTCGCCTGTGCCTCGAAGATCCTCGCCGACCTCGGTCCCGACGCTGTGCGGCTCCAGGCAGAGACCTTCACCAGGCTTGTCATCGGCCAGATCTGCGAGACCGTCGGGCCGCGGCCTGGCCAGGATCAGCTCGAGCACTATATGGGCGTGGTGACGGAGAAGACGGCCTCGCTGATGGCCACCTCCGGCCAGTTCGGCGCTATGTTCTCTGGCGCGCCTGACGCGGTCACCGCGCGGATCGCGCCCGCGTGTGCCGCGCTCGGCGTGGCCTTCCAGCTATCTGACGACATCCTGGACGTGGCCAGCGAGACCGACCAGTCAGGCAAGACGCCGGGCACCGACCTGCGGGAGGGCGTCAAGACGCTCCCCGTGCTGCACGCGCTGCGGTCCGCCGGCCCGGGCGACACGCGGCTGGTCGAGCTGCTCACCGACGGCGACCTCACCGATTCCGCGGCACGGGCCGAGACGCTCGCGCTGCTGCGCGCTCACCCCGGCATGGACATGGCGCGCGCGGACGCGCGGCATTGGGCGGACCTGGCCAGGCAAGAGATCCTCGCGCTGCCCGAGGTGCCGGCCAGGGCCGCGTTCGAGACCATGTGTAACTTCGTAACCGAACGCGCCGGCTAGCCAGCCGCCTCGCCTGCGGCACGGGGCCAGGCGCTGGGGGGCCGGGAATGCTGGCGGCGGCGCGGACGCTGTTAGCGGTACAAACGCCCTGGGGAGGTAAGCGTGGGAATCTTCGGCACGCACAAGACGCGCATGATCACCGCGGACGAGGCGCTCCCGGGCCGCGGCCAGGCCATGGCGGTTCCCGCGGCGCACGAGGTGCTCGGCACGCCGCTTCGGGAGCCGTACCCGGAAGGCAGCGAGGTCGCCGACTTCGCGCTGGGCTGCTTCTGGGGCGCAGAGAAGACGTTCTGGCAGACCAAGGGCGTCATCTCCACCTCGGTCGGCTATGAAGGCGGGTTCACCCCGAACCCCAGCTACGAAGAGGTCTGCAGCGGCCGCACGGGACACGCGGAGACCGTGCGCGTGGTCTTCGACCCGAAGCAGGTCAGCTACTCCGAACTGCTCAAGATCTTCTGGGAGTCGCATAACCCGACGCAGGGCATGCGACAGGGCAACGACGTCGGAAGCCAGTACCGTTCCGCGATCTTCTGGCACTCGCCTCCGCAGCAGGCGGCTGCCGAGGCTTCCCTGGCCGCCTACCAGGGTCAGCTCACCCAGGCCGGCTACGGGACGATCTCCACGGAGATCACCAAGGCCTCGGAGTTCTACTTCGCCGAGGACTACCACCAGCAGTACCTCGCGGACACGAAGAACCCGTACGGCTACTGCCCCGACCACGGGACCGGCGTGAGCTGCCCGATCGGCGTCGGTGTCAGCGCCGGGACCGGCGTGCGGGCGGATCCGGCCGAGGGCTGATAGCCGTGGCCCGAACTCCACTGCCTCGTGTCCTACGACGAGCGGCTCGTCAGAGCCGCAGCTGACGCCGGACTTCGAACAGTCTCCCCGGGAATGGCATGACTCACGTCCGGCTGACCAGGCCGTGACGCGGCCGTGATCATGTCAAGCAGCGCGGCGTGCAGCCCCGGGCTCGCCGCGGCCAGGATCGCGTCAGAGTCCAGCCGCCAGGGCTCGCCTGCGAGGTCTGACACCGTCCCTCCGGCCTCCGCTGCCAGCAGGCTGCCGGCGGCGGCGTGCACGGACGAGTCGGTCCAGAAGGTCACGTAGCCGCTGACGCGGCCGGCCGCCAGGTAGGCAAGCGACATCGTCGTGCCAAACGATCTGAAGTCCCACCTGTCCGCGCTGATCAGCGCCGCCGCGAACCTGGCAGCCAGTACCCGCCGCTCATCGGCCGCCTTGCCGTCCTCGACGACAATGGTTCGGCTGTCCTCGCTGGTCATGAGCCTGGCTGGGTCTGCGTCGGGCAGCAGCCAGGCGCCACGGCCGCGCTCGGCCACGTGGATCTGGTGCGTTGACGCGTCAGCGACGACGGCCTTCGTCACGGCGCCCCGCTCGGTCAGCGCGATGTTCACGCAGTACAACGGAGCGCCTGACGCGTAGTTCCTGGTTCCGCAGATCGGATCGACAAGCCAGCAAGGCGAGCCGTCGGCGGGGAGATGGCCACCGTGCTCCTCGCCCATGACGGGCAGTCCGGTCTGGTCCGTGAGCACCCGCCTAATCGCGAGCTCAACGGCGACATCGGCGCTGGTGACCACGTCACGGCCGACCTTGGCTTGAACCTCCGCGCTGTCCGCGCTGTCGCGCGCGAGCCGCATCCCGAGCCTGGCGGCCTCGACCGCGGCGAGCGTCTCACGCTGCAGGGCTATCGATGTTGCATCCATTCTGGCTACCGTAGCGGGTAGGTCCAGCCAGGCCTGGGCCGCGGTTCGTCCCAGCGGAGTGCCTATGTTCCCCGGTTTGAGCTCCTCGATCAGGGTCGGCGTGCCGTCGTCAGGCGACCCGCACGGCGAGACCGGGCCAGGGAACTGGTGGATGACCGGCGGCTGTCAGCCTGCCTACATGTGGGACCGCAAGGACCGGCCGAGCAAGCCCGCTCGCGGGCTCCGCCGCCTCTGGCGCCGAATCCGCCGGTAGCCGCGACCGACGCAGCTGGTCAGGCTGCGCCCCCCAGGACCAGCGCCATGTTTCGCGTATCCGCGATTGAGCATTTACTGCCCGGCATCCAGTTCCGGAGGTGTGCGTCGTGTGGGAGCAGCTCGAACGATATGAGCTGAAATACCGGGGCAGGCACCTGTCCAGGGTTCAGCCTGGTCAGCGCCCGATGCCGTCGCTGCCGGCCGGGACCGACCTGCTGCCGCAGATCAAGCACATCGTCGTGCTGATGATGGAGAACCACTCCTACGACAACTACCTCGGCATGCTCGCCGGAAGAGCGGACGGGTTCACGCTGGGACGCGACGGCCAGCCCAAGGCCGCGAACCCGAACGCGGACGGCAAGATGATCCGCGCCTGCCACGCGCCGTCGACCCGGCAGGCGGACGGGGTGCCGTGCCAGAGCTGGGGCGCCACGCACCAGCAGTGGAACAACGGCAAGATGGACGGCTTCGTCACCGCCACCCAGGCCATAGACCAGGGGGCCGACGAGACCGTCGGGATGAGTTACTGGAACGAGAACGATCTGCCGTTCTATTACGGGCTGGCACGCGCGTTCCCTGTCGCGGATCGCTGGTTCAGCTCGTGCGCGGGCCCGACGTTCCCGAACCGCAGGTTCCTGATCGCGGGCACGGCCAACGGCCTGGTCGACGACCTGCCGCTGCACCTGCTCGACTACCCGGCGGCGGGGACCATCCTCGACTCGCTGTCCAGGCACGGCATCCCGTGGACCAACTACCACCCGGTGTCAGGGGACAAGTCCAGGTTCCGGCGGCTGGCGCATCACCGGCGGCGGATGGCCAAGCGGCGGATGGGCATGCTCGGCGAGGGCTCCCGCAAGGTCGCGGACGTGCAGAAGGACATCGTGTTCACCGCCGACCTGTTCCCGCTCGGGATCGGCCGGCACGTCCTGCACGTCCGCGGCATGGACGCGTTCTTCACCGACGCCGCCAACGGGACGTTGCCGGCCGTCAGCATCGTCGATCCGTCGTTCGAGGAGTACTCGGAGGAGAATCCGCAGGACATCAGCAAGGGCGAGAGCTTCGCCGCCGAGGTCGTCAACAGCGTCCTGCGCGGTCAGGGCTGGCCGGGCACGCTGCTGATCTGGACCTACGACGAGCACGGCGGCTATTACGACCATGTGCCCCCGCCTGAGGCCGTCCCGCCCGACGACATCGAGGGCAGGTGCCTGGCGAAGCGGCCAGCCTGGCTGCGCCTGCTGCACAAGGTGATCTTCCCGAAGATGGCGGAGGACGCGGAGAACGACGGCGGCCCGATGCGATACGACAGGTACGGCGTGCGCGTGCCCGCGGTGATCGTCTCCCCTTACGCGCGGCCCGATTTCGTCCTCTCCGAGGTGCTCGATCACACCTCGGTACTCAAGCTGGTCGAGGAGAAATGGAACCTGCCGTCACTGACCAGGCGGGACGCTGCCGCGCTGTCGCCGCTCGGGGCGCTGGACCTGGCAGCGCCGCCCGCGTTCCTCGAGCCGCCGCGGCTCCCAGAACCGCGCCTGAAGTACGGCAGCTGGTAGCGCGGGCCACCCGCGAGGATGGCCGGTAAGGACGAGCCCGCCGGATAGATTGAGGCATGGGCGCCGACCGGCCGATCTTTGTTCTCGGATGTCCCCGCTCGGGGACCACGCTGCTGCAGCTCATGCTGCACGCGCACCCGCGGATCGCGATCCCGCCCGAGACCAGGTTCGTGCTGACGACCTACCAGGCCCGCAACAGTGTCGGCGACCTGCGCGACGAGCAGAACAGGCGCGCCCTGGCCGCTTCGATCGTCAGGGAGCGGCATACCCTCTTCTATGACCTCGAGCTGGACGCTGACGAGGTGTTCGACGAGATCGTCCAGGGGCCGCCGACGGTGGGGTCGGCGATCGGGATCGTGTTCCGCGCCTACGCGCGGCGCTTCGGCAAGCCGCGCTGGGGCGACAAGCGGCCCGGCTACTACCAGCAGATCCCCGGCCTGCTGCGGATGTTCCCCGACGCCCAGATCGTGCACCAGATCAGGGACGGCAGGGACTGCGTGGCCTCGCTCCTGACGATGCCGTGGTTCACGCAGGACATCTACGCGGCCATCTGCTCCTGGGTCGAGGCGATCGACAGCGGCCGCCGGGCCGGCGCTGCTCCCGGCCGATAGCTACTCGCAGGTGCGCTACGAGGACCTGGTCGCTGACCCCGCTGGCCACCTCGCCAAGCTCTGCGCCTTCCTCGGCGAGGACTACGACCCGGCCATGGCCGAGCCGAACAAGATCGCAGGCAGCACCATCCCGGAGCGCAAGACCTGGCACGCCGACGCTCAGAAGGCGGTGACGGCGTCGCCCTCCGGGCACTGGAGCGACCGGCTCGAGCCCTGGCAGATCGCGATCTGCGAGGCGGCGATGGGAAGCCGGCTGCGAGACCTCGGATACGAGGTCAGCGGGGCCGCGCGGCCGTCCGCCGGGCATCTGGCCAGGTACGCGGGCTCCGCGGCACTGCACCGCGGCGCGGCCGTGAAGCGCCGGTTCAGGGATCGCCTCGAGTGCATGCGGGAACGTGGCCCGATCGAAAGTCAGCTCTGAGCCTCGGTCTGAGGCCTCTCACCTGCGCGTATTCGCGAGGGTCCGGCGGCTTGACTGGCGGAACCGGCGCGGGTGACCATGACAGCGGGGCGCAGCAGGAAGGTTCAGCGTGCGGTTATCTCTCAGGTTGCTCATAGCGGGAACGGGGACGCTGGCGCTGACCGCAGCAGCCGGGTGTTCCTCGTCGAACGGGCCGGCGCCGCCCAGAGATGCGTCGTCCCCCACGTTGAGCGCTTCGCCAGGGACAACGTCACCGTCGCCTGCCTCGCCGTCGGTCAGGCCGGCGGACTGGGCCGCTGCGAGGACCGCCGCCGAAGGCGGCGGACTTCGGGCACTGATCGCGGCGGCGAAGAAGGAAGGCAGCCTGAACGTCATCGGGCTGCCGCCGACATGGGCGAACTACCGTACCATCATCAGGACGTTCAGCAAGCGGTACGGGATCGCGGTGCATCAGGTCGCCCCCGGCGCGACCAGCGGCCAGGCGATCGCCGCGCTCGCACGCGGCAGGGGCGCGGCATCGGCACCCGACGTTCTGGATCTGCAGCTGCCGGATGCGGTCGCGCATCGCAAGCTGTTCGCGCCGTACGAGGTGGCGACGTGGGCGGCGATACCGGCCGGCCAGAAGGCCGCAGACGGCTCATGGGCGGCTGACTACGGCGGCTTCATGTCGATCGGGTACAACTCGGCCAGGTTCGGCACCGTCACTTCTATCAGGCAGCTGCTCGGGTCGCGGTTCACCAGGGCCGTCGCCCTCGACGGCAACCCCGCCCAGGCCAGGGCCGCGTTGTACGGGGTCATGATGGCCAACCTCGCGCTCGGCGGGACGCCGGGCAGCATCGCCGGCGGCGTGGCGTTCTTCCGCAAGCTCAGGGCCGCCGGCAACTTCGTCTCCGTGCCCGCGACGACGCCGCTGACCATTGAAGCTGGCAGCACGCCGGTCGTCTTCAACTGGGACTACCTGAACACCGCGGCGATCGTGGGGCAGCCGAAGCGGACCTGGAAGGTATTCATACCGCCTGGCGCCGCCATCGGCTCCTTCAACGCGCAGGCGATCAGCAAGGACGCGCCGCACCCTGCGGCGGCGCGGTTGTGGGAGGAGTTCTTGTACTCCCAGGCCAGGCGCGGCGGGCAGAACCTGTGGCTGGAAGGCGGCGTCAGGCCGGCCGAACAGGCCGCGATGATCGCCGCGGGCACGATCGACCGTGCCGCGTCGAGGGCCATGCCGCCCGTGCCGTCGGGAGCGGTGTTCCTGACCCGTTCCCAGGCCGCGCACGCGGCCGCGTACCTGCACGCGCACTGGTCCAGGGCGGTCGGCTGAGAGGTCGGCTGTTGACCAGCCCCTGGGGGCACTGGCCCGGCGGGGCGACCGGCGTCGCTGGCGTGCGTCAATGCTGCGGCCGCGGTATGTGCTCGTCCGGGATCCCCCAGGTTGGGTTCGGCACGGACTCCGGGATCACGCCGCCCTGCGTGCCTGGGTTGAGATCATGGTGGATGGCCCGGGCGGCGTCCTCGATCGTGTCGATGCCGTAGGCCATCGACGGGTTCGCGTGAGTCAGCATCGCGATCTCGTAGTTCCGGAACGGCTTGCGGGCAATGAAGAACCCGATGCTGTTGATTTCCCAGTTCGAGCTGACCGGGTAAGGCAGCCAGCCGTTCTTCACGTGCACCTTGACGCTCTTCGGTGCACCCGCCGGCACGCCCCAGCGCTGCGAGGAGATCACGTGTGCCATCAGGTACTGCGCGTAGACCCGTGAATTCATGCCGAGGATCCTGTTCGGCCCGGACAGCATCGTGAGCAGGAGGATCTCATCGTGCGCCGTCAGCCGGCTGAGGCCCCACGCCTGCGCCAGCACCGTGTGCTTCATCTTCGCCAGGTTCAGGAAATGCTGCATCCGCCGCATGCCGACCTCGTTCCAGAGGTCGGTCGCCGCGTCGTTGTTCGACTGGGTGATCATCAGCCAGGCGAGCCTGCGCTCGGTGGCCGTGAGGTGCCTGCCCTGCTCCTGCGCCATCCGGAGCAGCGCGCCGAGGATGGCGGCCTTGATCGCGCTGGCCGCGTAGAAGTGCCACGTCGCGTGGTACGTGCAGGTGACGCCCGTCTTGCTGTCGATCTCCTTCAGCCCGACCGTCGACGCGCGACCGGCCAGCTTGGCGTCGATATCGCGTGCCATCCGGCTCGCAAGGTTGTCGTACGTGTGATTGCTCGCCACGCAACTGACCCGCGGGCTGGCCCGTCGTGCCGCTGCGGACGGGTTGAGGCGGACACCGGCGCGCGCTCCGCCGGACGTGGCCGCCGCGGCCGGGATGGTGGCGACCAGCGTGAGGGCAATGCTGAGCGAGATCATCGCGCAGTAGCGCGGAGCGGGGTGACGAATCATGGCGAGTGCCTTCTCGTGTGAGGCAAGTGATTGTCACTACAACAGAAGGGTACATACCGGTATCGGTCGGCGCGGAGAAACCCGCGAAAGGGATATTTTCGGCAACGATCCCTTCGCCCCCGGGGCCGGCCGACGATCGCGTCTACTCATTCACCGTCTGTTCATCTGCAAGTCGGTGACGGTTTCCTTGTCTTGCATAGCGTCGCTAGTGGTCAGGTATGGATCCATCCGGCCTGGCGCGGATCCCGGGCGCGCCGCAGAGACGAGGAGATTCACGTTGGCGCAGGACGGGAGAAACGACCTGATCGGTGCGCTAGACGAGGCGGTGCTCAGCAAGTTTCACCTGCGCGCCGCTGTCGTATCCGGGATGGGGTTCTTCACCGACGCCTACGACCTGTTCGTCATCGGCGTCGCGTCCACCCTGATCACGCTGGACTGGAACCTCAGCACTGGCCAGCTCGCGCTGCTCAACGCGACCATGCTCGGCGCGGCGTTCCTCGGCGCGCTGGTCTTCGGCCGGATCGCGGACCTGATCGGCCGCAAGCGGGTGTACTGGCTGGTCGCCGCCATCATGGCGTTCGCCGCGATCGGGTCAGCGCTGGCGCCGTCGTTCTGGGTGCTGATCGCATTCCGGTTCCTGCTCGGCTTCGGGGTCGGCGGCGACTATCCGGTCAGCGCGGTGCTGATGAGCGAGTACGCCAACTCGCGGGACCGGGGCAGGCTGGTCGGACTCGTGTTCTCGACCCAGGCGCTCGGCCTGATCGTCGGCCCGCTGGTCGCGCTCGGCCTGCTGGGCGCCGGGACCTCGACCGACCTGACCTGGCGGCTGCTGCTCGGGCTTGGCGCCGTGCCTGCCGCGGCGGTGATCTACTTGCGGCGCACAATGCCAGAATCGCCCAGGTTCCAGGCCCAGGTGCTCGGCCAGCACGACGAGGCCGGCAGGCAGATGCACGAGCTGTCCAAGGGCGCGGTGAGCAGCAACGGCGTCGCGCTGCCGCCTCAGCGGATGGCGCTGCGCGCGTTCCTGACCCACCGCAGGCTGCTGCTGATCCTGGCGGGCACGGCCGGCTGCTGGTTCCTGCTGGACTATGCCTACTACGGGAACACGATCTCCACACCGGAGATCATCGGGCTCATCTCGCCAACTGCATCGACGATGACGAAGATCGCCATCCAGCTCGGCATCTTCGTGGTCGCGGCCGTGCCGGGCTACCTACTCGGCATCGCGCGGATCGACCGGATCGGGCACAGGAAGCTGCAGATCAGCGGGTTCGTGATGATGGCGCTGTGCTTCGCCGTCATCGCGATCGTGCCAGGTATGACCACCATGGTGGTGCCATTCCTCGCGGTGTACGGGCTCAGTTATTTCTTCACCGAGTTCGGCCCGAACATGACCACGTTCGTGCTGCCGAGCGAGCTGTTCCCGGTCTCGATGCGCGCAACCGGGCACGGCATCTCGGCCGGGGTCGGGAAGTTCGGCGCGTTCATCGGCGTGTTCTTGTTCCCGATCCTGCAGACGTCACTGGGCCTGCGCGGCACGCTGCTGCTCACCGCGTTCGTGTCGGCGGCCGGCGGGGCGCTCACGCTGGTGCTGCCCGAGCCGGCCGGCCGCAGCCTGGAGGACATCTCGCACCATGAGGAGCCGGCAGCGGCCAGCGACGCGGTCCTCACCGGCTAGATTCTCGCCGGTTAGGTTCGCACCGGCTAGGCAGGTGCGCCGCCTCGGCCCGCCCCCTCGCGGAACCTGGTGACGCCCGCAAGCAGCGACGGGTCGGAGAGGCTGGCCATCCCGTGCGTGAACTCACCGGCCATCGCGCTGTCGTGATCGAGCGAGACCGACTCGATCGCTGACATCCTGTCGTTGCGCAGGCAGATCTGGGGCAGGGCAGCCAGTTCCCTGGCGATGGCCTCCGCCGCTTCGCGCGCGGTGCCGACCGGGACCACGCGGTTGACCAGGCCGAACTGGAGCGCCTCGGCCGCGGCGACGGCGCGGCCGGTCATGATCATGTCGAGCGCGCGGCCGAGGCCGATCAGCCTGGGCAGCCGCACCGTGCCGCCGTCGATCAGCGGCACGCCCCATCGGCGGCAGAACACCCCGAAGACCGCGTTCTCCTCCGCGACCCTGAGGTCGCACCAGAGCGCTAGCTCGAGGCCGCCGGCCACGGCGTGGCCGGAGACGGCCGCGATCACCGGCTTGCTCAGCCGCATCCTGGTCGGCCCCATCGGCCCGTCCCCTTCCGGGTGGGCCTTGTTGCCGTCCGCGGTTCCGATCGCCCGCAGGTCGGCGCCGGCACAGAACGTCCCGCCCGCTCCGCACAGGACAGCGACTGCCGCGCCTGCGTCGGCGTCGAAGGCCCGGAACGCGCCGGCGAGCGCATCGGCGGTCGGGCCGTCGACCGCGTTGCGGACCTCTGGCCGGTCCAGGACGATGGTCGTGACCGGCCCCGATCGTTCGACCCGAACACTCATTGCCGTCCTCCGATGCACCATCTGGGCTCGCCGACCGCGGAATGCGGCCGCCGGCCAGCTGAGCCGGGCAGAACGCCCGATTGGCAGCATAACGCCATCGGCCGAGCCGCCTGACTGGCGTTGGTCCCCTGCGCTCGGGGTATGGATGGGACACCCATCACCCGTTACCGCAATGGGTGTCCCATCCATACACGCGATGACACTCGCGCCGGGCGAGATCGAGTAAACGGTGCGGAAGTCGGCTCCGGAATCAGGCCACGTGCCAGGTGTCATTGCCGGCGAGCAGGGCGGCGAGGTCGCCGTCCCCTTGGCGCTCGCGGGCCGCGTCGATCTGACCGCTCATCGCGTCGTCGTAGGTGCGGCGCTCCACGTCGCGGAAGATCCCGATCGGCGTGTGCGCGAAGTCGGTGCTGTCCAGCCGGCTCAGCGCGAACGCGTAGGACGGGTCGGCTGCGTGCGCGTCGTGCACGAGCAGCGAGTCGTCCTGCGAGGTCGAGATCGTCGAGGTCCCGTCCGCTGGCACGGACACGACCTCGAGCGATCCGGTTGGCCCGAACCGCAGGCCATGCTCGCCCGAGGGCCCGAACGTCACCGGCTGCCCGTGCTCCAGCCTGATCACGCGCTGCTCGCGCTCACCAGGCGAGGTGACGGGCGAGAACGCGTCGTCGTTGAAGATCGGGCAGTTCTGGTAGATCTCGATGAACGCGGTGCCGCGGTGGTCGGCCGCCGCCCGCAGCACGCTGGTCAGGTGCTTGCGGTCGGAGTCGATGGTCCTGGCGACGAAGCTGGCCTCGGCGCCGAGCGCGAGCGAGAGCGGGTTGAACGGGGTGTCCAGCGACCCGTACGGCGTCGACTTGGTCACCTTGCCCTGCTCCGAGGTCGGCGAGTACTGGCCCTTGGTCAGCCCGTAGATGCGGTTGTTGAACAGCAGGATCTTGATGTTGACGTTCCTGCGCAGCGCGTGGATCAGGTGGTTGCCGCCGATCGACAGCGCGTCGCCGTCCCCGGTGATCACCCAGACCGACAGGTCCTGCCGCGAGGCGGCGAGCCCGGTCGCGATAGCGGGCGCGCGGCCGTGGATCGAGTGCAGGCCATAGCTGTTGACGTAGTAGGGCAGCCGCGACGAGCAGCCGATGCCTGAGATGATGACGAGGTTCTCCCGCGGCACCTCGAGCTCGGGCAGGAAGGACTGGAAAGCGGCCAGGATCGCGTAGTCACCGCAGCCCGGGCACCACCTGACTTCCTGGTCGGACTTGAAGTCCTTCATGCTCTGCTTCTGGCCGGTGTGTGGTACCAGCGTCAGTGCGGCATGCCGCCCGGCGCCGTTGCCGGTGGTGGTGTGCTCGGCGCTCGCGTCGCCGGTGTCGGTTGGCCTAGGCATTGGCAATCACATCCTGGATGACCCCGCTCAGCTCGGCGGCCCGGAACGGCAGCCCGCGAACGCGGTTGTAGGAGATTACGTCGGTCAGGAACCTGCCGCGCAGGATAAGCGCGAGCTGGCCAGTGTTGATCTCCGGGACCAGCACCTTGTCGTACTGCTTCAGCACGTCGGCGAGGTTCGCCGGGAACGGCGAGAGGTGCCGCAGGTGGGCCTGGGCAACCGAGCCCCCTGCCAGCCGCACCCGGCGGACGGCGGCGCCTATCGAGCCGAACGTCGAGCCCCAGCCGAGCACCAGCAACCGCGCGGCGCCGTCAGGGTCGTCGACCTCGAGCGGCGGGATGTCGGCGGCGATCCCGTCGATCTTGGCCTGGCGCAGCCTGACCATCTTGTCGTGGTTGTCCGGGTCATAGGAGATGTCGCCCGACCCGTCGGCCTTCTCGATCCCGCCGATCCGGTGCTCAAGCCCGGCCGTGCCGGGAATCGCCCACGGCCTGGCCAGGGTCTGCGGGTCCCGCTTGAACGGCAGGAACGGCTCGCCGCCGCCATCCGCTGCGGAGGCCCCGCCCGCGTCGGCCGGCGGCGCGAAGGAGAACTCAGACTTCAGGTCAGGAAGCTCGGCCACCTCAGGCACCCGCCACGGCTCTGACCCGTTGGCCAGGTAGCCGTCGGACAAGATGATCACCGGCGTCCGGTACTTGACCGCGATCCTGGTCGCCTCGATCGCGGTGGTGAAGCAGTCGCCGGGAGTCGCCGGGGCGAGCACGACCAGCGGCGACTCGCCGTTGCGGCCGTAGAGCGCCATCAGCAGGTCGGCCTGCTCGGTCTTGGTCGGCATTCCTGTGGACGGCCCTGCGCGCTGGATGTCGCAGACCACAAGCGGCAACTCGACAGCGACGGCGAGGCCGATGGTCTCGGCCTTCAGGGACATGCCAGGCCCCGACGTGGTCGTCACGCCGAGCGCGCCGCCGAAAGCCGCGCCGAGCGCGGCGCCCACCCCGCTGATCTCGTCCTCGGCCTGAAACGTCCGGATTCCGAACCGCTTGTGCTTGGACAATTCATGCAGGATGTCCGAGGCCGGAGTGATCGGGTACGAGCCGAGGAACATCTGCAGGCCCGCCAGCCGCGAGGCGGTGACCAGGCCGTTCGCGAGTGCGGTGTTGCCGGTGATGTTGCGGTACTGCCCTGGCGGCAGCGTGGCCGGCTTGATCTCGTACTGGACCGAGAACTCCTCGGTCGTCTCGCCGTAGTTCCAGCCAGCCTGGAAGGCCGCGATGTTGGCCTTCATGATCTCCGGCTTGCTCGCGAACTTCGACTCGAGGAAGCGCAGGGTTCCTTCGGCGGGGCGGTTGTACAGCCAGCACAGCATGCCGAGGGAGAACATGTTCTTCGCCCGCTCGGCATCCTTCTTGCTGATCTGGTAGCCCTCGAGCGCCTTGACCGTCACCGAGGTGATCGGTATGGCGTGCAGCTGGTAGCCGTCGAGCGAACCGTCTTCGAGCGGGTTGCCCTCGTAGCCGACCTTGGTGAGGTTCCGCTTGGTGAACTCGTCGGTGTTGGCGATGATGTCGGCGCCGCGCGGCAGGTCCTCGATGTTGGCCTTCAGCGCCGCCGGGTTCATCGCGACGAGCACGTCGGGCGCGTCGCCGGGGGTCAGGATGTCGTGATCGGCGAAGTGGAGCTGGAAGCTCGACACTCCGGGAAGCGTGCCTGCCGGGGCGCGGATCTCGGCGGGGAAGTTCGGCAGCGTCGAGAGGTCGTTGCCGAACGTCGCGGTCTCCTGCGTGAACCTGTCGCCGGCGAGCTGCATGCCGTCACCAGAGTCGCCGGCGAACCTGATGATCACCCGGTCAAGCTGATGTACTTGCTTGGTCACAGCGGAGTTCCTCCTCTGTGCGCCGAAGCCGCCCTGAGCTGCGGTGACGGCGTATCCGCTCAGACGCGACGCCATTCAGGCGCACGCGTAATTGTGAACAGCTGTCTACATTTCCGCTCACGACAACGCGTCGCGGGCGATTTCTAATCCGCCGGCCTTGCTGCCGGGCTGCCCCTGCCGGGCCGGTGGCGCGGTGTCGTTCCGACGGGTCCGCCTGATCGCGGACGGGGGGCGTGCACCTGAAGGCATCTTATTACCGCCTCGCCCCCGATCGTGCGAGCACGGCCGTATGCACTGACGTGGTCGTCACCAATCCGCCTCAGCTAACCGACCGTAGTGTCACGACACGACGTCGATTACGCAGCGTGTCAACCCGTCGAGGCTGGCAGGCGTCATACTCGCGTCATCGAGATTCTTCCGTTAAGGAGGACGCGGTCCCATGACTGATCTCGCCCGGGGGCAAGCAGCCAGCGCCGGCGCCGCGAATCCCAGCCCGCTGAGCATCCGCCCGCGGCCTCGCGCCGCCGCGGCAGACTCCGGGAGGGCGACTGCCAGGGCCATCCTCGACGGCGCCCTGAGCGGGGTCGAGCTGACCGGGATCGACCGGCGCTTCCTTGCCAGGCTCAGCCAGTGGGACAAGCGGAACGCGATCACCCTGGCGTCGCTGATCGAGCGGGCCAAGCAGGCGGGCCGCTGCGAGGCGCTGACACCTGCGCAGCTGGAGACGCTGCTCGCGGCGCTGATGGACGCGTACGCCTACCGGACCTCCGGTGCGGCAGCGGCCGGCTGCTGGGACTGCGCGAACCGGGCCAGCGGGCTGTGCGCCGACCACGCCAGGGACGCCGGACGGGCGCACGAGTTCGCCGAGCTGGCGGCGGTTCTGGCGGGAACGGCGTCGCCGGTCGCGGTGCCCGCGTTCGCCGCCGTGGCCGGGTTCCGCCACCAGGCGGCGGTCGCCTCCTAGCCAGAAAGACCACGACGCTCAACAAGGCTCGCTCGCCACTGCAGCGCAGCAGCCGGGTCGCGTCGTCAGCCGGGCGGGGCGAAATGACCGGCGAACCACTCGCGGGCCAGGCGGGTCACAGTGCGGAGTGCGCCCGGTTCCTCGAAAAGGTGGGTGGCACCAGGCACGATCGCCAGCCGGTTCTCGCACCGCAACTGCTGCTGTGCCTGCTTGTTGAGGCCAAGCACGATCTCGTCGCGGCTGCCGACGATGAGCAGCGTGGGGGAATGCACGTCGCGGAGCCGGGTATCCGCGAGGTCAGGGCGGCCTCCTCGGGATACGACGGCGTCGATGTGCGCGCCAGGCTCGGCGGCGGCCCACAACGCGGCCGCCGCCCCGGTGCTCGCGCCGAAGTAGCCGAGCGCGGTGTGCCGGCCGCCCGGCTGATCCCGCAGCCAGCACGTGACGTCGGCGAGCCTGGCCGCGAGCGCCTGGATGTCGAAGACGTTGGCCCGTTCGACCTCCTCGTCCCTGGTCAGCAGGTCGAACAGGAGTGTGCCGAGGCCGGCGTCGTTGAGCTGGGTGGCCACGACCCTGTTGCGCGGGCTGTGCCTGCTGCTGCCGCTGCCGTGGACGAAGATGACGGTGCCTGCGGCGTTCGCCGGGATGGTGAGGTGGCCGTCCAGGACGATCGTCCCGTCGGCGACCCTGAGCTGCACGTCCTCGTCCCGGTCTGGCGGGCCGGGAACCTGCACGGCGGTCTTTGCCTGGCCCGGGTCAGGGCGTCTGGCGTCCGACGCCCGCCAGCGCGCTTCTGCCGCGGGCGGCACTGACGTGCTCGCTGACGTGCTCGCTGACGTGCTCGCCGCTTGCTTGCCGGCGGGAACCTGGACGGCCTCGAGCGCGCGGGCGAGCATGTCGGTCACCTCGGTGTCGGACACGTGCCGGAAATTGTCGTAGAACGTGCCAACGGCCATGAAGTACTCGGGTGCGTACAAGCACGCGACCTCGTCGCAGACGTCCTGGAGTGCACGGATCGATTCAGGGGCGCCGACCGGCACCGCGAGCACGACCCGCGCCGCGCCCATCTGCCTGGCGACCTGGCAGGCTGCGGCGGCGGTCGACCCGGTCGCGATGCCGTCGTCGACGATGACCGCGGTGCGGCCAGCGACATCGACGACGGACCGCCCGGCCCTGAACCGCCGCGCCTGCTCGACGAGATCGGCGCGCTCGCGTTGCTCCACGGCCGCGATCTCCTGGTCGGTGATGCCGCCGCGCCTGATGACTTCGTCGTTGCTGACCCTGATGCCGCCCTCGCCGATCGCGCCCATCGCGAGTTCTGGCTGGTAAGGAACACCGAGCTTGCGCACCACGATGACGTCGAGCGGGGCGCGGAGTGCCCTGGCGACCTCGTACGCCACGGGAACGCCGCCTCTGGGCAGGCCGAGAACTACGAGGTCGGTGCCGCGCAGGTGATCGAGCGAACGGGCCAGGGCTTGTCCGGCATCGGTCCGGTCCATGAATCGCACCAGGTACCTCCTGGTCAGCGTCGCGGCGCGGAGCCGTACGCGCCGTCGGCCGCTGGTCGTGGCTGGTTGCCGCTTGGCGCACAACAACCACGACCGTTGGCGGGCGCGCGTTCGTCTAGGCGGGGCGTGAGCTCGTCGGTTTGGTTCGTCACGAAGACACATACCCCAGATGACGGCGATTACTTGGCCGGTTCGTGGATCGCCGCAGAGCTGCCGATGGGCGCCGCGTTGCGCTCGACTTCGCCGCGTCCTGGGCGACGGCCTGGGTGCCTACCGGTAGTTGACGAACTGCAGGGCGATGTCGAGTTCCTGGCCCTTGAGCAGGCCCTGGACCGCCTGAAGCTCATCCTTCTTCTTGGACGAGACCCGGAGCTCGTCGCCCTGGATCTGGGCGCGGACGCCCTTGGGGCCCTCGTCCCGGATGATCTTGGAGATCTTCTTCGCGTAGTCCTGCGAGATGCCCTCTTTCAGGCTCATCAGCAGCCGGTACTCCTTGCCGGACAGCTTCGGGTCCGCAGGCTCCAGGACCTTGAGCGAGACGCCGCGCCTGATCAGTTTCTCCTTGAACACGTCGAGCACGGCGTTTGCTCGGTCTTCGCTGTTCGCCCTGATCTCGACGGCCTTGTCGCCCGACCACGTGATCGAGGCACCGACGCCGCGGAAGTCGAACCTGGTGCTGACTTCCTTGGCGGCCTGGTTCAGCGCGTTGTCGACTTCCTGACGATTGATCTTCGACACAATGTCGAACGAGGATTCTGCTGCCACGGGATCAAGGTTAGACGCCTGGATGCTGACGCACCGGGAAGGTTCCGCTATCCTTCAACGTGCCGTCACTGGCGGGCGGCTTACGGCAGGTTGCCCGAGTGGCCAAAGGGAGCGGTCTGTAAAACCGTCGGCTCAGCCTACGTTGGTTCGAACCCAACACCTGCCACCACCTGCGGAAACAGCCTCTGACCAGCGCTGACGCGGTCAGGGGTTGATCATACTGGTGTCCGGCTGCGTCCGGTTCAGACCGGCCGTCTACGGCTGGTCCCGGAGAATACCCGGAGAAGTTTCTCCGTTCCCCGGTGCCGCCTCGGTACCCTGGTCGATCTCCTTCAATCCGCCCGGCCGATGGTCATCGCGGTGCGCGGCGAGCAGTCACTGCCGTGTCCAAGGAGGGGCTTGGCAAACGATTGGCGAAACCCATGACGCCAGTCTGGCCGGTGTTAGCGGACGCCGGGTGCCTGCCCGCTGGCTAGGCGCTGTGTCATCTCGGCGTGCGCCGCTGAACTGAACCGCTCCTGCCGGTTGCATCGCCCGCTGCACGGGCACACGTACCCGCCACACTTCGGCACAGGGCACCCGGTGGTCGGCTGGAACTGGTTGCAATACGGGCACAGCGTCATAACCGCTCAGCCTAGCTCAGCCGGCCTTATCTGACTACATCTAACCTCAGCTAACCTGGCCTAGCTCCACCGCAGCGTGGCTCGTTACTGTGACCGGGTGAAGATCGACCCGGACTCGCCTGAGCACCCGTACGTGCAGCTAGCGGGCCTGCTGCGCGATCGGATCAGAGCCGGCGAGATCGGCCCACGCGTCCCGTCGATCATGGAGCTTGCTGAACAATCTGGCCTGTCGGCGGCGACAGTCAAGCGGGCGCTGGGGATGCTCCGTGAGGAAGGCGTGATCTTCAGCGTGCCGGGCCGGGGAACGTTCGTCGCGAGCTAGACGGCAGCCCGGTCACTTTCGATCAGTTCCTGCGCAGTTGGTCTCGCGTCGCGGGGCCGGGACGGCGGCAACGGCAGGTCGAGCACTGTTGCCGTGCCGGGGAGGAACGGAACGCTGCGCTCGGGCTCAGGATGAAGAAGCTGCTTCACGGTTACAAGCTGGATATCCATCTTCTTCTCCCAGCGAGCGCGGGCCACTTCTTCGCGCGCGTTGCGGGTGAAGCTGAAAGCGACGATGTAACCCTTGTCCTTCCCGGCGCGTTCTACAGCGGTCTCGAAGTTATCAACGACGTTGCGCCCCACTCCCTCCGACTGCTTTACCTGTATCGGATCATTGACCATAAAGGAATAGCCGTCAATTCCCATATCGCCGCTCTTTCGCGGCGAATGTGTCCCCCAGAATTTCTGAATCACCCAGTTCTGGAACTCAAATGGCTTGAGGCTCCGAAGGTCACCCTCGGTCACCGGCAGCCCTATGACCTTCGGCACGCAGCGTCCATGCGTTGCTTTCCGTATGCGGTTGTTCATGATGACGACGGCAGTGGGGCTTATATCGATCCCTACCCACTGCCTGCCCATCTGCTCCGCGACAGCGATTGTCGTGCCACACCCGCAGAACGGATCAAGGACGACATCACCCTTGTTGCTGCTCGCGGCTATGATCCGCCGGAGAAGGGCTTCCGGCTTCTGGGTCGGATACCCCTGACGCTCCTTGGCGATCATGTTGATGGGGTCTATATCGGTCCACACGTCCTGCGCTGGGACGCCCGGCATCTCGTCCAGGTAGAGTTTTATGTAAGGCCACGCGCCTGGCTTGCTCGGCCAGTAGATCTGACCCGCTGCATCCAGGGCCTCAAGCTCGATGGGCGGCCGTGCCCAATGACGGCCCTTCGCCGTTGGGTCAATGCCCCGCCACGGCTGGCCGGTCGCGCCATTGCGGGTGCCGGGACCGGCAGGGTTCTCGCGTTTGTACCTGCGACCGGCCGCGTCCACATGCTTGTAATGCTTGTCGACGTAGGACGCGTCATATGGCTGGTAGATGGGGTTCCACTGTGTATGCTGGCCCTTGCCGTAGAATAAGATCACGTCGTGGCTGGCACCGAAACGGTGAGCGCTATTATGCCCGTGACTGCGCTTCCAGATGATCTCGTTACGGAAGGTATTGATTCCAAACACCCCGTCAAGCATGATCTTGAGGTAGTGACTCGCATGCGGGTCACAATGCAGGTACAGCGAGCCGTTCGGCCGCAGCACTCGATGCAGTGCGCGGACGCGGTCTCTCATCCAGTCGATGTAGACCTCGATACCCCCGGCCCATCTGTCCTCGAATGAGCGCACCTCCGCCTCATCGCCCCATATTACCTCATAGTACCGATTCGAGAAGAACGGCGGATCGAGGTAGACGAGATCAATGCACTCGGAGGGAAACTGCGCCAGTTGCCGCAGGTTGTCCTCGCAATAGAGGACGCCGCTCTCAAGGAATGCGACGGGCACGTTGCCTACCTTTTCGGGATGCTGAGAGCCGTCACCGACGCGGCTAATTTGGATGATGCTCCAAATCCATTCCGATGTCGAGCAATGGATATAGCTAAGCCGCAAATCGCCTCATATCTACCTCGGCGAAAGCGTGAGCGAGAGTGGCGAGGATCGTCAGGTCAACGTGCAGTTGCAGGCGAGGCAAGCGGCGGACGGGTAGCAGCAGCATCGCCCATTTCGCGCCGCGCTTCGCGTCCGAGCCGGTGAACGTCCACGTCCCGTGATCGGAAGAATGGCGGCTTGTCCTTGCCCGCCTTGACCGCGGGCGTCTGGCGGAGCGGCACGACGGGGCACATGTGACGGCTCTCGGTCTGGTCATAGATGACCTCGGCGTCATAACCCCTGTCCATGACTCAGACATCGGGCGTGAAGCCCCGGCGGGCAACTGCGTCGAGCAGCACCGGCACGAGCGGAAGCTCGGAGTCCTTCGCTGTCTCTACCTTCCCACGCCACCGGCAGTCCCATCGTGGTGCAGACAGCGGTATGTACCTTGTAGCCGTAGTAGTCCCTACCGGAGCGCGTGGAGATCGAGGACCGGTGACCCCATGTCGCGTCGGGGTCGGCGAGCCGCTCGCGCAGTTCCCCGCCGCGCTTGACGAACCGCTGGCCGTTGGCGTACGCCGGGCAGGTCGCTTCCGTCGATGGCGACGGTCCTGCCCATCTCGGGCTTCGCTGCGCGCAGGGTGGCGAGTACCCGGTCCAGGCACGCGTCCAGGATGCCGTCATGGTCGCGCAGCTTGGCCGGGAACCGGCAGCAGGCCCAGTGCGACGGGGCATCGCCGATGGCCTCCCGCAGAGAGTCGCGTGCTCGGCGATCAGCCGCGCGGTACGGGTCCGGCGGGGCGTAGACCGCCTTGATCAGCGCCGCGCCGACCATGACGCCAGCGCCGTTGCCGGGCCTGCCGGTTCAGTGCAACTCGACAATTTCGTGGCTTTGTTGGCCTCCTATATCATTAGATCCTTGCAGGCCATGGGCGGAAGGCCTAGTGCATAATGCAGGCGCTGCGGACTATGGGTTCCTACCGTTGCCTCGATCATCTTCGCAATCAGCACCGGGCGCTCATCCGGCACATGTACAGGCTCAGTCTTACGCCATCCCCGCGCAGAGAGTTGCTTTTCAAGGGAGGTCCGCTTCTCCTGGCTAATGATGTGTAGATCATCGCACCGGCGGATGAGGGCCGCGATCGATATTCCCCACCGGGCCTTAACATAGGCAAGGCTGCGCAGCGTGACCGGTTGCTCGATTTCATCGAACACCACGATGGAGGGCAGCAAGAGAGCCGCGGCGAACCGGAATGCCTCGCTCTCGGCGCGCTTCGGGTCAACATGCCGCAAGTGATGCAAAACAAGATGCCCGGTTTCGTGAGCTACGCTGAGACGCTGATGATCACCAGGAAAGCCACGGCTAAAGCAGATCAGCGGTCGCTGAGTGTCGGATGACCAGTATGACACTGCGTCATGTGCTGCTATTTCCAGGGCTGTTCCCATGACGATTACCCCAGCGCGCTCGACAGCTCGGACGACGCTCGGGATCGGGTCAGATGGCCCGACTCCGAGCCACTCGCGGACCTCAAGGGCCTTGATCTCAATCCCATCGTCCGTGACTTCCTCGCTGGCTGGACTGGGCAGCATGCGGACGGACGGCAACTTGACAGTGGGGTAAAGGCGCTCGATAACCTCCAGCGCTTGCCGGACATTCGCCCGTACCTGTTCGTCATCGCGTACCGTAGCGCTTGCCCGTTTGCGGAAACGGAGACTGCCCATAGGAAGGTCCGGCATCGCTTCCTGCCGGAACCACCACAAGGAAAATCCTGTAACGGCCGCGATTGCTTCGAGCGTTTCATCTGAAACATTGCCCGTCCTTTCAATTTGAGACACGGCGGGCTGGGTGATCCCGATCATCTCGGCTAGCCTGGTCTGCGACCATCCGAGGTAAAGCCGGGCATGCCGGACTCGCTCATGGATCATCCGGCGTCCCTTTCGGCCGGATCGATCTTGACCGTCACCATCACGTCGCCGGGTAGCAGGCCGGGATCGAAGCGCAGGTTGGCGAGATCCTGGTCGGTGTCGCCGGTGACTGGCACGCGCCAGTGCAACTCAGGGTCAGAGCCGTAGGACCACGGGCGCTTGGGCAGGCTGACGTAGATAAGCGGCTCATCCTCATGAGCTTGCCAGTCGGCCAGGAGAGACAGTGGCCGCAGGCCATCGGCCAGTAGCAGCCTGTCCTGAACCCAATCGCGACGCCGCTTGCGGTTGCTGCCAGGATGCGGCACGGTGCCGCCGAAGGATCTCAGCACGCGGATTGTGTGAATATCGGCAATGCTCAGGTGTATGCCCGAATTCGGCACAGCCGGGCTGATTCCCCACCCTGCGGGCTTAACCGACAGCAAGTGTCGGCGTGCACGCCAGCGTGCGGAGTGAGACCAGAACCAGGGATCGCGGTCGTCCAGGTCTGGCTGCTGCTCATCTGCGTACCCGATGCCGAGCCGCAGGCTCCTTGTTAGGTCGGGGACGACGCTCTCGATGAGTGGGAGCACATCGACTGGCGTCGGAATCTCTGCGGGTGTGGAAAACATCCTTATAATATAAGGGCTCCCACCAAAGGCGCGTCAGTACCTCGGCACATGTTGGGTAAGAATCCTCGAACCTTGGGGTCCGGCAAGATCGTCAGATCCGCATCACCACAGGTCAGGTGGTTTCGCCAAACTCTCCCAGGCGCGCTGGCCGCCGTGACCAGTGGCCTTGGCCTGCCAGGAGCCGATGATCCGCGCGGGCGGCTCGGCGGCACAAGTCGGCCTGCTCGCGGACCCCCTGCTCAGCTGGTCAACGTGTCGCCATGGACGCCGCCGTCCTTCTCTCGCTCCGCGCATCAGCAGGACACCGTCATGCAAGGCGATGAAGTCGTACCGGCAGCCGGCGCGCCCATGGCCGATGAGCCACTCAGCGTGACGCATTGGTCGGACCGGTCGGACCAAAGCGCACGCCGAGGGCTCTCGCTGATCGCACGGCGCCCGTCGGCGAGCGAGTGGCGCGGTCCGAGAACCGATATTCTGCGCATGGCTGTCGGTCATGAACGTGCCGCCTCATGTGCGCGTCAGCCTTGCCGACGCAGAATGTTACCCGACTTGAGTGACTTGGTCACTGTGTGCCGAGCTGCCATGCGCCTCGTCAGCTCGGGGCACCTCGCCCGAGTTGCGGCGGTGATGGATGGCCAGGGACGCAGATGTAAACGATGAGCCGGGTCACGCCCGGTCCGGTGAGGCGGTGGCGGTGTCATGTGGCGAGGGTGGTGGGAGAGGAGTAGACGGCGTCGATCTGGGCGGAAGCAGGCCCGCCGAGGGCTAGTTGTTGCTCTGAGTGCCATGGCGTGGGCAGCTGTGGTCTGGATCTGGCCGGGATTGCATCTTGGGAATAGCGCCAGTAGCCGGGGTCTGCAGCCTGCTGTGCTGATTGCCGCGGCGAGTATTCAGGCCGCAGTCGTCGTGCTTGGTCTCGCTGTGGGTGCGATCGTCTTGCAGGTGATGGCGAACTACTCATGGGCTGTGGTTCGTAGTGTTCTACCGGGTTGGCTTACGCCGGTGCCGGTGGCCGTTGTCGGCGCGGGCGTGGTCTTTCCGTTGTGGGTGTCCTTTTCGCCTACCGCACGATTGAGCACGGCTGCCTTTGCAGCGTTCGGCTGGTCGATACTGGCCGTAGGCGCCACCGTGTGGGAGACCGTGCAGCGCATGAACCCGCCGTCGTTGTCCGTGCATACTCGTAGGCGCGTGGTGACGGTGCTATCGCGTGATCGCCGAAGGGGCAGGGCATCCGGCGGCGTCGCCGAGGTACTCGGCCAGTTGGTAGCCGATGCCGAACTACCGTACGACGAGAGCCTCAGGCTGGTCGGCAGTTACACGATCGTCTTGGCGGATCGCGCCCGCAGCGGGTCGCCTGAGGAGGTCGCGGTCGCAGTTCGGGCGCTATCTGAGCGTGCGGTCAGCGTCGAGTCGGCTGCACTAGCGGTGAGCATTATCAGGGCATTGTGGGTTCTCGGCCTCGACCAGGCGGGACATCCGCGAGTGTTCGACGAGGTGCATAGCGCTCTGGCGACAATCGCCCGGGATGCGCGGAAGCGTGGGCAGCGGGAGATTGCCAGCGCAGCGCTTAACGCACTGGCCGACATCACGATCGAGCGCGTTGGCCGCGCGCTCCTGCCAGTGGGGTATCGCACTCCGCCGAAGCCCCGGATTCCGCCACCGCCACCAGCGCGCTCGGACGCTGGGTTCTTCGAGCGCCCGCCCTTCCCATCGTCGCTGCCGCCCGATAGCAGTAGCCATGTGCCCATGAAGCCGGCCAGGTCAAAGACGTCGCGCCGGGAACTGCTGAATCGATTTGTCCTGGACTTCGCTGCGGGGGACAGCAAGCCCGCCGAGGAACTTGCCGCCACCTTGGCAGCCGGGCTCGTACGTCCCGCTGACGTGGAAGCGAATGCCCGGTCAGCTCGAACTAATGCGACTGGGTGGTGGAGTGATTATGACCTTCTGGAGGAGACCGCCGGTACCTTGACATCGTTGTTGCCGTCACCCCAGCCTGCGAGCACAGGCTGGCCAGCAGGATGGCAGGGCCACGGGACCTTCGATGCCGATGTTCAGCGGCTGGCCAGCTTGGCTGATCGTCTGTACCGGCAAGGCAAGCATGTTCCTACTGACCTGATCGAGGCTGGCCTGGAAATGATCGGCGTGCGCCTGCGGACCGAGCGGCCGCCCTCAACTGACCTTCCTGCCGCGCGAACCGGCTGGCGCTACCCGCCAACGCGACGTGAAGCGGGCGGAATCGCCGCCACTACAGCCAGCTGTCTGAGCACTCTGATGGGGTCCGCGTTTGATGCTGGCTTTGATCGGCGGGCGCTGAGCACGGGGCTAAGAATCCTCGCCTCAACCACGGCCAGCGTCGGCAGAGCAGACCGCGACGGCACTGTGGCCTACACGAACGCGCTGATCCAGTTCACCCTAGACAAATCGCTTCACGGCTTCGAAGCGAGCTCCCTGGCCGGCGGCCACCGAGCCGAGTCCGTGCTCATTGGCGTCATCGCTGAATGCGACCAGCTACTCAATGCGGCGCGCGATCAAAAGGGACATGACCGCGAAATCTATGAGGCAGAAGAAGACCTCACGTCGGCGCTGGTCTGGAACACGCCGAATCCTCGGAGCTTCTCCACAGCAATCGCGATGCTTCAGACCCGGCTCGCCGCCGCAGGCTGGCCTGTTGCCTTGCCTTCCGGCCAACGACGCGTGCACGAGCTCGACGAGCCAGTATCTCAGCCTCTTGCGAAACCGCTCTCCGGTGAAGTCCTCAGCGAAGCCGAAAGACAGTTCAGCCGCTGGCTCGGTCACCGAGAGATCCGCCTGCCGGCTGCGGCCCTGCTGACGCTCTGGGCCCACGCAGCATGCGCCGCGCGTGACGGAGCCCTCGATGAAGTCCAGCGCATCGCCGCATTCCTGACGGAGCAGCTTCACACCTATGACCAGAGGAACGCTCAAATGCCTGCCCCGGTTGCTGCGGACGGCGAGGAGCAACGCCCCGGTTACCAGCCGCTCGACCCGCATCTGCGCCGCCTCACCTCAGCCGCGGCCCGGTGGTGCAAGCGGGCCGATCCGAGCATCACACCGACGATTCCCCGTGCACCCGGGCCTCGCACAGCACTTTCCATCGCACGCTGGCTTATCTCAGAACCAGACATCGCGAACTGGATCTATCGTGGCAATCAGAACGCAGCTGAGACGCACCTGATTACCGTCGAGATGTCCGACCGCAGTCGCCGAGTACTTCGCGACGCCGATAGGCGCACGGGAGATCTGACATGGGGATATTACGGCACAGGACCGCATGATCTGGCCATTGTTCTGCTTGCAGACATTCTGGCAAATCACGGCATGTGCCCCGACTGTGTGGGAGCCAGTCCGCTAGCCGCCAACATGATCAGATGCAGATCTTGCTCAAACTCCGGCATACGATCCGGCACTGCGGAAGCCGAAGGGCGCCTGCTCACCACAGTCATCGGGGAACTGCCAGACGAGTTCGAGCAGACACGATTGCAACTCCTCGGCACGATCAGCAGCACATCCGCAGACGACCCTCGCCGTCTCCAGGCCCGCGGTGGGCCCTGAGTAGCGGGCTCACCACCCGATATGACTGCGCTAGATGACGACAGTACGGCTGTGGTCGGGCCGGACAAGAGCTTGACGGCGGCCACCTACACCAGGCAGGCCACGCGCGATGATGCGTCGAGGTTCCTTCCAGCTTCCACCAGCTGTTATAACGCGTCGGGATCGGCCGCTGACGGACCCGATTGGCCTGCATCGCAGTATAGCGGTCTTTCGCGTGACTTGACCCTCATAGTGCAGTCGTAGAATGCTAACCGTCATGACTGCTAACGAATACCAGCTAGTTACCGAGGCAGCGCTCCGACGACACTTCGCCGATGTCCGACTCGAATGGTCCGTTGTTAAGGATGCCACTGATTCTCTTACGTCCGACGTTAAGCGCTACGCCCCACGCGTGGACATTGCCATCGGGCCCTATAACACAAGTCCTGGAGCGAATTCCTCCATATCCGAGAAACTTCTACCCGGCCCGCTATGGGCACGTTTCGAGAACCTACCACCGAACCCCAATCCCCGTTGCCTGCTCGCCATCGAGGTGATCTATAGTGGTACTTCAAAGCACATCATGGGTGACATGCTGAACGCCTCCGCTTTGGGCCTCTATGGCTTGGTCGTCGGCCAAGAATCGCAGATGAACAAGATACGAAGAGTTCGATGCTATCTGGACACGATTACCGAGCGTGGGAAGCTGCCGCAGCTGTTCTCAAACGTTATTGCGATCAGCACAGTAGAGCTCGATGCCCTGCTTGCGTCTGAGTAACCAAACACCCAGGACAGAACTGGCGCTGATCGGACCTTGACTGCGACTGAACTGCTGCTCTGTGGCCGAGGCGTGACTCTGGCATAAATGCTCCGGCTAGTACGGTTCGTTTTGTGACCGTCAGCCACCAGGCTGCCGCTGCTGGCGCGGTGCAGGGTCTCTACCTCAGCGGTCGTCGGTGTCGTCGCGGAAAGCGTCTTCGATGCGGCGGCGGTTGACCTCGTCGCGGCCGGCGATGCACTTGGCATAGACACGCAGGAGGACCTGGACGCTATTGCCGGCCCATTGGGCGACCTGAGTCGGCTCTACGCCGCCGTTGAGCCAGGTGGATAGGCAGGCGTGGCGCAGGTCGTAGGGGCGCCGGGCTAAAGGCGAGTTGGCGACTGCCGGGGTGAACGCGAGGAGGCGGGCGCCTTGCCAGGCGCGGCCGTAGACGCTTTCGGACAGATCGCCGCCGCGCTCGCCGCGGAAGAGGCGGCCGTCGGCGGAGGTGCCGAACTCGCTCGATCTGGCGGTGCAGGTAGGCGGTTAGGGCCGGGTGGCACGGGACGGGGCGGACTTCTTCGTGGGCGCGGTGCTTGAGTTGGCGAGGATCGCGGCGGCGGCCGGAGGCTGACCAGGCGGAGCCGACGGTGGGCGCGGACTCGCGGAGGTAGAGGGTTCCCCAGTCGTCGCTGTCGGGGAGGTCGAGGCTACGGTCGGCGCGGAGTTCGACGGCTTCGCCGGGACGCAGGCCGGCGAAGTACATGCAGGCGAAGAACGCGACCAGGCGAGGGCCGATCCGGCCCTGGTAGCTGACCGCGATGAGCAGTTCCTCGGCCTGGCGCCGGTTCACCACGACTCCGGGGTCGACGACACCTTCGGTGGTCTTCGGGCTGGTCCACATGCCGGAGACGCGGGGCAGCGGGTTGGCGTCCAGGCCGCGGCCTACCGCGTAGTCCAGGACATTGCTGAGGACGGCCCGTTTCCTGTTAATGGTGTTGGCGGCGGCGCGGCTGCCGTCGAGCTTGCGGGCAATCGCGGCGAGCACGTCGAGCATGACGTCGTCGTCGGCCAGGGCTGATAGCGGCAGCGAGTGCCCTGCCACCCAGGACAGGGCCGCGGCTACCTCAGGTGGCGGGTCTGGCTGGTTTCGGAACGCCCATAGGTACAGCGCATGCCGCAGCGCTCGTCGCCAGGCCGCCTGCGATCGGATGTGAGGAGCGCGGACGTGATAGTGGTGAGCGTCTCGGCCACCGATCGGCGCGAGTTCGGCGACAGGCCGTCCCACCGCCTGGCCACGTACCGGAGGGCGTGGTCGTACCAGGTCACCTCGCTCGTCTTCGCGGCATCCGCGGCGCGGACCTGCCGGACTTCGGGCACCGGGAACCCGGATGCCACGTCGAACGCGACGCCGCTACGCGCGAAGGTCCGCAGCTCGGCGAGACGGCTGTCGGCCAGCGTGCTGGTGCCGTAGGTCTGGTGGAACTCCTGACCTGCCACCGTCCAGCGGACCGCGTAGGTACGGCCGCGCTTTCCTTTGTAGATCCGGATCTTCCAGAATCTGACGTCGAAGGACTCCCGCTGGCCGGACGCGGGAGCGTCGCTCACCTGGTCAGGCACGTCTCTAACCAGGCGTCTAGGTCGCGGCGGGTGACGCGGATCTCGCCGTTGGGTAGCTTCAGGCATCGAGGTGCCCTGCCCTTCGCCCGCCAGTCGTAGAACGTCGAGCGCTCGATCCGCAACTCGGCGCACACTTCGGCGAGCGTGAGCTTCTCATCATGACCTCCGTGCGCCAGAGGGACGGACGTTGCTTGCCTACGTGCCATGGCGTTTGTTCCTTGCCTCAGCGATGTCTACTATATAACGGTGATGCAGATCACCGTCAAGAATACGTTCTTTTGCCGATCGCCGTGCAGGGCCCGACGACGCTAGCTGGCGGGCTGGAGTGCTGCGGCTAGTCAGGGCGGTCCGGTTCGCGTCGTGTCGCAGCGCCAGATAGATCTTCGGTTGCGGGATCATCGACGGAGGCGACGGGAAGAGGGGGTGATGACGGTAACGGCGATCAAGAAGGAATCCACGGCCAGCGCGCTCGTCTACTCCCTGGATGCTGATAGCTGGCGGTTGTGCCTGATCATGCATCCGAGGCTTGGGAAGCTGCTGCCCGCGGGCGGTCATGTGGAGCCCGATGAGACGACCGCCGAGGCCGCGCTGAGGGAGGTACTGGAGGAAACAGGGCTGCTGGTGCGCCTGATGCCGCCGTCCGCTGTCCCGTTGCCGGTGGGTACTCCACATGTTCCGGTTCCGCCTCCCTGGTGGATTCTTGAGATGCAGGTGCCTGCTGACCGTCATGAGTCCAGGCCGCACGTCCACGTGGACTCCATCTACGTCGCGATCGCCGATCAGCCTGCTTCGTGGCCAGCCGCCCATGAGACGGTGTGGCTGACGGCCGCCGAGCTTGCCGAGCACCCGAATGTGGTCGATGACACCCGCGTGCTGGCCAAGGAAGTATTCGCCATCATCGAGTCCTTGCCGGCCTGATGCCTCCCCCGGAATTCAGCGCGTGCTCCGGCGGGCGGGGTTACGGCCCGGCCGTGCTTGCCCGTGCTTCGCGAGCGGTGATTGGATGGCCCAGCGTCGTTACGCGGTCCTTGATCTGGGCAATGGCGGCCGGAAGGTCGGTGTGGCGCCGGTCGATGACGCAGTAGCGGGCTGGGTTCTCTGCGGCGAGCAGGGCGAACATATCTGCGGCCCGCTCGTGGAGGCTGCGCTGCTCGGCGGTGAATCGTCGCGAGTCACGGATCTCGGCCCGACCGACCGCTGCGTTGATGTCGTCGGTCAGCAGGATGGTCAGGTCGGGCAGCGGTCGCCATCGGGCAGCGAGCGCGAGGATCTGCCGGGCTTCGGCTGGGGCGCGGCCCAGATCATCGGTGCAGGTGATCAGTGACTGGTAGACGGCGATCGAGTCGAGGCTTCTGCCCTCCAGCACCGTGTGGCCGGCGGCCAGCCTGGGCTGGCTCTCTTCGTAGTCGAAGGTCTTGACGGCGATCAGCAGCACTGTTTCTGTTCCGGGGTGCCCGGAGCGCAAGAAGTGTTCTCCGTGCGCTTCGTCGGCTAGTCCACGCAGGATCTGGTGGCCGAGCGTTTCGGCTGCTCGCCTTGAGGCGATCGGAGAACTCACTGATTGCCGTGAACGCGCCGTCTTGCAGAAGCAGGGTGGTGAGGTAGGTCTTTCCCTACTCCGCTGATGCCTTCGATGCTGATCAGCGCGCCCCACGGCCTGCGGGTTAACGTCGCGGTGCCGTCGGTCGGTCATCAGAAGAGCGCGTCTTGCTGGGGCTGGGATGCGCGGGGGACCAGCGCGATTGCCTTGGTTAGCTGGCCCAGATCGGCGTAGAGATCATTCGGTCGGCCTGGGCGAGCAGGCGACGGAGCAATCTCGGTGGTCGCCTCGACGTCGGGCATGGCACGGTGCCGGTCGGGAGGTCGGGGAATGGAGAGCTGGAACATGAGGTGGTCGAGCCCGTAGGAGATCAGGCCGGGGAGCGTGCTGCGCGCCAGCTTGACGGTGTCGATCACGGGGGTGGTCGGCGAGCCTGGGGCAGTGTCCCGGTAGTCATACAGCAGGCCCGGCTTCGACGTGGGCGTTGTGCGCGACCAGCAGGCACGGCGGGGCTGGAGCCAACTGATCGAGGTCGGCGAGGACCGCGCCGGCCGGGCGGGCATCGGCGACGTCGGCAGGCCGTATCCCGTTCTCGGCGGTGTCACGAGGCGTGATCGGTGCGTGCGCCGGCGGGTGGATGAGCTCGCAGAACCGCGCCGTCTCGGTCAGGCCGGTTCCGCCGGTGTCCCGGGTGGCCAGCGCCGCGACCTCGATGGGCTCGGGACGGGCGCCTTTGGGGGTGGTTGCCTCGAAGTCGATGACCACGAACGTTGTCGCCAGGTACTCGGGATCTCCCATCAGGCCCATTGCCGGATCTCCTTTGCGATCGTGGTTGCCATCGTCGTCGATGTCCTTTTCTGAATCGTGCTCGCTCAGGACGACCGCCAGGACCGAGTCAAGGAAAGTCGCGGCGCGCGGGCACGGCGCGGGCTTCGGATGGGAGAACATGGGTCTGCGGTCGCAGGCAGATGAGCCCGAAGGAGCCGACGCTGTTGGGCACGCCCGGCTTCCGCCAGATGGCGCGCGAACTCCCGTGGCCGGGGTATGTCCATGGTGGCTACCGGTGAGAAGCCGTTCCATTCCTCCCATTCACGTGGCGCGTGCCAGCGGAGTTCCGGCATCGTCGGCCAGGGCCGAGCTGAGCTGCGTGGCCTGCCTTTCCGGCGTCGCAGGAGGTCATCGAACCGGGCGAGGTTCCACCGGGCGATGACGGCCTGGACCTCGGTGAGCCGGTAGTTGTGGCCGATCTCGGTCATGGCGCCCTGTCCGGCGGCTGGAACCTGCCAGTGCGTGCGGAACGCCCGGCAGCGTTCGGCCAGGGCGTCGTCGCTGGCGAGAATGAATCCGCCCTCGCCGCACCAGAGGATCTTGCCGTCTTTGAGGCTGAAGCAGCCGAGGTCGCCCACGGTGCCCAGCGCCTGGCCGCGAGCCCGGGACCCGTGGGCCTGGCAGGCGTCCTCGATGATGCGCAGCCCGTGTCGCGCGGCGAAGGCCTCGCAGGCGCGCCGGGTCGGCGGCGCGGCCCCACATGTACACGGGCATGATCGCGCGGGTCCGTGCGGGGTGACCTTCGATGCCAGGTCACCGTAGTCAAAGTCCGCGCCGGACGGCGTCGCAGTCGGCGAACACCGGCTGCGCGCCGGCGTGCACGATCGGGCGCGGCGGACATGACGACCGACACCGCCGGCACCAGCACCTCATCGCCCGGGCCGATGCGCAGCGGCGGCCAGGGCGCAGTGCAGGGCGGCGGTTCCGCTGGAGACCGCGATGGCGTGCCGTGCTCCGAACCGGCTGGCGAGCTCGGCCTCGAGCTGCTCAACCTGCCCTGCGGCGGCCGGCGCGGGCATGGCCGCGAGTACCTGGCCGATCGCGCCCATCGGCGAGCTGGCGGGCGGCAGGGCTGGTCTCGTTCATCGGGGAGGCTCCTCGGGTGGCACGAACGTGTCGAAGTCCATGAGCGGCCACATGTTGACGCAGTCGCCGGAGAACAGCGCGCAGTCCGCCGGGCAGGCCGGCCGGTCTGAGCCGAACAGGCGCTTGGCGTCGGCGCCGCGGATGCTGCGCTGCCGTGGTGCTGGCGTGGCTGCGATCTTGAGCGACGGAGGGGCAGTCCCAGACGCTGCCGTCCGGCTCGATGAAGAACAGGGTGTGCCCGCCGAAACAGCCGGCGACCAATCCGGGCGAGTCATCCTGGACGGTCGCCGTGAACGACGCGGCGTAGGACGGGTCCGGCAGGCTGACCGGCAGTGCGGCCGCGTAGAGCTGGTCGAGGCTGGCCGCGACCTGGCTCGCATGGCCGCGGCGCAGCGCCAGCTCGCGGTAGAGCGGGTGGTCCGGCGGCAGCGAGACGGGCTGGGGTACGAAGTAGTCCGCGCCGAGCGCGGCGGCCAGTTCCGCCATGGCGGGCATGGCGGCGATGGTGCGGCGGGTGATGACCGAGTAGAACCCGACCCGCGGCCGGGTGCGCCCGGCGCGTGCGGCGAGCAGGGCCTGCGCTCCCGCGATGACGTCGGCGTGGCCGTGCCGGTTATTGCGGGCTGGCCGGTAGCGGTCGTTCTCGGCGGGGTCGGGCGAGTCCAGCGATATCGACACCGCGTCGACGCCGATGTCGATGATCCGGCGCGTGACGTCCGGCCGGTTCAGCGGGATGCCGTTTGTGCACAGCACTACCTCAGCGCCGGCCGCCTTGATCATCTGAGCGACGTCCAGGGTCGGCGGCCAGATCAGTGGCTCGCCGCCGGCGATGAAGACCCGCCGGACCGCTGAGCCGGTGCAAGGTGGCGGCGAAGGCTGCGATGTCCGCGAGCGGCAGGTCGCTGCGGGACAGGTGCGACAGGGTGCCTGCGGATGGTGGGTGGCGCGGTCTTGTGATCCTCGATGGTTCCGAAGTAGCAGTAGGTGCAGCCGAGGTTGCACGGCGACCGCAGTGCCCAGAGCAAGGTCACATCGCGCATCGGGTCGTCCACGAGCGAAAGGCAGGCCGCGTGCATGCGGTCTAGGACCTCGTCTTCAGAGCTGCCGGATCTGTCGACGACGGTGAACCGCTCCGGCTGGCAGGCGGCCAGGCGGAGGTAGAGCTCGCCGGCCCGCGCGATGAGCGCCCGGTCGGCCGGCGGGACCTCGCGGCCGATGCGGTCCTGGAACCGTCCGATGCAGGCGTCCACGTCGTCGATCAGGAGCAAGGTGGCGTGCGGCAGCGGGCTCCAGTGGGCCGCGGTGGCGTAGATCTGCTGCATGACAGCCGCGATCTGGTCGGGCGGCGCACTGGTTCCGGCGATGATGATCGCCTGGTACACCGCGACCGTGTCGATGCCCCGGTCCTCCAGCACCATTTCCGGCTGGCCGCCGAGTCGGCGCCGCAGGGCTTCGTGCTCGCGGACCTTCAGCGCTATCAGCGCGAGGGTCTCGGTCAGCGGGTGCCCGGTGCGCAAGAACGGGTCACCGGCCGACGACAGGGCAGCGATCATCCTGCCCGCTAGGCTGGAGGCGGCCTGATCGGTGATCTCGGCAAGCAGCGCGCACCGGCCTTCGAGCCGGGCGGCGAGCTGGCCTGCGAGATGAGGACTTGCCGACTCCTTCCACCCCTTCAAGGCTCACCCAGACGGTCATGGCAGCTTGGCGCAGACATACATCACCTCGGCGGCCTCCAGAGGGAACGCACTGGCGACGGCGGGGCCGAGGAAGGGCTCCGGAACAACCTGGCGCATCCGGTCGAGCCACCGGGCCGCACCAAGTCCGTAGGCGTCAGCCACGATTTGCACCGGCATCACCGGCTGGCGGCAGCAGGCCGATCATGTCAGCGACCGCGAATCCACAGTCCTGGAGCACCGGTCTGAGCTCGTCGCAATGCCATTCGTAGACGTGCACGCGGTGCTGAAGCGGCCGCGGCGCCGGGCCGGGGGTGTTCGGGGTCGACAGGAACAGCATGCCGCCAGGTTTCAGCGCAGCATGAGTGCGGCGCAGGCTCTCGATCCCCAGGTCCCGGGGAAGGTGCTCCAGCGCTGAGGTGTACACGGCCACATCGAACGGCGGCAGTACGGGCCACTCACCAGCGACATCGCACTGCAGCAAGTCGATGCCGAAGCACCGGCCATACCGCTCGTCGAGCGCCGCGATCCGGTCGCGGGCCTCGGCGAGATTATCGGGAGCTATGTCCAGCCCCACGTACGACGCGATATGCGGCGCATACCGGCAGAGGACCGGCAGTTGCAGCCCGCGTCCGCAGCAGACATCGACCACCGCCGCGCCGGGCGGGCATCGCCCGGCGACCAACAGCCGCTGGACGTAATTCATGATGCCCGTCGCTTTCACCTGGCCGTGCGCGAGCGCGTCGTAGAAGTCGTCCATCTGGTTGACCGAATAAGGCCCGATCATCGGGGTTCCGGGCCGCGTGCGGTAAGCGTCTCTGGCCACGTCGCCCGGCTGGCCCGCGCTCATGTCCGCTCCCACGGGAAGACCACCCAGCCCCCGCACAACTGGCCCACGTAGTCGATGACATCGCGTGGAGGGCTGCTCTGGCGAAGGTGCCAGTTGGCAGTATTGACGGTGACCGCAGCAGTGCGGACACGTGCCGGGCTGGCTTGCTCTGCCAGCGCGCGGCACATCGCCAGCGTGCTGCCAGAACCGGCGATGTCATCGACGACCAGCACGTCCCGGCCCGCGACATCGCCAAGCGAGCCCGCATTGACAACGACAGGGCGTGCCGTCTTCGCCGAATTGACGACATCGGACACCGTGCAGCTGACTTCCACGCCCCGGACCGACCGGACCCCGATCAGATGGGCAAGCTGGACGGCCGGGATCATCCCGCCCCGAAGCACGCCGACCACGGTATCCGGCGCCCCGTCAGCAAGGACCGAGGCTGCCAGCCCGGCGACTAATTCCGAGAACGCGGGCCACTCGAGCTTGAGGGCTGGCGACTCCTCACCGGGCATGCGCGACCACCCCCACACGCACGCAGTCAAGCGTGCTCTCCCAGCATAGTTACCCCTAGTTCGGCCGGGCAGGGCCTGAAGCGCCGAGTCCGCTCACCTCTTGCGCGGATGTGGTCAGCGGCCACGGACATCACCCCACAGAAGTACCTGCATGCGGCCGGTGAGGTGCCAGCCGTGCTGGAGCACCTCGTCGGCGAGGTCACGCATGCCGTTCAGCACCTTCTCGGATGTGACGCCCTCGGGCATGATCCAGATGGGCGCCAGGCCGAATCGGGCTTCAAGGTCGGCAACCTCGGCGAGGTCGGCAGGTGCGCATGCGACGAACTTGAAGACCGCCTTGCTGCTTGCGGCGAAAGCCGACAGCGCGCCGGGCCTGATTCTCCGGGAGGCCGGGACTCTGCTGGACGCGAGCTTGGGCGAGACATTGAACGCGGCGGCCGAGGCGGCTAGTGACTTGCTGGGCGCGATGGTGCCGCTGGTTTCGATCTCGATCCGCCGGCCGGCGGAGGCTAACGTGCCGACTAGCGGCACAAGGGCGCGCTGCTGGACCAGCGGCTCGCCGCCCGTAATGACGACAAGCTCAGCGGTGACGGTGTCGGCCCAGCTACTCACCTTGCTGATGCTGAGCAGCCGGGATTCGGTCCGCCGGTCGAACCTCGACCAGTCCCAGGTCTGGGGCTCGTCGCACCAGGCGCACCGCACAGGGCATCCGGAGAGCCGGACGAAGGCGGCCCGCTGGCCGCACGAGGGTCCCTCGCCCTGGAATGTGGGGCCGAACAGCTCGGCTACCCGCAGCAGCCCGGCGTTCACGGTATCTCCGGTCGGTACTCGGCCCAGCTGGCGGGAGTTTCGTGCACGCGCACGGCGGCGAGGGCGGCGCGGATAGTGGGCTGAAGGTTCGCCGCGCACCAGTCATACAGGTGCCGGGCCAGGTTCTCCGAGGTCGGCTGGATGGTAAGGACCTCGTTGAGGTCCCGGTGATCGAAGTGAGCGTCGAGGTAGGTGCCGAGCGGTGCCAGGTCGGCGAAGTCGGTCACGAAGCCTGGCGGCGCCAGCTCGGCGGCCACCAGCTCTACCTCGACGGTGTAGGTATGGCCGTGCTGCCGCGAGCATTTGTGGCCAGCGGGCAGGCCGTCCAGGTGATGCGCGGCGTCGAAGGTGAAGCGCCTGCCGATTCTGTACATGGTGATCAACCAGTCAGATCCGGCGCGCCTGGCGGCCAGCCGGGAGCGCTAATGACTGCATATGTGGTCTTGCCGCCAGACGGCGGGAAGTAATACGACCATTCCTTACTGAATGCCTGAACGAGCATCAATCCGCGCCCTGATTCCGCATCGGGCGGGGCGTCTGTCAATACGGGCGGGTTCGGATCTGAGTCGGACACCTCGATCACGATGCGGCCGGGCTGGAAGCGCAGGGTCTGGGTGATCAGCGCAGGTACAGCATTCGTTCCTGCGCGTGGAACGCTGGCAGCTACAGAATTGGTCACGAGCTCTGAGACGAGCAGGAGGGCAGTCTCCGATATCTCGGACGGGACAAGCCAGCCTGCCAGGACGGCATGGGCCTGGCGCCTGGCCCATCGTGGTGTAACGGGCAGGGCAGGGAACTGGACAGATGCCGTTGCTTCGGCCGACGTCGCGAGCCATGACCCCGATGCCGCCGACAGCAGCCGGTGTGTCGTGGAACCTAGCCGCATTCAAGCCGTCACCTGCTCGATACTCGCCTGAACTCCTTGGTCCGACGGCTGGTGCCGAAAGTCTGTTGCCAGCGTCGCGATGAGGTCGACTGAGCTGTTGGCGAACGATGTCGAGCCTTCCTCGGGGTCGCGTTCGGCGGCGAGCTGCCGAGCGTCGGCAGCGGCGAGACGCAACTGCGCGGCGACTCGTTGCCGTGATGTTCCGGAAGTCATGCGCATCAGGTAATCGCAGCCGGGCTTCTGCTGCGAGGGTGTGCACTCGGGCGGATGTGCGCGCTGGGGGTGTGCATTGGCGGTGGTCTGGAAGATGTTTGTCTATTCATGCAAGACTCGCGGCATGGATGGGCTGAGCTAATGGTGGATCGAATGGGTCGCAAACCGAGGTCGGCGAATGAACGGCTTGCATCATTTGTGACCGAAGCCGGCGTTTCCCATAAGGGCCTTGCCCGACGCGTGGTCAAGCTGGGCGAGGCGCGAGGAGTGCGCGGGCTGGCATACGACCACACATCCGTGCTCAGGTGGCTGGCCGGCCAGGAGCCGCGGGAACCGGTCCCCGCCTTGCTGGCCGACGTGCTTTCGGACCTGGTCGGGCGACCGGTCAGCGTCGCCGATCTCGGGATGGTGCCGGGTGGCCTCTCGGCCGATCTTGGCCTTGAGCTGTCAGCCGGATGGCCGGACTGCGTCGCCACGGCCACCACGTTGTGGCGAGCTGACGTGGAACGGCGGCGTTTTCTGGCGGATTCGGCCGTGGCAGTGTCCGCCTCTGCTGCCGTCGCATTGCGATGGCTAGTCAGCCCTGCTGCAGACCTTCCGCAGGGCGGCGGGAGCAAGATCATCGGTTTTTCGGACGTCGCAGGAATCCGTGAGGTAACGCGTTCCTACCGGGAACTCGACAACAAGCTCGGTGGCGGGCGGCTTCGCCGCGCTGTTGTTACTTACCTCGATGCCGAGGTCGCGCCGATGCTGGCTGCGGGCCGCTATGGAACGGAAGCCGGGCGGGAACTCGCGGCAGCGGCAGCGGAACTCGCGCAGCTTGCTGGCTGGATGGCCTTTGACAGCGGCATGCACGGGCGCGCGCAGCGTCATCTGACGCAGGCTCTGAACCTGGCCCGCCATGCTGGCGCCGCTGGCCTAGGCGGAGAAATCCTGGCCGCGAAGGCTCAGCAGGCCGTCTATCTGGGCCGACCTGGTGAGGCCGTCGACATGGCGCGCGTGGCACGGGTGACAGCGCGGCAAGCTAGCCTGCCGACTCTGGAGACAGAGTGCCTAGTGATGGAGGCGCACGGGCATGCCGCGAACGGCGACGCCAGGGCATGCGCGAAAGCGCTGACCGATGCGGAAGTGGCGTTCGGGCGGTCGGCTCGGCAGGACGATCCGGTATGGCTGCGGTATTTCGATGAAGCCTATCTCGCGGCGCGGATGGCGCACTGCTTCCACGCTCTGGGCGATGCGGGCCACGCGGAGCGTTACGCGAGGCTTTCCCTGGTGATGGACGGACGCTTCGTACGGGGCAAGGCATTTAACCTGTCGCTACTCGCAACCGCGCTGGCCGAGCAGGGTGAGGTCGAGCATGCGTGCGCGATCGGAGGGCAGGCGCTGGACCTGGTGAGCGGATTGCAGTCCGCGCGGAGCGTGCGATATATCCGGGACTTGCAGCGAGTGCTGAACCGCCGCGCAGACAGCTACGCAGTGCGGGCATTCACCTCTGATGTCAGGCGTGCTCTGCCCGCGCCAGCATCGCGTGCTGAATGGCGATGATGGACGCGGCCCCGACGATCTCCCCCCGCGCGATCATGCTCGCCGCATCGTCCAGCGGCCACCACCGCACCGCGTCAGTCTCGTCCGGATGCGGCTCGCCGCTCAGGTCCGCCCCGACGCCGATAAACAGGTCCTGGGGGGCGTCGGCACTGCCGATCATCGGCTGGTAGCTCAGCAGGTAACGCAAGTTCCTGGGCCGCCAGCCTGTTTCCTCTTCGGCCTCCCGAGCCGCGGCGGTCGCAGCGTCTTCGTCCTGTCCTGCGTACCCGCCGGGTATTTCCCATACCCATCTCCCGACGATGAACCGGTGCCGCCGGATCAGCAGTATCCGCTGGCCGGGATCGTCGAGGATGGCTGTCATGACGCAGCGCGGCATGCGGAAGACATACTGCGTAAATCTGGTGCCGTCGGGAAGCTCGACATCAGCCTGAGAGATCCGGACATGCGGAGTGTCGGCCACCGGCCGCTCGGCATGGATAGTCCAGGCGGGGCTTGCGTCGTCAGGCACGTCTGAGCACGCTACCGCAGGGGTGGGAAGTTATGCGATTTCCCTAGCCTTCCGCCGCCCTGCCTTGTAGGGGTTGAAGTCGGCGGCGAGGCCAGTTCCGGAGGCTGGGCGGTAGCGGCACGCGGGCTGGTAGCCAGAGCTGTCGAGCAGGTCCTCGTCGAGGCCCGCTGCGGCTGGCCAGTTATGGCTCGCGGCCTGGTCGCGAGCCCGCTGCGCGGCGCGCCGCGCAGCGGCGGTCCGCTCGGGAGGCGTTTTATCCCACCAGGCGTCCCAGAGTTGGCAGGCAAGCAGGTGGAACGCGACGGTCACGGTCCGGCTATCGCCGCCAACCAGGTGCCGGACGATGTACGGGGCGGTATCGAGGGCTCGCGCGATCCTGGTGGCGTCGTGGCCCATCGCGACGAGCGAGCGCAATCGCCAGGCCGTGCCATTGGCGTCCATGCGCCGCGTTCGCAAGCTGGCGGCGCTGCTGCGGACAAGTTCTGCTGCCGTGCGCTGCGTGCCGTCGGACTGGCCGGTCATGACTGCCCTCCCGTACATGCCGTGAGAATCTCGACTCCGACCCACGCGTCCGGTGAATCGGAGCCGGCGAGCGCTGCCGCCCGTTCGCTCAGAAGCGCGAGCAGATCGTGAGTCACCAAGGAAGGCTCCGCAACGTCGGTCGCGGTGCCCGGCTCGCTGGTGAGAGCCAGCCGGAGTAGTGCACGGGCGAGATCTCGTGAGCGAGGTTCGGTCAGCACATCGGTGGCCATCGACTGGTCGCCGTTGAGCACGCAAGTCAGCATCAGGTCACATGCTGCGGCTGTCTCGAACACCGCGCGCGGATACCAGGCAGCGGCTGCGTCGGCGAGAACCGTAAACTGGTCGTACGGCAGCGCCCACGCCGGGCATGCGCCGCTCACCGCACCGGCAACTACTGTGGCGTCCACGCCAGCCCGGGCTGCCAGCGCGGCATGGTCATCGCTGGACATGCTCATCACCGCCCGCAGCAGAGCGGCTGAGAGCACCGCAACGCGGTGCTCTCCGGTGCTCGTCGGCGCGGCCTGGCCGCAAGGCGCAGCCGGGCCCGCCGCGGTGTGCTTGCCTGATGGTTTCATGCTGACCTCCGGCTGATCGGCCCGTGTGATGACCTGGCTGTGGTTGCGCATGTTCACCTCCTCCGCAGATCTCGCGCGTACGTTCCCGTGCTTGCATCGCCAGCCATCTTGCTGCCCGTGAGTTCCAGAGGTCTCTGGAGCAGCGTGGCCGCCGCGATCATGGCGGCACCGTATAGAGGTCGGCGCGGGTTGCCCGGTGATATCCAGGCGAAGGATTTCTCGCGAAGGTCGGCCCGCGCACGATGGCTGGGATCAGTGATCGTCAGCCCGGCCACCGGACAGAACAACTAGCCGTCATCCGGGTGCCGGGAAACCATTGGCCCGGTCATCGGCAGGCCGTAATGACGCGCCGTCTGCGGCAGATCGTCGCGTGTCCTGTCTCTTCGAACCTGAGGCGCCGCTATAGCTGTGATCTGCGCTGCCTCAGATGGCTGAGACGTTTGTCGCAGGGTTCTGTCGCAGTGATTCATGAGGCGATGTCTTATCCGGGCTAACGTAAAGCTTGCTTGATCATCCTGGAGAAAGTCGGCTATGCCACCGTTCAGCACGCCGAGAACCTATCCGCCGAGCTGGATAGAACAGCTGCGTTCTGCAGTCCTGTTCCCGGACGTTCGCTGGACGCCGCCCGAGGTAGTCAGCGTCCTGGTTGCTACCCGTGCTTTGCGAGGCTGGCTTGCCGACCAACGTGCTTACGACGGACAGCATAGGCAGGGCTGGAAGTCGGCGATAGCCGACTTCCAGCGCAGTGTCAGCTACCTGGGGCCGGACCTTCGAACCGTGCTCGGTACGGACCTCGCAGCGGCAGTTTCGGCGGTTGGTCAACTCGATGCAGATGTCACTAGCAATCCGGGCCGCGCGGCAACTCTGCTTCAAGCCCGCCGCACTTCCGATCAGCAGCTTCTTGACCAACTGAGCGCAAGGTGGGCTCAGCCCCAGACTCGAGTAGGTGCATGGAGCGACCTCAGGGAGGCGTGCCACGACCCGGCGGTGACCTGGGAGGCGCTCAGTCTTCGGCGGGAGCTTTTCTGGCAGTTGGTGCGGGAGGGCGACCACGACGCTGAGCAGATAAGCCGCCACCTTGTGGGCGTCCTGGCGAACGAAGCGTTCCAGGTCTCCTTGGCGAGGCTCTGGCTCCGCGACATCAGTGAGGGCCAGGTTCCGCGCACGCTACCAGCGACCGACGCGGGGGCTGACCGAAACGCAGCAGCTTGAGCTGTGCGAGCGGCTTCTGACGAAGCCCGCAGCACAGGGTCATTACGTCGTCTGGATCGCCTTCGACCTTGCAGGACATGGCAGGTACACACAGGACGTCGGTCCAGTCTCGTTCTATAAGGCCCAGTGGCTGCAGCTCGCCCTTAGTCAAGGGGGCCGCCCGGGTGCCATGCGCGTCCCGAGCGAACTCCTGTCCGCTGAAGGCTTCGTCAGGCCAAGTGACCTGCCAGACGGCCCGGGTGAGGTCCTCGCGCGCGTAGATCTCGGTCCGGGCGCCTGGACTGACCCGTCGGCTACGGCCCCGGCACGCTAGTCACGCCGATGGCCGACCTCGCCCGCCAGGCTCTCCCTGCCGCCGGCATCCGGCTGCACGATGTGCTGCGCGTGCAGGACGGCCGGTGCTGGTCCTACCTGTGTACCGATCCTTCGTGCTGCCCGGCCGAAGGACTGCCCGTCGGCACCAGTGACCATCCGGCCGCCGGCGTCCTGGCCGGCGCCGGGCTCGCCGCAGCCCCCAGCCGGGACGCCCTGGCCGCTACTATCGCCCCGCTGACCGGTCCCGAAGGCGACGCGATGACCGAGGCGACCGGACAGGCCGAGCAGGCGGCCATCCGGCTGGCCGCCGCGTCCCGCTCGCGAGCGCTCCTTACGGACGGGCTGGCTGCCATCCGGCACGCAATGACCACCTACCGGGCCGGCGGGACGCTCGGCTCGGCGGGTGAGTTCGCCCGGCTGGCGGTGGCGCTGACCAGCCTTCGTGTCCGAGACGATGCGTGGGCGCGGCTCGACCCGGTCCATAAAACCGCTCACCTAAGGTTGTGGACCGATCTCACCCGCCGGGCCCGGCCCGGCTATGTCGCTCCGGCGGCCTCGCTGCTGGCGTTCACCGCATGGCAGGCAGGCGACGGTGCCCTGGCCAACCTCGCCCTGGACCGGGCGCTTGCTGACCAGCCGGACTACTCGATGGCTCTGCTGCTCCGCGATGCGCTCGCCGCGTGCCTGCCGCCTGCGGTCGCGCGGCTGCCCATGACTCCTGAGGAAGTCGCCGCCAGCTACGACGACCTCGGCCGCGACCACTAACCCGCTCATCCCAGAGAAGGGGCGCGAGCCGGATCTCAGTCCGGTGCGCGCCCCTTTGCTTTCCGAGCCGAAGGAGAATCTCCATGAACGACAACAACGGTTAGCTGGACCGTATCCGCAAGCTGTTCGCTAACGCTGAGGCCGCCGGTGTCAGCCCTGCCGAGGGCCGAGGCATTCACCGCGAAGGCCGCCGAGCTGATGGCCCGGTACGGCATCGACCGTGCCCTGCTCGCCGCTACCCGCCCCGAGACTGACCAGCCCGCCGACCGGATCATCACCATCCCGAACCCGTGGGCCGCGATCCACGCCCAGCTGCTGTGCGGCACCGCCGCCGCGATGCGGTGCAAGTGCATCCTGCTCGGCACAGGACACGGCGCCCGGGTCCACGTCCTCGGGTACGCGTCCGACATCGAGCGGGCCGAGCTGCTCTACACCTCGCTGCTCGTCCAGCTGCACCACGCCTGGCCGTAGCACCCGCCCGCCGGAGTGGACCAGCAGCGTCCGGGCCTGGCGGCGGAGCTGGATGCTCGGCTTCTGCACCGCCGTCATCGGCCGCGTCCGCGCCGCCGAGCAGCATGCAGCCCAGCGCGCCGACACCGGCACCGACAGCACCGGGTCGCATCAGGCAGCAGTGGTGCTGGCCAGCCGCGAGCAGGTCATCGCCGCCCGAGCGGCCGCCCTCTACCCGGTCACGCGCAAATCCAGGACCACCTACACAGGCACCGGATACCGCGACGGCTACGCCAAAGGCACACAGGCCGACATCGGAAATACCCGTCTCATCACACGAGCCCGGCACAGCCTGCGCTAACCACCCGGAGGTCAAGCGGGCCCCGCCCGTTGGCGGTCGCAGCGCTGGTGCCGCGGTGGGTCCCGGGTGCGGGACCGGGGTCTTCCGGCTCTGTCAGTCTCGCAGGCGCGGGCGGGAGCGCAACCGGCCTCTCGCGCCGCTGACGCGCCGCTCACGCCGGTCGTTCAAGATCTTTTCCCCAGAACGCGGGCTGCGCCCGCCAGAAAAGCATCTTGCCCCCCCGGCGCCGACCGGTTGCCCTCCCGCCCTATTACGCCTGCGTGCCTTCCGCCGTCGGAACACCCCTCAACCCCCGCACCCGGGATCCACCGCTCAGGAGGCACCAATGACCACCACCACCACACCCAGGCTCCCGCAACCGATCCTTACACCGGGTGCGGACCCGACTGCGTCCTCATCGACAACACCTGCCGGTGCCATTTCGGCGAGACCGTCAGCCAGCCCGTGCCCGCGTGGATGCGAGACATCGAGCCGCCGTTCTGACGGTGCCGGCGGGGCTCGCCAAGTCGGCAGGCTCGGCGAGTCCCGCACCAGTCCGGTCGATCCTGCCTCAAGCAAGCTCGTTCGTCGGTCGGGCGGCCAGGCGTCGCCAGTGTTCTGGGCTCGACAGCCATCTCCGCCAGTGTCTCGTTCGATTGATCCTTACGTCCGACGGCTCCAGTTAGCTGGGCTTCGAAGCGTTGACGCGAACGACCTGGGCAGGCGTTGTTCAGCTCATTTCTTCATGTTCGGCGAGGATGCTGGCCGAGTTTCGGGTCGTGCGCCGACCTGTCGGCTGTGGCAGGACGCGTGGCTGGTCAAGGCCGAGCTGTCCCGTTCAGCCGAAGGTTGCGGGGCTTCCCTCCGAGCTGGAGCTCGCAGGGGTGGGCCCGGACGCGTGGGCTCCGCAGACCGGGTTTGGGCTGCGAGTCCGGCGGACGTGATGCCCGGCGTCGGCTCGACCGGGTGATCGCTCAGCCGACGGCGTGCCGGTGCCAGGTCCGGCCCTTGTCGCTGGTCAGCCAGAAGGTGCGCGGGTCGCTGATCCACCAGCCGACGCGGCCGGTGAAGCCGAGGTCGGCGACGGCAGGGGCTTGCGGGCTGAGCTGGGTGATCCCGGTGACAACTGTGCTCCAGTGCCGCCCGCGGTCGGCTGAGACCAGGAGCCGGTAGCGGAAGGGGCCGCTGCCGCTGGCCCCGCCGGTGGCCACGGCCAGCCGCGCGGGGCTGGCCGCCGCGATCTGCCAGTTCGTGCCAGGTGCCGGTAGCGGGCGCGGCGCGGTCCAGGCCGAGCCGTAGTCGGCCGAGGTGAGCACCAGGACGCGCCCGGTGCCGCCGCGCGGCGCGCACAGGGCGGCGAGGAACCCGCCGGGCGCCGCGGCCAGCCCGATTGTGTCGTGGGTGGCCATGCCGGTACCCGGACACGGGTCCGGGAGCCGGGCCCAGGTGGCGCCGCCGTCGGTGGTGCGGAAGATGACGGTGTGCTGGCTGCCGGCCCCCGCGGCCAAGTCGCCGTAGACCGGCACGTAGATCACGGACTTACCCTGCCGGATCACCTGGGAGGCGACGGCCCGCGATCCGGGCAGCGGCGCGGCGATCTTCAGCAGCGTCCGCCAGCGGATCGCCCTGGCAGTTGGCTCCTGCACGACGCGCGTGCACGGCCCCGGGCACCCGGTGCCCCGGTAGGCGACGGGGACCACGGTTCCGGCTGCGGGCTGCAGGGCCTCGACCGGCAGGCCGGGCAGCCGCCGCCAGGTCCGGCCGCCATCAGCGGTCTGGTACAGGGCCGGACCGAACAGGTAGCAGATCCGGCCGGTGACGAACCGAATCTGGCTAAGTCCCGGCCCCCCGTCCTGGTACTGGATGACGCCGGGCGGGGACGCCAGCACCCTCCAGGTCCGGCCGCCGTCAGTGGTCGCGGCCAGCAGCGGGCACAGCCCCCGGGAGCACGGTGCCGCCTCCAGCGCCCAGCCCCGGCGGGCGCTGATCCAGGTCAAGTCGATCACCAGCCGGCCGGTCAGCGGCGCCGCCGACGGCAGGTACTTGCCCGGCAAGGCCGGCGACGACCTCGCCCGGCCGCCGAGTCCGCTACCAGCGTGGTGCCCGCAACCCGCCAGCGCGGCCACCGCGAGCACGACCATGACCACGCGCCGCGCATCCACGTCCCTATAGACGGCGATATCGCCGAGGCGGTTGCACCACCAGGGCCCGCAGTGGCAAGCGCCACGGGATGGACAGCGACACCCGGGGTAAGTCCCGCCTTCGCTACGTCGCAGCAACCTGACTTCGGACCTTGCAACCGTCGGCTGACAAGACAGCAGCGAGACGAAGCTTTCAGCTGAACCACGAAGCTCCGGACGAAGGCTTCTCGCGGACAACGAAACTTTCAGCCGAACAGGACAGCCAGTTCAGCCTAGCTAGCCGAACCATGCATATTGTAAGGTGATCTAGATCACCGATAGATAGATCGACGATCGATGTGCTCCCGTTGGCAAGGCGCT
>CAVUFO010000012.1:0-734560 GCA_963740785.1 uncultured Actinomycetota bacterium
TGTCGGTCGGGGTCGCCGGCCTGGCCCGCTGCACCGAGACGCCCAGCCGGTCGCAGGCCCGTGTGAACGTCTCGGAGACGAACACCTTCCCGCCGTCGATCACGATCGTGTCGGGCACGATCACCGGCCGGGCCGCGGCCAGCTCCATCCTCGCGTCGATGTCCAGCAGCCGGGCGTGCGGCAGCCGCGACGCCGACATCGCCAGCGCCGCCGCCCAGCCCGGCCGCATCGGCTCGGGGACAAGCATCCGGGCCAGCATCAGCGCCGCGTCGACCGCCCTGGTCCCGGCCGGGCGCAGCACCGCCGCGCCGATCGTCCGGGTCGCCACGTCCACCGCCATCGTCAGGTCGGCGCGGGCCGGCACGCCGTCGTCCAGCACCACCAGCACGTCGATCGGGGTCGAGTCGATCTGCACCTGCTCGCCCGGGCGGCCGGCGTGCGACGGGGTGAACGTGCCTTGCGGCCGGTTCGCGGCCTGGCGGCGGGTCACCGCCGAGCCGAACGTGTGCCGTCCCGCCGCGGCAGCGTCAATCACCTTGTAAAAGGTGGTCCTGCCGGGCAGCGGCACCACGCCAGGGCCGTAGGCTGCCTCCACTGCCTTGACCGCCCGGCGGATCAGCCGCGCCCGCGTCCCGGTCGAGGCGTCCGTCTCAGCCTCCACCAGGTCCCGGATCACCGCCACCAGCCTGGCATCAGCCCGCCCCATCGCCGCTCCGGCCCGGACTGCCCGCTGATCCACCAGGCCCCACAGGCCCTGGCGGGCGTACCTAAGCCGTCGCTCCTGCACGGTCCGCTGGCCCACCCCCAGCTCGGCCGCCTTGGCCCGGTCCCGGTCATTAACCGTCGTGGCGGCCGGGTCGTAACCCGGCCGGGGTACCGCGCCGGGCAGCGGATCAGGCGGCAACCCGGTCTGCGCCTCCACCACGTGCCGCTCCCACGCCCGGGCTTTCTCCAGGACCCGCGCGGGCAGTCTCTCGAGCAGCCCGGCTGGCTCGATCTCCGGCAGCCGGCCGCCTCCGGCGACCTCGAACTCCGGACAGGCCATCAGGTGCCCGGCCAGCACCAGCTGCTCGGCGCCCGCTGCCGAGCGCAGCCGCACCGAAGTGCCCGCGAGCGCGACCACCACGTGGTCCCCGCCGTCGTAGCGCACCCGGTCGCCCGGTCGCAGCACCGCTGCCGTCCTAGTCCTGGCCGTCACCGCCCGCCGCCCGCCAGGCGCACCAGCGTGTGCTCACCCAGCGGCACCGACAGGTCCGCGGCCAGTACCCGGCGCCACAGCAAGTGGAACAGCACCGGCAGCGTCGCGACCGGATCGCCGGCCGCCTCCGCGCCGGACATCAGCGGTGCCCCCGTCGCGAGCACCTGCCGCAGCACCCCGGCCGTTGCCGGCACCTCATAGCGCGGATGGCGGTAGCCGGCCAGCCACCGCAGGTTCGCCGTCACCACCGGGTCCGCGGCGCCGCGCAGCTCGTACTCCCACCCTGCCAGCGTGCACGCTCTCGCTGTCGCCTCGAACTTCTCCACGTCGGCCGGCTTGCGGCGCTCGGCTGGGCGGCAATCGACCACCACCGCCGAGCCGTCCTCGCGGCGCGCGAAGTAATCCGGCGCATGCGACACCCGCCCGCCCGTTTCATCCGCCCAGTGCAGCCAGAACGGCTGGGACGCGATCCCGGTCACCTCCGGGTCGTAGTCCAGGGCCATCAGGTGATCGCGTTCCAGCCACGACTCGAACCCGACATGCCCGCCGGTCGTTGCCGACCACCACAGCCCGCTCAGATGCCGCTGCCCCCGGCGGGCAGGGAACCGGCGCACCGGCATCGCCTGCTCGAACCGCACCGCTGCCGCCTCGGTGAGCGACACCTGATGCTCAGCGCCGCCCGCAGCGACATAGCTAACCCAGAAGTCGGCAGGCCCAAGGCCAGCCGGCTCAGCCGCCATTTCGGCCAGCACCGTCACAGAACAGCAGTTTCGTCTATAACCCGCCCAAGACCCGGGAACGACACGCAGCCTTCAGCCGAACAACGCAGCTCCGGACGCAAGGATCGTCCGGATAACGCAGCCTTCACCCGAACACGACAGCGCTCGAAGGCGATGGGCGCCTCACACCGTGGCATTAACAAATGATCTTGGTAGAGGGCGCTGCGCCCTAGCGGGCGCGGCGCGGGGAGGCCACCTCCGATGGCTGTTGTCCTGAAGATCAACGCCGGGTTCGACGCGTCGTACCCGTGGCGGGAGATCGGCGCGGGCGACGGGCTGCCTTCCTCGCCGCTGGAGTATTACCTGGCGCCAGCTGACAAGGGCGGGGAACCGCCGGGCCGGTGGGCAGGCCGTGGCCTGGCAACGCTAGGACTGGCTCAGGACGCCGTGATCGACCGGACGGTCTTCGAGCCGTTATTCGGGCAGCATGCGGACCCGCGTGACTCCTCGGGCGGGACCCGGCTTGGCAGGGCGCCGCAGCGGTTCGCGGCTGAGGACGACATCTACCGTGAGCTGGTCGCGGCGGAGCCGCACGCCAGCGAGGCCCGCAAGGCGGAACTCCGGACCCTGGCCAGGTCGAAGACCAGGCACGCGGTCCCGTTCTGGGACGTCACGGTGTCGGTGTCGAAGTCGGTCACCCTGCTCTACGGCGGGCTGCTCGCCAGAGCCGAGCAGGCACGGCAGGCGGGCAGCGACGCCGAAGCTGAGGGCTACGAGCGCCAGGCTGCCTGCGTCTGGGAGGCGATCATGGAGGGTAACGCGGCGGCCCTTCAGTACCTCCAGGACGAGGCCGGGCTGACCCGGACCGGCTATCACCGTGGAACGAGCGCCGAGACCACGGCTGAGCTTGGGAAATGGGAGCATGCCAGGGACTGGGTCGTAGGGTCGTTCCGCCAGCACACCTCCCGTACGGGGGATCCGCAGCTGCACGTGCACAACCTGGTGCTCGCCAAGGTGGTCACCGAGCGGGACGGCATGTGGCGCAAGCTCGATTCCAGAACCCTGTACCGGTTTCAGGGAGCAGCGGCGGCGATCGCGGCGGCGGAGATGGAGTCAGCGCTGACCCGGATGCTCGGGGTGGCATGGGTGCAGCGCCGCGACGGGCACGGCCGGGAGATCGCCGGGATCAGCCAGGAACTCATGGACGCCTTCTCCTCCCGCCGCCAGACGATCGTCGACCAGGCGCGGGACATCGCCGGGCAGCGGGAACGCGAGCATGGCCGGCGGCCTGACGCACGTCAGATGTACCTCATCCAGCGTGACATCGCGCTGCGGACCCGGCCGCACAAGCGCGGGGAACCGCTGGACCTGAGGCAGAAGCTGCGGGAGTGGGAAGCGACGGCGCGCCAACAGAACGTGGGCGACCTCGCTGCGATCCCCGCTGCGGTGACCGACGCCGCTCGGCAGATATTGGAACAAGACCAGCGCTCCGCATCCCGCGATCACCAGGCCGCAGAGCAGCGTGAGCTGCCAGAGGCAGTACGGCAGCTGGCGCAGAGCATCGCTTCGGAGTTCGCTGTTCAGCATGGCCGGACGCCGGATCAGTCGGAGCAGGTGCGGATCGAGCAGTTCGCGAGCTTCCTGGCCCGGCGCGGCTCCGAGCCTGCCCCGCTTGAGTCGGGGTTGCTCCTGTTGCGAGCCTGGGAGGCTCAGGAGCAGCGCGAGGAGCAAGCGCAGCGCCAGCTGCGGCGCGACATCGGCAGGGCAGAGGCAAGCGCGGCGGCGGAGCGTGCGGGCGAGCGTGCCCGGGAGCAGGCGCAGCAGCGAGCGCAGGATCAGGAGCGGCTCCGGATTCGGGTTCCCGCGATCCCGGTCCGCGCTAACCGTGGCCTGACCGGTGAGGAGGCCCGCCAGCTCATGGCCGAGGCCATCTTCACGGTCCAGAGCAGGATGACGACCTGGACGACAGCAGATCTGATCCGGCACCTCGGTGAAGGGCTCCCCGCCGCTGCAATGGCCGACCGGGCCACCCTGGAGGCGCTCGCCGACCGCGCGCTCAGCGGCGCGACCGGGGACGAGGTAGCGCTGCTTTCCGCTCCGGAGTGGCCGCGCGTCCCTGAGTGCCTGCGCCGCTCCGGCGGCGAGAGCGTGTTCCGGCCGCACGGCGCGGAGCGCTACGCGACCCAGGCTCAGCTCACCTTGGAGGAGCAGATCCAGGCTCAGGCTCAAAGGATCGGAGCGCCGGCGCTGGATCCGGACGTCGTGGCGCAGCTGCTTGGCGCTGACCCCGCGCGTCTGGAGGCGCAACTCCAGCAGGGGACTACCACTGCCGCGACCATGAGCGAGGTGACCGGAAGCGGGCTGCGGATGGATCAGGCCGCTGCCGCGTTCTTCGTGCTGACCTCACCGCGCCGCGCGGAAGTGATGATCGGGCCGCCTGGGACCGGGAAGACGAGGACCGCAGTTGAGATGGCTCGGATCTGGACGGCAGCCGGCCAGGGTCCGGTGGTCGCGCTGACCACCTCGAGCAACGCGCGCAACGTGATCCGGGACGAGGCGACCCGGCACGGTGTGGCGTTGCAGGCGTACAACCTTGCCGAGTGGCTCGGTCACTCTGAGCAGGCCCGCGAGTCGTGCCATCCGATCGAGCTGAGGCCAGGGACGCTGCTGGCCCTGGACGAGGCGTCGATGATGTCGATGCCCGACATGGCTGCCGTGCTGCGGCGGGTCGCGCAGCACGGCGCCAAGGTGGTAGTAACTGGTGACCCGATGCAACTCCAGGCCATCGAGGCCGGCGGCGGCATGGCGCTGCTCATCGGCAGCCTCGGTTACGTGCGGCTCAGCGAGGCTGGCCGGTTCCTTCACGCGTGGGAAGCCGAGGCATCGCTCCGGCTGCGCGACGGCGACGTGACCGTGCTCGCCGAGTACCGGCAGCGCGGCCGGCTGCACGCTGGGCACGCCGAGGACATCCTGGACGGCGCTGCCCGTGCCTACCTGCACGACCGTCTCAGCGGCCAGGAAGCCCTGCTGATCGCCGGAAACGACGCGATGGCCGCCGAGCTAGCCCGCCGGGTCCGGGGAGACCTGATCGCCTGGGGGATAGTCAGCGACGGGCCTGCCATCGACCTGCGGGACGGCGCTCAGGCGTCAGCTGGCGACTGGATCATGGCCCGCAGGAACGTCAACCGGATTGAGGCCGGGCAGCCCGGCCGGGCACTGGCGAACAGGGACGTCCTGCGTGTTGCCAGTACCGAGGCAGGCGCCGCCGGGATGCTGATCGAGGTCGAGCGGCTCACCGGCCGCGATGCGACGGGCCGCGAGCTATGGTCGGCTCCGTTCCGGCTCAGCCGGGCCTACCTGCGCGACGATGCGCAGCTGGCCTACGCGGTGAACTTTCACGCGGCCGAAGGGCAGACGGTCGATTCCGGCATCGGAGTGTTCACCGGTGAGGAGGGCCGGCAGGCAGTCAACGTGGCTCTCACCCGCGGCCGTCATCGCAATGAGGCGTGGGTCATCACGGAACGGCGGACAGCGGACCCGGCGCCCGGTCCGCAGCCTGCCGCCGAGCTAGCCCGGTATGACCGGCTCACCATCGAGCGAGCCGGGCTCCTTCCCGACCATCAGCCGGCCGCAGGTGACCCCGCCTTGGCCGACGAAGTGCTTGGGCAGTGCCTGGCACGCGACGGTCGGCAGCTCTCGGCGACCGACACCCGCGAAGCCGAATGGTCGGACGCCGATCGCCTCGACGTGCTGAACGTTCAGTGGCAGCACGTGGTCCGCGACGCCGCGCAGCGCCGTTACGAGGCCTCCGTTCGCGAGGCACTCACGGACTCCCAGGCGCGGGAGATCTTCAGCGATCCCGCCGCTACGTGGCTGAAGCGGTCGCTGCGTGAGGCTGAGGCGGCCGGACTGGACGGGCCAGACACGCTGCGCCGGGCGGTCGCAACCGGGCAGCTGGGCGACGCCGAGTCGGTGGCGAAGGTAGTCGACTGGCGGATCCGGCAGCAGATCAACGGCATGCCCGCGATGGCGGCCAAGCCCTGGCCGGAGCAGGTTCCCGACACCGGAGACGTCGACATGAACCGGTACGCACGTGAGCTGGCGGCAGCGATGGACGATCGACAGCGCCGTCTTGGCGAGCACGCGGCCGAGAACCAGCCAGCCTGGGTGCATGTCCTGGGTCCGGTGCCCGAGCATCCCCTGGACCGCGCTGAATGGGAGCAGCGGGCCGGCCAGGTCGCTGCGTACCGCGAGCTGTGGGGCTGGACGCATCCGTACGAGCCGATCGGCGCCCGGCCCGGCCAGCACGCCCCGGACGCGCGGGCCTCCTGGCAGGCAGCCGCCGAGGCGCTGGGTCGTCAGCCTGGCAGCCTCGGCGAGCACAGTGACGGCAAGCTGTGGGCGTGGCGCTCGGCCTTCGCCAGGGAAATGGCCTGGGCGCCGCCGTACAAGGGCGACGACCTGGCCACGGTTCGCGCTGAGATACGCCGTGCTGAGATCGAGGCCGACCGCGCCCAGCGCAATGCCGACGCTGCGGGCACAGAAGAGGCGCGGCAGCGCCTGGCCGAAAGGGCGAGCGTCCTGGCCAGGTGGGCGGACATGACCCGTGATCTGGCTGACCGGCTGGCTGATGCGCAGGCAGCCTACGACGGGTGGGAACGAGCCACCGCGCCGACCAGGGACCGCGCCGTCGCGGCCGACGCCGAGCTGAGGCGCCGCTACCCTGATCAGCGCATCGATCCGCTCCGCGCCGTGCCAGAGGAACCCGAGCTGGAACCAGCCCAGCCCCGGCCCGAGCCAGCCGCGGCTGAACGCACGCCGGCGGGCTTGCCAGACCTGGGACCGCACGCGGAACGAATCGACCAGATGGCCGCCCAGCTACGCGAGATCAGCGAGCAACTCGACGAGACCGCCATGCGCAGGGCACGCGTCGCCCGCGAACGCGCCGCCGAGATCAGCTCCCTGCAGATCGAGCCGAACGATCCGGAGGCCGCGCCGGTCGCCGCATGGAAGTCCGAGCTGGAAGCCCGGCAGCGTGACGCCGTCCGGCACGAGCCGATGCCGCGCGTCCCGTACGCCGACGCCGTCATGGCCGAGGCCGATCGCGTCGCCGAGCTCGAAGCAGGAAACTAATGGAAGAGGAGGTGCCGACCATGGACGCGGAGCAGGTTCCTGGTGTCCTCCCGCCCGCCGTCGTCCGGCATCGGTCGCTGGTCGTTGCTGTCATGGGCCAGTCCCTCGCCGAGCTCGGGCGCGCCAGCCGCACAGCGTCCGCGTGGCAGTGGGTGCTGACCGGCCGAGGGCTGGCTCCGGTCAGTCAGGTACCCGGTGCCGGCAGTCCACCCACGGCCGCCGAGATCACCGCCGAGGCCCGGCACGGTGTGGACTCCTCCCCGCCGGAATGCGGCTGGCCGCCGTGGCGGTATGCCCGCGACCCGGACCCGGACCGGCAGCAGGCCCGCCGTGTCCTGCGATGGCTGACCGGTGCCGCGGACGCCATCCCGCTCTTCGACGCTGGCCGCGGACTGCATGTCGGAGCCCGTTTCCACTTCGTCCGCACCGACGACGACATCCGCCGGGTCCGTGACTGTGCCCTGCACGGGCTCGCCGAGCACGGCGATCTCCCCGAAGACATGCCATCGTCGCGCGCGGAGCGGCCATGGCAGTGGCCGGCCTCCTGGATGAACGCCGCATGGCTGCGCGGCACCGCCGCCTACTTCGACTGGGTTCTCGGCGAGACGCCGGTCAGCCCGCTCTCCGGTCAGCACGCCCCGCTTGACCCGGTGGCTACTCTGGCCCACCCGGAGCCACCGTACGCCCTGACGGACCTCATCTCCCTGTGCGGTACTGGCTGCGGTGTCGCCAATATCGAAGAAGAGCTGATGGCGTACCTCGACACCATCGTGATGCAAGGGCGCGAAGGCCAGCCTCCGGCTGAGCCGCGCCGGTACCCGCCGCCGCAGTGGGGAGAAGGCGTGCAGCAGGCCCACGACTGGGTGACCGGGGAGGACGACAAGCCCCCTGCCGACCACCACGGCTGCGGCTCCTATCACCCGTGCCCAGGCCAGCGCCGTTGCCTGTGCGATGCCGCCGGGCACTGCCTGCGCGGCCGGTGTCCCGTGTGCACCGACCGCATCTGCTCCGAAATTCCTCCGGCTGATATCACCTGACGGCCCGCGACGCCCTCTATAGACGGTGCCGCCTCGATCGCGGCGGCCGGATCGCTGGAGGTGAGCATCGGTGCAGACGGACAGGAGTTGCCCGCGGTGCGGGCAGGCGTGTCATGCGACGAGGGACGCGGCCCGCCGCCGAGCATACGGGCGCCTTCGGGCGAGGCGGTGCCCGGTGGGGCAGGGGTGGCACTTGACACGGGAGCGGCCTGCGCGGCGGCGCCGGCCGACCCGAAGTGGGAGGCGCGATAGCAGGCCCGTGGTGCGCCGCCTTATTGCCGGAGGGCATCGTGGCGGCCGGTGAGGCTATGCGGACGGGTGGAGCTCGGGGCATGCTGACAGGCGTGGACCCGGATGAGATCAGCGCGTTCTACATCCGCGAGATGCCGCGGTTAGTCCTGTTCGTCAAGACCGTCAGCGGCAGCCTGGACTGGCACGCCGCTGCCGACGTCGTGCAGACCGCGTTCGAGCGGGCGCTGCCCCGGTGGCCTACTCTCAGCCACCCCAAGGCGTGGCTGTACAAGGTGGCCCGAAACGAGGCGTTAGCGCGATGCGCGGCGATCCAGCGCGAGCTGCCGACCGATGTGCTGCCCGACCGGGCCAATGAGGTGTCCGCGGCGCTGGCGGCCTAATGGCGGGCCGAGCAGCGCGAGGTGATCGAGCATTTGCAGACCCTGCCACCCAAGCAGCGCGAGGTCATGACCTGGACCCTGGCTGGCTTCGCCGACGCGGAGATCGCCGAGGCGCTCGGGCTCAGCACGGACGCGGTCAAGCATAACCGCCACTACGCCAGGAAGAACCTGCGCAAGCGGCTCGGAGCGCAAAGGGAGGAGACACGATGACCAGGGGCACGCGGGGCCACGGAGGCGCCAGCAGGCGTGATGACGCCGAGTTCGACGCGATGCTGGCCGAGGCCTGGGAAGCCGGGGCCACAGCGCTGGCCAGGACGCTCGATCTGGAGGCCGGCCGGGAAGCGCTGCTGACCACTGTCCGGCAAGAGGCCGCTGGTGAGCAGGCGGGCGGCGCGCTTGCGGTCGTGCTGGCGCAGGCCGATGCCATGCTGGCGGTGATCAGAACGCAGACCCAGCCTGATTGCGGGCCAGCGCACTCTCACGTGGCGGCGTTCCTGTTCGCATTGCTCCAGCACCTCCTCCAGTTGCGGAGCGGGCTGGCCGCGCGGAGCCTGAGCAAGGACGGCGCCTGGCAGCTGCTGGCGGGCCTGGACCACGCGCTGCAAGAGGCCGGACGGACTCTGAGCGCGCTACCTCCAGGTGCCGTGACCGAGGAGGAGACCGCAGAGGTCGGTGGGCTGCTGACCGCTATGAATCTGCAACTGCCGGCCATGGCGCGCAGGATCGAGCGGCTCTTCGACGACGCCGATCACCTGAGCGCCGGTGTCCCGGCGCCCACCCGGTGACTTGTCACGCTGCGAACGGAGAATCCCCATGGGCAAGGCACGACGGCTGAAGGAGCGACGCCAGCGTTCGCGGCGCGGCGAGGCTGGCGAACCGAGGCTGATCGAATGTGAGGAGGATGTGCTGTCCAATCCGGAGCTGGTCGCCGCGGAAATGCCTTGCCGGGTCACCTACCTAGACGATCCGCTCTTCGGCGAGATGAAGCCAGCGATCGGAGTCGGTCCGGACGGGAGGCTCGTCACCGATACCAGCGGCACCGAGGAGCCGATCCCAGTCATCCTGTTCGAGCCAGTGCGAGTAATTATGGGCGCGAACAAAGTCTCCGGGCTGGTGCAGGAACTCAGGACCGAAGCGATCGTCGCCGCGGGCTTCCACCGGGTGCCGCCGGGCCCAGTCTGGGCGGCGAAGCCCGCTGTCGGCTGGGAAGTGCGCCGCGAGCCAGGCCGTCTAAAACTGTGCGACGGCAGCGGCGACATCTGGGCGGCGAGCGAGATCACCCCCGACCCGCGGTGGGTGTCCGCCGCCGTCAGCTACCGACACATCATTGTGTTCTACGGACCGAGGCTTGGCGTCCGCGTCCCGCCGGGGACTGACCCAGCCTCCTACACCATGGCGGCGCGGGCAGCGGAGTTCCGCGACGGGCGCAAGCACGGGCTGGTCAGCGTAGCGACCGTGACGTGGCAGGGCGAGGCGTCAAGCCAGACCCTGGACTGGGTGACATTCTTGCCCGGCTCCTTCGGCCAGGGCCTGCCGGGCATCTTCGTCCCGGCGTTGACCTTCGCGCGCCAGGGCGGGCCAGTCGCCTTCGGGCTGGCCCGCGTGCCGGGAGACGGTGCGGAGGTAACACCTACCTCGCAGCTGACGGTCAGAGTGAGCCGCACCGACATCGACCTGATGGACCCTGCCGAGTCCCAGCGGTTCCGCTGGGTCGGCGGGGTCCACTACGCCGAGGGCATCGACGTGGCCTGGGCGCGAGCCGCCCGGCGGCACGGCCTGGCGCTGCTGGTGACCGGGTCGAGGCTTCCTAGCCGCGATTACGCTGACAAAGGTCAGCTCGCAGACGCAGGGGTGAGCGAGCTATGGGCAGCTTTAGTGTCTGTAACCTTCGCGTAGAGTTACCGGCCGCGCCTCAATTGGTAATTGGCCCGTATCATCACGAGGTATGTCGCCAGTAGGCCCTCCCGACGATGATGGCTACCTCGCCCGCGAGGCGAAGGCGCGCAAGCGGATTGATATGCAGCTGATCGCGGCGGGCTGGGTGGTGCAGAGTCAGGACGCCCTGAACCTCAGCGCAGGACCTGGTGTTGCCATCCGGGAGTTCACCCTGGAGAAGCCTCACGGCCGGGTTGACTACCTTCTTTTCCTGAACGGTCAGGCGGCGGGAGTCATCGAGGCGAAGCCCGAAGGCGAGACCCTCACTGAGGTGGAGCACCAGACCGGAAAGTACGTCGACGGTCTCCCTCCCTGGATCGCAAGCCACCGGTCTATCCGCTGCCGTTTATCTACGAGTCCACTGGCGCGGAGACGCGATTTACCAACGGGTACGACCCAGACGCCCGCAGCCGGGCGGTGTTCACCTTCCACCGGCCGGAGACCCTGGCCGAATGGCACGGCAGATCAGTCGAGAGCCCGGCGTTGCCGACGTTCCGTGCACGGCTGAAGGCGATGCCCCCGCTGGATGAGCGCGGCCTGTGGGGCAAGCAGGCGGAAGCGATCCGCAACCTGGAGCTCTCCCTTGCCCGAGGACCGTCCCAGATCGCTGATCCAGATGGCTACCGGCTCAGGCAAGACGTTCACGGCCGCGAACTCTGCTACCGGCTGATCAAGCACGCGGACGCCCGGCGGATCTTGTTCCTGGTCGACCGCTCGAACCTGGGCAGGCAGACCAAGCTTGAGTTCGACAAGTTCGACGATCCCCGAGACACAAGCGGAAGTTCCCGGCCGAGTACAACGTCCAGCACCTGACTCACAACACGGTCGACGCGACGGCGCGGGTATGCATCTCCACGGTGCAGCGGATCTTCTCGATCCTCAAGGGCGAGGCGGAGCTGGATCCGGAGATCGACGAGCACTCGATCTACGAGCTGCACCGTGGCCAAGCCGGTAGAGGTCTATTACAACCCGGCGCTCCCGCCCGAGGCGTTCGACGTGATCATCATCGACGAGTGTCACCGGTCGATCTACGGCCTGTGGCGCCAGGTGCTCGAATACTTCGATGCCCACCTGATCGGCCTGACGGCCACGCCGACCAAGCAGACCTTCGGCTTCTTCCGCCAGAACCTGGTGATGGAGTACTCCCACGAGCAGGCGGTCGCCGATGGCGTCAACGTCGACTTCACCGTCTACAAGATCGAGACCGCGATCACCAAGGCCGGGTCGGCGCATCGAGGCCGGGTGACTGCGCCGGGTTCCGCGACCGGCAGACTCGAAAGGTCCGGTGGGAGGCGGTCGACGAGCCGATCGAGTACGCCGCTGCCCAGCTCGACCGTGCAGTCGTAGCCGAGGACCAGATCCGCACGGTCATCCACGACGTTCCGCGACAAGCTGTTCACCGAGCTGTTTCCCGGCCGTCGACCGTCCCCAAGACGCTGATCTTCGCCAAGGACGACTCGCACGCCGACGACATCGTCCAGATGGTTCGCGAGGTATTCGGCAAGGGCAACGAGTTCGCTACCAAGATCACCTATCGGACGCGAGACGGCAAGCCCGACGACCTGCTGCAAGCGTTCCGCAACTCAATGAACCCCCGGATCGTGGTCACCGTGGACATGATCGCCACCGGTACCGACGTCAAGCCCCTGGAGTGCCTGCTGTTCATGCGCGGGGTCAAGAGCCGGACCTACTTCGAGCAGATGCTCGGCCGCGGCGTGCGGGTGATCGACGAAACCGACTTTCAGGCGGTCACCGACGACGCGAAAAGCAAGGACCGGTTCATCGTCGTGGACGCGGTGGGCATCACCGATACGCCGCTGATAGAGACCGTCCAGCCGCTGGAGCGCAAGCCCCGCCGGAGCCTGCGGACCTGTTCAAGCTGGTCGCGTTCGGCAGCCGAGACCCGGAGGTCGCCTCCTCGATCGCAGGCCGGCTGGCCCGGCTCGACAAGCGCCTCACCAAAGACGACCGGGACGCGCTCGCAGAGCTGGCGGGCGGAATCGACCTAGGCGTTATCGCGCGACGGCATCGTCGACGCCCTGGACCCAGACCAGCAGCTGGCCGCGGCACAAGCCGCAGGCGCAGTCAGCCGACGATGAGGCTGCCGTGGCTGTAACGGCTACAGCGATGATCGCCCAGGCCCTGCAGCCTCTGGCCGCCAACCCCGAGCTACGCAACGCGATCCTGGACGTCCGCCGGTCCTATGAGCAGACCATCGACGAGATATCCAAGGACGAGGTCCTATTCGCCGGGCACTCCGTGGAGGGTCGCGAGAAGGCCGCCGCGATGATCTCCTCGTTCCGCGAGTACATCGAGGAGCACAAGGATGACATCCGCGCCCTCCAGGTCCTCTACAGCCGACCGTACAAGGAGCGCCTGACATTCGCCGAGATCAAGGAACTCGCCCACGCCATCGAGCGCCCGCCGCGCCAGTGGACACCAGAGAAACTCTGGCGCGCCTACGAGATGCTGGACAACTCCAAGGTCCGCGGCTCCGGTGGCAGGATGCTGACCGACATCGTCTCGCTCGTCCGGTACACCCTGCACCAGGACGACGAGCTCATCCCATTCCGTGACCAGGTCGAGCAGCGCTTCACGGCCTGGCTCGCCATGCAGGAGCAGCAGAGGAGTCACCTTCACGATGGAGCAGTTGCGGTGGCTGACCTGGATGAAGGAGAACATCGCCGGGGAACTCGGGATCAATGCCGAGTCGTTCGAGTACACCCCGTTCGCAGAGCACGGTGGCATCGGCAAGGCGGTCCAGGTCTTCGGAGATCGCCTTAGTCCATTGCTGGAGGAGCTAACGGAAGCTTTGGCGGCATGAGCGAACTGCCAAGCAGATGGACCGAAGCCCCAATGGGCGATCTCCTCAGCCGTATCGAGGCTGGCCGGTCTTTCAAGTGCTCAGAGCGTCCCGCCGTGCCGGACGAATGGGGTGTGATAAAAGTCAGCGCGATGACCTGGCGCGAATTCGATGACGGAGAGAACAAGGCAGTACTTCCTGATCACAAAATTGATCCACGCTTTGAGATCCGATCAGGTGATCTACTCTTCTCCAGGGCCAACACAGTCAGCTATGTCGGGGCGGTGGTCCACGTTGGCAAAACCCGTTCGCGGCTGCTTTTGAGCGATAAGAGCCTTCGTCTCGTTCCGCAGTCGGGAATTTCTTCGCGTTGGTTGCTCTATTATCTGCGCACTAAAGACGCCCGACGCTACTTGGAATCCATGGCGTCGGGTACAAGTGATTCCATGCGCAATATTTCTCAGGAGAGCTTGCGTAAGCTTCCCGTTCCGGTCGCTCCTTCTGGCGAGCAGCAGCGGATCGTCGCGGCCATCGAGGAGCAGCTCTCCCGCCTCGACACCGGAGCCGCCGCTCTTGACCGAGCAAACCAGAGGCTCGTTACTCTAGCAAAGAGAGTTATCTTGGCGGCAATCCCAGACGTATGGCCAGAGCATTGGCAGCGGACTGTGGTTTGCAACGCAGGTAGCGTAATGCTCGGCCGCCAACGATCGCCGCAATACCACAGTGGACCCAAGATGCGGCATTACCTCCGCGTCGCGAACGTCTTCGAGGACCGGATTGACGCCGAAGACGTTAAGTCCATGCACTTTGACGACGATGAGTACGCAAGATACGTTCTCCGCCCCGGAGATGTGCTATTGAACGAGGGTCAGAGCCCTCACCTGCTCGGCCGACCAGCTATGTATCGCGGCGATCCACCGGATGTCGCGTTTACGAACAGCCTTATTCGCTTCCGCGCAGGTCCGGGCCTTCTACCGTCCTGGGCATTGCTCACATTTCGGCACCACCTCCACAGCAAACGATTCATGCGCGAGTCCCAAATTACCACAAATATCGCACATCTTAGCGCCGGGCGCTTTAAGAATATTGAATTTCCTGTTCCGCCAATTGACGAGCAGGAAATGATTGTTACGCGGACCGAGACGTTGCTGTCCGACATCGCACGCATGGCTACATTGCTCGACACGCAGGGCGTCCGAGCCGCGGCGCTAAAGAATTCGATCCTCACTGCCGCCTTTTCGGGAAAGCTCGCAGCACAAGATTCCTCGGATGAGCCTGCTTCAGTGCTAAGTCAGCGTATTGCGGCGGAGCTTGCGTCAGATACTGACCAAGGAATTGGTCGCGTGCCCAGGCCCAGATCGCGGCGAGAGCGGGTTACGGCGTGAGTAATAGCGCTACGATCGTCCAGAAGCTATGGAACTACTGCAACGTCCTGCGGGACGACGGCCTGTCGTACCAGGACTACATCGAGCAGCTCACGTTCCTGCTGTTCCTGAAGATGGCGGACGAGCAGACCAAGCCGCCGTTCAGTCGGCCCGCGATCGTCCCGACGGGCCTGGACTGGGAGTCGCTGGCACGCCTCGACGGTGACGACCTGGAGGTGCAGTACCGGCACACGCTTGCCGAGCTGGGTAAGCAGCCAGGCACGCTCGGCGTCATCTTCCGCAAGGCGCAGAACAAGATCCAGGACCCGGCGAAGCTGCAGGCGGCTGATCTCGGACCTAATCGATAGAGAGCAGTGGATGACGCTCGATGCGGACGTCAAGGGCGACGCCTACGAAGGACTGCTCGCGAAGAACGCCGAGGACGTCAAGTCCGGCGCCGGTCAGTACTTCACGCCTCGCGCGCTGATCCAGGCGATCGTCGACGTGATGCGGCCGACCGCGGACATGCGCGTCTGCGACCCGGCCGCGGGCACCGGTGGCTTCCTGCTCGCAGCTTACGAGCAGATGAAGTCGGCGGACCTCGACCCTGACGAGAAGCGGTTCCTGCGGGATGATGCGTTTCGTGGCTGGGAGATCGTCGACGCGACCGCGCGGCTGTGCGCGATGAACCTGTTGCTGCACGGGATCAGCGCGCCCGAGAGCCACAGCCTGATCACCGTGGACGACGCGCTCCGCTCGGCGCCGTCGCGAGCACTTCGACATGGTGCTGACCAATCCGCCGTTCGGCAAGAAGTCCTCCTACAAGGTCATCAACGCCGCAGGCGAGACCGAGCGCGAGGACATGAGCTACCTGCGCGAGGACTTCTGGGCGACTACGTCGAACAAGCAGCTCAACTTCCTGCAGCACGTCCGGTCGCTGCTGAAGATCAACGGCCGCGCGGCGATCGTCGTACCGGACAACGTGCTCTTCGAGGGCGGTGCGGGCGAGACGATCCGCCGCAAGCTGCTGCAGCAGTGCGACGTCCACACGCTGCTGCGACTGCCCACCGGCATCTTCTACGCCGGCGGTGTCAAGGCGAACGTGCTGTTCTTCGACCGCAAGCCGCCGTCGGAGAGTCCGTGGACGAAGAAGCTGTGGATCTACGATTTCCGCACCAACCAGAGCTTCACCCTGAAGACCCGCGCCGCTAACCCGCGCCGGACCTCGACGACTTCGTAGCCTGCTACAACCCAGAGAACCGGCATGAGCGCAGCCGAGACCGAGCGATTCCGACGCGTTCACCTACGACGAGCTGATCGCCCGGGACAAGGCATCTCTGGACATCTTCTGGCTCCGCGACGAGTCGCTTGAGGACACCGGACAACCTTCCAGCACCCGAGGTGATCGCGGCTGAGATCGTCGAGGATCTTCAGGCGGCACTGGACCAGTTCGCCGCCATCGCATCGGCCCTGGCAGGGGTAGATGCAGCAGCTGTGGAATAAGGGTCGTTACAGGTTGCCCGTGACGGTGTAAGTCACGGTGCGCCAGGTTCCGGCGGTCACTGTCGTGTCGGAATACGCAATGAGCTGGTCTGTGGTACCGAAGTATCGGGCCTTCGTTACGAGCACTGGCGAGCCTGGTGGTACGCCCAGCGTCTGCGCTGTGGGGGCGTCGGCGGGAGTGGCAGCACGTTCCTCGAGCACGCGCGCGACCCGGTTGCCGGTGGTTTCAGCGATGTAGGCGAGCACTCCAGCGGGCAGAGGCTTGCTGTCGGCGAGCCGCGGTGCTTTGGCCGTAATGGTAGGAGGCAGCCAGGTGACCGTAACGCTGACAGGCGATCCGTCCTTAAGGCGGGTTTCCTGTCGCCGCAAGGCGCGTCGGCCGGGCGGGATGCCGAGCATCCCTGCTACGTCAGCGGGGGCTGCGATCATCGCGGCTGTCGCTTCGACGTCGTGACCGCTTACCTCCGGCGGCTCGGCGGCAGCGTGCGCGGTGCCCGCCGCGGCGGCGGCGATCCGGGCGGCAGCACCGGCGGCGACGATGGTGTCGCGGCCGACGCTAGGGACCGCCAGGCCTTCAGTCTTCAGCGCGCCAATGACCTTGCTGGCGGTCTGCATGGAAATGCGCCAGTGCTGCATCATCTGGCGTTGGGAAGGGATGCGCTCGCCTTCAGCCAGTTCGCCTGAGGCGATCTGGGCGCGGAGCTGGCGGACGACCTGCATGTAGAGGGGGACCTGTCGCTGCAGCTCGGCCGTTACCTTCACCGCGTGCCCTCCCTATAGCGCACTGCATCACTCTGCAGTGCAGAACCGTGCAGTTCTCGTAGCCTAAGCGGCCAGGTGTCTATACAGCTAGCGCTATCGGTTCAGCAATGATCTGCATCACCGTGTAGATGTTGTATAGTCGGCACGGCGGTTGCAACTGCTCGGCTGCTTCCGGACACGCGGAGGGTGCAGGATGAACGACGCACGGCAGCCGGAAGTGTTTTTGGCGGCCGGGCCTAATGGCGTGGCATCGTTTCGCGACGGTGCGATGGAGCCGGCTACCGCGCACCCTAGGCGTGGTCCCGCAGGAGCGGCGTGGTGGCTGCGGGGGGCGGCGGCCGTGCTGGGGCTGCTGGCGGCCGCTGCTGCAGCGGTGAGCTGGCAGGCCCAGTACGTGATGGTGGCGGGAGTTAAGCATGCGCAGGCGATCGCCGCGATCGAGGCGGCGATCCCGGACGCGGGAGCGCTGATCTTCGCCGCCCTGGGAGTCGCGCTCGCGCTGCACGGCAGGCGGGCGCTGCGCCCTCGCGCGCTCAACGCGGCATGCATCGCCATCTCGCTGACGATGAACGGGATGGCCGCCGGGCACGGCTGGCGGGATCTGGCCATCTGGGTCATGCCAGCCGTTATTTACGCCCTGGCCAGCGACACCTTGATCGGCGTGGTCCGCGCTCGGGCGGTAGCCAGGCAGCGGGCTGACGGGTCGCGCCTTGGCGACGAGACGGCTGACCTGCTGGCCGCGATTGGCGGGGCCGCTCTATGGCTGCTGCGACTGCTCCTGGCAGGTCCGTCGACGCTGCGTGGCTTCCGCACCTGGGTGGTTGAGGAATGCCCGGTCGCACCTGGCCGTAAGGCCATCCAGGAATTCAAGCCGCTGCCGGCCGTCAGCGCCACGCCAGCGCTAGTCAGGCACCCGGCGCAAGGCCGGCAACGGCGTCGGCGGGACGGGCTGCCGACCAAGCGGGACCGGCTGCTCAGCCTCGCCAGCGAGCGGCGCGACCTTGCCCGCATGCCGCTCGGCGAGGTGTCGAAGCTGGCCACGGTCCTGGCGCACCAGATCGGTTACAGCGCCGGGACCGCTCGGCGGGAGCTGATCCGGCATGTCCGCGAGTTGCAGTCCGGCTCCGCTGCAGGCGGGCAGCCGGGGAGAAAGGACGGCGATGAATAGGTACCGGGGATACCACGACGACACTGGCATCGCCTGGGCTGCGGCGTCAGCTGCCGTGCTGGCCAGCATACTGCTGGTCCACTGGCTCGGCCAAGTCAGCGTCCCGGAGATCGCCGGGCTTGCCATAGGGCTCGTCGTGGCGTTGCTCGCGTCCTGGGTGGTCTTCCCGTCCAGGAAGCTGCCGCGGCACCGGGTGAGGCGCATGCGGCTGCGCGCAAGGCTCCGCCTGCACCCCGGCCACGGACACGCGACCGTGTTCGAGTTGTGGCTGAGGTGGGGTCGCCTGGCCGCTGCACGAAGGGCCAGACGGTCCCGGCCGTCGCTGTCCCTGCCGCAACGTCTGCTCTGCCCGGCGCTGACCTCGGTGCTGATAGCTCGGGCGCACTACAACCATGCGTGCCGGGTACCGGTCGAGGAGCACGTCATCTACATCGCGCCACCACGTGCGGGCAAGACTGGCACGCTCGCCGATGTGATCGCCCACCACCCTGGCGCGGTCGTGGCGACTACGACTCGTGGTGATCTGCATGCTCTGACCGCGCAGATCCGGGCGGCGCAGGGACCGGTGTACGTGTTCAACCCGCAGCAGCTCGCCGACGTGCCCTCGAACATGCGGTGGGACATGCTCGTCGGCTGCGAGGACCCGGCAACAGCGATCCGGCGTGCGCAGCCGCTGTCAGCGATCGCCGCATTCAAGGGCGAGGGCGAGGACTTCTGGGCCAGCGCCTCCGCGCTGTGGCTGCAGACGCTGCTGCATGTCGCAGCCCTGCGAGGCGGCACGATGGACACGGTCCACTACTGGGCGCTGCAGCGCACGCCGCGCGACTTCCTGCAGTCCATGTCCGGGGCCGGCGGGGAAGCCGAGCGCTGGGGCTCCCTGATCCGCGACCAGATGACCTCGAACGCGACCCGGACCACCGACACGATCAGGTACATGATCGCGGCGAATCTCGGCTTCATGGTCGACCCAGTGCTCCGCAGCGCCGTGACGCCAGGACCCGGATTGTTCAGCCCACGCGACTTCGTCCGCGAAGGCGGGACCTTGTACCTGATCGCCGAATCCCGCGATGACCGGCCGTCACCAGTCGCGGGACTGTTCGCCGCCCTGGTCATCGAGATCTACCATCAGGCCACCCTGGCGGCAGCGGAAATGCCCGGCGGGCGGCTCGACCCGCCGATGCTGTGGGCACTCGACGAGATCACCCAGACCTGCCCGCTGCCCTTGCCGTCCCTGCTCGCCGACGCGGGAGGCCGGGGCATCCAGATCATGCCAATCGTGCACGGCGTCGCGCAGCTCCGGGCGCGGTGGGGCAGTGACGGCGCTCGGACCATCCTCGACGCATGCGGAACGAAAGTGCTGCTGCCCGGCGGCAGCGACCCGGAGACGCTGGAAATGGCAAGCAGGCTGGCCGGGGACTTCGCCGCCCGAGAGCGCGGCAGCGAGTTCGACACCCGGCACCCGGTCATGACCGAGGATATGATCCGCCAGCTCCCGGTTCGGCGGGACGGCACTGGGTACGCGTTCATCCTGCGCAACGGGCTGAGCCCGGTCATCGGCCGCCCGCCCGTCATCTGGCGGGACCGGTCGGTCAGGCGGATGGCCCGGCGCGTGCCGCAGCCGGTCATGTCGGCCGAGGTAGCGCTTGAACCGGCCGTGCCCTTTGCCGGGAATGTGATGGCCGGCCCGGCAGATGACGCTTGGGAGCAGCCGCCCGTTCCTGAGCTCGGCTCGCCATGCCCTGGCCATCTCGGCGACGGCGCATCGCCCGGGCGGGACCGGCCGTGGGATCAGATCGGCCCGCGGTATTGAGCGGCCAGGACGGACCCGGCGACGACGGCCTGGTTGCGGCCGTGCTGCGCCTGGCCGACCTGGCCGGCAAGATCGAGCGGGTCGATGGCGCCGCGACGCGGCGGATCGCCCATCTGGCTCGCGAACTCGCCGCCGCCCAGGACCAACTCGGCGCGCTGAGCGGCCGCGCCGGTGAGATCGAGCAGCGACTGACCGAGGTGGGCGCCCTGCTCAGCCGCCTGTCGGGGCAGATCGGCGCGCTCGTATCACCGTCAGGCGAGCAAGAAGATGAGCAGCCTGGCTACCGGGTGAACCAACCGCCGCCGTGGTGGAGACCTGACGACCAGCGCTGCCAGGAAGCCGCCGAGCGGCTGGCTGACTGGATTGAGGCCGTGTACCGGCCGGTGTACGGCTACCTCGCCGACCTGCTCGCACCATGCTGGCGGCGGCACCCGCTATGCCTGGTCTACCTCGACGTCCTCCACGAAGCCTGGTGCCTGCTGTACCTCCAGCAGCGCGACGCCAAGATGGTCTTCGCTCAGCTTGACTGGCTCACGCGGTCGCTCCTGCAGGCCGCCGAGGTCATGGCAAACGACACCAAGCGCTGCCGCGATATGAACCGCCATAGCGATCCCGGTCAAGACCCGTTGACGGCTATGCGTCCGAACCTGCGGCGCTAAGACATTGCTTCGACCCGAATTACGCCAGACTAGTGATATATCAGAAGGCGCAGGTGACCGTCTGCTGAGGCGAAGCGTATGACCCCAGGAGCGTCCGTGCCCGTTGCGTTATTGTTTCTTGGGGCTATTCCATCCGGATGTCGTGAAGCCATCCCACTGGCCACTCCGGAGAATCAAGGACCTTGCCCATGGCAAGACGGTCACCCGCAGTAGTCGCTGCGGTGACTACGATCTTCAGCACCGGCTCATTTCGATCCCGGCGGTCGACGATGTAGCTCAGGGATTGAAGCTGAGCCAGACGCCCGAGCAACCCAGGCGGGAACTCGCGAGTTGGCCAGGGTCGGTCCAGGTCCGGCAGCTCGGTGAACAGCGTCAGGCAACTGTCGCAGATGTAGGAACAACCCCCTACCGGACCGTCATCGTCGTTCACCCTCCTAATCGTATAAGTTAGGCTAATTGGACACATAGCAGGCAAAGTTTCCAACTCGTTCCTCACTAAGACGGCGCCCTCTTTTCGACGGAGGGGACTATGACAGGATATTCCTGCCATTCGGTCAGTCGAACGTAAACATTCAGGTCCTGGCGCCTTGAGCTTTGTGACACGGGTGACTGCACGATCGCCTCGTGATCTTCCGAGAGCCGGCCCAGCGTGTCGGCTTGATTACAGTCGGCCGGCTCTGATCATGGTCACTTGTGACCGTTCTGCCGCCTCCTGCACCGGGTTGCGCCTCGTGCGCGGCCCGGGATGAGCGGATCGGGGAGCAGGAGCGGGCGCTGGCTGAGCAGGCTGCCGCTATCGGGGAGCTGAAGGCCGATCTGCTCGCGCTGGCTGATGAGGTGCGGGAACTGCGTCGCCGGCTGGGTCGCAACAGCGGGAACTCCTCGATGGCGCCGTCGGCTGATGACCTGCCCGGCCGGACGCCGCCGAAGGAGAAGCCGCGCCGGGCCGGCGGGATGCGCAAGCCGGGCAAGCAGCCCGGCGCGCCGGGCGCGTACCTGGCGTGGAACCCTCGCCCGGACAAGACCGAGGACGTGTTCCCGGAGGGCCGGTGCGCGTGCGGGGAAGACCTCACGGCCGCCCGGGACCTGGGCGTGCAGTACTCCCATCAGGTCACTGACCTGCCCGAGGCAAGGGCGGTGACCACCCAGCACGACCGGCACGAGGTGGCCTGCCGCTGCGGCCGGACGCATGTCGCTGCTGCCCCGCCGGAGGTATCCGGGGCGCCGGGGACCGTGACCTACGGGCTGAACCTGCAGGCCTGGTGCGTGTTCTTGATGGTGATGCACCACGTCCCGGTCGAGCGCTGCGCGGACATCATCGAGTCGATGACCGGGACCCGGCCGTCGCACGGGTGGGTGCACGCCCTGCTGGGCCGCGCCGCCCGGGCGGTCGCCGCGGCGAACAAGACGATCCGGGCGCTGATCATCCTGGCCCGCGTCATCTGCGGGGACGAGACCCCGATCCGGTCCGGCCCCGGCCCGAAGACGCACAAGAAGTACCTGCACGTCGCGTGCACCAGCCTGCTCACCTACTACTTCCTCGGCGACCGGGGCCTGTCTTCTTTCAAGAACTTCGTCTACTCCGACCTGCACGGCACCGTCATCGTGCACGACCGGTACCAGAACTACGACAAGTTCGACGGCGTGGCCCACCAGCTCTGCGCAGCCCACATTCTCAGGGATCTCGAAGACGCCGCCCAGGCCTACCCGGACGCGATCTGGCCCGGCCAGATCGCCCGCGAGCTACGCGCTCTCATCCACCGGGCGAACCTGGCCCGCGCCCGCGGCCTGGACACCGTGCCACAAGACGCGATCGCCGAACACCTCAGGCTGTTCCGCCACGGCGTGCTCGCCGGGCTCGCCGACGTCCGCCGCGTCCCCGGCGCCAGCGAGAAGCAGCCCCCGGGCCGGCTGCTGCTGGAATGCCTCAAGCACCGCGAGGCCGACGTGCTGCGGTTCCTGTCCGACACCGCCGTCCCGCCGACCAACAACCAGGCCGAACGCGACGCCCGACCCGCGAAAACCCAGCAGAAGATCAGTGGCCGGCTCCGCTCGGAGCAGGCCACCAGGCACCGGTACGCCATCCGCGGCTACGCATCCACCGCAGCCAAGCACGGGTTTGAGGCCTTCACCGCCATCCGCGACGCCCTCGCCGGGAACCCCTGGATACCACCCGTCCCCGCCAGCGCCTGAACCACACCCCGAACCCGTTACACACAGCGACTCAGGAGTAACCCAACAATGGAAACCTGGGGACCTGAATGCTTACAGTCGAACGGGTCAGTCCGCGAGCCGTGCTGTATGGGAAGACCGTGTCCGGAAGATTTGGATGATAGGCGTGACGCTATCGGCCAGCAACAACGTGCGGAATGGCAGCCCAAACTCGCGATGCCGGGCAGAGAGCAAGCCCTAGCGGCAGGTGCCCGAGAGCGGAGATCCGCGGTTGATCCTACGGTGACCAGACTGCTGGAGTATCTGCCGCCGTGCCGCTCTTCCGCACGAGCCTGCGCCCGGCGATGAGGATGAGGACGGACGGGACTGGGCGGCTAGTGCCAGGTGATGGCGACATGGACGTGAGACAGGATATTCACGACGAGCCAGACGATGAGCCCGCCGATGATGGCGTAAAGCACCGCGCCGGAAGGTGTACTGGCGTCGGGCCAGTACAGGAGATGCCTGTCTGGTCGCGGCGACCGGGGAGCTGGCGTCCTGGGTCCGGAGACGGGTGCGGTCATGAACCGGCCTTCTTCCCGGCCGCGCCCGCAGGGACCTTGCCGACACGGTCTTTGGGCGGTGCCGGATGAACGAGCGCCTCGACCACGTCGTCGTTGAAGATGTCGTCGACGGTGAGCTGACCGAATGGCTCGTGCAGCAAGTACCGGTTGACCTTGGTAAGGCCGGTGGGGCTGAGCGGGGCTTTCTTCAGCCGGGTGGTGTGGGTGAGCAAGCCGAGCTGTTCGAGCGTCGCCAGACCGCGCTCCGCTGTGTCGGCGGACCAGCCGTACCACTCGGGGATCCGCTCCGTCGGCAGCTCGAAGTTGTTCTTCTCGTGCAGGGCGACTAGGAGCATGGCGGTGGCCGGCAGGTCCAGCTGTTCGTGCCAGCCGTCGCGCCAGAAAGCGTGCGGGAGGCGCAGGAACCGGTCGGTGTTGCCCTTGCCGGGGCGGGTATACGGCTGGCCGGTGCCATCCTCGCGCAGCAGGGTGACCCGGATCTTGCGGGCGCGGCCGTGGCGCTGGCGGGTGACTAGGCTCCGTTGTTCCAGCCGTGTAAGGATCTTCGAGACGGCGCTGGTGGCAGAGGCCGAAGTCGAGGTGTCGCGGGTGGTGCCGAAGGCGCGCGCCCATACACCGATCGGCAGCGTGGTGCTCCATCCATCCGGGCTGTCGCCGCTGCTGGTGATGCCGAGCAGCAGCAGATAGGCGTGCAGCCCGCGCGGATCGCGGTTGCGCACGAAGGTCGCCAGCGGCCCTGGTCGGCTGGCGCTGCCTGGCGCCGCCTGGACGAACAGCTTGTTGACCGGGGCGAAGTCGCGCTTGGACCTGTCCAACAGGGCTGAGCGGGTTTCATCTTCGCTGGCGGGAGACTCGTCGGCATCTAGCTTGTTCACCGGGCCAGTATGCATCTGTTCGCCGTCAGAAAGCGAACGGTACAGCAGCACCAAAATTGGCGTTCCAGCGGGTGTCATGAAAGCCCCGTGTCATGCCTGGTGCGATGACCCGCTGAGAGGCTAAGTGACAGTTCAACCGCCGGCTGCCGTTCGCATAGTCCAGATCCGTCGACCGGGCACTGGTGTCACGGCCACCGGAGATCCAGCGTCTCAGCGATTGACTGCCGGATCGCAAGCGGGCCGAATACGGCCCGCTGCGTCCCGGACGTGACACGGAGAAAGACCGATCAACGGACAATGGCAGGCAAGCTTGTTGCGGTTGCCACGAGGATCTGTCCAGCGGCCGGTCGCGGAGCAGGGACGGCTGGCCCATGACGGTGAGTGATCGGACTCTCCGTCGCTGCGTCGAGGCGGCTGAGTCGCAATCTCGTTATACGTCAGGCTGACTCGCTATCGCTCCTGGCCAGTGCCTGTGACGCCCGGCAGGCCACTGGACATTTGGTGACGGCATCGAGCGCGCCGCGGAGCAAGGGGCGGGCGCCGGACAGCCCGAACGGGTAGCAGATCGCGTAGTAGCCGGCGGTGGGTCGGTCGCTCGCCTCGTTCAGAAGGTCCATCGCCTGGAGAATCCCGGCCCAGAGAGAGACGAACGAGATGGTCGGTATCGGCTCAGGGCCGTCCTCGTCGAGGGGGTGGGCGCATCCGGCGCATGGACCGTCCGGATGGTGGCTGGAGGCCATCGCGAAGAAGTGGCTGGTCCCGCTCACCTGCAGCCACTGTGGTGCTGCCTGCTGGACCGCCCACCGGCCCGGGATCTGGTCCGCTCCGACCAGGACTCTCGGCGCGAGGCTTCCGAGCAGCGCCGGCCACGAGTCGTCGAACAGTGACTCTATCCCCGCAATCATGAAGGAGCGCTGCGAGTAGCCTTCGAGGACTCGTACCTTGGACTTGTCCTGATCTGAGCGCCGGGCGAGCGGGTAACGGTTGAGGTTGGTCAGGTCCAGGGTCTCCGGCTCGATCACCCGCAGGTCCGCGGACAGCTCAGGGATTCTCAGGAGAGCGTAGATCGTCGCGTTGGTGATGGCCCCGCCGCTGATGACATCGACACGGCCCATGTCCAGGGGTCTACGCGGTACGGCGCGGTCAAAGAGATCGAGCCTGACCGGGCGGCCGGGCCGGCTGACAAACTCGGCACTCAGCTCGTGGCCGGTGGCCGACGTGATGCGCTGGAGGGCTGCCCGGAGAGCCTCCGCCGCGGCCGCCACCGCGGCGAGCAGGGCGCCGAGAGGCCAGTCGCTGTCCCATCGGTGGGGAGGAATCTCGTCGGCTGATCCGACGGCGCAAGACCAGTCGGTTCCCGTCACCCGAATGGCGTGCGTCCCCGCGGTGGTGCCGTCGCCGAGCACGAAGGACAGGCCGCTGTCCCCGAGCCCGCTGCCGCAGCGGAAGCCGGGGATAAGGTCGCTTGCGTAGTCCAACAGGGCTGCCCGCAGTTCGTCACCCCGGAGAGGCGGCTGGGGAATCAAGAGGGGCACCTCAGGAATATCGAGGTCGATGCCGATACCCATCATGGCGATCTGGCCGAACAGGGCGCAGAAGGCCGTCTGCCCGTTGGCAGACGAGAGGTTGGCCGTGTCGGCCCGGAGCCGGATCGTCGTCCCCAGCAGGCCGTCGATGATCTGATCGGCGGATGCCTTCCCTCCGAATAGGTCCATGTTGATGAGGCGGGCCGTCCGGTCCAGGGCATGGTCGGGGATCATCTGACCTCCCGGATCTCCGCATCCGGGTCGCGCTCCTGCCAGGTGCCGTCAGTTCCGACTTCAACGAGGTATGCGTCGTTCAGCCCGACTGGGCCGGCAGCGAAGCGCGGCAGGACGAGCGAGTAGAAGCCGGGGCTTGGAGCAAGGGGGTAGCGATCGTCGGTGCAGGAGTGCCAGGCCAATGTCGGATGGCTGTGAACCTGCGCCTTGGCAGTCCGCCCAGCTCGGCGGAGTTCCAGGAAGAAGCTGGTAATCCAGGCCGACTCGATCTCGTACCAGTCCGGCCCGGCCTGGTGCGCAGGCTGGATGACGCCGTCCACGGCCCCCGGAACGCTCCGGGGGCCGGTCCAATAGACGACGCACTCGTCTCGGCCTTGCCCGCAGGTCCGGAGCTGCGCGAAGGTATTCGCCATGATGCCGGGTGCCAGCGTGAGGGCCATGACTCGTCAGCCCTGGTCCCTGCCGCCGCGCACCGCGCTCTGGCGAAGAACCAGGAGTTCGCCCGGCTTGACACCAGCCGCGCTCATCGTGGCGTCGTCGGGCAGTTCCACATTCCCCTCGGTAAACAGGCCCATCAGGTGGGGGTTCGAGGTGACGTGGAATTCGGCGAGCGCCCGGTCAAGGACGGCGCGGACCTTCTCGGCCGGCCGGTAGTCGATGACCTTGTCGGTGCCGTTGTAAGTGATCGTGACCGTGTCTCTCTTAACGGTGGTGTCCATGCCGGACGCCCTCCTTGATCTGCAGTGACAGCCAGCGCGGGAGCGGAGCGATCTTGCCCTGGCTGGGTGCTCATCGACTGAGCGCTAATCACCTTAGCACTCTTCGCGCTCAGCGGATGAGCACCTGTGTAATATGGCTGGCGGTGGCGGGTCTGGAGGTGGGCATCGGGTGTCAAAGTCGCTCGGCGCAGTGCTGGCCAAGGCGCGGGCAGACAAGGAGCTGAGCTTGCGCGAGGTGGAGAAGCTGACCGGCATCAACAACGGGCATCTGTCGCAGATCGAGAACGGCACGATCGCCAAGCCGGCGGTCGGCATCCTGTGGCATCTGGCGAACGTCTACGAGCTGGACTTCACCAAGCTCATGGAACTGGCCGAGCGGGCAGGCCCGGCGTCGCGGCGTGGTCCGGTTAGGTCCCTGGTCGGTGCTGCCCTCCACACGATCGATGACCTCTCACCGGACGAAGAGCAAGAGCTCCTCGACTTCATGGAGCACCTGCGCCGGAAGCGGCAGGAGGGAGAGGTAGACGATGGCCGTTGACCCGTTCCTGCGCAGGCAGATCATTGGCCTCTCTGAGGCGGCCCTGCAGGCTGCTGACGTCATCGACGTGCTGCCGACGCCGCTCGACCAGGTCGCCAAGGTCGCGGGGATCGCTGAGGTCGTCAATGTCGGTGACCTCCCCGACGAGCTGGTCACCGCTAGGCCCAGAGGCTGGCGGAAGATACTCGGCGCCTACCTGTACCGGGCAGAAACAGCCTTCGTCGACCTCAGCCAGCCGATGGGCCGGCAACGGTTCATCTTTGCCCATGAGACCGGTCACAAGATCGTGCCCTGGCACGCTCAGGCCTTCCACCTGGACGATGAAACGTGCATCTTCCGGGACGCGAACGAAGAACTGGAAGAGGAAGCAAGCTTCGCCGCATCCCTGCTCATGTTTCAGGGAGCGCGATTCCACGCCCGGGCACTTGACTACGAGACCAGCCTGCAGGCCCCGATCAGTCTGGCCGACCAGTACGGGGCGTCATTCCACGCCAGCATCCGCTTCTATGTCGAGCACCACCCCGAGCCCGTCGCCCTCATCGTCGCCGGCCGCCTCCCGCGCTCCGACCGGACCGTGCCGATCTTGCTCAGCGTCGAGTCGAGGCCTTTCTCCGAGCGCTTCGGCTCGTTCCGCTCCCTCATGCCTGGCCGCGGCGTTCCGCTTGCCCCCGGAGCTGCCCACCCGATCGGGACCCTCGCGCTGGCCGCCTACAACGGCAGCGACGTGGCTGCCGAGAAGATGAAACTGACCGACCTCGCCGGCGACGCAGTCATCTGCAACATCGAGACATTCTTCAACCAGCACTGCCTCTTCATAATGGCCAGCACGCGGTCGCTTGTCCGCCGCGGCCGGAGGATCACCGTCCATGCCAGCTAGCGGACTGCTGCAGCTGCCGGGGCGGCAGCGACGATGGGCATCTCAGGGAACAGCTGGGGCGCCCTCAAGCCAGGTGCTCGCGGGCGGAACTGAGCACGCGCGGTCTGCCGCGCCGCGTGCAGCACGTGACCTATCGGCTAAGTACCTTCCGCCCGGATCGGAATGTCTACAGTTCAAGCAGCATTCGTCAGCGGAGGCACGCAGATCAGCTGGCTATGAATTGGCAGCGTCCGGCATGTTCGGCGGTGTCTCCGGTGAGACCAGATCGACTAGGTCCAGGTTCGGAGGACGCGCAAGCCGCCCCTCGTCTCGGGATGGTGGTTCTGGAGCTCCAGCCGCGATGCGCCTCGGGCGGCAAATTCACAGCCCTGTCGCCGGCAGTCAGCACCAGCGCTGGAGCGCCTACCGGGCGCTGCTAAAGATACCGACAACTTCGCCGGGTTTGATACATGTCGGCAAACGCTCGCCGAGAGGCACAGCAATTCCGCTCTGGCTTGCGCTAGACGCCGCTCTGGCTGGCCACAGAGATACTCATCCGGGCGGATATTCCCTAAGGCCGCGCACCGTAGCAGCGTAGATTGGGCTGCGGAATGTACCCGCGGATGGCCGAATCTCCGTTGTCTTCAGGTTCCCTGCCGCTCAGGATGGTGCTGCCTCTGTATTTAAGATACGGCGGCTCCGTCGAAGTAGTAGGTCTGGCCGGGAGTGGATTCGTAGAGCTGGGCGCGCAGCGTGGTGTGACCAGGCTTGGTGATGTCCAGGGGCACCGCCACCTGGGTCCAGGTGCTGCCGGCGGTGAACGAGGTCGAATCGGTTTCCTGCGTTCCGCCCAGGCCCCACAAGGCGAGCACCCCTGAGACCGGTGAGCCGGACGCCGACCGCACCCAGATGGAGAAGGTGTAGGACTGGCCCGGGCTGGTCGTCACCGCGACGTCCTGGTAGATCGACCCGCTGGCGGTGGAGGTGTTGGACGCGCCGTACCAGGCTCCCTGCTCGGCGAGGGAGGAGTTCTTGTAGGCGGCCCAGTTCACTGTCCCGCCGTTCACCGCGATGGTCTTCCACGGGGCAAAGCTCCCCGACCCCCACGACGCATTCGACAGGCCGTCGTTCACCAGGGCGGCTCCGTCGAAGTAGTAGGTCTGGCCGGGAGTGGATTCGTAGAGCTGGGCGCGCAGCGTGGTGTGACCAGCCTTGGTGATGTCCAGGGGCACCGCCACCTGGGTCCAGGTGCTGCCGGCGGTGAACGAGGTCGAATCGGTTTCCTGCGTTCCGCCCAGGCCCCACAAGGCGAGCACCCCTGAGACCGGTGAGCCGGACGCCGACCGCACCCAGATGGAGAAGGTGTAGGACTGGCCCGGGCTGGTCGTCACCGCGACGTCCTGGTAGATCGACCCGCTGGCGGTGGAGGTGTTGGACGCGCCGTACCAGGCTCCCTGCTCGGCGAGGGAGGAGTTCTTGTAGGCGGCCCAGTTCACTGTCCCGCCGTTCACCGCGATGGTCTTCCACGGGGCAAAGCTCCCCGACCCCCACGACGCATTCGACAGGCCGTCGTTCACCAGGGCGGCTCCGTCGAAGTAGTAGGTCTGGCCGGGAGTGGATTCGTAGAGCTGGGCGCGCAGCGTGGTGTGACCAGCCTTGGTGATGTCCAGGGGCACCGCCACCTGGGTCCAGGTGCTGCCGGCGGTGAACGAGGTCGAATCGGTTTCCTGCGTTCCGCCCAGGCCCCACAAGGCGAGCACCCCTGAGACCGGTGAGCCGGACGCCGACCGCACCCAGATGGAGAAGGTGTAGGACTGGCCCGGGCTGGTCGTCACCGCGACGTCCTGGTAGATCGACCCGCTGGCGGTGGAGGTGTTGGACGCGCCGTACCAGGCTCCCTGCTCGGCGACGGAGGAGTTCTTGTAGGCGGCCCAGTTCACTGTCCCGCCGTTCACCGCGATCGTCTTCCACGGGCCCCAGTTCCCCGACCCCCACGACGCATTCGACAGCAGGTTCCGGGTGGCCGACGAAATGGGCGGGAGGTTGCCGATGTGAACGAATTCGCTCGGCGCCCCCGCGGAGCCAGATGCGGTCGTGCGGTTGGAGGTGAACTGCCCTGTACCTGCGACGTTGTACTCGTCGAGTGACGCGATTCCATTGACGACGGCGATGACGTACGCGACATGTCCGAACCCACCGTCACCAGTGTTCCAGGCTGCAATATCGCCAACTCTCGGCGTGCTGTCAAACGTGTACCCGGCAGCGCTCAGACGGGAACCCCATGTGGCAGCATTGCCAAGCGTCTTGGGCAGGGTAATGCCGAAGACCTGGTGGATCTTCCAGGCGACGTAGTCTGTGCAGTTCCTGTAGCCGTACCCGTAGGGGGAGAGTTGGCTCGCTGCTGAGCCGTTCTTGACTGGGCCCCAGTCGTACGGCCCGGAAACTGTGTCACAGTAACCAACCGTGTTGTAGGGAGCAAGCTCACATGGCATGCCGGCGTACGGATAGCCGCCGGTATCCGCCAGAGCTGGCTGTGATGGCATGACCATGCATGCCAGGGTCAAGCCAGCCGCCGCCACAGCCATCATCGCAAAGCTCTTGAATACCGGCATCGCGTTAGTCCTTCATGCTCGATTGATGGCTTAACAATGATTTTTTCGGTGTCGTGCTTTCCTCGATCCGAGCTTACGGCAAATCCCTGCCGGAAGTAACTTCGGAACTGTTGTAAATTGGATGTAGCATTCTCATAGCCCGCCAGATACCGGGCGTTTGTTTAGTTATACCTACACTCACTTATACAGCCACCATTACCTTGTCGAGCATGCTGCGCAGGCGGTCGGGTGGATGATCCGGGTGACTGGCCGTTCTGAGCAAGGGCCGGGAAGGCCGACCCCGGTGCCGCCACCACCGCTGCCTGGGCCGCCGTTTCGCGCTACTCGGCGTCGACTTCGCGCGGGGGCGCCAAGTCTCCCGGCAGCCCGCCGCGCCGCACCTGACCGTCTGGTGGCCGTGACCCCCGCCGACTACGAGCTGACGGTCCCGGGCAAGGGAGGCTCTCCCGCCGATTCCAGCATGAGCTGGCTGGCCGTAGCTCCCAACGGGCCGGCTCCGCTGGCGCTGCCGCGCGCCCAGCTGAGGTCCCCTATTTTCCGGTCTGCGTGCGACGCAGTCCGGGTCGGCACTGCCTGCCACTCCCGACTCTGCCGATGAAGGGACGGCCTGCCGCGTGCCGCACTGGAGTCCAGGGTGGGTCGGTGATCGGCAACGCGAGGATCAACCTAGCCAAGCAATGATCCGAGGCGCTTGGCCGCCTTGTCGCTAGCGCGCTGCCTGATCAGGCCCTCCTTGGTGGCTCCGCGGATGTGTACGGTCGTGCTGTCGTCGGTCACAGCGGTCATGGTCACGGTGATCACGGTCGGCTTGAGATTCATAGCCCCGGCCCCAACAACGCCGCGCACGATCGCCTCGCGGTGGCTGGGTCCTTCTTGGGCCACTATCCGGCAAATGGACGCCAGGAGGCCGACGACGCGGTCTGATATCTCCTGAGTGCGCGTCTGCCGACTCCTCGCCGTCGCAGCCAGCGTGGTGAAACAGCACTGCGTCCTTGCCCATTAGGTCGTACATGTCGAGCGACTCGCCCTCTAGCAGCACCGAGTTCTCGACGACTGGGTAGAATCGGCATGCAACGTCGCTTGAGCTGCGAAGGGGCCGTTATGGATTGGATCGCGCTCGCGGCCGGGACGGCGTTGGTCGGGGCGATCGCGACCGACGCCTGGCAGCAGGTGCGCAAAGAGGTGACCGGTCTATGGCGCCGCGTACACCCGCAGGAGGCTGACGGCATCGGGACCCAGCTGGAGGAGTTGCGGCTGCAGATCCTCCTGGCCCGCCGCGACGGTGACGCGCGCACCGAGAACGCTCTTGAGGGGGCGTGGCAGGTGAAGCTGCAGCAGCTGCTGCGAGCTGAGCCGACCCTGGCCGCCGAGCTGCAGCGTGTCCTGGACGAGGTCCTGACCCCCGCGCTCACCCCGGCCGAGCGGACCCGGATCGGGACCATCATCATGACGGGCAGTTCCCACGACTCCAGCACGTTCACCCAGATCGGCACCCAGACCAACTACAAACGGCCATGACCGCCACCCCGTTCGGGGCGCCACCGGAGGACCCTGCGGGCGGTCCTGGGGTCGAGATGCACGGCAAATCCCGCGGCTCTAGCACGTTTACCCAGATCGGCACTCAGATCATCCAGCCATTGCCGCAGTCTTCGCCGGAGGTGAGGTACTCGCTACCGCCGGACACGGCGGCGTTCACCGGCCGGGACGAGGAACTGAGCCTCATCACTGCCGCGGTGACTGATGCCGCCGGGGCCGGCGGCGTGGTGGCGATCCAGGCGATCGGCGGGATGCCCGGGGTAGGTAAGACCGCCCTGGCCGTGCACGTCGCGCATCTGCTGCGAGGCCGGTTCCCCGACCGGCAACTGTTCATCGACCTGCACGCCCACACCCCGGGACAGGACACGGTGCTCCCCGAGGCGGCGTTGGCCGGATTGCTGACGGCGGTCGGCGTGGATGCCCGCTACCTCCCCGAGGATCTGGAGGGCCGGACCGCGCTGTGGCGGGACCGAATAGCAGGCCAGCGAGCCCTGCTCGTCCTGGACAACGCCGCCAGCAGCGGCCAGGTCGCACCCCTGCTGCCCGGGGCCGAAGGCTGCCTGATGCTGGTAACTAGCCGTCGGAACCTGGGGGATTTGCCCGGGGCGGTAGTACCAGTACTGCTGGCTGCGCTCTCGCCGGACGAGGCGGAGGTAATGTTCCTGCGGCTTGCCCCCCGCGCCGCGACCGACGCGGCAGCGGCGGTATCGGAGTTGGTCCGACTAGCCGGGTACCTACCGCTGGCGATCTCGCTGCTGGCCCGCGTATATGCCAAACATCCGTCCTGGACCCTAGCCGACCTGACCCGCGAGACCAGGGAGAGCCTGCTCACCCTTGTGGCGGAGAAAGACAGCGTTGCCGCCGCGTTCGACGTCTCCTACCGTTACCTGCCCCCCGGCCAGCAGCAGTTCTTCCGCCGCCTCGGCCTGCACCCGGGCACCACGATCGACGCCTACGCCGCCGCCGCCCTGGCTGGTATCCCGCTGCAAGAAGCCACCGAGCACCTGGACGCCCTCCACAGCGAGGGCCTGCTGACCGAGGCCGACTACCGCCGGTATGGCACGCACGACCTTATCCGCCGCTATGCCCAAGACCGCGCCGACGCTGACCCCGCCGCCGACCGCGCCCAGGGACTGGAACACCTGCTGGACTACTACCAGCACACCGCCGCCATTACCGAAGCCCATCTAGCCCGCCAGTCCCGGACCACGCCCGCCCCCACCGGAACGCCGACCGCAGTCCCTGATCTGCCTGACCGCACGCGGGCGCTGTCCTGGGCCCGGACCGAACGCGCCAACATGCTCGCTTGCCTCGACCACGCCACCCGCATTGGCCAGCATGCTCGGGTCGCCGCCCTCACCGCCGCCCTCGCCGCTCTCTTGCGACAAGACGGTCCCTGGACCGACGCCATCACCCGCCATGCCATCGCCCTACAGGCCGCTCGGCACCTCGGCGACCGCTTGGGCGAAGCTGGCGCCCTTAGCGACCTGGGCGTAGTGCGATATCTGGCCGATGACTCTCCAGGCGCGGCCAGGGCGCTGGAGGCGGCGCTGGGCATCTACCGCGACCTCGGCGACCGGCTGGGCCAGGGCAACGCCCTCAGCCACCTGGGGGTTGTGCGGCAGCTGACTGGGGACTATCCGGCTGCGGCCGGGGCGTTGGAGGCGGCGCTGGGCATCTACCGCGACCTCGGCGACCGGCTGGGTCAGGCCATGGCCCTAAACGAGATGGGGACGGTGCGGTATCTGACCGGGGACTATCGAGGCGCGGCCAGGGCGCTGGAGGCGGCGCTGGGCATCTACCGCGACCTCGGCGACCAGCTGGGTCAAGCCTTGGCCCTCAGCCACCTGGGGGTTGTGCGGCGACTCACCGGGGACTATCCGGGCTCGACCAAGGCGTTGGAGCAGGCCCTGGGCATCTCCCGCGGCCTCCGCAACCGACTAGGTCAGGCCGGCGCGCTCAACGGCCTGGGGGCCGTGCGGCGGCAGACCGGAGACTATCGGGGCGCGGCCCAAGCCCAGGAGGAGGCTCTAGACATCTATCGCGATCTCGGCAACCGGCTTGGCCAGGCTAACGCCCTCGGTTACCTGGGTGTCGTGCGGCGGCTGATGGAGGACTATCGCGGCGCGGCGCAAGCCCTGGAGGAGGCGCTGGACATCCGCCGCGATCTCGGCGACCGGGGAGGTGAGGCTGAGGGGCTCAACGAGGTGGGGACGCTTCACCGGGTCCGCGGCGACCTGGGCCGGGCCGGGGTGTGTCACCGGCAGGCCCTGAACCTGGCCCGCGAGATCGACAGCTCCTGGGATGAGGCCCACGCGCTGGTCGGCCTGGGCCGCTGCGCCCTGGCCACTAATCGCACGGCTGACGCGGAGGCCGACCTGCGTCAAGCAATGGGGATCTTCCAGCGGATCGGCGCGGCCGAGGCCACCAGCGTGGCCGCCGAACTCGAGGCCCTGACCGAGGCGGAGCCCATTGCGGAAGGGTAGGTGTCCGTTGAAATCACCCAAGCCCTATCTCGATCTGGTGGCAAGCCTGACCCGCCTGCACCACCACGACGCCGCGGCACACCGGCGGCGCCGCCCTGGCCACCACGCATTCATCAGGCCGGTCCGCGCAGACACGAGCAGGCTGCCCGCTCGGGCGGCTCCTGGCCCCCTGCAGGGGCAATCGCGATCGGCTATGTCGATTTCCTGCGATTCGGCCGCCGCATGTACATCGCCAGCGCGGAGCCCATCAAGGCCTCCAGGCTGGGGCGCGTGATCACGCATGCTGACCCACCGAGCTGCACTACCCTCCGGCTGAAGATGCCCGCCACCCACGGGTCGCACGCGGTCAAGGCATCATCGTGCTGGAGAGCGCCGGGAATCCAGCCGAGTACACCACCATATTCCTGTTCATCGGAGATGACCCTGAATCTTGCGGTGGCTTCATGATCGAGGATCAGGTATTGGGAAGATCATCGCCAAGTGGTTCGAGTCTCAAGTCTTCCACGGCTGCAGTGCCAAATACATCTTGCGGCCACTACAGGACTATGAGGGGAAAACCCCCGCACTCTACATGGAAGCCAAACTTGCTGAGATAAACTCGAAGTATCCGAAGCTGACGGCAGCGGCCTGACTTGAATTATTCGTGCGGTATCAGGTATCGCAGCTGTTCGGTTGTAGCTATCGGTTTGAGTCTGTGAGCCAGCAAGTGAGCACGATCTCCAACGAACCGGCGCACACACGCGGTACGACCGGGCGCCCAACACCCTGACCGGCTATTCGTTCTTGGCCCGCAGCAAGGGGGATGGCGCGTCCAACCTGAAGAAAGCACAACCACCTGTGTTGTGGCGTGAGTACGGGACACGGGCATTGGCCGCGCGAGGCCCGGAGAATACCCGGAGAAAGCAGGCCGAGCCGGGCATTGCCGCAGGTCAGAGGCCTATTGGAGATCCCTGTAAACCGTCGGCTCAGCCTACGTTGGTTCGAACCCAACACCTGCCACCACCTGCGGAAACGGCCCGTGGCCTGCGTTTTCTCGGCCTCGCGCTCTGGTCATTTAGGCCCGATGAGGTCCGGCTACGTCCGTGGGAGTCCGGCTGTTTCCAGCTGTGCACGGACATATAGCGGACAGCTAGCGGGCTGGAATGCCGCCCGCTGCACCGCTCGTTCCTGGCTGCGCCGGCTATCCGCGTCGGCGAACCATGGCATCGCTCACCTTGTCAGTGGGGTCTTGCGGGCCCAGCGCTCACAACAGCGCCGACAACTTCGGTGCCGGTAACCGCCTCTGCCACCAGGCCTGCCATCCACTCCGATTCTCGGGCAGCGAGCGCTGGGCCCGGTCGCTGAGCAACCAGGTGCCGTCCAGGAGGCCGAACCGCAGCCAGGCGGGTAATGGTGACCCGACCCAGTGGTGGCGTCCGAGATCCGGTGTAAATGAGAGGACGGGCGTAGGTTCCCCTTCAAGACCGCCAAGTCACGAAGGAAGGACCCACGCCCATGCCTGTCCGAGTATCGCCTACCGACCGTATCCGTGGCCACATTGATGAGCTGTTCGCTGACGGCCGTCCGCTGCCGGAGATCCTGGAGGAAGTGGCCCGGCTCGGCGCGCAGCTGCTGATGCAGGCCGCGCTGGAGGCCGAGGTCACCGAGTTCCTGGGCCGGGACCGCTACCAGCGGGCCGCGGCCAGCGCCGGTGCCCGGCCCGGCAGCCGTAACGGGTACCGGGAGGTGACCGTCAAGACCACCGCCGGCCCGGTCGGGCTGGCCCGGCCGAAGCTGCGGGGCACCAGCGAGGCGTTCGCGTCCCGGCTGTTCGGCGCGCATGTGACCAGGACGAACGCGCTTGAGTCGCTGGTGATCGCCTCGTTCGTCCGCGGCCTGTCCGTCCGCGACGTCGAAGCCACCCTGGCCGAGGCGCTGGGCGACCAGGCCGCGATCTCCAAGTCCACCGTGTCGTCGGTCTGCCAGCAGATCACCGGCGAGTACGACGCCTGGACCCGGCGCCGCCTCGACGGGGTCACCGTGGATTACCTGTTCCTGGATGCCAGCTTCTTCCGCATGCATCCCGGCTCCCCGGCCGAGCCGGTGCTGGCCGCCTGGGGCATCACCACCGATGGCAAGCCCGCCTTCATCGGCCTGGCACCGGGCACCGGCGAGTCCGCCGACGCCTGGCACGCCTTCCTCACCGACCTCAAGGAGCGTGGCCTGGCCAGCCCGCTGCTGGTCATCTCCGACGGCGCCCCGGGCCTGATCGCCGCGATCGAGCAGGCCTATCCCCGGGCGCTGCGCCAAAGATGTGTCATCCACCGGGCCCGGAACATCCTGGCCAAGGTCCCGGCCGGGATGCAGGCCGAGGTCAAGGACGCCTACTGGAAGATCTTCGACACCGAGGACCTGAAGACCCCGCCCGGGCCCCGGCTGGCCGAGCTCATCGATGCCCGGATCAGCGAGATGGCCGCCCGCTACTCCGCCACCTACCCATCGGCCATGAAGTGCCTGACCACTGACAAGGAAGGCCTGACCGCCTACCTGCGGTTCCCCGCCGGGCACCACCACCGCATCCGGCACTCCAACTTCATCGAGCGCACCTTCGGCGAGACCCGCCGCCGCACCAAGGTCATCGGGCGGCTGCCCGGCGAGACCAGCTGCCTCACCCTGGTCTGGGCCGTCCTGGACCGGGCCTCCCGCGGCTGGCGCGGCGTGAACATGACCTCAGACGGCCTCCGGCTCCTGCAGGACCTGCGCCGCTCGCTGCTCGACCCGCCCCGCCAGCTCCGCCCGCGCACAGTCACCAGCAGCCAGCCCGCCGACGGCTGCGAAACTGTCAGTACCGTCGCCTAAGCTGATCATGAAACCGGGAACCACGCCCGCCGATTTACACCGGAATCCGGACGCCACCCGACCCAGTCCTCGGCCTTGCCATTGATGATGGCCCCGGCTCGGCGCCACCCGGCTGCGGGTGTGTTCGGGCCTTCGAGCGTTACCTCGGTGCCATTGGGCGGCGACCACAGGGCCCCGAGACGGAGTTCGACTCCAGTTCGCGCCACGTCCCGAGAGACGCCGTCTCTGCGGATACCTGCGTCACAGCTTCCTGAACCGCCGCTAGCAGCTGTTCCGTCTCCGCCGGCGGCAGGCGGATGTCCCAGCGGCTGAGATCCGCAGGTCAATCGCCATCATGTGAAGACGCAGCCCTAGGTCGCGGCAGTACGCCATGGCGTGGGCAGTGAGGTCAGCTGCTCTGCTATCAGATCCATGCTCTCGACGTTGGTTACTGCCGGTCTGTGCGGACTTCGCCTCGGTTTGCTGCCGGCCCGTGCCGGTTGCTGACGGCCGTACCGGAGCAGACGAGCAAACAACGAGCAACAAGCATGATCGATCTCGGTAGCCCGGTGATCCTCAGTCGCCCGGGAGTCGAGCAATTTCCGGCCCTATGGATTCGAGCCTCCGCTCGCCGCATAGTGGCCGCGGTCGAAGGCGCGCGGGAGACGGGACCGTACTCTTCTGCCGATGACAGGGCGCCGCGGTGGTGGTCAAGCTCAGCGCCCGGCGAGTGCCTCGGTGAACATCGCAAGATAGCTGTCATGAGCGAGGCGCAGTCCTGCGAGTTGGTTCTCCTGGAACCAACCGATGGCATCGTGTTCGTCCAACGCGACATTGACCGGAGCTCCCGTCCAACCTTCGATCAGCCAGACTCGCATGTCGAACGCATCGGCATGGATCTGCAGGAGGGGCGGGTCGGCTGGCGCCGCGCGCCCCCGCCCGCCCCGCCCGGCAGGGAAGCCTCCCGCCGCCGAGACCACCGCCCGCCGCCAAGCCTCCCGCGCAGCCGCGAAAGTGTTCGGCGGCGGCGCCGGCGCCACCCCAACCGGCGGCACCCGCCCCCCCGCCGAGCCCGAGAAAGCCGCCGCCCGCCGCCTCGCCCGCGCCCTGCGCGCCGCCGCCAGCCCCGAGCGCACCGCCGCCACCGTGCACGCCGCCACCCCGCCCGGCCGGCTCCGCATGCGCGAGGCCCTGTCCGCCGACGCCCAGCGCGCCGCCGGCGCCCTGCCGGCTGCCGCGCCCTTCACCCGCACCATCCGCCGCCGCGTGCCCGCCCCGCCGCTGCGCGTCGGCATCGCCTGCGACGTGTCCGGCTCCATGAGCGCCTTCGCCGGCCCGGTCGCCTCCGCCGCCTGGATCCTCGCCCGCGCCGCCAGCGCCATCACCGGCACCCGCACCGCCACCGTCATCTACGGCGAGAAAGTCCGCCCCGTCACCCGCCCCGGCCACATCCCCGCCCAGGTCACCGAGTTCACCGCCACTGATTGCACCGAGAAGTTCTGCCAGGCCATCGACGCCCTCGACCACGCCCTCGGCCTCTCCCGCCCCGGCGCCGCCCGGCTGCTGGTCATCGTCAGCGACGGCGCCTACACCGACGACGAGCGCGCCGGCGGGCAGCAGCGCATCACCCGCCTGGCCCGCTCCGGCTGCGGAATCCTCTGGCTCGCCCCCGACGGCCCATGGTCCAAGCCCATGGCACACGCCCAGGCCGCCGTCCTCGACAACCCCGCCACCACCGCCGACACCATCGCCCGCGCTGCCACCCGCGCCCTGACCACCCCGGCACCTGACCCGCCCAGGCCCCCGCGCCGCCCCGTAGGCACGCGGGGAAACGGGAGGCCGCCATGACCCGCCCGGCGCTCGTAGCACTACCGCCCGGTTACTGGCGAGCCGACGCTCCCGTCCCAACCGCCCACCCGAGGAACCCACGATGACGAACTCGCCCCAGGTGCCCGCCCGCGCGTCACGCCCGCCCGCCCCCTCCCTGGACTCCCAGGCGCCGGCCGCCGCGGTCAGCTACGTGCCCGGCGGCGCCGCCAGCCTGATCGCCGATGACCGGGACACCGCCAGCGCCGGACTGCTCGAAGGCGGCGCCGAGGCCGCCTGCGCCATGCACGACCTGCCCGGTCACGCCGCCCCCGCCATATTCCGCCGCGCCGCGTCCTGCCTCGCCCGCGCCAGCGGCTACCAGCCCCTCGACCCCGGCGACCCCGTCACCGGCCGCGCCCGGCGTCAGGGAGAAGAAGGGCACGAACGGAGCGAAAAACACCGGGTCATCCAGCAGCGCATCGACCCGCGCCAGCTCCGCCGTCAGCCGCAGCACCTCCTCCGGCAACAAGGACTCCCACAACGACACCGGATCGCCTATGGTGCGTAGCACGATGGCCTCGATCCCTTCTATCCCAAGGGTTCGAGGCCATCCTCGCGTTCGCAGCACCGCAGATCACGGACCACCACGCGCCGACTTTTTCAGGTCGAAGTAGCTAGCTGGGCATAGCCGTTTGCGACGATGACCTCGGCCGCAGCCGCGTAGGCCGCCGGGTCCTCTGGTGTGAAGGTGTCCAGGCCGTCCACATAGCGATTGAACATGCAGAATGCCGCCGCGATCAGCACCGTGTCGTGGATCTCGGTGTCCGAGGCGCCAGCCTCGCGGGCGACCGCAATGTCCTGCGACGTGACCGCCTTCCCGCCTTGCTGTACCTTCCCCGCCACGACAAGCAGTGCTCTTAGCTTCGCCGATATCGGGGCCTCGCCGGGTGCCTGGCAGACCTCGCTGACTAGCGACATCCCTTCGGGGAGCTGGGCCGCCGCGAAGGCCGCGTGCGAAGATGCGCAGAACTGGCACTGGTTCAGATTCGAGACGTAAGCGCCTATGAGCTCGCGCTCACCCCTGGAAAGCGTGTTCTCGTTATGCAAAAGCGTATCGGCGAGTTCGAGTAGCACCTTACCGGTCTCGGGCTGGTAGGCCAGCAGGCCAGTTATCCCGGGAAGGTCATTGCCCAAGCTGATGTGCGCCATTGGGAGATCCTCCGATCGCTGGGGTGTTACAAGGGCATATTGACGCCATCTCTCCGTGGCGGCAATATCCATGGGGCCCGCTTCGGGGCAACCTGCTCACCTCGTGCCAGCGGCGGGTCGCCGGGTGCGGGAGACGCAGCAGGTCGAGCGCACGGCCGACGGTCTGGGTCACTATGTCGTCGACGGTGGCAGGGCGGGTGTAGAAGGCGGGGACCGGCGGCATGATGGTCGCACCTGCTTCGGCTGCCAGGGTCATCAACCGCAGGTGACCCGTATGCACCGGCGTCTCGCGAATCAGCAGGACCAGGGGGCGCCGTTCCTTGAGCGTGACATCGGCGGCGCGGATCAGCAGGGTGTCGTCATAGCAGTTGGCGATGCCGGACAGTGTCTTGACACTGCACGGCGCGATGAGCATCGCGTCGGCAGGGAAGGAGCCGCTCGAGATGACGGCGCCGAGGTCGTGTGCTGCGTGAACTTCGGTGGCGAGCGCCCGGACCTCGGTGACGGTCAGCTCGGTTTCCTGCGCCAGAGTGGCGCGGGCGGCTTTGGTGATGACCAGGTGCGTCTCGGCACCTAGCTGCGCCAGCAGTTCGAGCGCGCGCACGCCGTAGCAGGCGCCGGTGGCGCCGGAGATGCCCACGATCACCCGCGGCGGGAACGCCTCGGTCATCACTGGTACTCAAGTTCGGTCAGGTACGTATCGAGGACGGTTGACGCGGAGCGCATGCGGGCGTGCCTGTCGTGCCGGCCGGGCGGCACCGTCGCATCGATGACGAGCTTGGCGGTGGTGCTCCCCTCAGCGGAGGGATCGAGGCTGCTGCCCACGGTGCGGGGAATGACGAGCAGGTCGCTGTCGGCCTGCGTGCGGGTCGCGATGGCCCATTCGACTTGTTCCCCGTCGAATACGTCCACATCGTCGTCGACGATCACGACGTGCTTCAGCGTGGTGACCGACGTGAACGCGGCCATGGCCGCGTGCTGGGCCGTGCCAGGCGAGGGGGAGCGCACCGCGATCACCGCGTGAAGCCGGCAGGAGCCGCCCTCGGTGAGCCGCAGCGCCGCGACATCGACTCCAGCGTTGCTCAGGGCCTGGGTCAGGCGTGCCTCACGTGGCAGGCCGCCGAGCAGGAAATGCTCACGGCCGCCCGAGAGGATCGTCTGCGCGATCGCATCCTCGCGACGGTAGCGGGCGGACAGCTCGAGAACGGGGGCAGGGCCGCCCGGCCCGTAGGTACGCGGGAACTCGCCGAACGGGCCTTCGGCCGCCCGCTTGCCTGCCGTGAAACGACCGGTCAGCACGATTTCGGCGCGCGAGGGGACGGGAACGTCGACCTCGGGGATCCTGGTGACCTCAAGGGGCTCCGGATACAGCGCGCTGGCCACCGCGAGGTCATCGAGGCCAGGATTCGGAGGTGCCTGGGAGGCGAGCAAGACCAGAGGATCTACCCCCAGGCACACCGCGACCGGCAGGTCCGTGCCTGCTTTCTCGCATTCGGCGAAGATCGCGCGAAGCCTTCCTGGCAGCATCAGCGCGCGGAGTTCTCGCAATCCGGTGGCCTGAAGCCGGTTGATCGACAGGTTGGTCTTGCCAGTTCGGGGATCGCGCGCCGCTATCACCGCGGAGGTGAGGTAGCGCCCCCCGTCGTGCTCGTGCTGTACCGGCAGAGGCAGGTCTCCGAGCAAGTCGTCCGCTTCGTTCCCGTCATCCCTGATGGTCAGCACCGGCGACCTGGCCCGTTCTACCATCATGCAGGGACGGGGCGCGGCGATCGCCGCGGCTAGCCTGCCAACGACCTCCCCGGGCCGACAGCCCATCGCCAGCCCGACATGCGCGCGGGACGCGATGGTGTTGCCGACCAGCGGGAACCGCGCGCCAAGCACCGCGGTGAACAGCACGCCGTAGCGGCCGTCGGCGTGTTCGAGAACCGCGGCGACGTCCTGATCCGCGCTGATCTCGCTGGTCAGGGTCCGTAGTTCGCCGCGCTCGGCCAGCAGCGCCAGCCAGCCGCGCAGATCGCAGGGACCTCCTGCCCGCCAGCGGCCGGCGTGAAGTGCGGGTACGGCTTGCGTGGTCACGCGAACACCCCGCCGCCGTCTACGACCAGCGTCTGCCCGGTGACGAAGCCGCTCGCCGGGCTGACCAGCCAGAGCACGGCGCCGATCAGGTCGTCCGGTGTCATGGCCCTGGCCAGGCAGCGGGTGCTTGGCATCGCGGCGAGGTAGCCGGGATCGTTGATGGCACGGGAAGCGTCGTCGTCGACCAGGCCGGGAGACACCGCGTTGACGGCGATGCCGTACTGGCCGAGTTCTCTGGCCGCGGCGCGGGTCAGCCCTTCCACGGCGGCCTTGGACGCGACGTAGTGCGCGAACCCGGCCGCTCCTGTGCGCGCGACCACCGAGGTGATGTTGACAATGCGGCCGCCGCGCACCCGTAGCGCGGGGACAACGGCCCTGATCACCTGCCAGGTGCCGCGCACGTTGACCCGCAGCACGGAGTCCCAGTCTTGCGGGGTCAGCTCGGTGAGTGGGCGTTTGCGCCCGAGGGTCTTGTAGATCGCGGCGTTGTTGATCACCGCGTCGAGGCCCCCGAACTCGGCCGTCGCCAGTGCCACGGTGGCGTCGAGTTCGTCGTCGGAGGTGATGTCGCACGCGGTGAAGGCCGCTCTCCCCGGACCCTGATCGGAAGCCTTCGCGGTCAGCCTGGAGCCTTCCGGCTCCAGCGCCGGCCGGTCGCAGGCGATGACGTTCGCTCCCGCCGCCGTCAGCGCGGCGAGATACGCGGCGCCGATGTCACCAGCCGCTCCGGTCAGCAGGACGGAGAGGTTGTCCAGGTTCACCGATCTCCCGGCTTTCATCCCGGACCACAAGGGATCAGTGCGATGGACGAGATGATGATTGCCTGCGCGACGACCTGGAAATCGAGGTCGGGCGCCCATTCCCGCACCTGTTCCTCAATCGTCAGCAAGGCAAGCACCGGCGCGGCGAAGTCCGAGGAGATGAAAACACCGTGCCTTCGCTGGACGGCGAACAACTCCATCGTGAAGGCCGCCACCCGGAAGTCGCGGGCCGGGAGGCGCCGGTGGGTCCTGATCAGATCCGAGATCTCGGCAATGAACGCCTCGCGGTCCAATGTCTTCGGCAGCTGGACCGCACTTCTGAGTATCGCTTCCGCGCTGCGGCGGCCGTTTCCGAAGCTGAGCCCGATAAAGAATTCGCTGAACTGGCGCCGCGTCTGATTGCGAAGCTGGACGGCGAATCCGGCGTCCACGATGTTCAGCGTCCCGTCCGGGTCCCAGGCATAGTTTCCGTCATGGAGATCGAGGTGGACGAATCCCGAGCGGAAGATCATGGTGAAGACGGCCTCAAGCAGCCTGACGGCGCAGGTGGTGCCGTCGGCCATGTCGCCGTCGCCGTTGCTGATCCGCGCGGGCGGTGCCGCGAAGGCCGGCAGGTACTCCATGACCAGCCGGTCGACCGTGCCCGCCTCAAGCTGCGGCTGCGGGATGCGTACCGCGAGGTGGGCGAGCGTCCGGCGCAGCTCGCAGAGGTTGGCTTGCTCGGCCCCGAGATCGACCTGCATCTGCGCCGCCGTGGCCAGGAAGTCGACCATCTCCCGCAACGGCAGCTCGCGCAGCCGGGGGATACGTCCGACGAGACGGGCGAACTTGCGCGCGTTACCCGTGTCGCCCAGCATCCGCTCGGAAACGCGGGGACGGCGGACCTTCACTGCCAGGGTCGGGCCGCCGTCGCACCGCAGCCTGTAAACGCCGGCGATGCTGCCGAAGCCCAGCGGGTACAACGGTTCGTCAACCCTTGCGCTGCCCACTCCGGCCAGGATCCCCACGATATACGGTTCAGGAAGCGGCTGGCAGTTCTCCCGCAGCCGGGCCAGCGCGGTCCTGGCCTCGTCGCTGAGCAGGTCCCGCCTGGTACTGGCCAGCTGCCCCATCTTGATGAAGCCAGGGCCGAGTCCCTCAAGCAGATCAGGCACGTGCCGCCAGGCATCGAAGCGCTCCTGGCGTCCGGGAAGAGACGCGGCGACCCGGTCGCGGGCGAGACTGACCACGAACTTCGCTACGCCGACGCAATAGCGTGTGTATCCGGAAATCGGTGACTCCTCTCCTGGACTCTGTGCTCTAGGCCGCACCCTCGCGCAGCCGATCCACGGGCGGCCTGGCATATCGCTGGCGATACTGGGACGGCTGGGTTCCGAACAGCTTCTTGAAGCTTCTCTCGAAGTTGCTCAGGTCCCGGTACCCGACCTCCGCCGCGATTGTCGTGACCGTCCAGTTGGTCTCGATGAGCAGTTTCCTGGCCTCGGTCATTCGCAGCATGATGACGTAGTCGATGAAACGCCGGCCGGTCTCCTCCCTGAACTTCCTCGAGAAGTGGTATCGGCTCATGAATACCGCGTTGGCGACCGTGTCCAATGACAGGTTCTGATCGGAGAAGTTCTCCTTGATGTAGGTCACTGCCCGTGCGACGCCCTGGTAGATCTTTCCTGAGACCGGCCGGGCGAGCAGGAGCTCGACCTCCGGTTCCGACCCGGCCAGCCCGCGCGCGTGATGTTGCGGAGCAGGCTCGCCTGCCATCTGTGGTGAGTCCGTCAGCAACCTGCTGACCAGGGCCGATATGGACTCGGCGACATCGCGGCTCACTCCGTGGGCGCCATCTGTGCCCAGGATCATCGCGCCGAGTGACATGCACACTTCACCGGGGACGGGCACGCCCTTCATCGCGCTGACGACCACTCTCAGGTGGTCGACGGCGGTAACAACCGGCTGCGATTCGCTGTAGCAAATCAGCCCGAAGGGCTTGCCGACGACCGAGTTCGTGTCTACCGAATCAAGCAGCGTCTTGATTGTTCCCGAATAGGACGCGTTGCACTCGCGGGACACCACCATCACCGCGTCAGAGGCGGCGGCCGCATGTGACGGGTATTCTGCCCGCGCGCCAGGGAGGACGAGGTTGACCTCGGCGCCCCCGGCGCGCAGTTCCCGCTCGACATGGCGCACCAGGACCCCTGCCCGCGATTCCTGACGCCGGAGATCGCCGATCATGAGCACGGTTGGCGGCTTCACCGGGCACTCGAATCTGTCGTAGCCCCGGCGGCCGCGGCGACAACCAACCTGGCGTCCACCGCGGGCACCCGCGCTGTCACCGTGAAGATCCGTATCGTTCCGCAGGTCAGGGTGACCCAGTCCGCATCGGGCGGATCGGGGGGATCCTCGACGCCGAGATTGATCTCGCCGTCGACGCCGACCTTGCGCAGGCATTCGATCGCTGACCAGACCCTGGTGGCGCACGTGTCCAGATCCTCTCCGCGGGATCCGGCTAGCAGGCGCGCGGTACTGAACGGCCCGGGTCCCAGCATGCCGGCCCAGGTTGCTGCCGGGCGGTGCTGCACCGACTCGATGTCGGCGCCGACCTGCCCGTCGCCCAGCAGGACTAGGGTGTACTCGGCGTGGTGGGAGAGCGAGACGCCAAGGCCCGAGGCGAGTTCGGGGCTCCCGTCCGGTTGGTGTGACAGCCGCTGCGTACTGCCGGTCGCGAGCGAGACGGCCAGTTCGCCGCGGCTCTCGCGGCTGACAGCGGAGGTGTCCTTGATCGCCACCCTGCAGGTCCGTTCCGCCCCCCACCGCAAGCTCAGCGCGCGTTCCAGGTAAGCGGCGAGAACATCAGGCGGCAGCGGCTGTGACCCGGGCAGATCGCCGACGGCGCTCAGCCTGAGTCCGGTCCAGGTTTCGGCGATCTCCCCGGTCGTGCCGTCTCTGACCGTCAGGTCAAAGGCCAGCTCACGGTCGCCACGCGACCGCTCGACCGACTCGACGTCGACGACCGCGGACTGCGGCTGGCGGATGAACCTCACCTCATCCGCGCTCACCGGCAGGACCCGCCGATGGGGGATGCACGCCTGGGCCGCGTGCAGGCAGGCGTCGCGGGTGGCCAGGTTGCCAAGGACGGTGTCCGCAGGCAGGTAGTCGATGAACCACCGGCCGGGGGCGCCCGCGCTGACATCGGCACGGCACCGCGAGCTCTCCACCTGCCGGAATCCCTGTACCTGCTGGAAACATGGCCCGTGGAACAACAGGTCTCGGTAGAGCGTACCGACGATGTCGCTGGAGTCTGGCAGGAGGTCAGGACGGTCGGCTTCGGTGACGGCGGCTGGCTCGATGTCTTCGTCGAAGCAGTACGTGGCCGTCAGGTGGTCGATGTCGAAGTCGGTCTCGTCGCTGCGCACGCTGACGTCGGTCAGCCCGTCGGCGCGGACGAGTCCGGCGATCCTGATCCTTCTGCTGCCGTTGACCGGCACGGTGACGGGTTGCCGCAGCCGCACGTTGATGATCCTGGATACCCGGTCGCCACCGGTCAGGGCCTGCGCGACCTGGGCCATCGCCTCGATGCCCGCGACCGCGGGCAGCAGGGGCATGCCGTCGAGCGCGTGATCGGCCAGGTACTTGTCGGTCTCGCCCGCCACGGTCGCCTCGGCGACCAGCTCGATGCCCGGATAATGCACGAGCGGATTCTCGATGAAACGGAAGAAGGGAACGTCGCGCTCGCACATGGGCAGCGTTCGCGCCGCCATCCCGAACCGTCCGGTGACGATCGGTGCCGCCTCGGGGGCGTCGGCCGCGATCAGGGCCAGCAGCATGTTGATGCCATTTTCTGGCGAGATCGGCCGCACCCCGAGCTGGCTGAGCGAGCCGATGAGGCCGAGCTTCGCCCCCATGCCCACCTCCGACCAGGCCGACCACTCGATGGCCAGCGACTTGCACTGCGGGTGCCCGGCGGCGAAGGCCTCGACGACCGCCCTGAGCCGTTCGTTCGCGATCGCATAGTGGGCCTCGCCGTGCATGCCGGCCCGGCCAATGGTCGAGCCGAATGCGACAAGCAGGCGCAATCGGGTTGAGTCGACTGCGTCGATCAGGTTCGTCAGCCCGTCGACTTTCGACCGCCATGTCGACGAGGCAGATTCCGGCGTGAGCGCGGTCAGTGGCGCTGGCTCGTTGGTCCCGGCCGAGTGCAGGATTCCGGTGATCGGTCCGAGCGAGCCGGCGATCCTGCCGACCGCGGCCCGCACCGCGACGAGGTCAGTGACATCGGCCTGCTCGTACTGAACCTGGATACCTAGTGCGGTCATGCGCGCCAGGTTGGCCTGGATCTCGTCATCGGCCTGTGCATCCGACCGGCCGATGATCGCGACTTTGACCCCGAAGTGCTTGCCGATGCTCAGCGCGGCCTCAGCGCCGATTCCCTTCCCGCCGCCAGACACCAGGACCGTGTCGTCGGCACTGAGCCGCGACTGCCCGCCTGCGATCCGCGTCTCGGCCAGGCGGGGCACCATCACCTCGAGGGAACGGGTGAATCTGAGCTCCTCGAATCCGTCGCCCGTTTCGCATTCACGCCTGATGAGCTGCCGCAGCTCATCGGACCCGCAGGCCGCGACGTCTTCCGCGCGGATCAGCCGCACGGCCAGGTCGGGGCGCTCGATGTACAGCGTCCTGGCCAGGCTCGCGGCACCACCGGCGTGGCAGACGACAACCCGGGTCACGTCACGGTCCCTGGCGACGCGAGCGAGCGTGTCGATGGCCAGCCACGCCGAGCCCTCGGCGACGATCTCGTCGAGGGCGACGACGACGCCCTTGGCCGTGCCCGCCGAGCCGGCCTGTCCGTCAGGGAAGATGGCGCGCAGGCTGTCCCCGCACCCATCGGCAAGCTGCCAGCCGACTGCCCGCCGCAGGCCGCCGTGGCGCCTGGGCTTCCAGACGATGGTGAACGTACGGACCCAGTCGGCCACCCCGGCTGCGTTCCCGCCGGCATCCTGGTCCCCGGCCGGGCTTTGCCTCAGCAGTTCGACCAGTTCTCCTACGCTGCCCTCGGTGAGCTCGTGCGGTGCCTGGATGAGCTGCCTGCGGGCGGTCCTGGCGGCGTCGGCGGCGATCTCCGCCACGGCAATCGAGTTGAGGTTGAGGTCGGCAAGGAACGCACTGGACTCGCTGATGGCCGAGCCTGGCAGTTCCGTCTTGGCGGCGACAAGCTCGCGCACGATCTCCAGCATGTCGGTGGCCGCGCCGTCGCCGTCCGCGGTGCCGTCTTCCGGCGTCGCGGGACCGGGCGCGGTCATGGTGGTGGCCGGGGCGGCTACGGCCGCCCGCGCCGGCTGCGGGTCAGTCGACCGGGCGTCAGCCGGGTGCGCACCGTTCTGGCTGGCCGGTGCCGCGACGTCGGCTGCCTGGTTGTCGATCAGCTCGCATGGGTTCACCAGGTACGTGGGCCTGCGCAGCGGGTCGGGGCTGAAGGAGGCCCGGTTCCTTACCAGAGCCTCGAGCGCGACCGGTGAGCCAAGCGCGAAGGCGGCACCGACTACGGAAAGGAACGAACTGATGCTCTCAGCCCCGGCATCCACCGTCAGGGCGGGCACCCCGGTCGGCGCGCACAGGTCAGCCAGGATCCGGCCAGGCCCCACCTCGATCAGCAAGTCGCACCGCGCCGCCGCGGTCTCCAGCGCGGCGGTGAACAATACCGGCGCCGTGATCTGCTCGGCCAGCAGCTGGTCGAGTGCCACCCGCTCGGGCAGCAGCGCGCCGGTCACCGTGGACACGACCGGCCGCCGCAGCACACGCTCGGCGTCATGGGAGGCAAACCACGCGGTGATCGTCTCGGCTGAGGCGGCCACGAGCGGCGAATGGAACGCATGCGAGACCCTCAGCGTCGTCGCTTGCACCCGCCGGGTAGCTGCCCGGCGCGCTGCCGCCTGGACGGCGACCTCGGGCCCAGAAAGCACCGTCAGGTCCTGCGCGTTGATCGCGGCGATGCTCAGCGGCAGGCCGGCCATCAGCTCGCGGGCGCCGTTCTCGTCCGTGCCGAGCTGAACCATCGAGCCGAGCTCGGGCCCGCACGCGGACATCGCGCGGCCGCGGTTCTTCGCCAGGTCGACGAGCTCAGCAAGGGAAAGCGCGCCGGCCCAGTGGAGCGCGGCCAGCTCGCCGAGGCTGTGGCCCGCCGCCACGCACGCGTCGATGCCGATCTCCCCGAGTGCGGCAAGCGCGGCCGCCGATGCGGTGACGATCGCGGGCTGGGCGGTCGCGGTGTCATGCGGATCGGCGCGGTCGAGCGCTGCCGCCTCGACGATCTGCTCGGCAGTCGCGAAACTCCTGCCGAGCGCCCCGGCGGTGAAGCGGACCGGGGAGCCCTGACCGGAGAACAGGTATCCGATTCGCGGGATGGTGGTGCTCGCGGAAAACGCGTATTCGGCTCCGACGTGCGCGATCGCACCGGATTCGATCCGCTCGGCGATCTGCGCGCAGCGGTCGGCGAGCTCGCCAGGCGTGCGAGCGATCACGGCGGCCCTGGCCGGCCGTCCGGGCATCAGGTCGCGGGCCGCGTTGATCGCCAGATCGGACATGCGCCCGAAGGTCAGTTCCCGTGCGGCGGCGGACATCCGCCGGCATTGCCCGGCGAGGTCGCTGAGGGTCGGCGCGGTCAGAGGAAGGAGCTCGGCATCCTGCGCCGTGCTCGCCACCGCGGAGCCGACCGGCCACAGCCTGCCGCGAGCGACGGCCGATGACTGCTCGATCGTGACATGGGTGTTGATGCCGCCGAAGCCGATCGCGCTGACCGCGGCCCGCCTCGGGATGCCGTCCGGCCAGGGTGCCGCCGTGCGCCGGATCTCGAGCATGCGGTCCTTGCCGGTTAATGGTTCGATGGCGGACTCGCAGCCGGTGGTGGGCGGGACGACGCCGCTGTGGACGCTCATGACAACCTTGGTGAAGCCGGCGACGCCGGCCGCCGCCTTCGTATGCCCGATGTTCGCCTTGATCGAACCGAGCGCGGCCGCGCATGGCGCGCCGGCCTCCCTGCGAACGGCTGAGATCGCCGCTACCTCCGCCGCGTCTCCGACCTGGGTTCCCGTGCCGTGGCCCTCGAACAGGCTGACCGAGTCGGGACCGTATCCGGCCTGCTCGTAGGCACGCTGCATGGCCAGCGCATGCCCTTGAGCCTCGGGGCGGGTGATGCCGCCGTGCCCGTCGGACGACACGCCGAAGCCGGAGAGGAAGGCATAGACGGGAAGCCCCCACTGGCCGGCGTCCTCCTCCCTGGCGAGAGCGACGATCCCGCATCCCTCGCCGGGCCAGAATCCTTCTGACTTGACGTCGTAGACGCGCATCAGCCCGTCGGCCAGGGCGCTCGTTTTCGCGAAGCCGATGAGCTCGAAGGGATCGATGCTCAGATCGACGCCGCCCGCGAGCGCGAAGTCGACGTCGTGGCGGTGCAGGGCGATCGACGCGTGGATGATGCTCAGCAACGACGAAGAGCAGGCACCGTCGATCGTGTATCCGCCGCCGCCGAAGTCGAAGTAGTTGCAGATTCGCCCGGAGATCGTGTTCGACAGGCCGCCAGCCAGGCTTTCTTCGTTACTCGGGCCGAATGGCTGCTTGTACGCGCGTTCCAGGTCAGGCAGTATGCCAGCGAGCTGGGCGGAAAGGCCGTGCGCGGCCAGCGTGGCAGCGACCGTCCTGCGGACATAGGGCCACCGCAGCCGCAGCACATTGCTGCGGGTGTAGTCACCGGTGAGGATGTTACCGATCAGAACGGACACGCGCCGGCGGTCGATCGGGAGCCGGTCAAAGCCGGCGTCGTCAAGCGCGCGCCTGGCGACATCGAGAGCCAGCCAGTGCACCATGTCCGAGCTGCGGAACAGGGGTCCAGGGATGCTGAAAGCCAGCCGGTCGAACTGGTAGTCATTGAGCACTGCGGCGATCCGGCTATAGGTCGCGTCAGGTTCCGATCGGTCAGGTGAGTAGTAGTCGACGAGGTCGAGGCGCTCGGCGGGGATCTCCCTGAATGACCGGCGCTCAGCGAGTACGTTGCGCCAGAGAACCGCTGGCGAATCGGCCTCGGGGTACTGGCACCCCATGCCGACGATGGCAATCCTGCTCAACGTGCTGCCTCCCTGCTCGTCTAGTCCCGCTCGGCGTGGACAGGTTCAGGGCTTGCGGGACTGGCGCCGGCCGGTAGCACCGTCGCGTGCGTGGACTCCTTGGCCGCGTCAGCGTGCTGGTCACGCGTCCGCCAGTAGACGACCCAGTGGTATGCACCTCGGATGGCGCACACGATGACCAGCGAGTAGAAGATGCCGTACACCTCGTTGGCGAGCATGAACGCCGCGTACCCTGCGGCGCAGACGGCACCGAATATGACCTGGTTGCGTGGTCGGACGGGGGTCGTGCCCGGGTCCGTAATCATGTACGTGGTGAACAGCAGGAACGCCAGCCCGGTGATCGGGGCCAGTTCCCCGAGCACCGACATGCCAGGGAACAGGCCGCGGAGCAAGGCCTGCAGGGCGAAGAAGCCTATCCAGCTGAGCACCAGCGGCATCTTGCCGGTGAGCTTCCAGTTGAGCATCAGGCCGCTAGCGAACACCGCGAGCGGGATGATCCAGGCCAGCGGGCCGTTCGTCGTCTCGGTGAACTGGTAAGGCAGCCCGATGCCAACCCAGTTGAACAGCAGCAACGTCGCGGCAATGCCGAGATTCGACGGGTTGAGCACGTGCCGCATCTTTCCGTTGACCGGCGCCTGGATGACATACTTGCTGCAGGTAGCGACGGCGACGGCGAACGCGAACGGCCACAATGAATTAGCGGGGTAGAGAAGCATCGAGATAGCCATCGCGCCGATGTGCGACGGCAGGAGGAATATCGCCATCGGCTTGGCGCCTCCGGCGAATCGCGGCTTGCGGCCGCGGGTTTTCGCGTCCACGTACTCGAGCAGCAGATCGGTGGAGTAGGCGGTGACGAGGCAGACGGTGAGTGCCGCCCAGGATGTCTCGAACCCCAGCCATAGCCGTCCCACGATGTTGAATATCGTGATCGAGATGGCGAACCGCTTCAGCGCTTCGATGCGGGGGTCCTTGACCTTCTTCGCCGATGCCGCAGATTTCTGCGTGCGGTTCAGCAGTGAGAGAGTGGCCATGCTGTCGCTCCTGGGCTTATCCGGGAAGACCTGTCAGAGAAGAACCGACCAGCGGCCGGGGGTGACGACGAACGTGCGCGACTGTTGAATGCCGCCGGTCGCCCGCCAGCTCACGACAACGGTGATCTTGGACCGCGCCGGAATATTGCCGAGCCCGAAGTGCAGCTCAGGAGCTGCCACGCCGGCGTGCCCGTTGCCGCCGTCCACCTGGGCCGAGTACCGCTTGCCGTCAGGCAGCGTGATGGTGGCCTCGGCGCCGATCTCGGTAATGCCTCGCAGAGCGTCCCCCGCCGCCCCGGGCCGCACGACCAGCGGTCCTGGACGCAGCGGTCGCATCAGCCGCAATTCCAGCCACTGCCCTGGGTGCGGACTGACGTTGGTGTAGAAGAAACTCCGAGTCCATTGCCCGGCGATCGCCAAGTCGAGCAAACCGTTACCGTTCACGTCGCCGACTGCGATGGCGCGGGTAATGCCCTCTCGGTCAAAGCCGAGCAGGGGGCCGATGTTCGTATACTGGCCATTGCCCATCGGGGCGAAGAAGCCCGGGTGCGCCGTCGACTCCAGGGCCCACCCTGAGGTGGCATCCGGCCAGTTCGCCGGGTTGCTGAGCATGTTGTCGTTCGCCATAGCCAGTTGCGCGATCTCGGGCCACAAATTACGTTTGCCGCGCACGAAGCCGAGCGTCTGGACGATCTCATTCTGTCCGGAGTTATTGAAATCGCCGATCTTGGCATCCCAGCCCCAGCCGGTACGGCCAGCGCCAAGCTGGAAACTCTTGTCGACGAACGGTGCCGGGTCCCCGGGCTTCAGCGCGCCACCAGTATCCGCCCACATGAAGTTGTTTTCCATCAGGCCATGTATCGCCGAAATGTTGCTAACAAATATATCTGGTCGGCTATTGCCGACCACGTCGCCGATCGCGACGCCCATGCCCTTGAATGAATCGTAACCGAGCACATCGGACTTCGGCGTGAAGAAATTGTGCTCGCCTTTTACCTCAACCAGGCGGACATGCCCGGAGGTCGACCGGTTGATGAGGAAAGCATCGGGTCCGAAGTCGTTAGCGAAGTACAGATCCGGCAGGCCGTCGCCGGTAAAGTCATAGGCACCCATCGCCAGGGTCCACGCATGTGCCAGGTCATAGCTGAACGTGTCGGGAACGTACCTGAAATTTGCCCGGTTGCCTGACCCTGGCGGTTTCCACAGGAAGATCTTGGGGCCCCCGCCATTATAGGCGTGCGTCATGGATGAATTCATCGAGAACGCGGGATCAGAAGTGGCCTTTGCGTCCAGGACCCGCGAGCCGTCGGGGAAGTAGTTGCCGATGATCAGGTCGGCATGCCCGTCCCCGGTGATGTCCGCCTGGATAGCGGAGTCCGTGTACCAGCGCTGCCAGTGCGGAAGCAGCTCCTCCGGCGTGAAGGCAGCGGCGGAGAGCGGTTCGCCTGGCTGGCGGATGAACAGGATCGGGCTCCGGCCCCAGTAGTAAACCAGCAGGTCAGTCACGCCGTTTTCGGTGAAGTCGCCAGGAAGGCAGCCGGTGGGTGCCATCGTGGCCCGACTGTAAGGCAGCGGCGCAGGGTCAAGCGCGAATGGCTTGTACGAGTTCGGTGTACCGGGCGCCGGCATGACGGTCACGGTGTTCGTGCGCGGGTCAACCGAGCAGATGTCCCTGGAGATCCCGACTTCCTGCAGGTCAGCAAAGGCGATGGACGCGCCGACAGCGGATATCCAGGACCGTATCTTCCGCAATTGCGGCTCGACCGGGCGCTGGTACTGGTAGGGACCGTCCGCGACCTGGTGAAGCTCGGTGCTCGTGAACGCGAACGCGGAGGCTACCGAATGTTCTTCCGCCAATGAGGCGCTTGGCAGCTTGGTCGCCTGCCAGATTGACAATACAATGGCGATAGCGAGAATCCGGCTCAAGTATCGCATCGGCTTTCCTGCGCCTTTTGTTGTCTGCCCTGACGGCGGTTTCCTTCCGGTGAGACGCAATGCTCGCCAGTTGAGTCTTCCCCAGTGGCGCACGCTGCCACCTCCCGTTCCCGCGCTCCGTTTCCGCGCTGCTCCGTTCGGCGCCGGTGGTATGCTCGCGACCACGCCCCCCGAGCGGAAGGCCCTGCGCGTCACCACCGGGACGTATATACAGTGAGGCCACAGTGAGCTGACTCGTGCTCTGCATCTCTTGCTTAGAAGTGCGCAAGATACTCGGCACCGGGGCGAACTTACGCAAGTTATGATCAGCCATGGCCACGCAATTTGACGTGCTGACTACTGAATGCGAGCACGGATTAACCAGCCAGCCGTACTTCGCCTATCGTCATGTGGTTATGCTCGATGAGACTAATGCGACCGGAAATGTCTACTTCGCGCAATACGTGAAGTGGCAGGGCCATTGCCGTGAGCTCTTCCTGAAACTGACTGGCGACTGGGTTGTCAGAGAGCTTGGTGGTCAGTACGCGCTGGTGACCACGTGGTGCCGGTGCGACTACTTTGTCGAGACGCAGGCGTTTGATGAGATCTGCATGCACCTGTACATATCGGAGACGAGGCAGAATCGGATGAGCCTGGAATTCGAGTACTGGCGGCTCGGCGACTCCCAGGACGAGCTGGTGGCCCGGGGCTCGCAGCAGCTTGCGTGGCTGGAACGCCGGTCCGATGGCCATATGCATGCGCGTCCCATACCGCCAAGGCTACTCTCGGCGATCGAAAAGTACATAGCGTCGAAATACGGTACGTAACTGGATAGGCGTGAGCATATGGTGCCGAGGCGAGGCGGGAGCACTGGTGGCCTGTGTACGGAAGCAACGTCTGGCTCGTCGGCATCGGGGTCTATGTGCCGCCGACCAGGGAAATCTCGCTGACCGATACGGCGTCAGACGGTGCCTCCGCTTCGCGCATGGGAGCAGACCGGATTGCTAACGTCTCGGTGGCCGGCGATATTAGTGCTCCCGACATGGCGCTGCACGCGGCCCGGCGCGCGTTCGCCTCCAGTCCTGCCAGTCCAGGTGACGTGTCGATGCTGCTCTACGCCGATGTCTGGCATCAGGGGCCGGACGGCTGGGGACCGCACTCCTACCTGCAAAGACACCTCGGGCTTGATCATGCGCTGGCGGTCGAGCTTCGGGCGGGGTGCACCGGTGCGTTCAGCGCGATGGAACTGGCGATCAGCCACCTGCGGCACCGGAGCCCGACCGAGGCGGCATTGATCGTGACAAGCGATAACTTCGGCACGAAGCTTGTCGACCGCTGGTGCATGGGACCGTTTCAAGGCGCCGTCGGTGACGGTGCCGCGGCGATCCTCATCTCGCGGCGGCCAGGATTCGCGCGGGTCCTGTCGATCACAGGCACGACCTTCTCGGAGATGGAGGCCGCCCATCGCGAGGGTGAGCCGCTCTTCCCGCCCGCGGTGACCGAGGGCAGGTACATGGACCTCGGGAGCCGCGCCGCCAGGTTCCAGGCCCGCGCGATGAGGCAAGGGCAGTGGCTGAACTACCTGATGGCTCACCGGGACCGGGGCATCGCCGTCGTAGATGAGGCGCTGGCCGATGCGGGCGCTGACCGGCTGGACATCAGCAAGGTGCTTGTTCACAGCATGCCGGAACCCACGGCCGCGACCTACCTGGAGTCGCTCGGGTACGCCTTGGACCAGTCATCGTGGAGCTTCGCCGAGACACTGGGCCACGTGGGCGCCAGTGACCACATGCTCGCGCTGCACGAGTTGCTTGCCTCCGGCCAGCTTGCCCCGGCCGACCTGCTCCTTCTCACCGGATTCTCGCCGGGAGTCGTCTATAAGGCCATGGTGCTGGAAATCGCCGATGTCCAGCCATTCATGAACCTCTCGCCAAGCGCCGAGGTCGCAAGGAGATCATCATGAACGGACACTTCCGGTGACCGGCAACGCCAGCCGGCCGCTGCCTCCGCCCGACTCGCTGCATTACCTCGCTGCGCGGCATGCCCGGTCACATCCTGACGCCATCGCCGTCGACGGACCCTGCGGGCGACTCAGCTACGGCGAATTGCTCGACCGGGCGTCCACCCTGGCAGCCGAACTCGCCGGCCGCGGCGTCGGCAGAGGCGACCGGGTCGTCTTGTGGTGCGCTAACGCTGCCGACGCGATCGTCTGCATGCAGGCAGTCTTGCTGCTCGGCGCGGCGTACGTGCCAATGAGCGATGATTTCCCTCCTGCCCGGGTGGTACAGGGCGCCGAGCTGTGCGACGCCCGGCTGGTGTGCACGTCGGCTGAGCGCCTGTCGGCGCTTGCCACAGCGGGCGGCGTCGACGCCGTCGACTGCCGGCGGCTCGCCATGACCGGACGGGTACTCCGCGAAGCCGCCGACGTGCGGCCGGAGGATCTCGCATACATCCTGTACACCTCGGGCAGCACGGGGACGCCCAAAGGGGTCATGCTCAGCCACGGTAACGGCCGTGCCTTCGGCGACTGGGCAGCCGCGGAGGTCGGGCTGCGGGGCGGGGACCGGGTGGCCAACCACGCGTCGTTCAACTTCACCCTTTCCGTTTTCGACATTTACAGCACCTTCGCGGCCGGGGCCACGGTGGTTCCCGTCCCGCACGAGTGGAAGGGCGATCCGCGCAAGCTGACCAGCTTCCTGTACTCAGAACGCATCTCGGTGTGGTACTCGGTTCCGTCAGCGCTCATGCTGATGATGCGGCTTGGCGACCTGACCGGCGCACCTCCGCCGGAACAGCTGCGCACGATCCTGTTCGCCGGCGAGCCGTTCCCGATCGGGGCCGTCAGGCGGCTCGCCGATTGGTGCGGCTGCGCGATGTACAACCTGTACGGGACGACAGAGACGAACGTCTGCTCGTTCCACCGGGTGACGCCCGATGACTTGGCGTCCGGCAACCCGCTGCCGATCGGCCTGCCGTGCTCGGGTGACCGCATGTGGCTCTCGCTCCAGGCGGACCGGGACGCCGGCGAGTGCGGTGAGCTCATGGTCGAAGGTCCTTCGGTGTTCAAGGGGTACTGGGGCAGGCCGGCCCACCGCGGACCGCACCCGATGGGTGACCTGGTCAGGCAGCTGCCGAACGGCGAGTTCAGCTACGTCGGGCGGCTTGACGACATGATGAAGATACGCGGGAACCGGATCGAGCCAGCCGAGGTGGAGGCAGTGGCCAACGCCTACCCGGCCGTGACGGCGTCCGCCCTGGTGAGTACGGGCAATGACATCGACGCCCGGCTTGTGCTCGTGGTGGAAACCGATGGCGCCGGCGAAGTCTCCCCGCTGGCCCTGCGTCGGTACCTGTCCGACCGGCTTGCCGGGTACATGATGCCGGACGAAGTAATCTTCACCGGCGAGATACCTCGCGGATCGAGGGGGAAGGTCAGCAGGGACGGTGCCCGCGCTTTCGCAGCGGGATCGGTGGGGTGAGCGTGGCGTACCCGAAGCTCTCCGAGCAGAATCTCGTCGAGAGGATCCTTGACCACCTGCGAATGCGCGTGCTCCATGGTGATCCGCTTGGTGAGCTCACCGATACGACGCCGTTGCTTGAGCACCGGCTGCTCAACTCGATCAGGACGGCCGAGCTTCTGGTATTCATCAAGGACGATCTCGGCATCGACATCGACGGCCTCGAGCTGACCGGCGCCACCATGGCCACGGTCCGTGACCTGGTCCTGGCGCTCACCGAACTCGGCTCCTCATGACCCCGCCATGGTGCGGGCTGGCTGACCCGTCGCGGCTGGCCAGCCGGCACCTGTGGCGCGTCAGAAGCGCTCGGCCGCCTGCCTGATCCGGTCCAGGCCTTCCTCAAGGACGTCATCGGGGACCGCATAGGTGATGCGGATGTGCCCTTCGCCGCGGTCGCCGAAGGCGGTTCCTGCCACGACTCCCACCGAGTAATTCTCGATGAGGTGGTCGGTGAACTGCTGCGCCGTCATGCCCGTGCCCCTGATGTCAGGGAAGGCGTAGAAAGAGGCATCGGGTACGTGGCAAGTGATACCCGGTACCTGGTTCAGGGCGGAAACCACCTTGTCCCGCTTGGCCTGCAGCAGGGCCCGGTTCGCCGCCACCGCGTGCTGGGGTCCGGTCAGCGCCGCCAGCGCCGCCAGCTGGACGAACGCGGGCACGTTGGTCACCGAGTTCTGCTGGAAGATGTCCATCGCGGTGATAATTTCCCTGCTGGCCACGCACCAGCCGATACGGAAACCGGTCATGACGTAGGTCTTGCTGAACGTGTCCACGAGCACCGTGCGGTCGGCCATTCCCGGCACGCTCGCGATCGTCCGGTGGACGGCAGGGGGGTACACCAGGTAGCTGAAGATCTCGTCGGAGAGGACCATGACGTTACGCTCCGTGCACAGCGCGCTGATCTCCTCGAGGTTCCCGACAGTCATTCCGTTCGGCCGCTGCGGGGTATTGATGATGAGCAGCTTCGTGCGCGGTGTCATGCGCATTGCCAGCGCATCGATATCGAAGTGGTAGTCGGGCTCGACGAGCGGCGCGTATACCACGAGACCGCCCGCATAGGTGATCCAGAACTCATCCGGCGGGTAGCCGGGGTTGGGGAAGATAACCTCGTCTCCGGTGTCGACCATGGTCAGCAGGCACTGCGTGAGCGCGTGCTTGGCGCCCATGGTGACAAGCACCTCTTCACGCACGGTAGGCCGCCCTCGGCGGCTGGCCTCTTCCGCGATCGCGTCCCGCAGTTCCGGCAATCCGGGCCCTGGCACATACCGTACATGACCATCATGAATAGCTTGAGCGCAGGCTTCGGCTATGTGCGGCGTCGGGCGGAATTCGTCGCCCTGGAAGTCGCCTTTCTCCAAGTGAATGACACGTCTTCCTGTCGTACGCTCCAGTTCGTTAGCCTTGCGCATGGAGTCCCATTGCCGTGGCGGCACGAAGTGGGAGGTCCGGCTGGAGAGGATATTATGGTCATTCGTCGTAGGAGGTGCTGTGACTGCCATTTCCTATGGCTCCTTCCTCAGTGCCTGCGAGGGCCGGCGGTTCCCCTGGTGCAGCCACCCCAGCGGCGGGACGCCCGATGATGAACGACCCGGCCCGGCAGGGACCGGCCGCGACCCTCGTCATTTCTGCTTGTGGCGATGTCTCTACGGTACGAGGCGAAGCCCAGATCAGCATTCAGCAAAAGTTGCCGTACAAAGCGGCCCGCGCAGCGCCAGAGCTGCCCAAACCCGGCTAAATGGCCTTCGACCTGCGAAGACGGCGGTCCGGGTCACCCAGGCGCCACGGTCGGTTGCGGAAGATCTTGCCGCAAGAAAGGCGCGCCTTCGTCAATTCTTGTCGCAAGAAAGGTCGAGAAACCCGCGCCGCCGAAGACCGAATCTTAAGTCGTCAGTTACACCTACCGGAGGTGAAGATGTCCACAGCAATGACCCCCAAGGTCACCACCTACGACACCGTCATGGAGCTCGACTACGCGGAGTCGGAGATCGGCCTGCGCCTGGCCGACGGCCGCTCCGAGCGGATCCTGCTCAAGACGGCTTGCCCGACCGAGTTCATCATCCACGAGCCGGACGTTTCCGACGACGGCAGCGTCGACCTGTCACTTGAGATCATCAGGTTCGACCTGGTCGGGACCAGCCAGGAACTGTGGCCGGGCCAGGAAGTGCACGTGCTCGGCGGAGCGATCAGCTCCCTCGATGGCCGCCCGATCCTGGGCAGTGCGCACATCCCGGCCGGCCGCGCTCTCGAGCAGGGCGTGCTGAGCGAGCAGGTGCTCTACCTGAACGTCCAGACGCCGATCGGCACCCTGCACAATGAGAAGCCCGTCCGCATGGTCGGCGAGCTCTACCGGCTGCCACCGAAGGGCTCGCGCTTCGAGTCCCAGGAGGAGACCCCGCTGTTCTCCCCCGAGGGCATCGAGGTCGGCCGGCTCTTCATGTGCGCCAATGAGGCGTAATTGACGCCGCCGGCGAGTTCGCCAGACCGCGCGGGTCCCGGTACGGCCGGGGCCCGCGCAGTCTGGTCGCCCGGCCTCGCGATGCGGATACGGCGCCTCGCGGTGGCCAGGATGACCGTCAAGAAGCCTGGCTACCTGCGCCGGTTCACCGCCGGATTTCACTTCGCCGACCAGGCCGCCGCTCAGCGGACAACCGATATCGCCAATACCTTCCTCGCGGGATACAACGTACTCGCCGCGGGCGGAACGCAATCGCAGGTCAGGTCACGGGCGGACAGTGTGCCGCGGTACTTCCTGCCGTTCTTCTATGAAGGCGCCGCCATGGGTTTCGGACCTTTCTCCTGGAACACCGGGTGCGGCTACGGCGCTTTCGAGTCCTTCGCCAACGCCCTTTCCCCGGCCACGGTGTACCAGAACTATGTCGGTTTCGGCTGGTGGCTCGGTACGATCTACCACCGCAGGCCGCGGCGCATCGCGCGGATCGTCTCTGGCCTCGACTTCAGGTACCGGCAATTGTGCTACGAAGGCATCGGTTTCCGGTCCGGGTTCCTGTCCGCTGGTCGGCAGGTGACGGCCACGGACGTCCAGCGGGGCGACGTCCCCGCGACCCACGTGTGGTATCAGGGGTACGGCCGTAGCCTCTGGTTCGTCTACATGGGTGACATCGCGGCGGCAGTCCAGGCGGCCGTCGCGGTCGGGTCCTCCCAGGTGAACGACTGCTTCAGCGGTCTGGGCCTGGGGGTGGCGTTCAGCTACCTGGACCGCATCGCCGACCTCGAGCACATCACCAGAGAGATACCCGCTGAGTTGCTTGCCGACTTCGAGCAAGGGCTGTCCTTCGGGTGGGAGGCCAGGCAGTTGGTCGACCGTGAGCTGTTCGGGCGGTACACGGCGCTCCTGGCGCCCGACCTCCGCGCGCGCGTCGATAAGTGCGTCGCCGACGTGCACTTGGTACGCGATGACTTGCTGCGCGATGGCGTCGAGGCCGACTTCTATAACCAGTGGCGCCGGGGAGTGGCCGAGATCAGGAGCGCTTCAGCGGCACTGTTCCCGCCAATCAGAACCGCAAGAGGTGCAGAGCGAATGCGGCATATCTGACCTTACAGTCCTGGTATGAGCAAGACATTGCTGATGGTCGGAATCGGGGTGGCGGGAAGGCCGTTCCTTGACTCGGCCAGGCGGTTCGGTTTCGCTGTGCACGGGGTGGAATTGCCGGAGCGGAAGGTCGGCTATGTCGACCGCGTGTCGGCGTTCACCGGCTGCCGCGGCCTCATCGACGAGCTGTGGGCCGAGGCCGCGGAAACCGCCGTGCGGGACAGCCGGCCAGACGGCGTGCTCGCGTTCAACGAACCGCATGTGATGGGGGCCGCCCTGGTCCAGGACCGGCTGGGCCTTCCCGGCCCGTCGCTCCGGGCCGCGGCTGTGTCGCGGAACAAGGCGCTGCAGCGGGCGGTCTTCGCGGCGGCGAAGATACCGCAGCCCGATTACTTCGTCCGCGACGACATCCGCGATACCCGCGAGTGGGCGGCGCGGCATCTTCCGGTCCTGGTCAAGCCGCTGAGCCTGACCGGCGGCGCCGGCGTCGAGTACGTCGCCGACGAGCAGGCCCTGGACGCGATGATCCAGCGGCGCACGGGCACCGGCAAGCTCCTGGTCGAGGCCGAGGTCACCGGCCCCGAATACAGCTGGGTCGCGGTGGTCGTCGACGGCCAGGCGAAGATCACGAACATCAGCTCCACCGAGACGTCCGGTCCTCCGCACTTCGTCGAGCTGGTGCACCGGACCCCCGCCGTCGTGCCGGCCGATGACCGGCACGAGATCGACGCCGTCGCGCTGCGCGTCCTGGACGCTCTCGGGATGCACACCGGCATCGTGCAGCTCGAGTGCAAGATGACCGCCGGCGGCCCGTCCGTGATCGAGGCCGCCGTCCGGATGCCCGGCGACGGGCTGATGGAACTCCTCGAGCTGACCTACGGGATCAACTGGTACGACCTGCTGGTCCTCGCCGCGATGGGCCGCGACCTCCCCGACCTCCCGGCCGGGCCCACCCGCTACGCGGCAGGCTACGACCCGCCACTGACCGGCGGAGTGGTCACCGAGATCACCGGATTCGACGAAATCCGCGAGCACCCCCTGGTGATCTCCGCCGACCTCGTCGTCTCCCCCGGCAACCTCGTGCCGACCAGCACCTCCTCAGTCGAAGTAGCCGGCGAGATCTTGATGGGCGCACCCACCAGCGACGAACTCGAGGAAATCCTCGCCCACGTCCGCCGCTCACTCCACATCCAGACAACCCCCTCCGACATGGCCTACCAGGCCAAGTACACCAGCGTCGGCGCATCCATCTACCCGCTGTTCTGATGAACCTCCCGCCCGCAAGGGAGTTCCATGGCCAGCGGTGACGCGATCCTCGGGATCTCGGCTTTCTATCACGACAGCGCCGCGGCGCTGGTGGTCGACGGGGTGCCAGTGGCAGCGGCGCAAGAAGAGCGCTTCACCAGGCGCCGTTACGACCCGTCGTTCCCCGCGCATGCCGTGCGGTACTGCCTGAGGGAGGCCGGGATCGGCCTCAGCGACGTCTCAGCGATCGCATACTACGAGGACCCGGCGCTGAAGTTCCGCCGGGTGATGGCAACCTTCGCGGGCGCGGCCCCGGGCGGGTTCGCCTCGTTCCGCAGCAGTTTTCCCGAGTGGGTGCGGTGGAAGCGGAAGGCTGTGGAGGTCGTACGCGACGAGCTCGCGAAGCTCGATGGGCCGGTACCCGAGATCATCGCTCGCAGGCACCATGAGAGCCATGCGGCGTCAGCGTTCGTGCCCAGCCCGTACGAGTCCGCCGCGGTGCTCTGCGTCGACGGCGTAGGTGAGTGGGCCACGACCACGATCTGGCATGGCCGGACAGAGCGTCATGCGGCCGTCCTGCAGCCGCTGGCCGAACTCCGGTTCCCGCACTCGCTGGGCATGCTCTATTCGGCCTTCACCTACTTCTGCGGGTTCGCGGTCGACTCCGGCGAGTACAAGCTGATGGGACTCGCCCCGTACGGCGAGCCCGCCTATGCCGACGTCATTCGCGAGCGGCTGATCGACCTGAAGCCGGACGGGTCCTTCCGGCTTAACCTGAGCTACTTCGAGTACCTCCGCGGCCAGGTCATGACCGGGCGGCGCTTTGAGCAACTGTTCGGCGGGCCTCGGCGTACGCCCGAGGGGCCGCTCACGCAGCGCGAGTTCGACCTGGCCGCCTCGATTCAGCATGTCACGGAGGATGCCATCCTGAGACTGGCACGGCGGGCTCGATCGGCCACCGGCGAGCGGAAGCTGTGCCTGGCCGGCGGCGTCGCGCTGAACTGCGTTGCCAACGGCAAGATCTGCGACGAGGGCATCTGCGACGAGATCTGGGTGCAACCCGCGGCCGGGGACGCGGGAGCCGCGCTCGGCGCGGCGCTGATCGTCGCGGCGGAGCGGGGCGCGCCGCGGACTCACGTGAACCGAGGCGCTGACTCGATGTCCGGCGCGCTGCTCGGACCGGCCTACTCAGACGACAAGATCGCCCGCTTCTTCGACAGGCGGCGGATACCGTACCGGCGCCTTGACGAGGAGCGCCTCAGCGACAAGGTTGCCGAGTTGCTGAGCAGCGACAAGATTGTCGGCTGGTTCCAGGGACGCATGGAGTATGGTCCGCGCGCGCTCGGCGCTCGTTCCATCCTCGGTGACCCGCGCGGAGCCGCGACCAGGACCAGGATGAACCTGGCGATCAAGTTCCGTGAGTCCTTCCGGCCGTTCGCGCCGTCGGTGCTCGCCGAGGATGCCAAGGACTACTTCGCCCTGAATCAGGAAAGTCCCTACATGCTGATAGTCGCTGCACTGGCGCTTGGTCAGCGAATCGAGACGGAGACAACGGCCCGTGGGCTTGACCTGCTGAACGTGCGGCGCTCCACGGTTCCCGCAGTGACACACGTCGACTACTCGGCTCGCGTGCAGACGGTGACACAGGCGAACGACCCGCGCTACCACAGGCTGCTGACCGCGTTCAAGGCCAAGACTGGCTGCCCGGTGCTGGTCAACACGTCATTCAACGTCCGTGGCGAACCCATCGTGAACACCCCGGAAGAGGCGTACACCTGTTTCATGCGCACCCGCATCGACGCCCTCGCCATCGGCAGTTTCCTGCTCGACAAGGCAGAGCAGTCGGCCTGGCGCGAGGACACCGACTGGCGTGAGCAGATTCCGCTGGACTGACCGTCCGTGTGACGCGAGGCGACGGAGATTGCAGCGAGTAGCCGGGTCAACGCCCAGCGATCATTCAGGCGTCCCCTGCGCTCCCGAACGCCTCTACGGCCGCCTGCAACCACACCTTCCCGGCCTCGAACTCATAGACCGGCCTGGGGAACCCCTGGCCGTCGGCCGCGAGTTCGTGCACCCGCTGCGGGGACACGCCGAGTATCTCAGCCGCCTCAGGGACGGAAACCAGCTCAGGCAGCATTGGCCGGGCGATCTCCTCGTCCAGTACATCCACGTGAACCGCTTCGACGCGCACGATCGGCCAGCGCGGCATGCCTGACTTGACGGCCATCGAGTCCACGATCTCCGCCGCCATCGTCGCGGCGGAGATGGGGTCAGGGGCTTCGATGCCGATGGTGGCATCCCACCGCCCGCTGCCGCTCGCGACGACGCCATCATGTTTAGCGAGCGAGTCCATCAACTGGTCCGCCGCATCCTCGCTGATCAGGACCTTCGGGGCGCTTTCCGGGTCGCGAGCCTGGACGTGCACGCTGAACCGAGTCATCTTCCTCATCACCTGATCCCTGTACCTCGAGCCCGGACGCCTCCGGTTCGTCATCCGCCGTCACGACCGGCCGGGCGGCCACTGACCTCCCGCGCGGCGGATCGCGGCGACCCAGTTGGCAAACCGATACCCCCCCGTGTGCCCGGTCTTCGGCACCCTGATGACGCCCCGTGACCGGTCGGCGGGCAGCAGCAGCGGGCAGCCGCCGCGCTTCGGCAGCTGGTAACTCCACCCCTGGCCATCAATCAGATATTCCATGACGTCCCGGTACAAGGAGTACTGGGCGAACTCCCTGCCGGGCCGGTTGGTATCCATGTCTCACACCGCTTCCTCGCGTATCGACATCGCTGCCGAGCGTATCGCCGACGGCCGGACTAGCGAATGACTAAAGTTGCGGAGGATTAGCAACAAAGGCCGATGGATCTCGATAGTGAGGCGATTACCCTGCCCCCGGAGAACAGGGCCAGAACAAGGTCAGCCTTACCAGAGTCTTCGCGCCACCCGGAAGACAGCAAGAGGTGCATAGCCAACGCGACGCGCGGCACTATACAATCGCCACATGAGCAAAGAATTGCTAATGGTCGGTATCGGCATTGGATGGAATGCCCTTTCCGGGCTTGGCTAAGTGACTCGGCTACGCCCTCGCCATTAGCAGCTTCTTGCTCCGCAGCCGAGCAGTCCAGTGGCGCGAGGACGCCGACTGGCGTGACCTCATCCCGCTGGACTGACCATCCGCGACACGGGAGACAAGGAACGATGCGGAACATCTTGCTGCGTGCCACATACTACGGGCTCGTCACCCCGCTTGGCTTGGCGCTCCGCCTGATCCACGATCCGCTGGCCCGTCGCTGGCGCCCGGAACACGCCAGCTACTGGAAGACGGCGCGATGACCGGGCAACCAGCCGCCCTTGGTCCCGGGGAGCTCGATCGTGACATTAGTATTGCTATGGAAGCTTTTTATGAGGAATTGCCATTTAATTACTCGTCTGCGGAGAGCGGGGCAGAACTCATTCGAAGCAGGGACCAGATCACAGCGTATCCCGAGGTCTGGCGGCTTCTGAGCAGCGAGCAGCCCTTTACCGTCATGGACGTCGGCTGCGGCACCGGCTGGTTCGCCAATACCGTCGCGCTATACCACCGTCTCCCTGTCGTTGGGACCGACCTATCCGAGCGAGCGCTGCGGCGCGCACGCGAAACGAGCGTGCTACTCGGGGTCGAAGCATTCGTGACATTCCGCCGCAGAAATCTCTGGGACACCGACTATTTGGGAATGTTCAATCTTGTGAATTGCTTGGGGGTGTTGCACCACACCTCCGACTTCCGGCAAGCACTTTCATGCGTCACCGGACTAGTTGCCGAGGGCGGGTTTCTCCACCTCGGCCTTTACCACAAGTACGGGCGGGAGCCGTTTCTTGACATTTTCAAGAGATTCAGAGCGCACGCCAGACCTGGTTCACCAATGGAAGAGGAAGCATTCACGCTCTTCCGCGGGATGAACCGGGTCATCTCGGACGAGCAGCTCCTGCGATCTTGGTTCCATGATCAAGTCTTTCCCCCCTGGGAGACACTGCACACGCTGGAGGAAGTCAGCGGGTTGCTGGCCGCCCTTGGCTTTGAGCTTCGCTCGACGAGCATCAACCGCTTCCAGAAGATTCGCGACCTGCCTTCTCTTTTCGAGGAGGAAAAGAAGTACTACGAGTACTCGATTGAGCAGAATGTTCGGCAGGGGATCTACTTCCCGGGATTCTTCACCGTGCTGGCGCAACGTCGCCAGCATGAGCCCTGATCATTCAGGGGGTTCGGTGCCTTCGCTGCCGTCCTGGTCATGCTCCGCAGGCACGGCAATGACCTCGCAGGATGGGACCCAGAAGAACCGCAAGAGGTGCAGAGCGAATGCGGCATATCTGACCTTACAGTCCTGGTATGAGCAAGACATTGCTGATGGTCGGAATCGGGGTGGCGGGAAGGCCGTTCCTTGACTCGGCCAGGCGGTTCGGTTTCGCTGTGCACGGGGTGGAATTGCCGGAGCGGAAGGTCGGCTATGTCGACCGCGTGTCGGCGTTCACCGGCTGCCGCGGCCTCATCGACGAGCTGTGGGCCGAGGCCGCGGAAACCGCCGTGCGGGACAGCCGGCCAGACGGCGTGCTCGCGTTCAACGAACCGCATGTGATGGGGGCCGCCCTGGTCCAGGACCGGCTGGGCCTTCCCGGCCCGTCGCTCCGGGCCGCGGCTGTGTCGCGGAACAAGGCGCTGCAGCGGGCGGTCTTCGCGGCGGCGAAGATACCGCAGCCCGATTACTTCGTCCGCGACGACATCCGCGATACCCGCGAGTGGGCGGCGCGGCATCTTCCGGTCCTGGTCAAGCCGCTGAGCCTGACCGGCGGCGCCGGCGTCGAGTACGTCGCCGACGAGCAGGCCCTGGACGCGATGATCCAGCGGCGCACGGGCACCGGCAAGCTCCTGGTCGAGGCCGAGGTCACCGGCCCCGAATACAGCTGGGTCGCGGTGGTCGTCGACGGCCAGGCGAAGATCACGAACATCAGCTCCACCGAGACGTCCGGTCCTCCGCACTTCGTCGAGCTGGTGCACCGGACCCCCGCCGTCGTGCCGGCCGATGACCGGCACGAGATCGACGCCGTCGCGCTGCGCGTCCTGGACGCTCTCGGGATGCACACCGGCATCGTGCAGCTCGAGTGCAAGATGACCGCCGGCGGCCCGTCCGTGATCGAGGCCGCCGTCCGGATGCCCGGCGACGGGCTGATGGAACTCCTCGAGCTGACCTACGGGATCAACTGGTACGACCTGCTGGTCCTCGCCGCGATGGGCCGCGACCTCCCCGACCTCCCGGCCGGGCCCACCCGCTACGCGGCAGGCTACGACCCGCCACTGACCGGCGGAGTGGTCACCGAGATCACCGGATTCGACGAAATCCGCGAGCACCCCCTGGTGATCTCCGCCGACCTCGTCGTCTCCCCCGGCAACCTCGTGCCGACCAGCACCTCCTCAGTCGAAGTAGCCGGCGAGATCTTGATGGGCGCACCCACCAGCGACGAACTCGAGGAAATCCTCGCCCACGTCCGCCGCTCACTCCACATCCAGACAACCCCCTCCGACATGGCCTACCAGGCCAAGTACACCAGCGTCGGCGCATCCATCTACCCGCTGTTCTGATGAACCTCGGCTCGGTGTCCGTGCGGTCGGCGTACCTGGCCGCGCTGGACCCCGAGTGCCTGCTCCCGGCACAGGCAGCTGCCGCGTTGCGTGACCTGCTCGGCACCGCGGCCGGGCCCGGCCGGTCACTCACCGAGCTGATCGCCGAGGTGAGCGAGTGGTCCGTTGCTGAGCGACGTCAGTTCGAACGCCTTGCCGCCACGGCCGCGACGCTCGGTGACCGCGCGAGCGTGGCACGGCACGCCATCCTGGGCTGCGCGCCGCTCTCGCTGCGCAGCGGCGCCTGGCTCCAGTGGCTGGTCGGCATGGCCCAGGCTGACGACCCCGTCGCGTTGCGCGCACTGGGCCTCTACGCTGGCGATGTCGGGGTCGGGCACCCCCGCGCGTCGCGAGGTGCCGCATACCTGAGGCTGATGAACGCCCAGGGGGTAGCCAGGTACGCGGAGCCCGCAGGCAATCTGGTCAACGACCAGCGAATCCGCGATGCCGCATTTGCGCTGCCCGCCGTCCTCCTGCTGATGAGCAGGCTGCCCGACCATTTCGATGCGGAACTCCTCGGTGCGGACCTGTGCCTGCGGGTAGTCGGCCTGCTCCCGGGACTGAGTGCCGCGCGCGCCGTCGTTTCCGCTGACTGGTCGGCGATCGACTCGCGCACGTGCCGGGTCGAGGCACTTCCGCCACCGCTCGCCCTGGCCAGAGAGGTCGCCGACGGATGGCAGGATCGCCAGGACCGGGTGCTGCTCGGCTTCCGCTGGGCGTTCGCCGCGCTGCGCGGTTGGAACGACTGGCTGCGTCAGGACGTACGCGCGGCGCTCGACCCGGCCTGCGACATGGCCGACCTGATCAGGCTGCGCGCCCCGGAGGGCGCTGTCTACCACCATGGTGTCGATCTCGGGGGACACGATCTCAGCGAGCTGCTGAACATGGCGCGTCAGGAGCCAGGTCAGCTGCTTCACGCCCTGGCCAGGAGCAGGCTTGTGCGGCCGGGCGACTCAGCGCGCAGCCCTTTCGTCACCAATCTGCTCGGCGAGCGCGGGCCGATGTTCCGGGTCTTCTCGGAGGCCGACATCGAGGTGATCAGACGCTGGATCGACGGGCTACGACGGCCCTTCGCGGGCGCCGGGGCTGGCGCGCTCGGCGGGGCTGGCGCGCCGGGCGGGGAATGCCGCTATGCCATGCCGCCGCTTACCAGCCAGCCGGACGGCCCGGCGCAGAGCGGCCCCCGCGATCTGCGAGAGGCCTTCACGCGCTTGCTCGGGCGCGAAGATACACCCGCGCTCAGAACCTGGGCGCTGCGGTACGTACGCTGCTGGCTCGACCGGCCGCCATCCGAGGTAGACGAGAGTATCCCGACGCTGCCGCCAGACTGGAATGCAGCGGGCTTGCGGCCCTGGCTGGCCGTGGAACATCGCCGGCATGAGCGTGAGTTCGACCAGACCGCCGCGCTGCCGCTCCCGAGCCGCGACGCGCTGGTCGACTCGACGGTGCAACTCGCGCCGCTCACGCTGATCGACGGGGCGTGGCTGCGCGGGTTCACCGACTACGAGCAGGCCAGTTCCGCCACCGGGTTCGGCCTGTTCGAGACCTTCTGGGACGAACTCGGGAACGGCGAGACCACGCTCAACCACCCGCTGATCTTCAGGGAGCTGCTGATCGAGATGGGTGTCGACCTGCCGCCGACGGCCAGCCAGGAGTTCGCGCGATGCCAGCTACTCAGGGACGAGTCGTTCAGACTTCCGGTGTACTGGCTCAGCCTCGGCCGCTTCCCCCGCACGTGCCTGCCTGAGGTGCTCGGGATGAACCTGGCCATGGAGTTGTCAGGCGTCGGCGGAAGCTATCGCCGGGCCAGAATCGCGCTCGCGGCCTACGGGTTCAGCACCAGGTTCGTCGATATCCATAACACCATCGACAACATCGCGAGCGGCCACACCGCCTGGGCAGCGGACGCCATTCACTCCTACATCGCGTCCCTGCCAGGGGCCGCGGTGAATCACGCGTGGGCACGGGTGCGGGCCGGATTCCGCTCACTCAGCCCTCCGGGGGCACGCCAGGCCGCGTAGGCGTCGCGCTCGGCGGTTGCCTGGTCAGCCCTCGCTGGCCATCACCGTGCTCTCGGCAGGCGCCGGCGTGCCTGCGCCAGCCTCTGACGTTCCTTGCTCGCGGATCAGGACCGCGACGGCAGCCAGCGGAACCAGGCTGAACGCCGCGAGCAACACGAACGCGTACTTCAGGCCCCAGGCGTCGGCTATCCCACCGACAGCGGGATGCATTACCGCGATGAACACGGTCATGGCCACGCTCTGGGTGGAGAGCAGGGTCGCGCGGATCCCGCTGGGAACCATCTTGTTCAGCGAGGCGCTCAACGATGGCCGCAACGCCGGGCCGAGCGTGGCCAGCAACAGCATGGAGATATAGGCGGTCCACCAGTTCCGGCTCAGGGCCACGCCGACGAACAGCACGGCCACGAGCACTGGCACCGCGACCATCACCTTGTACAGGTTGTCCGCTCTGACGAGCTTATGGCCGTAGCGCAGCCCGAGCAGCGACGCGGTGCGCAGCCCGGTGAACAGCAATCCGAACCAGGCCACGGATACCGCGTGAACCGCCATCTCCGGCTGGAAGAGAACGAATGGGACGAAGAAGGCGGTACCGGCGCTGAGCGCGGTGTAGGTGAGCAGGCTCGTCGCTCGCGGGTGGTGGCGCAGGTACTTGGCAGACGAAACGAGAATCGCGAAGTAGCCTTGCCGGTCCTCGGGCTTGACTGGCGGTTCCTTGACGGTGCTCATGACAACCATGGCAATGGCCGCCAGAGCCGCCGTGATCAGCATGGGAAGCCAGAGCCGGTACAGCGCAAGGAAACCACCGAGAATGCTGCTCACCGCCTGTGCGCCCTGACCGATCTGGAATGCGTTGCTCTGGATCTTCGCGTACTCGTCCTTCCGCCCGGCCAGCGCGGCGCTTTCGTACAGCAGTGCCACGTCCGTTCCCGAGATGAGCGCGGTACCCGCAGCCCACAGCAGGTAGCCAACGGCCACCGCGGCCAGGTTGGGCACCGTGGTCAGCACCGCCATGCCGACCGTGAACAGGACCGTGCCGCAGACCACGACGGCCTTACGTCCGAACCGGTCGGCGAGTGCGCCGGCCGGCAGGTCCGCGATGGCCATCACCAGCCAGCCGATTCCGGCGATCAGGTAGATCTGCGCCAGGGTCAAGCCCCGGTCCTTCTCGAGGAATACGATCCAGATGGGCATCCACAGGCTAAAGCCCATCAGCCCCGTAAACACATAGAGGCGGCGGATGTTCGATTGAAAAGTCTGCTCGACGGCTTGAGTATCCGACATCTCTGATTAGCTCCTCGAAGCGCACCGTCACCGCTTCTGAGCTTAATGCCCGACAGAACGCCCGCCTAGCTAAAGCTTGCGCAGTAATGACAACAAAGGCTATTGCGCTCGGCGAGTCAGGGGCCGCGCCTGCGGCTACCTCTTGGCGACGATCTCTACGAGATTCCCGTCAGGATCGCGCAGCAGGGCGCTGCGGTTGTTATTGCTGGAATCGTGCGGCGTCTGGACCGTAGGAGTCCCGGCGGCGGCTAGCTTCTGGTAAGCCTCGTCGAGGTCGTAAGTCCACACCACCAGGGCCATGGCCGGGCTACCCGGCGCGGCCTCGACCCCGTGCACCTCCCTGGCCGCCTCGGCGGAGCTAAGAGCGAGGGTGAACCCGTCGAGCCGAAGCTCGACGTGAGTCGGGATCCCCTCGAGCGGAGTTCGGAAGGTCTCCGCGAACCCGAGCAGATCGCGGTAGAAGACGAGCCCGGCCTCAATGTCGTTCGTGTAGAGATTGGCCATCGGCGAAACGAACATGCACGATACCTTACCCGGAGAACGCCACGGCTATTGCCGTCGTCCGTTACCCGCGAGCTGCCGAATCCGCGGGCCGCCGCGCCAGCAAGATCATCCGGTGGCTGTCCATGTCATAGTCAGTGTCGTCGAACCAGCCCCAGGCGCTGACGAACTCCAGTCCGACCTGCCCGAACATGTCGATGACCTCGGTCGCCGAGTAGAGCCGGACGCTGAACACGGCGCTGTCGGCCATTCCGTTCTCTGTCCACGACATGGCTTCGCGCCAGCGCCCGGTCAGCGCGTCGAACTCGCGGCGGCACGTTATCGTCGCCCCGGCCATCTCGAAACTGGCGGAACGGGCGGTGCGGATCTTCGCGTCGCGATTCTCCAGGTCGATCAGGAACAGGCCGCCTGGCTTCAGCGCGGCGCGCACCGACGCCAGCGTCGCCAGGTCACCGTGCGGGGAGTCGGCGTACCCGAACGCGGTGCTCATGTTGATGACGGCGTCGAATCCGCCAGGCACCGTCGCCATGTCCCGCATGTCGCGGTGGATCAGTGCGATTTCCGCTCCCGTCACAGACGCGTACGCTGCCGCCCGTTCCAGGAGCGCGGCGCTGCCGTCAAGGCCCGTCAGCCGGCAGCCTGACCTGGCGAGCGGAACCGCGAGACGCCCGTAGCCGCACCCGAGGTCGAGTATCGAACTCCCCGGCTTCAGGCCAAGCCACTTCTGGATAGCGGAGACCTCAAGCGCGGTCCGCTCCGGTGTGAGAATGGCCGAAGAAAATCGCAAGTAATGCGGGTGGGAAAAGAATTCCTGCCATCCGCATTCCGACCCGGCCGACCCGGTCGCGTCCACCGTCGCTGGTGCAGCCATGATCAATACCCTTACTCGTCCTGGTCGCCATGGCTAGGAAATTATTGCTGAACATCTTGGCTGGCGGCCTGGCGGAAGTAACCCGATGGGAGGGTGCTCGGTGCTAACCTGAGATTGGCACATGGTCACCCTCGGTGGAAGGGCCCCCCCGATCTGGTAAGGAGCCGGGAATGGCGAAATACGTGGTCTACATTTACGACGACGAAACGCAGCTTGGCAGCGCCGATGCCGAGGTCGTCCAGTCGATTATCGAAGGACACCAGAAGTTCGCCGCGCAGCATGGCGGGTCGCTTCGCGGTGGCGGCAGGCTGGCGCCCAGTGCTCAGGCCGTCAGCCTCCCGTCGGGAAGTGACGGTTCGCGAGCTAGCCGGCCGGGAGCTTTCCTGTCCGACGCCAAGCACCACGTCAGCGGCTACTACATCATCGAGGCCGCCGATATCGACGAGGCGACGGGAATCGCCGGCGACGTTCCCGCGGAGTTCGGCGGCGTCGAGGTACGTGAGCTCGTCTAACCTCGATTCCCGGTCAGGTAATTGAGTTGAGGTTTCCTGGATCCTGGTGCTCATCGTGGCGGGAACCGGAACCTCAGGGTGCGGTCGTTCCACCAGGGGATCGGTGTTTCGAGGTCTGCGAAGCCGGCGTCGATGAGGACGGGGTGGTGGCTGCGCAGGTTCAGCGCGCAGGTGACGCTGGTGTCGTCGATGTGCAGGGTTCCGGTGGCGTCGAGGAAGTGCCGCCAGATTCGGTCCGGGGTGGCGTTTTCATACCTGCGCAGCTTGAGCGCGAGCAGCCGGTAGAGGTTCCCGGCGATCACGGTCAGGGTGGTGTCGAGGTCGACGTTGAGGGGGACGCCGCTGGTGAGGGCGTCGAGGTGGAAGCCGCCGATGTAGGCGTCGAGCTCGTTCTCGACCATCATCCGCTCGGCGTAGCGGGCGAACAGGTCCCTGGCGGGGGTGGCCAGGTCGTGGGTGATCAGCAGGGTGGGCTCGTCCCGGCCGATGTTTTTCACCGCGATCTGGCGGACCTTCGCGGTGACGTCCCTGAGTTTGACCATGTCCTCGTGCAGGCGTGGCCGGCGGTAGCGGCCGGTGCGGGCGACGGTGACGCTCTTCCAGGCTGATGCGGGCAGGGCGGCGAGCCGTTCCAGCTCGTTCTTCCCGCGCTGGCGCAGGGTGAGCCAGGTGATGCCCCTGGCGGTGAGCTGGTCGAGGATCTTGTAGGTGGTCAGCTGGGAGTCGAAGACCAGCAGGCCCGGGTCGGCGCCGGTGGCGGTGTTCCAGTAGTCGGCGAAGGCGATGATCTCGGCTGCCTGCTCGGTCTTGGTGAGGTCGGCGTTGGCGTAGACCATCTCGCCGCAGGCGTGGTCCTGGGCGAAGAACGTCAGGACCGCGCGGGTGCGCTGGGAGCGGCGGGGCACGTAGTGCTTTTCCAGCTGCGCGTCCTGGCCGTGGTGGCGGATGGCGTGGAAGTCGCAGTTGAACCCGGCCTCGCCGGTGGCCAGCCCGAGCGGCCGCAGCGCGGTGATCAGGCCTGACAGCAGCTTCTGGCTGGAGTCGCGGCGGACCCGCCAGGAGTAGGTGCCCAGGTGGGTGGCCTTGGGCAGCGCGGTCAGGCCGAGGGCGAACGCCAGGCCGGCGTCGTCGGTGAGCGAACCGATGTGGTGGACGCGGGCCTTGCGGGCGCACTTGGCCAGCAGCAGGCTGCCCACCGACTGCCATGCGCTGAGCTGGCTGGTCGCTGGGTAGCCGGCCTGGCGGACCAGGTCGGGCAGGCCTAGCTGCGTGATGGCCGGGAAGAGCAGCAGCAGCCCGGCGTGGTCGCACGGCAGGGCGGTGCCGGCGGCTGGCCAGCAGGGCAGCGCGGCGGCTCTGACCGGATCCAGTTTCGCCGGGGGGCCGCGGTGGCCCTCGTCGCGCCGCGGCAGCCGCGGCAGACCCTCGGCGTCCAGGATCTGCCAGGTGGTCTGCGCTGAGACCGGCATCCCCTCGCTAGTGAGCGCGGCGGCGATCTCGGTGACGCTGTGCCCTGCCGCGCGCAGCTCCAGCACCCGGGCCCGCAGCTGGCCGGTGGCCTTGCGGGGGCCCTTAGGGCCAGGGCGGGCCTCGGTGAACAGCGCCAGCTTCCCGGCGCGCAGCAGCGTGGCCATCTGGTGGACGCTGGCGGTCGAGTACCCGAACTTGTCGGCGACCTGGCTGGCGGGCATGTCCTGGGTGAAGTAGGCGCGCAGCGCCTCGTACCGGCGCTGCGCCGCGCCGGCGGGTGCGGTGAAGTACTCCGCGCCTTCTCTCATCAAGTTTCTCAACTCATCTAGCTGAACTATTGCCTCTGATGATAGAACTATTTCTTCCCGCCGGGATGACGCCGCGCCGTAGGGAAGCTGGTTCCTGACTGAGGGAAGGGTTACCGCTCCGGTGCGATGAGCCTTCAAGTTCAAGTTAACCCGTTGAGGCCAGCCCGGAACCGGGTGCACGAAAGAACGCTCCACCAGCGGAAACAGGGCCAAGCCCAGCCTGGCCCTGCGGACGGGACATGCCTAAGATCGCTCGCCGGGAATCGAGGCTAACCGGCTCACGCGTCCATGACGACGTGCAGCGCCGTTGGTGACCGGCTGTTCCCGACGGCGCTCCACGTCACGTCCGCGCGATCACCGGCCAGGCGGACGGACCTGAACTGGTCGGCAAGCGCCCCGATGGCCAGCATCGCCTCCATGCGAGCGATCGGCGCCCCCCAGCACAGGTGGATGCCTCGGCTGAAACCCAGGTGCGCGGACGAGTTTTCCCTGGTCAGGTCCAGCCGGTCCGGTGCGGGGAAGGCTCGCTCGTCCCGGTTGGCCGCCGCGAACATGACCGAAACCAGGCTGCCAGCCGGGATCGGGGTGCCTGCCACCGCCGTGTCCTTGGTGGCGAACCGCAGCGAACCGCAGAAGGCCGGGCCGTCGAAGCGAAGCAGTTCTTCCACGGCGACCTGGCGCATCGCGGGCGTCGAGCGGAACAACTCGAGCTGGGACGGGTTGTCAAGCAGCGCCAGCATGCCGTTCACGATCAGCCCCGCTGTGGTGAGGTAGCCGGCAAGGATCAGCTCGTACAGCATGTTCGTCAGCTCCGCCTCGCTGACCTGCGACGGGTCCTGATTCCAGTGGGTGACCAGACGCGCCGCGATGTCGTCGCCACCGGGGCTGTCGGCCTTGGTCTTGATCAGCGTGGCCAGGTACCCTCTGATCGCCTGGTCGGCCGCCGACCGGATGGCGGTCGCGTCCGGCTGATGCGGCGGGGTCAGCAGGTCGCTGATCCAGCCGGTGAAGTTCGCGCTCGCCTCGTCGTCGATGCCGAGGATCTCGCACAGCGTGCGGATGGTCAGCGGGTGGGCGAACTGCGAGACGAGGTCGACCTTGGATGCTGCCTGCGCCCGGATCGCCGCGAGCAGCTCGGCTATGTTGCGTTGCACGATCGGCTCGAGGCGGCCTGGGCCGTCCGCGTCAAACGAGGCGGACAGCAGCCTGCGCATCCGGGTATGGGCCGGCGGGTCGGTGGTCAAGAGGCTGGCCTCGGCCAGTCCAAGTTTCTGGCCTGGCTTCAGGTACCCGGCGCGCTGGAGCGCTTCGCGGCCGTGCTCGGGATTGGCCGAGAACAGCGGGTCAGTCAGGACAGCGCGCCCTTCGCTGTGCCTGACGACGATGTAGCGTTCGATGCGGTTCGGCTGCCGCACGTGGTGGACCGTCGCCTCGCATCGCATGGTGGCAAGCACCGGGTAGGGGTTCGCGATGAACGACCGGCTGAACGGGTCGAAGTCGCGGGGTTCGGCAACTGTCATGGCATGCTCCTGAACCTTGGTCAGCGCCCCGGGACAGGGACCGTGACATCCCACCGGTGCAGATCAGAGAAGCGGTTGTTGAACAGTCCGTCCAGCTTGTGCAGCACAAGCCGGGACGAGGCGACGTCGACGACGTCGGGAAAGAACAGCGGCACATGCGGCACGTCCAGGGCGACCAGCCGCTGGATCTCCCTTACCGGGTCGCGGGCCGACTCCTCGTCGTCCAACGGCGGCAGCGCGTCGATCAGGCCGTCCACGGCCTGGCTGGCGTAGCCGAACCGGTTCGCCGCCTTCTCCCCGCCGCCTGAGTGGTAGAACGCCCGGAGGAACGACGGGCTTGGACCGGGATTGAGCGCCAGCAGCACCATCTCGTACTGCCTCGGGTACACGCGGTCGTTCAGGAGGTCGGCCATGGCGGCGGACTCCAGCCGCACCTGCACCCCGATCCCAGCCAGTTGCCGCGCGATCAGGCCGGCGGCTTCCTGCTTGACATCGTCGCCGCGCACGGTGAGCAGGCTCAGCGACAGGGCGCTGCCGTCGCGGTGGGTTCGTGTCCCGCCGGCCGCCAGCCGCCAGCCTGCCCGGTCAAGCGCCTCGCCAGCGGCCCGGCGGTCAAGCCGGTACTCGGCCGCATTGTGGCAGTGCCACCCGCTGCGCGGATGGATCAGCGTCCGCGCAGGCAGGCCGTGCCCGCCGAGGACGGCGTCCACCAGGTGCTGGCGGCTGATGGCGCTGGCCAGCGCCACTCGCAGGTCGCGGTCGCGCAGCGGTCCAGACTCAACGTTCAGGCCGAGGTAAGTGCAGCTGCCGCTGCTGCTCGCGTGTACGCGCACTCCGGGCGAACCCTCGATCGAGGCGGCCAGGGACGGCCGGACCGAGGTCGCGATGTCGCTCTCACCGCGAAGCACGCTGTCCACCGCCGCCGCCGAGTCGGCGAACCGGCGCCAGCGAACGGCGTCAAGCCTGGGCGGTGCCCAGTGCGCCTGGTTGGCCCGCAGGGTCACGGTGCCGTCCGCCTGGTCATACGATTCGAACCTGAACTCCCCTGAGCCAACCGGCGCGTGCCCCTCCGGCGGCGGGTCCGCCTGGTCGGCGCGGCCCGTATCCAGGTGCGCGGGAAGCACCGGCAGCCAGGCCAGTGCCCTGATGCCGGCCCCCCCGGTCGGCGTGAACTCGATCAGCACTGTCCGCTCGCCATCGGAGCTGACGGTCAGGTCGTGCCCGCAGGCCAGCAGTTCCGGACGTCGCGGGCTGCCGAGCGCCGGGTCGAGTACCCGTGAGATAGTGAACTCGACGTCCTCGGCCGTGACCTCCTTGCCGTCGTGCCAGCGCGCGTCGTCCCGCAACCGCAGCTGGTACCTGGCCCGGTCCGGCGTGGTCGTCTGATGCGCTTCGGCGACGAGGGAGCCGTACACGTACCGGTCGGCGCTGTCGGTGACGACCAGGTGACTGTACAGCCGGTTGAGCACCTCGCCCGTGCCCTGGTCGTTGTACCGCAACGGGTTGAATGTCGTGACGTTGGTCGTCCTCGCGATGTGCACGGTCGCCGTCACGGCGCGCCATCCCTGGTGATGGTGATGTCGACCGGGCCGTGCAGGAACCCTGTCCGGCACCATTCGATGACTCTGAAGTCGGGGTGCAGCCTGATGTCGGGCAGGCGGCGGGCGAGCTGACCGAAGGCCACGGTGCCTTCAAGCGAGGCAAGCGACGCGCCAAGGCACCGGTGCACGCCGTGACCGAACGCCAGGTGCGCCGCCGGCTGCCGGGTGATGTCGAAGGTGTCGACGTCACCGAACTGGCGCTCATCACGGTTGGCCGAGGCGAGGGACACCCCGACCAGGCTTCCCTCGGTGAAGTCGATGCCATCGATCACCAGGTCCTGGCTCGCCACCCGGAGGGTGGCCCGCTGCACCGGGCAGTCGTACCTGAGCACCTCGCCGACGGCCGTGGCGGCCAGCGCCGGCGAGCCGACCAGGAGCTGCCACTGCTCCGGATGGGTCAGGAACGCGGCCATGCCGTTGAGAATCATGTTGGCCGGACCCTCAAGCCCGGCCGCGAGCAGCAAGGTGATCATCGTGACGATCTCGGTCTCGCTCAGCGCGTCGCCGGTGGAGTCGGTGGCCAGCGCCCGCAGCAGCGGAGCCGAGGTCTCGTCCGCGCGGGCGGGGTTCTTGGCTTCAAGCCTGACCCGCTCGCATGCGTACTCCCTGATGCGCGCGACCGCGTCATCCTGGGCGGCCAGCTCGGCCTCGTCGCGAGCCGGGCTCAGCATCCTGGTCGCCCATTCGTGGAATTCCGCCTGGTGGTCAGGCGGGATGCCGATGACCTCCGCCAGCGCGGAGAACGCGAAAGGAAATGCGTATTCACCGCGCAGCCGCGCGTAGCCGATGCCCGGATGGTCCAGCCGCGCGACGACCTCGTCGAGCAGGCCGCGGCTGATCTCCTCGATCCGCCCTCGGAGCGCGGCCAGGCTGCGGGGCGAGAACGTGCTCGCGACGGCGGCGCGCAGCCTGGTGTGCTCAGGCGGATCGCTGCCCAGCATCGACCGGCCCTGGCCACCACCGCTTGACCTGGCGATGTACTTGTCAGGCAGGCGCTTGGAGAACCGGCTGTCAGCGAGGATCGCCCGGCCCAGGTCATGGCGGGTCACCAGGATCCACCGATCGGGACCGATGTTGTCGATCCACCAGGCCGGCCCCTCTTCGCGCAGCCTTGAGTAGTGCCGGTAGGGATCGCTCGCATAGTCGGCGGAGGAGATATCGAGGGCGGCGCCTTCGCGAATCATTCCTGGTCATCCTCCTGCCATGTCCACTGCCAGCAGTTCCACGTCACGTAGGCGCCGAACGCGCCCACGTACCTGACATTGCGCAGGCCGGAACGGTAAGCGTTGATCTGGGGGAGGAAGAACAGGGGAAGCGACGGCAGTTGCTCGGCCCACTCGACCTGCTGCTGGCCGATGAGCGCGTCGCGGGCGTCCGCGTCACCCTCTGAGATGATCTGCTCAAGGATCCGGTCATTGGCGGGCGAGCGCCATCCGGGAAGGTTGGTGCCGTAGCTGCCCTGATGGTCGGGCACCTGGCTTGAATGCCACATCAGATAGCCGTTGGCCTCTAGCCCGATCGACCAGGCGAACATGGCCAGGTGCGGGAAGTCGCGCGACCTGAACCGCGTGAACGCCTCATCGGCGGCCACGGCCTCCGGCTCGAGGTCGATGCCGACCAGCCCAAGCTGTCGCGCCATGATGCTGGCGACCTGCGGCCGGCGGCCCGACGCACTCCACCGGCCGTTGATCGCGGGAACCGTGGTGAGCAGGCGGAATGACAGCCGCTCGCCGTCGGCATCCCGCAGCACGCCACCGGGCCCTGGCAGGTAACCGGCAGCGGCCAGCAGCTCACGCGACCGGCGCGGGTCGTACGGGTAGCGCCTGATCCGTTCGTTGTAGGCGGGGTGGCGCGGCGGCAACCACGAGTGCGCCACCTGGCACCGGCCTCGGTACAGGTGGTCCGCGATGGCCTGGCGGTCGATCGCGTGGGCGATCGCGCGGCGTACCCGCACGTCAGACAGGTGCTTGTCGTCGAGGTTGAAGTCCAGGTGTTCCCACATGGATGAGGGCACGTGCTCGACGCGTATTCGCTGCGAGGCGCTGGCCAGCGCGTCGGCGTCGTCGAGCGAGAACCCGGACAGTTCGGTGACATCGACGTCGCCGTCGACGACGGCGGTCCGGAGCTCGGCGGGGTCACGGAAGAAACGAAAGACGATCTCTCCCACTTTCGGCGTTCCCTGCGGGTGCGGCCCATGCCGGACTAGCCGAAGATGCGAGCCGGGTACCCACTCGCTGACCCGGAACGGGCCGTGTGAGGTCGGATGCCGCAGAAACCGGTCATGCACCCAGTTCGCGGGATCGGACAGCGCAGCCGCGTCGAGCATGTGGGCGGGCAGTACCGTTCCCCACTCTTCGAACACGGCATGCGGCCTGGCACTGCCCCACCGTACGGTGAATGACAAGTCGTCTTGGCTGCTGACGACCATGTCGTCGATCGCTTCGACGATCTCGCGGTGCGGGTAGTCGACCCGGAGCGACCTGAGTAGTTCGAAGGTCGCCACCACGTCATGCGCGGTCACCGGCCTGCCGTCGTGCCAGCACAGCCGCTGCCGCAGCCTGTAGGTGACCGAGGTCCGCCCGTCGTCGTGCCGCTGCCAGGTGCCATCACGCGTGGTCGGAATCCGCTCGGCCATCTCGGCCCACGGTCGCCACCTGTCGTCGTACCTGACCAGCTTGAGAGTCAGCGGGCTGAGCACCGCCCAAGTGGAGTGCCGCCCGCTGAAGTCCTGGACAAGTACGTCGGGTTCCTCGGCAAGACCGACGACGGCGCGGTCGGTCGCGGCCATTGCTACGCCCCGATCGCTGAACCGAAGGTGATAGCCCTGTCGACGGAGGCGCCGTCGCGCCATACGTGGAAGGTCGCGGTGTCCCCGGGAAAGAAGTGGCTGACCTCTACCCTGAACTCGACGAAATCGCCGACCTTCGTGCCATCGACCCCGGTGATCACATCCTCCCGGCGAAGCCCGGCGACAGCCGCGGGGCTGTCCGCCTGAACGTCGATGACGCGCACCCCGGCCGGGGAGTCATCACGCAGGGACGTGACGAACCGGAGTCCCATCAGAACGCCCTTCCACACCTTGGGCCTGATGTCCTCGCCGGTCTCGACGTAGGCTTTGAGCACCTGGAGTTCGGTCTTCCAGCCGACGCTCATGTTCTCCCGCAGCCAGGTCTCTGACTCGTTGCGGCTGAATCCTTCTACGTGCACGGTCACCGAGGTGCCACCGAAGGAATCGGACAGGGTCACCCGGTTGTAGTACCGGTGACTTGTTCCCCTGTCGAAGACGAAATTTTCCTGAACCAGGACGTTGGGCTCGTCGACCACAAGAAATGTCCCGGCCCTCGCCGGCCCGTACTGGAATGCCTCGATAAACGCCCCGCCAGGCCGTAGATCCGCCTGATTCTCGGTCGTGACGTAATTATTTCGTTCCTCGGTGCTGGTCAGCGCGGTCCATATACGCTGGCGGCTCCCGTCGATAACGACCGTATGCGAGAAGTGCAGCTTGTCACGCATGGATTCCATCCTCACGCCAGAATTGGTCGTCCGAGTTCCGAACCATGACTTTTGCGCATACTAATCTCTACGGCGCCGCTGCCACTACGCAATCGTTGCTCGGATTTCGTGCGGACGCGCACATCCCGCGCATCATAGCCCGATTGGTACGGCAGATCTTGCGCGATCGCCGCGCGGCGATGATGTCTTTTGTGCTCGGTATGTGCTGAGCGCGGGGCGTTAGGCAAACTGGAATGGCATGCCCCGCCAGCCAGCCGATCGTGCGGAAGGAGCCTCACCATGGGCGCTGAACCAGCGATCGCCCGGATCGGGCGCACGGCCGACCTCAGCACGCTCAACCCGATCATGGTCACCGAACTGAACAGCGCCGTCGTAGTCACGCAACTGTACGACCACCTCCTGGAACTCGACGGTGAATTCAATTACGTGGCCAGGGCAATAGTGAATGACTGGTCAATCGGCCCTGACGGCGACATCGTCGACTTTCAACTGCGGCCGGGCATGCCTTTTCACGACGGCACGGAACTGACTGCGAGCGACGTGGCGTTCACCTTCCAGGCCGCGCTCGACCCCGCCAATTGCAGCCCGCTGCGCTCACAACTGATCGTCGCCGGGCAAGAACTGGGATTCGAGGCGCTGGACAGGTACCGGCTGAGGTTCTGGCTGCCGGGCGCGTCGGCGTCGTGCCTGGCGGCAATGGCCCGCGTGCCATTGCTTCCCCAGCACCTTTATGACGGCGAGCCCATGCCTGGTCACCAGATGAACAAGTCACCGATCGGAGGTGGCGCATTCCGCTTCGGTGAATGGAAGCCGGATAAGTACCTGTCGATCCAGGCATTCGAAGAATATTACCCGCGCCCGCCGAATCTCGACCGCGTCGATTTCGTGGTATTCGATAGCATCGACGCGGCGATAAGGGCGCTGCTCGCGGGGGACATCGACTACGTGCCGGATGCCGGAGCGGAGATCGCCCGGTCACTCGACAGACATCGAGGCACGACAGTGCGGTGGAGCGAGGCGGCCACGGTGACCTATCTCGCCTTCAACCTGGACGTGCCACCGGTGCGGGATCAGCGGGTCCGCAGTGCGATCGCACACGCCATCGACCGGCAGGGCCTGGTGTATGAGGTCATGGCGGGCGGCGCGGTCGTCGCCGACACGGTCGTGCCTCCGAATACCTTCTGGCGCAACGAGGATCTGATCGCGTACGACTACAACGTCGCTCGCGCGTGCGCCTTGCTTGACGCAGCGGGCTGGCGGGTGGCCGACAGCAGCGGCATGCGGCGCAATACTGCCCGCGTCCCGCTGGAAATGCCGATCGTGACCAGCGCCGGTGACCGCGCCAAGGAGCACGCGGCCGAGTTCATCGCCGCTGACCTGCGCCGCATCGGAATCGACAGCCGCGTGCACACCTTCGACCTGGACATATTGCTGAACCGGTATATCGACCCACGCGATTACACGGCGGCCGTCATGGCCCTGCATCCCGGTTCTGATCCCTCGTTCCTGAATGCCTTTTACCACTCATCGATGCTGGCTCCGGGCGGCGCGAACCGCTGCGCATACCGCAACCCGAGGGTCGACCAGCTACTCGAGGACAGCCTCTCGCTGACCCGAGACCGGTCGCACCGTAAGGCGCTCCTTGACGAGGTACAGCGGATCGTGGCCGCCGATCTGCCGCACGTCACGCTCTACAACCCCACACTCGTCAGCGTATGCGGCCGTAGGATCCAGTTGCCGGCGGACGCGCTGTCTCACGGCGACGATCTCGCCGCGCTCCGCAGGTGGAGACTTGCCCGCTAAGTGGTCCCCGGCGGCCATGCGCAGGCACAGTCCCTGCTGCCGCGCCCCAGACGCCGTTCTTCTCGCTTACCACGAACCCCTGCCCGTTCTGGCCGCGGTCCTCGTAGCTCCCCCGCGGGTGGTGGCGCCGGAGTTCTTCCGGCGGGAGCCGCGGCTGCGGGCGCGAGTGGTACCTGATGAACCCGCCGACGAAGGAGCCGACCAGGCCCAGCACGATCGTGCTGGGGCTGGTGGCGGGGGTGGAGCGGGCGAACGGGTGGACGATCGCGGAGTTCGCGGGTGACCGGTCGCCGCTGGGGAATGTAGCGGCTGCTGAATCAGGCGGTCTGGGATCAGGACGTGCCCTACTCGTCGCCCTGATGGCCAGAAGCATAGGGATTGACGATGCGGGCAGCTGAAGTCCGGATCGATGCCGCAGAGGCCGGGACTGCCGCTGCCACGCCCAGTGCGAAAGTTGCTGTTACTGCCAGGATGGTGAGCTTTCTAACCATGGTTCTTCCTTTCCAGAAGTCCGCCATGTGCATCGACGGTAGGAAGAAAGGCCTGGGTAATCCAACTATTCACACATAGCTTAAACCTGAGTCACCGGCTAATATGCGGCGGCGCAGTTGGGCTGAGTGCCCGGCAAGCGCGTCGACCAGGTCTTGTAGCTGGACCGCGTGCCAGCACGCCTCCAGCGCGGCCTGCTGGAACGCACCCATCGCGATCGGGTAGGAGCTCCGGGCCCATTCCTGCAACAGCGGATCAGCTGTGCCGGTGTTAGCCAGATGCTCGTTGCGATCCTGACTGTAACCAGCGCCGCGGAGCAGGGCGACACATTCGTCGGGCGGGAGGAAGGACAGCAGATCCCAGTACCCAGGAATGGTGGCCAGGTCCAACCCGATCCGAACCTCCGCAGCAAGGCCAAGCTTGCGGCGGTCGACGTATACAGCGAGACCCGACCACGGTGGGTGTGCGGCTCTCTGGCTCCAGTCTTCGAAGATCAGGTGGCGGCCCGGCAGCCGTGCATCCAGGAAACGGCACAGCGTGCTCGCCGGATCTGCAGCCTGACCTGCTATCGACACCTTCCAATTCTGCATTTCCCAGCATCGGCGTCCAATTGAGCACTCGCCTTTTGTATGCCAACCCGGGCGCGGAGCCTTACTTGCGTCCGGGTCAGTGGCCTGCGCTACTCAGCGCAGCCTGTCCGGGAGGAGCGCTCGCTGTTGGCGGCGGGTGTGGTCTGCGCGGCTCCGGATGTCTCACCCGATCCAGTTCACCTGGATCAGGACCACGCGCTCGCCGCGGACGTCGGTGAGGTAGACCAGCATCAGCGGGCCGCGCTGGATGGTGCGCAGCCCGGGCGGATCGCCCGTGAACGCCGGGCCGTCCAGGAATACCATCGATTCGCGGACGGTCAGTTCGCTGGCTAGCTGGCGGACCACGGCCTGGGCATCTGGCGGTAAGCCGTCCAGCAGGTCGTCATGGACGCATTCCCAGCGCCAGTCAGCCACCTGCCACCTCGTGATAGGCCGCCTGCACGATCTCGGCTGCTTCCTGTATCGCTCGCTCCCGCACGTCGGCATCAGGGTCGGCGAGGGCCCGTTCGGCGGCGTGCAGTCGAGCGGCCACCGACGGGCGGCGCTCAATCGCGACCGTGGCGCCCCAACGCTGGTAGAAGTGCCGGATCGCGGTGACGCTGTCTTCGTCGCCGGCCTGGCTGAAGGCATCCTGGATTTCCTGGAAGAACTCCGGCAGCCGGGAGGGCGCGACCTCAGCCACCGCTTGCCGCAGCGCGTCGAGCGTCAGCGCGGGCATGGCAATCAGCGGCTCGTCACCTTGCGCATGCTCAGCCGTCATCCGTGGCGCCCTCCCTACGGTCTCAGGAAAGAATAACCAGGCCAGCTGTCATCGCGGGGCACGGCCGATCAGCCGGCCCGTCCGGGGGTCCAGTGAGACTGCTCAGGTGGAGACGGCAGGTGGTACTGCTCGCGTACGGGCACGCGACCGCCAGCCACCGACCGGCCCCGCCGGGAACAGCCGCGAACAACGGGGAAGGCTGACGTCAGGCCGCTTCCGGCCAGAGGGAGGACCCGAGATCGCCAGCTAAGCCTGACCTGTCACAAGCCGGGATCGTGACGCAGCAACATACGGCGGACCTTGCCGTCGCGGAACAGGCACGCTCCAGACTCGCGGAGCAGGCCGAGAACCGGAGTATCCGCAGGTCAGGGTCAGGGACATGAGCCGAGAGCGGCAGTCTGACCAAGAAATGACCTCCTCAGCCCGCTCGGGGTGACCGCGGTTCCGGGCATGACGAGGTGACCCCGGGACGAGCGCTGCCCGGGGGCCTGCGGTGGCGGTTTTGCGGTTGTTGCTGGTTCCGGGGTCAGGCGGCGTCCTGGCGGAGGGTGATGGTGACGTCGTAGCCGAGGGCCTCGAGCTGGCGGCGGGCGTTGCGGGCTTTGCGGCTGCGGTCGGTGTGCCTGGCGTGCCAGTCGGCTCCGAGGTCCTGGTAGCGGGCGGCGCGGTCGTTCAGCAGGTGCCAGACGATGACGAGGATGGAGCGGCCGACGGCGCAGCCGGCTTTTTTCCGCCCGCCTCCGCCGGGGCGGGCGGACAGGCGGCGGAAACGCTCGCCCAGGAAGGTGTCGGTGTTCGCGGCGGCGTGGGCGGCCAGGACGGCGATCCGCTTGGCGTAGGTGTTCCCGCGTCCTTTGTTTCCCCGGCTCTTGCGGGGCCCGGACTGCCGCGCGGTCGGGGTGAGCCCGGCCCAGGACACCAGCGCCTGCGGGGTCGGGAAGCGGCTCATGTCCAGGCCGGTCTCGGCGATCAGCGCGGCGGCGGCTTCCCTGCCCAGGCCGGGGATCTCATCGAGCCGCTCCGCGGCCGGGAGCGCGGCGGCATCGCCGGCCCGCCCGGCCGCCGGCCCGGTCACGCCGTCCGCGTCCGCGCCCCAGGCCGCGGGGATAGCGGCCAGGTGCTCGGTCACCCGCTCGTGCAGTTCGGTGAGCTCGGCGTCCAGCAGGTCGATGGCGCGCAGCAAGGACGCGGCGGCATGCGCGTGCTGGGGACCGAACCGCATGCCGGACAGCGCCTCGGCCAGCGCGGGGAGCTTGTCGTTCCTCATCCTCCCCTGGCCCAGGGCGGCCAGGGCCCGCGGGTCGCGTTCCCCGGCGATCATCGCCTCGATGACCGCCCGCGCGGTCTGGTGCCCGGCCAGCCTGGACACCACGGCCGACAGCTTGCACAAGGCGTCCTCCAGCAGCTTCTCCAGCCGCTGCCAGTACCTCGTGCGGTCCGCGGTCAGGTCCCAGATATGGCGGGTACAGACCCGCAGCGCCCGGATCTCCGGCGGCGGCACGAACCAGGACCGCAGCATCCCCATCTCGGTCAGCCGCGCGATCCACCGCGCGTCCTCCTTATCGGTCTTCGGCCGGCCCGGCAGGTTCCGGGCCTGGGAGGAGCTCACCAGCTGGACCGCCAGCCCGGCCTCCTCCAGCACCGCGAACCAGACGCGCCAGTAGTCCGACGTGGCCTCCATCGAGACCATCTGCACCCCGGCCGCCTTCAGCTCCGCCGCGAGCTCCGTGATCGCCGGGACCCTCGCAGGCACCGCCTGCAGGTGCGACGTCCGGTGCTTCTTCCCCGCCGCCGGGGGCATCCGGACGCACACGACCGCAGACTCCTTCGCCACGTCGATCCCCGCGACGACCTCATAGCGCAGCTGGTAATCCTCATCGTCCACCACCTGCGCGCTCATCCGCCTCTGCTCTTGCTTCCGCGCGGCCACCGCGCCTCCTATCCCTTACCTCGGGTAATGACAGGCGGGCTGCCCGGGAACCCAGGTCAGCAGGCTCACGCAAGCCGAAGTCTGACCAGCGCGCTCACGGCAGCAGAAAGCGACCCTCAGGGGCCAGGTCCCAGCGTCCAGTGCTGGTGTGGCGTCGCCACCAGGCGCACCGCAAACTGGTCAGTGTTCCGCTTGGTTGGCATGGTCGTTCCACCATTTGAGTTCGGGGTCCGATCTTGGTGGCTGGAAGCTGGCGCGGTCGCGGATGCTGGTAACGATCTGCTGGATCTGGTGCTCGGTGAGGTGGGCGGCGTCGGCGTAGGCCCGGAGTAGGGAGACGGTTCGAAGGGGTTCGGCTAGGCGGCGTTCCTGGCAGAGTCGTCGTGCTCGGCGATCGTCGGTGGCCAGGTCCATATGGCGCTGAATGGCGATTGAGATGGTGGCTGCTTCGCCGTCATCGACGAGCGCGGCGAGTTCGACGTAGAGGTCGAGTTCGGCCGGGGTCAGTTCGAGGATTTCTACTGTCTCGCCGTGTTCGGATTGCGTGAGGTTGATGGGGGTCAGCACGAGCTGGCCTTCGGCCGTGTCTCGCAGGTATCCGACTTCCGCCGCTGCTTGGCCTGCCATGGCGAAAGTGACCTGGAGGGTGTTCGCGATGTGGGCCAGGTTTCCGGTGGCGGCGAGGTTAATGGCAACGCAGGCATCGAGCAGGATCATGCGGCGATGCACGTCTCATCCCACCGCCTCGGCCAGGTCGACGATTTGAGACGCGCCGTCGGCGGAAATGTCGCGGGTTTCGGTAAGCCGCTGGTACGCGCGCCGGGCGCCGACGATATCGGTGCCGAGGTACCGGGCGAGCTGGCCTTCGGTGATCTCTCCGCCGGCGTACAACTGAGTTGCCAGGACGCGGTAGTAGAACGGCAGTGACTCGCCGGTCTGCTCGTTATCGTTATGAAGGCCGAGCAGGCGGGCGGCGGCGCGCGGCTGGAAGTGTTGGTCGCTGAGCCGGTCCCAGGTTCCGGGCCGGAGCAGCCGCAGGTCCTCCAGCCGCAGGGTGAGCGCTTGCACGGATACCTGGTAGGCGTGCGCGAGCTGGACGAGCGCGGCGGCCGTGACCTGGCCTGCCCTGCTTTGCTTCAATTCGTTGAAGCGCCGTGACAGGCCGCTGCGCGGCATCAGGAAATTAGCGGCGAAGGCGTCTGCGAACCGCTCGGTTTCGGGGGTCTGGCGGCGGTGACTGACCAGGGTGACCTCGGCCCGGTCACGGGACACCAGGAAATGCGCGTATTCGTGGGCGAGCGTCCATCGTCGCCGTTCGGAAGGGTGGTTGGCGTTGAGGGCTATGCATCCGCCGAGGGGCTCGACATACACGAACAAGCCGGCGACCCGCGGGGCCAGCGGTTCGACGAAGACGCGCAGGCCGACTTCCACTTCGAGGATCTCGCGGAGCCTCGGCACGGGTCCGTCGCCGATCCCGAGCCGGTTGCGCTCCTCGGTGGCGAGATCCTCGGCAGCCTGGACCGGATCCAGGTGGTCAATAATTCGGACGGGTGGGTATCGCCCGGGAGGCTCGGCGTCAGCGCGGCGCAGAAGATCGAGATAGTTGTCGACGAGTTCTTCCAGGCGCGCGATCAGCGCCGGGAGGTTGTCGGTTTCGGGTGCAGAGGCGAGGGCGGCCCGGAATCGGGCGCCGATCGCCACGGGTGGTGGGGTCGGCCGCAGAAGCTCGCTGACGGGCTTTCCGTAAAGCCGGGCCAGGCTGACAAGCTCCTGTGGTTGCAGGTCGCGGCTGCCTTTCTCCATGGCGATGAGCAGCGGCCGGCTGACTCCCAGTTCAGCGGCCGCCTGGGCCTGGGTTAGCCCGCGGGCTTCCCTGGCCGCGCGCAGCCGCGCTCCTAGGGTTCCGTCGCCAGCGTCGTAAACGCCTGGCTCGCCTCCGGTCATAATGCCGCCGCTCCGTCATGTCGCCGTAGCCCGAACTTGGGTCCTACAGCTTCCCATTCCCGCACGTACGCACGGTAGAGCCTGACCACTTCTGCGGGAGCAAGCGGACTGGCGTCGAGCACGGGCGGAAACTCTGAGACTAGGCCGTGCCACGGAACCCGGTCGGTCAGCGCGCTCGCGAGCCGGTCGACCTGCCAGGCCATGGCCGTCAGTTCCTCGCTACCGCCAGGATTTCTGGTGCGGTAGGCGGTTGCAGCATCAGCGTCGGATCGCCCGGCGGCGAGGAGGGCCTGACGGCGCAACACGCATGACGTGCACGTGCCGCACTGGCTGGCACCTGGTACCCGGGTGGCAAAGCCAGCGTCGCACGAGACGGTCGCGGCAACGGTGGCGGTGGAGACCTGCGGTACGGACCGGATGGCTTCAGCTTTGGTGGAGACCAGGAAGGGGCTGTCGATCCGGAATTGGCGTCCGCTGACTTTGGACGCAAGCCGCTCTGCCAGCCACAGCGTGTGCGGGTGCATCGACCTGGTGGCTTGCGGACCGTGCTGGGACCTCAGGTACGGCAGGTTGATCGCGCCGATGCCGTTCTCATATACGCGCAGACGATCCTGGCCCAGTCCCCACGCCGTACCTATGCCGGCTGCCAGGAAGAGCAGCCCTCTCGTTCGCTGACTGTTCTCGCAATCCGCTTGGTGCAGCGAAACGCGGTACTGAAGGTGCATGCACCTGCTTTGGGCACCGCAGATCCGGCTGAACACGTTGCGCTGGGTCGCCTGCATGCGGGGATTCGTGTACACGCTGACCGCGACCGGGTCGAGTTCGAAGTCGCGGGCGAGTCCCAGCGCCGAATCGAGGCCTCCAAAGAACAACGCGGCCGGCGAACCATCGGGAACCATGTCGAACAGGAAGCCTTGAGGGTAGTCCAATGATCCTGTGGCTGGGTCTAGCTGGCAGAACGCCAGGGCCCACTCATCATGGGTGAGCCATCTCAGAAGCTCGGCCAGTTCTCCGGCGGCGTCGGCCCACAGGTCCGGTCGGCGGACAGGAATGTGCAACTGGAGCCGTCGGCCCCAGCCTGACCCGTCCGCAGCGTCGCGATCGGCCTTTCGCCGCGTGAGGCGGTCGGCGGCGTACGTCATCGCGGCGATCTCGATCAGGTCTGCGGCATGCGGCGGAAGCTCCCTGGCCAAGCGACCGACAACCGCCGAACCGTCTAGCCAGGCCTCATAACCCAGTCGAAGCGGCCTGGAATCGCCGCCGTCCGCGCTGAACCAGCCGGATCGGTGTACCTGAGACTTGCCGTCCTGGCTGGCGGACATCACAAGGCATCCAGATCCGCGTTGAGCAATTCCGAAACCGCTAGCCGACGCAGCTTCCGGGCCGGTGCCCGCAGCCCGTCGCCAGTGGGGCGTGCCACGAAGCGGCTCGCGAGCTTGCCGACCTGGTCACCGGACAGGGCATCGGCGAAGATCATGCGAACGTCCGCAGCGGTGTACTCCTTGAGAAGCTTGTGCAGCATGCGGTCAAAGCCGTAGTGATAAGCAACCTCGGCTACGACTTTCCGGGCCAGGATCAGGACTGCCTGCGCAGGGGAAACCAGGGCCAGTTCGCGCTGCATGGTGACAGCGAGCGCCGCTGCGGCCTGCTCGGCAAGGTCGGTTGGCACATGCCGGGCATCCGGACAGGCAATCTTCTCAAATCGGGTTCCGTGCACCGCCGCTTCCTGCATTCGCTCCGCGATCTGGGGCAGCGTCGGAACACCGTGGACGACCCGCATCGTCGCGGCCACCGCCGCAGTCAGGTTGTCGGCAACACGTTCCGCAGGCTCCCTGCCCTGAAGGCTGCGGAGCACCCTCTTCCACGCAGGCGTCAGGTAACGAGAGAAGCGATCATCATCTGGCATACCGAGCTCCAGAGCAGAGCAGAGCTTGACAGTGTCAACGAGAAAATAATATCTGAACAGATTAAGATGTCAAAAAGTCAAGCGTTCAAAAGCTGGAGTCTGCCCGGACGCGTCAGAAGGGAGCTAGGCTCGGTTTCAGCGCGAGCAACGCCCGAACGTGCGGGGATGACCCAGGCCGGGCTTGTCAGTTACGAGGTCAGGCAGCAGATCCGCGCTGCTGCTGGACAGCCTTAGTGCCGCGCTGGGCCTGACTCTGAGCGTTCAGCCTGGCTCCCGCCAGGCGCCGCTTAGAACTGAAACTGGAACCCACGGATAATAGCCGGAGAAGTTTGAGGGTCGGACGTATCAGCGCAGGTCAGGGAATGTTCCGCAGATGGCTGTAAAACCGTCGGCTCAGCCTACGTTGGTTCGAACCCAACACCTGCCACTGATCACATATCGTAGCTTCCGCAGGTCAGCGCCGGCGATTAGCGATCTTGTCCCAGTGACGCCGTCCGGTGGAATGAGCGGTCTGCGGACCGTCGGCTCTAGCAGCGCGAATGTACGTGCTGCGGCTCCTCATGCGCCCGCCAACCGTCTTCATGACTAGGTGTTGGGTTCGGTTATACCGTCCTGACCTGCTAGAAGCTCCGACCTGATCAAAGTCGACCACACGCTCGAGTCCACGCCGCAAGTCATCGTAACTTACGGCCGTGCGCTCGGCCAGGGCTCTGGTCACGGACATATGGCGGACAGACACCGGGCTGTAACGGCGGCCCGCAAACCGCTTGCTGTCACCGACGGTGACGGGATCTGCTGCTGCAGGGCATATTCGAATGCCAGGCTGGCGAGCCCTCCGGCTCACGGCGGCGTCGTTCGCCGGGGCGATGATCTTCGAGCCCGACGATCAGGCGGTTTCGCGCAGCCCGAGGGCGTCCGGGGTGATGTCGATGTGAAACTCGATCCCGAGCACCCTCGCCAGCCTCGACAACGTGGCCAGCGATGGTTCGTGGGTCCCCGCTTCCAGCCGCGCGATCGCGGGCTGTTGCATGTCGAGCAGGCGGGCGAGCCCGGTCTGCGACAGGCCGTGGTCGCTCCGGTACCCGATCACCCGCATGGCGACTGCGTGCGCCAGCGCCGTCCGCTCATGCTCGCGGCGGATCTCCGGGTCGGCTAGTTCCTCGGCCGCGATCTGGCTGGCGGTCTTCAGCTCCGACAGCTTGGTCATCAGTCCTCCTCCAGGTCCGCCAGCCGCAGCACCGTCCGCCGCACCGCCCGCTCGAAACCACGCGGGTCCGATTGGGCCTCCGGCCCGACCGCCGCCACCACGAACACCTCACCGACCTGCCGGTACAGCGCCCGCCACGCGCTGCGGCCTGCCCTCGGCCGCAGTTCTCGCAGCCTCTCCGCGTCACGCACGGCACTGGTGTGCGGGTAGCCGAGTTGCGGGCCGTACGCGCCGAGTTTGGCGTCGGCATTGATCAGTGCGGCCCGCTCGGCCTTGGGCAAGACAGCCCGCTCCTGCTCAGCCTCGGGCAGGTACGCGACAACCCACATCAGCCGACTCCTACTATAACACGCTTGTTATGAGGGCTGCTAGGAGGGGCTGGGTCACCGGGAGTTGACTTCAACGGCAGGCGTCCCAGCCGTACGGATGGCGCTGGAGCGGATGAACTCCGACAGAGTGACACCACGCGATCTGGCTGACTGAGCGAGCATGTCGCGCTCATGCGGCAGGAGGCGGACAGCCACCAAGGCGGTACGCTGCCGGGACTCTGAGCGCGGCCGGGTCGGCGCGTCAGGGCGGGTCTTTCCTGCTCCACGTGTGCCTTCCTCGCTTGGCACCTTGTCGCCGACGTCCTCGCTGCGGGCAAGACCCGCACCGAGGTCATCCAGCTCAGCAGTCAGCTTGAGGCGGCCGAGAAGGAAACCGCAGAACTACGCCAGGAGGAGGCCCGCCACCGCCGGCGCGCTGAAGATACCGGCCGCGACGTGTCCGGATCCGAACGTCACCTGCGCGAAGTGACTACTCGCGTCCACACCCTCGCCCATGACGAACGACTCCTTCTCGTCGTCGGCGAGGCGGGCGCGGAGCCCTGGGTGGCACGGGACGCGATCACCGACGCCCTCCACCAAAGCGCCGAGGCGGCCGATACCGAGGCTGGGCAGGCACGCGCGACCGCCGCGGCCGCGCAGCGCACCATTGACGCCGTGGGCAGCGACGGCCTGCTCCCCGCGGCCGAGCTGATCGAAGACGCGGTCCGCCGGTGCCAGGACGCCGAGGTGCCAGCTTGGCCCGGATGGCGGTGGCTCGCCGACACGATGACCCCCGGCGACGCCGCCGTTTTCGCCAAAGCACGACCGGAGATCGCCTCGGGCGTCGTCATCAGTACTCCGACAATGCTCGGTCAGGCAGCCGAAGCGGTCAGCGCCGCCCAACTGGACGCAGCCATATGGGTCGGTGTAGTTACCGACACACATGCCGCCCTGAACGCTCGGGGTGGCGCCGATGGCCAGGACGGCACACGCGCACGGGTACTCCTGCCGCACCCGGGAACATTCGACCGTGACGCGGCGACTGCCATGGTTTCCGCAGCCTCGCAGGCTGCGGAAACGGCCCGCCGCCACCACCAAGCTGCATCCCTGCGCGCCATCAACGCCCGCGAGATGCTGGCCGCGCTTTACCAACTCTGGACCGACTTCCCTGCCGACCCGCGCCCCAGCCTTGAGGACAAGATCGGTGCCGCGCGCACCAGGAGGCAGGAGGCTGAGGCCGAAGCTGATGCCGCCGACATTGAGTCCGCCCGCCTGACGCAGCAGCAGGATGAGCACATCCGCCGCCGCGACAGCGCCCAGCGGACCCTGAACCAGGTAGCCGAAACCCGCCGTCTGCTGGCCCCGGCCGTAGCGGCGGCATCCGTGGCCGACTCCGTCCGGGAACAGCTACCCGCTCTCCGCCAAGCCGCATCGGAGACCAGGCGACAGAAAGAAGAACTCGATAAGCGCAGGCCTGCTGTAGTGGCGAACGCCGAGACCGCCAGCAGCCTGGTCCGCGACCATAAACGACGCCGCGACGACGCCGCCGAGCCCTGCGCGCCGCCGGACTTGCACCGGTGACCGATGGGCAGCTGCCGACCGACGACGAAACCACCATCCGCGCCCGCCTCGCGAGCGCCGAATCGGCCCTGCGGGACGGCGCCATCGATCCACAACTGCACGAAAGGCTCGGCGAAGCCCGCAGCAAGCTCGCGGACCTCGAAGCCAAGCTCGGCACCGACCGGGAACTGCGGGGATTCGCGGAGCACTTTGCTGCCAGCGATGGCGCTCGTCACCCGGTCGCGCTGAGCGAGTCCGTGCGGGAGGCGACAGAGTGGGAGGCGCACGCCCGCGAAGAATGTGCGAAAGCACGGGCGGCAGCCGAGAGGGCAGACGGCGAATACCGACGACGTGCCGAGGACCGATCCACCGACCGCTCATCCCCAGACATTGAGGGCTTCCCCGCCGACCAGGATGTCACCACGCCAGCTGAGGCTGAGCGGTTGGCTGAGCAACTCGACGAGCGCGCCACCCAACTCCTGGATACCCAGCGCACCGAGGAACGGGCCGCCATGCGCGCAGCCGAAGCAGTCCAGGCCGCGGGGCAGACGATCAAATTGCTGGACGCGGCGGTGAAACCCTTGCGCTACCTCGCCGACCCGGCGCTCACGGGCAGGCGCGCCCCCGACGTTGATGTCCTGATCGCTCAGATGGACACGACACAGGACGAGGTCCGCAAAACTGGGGACGCACTGTCTGCGAGTGAACGGGCGCAGGAAGGTGCGGCCGGGGCGGTCCGCGCGCACGCCAACGGCCCGCACGCCCGCAAAGTGGAAGAAGGTGGCGCCTGGGTTCCGCAGTTAGTCGGTGTTCTGGGCTGTGTCTGGGGGTGAACGGCCTGGTCAGCGGGTTGCGAGGTGCTCAGATTCGCGGGAGTGCCTAGATACACGCCTGATGGCGAATTAGCTGATGAATGGCGTTGCTGCGAGGTAGTCTCTAGTCCATGTACTTGCGGTCGACGCCGCGCCGGAACAAGGACGGCTCCGAGGTCCGCTACCTGCAGCTGGCGCACAACGTGTGGGACAGCGCCGCGAAGCGGTCCAGGGTGCAGGTCGTCTACAACTTCGGCCGTGAGGATGCCGCGAACCGCGACGCTTTGGCGCGGCTGGTCGCCTCGGTCACCCGGTACCTGGATCCGGGCAAGGCGCTGGCCGCCTCGGCGGAGGGCCTGGAGTTCACCGAGTCCCGGCCGCTCGGCGGGACCTGGGTGCTGGACGGGCTGTGGGCGCGGCTGGGGATCGGCGCGGCGATGCGGCGGCTGCTGAAGGGCCGGCGCCTGGACGAGTCCGCCGAGCGGGTGCTGTTCGCGCTGGTTGCGAACCGGGCGCTCGCGCCGTCCTCCAAGCTGGCCGCGGCCCGCTGGGCGAGCGAAGACGTCCTGATCAGCGGCCTGGAGTCCGCGACTGATGACGCGTGCTACCGGGCAATGGACTGGCTGCTGGAGATCAGGGACTCGCTGGAGAGGGAGGTGTTCGGCCAGGTCGCGAACCTGCTGAACCTCGAGGTCGACCTGCTGTTCTTCGATACGACCTCCACCTACTTCGAGACGGGCGAGGCTGACGAGCCCGTCGCCCGGGACGAGCGAGGGCTGGCTGTCCCTGACGGCGAGGATGGCGGCGAGCACGCGATGCGGGGGTTCCGGGCTTACGGCAAGTCCAAGGACCACCGCGATGACCTGCCGCAGGTCGTGATCGGCATGGCCGTCACCCGGGACGGCATCCCGGTCCGGGTGTGGTGCTGGCCCGGCGCCACGAGCGACTCGGCGCTGATCCGCCAGGTCAAGGACGACATGCGGGACTGGACGCTGTCGAAGATCGTGTGGGTCGCCGACCGCGGGTTCACCTCCGCGGAGAATCGCCGCTACCTGCGCAAGGGCGACCACCACTACATCATCGGCGAGAAGCTGCGCTCGGGGTCGGCCGAGGCCAGCGCCGCGCTGTCCCGGCAGGGCCGCTACCAGGACGTCACGGAGAACCTGCGGGTCAAGGAAGTGCGCATCGCCGACGACGAGCGGTTCATCATCTGCTACAACCCCGAGGGCGCGCAGCGCGACGCCACCATCCGCGCCCGGATGCTCGCCCAGCTCGACGACCTGATCAAGAACTCCGACAAGCTGAGCGCCACCAGGCGGGCCGAGCTGCGCGGGGTGATCTCGACTAAGCCCGGCCTGAACCGCTACCTGCGCGTCACCCCCGGCGGGCTGCTCCGCGCCGACGGCGCCAAGATCAAGGCCGAGGCCAACCTCGACGGCAAGTACCTGCTGCGCACCAGCGACCCGGCCCTGCCCGCCGAGGACATCGCCCTGGGCTACAAGCAGCTCCTGGAGGTCGAGCGCGGCTGGCGCGACATGAAGCAGGTCATCGACCTGCGCCCGGTCTACCACCGCAAGGAAGAGCGGATCCGCGCCCACGTCATCGTGTGCTGGCTCGCCCTGCTGCTCATCCGCATCGCCGAGACCACCTGCCACGCCACCTGGCCCACCCTGCGCCGCGAGCTCGACCGCATCCACGTCGGCGCCTTCACCGGGCCCACCGGGACGTTCCGCCAGCGCACCGAGCTCACCAGGCCTCAGCGGGACATCCTCAGCCAGCTCAGCATCGACCCGCCACCGCGGATCTACCAGCTCACCCCGCCACCCAGCTGACCAGCACGAACACCAGCGCCTAGATACACGCCCTCCAGCCAGGCCAAGCCGCGTTCTCGCACGTCAGCGCCCAGATTCATCGACCATCGCGCTACATCAACTGCGGAAGCCAGGTGGCGACGCCCGAGTCATCGACCTCATCATGCGGCTGCGCGCCGGAGGTGACCTGCCCGCCGAATCCGAGCGGCTTGCCGAGCAACTGGAGCAACGCGCCACATCCTTGCGTGACGACCTGGAACGCCACGACCAGAACGTCCGCACCTGCGCCAAGATGCTCCATGTTCAGGCCGCTACCGCGATCCAGCGGCTGCGCGCCTACCAGAACCAGTCTCAGCTGCCCGAAGGGCTAGGAAACTGGTCCCAGGCACGACTGCCGGTTTCCTGGCATGCTATTTTCCCCGTTTACCCTTTCGGGGCCGGGTCAGCCATCAGATCCAGAGACATCTCCTCTCAATCCCTGCCCGCTGCGCGGGCGATACAACAGTGCGCCTCATGGCGCACGCAGTCTGTAAAGCCGTCGGCTCAGCCTACGTTGGTTCGAACCCAACACCTGCCACCCCGTAAAACCCCAGGTCACAGCGCTATCCGGAGATCACTGTGCGGCTGAAGGCCGACGGTGCCGCATATCGGCGGCTTAGCCTGTCGGCTGAGCCTGGAACCTCTGAAGGCGGCCCTGAACAGCGAGTTCGCGTTCCGGGTGTTGCCGGTCCGCCTTCGCTTCTGGGGGTGCCCGGACCAGGCGCGGAACGGATAGGGCTAGCGCACGTGGGCTAAGGCCGGCTCCGGAGATCGGTCCAGAGCAGGCGGCGCGACACGGCAGTTTCGCTGCGTGTTCGTAGCCGTGATGTTGTCGGCGCCCGCTCGCCATAGGACCCGACGCTTGCCGGCTGAGAAACGACCCTGGAGGCAGGTTTGGGCGAGTCGACCGACCGGATGCTCAACGCGGCCGACGTGCGCGGGCCGCTGAAGTACTCGCCGTAGAGGCTGGCGCTGGCGGGTATCAACAAAGTCGCATCCCTGCCGCCAAGACCTCGCCTTGCTACTAGGCGCGCTGACCAGGCGGCTGGCGGCGGGCTTGTGGCCTAGGGTCTGGGATATGCCAGCCAGGAAACGGCCTGGGCCCGCTGAGGCCGCTGCTGCTACCCGGATACTGCTGGACGGGCTGGCCGGGGGCCGGGGCTTGCCCGATATCGCGGCCGAGCTGGCTGCGTTGCATCCGCGGCATGACACGTTTCCGGGCGAGGTGTTCTTGCGGGTGGCCGCCGACGCCCTGGGCTGGTGCGGGGCGAGCCGGGCCGACCCGGTGCCGCTGGAAGGGATCAGGGAGCGGTTCCTGGCCGGCTGCTCGTTCCGGGGCCGGGAAAAGGGCAAGCTCCAGTACGCGATCCTGGCGGCGGCCGCGATCAGCGGGGGCGCCGAGCCTGACCTGCTCGATGAGGTCGCCTGGTGGCAGACCGACGACTTCTGGCAGTACGCCATGTACGCGGCGGCCGCGTTCATCGGCGTGGCCGCGGACCGGGCTGGCGTGCCGGTCAGCGGGGTGTGCCGGGAACTGGGCAGCGCCGGACAGGTGAGGAGCCCGGTCGGTCTGGCCGGGGAGGGGTGAGATGGCGCGGACCTGGCTGTCGATCCGCGTGGACCTGGTCGAGGGACACGGCGAGCACCTGTGGCCCCGGCCGGGACGGATCTTCGCCGCCGCCCGCAGCCACACCTTCCGCGATCTCGCGGGCGCTATCGATGATGCGTTCGCCCGCTGGGACCGCTCGCACCTGCAGGAGTTCACCCTGGCTGACGGTACCCGGCTGTGCGATCCCGATTTTGACTGGCAGACCGAGGGCCAGGTCGAGGAGGACTACCGGCGGGTCAGGTTGTCGCGGCTGCGCCCGGGCGAGCAGTTCGCCTACGTGTTCGATCTCGGTGATAACTGGGCGCACCTGTGCACGGTCGGCGACCGGAGGATCGACCCGGTCGAGGTCCTGGGAATCGAGGCGGACAGGCCGCTGCCGTACTGGGGCTGGGGAGACATCCCCGACCAGTACAGGCGCCGCTGGGACGGCGACGAAGGCGAATCACCCATGCCACCCGACCCCGCGCTGGCCGACCTTCCGCCCCTGCAGTCGCTGTGGGGCCCCGGCGGGTAACGCCTGAAGCCGCAGCCCGCCTGGCGGTAGACCGACCGCGAACGGAAGGCGCCTCACGCACGGCCCGAGCAGAACGGCAGCAGTGACGGCCTCCTCGACTGGCCCGGTAGCGGACACCCTGAGTCAGTCCGCATCCAGAACGGCCGTCACGGCCGGAACCCGGAACGCCGACTCTGCGGAGGTTGTCCCGAGTTCCGTGGAACTTCGGTGGCGGCCCCTTGATCATCAGGCTGCTTTCTGATCCTCATTCTGGCTTACTGCGGTGACATTCCCGGTGAAGTGCGCGTCGAGCGCGGCGCGGAGCGTCGGCAGGTGCAGGTGACCGTTGACGCGCCGGAACTGGTGGCCGGCCTCCACCATCCCGGCAGCGCACCAGCGCAGCGCCATGGTCCCGTCCCGCCACCGCTTGACGTTCTTGGAGTGCTCACGGCAGATCTCGATCATCGACTCGATGCTGTTGGTGGAGCGGAGCGTCCGCGCGAGCGTGGACGGCACGCCCAGCCGCAGGATGGTCAGGGTCTCGGCCATGCCTTCCCGCAGCGACGAGGCGGCGCCGGGATGGGTCTTGTCCAGCTCGCGGGCCAGCGCCTCGAGCTCGGCTTCGGCTTTCAGCGCTGACTCGGCGTGGTAGGCCTGGCGCATCCGCTTCTCGGTAACCGCGCGGAGCTTGTCCGGCAGCTTGTCCCTTACGTTGGCGATCTTGTGCTGCTGACATCTTTGGATGAGTGGCTGGTCGAACACCCTCCGGACCGCGCTGGACAGGGCCTTGGCCCCGTCAAGTACCGCGAGGACGGGCTTGGTGACGTCCAGGCCGCGGTCGCGCAGCCCGGTGATCAGATCAGTGACCAGGGTGGCGTTCTCGGTCGAGCCCTCCTCCACCGCCAGCGGATGCTTCGTGCCGTCGATGCCGATGCCCAGCGCCACCACGCAGGTGTGCTCGCCGAAGTGCACCCCGTCGACCATGAACGCGACCAGGTCCAAGTCATCGAGCCGCTTGCTCATCAGCTCCGCCAAGGCGGTCTCGGTGGCGGCGACGAACCGGCGCGACACCGCCGACTTGCTCACCGACGCAGCGGCGTCCGCGACGGCCTGCCCGGCTGGCTCCAGGCCGCGAACGTAACGACGTGACGACAGCCCGGCCAGCATCTTCTCCAGCGCGAGCTGCCCGAGGATCTCGGTGGAGGAGAACAGGTCATAACTGGGCAGGTGCAGTTCCCCCGACCCGTCCACGGCCCGCACCCGGGGGCCGGGTCACCGGCAGCCGGCGCCCGCCGAGGGTCACCGACCCGGCACCGGCACCGTGCCGGTACCCCGCCCGGCCCGGGTCGTGCTTGCCGTCCGGACCACACAGCCCGGTCACGTCCTCCGCAAACATCGCGGCCATCACCTGCAAGCCGGTCCCGACGGCCAGGGCCAGCAGGCCCTCCTTCGCCGCCCCGGCGATCTCGCCCACCGACACGATCACCTGCTCCGGGACGGCGACCTCCGCCGGCACCGGGTCAGGCTGGGCACGGCGGGACTCCTTCTGGTAGGTGTTGCTCACGGCGGTCCCTCTCCTTCGGGTGTTCTTGGTCGTTCACCCGTGGCCTACCACTCGGCAGGCTCCGGGTGAGGGACCGCCACTCTCAAGTTCTACGAAGGCCGGGACATCCTCACTCTGCGCGGTCTATCTGGTTGGACGCGCGTCGTTGCCGTAAAGCGCATATCAGCCAGTTCGGGTGGCGAATGCGCGGTCCGTCGCATGCGGTCCGCGGCAGTGCGGCTGATCCAGGGCAACGGATCACCTGCCTGGCCGGCTCATTCAGGCGGTGATCGGTGTCCAGCCGCGGCGGCTGGCTGGGCGCAGCGCCCAGGACGTGACGGTCAGGGCCGTCATCACGCCGAGCACGGCCACCTCGGCGAGGTCGTAGCCGGTTGTGAGATGGGAGATCATCGCCCCGGTGTAAGTGAAGAACGCGCCGGCGTAGGCCCATTCCTTGAGCAGCGGCTGGCGCGGGACAAGAAGGGCGGCCGCGCCCAGCACCTTCCAGGTGCCGAGCACCACCAGGAAGTAGGACGGGTAGCCGAGGTGCGCTATGACGTCGCGGACGAAAGGCAGCCGGGCGATGTCCCATACGCCGCCGACGCCCAGTTCGGCGGCCACGCACGCGGTGGCCGACCAGTACCCCGCCGCCCGCAGGCGCGGCGACAGCGGCAGGGCCAGCGGCTGAGGCCGAGTGTTCATGGTTCCTCCTTCATTCCTCGTCACACCGGGGGCCGTGGGTGGTTCATGGCTATGAGCCCGGCAGGCAGGAGAATGTGACGCATGAACGACGCCGACCAGCTGGCGGCGCGGTTCGAGGAGAGCCGTCCGCATCTGCGGCTTGTCGCGTACCGGATGCTCGGCTCGATGCCCGAGGCTGACGACGCCGTGCAGAACTCCTGGCTGCGGCTGAGCAGTGCCAACGCGGGCGAACTGGAGAACCTGACCGGTTGGCTGACTACGGTGGTGGCCCGGGAGTGCCTCAAGATGCTGCGCGCCCGCCGACGCCGCCGGGAGGAGCCCATCAGCGACGCGCTCGTCGCATCGGCCGCTGGAGCGGACGACCCGGAGGCCGAGGCGCTGCTCGGCGATGCGGTCGGCCCAGCGCTCATGGTCATACTCGACGCCCTCGCCCCCGCAGAACGCCTCGCCTTCGTCCTGCACGACATTTTCGCGCTGCCCTTCGACGAGATTGCTCCCATCGTCGAGCGCTCGCCGGCCGCCACCCGTCAACTGGCCAGCCGCGCCCGCCGCCGGGTGCGCGGGATCCCGCCCGCACGCGACACCGACCTCGCCCGCCAGCGGCAGGTCGCCGACACGTTCCTCGCCGCGCTCCGCCAGGGCGACCTCGGCGCACTCATCGCTGTCCTTGACCCGCACATCGCTCTGCGCGACGCTCGTGCCGCGCCGGGCGCCGAACCGGTGCGCCGCGGCTCGCGCGCAGTGGCCGACTATGCGCTCAGGTACTCGCGACACGCTCGTTTCGTCCGGCCCGCCCTGGTGGACGGCACACCGGGACTCGCCATCGTTTTGCTCGGACGGGTTATCGGCGCGCTCGGCTTCACATACCGCAGCGAAACGATAATCGAGATCGAGATGATTGACATCCCCGACCGGCTCCACCACGACGTCGCCGTTTCACGCGACTCACGCACATAGCAGCAGACCAGACTCCAGAACAACCCGATCTGCGTGACTCAGCCGATATGCACCAGCAACCAGATGCCCGTGCAGATCGGCGGTTCTCGCACGCGGCCCAGTAGCGCTGCGCCGCACCGATCTATAGTGCAGAACGAGCCGCGGCGCGGCTCGGGTGGCTTCGGCTGTGCATTGTGATCGGAGGCGATCGCTAGGCTGGCGGCCATGGCCTTCGATACCGAGCTCGCCGCGCAGAGTGTCTTGCCGGTTTCGGCGGAACATGCCGGGCGCGGTTATTGGCCGGAGGTGCCGCGGCGTGTGCGCCGTTCGGCTTCGGCCCGGATGGAGACGAACGAGGAGCGAACGGCCGCCTCCCACGCTGCCGCGACCCGGTCGGCCCACCACTGGCCGAGCGCCGCGAAGTCGGTGCCCAGTTCGCCGGAGTAGCCGAGCCTGGTCGTGCCGTCGTGCTCGGTCAGCGCGAATTCCTCCGTGATTGAGGGCACGGGGCCACGGACGAGGCGGAAGGTGACCCGGTTCGGCCGGTCGAACGTCACGGTCTCCAGCGTCACCGCGGTGAGGCGGCCGTGATGCACCGGCGTGTAATGCTCGGCCAGGACCATGTCGGTGCCGCGGTCCAGGACCCGGAGCTTGCCCGCCATGGCGCGGGGAGTCCGGCCCAGGTAGGGCGCCGCGATCACGTCGAAGACGGTGCCGGCCGGGGCAGCGACCTCGACGCCGAACGGGCCGAGCGGGCGGACCCGGCGACCCCAGCCGGTGTCGACCGTCAGCTTGCCGGTGACCTGCAGGTAGTAGCCGAGCCCCGCCACGCCGCCGACGGCACCGAGCGCCGCTGCGCGACCTGCGATCATGCGCCCAGGATACGGAAGCCAGACGTGCACGGTACTGGCCGCACGGCCAGAGCAGAGCCCGGCCGGCCGACGTGGCGCTGGCAAGCAACCTGCTGCGCTGCTTGTGCTCAGCGCCGCCGGCCACAGCGCGTCACCACTTCCCGTGGCAACATCTGTCCTGGATCGCCGATTCGGTGCTACGGCCCTTAGTTGATCATTGTGGCGCGTTGAGGCCGCAGAATGACTATTCGGTAGCCGAGCGTTCTCGGGAGGCGAAGTTCTCTGGCCTCATGGCCCTTGCAGGTGCTGATGATGGTGCCCGCCGTCGGCTGAGCTTCGGTTCTACGACGATGCCTTCGGCAGGTTCGCCAGCGTCCCGGGCGCGCAGGTGACGCCTTTCTGGCCGGGCTTCCCGCCGGGCAGGTGCGTGAGCACCCTGTCGCCGAACACGTACGGCGCCAGCTTCAGGCGACCATCTCCGACGGCGTTGAGGACGTCCGACAGCATCTTCCTGACGGCTGCTGACACGCTCTCAAAGAAGGCCTGCACCTTGCCCGCTCATCCCAGGTGAGGCTCATATGCTGTCATGCATTTCCGCTGAAGAGCAGATCGGCCTCGTTTACGCGGCCACCCGTGAGGCGGTCAGTGGCATCCTCGGACCAGAGCGCAGCTTGGCAATGCGCGATGAGCTCAAGGTTGGCGCCCTGATGATCTTCAGCAACTCGATTCTGTGCCGAAATCAATCGGTGGGTTGCAGAATCATTTGAATGACTTTTGCTCACGTCAGGGCGTGATGTGAGCACTGGCCGGATATTCACTGAGAGCTGCCCTCAGTAGAGCTATGCCTCTGCCAATAAGACGCGATCCGGCTGAGTACTCCGCCGACGAGTGGTCAACTATGCCAGCATTTCGCTTGACCAAGCCACTGATAAAGACGTTCAGGCCGCGCAGGAAGTCCTTCTGGGCCTCTGCAAATCATGGCGAGGTCGCAACCCGACCCATTGCGCGTTGCAATGTGCGGGCGGCGCTGATTCTTCTTTTGTGGTAACTGGATAGGTGGGTCTGGTCGTTCGACGTGAACGTGGCTGTCTGACGTCACGTAGAGCCGGCCGTGCGTGTCGTTTTGATTACTGACTGCCGGCTATGGTCTGATGCCGTTTGTGCCCGATGCCGACCCGTTGCCGGGGGAGATCGCCGCTTTGCGCGCGGCGAATGCCCGGCTGCGCGAGGTCGTTGAGGCGAAGGACACCGAGGTATCGGTGCTGCGTGCGCAGCTGGAGGCCCTGGCCGGCGAGGTAGCGGCGCTGCGGGCCCGGCTCGGGCAGAACTCCTCGAATTCCTCGAGGCCGCCGTCGGCGGACGGGCTGGGCAGGCCGGCGCCGAAGTCGCTGCGCGGCAAGTCCGGCCGCAAGCCCGGCCGGCCGAAGGGGCAGCCGGGCGCGACCCTGGAGATGACGGCGACCCCGGACGTGGTGGTGCGCCACGAGCCGGCCCGCTGCGGTGGCTGCGGCGCCGGCCTGGGCCGGGCGCCGCTGGCCGGGACGGAGCGGCGGCAGGTGATCGACCTGCCCGAGATCCGGGCGCTGGTCACCGAGCATCAGATGATCTCCCGGCGGTGCGGCTGCGGGACGGTGACCGCCGCCGCGGCCCCGGCCGGAGTGAGCGCGCCGGTCCGGTACGGGCCCCGGCTGACGGCGATCGGCGCATACCTGTGGCACGGCCAGTTCCTGTCCCGGGACCGGACCTGCCAGGCCATCCGGGAGATGTTCGGCGTCCCGGTCTCCCCGGGCGCGGTCACCGCCATGATCACCCGGATCACCGGGACGCTGGGCCCGGCCCTGGAGGCGATCCGCTCGGCGGTCACCGCCGCCGATGTCGCCCATTTCGATGAGACCGGGTTCCGGGTTGCCGGCACGCTCGCCTGGGTCCACTCCGCCTCAGCCGGCAAGCACGCCCTGATCACCGTCCACGCCAGGCGCGGGAAGGACGCCATGGACGCCGCCGGGGTCCTGCCCTCATTCGCCGGCATCGCCGTCCATGACGCATGGGCGCCCTATGACACCTATCAGGATCTGGCCGGGCACGCACTGTGCGGAGCCCACATCCTGCGCGAACTCCAGGCCGTGACCGATGCCGCGCCCGAGGGCCGGTGGTGCTGGGCCAGCCAGGCCGCCGGCGCCCTGCGCGCCATGAAACGCCTCGCCGATGCCGCGCTCGCCGCGGATGGCACCCTGGCCGGCATCGATTCACTCAAGCTGGCCACGGCCCGCCGCCAGTTCCGGTCCGCCGTCCTGATCGGCAAGAACGACACCGCCGCCCGCGCCGGGCCGCTCATGAAGAAGCACCACGCCCTTGCCCGCCGGCTCAGCCAGCGCGAGGACGACTACCTCCGGTTCGCCGCCGACCCGGCCGTGCCATTCGACAACAACGCCGCCGAACGCGAGATCCGCATGAGCAAGCTCCGCATCAAGGTCTCCGGCTGCATGCGGTCCATGACCGGCGCCCAGCAATTCTGCGCCATCCGCTCCTACCTGTCGACCGCCGCCAAGCACGGCATCACGGCACTTGACGCACTCACCCAGGCGGCCACCGGAAGCCCCTGGCTCCCCGCCGCCGAATAACGAACGGCACGGAGACCTATCCAGTTACCTTTTGTGAAGGTGTGGCATCTCGCCGGGTCAGGCTCACTGCCCCCGGCGCAGGTCCTATTAGCATTTGAGGAAGCTGCGCTAAGGGCACTAATCGGCTGTGCGATGGCAGCTACATATGCTCGTTCGGCATCCGGATCACCATGGCCAGCTTGCACTGAGACAGAACATCCAGGCGCAAACAATGAATGTGAATATAATGGCATCACTGATCGCGACCATCAATCTCGCCGGAATTGCGCACGCTCTCCGACGAAGCACTCCATTTATGCGCGGATTAAGAGAGATGTAATCCCTAGCCCAATTGCAATGAATGCGAAGACCGTAAAGGTGAAACCCATGAACAGCCCTCTTCGTCGCGTGGATTCTTGTTCGACCTTTGAGGACATAGAGCGCCCAAGACGGCCCGGCATCGACCTCCATGCAGAAACATCCTTCATATGCATGTAACCAACAATTCCCCTATAATTTTTAAAGCATGCGAGCCCAGCCGCCAAGAGAACGATGCCAATAGCGACGGCTCCGATACCTGGGCCAATGCCAACGTCAGCAGTCAGATGCATAATCAATTCCTACCGTATTCCACATCTTGAGCTTTGGGTCTCCCGGCGAACGCTTCGGCAGAATCATGGCGGGGACTTTCCTGGCCGCTGCCGGACGATCTCGGGTGCCCGAGGTCATCGGACGTCTGGCTCCCTCAAGCCTTCTAGGCCCACCGAGGGTCGAGACTCAGGATATGCGGGAGCACCCGATACATGATGTGCTGGTGCATGGCTACGAGGAGTCGCACGACATCGGTGCCAGTCGCCCCTTCCGGTTCTGCCAGCCTCAGCTCGATGTCGCTCTGGGCTCCGGGTGTTCGGGGTCATCGATTACATAGCCGAGGATCGCGCCGTTCACGAATGGTGGGTGCCCCCACGGCCATCGGCGCTGGGACCAGGTCGCCCGAACCCCAATAGATTAGATCGGGCCAGCAGGTGACGACATGCAGCCGCCGATGCTTGTCGATGTTCGACAGCCGCTGCAGCACGTGCAGGCTGTCCCATTCGACTTCCTCGGCACGCGGGTGAAGGTCAGTCCCGCCTTGCGCCGCGAGTTCGTCATGCAGTGCTGCGGGCTGCACTGAGCGAATGGCGCACTGCTCCCGCTCGCCGTACAGCGTCGGACGCGGCGGGCGGTCAAAGAACTGTTGAAGCTCAGACGGCTTCGTGCAGATCGGGAACTGGCAGGCCCGCTCCTCCTTCTCGGTGAGATCACGGCCGACGTGTCGTTCGGCTAACGCGAACGCCGCGCAGTCCAGCGCCGATCGCAGGTCGTGCAGGGCATCGCCAAGGGTCGTGCTGAAGGCGATGGGGATCGGCAGGTTCAGGATGAGCCTGTAAGCAGTGACAGCAGGGCTCTGCGGCTCGGCAGTGACCTGCAATGCTCCTGACTGCTGGAAGCCCCGCACCTGGCCAGCCAGATTGTCGACGTGGCTCTGTGCGCAAGCGGTTTTCGCCATCCATCCCGAGCAATAGTCAAGACCTGTGGATCAAGATCTTCTAGGCTGCTTCCGGTTGTGCCTCTTCGCCGGGTCGTTCGACGAGCTTGCCGTTGACGAATGGCGTTCCGGCCCGGACGAGCGCGACCAGATGGGGGGCGTTGACCATCCGCCACCTGCCTGCGCGGACTCGATCAGCTTGAACGCCATCGCCAGGGCGGCGGCCCGGGAGCCGGGGCCCCTGGTGATCTTGGTCCGGTGCCGTACGGTGGCGAAAGTAGATTCGATCGGGTTCGTAACCGGTATGAAGATCTCAGGCGTCGCCGGTCCGCTGGCCGTTTGCCTCTGGCGGGGCGAGGTGGTCTGGCATACGGTGCGACCGTCCGGGACAGGGGCGCCGGGAGTGAAGCAGGGCGGGCAGGCCGGTGTTGCACGATGGGCTGAGAGCCCGTGTTAGTAGGTGGCCGCCCCTGCGACCTGCCCGGTTGCGCTGCGCGCGCGGATCCGTAGGTGTCGCTTCGCCCATCCGCTGCCGATTCACTGGAAGGCTCGCGGAAGGGAGCTTGGGCGATGACGGGTAGCAGGCGGTGCATCGGGCTGGATGTGCACCGGGAGTTCGCGCAGGTGGCGGTCTGGCAGGGCGGCGCGGTGACGCAGGCCGGCACGTTCGCCACCACGCCGGAAGGGGTCCGCGAGTTCGCTGCGGGCCTGGGCCCGGGTGATGAGGTGGCGCTGGAAGCGACGGGGAACACCTGGGCGATCGCGACGGTGCTGGCCAGCCGGGCGGGCCGGGTGGTGGTGTCCAACCCGGCGAAGACGCGGGCGATCGCCGAGGCGAAGGTGAAGACCGACAAGGGCCGGCGCCGCGATCCTGGCCCAGCTGCTCGCGGCTGATTTCCTGCCGCCAGTGTGGATGCCGGACGCGGCGACCAGCGCGCTGCGCCGGCAGGTGCTGCGCCGGGCGCATATCGTCCGGCAGCGGGCCCGGCTGAAGAACCAGGTGCACGCGATCTTGGCCCGCAACCTGGTGCCGCGGTGCCCGGCCGCGGACCTGTTCGGGATCAAGGGCCGTCACTGGCTGGCGCAGCAGGATCTGCCGCCGGACGAGCAGGCCGCGGCCACCGCGCTGCTGCGGCAACTGGACTTCCACGCGCAGGAGCTGGCCCTGATCGACCGGGACCTGGGCCAGGCTGCCCTGGAGCGGCCGGAAGTGCTGCGACTGATGACCATCCCCGGCGTCGACGCGACGGTCGCACTGTCGATCGTGGCCGCGGTCGGTGACTTCACCCGGTTCCGGACACCGGACAGGCTGGTCAGTTACCTCGGGCTGAACCCGCGGGTCCGCCAGTCCGGCGGCCAGCCCGCCAGCCACGGCCGGATCACCAAGGCCGGCCCGGCGCACGCCCGCGGCATGCTCGTCGAGGCCGCCTGGTCCGCGTCGAAGGCACCCGGCCCGCTGCGCGCGTTCTACTGCCGGGTCCGGGCCCGGCGCGGCATGCAGGTCGCCGCGGTCGCTACCGCCCGCAAGCTCGCCGTCTTGTGCTGGCACCTGATCATCAAAGAGGAGGACTACGCGTTCGCCCTGCCGTCGCTGATCGCCCACAAGCAGCGCAAGCTCGAGCTGCGCGCCGGGGCGCCGCCCGCCCGGGGCCGCAAGGGCGCCGCCGCCCGGTACTCCCTGGCCGCGGTCCGCGCCGCCGAACGCGACCTCGCCGCCCAGAGCGAAGCCGCCTACCGCACCATGGTCGCCGCCTGGCAGCCATCGCGGCCAGCCAGGGCAAGGGCAGCGGGCGCAGCCGCCAGCAAAGGGACGCGACTGATCAAGCCCGCGGGCTAGGCGGCGCGGCAGGACTTCCAGTCCCAGATCCTGCTCTTCGCCCGGCGGTCAGCTGCGCCCGCCACCAGCCCGACGTTACCGCGGTCCTCGCCGCGGTCAAGGTCGTTCGGCCCTGCGGGGCGCTCCACCTTGACCGCAGCTGCGGGCCGCCGGTATCAGGCAGCTGCGGCCGGCCGGCAGCTCTGCAGCCAAACCCTGCCCTCGGGGGGCCCGGCACCACGGTTGACATTTTCATCCGTGGTTCTCAGGTGGATCCAGTGCTCCGCGGGGAAGTCGTAGAACGCGAGCATCTGGTCCAGGTCATCGGTGATCTTCGCGGCGGCCTTGGGGAACTTGGCGCCGTAGGCGGCGGCGAAGGCCTTGACGGCCGTGCGGGCGTGGTCCTTGTCCTCGGCGTTCCAGATCTCGGCCAGCGCCTTCTTCGCGCCGGGATGCGCCGACTTCGGCAGCGCCGCCAGCACGTTCGCGATCTTGTGGAACCAGCAGCGGCCCTCCCGCGCCTCGGGGAACACCTCGCGCAGGGCGCCCCAGAACCCCAGCGCCCCGTCCCCGACCGCCAGGACCGGGGCGCGCATCCCGCGCCGCTTGCAGTCACGCAGCAGGTCCGCCCACGACTCCGCCGACTCGCGGTACCCGTCGGCGAGGGCGATCAGCTCGCGCTGTTCGGCGGCTCCGTGCTCGCCGCCGCCATGGCTGTCGCCCTTGCGGGCATGACCGGGATGCAGCACCTGCGCAAGCTGCTCTCCAGGGCCAGTTTCAACGTCGTGCAGCTGGACCACAGACAGTACGCCGACGACATCGCAGAGCGAGGACGGCCGCTGGGCAGCGATGCCGACGCTGCCGTCGCCGCCTGCACCGGCCTTGCCCTCGGCCTGCTCGACCAGTGGCTGGCCGGACACGACACCGATGCCCCGGCCGGCCTGGCCACGATGACTCGCCTGCCTGCCGGGAACTGGACCGGCGAGCGCGCCGCCACCGACATCCTCACCCTGGCCCGCAAGGGGCGAGCCTTCGCATCGCTCGACTCGCTCATCGCCCGCCAGGGCGGCCGGCACGTCCTCTACGGCAGCGCCCTGGTCCTCGCCGCCGCCCTCCAATCCTGGGCACGACACACCCAAACCCCGCTCACCGACCTGGCCCGCACCGTGATCCGCTAAAGCCGTTACGATCGCCGTCATCAAAAGGCCAGTGTTGCGACGATCACTGGAATCCGCCCCGCCACCGTGGGGCCGGTTTGGGTTGACATCGCCATATGAGCCCAGGTCAGACGGCATGCATCAGTTTTGAAGTGGTACAGGATGGCGGCCCGCGTTGATGAGGGGAGCCTCTCGGGCTGGCGGTTTCGGCAGGCGCGCCCGTCGACCTGGCGCATTTGCCGGATGCACCTCGACAGCACTACTCAGGTATGACTGTGGTAGGCTGCTAGTATGACTACCAAGTTGGCTGTGAGCCTGCCGGACGAGCTGGCAGAGCAGGCACGCCAGGCCGTGCGCGAAGGCCGGGCAGCCTCGGTCTCTGCCTACATCGCCGATGCCATGGCGCAGTCGGCGCGGACCAGGTCAATCTCTCGCCTGGTCGCTGACATGCGGGCTGAGGACGGGCAGCCGAGCGAGGAAGATTACGCGTGGGCTCGCCGGGCGCTCGGAGTCGAGTGACGGGCGCGATCACCTTCGATGCCGGCGCTCTCATCGCGATCGAGCGCCGCAGCCGGCGGATGCAGGCTCTGCTGGAGGAGATCGACCGGCGCGACTGGCAAGTCGCGGTGCCTGCGGGTGCCGTTGCCCAGGCGTGGCGCGGCGGACCGCGACAGGCGCGGATCGCCGTGCTGCTCAGCGACGAGCGCACGGAGGTCGTCGCCCTCGACGACCCGGCCGCCCGCGCTGTCGGCCTGCTGTGCGGCAGGTCGGGCCACGCCGATGTGGTCGATGTCTCGGTTGCCCTCTGCGCTCGGCAGCGGAACCTGCATGTCGTCACCTCCGATCCAGACGATCTGCGCGCAGTCGATGACGCCCTCATCCTGCACGTGCCATGAAGGCACCGCCGGACCAGGTGAGACTGCACTGTGTTTGGTAGGACAAGATCCAGAACATGCACAGCACTGACCAGCCAGCCTCCGTCCTCACGGACATATGGCGGACAGCGACCGGTCTCCGCAGTGCCGACAAGCAGAAAATCGGCAGGTCAGGGGTCATTCCGATGGGCAGGGAGAAGTAGGGCCGGCCGCCCGGCGAGGTTCCGCGTTCACCTCGGGTGAACTCGGGCCTTTTCCGGACGGCCTCCCTCCGAGTGAAGTCGACCGCCGGCGAGGTGCCCTTGGCCAGGTCCTTTTCCGTCGGTCTCTTCCCGAACAGGGCTTGCGGGTTTCCTCGCACCCTGCTCTCCAGTGATTATTTCGGGTAGGGCTTCGTTGCCCGGCCAGCGTGGATGTCCTCGTGGCAGCGGCGGCAGATGACCAGGGTCTTGCGCCGTCGCTTGGCCATGAGTTCCATCCAGGGAGGTTTCGCCCGCCGTCCTGGCTTGTTGAGGTCTGCGAGCTTGCGGACGTGGTGGACCTCAAGGCCCTCCGTGCCCTCGCAGAGTTCGCAGCGCCCGGCGAGGAGCCGGTGGATCAGCTCGTTCCGCTTGGCGCTGGCCATGACGGGCCGCTGGTCGGTGAGGTCGGCTGTGCGTACTCGCCGGAGGGGTATCCCGCCGAAGCGGGCGGCCAGTGGCTTCCTGCCCCTGTCGCGCTCGATGACCGGTTGCAGGCACTTGCGCGGCCCGGCGGGGGTGTCGATGACCGTCTTGTACTTCCCGGCCATCTTCCCGACCGTCGAGCGGTGCTTGCCCGCGAGGGTCTTGAGCAGCGAGGTCTCCATGACCCAGTGCAGGCGGCCCAGGCGGAAGACATCCTGGGCCAGCAGGTAGTACTGGACGCGGCCCGCGTACTCGGACTGGTACTTCGCGATGATCGTGAAGTCGTCGTCGTGGAGCAGCGGGCCCCGCTGCGCTGGCTTTCCCTTGTCGGAGTAGAGCGCGCACCACTGCCTGATGCGGTCCCTTGGCACGAACAGGCCGATCGCCCCGTTGACCGCCCGCCGGTTGCGGGTGATCTTGGTGTCGGAGTGCTGGGCCTTGATCTCATAGCCGAGGAAGCGCGCCGCCTGGCTGGCGGCGTGCGTAATCAGGGTCTTGGACGGCGACAGCTCCAGGCGCAGCTCATCGCGCAGGAACGCCGCTATCTTCTCCTTGATTTCCTCTGCCTCGTGCTTCGGGCCCGCGAACCCCAGCAGCCAGTCATCGGCATAGCGGACATATCGCAGCCGCCGGTAGTCCGGGTCGGCGGGGTCCTGGCTGGGCAGCTGGCGGCGGCGCAGGCTGAGCCTGTGCAGTTCCGCCCGGTCCCCGTGCCTCTTTGCCCGCGCGATCGCGTACTCCGCGGTCTTGTAGTCCGGGTTGGGCCGACGGCGGCGGCCGAGGTTGTGCTCGGGCAGCAGCCGTTGCCCGATCCACTGGTCGAGCCGGTCAAGGTAGACGTTGCTGAGGACGGGCGAGGCGATGCCGCCTTATGAACAGTGCCGGGTTATGCGCAGCGCTGGCCTGCTGGCCCTGGTGACAGCGATGCCGGGGGCCGGGCGCTGCGCATAACCCTTCGTGCTGCGGTGGCTCAGAGGCTGGAGAGCCAGCTGAGCAGTCCGGCGTCGTGGTTCCATTCGGGCAGGCCGTCGGTGACGATGTCGGTGTAGGCGGCCTCAAGGGCCTTGCGCTTGGCCTCGGTGGACGCCCGGGCGTAGATGTCGGTGGTGGCTAGCTCGACATGCCCGAGAATGTCGCGGATGTAGGGCAGCGCAACGCCGCTGTCGTAGAGGTGCATTGCACGGCTGTGCCGCTTATGTGTAATTACACATAAGCGGCATTATGTGGATGGCCGGGTTATGTGGCCGGGAGCAGCATCTCCGCTGGTAGCAGAGCCACGCGGGCTCGTTCCGGCCACATAACGCGGCGAAGAATCGCCTTGTCTGTTCACCACGATCAGAAAGGCAGATTCGCATGGAGACAGCAAGCGTCCGCGAGGCGTCGGCTCGGGTGACCGCCGCGCTGGCGGCGGCAGGCAGGTCGCGTACTACGATCAAGCGCCACCTGGCGGAGCTGAACGCGTTCGCCAGGTTCCTGCAGGCCCGCGGCCAGGACCTCCCGACCGAGGCGGACTGCCTGGCTTTCGTGGCCGAGCGGTCGGGGTGCAGGCTGGCGGGCCTGCGCGAGCCTGCGAGTTCCCGGGAGGCCCAGCTCGCGCGCCGGCCCCTGGTGTTGCTGATGGAATGCCTGGACGGGGGCATGCCCCGGGTCGGCCAGGCCACCGCCCCGCTGGTCGACCGGTGCCCGGCGCGTTTCCGTCCGGCGAGGGACGAGTACCTGACCGCATGCCGGCGGCGCAACGCCGAGGCGAGCGTGGTGACCAAGCAGCGCGCCGCGGATGCGTTCCTGGCCTACCTGGAGGAGGCCGGCCGGGAAACCCTCGGCCAGGTGCAGGCCCGGGACCTGGCCGGGTTCTGGGCCCGGCGCCAGCACCGGGGCTACGCCCCGAAAACCAACGGCTCTCTGCGCTCGTGCCTGGCCGATTTCCTGCGCCACCTGCACCAGTCCGGGCAGATCGGCGAGGATCTGGCCGGCCGGCTGCCGCCGCAGCGCTATCCCCGCCGCGGCCAGACGGCACCCTACCCGTGGACGGCGGCCGAGGTCCGCCTGGTCCTGGACCAGATCGACCGGCAATCGGCGATCGGCAAGCGCGACTACGCGATGATCGTGCTGACCGCCAGGCTCGGCCTGAGGGTCGGAGACCTGCGCCGGCTGGAACTGGGCTGGTTCGACTGGCGAGCCAAGACCCTGGCGCTGACCCAGCACAAGACCGGGCTGCCGCTGAGGCTGCCGGTGCCGGGCGACGTCGGATGGGCGGTGATCGACTACATCCGCCACGGCAGGCCCGAAGCACGCTGCGCGCAGGTGTTCGTGAAGCACCGCTACCCGTTCACGGCGTTCGGCTCGTCGTCGTCGGCGGGCTGCCGGCTCCGGTATTACGCGCGGCGCGCCGGGATCATGTTCCCGGCGCGGCGCTCCCACGGCCTGCACTCGCTGCGCGGCGCCCTGGCGGTCGCGATGCTCCAGGCCGACACGCCCCCGCCGGTAGTCACGGCGGTGCTGGGTCACGCCGCTGCCCGCACCACCGCCGCGCACTACCTGCGGCTCGACACTGAGCACCTGCGCCACTGCGCCCTGGACGTCGAAGACGTCCTCGACTCAGGGCAGGGAGCACGTTCGTGAGCGCGGCGACGCTGGGCGGCCTGATCGGCACGCTGGCCGCCGCCCGCCACGCCGGCGGGTACCGGTACGACTTCCCGAACGGGTACTGCGCCAGTTCGCCGGGCACTGCCGCCGGGAAGGATACGCCGACGGCTCGATCGTCAAAGAAGCCGTCGAGGAGTTCCTTTACGGCCGGCACCTCAAAGCCGCCACCATCCGCCGCGAGGAGCTCGTTCTGCGTGACCTGGCCGGACATGCCCGCCAGTTCGGCTGGCAGGCGTGGGCGCCGCCGGCGCTGACAGCGGTGAGGAAACCGCACCGGCCGCCGCCGTATGTGTTCAGCGACGAGGAGATCCGCCGGCTGTTCCGGGCCATCGACACCCAGCCGCTGTCAGAGAACTCCAACCGGGCGCTGGCCGACCCGGTGCTGTTCCGGGTGTTCTACGGCACCGGCCTGCGGCTGTCCGAAGCGCTGAACCTGGAACTTCGCGATTTCGACCCGGCCCGCGCGATCCTGGAGATACGCGACGGGAAGAACCACGAGAACCGCCTGGTGCCCGTCACCGGGCGTCTGGCCGCCACCGTGGACAGCTATATCGCGGCCGCTCATCCCTGCCCCGAACCCGGTCACAAGCTGTTCCACACCGGCGACCCGTCCAGGCCCGCCGACAAGCCCGCGGTTTACAACAGGTTCCGCCGTTACCTCGCCGACGCCGACATCCCGCATTTCCCCGGCGGCCCGCACATCCATTCGCTTCGCCACGGCTTCGCCGTCGCGAACCTGCGCCGCTGGGCGGCCGACGGCGCGGACCTGGCGGTCATGCTGCCTTACCTGTCGGCCTACATGGGCCACGCTGACCTGCGCGGAACCCAGTACTACCTTCAGCTGACCGCCGATGCGCACCCCGAGGTCGCCACCATGGTCACAGCGAGATTCGGTTACGTCATCCCGGACCCGGCCGAGCAGCAAGGTGCCCGGCGGTGAGCCGCGCCGGCCCGGCCGGCGGCGACCTGGCCGGCCGGTGGCTGTCGAGGTTCCTCACCAGCCACCTGGCCGCCGAGCGGGACGTGTCGGCCCAGACCATCGCGTCCTGCCGGGACGCGGTCAGGCTGCTGCTCACCTGGTTCCGCGACGTGCAGGCAATCCCGCCCGAGAAACTGCGCCTGGCCGACCTCGACCGGGCGCGGGTGCTGTCGTTCCTGGACTGGCTCCAGGCCGAGCGCGGCAACTCTGCCGCAACCCGCAACCAGCGCCTGGCCGTCATCAAGTCGCTTGCCCGTTACACCGCCATCGAGCGGCCAGAGTTCCTCGGCCAGGCCACCCAGATCCTCGCTGTCAGGCAGCAGAAAACCCCGGCCGGCGACATGGGTCACCTGTCCGACGGCGAGGTCAAAGCCCTCCTGGCCGAACCAGACCCGGCGACCCGGCGCGGGCTGCGCGACATGGTGCTGCTGTCCGCGCTCTACGACACCGCCGCCCGCGTCCAGGAGATCTGCGACCTGAACACCGCCGACGTCCGCGCCGCCCGGCCGATGGTAGTGACGCTGCACGGCAAAGGTTCAAAGACCAGGCGGGTCCCGGTGATGGACCCCACAGCCCAGCTGATCCAGGACTACCTCAGCCGGCGCACGTCCCACCCCGGCGTCGGCAAAGACGCAGACCCGCTGTTCAGCGGTCCCCAGCACGCCCGGCTAACCCGCTGGGGCGTCACCAAGATCCTCGCCAGGCACGTCCAGTCCCTGCGCCGGCGCGACCCCGGCTATGCGGCCGGGCTGAACATCACCCCGCACGTCATCAGAAGGACAAGGGCGATGCACCTGCTCCAGGCCGGAGTGAACCTGATCTACATCCGCGACCTGCTCGGCCACGCCGACGTGTCCACCACCGAGATCTATGCCCGCGCGAACGCCGAAGCCAAACGCAAAGCCATCGAGAGCGCCTACCAGTCGCTCACCCCCGAGCCCCTGCCCGACTGGACAGCAGACCAAGATCTCCTCGAATGGCTCGACCAAGCCTGCGAGTAACGCCACCGCGTTATGTGGCCGGAACGAGCCCGCGTGGCTCTGCTACCAGCGGAGATGCTGCTTCCGGCCACATAACCCGGCCATCCACATAATGACGTATTACGTGCGGGCTGAGGTCGGCTCCGGCGAGTGCCGGGTCACCGGCCCGGGCTTGGTATTTGGCGATGATCCAGGCGATGCCGCCGCGGCTGAGCCTGGTCCCGTACTGGCTGGCGAACAGCGGCTGGCCGTCGTGGCCGGGCTGGTCGAGGCCGTGCTCGGCCAGGTAGGCGGCCAGCAGCGCGGCGGTGTTGTGGCCGAGCGGGACGTGGCGGATCTTGCGTCCTTTGCCGGTCAGCACGGCCAGCGGCGGGGGTTGCAGGCGGATGTCGCGCACGGTCAGGCCGGCGAGTTCGGAAACCCTGGCGGCGGTGTCGTAGAGGGTGGCCAGCAGGGTCGCGTCACGGCGGCCGCGGCGGGTGGACCTGTCGGGTGCGGCGAGCAGGCGGCGGGTCTGCCCGGCCGTCAGGTGATTCACGACCTGCCGGGGCTTCTTCTTGGCGGGGATCGCGAGAATGTCCTGGCAGCCGGCCATCCTGGCCGGGTCCTGCGACTGCAGCCAGCGGAAGAACGAGCTGAGAGCGGCCAGCCGCTGGTTGCGGGTCGGGATGCTGTTGTGCCGTTCGGTCTCCAGCCAGTTCAGGAACCCGGTGATGGCTGCGGCGTCAATGTTGTCGAGGGTGAGCCGCTCGGGCGGGATGGACCTGCAGTCGCCGAACCAGGCGATCAGCAGCTTGAAGGTGTCCCGGTAGGAGGCGATGGTGTTCGGTGAGCAGCCCCGCAGCCCGGCCAGGTGCGAGGTGAGGAAACGGTGCAGGAAGACCGCGAAGTCAGTCGCCATGACACGGCCCTGCCAAGAGCGGCGGGACGATGTCTCCGAGGGTTTGCTGGACCCGGGCGATGATGTGCGGGTAGGACTCGGCGGTCAGCCGCAGGTAGTAGCCGGTGTCGGCGATCGAGGAGTGACCCATGTAGGTCTGCAGGACCGGGCCGGCGCCAGCGCTTGGCCTCTGCCTCGGAAGGCCCGGCCCGCGCGCGCCGGCCCAGGCACAGCTGGGCAACTGATCTGACTGGCTACTCAGCCCGCTCGCGGTGTGCTACGAGTGGCCGTCTCCCTCGACGTTCCATGGTCCCGCTCGCGGACGCCGGGATGAACGGCGCCCTGCAAGGAAGACGGGCATGGAGCAGGAACTGGGGCAGAGCTGCGCTGTGGCGCGCCTTTGACGTGGCAGGGGTCGGTCGGCCCGTCGCTGAAGCTGCCATGCTGCTTCGACGGCGTCCTCGATGGTGCCGGGGTCGCCTGTGGCTAGGTCAGCGACGATCATCATGTGCTTGCGGTAGCGGGCTGGCACGCTGAAGGTCTCCGGGAACTGGCGCAGCAGCATGTCGCGGTAGTCGAAATCGGCGCGGATCACCACATGGGCGTCGTCAAGCTGGCGGGCGACCAATCTGCCGTAGTATCGCCACTGGGCCAGCCCGTCCGCCGTGGTACGGCGCACACCTGCCAGCGCCTCGGCCAGCCGGGCTACCTCGCCGATCTGCAGCACTGCGGCCTTCCGTTCTTCCCTCTGCTCATGACTACCGAGAGAGCACCGTATGCGCTACCGGAAGTCCTCGATGCCTGCGCCGTCGTCGCGTTCCCAGCCGTAGGCGGCCAGGTAACCCCAGCAGTCGGGTCGGCTGCCGTCGGTGTCGGTGATCCCGTAGGCGTCGGCGAGCTGGCGGGAGGAGATGATCGTGCCTGCCCAGCGGTCGGCATCGCCCGCCCGGGCGAGCGCGGCGACGCCTCTGGCCACATAGGCGGGCGACTCAGAGATCGCGAAACCTGGCGTTTTGGCGCAGGCCTTGCGCCAGTTGGCCTCGGTGACGCCGAAGTTTTCCAGCATCCGTTCCGAGCGCAGCCAGCCCGGGGTCACGCCGACCGCTGTGACGGGCAGGTTCTCAAGCTCCGCGGTGAGGCCTTTGACGATCCGCTCGACGTTGGCCTTCACCAGGTCGTAGTAGAACCCGACGTTGCGGCGGAACTCGGCGTTGGCCTGCGACGTGCCGTCTGTCATCTCCACCACCAGGCCACGGGTGCCGTGCGCGGCGGCGGTGCGCAGCATCAGCGGGATCGCCGGCCGGCCAGTGATCAGGTGGGTGTGCACGCCCATCTGCAGCATGCGCAGGCCACCCTGCCAGTCGTGTTCCCACAGCGGCTTGTCCCACTGCATGTACCGGTCACCGCCGAAGATGTCGTTGACCAGCACATCCAAGCGGCCCTGCTCACGCTCGACCGCCGCAACCAGCTCGGCGACCGCACCGGGGTCCTCGTGGTCAACGACGCGGACGGCGCCCGCCCCGCCTGCGGCGCGGATCAACTCGCCGGTTTCCTCGATGGTCTCGGGCCTGTCAAGTTCCGAAGGACCGGAGGTCCGGCTGCTGCGGCCGGTCGCATAGACGAAGAACCCAGCCCGGGCCAGCTCCACGGCAATGGCCCGGCCCGCCCCCCGGGTAGCACCCGCGACGAGCGCAACTTTCCCCGCGAGTGGGGTGTCATCGGCCATGAATCTTCTCCTCTGGTGTGCTCCATCCGGACAGCAGCGCATCCAGGTCTGCCGCGAGCCGGCGGATCAATGACCCTTCGGGGTGTACCGACCAGACCATGCAGCCGCCCTCCATGGCGGCCATCACGATCCGGGCCAGCTGGGCCGGCGCCGGTGCACCGGCCAGCTCACCGGCGGCGGCTGCGGCAGCCGCGTGACGTTCCAGGTGACCACGCACGTGACCCCAGCCGACGTGCAGCAAGCCGCGCATCTGGTCGTTCTGCAGGTCGATCGCCAATGCTGCGAGCTGCTTGGAAGCGGTGAGCGGATTGTCCAGGTCGTGGTAGTTGTACAAAGCCACGACGCGCAGCCGCTGCAACGGCGATTCCATGCCACGGGCCGCCTCGGCGAGCTCACCATCCAGCGAGGCGGCCCAGCGCTGGGAGAGCCGCAGGAACAGCCGTTCCTTCGAACCGAACCGCTTCACGAAGGTCGCAGCGGACACTCCGGCGGCCGCTGCCGCCTTGGCGAGGGTGAAGCCGGAGGGGCCATCCGTCATCAAGACACGGTCGGCGGCGTCCAGCAAGGCGTCGTCGGGGGTGCCGATCGGCCGCGCCACGACTAACGGCCCGCTACCGTTGCCAGGCCTCCTCGCTGCCCTTGCCGTAGTCGACGAACGCCTGCCGCAGGCCGCCGAGAACCTCGGCTCCGGTCTCCAAGACCGCCTTCAACTGCGGGTCATCGACGCGCCCGATGGTGGCGCGCACGTCGTCGCGAAGCGTCGCGAGCTTCACCGCCGTCGCCTCCGCCTGCCCAGTGTCCTGCTGGGTCGCCATGTCTGCCTCCTCCTGGTCGAGACTGAGCACCCAGCCATTAGTAAATCACCGTTTACTAATGATGTCAAGCCACCACCCGATGCCATGCCCGAAGCACCCAACACCGCAGGACAATCCGGCTTCGACACAACCAGCGGAGCAGCGCCGGACCGCCTGGCCTGACCGCTACCCTGGCTGCGTGGGACATCCGTGGGATGCAGCGCGGCCGTCAATCAGGGCCACAAGCGACATCGCAGGTCCAGACCAGAGAGCAACTTGAGCCGTGGCGGTCTGACCAAGAAATGACCTCCTCAGCCCGCTCGGGGTGACCCCCGGTTCCGGGCATGACGAGGTGACCCCGGGACGAGCGCTGCCCGGGGGCCTGCGGTGGCGGTTTTGCGGTTGTTGCTGGTTCCGGGGTCAGGCGGCGTCCTGGCGGAGGGTGATGGTGACGTCGTAGCCGAGGGCCTCGAGCTGGCGGCGGGCGTTGCGGGCTTTGCGGCTGCGGTCGGTGTGCCTGGCGTGCCAGTCGGCTCCGAGGTCCTGGTAGCGGGCGGCGCGGTCGTTCAGCAGGTGCCAGACGATGACGAGGATGGAGCGGCCGACGGCGCAGCCGGCTTTTTCCGCCCGCCTCCGCCGGGGCGGGCGGACAGGCGGCGGAAACGCTCGCCCAGGAAGGTGTCGGTGTTCGCGGCGGCGTGGGCGGCCAGGACGGCGATCCGCTTGGCGTAGGTGTTCCCGCGTCCTTTGTTTCCCCGGCTCTTGCGGGGCCCGGACTGCCGCGCGGTCGGGGTGAGCCCGGCCCAGGACACCAGCGCCTGCGGGGTCGGGAAGCGGCTCATGTCCAGGCCGGTCTCGGCGATCAGCGCGGCGGCGGCTTCCCTGCCCAGGCCGGGGATCTCATCGAGCCGCTCCGCGGCCGGGAGCGCGGCGGCATCGCCGGCCCGCCCGGCCGCCGGCCCGGTCACGCCGTCCGCGTCCGCGCCCCAGGCCGCGGGGATAGCGGCCAGGTGCTCGGTCACCCGCTCGTGCAGTTCGGTGAGCTCGGCGTCCAGCAGGTCGATGGCGCGCAGCAAGGACGCGGCGGCATGCGCGTGCTGGGGACCGAACCGCATGCCGGACAGCGCCTCGGCCAGCGCGGGGAGCTTGTCGTTCCTCATCCTCCCCTGGCCCAGGGCGGCCAGGGCCCGCGGGTCGCGTTCCCCGGCGATCATCGCCTCGATGACCGCCCGCGCGGTCTGGTGCCCGGCCAGCCTGGACACCACGGCCGACAGCTTGCACAAGGCGTCCTCCAGCAGCTTCTCCAGCCGCTGCCAGTACCTCGTGCGGTCCGCGGTCAGGTCCCAGATATGGCGGGTACAGACCCGCAGCGCCCGGATCTCCGGCGGCGGCACGAACCAGGACCGCAGCATCCCCATCTCGGTCAGCCGCGCGATCCACCGCGCGTCCTCCTTATCGGTCTTCGGCCGGCCCGGCAGGTTCCGGGCCTGGGAGGAGCTCACCAGCTGGACCGCCAGCCCGGCCTCCTCCAGCACCGCGAACCAGACGCGCCAGTAGTCCGACGTGGCCTCCATCGAGACCATCTGCACCCCGGCCGCCTTCAGCTCCGCCGCGAGCTCCGTGATCGCCGGGACCCTCGCAGGCACCGCCTGCAGGTGCGACGTCCGGTGCTTCTTCCCCGCCGCCGGGGGCATCCGGACGCACACGACCGCAGACTCCTTCGCCACGTCGAAACCGGAGTCGCTGTACGGCGCGGTGAAGGCGTGGGCGTACCTGCGCCGGCAGGGCATCACCGTGGCCCGGTGCACGGTGGAGCGGCTGATGCGCGCCAACGGCTGGCGCGGCAATGTCCGCGGCCCGCGCAGGGTGCGCACGACCGTGCCCGAGCCCGCTGATCCCCGTGCCCCGGACCTGGTGAACCGGGACTTCGCCGCGCAGCGGCCGGGGCAGCTGCTGGTCTGCGACTTCACCTACGTCCCCCTGGCGGGCGGCGGGTTCGGCTACACGGCGTTCGTGATCGACGCGTTCGCGGGCACGATCTGCGGGTGGGAATGCTCGCTGTCCAGGGCCGCCGCGTTCGTGCAGCGGGCGCTCGCGCAGGCCTCGGCGCACCTGCGCTCGGCCGGCGCGGCGCCGGGGATCTGCCATAGCGACGCCGGGTCGCAGTACACCTCGGTGCGCTACGGCGAGTCGCTGATGCTCGCCGGGCTGGCCGGCTCGGTCGGCACCGTCGGGGACGCTTACGACAATGCCCTGGCGGAAACGACCATCGGCCTGTACAAGGCCGAGTGCGTGCGGGACGGCTCCCCGTTCCGCGGCGGGCCGCTGCGCACCGCCGGCGACATCGAGAAGATCACTGCCGCCTGGGTGCACTGGTACAACCATGAGCGGCTGATGCACCGCACCGGGCTGCGGCCCCCGGCCGAGGCCGACGCCGCCTGCCGGGCCAGCCGCCCCGCCTGACACCCGTCCGCCGGCACCAGGCGCCCGGCTTGACACGGGACCCTCGCGGGAGGCCGCCCGCGGCCCGAAGGCGGAGCCGGCCAAAGACCGGGTCCGCCGCCGGCCAGGCTACGGCCTCCCGCCCCGTGTCAAGCCGGGCTGACGTCCTCCCGCGCGGCAACGGCGGCGCCCCGGCACCGCCGCCACGATAAAATAGGCACAGAGCAGGCACAAGGCATTGCTGGTCACACAAGATCAGGTGCGCAACGGTGCCGGGGACCTCCAAATCTACGCGGCGCGCCTTTTGATGCCTGGGGCCGTTGCCACGGACCTTGGCTCGAATCGCGCCGGTCCGCACCCCGGCGGACCCATCGCGCGAGGGCGACGGGGCGAGGCCAGCGTCGGGCCTGCGTGAAGCGGCCCGGAGCTGTTGGCCACGATGAACGCCTTCCGACCGGGCCCATCGCCGTCGGCTTCTGATCGACCTGGCGTACACCTGCGGAGGACCTGGCATGTACCGCGCGGCCGAGTACGAGTGGCAGCGGGAGGTCAGAAGGAGTTGGCGCCGCATTGTCTCGCTGACGCGGCCAGTGTCGCGGCGTCGGCAGCGCGGACCGCCAACCGGATCGGCCGGGCCGACACTGCGCGGGGACGGCTCCGAGATCACCCAGATCTACAAGGGCACCAACCAGATCCAGCGGGTGGTGATGGCCAGGCAGTTGCTGAAGTAGCCGGACGGCTGGCGTTTGCGAAGGTCAGAGGCGATCTGCCCGGCGGCGACTGGGCTGTACGGGTCGATCTGCGGCCGGTCATCGCGGGCCGGATGGCGCGGCGCTATGCCCGCTGTTTCCGGTTGGTTCCCGTCGATTCCGGGTGTGGTGCTGGATCCGTGCTGACCCCTTGGGGCCGCCGAACATAGGCGGGTGACGCCAGCGGTCGGGCTGCTCGGTCACGGCCGGCTGGCTCCGGCGATCGCGTTTACGATGCAAGTCGGGTAAATGCCACGTCTTCTTGTTTATGCGATAGAAGCTGTCGCCGACTTCTCTGAAATTGCGATGCCGACGCCGGCCGCGGCGGGCAAGAAGACATTCCGGCCGGGAGTGCACCGGGCCGGCGCGGATCAGGACCGCGGTGCGGATGATGTGGTGGTCACGCAGGCACCTCCCGGAGCGGCCGGATCCGATGTCCAGTCCGGCAGCCAGCGCCCGCCTTGCGGTAAGAACGATCAGCTGGTCACTCCAGGTTGCTAGCACGAGGACCGCTGGCCACGGCCGAACTGCGCGGCAGGCCGAGTACGAGCGCCTGAAGCCAGGGGAGACGGCGTGCTCCCTGGCTTGGCCCGCCGGTTCGACACTGTTTGCAGCCGGCCAGTTGAGGCGGCGCCAGGCCAGATCCACGGTCCAGGCCAGCGCGGGAGTATCGCGGGGTAAACCGGTGCGGGCCGGATGTCCGGGCCGTTGTCCCGCGTCTGCCTGCTGACGTCATGCCCGGGAGATGGCCGGCGGATACGCGTCGGCGCTGGTGCCTGACTGCCTCATACTCAGAGCCAGGCAAGCGCTCACCCGCGAGGTGCCGATGGTTGACCCTTGCCGGGCGCGGGCGAGCACGGCGATGGCCTGGGCGAGCTCGCTGCCGGCCGGCAGCGGCCGGTGCAGCTCCATGTCGGTCCGCAGGATGTTCGCCAGCACGTACGCGTCGCCACGTCGGATTTGCGGCCCGCGACCGGGTGGCGTTGCCGGGCCACCGGCATCGGGCTGACCGGATAGACCGGCCGCCCGGTCGCGCGCAGGCACGCGGTCAGCAGCCCGCGGGGTCCCGATAGCCGCCGGCACCGGGTCCTGCGGGCTGTCGCCGTGGTCGGCGAGCAGTTCCAGCAGCGCGGCCAGCCCTGCCGCGTCGTCGCTGATCCGCCGCCGGGCCAGCAACTAGCCGTCCCGGCCCGCCACGGCGACCTCGTGTCGCACGTCTTCTGCCCAGTCAATCCCGCAGAACACGCCCAAAGCGCGGCTCCTTTCGCAGTGTGGTCAAGCGGCGAAAGCCGCGCGGGGGCACGCACGCGCGCTCATGGAAGGGCTCGCAGGGACCGCCATCGGCCAGCCGTTCGTGTCCCCAGCTGCCCGCAGGCCCGGTCCTGGGAAGAGCTCACGGCTCGCCCGTGGCAAGGGGTACCTCCTGCGGGTGGCGCAGGCCACGACCACGCTGCCGGCCAAAGTCCGGCGAACCTGGCGTTGCCGACCGCCGCGGTGACGGGCTCGTCCCGCCGGATCGCGTTGAGCCGCGCCGCGAGTCAAGTCGGCCCTCCCCGGTTGCCTCGGCGAGTCCGGCGAGCAGCCGGTAGCCGTCTGCCGCCTGATCCGTTCCTGTCGGCACTGGTAGGCGGCCGGGATCGCGTGCCGGAGGCGCTGCGGCCCGATGTCGGCACGAACGACCAGCACACCGCTGTCAGGCGAGACGTAGGCGACAGGCGGGTGCAGGGGCTGGTCGTCGGTGTCCAGCTCACCGAGCGATGCTCGCTCCAGCCAGAGCGTCAGGAAGGGGCGGCGTACAGGCAGAGCTGCATGCCCCGCTGGACGTGGGCAGTGTCAGCCCAGCGCCGGCGCGGCACCTGTACCACGGGCATCTCGAACGGGAAGTTGCGGGGAATCAGGATGGTGAACCGTTCCCTGCCCCTGAGCTTCAGGCCAGCGCGCGCATGAGGAGTGCCGCAAGAGCGCGGTGGCCGGTGGCCCCGGCGAGGCGGCTCGCCGTAGGATACGAATGGCCATCTTCGGGGTTCTGCCGGGCTGATCCGCGACCATGGGAAGGGCTTGGGTGAGTGACATCCAGCGGCATGACTCCCTGGCTGAGATCCCGCGCGATGAGTGGGACCGGCTCGCCGCGGCGCACAGCTTCTTCGCTTCCTGGGGCTGGTTACGCTACCTGGAAGGTGCGCCCGGCCCTGCGGTCGGCTACCTGACGGTCCATGGCGGCGGGCTGCGGGCCGGCTGGCCGGTCACGACGGTCACCCGCCCGGCCAACCCGCGTTACGACCTTGACCTGCTCTTTCCTGAACTCGCGCGGGGGGCGCCGGTCCTGCCGTACCCGTACCTGATGGCCGGGGCGGGCCGGGGCTACCGGGCGACGGCGATGACCGGCGATCCGGCCGGGCTGGCCAGCCTGCTGGCCGCCAGCCTGGCGGAGAGCGACGGCACGGCCGGACTGGCCGTGTGCTACCTCGATACCGCGGATGCGGCCGCGGTCGCTTCGGCGCTGGGTGAGCTCGGGCACGAGGCGGTCCCGCTGTTCACCGACGCCGAGGCGGTCATCCGGATCAACGGGGCGAGCCTGGCCGAGCACATGGCCGCCAGCCGCAGCAGGCTGCGGCAGCGGTTCCGCCGTGAGATGGCGTTGTTCGAGTGCAGCGGGCTGCGCCTGGTCCGCCCGCCGCTGGAGTCCTGCCTGGAGCGGCTCGCGCGGCTTCAGCATGAGCTACAGCAGCGGCACGGCCAGGACTGGGACCTGGCCAGGACGGAGCGGTCGCTGCGCAGGCTCGCCGCGGCGGCGCCGGCCGAGCCGCTGCTGCTGGTGGCGGTGGAGGAGTCTGACCGCCCGGTGGGCTTCTCGCTGTCGTACCGGTGGGGCGGCACCTGCTATGTCAGGGTTACCGGGTATGAATACGCGCGGCTGCGCGCCGCGTGCGAGTACTTCACGCTCACCTGTTACGAGCCGATCAGGTACGCCGCCGAGGCGGGATGCGAGCACCTGCATCTCGGCCTGGAGAGCTTGCAGGCCAAGATGATCAGGGGCGCCGAGCTGGCGCCGCTGTGGTCGGTCATCGTCCCGGCTGGCCTGCCGGTTCCGGCCGGCCGGACGCGGGCACTGAACCGGTCCCGCGCCGCCGCGCTGCGCGACCGCTTCGCCGGCCACCCCGCCGCCTTCGGCGACCCGTCCTGGCAAGCCTGGCAGTGCTGAAGATCGGACGCCGGCCCGCCGGCGCGGCCGCCGCCGGCCGGGCGCGCACGGGGACGCTCGCGACCCTGCGGGAGTCACCTCCCGCGGTCCGCCGGCTGCTGCTCGCGGCGATCGTGGACTCCGGTGGCACCGGCCTGTTCCTGTCCGCCTCGGCGGTCTTCTTCACCAGGTACAGCCATCTGTCGGTCGGCGAGGTGGGGGCGGGGCTGTCGATCGGCGCCCTGGCCGGGTTGCTCGGAACCCTGCCCGTCGGCTACCTGGCCGACCGCTTCCCGCCGCGCAGCATCCTGGTCGGGATCTGCCTGTGGCGCGCCGCGTGCTTCGTCGGCTACGTCTTCGTGCGGTCGTTCCTGCCATTCGCCATCATCGCCGCCTGCCAGGGGGCCGCCGAGCGCGGCGTGGTGCCCGTCCGGCAGGCCATCATCAGCCACAGCGTGGACGAGGAGCACAAGCTTGCCGCCGCGGCGTTGCTCAGGACGGCGCAGAACGCGAGCTTCACGGCCGGCGCGGCGATTGCCACCGCCGCGCTCGCCACCGCCAGCAGGGTCGCGTTCGTATCGCTGACGCTCGGCAATGCCGGGTCCTTCATCGCCGCCGCGGTCGTCATCCTCGGGATACCAGCCGCCGCGGCGATGGCCGGCACGGCCGCGGAGCGCCACGAGGTGTCGCGGCGGGCGACCGCGCCGCTGCGTGCCTTCGCCGCCTTGACCGGCGGTATCCGCGATCGCGGTTTCCTGAGCCTCGCCGGGCTCAACGGCCTGCTCGGCCTGCACAACTCGATGCTGGTGATCGGCATTCCGCTGTGGATCGTCGCCCGGCATGTGCTGCCCTTGGCGATCGTCCCGGCTTTCACCCTGCTCAACACGATCCTGGTCGTCCTGTTTCAGGTGAGCGTGGCCTCGGCCGCCAAGAGCACGCGGGACGCCGGCCGGTACCTGCTGCTCGCCGGGGTGACGCTGGCGGCGGCCTGCGTGCTGGTCGGGTGCAGCGCGGGGCCGTTCAGCGCCTGGATCGTGCTGGTCATCCTGATCGCGGCGGTCATCTTCCAGACGTTCGCGGAGATCTACCGGTCAGCTGGCGGCTGGCAGATCGCCCTGTCCCGGGCCCAAGGCGACAGCACGGGACGCTACCTTGCCGTCTTCAGCCTCGGGACCGCGGCGGAGGCCTTCGTCGGCCCGGCCCTGTTCGCCGGTGCCGTGGTGTCTTCCGGTGCCGTCGGCTGGTGGGTGATCGCCGGCGTCTTCGGCGTGGCCGGCCTGCTGGCCTGGCGGCTCACCGCGGATCGGGGCACCGTAGGCCGCGGGTCAGCCGGCCTTCGCCAGGGCGCGGCGGAGCAGCGTTAGGTCATGTTCCGTGCAGTCCACATGCGGGCTGATCCGCAGCAGCGGCCCCGTCATCTCCAGGGGTGCCCGTACCTGGGTCGCGGCGGTGGTCAAGATGCCGTGCTCGGCCAGCAACCGGGTGCAGGTGCCCGCGACGTCCTGCCCGTTCGCCGGGCGCAGCGCGGTGATGGCGGACTCGGCCTGCGGCGAGTCGGCTACGTCCCAGCCTGGCAGGTCGGCGAGCATTTGCCTGGTCAGCCTGCCCACCTCTGCCAGCCGCCGCCAGATGCTGGCCGGCCCGGTGTGCAGGTGCTGCGCCGTTGCCGCGCACAGCCCGATCCGGCCGGCGATGCTGGCTTCGCGCACCTCAAGCTGCCGCACCGGGCTGGCCTGGCCGGCCGGGTCGCGTGCGAGCGGGACCGCCTGCACCCGCAGGCGGTCCCACCACTGCGGGGCGATGGCGAGCACGCCGGTTCCGCGCGGGCCGCGCATCCACTTGCGGCCGCTGGCGTAGACCGCGTCCGCGCCGCAGGCGGTATCGGCGTGCCCGAGTGCCTGGGCGGCATCGACCCACAGCGGCACGCCCGCTGCCCGGCAAAGTTCCGCCGCCAGCCGCACCGGCTGGACAAGCCCGCGGTGCGAGGCGACCTGAGTCAGGGCCACGGCGGCGGGCGGGGCAGCGGCCAGCGTCCGCTCCAGGCCGCGCAGGTCCAGCGCGCCGTCGCCATGCACCGCCAGCGGGGCGATCTCAAGGCCGCGAGCGGTGAAGGACGAGAGGTTAGACCCCCACTCGCTCGGCACCACCGCGACGGTGCCGCTGCCAGGGAGTGGCCACGCCGCCAGCAGGATCTCGCGGGCAGCCGACGCGCTCGCGGTGAAGGCCACCGCGTCGGCCGGCAGTGCCAGCAGGCCGCCGATGGCGGTCCGGCCAGCCGCGAGCACTGGCGCCGCCGCGGCCTCGGCCACGTAGGCGCCGGTGCGTGCCTCCTGCTCCGCATGGGCCGCCATGGCGCGCAAGGTCGCGGCCGAGCAGCGCCCGGCCGCCGCGCTGTCCAGGTGCACCGCGGCGGCGGGCAGGCGGTCCCGGCTCCAGCGGTCCCACCAGCGCGCGGGCACCGTCAGATCCGGTTCCCGGCAGCGATTCCGATGGGCTGCCGGCTCACGTAGATCCGCCCCGTGACGACGAGCGCGCACTTGATCGTGTACAGATGCCGCCTGGTGCCGCGGTCAAAGCCAAGCGGGAACTCGATGACCCTGGTCCCGGCCGGAGGAATTTCGGCCGGGAATGCGGAGTCTGGCCCGCGGGCATGATAGTCGTCCGCCCGGGTTATCCCGGCCGCGCAGTAACCGCGCGCGGCGGTGTCATCATGGTTCGTTATGGTCAGGGTCGCGTTGAAATCCTTGCCGGGCACGACGGGTGATGGGCAGTCCAGGCGCACGCGGAGCCGCTCGTCGGGAACGTCCTCGATGATTCCGCACCGCGCGCATACCAATTCCCTGCGCTCGACCGAGTTGTCGACAAGGCTGCGCAGCACGCGCTGTGAAACGGCGGCCTGGCACCTGCCGCACCTGCGGCCAGTATCAACCCGAACTAATTCGAATGTCTCGCGATAATAGTCAGAAATGCTATAGACAGACTTCTTGATCCTGTGCAGGATTTCGGTCGCGGTGGCCCGGTCCAGTTCGCCGATGTCCCTTTCCAGGCGCTGGTAGCTCCGCAGCAGCCGGGGAACCGACCGCGGGTCCGTCACGTTCCGCTGGAAGAGCCGGCTGATGTGAAGGATGCGGTTCTGGATGTTCTCGCCTCCGCCTTGCCTGACCGCGCTGGGATAGGTCCCTGCGATCCCCATTGCCGGGCTCACGTATCGTGCGAAGGTCGCCTGGATGTCCTTGATGCGCGCGGCGATCGGGCCGTAGTCCTCGACGCAGACGGTGCGGGTTCCGGTTTGGCCGGCCTGGCCGACCGCGAAGAGGTGAATGGCTTCGTCGCGCAGTGACCGCAGCCCGGTGAAGTAGATCGGCTCTGGCTGCTTCGGGTAAATGAGCAGCTTTCCCGCCTGCCAGGCCGCGAGCAGGTCGCGGTCCCTGAGTACGCAGCGCGCGTAGCCGTCGGCGAGGGTAATCTCGCTGCCCGGCGCGCTGATCTCCTGCTCGGGGACTGGGGACTCGCTGCCGCTCGCCCGGTCCAGCGGATCGCCGAGCAGGCAGTAGATCGTCCCGCCTTCCATCCGGTAGCCAGGCAGCACCCGGTTGAGAATCGCGACCGCCAGTCCGAGTGGGATTCCCGCGTTCAGCAGGTGGCGGTAGAGCAGTGCCTCCGCGCCGTGCCCGGTCTTCCATCTGAGGGTACCCACGTACGACCTGGCGTGGCCCTCAAGCGCCGAATTCCATATGCTGAAATCTGGCCCGAAATCGCCTTGCTCGAATTGCGCGGAACCGCACGAATTCATGAAGATGTGCTGCGCTTCGATCTCGTAGGCGGGAAGCGCTTGGCCGCGTGGCCGGAACATGCAGTCATACGGCTCTTCCGTGCACGATGGCAGGATGGTGAGCCGGTCCGGGACTGGCCTGGGGTCACGCACCTTGCCGCAAATGTAATCCGAGTCCAGGTAGACGTGATCGGACATGCCATGCGCGGTAACCGCAAGGATTCGCATGGGGCCGATCTCGCGAATGTCTGACGCCTTCATGCCGCGGTAGGGCAGGGTCACCAGCCCTGGCGCGCTCGCGGGTGCCGGGATGTCTAGCGTTGAATCGACGATGACGTCCGGATAGTCCGGCCCCTGCTGGTCGGCCCTGGCCAGTTGCCGCCGGCTCAGCGCATCCAGGGCGTCCGGCGTCCTGGCGTGCAGGAAGCCGACAGGGCAGCCGACATCGTAGTCGCTAGCGCTGCGCGACCGGTCGGCCGCCGCCATGCGCTCGATCACCGAAACGGCGTCGCCATGGGTCAGGCCAGGCGCGACCAGGAACATCGAATCGGCGCGCCGGGCCACCTCGTCGATCCGCGGGTCGCGGACCGAGTCAACCGCGAGCACCTCGCGCCCGTCGCGGCGGGCACGTTCCCTGGCTATCTGGATTCCTTGCGCGCCTACTCCGACTAACCATGAGGTCATCGCGAAGGAACCTCCGTGGTTGCTGGCCGCGGCATCGCTGGCAGGATATCGCGGCAGGCGCGAGCGCGGCACCTGGCCGCCCGGCGGTCAGGTATCCGGCCGGTACGATAATGGCTGTACTGGCGTCGATCAGGATTCGGTTGGCAGTGGACGAAACGGCGATCCAGGATGTTATTTGCCAATACCTCTCCGATCGCTTCGGCATCGCGTGCGAGCGGCTGACCGGCACGGCACGTTTCCAGGAAGATCTCGGCCTTGACTCACTTGAGATGACCGAGGTTTTGCTCAGCGTCGAGGATGAGACCGGGATTGACTTCGAGCTTTCGCACCTGACCACGATCGATGATGTGATGAGTATCGGCGGGCTGGCGGCGGCGGCGGCCCGTGCCGCGGACGGGCGGAGTGAGACGAGGAAACCATGTCAGAGCTGAGCATCATCCCCCAGGGCGCGGGCCGGATATTTGCCGCTCGCGGCAGCCGGATGGCGTTCAAGGCGCTCGCCGACCAGACCAGCGGCGACTTCTCCCTCATGGAGCGCACGCTGCCGCCGAACGGCAGGCGGCCGCTGCCGCACCGGCACCCGAACTGCTCCGAGGCGTTCTTCGTGCTCGATGGCGTCGTGACCTTCGCCGTGGCGGGCAGCGAACTGCGAGGAGGCCCGGGGGACTTCCTGCTCGTGCCGCGCGGGGCGGCCCACACGTTCGGGAACAGCAGTGACAGCCCGGCCCGGCTGCTGGTGCTGCACGCTCCTGCGATGGACGCTTACTTTGCCGAACTGGACCAGATATGGTCGGCGGACCGGCCGCCGACGCCGCAGGAGGAGCGAGACCTGATGAGCCGCTACGGCATGGAGCCTGCCTAGCGCAAGGTCCGGCCGGTGGCTCGGGCCACCTTGCGCTCGGCGGCCTGGGTCGCGGGACGCCTCATGCTGCGACCGCCCCGGCTGCCCTCGGTGCCGGCCGCCGTGGCCGCCGTGGCCGAGAGTGCTGCCAGCCAGCTCGATGACGGGGCGCTGCGCGCCATGGTCGAAGAGCTGCCTGGACCGCGAAACCGGCTGTACGCGGCGGACGCGATGCGGCAGGCCGAGAATTCCATCGCGGGCGCGCTGGAGGACGCGGGATTCGCGGTGCAGCGCCAGGAATTCACTGAGGTTGACGTCACGGGGTACGGCGATGGCGGCCGTGGCGACCGGGTCGTCTTCCCGTGCCTGGACGGCGTCAACGTCATTGGCCGCAGGCCCGGTGAAGCGGGCAGGGACGCGGTCGTGGTCCTCGCTCACTACGACACCGTGCGGAATTCCCCCGGCGCCGACGACAATACGGCCAGCGTGGTGGCACTGCTGCAGATCGCGCGCGCCCTGGCACCGTACCGGTTCCGTGACTCGATCGTGCTTGCCGCCACCGACCTTGAGGAACGGGGATTCTTCGGCGCGCGGCGCCTGGTGCCGGAACTGACCGGCGAGTACCGGGCCGTGCTCGGCATCAACCTGGAGTGCATCGCCTACACCTGCGGCGATCCAGGCAGCCAGCGGATGGCGGCTGGCCTGGACCTGCTGTACCCGACTCAGGCCAGGCGGCTGCGCCGGGATGGCATGCGCGGCGACTTCACCTGCGTGATCTACAACCGGCAGGCCAAACGCTCGGCGGCGCTGCTCGGCAGCGCGCTGGCGCGATTCGACTCCGTGCCTCCCTTGCTCATGCAGGAGCCCACCGGGCTGCCAGTGCTCGGCCCCGTGCTGCGAGCCCGCGGCCGCGGCGCCCGCCAGTTCGGGCGCAGCGACCACGTCGCGTTCTGGGAGGCGGGCCTGCCCGCCATCCAGGTCACCGACACCGCCGACCATCGCTCGCCGCACTATCACCAGCCGAGCGACACAGCCGACAGTCTCGATTACCGCCGGCTGAGTGCCGTCATCACCGCTGCCGCCTGCGCCGTCGCGGCGGCCGCCGGGTGCCGGGGACAGCGGCGCTAGAGGCCGTAGAAGCGCCGTGCGTTGCCGTTCAGCAGCTTCTCCCGGTCGGCGTCGCCGATGTCCTGCCTGGTCCTGAGCGGCTTAGTGCTTTCCGGCCAGTCGCTGTCCCAGTGCGGGTAGTCGCTGGCGAACATGATGAAGTCAGGCCCGAGCGCCGAGATCACGGCCGGCAGGATCTTCTCGTCCGGGTCGCAGGTGACGAAGAGGTTGCCGTCGGCGATGTATTCCTCAGGCGGGCGCTTCCAGCCGCCGGGTATCCAGTCGCCGCGCCGCTCGTAGTGCCCGTGCAGGCGCTCGACGAAGTAGGGCACCCACCCGACGCCGGCCTCCAGCAGCGCCATCCGCAGCCCGGGATGCCGCTCGAACACCCCGCCGGTGACCAGCGCCGTCATCGCGACCATCTGGTCGAACGGGAAGCTGACGGCATGGACCTGCAGATGAATCTCGAACCGGTCGCTGCCGAGCTTGGGCAGGTACATGCCGGGCGCGCCGTGCGCCGCCAGGGGCAGGCCGGCCTCTTGCGCCGCCTCGTACACGGGGTCGAACTCGGCTGCGTTCAGGTTCGCCGTCCGCGGCGCCGGCGGCACGACGCCGGCCACGAGGCCGAGTGTCCTGGCTTCCCTGACAATGTCCGCGGCGTCCGCAGGGAAGTCGATGGGGATGACGGCAACGCCGTGCAGGCGGTTCGCCGCCGCGGCGCAGTACTCGGCGATCCACTCGTTGTACATCCTGCTGATCCCGGTCGCGAGGCCCCGGTCCACGACACTCAGCGCGAAGCTGCCGAACCCTGGGTAGAGCACCATCTGGTCAATGCCGTCGCGATCGGCGTCGGCGAGTACCCCGGCGATGTGGTACGGGTCGGAATCGGCGCGATTCATGAATCCGTGGTCGGGATGCGGACCGGTGCCTGGACCGCTGATCTGCGGGTACGGGCGATCCTCGATCACGATGCCGAGTATCCCGTCCGTGCGCAGGGTGATCTGGTCGGGCCAGCGCTCCATCGCACGCGCGATCAGGCCAACGCTTTCCTGGCCGCGGATCAGAACATGAGCGTCGGCATCGATGACCGTCATCTGCTTACCTCTTTTCGCTGAATTCCCAGTGACCGGTTACCAGGAGCTCGCCGGCGGCCAGCCCTCGCTGCACCGCTGAACGCCGGATCTTGCCGCTCGGAGTACGGGGCAGCGTCCCCGGCACGACGCTGACGACCAGGCTCGGGGCCGTGCCAAACCGTCCGGTCAGCGCGGCACGCACGGCCTGGCCCAGGTCCTGGCCGGCGCTGGCGCGCCCGCGCTCGGCAACAATGGCGTAGCCGGCCTGCCAGGCCACCACGGCCATCGGCCGCGCACCACCCAGTGCCTCGTGCAGCGCTGCCTCCAGCGTGGAGGCGTGCAGGCTGACACCCCGTACGGTGATCACGTCGTCGCGGCGGCCAAGCACGTACAGCTCGTCATCGTCGAGGTAGCCGATGTCACCGGTCCGCAGCCACTCGCCGGCCGGGGTGATCCCCCCGGCACCGAGATAGCCGTCCAGCATGGAGGCTGACCGCAGCAGGATCTCTCCCGGTCGGCCGTCTTGGCCGGCGACCTGGATCTGGGTTCCTGGCAGCGGGGCACCGACTCCGACTAGTTCGGTCCCGCCAGCGGCGGGCGCCCAGACGTCCTGCGCCAGGGCGGTCACGTCCACCTCGGTGCTGCGCCAGTGCTGGCCGGGCGGCACGATCGTGGCCGCCACGCCGACCTCCGCGAGACCGTACGCCGGGCAGATTCCCCGGGGGTCGAAGCCCGCGGCCTGGGTCGCCCCGGCGAAGAGGCGCAAGGATGGCGCGTCGACGGCCTCGGCGCCGACGACCAGAATCCGCAGCGCCGACAGGTCGGTGCCTGGGGCAGGCGGGCGCCTCGCCGCCGTCCGCAGGGCGAACGTCGGCGTGGCCGTGGCCGTGGCCCCGAATTCGGCGCATGTCCGCAGCCACTGCGGCGGGCTGGTCAGGAAGACCTCGGGGCGCATGAGGATGATCTCCGCCCGGCCCGCGAAGGCGGCCCCGCCCATGGCCCATCCGGTCAGCAGCGCGCCGACGAGCCCCATGTCATGGGACAGCGGAAGCCATGAGCAGATCACGGGATCATCGTGCGCGAGCACCCGGGCCAGCGCCGACACGTTCGCCCCGAGCGCGGGCATGGACAGCACCACGCCCTTGGGGCGCGCCGTCGTGCCCGAGGAGAACTGGACGAAGCGGCCCTGGCGGGCCTGCCGCAGGCAGGCCCGCCAGGCAGTCCGGGTAAGCGACGAGCCGGACTCCAGGATCGGCGATGGCACCGGCCGCGGCCGGGTCGGCCAGGAGCATGCCAGCTCCCGACGAGCCGATGAGCTGGCGGATCTGCGCGCCGTAGCGCTCGGCGTCCTGCGTCCGCGACCTGAGCGGCAGCGACACGACGGTGAGCCCGGCCCGCCAGGCGCCGACCAGCGCGGCCACGCACTCCGGCGATGCCTGGAGCAGCGCGGCCACGGTCCCGCCCGGCTGATTCCGCCCGGCCAGCCAGCTGGCTGCCCGGCCGGCGTCCTCCCACAGCCGGCCGCCGCTGACGGGCTCTGAATGATCCGGCAGGAAGCGCAACCGGACCTGCGCATGAGCCGCGGCGGCGAGCAGGTCGAGTATCGTCACGGCGCTGTCCTGCCGGCGGCCAGCGGAACTGGCAGGTGAGCCGTCGTCGCGGCAGCCGCGACTGCCTCGCCTCCCCAGCAGGACCAGTCCTGATCGGCGAAGGCCAGGGGGAAGCGGCCGAGCTCGGCTCTCCAGCGTGCTGCCGTGGCGCGGTTCCACGCGGTGGCCGGGTGCGGGGCAGGATAGCCGGGGGCCGGGATTTCCGCGCCCCAGAGCGGTGCCAGCCGCGCTCCCCGCCCCAGTTTCGCCGCGAAGGCCTCACGGCCGAAATGTAGGTACTTTAGATCATTTTTATAAGCATAACGAATTGTAGCATAATAAACTAGGTTGAAATATTCAAAGCTGGCGGTCAGCCGGGCATAGTCGAAGCCGCACAGTTTCAGGTAAAGGGTGCCGTGCCAGGCGTAGCCCAGGCAGGCGCCGATCAGCGCGCCTTCCCTGCGGCAGGTGAAGACGACGCAGTGCGCGGCCAGGTCGGCAGCCTGCCGTCGCAGCAGTCCGCGCCAGTGGCCGGCCTCGGCCTCGGTTCCGTGCCGGCGGTGCAGGTTGGCCACCAGCGGTGCCATCTGCTCCCATACCTGTTCGGCGGGTTCAACGCCTAGGGTCAGGCCGGAGCGGCCGAACACGTCACGCTCGTGCCTGACCACGCGGCGCCGGTGCGCGGACAGGGTGCTCAGATAGCACTCGAAGTCGTGTCCAGGCAGGTCGAGAACTGCCTCCATGGCGATCAGCACGGGACTCAAAGCGGGGAAGGCGACGGCGAGCGAGCGGGCCGCGGACGTTGACAGGTACAGGAACAACGCACCGCGGGTCCCGTTGGCCGCGGCCTGCCCGCGCAGCCGCTCCAGCAGGCCGCCAGTTGCCTCAGCGCGTTCCGCGCAGGTCAGGCCGGGGTCGATCAGCAGGCCGTTGGCGTAGGCGCGGCGGGCGCCGGCGAGCAGGTACGGCCCGCGCCAGCGGCCGTCAGCGCAGCGGTCAGGAAGGTAGTAGGCATTCGTCTCATGCCGCACCAGGTAGACGGGCAGCGCGCCGACGAGGCGGCCGCCCGAGCGGGCGAGCAGGTAGACCGGATCGACCGGCTGGCCCGTGTCCTGCGCGCTGAGCCAGGAGTGCGAGAGGTAGAAGCTGCGGCCGGCGGCGAGTGTGTCCCACTCGCCCGCGGCCACGTCGCCCAGGCACGCCTCGGCGGAGAACTCGATCACTGCTGCCCGGCCGGGTCGGTGAGGCACACGAGCAGCTGGCCGGCGGCGAGTGCGGCGTTGCGCTCGGCGAGCACCGGCGTCGGGCCGGTAGCGATGACGTGACCGCGCCGGTCATAACTGCTGCGTGCCGTCGTGAGCAGGTCTCCCGGACGGATGCGGACCGAGACCTCCCGCAACTCAGGCATCTCGCGCATCTGCTGTTCGCCCCACACGGCGCTGACCCGCCCTGCGGGCGGCGTCAGGTAGCGGATCGCGGCCCCCCGCGATGGCGCGGGCAGCCGCTCGAACTCCAGGCCTGCTTGCGCCCTGACCCACGCGGCCAGCGGATCAGCACCGGTGGCCAGCCGGATCAGGTCGGTGATGTGATCACCTGGCGGACGCGCGTTGACCTCAAGCAGGCAGGGGCCGCCGGGAGTCACCCGGAGCTCGACATGCGCCATTCCCCGGTCGAAGCCGATGGCCCGCAGCACGCACGCAGCGCTGCGCGCACAGCTTCTCTGTACCGGTTCTGGCAGGACGGAAGGGAAGGTGTGAGCGGTCTCGACGAACCATGGCAGCGGGCCGGTGTGCTTGTCGGTCACGCCGATCACGGCCAGCGTGCCATCGGCTGCCAGCACCTCGACGCTTACCTCATGCCCGGGAACGTACCTTGTCACCAGCACTTCGCCGGCCCGGAGCTGACCTCGGGTATTGCAGGGCGCTTCCAGCGCCTCGGCCGCCGCGGCGGCCACGTCCTGCGGCCGGGCGCAGTACCTGACCGCCGCGCTCGCGGTTCCGTCTACCGGCTTCACCACGCAGGGCAAGCCGATATCCGCGGCCGTCGCCAGCGCCGCGGGCACCGTCCTGGCCAGGCCGTGCCTGGGGACTGACACCCCGGCGGCCGCGGCGTCGGCAAGGCACCGCGACTTGTCCCTGGCGGTCGCCGCCGCGCGCACGGACAGGCCGGCCACGCCGAGTTCGGCCGCCGCGCGGGCGGCGACCTCGACGTAATGCTCGCCGGCCGCTAATACGCCTCCTACCTCGCGTCCGGCGAGCGCCGCGGCTACTTTCCCGGCATCATTTGTTTCACATTCAATGACCTCGGTAATCGCCCGGCAGGAAAGCGGATCAGCTGCGCCGTGCGCAGCGTAGTAACCGATGTCGCGGGACATGAATATTACGTCAGCGCCAAGATCCCTGGCGTGCCGCATCGCCGTGATCCCGGTGCCGGACAGGCTGGTCTCCACGAAGGCCAGTCGCATGATCGGTCCTTTCATGCGATGGGCTATCCACGACCGTGAAGTTAATGATACCCTTAAAAAGGGCATATGTCACGGCACGCCCGAAGGAGCCAGATGCCTGTACGAGATTGGCGGAGCAGTGAGCTGACCGCCCCGGCAGCTCCGCCCGACAACCCGGCCGAGGTCAGGGAACTGGCGGCAAAGGTACTTGGGCACCTGGCGGAGGCGGGGTTCTTCGCCACCCCCGCCGTGACCGCGCCGGATTCCTTCGAGCGTCTCGACGCGATTGTCCGGGAGAGTTTCCAGATCCCGCATACGACAATGACGGCACTCGCCCGGCAGGTGCTCTTCGGGATAGCGACGACCGCGCGGCCAGCTACCGCGATGGTTCTCGGGTCCTTCGTGGGATACGCCACGGTATGGCTGTTCGGCCCGGCGTTGCTGCCCGAGCCTTTGTTCCGGCCACGTCAGCTCATCGCCTGCGACATCTTCGCGCCAGCGATCGAACAGGCAAGGGAGAACTTCTCGGCATTTGACGCGGGATCTCTTGTTGACTGGCGGGTCCAGGACGCCGCTGATCTGCTTGATAGCTATTCCGGCACCATTGACCTGCTCTATATAGACGTCGATTCCGAGCATGCAGGAAAGACCGCCTACGCCGATCTGCTGGCAAGGGCGGTGCCGCACCTTGCGCCGGGAGCGCTGGTGCTCGCGCACGACGTGACCCATCCCTATTACCGTGCAGATGTGCGGCCTTACCTCGACGCGGTGCGAGATCGCAGTGTCTTCAGGAAGACGGCCACGCTGGGAATCGATGCGTGCGGCCTTGAGATCACCCTCGTCTGAGCGCCGCCCTGGCCGCGCCGGCGAAGGGTTCACGGAGGCGGTAGACCAGCTCTTCGCCGGTCATGCCCAGCGACTTGTACAGCTTGTGCATGAGCGAGCCGCCGCGTTCGGTGGCCCGGTCGGCCAGTAAGTAGTAGTGCTCCACGCCGAGCGCGGCCAGGCGCTGGGCGGCTGCACGGTACAGCGCGAACATGATCCGCATGCTCTGCCCGCGGTAGTCCGGGTGGACCGCGAGCCCGCGGAGGAACCCGTAGGACTGGCCGGCCTCGTCCGCGTCGACGACCACGCGCAGCGCAGCGACCGCCCGCCCGCTGTCACGGACCTGGAAGAATCCGCCGTCGTCCCAGGCGGGGTGGCTGCGCATGCGTTCCACGTCGGTGACAGAGAGCGTGAGGCCGAAGCACGTGTTGTAGAGGTTCCGCAGCTCCTCCGCAGCCGGCACCGCACCCGTGACCAGGTCGTCGGCTCCTCGATCCGGTACGGTCCCCAGCCGGGCATGCATCCCGGCCTGCACCCGGTCGACGGCGAAACCCAACTGGAGGGCAACCTCACGCGCGGGGCAGTCGCCAACGGCGCGCAACTCCAGCCGGGCTGGCTGGCTCGCCGCCGCCACCGCCCTGAGCATCCGCTCCGCCGCGGCCGCTCCTGGCTCATCGGCGAAGACGATCGGGCAGACGTCGGTCTTTCCCATCTCGTCTACGGAGAACACCGCGACATCGGGCTGGATGAGGTGCGCGGGCGCCCCGCCGACCCACCCGGGCAGCGGCAGGTAGCCCAGGTGCGGTCGGCGCCGGTAACGTGCGACGAAGGCCTCACCCGGAAGTGCGGGCGCGGCGAACTGGGCATGCGGCCGGGTTGCCCGCGGCCTCATGCCCAGTTCACGGCGGTCCAGATCAGACGGCCTTCACGTTGCTCGCGAGCGTGTGGCTCCTGCCGTCGACCTCGATGACCACGTCACCGCGGACCTGGCGCTTTGAGAACGCCGAGTTCGCGCGGACCAGGCGGGGAGGCTCGCTGCCCGGCACGTCCACTCGGGTTCCCAGCACGCTGTCAAGCCGCTGGAATAGCTGCTGCCTAGTTGCCATTTTCTTCCTCTCTACTCGGATGGTGCCCGTGAGCGGTTCCGGTCACAGCCCACGAGTCCTGCGGGTGGCTATGTCAAGGTCGCGGGCGGTGCCAGTTCGCCGACCAGGAATCGCGTTTCCGGAAGGCCTACCGCGGCCGGATTGGCGTCGTCGTCACTGAGCACGGCCCGGTAGTTCGTCGCGAGCCAGGACGTCATGGCGGCGACATCCTGCCAGGTTTCCCTGTTCGTGTGCTCAAGGCACTCGTCGAAGACGGGCTGCAACCCCGGATCATCCCTGAGCCATTCGTCAATGTGCTGGCCCGTGTAGAGCACATGGTTGATCTCGTCCTGCATGATGTCATCCAGGACCGGAAGCGCCGTTTCCGACAGGTCGGGGAAGGCCCGCTGCCGCAACACGTGCTGATACATCCGCAGTACCGTCCACGACCTGAGCTCGATCGAGTGGACGCGGCAGATGAAGGCCTTCAGCTCATCGTCGAAATCGAGCACGTCCTCCGTCGCATCGGGCTGCACCGGGTCATCTCGCGTCTCGTACCCGGTTGCGGGAACCAGTGCCTTGAACAGCCGTGAGTGCTTCAGCTCCTCGCCCACGTGCCGGTGCATCTTCTTGAACAGGTCGCCATCGGCGTACTTGTCCGCGATCATCTGGATCCGGGCCGCGCCCTTTGCCTCGTCGATCGCGTTCTGGGCGAGGTTGTAGGCGATCATCCTCCGGCTGGACAGCACGGTCGCGGTGACCCCGTACATCGCTGGCGAGCCATAGGCGAGATCTGGACCGAGCGCCCGCGTCATCGAGTCGTCGTAAGACCCGGAAGTCTCCAGCGCGTGATCCTTGTAAAGCCTCTTCAGGTCATTCAGAACGTCATACACGGCAGATTCCTCTGCTGTCCTTCCTCCGCTGCGGGAAGACTGCTCAGCCGACTTCGAATACTGTACATCTAGTACATATGCCGCGCCGAGAAGTGTCAATGAGCCTGATGGCTACATTAACGTTGCCCCGTGCTGTTGCCAGATTTGCGCATGCCGGATCTGCGTGGCATGGTAATAACCGCGCGGGCTGACCATTTCTGCGCGATGTAGCAATATCCGCGCGGAATGGTGACATCTGCACCGCGTGCCGGAAATGCGGTGAGGGCCGGGGTCCCGTGGCTGGGGGCCAATGGCCTTGCTCTAGGTGACCTGCCATGAATTGAGCAGGTGGAACTCGATTTTCCGCACGACGCTTGGTGACGCTGGGCTCGCCGGGTTTCCGGGCAGGGAAGTCGCCGGCTTTCTTTGATTTTCGGGGGCTGTTGCGGTCGGGGCGGTCGCGGACGCGGAATCCGGGCAGGAGGATCTTCAGCAGGAACGTGGCGAGGGCGAGTTCCATCTGGTCAGGGGGGAAAGCCGCCACGGAGTCTTTCGCGGCGGCCAGGGCGTGCGGGAAGCTGATCTGGGCCGGCGGGACGCCGGCCGCATTGACCGCGATCCCGACGATCTTGCATATCGCCCGGTAAACGGCGAAGAGCGCCCACATTTCCTGCATCACTCCGGCGGGGTCCTTCGACCGGAGGACGGGCTGGCCCTCGCCCATGTCCGTCTTATGGTGGCCGATGACGGTCTCGCAGTCCCACCGCCGCGGGTAGCAGCACGCGAGGTCCAGCGCCGGGTACTCCTCCGCATCGAGCAGGTCGGTGACCAGGGCGAACACCTCCGAGGACTCCTCATCCCCGCCGCCGGCCGGCGTGGTGCGCACCGTGTACTCGATGACGCGGACGGTGATGACCGGGCCGTCGCTCTTGCGCGGCGGCTTCAGTTCCGCGAGATAGGGGCCAGGTCGGCGCGTTCCTCGCCGGCTAACCTCGATTCCCGGTCAGGTAATTGAGTTGAGGTTTCCTGGATCCTGGTGCTCATCGTGGCGGGAACCGGAACCTCAGGGTGCGGTCGTTCCACCAGGGGATCGGTGTTTCGAGGTCTGCGAAGCCGGCGTCGATGAGGACGGGGTGGTGGCTGCGCAGGTTCAGCGCGCAGGTGACGCTGGTGTCGTCGATGTGCAGGGTTCCGGTGGCGTCGAGGAAGTGCCGCCAGATTCGGTCCGGGGTGGCGTTTTCATACCTGCGCAGCTTGAGCGCGAGCAGCCGGTAGAGGTTCCCGGCGATCACGGTCAGGGTGGTGTCGAGGTCGACGTTGAGGGGGACGCCGCTGGTGAGGGCGTCGAGGTGGAAGCCGCCGATGTAGGCGTCGAGCTCGTTCTCGACCATCATCCGCTCGGCGTAGCGGGCGAACAGGTCCCTGGCGGGGGTGGCCAGGTCGTGGGTGATCAGCAGGGTGGGCGGTAGCGGCCGGTGCGGGCGACGGTGACGCTCTTCCAGGCTGATGCGGGCAGGGCGGCGAGCCGTTCCAGCTCGTTCTTCCCGCGCTGGCGAACTGTCATTCTGAACTGGTGACGACCGCCCTAAGGACAATGTATGCGCTTCTGCCGCAACCAGTCCCAGCCGACAGGCCGTTCACGTCAAATCCTGCCGCAGATTAGCGCTCGCGGACGGGACAGACCAACTCAGGCAGCCGCGGCGCATGTTTCCTGGTATGGGAGTCCTGGGACGTAGCGCGCCCATTCGGCTTTGTTGAGGCCTCGGCCGGTGATGGCGCACGCTCGTTCGACGGCGTGGCCTTGGAGGTCTTTGATGCCGGTGAGATTCCACAGGGTCATGGTGTTGTCGATGCTGATGGTGGCCAGGGTGTTGCCTTTGGGAGAGAATCTCGTCGTGAACACGAGTGTGCTGGTGAGGGCGTGCGGCGGGCCGAGTTCCCTGGGAGTGGCGGGATCAGTGAGGTCCCACAGGATGATCGTGTTGTCCTGGTAGGTGGTGGCCATGGTGCGCCCGTCACCTGAGAATGCCGTTACCAGTACCGCCGTCGTGCTTTCCAGTGCGCTGCCGCCGTTTCCGTTGGGGTCGGCCGGGCCGATCAGAGGCTGGCCGATCCGCGCGGGCCGTGCCTGGTCGGAAATGTCCCAGAGGATGGTCGTGCCGTCGGAGCGTCCGGTGGCCAGGATATGACGGCGCGGGGAGAGCGATGCCGATGTCACGTCGGAGGCGTCGCCAGCCAGGACCGGGACACGCCGGGCGGCAGGCTGGGCGGGATGGGAGACGTTCCACAGGGTCACTTTGCCGTCGAAGTCGTAGATGTTGGTGGTCGCCAGGGTCTTTCCGTCAGGAGAGAAGGCTGCTACGAGCACGATGATGGCTGGGAGGTCTGGCCCGCGCCGGACGGGCCGCGCGGGGTCGGACAGGTCCCAGAGCATGGATTTGTCTTTGTCGCCGGTGATCAGAATCCGGCCGTCCGGGGAGAACAGGGCTGGAGAGCCGCTTCCCGGAAGCGGCGGCCCGTGCCTGACAGGGTGCGCGGGATCAGAGACGTCCCATAGTGTGACGATGCCGTCGGTACCGAGGACGGCGAGGGTTCGCCCGTCTGGTGACAGCAGCGTGCCGATGCCCGTCAGGGACGGTCCGGACTTGACCGGGTCGGCGGCGCCGGAGATCTCCCACAGGGAGACCGTCTTATCGGTGCTGCCGGAGGCCAGGATCCGCCCTTTGGATAGGAACGCCATCGAGTCCACTCCGGTCAGGGGCGGTTCGCGCATGGTGAACCGCGTTGGGTCGGTGAGATTCCACAGGATGGCTGTCTTGTCCGCGCTGCCGGTGGCCAGGGTTCGCCCGTCGGGCGAGAACGCCACCGACAGCACAAAGTCGGTGTGGCCGGCCAGGGGTGAACCTGAGCGGGCAGGCCGGGCCGGGTCAGCGAGGTCCCACAGGGTGGTGGTGCCGTCGAAGCCGGCGGTGGCCGCTGTGTGGCCGTCCGGGGAGAATGCCACCGCGCTGTTGTTGCCGCTCAACGGCGGACCGACCCGGGCAGGCCGGGCAGGGTCAGCGACGTTCCACAGAATGAACGAATTGTTGTTGTGTTCTGACTTGTTATGGGTCGCCAGGAGATGCCCGGCGGGCGAGAACGCCACCGGAGAACGGCCGGCCAGAGGCGATCCGAGCCGGGTGGGGCGGGCCGGGTCGGAGATATCCCAGAGCCTGACGGAGTCATCGCTGCCGGTTGCGAGTTCCTGGCCGTCGGGGGAGAACGCCACCGAGCGCACCGAGGAGGTCTGGCCCGTCAGCGGCGCGGCGAGCCGGGTGACCCGGTCCGGGTCGGACACATTCCACAAGGTGACGTTCTTGTCATCGCTGCCGGTGGCCAGCGTCCTGCCGTCCGGGGAGAACGCCGCCGACTCGACGTCCGTAGAGACGTCGGCGGCGGGTGCGGGGACAGCTGAGGACCCGCGCCGGACGGGTTTCGCTGGATCGGAGAGATCCCACAGGGTCACGGCCCTGCCGTTGCCGCCGCCGGTGGCCAGGAAGCGGCCATCGGGGGAGAACGCGATCAGGCCGGCGGCGGTCACGTTTTCGAGGAGCAACGGCGTGCCGAGCCGGCGGGGCCGGGCCGGGTCGGACAGATCCCACAAGATGATCGCGTCACCGCTGACGGTGACGCTAGTGTCCGCCGCGCTGCAGCTGGTGTTGCTAGAGCTGCAGCCGCCGATGGCGGTCGAGCTGTTGCCGCTCGTCGGTTTCCGGATCGAGAGCATGCTCAGGGTGGCCAGGATGCGCCTCTCTGGGGAGAACGCTACCGAGGTGACACTCTTGCTGTAACCGGCGAGGGTTCCCGCGTAGCGGGTGGCGGTAAGGGTGCCGATCAGGCCGGATTTAGCCTCGGGGCCTGGATGGACACCGTCGGCGGCGATGCCCAGGAGCAGCGCGAGGCGCGGGTCGCTGCCACGGGCCGCTTCCGCTTCCGCGATGAGCAGCCGGGCGGTAGCAATTCGCTGCTGACGGCCGGCTTTGCGGGCCGCCGCGGCAGCGAAGCCAGCCCCGGCGACCGAGGCGATGAGCAGGAGGACCAGTACGCCCGCCAGCATCCGCCGTCGGCGGCTGCTACGTGCGGCGGCATTTTCGCTCGCGTGCAGGAAGCTGCGCTCGGCCTGGCTGAGCGGCGGGTGGCGGGCGGGGTCGGCACCGATCCGGGCGGCGGTATCGGCGGCGGCCTGCAGCAAGCTGCCGCTGTAAAGGTAGGACCGGTCGCCAGAGCTGCGTGTCCATTCGGCCGCGATGTTGCGCAAACGGGTGCGGACGATCCGGTCGGCATGGGTCTCGGTGAGCCAGGTGTCGCGCAGCAGAGGCCACGCGGCCAGCAGTACCTCATGGCTGATCTCCACGCTGTCTGCTGCCAGCGTGAGCAGCCGTTCGGCGGCGAAGACCTCCAGAACAGCCTCGATGTTCTGGACCTCAGCTGCGCTCTTGCCCTCGGCCAGTTCCGCCCTGACGGCGCGGTCGGCGGTGTCCATGCCCTCGGCGCCGGTGGCGGTCAGCCGGACGAAGACCTGCCGTGCGGCTGCTTGCTGTGCGGGCGTGAGATGGTCATAGGCGCGCTGCGCGCTGTCGGCGACGGCCCCCTCGATCCCGCCGGTGCGTTCATAGTCGGCCAGGGTCAAGGCCTCCGCCAACCGACTTCGCCAGGCCTGGTCCAAAGCGTGCGACAGCAATGGCAGGACCCCCCCGCCGACTGCCCCGGGCTGGCGAATGCGCACCTCGGCCAGCAGGACCTCGACCAGGTCGTCGTCGACTCGGGAGCCTGCCTTTCTGGCTGGCTCGGTGATCGCCATCCGCAGCTGCCGCTCGGTCATTGCCGTAACCAGGTAACGGTCCTGAACCGAGTCGGCCAGCTGCGGATGATCCGCGCAACGCGCCTCAAAGTCCGCGCGCACCCCCAGCACTACCAAGGCCGCAGGGGCCGAACCTGGCCCGTGCCCGGCGCTGGCTGCTGCATGCAGGGCCGTGATGAATGCCCGGCGCTGCCTGTCGTCTGAGCACTGGGTGAACACCTGCTCGAACTGGTCGACGACCAGCAGCAACCGCCGCTGCGGTGCCGGCTGATGCCGCCCGGAAACCGGAACTTCCGGGTTTCCTGCTACTTCAGGTTCACGCGCGAGGGCGGCCTGGCGGACAGTGAGAGCAAACCCTTCCGGATCGGTGTCCAGCCCTCGCCGCACTGTGGCCGCGTCCGCTCCCGCCAGCATCGCCACCCGCAGGGCTAGCTCGTCCAGCGGCTCGCGGGTCGGGGTGAACACCAGGCACGGCCAGGACGCCGGCTCCGGCGAGGACGCCAGCCCAGCCCCCCGGATCCGCGGCAATACCCCCGCCTGCAGCAGCGACGACTTGCCAGCGCCCGACACCCCCGAGACCACCAGCAGGCCCGCATCATCCAAAAGTCGCGACATTCGTTCCAGCACCTGGGTGGTAGCCACCTCGCGGCCGAAGAAGAACGCGGCGTCCTGCTCCTCAAACGCACTCAGCCCGCGGTAAGGAGAATCGACTACCCCGGAGACGCTGATCAATGGTGGCGGCGCCACCCCATCGGTCCAGGTCAGCCGGTTGTAGGTGTAGATGATCTGGGTGTTGCCCTCGCCGACCTGCACACCCATGCCGCCGCGGGCGTCAACGGAGTACTGGCTGCTCTCGACAGCGCGCGCTTGAACGGGACCGGCCCCGTGTTCTGGGCGAGAACTCACCGGCACCGCCCATACCCTCCGCTGTCAGGGCCATGGCCGCCGAGGCCGAGCATCCTCAACACCTAGGCCGGCAAGTCGCTGGCGGGCAAAGCCAATACCCGGCAACCTCCGCGCTGTTCCTAGCCTGTCCTGGCAGCGGCGCACGGCGCTGGCCAGCTTGAGCGACATTAGTCATCCATGGCGCCGGAGCCACCTCGCTGGGCGTTGAAGACGTTGTCCTGCCGATTCTGGTCTCCGACCTGCACGCCCTGCGCGCCCCGCGCATCGACCGTGAACTTCCCCGCCGGCTCAAACTCGCCGGCCAGGTTGAGCAACGCTTGCGCTGCAGCGATCAAGTTGCTGTCACGACCCGCCCCGGTGGCTACCAGCTCCGCCATCAGCGGGGCTTGCCACGTCTCGGGGGACTGCTCATGCCTGGCAAGCACCAACTCGGCGCCCGGACCATCCCCGAGCCGTTCTTTCACCATGACCTTTAGGCCCACGTAGGCATCCTTCACCATCGCGGAGGCAGTGTCTTTCACCCCTAATGCCGCGCCGGCTGCCAAAGCAGTCACAATAAGCGTGATCGGATCCATCCCAGCTTAACCCCCAGATCCGGTGCGTAGTAATATCGTCACACTACGGGAACCAAACCCGGATGGACAGCAAGCGATCGCCTAAGGGACGCGAGTCCTAGGGCGACGGAGTGGCCGTACTAGTCGGCGGGTTAACGTCCGTCCAATCTGGAGACCGCTAATGACGGTCCACAGGGCGAAGGGCCACAGGCGTTGAACGGTTAACTATCACCAGGGATGCGGAATGCAGGAAGCCGAAGTGGTATTAGGCGTTTTCCGTGAGCGCGGCAGGAAGGGCCTGCCGCTGACGCAGTTGTACCGGCAGATGTTCAACAAGGACCTGTATCTGGCTGCTTACGGCAACATCTACTCCAACCAGGGTGCGATGACGCCGGGGCCCAGCCAGGAAACCGCCGACGGCATGTCCGAGGACGTGATCGATGAGGTCATCGGGCAGATGCGGCGCGAGCGGTACCGGTTCGCCCCGGCCCGCCGCGTCTGGATCCCGAAGAAGAACGGGAAGCTGCGCCCGCTGGGGCTGCCGTCGTGGTCGGACAAGCTGGTCGGCGTGTGGGGTGCCAGAAGTCTGCACGGCATGTGAGCTGCTGCGATGCGCCAGGTTACCGGTAGGCCATGATGGTCGCCCGTGTCCCTGCGTCTGCTCTATCTCATCTTCATCCGTGTCTGCGGCTGGCTCGTTCTGCTCGGCCGGTCACCCGCCTCCAAGAACGCCGAGCTGCTGGTGCTGCGGCACGAGGTCGCCGTGCTGCGCCGCGCCACTCCGCGGCCCCGGCTGGACTGGGCTGACCGCGCCGTGCTCGCCGCGCTGATCCGGCTCCTGCCGGGAAGGCTGCGATTGCACCGGCTGGTCACGCCCGGCACCGTGCTCCGGTGGCACCGCCGCCTGGTCACACCGAAGTGGACCTACCCGAACCGGACGGGCCGGCCGCCGGTCAGCGCCGAGATTGCCGCACTGCGAGCGGCTCGCCACCGAGAATCACGGCTGGGGGTATCAGCGGATCCAGGGCGAGCTGCTCAAGCTCGGCCACCGGGTCGGCGCGTCCACGATCCGCCGGGTCCTCAAGGCGCTGCGGATCCCTCCGGCTCCGAGGCGGCGCACCGATACGACCTGGCGGCAGTTCCTGCACGCGCAAGCTGCGACCATGCTCGCCGTCGACTTCTTTCACGTGGACTGCGCGGTGACCCTCCGCCGCTTGTACTGCTTGTTCGTATTGGAGGTCGGCAGCCGCTACGTGCACATCCTCGGGGTGACCGCGCATCCGCACGGGCCGTGGACCACCCAGCAGATCCGTAACCTGCTCATGGACCTGGGTGACCGCGCTGCGGACTTCCGGTTCCTGGTCCGCGACCGCGCAGGGCAATTCGCCGAATCGTTCGACGCGGTCCTGGCCAGTGCCGGTATCGAGGCGGTGAAGATCCCTCCGCGGAGCCCTCGGGCAAACGCTTATGCCGAAAGGTTTGTGCTCACCGCCCGGACGGAGGTGACCGACCGGATGCTGATCTTCGGCGAACGACATCTGCGGCTGGTCCTGGCCAAGTACGCGGCCCACTACAACTGGCGACGACCCCATCGCAGCCGCGAACTCCGCCCGCCGCGGCCCGATCACCCTGGCGCCGACCTCTCCCAGGAGCGGATCAGGCGCCGGCCCGTTCTCGGCGGCCTTCTCAGCGAATACGAGCGGGCTGCGTAGGAGCCCAGGTCAAAACCTCTGGCCGACTTCTGGAACCCCACAGGCCGGCAGAGCCATAGGGAGCCAGCCGCCGGGACCCCTGGAAACTACGGCAAAAACCCGCAGTTCCTACGCGACACACAATCAGAGTCCCATTTGTCGGCTCGGGTGACAGTGACGCGATCGGCGGTCACATTCGGTGACCAGACTGACTTTCGTCGATGGCTCGCGATGACCGCCAGCGTCATGTGGGTGTCCGGGCTCTGGGCAGGTGGCCCGGCCCGGCTATCGGCGGCGCAGGTGATCCTGGACGGCCTGCCCGAGAGGGCCGGCGCGGGACCAGGTGAAGCGGCGGACGAGTGCTTCGTCGATGTCGGGGAGCCGCGAGTGGGCGAGATGGTTGCGCAGATCGTAGAGGTTGGCCCAGGTCGCCTCGGCGCGCACGGCCCTCCCGGCCGCCGCCGTATAGGCCAGAGCCTCGTTGCCGGCGGCGATCCACAGCCGATGCAGCACCCACCGGTACCGGGCGTCGTGGTCGAATCGCTCCGCGTTGCCCTCGTCGCGGAGGGCGGCTATCTCGTCCAGCAGGGCCTCGAGCTCGAGCAGGGCGTGCCGGTCGACGCGGATGTCCCCGGTCACAGCGGCGTGGCGGTGACCAGGTCGGGGCTGACGTGCTCGTTGGCCAGCGCCCCGTCGGAGTACAGCGCGACCTCGGCGCCGAGCAGGGCGGTGGCGTCGCGCTGGAACTCGAACATGTCGAACAGGTCCCGGCCGTCTGCCACATGCCCGCGGAGTCGGCCGGGGGAGGCGAAGGCCAGGCGGCTGATGCCATGCCGGGCGGCCAGCTCGACTAGTTCAGCGGCACGCCCGCGGACCTGCTGCTCGGTCGCGGGCGGCAGGTGCTCCGGCTCGGCGAGTGGCTGGCTCACCACACCAGCGTACCGGCCGCCGTCAGCGCGAGACTATGATTCCCAAGCAGCCGGTGCTCGCCCCGGTCGGCGGTCCGGCCACCCGGATGCTGCCTGGCTGGCCGAGCGAGCAGAGGCAGGCCAAGGGGTCGCCCGCTGTTCCCACTGCGTTCCCGCCGACCCGGAGCGCGGGGCGACGCCCCAGGTCAGCGCTCTGTAGTAGCGGGTCTGACCAAGAAATAACCACCTCAGCCCGCTCGGGGTGACCGCGGTTCCGGGCATGACGAGGTGACCCCGGGACGAGCGCTGCCCGGGGGCCTGCGGTGGCGGTTTTGCGGTTGTTGCTGGTTCCGGGGTCAGGCGGCGTCCTGGCGGAGGGTGATGGTGACGTCGTAGCCGAGGGCCTCGAGCTGGCGGCGGGCGTTGCGGGCTTTGCGGCTGCGGTCGGTGTGCCTGGCGTGCCAGTCGGCTCCGAGGTCCTGGTAGCGGGCGGCGCGGTCGTTCAGCAGGTGCCAGACGATGACGAGGATGGAGCGGCCGACGGCGCAGCCGGCTTTTTCCGCCCGCCTCCGCCGGGGCGGGCGGACAGGCGGCGGAAACGCTCGCCCAGGAAGGTGTCGGTGTTCGCGGCGGCGTGGGCGGCCAGGACGGCGATCCGCTTGGCGTAGGTGTTCCCGCGTCCTTTGTTTCCCCGGCTCTTGCGGGGCCCGGACTGCCGCGCGGTCGGGGTGAGCCCGGCCCAGGACACCAGCGCCTGCGGGGTCGGGAAGCGGCTCATGTCCAGGCCGGTCTCGGCGATCAGCGCGGCGGCGGCTTCCCTGCCCAGGCCGGGGATCTCATCGAGCCGCTCCGCGGCCGGGAGCGCGGCGGCATCGCCGGCCCGCCCGGCCGCCGGCCCGGTCACGCCGTCCGCGTCCGCGCCCCAGGCCGCGGGGATAGCGGCCAGGTGCTCGGTCACCCGCTCGTGCAGTTCGGTGAGCTCGGCGTCCAGCAGGTCGATGGCGCGCAGCAAGGACGCGGCGGCATGCGCGTGCTGGGGACCGAACCGCATGCCGGACAGCGCCTCGGCCAGCGCGGGGAGCTTGTCGTTCCTCATCCTCCCCTGGCCCAGGGCGGCCAGGGCCCGCGGGTCGCGTTCCCCGGCGATCATCGCCTCGATGACCGCCCGCGCGGTCTGGTGCCCGGCCAGCCTGGACACCACGGCCGACAGCTTGCACAAGGCGTCCTCCAGCAGCTTCTCCAGCCGCTGCCAGTACCTCGTGCGGTCCGCGGTCAGGTCCCAGATATGGCGGGTACAGACCCGCAGCGCCCGGATCTCCGGCGGCGGCACGAACCAGGACCGCAGCATCCCCATCTCGGTCAGCCGCGCGATCCACCGCGCGTCCTCCTTATCGGTCTTCGGCCGGCCCGGCAGGTTCCGGGCCTGGGAGGAGCTCACCAGCTGGACCGCCAGCCCGGCCTCCTCCAGCACCGCGAACCAGACGCGCCAGTCGGGTAGCGGCGGCGCGTTGCCGGGCCGCCGCCCCCTCCGAGTGAAGTCGACCGCCGGCGAGGTGCCCTTGGCCAGGTCCTTTTCCGTCGGTCTCTTCCCGAACAGGGCTTGCGGGTTTCCTCGCACCCTGCTCTCCAGTGATTATTTCGGGTAGGGCTTCGTTGCCCGGCCAGCGTGGATGTCCTCGTGGCAGCGGCGGCAGATGACCAGGGTCTTGCGCCGTCGCTTGGCCATGAGTTCCATCCAGGGAGGTTTCGCCCGCCGTCCTGGCTTGTTGAGGTCTGCGAGCTTGCGGACGTGGTGGACCTCAAGGCCCTCCGTGCCCTCGCAGAGTTCGCAGCGCCCGGCGAGGAGCCGGTGGATCAGCTCGTTCCGCTTGGCGCTGGCCATGACGGGCCGCTGGTCGGTGAGGTCGGCTGTGCGTACTCGCCGGAGGGGTATCCCGCCGAAGCGGGCGGCCAGTGGCTTCCTGCCCCTGTCGCGCTCGATGACCGGTTGGAGGCACTTGCGCGGCCCGGCGGGGGTGTCGATGACCGTCTTGTACTTCCCGGCCATCTTCCCGACCGTCGAGCGGTGCTTGCCCGCGAGGGTCTTGAGCAGCGAGGTCTCCATGACCCAGTGCAGGCGGCCCAGGCGGAAGACATCCTGGGCCAGCAGGTAGTACTGGACGCGGCCCGCGTACTCGGACTGGTACTTCGCGATGATCGTGAAGTCGTCGTCGTGGAGCAGCGGGCCCCGCTGCGCTGGCTTTCCCTTGTCGGAGTAGAGCGCGCACCACTGCCTGATGCGGTCCCTTGGCACGAACAGGCCGATCGCCCCGTTGACCGCCCGCCGGTTGCGGGTGATCTTGGTGTCGGAGTGCTGGGCCTTGATCTCATAGCCGAGGAAGCGCGCCGCCTGGCTGGCGGCGTGCGTAATCAGGGTCTTGGACGGCGACAGCTCCAGGCGCAGCTCATCGCGCAGGAACGCCGCTATCTTCTCCTTGATTTCCTCTGCCTCGTGCTTCGGGCCCGCGAACCCCAGCAGCCAGTCATCGGCATAGCGGACATATCGCAGCCGCCGGTAGTCCGGGTCGGCGGGGTCCTGGCTGGGCAGCTGGCGGCGGCGCAGGCTGAGCCTGTGCAGTTCCGCCCGGTCCCCGTGCCTCTTTGCCCGCGCGATCGCGTACTCCGCGGTCTTGTAGTCCGGGTTGGGCCGACGGCGGCGGCCGAGGTTGTGCTCGGGCAGCAGCCGTTGCCCGATCCACTGGTCGAGCCGGTCAAGGTAGACGTTGCTGAGGACGGGCGAGGCGATGCCGCCTTGCGGTGAGCCGCTGAGCGTGGCGTGCCATGTCCAGTCCTCCAGGTAGCCCGCCTTGAGCATCCGGCTGACCAGTTGCAGGAACCGGCCATCGTGGATCTTCTCCGCCAGGGTCGCAAGCATGACCTCATGGTCAAGCGACCCGAAGCAGCCAGCTGGCCCTCGATGAACCAGTGCGTCCCCTTCCAGATGTCCACCACCTCGCTGAGCGCGGTGTGGCAGCCCCGGCCAGGGCGGAACCCGCGGAAGCGGTCGGAGAACTGAGGCTCGTAGTACGCCTCAAGCAGCAGGCGCACCACCTCGCCGACTAGCTTGTCCGACCACGTCGGCAAGCCCAGCGGGCGCTTCTTCGAGGAGTTCTTCTTCTCGATGTGGACCCGCTTCACCGGCTGCCACCGGTAGCGCTCGGCGCGCAGCGCGCCGATGATCGCCCCGATCTTCGCCAGCGACATGCCGTCCACGGTTTCCCCAGTGACCCCCGGTGTCATCGCACCCCTGTTGGAGTACAACTTGCCGTAGGCCATCAGGAACAACTGCGGGTTGAACAACTGCCGGTAAAGACGCTCTACCGGCAGCCCTCGCGCACCACGCTTGCCGATGACATCCAGCACCGTTGCGGCGTCCTGCATTACGCATGCCTCCCGTCACTGAACCTCACTGACCACCTGTGCCCCTTCGCCGCGTGACCGGCTTTCCCGGCCTCTGACTACTACGGGCACTCCGTCGCCATAGGGCTCGCGCCCCGTAGGCGATCCCGCGGTACGTCCTCGTCGTACGTATCGAGCACGGGTTAGGCCGCCCACTCATCTCCTCAACCGCCCTCGCTGGGCGATGCTCCGCGTCACGGAGGGTGCCCCGGCCCACGGGTTCATGCCGGGACATGACGCGGCACCGGTTCCAGGCGTCGTTCCGGTGGGTGCGCACATTCACCGCTGGAGATTGGGCTTCAAGCAATCCAGCCTTGGCCATACCGTGCGGGTCTAGCGGCACCCCGCCCTGGACGCCTCCAGACGGCCGCCGCGTCCCTGGCATGCTCTTGTCCCCGCCAGGTTTCCCCGCCAGGTAAGCCAGGTGACCCAGGAACATCTCCTCCGAGTTCCTCCCTGCTGAGCAGGGGATACGACGAAGCGCCTCACGGCGCACGCCCGGCGTGCGGCTTTCACCGCACCGGGCTCTCCAGCGTCTTATGCCGCATGCGCGACCGGGTTCGCGTGGATGTGGTCATGGCACGGCGCGCAGACAACGAGCGTCTTGCGCCGCATCTTCGCCATGAGCACGGCCCATGCGGGCTGGCCTGGTCCCGGAATGCCCAGCTGCCTGAGGCCGGCGACCTGGTGCACTGCCACCGCGGCGCCTTTGTCGCACAGCTCGCAGTACCGCCTCCGGAGCCGCAAGACAAGCTCCTTGCGGGGGAGACGGACCGGGACAGGACCTGGGTCGGTAACTACCGCCCGCCGGTTCTGCCGCAAAGCGATCGCGCCGAATCGCGCTACCAGATCCCGCTTGCCCTCGCGCGTCAGCCTTGCCTCAAAGCATCTTTGCAGGCCGTCGCTGGTGACGATCTTCGCCCGGTAACGGGCGGCCATCCTGGTGACGGTCGAGTGGTGCTTGGCGGCCAGGGTCTTCAGCATCGACGTCGCGGCATGCCAGTACAACTTGCTGAGCCGCCAGACGTCCTGGGCGAGCAGGTAGTAGTTGACGACGCCCGCATACTCGGCTCCGTAGATCCGGACGATGTCGTAGTCGTCCAGGTTCTGCAGCCGGGGCCGCGGCCACGGCTTGCCGTGTTGCCGGTAGCGGGCGCACTGGGCCCTGACCACCTCCGGCGGCACCCGCAGCGCGATCTGCCCGCTGACCGACCTGCGGCCATTGGTGATCTTCGTGCTGGAGTGCTGCACGGTGATGTCGTAGCCGAGAAACCGCGCCCGCTGGCTGCGGGCGCGGGAGATCAGGGTCTTGGCCTGATTGAGTTCCAGCCCGAGGTCGTCCCGGAGGAACTCCGCCAGCCTGGCCTTGATCTGCCCGGCCTCGGCCCTCGGCCCGGTGAACCCCAGCAAATGATCATCCGCGTACCTTATATATCTGAGGCGGCGGTAGCCGGGATCCATCGGGTCGGTCGAGGGAAGCGTGCGCATCAGCTGCGCCAGATGGCGAGCTTCTGCCCGGTCGCCGCGCCGCCGCGCCCGCCCGAGCGAGCGTTCGGCTCGCCGGTAGGCCGGGTTGTCGGCCCTGCGTGCTCCCCGCGTGTACTGCGGGACCAGCTCACGCTCGACAAAATCGTCGAGCTTACTAAGGTAAATGTTACTGAGAATCGGCAATACCACACCGCCCTGCGGGCATCCGCTCAGCGTTTCGTGATACTGCCAGTCCTCCAGGAACCCGGATTTCAGCATATTGCCGATAAGCCGCAGGAACCGCTGGTCGTGGATTTTCTCCGCCAGGATCCTGGTCATAACATCATGATCCAAAGACCCGAAGCAGTCGGAGATGTCACCCTCAATAAACCACGTGGTCCCGGTCCAGGTGCTTTGTATCTCCCGCAGCGCGGTATGACACCCTCGCCCCTTGCGGAACCCGTGTGACCGGCCGGAAAACCGAGGCTCGTAATACGCCTCCAGAAGCAGGCACCCCACACGCCGACCAGCTTGTCCGACCACGACGGCAGCCCCAGCGGGCGCAGCTTGCCGCTCTTCTTCGGGATCCAGACGCGGCGGGCCGGGGCAAACCGGTACCGCTCGCGCCGCATCTGCCCGATGACCTCATCGATCACGTCCTCGGACATGCCGTCGGCGGTTTCCTGGCTGGGCCCCGGCGTCATCGCACCCTGGTTGGAGTAGATGTTGCCGTAAGCAGCCAGATACAGGTCCTTGTTGAACATCTGCCGGTACAACTGCGTCAGCGGCAGGCCCTTCCTGCCGCGCTCACGGAAAACGCCTAATACCACTTCGGCTTCCTGCATTCCGCATCCCTGGTGATAGTTAACCGTTCAACGCCTGTGGCCCTTCGCCCTGTGGACCGTCATTAGCGGTCTCCAGATTGGACGGACGTTAACCCGCCGACTAGTACGGCCACTCCGTCGCCCTAGGACTCGCGTCCCTTAGGCGATCCCATGTTCGTCACTGCTGTACGTGCTAGCGCGACGTAGGCGTCCCGTTCGTCTCCTTTAATGCCCTGACAGGGCATCGCTCCTGCGCCCCAAGAGGAGTGCAGCGGGCGACCATCAATCCCGCCGCAGGGGCCGGTGCCGGTTGCAGGCGTCTTTCCGGCAGGTGTTTACTTGCACCTTCTGGAGACTGGGATTCAGGCAATTCAGCTTTCGCCCTATCGCGCGGATCTCCCAGCACGTCGCCCCATACGCCTGGGCACGACTGCCGGTTTCCTGGCATGCTATTTTCCCCGTTTACCCTTTCGGGGCCGGGTCAGCCATCAGATCCAGAGACATCTCCTCTCAATCCCTGCCCGCTGCGCGGGCGACACAACAGTGCGCCTCATGGCGCACACGGGCTGTAAAACCGTCGGCTCAGCCTACGTTGGTTCGAACCCAACACCTGCCACCCCGTGAAAGTCCAGGTCAGACCGGGTATGGACGACGGGCGGCGTTCGTCTTGGGGAGCGGTGTGCAGAACGCTGCTTTGAAGGCCCCAGGACAGGTTCGGGCCGGTCAGGGGCCTGCAGGCGGTCGGCATACCCGGCCTGACGCTGCTCCCGTTCCCAATACGTTCCCAAGCCCGCAGCCTTATAGCGCATTGCTGTCTCCGACTGCAGGGCTCACTGTCTCCCCTTGTGGCTACATCTGTTGCGCGTACGCTGCCGGGGAGCCGAGACGAATTTCATGGTCACGTTCCTGCCTTCGCCGCGGCAAGGACTCTTGCGCGCACAAGCAGTTCGGCGAAGGCATCGGCCAGCCGGATGCGGAGGGCATCATCCAGGTCGGCGTCCCCGCTGACCTGAAGCCCCTCGGCTACGCCATCGCCCGGCGCACCGGCGCCGACGGTCCCCGCAGCCACAGTTGCAACGGCCGGGCCGGTCCCTAGCCACTGGCGGGAAGCCGGTCCCATGTCCCTGGCGGACGAGAGGCGGTCACTGCCTTCACGACCTCCCTCCGGATGAAGGACAGCTGCTGCTAGCCGCCGTCGGTGCAGACAGCTCAGCTCTCCGGGTCCGTGTTCCCGGATGCGATGGAGCGGGTCAAGCCTCACCGTTTGTCCCGCCTGGGGACGCGGGCGTCAGTATCACCCGTTCCAGGCCGTGAGGTACATGGCATCTTTCGCCGCGATTTCTGGCCGGAACATGGGATGCAGGCTCATCGACGGGGAGTACCTGCTGGCGGGGACTTCGCGGCCTAGTGCCTCGGCCATGGCGCGCACGTGGTGTGGTCCGGCGCCGCAGCAGATGCCGACGTAATCCACCCCGAGATCGCGTGCCTGGAGCGCGAAATGCGCCATCTCGAAGCGGGTGCATCCGAATGGCTCAAGGGCCAGCGGAAAGGCATGCTGCGTGGCCTGGGACCGGAGGGCCTGCATCGTCAGGGACCCCGCATCCGTGCGGTATGGAACCGGCTGGGCGGCGACCGCGCAGTCGACCGTCTCCCGGATTCTCGCCAGCAGCGGCAGCATCGTTTGGGGTCCGCGGTCGCAGTTGAGGCCGACGATCTGCGCTCCCTCGGCGGCGAGGATGCGGCATGCTTCGGCGTAGGCGTAGCCGTCACGCGTCTGGTTTGGCTGAGTGGGTGCCAGCGTCACCATCGCGGGCAGCCCCAGTCCCTGGATGACCTCAAGCGCGATGAGCGCCTCGCGGAGGTAGTCGTTGGTCTCGGAGATGACGAAGTCGATGCCTTCCTCGGCGGCCCAGCCCAGTTGCTCGGCATACATCGCTCGGACTCGCTCCCGCGCTGACGGGTCTTCAGGGTCGTACGCCCAGGTGTTGCACACATTGCCCGCTACCAGGGCATCGCCCTCTTGCGCGACCTCACGGGCAAGCCGGACTGCGCGCCGGTTCATCGCCTCCAGGTCGCCCTCGCGGCCAACGTGGCGCAGCTTCTCCCGGTGCGCGTAATAGGTGAGGGCGACCATCACATCCGCGCCTGCGCGCAGGAACTCCCGATGCAGCTCGCGAACTGCCTCGGGGAAGTCCAGGACCACCTCCGGGACGTACGGGCCCGCCTGGATGTACCCGCGCCGTTCGAGTTCGAAGACGTAGCCCTCCGCACCGAGCACGGTACCGCTCGCCAGCCGCTCTGTCAGTCCCGTCGATGAACGCCCGTTCATGGGGCCGCATCTCCTTTCGCCCGCTCCTGCACCGAATCGCCGCGGGTGAACCTGCCGGGCGCGAACCGGTTGATGTCGTACACGCTGGCCCGTCGCAGCGCCAGCTGGGCGAGCACCCGCCCCACCCACGGGGCGAACTTGTATCCGGTGCCGCGCCAGCCAACCCCGGTGAACACGTCATCGGCGCCGGGGACCGGGCCGAGAATGAAGTCATCATCCGCGACCAGGTCATACGAGCAGGCATCGACGCCGCTGGCGTCGGCCACGTCGACCGTCTCGGCGTCGCGCAGCCCGGGCATGCATTCGGCCACGAACTCCTCTACGCTCCCGATCCGGCTGGCCGCAACCGTCGCGTCGGGCGGGTTGTAGAACCCGATCTTCACTCCTGGTGTCTTCCCCTCATAGAGCGGGTGCCCGTAAATCCCGATATCCAGGTACGCGAAAACCGGGAGTGCCGTCTCGGTGAACAGGCACCGGGTCCTGGCCGGGGGAATGAAGTACTTGGACTGTGCCGGACGGTCGGGCCGCAGCGGAAACCGGACGGAGCAACCCGGCACCAGGTCGAGTACCTTGTTCGTGCCCAGGCCAGCGGTGATCACCAGGACATCGCAGTCCACCGGCCCGGCCCCGGTGGCAACGCGCCAGCCGCGGCCTGACCGGGCAATGCTGAGCGGGGCGCTGTTCTCGGCCACGCGCACCCCGCGCAGGCGCAGCGCAGTGCGCAGGGCCCTGGTGACCGCGGCCGCGTCGACGAACCCGGCGTCCAGGTCCAGCCAGCCGCCGTCGGCATGGAACTGAGGAAATCTCTCCTGGAGCCTGGCGGCTGACAGGGCCTCGCGGCGCAGTTGAAGCTGCTCGAGGACGGCGAAGCTCTGCACCGCGTAGGTACTGTTCAGGTCGGGCGTCACGCTGCGCTTTGCCAGGTTCAGGCACCCGCAGTCCACCAGCAGCGGCTCGCTTGCATGCTGCTGGAGCTCAAGCCACAGCTGCCGCGCCTCGAAGGCGAGGCGGGCGTACGCGGGGTCCCGGTAGTCGTTGCGGACGGACCTGGTGAGGCCGAAGGAGGCCGTGGCCGGGTCGCCCACCCACGATCTCTCCAGCACTGTGACGGCCCCCGCCAGCGGCGCGGCGTAGTAGGCCGTCATGAGACCCATGATTCCGCCACCGATGATCGTCACCCGCCTGCCCGGCAGGCTTGTCAAGTGATCACGCTCCTTCCCGGTCCGCCGACTGCGTGGCTTGCCGCGGGTGCACTAGCTGACCTGGACGGCGAGCGGCGAATCGATCGGGCGGAGTTCGTCGGCGTAGCAGACCGACACCCGGCGCATCACGCCGCCGTCATCGATGCTGTACTGACCGAGCCGCCACAGCGGAGGTGAGTAGGCGTGCAGCGAAACGGCATCGTCAGCCTCACCGGTAAGCCGGTGTATATGGTCAGGTCCGAAGGAGAGCGAACAGCCTTCGGTCACGATAGTTCGAGCGTGGACACCCCCGATGCGCGGCTTGGACTCCATCAGCTCGCCTCGCAGCACGCGGACCGCCCCTGACGAGATGTCGTGGTCGTGCCAGCCGGTGTCGCTTCTGGCTGACCAGCAGATGAGCCAGACGTCGACGTACTCGTCGCGGTAAATCGAGGCGAAGTGCCGCTGCCCTGCGGCGCTGGCAACCTGGCCGCTCCACAGATCCGGGCGGGCAGCCAGGGTCTCGACGAGCTCAGCCAGCTCGCGCTGGTCGAGATATCGGGCTGGTAGCGCGGGAAATGCCATGGTCGGTCGCTCCTCTCATCGCTTGCGGAAGGCGAGATCTCTGGCCTGGATGGGCGGCCGGCCACCCAGCAACCGGACCGGGTTGGTCACCCGGATGGCATGGCGGGCGGCGTCGCCGGGGCCGAGGTAGGGTTGCGGGTGCGCATACGGCCGGTCCGAGCCGAAGACGAGCATGTCCACGCCAAGCACGCGCAGCACGGAATCGACGGCACGGTTGCCGTAGCTGGACGTCTCTGCGAACATGCGCGGGTCGACCGCGCCGCGCGCCAGCGGGTCGGCTCCGCCGCGAGCGGCCAGGCGCTCACCGTGCAACGGCGCCAGCCCTGCCAGCGCCGCGAAGCAGACCCGCAGCCGCGGATAGGCGGGCCGGCCATACGCGCGGAACGCGAACCATGCCGCGTGCAGCTGCTGGACATAGGGGACGAGGGCAGGCCACCACGCCGGGGCGCCCGCTCGCGCCCCGGCCGCAGGCCCCGGGTGGATGAAGAGCGGAAGTTCCCGCTCGGCGAGCACGTCGAGCAACGGGCTGCACCGGCGGTAACCGGACTCGTCGGCGACCGCGGTCGCTGGCAGCTGTAGCCCGGCGAATCCTCGGTCGAGGTGCTTGGCAAGGCCCGGCGCGTCGATTTCGGCGAGGCAGGCGGAGGCCCAGCCCGCGAACGGGGGACCCAGCTCGGTGACCCCGTGGTGGTAGGCGTCGAGGAGTGGCTGCGCCTCCTCGGGCATCAGATACTCGATGCCGAGCGGGCTTGACATGCCGACGACCACGAGCCCCACTCCATCGCCAGCCGCTTGCGCTGCCCGCCGGGCGACGTCGTGATCTGCCGGGTTCACCGCAAAGGGGGGCTCGCCCGAAGTCAGCAACGTCCAGCCACCTAGCCGTGGCGGCCGTGACCGTCGCCGCAACTCCTCGATCAGCGCGCCCGGCCAGACGTGCTGATGGATGTCGATGTTCACGGCGTTCCTCCGCTAGTCGCCGGGGCCGGCCGGAAGGGGGCTGGTCGCAGGGCCGTCGGCCGAGTGGGGCGCGAACAGCTCCACTGAAGCGGTTCACTTATCCGATTCAGTGAATCGCTTCAGTGCCGGTGGCGTCAAGGGCCCGGCGGCTGGCGGTTCGCTGCGGCACAGATTGCCGTTAGGCTTGTCACGGCGTGGCGGGCTGGCAGCGTGGCCGCGACAACGAGGCCGGGAGAAGCCGGCGGATCCTAGGCTGGAAACGGTGCCGCAGCGACCTAAGCGCGCGACGATCCGCGATGTGGCAGAGGCGACAGGACTGTCAGCCGCTGCTGTCTCCTACGCCCTGCGGGGTGTTCAGACCTCCGAGGAGACGCAGGAGCGGGTGCGCCGTGCCGCTGCTGAGCTCGGCTACAACGTCGATCGCATCGCCCGCGCCCTGGCCAGCGGCCGGACAGGCACGGTCGGATTGCTCTTCGGCTCGCTTGAGGACTTGTGGCAGCAGCTGCTCGGCGTCAGCATCGGCAGCGCCCTGCTGGCCCGCGACCACTACGCCCTGCTCGTGGACGCCGCGGACGACCCGGAGCGGCAGCTGCTGCTCGCCCGCCAGCTCCGCGACCAGCGGGTGGACGGCCTCATCGTGCAGCCGCTCGACCCGTCGGATGAAGGATGGTCACAGCTTGCTGAGAGCCTGCCAATCGTGTCGATCGGCGACGCATTGCACGGCGGCTGCGCCGCTGGCGAGGTGGTGTTCGATAACCGCGCCGGGGTCACGCTCGCGCTTGAGCACCTGCGCAAGCTCGGCCACCGGCAGATCGGCGTGCTGACCCCGACCCAGCCAAGCACACCGGATCGCCCGGCCGACATCCACGTGATGGCGGAAGCCGAGCGGCTCGGCCTCGACGTGAGCATTGCCAGCTCACCGCCGGCCTTCCTCGCAGCGACCGAGGTGGCCCGCGCGGTGCTCTCGAAGGCAGGCCGGCCGACGGCGCTGTTCTGTTTCGGCGACTCCATCGCCTACGGCGCCTACGCGGCAGCGCGCGAACTCGGGCTGCGCATCCCGGACGACGTATCCGTCTGCGGCTACGATGATCACCCGATGTCTGCGTTGCTGACGCCGGCGCTGACCACGATGGACTGGGATATCGATCGGATCGTCCGCTCCGCCGTGCGGCTCATACTCGCGGCGATCGGGCGGAAGCCCTACCGCCGCCGCACCGTCCAGCCGCCCCGTCTGCGCGAGCGCGGCTCCACGGCACCGCCCAGGACACCCCGGGAGCCTGCCCAGACGCCGGCTCGTCCGAACTGAGGTCTGCGGCAAGGGCCTTCGCAAGCCAGTCCGGCCGGCTGCAGCTCGCAGCGGAACATCAGCCGGCGGCAAGGGCCCGGTCTGATGCGATCCACTGCTTCGAAACTTCCGCTCTTCGGGCACGGATTGTGACCCCTGGCGAAGCCCGAACACCCCGGTCCGCGAAGTTCAGCTGCCCGCATCCACCTCCTGAGGCCAGCCGAATAGGCCGCACGCGGGCCCAAGGCGAGCAGCCCGGAGCCAGATTGCCCGGAGCCAGATTGCCCGGAGCCAGATTGCCCGGAGCCAGATTGCCCGGAGCCAGATTGCCCGGAGCCAGATTGCCCTGCCTTGCCGGGCTCACGGGTCGCGGACCACGCCGCGGGCAGCCGAAGTGATGAGGCTCTCGGCCTGTTCCACCAGCATCGTCATCGCGTAAGCGGCCATGTCGAGATCGGCTGCGGTGGTCAGCACCGCGAGACTTGTTGCGTCATCGATCGCCATGACTATGAGGGTGCCCCATTCCATGGCGACCAGGGCCTGGGTGACGGTCCCGTAGCCGGATATCCGCGCTGCGCCGTGGGCGAGGCTGATCAGGCCAGAGGCGACCGCGGAGACCCAGTCCGCATACACGGACTGCTGCGTACGGCCTGATCCGGCAAGGGGGAGGCCATCCGATGACAGCACGACAGCGTGCAGCACTTCGGGAACACGCTCGGCGAGATCGGCCACGAGCCCATCGAGGTCCGGTGGCTGGGGCTGACGACAGGCCGGATCCACGTGCTCCCTCTCAGTCTTCCCGGGTTCGCTTAGCTTCGCGTGCTACCTGCGTCTCTGCTCGCGCCCGCCGGGAGCCCTGCTGGAAACTGGTTAGCCTGCTCCGCGCGATCTGTGCCGATACGGCCGCTGTGGCCGACCGGTGAACCATGGTGCGGGGGACGTGCTTGGCCTGCCGGCTACTTTGCGCTGGAGTGCCCGCCTCCGCGCCGGTGAGCCCTAGTCGGTTTGCGCCATAGGCACCGAGGTACTCGGACTCGACAGACTCGAAGACCGGCAGACCCTCCATCTGTGAAGCGACTGGCTCAGGCATGGCCTCGGCGAGGTGGAGGGGCGGGGTGAGTGATGGCAATGGTGCGCCTAGGAGCGGGGCGCCGTGGCGCATGGTGTCCGTCCCCCTGACAGGTTCCGGATCGGCGTCAACCTGCGGGCCGACGGCGTACCGAGGAGCTGATGACCACCGACCCGCCAGCCCGGGCTCGGCATCGGATCTCTCGCTAGTCCCGGCCCGTGAGACCTCGCCGGCTACTCCTGCACGGCCGACAGGGCTGGCGGCACGCGAGATCAGCGCGACTGGAATATGCACCTCGACAGTAGTGCCGCCGCGCCGCGGCTGCGCAATCGCGACGCGGATGCCGTGTCGCGCTGCTAGGTGCGCGACCGCGAACAGTCCCATATGACCATCCACCTCCGCATCCGCGAGCGGTGGATGGGCCAGCTGCTCATTGAGCTGCCATAGCTGCTTCTCAGGCATGCCTATTCCACGGTCGGCAATGCTCACCAGCCAGCCGCCGTCACGTGCAGTGCGGCCGGACATGCTCACCTGGGTCATGGAGGGGGAGAAGGCGGTGGCGTTCTCCAGCAGCTCGGCGAGCATGTGCACAATGTCGACTGCAGCGGTCGCGGTGACCGCAGCGCTTGCGGTGAGGGTGGCAGTCGGCTCGACGTCGAGGACGACCCGGCCGTAGTGCTCGGTCTCGGAAACTGCGGCCCGCAGCAGGTCCACCAGCGTCACAGGCTTGGTCCAGCGGCTCGGTGCCTGGTCGCCTGCGAGGGCGAGCGCGCTATCGGAGATCCGCCGCATGCGTGTGGCCAGATGGTCCATCTGGAACAGCGCGTCCAGACGTTCCGGGTCAGCCTCACCGAGTTCGAAGCGGTCGATCAGCCGCAGCAAAGGTTCCACCAGGGCACTGCTGCGTCGTAGGAAGGCGACGAATACTGCATGGAGACTGCCGCGCCTCCTGGCCTCGTCTCCGGCCAGCCGCACCGCTTCCCGGTGGACCTCGTCGACCGCTCGCGCGACCTTTCCGATCTCGTCGGCGTACTGCACGTCCATCGGCGCCAGAGAGAGCAAGGGCACTGGGTTCCCGGCCGCGCCGAGCGCTCTGACCCTCGCGGGCAGGTCTTCCTCGGCGACAGCCAGCGCAGCTTCTTCGAGCCGTCGCAGCGGGCGCACCACGGACCTGGAAATGATCACCGTGGCCGCTACGACAAGGAGCATTGCGGCCAGCACCAGGCTGGCGGTGACCATCGCTGACCGCGTCGCGCTTCGACGCATGTCCTGGGCATAAGCAACCATCCAGGTCGCCAGCTGCTCCTCGGCATGGCGCATCCAGCTGACCGTGAACGACATCCCGGCCGCCCATTGCTCGCTGTCTCCGCTGCCCAAGGCCAGTGTGCCGGTACCGGCCGCTATCGCGCGCTGTTCCACCGTTCGCGCCTGGTCCGCCAGCGGCTCGGCCAAGGTGGAAGTAAGAGCTCGGTTCTGCTCTGGAGTCGCTGAGCTGCGAAAAGATGCGAGGTCACGGGCTTGCTGGGCCTTGGCGGTGGTTAGTGCGGTCAGTGCCCCAGGCCCGAAGTGGCCCGCGGCGAGGGCCGCGTCGAGGATGGCGCGCTGCAGAGAGGCATGGTCCTCCATCCTGGACAGCGAATCGACCGTGCGCGCGCTGGTGATGAGCGCGAAATTCGCGCTCAGGCTGGCAATGCCAGCATTGGCTACGAACAGGCTCCCGATGGCCATGGAATATCCGTCGATGACGATCAGCGCGGGTGCCTGGCTCTGCGCCGCGGCCCTGCGCAGACCAGGCAGCTTGGCGATGTCATCGAGGATCGTGGTCTCGCTGGACCGTGTCCGGGCCGAGTTGCCGCCCAGACGGAGAGCGAACCGGCGCACTGTGGCTGCTCGGCGATCGGTGATCGCGTACTGCCGATTGAGTGTCGCTAGCCCAGCTGCCGGGCGCCCGTCCGCGATGAACACGCCCGCCGCGGCCCGCTCGTCCTCCATCGCCTGCACTAGGCCGGTGACATGCTGTCCGAGCGCCGCGGCCTGGCCGATCCGGCCGTACGCCTCCCCACTGCGCATCGTGTCAGCGAGCCGGAGTCCGGCGAGCGTCAGGCTCAGCATCGCCGGAATGGCCACCAGGACGATCAGCCGGCAGGCTATCCGCCAGTTCCGTAAGGCCAGCGCCGAGCCGACTCTGCGTTGGGTACGCACGGCGCCGGACGGGGCGGCATCGGCATAGCCGGACTGACTCATCGGCATGTCCTCGATAACCTCGGAAACTCGCTTTGAGGGCGACACGCAAATCCCACGCGCCACGGAGACGAGAGCGCAACTGCCCCACTCACCTTTTCGTACCATTGACGATACCTCGGTCCTAGATCTCGGAGGGCCGTCGCGCTTCGAGCACGCGAAGACGATCAGTGCCGGGCGTACCAGGAGCTGGGCACCCGGATCGAGGCTCGTCTACACCGGCGGCCGAGAGAATGTGGCGAGGCGCGGCGTCACGCGTCGGATAAGGCGGCTGACGGCCGCCTCACCGTGCGGAGGCGAGGTGGGCGAATACAACGGTGGCACTGAGGTAATGGTCAGTGGTGTAGTCGAAAATGCCGCCGCAGGTTATCAGGCGGAGGGCCGAATACGGGGTCGAAGCATAAATGGTTTTCGCCGGGAATTTCGATTTGAGGTACTGGCGCACACCGGTGATGCGGAAAACGGCGGTGGTTCCGTTCGCCAGCCTCACCTCAACGATATCTCCCGGCCGGAGGCCTCCCAGACGAAAGAAGACGCCAGGCCCCTTATAGGTATCAACGTGCCCTTCGATGATCGACACGCCGATCTGGCCGGGCGTCGCCGAGTACTTGTACCACGCGGCCTGACCTGGCGTCGCATGAAACGACGGTACCCGGATCGTGCCGTCGGAGTTGATCCCTAGGCGCAGTAGTTTCGACTTCACGCCAATGGCGGGGATGGCGATGGACACCGGAAGCGACCGCTTCAAGGACGGCCCCCAAGCGGACTGCCTGGTAGTGCCTGCCGCAGACGACGCGGGCTGCGGCGCATGTTGCTGGGCAGCAAGCGCGGCGGCGACCGCGGCGGTCCCACTCAGGATGAGCAGGACGCCGATCACTCCGGCAGCGCGGGCACGGATGCTTCCTCGCTTCCTTGGCGGAAGGGCTGCATACCCGGTTTGTGGCCACGCCAGTACCACGCGCAGCCCGGCTATCCGCCGCCACTCCTCATCCCCCAATGCCGCGGTTCCTTCCCGTGCCTTCCCCAGGGCCTCCTAATCGCGTAGCCTAATGGTTTAGTGATAAACATGCCATTGTACGTCCAAACGCTCTTTTATAGCCGTCAATTCTCCTTGTCTCCGTCGGCGCTTCCGTGGGATCTGCCGTCCGCTCGAGCAGGCAGCGAGCCAGCCGGGCTGCGATCTCCGGTGCCGGTTGTGATGCGGGCAGGAAGCGGGCTGCCATCCGCCGCAGGTATGAGGAGTCCTATGAAGATGCGCGCAAGCACCGCAGGAACGCGACTCAACGAGAGGCTGACTGCCGTCAGCTTCGCGGCCATAGTCGCTTCCGCGTCGGTCGTGGCCTGCACGGGATCGTCAAATCCGACGCCGCCGAAATTGTCCCCCGGAGTCGCCACCTCGGCATCGTCGAGCATCTCGCCTAGGAATACTGCCACGGTCAGGACGTCAGGCGTCGCGCCGTCCGCAACGCGGAGCGCGAGCGCCCAGCCGTCGGCAACGCGGTCACTTTCGGCCGGCCCGATCCCTACCGCTGCACCAGCCACGGGCGGTGGCGGCACGGCCGGATTCCAGGGCGCCTGGCTGCTAGGTCTCGGTGCAGTGTCGATCCTGGCCGGCGCCGGGTGCATCGCCTATCGCGCAAAGCGCATCGGGAATCGCTGACGCTCCTGGCTGCTGAGAACGTCGCCAAGCTCGGCCCATGCCCGCACCCTGCGTCGCCGATAGCGGCTCCCGGCTCGTGTACTGGTACGGCTACGACGAACTGGCGTGGTCCTTCTGGCGACGGGGAGCGGCGACGATCTCTTCCTGTTTTTCACGCTCGTGGTCGCTGTAGCGTTCGGCACGTTCATCGGGTTGCCTGGCGGGCTTGCTGAACGGGGCCCTCATCGCGGGCATGTCCCGCACATTCCTTCTCCGCAACCAGACCGCTGTTAGCCGCAGCCGCGTGACGGCTACGGCTGTGCTGACGACCGGGCTCGGTGGACTGGGGCATCTGCTGGTACGGAGAGCGCCGGTGGCATTATCAGGTCGGCATTGGCGTAGCGACGCGGTTCTCCACGAATCCGGAGCTCGAGCGGCGGGCCAGCTGCTGGCCCACCGATGATCAACATAGGGAGGAAGAGGTTGTCTCACCCCGGGCGCCTTGCCGTCAACGCGGATCGGCTTCGCCAGGACCTCGAAACTCTGGGCGAGATCGGCCGCAGGCCGGGAGCCGGCATCACCCGCACCTCATTTTCCCGTTCCGATATGCAGGCCCGTGAGTGGTACCAGGCCTCGTGTCGTGCGGCGGGCCTGAACGTGTGCGTCGATGCCGTGGGCAACATGTTCGCCGAAGCCGGCAGCGACGCCGACGTGGCAGCGGTCTGGAGCGGGTCGCACATCGATACCGTCCCCGATGGCGGCGCCTTCGACGGTGCAGTGGGCGCGGTGGCGGCGCTGGAATGCGTACGCCGGATCGCCGAAGTGGGCATATCGCTGAGCCGGCCGGTGAGAGCCATCGTCTTCGCTGATGAGGAAGGCAACTACTCGCATCTGTTCGGTTCCAGCGCACTGACGCGTGGCTTTGACGAAGAACAGCTCAGGACCATGGTCGGCCGGGACGGCGACCGCCTGGTCGATGCTCTGGCCGCTGGCGGGTGGGACCCCGGAGCGTCCGCCGGCACGCGCATCGACCCTGAATCCGTCTACGCGTTCGTCGAGCTGCACATCGAACAAGGCCCGGCCTTGGAGGCAACGGCCACCCAGATCGGCGTTGTCACCTCGATCGTCGGCCTCGGCGGGGCAATCGCCGAGTTCTACGGCCGTGCCGACCACGCCGGCACCACACCCATGACCGAGCGGCGGGACCCGTTGCTGGCCGCGGCGGACCTGATAGCCGCCATACCGGGCATCGCCGCTTCGGTGAGCGATGTAGCCGTCGCGACATGCGGGCGGGTGGATACCTCTCCGGGAAGTGCCAACGTCGTCCCGAGCCTGGCCCGGCTGACGCTGGACTACCGCGATACAGATGCGGCCCGGCTGGTCACGCTGGGTGCGCGCCTCGAGGCGAAAGCGGCTCAGGCTGCCAGCGGCCATGGTGTTCGCAGCGCCTGGATTCCAGACCTCCCGATAGCACCGACCGAACTTGACCCGCACATACGATCGGCGATCGAGAGGCATGCGAACAGCCTTGGCCTTCGTACTCTCCCCATACCAAGCGGCGCCGGCCACGACTCCCAGAACATGGCCACGATCGCACCGACCGGGATGATTTTCGTGCCCAGCAAGGGCGGCCGCAGCCATTGCCCAGATGAGGACACCGACTGGAATGACGTGACAAACGGGGCAAACGTATTGCTCAACACGCTCGTTGAGCTAGCGACAAGCGGCATCACTGCTGCGGATTAGCCCCAAAGACGCTGGAGCTATCGGTGCGCTCGATCACCTCCGGCACGCCATCGAGATGTCTGAAGAGTTCCGCGATTCCGCAAAGAACGACTCCGACCTTGATCCGATCCGCCACGAACCCGCGTTCCAGCAACTGATCAGCGACTAGAGGCCCAGGGACGTCCCAGCACTGTGAGCAGCCGGTTGCGTGTCATCGCCGAGGACACGGTGCGGATCGTTGGGTCCGGCCGGTATCTGGCCCCGGGTGGCGGCGAGGTGGAACTGGCCCGCGAGGTTGCCGGCGCCGTGGCCGGAACCCGCTTGTACCTGCCGGATGACCCGGTCGCCGCCGCGGCGCCGATCGAGGGCGCGCCAGTTGTGGAGGTTACCGGAGAGACGACGCTGGCCGCCGCAGGTCGTCTCGGCGGTGATGTGGCTTGCCTGGTGTTCGCCTCGGCGAGGAACCCAGGTGGCGGCTTCCTGAACGGCGCCCAGGCGCAAGAGGAAAGCCTGGCTCGTGCCTCGGCGTTGCATGCCTGCCAGCAAGCCGCACCGAAGTTCTACACGTTCCACCGCCAGCAGTCTGATCTGCGCTACAGCGACCGGGTGATCTACTCGCCTTCCGTGCCGGTCTTCCGCGACCATGACGGCACGTTGCTTCCCCGTCCCTATCTGGTGTCGTTCCTGACCGCCGCGGCACCGAACCTGGCCGCCATCACCGCGACACAGCCGGAGAGCGCCGCCACCGTGCCGGTCGTGCTGCGCACCCGGGCCGCCCGGGTGCTGCAGATCGCTGCCGCGCACGGGCACCGCAGGCTGGTGCTAGGTGCCTGGGGCTGCGGGGTATTCGGCAACGACCCGCCTGTCGTCGCCAGCGCGTTCACCGAGGCCCTCGACCAGGCACGCTGGTTCGAGCAGGTCGTCTTCGCTGTCTACGACCGGCAGCCCGCCAGTCCGGCGTATCGGGCGTTCGCTCGCATCTTCGCCGGGTAGCGACGGCAACGACCGCGCATGCTGCAACTTGGTGCCTCAATCCCGCGCCTGCCGTAACCGCGCCGCCGCCGCCGAAGCCGGTTGCACGCCGAACTATTTCCAGCGTGCGCCAGTAGGATGGTGTGCGATGGAATACCTGGCCCTGCATGACGGCATGCTGCAGCCGGTCACGACGGCAGGCGGATCCTTGCTGCTGCACGGTGCACCATTCCGCGAGCGCCCAGAGGTCAGAGACCGCTCAGGGGTGCCCCTGGGCGTCGTCACCACCGATCGCGTGCCAGGCAGTTGCCGGTGTTCCTGGTCCTACACCATGGGCACGCTGCGGCTGAAGTACTCCAGCACCGCCTGCCCGCTGCTACGCGACCATCAGCGATTCGCCGTTGCAGGCGGCTCACCGGCGTAGGGATGCGGCTCGCTGCTCAGTCGTGGCCGCTGCCCTCGCGGGACGTTTAATCGACGCTTGAAATCTCGGGCCGTGATACGCCGCTCTGTTAGCATTCGCAGTGCTTCCGGGTGTTTCTGCAGGTCAGCGACACTGAGGTGGTGAAGCGCGAGGGCGGGTTGATGAGCGAGGATCCCGGCGGGCCCTTCTCGCCAGCTGCCGGCCCGGGCGGGACCAGCACGCCGGGCGGGACATGGAGCACTCCGGGCGGCGCCTGGGGAACGCCGGGCGGCCCCTGGGGTCTGCCGCCTCCGCCAGCCCGGCCGACTCGGACGGCGCGAGTGCACGTGATCTGGCTGGTGATTGCCTTGGTCGCCGCGCTCGGCTGCGGTACCGCGGGCTTCGTGATCGGCAAGTCCTCCGCCCAGATCGGCTCGGCCATCAAGAGCGACGCCGCGGCAGCGGGGGCGGCTCCATGCCGAGGTGCCAGACCTGCGCCCGGCATCGGCGCCCACCTGGCCCGCGAGCTGCTGCCGCTGCCACCGGGCGCCAGATACCTCCAGGGCAGGTACAGGCACCAGGTGGACTCGCTCGACCAGTTCGTCAGCACGCTCTACTCGCGCGCCGCTTTCGAGAAGCGGAGGCTCGTCGCGCGGTGTTTCCATGCGGCAGCGCAGCAGGGCTGGGTCCTGCCGTCTGGCCGGATCGTCGCCGTGTACCTGGTGCAGTTCGGCACGCCCGCTGACGCGCGCAGCTACACGCTGGCCGCTCAGTCCGCCGACGTCGCCGACCCGCACAACAGGCGCCGGGGCAGCATCAGGGGAGTGTCCGACGGCATCCTGATCGAGAACCCAGCTCTGGACAAGTTCGGCAACACGGTGAGCAGGCTGATCGGCGACAAAGGCAACGTCGCGATCATCATCCACCTCTTCGTGCCGGCTCGGCTGCCGTCACGGACATCAGCGATTCCGCTGCTGCGCCAGCAAGCCGCGCGTGTAACCGGCGGGCACAGCTAGCGACCCCGGACGAGCCGCGCGATGGCCGCTACACCCGGCGACGGGCCGAGGTCGGCGACGGCGACCTCCTCAGCCTGGCGACAGCCTTGCGGTACGCAGCGAGCCCCGCTGGCCTGCCCTCCAGCCGCCACGGCTGCTTGCGATTGAGGTCGAACCACACGAGCCCGGTGATCTTGTACCTCTTCAGAGCAGCGAACAGGCCCGCGATCTGCCAGTTCTGACCCGGGCCGCCGGCGACCCCGGTCTCAGCGAGGTAGACGGGCCTGGACGTGACATGCCGGATGTTGCGAAGCTGGGTGGCGAAGACCTGATCGAAGGTCTGCCCTCTGCCCAGGTATCCGTCGATGCCAACCCAGTCCACGTAGCCGTTTCCCGGGTACCAGGCACTGGCCATGGTGGCCCGGTAGCGGAACTGGTGTGACGGATCCCAGGACCAGATGACGTTGGTGGCGCCCTCCTCGACGTAGATGTCGTGGATATGCCGCCACGCTGCGATGAAGGTGGCCGGCCTGGTCCATGGCTCGCCCCAGGTGTACCACCAGCCATTCATCTCGTGGCCGAACGAGATGACGACCCGGCAGCGGAAATCCCTGACCGAATCGGCGTACCGGCGGATCATGCCGTCGTACCGGCCGGCGGCGATTCGCGACAGCGCGACGTGCCGCGGGTTGAGCTGGATCAGCGGCAGGTCTCCGAGGGCTGTCGCCTGCTGCGCCTCCCAGCGCTGGAACGGCTTGGTAAAGGGATTGTAGAATTCGATCAACTGGACGCTGGTGCCAGTCACCTTCTGGAATGACCGCACGTGCGCCGTGATCTGCGGATTGACTGCTATCCCGGTGAACGGGCGACGGGAGATGCCGCCCTCGCACGGCACCGCATTGGCCGCCGCCCGCGAGCCGCCGGCTGGCGGCGACGGGCTCAGGGACGGCAGAGTCGTGTGATGCGACACCACCAGCAGCCCGGCCATCGCGGCTGCGGCGGCGACCGGCATGGCCAGCGCGGGCAGCGCTCTTCTCTTCGCGGAGGGTTTCGTCACTGGCAGCCTCGCGCGCTCCGCTGCGGGCTCATCGTCCAGACGGCCGTGCGGTAGGCGCCGTATGCGGCGACCGTCGCGAGCCGGTAGGTGTCGGTGCGGTCGAGCAGCCGGATGATCGCCGGGTCATACGGCTGGTCATAGGCACGACCGCTCATCCGGAGCACGACGACCGAGACCAGGCAGGAACGGATCTGGTCGGCGAGGCGGGACTTCTGCTGCGCGGTATGCGTGTAGGCCCGTATCCACGCGGCCGGCGGGATGGCTGGCAGGTAGTACTGCTCCACTCTCGACGCGCCGTCGGAGAGGACCAGGGTGCCCGGGCGGTAACTCTGTTTGATCGCAGTGACCACCTTGGCGGCGGCGGCGACTCCCTGCCCGCGGAACTGGACCGTGGCAAAGCGGCCGGAGACCATCACCGCGAGCACGACGACGATGACGGCGGCGGTCCCCGCGAGATGACCCCACGAGCGGTGCCGCGAGAGCCAGCCCCTTCCCGCGCTCAGCGCGTACCCGGCGCCGATGGCGGCGAATGGCAGGCCGTAGGCCATGTTCTTGTCCAGCGACGCCAGCTGGTGGATACGGGCCTGCTCGATGGGAGCGAGCACGGCAGCGAGCACCAGCAGGCCGAGGAACACGCTCATCGTCGCGGGCCTGCGGGTAAGGATGCTCACCGCGACGCCGGCGACGGCGGGCAGGAGCAGCGCGCCGGTCAGGATGAAGGCGCGTGCCAGCACGCTGGCTGCCGAGCTTGGCTCGCCCCAGTGAATCGTACGGAAGATCGTGGTGATGACGATCCCTCGCGCGTAGGCCGGCCCGCCGAACATCGCGAACCCGAGATCGAGCACGGCGGCGGTCGACGCCACCGACGCGGCCCGGCCGATCGCCTGCCAGCTGCCCCGGTGCCAGCCGTGCACGGCAATGATTCCGACGACGACCGGGTCCCAGGCGAGCGTCGCGTACTTGGTGGCGTTCGCCGCCGCGAGCATCAGAGCGCACGCGGGCAGCCACGCGGAGCCGCCGTCGCGAATCCGGAGCGCGGCCCACGTCGCGGCCACGAGCAAGAACAGGGACGGCGGCCCGAACGTGGCGAACGCGCCATAGTGCACGACCAGTCCGCAGACCGCGAAGATCAGCGCGCCGAGCGCCCCGGCGACCCGGCCGAAGATCCGGCTGGCGATGAGGTACACAACCGCAGTCGTCGCGAGCATGACGATCAGGGACAACGCACGTGCGGCGGGCAGGCCGCCCGCCGAGTCAGCCGCCGCGGCCAGGGGCGGGTACAGCACCGGGGCACCGGAGAACCAGCTGGCGTAGTCGGGTACCGGTGCGTGGTGCAACCAGTGCGCCCATTCCGCGTGCCCGGCCTGCAGGTACAGGGCCTCGTCGGTGAAGGGCGCCGTGTGCCAGATCCAGCGCTGCGTGAGCACGACCTGGGCAACCAGCAGCGACCACAACGGCCAGGCGGCCATGATCCGCTCCCTCATGCCACCGCCTCGCCCGAGCTCACCGAGCCGGCCGTGACCAGGACGCCTGCCGTTGCTGGCTCGGGGCCGAGCGTGAGCTCCGCGCCCTTCTTCCTGGTCGTCCAGCTCTGCCGCAGCAACGTGACCGTCCCGTATATCCGGACGATCCGCGCGAGCACCACACCCGACCAGATCGCCGACACCGGCCGGATCAGCACGAGCAGCAGCCGGTCCCGCCGCTTCTCGTCGCTGCGGCGGAAGCACAGGGTGCGCAGGCCGTTGGGAACCGACATGACCAGCAGCACCGCGGCGGCCCTGGCCACCACGTCCGCGCTCATCGGCCAGAGGCCCGTCAACAGCCCGAGCAGTGCTCCTGAGACGAGGAAGCCGTGGATCCCGCTGGCCGTGAACCACCAGCAGTACGACCAGACCGGGCGGTACCTGATCCGCCAGAAGTTCCGCACCGCCCGGCCGCGCGCCCACCGGAGCCGCTGCCGCAGATGATGCCCGAGCTTTTCCGGCCACATCGTCAGGCCGAACGCCGACAGTTGCTGCACCGACCGGCCGCGCTCGCTCGCGCACAGCGCCAGCAGCGAGTCATCGCCCAGGATCACCCGTCGGCCGAAGAAGGTCTCATCGCGGTAGACGGGCAGGAACTCACGCACCATCCCGGCCCGGTACAGCGCGAACGGGCCGCGATTGGTATACATGTCGCCTGCCACCGACCACGCCGCGCCGATCACGGCCTGCGCGTACAGCTGGAGCGAGGACTGCAGCCTGGTCAGGACGTTCGCGGTCGCGTTGAATCCCATCTCGATCCCCGCGACAGACATGACCTTCCTGCTCTGGAACGGCTTGAGACCCTCCTCCAGCGCGCGCCGGTCCAGCGTCGTGTCCGAGTCGACGGTGACGAAGACATCCGCCTGCGGGACCGACTCGAACACCCTGGCGTGTGCCTGCCGCTTCCCCTGGTTGGACTGCCGCGACCAGCGCACCTCGGTTCCGTTAGGCCAGTTGCCGACCCAGTGCCGCGCGACGGCCGCGTAATCCGTCATCGACCCGTCGTCGACGACCCAGATCAGCTGGGCGGGCCTGGACTGGTTGACCATGGCGAAGAGGCACCGGTCGAGCAGCCCGGGGTCCTCGTTGTACACAGGAACGGCGATGGTCACGTGCAGCCGGTCGAGCCGCTCCTGGCCAGCTTGAGTCGCCGCGACGGGCCTGTCGAACCAGGACAGCACGAAGCCGATCGCACGGAACACGGTCGCGGGAGCGGCACACGCCAGCAGCAGGAGCGACTGGTAGCCCAGATGCCATGACACCCAGCCCGCGACGAGCATGGTTGTCAGCAGCAGCCCCCGGCCTTCCCTCCTGCTGAACCTCACCTCAGGAATGTCGTAGGAGTCTCTCAGGGCTCCTGGAGCGATTTTCCTCGCCGCCAGCACGTGCGGACGGCGATGACGAATGCCAGGGTGACGGCGGTCGAGATCGCCGACGCGATCTCGATTCCAGCCCGCAGGGCTGGGCTCATCGGCGGGATCCTTCCAGGCTTCGGGCATGACGTAATACGTGAGATCCGGCAAATCCTGAATGCCAAACATCGGCGAATCACGGCGCGGCTTGCGCCGTCGCGAGCCGCTCTTATGCCTGCCTGACACGTGTTACCCTTCGCCGCCATGGCACGTACTGGCAATTTGTGACGCTTAAGAGGATCTGGCTGAGATTGACAGCTGGCCCCATTCCCCGATCTCCAGGTACGCGATGGTAGCGGCTGTAACTCGCCACTGTGAAATCATCTGGCCGGCGGTACAGCTAAATGACTGTTTTCGCGACCACTTCGGCGTGTCAGGACGAGCTTGAACTGTCTTCTGAATAAGAATCAACTCCGAATTGCAGGATTGGTAATGCCTGTGTACCAGGCTGAATCACCCATACCGGCTCACGCAGACGGGCCTTGCTCAGGGCCCACCAACGGGGGAACTCATGTTCGGCAAGAAGCGCAGGATCCTGCTCCGTCTCGTTCCGGGCGCGGCGGTGGTCGCGGGCCTGTCGTTCACCGCTCCGGCGAGCGCGGCACCATCCGGCGACTGGTCCACGTACCTCAACGACAGGGGCCACAGCGGCTTCAATGCCGCGGAAACCGTCATCACCCGCTCCGCGGTCGGCGGCCTGCGTCCGGCGTGGACGGTCAGGTCCGGTTCCGTGTCGGCTGAGCCAGTGCAAGCGGGCGGCGTCGTCTACTACGGATCCTGGGACGGCTTCGAGCGGGCGGTCAACGCGACGACCGGCAGGCAGCTGTGGTCGACGTTTCTCGGGAAGACCACCAAGAGCACCTGCGAGCCGCCGAGCGTCGGGGTCGCGAGCACCGCCACGGTCGGCACGATTCCCGTGAACGGCGTCTCGAGGCAGGCCGTGTTCGTCGGCGGCGGCGACCATAACTTCTATGCTCTTGACGCCGCGACCGGGTCGGTGATCTGGAAGAGGGCGCTGGGTACCACGTCCGCCACGTTCTTGTGGAGTTCGCCGCTGTTCTACCGCGGCATCATCTACGAAGGGGTCTCCTCCTTCGGGGACTGCCCGCTGATCCGTGCCAAGATCGTCTCGATCCGCGCCACGAACGGCGCGATCCGGCACACCTTGTTCACCGCCCCGAGCGGGTGCACGGGAGCCAGCGTGTGGGGGTCGCCGACCGTGGACACCTCCACCGGAGACGTCTACTTCACCACCGGAAACGGCGGCACGAGATGCACCGAGCCGCTCTCCGTGGCCGTTGTCCGGGCGAGTTCGGACCTTTCCCTGCTGGGCAGATGGCAGGTGCCGGCGGGCAGCCGCGGCCCGGACAGCGACTTCGGGTCGACGCCTACGCTGTTCACCGCGGGCGGCAGGCCAATGGTCGGCGTCCAGAATAAGAACGGCATCTATTACGCGTTCAACCGCCGGTCAATCAGGAGCGGGCCGGTCTGGAAGACCACGATCTCCAAGCCGGGCGAATGCCCCGAGTGCGGGGCCGGCAACATCGCCGCCAGCGCCTGGGACGGCACGCATCTGTATGTGGGTGGCACGAGCTCGACCATCAACGGCACTAACTGCCGTGGCGCAGTGGACGCCCTGCAGCCAGCGAACGGAGCCATCGTCTGGCGGGAATGCATGCGCAACGGCCCGGTGATCGGCGCGGTCACGGCTGTGCGGGGGGTCATATTTGTCGGCGAAGGACCATTCTTCAAAGCGTTCGATGCAAGCACGGGCAAAACGCTATTCAGTTTCCACGACACCAGTTCTGGCTCAAACTTCTGGGGACCGGCGGCAATATCCGACGGCACCGTCTATCTCGGGAACCAGGACGGCAAGCTCGTCGCCTTCAGGACCTGATGCTCCAGCCCTCGGTCCGCGATCCCCGATCTCTACGGCGTTCGCGCCTACGTGTCCAGGACGACGTCGGTGCCGGGCTGCGAGCAGCAACGCAGGACCTGCCCGGCGGGCGGGGCTTCCAGCGGATCAGGCGAGTAGGTGACGTCGCCTGTGAGCAGCGGCGATCTGGTCACCGGCCTGGATGCGTCCCTCCCGTATGACGCGCATGCAGAAGCCTGGCCGCTGACCAGCAGCGCGGGTAGCTCGGGCTCGCCCAGCCGCAGGCCGACCCGGTAACAGGTGACCCGCGGCTGGGTGACCTCGAACTCGGCCTCGCCGATGAGGTACCGGTCGCCAATGCAGACCTGGGTGTCAGGCATCCCGTCGACGGTCAGGTTCTCGCCGAACTGGCCATAGCTGAAGTCGTCCCTGCCGAAGTGCCGCTGACAGTACCGGTAGGACGCGATCTGGCAGACCAGCACGGCCCGCGCTGCTCGCCGCCATGGCCGTTGAGGCCCTGCCAGGGCACGTCCTTGGGCATCCCGACGTGCACGGACAGCAGCACTGGCGTCTCGTTGCGTGGTTCCGTCATGAGTCCTGTTATTCCACGAGTGGCGACGCCACCCATGGCCGCACTGGCGGTCCCAGGGGGCGCCCGCCACGCTGACCTGGGCGGGAACCATCTCTTCGACTACTATCCGGCGTTATCGAGATGTAACCAAGCGAATTGTTGTATCGTGACCCGCGCGTAACGCTCAGCCCGGTACCCACCGTTCCTTGGATTCACACGAGTCAGGCGAATGGCAGTGCGTAACATGACGGCGGCGAGGAAACAGAGATCGCGGCGGCCTCACAAGCGTGGCGGATTGTCTCTCAGATATGGACAACTCGCCGCCAGCCTGGTCGCGGCCCTCGGGCTGCTCGCGGTTCTATGGGCTGGATCTCTCGCGAGCGCCGCCGCGGCCGAGCGATCAGCGACTCCGGCACCTGTCAGGTACTACATCGTTCCGCACAGCGGCCACGGGCCCGCCACCCTCGTCGACATCGCCCGGCAGACGCTCGGCAACGGCAGCCGGTTCATGCAGATCTTCAGGCTCAACAAGGGGCGGCTGCAGCCGAACGGCGGGCGACTGGAAAGCCCGGGGAAGATCGAGCCTGGCTGGGTGCTGAAACTGCCGTCAGATGCCCGCGGCCGCGGCGTGCGCTTTGGTCCGCTTCCGCTGCCGACCCCCTCGGCCAGCGCGAGGCCATCCGTACCGCCGACGTCGCCGCCCGGCGCTAAGTCGTCGGCTTCGGCAGCCGGGTTGGTCGTCACGACGCTGGCGGTCGGGATAGCTGCTGCGCTCGCGGTGATCGGCGTCGGGCTGTTCCGGCCGCGCAGGCGCCGGCGTCGCCACGCCACCGTCGTCCACGATCGCGGACGCCAGCACGCACGGGTCGATCGCCCACGGCGTCCAGAAAGGGTGCCGCCGGCCGGCTCTGCCACTGACCCAGAGAGCTGGTCCTGGCCGCCGAGCATGGTCGCGCCCGCGGACATGCCGGCGGATCATCCGAGCCGGCCGATGCGTGCGGTGGACGGGCAGGGGTGGCCGGCGGATCATCCGAGCCGGCCGATGCGTGCGGTGGACGGGCAGGGGTGGCCGGCGGATCATCCGAGCCGGCCGATGCGTGCGGTGGACGGGCAGGGGTGGCCGGCGGATCATCCGAGCCGGCCGATGCGTGCGGTGGACGGGCAGGGGTGGCCGGCGGATCATCCGAGCCGGCCGATGCGGGCCGTGGACGAGCAGAACTGGCCTGACTTCGGGGGGCGGGAGCCTCACTTCGCGGAGCGGGGACCCGGCGCTGGAGGCTGGCCTGGCCAGCCCGTTCCCGCCCGTCCGGCCAGCTTCGCCGGACCGCCGCTGACCTGGGGCGGTCCCGCGCCGGCGCCGCAACGCTCGCCGGGTCTCCGGCCGCCTCCGGCTCGCGTATATGAACGGCCTGCCGAACCCCGCGCGTATGGACACCGGCCCGATCCGCGCGCATATGGACGTCCGGCCGAGCCGCGGGCGCAGGAATATGCGGCTGGGCCGCACGAGCAGGACCTGCGGCCGTCAGACGCGCTGCGACTGGCGGGCATGCTGCTCTCGGAGGCCGAAGCGGAGGCATACAAGATCCGCGCGGAGGCCGATGCTGTCCGTGCGGAGGCAAGCGCGCAGGCGGCGACCCTCCGTGAAGCGGCCGAGCGTGACGCGGCGAAGGTCCGGGCATCGCTGGATGCCATGTCCGCTGAACTCAATCAGGTGGCCGCGTTCGTCACGCGGCGGCTCATGATGCCCGATGAGGCGCAAACAGGCACCGAGGCCGATGTGGCCCGGCCCGAATCCGCCGCGCGGGCAATACCGGCTGCACCGGCGCAGACCGCACCGCAGAGCCGACCGAGGGCAACCCGGCAGGCCAGCGCGTCGGCAGCCCGCGCGACAGCCAAGACAGACACCGCCCCGCGGATATCGCCGGTCAAAAGGCCCGGCGAGCGGCCACGGCAACTCCGGGCCGCCAGGGCCGTCGTTGTCGCGATCGCAGGTTTGCTCCTGCTCGGTGTCGCGTCCGGCACCGCTGAGGTCCTCCTGCACGGGATGCCGTTCTTCGTCTTCCGGTCGGCGGGAACGGGCGGCACCCACGACGGCCCTGAGGAAGACCAGGGACCTGGCCAGCCGGACGCGCCAGGAGCCCACCATCACAGCGCGCCGAGCCATCACCTCAAGGACCACCACGTTCGGCCAGCGAGGCACCACGCCGGGGGAAGCACGCACTGATCCGTCAGCCAGGCAGGACCGCGAAAGGTGTGCACATGCCGAAGACAGTTGTCGACGCATGGATAGAACAGGACTTCGTGTTCCCGGCAGGGACGCTGCGGAGGCAGTCGGCCATCCTCTTCCTGCTCCGCTTGCCCGCCCTGGTTCCGCTGTTGTTCATCGCGCACCCCGTCTTCGTAGCCAACAGCGACGTGCTTGACAAAATCGAGGCGGACGTACTGGGAACGGGCGGTGAGATCTGCCTGTTCCTGACGTTGCTCATCACGCCGGTGATCACGGTCACCCGGGCGCGGTGGATCGCACCGCTGCGCCGGTGGTACGGGATCGTCTTCGCGGTAACGGCCATTGTCGATGCCACCATCGCCGCCATCACCACCGGATTCGCGGGCGGTGTGTTCGGCCGGCTGGCAGGGCACACCTTCCTGCTCGTCGGCTTCCTAGCCGTCTTGGCGACCTTGCCGTTGCTGGCTACCGCCAACACGCCGGCTCAGCGCTGGCTCGGCAAGTACTGGAAGCCGCTGCAGCGGATGACCTACGTGGTGTGGGCGCTGCTGATCGTTCACCTCAGCCTGCTCGAGGGCAACGGTGTCGGCGCGCAGCCGGGGGATGGCGACCCCATTTTTCACCAGAAGCTCTACCAGGCGCTGGCGTGCTCGGTCCCTCTCCTCGTGCTCAGGCTGCCGCCGGTGACGCGGTGGATCGCGCGGCAGCACAAGCTCGGCCAGCAACGGCGCGTGTACCTAGCCGTCCTGCCGCTTGCGGCCCTGTTCGTCCTCGGCTTCGCCTTCATCTGGAACGAACAGATCTTCAAGGGCACCATGGCCATGACCTTGCACCCGATCGACGACTGAGCGGCCTGCGGCCAGGCGGGCGCTCACGAGACCTGGTCGATCGCGTGGTCAACCAGCGTGACCAGGGCATCCCGGCACGACCCGCGCTCCCGGGCGTCGCATGGGACGATCGGCACCCGCGTCTCGAGGTCCAGCGCCAGCCGCACGTCGCTCACGTCGTGGCGCTCGGCCCCGTCGAACAGATTGAGCGCCACGATGAATGGCCTCTTGCGGTGCTCAAAGTAGTCGATGGCGGAAAAGCAGTCGGTGAGGCGCCTGGTGTCAGCCAGCACGACGGCCCCGAGTGCCCCACGGGACAGGTCATCCCACATGAACCAGAACCGCTGCTGGCCCGGCGTGCCGAACAGGTAGATCACGAGGCTGTCGCTGAGCGTGATCCGCCCGAAGTCCATCGCGACCGTGGTGACGCGCTTGTCCGCCAAGCCTGTCAGCACGTCGACCGCCGCGCTCGGGGCGCTCAGGTCCTCCTCGGTCCGCAGGGGCCGTATTTCTGTCAGCGCGCCGACCAGCGTCGTCTTGCCGACGCCGAACCCGCCCGCGACCAGTATCTTGACCGCATCCGGTGCGGGTTCGAAGTCGTCATCGGCCGGCAGCACGCGGTCAGAGTCGTCGTAGACCATCGGCCACCTCTCGGAGAAGCTTGATATCAGCGAGGCCCTCTGAGCGGGGGCGCTGGATTCGCAACAGGCCGCAGTCGCGCAAGTCGGCGACAAGAATGCGCACCACGGCGACCGGCAGGTCAAGCGCCGACGCGAGGTCCGCTACGGACATGGCTCCCCGGCAGCGGCGGATGAGCTCTAGGTGCTCGGGCTCCAGGCCGGCGGGCTCGACGACCTGCGCCCGCGGGGCACGGACCATTGCGATGACGTCGAGCCACTCGCCGGTCGGCCTCGTCCTGCCGCGTACCAGCATGTAGGGCCGTAACACGGGACCAGGATGGCTGCTGTGCGGCAGGTTGCCGATGGGCTGCACTGCATCCTCACGTCGCTTCGCCGTCTCCGAGCCCTTCGGGCCGGCTGCTGGCCCCAGGCGCTGGCCTCTTGCGGACCGCCATGTGCCGTCCGACCTGCTTGACGAGCCGGGCCATGTCGTAGGCAATCACGCTGACGTCCGCGCCTGAGTCGGCGAGCACCGCGAGGCAGCTGCCCTCGCCGGCGGCCGTGACGAACAAGAAGCCGGCGTCCATTTCGATGAGAGTCTGCCTGGCCTCGCCGCAGCCGAACAGCGCTGCGCCGCCGTTGGCGAGGCTCTGCAGCCCCGCTGCCAGGGCCGACAAATGGTCGGAAGCTTCGCGGCCCAGCGCCCGCGACCCACCGACCGTCAGGCCGTCCCTGGACAGGATCACCGCATTCTGGACGTGCGCGATTCTGCTGACCAGGTCTTCAAGCAGCCAGTCGAGGTGACTGTCGGTGGCGACAGTACGTCGCACCGGCTGGCTGGTGACGCCCGCCGTGGTCATCGGATTTCTTCCTCTCCTTCTGATGCGCCGCGCTGCCATCCGGCGTGGAAGGCCGACATGACGCTGAGCCCTGACTCAGCCGGCCGCGCCGCCGCCAGTTCCTGGACAGGCGCGCGACCCATCGCAGTGTCAAGCAACTGCGGCGCAAGGTTCGTCTGGCGGTGTCGTCGCGGCAGCTCGCTCGCGGCCGGCTCGGCCGACGTGGCCGACGTGGCCGACGTGGCCGACCCCATCGGACTCGTGGCCATCGCGTCATCCTCGACCTCGACAATGACCGGCTCGATCGCGTCGGCGAGCACGACGAGATCTTGCGGAATCAGCACAATGGCCGTGACGCCGCCGTACGGCGACGGGCGCAGCGTCACCTGGATACCGTGCCTGTGGGCCAGTTGCGCCGCCACGAACAGGCCCAGCCTGTCCGAGCCCGAGAGGTCGAAGTGCGGCGGACATGCCAGGGTCGTGTTGGCGGCCGCGATCTCACGCTGGCTCATGCCTGGCCCCCGGTCCTCGATGTCGACGGCGAAGCCGTTGGCGACCAGGCTCCCCGTGATGCCGACCTCGGTGCTGGCCGGGGAGAAGGTCGCCGCGTTCTCGACGAACTCGGCGAGCAGGTGGATCACGTCGGCAACGGCAGGGCCGGCGAGCGACGCGGCCGTACGGCACGTCACCCGGATCCGGGTGTAGTCCTCCACCTCAGCTGCGGCCGCACGCACGATGTCGACGAGCGGCACGGGGTCGCGGAACACGCGCCTGGGCGCGTCACCTGCCAGGACAATCAGGCTCTCCGCATGGCGGCGCATGCGCGTTGTGAGGTGATCCATCCGGAACAGGCCCTCGAGGTCGTCCGGCTTGACCGTCCGCCGCTCGAGCGAGTCGAGCAGCTCCATCTGCCGTTCAAGCAGGGACTGGCTCCGGCCTGCGAGGTTCCTGAAGACTTCGTTGATGCCCCGGCGCAGCCGCGCCTCCTCGACGGCAGCCTCCACGGCGGTCCGTTGCGCCTCATTGAACGCGGCCTCGACCTGGCCGATCTCATCTGCGCCTGCCTGCAGCGGCGGCACCTCGGCGCTGACGTCCACGTCATGGCCGGCACGCAACCGCCGTATCACGTCGGGAAGCCGGACCGTCGCCAGAGCCTGGGCAGAGTCCCGGAGGCCGCGAAGCTGGCGCGCCAGCTTGAACGCGATCCACCAGGACAACGCGAGCGACACGATGACCGCGCCCAGGCCGATGCCTCCGGCCAGGTACAAGCCGCGGAGGGTCGCATTCGCCTGCGAGCGCGCCCGCGAGACTAGCCGGGCCTCGGCCTGTCCGACTGCCCGCTGGATCTGCGCGCTGACAGTCGCCACGGTGCTGTTCCACGCCCGCGGGCTGACCATCGGCGGGCTGTGCCGCGCCCTGCTGGTGACGAGCTTGTTCTCGAGTGCCGAGAGCGTGCGCGCCGCTCGCGGGCTGAGATCGTGGTTCAACTGCCCGCGGTCCAGCGCCGAGAGGTAAGAGTAGCTCTGGGCGTAGAGCAGGCGGTGCGCGCCGACCAGGCTGACGAAGGCGTGATGCGCGCTCGCGGGGAACGCGCGCGCGGCAAAGTTGCCGTTCAGCAGCGCGCTCTCCTGCTGGAGGTATTCGTTGGAGACCGCCAGCTCGACGACGGCGATCGCGGGCAGCACCTGCGTGGACGGCCCCTCCTGGCGGATCGCCCGCTCAAGCACCTTGTAGCTCGCGGCGATCATGCCGTTGTAGGCGGCGAACGCCTGCTGACCGGCGATCGCCACTCCGAGGATCTTGGTTCGGAGCGCCGGCAGGTCCGCCAGCTGGCGACGCAGGGCCGCGATGGCGCTCTGCCCGGCGGGCGAGGCGCTCTGCCTGACCGGCGCCGAGCGCGCGACCGCCGCGAAGGAAGCGGCGGCGCGGTTCGTAGTCACCTCCCGACGCCGCAACCCGGCGAGGGCGGCAGAATTCGGGCTCGCGTAGTACACGCTGACCTGCGCGCGCTCGTCAGCGAGCGCGCGCTGCAGATGCCCGACGGGCTGGCCGAGATCCTCGACCATCACCTTGGACCTGATCAGCGCCAGCGCCGAATGAGCCGATGCGGAGATCGAGTACGTGAAGATACCGACGAGAAAGACGAGCGGAACTAAGGCAAGCAGGGCAACTCTAAGCAGTACGGAACGGCGTCTCAGACTCATGGAATTCCCTCGCGGATTCAGGGCGAGTGACCATTGCTCAGGAAGGCCACAACCTAACAGGTAACGCACGGTCTCCGGCTGATAACTGAAGGTTCCGACTAAACTACCCAGCGCGATGGGGAGGTTATGACCGAGATACTCGCCTGGCGGCGACCAGATGGCGGACTCCCCTACCTGCGCCCCCCAGCGTCCGCTGGCGTGGATGGTGTGAAACGCGAGGTAGTCACTGCAGCGAGGGGCAGCCGACCTACACCCGCACGTTGGAGCATACCGTCATACAGGACACGTCGCAGTCATTCAATAGATAGCAGCGTGTATGGGTACCTTCTGTGAGCCGAGCAGTACGGGTTTGCCTCGACAAAGCACCGGGGCGATTAGAAGGACCAGAGGCACCTCCCACCTTTTGCGCAGTCGATGCTAAAGAGAATTGAAGGTCAAATTGTACCTCAATTGGCCAGGGCGCAGGACGCCCGCATCTCCTGGCTCGGTGCCTGATTCGACATGTCGCGGCAGGCCACTCAGAGCATGTCATAGGTCAGGTACGCGACCTGGCCAAGGCGTTCGGCCTTCAAGAGCCTGAGCCGTGACGAGGTGAGGTTGCCGGCTGACCAGCGCCCGCCTCGATGTCTCGGGCTAGCTGACCGAACTGCGCGGTGCGGCTGTGGATTTGGGGCGGCACCCATGGCATCTGCCCGGATTACCCTCCATGATGGGCGGTGTACGGGAAGCTTCGGCTCGACATGCCGTCGACGACGAGGGCGTCGCGGGCACGAGGGCTTGTGTTGACATCCCGTTCCGCCGCGGTGGACGAGGATGGCCTGCGAATCAAGCTCAACGAGAGTGCGATCAGCCGGGCGGTGCTCTGGGCCGGCGTTGACGATCCTCACTACCGGTCGGCCATTTCAATGGCGATGATGGCGTTCCGCACGCCAGGGCAAAGATGGCGGCTCGCTACGCCACTCTCACAGTTCCCCATCCCAACCCGACGAACGTGTACCACGCCCTCGAAGTGGGAATCGGTAACGACCCGGCTGAGGCTCTGGCGTTCGACGAGTGGCAGCCGCTCAGGTGAGCCGTGATGAGCTTCGTTCCCATTCCAATTCCGTGGAGCAACTGGATCGGTGACTACTACGCGGCTGGAGGGCTGACACTGGCCTCGCCGTCCTCACCTGAGGAGTTGGTCGAGCTGGTCAGCCAGGCTGTCCGTGAGGGCCTGCGCATTCGGGTTGTCGGCGCCGCTCACTCGACCACGTCGGTCGCCCGGCCGGATCATGTCTGGGTCACCCTGGACCAGATGCAGCAGGCACTCCCGGTGGAGCATGTCAAGGCTGCACACACGCGGGAGATCAACGACTACTCCGGCTCGACGCCGGGACGCGGGTCAAGACGGCAAATCGGGCCCTGCTTGACGACAAGGCCTTGTTCAACATGGCAGGGACACGGCAAAGTCGTATTCATGCAGCTTGAAGTAGCTTGAGGGTTCGCTGCGGGTCGCGGGCGTGGTGGCGGTTGGCGGCGGCGATGTTGGCGTGGCCGTCCAGACGCAGGATGCTGATGGCCAGGCTTCTCAGCGATGCCATCACCCGGGGTGCGTTTCCTGCCCTGACCAGCGACTTGTCCTCCAGGTAGGTCACGTCCCGGATCTTCTCCGGGGGTCGCGCGCCCGGGACTTGGCCTGGTCTCCGCGTTTGCGCAGCTCAGAGGCTGTTGTTGTAGAAGTTAGCGTGTGCGACACGTGTTGTGCAGGTGCCGTGACGGCGTGTCATCGTCTTTTGGGCTCGTGGTTGATGCGGGTCATGAGCTCGCGGTTGGCGGTGCGTGAGGCGGCGAGTTCGTCGTCGCGGTCGGCGAGCTGTATGAGCAGGTCGGCGGCTTGCTGTTCGGCCTGGGCGATCTTGGCGGTGAGTGCGTCGATGTCGGGCGGCGCGCCGAGGCCGGACTCGTGCCAGGCCTGCTCGCCGAGTGCTTCGGACAGGCGTTTTTCGAGTTGCCGGACGCGCGCGTTGAGCCGGGCGGCGCGTTCATGGGCGGCGAGCAGGTCAGCTTGCGGGGACGCGCGGGTGACGGCGGGCCCGGTGGCTGTCCCGGCGGGCGGGGCGGCTTCGATCGCGTGGACCTGCTCGAGCAGGTCGCGGTGGCGGTAGAGGAACGTGCGATCGACGCCGGCGGCGCGGGCGATGCCGGAAACGCTGATCTCGGTGCCGGCTGCGCTGGCCTGGTTGACCGCGGCGATGACGCGCTGGCGGCGGCGGGCGGAGTCGGCCTGGCGGCCTGCCCGCATCTTCTCGGTCCTGGCTGTGCTGCCGGTCATGTCCCGGGTTTCTCCTTTCACCGGGCAGCCTGGCGGAGGCGGGGCATGCCGAGGCTGACAGCCCGGTGCCTGCGGACGACGGTGACAGCCTCGTCGATGCGGGCCCGCTCGTCCGGCTCCAGGCCGGCGATGTCGCCCTTGATGCGGCTGATGAGCTCGCGTATCTTGCGGATCTCCTGCTCGGGCGGGGCTGCTGCTGCCCGCGCCCAGTCGTCGCCGCTGGCGGCGGCGAGCCGTTCCCGGGCGCGGAGCAGGTCGTCGAGGTAGGCGGTCAGGTCGGGCAGGTAGGAGACGTCAGTCCGGTAATGGTCGCAGCCGGCGCAGCGGAACCGCAGCGGGCAGTCGGTGCCGCCGGCGGCGACGTTGGACGGCTCGGTGCAGGTGCCGCAGGGGACGGCGACCGAGCCGACGGCGTAACGGGCGTGCTCGCCGTCCAGGAGCGCGCGGGCGTCGCGCCAGGTGCGGTTGCCGTGCCGGTCGAACTGCATGGCGGTGACCTTGTCGGCGGCGTCGCGGCGGCGTTCCTCCCCGACGCGGTAGTACCCGCGGGTGACGTTGAGGCTTCGGTGATCCATGAGCTCGGCGAGCACGTCGATGGGCACTCCCGCGTCGGCGTGCCGCTGGGCGTGCGTTATCTGTACTTGATCTTGTAAAGGTGCTGGTCAGCAGGCATTTGGTGGTCGAGGCACGTGAGTAACGTGGGGGACGTTGCGGGTGCTGCTGGCCGGGCGCAGCGTCGGTCACCGGTTGGCCTGCCGGATCGCGCGGCGCAGGCTTTCGCGGGCGGCAGTGAGCTCGTCCTCGAGTTCGCGGACTCGCCGCTGTGCGTGGCTGGCCTCGGCGGCGCTGGCGTCGCGCTCGGCGGCGAGCTGGCGGCTGGCGGCTTCGAGGGCGGCGAGCCGGGCGATCAGGTCGGCGCGGTCGGGTCCGTCGATTTCTGCGCCGAGCTGGAGACGCAGGCGACCGCGGAGCGTGTCGCGTTCGGCGCGGAGCAGGCGGATCTCGTTCCGGGCGACAGCGAGGTCGGCGCGCAGGCTGGCCTGGGTGACCGGTTTCCCGCGAGCCGGCGGGGGCGCAGGCTCGGGAGCGTGCCCGCGCTCGGTCTGGCGCTGCCGGGCGGCCTGGATGTGCTCGCGGACGCCGTCGGCGTAGACCAGCCAGGTGGACACCCCAGCGGCGGTGGCGACCGCGGCCGGGGTGACCGGGGTCCCGGCGGCTTCGAGGGCCTGCACGGTGGCCAGGACGCGGTGCCGTTTGTCGTGGCTGGCTTTGGCGCGGGCGGCGAGCATGGCCTGGGCGCGGCTGGGGGCGGCGGTCATGCCGTTTCCGGGGCGCGGGAGGTGATGTCGGTCAGCGGCAGGGTGCGGGCGGCGCGGGCCCGGCGCAAGAGCTGGCTGGATTCCTCGACCTCGGCGCGCTGGGCGGGGTCCAGCCCGGACAGCTTGCGGCGCATCGCCTCGGCGACCGCGGCGAACGCGTCGATCTGGGCGGTGAGGCTGGCCAGCACGTAGCCGGCGGCATCCATCGCCCGGGCGGTTTCCCGGTCGGCGCGCAGGCTGGCGATGTGCTGTTCGAGGGCGGGCAGGTAGGAGGGGTCGGGTCGGTAGAAGCCGCAGCCGGCGCACTGGAAGCGGATCGGGCAGGCACCGCCGCCGGCCTTGACGTTGGACGGCTCGGTGCAGTTGCCGAACGGCACCGCCACCGATGCCCGCTGGTAGGCGGTGGGGCTGGTGAACGGCGCGGGGTTGCCTGCCGCGTCGGTGGCCAGCGGGCCGACCGAGCGGATGGCCTGCTGCTTGCGCTTGAGGCTGACCTGGTAGTAGCCCATCGTGGTGGTCACCGACACGTGGTCCATGAGCTCTTTGAGCACGTCGACGGGAACGCCGGCGTCAGCGTGCCTTTGGGCGTAGGAATGGCGCAGCGCGTATGGGGTGATCAGGGACGGTTCGAACGGGACCGGGGTGCCGTCGGGTCCAGGCAGCTCGGAGTCGATGGTGCCGATCTGGGCGACCCAGATCTTGAATACCCGGGCGACGGCGGCCGGGGTGACGTGCCCGCGGGACTGGCGGGCGCGCAGCAGCGGGCTGGGGAACAGCCACCGGTCCAGCGCGGCCGGGACCCGCAGCTGGGCGCGGTGCTGCTGCCAGGATGTGATGATCTCGGCGGTGCCGGTGATGATCGGCAGCCGGCGGCGCATCCGCCCGGCCTTGTGGTTGTCGTAGATCAGGTTGTGCTGGCCGCCGGTGACCTCAATGCAGCCGGTGCGCAGGCTGACCACTTCGCCGGGGCGCCGCCCGGTGTCGCGCAGGATCTGGTAGATCGTCTGGTGCATCAGCTGCAGGTCGGCGGCGGCGATCGCCCCGGCTCGCCCGGCCGGGCCGAGGAGCTGCAGGTGGGCGTCGAGCTGGCGGATCACCGTGTCGGGCAGGGCCTTGCCCAGCTCGTCCTCGTTGGGGTCGTCGTGCACGCGGTGCCGGGTCGCGGGGCGGAACGGGTCGGGCACCGTGGCCATCAGCCCGCTGGCCCGGCCGTGCTCGATGACCTGGCAGAACTGGTAGATCATCAGGTTGCGGTGGGACGCCGAGTATGGGCTGCCGTCGGCTCGCCGCTGGGTGCTGATCGCATCCAGGATGCGGGTGAAGTCCCCGGTGCCGAGGCCAGCCTGCTCGGTGCGCCCGGCTGCGGTCAGGGCGTGGGAGGCGGCCTGGCAGGCACGCAGCGTCTCGCGCAGCCGCTGCACATAGGGGCGGGTGGTGCGGGCCCAGTCCTTGACGATCTCGCGCAGCCAGGCCACCTCGACGACGCCGAAGTCGATCACACCCTGGGTGGCCGGCCAGCGGCGGGAGGCATTAATGCGCAGGTCAAGCAGCGCCACCTGCCACACGTCGCCGGCGAACGGGTCCGCGCCGGCGTAGTGGGCCCAGGCCCGGTCCAGGTGCCGGCGCAGGCCGCGGAACAGGCCCCGGGTTCCGGAGTTGCAGACCAAGCCGCCGGACTCGCAGACGACCTGCGGGTCGGCTTCGCGCAGCGAGACTGCATCGCCGAGGCGGGCGAGCAGGATCCGGACCTCGGTGGGGTCCAGCGGCGGCGGCGCCTGGTCACGCTGCTGCAGCGCGTAGAGCAGTTCGGCGCGCAGCAGCTCGGGCAGCCCGGCGAGGGAGAACTGGTGCACCCCGAGCCGCGGCCGCTCGCTGGCGATCCAGGCCGCCAGATCGTCACCGGTCAGCAGGCCCCGGCGGTGCAGCCGCTGGTTGTGGAAACGGCACAACCCGCGCCGGGCGATTCTCTCCCGGTCGCAGCCAGCGACCCGGCATTCCGCGGCCCGGGTCAGCGGGCAGGCTCGTGCGATGAACACCGCGACCGGCTCGGTCCTGTCCTTGCCCCAGGCGCGTTCATGGCGGAAACACAAGCCCGGCGCAATGCAGGTCGCCTTGACAGCCTGGCACCGCGCAGCTTCCGCGCTGCAGCGGGCGGGTGGCCCGCGGTGGCGGCGCGGCGTCGAACTCCGCCCAGGACAAGCCCGCGCCTACCCGGGCGCGGCGGCAGCCATCACAGCGCCCTGTCGTGCGGCGCGTCGCCGTCGGGCATCCCGGTGTGCGGCACGGCCACGCCGCGGTCCGCGGCGAACGCAGGTCGCCGGTGAACAACAACGCTTCGCTGTCCCACTCCCCGGCGCGCCAGGCCGGATCCAGCCGGGCGCCCAGCCACTCCGGCCACCCATGCTCACCGGGCCGTTCCTGGCGGGCGCCAGCGGACGCGGCCGCCTGCAGCGCCCGGCGGCTCACCGGTATCGCCTCCCCGCGGCAACGGCCTCGACCGCCCGGCGCTTGTCCTCGTCGCGGGCGTGCAGGTAGACGGTCGTGGAGGCGAGGGATACGTGGCCGAGCAAGGCCCGCACCACGTCGAGATCGGTTCCGGCCCGGACCCAGCCGGTGGCCGCCGTGTGCCGGAACATGTGCGGCCGCACCGCGAAACCGCAGTCCCTGGCCAGCCGCTCGAAGACCCGTTTGGCGGCGCGGTAGGTCATCGGCGCGCCCAGGGGCTCGTGGTAGAGGTTGACGAACACCACGTCGCAGTCGTCGTCACCGAGGATTTCCGTCCGCTCGAACCTGTAGTCGGCATAAGCCGACAGCACGGCCTGGCTCACCGGCACGGTCCGGGGAAACCGCGACTTGGCCAGCGCGCCATTGGGGTTGGCCCGGTGCCGGACATGAACGTGGGCACCCAGCACCGCGCAACCCAGGCAGCGGGAGTCGGGAAGCAGGTGCAGGTCAGACCTGCGCAATCCGAGGGCTTCCCCGATCCGCAGGCCACCATCTCGCAGCAGCGCCACCATGAAACGTTCCCGCGGCCGCCGGCAACACGCCGTGACCCGGGCGGCCTGCTCGGGAGTGAACGCCTCCGGGAACGGCGTCTCCGCCCTCGCCTTGAGCATCCGGGCCCGCACCATCCGGAACTGGCCGGACTCGCCGGCATCGAAACCAGGCGGGGTGAACCGCAGCCAGCGGGGCTCCGATAACTGGCTGGCGACGGCCTGCTCGATCGCCCCGGTCCTGGCGCAGAACCGCAGGAACTCACACACCGCGGTGAGCATGGCGTTGACCGTCGCGCCCGAACGCAGCCGCCCGCCCCGGCCAGGGGTGGCCTCGGTGAAATGCTTGAACCGGGCCAGGTCCGCCAGGCTGACCGAGGACCACCCGGCACCCTGGCTCGCGCACCACCCCAGGAAGATCGCTACCCGCCCGGCATAGACGCGGATCGTGTGTGGGTGAACGACCCGCCCCGTGCAGCGCCCGCAGGAAGTCACTGGCCTCCCGGTGCACCACAAGCTCAGGATCAAGCACCACCCACTGCTCAGATCCGTCGAGCGGAGACACTGCCCGCTCCGCCCGGAACGCCACGCTGATCAACTCGGTCACATGACAGAACGTAACTGACATGCCACAGCAAGTACCGGATATCCGTAAGGCACCGGCGTGTCACGCCGCCGAACCCACGTCCCTCACAGGGGCGAGGCAGTACAGATAACGTAGGTGTGCCGGTAGGCGTAGGGGATGACGCGGTCCTTGTCGTACTCGCCGCCGTTGGGCAGCAGCAGCGGCGGCAGCGAGCTGATCCACTCGCGGTGCGCGGCCGACAGCGCCGAGACGGTCAGCGGGCGGCGGCCGTCACGGTTGGCCCAGCTGGTGGGCAGCAGTTTCAGCTCGCTGGCCGGGGTGGCGGGGAACCGGTCGCGGGCGCGCTGCTGCTGCGCGCGGATCGACCGGGCGGTGGTCTCGGGGATGGGCAGCCGGCGCCCGAGCCGGTTGGCCTTGTGGTTGTCGTAGACGAGCACCGGCGAGCCGTCCGCGCTGGCGGCGAGGCAGTCCAGCGGCAGCACGACAATGTCCTCGGGGCGGCGGCCGGTGTCGATGAGGATCTCGGCCGCGGTGCGGATGTGCAGCGCGGCCAGGGACGGCAGGTGCCCGCAGATCTGCCGCATGATCTGCGGGGGCAGGTCCCGTCCGGGCTCGCCGTGCTCGGGCTCGTCCGGGGTGTCGTCGCGGTGGAGGGCGAACTGGTCGCTCAGCCCGGCGGCCGGGCCGCCGGGCCTGGTCGCGCCGAGCTGACGGGCCGCCGTGAGCAGCTTGCGGGTCTCCCGGCAGGCCAGCACCCGGGTGAGCTCGCTGATCTGCCCGGCCGAGTGCTGCCAGGCGAGCCGGGCCAGGAACGCCTCGATGTCAGCGCGTCCCAGCGCCGCGGGATCCTCGCCGCGGTCGGGCCGCTGGCGCAGGCTCTGCGACAGCAGCGCCAGGCTGGCGATGTAGTGGCGGGTCTTGTCCCCGCCGCTGCGGCCCCGGCGGCGGGGCAGGTCGCCCGCGGCCCATACCTTGGCGGCTTCCCGCAGCCACGGCTGGGTGATCGCGGTGAACGGCAGCCGGCCCCGGTGCCCGAACATGGCCATGTCCCAGGTGTCCTTCGCGGTCTCGGTCTCCGGCCCGGATGCGCCGCGCCGCGCGTGCGTGATCAGCGTGTGCACCACGCTCTCGTAGCCTTTCCCGCGGCTGGCTGGGACCGTCATGCCGGCCAGGGATGCCACTTGCTGGCTGCGGGCGTCGTTGCTGACCGACCGCAGGATCGCGTCGTGGGTCCTGACGCCCTGCCGGGTGCGCTGCTGCAGCCCGAACAGGATTTCCGTGACCACTGCCGGGTGCAGGCCGGCGAGGCTGACCTGCCCTGACCGCGGCACCGGCGGCTCGGTCAGCCGCCAGGAGCCCTCGCCGGGCTGCTCACCTGCCCGGCGCAGGCACCGCAGCCGCTGCAGGTGGGCATCGCAGTAGGCGCTGCCGGCGGCGGGCAGCTGGCGCGGACAGGCCGCGACCGCGCAGATGCCATGAGAGGGCAGCGCGGTCACGCCGGGCCAGCCCGGCAAAGGCTGGGACATCACTGATCCCCAGGCGCTCCTGCTGGGCCAGGTGCTCCGGGCAGAGCGGGCGGGCGGACTTCACCCACGGACGCGGGCAGCCGGCGACCGCGCAGGTCCCATCGCCGGAGCCGAGCCAGCGGCGCCCGTGCGGCGGGGGCAGCAGCCCGGCGTCTTCCAAGCCCAGGTCGGCCTGCCCCAGCCGGCGGCGGCAGTCCAGGCAGACGCCCGTGCCGGCCGGGCAGGTGGTCTGGCAGCCCGGAGCCCGGCAGACATTCCGGCCGAGCAGCGGATGCGCGGGGTCGATCGTCAGCACCCGCGTGCATGGATCCCAGCCCGCCTCGGCCAGGAACGCCGACTCGATCCGCGCGGCCAGCAGGACGGTCTGCTCATCGAGTAGTGCCTGCTCCGCGCCGAGAACGTGGCCGGCCGCCTCAGCCGGGGGAACTTCCCCGGCGTCCGCGTCCGCGTTCACGGCACGCAGCGCGGTCACCGCTTCTCCCCGGCCGCGTCGCGCGGGCTGGGGACCGCGTCCACTGCGGCCCGCAGCCGGGACGGATCGGGATGCGCATAGACCTGCGTGGAGGAAATGCTCGCGTGACCGAGCAGGTCCTGCACCTCGTCCAGGGCACCGCCGGCATCCAGGACGTTCGAGGCGAACGCGTGCCTCATCTGATGCGGGTGCACCGCGGCGATCCCGGCCCGCCGGACTGCGGCGGCGACCAGGTCGTTGACCGCGTCCAGCCGCATCGGGACGCCCAGCGGGCCGCGGAACAGGTTCACGAACACGAAGTCACTGGAAGCCGCTGCCGGGACGGCCATCCGCTCGAACTCATAGCTGTCGAACGCCTGCACCGTCAGGAAGTCCAGCGGGACCGCGCGCTGCCGCCGCGACTTGGCCACCGCCCGGTTCGGGTTGTCCTGCCTGCGCACCACATGCAGGTGCGCGCGGGCGACCGGGCAGCCCAGCGCACGGGAGTCCGCGAGGAGGTGGACATCGCCGCGCCGCAGCCCGAGCACCTCGCCGCGCCGCAGCCCCGCCCGTGCCATCAGCAGCACGATCAGCGGGTCCCGCGCCGAGCGGCACGCACGCAGCAACGCCACGACATCCTCATCGCTGGCCCGGCCCACCGCCGTTTCAGGCTCGTGCAGCCGGTGCCGCGCCCGCATCCGCCAGCCCGTCCCGCCGTCTTCCGGCCGTGCCACGGCCGGAAGATCGCGGTCGTCGGCGACTTCGTAAAGTACCTGCACCAGGTTCCCGGGAGCGGTTCCCTCGGCGACTGCGTGGACGGCCATGCCCCGCACGGCGGCCAGCACCGCGTTGACCCGCCGCGCCGACCGCGCAGGCCGGGTCCCCGGCCCGGCCAGGACTTCGGCTCCGGGCCTGGTGTCCAGGCCTGACACGTCCGCGCCCGCATGCAGCAGCCAGGTAATGAACAGCCCGAGCTGTCCGATCCCGGCCTGCCAGTCCCATCCCGTCCGGGCGCACCACCGCAGGAACAAGGCGATCCCGCCCGCATACGCCCGCGTCGTCGATTCCGCGCCGTCCCGGCCGAACCGCACCTGCCGCAGGAACGAATCCGCCGCCGCAACGACAGACAGCTCGTCATCCAGCACCGTCCAGTACCGTGCCCCGGACGGCAACTGAACCATGAACGCTCGCACCCCGTGATCCCCCGATCTCGTACTGTCGTGAACTCCTACCAGCCACGAGCACCGCACCCACGGAGATCCGTCGTGAAACCTGCTGCGTGTCGCCCTTATGCAACGTCACGCAACAGCCCGGGGAACTCCCGGAGAACGGACCCAGTGGAGCTTGTTTTCTATGTGCCAGTGGCCGCGGACCCAGGTGGCCAGGGTGGCCGGGTCCGCATTGCGGTCGCTGGTGATGAGGTAGACGACCTCGACGGTTTTCTTGCCCTTCTTCGTGACCGTGCGGCGCAGCTGCGCGACCTGGGCGGCGCCTTCGAACTCGATCCAGGAGGGCGCGTGAGCACGGCCTTGATGGCGCGGCGGGCCCGGCGGCCGTGGTCCGTGCTGACCGCCGAGGCGGAGGGGACGGCGGCCCAGGGCAGCTTCCTGAGCTGCCTGTACAGGGTCGGCATGTTGGCTTTGACGGTCATCACGTAGTCAGCGCCACGGCCGAGGATGGCCTGCGCGGTGTCATGCTGGGTGTGCATCGCGTCGAGCGTGAAGACTGCCCCGGCCAGGTCGGCGAACGCCGTCAGCAGCTCCCGCACCGCGGGGATCTCGTTCGACTTCTCGTCCGCCGCGACCTGGCCCAGGACCGCGCCGATGCCGTGCGCCAGGGCCGCGACCAGGTGCGGGGCCTTCCCGGCCTTGCTCCTCGCGCCCCGGACGGTCTTCCCGTCGATGGCGATGACCAGCCGGCCGCTGGCCCGCGCCGCCCTCGTCCACAGCCAGGCACCGACGGCCCGGTCGAGAGCATCGGCGCTGACCAGGGCGAACGCGCGCCGGAACGTCGACTCTTCCGCCGCGCCCCGGGCCGCGCCCAGCACGGCCAGCACCTCCGGGCCGGCGTCAGCGGCCCACTGCCCGATCGCGGCGAACGACTTCGAGCCCGCGATCACCGCCGCGACCCCGACGGCCAGCAGTCCCGCCAGCGGGTGCCGGCGGCCGCGCCTCTTCCGCGGGTCCGGGACCTGGGCAAGGAGATCAAGCAGGTACTGGCTGCGGGCAGCCGCAATAGGCGAAGATGGCATCGGCGGGCGGGAGTCCCTCGGGGCAGGCGATGGTGCGTGTGAGAACTTCCATCGTTCCGCCCGGGCCCTGCCCGCCACTTCCAGACACGCCGGGCACATCACCTGCAGTTACGACACCGCAGGTCACAGGCTCAATTCACGACTTTGCCGGGTCCCTGGCAACGGCACCAGGCCGAAGACGGTGCTGACTGAGGCGAGCGGGCAGGTCGGGATCGAGGTGCCGCGGGACCGGGCCGGGACCTTCGAGCCGCAGATCGTGAAGAAACGGCAGCGGCGGCTGACCTGGGTCGATGAGATCGTGCTGTCGCTGTATGCCAAGGGCCTGACCACGGGCGAGAGTGCGCCGTGAGGCGCTGGTGGATCGTGAGGGGTGAAAGGCCTTCTCCGCCGGGCTGTCGCAGCAGCCTGGTGAAGCTGGGGGCAGCTGTGCGACGTGAGGTCGCACGTTGTGAGTGATCACGCCGTTTGGAGGTTGCTTTTGGTTAGGTTGTGATCCGGTCCAGTGTCCGCCGGGCCGTCCCCTCCTTGGCGTGCGTCGCGGGTAACTGCGGGGTGCGAAGCCCAGGGTGAAAGCCGAAGCCGTTCCCGTTCCATCCGGGGGTGGCGGGCGAGGGGAAGACCGGACGGGTGAACGCGAGTGAATCTTCGTATGCTCCGTTATCAGCAGCTCCGCCGATGGGACGTTCCAGCGGGGCATAGGGCTGGCCGCTGTGAAGCGGCAGGCGCCGGTCAGAGAGGCTGCGCTGATCGGGAGGACACCGCCGCCCCGGAGTAAAGAAGGCACCCACCCCGGTCGTATCTCATGCGTGCGGAACACGGAAACCCCGTCAGAGTCCGGACCCGCCGAAGGCGGGCTGGTAGGCCGACCGTGAGGAGAGCGGAATCCTCTAGCGGGAACAGGACGCTCAAGAAGCCAATGCCGGCGGACGAAAGTCGACAGGAAACCGGGACGTCGTGGCGGCTCCTCCAGGCCGCTGCTCCCGGATAACTGGCCGGATACCGGGCCTGGCCCGGCTCCGGGAGGAGTGCTGACGTGAGCGGGTGAGTCTTTGAAGCGATGCGGCCCGAACCGCTGGCACCGAAGGGCAAGTTAGGCACCTCATGGTGAACGGACCAGAGGACGTGGACCTCGACTGGGACGCTGTCGATTGGCGCCTCCACGAGGAAAACGTACGGCGGCTACGGCAGCGGATCTTCAAGGCGGCGCAGGAAGGGGACCTGGCCACGGTCAGGAACCTGCAGAAGCTGATGCTGCGGAGCTGGAGCAACACGCTGGTCAGCGTGCGGCAGGCAACGCAGCGCAACGCTGGCCGCAAGACGGCAGGGATCGACGGGCAGGTCGCGCTGACCTCTCCGGCCAGGACGGAGCTGACGGTGCAAGTTCACCGTGAGGCGTCGTCATGGCGGCCCCGGCCGGTTAAGCGGGTGTTCATACCCAAGGCGGGTAACCGTGCGAAGCTCCGGCCGCTCGGGATTCCGGTGATCGCGGACCGCTGCCATCAGGGCAGGGTACGTAATGCGCTGGAGCCCGAGTGGGAAGCCCGGTTCGAGCCCAGATCCTATGGGTTCCGGCCGGGCCGGGGCTGCCACGACGCGATTCAAGCGATCTTCACCGTCTGCCGGGGCCCTTTGGCCAAGCGGGTGTGGGCGCTGGACGCGGACCTGGCCGCGGCGTTCGACAGAATCGATCATCCCCGGCTTCTTGAAGCGCTCGGGTCGTTCCCCGCCAGGGACATGATCCGGGACTGGCTCAAGGCCGGGGTGTTCGAGGCTGGCAAGGGGTTCGCGCCGACCGAGGAGGGAACTCCCCAGGGCGGCTTATGTTCAGCTGAACATAAGCCGCCTTATGAACAGTGCCGGGTTATGCGCAGCGCTGGCCTGCTGGCCCTGGTGGGCGCGTTGCGTGCACTCGAACACTGCGCATAACACGCGGATCATCTCGATCATGAGGCCTGGCATGGGCCGGGCCCGCCCGATGATCGGGAGGTCGGCTGGCATGGTGATGCTGTCTGTGCTGGTGCGGGACCTGGACGCGGAGTTTCGGCGTCTGGGTTACAAGGACTCGACGATGAAGTGGTACCGGGGATGCTGGCGCCGGATGCAGAAGTACTGTGCCGCTCGCGGTATCGAGGAGTTCTCCCTCGACGCGGCGCTGGCGTGGGTCGATGACGCGTGCGGTTTCTTCGCCAAGGAGCAGGCCGGCACGCTGAAGCGGACGGATGTGTACTTGTTCCGGGTCGCCCAGACGCTGGAGGACTACGCGGTCCACGGGGCGGTGCTGCGGCGCTATAGCCGCTCGGTGAGCAAGCTGGACGGTCCCGGCGGCGAGGCGATCGCCCGGTTCCAGGAGCACCTGCGCACTGCTGGGCGGTCGGCCTCGACGGTGCGGACCTACGGGACGCTGGCCGGTGAGTTCGCTGCGTTCTGCGGCACCAGGGGCGGGCTGGCGGGCTGTGACGCTGCCATGATCGGCGCGTTCGTCGCGACGCTGGCCGGCTATCAGTTCAAGACGGTCGAGCAGAAGCTGTGCGCAGTGCGGTCGTTCCTGCGGTTCGCCGCCGCCGCTGGCGTGGTCGACGCCCGCTGTCTGCAGGCGGTGCCGGCGGCCCGCTCGGCCCGGCAGGCCAGGATCCCGTCGGTGTGGGGTCCGGGCGAGGTCGCCAGGATCATCGAGGCGATCGACCAGGACAACCCGTGCGGGAAGCGGGACTACGCGATCATCTTGCTGATCGCCAGGCTCGGGCTGCGCGGCGTCGATATCCGCCGGCTGGAGTTCGCCGACTTCGACTGGCCGGGCAACCGGCTGCTGGTGACGCAGGCCAAGACCGGGCAGCGGGTGCAGCTGCCGCTGCTGAAAGACGTCGGCTGGGCGGTGATCGACTACATCCGCCATGGCCGGCCGGCGTGTGACTGCTCCCAGGTGTTCGTGCGGCACATGGCACCGATCGGCCCGTTCTCCGACCAGGACCATCTGCATCAGATCCTGGTCAAGCACGCCCGGGTGGCGCACGTCCCGGTGAGCGACAAACGCCGTCATGGCATGCACTCGCTCAGACATTCGCTGGCCACGCGGCTGATGGAGGACGGCACGCCGGTCGAGCAGATCGCCGGCATCCTCGGCCACCTGTCGGTCCAGTCGACCGGCGTCTACCTGAAATCCTCGCTGGGCCTGCTGGCCAAGTGCGCGCTGGACCCGGACGCGCCGGCAACACCGGGCGTGTCACGGTGACCGCCGCGATCACGATGGCGGGCGCGATCACGGCGCTGGTCACTGAGAAGCGCGCCACAGGCTATAAGTACGACGCCGAGGAGCGGGTGCTGGCCCGCTTCGCCGCGTTCTGCAGAGCTGAGTTTCCCGGGCTGGAGGCACCGGACCGGGCATCGGTCGAGGCATGGATCACCTCGGCCCGGCAGCGGGGTGTCAAGCCGGCGACGCTGCAGGGCCTGGCCGCGCCGGCGCGGGAGCTGGCCCGCTGGCTAGGCCGCCGTGGCATTGAGGCGTACGTGCTGCCCGGCGGGCGCTGCCCCGGCCCGCCCGCTATGTTCCGCACATTTATACCGACGCCGAACGGGCGGCTCTGTTCGCTCAGGCCGACCGGTGTCACTACAACTCGCAGGTCCCGTTCCGGCACCTGGTGATGCCGGTGCTGTTCCGCACGATCTATGCCTGCGGCCTGCGGGCTTCCGAAGCCCGGCTGCTGCGCTTCGTCGACGTCGACCTCGAGGCAGGGGTGCTGACCATCCGCGACGGCAAGGGCGGCAAGGACCGGCAGGTGCCGGTCAGCGCGCCGCTGCGCGACCGGCTCGCTGACTACCACGCCCAGGTGGCCGGACGCACCGGCGGGGACTGGTTCTTCCCCGGCACGTCCGGGCGCCCGCTGACGCTGGCCAACATCGACCATAACTTCCGCCGGTTCTTGTGGCAGGCCCGCATTCCCCACGGCGGCCGGGGCCACGGCCCCCGGGTCCATGATCTTCGTCATTCGATGGCGGTCCATAACCTGGCCTCGTGGTTCGCTGCCGGGGAGGACGTCGGCGCGTTACTGCCGGTCCTGCAGACCTACATGGGTCACTCCTCGATCGCCGACACCGGCTACTACCTGCGGCTGACCGCCGAGTCCTACCCGCACATCATCGCCCGGGTCCAGCAAACCCTCGGAGACATCGTCCCGCCGCTCTTGGCAGGGCCGTGTCATGGCGACTGACTTCGCGGTCTTCCTGCACCGTTTCCTCACCTCGCACCTGGCCGGGCTGCGGGGCTGCTCACCGAACACCATCGCCTCCTACCGGGACACCTTCAAGCTGCTGATCGCCTGGTTCGGCGACTGCAGGTCCATCCCGCCCGAGCGGCTCACCCTCGACAACATTGACGCCGCAGCCATCACCGGGTTCCTGAACTGGCTGGAGACCGAACGGCACAACAGCATCCCGACCCGCAACCAGCGGCTGGCCGCTCTCAGCTCGTTCTTCCGCTGGCTGCAGTCGCAGGACCCGGCCAGGATGGCCGGCTGCCAGGACATTCTCGCGATCCCCGCCAAGAAGAAGCCCCGGCAGGTCGTGAATCACCTGACGGCCGGGCAGACCCGCCGCCTGCTCGCCGCACCCGACAGGTCCACCCGCCGCGGCCGCCGTGACGCGACCCTGCTGGCCACCCTCTACGACACCGCCGCCAGGGTTTCCGAACTCGCCGGCCTGACCGTGCGCGACATCCGCCTGCAACCCCCGCCGCTGGCCGTGCTGACCGGCAAAGGACGCAAGATCCGCCACGTCCCGCTCGGCCACAACACCGCCGCGCTGCTGGCCGCCTACCTGGCCGAGCACGGCCTCGACCAGCCCGGCCACGACGGCCAGCCGCTGTTCGCCAGCCAGTACGGGACCAGGCTCAGCCGCGGCGGCATCGCCTGGATCATCGCCAAATACCAAGCCCGGGCCGGTGACCCGGCACTCGCCGGAGCCGACCTCAGCCCGCACGTAATACGACACAGCCGTGCAATGCATCTCTACGACAGCGGCGTTCCGCTGCCCTACATCCGCGACATTCTCGGGCATGTCGAGCTAGCTACCACCGACATCTACGCCCGGGCGTCCACCGAGGCCAAGCGCAAGGCCCTTGAGGCCGCCTACACCGACATCGTCGCCGACGGCCTGCCCGAATGGAACCACGACGCCGGACTGCTCAGCTGGCTCTCCAGCCTCTGAGCCACCGCAGCACGAAGGGTTATGCGCAGCGCCCGGCCCCCGGCATCGCTGTCACCAGGGCCAGCAGGCCAGCGCCGCGCATAACCCGGCACTGTTCATAAGGCGGTGTCATCAGTCCTTTGCTCCTGAACATCGCGTTGCACGGGCTGGAGGAAGCCGCAGGAGTCCGCTATCGCAACACCACCGGTGACCATGCCGGTGAGACGGTGCCGGGCTCTCCGGTGGTGATCCGTTATGCCGATGACCTGATTGCGTTCTGCCACAGTGAGCGGCAGGCACAGCAGGTCAAGGCGTTGCTGGCTGAGTGGCTTGCGCCCAGGGGCCTGGTCTTCAATGAGGACAAGACCCGGATCGTGCATCTGTCCGCAGGGTGCGATTTTCTGGGGTTCAACGTCAGGCGCTATGACGGCAAGCTGTTGATCAAGCCATCGAAGGCGGCGCTCCGGCGCATCCGGGAACGGCTCCGCACGGAGATGCGTGCACTGCGCGGATCCAACGCGGCGGCGGTCATCGCCGCGCTCGCCCCGGTTATCCGGGGATGGGCGGCCTACTACCGGGGTGTGGTGTCCAAGAAGGCGTTCAGCGCCCTGGACGACTACCTGTGGAAGCTCACTTACAAGTGGGCTGTCCACAGCCACGCGGGCAAGCCGAAGACGTGGGTCTCGGCCCGCTACTTCGGCAGGTTCAACAAGTTCAGGAATGACCGCTGGGTGTTCGGCGACGCCGCCAGCGGCGCCCACCTGGTGAAGTTCTCCTGGACCGGCATCGTCCGGCACACCATGGTCAAGGGCGGGGCGTCACCCGACGACCCCGCCCTGGCCAGCTACTGGGCCGAACGGCGGCAGCGCGTCAAGCCCCCGCTGGATCGTTACACGCTGCGCCTGCTCACCAGGCAGGACGGCCGCTGTCCGCTCTGCGGAGATGAAATGCTGTCCGCCGAACAGCCGCCGGAGTCTCCTGAGGACTGGGAGCGCTGGTGGCTGCACGTCGTCCGCCGCGCGGTAGCCGCCAGCTATCTCGTCCACCACGGACGGCCCGGCTCACCGGACGGTGAGCAAACCCGCCTCGTTCACGCCTCCTGCCGACGCGAGCTTCAGGCCCGCCAACGCAGAGGTCCGGCACTTCAATCCTGAACCGCCCAAGCGACTTGCCTGAGCTGCTTGCGGTGAAAGCCGCGCGGGCAGTTCTGAGGGGGGACCGGCGGGGAAACCCGCCGGTCCTACCCGACTGATCCGGGAGGTGCCGGTGAGGGTGGCAAGCGGCCCTGACAACGCCGGGACGCGCCAGTGTCGGCCAATATCGGCCGCACGGCCGCCGGGCAGACCCGGCAGTGATCGCCCACCTTGTCATTCCAAGCCACGCTGACGCGGCGTAACCTGGAGGGACATAGGGATTCTTTGCTAGCTTCTCAGGCTATGGTCATGCGCCTGGCAGAAATAACCCCGGACAATGTCCAAGCGGCCCGTGACATCCAGGTGAAGCCCGAGCAGCAGAGGTTCGTCGCATCAGTCGTGGACTCGCTGTCCGAGGCCTATGTGCACCGTGATACGGCCTGGCCCCGACTGATCATGGATGATGACCGCGTCGTGGGCTTCGTGATGGGCAACTTCGACCCCGGCAACGAGTTCCACGCCTTCCGGGCGGGCATCTGGCGACTGAACATCGCAGCCAGCGAGCAAGGCAGGGGCTACGGCCGGTTCGCGGTCGATGCGGTTGCGCAAGAAGCGCGGCGCCGCGGCCAGTCGCGGATCACCGTGTTCTGGGTGCCCGGCGAGGGCGGCCCCGAGGACTTCTACCTGCGCCTCGGCTTCCGTCCGACCGGAGAACAGTTCGACGGCGAAGTCCTGGGAGAACTGCCGCTCTGACTACTCCACTGGCCTCACCGACCGCACAGCTCCGCGAATCCACATAAACAGGTCTGCACCAATCTGACCCAGGGACACGGCAAAGTCGTATTCATGCAGCTTGAAGTAGCTTGAGGGTTCGCTGCGGGTCGCGGGCGTGGTGGCGGTTGGCGGCGGCGATGTTGGCGTGGCCGTCCAGACGCAGGATGCTGATGGCCAGGCTTCTCAGCGATGCCATCACCCGGGGTGCGTTTCCTGCCCTGACCAGCGACTTGTCCTCCAGGTAGGTCACGTCCCTGACCCAGTGGAGCTTGTTTTCTATGTGCCAGTGGCCGCGGACCCAGGTGGCCAGGGTGGCCGGGTCCGCATTGCGGTCGCTGGTGATGAGGTAGACGACCTCGACGGTTTTCTTGCCCTTCTTCGTGACCGTGCGGCGCAGCTGCGCGACCTGGGCGGCGCCTTCGAACTCGATCCAGGAGGGCGCGTGAGCACGGCCTTGATGGCGCGGCGGGCCCGGCGGCCGTGGTCCGTGCTGACCGCCGAGGCGGAGGGGACGGCGGCCCAGGGCAGCTTCCTGAGCTGCCTGTACAGGGTCGGCATGTTGGCTTTGACGGTCATCACGTAGTCAGCGCCACGGCCGAGGATGGCCTGCGCGGTGTCATGCTGGGTGTGCATCGCGTCGAGCGTGAAGACTGCCCCGGCCAGGTCGGCGAACGCCGTCAGCAGCTCCCGCACCGCGGGGATCTCGTTCGACTTCTCGTCCGCCGCGACCTGGCCCAGGACCGCGCCGATGCCGTGCGCCAGGGCCGCGACCAGGTGCGGGGCCTTCCCGGCCTTGCTCCTCGCGCCCCGGACGGTCTTCCCGTCGATGGCGATGACCAGCCGGCCGCGGCCCGCGCCGCCCTCGTCCACAGCCAGGCACCGACGGCCCGGTCGAGAGCATCGGCGCTGACCAGGGCGAACGCGCGCCGGAACGTCGACTCTTCCGCCGCGCCCCGGGCCGCGCCCAGCACGGCCAGCACCTCCGGGCCGGCGTCAGCGGCCCACTGCCCGATCGCGGCGAACGACTTCGAGCCCGCGATCACCGCCGCGACCCCGACGGCCAGCAGTCCCGCCAGCGGGTGCCGGCGGCCGCGCCTCTTCCGCGGGTCCGGGACCTGGGCAAGGAGATCAAGCAGGTACTGGCTGCGGGCAGCCGCAATAGGCGAAGATGGCATCGGCGGGCGGGAGTCCCTCGGGGCAGGCGATGGTGCGTGTGAGAACTTCCATCGTTCCGCCCGGGCCCTGCCCGCCACTTCCAGACACGCCGGGCACATCACCTGCAGTTACGACACCGCAGGTCACAGGCTCAATTCACGACTTTGCCGGGTCCCTGGCAACATGGGGAGCTTCGATTGGCAGTCGCTGATCGGCGCGGCCTGCACCGGGCCGCATGGGTCCGGGATGTCGCTCGGTCCCATCGCCGACAGCATCATCTCCATCGACATGGTCACCGTCCGGTCGGTGGACGGTCAGCCGGACGTCCGGATGAGAAGAATCGAACCCGCCGACGGGCTGACGGACCGGGCGCTGTTCGAGGCGGCCGAGCCTGACATGGAGTTTGATCGCTGACGACGGCACCTTCTATTCGGCCGTAGTCAGCTTCGGTTGCGTCGGCCTGGTGCACTCAGTTGTGCTAAAGGTCCGCGATGCCTACTGGCTGAACGAGAAGAATCAGGCCATGCGCTGGCACCAGGTGCGCCAGCTCCTAGCTCCGGGTCCGAACGGATCCCTCCCGGACGTGCTGACCAGCAATCGGCACTGGGAGTTCCTCGTGAACTCGGCCGAGACCCGCGGCAAGGACGCCACCTCTAACCCCATGTGCCTGGTGCGCCGGCGCAACGAGATCGCCGACAGGACCAAACCCGACGACTGGAAAGACAAGTTCGACTGGCCACCTCGGCGGGCCAAGAGCAGCCTGTTCCAGCGTTTCGCCGAGGACCTCGTCCGACCGGCGATCGACGACGCGAACGGGAACATCTTCCTGGTTATTGACATCGGTGACCGGATCAGGAGAACTTCGAGAACAGTGCCGACGAGCCGCCGTTCGAGGGCGACGTGGACTTCTCGCGCAACTGCTGGGTGCTGCGCCGCGAGCGAGACGACACGGGGCCCCGCCAGGAGCCCGACCGGCCACCGGAGGTGATCTCGACCGAGATCGCGGTCCCCGCCGAGAACACCATCGCCGCGGTCGATCGGATCCTTGATCTGATGCGGTCGAGTCAGTACTTCTACGCCGTTCCGTTCGGTGTCAGGTTCGTCGCTGCCGGCGAGCACTACCTGGCGCCGCAATATGGCCGGGACACTTGCATGATCGAGGTCCCGCTGGTGCTGCCTAACGACTCGGACAAGCGGGCGGAGCAGCTCGCCGACTACAAGCGGGCCCTGGCCGACATCGAAGAGTCGCTGTGCTACGGGCCGGGCAACCTCGGAGGCCGTCCGCACTGGGGCCAGTACAACGAACTGAACCGCGACCGGCTGGTGGCCCGGTACGACAAACTGCCCCAGTTCGAACGTGTGTACTCCGAGCACAACGCGTTCGGCACCTTCGAGAATGCCTACACCCGGCAACTGGGACTCATCCGGTCCGACCTGCCAGAGCAAGGAATTGACAACACCGTCCTGCGTATCGCCGTGGAGCAGCTGCTGTCATGAGCCCGCTTAGCCGGGCGGTCGCGGGGTGCCAGCATGTTGCCGGGCCGACCGCCACCGACCGGTTCCTCCCCGCAGGCCGGCTGGCAGGCCTGCGGAATCCGGGCCGAACGAAGCCGGTGACATCTGATCCTTCAGGGCTGCCGGTCTTTGCTGATCAATGCGACCGACGGCGGCCGTCCCGCCGGGCTGTACCGCAGGATCGGCTTCGTCGACGAGGTGTACTGGTACCAGAGGTACGTGCTTGCCCGTTGAGCCCGGCCGCTGCCTTCCGCGCCCGGAGCGTGCCGATGGCGTCGCTGCTTCGGGACTTTCTGCCCTTCCGGCCGCCTGCCCGCCACGCGAGCGTGAGCCTCGACAGCGCTCCAGAGCCCAGTTCTCATCGCCGGGGGTTGCGGACATCGGCGACGTTCTCAGCCGCGTGCAACGCTGCAGCGGCGACGTGGCGGTAGGCAAGCAGCCGATTCCTGGCATGGGATGGTCGGCGTACGCACGCGATCCTGAAGGCAACACCATGGGGTTCTTTCAGCAGGACCCGCGGGCCGAGGCCCATTGACCAAAGCCACGGGACTTAGGCCACTGGCCCGCCATTTCGCGGATGGCGAAGCTGACGGTAGGAGGCCAAGCGGCGGCCCAAATGCCCGAGGTGAACGGCGATGGCTACGACAACTGTGCGACGAATCGCGGTGACGATCAGCAAGGGCGCCAGTCCTCCAGTTCTCAGGTCTGGCGCTCTGGCGTACTGGCTTTCAGGGGCGCTGGCGCTGGCCGCGCTCACGAGTGCCCTCCTGACCTTCTTGCTCACGGGCATCCTGCGGGGCCCTGCCGTGATGAACGGATCAGCGCGCGGGACCGCGCTGGCCATCGTGCTGATCGCTGTCCCCGTACTGACCGGGTCGCTCGTGCTGGCCTGGCGCGGATCGGCCGTGGCGGTCCTTGCCTGGCTGGGCACGACGGCGGTGCTTGCCTACAACGCGCTGATGTTCCTCTTCGCCACGCCAGTCAACCGGCTGTTCCCGCTCTACCTGGCCATGCTCTCGCTGTCGGGTTTCTCGATCGCCGTCGTCGTCGCGCGGACCGACGTCCGCTCACTCGCGCGACGCTTCTCCGCCCGCGTTCCCGTGCGGGGTATCGCGAGCTACGTCTGGATCGTCGTGGCGCTGAACGCGGCCGTCTGGCTGGCAAGGATCGTGCCTGGCCTGGCCAGCGAGGGCGCGCCAGGTTACCTGCGGGGAACCGGCATGACAACGAACGTCGTGTTCGTGCAGGACCTCGCGCTGTGGCTGCCGCTGATGGCGATCGCGGCGGCCTGGCTCTGGCGGCACCGCCCGGCCGGCTACCTGATCGTCGGCGCGGGGCTGATCATGTGGGTGATTGAAACCGCATGCGTGGCGGTGGACCAGTGGTACGGGCATGCGGCCGACCCGGCGTCGCCGGTGGCGTCAGGGGCACTCGCGCCGGTGTTCGCGGCGCTCGCGCTGATAGGGCTCGTCCCGGTCTACTACTTGCTGCGCGGGTTCGGCGCGGCCCGCGCTGCGGTCGCGATCCCGCTGGCCACCCGTCGTGGCTGGCGGGCCTGGCTGCTCACCGGCATCGCGCTGTTCCTGACCGCCGCGGCGATCTTCGGCGGGACACAGCTGGTGCGGGACGGGTTCGGCATGCCCCTGAGCTGGCTCCGTCAGACCCCGTTCACGAGCTGGACGCTGCCCGGGATCGCACTGCTGATCGGGGTCGCGATGCCGCAGTTGACCGTTGCCCTGCTGATTGCGACGACGCGCCGCGTGGCGCTCGCCGCGAGCTACCTCGCTGGCTTCACGCTGATCGCGTGGATCGCCGTCCAGATGCTCGTGCTGCAGCGCTACTTCTTCCTCCAGCCGGTCATCGCAGGGTTCGGCGTGGCGGAAATCTTGCTCGCCAGGGCCTGGCAGCACCTGGCCAGGCGACGTCAGCCGAGCCGGTCGAGGAAAGCCCGCGAGCGCTGAATCACCAGCGCCGTCGCGTCGGCGTCGTACGACGGCAGCGAGCTGTCTGTGAACAGGTGCCGGTCGCCGGGATAGACGAACAGCTCGGCCAGGTCGGGACCGACCTTCTCGACGATCTCGCGCGCCGCGTCGATGTCCCCTTCCAGGCCGAAGAACGGGTCCTTCTCCATGCCGTGGATCTGCACGGCGACTCCGTCCGGCCATGGCCCGAAGGCCCAGTCGCCGGTGATCGGCATGCAGGACTCGTAGAGCAGCGCACCCCGCGCGCCCGGCCTGGTCTGCGCGAGCCGCTGCGCCGTGCCGCCGCCGTGCGAGAACCCCGCATAGGCCAGGTTCTCCGGCAGGTCCGCGACCGCCTGGTCGGCTCGCGAGTCGAGCACCTCATCCCCGATGCGCTTCGTCAGCGCGATCCCGTCCTCGACGGTTGCCGCTCGCTCACCGCCGAACAGGTCAGGCGTGTGCACGGTGTGGCCGCCGGCCCGCAGCTGCTCCGCGAACGCGAGCACTCCGTCGGTGAGTCCCTGCACGTGGTGGAAGAGAACGACGTCGGTCATCTCTACACTCCTGTCATCGGATGACTATGAGCGAATGATCCATAACCTTAGAACGGTCCACATATGCCGGTCAATGAGCAGATCCCAGACTATGACCTCGACGAGATGCTCATCGTCACGGCTCCCGAGCAGCTGCGCGCGCTCGCCGATCCGGTGCGCGCCACGGTGCTTGAACTGCTACTCGAGCGGGCTGCCACGGTGACGGAGATGGCGCGGGCGGTCGGCCGGCCCAAGAGCACGATCGCCTACCACGTCAACCTGCTCGTAAACGCCCGCCTGCTCAAGGTGGTCAGGACCAGGCGGGTGCGGGCTATCGAGGAGCGGTTCTACGGCCGGGTGGCCCGCACGCTCTACATCGGCGTGCTGAGCCGCCCGGAGGACAAGCAGGTCGTAGCCGCCATCAACGGGCTCGAGAGGGCGGCAGCAGAGGCCGCTCCTGCCCACGCTGCCGACGACCTGCGGTGCACTCTCGTGCACGCCAGGATTCCGATCGAGGAGGTGCGAGCCTTCTGGGCTGAAGTCCAGTCCGTCGCGCGCAGGTTCGCCCAGATCCCAAGGTCTGGCGATCAGGTCTACGGCTTCGTGGCCGGCCTGTACCCCACCGACGCACCTACCTTGCCCGACGCCGAGAGCGCCCCGGCCAGCTGACGCTGACCGGGGCCCATTGGCCGCGGCGATCAGGATGCGGTCAGAGCCTCCTCCGCGACCGCCGTGCGCGGCAGCAGCAGCGACAGGATGCCGCACAGCGCGAAGGCGCCCATCGCGTAAGGCGCGGTGTGGATCAGCGCGGCCTGGAACGAGTGGCCGCTCAGGTACCCGAAGAACACCGTGCCGAACAGTGCCACGCCCAGCGCGCCGCCGAGCTGCTGCGCGGTACTGAACAGCCCGGACGCGCCGCCGGCCACCGCGGCGGGAACCGCCGCCAGCACCACGTTGACCAGCGGCACGACCAGCAGGGCAAGGCCCGCGCCGGCCACCGCGAGGCCGGGGACGATCGGCCACGGGCTGCCGCCCGCGCCCACGGCCCCAGCAGCCAGGGCGACGCCCAGGATGCCTGCCACCATCGCCGCAGCGCCGCTGGCCAGGACGCCCCGGCCGTAGCGCTGCGCGAGCGGAACCGCGACCGGCGCTGCGATGAAGCTGCCCACGCTGAACGCGACGGCCGTCAGGCCGGCCTTGAGCGGCGAGAAGTGCTCGCCGGCCTGCAGCCACAGCGCGAACGCGAGGAAGAAGCCCTGCATGCCTGCCGAGAACGCGAGCTGGACGCTCAGGCCTGCCGCGAACGCGGGGACGCGGAACAGCCCGGCTCGCAGCAGCGGCGCTACCGGGCGGCGGCGCCGCCTGCTCTCGAGCACGCCAAGCGCGCACAGCCCAGCCGCTCCGGCGCCGGCCAGCAGCCATAGCCACGCGGGCCAGCCGAGCTGACGGCCCTCAAGCAGCGGATACACGACGGCGACCAGCGAGGCCGCCAGCAGCAGGGCGGCAGGAATGTCGGGCCGGCGCCGTGCCGGGTCCCTGGTCTCCGGCACCACGCGCAGGCCGGCGATCAGGGTGATGACGGCGATCGGGATGTTCACGAAGAACACCGAGCGCCAGCTCCAGCCGAACACGTTGGCCTCGGTCAGCAGGCCACCGAGAACCAGGCCGATCGCGGATGCGAATCCGAGCATCGCGCCGTAGATCCCGAATGCCTTGCCCCGCTCGCCGCCGGAGAAGATCGCCCGGAACGTGGCGAGGACCTGCGGAGCCATCGCCGCGGCGGCCGCGCCCTGAACGAAGCGGGCCGCGATCAGCTCGGGCGCTGTTGCCGATAGCCCGGCGCACAGGCTCGCGACTCCGAACAACCCGGCGCCGAACAAGAACACCCGCTTGCGGCCGAGCAAGTCGCCGAGGTTCCCGGCGATGATCAGCGCCGCCGCGAACGCCAGCATGTACCCGGATACGACCCACTCCAGCTGGGTGGCGGTCGCGCCGATGTCGCGCCGGATGGTGGGCAGCGCGACATTGACGATCGTCACGTCGATCATGTCCATCAGCGCGCCGATGATCATGACGAGCGCGGCGAGCCAGCGCCAGCGATAGCCGCCTGGCGCCGCTGACGCCTCTGGCGTGCCTGGCCGGCCGGTGAGGACGGCTTGACTGGTCATCGATTACTCCCTCGAACGTGATTCGTTGATCGAACAGTGTTCTATCATTGGATCCGCGGTCGAGTCAAACAGTGTTCGTTAACTGGTACAGTGTTCAAGGAAGGACCCGGAACCAGGGCGCGCGCGAGAGGAGGTCCTGATGACCGCGGACCGAGACGGCGAGCCGCGGATCCCGCCGCCACCATGGCAGCGGCTACCTGACCGGCGGGCCCGCCGCCGCGCCCCGATCAGCCGCGACGCCATCGTCGACGCGGCTGTCGGCCTGCTCGACCGCGAGGGCCTCGCCGCGCTGAGCATGCGGCGTCTCGCCGAGGAACTCGGCACCGGTGCCGCGTCGCTCTACTGGCATGTCGGCAGCAAGGGCGGCCTGCTCGATCTCGTCCTCGACCGCCTGATCGGCGAGCAGGAGGTGCCGGACCCCGACCCGCGGCGGTGGCGAGAGCAACTCAAGGACGTCGCGCGGGAGCAGCGCCGCATCAGCCTGCGTCACCCCTACATCGTGCGGATCTCGATCGGCCGGATCCCGATGGGCCAGAACGCGCTGCGGCTGTCTGAGCGCGTCCTGGCGATCATGCGGGCAGGCGGGCTGCCGCCGCGGCTGGCGGTGCAGGGATACCTGCTGCTCATCGCGACCGTGAACGGCTTCACCGTGGACGAAACCGGCGTCGAGGACGCCGATCATGCGGGCGACCAGGGTGGGCTTGCGGGCGGCGACGCGGCCGCACTCCAGGAGGCGGCGAACATGACCCGCGACTACATTGCCGCCCTGCCGCCCGGGCACTTCCCGAACATGGTCAGCCTCGCGGACGAATTCGCGCTCTCCGACGCCGACGAACGCTTCGAGACGCTCATCGACATCTTCGTCGACGGACTCGCGCGCCGCTCGGCGAGCGCGGACGTCACGACCTGACCAGGCGGGCGACGGCCTGAGATCGCCGCGGCCTGCAGGGCCTTCGTGACAGCGGAGACCTGGGTCAGGATGTCGATGCAGTACTGGTCGTCGCAGACCATCCGCTGCAAGCCGCGCACCTGGCCTTCGATCCGGCGCAGCCGCTGAAGGCAGTTGTCCTTGTTGTCGGCGTATCGGTACACGGCATCCCCACAGGCATCCTCCGCTGAGCATACCCATATGGGGTATAACATGACGCCATGGCACCGGACATCGGCAGGAGATCGCGATGAGAGTGGCGGACATCGTCGTCGTGCTGGCCGCCGCGGCAGCGCTGGCCGGGCTCGGCTGGTTCTTCTTCGGCCCGCGCCGGGCCAGCGCGGCTGAGCTGAGCGGCGGGGTGCAGCGGGCAACGGTGACGGTGCGGGGCGGTTACAGCCCCGAGGTCATCCGGGTTCGCCAGGGGGTGCCAGTCGAGCTGACCTTCGATCGTCAGGAAACGGGCGACTGCACGTCGCGGGTCGTGTTTCCCGACTTCCGCGTCAGCGCCGCGCTGCCGGCCTACCAGCGGACGACCATAAGGGTCGAGCCTGCCGAGGCCGGCGTGTTCGGGTTCGCCTGCGGCATGAACATGATCCACGGCTCGCTCCTCGTCGAGGCCGCATCGGACGGTGACACGCCGGCGAGCCCGGGTGCGGGGCGCGGCGCCGTGGTCGACGCGGCGCCGGCCGAGCGCGCACTGGCGCCGGAGGACTCCGAGACGGCGGAGCGCCAGGCGGAGATCAGGGACCTGGCCAGGCGGCTGATCGCCAGCGCGGTGCTGACGCTGCCTGTGCTGTACGCGGTGATGGCGGACGACGCGTTCGGCGTGTGGGCGCCGCCCGCGCTGCTGAACCACTGGACCCAGCTGGCGCTGATCACGCCCGTCATGTTCTACGCCGGCTGGCCCATCCACCGCACCGGCTGGCTTGCGCTCGCGCACCGGTCAGCGGACATGAACAGCCTGATCACGCTCGGCACCACGGCTTCCTACGGCTACAGCCTGCTGGTCACGCTCGCGCCAGGGCTCGTGCCGGGGTCGGTGCGGGAGGTGTACTTCGAGACGACCGGCGTCATCCTGACGCTGATCCTGCTGGGCAGGCTCATCGAGACCCGCGCCAAGGCCGGCACCGGGCAGGCCATCCGCGAACTGCTCGGCCTGCAGCCGCGCACCGCGCGGCTGGTCCGCGACGACGTCGAGGCCGAGATTCCGGTCGAGCGCGTCGTCCCCGGCGACGAGCTGGTGATCCGCCCTGGCGAGAAGATCCCGGTCGACGCCGTCGTCGTGTCCGGATCCTCTGCCGTGGACGAGTCGATGGTGACCGGCGAGCCGATGGCGGTGACGAAGCGGGCGGGGGACACGGTCATCGGAGCGACGATCAACACCACGGGGTCGCTGCGGGTGCGTGCGGCCAGGGTCGGCGCGGACACCATGCTGGCCCAGATCATCGTGCTGGTGCGGCAGGCGCAGGCGACCCGCGCGCCGATCCAGCGGCTCGCCGACACGGTGTCCGGGTACTTCGTGCCCGCGGTGATCGGCATCGCGATCACGACGTTCGCCGTCTGGTTCATCGCCGGCCAGGCCCCGGCGATCACCCTGGCCCTTGTGTCGGCGATCGCGGTGCTGATCATCGCCTGCCCGTGCGCGCTCGGGCTGGCCACGCCCTTGTCCATTCAGGTCGGCACCGGCAAGGGCGCCAGGGACGGGATCCTGCTCCGCTCCGCCGCGGCGCTGGAGACCGCGTGCACGCTGGACACGATCGTGCTCGACAAGACCGGCACCATCACGGCGGGCCGGCCAGCCCTCACCGACGTCCGGCCTGCCGGGCGGTGGGTCGCAGCGGACCTGCTGACGCTCGTGGCGGCGGCCGAGGCAGACAGCGAGCACCCGCTCGCCGCGGCGATCCTGGCCGGAGCCCGCGAGCGCGGCACGCAGGTCCCGGTCGCCACCGCCTTCGAGTCGCTGACCGGCAAGGGCGTGCGGGCCGCGGTGGGCGGCCGAACGGTGCTGGTGGGCAGCGCAGCGCTGCTGGCGCAGGAGGGCGTCGACGCGACGCAGCTCGCGGCCGCCGCCGCCGGCCTGTCGGAGCAGGGCAAGACCCCGGTGCTGGCGGCCGTCGACGGGGAGCCGGCGGGCGTGCTGGCCGTCGCCGACACCATGAAGCCAGACTCAGCCGCTGCCATCGCCGCGCTGAGAACGCTCGGCCTCGAGGTCGTGATGCTGACCGGCGACAACGCCGTCACCGCGGCGACGATCGCCCGCCAGGCCGGCATCTCCCGCGTGCTGGCCGGGGTGCTGCCGCAGCACAAGGCAGTCGAGGTCCAGCGCCTGCAGTCCCATGGGCGCAGGGTGGGCATGGTCGGTGACGGGATCAACGACGCCCCCGCCCTGGCGGCGGCCGATGTCGGCATGGCGATCGGGACGGGCACCGATGTGGCCATCGAGGCCGGCGACGTCACGCTGATCTCCGGTTCGCTCGCCGGCGTGGCCGCCGCGATCTCGCTGTCCAGGGCGACCATGCGCAATATCCGGCAGAACCTGTTCTTCGCGCTCGGGTATAACTCGATCGGCATCCCGGTCGCCGCGGGGATCCTGTACCCGTTCCTGGGCGTCAGGCTCTCACCGGTCATCGCCGCGGCCGCGATGGCGCTCAGCTCGCTGTCGGTGGTCGGCAACGCTAACAGGCTGCGCCGCTACCGTACGCCACCGCTGCCCGCGGCCGGCCAGGTCGCGATCCCAATCAGCTCCGCAGCGGCCGACCTGATCGCCGCGGAATCGATGCCCGCGGCGTGCAGCTGCTCGGCCGGCGTCGCCGACGCGGGCATGTCCGTGACGGCCAGCTTCATGGCCGCGGGGAACGAGCTGTCAGGTACGGCGAGCGCTTCGAGAACCGCGTCTCCGAGACCGCCCTGCGGCCAGTGATCCTCCACGGTCAGGATGTGGCCGGTATCCAGTGCTGCCTGGCGGATGGTGTCCGCATCGAGCGGTTTGACGGAGTACGCGTCGATGACCCTGGCGCTGATGCCGTCCTCGGCGAGATGTTCTGCGGCGGCCAGTGCCTCGTGCACCGTGATCCCCGCGGCCACGATCGCGAGCTGGTCGGCGTCGCTGAACCGGAGCACGCGGCTGCCGCCGACGGGGAACTCCTCGCCCGGCTCGTAGATGACGGGCATGTCCCCCCTGCTGGCCCTCAGGTAGCTAATCCCTGACAGGTCTGCCATGTGCGCCGTCAGCGTGGCGGCCTGATTGGCGTCGCACGGGTAGAGCACCGTGCTGCCGTGCACGGCCCGGAGCGCGGCGACGTCCTCGAGCGCCATCTGCGATGGCCCGTCCTGGCCGATCCCGACGCCTGCGTGCGAGCCGGCGATCCGGATGTCGGCGTTGCTGATCGCTGCCATCCTGATGAAGTCAAGGGCGCGGGTCAGGAAGGCCGCGAACGTCGCCGCATAGGGCACCCACCGTCGGACCTGCATGCCCACGGCCGCCGCGATCATCTGCTGCTCGGCGATATAGAACTCGAAGAAGCGCTCAGGGTGCGCGTCCGCGAAGAACTCCGTTCGCGTCGAGTCGCTGACCTCGCCGTCGAGCACCACCACGTCGCCCCGCGCCGTGCCGACGGCGGCGAGCGCCTGGCCGAAGGCCGTCCTCGTGGCAACCTGGTCGCCCTGCTTGTACTCCGGCAGGTGCAGGCCGCCGCCTGTGAAGGCGTGCGGCCGCTGGTCCGGTTCCGGCGGCCTGACCAGGACACGGTCGTCGCGCCTGCCGCCGAGCTCGGTGATGGCCTGCTGCTCGTCAGGCACCGGCTTGCCATGGGCGCCCTCGGCGTCCTCGACGGCCGACACCCCGCGGCCCTTCCTGGTCCGCGCGATGATCGCCGTGGGCTGCCCCAGCGTCACCTGGGCCTGGGCGTACGCCCGGTCGATGGCTGTGATGTCGTGGCCGTCGATCTCGATGGTCTTCCATCCGAACGCGTGCAGGCGCGCTGCATACGCCCCGGTGTCCCAGCCGTGCCTGGTCGGGCCGCGCTGCCCGAGCCTGTTCACGTCGATGATGGCCGTCAGGTTGTCCAGGCCGCTGAAGGATGCCTGCTCGAAGGCCTCCCACATCGACCCCTCCGCCAGCTCGCTGTCTCCGCAGAGCACCCAGACGCGGTACGGCAGCCGGTCGAGCAGCTTGCCGGTGAGCCCCAGGCCAACCCCGATCGGCAGGCCCTGGCCGAGAGATCCGGTCGCGACGTCGACCCACGGCAGGCGGGGCGTCGGATGGCCTTCCAGGCGGCTGCCGAGCGTCCGGTACGTCAGGAGCTCCGTGTCGTCGATCGCGCCTGCAGCTTTCAGCATCGCGTACAGCAGCGGCGAGGCGTGGCCCTTGGAGAAGATCAGGTGATCGTTGCCGGGGTCGCCGGGCGCGCCGAAGTCGAAGCGCAGGTACCTGGCCAGCAGCACAGCCATCAGGTCGGCCGCGGACAGCGAGGACGTCGGATGGCCGGAGTTCGCCGCGGAACTGGCACGGACAGCGTCGACCCGCAATTGCTGCGCGAGGCCGGCTAGCTGCGCGTTCTCGGTGTCTTGTGCGTCCACACTGGTCATGCTGTCCTCCTTGGTCGCGCGGCTGACCGTTGGGTCCTGCCAGCAGCCTTCCCGTCCCAGTACCGCTACCCGGCCGCGCCTCGTTAAACGGGTCCTGGTCGACGGCGGATCACCGAAGAGAAAGGGCTTAAGCGAAGACTCAGGACCCGCATAGGGTCCTGAGTCTTCGCCTAAGCACTCAGCTGGCTTTCATGCCGCGCTCGACCCAGGCCCGCAGGTCGGCCGCGGGCGCGGCGCCCGCCCGCTGCGCGATGACCTGGCCGTCGCGGAGGATCAGCAGGGTCGGGATGACCTGGACCCCGAACCGCTTTTGCAGCCGCGGCGAGCTGTCCACGTTGACCTTGACCAGCTTGACCCGGCCCGCCAGCTGCCCGGCCACCTGAGCGAGGGCCGGGCTCACCATCCGGCATGGTCCGCACCATGGTGCCCAGAGGTCGACGATGACGGGCACGGATGCGTTTTCGGCGACGTCGGCGAATGTGTCGTCGGTGGCGTCGGCGATCCATGGCAGCGGCTTGTGGCAGTTCCCGCAGTGCGGGGTGCCTGAAGCCGCGGCCGGGACGCGGTTCCTGCGGCCGCAGTGCGGGCACCGCACCGGCTCGTCCGGCATCGCCGTGCCGCCTTACCTGGGTTTGTCTGCGTTCTCGAAGGATATGGTCAGGTCGCCGTCGGTGTAGCCGACCCGGATCACGGCGCCGGGGCCGGCGTCGCCGCTGAGCAGGGCCCGCCCGATCCTGGTCTCGACTTCCCGCGCGATGAACCTGCGCAGCGGCCGTGCCCCGTAGACGGGGTCGTAGCCCTGCGTGGCGATGTACCGGCGGGCGTCCTGGGTGATCTCGACCGTTATCTGGCGCTCGGCGAGCCTGGCGCGCAGGTCGCTGACCATGAGGTCGACGATCCGCTCGATCTCGGGTTCGGTCAGCGGCTTGAACAGGACGGTGTCGTCTAGCCGGTTGAGGAATTCCGGCCGGAAGTGGGAGCGCATCTCGGCCAGCACGCGTTCTCGTGCGTCGGGCTTGATCTCGCCGTCTGATGTCGCGCCTTCGATCAGGTACATGGAGCCGATGTTGGAGGTCATGATCACGACCGTGTTCCTGAAATCGACGGTGCGGCCCTGGGCGTCGGTGAGCCTGCCGTCGTCGAGTACCTGCAGCAGCGTGTTGAACACGTCCGGGTGGGCCTTCTCCACTTCGTCGAACAAGATGACAGAGTACGGCTTGCGCCGGATCGCCTCGGTGAGCTGGCCGCCTTCCTCGTAGCCGACGTATCCGGGCGGTGCGCCGACCAGCCTGCTGACCGTGTGCCGCTCCTGGTATTCGGTCATGTCGATGCGGGCCATGTTGTCCTCGGTGTCGAACAGCGCTGCCGCCAGGGATTTCGCCAGCTCGGTTTTGCCCACGCCGGTCGGGCCGAGGAAGATGAACGAGCCGATCGGCCTGCGCGGGTCCTTCACCCCTGACCTGGCCCTGATGATGGCGTCGGCCACCAGCTGCACGGCTTCGTCCTGGCCGACGACCCGCTCATGCAGGATGGAGTCGAGCCGCAGCAGCTTCTCCCGCTCGCCTTCCTGCAGGCGGCTGACGGGAATGCCGGTCCAGCGCGACACGATCGCCGCGATCTCCTCGTCCGTGACGACCTCGCGGAGCAGCCGCTCGCCGCCCTTCCTGGCCGACAGGGATTCTTCCCCGGCGTCCAGGCGCCGCTCGAGTTCTGGCAGCCTGCCGAGCCGCAGCTCGGCGGCCTTGTTCAGGTCATAGTCGCGCTCGGCCTGCTCCGCGTCGCGCCTGACCTGCTCGATCTCCTCGCGCAGCGCCTGCACCCGGCGCAGCGCCTGCCGCTCTGCCTCCCACTGCGCCCGCAGCGCGTCGGCCTCAGCCCGCAGGTCGGCCAGCTCCTTGCGCAGGTCCTCGAGCCGGGCCCGGCTGGCCGGGTCGTCCTCGCCGGCCAGGCCGGTCTCCTCGATCTCCAGGCGCATCACCCGCCTGGTCAGCTCGTCGAGCTCGGCGGGCATCGAGTCGATCTCGGTGCGGATCACGGCGCAGGCCTCGTCGACCAGGTCGATCGCCTTGTCCGGCAGGAACCGGTCGGAGATGTAGCGGTGGCTCAGCGTGACGGCGGCGACGAGCGCGGCGTCAGCGATCTTCACGCCGTGGAAGACCTCGAGCCGCTCGCGCAGGCCGCGCAGGATCGACACCGCGTCCTGCACCGATGGCTCGCCGACCGTGACGGGCTGGAACCTGCGCTCGAGCGCGGCGTCCTTCTCGACGTGCTTGCGGTACTCATCAAGAGTCGTGGCGCCGATCATGTGCAGTTCGCCGCGTGCCAGCATCGGCTTGAGCATGTTGCCCGCGTCCATCGACCCTTCAGCGGCCCCGGCGCCGACGACCGTGTGCATCTCATCGACGAACAGGAGGATGCGTCCCTCGGCGGCTTTCACCTCACTCAGGACCGCCTTGAGCCGCTCCTCGAACTCGCCGCGGTACTTGGCCCCGGCAACCAGAGAACCCATGTCGAGGGCGAAGATTGTCTTATCCCGCAGCCCCTCTGGCACGTCGCCCCTGGTGATCCGCTGCGCGAGGCCCTCCGCGATCGCGGTCTTGCCGACGCCTGGATCGCCGGTCAGCACGGGGTTGTTCTTGGTCTTCCTCGACAGGATCTGGATGACGCGCCGGATCTCGGCGTCCCTGCCGATGACGGGGTCGAGCCTGCCGCTCGCCGCGTCGGCCACCAGGTCAGTCCCGTACTTCGCGAGGGCCTCGTAGGCCACCTCGGGCATGGCCGAGGTGACCCGCTGGTTCCCGCGGACCTTCGCGAGCGCCTCAAGGAAGGAGTCCTTGGTGACGCCGGCGGACCGCAGCAGGCGGCCGGCCGGGGTCTCAGGCCCCTCCTCGAGCAGCGCGATGAGCAGGTGCTCCACCGAGACGTATTCGTCCTTGAGCCGGCCGGCCTCCTCCTCGGCCTTGACCAGCAGGCGGGACAGCCGCTGCGTGACAGCGACCTGGCCCGGTGCCACGCCGGGGCCGCTAGCCTTCGGCCTGCGCGCGAGCTCGGCCTCGGCCGACGTGCGCAGCTGATCCGGGTCGGCGCCCGCCTGGGCCAGCAGCCGCGGCACGATGCCCTCGGGCTGGTCAAGCAGCGCGAGCAGCAGGTGCTCTCCGTCGACTTCCGGGTGGCCGTAGCGCAGCGCCTTGGTCTGCGCGTCGTGCAGTGCTTCTGAAGACTTCTGGGTCAGATGACTCGGGTCCATGATCACCCTCCTGGCCGTTCCGCGCTGCGCAGCGCCGCCTCGAGCGCCGCGATCTTGTCGAGCAGGTCGGTGACGAGAGCGATGGCCGCGTAGTTCATTGCGAACCCGGTTCGCAGCCGCTGCACCCGGCCGAGCGCGGCGAGCTGGCCGCGCGGGAACCACAGGTCGCCGGCCGGATCCTGGCTGGCTTCCAGCAGGCCGAGCGCGACGAGCCTGCGGATCAGTTCCGGGTGGGTGCCGCTCTCGCGGGCGAACGCGCCGAGGTCAAGGCGAACGTCCCGGCTGGCGCGGATCAGGGCGTAGCTCACCTGTTGCTCCTCGGATTGAAACCGGACGCGGCTGCCAGCTGCTCGAAAAGCTGCCGTTCCGTGCGGGACGGCCTGGGCGGCACCATGATCCTGGCCTCGGCGTACAGGTCGCCCGGCGTGCCGCGCGGATCGGGCAGGCCGCGGCCGCGCAGCCGCAGCCGCTTGCCGCTCGAGGTGCCGTGCGGGACCTTGACCTTGGCCTCGCCGCCCGGCGTGTCGACGGCCACCGACGTGCCGAGCGCCGCCTCCCACGGCGCGAGCCGCAGCTCGACGTGAAGATCGCGTCCCCGCACCCGGTAGACCGGGTGCGGCAGCAGGCGCACGATGAAGTACAGGTCACCCGGCGGTCCGCCGCCGCCGCCCCTGCCGCCCTGGCCGGCCAGCCTGATCCGCTGCCCGTCGGTCACCCCCGCCGGGATGCTGACCTCGAAGGTGCGCTGCCCCGCTCCGCCCAGGGTGACCGTCTTGCGGCCGCCGCGGTAGGCCTCCTCGACGGTCAGCGGCAGCTCGGCTTCCTGGTCGGCGCCCGGCATCGGCCCCCAGCCCCGCCCGGCGCGGCCGCCGAAGATCCCGCCGAGCAGGTCCTCGATGTCGACGTCCGCACCGCCGGGGCCGTACCCGAACCCGCCGCGTGCTCCGGCGCCCGCCCGGGTGCCGCCTGCGCCGCGGCCCGCCCCGGCGCCGGCCCCGGCCCCGGCCCTGGCCTGGCTGCGCCGCCACGTTTCCGGATCCACGCCGTCAGGCACCTGGCGGAAGTCAGGGCCGAACGCGTCGTACCGTCTCCTGGTCGCGGGGTCAGACAGGACCGAGTAGGCCTCGGAGACGTCCTTGAACCTCTCCTCGGCGGCCGGATCGGAGTTGACGTCGGGGTGATACTCACGCGCGAGTTTCCGGTACGCGCGCTGGATCTCGTCCTGGGTCGCGTTCCGCCCGACGCCGAGGATCTGGTAGAAATCGCGGCCTGCCATCACTCCGCCTTGGCGACCACCACCTGGGCGGGCCGCAGCTGGTGGTCTCCGTCCCCGTAGCCCGGCCGCACGACGTCGATCACCGTGCCCGGCGCGACGCCGGGGTCGCCGAGCACCGCGACCGCGTCGTGCCTGGCCGGATCGAACGGCGCCCCGGTGTCGTCCCGGCGCGGGTAACCCAGCCCGGCCAGGATCCGCAGTGCCTGGTCGCGGACGCTCCTGACCCCTTCGATGACGGCGTCGGGATCGGCTTGCGAATGGCCGAGCGCCAGGTCGAGGTTATCCACGACCGGCAGCCACTCCGCCGCGACCGACGCCCTGGCCTCGGCCGCCGCCTGGCCTATCTGGGCCGCGCACCGCTTGCGAAGGTTGTCCAGATCGGCCAGCGCCCGCAGCCGCAGGTCCTCGACCTCCCTGACCCGGGACCGCAGCCCCGCCAGCTCAACCTCGGCGCTGGCCAGCTCCGCGCCCGCGGCATCCTGCCCGGCCCCGTTGCGGCCAGCCTCGCGCTCACTCATCGGCGGTGAACTCCGCGTCGATCACGTCGTCATCGCCGCCCTGCTCCCCGCCCTGGCCTGGCTGCCCGCCCTGGCCTTGCGGCGGCGCTTGCTGGCCCTGGGGCGCGGCCCCTGCCGCGCTCAGGTTCTGGTAGAGCTGCTGCAGCTCGAGCGTGAGGCTCCTCAGCCAGCCGGCGGGCGCTTCTTCCTTCAGGGCCTGCCTGGCGTCCGCCACCAGGGTCTCGGCCCGCGCCTTGTCGTGCACGGCCACCGCGCCGCCGCGCTCGGCGAGCAGGTGCTCGACGCCGTACGCCGCCGCGTCGAGCTCGTTGCGGGCGTCGGCCAGCTCGCGCAGCTGCTTGTCCTCGTCGCGGTGCCGCTCGGCGTCGGTGATCATCCGCTCGACCTCGGACTTGTCCAGGTTGGACGTCTCGCTGATCGTGATCCGCTGCTCGGCGCCGGTGTCCTTGTCGGTGGCCGAGACGTTCAGGATCCCGTTCGCGTCGATGTCGAAGGTGACCTCGACCTGCGGCACGCCGCGCGGCGCCGGCCGGATGTTCTCCAGCCGGAACCGGCCGAGCACCCGGTTGTCCGCGGCGCGTTCCCGCTCGCCCTGCAGCACCACCACGTCGACCGCGGGCTGGTTGTCCTCCGCGGTGCTGAAGACCTCGGTGCGGCGGGCCGGGATCGTGGTGTTCCGCTCGATCACCTTGGTCATCACGCCGCCGAGCGTCTCGATGCCCAGCGACAGCGGCGTGACGTCGAGCAGCAGCACGTCCTTGACCTCGCCCTTGAGCACGGCGGCCTGGACGGCGGCGCCGAGCGCCACGACCTCGTCAGGGTTCACCGACATGTTCGGGTCCTTGCCGCCGGTCAGGCGGCGCACGAGGTTCTGCACGGCGGGGATCCTGGTCGACCCGCCCACCAGGATCACCTCGTCGATGTCCTTGCCGGTCAGCTTGGCGTCCTCCATCGCCTGCCTGACCGGCCCGACGGTGCGCTCCACCAGGTCGGCCGTGATCTGGTCGAACGTCGAGCGCATCAGCGTCGTGTTCAGGTGCTTGGGCCCGGCCGCGTCAGCGGTCACGAACGGCAGGCTGACCGAGGTCTGCGTCACCGACGACAGCTCGACCTTGGCCTTCTCGGCCGCCTCGAACAGCCGCTGCAGCGCCTGCGGGTCCGCGCGCAGGTCGATGCCGTTGTCGCGCTGGAACTCATCGGCCAGGTAGTCGACGACCCGGCGGTCGAAGTCGTCCCCGCCCAGGTGCGTGTCGCCGGCCGTGGCGCGGACCTCGACGACGCCGTCGCCGATGTCCAGCACGCTCACGTCGAACGTCCCGCCGCCCAGGTCGAAGACCAGCACGGTCTCGTTCTGCTTCTTGTCCAGCCCGTACGCCAGCGCGGCCGCCGTCGGCTCGTTGATGATCCGCAGCACCTCCAGGCCCGCGATCTTGCCCGCGTCCTTCGTCGCCTGCCGCTGGGCGTCGTTGAAGTACGCGGGAACGGTGATCACGGCCTCGGTGACCTTCTCGCCCGCGGCCTTGCCCGCGTCATCGGCGAGCTTGCGCAGTACCAGCGCGGAGATCTCCTCAGGCGCGTACTGCCTGCCGCTCACCTCGAACCGCGCGGCCCCGTCAGGACCAGGCACCACGTCGAAGGACACCGCGTTCTGCTCGCTGGTCACCTCGTCGTAGCGGCGCCCGATGAACCGCTTGGCCGAATAGATCGTCCCCTTCGGGTTCAAGATGGCCTGCCGCCGCGCCAGCTGTCCGACCAGCCGCTCGCCCTGCGGGGTGAAGGCCACCACCGACGGCGTGGTGCGCGACCCTTCCGCGTTGGGGATCACCGCAGGCTTTCCCGCCTCAGTGGCCGCGATGACCGAGTTAGTGGTTCCGAGATCGATTCCTACCGCTATCGCCATCGCATTCCCTCCGCATCCCCGCATGCGGCACCGGCGCGTGCGGGCCGTTAAACCTGAGGTATTCCTGGCCGCTCTTCAGGGCATGCCCAGGTCGCCGGAGGAGTAACGCCGCGCGGCCACGTGGTGACCCATGGTGGCCGCGCGACTGCCCTAGCCTCAGGCTGCCCAGACCAGGACGGTTGACGGCGGCTCTGGGCCCGTGCTGATCGGCGGGCGGTCAGTCGGTCAGCAGATCGGCGAGCTGCCTGGCGTTGACCTGCGCGTAGTTGCTGTAGCAGTTGTTGAACAGGACGTGCGTGTCCTCGGCCTGGCTGGTCAGGCTCCTGACGTTGCCGGCCCACTGAGCCAGCTCGCGCTCGGAGTAGCGATAACCGAACCTCTCGTGAATGTCCTTGCTGTCCCATTTGCTCGAATGGCCGTGCATGCGGACCACGGCCAGGTCAGCGGTGGCTGCGATGACCGGCGGGATCGAGTCGCGGTGACCTTGCGGCATGTCGACGCAGACGTACGGCAGCTCATGGGACGACAGGAAGCCAAGCGTCTCCCCCTGGTTGTCAGGGGTCATCCAGGTCTGGTTGCGGAATTCGACGCACACTCGGCGCGGTGCCGCCCGCTGCGCGCAGGAGACGATGTAGTCCTTGCGGGCACGGGAGATCGGGAACCACGGCGGGAACTGGAGCAAGATCGCCCCGAGCTTGCCGGCGTCACGCAGCGGGTCGAGCGCGGCGAGGAACCTGTCCCACGCCTCGTCCGCGACGGCCTGGCCGACGTCGCGCAGGTACACCCGCTCCTTGCCGGTCTTCTGCTGGACAGCCTGGCGCAGGTCGGCAGGCAGCGCGGCCACCCGGGTCGGATGGTGGGTGAACAGGCTGAACGCCTTGATGTTGAACGTGAAGCCCGCTGGCGTGCGCGCCGCCCACGCGGTGGCGGTCGGCCGGCTGGGCAGGGCGTAGTAGGTGGCGTCCACCTCCACGAGCGGGAACTGGCGTGCGTAGTAACGCAGCCGCTGCTCCGGCGTGCTGGCTTCGGGCGGGTACCAGCCGGACTCGATCAGGGTCCTGTCCGTCCACGACGCCGTGCCCACCTCGACGTGCCCCATACCCGCAGCATAAGAACCGTGCCCAGCGTGCCCGGCCTCAGCCGGCGAGGACCACGCCGAGGAACAGCGCGGCGAGCGCGGTCAGGCCGGTCAGCGCGCCCCAGACGGCCAGGCCTGCAGTGGTCTTGGCCCGGGCGTGCAGGATCGCGGTGATGCCGGAGGCCGCGACGACGGCCACCTTCGCGATCAGCGTGGCGCGGTAGCTGGCCGTCATGTGGCCGGCCGCCGCGATGTTCCAGATGCCCGTGATCACCAGGACGCCGTAGGCGGGCCAGGCGACCAGGTTGAACCGCCGGGCCGCGGCTCTCGGCACGTCAGGGCCGAGCCGCCGTAGGGCGGGGACGAGCGCCGCCAGCGTCAGCTGGCCGCCGACCCAGACCGTGGCGGCAAGCACGTGCAGGAACAGCCGCACGGTGCCGAGGTTCACCGCGAGCATCGCCTGATCCTCCTTCGATCGCCTGCCGTAGGGCTCTTTTTATGTGCCGTAGGCTGGGCCAGCATGATCTCCGAGCTCTTCGATCCTGCTGCCTGGACGCCAGTCTCTGGCTTCGGCTTCACCGATATCACCTATCACCGTGCCGTCGGGCAGGGGACCGTGCGGGTCGCGTTCAACAGGCCAGAGGTGCGCAACGCCTTCCGCCCCCGCACCGTCGACGAGCTGTGCGCCGCGCTCGACCACGCCAGGCAGACGGCCGACGTCGGATGCGTGCTGCTGACGGGCAACGGCCCGTCGCCCAAGGACGGCGGGTGGGCGTTCTGCTCGGGCGGCGATCAGCGGATCAGGGGAGCGGACGGATACCAGTACGAGGGCGGCAACGGGTCAGACTCGCCGCGCCTCGGCAGGCTGCACATCCTCGAAGCGCAGCGCCTCATCAGGTTCATGCCCAAGATCGTGATCTGCGTCGTGCCTGGCTGGGCGGCGGGCGGCGGGCACAGCCTGCACGTGGTGTCCGATCTCACCCTGGCCAGCGCGGAGCACGCGCGCTTCAAGCAGACCGATGCCGACGTCGCCAGCTTCGACGGCGGCTTCGGCTCTGCTTACCTGGCGCGCCAGGTAGGGCAGAAGTTCGCGAGGGAGATCTTCTTTCTCGCCCGGACGTATACCGCTCAGGAAGCCTTTCAGATGGGGGCCGTCAACGCCGTCGTGCCGCACGCCGAGCTGGAACGGGTCGCGCTCGAGTGGGCGGCCGAAGTCAACGGGAAGAGCCCGACCGCGCAGCGGATGCTCAAGTACGCCTTCAACCTCGTCGACGACGGCCTGGTCGGCCAGCAGCTCTTCGCGGGCGAAGCCACCCGGCTGGCCTATGGCACCGACGAGGCGGCCGAAGGCCGCGATGCCTTCCTCGGCAAACGGCAGCCTGACTGGACGCCCTATCCCTGGCATTACTAACTGGACGCATAACAAGCCCTCGCACGCCGCCTGGCCGCTCAGCCGGACAGGTCAGCGGCAGCGACCCGCAGACCGGCGAGCAGGTCGGCGGGCAGGTCGAGGCCGCGCGTCGAGACGCCGATCGCCCACCAGCCGACCGAGCCGTCTGGTGGGCGGCCGTCTCGAGCCCTACCTGGAGATCCTCCAGCCACGGCGAGCCGGGGCCCTCGACGACGTCCACGATGACCATCCGGCCGGCGGACACCCTGGCCAGGTACGCGGTGTAGCCGCAGGCGGCGGCGAGATGGTGCAGCACAGCGGTCGCGGACGGCGGCCGCTGAAAGTGACCCATCAGGTCGTGGAAGCGCTCGGCCACCTGCGGCCCTGCCGCGTAGCTGCCGTCTGGCTGCCTGGTCAGGTAGCCCTCGTAGCAGAGAGTCCGCATCAGGTGGTACGTCGTGGAGAGGTTCAGCCCGCAGCGCCGAGCGATCGCCTTGACGGGCATCGGGCGGTCGGCGTGCGTCACCTGCTCGAGCACCCGCAGCGCCCTGGACACGCTCTGGATCAAGTCGGTGGGCTCCGACCTCATGCAGACAGGATCCACCGGTGTTCGTCATTTGAAAAGTAGCGGGCTACCGCGACGGGGCTGCCCGGCTGAGGATGGCGTTATGCCTCCGCTGCCGGCCTGGGCGACCGACGCGCTCGCCACCGTCTACGACCCGTGCTGCCGCGAGAAGGGCATCTCGGTCGTGGAGATGGGCCTGGTGCGCTCGGTCCGGGTCGAGCAGGGGATAGCGCACGTCGAGCTGCTGCTCACGTCCGGCTGGTGCCCGTTCGCCGCCAGCGTGCTGACTCAGGTCAAGGATCGGATCGCCGCCCAGCCCGGCATCGATGACGCCGACGTGTCGATCGTGTGGGACGAAGCGTGGACCACCGACCGGCTGTCGCCGCGCGCCAGGGCAATGCTCCGTTTCCTCCCGTCGCCGGCCGAGATCGATGATCGCGACGGCTTCATCGCCGCCCACGCGCCCGTGAAGGAGTAGCCATGATCGATGATGCGTTCGTGTTTGACTGCGTGGCGCACGTTTTCAATTTCGAGGCGAAGAACGCATTCGGGTCGGCGGGAGAGATGTTCTCCAATCACCTGTACGCGTTTCACAACGCGCTGACGCCCGACGATCAGCCGAAGCTCCCGCCCGAGGAATTCCTCAGGCAATGGACGCCGTCCGACATCAGGAAGATGGTGTACGAGGAGTCGGACACCGACATGCTGGTGGCGATGCCGCTGCCGCTGACCGACCTGTACCGCGACGGCCTGTCGCCATGGGAATCGTGCGCGGACATGGCCAGCCGGGATCCCGACCGGACCGTCTTCTGGGGCTCGGTCAATCCGCTCGAGGGCCGCAAGGCGCTCGACCTGATGGAGCGCCAGGTCGGGGAGTTCGGCGCGCGGGCCTTCAAGTTCTACAACGTGCGCTATGACTTCGGGACGCCCTACCCCTGGCGGATGGACGACCCGAAGATCGCGTTCCCCATCTTCGAGAAGGCGCGCGACCTCGGCGTGAACCTGATCGGCGTGCACAAGGGCGTGCCGCTCGGGCCGCAGCCGATCGAGTACACCCAGACCTGGGACATGGACGGGGCAGCCGCCAACTTCCCCGACATCAACTTCGTCATCTTCCACGTCGGCCTGCCGTTCCTGGACGAGACGTGCTGGCAGCTCATCAGGTACCCGAACCTCTACGCGTCGCTGGCCGCGACCATCAACTTCCTGGTCAGGGCGCCCAGGATGTTCGCCGAGATCCTCGGCAAGCTGCTGTTCTGGTGCGGCGAGGACAAGATCATCTACGGCTCCGAAGCGCCGATCTTCCATCCGCAGTGGGCGCTGCGCGCGTTCATGGACTTCTCGATCCCCGAAGACCTGTGCGCCGGATACGGGTACCCGCAGCTCACCGACCAGGCGAAGCGGAAGATCCTCGGCGAGAACCTGCTTCGGCTGCACGGGATGGACGCGCAGGACATGCGGGCGAAGCTGGGCGGCGGCTGATCCCGCCCGGCTATCCGGGCAGCGGCCTGTCCTGCACGATCCGCTTCGAGACCAGGGTTGACGTCATTCGCTGGACGCCTGGCAGGGTCGTGAGCCTGTCGTCCTGCAGCTGCTGGTACGCCGCGAGGTCAGCCGTGACGACGCGGAGCAGGTAGTCGGGTTCGCCGAAGAGCCGCTCGGCTCGCACGACCTCGGGGATGGCCGCCACGCCAGCCTCGAAGCCGAGCAGCGTCTCCCTGTCTGTCTGCCGGACGGTGATGAACACCAGCGCCTCGAAGGCAAAGCCGAGTACCTCGGCATCCACGACGGCGCGGTAGCCGCGGATCGCGCCCCTGCGCTCCAGTTCGCGCAGCCTGCGATGACACGGCGAGACGCTGAGCCCCACCTGGGCGGCCAGCTCGGTGATGGTGAGACGGCCGTCCTGCTGCAGCGCGGCAAGGATCTTGCGGTCCAGCGCGTCCATGAGAAAGATTCTTCCACAACTGACGCACTAGACGGCAAAACTTGGGAACACCTTCCGGCCGATCGGAGATAGCTTTCTGGCAGGCGCCTGTTGTCCGAGGGGATGCTGCCGATGGCCGCGAGTTCCGTAGCCGCCTTCTGGGCCGTCGCCGCCCTGCTCGTGACCGTTCCCGGTCCTGACTGGGCCTTCGTGCTCAGCGCGGGGGTCAGGAGCCCGACGGTCGTGCCGGCGGTCAGCGGCATCGTCCTGGGCTATGCCGGCATCACCGTCGTTGTCGCGGCGGGCATCGGGGCGCTCGTGGCCAGATCCCCGGCGGCTCTCACCGCGCTGACCGTCGCTGGTGGCAGCTACCTCATCTGGCTCGGGGCCAGGGCGCTTGTCAGGAGGCCCTCCCACGCCGTCATCGGCGAGGGCTCCCGCCGTGCCGGAACCCGATGGGAAACGCTGGCCAGGGGCATGGGCGTGAGCGCTCTGAACCCCAAGGGCCTGCTGCTCTTCATCGCCTTGCTGCCCCAGTTCACCAATGCCCGCTGGGACTGGCCGCTGGCGGCGCAACTCGGGGTGCTCGGGCTCGTCTTCGTGCTCACGTGCGCGGTCTTCTACCTGTGCCTCGGATCCGTCGCGCGCAGGATCTTGCAGGCCAGACCGCTCGCCGCCGGCCTCATCGCGCGCATCTCCGGTGCCGCGATGGTCGTTATCGGCACGCTCCTTCTTATCGACCGCTTTATCGCGTGACGTTCCTTTTATTTTTTGCCGGGATAAAGGCGCATCAATGACAGGCGACATTGGGTTTATTCAAGCCATCGTGCGCTAAATCTTTTTTGCTGCGGAGAAATCCCCCGAAGCCGATGCCCTGGTCGGTAGCCTCTCACGAAGAGTAACTGACAAAGCGCGCTGCGCATGGCCCCGCGGCCGGCTGCTTGCCTCGCCCTCCGGGCTGGCTGCTGGCCTCGGGCCCTGGCACCGGGCGGCTTCGCCCACGGGAGAGATGCGAATGGCACGCCGCTCCGATACGACAGCAGCGACCACCATCGTCGCGCTTGACACACGGGCCGCCGCGGCGTCGCCCGCGGGCCAGGAGGCGCCGGCCGCGCCCGGCCGTGGCGCAGGGACCGCGGCGCATGGCGGCAGGTCGGCCTGGTGGCGGCTGCGGACCTGGCGCAAGGACATCGAGGTCCTCGCTAGGGTCAGGGCGGCACTGGAGAACCTCCCCGATGATCCTGACGAGCCTGACGACGACAGTCAGGATGCGGGCGGGTTAGCTGCCGCCGTCGGCGGCCAGCCGGCGGGCCCGCGGCGGCCGGCAGCGGCGCCGCTGGCCGATGCCGACAAGCGGCCGCTGACCCGGCGCGCTCCAGCATCCGGGCGGGAACCAGACCCGCTGACCCCTGCGAAGCCTCCGGCCGATCCTGTCCAGCCAGCCGGGCAGGACCGGCTCCCCGATTCGCCGAAGCCCGCGGAGCCGAAGGGGCCGGTCCCTATGCCTGATGCGCAGGTCGGCGCTGAGGAAGACGCCATCGCGGCTGTCAGGCGCACCTTCGCCAGCGTCGAGGCTGCGGGCGACAAGGCCGTCGGGTACTTCTACGCCCAGCTCTTCGTGCGCAGCCCGGGGTTGCGGGCGCTGTTCCCTCCGGCCATGGATGAGCAGCGCGACCGCCTGTTCCGCGCGCTCATCAGGATCGTTGAGAGCCTGACCTGCCCTGAGGACCTCGCCAGGTATCTCACCCAGCTCGGCCGCGACCACCGCAAGTACTCGGTCCAGCCGGAGATGTACGAAACCGTCGGCGCGGCTCTCATCGCGACCTTGCGAAGCTTCGCTGGCGACGACTTCACCCAGGCGGCAGAGGCTGCGTGGGCTGAGACGTACGCCGCCGCGGCAGCGCTCATGATCAGGGCGGCAGAGGAAGACGGCGCCGCCGCGCCCGCGTTGTGGCCAGCGGAGGTCCTGGACATCAGCAGGCATGGCGACGGCATCGCCGTGCTCACGATCGCCACGGACGAGCCGCTCAGGTACGAGCCAGGTCAGCATCTGACCGTGCAGACGCCGCGCTGGCCGCATGTATGGCGGCCGTACTCGATCGCCTGCCGTCCCCGCGAGGACGGGCTGCTCAGGCTGCACGTCAAGGCTGTTCCCGGCGGCTGGGTGAGCAACGCGCTCGTCCATCACACCCAGCCAGGAGACCAGCTCGTGCTCGGACCCGCCATGGGCACGATGAAGCTTGCCGCCGCCGAGGACCGTGACCTGCTCTTCGTCGCTGGCGGCACCGGCCTGTCCCCGCTCAAGGCGATCGCGGAGCAGGCAGTGAAGGAGTCGGACCGGCATCCTGGCCGCCGGATGTCCATGTTCTACGGCGCCAGGAGGCGCGAGGAGCTTTATGACCTGCGCGATCTCTGGCGGTTGTCCGATGCCTGCCCGCGGTTCCAGCTGACTCCCGTCACGTCAGATGATCCCGCTTTCGACGGCATGCAAGGAAATGTCGGCAGGGTCGCGGCGCGATATATGCCAGGTAAGGACTGCGAGGCCTATGTAGCGGGGCCCGTTTCGATGGTGCGGGAAACCGTGCGCGTGCTTGCCAAGGCCGGCATTTCCCGCGAGCGCATTCACTTTGATGACGCGCTCCTGGCGACGCGCAGGCGAGTGGGCAGCGGTACCTGATACTGGCTGCGCCGGCCGCCGGCGGTGGGCACCGCTGACGTGCACGATCCCGGCCAAGCAGACTCTTGGCCGAGAAGTTCAGAATTCTCGCTAAAGCCACTAGTGCCGCTATCCGGTCACACTGTAATCGATGGCTGCAACACATGCCGCATCTGTCTCGACACAGACGTCTTGACGCCATGGCCAACGCTGACTCATCAGGATAGTTTCGTGGGCATCTATGAGATTCCAGGTTCTTGTGTGTGCAAAGTCGCACATACAAAGGATTGCGCTTGTACGATACTTGCCCATGGCCCGGCACGCGGGCGCCGGTCCGCAGTCCGGCCGCGGAGGCGGCAGGGCGGTGCACGCACGGTGCCCGACGGCCGGTGGGATTGTCTTGCAGCAAAGAGGAAGGGTGCCATAGTCACTCAGCAGCCACCGGCGCCGCCAGCATGAAGGCGGCGCTACCAGGGGGGAACTTTCCATGCCGATCCGACTGGCAATTGTCGATGGGCAGACGCTCATCCGCTATGGCCTGCGCGAACTTGTCGCGCACCACTCAGATATCGAGATCGTTGCGGAGTGCCAATCAGCGGCCGGGACGTTGCCGATGCTCGCGGCGACACAGCCAGATGTCGTGACGGTCGACGTCGCGCTGCCTGACGGAGACGGGCTCCGGCTGGCTCGCGAGCTCAGGGACACGTACGCGGGTCTCGGGATTGTCATGCTGACGTCCAAGCATGAAGACGACATTCTCTTCCGGGCCCTGGAGACCGGGGTGTCGGCGTTTGTGCCCAAGACGGCGCCGCTCGACGAAGTGCTGGCTGCCATCAGGCACGCTGCAGTCGCCGCCGCCTCGTTTACCGCCTCTGGCCTGGCGATGGCGGTCGCTCGCCGCAGGACGATGCAGGATCGTTTCGCGCTGAGCCCGCGCGAGTCGCAGGTCCTGAACTTGCTGCACGAGGGGTTGTCCATCCCGGTCATCGCGCACGAGATGTACATCAGCGTATCGACCGCGAAGACGTATGTGGCCAGGCTCTACGAGAAGCTCGGCGCGGCCAACCGGGCGCAGGCGCTGATGACCGCCCTGCATCATGGCTTGATCAACTACCGCCAGGAGGCATCGCCGCAGGTAACTGTCGCCGGACGGGCATCGTCGCCGGTGCCTGAGCGCCCGGCGGCAGCGTTGTCATCCATGGCGCTCGCCGCCAGCCGTCGCAAACCCGCGATACCTGCCTGAGGGCGACCAGGCTCGGGTGACGACGGCGCCGACGCGAGTGCGCCCGGGATTTCCGGTCAGAAGGAGCGGGTTCCGGCGGCGGTGTGCTGGTCATTTCTTGTACGAAATTAGTGATATCGCTTGTTTGCATGACCAGCGCATGCTGCGCTGTTCTCTTGGGGGCGGACATTCACCGGGTCCGTGTTTCCCCGAGGGGGTATGGCCGCATGGCAGATGACAGCAGCGTTCCGCCGCTGTCCCGGCGTGTGCCAGGCGCGACGAACAGGCCCAAGCCGAAGATGCGGATCACGCCGCCCGTGCTGCCCGAGGAACTGATCGGCCGCCTCCGTCCGAATCAGGCGACGACGACAGAAACCACGGCCACGCCGCCCAAGAGGATCTCTGGCGAGGCACCGGCGAAGCCTGAACGCCAGGTCGCGGCCGTTGACGAGGCCCCACCTGAGGCTACCGTTGACGAGGCCCCACCTGAGGCTACGGAGACGTGGTACGTCGTGCCAGACTCACCGGCATCGCCGGTCGCGGACAGCAACGATACGACCCAGCCCATACCCATGATCGCCGCGACCAGTGAGGCGCCTGGGCCGGTCAAGGTCATGGTGGACGTTCGGAAGGAGCAGCTTCCGCGAAGGGGCGGCGGCTCGCGGTCCGCGGGCCCTGCGAGGTCAGCAGGACCGTCGCGGTCGGCCAGGACTCAGCCAGCCAGCCGGACCCAGCATGCTGCAAGAACCCAGGCCGCTGAAAGAACCCAGCCTGCTGACCGGCCCGGAACTCGTGACCGGCAGCGGCCCGCTGGCCAGCGCGCGCTGCCGGGTAAGCCAGCGCCGAAGCCCGCGGCCGCGACTGCACCGGCCAGCAAGGTGGTGCCGGGGCAGCCACGGATCGCCTCGTTCTGGCGCAAGTGGGCCGCGTCACGATCCAGGCCGCAGCAGCAACGGGAGATATTGCTGCGCCCGCTCTTCCGCGAGTCGCTGTCGATCGAGGAGATGGTCGCGTCCGTCCGGGCGCAGGCCGCTGGCCGCCGGGCCGACCAGGGCCGCCGCTACCGGAGGGCCGCGGTTGTCCTGCTGGTCGTCGTCGTCGCGGTGGCGCTAGTCGTCGTCGCGGTCATCTAACTAGCGCCCGCTCGCGAGTACCGCCAGCAGCGCACCGCCCACCAGGAACGGGCCGAAGCAGATCGCGCTGCGCAGGGTAGTTCGCCTGGCCGCGAGCAGCGCCAGGCTCACGATGGCCGAGAGCACGAAGCCAAGCGCGGCCCCTGTGATGAGGGCTGACCAGCCGAGCCAGCCGAGCGCCAGGCCGGCCAGGCCAGCGAGCTTGACGTCGCCGCCGCCGAGCTGCCCGGGCCTGGCGAGCGCGAGCACCAAGAACGCGCCGGTTAGCGCCAGCCCGCCGAGCAGCGCCCTGCCGAGCGCGGCCAGATCATGGCCGGTGATCGCGGCGACCGCCAGCAGGGCGATGAGGATCGGATAGGCAGGCAGCGTGAGGGGATCGGGGAGCCGCTGCACGGAGATGTCGATGGCGGCCAGAGCCACACCGAGCACGCCGAAGAATCCCAGCGCGAGGATCTCAGGCTGGCCGCCGAATCGTCCGACCAGGAGCGCCAGCACCGCGGCCGTCGTCAGCTCGAGCGCGAGCGGCACGCCGAGGCTGGCGCGGCAATGACCGCATCGCACCGCCAGCCTGCGGTGCACCGGCGCGGCGCAGCGCGGGCAGGCATCACGCGCCGGGTCGCCCGGCGCGACCGAGAGCCTGAACACGGTGCCCCTCAGCGCCGCGCCAGCGAGCAGGCCAGCGACCGCGCCCGCGGCTGCCCACGCCAGGTTCATGACGCCGCACAGTAGCCCGTCGGCCACGCTGGAGATACCTTTTGGGCCGAAAAGTGGCCGGCCAGCGCCATGATGTCGGCCGGTTGGCGGTTCATGTCGGGTGATCGGCCGACATGTCGACAGGTCAGTCAGAAATCCCTGGCCAATCGACCGATGTCGCAGTTACCCCCGCTTCCCCCAAGGTGTCCAGGACTGGGCGGCACGATGCGGCCCGGAGCAGGGCGAGCGGGCTGGCCGCTCGCCGAACATCGAAGGGGCATTCCATGCTTCGGTTCCTGTTGTACATGCACGCTGCTATGGCTAACTCACTGCGCCTGGGCGACCGCCTGAACGATCGCGGCGCCACGGCAGTCGAGTACGGCCTCATTGTCACTCTGATCGCGGTCGTGATCATCGGAGTCGTGACGAACATCGGCACCCGATTGAACCAGGAGTTCCAGCAGGTCTATAACGCCCTCTGACTGATCGTCGACCGGTGTCGCCAGCGGAGGATTCCTGGTCTTCGGCCGGTAGGGCAGATCAGCCGCTCGCTGATCGTCGCGTGAGCTGCCGGATGCTGGGCGCCTTCACCAGGTTGCAGAACCTGCTCGCGGCAGTGCTGTATCGGGAGGACCGAGGTGGCACCGCCGTCGAGTATGGCTTGCTGGCAGCGCTCATCGCGGCAGTGATCGCGGGCGTCGTCGCTGCCCTCGGCACGAGGGTCCTGACCATGTTCACCAACCTTGCAAACGCGTTCTGACCTCGGAGGCACGTAGGAGAAGCGGGCTAGCCGCACGGACGGCCGGGCTAGTCGCATCACCTGCCGGGGTGCAGAGATTGGGAGCAATTGACGATGGACCGGCGCGCTTCACGCCGCCGTCAGGCACGGGACCGCGGGGCAACTGCTGTTGAGTTCGCCTTGCTCTTCCCGCTGCTGATGCTGATCGTGTTCGGAACCATCGACTTCGGCCGGGCGCTGAACGCCCAGATAACTCTGACCCAGGCGGCGCGCGAAGGCGCACGCCTCGACGCGCTGGGGGAGCCCAACGTCGTGACGCAAACACAGAGCGCCGCGACCGGGCTCAGCCCAGTGAACGTCACCGTAGCCGGGTGTCCTGCTGGCGGATCGCTGGGCGCTGACGCGGTGGTCAACGTCAGCTACCGGTTCTCGTTCATCACGCCGATCGGCGCGGTCGCCGCGCTGGTCGGTGGTGGCAGCCTCGGCTCACCTGTCACGCTGACGGCACGAGGGGTCATGCCGTGCGAGACCTGATGCCCGCGCTCGCACGCCGGGTCGCTCAGCGGCTCCGGCGCGACGAGAGCGGCGCGATCGGGATCATCGTCGCGGTGCTGCTTGGCGCGGGCGTGCTGACCGGGATGGGCGCTCTCGTCGTCGATGTCGGGCAGCTGTATCAGGAGCGCGCCGAGCTACAGGACTCGGCCGACGCCGCAGCCCTGGGCGTCGCCAGGAGCTGCATCGTCCTCGGCCTGTGCAATCCCATCCTGGCCTCCTACTACGCGAACGCCAATGCGTCCAGGCTGACGGGCGGAGTCGCCGGCGTCAGCCGCGTCTGCGGCTCGGGCCTTGGCCTGGGAGCCTGCCCGGTCAGCACCGGGAAGCTCACCGACTGCCCGCCGCCCGTCGGCGCCCGCTACGTGAATGTGTACACGTCGACGAGGACGGCGAGCGGCTCGACGCTGCTGCCGCCGGTGCTCGGCCGCACGTTGCTGGGCCCCAGTTACAACGGGGCGAGGGTACTCGCCTGCGCGCAGGCGACGTGGGGAGCGCCTTCGTCGGCGACTACCATCGCGCTCACGACCTCGGCCTGCGAATGGGATCAGGCGACGAACCTGGGTACCACGTTCGCGCCATCGCCGCCGTATCCTCCCAATCCCGCTCCCAGCTCGTTCCTCGACCAGGTGCTGCAGTTCAATTCGGCGACGGGGAGCGGATGCGGCACGGAACCAGCGGGCGCAGACGAGGCGCGCACGTTCAGCTGGCTGGCGCATCCGCGCGGCAACTGCACCACCGCTGTGAGCCCGCCTAGTGTCACCGGCCGCACGAGAACGAGCGTGAGCTTCTCCTGTCAACTGCTGCTCCAAGACGCGCAGACCAACAGAAGGCCCTTGCTCGTGCCTATCTACGTCAAAGCATCCGCAGGCGGCACGCCGTCGTACACGCTCAAGGGCTTCGCCGACTTCGTGGTTACGGGCTACAACCTGCCCACCGGGTCGTTTTCGCCCAACTTCTTCGCCGCGGACTGGCTCGATCCCTCGAACACCTGCAATGGCACCACCTACTGCATCAACGGCTACTTCACTCGGGGCGTGATCCCGTCCACGGGCAACTTCAATGGCATCTACCTCGGTGCGGCCGAGATCGACCTGACCGGCTGAGCCCGGGCAATCGGAGAGATGAGGAACCTTGAAACGTCGCATGCTGACCGTCGTACTCGCGGGGCTGCTCGGCGTGCTCGGCATCGTGGCCGTGCTGGCCTACGTGCAGAAAGCCAACAACCAGGTAGTCGACAACAACAAGGCCGTGAGCGTTCTGGTCGCTAACGGTTCGATCCCGGAGGGTACTTCGCTCAATCAGGCTGTGACCGGGAACTTGCTGATTCCCAAGAGGTATCCGAAAGGGGCGGTTCCGGCTGGCGCTGTCACTGCGGTGACGCGCGCCAACGGCAAGCTGGTCACGACCTCCGCGATGCAGTCCGGGCAGCTGCTCCTCACCTCGATGCTGGTTCACCGGGGCGCCGTGAGCGGGGCCATCGCCATTCCGACCGGGGATATGGCGGTGTCTGTGGAGGTCTGCCTTGAGGCCGCCATTGCCGGGTACGTCCAGCCAGGTGCCAAGGTCGCGCTGTTCGACACGTACGCGACCAGCGGCTCGATTCAGTCGAGCTGCGATAGCTCGCATCAAGGCCAGCCGATTCACGCCGTAACTACCCGGCTGGTACTCAAGAGCGTCGAGGTGCTGTCGGTCAGCGCGGCGCCGCCGCCAGCCACTGAGACTGTGGTCAGCCAAGGCGTGAGCCCTGTGTCTGCCGGAGCCACGGCGGCGTCGCAAGGCGCGGTCTTTGTGACGTTTGCAGTCAACCAGCACGAGGCCGAGCAGCTGATCCTCGCCTCACAGGCGGGCGTGCCGTACTTCGCGCTGCTCACGGAGGGCTCGGTGACAGAGCCCGACGGTGGCACTCAGCTGTTCAGTTCCAAGCCTTAGACCAGGAGACGAGCGTTGCCCATACTCTGCGAGCCATCAGCGACCGCCGGCGATCTGATCGCCGCCATTGACGGCGAGGTCCGTAAGGCCGACACCGTCGGGGCAGCTGCCAAGCTGCTGGACAGCGACCCGAACGAGATGCTGGTGGTGATCGGCCCCCGGGCGATGACCGGTGAGGCCCTCGCGTTCAGCGCGGCGCTGCGGCTGGCACGTCCCGCGGTCGGCGTGATCCTCGCCAGGACCGAGGTCGACGTCACGCTGCTGGTTCAGGCACTTCAGTCGGGAGTGCGCGAGGTCGTGCCCGCTGGCGACCAAGGCGCGCTGGCGGCGGCCTGCCGCCGCTCCTACGAGGTGTCGCGTCGCATGCTCGCCCCGCCACCGCGGGAGGAGTCCGCGCTCGGGCAGATCGTCACCGTGTTCGCGGCCAAGGGCGGCTGCGGCAAGACGACGCTGGCGATCAACACGGGGGTCGCGCTGGCCAGGCAGACCGGTCAGCGCGTGTGCGTCATGGACCTGGACCTGGCCTTTGGCGATGTGGCGATCAGCCTGCAGCTCGCGCCCATGCGGACGATCGCTGACGGGCTGGCGATGGCCGGGCACCTCGACATCGCCGGCGCGGCTTCGCTGCTGACCAGCTACCAGCCGGGGCTGGACGTGCTGCTAGCCCCCGTGACGCCCGGCGACGGAGAGAAGATCCCGCCGCGACTGGTTGGCGAGCTGCTCGCGGTCCTGCGCGGCATGTACGACTACATCGTCGTCGACACGCCCGCAGCGTTCAGCGAGCACGTGCTGACGGCGATCGACGTCTCGTCCCAGCTCGTGCTGCTGACCACCCCCGACGTACCCGCGCTCAAGAACCTCAGGGTCGCCCTCGACATGCTTGACCTGCTGTCCTACCCGAGGCAGATCCGCTCGGTCGTGGTCAACAGGTCGGACTCGAAGGTCGGGCTGAGCCTGGAACACGTGGAACGGGTGGTGCGGACCCCGATATCGGCCTACATCCCGTCCAGCAGAGCCGTCCCGATCTCGATCAACAAGGGCGTGCCGATCACGATCGACACGCCTGGCCACCCGGTCAGCCAGGCGGTCGGGAAGCTGGTTCAGCAGCGGCTGCTCGGCGAGCCGGCCGCCCACTCGAGATCGGCGCGGGCTCGCCGAAAGAAGCGGGCCGCGGCATGAGCCTGTCGGAGCGTCTGTCGCAGATGCGGGTGGCTGGTGCGCCCTCGCTAGAGCGGCGGGGGGTTCCTCGCCGTTCGGTGCGCCATCAGGACCCGTTCGGCCCGCTCAAGCGGAGCGTGCACGAGGCGCTGCTGGAGACGCTCGGTCCTCAGCTCTACGACGCGCACATCGACCAGCGCGAACTCGAGCAACTCGTCACTCAGACCCTGCAGGGGGTGCTGCAGCGCGACGAGACGCCCCTGACCACGGCGGACCGGATGCGCGTCGCGCAGGAGGTGTCCGACGACATCCTCGGCCACGGGCCGCTCGAGCCGTACCTACGCGACCCGGAAGTCACGGAGATCATGGTCAACGGCTACGACCAGATCTATATCGAGCGCGAGGGCCTGCTGTACCCGGCTGGCGCGTCTTTCACGGACGAGGCGCACCTGCGCAGGACGATCGACAAAATCGTGGCGAGGGTCGGCCGACGTGTCGACGAGGCCAGCCCCATGGTCGACGCGCGGTTGCCTGACGGCAGCCGGGTGAACGCGGTGGTCCCGCCCGTCGCGCTGGACGGATCGCTGCTCACCATTCGCAAGTTCGCCGTCGAGCCGCTCACAGTCGGTCATCTGATCCAGTTCGGCACGATGACGCCACAGGTGGCTGACCTGCTGCGGATCTGCGTCCAGGGCCGGCTGAACATCGTGATCGGCGGCGGCACGGGTTCAGGCAAGACCACGACTCTGAACGTGCTGTCCAGCTTCGTGCCTGAGGACGAGCGGATCGTCACCATCGAGGACGCGGCCGAACTCCAGCTTCGCCAAGAGCACGTGCTGCGCCTGGAGTCCAGGCCGGCCAACCTGGAGAAGCGCGGCGAGATCACGGTCAGGGACCTGGTACGCAACGCGATGCGCATGCGACCCGACCGGATCATCGTCGGCGAGGTGCGCGACCAGGCCACGCTCGACATGCTCCAGGCAATGAACACCGGTCACGACGGATCCATCACCACCATTCACTCGAACTCGCCGCGGGACACGCTGTCGCGCATGGAGACGATGGTGATGATGGCCAACGTCGAACTGAGCCAGCGGGCGATCCGCGATCAGATGGCGTCGGCAATCGACCTGATCGTGCACCAGGCGCGGCTGAAGGACGGCTCGCGGCGGATCACTCAGATCGCCGAGGTGCAGGGCACCGAAGGTGACATCGTCATGCTCCAGGACCTGTTCGTCTTCGACTACCACGCCGGCATGGACGCGCATGGCCGCCACCGCGGCAGGCTGCACAGCACGGGCCTGCGACCGCGGTTCATGAACAAGCTCGTTGACCGCGGCATCCCGGTATCTCAAGGGATCTTCGCGCCGGGGGTGCCGATCCAGTGACACGCACCAGGGTCAGGCGGTCAGCCGTGAGAAAGCTGAGCTTGCTCGTTGCCGCGATCGCCGGGCTCGGGCCGGTCGGGTTGATCGCGGTCGCGGCGCCTGCGCACGCGGACGTGCCGCCAGGTGCGCCATTCAAATCGCACGAGCCAGCTGGGACGTGGAATCACGACGGGTACGTGTTCAGCAACAACATGTTCCCTATCGCGGCGCCGGGATCGCAGACAGTCTGGGCGTACTCGTATCGAAACTGGGGAGTCGAGTCCACGCAGCCGGCCACAGCCGGGGTCAAGGCTTACCCCTACGTGGGCCGGCGGTACTCACGTCCCGCGAGATACTCCAAGCTGCGCTTCCTGCGGAGCGACTTCAGTTCGGCCGTCGTCCCTGCGCCGGATCTGCACGCAGCCGCGGAGTACCAGATCTGGCTGAGCAACCGGACGGTTGAGGTGACAGTCCAGATCAACAATCACGGTCTCCCCCCGGCGGGCAGCAAGATCGGCGTGGCTTCCTATTACCTAGCCGACTTTGACGTCTTCCGGACCAGCAAGGACCAGTTCGTTTTCAGGCTGAAGGGACCGCAACGGGTCAAGGGCAGGGTTCATCTGCTGAGCGCCCTGCGCTGGCTGGTGAACCACCCGCACGGCCACCGCCAGCCCGGCAACTATGTGAGCGCCCACGCGACGATCTCCGAGATCGATTTCGGCTGGGCGATCGCGTCGACAGGCGGGACGCCGCTGGATTTCGATGTCACAGGCTACTCGGTGTCGTCGGCGATCAAGGTGCCGGCGAAAGCTCCGCAACCGGCCGCAGCGGCCGCAGGGCCAGCGCGGGGCTGGGCGCTGGCCGCCGGTATAGCGGCGGTCTTCGTGGCGGTGTTCCTGGTCACGGTGCTGCTGTTTGGCAGGTTTGACCGCGCGACGCAAGGTCGCACGCTCACGACCATGTTCGCCCGTTACGGCCCAAGGAACGAGCCGGCACCGGCGCCTCCGCAGATCAACCAGGGCGTCGTGGCCACCGCTGCTGTCGGCGCTATGACGCGCGTGATGTCGTCGGGCACTCACGACCGGCTCGCGCGGCGCCTCGACCTCGCTGGGAGCGCGCGCAAGCCGGCGGAGTGGGCGGTGCTCGGGACCTGCCTGGCGGTCGGGGTCGCTGCCACGCTCAGCCTGGTCACCAGCTTCGTCTTCATCGGCGTCCTGGGCGGGGCGGTGATCGGCTGGCTGGCCATGCGGCTGTCGCTCAGCATCCGCATCCTGCGCAGGCGGGCATCGTTTAGCGATCAGCTGCCCGACATGCTTCAGCTCATCGCCAGCACGCTGCAGGCCGGGTTCTCGCTGCCGCAGGCACTCGACGCCGTGATCCGCCAGGAGAACCAGCCGACGGCCGGCGAGTTCTCCAGGGCACTAGCCGAGGCCAGGATCGGCGCCGACCTGGACACCGCGCTGGAGGCCGTCGCTGTCCGGATGGGCTCTGATGACCTGCGCTGGACAGTGATGGCGATCAGGATCCAGCAGGGCGTCGGCGGCAACCTCGCCGAGGTGCTGCTCACCATTTCTGACACGATCCGTGAGCGTGCCTATCTGCGCCGCCAGGTGAGTGCGCTCAGCGCCGAGGGGCGGTTGTCCGCGTACATTCTCGTGGCGCTCCCGATCCTCGTCGCGATCTGGTTGTTCGTGAGCAGCGGAACCTACATGCGGCCGCTTTATACGACGCCGATAGGCGAGCTCATGCTGGCGATCGCTACGGCGCTGCTGCTACTCGGGACGTTCTGGATGCACCGAACGATTAAGGTCGAGGTCTAGGGATGTCAAGTTCTGCGCTTCTCATCGGCGGCATGGGCCTGCTGGTGGCCGCCATCGCCGTTGTGGTGCTGACGTTCACGCCCTGGCGGCCAGAGCGCCCCAGCGTGAGCCGGGCCGTGGCCACCATCGAAATGCAGTACGCCCGCGATGCTCCTGAGGACGACAAGCCAGAACCGCTCAAGCTGCCGCAATGGTTCGAGAGCCTGGCCGTGTTGCTCTCACCCGCCGGGATCGCGACGATCATGCAGCGCAGGCTGGACGTGGCCGGCAATCCACAGGGCTGGACCACCGACCGGATGCTCGCGGTGAAGGGGCTTGGCCTCGTGACGGTGGGCCTGCTCGGCGTCCTGTACGGGCTGCACAAACCCGCGGTCCTGATCATCGCTGGCGGGTTCGGGGCGGTGTTCGGCTTCTTCTTGCCCGATCTGCTGCTGTACAACTCAGGGCAGAAGCGGCAGGACCGCATCCCCCGCGCGCTGCCCGATGCCCTGGACATGCTGACCATCTGTGTCGAGGCAGGGCTCGGTTTCGACGCTGCGCTCGCGCAGGTGGCCCGGTACAGCGACGGGCCGCTGGCCGCCGAGTTCGCCCGCGTCCTGCAGGAGATGCAGATCGGCAAGTCGCGAACCGAGGCGCTGCGGTCAATGGGCGAACGGTCGACGTCCCCAGAGCTGAGGGCCTTCATCTCGGCCATGATCCAGTCCGGCGAGCTGGGCGTCCCCGTTGCCCACGTTCTCCGCGAGCAGGCCAAGGAGATGCGCGTCAGGCGGCGGCAGCGGGCCGAGGGGCAGGCTCAGAAGATCCCGGTTAAGATAACGTTCCCGCTGATCCTCTGCCTGTTCCCTGCCCTGCTCGTGGTCATCATGGGACCCGGGGTAATCCAGATGGCCCACTCGCTGTTCGCGCCGTGAGAGATGAGGTCAGCGTGAGGACGGCGCGCGCGACAACAGACGCCGGCAAGGTGCTCATGGTGCCGCTGGCCGCTACGGTCCTGGCCATTGACATCCTGAGCCTGCTCTACCACCACCACGGATCGGGCGTAGCCGACCTGCTCAGGTACCTGGGCGACGTTCTCGCGATCGTCTTCTACGCCGTCTTGATCTGGTGCTACCTCAGGCGCAATCCGGCCGTCGCGACCAGCACGTCGGCCACCGCGCATGTCGCGGCCGTCGTGGCGACCTGGCTGCCGTTCGCGCTCCCGAGCCTGCACGGCCGGCCTGCGGGTTCCGCCCGCCAGGCCGTCGCCGACGTGCTGCTGGTCTGCGGCATGGCGTGGTCAATCTGGTCGCTGCGGACGCTCGGCCGCAATGTGTCCGTGCTCGCCCAGGCCCGCGATGTCGTCAGCGAAGGGCCCTACCGCTGGGTGCGGCACCCGCTGTACACCGGCGAGATCGTATCGGTGCTGGGCATCGCGCTCGCGATGAACTCCGTGGCGGCCCTGGGGTGCTGGCTCGGGCTCTTCGGCCTGCAGGTATACCGGGCGCTGCGCGAGGAACAGGTGCTGCTGCAGGCGCTCCCGGCCTACGCGCTCTACCGCACGAGCACGGCCGCGCTGCTGCCTGGGGTGCGCTGGCACCGCCGGGAGTCCCGCGACCTGCCGGGGCCTGTTGCGCGATCTGAAGGTTAAAGGCCGCCGTTCAGGGCCGCGGCGATCCGCTCGATCATCGCGGCCATGACGGGTTGCGGGGTCGCGAAGTTGAACCTGAACGAGCCGGCGCCGCCGTCGCCGAACCTTGGTCCGTCCACGACGGTGACGCGCGCGTGCTCGGTGACGAGATCCCCTGGCGAGCCGTCTATGTCCATCGCGGTGCAGTCCAGCCATGCGAGGTAGGTTCCGTCGGGCGGCCGGTAACGCACCTGGGGCAGAAACCGGCCGAGCAGCTCAGCCAGCAGCTTGCGGCTCTCGTCGAGGTAGCCGATGACGTCGGCGAGCCATCCCTCGCCGTGCCTGAACGCGGCGATGTTCGCCACCACGCCAGGGTTGCTGGCGCCATGTGACGCGAACGGTCCCATCTCCTCCCACAGCCGCTGGTCCTGATCACTGGTGAGGATGACCTCCGCGCACTTCAGGCCCGGCAGGTTCCACGCCTTGGACGCCGACGTCGCGGTCAGCGTGTGCGCGGCCGCCGTGTCCGACGTCGACGCGTACGGGATGTGCCGCTGCCCCGGGTAGACGATCGGCGCGTGCACCTCGTCGGCGAAGACCCGGCCGCCGTGCCGGTCGACGACGTCGGTGAGCCGCGTCATTTCCTCCAGCGTGAACACGCGGCCGAGCGGGTTGTACGGGCTGCAGAACACGAGCAGGTGACCGCCGGCCTTGAAGGCGTCGTCGATCGCGTCGAGGTCGAGGGTGAAGAACCCGTCGTCGCCGTGCATCCTGACCTGGATAATCTCGCGGCCCAGCAGCCCCGGCACGATCAGGAACGGCATATAGGCGGGTGTCGGCAGGATGATCGGCGAGCCTGCGCGCGAGTAGTGCGCGATCGCGATCTCGAGCGCCTTGATCACGTCGGGGACCGGATGGATGGAGGCGGGATCGACAGCCCATCCAAACGTCCGCTGCTCGAACTCCGCGCACGCCGCGCCGAGCTCGTCAGCGAGCGGCGGCGGCAGGTAGCCGAAGGCCGCGTCCGCGGACAGCCTGGTGAGCGCCTCGATGATGGCGGGCGCCGCGCCGAAGTCCATCTCCGCGACGGCAGCACCGAACCCGCCGGGGCCGGGAGCGGTCCACTTGTAGCTACCGCGGGCACGGAGCATGTCGGCTGTCGTGGCGTCGATCGTGTCTCTCAGGCTTCCCGGCACACCGCTATCCTGCACTAGCGTGGTTCGCGTCGCCGGCGCCCCCGCCCGCGATCCGCATTGAGGTCAGAACTCGCGCCCCCGGCGAGGTGACATGTCAGAGGTACTCACCGCGCCGCGGGTGCTCACCGGCGACGGGACGGTGACCGACGGCGCCGTCGTGATCGGCGACGGCGCCGTGCGGTGGGCCGGCCCGCTCGGGGCGCTGCCCGCCGGGTTCGCCGCGTTCCCGCGTTCCGGCTACCCGGGCACGACGATCCTGCCTGGCCTGATCGACAGCCACGTCCATCTCGGGTTCGACGGCGGTCCTGGCCCTGCCGACCGGATGCGGTCAGAGAGCGACGAACAGCAGCTCATCCTGATGCTGCGGAACGCCAGGGACCTTCTCGGCATCGGCGTGACAACGGCCCGCGACCTCGGGGCGCGCGGCTACCTTGCCGTCACGGTCCGCGACGCGATCGCCGACGGGCTTGCCCGCGGGCCACGGCTGGTCGTGGCCGCCAGCCCGGTCACCGTCACAGGCGGGCACTGCTGGTTCATGGGCGGCGAGGCCGACAGCGAGGACGACCTCCGCCGCCTGGTCCGCGCCCATCACAAGCACGGGGCTGACCTGATCAAGGTGATGTCCACCGGCGGGTTCATGACCCCTGGCTCGGCGCCCTGGTACGCGCAGTTCACGACCCGCCAGCTGGCCGTCATCGTCGAGGAAGCACGGCGCATCGACATGCCGGTGGCCGCGCACGCGCACGGCATCGAGGGCATCAGGCGCGCCGCCGAGGCGGACGTCACGACGATCGAGCACTGCTCCTTCGTCACGGAAACCAACGAGCGGCGTTTCGACGAGGCCCTGGCTGCCATGATCGCCGAGCGGGGCATCTTCGTCTGCCCGACCGCCAACGCGGGGGCGCCCTACGTGGCCCAGCTGACCGGCATCTCCGTAGGCCAGCACATCAAGCCGCTGCACGACGCGGGCGTGCGGATCATCGCGGGCACCGACGCTGGCATCAACAACAACCCGCACCATCAATTCGTCGGCGGACTGGAGTACCTCGTTTCGCTCGGTTTCGCGCCCGAGCAGGTGATCGCGATGGCCACCACCGCGGCGGCGGCCGCGCTCGGCGTCGGCGCGGTGACCGGCCGGCTGGCGCCTGGGTACGACGCCGATCTCATCGTCGTCGACGGCGACCCGCTGGCCGACATCGCCGCGCTCGGCAAGCTCCTCCGGGTGCTCGCCCGCGGCCAGGACTACGTGCCGGACAGCGGCCGGTTCGATGTCAGCGCGCCTGGCACGCCGTTCGCCTCGCCGGGCCAGGCCATCGACCTGCGGTTGCTGACCGACGCGACCAGGCGGCGCCGGATGTAGGCGAGGCCCGGTTAGCCGGGCCGGCGGCCGCCGTAGACGACCCACTCAAGCTGCTTGTAGTACACGTCGATGCCATCGAACCCGGCCGCGCGCAGGCAGCCGAGCAACCGCTCGAGCGGGATGATGTACCGGATGTGGTTCTGCCAGCGGACATGCTCCTCATGCGTGGGATTCAGCCGCCTGCGGGTCAACTCGGGATTGCCGCGCTCGCCGACCCGCTGCCACGTCGCCTCGACGACCTTGTCGTCCGTGCTGACCGGATCATAGTTGAGGCTCCATCCGCCGGGCACGAGCCGCTCAAAGATCTCGGCGAACAGGCTCCTCTTCCGCTCGTCGGCCAGGTGGTGCACGAACAGGGAGCTCACGATCGCGTCGAGGGCACAGGGGATCCCGGCCGGCCAGGTGCTCGCGGACATGTCGAACGTGACGTACCTGTACCGGTCGGCGAACGGCTGCAGGTCCTGCACGCCAGCGCCCATCATCTGGTCGGAGAAGTCGGCGAGGATCGCGGTGCCGCGCGGGTACCGCTCAAGGATCGCCCGCGACAGGGCCCCGGCACCGGCGCCCAGGTCGAGGACCGTGAACTCCGCGTCATCGGCAAACGGGAGCAACTCGGCCATGAATCGCTGCCGCGGCACGTGAAGCCGCTCGCGGTTCGTCGCCTCAGCGGCCCAGTGCGTGACGATGTCCTCGGATTGCCAGATGGCCGCGTTGGTGTCTTCGGGCTGGCTCATGTCCAGCAGAGTACCGATGAGCATCGATAACCGAGCCCTCGGGCGACTCAAGCTCCCCGCCGGCCTGGCCCATACGCGCTGCCGCCGCCCGGAAGCCGTCGGCTGTCAGTGCCAGCGGGAAGGATGTACCCATGCCAGGTGAGCCGGCTGGACCGCGGTCCGTACGCAGCTATACCGCCGCGGCGAGGCTGCTCGCTGAGCAGGATCCGGTTCTGCGCAGGCTCGTCGGGGAAACGGGGCTGCCGAGACTCGGGGTGCGCACCGAGACCCACTTCGGCACGCTGGTCCGCGCGATCGTCTACCAGCAGCTCGCCGGTGCCGCCGCCGCGGCCATTCACCGTCGCCTGATCGATGCGATGAACGGCGACGTCACCCCGGAACCGCTGCTGTCGCTCTCCGACGAGACCCTCCGCGCCGTCGGACTGTCCAGGGCCAAGGTCGCATCGCTGCGGGACCTCGCCGCGAAGGTGCTCGACGGGACGGTGGTCCTCAAGCCCCGCCGGCTGCGCGCGCTGAGCGACGAGGACCTGACCGAGCGGCTCTCGACGGTCCGCGGCATCGGGAAATGGACCGCGGAGATGTTCCTGATCTTCCAGCTCAGGCGCCTGGACGTGTGGCCGACTGGCGATCTCGGGGTCAGGAAGGGCTACGGCCTCGCCTGGGCGATTCCGACGCCCACCGCCAGGCAACTCGAGCCGCTCGGCGACCAGTACCGGCCATACCGCAGCGTCGTTGCCTGGTACTGCTGGCGAGCCGCTGAGCTCTACGGATCCGCCGCCAGCGCCCTCACCCGCTAGCGGCGGCTAGCCGACCGTGAGGGTCGCCGCGGAGGTGGCGCTGCCGTTGGCGTTGCTCGCCACGACGAGAACCGTGTAGCGCCCGGCCGCGAGGCCGTGATTCGCGCGCTTGTGCGCGAGGTACCTGATCGTGAGCTTGCCGGCGGCGCTGCCTGGCCTGGCAACTGTCCGCATCACCTTGCCGTTGGCGTTGAGCACGCAGACGGTCACGTTGGCTCGCTTGGACAGCCGGAACGTCAGCGTCGCGTCGTTCTCGGCCGCGGAGCTGACCGCGCCCGGGCTCAGCGCCAAGCCGGTCACGCTGACGGCAGACGGCGGGGCCGGCTGGCTCGGGGACGGCGAGGCCGTCGGCGGCGGTGACGGGAACGGCACGGGGTCGCCGTTGCGGGACGCCGCGACGAAGCCGCGCCAGACCGCGACGGACGCGGAGTCGGTGAGCCTGAGCGTCGGGTACTGCTGGTTGCCGTCGAAGTACGAGGCGAACAGCGCGCCGCTGTGCATGATGTAGTTTCCGACGGTCTTCAGCCAGCCTGGCCTGCCCTTCGGCGTTGACAGGCCGAACTCGGGGAAGCCGTACGGCAGGCCTACGCTCTTAGACGCCCTGATGGCCGGGCCCATGAATCCGCCGGGCGGCGTCCGCTGCGGATGGACATTGGTCGCGCTGCCGACCGGGTACGCGTCCCAGCCGAGCACGTCGATGATCCCGCCGCCCGGCAGGTAGTCGCGCCAGTTCCGGTGCGAGGCCTTGACCAGGTCCCACGACATCAGGATCAGCGTCGAGTGCAGGGCGGGGTTGTGCGCGGCCCTCGCGAGCGCGGCGACGTGTGCCCACGCGGCCCTGTAATCGGCGAGCTTGAACTGCCCGGCAGTGATGTTGTCCTCGGGCTCGTGGTAGTAGGTCCAGTAGATCGGGTGCCCGGTCGGGGCCGTGTTGAAGAAGTGCTTGAGCGCTGAGTCGTCGGCGCCGGAGAGAATGGCCGTAGGCAGCGCCTTGAAGCTCACGATGACGGCCGAGTGGTTCGCCGACGCCAAACCGCCGGACCAGGCGTTCGACGCTGGCAGCCCGGGGTAGTAGACGCGCACGATCGGCATCCGGCCGAAGTCGCCCGTGTCGGTCTGCAGGTCGGGCGCGCTCAGGACCGAAGAGCCAAGCAGCGGAACCGGCCCGCTGGTCGCGGTTAGCTGGGCCTGGTGGTGGACGCTGCGGTAGCCGAACACGATGCCGATGCCGGCGATCAGGCCAACGACGGCGAACCAGCGGTACCACGCAGCGGCGCTGCGCGAACGCGCCTTGTTCCTGGCTCGTGCCTGGCGGGAACCGCGGGAAGGCCTGGCGCTATGCCGGCCCTCTGACGACTGCTGCACGCGAGTCTCCTGTTCGCAATCGCCACCAGTGAGTCGGAGGCGGCCGTGAGGTAACGGCGGTGTAACAGCGAGATGACAAGATTGGACATTAACGCAGTCGCGTCCTGCCGGCAGAAGAAGTCCGGAATCGCTCCTGTCGACGCAGGTCAGCAGCGGGCCACGCGTGTCGTCGCGGCGGCAGGCGGCCGGCAGAGGGAGGTCGCACGAACGCCAGCAGCCTCCGCAGGAAGCTAGGCGATCTCCCACTCGTAGGAGAACTTGACGACGTCGAGGATCATCGACGTCTCCAGGCTGGTGATGCCGTCCATCCTGCCGAGCTTGTTCGAGATGAAATCGAGGAAGTGCTGCTGGTCGAGGAAGAACGCCTCGACGATGATGTCGTACCGGCCGGTCGAGACCCCGACGTAGCGCACCTCCTTCTGCCGCTTGAGTTCCTCAGTGATGTCCTTGAGCTTGGGCAGCGTCACCGAGATGCCGATGATCGCGGAGAGGTTCAGGCCGACGGCCCTGGGAGTCGGCACGGCCACGATGTTGATCAGGCCCTGGGACACGAGCTGCGAGACCCGCTTGCGGATCGTGGTCTCCGACACGTGCAGGTCCCGCGCGATCTCGGTGTTAGGCCGTCGCCCGTCTGTCTGCAGGATCCTGATCACCCTGCGGTCGATCTCATCGAGCGGTTGCCCGCGCCCCCTGCCGGCCCCGGCAACCGCGGCGCCGGTAACCACGGGGCCGAGGGCCACGTGCCCGCCGGTCACGGGCACGGCGTCGTCGGCGCTGTCCGTGCTGTCGCTGACCGGCGCGGTTGACCGCGGCCGCTTCGGCGCGCGGGGCGGGGTGCTCATAGTTAGACGCTCCTTTCCTCGAATCTCGGTTGCATTAGATCCAACTTAGCCGTTATTCGATCAATGATGCTAGCTCTGCATTGACATCCGATTCGCGCGGATCTAGGTTGCGTGTGCAACTGCCTGCTTGAGCAGTCGCGGGGACTGCCTGCCAGCACGGGAGGGCACATGGCCGAAGCAGTGGCTTCCGGCACGACATCGGCCCCGGGGGTCTTCTCACGCAAGGCCTCGGGACTGGTCAGGGTCGGGAACACCCTTGACGTCTTTATCTTCAACGTCGGCCTGGTATCGGTCGGCATCGCTGTCGCTTACAACCAGTTCTACGGTCCGAGCCTGTATCCGGGCGCGCAGCCGTGGATCTCCACCCTCCTCGCCGCGCTTGGCATGATCTTCGTAGCCGCGGCCTTCTACTGCTGGTCGGTGGTGTTCCCGCGCTCCGGCGGGGTCTACGTCTTCTTGTCGAGGACCATCAACCCCGGCGTCGCCTTCGTGATGTCGCTGATCGAGACGATCATCCTGCTGTACTACGCCGCCCTGGCCGCCGGGCTGATCGTGCAGGTCGGCCTGTCGTCCTTCTTCGGCGCCGTCGGCACGGTCTCCGGCAACACCACGATGACGAGCTGGGGCCAGAGCGTCGCCAAGCCGCAGGGCGTGTTCTGGATCGGCGCGCTCATCATCGTCGCGGCCGGCGCCTTGCTCGCGTCGGGGACCAGGCGGTACTTCACGTTCCAGCGCGTGCTGTTCGTCGTGGCCGTGGTCGGCCTTGCGGTGATCGCCGGCGTCATGCTGTTCGGCAGCCGCAGCGGGTTCGACTCCAGCCTGTCAAGCCTGACCGGGCTGCACTCCCAGCAGGTCATCGCGGCCGCCAGCAAGCACGGTTTCGTGACGGCCGGGACGAGCTTCGGCGAGAGCTGGAAATTCGTCGTCTGGCCGTTGCTGCCGCTCCTCGGCGCCGTCCAGTCGGTCGGAATCGGCGGCGAGGTCAAGAAGGTCAGCAGGTCGCAGCTCTTCGGCATGCTCGGAGCGGTGATCGCGACCGGACTGGTGATCGCGCTGTTCGCGCTGTTGTCCAACAAGGACTTCGGGTACACCTTCCAGGGCGCCGTCGCGTTCAACGCGCTGAGCGGCGTCGGCGCAACCACCTCGACCGCCCCCTGGTTCGCGGTGCTGGCGGGCATCCTCGGCCACAACGTCTTCCTGTCCGTGGTCATCCTGGCGACGTTCGCTGCCTGGATCTGGTTCTGGATCCCCGCCGAGATGGCCTACACCACGCGCAGCATGATCGCCTGGTCGTTCGACCGGGTCGCCCCCGACAAGCTCGGCTTCGTCAGCGAGACCGTGCACACGCCGGTGGTCGCGATCGGCGTGTCGACGGCCGGAGCGGTCGTGTTCATGTGGCTGATCGCGTTCAAGGCCGTGGTATTCCTCACCTTCATCGAGGCGCTGCTCGTTGTGTGGGGCACCGTCATGATCGCGGCCGTGGTCTTCCCGCTGCGCCGCAGGCAGTTGTATGAGTCCTCGCCGGCCAAGAACTTCCGGCTGCTCGGCATCCCGATCATGCCGGTCGCCGGTGCCATTTCCGCGGTGTTCATGGCCGTCATGTTCTACCTGCTCTGGACCGACGCGAACGCGGCCGGGGCCTTCTTCAAGCCGTCGAAGATGCCGGTGGAATTCTGGATCACCTTCGCCGCCGTGGTGGTCGGCACCGGCTGGTACCTGTGGATCAAGGCCTACCGCAAGCGGCGCGGGATCAACATCAGGCTCGCGTTCCAGCAAATCCCGATCGAATGACCGCCGGCTCTCACGCGGCCGAGTGGGCCGAGCTGTCGGCGGAGGCCGTCCGGATCGTCTCGGAGGCCGGGGACGCAGGCGTCACGCTCCGGGTGATGGGTTCAGCCGGGATCCGCCTGCACTGCCATGCACCCGGCGGGGTGATGGACCTGCTTGGCAGGCCGGCGAAAGACATCGATTTCGTGGTGCCCGAGAAGCAGCGCAAGGGGATGCGCCGCTACCTTGAGTCGCGCGGTTACGTCACCGACCGTGACTTGCTGATCGCGATGGAGGGGACGCGGTACAGCTTCCGGCACGCGGACAGCGGCACGGAGCTTGACGTCTTCGTCGAACGGCTGAACTTCTGCCACGTCATCGAGATCCGTTCCCGGCTGCACCAGCATCCGGTCACGTTGCCGGTCGAGGAGCTGATGCTGTCGAAGCTGCAGATCATCGAGATGACCATGACCGACGTCATGGACGTAGGGGTCATCCTGGCCACGCACCGGGTGGACGAAGGCGGCGACCTGGAAGCCGTTGACGGCAGGCACATCGCGAAGCTGCTCGCCAGCGACTGGGGGTTCCATCACACGGCGACTCGCAACCTGCGGCGGATCGCCGAACTGGTCGGCGACACGGCCTCGATCGACATAGGGCAGCGGGAGAACGCACAGGTCCGCGACGGCGTGCGGCGGCTGCTGGCGGCCATCGAGGCCGAGCCGAAGAGCACGCGCTGGCGGATGCGGGACAAGCTCGGCGAGCGCAAGCAGTGGTGGCAGGACGTGGACGAGAAGGAGGCCACGTACTAATGGGCCTCCTGCGGCGGAACAAGGTGCAACGTGATCGAACCGCCGAGCGCACCATCTTCTTCGCCTCCGATCTGCACGGATCCGAGGTCTGCTTCAAGAAGTTCGTCGCCGCCGCCAAGTTCTACGGCGCGGACACGCTGCTGCTCGGCGGCGACGTCAGCGCGAAGATCGTCGTTCCCGTGGTGCGCGGCGGCGGCGGGACCTATCAGGCCGAGTTTCACGGGCACGCCGAGCGCCTGGATGAGTCCAGCGTCGAGGAGTTCGAGCACCGCGCGCGGAACAGCGGGCTGTACACCGAGCGGATGGATCCCGACGAGTACCAGCACTACGCGGCGAACCCGGCCGAGGTCGAGCAGCTCTTCGACCGGGTGATGCGCAGGACCGTGCAGCGCTGGCTGGAGTACGCCAAGACCAAGCTGGCCGACAGCCCGGTGATCATCTACAACGCCCCCGGCAACGACGATCCGGCCGCGGTCGACGAGGTGCTGCTCACGCACGGCGAGGAACGGGTGCGTTTTGTTGAAGGTGAAATAGTCGAGATCGCGCCCGGGATGGAGATGCTGAGCACCGGCTACACCAACGTGACGCCGTGGGACACCCACCGGGAGTACTCAGAGGAGCAGATCGCCAGACACCTGGCTGCGATGACCGCCAAGCTCAGCAATCCCGAATCGGCGATCTTCAACATTCACGTGCCGCCGCACAACTCCCGCCTGGACACCGCCCCGCTGCTCGGCCAGGACCTCAAGGTCAAGACCGCGGCGGGCGCCGCGATGACCGCGCCGGTGGGATCGACCTCGGTGCGCAAGGCGATCGAGGACGTGCAGCCGCTGCTGACGCTGCACGGCCACATTCATGAATCAGGCGGCTCGGTCAAGATCGGGCGCACGACGGCCATCAACGTGGGATCTGAGTACGGCGAGGGTGTGCTGCGCGGCGTGCTGATCACCGTCGGGGATGGCCGGCTGCTCGGCTACCAGGCGGTATCCGGATAGCACGGGCAACGGATAGCGCACGCAACGGATGGGTTCGGCACGGCAAGGAGCGCAGGGGTGGCCAGTATCGAGGAAATGCAGCGGGATCTCGCTGCTAGCGGCGTCAGGTACGTGTTCGGTGCCTACACCGACGTGCACGGGGTCCCGAAGTCGAAATGCGTGCCGGTCGAGCACCTGGCAGACGCGGCGGCCGGATCTGAGCTCTACACGGTCGGCGCGCTGGAGGGAATGGGAGAACTCGGGCCGCACGAAGACGAGTGCGTCAGCATCCCTGACCTTGACGCCGTCACCGTCCTGCCGTGGGACCGCAGATACGCGGTGGCGCCGGCGAACCTGTACTTCCACTCCGAGCCGTACAGCCACGACTTCCGGCGGATCCTGCAGAACCAGATCGCGGCGGCGGAAGCCGCGGGTTTCAAGATGAACATGGGCGTCGAACCCGAGGTCTACGTGCTCAGGGACACCGGCGGCGTCGTCGTCCCGTGGGTGCCAGAGGACCTCGTCAACGCTCCGACCAGGGGATACGATCTGGAGACTACCGTGCTGGCCGACGCGTTCCTCGAGCCGATGGTCGGCTACATCAACGAACTCGGCTGGGACGTTTACTCTTTCGACCACGAGGGCGGCGACGGCCAGTACGAGTTCGACTTCGGCTACACCGACGCGCTGGCGATGGCCGACAGGATGCTGATCTTCCGGCTGATGGCCAAGCATGTCGCGCGCTCGCTCGGCTGCTTCGCGTCGTTCATGCCCAAGCCGTTCCAGGCCTCGTTCGGATCGGGCGCGCACCTGAACGTCAGCCTGGCCGACGTGAAGACCGGGCGGAACCTGTTCGACGGCGGCGCGACCGGCGTGAGCTTTTCCGACGTCCCGCACGACCAGGCCTACGGCCCGGCGGCCTACCTGTTCACCGGCGGCGTCCTCGCCCACGCCGACGCCCTGATGGCGGTGCTGTCCCCGACCGTGAACTCCTACAAGCGGCTGATGCCGCGCGGACTGATGCAGGAGATCTCCTGGGCGCCGGTGTTCCAGGCGTGGGGTTACAACAACAGGACCCTGATGTGCAGGCTGCCGATGAACCGGCGGTGCCTGGAGGTCAGGACCGTCGACAGCGCGGTCAACTTCTACCTCGCCGCCGCGGTCGTCCTCGCGGCGGGCCTTGACGGGATCCGGCGGGAGCTCAAGCCTGGCGAGCCGGTCAACATCGACACCTACAAGGTCAGCGAGCGTGACCTCGCGGCGCAGGGGGTGCACCGGCTGCCCTGGACGCTCGGTGAGGCGATCGACGCGTTCGAGCGCAGCGACTTCGTCAAGGAGGTGCTCGGCGAGGAACTGCACGCGTCGTACGCCGAGTACAAGCGCGCCGAGTGGCAGGAGTACAACACGGTTGTCACCGAGTGGGAGCAGACCAGGTACCTGCGCCTGTGGTGATTGGCGATGTGGTGACGAGCGCTGTGGTGAGCGGGGAGGGCATGCGATGAGTGACACGCAGGTGGCGGCTACTGGCCTGGCTGACAGGGCGAGCGCGAATGCTGCGGCCGCTGGCCGCATAACCGGCGCTGAGCCTGTCCTGATCGATGTGGCCACAGCGGGCGAGGTTGTGCCGGGCATGACGGCGCAGACGATATTGACGTCGGGTCCGCCGATGCCGTGGCCCGAGTACTACGGCGGCCAGCGCAACGCGGTCATCTACGGCGCCCTCTACGAGGGCCTGGCCAGCGACGCCGACGATGCCGACGCCAAGCTCGGCGACGGCCGGATCACGCTGGCGGCCACGCACGACCACGGCTGCGTCGGGTCGGTCGCGGGGGTCTACACCGCCTCGATGCCGGTGTTCGTGGTGGAGAACACGGCCCGCGGCAACCGCTCGTACTGCAACTTCTACGAGGGCGAGTCCAGGCACCGGCTGAACTACGGCTCCTACAACGACGAGGTGCGGGCCGGCCTGGACTTCCTGCGGGACGGTCTCGCGCCGGTGCTGCGGGAGGTGATCCGCGCATCAGGCGGGATCGCGCTGAAGCCGCTGATCGGCCGGGCGCTGCGGATGGGCGATGAGCTGCACAGCAGGAACACGGCGGCGACGACGCTGTTCGCGCGGGAGCTGACGCCGCACTTCATCGACTACGCGGTGCGTTCGTCCGCTGAACCAGCGCTGACGGCGCTGCGGTTCCTGTTCGCGAGCGATTACTCGTTCCTGCGGCTGTCGATGGCTGCCGCCAAGGCGATGGCGGACGCCGCCAGGGACGTGCCGGCGTCGAGCGTTGTCACGGCGATGACGATCAGCTGCCGGAACTTCGCGATCAGGGTGAGCGGCCTCGGCGACGCGTGGTTCCTCGGACCGCTGCCCGAGGTTTCCTGCAAGCTGTTCGACGGGTTCACCGACGACGACGTGCAGTGGATCGGCGGGGAGAGCCACATCACCGAGACCGTCGGGCTCGGCGGCTTCGCCCAGGCGGCGGCGTTCGGGCTGCAGGCCTACCAGGGCGGCTCGGCCGCGGAGATGATCAGGATGAACTCGCTGATGTATGACATCACCGTGGCGGAGCACCCTGACTTCCTGATCCCCTACTTCGGGTTCCGCGGCACGCCGGTCGGCATCGACGTGTTCAAGGTGGTCGAGACTCAGGTAAGGCCCGTGATCGACGGGGGCCTGGCCGGCAAGAACGGCGGCCAGATCGGCGCGGGAATCCTGCGGGCGCCGCTCGACTGCTTCGCCGCGGCGGCGGGCGCGTACCGCCGGCGGTATCCGGGCTCGGCGTGAGGCCGAAGGCCGACGCGATGCGGCGGGTCAGCCGGGAGCAGGTGTCGCTCTTCTTCGACCCGCGGGCCGAGCCCGTCATCGAGGTGGCGGCCGGGGAGCGGTTCGTCGTCGAGACGGCTGACTCGCTGTGCGGGCTGGTCAAGCAGGAGGCGCCGAAGGGCTTCGCGATCGAGGACGTGCTGGCCAGGCTCGGCGGAGCGTGCCCGGTGTCCGGGCCCGTGTACGTTGCCGGCGCCGTGCGCGGCGGAGTGCTCGAGGTGCATATCGAGGCGGTCAGGCCGGTGCCCGCCGCCGGGCAGGCGTGGACCGGGGTGTTCACCGGGTTCGGCGCCTTGTCCAGCGACGCGTTCTCGATCCAGGAGCCTCTTCAGCCTGGCACGACGCTGGTGCCTTATGACCGCGATGCGGCCAGCCTGGACGTCGGCGGGCGCACCGCGCGGATCCCGATCAGGCCGTTCCTCGGCACCGTCGGCGTGGCACCGGCGGCTGAGCGCCGCCTGTCGTTCTCCCAGTCGCCCGAGTACCTGGGCGACGTGGACCTGCCCGACCTGACCGGTGGCGCGACGCTGGTGCTGCCCGTGCACGCCGACGGCGCGCTGCTCGCGCTCGGCGACGCGCACGCCGCGCAGGGCGACGGCGAGATCACCGGCGCGGCGATCGAGATCGAGGCCGAGGCTGACCTGCGGTGCGTGCCGCGAGACGCCGACGAGGCCGGGTTCACCGGGCTGCCGCAGCTGAACACGGCCACGTCGATCGGCTCCATCGCGGGGCTGCAGGGCAACGACCTGACCCATTGCGCCAGGGCCGCCTACCGCGACCTTATGCTGCGGCTGACCAGGCATTACGGCCTGCCGCAGCGCGAGGCCTACATGCTGCTCGGCCAGGCCGGCTGCAAATCGGCAACATGATCGACCCGTTCTACTCGGTCCTGGCCTCGATCGACCGCAGCTACCTGGCGTAGCGGCGTGGCCGCGGCAACGGCGCGCACAACCGGGCTAGCGCAGTGCCTTGGCCCAGTCGATCTGGTAGCGGGGCGGGACGATTCCGGCTGGCATGTCGCCGGAGTTGGGCGCGGCCACCACCCCAAGCGCCCTGAGCAGTTCCTCGAAGTTCATCCCGATGGCAGTCGGGAACGGGCCGGCGCCGCTGATGCTGCCAGCCTCCGGCAGTTGCGATTCCGCCGATCCGCTGTCAAGCATCGCCCATCCGGTCTCGATGCCGTCGCTTCCGTTGTACATGTGCCCGATCACGGTGCCGGGCGTCACTTTCTGGCCGGCTTGCACGGACGGAGTGACATCCTCGGCAAGGAAGACGATCTCGCCTACCGCCGGACCGTCGGTGAGCTGGTACGTGATCCAGCCGCCGCCTGGCCAGCCGCTGCAGCAGGCCTTCGCCTGAATGACCACGCCAGCCCCGATGGCAAAGACAGGTCCTGCTCCGGCGAAGTCGACGCCCATGTCAACACGCTCAGGACGCAGGCCGCTGATCTGGCGCAGCGGGTTCTGGTAGGGATGGCCGCTGGTCGCCAGCTGCTCCAGGGTCAGCAGCGGCAGCAGGTTCCCTTCCTTTCGATTCAGCGCTTTCAGCTCAGCGAGTCGCTGGCCGAGCCCGAGCTTCAGGCGAAGGATTCCGGCTCGGGCGCGGGCTATCGTCCGCTCGGCCCTCAGCAGCTCCCTGGTCGCGGCCAGGTACCGGTCGATCTGGGCGGTGTCCCCGACGGCCAGCTCGTTCAGGATCGACGCTTCGTCGAGTACGTGCTGTGGCGAGGCCGAGGTGAGCAGCACAAAGGGCAAGTTCAGGCCGCCCTGCTCGTAGGCGACGGCGGCAAGCTTGGAGACCTGCACGCGCATCGCATCGAAGGTGGCCCGGTAGGACCCGGTCTGCTTCCTGAGGAACGTCAGCTGCCGGTCGGCGATCACGAGCCGCTGTATCACCCCGGCATACTGCCGGCCCAGCTTGGTCGCCTCGCGATTGAGCTTGGCGAGCATCTTCTGAGCCTGCGCGGGCGTGGGCTCAGGGGCGGCGCCCGCCGGCCCGCTGAAGCCGGCCAGAGTGACCAGTGCCGCTAGGCTGACCGCTGCCACGAGGCTGACCACGCCGGGCCAGCCGGCCTTGAGCTTGCGCCTGGCTGTGACCATGCGAGCTGCGAGCGGCGTGTGCACGCGCAGTCACGCTCCTCCGGCGGTCTCCCGGTTCACCAGATGGCTAGCCAGCTCGAGAACGGGTAGCGCCCTGTCGGCGCCGCCACCGTGACGGCTGCCAAGCAATGAGCTTGATCTGCCAGGGTAGCCAAGCCCAATCGAGGCATTCAACCACTTCGCGTACTCTCGCCCCCATCTCCAGTTACGCGCCGTTCGCGCGTGTGGCCTGCCCGCGACGGGCCGAGCGCCGGCGGCGGGCGCAACGCTGTCACCACGCAAGAGACGGGACTTGTGACAGGACCTATGACCCTGGCTAGTGCGAGCGCCGACGGCAAGCCTAGTGACTGACGAATAGCAGTTCAGGAGCATTTATGTGTTTAGCGGATGCTCCCCATAGCCTTCGCGAAGGAGGCACTGATATGGCGACGATAAGTCCCACAACAACTCTAACTCCCACTCAGCCCGTCCGGCTCGTCACGCCGGTCGAGGAACGCGCTCTACGCCTGCCGGGCGGTGATCCGGGCTTGATCGGCCTGCCGAGCTTCATCGTCGGCGCCATTGCGCTTGGCCTCGTGCTAATAGGCGTAGTGCCGACTGGCACGACCGGGGCTTCTGTGCCGATCATCCTGGCAGCTACCTCGATAGGCCTGATGATCGCGACGGTCTGGGCGGCCATTCTCGGCCAGGGCGCGGTCGCAGGCATCTACGGCATCTTCACGGGCTTCTACCTAAGCTACGCCGTGCTCGTACTCGGACTGGTCCACAACTGGTTCGGGATCACTCCCGCCGCGATAGCCGGCACGCAGAAACTGTTCGTGATCAGCTGGATGGTCATCGTAACGGTCCTCGCCGCCGCCACCCTCCGGCTGCCGGTGGCGTTCACCGGCCTGTTCGCTCTCGTCGATGTAGCGCTGCTGCTCAACCTGCTGTCCATCATTCAGAACAACTCGACCACGCTGGCGAAGTCCGCTGGCTGGGTGGTGATGGCATTTTCTGCCCTAGGCCTGTACATGTTCTTCGGGGCAGCATCACATGCCACAGGAGGCAAGGAACTTCCGGTCGGCCGGCCGATCCTTCGCACCTGACGGCAGCCCGGCTCAGTGAAATTCCAGCTCAGATGAGCGAACCCGGGGTCCGTGCTCGCAACAGGGACCGGACCCCGGGTTTCTCGTACGCCGCGTGTCCGCTCTAAGGCCCGTCGAGCGTTCGGTCAGGTGACCCGGGCGGCCACGAGGGTCTCGGCGGTGTAGGGCCGCAGGCCATCGGCGCGGTTGGCAAAGTACCGCTGCTGGAGGTCGGCTCGTGCGGGGTGGTCCACGACCGTTAGCCCGCACCCGCTGACCGGGCCGGGAAACACCAGATTGAGTTGCTCGCGCAGCTCCCGCCAGACCGAGCCCACCAGCACCAGGGCCAGGGCATCGTCCAGCACCCACGGCGCCGCCGCCTCCAGGCGCAGCAATCCTCGCGCCACCGCGGCGAGCATCGCCGCCCTGCTCGGCGCGCTCTCCATGCGTTCCTCCTCGCCGGACCAGCTCCAGGCAGACCGGCGCCCCGCAGGTCGCGAGCCGCCTTTCGTATGCTCGGTGACATGGCCATTCAGCGCATGGACAACGTCGCCATCGTCGTCGGCGACCTGGACGCGGCTGTCGCATTCTTCGCCGAGCTCGGCATGGAATTGGAAGGCAAGGCGCAGATCGAAGGCCCATGGGCGGATCGCACGGTCGGGCTCGACGGCGTCCGGAGCGAGATCGCGATGATGCGGACCCCGGACGGGCATAGCAAGCTAGAGCTAACCAGATATCACACCCCGGCGGCGTCCAGCGCCGGGCCGGAGAACCCGCCGCCCAACACGCTGGGAATGCATCGGGTCATGTTCGCCGTCGACGACATCCACGACACGATCGCCCGGCTGCGCGGCCACGGCGCCGAACTCCTCGGCGAGGTGGCGCGATACGAGGACATCTTCCTGCTCTGCTACCTTCGCGGCCCCGGGGGCATCATCGTCGCCCTGGCCGAACAGATCGGCTGACGCCAGCCTGCGGCCAGTGGGCCACGTCGGCGGACGGCCACCAGCCGTGTCGCAAGCCTAAGTCCCGGTGCCTGGATCGCGTCGCGTGATGCAGTACGCCAGGCCAGCGGGATCGCGCATGGCTGTCCATCCATCACCGTCATGCGATCTTGTCGCGCCCATCCGAACGTGCCGTGCCACCTCGGCATCGGTGCCTGAGCACGCCAGGTCTGGATGCGCGCGGACCTTCGTGCCGGGCGGGTCGCCGGTGCGCTGCAGGAGCAGCCGCAGCGGCATCCCGGCGGGCCGCGTCAGGTGCCGGAACTCTGACAGCCGGCTGTTCTGCTGTTCCCAGCCGGTCAGGCCCGCCCAGAATCCGCACTCGGCGTCGTACACGCCGGCGGGGATGTCCAGGCAGAACTGGTCGATGCGGCTGACCGAGCCGCCGGGCCATCGGGCAGCCGGCGGCCTGGCCGGCCCGTCGTCCTCGCCGGACACGCAAAACGGCAGCAGGCCAGGGGAGTGAAACACCGCAAGTCCCTCCTCCTTGAGCACCCGCCGTGCCCCGAGCCCGTGGGCATGCGCCACCATCTCTCCCCAGTCCGGGGTGTGGAAGTCAAGGTGGCATCCGGCGGGACCGCGGTAGATCCGCTGCACCCGCAGGTACGCGTCGCCCCCGGTTGGCAACAGCGTCGCGAAGTCGCCCCGCGGCCCGCGCGGCGGCGACAGCGCGTACCCCGTGACACCGAGCCAGAAGTCCCGTCCTGCCTCAAATCCCGAGGCCGGGACGTCGAAGAATCCCGTCACCCACTGGATCGTCATACGTCAAGGCTGCCATGCCGCCGCTCAGCCGCCAGCGGGCGCCGAAGCTTCCCGGTCGGTGATCGTGATGGTGAGCGTCGCGTTATGGCCGAGGATGGGCAGCTGCCGCGCTTGGGCCGGCATGGGGATCCTGGCCTGCCACTGATGGCCGGCGGCCCTGGCCAGCCGGATCGGCGCCGCTGTGATGGGATCGAAGTTCGCGATCGGTCCTGCGACCTCGGAGTTCCAGGCCAGCCACGACCTCAGGCCGGTGCCAGCCTCGTTGGGGCCCACGTCGGCGATCAGCGTGTCGGCCCAGTCAGGGACCTGCTCCAGGTGCTCGCCGAAGTTGAAGCTGCCGGCCTGCTGGTCGAGCTGATAGACGCGCAGCGTCAGCGAGTAGCGTGACCGGCCGCCATGCGGTGCCGCGGCACCGGGCGCCGGGCTGTCCTCGGCCGCGTCGCGCACGAAGGTCGTGACGAGCGGAATTGCGGGATCCGGCTTGCCCGCTGCCCGCTGCGCTTCCTCGGTCAGCTGGATCGGGCACCAGTGCGCGGCGAGCTGCTCGCTCATGATGACCGGCAGGCCGCGGACGGCAAGCCGCATGTCCGCCTGCCAGACCGGCGAGTGGCCGCCGGCCGGCAGGCCTTCGAGCGACGCGTGGACCTTGAACCGGCCGAACAGGAACCGCCGCAGGTTCTGGTAGCCCTCTTCCGAGTTGACCTCGCCGTAGCTGCCGGAATGCGACTTGTAGACATAGGCGCGATTGGCACCCTTGACGTAGGCGTGCTCGATCCTGACCAGGCCGTCGCTCTTCGGCCCGACGACGACCTTGGACAGCCCGTAATCCGCCGGGTCTGTGCCGATCAGGCAGAACACGTCGTCGACGTCGAACACGTCCCGGGGAATGACTTGCGGATTCCAGTTCGCGTCCGCGCCTGGTTCGTCGCCGAAGCGCGCGCCTGGTGTCAGGTAGCCGTACATCTTCGGTGGCGAGAAGATCTGCGACCCGGCCGGCCCGAAGGCTTCCTCGGCCCAGTTCAGCGCGGAGATGTCGAACGAGATGCCGCCGTGCGGCGTCCCGTAGGTGAAGAACTTGCTGATCAGTTCCCTTGCGCGCTTGCGCGGGCGCGGGTTGTCCTTGTCCGAGGTGTCGGGCTGCTCGCAGATCTTCTGCATCATGCACCTGGCCACCAGGCCGCCCATAGAGTGCGCGACGACAATGACCCGCTCCGCGTCCTTGGTCTTCCTGAGCACCAGTTCGATCAGGTCGTAGAGCCCAGCGGCCGCGCTCTCGATATCGAACCCGTCCGCGGAGACGTGCCGGTGCAGCCAGCCAAAAACGCCCGGGTGCGCGGGCGGCACGAACGTCGTCGCTGCCTGGTCGTAGAACCGGTACACCCAGATCGTGGCGGCAGGAAGCGAACCAGCCGCAGCGGCTGAGAGGAGGGCGTGCTGGTCGCCGTGCACGAGCAGCTGATAGCTCTCGTCGGTCATCAGGCGCAGCATCGGACCTTCGAACTGGTAGAACATCGGCTTGCCGTCGCCGCCGACCCTGACGTGCGTGGCGCCCTTGTTGAAGCCGTAGAACGGATCGTCGACCTGGGTGTCAATTCCCGACGTCGGACCGGCATAGCCGCGCACGTAGATAATCGGTAGCCGATCCATGTGCCCTCCCTTGACCCGGCCAATTGGTGCGAGTGTGCCGCCACCAATTGGCCAGGTCAAGTGCCGCCGGTTACGCTTCATTCCTCGTCAGGGTCGGCCCAGAGCTCTCGCAGGTTCTCCCACTCCTCCTCGTCGGGCGAGTCGCCCGCCGGGATGTACCGCGCGCCGGGGAAGGACCGCGCGGGCCGGGTGAAGCTGCCGCGCTCGACGAGCCGCTCGATGTTGGCGCGGTAGACCTCGTCGACCTCCGCGTGCCGCAGCGGTTCTTCCTTCAGCCACAGGTTCTTCGGATGAATGGGCTCGTCGTACATGCGCCGGAATATCTCTGTCCGCAGGTCCTTCATCCAGTTGGAATTGAGGTTCATGGTCCTGAACTGGCGCAGCGCCTCGATGTCGATGATTCCTGCGACAAACGTGTTCGCGCCCGAGCTCGTATGGCCCAGCACGTTGCCCTGGTAGTCGACGATGTGCGAGTTCCCGCCGGCGATGTCATACGGATGCTCCATCTGCGGGTGCACGTACACAGGACCGACGTTCGGACAGACCATGTAGACGTTGTTGAAGTGCGCGTGCGCCCTGTTCTGCAAAAGCCAGGTCCCGCCGGGTTCCGTGCCCGCCTGCGTCATCGGCACCGCCTCGCTCGGCCGGTACACGACCTCCGCGCCGTTGAATGCGAGCGCGCGCACCGCCTCCGGGTATTCGCCGTCCGAGCAGCAGATCGTGCCGATGTTGCCGATGTCGCCGGTGCGCAGCACCGGGTAAAAGGCGTCGATGCCGTCGCCGAACAATTCGGTCCAGCGGTCATAGATATCGTGCGGCACGCAGGAGCGCTCGCGGCACCAGAGGTGATTCTTGGCCGCCTTGTGCACGACGTCGCCATGCGGGGAGATGACGAGCAGGGAATTGAAGAAGCGGTCGTCGATGACTTCCGGCCAGCGCGCCTTGCACTGCACGACGAGGTAGGTGTCATAGTGCCGGGCGAGAGCGGCCAGCCGGTCCGTCTCTGGCCCCGGGATGTCGATGAACAGGTCCCGCGCCGCGGTCACGTGCGGGATGTCGAAGATCTCGTCCGTGAACCCGGTCAGCGCGCCCTCGGCGAGCGCGATCAGCCGCACGGGCATGTTGATGCCGATGATCGAGACGGCCGCGTGGATGGCGTCCTCGACGATCCGCAGGTTCCGTTCGATGTCCTTGCGGCTGCCGATCCCGTGCACGACAGTCGACAGCCCGACCGCCATATAGGGCGCCACCGGCGCCGGCGTGTCCTCGATGCCTCGTGCGGTCACCTTGCCCCCGCCCGTCACGCGCTCCGACTATTCGTCAGAGCCTTAAAGGTCGAAGATATGGCGAATCGCATGAGAGTATAGGTTTCACTTCGTTTTGTCGCGATTCACGTTTCCCGATATGGTAAGCCGTATTTCGAGGCTCTGCAATGGGCCAGCCCTGAGGAGACGTCATGGTTGCTCCGGCAGCAGGTGCCAGCGTGCGGCAGTCAGACGGGGGGCTTCGCCCAGGTGTCCTGAAGGTCCGCCACGCGGTGATCACGTCGCTGGCCGTCATCACGCCCGCCGCCGCGATCCTGTTCCTGCCGATCCCCATCGCCGCCAACGCGGGCGCGGCGATGCCGTTGTCCATCATCATCGCGTTCGTCGTCGTATTCGTGATCATGAACGCGGTGTACCGGTTCTCGCAGCGGATCTCGCACGCGGGGTCTTTCTTCGCGTTCGTCAGGGACGCGCTCGGCATCAGGGCAGGGTTCTTTGCCGGCTGGCTGTTCCTGGCCTTCTACCCGGTGTTCGTGGCCTTTGACCTGATCCTGTTCGGTGCCACCCTGAACGGGATCATCGTGGCGCACGGCGGTCCGGACATCCCCTGGTGGCTGCTGATGCTGATAGGCCTGGTCCTCATCTGGGGCGTGGCCGTGCTCGGCATCAGGCTCTCGGTGCGCTCTGACCTGGTGCTGCTGGCCTTCGAGCTCGCGGTCTTGCTGGCGCTCGCGATCACGATCCTGGCGAAGGGCGCGCCAGGCGGCGACTGGCACGCGCACGTGTTCAGCCCGAGCGCCAGCCCGGCCGGGTTCAGCGGCGTCGTCGTCGGAGCGGTGTTCGGCGTGCTGGCCTTCACGGGCTTCGAGGCGCCCGCTTACCTGGGCGAGGAGGCCGAGAACCCGCGGCGGACCGTGCCGAGGGCCATCCTGCTGACGACGGCCGGGATCGGCGTCGTCTTCGTGTTCTTCTTCTACGTGACGACCGTGGGCTACGGGCTGCCCAACATCGGCAAGCTGCCGGGCGACCCGGCCCCGTGGGACACGCTCGGCCAGCACTACTGGGGCTCGGGCGCCACCATCCTGGTCGACATCGCGTCGGTCGTCGCGCTGGTAGCCGGCGCGCTCGCGTGCCAGAACGGCGCGGCGCGGATGGTGTTCGCGCTCGGCAGGGACGGGCTGCTGCCGCGGCCGCTCGGCCGGACCTTGCCGAGCTTCGGCACGCCGGCGGCCGCGCTGACGCTCCTGCTCGGCGGGTCGATCGCCCTGGGGTTCGGGTTCGGCTTCGGGTTCCAGCCGCTGCCGGCCTTCTCCCTGCTGAGTCTCGTCGTCACGCTCTGCGCTCTCGGCGTTTACGCGATCGCGCAGGTTGCCCTTGTCCGCTACTTCCTGCGGCTCGGGGCGTTCAAGCCGTTCTGGCACGGGCTGGTCCCTGCCCTCGGCATCGCCGCGATCGTGTACCTGTTCATCAAGAACATCGCGCCGCAGCCGCCGTACCCGTCGAACCTGGCGATCTGGATCGCGATCGGCTGGGCCGTCCTCGGCCTGCTGGTCGTCGCCTGGCTGGTCGCGTTCAAGCCGGACCGCCTCGCCGAGGCCGCCGCGATCATCGGCGACGCCGACTCCCCCGCGGAGGCGGGCCTCCTCGGCTCCGACTAACCCCTGAGGGGGGGAGGGGAGGGTGGGGCTGGGGCTAGGGGAGGAGGCGGGCGCGGCAGGCTAGCTGGAGCGCGAGGCGCTGGTCGGGGTCGTCGAGGTCGGCGCCGAGCAGGGCGGTGATGCGGCGCATGCGGTAGGCGACCGCGTTGCGGTGCAGGTGCAGCCGCCGGGCCGTCCGGTTGACGGACCCTTGCTCGTCGAGGAACGCCGCGAGGGTCCTGACGGCCGTCTCGCAGCGGGCAGGGCCGAGGCGTTCCAGCGGTGCGAGCTGCGCGCGGACCGACGCCCTGGCGGAGTCGGAGGCGTACCACTCCAGCAGCATCCGCTGCACGCCCGCCGCGTCGTGGGTGCTGACACCTGGCGGCTTACTCGCGGCGCGGGCGGCGATGACCGCGCTGCGGGCCTCGGCCGCTGCGGCGCGCAGGCCAAGAGGTCCTTCGCGCGGCGTGCTCACGCCGGCCCGCATGCTCAGCGCGGGGAACCGCGCCCTCACAGCCATAAGAGCGCGAGAAGCGGAACGGGACGCTCGGGGCGCCGCCTGGGCACCAGGGTCGGACTTCGTCATCCAGATCAGGACGATGGCGCGGGCGATCCTTGACAGATACCAGGTCCCGCCCGCGGCCGCCGCCGCGCTCAGCGCGATCTGCCCGGCGGATTCGAGCAGCTCGAAGCGGCCGATCTCGTCCGGCGCGACGTCGGCGAGGTTGTCGGCCTCGACCCGGACCGCGACGTGCCAGCCAGCCAGCGGAACGCCGAGCTGCCTGGCCCGCTCCAGCAAGTCCTCGTTCAGGGCGGACTCGGAGATCAGCAGCTCCGCGAGGAGCTCAGAGCGGGACCTGATCGGCAGCTCGCGCGCCTTCTTCTCGGCGTCGGCGAGGCGCGCGGCCGCATCAGCGGCCGCCCGCAGGACCAGCCTGGCTGCGATCGCGAGGTCGCCGTGCGCCTGCGGCGCCACGAGCCCGGCGCCGTCGGATGACAGCTCGACCGGGCTGCCCAGGCTGCCTGCGACCATCGCGCGCAGCGTGTCCAGGTCAGCGCCGGCCTGCTCGGCCCGGTCGACCGCGTCGATTCCTGCCGCGGCCCTGGACAGCGCCAGCGCGGGACCGCCGCCCACCTCGGCGAGCACGGAAAGCAACAGCCAGGTGAACTCGAGCTTCGCGGGAACTGAGATCAGCGCGACATCGGCACGGGCGGCGATGTCGACCGCCGTCAGCGGCGGGCGCCAGCGCTCCTCGGCGACCGCGGCGACCGCGCCGACGCCGCCAAGTGCCGCCCAGCGCAGCGCCATGTCGAAGCGGTAGTCCGTCGCCGAATCCGACGCGACCCGGCCGAGAATCGCCAGGCTGTTCGCTGGCGCCGCCTCGAGGTCGGAGAACTGCTCGGCCACCCAGACGCCCGCGACCTCGCGGTCGCCGCCGACGTCGTTGACCCTGACCAGATCAGCGAGCGAGGGCGCGGACAGGATCACGTCAACGCAGGTCATGCCCGGTGATACTAGGCGATCTGCACAATCTCAAGGCGATCATTGGGCATTGAGGCCATTACCTGGCCTGCGTCGCGGCTGAGACCATCGGCAGGTGCCGCCTTCCGCAGCAAGGTCCGCAGCCGGCTCCGGCGCGCGGGTCAGGCTCGCCGTGGACATCGGCGGCACCTTCACAGACCTCGTCGCGGTGGACGCCGTGACCGGCGACGTCGTCCGGGCCAAGGCGGACACGACGCCGAACCTGAGCGACGGCGTGCTCACGGCGCTCGCGAGGTCCGGCGTCCCCGCCGCGTCGATCGGCGCGTTCATCCACGGCACCACCGTCGTGATCAACGCCGTGACCGAGCGTCGCGGCGCGCCGACCGCCCTCGTGAGCACGCGGGGGTTCCGCGACGTGCTGGAGATCGGCCGCGCCAACCGGCCCGATCTGTACAACCTCGCCTACGCCAAGCCGGCGCCGTTCGTCCCCAGGCACCTGCGATTCGAGATCACCGAGCGGATGACGCACCTCGGCACGGTCATGCTGCCGGTCGCCGACGCCGACGTCGCGGCGCTGGCCGGCCAGCTCGCCGCCTGCGGGGTGCGGGCGGTCGCCATCTGCCTGCTGCACTCCTGGGCCAACCCCGAGCACGAGCGGGCGCTGGCCGCGGCCCTGCGCGAGCGGCTGCCTGGCGTCGCAGTCGTCGCCTCGCACGAGATCAGCGGCCAGTGGCGGGAGTACGAGCGGACCAGCACCGCTGTCCTTTCCGCCTACGTCCAGCCTGTCGTCGCCGGCTACCTCGGCTCGCTGGAGGCCGCGCTGCGGGGCCTGGGTGTCGCGGCACCGCTGCGCGCCATGCGGTCAAGCGGCGGCGTCAGCTCGTTCGCGAGGGCCGCGCGAGCGCCGATCGCGCTGCTCGAGTCGGGGCCGGTGGCCGGCGTGATGGCCGCGGCCGAGCTCGGCCGGCGGCTCGGCAACGCAAACGTCCTGACCCTGGACATCGGCGGGACCACCGCCAAGACGTCGGCGGTCCGCGACGGCGAGGTGCGGATCGACACGCTGCATCACATCGGCAAGACGCCCACCTCGGCCGGCTACCCGGTCCAGGTCCCGACCGTGGAGATCATCGAGATCGGGGCGGGCGGCGGGTCCGTCGTGTGGTCGGACCCGGCGGGCGGCCTGCACGTCGGGCCGCGCAGCGCCGGAGCCGACCCGGGACCCGCCTGCTACGGGCGCGGCGGCACCGAGCCGACCCTGACCGACGCGAACCTGCTGCTCGGCCGGCTGGACCCTGGCTATTTCCTCGGCGGGACGAGGCCGCTGGACGCCGGCGCCGCCGAGAAGGCACTCGCCGCGCTGGGCAGGAACATCGGGACCGAAGGCTCGTCGGCCGCCCGAGGTGCGCTGCGGTACGCGGTCGCCCAGATGAGTCACGCGCTCCGGCTCGTGACCCTGCGCCGCGGCCACGATCCGCGGGACTTCGTCTTCGTGGCCTACGGCGGCGCTGGCCCGCTGCACGCGGCGCTGCTGGCCCGCGAGCTCGGCATCACCCGCACCGTCATCCCGCCAGGACCTGGCCACTTCTCCGCCTTCGGCATGCTGGCCAGCCCGCTGCGCGGCGAGGCCGTGCGCACCGTGGTCGGATCGCTGGAGAACATCGACCTGACGGCCGCGTTCGCCGGGGTGGAGGCGTCGGCGCTGGGCGAACTCGGCGGACGGGCCGCGCAGGTCGCCAGGTACGCGGAGCTCAGGTACGCCGGGCAGGAGCACACGCTCGAGGTTCCCGTTCCTGACTCCATGGCGCTCGACGAGATACGCGCGGCGTTCGAGCGGCGCTGCCTGGACAGCTACTCGTTCAAGCTCGACGCGCCGCTCGAGGTCGTCGCGCTGCGGGTCAGCGCGACCGAGCCCGCGCCGGAGATCAGCTGGACCGACACCAGCACGCCAGGGGAGCTGCCGCCAGCGAGGACGCGCCTGGTCGACCTGCATCCGTACGGAGCTCCGCGTGAGGTCCCCGTTCTCGTCCGTGCCGAGCTGGCCGGCGGGCAGCAGGTCGCCGGGCCGTGCGTGATCGAGGAACCGGCCGCGACCACGCTGGTCTTGCCAGGTCAGACCGCACGCCAGGACGAGGCCGGCAACCTGATCCTGGAAGAGTCATGACCGACCGGTTCACCATGGACGTGCTGCGCGAGGGCTTCGCGGCGATCAGCGACGAGATGTTCGTGTCGCTGCAGCGCACCTCTCAGAGCCCGATCATCTACGAGGTCCTCGACTTCGGGGTCGGCATCTCCGACGCGGAAGGCGAGCTGGTCTCCCAGGGCAACGGCATCGCCGGATTTCTCGGCCCGCTCGGCGACGCGATCAAGGAGACCATCGCCCGCCACCCGGACCTGCGGCCCGGTGACGTGATCATCGCCAACGACCCGTATGCGGGCGGCGGCACGCACCTGTCCGACGTGGCCCTGGTCCGCCCGGTCTTCGCTGGCACCCAAATCGTCGGGTTCGCCGCGGCCAAGGGTCACTGGACAGAGGTCGGCGGCAAGGACCCGGGATCGTGGACGGCCGACTCGCAGGACGTCTACGCAGAGGGCCTGCAGCTCCCGTTCGTGCACGCATACCGCGGCGGCAAGCCGGTGCAGGACATCCAGGCCATCCTCGCCGCCAACAGCCGGCTGCCCGAGATGGTGCTCGGCGACCTGACCGCGCAGGCCGCCTGCCTCGAGGTCGCGGAACGGCGCCTGCTCGAGATGTGCGACCGGTACGGCACCGGCGCAGTCAAGGACGCCATGCGCGCCGCGGGTGACCGCAGCGAGCGGTTGTGCAGGGACGCGCTCGCGCGGATCCCGCACGGCGTCTTCACCGCAGAGGACTTCACCGACACCGACGGCCTCGGCAACGGCCCGTTCCCCGTCAAGGTCCGCGTTGAGGTTACCGGCGACGGCGTGACCTGCGACTTCACGGGAAGCCACGCCCAGGTTCCCGGTCCCATCAACTGCACCTGGTCAGGGCTGGTCTCCGGCGTGCGCACGGTCTTCAAGGCCATCACCGACCCCGCGGAACCCGCGACCGACGGCTGGTTCCGTCCGCTGACGATCATCTGCCCGGCGGGCAGCATCTTCAACGCCACCCGCCCTGCCCCGGTCGCGGCCTACTTCGAGGCCACGGAAATGGCCTCTGACCTGGTCTGGCACGCGCTCGCCCCCGCATTCCCCGACCGCCTGCCCGCGGGAACCTTCGTCTCGGTGTGCTCGACGTCGCTGGTGCTGACCCACCCGGACACCGGCGAGGAGACCCTGCTGGTGGAGCCGCAGCCAGGCGGCTGGGGCGCGACCAGGGACGCCGACGGCCAGCACGGACTGGTCTCGGTCGGCGACGGCGAGACGTACACGATCCCGGTCGAGGTCGCCGAGCAGCGCTACGGCGTGCTGGTCGAGCGGTTCGGCTTCGACATCGTCGAAGGAGCCGGCGCTGGCCGCCGCAGGGGCGGCCGCGGGCTCGTGCGCGAGTACCGGATCTGCAGCGACGGGGCGCTGCTGACCGTGGCCTGGGGCAGGCACCTGTACCCGCCGTGGGGCGCCGCCGGCGGCAGGGACGGCTCGCCCAACTACGTCGAGGTGCTGCGCGACGGCACGCCGGTCGGTCCGCGCTTCGGCAAGGTGTCGCGACTGCCGCTGCGCCGCGGTGACGTGGTCAGGCTGGTGACCGGCTCGGGCGGCGGATACGGCGACCCGCGCGAGCGCGAGCCCGGGCTCGTGGCCGCTGACCTGCGCGACGGGCTCGTCACCAGCGCCGAGGCGGCCGGCGTCTACGGGCACGAGCCGCCCCGCGAGCCCTGTTGATCCGCTAGAACTGGAGCCTGATTGGATGCAGAGTGCCTATATGCACCGACACCGCCGCGTAGGTAGCGTTCGACCATGAAGCGCCTGCTCGACGAGCCTGCGCTGCGGTCGCTCGCCCGCGGCTGCGCTGTCCTCGGCACCGGGGGCGGCGGCGATCCGCACATCGGGCTGTTGCTGGCGCTGCAGGCGCTCGAGGAGGTCGGGCCGACCGAGCTTGCCGACCTGGACGACCTCCCGCCGGACGCGCTGATCATGCCGTGCGGGATGGTCGGCGCGCCCACGGTGCACATCGAGAAGATCGAGAACGGCGGCGAGGGCGCGGTCCTGCGCGACCACATCGAACGGCTCACCGGCGCCGCGGTCGCGGCGCTGATGCCAGCGGAGATCGGCGGCTCCAACGGCCTCCTGCCGCTGACCTGGGCGGGGCGGATGGGCCTGCCGGTCGTCGACGCCGACGGCATGGGCCGGGCGTTCCCGCTGATCCCGCAGGTCACCATGCACCTGGCCGGCATCGACCCGAATCCCGGGGTGATGACCGACGAGCGCGGCAACGTCCTGGTCTTCAGCGCGGTCTCCGGCGAATGGATGGAGCGGCTCGAGCGCTCGGCGGCCGTGGAGTTCGGCGGCGCCGGAGCGGCCACCGAGTACATCATGACGGTCGCGCAGGCGCGGGACGGAGCAGCGGTGCGCGGCACGTTCACGCTGGCCATGGAGATCGGCGACGCGCTGGCCGGCGCCGTCGGAGACCCGATCGCCGCGCTGGTCGCCGTGACCGGCGGCTTCCCGCTGCTGACCGGCAAGGTGACCGATGTCGAGCGGCGCACGACCAAGGGCTTCGTCCGCGGCTCGGTCGTCGTCGAGGGCCTCGGCGACGACGCGGGGCGACTGCTCAGGCTTGAGATTCAGAACGAGAACCTCGTCGCACTCGAGCAGGGCAGGGTGCTCGCCTCCGTGCCTGATCTCATCACCGTCCTGGACAGCGAGACCGCGGACGCGATACCCACCGAGCGGGTCAGGTACGGCCAGCGGGTGACCGTGATCGCGATGGCGTGCGCACCGGTCTGGCGGAGCCCGTTCGGGCTCGAGATGGCCGGGCCGCGCGCGTTCGGCTACGACTTCGACTACGTGCCCGTGGAGGAGCTGGCCCTTGCCCCCGCTTGATTGCCGCCTGGGCATCGACGTCGGCGGGACCAACACCGACGCCGTGATCCTCGACCGCGCCGACCGCGTGGTCGCCAAGGCGAAGGTGCCGACGACGCAGGACGTGACGGGCGGCATCGTCGCCGCCCTCGACGCCGTGATCGGCACCTCGCGGGCGGACGCGGCGAGAATCACGCACGCGATGCTGGGGACCACGCACGCGACGAACGCGGTGCTGGAGCGCCGCAAGCTGCACCGCGTGGCCGTGATCAGGATCGGCGCTCCCGCCACGCTGGGCGTCCGGCCGATGTTCGAATGGCCAGCGGACCTGACCGGCGTCGTCTCGGCGGGCGCGACCATCGTGGCCGGCGGGATCGAGTTCGACGGCAGGGACCTGTCGCCGTTCGACGACGACGCGGTCGCGGGATTCCTCGGCTCGGTCGCCGGCCGCTGCGACGGCGTCGCGATCACCAGCGTGTTCGCGCCGGTCTCGCCGCGGCACGAGCTGCTCGCCGCGGAGATCGTCAAGCGCGAGCTCGGCGAGGTGCCGGTGTCGCTGAGCCACGAGATCGGCTCGGTCGGCCTGCTCGAGCGGGAGAACGCGACCATACTCAACGCCGCGCTCGCGGGCGTCGCCGGAGACGTCGCCCGCGCGCTCGGCCAGGCGCTGGCGGCGCATGACCTGTCGCCCGTCACGTTCTTCGCGCAGAACGACGGCACGCTGATGGCGCTCGACCACGCCCTGCGGTATCCGGTGCTGACGATCGGCAGCGGGCCGGCCAACAGCATCCGGGGCGCCGCGTTCCTGACCGGACGCACCGACGCGCTCGTGGCCGACGTCGGCGGCACGTCGACCGATGTCGGGGTGCTGGTGAACGGCTTCCCGCGGGAGTCCTCGCAGGGCGTGGAGATCGGCGGCATCAGGACCAACTTCCGGATGCCTGACCTGGTGACGATCGCGCTCGGCGGCGGAACGATCGTCAGCGGCCGCGACGAGGCGGTGCGGCTCGGGCCGGAAAGCGTCGGGTACCGGCTGCGGGACGAGGCGCTGGTCTTCGGCGGGCCGGCACCGACGCTGACCGACAGCGCGGTCGCGACCGGGCGAGCGCTGCTCGGCGACCCGGCCCTGGCCGAGCCCGCCCGCCTGCTGCTCGAGGCGGCGTCGCGGGCCGCGGACGCCGAGCTCGCCGATGCGATCGACCGGGTCAAGACCGCCAAGGGCGACCTGACGCTGATCGCGGTCGGCGGTGGCAGCATCCTGATCCCCGACGAGCTCCCCGGGGTCAGCGAGGTGATCCGACCCGAGCATTTCGACGCGGCCAACGCGATCGGCGCCGCCATCGCCTCCGTCAGCGGGCAGGTCGACCGGATCTTTCACTTCGGGCCTGGCGGCAGGAAGGCAGCGCTGGACGAGGCCAGCCAGGAGGCCAGGGACCACGCCGTCGCCGCGGGCGCCGACCCGGGAACCGTTCAGATCGTCGAGCTGGAGGAGATCCCGCTCGCGTACCTCACCTCACCCGCCGTCCGGATCAGGGCCAAAGCGGCCGGTGCCCTGGGCGGCATTGGGCGGCCGCGCGGCGGCTCGTCCGACGCGCGCGCTCGGGCAAGCAGAGCCGAGTACTCACCTTCTCAGCATTAGAGGTGGACGAATGAAGAAGCAGAGGGTTTGGGCAGCTGCTACGGCCGGCGGAGTCGCCTGTGCGCTGCTGGCGGCGGCGTGCAGCGGCAGTGCGTACAACGGCAGCAAACCCGCCGGCAAGGCGCACACGACATCGACGGTGTTCACCTACGACACCTACACGCAGGTGATCGTCGACGGCTGGGATCCGGCGACCGAGTACTCCAACGGCATCATCGCGATGAGCAACGTGTACGAGACGCTCACGCGCTACAACCCGGCCACGAAGAAGGTCGATCCGCTGCTCGCGACCAGCTGGTCGCACTCGTCCGACGGCCTCACCTGGACGTTCAAACTCAGGCACGGCGTGCGCTTCCACACCGGGCGGCCGATGACCGCGCAGGCAGCCAAGGACGCCATCCTGCGCACCAAGAAGCTGAACGGCGGCGCCGCCTACATCTGGGGCGCGGTGAAGAGCATCGACACCCCGGACCAGTCCACGATGGTCTTCCACCTGTCCTACCCGTCGCCGCTCGACCTGGAGGCGTCGGCTGACTACTCGGCGTACATCTACGACACTCAGGCGGTCGGCAACGGCAGCCTGATGAAGTGGCTGAACACGCCGCACGACGCAGGCACCGGGCCCTACACGCTGCAGGCCTACAACTCTGGCCAGGAGTTCGAGGTCATACTCAAGGCATTTGCCGGCTACTGGGGCGGCTGGAAGGGCCAGCACTACAAGAAGGTCGTGTTCCGCGTCGTCCCGCAGGACACCACCGCGGCCCAGCTGCTGCGCTCCGGGCAGGTCAGTTTCGTCGAGCAGATGAGCCCCACGCAGTGGAAGTCCCTGCATGGCGACTCAGGGATCAAGCTGGTGAGCGCGCCATCCTGGCAGAACCTGCTGGCCCAGCTGAACGCGCCGGCCCTGAGCGCGCCGATCCGGCAGGCCATTTCCTACGCCACCAACTACCCCGGCATCGTCGCGGCCCTGAGCGGCGCGGCCGTGCCGTCCAGCGGGATCGTCCCCGCCGGCCTGTTCGGGCACTTCAGCAACCTGCCGAATTACAGATACGACCCTGGTAAGGCGGCGAAGCTGCTGAACTCGGCGGGTTACGGCCCAGGGAAGAAGAAGCTGAACCTCAGCCTCACCTACACGGCGGGCGACTCCAACGAGCAGGTCGTCGCCACGCTGCTGAAGTCCAGCCTGGCGAAGCTGAACGTCAACCTGACCGTGCAGCCCCTGGCCTGGGCCACCCAGTGGGGTAAGGGCAAGTCGGCATCGGCCAAGGCCAGGCAGGACATCTTCATGGAGTACTGGTGGCCGGACTACGCCGACCCGTACTCGTGGTTCGTCAACCTGCTGCTCACCGAGAAGCAGCCGTTCTTCAACCTGTCGTACTTCTCGAGTCCGGCGCTTGACAAGCAGATCAACCAGGTGGAGTCGCTGGTCGCGACCGATCCGTCGGCCGGCAGCGCGCTGTACAGGACGATGCAGGTCGAGGTCTTGAAGCAGGCCCCGATCGTGTTCTTGTACAACGCCAACTACCAGTACGCGATGACGGACGCGTTCTCCGGTTTCCAGGTGAACCCGGCGTACCCGAACGTCATCTTCGCGTACAACCTGACACCGACTGGCTGATGCTGGTCTTCGTCGCGCGCCGGATCGCGCTGGCCGTCGTGGTGGTCGTGGGCGTCACGGTGGTGACGTTCGTGGTCGCGCACGTCGTGCCCGGCGATCCGGCCGCGACCTGGGCCGGGCCGCATGCATCGGCCGCCGCGATCGCGCGGGCGCGCGCGTTTCTCGGGCTGGACCGGCCGTTCTTGCTGCAGCTCGTCACCTACCTGGGCGGGATCGCCGCGGGCAACTGGGGCGTGTCCATCCACACGCACCGGCCGGTGCTGTCCGACCTGATGACGGTCGCCCCGGCCTCGCTCGAGCTGGTCATCTCCGCGCTCGCGCTGGCCATCGTGGCGGGCATTCCGCTTGGCCTGCTGTCAGCCAGGCGGCCAGGACGCCCGGTCGACCATGTCGTCAGGGCAGGCTCGATCATGGGCATCTCGATGCCCGTCTTCTGGATGGCGCTGATCCTGCAGCTCGTGTTCAGCCAGCGGCTCAAGTTGCTGCCGGCCGCCGGCGAGTACTCGCCGGGCCTGCTGTTCAGTCATCCGCTGGCCAAGCGGACGGGCTTTCCCGTCATCGACTCCGTGCTCGGCGGCAACCTGCCGATGCTCGGCAGCACGCTGACGCACCTGATCCTGCCCGCGATCGTGGTCGCAGCCTATCCGGCCGGCCTGATCGCCCGGATGGTGCGGGCGCAGGTGCTCGACGTGATCGGGGACACGCACGTGCTCAACGCGAGGGCGCTGGGCTTCGGTGAACGGCAGATCTTCGGCCGGTTTGCCATGAAGCTGGCGTGGACCCCGGTCACGGCTGCCATCGCGCTGGTGTTCGGCTACTCGCTGGTGAACACGTTTCTGGTGGAGTCCATCTTCGACTGGCCGGGGCTTGGCAGCTACGCGGCCGCGTCCATCGCGACCCTGGACACGCCCGCGATCCTCGGCGTCACGCTGTTCGTCGCCGTCGCCTACGTCGTCGCCAACCTGGTGGTCGACGTCGTGCAGGCCGCCATCGACCCGCGGATCAGGCTGCGATGACCGAAGCCCCGGCGGTCAGGCCGCCTCAGACCGGGCTTGTCCGCGGCAAGGCGCTCCGGACGAGCCTCGGCGCCAACCCGCTGCTGACGGTGGGCGGCGCGGTCGTCCTGCTGATCGTGCTCGTCGCGATCTTCGCGCCGCTGATCGCGCCGTTCCCCGGTGACGCGGGCACGGCGACCGATCCCTTCGCGGTGCTCAGGGCGCCGTCGGCGGCGCACTGGTTCGGGACCGACCAGGTCGGCCGCGACATCTTCTCCAGGGTCCTGTTCGGCGCGAGGGTGTCGCCTGTCATCGCGATCATCGTGCTGGTGATCGCCTGCCTGATCGGCGTTCCGCTCGGACTCGCGGCCGGCTTTCTCGGCGGCTGGATCGACGAGGTCATCATGCGGGTGACCGACGTGTTCCTCGCGTTCCCGCCGCTGCTGCTCGCTCTCGCGCTGGCCGCCGTGCTGCCGGCCAGCCTGACCAGCCTGACGATCGCGATCGCGGCGGTGTGGTGGCCCTGGTACGTGCGGCTGATCCGCGGCCAGGCCGCCTCGGTGGCCGGCCGCCCGTACGTCGAGGCGTGCAGGGCCGCGGGGATCTCCCGGCTGCGCATTATCTTCAGGCACGTGCTGCCGAACTCGGTCACGCCCGTGCTCGTGCAGGTGTCGCTGGACGTCGGCGGCGTGATCCTCACCGCGTCGGCGCTGTCGTTCCTCGGCCTCGGCGCCCAGGATCCGATCCCTGACTGGGGACTGATGGTCGCCCAGGGCGAGGGCTACTTCACGCCTGACTGGTGGCTGGTGACCTTCCCCGGCCTGGCCATCTTGCTGACCGCGTTCGCGTTCAACCTGCTCGGCGACGGCCTGCGCGACCTGCTCGACCCGAGGCGGAGTTTCCTGCCGTGACCGCCATGACGGAAACCGGGCGGCTGGGCGTCTCCGGCCTGCAGATCTCCTTCGGCAGCCGGCGGGTCGTCTCGATCGACGAGCTGCGGCTCGGCCACGCCGAGATCCTCGGCCTCGCCGGGGAGAGCGGCTCTGGCAAGTCCATGACGACGCTGGCGATCCTCGGGCTCGCGCACACCGTCGGCGCGAGCGTCAGCGGCAGCATCTCGCTCGACGGCCTGGAACTGACCGGGCTGCCGCAGGAGCGGCTGCGGGAGATCAGGGGACGACGGATCGCCGCGATCTTCCAGAGCCCGTCGACCGCGTTCAACCCCGTGTACCGGGTGGGAACGATCGTCACCAGGGCCCTGCGGCGGCACGGCGCGGCGAAGTCCGAGGCACCTGACCGGGCCGCCGAGGCGATGCGCCAGGTGCTGCTGTCGCCTGACCTCATGCGGCGGTACCCGTCCCAGCTCTCCGGCGGTCAGCTGCAGCGGGTGGCGATCGCGCTCGCGGTCGCCCTGCGCGCGGAGATCCTGCTGGCCGACGAGCCGACCAGCGCGCTCGACGTGACCGTCCAGGCTGAGGTGCTCGACCTGCTGCGCGACCTGCGCGGGTCGATCGGCATGTCGATCCTGTTCATCAGCCACGACCTGGCCGTCGTCGCCGAGCTGTGCGACAGGGTCGCGGTGATGCGCGAGGGACTGATCGTCGAGCAGGGACGGGCCAGCCAGGTGCTCTCAGCCCCCGCCGACCCGTACACCGCCGAGCTGCTCGACTCGGTGCCCAAGCTGGCGAGCCCGCTGTGACGGCCGGTCCCGCTGGCGTCGCCGCCCTGCTGCGGATCTCGGACCTGACCGTCCGCTTCGGTCCGCTGCGGGCCGTCGACGGCGTGTCGCTCGACGTCGCGCCTGGCCCGTTCGGCCTCGGCCTGGTCGGCGAGAGCGGCTCTGGTAAGTCGACCATCGGGCGAGCCATCCTGCGCCTGGTGCCGTGGGCCAGCGGCGGCATCACGTTCGATGGTCACGACGTCGGCTCGCTTCGCGGCCCCGCTCTGAAGGCGTACCGCAGGGACGCGCAGATCGTGTTCCAGGACCCGGACAACAGCCTCGATCCGCGGATGCCGATCGGCGCGACGATCGCCGAGGTGCTGCGCGCCCACCAGGTCGTGCCGCGCCCGGCGGTCGCCGAGCGGGTCGCCGCGCTGCTCAGCGAGGCAGGCCTGGACCCGGCGTTCGCGCAGCGGTATCCGCACCAGCTGTCGGGCGGGCAGCGCCAGCGCGTCGCGATCGCCAGGGCGCTCAGCGTGCAGCCGCGCCTGCTCGTTCTCGACGAGCCGACCAGCGCCCTGGACGTCCGCACCCAGGCGCACATCCTGACGCTGATCGCGGCGCTGCGGTCGGAGCGCAAGCTCTCGTATCTGCTGATCACTCACAACTTCGGGGTGGTGAGCGAGCTCTGCGAGCAGACCGCGGTGCTCTACCTGGGCAGGATCGCCGAGATCGGCGCCACCAGCGTCCTGCTGCATGCCGCCGCGCACCCCTACACGGTCGCGCTTCGCTCGGCGGTGCCCGAGGTGGACGTGGCCGCGCGCCGGTCCAGGATCGTGCTGCCGGGCGACCCGCCCGACGCCGCGAACCCGCCGTCCGGGTGCGTGTTCCACCCCCGCTGCCCGCTCGCGATCGCCCGCTGCGCGGCGGAGATCCCTGTCCTGCGCGAAGCCGGGCCAGGGCATCAGGTCGCCTGTCACCGCGCCGAAGACGTGCTGGCCGGCACCCCGATGCCCACCCACAGGCGCCGGTCGGCGCTGGAGCGGCCGGAGGCGGCGGGCTCCGACCACGTCTGACGGGCCCGGAAATGACCCAGTCGCTGCGGTTCTATTGCGGTGGGCAGCGGGTGCGGATTTCCTACTGGATCGCGCCAGGGCGACGGATCATCCTGCTGACCGTGTTCGCTAAGAAGAAGATGCGCGAGACCGCCGAGATCGAGCGGGCTGCGGCGGCCATGGCCTGCTGCCAGCGCGAAGGGCATACCCCAGACGAGGACGATGACGGACAAGATGACTCACGAAGCGCGACCGCACACTAGCCTTGCCGAGGCCCGGGACGCCCGCATTCACCGCCCGGAGGCAGCTGCCGCCTACGACCAGGCCCGCCTGCGGTATGAGCTCGCGGAGGCGATCCGCGCCCGGCGAGAGGAACTCGGCTGGTCCCACGGCAGCTCGCCGAGCGCGCCGGGATGACTCAGCCTGGGATCGCCCGTTTCGAGGCTGGCGGAACAACTCCCACCCTGCCGCTGCTAGAACGCCTCGCCACCGCGCTCGGCCTCACATTGACGGTCAAATTCAGCCCGACCGAACGCCGCTCCGCCTGATCGTCGCGTAGGACGCCGAAATCTACATCTCGGCCGAGTCGATGCGGTTCAGCAAGGCGGGCACCCAGTGCCGGCCATATCGCATTTGCAGGTCCGGCCGGCGCCAGTCGTCGCCGGTGACGGTGCCTCGGCATAGCACAGAGCCGCATGAGCACGCCATGACGAATTCCGGTGTGGCGGTGCTCGTGGCGTAGTCAGTGGTCAGCTCCTCCCCGGTGCCAAGGTCGCGGTGGGCGGCAAGCTCGTACGGCCCGACCCAGCACAGGTTGGGATCGCAGCTGTGATTCCCGTAGCCATTCGGCCGCCGGGGAGGGAGGACGAGGTGCAGATCGGCGCCGACTGTGATGGTGTCGATGTAGGGATGGCCCGGGTCGCGGGTTGCGGCCGCGAACAGCTCCCGGAGTTGTGCCGTGGAGACGAGCCGACCACCGAGGCGCGACACGACGGTGCCGGCCGTGATGCGGGCCGTGGCGAACAGGCCGCGACCAGAGATCGGCGAGCTCCGGACCTCGACATCGGGATGCAGCCAGCAGTCCGGGCCCGGTGGCGTGGTCACAGTTCCACCTTACGATGCTCAACCACCAGCGGCGGTCCGCAGGCGAGCGAACTCTTCCGCGAGCTGGGCGGCGTTCCAATGCGCGTTCAGCCCGCTCGGGTTGGGCAGCACCCACACCGGCGCTCCGCCGATCGTAATCTCCTGCCGCCCGACCGTGGCGCGCGGCTGGGCGAACGCGGTCCGGTAGGCGGTCACCCCGATCACGGCCAGCCAGCCAGACCGCAGCCCGCGCACCTTCGCGCCGAGGGCCTTACCGCCCGCGACCAGCTCACCGGCGCTGAGCTCCTCGGCCCGCGCGGTGGCGCGCGCCACGATGTTCGTAATGCCCAGCCCGAGCCCGGGCAGCTGGTCCTCCTCGCTCGGGTGCAGCTGCCTGCCGGTGAAGCCGGACCGATGCAGCGCCGGCCAGAACCGGTTGCCCGGGCGGGCGAAATGATGACCGGTGGCCGCCGAGTAGAGGCCAGGATTGATGCCGCAGAACAGGACGCGCAGTCCTGGTGCGGTCACGTCGGGGACTGCCCGTCCGGCGGCAGCAGCCAGGTCGGCCCGTGACGGCCTGCCCTGCGGTGATGTCATCGCGGGCTCCAGCCCGAGGTCCCGAGCAGCACCCCGGCCCTGTGACCCGGTGCGTTGATGTCATACATCGTCAGCGCAGACCACTCCAGCAATGCGGTTACCTCAGCGAGCGAGTCCTGTTGAACCCGATCGGCGACCTGAACGGCGAACAGCACCGGGCGGGCGCCGAGTGTCCGCGCGCAGAACCGCAGGATCTCTGCCACGGGCGGCGTGGTGGCCCGGAGGTCGAGCCCGGAGTCCTCGCTGAGCGCGCGGCCCCACGGCGGGGCGATGAAGAGGACCACGAGACCGTCTGAGGGCACCTGGAGCGATGGCAGCCCGGTCTCGTAGCTCTCGTTGATCAGCTCGATGCGGGAGCCTAGGAGCGACAGATTGGCGTCGGTCAGGGCGAACACGGTGCCGTCGCGCTCGGAACCGACGGCCCGGCCGGCGTGCGCGTGCCGGCTGATCCAGTACAGCGTGTTGGCCGAACCGGCGAAGAGGTCGAGGGCCAGCGGGACGCCGCCGGGGGCTCGCGCCGCGACGTCGGCGATATCGCGGCCGATCAGGCTCGCAAGCAGGTCCCGCGTGCACTCAACGGCCGTGCGGCCCGCTATCCGGACGCCGCCCGCATACCAGTCGGCTGGACGCAGCCCGTACAGGGACAGGTAGTCGGGGTCGCCGCAGTTCTCACTGCCGTAGCGTTCGACCTCGCCCAGCGTGAGCAGGTCGTCCTTCTTCTCCCCGAGCAGTAGCCAGCGGTCGCGAGCGAGTCCTGTCATGGCTTGGATTATCGTGAACCGCCTGGAGGTGAGCGATGCCGTCTACCGATCCCGAGGTGTTCGCCGGCAACCTGGCCGAACGGTCGATCGCGGCCGGTGACCCGACCGCGTGGTTCGAGAAGGTTTACGCGGCGGCCGAGGCCGGCCAGACCGAGGTGCCCTGGGACCGGCGCGCTCCGAGCCGGTTTCTCGTCCAGTGGGCCGAGCGCGGTGGCCTGGCGGGCGATGGCCGCAACGGACTGGTCGTCGGGTGCGGGCTCGGTGACGATGCTCAGTACATCGCCGGGCTCGGCTATCAGACGGTGGCCTTCGACATCTCGCCGACCGCCATCGCGACGGCGCGGCGCAGGTTCCCCGATTCGGCCGTGCGGTACACGACCGCGAACCTGCTCGACCCGCCCGCCGGCTGGCACCGGGCGTTCGACCTGGTGGTGGAGAGCCTGACCTTGCAGGCGCTGCCCGATCCGCCAAGGCGCGAGGCCATCGCCAGGGTCGGCGACCTCGTCGCGCCGGGCGGAACGCTGGTCGTCATCGCCCGCGCCCGCGACGACGGCGAGGCCGTGGAGGGACCCCCATGGGCCCTGACCAGGTCCGAGATCGATGCGCTCGGGCAGACCGGCCTGGAGCCCGTGCGCATCGAGGACATGCGCGATGAGGCGCTGCCGTGGCCGCGCCGCTGGCGCGCGGAGTTCAGGCGCCCCAACGGGTCGGCAAGCTCGCGGCCGGGTTAGCTCGGGATCTCTGCCCCGGCCTGGGGCGGATCGAGCTTCCTGCGCTCGCGGTTCTTGCGCCGCACGGTCGCCAGGCCGAAGATGCTCACCCCGCTGACGCGCAGCACCGGAGCATCCTGGCTCGCTGACTCGGGGGTGTCGGGCGGGAATTCACGCCCGCCGAACAGCGCCCACCCGCTGTCGATCACGTGCATCTCGGGCGGGACGGTGATCAGTATGTCGCCGAACACGCTGACCGCCCTGATCCGCACGTCCTTGCCAGGCAGCACGGCGTCGCGCAGGTCGAGGTCGGCGTGACCGAAGACGCTGACGGCCGAGACCGCGCGGGGTACCCGCCACAGGCCGCGACGTGAGGTTGCGCTGAAGACGGCGACCATGCTGGCCGCCCGGCCGGTCGTGTCCAGAGCGCCCCCCGCTCCGAGCCCCTGGACCTCGCCGCCCGGCGCCCTGACTGCGGCCGCCGCTCCTGGCAGATCGCTGACCTGCGGCAGAAGCTCCGCCTGCGTCTTCGCCGCGTAGATCGCGTCGAGCCGCTCGCCGTGCTCGTCCGCGGTCAGGCGACCTTCGGCGAGCGCCGCGGCGAGCAGCGACGCTGCCCGGTCCCGGTCGGCGTCCGATATGCGCATCCGGTCGAGTTCTGCTGGATTCTCCGCCATCACCCGACCATTGTGTTCCAGTCCTGCCCGCTCCGCAGTAACAGATCGCCGGGCGCCGTCGCTGTAGTCCGTGTTGTCAGCGGCCTCAGACCCGAGGCCGGCAGATCGAAAAGGAGCGCACATGCGCACATCGTTGAAGGCCAGGCTCGGCGCACTCGCCGCGACCGCGGCGCTCACGACGTCCGGTGTCATGGCCGCGTCAGGCGTCGCTGATGCCTCGGTGCACCCGGCCGTCAAGAGGCTGCCGACCACCCTGAGCATTCACGCGTCCGCGCCGGTGACCAGGCATCACGTGACCTTCGCGCGGATCTCGGGCCGGCTCAGGTCGCACCACGTTGGCCTGCGGCACAAGGTCGTCTGGCTGCAGCGGCAGGGGCCCAAGGGGCACTGGTTCGTCGTGCAGCGCGAGCACACGCACCGGCACGGCGTGGTCGTCTACCGGATCCGCGAGCGCAAGACCAGCAATTTCCGGCTGGTGTTCCGCGGCAGCCCGAACTTCAAGCGCGCGGTCAGCGCCGTGGTCACGGTCACGGCTGGCACGTAGCACGGACCAGCGCGTACCGGCGGGTGACCGGCATTCCTGGCCCCTGGGGTGTCTCGACCACCCTAAAATCGGGTCCCGTGTCACCCGCCGGTACGAGAGCGCCACAGCCACGATGGTGAGTGATACCGGTGATCTGGACGCTGCGCTGGCCGCAGCGAGACGGGGCGACGAGGTCGCGTTCCTGCAGCTCTGGCGCGCTCTCCAGCCTGGCTTGCTCAGGTACGTGCGCGTGCTCGGCTGCCACGACCCTGACGACGTGGCCAGCGAGACCTGGCTGCAGGTGGTCAGGGACCTACCTGGGTTCAGCGGCGGTGAGGCGGACTTCCGCGGCTGGGTCTTCACCATCGGCAGGCACCGGGCCGTGGATGCGGCGCGGTCCCGATCGCGGCGCCCCGCCACTCCGATGAGCGAGGGCCTGGAGATCCTGGCCGACGAACGCCACGTCGAAGACGAGGTACTGGACGGGATGTCGACCCAGGACGCGATCGCCCTGCTGGCCAGGCTTTCCAAGGATCAGGCCGATGCCGTCGCGCTGCGGGTGATCGCCGGCCTCGACACCGCGCACGTGGCGCGGATACTCGGGAAATCGGCCGGATCGGTCAGGGTTGCCCTGCACAGGGGCCTGAAGACGCTGGCCGCCGACCCCGCGGTCCGCGCGTTCGCCGGGCAGGGAACGGCCAGCGTCCGTACGCCAGAGGAGGTGGACTGGTGAGCGCTCACCGGCCAGGCGCTGCCGGGCCTGGCGACTTCGCCGCCGACCTCGAGGCGGCAGGCCTGCGGCCAGATGAGCCAGGCCTCGGCGACCTGCTCGGCGCGCTCACCGCCCCCCCGCCGGCCGGTGAGCTGGCCGGGGAGCAGGCCGCGCTGGTCATGTTCCGCGCGCATCTCGGCGTTCCCGCCGCGGCGCCGCACCAGGCGTCACCGCAGCAGGCGTCACCGCAGCGCGCTGCGAAGCGGCCTCGATCAGCGGGCTGGCGGATCAGGACCGCATTCGCTGCGGCCGCGGTCCTGACGGCGGCCGGCACGGTCAGCGCTGCCTACGCGGCCGTGCTGCCGCCGCCCGTCCAGCACCTTGCCTACCAGGTGCTCGGGTTCGCCGGCGTGCCAGACTCCCAGCACGGAGGGCCGGGGCGGCCCGGTGACAAGCACCTTGGCGCGCATCCGTCTGCCCCGACCGCCGGGCGCGGCACCGGGCCCGGCAGCCAGGCGCCGACCCAGCCAGGCGGCGGTTCGCCGGCGCCGTCAAGCCCGCTGCCCAGCCCGTCCGGTCACGCCCCGGCGCCCGCCTGGCACCTGTCGATCGCCGCCAGCCAGCACGAGATCGCGGCCGGGGGCACGGCCGTCCTGGTCGCCGGCGTCACCCAGGACGGTCATCGCGTGTCAGGGGCTAGCGTCCGCCTGCTGGAGCGGCCAGCCGGGCACGCTGGCTGGCGATCCGCGGGAACGGCCAGGACCGCAGCGTCCGGCCAGGCGACAGTCCGGGTCAGCGGCCTCGGGACCAACGCGGACTTCCGGTTCACCGGGGCCGGCGGCGCGACGAGCGCGACCGTCACGGTCACGGTGGTTCCAGCCGTCAGCCTGCAGCAGCCACCGCAGCCTGGCGAGCACCGCAGCACGGTCTTGATCGCCAGGTCCCCGTTCGCCAGGCCGGGCGACGTCGTCGTGCTGCAGCTTCAGTCGGGCAGTAGGTGGATCGACGTCAGGACTGGGCGGCTCGGGATCCACGAGCAGCGCACATTCCTGGTCTCCAGCCGGCTGGCCGCGGGCAGGACGTTCCGGGTCACGCTGCGAGCGACCCGCACCCACGCCGCATCGGTCAGCAGCACCATGACGGTACCGTCCGGGTGACAGGCCGCGGCGCAGACGGCCAGCTACGCGGCGTAGACCTCGCGGATGTAGGCCTCGCTGCGGTCGGAGCCGATGACGCCAGGGCCCATCTTGTTCATCATGTACGAGATGGTCATCCGGCGGTCCAGGTCCATCGCGATCACGGAGCCGCCCCAGCCGCCCCAGAAGCAGATCCGCTCGTCCGGCAGGTACGGAATGGTCTCGGTGATCGGCAGGCCATAGCCGATGCCGAAGCGCAGCGGGACGCCGAGCACCAGGTCCACGCCGTTGGACTGCTCGTCGAAGATCAGGTCGATGCTCTTCTGGCCGAGCAGGCGGATCCCGTCGACCTCGCCGCCGAGCGCGAGTGCCGACATGATCCTGGCGACCGACCTGGCGTTGCCGTGCCCGTTGGTGGCCCCCATGTCGGCGCTGCGCCAGCCAGGCGTGTTGGCCGCGGCGGCGTCAGGCACCGGGCCTGTCATCGTCTTGAACGCCGGGCTCTGCATGTCGATGGCGTCCATGTCGAACGGCAGCGGCGGGGGCGGCACCACATCGGCGATCCTGTCCCAGTCCCGCTCGGCAGCCCCGATCTGGAAGTCAGCGCCGAGCGGGCCCGCGATCTCCTCGGCCACGAACTGCTTCAGCGACTTGCCGGTGATCCTCCTGACGATCTCGCCGACCATGTGCCCCTGGTTCATGGCGTGGTAGCCGGAGGCTGAGCCCGGCTCCCACCACGGCGATTGCGCGGCGAGCTGGGAGGTGGACTTCTCCCAGTCGTACATGTCCTCGGTCAGGAACGGCTGGTCCCAGCCCGAGACGCCTGAGGTGTGCGACAACAGGTGCCTGACCTCGATGTCCTGCTTGCCGCCCGCCGCGTACTCGGGCCAGTACCTCGCGATGGGCGCGTAGACGTCCAGTTGTCCGCGGTCGGCCAGCATCAGGGCGGCCAGGTTCGTGATGGTCTTCGTGGTCGACCAGACATTGGTGATCGTGTCTTCGGTCCACGGAGCGGTCCTGGCCTCGTCCCTGAAGCCGCCCCACATGTCGGCCACGACCTCGCCGTCGATGTTGATCACGATCGAGGCGCCGAGCTCGTCGCCGGAGGCGAGCTTCTCCGCGAGCGCATCGCGCACGGGCTCGAACCGCCCGCCGCACGACCCCTTCACCGCGGCGGCGGCTACATCGGAACTGGTCATCGTCGCTCCTTTGGGGTAACCGCGGGCTCGCACGCCAGGGCGGTGCCGGGGATGGGTGCCGTCAGTGTAAATGCCGGAACAGTGCGCGCCAAGGGGGATTTGGCCGCCTCGCTCGGCGCCGAGCAGCCGACCAGCGGTGTATGGGCGGGACACCCATCACCTCCAAGCGCAATGGGTGTCACTCCGATACACGGTGCCGCAGCCGCGCGGCGCACAGGAGGGCACGAAAGATGAGAAAGAAGAGAAATGCCGGAATTGTGCAGTGTGATGCGGCTGCGGCAGGCCGGCGCATTGCCCGCCGCGATGACTGGGACCATGCACATGGATGGCGGACTCGGTAATGTCGTCATTTCCGGCTATCCGGGCTACGGGCGTCACAGAGGGCATCTGAGGAGAGACCGACATGGCCTTCGCACCTTACGTTCGCCCGGTACGGGCGGCCATCATCGGGCTCGGCCGGATCTACGACCTGAACGTCCGCGGCTACCTCGCCAACCCGGACGTCGAGGTCGTCGCGCTGGTCGACCCGAGCGAGGAGCGCCGGGCGGAGCGACAGCCTGACTGGCCGCAGGCCGCCACGTTCGCGTCGGCCGCCGAGCTGGCCGCCAGCGGCATCGAGGTCGACGCGGTCGAGGCGCTGCTGCCGATCCCGCTGCACACCGACGGCGTGATCGAGATGCTCGGCTACGGCTGGCACGTCAACCTGCAGAAGCCGATGTGCGGCGACCTGGCCGAGGCGCAGCGGATGCTCGACGCGGCGAAGTCCCATGACCGGGTCCTGCGGGTTATGGAGAACTACCTGTTCTATGAGCCGTTGCGCAGGCTCAAGGAGGTCGCAGAATCCGGCGAGCTCGGCACCATCGCGGGCTACCACATGAAGATGGTCGGCTCGGGATCCGGCGGCTGGCATGTGCCGTGGAGCAGCTTCGAATGGCAGATCGAGCAGATGAAGCGCGGCCGCGGCATCCTGGTGTTCGACGACGGCTGGCACAAGCTGTCGACGGCGCTCTGGCTGTTCGGGCCTATAGCGCAGGTCAGGGCGTGGATCGGGACGACATCGTTCGGCTCGGGGATCGACCTGGACGCGCCCACGATGATCGCCTGGGAGCACGCCAGCGGGGTCCGCGGGGTCTGGGACATCACGCTCGCACCCGACCTGTACCTGCGGTCTGACTACTACACCAACGACGAGCGCTGGGAGATTACCGGCAGCAAGGGGTTCGCCCGCGTCAACCGGTGCACGGGCCGTGGCATCCAGCAGCCCAGCCTGGAGGTCTACGCCGACGGCGAGATGCGCGGCCATCATGCGCTGGACGACGACTGGGCAAGCAGCTTCCGTGACTCGGGGCGGCACTGGCTGCGCTGGCTGCGGACCGGCGAAGGGCCGCTGCTGTGGAGCGGCGCCGAGGCGGTCGACGTGCTGCGCTTCGCGCTCGCAGCGTACGCGAGCAGCGGCTCGGGCGGCGTCGGGGTGCATCCGGGCGAGCTGATCTAGGAAAACCTGTCCTTTGCGCGGTTTTCCTGATTCGGCGTGAACCGCGGCGCGCCGCGTCCCGTGAAGCATGCGAACGCAGGCGTCGCTCAAGACAGGAGTCACTCTCAGATGAAGTCAGGATCAGTTGCTGCGCGGGCCGCGGGCGCAGCGCTTGTACTCGGCCTCGCGGCGTGCGGCGGAAGTTCCTCAGGGGGAAGTAGCTCGGGCTCCGCGCCGAGGACCGCACCTGCGACGGCTCCGGCGCAGTCGTCAGCTCCGGCCGTCGCGACCGGATCCGGCGGCCTGACCCCGCCTGGAACGAGCCTTGGCTTCGGCCAGCAAGCCACCGTCGGCTGGATCCCGCCGTCCATCTCGCTCAAGCCTGGTGCGCACAAGGCACTCACGTTCCAGGTCGCCGTCGAGTCGATCGAGAAGGGGACGATCGACGACTTCAACAACGTCGACCTGACCGGCAAGCAGAAGAAGATGACACCGTACTACGTCAAGGTCATGGTCAAAGCGCTCGACAAGACCGCGTGGAAGGGCACCGACGACCCGGCGATCTCCTTCCGCGCTATCGACGACCGGGGTCAGCAGCAGGGGAGCCTGACGTTCTTCGGGACCTTCGAGCGGTGCGACGAGGTCAGCGCGCCGAAGCCGTTCACGTCGGGGAAGTCCTACGAGAGCTGCTTCGCGTACCTGATCCCCGGTGGCGGCTCGATCCAGAAGGTCGAGTGGAACGACGGGCCGACGCCGGCTAGTGGCGTGAGCGTGTACTTCGACAAGCCGGTCGTGTGGGCGGGCGGCTGACCGCACCCACCATGTGAGGTCAATCCACCTCGCCATGCGCGTGCCTGAGCGAGCCGTGCGGGCGAGCAGTGTCCGCGCGGGTCGGTCTGTAATCATGTAACCGCATGGACAGCGGCAGGCTCGAGGCGTTCAGCGACGGCGTGTTCGCCGTCGCCATCACGCTGCTCGCGCTCGACCTGGCCGTTCCCGAGCCGGGGCCTGTTCGCCTGGTCACGCAGCTGGCTGATCACTGGCCGTCGTTCGCCGCGTACGTTGTGAGCTTCCTGACCATCGGCATCATCTGGGTCAACCACCACGCGCTGTTCAGGAACATCGCCCGTATCGACAGGACGCTGCTGTTCCTCAACCTGCTGCTGTTGTTCTTCGTGATCTCCATCCCGTTCGCCACCTCGACGATCGCGGGCTACCTGAAGGAAGCAAGCCAGGACGCCTCGGTCGCCGCGGCGATCTACGAAGGTGTCTTCTTGTGCATGGGCCTGAGCTTCGCGGTCCTGTTCTGGTGGACCATCAGGCGCGAGCACCTGAAGGAACCGCTGCCGCCCGGCGCCGTCTGGGCCGCGATCAGCCGTTTCGGCATCGGCAACGTCGGCTACCTGGCGGCCGTGGGCGTCGCCTTCCTCAGCCCGTCCGGCGCCTTGCTGATCAGCGGGCTTCTCGCGGTCTACTACATGTTCGAGCAGACACCCGGGCGGCGAATTGCCGCGGCCAAGGGCGGAGGAACCGGGCAGGACACTGGCCATGGCCGGGATTTCTAGCGCGGCATGCATCTTCCCGGTGTAGCCGGGCAGTCAGCACCTGCCCGGGTCGCGTAGCCCGTCGGCGCGGAGAGGGGACGGCGGATGCGGACGGCGACCTACCGGGTCCAGCTGCACCAGGGATTCACCTTCGACGACGCAGCCGCCATCGCTGGCTATCTCAAGGACCTGGGCGTCTCGCACCTGTACTGCTCGCCGTACCTGCAGGCGGTCCCCGGCAGCACGCACGGCTACGACGTCACCGACCACTCCAGGCTCAACGCGGAGCTAGGAGGCCGTGAAGGGCACCGCAGGCTGGTCACGAGCCTCGCGGGCGCTGGCCTGCGGCAGGTGCTCGACATCGTCCCGAACCACATGGCGCTCGGCAAGACCAACGCATGGTGGTGGGACGTGCTGGAGAACGGCCCGTCCAGCAGGTATGCCAGGTACTTCGACATCGACTGGGATCCGCCGCAGCGGAAGCTGACCGCGCACGTGCTGATGCCCGTGCTCGGCGACCACTACGGCCGCGTCCTGGAGGCCGGCGAGCTCGCGGCCGAGCGGCACGGCGGGTCCTTCATCGTGCGGTACCACGAGCACGAGGCACCGCTGTCGCCCCGCTCCCTTGACGACCTGCTCGCCAGGGCGGCCGAACGGGCCGGGTCGGCCGAGCTGGCCAGCCTCGCGCAGGCGCACGGCGAGCTGCCGCACGCGATCCTGACCGACCCGGCAGCCGTCGCGGAGCGGCATCAGGGCAAGGAACGGCTGCGGGAGTGCCTCGCCGCGCTGTGCCAGTCCAGCCCGGAGGTCGGCGCCGCCATCGACGCCGAGGTGGCCGCGCTGAACGCCGACCCTGACGCGCTCGACGTGCTGCTTGACCGGCAGAACTACCGGCTCGCCTACTGGGCCACGGCCGCCGAGGAGCTGTCCTACCGCAGGTTCTTCAATATCGAGACGCTCGCTGGCCTTCGCATGGAGGATCCCGGGGTCTTCACCGCGACCCACCGGCTGATACTCGAGCTTGTGCGGGACGGCGCGCTGGACGGGCTGCGGATCGACCACGTCGACGGGCTCGCCGATCCGCAGGGCTACCTGGACCGGCTGTCAGAGGCCACGGGCGGCAGCTATGTGGTGGTGGAGAAGATCCTGGCTCCCGACGAGGAGCTGCCTGCCCCCTGGCCGGTCGCGGGAACGACCGGCTATGACTTCCTGAACCGGGTCACCCAGCTCTACACCGACTCGCGCGGCGCTGAGCCGCTCCGCGCCTGCTACGCCAGGTTCACCGGCGACCAGGCCAGCTACGGGGCCGTCGCGCACCAGGCGAAGCTGCAGATCATGCGCGAGGAACTGGCCGCCGAGCTGGAACGGCTCACCGGGCTGCTCGCCGACATCTGCGAGCGGCACCGGCGCCAGCGCGACCACACCCGCCGCGAGCTCAGGACCGCGCTGACGGAGCTGATCGCCTCGTTCGGCGTCTACCGCACGTATGCCTACCCGGGCCGCGCGGTCAGCGCCGCCGACCGCGCCAACGTGGCTGCGGCCGTGGCCGTCACCCTCGCCAGGCGGCCCGACCTGGATGCCGAGCTCACCGCCTTCCTCGGCCAGCTGATCCTGCTCGGTCACGCCGGTGACCAGGAGGCCCAGTTCGCTATCCGGTTCGCGCAGGTCAGCGCGCCGGTCATGGCCAAGGGCGCCGAGGACACGGCGTTCTACCGCTACGCGCCGCTCGCCTGCCTCAACGAGGTCGGCGGCGCACCAGACGTGTTCGGCCGGCCGGCCGCCGCCTTCCACGCTGATATGGCCAGGGCCGCCACCTGGCGCGCGGCGGCCATGCTCACGCTGTCCACGCACGACACCAAGCGCAGCGCCGACGTGCGCGCCAGGATCGGCCTGCTCGCCGAGCTGCCGCAGGAGTGGGAGCAGGCGGTCGCCAGGTGGGCCGCGCACAACGCCAGGCACAAGCAAGACGGCTGGCCTGACCCGCACGCCGAGTACCTGCTGTACCAGACCCTGGTCGGCGCCTGGCCGGTCAGCGCCTGCCGGGCGCGCGGCTACCTGGCCAAGGCGGCCAGGGAAGCCAAGGTCCACACGTCCTGGGTCGACCAGAACGCGCAGTACGAAGCCGCGCTCGACGCGTTCGCCGGCGCCGTGGCAGGCGACCCGGCCTTCGTCGCGGACCTTGAGGCGTTCCTGGCCGCGCACCTGCTGGTGGAGCGCGGCAGGGTCACGTCGCTCGCCCAGACCGCGCTGCTGCTCACGTGCCCCGGCGTACCCGACATCTACCAGGGCGCCGAGCTGTGGGATCTGTCCCTGGTCGACCCTGACAACCGCCGGCCGGTCGACTACGCGGCGCGGCGCGCGCTGCTCGCGGGCCTGTCCGGCGCGACGCCGGAGCAGGCGCTGGACGCGGCGGACGCTGGCGGGCCGAAGATCTGGCTGATCCAGCGACTGCTCGCGTACCGGGCCAGCAACCCCGCCGCGTTCGGGCCAGGATCGCACTACGGGCCGCTCCCGGTCAGCGGCACGAAGGCCGAGCACGCTGTGGCCTTCGCCCGCCGCGCTCCCGTGGACGACAGCGATGTGGTCGTGGTGGTGCCGAGGCTGGTGGCGCGGTTGGCCGACGACTGGAATGGCACCACCGTGGAGCTGCCGCCAGGGACCTGGACCGATGTGCTGACCGGCGAGCGGCACCATGGCGCCGCACACGTCCGCGTCGCTGACCTGCTCGCCCGCTTTCCCGTCGCGGTACTCGGCAGGACGAGCTGATGCACGAGTTCAGCGTGTGGGCGCCGCGCCCCCGCCGGGTCGACCTGATGCTGGGCGAGCGCAGGCTGCCGATGCGGCGCGCAGCCCGCGGCTGGTGGACCGCCGAGGTCGCCGACGCGGGACCGGGATGCGACTACGGGTTCAGCCTCGACGGCGGCCCTGCCCGCCCCGATCCCAGGTCTGCCTGGCAGCCACAGGGCGTGTGCGGGCAGTCCAGGCTGCTTGATCATGACGTCTTCCGCTGGACAGATGCCGGCTGGCGCGGGCTCGCCCTGCCTGGCGCGGTTCTGTATGAGTGCCACGCCGGCACGTTCAGCGAGGCCGGCACGTTCGACGGGGCGATCGGGCACCTGGACTACCTGTCCTGGCTTGGCGTCGACGCGATCGAGCTGATGCCGGTCGCCGGGTTCTCCGGTGCGCGCGGCTGGGGTTACGACGGCGTCGCGCTGTTCGCCCCGCATCACGCCTACGGCGGCCCGGACGGGCTGAAGCGGCTGGTCAACGCGGCACACGAACGCGGCATCGGCGTCATGCTCGACGTCGTCTACAACCACCTTGGCCCGGCGGGGAACTTCCTGTCCGAGTTCGGCCCTTACTTCGCCGGCCAGCACCAGACCAACTGGGGCGACGGCGTCAACCTCGACGGCCCTGGCAGCCCCGAGGTGCGCAGGTTCATCATCGACAACGCGCTGTCCTGGCTGCGGGACTATCACGTCGACGGGCTCAGGCTCGACGCCGTGCACGCGCTCGCCGATGACTCGGCGACGCACCTCCTCGAGCAGCTCTCTGCCGAGGTCGGCGCGCTGGCCGCGCATGTCAGGCGGCCGCTGGAGCTGATCGCGGAGAGCGACCGCAACGACCCCCGGCTGGTGCGCGGCCGGGACGCGGGCGGTTACGGGCTCGACTCCTGCTGGGCCGACGAGTGGCACCACGCGCTGCACGCCGTGCTGACCGGGGAGCGCGACGGCTACTACTCCGACTTCGGCGCACTGGGCCAGCTGGCCAGGGCGCTGCGCCAGGCGTGGGTGTACGACGGCCGCTACTCGCCGCACCGGCAGCGGGTGCACGGCCGGTCACCGGCCGGGCTGGCCGGAAACCAGTTCGTGGTCTGCGTCCAGAACCACGACCAGATCGGCAACCGGGCCGCCGGGGACCGGCTGACGGCGCTGACCAGCGCCGGCCGGCTCAAGATAGCCGCGGCCTTGCTGCTCACCTCGCCGTTCGTGCCGCTGCTGTTCCAGGGCGAGGAGTGGGGCGCGGCCGGCCCGTTCCTGTACTTCACCGACCACGCCGATCCGGCACTCGGCCGCGCGGTCAGCGAAGGCCGGCGGCAGGAGTTCGCCGCGTTCGGATGGGACCCCGCAGACGTGCCAGACCCGCAGGACCCGCACTCCTTCGCGCGGTCCAAGCTGGACTGGGACGAGCGATCCAGCGGCTGGCACGAGGACATGCTGGCCTGGTACCGCAGGCTGATCGCGCTGCGCAGGGAGGTCGCTGCCCTCAGCGACCCGCGGCTCGAGCAGGTCAGCGCCGACTGCGACGAGCGGGCCGGCTGGCTGGTCGTCCGGCGCACTCAGGTCACGGTGGCGTGCAACCTCGGCGCTGTAGCCTGGACGCTTCCGGTCCAGGCCGACGCCACGCTGCTGGCCGTGTCAGACCCGGGCGTGCGCCAGGCGCCAGGCGGCGTGGAGTTGCCGCCCGATACCGTCGCGATCCTGGCCGACCACGAAGGAGCCGACCCTTGATGACCGAGGCGACCGAGCCTGCGGAGACCTGGCCAGGCGACCCTTACCCGCTCGGAGCGACCTACGATGGCGCGGGAACCAACTTCTCGCTCTTCTCCGAGGTCGCCGACCGGGTCGAGCTGTGCCTGTTCGACGACGCCGGCGCCGAGTCGAGGGTGGAGCTCGACGAGGTCGACGCGTTCTGCTGGCACGCCTACCTGCCGTCCGTCGGACCCGGCCAGCGCTACGGCTACCGGGTGCACGGCCCCTGGGACCCGGGCAGCGGCCAGCGCTGCAACCCGGCCAAGTTGCTGCTCGACCCGTACGCCAAGGCCATGGAGGGCGCCGTGGACTGGGCGCCCGCCTGCTATCCGTACACCTTCGGCGACGAGAACTCCCGCAACGACGACGACAGCGCCCCGTACGTGCCGCGTAGCGTCGTGCACAACCCGTTCTTCGACTGGGGCAACGACCGGCCGCCAGAGGTTCCGCTGAACGAGTCGGTCATCTACGAGCTGCACGTGAAGGGGTTCACCGCCAGGCATCCGGACATCCCGGAGGCCCAGCGCGGCACGTACGCGGGGCTCGCGCACCCGGCCGCGATCGACTACCTGAAGGGGCTCGGCGTCACGGCCGTCGAGCTACTTCCCGTGCACCAGTTCGTGCACGACGCGCACCTGATCGAGCGCGGCCTGCGCAACTACTGGGGCTACAACTCGATCGGCTTCCTGGCGCCGCACAACGACTACGCCGCGGCCGGCCAGCGCGGGGAGCAGGTGGCAGAGTTCAAGTCCGTGGTGCGTGCCCTGCACGACGCCGCCATCGAGGTGATACTCGACGTCGTCTACAACCACACGGCCGAGGGCAACCACCTCGGCCCCATGCTGTCGATGAAGGGCATCGACAACGCCGCCTACTACCGGCTGGTCCCCGACGCCCGGGAGTTCTACTACGACACCACCGGGACTGGGAACAGCCTGAACGTCGGGCATCCGCACACGCTGCAGCTGATCATGGACTCGCTCAGGTACTGGGTTACCGAGATGCACGTCGACGGGTTCAGGTTCGATCTCGCGGCGAGCCTGGCCAGGCAGTTCCACGAGGTGGACAGGCTGTCGGCGTTCTTCGACCTGATCCAGCAGGACCCGGTGGTCTCGCAGGTCAAGCTCATCGCCGAGCCGTGGGACATCGGCGAGGGCGGCTACCAGGTCGGCAACTTCCCGCCGCTGTGGTCGGAGTGGAACGGCCGGTACCGCGACACCGTGCGGGACTTCTGGCGCGGCGAGCCTGCCACGCTCGGCGAGTTCGCGTCCCGGCTCACCGGCAGCTCCGACCTGTACCAGGCCGACGCCCGGCATCCGGGGGCGAGCGTCAACTTCGTCACCGCGCACGACGGCTTCACGGTGGCTGACCTGGTGTCCTACAACGACAAGCACAACGAGGCCAACGGCGAGGACAACAAGGACGGCGAGAACCACAACCGCTCCTGGAACTGCGGCGCGGAGGGCCAGACAGACGATCAGGAGGTGCTCGCGCTGCGGCACCGCCAGCAGCGCAACTTCCTCGCCACGCTGCTGCTGTCGCAGGGCGTCACGATGCTGCTCGGCGGCGACGAGACTGGCCGCACCCAGCACGGCAACAACAACGCCTACTGCCAGGACAACGAGACCTCCTGGCTGGACTGGGAGCATCAGGACGAGGCACTTCTCGCGTTCGCACGGCAGATGATCACGCTGCGGCGCGAGCATCCCGTGCTGCGCCGGCGCCGCTGGTTCCAGGGCGTGCCGATCCGCGGCTCGGTCGACATCGGCTGGTGCCGGCCGGACGGCGCCGAGATGAGCGACGAGGACTGGGGCTCGGGCATCGGCTCGGTCGGCGTGTTCGTGAACGGCGAGGCGATCACGGACCGGGATCGCCGCGGCCAGCGGATCACGGACGACTCGCTGCTGATGCTGTTCAACGGCCATCACGAGCCGATCGACTGGACCCTGCCCAAGCAGTGGGGTCAATGGTGGGACCTGATCGCCGACACCGCGGCGCCCGAGCGGGAGGAATCGCCGGCCAGCAGCGACCACTCGCTGGCGGTCGCCTCCCGCTCGGTCGTCGTGCTCATGCGCCGGGACGCGCTGGCTGAAGCCGGCGGCTGAGCGCTTAACCGCGTTGGCTGATCCGGCGCCTGCAGCCTAGAGTGCAGATATGACAGGCACGCATACCTGCGCGACCGCGCGAGCTACCTGCTCGCCGGTTGCCGCTGCCTGAACCATTCACCCGCACGCTGGCGGCCGGAAACGGCTCGCCGGCGCGTCACCCTGTCCTTGTCCGTGGCCGCGCCAGCGGTTCCTTTCCGGTTGCCTGCCGCCAGGAAAGGAATCCCGAACATGATTGACAACTGGACTCAGACGATCAGCACCTTCACCGGGTTCTTCACGCAGCGCGATCATCGCCGGATACCCGGCAGCTCGCTGGTCCCGGCCGGCGAGGATCCTGTCCTGTTCACGACGGCGGGCATGCACCCGCTGACCTCGTACCTGGAGGGCCGGCCGCATCCGGACGGCAGACGGCTGACCGGCGTGCAGCGCTGCCTGCGCACCACGGACCTGGACGAGGTCGGCGACGAAACCCACCTGACGGTGTTCCAGATGCTCGGGTCATGGTCGCTCGGCGACTACGCGGGGCCGCAGAGCCTGCGGTGGGGTTACGAGTTGCTCACCGATGGCTTCGGGATCAGCCATGACAGCCTGCACGCGACCGTGTTCGGCGGCGACGACCAGGTGGAGCCCGACACGGCGTCGGTGCGCACCTGGGACGACCTCGGCGTGCCCGTCGAGCTGAACACCATGGACAACTGGTGGTCCAACGGCCCGGTCGGCCCGTGCGGGCCGGATTCCGAGCTGTTCGCCTGGACCGGCGGCGGGCAGCCGCAAGGAACGCCAGGCACCGACGGCCGCTGGATGGAGCTGTGGAACCACGTGACCATGGCGTACCGGCGGCTGGACGACGGCAGCCTGGCGCCGTTGCCGCAGCGCGGCGTCGACACGGGCATGGGCCTGGAACGGCTGCTCATGGTGCTCCAGCGGCAGCCCTCGGTGTTCGGGTGCGACCTGTTCGAGCCGTGGACGTCCACGCTGCCCGGGCTGTGGCAGCCGGACCCGCGGTCGCTCCGCATCCTCTGCGATCACCTGCGCGCGAGCATCGTGATCATCGGCGACGGCGTCCTGCCGTCGAACACCGGCCGCGGTTACGTGCTGCGAAGGCTGCTGCGCAAGGCGCTGACGATCCTGTGGCGCGGGGACAAGAGCAGTTCGCTGCTCGACCTGCCTGGCTCGCTGATCGATCACGCGAACCACGTGTTCGGGCTCGGTCCTGGCGACGGCCGGGTTCGCGAGGTCCGCGATGTTCTGCGCGAGGAAGAGCGCAAGTTCGGCGGGCTGCTGACCAGAGGCCGCAAGGTGCTGGCGCGGTACGAGCCAGGGCAGCAGCTGACCGGGCAGGAGCTCACGTACCTGCATGAGACCCATGGCCTGCCGCCCGAACTGGTCGCCGACCTCCTGGCCTCGCGGCCCGGCGGACCGCGGGATCAGCCATAGGGCAGCAGGCAGATGCCCGCCAGGCCGCTGACTCCGCCGCAGGTGGCGCTCCCGTCGAGGTTGTCGCTGGCGATCCAGAGCCCCGCGCTGGTGACGAGCATGTCGTCGGCGCCGAGGCCACGAGCCCTGCGGTAGTAGCCCGCCGAGTTCGCCGGGTTCACGTACAGGTGCCCGTTGGCCGGGTCCAGGCCTTCCATGCCGGGAGCGTTGTAACCACCCGCCGAGAGCGTGTCACACGCCTGCTGGTTCATGGAGTAGCGCTCGTGACCGCCGAAGTAGGCGCCCTTGCTGTCGGCCGCGACGGAGTACATCGAGTCGCAGCCGGTGTAGTTGATCCACTTGTGGCTCACCGACGTCCGGGTCGCGGGGTAGGCAAGCGCGACGTCGCACATCCCGGTCTGCGGCCCGTGCGTGCCGACGCCCGGCGGGTGATAGCCGGTGGTGGCCACGTACACGGTCGAGTCGTCGGGCGACCAGGCGGCCGCCCTGGCCCAGAACGTCTGGACGCAGGAGGTGTTGAAGTCAGGGGAGTACCAGCTCGTGACGGTGGCCTTGGCGCCGCCGACGTTCAGCATGAACATCTGGTGCCTGGTGAGGCCGCCGGCGCGGCTGACCGCGCCTTCGACGAGATCAAGCCCTCCGCCGTGGCTGACCTGCTGGTTATAGACCTGGCTGCCGTTGATCGACAGGTTCAGGAAACCGTCGCTCTTGCCGGTTGAGGGGCTGAGGCTGACCAGGCGCGGGACGTTCGCGCCGTTGATGGTCGTGAAGCCGCCGCCCGCGAGGAGGTGACCGTGCGCCGCGGCGAGCGTGTTCACGCCGCCGTTGGCCGAGTGGGCGAAGGTGCTGACCACGTTGCCCGTGCTTGTGCTGATCGCGGCGATGTTGGACACCTTCGTGCCGTTGACCGACGTAAAGTGGCCGCCAATATAGGCCACCGAGCAGTTTCCGTTCGCGAATGCGATCGAATTGATCGCGTTCGTGCCGGTCTCCCCCGTACTCGTGCTGCCCACGACCTTGGGTGCCCAGGACGTGACGGTGTAGGGCGCCGTTGCCTTGAAGCTGAAGACATCGGTGCGAGGGTAGCTGGTGCTGCCCTTCCTGATGGTGCCGAACGTGCCGACCGCGTACATGGTGCCGCCGCACGGGACTAGCTGGCGGATCTGCTGGGTCCTGGGCGTGGTCGTCGCCAGGTGCGGGGTGTTAGTGACCGGTGTCGCTGACACGACGGCTGCCGGCGGCTGCTCGCCGCCCGTGCCCGCCTGGGCGACAGGGATGCTCAGCGTGAGTAGCCCGAGCCCGGTCGCTGCCGCCATGAGGTATTTCCGCACGGGCTCCCCGCTTCGATCGCTCAGGTTGTCTTCCCTTGTGCGAAGACGCGGCAGGTAGCGCTCCGGTTGACACGAGATGTCTATCGGATGAATGCGACATTCACTGCGGCGGATTCACCGGATGACTGTCACTTTCAGCCGCGCGGGTCAGCGTAAGCGCTGGCGGCAGGCGAAGAATGCCCGGTCCGACTCGTCGGTGGCCGGCTCGCCGTCCAGCCCGGTCGCCTCGATCAGGTCCACGTGCGGTTCGACAGCCTCGCGAATCGTCGCTAGCGGCACGCCGAGTTCGGGGATGCGCTCTTCGTGCAGCCTGAACATGTCGCCGTCGGCTCGCGCGAAGATCCTGACCGTCCACATGGACAGCTCGCAGTCATCTTCGTCGTCGCCGCCCGCGGCGGGCTGGACGTCCATCATCATCGAGTGCTCGCCGAAGTTCATGGCGAACGCAGCCCCGCGCCAGAGCCTGCGCAGCCGTCCCGTCGTGTTCACGTCGAACACGAACAGGCCGCCAGGCGCGAGGTGCTCGTGTACCCGTCCGAACATCGCGCGCCAGCCCGCCAGCCTGGGCAGGTGGTTGAGCGTGTCGAAAACGCAGATCACGACGTCGAACCTGGTCCCCAGCGAGAACTCGGTCATGTCCGCCTGGACCAGCCGCGCCGCCGGCACCGTGCGCGCCGCGATCGCCAGCATCTCCGGTGACACGTCCACGCCCGTCACCTCGTAGGCCGGTGCCAGCCCGGCGAGCATCGCGCCGGTGCCGCAGCCCAGCTCGAGCAGCGAGCCGGCCGCAGGATGGAGGCGGCTGATGTACTCCCGCACGCGTGCGACATCCTGGGACCGGTCACCCATGATCTGGTCATAGAACCGGGCAAATTCCGCATAGGCAGGCACGTCGCCATCCTGCCACGAGCGACAGTGTCCTGGCTGGGCTCAGGGCGCGCCAACCGCCGCGAGCAGCCCGCTGCCGCGCAGTGCCGCCAGGTCGGGCTCGGTCCCGATCTTGGCGCGAAGCCCCGGGTTGAGTGCGATCGTCTCCCGCACCGTCGCTGCTGCCTCGTCCAGGAGGCCGGCCTTGGCCTGGGCGCATGCCAGGTTGTAGGCGGCCATCGCTGCCGCCTGGTCCGGGATGCCCAGATAGCGCGCGGTCGCCAGCGCGTGCGCAGCCAGCGCGACCGCGCGGGCCGGCTCACCGTGCGCGAGGTAGTAGTCGCCCAGGTGGCCGGTGGGGTGCCAGAAGCCGCGTACGACGACTTGCAGCCAGAGCTGACGCCCCTTGAGCCAGGGGTGCCTGGACGGGTCGAGCAGGTCCTCAGCGGTGGCCGCCTTCAGCCCGTCGACCAGGTCGCCGGTGACCCGGATGCTCTCGGCCGCGACCGTGGCGGGCGCACCTGCCGCGTAACGCCGGTACGCGTCAGCGTCGGCGTGATCGACCTCAGCGAACTCGTCGGGTTCCTGAGCCTGCCGGATCGAGGCGAGCCGGCGCGCCTGCTGCGACTTGAACTCGGTGTTGTGCGCCACCAGCGGCACCGCCGCCCAGCTCGCCGGATTCCCTGTCTCGCCGGCCGGCCTGACCGCGAGCAGGACCTGCTCCTCCGTCGCCGCGAGGCCGAGCAGTCCGGTGATCGCGCCCTTGAGCTGCGAGGTGTCCATCACGCCGCCCGTTCCTCGTCCTGGCAGCGGGCACCTTCGTCGCCGCCGGGCTTGCGGGCGACGACGCGGAGCACGTCGTCGACCATGATGATGAGGCCGCGGAAGCCGATCGTCTGCAGGCGGCTGATGACGGTGCTCGCCTCGATCGGGTTGTAGGTGTCGCCCTCGTGGAAGTGGTGCAGGTCGTTGCTCGCGAGGCTGTCGGAGGCGAGCAGCACCCCGCCAGGACGGAGCACGCGGAAGGCCTCGGCGAGGATCTTATCCTGCAGCGCCGCGGTCGGTACGTGATGGAGCATCGTGAACGACCCGACCGAGTCGAAGGACTCGTCCGGGTAGGTCAGGCTCGTCGCGTCGCCGGAGACGATCTCGACGTTGGAGTCCCGGTAGAGGGCCGCCAGCCTGGCGGCGGCGTCCTCGTCGATCTCGATGGCGGTCAGCTTCTTGACCCGGTCCCTGAGCCAGGCGGTGGCGGCACCCGGGCCAGGGCCGATTTCCAGCATTTCGTCGCCGAGATCGGCGTGCTGAGTCAGGGAGGGCAGGATCTCGGTCTGGATGTACGCGGCCCACTCGGGGCTGCCGCAGACCTCAGCGTGGTTTTCGTTCATGCACCCGACGCTAGGGACCGCGGGCCAGGACGCCCAAGAGCGTAGGCTGCCATCCTGTGTCGCGGGATGGACAACCTGCCCCGGATCAGGCGGCGGTCGTCGTCACGTTCCCCATGCCCGCCGGCCACGTCTTTGACTGGCACACCCATCCCGATCACCAGCTGGCGTGGGCGGCCAGCGGCGTGCTGACCGTGCGCACCAGCGACGCGACCTGGGTGCTGCCGCCGACGAGGGCGCTGTGGATACCGGCCGGGTTGCGGCACGAGACCCTCTCGGAGGGCACGGCCACGATGCGAACGCTCTACATCAGGCCTGACCGGTGCCCGATCAGCTGGCCGGACTTCACCCCGGTGGCGACGAGCCCGCTGCTCGCCGAGCTGATCGGCTACCTTGAGCGCTCCGACCTCGACGCAGGCCGCCGGGCGCACGCCGAGACAATGCTCGCTGACCTGCTCCAGCCGGTGGCGCTGACCAGCATCGACGTGCGGATGCCAGCGGAGGAGCGGGCCAGGCAGGTCGCCGAGGCGCTGGCGGCGGATCCCGCCGACGGACGCACGCTGGCGGAGTGGGGCCGGGAGGTCGGAGCCAGCGCGCGCACCCTGGCCCGCGCGTTCACGGCCGGAACCGGCCTGCCGTTCGGGCGCTGGCGCGGCCTGCTCAGGCTGCGGGCGGCGATTACCGCGCTGGCCGCCGGCGAGCCGGTGGGCAACGTCGCCAGGCACGTCGGCTACGAGTCGCCGAGCGCGTTCGTCGCGGCGTTCCGCCGGGAGACCGGCATGACCCCGGCCGCCTACTTCCGCTCCGGTCACTCGGCTGGACTGGATCACAACGAGAAGTCGTCAGGTTGATGAGCGGGCGGGGGGGGTCAGGAGTATGACGTCGTTGTGGTCGGCGGCGGTGCCGCCGGCTGCGTTGTCGCGGCCAGGCTGAGCGAGGACGCGAGCCGGCACCCGCTCGTCCACCAACGCCACATGGGCGCTGCGCGGTCATCCAGCCGACTACGACGCTTGGGCGGCCGCCGGCACCCGCGCGATGGGCAAGGATCCGGACGCCGGCGCCTGCTCAAGGCCACCGGATGAGTTTGAGCGCCCACGAGCTGAGTACCTGAGCTCAGGACGGCGTCCTGTGACATCGGCATGCTGGGGGTCATGCGGCACGTCTCAGCGGGCCGGCCAGACGGAGGCCGGCCCCGGATCCTCATCAGGTCGCACGACACCGGTCAGCGAGTCGCGGTCGTCCTTGGCCTCCTCGCCATCGCCGCAGCGGACGGTCTCATGGGGTTCATCTCGTTCTTCGCAGGCATCGCATCGGAGAGCTGCGCAACCACGCGATGCGTTCAGATCGTCGGAACCGGATGGGTGGTTCTGGTCGTGACTCAGCTGGCGATAGGCGGAATCGCACTGCCCGCGGCGGCGCTGGCGAGGCGTCAGACCCAGCTCGCCGCGGCTGTGGTCCTGGGCACGGCCGGGCCCATCGTGGCGTTCTGCATGTTCGTGATCGTCGCCGGCCGGGCGACGGGCGGGACGTAGTAGAGCCCAGGCTATGGTCGGGTCGTGATCGACCTGGACGCGGGCTGGGAGACGGCGCGGCTGGCGCTCGAGCCGCTCACGCCTGAGCATGCCGCCGGGCTGGCCCCGGCGCTTGACCAGGAGGACCTGTACAGGTTCACCGGCGGGGTGCCGCTCAGCCTGGAGGCGCTCGCGGAGCGGTACGGGCTGCTGACGGCGCGGCGCTCGCCGGACGGCAGGCACCTGTGGGGGAACTGGGCGCTGCGCGAGCTGGAGACGGGCGCCGCGGTCGGTACCGTGCAGGCCACGCTGCTGGCCGCTGGCCCTGGCCGCGCGCCAGCCGAGATCGCGTGGATCGTGGCCAGGCGAGCGCAGGGCCGCGGCTACGCCAAGGAAGCGGCGCGCAGCCTGGCCGACCGGCTCGTCGCGGATGGCTGGTCGGTCGCCGCGTTCATCCATCCTCAGCACGTCGCCTCGCAGGCGGTCGCGCGCGCTGCGGGCCTGGCACCCGAGGATTTCGTCCGCGACGGCGAGCAATGCTGGTTCCGGCGTGCCTGACTCGCCGGTCGTGCTGCTCGACGGCCAGACGATCCGCTGCACGCAGGTTAGGGACGTGGCACGCGGCCTCGCCACCGCGGCGGTGACCGACGACGGACTCGAGCGGGCGGCGGCGGCGGCCAGGACGGCGGCGCGGGTGGCCACGAGCCGGGACGTCTACGGCCGGACGACCGGAGTGGGCGCCAACCGTGACCAGCCGGTGATGGCGCAGGACGAGACCGAGCACGGGTACCGGCTGCTGCGCAGCCACGCTGGCGGCAGCGGGCCGCTCATCGCCGCCGACCTCAGCCGGGCCATGCTGGTCGTCCGCGCGAACCAGATCGCCGCGGGCGGCTCAGGCGTCGACCCCGGCGTGCTCGGGCCGCTGCTCGCCGGCGTCAACGCCGGCCTCTCGGTGCCTGTGCCGCGGTACGGCGCGATCGGCACGGGCGATCTGACAGCGCTGGCCGCCGCGGCGCTCTGCCTGCTCGGCGAGCGGGACTGGCTGCTGCCGCCAGGCCGCAAGCCGGCCGTGCAGCCGAGGTTCCCGCTCGCGTCCGCGGACGCGCTGGCGTTCCTGTCCAGCAATGCGGCGACGATCGGCGAGGCCGCGCTCGCCTGCGCGGACGTCGCTGAACTGCTCAGGGCCGCGATCGTGGTCGCGGCGCTCTCGCACGGCGCGGTCAGCGGTTCCGTCGAGCCGTACGCGGCGGCCGTGCACGAAGCCAGGCGCTATCCGGGCCAGCGGGCGGTCGCCGCGGTGCTGAGGGATCTGCTCGGCACCGACTACGCACGCGCCGGGCGGATCCAGGACCCGTACGGCTACCGCGCGCTTCCGCAGGTGCACGGCCCGGCGGTGGACGCGGTCAGGCACGCGGCCATCGCGGTGGCAGCGGAGCTCAACGCCGCGGCTGAAAACCCGCTCGTCGATGTCGCCGGCGGGACGGTCTGGCACAACGGCAACTTCCACACCGCCTACGTGGGCCTGGCGCTCGATGCCGTCCGCGCCGCCTTGTTCCAGACCGCGGCGCTGTCGGCGGCGCGGCTCGGGACGCTGGTCGAGCCGGCCTTCACGGGCCTTGCGCCGTTCCTGGCCACAGACACGCCGCCGAGCTCGGGAATCATGATCCTGGAGTACGTCTCGCAGTCGGCGATCGCTGACATACGCAGGCTCGCCGCTCCTGCCGCCCTCGGCAGCGCTGTGCTGTCCCGCGGCGTGGAGGAGCACGCGGGGTTCGCCACCCAGTCGGCCAGGGCCACCAGCGACGTGGTCGAGGCCTACCGGATCGTGCTCGCCTGTGAGCTGGTCGCCGCGGTCCGAGCGCTGCGCCTGCGTCAGGTCAGGCCGGCGTCCGCGGGCCTCGCCGCGGCGTTCGACGTGGCGGCCGCGGCGCTGCCGCCGGGCACCGCCGACCGCGCGCTGGACACCGACCTCGGGGCCGCGCAGTCCCTGCTGGCGCGGTTCGCGGACGACGCCGACCTGGCCAGCGCGGGCGGCGGTGCCTAGAAGGAAGCGGCGCCGATGGCCCGCCGGAGCGCGGCCGACAGGCTGCCTGGCTCGAACTCCGGCAGCACGGCGGCCAGATGGCCGTCCGGCCGGACGACGTGCACGCTGGCCGCGGTGGCGTCGAGCGCGGCTCGCAGGACGCCGCCAGGATCGAGGTCCGCGAGCGCGTAACCGGTGACCGGTGCCGCGACGGCCGCCGCGCCGGCCAGGCTGGCCGCGGCGGCGGTCTCCGGCCGCTCGGTGAGCAGCACGAGCGCCGAGCCGAAGAGGCGGCGCAACCTCGTCGGCGCGCCGCCGGTACAGCTGCTCGGGCGGCACGGGCCGTCGGGGCAGATCACGCCGGGAACCGGCGGCCGGCGGGCGCCTGCCTGGTCGGGGAAGCCGTCGAGCGGCGGTCCCTGCGTGGTCAGGGGGCTGGCCGTGTACCAGTACGGCTCGGCGAGCTTGCCTGAGTCGATCTGCGAGCGCGCGGCCTGATCTGTCAGCGCGCGCTCCAGCACGTCGCGGCGGTGCCGCCGCAGCTCATCGGTGTGCGGCACGAGGAACTGCATCGTGGCGCTGGTCACCCGCAGGTTCTCCCTGGCGGCTGCGGACCGTTCGCTGTCGTAGCTCTCGAGCAGCGAAGGCGGGGCCCAGCCGTGCCGGACGAACGCGAGCTTCCAGGCGAGATTCTCGGCGTCCTGCGCGCCCGAGTTCAGGCCGCGCGCGCCAAACGGCGCGTACAGGTGCGCGGCGTCGCCGGCCAGGAAGACCCGCCCGGCGGCGAACATGCTGGCGACGCGTTCGTGGAACCGGTACGTCGTCGCCCAGACGATCTCGTATGGCAGGTCGCCGGTGATCTGCCTGATCCGCCCGTCCAGGGCGCCGCTGGCGCGCTCCGCCTCGAGGTCGAACCCCGATGGGACCTGCCAGTCGATCCGCCACACGCCGTGCGGGCAGTGATGCACGAGCACCTGCCGCCCCGGATTCCAGCTCGGGTCGAAGAAGAACCTTCGTTCGCTCGGAAACGAAAGCTCCGCCTGGATGTCGCAGATCAGGAACTGATCGTCGAACGATCTGCCTGGAAAGGGAATGCCGAGCAGCCGCCGGACCGCGCTGCGTGACCCGTCGGCGCCGACGAGATGGCTGCCACGGACGACGGCCTCCCCGCCCAGAACGCTGACGCCGTCCTCGTCCGCGGCGACCGCGGTGACCTGATGCCCGAACCGCAGATCGATCAGCGGCTCGGCGCTGGCCCTCGCGAGCAGGTATTTCTCCACGCTGGCCTGGGAGATGTTGATCCACGGCGGGAGCGTCCCGGCGCCCGCGCCTGGAAACGTCACCGCGAACAGCTCGCCTGACCGGTAGTACGTCCTCCCGGTCGTCCATGTCACGCCCTCGGCGACCATCTGGTCGGCGCAGCCAGCCCGGTCGAAGACGTCGAGCGCGTCACGCTGGAAGCAGATCGCGCGTGACCCGGCGTGCGTCCGCTCGGCCCGTGAGGCCTCAAGCACGACGACAGGGATCTGCCAGCGTGCCAGCAGCAGCGCGGTCACCAGGCCAACCGGCCCGGCCCCCGCGACCAGCACAGGCGGGAGGGTCATGGGGGGCCGACTCAGTCCTGCAGCTGGTCCCAGACCTGCCGGTCTCGCTCGGCGGTCCAGATCACCGGCCGCTCGATCCCGGAGAGCTCGTCCCACAGCCGCGAGACGTTGAACGGCATGCAGTGCTCGAATATCGGCCAGCGCCCGTAGCGCGGCGCGAGGGCCGCGTGCGCCGCGGTGAACGCGTCCTTCAGCGTCCCGCCCGCCGCATGCACGGCGCCGACCTGCGTCAGCATGGTGTCCAGGAAGTCGCGGGTCTGCCCGATGGCGGCGGCCACGGCATGACCGCCGTGCGCGACGGCGCCGCGGCCGCCGACCAGCGACTCCGCGCCGAGCGCCGCGACGGCGTCGAGGGTGCCGCCGCGCCATTGCCTGTGGAACGCGTCGCCGGTGTACAGCGCCGCCCGGGCTTCGACGAGGTCCCCGGCGAAGAGGATCTTCTGGCGCGGCAGCCAGGCGACGATGTCCCCTTCGGTATGGCCCCGCCCGCAGTACGCCAGCACCAGGTCACCGCGGCCGCCGCCGAGCGCAACGGTGAACCGGTCGGAGAAGGTGGCCGTTGGCCACGTCAATCCGGGAATGGAGGCTGGGTCGCGGAACAGCCTCGGCATCCTGGCGAGCTCGGACTCCCAGTCCTGCTGGCCGCGCTCGGCGATCAGCGCGCGCGTGTTGTCGTGCGTCACGATCACGTCGGTCGCGAACGCGCTCGCGCCGAGCACCCGGACGGCGTGGTAGTGCGAGAGCACCAGGTACCTGATCGGCTTGTCGGTGTGCTCGCGCAGCCGGCTAAGCCAGCCGCTCGCGGCGACCGGGGTGGCCATCGCCTCGAAGCAGACGAGGAAGTCCTCGCCCTCGATGGCCCCGACGTTCGGGTCGCCCTCCGCGGTCAGGGCGTACACGCCGGCGCCGATGACCTCGAGGTTCTGCTCCTTCTCGGCTAGGTCGCCCGATGAGGCGAAGGTCTTCACCTGGTCAGCTCCCCTCACGTGCCGGCTCCCTGGCAGGATGCTCCCGGTCCTTGTATCTCGTCCCCGTTCCAGGCCGCATGGAACCCCCGGGGGGACGGTTCTGGGGCGCGAGAGCGGGCAGGACAATGGCTTGGGTATGAAAAGATTGCGCAGCGTGCACACCAAAGTGGCGTGGGCTGCGGGCGTCGTTCTCGTGGCCGCGCTTGCGGTTACCGTGGCCCTGCTGGTCACGCCCCTGCAGCAGGTGTCGCTCGCGGGCCAGACGGTCGGTGTCGGAGCCGCGGCGCCGACGCTCAGCTTCTCAGGACCCGGCGAGCTCGATCTGTTCGGTCAGCGGCTGCCCACCACCCTGGAGTTCGCCGGCCCGGTGCGACCCAGGCTCGCGCTCACCCGCATCACCCTGGGCAGGCAACTGGCCACGGCCTTCGCGCCTGGCCAGCGACGCTCGGAGCGCGCTATCGGTGACGCGCTGGCCTCGGGCTGGAAGCGGTACTTCGGCTGGGAGATCGTCATCACCGGCGGCTGCGCCCTGGTCCTGTCGGGCGCCATGGCCGGGTGGCTCAGGCTGAGCAGGAGGCGCACGGCCGTTGTGCTCGCGGCCGGGCTGGCGCTCGCCGAAGTCGTGAACCTCGGCGGGATCATGGCGACCGCGTATACCGCTCCGGCCAGGCTGCGGCAGGTGAGCTCGATCGCGGCGCTGGCTGGCCGGGCGCCGCTGCCTTCGCTGCCGCGGGCGCCGGGACCGCCCGAGCCCAAGGTTCAGGTGGTCGTGATGGGGGACTCCACCGCGGCAGGCGTCGGCAACCCGAGGGCCGCGCACCCGAGCAAGCTGGACCGGGCTTGCGGGCGCAGCGTTGCCAGCTACGCCGTCGACCTCGGCCAGATCAACGACTGGAGGGTGCTCAACCTGGCGTGCAGCGGCGCCACGGTTCCGGCCGGCATCCTGGGGTCACAGGCCATGCCGGACGCGACCGCGCCGGCCCAGCTCGCCGTGGCGAAGAAGGCCACCCATGCCTCCTACGTGATCGTCAGCATCGGCGCTGACGACCTCGGCTGGTCCGCCCTGCTCGAGCTGTGCGCGGTCACCACCTGCGACGACAAGGCCTCTACCGTGTACTTCCAGCAGCAGCTGGCGTCTTTCACGGTCGGGTACTACCAGCTACTGCGGCGGCTGACGAAGTTGCCCTCGCATCCGGTTGTGCTGGTGAACCTGTACTACAACCCGTTCGACACCACGGCGCACTGCCTCGACAGCGTCGGCCTGACCCCGGACAAGGAGAAGGCGCTCACGCACCTGCTCGAGGCGCTCAATAGCGTCCTGGCCAATGGCGCCCGCGCGACCGGGCTCATTGCCGTGCGGCCCGACTTCACCGGGCACGCGATCTGCGATCCCGAGCCCTATGTCCAGAGCCTGCAAGGCGGAGCGCCGTTCCACCCGACCGTGGCCGGCCAGCTGGCCATCGCCCTCGCGGACGCGCAGGCGCTGCAGCGGCCGCAGGCGGCGGCGTCGCCCCCGGCATCGCCGGGGCCCGGCCAGTCGTCCAGCCCGGCATCGTCACCCGGCACCGGACGCCGGTGAGCCGGTGCCGATGGACAGCGTCGCCTCGTTGCGACCCTGGCCACCGGCTCCCCTCCGTACCGGCCGACCTGCCTGAACCGGGTTCGTCAGTACTGGTCGGACGAGGCGACGGCCTCGGCGACGGTGATCTCGGGCGGCTCGGGAGCGGCCCCGACCGAGCCGATGAAGGCCTGGAGCTCGGGGCTGGCGAAGAACTTCTGGAAGTGCTCGACGCTTTCCCACTCGTCATTGACGACGACAAGTCCGTCGCCGATCCCGAAGCGGTGGTGAATGCCGCCAGCGGCGCGGGCCTGGTCAGCGAACTTCGCGAACTCATCGGAGCGCTCGCTGAGTGCCGCGCGGAACATGGCCGTGTCACCCTGGAATCTGGCGATGACCAGCACGCTCATGAAAATCCCCCCTCCGGCAAGTGCACTCGCCGCGACCTGGACCTAGACCTGGTGGAGGCTCGCGCCTTCGCCTGTGGTACGTCGCCGCTGCGCCGGGCGGATCACTGGGGGTCTGATCGGGAGACGACGACTCAGTCCAGTGCGAGCGCGGCCGCGGCGGTCAGCACCGAGGCGGCCTGCCGCTGGTCGCCGGTCACAAAGACGTCAAGCTCGGACGGGCTGATCCGGTTGGCGAACAGCCGGCAGAACCCGACGACGTCGGTGACGATGCCGACGGCGCCCGGGTGCTCAGCGGGTTCACCTACGGCCACGTCCCAGGTGCCGCCGCCCGGACCGGTCAGCACCAGGTGCACGCTGATCGGCTCGCTCAGCGCGGTGACCGCGGCGCCGAAGGGCAGTAGCGCCGTCGCGAGCCGTGTCATCGGCCGGAGCGTCGAGGGAGCGGGCACCGTCGGCGGCAGCCCGATCGCGGACCGGATGTCGTTCTCGTGCGTCCACAGCTCGAACGTCCTGGCGACCAGCAGGTCCCGCAGCCGGAGCGCGACCCCGTGGATCGCGACCATGGCGTCGAGGTCGGACGCGCCCGCGAGGCTGAGCGTGCGGTCGACCGCCGCGCGCCAGTCCGCCGTCGTCGCCGCAGGAGGCCAGGCCTGCCCGAGCGCGATCGGCTGGGTCGATTGCACGTGGTCGGCGCCGCCGACATCGGGATCACCCGAGATGCTCAGCTGCACGTCGCGCTCGACTCCGGTCAGGTGGCCGACGAGGCCCTGGACGTCGAGGTCCCGCAACACCGGGACGCGCCAGTGCTGCGGTGCGAGCGAGCCGAGCAACTGCCAGAACGCATCGGCGGCGCTGGCGAACGCCTCGACCGGCGAATCCTCGCCGACGTCGGGGACAGCCAGGCCTGGTTGCCTGACCTGACGCGACGCCGCCATGACGCGCTCGCGCAGCCCGGCGGGCAGCACGACAGGCTCGGGACTCTCGGCCGTCATGGTGACTCCAGCAGCTGCCGGTCAAGCACCGTCTCGAGCTTGGCCAGCGCCAACCTCAGTCTAGATTTGGCGGTACCTTCCGGTATACCTGTCGCGAGCGCGACCTCTCGGTAGCTAAGTCCCTTAAAATACGCAAGTTCTACCACCTGTCTCTGCACGTCAGGCAGTAGCTGGACCGCGGCACGGACCGCGTTGGCCGTGTCCGCTGCCGCGACCGCGTCGCCCGGCGTCAGGTGCTGCTCATCTGGCGTCAGCCGGTGGTGCCGCTCCTGCCTGGCCAGCCGCCGCAGCTCGCTGCGGATCAGGTCGATCGCGCGTCGCCTCGCCAGCACGACCAGGTAGGTACCGAGCGGGCCGACGCTCGGGTCGTAGCGATCAGGGTGGCTCCAGAGCTCGACGAACACGTCCTGGACGACGTCCTGAGCCGCCGTGCCCTCGCCAAGCACCCGCAGCGCCGCGCCATAGACCGGGCGGGCAAGGTGGTCGAAGACCTCGGTCAGCGCGTGGTCGTCTCCGGCCGCCAGGCGCGCGGCCAGCAGCGCATCCGTCAGCTCCACGCTCGGAAAATAGCGCGCTCCGGACAAGGCAGGCAACGTTACGGGCAAGTAGCCGGGATGAGATCGTACGGAGGCTACCCGGCGGCAGCATCCGCTGAGCCGCCACCTCGGGCCTGGTCGAGCAGTTCTGGCAGGTCAGCGAGCGGACCGAGGTGCCGCAGCTTGTCCCGGTTGATGACGCTGCGAGCGCCGGCGACCTGGCCGTCCGCGACCTCCAGCGCCATCACGGCGATCAGGCGGCCGTCAGGGGCGAGGAGCAGGGCGCCAGGCCCGCCGTTGACGCCCGTCAGCCGGATCGTCCCGGCGGCCTGCCGTAGCTGAGCGCCCAGCGCGGCGAAGAGCCTGCCGATCTTGTCCCGCCCGACGATCGGCCGCGGCCAGTTCGGCTTCGTCGTGCCCGCGTCCCCCACCACGACGGCGTCCGCGGCGAGCATCGACACGAGCCCGTCCAGGTCACCCGCCGACATGGCCGCGAAGAAACGCTCAGCGAGCTCGTCGCTCTTCTGCCTGGACGCCTCGAAACGGCGCTGACCGGTGGCGACATGCTTGCGGGCGCGATAGCTGAGCTGGCGGCAGGCATCGGCCGACCGGCCCACGATGGCGGCGATCTCGTCGTGGCCGTAGCTGAACACGTCGTGCAGCAAGAACACGGCCCTTTCAACCGGAGAGAGCCGCTCGAGCAGCAGCAGGAACGCCATCGACATCGTGTCGGCTTGCTCGGCCAGGCTGGCCGGATCCGGCGCGGCCAGGCCGGTCAGCACGGGTTCTGGGAGCCACGGCCCGACGTAGGTCTCGCGCCGGACCCTGGCTGAGCGGGCATGGTCGATGCACAGCCTCGTGGTCACCGCCGACAAGTACGCCTTCGGCGACTCGGGCCTGGCAGTCCCGGCCGGCCCGCCCTGCGACATGACCCGGTGGTAGCGCAGGAACGCTTCCTGGACGATGTCCTCGGCCTCGGCGACGCTGCCCAGCATCCGGTACGCGATCGCGAACATCAGCGGGCGCAGCTCGTCGAAGGCCTCGGCGGCCGCGGCGGGACCAGGGGCGGCGCGCTGCTCCGCTCCGCGCCCCGGCCGGCGCCGTGCGGTCACCCGCGCGACGCCCGATCCTGACCGGCGACCACGTGCAAGCCGCGGGCGAAGCCGTCCCGCCAGGTCGGCCACGCGGGCTTCCAGTCCAGTTCGCGCTTGGCCTTGGCGTTGGACGAGCCGCGGACCTGCGTCATCATCACGACCGCGGCCTCGCTGGCGGCAATCCGCCCGAGCCAGGCCGGGACCCGGAACGGCTTCCGCGCGCCGACGTCCGCGGCGAGCGCCGGCAACCACTCGCTGACCGGAGCGGGCTCGTCATCCACGATGTTGTAGACGCCGTCGCCGCGGTCGAGGGCCGCCACCGCCGCGCTGGCGGCATCATGCACGTGAACCCACGGCCAGATGCCGCCGCCGTCGCCGATGAGAGGAACCTGCCGCTTCTTGATCATGCCGACGATCAGGTCGGACGCTCCGGGCCCGTACAGGTTGCCGTAGCGGAGAGCGACCCCTTCCATCGGCGAGGTCGTGACCGCGTGCTCGAGGTACTTGATTCCTTCGAGCGTCGGCCGCATCGCGGCCGGCGGGTCGGGGTCGAGCGGGTCGTCCTCGGTCTTGACAGGGCCGCCGGTCCGCACGTTGTCCCACCCCGTGTAGCTCTGGGCGATCACGCGCCGCACGCCGGCCGCCTCCGCGGCGGCCAGCAGGTGGTCGAGTCCCCTGGTCCGCAGCTCGTTGGTCTTAGCGAACGTCCTGTCCAGGTGCCGGAAGTCGAAGCCGGCGCGGAGCGCCGTCATCTGGTGGATCACCACCTCTGGCTCGGCCCTGGCGACGGCCTCGCCGACCGCGACCGCGTCGAGCCCGTCGACGACGGCCACATCCGCTCCGGCCGCCCGCAGCCCCGCCGCCTTCCCTTCGTTCCGCGTCGTGGCCGTTACCTGATGCCCGGCCGCGAGAAGCTGCGGCACGAGCTGCTGTCCGACTACGCCGGTCGCTCCGGCTACGAGTACTCGCATGGTGGAGTCCTCCTCGGTCTGCGTTTCTAGCCTTTCACTCAGCAGACGAGACAGGGCGGCCGGCTATAACACGGGCGCCCGTAACACCGCTGATCGTGTGCTCGGCGAGCCAGTCGAGCAGGGGACGCAGCCGCTCACAGCAGCGGTATACCGGCTCGACGTCACGCACGGCGTCGGACTCGAGCTCGCGGGCGGCGATCAGCGAGCGGTGCTTGAGCAGGCCGGCCCGGGGATGATCGGCTGGGTAGCCGCGCGGGACGCGCTTCATGACGTCGCCGCCGATCTCGTGCCCGTCCGCGGCGAGCGACGCCACGAGACCGGCCAGCGAGCGCCCGCTCTCGTCAGCGGCGGCGGCCGCCCTGAACAGCGTGATCTGGTCGGGGCCGGCGTAGGACCAGGTGGCCCCGATCCGCAGGCCGTCGACATTGAGCCTGAAGCCGATCTCGACGTTGCGGGCCACTCGCACGATGGCGCACTGGTTCTGCCACCAGTACGCGGTGCTGGCGTAGCGCCACACGGCGAAGTCCTCGTACCAGGGGTCTGCGTCCGCGAGGTCGTTGAGCAGGTCGATCATCGGCTGCCGTACCAGCACCTCGCGGTCACGCCTGACCCGCTCCCTGGTCTGCAGCGACGGCTCCCCGCCCAGCGCGAGCAGCACCTCGTAAGCCTTCGTAGGCCAGCCGCGGAAGCGCGTCCCCACGTCAGGACGGTTCGGCGAGCACCCGGAGCCGCAGCAGCTGCGGCATCTGCTCCAGCTGCCTGACCACGGCTTCCGGCAGCTCGGCGGCCTCCACTTCCATGATGCTGTAGGCGTTGTCGCCGCGGCAGTCGTTGATCATCTCCACGACATTGATCCCAGCGGAGCTGATCGCACGGGAGAACTCGGCGATCACCCCAGGGGTGTTCCTGTGGGCGAGGGTCAGCCGCCGGAAGCCGCGTCTGGGCAGCGACACCGGGGGAAAGTTCACCGAGTAGGTGATGTTGCCGTTTTCCAGGAAGTCCTGCAGCTCGTCGGCGATCATGATCGCGCAGTTGTCCTCGGCGCTGCTCGTGCTGGCGCCCAGGTGCGGCAGCGCGATGACCTTCTCGTGCGCGTGCACGACCGGGTTGGGGAAATCGGTGACGTACCCGTCAAGCTCGCCCGCGTCCAGGGCGGCGACCAGGGCCTTCTCGTCCACGAGTTCGTCTCGGGCGAAGTTCAGCAAGATCGCGCCGCGCGGCATCAGGCCGAGCTTGCGGGCGTCGAGCAGCTGCCTGGTCGACTCGGTCAGCGGCACGTGCAGCGTGACGAAGTCGCTCTCGGCCAGCAGCCGCTCCAGGCTGTTGACCCTGTGCACCTGGGCGGAGAGCTGAGACGCGTGCTGCTCGCTGACCCCTGGGTCAAATCCGAGCACGCGCATGCCGAGGTCAACGGCCGTGTTCGCGACCCGGTAGCCGATGGCGCCGAGGCCGATCACGCCGAGTGTGCCGCCGCTGATCTCGTGCCCCGCGAACTGCTTCTTGCCGCGCTCGACGGCCTTCTTCATGTCCTGGGGCGGGAGCGCCCTCGCGTAGGCGAGGGCGGCAGGCAGGTTCCGCGCGGCAAGCAGCATCCCGGCGACGACCAGCTCCTTGACCGAGTTGGCGTTCGCGCCAGGCGCGTTGAACACCACGATCCCGCGCTCGGTCAGCGCGTCGACGGGAATGTTGTTCACGCCCGCTCCGGCCCGCCCGATCGCGACGACAGTCTCGTCGATGGGTTCGTTATGCAAATTGAAAGATCGCAGCATGATGGCGTCCGGCTGCTCGGCGTCGGGAGCCACCGCGTAATCGGCGCTGAAGCGCCGCAGCCCCGCGGGCGAGATGGCGTCGTATGTCCGGACTCCGAACTTATCCATGCTTGGCCTCGAACTCCTTCATGTACTCGATCAGCGCGTCAACGCCCGCCTCAGGCATCGCGTTGTAGATGCTGGCCCGCATACCGCCGACGCTGCGGTGTCCTTCGAGGTTGACCAGGCCGGCGGCCCTGGCCCCGGCGAGGAAGGCCGGCTCGAGGTCGGCCCGCGCGATGCTGAACGGCACGTTCATCAGCGAGCGGTTGGCCGGCGTGACCGGGTTGGAGTAGCAGCCTGACCCGTCGATGGCGGCGTACAGCTTTGCCGCCTTCCGCCGGTTCACCTCGGCGATCGCGGCCACCCCGCCCTGGTCCTTGACCCAGTCGAAGACCAGGCCGGCGATGTACCAGGCGTAGGTGGGCGGCGTGTTGATCATGGAGCCGGATTTGGCGTTCTCGAACCAGTTCCACACCTGCGGCGTCGCGGACCTCGCCCGGCCCAGCATGTCTTCGCGCACGATGACTACAACAAGGCCTGACGGGCCGATATTCTTCTGCGCGCCCGCGAACAGCACGCTGAAGTCGCTCACCTCGATCGGCTCGCTCAGGATGATCGAGCTGACGTCGGCCACGAGCGGGGTGCTGCCGGTGTCAGGCACCGCGGCGAACCTGACGCCCTGGATGGTCTCGTTCAGCGTGATGTGGACGTAGTCGGCGTCCGGCGTGCGCTGCCATTCGGTCTGCGGCGGCACGTACGTGTGCGGGCTGCTGCTGGCCGCCACGTTGATGCGGTCGAGGTACTTGGCCGCCTCGCCGTGCGCGCGCTTGCCCCACATGCCGGTGATCACGTAGTCAGCGGCTGCGTCCTGGGCGGACAAGTTCATCGGGACCGCTGCGAACTGGCCGGTGGCGCCGCCCTGCAAGAACAGCACGCGGTAGTCATCGGGCACCGCCATCAGCTCGCGCAAGGTGGCCTCGGCGTGCTCGGCGATCTGGACGAAGTCTGAGCCGCGGTGGCTCATTTCCATCACGCTCATGCCCGTGCCGTGCCAGTCGGGCAGTTCTTCCTGCGCCTGCCTGAGCACGGGATCGGGCAGGACGGCTGGCCCTGCGCTGAAGTTGTAGACCTGCTGCGAGGTATCTGTATCCATGGTCCAAGGGCGAAGACGTCGGGGTGCGCGGTCAGCCCCCGGTGCCGCCGTGCGGTCAGCGGATCTCGCGGGAGCGTGGTGAGCGGGAACCGCACTGAACGAAACTGCACTGAGCGGCTGCCTCCCGGCTCGGCTCAACAATACCGGCCCGGTCACCATGATCACGTACAGTCACGTCGCTGCGTGTCCGTGTCAGCTCGGCTGGTGTTCCGGGCAGAAGGACCAGGCTTCACGGACTGATCTCCAGGCTGATCGAACCCCAGGCCGACGGGCTAACCGGGAAGAACGAGTCCTGCTGAATCGGCGCCGCGCCGTACGTGCCGTACGGATTCGCTCCGCCGCCCGCGGAACCCTTGATGTCGCCAGGCAGCATCAAGGGTTCCGCGCAGTCGTGCGGGACTGGCTAGCGGTGGCCTGCTTCGGTGAGTTGCCGGCGGCCGGGGTTTGCGCCGGCCTCAGGGCGGACGGGCGCCTGGGCGGGAACCGGCTCGGGTGAGCGGGGCGGGCGGAGCGCCAGGTAGCTGAGCGCCGCTCCCGCCGCCACCAGGGCGACGGTGACCAGCAGCCCGGCGTGGTAGCCGTCGAGGAACGCTCCGCCGGGGGCGGTCCCGTGCAGCAGGGCGTTGCTCTGCTGCGAGCGCAAGATCGCGCCGATCACGGTGATCCCGAACAGCCCGGCGACCTCACGGGAGGCGTTCAGCAGGGCAGAGGCCACACCGGATCGCTCGGGCGGCTGTCCCTGCAGCACCGAGTTGGTCAGCGGCACCTGCATCAGCCCGGCCCCCGCGCCGAAGAGCACGAAGCCCGGCATCAGGCTGGCGAGCGTCGCGTCGGCGCCGAGCACCGAGAACAGGTACAGGCCGATCGCCATCACGCCCATCCCGGCCGCCACCGTCCGGTGCGCGCCGAGCCTGGTGTAGACAGGCCCGGCCACGCTCGCGGCTGCCGCCAGGCACAGCGCCATCGGCACGAACGCCAGGCCTGCCTTGGTCGGCGAGAAGCCGAGGATGTCCTGCAGGTAGATCGACGTGAAGAAGTAGATGCCGAAGATCCCGAAGGCCCACAGCATCATCGTCACAGTGCCGCCGGTGAACGCGCGCGAGCGGAACAGCCTGAGCTCCACCATCGGGTGCGCGGTGCGCGACTCGACCAGCGCGAAAGCCGCCGCGGCGACCGCCGCGATCGCGAACGCGGTCACGATCACCGGCGAGGTCCAGCCGCTGTCGTGGCCCTCGATCAGCGCGTAGGTGAGCGCGAACAAGGAGATCGAGGAGGTGACCATGCCGGGAGCGTCAAGCCGGCGCACGGCCGAGTTGTCCCGCGACTCCTCCATCGTGAATCCGGCGATCGTCAGCGCGATGATGCCAACCGGCACGTTGATGAAGAAGATCCAGCCCCAGTGCAGGTGCTGGCTGATGAAACCGCCGATCAGCGGCCCGAAGGCGAGCGCCATCGCACCGATGGCGGTCCAGATCCCGATCGCCGCGGTGCGCTCACGCGCACTGCTGAACGTGGCCATGATGATGGCCAGCGTGGTCGGGACCAGCAGCGCCGCACCAAGGCCCTGGACGACCCTGGCGCCGATCAGCGCGCCGCCGCTACCCGCGAGCCCGGCCGCCAGTGAGGCGAGCGTGAACACGACCGTGCCCACGAAGAACAGCCTGCGCCTCCCGAAGACGTCGGCGATCCTGCCGCCGGCCAGCAGCAGCCCGGCGAACACCAGCACGTAGCTGCTGACCACCCACTCCAAGCCAGCGATCGACAGGTGCAGGTCCCGCTGGATGGTCGGGATCGCGACGTTCGTCACGTTATTGTCGAGATAGGTCATAAAGGTGGCGAGGCCGACTGCTATCAGGGCCCACCAGCGTCTGGCCATCAGGGTCTGCTCCTTCCGAGCTGTACTACGTTCCTGTACACAGTCCTTATACACGGGACCTATACATATGTCCTGTACGTTGTACGCTTCACATCATTGACTGTACACCGTATAGTTGTCAAGTGATGACACCAGCAAGGACCGGCGACGCCGAGCGGACCAAGCTGAGCCGCGCGGCCGTGATCGAGCGCGCTCTCGAGGTGGCGGACAACGACGGCCTGGACGCGCTGACGATCCGTCACCTCGCCACCGAGCTCGGCGTCACGCCCATGGCGCTGTACTGGCACTTCCGCAGCAAGGAAGAGCTGATCGCCGGCCTGGCCGACCGGCTGTGGGCAGAGATCAGGACCGACGTGGATGACACGTCGCACTGGTCCGACCGGCTCAGGACGATGCTCGAGTCGCTCATCGCCGTGCTTCGCGCGCACTCGTCGGCCTCGGCCCTGTTGTTGAACAGCGAGAAGCTCGGCCCGTCGCACTGGGATGCGACCGAGAAGACGCTGGACATCCTGAGGAGCGCCGGCTTCGACCCCGAGCGCGCAACCGAGATCGCGAAGTCCGCGCTGTGGACCGGGCTGTCGCTGGTGATGAGCGAGCCCGGGTTCGACTCCGGCCTCGATCCGGCAGAGCGTGCCGAGGTTATGCGGCGCAAGCAGGTCGAGCTCGCCTCGCTGCCGCCCGCCCGCTACCCGCGGCTGGTCGAGGCGGCCGTGCCGATGACCTCGTGTGACGACAACGCCGAGTTTCACTACCGGTTCGGCGTGGACCTGTTCATCGCCGGGGTGCGCACGCTGGCGCCTGGCACCAGCTAGAGCTGGCACCAGCTAGAGCTGGCGATCAGGCCGAGGCGGCGGCCTTGACCCGCTGAATGTCCTCGGGCAGGAGCCCAGGAGCGCAGGTCGCGACCGTCAGCGCGACCTGCCACTCGAGATCCGCTATGACGGCTGACCTGTCCGGGGTCAGCAAGCAGGCGCCGCGCAGCATGCGCAACGTCCTGGCGATCGCGGCCAGCACCTGCGGATGACCCGCGGCGTAGAGCCTGACCTGGTCGAACGCGTGAGCAATGTACTCGCCGTGGTCGAGATCGTAGGGCGTGAGCAGAATACGCCCTTCCTGGTCGCGGAGCGCCTGAGCGGGCAGGTCGGTGACCACGAGCGGGCGCATGATCGACCCGATGCGCAGCACGACCTCAATAGCGGTGGTCGGGTCGTTGACGGCGGGAGACAGCGCGCGCAACGCGATGTCGCAAAGCTGGCGCAAGCCGAAATCGATGTCCTGCTGCATCGTCCTCGCCGGGCCGACCACAACAGCAGCACTCAGGAGCATGCTCGCTGCGACCGGATCGGCGGGCGGTGGCCAGACCGACGCGAGCGGAGCATCTCGCACAAGGTAGCCGCCGACCCTGGTTTCCAGGCGCACGATGCTGCCTGCGGGCGCGGCCGCGATGACAGCGCGACGACTGATCTGCTGGACCCAGCCATCGCTGATTGCCCTGATGATGAACCTGTCTCCCAGGCCGTCTGGGTCCGGGATTGCGGGGATCACCTCGCCTGCTCGCATGCCGATATGCGGGCCGTAAGGAAGCTCGCGGACCAGTAGCAGCGTCTCCTCGGCGATGCGCTCCACGATTCGCCCCACGTACTGCTGGCGGCTGATCCGGTCAAGGTAGACCACGATGAAGATCACCGACGCGAGCGTGAGCAGGAGCGCGAACATCATCGACAGGGACGGCGCCCGCTTCTCGGACAAGTCGAGCCTGGCGAGCACGAGCACGCAGAACGCGAAGGTGGACAGCAGCAGCCCGATGAGCACCTGCCCGAACCTGTCCCGCCAGAAGCCGCGCAGCACGCGCGGCGAGAACTGCCCGCTGGCCAGCTGAAGGGACACCACCAGCAGGGAGAAGACCACCCCCGCGGTCGTGATGACCGCGCCGGCCACGATCCCTAGCAACGTGCTCGCCGTTCCTGGCGTGAACGAGAACGTCCAGGGAAGAGGCTGCGCCTGATGCCCCTCGTCGAAGGCGCCGAGCAGGATCGCGATGACGACCGAGGCGATGAGCATCAGAGCCGGCAGGAACAGCAGGCTCTCGCGAAGCCGGTCGCGGATCGCCCTGATGCGCAACCGGCGCAGGTGTCGGGCAATCTCAGGATCTGGGCTGGCAGATGTCATGAACGCACGCTAGCGGACCAGATGACAGGCTCGGCAGGTCCAGAGGCTGTGACGGTATGAGGAGGTCAAGGTGAGCGAGACGCGCACGATCGTCGTCAGCGGTGCGGGGAGCGGTATCGGCCTGGCGGCCGCCAGGCGGCTGGTCGCTGACGGGTTCCACGTCACGGCGGTTGGCCGGCGGAAGGAACCCCTGGATCAGCTGGCTGCGCTGGCTGGGGATCAGGTCAGCGTCGTCGCGGCCGACGTGTCCGCCGAGCTGGGCGCGGAAAGCGTCGCGGGCCAGCTCGCCTCCGCCGGGCTGGCGTGCGCCGGTGTCGTCAACGCGGCCGGCGGCATCGCGGGCGCGGCGCAGGACGGCGAGGGCCTGGCCGGAGTCCGCCTGGACTGGCAGGCGTCCTTCGAATCCAACGTGCTTACGGCCGTGCTGCTCACCGAGGCGCTGCGGGAGCAGATCGAGCGAGACGGCGGGCGGGTCGTGCTGGTCTCGTCCGTCGCCGCGCTGCGCGGCAGCGGAGGCGGACCGTACGGGGCGATGAAGGCCGCGCTGCACGGCTGGGTGTACGACCTCGCCAGCGAGCTCGGCCCGCACGGCGGCACCGCCAACGTGGTCGCTCCCGGGTTCGTCCCCGACACCGAGTTCTGGGCTGGCAGGCTGACCGGCGAATCCCGGCAGCGCCGGGCGGCGCAGACGCTGGTCGGCAGGGAGGGCACGCCCGGGGAGATCGCGTCACTGATCGCGTGGCTGCTCGGCCCGGACGGCGGCTGGGTGACCGGTCAGATCGTCTCGCCCAACGGCGGTGTCGTGCTGGGGCGCTAGGGCCGCGCGGGCCCGGCCGGGTGCGTCGGCCGGGCCCTGGAGCTACGATCGGTCGGCGTCCTGCCCGGCCGATCACGCCGCTACGGCCGCCTGAGCAACGGCGGCACGTGGATCGCGACGCTGAACTCCCAGCCCGCGGTAACCTGCGACGCGTTGGTGAAGCCGGCCACCTGCACCGGTCCGCTGACGGCGGCTGTGCTGCCGTCGCCGAGCTCACCGGAGGAGTTGCTGCCCCAGGCAAGTACGGTCCCGTCGGACCTGAGCGCGAGCGCGTGATTGACCCCTGCCGCCAGTGCGATAATCCCGCTGCCCGCGCCAATGCTCATAGTCGGCGTGGCCGTGCCAGCTGACTGCGGCCCGTTGGCTAGCTGGCCGTAGCCGTCAGCGCCCCAACCCCAGACCGAGCCGTCGGAGCGCAGCGCAAGCGCGAACCCGTCGCCGACGGCCAGGCCGACAAAGCTCGTAGTGCCGATGCCGATCACCGGCTCAGGAGTGAGGCGGTCGGTGTGGGTGCCGTCGCCGACCTGTCCCGCGTAGTTGCTGCCCCACGCCCAGACCGCGCTGCCACCGGTCTTCGGGTTGGTGCGGATGGCAAGGGAGGAGTCCGCGCCCGCGGCGATGCCGATGACCCGAGACAGGCCCGTGGCCTGGACAGGAATGTCGCTGTCGGCTGACGTGCCGTTGCCGAGCTCGCCGCTGGCGTTGTACCCCCAGGACCAGACCGTGCCGTCGGCGCGAAGTGCAAGGCTGAACAGGCCGCCGGCCGAGATCTTCGTCACCGCGTTGAGCCCGGGCACCTGGACCGCCGTGAGCTGGGCCGGGCCGGTTACCCCGATGCCCAGCTGGCCATATCGGTTACCGCCCCATGTCCACACCGTGCCGTCCGAGCGCAGGGCAAGGCTCTGGTCGACACCTGCCGAGACGGCGATGATTCCGGACAGCCCTGTCACCTGGACGGGCGTGGTGCGGTAGGTCGTGGTGCCGTCACCGAGCTGGCCGGCGCCATTGCTGCCCCAGCCCCACACGGTGCCGTCGGAGGTCAGCGCCAGAGCGAAGGTACCCCCGGCCGCGACCTGGACGATGCCGCTGCCGAGCCCGCTGACCGAGCCCCACTGCGCTCTCGCCGTCGTGGTGCCGTCGCCAAGCTGGCCGATACCGTTGGCCCCCCAGCTCGCTACTGTATGCCGGTCGAGGCCAGGCAGGTTTCCCTGTACCCGCGCACCGGCAGCGGGCGCCCCGGCCACGGTGACAGCCGTCAGGCCGGACGCCAGTGCCGCGTAGCCGACGAGCCGTGCCAGCCGCAGCGATCGATCCAGTCCTCTCATCGTTTCCTCCAGCCCGCCGGACCAGGCCGGGCAAGATTGCCTTGCCTGTGAAGGCCGGGAACAGCGGACGGCGCCAAGCTATGCAGGGCCAGCCCGCCAGTCGATAGGGAGCGGTCCCCACAGGGCCCGATGCGGGGATGGGTCCCCACGGGCGACGAGCGGTCAGGTCGCCAGTGACGGCTTGCTACGCGACGCCTGCGGCCGCCGGCGGGAAGTACCGGTCGATCAGGCCGAGGAACCGCCGCAGCTCGAACGGCTTCACCAGGTACTCGGCTGCCCCTGCGGCGAGCAATTCCATCGCGATCTGCTCGTCAGAGTCACCGCTCAGGATCACCACGGGAACGTTGCCGACCGCGGGTTCGAGGCTGAGCATCCTGAGCACGTCGCCGCCGCGGGCGTCCGGCAGCCGGTTATCCAGGATGATCAGCCCTGGCGGCTCGTCCACGGCGGCCAGGACGCCGTCGCGCCCGGTCCTTGCCACCCGGAGCCTGATGTCCGGGCGCCGCCTGAGCAGGGTTTCGATCAGCCGGATGCTGCTCGCGTTGTCTTCGATGTACAGGGCTGACTGAGGAATGGTCATGGCTCTCGCAATGGGGTGCGTGTGCGGACGGAATCGTCATCAACCGGTTCTGCTCATCACCTTTTCCTGGTAGCCGCCCGGGCGCTGTCCTGCCCGGCGGAAACGGGTGCGGAGTCCCCGATCGAGTCGAGGAGATCGCCTAGGCGGGCGAGGTCAAGCGGCTTGGTCAGGTAGGCGAAGGCGCCGGCCGCGAGCAGCCTGCGGATGACGCGAGGCGAGGCGTCGGCCGAGAGGACCGCGACAGGGATGCCGCCAGTCACTGGTTCGGCGACGAGCCTGTCCAGCACGTGGTCGCCGCTGATGTCGGGCAGGTGCAGATCGAGAAGCACGATGTCCGGCCGTTGCTCGGCCGCCGCGGCGAGCCCGTCGGCGCCAGAGTTGGCCGTCAGCAGCCTGGTGTGATCGCGCCCGCGCAGGTACCTGGAGACCACCTCGACGTTCGCTGGGTTGTCCTCGATATACAGCATGGTCAGCGCCGACCTGGCCTGCGGGTCAGCGCTCTCGGCTGAAGCGGGCAGCCCGGAACGAGCGGCCTGCGTGGGAACGTGCGCCCGTTCAGGTGCGCGACGCAGGCTGACCGTGAAGGTCGAGCCCTGACCCAGCGTGCTCATCGCGCGCACTTCGCCGTGCATGACCTGCGCGAGCGCCCGGGCCAGCGGAAGCCCGATGCCCGTGCCTTCGACGTCGCTGTTCTCGGCGGCCAGGCGTTCGAAAGGAACGAAGATCCGATCCAGATCGGCGCCCGACATGCCTGGGCCGGTGTCGGTGACGGTGATGGCGACCTGCCCGTCCTCGTGTTCCTGGCAGGCGATCGTGATCGAGCCGCCCTGGTGGTTGTACTTCACCGCGTTGGAGATCAGGTTCACCATGATCTGCGAGAGCCGCTGCCAGTCCGCGTAGACAGCGAGACCTGGCCGCGTGCACTGCTGCCTGAGATCGACGTGCCGTTCGGCAGCGAGCGGCGCCATCAGTTCGCAGACATCGCCCAGCAGCTCCCTGACCATCACAGGCTCGAGTGAGACGCTGAGCTCGCCAGCCTCGATCCTGGCGATGTCGATAAGCTCGTTGATCAGCCCGAGCAGATGCCGCCCGGCCGCCAGGATGCGCTCCACGCTGTCCCTGTCCTCGCCTTCGAGGTCGGACAGCTCGAGTAGCTGGGTGAAACCAAGGATGGAGTTCAGCGGCGTCCGCAGTTCGTGGCTGGTGCTGGACAGGAAGGCGTTCTTGGCCTGGTTGGCCTGCAGCGCTTCGTCGCGTGCCGCTACGAGCTGCGAGCTGCGGCTGGCCAGCAGCTTCTCAGCCGTCGCGAGCGAGTCAGCGAGCCGGCCGAGCTCGTCGCCAGAGTGGTCGGCTGGCACGAGAGGCTGGCCCTCGCCAAGCCGGTCAGCGTTGGACGCGGCAGCGGCCACCCGGCGGGAGATGCCGGATGCGAAGAGGGCGACGCCGACCACGCCTGCGAGCAGCCCCAGCACCACGCCGACGATGGTGACAACGTCGATGCCCGTACCCAGCCTCGTGACTTCAGCCCGCTGGCTCAGCATCATGCGCTTCGCCTGGAAGGTTAGCCCGGCGATCTGCGCGCGCAACAGGTCCATCGACCGCTTGTTGTGCCTCAGCATCGGGGTGACCTGGCTGGCCGGCGCGCCGCGCGCCACCGCAGCGCGGATCACATCGAGTTGCGCGACCACGTGAGCTGCCGTGGAGTCCGCTGTCTTCTGTTGCGGCACATCCCCGACGCCGGCGGCGGCCGCGCGGAATGAGGCCCGGTCCTTCGCCACGTGGCGGCGCATCGCGTCGTAGGGCTGCAGGAAGATCCGTTGCCTGGTCGCGGCGTAGCCACGGACCGCAGTCTCGCCGTTCAGCGCGTTGCCAAGAACCCGATAGCCCGCCTCGATGAGGCGGGAATTTGCCCGCCCGGCGACGCGGGCATCCTGTTCGCGGCACTGCAGCCACAGGCTCGCCGACGCGGTGGCGAGCAGGGCGATCAGCGGAACCGCGATCGCGATCAGCCCTTTTACCCGCACTGGGCGATTGAGCCACCACTGAACCAACCGACCGCGGCCAGACGCGGGCAGGGCTGAGGGGGGTCGTGATGTCACTGCAACCCCCCTGGCGATCACGTCAGGTAATCGACTCGTTGCTGAATGTTACAGCATGTCTGCCAAAACCAGCCCGTGCGGTTTCGCCAAGGGCCGTTACTGAGGTAAATGCCTAGCCGGCGCTCAACGCTTCCCGTGCGGCGCGAATTGATGATCGCATCGCGGAGTCCAGGTACTCCTCGATGCGCGTGACGTGACCGTCCTTGACCTGCAGGTACATGGCCGCGTGCAGGGCGACGTCCTGCCCGTTCGGCAGCGTCCCGCGCAGCACGTGCTGCTGGATGACCCCGTCCGCGGCGGGAACCCGCCTGATGATGTCGTAGTGCAGCCCGGACACCGCCTTGTGCAGCGCGGCGAGCACCTTCAGGTTCTCCTCGACCGGCTGTTCGATGAGGTCGTCGTTGTGCCAGATCAGCGCGTCAGGCGCGTAGATCGCGCGCACCGTGTCGATGTCGCCGGCCTCGAGGGCCGCGAAGAAGCGGATGACGGTGTCCTCGCTGCTCACGCGCGTTCTCCTAGCCGGGGATGTGGCCGAAATCTGCGATAACGGAGTCGTAGTCCCAGCCGGCGGAACCGACGGGCATGGGAAACAGAACCGGCAGATCGACGCCGGCCGCCCGGTATTCCGCGATCCTCGCGGCGCAGGCCGGGGCGTTCCCGTGGGCCACGAAGCCATCGGCGACTTCCTGCGGGACCTGCTCGGCGGCTCCAGCCCGGTCTCCGCCGAGCGCGCGCGACCGCGCTTGCTCTAGCCACGGCCCTGCGCCGAACAGCGGGGGCGCGGCCGGGTGCAGCACGTAGCGCGGGACCACCGCCCGCGCCGCGGCCGCCGCCTCGCCAGCGTCGTCGGCCAGGCACAGGTGCACCACGCAAGCGACCAGCACCGACGACGGATCCCGCCCCGCCGCATTGGCGGCCGCCCGCACGGTCGCCGCGGCCGCGCCGGCCTGGGCTGGCGACATCAGGTTCAGGATCACGCCGTCGGCGATCCGCCCGGCCAGCGCGAGCATCCGCCGACCCAGCGCTCCGAGGTAAATGGGCAGGTCAGAACGTACGACTGGGCTGTCGAGCGGCACCGTTCCCGTTCGGAAAACCTGTCCCGCGTAGCCGCCGGCGTCCCCCGCCAGCACCGCGCGCACAACGCCCACATACTCCTCGATCATGGGCAGCGGAGCGAACGGCGCGACCCCGAACCGCCCGTTCATGGTCGCGTTGGCGGTGCCGAGTCCGAGTATGAATCGCCCGTTGCTGGCGTGATCAAGCTGCGCCGCGGTCTTGGCCGCGAGTACCGGCGGCCGCAGCGCGGCATTGGCGATCGCGGTGCCCACCTGGACCCGGGTGGTCGCCGCCGCGACGGGATGGCACAGCGCGAGCGCGTCGCCGTGGCCCTCGGCGACGAAGACGGCATCGAACCCGGCCCGCTCAGCGGCCGCCGCCAGCTCGCCGATCCTGGCCGGGGGCAGGCCGCTGTGCGAGGCGATGGACAGCCCGAGTGCCGTCATCGGCGGCCGCCGTCCGTGTCGGCGGCCGCGCCGTCCGGCGCGGTTCGAGCCCCGCAGCCGGCCCGGAGGGCCCGCAGCTCGCGCCGCCGCACCTTGCCTGTCGTGGTGCGAGGCAGCGGCCCGGAGAACTCGACGCTCTTCGGGCACTTGAAGTGCGCCAGCCGGTCGCGGCAGAAGCCGATGATCTCCTCAGGGGAGACCTGCGCGCCGGCGGCCAGATGGATGACCGCGTGCACGGCTTCTCCCCACACCGGGTCAGGACGCCCGATCACGGCGACCTCAGCGATCCCAGGATGGCTGGCCAGCACGGCCTCTACCTCGGCAGGGAAGATGTTCTCGCCGCCGCTGATAACCATGTCCCTGGCGCGGTCGAGTATGTAGAGGTAGCCGTCGTCGGTGAGGCGGCCGATGTCTCCTGTCCGGTACCAGCCGTCAGCGGTGAGCGCCGCGGCCGTTGCGTCGGGATCACGCCAGTAGCCGGAGAACAGGCACTCGCCGCGGATCAGGATCTCCCCGGTCGCGCCCGCCGGCAGCGCCGCCGCGGCGCGGTCGGCGGGGTCGGCGATCCTGACCTCCCAGCCGAACGACACCCGGCCCGCGCTGGCCAGGTGCGGGTGCCCCGGCTCATGGTCCTCCGGCGCGAGCAGGCTGATCATGGACTGGCTCTCTGTGTTGCCGTAGATCTGCCGCAGCCGGCAGCCGAACGCCTCGATCGCCGCGGTCAGCGACGTGGGAGTGATCGCCGCCGTGCCGTAGGCGATCTCCTTGAGGCTGCTGAGGTCGCTTGTGCCACGGCGCCGGATCTCGGCGACCAGCATGTCGATCAGGGACGGCCCGGCCGTGAAGAACTCGATCCTGTCCCGCTCGATCGCGTCGATGACGGCGGCCGGGCTGAACCCGGAGTGGATGTAGACCGTGCCCGCGGTCAGGAGCGCCTGCATGCACTGGCCGAACCCGCCCAGGTGGAACAGCGGCAGAACCTGCAGGTGCCGCGAGCCGGTGACCTGGTCCCCGATCTCGAGGGCGAAGCCGGCGACGCTGACCAGGAGCGCGCCGTGCCGCAGCGGGATGGCCTTGGCCTTGCCGGTTGTGCCGCTCGTGTGCACGAGCGCCAGTACGTCGCTGGCCAACAACGGCGGCCGTGGTGGCACCGCGCCGGTCAGCGCAGCGCCGTCACGCCAGCCCGCCGTCACAGCGCCTCGCTGCCCGCCAATGATCACCTTGCGGGCCAGGCCGGGAGCGGCGGAGTCGAGCAGGGTCGCGAACTCGGCGTCGGCGGCCGCGGCGGCCGGCTCCACCAGAGCCAGCACCTCGGCCATCTCACCGGCTGATAGCCGCCAGTTCACGAACGCGGGCGTCGCCCCGGCCCGCAGGATCGCGAACGCGTGCACGAGGAAGTCCGCGCTGTTCTTCGCGACGACGGCGACCCGGTCGCCGGGCCGGACGCCCAGATCGGCCCAGCCGCCCGCGTATCCCTCGAACGCAGCGCGCAACTCCGCGTAGCTGTACCTGGCGCCCCGGTCGTCGATGAGTGCGGGCGTGTCCGGATGCACGGTGGCCCGCCACTCGATCACGTGAATCCAGCTCTGCATCGATTCGTGCCCTTCGTCGCAGGACATATCGTTGCAGAAACTCCTTCTGTAGGACAGACTCCGAATACAAATGCCCGGAAAGGGGTCAGTGTGCGGCGGGAGATCGCGGAGGCATGCCGGGTTCTGGCATATGCAGGGCTCGCCGCTGACGTGCTCGGCCATGTCAGCGTCCGGGCCGGCACCGATGCGCTGCTCGTACGCTGCCGTGGCCCGCACGAGAGCGGCCTGCTGTTCACCACGCCCGCCGACGTCCACGTTGTCGGCCTCGACGGAACACGTGAGCTGCCGCCGGGCTATGCCACGCCCAGCGAACTGCCGATCCACGTCGAGACGCTGCGCGCGCGCCCCGACCTCAACGCGGTCGTGCACGCGCACCCGCCGGCAGTCGTAGCCGCCGGTCTCGCGGGCCTCGCGCTGCGGCCAGTGATCGGCGCCTTCAACATTCCCGCGATGCGGATGGCCAGCGAAGGGATCCCTGTTTATCCGCGCGGCGTGCTGATCAGGCACGCCGAGCTGGCAATGGAGATGCTCGCCGTGATGGGCGACGCGCCAGTGTGCGTGCTCCGCGGCCACGGCGTCACGACCACCGGCGCGAGCGTGGCCGAGGCCGTAGTCAGGGCGCTGAACCTCGAGGCGCTGGCCGCCATGATCCTGGCAGCGGCCCAGGCCGGTGGCCGGCCCGCCGATCTTCCCGAGACCGACGTCGCTGAGCTGCCTGACCTGGGTTCCACGCTGAACACCGAGTGCGTATGGCGGTACCACCTCGCCAGGCTCGCGCACGCAGGGCTCGGCCTGCCCGAGGAGCGAGAAGCATGACGGAGCTAGCCGCCGTACTCGCGGACGTCCGGCGCGGGATGGTGCCCGCGCACGTCTACAACGACGCCGGGATCTTCCGGCTGGAACGGGACAGGCTCTTCGCCAGGTCCTGGGTCTTCGTCGCGCACGAGTCGGAGATCCCCTCGCCAGGCGACTACGTGGTGCGCCGCGTTCTCGGTGACTCGTTCATCGTGGTCAGGGACGAGACCGGCACGGTGCGGGTCCTGTTCAACATGTGCCTGCACAAAGGCATGCAGGTGTGCAGGGCCGAGATGGGCAACGCGTCGCACTTCCGCTGCCCGTATCACGCCTGGACGTACCGGAACGACGGCCGGCTGGCCGGAGTGCCGTTCCATGCCGAGGCGTACGGCGGCGAGGACGGATTCCCCAGGACGGGCCAGTCCCTGCTGCCAGCGCCCTCGATGGACAGCTACAACGGCCTGATCTTCATAAGCCTCGACCCTGACGCACCCGAGCTGGGCGAGTGGCTGGGCGATTTTGTTTTCTATCTGGATCTTTATACCCGGCAGTCACCAGCGGGGGTGGAACTGCGCGGGCCGCAGCGCTGGCGCGTGCACGCGAACTGGAAGATCGGCGCGGAGAACTTCGCCGGCGACAGCTATCACACGCCGCACACGCACGCGAGCGTGGTGGACATCGGGCTCTTCCGCGAGCCGGCCGCCAGTAAGCGGAAGGAGGGCGCGCTGTACCTGGCCGGCCGCGGCGCCGGGACCACATACAAGCTGCCGCCTGGCGGCTCGTTCGATGATCAGCTGCGCTACCTCGGCTACCCGCGGGAGATGATCGCTGAGATCGGCTCGACGTGGTCGGCGGCCCAGCGCAGGCTCGTGGCGCAGGACGGCTTCATGGTGTCGGCCGCCACGCTGTTCCCGAACCTGTCCTTCGTGCACAACTGGCCGCAGGTAGACGACGCGGGCAAGGTCGCGCCGTTCATCTCGCTGCGGCAGTGGCAGCCGGTCTCGGAGCGGGAGACCGAGGTGCTCTCCTGGTTCGCGGTCGACGCCTCAGCTCCTGAGAGCTTCAAGCGCGACTCGTACAAGGCGTACCTGATGTGTTTCGGCAGCTCGGGCATGTTCGAGCAGGACGACGTCGAGAACTGGGTCTCGATCACCGACATGGCCGGCGGCTCCATGGCCAGGCGGCTGCTGCTGAACAGCCGGATGGGGCTGACCTCGGAGGGCAAGCCGATCAAGCCGCCGATGGCGAACTTCTCCGGGCCCGGCGCCGCGTACCAGGGGTTCGGCGAGTTCAACCAGCGGCACTGGCTGAGCCAGTGGAGCGACTTCATCGAGGCGGCTGACCGGCCAGGGCGGGGTGCGGCGTGACCGGCGGCGTGGCTGGCGGGGTGGCTGGCGGGATGACCGGCGGCGTGGCCGGCGGGGTCGCGCGGCCGCTGGGGTATGGCGATCCCGCGCATCAGGCGGCCCATCAGTTCCTCGTCGAGGAAGCCGCGCTGCTCGACGCGCGGCGGTACGACGCGTGGCTTGAGCTACTGACCGAGGACATCCGCTATCTGATGCCGGTCAGGGTGACGACGGCGCGCGGGGCCGGCTTCGACTCCCTGCCGGACATGGGCCACTTCGACGAGGACAGTTACGCGCTGCGCAAGCGGGTGCAGCGGCTGGCCACCGACCACGCGTGGACCGAGGACCCGCCGTCACGTGTCAGGCACTTCGTGACGAACGTCAGGACGTTCGCCGCCGGCGGCGACGAGCTGCGGGTCGAGTCCGCGTTGCTGCTGTTCCGCAGCAGGGGCGACACGCGCGAAGCTGATCTGATCTCTTGCGGCCGCGGCGACGTGCTGCGGGCTGGTCCTTCCGGCTACCGGCTCGCCAGGCGGGAGATCACCGTGGACGAGTCGGTGCTGCGAACCCAGAACCTGGCGATCTTCCTGTGAACGACGAGCGCGGCACTGCACCTGCAGGCGGGGCCATCGAGCTTGGCAATGAGTTCACGCACGTCGTGGTCGAACTGGTGCGCAGCAGGAACGGCGCGCGGCTGCGGATCTCTGCGCCGGCGTCCGGTCGGCAGATCTCGCTCTGCCCGCTCGAGCTCGAGTCACTGACCTGGCAGGAGCCGGAGTTCTTCAGCGGCCTGCTGGCAACCCCGTTCGGGCCGGAGTCCGGCGGCGGCGCTGACGCCGGTCCTGACGCCGGTCCTGACGCCGGTCCTGACGGTCTCGCAGGCGAGGCCTGATGGGCTGGCTTGACGGCAAGCGGGCGCTGGTCGTCGGGGCCGGCTCGGGCATCGGGCTTGCCGTGTTCGGTGCGTTCGCGGCCGAAGGAGCGCAGGTCGCGGCGATGGAGCGGGACCCAGCCAAGTGCGCGCGGCTCGCGGCGGAGCACGGCGGCTGCCTGGTTCGGCAGGGCGACGCGACGGTGCTGGGAGACGCCCAGGCGGCGGTCGATGCGTGCGAGGCCGGGCTCGGCGGGCTCGACGTCCTGGTGAACTGCGTCGGCATCTTCGACTTCTACCGGGGACTAGCCGAGCTGGATCCTGGCCAGCTGGACGACGGCTTCGACGAGATGTTCCGCGTCAACGTCAAGAGCCAGCTGGTCTGTGTCAAGGCCGCGCTGGGCGAGCTGCGCAGGTCCGGGGGATCGGTCGTGCTCACGGTCTCGACGTCGGGCTTCTACCCCGGCCGCGGCGGCGTTCTGTACGTCGCGTCGAAGTTCGCGGTCCGCGGCTGCGTGATCGCGCTCGCGCACGAGCTGGCTCCTTCGGTCCGGGTCAACGGGGTCGCGCCTGGCGGGACACGTGGCACCGAGCTGACCGGCCCTTCGAGCCTGGGGCTCGGTGACCGGCGCCTCGACGCGACGCCGGGCCGTGCCGAGGATCTGAAGCGGCGGACGCCGCTCAACGTCGCGCTGACGGGGGACGACCATGCGGGCAGCTATGTGTTTCTCGCCTCCGATCGCGCCCGCGGCATCACCGGCACCATCGTCCACTCCGACGGCGGCGCCGCCCTCGCCTAGCCCGCCCCGCCCCGCCCCGCCCCGCCCCCGCCCCACCGCCCCACCGCCCCCCCGCCCCGCCCCGCCCCCGCCCCACCGCCCCACCGCCCCCCCGCCCCCCGGACCGCCCCCGTGCCGCCCTTGTCGCCCGGCGCCACTTCGGATCCAAAACCCGACCATAAATCGGCCAAATCGGGCGGCAAAGCGCAGGTTCCGGATCCAATGTCAAGTTGATCATGGGGAGAGGGCGGGCGGTCGGCGACTTGGCACGGCTTGCAGTCACGCCGACGGTCGATTCGCCCCATTTATGCTCACCCAGCCGTGCCATGTCGCGACCGGAGGACCGACCGGAGCTACAGGCCGGCGTGGGGGGCGATCAGGTCGGTCAGGCGGGCGGCGTCGTCGCGGAGGCGGGCCGCGACGCGCCCCGCGCTCTCGGCGTCGAGCCTGGTGACTGGCGCGGAGACGACGAGGGCCGCGACCGGCGCGTCGTTGCGTCCGAGCACAGGTACCGCGACAGATGCGACGTCGTCCTCGCTCTCCTCGGTGTTCAGCGCGTACCCCCGCGCCCTGACCACGCCCAGCTCGGCGAGCAAATCAGTCAACCGGGTGACTGACCGTTTCGTGAGCGCCCGCAGCGCGCCGTCGCCGAACAACGCGATGACCTCGGACTCGGGCAGCGCGGCCAGCATCGCCTTGCCGGAAGCCGTGCAGTTCGCCGGGAGGGCAGCACCCGTTCTGGCCGCGACGCGGAGCGCCCGTGAACTCTCCACCGCGTCCAGGTACCGGACACTCTGGCCTTCCAGGACGGCCAGGTGCGCGGTCTCGGCGAAGGCTGCCGCCAGGTCCTCGAGGACCGGCCTTGCGTGCAGCCTGATGTCCATCTGCTTGATGGCCGCCAGCCCGATCTCGACCAGCGCGGGTCCTGCGACGTAAGCGCGAGAGTCCCGTTCCTGCCGAACGAAGTCGTGATAGGCGAGCATCGCAAGCAGCCGGTGGGCGGTAGAGTGCGCGACCCCCAGGTGTTCGCTGGCCTCCGACAGCCTGACCCTGGTTTGTGCGCGGAAGAGCATCAGCAGGCGCAGTGCCTTGTCGACCGAAGCTATCGGGTAGGCCGGCCGCTCGGCGTCGCGCGGCCCGGGCTGTTTCTGCACAGCAGAAGGATATGCCGCCTGGCGGGCGGCCACGGACCGAGCCAGGCGGGCGGCCGCGCCCAGCCGGGCGGCCGCGCTCTAGCGGGGAGGGACGGTGGCGCGCGGCGCGAACACAGCCTCGGTGAACCACTCCCAGGTGCGGCGGATGCCGTCCTCGCGGCTGATGGTCGGAGCGTATCCGAGCACCTTGCTGGCCAGCTCGTACGACGCGAAGTTGCGGTCAACCTCGCCCGGCCGCTCCGGCCGGTGCTGGACCGGGTGATCAGGGACACCGGCGGCGGCCTTGCACAGGCCGGCGAGTTCCAGCACGGTCGTCTCGACGCCCGAGGCGATATGCAGCACCGTGCCGCCTGGCACGTCGCCGGCCAGCGCCAGCCGCAGGGCGCGGGAGATGTCGTCGACGTGGGTGTAGTCGCGGGACGAGCTGCCGTCGCCGTACATCACGATCGGCTCGCCGTCGTGGATGGCCTGGAAGAACACGTTCATGGCGCCGGTCTTGCGCTCGCTCCACGGGCCGTACACGTTCGCGAACCGCAGCGCGATCGTGCGCAGGCCATAGCACTGCGAGAAGGCGTAGGCGTATCCCTCGCCCGCCAGCTTGCTCGCCCCGTACGGGGAGATCGGCTTGGGCAGCGAGTTCTCATCGACCGGCGGTGTGGCGTCGCCGATCAGCGCGCCTCCCGTAGAGGCCTGCACGGTCCGCTCCACCCCGGCGCGCCTGGCCGCGTCCAGGACCCGGAACGTACCGAGCACGTTGGCATCGAAGTTCGCGACCGGGTCCTCGATCGACTTGATCACCGATCCGGCGGCCGCCAGGTGAATGACGGCGTCCATTCCCGCGAGCGCGGCAGCGACCGTGGCCGTGTCGCGGATGTCGCCCTCGACCTGCTCGGCGTCGACGCCGGCCAGGTGCCCGGGATCGCCGGTGGAGTAGTTGTCGAGCACGCGGACCCGGTGCCCGTCCTGCACCAGCTGGCGGACCAGCGTGGCGCCGACGAAGCCGGCTCCCCCCGTGACGAGGACGGTCTTCCCCTGAGTCATGTCAGACGAGGGTACCCGCGAGCAGCGCGGCGGGCGGGCTAACCATGACCTGCAACCCAGGCGGCGATCAGGTCGGCGACATGCGTTCTCGCGCCCGCAGGCTCCAGCAGGTAGTGGTCGGCGCTGAGGAATTCGAGCCGTTTGTCGGCCGCCCCGATCGCATCGTGGAGGGCGCGCGCGTCGCTCTCGAATACGCCCGTGTCGGCGGTCGCGTGCACGACAAGCGACGGCACGGCGATCCTGCGCAGGTGCGGCGCCGCTGTGCACTGTGAAGTGCGCAGGCTCCACATCGACAGCCAGGTCCGCAGCGTGCTGAGCGTGCCGATGCCGAAGACGCCGTAGTTGGCCTTGACCGGCTCGCCCAGGTAGCACGCGTTCGGCCGCCGGTCCGACGGCTCGATGGCGGGGTCGATCATCCGCAGGTCTGCCCACGTCCGGTACAGGTTGAACAGCCGGTCCCTTGCCCTGCTGCCCGCGAGCGCGGCCAGCTGGGTGAGCGCCCAGTCGGTGATCCGCTCGTTCCTGGCCCGCTGCGCCTGCCGGTAGCGGTGCTGGAAGCCCGCACTGTATGGCGGGCCGTTGCCGGGGTTGAACGGGTCAAGCGCCGGGTCAGCGGGAAGCGGGTCGGTCTCGTCGGTGACCGAGGGATCGAGCCAGTTGGTCAGCACCTCGGGGCGGCCGGAATGCGCGGCCAGAGCCACGAACAGGTCCCCGGCCGGCAGGTCCTCGATCGCGGGCAGCGCGCGCATGCCGGCGACGGGCGTGACGTTCGGCTCGACCGCCTGGGACTGGTAGGCGGCCATCAGCGACCCGCCCCCTGAGTTGCCGAGCAGCACGACGCGCTCTGCTCCCGCCTGCTCGCGCAGCCACCGGACCCCGGTGCCGATCTCGGCCAGCGCGTGATCGAGCAGGAAGTGTGCCTCGTTGCCGCGGAAACGCGTGTTCCAGCCGAGGAACCCGTATCCTCGCTCGGCCATGAACGAGGCCAGGTAGTGCTCGGAGAAGTCCACGTTGTAGTGGGTGGCGATGAACGCGGTCGCCGGCGGCGGCCCGCTCGCCGGCCGGTGGTAGATGCCCTGACACGGGTGCCCGCCCGCGCCGGCCCTGCCGACGACCGGAGACGGCAGGCCGACGAACTCCCTGGTGATCTCGCTCATCCGGTCCCTCCGGCCGTGCGGCCGCACCCGCCTGGCGCGAGGCTGAAACTGAGTTTAGATTTAGTTACCGAGGGCCGCGACGTCAACGGGCGGCCAGCACCGGAGCGACGGGAGGCCAGCTATGGCTGAGTGGCGGAACGAAGAATTCAGCCTGGGCGGCGTGAACCACCTGGCACTGGTCTGCTCGGACATGCAGCGCACGGTCGAGTTCTACACCGAGGTGCTCGGCATGCGGCTGATCAAGACCATCAACCTGCCGGGCGCCTCAGGCCAGCACTTCTTCTTTGAAATGGGCGGTGGCAACGCGCTGGCGTTCTTCTGGTTCCCCGACGCGCCCGACCCCGTGCCCGGCGTCGCGGCCCCGGTCACCGTGCCCGGCATGGGCGAGTGGAAGAGCGCGGTCGGCTCGATGAATCACGTGGCCTTCGACGTGCCCGAGGAGAAGTTCCTCGAGTACCGCACCAAGCTCCAAGCCAAGGGCGTACGGGTGAGCCCCGTCCTCGACCACGACGACAGCGAGTTCGGGGTCGCCAGGGAACTGCACGACGGCGTCTTCGTCCGGTCGTTCTACTTCCAGGACCCGGACGGGATCCTGCTGGAGTTCGCGTGCTGGCGCCGCGTCATGGGGCAGCCAGGCGACGTCCGGCACAAGCCGAAGACGGCGGCCGACCGGGTCGAGCGCGTTCAGGCCGGGTAGAGCTTGCTGTCACTCAGCCACGTCGCCGGGCGGCGGGCCTAGCGCATGGACAGGGCGCGATGAGACGGCACACGATCGCCAGGCCGCGGGTGACCGGCAGGGAGGAGCGCCAGGACCGGGCAGAACGGCTCGAGCCCGCGACCCGGAAGGGGCGCGAGACCGACGAGGCGTTCCGCGCGGCCGCGCGAACCGTGTTCGCCCGCGACGGATACCTCAACGCCAAGATCAGCGACATCGCCGCCGAGGCCGGCAAGTCCGTTGCCTCGTTTTACAACTACTACGACACCAAGGCCGACCTGCTCGTCGCCCTGGCCGCCGAGTTCCACGCCGAGGCGACCCAGATGGCGGTGCTGCCCTACCGCAGCGGCCTGACCAGGCAAGAAGCGCTGCGCGAGGCGGTGGCCGGCTTCTGGCGAACCTACGCCAAACGACGCGGCGAGCTCATCGGCGTGTTCCAGGCGGCGATGCTGGACGAAGAGTTCCTCGACCGCTGGCTCGACATCAGGGCCGAGGCCGTGAACAGGATCGCGCGCCAGATCAGGCAGGCGCAGTCAGAAGGATTCTGCCCGGGCGTCGACCCGGTCCTGACCGCGTCAGCGCTGTCGGCCATGCTCGAGCACTTCAGCTACATCTGGCTCGGCCAGGGCGGCGAGCGCGCCGCCGTGCAGTTCGACGACGAGCGCGCCATCGACACCCTCGCCACCATCTGGGTCAACGCGGTCTACTGGCGCCCTGGCACCGGTCAGGCTGCCGATGCCTGAGGTGGGCCAGGTTCGCCCGGTGGATGAGAGCGCGTAGCTCGCGGGCGATCTGGCCGGGCCAGATCGCGTCCGGGTAGGCCTGGGCGGCGTCTTCGAGATCCCTGAGAATGTGGGCTGCGCAGAGCTGGTGGGCCACGCCGTCGAACTTGTCGTAGTTCTGGTACCGGTCGTGCACGATGACGGTGCCGTGCAGGTCGGAGTAGACGAAGTTCTTGAAAGAAGACAGGCCCCGGTCGCCGAGGAAGTAGTAGGTGAGCAGGCTGGTGCACGCGACGTGCAGGTACTTCTTGTGCGTCTTCGGGCCGGGGCCGGACCGGATCGGGGTCTCGTCCCCGCAGATGACGCGGGCCAGGATGATCAGCGCCCGGATCGTCTTGTTCGCCGCGGCGACCGCCCGGGCGGCGCGGCCCAGCAGGGCGTGCACCCACCCGTGCGACGGCCGGGTCCCGGTCATCGACTCGATGATGTCCGCGCAGCGCTCGACCGGGACGTGGTGCATCACCATCAAGAACACGCACCAGGCCTGCAGGTTCAGCCCGTAGGTCACGGTCCCCGGCGCCCCGGATACCTCCGGCGGGGCAGCAGCGACATGCGTCCGGCCGCAGCGGCAGGCCACCTCGTGCCGGTCGTGCTGGGTGGTCACCGCCCTTGCCTCGGGCAGGTCAGTGACCTGATGGGAGTACTGCACGCCCAGGTCCCGGGCGGCCGTGAGGTCTTCCCCGCACGCGCACCGGCCCTCCGGGAACACGTCCTCGGTCTTGTCCGGGCGAGGGTTCCACGCCAGGTACGCGCCCGGCGCGCCGGGCTGCTTGCCCGGCTTGCGCATCCCGCCGGCCCGGCGCGGCTTCTCCTTCGGCGGCGTCCGGCCGGGCAGGTCATCAGCCGACGGCGCCATCGAGGAGTTCCCGCTGTTGCGACCCAGCCGGCGACGCAGTTCCCGCACCTCATCAGCCAGCGCGAGCAGATCGGCCTTCAGCTCCCCGATAGCGGCAGCCTGCTCAGCCAGCGCCGCCTGAGCCTGGCCAGCCTGCCGGCTGGTCAGGGATCGCGGCGTGGTACGACCGCCTGGTCAGCGGCGGCAGCGGCCCGCACGAGCACGCCACCGCACTGACCCTCAAGCTGGCAGGGGAACTCCGCGGAGCCTCCGTCCTGGACGTCGCGTGCGGACAAGGCATCGCCGCCCGGGCGCTCGCCTCGGCCGGCGCTGCCTCGGTCACCGGCGTTGACCTGTCGCCCGAGATGATCGGGCTGGCCGCTCGGCACGAGGCCCGCGAGCCGCTCGGTATCCGGTACCTGGTCGAAGACGCCCAGTCGCTCGCCTCGTTCGGCGCCGCGTCCTTCGATCTGGTCACCTGCCAGCTTGGCCTGATGGACATCCCCTCGCTGCCAGCCGTTCTGGAGGCGGTGGCCAGGGTGCTCAGGCCGCTGGGCGCGTTTGTCTTCGTGATCGGGCACCCGTCCTTTCTCGCTCCCGAGGCTCAGACGGTGAGAGGGCCGGCCGGGAACCTGCCAGGCTGGTGTCCGACTACCTGGCCGAGCGGTTCTGGCGATCACGGAATCCGGAAGGCGTTCGCCGGGCCGGCAACTTTCATCGCACGATCAGCACGTACGTGAATGGGCTGCGACAGGCGGGCTTCACGCTGGATGTCGTTGACGAGTCGCCGGCGCCCGAAAGGCTCGCCGCCGAGAATCCCGTCTATCAACGAATACCGATATTCTTCGCCGGCCGCGCGGTCAAGGATCGCGCTTAGCTCATGGGCCGCGCTCGATCGTCGGCGCGGCTCGCTTGCTCGTAACGTCGGGGCCGGCCGACCGCTGGGCATCGAGCAGCCCAGCCCCCGAGGGGTCGGCCGGCCGTTTGTCAGAGCCGCAGGTCGTGGGCGAGCAGGATTGTGCCGTAGACCAGTCCCGCGATGACGACGACCGCGAGCACGCCGAGTACGAGCCGCAGTATCACGTGCCGGAAGACGACGAGTACTGCCGCCACCGCGATGGCCGCGTCCAGTTCATGGCCGTTGCCTTGTAGCGCCATTGCGTTCCCTCCTTTCCTGATCTCTGGCATCCAGAGGGTCAGGCCAAGGCAGGAAACTGACTGGTACGACGGCGTTGCAATCCGTCACGCGGCCGGTAACATGATCCTCAGCGCTGACCCTCCGTAGGCGGGTGGGCTCGGTGTCATGGGCACGGTCGATGGGGCTACATCGGCCGTGCTTCTTTGTGACGGCCAGTTCTGCTTGGCGCGACTGGCGCGAGGCAGCGATGGCCGCCTTGTGGGATCAGTGGCGGTTCGCCGGGTGGGTGTCGTCCGCGGCGCACTACGGCTTGGTCGCTGGCGTAAGGCACCTCCTCTCCGCCGCATCGGCCCCGATGGCACTGCGGCGATATATGTCGTGGCCCCTGCCACCTAGACCGCTTCCCGAGCGGCATGTCGAGGACGCTGCCTTTATCTGCTTCAATAGTCGCTTTGGCAATCGCCATTGGCAAGTGCCATTTTGATGTCGCAGGCGTAAGCTTCGCCTGTAGTGGCTGATGAGACGATCCGCTCCCAGTGAGAGGGGAGTGTCCAGCATGGCCGGTACCGGCAGCCCGACCGTGCGGCGCCGAGAGCTGGGCGCGCTCCTGCGCAAGCTCCGCACCGACCGGGACTGGACAGTCGACTATGTGGCCCAGCAGCTCCTGTGCTCGCCCTCGAAAATCAGCCGACTGGAGACCGGGCATCGCGGTGCGAGCGGCAGGGATATCCGCGACCTGTGCGACCTCTACGGCGTTGATGACGATCAGCGCCGGCGCATGGCGGAGCTCGCCAGCGAAGGCAAGCAGCGGGCCTGGTGGCAGCCGCTCGGTCTGCCGTACTCGACCTACGTTGGCCTGGAAGCTGAGGCCATCAGTATCAGCGACTACGGGCTCGGAGGAATGCCAGGTTTGCTACAAACGCCGGATTACGCACGTGCCATCCTCCATGCAGCGGTGCCGGCATGGATTCCCGAGATCGTCGAGCAGCGGGTTGCTGGGCGAATCGCCAGGCAGCAGGTTCTGCTGGGGCCAGATGCGCCCCGATTCCATGCTGTGATCGATGAGAGCGTGCTGCACAGAGTTGTCGGAAGCCCGGGCGTGATGCACGCCCAGCTGACCAAGCTGCTCGAGGTCTCGGAGTTTTCGAATGTGACCCTCGGGGTAATCCCGTTCGAGGCAGGTGCGTTGCCCTCAGGCAACAACAAGTTCATCATCCTGACCTTCGAATCGCGGACCATAGCTGATGTGGTCTTCGTCGAAGGACTTACGGGCGACCTCTACCTCGATGATCCGCAGGAGGTAGAGGTCTACAACCTAACGTTCCGATCACTTGGCGAGTTGGCCGGAACCGCTGAGCAGGCGCGTGCCATGATTGCGTCCATGATCCGTGCCTACGAGGCGCAGATCGGTTGAAACCTACCGGCCCGGACGCTCAAATCTGCAGGTCAGGGCCGCTCTTGCCGCACAAGTGAGTGATCAGGAACTGACCTTTTAAGAAGGCGATGAACAGTCCGATGTCACGCTATGAGACCGGCGCTTCCGGAAAGAGCACCCCGGCGGCCACCGACGCAGAGCCCCGGCATAGACGCGCGGCACGTGCCGTGTGGTTGAAATCCAGCTTCTGCCAATCAGGAGAGTGCGTCGAAGTCAGCGTGGCAGACGGATTGGTCTTGATGCGCGACTCCAAGGCCCCGCAGGCCGGCACGCTCTGCTTCAGCGCCGATGAGTTCGATGCGTTCGTACGCGGCGCGGTCGCGGGCGAGTTCTCGAACCTCACGGCTCGCTGACGTCTGCTGCAGCTAGCGCACCCGCGAGTCAGGCCCAGCGGGCGAGGACCTCGTCGGCGGCACGAACGCCGGATCGCAGCGCGCCTTCCATCAGGCCGGACCAGGCGCCCGCGGTGTGCTCGCCGGCGAAGTGCACCCGGCCGACGGGGGCACCGATCAGCGGGTCATCACCCGGTGCGCGATCTACGGTCAGCGCCGTATAGGACTCGCCTGTCCAGAGGTCGTCGTTCCAGGTAGTGAGCAGCGCCCTGTCGAGATCCAGCGCGAGTTCTGGGCGCAGGTCAGCGGCTCGGCGCGCCCAGGTGGCTGGGCCGCGGGAGACCTCGAGCGCGGCCAGGCCATCCTCGGTCCCTGCGAATGCGTGCAGCACTGGCTGCACCTGGCCTGAGCCGTCGGTCGCCGTCCAGGTCCAGAATCTGTCGGGGACGCTCTGCACCGCGGACGCGTCAGCCGGTGCGGTCAGCGGCAGGTGCAGCTTGGCGTTGTGCGCGATGCCTGCTCGCTGCCAGGCGGCAAGCAGGTACCCGGGCAGCGCGGGCGAGAACGGCAGCCGCCTGAGCACCGCCATCGGCACCGCGACGATGACCGCGTCGGCCGCGACCTCGCCGGCGTCGGTGCCGACCCGCACGCCCTCCTCGTCGTGCTCGACCGACCTGGCCGGGTCACCTAGGCGAACGGCCGGCCCGAGCCGCGCAGCCAGCGCCTCGGCGAGATGCTGGTTGCCGCCCGCAACCCGCCACGACGGCCGCGCGAACAGGTCAGAGGCGATCCCTGCGACCGACGCGGCCGACAGCCGGCCGGCGCTGACGCCATTGGTGGTCGTCACCCGGGAGACGAACGCCTCGAGCGCGGCAGCGGATCCATGCCACGCCGACGCGGCCTCGGCCAGCGACATCCCGGGCGGGGCGGTCGCGGCGGTCGCGGCGACGGCGCGGGCGCACTCGGTCACCTCGGATTCAGTGACGGCGCCGCCGCCGCGGGGTTCGCGCTGGTAGTACGACATACCGGTGTCGGCCAGGCCCAGGCCGAACTCGCCGAGCAGCATCCGCATGACGTCGTAGCCGTCGAGCACGAACTCGGCGCCGCGCTCGACCACGGTCCTGGGGTTGCCGGAAACGAGCTCGGCGGACCAGACCCGGCCGCCGACCCGGTCCCGCGCCTCGAGGACGATCACCTCGTGGCCGGAACGCGCGATCCGGTCCGCGGCCATCAGCCCCGCGAACCCGGCCCCCGTGATCACTACCCGCATGCGGTCACACTCTAGGAACCTCAGGCCACCGGGCAAGCGTCAGGCCCGCCGACGTGGTCAGCGCTCGTCTGATCGACGTAGAGAAAGTGACAAGAGGAAGAGAAAGGTGCGGCATAGGGTCCTGAGTCTTCGCCTAAGCGGCTCGACGGCGGGCGGGAGAGCGGGCGGGAGAGCGGGCGGGAGAGCGGGCGGGAGCGGGCGGGAGCGGGCGGGAGAGCGGGCGGGAGCGGGCGGGAGCGGGCGAAGGCCCGCAAACGGCAAGCGGCCGCCCGGAAGCAATCGCTCCGGACGGCCGCGCCGGGGGGCCGTGCATGACTTACGTGTTGGTGTGGTCGTGGCGACGGTGGTGCTGCCTTGGGCTATAGCGCAGCCAGAGGAACACGGCCAGCGCCAGGAGCACCCACGGGAAGAACGAGTGGATCAGCGCGTGGCCGACGACCGCGGCCGCGACGATGATCAGGATCAGCAGAATGATGCGAGACATGAAACTCCTACATTGCGGTCTTGTGGCTGGTACGGGTGTGGTGTCGCCGGGTTCAGTGAGGTCGGGCAGGTCGGAGAAGAGGCCGCTGAAGTCGCCCACGGTCTTGGCGCTCATCGCCCGCTCCATCCGCTCGTTGAACTCGGACTGGTCGAGTCGGCCGTCCCCGTAGTGCTTGGAGAGACGGTCAGCGACGTCGGCCCGCTCGGCGTCGCTGACCCGCAGGTCCGGGTTCAGGCCGCCGCGCCGGCGCGAGTGGTACCCGGCTGTCCACGGCGGATTGCTCATCCATGGCGGGCTCGCTGGGGGTGACATGTGCGCGTCCTCCTGCGTGTGGCCGGACACTTAGCGCGGCCGGTTCTCGAGCGAGCTGAGCAGCTCTCCCGCGATCGACTGCGCGGCGCCGTCCTCGGGGATCAGCAGCCAGCCGGCCAGGTATAGCGGCAGCGCCGCGCCGCCGACGAGCACCAGCACGACGAACGCGATCCGGACGAGGTTGACGTCGACGCCGAGGTAGCGGGCGATGCCAGAGGCGACGCCCGCGATCATCCGGTCGTCGACCGGCCGGCGCAGCTGACGCAGGTCAGGCAGGCTCGGCCCGCCCTGGCGGGTGCTCCATGCAGTACCGGCGCCGCCGTGGCTCCCGTTATCCGACGATCCGCCGTGGCCGCCGTTGCCGTGGCCGCCGTCGCCGGGGCTCTCGGCCTCGATGTGTGACTCTGACTGGGACTCTGTCGTGTTCATGCCTCCAGCTTGCGTCGCGCGAAAAAGAGAGGCCATCGGGAAGAACCCTGATTGAACCCCGATCTACGGCCTGCGGGATCCGGGGGTTCCCTGATAGCAGCACGGCAGAACAGGGGCGATGATGGAAGGGTGAACGAGCAGCCCCCTGGCACGGGCGCACCGCCGGCGGTGCCGCTGACGAAGGCGCAGCCCCACGCGGCGCAGCCCCACGCGGCGCAGCCCCACGCGGCGCAGCCGCGCACGGGCACACAGGCGCCTGGTCCCGGATGCTCAGGCTGGCATTCGCACCTGCGCGGCGGCTGGACGATGCAGCGGCCGGGCGGCCACCTCCGCCGCCCGCAGCAGGGCAGGCTCCTCGGCGGCGTCGCGGCTGCCATCGGCGCGCGAACCGGCGTCGGCACCAACATCATCCGCACCGCGTTCGTCTGCAGTTCGCTGGTCGGCGGGTTCGGCGCGGCGGTCTACGTCCTGGCGTGGCTGTTCCTGCCAGCCGCCGGAGAAGACACCAACATCGCCAGCCGGGCGCTGACCGACAAGCGCGGCATCGCGCTGGCCGCCGGGGCCGCGTCCCTGCTCGCCCTCGTGCTGCTGATCGCCTCGCTGCTGCACGTCGGCTGGCTGGGCTCCTTGTCCTGGCCCCCGGTGATCGCCCTCGCCGGGCTGGTGCTGATCTGGCGGAACGCGTCCCGCGACGAGCAGAAGCTGATGCGCGAGGTCGCTGAGCCCGTGCTTGGCCTGCGCTCAGGCGGACGTCGCTCGCTGTTCTGGCTCCGCATGATCGTGGCCAGCGTCCTTCTGCTCAGCGGCGTGGCCATCCTGGTGTCCGAACAGATCACCGCGAAGGCGCTCTGGCCGCTGACCGGCGCGGCGGTGCTGCTCATCGCCTTCGTCCTGCTGCTCGGCCCGTGGTGGCTGCGGATCGCGCGCGACCAGTTCGCCGAGCGCCAGGCCAGGATCAGGGCCGAGGAGCGCGCCGAGATGGCCTCGCGCCTGCACGACTCAGTCCTGCAGACGCTGGCACTCATCCAGCGCAGGTCCGACGACCCGCTGCAGGTCGTCAGCCTCGCCAGGGCCCAGGAGCGCGAGCTGCGGGCCTGGCTGTTCGACGGCAAGGCGCCAGGTTCGATGGACGGGCGGGCGAGGACGGTCGCCGACGGCATCAGGCTCATCCAGCAGGAGGTCGAGGCGCAGCACGGGATCGTGGTCGAGGCCATCAGCGTCGGCGACTGCGCGCTCGACGACGACCTCGGCGCGCTGCTCGCGGCGGCGCGCGAGGCCACCGTGAACTCGGCCAAGTGGTCGGGGGCTGGTGCCGTTTCGCTGTTCGTCGAGGTAGAACCGGCCGCGGTCTCGGTCTACGTGCGCGACCGCGGGCGCGGCTTCGACCCGGCCGCTATCCCCGCGGACCGCAAGGGCCTGGCCGAGTCGGTCACGGCCAGGATGGAGCGGCGCGGTGGTTCGGCCACGATCCGCAGCACGCCAGGCGAGGGCACCGAGGTGGTGCTGACGATGCCGCGGACGGCCGGCCAGCGCGAGCCGAGCCCGGCGACATGAGCGACCAGCGAAGGCCGACCGTCTTCATCGTCGACGACCACGGCCTGTTCAGGTCGGGCGTCAGATCCGAGCTCGGCGATCAGGTTGACGTGATCGGCGAGGCTGAGGACGTCCAGCCCGCGATCGCGGCGATCGCGGTCAAGAACCCCGACGTGGTGCTGCTCGATGTGCACCTGCCGGGAGGCGGCGGGCAGGATGTCGTTTCAGCGATAACAAGGACGCACCAGGAAGTGCGGTTTCTCGCGCTGAGCGCCTCCGACGCGCCAGAAGACGTCATCGCCGTGATCAGGTCCGGCGCGCGGGGCTACGTGACCAAGACGATCTCGGGCCCCGAGCTCGTCGACGCGATCCGCAGGGTGGCGGCTGGCGACGCGGTCTTCTCTCCCCGGCTCGCGGGGTTCGTGCTCGACGCGTTCGCGTCGCAGCCCGAGCAGCAGCCGCGCCCGGCGTTCGACAGCGAACTCGATCAGCTCACGCCTCGTGAGCGGGACGTGCTGCGGCTGATCGCCCGCGGCTACACGTACAAGGAGATCGGGCGGGAGCTGTTCATCTCGGCCAAGACGGTCGAGAGCCACGTATCGTCGGTGCTGCGCAAACTGCAGCTGTCGACCAGGCACCAGCTCACCCGCTGGGCCGCCGAGCGCCGCCTGACTTAGGGGCCGGATCACAGATGACTGACCTGTGCGGCCACGATGCCGTGGCCCTGGCAAGCCTGCTGCGGGCCAGGCAGGTTTCGGCGCGCGAGGCCGTGGCCGCGCACATCAAGCGGATCGAGGACGTCGACCAGGCCGTCAATGCGGTGGTGACCAGGACCTTCGACCAGGCGCTCGAGAAGGCGACGGCAGCCGACGACGCGATCGCGCGCGGCGCGGATACCGGCCTGCTGCACGGCCTGCCCGTCGCGCACAAGGACCTCGTTCAGACCGCTGGCGTACGCACCACGTTCGGGTCGCCCGCCTTCGCTGATCACGTTCCCGATACCGACGACCTGATCGTGCAGCGGATGTCAGGCGCCGGGGCGATCAGCCTGGGCAAGACCAACACGCCGGAGTTCGGGGCCGGCTCGCACACGGTCAACCGGGTCTTCGGGGCGACGAGGAACCCCTATGACCTCCGCCGCAGCGCTGGCGGCAGCAGCGGAGGCGCGGCCGCGGCGCTGGCCGCGCGGATGGTCGCGCTCGCGGACGGCAGCGACCTCGGCGGCTCGCTGCGCAACCCCGCGAACTTCTGCAACGTCGTCGGTCTGCGCCCGTCCCCAGGCCGGGTCCCGTCCTGGCCGGTCTTGGACGTCGGGGACTGGCTGAGCGTCGAAGGGCCGATGGCCCGCACCGTCGCCGACGTCGCGCTGTTCCTCGCCGTGATCAGCGGGCCTGACCCGCGTGTCCCCATGGCGCTCGACGCGCCGCCGCCCGCCCTCACCGACCCGGCGCAGGTCACCGGGCTGCTCGGCAGGGACATGCGCGGCGTCCGGGTCGCCTGGAGCCTCGATCTCGGTGGCCTGCCCGTCGATCCCGCGGTCCGCGCCTGCCTGGCCCCGGTCAGTCAGGTGCTGACCGATCTCGGCTGCGACGTCGAAGCCGCGACCCCGGACCTGACCGGCGCGGACGAGGGGTTCAGGATCTGGCGGGCGCTGAAGTACGCCACCGCGTTCGGGCCGCTCGTTGCGGAGCGTCCCGGCGACGTCGGCGCGAACGTGACCTGGAATGTCCAGCGCGGGCTGGAACTGCAGGCGGCCGACCTCAGTCGCGCGACGCAGCTGCTCGCGGCCCTCGCGGAACGGATCAGCGCGTTCTTCGAGTCCTTCGACGTGCTCGCGTGCCCGGTCAGCCAGGTGCCTCCGTTCGACATCGAGCTCGACTGGGTGCACGAGATCGACGGGGTGCCGCAGCATACCTACCTGGACTGGATGCGGTCGGCTTACCTGATCTCGGCCACGGGACTGCCGGCGATCTCGGTTCCCGCGGGATTCACCGACAGCGGGCTGCCTGTCGGGCTCCAGCTGGTCGGGCGGCGCCGCGGCGACTGGGATCTGCTCTCCGTCGCCTACGCCTTCGAGCAGGCGACGGGTTACGGGAAGAAGCCGCCTGCCGCGGTCAGCGACCCCCGTAGTTAGCGACCCAGCCGGTCCCTGATCAGGCTGCCGAGCGCCGCAGGGCCGGTGACCGGCGAGAACCGCTCGGACTCAGCCCGCAGCAGCTTGTACTCCTCGTCGGTCATGTCGATGTCCGCGGCAGCGACATTGCTCTCCAGCTGGGCGACCGTCGACGCGCCGGGGATCGCCACCACGACGGGGCCGCGGATCAGCCAGGCGAGCGCGACCTGCGACGGTGTCGCCGAGTGCGCGGTGGCGACCTCGCGCAGCGCCGCGATCAGGTCGCTCGCGCGCTCCAGGTTCTCCGGCAGGAACAGCGCGTTGTTAGCCCTGACCCGGTTCGACGGGCGGTTGTAGCTGTCGTACCGGCCGGAGAGCAGGCCCTGTGCCAGCGGGCTGTAGGCGATGATGACCCGGCCGTGCGCCTCGGCGTACGGCACTAGGTCGCGCTCCGGCCTGCGGTCGGCGAGGCTGTAGCGGACCTGGTTGCTCAGCACCCTGGTGCCGAGCGCGTCCTCGGCGGCGATCCACCGCCGCAGCGAGTAGTTGCTGACGCCCACCTCGTCGACCAGCCCGGTCCGCTGCAGCGCGCGCATGCCGCGCATGATCGTGCCGTCCCTGACCGCGGGGTTGGGCTGGTGGACCTGGTACAGGTCGAGCTTGCGCGCGCCGAGCCGGCTGGCGCTCGCGACGCCGCGCTGTTCCACCACCGGCGCGACCGGCATGACCGGCAGGATCTTCGTCGCCAGGAAGACGGACTCGAGGTCGTCGCCGAGCGCCTGGCCCAGGATCCGCTCGCTGCGCCCGAATCCGTAGATCTCGGCGGTGTCGAACAGCGTCACGCCGAGCTCGAGCGCCCTCCGGACGATGGCCTTGGCCTCCGATCCGGCGTAGGAGTCGCCGTAGCCCCACTCGCGTGAGCCGAACTGCCACGTTCCCAGGCCGATCTTGGAAACCTTCTTGGCCGTGTCTGTGTCCAGATAGCGCATGGCTCAAGTCTCTCCCGGCCGGGCAGGGTTACGCGCCACCCCATCAGAAACACTGAACGGCTCTTGACGTTCACGGTATTGGTTGTCACCTTGTGTTCTGTTGTTCTTTGCTTGTCCTGCATCGTCACGCTGCTCCGCACCGGAGGCATCTATGCGCATGAATACCAGGTCAGCCAGGCTCGGCGCGGCCTTGTCCGCGACCGCCCTGGCCGCGTTCTCGATCGGGCTGGCGGCGACCAGCGCCGTCGCAGCGGGCAGCCGCCCGGCCGGCGGCCACGAAGGCGTCCGGCTCGACCGCGCGTTCATCATCGTGCTGGAAAACCACTCGGAGAACGCCGTCATCGGCGACCCGAACGCGCCGTTCATCACCTCGCTCGCGCACAAGTACGGGGAGGCCAGCAACTACTTCGGCGTCACGCATCCGAGCGAGCCGAACTACATCGCCATGACCAGCGGCTCGAATTGGTGGACCAACAACGACGACCCGGCCAACCGGTTCGACCACGCCAACATCGTCGACCAGCTCGACGCCGCGCACATTTCGTGGGGTGCCTACATGGAGGCGCTGCCGCCGAACCCGCTCGATGACTTCTGGCCGTCCAGCGCCAATCCGCTGTACGCGTCCAAGCACAACCCGTTCGCGCTGTACACCGACGTCCGCGACAATCCCGCACGGGTCGCCAAGATCAAGCCGTACACCGACCTGGCGGGCGACCTGAACGGCCGGCACGCCCCCCGGTTCGTGTACATCATCCCTGACCAGTGCGACGACATGCACGGCGGCGTGTTCACCGCGGTGCCCGGGCACCCGGAGACGCCGTGCCCGTACGGCAGCGCCAACGACGACGCCAATGACGCGGCGCTGAAGCAGAAGGCCGACGCCTTCGTGCATGGCGCGGTCGGAAGGATCATGTCGAGCCGTGCCTGGACGCCGCACAGCGCGATCTTCATCGTCGCCGACGAGGGCGACTACACCGGCAACGCCGTCAACGGCGGCTGGGACTCCCCGGCCGGATGCTGCGACTCGCCTGTCCTGCCCGCCGGCGACCCCGAAATCAACGCGGCATGGCCTGGCGGGCTCTACGGCGGCGGGCTCGTGCCAGCGGTGGTGATCGACCCCAGCGGGCCGCGCCACTTCACCGACGACACCAGCTTCAACCACTACTCGATGCTGCGCACCATCGAGGACGCGTGGAACCTGCCCGAGCTGGTCTTCGCCAGCGACCACGCGCAGGTCCCGACGATGAACGCGTTCCTGTCCCGGTAGGCATTCTGGTCCCGGCGGGCGGCACCGCGCTGCCCGCCGGGACCAGCGCGTGCGTCCCGTTAAACGAATCAGGCGGAGATTCCTGCTTGCACCGAGTGCGCGTCGATGGCGGCGAGCTCGTCCGCCGTGAAGGCGGTTCCGGTGATCGCGCGCAGGTTCTCCTCGAGCTGAGCGACGCTGCTCGCGCCGATCAGGGCCGAGGTGACCCGGTGCTCGCGCAGCACCCAGGACAGCGCGAGCTGCGCCAGCGTCTGGCCGCGGGACCGCGCGATCTCGCTGAGCGCGCGCAGGTGCCCGACCGTCTCCTCGGTGAGCACGTCCGGCGAGAGCGAGCCGGCCTTGCTGGCGCGTGATCCGGCCGGGATGCCGTTCAGGTAGCGGCTGGTCAGCATGCCCTGGGCGAGCGGCGAGAACGCGATGCAGCCAAGGCCGTCCCGGTCGAGCGTGTCGAGCAGGCCATCCTCTATCCAGCGGTCGAGCATCGAGTAGTTCGGCTGGTGGATCAGCGGGCGCACGCCCATGTTCCGCAGGATGGCCGTGGCCTCCTCGGTCTGCTCGGGGGAGTACTGCGAGATGCCCGCGTACAGCGCGCGGCCCGAGGTCACCGCCGTCGCGAGCGCGCTCATCGTCTCCTGGATCGGCGTGCGCGGGTCGGGACGGTGGCTGTAGAAGACGTCGACGTAGTCCAGGCCCATCCGGCGCAGCGACTGGTCCAGGCTCGCGAGCAGGTACTTTCGCGAGCCCCAGTCGCCGTACGGGCCCGGCCACATGTCCCACCCGGCCTTGGTGGAGATCAGCAGCTCGTCCCGGTACGGCCGCAGGTCATCGGCCAGGATCCGGCCGAAGTTCGTTTCCGCTGAGCCGTACGGCGTGCCGTAGTTGTTGGCCAGGTCGAAGTGCGTGACGCCGAGGTCGAAGGCGCGGCGGATGATGGCGCGCTGGGTGTCCAGCGGGGTGTCGTGGCCGAAGTTCTGCCACAGCCCGAGCGAGATCATCGGCAGGTCGATGCCGCTCTTGCCGCACCGGCGGTAGGTCATCTGCTGGTAGCGCCCCGCGTCGGCGACGTAGCTCATCGCTGGCCTCCTGCCGCGCCGCCGAGCACCTCGTTCCACTGGCGGATCTGCCAGGACCTGACCACACCCTGCAGCACGAACGGGTCTTCGCCCGCGAACTCCTTGGCCGCTTCCCTTGACCGGAAGATGGCCATCGAGCCCTCGGCCTGCGGGTCGCCGAACGTGCCGACCATGAGCAGCTCGCCGCGCGCGTGAAAGTCGTCCAGCCTGGCCTTGTGGGCGGGGAAGACCGGCGGCGCCTTGGCCGCGATGTCGTCGGCGGAATCGTAGAGGAGCACGTAGAGGGGCGCGGGCGGCTGACCCGGCGCGCTGGCAGCTGAGCTCATCGGCACCTTCCTGTGGCTGGCCCGGCTATCAACCTACGGGCAGCCACCCTAGGCTGTCCGCCATGGGCGATTTCCTTCCGGTCAAGGGCTGCGAAACGGTCAGTGTCTACCGGGCGGGCCCCGCCGTGAAACTGGAGCTGAGCCGGCCCGATCGCATGAACGCGCTGAACAGCCAGGTCAGGGTCGACCGGCTCGAGGCCGTCCAGGACGTCGCCGAGGACGACGGGCTGTGCTGCTGACCGGCGCGGGCCGGGCGTTTTCGAGCGGGGCCGACCTGCGGGAAGACAGGCAGCGGACCCCGGACGGTCACCCCGACGTCTACCGCGTGCTGACCGGGCACTACCACCCGGTCATCATGTGCCTGCGCGAGATGCCCAAGCCGGTGGTCGCGGCCGTCAACGGGGCAGCCGCGGGCATCGGGCTGATCAACCAGGTCTGGCCGGACGCCGACCTGGCTGACCGGGCCGAGGCGCTGTGCGGCAAGCTCGCCGAGGGGCCGACCGGCTCCTACGCGGGAACCAAGCGGCAGCTGAACAGGTGGCTGTACCAGGACATGGCGGGCCAGCTGGAGTTCGAGGCCAGGATCCAGCAGGAGCGGGCCGCCTCCGCGGACTTCGCCGAAGGAGTGGCGGCGTTCGCCGAGAAGCGGTCGCCGCGCTTCACGGGCTCATGACGGGTGCTGGCCAGGCCTTCAGCACCCGCCCCCTGACGCCGCGGACGTGGGCGGATCTGGAAGAGCTGTTCGGGCTGCCAGGAGGATCGATCGTGCGCGGCTGCTGGTGCATGTTCTACCGCACGACCGGCAAGCCGCCCGGGTCCGGCGGCCCGCCAGGCTCGGTCAAGGCGGCCAGCAAGCAGGCGATGTGCGATCTGGTCGGATCGGGGGTCGTGCCGGGCCTGATCGGCTACTCCGACGGCGCCCCTGCCGGGTGGATCAGCCTCGGGCCGCGCGAGGAGTACCTGAAGCTGCGCAAGTCCCCGGTCATGAAGCCGGTCGACGACACGCCGGTCTGGTCGGTCGTCTGCAGCTACGTCGCGCGCCCGTACCGCGGCGAGGGCATGCAGCGCCTGCTGCTGGACGCGGCGATCGAGTACGCCAGGCGCAGCGGCGCGGCGGTGCTCGAGGCCTATCCGGTCGATAAGCCCCAGCGCAGCCACGACGATTTCATGTTCTTCGGCGCACGCAGCCTCTACGAGCGCGCCGGGTTCCGCGAGGTGGTCCGCCGGTCGCCGACCCGGGTCGTGATGCGGCTGGAGCTCGGCTCCGGCGACTGATCAGGAGAGCAGCTCGCCAGCGAAGGCACGGACAAGCGGATGCATCGTGTAACTCGTGCCGCCGACCGCGCCCTCGCCGTGAAACCTGTGCAGCAGGCCGGCGTCGGCTAGCTCGGGCGTGACTCGTGCCGCGTCCGCGTCCGCGTCGGCCAGGTCAGTGATCATCGAGCCCGTGGCGTCCTTTCTACCTGAAGCAAGGAGCGCGAGCGCGCACCTGGCCGGGTCGCTGACGCCGTGGGCCGCGGTTCCCAGCCTGCCCCGCATGCTGGCCTTTCCCACCGACAGCTCATCGAGGCGGCGGCTCTCGTCCGACAGCAGGTCAGCCAGTTCGGTCACGGTCAGGTCCGGCTCGTCGGCCAGCCTGGCGCCGGCGATGCGCAGGGCGAGCGGCAGGTTCCCGCAGGCTGCGGCGATGACTCTGGCCGCGTCTACCTCTGTCTCGGCCTCCAGATCCGCATCCAGCCAGGCGTCCGCGATGTTCCGGCCGGAAATCCTGGCCAGCAGCAGCACCGAGTTGGCCGGGTGCAGGCCGCCGAGTTCGATGTACCTGGCGCCCTCCAGGTCAGGCAGCCGGGCCCGGCTGGTCACGAGCACCGCGGAGCCGGCCGTCCCCGGCAGGAGCGGCATGACCTGAGCGGCGCTGCTGGCGCCGTCGGCGACGAGCAGCACGCGCCTGGCAGCCAGCACGGACCGGTACAGAGCCTCGCGTTCGAACTTCGCGGCCGGGATGTCGGCCGCGGGGACGCCGAGCCCGCGAAGAAGTTCGCCGAGCACCACCTGCGGGTCGCGCGGCCGGCCGCCGTCGTCCAGGCACGCATAGAGCTGGCCGTCAGGAAACGCGGCCTTCGCCGCGTGCGCCGCCTGCACGGCAAGCGCCGTCTTTCCGGTTCCCAGCATTCCGGTCACGACCGCGATCGCCATCCCCTGGCCTGACAGGAGGTTCCGCAGGCGCGCCAGCTCCGCGGCCCGGCCGGTGAAGTCCGCGACGGCTCTCGGCAGCTGGCACATCGGCTGCCAGCTGCCCGGCTCGGCCCTGGCTGGCATCCATGCCGCCGGCCAGCTGGGCTGAGGCGGCGCGTCCGGTTCTGGCCGCAGCATCAGCCCCGGGTCATCGGCCAGCACGCGCCGGTGCAACTCCTGCAGCTCCGGGCCAGGGTCGATGCCGTAGGCGCTGATCAGCGTCATCCTGAGCCTGCCGAACGCGCCGAGCGCCTCGGTCCTGGCGCCCGACCGGTAGAGCGCGATGATCAGCTGCGCCCACGCGTGCTCGTGCAGCGGGTCGGCGGCGACGACCGCGCGCAGGTCGGTGAGGACCTGCCGGTGCTCGCCGACCGCGAGCCTGGCGTCAGTCAGCGCGTCGGCTGCCTCCTTGCGCTGGGCGAGCAGCCGCTCCCTGGCCGGCACCGCGGGCACGTCGGCCAGCGGCGGATCACTCCAGAGGCCAGCGGCATGACTCAGCAGCGTCGCGGCCAGCCGGGGATCGCCGCCGTCCAGCGCATCACGGCCGCGCCCGGCCAGGTCGTGGAAGTCGTCCAGGTCGAGCTCGCCGGGTCCGGCCGTGATCAGGTAACCGGATGGATGCGTGCGCAGCCGCCGCGCGTCGGGCAGTGCCTTGCGGATCCCGTACACGCAGCTGCGTAACGAGACCTCGGGGCTGAGCGGGGGATCATCGCCCCACAGCCCGGCGGCCAGGCTGCCAGCCGAGCACGGCTGGCCAGCGTTGAGCAGCAAGAGTGCGAGGGCCGAGCGGTGCAGCCGCCTGGTGATGGCGACAGGCTCGCCGACGTCGTCGGTGATCTCTAAGGAGCCAAGAATCCGGAATCGCACTGCGGCCCTCCGTCCGCGGACCTCGGAAGGTACGAGCCAATCGTAAGCATGCTCTCGGCGGCAAGACCGGAAAACGGCGGCAATCGCCGTCTCCGCCCTAGTTAACGACCACCCTATAAATCCTTGGTGGGGTCCTGCGGGCCCGCCAAGGGTTCATAGGTCGGCGAGAGCGGGGGAACCGGGGTGGCGGGCGCCGCGTGCATGGTGGCTGAGCACGCCGGAGCAGCGCCGCCTGAGTGAGCACCTGTGTCCTTCCGCGCTCGCTGGCTGCGCGTTCACGCGGTGATCACGGATCGGTCACAGGGCCGGCCCTATAGTCGCGTGGCACGGCGCCGGCCGAGTACGGGCGCGGGCGCATGCAAGGGGAGCTGGTATGCACACATGCAGGGTTGTCGCTGGCCGCGGCCAACACCGCGGTGAAGGCCGCGGCGGGCGCTTCACAGCTCTGCCGCTGGCGCGCGTAGCGGCGGTGCTGTCGGCGGGCTGTACCGCGATCCTCGCGGGCTGCGGCACCCAGGCGGCCGACGTCGCGCTGCCCGCGAAGCCCGGGCACGTCGCGCCGGCCGCCGCGAAGGCCGCCAGCCCGACCCAGCGCGACCAGGTCGTCACCGCCTATGAGGGCTACTGGCGCGCGACCGGCTCGGCGCTCGCGTCTCGCGACCCGGCAAGGGCCAGGATGATCATGGCGGGATACGTCCCGGGCAGCGCGATCCCCGCGCTGATCAGGGGCTTGCAGGCGATCTGGCACCGGGAAGAGATCGGCTACGGCAGCCCCGTCTTCCACATCCTGAGCGTGACGGTCACCGGGCACGGGACCGCCGCCGTGCACGACTGCGTCGACCTCAGCCACACCGGCTTCCAGAACCGGCAGACCGGCCAGATCGTCGGCGGCTTCGGCCAGTCCCACGACTTCATGATCACCACGCTCGCGCGCCAGCGCGGGCGGTGGCTGGTGACAGGAGCGATTCCGGTGGTGCAGTCATGCGCGTACTGATCCGTCTTCGCCTCGCCCCCGCCGTGCTCGTCGCAGTCGCCGCGACGAGCATGCTCGCCGCCGCTCCCGCTCCCGCCCACGCCGCCCAGGCGGCTGGCGGGGGCGGTGGCGGCAGCTGCTACCCGGTCAACTTCACGTGGATCTGCGTCGACAGCGGCGGCAGCGGCGGCAGCCCCGGGTCGGGCGGCGGCTCGGGGACCGTGACCTGCACCTACACCAAGGCGTCGGCTGGCGTGCTGCAGCGGGCCGGGATCGGGCCGCCTGCCCCCGGCTATCAGTGGGACATCATGACCTGCCCTGGCTCGCCCCAGGGTGCGCTTGGCGGCCAGCTGGTCCAGGTCAGCACCAGCACCGGCGCGCCAGCGATCAGCCCTTTTGACCTGTTCAGGATCGCGATCGGGGAGCTGTCGGTGCCGACGCTCGCCGCCGCGACCGCGCCGCCGCGCGGCAAGGACGGCCTGGTCGGCCTGCCCGAGTGGTACTGGGTCGCGCGCGGCCAGTGGCGCCCGGTCAGCGTCACGGTCAGGGCAGGCCCGGTCTGGGCGACCGCGAGCGCGAGTCCCACCGCGCTCAGCTATGTGCCAGGCGGCGGGATGGGGTCGGTCAGCTGCAAGGGCCCCGGCACGCCGTTCGACCGGACGGTGCCGGCCGCCCAGCAGCGCAGCAGTTGCTCCTACACCTACACCCGGGCGTCCAAGGATCAGCCAGGCAACGCCTTCCAGGCCGGGTTGTTCGTCACCTGGACGGTCAGCTGGACCGGCTCGGGCGGCGCCGGCGGCCTGGTCACGAACGACTACACGACGGGCAACGCGTTCGCCGTCCGGGTGGCCCAGGCCGAGGCACTGGTGACCGCCCCGTGAGCGGCAAGGAGGGACCACCGATCGGCACGGCATATCACCCGGAGACCGACACGGCGTTCAACGGAGCGCCGCGGGGTGGCTCGGGCCGCCAGGGCGCGCAGCCCATCGCGCTGGCGCGGCTGCCGCGCCGCCGCCGTCCCGGCATGATCGCGCTGGCGGTCGCCCTGGTGGGCGCGGGCATCCTCGCGAGTACTGCCGTCTATTCCGCAACTAACCACAGGGTGCCGGTCCTGGTCGCCGAGGCCTATGTTCCAGCCGGGGCTCTGATCACGGCCAGCGATCTCGGCACGGCCAGCGTGTCGGCGGATGATGGCGTGCAGGTGATCCCGGCCAGTCAGCTGTCCCAGGTGGTCGGCCACGTCGCTGGCACAACGCTGCATCCCGGCATGCTGCTCAGCGCCGCCGAGCTGGCCACCCAGCGGCCACCGGATCCCGGCCAGGTGCTCGTCCCGCTGCCGGTGCGGCCGTCCGCGCTGCCCGCCAGCGGCCTGCAGCCGGGGGATCACGTGCTTGTGGTCGCGACGCCGGGCGCCCAGGGCCAGGCAGGTTCTGCCTCAGCCGCGCCAGCCCTGAGCGTCCCGGTTGCCGGGGTGGTGGAGGCCGTCAGCATGGCGGCCAACACGGACGGGTTCGGGGTCGTGGACGTGCTGGTGCCGGCCAAGAGCGGCGGGGACCTGGCCGCACAGGCCTCTACCGGCCAGTTCGCGGTGATCGTGACCAAGCGGAGCCCGGCGTGAGTTTGTACGCGCTGGTCTCGCCTGGCGGGTCGGCCGGCTGCACGACCACGGCCCTGGCCGTGACCCTGACCTGGCCGCAGCCGGTCATCCTGGCCGAGTGCGACCCGGCTGGCGGCGACATCCTGGCTGGCCTGTTCGCCGGCCACCTGCCCGCGCCGCGCGGGCTGCTCGGCGTGGCCTTCGAGGCAGGCAGGGGCGTGGAAGCGATGTCCGCCGAGGCGGGCGCGCAACTCGCCGCGCTCGACGGCAGCGGAGCCAGGATGTTCCTGGCCGGGCTGACCGACCCGCGGCAGGCGCCTGGCATGGCCCCGGCCTGGCCCGCCATCGCCCGCATGCTGTCCAGCCAGGCGTGTGACGTGATCGCCGACTGCGGCCGCCTGGACGCGGGTGACGGGCAGCCGTCCGCCGTGCTCGCCGAAGCCCAGCTCGTGGCCATGGTGCTACGGTCCTCGCTCAGGCAGATCGCCGCGGCCCGGCCCAGGATCGAGCTGCTTGCTCACCTGCTCGGCGGCCCCGAGCGAATCGGCTTGCTGCTGGTCGGGGACAAGAGTCACAGCTATGGCGAGATCTCGAGGACGCTCGGCGTTCCGGTGCTCGCGAGCATTCCGCTGGACGTCAGGACCGCCGCGGTGCTGTCCGATGGCGTCGGCCGCCGGACGAACCTGTCGGACCGGCCGCTCATGCGCGCCGCGCAGGCTGCGGGCGCGGCGATCACCAAGGCGGCGAGGGACGCGGCGCCGCTCGACCTGGCCGGCGCGAACGGGCACCTGGCATGAGCGGCGACACGGCGCGCAGCGCGGGCGGCGAAGCCGGGCACCGCGGCCTGCAGTGGCCGCCGCGCTACGAGCCACAGCACCAGAACGGGGACCAGGCCGCGGCAGGCGCCAGCCTCGCGCCCGCCCTAGCGGGCCCGAGGCCAGCAGCCGGCCCGGGTGGCCCGGCCGGCCGTCCCCCGGGCCGGCCGGGCCACGGGAACCTGACTGGGCCCGCGAGCCGCTCGGCCTGGCCGACTCCCGGCTGCTGGCCGGCATCCCGGAGATCCTCGCGATGATCGCCGACCTGCTGCCCGACCGGGCCGAGCAGGCCGAGGTCATGCCGCTCATCAGGGATGCCGCACGGGCCTGGTCGCAGCGCCAGCTGCGGCAGGGCACGCCCGTCCCGGGAGCCGAGGCCGTGGAGACGCTCGCGCAAGCCGTCTACGACCAGCGGTACGGGCTTGGCCCGCTCGCCGCCTACCTGCGCGATCCCGACGTGGAGAACGTCGACGTCAACGGGTGCGACCGGGTCTGGGTCACCTACAACACGGGTGAGCGGGTCGCGGCCGCTCCGATCGCGGCGAGCGACGAGGCGCTCGGCAGCATGATCAGGAGCTGGGCCACCCGCGGCGGCCAGACGGCACGCGACTTCTCCGCCGCGTCGCCGCTGGTCAACGTCGCGCTCGCGGGCGGCGCGCGGATGACAGCGACCATGTCGGTGACGCCGCGACCCTGCCTGTCGTTGCGCAGGCACGGCCAGCTCGGGGTCACCCTGCATGACCTGATCAAGCTCGGCACGATCGACCAGCCCATGGCCGGCTTCCTGGCCGCGGCGGTGCGGAGCCGGTGCAACATCATCGTCACCGGCGGTGTGAACGCGGGCAAGACCACGCTGCTGCGCGGCCTGGCAAGCGAGATCCACCCGAGCGAGCGGATCGCGACGCTGGAGTCTGAGTACGAGCTCTACCTGCACGACCGCGAGCAGCATCCCGACGTGATCGCGTTCGAGGCCAGGGAGGCGAACTCCGAGGGCGCAGGCTCGGTCTCCCTGCACGACCTGATCGCGCACGCGCTGCGGCACAACCCGCAGCGGATCCTGGTCGGCGAGGTGCGCAAGAGCGAGATCATGCCCATGCTCGAGGCGATGAACTCGGGCCAGGAAGGCTCGATGTGCACGCTGCACGCGAACTCGCCGGCCGAGGCCTTCGACCGGATCCTCATACTCGGACTGCGCGGCGGGCTCGCGCTTGCTGAGCGCGCAATCCACATCCTGGTCGGGATGGCCGTCGACCTGATCGTGCACGTGCGCAAGCGTTATGACGGACAGCGGACGGTGCGGTTCATCTCGGAGGTCCTCGAGGTCATGCCGCCAGGAGACACCGAGCGTCCCGCGGTGAACAGGCTGTTCCTGCCCGAGGGCCACGGTGGCCGCGCGGTCGCCGCGCACACGCCATCGCCCGGCATGCTGGCGCGGCTTGAGGCCGCGGGCTTCAGTCCGGCACAGCTCGACCAGCGAGCCCCGAGGCAAGCAGCCGGCCCGCAGGGCCCTGGCGCATGGGCGCGACGATGATCGTCGTCGCCGCCCTGGCCGGAGCCATGATCATGACCGGAGTGGTGCTCGGGTTCGCTGAGCTGACGAGGCGGGCACCCGCGCCAGGCCAGCCGCCGGGCCGCGCGGCGGCGCCGCGTCGGATCAGGGCCGCGAGGAAGCGGATCGCGCTGGCGTCAGCGGCCGGGCTGATCATGCTGGCGCTGACCCGCTGGCCGGTGGCGGCCCTGGCCACGGCGGGCGCGGTCATGTTCCTGCCGAGACTCACCGCGACCAGGACCGCCCGGCAGCGGACCGCGAGGCTCGAGGGACTCGAGCAGTGGACGCGCCGGCTGTCCGACATGCTGACGGCGAGCCGGGGCCTGGAGGATGCGCTGGCCGTGAGCGCGAGGAGCGCGCCAGCCGCGATCGCCGGGCCGGTCACCGCGCTCGCGAGGCGCCTGGCAGCCAGGGTCGGCACCGAGGACGCGCTGCGCGCGTTCGCCGCCGAGATCGACGATCCTGCCGGCGACCGGATCGCCGCGGCGCTGATCATCGCCACCGGCCAGCGCGGCGGTGCCGTGCACGGCGTGCTGAGCGCCTTAGCCGAGATCCTGGCCAGGGACATCGCGGCCCGGCGCGAGATCGAGGCGGAACGGGCCCAGCATCGCACGACTCTGCGCTGGATCGTCGCATTCGTCGCCGGCTTCACGGTCTTCGCGATCCTGAACCGGTCCTACTCGGCGCCATACGGCACGCTGGTCGGCCAGGTCGTCCTGGCGCTGGTGGCGCTGCTCTACGCGGCCGGGCTCGGCTGGCTGCACAGGCTCGGCATGCTGCCGGGCCCTGGCCGCTTCCTCGAATCGCGCCGCGAAGAACCGACGTGGCAGCGCGCGGGCAGCGGGGCAGGCTCGCGGCCAGTGGAGGCCGGCCGGTGAACCCGCTGATCATCCTCGCCGGCGCGCTGGCCGGGCTTGGCGTGTTCGCCGCGGTCGCTCAGCTCATACCTGGCGGACCGCGGCTCGACGCGGCGCTGGCCAGGATTCACTCGGCCGGATCGGACGAGCCTGACCTGGCTGGCTTGCGCCGCTCACTGAGCCAGCTGGGCGCCGCCCTGCCCTGGCTCCCTGTTCCCGCGGCCGACCTGGCGCTGCTCGGGCAGGACAGGGAACGGTGGTTCAGCAACAAGGTCATCTGCGGGCTGACCGGGCTGGCCATTGTCCCGGCTCTCACGGCGCTGTTCGCGCTGGCCGGCTACCGGCCGTCGTGGGCCATTCCCGCGGTGGTCTCGCTCGCGCTCGGCACCGGCCTGTTCTTCACGCCCGACCTGGTCATCAGGATCAACGCCGCGGAGAAACGGATGGACTTCCGGCACGCGCTGACCAGCTACCTGGACCTGGTCGCCCTTGAGCGCGGCGCGGGGGCCGGGCCGACCGAGGCGCTCGAAGCTGCCGCCCAGATCGGCGGCGGCTGGGCGTTCGCGAGGATCGGTGCCGCGCTCGACGCGTCGCGGAAGGCAGCGCGTCCGCCGTGGGAAGGCCTGGCCGCCCTGGCAGCCGAGACCGGCGTCGTCGAACTGGCCGACCTGGCCGACATCGCCGAGGTGGCCGGTCACGAGGGCGCCAGGATCCTGCAGACGCTCGCCGCCAGGGCCGAGTCGATGCGAGCGGAGGCGCTCTCGGCCACCAAGGCCAAGGCAGGAGCGCGCAGCACCACCATGGTCGTCCCGATCGCGCTGCTCGGCGCCGGCTTCCTGCTGCTGCTCATTTTCCCGATCGTCTACCGGACGTTCGGGTGACGGATCGCCACGAGGAGGCATCTGTGGGTTCACTCTGGTTCACCGCCAGCTACCTGGCCGCGCTTGCGGAGCGCCGGATCAGGATGCTGGTCAAGGACAACGACGCGGGCGCGCTGTCGCTGGAATGGATCGTCATCGCCGTCCTGCTCGTGGCCGCCGCCACGGCGGCGGGCGCGTTCTTCACCGGCGCCATCAGCCATGAAGCGGGCAAGCTGCCGTAGCGCGCGCCGTCCGCAAGAGCCGCCCCCGGTGCCGGTGCAGGTGCCGCCGGGCCGCTCGCGGGCCCGCGCTTCCTGGCTGCGCCGCGACGACGGCGCCCTGACGCTCAGCTACGTGATCATCATCCCGGTGTTCCTGGCCGGGATCATGGTGATCGTCCAGGCGTGCGTGTGGTACCTGGCGCGCGAGACCGCCATCGGCGCGGCCCGCCAGGGTGCCGACGTGGCGCGGACCGCTCATCCGCCGCCGGGCAGGGGAGCGCGGGCGGCCGTGGCGTTCGCCAGGCAGGCGGCGCCGGGTTTCCTGCTCGCGCCTGCCGCGTCCGCCGCAGGCAGCTCGGCGGCGACCGTCAGGATCCGGGTCACCGGCAGGGTGCCCGCACTGGTGCCAGGGTTGGTTCTCACGGTCAGCGAGGTCGTCACGGCCCCGGTCGAACGGTTCACGGCGGCCGGCCGCGACGTCTCAGGTCCCGACGTGATCGCGATGGCCAGGCTCAGCACCACCGGAGGCCAGCATGCCGGCTAGGCGGTGTTTGCCTGGGGCGGGGCTGGCCGGCGACGACGGGAACGCCCCGCTCGAGCTGCTGATCCTGGCGCCGGTCATCCTGGCGCTGATCGGGCTGGTGATCGCCGCCGGGCGGACCTCGGTGGCGCAGGGCTCGGTCGACGCCGCGGCCCGCGATGCAGCCCGCCAGGCGTCCATCTCGCTGTCGCCGGCCGCAGCCAGGCAGGCGGCGCTGTCGAGCGCGAACGCGGCGCTGCGGGCTGACGGACTGCACTGCAAGCCGGTGGTCAGGCTCAGCCTGCAGCCAGGGTTCAGCACACCGCTCGGCCAGCCGGCTCAGGTCAGCGCCTCGGTGAGCTGCACAGTGCCGCTGTCTGACCTGCTCGTTCCCGGCGTTCCTGGCTCCCGGCGGCTGACCGCGCGGTTCACGTCACCGCTTGATCCTTACCGCTCAAGGGCCGACGGCGTCGTGTCACAGCGTCGTCACACCCGTGCCGGCACGATCAAGGCCCAGGAGGTGAGCCAGGATGCGGCATCCGTGCGCCTGGAGGCCTGACGGCGAGCGTGGCTCGCTGACCCTGATGCTGGCCGTCTTGATGGTGGCGCTGTTAGCCCTGGCCGGCCTCGTCATCGACGGCGGCCGCAAGCTGAACCAGTCAGCGAGCGCCTACTCGGTCGCGCAGGAGGCGGCGCGGGCCGGCGCTGGGATGGTGGACAGGTCCGCCGCCTACCGGTCAGGCACCTTCCGCGTCGATGAAGGCCAGGCGCTGGCGGCCGCCCGCGCCTACCTGGCCAGCGCCGGCTACAGCGGGTCGGTCAGTGCGGACGGGACCCGCCGGATCCGGGTCACCGTGACCGTGACCGAGCCGACGCTTGTGCTGTCCCTCATCGGGATCGACACGATGACGTCGACAGGCTCGGCCGTCGCGTCCCTCATCACCGGCGTGACGGGACCGGGCACGTGACCCGGGCCGCCGCGGTGCTGCGCGGGGGTGCGGCCGCAGCGACCCTGGCCGCCGCCACCGTCGGCTTGCCGATCGTGCTGCTGCGGCTTGGCGGCTCGCCGATACCCGCCAGGCTGCCGTCCTGGCACACGATGACGTACGTCTTGCTGCACAAGGACAACGGGAGCCTGTTCCTCGGCGCCGTCCGCGATGTCTCCTGGATCGCCTGGGCAGCGTTCAGCATCGCCGTGCTGGCCGAGATACAGGCGACGCTGCGCGGCCGCCCGGCCCCGCGCCTGCCCGTGCTCGGCATGCAGGGCGCGGCGGCGAAACTGGTCGCGGTCGCCTCGGTCGGCTTCAGCACCCCGGTCGCGGTCAGCCTCGCCGCGACGCCCGCGATGGCTGCGCCCGCGGTTCAGCAGGCCCACGTCAGGCCCGCTGGGACGGCGGCGACTGCCCAGCCGATCACCCTGGAGGCGCTGGTCAAGCCGGCGGAGCACACCATGCATGAGTCAGCGCTGGCAGCGGCCGCGCATCAGGTTCCGGCGCGGCGGACCGTAGTCGTCAGGCCTGGCGACTGCCTGTGGACGATCGCGGCGCACTATCTCGGCGCCGGCGACCGTTACCCGGTGCTGATCAGGCTGAACCTCGGCCACGAGATGGGCGGCGGCCAGCTGTTCACCGATCCGTCGCTGATCATGCCGGGCTGGCGGCTCACGCTCCCAGGCACGGCCGCGCACGGCGGGCCCGCCGACCCGCCTCCGCACGCCGGTCAGCATCACGGCCATCCGTCGGGCAACAAGCACTTCCGCGACCCGCATCCGGGCGCCGGGGCGGGAGGTGCCGGAGGCAAGGCCGGATCTGGCGGTACGGCAAGCGGTGCGGGAGGGAAGGCGGGGGCCGGCGGGGCGGGTGCGGGAACGCGATCGGGTGCGGGCGGGTCCGGCGGCGCGGGCGGATCCGGCGGCGCGGGCGGGTCATCGGGCGCCGGCGGACACGCTGGTCCCGGTGCTGGTGGGGCGCGGGGTGATGGCGGGGCAGGAGGAGCGGCAGGCGCTCGGGGAACTGGCGCCGGGTCGGGTTCGGGACGCGTGACCGGGGGAGCGGGACAACCTGAGGCATCAGCGGCCGGACAAGGGGAGGAGGTGCAGCAGGTCGTGCTCTTCACGCTCGGGATGCTCGCCGGCGCCGCGCTGGTCTGCCTGGAACGGCTCAGGCACCGGCAGCGCCAGCACCGGCGGCTCGGCCGCAGAATCGCGCTGCCCGCGGACCCCGGCAGCCAGCTGATCGAGCAGAAGCTGCGCGCGGCCGCCCCGCCCGCACCGCCGGCCTCGCTCAGGGACGCCCTCTGCGACCTCAGCGCGGGCGTGGCCGACGGCGGCGATCCGCTGCCGCCGATCGTGGGCATCCATCTCACTCCCGACAGCATCGACGTCCTGCTGTCCGCCCCTTCGGCCGGGCCGCCGCCACCGCCGTTCAGCATCGCGCCAGGACGGCAGGGGATGTGCTGGACGACAGCGCTGACCGATGTTCCGTCCGACTGGGCCGCCTCGCCGCCCATGCCGGGGGAGGTCGGCGACCTGCTGCCCGGGCTGTTCACGGCCGGGGCTACCGATGGTGGCTTCCTCCTGCTCGACCTCGAGGCCATGCGGGTCACGTGCTGCGACGGACCGGCTGAGCTGACCGACAGGCTCCTGGTGACCGCTGCCACCGAGCTGGCCGCCAGCCGGTGGAGCGGCTGGTACGAGCTGATCCTGGCAGGATGTGACGAGCTGGACGTGCTCGGCAGGGCCGACCGTTGCCGCGACCTGGACGAGGCGCTCGAGGTGCTCGAGACCAGGGTCGCGACGATAGACAGGCGGCTGCGCGACGGCCGGCAGGCCGATGTCAGGACGCGCAGGATGGAAGACCCTGAGGACGAGGACTGGGGCCTGACGCTGCTGGTCAGCCGGCTGCAGCCGACAGCTGAGCAGATGGCGCGCCTGCTCGACCTGTCCGACGGGCCGGGCGGGATCGCGGCGCTCGTCGCGGGTGACACGCAGGCAGCCGACGGCAAGGTCGCCCCCGCCGTATTCCGGCTCGCCCCTGACCCGGACGGCCCTGGCGGGATGATCGCCACCATCAGCCTGGCCTACCTCGGCCCGCACCACCAGCTCACCGTCAGGCCGCAGACGCTGACGGCCGCGGAGTACCAGGCGCTGGCCGGGCTGTTCGCGACCGCGGTCACGACCTCCGATGTCAGCCCGGAGGCGGCGCCGTACGACGAAGCCGGCGGCCCGCCCTGGATGCACTTCGCCGCCGCGCCCGTACTGCCGGATCTCGGCGAGCGTACGAGCCGGGCCGGCGAGTTCGCCAGGCCGGTCAGCACGCCAGAGCCCGGCAACGAGTTCGGCGCGCAGCGGGAGCTGGCGGGCACGCAGGATCCCGCGGCAGAACCGGAGCAGCCAAAGCGGCACGCCGACCATGGCAGGCGGAATCCCGCCAGGCACGCGCGGCCGGGCCTGGCCGTGAACGTGCTCGGCACGTTCGATGTGCACGGGTCGGCCGAGCCGCTGCAGCCGAAGCAGGCAGAACTGGTGCTCGCGCTTGCCCTGCACGCCCCGGTTGGCCTGGCCAATTCGGCGCTGTGCACCATGCTCGGCGCCGACGCCGACCACCCGCGCCCGGCCGACTCGGTCAGGCAGCTGATCACCAGGACCAGGCGGCGCCTCGGCCAGGCGCCCGACGGCCAGGAGTACATCATTCACCTTGGCAGCGGCATCTATGTGCTGCATGACCAGGTACGGCTTGACTGGGCGGCGTTCAGCGCCCTGGCCAGGCGCGGCCGGGCCGAGCGGAACGCCGGCGACCTGCGCGCGGCGCTTGAGCTGGTCCGCGGCGAGCCGTTCGCCGAGTGCTTCCACTGGTGGATCGACATCGCGCTGGTCGAGACCATGCGCGCCGAGATCGTCGACACCGCTGACCTGCTCGCCCAGGTCGAGCTCAGGGCCGGAGACGCCCATGCCGCCAGGCGGGCCGCGCGGATCGGGCTGTCCGCTGAGACCGCCGCCGAGCAGCTGTGGCGGGCGCTCATGCGGGCCGAGCACGCGGCCGGCAACCCGGCCGGGGTGGCGGCCGCGTGGTCAGCCTGCCTCGACGCGATCACCGAGATCGCGCCGGGCGGCGAGCCGCATCCCGATACCGAGCGGCTGTATCGCGAGCTGAACAGGGGCGCTCAGCAGCTGAGCCTGCGCCACTGATTCCGGCCGGCTGGCTTAGGCTGGCCGTGACGAGACGGGGGGATGCCATGGCGCAGGCAGTGTCCTTCACCATCGGCGCGCACGTGGCGTGCGACGACGGTCCGTGTGGCACGGTGAAGCGGGTCGTGGTCGACCCGATCGCGCAGACGGTTACGCACCTGGTGGTCGAGCCGAAACACAGGCTCGGGCTCGCCAGGCTGGTGCCGGTGGACCTCGCCGAGACCACCGAGGACGGGGTCAGGCTCCGGTGCGGCATGGCCGACTTCGAGGACCTCGACTCGGCTGAGGAGACCCAGTTCGTGCCGGGCACGATTGGCTATGAGAACTACGGGCCCGAGCAGGTGCTGTCCTGGCCGTACTACGGACTGCGCGCCGGCGAGGCCGCCGGGATTGCCGGGGCCGCCGCGCCCGGCGTCTCGCAGACGGTGACGTACGACACCGTCCCGGCGGGAGAGGTGGATATCCGCAAGGGCGAGCCGGTGTACGCCACCGACGGTCCGATCGGACATGTGCACGGCCTGGTGATCGACGGGGACAGCCGCCGGGTTTCGCACGTGCTGCTGGCCGAGGGGCACCTGTGGGGCCGCAAGGAGGTCGCGATCCCGATCAGCGCGGTGACCGGAGTGCAGGACGGCATCAAGCTGCAGATCAGCAAGAAAGAGGTGGCCGACCTGCCGGCGGTCGCCGTCGACCGCTGACGGCGGCCCGTCACTCATTTCGCGTCGGCGTAGCAGTCGACGACCGCGGTGCTGAGCGGGAAGGCGACCCTGGTCGGGCCGAACACCAGCCGGGAGGCGGCCGCGGCCGCGCGGCCAACCGCGGCCGTGACGGCGTCGGCCTGATCCTGCGGGCAGTGCACGATCACCTCGTCATGCTGGAAGAACACCAGCTCGGGCCCTGCGGGCCGGCTGCTGGCCTCGGGCCCTGCGGGCCGGCTGCTGGCCGCCTCGCCGTCGGTGACGCCGCCGCCGCGCACGAGCCCGGCCAGCTCGGCCCTGAGGCTGACCAGCATGACAAGCGCCCAGTCCGCGGCGCTGGCCTGGACGACGAAGTTCCTGGTGAACCGGCCGCGGGCGCGCGAGGCCTGCCCGGCGCGCGGGTCGCGCTCGGCCTCCGGGTCGATGGCCTCCTCGGTCAGCGCGCGCCAGTTGGCCGACGGCGGCGGGCATGTCCTGCCCAGCACCGACCTGACCACGCGGCCCTCCTCGCCGGCCCGCGCGGCGGCCTCGACGTAGCCGGCCGCGGCAGGGAATCGCTGGCGCAGCACCGCGAGCAGCTGGCCTGCCTCGCCGCCGGCTCCGCCGTACATCGCAGACAGCATCGCGACCTTGGCCTTCGCCCGGTCGCCGCTGAACGCGGTTGCCAGCTCGGCGTACAGGTCACCACCCATCGCTGCCGCTGCGAAGGCCCGGTCACCGGCCAGGGCCGCCAGCACCCTGGGCTCGAGCTGGGCGGCGTCGGCCGCCACGAGCACCCAGCCGGGATCGGCCACCACGGCTCTGCGCAGCATCCTGGGGATCTGCAGCGCCCCGCCTCCGCGCGAGGCCCAGCGGCCGGATACCACGCCGCCGACCACGTATTCGGGCCGGAACCTGCCCTGCCGGACCCAGGTGTCCAGCCAGCTCCAGCCGAACGCCGAATGCAGCCGCGCGAGCTCCTTGTACTCCAGCAGCGGAGCGATCGCCGGGTGATCGACGTCCCTGAGCACGGCCAGCCTGGTCGACGGCAGCCTGATCCCGTCGGCCGCCAGCGCGTGCAGCAGCTGCGTGGGCGAGTCGGGATTGACGGGCCTGCTCCGGTCGCCACGCCCGCGCTGGCCGCCGAACGCCGCCGCGACCTGCCAGGCCAGCTCGGCTAGCCGGGCTGGCCGTTGCCCTGGCAGCGCCGGCCGCGGCCCGAGCATCTCGGTCAGCAGGGCGTCATGCACCTGGTACCGCCAGGGCAGCCCGGCCATGGCCATCTCGGCGGCGACCAGGCCCCCGGCAGACTCCGCGCTGACCAGCAGGCCGAACTTGTCCGGCTGCTCGTCGGCCGCGATGGCGCGCAGCTGCCCCGCATGCACCTCGATGACCGCGTCGAGGACGGCGCGCGGGTCTGCCCGCTCGGCCGCCCCGGCTTCTTCGGCATCGAAAAGCGCGGGCTGCTCGACTCCCTCGCCCCGAGGCCAGCCGTCTGCCCGGAGGGCCGAGCCGCCCGCGCCGCTGTCCCAGGCGCCAGCGTCGCTCCAGGCGCCGGCGGCGGTCGCGCCGCCCAAGTCGGCCTGCGCCGTCCGCAGCACCGCGCGAGCCTCAGCCAGTCCGGCGTCCGCGTCGTGACGGTCGCCGCCCGCGGCGTCCCTGCCGCGGATCAGCTCGTCCGCGAGCGCCACGTCGTGGCAGCGCGCTACCCTGACGCCGGCCCGCAGCAGCCGCTGGTACACCAGCGTCGCTGACGGCCACACCCAGCGCGGCTGGCCGTTCCGCTCGTGCTCGAGCACGGCATCGGCGAGGTCGGCCAGCGCGACGACAGGTCCCGCCGGGACGCCATCATCCCCGAGCTCGCGCAGCAGGCCTGACTTCCCGGGCCCTGGCACAACCGCAACCCGCACGAACCGATTCTGCCGGGCGGTCCTGACATCGACCAGCGCGGGCGGCGGCTCGTCAGAGCTCGACCGGGATGGCCATCATCAGCTCCTCGTCCCTGTACAGCTCGGCGAGCCTGCTGACGGCGGCGGCGCTGCGCTCGTCGCCCGTGACCTGAGCGAGGTGCTCGGCGGCGCCGGGCACCCCGAGCCTGGCGTACAGCGGCAGCAAGATCGTGAAGAACTCGCGGTAGTGCAGCCCGGACAGGCCGAGCACGTCCACCTCACGGCCCGCGGAGAACCACGTCTGGCTGGTCTCCTCGATCAGCTGCCTGATCTCCCCGGCGATCTCGTCGCGCTGCGCCTGCCGCTGGCTGCCGAGCGTGCTGAGCCGGTCGCCGAGGCCGGCGTGACCGTGCAGGCCGAGGTTCAGCGAGGCGATCCCCACGGCCCGTGACCACACCCATCTGGACATGGCCGGCGCGCGCAAGAGCAGCTCGGCCTTGCGCAGCGCCTGGTTCTCGCAGATCGCCAGGAGCTCGGGCATCGGCACGTGATGCATCTCGGCCCGGCGCGGGAAGTGAAAGTCGCCAGGCACCCGCAGCGTGTAGATCAGGAAGAACAGGTGCTCCCTGTCATAGTGCAGGTACTGGCTGGTGGCCACCTGGACCAGTTCGCCGCGCAGGTCCACGCCAGCCTCCATGTAGACCCGGCGGCGGCCAGCGCGCTGCGGCGCCCGGTGCTCCAGGCTGAAGGTCGGCGGCGGCACGGGCACCGCTCCGTCGGGCGAGTCGTCGTAGTCCTCCTGGAAGATGTGCGTGGCGACGTGCGTGAGGCGGTTGAGGTCGCGCGCCGAGTTCATCGTGCTGCGCACCTGCAGGAACGGCTCCGCCTTGCCGTCCCGCTGCCGCCAGGTGACAACGAGGACGTAGGGGAGCCAGCCGAGGCTTCCCGATTCCGCGCGCAGCACATTGTGCCGGTACCGGGTGGCGGTGCGATGGAACGTCTCGCCGCGGACGTGGCCGATCGCGACGATCTTGTTGTCGTTGATGCTGTTGTGGACGATGTCCTCGATCACGGCGGTGAAGTACTGGTCGCTGGTCTCATCGACCTCCAGGTACAGGTGATCGGACGGGCTGCGCTGCGGGTGCCGGATCAGCAGGTGCACGACACGCCGCCCGTTCGGCAGCTCGAACAGGGTGCCCACCAGCGGCGGCACGAACGGTGACTCGTAGAGCGTCCAGCGGTCGGCCGTGATCCGGCGCAGGAAGACCTGCACGGAGCGACGACCAGAGACCGCCGCGAGCCTGCGCTGGCGCAGCGCCTCGCGCCGGTCCGGGTACTCGGGCCGCTCGTCGATGATCGAATCGAGCAGCTGATCGCTGAAGAACACGATCCGCAGCGACCGCCAGAAGACGTCAGGGTCGTTCATGGCCGCTCGCTTGCGTGCCAGCGCGTTCTCCAGCACCGCCGTCAGGTTCTCGTTGGTGAAGCCCACGATCGTGGCGTTCACCGCCTCGGCGAGCAGCTGGGTGAAGCGTTCCGCGTCGTCCACGTGCCCGGTGCGCAGGGGGTGCTGCACGGCCTCCGCCTTCGGTTGGCCGGCCACTATGGCGCCGGTATTCGCGGCTTCGTTCGCGGCCGCCGCCTGACCGTTCTGGCTGGCGACCGGTTCTGACCCGTCCGGCCGCGCGGGATTACTGGCCGCGCCGAATTCGGCGAGGAATTCGCTGAAGTTGCCGAACGCGGTCGTGCGCCGATCCCTGAAACGGCTTGGCGTTAGCCCTGACTTCCGTTTTGCCAGGTCGAACAGTTCGCCCGCGCTATTTTGCACGACGGCCAGCCTGACGATGCCGTTCCAGCCCGCCTCCTGGCTGGTCGCATGCGGCTCGATCAGGAACGGCAGGTCGCCGAAGAACAGGTCGCGCAGCAGCGCCGCATCCGCCGCGTCCTGCTGCTCCATGGCAGCGACCGCATCCCAGAGCAAGAGCTTGATCTGGGCCGTGCGGCCATGCAGCGGCAGTTGCCGCGAGGCGAGATGGACCTGGGCGATCCGCTCCAATTCAGGAGCGGGAACCGGTCGCTGATTGTGCGTGTGAATATCGAGCCGTTCGATCCCGCGCCGGCGGCAATCAGACAGTTCGATGGCAAGTCGCCGTGCGCGTTCTGTCACGTCACGGTCGTTGAACACGGAGAAAGTCTGACATGAATGGGGCGATAACTCGATCGCCCGCCGGCTGGTGCCTGATCATGGCGCCACGTCAGAGCGAATGCCCGTGCGCCGCGAACGCCACGATCAGGAACAGCACCAGTCCTGTCAGTCCCAGTACGAAGATCATCGCCACGAGCTTGACGATGAACTCGACCAGGGCGACCACCAGCTTGCCGATCGCGGGTAGCGCGGCGGCTGCTGCCATCATGATGAGTAGCTGTATCATCGGACGCTCCCTTCCGGCCCGGCGGCTTGCGTGTCCCGAGGTCCCGCATAGACAGGCGTGCCCGGTGATACGGGCGAGGATCACCTAAAACCGTCGAGTGCGGACGCAGTCAGCCGAACGTCGCCGAACGGATGGTTATCGCGGCGAAAAGGAGCCGAAAACTTGCCGAGGCTGCTCGCGGTCAGCGATCTGCACGTCGGGTTCGCCGAGAACAGGGAGATCGTCGCCGGGCTGCGCCCTCCGTCGCCCGCCGACTGGCTGATCGTGGCTGGCGACGTCGGCGAGTTCGCCGCCGACATCGAGTGGGCGCTGGCCGCTCTGCGCGAGCGGTTCGCCGAGGTGATCTGGGTTCCTGGCAACCACGAACTATGGACGCACCGCAGGGAGCAGCTGCCGCTGCGGGGCGTCGGCCGGTACGAGTACCTCGTCGCGATGTGCCGGCGGCTCGGCGTGCATACGCCGGAGGACCAGTATCCGGTCTGGGAGCACGGCACAGGGACGAGCGGGAGCGAGCCCCTGGTGATCGCGCCGCTGTTCCTGCTCTACGACTACACGTTCCTGCCCGACGGCGCGACGACGAAGGCGGAAGGCCTCGAGCTGGCCTACGCTGCCGGCATCGTCGCCAACGACGAGAAGATGCTGCACGCCGATCCGTATCCTGGCATCCAAGAGTGGTGCGCCGCGCGGCTCGCGCAGACGTCGGACCGGCTCGCGGCGCTGCCGCCAGGTACCCGGACGATCCTTGTGAACCACTTTCCGCTGGTACGCGAGCCCACGAGGGTGCTGCGGTACCCGGTCTTCGCCCAGTGGTGCGGCACGGTGCACACGGCAGCCTGGCCACGGCGGTTCAACGCAGCCGCCGTCGTCTACGGTCATCTGCACATACCGAGGACGACCTGGCACGACGGCGTCCGTCACGTCGAGGTGTCGCTCGGCTACCCGAGGGAATGGCGCCGCCGGGCCGGGCCGCCGGTGATCCCGCGCCAGATCCTCCCCGAGGCCGACCGGCATTAGATGCGGCAGTGAGCCGTGAGCCCTGTTAAAACTCCCGGGGTTTCTCAGGCCTCGTGCGGGCCAGCTTCCTGGATCGCGTGCCAGGCGGCGATCAGCTCGGCCTCGCGTTCTGGCGCCAGGCCCACGCCAGCGCGTGGCGGCGTGGGCGCGGCGAGCTCGGCAGCGTGGACCTCGGCGATGGTCTGGCTCAGCGGGCGCGGTGCGAGCCCGGCCGCGTACGCCCTTGACGGGTCGGCCGTGTTGATGTCGCTCTCGCTGTCACCACCAGGCCAGAGCGGAATGGACTCGGCCGACTCGCCGAACTCGATGAGGAAGTCGGCGTCGACCCAGGCCAGCTTCGTGCCAGCGGGCGCGACCTCGGCGGCGATGGCCTCCAGCATGTCGCCGAAGCCGAACGGAGGCGGCGGGCTGACCGCGTGGAACGTGCCGGCCACCGCGCGCTCGGCCAGCGAGACGATCCAGGTGCCCATGTCCCTGGCGTCGATGACCTGGATCGGGCCGTCCTTGGGGCCGGGCGCGAGGACGTCGCCGCCGCGGGCGATGCGTTCGACCCACCAGGTGAACCGGCCGCTGTAGTCGTGCGGGCCGACCACGTAGGTGGGCCGTACGACCGTGGTCCTGTCCCGGCCGAACAGCTCGGCGGCGAGGCGCTCGCAGGCAACCTTGAGGCCGCCGTACGTCTCGTCGGTGATCTCCTCGGTCGCCGGGTCCGCGAGCTCGGCCAGCGGCGCGTCCTCGTCGAACCCGGACGAGACCGGGGTCTTGTACGCCGAGGTCGACGAGATGTACACGTAGCGGCCGCCGCGACCGCCGAGCGCGCCGGCCAGCGTCCTGACCTGCCTGGGGAAGTACCCGCAGACGTCGATGGTCGCGTCCCACTCGCCGGTCGCGAGAGCGGACAGGTCGCTGTCGCGGTCCCCGGTCAGGTGCGTGGCGCCGGGGAACAGGTCAGCGCCCGAGCGGCCGCGGTGGAACACCGTGACGTCGTGCCCGGCGGCGATGGCCGCCTCGGTGATGTGGCGGCCGACGAACACCGTTCCGCCGATGATCAGAATCCGCATGGAGGAATGATGTCAGTAGCGCCGCCGGGTGAGCGGGCCGGCCGCGGGGAAGGAGCATCACGTGAGCAACCCGGCCATGTACGGCGGTTACGGCGGCTATGGCGCCGCGCTTTCCCGCGATCAGACCCGCGGCCTGTTCAGCCAGACGATGTGGCACGTCGCGCTTACCGCCGCGCTGTTCGCCGCTGGCGCGTACCTGGGCCGCGACCTGTCCTACGGCCTTGGCTGGGTCTGGTTCATCGCCGCGTTCGTCTGCCTGATCGCGATGAACTTCACGGTGCGCAGGTCCCTGCAGCTCACCGTCGTGCTGCTGTGCGGGTTCGGGGTGCTCGTCGGGCTGGCGATGGCGCCCGTGCTCGCCTACTACGCGGGCACCGACCCGAGCGCGCTCTGGTCGGCTGCCGGGGCGACGGCCTTGTTCATCGCCGGATTCGGGGCGGCGGGGTACGCGACCAGGCGGGACCTGACCGCGATCGCGCGGGTCTGCTTCTTCGCGCTGCTCGGGCTGATCGTCTTCGGCATCGTGCTGATCTTCGTGCGGATCCCTGGCGGCGACCTGATCTACTCGATCATCGGGCTGGTGATCTTCGCTGGCTTCACGATGTTCGACTTCCAGCGGCTGCGCACGTCGAAGGACATCAGGTCCGCGCCGCTGCTCGCCGCGTCGATCTTCCTCGACATCCTGAACGTGTTCCTGTTCTTCCTCCGCATCTTCTCCCGCGACTAGGGGTACTCCGGCGCGCGCAGTTTTTCGGCGCCGTCAAGCGGGTGGGCTGGGCCTTCCGTCTCTCCTGCTCGCGCCCTTGATCGGCGTGGGACCGGCGCGTTCGCCGCGGGACTCGGGAGCCGGAGGCGCCGACGGCAGCGTCCTCCACGGCCGCGACGCTACGCCGCCGCCCGCACCGCCGCCGTCAGCAGGTCCGCTCGGCAACCCGAGCCCACCCGGCCCGCCTTCCGCCCCACATTGGATCCAAAACCTGCACTCTGCCGCCCGTCTTGCACCTTTTGTGGTCGGGTTTCGGATCCAAAGTCGCGCATGGGCTCACGATCGTGACTGAGCCGTGCGAAGCGGCCCCTGGCGCTGGACTTGACCAGCGCCAGCCGGGCTGCAGCACCAGTATTCCGATCTCGGCGCCGCCGATCGTCAGCAGGTGCAGCGCGCCGCGCTCGAAGCTGCGGGTCTCGTCGGGCGTGTCGAAGCTGAGCCCGCGGTGACCACCGTGCCGTGCGTCGCGCGCGGCCGCCTTAGCGCGCGATCAGCACCAGCATCGGCACCGTGAGCGGCCCGCCGCCGGCGTCAGCGGCCGCGGCTTCCGCCGCGGTGCGCAGGTCCGCCCTGGCAGCTGGCTCGAGCGCCCGCGCGAACGGCGCCACCTGCGCCATGCCGAGCCGCCAGGAAACGAGTTCGGCCGGGGTCGAGAGCCCGGTCCTGACCGTGACCGTCCGCACGGCGACGTCGTGGAATCCGGCGCTCGAGGCCGCGGCGGCCAGCCGGTCAGGGTCGCCGGCAACCGGTTCGCCCGCACCCTTGAGCCAGCTGTGCCACGCGGGCGGCTCGTAGCCGAACGAAGCCAGCGCCCCGTCGACGGCGTCCTTGGCCGGATGCGTCCAGCCAGCGGAGAAGGCGCTGGCGGCGAGCCCCAGCCCGACCCGCCGGATCTCGGTCAGGCCGGCGCCGAGGTCAGGCAGGTGACTGAGCGAGAAGGCGGCAAGCACGACGTCGAAGCTGCGGTCGCGGAACGGCAGGCCGGCGGCGTCCGCAACGAGCGGGTGTAAGCCGGAGCCGCAGCGGCGGAGCATGCTGAGCGCCAGGTCGACCGAGACGACATGGCGTGCGCCGGCCGTGCGGGCCGCACGGCCGGCGACCCCGGTACCCGCCCCCATGTCGAGCACCAGGCCGCCCGCGAGCGTCCCTGAAACGACTGCCCCTGCTGCCGCCGCGCCGACGAGCGCGGCCGCGAGCGGTGCATACATCCGCTGCGGTCCGTCGGCCCAGTCCTGCGCCGACGAGTCGTAGGCGGCGCCGACATCGGCGGACAGCCGCGCCTGATCACCCATGGCGGCGGTTACCCCAGGAGCGGGACCGCCGCGAGCGCCTTGTTCTCCCACCATTGCAGTTCCTCGTCGTAGCCGCCGAGCGCTTTTCCCAGCCGAACTGCACCAGCGCGCCGAGCAGGCTCAGCGACAGCTGCCGCTCCCACCAGTGTGCGGTGCCGATGCCGAGGTCTTCCAGTGCGCCGCGGTAGCCGTCGATCGATTCCTCCTTGGTCTGGGGCAGGCGGCGGCAGTTAATCGCCAGATACCACGCCAGATCGCTGAGCGGAGCACCACGGCCGGGCTGTTCCCAGTCCAGGATCACGGTGCGCCCCGCGTCGTCGGTGCCGAGGTTGTCGAGTTTCCAGTTCCCGTGCACGAATGTGCGAGGCGTCTGGGCGAGTGCCTCCACGAGGGGACGTGGCGTGCATCGTCGCCATGTGGGTCAGGAAGCGCCGGTGCTGATCGAGCGGGATTGGCGTGTCTGTGGCGGCGACGAGCCACGGGCTGACGCCGTGCATCAGCAGGGCATACCGGTGCCAGGGCACGGAGTCATCCGGCTCCGCGACGGCTATCGCGACGATCGGCTGGTTCAGGCAGCCGGGCAGCCTGGCGAGGATGCCGCGCTCCCACAGCGTCAGCGACGCGCCGCGCGGGCTGCCGGAGGCTCGGATGGTCCAGTCGCTGGCCAGGTCCATGTGCTTGAGCACGTAGTTCTCGCCGTCGATCACCAGCCGCTCGAGCCTGGCGCCCGACTTGCCAGGCGCATCGGCGATCACCTCGCGCTCGGTCGCCGCCGCGACGAAATCGGCCAGGTCCTTCGTGCAGCGCTCAGGCACCGGCCGCTTCCATCTCGGCGAGCAGCGAGGCCGGCCAGCGCCCGCCGCATAACACCGTGTCGGCCACGATGCGGTCGTCGCGGACGGTGAGCACGTGCATGCGGTGCGCGGCGTGCGGCACGCCGTTCTCTTGCCAGCTGAGCGTGTACTCGACCACTTCGCTCGCCCCCTCGTCAGGTTCCCGGTCGGCGATCGGGAAGCGGCGCAGCTCATGGACGTGGCCGGGGTTGGCGAACCAGCGCGAGTACCCGGCACGGATCGCGTCGGCCCCCGTCACGTGCAGCCGCCAGTTGGGTACCGTCGCGTCCAGCTTCGCATCCGCGCTCCAGATATCAGAGCCGGGGATCGTCGCGCTCTCGATCGCGTGCAGGAACTTCCCGATCACTGGCGAGCCTGGCATGTCGCCTCCTGATGGCGGGGTTGTCGCATCCCCGCCATCGTGCGGGCGGCGGCTTGCAGTGGCCACGCCCGGTCGGGTGCGCCCCGCTGCTAGTGCGCGGTGTTCCGGTCGTCCGGCCCATCGGTGATCTGGCGGATCACGACCTTGGCCAGCCCTGCGGCCGTCTTCACGGCGCCGCGGGCCGAGCCACGGCCGACGATCGCCCCGGCCACGGCCACCGCCTCTGCGGCCAGGCGGCGGGCCTCAGCGGACTGGTAGATGTCCCGCACTGACGAGCGGATCCGTTTCAGCCCGTCCTTGCCGTCCTTGGTTCCCGCGAGGTAGCCGGCGGCGAAGCCGATGATCGTCTCCATGGCAGCCCGGCTCACATTTCACGGAGGTCGAGATAGCGCTTCAAGTCGGGCAGCGACTGGATGATCACGGCCAGAACCGCCGCGACTATCACTGCCTTGATGATCTTGCTGATCATGCCGGGTCCTCCTCGAGTTCTGGTTCCTGCCGGCGGGGTGAGAGGGGCTTCAGTTCGTCGGCGCTGAAGTACAGGTACCGGCCGTGGCTGCTCTGCAGGTCGGCCAGTTCGTCGCGGTCCGGGCTCACCGCGACGTGCACGTTGCCGTCGACGTCATGGAAGATGGCCTGCACCGTGGCCTCGCGGCCGGTCAGGAACAGGTCCTGGGCATCGGCGCGCCTGGCGCCAGGCAGCATCGTCACGCGGCCGCCGCGCGCGACACGCACGCCGGCGATGACGACGTGATCGGTCTCCGGTGACACGCTCGCGTCGGCGCCAGGATCCCACCAGGGTGCCTCCTCGCTGCCCGGCAAGCCCGCGACGCCCGGGAGGCCGGGCGTCGACGCCGTCGGTATCCGGCCGTTCGCGGCTCCTCCGTCCTTTTCGCGGCTCCGCCTGGCGCGGAGCGCAGGTACCGGATCGCGCCGTGCAGCCGGTCGAACACTTCCGGCGGCATCCCGTCCAGCCGGTCTATCAGCTCGGCAGCCTTCTGGTCGGTCGCCCTGGCCGCGCGCTTCTCCTGGTCGGTCAGGGCGAGGGTCCGCAGCGTGAGGATTTCGTCGATCTCCGTCGCGTCGAACAGGTCACCGGCGCTCTCCGGCGCGACCTCGGCGTGGTCGTAGAGGATCACCGGCGAGGACAGGACCAGGTCGTGGCAGCCAGGCGGACCGGCGAGCACCGGCCAGGTGCCGATGTTCTCGCACGCGGCGACCGCCTCGGCCGCCCACTCCGGCGGCTCGGTCATCGACAGGAACTTGCCGCCGGGTATCCAGATCATGGCGTGCGCCGCGATCAGCGCGTGGGTCAGGCCGTCCTCGCGCGTGCTCGGCGGCGTGGCTGGCAGGCTGTGGTTCTCGATCCTGATGCCGAGCTTCAGCGCCCCGTAGGGTCCCGCGGTCCGCTCCGCCTCCAGCCTGATGACGCCGTCGATGGTGGCCCAGGACCTGACCAGCCGGCCGGCCACCCGGCCGGTGGAAGACACCACGACGTCCTGCGTGGTCTCGCCAGCCTCGACGTGCACGGTCAGGCCGAGATCGCCGCTGAGCAGCTCGCTGATCTCTGCGCAGATCTGCTGCTCGCGCTCGATCGCCTCATCCCACGCCGTGTGCTCAGCGCCGTCCACGGTCAGCGAGGCGACCTCGCGGGTGCGTCCTGAGCCCGGCTGCACTTGCACCACGCGCCTGCGTTGCAACTGCAGGAACCGGACGCTGACCAGCACCTGCGCGTCGTCGGCACACTCGACCAGGCACTCGGTCTGGCTGGCCGACGGCTCGGTAGGGTCGACCGCCCCGTAGGCGGGCGGCATGAGCACGCCGAACTGGAACCTCGCCTGGTTCTTCTGCGAGGACTGGTGGTACGGGTAGAGCAGGTAGCCCTCGTACAGCACCGCGTCGGCGACCTTGCGGGCCTGGTCCAGGTGGGCCGTCTCGAGCTTCATGACCCTTCTCCTTCTAACCCCGTGTCACTGCCTGGCGCGAGCTTGAGCAGGGCCGACAGCGTCGCGTCCCAGGTCGGTAGCGCTTGCAGGTTCTTGAACCTGAGCAGCTCGTCAAGCGTGCTCCGGCTCATCTTGATCCAGGCGCTGTCAGGGAAGTGGACGTCGATGGCCTCGCGCCAGGTGCTCAGCGGCAGCCGGTAGTGCGCTTCCTTGCTCCACGGCACCTGCTGGACCGCGAGCTTGCCGTCCGCCGAGCCGAACACGGTGCCGCTGAACAACAGCAGCAGCGGTATCTCTCCGTCGTCGAGCCCGGTGAAATACCTGGTCGAGCCGATCTCCAGGTCATAGCTGAACTGGATCGGCAGATCGACTTCGATACTGCCCGTGAAACCAGGAACCATCGTCGACACGGTGGTGAGCTGCATGGGCTTGAGCGTGTCCGCCCAGCGCTCGGTATCGCCGAAGAGGTCATTCAGCCGTTCGGCTTCGGCCGGTGAATACCGGCGCCTGGCTGGCTCGATCCTGATCTGGCAGCGCAGCGCGATCGCGTCGATCCGCTGGCCCGTGGCCTCGGCGATCTTCAGGGTCAGCGACATCGACGGCACCACGGCGAACTTGTCGGGCCGGGCCCCGATGCAGTCGAAGGTCAGTTCCGCCACGCTCAGGTCCTCTGGTCCACACCGGGGGTGCCGGCCCAGCTCGCGCGGCTCCTGACGGTGTCGAGGAAGCTGGCGATCGCCTGCCTCGCCTCGGCCCCGCCGTCGAAGCCGCGCCAGTGCAGGCGCATTCGCCCGGCCAGTTCGTAGCACGCGTCGATCGGCACCACGAAGCACTCGGCGGGCGCGGCGGTCACGGCAGAAGCCGGCGACCCGGGTGCGGCCGCGCTGGGCCGCGTGATCAGCACGGCCTCGACGTCAGGCTCGGCCGCCGCCAGCAGCCGGTGCGCGGCCGTGAGCCTGGCCCAGGCCGCGAGGTCCAGCCGGCACTCGGTCGCGCCTGCCGGGCTTGGGTAGAAGCCGGTGACCGTGCCGGCGCGCGAACTGCGCAAGAAGAACGCGAGCCCGACCGGGACCTCCAGCTCGTCCCACTCGGCCGCGGTCAGCGGGTGATCGGGGTCGGTCAGGTACCGGTCGGGCACGGCGCGGAACCGGCCGCGCACCGCCTCCTGCTGGGTGAACAGCAGGTAGCAGGCTCGACAGGCGCAGAGCAAGCTGGCATGGTCGAGGTCGGCGAGATGACCGTGTTCAGCGGGGATCTCCGTCGCGCATAGCTCGCACTTTTCGGGCTCGGGTCCTGCCTGCTCGCCTGGTGGGCGCGGGTCCTGGCCTGGCGGCTGCGTATCCTGGCTTGCGGCCTCCTGCGGGCGTCGGTTCGGAGCAGCACCGGCCTGCGCTGCGGTAGGGGGGCCGGAAACGAAGCGGCGCAGGCCGGTGCTGCTGCTCATAGCCGGGCCGCCGCTGGCAGGGCGACCCGGACGCCTTGGCTATCGGCGAGCAGCGGAAGCGGATGAAGATGAGCGGACGGATCGTCGAGTCCCTGGCCGGCGAGCCGCACGTTGTAGCGGGCGCCGCAGCCCGGACAGGTCAGTTCCTCGCGCGCGAGTTGCCCGTCCGCCATCGACGAGCCGCACGCGGCGCAGGCGTCGCGGTAGGCGTACAAGGTGCCGCGAACCGCGCAGACGAGCACGGAGATGTCGCCGGCCGGGGCTAGCAGGGGGCGTGAGCTTGGCGGCCCGATACCGGGCAGCGCGACCCAGCTGGAGTCCGGCCCGCCCGACTCTCGCGCGCCGGCCTCTTGCGCGCCGGCCTCATGCGCGCCGGCCTCATGCGCGCCGGGCTGACGGGCTTCGGGTGGGCGGCGGCCGATCTGGAGCAGCGCCGGCTCGGGCACCGTCGTCATCCCTTCGACGACGACGTCCGCGACCTCCGGCGCCGCGTCCAAGACCGCCCCCTCGATTGCGAGCTTGACCGTGACCGTCGATGACGGGCAGCCATGGCAGCTACCCTCCAGCCGCAGTCGCGCGACGCCGTCGGCGACACCCAGGAACTGCACCCCGCCCGCGTGCGAGCCGAGGTACGGCCTGACCTGGTCGAGGGCACGCTGCACTCGCTCGTCGACGCTGAGCGGGTGCAGGTCGTGCAGCAGGAGCAGGCTCTCGACCAGCGGGTCCTCGGTCAGGGCGGTGAGGATCACCGCACCCGCGTCGCCCTGGCCGGCCAGCGCCGCGACGATGTGTTCCAGGCCCTCGCCGTACAGGCCGACGAGCAGCCCGACGAGTTCCTCCGCCGTCTCGGCGGGATCGGCCGGTGCCGGCTGATCCCCGCTCGATCGGAGCGCGGAGAGCAGCTCTTCGATCCGCTCTCCGACCCTTCGCACTCCTGTCATGCGCCTGCGTCCCTGCCCTTCGCCGTGCCCGTCGCCGTGCGTGCCTGATGCCGGTCAGGTCTGCAGGATGACCGACATCGGCGAGTGCGTCTTGTCAAGCAGCTTGCCGTTGCCGAGATACATGTGCACCCCGCACGGCAGGCAGGGATCGAAGCTGCGCACCGCGCGCATGATGTCGATCCCCTTGAACCGCTCAGGCGGGTTCTCCTCGAAGATCGGCGTGTTCTGCACCGCGTCCTCGTACGGGCCCGGCGTGCCGAAGGAATCCCTGACACTGGCGTTCCACGGGGTCGGCGGGTACGGGTGGTAGTTCGCGATCTTGCCGCCCCTGATGACCATGTGGTGCGACAGCACCCCGCGGACGGCCTCGGTGAAGCCGCAGCTGTTCGCCTCGTCGGGCACCGAGAACGGCTCCCAGGTCTTGGTCCGGCCGGCCCGGATCTCGGCGAGCGCCTTCTCGGTGAAGTGCAGCGCGCAGGCGGCCGCGTAAGCCTGGAAGTAGGTGCGTGCCCTGTCCCGCTCGATCGCGTTCGACAGCGGAGCCCCTGAGGAGTCCCTGGGGATCTTCCACTCGAACGTGACCTCGGGCTTGCTCACCGTCCTCGGCAGGTTGATCTGCACGCTGCTGCCCGTCGACCTGACGTATCCGAAGTCGACCAGCCCGCCGAGCGCGGTCGCCCACAGCCTGGCGATCGGGCCGCCGCCGGTGTCGCACGCGAGGTGATCCTTGCCGTCGAACCAGCGCGGCGACATGACCCAGCTGTACTTGCTGTCGAAGTCCCGCTTGGCGGGCCTGGGAATGGTGTGCTGGTTCCACGGGTGCCTGCGGTCCACCGGGTTGCCCAGCGGGTCGCGGGTCACGAACATTTCCTGGTCTTCCCAGTCCTCGTAGTACGAGGAACCGAGCAGGATCCGGATCCCCAGGTTGATCTCTACCAGGTCGTTGGTGATCAGCTCGCCGTTCCTGATGACGCCGGGGCTGACGAACATCTTCCTGCCCCAGTCGGTCATGTGGTCATACCTGAAGTCGCAGTGCTCGGGGTCGTTCAGGCTGCCCCAGCAGACCATGTCGGCCCGGCGCCTGCCGACTTCCTCGTATCCCGGCAGCGCGGTGTAGAAGAAGTCGAACAGATCGTCGTGCATCGGGACGACGCGCTTCATGAAATCGACGTACCGCATCAGCCTGGTCAGGTAGTCGGTGAACAGCTGCACGGTCGCCGTGGTTCCGACGCCGCCCGGGTACAGCGTCGAAGGGTGCACGTGGCGCCCCTCCATCAGGCAGAACATCTCCCTGGTCGACCTGCTGACCTGGAGCGCCTCGCGGTAGAACTCGCCCTCCAGGGGGTTCAGCGACCGCATGATGTCGCCGATGGTCCGGTAGCCGTGGTCGCCCGCGTGCGGCGCCTCGGTCCGGTTGGCCAGCTCGAGCACGCCGGGATTCGTCTCGGCGACCATGCGCGCGCAGAAGTCCACGCCGACCAGGTTCTCCTGGAAGATGTTGTGGTCGAACATGTACTCGGCCGACTCGCCGAGGTTGATGATCCACTCGCCCAGGTGCGGCGGGCGGACGCCGTAGGCCATGTTCTGGTTGTAGACCGAGCAGGTCGCGTGGTTGTCGCCGCAGATGCCGCAGATGCGGCTCGTGATGAAGTGCGCGTCCCGAGGGTCCTTGCCCTTCATGAAGATGCTGTAGCCGCGGAAGATCGACGAGGTGCTGTGGCACTCGATCACGCGCTTGGCCTTGAAGTCGATCTTCGTGTAGATCCCGAGGCTGCCCACGATCCTGGTAATCGGATCCCAGGCCATCTCGACTACGCCGGTGTCCTCGGCCGTCGTCATCGCTGATCCTTCCAGTGCGTCAGGAACCTGTGCTTCAGGAGAAGGGCGCTCCAGGCCGTTCCCGGCCGAAGTCACCAGTTCTTCTGGTAGCCGGTCAGGAGCTCGTTGCCCTTCTTGCGCCATTTCGGCTCTTCGTCCGCGGTCTTGGCCGTGAAGCCCCGGAGCGTGCGGATGACCGTGCCGTAGAGCGTGCTCGCGACTGTCGAGACCCTCGCGCCGGGTGGCTCGTCCATGAACGGCATGAACTTGTCAGGGAACCCTGGCATGGTGCACGCGATGCAGATGCCGCCGACGTTCGGGCAGCCGCCGACGCCGTTGATCCAGCCGCGCTTGGGCACGTTGCACTTGACCACCGGGCCCCAGCAGCCGAGCTTGACCAGGCACTTGGGCGAGCCGTACTCGACAGCGAAGTCACCCTGCTCGTAGTAGCCGGCGCGGTCGCAGCCCTCGTGCACGGTCGAGCCGAACAGCCAGGTCGGCCGGAGTGCCTCGTCCAGCGGGATCATCGGCGCCTGGCCGGCGACCTGGTAGAGCAGGTACAGGATGGTCTCGGACAGGTTGTCGGGATGGATCGGGCAGCCAGGCACGCAGACGATCGGCATCCCCGCCTTGGACCGCCAGTCCCAGCCCAGGTAGTCGGGCACGCCCATCGCGCCTGTCGGGTTGCCCGCCATCGCGTGGATGCCGCCGTAGGTCGCGCAGGTGCCGACCGCGAGAATGACCGTCGCCTTCGGCGCGAGCCTGTCCAGCCATTCGTTGGTGGTCATGGGCTGGCCGGTCGCCGGGTTGTTCCCGAACCCGCACCAGTAGCCCTCGTCCTTGATCGCCTCGTTCGGAATGGAACCCTCGACCACCAGCACGAAAGGATCGAGCTCGCCCCTGTCGGCCTTGTGCCACCACTCGATGAAGTTGTCCGCGCCCGTTTCCGGCCCGCACTCGAAATCGATCAGGGGCCAGTGCACCGCGATCTTCGGCAGGCCAGGCAGCGCGCCAAGCACGATCTCCTCGATGCTGGGCTGGGTCGCCGCCGTGAGCGCGACAGAGTCACCGTCACAGCCGAGACCGCCGTTCATCCAGAGGATGTGCACGAGCGGTTCCGCATCCGCGCGTCCCGCGGCACCGGTGCCCTCCTGGCCGGCTGCCGGCCGCGCACTCTGGCCGGCGTCTGTGCCTGCTGCCATAGCGATGCATCCTCTCGCTTGCGAGCCGCTGGTTCTGGACGCGAACGGACCGGCCGACCGCGCCAGCCATCTGCTTCTGGTTGCTTATCGGACGAATGGCATGGGATGGCGCGTTCTGTCGGCGTCGCGGCGAAGACATGCCGGCGAGAGCCGTCGCTACGGAACTGGCTTAACCGGTAACCCTGAGTATCGCTGTTTCGCGACGCGGTGTCGCCGTTAACGATCAATAACGCACCTCACTTTGCCGATGCGCAGCCGTCGCTTTGCCGATCTGCAGACCTCGCCATGCTAAACCTGCGAACGATCGGCCCACAAGATGAAACTCTCAATTGTCCGGACAGTAATGTCCATAGCCGGTTAGCGCGCACGGATTTTCGTACGAACAGGACTAGACTGCCGCGATGTCGGCATCCAGCCTTCCGATTTGGCGGTCAGGCAACTAGCCTTGCACCTACCCGCTCGCGCGGGACGGGTGTCGTGAGGAGTCATTGGTGGCCGAGCCGATCCTCAGGCCAGAAGAAGACCACATTGAGGTAGTGCCGGTAGTGGTGCTATCGCAAGTCTTTCCTGCCCGGCCATCCTCGATCCCGGACATCAGGAATTTCGTCAGGCACTGCCTGGCCGAGTCACCGCTGACCGAGGAGGGCACGAGGGAGGTCGGCGAGACGGTGTTCAGGGCGCTGCTGGACGCCGCGGGGCCGACCGGCTCGATCAACGTCGCGTTCCGCATCTTCCCTGAGCACGTCGAAGTCGACGTCCTGCACTCGGACTCGCTGCTGCCCGCGCCTGCCGGGCAGCCAGGCCAGAATGGCCAGGCCGCCGGCCAGAGGCAGGCCGCGGCGTTGCCCGCGGGCGCTGACCAGGAACAGCACGGTGGCCAGGAAGAGACGGACGAGGCCAGGTCGGCGGCGACGACGCCGTCGAGCACGGTCCGGCTTGGCGGCCCAGGTCAGCCGGCCACCTTCGCAGAGTGGATGTCGGTCGCGCTGCGCAGGGAAGGCCTGACCCAGGAGGCGGCGGCCCGGCAGCTCGGCGTATCGGTCAAAACTGTCAGCCGGTGGGTCGGCGGGTCCACGGAACCTCGAATGCGCGATCTTAGGCGCATTCAAGAGGTTTTCGGCGCCTTGCCGCTGCCGTAGCCGCATTGGTGGTTAGCTAACTATTAGTCGCGCAATCTTGTTACATTTGTCCGGCAGATATCGACCGGCAAGTCAGGGCCGTCTCGTGAGAAGGCTAGACGACCGCCCACATGTGTCCTACGGTTCTGCCATGGCGGATCACGCAGGACGCCTGCACCTCGGTGCTGAGCACGGCAGGATAGCCTTACTGACCACGCGCGACGGGCTGGCAGCCCAGGCTGGCCATGATCTGACCATAGAGATCACGCGGTGGTCGGCCGAGCTGGAGGTCTCCGATGATCTCTCTCCTGCGGGTCTCTCGGTCAGGGCTGACATGAACTCGCTCGTGGTCCGCCAAGGCACCGGCGGCGTGAAGCCGCTCACGGACCGGGACAGGCGCGAGATAGCCGTGACCGCGCGCCGGCTGCTCGGGGTCGACCGCCAGCCGGAAGCCACCTTCACGGCCTCAGGGTTCGAGCCGGGCCGCAATGGCGGCGGCGTCGTGCGCGGCACGCTGAGCCTGAACGGGACAAGCCAGCCGCTGGCGCTTGACGTGAGCAAGACGGGAGACGCCGCGTACCACGCGTCCGGATCGGTCCGGCAGTCAGCGTTCGGCATCAAGCCCTACACAGCGTTTCTCGGCGTGCTCAGGGTCAGCGACGTCGTGCGCATCGCCGTGGACGTGCAGCTTCCCGGCGGTGCGGCAGACGGCGGTGCAGCAAACGGCGGTGCAGCAAACGGCGGTGCAGCACACGGCGGTGCAGCACACGGCGGCGGTGAGCAGTCATGACAGCCCAGCCGGGGGCTGCGGTGACCGACCCGCCCGAGGATCCGCCGCCAGGTGCCCCGCCGGCCGCGCGCGGGGCAGTCCCGGCCGCGTCCGAGGCGACCTCGGCCGCATCGGCCGCAGCGGCGGTCAGCGTCGCCGCGGCCTTCGAGCGCAGGACCGGCCCCGGCCGGAATCTCGCGGATAGCGCCGAGCAGATCGCCAGCGCGGCGCACGCGATGGCGCTGCGCTTCCACCAGGGCGGCAAGCTCGTCGTGTTCGGCACGGGCGCGGCGAGCACCGACGCGCAGCACGTGGCCGTCGAGTTCGTGCACCCGGTCATCGTCGGCAAGCGCGCGCTGCCCGCCATCTCGCTGACCTCCGACGTCGCGACCGTGACGGGAGTGGCGGCCAGCGAGGGCCTCGAGAACGTCTTCGCGCACCAGATCAGGTACCTGGCCGAGCCCGCCGACATCGCGCTCGGCATCGCGCCGGACCCCGGCTGCCCGGGCGTCGTCGGCGGGCTGCGCGCCGCCAGCGAGCTGGGGATGCTGACCGTCGCCCTGACGGGCGGCCAGGGCGCCCTGTCAGGCTCGCACGTGGACTTCGTGCTCGCGGCTGGCTCGGCTGATCCGCGTATCATCAAGGAGATCCACGTCAGCACCTACCACGTGCTGTGGGAACTCGTTCATGTCTTCTTCGAGCAGCCCGGCGTGCTCGGTCCTGGGGTGGTGGCGTGACCGGTCAGCGGGTGCCCGAGTGCCATGGCGATGTGTGCATCACATGCTCAGATACCGCGGTCGCGGTGACCGTGGTGCGGCTGCTCCATGACGACCTCGCGATCGTCGCCACGGAGGCTGGCGAGGAGGAAGTCAGCGTCGCGCTGGTCGCGGCCGGCGTCGGCGACACCATCCTGGTGCACGCCAGGGAGGCGATCGCGGTGGTGGAGCCATGACCAGAGTCCCGCGGCCGGCCGGTCACCTCGGCGCCAAGTCGCAGGCGCCGCCGGCGCCAGCCACCCCCGGGGACACTGCCGCCCCCGAGGACACTGCCGGCCCCAAGGGCGCGGGGTCGATCGAGTCGCTCTATCCGTTCCTGTACTCCGGCACCACCGACATCAAGCCGGTGCTCGAGGAGGCCAGGGCGTCCACGGTGGCCAAGGCGCACGAGGTGATGGCGCTGCGCGCCGAGGTCTGCGCGCGTAGCGGCGAGCAGCTCGCGGCCTGCGCCAGCCAGGCCGCGCTGCGGTTCGCGGCCGGCGGCAGGCTGCTGACGTTCGGCAACGGCGGCAGCGCCACAGATGCACAGCAGATCGCGACGCTGTTCCTCTACCCAGGCGGTGACGCGCGCCCGCTTCCCGCCATCGGGCTGGCCAGCGACACGGCCGTGCTGACCTCGCTGTCGAACGACATCGGCGTGGAGGTGGTGTTCGCCAGGCAGATCGCGGCCTTCGGCCGGCCCGGCGACATCGCCATCGGCCTGTCCACGAGCGGCAACTCGGAGAACCTGCTCCGCGCCTTCGATGAGGCGAGCCGCCGCGGCCTCATGACCATCGGCATCGCCGGCTACGACGGCGGCAAGATGGCCGAACTGGACAGCATCGACTTCCTGTTCGTGGCGCCGTCGTCGTCGATCCACCGGATCCAGGAAGCCCAGACCACGATCTACCACGTGCTGTGGGAGCTGATCGTGGCCGAGCTCCGCGAGCCGGACCCGGTATGACAGAGTCGGCACGATCATGACGGGGAGCTCCGTGCGCACGCTGGTCGCGGGGGTTGGCAACATCTTCTTCGGCGACGACGGGTTCGGCGTGGAGGTGGCCAGGCGCCTGGCCGAGTGCGAGCTGCCGGACGAGGTGACCGTCGCCGACTACGGGATCAGCGGCATGCACCTGGCCTATGACCTGTCCGATGGCTATGACCGCGCCATTCTCATCGACGCCACGCCGCGCGGCGGGACGCCAGGTACGGTCTATGTACTGCAGCCTGACCAGCCGGCCGAAGCCGACGGTGCTGGCTTCTATGGCGCGCCCTTCGAGAGCGCGCTCTTCGACGGGCACGGGATGCAGCCGGACGTCGTGCTGGGAATGCTCGGCATGCTCGGGGGGAACGCGACCCGGATGCTGATCGTCGGCTGCGAGCCAGCGAGCGCAGGCCAGGGGATCGGGCTGAGCGCTCCTGTGGCTGCGGCCGTGGACGATGCCGTGCGCAAAGTGCTTGAGCTTATCTAGGGGCGCCGACCCAGCCGGGAGGAGATGTCACATGTGCCTTGGCATACCGGGCGAGGTGGTCGAGTTCGTGCCTGACCAGCCTGACCTTGCGAGGGTGAACGTCAGCGGGGTCAGACGGGTCATCAACATCGGCCTGCTTTCCGACGAGCCGCTGGAACCGGGCGACTGGGTCCTGATCCACGTGGGATTCGCACTGTCGAAGATCGACGAGGAAGAGGCCGCGTCGGCCCTTGCCTTCCTGGAGAGCATCGGCCAGGCCTACGAAGACGAGCTCACCGCGCTCGCCGAATCACGGATCGAGTAGGTGGCTGCCATGCGCTTCGTTGACGAGTTCAGGGACAGCGACAAAGCCAGGGCGCTGGCGGCCAAGATCGCGGGCCTGTGCGAGCCCGGACGGCAGTACAAGCTCATGGAGGTCTGCGGCGGCCACACGCACACGATCTACAAGCACGGGCTCGAGGACTACCTGCCTGAGCAGATCACGCTGGTGCACGGGCCAGGCTGCCCGGTGTGCGTGATCCCGATGGGGCGGGTGGACGACGCGATGGCGCTGGCCGCCGAGCCAGGCGTCATCATGACCTCCTTCGGCGACATGATGCGGGTACCGGGCAGCAACGGATCGTTCTTCGACGCCAAGGCGCGCGGCACCGACATCAGGATGGTCTACTCGCCGCTGGACTCGCTGAAGATCGCCAGGCAGAACCCTGGCAAGCGCGTGGTCTTCATGGCCATCGGATTCGAGACGACGGCGCCGTCCACGGCGATGACAATGCTCCGCGCGGCCGCGGAAGGGCTGACCAACTTCTCGGTCTTCTGCAACCACGTCACGATCATCCCGGCGATCAAGGCCATTCTGGATTCGCCTGACCTGCGCCTGGACGGCTTCATCGGCCCTGGCCACGTCTCGACCGTGATCGGCTGCCGGCCGTATGAGTTCATCGCCAGGGACTACGGCAAGCCAGTCGTCGTGGCCGGGTTCGAGCCGCTGGACATCCTGCAGTCCATCTACATGCTGATGCTGCAGATCTCCGACGACCGCTCGGAGATCGAGAACCAGTACTCGCGCGTGGTCCCGTGGGACGGGAACATGGTCGCGCTCCGGGCTATCGGCCAGACCATGGAGCTGCGGCCGTACTTCGAATGGCGCGGGCTCGGCTTTATCTCGCACTCCGCGCTCAAGGTCAGGGAAGATTACCGGGCCTTCGACGCTGAGTCCTTGTTCCAGGTGCCCGGTGTCCGGGTCGCCGATCCCAAGGCGTGCCAGTGCGGCGAGGTGCTCAAGGGCGTGCTCAAGCCGTGGGAGTGCAAGGTCTTCGGCACCGCGTGCACGCCGGAGACACCGATCGGCACCTGCATGGTCTCGCCAGAGGGCGCGTGCGCTGCCTACTACAACTACGGCAGGCTGACCAGGACCAAAGTGCCGCTTGCCATGCCAGGCAGGCGGCCATGACGGCCGGCACCTCGGGGGGATCTGCGGGGTCGTCCCCGGTCGGATGGGTCGAACGGGCGCTCGAGGAGCACGAGAGGGACGAGGCCCAGCGCCGCGAGGCCCAGCACGAGGCGGCCGGAGCCGGCCAGGACGAGGCGCGCGGGCGCCGGGGCTCGCCGCAGCCGCTGCCTGGCACCGTGCGCGAGGAGATGGTGCTCGAGAGGATCGACCGGGCCAGGCGCGCCCGCGCCAGGGTCAGGGAAGACCGCATCACGATGTCGCACGGGGCTGGCGGCAAGGCGACGCAGTCGCTGATCGAGGCGATCTTCCTCGACGCTTTCCGCAACCCGCGGCTCGAGCCGCTCGAGGACGCGGCGACGATCGACCTCGGCGCCGCGCGTCTCGCCCTCACCACCGACTCCTATGTCGTCTCGCCGCTGTTCTTCCCCGGCGGCAACATCGGTGATCTCGCGGTCAACGGGACCGTCAACGACCTGGCCGTCGCGGGCGCGACTCCGTTGTACCTGTCGGCAGGGTTCATCCTCGAGGAGGGCTTTCCCGTCGAGGACCTGACCGCGATCACCGCCTCGATGCGCGCGGCGGCGCAGGCCGCAGGGGTGCAGATCGTGACCGGTGACACCAAGGTCGTGCAGATGGGCAAGGCCGACGGCTGCTACATCAACACGGCGGGAGTCGGGCTCGTCGAGCCTGGCGTCGAGCTCGGCGTGGCGAACGCCAGACCCGGCGACGCGATCATCGTGTCGGGACCGATCGGGGACCACGGCGTCACGATCCTGCTCGCCCGCGGTGAACTTGACATCGAGGCCGATCTCGCCTCGGACACGGCGCCGCTGAACGGCCTGGTCAGCTCGCTGCTGGCGCAGACATCGGGCGTGCGGGCGCTGCGCGACGCGACCCGCGGCGGCGTCGCGACGATACTCAACGAGATCGCCAGCGCCGCTGACGTGGGCATCATGGTCAACGAGGACGCGATCCCGGTCCGTACCGAGGTCCGCGGGGCGGCGGAGCTGCTCGGCATCGACCCCATGTACGTCGCCTGCGAGGGCCGGATGGTCGTGGTCGTCGATCACGACCAGGCTGACGCCGCGCTCGCGGCGCTGCGCGGGCACGAGGCTGGGGCACAGGCGGCGGTGATCGGGCACGTCACAGGCGAGCCCGCGGGCGTGGTCCAGCTGCGGACGGCATTCGGCGGCACCAGGATCGTGGACCTGCTGGTCGGCGACCCGCTGCCGCGGATCTGCTGAGCGCGGGGCCCGCATGCACGAGCTCGCGATCACCGAGAGCGTCGTGGCCGCGGTGGCCGAACGCGTCCCTGGCGCCAAGGTCAGAAGCGTGCGGCTCGAGATCGGGGCGATGTCCGGCGTGGTGGCGGACTCGGTCAGGTTCTGCTTCGACCTGGTGACGGAGGGGACCAACCTGGAAGGAGCGAGCCTGGAGATCATCGAGCCGGACGCCAGGTGCACGTGCCGGACGTGCGGGACCGAGTTCGCTCCCGAGTGGCCGATCCTGCTGTGCGCGTGCGGCAGCGCCGACGTCGCGATCCTGTCGGGCCAGGACCTGCGGATCCTGTCGGTGGAGGTGACCTGAGGTGTGCGCGACCTGCGGATGCGCGGGCGACGGCGCCGTGGTGCACGCGGCGGTGGGCGAACACGATCACGGGCACGAACACGATCATGAGCACGCCCACGTGATCCCGCCCGGTGACGCGCGGACGATTCAGCTGCAGCGGAACGTGCTCGCGAAGAACGACGGCATCGCGGCGCGGAACAGGGACAGGCTCGCGGGGCGCGGTGTCCGGATGCTCAACCTGATGAGCTCGCCGGGCGCGGGCAAGACCACGCTGCTCGAGCACACGGCGCGCGCGCTGGCCGGCACGCTGGGCATCGCCGTGATCGAGGGCGACCAGGAGACAGCGCTCGACGCGAACCGGATCAGCGCGGCCGGCTGCCGGGTGGTCCAGATCAACACCGGGTCTGGCTGCCACCTGGACGCCGCGATGGTGGCCAGGGCCCTGGACGAACTCGACCCGGCGCCCGGCTCCGCCGTGATCATCGAGAACGTCGGCAACCTGGTCTGCCCGGCCCTGTTCGACCTCGGCGAGGCGCACCGGGTGGTGCTGGCCGCGGTCACCGAGGGTCCCGACAAGCCGGTGAAGTACCCGCAGATGTTCCGGCAGGCCGACCTCGTCCTGCTCACCAAGGTGGACCTGCTCCCGTACATCGAGTTCGACAGCGGCCGGTACGCCGCCGACCTCGCCCGCGTGAACCCCGCCGCCAGCCTGATGCACCTGTCCGCGATCACCGGCGATGGCATGGACGCCTGGTTCGGCTGGCTGAAGGCCGCCGCGGCCGCCGGACCGCCCGCCAGATAGAACACCGATGGCTCATCGAGTGTTCTGCAATGACCTCGATGGGACATAGGTGTTCTAAATGGCGGGCGCCGAGGCCGCCCCGGCCGACATGCGCGCGGCGGCCACCACCGCCTGGCCGAGGCTGATGCCGCCGTCGTTGCACGGCACCCGAGAGTGCGTGAGCACGGTGAAGCCGCCTGCCTCGAGCAGCCCGGTGACTCTGTCCAGCAAGAGGAGGTTCTGGAACACCCCGCCGGACAGCGCCACGGTGCAGAGCCCCGTCCGCTCACGCAACACCGAGCAGCAGTGGGCGATCACCCCGGACGTACCGTTATGAAATCTGGCTGCGATCCTTTCCCGCGCGACGCCGGCCGCCAGGTCTTCAACCGCGGCCTGAACCAGGTCGGCACCCGCCACGCGCAGTACGTCGCCGGCCTGCACGCCAGCCCGGTACGCGCCGCGCTCGGCAGGGTCGGCGAGCTGCTCGAGCTCGATGGCGGCCTGGCCCTCGTAGTTCACGCTGTCCCGCACCCCCAGCAGGGCCGCCACCGCGTCGAACAGCCGGCCAGCGCTGGACGTGAGCGGCGCGTTGATGCCGCGCCTGGCCATGGCGACCACGTTCGCCCAGCGCGCCTCGTTGCGCGCCGCGACGGCGAGCGGCCGCTCGAGCAGCGACGCCGCGTCCAGGTACGCGGCCGCCATCCGCCACGGCTGCCTGATCGCGGCCGCGCCGCCCGGCATCGGCACCGGCGCGAGGTGCCCGGCGCGCTCGAATCCCGACAGCCCCGCGATCAGGAACTCACCGCCCCAGATGGTGCCGTCGGTGCCGTAGCCCGTGCCGTCGAACGCGACCCCGATCACGCGCTCGCCGTCCGCGCCAGCCCCGTTGTCTGCCAGGCAGGACGCGATGTGCGCGTGGTGGTGCTGCACGCCGGCCGGCTCGAGCTCCGCCTCAGCCTCGCAGCGCTCTAGCGCGTACTTCGTGGACAGGTAGTCCGGGTGCAGGTCGTGCGCGATCACCGCCGGCCGGATCTCGAACAGCGCGCTGAAGTGCTCGATCCCCGCGGTGAACGACCGAAGGGTCTCGGCGTTCTCCAGGTCGCCGATGTGCTGGGAGACGAATGCCCGGTCGTCTTTGGCCAGGCAGAACGTGCTTTTCAGCTCCGCGCCGCAGGCCAGCACGGGCCGGCCGAACCTGGGCCGCACCCGCAGCGGCTCCGGCGCGTAGCCGCGCGCACGCCGCACAACCGCCGCCCGGCCGCGGAACGGGCGCACGACGGAATCGTCGGTCCTGACGTGGATCGGCCTGTCGTGGGTCAAGAACGCGTCCGCGATGCCGGCCAGCCGCTCGAGCGCGTCGTCGTCCTCGTACGCGATCGGCTCGTCGGAGATGTTGCCGCTGGTCAGGACGATGGGCTCGCCGACCTTGGCGAGCAGCAGATGATGCAGCGGCGTATAGGGCAGCAGCACGCCGAGATGCCGGTTGCCGGGCGCGACGGCGGCGGCGACCCGCGCGCCTGCCAGCCTGGGCAGCAGCACGACCGGCCGTCGGCGGCTGGTCAGCAGGCCGGCCGCGACGTCGTCGACCGCGCAGAGCGCGCGCGCCTCGTCCAGCCCGGCCGCCATCACCGCGAACGGCTTGTCCTCGCGGTGCTTGCGCGCGCGCAGCGCCGCGGTCGCCCGCTCGCTGCCGGCGGCCGCCGCCAGGTGATACCCGCCGAGTCCCTTCACCGCGAGCACGCCGCCGTCCGCGAGCACCGCCGCGGCTCCTTCGAAGGGATTAACAGGGCGCTCGGCGCCGGTGCCGTCCGTGAGCCTGAGCCGCGGACCGCAGTCGGGACAGCACGTCGGCTGGGCGTGGAACCGGCGGTCGGCGGGGTCGTGGTACTCCCGCGCGCACGGCGCGCACATCGTGAAGCCGGCCATCGTCGTCAGCGCCCTGTCGTAGGGCACGCCCGTGACGATCGTGAACCTCGGGCCGCAGTTCGTGCAGTTGATGAACGGGTAGCCGAACCGCCGGTCCGCGGGATCGGCGAGCTCGGCCAGGCAGTCCTCGCAGGTGGCCGTGTCCGCCGAGATCAGCGCCCGGCGCGGGCCCCGCGCCTGGCTCGGCGCGATCGTGAACGTGGTCGACCCGTCTGGCGCCAGCGGGGTCGTGGCGATCTGCTCGATGCTGGCCAGCGGCGGCGCGTCGGCGCGGAGCGCGCGGATGAACGCGGCCACCGCCTCGGGAGCGCCCTCGACCTCGGCGAACACGCCGTCGACGTCGTTGCCGACCAGGCCGCCGAGCCCGAGCCCGGAAGCCAGGGAGTACACGAACGGCCGGAAGCCGACCCCCTGGACGATCCCGGTGACCCGGACGTGCGTCCTGATCCGCTGGCTCACCGCTCCAGTGTGGCAAAGACCCGGATGCCGGAAGGGAGTCCGGCACCCGGGTGGGTGGCCCTTAGCTGCCCAGCGGAATCAGCCGTAAACGTGGAACCGATGTTTCCGATCGTGCCTGGGTGGTGACGGCGAGGTTCTGGCTGAGTTTCCTGAACCGCTGGGTCAGGCCCCGGCGGGCGGGTCGGCGGGAGCCTGCAGGGTCAGTTCCCGCAGCGCTGCCAGGCTGTCGCCCGAGTGGCCGACCAGGACGGTGGCACCGGGAGCGGCGGCGCGCACAGAAGGGACGGTCTCGTCCGCGCTGACGGCGCCCGCCGGGGTGGCCGTGGACAGTACGACCAGGCTCGCGCCGACCGCGGCCGCCAGGCGGCCGATCTCGTCCGCTGGGAGGTCTGCCGACAGGTGATGCACGTGCCAGCGACCCTCGCGCAGGCAGGCGGCGGCCATCAGGGCCGGCATGCCGTGCCGCTCGCCTGGCGGGGTGGTCACCACGGCCGTCCCGCGCGGGCGCCCGGCTGGCTGGGCAGCCTGAGCCGCTAGGAGGCGCTCGCAGATCGCGGTGGCCCGGTGCTCGACCGCGATCGAGACGCGCCCGGCGGCCCATTCGTCGCCGATGCGGCGCAGCGCGGGCGCGATCACGCGGTCGCACAGGTCGATCACCGTCACGCGGCCGGCCAGGCGCTCCGTGGAGCGGCGTGCCCTGGTCTCCTCGCCGTCGACGATAGCGCTGTACAGCCGGCCGGCCTGGGCTGCCCAGTCCCTGACCTTGATCTCGGCGGCGGGCTCACGGCCGCGCTGCCGCATCTCCGCCAGGGCCAGCACGTCGGCCTCGCTGACCTCGTAACCACGGCGGATCTTCCTGGCCGGCAACTGCCCGTCCCTGACCCAGCCATAGGCCGTCTGGTAGTGCACGCCGAGCAGATCGGCAGCTTCCTGCAGTCGCATCACACTCCCGGCCGGGCGCCACGGACTTCCGGCCACGTGCCCCGCATCGCTTAGCTTAACTTAGCTTAACTTAGTGCCAGTTCCCTGCGTGACGAAGGTCCCGAGGCGGTCACGACTTTCGTACCTGCCAGGTCATGGTCTTCTGGCGGTGTACTTCGATGAGAGGGCAGATGCCCGCGAGCCGCGATGCGCGAAACCGGCCGCAGGCCGGGCCGGACAGGAGAGGGTCATGAACGTGTTCCGTGCACCTGCCGGTGAGCTCCCCAGGCTGGCGAGCACTCCTGCGGAGATCTCACGATTCGTGGTCGAAGCGGCCGTGCACGCGCCCTCGGTGCACAACACGCAGCCGTGGTGGTTCAGCACCGGCGACCGGGAGGTCAGCGTGCATGCCGACGTGCAACGCCGGCTTACCATCGCCGACCCGCGCGGCAGGGAAATGATGATCAGCTGCGGCGCCGCCGTCTTCACGGCGCGGGTCGCGATGCGCTACCTGGGCCTGGTGCCCAAGGTGCGCCTGCTGCCCGACCCTGACCTGCCGAACCTGGTCGCCAGGATCAGGTACAGCGAAGATCGCATCGAGCCGGCCGAGTACGAGCGCGAGCTGTTCGCTGAGATCCCGCGGCGCCGCACTCACCGGGGCGGCTTCGACCCTGACCCGCTGCCAGCCAGCCTCATCGCCGTGATGCGGGACGAGGCTTCCAGGGAAAAGGTCACGCTGACGCTTTTGACCGACAAGGCCAGGCGCGGCGCTCTCGCCGCGGTCGTCGAGGCGGCCGACTACGTGCTCAGGCTCGACGCCAGGCGCATGCGTGAGCAGGCCAAATGGGCCCCGCCGCCCGGCAGCCCGCGCCGCGACGGCGTTCCTGCCTCGGCGTATCCGGCTGCGCCAGAACGGACGGAACCACCGTTCCCCTCCAGGGACTTTGCGCACGGGCACGGCTGGGGCCTGCCGCCCGCCGGCACCGGCGCCGTACCCAGGTCGGCAGGGCTCGTCACCGTGCTGACGACCCGTGATGACCGGCAGGAAGACTGGATCAGGGCTGGCGAGGCCCTCCAGCGAGTGCTGCTGGTGGCAAGCACCTGCGGCGTCTCGGCGGCGCTGCACAGCCAGCCGCTCGAGGTCGAGGACCTGCGCCGCTTCATCGCTGCGGTGCTGTGCGACGGAGCGCACCCGCAGATGGTAGTTAGGCTCGGCTGCACAGACCAGGCATCAGCAAGCGTGCGGCGCAGCGTCGACGAGGTGCTGCTCTAGTGTGCAATCAGCTGGCCAGGCATGACGGAAGGCACCGTGCTGACATGAACCACAACGATTCGGCCTCCGCGCCGATCAAGGTTTTCCTGCTTGACGATCACGAGATCGTCAGGCGCGGGGTGAAGGACCTGCTCGAGGCGGAAGACGACATCACTGTCATCGGCGAGGCGGGAACGGCCTCGTCGGCGCTGGCGAGGATACCGGCGCTGAGGCCCGACGTAGCGGTGCTCGACGTGCGCCTGCCCGACGGCAACGGGGTCAGCGTGTGCCGCGATATCCGGTCGCAGATGCCTGAGGTGGCCTGCCTGATGCTGACCTCGTTCGGCGACGACGAGGCCCTGTTCGACGCCATCATGGCCGGCGCCGCTGGCTACGTCCTCAAGCAGATCAGGGGGACCGACCTGATCGGCGCGGTCCGGACGGTCGCAGCCGGCCAGTCGCTGCTCGACCCGGAGGCGGCCAGCAGGGTCATGGCCAGGATGCGCGATCAGTCACGCCGGTCTGACCCGCTGGCGGCGCTGACCGGCCAGGAGCGGAAGATCCTCGAGCTGATCGGCGAGGGCCTGACGAACCGGCAGATCGGCGAGCGGCTGTTCCTGGCGGAGAAGACCGTGAAGAACTACGTGTCAGCGCTGTTCGCCAAGCTCGGCATGGAGCGGCGCACGCAAGCCGCCGCGTACGCCGCCAGGATCTTCGACGAGCAAGGCCACGAGGCCGGCTAGCGATACATTCCCGTCTGCCCCGCAACCGCGGCCGCGGCGGTCAGCGGCGGTCATTCGCCGGACCCGTCAGCAGTCCGCGAGCGTGATCGCGTCGGCCTTCTGGATTGCCTGGCGATGAGCGCGCGCATCGGCCACGAGGGCCATCGCGGTACCGAGCCCGGCCAGCGGCGAGCCGCAGTATCCGGCGTCGCCGAGCAGCACCGTCCGCCCGCGGTGCCACTGTCCCATGCGGACCTGACTGAGCGAGCCGAAGTAGAAAGTCCCCGGCGCCGGGCATGGCGGCGAGAATGCGCGGTACCAGCAAGCAGGCCGTCCCCCGCCCATCACCGGCCGGGCTCAGGGACCGATGGCCTTCCCGTTATCAGGACTGAAGTCCTTTCTGATGGCGACCCTCGGCCCTGATCGGCGCGTGGCCGTGTAGCCGATGCTTAGTGCAGCTAAAGGAAAACGGAGGCCCGCCGGGTCCAGGAAAGGCTCCGGCGGCGGATGCTTAGGAGGCATCGAAATGCGCAGAAGGACATTCGACGCGCTGATGGTGGTGGCCGGGCTTGCCCTGACCGCGGTGCTGCTTGTGGCCGGCGGTCTGCTGACGTGGGGTCACAACTTCGTGGGCAGCGAGGTTCGCAGCCAGCTAGTGGCGCAGAAGATCGTGTTCCCGCCCGCGTCGAGCGACGCAATCAAGTCACTGCCGAAGGCTGACGCGAAGGCGATGACCGTCTACGCCGGCCAGACCATGACCACCGGGGCGCAGGCCCAGACCTACGCCGACCACTTCATCAGGGTGCACCTTGGCGAGATCGGCGGCGGGCTGACCTACAGCCAGCTGTCGGCCAAGGCCATGGCTGACCCGAAGAACACCAAGCTGGCCGGCCAGGTCGCGACGGTCTTCAAGGGCACGACCCTGCGGGGGATGTTGCTGAACGCCTACGGATTCTGGCAGATGGGCCAGATCGCCTGGATCGGAGCGATTGTCTCCTTCGCCGGCGCGGCGCTGATGCTGATCCTGTCCCTGCTCGGCGCCTGGCACCTGCGCCGGGTTCCCGAGGTCGCTGAGGTCTTCAAGAAGGTCGCGCACGCCAAGGTGCAGACGGCCTGAGCGCCTAGCTCGCACACCACAGTCCCCGCCGGCCACGAGCCGGCGGGGACTGTGGTGTATCGATAGTTGTCATGAAAATATGCGTCACGGGTTCGAGCGGCCGGGCGGGCCGCGCGGTGGTATCGGATCTAGCCGGGCACGGTCACCGGGTTGTGGGTGCCGATCTGGTCGCTACGGGCGGCGACGGCGGGCCAGCGGAATTCCTCAGGGCCGACCTCACCGACTACGGGCAGGCAGCCGAGGTTCTGCAGGGCGTCGACGCGGTCGTTCACCTGGCCAACATTCCGGCGCCGGGCCTGCGTACCCCGGCCGTGACCTTCAACGACAACATGGCCATGAACTTCAACGTCTTCCACGCGGCCGCGCAGGCGGGGCTGCGCCGGGTGGTCTGGGCGTCCAGCGAGACGACGCTCGGCCTGCCGTTCAGCACCCCGCCGCGGTACGCGCCCGTAGACGAGGACCACTATCCGGTGCCGACGTCGACATATGCGCTGTCCAAGGTCGCCAGCGAGATCGTCGCCGGACAGATCGCGCAGTGGTCGGGAATCCCGTTCGTCGCGCTGCGGTTCTCGAACATCCTCGGCCCGGCGGACTACCAGCGCTTCCCGTCCTACTGGGACGACCCGGAGGCGCGGCGGTGGAACCTGTGGGGGTACATCGACGAGCGCGACGCCGCGCAGGCGTGCCGGCTGGCGCTCGATGCCGACATCGGCCCTACCGCAACCAGCAGCGCCGGCACCGGTGACGCCGGCGGCAGTGATGCCAGCAACAGCGCGAGCTTCATCATCGCCGCCGCCGACACCGTGATGACGCGGCCCTCAGCCGACCTCATGCGCCAGGTCTTCCCCGGCGTGCCGCTCCGCGGCGAGCTCGAGGGGAACGCGACGCTGCTCAGCATCGGCCTGGCCAGGCGCGTGCTCGGTTTCGACCCGAAGCACACCTGGCGCGACCACGTCAGCGAGCGCGGCGGGGACTAGCGCAGCCGCCGCAGGAACGGATCCTGGGGTTCGGTCGGCACGACCCTGATCCGTGCGTCCACCGGGTGCGCGCCGCGCGCCTGCGCGATCACCGGGTTGAGGTCCAGCTCGGCGATCTCAGGCAACTCATCTGCGAGCCGGGAGACCCGCAGCAATATGCCCGCGAGCGCGTCCACGTCGACCGGCGCGCTGCCACGGTGCCCGTACAGCAGGGGCGCGGCCCTGATGCCGCGGATCATCTCCTGCGCGTCCACGTCCGTGAGCGGGGTCAGCCTGGCAGAGTGATCGCCGAGCACGTCGGTGGCCACGCCGCCGAGGCCGAAGACGACAACTGGGCCGAACACCGGCTCGTGCACGACGCCCACCAGCACCTCGACGCCCTCGGCCAGCATGGGCTGGACCAGGACCTGGCGCAAGCCAGGCCCGAACCGGCCGGCCAGCTCGTCGTAGCCGGCGGTGACGTCGCGCTCGGTCCGTAGGTCGAGCAGCACGGCCCCGGCATCGGTCTTGTGCACCAGGCCATCCACGTCGGCCTTCAGGACCACAGGCCCGCCGCCGAACTCGGCCGCTGCGCGCGCGGCTTCGCCCGCGCGCGTCACGCCGGTGGCGGGGACCAGGTCGATCCCGTAGCAGGCGAGGAGGCTGGCGACCTGATCAGGCGGGAGCCAGCCGCCGAGGTGCTGCCTGGCCAGGAAGTCGCCGACGAGCTGACGGGCGTCGTCGTGCCTGATTCCCGCCAGCTCGGGAACCTGACCCTCCTGGCTGGAGCGCCAGGCGCCGTACCGGACGGCGTGCCCGAGCGCGCGCGCGGCGCTCTCCGGGAACAGGTACGACGGGATCGCGTCCTGCGTGGCGCCGGCCTCACCCGCACCTGGCCCTGCTGCCTGGCCGTCCGGCTTCGCCCTGGCGGCCGGTCGCAGAAGCCGGACGGATTCCTGCTGGTCAAGCGTTACGACGACGATCGGCTTGGCGACCTTCGTCCCGAGGATGGCGGGGGTCAGGTGACCAAGGGCGGTGGGCACGGTGATCGCCATGACCGCGTCGACCCCGTCGTCCCTTGCCACCCGCTCCAGGCAGGACCTGAACGCCCGCCGTGTGACAGCGGCGGAGGTGTCGACCGGCCCGGTCACGACGGCGCCGCTGGGCAGCAGCCTGCTCAGCCGCTGCTGGGTGGCCTCCGACAGGATCGCCACCTTGAGGTCGTTGTCGCCGCAGGCGTCGGCGGCGAGCACGCCCGCCCCGCCCGCATTGGACACGATCCCGATCCTCGCGCCGTCAGGCAGCGGCTGGCAGGCGAGCAGCGCGGCAGTGTCGACGAGGTCGCCGAGGCTGGTCGTCGCGATGACGCCTGCCTGCTCGAACAGCGCCTCCTGGGTGACCAGCGGGGTCGCGGCTGCGGCCGTGTGCGAAGCGGCGGCGCGCTGGCCTGCCGCCGACCGGCCGCCGATCACGGTCAGGACGGGGAACTGCCTGGCCACGCGGCGCGCGGTCTGGGCGAACCGGCGCGGGCTGCCGAAGGATTCCACGTAGAGCACGGCGAGCCTGGTCCTGTCGTCCTGCTCCCACCACATCAGCATGTCGTTGCTCGACACGTCGTATTTGTCGCCCACCGAGGCGAACGACGACACGCCGATCCCGAGCCTGGTGAGGTGGTCGAGCACGGCGATGCCGATCCCGCCTGACTGCATGACCAGGCCAGCGGTGCCCGGTTTCGGCTGGCCGCCGGCGAAGGTCGCGTTGAGGCCGAGCGGCGGGACCGCGACGCCGAAGCAATTCGGCCCCACCAGCCGCATGCCGTGGCGGCGGCACGCGGCCAGGAGCTCAGAGCCTGTCTCGGTGCCGATCTCCGCGGTTACCACCACGAGCGCCCTGACGCCCCGGCGGCCGCATTCCTCCGCGACGGCTGTGACCTGCGGGGGCGGCACAGCGACGACGGCGAGGTCGGGCGGCTCTGGCAGCTCGGCCACGGACGGCACAGCGCGAATGCCGAGAACGGAGGTCGCGTGCGGGTTGACCGCGTAGAGCCGGCCGCGGAAGCCCGCGTCGATCATGTTGCGCAGGATCGCGTGCCCCACCCTGCCCGGCTTGCGGCTGGCGCCGACGACCGCGACCGAGGCAGGTTCGAGCAGGTACCGCAGGCTGGCGACGTCGGCGAACCGCTCCCGCCTCGCCAGCGAGTCCAGGTAGCCGTGCAGGCCCTGGTCAGCCTCGTCGGCGGGGAGCGGGAAGGTGGTCTCGATCACCCCGTCCGACACCTGCCGCCTGGCCGCGAGGCCCGCGCTGGCGAACACGCGCAGCATCGCGACGTTGTCGGCGAGCGTCTGCGCCGTGAAAGCCCGCACGCCGCGCAGCCTCGCCGCGGAGATGAGGTGGTCGAGCAGCAGCGACGCCACGCCGCGGCCGTGCATGTGGTCGGATACCGCGAACGCGATCTCGGCGACGCCAGGTTTGGCGGTCGGCTCGTAGCTGGCCACCCCGACCAGCTGGTCGCCGAGCCAGGCGAGCAGGGCGTAGTGCGTGATATCGAGCGGGCGGCTCACCCGCCTGGCCTCGCGGTCGGCTGACTGCGGGCTGAGGCTGAAGAACCGCAGGTAGATGTTGGCCGGCGACATGCGGGCGTGCATCTGCCTGACGGCATCCTCATCGTCTGGCCCTGCCTGCCTGATCAGGACCGTGGTGCCGTCGGTGAGCAGCGCGTAGACCCCCTCCGCCGTTCCGGGCTGAGCTGCGCTCATCGGCACCTGCTGCCTGTGTTGGTTTGCCGTTGCTACCAGGATGCCCGTTCCGGTCCGAGGGGGCCGCAACGACAGGTCTTTTGGCCCTAACGCGCGTCGGACCTGCAGTGCAGGGTGGTTCGCATGGCAGCAACCCTGTGTACGGAGGTGGCGATGGACGAGCCTAGGCGGCTTGAGCAGCTCAGCAGGAGCGAAGCCCTCCAGCTGCTCGGCACGGTCAGCCTGGGGCGGCTGGTGTTCACGCATCAGGCGCTGCCCGCGATCCGCCCGGTGAACCACGTGGTCGAGGGGGAATCGATCATCGTCAGGGCCACAGCGGGGGCGGCCATCACGTCCGTGGCCAGCCGGAGCGGCGCGGTCGTCGCGTACGAGGCCGACGTCATCGACTCCGACACCCGCCTCGGCTGGAGCGTGATCGTGGTGGGAACCGCGCGGCTGATGACCGACGAGCATGCCGCCGCCCGATACCGGGCGCGGCTGCGGCCCTGGATAGCCGGGGCCGTGGATGACGTGATCACCATCTCAGCGGAGCTGATCACGGGTTACCGGCTGCTGCCCGCGGCGGACGCGACGCCTATCGCACCCTGACCCGGGCCCGCCCAGGAACCTGGCCTGCTGGCAAGATGGGCGCATGCCGACGCACATAGCCCTGCTGCGCGGGATCAACGTGGGCGGCGGCGGCAAGGTCCCGATGGCCGAGCTCAGGGCGCTGCTGACCAAACTCGGCCACTCCGACGTCAAGACCTATATCCAGACCGGCAACATCGTGTTCACGCCGTCGCACGACGACGCGGCCAAGCTGGCGGCCGAGATCCAGGACGCGATCAGGTCATCCTTCGGCGTGAACACGTTCGCGGTCGTCCTGACCAGGGCAGAGCTGGCATCGGTGATCGCCGGCAACCCGTACCAGGACGAGCCGAATCCGAAATGGGTGCACGGTGTCTTCCTGGTCGGCGACCCGCGGCAGGCACAGCACGACCGCGTCGCCGACGCGGTGGCCGCGGCAGCGGGGAGGGGCGGAAGGGACGAGGCAAGGATCGTCGGCAGGACGCTGTACCTGCACACGCCCGACGGCTTCGGCACCAGCGAGCTGGCGAAGGACCTGCTGATGAAGAACCGGCGCGATCCGCTCGCCTCGGGTACGGCCCGCAACTGGTCCACCATCAGCAAGCTCATGGCGCTCTGCGAGGACTAGCTCCGGTACGCGTTCCTGGCCCGTTCGTGCCTGGCCCAGAGCCTGTCCCAGACCGCCGACCGCGCGGGATCCGGCTGCCGGACCACCCTCGCCGCGCCGTCGGGTCCTGGTTCTGCCCGAATCGCGACGCCGCTAGCGCTGGCCGCGAGCAAGGCAGCGCCGACGGCGGAGTAGTCAGCTTCCTGACCGCCAGGCACGATCACCCGGCGGCCGGTGGCATCGGCGAGATCGGCCCGGAAGGCGTCGGCCGCCGCGCTGCCGCCGGCCACCAGCAGGTCAGTCCCGTTCTGGCCAGCCTCCTCGAGCACGGTCAGGCATCTGCGGCTCTCCAGCACGATGCCGTTGACCAGCCCTCTGGCCAGATGTCTCCGGTCGTGGCCGAGGGTGAGACCGGTGATCGTGCCGCGCAGCGCGGGATCCCACAGCGCACCCTGCTCGCCGGGACTCAGATATGGCAGCATAACGGGGCCATCGGCGGGATCGACCTCGGCGGCCAGCGCGATCACGTCGGACTCTTCAAGGCCGAACAGGGCCGCCAGCCAGCGCAGCGCGCTGCCGGTCGCGAGCAGGTCCATCTCCTGACCCCACCGGCCAGGCTCGGCCATCGGAGTGACGAGGAACCTGTGCAGCGGGTCGAGCCGCGGCTCCCCGGCCACGCCGAGAATGACCGTGCTCGTGCCGGCCACGTAGGCGACCTGACCTGGCGATCGGGCGCCGAGCCCGAGCGCGCCGAGCACCGAGTCGGCAGCGCCAACGCAGACCGGTATCCGCGCGCAGCCGAGGCTCGCCGCGACCCGCGTCCGGAGCGGCCTGACGGCGGAGGACGGCAGCACACGCGGGAGGGCGGGCAGGTGGCCGCCGGCCAGCGATGCGACGGCCGCCAGGATGTCCGGGTCCCAGTCGCCTGCATGCAGGCCGTAGCCGCCGAACCCGGTTGCGGTGCTCGGGTCGGTGACGGCCTCGCCGGTCAGCGACCAGAACAGGTAGTCCTTGGCGCCGAGCAGCGTCCGAGTGGCCGCGGCCCGGCCCGGCTCGGCGCCGTGCAGCCGCAGGAACATCGGCAGCAGGTAGCGGCCGTCCAGGATCTGGCCGGTGAGCCGGTACAGCGCCGCGCCGCCCACCGCCGCGCGCAACCGGGCGGCGTGATCCTCGGCACGGCTGTCCTCCCAGGTGATCGCCGGGCCGGCGGGGTATCCCGCGGCGTCTGCCGTGACCAGCGTGGGGATCATCGCCGACAGCCCTGCGGCAAGCCACCGGCCCGGCGGCGCGTCAGGGGCCAGCGCTGCGGCGGCCTGCTCGACCGCCGCGATCCATCCGGCCGGGTCCTGCTCGGCCGCGCCAGGCCGTGGCCTGCTGGTCGGGTAGCCGGCGCTGGCACGCGCGACGATCTCGCCTGACGCGCTGAGCGCTACCGCCTTCAGGCCAGAGGTGCCGAGGTCGAGCCCCACGTAGAGCCCGCCAGGGCCGGCATTCACACCGGACAGCGGACGGTCCAGTCCCGGTTGCCAGGGGCTGGCAGCAGTTGCCTGGTGGCGCTGCCGGAGAACGCGAAGGCAAACTGGCTCGCTGGATACAGCTGCTCGAACGCGTCGAACGGCAGCCCCGTGCCGTCGGCGCTGAGCCCGCGGATCCGCACCACCTGGGCCCTCGCAGGCAGCTCGAGCAGCCTGGCCTCGTCGTGGGCGGGAGTGAGCACCTCCAGGTACTGCTCCTCGTAGGAGTCGACGAGGTCGTACTCGGCGGCGAGCAGGTCGTATAGCGAGCCGTCGAGCTGGCCGGCCAGCGCGCCGAGCTCAGGCGCGAGGGCGACCGGTATCACGGAGGTCTCGAGCACGGCGGGGTGGCCGTCGAGCAGGCGCAGCCTGCGCAGCCGCCACGCCGCGCTGCCAGCGGCGATCCGCAGCGCATGGCACAAGTCGTCGGACGGCTGGCCCTGGTCAAGCCCGAGCACCGTGGTCCGCAGCTCGCCGGCCGGCTCGCCGTCGCTGGCCAGTGTCGCGAGCAGGCTGCCGGCCCTGGTCGGCTCGGTCACGATGCGCGGCCTGGCCACGAACGTGCCGAGGCCCTGATGACGACGGACTCGGCCGGCCCGTTCCAGCTCGTCGAGCGCGCGGCGGACGGTGATCAGGCTGACCCCGGCCTGCTCGCCCAGTTCGGTGTAGCTGGGCAGCATGTCCCCCGGCCGCAGCCCGCGGTCCGCGATGAGCTGCTCGACGAGGTCGACGACGCGCTCGTACAGCAGCGCGGCCCTGGGCACGCGCGGCGCCGCCGCGCGGGGCCCCGGCTCGCCTGGCGGACTGCCACCGAGATCGAGAACCATCTAAGCCTTCACTTTGAGATGCCGCAGGCCCCCTGACGCGGCGAGCGAAGCAGCGCTGCCGACCGCGGCGAACGAATCAGCCGCCGCACTCAGCATCGCGTCAATGTCGGCGTCCGTGTGCACCATTGACAGAAAAAGGTTCTCGTACTGGCTCGGATGGAAGAGCACGCCGCGCAGCAGCATCTCCTGCCACCACCGGGTGAACAGCTCGGTCCTGGCGAACCGCTCGGCATCGCGCCAGTTCCTGATCGGCCGCTCGCTGAACCAGACCTGGAACACCGTGCCGAGCCCCTCCACGATGACCGGCAGGCCGGCCTCCGCGGCGAGCGAGCGCAGCCCGGCCATCAGACGCTCACCGAGCTGGCGCTGCCGCTCGTACAGGCCGGGTTCAGCCAGCAGGTCCATGGTCGCGCTGACGGCCGCACAAGCCACGACGTTCGCGTTATACGTGCCTGAATGTGAATACCGGCCGTCGGCGATGATCGACATGACGTCCTTGCTGCCGCCGATGGCCGCGACCGGGAATCCGCCGCCCAGGCCTTTGGCCAGGGTGGTCAGGTCGGGGAGCACGCCGAAGTACTCCTGCGCGCCGCCCCTGGCGAACCGGAAGCCGGTGATGACCTCGTCGAAGATGAGCAGCGCGCCGTGCTGCCTCGTGAGGTCGCGCAGCAGGTCGAGGTAGCCGGGCGCGGGCAGGATGCAGCCGGTGTTCAGTACCGCGGGCTCGGTGATCACGGCCGCCACCTGGTCGCCGTGCTCGGCCATCACGGCCGCGAAGCTGTCAGCGTCGTTCCAGGTCAGCACGATCAGCGTGGTCTCGAGTTCGGCTGGGACGCCCGGTCCTGACGGCACCGGCCTCGGCCGGGCGGCTGGCCCCGCCGCAGCCGGGTCCACGTGGTTGCTCCAGTAGATCGCGTCCTGCCAGCCGTGGTAGTGACCCTCGAACCTGATCACGAGCCGGCGGCCGGTGTACGCGCGGGCGATCCTGATCGCGCTGCCGACCGCCTCGCTGCCTGAGTTGGTGAACCTGACCATCTGCACGCCTGGCACCGCGTCGACGACCTTGCGGGCCGCCTCGACTTCGAGCGGATAAGGCAGCCCTGGGCAGGTTCCGTACTCGCTGATCGCGGTCGCGACCGCCGAGGTCACGACGGGATGCCGGTGGCCGAGGATCATGGGGCCGAGCCCGAGCAGGAAGTCCACGTACTCGTGGCCGTCCACGTCCGTGATGCGCGACCCGGCGCCGCTGGCCATGAACGGCGGGTAGGGCATCCAGCCGAACTTCGGGGTCCGCGCGCTGCTGCCCGCCCCGCCCGGGATGACCTCGCTGGCCTGGTCGAACAGCTCACGCGAGCGCCTCGCCCACGCCGCGTACCTGTCGTTGAACGTCACGCAGCCGGATCGTACCCTGTATACTCTGCATACTCAATACTCTTTGCGCCTGATTGGGCATTGAGCCCGATATAGGCTAGCTTCGTGACTTCAATGTTCGGCCTCGAGGCTGTCCAGGAGCGCGTGCCGCAGGTGCGGGCGGACCTGCTCGTGCTGCCGTGCCACGCGGGCCGAGATGGCGTACCCGAGCCAGGGCCCGGCTGCGGTGAGGCGGCGGCGGCGCTGGGCATCGACCTGATGGCGGCCGCTGGCGCACGCGGATGCGCGGGGGAGATAGGCGACGCGTTCACGACGCTGACCCTGGGCAGGCTAGCCGCCGACGAGGTGCTCGTCATCGGGACTGGCCCGCGGGCGGAATGTGGTCCCGGCGCCGTCCGCGAGGCCGCGATGCGCGCGGCGCGGGAGATGACCAGGGCCGCTTCGGTCGCCGCCGTGCTGCCAGCCTCCAGCCAGCACGGGGCTGCGGAGCTTGCCGCCGCGTTCGCCGAGGGCCTGCTGCTCGGCGCCTACCAGTTCGACAGGTACCGGCATCAGCCGCTCACGCCAGGCTGGCGGCCGCCGGCGACCCGGCTCGTGCGCGTGCTCACGGGCGGCGTCTGCACAGTTGGCATCAGCACCGGGGACATCAGCGCCGGGCTGCGGCGCGGTCAGATCGTGGCGGACCTGACCAACTGGGTCAGGGACCTGGTCAACGCCTCGCCATCGGACAGCACCCCTGACGACATGGCGCAGCGGGCGCGTGAGCTGGCCGCTTCGCACTCCCTGGCCTGCTCGGTCCTGGCGGTTCCCGAGCTGCGGGCTGGCGGGTTCGGCGGGATCATCGGCGTCGGCCAGGGCAGCAAGCACGAGCCCCGCCTGGTCGAGCTGTCCTACCGGGGCGGCGACGGCCCGGTGATCGCGATGACCGGCAAGGGCATCACGTTCGACTCTGGCGGCCTGTCGCTCAAGCGGGACGCGGAGATCGAGTGGATGAAGTCCGACATGGCGGGGGCGGCCACGATCATGGCCGTGCTGCGCGGCGCCGCAGAGCTCGCGCTGCCGGTCAGCATCGACGCCGCGATCCCGTTCGCGGAGAACATGCCTGGCGGTTCCGCGCAGCGACCGGGCGACGTGCTCGCTCACCGAGGCGGCAGGACCTCCGAGATCAGGGACACCGATGCCGAGGGCAGGCTGATCATCGCGGACGCGCTCGCCTACCTGGCCGAACGCGGCCCGGCCACGCTCGTCGACGTCGCGACGCTGACGGACGCCGCCGGACTCGGCGAGGACCTGTGGGCGGTGCTCGGCACCGACGAGCGGGAGATCGGCCAGCTGCTCGAGGCGGGCCGCGAGGCCGGAGACCCCGGCTGGCGGCTGCCGCTGCCGCGTCCATACCGCAGGTACCTGGCCTCCGCGGCCGCCGACATCAGGAACACGCCAGCGGGCGTGCCGGACACGACGGTCATGGCGGCGATGTACCTCAGCGAGTTCACCGGCGGCGTGCCGTGGCTGCACATCGACAACGGCTCGACCGCCTACCTCGACCGCGCAGGGTTGCTCTGGCCGGAAGGCGCGACCGGTTCGCCGGTGCGGGCCCTCCTGCGCTGGGTCGAGCGTTTTGCCGCAAAGTGCCGATAGAGTCTCTTGAACCGGATTGACGTGGTTCTGCGCAATCCTCATACTCTGTATATTGTCTCAGTCTGGCCTGGGTCTTAGGGGTTCGCCGTATGCGCGTCTTGCGAAATGTGATCGCCGCGCCGCTGGCCTTCGCGCTGACCACGGGCGCCGCGATGGCGCTGGCGGCTTGCAGCGCGTCGGGCACCGGATCTGGTTCTCATGGCGGCGTCCTGCACATCGGCACGACGTACCCGATCGACTCGATGAACCCGTTCGTCGCCCAGTCCGACTACTCCTACGCGGTCTACGAGTACGTCTATCCGCAGCTAGTGCAGTACGACGGCAAGCTCGGCATCGCACCCGACTTCGCGCGCAGCTGGTCAGCCTCCGACGGCGGGCGCACGTGGACCTTCCACACGGTCGCGCACGCGCACTGGTCCGACGGCAAGCCGCTGACCGCGGCCGACGTCGCCTGGACCATCAATGAGGTGATGAAGTACAAGAACGGCCCGGCAGGCCAGTGGGCTGGCGCGCTCGCGCACATGACCGGCGCGTCCGCGCCGAACGCCACGACGCTGGTGATCAGGTATTCGACCGCGGTGGCTAACGTGCTCGAGCAGATGCAGGGCTTTGCGGTGCTGCCGAAGCAGGTCTGGGCGCCGTACTTTACCGGCACCGGCGCCAAGCTCAAGACGTTCGCGAACGTGCCGCCGTCCAACGGCAAGCCGATGGTCTCCGGCGGGCCGTTCGAGCTCGTCCAGTACAAGGCCAACCAGTACGCGCTGTTCAAGCGGAACCCGCGCTGGTGGGGTCCCAGGCCCAAGATCGAGGGCTTCGGGCTGCAGTTCTTCGCCAACGCCGACGCCATGGTGCAGGCGCTCAAGGACGGCCAGGTCGACTTCATCGGCGAGTACACCCCGCCCACCGCGGTGAAGGCGCTCAAGCAGGCGGGGTTCGTGGTGACTACCACGCCGTCGCTGTCGATGAAGACCTTCATCATCAACACCAACAGCCGCAAGACCACGCACCGCGAGCTGCTCGACCCGCGGGTACGCGAGGCGATCGAGTACGCGACCGACCGCAGCCAGATCATCAAGACCGCCTGGCTCGGCCTGGCCCAGTCCGGCAGCACGATCGTCGCGCCAGCGGACGGCACGTGGCACGACCCGAACGTCAAGGTGCTGCCGTTCGACCTCGCGAAGGCGAACCGGCTGCTCGACGCGGCGGGGTTCAAGCGCGGGTCGAACGGGGTGCGGATCGCCGCCGGCCACCCGATGTCCTACAGCGTGATCTTCCCGCCGGACGAGCGCGGCACCGGTGACCGCACGTTCCAGATCATGCGGACCGACCTGGCCAAGATCGGGATCTCGATCACGCAGCAGAACATGGACGACAGCGCGACGTTCAACGCGATCTCGGCCCCCGGCAGCAAGTACGAGACCTTCGACATGGCGATGTGGGACTGGGTGCCGCCGGTCGACCCCGACTTCATGCTCTCGGTGATGACCTGCGCGCAGCTCGGCAACAACAGCGACAGCGGCTACTGCGACCCCGCCTACGACAAGATGTACGCCAGGCAGTCCACGCTGATCGCCGCCTCGGCCAGGCGCGCGCTGATCTGGCAGATGCAGCAGTACATCTACAACGCCAAGCCGTACATCATCCTCGACTACCCGGACATCATCGAGGCGCACTCGACGACATGGACCGGATTCACGGTCTCGCCGGTGATGGGCTCCGTGAACTCGCTGTCGACCGCGACGCTGCTCCAGGTCCACCAGAAGTAGGCACAGCAGCGATGCGCGGTGCCGACTATGTCATCAGGCGGTTCGGGTTCGCGCTGCTGACGATCTTCGTCGCCATCACGATCAACTTCTTCCTGTTCAGGGTGCTGCCGGGAAACGTGGTCTCCGACCTCGCCAGGGTCCCGCACGCGACACCTGAGCTGCGGCACGCGCTGACGGCCGAGTTCGGCCTCGACAAGCCGAAGTGGCAGCAGTACCTCATCTACCTGCGCCAGCTCGCCCACGGCAACATGGGGATCTCGTTCGCCACCCAGCAGCCGGTCTCCCATCTGCTGCTCAACGACCTGAAGAACACGATCCCGATGGTCACGATCGGCACGCTCGGCGCGATCGTGGTCGGGATCGCGACCGGCATCGTGTCCGCTTGGCGACGGAGCTCGGCCGCTGACCACGTGAGCACCAACCTCGCGATCGCGTTCTACGCGTTCCCGACCCAGTTCCTCGGCCTGATGCTGCTGATCCTGCTGGGCGGGCTGCTGCCGACCTCGGGGATGGAGAACCCGTACGCCGGCGTGTTCGGCCACCAGTCGACCACGGCCAGGCTGCAGGACATCGGGCTGCACCTGATCCTGCCTGCGCTGACCCTGCTGCTCACCCTGTACGGCGAGTTCACGCTGATCATGCGCTCGTCGATGCTGGAGACGCTGGGCGAGGACTACGTGCTGACCGCCAGGGCCAAGGGCCTCACCGACCGCCGGGTGATCGCCAGGCACGTGGTCCGCAACGCCTTGCTGCCGATCGCCACGCTGGTGGCGCTGTCGATCGGCTGGATCGTCGGCGGCGCGATCCTGGTCGAGTACATCTTCTCCTGGCCCGGCATCGGCCAGGCGCTCTGGCAGGCCGTCAACCAGCGGGACTACCCGATGCTGCAGGGCGGCTTCCTGATACTCGCTGTGTCGGTGGTGGTGCTGAACCTGCTGGCCGACCTCGCGTACTTCAAGCTCGATCCGCGGATCTCCGGATGAGCGCCATCGCGACTGAAGCCGCGCTGGCTGGCCCGGTCTCGCCCGGACGGGCCGGGCTGATCCGGCAGGCCATCACCGAGCGCAAGGCCGCCGCGCTTGGGCTCGGGATCATCGCGTTCTTCGTGATCCTGGCGCTCGCGTCGCCGCTGATCGCGCCGTACTCCACGACCGCGCGCTCGTGCGCGGTGTTCGCGCCGCCGTCCGGCAGCCACTGGCTGGGCTGCGACGACGGCGGCATCGACGTGCTCAGCGAGATCGTCTCTGGCGGGCGGATCTCGCTGATCATCGGCTTCGCGGCCACGCTGATCGCGATGGTGATCGGCGGCGGCGTCGGCATCGCCGCCGGGTACTTCGGCCGCTGGCTCGACATCTTGCTGATGCGGATCACCGACTACCTGCTCGTCATCCCCGACCTGGCGTTCGCGATGGTGATTGCCGACGTGTGGGGACCGAGCCTGAGCCACGTGATCGGCGTGATCGCGATCCTGGAGTGGGCGGCGACAGCCAGGATCATCAGGGCCCAGGTCATGAGCGTCAAGGAGCGCGTCTACATCAAGCGGGCCCGCTCGACCGGCGCCAGTCACGCCAGGATCATCGGCCGGCACATCCTGCCGCAGGTGGGGCCGCTGCTGATGGCCAACACCGTGCTCACCATCGCGGTGGCGATCTACCTGGAGACCGCGCTGGCGTTCCTCGGCCTGGAGGACCCGAGCACCACTACGTGGGGGACCATCTTGGAGCACGCCTTCGACCGGGCCGCCGTCAGCGCCGGCGCATGGTGGGCGATCGTCCCCGATGGAATTGTTATAACCCTTCTCATCATGGGGTGCTTCCTGCTTGGCCAGGCCATCGAGGATGCGCTCAACCCGCGCCTGAAGGTCGCGCACCTGTCCTCGCGGCGGTGGGCGCTCAGGCCGCTGGCCGGCCGCGGGCCCGATGCGATATGACAGCGGGGGGTACGGGGGGTCGTCCCCCCGGGCAGCAGAGCACACCCTTGCTCGAGGTGCGCGACCTGCACGTCTGGTTCACGCTGCCGGGCGGCGGCGAGCTGCACGCCGTGCAGGGGGTCGGGTTCGAGCTGGCCGCGGGCGAGCGGCTCGGTCTGGTGGGCGAGTCGGGCTGCGGGAAGACGACCAGCATCCTGGCGATGATGGGGCTCTTGCCGCCGAACGCGTCGGTGGCCGGCGAGGTCAGGCTGGCCGGGACGAACATCCTCGCGGGCGGTGAGGACTCGGTCAGGCCGCACCGGTGGACCGACCTGGCGATGGTGTTCCAGGGCGCGATGAACGCGCTCAACCCGGTGCGCACGATCGCGGCGCAGATCGCCGAGCCGATCCTGCTGCACCAAGAGACTTCCGCGGCGGCCGCCAGGAAGCGCGCCGGGGAATTGCTGGACATGGTCGGGATCCCGGCCACCTCGGGATCCAGGTTCCCGCACGAGTTCTCCGGCGGGATGCGGCAGCGCGCGGCGATCGCGATGGCGCTGGCCTGCGAGCCGAGGGTGCTGCTCGCCGACGAGCCGACCACGGCGCTCGACGTCATGGTGCAGGCGCAGATCCTGGAGCTGCTGGTCAGGCTGTCCGACGAGCTCGGCCTCGCGCTCGTGCTCGTCACCCACGACCTGCCGGTCGTGGCGCAGATCTGCCAGCGGGCCGGCGTGATGTACGCGGGCGAGATCGTCGAGACCGGTACGACCGACGCGCTGTTCCACGCCACCAGGCACCCCTACACCAGGCTGCTGTTCGCGGCGACGCCCGACCTGTACGGCACGGACGAGGTGGTCTCGATCCCCGGCACGCCGCCGCGTCTGGACGAGCCGGTCACCGGCTGCCCGTTCCGGCCGCGGTGCGACGTCGTCATCGATGTGTGCGAGCACCAGCGCCCCGTGCTGCTGCCCGTTGCCGCCAAGCCCTCCGACTTCCATGATCACGAAGAATCTGAGGTCCTATCGGAACCGGAATCCTTCGCGACCATGGAAGCGGGCAGCGGCAGGGAGCACGCGGCGGCGTGTCACCGGGCTGGGGGTGCCGCTTGACCGCGGACGACGTGCTGCTCGAGGTCGCTGACCTGCGGACGCGCTACCCTGTGCGGCGGTCGATCGCCGACCGGCTGGCCAGGCGGCCGCGGCAGTGGGTGCGCGCCGTCGACGGGGTCTCGCTCTCGCTGCGCCGCGGCGAGATGGTCGCGCTGGTCGGCGAGTCAGGGTGCGGCAAGACCACCACGGCACAGACGATCCTGCGGATGGTCGAGCCGGCCGGCGGCACGGTGGCGGTCGACGGGCAGGACATCACCGTGCTGTCGCAGCGCAGGCTCAGGCCGCTGCGGCGCGGCATCCAGATGGTCTACCAGGATCCGTATGAGTCCCTCGACCCGCGCCTGCGGGTCAGGCAGACGGTGGCCGAGCCGCTGCTCGTGCACGGCATCGGCGCGTCGCGGGCCGAGCGCGAGACGCTGGTCGTAGGCGCGCTCGAGCGTGCCGGGCTCGCGCCAGCCAGCCTGTACCTGGATCGCTACCCGCACGAGCTGTCCGGCGGGCAGCGGCAGCGGGTCGCGATCGCCGCGGCGCTGGCGCTCGATCCCGTACTGCTGCTCGCGGACGAACCGGTCTCGATGCTCGACGTGTCGGTGCGGGCCGGCGTCCTCGCGCTGCTGGACGGCCTGCGCGAGGACGGCAGGCTCGGGGTGCTGATGATCACGCATGACCTGTCGACGGCCGCGCACTTCGCCGACCGGATCGCGGTCATGTACCTGGGCAGGATCGTGGAGTACGGCCCCGCTCGCTCGGTGATCAGCGATCCCCGGCATCCGTACACCAGGGCGCTGCTGTCGGTCGTGCCCGACCGCGACCCGCGGATGCGCAAGAAGCCGCAGATCCTGTCCGGCGAGACGCCGAACCCGGTCGCGATCCCGCCAGGCTGCCGGTTCCGCCCGCGCTGCCCGATCGCCGAGGACCGCTGCGCCGAGGTCGACCCGGCGCTCGAGCCCGCGGCCGGCGCCGCTGGCCACGAGGTGGCCTGCCTGCTGGCCTGACTCGCCGGAGCCTGGCGCGTCACGTGATGTGTGCGGGATCGGGTCCTTGGCGCTCACTGAGGCCGTCGAGGATCAGGTCAAGCCCGAACTCGAACTCGTTGCCGTAGTCGTAGCCGGGCCGGAGGACGTGCCGGGTCGTCAGCTCGGCCAGGTGCGGGTACTTGTCGGCGGCGAAGCCCGCCAGGATGATTCGCGCCAGGTCGGCGGTCTGCTCCGGCGTGCGGAACGGCAGGCTGCGCTCCTGCAGCGCGAACCCGTAGATGTAGCTGTCCAGGACCGAGAACGCATGCGCGGCCAGTTCGATCGAGAAGCCGGCCTCACGGAGGCAACCTAGGACGGCGTCGTGATGGCGCAGCGTCGCCGGGCCAGGAGAGCTCCGCGACTCCATGAAGCCGATCGCCCAGCCGTGCCTGGACAGGACCAGGCGCGCCGAGATCGCGCGCTGACGCATCGCCGTCTTCCAGTCCTCCGCGCAGGAGGGAAGGTCGATCTCACCGAAGACGACGTCGATCATGCCGTTGAGAAGGTCGTCCTTGCTGGCCACGTGGTGGTACAACGACATCGCCTCGACCCCCACCGCCTCGCCGAGCTTGCGCATGCTCAGCGACTCTGACCCGCTCGCGTCGGCGAGGGCGACCGCGGCCTGCAGCACCCGTTCCCTGGTGAGCGGGATGCGCGGCGTTCGGCCCCCGGCAGTCGAGGTGCTCATTCGTGTGCTCCCATCAATCTGTCCTTGACAACCTTACGGTGTAAGCGCAGACTTCGCCTGAGGCTTACGCTGTAAGCCGACGACGGCGTGGAGATCACGATGAATGAGACGGAGATCGACAGGCGGAGGGCACCGCCCCCGCTGACCGCCGGCAGAACGACCATGACGGCGATCGTGCAGGACCGCTATGGCTCCGCGCCCGAGGGCCTCTTCCGGGTCGCGGAGATCGACAGGCCGGCCATGGGCGACGGCGAGGTGCTGGTACGGGTGCGTGCGGCCAGCGTGGACCGGGGCACCTGGCACATCATGTCCGGCCTTCCCTATCCCATCAGGCTCGCAGGATTCGGTCTGCGCCGGCCCACGTACGCCAACCCGGGCCGGAACCTGGCCGGAACGGTCGAGGCCATCGGCCCTGAGGTGACCGGCTTCGCGCCGGGCGACGAGGTGTTCGGGATGGCCACGAGCACCTTCGCGGAGTTCGCGGCCGCCCGGCCCGGCAAGCTGGCTCCGAAGCCCGCGAACCTCTCCTTCGACCAGGCGGCCGCCGTCCCTGTCTCCGGAGCGACCGCCCTGCAGGCCGTCCGCGACCACGGGCGCGTCCAGGCCGGCGAGAAGGTGCTGATCCTGGGCGCGTCGGGAGGCGTGGGCAGTTTCGCGGTCCAGATCGCGAAGGCGTCGGGCGCCGAAGTGACCGGCGTGTGCAGTACGACGAAGGTCGATATGGTCCGTGCGCTTGGCGCCGACTGCGTCGTCGACTACACCGCCGAGGACTTCGCTGACGGCGGCCCCCGGTACGACGTCATCCTCGACATCGGGGGCAACGCCAGGCTGACCCGTCTTCGGAGTGCGCTCACGCCGCGGGGACGGTTGATCATCGTCGGCGGTGAGACCGACGGACGGTTCCTCGGCGGCAGCGGCCGCCAGATCCGGGCCAAGGTGCTGTCCGCGTTCATCGGCCAGAAGCTAGGCACCTTCGTCGCGTCGGAGAACGCCGCCGACCTGATCGCGCTCCGCGACCTCATCGAGGCCGGCAAGCTCACCCCGGCGATCGACCGGGCCTACCCGCTCGCCGAGGCCGCGGCGGCTATCCGTCACCTGATGGACGGGCACGCTCGCGGCAAGCTCGTCATCTCCGTCCCACCCCGCGCCGCGCCGAACCTAACCCCAGGGAGCACACAGTGACCGAGAGCCAATCCCCCTATCCCGTCCGCGTCGACGCGTCGCTGGACCCGTCGATCTCCCGCTGGCTGTGGCTGGTCAAGTGGCTGCTGCTGATCCCGCACGTCGTCGTGCTGGCCTTTCTCTGGCTGGCGTTCTGCGTCGTAAGCGTTGTGGCGTTCGTGGCGATTTTGTGCACCGGGCGTTACCCGCGGGGCCTGTTCAACTTCAACGTCGGCGTGCTGCGATGGACGTGGCGGGTGGACTACTACGGCTACAGCGCGCTCGGCACCGACAGGTATCCGCCGTTCACCCTGGCCGACGTGCCTGATTACCCGGCCCACCTCCACGTGCCCTATCCGGAGCGGCTGTCCAGGGGACTTGTGCTGGTGAAGTGGTGGCTGCTGGCCCTGCCGCACTACCTCGTCCTCTCGCTCTTCGTCGGCGGCGGGCTGTGGGCTACTTCCGGCAACGCAACCCATAGCGGCTGGAGCGACGGATTGGCAGGCGGAGGCCTCGTCGGCCTGCTCGTCCTGATCGCCGCGATCGTGCTGCTGTTCACCGGCCGCTACCCCGGCTCCCTCTACGGCTTCATCCTTGGCATGAACCGCTGGGCGCTGCGAGTGGCCGCCTACTCCGGGCTGATGACCGACGCCTACCCGCCCTTCCGGCTTGACCAGGGCGGCGCCGATCCCGGCTCGCAGCCCGCCAGGCCCACCCCGCCACCGTCCGGAGAGCCAACCGCGGCCACCCCGGCTCTTTCCGCCGCAGTGGGATAAGCCCCTCCCGCTCGCAACGGGGGCGCCCCGTCGTCGCTAGGGCGGCAACGGGGCGCCCCCGTCGCGCGGCTGAAGGCGCCTAGGGCTGGTAGGAGCCTGGTTCCCAGGCACGGGTGGCGACGCCGATCGCGTTCCAGGCGTTGATGGTCACGATGAGGCTGACCAGCGCTGCGAGTTCGGCCTGGCTGAACTCCGCGGCAACGGCCTGGTACGCCTCGTCGGGGACGTGGGTGCTCGCGGCCAGCGTCACCTCCTCGGTGAACGCCAGCGCCGCGCGCTCCCGCACGGAGAAGAACGGCGTCTCCTGCCACACCGGCAGCGCGTAGATCCGCTGCTCGGTCTCGCCGATCGCCCGTGCGTCCTTGGTGTGCATGTCCACGCAGTACGCACAGCCGTTGAGCTGCGAGGCGCGGATCCTGACCAGCTCGCGCAGCCTGGCGTCGAAGTCGACCTTGTCGAGTTCCTTGATCGCGGCCCGGTCCAGGTGAGCCATGGCCCGGGCGAACCCGGCGGCGTGCTCGTCGAAGTCGAGGCGGACACCGACGGGCGCTGTCATCTGCGTTGTCGTCATGGCTACCACGCTAGGCGCCTGGCGGCCCAGGAGTAAGGTCCATATCGATGCCAGAAACGTGGGCCAATATCGGCGGGGGGCTCCGGGGGGTCGTCCCCCCGGGCCAGCACGGCGGGGGGCTCCGGGGGGTCGTCCCCCCGGGCCAGCACGGCGGGGGGCTCCGGGGGGTCGTCCCCCCGGGCCAGCACGGCGGGGGGCTCCAGCACCGCGGGATCGACCTGCACCTGGAGCTCGCCGGGTCGCGGGTCAGGGCGGCGATGGAGGCAGCGCTCAGGGACGCGGTGCGTTCAGGCAGGCTCGCCCCAGGGGTCAGGCTGCCGTCCTCCCGCGCACTCGCGGCCGACCTCGGCGTCGCGAGGAACACCGTCGCCGACGCCTACGGGCAGCTGGTCGCCGAAGGCTGGTTCGAGGCGAGAACCGGCGCTGGCACGTGGGTGGCCGACCGGCCGGTGCCAGCCGTCGGGCGGCCAGCCGGCGCGGCGGCTCCGCGGCGCGCCGATCCGCGGTACGACCTGCGGGCCGGGATCCCGGCGGTGGCGGCCTTCCCGCGCCGGGCTTGGCTCGCGGCGGGCAGGGCCGCGCTGGCCGCCGCGGACGACAGCGTGCTCGGCTACCCGGACCCGCGCGGGCTGGCCGCGCTCCGCGTCGCGCTCGCCGGATACCTCGGCCGGGCCAGGGGCGTGCTGGCCAGTCCGGACAACGTGATCATCTGCTCGGGATTCGCGCACGGCCTCGCGGTGCTCTGCCGGGCGCTCAGCGACCGCGGCGGGGTCACCCTGGCCATCGAGGCGTACGGGCACGTGCTGCACCGGCGCATCGCCGCGGCCAGCGGCATGCGGATCGCGCCGCTGCCGGTGGACGGGTCTGGCGCGCTCGATTCAGCCGCGGCCGACGCTGCTGCGGTCGCGGCCGTGCTGACCCCGGCGCATCAGTACCCGCTCGGCATGACGCTCGCGCCCGCGCGCCGCACCGCGTTCGTCCGCTGGGCGGCCAGCACCGGCGCCGTGATCATCGAGGACGACTACGACGGCGAGTTCCGCTTTGACCGGCAGCCGGTCGGCGCGATGCAGGCGCTCGCGCCCGAGCACGTCGTCTACGCCGGCACGGCGAGCAAGAGCCTCGCGCCGGGCCTGCGGCTTGGCTGGCTTGTCGTCCCCGGTTCGATGGTCGACGAGGTCATCGCCGCCAAGGAGATATCAGGGGGCGGGAACGGGACGCTCGAGCAGCTCGCCCTCGCCGCGTTCATCGAGTCCGGCGGCTACGATCGGCAGATCCGCCACTCCAGGCTTGCCTACCGGCGGCGCCGCGACCGGCTGATCGCCGCGCTGCACCGCGCGGCGCCCGCGGTACGGCTGACCGGGATCGCCGCTGGCCTGCACGCGGTGGCCGAGCTGCCGGAGCGGGTGAGCGAGGATGCCGTGGTCGATGCAGCGGCCACGCACGGCGTCGCGGTCGACGGGCTGCGGCTGTACACGGCGCCTGGGCACGAGCGCGGGCCGGCGCTGGTCGTCGGCTACGGCCGTCCGGCCGAGCACGCGTTCACGACGGCGGCCGGCCGTCTGTGCGCGGCGCTCGCGGAGACGACGTGACCGGGCTCGTATGTCGATGTGACACTCAGCCGGGGACCTGGCCAGCCGTGCGGGCGGCGATCGCGGCCGCGAGGCCCCTGGCCTGGTCCATGCTCGTCACCATCGGGTTGGCGAGCAGGATTCTGACGAGGTCGTCCTCGCGCGGCTGGCCGGCCGCCAGCGCCGTGGCGGCGAGCCGCTCGTAGGACGCGTGCCTGGCCAGGATCCCGCGCGGCAGGTCAGGCAGCTCGGGGACCGGAATGGGCTCAGCAGGGCCGCGCCTGGCCATGGTCGCCGGGCCCTCCACGATCACGTCGTCTGGCAGCCAGGCGATGCGGCCCAGGTTCGGCAGCCCGAGGATCATGAGCTGACCCGAGCCGGTGAGCCAGGCGTCGATCAGCGGCACGACCGCGAGCGAGTACCACGGCGCGGGCCGCTGCCAGGCTGCGGGGATCTCGCCCCTGCTGAACGTCTCGAGCGTGGACCTGGCAAGCTCGCGCAGCTGGTCCGCCCTGGTTGGCCGGCCTAGCTGGGCGGCGAGCATCCGGTCAGGGTGGGCGTAATAGCGCAGGTAAGGACCTGGCAGCGCGGCGTGCAGCCGCGGCAGGTCCTGGTCGATGCCGGATACCAGGCCCTCCAGCTTGTCGAGCTCGGCGGGCTCATCGGGCACGTACCAGCCGACGTGGTTCATGCCCGCGTACCTGAGCCGCAGCGCGGCCGCGTCGCGCGCGCCGAGCCGCCCGGCCGCCGAGGCGAGCAGGGCGAGCGGAGAGTCACAAACCGCGATGACGTCGATCCCGAACTCCAGCCGCGCCGCCTGGGTCACGATCCCAGCCGGGTTGGTCAGGTTGACAAGCAGCGCGCCAGGACAGCAGCTGGCGACGTCGGACCACACCGGCCGCAGCGCGGCCACCGAGCGGATGGCGCTGGCGAAGCCGCCTGGCCCCAGCGTCTCCTCTCCAGGCAGGCCGAACTCGTGCGGGAACGACTCGTCGGCCGACCGCTGCCCGAGGCCGCCTGGCCTGATCTGGTTCAGCACGATGTCGGCCCCGGTCAGCGCCGTGGCGCGGCCGGCCTCGGCCGTGACGCGCACAGCCAGCCCTCGTGCCTCGGCGCGCAGCCTGGCGGCACCGGCGACCGCGGCGAGCCGCTCAGCCGACCGGCCGTGCAGTATCACGTCGACGTGCGGCAGGCGCGGTGCGCCGGCGAGCGCGTCGATCAGCTGCACGGTGGCCGGCGCGCTTCCGCCGAGCACGACCAGCCGGACGGGATCGCTCGTCACGTGCCGTAGAACTCGGTGATGGCCGCGCCGGCGCGGTCGATCTCCTCGTCGGTCAGCTCGGCGAACATCGGCAGCGACAGCAGCCGGCCTGGCAGGGTCTCCGCGACCGGAATCGGCTCGGACCGCCACGGCAGGCTCGTGTAGGCGCCCGCCTGGGTGACTAGCCGCGGGTAGATGACCATGTTGCCGATCCCGCGCTTGTCGAGGTGGTCCGCCAGCCCGTCGCGCTCGGGGGCGAGCACCGTGTACATGTAGTACGCGTGCCGGCCCGTGACGTCGTCGGGCGGCAGCGTCAGCGGCGTCGCGGCGAGCAGCTCGGCGTACCGCGCCGCGACCCGGCGCCGGCCCGCGACCTGCTCGTCGAGGTAGCGCAGCTTCACCCGGAGGAACGCGGCCTGCATCTCATCGAGCCGCTCCTGGTAGCCGAGGATCGCGTGGTCGAACTTGACCTGCTGGCCCATGTAGCGCAGCTGCCTGACCCGCGCCTCGAGGGCTGGAGTGGCCGCTGTGATCGCGCCGCCGTCGCCGAGCGCGCCAAGCACCTTGGTGGGATAGAACGAGAACGCCGCCAGGTCGCCCAGGCTGCCCGCATGCCGGTCGCCCAGGGTGGCGCCGTGCGCGTGCGCGGCGTCCTCGACCACCGGTATCCCGGGCGCAGCCCGCCGGATCGCGTCGACGTCGGCGCACTGGCCGTACATGTGCACGGGCAGGATCGCCTTGGTCCTGTCCGTCACCGCGGTCCAGATCGCGGCCGGGTCCATGTTGAGCGTGCGGGGTTCGACGTCGACGAACACGGGCACCGCGCCGGTATAGGTGATAGCGAAGGCGGTGGCGATGTAGGTGTTCGGGACCGTGATCACCTCGTCGCCGGCACCGACGCCGAGCGCCAGCAGCGCCAGGTGCAGCGCCGCTGTCCCGCTGGATATCCCGATGCACGCGTGCGAGCCGCAGTAGGCAGCGAATTCCGTTTCGAATGCCTGGAGGTGTGGCCCTAGCGTGAATCTCGGGCCTGCCAGCACGTCTTCGAATGCGGCCCGAAGCTCGGCCGCGATCGCCGCGTGCCGGCGGGAGATGTCGTCGTCGGGAACGCGCGGGCCTGTCACAGGGCTTAGCGTACGGCGGGACTGGCTGGTACGAGAGGCTTGCCGCGGCTTGCCCGGCTTCCTGCGCTGGGTTACCGTCCGGGGATGGATGCCTTCGCGGGCCGGGTCGCGATAGTGACCGGCGGCGGGTCAGGAATCGGCGCGGCGATCGTCCGCGCCCTGGCCGCGCGCGGCAGCACCGTCGTCATCGCCGACATCGACGAGGCAGCCGCCAAGGCGCTAGCCGACGAGATCCCGGCCGGCGCGGTCAGCGCCGAGGTCGTCGACGTGACGGATGCCGAGGCGGTGGCCGACCTGGTTGCCAGGGTCGCCGCCGCGCACGGCAGGCTGGACTTTGTCTTCAACAACGCGGGCATCGCGGTGGCCGGGCTGGTCGATGAGCTGACCGTCGATCACTGGGACCGGGTGATCGACGTCAACCTCAGGGGCGTCGTGCACGGCGTGCACGCCGCCTATCCCGTCATGCTCCGCCAGGGCCACGGCCACATCGTCAACACCGCGTCGCTCGCAGGGCTGGTGCCGGGGCCAGGCCTCGCGCCCTACGCGGCCGTCAAGCACGGGGTCGTCGGGCTGAGCCTGTCGCTGCGCGCCGAGGCCGCGCTGCGCGGCGTCAAGGTCAGCGTGGTGTGCCCGGGGTTCGTGGACACCCCGTTGCTCGGCCACGTCAATCCCGGTCTGCCGCAGACCGAGACCGGCGAGAACGCCGCCGTCCTCGCCCGCATGCTCGGCAAGCTCTATCAGTCCGATCTGCTGGCCAAGGACGTGCTCCGCGGCGTGCAGCAGAACCGCGCGCTGATCGTCGCGCCGCGGACGGCGCGGATCGCCTGGCGGATGTCGCGGTACGCGCCCGGCTTGACGATGCGCACGATCATTTCAGGGGTGCGGCGCGCCGCCGGGCAGCAGCAGGCAGGCGGCTAGCGACCCACGTCGCCGGGAACCGGCGGCGGCCGCCAGAGGTGATCGGCGACCGCTACGGCCACCACCGCCGATCGTCCAGTCGGCGGTCCGCGAGCGGCCGAGACCCGGCGTATAGAAGCCGGCCGCGCCGCCGAGCAGGTCGACCGCGACCGCGCAGGCCCAGAGGAGCACCCGGAAGTCGCCGTGGACCAGGCCGCCGGCCAGTGCGAGCAGCCCGCTCAGCACGCACCAGGCCAGGATGCGCTGGAGTTGCGGCGCAGCACGGGATCGCCGATCACGACGACGGTGAACGCGCTGCGCCCGACCTGCATGACCAGGTAGGCGCCGCCCACGATCAGGCCCGCGAGAGCTGCGTCACCGCGAAGACGAATACCAGGTCGAAGAAGAGCTCGACGTTGGTGACCCGCTGCTGGCCGGTGCGATCGCGCATCATGCTCGCTCGCTGCACCGTCACGGCGGCAGCTTACCGACGCTGCTGCGGGTACCTTAGCCACGTGATCGACCGCGACCGGAGCGGCCTGCCCGCTCAGTTCCGGCCGATGCTCGCTATCGCGGGCGAGCTTCCCGCCGACGACGCGGCCTGGGCCTTCGAGATGAAGTGGGACGGGCTGCGGGCCATCGCTGTCGTCAGCGCCGGGTCAGTGACGCTGTACTCGCGCACCGGCAGGGACGTGACAGGCACGTACCCGGAACTGGCCGGCCTCGCCGCCGCGGCAGGCGGACGCGACCTGGTGCTGGACGGCGAGATCGTGGCGTTCGGCGACGGCTCCTGGCCGAGCTTCGAGGCCGTGCAGCAGCGGATGAATGTGACGGCGGCCAGCCAGGTCAGGCGGCTCGCGGCCGAGATCCCGGTCACCTACCTGGCCTTCGACCTGCTCCGCGCCGACGGCGGCTCGCTGACGGGCCTGCCGTACTCGACTCGCAGGCCAAGGCTGGACGAGCTCGCGGTCGACGGGGCACGCTGGCAGACCCCGCCCGCGTTCGTCGGTGTTCCAGGCGCCGACGTCCAGGCCGTCTCCAGGCAGCACGCGCTCGAAGGCATTGTGGCGAAGCGGCTGACGTCCCGCTACGAGGCCGGCAGGCGCTCGTCGAGCTGGCGGAAAATCAAGAACATCAGGCGCCAGGAGTTCGTGGTCGGCGGCTGGAAGCCGGGCGAGGGCGTGCGCACCGACCAGATCGGCTCGCTGATCGTCGGCGTATACGGACCGGAAGGGTTCACCTTCGCCGGTCACGTGGGCACGGGTTTCACCAGGCAGACGCTGGCCATGCTGATGGCGCGGCTCGCGCCGCTGCGCAGGGCCACGCCTCCGTTCGGCGCGACGATCCCGCCCGATCAGGCGCGCGGCGCGGTGTGGACCGAGCCGGAGGTCGTGATCGAGGCCGAGTTCGCGCTCTGGACCAGCTCGGGCCGGCTGCGAGCGGCGACATACCGGGGGATCCGTGCCGACAAGGACCCGGCCGACGTCGTCCGCGAGTGATCCGCACCGGGCCTGACTAGCCGACCGGGCAGCCCTGGTGCCCGCGTGCCTGCCCAGAATCGCGGCTGACCATCAGGCAGCTCTCGTTCACGGCCTGGAAGTCCCGCGCTGGTATCCGCTTGAGCAGCTCGACCAGGGCGCTGGGCCACTGCGGGTACGCAGCGCCGCCGAAGTACCAGTTCGAGCCGTTGTCGGCGAGGATGAGGCCGTAGTGTTGCATCTCGGTCAGCACGGCCTTCGCATCAGCGCAGTACGCGGTCGAGTGACAGAACCCCGCCACGTTGAAGCTCAGCTTCAGCCGGAACCTGGCGCCCATCGGGGGCAGGCTCAGGCTTCCGCCGCTGCCTGCCTCGTGCCTGGCCGGCCAGATGTAGGCGGACCTGGTCCGCTCCGCGGTAAACCGGATCGCGTGCCGGATCGGGGTGCCCGTCCGCGCCGCCCGCTTCACCTGCCCGTAGTTCACCAGGCCGGGCAGGATCGGCAGCCCGGCCGCGTCCGCCGATGTCCATCCGGCCGGGCGCAGCTTGTTGGAGCGCAGGCTCCAGATGGCGCCTGACCCGGCGGTCGGGCGGCTGCCGTAACGAGCGCCGTACAGCTCATAAAGGGTGCACGTGCTCTTGTCCAGCATCAGCGCGTGCCGGTCGCCGCCCGCGTTCCTGCCGCCTTCGATCCTGGTGTCGTTGCCGAACGGATAGGGCCTGCGGTCGCTCTCGCTGGCGTACTGGAAATGCACGCTGACCATGCGGTGCGAACTGGTGACGACGTTGTAGGGAATGCCGTACGGATAGCCGCCCGATGGGCCGAAGTCCGGGTGCAGATTGGTCGAGCCCGAGTTCATGCTGCGCAGCCACGCGGCGCTGTGCTTGTCGACGGGGAGCTTGGAGATGTCGGTATTCCACGCGTTGTTCGCGGGGAAGACCGGGCAGTTGCCCAGCGTGGCCGCCGGGCCCGTGCTCTTGCCGCTTAGCGGCGCGGACGGGCCAGCGCCGTCGGACTGGCCGCCCGCGTGCGCGCTGCCGCCGGCCGGTGTCGTGGCCGCCCGGCTGGTCTTGCTCGCGACGGGCGCGGTCTGCGATGGAGCCGCAGCGGCGCCGCCGCAGGCGGCGAGCAGGCTGGCGGCGAGCACGAGGAGCAAGGGGCCGGAGTGAAATCTGGGATGATTCCTCACAAGTCCGATGCTGGCACAGCCGGACGGCGAATGCTGGGCCAATGGCCGGACGAGCCTGTCACCAGCGGTCAAGGTTGCCCCCTGGCGCGCTCTGACGCAGTATCGGACAGTCATCCAACGCTGGGAGCTGACCATGAAGGTGCCGCTGACCATTTCCGACTTTCTTCGCAGAGGTGCCCGCGTTTACCCGGACCGGCCCGCCCTGATCGATGAGCAGGGGACGGCAGGGTCGCTCGGCACGATCACGTACCGCTCGCTCGAGCGCCGTGCCCGCGGGCTTGCGATCGCGCTCGACAACATGGGCGTGGGTCAGGGCGAGCGGGTCGCGATCGTCAGCCCCAACGCGGCGAGGTTCGGCATCGCGTTCTACGGGGTCAGCGGGTTCGGCCGGGTACTCGTGCCGGTCAACTACCGCCTGAACGCCGACGAGGTCAGCTACGTGGTCGAGCACTCGGGCTCGTCGGTGCTGCTGGTCGACCCCGAGTCCGATCAGGCCTTGCGGGACGTGAAGGCCAGGCACCGGATCGTGCTCGACGGAGTCGACGACGACCTGTTGTTCGCCGAGGCGCCGGATGACGCCGAGCCTGCCGCCTGGGAGCCTGACGAGGACGCGACGGCCAGCATCAACTACACGAGCGGCACGACGGCGCGGCCTAAGGGCGTGCAGCTCACCCATCGCAACTGCTGGCTGAACGCGGCGATCTTCGGCTGGCAGACCACGGTGACCGACCGCGACGTGTACCTGCACACGCTGCCGATGTTCCACTGCAACGGCTGGGGCATGCCCTACGCCGTGACCGCCATGGGGGTGCCTCAGGTCGTCGTGCGCAAGGTCGACGGCGAAGAGCTGCTGCGGCGGATCGACGCGCACGGGGTGACGCTGATGTGCGGCGCGCCCGCGGTCGTCGCGGCGATCCTGGACGCGGCGGCGACCAGGCACGCGGCCGGCGAGCCGGTGCCCGGCCGCGACCGGACCAGGATCGTGGTGGCCGGGGCCCCGCCGCCGTCCAAGACCATCGAGCGGGTCGAGTCCGAACTCGGCTGGGAGTTCATCCAGATCTACGGCCTCACCGAGACCGCGCCGCTGCTCACCATGAACCGGCGGCCCGCCGAGTGGGACGACCTGCCCAGCGCGGAGCGGGCGAGGCTGCAGGCACGGGCCGGCGCGCCCGCGGTGGGCGTGCAGGTCGCCGCGGACGGCGCTGGCGAGGTGCTGGCCAGGTCCAACCACGTCTTCGCCGGCTACTGGGAGCAGCCATCCGAGTCGGCCAAGGTGCTGGTCGACGGCTGGTTCCGCACGGGCGACGAGGGCCACATCGACCCCGACGAGTACCTGGTGATCTCCGACCGGAAGAAGGACGTGATCATCTCGGGCGGTGAGAACGTCAGCTCCGTCGAGGTGGAGGACTGCCTGTACCAGCACCCGGCGATCGCGGAAGCCGCCGTGATCGGGGTGCCGCACGAGAAGTGGGGCGAGACCGTGAAGGCCCTGATCGTCCTGCGCCCCGGGCACGACGTCACGGAGGCGGAGGTGATCGAGTTCTGCCGGTCCAAGCTCGCGCACTACAAGTGCCCGACGACGGTGGAGCACCGGGACGCCCTGGCCAGGACCGCGACAGGCAAGCTGCAGAAGTTCAAGCTGCGGGCCACGTACTGGGAAGGCTATGAGCGACGGGTCAACTAGGGCCGGATTGGAGGTTCTCGCGCGCCCAGCGGCGGTAGCCTTCGACGGCGGTCGGCAGCGTCGGGAAGATCAGCTCGTCTCCGATCTTCTCGGCTAGGCCGAACGCCCTGAGCCGGTCGATCAGCTCCTGCTTGGCCCTGGCGAGCGCGAAGACGGCGCCGCCGGAGGTCAGCTCGTCGCGCACCGACTCGACGGCTTCGAGCGCGGTGAAGTCGACCTCGACATTGGCCTCCACGTTGAGTACGAACCACCTGAGCGGGTCGGCGCTGCGCGCCGCAGCCAGCGCCCGTCGGCGGAAGTCCTCAGCGTTGGCGAAGAAGAGCGGCGCGTCGTAGCGGTAGACCACGAGCCCGGGAATGGTGCGGGCGCTCGGGTAGTCGTCGACGTCGTGCATGCCGGCCAGGCCGGGCACCTGGCCGAGGATCGCTCCGTGCGGCCTGGCGACCCTGACGAGCAGTTCGGCGACCGAGATGCCGACGGCTATCAGGACGCCGTACAGGATGTTGAAGACCAGCACACCCGCGCAGGCGACGATGGCGATCAGGAACTCGCGGCGCCTGAAGGCGGCCAGACGGCGCATCAGGATCACGTCGATCAGGCGGATGGCCGCGTAGATCACGAGCCCGCCGAGCGCTGCGACAGGGAAGTGGCTCAGGATCGTGTGCCCGAACTCCAGGACCGCGAGCATGACGACGGCCGCGGTCACCGAGCAGAGCTGGGTGCGGCTGCCCGCCGCCTGGCCGATCGCGGTCCTGCTGGCGCTGCTGCTGACCGGGAAGCCGCGCAGCAGCGACACCACCGTGTTCGACACGCCGAGCGCCATCATCTCGGCGTTCGCGTCGATCCGCTCGCCGCGCTGCGCGAACGCCCGCCCGGTCAGCACGACGTCGCTGAACGCGATCACCAGCACGCTAGCGGCCGGTCCGAGCAGGTCCCGCACGTCGAGCGCGGTCAGGGCCGGCGCGTGGAACGACGGCAGTCCCGACGGGACCGGCCCGACCACCGCGACCCCGTGGCTGTCGAGCCCGAACGCCCAGACAACGACCGTGGCCGCGACCACGGCGGCCAGCGGCCCGGGAAACGTCGGCCTGCGAGCCCGCACGGCAAGGAGGAAGGCGAGCACCGCCGCCGCGATCAGGGTCGGGGCCAGCTGGATGCTCGCGATGTGCCTGACGAACGAGGCCACGTCTGACAGGAACGTGCGGCCCGACTCCGGCACGCCGGTCACCCGGCCGAGCTGCCCCGCGATCATAATGGCGGCCAGGCCGGCCATGTAGCCGGCCAGCACGGGACGGGAGAGCAGGTCGGCGACGAAGCCCAGCCTCAGCAGCGCGGCGACAATCGCGAACAACCCCACGAGCAGCGCCAGCAGGCTCGCCAGCTCGGCGTACCTGGCGGGGTTGCCTGCCGCGAGGGGGCCGATCGCCGCCGCGGTCATCAGCGCCGTCGATGACTCAGGCCCCATCGACAACGATCGCGACGAGCCGAGGACGGCGTAGATGATCAGCGGCGGCGCGGCAGCCCACAGCCCGGTCACGGGCGGCAGCCCGGCGACGCCCGCGTACGCCAGCACCTGGGGAATCAGGTACGCGCTGACGGTCAGGCCGGCGATGAGGTCGCCGCGGAGCCAGGACCGCTGGTACCGGCGGGCGTCGGCCAGGCCGGGCAGCTGAATCCAGCCGCGCACGGCGGCGATGCCGTGCGTCCCCGACCGGTCAGTCATGATCCATCATTACCCCGCGAGGGGGTCCGCGGAATGCTGGCCGTGCCGGGCTTTCGCCGCTAGGCGGCGACCGCCGGGATGACGGGACCGGCCGTGTCGGTGTCGGCGTCGGCGGTGGTCGGCTCGAGCGCGATGGCGAGCACCTCACGCACGTCGCTGACCAGGTGGATCTCGAGCGCCTCACGGACCTTCTCGGGCACCTCGTCCAGGTCGGGCTCGTTTCGCGCCGGGATCAGCACGGTCGTGATGCCGGCCCGGTGCGCCGCGAGGAGCTTCTGCTTCAGCCCGCCGATCGGCAGCACGCGGCCAGTCAGCGAGACCTCACCGGTCATCGCCACGTCGGCACGGACCAGCCGGTCAGAGAGCAGCGATGCCAGCGCCGTCGTCATCGTGATGCCGGCGCTCGGGCCGTCCTTCTGCACCGCGCCGGCCGGGACGTGCAGGTGCACGCCGTGCTCGGCCAGCTCGCCGACCGGCAGTCCGAGCCGCGGCCCGTTCGAGCGCAGGTAGGACAGCGCGATCTGGGCGGACTCCTTCATCACGTCGCCGAGCTGGCCGGTGAGCGTCAGCCCGGTGCTGCCGCTCGCCGCGTCGGCCAGCGACGCCTCGATGAACAGCAGGTCGCCGCCTGTTCCGGTGACCGCGAGTCCTGCGGCCACTCCCGGAACCGCTGTTCGCTCGGCGGACTCCGGCGTGAAGCGCGGGTGCCCGAGGTAGGAAGGCAGGTCTTGCTCGGCGATCGTCACGGGAAGACGTAGCTCGGGGGCTGCCGGCGACGCAGACGCGATGCCGGCAGGCTGCGCAACGCCGGGCATCGCGCCCGTGTCGTCCGCGGGGTTCGTCGCAAGTTTCGCGGCGATCTTGCGCAAGACGCGGGCGATAGAGCGCTCCAGGGAGCGAACTCCCGCCTCTCGGGTGTACTCAGTTGCCAGGCGGCGAAGTGCGCCGTCATCGAACTCGACCTCGTCATGGCTCAGGCCTGCGCGGTCTAGCTGGCGGGGGAGGAGGTGATCGCGGGCGATCGTGACCTTCTCGTCCTCGGTGTAGCCGTCGAGGCGGATGAGCTCCATCCGGTCAAGCAGGGGCTCGGGGATCATCTCGGCGACGTTGGCGGTCGCGATGAACAGGACGTCGGACAGGTCGAGCTCGACCTCGAGGTAGTGGTCGCGGAACGTGTGGTTCTGGGCGGGGTCGAGCACCTCGAGCAGTGCGGCCGTGGGGTCGCCGCGGTAGTCGGCGCCGACCTTGTCGACCTCGTCGAGCAGGATGACCGGGTTCATGGACCCGGCCTCGCGGATCGCGCGGACGATCCGGCCGGGCAGCGCGCCGACGTAGGTGCGGCGGTGACCGCGTATCTCGGCCTCATCACGCACGCCGCCGAGCGCGACCCTGGCGAACTTGCGGGACATCGCGCGGGCGACCGACTCACCAAGGGAGGTCTTGCCGACTCCAGGCGGGCCGGCCAGGGCCAGCACGGCGCCGCTCCTGCGGCCGCCGGCCACGGCCATGCCGCGCTCGGCGAGCCGCTTGCGGACCGCGAGGTACTCGATGATTCGTTCCTTCACCTCGTCGAGTCCCGCGTGGTCGGCGTCCAGGACGGCGCGGGCGTCCGCGATGTCATAAGCGTCATCGGTGCGCTCGTTCCACGGCACGTCCAGGATGGTGTCCAGCCAGGTCCTGATCCAGCCGGCCTCTGGCGAGGCGTCCGAGCCTCGCTCCAGCTTGGCGGCCTCACGCAGCGCCGCGTCCCTGACCTTCTCCGGCAGGTCGGCCTCGTCGATCCTGGCCCGGTAGTCGTCCTCCTCGGAGGCCGGCGTGCCGTCCAGGGCAGCGAGTTCCTTCCGGATGGCGGCAAGCTGCTGGCGCAGCAGGAACTCACGCTGCTGCTTCTCCATGCCCTCGCGGACGTCATTGCCGATGGTCTCGGCCACATCCAGCTCGGCCAGGTGGTCCCTGGCCCAGGCCACGAGCTTCTCCAGGCGCAGCCCCGGGTCGAGGGTGTTCAGCAGCTCGTTGCGCTGCTCGACCGAGAGGTAGCTCGCGTACCCTGCGGAGTCGGCCAGCGCCGAGGGGTCTGTTATCCGGGACAGGACGTCAACCACCTGCCACGCGCCGCGCTTTTGCAGGATGGCTGCCGCTAGCCCGCGGTATTCGCGCGCCAGCTCGGCCGCGCGCGGGCCGGCCGCCGGCTCCTCAGCGATCGTGCCGTGCACCCACAGCGCCGCGCCGGGACCCACGGTGCCAGCCCCGATCGTGACCCTGGCCATGCCGCGCAGGACGACGCCCGGCTTGCCATCGGGCAGCCTGCCCTCCTGCTCGACGACCGCGAGCGTGCCGAGGGGCGCGTACTTGCCGTCGATCCGCGGCACGAGCAGCAGCTCAGGCTTGGCGTCACCGTCAGCAGCAGCTTGCGCCGCGGCGATGGACGCGCGCACCTCGGCGTCCGAGGCGTCGAGCGGCACGACCATGGTCGGCAGCACCACGTCATCGTCGAGCGGCAGCACGGGGAGCGTGAGGGTCTTGGTCTCGCTCATCAAGCCTTCTTCCAGCGCGGGATTACTTGATTACAATTACTGCCGGGTATGTAAACGGCGGCGGGTCTCCGGTTGTTTCCTGCTGGCGTTCGCGGTCAGCAAACAGGCAGGCGTCGGCGCGCGATGCCCCCAATGCCCGGATTGCCGGTCCCTGCAGTGGCCTGGTCGTGCTCGGGGCGGGTGTCGGGCGTGTATCGGTGAGGCACCCATAACGTCCAGGTGCGATGGGTGTCGCACCGATACCGCGGCGGCGCTGATCAGGCACGCTGTCATGGCCGTGCGGGCGGGCGATCTGGGTAGGCTTGGGCGATCAGGTGCGGCGGATCTCGTCGGCCGGTTGTTGGGGAGGCTGCCGTGCGTGCCACGGATTCGGGGAACCCCCTGCGCATCGCGCTGCTCGGGTGCGGCGTGGTCGGATCGCAGGTGGCCAGGCTGCTGGCTGAACAGGCCGCTGACCTGGCAGCGCGGGCAGGCGGCCCGCTCGAGATCGCAGGGATCGCGGTCCGGCGTCCCGAGCTCGCCAGGATCCCAGGCGTGGACGCCTCGCTGATCACAGGCGACGCGCCCGGCCTGGTCGCCAGGCCAGATGTGGACATCGTGGTCGAGCTGATCGGCGGGGTCGAGCCCGCCAGGTCGCTGCTGCTCGGCGCGCTCGACTCCGGCCGTTCCGCGGTGACCGCGAACAAGGCGCTCCTGGCCAGCGACGGCGAGGCACTGCACAAGGCGGCCAGCGCGAACGGCGCCGACCTGTACTACGAGGCCTCGGTGGCCGGCGCGATCCCGCTGCTGCGGGCGCTGCGCGAGTCACTGGCCGGCGACACGGTCAGGCGGGTGCTCGGCATCGTCAACGGCACCACCAACTTCATCCTGGACCGGATGGACTCACTCGGCGCGGAGTTCGGCCCGGCGCTGGCCGAGGCGCAGCGGCTCGGGTACGCAGAGGCTGACCCGACCGCCGACGTGCAGGGGCACGACGCGGCAGCGAAGGCGGCCATCCTGGCCGGGCTCGCCTTCCACACCGAGGTGACCTCGGCTGACGTCTACACCGAGGGCATCTCCCAGATAACCGCCGCGGACATCGCCAGCGCGAAGGCGCTCGGCTTCGTGATCAAGCTGCTCGCGATCTGCGAGCGCTCCGACGGCGGCATCTCCGTGCGGGTGCACCCGGCGATGCTGCCGCGGGTGCATCCGCTCGCGGCCGTGCACGAGGCCTACAACGCGGTGTTCGTGGAGGCGGAGGCCGCGGGACGGCTGATGTTCTACGGGGCGGGCGCCGGCGGCCAGCCGACAGCCAGTGCCGTGCTCGGCGACATCGTCGCGGTCGCGCGGAACCTGCGGGCCGGGATGCGGGGGCCCGAGCCAGCCACGTACGCGGAGCTGCCTGTGGTGCCGATGGCTGACGCGCTGACCAGGTACTACGTCTGCCTGGACGTGGCCGACCGGCCAGGCGTGCTCGCCCCGGTGGCGGAGAGCTTCGCCCGGCGCGGCGTGTCGATCAAGGCCGTGCATCAGGAAGGCCGCGGCGAGGACGCCACGCTGATCATCGTGACGCACACCGCCCGCGAGGCCGCGCTCGCCGACACCGTCGCCGACCTGACCGCCATGGACGCGGTCCGCGCGGTCGACAGCGTACTGCGGGTCGAGGGCGAGGAGGGCGAGTGAGCCGGTCATGAGCGCCTCCGTCTGGCGGGGGGTGATCGGGGAGTACGCCGCCCGCCTGCCGGACATCGCGGCAGAGGCGGTCGTCACGCTCGGCGAGGGCGGCACGCCGCTGCTGCCCGCGCCCGTGCTGTCGGAGCTGACCGGGTGCGAGGTCTACCTCAAGGTCGAGGGCATGAACCCGACTGGCTCGTTCAAGGACCGCGGCATGACCGTGGCCGTCTCGCTCGCGGCCGCTCGCGGCGCCAAGACCGTGATCTGCGCCTCGACCGGCAACACGAGCGCGAGCGCGGCCGCCTACGCGGCGCGGGCGGGGCTGGAGTGCGTGGTGCTGGTGCCGCGCGGCAAGATCGCGCTCGGCAAGCTCGCGCAGGCCCTGATCTACGGCGCCAGGCTGCTCCAGGTGGACGGCAACTTCGACGACTGCCTGGAGTTGGTGCGCAAGCTCGAGGCCGGCCACCAGGTGGCCGTCGTCAACTCGGTCAATCCGGACCGGCTCGACGGCCAGAAGACCGCCGCGTTCGAGGTCGTCGACGCCCTCGGCGACGCCCCGCAGGTGCACTGCCTGCCGGTCGGCAACGCGGGCAATATCGCGGCATACTGGATGGGCTACCGGGAGTACCTCGCCGCCGGCCTGGCGTCACGGACGCCGCGCATGCTCGGCTTTCAGGCCGCCGGCGCCGCGCCGCTGATGGCCGGGCAGCCGGTGCTTCATCCCGTGACCGTGGCGTCCGCGATCAGGATCGGCAACCCCGCGTCCTGGCAGCTGGCCGACGCGGCCAGGGACGAGTCAGGCGGCATGTTCGCCGCCGTGACCGACGAGCAGATACTCGACGCATACCGGTTGCTCGCCGTCCGCGAAGGCGTGTTCGGCGAGCCTGCCTCCGCCGCCGGGATCGCCGGGCTGCTGCAGGCTTGCAAGGCCGGCGACGTAGAGCCGGGTTGCCTGGTGGTCTGCACGATCACCGGCGCGGGGCTGAAGGATCCCGACACGGCGATGGCCGGGTTGCCGGAGCCCGCCATCGTCGCGGTCGATCCGCAGGCTGCCGCGACCGCGCTCGGCCTGGCCAAAGCCGACGAGCACTGAGCAGATGGCGACGTACCTGACCGGGCCCGTCGTCGTGCGCACGCCGGCGACCAGCGCCAATCTCGGGCCCGGCTTCGACGCGCTCGGCCTGGCACTGAGCCTGCATGACCAGGTGCACGCGCAGGTCACCGGGTCAGGCCTGCGGATCGAGGTCTCCGGCGCTGGCGAGCGCACGGCGGGGAACGGCGAGCGCCACCTCGTCGTGCGGGCGATGCGGGCAGCGTTCGGCGAGCTGGGCGGGCAACCGCCGGGGATCGCCCTGCGCTGCGTGAACGCGATTCCGCACGGATTCGGCCTCGGGTCATCCGCGGCCGCGATCGTGGCTGGCGTGCTCGCCGCCAGGGCGCTGCGCGGGGAGCACGGGCGTGCGCTGCTGCCCGACGACGCCGTGCTGCGGCTGGCTGCGGACATCGAAGGGCACGCCGACAACGTCGCCGCCTGCCTGGCCGGCGGCCTGACCATCGCCTGGACAGCCGGTACCGTGCGCAGCCTGCGGCTCGATCCGCTGCCTGGCCTGACGCCGGTGCTGTGCGTGCCGGCCGAGCCGATCGCGACCGAGGCGGCACGGCAGGTCCTGCCCGCCGCCGTCCCGCACGCGGACGCTGTGCGCAACGCGGCGCGCTCGGCCCTGCTCGTCGCCGCGCTGACGCAGCCTGAGCGGAAACCGGACGCAGGACTACTGCTCGACGCGACGCTGGACTTCCTGCACCAGCCCTACCGCGCCAGTTCGATGCCCGCGACGGCCGCGCTGGTCGCTGCGCTGCGCGCGGCCGGCATTCCTGCCGTTGTCTCAGGAGCTGGACCGGCCGTTCTCGCGCTGATCGTGCCGGGTGTCACCGCTGAGCCTGACGCGGTAGCCGCGATCGCGGCGGGGTCCGCGCAGGAGTGGGCCGTGCACGTCCTGGACGTCGACAGGCACGGAGCGGTCGTCGCGTCCTGACCGATCGTTCGGGTCTCGCACCTGGGCGCCGCCGTCATCGCCGACGCCTTCCGGTGGGCGCATCAGGCTGACCCGCACGCGCTGCTGTTCTACAACGACTACAACATCGCCGGCGAGGACGGGTCGAACGCCAAGAGCGACGCCGTGTATGCCCGGGTCAGGCAGATGCTGGCCCAGGGCGTGCCGATCAACGGCGTCGGCGACCAGGGCCACCTGGACACCCAGTACGGGTTCCCCACCCAGATGACGCAGGACCTGCGGCGATTCGTCAGCCTCGGCCTGAAGGTGGCGATCACCGAGGCCGGCGTCAGGACGTTCGTCGACAGCCCGGCGACGCAGGTACCCACCGATCACCTCGCCACGTTCGCCCAGCCGTACGAGTTCTCCCAGATGCTCAAGGCGTGCCTGGCCGTGGCGCAGTGCATCTCGTTCACGGTGTGGGGCTTCGGCGACGCCGACTCCTGGGTGCCCGGCTTCTTCACCGGCGAGGGCTACGCCACCTTGTGCGACGTGAACCTGCAGCCCAAGCCCGCCTACTACGCGCTCCAGCAGGATCTGGACCTCGCGGCCAACGGCGCTCCGCGGCGCGTCCGTACCTGATCAGGCGGCCATCCGGCGCAGGACGTCGGCCCGCAGCGCTGCCGGATCGACCTCGGCGGCGGCGAGCAGCCGCAAGGCCTCGTTGTCGCCCTGGTCGATCAGGCCGGCGAGCAGATGACCCGCCGTGAATTCGTGGTCATGCCTGTGATGCGCGACCCGCAGGCCGCAGGCGATCGCATCCTTGGCGTCCTGCGTCATCCTGAACCGCGTCGTCCGCGACCCTGCCGGTCTCGCCGGACGGTCCAGCGCGCCAGGGCCGAACGCGGCCTCGGCGGCCCGCCTGACCTGATCCAGGTCGATGCCGAGAACGGCCAGCGCATCCGCGTCCAGCGGCGCGAGCTCGGGGCGCGCCACGGCCAGCGGCCTGAGCTTCGCGGCGTCGAGTCCGGCCGCACGCAAAGCATCAGCCGCCGTTCCCGCGCGGCCGTGCGCCAGCGCCAGCAAGAGGTGCTCGGCGCCGATCCGGTTCGCGCTGAGGACGCGCGCCTCGGACTGCGCGAGCTGCACCGCGTTTCTGGCTTCTGTCGTGAATCGCTCGAACATCTCAGCTCCTTGCGCCGTCAGCCGGTCCGGCTGGCGTACTTCTTGTGCACGGCCTGCTTGCTGACGCCGAGGAAGAACGCGATCTCCTGCCAGGACCAGCCGTGCTGCCGTGCGTTGTGCACCTGGAGTCCCTCAAGCCGCTCGGCGAGCTCGCGCAGCTCGCGCGCGGCCTGCAGTCCTGCGGCCGGATCGGCGCCGCTCGCCGCCTCGGCGAGTCCCATTCCCTGGCTCATGCCGTCAACATACGTTGACGGGTGATGGCCTGTCAACTCAAGTTGACGGATCGCGGCCGCGGGTGGTGTCTACGTCAGGCGGTCAGGGGCGGTGATGAAGTGCCGGAGGTAGGACCGCGGGTCGCGGAGGTAGCGGCGCCAGTGATCGACGATCTCCAGCTCTTCCCACGGCGTCCGGCGCAGGCCGTGCCGGCCGAGCTCGATGATGGTGAACGGCCACCGGTCAGGGATGCCTGCGGGCAGGCTGACGCTCTCGATGAACATCGGGCAACTCCGTGGCATGCGCGGCGGGGACCTCCAAGCTACTGCCGTTCCGCCGCGCGGAGCGGCCGTTGACACCGCCCCAGGTGCCCACCTAAGTTGCTAATGTTCGATTACGGAACTGCTGTGCGTGAAGCGCACAGTCCTGTTCCGCGGCCCCCGGGCCAGCCGTCCGCGCCCTGGCCGGACCGGCGTGAGCGCGCTAGGACAGCATGAGGACATGCGAACGCAGGTAGGCATCGTCGGGGCCGGCCCGGCCGGGCTGCTGCTGTCGCATCTGCTCGCGCTGCGCGGCATCGATTCCGTGGTCGTGGAATCCCGCAGCCGCGCTTACTGCGAGGCCAGGCAGCGCGCTGGCGTCATCGAGGACGGCAGCGTCCGGCTGCTGCGCGCGGCCGGCCTCGCCGGCCGGCTCGACCGCCAGGGCCTTGAGCACGGCGGCATCTACCTGCAGTTCGCCGGCGAACGGCACCATATCGACTTCCGCGAGCTGACCGGCGGCCGCACCGTGAGCGTGTACGCGCAGACCGAGATCGTCAAAGACCTGATAGCGCAACGGATCGCCGCGGGCGGGGCGCCGCACTTCGAGGTGACCGATACCGAGGTCGACCGGCTTGAGTCGGACCAGCCGGTGCTCCGCTACACCGACGCGGACGGCGCGAGGCAGGAGGTCGTCTGCGACGCGATCGCCGGCTGCGACGGGTTCCACGGGATCTGCCGGCCAGCGATACCCCCGGGCCTGACCACGGTGCGCGAGCGCGACTACCCGTACGCCTGGCTCGGCATCCTCGCGGACGTGCCGCCGTCGACCGACGAGCTGATCTATGCCCACCATCGTGACGGCTTCGCCCTGCACAGCCTGCGCAGCCCGACGGTCAGCCGTCTCTACCTCCAGGTCGATCCCGACGAGCAGATCGACAACTGGCCGGACGACCGGATCTGGGCCAAGCTGCAGCGCCGGTTCGAACGGCCGGGCTCTGGCTGGGAACTGAAGCAGGGACCCGTGCTCGACAAGGGCATCACGCCAATGCGGAGCTTCGTCTGCGCGCCGATGCGGTACGGACGGCTGTTCCTGGCCGGTGACGCCGCGCACATCGTGCCGCCGACCGGCGCGAAGGGCCTGAACCTGGCCATGGCCGACGTGGCGGTGCTGGCCCCGGCGCTCGACGCCCTGCTGCGCGGCGATGAGGCTCTCGCCGCTGCCTACTCGGCCACCTGCCTGGAGCGGGTCTGGCGGTCCACGCACTTCTCCTGGTGGATGACCACGATGCTGCACCGCACCCCTGGCGCCGATGAGATGGCGACCGAACTGCAGCTAGCTCAGCTCAGGTATGTCGTCTCATCCCGCGCGGCCGCCACGTCACTGGCCGAGAATTACACCGGCTACCCGCGATAACGAAGGAGCCCGCACCGTCATGCGCACGACACCGCCGTTCCGCGCCGACCACGTCGGCAGTCTGCTCCGCCCGGCCAGCCTGCTCGCGGCCCGTGACGAGTTCGCGGCCGGCCAGCTCGACGCCGCGCAGCTGCGCGCCGTGGAGGACGCGGCGATCGCCGGGGCCGTGAGCATGCAGGCACAAGTTGGCCTGCTGTCAGCCACCGACGGCGAGTACCGCCGCGCGTCCTGGCACATGGACTTCATCTACCAGCTAGGCGGGATCGGCAAGGCTCCTGGCAACCTCGCCGTGAAGTTCCGTAGCCAGTCGGGCACCATCGAGTTCACCCCTGCCGCGCTGCACGTGGACAGCAAGATCCGGCTCGACCACACGATCTTCGAGCAGGACTTCAGGTACCTGCAGTCGGTCGCGACGTCAGCGACGCCGAAGCTCACGATTCCGTCGCCGAACATGGTCCACTACCGGGGTGGTCCGGCGGCGATCGATCCGCAGGTCTACCCGGACATGGAGGAGTTCTGGTCGGACCTGTCGGCCGCCTATGCCGAGCAGGTCAGCCGCCTCGGCGCGCTCGGCTGCCAGTACCTGCAGTTGGACGACACGAGCCTGGCGTACCTGAACGACCCGGCGCAGCGCGCCGAGATCGCCGGCCGCGGCGAAGACGCCGAGCACCTGCACCTGCGGTACATCCGCCAGGTCAACGACGCGATCGCCGGCCGGCCAGAGGCCATGGCCGTGACCACGCACATGTGCCGAGGCAACTTCAGGTCGTCATGGGCCGCCGAGGGCGGTTACGACTTCGTCGCCGAGGCCCTGTTCAGCGAGCTGAACGTGGACGGGTTCTTCCTCGAGTACGACGACGAGCGGTCCGGCGGCTTCGAGCCCCTGCGGTTCGTGCCGAAGGGCAAGATGGTCGTGCTCGGGCTGGTCACCACGAAGAGCGGTCGGCTCGAGGACCCCGACGCGCTCAAGCGCAGGATCGACGAAGCAGCCAGGTTCGTGCCGCTCGATCAGCTCTGCCTGTCTCCGCAGTGCGGGTTCTCATCGACCGTGGAAGGCAACGTGCTGACCGCCGACGAGCAGGCCGCGAAGCTCCGCCTGATCGTCCAGGTCGCCCAGCACGTCTGGGGGTAGTCCTGGTTACGTGCGCACGCAGTACACGCCGGGCTGGCCCGGCTTGCCGTACGGCCCGTGCATGATCAGCATGTCGTCGTTCATGCCCCACGGCAGCGCCGCGACGTGAGTGAACATCGCGAACCGGTACGTGACGTCGAACGACGGCACCGTGGACCAGCCGAACTCCTTGGACGTACAGGGCCAGGAACGCACGGGGACGGCCACGAAGATCTCCTGCCAATGACCGAGCGTGACGTCGTGCAGCGCGTGTCTCGCCGGCGGTATGCCTGGCGCACCGTAACCCGCGCCGGGCCGTGCGTAGCGGGTCTGGCCCGCTTGCCTCAGAGCGCTGCCTTTGGGGAGCGATACGCTCTCGATGATCACGGGCCTGGACCCGTTGTTCATGATGGTGACGAAGAGATAGAACGTGCCGCGCTGCGGCGGGATGTACATGTCCTCGCGGACGTCGCCGAAGGTGTTCACGGGCCTGATGCCGTGCCCGGCCGGCAGTCCTGGGTACGCCAGGGTGCCGCTGCTCGTATCGCCGAAGGCAAGTGGCTGGTAGGCGTTCGCGAGTGTCAGCAGCACCGATGCCGTTGCGATGACTGCCACCGTCAACGCGAGTACCAGCCACGCCCACCACGGCCAGCGCCATCGCCTGCGGTGAACGCGGCTACGACCGCTCCTTGGCGACCGGATCCCCCGGTCCGCGGAAAACGGCCAGCCCTCGTGCAGCTTCACGCCGGCCAGGCTCATGGGCCGCCTCCGTTCAGGCGATACCAGGCTAACGCCAGCGGGCGGGAATCAGGGAGCGCCTTGGGCCAGTGCCCGCTGGCCACAGGTAAAAGCCGACGGGGAACAGCCGGATTCCGAGCTTGTCGGAGATCAGTCCCCACAGGCCGCGAGGGGCCCAGATCGCGACGGTCATCGCCACGATCCCGAGGATGATGAAGTACCAGGTGCCGTACTGCGACAGGGTCTGCTGCAGCACGAAGAACACGATCGTCCCGAGTATCGGCCCTTCGATCGACCCGATCCCGCCGATGATCGTTATGAAGATCATCTCCGCGGACCACTGCACGCTGAACGCGGCCGTCGGCACCACGAACTGCTGGCTGATGATGTACAGGGCGCCAGCGGCGCCGCACCCCCCGGCGGCCACCATGAACACGAGGCGCTGCGTGCCATGCACCTTGGCGCCGACGCTGCGCGCGCCGGTCTCGTCGTCCCTGATCGCGGTCAGCACCAGGCCGATGGGGCTGCGCAGCAGGTAGTAGATCGCGGCGAGCACGATCACGGTCACCGCCAGCGTGACCCAGTAGGTGTAGGCGTTAAACAGCGTCGGGCTCAGGTCCAGGCCAGGCAGCGCGGTGCCGGTCCCGCCGCCGAGGGCTGAGATCTGGACGATGATCAGCTCGCAGACCGAGGCGATGACCCACATCGTGATCGAGAAGTAACCGCTGCGCAGCCGGGAGACCAGCCACCAGACGACCAGGCCCACGACACCGGCCATCAGCGTGGCCACGGGAATGGCCGCGAACGGGTTGATGCCCTGGTCGGCGAGGATGAGCACGAAGTAGGCGCCGAGGCCGATGAAGGCCTGCTGGCCGACCGAGACGAGGCCCGCGTACCCTGCGAGCAGGTTCCACATGCTCGCCATGATCAGCAGCATGAAGAAGTTGACCAGCAGGTTCGTGGTCCCCGAGTACACCAGGTAGGGCAGGTAGCCGAGCACGATGATCGCGATGACGGCGGCGACGGCCGCCCACAGCGTCGATCGCCTGGCCCTGGTGACCCGCACCGGCGCTCCTCCGGCACGAGTCGTCATGCCCGCTCCCTCCGGCCGGTCAGCCCCTGCGGCCTGATGATCAGGATCAGCAGGAACATCAGCTGGCCGGCCAGCAGCTGGTCGGCGGCCTGGATGTTCGCGCCGATATCCTGCGCGATGCCGAGCAGGATGCCGCCGCCGAGCGTGCCCCAGAGCGACCCGAGCCCGCCGATCACCACCGCCTCGAACGCGAACAGCAGCAGCTGGTCGGTGCCGATGGTGGGATCGAACTGGGTGAACATCCCGAACGCGATCCCCGCCAGCGCCACCGTTCCGAAGGCGATCGCGGCCGCGATACCGAACACGTGCCGGTAGCTCACGCCGGCGATCTGCGCGGCTTCCCGGTCGTCGGCGACCGCCCTGACGAGCGTGCCGTTCTTCGTCGACGACAGGAAGAACTGCAACCCGAGCAGCACGATGACGGCGACCAGCAGGATCACGAGGTTCAGGTAGGCGATCGTGATCTGCGAGCCGATGCTGAACGAGTCCGACACCAGCGAGCCGATGTTGATCGAATGGCTGTTCGCGGACAGGAACTGCTGCATGCCGTTCTCGAGCACCACGGACAGCCCGAACGTCACCAGCAGCGTAGTCAGCACGCTGCGGTTCAGCGCCGACTGCAGCAGCGTGCGCTGCAGGACGTAGCCGAGCACCGCGAAGATCGGGACAACGACGAGGAACGCCCAGACAGCAGGGACATGCGTGATCGTGACCACGCCGAGCGCGACGTAGGCGGCGACGACGGCGAGGTCGCCGTGGGCCAGGTTGATCACGTTCATGACGCCGAACATCAGCGAGAGGCCGCACGCGAACAGGGCGTACAACCCGCCGATCATGATGCCCTGGATGACCGCGTTGACCCAGCTCATGAGTCCGCTCCCGGCGAGTCGGGTGCGGCGGCGGCCCGGGTCGCGCCGTTGCCGTTGCCGTTGCCGTATCCGTCACGGGCGCGGGCGCCCGAGGCGCCGAAGTACGCGGCCTCGATCTGGGCAGGCGTCATCCCGGCCGGCTCGCCTTCCAGCGTGATCCGGCCTTCGAGCAGGCAATGCACGACGGACGCGACCGCGAGTGCCTGGCTCACGTCCTGCTCCACCACCAGCACAGTGACGCCGGAGGAGAGCAATTCCGGCAGCAGCCCGTAGATTCGCCTGACAACGACGGGGGCGAGGCCGAGCGAGAGCTCGTCGAGCAGCAGCACTCTGGGGTTGGCCACCAGCGCGCGGCCGAGCGCCACCGCCTGCTGCTCGCCTCCTGATAGCTGGGCGGCGTGCTGGCCGCGCCGGTCGTGCATCCAGTCGAAGAGCTCGTAGACCGCGTTGATCGTCCACGGTCCTGACCGGGCACTGGCGAGGCCGACCTGCAGGTTCTCCTCGACCGTGAGCGTGGGGAACAGCCTGCGGCCCTCGGGCACCAGCGCGATGCCCGCGGCGACCCGCTGCTCGGGCCGCAGCCTGCTGATGTCGGCTCCGTCGAGCAGGATCGCTCCCGTCGTCGGCTTGTGCAGTCCGGCGATGGTGCGCAGCAGCGTCGACTTGCCAGCGCCGTTGGCTCCGATCATCGCGTGCACCGACCCGGCCGGCACCGCGAGCCCGACGCCGTGCAGCGCCTGGAGCTGACCGTGGTGCACGCTGAGGTCCCTGACCTCAAGCAGGGCGGTCACTGCGCGTCCCAGCCGGCCGCGCCGGGGGGGCCTGGAACGTGCAGCGAGGCCGTCACCTCGGTGCCAAGGAACACCTCGCGGACCGCGGGCAGCGCGAGCACCTCCTCGGGCTCGCCGTCGCCGATGAACGCACCGCCGTACAGGCAGAGCAGCCGGTGCACGCTCGCCGTGAGCGCGTGCACGACGTGCTCGATCCAGATGATCGCGACCCCCTCCGCGCGGACCGCGTTGACGATCTTGATGAGCTGGGCGACCTCCGGGTCGGTCAGGCCGCCTGCCACCTCGTCGAGCAGCAGCAGCTTCGGCCTGGTCGCCAGCGCCCTGGCCACCTCCAGCCGCTTCCTGGACAGCAGGCCGAGGCGCTCAGCCGGGCTGTTGGCGTCGGCAGCCAGGCCGGTCAGGTCCAGGACCTGCGAGGCGTGCGCGTAGCTTGGCCGGCCCCGCAGGCCGGACCCTTGCTGGGCCGCCACCAGCACGTTCTCGAAGACGGTCATCGCGCCGAACGGCTTGGGTACCTGGAAGGTCCTGCCGATCCCACGCCGGCACCTCGCCGCGGCGCTGAGCTTGCTGACGGGAGCGCCGTCGAACACGATCTGGCCGGTGTCGGCGACCAGGTCGCCGGCGATCAGGCCGAACAGGCTGCTCTTTCCCGCCCCGTTCGGCCCGACGATGCCGATGAGGTCGCCACGATCGATGGCGAGCGAGAGGTTGTCCGCGACCACGACCCTGCCGAAGCTCTTGGACAGGCTGGCGAGCTCCAGCAGCGCCGTAGTCGCGGAATCAGGCATTCGTGGGCACCAGATCCCCTTGGACAGGGACGGCGGTGTTCAGCGAGTTGTCGACGACCGTCATCTCGAACGGGAACTTGCCGGTCGACTTCTTCCACTGCACGCCGATGGGGTTGATGATCCCGACGCCGGGCGCCGGGCCGTTGGCGAAGTTGAGCGCGCCGCACATGCCGGTGTAGTTGACGCTGTGCAGGGCGCTGGCGACCTCGGCCGCGTCGTGCGGGTCGCTCACGGCCTTGAACGCCTCGCGCGCGACCTCGAACAGCGAGTAGGTCGAGCCGATCGACTGCACCCACTGGTTCCCGGTCTGTGCCTGGTAGCCGTCGGCCAGGGCCTTGGCGGTCTGGCCCGTCAGCGACGAGGTGTTCGGCATGAACGGGCCCCACCACGAGTCCGTCGCGACGTTGTTGACCAGCGCGCCGAGCGCGGCGGTGTCCGCGGGGAACAGCAGCACTTTGGCGACGGTCGCAAGCTTGGGCTTCCAGCCCTGCTGCGAGGCCTGCTTCCAGAACGTGTTGAAGTCCGGCGGCAGCGGAGCGTTGCTGAACAGCTCGGCGTTCTTATTCTTGAACAGCGAGATCATCGACGTGAAGTCGGTGGTGCCGTCGGCGTACTTGCCGCCGTCGACGACCTTGTAGCCGGACGCCTTGATCAGCGGCTCGAAGCCGAGGCGGAAGGCGGTTCCGTCCGAGTCGTTCGGGTACTGGCAGGCGATGACCTTGTTGGTCTTCACCCGGTTCCACATGGGGGCGAAGGTGCCCTGGAACTCCTTCAGGCCGAAGAAGAACACGGTGCAGTACTGGAACGTCGTGGTCGGCTTCAGCGGGTCGCCGCCGAGGCCGACATACCAGGACTCCCACGGCACCACGGTGGACAGGCACGGCGTGTGCAGCTTCTGGCACGCAGTCGCGACCGGGTTCGTCGTCTCCGGCGTCGACGTGGTGAGGATCAGGTCGACGTGGCTCTGCGTGATGAGCTGCTGTGCGACCTGCGCGGCCCTGGTGGGGCTTGACTGACTGTCCTGGACGTTGATGTTGATCTTGTAGGTCTTCTTGCCGATCTTGATGCCGGTCTTGTAGGCCGAGCTCTCCTTGATCTGGCTGAGCACGTACCTGTCGCCGGAGGCGAATCCGGAGAGCTGACCGGTGAGCGGCGTGATGAAGCCGATGTTGATCGTTCCGCTCGCGGCGGCCGTGCCGCCGCCCTTGAGCCCTGAGCTGCAGGCGGCGAGCAGCCCGCCCGCGCTGACAGCAAGACTGCCCGCGCCCACGCCCTTCAGCAGGGAACGCCGCGAGATCGGCTGATCCGCGGGCAACGGCAGGTCTGCGTCGTGACGGTCCATTCCGTCTCCTCTGAATGTCAGCGCCCGCGGGTCGCCCGGCGAACTGAAGGCCGCGGCGTCGCCGGTGACGGCCGACACTTCAGGGCAGGTACTCGCAGGATGTTCGCTTGGCGTACGACTATACGCAATGTAGAACTTAGCCAGCCTTCTGGACCACTGTCAACGTCCCTCGCGTATCGGTGTGATCACTAAGAACGCTGCGATAACGGCGTCTTCCGTGCGGCCAGAATGCTGATACTGACGCTACCGCGATCGCGGACGAACATGCGGAAAATGGAGTGAATCCGCTAGCCGGGGGAGACGGACTTCAGGTCGGCCTCGATGTGGCGCGCCGTCTCGAGCAGGGCGGGCAGCAGCTGCGTGCGCATGGCGTCCGGGCCCATCCTGCTCGCGTGCGCGGACACGTTGATCGCCGCGGTCACGGCGCCTGACGAGTCGTGGATCGGCGCGGCGATCGCGCGCAGGCCCTCCTCGAGCTCCTGGTCGACGATGGAGTAGCCGTCGCGGCGCACCTCAGCGATGACCTCCCTGAGCCGCTCAGGGTCGGTCACGGTTCGCTCGGTGAACGCCTCGAAAATCGCCTCTGCGAGGTACCTGTCGAGCTCGTCGGCACTGAGCGCGGCGAGCAGCACCCGGCCCATCGACGCGGCGTAGGCGGGGAACCTGGTGCCGACCGAGATCGCGACCGTCATGATCCGCTTGGTGGGCACCCTGGCCACGTAGACGATGTGATGCCCGTCGAGGACGGAGATGGACGACGACTCGTGCAGCCTGGCCGCGAGCTCCTCCAGGTGCGGCTCAGCGACATCGGGCAGCGCGAGTCCTGACAGGTAGGCGTAGCCGAGCTCGAGCACCTTGGGCCGCAGCGAGAACTCCCTGCCGTCGCTGCGCACGTAGCCGAGCTTGACCAGCGTCAGCAGGAAGCGCCGCGCCGCTGCCCTGGTCAGGCCCGTCGCCCTGGCTACCTCGCTCAGGCTCAGCCGCTCGCGATCGGGCCCGAACGCCCTGATCACCGCCAGGCCACGGTCCAGCGACTGGACGAAGTCGCTGTCCCTGGCCGGGGCCGGCGCATCAGGCAGCGCCGGCTCCATCGCCGCGGCGAGATCGGCGGTCGCACGCTGGGACTCGCCGCCGCCCGCAGCCGTGTGCGCTGTGCGCCCGGAAGTTCTCATCTCACGAGCATGGTAGCGTCCGAGGGCGAAATCTCCGTCAGCGAAGTACGTGCGACAGCAGATGGCCGAGCAGGAGGGCGGTCACCTCGCCGGGCGCGGCCACGTTCGCGAGGTGCGAGACGCCGCGGACGACCCGCAGGCGGGCGCCGCCGCCCGCGTGCGTCGCGATCAGCGCGGCGTGCGCTGGCGGTGTCGCGGCGTCTTCGGTTCCCGAGATGACCAGGGCCGGCGCGGTGATGCTGGCGAGCTGCGGCCGCAGGTCCATCTCGGCGATGGCGGCGCAGCAGCCCGCGTAGCCCGTCACGTCGGTCCGCTCGAGGTCGGCGGCGAACCGGGCGGTCACCTCTGGCTCGCGCCGCACGAAGGAGGGCGTGAACCACCGCCCGATCGATGCCGCGCTGATCGAGGCCATCCCGGCCGCGCGAACCTGGTCAGCCCTGGCCATCCAGCCGGAGGCCGGCGGCAGGTAGGCGGACGTGCAGATCAGGCCGAGCGCCGAGATCCGCTCCGGCGAGGTCGCGGCCAGCCACATCCCGGCCATGCCGCCCAGTGAGATGCCGCAGTACGCCGCGCGGTCGATCCCGTACGCGTCGAGCAAGGCCCGCACGCCAGCGCCCAGCCCGGCGACCGTGTAGGGGCCTGGTCTCGCCGGCGAGCCGCCGTGGCCCGGCAGTTCATAGGTGAGCAGCCGGAAGTGCGCGGCCAGCGCGGGGATCTGCCGGTCCCACACCGCCCGCGAGGTGCCGAGCGAGTTGCCGAGCACCACGACGGGCGCGCCGGCCGGCCCGTCCAGCCAGCCCGCCAGTGCTAGCCCGGGGGGGCGACCCCCCGGAACCCCCCGGGGCGGCGCCTCCGAATCAGACATCGAAGAAGACGGTCTCGCGTTCGCCGCGCAGCCTGATGTCGAACCTGAACTCGCCGGCCAGGTCGCCGGGCACTGCGAGCAGCGTCTCGCGCCGCTCGGGCTCGGCGATCGCGGACAGGACAGGGTCGGCCGCGTTGGCCTCGGCCTCGTCGGCGAAGTAGATCCTGGTGACGACGCGATCGAGGAGGCCCCTGGCGAAGACCGAGACGTCCACGTGCGGGGCCTCTGTGCCGCCGGCGGGGCACGGCAGCGGCCCCGGGCGGATGGTCACGATGCGGAACCGGCCGTCCTGGTCGGTCGCGCTCCTGCCGAAACCGCGGAAGCCGGGACTGGCCTGCACGGGGCCGCGCGGGTCGTCAGGGTGGGCGAACCTGCCGTCGGCGTCCGCCTGCCACGTCTCGACCAGCGCGTCGGGGACGGCATCGCCAGATCCGTCGAGCACCAGCCCCGTGATCGTGATCGCGTCGGGCGTTCCTTCGGGGACGACGAATGGTCCGTCCGGCCACGGCAGGCAGATCGCCAGGAAAGGGCCGACGGTCTGGGACGGGGTCAGGTTCACAGATGCTCCTCGAACACGGTCGCGCTCCGGCCGCGGAGCACGATGTCCCATTCGAAGCCGAGTGCCCAGTCGGGGACGGTCAGGCCGAGCTCGAACCTGGCGATCATCCGCTCCCGTGCCTTCGGGTCGGGCACCGAGTTGAAGATCGGGTCCTGGCCGAAGAGCGGATCGCCTGGGAAGTACATCTGCGTGATCAGCCGCTGCGTGAACGCGCGGCCGAACAGCGAGAAGTGGATGTGCGCGGGCCGCCAGGCGTTCGGATGGTTGCGCCACGGATAAGGCCCTGGCTTGATCGTGACGAACTTGTACCGGCCGCTGGAGTCGGTCACGCACCGGCCGCCGCCGTCGAAGTTCGGATCAAGCGGTGCCGGATGGTCATCGACCGGGTGCGCGTACCGGCCGGCGGCGTTCGCCTGCCAGATCTCGATGAGCGTGTCAGGGACTGGCCTGCCGTCGGAGTCGAGCACCCGGCCGGTGAGGGTGATGCGCTCGCCGATCGGCTCGCCAGCGTGCCGCGCGGTCAGGTCGGCGTCGGCGGTCGTGACGCGCTCGGGCCCGAGCAGCGGCCCGGTCACCTCGGTGAGCCACTGCGGCATCGGCACCAGCGGCTTGATGGGCGCCCGAAGCTGCGACGAGCGGTACGGCGGGTAGTCAAGCGGCGGGTGGACGCCCTCAGGCCGCTGGTACCGCGGCAGGATCAAGCCGGCTTCTGCGGTCATCGGGCGGCTCCCTTCGTGGCTGGGACCGGGCCGCCAGCCCTGCTGGCTGGCATGGTGGCGAGCAGCCGGCGCAGCGCGGTCAGCTCGGACTCCGATGGCGGCGGTATCTCATTGAGCTCGCCGGAAACCCGCAAGTCCCATCCGGTTCTGTCCTTTATTTCACTAACCAATCGCCCGGGGTAGATCCCGGTCAGCACGAACTCGCTGGTTTCGGGGTCGGGCCGCAGGACGCCGAGGTCGGTGATGATCCGGCTCGGGCCCGCGCCGGTCAGGCCGAGCCGCCGCCTGCTGCCCGTTCCGTCGCCGAGCCCGACCGAGGTGATGAAGTCGACCCGCTCGACGAACGTCCTTGGCGACTGCCTGATGACGACGGTGACCTCGCGGCAGGCGGCCGCGATCTCTGGAGCGCCGCCCGCGCCAGGCAGCCTGACCTCGGGGTCCGCGTAGTCCGAGCCGATCACGGTGGTGTTGATGTTGCCGAACTTGTCGAGCTGGGCGGCCCCGAGGAAGCCCACGTCGATCCGGCCAGGCTGCAGCCAGTAGTTGAAGATCTCCGGCACGCTGACCACCGAGTCCGCGGTCTCGGCCAGGATCCCGTCGCCGATCGAGAGCGGGAGCGCGCCTGGCTTGGCGCCGATCGTTCCCGACTCGTAGATCAGCACCAGGCTCGGCGCGTGCGTGGCCCTGGCCAGGTTGGCCGCCTCGCTTGGCAGGCCGATGCCCACGAAGCACGTCATGCCGTCGCGCAGCGCCCGCGCGGCGGTGACGGTCATCATCTCGTCAGCGGTGTAGGTCATCGCACGGCTCTCGCCTCGTAGACGTGCTCGTCCAGCCAGGACCCGAACGCCGCGCGGTCCCTGCTGATCGCGTCCCAGGACACATAGAAGTCGTTGTCCCTGGCCGAGTAGCCGAGCGCGTAGGACGGGTGAGCGCCGCCTGGCACGACTGCCACGTAACTGACCACCCAGGACGGCAGCACCACAGCGCCGGGGCGCGGGTCGAGCTCGTCGACGATCTCCTCGACCGTGACCACCGACCTGGCCGCGGCCAGCACGCACTCCTTCTGCACGCCGGTGATGCCCCAGTACTGCACGTTGCCCTTACGGTCGGCGCGCTGGGCGTGGATGATGGCGACGTCCGGCCGCAGCGCCGAGACCGCGGTCAGCCGTTCGCCCGTGAACGGGCAGGTGACCTCCGCGACGCCCGCGGTGTGGCCTGGCAGGCTGGTTCCGCGGTAGCCGCGCAGGATGGCGAACGGCAGGCCGGACGCGCCGGCCACGTACCTGTTGGCCATGCCGGCGTGGCTGTGCTCCTCGATCTCGAGCGGAACCGGCCAGCCGTGCTCGACCGCGTCCCTGAACCTGTGCAGCGATCCCACGCCGGGATTGCCGGCCCAGGAGAAGATCAGCCTGCGCGCGCAGCCCGCGCCGATCAGCTGGTCGTAGATGATGTCCGGCGTCATCCTGACCAGGGTGAGGTCCTTGCGGCCCTGCCTGATGACCTCGTGCCCTGCCGCGTGCGGGATCAGGTGGGTGAAGCCCTCCATCGCGACGGTGTCGCCGTCGTGAACGGCGGCGGCGATCGCCGCGGCCAGCGACATGATCTCAGCCACCCCGTGCAGTCCCTCCTCGCCGCATGTACCGGAACGATAGCGATAGGCCGCTAAGTGAACAACTGTGCGGACTACGTAGCATCCTCCAGCACTTCGGCGGCGATGGCGAATGCCCGGTTCGCCGCGGGGACGCCCGCGTAGACCGCGACCTGCAGCAAGACCTCCTGGATCTGGCTCGGCGCCAGGCCGTTGGCCAGCGCAGCCCTGACGTGCATGGCGAGTTCTTCGTCCTGACGGAGAATCGCGAGGGCGGTCAAGGTGATCATGCTGCGCTCGGCGCGGGTCAAGCCGGGGCGTGACCAGATGTCACCCCAGGCGTAGCGCGTGATGAAGTCCTGGAATGGGGCGGTGAAGTCGGTCGTGGTTTTGATGGCCCGGTCGACGTGGGCGTTGCCTAGGACCTCGCGGCGGATCGCCATGCCTTGCTGAATTCGTGCTTCGTCGTCCATGGCTGGTCTCCTTCCTCGTCAGGGGGGATCGGGCGGCACGCTCGCCGGTGCCGGCAGGCTGCGCAACGCCGGTACCAGCGAGCATGCCGCCCGCTCCGGACTCAGCCCTTCAGCGCGCCGTCGATTTCAACGTGGGCGGCTAGGGCGCGTTCGATGAACTCGGGGGTGGCGCCTAGGTAGGACTCCGGCTCCAGGGAGGAGTGCAGCAGCGGTGCGGTGATGCCGGCGTCGGCTAGCGCCTCCGCCGATGTTTGGTCGGCTAGGAGCGCTTCGGCGAGGTCAGTGTTGTTCGTGGCGGCTCGGAGGCTGGCTCGGGCGATGAGGTCGTGGGCGGGGAGGCGGCCGAGGGTTGGTGTGAGGAGTCTGGTGAGGTTCTCGGCCAGGGGGAGGCCGTGGGTCGCTGCGAGGTTGGCGCGCATTCTTTGCGGGTCTACCTGTAGGTCGCTGAGCATCTCGGCTGACCAGGAGGCCGCAGAGCCGGTCAATGTCAGAAGGTGGGAGAGGGGCTGCCACTCGCTGTGCCAGGCGCCTGCGGCGCGCTGGTGTTCTTGTTCGGCGGCGGATGCCAGTGTGGACAGGAGGCCGGGGGCCTGCTTGGTGTTGGCGAGGATGGTGATCGCGGCGACGGGGTTTTGCTTGTGCGGCATCGCGGAGGAGGCGCCGCGACCTGAGCCGGACTTCTCGCGGACCTCCGCGACCTCGGTCTGCGCTAGGAGGGTGATGTCCCTGGCGATCTTGCCGAGTGCCGCGCACGTGCCGGTCAGGGACGCGGCAAGGTCGATGACGCGGCGGCGGTCGGTGTGCCAGGGGAGTACGGGCACGGGGAGGCCGAGTTCCTCGCCGAGCAGCGCCGCGACCCGCTGGCCGTCCGCGCCAAGGGATGCGAGGGTGCCGGCCGCGCCGCCGAACTGCACCGCGAGGCGATCGGATCTGATCCTGTGCAGGTCAAGCCGTGCCTCGTCGACGGCGGTCAGCCAGCCGGCCGCCACCAGCCCGAGCGTCACGGGCACCGCCTGCTGCAGCAGGGTGCGGCCGGACATGACGGTCCTCGCGTGCTCGGTCGCGCGCGCCGAGCAGCTTGACGCGGCCGCGGACAGGTCCGCGAGGATCACGCCGATGCCTCGCTTGGCGAGCAGCATGGCCGCCGTGTCGATGATGTCCTGGCTGGTCGCGCCCGGGTGCACGGCTCCGGCGTACTCAGGGTTGACGAGCCGTGTCATGTCCCGCACCAGCGCGGGGACGGGATTGCCGGTGGCAGCCGCATCCTCCCCGAGCGTCCTGTTATCAAAGAAATCAGAGCGCGCGACGGCGGTGACAGCCTGGCCGGAACCCGGCGGTGCGAGCCCGGCCCGCTCGGCCGCGCGCGCGAGCGCGGCCTCGGTGTCGAGCATCGCCCGCAGCCAGGCGTCATCGCCCGCGTCGACGTCACCGCGGCCGAACAGGGCGCTGAACAGGCCGGCGTTCACGTGACTATGATCCCTGACCGGCTCGGCCTATGTTGCCTGGGTGCTCTGTGTCTCGTGTGTCTGCTGCTTGTCGTCGGCCCGGTCGCGTTCGGCTAGGCGTTGCCGGCAGCCGGAGCGCTCGCGCCGCTCGGCCTCGCGCGGCGTCGGGTCGATGAAGACGTGCGACACCTCTGGCACCCGCTCGCCGAGCCGCTGCTCGATCCGGTCGGCGAGGTCTTCCGCGTCATCGGCCGACAGGCCATCGTCAAGCGCGACCCTGGCGGCGACGATGAGGTTGTCGGGGCCGAGGTGCATGGTGAGCAGCTCGAGCAGGTCCTCGACGCCGTCGCTGGTCTCGATGATCTCGCGGATGGCGGCCAGGTCCCGCTTGTCGGCCGAGCGGCCGATCAGCAGTTCCCTGTTGTCCATGCCGAGGCGGAACGCGACGATCACGAGCAGGATGCCGATCGCGATCGACGCGGCGCCGTCGTACACGCCGGACCCGGTGACCTGGCTCAGCCCGATTCCGAGCGCCGCCAGCGCCAGTCCGATGACCGCGGCCGAGTCCTCGAACAGCGCCGCCTTGACGGTCGTGTCCGCCGAGCTCCTGACGTGCTCGAGTAGGTCCGTATGCTCTCGCTTCGCCTCGGCGCGCATCTGCCGGTAGGCCCTGACGAACGAGATCGTCTCGGCCGTGCCAGCCGCTACCAGCACGATGTAGGCGATCAGCGGGCTGCCGCTCTCCTCTGAGCCGCTCAGCGCGAGGATCCCCTCGAAGACCGAGAAGCCCGCGCCCAGCATGAAGATCCCGAACGCGGCGAGCAGCGACCAGAAGTACCGATCCTGGCCGTAGCCAAACGGGTGCTCCTCGTCCGCCGGCTTGCTCGCCTTCTTGATCGAGGTCAGCAGGAGGGCTTGGTTGATCGTGTCGGCGACCGAGTGCGCCGACTCCGCCAGCATCGCGCTCGAGCCTGTCAGGACACCGGCCACTGCCTTGATCACCGCGACGACCAGATTGGCGGCCCCCGCGATCAGCACGGTCCGCTTGGTTTCGCCGCCGCTCTTGGCGGCCGCGGACCCGCGCTGAGGTCCGCCCGTGGGTTTTTCGGCCATCGGCCGCCGCTACCCCGCCACGGGCCGGTTAGTCGCTGCGCTGGCCGGGGACTCCCGATGGCTGCTGACGATCACTGCTCGCGCGTACCACCAGGTACGCTTGCGACGCACGTCCAAGCTCCGGCAGCGGAGGTGATGATGTGAGTGCCGCCGGCCGGGTGACCTATCGCGGCGGAGAGGATTCCGCAGCCGCCTGCCTCGCGGCATCGACGCCGACCACGTGCCCTGCTCGAACCAGGGTCTACCGGTCGGGCAACCTCGTCGCGGAGGGCTTCTCCGTCGTTGAGATCAGCGACTACCTCGACAAGGACGACGGCTCGGTCGTCTGGCTCGACCTGCTCGATCCGGATGATCGCGATCTCGGGGTGCTGAGCGAGGAATTCGGCCTGCACCCGCTGGCGGTCGAGGACGCCGAGCAGGAACACGAGCGGACCAAGCTCGACCGGTACGACGGGTACCTGTTCCTGACCGTGTACGCGGTGCACCTGAACGAGAAGACGGGCCGGCTGGGCACCAGCGAGCTGTCCGCGTTCATCACCAAGCGCGCCCTGATCACGATCCGCAAGGACGACCGCTTCGACATCGGCGCGGTCCTGAGCTACTGGGACGGCAGCCCTGACCTGGCCAAGGAGGGCGTCGGCTACCTGCTGCACGGCCTGCTCGACAACATCGTGGACGGCTACTTCTCGGCCGTGCAGTCGCTGGACGACGAGATCGAAGATATCGAGGACCAGCTGTTCTCCGACAGCCCGCGCGACCAGGGGGCGGTGCAGCGGCGGAACTTCGACCTGCGCAAGAACCTGGTCATGTTCCGCCGGGTCGTGCTGCCCATGCGCGAGGTCGTCAACGCCGTGATGCGCAGGGACCTCGGCATCATGACCGACCAGCTGCAGCCGTACTACCAGGACGTGTACGACCACGTTCTGCGGGCCACGGAATGGACGGAGAGCCTGCGTGACCTGGTGACCACGATCCTTGAGACCAACCTGACGGTCCATGCCAACCGGATGAACGTGATCACCAAGAAGGTGACGAGCTGGGCGGCGATAATCGCGGTTCCTACGTTCGTGACCGGCTTCTACGGGATGAACGTGCCCTACGCGGGTTTCGGCAAGGCCTCGGGTGTCGCCGTGGCGGTCGTGCTCATGCTGATCACGTCGGCGACGCTGTACTTCGTGTTCAAGGCCAAGGACTGGCTCTGAGGGGCTCGGCAGCCGGGCTCATCGGCTAATCGGGCTCATCGAACTCCGCGGCCAGCTGGTGAGCGATCTCGCGCAACTGCGCGCTGTCGAGGCCGCCTACCCGCTTCGCCGATAGCTCGATCGCCTTGCCGCTTCGGCCGCGTACCCTGACCACAACGTCGCTTCTTCGCTGGCGCAGCCACGTGACGAGACCCACGGCCACAGCGGCCGAGATGCCACCTGGTCCGAGCGCGACAGCGATGGAGTCAGCGGTCGGCCCGAGAACGCCTGGCCCGGGAACGCCGGTCACGAGCCGCGCACGTCCGCGTATCTCGTCCTCCGCTGTCAGCCAGGCATGAAGCGACCGCACCTCGTCGGCGGCACCGGATCCTGTCACGGCAAGATTGAGGTCCATCGCGCACTCCTCGTGAACACGGCACGGGACATCCCATTACAGCAGCATTTGCCCTGAGGCCACGATGACTATTTACTCGCAAGATGGCGCCCGCACCGGCCCTCGGTGATCCGCCTGTGGCGGCGGGCGTGCGGACGGGACGTGTGACGGCCAGCATGGGAGGCCAACGTGGTCAGCGGTACCCGAGGGAGCAAAGAACCGCAAGGTGAGCAGCCGGCCGGCGCCCTGGTCGGCTCTGGAGTCCGTGTGCTGATGGCCGGGACCGGATCACACGCCGCGGGCTCGCTGCTTCCGCCGGTCCCCGCGGTGGGGCCGACTCTGGCCGAACTCAGCCGGGTCTTCGTGGAGGCTTGTGGTGCTGCCCCAGGGAACATCCGTACGGTGATCGACCCGAAGGATCCACTTGAGTTAGGTGCGCTTCTGACCGAGGCCGCCGAGCAGGCCACGGACACATTCGTTTTCTACTACGTGGGCCATGGGCTGATTTCCGCGGACGGCGAGCTTCACCTGGCGACCGCGGCGACCGACGACCCGACCCGTGGCGTCGCGTACAAGGCACTGCCATTCTCCGCCGTCCGCGACGCAATGAACGGCTGCGCCGCACGGACCATCGTGGTCATACTCGACTGTTGCTTTGGCGGCCGGGCGCGTGGCCCGCTCGGCGCGCAAGCCGGAGTGGACTCTGCCGCCGCTCAGGTCAGGGGAAGCTATCTGCTTGCCGCGGCCGCCCACGACGAACACGCGCTCGCGCCAGAGGGCGCTAAGCTGACGGCTTTCTCCGGAGCGCTCTCGGCGCTCTTGCGCGTCGGCGACCCCCGGGGCCCGCGGCTGCTGACTCTCGGCCACGTGTACAGGTACCTCGCGCGCGCGATGCCCGAACAGGGCCTGCCCCGCCCGCGGCGGCACGCCGGGAGCATTGCCGACGACCTCGTCCTGGCGCCCAATGCCGCCTACCGGGCTCCGGAGCCTGCCGGCGCAGGGATCCGCGGCGAGGGATGGGCAGGGACTGTCGGCGATGGCGCGGCGGAGCCGCGAAGCCCTTATCCTGGTCTCGCCGCATTCGGCCCTGAAGATGCACGCTTTTTCTTTGGCCGCGAACGCCTGACGGCGCTGTTGTGCAAGCGGCTGGCGGCGGCCGCCGCCCAGCCAGGACGCCCGCTCTTCGTCATCGGTCCGTCCGGCTCCGGCAAGTCCTCGCTCCTGCGCGCAGGTCTGCTGCCCGAGGTTGAGCGCGGAGCGCTCGGCATTCCCGGCTCGTCGGCGTGGCCATGTGTCATCGTCACGCCTGGGGAGGCGCCGTTGCGGCGCCTGGCCGCGGCGCTGTCCGCCCCGTCGGCGATGCCCGCCAGCGAGATCGCCGACGGGCTGAGCGATGACCCTCAGCGGCTTCCGGCCGTTCTGCGCGCCGTCATGGCCAGGCGACCCGGAGGCTGCTCCGGCGCTGGCGCCCGGGTGGTGGTTCTTGTCGACCAGTTCGAGGAACTCTTCAGCCTGTGCCAGGATCATGCCGAGCGCCAGATGTTCGTGGCCGCTCTCTGCTCGGCATCCGGGCTGGCGCCGCAGCCTGCGGCCGTGGACGAGGGCCCGCACCCGCCAGCGCTTGTGGTACTGGCGCTGCGCGCCGACTTCTACGGCCGGTGCATGGCGTTTCCCGCGCTCGTCCCCGCCCTGGCCGATGGGCAGGTCTTGGTCGGGGCGCTGTCGGGGGAGGAGTTGCGCGACGCGATAGAAAGGCCCGCGTTCGCCGCGGGCCTGATGCTGGAGCCGGGACTCAAGGACCTGCTCTTGCGGGATCTGCGCAGTGGCAGAAGCGCGGAACATGAGGAGGCCGGGTCTCTGCCCCTGCTGGCATACGCGCTGCTTTCCACGTGGCAGCGGCGGGAGGGTCGCGTGCTAACCCTCGCGGGTTACCAAGCCGCTGGCGGCATATCCAGTGCAGTGGCGCAGGAAGCTGAACGGCTGTACGCCGCGCTGGTGCCAACGGGAAAGGCGGCGGTCCGCGCCATCCTGCTCGCCATGGTGAGGATCGGAGATGGCACCGCGGACACGCGCCAGGGCGCCGACCTTGACGAACTGTCCAGGCGCAATTTCGGGGATGAAGGCGGCGCGTTCGCGCGCGCACGCGACGAACTCGCCGCCGCACGGCTCATCACCGTGCGCGCGGGCGGCGCGGACATCACCCACGAGGCGCTGCTGCATGCCTGGCCGCGCCTGCGGGCATGGATCGAGGAGGACCGCGCCGGCCTGCTCACACACCAGCGGCTCGCCGACGCGGCCGCCACCTGGGAGCGGGCGGGCCGCGACGCCGCCGCCCTGCACCGGGGCACGCTCCTCACCGCCGCGGCGGCGTGGGCCATGGACCACGCCGGCAGCCTTAGCCCGCTGGAGCGAGAGTTCCTCGGCGCGAGCACCGACCTTCAGGTGGCAGAGCACCGGGCGGCTCGGCGCCGTGTCCGCCGGTGGCGCCAGGCTTTCGGCGTGCTCGCTGTGCTCATGGCCGCCACGCTCGCAGCGGCGCTGCTCGCGGCGCAGGCGCACCGCATGGCGGTCGGCAGCAGGCTCGCCGCGCAGTCACGGAAGTTCGCCGCGCAGGCCTTGGCCATCCCTGCCACCAACCCTCAGCGGGCCGCACTGCTCGCACTCGCCGCCTGGCAGTCCTCGCACACGCTCGAGGCGCGCGAGAGCCTGCTGTCGCTGCAGATCGACAGCTATCACGGGGTTCTCCCCGGTGCGGGCCGGGTCTATTCGGCCGCCGTGAGCCCGGACGGGCGCCTGATAGCCACCGCGGGATACGACGACCACCAGGTCCGCCTGTGGGACGCGCGCACGCGCCGCCAGGTCGCGCGGTTTCCCGTCGGCGGCCATGCCACGGCGGTCGCGTTCAGCCCTGACGGCCGGACGCTCGCCGCGGGCGTCGTGAGCGCGCGGGCTGTCTGGCTGTGGGACGTGGCCAGCCGGCACCAGATCCGTGTGCTCACCGCGCCCGGCGCGTCAGCGCTGGCGTTCAGCCCAGATGGGCGGCTGCTCGCCGTGGGGGAAGGCGTCAGCGGAAGCGGCCCGGCCGTCCATCTGCTGAACCCGGCGACCGGCGCGGAGGTAGGGCTCTTGCCCGGCGATTCGAGCACTGCGCTATCCCTGGCCTTCAGCCCTGACGGCCGGATGCTCGCGGCAGGAGTCGTGGTCCAGTCGGCCCATGAACCGAACACATACGGGGCCACCCAGGTATGGAATGTCGCCACCCGGGGGCTCATCGCCGTGCTGCGTCGTCCTGGTTTCGGTGTGCATTCGGTCGCGTTCAGCCCGGACAGCAGGTTGCTCGCGAGTGGCGGCAACACCGGCAAGGTCACCATCTGGGACACGGTGGCCCGCAGCATGCGGGAGACGCTTACCGGCAGCGGTGTCGCCTACCCGGTGGCGTTCAGCACAGACGGTCTTAACGTGATCGCCGCGAACTCCGACTACGGGCTGCGAACGTGGGACCTGCAGAGCGGGAAGCTTGTCGCCGAGTATGTCGCGTACAGGAGCGTCGTTCGCGCGCTGGCGTTCAGCACGGACGGGCACACGCTTGTGCTCGGCGGGGATCGCGGCGCGGTGGTGCTGAACTTCCGCCGGTTCATGCTGCCCACGCCCCGCCCGCTCGACGGAGTCGCGTTCAGCGCGGACGGACGTTTCATGGCCACCGCGAGCACCGACGGCACCATTGCGGTGTGGAACACCACGTCACGGTGGCGAACCCATGTTCTTGCCGGGCACCGTGGAGCCGTCCGCAGCGTCGCGTTCAGCCCAGACGGTCGGCTGCTCGTCTCGGGAGGTGACGACGGATACGTCCGCCTCTGGGACCCTGTCTCGGCCAGGCTGAACGCCGCGCTGCCGACGCGCGGGCCCTCAGCGACAGGAGTCGCCTTCAGCCCGGACGGTTCCACGATCGCGGCCGTCTCCGGGGCGGTGCGTTCGGCGGGCGGTTCCGGTGCCCTTCAGTTGTGGGATACCCGCGCCCGCAAGCTGCTGGCGACAAGAGCCGACAGCAACGCTCAGGCCGGCCCCGCGTTCTCGCCGGATGGTGCGCTCGTCGCATACGGCTCCAACAGCGGTGGCCGCGCCATCGGCCACGTGGTGCTGCTCGATACCCGCACCCGCCGGCAGGCGGCCACCCTGAATGCCGGCCACAGCCAGGTGTTCGACGTGGCCTTCAGCCCCGACGGGCGGATGATCGCCGCCGCCTTGGCCGACGGGGACGTCCGGTTGTGGAACGTCAGCACACATCGGCAGGTCGCGGTGATCCCGACCGGCAGCGACGCGGCGCGCGACATCGCGTTCAGCCCGGACGGGCGAACCCTCGCTGTCGGAAGCAGCGACGACAGGCTGGTCAGGATCATCGACGTCAATCGCCGTCGGCTGACCGCCGTGCTTGACGGGCACAGCAACATCGTCAACCAAGTCGCCTTCAGCCCGGATGGGCAGATCCTGGCCAGCGCGAGCGGTGACGGCCATGTGGACCTATGGAACCTCAACCCGAAGCGCGCCGTGCGCCAGCTCTGCCAGGACCTGAGCGGCACAGCGCTTGCCACGGACTGGGCGGGCTTTCATGCCGGGATCGGGCCACCGCCCTGCTAGGAGCACGCTGACGGGCTGGTTTCAGCTGCGTCCGGGTGTCGCTGGCGGTCATCGTGCCTGGGCGTACGGGTTGAGCGTTCCCCAGGCGGCCAGGTGCCGGGTGAGCCAGGGGGGTGCGTGGATTTCCATCGCGCGGCGGCGCTGAGCCTGACCGAGGGAGACCTCCCCGGCGTACCAGCGGACCAGGGTGGAGGTGTCGGTGGTGACAGTGCCGTTCTCTGGGTAACCGGGGTCGACGACGCAGACCTCATTGCCGCAGCGGGTCAGCACCAACCAGAACCGGTTAGGGCAAGCCCGGTCGGTGATCAGGAAGGCGATCACGATCCGCGGCCGGGGAACGGACTCGGGACGGATCATCCGGGACAAGGTCCACAGTGTCACGTACGGATCCTGCTCCTCGGGCAGAGCCTGCCGCCATCGGGAGCCCCACGCACCCAGGTGCAGGCAGACCTCGGCGAGTTCCCGGCCAGACTGGGTGAGGGTGTAGCTGGTGGCCCGCCCAGACCGGGTGCAGGCGATGACGCCCGACCGTTCCAGGATGCGCAGTCGCTGGGACAAGACGCTGCGCGGCAGGCCAGGCGCGCCGTCCAGGATCTCCCCGAAGCGGGTGCAGCCCAGGAACAAGTTCCTGATGATGATCGGCGTCCATCGCTCGGCGAAAATCTCCGCCGCCAGCGCGATCGGGCAGTACTGGCCGTAGCTGCGCATGTCTCTAGCTTGCGCCGCGAGCCGCCGTTGATGGAAGTCCAATTTCCGAACCGGCCGTCCGCGAGGCCGGCGCAGGCCGTCGCGGGCCGCGTCGCCGTGCCGAGGTCCGGTCTTCGAACTAGCCGGGTCCCTGAATCGCTGATGTCATGACGATGACCCGACAGGAGCCGCGAGGCACCTCGCAGGTTCCCGCCATCCCGACGCGACCCTGAGGAGGGAGCGATCCGATGACGCAGCACGACTCCCCGCCGGTGCCCGATGCCGCCGCGACATACCGGCTTTCCGAGGATGCCGCACAGTTCTACGAGTCCACTTTCGTCCCGGCACTGTTCGCCGATTGGGCCTGCCGGCTGGCCGATGCTGCCGCGCTTGTTCCTGGCCTGTCTGTGCTGGACGTCGCCTGCGGCACCGGCATCGCGGCCCGCACCGCCGCGGCGCGCCTGAACCACCAGGCCCATGTCGTGGGGGTCGACATCAACCCGGCTATGCTCGCCGTCGCCCGCCTCGCCGACCCGGAGGTGACCTGGCAGGAGGGCGACGCCGAAGCCTTGCTGTTCGGCGACGCCGAATTCGACCGGACCATGTGCCAGGCCGCGCTCATGTTCTTCCCCGATCCGGTAACCGCCCTGCGCGAGATGCGCCGAGTCACTCGGCCAGGCGGGCGCGTGGTGGTTCAGGTCCCGGGACGGCTGTCCCGCAGCCCCGGCTACCTCGCCTTGGCCGGCGCCGTCACCGAGCACGCCGGCCCCGCCGCTGCCGATCTGCTTGGTTCCTATTTCGCCCTCGGCGACCCGGAAGTGCTCACTGGCCTGGTCACTCGGGCCGGCCTTGCTATAGACGCCGTCGACACCTGGACCAGCGCGACCTGCCTGGACTCCGTCGACACGTTCCTCGACGTCGAGTTGCTCCCCCTGGCGGGCACCGTCGGCCCGGGCACCCGAACCCGGCTCCGCGCGACGGCCACCGCCGCGCTGACCCCATTCACCGATCTCCACGGCCGGATCGCGGCACCCCTGGAAGCCCATCTCCTCACCGCGCACCCCGCCACCAACGGGCTCGGGTGACCCCGTCACCGGACACGGGTGGAGACCGGCGAGGGCACGCCCGCGCCCGCTCCGGAGCATTCCGGATGGGCCAGCACGGCCTGATCGTGGCCGAACCGGCCGGCGACTGCTACGGCAGCTGCCGTTCGCTGCCGCGTTCTGGCGCCTCTTGGGTCAGCCGGCTGGCTGCCGGAGGCGGAAGGCTGCTCCCAGGTCGTCCGCGCCGTCGGCGGTCAGCCCGTACCGCTTGCGCTCGGTCTCGGAAGGTCCCGAGCAGCTCGACGGGCACGCGATCGCTGTGCGGCTTGGCGGACATCGGTATTCCGAACGCGGGCCGGCAGTTGAGTGGCCGCTGGGTGCCTGCCGCCACTTGCGCTCCAGCGGTTGGGTGGCAGGACTGATGCGGAGACGCGCCATACCTTCCTAGTGTCGCTGTCGACGGACTCGATCAGCGGCTCCTGTCTCCGCAGGGGAGGGCCAAGACCGAGGGCCCGCTGCAGGAACGACTGAGGGGAACTGATCGCGATGACGGACCTGGATCTGGACGAGCGCAAGGTGGGCGAGTTCTTCGAGCAGGTGCTGAGCGTGCTCGTGGGCGGGGCGACCGCGCAGATGGCGTACCTCGGTGACCGGCTCGGCCTCTACCGGGAGCTGGCAGCTGGCGGCGCGGCCACCCCAGGCGAACTGGCGGCCAGGACCGGCTGCGCCGAGCGGTATCTCGCCGAGTGGCTGGCACAGCAGGCCGCGGCCGGATTCGTCAGCCATGACCCGGATACGGGCCGGTTCGCGCTGCCTGCCGAGCACGCCTTGGTGCTCGCCACCGACGACTCCCCGGTTACCCTCGCGGGTGCGTTCGAGGCTATGACGGGCTGGCACCTGGGTATCGACCGCCTGGCTAGAGCATTCCGGTCCGCCGACGGCATCAGCTGGGACGCACATGACGAACGCGTCTTCGAGGGGGTGACGCGGTTCTTCGGTGCGGCCTACCGCACCAACCTGGTCGGTGACTGGATCCCGGCGCTAGGCCTGGAGCCGGCCTTGCGCCAGGGTGCGCACGTCGCCGACATCGGCTGCGGCCAGGCGGTCACGACCGTGCTGATGGCCGAGGCCTATCCCAACTCCAGGTTCGTCGGCGTCGACCCGCACGAGGCCGCGATCGAGCGGGCGCGCAGGCGCGCCGCCGCAGCCGGTGTGGCGGATCGGGTGCGGTTCGAGGTCGCCGACGCCTCGAGCTTGGACGGCGGACCGTATGACGTGATCTGGTTCTTCGACTGCCTGCATGACCTCGGGGACCCGATCGCGGCCGCTGCCCGAGCGCGAAACCAGCTCGCCGAGCAGGGCACGGTCGTGCTCGTCGAGCCGTTCGCGCGCGACGGGCTGGCCGACAATCTCGCCGCCAACCCGGGAGCGGGGCTGCACTACACCGCCTCGACGTTCCTGTGCGTGCCGCACTCGCTGTCCGAGCCCGGCCACGCCGCGCTGGGTGCGCAGGCCGGCGGGCAGCAGGTCGCCGACGTGCTGCGCGCCGCCGGGCTCAGCCATACTGAACGGGTGATCGCCTCCCCGGTCCACGCCGTCTTCGCGGCGCGGCCCTGACGATGTCGGCGAGACGCACAGCGGGCCCGGCACCGCCGACGCGCTGGCGCGGCGCGGAATACGCGCACAGCTCGGCGCACCATCGCGGCGCGGATGACTGGTTCCTGCGCCGCCACGCGCCGGGAGAACGCGACGTCGTCGTCGACCTGGGTTGTGGCAGTGGGGAGTTCACCGCCAGGCTAGCCGCGCTGGCGCCGCGCGGACATGTGACGGGAGTCGACCCCGATGCGTCCATGCTTGAGGCGGCGGCCCGGCACCGGGCGGCGAACCTGTCCTTCAAGCGGGCCCGCGCTGAGGACATCGACCGGGTCGTCTCGCCTGGGTCGGTTCACGTGGTGGTTAGCCGGGCGATGCTGCACTGGCTGCCAGCCGAGCAGCACCCGCGCCTGTACGCCGCCGTGTCGCGGGTTCTGCGGCCGGACGGGGTGTTCCACCTCGAAGCAGGGGCGCCGGGCAACATCGCGGCGATCAGCGCCCTGCTGGAGGAGCTCGCAGCGCGGCACCGCGTCCCGCCACCCCCGCCGTTCCCCGATCCAGGCCGCGCGCTGGAACTCGCGGAGGCGGCGGGATTCGTGATCGCGGACGACTCGGTACGCACCGTCGCGATGCGGCGCAGCTTCACCCGCGAACAACTGGCCGGGCTGCTGAGCTCGCAGGCCGTCCTGGTGCTCAGCCGGCACACCGGACCCGAGCAGGCCGAGGCCATCTGCGGCGAGGTGCTCGGCGCGATCGACCGGTTGCGCAGGCACGACGGGAGCTGGGACCAGACGTTCGTGCGGCTGGAGCTGCTGGTGCGCCGCCAGCGGTGAGATGCGCGCAGGAACTAGCCTCAGGTCAGTGGAACAGGAAATCCGATTCTGCGCAGCACCCGACGGCGTCCGGCTTGCCTTCGCCACACACGGGAAGGGCCCGGCGATCGTCAAGGTCGCGCACTGGTTCACCCACGTCGAACTCGACTGGCACAGCCCCGTGTGGCGGCACTGGTGGGCCGACCTCGGACAGGGCCACCGCGTCGTCCGGTACGACGGGCGAGGTTGCGGCCTGTCCGACCGGGAACCGCAGCGCCTGGACCTCGACGCGTTCACCGCCGACCTCGAAAGCGTCGTCGACGCCGCACGCCTGGGCCGGTTCGCGCTGCTGGGCATCTCCGGCGGCGGCTCGACTGCGATCCGCTACGCGGTCCGCCATCCCGATCGGGTCAGCCATCTGGTGCTGTGCGGTGCGTACGCGCGAGGCCGGACGACGCGGGATGCGACGCAGCAGCAGCGCGCCGAGGCGGAGCTGCTGCGCTCGATCGTCAGCAGCGGCTGGGACTCGGCAACTCCGGTGTTCCGCAGGGTGTTTTCCTCCCTGCTGGTGCCCGACGCGACCGAGCAGCAGAAGGCCTGGCTGGACGAGCTCATGCACGTGTCCACCTCGCCGATGACGGCCGCCCGGCTGCGCCAGGCTTGGGCAGAGGACGACCTCTCCGGCCTGCTCGGCCAGGTGCGCACGCCGACCCTGGTGGCCCATGCCTACGACGATCAGCTGGTGCCTTTCGACGAGGCACGCCTGCTCGCGGCGGGCATCGCTGGCGCACGGCTGTTGCCGCTGGACAGCCGCAACCACGCCCTCCTGTCGACCGAAGCTGCCTGGCAGGTGTTCGTCACCGAACTGCGCGCATTTCTCGGCGCGGCCGCTTCGAGCCCGGTGACCCCGCGCGAGCCCCTGAGCGGCCGTGAACTCGAGGTGCTTGAACTGGTGGCAGCCGGCCTAGCCAACGAGCGGATCGCCGCTCGGCTCGGGCTGAGCACCCGCACCGTGGAGCGGCACCTGTCGAATAGTTATGTCAAGCTGAACGTGTCCGGCAGATCCGCACGAGCCGCCGCCGCTGCCTACCTGGCCCGGCACCGGCAAGAGGCTGCCGGTCCGTGACATAGCCAGCCGGCACTTTCTGCCTTGCGCCCGGCGTATCTGCCGGACGGCTTCGTCGATGCAGCCGGTCCATGGTCACCATGCCCAGGAAGCACCTGATCGGTCACGATGGCGCCGTCGGCGCCCTCCGCTCGCTACTCACGCCTGGCGGCTCGCTCATCCTCTGCGATGCCCCTGGCGCCGGCTGGCCCGGTGCAGCAGTTCGGTGCCATGGATCTCGACCCCGGCAAGAACCTCACTGCGGGACGCGGTCGTGCTCGCGGCGCTTCATGAGGGGTGCGGGTTGCCCGCGATAGTCGCCGGCTGGCGCCGCCCACAGGGTCGCGACGAGCAGCACCATGGTTGCAACGGCGGCGAGGGCGAAGGAGACGGCGTGCGCGGACTCCCAGGTGTCGCGGTATGCGGGCCAGTTGGCGGGCAGGGTCGCGGTCGTCCAGTGCGCGACCCTGGCGTTAACGGGGCGGTTGCCGAACCAGTAGGACAGCAGCGTGCCGAGCAGGCACGCCGCCGCGACGGCGTGGGCAACCGCCGTCCGGGCTCGATGGCGCAGCACGACCGCCACCGTCGCCGTGGCGATCAGCCCGGCGATCTCCGCGATCCCGCCGACGACGGCGAAGCCGCCGTAGAAGGCGTGCTGCACCTTCAGCCATGTCGCGCCGTCCAGCCCGCGGCTACCTGGCGCTTGCAGCACGTGGGTGAGGGTGAGTCCCAACACCAGAGCGGCGGCAGCTACGCCCACCAGCCGCAGAATCTTGAGCAACGAAGACTTGGTAAGCATGTCGCCTCCTACCGGTTGACGGTCCAGGGGCGGGCCGGTGAGAACTGGCCGAACCGATCTTCGGCAGCTGCCATGACAGCCCGCGGCGTGGCAGGCACCAGATCCTGGAATTGTCTGCGGGGATTGGCGCGGCGTCCTGTGACCGGAGCCTGATAAGCCTCTTTCCCGGCTGAACCGCGGGATCGCCTCGGCGGCGTCGATGAGGATCGCAGGAGGAACCCAGCCCTGGCCGCGACGAGTGAACTGTGTCGTCAGCGACCACCGTGGCATCGTCCACGTCCAGCAGTTCGAGGCAGTCGAGTAGCAGCCGGCCAGCGGCCCCAGCGGGTGCCCGCCCTTTCGGATTCCATGAGTATGAAACATACCCTCAGTATGAAATCGGAGCAAGCCCGGACAGGCCCGCGAACGCGATCGCCTGCGAGATCAGTACAGCGGCGGACGGGTGCAGGCGCCGTGACATCAGCCCGCCGCCGAAATCCGACGAACCCAGGCGCCGACGCGGCCAGCGTGAGCAGAGCGTTCACCAGGCTGGTCCGGTGCTCTGTGCTGGCTGCCTGGCCGTCCGTGCTGTGCTTGCATCAGGCGCCCGCCACCAGACCGGTGAGGGCTGCCACCACGAGGCCGCCGAGCGTGGGCAGGTCATACCCGCCCTCCTGCACCGCTACCACCGGCCCGAGCGTCCCGATCAGCTCGCCAGCCCTGCGGTACCCGTCGGCGCTGGCCTGCAGCGGGCTCTCCGGGTCGTCGGCGGCCGCGTCGACACCGAGCGAGACAACGACGACGTCAGCGCCGAACCGGCGAGCCTCGTCGCAGAGCGAGCCCACTGCCGCGAGCCAGTCGTCGTCGCCGGTGCCCGGGGCCAGCGGCAGGTTCCTGTTGGTTCCCTCGCCCGCGCCGGTCCCGCGCTCGTCGGCGTACCCGGCATAGTGCGGGAACCAGCCGGCGCCAGGATCGACGTGCAGGCTGCCGTAGTAGACGTCGGGACGGTCGTAGAAGATCGCCTGGGTGCCGTTGCCGTGGTGCGCGTCGATGTCGATCACGGCCACCCGGCCGGCTCCTGACTCGCGCAGCGCCTGCGCCGCGATGGCGGCGTTGTTCAGGTAGCAAGATCCGCCGTAGGCGGATCTCGTCGTGTGGTGCCCCGGCGGCCGGCAGAGCGCGTAGGCGGCCCGCGCCCCGGCCGCGACCAGGTCGGCGGCGGTCAGCGCCGCGTCAGCGGCCGCCTTGATGGCCTCCCAGCTGCCCGGGCCGATCAGCGTCATCGTGTCGTAGCAGAACCGGCCCGCGCGGCCGTGCGTCGCGGCGGGCGAGCGCATCGGCAGGTCACCGAGCAGGCCGGGGGTGGGGAAGACATACGGCACCACCCGGCTGCGGCCGTGGTCCCGCTCGTAACCGCCTGCTTGCCACTGCGCCCAGATCGTCGCCAGGTGGTCGACCAGTTCTTCGTCGTGCACGGCGGTCAGGGCGCTCGGGTCGTGCGGCCCGGCGTCGGTGGCGGTCGCGCCAGCCTCGGTCACCGCGTGCAGCAGCGCGCTCGCGCGCTCCGGCACCTCGGTGCCGGTCTCCCAGACCCCGAGCCACACTTCGCCGGCCTCGTGCCGGAGGCAGTCCGCGTTCCAGACGGCAGGCAGTCCGGCCAGGACCTGGGTCGTCATCAGGAACGTTCTCCCCTCACGTGTCGGCGGCGCGGCGCCTTCAGGCACCGCCCGGTCGCTGGGCTGATCCAGTGCGCGATGATCATCGGGTGACTCGGGCCGCCGATATCGGCATCAGAATAGGAACGCTGCCAAGCGGACAGACCGCATCAATTGTAGATGTACCTGGCGTGGGCGTCGGACACGCCACGGTCTGGCGCGACGAGCCGCCGCCACCAGGTGGCCGTGGCGTCGCGAGGACCGGCGTCACGGTGATCGACATTGTCGGGAACCTGTTCCGCAGCCCGGTCCCGGCGGGCGGGGCGGTGCTGAACGGCGCAGGCGAGTGCACGGGTTTCATCACCGCCCGCGAGTGGGGCCTGATCGAGACGCCGATCTTCCTGACCTCGACCATGCAGGTGGGCCGCGTCTACGACGCGGCCTGCGAGTTGCTGATGACAGAGGACTCCGCGATCGGCGTCGACGACGTGATCATCCCGGTGGTGGCCGAGTGCGACGACAGTTTCCTCAGCGAATCGCGGCGCATGCAGGTCAGCGCGGACGACGTGCGCGCAGCGCTGGAGGCTGCCAGGTCCGGGGCGGGCGGCCCGGCTCCCGAGGAGGGCTCGGTAGGCAGCGGGACCGGCATGAGCTGCCTGGGTTTCAAGGGCGGGATCGGTTCGTCGTCACGGCTCGTGCCGACTGGTCACGTCGTCGGCGTGCTGGTGATGACCAACTTCGGCGAGCAGGATCGCCTGACCATCGACGGTGTGCCCGTCGGCAGGCTGCTGCCGCCCGCCGAGGACGCGGCCGCCTGGGCGCCGCCCGCCGGGTCGTGCATCGTGGTCGTGCTCACCGATGCTCCCCTCGACTCGGTGGCATGTGCCCGCCTGGCGAGGCGAGCAGGCCTGGGGCTCGCGAGGACCGGATCCACCGGGAATCATGGCAGCGGCGAGATCTTCCTGGCGGCGGCGACCGGCCGGCGCTCCCTTCGTGGAGTAGCGCCTTCTGGATCAGAGCTGCTCGCCGGCGGCGACCTCAACCCCTTCTTCGCCGCAGTGATCGACGCGACCGAGGAGGCGGTGCTGAACAGCATGCTCGCTGCCCCCACGGTCATCGGCAGGGACGGCAACTACTCGCGCGGCCTGCCCGCCGACCGCGTCGCCGAACTCCTCTCGGCCGCCGGCCGGATCTAGCCGGGTCGAGTGTCGGCCCCAAACGCTACGGTCCAACCGAAGGCGGCGACATGCCAGCAGGGCCCCGCGCAGAGGAGATAAGCATGGCCAACGACGATGGCGGTGATCGTTTAGCGCAGCTGTTACTTCCGTACTGCCGCCGTGAACGTGAATACGCCGATGGTCCGGATCACGAGTTCGGCTGGTGGTTCGCTGCCGCGCCGGCCGGTGTCGCGCGAGAGGCTCTTGCTGTTGTCCAGGCAGTTCCAGGTCTGCGGCCAAATGACCAACCGCCAGAGGAATGACTTGTTGGCCAGGCGGCGGCAAGAAACGGAGCTCTGGCGGGCTTCGCCGCCCCTGCGAGGCTCGCCGGCCCGGGGCCTGCGCGTCGATTCGATCATCGTGCCTTGCTCGGAGGCGCTGGGCCTGGCCCGTGAGATCGTGAAGCTGTGGCCGATCGACGGCTACCGCAGCGCGCTCGATGTGGCGGTAGTCCAGGGCTTTGCGCGCCTGGATGCAAGCGACTACTCCTGGAGATGGACAGTAGGTGGCCAGCAGCTCATCTCGGTGCTTACGGACATCGACTGCCTAGGCGCGTCGTACTGCGGCTTCCGGTGGAACTGGCCCTGGCCGACGAGAATGGAATCAGAGGTTCGTTCACGCACCCGGCGCCGATGACGCCGGGTGGAAGCTGGCGGGAATGCCGGATCCGGCTGACTACGACGACGTGATAGTGACGGTCGCGCATCCCTGGGGCGACATAGATGAGCACGGCTCGGCGCATGACTGATACCTGGCCCGGCCTCGGGCTATGCGGCTGCGGGCGGGCTGTGGCTGCGGGTGATGCGGCCGTGGGGGCTGGTGGCGGTGGTGGTGCCGTCGGCGTTGAGCGCGATGGTCCAGCCCCACCGGTGCACCATGATCAGGTGGTGGAAGCTGCACAGCAGGACGCAGTTGCCCAGGCTGGTCGTGCCGCCGTGGCTGCGGGGCACGATGTGGTGCACGTGGCACGCCGCGGGCGGGGTGTCGCAGCCGGGGGCGGCGCAGTGCCGGTCGCGGGTGCTGATCGCGCGGCGCAGGTGCGGCGGCACCAGGTCGGTCACGGCGCCGACGTCCAGCGGCAGGCTGACCGTGCTGGCGGGCGGCGGCAGGGTGCCGGTGCGCAGCCACGACGTGAGCCCGCCGGGCCCGGACAGCAGCGCGACCGCGCTGCGCAGGATGATTTCGCGGGCGGCGGCCCTGGACAGGTCGCGGCGCCGGTCCCGGGCCGCCGGTGCCTGGTGACCGGCGTCGCCGTCCGGGTCGGGGCGGTCGCCGCGGCCGTGCGGCCCGGCGCAGCCGGCCGGGCCGCTGCCCTGGCAGGGTGCGCGGGCCGGGTCGTACCCGGCCCGCGTCCCGGCCCGGCCCCCGGCGAGCTGCCCGGTGAGCCGGTCCAGCAGGTCGTGGTCGACCCGGCCGGTGACGATGGGGGCCAGGGCGGCGTCGCAGTCATCGCCGGGCCCGGCCCGCGGCCCGGTCAGCGCCGGCCCGCCCGGGTGGCCGGCCCCGGGGGCGGGATCGGGCTGGGCGAAGCCGGGCGGCAGCCACGGCCGGCCCGGCACCCCGATCCCGGCCAGCAGCTGGTCCAGGGACAGCTGCAGGTTCAGCCGGACCGGCTGCCCGGCCCGCTCGGGCAGGCACCCCGACGCCAGCAGCCGCCGGCACGCCTCCTCCACCGCGTCGTGCCGGCGCTGGGCGATGCTGCGGGCATCCTCCGCGCCGGCCTTCTGGCCCAGCGCGTCCAGGACGGCCTGCAGCAAGGCGGCGCACCGCGCCGACAGGTCCCCGGTCAGCCTGCCCGCGCCGCCCAGCGTCGTGTCCAGCCACAATCCGCGGCCGGTGAACCCGTCCTCACCGTCCCGGTCCGGCCCGGCGACCCGGCGGCGGATCTCCTCGGCCAGCCCGGCCAGCCCCGGCAAGTCCACGCCCGCAGCCGCCGCGCTGACCAGGATCACGTCCGCGTCCGGCCGCGCCTCGAACGGCAGCCTGCCGGTCCAGTCGGTGACCTGCCGCGCCCACGACACCGACAGCCCGCCGCCCGCCAGCGCGCCGGCGACGGCGGGGTGATCGGCCAGCCGCCGCATCCACCCGACGCTGGCCCGAGCGGCCCCCGCGGTGACGCGGGTCTGCCAGGTCAGCCACGTCCTGGCCGATCCCTGGCCGTCGTCTTCGAACCCGCGCCGCGCCGTGAACCCGGCCAGCACCCTGGCGCGGGCGGCCGTCTGCATGGACGCCGCGCGTTCCAGCCCGCGCAGGCAGTCGGCCTGCACGCTGGCCGGCATCGACCCCACATCCGCCTCAGCCGAGGCCAGCCAGCCCAGCCCGGCCAGCACCATGCCCATCGCCTCGCCAGCTGACCCGGGGGACGGCACGGACACAGCACCTCACCTCCTCACACGCCCACAGCAGCCTCGCGGGAGGAATCAGAAAGGAGATCAAGAACTGGACGGCCCGCCTTCGGCGGCCGGGGTCATGGAGGAGGTGTCACCCCCGGAACTCCTTGCCGTACAGTTCCGGGTGCCATATCCCGCGATCGAACCTGTACTCGAAATACTAACATCAATCACCGACAATTCCGCCCCGACACGCTGGTAACGGCGAAGCTGCGCGGACTGGAATACGAGTCGCGTCAATGTCGCGGACAGCTTCTGATCCGACTTTTATCCGAATCACGGAATTTGGCGGCGTGTGGCTTGGTGACCTGCGGGTTCGTTCTGGCGGGGCGCGGCCATGGTCATCGGCAGGGACGGCAACTACTCGCGCGGCCTGCCTGCCGACCGCGTTGCCGAACTCCTTGCGGACGCCGGCCGGATCTAGCCGCCCTGGAGTGCCGGACCCAGGCGACAAGGCCGTCAAGCTGGCGCGAGCTGTTCGGCGGTCTCGCTGGCCATGCAGGAGCCTACGGCCCGCTACAGAGCAGATTCTCCGTCGGCGCCCTCGTCGCCGTGCGAACTAACCTCGGGCCGGGGCCTTGACCAGGAGGACGATGCCGGTCACTACGAACGCGACGCCGATGATCAACATCGGAAGGGTGAGGTTGTGCGCCCACCTAGAGGACCAATGGATCAAGCCCCACAAGTCTGTGCGGTAGTCACGGCATCTTCCAGCCTCGGACCCTTCAATGCCGAGCGAACAGCCGCCAACTCCCGCGACCGGCTCGAAGAGCAGGACCAAGACGCCGAGGATCGGCAGCGCTGCACTGATCACGCGTCGCTGCACGCCGTCACCTCCCGAGGCTGCTACCTCCGAGCAGGTTGCCGGAGCCGGAGGCCATCGTCCGAGATCATGAAGAGTCACCACGGACCCAGGCGCCAGCGCTCCATGAGCACGTCACCGCTTGCGGCGTCCGGAACGGTCAGGCGGGCTGCCAGAGCTCGACCCGATTGCCTTCAGGATCGGTGACCCAGCCGAACCGGCCGACACCCTCCATGTCCTGCGTTTCCCCGGCAGGGCCGCGGGGTCGGCGGCCCGCAGGAAGTACCCGCCGATTCCGAGCACACGTTCCATGCCGCTATCTTGCCAGGACGGCGATCGGGCGGCCTGGCACCACACCATCGCCCGCTTCACTCCGTCTCAATCGCGGGGGAACTCGTTAAGCCGCGGCGTGCGCACAGCCGGGGACGCCACCTCACGGTGGATCGCCAGCTGTAGCCAAGAAGCACGTCGATCGGCGGGGCCGGCGTTCGTGTAGGAGATAGAGGAGCCGGCGCGCGGCCGGCTCCAACCCGGCGATACGAGGAGGCATCGATGTCCGAGCCGAAGGTCCTGCTGACTGGCCTGGGTATTCCCGAGTCACCACGGTGGCACGAGGGCCGGCTGTGGTTCTGCAACTGGATCGATCGCCAGGTCGTGGCCGTCAGCCTGGACGGCAAGGCAGCCGTCATGGCCACACGGGATCCCGGCAGCCACCCGATGGGCTATTCCATCGACTGGCTGCCCGACGGCAGGCTGCTGGTAACCGGCGACAAGCTGCGGCGCCAGGAGCCCGACGGGTCGATGGTCGTCCACGCCGACCAGCACGCAAACGAGATCGTGGTGGACGGCCGCGGCAACATCTACCTCAACGGCGCGGACTTCGACTTCGCCGCGGGAGCGCCGCCCAAGCCCGGCTACATCAAGCTCGTCAGCCAGGACGGCCGGCTACGCGAGGTCGCCGGCGACATCCAGTTCCCCAACGGCATGGTCATCACGCCCGACGACCGGACGCTGGTCATCTCCGAGTCGTTCGCCGGCCGGCTCACCGCGTTCGACATCGACGCCGGCGGAGGACTGTCCAACCGCCGGGTTTTCGCCGAAGGCGTCGCGCCGGACGGCATCTGCCTCGACGCCGAAGGCGCGATCTGGGTCAGCACCGGGTTCTCGGTGGCCCGGGTCGCCCTCGGCGGCGAAGTCCTGCAACGCGTCGAACTGCCCGACACCCGGGCCCCGTTCGCGATGATGCTCGGCGGACCCGACCGGCGAACCCTGTTCATCCTGACCGCCGAATGGCGCCCGGCCGACGACCACGTCGCCAACCTCGACCGGCTAGTCAAGGGGCCGCGCACCGGGGAGATCCTGACCCTCCCGGTCTCCGTGCCCGGCACCGGGCGGCCATGAACCGGGCGGCCATGAACCGGGCGGCCATGAACCGGGCGGCCATGAACCGGGCGGCCATGACCCAGGCAGCCGGCCAAGCCGAGCGCCAGGGCGCCGGCCAGAAGCTCAGCGGTCGGCCGCGAGGCGTGCCTGCGCCAGATGACACGAGACCAGTTCCAGCCCTGCACCCCCAGCGGGCAGCACGGGCAGAGTGACGCCCGTGCACTGCTCGGCCACGCCTGCCGCGGCAGCCGCCCCAGACGCGAGCGCCGGGCACCGCGGGTGGAACCGGCAGCCCCCGGGAATCCGCGTCGGGTCAGGCGGCTCGCCGGTGAGCACGATCGGCTCGATCGGCGACTCGGGCAGCACCGACATGAGCGCCCTCGTATAGGGATGCTTCGGGTTGGCGAACACCTGCTCGGGGGATCCCACCTCCACGATCCGCCCCAGGTACATCACGGCGAGCCGGTCGGCGATGTTCCACGCTAGCCCGAGGTCGTGGGTGACAACCATGGCCGCGAGCCCGAGCTCGTCGCGCAGGCGGAGCAGCAGCGACAGGATCTCTCCGCGCACCGAGGCGTCGAGCGAGGCGACCGGCTCGTCCGCGACCAGAACCGACGGCTCGAGCACGAGCGCGCCGGCGATCACGACGCGCTGGCGTTGCCCGCCGGAGAGCTCGTGCGGATAGCGCTGGAAGAACCGGTCGGGCGGCCGGAGCCCGGACCGTGAGAGCGCATCGCCGACCCTGGCTTCCTCGTTGTCCAGGCCGTGGATCCGCACCCCCTCGGCGACTGCCTCGTAGACCGTGTGCCGCGGGTTCAGCGAGCCGGTCGGGTCCTGCAGCACCAGCTGGACCTGGCGCCGGTACTCGCGCAGTGCCCCTGACCGGTACGACAGCGAATGCCCGGCGAACTTGACCTGCCCCTCGGTCGGCCGCTCCAGCCCGAGCATGGTCCTGGCCAGGGTGGTCTTGCCGCAGCCTGACTCGCCGACAAGCGCGACGATCTCGCCGGCCGCGATGTCCAGGTTGACGCCGTCGACGGCCGTCGCGGCGACCCGGCGCCTGCCGCGCCCGGCGAACCGCACCCGCACGCCCTCCGCGGACAGCACGGGGGCGGCGCCATCAATGCTCATGCGATCGCCTCATCAGATGTAACAGGACGCTCGGACGACTCGCCCTCGCCGCCTGGCAGCACCCGCACGCACGCCGCAACCCGGCCTTCCCCGGCCGGCCAGAGTTCCATGTCCCTGGTCGAGCACTCGGGCCTGGCGACCGCGCATCTGGGGTGGAAGCTGCAGCCGGATGGCACGGCCGCCGGGTCGGGCGGGTCGCCTGGCAGGCCGCGCGGGTTCATCCTGGTGCGCGTGTCGCCGATGATAGGGAAGGCCCAGGCCAGCGCCTCGGCGTAGGGGTGGCTGGCGTCGGTGAAGACCTCGCGAGCGGGACCTTCCTCCACGATCTTGCCCGCGTACATGACGGCCAGCCGCTGGCAGGTGGCCGACAGGACCGACAGGTCGTGGCTGATCATGATCATCCCGATCCCGCGCTCGCGGACCAGGTCGCCGATCAGGTTCAGCACCTGCGCCTGGATCATCACGTCAAGCGCGGTCGTCGGCTCGTCGGCGATGATCAGGTTCGGCGAGCAGGCCAGCGCCATCGCGATCATGACACGCTGCTTCTGCCCGCCGGACAGCTCGTGCGGGTAGCTGTCCGCCCGCGCGGCGGGCAGCCCGACCTGGCCGAGAAGCTCGTCGACCCGGCGGGCCGCCTCGTGCTTGCTGACGCCGGGATCGTGCAGCAGGATCGGCTCGGCGATCTGGCCGCCGATCTTGCGGACCGGGTTCAGCGAGTGCAGCGCTCCCTGGAACACGATCGAGGCACCCGCCCAGCGAACGGCGCGCAGCCGCCCCCAGTTCATCGTGAGCACGTCCTCGCCGTTGAACAGGATCTGCCCGGTGACCGTCGCCGACGACGGCAGCAACCGCAGGATGGAAATGGCGATTGTCGACTTACCGCAGCCCGACTCGCCGGCCAGGCCCAGGGTCTGGCCGGCCTCCAGGGCCAGGTTCACGCCACGGACGGCGTGCACGGGACCGCCCTCGGTGCGGTAGGTCACCGACAGGTCGCGCAGTTCGAGGAGGCTCATGCGCGCTCCCGCAGCTTCGGGTCGAGGACGGCTTCGAGGGCGTGTCCCACGAGGGTGAACGCCATCACGACGATGATGACGGCGATGCCGGGCGCGAGCAGCCAGACCACGTTGCCGGTGCCGACCCCGTAGCTGTAAGCCGCGCCGAGCATCTGGCCCCAGGTCGGCCTCGTCGGGTCGCCGAGGCCGAGGAAGGACAGCGTCGTCTCGGCCAGGATGGTGCCTGCCACGGTGAGGATGGTGTTCGCGAGCAGCAGCGGCATCACGTTGGGAAGCACGTGCCGGTACATCTGGTGCCAGTGCCCGGCTCCGAGCGCCTTCGCGCGCTCCAGGTACGGCCTGGTCTCCACGGCCAGTGCCTGGGCGCGGACGATACGCGCCGTGCCTGCCCAGGAGGTGAGGCCGATCACCAGGATGATCACGCCGAGCGACGGGCCGATGGTGCGCGCGATCACCATGGCCAGCGGCAGGAACGGGACCACGAGGAACCAGTCGGTGACCCGCATCATCAGGTTGTCTGTGAGGCGGCCGGTCCGCGCCCTGACGCTGCCGAAGTGCCCGGCGACGACGCCGACGAGGGCGCCGATCAGGATCGAGATCAGCGTCGCCGTCAGCCCGACGAGCAGCGAGTTGCGCGCTCCCCAGATCAGCTCGGTCAGCACGGACCGGCCGTCACTGTCGGTGCCGAGCAGGTAGTGCACGCTCGGGCCGGTGTTCGGGGTCGCGGTCGCGAAGATGGGGTTCAGCCCGCGGGAGTTCGCGAGCACCGGCGCGAGCAGCGCGATGGCGATCATGACGGCCAGGATGATCAGGCCTGTCATCCCGCGCCGGTCCTTGCGGAACTCCCGCCAGAACCGCGCCACCGCCGCCCTGCGCCTGGCCCGCGCGAGGGCGCGCGGGCCAGGAGTTGTGGCGGTGCTGGCCCGGGGGGACGACCCCCCGGAGCCCCCCGAAGGCGTTGCGGCTGCCGTCACGCCTGCCTCACCCTCGGGTCGAACACGGTCAGCAGCAGGTCGCCGATCAGGTTCGCGATGATCACCGCGGCCGAGAACAGCAGGAAGGTGCCCTCCAGCGTGGGGTAGTCGGGAGCGTTGAGCGCCACATACGAGAGCCGCCCGAGGCCCGGCCAGGAGAACACGGTCTCGGTCGTGATCGCGCCGGAGATCACGAAACCCAGGTTGAGCATGATCAGCGTGATCGACGGCAGCAGCGCGTTCGGCACCGCGTGCCTGCGCCTGATGAGGTCGTCGCGCAGTCCCTTGGCCCTGGCGGTGAGCAGGTAGTCGGCTTTCAGCTCGTCGATCAGCGAGGACCGCATCACGAGCGAGTACTCCGCCAGGTAGACGAGCGTCAGCACGAGGCAGGGCAGCGTGAGGTGCCACAGGAGATCGCCGAATCCCGCGAGTCCTGAGCCGCTGCCCGTGAAGCTGTGCATGCCGCCGTCGGGGAACAGCGCGAGCTTTCCGGCCAGCACGATCAGCAGCACCATGCCGAGCCAGAAGTCCGGCATCGCGTACAGCACGTTGACGAACGCTGTGGACGACCGGTCGAACCGGCTGCCGCGGTTCCAGCCGCCCCTGATGCCGATCCACACGCCGATCACGGTGGACAGCACGGTCGAGGTGCCCACCAGAAGCACGGTCGGCCACAGCGCCTGCCCGATGAGCTGGGACACCGGCAGCTGGTTGACGAACGAGCGGCCCAGGTTGCCGTGCGCGGTCTGGACCAGGTAGTTCCAGAACTGCTGCGGCAGCGGCAGGCCCAGGCCGAACGTCCTGTTGATCGCCGCGAGCTGCTTGGCGGTGAGCGTGCTGTTATGTGTCAAGTTCTTTGCCGGGTTCGCGGGCAGCACCCGGAACAGGAAGAAGTTGGCGATGAGCACGACGAACAAGGTGATCGCGGCGCTGAGCACCTTGACCGACAACATTCGTGCCAGGCCTGACGCGGCGGCGGCGCCAGAGTCCCTGCGCTCGTGCGCGGCGGCCCTGGCGCCCTCGAGCATGACCTCTGCCACGAGCTGCTACTCCCGCTCGTCCGCCGTGGCCACCCTGCGCCTGCGGCTGAGCAGCCACGCTGCCGCGCCGACCACGACGACCGCCGCGACGATGCCGCCGATCAGTCCGCCGTTGATCCCGCTGGCCACCGGCGCGCTGACCGCGCCGATCTCATGGTCGCAGCCGATGTTGTGATCGGTCAGCGACGGGCTGGAACCCGCAGGGCGGAGGCAGCGATAGCTCCACCATTGAACCTCCTGGTACAGGTACAGGCCGTTCAGCTTGTCAGGCGACGGGGCGAACCCGGTGAACTTGTCGCTGCGATAGGCCTGGATGTCGTTGTAGTAATAGAGCACGCTATAGGCGTCGGTGTCGTACAGCATCTTCTGCATCTGCTGCACGACCTTTGCCCGCGCCGCCCCGTCCAGTCCTTGCTGCTGGTGGTAGAGCTTGTCGTAGCCGGCGTCGCAGTAGAAGCTGTCCGACCACCCGGGGGAGTAGTTCGGGCCCGAGCCGTACGAGCGCTGGCCGCACGTGAACACAGAGAGCTGGAAGTCGGGGTTCGGCTCCACGCCCCAGCCCCACATGAACATGTCGTACTGCCCGTTGCCGATGTCGGCGGTGAGCTGGCTGTCCGACATGGCGGTGGTCGTGACCTTGATGCCGATCGCGTTCAGCCAGCCCTTGATGTACGGGGCGTCCTGGGTCTGGGTCGGCGACTGATTCCTGACGAACAGGCGCAGCGTGAGCTGCTTGCCGTGCTTGACCCTGACGCCGTTCGGGCCCATCTTCCAGCCGTCGGCGTTCAGGATCTGCTCGGCCTTGGCCGGGTCATAGTGGAACTGCTGCGAGGCGGGCGGGTCGTAGTGGAACTGGGAGTAGATCGGCGGGATGATCGACGTCCCCACCTCGCCGGTATCGAGCAGCACCTTCTTGACCAGCACGGCCGTGTTGAGCGCGTAGCTGATGGCGTGCCTGACGTTGACGTCAAGCAACGCTGGGTTACCGTCGCCGATTCGCTTCCCGGTTATCGTGGCGGCGCCGTTGTTGAAAGCGAGCTCGTCGAAGTTGCCGGCCGGGGCATTGATCAGCTTGACGCCAGCCGTCCCCTTGAGCGAGTTCCACAGCGCCGGGGTGAGATTCTCGGCGAAGTCGATGGTGCCGTTGGCGAGCGCCAGCTTCTCCGCGGTCGGGTTGTCGAACCGCTGGAACACCAGCGTCTTGATGCCGGGCTTGCCGCCCCAGTAGTGCGGGTTGGCCTTCAGCGTGATCGTCTGGTTCGACTGGTAGCTGGCGACCGTGAACGGTCCAGAGCCAACGGGATGCTCGTTCTTGAACGAGCCGAGCTGCTTCTCGCTGACGTGCTTCCAGATGTGCTCGGGCAGGATCGGCACGATCAGCCTGTTCATGACCGGTGTGAAGTGCTTCACCGTCATCACGACCGTGTACGTGCCGGTCATCTTGACGCTCTTGATTTCCCCGACGTAGGCCTCGTTGTCGGCGAACTCGGTGGAGCCGGGCTGGATGTTGCGCTGGAAGGTGTACGCCACGTCGGCCGCCGTCAGCGGCTTGCCGTCGGACCACTTCACCCCGTGCCTGATGTGGTACGTCCACACCAGGCCGTCCTTGGAGTGCGACCAGGATGCCGCGAGCCTGGGCGCCCCCGCGTAGTCCAGCTGGCCGTAGTCCATGAGGTTGTCGTAGATGAGGCCGTAGACCTCGAAGTCCTGGCTCGTGAAGCCGTTGAACGGGTTCAGCGTGTCCACCGCGTCGGTGTTGCCCACCACGAAGGTGGCCGGGCCAGCGTTCTGCGTCGCCGTGGACGCGGGCGCGGAGGTAGCCGCCAGCGCCGGGCTCGCCCCCGTCTCAGCAGACACTGCCAGGCCAGACACTGCGAGGCCGCCGCAGAGCACCAGGCTGGCAGCGGCCAGCCTGAGCCGCGGTCGGATGTTCGATCGGAGCATGGGGGTTCTCCTCATACGGGGGCTATCTGTAGTTATAGCGGCACGATCCGCGACCGTGAGGCTGGTGAGGTTGCTGACGCGACTGGTGCGACTGAACCTTCCGAGAAGTTTATATAGCTTCTGTAGTTATAGGCCTTATATCCGCCGACGAGCGGCTCAGGATAGGGTCTGCACCATGCCCGACACCGCCAGCGAGGTCCCGCCGCCCGTCGCGCCGCGGATTCCCGCCGTCAGGGAACTCCACGGGTTCAGCGACCCCGACGACTACGCCTGGATGCGCGACCACGAGCGGCCTGAGCTCCGCGATTACCTCACAGCGGAGCGCGGTTACTACGACGCGCATGCCGCGCTCCTGTCCGCGCTGGCCGGCCGGCTCGCCGCTGAATCGGCCGGGCGGATACCCGACCAGGCCGAAGACTCGGTCGGATGGCCCCTATCAGGCTTTACCTACCGCACCAGGACACCACAGCGAAGAGAGAATCTTCAGTTTCTTAGGTCACAATCAGGAGAATCTGGCGAACAACTCCTTCTCGACGAGAACATCGTGGCCGCCGAAACGGGCTACGTGGACGTCGGCGCTCGCGAGCCGAGCCAGGACGGCTCCCTGCTCGCCTGGTCGGCCGACACGAGCGGCGCCGAGATCTACCGGCTGCGGATCAGGGACCTGCGCACGGGCGAGGATCTGGCAGACGAGATCGAGCGTAGCTATCCGGGGGTCGCCTGGTCAGCGGACGCGACGCAGCTGTTCTACCTGGTCCCCGACGATCTGAACAGGCCGTTCCAGCTCTGGCGGCACCAGGTTGGCACGCCGGCCGCCAGTGACGTGCTGGTGTACAGCGAAGACGACGCGCCCTATGAGCTCACCCTGCACGCGTCCCGCAGCGGCCAGTTCGCCGTGATCACGTCGGCCTGCCGGGACACGACCGAGGTCAGGCTGATCCCGCTGGCCGACCCGCTGAGCGATCCAATCCTGGTCGAACCGCGGCGGCGCGGCGTCGAGTACCGGGTCGACCACGCCAGGTCCTCCGGGCCGGCTTCTCGCCTCGGGTCCGGCGACGGGTCAGGCTGGCTGTACATCGTCACCGATGACGGCGAGCCCGAGTTCACGCTCAGGCGGGTGCGGGCGGACGCGCCAGGCGCGGCGAACTGGACGCGGGTCGACTGCCCTGCCGTCGCCCCGGCCCGCGGTGATACCCGGCTGCATGGCTGCGACGTCATCGGTGACCGGATGCTGCTGACGCTGCGGCGGGACGGCGCGCCGCTTCTCGCCATCACCGACCTGGACGGCGGCAACGTGACCGAGGTCTGGTCCGCGTTCCCGGCCGGCTCGATCAGCGTGCAGCACGCCGAGGACTATGACGCGGGCTCGGTCATCGTCATGGAGGAGTCCCTGACCGAGCCGCCGGCCTGGTCCGGGCTCGACCTGGCGGCAGGCGAGCGGTCGTTGCTCAAGCGCAAGCAGGTGCCCGGCTATGACCCGGCGCGGTACGTGACCGAGAGGGTCAGCGCGGTGGCCAGGGACGGCCAGCAGATTCCGGTGACGCTGGCATACGCGCGCGGTACGCCGCTTGACGGCACACGCCCCTGCTTGCTCTATGGCTACGGCGCGTACGAGGCGTGCTCGGATCCTGAGTTCAGCGTGGGCCTGCCCTCGCTGCTCGACCGCGGCGTGGTCTACGCGATCGCGCACATCAGGGGCGGAGGCGAGGGCGGCAGGAACTGGTGGCGGCAGGGCAGGCTGCGGTCCAAGCCCACCACGTTCACCGACTTCATCGACGTCGCCGACTGGCTCGCCCGCGACTCGATCGTCGATCCCGGCCGCATCGTGTCGCGCGGGCTGTCGGCGGGCGGGCTGCTGCAGGGCGCGGTCTACTCCATGCGCCCCGACAGGTGGCGCGCCGTCGTGGCCGAGGTGCCGTTCGTGGACTGCGTGACCACCATGCTCGACCCGTCGATCCCGCTCACGATCAACGAGTGGGACGAGTGGGGCGACCCGCGCGACCCTGACGACTTCGCGTGCCTGCGCTCCTACTCGCCGTGCGACAACCCGCCAGCGGGCAACCGGCCGGCGCTGCTGGTGACCGGCGCCGTGCATGATCCGCGGGTCGCGGTGCACGAGCCCGCCAAGTGGGTCGCCAGGCTGCGGGCAACGGCCAGCCCCGGCGACGGACCGGTCCTGTTCCGGGTCGAGCTCGGCGCGGGCGCCCACACCGGCCCGTCAGGCAGGTTCGCCCAGGCGAACTACGAAGCCGACGTGCACGCGTTCGTGCTCGACGCCATGGGCATCGCGGGCTAAGCGGGGTCAATCCCGGGACCCGCCCCGCCAGACGGGGTCAATCCCGGGACCCACCTCAGGACAACTTTGGTGATCACGGTTGACAGCAGCGACCGGCCAGGCCAGCCTCGGCGTTATGCCGGTAAAGCCGCATTCGTTCGCTGTCGTCACCGCAATCGCCATCGCCGCGGGTCTTGCCGGGCTGGGCCCGGCCGCCTCGGCCGCGCCTCGTCCTCGGCCCGGCCAGGTCGCGGCGAGCCACGGCCTGCCCGGGCCCGGCGTCGCAGGCATCAAGCCGGTCGGACAGCGCCGGGCCCCGGCTCCCCCCGTCAATGCCGCGGCGCGGGACGGGCGGCCCCCGATCAAGGTCGGCTCGGTGCTGATCCCGCCGTGCTCGGCATCGAAGCTGGCCTGGTGCACGACGATCAACGTGCCGTACGACTACTTCAGCAAGGCGGCAGGCACGATCAAGCTGGGCTTCCAGTGGTACCCGGCGACCGGCGGGAAGACATCGAGGACGATCGTCGCCATCCAGGGCGGGCCGGGGTACGCCACGACGGACTACGCCTACAGCTACCGCGCGATGCTGTTCCCGCTGCTGCGCACGAGGAACCTGCTCCTGGTTGATCTGCGAGGGACCGGCGCTTCGTCGCCGTTCTTGTGCAAGGCGCTGCAGCACTGGACGCTTCAGGACAGCATCGCCTCGTACACGGCTGCCACCGGCGCGTGCGGCCGTCAGCTGAACCACACCCGCAGGCTCCGCGGCGGAGGTGCCAGCAATCCCGGGGCTAGCCATCACCAGGGCTACGTGCACGGAGCCGATCTGTACACGACCGCGAACGCCGCACGCGACCTCGCGTTCCTGCTGCGCAGGCTGCGCACGGGCAAGGTCGACTACTACGGCGACTCCTACGCGACGTTCTTCGGTCAGGTGTTCACGGCCAGGTTCCACGAGATGCTCAGGTCGGTGACGCTCGACGCCGCCTATCCGGTCGTCGAGGCCAACCCGTTCTATCCGCTGGCGCTGCCCGCCGCGCACCGCGGGTTCAACCGCGCCTGCGCGCGCAGCGTTACCTGCCGTCAGGCCACCCGCGGCCCGTCGTGGACCAGGATCGGCGCGGCCGCGAGGTATCTGCGCAGGCACCCGGTGACCGGCAGGATCAGGGACCCGTACGGCGACCGGACGACGACCCGCGTCGGCATCGACGAGCTGATCGAGCTGGTGAACATCGCCGGCTACGACAGCGGCGTCTACCGCGAGCTCGATCCCGCGATCCGCGCCCTGCTCGGCCAGCGCCACGACGCGGTTCCGCTGCTGAGGCTGACGGCCCAGGAGATCTTCCCGACCGATGACTCGGGTCCGGTCAGGAACTTCAACGCCGGTTCCTATGAGGCGACGACCTGCCTGGACTACCCGCAGCCGTTCTCCTACTCCTCGTCGATGCCGCAGCGGCGCGCCGAGTACCGGCGCGCGGTCGGCCGCCTCGGCAGGCACGAGTTCGGCCCGTTCACGGTGCACGAGTGGGTGACCGAGCCGGAGGAGGAATTCGACGCGTGCCTGAGCTGGCCGGCGCCGGCGCACCGCGATCCGCCGATCACCACGCCAGCCCCTTACGCGCCGCGCTCGCTGCCGGTGCTTGTCCTCTCCGGCGACCTGGACTCGCTGACCACGCCGGCCGAGGGTCGCTGGACCGCCAGGGAGATGGGACCGTCCGCGCGCTGGATCCTGATCCGCAACGACACCCACGTGAACGCCATGGACGACACCTTCGGCTGCGCCGCGGGCCTGGTCAGGCAGTTCATGGCGGATCCGCGCAAGCTGCGTGAGCTGAACGCCGGCTGCGCCAGGCTGACCCCTGAGGTGCGCGCGCTGGGCAGCTTCCCCGAGCGGCTCGGCCAGGTCAGGCCCGCTACGCCGGCGGCCGGGAACGAGGCGGGCCGTACCGCGCTGCGGCTCGCGGCTGTCGCGGCCGCGGTCGCGGGCGACGCGGACTGGCGCTGGTTCTACGGCGACGGCGTGCACGGATGGGGCCCGCGCGGCGGCACGTTCAGGTTCGCGGGGCCGGAGAAGCGGACCGTGATCACGTTCCGCGGCGACCGCTGGACAGCCGATACGGCGGCGAGCGGCCACGCGATCTGGAACGTCAGGTCGGGCAGGCTCGAGGCCTGGCTGACGGTCACCGCTCAGGACGGGCGCACGGCCAGGGTCCACCTGACCTACCGCGACTACGTCGCGCACGCGGTCGCGAGCATCACCGGCATGTTCGCGGGCGTGCGCATCGCCGCCACCATGCCTGCGCCCTGACCGGAGAGCGGGCCTTCGCCAGGGCGAGGTCGGCCAGTACACCCAGCTGCCCGGCCAGTCGCGAGCGCTGGCGACCCGGCCGGCACAATGGCAGCTATGCCTCCCGCACCCGCCGAACCCGACATCCCAGCCGATCCCGATGTCTCTGCCGCTCCCGACGTCTCCAAGTCCGACACGGCGGGGCTTCGTGATCAGTGCACGCGGTTCGTGCACGGCCACGGCCCTGAGAAGGCGGCCAGCCTGCTGGCCACGATCCCGCAGGACACCGACGTCGACAGGTACGGCGACGGCGGCGTCGTCGCCACGCTGGAGAACGAGATCGCGACGCTGCTCGGCAAGCCCGCCGCGGTCTTCCTGCCCAGCGGCACGATGGCGCAGCAGGCGGTGCTGCGCGTGCACGCCGACCGGCGCGGCCGCCGCACCGTCGTCTTTCACCCGATGTGCCACCTCGAACAGCACGAGGGCCAGGGTTACCGGCGGCTGCACGCACTGACCGGCAGGAAGGCGGGAGATCAGAACCGGCTGCTAACGGTCGATGACCTGACGTCGATCGCCGAGCCGGTCGGTGCGCTGCTGCTCGAGCTGCCGCAGCGGGACATCGGCGGGCAGCAGCCCTCGTGGGATGAGCTGGCCAGCCAGTGCGAGTGGGCACGCCAGGCGGGCGCCGCCGTGCACCTGGACGGCGCCCGGCTGTGGGAGTCGGCGGCCGGCTATGGCCGGCCGCCTGGCGAGGTCGCCGCCTTGTTCGACACCGCCTACGTCTCCTTCTACAAGGGCATCGGGGCGCTGCCAGGCTGCTGCGTGGCCGGCCAGGAAGAGATCATCGCGGACGTCCGGGAGTGGCGGCAGCGAATGGGCGGCATGCTGTTCGGGCTTTGGCCGAACGCGGCGTCCGCGCTGCACTGCCTGTCCGTCAGGCTGCCGAGGTTCCCCGGGTACCTGGAGCACGCCAGGCAGATCGCCGCGGCGCTCGCTGAAGTCCCTGGCGTCCGCGTCATCCCTGACCCGCCCCAGACCTCGATGATGCATCTGATGCTGGCGACGACGGCCGAACGATTCGCCGCGGGCGTCCGCTCGCTCGCCGCCGATCACGGCATCTGGACCTGGTCGCAAGCGATGCCAACTGTGGACCCCGGCGTGCAGCGCATTGAGCTCACTGTTGGCGACGGAACGTGCGCGTTCTCCGCTACTGAGGTGGCTGAGGTGTTCGGTGCCCTTGTCACTGCCTAGTCGGGCGGCACGGCCTGCTCGCCATGTCGCCTGGCCACCTTTCTGAGCGCGAGGTACAGCAGGCCGGTGACGATGAAACCGACGTAAAAGGCAAGGTCCGCGCCCTTAAGCGCCTGCGCGACAGGTCCGGTGAAGAGCGAGGTGTTCATGAACGGCACCATCGCACCGAAGCCAAGCACGAAGGCGATGAGCGCGGACCAGCCGCTGCGGAGGTTGCGGAATGCCAGCGCATTCCGCAGGAAGGACGGCGTGTAACGCTGCCGGGCATCGTGCCAGTCGATCATCACGATCGCGCAGAACGGCGCTATCCAGTAGCCGATGAACAACAGAATGTTCGCGAACTTGCCCGAGGTGTCGCCGGCGTGCATCCAGACGATCGCCGCGAACGCGAGCACCGCGACGAGCGCAGCGACGACCGGCCGCTTTACCCGGGCGCCCATTGCCTGGAAAGCCAGCGAGCCGGTGTAGTCGTTCATCGAATTAGAGGTGATCGCCCCGAAGACGATGGCGATCAGCGCCAGGACGCCGAGCGTCCCGCCACCCGTCAGCGTCCGCACACCTGCCGCCGTCTGGTTGCCGAGCAGGGTGGCCGCCGCGACACCGATAGTTCCCATCCACACGTACGACGCGGTCAGACCGCCGAGCGTCAGCCAGAAGATCGCTGCTCGCGATGACGTCGGCCTCAGATACCTGCTGTAGTCGGACGCGTAGGTGGCCCAGGAGATTCCCTGGCTGATCGCGATCGTCACCATCAGCGCGAATGCGCCGAGCAACGCGCCGCCGTGAACGGTGTCGTGCGGCAGCGTCACGTCATGTTGGAAGATCTGCACCGTGAGCACGGCGAACAAGGCGATGAGGATGGCCGAGCCCCACGCTTGCAGCCGGTGCACGAATTCATAGCCAAAGATGCTCACCACGCCCTCGGCGGCCAGAACGATGGCAGCGCCGGCCCAGAACGGAACTCCGAACAGCAGTTGCGCCGCCTCTCCGCCGAACAACCCGACGAGAGCGTCCCACGCGATCGAGGACAGCCACTGGATCGTGCCGGGAAGCACGATGGTCTTGCCAAACGGCATCCGTGCCAGCGGCACCTGACCCGTCCCAGTTCTCGGTCCCCAGGTGCAGAGGATGGCAACCGGCACGGAGCCGATGATGGTTCCCAGCACAAGAGCCGCCACGCCGAGCGGAAACCCGAGCCCGAAGACGACCGCGAGCGTGCCAGCGAATACCCCTGATAGCTCCAAGTTGGGCGTGAACCAGACGGTAAACATCCGATAGACGCTGCCGTATCGGGAGTCTTCTGGGATCGGGGCGATCCCCTGGCCCTCTAGGGCCAGGTCGCCGGTGCGCTGCGGGCGCACGCCCTCGAAGATGGCGAGTTCGTCGGTTGCCCCGCTCACTGAACGCTCCCTTCGCCGGCATGACCCGGATCAGGTTCCTGCGGTCGACGGCTGTCCAGCCGCCCTCTCAGCCCGGTCCGCACCGGGCTCCCGCGCGTAACCCCGCAATCCTAGTGCGACGCCTGCGGCTAGAGCCAGACCGGCGCTAGGCGTTCTCGAAGCCCCGCTGGACCTCCCAGCCCGTGACCTGGCGACGGGTCGCGCGGAGCTCCTGCTCGGCGAGGGCGAGCAGGTGCTGGTGGATGGCGGGCGTGAACGCGCGGTCCGCGAGCTTGCTGCCCGCGAACGCGGCGACGGCCTCGGTGAGGTCCGCGGGCAGCCGGGGAGCCCCAGGCTCAGCCCACGCGTCCGCTGGCACGGGATCAGGGGGTTCGAGGCCCTGTTCCACGCCTGCCAGCCCGGCGGCGATGATCGCGGCGAAGCTGACGTACGGGTTCACGTCGGCTCCCGGGACCTTGAACTCGAACCGGCACGTCGCGTCCCTGCCGATGACGCGCACCATGCACGTCCTGTTGTCCCAGCCCCACGTCGCGTTGACCGGCGCGAAGCTCTCCGGCTGAAGGCGGCGGTAGGAGTTGGCATAGGGCGCGTGCAGAAGCGTGAGCTCGGGTCCGAACGCGAGCAGGCCGGCGAGAAACGACCGGCCGAGTGGCGAGAGGTCGCGGGTGCCGAGCGCTGGCCGCTGGCCGGCGTCGTACAGGCTGAGGTGAACGTGGCAGCCTGACCCTGCCTGGCCGGTGAAGGGCTTGGCCATGAACGTCACGGAAAGCGCGCTTGACTGGGCGAGAGCCTTGACGCCGTGCTTGTAGAGCACGTGCCGGTCAGCCATCAGGAGTGGCTCGGCGTAGCGCAGGTTGATCTCGTGCTGGCCAGGGCCGCCTTCTCCCTGCCACTGGTCGATCACGACGCCGACGGAATCCATCGCCCGGCGGACCGCGGTGACGAACTCGCTGTCGTAGCCGGAGACGAGCACGTCGTTGTCGGCGTGCAGGTGATAGGAGGGCACAAGCTCCCGGTACCCGGAGGCCTTTGCGCGCTGGTACGGCGTCTTGAAGAGATAGAACTCCAGCTCCGACGCGAAGGTGGCGGTCAGGCCAGTCTCCGCCAGCCGGGCGAGCTGACGCCGCAGGATCGCCCGCGGCGCGTGCCCGACGGGCTTCCCGCTGGCGTCAGCCACATCGCAGAGCACGAGCGCCGAGCCGGGCTCCCAGGCGGGCTGACACATCGTGTCCTGGCTCGGCAGCAGCAGGCCGTTGGGAAAGCCGCGGTGCCGGCCGGTCACGGCCAGGCCCTCCAGCGGGACGTTCTCGATCCCGGTGATGAGGTGGAAGTCGGGCATCGGCAGCCCGCGCGCACGCACGGATTCCCAGCGCTCCGCGGGGATCCGCTTGCCGATGAGCCGCCCGGCGTTGTCCGGTACGCAGACGACGACGGCGTCCGTGCCAGCGGGAAGGTCAGCGGTCATAGTTCCCCGCCGTCGACGACGATCGACGCGCCTGTCACGTAGCTCGCCGCTGACGACGCCAGGAACACGCAGACCGAAGCGATCTCGCCGGGGTGCGCGAACCTGCCAAGCGGGATGCCGGCGGTGTAGCGGGCGCGGATGTCAGCCGCTTCCACCCCGGAATCCGACGCGAGGCGGCGGATCGCGTGGTCGGACAGTGCCGTCTCGACGTTGCCTGGGCAGACCGCGTTGACCCGGATGCCACGCGGGGCGAGCTCCTGCGACAGGCTCTCGGCCAGCCTGTTGACGCCGGCCTTGGAGGCCGAGTACGCGCTCCAGCTCGCGCCCGCGCGCAGGCCGGCCTGCGAGGAGATGAGCGTGAGCGAGCCGCCATTCTCGATGGCGCCCGCCGCTGCCCTGGCCATGAGGAAGCAGCCGATTAGGTTGACGTCGAGGACGCGCCGGAACTCGGCTGCGCTCAGATCCGCGACGCGCCCCACCGACACGACGCCCGCGGCGTGCACGAGGTCGGTCAGCGGCCCGACGGCCTGAGCGGCCGTGATGCTCGCAGCGACCGAGGCTTCGTCGGTCACGTCGCAGGCATGTATCCCCTCGGCCGGCACGATGTCGGCACCGAGACAGCGCGCGCCAGCCGCGGTGAAGGCCGCGACGACCGCGCCGCCGATGGCACCGGCCGCGCCGGTCACCAGCGCGACCCGGCCGGCGAGCGAACCGTCAGCCGGCGGGGCGCTCGACAAGCTCCACCACAACGTCGTCAGGAGCGAAGACGTACACGCACCGAAAGCCCCGCCAGTCGCCCTTCGGTATCTCCACCGGCGCGGGATACGCGGACCGGACGCCGGCGGCATGCAGCCGCTCGAGCAGCCCGTCGAGGTCTTTCACTTCCAGGCACAGGTGCGTCTTGCCCGCGTCATTGACCTCGCCGCCCAGCCGGCGGCCGCCCGGGCTGAGGTAGCGGAAGAGCTCGACGAGGCCGCCGCCTGGCAGGGCGAGCTCGGCCCACTCGATGCGCGTTCCCGCAAGGCCCACGATCTGGTCGAGGTGCTCGTACTCCACCACGCCGCGGCCGAGCAGCGCCAGCCCGAGCAGGTCGCGCCAGAACACAAGGGCGCTGTCCATCTCCGTGACAGTCACGCCGACATGGTTGAAGCCCGCGATCTCAGGCACCTGCCCACCTCTTCACCAGTTCCCTGGCGGCCCGCGCGATCGAGCGAGCGGACGGGACTACCTCCGCTTCGAGGACCGCCGACGCCGGGATGGGAACGCTCACGGCGTGCCGCCCCATCGCGGGGGCCGCGCGGTGCGATTCCTCCGCGATCGTCGCCATCACCTCCCCGGACATGCCGTACTGCTCGTAGTCGTCGTCCACGACGAGCAGGCACGGCGCGGTCGCGGCGGCGCTGACCAGGCCCGCGCGGTCGAGCGGCACGAGGCTCCGCAGGTCGACGACGCCAGCGGAGATACCGTCAGCCTCGAGCTCGGCGGCTGCGAGCAGCGCGAGCTGGACCAGGTAGCCGGCGCCCACGATCGTGACGTCGGTTCCCGCGCGCAGGCGGCGCAGCTCTCCGAGCGGCCGCTCCCCGATCGGCGCGCCTGGCGGCGCGGCGTCGTTGAACGCCAGGTCAGGCACGCGAGACTTCAGCAGCCACTTGTGCTCGAGGACGACCACAGGGTTGTCGTCCCTGACGGCGGCGACCAGCATGCCGGCCAGGTCTCCGTGCGAGGCGGGATAGGCGACCTTGAGCCCAGGGATGTGCGCGAACGTCGCGGACAGCACCTGTGAGTGCTGGGCGGCTGATCCGATGCAGCCGACCGCGGTCCGCAAGACTGCGGGCACGCTGACCCGCGCTCCCGACATGTAGGTGTTCTTGGCCATCTGGTTGAGCACCTGGTCGTAGCACACCCCGATGAAGTCGGCGAACATGATCTCTACTACGGGGCGCAGCCCGGCCTGGGCGGCTCCCACGGCCATCCCGACGAAGGCCGTTTCAGAAACCGGGGTGTCGAAGACCCGCCGTTCACCGAAACGCCTGGCAAGCCCCCTGGTCGCGCCGAACACGCCGCCTAGCCCCGCGACGTCTTCGCCGAACACGATGACGGACGGGTCCCTTTCCATCTCCTGGGCGAGGGCGGCGGCGACCAGGTGCGACCCGGTTCGCATGTCGGTGGTCCCAGGCACGGGCGGCTCAGGCGAAGACATGCTCGTGAGCCGACCGGATCGGTGGCAGCGACCGCTGCCGTGCCGCGGCGAACCACCGGGCCACGGTCTCGGCTGCCCGTCGTTCGGCCGCTTCAAGGTCCCGTCGCGGGGTGCCGGAGTCCGCGAGCTTCCGCTCGAGCAGCCGGACAGGGTCCCTCGCCCTGGCCGCCTCCTTCTTCTCAGCCGCGGGCCGGTACAGGTCGAGGTCGCCCTCGTAGTGGCCGCTGAAGCGGTGCACAGAAGCGACCACAAGCGTCGGCCGGCGCGTCGCCCTGGTGAGCTCGAACGCCCGCGCCACGGCCTCGTCTGCCTCCTCAACGTCGGTTCCGTCGCAGCCGAATCCGGGTATCCCGAACGGCTCGCCGCGACCGATGAGCTCGCCAGCTGTCGAATCCGCACGCCGCACCGAGATGCTGTAGCCGTTGTCCTCGCAGAGGAAGACCATCGGCAGTGCGAGCACCGCCGCCAGGTTCATGGTCTCGGCGACGGCGCCCTGGTTCATCGTGCCGTCTCCGGTGACCGCGACCGTCAGCGCTCCCGCGCGCCGCAACGTCTGCGCCAGGGCATAACCGGACGCTATCGGCACTCCCGCACCGACGATGCCGGTGCACATGAAACGGGCTGCGGGGTCGAAGAGGTGCATGTGCCCGCCCTTGCCGTGGTTCAGCCCGTCTCGCTCGAGCAGCTCGGCGGCCAGCTCGACCGGATCGACCCCCGCTGCCAGCGCGTGCAGGTGCGGGCGATGGGTCGAGACCACGGCGTCGCCGGGCCGGAGATGACGACGCAGAACCGCGCCGACTGCCTCGTAGCCGATCCCGAGGTGCATCTCCCCGTGGATCTCTGCCGCGGCGACGGCCCGGCCGACCTCCTCCTCGAACTGGCGCGAGCGGTACATCTCCTCATACACCTCGAGGAGAGCAGCGCCCGTCATCGACGAGTGCATTACCTGGCGGTGGCGGCGTCGGGTTCGTAGGCCTCGATCGGCCGGTCGAAGTAGTCGGTCTGGTGACGAGCCCGCGCGACGACCATCAGGATCACGCCGATCCCGATCATCAGGTAGGCGAGCTTCATCACGGGGCTCCACCATCCGCCCAGACCCGGCACCGACTTCACGGCCACCCAGATCAGGAACGCCGCGGAGAGGCCGGGGACGGCGAGCAGCTCGATGAAGCCGCGGACGCTCCGCGCCGCCAGCTTCCTGTAGTAGACGGCCATCCCGATGCCGGTGGCGGCGTAGAACAGCGCGAACATCAGGCCCACCGAGCTGACCACGTTGTTGAAGGCCCCCTGAACGGACGATGATCCCAGTACATATACGAACAGAACAATCAGGGCTAGCCCAGCGAACAGCAGCGTGGCCACGGCCGGCGTCTTGTGGACTGGGTGGGTCTTGCCGAGCGGGCGCGGCAAGGTGCCGTCGCCTCCCATGGCGAAGGCGATCCTGGATCCTGATACCAGCGCGGTCTGGGTCGCGCCGATGACCGAGAACAGGACGGCCGCGATCATCACCTTGTCCCACGGCGAACCGACGAGCTGCTTCAGGATGTAAGCGAGCGCGTTTTCACCGTGCGCCTCCAGCGGTCCTCGCTTCACGGCCCCCTGATAGGCGAACGTGAAGAAGGCGTACATGAACGTGAGCGTTCCGACGGAGATCAGCACGGCCCGGCCAGGATTGACCCGGGATCCCTCCGTTTCCTCGTTCACGTAGATGGAGGTGTCCCACCCGCTGAACATGTACACGGCGATGAGGATCCCGCTGACCAGGCCGCTGGTTCCGCCCATTCCTGACCAGGAGAACCAGCTCCAGTGGAAGGACGCCGCCTTGGCGTTCCCGCCGAACACGGCGACCAGGCAGACGATCGCGAACACCGCGATGGTCAGGTACTCGAAGGTTGCCAGCACCCACTGGAAGCGCGCCGTCACCTTGATCCCGATGTAGGCGATGACCGTCACGATCACCAGCCAGATGCCGCCTGACAGGGCAGCGGCGATCGTCGAGTTCTGGGACCCGGGAGCGAAGACGGTCAGGACGTAAGGCCCGATCGGCAGGACGTCCGAGATCGTGCCGAGGAAATAGCCGAGCAGCATGATCCAGCCGACGATGAATCCGAAGTACGGGGTGATGGCGCGGCCGATCCAGGTGTACGAGGCACCGCAGTCGACCTGCCACCGGTTGAGCCGCCGGTAAGCGAGGGCGATCCCGAACATGGGCAGGGCGCAGATGAGAACGGCCACCGGTCCGCCATAGTGCGTGGCGCCGACGATCGCCGCAAGCGTGAGCGCGATGGACGCCGTCGGTCCCGAGGACGCCATTCCCACGATGACGGCGTCCTTGAGATCAATGGCGTTAGCCCGCAACCCGGCGCGACGCTCGGCCACGTCTGTGTCGGCTACCGCCGCTGTCGGCGTATCTTCCATCGCCCTGGGCCTCCGATCTCGCCGTCCGTAAAGGCCTACTGATTAGGCCTTTGGCAGTCTATGTCGGCCGTTAAGGAAATGGCGAGAGTGAATCAGAGAGCTTTCAGTAGCGCCCGCAGGCTCTGGGCGGTGTGGTCGACGTGAGCGAGCACCGCCTGCCGGGCGACTTGCTGGTTCCCGGCCCGGACGGCGGCGAGGATCCGCTCGTGCTCCCGGAGGCTGCGCTGCTGCCAGAGCGGAGAATCCGGCAGCAGCAAGATCGCGTCGTGCAAGATGAACCTCACTCGCTCGACGGCTTCCCCGAAGAGGCGATTGTGGGCAGCGGCTGTCAGCGCGAGGTGGAACCTGGTGTCGAGGCTCGTCAGCAGCGCGTCGTCCGTCGTCCTTGCCGCGAGGTCTGCGATCTGCGCCAGGTCCGCGAGGTCGTTCTCCGTTCTGGCGATGGCGGCCCATCCCGCCGCGGCGGGCTCGACCGCGAGCCGGTAGGTGATCGCCTCCTCGATCCGCAGCCGCCCGGCGCGGACATCGGAGATCAGCCGTTCCCTGGACGTGTCGCCGCCGGGCGAGCCCGAGACGAAGGTGCCGCCGCCCCTGCCCCGGCGGGTGACGACAATCCCTTCCGACTCCAGCACGTGCACGGCGCGCTGGACCGTCGCCCGCGCTACCCCGAACATCGTCGCGAGCTCCCGCTCCGGCGGCAGCGCCTCGCCCGTCGGCAGCACGCCGAGCACGATCTGCCGTCGCAGCTGCTCGGCGATGTACACGTGCGCCCTGATCTGCTCCAGGCGCGAGAACCGCACGAGTGAACGGCTGGTGGCGCCACTCCCGGCAGATTCTGGCACTTAAGCAATTCCCGTCACATCAGGCATCAGCCACGCATGATCTTGTTATCTGGCATCTGGCTAATCGCCGTACTAGAGCTTAGATCTCTGCCAGCCCCGCGTGCCTCGCCACCGCTAGATCCACCCTGTCGCGTCGTTGACCTGGGAATATAAGTACTTCGGCGGGATCGCGGTAACCGGGCCTGGCCGGCCACGCGAAGGCTGTCGCCCTGACGTCATGCGCATATTTCGTCGCGATTAGGCGAAAGCTTGTGCCATAAGGGAAATGGCCGCTATCATTCCGCTGGCGGTTCAACGCGTACCGTAGTTGCGGCAGGAAGCGAGCGAGGGCAAGGGACGAGGTTGGGTCCAGGCATCGTTGGCCTCGGAGGCTGCCGCGCTAGGCTCTTGGGAACTTTCGGATCACGCACGCGTGCGTTTTCGCGCGACACGGGACGCCATCGTCGTGCTGCCTCGGCCAGACCCTGTACGCTCGGGCCCGCATAAGAGGAGAACAGATGACGCATCGGTACGTGGCCGCGAGGGCTGTCACCGCGCCGCCGCCCGGCAGGCTCGAGCCCGATGCGATCGGAGTCGCGCAGGACACGGTGATCGGGATGGCGTCGGCCGCCCCGGCGGTCAGTGTCGCGCTGACGCTTGCTCCGCTAGCCGCGGTGGCGGCGTATGGCGGCGTGACCAGCATCGTGATTACCGGGGTCCCGATGCTGATCATTGCCAACGCCTACCGCCGGCTGAACATGTGGAACGCGAACTGCGGTGCGTCATTCGAATGGGTTGGCCGGGCGATTAATCCCTATCTTGGCTTCCTCACCGGCTGGCTGATGGTCGCTGGCTATATCATCGGCGCGGTCGCGGGCGTGGAAGTGCTCGGGCCTTCGGTGCTGGCCGTTTTCACCTCGAGCCCGGGCGGCACCTGGACGTACGTCCTTATCGCCACCGGCATCGCGCTTGTCATGCTCATCATCGCGATCGTCGGAATCCGGGTCACCGCGCGCACGCAGGTTGGCATCGCGGCCGTCGAATACACGATCCTCATCGGCTTCGCGCTTGTAGGCCTTATCTTCGTGCTCAACCACCATGCCGGCACAACCCCGATAACCGGCAGCTGGTTCAGCGTCGGCGGCATAGGCGGGCACGGCAGCCTCGCCGCCGCCCTGCTCCTGTCGGTCTTCATCTTCAGCGGCTGGGAAGGCACCCTCTACGTCAACGAGGAAACCAAGCACCGGCGCACCAATCCAGGCCGCGCGGCGATCATCGCGGTGGTGCTGCTTACGATCATCTACGCGGTGGCTCAGCTTGGCCTCCAGGGCGTGGTCTCGCCGCAGAAGCTGCATGCTCACTCCGACTCCGCGCTGGTGTACGTCGCCAGGGCCATTGGTGGCTCAGGCTGGTCGCAGGTTATGGCGTTGTCGCTCGCTCTGTCCGTGATCGCGGCGACGCTCACCAATATCGTGCTGACGTCGCGGATTATCTACGGGATGGCCAGCTACCGGGCGCTGCCGGGATTCCTGTCGACCGTGTCGCGGCGTTTCGCGACCCCGATATCAGCGAGCGTCGTCGTTGGCCTGCTTCTCATCGCCCTCACCTGGGTGTACCTGCTCGCTAACTCGGTGACGGATGCTTTTACCGCGGTGATCGACGTGAGCGGCTTGCTGTTCGGCAGCTTCTACATCCTGACCGCGATCGCGACGGTCGTCTATTACCGCCGCAGGGTGTACACGAATGCCTGGGACGCGCTGATCCTTGGCTTCCTTCCGGTCGCGGCCGCTGCCTTCCTTGGCTGGATCATCTATGACTCAGTGAAGGCGGCGCCCGCGTCGCAGGTCTGGTCACTGATCGGCGTCGTCGTCGTCGGGGTGATCTTGATGTTCGGCTCCCGGTTCGTCCTGCGGTCGCCGTTCTTCCAGATCGCGCGCGAGAGCGACGCGGCGAGCGGCGACTTATCGTTCAGTTCCCGGTGATGTTGGCCAGGCTTTCCCGCACCGTCTGACTCAGCGGGTCGTCAGCTGCCAGCACCCGGTCGCAGCGCTCGGCTGTGTCGCGCAGGAGGCCGGTCGCGTCTCCGATCCGTCCGACCGCGTAGTACGCGTGAGCCAGATTGATCCGCCGGGTAAGCGTGTCGACGTGATCGGCACCGAGCACGCGTTCAGAATCCGTCCTTGACTGCTCAAGCAGCTGAATGGCCGCCGCCATCCGGCCAGCGGACTGATGTGCCAGCGCCAGCTTGGCACGTGCGTCGATGGTGTCAGGGTGATCACGGCCGAGCGCGCGCTCCCGCCCCGACGCGACGCGCTTGTACGCGGCGAGGGCATCCTTGACCCGATCCGCGGCCATATAGGCATCGGCCAGCTTCTGGCATGTCGCCAGCGTCGCGGGATGTGACCGGCCAAGTCCGCGCTCACGGTCGGCGAGCACCTGCTGACGCTGCCGGATGCCCTCGCGCAGGCGATCGGCGGCGCAGTAGGCGTCGGCCAGGGCGTCGCCTGCCTCAAGAGCGTCGGGCTGACCCGTACCTCCTGCCTGCCGCCGCTCGCTCAGCAAGCGCTCGAAGATCGTGATGGCCTCTTCGGCGCCGTCGGCCGCCAGCAGGGCCTGGCCAAGCCGCATCTCGAAGCCGGTCGTCGCTGGGTGGTCTGGGCCCAGCACGCTGACCCGGTTCGACAGCACCCGCCGGAACCAGGGCAGTGCCTCGAGCCCGCGGCCCGCGTAGAGGAACGACTCGGCCAGGTGATCGCTGGCCGCGAGCGAGTCGGCGTGCTCGGCGCCGAGGAAACGGTCGCTCGCGGCGGCGACGTGATTCCAGTGCGCGGCGGCGAGCATGGTCAGGTGCGCGTCCTCCAGGCTCCGCCCGGTCCGGAAGAGAATCCGGTAGCCGTTGCCAGCCCACAGCCGGTCGCCTGCCAGCCGCATGATGCTCGCCGCGGCTGAGCGCAGGCTGTCGGCCAGCCAGCTGCCCGCGTCCTCGGGCGGCCAGGCCTCGAGCAGGGCGTCGGCCGCGGCGAGCGCGGCACGCTCGAGCATCTCGCGCGAGGATGCCGAGCGGACGGCGGCCTGCAGTTCCTGATGCATCCCGACGACAGGTGGCGCGGTGCTGCCGGTTGCCTGCTCGACTGTCAGCAGGCCCGCCCTGGCCAGGCTTGTCACGCAGGCCCACGCGTCCTCTGGCTTGGTCAGCCCGGCGGCCGGGCCGCCCGCGAAGTCCCTGGCGGCCGCGGTCGTGAAGATCGTGCCGGGGATGGAGTGACCGTCCAGCACCGCGGCCAGGATCAGCATGGGCTGCACCGGCCCGTTGGGCAGCAGCCTGGCCGCGTGCTCGACGCAGAGCGTCCAGGTGATCGCCGTCGCGGCGGGGCGGCCAGGGAACGAGGAGGAGAGCTGCTCGCGCTTGCGCAGGTACTGGTCGAGATAGTCGCGGCAGGACAGCAGCGAGCTGTCAAGCACGGCGCTGGCCTGGCTGAGGGCGAGGGGCTCGCCGCCGAGAATGTCGACCAGGTCAATCGCGCCGGTTCGCTGGCCGCGGTCCTCGGTGAGGCGGCCGAGGAGGTAGCTGAGCGCCTCCCGGCGGCTGAGGCCCGACATGGGGAACGACTGCAGGCGCTCGCGGCCCAGCGACGCCGGCGGCTCGGTGGTCGTCACGAGGGTCCGGCCCGATGGCCCGGCGGGCCAGAGCCCCTCGACGTCCTGTGCCGCGGACAGATCATCGAGCACAACGAGCCATGCCCGGCTGGTCTCGCCCAGCCAGCTGACGAACCGGCAGGCGACGGCCTCGGCGTCGCCTGCCGGGTCGACGCCCAGCGCCGCTGACGCGGCCGCGGCGTACGCGGACAGGATCGAGACCCGGCTCGCCGCGTTGATCCAGACGAGCAGCTCGATCTCGCGCTCCTGCCACAGCGTCTCGGCGAAGTAGACCGCGAGCTGCGTCTTGCCGACCGATCCCGCCCAGTCTGGCGCGCCGGGCTGGACCGCCGCCCGCACGGACCTCGCTGGCGACAGCGCGACGGCCGCGCCAGGCGCGAGAACATTGCCGAGCCCTGGCGCCGACTCGGGCCTGGCGACGAATCCGTCGGTCAGCCCGGGCGGCATGCCGGACCTGACCGGCCACCGCACCTGGCCACTGGCGACGCCGACCGGGTTCTCGGCCCTGACCCGGCCATCGACGCTCACCGGCCGCCTGCCATGTGGCTCGTCAGCATGCAGTTCTCCTCGGTCCATAACGAACCATACGGCCCGGGAACGGCACACACAGCAATTCAGCGTCAATCTGCCGGGCGGCCTGCGATATCGGCAATAACTTCGCCAGTACTGCGAACCCCGCCATATTTGCGCCTGATGAGATCGGCGATCAGACCGGTCCAGCCGGTTTGATGCGAGGCGCCGAGCCCTGCCCCGTTGTCGCCGTGGAAATACTCGCTGAAGAACAGGTTGTCCCGCCAGGCGGGATCGGACTGCAGCGGTTCGGTGCCGCCGAAGCACGGCCGGCGGCCGCTCGCGTCGCGCGCGAAGATCGCGATGAGCCGGTCGCTCAGGTCGACCGCGATCTGGCCCAGGGTGCGCTGGCAGCCGGAGCCTGTCGGGTACTCGATGGTCAGGTCATCGCCGAAGAACGTGTGGTAACGCTCGAGCGCGCTGATCACGAGGTAGTTCACCGGGAACCAGACCGGCCCGCGCCAGTTCGAATTCCCGCCGAACATGGGCGTCGTGGACTCGGCAGGCTCGTAGTCGATCGAGGCCCGGTAGCCCTCGACGTCGATGGTGTACGGGTGCTCCCTGTGCCACGCCGACAGCGCGCGCAGGCCATGCGGCGACAGGAACTCGTCCTCGTCGAACAGCCTGGTGAGCAGCCTGGCGAGCTTGTCGGGACCTGCCAGGCTGAGCAGCAGCCGCTGGTGGCCAGGCTCACCCCTCAGCAAGCCAGCGGGCGCCGCGGGGCCGGGATCAGCATCAAGCCCGCCCTGCCAGGCGAGGAAGCCAGCGAACCGCTTGCCGACCGCCATCGACCGCTCAAGCGACCCCTGGTCGACCACGCCGAGCGCGAGCGCGGGGATCATCCCGGCCACCGAGCGGACCTTGACAGGCAGCGCGTCGCCGTCCGGCGTGCTCAGCCTGTCGTAGTAGCTGCCGTCGGCCTCGTCCCACAGGCCGAGGCCGTCAAGCGCCTCCCTGATCGCGGCGAAATGCTCGAGGAACTTCATCATCAGGTCGGTGCCCGGCCGCTGACCCGACCGGTGCAGCACCAGCGCGATCGAGGCCATCGCCATCGCGTAAAAGCCCATCCAGCCGGTGGCGTCGGACTGCTCGAGGGTGCCGCCGACCGGAAGGTGCGAGCGGTCGATCGGGCCGATGTTGTCCAGCCCGAGGAAGCCGCCCTCGAACAGGTTGTTCCCCTCGGCGTCTTCGCGGTTGACCCACCAGGTGAAGTTCAGCAGCAGCTTGTCGAAGACGCGGCTGAGAAAGTCGATGTCGCGCCCGCCGTCCACCGCGAACACCTCGAGCGCCGCCCACGCCTGGACCGGGGGGTTCACGTCGCCGAAGTCCCACTCGTACGCGGGCAGCGCCCCGCTCGGATGCTGGAACCACTCCCGGCAGAGCAGGATCAGCTGGTACTTGGCGAACCCAGGATCCACGTGCGCCAGGGCGACGCAGTGAAAGGCCAGGTCCCAGGCCGCGAACCAGGGATACTCCCACTTGTCGGGCATCGACATGATGTCGAAGGCGTCGAAGCTGCGCCAGCGGGAGTTGCGGCCTGCCAGCCGCTGCGCCGGCGGTGCCGGCTGCGCGGGGTCGCCGTCCAGCCAGCGGCCGACGTCGTAGTAGTACAGCTGCTTGCACCAGAGCATCCCGGCGAACGCCTGCCGCATGATCATCGCCTCGTCGGCGCTCGCGCCCGCCGGGGTCAGCTCGGCATAGAACTCGTCAGCCTCGGCCTTCCTGAGCGCGATCACGCGGTCGAAATCCGTCGTCAGGACCTCTCGCGCGGCCGGGCCGGCCCCGGCAGGCCGCATGCGCAAGCGCAGCTCTGCTGACTGGCCGCCGCCGAGGGTGAGCTGGTACCAGGCCGAGCACTTGGTGCCGGTTCTGGCCGGGTTGACCGTCGCCGCTCCGCGGGTGACGTGATCGCCGATCCCGTCTTTCGGGTACGGCGTGATCGGCTCGCTGCCGAACAACAGCGCGTCGTTGGTCTCGTTATCGCAGAAAAGAAGTTCAGGTGCCGTGCCGTCAGTGCCCGGCCCTGCCAGCAGCTCGAGCTCGCCCGCGAACGGGTGCTGGACGCTGACCGCGGCGCTGCCATCGGTCGCCGTGATTACGGGCTTGCCAGTGCTGTCTGAGTCAGCGCCGTCCCACGCCCAGGTGTTGCGGAACCAGGCGGTCGGCAGCACGTGCAGGCTCGCGGGCTCGGGTCCCGCGTTGGTGACGCTGATCCGCATCAGGATGTCGTCGGGGCTCGCCTTGGCGTAGTCGACCTCGACGATCCAGAACCTGTCGTCGTCGAAGACGCCGGTGTCAAGCAGCTCGAACTCGGGCTCTGACCGGTCGCGCGCGGCGTTCTCGGCGATCAGCTCGCCGTAGGGGAACCTGGCCTGCGGGTAGTGGTAGCGCCACCGGTTCCAGGCGTGGCTGGGGATCGCGTCGAGGTACCACCAGTACTCCTTGACGTCCTCGCCGTGGTTGCCCTGCGTGCTCGTCAGCCCGAACAGCCGTTCCTTGAGTACCGGGTCGGTGCCGTTCCAGAGCGCCAGGCCAAGGCAGAGCCGCTGGTGAATGTCGCAGAAGCCGGCCAGGCCGTCCTCGCCCCAGCGGTAGGCACGCGAGCGAGCCTGATCGTGCGACAGGTAGTTCCACGCGTCGCCGCTGGCGCTGTAGTCCTCGCGGACCGTGCCCCACTGCCGCTCGCTGACGTACGGCCCCCACCGGTACCAGTCGCCGGCCTGGCGCAGGCCGTAGTCCAGCCGCCCGAAGCCGGCTACCCGATCGCGCTCCGCGCCCATGGACACCCCTAGCTGATCCGCCCGCCGCGACAGGATCGGGCGTTAACTATAGGGGAGTCCGGCGAAGGAGCCCGATGACGGATCTGATCACCAGTTCGGCGAACCCGCTGATCAAGCGCGTCCGGCAGCTCGGTGACCGCAGGCACCGGCGGCGCGATGGCGCGTTCGTGGTGCAGGGCGCCCAGCCGGTCTGGCAGGCGGTCGAGGCGGGAGCGGACATCGAGGTGCTGATCACGGCCCCCGACCTGCTCCGGGGACCGGCCGCCGCGATGGTGGCCGAGCAGGAGGCGCGTGGCGTCGCGGTGGCGCGGCTGTCAGGGCCGCTGTTCGCCAGGATCGCCGACCGGGAAGGCCCGGCCGGGCTGGCCGCCATCGTCCGCGGCCGAACGCCAGGGCTAGGCGAGCTGTCGGTGCGGCAGGACTCGGTGTTCGTCGCCCTGCACGAGGTCGCCAACCCGGGCAACCTCGGCACGATCATCAGGACGGCGGACGCCGCGGGCGCCGCGGGCGTGATTCTGGTCGGCCCGTGCACCGATCCGTTCGACCCGGCCGCGGTCAAGGCGTCGATGGGCGCGCTGTTCAGCGTGCCGGTCGCGGCCGAGCCGTCGGCCGGCGCGTTTCTTGACTGGTGCCGCGGCAGCGCTGTCGCGGTGGCGGTGACCTCAGCGGCGGGCCCTGGCACGCTGTGGGACGCTCGCATCCCGCGGCCGGTCGCCATCCTGCTGGGTAGCGAGGGCCCGGGGCTGCCCGATGACCTGCTCGCGGCCGGCGACCTCCGGCTGCGGATCCCGATGACCGGGACCGCTGAGTCATTGAACCTTGCCGTCGCGACCGGAATATTGCTATATGAGACATGGCGGAGATTCCGGCACGAGAGCGAGACCGATGGCCAGCGAACTGACTCCTGACGTAGAACCGGCCGACGTCGGCCTCGACCCGGGGCGGCTAGCCCGGATCGACAAGCATTTCAGCAGGTACGTCGACGACGGCAGGCTGCCGGGCTGGCTGGTCACCGTCAGCAGGCACGGCAAGCTCGCCTACGTGTCGGCGTACGGCCAGCGCGACGTCGAGGCCGGGCTGCCCGTGGAGACCGACACGATCTGGCGGATCTACTCGATGACCAAGCCGGTCACCTCCGTCGCCGCGATGCTCCTGTACGAGGAGGGCGCGTTCGAGCTGACCGACCCGGTCAGCGCGTTCATCCCGTCGTTCGCTGGCCCGGCTGTGTTCACCGGCGGGTCCGACATCAGGCAGGTGACGGTCCCGGCGACCGAGCCCGTGCGGATCTGGCACCTGCTCACGCACACGTCGGGCCTGACCTACGGCTTTCATCGCTCGCACGCCGTCGACGCGCTGTACCGCGGCCACGGCTTCGAGTGGGGCACGCCGCGAGATGCTGACCTGGCGGCCTGCTGCGACATCTGGGCTGGGCTGCCGTTGCTGTTCCAGCCGGGCGGCGAGTGGAACTACTCGGTGTCGACCGACGTGCTGGGCCGCGTCGTGGAGGTCGCGTCCGGGTGCGGGCTTGACGAGTTCTTCGCCAGCCGGATCTTCGGGCCGCTTGGCATGACGCAGACCGGATTCTCGCTGCCAGAGGCCGACCGCGGCAGGCTGGCCGCGCTGTACACGGTGGGGTCCGGCCGGAAGGCGACCAGGATGGAGGCGCTCGGCGCGGTCTCGGCCGAGCGGCCCGTGTTCCTCGGCGGCGGCGGCGGGCTGGTCAGCACCGCGGCCGACTACCACAGGTTCACGTCGATGCTGCTCGGTACCGCGGGCAGCCCGGCCGGCCAGCTGGACGGCGTGACGCTGCTGAGCCCGCGCACCGTCGCCTACATGACCAGGAACCACCTTCCCGGCAACGCAGACCTGGAGGCGTTCGGGCGGCCGCTCTTCGCCGAGGCGCCGTTCCGCGGCGTCGGGTTCGGGCTAGGGTTCGCCGTGGTGATCGACCCGGTGCCCGGCCGGACGCTCAGCAGCGAAGGCGAGTTCTCCTGGGGCGGCGCGGCGAGCACGGCCTTCTTCGTCGATCCGGGTACCGGCCTGGCGGTCTCGTTCTTTACCCAGCTGCTGCCGTCGAGCGCGCACCCGATCAGGCCGCAGCTGCGCCAGCTTGTCTACCAGTCGCTGACCGGCTAGCCCGGTGGCCGGCTAGCTCGCCGGCTCAGCGGCGGTGCGCTCCTCCGGACCGGCCGGAGCCTGAAGTCCCGTCGCCCGCGTCAGTCTTCTGCGAGCGTGCGGCAGCGGACTGCGGGCCAGGTGCGGACGCGGCGGTCGTGCCAGCCTCTGAGCCGTGCTGGCTGGCCTGTGCGGAGCCGTTCTGGCTGGCCGTGTGCCGCGAGATGTGGTGCCTGTCCTTCCTGATCGCGTGCACGCGATGCAGGATCAGGCCGGCCAGCAGCACGACGAGCAGGATGATGCCGATCACCGAGAATGACTTGAAGAACTTGTCGACGGTCGAGCCGAGGTTGTAGCCGAGCAGGGTCAGCGCCGTCGTCCAGACCGTGGTGCCGATCAGGCTGAAGATCGCGAACGGCAGCAGCGGGATCTCGACCACCCCGGCGCCGAACGAGGCGAAGCACCGCACGAGCGGCAGCACGCGGGCGACCGCGACCGCCCAGGCGCCGCGGCCTGCGAAGAACCGCTCGGCCCTGTCCAGATCGGACCTGCTGATCAGCACCCACTTGCCGTATCGCTCGAGCAGGTGCCGCCCGCCCCGCCGGCCGACCGCGTACGAGGTCAGGGACCCGCCCATCTCGGCGAGCGTGCCGATGATGATCACGCCGGCGATCGTGAACTTGTCAGGGTTCGTGAACGCGATGACCCCGGCGTAGGCGAACGTGATCTCCGAGGAGATCGGGATGCAGCACGCCTCGACGAACGCGAAGATGATCAGCGCCAGGTAGCCGTGGCTCGTCATCACCGTGGTCAGGAAGTTGGTCATGCCGAAAGTTCTACAGCATTGGCGTTACTGCTCCGGCCAGGCTGAGGTGAAAATTAGGTAGTACTTAAGATTCCCGCCAGATCGTCAGTGCGCACCGGGGGCAGCCGTATGCCCCGCCTGCTACGGGGGCGGCAGACGGGGCATACGGGGTGTCGCGGCTGCGCCGGGAAGGCGCGCCGCGGTCCGCGCTAGCCGGGGGGGACGGCCGCGCGGAGCCTTGCGGTCAGACCAGGTGCTTGGTGACCGAGGCGACCAGGTGGGCGGCCTGAGCCTCCCACTTGGCGTAGGCCGACGGGAATGCCGAGCCCTGGACGCCCTGGGCAGCTGCCCAGAGTGGCTGGTGCGCCCAGCCCGGGTTGCTGGACTGGTAGCCGTGCAGCGCCTTCAGGAACGCGTTGGCCGCGTAGGCCGGCCGCTCGATCTGCGCAGGGTTCCCCCAGCCGCAGGACGGGCGCTGCTGGAACAGGCCGAGCGAGTCGCGGTCGCCGTAGTTCACGTTCAGCAAGGTGGACTCCTGCATCGACGTGGCGACCGCGATCACGGCCGAGCGCAAGCCCATGTGCCTGTCGATGGCCTGGCGGACGATGGTCTTGGCGTTCTCCCAGCGAGCCGGCGTGATCGGCATCCAGGTCTGCGGGCCGCTGGTGCCGACGGGGGTGAGCTGGTCCTGCGCCGGCAGCGCGCCATGAGCCGCCTTGGGGTCGATGCGCTTAGCCACGATCCGCCGCACCGCTGCCCAGGTACGCGCGTGATGCGCCGCGGACGCGTGCTTTTCGGGCCCCGTGCTGGCTGGCATCGGGTGCTTGGCCAGTGCCGCGTGCTTGGCCGCCACCGCGTGCTTGGCTGGCGCGCTGTGCGTGGCCCTCGTGGCCGGTCCCGTGTTGTCTTGTACCGTCCTGCTGACGGTGTGGCGAACGCTGTCGGCCTGCGCGGGGTGCTGCCCGGCAAAGCCGGCGGCCGCAGTCGCGCCGGTCACGCCGGCCAGTGCCAGGCCGGCGCCTGCGTACGCCACGGTCTTGCGCGTTATTCGGGGGGTACGGGGGGTGCGGGTCATCGCGTTCCTTCCGTGCTGACCCGCCGCCGCCGCGTCCCTCGTGGTACCAGGAGCGGTGCTTGTGCCTCCGGCGTTCGCCGGCTGGCAGCCTGGCGCGACTAACACGCCTCGCTGGTTCAGCGCGGGCGGCTGCAGGGATTCGCGGGGGTGCGGCCCTGGCCAGCCAGCCTCGGAAAGCGGGAAGCGGTTATTTGGGGTTTGTACCGCCTTCCCGGCGGGGGTCACATTGTGTAACGCGGCTGTGACAGATCTGCATCCCTGATGCGCAGAACGTGACGCACCTCACGGGCGCGGCTAGCGGGCGTTGGAGTTGCCCGGCTTGGACGTACCGAGCGGCGCGGTGGCCGTGGAGGCTGGCAGGGTTGACGGATCCACGAAGGTGCTCCCGTTTGGTCCTGCCATGACCGCTTGGTGCAGCGCGCTGCCCTTGAGCAACTCAGGCCAGCTCAGGAACCAGTGGGTCCAGCCGTTGTCCCAGACGCCGCCACGCGGGCTTCCGACTACCGTGACGGGGTCACCGGGCACGGCCATCTTGTAGTAGTACTCAGAGGCCGCAGGCGACATGTTGACGCAGCCGTGGCTGACGTTCTCGAAGCCCTGCTGCCCGGTCGACCAGTACGCGTCGTGCAGGTAGTCGCCGCTCCAGGTGAACCGCACCGACCAGGGAACCTCGATCCTGTACCCGGGACCCTTCATCAGGACGGGGTTGCCCTTCTCGATGGTCAGGTACGTCCCGTTCGGGGTGTCATCGCCCGGCTTGCCGGTGCTGATCGGCCAGTGCCGCAGCAGCTTGCCGTCCCGGTACAGCCACATGTGATGCCTGGCAGTGCTGGCGACGACGATCAGCGACTTGCCGATGCTGAAATCCTGCGTCAGCGTGTGGTACCCGTAGACGCCCGGCGACGCCTCGACGCCGTTGAGGTGTCCGACGAAGCTGATCTTTGTATGCGCCGGCCAGTAATCGCGCGGGCGGAACGCGAGCGTCTGGCTGTTGTCCCAGTACCAGGCGCCGACCACCGGCTTGGACGAGGTGATCTGCAGCGAGCGCTCGACGGCCGCCCGGTTCTTGATGGGCTGGCTGAACGTCAGCATGATCGGCATGCCGACGCCGTACTGGGCCTTGTAGCCCTCGAAGATGTGCGTGACGAACGTCTGCGCGGGACGCAGCGTCTTGAAGGTGCTGGTCTGCGTGGCCGAGTGACCAGAGGAGTCGACCCCGGTAGCGGTGACGGTGAGGGTCTGGTCAACCGGCAGCGCCCAGTCCGTGTGCCAGACGGTCTTCGCGTTGTTCAGCGTGCCCGTGACGGCCCGCTGCCCGGTAAGCCCTTCCCCCGTGACCGTGACGGACTTGATCGTGCCCTTACCCGCGGTGACCGTGATGCCCTTGTGCGGGTTCGCGCTCGTGCTGCCGCTCGCCGGGGTGATGCTGAGCTGGACCGTGTCGGGCGGCGGCGTGCTCGTGCCGGCACCGCCACTCGTGCCGCCGCCGGCGGAGGACTGACAGGCGGCGGCGAGGATGCCAGCGGCGCAGATGGCCGCTATGGGCGCCAGCCGGCCCAGTCCCGATCGGAACCGCCTTGATCGCTTGTCCTCGTTCAGCACGCCGTCCTCCCTGGAACCTGATCGAAGCCACCGCGCGGGGTACCAAGGTCGCTTTCTCAGTATGCCTACGCGTTCGGGATGCTTCCGCCGCAGTGATCCCCGGTCTTCTAGACGTAAGGTCACCGCACATGGTTGCCACGTCATCCGCTGGCGGATCGGCGGCGGTCCCTGGCAGCGCTCAGCGCCGCCGCTGCGGCGATCACCACCACGGCAATGGCGAACCAGGGCACGTAGTCGCCGAAGCGGTCGAACGGAGTCAGCACGCCGGCCCGCGGCAGCGCGAGCCTGGCCGTGAAGACGCCACGCCCGGCCGTGCCGGCCCAGGCGGTACCGTCGGCCGGGCCTGCCCAGGACAGCAGCCTGCCCCTGTCGTCGAACGCGACCGAGTCACCGGTCAGCGCGGCCTGCACGGCTGGCCTGCCGGCTTCCGCGGCGCGGAGCGCCGCGAGCGAAGCGTGCTGCTCGGGCGCCCAGCTGCCCTGGAAGGTCGAGTCCGAGGTCTGGAAGACGAGCACCTGGGCGCCGCGATTGGCGGCGACCGCCGACATATCGGGGAACGAGGACTCGAAGCAGATCAGCACCCCGAAGCGAAGGCGGCGGCCGTCGGGCAGAACGGCGTGCAGCACCTTGGTCCCGCTGCCGGACACCATATTCTCCGGCGCGGCACGGCTGATGGACGTCAGCCAGCCGAGCGCCGACCTGAAGGGTATGTACTCGCCGAACGGCACAAGCCTGGTCTTGGTGTAGGACTCCTCGATGCCGGCCGGCCCGATCAGGACGGCGACCTTGGACTTGGCGCCCGCTGGGCTCACAGCATCCTGACTGACCAGCAGCTGCCGCCCGATCGATCCTGACAGGCGCTGGAGTTCGCGCAGGATGCGGTGGGCGGTGTCCAGGTCGTAGCCGACGCTGCTCTCCGCCCAGACGACGAGGTCGGCGCGCGGCCCGCGGCTCGTGAGCCGGATCTCCCTGTCCAGCAGGCCGCGCGGCCCGCTGGCCAGGCCTGGCTGGACGAGCGCGAGCGTGATATGGCCCGCGGGCGGAACGCGGTACTCGCTCGCCGTGAGCGCGAACGCGACCGGGCCTGAAGCCACGGCGAGCGCCGCTCCTGCCGCGCCGATCGCCCGCCAGGAGAGGCGCACGGCCGTCAGCGCGATCACGATCCCGGTGTTGGCGGCGACCAGCACGAAGGTGATCAGCCAGATGCCGCCGGTCGCCGCGAGCGCCAGCACCGCGGGATGCTGCCACTGGCTCGCGCCGAAGACGGCCCACGGGCCGCCGATCCCCTGCCACGACCTGATCCAGTCGATCACCACCCAGCAGCTTGGCAAGACGACGAGGGCAGCGAGTGCCCGGCGGGCGCTTGGCCCTGCGGGCCGGCTTCTCGCCTCGGGCCCGGGTTGGCCGAGAAGGCGCCACGCGGCGAACCCGATCCCGCTCCACGGCGCGCCGAGCACGATCGCGACGAGCAACAGGGCTGGCCCGAGATTGGGGATCAGCCAGTACATCGCCATCAGCAGGTAGCCGGTGCCGAACCACCAGCCCCTGATCGCGGCCTCCCGGCCGGTCGGTGCCGCCCTGAGCAGCAGCAGACCGGGTACCAGGCCGAACCAGGCCAGGAACTCAAGGTTCAGCGAGGGAAACGCCAGCACGGGCAGCGCGCCGGCCAGCATGGCCGCGTAACGGGCAGGACGCGTCAGTGCGCGCAGAAAGCCCCGGCCCCGGCCGCTCCGGCGGCGTGGCCGTTCAGGGCTGCGTGGCAGCGTCGGGTCGGCGGACTGGGTGCTCGTACGCTCATTGTGATGCCCGGGCACCTACTGCGGGGTCACCGGGGCGAGAGCACGCAGAACTCGCTCCCCTCAGGATCGGCCAGCACGACCCAGGTCACGTCGCCCTTGCCGATGTCCGCGCGGACCGCCCCCGCCTGCTCCAGCCTGCTCGCCTCGGCGCTGGTGTCGCCGTCCGCCAGCGGCGCGACGTCCACGTGGAGGCGGTTCTTGGTGGTCTTGACGTCGGGGACCTGGAGCAGCTCGAGGAACGGGCCGGTGCCGCCCGGCGCCCGCAACGAGGCGAAGACCGGCAGCGTCTTGTGCACGTCCCAGCCGGTCGCCTCGGCCCAGAACCGCACCAGCTCATCGGGCCGCGCGCAGTCCAGCACGATCGCGGCCACCGGCGTGGCGTCCATGTAGCCATCCCGCGGCTCGAGCACGCAGAACTCGTTGCCCTCAGGGTCGGCGAGCACCACCCACGGGACGTCGCCCTGCCCGATGTCGGCAGGCCTCGCGCCGAGCGCGAGCACGCGCTCCACCTGGGCAGACTGGTCTTCCTGGGACGTGGTTGACAGGTCCAGATGCACCCGGTTCTTCACGGTTTTCTGGTCCTGGACGCGCACGAACACCAGCGGCAGCGCCGTAGGGCCTGGGTAGTCGAACCCTGCGGGCTCGACGGCCACCACGTCAGGTTCCGCTACATCAGGCTCGTCGGCCACGATCTCCCAGCCAAGAGCGGCCGCCCAGAAGGCGGCAAGCTTGGACGGGTCGGCGGCGTCGATCACCAGGTGCACGGCTCGCGTGGGCATGCACGCCAACTTACTCGGAGCGCTGTGCGGGGCCGCGCCCGCGCCGGCCGGTGCCGGCGGCCCAGGCGAGGGCGAGCAACGTCAGCGCGACGAGGATCCGCTCTGGCCAGCCGCCCGCCTTGACCGCGGGCGTGAGCCCGGCCCTGAGCGGCACCCGCGCCTGCAGGATGGCCCGCTGCCAGGTCTTGCTGCTGGCGATGACCGACCCGTCGGGGGCGATGATCGCACTGAGCCCCGTTGTCGATGCGACGGCTACCGCGCGGTCCGCGCTGATCGCGTCGATCCGCGCCATCGCCGTCTGCTGCAGGCTCTCGCCCAGCTGCCCGTCGAGCTCGAAGTCCGCGTCGTTGGTCTGGACGGTGAGCAGGTTCGCGCCCGCCAGCACCTCGGATCTGACCAGGTTGTCGAACCCGACCTCGTAGCAGATCACGTCGCCGAGCCGGATCTTGCCGATGGTGAACACGACCGCGCGGTGGCCAGGCGTGAAGTTGCGCGGCTGAAGGTCGGGCAGCGATGTGACGGCGCTGAGCAGGCCGCGCAGCGGTATCACCTCGCCGAACGGGACGAGCTGTCGCTTGACGTACACCTTGACCGGCCCGCGGCCCGGCAGCCACAGTTGCCCGGCGTTGCGCAGCGGGTGGTCGAGCACGGCACCGACCAGTACCGGCTTTCCGATGGCGTTGACGGCGGTCGCGATGGACGCGTACGTCGGCGGCGACAGCCTCGGGTCGATGTCGGTGGAGTTCTCAGGCCAGATCACGAGCGCTGGTGCCGGGCGCTTGCCAGCTTGGACCTGACGCGCGAGCGCGATCGTCGCTGTCGCGTGGTTCTGGGTCACCGTGCTGGCGCGGAGCAGGTTGGGCAGGTCTCGCGCGTGCGGCACGTCGCCCTGCACGGTCGCGATCTCGGCGGTCGGCGCGCGCCAGGACGACGGGGACCAGGCCAGGTTGCCGGAAAGTGCCAGCCCGCACGTCGCCGCGGCGACGATCACGGCCAGGGCGGGCGGGCGCCACCACGTGCCGGCGCGGGCCGCGATCGCGAGGTAGGCCAGGCCCGCTCCGGCGAGCACAAGCAGGAACGTCAGCAACGGCGGGCCGCCGATCGCCGCCCAGCCCGCGGTGGGCGCGTCCGGCTGGCTCATCGCCAGCCGTCCCCAGGGGAACCCCCACGGGAACCTGTCGTGCACCGCCTCCTGCGCCACCCACCAGCCAGCCACCGCCAGGGGCCAGGCCGGCAGCCGCAGCAGCGGCCGCAGCGCGAGTGCGAGCACGGCGAAGACGAGCGCTTCGACCAGGGCCAGCGTCAGCCAGGCGTACCAGGCGACGTTGACCAGCCAGGACAGCAGCGCGACGAAGAACACCAGGCCGCAGACGACGGCCAGGCTGAAGGTAGCCAGGCTGCGCTTGCCCCAGATCGCCAGGATCAGCAGGGCGGGGCCGGCGCTGGCCAGCGGCCAGAACCCGAACGGAGGGAACGCGCCGGCGAGCGCGAGCCCGGCGGCGAACGCGGCGGCCAGCGACCACCAGCGGTTCAGCCCAGGCCAGGCAGGCCGCGCGGGGACGGTCGCGGCCGGGGCTGCGCTGTCCTCGGCGGCCGGAGTCGTGGCCCCGCTGTGGTGCAACAGACGCTCCGGACGGTTGGTTGCGGATAATTCTGCAGTTGCTGCGAGCGTATCCGCGCGGGGGCGCGCGGAATAACCCGCGCGCCCGGCGAGTAATGAGAGGGGGGCCTGAGCGGCCGCGCGGCGAATCTCGGCGCGCGCGCTCCCAGGAACACCGAAGGGAGCTGGTCGTGAGCCGTCGAGGGTGGGTCATGTTCGCGGCGATGAGCGTGATCTGGGGCCTGCCGTACCTGCTGATCAAGGTCGCCGTCGACGGGGTCTCGGTGCCCGTGCTCGTGCTCGCGCGGGTCAGCCTGGGCGCCGCGCTGCTGCTCCCGTTCGCCCTGCGCCGCACGCAGTTCGCCGCTCTCAAGCCGGTGTGGCCGTGGCTGCTGCTGTTCGCGGTCGTCGAGATCATCATGCCGTGGTTCGCGCTGTCGGAGGCTGAGCGCGGCATCAGCAGCTCGCTGACCGGCCTGCTGATCGCGTCCACCCCGATCATCGTCGCGGTGCTCAGCCTGTTCCTGTCCGGCGGCGACAGGCTGAGTCCGGTCAGATGGCTCGGGCTGCTGATCGGCCTCGGCGGCGTCGCGCTGCTGGCAGGGCCGCACCTCATCGGCTCCAGCGGAGGCGGCAGCGCCGCGCGATCGGTCGGCGAGGTGCTGTTTGTCGCGTTGTGTTACGCGACGGGCCCGCTGATCGCCAACCGCAAGCTGGCCGACGTCCCGCCGGTCGCCATGACCGCTGCCTGCCTGGTGCTCGCCAGCGTGGTCTACGCCCCGCTCGCGGCCCTGAACTGGCCGTCCGCGGTCCCGTCGGCCAGCGTGCTGCTCGCGATGGCCGGGCTCGCCGTAGTCTGCACGGCGGCGGCGTTCCTGATCTTCTTCCAGCTGATCGGCGCGGCGGGCCCGGCCAGGGCCAGCGTGATCACCTACATCAACCCCGCGATCGCGGTGACCCTCGGGGTGGCGGTGCTCGGCGAGCACGTCACGGCGACGATGCTGATCGCGTTCGGCACGATCCTCGTCGGCTCGGTGCTGGCGACCAGGCCGGCCAGGCGTTCTGCTGGCGGCGACGGGGCAGAGCCTGAGCCGAGCCCTGAGCCCGTCCGTGCCAGCCGATAGGGCCAGCCGATAATCAGCGAAGCAGGCCGCCGCGCGCGACTAGAATCGCGAAGGTGATTGACCTCAAGGCGGCACGACAGAATCCGGACGCTTTCCGGGCCGCGCTCGCGAGGCGCGAGGCGGCGCAGGACTTCGACGAGCTGCTGGTGGCCGACGAAAGCTGGCGCGAGCACACCGAGCACGCCGAGTCGCTGCGGGCCGAGCAGAAGAGGGCGTCCAAGGGCAAGCCGAGTCCCGACGAGCTCGCGGCGCTGAAGGAGCTGTCGGCCAGGCTCGAGACTGCGCTCCAGCAGCAGGCCGTGGCCGCCCAGCACAGGGACGAGATCCTCGCGCGGATACCGAACCTGCCCGACCCGACAGCCGCTGACGGCATGGACGAGGAAGACGCCCAGGTCGTGCGCGAGGTAGGCAAGCCGCCCGAGTTCGGGTTCGAGCCGAAGGAGCATCTGGACCTCGGGTCGGAGCGCGGCTGGATCGACATGGGGCGGGGCGCGCGGCTGTCTGGCTCGCGGTTCGCGTACCGGATCGGCGACGTCGCGGTCACCGAGATGGCGCTGTACCAGTACGTGCTGCACAAGCTGCGCGACAAGGGCTTCATGACCGTGCTGCCGCCGATCATGGTCGGCGAGCGGGCGATGTACGGGACCGGGTTCCTGCCCACAGAAGAGTCGAACCTGTACCGGCTGGAGAAGGACGACCTGTACCTGACCGGCACCTCCGAGGTCGCGCTCGCCGGCATGCACACCGACGAGCGGCTGGAGGAGAACGAGCTGCCAGCCAAGTACGCCGGGTTCACGACGAACTTCAGGCGCGAGGCAGGGGCGGCCGGCAAGGACACCAGGGGCATGTTCCGTGTCCACCAGTTCGACAAGGTCGAGATGTACGTCTTCTGCGTGCCCGAGGAGTCGCGGATCATCCACGAGGAACTGCTCGCGCACGAAGAGGAGATCGCCCAGGCACTCGGGCTGCCGTACCGGGTCATGAACATTTCCGTCGGCGACCTCGGCGCGCCGGCGGCGAAAAAGTACGACATCGAGGCCTGGTTCCCGACCCAGCAGCGGTACCGCGAGATCACGTCGTGCTCGAACACGACTGACTACCAGTCACGCCGGCTGAACATCAAATTCCGCCGTGACGGGCAGCTCGAGTTCGTGCACACGCTGAACGGCACGGGCGCGACCGCCAGGGCGTTGCTGTCGATCATGGAGAACTTCCAGGACGAAGGCGGCAAGGTCGCAGTCCCCCACGTCCTCCGCCGTTTCGGCGCCCCCGAGTTCATCGGCCGCTACTAGCTCGTGGTCCTGCGGCTGCCCGGCCCGGTCAGAAGCGGGGAGGCGGGAGTGCGGCGGGAGGTTGAGGCGGCTGGCCGGGGCGCTTGGCGGTGATCAGGCCGGCTTCGTTGACGATCCTCGACGCGGTGATTCCGGCGAAACCGGCCCTGGCGAACAGTGTCGTCCACGCGCTGATCGATACCGGGTGCTCCCTGACCCTGAAGAGGTAGCGATAGCTGTTCTTGGCGATCCGCCACCAGCCGCCGATGCCCTTGCGTGCCAGGGACCTCACCTTCGTCCTGATGATCGCGCGGTCCTGGCTGCTGCCGCCGCGCCCGAACATCATGTCCGCGACGATGAGCGTTCCGCCCGGTCTGAGCCATTGGAAGGCCGCCGCGACCAGGCGCTGCTTGTCCGCGTCGCGCAACCGGTGCAGCGCGTAGCTCGTGACGATCAGGTCGGCGCTGCCGATCGGCAGCGTCAGGCTTTCGACTGGCCTGGCGAGGACCTCGAGCCCGATCAGGCCGCGCTGCTGCGCTGCTGTCTGCAGGCGGTTGAGGGCGGCCTGGCTCCCGTCGATCGCGAGCACACGTGCACCTCGTTCGGCGATGGCGAGGCTGAGCTGACCTGAGCCGCAGCCCAGGTCGATCACCCGGTGCCCAGCCTGGACACCCGCCGCCGCGAGAACCGCCGCCGTCACCTTCTCCAGGCCGGTGGCGGCGCGGATCTGCTGCTGGTTCGGCGGCGCGAGCGCACCTGGCCCGCCGGGTTCACCCAGCCCGCCGGCCACGGCGTTGGCGGTGCGGACCGGCCGGGCGAGCGCCTCATCCGGGTCAATGCGATGCCGGTGCTCGCGCGATGAGCCCGAATGGCGTGTTATCCGACCGTTGGCAGACGCATGTTTTGCGGCTTTGCTGGCAGTCGCCTCGGAATCGGTCACTGAGCCAGGCTAGCAAACAAGGACGCGAAGTACTCCCTGCTCACGGCCATAGTTCCGATTCCATTACGTGCAAATCCGTCCCCTATTTGGCGGACAAAAAATGCAAAAACATGTCCGCCGCCCGCGCCGTCTTGTCCTCGTTGACTCGCCCATCCCCGGCGCCGCCGGGCGCGGCGCGGCCAGGCCAGCGCGCAGGCGGCCGGCAACCGGGCCCGCGCGCCCGAGTTCGTGGCCGGCCATGAGCCGCAATGCGAATTGCGAGAAACTTGTGACTGTCGAGCGACCGGGAGGCGAAACAGGATGACCAGCGGCCTGATCAGCCATGCGGACAAAGTGCTGTTCGCCGAGCGGGGCGAGACCAAGGGCGATCTCGCCGCGCACTACGAACGCGTCGCCGAGCCGCTGATGCGGACCATGGGCGGGCGCCCCGTGCTACTGCAGCGTTTCCCTGAGGGAGCCGGGGGCCCCTCGTTCTTCCAGAAGCGGGTGCCGAAGAACGCGCCCGACTGGCTGCAGACCACGACCGTGTCCACGCCGAACGGCACGACCTCGCAGGCGCTGGTCGCGGCAGACCTGGATCACGTGCTGTGGGCCGTCAACCTGGGTTGCCTCGGGTTCCACGTCTGGCCGTACCTGGCCGCGGATCCCGATCACGCCGACGAACTGCGGATCGACCTGGACCCGACGCCTGGCATCGACTTCACCCACATCCGCCAGGCCGCGCACGAACTGCAGGTGCTGTTCGCAGAGGCCGGCATCACCGGGTACCCGAAGACGACGGGCAACCGCGGCCTGCACGTCTACGTGCGGCTCCAGCCGCGCTGGGACTCCTACCAGGTCAGGTCCGCGGCGGTGGCGATCGCGAGGGAGCTGGAGCGGCGCAGGCCCGACCTCATCACCGCGGCCTGGTGGAAGGAGGAGCGCGGCCAGCGGGTGTTCATCGACTACAACCAGAACGCGCCGCACAAGACGGTGTTCGGCGCCTGGTCGGTCCGCGCGCGGCCGGGCGCCCAGGTTTCCACGCCGATCACCTGGGGCGAGATCGACGACATCCATCCCGACCAGTTCACGATCGCCACCGTGCCGGAGCGGCTCGCCAAGGCCGGCGATCCCTGGCAGCCGATGAACGACGAGCCGCAGTCGCTGGAGCGGCTGCTCGAGATGAACGCCAGTGACCGGGCCAGCGGGCTCCTCGACGCGCCCTGGCCGCCGGTCTACCCCAAGATGCCGGACGAGCCGCCCAGGGTCGCCCCGAGCCGCGCCAGGAAGACCTGACCGCTGCACGCGTGTGAGCGAGGGGTGTTGACTGAGGCGGGCAAGACGGACGAACCCAAGGGCGGCGCGATGACAGAACAGGCGGCCAGCGGCGCGGAGGCCGGGAGTCACCCCGGGGTCGAGTTCCCTGTCGCTGCCGACGGGCGGCGCAGCACGTCCGCCTTCGGCCGCGGCGTGATAGCCGACGCGCTGCGCGGCACCGATCCGGCGGGCGCGCTCGGCGCGGAGCACGAGACGAACTGGCGGTCCGGCTACCTCACGCACTTCCGCCGGGTCATCGAGGCCGGGCTGTCGTCCAGGCGAGCCGCGCTCTCGATCGCCAGGGACGGGCTCGCGTCGCTGCGCGGGCGGATGCGCTCGGTCCGGGCAGACGGCAACGAGGCCGAGCTCGACGACCTGCTGCGGCGGCGGGCGGACCGCGCGCTCGGCACCGAGACGGTCACCGGAACGTCAGAGCCCGACAGCGAGCTCGCGCTGCCCTACCGGGGCGAGCGGCTGCGCGGCGACGACCTCTCGAGGCGGCTGGACGCCTGGGTGGCCGCCGGAATCATCGAGCCGTCGTGCGCTGAGGCGGTGCGCGCGGTGGCGGCGAATCCGCAGTGGCTCAGCCTGCCGGGACGAACCGTCGCCGTGCTCGGCGCCGGATCGGAGATCGGCCCTCTTCCCGTCCTGCTGCGGTGGGGAGCGACCGTCGCAGGGATCGACCTGCCGCAGCCCAGGATCTGGGAGCGCGTGCTCGCCTCCGCGCGGTCGAGCGCCGGCACGCTGATGGTGCCCGTGACCGGCTCGGGCGGTGAGCTGAGGACGGCCGCGGGGGCGGACCTGACAAGCGAGGTCCCCGAGCTCGCCGACTGGATCTCCGGTGCGGCTGGCCAGCTCGTGCTGGGCAACTACGTCTACGCCGACGGTGCAGCGAACGTCCGGGTCTGCGCGGCCGCCGACACGCTCACGCTCCGGCTGCAGGCCGTCCGTGATGACCTCGCGCTGGCTTTCCTCGCCACGCCCACCGACGTGTTCGCGGTCCCTGGCGAGGCCGTCGCCCACTCGGCAAGGGCCTATGATGACAGGCCGGCCGCGCTCAAGCTGGCCGGGCGGCCGCTGCGCACCCTGTCGGGCGGGCGCTTGCTCAGGCGCGCCTACGTGCCAGGATCCGACCCAGGGATCAGCGACAACCTTGTCGCGCAGCAAGGCCCGAACTACGCGCTCGCCAAGCGCCTGCAGCGCTGGCGGGCGAGCCTGGCCCGCGAGTCGGTCACCACGGTCTCCATGAACGTCGCGCCGCCGACCAGGACCAGGTCGGTGGTCAAGAACCGCGCGCTCGCCGCGGCCTACGCGGGCGCGCACCGGTTCGGCGCCGAGGTCTTCGAGCCGGCCACGACCCGGGTGCTGATGGCGGCGCTGCTCGTGCATGACCTGCACGTCGACCACCCCGTACACGAGCACCCGTGGCAGGACGAGGCGTACGCGGCCGCGCACGGCGGACTCTGGCGGATCGGCTACGCGCCGCGCAGCGTGCTCGGGCTCGCGGCCCTGCTCGGCTACGGCGCGTCGCGCAGCTAGTTCGAGTCGGTCCGCAGCAGGCTGTAGAGCACGCCGTCCCGCCAGGCGCCGTCGCGCCAGCCGGTCTCGCGCAGGACGCCCTCGCGCGTGAAGCCAGCCTTTTCCCAGCGCCCGCTGCTCGGCGGTGTTGCCAGTCTCGGTCCCCGCCTCGATCCTGTGCGCGGTCGTGTGCGCGAACAGGTACCGCGCGAGCAGCCGGTGCGCCTGCGTGCCGTCGCCATGCCCGCGCGCAATTCCAGCTGACCGCTCATGCGGCACATGCTGCCACGAGCCATGGCGTGCGATGGATCCCGGAATCCATCCGGGCAGACCGGATCGATCCCGGGGTCCATCGGGCGATCAGCGGGCCGAGACCGCCGCCTGCGCCGGCTCGGCCGGGGCCGCGACCGCACGCGCGACGTTGGTGCCCGGCAGCCAGGCGAGCCAGCGCGGCAAATACCAGCTGCGCTCGCCGAGCAGCGCCAGGGCGGCGGGCAGCAGGATGCCGCGGACGACGGTCGCGTCGATCAGCACCGCGGCGGCCAGGCCGACGCCGATCATCTTCAGCTGGATCAGCGAGAGCGAGGCCAGGACGGAGAAAACCGCGACCATGATCACCGCGGCGCTCGTCACCACGCCCGCGCTCCGCGCGATCCCGCCCTCGACCGCGTCGGCGGTCTTCGCGCCGCCCAGCCACAGCTCCCTGATCCTGCTCAGGATGAACACGTGATAGTCCATGCTCAGCCCGAACAGGAACACGAACAAGAACAGCGGCACCCACGGCACGATCGCCCCGTACCCGGAGTAGCCGAGCAGCCCGGTGAACCTGCCGCCGGTGAACACGAGCGTGAGCAGCCCGTACGCACCGGCCACGGACAGCATGTTCAGCGCGATCGAGACGAGCGGGATCGCGACCGACCGGAACGCGACGAGCAGCAGTCCGAACGCGAGCAGCGCCACCACGGCGAAGACCAGCGGCGTGCTGTCGCGCAGGGCCTTAATGTCGTCGTGATCGGACGCGGTCCAGCCGGTGACTGCGTAAGAGACACCCGGCACATGCCCGAGCGTCGCCGGCAGGTAATGCCCGCGCAGGCGTTCAAGAGCATGATCGGCAACTGGACCCGACCCCTTACCCGCCAACGGCACCTCAATCAGTACCGCGCGGCCGCCGGCTATCGCCGTCGCGGTGACCGGCGGCCTGAGCGGGCCTGTGCCGGTCGCGCCCGTGCTGGTCGCCACCGACCGGAGTTCGGTGATCGCCCGCGTCATCGCAGGTGAGGCGAGGTCATGCCCGGTGACCACGACCATCGCGGGTGACGGGCTCTGCGGGAAGGCGGTCTGGATCCTGTCCAGCGTGCGGATCACCGGGGTGCTGGCGGGGAAGCCCCCGTTGGGCGGGCTGCCGAGCCGCATGCTGATCGCGGGCGCCGCCAGCGCCAGCAGCGCGATGACGCCGAGCGCACCCCACGCGGCCGGGTGCCGTACGACGCGCCTGACCAGCGCGGCCCACAGCCGGGATGGCCGCGCAGCGGTCCTGCGCCGGCCGAGGAACGGGATCCGGCCGCGGTCGGCCCACGGGCCCAGCCAGGAGAGCAGGGCGGGCAGGAATGTGAGCGATCCGGCGACGGCGACGCCGACGACGACGATCGTGCCGATCGCGACGCCGCTGAAGACGGCGTAGCCGGTCAGGAACAGCCCGGACATGGCGATCATCACGGTGAGGCCAGACACCGCGATGGCCCGGCCGGACGTCGCCGCTGCGACCCTGACGGCCTGCATGCGCGACAAGCCCTTGGCGCGCTCCTCGCGCTCGCGGCGCAGGTAGAACAGGCTGTAGTCGACGCCGACCGCCATCCCGAGTATGAGCACGACCTCGGAGGTGCTCTGCCCGACCGGCAGCCAGTGGCTCGGGATGGCCAGCAGTGAGATCGCCGTCATCACGGCGGTGGCGGCGAGCAGCAGCGGGATCCCGGCCGCGATCAGCGCGCCGAACACGACGACCAGCAGCACCAGCGACACCGGCACCGACGTCACCTCGGCCGCGCGGAAGTCCCGGGAGATCAGCGCGGTCGCCGCCCGGTCGGTGCTCGCGTCGCCTGCCTCCTGAACCCGGAGCCCTGGGTGCTCGGCTTGAACGGCGGCCACCGCCCGCAGCGCGGGGATGACGGCGCTGTCCGCGTGGCCGGCCTTGCCCGGCACGGTGAAGCTCACCAGGACCGACCGGTGGTTCGCCGAGATCAGGGCCGCGCCGCTGCGCCTGGACGGTGTCCTGACGTCGGTGGCCGAGCGGGGGAGCGCCCGGAGGGCGGCGGTCACCTCGGCGACGGCGCGGCGCATCTCTGTGCTCGCCGGATACGTCACGCCACGCCGCCTGGCCTGGATCAGCACGCTCTCGGCAGGCGGGCTGGTGAAGCCGATCCTGTCCAGGACGCGTTCTGCGTGCCCGGACTGGCCTGGATCGTACGAGGGCAGGTCCTTGGTTCCCAGCACCTGGCCTGCGACGAACACGGCCGCGACGAGAGCGAGCCAGCCGAGGACGGCGGTCTTGCGGTGCCGCGCGCTCCACCCGGCGACCCGCTCGACGAGGGGGGCCCTTCGGGCCGGCTGCTGGCCTCGGGCGCGCGTCCGGTCGCGCCGGTGGCGGTGCTGATCTGATTCGGGCAATACTGAACTCTGCATCTGGCGCAACATGGATGTCCTTTCGCAAACGCTCTGTGGCGCGCTTCGTTGCTGGTCCCTCGCTCATGAGCTAGCCCCTCATGAGCGAGGGCGTTACCTGATCAGGTGGCGGGGGCCGACCGGCCTGAGTTGCCGTTCCTGCGCGAGTTCCGCAGCGGGCCGAGCGGTCCTGGTCGGCCGAGCACGCCCTTCGCCGCGGCCAGCGGGTCGTCGGGCGCTCTGAGCAGGGAGTAGGCCACCCTGGCATGCATGCGGGCCGTCAGCACGATCACGTACTGGAAGAGCAGGCTGAGCACAGCGAACACGAGGGCGACGCCGATCGCCTTGGCTGGCGTATCGACGAAGATGCCCGCGGCGCCATGCCTGTGCGGGCCGTTGGGGAAGTAGCCGAACTGCACGCCGTGGTACGTCCCGCTCGGGTACGTGGACGAGACCGCCCAGTACCAGGCCGGCAGCGTGACCAAGCCGACGAACGTCAGCCAGATCATGAGCGCCGCGAGGTCAAGCGCCCAGAGGAAGGGGAACAGCCCGAATAGGTAGGCCAGGTTCCGCCAGGTGGCTGGGTCGGTCCAGGCGGCGCGGATCTTGGCGAGCAGCCCCCGCACGGTGGTGTCGCGGTAGCCGCCCGTCAGCTGCTCACCGGCGATCGGCCGCAGCCGCCATCGCTCGGCGTTCGCGCAGCCCCTGATCAGGGCCGCCGTGACGATCAGCAGCGGCAGCCCGGCCAGCGTGACCATCAGCGTCAGCGTGACCGCGGCCGCCGTGAACACGATGCTGAACAGCACCCAGCCGACGACGAGGTAGGCGAGCAGGTACCAGGTCGCCCGCCGGGTGCTCGCCGAGACCAGCTGCCGCAGCGGGTTGCGGTACAGCGGCAGTCCTGGCTTGATGGGCGCGCTCATCCCACGTCCCGCATGAGCTGCTCGACGGCGCCGACCTTGGCGGTCAGCTCGGCGAGCTGGGCGCGCAGCTCGCGCTGGTTCGCCACCGCTTCCTCGGCGAGCTTGCGGTACTCGGCCATCGCCACGGCGTCCGCGCGGTGCCGCTGCAGCCTGAAGTACGACCAGGCCACCACCGCGATCGCGGCGCCGATGATGAAGATGATCCCGAGCGTGATGCTGATCGCTGTGAAGTTCGTTCCTCCGGTGGCCAGGGGCGTCATGCCGGTCATCGGTTACCTTTCCTCGCTGTCTTGTGCCGCGTCCAGACCCTCGCCGCTCCCCAGCGCCGCGGCGATCTCGTCCGCGGTGAGCCAGAGCTCGAAGGGCGCGAGCTGGTAGTACTTCATCGCCTTGCCGTCTTCGGAGAGCTCGAGCTGCCCGGTTACGAACCCGGCCTTCTCGAGCTTGTCCAGGTGCATGTAGAGCAGCGGCCTGGACATCTCGAGCCGCCTGGCTAGCTCGCTGACGTGCACGCGGCCGCGCCTGAGCTCGACGATGATCCGGAGCCGGTGCGGGTTCGCCAAAGCCGTCAGCTTCGCCAGGAGGTCATTGCCGGTCAGTTCCAGCTCCATGGGTGAGTGGGTCTGTCAGGTGTAAGAGAATACTTACACGTGAAGGCTGTGGCCGTCAACTGCACGGGAACGAGGGACTGGCCAGCGCTTGCCTAGCCAGGTCAGCCCTGAGAGGGTCTGATGACTCGCGCTCGCCGCACTGGCCTGGCGGCCGGCGGCTGCGGCGAGCGTTTCGTTATGAATCTATGGGGGGTTATTCGTGGAGGTTGCGGGCGGGCATCCGAGCAGGCTGCGCTCGTTCGACCCGAACAAGATCGCCGACCTGGAGTACCGGGCATGGGTCGGCTACTACCTGCGCCGGTGGCCGCAGGTGCTGGTCGCGTCCGTCGGGCTGGTCAGGTCGGGCTTCGGGATGGACTGGGTCAGGACGTTGCATGGGGCGTGGCTCGTGCTGACGAGTCGCGCGCGCTCGGTGACGGGCCCGGCTCGACCGAGCCGATCGCCGCGGCCGCCAGGTTCCTGGCCAGCCCGAAACGGGAGCGGTTCGTGTACCAGTCCACGCTCGAGGCGATCACGGTGCTGCGCGGGATACCGAAGCCGGAGTCCGATCAGGTCAGGCCGAGGTAGACGAGGTGCGGCAAATGTATGGCGCTGCTGGCGGGCGGGCGCCTGACTGATCAGAATTGGCGAACATGGAACAACGCAAGCCAAATAAGTTCGTGCTAGCGGCGATCGGCGTCGTGCACGTCGTCGTCGTGGCGCTGACCTGGCGGGACATCTCGGCTCGCCCAGCCGGGCAGATCCGGGGCAACAAGAATTTCTGGCGCGTCTTCAGCGCGCTGAACACCGCGCACGCGGGCCTGTACTGGGTGGTCGGCCGCCGGCGCGCCTAGCGGCTGCGCCCCCGCCCGGGTCATCCATGCTCACTTTGGATCCGTCCGGGCCATGAGAACCGGACATAAGGGACCCGATCATGGCCCATTCGTATCCAATGTCGGGATGATCATGGAATTTTGGGACCGCGGCGCGGCGCCGGCGACCGGCGAGCGGACTGGCGGAGCTGTGACTGCAGGAATGCGCGGCTGCGCTGCGTATATTCGTGGCATGGCAGAGGCGGCGGCGCCACCGCGCGTGACCCTGGGCGAGTTGCTTGCGGTGCTCTCGCTGGCCGCTGACCTGGGCATGGGCCAGCCGATGGAGCACGTGCTCCGCCAGTGCCTGATCGCGCTACGGCTCGCCGATCGGCTGGGCCTCACCGAGACCGAGCGAGAGGTCGTCTACTACTCGGCGCTGGTCGCCTGGGTCGGCTGCCACATCGACGCCTATGAGCAGGCGAAGTGGTTCGGCGACGACACCGCGCTGAAAACCGACTTCCGGCACACGGACTTCGCGACGGCCGCGTCCAGGCCGCTGTTCGTGCTCCGCCACCTCGGCGTCGGCCTGCCGATCGCGGAGCGCACGAAACTCGGGGTCGCGTTCCTCGGGGAGGGCCGCAAGGCCGCGGAGGCGATGCTCGACAACCACTGGATGGCGGCCGACGAACTCGCGGCCCGGCTCGGCTTGGCTCAGCGGGTCCGCGACAGCGTGGAGCAGACCTTCGAGCGCTGGGACGGCAAGGGCGTGCCCAAGGGGGTCCGCGGCGAGGAGATCCTGCTTGCGTCCCGGCTTGTCACGCTGGCCGACGTGGTCGAGGTGTTCCACCGTGCGGGCGGGACCGACGCGGCCGTCGAGGTCGCGCGGCAGCGGCGCGGCACGCAGTTTGACCCGAACCTCGTCGACCTTTTCGCCGCGGAGGCGCGGGCGCTGTGCGAAGGCCTCGACGACGGGACCACGTGGCAGGCGGTGATCGCGGCCGAGCCTGCCCTGGGCGTGCGCCTCGGCCAGGCCGAGGTCGACTCGGCGCTCGAGGCGATCGCGGACTTCACCGACGTCAAGTCGCCCTACACCATCGGCCACTCGCGCGGCGTAGCCGACCTGGCCGGGGCCGCGGCGCGCGTCTGCGGGCTCAGCGAGGCAGCCGCCCGGCAGGTTCGGATGGCCGGGCTGGTTCACGACCTGGGGCGGCTCGGGGTGCCCAACACCATCTGGGACAAGCACGGCGCGCTCAGCCATGCCGAGATCGAGCGGGTGCGCATGCACCCGTACCTGACCGAGCGCATGCTGGCGTGTTCACCTGGCCTGGCGCCGCTGGCCGCCATCGCAGTCCAGCACCACGAGCGGATGGACGGTTCCGGCTACCCGCGCGGGTTGTCGGGCGGGGCGGTGAGCCCGGAGGGCAGGTTGCTGGCCGCCGCTGACTTCTACCATTCGCGGACCGAGCCGCGGCCGCACCGCCCGGCGGCCGGTCCCGACGAGGCCGCGGCCCTGCTGCGGGCGGAGGCGACGGCCGGGCGCCTCGACTCGGAGGCCGCAGCCGCCGTGCTGACGGCCGCCGGGCACCGGGCCTCCCGCAGGCGGGCCAGGCCGGGCGGCCTGACAGGCCGCGAGGTCGAAGTGCTCAGGCTCCTGGCACGCGGGCTATCGAACCGCGAGATCGCCGAGCGACTTGTTATATCACGAAAGACGGCAAGCCATCACATTGAGCACATTTATACCAAAACCGGCACGACAAACCGGGCGCTCGCGAGCCTGTTCGCCGCCAGCCACGGCCTGATCGGGGACGACTGCCAGAGCTAGGGCGTCACGTCGAGCGGCCGGTAGCCCGAGCACAGCACCCGCATCCAGGTGATCTGCTCGCCGTCGGTGTCGTAGTACGCCTGCTGCTCGACGAGGTGATCGCCCTCGGCGTTGTGCACGCGCAGCAGGTAGCTGACGTGCTCGCGCCCGGGCAACTGGCTGGTGCTGACCGATTCCAGGTCGCGGATGTCGTCACTCGGCTCGAACCACGTGCCGAGGACGATCTCGTCGACGACCTCGCCCGGCGCGCTCGCCTGCCAGTGCCGGCCAGGCGTCAGCGCCTGGAAGTCGATCGGGTCGGCCAGGATGGCGCGAAGCGCCGCTGTGTCCTTGGCTGCCAGGGCCCGGGCGAAGCGCTCGCCGGCCGTGGCGGCCGCGCCGGTGGCGCTGTCAGTAACTGAATGTAGTTGCTGGCTCATCGCCGATCCATTCCCACATCGGGACGGTGCCGCCCAGCGAAGCATTGCCGACCAGAGTCTGGTCGTCAAGGTGCTTGGCGTTGAAGCAGATCGGGCAGATCAGCAGCTTCCCGCCGGCCGCCGCGTAGCGCTTCATCAGCTCCTGCAGGGACGGACATCCTTCGCAGGCCACGCCCTGGGCGACGCCTTCGAGCGCGAGGCGCACGGCCTCCTTGGTGCAGAACGTGAGGGTCGGGCGGCCCTGCTCGGCCGCGGCCACCGCCACCAGGAAGGCGACGGTGACCTTCTCCGGGTCCTCAAGTCCTGTCGTCAGGCTGATCACAGCTTTGCTGGCCATGCTGGCTCCTTTCTCGTCGTGCGAAGAAACGCGTGCCGGTCGCGTGGTTCGAGGATCGTCTGAGCCTGGCCGTTTGCGCATGGGGCAGCTGCCCCATCTTTCGCGCCAGGGCGGGGCCGGCATGCGGCGGCAGGCTCCGGTGGCGGGCGCTAGTCGTGCGCCGAACGAACGTCGGGAGCGGGAGAGATGTCGCTCAGCGTGCCGTCCTCGCGGACCGTCCAGCGAATCCCCGCGGCGTCGCGGAACGTGAGGAACGCGGTGAAGGTCTCGGAGTCGGAAGCCTGCGGTACGCCGTCGGCCTGCGAATCCCCGCCGGCCGGCGCAGCCGAGCGTTCGAAGCTGACCTGCTGGCCGGGCAGCAGCCTGGCGGCCGGGTCAGGCCTGCCTATCCGCGTCGTGCCGAGCAGCCAGATCACATACAGGTCATAGATCGGCTGCTGGCTGTTGTTGTGCACGGTCGCGGCGGCAGCTTCGCCCGGCGCGCCCGCGCGCTTCAGCTCGATGAAGACCTGGCACGCCTGTGCGCGGCGGCGTTCGTCGAGCGCCAGCCGCAGGTTCTGGGACTGGAGCTCCATCGCCTCTGCGAGCTGCCTGGTGAGCTCGTGCTGGGCCGCGAGCTGGCGGACGTGCGCGCTGAGCGCCTTGCGGCCCACTGCCGCGGCCGCGACCACGCCGACGGCCAGCACCACGGTGGCGATGGCCGCGATCCAGGTCGGCACGGACAGCGACATGGCCGCAGCCTAGCGGCGTGATGCCTGGTGGTGCCCGTTGTCCGGCAACTCGGCAATATGAAGGCTGGGTGTCAAATGCCGCCCGCGGCCGGGAGCACGGCGGGCATGTTGCCCTGCACCCCGGTCGCGAACAGCAGGCGCTGGCGCTGCTTGTTGTTGCCGTCGGTCAGGTACGGGGTCTGCCAGGTCGCGTCCTCGACGAGGAAGCTTCTGTCCGGGGCGTCCTGGGCTGCCGGGTCCTTGGCCGCCGCGATCTGGGAGGCCCACCAGCGGGCGTAGAAGTGCTGGAAGATCCGCGCGAACTCGGTGAAGTACACGTCGGCGACGTCCGTGTTGCCGCGGATGACCAGCATGTTCTCGTCGTTCTCGTCGGTCGAGCCCGGCGAGAAGTTGGCCGATCCGCTGATGACGGTCGGGTCGGCGCTGAGCGGGTCGACCAGGATGATCTTCGTATGCAGGTACGGGACGTGCACGTTGAACCCGGTGAGAGTCTCCCGTGCCCAGTTGCTCAGCTCGTCGGGGCCGCCGGTCGCCCCGACGGCGAGCAGCACGCCTGGCAGGTTCTGCCACTGCGCTTGGTTGTTGTCGCGCGCGTCGAGCATGAGGAAATGCAGCGCATGGCCCTGATAGGCCTCCAGCTGGGTCTCGAAGACCTTGGTGAGCCCGAACGGCAGCGTGATGTGCGCGGCGTGCTGCGGCGCGCCGGTGAACTGCTGCGCGTACCAGTTCAGCGCTGCGAGCCCGCTGCGCGGGCTGAAGACCGTGTGCACGCCGCTCGCCGCCATCGTCGCGACGTCGAACCCGTTGTTCGCGCCCGTCCAGGTTCGCAGGTCCTTGACCTGCGGATCGGTGGCGAGCTCGGTCCAGTAGGGCAGGTACCGGGCGGCGATGGCCGGGTCGCGGACGGCGTGACCGACGTTGGAGTGCCCGAAGATCCCGCCGAGGCTCAGGTTCGTCGAGCCGGTCCAGACGCTCACCGGGCTCAGCCCGCCGTCGGCGGCCTGCGTCGCGTAGACGATGAACTTGTTGTGCGCGAGCTTCGGGTGCGCGCGCGGGATCAGGATCGCGCGATCGATGCCTGACGCGGCGATGGCCTGCTCGTTGGAGTGGCCGGTGTCGTCGTCCTTGGCGTGGTAGACGACCCGCACGTCGGCGCCGGCGGCGTGCGCGGCCTGGAACGCGGCAAGCGCGCCCGGCTCCGTGAACTCGAACACGGCGGCGCGCAGCGCGTTACCGGGACCGGCCGCCTGGCCGACGAACGCCAGCAGCGCCTCATCGAGTCCGCGGGACAGCCACCTCATCGCCGCGGTGCGCTTCGGTTCTGGCAGGTCAGCGGGCTTGCCGCCGAACTTGCGGGCGTAGGCCTGGCTCGCGGCGACGCCGCGGTTGAAGTAGATGCCGTGCGTGCCGACGTCTGGATTGCCGGTGCTGACGCTGACCGTCGCCTCCACGCCGTCCTGTGCGGTCAGGGCGCCAGGCGCGCCGTAGCGAGGCACGACGCGGTAGGTGTAGTCGTGGGCGGGCTTGGCGCTGTAATCGCCCCACCAGAACGACTGGATGGGGAAGGAGTCGGACGTGTACATCTTCGTCGGGTCCGGTGCCGGGACGACGGACCGGAACGTCTTGAAGCCGGACAGCCAGTACGCCTCGCCCTCGGTGTGATCGGTGCGGTAGATCGCGAAGCCGAGGCAGCCGGCGAGCAGCGCCTGATCAAGGTCGAAACCGAGGAAAACGCCGTTCGACCCGGCTATCGCCTGGACGGTTACCCCACCGGAAACGCTGCGCGCACGCATCTGCGGCCCCCTCCTGCCGTCTGGCAATCACATTAGCAACGGGCAACGTTCTTGCCATGGAAAGGTCGTCGCTGATTTCTTAACTAACCGTTCTCGGTAATGCCGTTCGCGAACAGCTCTCGTTTCGCGGGAAAAGCTTCTGACCGCAACCGCGCCGGGCGCGGGCCGTCGGTATGGAGTCACCGGCGGGCGGGCTCGGCAGCGCGGCAAAGGCCGAGGTCACGTAAGCTGGCAAGCTCAGCTGGGGCATGCCGTGAGGCGCGGCAGGGGTGAGCGAGCGCGCTGCGCGGGCTGAGCTGGCGGGCATGCTGAAGCGGGCGAGCGAGCGGAAGGAGCGGCGTGGGCAGCATCGATGTGCGGCCGCAGCGTCCGCGTGTCGCTGCCTCCGAGCGTCCGCTGCTGAACCCGGCCATCCGGCCGTGGGCCGCTGGCGTGCTCGCTGCGTGCGCGGTGGTCGTCGCCGTGCCCGGGGTCCTGTTCGCGCATCAGACCAGGGCCGATGCCTTCGATCGCGCCGTCGACGCCCCCTTCATCAGCTCGTTCAGCGATCACCACGTGACCGCGTACCTGCTGGCTCGCCCGGGCTCCGAGCTCCCCGCTGTCCTGCTGTGTGCCGTCATCGTCATCGCCTGCCTGCTGACCCGCCGGCTCGCCGGGGCGCTGTTCGCCGCGCTCGGCCTTGCGGTTTCCGAGGGCATCACCGAGGACCTGCTGAAGCCCGTCTTTCACCGGACCTACCTCGGCTCGATCACCTATCCGAGCGGTCACACGACCGCGATCTTCGCGCTCGTCGCGACCGTCGCCGTGCTGCTGCTGATGCCGCCACGGCCCGTCCGTGCCAGGGCCCTCCAGTACTTGATCCTGGCGGCCGCTGTTGTCCTGGCCGTCGTGGTGCCGGTCGGCCTGATCGGCCTGCGCTGGCACTATTTCACCGACACGATCGGCGGCGCCGCCGTCGGCCTCGGCACGGTGCTGGCGCTCGCGTTCATCCTGGACGCGCCGGTCGTGCGGCACTGGCTTGCCGCGGCTGGCCGGCGGATCGGCCGCAGCGGAGCGTGAGCGCGGGTGCCGCAATGGGCACGATCTGATGTGAGCCCATTCTTGAAAACCGGGTTCGTGAGTTCTTCCCTCGGCCCCCGCCGCGGAGGTGCTGAGCAGCCGATTCTCCGCGGAAAATGTCGGCGGTTCCCTTGCCGGGTGCCTCCGCAACGGTGCCGAACGCGTTAAGGTGTCGGCCATTATGAAGGGGCCAGGGCTCACGCGCCGGCCTCGCCGGGCGCGGCCGTGTCCAGCCTGACGCGTTATACCGCGAACGTCACCTACGACTTCGGCTCCCACCACGGTCGTGCGGTGCTCACGCTGCACGTCACCAAGCCAGGCAAGTTCGCGGTCACGGCGACAGGGCCGCGTGTCGCCGGGGCGGGCCTGGCGATCGGCGTCAGCATCGCGAGCGGCATCATCGGCACCCTGCTGCCCGGCGTGCCGCTGATGGTGATCGGCGTGCTCGGTGGCGTGACCCTGCTGGTCATCCGCATCGCCAGGAAGCGCTCGCTACAGCGCCCGGCCTACGCGGGGTACGCCTATCCGCCCGGTCCGAGCGACCCGCCCGGCCCGAGCGACCCGGCTGGCAGGTCAGGGCCGCCCAGCTAGGCGCTGCCCTTAGCCGGGCGAGCGCGACTACTTCGCGTCCTTCAGGTCACCTGGCCGCAACCGGTACTGCTGCAGCCGCAGCCCGTGGTATTTCTCGGTCTCGCCGACCCACTCCATGCCGATCCGGCCCACCGTCCCGAGTGCGCGCGCGTTGGCCGGCCGCACCAGCGCGATGACCTGTTCGATGCCTTGGTCGAACGCCCAGCGCGCGAGCGCGAGACCTGACTCGACCGCGTAGCCGTGGCCCCATGCCTTCGGGTGCAGAGCCCAGCCGATCTCGAACTCCTCGTCGGGTGCCAGCGGCAGCAGGCTCGCGCCGCCCACCACCTGCCCGTCCTCCGCACGCTCGATCGCCCAGCGCCCGGCGGGCGTCAGCATCCGGGCGTCTTCTGCGATCCACTGCTGCAGCACCACGCGCATGGCCGCGGCGTCCTGGATCCGGTCCATAGCGGGAGCGAGCCACCTGGCGACCTCGGCATCGCCGTACGCGCCGAGCGCGATCTCGGCGTCCTCGACGTCCCAGCCGCGCAACACCAGCCGTTCTGCGATGAGTCTGTGAGCCATGCGGTTCACCCTAACCAGTGGGCGGGCGCGCAGCCCAGGGCATCCCCGCTTGACAGGAAACCATTTGGTTTCCTATTGTGGATGTCATGGATCCGGTGTTCAGGGCGCTGGCTGACCCGACGCGACGGGCACTGCTCGACGAGTTGTTCGTCCGCGACGGGCAGACGCTGGTGGCGCTCACAGCGCGGCACGACATGACGCGGATCGCCGTGGCGAAGCACCTGCAGATCCTGGAGGACGCCGGCCTCGTCGTGACCAGAAGGCGTGGCCGCGAGAAGTTGCACTACCTGAACCCGGTCCCGATTCGCCTGGTTCACGACCGGTGGGTGAACAAGTACACCGAGCCGTGGGTTGCCGGGCTCGCCGACCTGAAGCGCGACCTGGAGAATCCGATGGAGAAAGTCTTCGAGATCTACATCCGCACCACGCCAGACCGGCTGTGGGACGCGATCACCGACCCGGCGGCCAGGCAGAAGTACCACTTCGGATCGTCAATCGAGTCCGACTGGGCCGCCGGATCCAGCTACCAGCTCGTTCACGCTGGGGCCGAACGGCCGCTCATGGAGGGCGAGAACCTCGAGGTCGATCCGCCGCGCAAGCTTGTCCAGACCATGCGCGCCCTGTGGGGACCTGACGCGGAACGAGCGGGCACCTCGCGCGTCACCTGGGAAATCGAGCCGGTCGGGGACTCCTGCCGGCTCACGCTCATCCACGACCAGCTCTCACCGGACGCACCCGCTGAGCTCTACGGCGGCTGGCCGATGATCCTCTCTGGCCTCAAGACCTGGCTGGAGACCGGCCAGACGCTGACCACCCCTGGCTCGCTGATGTACCAGGACCAGGACTGACAGAAACGGCCATCCGCATACCGAAGGGGAGTCACCATGAACCAGACCACCATCACCGACATCGCGGCCGTCGGGATCCCGGTCAGCGACCAGGACAAGGCCGTGGAGTTCTTCACCGGCACGCTCGGATTCGAGAAGCGGCTCGACGCCCGGGTCGGCGACAGCTTCCGCTGGGTCACCGTCGCGGCGCCGGGGGCGGCAACCTCGGTCGCGCTCATCGCCAATCCGGACACCGGTGCCGACACCGGCATCCGGTTCGCCGTTCCGGACGCCGAGGCTGAGCACGAGTCGATGCGCGAGCGCGGTATCGAGACGGGGGATCTGCTGCGCTGGCCAGGCGTTCCGCCGATGTTCGAGTTCAAGGACCCGGACGGCAACAGGTTCGAGATCGTCGAGGCCGTCGCCTGACCCCGAGCGGCCACGCTCAGGCGACCGATCCGAAGTCCGGCTGGCCTGCGGTCTCGTAGGTGTGCATGACCACGCCGCTTCCGGTCGCCTGGCTGTCCGTGAGCCTGAGCCCGGTTGGCGGGGCACCGTCCGCGAAGAGGCGCTTGCCGCGCCCGAGCACCACGGGGAACGTGAGTATCCGGTAGGTATCGATGAGGCGTCGCTCGGTCAGGTGGTGCACGAGAGCGGCGCTGCCGTGGATCTGCAGTTCCCGGCCAGGAGCCCGCTTGAGCTCGGCGACTGCCCTGGCGATGTCACCGGTGACGGACACGGAGCTGTTCCACGCCAGGTCGGTCAGCATGCTCGTGACGACGTGCTTGGGCAGCGAGTTCAGCGCGACGCCGACCTTGATGGCCGGGTCGGTCACGGTCGGCCAGTAACCTGCCATCGCCTCGTAGGTGAAGCGGCCGAGCAGGAACGCCTCGGCATCCTCGAACACCTCGTTCATGTACTGGCCCAGCTCGTCGTCGAAGTGCGGCGGCAGCCAGCCGCCGAGCTCGAAGCCGTTCCTCGGGTCCTCTCGCGGGGCGCCGGGACTCTGCATCACGCCATCGACGGTGACGAAGGTGGTTGCTGTGAGTAGCACGGTGGTTCCTCCTGTACTGTGGCGGGCCGGTTCGGCCGGCCCTCATCCTCGCTACGAACGGGCCAGCGCTGAATCGACAGCCGGGCCGTTCAATTGCGCTGGGATGCCGCTGATATCACGCAGTTCTCTGCGTGTTCGGACTCTTGACGCCCAGACAAATGCTGGCTACGGTGCGGACACGGCAAAACACGGGCGCACAACTGTAAGGGGGATGTGGTGGGGCTTTTCACGCGTGCGCTGAAGTTCAAGGCGAGCTATAACGACGCCGCACTCGACGACACCTCCTGGCTGAGTGGCGGAGACAATCGGTACAGGACCTTAGTCTCCAGGCATTACCGTTCTCCTGACACGATCGCCGCGGCCGGTGACCGGCGGGTCCAAGCAGGGATCCTTGCTGCGCTTTGTTCTTCTATCAGAAGGCCATCGATACTTTGCACAATATCTATGTGTGCGGGTTCGAGAGTCAGGGCCAGAGAGCTGGAGCCCTTGGCCGTCGGCGCGGGATCTGACAATCGTGGACAGCTACCTGGAGGCGTTGTGCGGCGTCCTTGTCATCCGCCCGCAGCGCCGGTCAAGGAGTCGGGATCGGAGTCACCCACAGGTCGAAAGCTATTTCAACGCAATTCAGGCGCTGTGGGCTGGCCGGCGGACCGTACTTGGCCCGGCTCGGCGAGCTCGCGGAGATCGCCCCGTACGTGGACGTCGCCACTGTGTTCTGGTCGTAGCTGCGGCAATCAGCTTTTGCGGGATTGGAGTGACTGAGGAACGTGCCGACATTCGGAGGCAAGAGGACCCGAGATGACGTTTCGCACGCCGAGACCAGGGTGGCAGCTGATCAGGCCGACGCGCGGGCGACCGCGTCCTCACCGCCGGCGCGGCTGCCAGGCGTGGCACGAGGCTGACCGCCTTTATGACAATGACGACTATCGGCCTATGATGCGTTGCGCCACGATGTCGGCAACTGCCCTCGCGCGCTCCGAGCGGAATGACATTCGCTCAGATCGCGCAGCTCGCTGCGAGGCTGGCACTGACGACCATCCGCAGAACGCCTGGCAGCCAGGCGGCATGGGCGGGCAGGGCCTTTTCGACCTCCTGATCATGGATAAGGGCAATTATCTGTTGCTCAGTGCCGCGATTGCGCCGGATGACAAACCATGGGAGGGCAACTTGAGGGCGTTCTTTGCGAACCCACCGGAGCCATCGGTGGCGCAGATCCTTGACCCGCAGGATGATGCAGCCCGGCGAATGCACGACCTTGTCGAGCGGGCGAAGTCCGGTGACCAGGCGAGCGAGCTGCACGTGCGGGCGATTCAGGTCCTGGACACCGGCGATCAGGCCAGCGGGCTGGAGTTGCTGGAGCAAGCGGCCAGGCTTGGCAGCGCGCAGGCCATGAAAGACGCCGGCGATGTCTGCACGGAGCTTGGCAGGGAATTCGAAGCCCACTCGTGGTTCGAGGCCGCAGCGAGGGGCGGCAATGCCGTCGCGATGTACAACCTCGGAGCGCTCGCGATTCAGGCTGATGATCGCGAGCTCGCGGCGCTCTGGTACCAGCGAGCCGGCGAGGCGGGTGATCCAGACGGGTACGCGGCCCTTACTCAGCTCGCCGACGAGGCCGGGGACCCGCGAGGCGAACGGCACTGGGCGCGGCCCGGGGCAGAGGCAGGCCAGCCGTTCTGCCTGTTCCGGCATGGTCTCTACCTGGTAATGGATGCGAAAGGCAGCACACTGATGCTCCGTCGGGCCGCCATCTTCCTCGAAGTCGCCGCTGAGCGGGGTGACGTCGATGCCATGCTGCTCGCCGGGCACGTCAACAAGGACGTTGGCGACGCTCGTCGAGCCAGGTCGTGGTTCGAACGTGCCCGTGCGACCGGCGATCCGAAGGCTCTGCAGATGCTTGAAAAGCACCGCCTTTGATACCGAGATTGCGGCCGCCCTTCTCGGCGGCCGCCCAGGCTCGCTTCACCATGTGGTTCTGGATCATCTTCGTTGCCTTCCACGTGCTGCTCGCAGCCGTTCTCTTCGTCAGCGTTCGCGCTTCGTTCAGCGGCGCGAGCTACGCCGTGCCAGTTGCGGCGTACATCTGTTCCAGCGCAGTGTTGTCGTGGAGCTTCCTGGTTTTTATGCTCAGGGCCGGATACCGCGCGAGGGTCGGCTGGGCGTTAGTGAACGGATGTTTGTTCGGCAGCAGCACGGGCGTCCTGGTGCTCGGTGCGGCGTTGGCGAGGTGGCATCTCACGACCACGACTGCGATGACGGTTGCGGCGTGCTGCGCTGTTTCAGGGGGAACGGTATATATGGCCGTGATCCGCAGGTCCTCGCGGCAGGCCCTGGCGTGGTACGTTCGGCAGCCCGCAGATGAGCGCGCGGCCGAGCAGACGTTCGCGGACAGCTTGTATGCGCTGAAACGCGCGAACCGCTCGACAGACGAGGCAAAGATCGCAGAGCTGAACGCCGCATCCGCGGCGATCATTAGATCTCGCGGAGATGAGGCGGACGGCCTCGTGATCGCTGAGCGCGCCCTCGTCGGGCTGCTTCACGATCCGCCGCGGGACTGGCCGGTTCTGCTTGCCGCGGCATTGAGCCTGGTGGATGCCGTGGCAACCAGGGAGGCCAAACACGGTGACTCAGCCGGCTATGAACAGGTGCTGGACCGGCTGGCCGATGTCGCTGCCCAGATGCCGCCGGACCTGGGCGCACAAGCCATTGTGCACAGTTTTCGCGCCAATTTCCACGCTGCCTTGGCCGTCCGGATGCCGCCAGGCCAGCTCTTTGAAATGCAAGCCGACGCGGCGCTTGCGGCAGTCGAGGCCGCGATCGTCGGCGTGACGCCCACAATCCGGGCCATGCTGCCCGGCTTGCATACCCAGCGCGGCTTGCTCATCGCGCGATTCCGCGCCAATCCCGGTGACCTGGCTGCGGGAATAGCGACAATCCGGTCGGCAATCGCCCTCGCCGGTCGATCGGCAAAGAATCTGGCCTTCCCTGAGCGGTCGCTGGCGGCGCTGCTCATGGACTGGGCATGGCATCTGTCCGACCAGCTGACGCCCGATGCCAGCGACACTGAAACCAGGCTCACCGCGATAGGCGTGGAAGCGGCACTCACCGAGGCTCAGCAGCTTGGCAGGCGCGCGCTCCGGCATGGCCGCTTCGACGGGCGCGCTGATGCACTGCAACTGCAGGCGCGCTTGCTGACAGCGCGGGCAATGATCCTGGGTGGTCCAGGCGATGACGAGAAGGCGGCCGCTGCATGGCGAGACGCAGCATATGCCGCGGCCGAAGGCGATCCGTTCGACCGAGTCAGGATCGGCCAGGCCTGGGTGGATTGGGCTGAGTCGACGCAGCAAATGATCTGGTGCGCAGAGGCCTACGCCTACCTGATGTCGACGATCGCACCGGCTGTTGCCGTGCGATATCTGGCCGAGGAGCGGGAGCGAGTGCTCGGGGACCTGCAGTCCAGGGCTGAGGAGGCCGGATACTGGCTTGCTGAAGCAGGCCGGATCAGCGAGGCTGCCGTTGCACTTGATCTTGGCCGGGCCGTGTCGCTGACCGAGGTCGTGGGCCGAGAAAGACCCGAACTTGCGACGGCCCTGCGGCGAGTGCATCGGCCGGACCTGCTCGAGCGCTACCAGGCTGCGCTCGACGTCTACGACACCGCGGCGGTTGCCGGGGCGCGCAATGAATCCAACCCCGCCATTCAGCGCGCCTGGGCAGACTACGACGCAGTGGCGCGAGAGATTTCCCAGGTCGTCGACATCGACGTGCCAGGAGCGGCGTTGTCGTTTGCCGGCCTGGCGGCGGCCGCGCGAGATGGTCCCGTCGTCTACCTGGCGGTATCCGAACACGGGGGCTACGCGATCATCGTCACAGCGGCCGGTCAGCCGCGCTACCTGCGGTTGCCGGGATTGGCCAGGGGCAGCGTCGCCGAGCACGCGGACGCGCTGCTGCGTCGGCCAGGTCGCTCGCAGATCGCCGCGGTCGCATCCTGGCTATGGGAGTCCGGCATCCAGACGCTGGCACGCGAACTGCGGCCTGGCGCACTGGTCACCATCGTCCCTGTTGGATTGCTCACACTTGTGCCCGTGCACGCGGCGGGCGGAGCCATCACCCCGAGGCAAGTCCCTGATGACTGGCTGTATCTGGCCGACTTGGTGAGGATCAGGTACGCGCATAACGCGCAAACGCTGCTGCGCTGCCATGACCGAGCCGACAGGCTCGCGGGATCGGACCTGGCGCTTCTGGCCATTTCCGCGCCCAACGGAGACGTGCGGCGGCCACTACATCACACCGTGCGGGAGGTCGCAGAAGTCGCCAGCCGGTGGGTCCGGGCCACGACGGTCTCCGGGCGGCGCGCAGCGAACCTGCCTGAACTGCTCGCGAAGCACACTGTGTGGCATGTCGCCTGTCACTGCGACAGCAATCCGGCCCAGATCCTCGAGAGCGCGCTGCTGCTCGACGACGCCCGGATCAGCCTCCGGAGGCTGATGGCGCTCAGGCCCGCGCCAAAGCGCCTCGCGGTGCTTTCCGCTTGCGAAACGCATCTGTCTGGCACCGGCCTCCCTGACGAGGCGATGGGCATGCCAGCCGGCCTGCTGCATGCCGGATTCGCCGGGGTCGTGGCGTCCCACTGGACTGTCAACGACCGTTCGATGGTGTTCTTCATGGCGCGATTTCACGATCTCTGGCACCGGGACGGCGTCGCACCGGCAACGGCGCTCGCGCAGACGCAGCAGTGGCTGCGCGCCGCCACCTATGCCGACCTGGATGCCTACGTTGGCGGCGTCCTGTTCCCGCCCGCAAACCGGTCACCGGAGCGCCTGGCGCAGTGGGCTGCGGTCCGGCCGTACGCCCATCCCTATCATTGGGCGGCCTTTGCCCTCACAGGCACATGATTGGCGAGGAGGACACCATGAGGACTTACCTGATCGTTCAGGTCGCCGGAGAGGTTCCTGCGCGGCTCGCTGACGATTTGGCCGACGATTTCGGCATCTACCCGCATGTTGAGTCAGGCGCAGACCGTGCGCTCGATGTTGCGGCCGCCGAGGTCGCTGTCATCGGTGCAGTCGGCGCGTTTTTCATGTCCGTCGTTCAGCAGTTCGGAGTTCGTGCGGCGGACAACCTGGCCCGTGGTTTCGGGCGGTTGCTCCGGCTGTCCGCTGGCGAGCCAAGCGGTGCAGCCGCGCATCTCTTGCTGCTCGACGAGGCGACAGGTATCCGCTACCTGCTGAGCGCCGATGCAGTAGCCAGTACCGAGGCCATGCAAACGCTGCTCGCGTTCGATGCCAAAGTCTTCAAGCCGGAGACGACCGTGCACTGGGACCCGGTTCGTGGCTGCTGGTCCGCCGGGCGAGAGTGAATTGGTCAGGATGGATGCCTTGGAGCTAGGCACCTATTGCATCGCATGATGCGCCACGCCGTCATGGTTCCGCCGCGCACGAACCCGTAGCGGCTGATGACCTGGCGCCCGTACTCAGAGCAACTCGGAGTCTGCAGACACCAGCCTCGCGGGCGGCCGGGGTTAGCCTGCCACGCGTCGATCAGCCGCAGGGCGGCCTTCTTCATCACCTGGGGAGGCATTCCTCAGAAGTTGAAGAGCTTGGATGTGTCGATGTCTGGCCATTGACCTGGACCGATCTGCCAAGGCAGCTTCGATGTTGCGTGCACAGGCATGACGTATGAGTTGCGCGTCACGAGGAACCACGCCTGGTTCTGGTTCTTGACCGCGCTCTTGCTCTTCGATGTCTGGCCAGTAGACGGGCCATCGAGCAGCACCTGCCAGGCCGGCTTCGCCATCGATGCGTTGATGAGAGGCAGGGCAATGAATAGCGTGACAATGCCGAAGAAGGCGCGCCACTGCCAGTTTCCGCCGAAGACCGGTTGGCTCGCGTTCGACGCCCACATGCGGTGCAGCCGCACGAAGTCCTCTGCTTCGGGCACGCCGTCGGCGATCCAGGCGGCGGTGGCGACGATCTCCTGGTACTGCTGGACGGCCTGCGCGGAAGTCAGCGGCAGCAACTCGGCGACTGCGCGTCCGATGATCATCTGCACGAGCTCGCTGCGCAGCGCCCGGTCGTCGCCGGACTCGTCGACGAGGTCGACGCAGTGCCGCAACGCCGCTCGCCATTCTTGTTTCCTAAACCTGTACTCCAGCTCACGGACCCGGAACGAGGCCGACATTCTGGGCAGCTTGTCTTGCGCCTCGGCGAACACCGCTGCGATCTCGCTGGTGCGACCGCTGGCCTCGAGCAGTTCGATCAGGGTGATGTACCGCGCCTCGGTCGGACCGATCTGGTGAATAACCTGGCGCGTACCCGAGACAGCGGACGCCAGCATCCCGCGGTCGATGCTGACGGCAGGTGCGTTCTGCATGGCTTCGAGAATGACAACCGCCCGGATGTCGACGAAGCGCGGATACCCGCTCCATCGCTCCTCGTAGGCCCGCACCTTGGTCAGTGCGTCGGCGTAGCGGCCCCTGAACAGCAGGCGCTCGAGTTCCTGCCAGACATCGTCGATTGACGCGGGCGTCCGATCCGCTGCACCGGCCTCGAACTCCTTATCACCGCCGCCCGTCGCGGCCGAGCCGCGCTTGAGCGCATCCTCGGCGTCAGCTATCGCCTGCAGGACCGCAGCGGCGAAGTCTTGGGCGGCATCCGACCGCGCCTTTTGCTCTTTCTTCTTCCAGTACTTGCGCTTTTCCCGGATATTGGCGTCGAGTTCGTCGGGCGGGCTCGGCGGGATGCCGAAGAATTCCTGAAGGTCATGCGGAGTCGGAACGTTCGCGAAGTCGGCTGTGTTCAGCCATTCAATGGCCGTCGCGGTTGCCATGTCAGATCACCGTTACGTCGTCGAGGGCAGCGACGGCAACCCGTCGCTGATGAGTCGTCATGCCTTCGTAGTGGCGAACCTCCACCTTGCCGACCTGCATGCCGGTCTCGCCGTCGTGAGCCGTCACCAGCAGGATGCCGTCACCGTCGAGCGCCATCTTGACCACGACCGGATAGCCCTTCGGCTTCGGGCTCGATAGTGTCGCGACCCCGGTCGCTAGGCGCTGGACGAATCTGAGGTCAGTTTCGTCACCTTCGTTGACGATGAGTTCGACCTGCTGTTGGCCATCCTCGACCAGGCTGAATGTACGCTCGGCAGGCGGAACGGTGGGAATCGGCGAGTTGGCCGCGAGCACGACGACATTGACGTCCTTGTCATGGTCGTCAAGCGCCACCACTCCGATGGAGTGCGACGAGCGGTCGATCGGCGGCGGCAGCGCCGCCAGGGCGCTTGTGGGCGCCGCGGTGCCGGTGCGGAGGGCACCAACCAACGCGGCCCCGCGCGCCACGTCCTCGTCAAGGTTCTTCGAGAACTGCGGATCCTTGCCGAAATAGCGGCGCAGGAGCTCTTGGAACGCTGGTATCCGGGAACTCCCGCCGACCATCAGTACCGCGTCCATGTCGGCAGCTCGCATGTCCACGTTGTCTAGGCAGGTTTCGACCGCGAACTCGACGTTCTCAAGATGCTCGGTCAGCATGCTCTCGAACTCCGCGCGGCTCAGCTCGAACATCATCCGCTTGCCCCCGGCGATCAGGGCAGCCTGGGCCCGCTCGCGGACGCTCAGATCCTTCTTCAGCTGTTCCGCGCGCGCGAAGGCTTCGGCCATGTCGACGGGATCGGCTTCGATCATCACGCCGTAGTCGCGCAGCGCGAACTCCGTCATGCGCGCCACGATCTTGCGGTCGAAATCCGCCCCGCCGAGGCGCCGATCGCCATGATGGGAGATCGCCTCGAGTTGGCCGCCGGAATGACGCTCGAGGATGGTCACGTCAAATGTGCCGCCGCCGAGATCGAACACGAGGAACCTGCGTGCGCGCGTCTCGCCGTCGAGGCCATGCGCGATGGCGGCGGCCATCGGCTCGGCTGGCAACGCGTGCACGGTGAGGCCGAGCATCTCGCCTGCCTGCCTAGTGGCTGAGCGCTCCGCCTCGCCGAAGTAGGCAGGCACGGTGATCACGACGTCGCTGACTTCGTGGCAGAGGTGATCCGAGGCGATCCTGACCATCTTCTTCAGTACGAGGCTTGACAGTTCCTCGGGTCGCCACTCCTTGTCTCTGACAACGAACGGTTCCTTCGTGTCGAGGAACGTGGCGCTGCCCATCCCGCGCTTGAACAGCATCGCAACGTGATCAGGGTCGATAACGGCCTGGCTTTTCGCCAGGTCGCCGACCTCGACGCGAGAATCGTCATCTTGCGGAAACCACACGACCGATGGCACGATGCGCTCACCGTCCGGACCGGCCATCGCGTGCGCGATTCCCGCATCGTCGACGAATGCTACAACAGAGTTAGTCGTTCCAAGATCAATACCAACGACTTGTGTCGGTTTCATCACGCCGGTTGTCCTCCCTCGCCGTCCACCGCCTCGATCGTCGGCTCAACGTCAATTTTCGCCTTGATAAGGACATCTCCGTAGCAGGCCAGTCCGCGTGAGAAGACCTGCCTGACGATGCCTGTCTTGCCGATCGCACCCGCCACCGGCTCATGAACGAGGGGATCAAATTGCTCCCCGTCGCGGCCAATTTCCTGATAACCCACACTGTTCAGCGCGTCCATCAACGCTTCCTCGACATGAGCCTTGATGTCCGCTGAAGCCTCGATCCGGCGCACATCGCCGAGCAATACAGCGATCCGCATCAGCAGCGGGCGTTCCTGTCGGTTGCGCAGCCGCCATTCCAGGACACGCATCCGTTCCTTGGAGTCGTCGAACTGCCGGGTAAGCAACGGCCCGACGTGCTTGGCCAGCCGTTCGAAGTGGGCGACGAGCACGCGGAATTCTTCGGAAAGGTGCCGCTGCTCCTCGAGCACGTGCTCCTGCCGGTCGGTGATGTACTCAAGCGCGTCGAATAGTTCGTCATCGCCGGCCGGAAATGCGAATCCTGCGTCTGAGCGGGCCGACTGTTGCTCGTCGCCCGTGTCGGCATATCCCGGCTCCGCGGCCGGCCTGGTACCGGTGGGAACATCCTCCTCGCCAGATTCGGCCAGCACGGTGGCGCCCGAGGCGTCCGCTCTGTCCTGCCTTCTCATGGGGATCCGGCGCTGGTCTGGGGTTGTACGGCTGGGTTGAGCGACGCGGGCAACACTGGCTTCTCGAAGACCTGCGCGTATCTGGTGCGCAGCGAGTAACCACCTGGACCGTAGAACGAAAAGCTCGCGACGACGTCAGAGCCGGCTTGCTTCAGTTCGATGTCCACCCGGGATCGCAGAACTAGCCGGAAGAAACGGTCAAGACCTGACACAATGAAGAATGGCGCGCCTATGGTGGCAATCATGAAGAATCCAATGCACCCGGCACCGCAGCCAGCATCGAACCCGCCGAGGCTCATAGCGCTTAGCTGCATGGAGCACCCGTCGGTGATGACTCCAGCCGGTTGCGCTTCGCGCATAAGAATCCTGCTCGGCGCCTGCGAGCGCTTCTGATCCACGTAGAAGTATCCGGTCGGGTAGCCAAAGCGCTGCTCGAACGTGCCTTCGGCGTACTGGGCCACCAACTCCCACGAGTGCGGCAGGTCCGAATCGCGGAAACGTACCTCGCCAAGGCGTACCGGAATGATCTGCGTGCAGATCGCGGCAGCCGGTACCACAATGAACAGCAAAATCAAGACAAAATCCATGAAGCCGGCCAAGTCCCCACCCCTCTCAGCGGCTAGCGGCCGAGATCAGCCTTGTCGCGTTCCTCTCGGTATTGGCTCCTTACGCGACTCGCACCATATTTCAGCCCTTGCTCCATTCCTGTCAAGGCCTATCAGTAATTGTGGCCCGCTAACCGTCGATGGATCTCCGGCAGCGCGATTGCCGCTGCAAGCTCAAAGGTTCTTTGGTTCCGCGTCCTGGAGCTCTCGAACCTGGTGACGGAGCCCTTGGCGGAAACGGCGGCTAAGCCGGCGTTCTCGGCATCGGGCGTCGCTGGTCGACCGCGGCGTGCTGCAACGATGGGCGGATTCGAGGGCGAACCCGCCGGCCCTGGTGGCGATGCGTACCCGGCGTCCCGGGACACATCGAATGACGTGATTGGCTGGTGGCGGGTGGTCGATGATGGAGGTGCCGTGCGTGTCCTGCTGATCAACGATGACGGTGTCGGGGCTGCCGGGCTCGCCGCGATTCGCTCGGCGCTCGCGCCGTGGTGCTCGAGTGTCGTCGCGATCGCTCCCGAGGCGGACTGCAGCGGCTTCGCGCGCAAGTGCACCTTCTCGAGACCGGTGGGGGTGACCAGGATCATCGGCGGCCAGCACCCTGTCTACAGTTGCGACGGGACGCCGGTCGACTGCGTCCGGGTGGGCCTGCTTGGCGGACTCGCCGAGGGCGCCGACGTCGTGGTGAGCGGGATCAACCACGGCGCGAACCTGGCCGATGACGTCGTCTATTCGGGAACGGTCGCGGGCGGGCTGGAGGCCGCGATTCTCGGGACTTCCGCTGTGTGCTTGTCACAGCAGACGCCGACGGGGTCGTTCTCGGTGAGCTACAGCGAGGACCTTGAGAGCGCCGGGCTGGCGTACGACTTCGGGTTCGCCGCTGCTTATGGCGCGGTGCTGGCCAGGGCTGTTGCCGGCGCCCGCCCGGCCGAGCCGGTCGTGCTCAGCGTGAACTACCCGGCGCTGTACGCGGAGACCGGCGCGGGAGCAGGTGCCGGTGACGAGGCTGGTGTTCGGCAAGCCGCAAGCGTCCTCACCCGGGCGGGGCGGCGCGAGTACCCGCGAGCAGGCGATCTCGCCGCTCGCGAGTGGGCCGACGGTGAGGTGCGCAGGATGTGGCTGTTCGGCGAGCCCGGCGCGATCATTCCCGACATCGACGGATCCCTGGGAACGGACATCGGCGCGCTGAAGAAGGGCTACATCTCGGTGACGCCACTGTCGTTCGCGGTCGAGCTCAGCGACCTGTCGCCGCCGTTCCAGTCGTTCCTCGCCCGCCTCGCTGAGGTCTTCCCGATCCGCAACGCCATGACGCTCGCGACCCATGCGTGCTCCGCCAAGGGGACAAATTAGACATTGAATTGATCTGGGCCATTTTCCTGGCGCGGTTCGATATACCTTCTGCATAGGCGCTAGTGAGTACGTTGCCGGACATGCACACGTGAGCCGGCAGCTTGAAGCGGCCGGGTATCGGAAGGCATACGGGAAGAACCACTGGGCGGACGATCCCGACTATAAGGGCGTCAACACCCGATGGACGACGCCCGACGGCGGCAGGTTTGAGCTGCAGTTTCATACTCGCGAGAGCTTCTATGCGATGGAACAGCTCACCCACCCGCCGTACAAGCAGCTACGGAAGCCGACAACGAGTCGAGCCGAGGGGGCGAGCTCATCGCATTCCAGCGTGAGGTCAGCGCGGCTGTGCCGAGTCCGCCTGGCGTCTGGCAGATTCCGAATTACAAGGTGAGGCTTGACGATGGCTAACAAGATTACGTACTACGCGATCGTTAGCGAAGGGGCGACGGTAGATCGGCCCCATGGCCTGCTGCGGCGACTTGAACACGACGACGGCCCGGAAGACGAGGGCCTGCAGAAAGACATGGGCTGGCACTGGACGTCCTTGATTGTCGAACACGAGCATGGGAGTACCGACGAGGATCTCGTCGAGGTCAGTCATGAGCAGGCGAGCACGATTGTCGAGTATCTCCGCGAGAAGTTCGCAAAGCTGACGTAGGCGCGAGGTCGCGAAGCGCAACGGGGGCGCATTGTTGTTGCTAGAACGACCACGGACGCCCCGGTTGTCATGAAGTGATGCGTTCGTTGGGCCTACTTGGGCTGGCGGGACTTGGCGGGCGGGCGTTCTGCGGTGGTTTCTTCGCCGCCTGGGCGGAAGGCGGCGAAGAAGTCGTCGAGGAAGCCGATCAGCTCCTGCTTGCCGAAACGGTCGGGGTAGAGCAGCGCGTAGATGCTGAGACCGTCGATGACGGCAGAGAGCAGAACGGCGAACGTGCGCGGCGGCATCTCGGCGAGTTCGCCGGAACCCTGGGCGTTCACGATCAGCCCCTCGAGGAGGCGGCGCCAGCGGGACGACTCGGAGCGCTGCACGGAGCGGAGCTCGTCGTTGACGAGCGCGCGGCTCCACATGCTCATCTCGAGGTGCGTCTCGCGCGCCGACTGTTCGGAGATCGGCAGGACCTCGATGCAGAAGGTGCGCAGCGCGTCGAGGCCTTCCTTCGCGTCCACGGCTTCCCTGATCCGCTTGTCGACTCCGTTATGGGAGATCCTGAGCGCTTCGAGCAGGATCTCGTCCTTGGACTCGAAGTAGTGCGCCAGCACGCCGTTCGAGTAGCCGGACTCCTTGGCGATGAGCCGCGTCGTCGTGCCGTCCAGGCCGTACTTGACGATGGCCCGCCACGCCGCGTCCGCCAGTTCGTGCCGACGATTCTCGTGGTCGACAACTCTCGGCATGTGGGCTACCACCTTCCTCGCGGACGCAGCTGGAAGGCTTCGTCCTGCTTGACACGTGCGTCCGCAGCGGCCGTTTTCGAACCCTCTTGACCTTATTTCGGACGCCCGTCTACAATAACGCACCTCTGAACCCGCCCCGGGATGAGAAGGCACCAGGTGGCCGTCACACACAACACCGAGCCGATTCCTGCGCGTGGCACGCAGGAACGCAGCGATCTGCTCCGCCTGCTGGAAGAGAAGGCGAAGCTCGTCCGGCGGGAAACCGTACGCCTTTCCCGGATCGCCGGGGCTGGTCACTACACAGGCACCTTCTCGTGCGCCGAGCTGTTCTCCGCGTTGTATTACGCGCAGCTTCGTTTCAGGCCCGATGAGCCAGGGTGGGCCGACCGCGACAGGTTCGTCCTCAGCAAGGGACACGCGGCGATCGGCCTCTACCCCGTGCTCGCCGACCTTGGCTTCTTCGAGGCCGACCTGCTCGGCGACTACACCAGGCTGCATAGTCCGTTCGGCGACCACCCGGACATGCGCAAGGTGCCCGGAGCCGACTTCAGCTCGGGGTCGCTCGGCCACGGGCTCTCGGTCTCACTGGGAATGGCCCTGGCCGCGCGGGTCACCGCGAGGAGTTACCTCACCTACTGCATGCTCGGTGACGGGGAACTCGCCGAGGGCCAGGTGTGGTCGGCCGCCATGGCCGCCGGCCACTACAAGGCCGCCAACCTCGTCGCGATCGTCGACCGCAATCAGCTGTCGATCGACGGGACCACCGAGACCGTGATGGGCGTCGAGCCCCTCGACGACAAGTTCGCGGCGTTCCGCTGGGACGTGCGCCGCATCGACGGCCACGACTACGAGCAGATCCTGGACGCCTTGACCTATGCGCGCGGCCGCGGCGACGAGCGGCCGCTCTGCGTCATCGCGGACACGGTGAAGGGCCGTGGCGTCCGGCGGATGGAGTTCGACAAGGACTGGCACGTCGGCAACCTCATGGGCGCCGACTACGAGGACGTGATGGCCGAGATCGACGCGGGGTTGCAGCCAGCCAGGAGCCCGGCATGACGGGCGAGACCAGCGAGAGCGTGGCCAGCGAGAGCAGCGCCAGCGCGCAGGAGATCTCCGGCGTCTTCCGCGGCAGCGCGGACGGGGCCACGGCCCTGCGCGAGGCGGGCAAGAAGACAGAGCAGGGCATCGCGGCGCGCGCCATCCCGACCTTCGTCGCAGGCGAGGAACTCGCCGATCTGGCCGACGCGGACAGCCGCATCGTCGTGCTGACGGCTGACCTGGCGAGCGCCGGCCGGACGATCGACTTCGCTACCAGGCACCCTGATCGGTTCTTCAACATCGGCGTGGCCGAACAGAACATGGTCTCGGTCGCAGCGGGGATGGCGTCGACGGGTCTCCGGCCTTTCGTCAGCACGTTCGCCGCCTACCTCGCTCTGCTGTGCTGCGAACAAGTCAGGACCGACCTGGCCTACACGCAGATGCCGGTCGTCATGCTCGCCCACCACTCCGGCATGACCCTCGGCTACTACGGCACGAGCCATCACGCGCTCGAGGACCTGAGCGCGATGCGGGGCATCGCCGGGCTCACCGTCGTCTGCGCCTGCGACGCCAACGAGCTCAGGGCGATCCTGCGTGCCTGCGCCGGCCACGACGGACCCGTCTACGTGCGGATGGGCCGCGGCCGCGACCCCGAGGTCTACGCCGACGTCCCTGAAAACTTCGCATTCGGCCGGGCGATCCGACTGACCGAAGGCAGCGACATCGCACTGATAACCACGGGTTCGCAGGTCCGGCCCTGCCTGCAGGCCGCCGAGGAGCTGGCGAGCCAGGGCACGTCAGCCCGCGTCGTCGACATGCACACGGTCTCGCCCGTCGACGCCGCGGAGATCCGGGCAGCCGTCGACGACGTCGGAACGATCCTCTCCGTCGAGGAGCACAACGTCACGGGGGGTCTCGGCGCCGCTGTGGCCGAGGTGATCGCCGAGTACGGCAAGGCGGTCAGCTTCCTGCGGCACGGCGTTCCCGACGTCCACGTCACGCTCGGCCCGCCCGCCGCCCTCTACGCCCACTACGAGCTTGACGCCAGCGGCGTCGCGAACCGCGCCAGGACCCTGCTGCAGCACACGAGGGGGAACAGCTCATGACCGTCTCCAGGGACAGTGTCTGGCGGGATCGGGACCAGAGCCTGCGCGAGCGGGCCGCCAAGGTGATTCCAGGGGGGATGTACGGTCACCTGAGCGCGCGCCGGCTGTCTCCGCACTACCCGCAGTTCTACGCGCGCGTCCAGGGCGCCCGCGCGTGGGACGTCGACGGGCGCGAGTTCGTCGACATGATGTGCAGCTTCGGCCCGATGATCCTCGGCTACCAGCACGACAAGGTCGAGCGGGCCGCCGTCGCGCAGCGCGAGCAGGGCGACACGCAGCCAGGACCAGGCGCCGCCATGGTCGAACTCGCGGAGATCTTCACCGAGCGGGTCGACCACGCAGACTGGGCCATGTTCGGCAAGAACGGCAGCGACGCCACGCGGCTCTGCCTCAGCGCGGCCCGCGCCACGACGGGACGCAGGCACGTCGTGGCGTCAGAGCACTCTTACCACGGCTGGCTGGGCTGGTCGAACCAGTACGCCGACGGCAAGGCTGGCCGCCCCGACCCGGAGACCTTCCGCTACACCTACAACGACCTGGACAGCGTCAGGGCCGCCGTCGAGCAGGCCGACCCGCAGAAGGTCGCCGCGATCTTCGTGTCACCGTTCCGCCACGATGCGGGCCACGACCAGGAGCTCGTCGACCACGAGTTCGCCAAGGGCGTCAGGGCGCTCTGCGACGAGATCGGCGCCGCTCTCGTCATGGACGAGGTTCGGGCGGGCTTCCGCCTGCACCACGGCAACTCCTGGGAGCCGGTCGGGGTCAAGCCTGACCTGAGCGCCTGGAGCAAGGCGATCGCGAACGGCTACCCGGTCGCGGCCACGCTCGGGAGCGACCGCTTCCGCGCGGGCATCGAGCAGGTCTTCGCCACCGGGTCGTTCTGGTACCAGGCCGTCCCGATGGCCGCGGCAGTCGCCACCATCCGCGCTCTCAAAGACGAGAACGCGATCGCGAGGATGGAAGCGGCGGGTACCAGGCTCCGCGAGGGCATCGCCACGCAAGCGGAGCAGCACGGCGTCGACGTCAGCCAGACCGGGCCCGTTCAGATCCCGAATCTGAGCTTCGCCGGTGACGCCGACTTCAAGAAGGCGATGGCGTTCTGCGGCGAAGCCGCCGCGCACGGCGCCATCCTGCATCCGCGTCACAACTGGTTCTTGTCGTCGGCGCACACCGACGCCGACATCGACCGCGCGCTCGAGGCGACCGACGCGGCGTTCCGCGCGGTGCGGTCAGAGTTTGGTTCTAGCTAATTCAATGTCAACGGGAGGGGAGCTGAAAATGAGTGCAGGGGTAACCAGGCGCCGGCGGCTGCCGCGCACCGCCAGAGTGTTCGGCGCGTTGATCGTCAGCACTCTCGCCGTGGCGGGTTGTGTCGGACAGAACTCGCCCTCAGGCAATGGCGGCAACGGAGGCGGCGGCAACGGCGGCAGCGCCTCGCACACGCTCGTGATCGCGCGGAACATGGACCTGATCGACACCGATCCGTCCACCGCGATCTGCGACACGTGCCAGATCATCTTCGCGGCGACGTACCAGACTCTCGTGACGCTCGCCAATGACAACCACACGCTCATTCCCGAGGTCGCGACCTCGTGGAGCGCGAACTCCGATCACACCGTGTGGACGTTCAAGCTGAACCCTCAGGCGAAGTTCAGCGACGGCACGCCGGTCACCGCGGCCGACGTCGCGTTCTCGCTGCTGCGGCTCAAGAACCTGGCGGGGAGCGCGTCCTATCTCGTGAGCTTCATGAAGGGAGTCACGACCCCCGATCCGCACACCGCGGTCGTGACGCTGACGCGGTCCGACTGGGAGTTCCCGAACCAGATGTCGGCGACCTATACCTCCGTTCTCAACTCGAAGGAGGTCAAGGCCAACGGCGGCACGGACGCGGCCAACGCCCCCAAGACCGACCACGCCGACCACTGGTTCCAGTCCCACTCGGCCGGCAGCGGCCCGTACATGCTGCAGAGCTTCACGTCCGGCCAGCAGGTGACCATCGTCGCGAACCCGCACTACTGGGGTCCCAAGCCGTTCTACACGAGAATCGTCATGAAGCAGACGGAGACGGCCGCCAGCCAGGCCCAGCTGCTGCAGAGCGGCGAGGCCAACATCGCCATGCAGCTCAACCCCGTCACGGCGGCGAGCCTGCAGGGCCAGTCTGGCATCACCATCAAGACCATCCCGTCGTTCAACGTGCTCTGGATCGGCATGAGCTCCGAGCCCAAGAACAAGTACGTCCAGGGGCCGATGACGCTGAAGGTCCGCAAGGCGATCCTCGCGGCGATCAACTACAAGGAGCTTGAGTCCGTCCTCATGAAGGGCGACAGCAAGCTGCAGGGTTCGCCGATCCCGAACGGCTTCCCAGGGTCCGCGGGCCTCCCGCTGCCGACGACGAACGTCCCGCTGGCCAAGAAGCTGCTGGCGCAGGCCGGTTACCCGCACGGCTACAAGCTGACGCTCTCCTACCCGGAGATCAACGCGTACGGCGTCGACCTCGGTGTGCTCGCCCAGCTGCTGCAGACGCAGCTGAAGAAGGCGGGCATCACGCTGTCGCTGAACCCGGCGACGTTCGCCGTGAACACGACCGCGTGGGGCGGCCACAAGCTGCCGTTCGAGCTCTTGTACTGGGCGCCCGACTACTACGGGTCAGGCGTGCAGTTCGTCGGGTTCTTCGGCCTCGTGGAGGGCGGCACCATGGGCGCGCTGTCCTCAGCGACGGCGACCTCGCCGCCGGTCGTCGACCCGATCGAAGAGAAGTGGTACGAGAAAGCGCTCGCCGCTGGCTCGCAGGCCCAGGCCGATCAGTTCTTCAACCAGGCGGGCCTGCAGATGCAGGCGGACCCGGTCGCGATGCCGCTGTTCAGTCCCGACATCGTCATCGGCTACCAGAACGGCATCAAGGGCGTCGGTTACAGCGGCTGCTGCAACCTGAAGCTCTGGCAGCTGTCTCGCTAGGAGAAAACACACGTGGCCAGTCCAGACCTGCGAGTCCTCGTCGTCACCGGCGGGCACCCGTTCGAGATGGAGCCGTTCCTCGACGTGTTCCGCGCGCTGCCCGGCATCAGCTGGGAGCACGTGCAACCGCCCGAGGCACGAGAGTTGTTCCGGGGAGACAAGGCCGGGCAGTGGGACTCGATCGTCTGCTACGACATGCAGGGGATCGAGTTCCGCAAGCCCGAGCCGCCGCGGTTCGAGCAGCCGCCCGCTGACTACGCCTCGGGCATCGTCGAGATGCTCGAGGCGGGTCAGGGGATCGTCTTCCTGCACCACGCGATGTCGGCGTGGCCTGCCTGGCCGCTGTGGCCGCGGATCGTCGGGGGTCGCTGGCACTACATGCCCGGCGAACTCGACGGCACCCGGTACCCGTCATCCGGCTACACCAGGGAGGTGCGGCACCACATCTCGGTCCTCGACCCCGGCCATGCGATCTGCGCGGGCCTCGGCGACGGATTCGAGATCGTGGACGAGGTCTACCTGAACCCCGTCCTCACCGAGATCATCCATCCGATCCTGCGGACCAGCTACCCGATGGACTCCAGCGCGTTCTTCTCCGGGCAGCTCGCCATCACGGGCCACATGTACTCATCGGACGGATGGTCACATCCACGGGGAACCGGACTCGCGGGCTGGGTCAAGTCCGCGGGGCTGAGCCCGATCGCCTATCTGCAGCCAGGGCACGGGCCGGCCGCCTACGGGAACGCCAGCTTCCGCACGCTGCTGTCGAACGCCATCGGGTGGGCCGCCTCACCTGAGGCCCGCGAGTGGGCCAAGGCGAACCCGTTCCCGCTCAGATGATGCCAAACTGGGCACTGGCCTTGAAACGGGCGGCTCGGGAGGAGACCGACGGGACGTGCTGAAGTACATAGCGCGCAGGGTGATCGTCATCCCGCCGCTGTTGCTCGGCGTGGTGACGGCGACGTTCCTGATCACGCGGCTCATCCCGGCGAACCCGCTGGCCACCGTCCTCAACCCGCGGTCACTCGGCAACAAGCAGATCGTCGCGGCCGCGGAGGAACACTGGGGGCTTGGCGGCTCGATCATCCAGCAGTTCGGCCGCTACATCGTGAACCTGCTGCGCGGCGACATGGGCACGTCGTTCGTCACGAAGGGCCCGGTGTCCAGCGACCTCGCGCTCCGGCTGCCGTTCACCCTCGAGCTGGTCTTCGCGTCCATCGTGATCGCGGTCATCGGCGGCATCGGCATCGGCGTGCTCGCTGCCGTCCGCCAGAACAAGTTCACCGACACGCTCGGCCGGCTGTTCACGCTCGTCGGCTCCTCGACCCCGCAGTACTGGTCTGGCCTGGTGCTGCTGCTCATCCTGTCCACGCGCCTGCACGTGCTGCCAGGGCCAGGGCAGCTGTATCCGCAGGTGTACGCGCCGCCGAGGTACACAGGCTTCTACCTGATCGACGCCCTGATCGCCGGGAACTGGCAGCTGTGCTGGCAGGCGGTCGAGCACCTCATCCTGCCCGCGTTCATCCTTGGCTGGGGCGTCATGGGCAGCATCGCGAGGATTGTCAGGGCGAGCATGCTCGACGTGCTCAGCCAGGACTTCGTGCGGACGGCGCGCGCGAAGGGCGCACGCGAGGTCTCCGTCATACTGCGTCACGCGCTGCGCAACGCCATGCTGCCGGCGCTGACGATCATCGGCTTCTCCGTCGCGTACCTGCTCAGCGGCGACGTCCTCGTCGAGGACATCTTCCAGTGGGGCGGGATCGGTTCCTACGCCGTGACGGCGGCCGAGTCGCTCGACTATCCCGCCATCATGGGCGTGGTCATCGTCGGCGGCATCGCGTTCCTCGTCGCGAGCCTGCTGACCGACATCGGCTACGCCTTCGCCGACCCGCAGATCCGAGTCGCGTGATGCGTGCCGGAGGCGCGCCGAGCCAGCACCGTGCCGGAGGCGCGCCGAGCCAGCACCGTGCCGGAGGCGCGCCGAGCCAGCACCGTGCCGGAGGCTCGCAATGAGCGCAGCGGACCTAGTCGTCCCCGAGGTTGCGCCCGCCAGGGTGGCGGCATGGCGGTTCCGGTCAGGCTGGCTCACCACGCCCGTCATCATCGGCCTGGTCGTCGCGTTCGGCTGGATCGTCGTGGCCCTCACGATCGGCTGGTGGGCGCCCTTCAACCCGACCGCACCGTCGGGCGCTTCGCTGGCCGCGCCGAGCGCGGCGCACCTGCTCGGCACCGACGAGCTCGGCCGCGACGTGCTGTCCCGCACGCTGTACGGCGCCAGGGACTCCCTGCCGCTGGCGTTCGCCGTGGTGGCCGGCGGCGTGCTCGTCGGCACCGTGCTCGGCGGGCTCGCCGGTTTCTTCGGCGGCTGGATCGACGCCGTGATCATGCGGATGGTCGACCTGACGCTGGCCTTCCCGCCCATCTTGCTGGCGATGGTCATGACCGCGTCGCTCGGCCCCGGCCTGTTCCACATCGGGATCGCGCTCGTCCTGGTCTGGTGGCCGATCTACGCCAGGCTGCTGCGCGCCCAGATCATGTCGGTGAAGGAATGGCCGCACGTCGAGGCCGCCGTGGCATCGGGGGTCAGCCGGTGGCGGCTGTTCCGTATCCACATCCTTCCGCTCGCGTTCACGCCGTTGCTGATCAACGCGACCCTCGACCTCGGCCAGGTCGTCCTGCTCGCGTCGGGCCTGAGCTTCATCGGCCTCGGCCCCACCCCGCCCACGCCGGAGTGGGGGCTCATGATCAACGACGCCACCGGGTTCTTCTACCAGTGGTGGGTCGCGCTCGGCCCTGGCGTGGCCATCATGACCGTGGTCCTGGCGTTCTCCTTCATCGGCGACGGCCTACGGGACCTGTTCGACGTCCGCACGACCTCGAGTTCGTGGTGAGCCCCGTGGTTAGCAACACGGTGGATGCCCCGCTGCTCGAGATCAGCGACCTGACCGTGACGATCGGCTCTGGGCCGAACGCGCTCACGGCCGTCCGCGGCATCGACCTCACGCTGCGGCGAGGCGAGAGCATCGGCATCGTCGGAGAGTCGGGGGCCGGCAAGAGCCTGTCCATGCTCTCGGTGACTTCGCTGCTGCCACCGAACGCGCGGCTCGGCGGATCGGTCAGGCTCAAGGGAGCCGAGCTCGCCGGGCTCGGCCATCGCGAGCTCCGCAAGATCCGCGGCGCCGAGGTCGGGATGATCTTCCAGGACCCGATGACGTCGCTGAACCCCGTCTTCACGGTGGGACGGCAGGTCGGCGAGGCCATCAGGATCCACAACCCGCGGATGTCCCGCAGCTCCATCGCGGAGGCCGCGATCGAGCTGCTCGCGGCCGTGGCGATCCCGGCTCCGAAGGAGCGCATTCACTCGTACCCGTTTGAGCTCTCTGGCGGCATGCGCCAGCGGGTGATGATCGCGATCGCCATCGCGAACAACCCCGCCCTGCTCATCGCCGACGAGCCCACGACCGCCCTCGACGTGACGATCCAGGCCCAGATCCTGCGGCTGCTGCAAAAGCTCGCCACCGAGCGCGAGATGGCGCTCGTGCTCATCACCCACGACCTGGGCGTGATCGCCGGAATGGTGGACAGGGTCGCGGTCATGTACGCGGGCCGCATCGTCGAGGAGCGGCCCACCGACGAGCTCTTCGCCGACCCGCGGCACCCGTACACGAAGGCGCTCCTGGCCTGCATACCGCGGCCCGACGAGACGAACACTCGCATCACCGGCATCGCGGGAACTCCCGCTGTCCTGCGGCCAGCGCCGCGCGGCTGCGCGTTCGCGCCGCGGTGCGGCGAGGCGATAGCCGAGTGCGAGGAAACCGACCCGCAGCTGGAAGGCATCGAGGGCGCCAGGGTGGCCTGCGTCGTCGCGACGCCGCCAGGCTCACCGCCACGCCCCAGGCGCGCGAGCGAGCCGATGTCCGCTCGGGGGACAGAATGACCACGTCAGAAGCCATGCCGGGGGCGTCGGCGGACGCGGCGACCGCCACGTCGCCGCTGCTGTCGGTGCGCAACCTGGTGAAGGAGTTCACCCTGCGGTCGAAGGCCGGCGAGTTCGGCAAGCGCCTGCTGCGGGCGGTGGACGACGTCTCCTTTGATCTGGGACCGGGTCAGGTGCTTGGACTGGTCGGGGAGTCCGGTTGCGGAAAATCGACGACCGCGCGGTGCCTACTCCGGCTCATCGAACCGACGAGCGGAGAGATCCTCTACAAAGGCGAAGACCTGATCGCCAAGAGCCACAAGGAGATGCGTCAGCTCCGCAAGGAGCTGCAGATGGTCTTCCAGGACCCGTACTCCTCGCTGCACCCGCGGCGGCGGATCAGGCACACGATCGCCGAGCCGATGATCGTGCAGGGCGTGAGCCAGAAGGAGGCGCTGGCCAGGGTTCCCGAGCTGATGCGCACCGTGCAGCTCGACCCGCGGCGTGCCGACGCGTACCCGCACGAATTCTCCGGCGGGCAGCGCCAGCGGATCGGGATCGCGCGGGCCCTGTCCGTGGATCCCGAGGTGCTCGTGCTCGACGAGCCGCTGTCGGCGCTCGACGTGAGCGTGCAGGCCGACATCATCAACCTGCTGCAGGGCCTGCAGGCCGAGCTCCAGCTCGCGTTCGTCTTCATCAGCCACAACCTGTCCGTGGTCCGCTACCTGGCCGGCGAGGTCGGGGTCATGTACCTCGGCCAGATCGTCGAGATCGGCCACGCCGAGCAGGTGCTGGCCAGGCCGGCGCACCCCTACACGAAGGCCCTGCTGTCGGCGGCACCGGTTCCTGACCCGCAGGCAGAGCGCAGCAAGCAGCAGATCGTCCTCGGCGGCGAGGTGCCGAGCGCGCTCGACCCGCCGAGCGGCTGCCGGTTCCACCCGCGGTGCTGGCTCGCCCAGGACATCTGCAGGACCGAGGCGCCGGCGCTGATCGAGCGCGGCAACGGTCACCCGGTGGCCTGCCACTTCGCCGCCGAGGCGGTCACCGACAAGAGATCACACGTCAACCTGGCCGCGTCGGCGGGCGCGCCGGTTCAGGACTGACAGTGGAACGGCTTCCGTCGTACCGCGAGCTCCCCGAAGCGCCCGGCGGCCGCGGGCGGTCGGGCTGGTACCTGTTCGGGGCGCGGGACAATGTCGGCCTGATCAACCTGCAGACGCCTGAGCGCGTCGCCGCTGCCGCCGCGAGGGAGATCAGGAACGGCCGCATGTTCAACCTGAACGCGCCGATCGACCGCTACAGCCCGCCGCTGTACGGCAGGAACGCGACCGGCCACCGGCTGATCCCCGAGGCGGGCGACACCGGCTTCGACGACGAGATCGACTCCTTCAACCCGCAGGCCGGGAGCCAGTGGGATTCGCTGGCGCACGTCCCGGCCTTGCCCGGGCAGTTCTACAACGGCGTCACGGCCCCGCAGATCCGGGAGTCGCACAGGAACACCATCGGGCACTGGGTCGCCCACGGGATCGCCGGCCGGGGCGTGATGCTCGACGCGGAGCGGTTCGCCCGCGTCGGGCCCGGCGAAGCCGCTGGCCTCACTGTTGAGCAGCTCGAGGAGTGCCGCCGCGCCGCGGGCGCGGAGATCGAGCCAGGTGACATCCTGGTGCTCTATACCGGGTTCGGCCGCTGGTACACGGGCCAGCCCGAGTCCGCGCGGCAGGCCATGGCCGACGACCGGGTGCTGACGGCCGCTGGCGTCGAGCACACCGAGGCGATGGCCGAATACCTGTGGGACCTGCACGTCCCGGCGATCGTCTCGGACGGCCCGTCGGTCGAGATGTGGCCGCCGGACTGGCGCAGGGACGCCCAGCCGTTCGGCTTCCTGCACCACACGCTGATCGGCCTGTTCGGGATGGCGCTCGGCGAGCTGTGGTGGCTGGCCGACCTGGCCGACGACTGCCGCCGCGACGGCAGGTACACCATGTTCCTGGCGAGCGCGCCGCTCAACGTGCCCGGCGGCGTCAGCTCCCCGGCCAACACGGTCGCGTTCAAGTGACGCCTGGGCTCACGTTTCGTCGGACACTGCCTGCGAGCCCTTGTTACGCATGAAATTGTCTGGCAGCCTGTCCGACGGTCACTCGTGTCAATGGCAGCCCGCGTCCGCGATGCGGGAACTGGCGGACTTTCCCGTCGAGGCAGATGGGCACGGAGCCTCACCGCACGCCGCGCGGATTGATGGTCAGCCGAGTTCTTCCGGCAGGTCATACCAGGGGATCTTCTCGCCGATCCTGGCTCGCGCCTTCCACCGCAGTGACTTCGGTATGGCGTCCATGGCCTGCCGTAGCTCCTGGATGCCGCGCGCCACGCGGCGGGCCTCGGCGTTCCCGAGCCGGCCCGACGCGAAATCGGCTACCTTCCGCAAGTTCAGCTCGACGGTGTGGAAGAAGCCCCAGTCGCTGGCCAGTGGCGCGACGAAGCGGTCGATCTCAATGCCCGCCGCCGAGCGCACGGGTGGCAGGTCGACCAGGAGAGCGGCGGCGTCAAGGAGATCCTTCTCCTCGATCTGCACGATCTGCAGCTTGGTGAGCAGCAGGTCCGCGGGATGAATGGTCAGTCCGGACTCGGGCAGGTCCGCGCCCAGATGCAGCCGGTGACACATCTGGAAGGTGCCGACGAGCACGTCGACCACGAAGCCGTCGCTCGCGGTGAAAACCATGCGTTGCGCCCCGTGCAGAGCGTTGAAGTAAGCATCTTCCGCGTAGCCGAGATCGAGGAACGCCTTCGCGGCTGACCGGCCCTGGCGCGCCGGGACCACCACGTCGAAGTCGTGATATTGCCGTGCGAGTGGCGGTCGGCGGGCCGACGGCGAGAGCTGAAAGACCGCGATCCCGCCCAGCAGGCGCAGCGTGATGCCCCGGGCCGCCGCCGACGCTATCACGTCGCCGGCGGCGGCCAGCAGGTCCGGGGTCGCCGGAACGGGGCGCTCGCTCCCGGCCATGCCCATCGCGGTTGCCGTGCCCTCCCCGTCGCGGTCGGCTATTCGACCGGCAGTTCCCGGTACGTCGAGTCCAGGTCGACCCCCTGACGGCGGCGGATCACCTTGGCCACCCGGTAGACGATAAAGCCCGCCACCCAGATGAGGATGTTGAGTATGAACATCGCGAAGGCCTGGTGACCGAACAACCCGCCGGTGTTATGCGGGACCATGGACAGTCCCGACAGCGGGTCGTTCAGGTAGTCCCAGGCCATGAAGCCGCATGCGGCGAAGCTCAGCGCCCCGACGATCGAAATCACCGGGATACGACCCCACCGCCAGTTCACCGGTGACTCCTGCCATGCTTCGCGCTGCCGGTACGGGAATAGCATCGCGGCCAGCGAGACCATCAGGAAACTCAGGATGAAGCCGAAGATCCCGGTCAGCGTCTTGAATGGTCCGGTTGGGCGGGTATACAGCCAGAGCGCCGCGATGGAGCCGATGCCCATCACGACGAGCGCGTTGATCGGAGTGTGCCGCTTGTGATTAACCCGTCCGAGCCAGCCCGGCATGACCCCGTCGATGCCATACGCGAGCAGGTTCCGCGAGGCATTCAGGATCTGGCCTGGCAGCCAGGAGTAGGACCAGAACAGGAAGCTGAAGGTGACGATCAAGCCGAGAACGACGTTGCTTGAGGCGTAGCCGACGAGTTCGGTGTAGACGGGAGTCGATCCGAAACCCATCGTCGCGCCGTTGTTGAAGCTGACCGCGCCGAGGAACGAACTGCCGACGACCCTGGCTACTTGCCACGCGACGATCATGGCGATGCCTGTGCTCACGATGGCCGCAATGGGCATCGACCACAGCTGCACACGCCCGGGCCGCCGGACCTCGCCGCCGATGTACGCCGACGACTGGTTGAAGACTAGCTCCAGGTAGATCCACGTGATCGGGATCAGCGTCCAGTACAGACTGAACGGTGCCGTCGTGAATCCATCGTGACCCGCCGCGGCGATCACCGCGTTGTATGAGTTCGCATGGCCTGTTGACCGGCCGATGTAGTGGTTGAAGGCCGCCACGAAGCCTGCGTGGCTGGTGGTGAGCAGTATTCCGATCGTCACCACGATGCCGATCATGGCGATGATGAACAGCGCGTTCTGGATCTTGAAGTAGAAGTTCAACCCGGTGGCGAAGATCGCCACGAGGCCGACGATAAGAAGCGTGCCGATGATGAACGCACCCGTCGGGGTTGACAGGTCGTTTCCGTACCGGACGAGGGTGGCGCTGTTGACCAGGATGCCGACGCCGCGCAGCAAAGGGGTCAGTCCGTAGTAAGCGAAGAATGCCGACGGGACACCACCGTAAAGTATCCACCAGATGGTGTTGTTCAGGCTCGACATCATGCCCCACTGCGGGCCCAGGATGCGGCTCACGTAGACGTAGTCCCCGCCCGACCTCGGCATCGCCGCCGCCAGCAGCGCGAACGTGAGCGATGTCGGGACGACCACGATGAACGCGGCGAGGAAGGTTCCCTGGACGTTCGCTCCAGGGTAGAAAGCCGGGATCATGATGAGCGCGAACACGAGCATCAGGCCGATGCTCACGAAGTTGATGTTGTAAACGAGGACGCTAGTGGCGTTCCCCTCACGGACCAGGCCCGTTGCCTTCCTGGCGAAGATACTCGGAGCCGTCTGGGCCATTAGTTTCATCCCTTCTTGACGGAGCTATCGCGGTACCAGCGGGCTACATTATCCAGTGCACTTACCCACAAATCCGGTGATTCGAGACAACGCTCAATGAGCTGGCGGAGCGCGATCGCGCGGGACGGGCGACCTGACAGGAACGGGTGCATGGTCAGCACCGCCAGCCCGCCCGTCGAGTGAATGGCCTGGATCTCCTCCCACCAGGCCGCTACGACGGAGCTGGGCCTGTCGATCCGGCCATCGCCCGTCACGTCCGGCCAGAACGCGTAGCGCTCCCAGTCATCGAGCGCCCAGCTCACCGGGAGCTCGACGAGCTCGCCATCACACTCCCGGACCGCGTACGGAGCGTCGGCATCGAAGAAGCTGCTGTCGTAGCTGAATCCGTACTCCGCGAGCAGGGGCCGGGTCCGCGCCGTGGCCTCCCACCACGGCGCCCGGTACCCTGACGGCCGGACACCGGCCACGCGGTCCAGGGCCTCAAGGCCGCGCTCAAGATAGCGGCGCTCGGCCGCCTCGTCGGCGCCGACCAGCGACTCATGCAGGAAGCCGTGGTGACCGACTTCGTGGCCGGCTTCCAGGATCGCCGCCAGCGCCTCCGGGTAATGCTCCGCTGTGGCCCCTGGGACAAAGAAGGTCGCCCGTAGCCCATAGTCGCGCAGCACGGCCAGCAGCCGAGGGACGCCGACGAGCGGGCCGTAGTCCTGGTGGCTCATCAGCGACGCCCGCTCGGCATAGGCGGGGTCAGCGGCGAGCATCACCGATCGGGCGTCAACGTCGAAGGTCAGGGCGACCGCGCCGCTGTTCGGGGCGGGCCACGGCCGGCCGCCGCTGGATGACGTGTGCCCGATGCCGCCCGGGGTCTCAGCCGGCGACAAACTTGAATCTCTTCACTTTGTCGCGATCAGGATCAAGTGTGACGAGGACGCCCTGCAGAACTCCATCCGGGTAGAGCGAGCCGGGGTTGCAGACCTTCGTGCGCCCGATCGAGCTCATCGCGCGAGACTCGTGAATGTGGCCGTGCAGCGAGAGCACCGGCTGCACCTGCTCAATCGCCTCGCGCACCGCCCGGCTGCCAACCGGCGCCCGAACCGGCTCGCCGCCAGTGGTGGCGATCCGCATGTCGTCGGTCAGCTTGAACGCGAGATCGGTGCCCGAGTCGGCCGGCGGATTGTGCAGGTTCATGACGAGCGGCTTGCCCGGCTGGATCTGCTCGATGAGCATCCCCAGGCGGCGCCCAAGCTCCTCGTCAGCCAGTTCCCGCGGCGAGCGCCATGGCGTCACCGTGGAGTATCCGAGGCTCAGCACCTGGTAAGGACCGAGCTCGATGATGCGGTCCTCGGCCTGAATCAGCCAGCTGGCCTGCGCCAGGAGGCTCTTGACGGCCGGGACGTCGTCATTGCCAGGCATTACCAGGCAAGGCAATCCAGCTTCGCGCAGGCGCGTGTCGGCCATGTCCACCCAGCGCTCGACCGACGCGCGCATCACCCGGTCGAAGATCTTGTCCCGGTAGACTTCGTCGGCGGCCAGCTGAGCGTGCTCCTCGGGCGACGTGCGGTAGGCGTAGAACCCGAGGGAGCGGATCCGCCGCTCGATTTCAGCCAGCTCAGCATGGTCGGAGGCGGTCTGATCCTTGCCGCCGACGCGTGCCGTCCAGCAACCGTCCGCTTGTTCGACGACGGGTACCAGCGCCTTGCCGGTGACGTCGCCGCCAAGGATGACCGCATCGGCGCCATAGGCTCTTCCAGCGTTCAGGAACTTGCGGAAACATCGTTCCGACCCGTGGATGTCGGTAGCGAAGTAGATGGTGAAGGCGGCCATCCGTCACCTACCCGGGACAGGGCGAGTTGCCAGGACCGCGCTGGACTGGATGGCAGTCACGGACTCTCAGCCTCTGCTCTCGGAGATCGGCCGGCCTCCCGAAGGGCTGGGCGCCGCATCGGGACCATGGTTCAATAATGGACGAAATTGATCAGCGAGTCCATTATGGCCGGCGTTAGACCCCCTTGGACGCACCGATCCCGAGAAGCCGGTCATAACGGACTGCAATGAGTCCACGCGGCACCGTCAGCGGTCATGACATTCACCGGCAACAGCTGGGTGGCACCGCGGTGCGCAGATTGCCGGTATTAGCCAATGTGGCGACGTATCCTGAGGCTCGCTCCCGTTCCGCAACACATCCAGGCGCGAGCTGTCAGGGTTCGGTGATCATGTGACGACAAGCAGCCCGACCCACGGCTTGCCACAGGGCGACGCGGGTCCGCAAGTATCGTGGCCGGTCGTTTCCGGAGCGGTACCCCCTCGCGCGGTGGGATACATCGACAGGCCGGAAACCGGGCTCGGGCTTCCCGACCTCCTGGCGCGCGGCGAAACGGTGATCCTGGCCGACGGTGACCGCCGTCTCACTCACACTCTTGGCGGCCTTGGCGGCACCGGAAAGACCCAGCTCGCCGTCGCGGTCGCGCGGTCCCTGAGCGAAGCTAGGGCGATCGACCTGCTGGTGTGGGTGCCGGCTTGCAGCCGAGCCTCGATCCTGGCGAGCTATGCGCAGGCTCTGCGCCAGATCAGCACCCCAGATTCCCGCCAAGACTCTGAAACGGCCGCCCGGCAGTTCCTTGACTGGCTTGCCAGTACCAGCCGGCCGTGGCTGGTGGTCCTTGACCAGCTCGCCGACCCCGAGGATCTGGCTGGACTCTGCCCGCGCGGCCCGGCCGGCCGGACGCTGGTGACCACCAGGCGTCTTGATGCGTCGCTCACTCAGGCTGGTCAGCGGATCGAGTACGTCGATGTCTTCACGCGGCGGGAGGCGCTCACCTATCTCAAGAACAGGCTTGACCGCGAGCAGAGGGTTGGTGCGCTGGACCTGGCCGACGACGTGGGGTGCCTGCCGCTCGCGCTGGATCACGCCGCGGCGGCCATCGCGAGCGGCCAGTTCGGCTGCCGGGAGTACCGCGTCCGTCTGGCGGAGCGGATGGAACGGCTGACCGGCCCTGCGGCTGGCGGGTATCCGGCGATCGTCGTAGCCTCCTGGTGGCTGTCTCTCGAAGCGGCCGACCTGCTGCCCCCGTCCGGCTTGGCCAGGCCAGCGCTTATGCTCACCGCGCTGCTCGGGCCGAACGGCATTCCAGGAGCGGTCGTCACGAGCCAGGCCGCCTGCGGCTTCATGTCCGGGCATGCGAGTACGCACAGGGCCGACGACGAGGGCCTGGCCCGCCATGCGTTGCACAATCTTGCCCGACTTGGGCTGGTCACCATCGACGCGGACGCCGACGCGCGCACAATTCACGTGCATTCCTTGGTCCAGGCGGCCGTCAGGGACACGCTGTCCGCCGAGGAGCCTGAGCGAGCGGCCAAGGCCGCAGGCAGCGCGCTGCTCGAGGCATGGCCGGCCGACGAAGAAGCGCAGCCGCATGTCGCCCAGGCCCTGCGCGACTGCACAAGCAGCCTGCTGCAGAGCACCGGCCAGCTGCTGTGGACTCCCGAGGCACATCCCGTACTCATGCGCGCAGGCGAAAGCATGGACCGAGCGCGACTGGCCGGCCCGGCGATCAGTTACTGGCGCGCGATGACCGAGACTGGCAGCAAGATCCTCGGTCCGCGTCATTCGCACACGCTCCGTACGCGTGACAGGTGGGCGTCCACGTGCCTGACGGCTGGCTTGTACGACGACGCGATCGAGATCTTCAAGCGCACTCTCGCCGACCGCGAGCGGATATACGGGCCCGGGCATCAGGAGAGCCTCGCGTCGCGCGCCGATCTGGCGGGCGCCTACCATGCGGCCGGGCGCCTTGCCGATGCCATTCCGCTCTTCGAGCGAACCATCTCCGAGCAGGCGTGGCTGCTCGGCCCCGAGCACACCGGCACGTGGGCCTGGCGGGCCAGCCTCGCCAGCGCGTACCAGGCCGCTGGCCGCCACAAGGATGCGATTCCGCTCTACCAGCGAACCTTGACGGACGCCGAACTGGTACGTGAGCCTGGTCACCCCGATATCCTGGCCGCGCGCCGCGGCCTCGCGGCTGCCTACCAGGCGGCTGATCAGCCCAGGGATGCGATCAAGGCGCACGAACGGATCGTCATCGAAGCAGAGCGGTCCTACGGGCCAGATCACCAGGAGACGCTGACCTCGAAGGCCAGCCTGGCAGAGGCCTATCTCCTTGCTGGCCGGCTCAAAGACGCGATCAGGCACGGCAAGCGCAATCTTGCCGACCGCGAGCGTGCAGTGGGGCCGAGCCATCCCGACACGCTGGCCACCCGCGCCAGATTGGCCGACGCTTACCTGCTGACCGGGCATCTGAAGGAAGCGCTCGTGCTGCACGAGCGCACGCTCGCGGACCGGGAGCGGGTTGTAGGACTCAACCATCCCGACACGGTGATGTCACGTGCCAGCCTGGCGTCGGCCTATCACAGCGCGGGGCGGCTGGCCGAAGCCATTCCGCTCTACAGGCGCGCTATCGCCGATTCCGAGTTGCTGCACGGCGTCGGCCATACGGACACGATCACCTTGCGCGGCAATCTCGCCCACGCCTACCACACGGCGGGTCGTCCCGCCGACGCGATCGCTTTGCTTGAGCGCACGCTCGGCGACAGCGAGCGCTATCTCGGTCCTGATCACGCGCTGACCCAGACGATGCGCGAGAACTACGACGCGATCACCAGCGCGTAGCCGGGCCATGCGGCAGGATCGGCACGTCACTCCGACGGTGCCTGCGGCAGGCGGAACGAGCCGCGCTTGGGCGGGGCCGCCGACGGGGGCGGCACGACGGGGCCGATGTCGCCGTCGGGCGCGTCGTCCAGGTCGACGATCAGCGGGGCGTGGTCGCTAGGGCCGGCACCCTTCCGCGCGTGCCGGTCGACCCACCCGGCGCGGACGCGGGCCGCCACGTCGCCGGTGGCCAGCACAAGGTCGATGCGCATCCCGAGGTTCTTCTGGAACATCCCGGCGCGGTAATCCCAGTACGTGAAGATCCGCTCGTCCGGCCAGCGCTCCCTGATGACGTCGTGCAGGCCGGCGGCTTCCAGGCTGGCCAGCGCGTCGCGCTCCGGCTGCGTGACGTGCGTCTGGCCGATGTACGCGTCCGGGTCGAACACGTCGGCGTCAGTAGCGGCGATGTTCATGTCGCCGCAGGTGATCGCCGCCTCGGGGTCTGCCGCGACCGCGTCGCGCAGCGCTGCCAGCCACGCGAGCTTGTACCGGTAGTGCTCGGAGTCGGGGACGCGGCCGTTCGGCACGTACACCGATCGCACCCGGATCCCGCCGCAGGTCGCGGCGATCGCGCGAGCCTCAGGACCCGGGAAGCCGGGGGCACCATCGAGGCCTTTCGCGACGTCGTCGAGCCCGGCCTTGGACAGGATCGCCACGCCGTTCCACCGGGGCTCGCCGTGGGAGGCGAACTCATAGCCCCTGCGGCGCAGGTCGTCGCCGAGCAGGCTGGCGAGCGCGTCGTCGGAGAGCTTGGTCTCCTGCAGGCACAAGACGTCAGGCCGCCGCTGGTCCAGCCACGGAAGCAGCCGTGGCACGCGCTGCTTGACCGAGTTCACGTTCCACGTCGCCACCCGCACCCGCTCCAGCATAGGGTGGCTGCCCTTGGTTAGATGTGCGGGTGGTGCGAGTCGCGCGGGTGGCGCTGGGGTGCGGGAATTTCGGGGGCGTGGGGTCGGCGCCGGAGTTCTTCGGGCAGGGGCTGACGCAGGACCAGGCCCTCGAGCTGATGGACGCCGCGTGGGAGCGCGGCATCAGGCACTTCGACACGGCCGATGCCTACGGCGGCGGGCGCAGCGAGCAGGCCATCGGGCGGTGGATCAGCTCGCGCGGCGTCCGGCCCACGCTGACCACGAAGACGTTCAACCCCATGACGGCCGGCGCCGACCACGGCCTTTCCCCCGAGCGGATCGCGAGGCGGCTGGACGAGAGCCTCGGCCGGCTCGGGGTTGACCAGGTCGACCTGTACCTGGCCCACGACTTCGACCCTCACGTGCCGCTGGCCGACTCACTTGCGGCCTTCGAGGCTGCTGTCGCCGGCGGTCGCGTCCGCGGCTACGGCGTCAGCAATTTCGACGCCGCCCAGCTCGCGGGCGCGCTCGCCCTGGCCAGGCCCGCGGCCATCCAGAACAACTACTCGCTGCTCGCGCGGCAGGACGAGCGGGACGTCCTGCCGCTGTGCGCGCAGCGCGACGTCGCGTACCTGGCGTTCAGCCCGCTCGCCGGCGGCTGGCTGACCGGCAAGTACCGGCGCGGCGAGCCGTTTCCCCGCGGCTCGCGCATGACGCAGCGCCCCGAGCCCTACCGGGATTTCCTCGATAACAGGACGTTCGACGCACTCGGCCACCTTGAGCGGATCGCCGCGCGTCGCGGGACCTCGATGGCCGGCCTCGCGCTCGCCTGGCTGCTCGCCGGCGATAGGGTCGCCCAGATCGTCGTCGGGCCGATGCGCCCCCAGCACCTGGCACCGGTGACCGAGGCGCTCGAATGCCCGGTTACCGACGACGAGAGGGCCGCAATCGAAAGGGCGTTCACGTGGTCGAGCTGAGCGAGATCGAGGCAGCGCGGAAGCGGATCGAGGGCGCGGCGATCAGGACGCCGCTCGTGCGGCTCTACGCCGACGCCCCGGCAGAGATCTACGTCAAGCTCGAGAACCTGCAGCCCGTGAACTCGTTCAAGATCCGCGGAGCGACCAACGCGGTCGCGCTCGCGTCGCCCGATGATCGCGCGAAGGGCCTGGTCACCGCCAGCGCGGGGAACATGGCGCAGGGCGTGGCCTGGGCAGCGCGTGCGATCGGAGTGCCAGCCACGATCGTGGTGCCCGGTCAGGCGCCGCAGGCGAAGGTGGCAGCGATCGAGCGGCTCGGCGGGCAGGTTCGCAAGCTGCCGTACGACGACTGGTGGAACATCCTGGTCACCGGCCACGTCGACGGGATCGACGGGCTGTTCGTGCACCCGGTTTCCGATCCCGCCGTGATCGCGGGCAACGGGACGATCGGCCTGGAGATCCTCGAGGATCTGCCCGACGTCGACGCGGTCGTGATTCCGTACGGCGGGGGAGGCCTGACCACGGGAGTCGCGAGCGCGATCAAGGCGCTGCGGCCGCAGACGAGGATCATCACGGCCGAGCCTGCGACGGGCTGCGCGCTGGCCGCGGCGTTCGAAGCCGGGCAGCCCGTCGACGCGGGCTATCAGCCCTCCTTCGTCGACGGGGCGGGCAGCGGCCGGGTGCTGGACATCATGTGGCCGGTGGTCAGCACGCTCGTCGACGAGGCGCTCGCGATCTCGCTTGACGACGTCGCCGCCGCGGTCCGGCTCCTTGCCGAGCGCGTCCGGGTTGTAGCCGAAGGTGCGGGCGCACTGTCCGTGGCTGCCGCCATGGCCGGACGGGCTGGGGGCGGCAAGGTCGCGTGCGTCATATCGGGCGGCAACATCAACCTCAGCAAGCTCGCCGAGATCCTGCAGGGTGGCCCTGAGCAGGTCGGCTAGCGTCCCTGGCGAGTCACAACTGTTACCCAGATCCCCAATTGCCCCCCTTGCACGAGTGTGCGCCAGATGGTTTGATCGGCGGAACAATTCGAGCACTGGGGAGGGCGATTTTGACGTTCCGCGTCGTCCGCCGTGCCCAGGCAAGCTGGCGCGGAACGTTGCCGCAAGGAAGCGGCCGGATCGCGCTCGGCAGCGGCGCGTTCGACGGGCCCTACTCGCTCCGCGCGCGGGTCGAGGACGGCGAGCACGCGACCAACCCCGAGGAACTCATCGGGGCCGCCGAGGCAGGCTGCTTCACGATGTCGCTGGCGAACCTGCTGACCGAGGCCGGTCACCCCGCCAGAGAGCTGCGCACCACCGCCGAGGTCACGCTCGCACAGACCAGCGGCGGCTTCGACATCACCCGGATCGCGCTGCGGACCGATGGCGAGGTGCCGGGGATCGACGACGACGTCTTCGCCGGTCTCGCCGCGCAGGCCAGGAACTGCACGGTCTCCCGCGCGCTAACCGGTACCGAGATCACGCTCGAGGCGCACCTCGCGGCGAGCTGACTGACCCCCCGAGATATCTGGCCCAAGACATCTAGCACAGCGGGAACTGGAGGCAACGTCCATGAAGGGACGCAGAGTAGTAGTCGCGTCGGTGCTCGGCGCGCTCGTCGTCGCCGGCTGCGGCAGCAGCGGCGGTGGCGGAACCGCGAGCGGTGGCAACAAGCCGTGCACCGCGTCGATCGGGCTTGAAGCGCCCATCACGGGTCCGGTCGCCGTGCTCGGCCAGGAGCAGCTGCACTTCGCGCAGCTCGCCCTGTCGCTGGACAACAAGGCGAACAAGACCAAGATCACGCTGGTGCAGGGTGACACGCAGCTCGACCCGGCCCAGGCGACCACCGTGACCCAGCAGTTCACGTCGAACTCCAAGATCCTCGCGGCCGTCGGCCCGGCCGGAAGCCAGGAGGTCGAGGCGATAGGCCCGCTGATGGCGCGGGCCGGGCTCGCGTTCATCTCAGGATCGGCGACGAACGTGACGCTGACCCAGGGCAAGAACCCGACCTTCTTCCGCGTCGTTTCTAACGACCGCGTGCAGGGAGCGAACGACGCGAACTACATCGTCAAGAACCTGCACCCGAAGTCCGTCTTGATCGTCGATGACCAGGAGGTCTACTCGACCGGCCTGGTCGGGTACATGACGCCGATTCTCAAGGCGGCCGGTATCAAGGTCATCCACGAGTCGGTCCCCCAGAAGCAGAACGACTTCTCGTCGCTGGTCGCCAAGCTCACGCCCGCGACCTCGGTCGTGATCCTGCCGTGGCAGGTGGCCGCCAACGCCCAGCAGTTCGGCCGCAACCTGGCCAGCCAGCACAAGAAGGCCGTGATCTTCGGCACCGACGGCCTGTTCTCGCCTGACGCCTTCACGATCGACGGCTCGTACGTGTCCGCGTTCGGCCCCGACATCACCGCGATCCCCGCGGACGCCTCGCTGGTCACCGCCGCGAAGAAGATGGGCAACTTCGGCACGTTCGGCCCGCCGATCTTCGCCGCCACGCACGTGATCGACGAGGCGATCGCCTCGGTCTGCAAGGCAGGGCAGACGCCGAGCCGGTCGAACGTGCTGGCAGCGATCAAGAAGACGAACGAGCCGACGTCGATCCTCGGGCAGCCGATCAGCTTCGACTCGCACGGGGACAACGCCCACGGCAAGTTCTTCCTGTTCAAGATCGACTCGTCCGGCAAGTACAACCTGGTCGGCTGACCGACACGTGATGTAGCCGTCTGTGGCGCGCCGGCCGACGGCCGGCGCGCCACCGCGGCCCGGCAATGGGCGGATCCGCACCTGATGGGCTTCTTCTTCCAGGAACTGGTCAACGGCATCGTCATCGGAGCGCTGTACTCACTGGTCGCGCTCGGGTTCTCGATGGTGTACGGGGTGCTGAAGCTGCTCAACTTCGCCCACGGCGACCTGTATATGGTCGGCGCGTTCGCCGGCTACTTCGTGATCCAGTGGTTCGGCGGCCCGAAGGCGCTCGCCATCCCGGTGCCGTTGCTGCTCGTGATCATGTTCGTGCTCGCGGCCCTGCTGACCGGCGGGCTCGGTGTCGCGATCGAACGGTTCGCGTACCGGCCGCTGCGCGACGCGCCGCGGATCGCGCCGCTGATCACGGCCATCGGCATCTCGTTCTTCCTCGAGAACGCCGCCTTGCTGCTGTTCGGAGGGCAGTACCGGATCTACAACACCCCGGACTTCATCCCGGTCTCCTCCGGGTTCCGTATCGGGTCGGTCAGCATCAGCGCGGTCCAGATCATGGTCGTCGTCCTCGGCCTCGCGCTGATGATCGGGCTGCGGCAGCTTGTCGTGCAGACGAAACTAGGCAAGCAGATGCGCGCGGTGGCCGGCGACCGGGAGGCGGCCGAGATGCTGGGGATCAACGTGAACTTCACCATCGCCGCGACGTTCTTCCTCGGCTCGGCGCTGGCCGGGGTGGCCGGGGTGATGGCCGGGCTGCTGTTCAACCAGGTGTCGAACACCATCGGGTTCCTGGCTGGCCTCAAGGCGTTCACCGCTGCCGTGGTCGGCGGGATCGGCTCGCTGCCTGGCGCGATGCTCGGCGGGTTGCTGATCGGCATCGCCGAGTCCTTCATCACCGGCTACATCTCCTCGCAGTTCACCAACCTGCTCGTCTTCGCGCTGCTGATCATCGTGATGCTGCTCAGGCCGAGCGGCCTGCTCGGCCAGGTCCAGCTGCAGAAGGTGTGACGTCGCGGTGAACCTGGATAAGCAGCCCGCCGGCCCTCAGGTCGGGGCCGACGAGTGGGTCGCCAGGCAGCAGCACAAGCGCGATTACCTGCCGTCCTGGCTCGGCTCGGCGGAGCGCGCCGCCCAGCGGGTCGGCTGGTGGCCCAGGCTGGCGCTCGCGGCCGCCGCCGGACTGGCGCTGCCGCTCGTCGGCCTCGGCGGCTTCCAGCTGCAGGTCGGCATCGACGCCCTGGTGATCGCGCTGCTCGCGGTCGGCCTGAACATCGTCGTTGGCTGGGCCGGGCTGCTCGACCTGGGCTACGTCGCGTTCTTCGGGTTCGGCGCGTACGGCTTCGCGCTGCTGTCGTCGGCTCAGATCGGCGCGGCGGGCATCCACCTGCCCGCGATCCTGTCGGTGCCGGCCGTCATGATCGGCGCCGCGGTGCTCGGCCTGATCGTCGGGTGGCCGTCGCGCCGGCTGATCGGCGACTATCTCGCGATCGTGACCCTGTTCTTCGGCGAGGCGTTCGTCGAGTTCAGCAACAACGTCGCTCCCGGCACATTCGGCGGGCCGAACGGGGTCGTCGGGGTCGACACGATCCAGTCCTTCGGCATCTCGCTCACCAGCAACCGGGCGTACTACTACCTGCTCGTGATCCTGGTGGTGCTGGTCATGGCCGTGCTACGGCTGCTCGACACGTCGCGCACCGGGAGGGCCTGGCGTGCCGTCCGCGAGGACCCGCTCGCCGCCGCGGCGATGACCATCCCGGTCAACCGGGTCAAGCTGATGGCTTTCGCGTTCGGCGCCATGGTCGCCGCGCTGGCCGGCACCATTTTCGCGGCGCAGCAGATCAGCGTGTTCCCGCTCGATTTCGATACGCCGATCCTGATCCTGGTCTACGCGGGCCTGATCCTGGGCGGGGCCGGGAGCATCGCCGGCGCCGCGACGGGAGCCCTCGTCGTCATGGTCATCTACGACGGGCTGCTCCGCAGCCCGACCGACTCCGGCTACCTGTTCTACGGCATGATCCTGCTGACGTTGCTGGTCAAGCTCCGGCCGTGGCGCAGGCTGGCCATGGTGCTAGCAGCCACCGCAGCGTTTGGTTTCGCCGCCCACGCCATCGCCGGCGCGGTCTCGTCCAGCGCTGTCGCGCGCGGCCCGGCGTCGGGCGGCTGGATCGGCACCATCCTGCGGGACTGGGTGATCGTGCCTGCGAGCCCGCGGGTGCCAGGGAACGTCGGGTTCGTGCTGCTGATCTGCCTGCTGGTCGCGCTCGTCCAGGCTAAGGGACCGTGGCGGGCGATCCTGCTGGTGCCGGTGATCTACCTGGGCGCGTTCGTCTGGGAGACCCGCCTGGCCGCCGAGCCGGCGGTCACCAGGCAGCTGATGATCGGCGCGATCCTGATCGTGATGATGGTCGCCAGACCGCAGGGGCTGCTCGGCCAGCGCATGGTGGAGACGCCGGCATGAGCGATCCGCAGCAACCGCGCCCTTCGATCCTCGAGCTGGACAAGCTCTCGCTGGCCTTCGGCGGCCTGGCCGCGCTGTCCGGGCTCGACCTGCGGGTCAGCGACGGCGAGATCGTGAGCCTGATCGGGCCGAACGGCGCGGGCAAGTCGACGGTCTTCAACGTCGTCACGGGCGTCTACCAGCCGAGTTCTGGTGACGTCAGGTTCGCGGGACACTCGATCGCCGGGCTGCCGCCGCACCGGATCGCCCGGCTCGGGATCGCCCGCACGTTCCAGAGCCTGCGGCTGTTCCTGAACATGTCGGTGCTCGAGAACGTGATGGCCGCGACCTATGGCAGCACGCGGGCGACGCCGCCTGAGTCGGTGCTGCGGCTGCCGTGGGCCAGGCGCGAGGAGCGCCAGGCCAGGGAACGGGCGATGGAGGTGCTGTCGTTCTTCGGCCAGCGGCTCGCTGGCTACCGCTGGGACCAGCCCGCGTACTCGCTGTCGTACGCGAACCGGCGCCGCCTGGAGATCGCCCGCGCGCTCGCGACCAGGCCCAGGCTGCTGCTGCTCGACGAGCCGGCGGCAGGCATGAATCCCGCCGAGACGAACGAGGTCACCGAGCTGATCAGCCGGCTGCGGGACGAACTCGGCGTCGGGATCTGCGTCATCGAGCACGACATGCACGTGGTGTCCGGCTGCTCGGACCGGGTACTCGCGCTCGACCACGGGGTCAAGATCGCCGAAGGCGGCTTCGACCACGTGGCCAGCGATCCCGCGGTCATGGAGGCCTACATGGGCCGCGATCCTGAAGCCCTGGCGGAGTCGTAGTGGACCTTCTGAGCCTGGAGAGCGTCACGACGTACTACGCCCAGATGCGGATTCTCGAGGGCGTCAGCCTGCAGGTCGGCAACGGCGAGCTGGTCTGCCTGCTCGGCGGCAACGCGTCGGGCAAGTCGACGACGCTGAAGACCATCCTCGGCATCGTGCAGCCCAGGTCGGGGCGGGTACTGCTGGACGGCGAGGACGTGAGCACGTCGCCGGTCCCGCAGCGGATCGCGAAGGGCATCGCGATCGTGCCGGAGAACCGCAGGCTCTTCGGGCAGCTGACGGTCAGGGAGAACCTCGAGCTCGGGGCCGTGCTGCGCGGGCGCGACAAGCTGGACGACGACTTCGACCGGATCCACGCGCTGTTCCCGCGCCTGCTCGAGCGCCGCGGCCAGCTGGCTGGCACCCTGTCGGGCGGCGAGCAGCAGATGGTCGCCATGGGCCGCGCCCTGATGTCGCGGCCGCGCCTGCTGCTGATGGACGAGCCTTCGATGGGCCTGTCGCCCGCGCTCGTGCAGCAGAACTTCCAGATCATCAAGGAAATCCACCTGTCAGGGGTGTCCGTGCTGATGGTCGAGCAGAACGCCACCATGGCGCTGTCCATCGCCGACCGCGGCTACGTCCTGTCCACCGGCGAGATCGTGCTCGAGGGCGCCGCCGCCGACCTCCTCCGCAGCGAGGACCTGAAACGCGCCTACCTCGGCCGCTAGCGCGGCCACCCCGTGCCGCGAGTTCCATGATCACCGATGATAGCCAGCAGGTAGCGCGTTGCGGCAATGGGAAAAGATCAGCCCGGTCAGCCCCGTACAATCAGGAGTATCGCCACGACTACCGAAACGAGCAGGCTCAGGCTGGCGATGAGCGGCCGGCGACGTCGCTGGCGCTGGCCTTGCTGCCCGCCTCGCCGAGCTGAACTGACCCGGTCCGCGGCGACGAACTCGGCCAGTGGCTTGATCGCGACATCGATGCGCTCGATCAGCGCCTCGTGATCGGATTTCGTGATGTACTTGCCCCGCTCGCCGACGTACTGCTCCCGCAGCCGGTTGGCCTGCTCGTCCCGGTATTGCTGAGCGGCCTGGGTAAGGTTCAGCGCCCGCTGATCCGCTCTTTCTTTGGCCCGCAACGCCCTCTCGCGATGCTCGGCGACTTCGGCGTACCGGCGGTCCCGCTCGTCAGCCAGCCGCTGGTCGGCAGCACGCAAGACTTCCAGGTATTCCCGCACGGTGACGAACTGCGGGTCGTAGCGCCGCGGGCTCGGCGCAGCTCCGCGCCCGCTCCGGCGGCCCCCCAATTTCCATCCTCCCGTCGGCATGGCTGGCGTGGCCTAATCCCTGCTGGCAGGTCATTCCTGCCTCTGTGCCCTCTGCAATTCCCGGCGGGTTTCAAGAGCATGCTGAGCACATTCCCGCCAATCCTGGACTTTGGCAATCTGCTGGCCTGTTTCCGTCAGTGAGAATCGGGTCGCGCAACGCCCGTAACATGCTTATTAGCCACCGGACAACGATACATACGACTCCCGGCTGCGCGGCCAGGATAGGCGAGCTCGGCCGATTGGCGCGCTTCCCGGATGACGGCCGAAAGGTCACCGCCGCTTTCTCCGCTTTGCCTTGCCGCCAATCTACGCAACAAGGAAATTCACGGGTCTCGTAACTTTTACGATCAAAGAAAGCCAGGAACGACACCCGGCAAGCACAGGCCTGAGCCCGCACACGTGCAACGCTCTTACGGGGTGCCGCAGCGCGCCCGTCTGTGGCATCCGGAAGCCAGGTGGCGCTGGCGCCCGCACCGGCTCGCGCTGCTGCCAGGTCGGCTGGGGCGGCGTTGACCGCGAGAGAGTCTCAGCCTATTTTTCAAGTAATGAGAAATTCGTCTGCCGACGTCGCATCGGCTCACCCGGCCCCGTCCCCGGCGATCCTCTCCGCGCGAGCCCGGTTCAGCTCGCTCGACACGGACTTCGTCTATCTCGACGCGCCTGGCGGCACGCAGACCCCGGACGAGGTCGCCGCGGCCGCGGCACAGGTGTACCTCGAGTCGAGCGGCAACACCGGTGCGCCCTACGCGACGAGCAGGCGGCTCGAGGCCCTCGTCGACGAGGCCAGGGCGGCCTCCGCGCGCTTCTTCGGCTGCACGGTCGACGAGATCGTCTTCGGCGCGAACATGACGTCGCTGAACTTCACGTTCTCCAGGACGCTCGGCCGCCAGCTCAGTCCCGGCGACGAGATCGTGGTGACCAGGCTGGACCACGACGCGAACGTGGCGCCGTGGCTGGACCTGGCCGCCGACCGTGACCTCGTGGTCCGGCACGCCGACGTGCACGCCGACACCAGCCTGGACCTGAGCGACCTGGAAGCCCAGCTTGGCCCGCGGACCAAGGTCGTGGCGTTCCCCTGGGCGGCGAATTCGACGGGCACGATCGTGGACGCCAGGGCGATCACCGATCTCGCCCACGAGGCCGGCGCCCTGGCCTGGGTGGACGCGGTTCAGTACGCGGCGCACGAGCCCATGGACGTGCGCGTGATCGGCGCCGACGTGGTGATGTGCTCGGCGTACAAGTTCTGCGGCCCGCACCTGGGGATCGCCTACGGCCGCCGCGACCTGCTCGAATCCTGGAAGCCCTACAAGGCGCGGCCGGTCGGGTTCGAACCGGTCGGGCACAGGTTCGAGACCGGCACGCTGCCCTACGAGCTGCTCGGCGCGCTGCTCGCCACGCACGCCTACCTGGACAGCCTCGGCGGCATGGCGGCGCTCGCCGACTGGGAGCGCCAGCTGGGCGAGCGGATGATGGCGGGGTTCCCGGCGGGCACCCAGCTCTACGGCCTGCCGACGATGGAGGGCCGGGTGCCCACGTTCCTGATCAACTTCCCCGGCGTCTCCTCCGCGCGGCTCAGCCAGGAGCTAGCCGAGCATGGCTTCGGCGTGTGGAGCCACGGCAGCTACTATGCGCTCGGCCTGCACGAGCGGATCGGATGGGGCGAGGCCCTGCGGATCGGGCTCGCGCACTACAACACGATGGCGGAGATGGACAGGTTCAACGAGGTCCTCGCGGAGCTCGTCGCCAAGCACCAGTCGGCGGCGAGCGGCGATGACTAGGGGCGCGGTGGTCCGGGCGGACCAGATCCCGGCCGAGCCGGGATCTGGCGGCGCGAGCGTGCGGCGGCTGCTCGACACCGGTGCGGGCGGGCCCGGCCTGGTCAGGCGCCTCGTGGACGTGCCGCCCGGGTCGAGCTTCGCGGGAACGGCCCGCGACGCTGGCGAGCTCTGGTTCGTCGTCGGCGGTTCGGGCCAGCTGGCCATCGGCGGCCGGCCGGGCACTGCGCTGCGGGCGGACCGGGCCGTCTGGGTTCCGGCCGGCTCCGGCTTCGATGTCCAGGCCGGCGACGGCGCGCAGCTGCGGCTGGACATCGTCGCGCTTCCCGAGGACGCCCCGCCAGCGGATCCGGCCAGCCGCGACCCGCAGACCAGCGACTTCGTCGACTGCGAGATCGAGACCACCGGCGACCGGCAGTTCCGTGTCCTGTTCGGCCCCGGCCACGGCTGCTCGGTCGCGACGCAGTTCGTCGGAGAGATCCCGCCGGGCCGGGCGCCGGAACACAGCCACCCGTACGACGAGGTCGTGCTGATACTCCGCGGCACCGGCACGGCGCACGTCGGCGGCGCCGAGCAGCCGCTGGCACCAGGCACGTGCCTGCACCTGCCGCCCGGGTTGCCGCACTGCCTGGAGAACACAGGCTCTGACCAGCTGCGCGTGCTCGGCGTCTTCCATCCTGCCGACAGCCCGGCGTCCAAGCTTCCGCCAGGCCGGTAGCGGTCCTTCGGCATGACGCCAGCGCCGCGGCATCCCCTCGACCCGCTGAGCGCGGCGGAGATCCGGCGGGCCGTCGAGCTCGTCAGGGCGAGCGGGCACGGCACGCCCGAGACCCGGTTCGTCTCCGTGGGCCTGCACGAACCCGGCACGAGCGCCGTCGCCGCGTACCGGCCAGGTGCGGCTTTCCCGCGCGAGGCATTCATCGTCGCCGTGGAGCCGCGGGAGCACATGACGTACGAGGGCGTCGTGTGGCTGGCGGACCAAGCCGTGCGGTCGTGGCGGCCAGTCCCCGGGGTCCGAGCGCCCCTCACGGTCGGGGAGTACCTGAACTGCGAGCGCCTCGTCCGCGCCGACGAGCAGTTCCGCGATGGCCTCCGGCGCCGGGGTATCGACCACCCCGAGCAGGTGCTGGTCGAGCCGTGGGGGATAGGAACGTTCACCAGGGAAGAGGACGCCGGCCGGCGGCTGGTGTGGACCCTGTGCTTCTGCCGGGCCAGCCCTGGTGACAACCCGTACGCCAAACCCATCCACGGGCTGCACGCTGTCGTGGACGTGGACGACATGGCGGTCGTGCGGGTGGAGGACCTCGGCGTCGTCCCGCTGCCGCCGGGAACCGGGGACTACACGTCGGCTGCGGTCGGCCGCCGCGGCGGGCTCAAGCCGATCGACATACGCCAGCCCGCCGGGGTGAGCTTCGACATCGACGGCTGGGAAGTCCGATGGCAGAAGTGGCGCCTGCGGCTCGGCTTCAACGCGCGCGAGGGCCTCGTGCTGCACACAGTCGGCTACGAAGACGACGGGCGCCTGCGTTCTGTTCTCCATCGGGCGTCAATAACCGAACTCGTGATTCCGTACGCCGATCCGAGGCCATTCCAGGGCTGGCGCAACGCCTTCGACATTGGCGAGTACGGCATCGGCATCATGACGAACTCGCTCGAGCGTGGCTGTGACTGCCTGGGCGAGATCAGCTATCTCGACGTCGACCTGGCCGACGACAACGGCGAGCCGTACACGATCGCGAACGCGATCTGCGTGCACGAAGAGGACAACGGCATCGGCTGGAAGCACTTCGACGCGGGGCTGAATCACGCCGAGGTGCGCAGGCGCCGCCGCCTCGTGGTCTCGTTCATCATCACAGCGGGCAACTACGAGTACGGCTTCTACTGGTACTTCTACACCGACGGGACGATCGAGCTCGAGATCAAGCTGACAGGGGTCGTGCTCACCTCCGCGCTCGCGCCAGGGGAAGTCAGCGACTACGGCACGCTGGTCGCGCCGCGGACACTGGCCGCCCTCCATCAGCACTTCTTCAGCGTGCGGCTCGACATGGCGGTGGACGGGCCTGCTAACTCCGTCTACGAGGTCGAGACCGAAGCCGTGCCGCGGGGCCAGGACAATCCGTACGGCAACGCGTTCCGCCCGCGGCGCACGCTGCTGCGCACCGAATCGGAGGCGCAGCGGCTGGCGGATCCGCGCACCGCACGGCACTGGCTAGTCGTGAACCCGTCGGTGCTGAACGCGCTCGGCCAGCCCGTGGGGTACAAGCTCGTCCCCGAGGCCGGCCTGCTGCCGTTCGCGGACGACCGGGCGTCGGTCACGGGACGGGCCAGGTTCATGACCAGGCACCTCTGGGTGACGCCGTTCGCCGCGGGGGAGCGGTTCCCTGCGGGCGAGTATCCGAATCAGCATCCGGGAGAGGCCGGGCTGCCCGACTGGACGAAGGCCGGGCGGCCCATCGAGAACACCGGGGTCGTGCTCTGGCACACGCTCGGCAGCCACCACATCCCGCGTCCGGAAGACTGGCCCGTCATGCCGGTCGAGCGCGTCGGCTTCGCGCTCAAGCCAGTCGGCTTCTTCACCCAGAACCCGGCTCTTGACGTGCCGCCCGAGCACGGCGGATCCAGAGGTGGATCCCGGGATTGACCCCGCATATCGGGGTGGATCCCGGGATTGACCTCAGGTACCAGATACCCGTCAGAGCAGAGCCTGCGGATCTCGCCGCGAGCCAGGCGTCATGTCAGCCTGAGGCCGGCGCGGCTGCAGGCCGGCGCAGCCGGAGCTTGCGCGGCTGGGGCCTGCGCGATGGCGCGGATCGCGGCGGCGATGTCCGGGCGGACCGTGTCCAGGAGGTCGAGCGCGGCGCCGAATGAGGTCAGGCCGGCGTCAGAGCCGAGGCCGGTCGCGACCAGGGAGCCGCACGTGACGGCGAGCCACGCCGCCTGCTCGTAGTCGCAGCCGTGCAGCAACGCCGTGATGAAACCCGCGTCGAACGCGTCCCCGCATCCGGTCGTGTCGACGACCGTGACGTCGATCGCGGGCACGTCGATGACGCCGTCGCCCCAGTCCAGCGAGCAGCCGCCGGCGCCGCGCGTGACCGCGACGCCGGACGCTCCTGCCGCGCGGGCGGCCGCCATCGCGGTGGCGAGGTCCGCCTCGCCGGTGAACAGGCGCAGCTGGTCCTCGTTCGGCATGAACCAGTCGCACACCGCCAGCAGGGGCTTCAGCAGCTCGAACGTCGCGGCGTCGCCGACCCGCAGCACGTCAAGTGTGACGAGGAAGCCGCGTTCCTTCGCCGCGCGGGCAAGTTCCCGCAACGGCTGGCCGGCCCACGGGCCGAGGGCGTCGGGGCCTCCTATGTGCAGCACGGGCCGCGTGCCGCCGGCCGCGCCGCCGGCCGCCGCGCCGACGATCGCGGTGTCGAAGATTTCGGGGGTCAGGTCGGCGGGTTCGAGCAGCTGCGTCGCTCCGGGCGCGTGCAGCGCGGGCCGCTCTCCGTTCGGGCGGATGGGCAGGATCGTGGCCGAGGTGCGCTGACCTGGCTTGCGCAGGACGAAGCGGGAGTCCACGCCCTCCTTGGCCAGGAGCATGAGCAGCAGGTCGCCGAGGGCGTCGTCACCGACGGCACCGCAGCTGAAGACCGGTATCCCGAGGCGAGCCAGGTCGACGCTCGGACCCGCTGCCGTGCCAGCGGCCGTCGCCTTGATCTCCTCAAGGAGGACCGATCGCTGGCCGGGCGGGATGTCGCTGACGGGGCGGCCGAGAATGTCGAGGATATGGACGCCGACGCTGAACACGGGCCCGAGGATCATCTGCCGTCACCCGCACCGTCGCCGTCCTGCTGAGCCATCGCGTAGCGGCGGCGCCTCGCCTCGGCCGTGACCTCGTCCAGTTCTTCTGTCGTGAGGATCCGCGGCTCGCCGATCTGCAGGGCCAGCCGGTACGTGCGGGCGAGCCATTCGAGCATGATCGCCTTGTCGTAGGCCTCGCGCAGCGACGAGCCGTAGGTCACCGCTCCGTGGTTCTGCAGGATGGCCGCCGAGCGCGGCCGGTCCAGGCCGCACAGCGCTGCCTGGATGCCGCTGGCGAGCGAGTCAGAGCCGAAGCGCCGGTACGTGACCACCGGAACGGGACCGCCGAGCCGCGCGATCGAATAGTGGATCGCGGGCAGGTACTCGAGCGTCGCTGACACGGCCACGACCTCGGCCGAATGGGTGTGCACGACAGCCACAGCTTTCGTGGCGGCGTAGATCGCCAGGTGGAACGGCGTCTCCGAGGACGGGCCGGCCGTGCCTTCGCGCACGACCTCACCGGCGAGCGAGACCACCCACAGGTCGTCGGCCGCCACGTCCTCGTACGGGATGCTCGTCGGCGAGATCACGACGTGGTCACCGACGCGGCTGCTCAGGTTGCCGGCCGTGCCATAAGCCAGCCCGTCGGTGAGCAGCCGTCGGCCGTATTCGGCGATTTCAGCGGCAGCGTTCTGCCAGCGGATCGGTTCGTCCTGCTCCAGGTTCATCTGCGGACCTCACCCCCGGCAGGCGCGCCGCGCGGCGGCTCGCCGGCCATAGATATATCGGACGACCGATTATAAAAGGGTAACCGCCCGACCGGGAGCCCCGAGTTGTCCGTCAGCCCACGGCAGCAGGTCATCGTGGAAGAGCCGCCGACGGCATAGCGCACTGAGTCTTCCCGTAAGCCTCCGGCAGACCCGCCTGCACTGTCAGGCCGCCTTCGGGTCGGGCAGTCGCGCGCAGCCAGCCGCCGTGGGCCTCGGCGATCGCGGCGACTATCGACAGGCCGAGGCCCAGACCGCCGGGAGTTCCTGTGCGCTCCGCGCCCGCCCGCTGGAAGGGGCGCAGCAGTCGGGGTACGTCCTCAGGCGGAATCACCGGGCCGGTGTTGACGACGGACAGCACCGCACAGCCGTCCGCCATCTCGGTCCTCACTTGCACGGAGCCGTCCGGCAGGTTGTGCCTGATCGCGTTGTCGACGAGGTTGACCACGAGTCGCTCGACAAGCCTCGCGTCGCCGTCGGCCACGGCCGGGCCTTGTGCCGCGGACACCGACAGCCCGCGCGCGTCGGCTTCGCCCTCGCGGGCCAGCAGCACCTCGCCGGTCAGCGCGGCCAGGTCGACGGGCTCGCGGCAGTTCAGGCCGCGCTGGCCGCGCGCGAGCGTGAGCAGCGCCTCGATCAGCCGCTCCTGCTGCGCGCCGGCCGCGAGGGCGCGTGCGCAGGTGTTCCGCAGCCCGGCTACCGAAGGCTCCGGGTCGGCGAGCGCGACCTCGAGCAGCGTCCGCTGCCTGGCAAGCGGCGTGCGCAGCTCGTGCGAGGCGTTCGCGACGAACTGGCGCTCGGCGTCGAACGCCGCCTCGAGCCTGGCCAGCAGCCCGTCGAACGTGTCGCCGAGTTCCCTCAGTTCGTCGTCGGGGCCGGCTAGCGAGAGCCTGGCGTGCAGGCTGCCTGCCGAAATCGACCGCGCGGCGGTCGTGATCGTGCGGAGCTTGCCCAGCATCCTGCCCGCCACCATCCAGCCGAGGCCGACGGCGACCACCGTCATGATCGCCAGCGCGATCCCCGACTCGGTCAGCAGCTGGTTCAGCTCGAGCGTCCGTTGCTGGCTTATGCAGCGCCGCGCCTGCGCCGCCAGCCGGGCCGGCGACCGCGGTGGCCCGGTGAGCAGGTGGCAGCGGCCGTCGCCGGCCCTGGCGAAGAACGTGCCAGCGGTGGTGCGGGGCGGCGGCAGCAGACCCGGCGTCAGCCGCCGCGCGATCGTGGGTCCGGCTGGCAGGCTCCTCGACACCAGCACGTAGGTGATGGCTAGCAGCGCAGCGCCCAGGACGAGAAACAAAGCGCTGTAGAGGACCGTGAGCCGCAGCCGCACTGTCCGCCGCGCCGGCCACACGAGCCGGAACGGCCGGGCAATCGCCGCTGGCCTCGGCTGATCTGCCATCAGCCGATCCGGTAGCCGCCCTGGGTGACGGTCTCGATCACCTGCGGCTCGCCGAGCTTGCGGCGCAGCCGGCTGATCGTGACCTTCACCGACGAGGTGAACGGGTCGGTCATCTCATCCCACACCCTTTCCAGCAGCTCCTCGGCCGAGACCACCCTGCCTTGCGCGGCAAGCAGCAGCTCGAGCGCGCCGAACTCCTTCGGGCCAAGATCCAGCACGCGGCCGCCACGGCTCGCGGCGCGCCTGGCCGGGTCCAGCCGGACGTCGCGCTGCTCGAGGACGGGCGGCAGCGCGGGCTGCGCGCGCCGGAACAGCGCCCTGATGCGGGCCACGAGCTCGGCGAACGCGAACGGCTTGCTCAGGTAGTCGTCGGCGCCCAGCTCCAGGCCGTCAACCCGGTCCTCGATCGTTGCCGCCGCGGTCAGCATCAGGACGCGGCTGCGGCAGCCGTGCGCGATCAGGCTCGCGCAGATCTCATCTCCCGTCATCGCGGGCAGATCCCGGTCAAGGACGACGACGTCGTAGCCGGTGACGAGCGCCCGCTCCAGGCCCGCGTCGCCATCGAAGGCGAGGTCCACCGCCATCAGCTCGCGGCGTAGCCCGACGCCTATGGCCTCCGCCAGCTCGCGGTCGTCCTCGACAACCAGCACCCGCACTAAAGCCGCCTCTCACCAGCGGAGTTCTGGACCAGAACGCAGCCGATGGTGCACCTGCGAGCTTCAGTGGTGCTGGACGCACCCTGAGTCCTGCCTGAATGATTCCGATCATCCGCCGCCAAATCCTGCCGGCGCTCGCGCCGGATCCTGGATCGCGATGGCGGTGATCCGGCCGCCGCGGCGAGTGAGTTCCGCGGAGACCAGGTCACCCACCTTGATCCCGCCCTCGCCTGACGTGCTGCCGGTGACGCGGGTGGATCCGGTGAAGCTCGCGGTGATCTGCCGACCTGGACCGGTGATCGTGAGGGCTGCGTTGGTCACCGACGTGACCCGTCCGATCACGAATACCGTCGCGGGGACGCCGGATCCAGGTCCTGGGAGTACGCCGCCGCTGCCAGGCGGCGCTGGATTGAGCCAGGACGGCCGGCTGCCAGGCGAAGCCGCGGTGGCCGGCACGCCGCGAGAGTCACGTGCCGCCAGCGCGACCGCTCCCGCGCCGGCCAGTCCGGCAGCCAGCGCGACCGCGGTCATGGTGATCAGGCGGAGCAGGCGCCTGCGCCGGTCCGGGCCTGGCCACCTCGGCGTGCGCGGCGGAGGAGCGGACCAGCGCAGGTCCTCCTGCTGGCCAGGCTGTTCATCGTCTTCCGACCACAGGTCGTCCGGCCAATCCTCTTGGTTGCGTGGCTCTGGTGAGCCCGGTGGACGCTGCGACATCGAAGGCTGCCTTCCATCGGTCATGGCCACTGGCATGTGGACTGGGCGCCGCCGGCGGGGCCAGCACGTCTCAGGCTGCCCCGGCCGCGGTTGCACGGCGGTTACAGCGGCCGGCAGCCCGCCTGGCCACGGTGTTACCGCCGTGCAACCGCCCACCGGATAGACCTGGCTCCCTAAGCCGTGCACGCCGGTTCCGGCACGCGCGGAATGCCGTCCATGAGGAGCCGCGAACATGTTCTTCGTCACCTACCTGCGCAGGGAACTGCGCCGCAGGATGCGGCAGGCGATCTTCATCGCGCTTGGCCTGGCCGTGGGCATCGGGCTCGTCATTACCGTGACCGCGACGTCATCTGGCGTGAAGAAGGCCCAGGGGCAGGTGCTGCGCTCGCTGTACGGCGTCGGCACCGACGTCACGGTCACGGGCAAAGCGCCCAAGCCCGTATTCGGCCGCCGTCCGCAGGGAGGGCAGGGCTTCCAGATCGGCCCTGGCGGCGCGAAGGTGTGCAGCAACGGGAAGTGCCACCGCGCGGGCGGGCAGACCATCGACCGCCTGAGCAGCAACAGCTACGGCCCGATCAGCACATCCAAGGTCACGACCATCGCCAGCGTGACCCACGTCAAGGCGGCAGCTGGCGGGCTGGCGCTGACCGACACATCGATCAAGCTGCCCACGGATTTCGGTTCGCCTGGCGGCTCGTTCCCCACGCCGACCTCGTTCACCGTGCAGGGCACGGACACGAGCCATCTCTCGCTCGGCCCGCTCAGCTCCGGGACGATCACCAAGGGACGCTCACTCCGCGCCGGCGACGCGACGAGCAACGTTGCCGTGGTCGACTCCGGGTACGCGAAGTCGAACAAGCTCAAGGTCGGCTCCACCGTGCGGATCGTCAAGCACGCGTTCACGGTCGTCGGCGTCGTCGAGCAGCCGCAGAGCGGAAGCCCGCCGCAGGTGTACATCCCGCTGGCCCGCGCCCAGGCGCTCGGCACGACCTTCGGCAGCTCGAGCCTGAAGGGCGACGTGAACACGATCTACGTGACCGCCGACAGCGCCGCCAACATCCCCGCGGTGCAGAGCGCGGTCAAGAGCGCGGTGCCCGGCGCCACCGTCACGAGCGCGTCCAACCTGGCCAGCCAGGTGACCGGCTCGCTGTCGAACACCTCGAAGCTGGCCAACGAGCTTGGCCGGTGGCTGTCGATCGTGGTGCTGATCGCCGCGTTCGCGCTGGCCTGCCTGCTGACCATGGCGGCCGTGGCCCGGCGGGTGCGTGAGTTCGGCACGCTCAAGGCGCTCGGCTGGCCAACCCGGCGAATCGTCGGCCAGGTCATGGCCGAGTCGGTCACGATCGGTGTGGTCGGCGGGGCGATGGGCGTGGCACTCGGATTCGCCGGAGCGGCGATCATCAACGCGGTCGCACCGCAGCTCTCCGCCACCCTGGCGAACCCGAACGTGTCGCGCTTCACGACCGCCGGGGGACCGCCGGGTGGCGGGTTCGGCGGCGGCGGCTCCGGACGCGGCCTTGGGGCCGCGGCGGCCTCGCACACCGTCGCCGTTCCGATGTCCGCATCGGTGACCGTGGCCGCGATCGCAGCGGCCGTCGTGCTCGCCGTCGTCGGCGGGCTGCTCGCCGGTTCGTTCGGCAGCTGGCGGATCACCAGGCTGCGGCCCGCCGACGCGCTGACGCGAGTCGCGTGAGCCATGCGAGCCAAAGAGAGGAAACACCACTCATGTACCAGCTGAACGACGTCACCAGGCTCTACGCCAAGGGCAAGAAGACCGTGCCCGCCGTCCGCGACCTGACGCTGCGGATCGACGACGGCGAGTGGCTGGCCGTCCAGGGCCGCACCGGGCACGGCAAGTCCACGCTGCTCAACCTGCTCGGCGGGCTCGACCGGCCCACGAAGGGAAGCATCGGCCTGGACAGGAAGGACCTGGCGCAGCTCTCGGAGGGCCAGCTCACGAAGCTGCGTGCCCAGTCGATCGGGTTCATCTTCCAGACGTTCAACCTGATCCCGACGCTGTCCGCGGCCGAGAACGTCGAGGCTGCTCTGATCCCGCTCGGGATCGGCGGCACGGAACGCCGCCGGCGGGTCGAGGCGGCGCTCGAGTCCGTCGGGCTGGCCGACCGGGCGAGGCATCTACCCGGCGAGCTGTCCGGAGGCCAGCAGCAGCGCACCGCCATCGCGCGGGCCCTGGTCAAGGAGCCGACCGTGCTCCTCGCCGACGAGCCAACAGGCAACCTCGACGAGGACACCCGCGACGACATCATCAACCTGCTGGAGAAGATCTGGCGGGAAAGAGGCCTGACGATGATCCTGGTCACGCACGACTCAGCGATCGCGCAGCGCGCACAGCGCATCGGCGTGATGAGCAAGGGCCAGATCACCCTCAGAGCAGGATCAAGGCAGGGCTGAGACGTTTGCGATAATTGATTCGTGACAGAAATGTTCGGCCCGGTTGGCTGTGTTCTCGAAGGCCTGGGCGGCGCCGGGTATCTCGCTGACAGCACGACGGGGACGGTGGTCCACCTGGCCACCGCGCTGGGGAAGCCGGTGCTGGTCGAGGGCCCGGCCGGGACGGGGAAGACGCAGCTCGCGAAGAGCGTCGCGCTCGCGGCGGGGAAGCCGCTGATCCGCCTGCAGTGCTACGAGGGACTCGACGAGTCGAAGGCGATCTACGAGTGGGACTACCGGCGCCAGCTGCTGCAGCTTCAGCTGCACCAGGGCGGGTCAACGGAGAGCCTGGACGCCGCCGGGATCTTCGGCGAGGAGTTCTTGCTGAGCAGGCCGTTGCTCGCGGCGATCAGGTCCGCGGAGCCGGTCGTGCTGCTGATCGACGAGGTGGACAGGCTCGACATCGAGAGCGAAGCGCTGCTGCTCGAGGTGCTCTCTGACTACCAGGTATCCATTCCCGAGTTCGGCACCGTGACGGCCCGGCACATCCCGCAGGTGTTCCTGACCTCGAACAACACCAGGGACCTGTCGGAGGCGCTGAAGCGGCGGTGCCTGTTCCTGCACCTGGGCTATCCGAGCGTGGAACGCGAGGCCGAGATCGTCCGGCTGCACGTCCCCGAGCTGGCCGGGCATCTCGCCACGGAGATCGCCGAGCTGGCCGCGGTGCTGCGGAACGCGGACCTGAAGAAGCCGCCGTCGATCGCCGAGTCGCTGGACTGGGCGCGAACGCTGCTCACGCTCGGGGCGACCGACCTGAGCGACGACCTGATCAGGCAGACGCTGTCGGTGCTGCTCAAGTACGAGCGGGACATCGACACGGCCGTCACGGAGCTACGGATCTCGGCCCCCTGAGATGCAGGGGATGCTGGCCACGCTGGTGGAGGAGCTGCGGAGCGTCGGCATCGGCGTCTCGGTTGGCGAGCACCTGGACGCCGCGCAGGCGCTGACAAGGATTTCGCTCCATAACAAGGACGTGGTGCGTGCTGCCTTGCAGAGCACGCTGATCAAGCGCCCAGAGCATGTCGAGACGTTCAACCTGGTGTTCGAGCTAGTGATGGCCTCGCCGGGAGATCGGGGAGCCTCGCTCGCCGAGGCGATGACGGACGAGCAGCTGTCCGGCACCTTGCGACAGGCCGTCGGTGCCGGTGACCGGCATCTGCTGCGGCTGCTCTCCGACGAGTACGTCCGCCGGTTCGGCGGGCTCGAGCCCGGGCGGCCGGTCGCCGGCGTGTTCGCCTCCGTCGCGGTGAACCGGGCGGCCGACCTGGGCGGCATCCGCGCTGCGATGCTCGAGTCCGGCGAGAGTCCTGTTAACGCTGAAGGGTTTGGCGGCAGTGGCGGCGGATCGGGTTCCGGTGCGGGGTCGGGATCGGGGGGCGGGGGCGGGTTGCGCCGGCGGCTGGCGGAGTCGCGCGCCGACCGGGCCGTCGGGGACCTGCGCGCTGAGCTGCGTGCCGCGGTGCGGCGAGCGCTGGTGGCGGATCGGGGCGCGCAGGCGGTCAGGGAGACGATGCGGGTCGAGCTGCCCGAGGACATGGACATCGTGACCGCGTCGGCGACGGAGCAGCGGGCCATGACCGCGGCGATCGGGCCGCTCGCGCAGCGGCTGACGTACGTGCTCGCGCGGCTGGCCGTGCGGCGGCGGACGCTGTCGATCCGGCGGACGATGCAGCGGGCGATGGGCACCGGCGGGGTGCCGTTCCGGCTGGTGACAGAGCCGGCGAGGCCGCCGCGGCCGGAGATCGTCGTGCTGGCCGACATGTCGGGGTCGGTCGCGGCGTTCTCGCGGTTCACGCTGGATCTGCTCGTGGCGCTCGACTCGCGGCTGAACCGGCTGCGGGTGTTCTCGTTCGTCGACGGCGTCGCTGACATCACCGAGCTGGTCAGGGAGGCGCGCGCCGCGGGACGGCGGCTGTCGGCGCGGGAGGCCGCGCGCGACGCCGTGCGCTGGAGCGGCAGCTCGGACTACGGGTTCGTGATGCGGGAGTTTTCGCGGGAGCACGCGCCGCGGCTGACGCGGCGATCGGTGGTGCTGGTCGTGGGGGACGCGCGGTCGAACTACGGGAATCCGCGGGTGGAGGCGTTCGCGGAGATCTGCGAGCGGGCCGGGCGGGTGTACTGGCTGAATCCTGAGCCGCGGCGGTTCTGGAACGAGGGCGACTCGGTGATGGGGCGGTACGCGCCGCTCTGCGCGCAGGTCAGGGAGTGCCGGACGCTGCGGCAGATAGCCGACTTCGTCGAGTCGCTGACGGCCGGATCCTACGCGAGCCCGTGATCTGCCAGGCGCTCACGCACCCGCCTGAGCGCCTCATCGAACGGCCGCTCGAGGAAGACGCGGTGGTCGGGCTCACCGTGGTGGTGCGTGATGCGGTCCTCGGGATAGCCGGCCGCGACCTGCCTGACACGCTGCACGCCGCCTTCGATGAGCGCCAGCATCGACCGCGCGTGGTCCGCGTCGAACTGCGACCACTCGTCGGTCCCGCACGCCACGTAGACCGGCGACGTGTGGGCGAACATCCCGCGCTCCCATGAGTCGCGGTGGCTCGTCGCGTCGAAGTACGTCGGGCCGCCGCAGCGGGCCGCCAGCCAGCAGTTCGCGTCGACCCGCACGTCCGCCTGCAGATCGAGCCGGCGGGCTCCCCTGGGATCGTCGGCCGAGGCGATCACGCGGCCGTTCTGGATGAGCTGCAGGGTCCCCATCGGGAAGATTCCCTCGGCCCGGGCGGAGACGCTGACGGTGCCCGGTCCTGACATCCGGACGCTGTCGCCGATCTCGTGGCCGTCGACCCGCAGGTCGATCATCGGGCCCGCGCTCAGGAACGTCCTGCCCGACCGGACGGCCCTGGTCCAGGCGTCGTAGCTGAACGGCTCGTCGGCCAGCCTCGCGTAGGTCCGGTACAGGCCGACGGGCACGTCGGCACTCATCTTGTCGGTGCCGCCGACCAGCGGAAGCCGGTAGCCGCAGTTGAGGTAGCGGTAGTAGTCCTCGTGCGAGGAGCGCCGCTGGACGATCATCTCGACGGCGTCGGCCCGGCCGGTCGCGATCAGCACGGCAGGTTCCCCGTCGGGCAGCGGGAAGTGCGGGATGATGACGGTGCCCTGCTGCTCGTGGCAGCGGTCGGCCCAGTCGCTCACGGTCGTCTCGAGCCACCCGCCCATCTCGGCCTCGTACGGCCCGTCGGTGCACCACGGCATGACCGGGCTGTGCAGGCCCCACAGCAGGAGATGACCGAAGAACGGCTGACGGTTCTCCTGGCTCACCCAGGTGACGTGCCGGCCGTCGGCGGTGTGCAGCGCGGATCCGGTGAACTCCTCCGTCGAGGTGAACAGGCTGCCCCACTGGCTCTGCAGCAGGTTCACCACGTTCAGGTCCTCGCCCTGCTGCTCGGTCAGCGCGCCCTGGGCAGACAGGAAATGGACATGGGAGTCCCCTGAGTACCAGCCGCGTTCGTTCATCGACGTCCAGCGGCGGATCCGCAGCGTGAGTTCCCGCTGCCCGCGGTCTATCAGGACGCGCTCCCTGAGCGGCTCGTATTCGAAGCCGCGAGCGACGTCGACCAGCACGTCGCCGGTTGGCAGCCATCCCTGGCAGGTTCCGTCGATATAGGCATAACTAAGCCTGCCAAGCCGGACGTCCCCGCCGACGTCGATGTGCCACGTGCCGAGGTCGGAGTTGACGTGGCTGTGGTGCCCGTGCGGCTGATAGGGGATGCCAGCCGGTGACCGGAACGCGACCCGGCAGGGCACCGGCCGGCCTGTGGCATCGTCGAGCACCGTGACGTGGACCCAGTTCCGCCCCTGCTCCGTGACCTCGACCCGGAGTCCATCGCGATCCACGGGCCGGTCATGCGCGAGGTCCTTCCACTGGAAGCGCCCGATCTCGTCTTCGCCGTCCTTCAGCACGACCGTCGCCGAACCGATCGCGGCGACTCGGACGTACGCGTGCGAGCTGCCGGCGTCGGCGGCCTCGCCCCAGCCCTTCATCGGGTCGGCCGTCAGGCTCGTGACGTCGTCGGTGCCTGGCAACCGGTACGCATAAGACGCGACGCCCCGGTCCACCTCGACGGACGGCTCACGAAGCGGGCGCTCGCCCTCGGGTCCCAGCGCCGTGAACCTGAGCGTTCGCGCCGCTTCGCGGACGAACGGATGCTCCCCCGCGGTTCCCGCGGTGATAGCCGCGATCAGCACGGGCGCTCCGACGGCCGCGAGCTCGATCGTGCCGACCCTCGATCCTGGCTGCGGGTTCTCCCACGTCCACAGGAAGAAATCGGGAAGACCGCGGATGTCGACCTCGCACTGCCGGAATCCGGCCTCGTCCCAGCGGCCTTCGTAGCGGTCCGGCAACCCGAACTCTGCGGTCGACGCGGCCAGGAACGGGACGCTGGGGTCCCAGCCGTCGCTGCGTGCTCCGATCTCGAGCCGTTCGCGGATCGGCGCCGTGACCGGAGGTCCATCGGCCGCTGTGAGATCGAAGCTGTACTCGGCCACCAGGCGGCCCGGCGGTACGTACTCGCCGTCGTCGACCGGCTGGCGCCGGTGCGCGATGATAAGGCGGTGGGCGGTGCGGCCAACCGGAATGGTGACGCGCTCGCCAGGCGGGATTCGCAAGAAGCACGGGCCGTCGGGTCTCGCCGGGTCGCCGATCATGAACGGCAGCCCGTGGAAGGCCTGTTCCCCGACCGGTGGCAACCGCCCAGCTCCCAGATCCTCTATGCCGACGTTGCAGACCTGCGACAGGTCGACAGGTTCGTAGTCGCCCATGTGCCAATCATCGTGAATCGCCATACCGGGTCGCGACTCTTTTAGCCCGTCGCCACGTGCTACAGCTCGGGAAGTTCTGGCCATGCCCGGTGAAACCGCACGCCGGCCGGCGGCCGCGCTTCGGTCCTGGCGAGCGCCAGCTGCCAGTCAGGAGAAGGGCCGAGAGCCCGGCGCAAGGCGCCGACTGCCAGCCGCCCAGCCAGCACGCCGCCGCGGTGCGCGGCGAGGCCGAGGATGGTCCTGATGCGCGGCGGCAGCGTCGCGACGGCGGCGCGGAACAGCCGGCCGTAGGCAACCCTGACGGCGCCCTGCAAGGGCGGGTGCCGCAGGAAAGCGATCGCCTCGTCGCCGGCGGGCGATGCCGCGACCTCGGGATGCCCCGCGATCCAGTCGCTGAGCGCGGTGGCGGTCACCGGCAGCGGCTCGGCGCCGAGCAGCGCGCCGACGCGGGCCTGCTCGGCCACGAACCGGTCGGCCTTGGCCTCCGCGCACGGCTGGCCGCCATACGTGCGGTAGGCGGCCAGGAACGAGTCGGTCAGGGCGTTGTGCACCCACGCGCCGAGGGCCGGTTCCGAGGCGTCGTAGGGCTCGCCGCGATCGGATAGCCCGGTCACCGGCCGGTGGCGCCGGCGGACCGTCGCGACGGCCACCTCCACTTCGGGCATCGCGCCGAATGCCGTCGCAGTAACGTAGGCTGCGGTCCTGGTCAGCCGTCCGAGCGGGTCTTCCCGGTAGCGCGAATGCTGGGCCACCCCGGCGGCGACCTCCGGGTGCGCAGCCTGCACCATCAGAGCCCGTATGCCGCCGACGAATACCGCGGCGTTGCCGAGGACCGGCCAGGTCATCGAGTCCGGGCCGAACAGGCCGGGGTCCGGGCGGAAGGCCAGGGTGTTCTCCAGCGGATAGTCGCCGTGCGAGAACAGGCTGCCCGCCTGGGCAGCCACCCGATGGCGCACACGTGCGCTCAGCCGGCCTGGCAGCGGTCCCACCGGCTCACGCTACCTTGGCACGGTGACCGGCGTAGCCCGTGCATCAGATGGGCTCGTAGCGCAGGTTCAGCGCTCCCTCGCCGGGAACGGACTCGACGCAGCGCAGGTTCAGCTCGGCGTCGCCGAACAGCCGAACAGCCTCGCCTCCCGGTTACGTCTCGGACGCGAACTTCTCCCGGAAATACCGCACGATCCTGCTCGCCTGCTCGTGACTCACCTCCACGAGCTCGTCGTCGTAGTTGCCGCGCTCCCACTCGACGATGATTGGGGAACGCCGCCAACTGAGGTCCTTGCGCAAGACTTCATCCTCAGGACCATCGTCGTGCTCAAGCCGCCGGACCATGCCTAGCGGCCTATCGGGCGTACCTCCGTGGCCAACGATCGCGTAGTAGGTGATCAGGTTGCTCATGTCGGTTCCCTAATATCGGCGATCTCATGGACGCGGTCTGGTCTCTCAATGGCGCCACTTACAAGTCGCTGGTACTCATGGAGCTCCCGCTGCTCGGACCGCAAGCTGTCTGGAGCGCGGAGTCGGTCGTAAGAGTCGTGAGTCAAGTTCTCTTTCGCGTAAAAGCTCTCTGTAGTGTGAAACTGCAGCTCGAAACGATAGCCCTCAGGAGTCCTCCAGCGGGTGTTGACGCCTTTGTACTCCGGGTCGTCTAGCCAGTGGTTCTCGCTGTGGAACATGTGGCAGCCCGCTAACTCGATCGCGTCTTGCCGATCTCGTAGTAGCCGTCGACATAGTCCTCTCCGCTGAGACAGAACGTGTACCGAATCGCGTCGCTGATCTTCGCTGGCCACCCCGGTGAGGTCGATGCCCAGGTCACCTTCGGCTTTGTCGACGATCTTTTCTTTGAGGCGGTCGGTGCCTTTGAGGCGGTGCTCTAAGCCGGCGAAGACGCCGCCGTGGGAGTTGTCGCGCTCGATCTGCATGAGGAGGCTCGTGATCTGTTTCTCGGGGCGCTGCAGGTCCGCGATGAGGCCGCCGACCTCGGCGTGCTGTTCCGGGTTGAGGTACTCGTTGCCTCGGCCCCGCCAGGAGCCGGGCGGATCGTCGTGGCGAGCCCTGTCCGCGTTCGCGGGCTTGCCTGGCCAGCGAGCGACGTGCGACTTCCAGACCGCCTCGAACCGCGGGATCTGATCGGAGAAGGAGAGGGACCTTCCTTCGGGCCGGTCGGGGTGGGGCGAGCTTGGGTGCCACGGCGGCAGGTCAGCCAGCCGCTGCCGGAGGGCATCGCGGACGGGTTCTGCCGGCGTCGGCGAGTCAGGGCGGTCGACCGGGTCGCGTGTCGGTTTGTCGAGCCGGGGCATTTTCCTGTCCCTCTCCGTCAGGAAATCCACTCCGCATGGTCATTAGAGCACCGAACTTGGTGTTTTGCGCGCGCATCTTGACCCAAGGAGGTGTATGGGTGGGACACCCATTGCGGTTTCAGGTGATGGGTGTCCCACCCATACACAGGGCTCGCTGCGGCCGGCTGCTCACGGCGGGGGCGGCGTAGCGTGGCGCACGGAGGTCAGTTGCTATGAGCTTTCAGAAAACTCCAGCCGGGACCCGCGGTGGCAGAGGTGTCCCCTCGAACCCGCTCACACGTTTCATGAACCGGATGATGATGAGCTGGCACCGGCGGTCCGGGGACAAGTTCCAGGGCATGGACCTGCTCTACCTGACGACGGTCGGCGCCAAGAGCGGGCAGAGGCGGAAGTCCACCGTGTCCCGCTTCGCTGACGGCGAGAACTCCTGGCTGGTGGTCGCGTCCGCGGGCGGCGCGGTCAGCAATCCGGCCTGGTACCACAACATCGCGGCGCATCCCGACCAGGTCTGGATTGAGTTCGGCGGCCAGGAGCTCCGGGTGACCGCGCAGCAGCTCGAGGGTGAGGAGCGCGCCCAGGCGTGGCGGCGGATCACCACGGCCATGCCGCGGTACGGCGGATACGAGACGAAGACCGACCGGCTGATACCGGTGATCCGGCTGACGCGCGCTGACCAGGCCGACTCGTAGGAGGCAGACGTGGCGCGGGTGCTCTACACCGCGAAGGCCACGGTGACCGGCGGCCGCGCGAACGGGCACGGGCGGACCGAGGACGGCGTCCTTGACGTACAGCTCAGGTCACCGCGGGAGATGGGTGGCGAGGGCGACGGCACGAACCCCGAGCAGATGTTCGCCATCGGCTACGCGGCATGCTTCGAGGGCGCGCTCGGCGTCGTCGGCAGGCGGGAGCGCGTCGATGTCGGCGACGTGTCGATCGACAGCCAGGTCGGCCTGATCGCTGGCGACGACCGGCGGTTCACGGTGAGCGTCCGGCTCGACGTCACGTTGCCGCAGGTGCAGGACGCCGAACAGGCCGCGCGGATCGTCGCGGCCGCGCACGAGGTGTGCCCGTACTCGAACGCGACCAGGGGCAACATCGAGGTGATCCTGACAGTCAACGGCCACGACGTCGAGACCGCTACGCCGCGGGCGTAGCCTTCCTCGGGTCGAGGAACGGGATCGACGCGGTCGTGGCCGCCGACCGGCTGCCGTCCTTCCACTCGATCTCGAGGTCGTTGCCAGGAGCCGCGAGGCCGATCGGGACCCAGACGTATCCGATGTTGCGCTCGAGGCGCGGCGACCAGACCAGGTCCGTGACATGTCCGACCCGTTCGCCTCCGGACAGCGCCGGCCGGGCCTCCGAGAGTTCGAAGAAGGACGGGTCGCCTGCCGCCTCGATGCCGACGAGCTTGCGGGTCACGCCTTCCGCGCGGATCCGTTCGAGCGCGGCCTTGCCTGCGTAGTCGGCCTCCTGCGGCTCGACCAGCCGCTCGAGCCCCATGATCTCGAACGGGTTGTTCTGCATAGTGAAGTCAGAATTGCAGTTGAAGATGCCGGCCTCGATGCGGCGTGCCTCGCACGGCGCGATCGGCCTGATGCCGTAGCGCGCGCCCGCTTGCATGATCGCTTCCCAGAGATCGTCGCCACGGCTGGGATCGGTCAGGAACACCTCGTAACCGACTTCGCCCGCCTCGCCGGTGCGGCTGATGACGACGGGATGCCCGCGATGGTCGCGTCGGCGCACCAGTAGCACGTCAGGCGGCCACCGATCGCCTCGCCGGCGAGGTCGCGCATGAGGTCCTTGGCCTTCGGCCCCTGGACCTGCACCGGGTAGACCTCCGGCCCTCGGCGCAGGGCGGATACGCAAGCGGGGCGTCGTTCGTCTCGGGCATGTCGTCGGCGGTCTGGGTCGGTTCCGCGGCCGTCGCGGCGGCGGCCGCTGCCGCGCTCGCGCTGCCGCGCATCCGGAAGGCTCGCCGCGCCGTTCCGCCAGCGACCGTGCCGCCGGCGAACCGGTGCCAGAACTGGTGCGGGTGCGCTAGCCAGGCGACCGTCACGCAGGCCGGTCGGCTTGCTGGCTCCTCAGTCTGCCGCTACGGGGCGCTCTTCAGGCCGTCGAGCACGAGGGCGAGCAGCCGATCGGCCTGTTCGCGGTCATCGCCCGCCCACTCCGTGGTCATGCTGATCGCGTGGACCAGCCGCATGAGGTCGGCAGGATCCGCGTCGGCGCGCACGACGCCGGCCTCCTGGGCGTGACCGACGACATCGGCCGCAGCCCCGCGGACCATGGCGCTGCCGGAGGACATCAGCTCTGAGTCCTTGTTGAGCGTAGTGAGCAGTGCCGTCGTCAGCATGCGCTTGGTGCGGCCGAAGTCGATCAGGTCCCGCAGCCAGGTGGCGAGGGCCTCGGCGGGCGGCTTGGTGGCGATGAGCTTGTTGGCCCGCGCCCGAAGCGCCTCCACCTGATCCCGGTAGACAGCTTCGAGCAGTGCCTGGCGGGTCGGGAAGTGGCGGTAGAGCGTGCCGATCCCGACGCCGGCGCGCCGTGCGATCTGTTCCAGGGAGACGTCGTCGGTCCCGTGCTCGGCGAAAGCGTCGGCCGCGGCGGCGAGCAGCTTCTGGTAATTGCGCAGGGCGTCAGCGCGCATGCCCCGGGCCGCGCTGGGCTGGACCGGCTGCGCGCCGGATCCGGTCGCCATGTCTCACCTGTCCTCTGACTTGCAAAACGGAGGCTGCCTCCGTATAGTTACCGGAGGGATCCTCCGAATAAATACTAGCTCGCTCAGCGCCCGTTGGCGACCCATGGGGCCAGCGGTGCTGCGCATCGCGCCTGGAAGGAACCTGGTGCCGACCTCCACCATCACTCGTCCCGCAACTGTTAGCCCCGAGCTGCCACGCCGCCAGGATCGGCAGGGGATCGCGCTGGCCATCGTGCTGTGCGCCCAGCTCATGATCGTTCTCGACCTGACCGTGGTGAACATCGCCCTGCCGAGCATCGCCAGCGGTCTGCACTTCTCTGCTCCCAGCCTGGCCTGGGTGCTCAACGCCTACTCGCTGACCTTCGGCGGGCTGCTGCTGCTCGGCGGCCGGGCCGGCGACATCCTCGGCCGGCGGCGGATGTTCATGACCGGCATCGCCGTTTTCACGGTCGCATCGCTCGCCGGAGGCCTGGCCACGTCGGCCGCGTGGCTGCTCGCCGCCCGCGCCGTCCAGGGTGTGGGCGGCGCGATCGCCTCGCCCGCTGTGCTGGCGACCATCGTGTCCGGGTTCCCCGAAGGACGGGAACGGACCAGGGCGCTCGGCATCTTCACGGCCGTCATGATGGGCGGCGCGTCACTCGGCCTGGTGCTCGGCGGCATGATCACCGAGTGGGCGTCGTGGCGCTGGGTCTTGTTCATCAACGTGCCGATCGGCCTCGCGGTGCTGCTGGCCGCCCCGAGGTTCCTGCCAGAGTCCGCGCGCCAGCCCGGCCGGTTCGACATCGTCGGCGCGCTGACCTCGACCGCGGGCATGTCCGCGCTGGTGTACGCCTTCCTGCGCGCGGCGGCCGACGGCTGGACGAACCGGCTCACGCTCGCGGCCTTCGCCGCGGCCGTGGCGCTTCTTGCCGCCTTCGTCGTCAACGAGGCCCGCAGCCCGCAGCCGATCACGCCGCTGCGGCTGTTCGCCGATCGCAGCCGGTCGGGTTCGTACGTCTCGCGGCTGCTCCTGGTCGCGGGCATGTTCGGGATGTTCTTCTTCCTGACGCAGTACGTGCAGGAGATCCTGCGGTTCAGCCCGCTGCGGGCCGGCGTTGCCTTCGTGCCCCTGACGGGAGCGCTGTTCGCCGTGTCGCGGCTGGCGCCGCGGTTCATCGGGCGGTTCGGGCCCAAGGCGCCGATGGTGGCCGGGCTGCTGCCGGTCGTCGGCGGGATGACCTGGCTGAGCCAGATCACCCCTGGCACCGGCTATGTCCAGGGCATCCTCGGCCCGATGCTCCTGCTCGGCGCGGGGATGGGCGTCACGTTCGTGCCGCTGACCATGGCGTCGCTGGCCGGCGTCCGGCCTGAGGACTCAGGGGCCGCCTCCAGCATGGTGAACGTCACCCAGCAGGTCGGCGGGGCGCTCGGGCTGGCGATCCTCGTCACCGTCTTCGGCACGGTCAGGAAGGCGGCTGCCCAGCATCCGCTGCCGGGCTCAGGTCCTGTCGCCCGGGCCCACGAGATCCTGACCCACGCGATGGCCAGCTCGTTCACGACGGCGGCGGTCTTCGACGTGTGTGCCCTGCTCGTGATCATGCTCGCGATCAGGATTCGGATGGTCAGACAGCCAGTCGGCGTGACCGAAGACGCCTGATCCTGCCTGCGCCTGGCCCGGCGATGGACGTCGCCGGGCCAGGTTCCGGCCAGCTCAGCGGCAGCAATGCAGGACCGTTAGCGCGCCGGCACGGATGCCCGGCGCCGAGTCCGCCGGATTGCGAGACCGCCCGCCAGCGCAAGCAGGCCGCCCGCACCAGTAGTCGCCAGCCAGGGGTTCGCGGGGCTGGCGGGAGCCTCGGCGGTGCCACCTAGCCCGGTGTCCACGCCGCCTGTTGGCATTTCCATCATGCCTTCCGAATCGAGGAGGTCATCGATCTTCAGGCGTCCTGCCCTGTTCAGAATGACGATCGTATGGATGCAATTGGGCTTGAGGTTGATAGCCCGGGAAGTGTGCTTGCCGGCGCCGCTGGCGCGGAACGTCCACAGGCCAGGATCGGCTACCTTGTAGCGAGTGAGTCGCGCGAAGGCCAGCTTGCTGGCCAGGACCTCCTGGCCAGCGGTGACCGTCACGACGCGCGGTCGCAGTGAGGCCTGGATCACCCTGACGAGTATCTTGCCCTTGGGCGGCATCAGCCGGTCTGGCAGGACCACCAGCTTCACCGCGTTCGCCGCTCCCATGCCGGCCACCGTGTAGGCGTCGTCAGCCGCCACATTGACCGTCGTGGACAGCACCGGCGTCGAGCCGGAGGACGCCCCAGCCATGCGCATGGCGACGGTGTACTCGCCCGCGGGCACGCGCATGTAGTGCGACACCATGCCGTACGGGACGTGATGCAGGACCACCTTCGCGTGCGCATCGCTGAAGGAGTACAGGTAGACGTCGACCGCAGGGGTGCTCGGGGACAAATGAGCGAGCCTGATCCAGCCGTCCATTTCCGACTTCGAGCTGGCCGATGCGGCGGGGGCGAACAGGCCTGTCAGGCCGACCGCCAATGCCAACGCGGCCAGGAGCCGTCTGAGACGAGAGTCGATGGCGAGAACATTCATGACAGCCTCACTGGTCACCTAGTCCATTCGCGCCCGGAGATGAAGGCGGAGCCATGCGAACGCAGGGCCCGGCGGTCGGGGCAGCAGAAGCGCGTACCGGGTGCTCAAGAGAATCAGCGCGCGCGGTGGCCGATGTGGCACCTGGGCAGTCGGCATGGCGGGACCGGCGCGGTGCTGCCGCCCGCTGATCGTGCATGGGCTCCCACCCCCAGCGCGCCCAGTCGATGAGCACGCCCCTACGCGGTGGTAAGGACAGCACACAGTCAGGTTAGATTTCAGCAACATAGAAAAAATCGTTATGGGCTGCTACATTCCGTGACCATATGCGCGTGTGAGCCGGGGGTTGGCCGAATGGCAGAAGACGATCAAGTTACGTCGCTGCCCCAGCGGGTGCCGCGTGACACGCGGCATGTCGCGGCCGACAGGTCGGCCGTGCACCTGCCGGAGTCCACGGTGCAGCGGATCCGCGGCGTGCTCGACGACATGAGGGCTGACGCGCCGGGACCCCGGGACGAGGATCAGTCGGTCGCGCAGATGATGCGGGAGGCGCAGCGGGCCTCGCTGCCTGGCATCCGGCCAGAGGACGCTCCTACGGAGCCGATTCCGGCCGTCAGCGAATCGGAACGCGGTGCCCGGGAAGAGGATCACGCGCGCCAGCCTGATCTCACGCCGCAGCCTGATCTCGCACCGCAGCCTGGGACGCTGCTTACCCACCCGGCCCGGCAAGCTCGGCCGAGGGTGAGGGTTAGGGGCCCAAGACGTCGGCGGATCACCCGCGCGGTGATCGTGGCCATCACCCTTCTCTGCGCTGGATCGCTCATCTCGTTGCTGGTGTGGCAGGCCGCTACCACGAATCCGCCCAAACACGACCTGACCAGGACTGCTTCGGCCGGGGCGATCCGCGCCCAGGCCGCGGCCTGGGTTGCCGCTCAGGTCAGCCCGGCTGTCACGGTGTCGTGTGATCGGACCATGTGCCAGGAACTCAGGGCGCACGGATTTCCCGCTTCGTCCCTCCTTGAGCTGAGGCCAGGTCAGGCCGTGCCGCTCCGCTCGCGCGTCCTGGTCGTGACGGCCGCGGTCCGCCGCCTGATGAAGGGCCGGACCGTCGCCACCTACGCACCGGCGGCCATCGCCGGCTTCGGATCGGGGAGCGCAGGCGTTTCGATCCGGGTCGTCGCAGCGCACGGAGCCGCCGCGTACTCCTCCTCGCTCCGCGCTGACGTGCTGGCTCGTCGAGCAGCCGGTGCCAACTTGCTGGAAAACCAGCAGATCACGGTGTCATCGGTGGCGCGCAGGCAGCTCGCGCACGGCCAGATCGACTCCCGGCTCCTGGCAATCATCGCGAGCCTGGCGGCGCGGCGGATGATCGTGATCGTGTCGTTTGGGGACCTGGCTCATGGCGCCAGTCCTGGCATTCCTTTCCGGTCCGCCGACCTGGCCGCGCCTGGCACCCTTGCCGGCCCTGGCCACGCCAGCCAGGTGCGATGGATGGCGGCTTTCGCGCGCGCGCAACGGGCCCCGTATCTCGCCGCGAACATTCAGGTGGTGCGGCTCGCAGGCGGCCGGATCGGCCTGCGGATCGCGTTTGCCGCGCCGAGCCCGCTCGGATTGCTGGCCGCACCCCGTTCTGGGCGCTGACCTCTCAGTTCGCATACTCTGGGGGCATTCGCCGGGCGACGGGGCTTCGGCGAGAGTGTGGCGGGGAGCGGCCCGTGATGAGCGCTACGACAGAACACAGCAGAACAAGTCCCGGCCCGGTATCGGGGCCGCCGATCGGCTTGCTGGTTACCGAGCCGGTCAGGGGCCTGGCCGGCTTCGCGGCGGCGCCGCTGGCGGCGGCATGGCTGTCCCGCGCGCCTCGCGGGGACGGTCACGGCGTGCTGGTGCTTCCTGGTTTGCTGGCCTCCGACGTCAGTACGTCGGTTCTGCGCAGGTTTGTGCGGCGGCTTGGCTATCACGCGGCCGGCTGGAACCTTGGCCGCAACCGCGGTCCGACCGAGCGGGTCGTCGGCGAGTTGCCGCGGGCGCTGTCGGCACTGGCCGAGCGGACTGGCAGACCCGTATCGGTGGTCGGCTGGAGCCTGGGCGGCATCTACGCCAGGGAACTGGCGCGGCAGCAGCCGGCGCACGTACGTCAGGTGATCACGCTCGGCAGTCCGTTCGGTATGACAGACGACCGGCAATCTCACGCCCATCATGTCTACCAGCGCCGTGCGCACCTGCACGCGGCGCAGGGAGTTCCGGCGCGGGAGCGACTGTCTGAGCCTATCGGCGTTCCCTCGACGGCGGTCTACTCGCGATACGACGGGATCGTAGCCTGGCAGGCCTGCACAGGCCCCGAGACCGAGTTGCACGAGAACGTCGAGGTCCGGTGCGCTCACCTGGGCTTCGGCACCGATCCCGCGACGTTGTGGCTGGTCGCTGACCGGCTCGCCGCGACGGCCGGGCGCCGGGAGCGGTTCAGCCCGCCGCCCAGGCTGCGGTCGCATTACCCAGGGAGATAGCGCGACCCGCGGGAGGGGTATCTGCTGTGCAGCAACTCACCGGCCTCGACGCGGCGTTCCTGGCGCTGGAGACCCCGAAGACAACCGGCCACGTGGGCGGGGTGTGCGTACTGGACCCCAGGGACGCGCCCGAGCCGCTGACCCTCGACCGGCTGACGTCGGTGTTCGGCGAGCGGCTGCCGCTGGTTCCGGTGCTGCGGCGCAGGCTGGTCAGCGTTCCGCTCGGGCTTGACCAGCCGTACTGGGTCGACGACCCGGACTTCGACATCGAGTACCACATCAGGGAGATCGCGCTGCCGCGGCCCGGGTCCTATGCGCAGCTCACCGAGCAGATCGCCCGGCTGCACGCGCGCCCGCTCGACCGGAGCCGGCCGCTGTGGGAGATCTACCTGATCACCGGGCTCGCCAAGCGCCGGGCCGCGGTGTACACGAAGATCCACCATTCGGCGGTCGACGGGGTGTCAGGCGCCGAACTTCTCACCGTGCTGCTCGACCTCAAGCCTGAGGGCCGCGAGCTGCCGCCGGCCGAGCCGTTCGCGCCGGCCAGGCCGCCAGGACCGGTGGCGCTGGCCGCGCTCGCGGCCGCCAGGCTCGCGTGGCGGCCCGTGCAGACGGTGCGGGTGACGAACGAGATGATCCGCGTGGTGCCGACCCTCGGGCCGATCCTCAGCGGCTTCGTGGGCGGAATGCTCGGGCTGAACCGCGGCGACGGCGAGGTCATCTCCACCAGGCTCGGGTCCGCGCCGTCCACGCCCTTCAACGGGTCCATCACGCAGCACCGCCGCGTCGCATTCCGCAGCCTGGACCTCGAGCAGGTCAAGTCCGTCAAGAACGCGTTCGGCGTCTCGGTCAACGACGTGGTCCTGGCCATGTGCGCTGGCGCGCTCCGGCGCTGGCTCGCCTCGCGTGAGGCACTGCCCGATTCGCCGCTGATCGCGATGATCCCGGTGTCGATCCGCGACCCTTCCAGCACGGGAGCGCTGGGCAACAAGGTGTCGGCCATGCTCGCCGTGCTGCCCACCAACGTGGCCGAGCCGGCCGAGCGTCTTGTTATCGTGCATGCCGCGACGAAGCACGCGAAGGAACAGCAAGCCGCGATACCGCAGGGACTGGTCGACCACGTCAGCGACTTCGCCCCGCCCGCCCTCACCGCCCGCGCCGCGCGGGTCGTGTTCGCGACCGGACTGCTGAACCGGCTGCCGCCGTTCAACCTCACGATCTCCAACGTTCCCGGGCCGAACGTGCCGGTCTACCTGGCCGGCGCCAGGCTGCTCGCGCACTACCCGGTCTCGGTGATCACCGACGGTCAGGGACTCAACATCACCGTGATCGGATACCTCGGCCAGCTGCACTTCGGGCTGGTCGCGTGCCGGGAACTCGTCCCTGACATCGAGGGCATGGCTGACTACCTGGCCGAAGAACTGGACGCGCTGCTGGAGGCGGCCGCGCAGCGATAAGGCGCCGTTCGCTGCTGTGTGAATGGTTGCTGGGCGAATCTTGCGCTAATACCCTGAATTGACAGGCGGCGGAACGGCCCGCCATCAGGAGGAATGCGCCGCCATGCATCCCGGCCCCGGCCAGCTTCACATGATGCGCGGGTTCACCGCCGACTCGTCGGTGACCAAGCAGCACCTGAACCCGGGACTCACCCGCAGGATCGCGGGATACGCGCGTCCGTACCGCTGGGACCTCGCGGTCTTCCTGCTGGCAGCCGCGCTGGACGCGGTCATCACGGTTTCGATCCCTGTGCTCCTCGGCGTGGTCATCGACCGGGGCGTGCTGCCAGGGCGGGTCAACGTCGTGATCGAGGTCGCCGCCACCGTCGCCGGGCTGGCCATCCTCGACGGGTTCCTCAATATCGTCCAGCGCTTCTACACGGCGCGGGTTGGCGAGGGCCTGATCTACGATCTCCGCACCGAGGTGTTCACGCACGTGCAGCGGCAGCCGATCGCGTTCTTCACCAGGGCGCAGACCGGCTCGCTGGTCAGCAGGCTGAACAGCGACGTGATCGGCGCGCAGCAGGCGCTGACCTCCACGCTGGTGTCGACGGTGTCGAGCACGCTGCAGCTGATCCTCGTGCTGGTCACCATGCTGTACTTCTCCTGGCTGGTCACGATCATCGCGCTGGCGCTGATCCCGATGTTCATCGTCCCCGCCCGGCTGATCGGGCGCAGGCTGCAGCGGCTGACCAGGGAGTCGATGCAGCTCGACGCCGCGATGGGGTCAACGATGACCGAGCGGTTCAACGTCGCCGGCGCGATGCTGGCGAAGCTGTTCGGCCGGCCGCAGGAAGAGTCCGACACGTTCGCCGGCCGCGCGGCCAAGGTCAGGGACATCGGCATCGTCCAGGCGATGTACGGCAGCTCGCTGTTCATCGCGCTGACGTTGCTCGCGTCCCTGTCGGTGGCGGTGATCTACGGGGTGGGCGGCACGCTTGTCGTGCACGGCGCGTTCGAGGTCGGCACGCTGGTTGCGCTCGCGCTACTGCTCAACAGGCTTTACGGCCCGATCACCGCACTGTCCAACGTTCAGGTCAATCTGATGACGGCGCTGGTCAGCTTTGACCGCGTGTTCGAGGTGCTCGACCTGAAGCCGCTTATCGAGGACCGGCCTGACGCGGCGCCGCTCGTGCTCGCGCGGCAGGGCAATGGGTCAGCGCCCGGGGCCGGTGCGGCGGCGGACATCGTGTTCGAGCAGGTTTCGTTCCGCTACCCGTCGGCGTCAGAGGTGTCGCTTGCCTCGCTGGAGTTCATCGCGCTGCCGGGGCCCGAGCGCACGGACGCCAGGCCTGGCGTGCTGCACGACGTGAGCTTTACCGCTCCCGCCAGGCAGCTGACCGCGCTGGTCGGGCCGTCGGGCGCGGGCAAGACGACGATCACCGCGCTGGTGTCGCGGCTCTATGACCCGGACGAGGGCTCGGTGCGCATCGGCGGGTTCGACGTCAGGGGCGTGACCCAGGAGTCGCTGCACGACGCGGTCGGCGTTGTGACCCAGGACGCGCACCTGTTCCACGACACGATCCGGGCGAACCTCAGCTACGCGCGGCCGGGGGCGACCGAGGCGGACCTGATCGGGGCGTGCCGCGCGGCGCAGATCTGGGAGCTGATCTCGGTGCTGCCCGACGGCCTGGACACGATCGTCGGCGACCGCGGCTACCGGCTGTCCGGCGGTGAGAAACAACGGGTTGCCCTGGCCAGGCTGCTGCTGAAGGCACCGGCCGTCGTGGTGCTCGACGAGGCGACCGCGCACCTGGACTCCGAGTCGGAGGCGGCCGTCCAGCAGGCGCTGCGGACCGCGCTGGAGGGCCGCACGTCGCTGGTCATCGCGCACCGGCTGTCGACCATCCGGGAGGCCGACCAGATCCTCGTGATCGACGAAGGGCGGATCACCGAGCGCGGTCAGCACGAGGAATTGCTCGCGGCCGGGGGACTGTACGCCGACCTGTACTGGACCCAGTTCGCCCGCCAGGAGCCGCCCGCCGCCGGCCCGCGGCCAGGGGGGTGGCCGGGCGACCATCGCCTTCCGCCGCACCTCGCACCGGACTTTGTGCCCGACTACCCGCCGGACTTCTCTCCGGGATTCCCGCCGCGCCCGCCGGGTCAGCACCGCCCGCCGCCGCGCCGGCCGCCGCCCGGAGGACGCGGTCCCGGCGACGGTCCTGCTCCGTTCGCCGGCCCGTAGCCAACGCCACAATACGGGGAAGACGTAGCGCCTAGGGGAAGACTCAGGACCCTATGCGGCCCTTTTCTCTTCCGCTAAGCACCGTCATGCCGGCGCCAGGTCACCGCGTGGCGAGTGCAGCCAGGCGAGCATGTCGGGCGGGGCTAGCCGGGCGACGCGGGCGTGGTAGCGGGCCACTTCCTCGTCCGTGAGGATCTCGCTGCCGGCCCCTGACGTGCCGCGGCTGAAGAACGACGCGGTGTCCTTGAAGATCCCCTGGGTGGCCGGGACAAGCCGATCGGAGTGATCCTTCATGTGCCGGAAACTGGCCGCGCCGGTGAGAGCGGGCCAGGCCCCTTCCGGGACCGCGATGCCGAGTCGCCAGGCTAGGCCGCGCATCTGTCCTTCCAGGCCGGCGCGCAGGTCGTCGTAATGCACCAGCACGACGTTCGGCTCGTGGCGCTTGTGCCAGGCACCGGCGAAGTGTGCCAGGATGCCCGGCAGCGATTCCGGCCGGGCCCTGGGATCGGCGTCCTCGTCGATCCACCGCAGCAGGCGGTCGCGCACCGTTTCCGTTGGCTCCCGTGGCGCGGCAGCGACGTCCTCGCCCGTCAGCTGCCCCAGCCGCGCCCGGTCGATGTTGTCGCCCTGGTGCTGGAACGACACGAACGCGTCGAGCGGATGCCGGACCGTGACGATGTAGGTGATCCGGTGATCCGCCGGAATCCCGTCGAGCGGGGTGTGGGTCTTGATGAAGCGCCGGTGCGGCTGCTGTGCGAGCCGCGCGTACACGACGTCGGCCGGCACGACCAGGTGATCCAGCCACGGTGAGAGGTGCCAGAGCGGCGCGGGAAGATCGGGTCGCTGGAAGATCAGCAGCCCGCAGATCATCTGCATCCACGTCGTCCCGGTCCGGCGCCGGGTGCTGATCACGATGTCGCCAGGACGGAAGCGGAAGCCGAGCCACCGGGCGCTGTCCTCGTCGTGCGATTGGTACCGATACGGGGGAGTGCCGTTCACGCTGGCCACGCCGCGAGCGTAACAGAATGGCCGTCGTCGCCAGCCGCGCGAGCGCGGCCTTCGGCTCACCGCCCGCTCTTGTTAACTTCACGCTCAGCTGTCACATAGACCTCATGACCCACTTTGGTGAAGCGGCGGGAACGGCCGGTCCTGTACCCTATGAGCAAATATGGGAGTTTGATTTAGGTTGGGACGAATCATACATGGTTCAAGGCGTGGATGTCCGCGAGGTTAATAGCCCCGATGTCACCCCCATCCACCGCCAGGAATTCTTGCGGGAAAGGACGGCCGCGATCGCTTCCGTCGGAAGCGCATTTCCGCAGACGCCCTATTCGCAAGAAGAGATCGGGGACCTTCTCGGCCTGCAGAACCCGGTCGTGCGCAGGCTCCTGCGCGCGCCGCACATTCGCAAGAGGCACCTGTACCTTCCTGGCAGGGACTCGCGCACCGGGCGAGCTCGCCACGAGTCCCCGGCTGACCTGCACGCCAAGTTTCGCGACGGAGCACTCGAGATCGGGTCGCGCGCGATCCGCAACGCCCTGGACGCCGCGTCCCTGGCTCCCTCAGACGTCGGCTACCTGCTGTGCGTCACGTCCAGCGGATTCATGGTTCCCGGGCTCAGCTCCCTGCTCTCCAGGGAACTCGGCTTTGATCGCAAGCTCGTGCGGGCGGACGTCGTGGGAATGGGCTGTAACGCCGGCCTGAATGGCATGAACCCGCTCGTTCAGTGGGTGAAGAACCATCCGGGGCAGGTTGGCCTGCTCGTCTGTTGCGAGATTAATTCCGCGATGTATGTTCTCGACGACTCGCCGCGCACGGGAATTGTCAACAGCCTTTTCGGCGACGGGGCGGCCGCGGCGGTCATGACGAGCCTCACCGGAAACTGGGCTGTCTCGCCATCGCCTGGCCCTGTTCCGTGCGTGCTCGATTTCGAGAGCTTCTGCATCCCTGACCAGTGGGCGGCCATGCGGTTCGACTGGAACGAGAATGCCGGGAAATGGAGCTTCTTCCTCGACCGGGACATACCCTACGTTATAGGTTTCAACGTCCGTGAACCGCTGGAGAGGCTCCTCGAGCGTCATGAGCTGGATTTGTCCGCCATCAAGCACTGGGTGCTGCACACCGGCGGCGGCGCGGTGATCGACTCGGTCAAGCTCAGCCTCGGCCTCGAGGAGCACGACGTGCGGCACACGCGCTCCGTGCTGCGGGACTACGGGAACATCTCCAGCGGCAGCTTCCTGGTCAGCCTGGAGCGGCTGCTCGCCGAGGGCTGCGTGTCGGCCGGCGACCGCGGCGTGATGGTGACCATGGGCCCTGGCGCCCAGATCGAGACCGCGCTGCTCGAATTCGGACAGGTCGAGGCGTGCTGACCGGCATCGACGAGTGTGACGGCGAGCGCGTGCTGACGCTCAGGATCGACGAGGCGATCATCGACGCGGAGCTGGTCAGCGCCGTCGAGTCAGTCCTGGACGACGTCGCGCGGCACGGGGTCGAGAACCTTGTGTTCCTGTTCGCGGGCGGCACGGACTCGGTCACCGGGGAGTTCCCGTCGTGGCAGCCAGGTCCGGCGCGCGACGACATGCGCTACTTCGCTCGCTGGGACGAGGCTCTTGGCCTGGTCAGCCGGCTGCGGGCGAAAACCCTGACTGCCTACGACGGCCGCGTCGGAGCCGCCGCCGTACAGGTGGGCCTTGTCACCGATCTCCGGTTGTCCTCCGCGCGAGCGCGGCTGTCGATTGGAAGCCTGTCCGAGGGGTGTTTCCCGGGAATGGGCGCGTACTGGCTGCCGAAATTCGTGGGGCTCGGCAATGCGCGGCGGATTTTCCTCGTCGGTGCGGATCTGCCGGCTGAGCGGGCGTCGCGGCTCGGGCTTGTCGACATTGTCGATGACACCGTCGACGTCGCGATAGGTGGCGCGATTAAAGCCCTGCGCCCAGTTTCGCCGGAAGCTGCTTGTTTTACCCGGCGGATCCTCGACGACTGTTACGGCCTCGAACCCGCGGCGGCGGCGGAACTCGCCAAGGCCGCTCGATACAAGGTGGGAATGCCGGCTGCATGCCGGCTAGCGGCGGCGACCATAAGAAGGAGTAGTCAATGGCCGACACCATGAGCCTCGGGGAACCGCGGACTTCGCCGCATACCGGCACCATCCTGCCGCAGGGCCGGCCATTCTGGATTGTCGACGGGCGCGCCTACGATCTCACGGAGTGGATGCGGATTCACCCGGGCGGGATGACCTGGTTCGGGCCGACCCAGGGTCGCGATATCAGCGCGGTGCTGCACACCTATCACCGCGATCCGGCCAAGCTGCAGAAGATTCTCGCCAGGTACGAGATCGAGGGGTACACCGAGAAGGACATTCTCCCGAAACTGGGCGTGCCGCCGTTCCTGCTGGATCCGGATTTCGACGCCACCACGGATCTGCCGAGGCTTGACTATCGCGACGAGGGCAGTTTGCTCGCCGAAATTCGCAGCAGGGTGAATGCGCGGTTCTCCAAGCGGGATCTGCGCAGGTACGACCGCAAGTTTGACGCGGTCACCTGGGCGATCGGCGCCTCGCACGTCGCCGCGCTGGCGCTGCTGATCGCGAACGTCATACCCGCCTGGGCCTTCGTGCTCATCATGGTGCTGACGCGGACCGCGCTGGCGGGCGCGGGCCATTACCACCTGCACAGGAAGTGGCGGGACAAGGGCCGCGTCACGTTCCCGCTCGGGAAGGCGCTGTTCGACATCAACTACGTCGGCACGAGCCTCATCGGCGCGGACGGGCACGTGCTGCTGCATCACCCGTACATGGGCTCGGGGGCTGACGTGAAGAAGACGTTCTTCGACGGCATGCTCCGCCTGCATCCGCTGCTGCGCATACCCGGATACACGGTGCACAAGCTGGGCATCTGCCTGAGCGGGCTGTCGCTGCGGGCTCGCGAGCTCGCCAGGTTCGAGCGGCCGAAGGGCGCGGCGCCGGTCCGAGCGGACTTCTGGCTGATCCGGGCGTGGCTGCTGATCGAGATCGGCGCGTGCCTGGCGACCGGTCACATCGTCGCCTGGCTGATCCAGTTCGTCCTGACGCTGTGGTTCAACACGTTCCTCGTGGTGGCGAGCCACGACTTCGAGGAAGCCGAGACCGAGGAAGAGATCGCGCAGATCCCCGAGCCGCTGCGCGACGACTGGGCCGCGCGGCAGATATGCCTGAGCTACGACCTCAGCGTGATCGGCAACCGGTGGGTCGACCTGTTCCTGAGCGCTGGGCTGAGTCCGCACCGGGTGCACCACGTTCTGCCGTACCACGGGTCCGGGTTCGCGAACCTGGCCACGGAGGAGACGGTCAGACAGGTGTGCGCGGAGGCCGGCATCGGCTGGGAGCGGCCGCGGAACCTGATCTTCGAGCGGTTCCCGGCGGTGATGATGCACTACCTGTGCGCCGCGGTGAAACCGGCGCCGCCGCGGCCGCCCGCCATGCCGCCGCCACCTCGCAACCAGTTCCCGCTCCAGCCCCCGCCCCCGCCGCCGCCTGCTCCTGGTCCCGATTTTGGGCAGAGCAAGCGGTCGGCCTGGGGCCAGGTCGTCGAGCTGTTCCGGTACACGGTCGACGGCCTGCGAGGGGTCGGCGTCTGAGCGCTGGCGCCTGAGTGCCGGCCGGTCCTGGCAATTGGTGACCGAGCCGGGCGCGATTATTCAGGCGCGCGCCGGCCGGTCGCGGTGGCAGCATCTGGCAGGTGAGCGGTGACGAGGAGCGGCGCCTCGCGGCCGAAGGCAGTGGCGGCCTGCCGTCGCGGGCTAGCCTGCGGGCAGGCGTCGTGTATCGCGATCCTGGCCCGTGGAGCCCGGCGGTGCTGGCGTTGCTGCGGCACCTGGAGGACGCCGGGTTCGCGGGCGCGCCGCGAGTGGTCGGCGGTGGGCTCGCAGCCGATGGCCGTGAGATGGTCAGCTACATCGAAGGCTCGAGCCCGCACCCTCGGGCCTGGGCTGACGACGCGGTCGGCGAGGTCGGGGCGTTGCTGGCCGGGCTGCACGCTGCCGGCGCGACCTTCACGCCGCCGCCCGAGGCTTCCTGGAAGCCATGGTTCGGCCGGAGCCTGCCCGGATCGCGGCCGGTCTTCGGGCACTGTGACACCGGGCCATGGAACATCGTGGCCACGGACGGGCGGCCGGCCGCGCTGATCGACTTCGAGTTCGCCGGGCCCGCCGATGCGGAGTGGGACCTGGCCCAGGCTGCCTGGCTCAACGCGCAGTTGCACGACGATGACATCGCTGAGCGGTGTGCCCTGCCCGACGCCGCGGCCCGGGCGCGGCAGCTCAAGGCGATCCTCGACGGCTACGGCCTGCCCCGCCGCGACCGCGAAGGCTTCGTCGACAAGATGATCACCTTCGCGGTGCACGATGCGCGGGCTGAGGCCGTCAACGCCGGGGTGACCCCGGACGCCGTCAGCGCGACGACGTCCAGCGGGTACCCGTACGCCTGGGCGATCACCTGGCGCGTCCGCAGCGCCTCGTGGATGCTCACCAACCGGTCTCTGCTCCAGCGCTCGATCAACTGACCGGACTCGCCGGGGCGGAACAGCGTGGTGTTCGCGGCGGAACGGCCGCTCGGCAGCGGCGAGGCCCCGCTGTCAGGCCGGGACCGGGACCGCCTGGGCTGCCGTCTTGATCAGGTCGACGACCTCGTCAGGATGGGAGACCATCGCCACGTGGCTGGTCGGGATCTCGACGGTGGTCGCGCCCATGCGGGCGGCGAACTGGCGCTCGGCGTCAGGCGGGATGACCTCGTCGGCCATCGCGACCATGTACCAGGTCGGGAACGACTTCCAGGCCGGAGGACCCATGACCGCGTCGAACGTGCTGAAGGCGAGCGGCTGCTGGACGGCGTACATCACCTTCGCCTTGCTCGGCTCGACGTCTGGCGCGAAATGAGCGAGGAAGTCGTCTTCAGGCAGCCAGGCGAAGCCCCGGTTGTCGACGTCGATATGGGCCGTCGCCGGGGTGGGCGGCCCCTGGGCCAGCAGCTGGCCGATGGTCTCGCCCTCGTCGAGGCCGAAGCCGGCGATGTAGACGAGGCCGACGACGTTCGGCGCGTTGTTGCCGAGTGCGGTCATGATGTGGCCGCCGTAGGAGTGCGCGGCCACGATGGTCGGGCCGTCCTGCCGGTCCAGGACCTGGCGGAGCCGGGTTACGTCGTCGGCTAGCGAGGACTCGGGGAACTGGGGCGCGACGACGTTATAGCCGTCGGTCTGCAGGCGCTCGATCACGCCGTCCCAGCAGGATCCGTCCGCCCAGGCGCCGTGTACCAGGACGATGTTCGGCATAGCAGTCATTGCGATGTTCCCCCCTCTGGCAGTTGACTGCGGGCGACGCCGTGCTGGCACGGCCGATCCCCCGTACTGGCCTGTCACGCTGGCCGGTACTGGTGAGACTGTGTTGATACCCGGGTGCCGCGGCGACGAAGCGGGCGCCGGTGGACCGATGGCGTGATGCCGCCGTAGGTTGGGCGCTATGGCAGAGCCCAGCGACGAATCTCAGCAGGGGCCGGACCCCGCGGCCATGTTCACGAACTGGACGAGCTCCGACGCCCCGTTCGCTGAGAAGCTTCGGATGGCCGCGGCCAACACGGTGATCAAGCTCCGCGGCCGCCAGGGGTGTTGCGGCAACCACGGCCAGCCCGGGTGTTGAATGCCTGCGGATCCGCCCCGTGAGGGCGGTAACGGAAGCGACAACCATCCGCATGACCATGACCATGACCACGGCCACGACCACGGACATCCTGACCGGAACGGTCCCGCGGAATGATCGAGATGTACCGATGGTCCATGGATTGCGGGATCTGCTGGTGGATGGAACCTTCCATACCGCGCTGACGTGCCGCGGCCGGGGCAGGCAGGCGCTAGTAGATCAGCGCGGCCAGCAGGCTCTCGCCGCGGGGCGATCCGAGCCCCGTGCAGGCGTCCCAGCCGGTGCCGGCCTGATAGGCGCCGTTTCCGCTGCCCGTCACGTCGGTCACGCCGTCGCCTTCGGGGACGACCTGCGCATACAGCACGGGGTTGAAGAACCCGACCGGCTCGGCCAGCTGCTCGTTGATGAGGGCGATCAGGCCTGCCCACAGCGGGGCGGCCGCGCTGGTGCCGCCGATGACGGCGTTCTGCCCGTCGACGAGAATCTGGTAGCCCGTCAGCGGGTCGGCGTTGCTTGCCACGTCGGGCACGCCGCGGCCGGTCCGGCCGCCGGGATTGGCTGACCGCGGGACGCCCGCACCGACCTGATAGCCCGGCAGGCCGAACACGTCGCTGACGCCGCCCCCTGTTGCGCCGTACGCATCGTTCCAGGTCGTCTCCCCGGCGATCGCGCCGCTGTCGGCCAGCAGCTGGGTGCCGCCGCAGCCGAGGACGTGCGGGTCCGACGACGGGTAGTCCACGTGCGCCTGGCCGTCGCCCTGGCGGTCAGAAGAACCGTCGTCTCCTGAGGCCACGCAGACCGTGATCCCGAGTGCCGCCGCGGCCGCCAGGGCCTGGTTCATCGCCTGGAGACCTTGCGGCGTCCAGGTCGACTCGGCGCTTCCCCAGCTGATCGACAATGCGCACGGTTTGTTGACGGCGTCAAATGCGGCGGCGGTGATGGCGTCGGCGAAGCCGCGGTCTGAGTTGGGCGCGAAGTAGACGACGATCCGCGCTCCCGGAGCGACGGCGCCCGCGACCTCGATGTCCAGCAGCACCTCGGCGTCGTCGGAGTCGGGGTCGCCGTTCGGCGAGTTGTTCGCGCCGTCCACGGACACACTCGACACGGCGGGTCCGTCGATGCCGAGGCTCGCGAAGTAGGCGGCCAGCTCGGCGTCGCGGTAACCGCCGCCGAGTTCCACGATGCCGATGCACTGGCCCGAGCCGGTGCCGCTGGTCGGAAAGTCGTACAGGCCGGCGACCTCGAGCGGGCTGAAGGACCGGGCGACGGCCGGCTCGGCGAGCGGGCCGCCGAGGCGGACGAGGCGGGGCTTGGCCTGCGGGCGGTCGTCGAGCCCGAGCACGGCCGACACGACGTCAGCCAGCCCGGCGGGGACGTGAACATGCCCGGTACGGCCGCGATAGGCGGTCTCGTCGGCCTCGTAGCGGTGCAGTTCGACGTCGAACGCATGGCTCATAGCCGCGACGGTGCCAGCGAGCACGACCTGGTGTCGCGCCGGATCGCTGCTGCGTACCTGCAGGTCGTTCTCGCGCGCGAAGGCCTCGATCGCGGCGAGGTCCTCGCTCCGTGCGCCGTGCCGCTCGGCGAACTCTGACCTGCTGAGCGGCCTGCGGGCCTGCGGCGCAGGCGGACGCGGCGCCTTGAGGTACACGCTCACCTCGATGAGCTCGCCGGGGTCGGCCGGGCCGACGCGGCGCGCCCCCGGCAGCGGCTGCCGCTCGCTGCCGGGGACCGGCACATACCCTCTGTCTCTGTCCGCAGTCACCTGCCAACGCCCTCCGCTCTGAGCCTTCGCCCGGCAATCAGCTAACTGATGAGCGCGACCCGGAAGATGACGCCATTGTGCCTGCCCGGGATGATGAAGTAGTCGATGGTGACCGCGCGGTTATTGAAATAGGCGTCCCGCAGCAAATCGAACATCGCCTGCCGTGACGGCCGGAAGCGATCATTCCTGAGTTCGAATCCGTAGGACTCGGCAGGGGCGGTGTCGAGCTTGATCACGGCTTCGACGTCCAGGAAGTCTGTCGGGGGCCCGAAGCCCGTGCCGAGATCGTGGGCGCGCAGGAACGTGATGAACCCCGTCTGCTCCAGCAGGACAGGGGGAGGCGGGGCGGCGTCGACCTCCACGAGCGACGTCCGTGACCCGAGCCCGGCCTTACTGCCAGTCAGCCGCGCGCGATAGGTCCCCTCGGCGGCCGCGAGGAACGTGGGATTCAGCGTGTTCGCCGCGGTCAGCTGGCCCGTGATGTCGGTTTCGCTGCCACCGGGGGGCTGGAACGTCAGCGACCAGGAAAAAGGTATCTCGGCCTCGAGCAGGTCACACTGGAACGTGATGGTGACCTCCTTGGCGATGCCGATCAGCTGCATCATTGTCCCGGCCACCACCTGCACGTTCACCGTGTTCGGGTCGAGATCTGGTGATGCCGTCGCGCTCACGAATAGCGAGTGAGACGGCGTACAGTGGCCGCCGCCGTTCCCGCCGCCGTTCCCGTTGGGCAGCCGCGGGGCCTCAGCTGACGCAGGCTGTTCGTTCATGTCGGTCACGACGGGCCCTCCCCTTCAGCGCTCGCCATTTAGTCTCGCGCGGACTGCGCCATTGCGAAAGGAGCTTTCCCAAGGATTTACCGGCTTACGGAAGACAGCGCGTGTTCCGTATCCGGCACTACCTGGGCCGGCGCGAGTACCGCCAGATCGCAGGCCAGCCGGGAGGCGCGAGGTGAGCCGCGGCCGGCGGCCATGTCGTAGCCACGGGTCGCGAGGTAGCAGGGCCGTCCGCCGTACAAACAGGTGTCGTTGCTTGTATGGCCGCTCCTAGCCAGGAAGTTGTTGCTGCCATGGGCCTAGGTCACGTCGCCTGCCTGTGAGGATTTGGCGCCGCTGGCGACCTCGACGGGGCGGGCCGACGTTCGTGAATCGCATGATGCAGCCTGGGCGAGCTCTCCATGGATAGGGAGCCGATTGGCGGGAGTTCGAATTGCAATCGGGCCATGGTTCCGCCATTCTGGAACTCGAAGGTCCAGTGGTGAAAGCGAGCAAAGCGATGATCGGCGCCCTTAGAGCCAATCATCGCTGGTCATCGCTGTTAGGCCGGTCAGTCGGCGCTACTACGGGCAGGGGGGCCAAATCCCGCCCTTCAAGGATGATGATGCTCGCCGGGGCGAAGATGAGGATCTCCGTGCTGGACTGTTGCAGAGGTGCTCGCAATCTTCCGTTATCTGCCGCGGTCTGCACGTGCGCCGGTAACGCCTTTCCTGGTTCATGCCGTGCCGATTGGCTGGCCGTCTGCCGGCGCGCAGCCAGGCGCGCAGTTCAGGCCCCGCCGCCCGATGTGACGACGCCAGAACCCGGACACCTTCCCCACGATATGAAGTCATGTAGCTACGCTATGTGACGAAGGCCTGATCAGGTTGGTCGAGCGATGTACATGGAGTTGGTTCACCGCAGGCGTCGGCAAAAGGAGCCGCACGTGACAGAGGTTCAGTTCGCGCAGAAGGCCGTTGTCACCCGTAACAACAAAATCTTGCTGGTACGGAAGTCACAGGATGACCCGTACTACCCGGGGTTGTGGGAGCTACCTGGAGGCAGGCTGCGGGGTCCAGAAGACATGGACGCGCACATGAAGCGGGAAGTTCTCGAGGAAACTGGCCTGAAGGTGTGTCCAGGCGCGCTTATTGACCTGTGGTCCTGGAATATGTCGTGGCATGGCGAGGGTGTGCGCGTGGTAGCCGTCAGCCGCTACTGCACGGTGGAGCCCGGCAGCCGTCGCGCCAAGCTCCGGCGAGAGCCAGACGACTACCTGGCGGATCAGCGCTGGTTTAGCAAGTCAGACTTGCAGGGACTGGAGATCGTGCCTTCGCAAATGCCCACCATTAAGACGGTAATTGATGCCACGCTAACGTGAACAGCAATCTCTCAGCCCTCTTGATTTCAGGCTATACCGCCGCTGGGAAGACCACGCACTCACACTTGCTTGCCACGCACCTCGGCTGCGGCTATCTCGGTGCATCGCAATTCCGGCGTCAGCTTCTCCGCTCCCCTCGCGAACCAGGCGTCAGCGAGTGGGATCCGGGCATCGATCTCCTGCGACGGCGCTCGCTGGAGGCTGACCGAAGGCTGGATGAGCTGATGAGCGAGCGCATCCGGGCCTCGCCCGTTCCGCTTGTCGTCGACGCGTGGCTTCAGCCGTGGCTCTGTGAGGATGACAGCGCGATCAGAGTCTGGATCGCCTCGAGTGCCGAGTCAAGAATCGCTAAGGCCAAGGTCACGTTCATGCGCGCGCGCCTGCCGGTCCCCGGCAATATCGACGAGCAAGTCCGTCAGAAGGACAGATTCTCGCGCTGGATATTCTCAGAGCTCTACGGAATTGACTTCTGGCCAGATCCGAGCGTCTTCGACGTGATCGTTGACAACGCGATCTACATTGCCGAGCCCAGCATCGGGGCGAGTGATCGCGGCATAACCCAATTCGAGCCGGTGCTCGAGCGAGCCATCGAGGAAGCATGCAGCCGGAAGAAAACGAAATCGCGGACTGCTTCTTATGCGCGGCGCAGGCAGGTGGCACCGGCCTACGGTGGCATGACCGACCGCTGTGGCTAGCACCGCGCGCCGGTCTCGTGGTCGCGGCGCTGGGTGGCATGTCTCCCGGGTACGTCCTCGTAGCGCCATCAGAGCACCGGCGGAACCTGCGCTCCGTCGTCAGGTCGCAAGCAGCGGACTTCATAGAGTTCCTGGACGATGCGATCGAGCAACTGGAAGGAAGGCTCGGACAGCTGACGTTCTGGGAACACGGCGCGCCTGATGCAACGCGGCGCAGGTCGGCATGCATCGATCACGCCCACTTGCACGTCACGCCTGGTTCTCTGGCGTTGCCAGCGCCGCGGGAAAGCACGATCTTCCCGGCCCTGCGGGCAGCGCTCAGCGCCGAGTCGGACGACAGTGACGGCTATCTGCTGCTCGGGTGGTCGGCAGGGCAGGTGCTGGTAGGAGCCGATCCGATGGTTTCGCAGTACTATCGACGTGAATGGGCTCGGTTAGTTGGCCGCGAGGATGAGTGGGACTACCTGGTGGCGGAGAAGTCCGAGATAACCGCGGAAACGCTGCGGCTCTTCGAAGTTGATGCTGGTGATCCATGAGGCCAGTCGCTCTCCCTACTGAGAACTTTTATGTTTCGGTCAACGAGAAGGTCTTGCAGTGGGCGATGACGCGCATAGAAGAACAGTTCAGGGACTTACTTGAGAACGGCACGCAAGCGGCTGGCATGCCGGAAGGGATCTATGCCGCCGGGCAGCACCTGAACCCGTACAGCCTTAATCAGCGCGGCTTCTACGGAACCTCTGCTGCCCTCCTGGTCATGAGCAGGACCCGCCCTTCGCCGAACAGAATCGGGATAATTGAGGGCCTGATCAAGTATGTCGCCGACCGGGAGACCATAGAACACGACGTGCCCAGCACGGAAGAGGACCAGGCCATGTTGCCTGCCAGGCTCTTCCTCGACTGGAACATAGCGTTTAAGTGCGCAGACCTGCTCTACGCCCTTGCCGCGGCACCGGCGGCGGCGGCAGGGCGAGAGGCGCTGCTGAAAAAGGTACTGGGCATCCTGGTGGCGGCGAGACGTCAAGCGGGCGGCTGGGCTGTCGATCTCGACCCTGTTCACGACCGCGATCCGCTTGCGACAGCGAGCATCGTCCGTGGCCTCCATGCCGCTGGGGTCGCCGTGGATTCGGCCGATCTCGACCTGGTGCGCAAGGACGCTGCGGAGCCGGGGAGCGTCAGCCCGTATGTGCGGTGCTTCTGCCTGCTGGTAATGGCCGAGATTGGCGACGGTGATGACAAGGCGCTGAAGATATGGCGCGAGTTGTTCGATATTCTCAGGCACGAGCTGCATGAGCGAACCGAGGCGAACTATGAGTTCGTCATTCGCAACAGGCAATATTGGGTGCGAGTACCGTGGCAGCTGTATCTGATCGCAAGCACCGCGCATTGCAAGCCAGCCAGCCTGATCTTCGCGCCGGACATTCGCCGGGCGTTGCTTGACTGTCTCCAGGCCGTCGATAGCCCGGAAGGCTATGTCTACACGGCCTTCGGGCACATGAAGTCGACGCGTACCTACGGCATCCTGATGGACACGCTGTGGATCGTTCGAAGCCGGCTGCATACGACGAGGATTTTGTCGCGTCTGTCACTCATGGCGAACTGGACCATCCGGATCGTGTATGCCCGATCGTCGATGTGGCTGGCGCTCTCGGCTGCGTTCGGACTTACAGGATTCGGGCTGTACGTGTGGATCAGTGGTTCTGCCGGAAGAGTCGCGGAAGTCGGCCCCGAGCTTGCCGCTGCCGCACTGCTGGGAATCATCAGCTTCCTGCTGAGCCGCGAGCGGTCGCGTCGGCGATGAGGCCATGCCGGGCTTGGTCGCGACAGCGGAGACCGACGCGAGGAGAGCCTGCCGGCCCGTGTTTCTCCTGGCTATTCGGCGACCGCGCGCGACACTGAGTCACTCAGGGAGCCATCCGCTTCTGTGCCGCCCACTTGCCCAGGATGCGATTGATCTCGTTGGCTCCGGCGATGAACCGCGCTTCCATGGCGGTGTTCGCCTTGCGCCACTCGAGCCTGCGCGCCTCGTAGGCCGCCGCGGCGCCGGATCCGGCCAGCTCCCAGGCAATGCGGCCAGCGATGCCCTGCCGGGCGGCCAGCAGGCCGGCGTAGCGGGTCTGCTCGGTGTCGGCGGCTTCGATCCCGTACACCGTCAGGCCGAGGATCAGTACCGCGACGATGATCGGTGACGCCACCGCGAGGGCAGCCGGGCCGGGCGCGAAGTTCACGGTCCCCTTAAATTCCATGGTGCCGCTGAAATGCAGCCCGCCCGCCTCGAATTCCGAGATCGGAACCTCTCCAAGAGTGACCGTGATATAAAAGAAATCCGGCTTGGCCTGGACGCCGAATTCAGGTTTGAACGGCTTGTCGGTCAGCTCCGCGCCTAGTTTGGCGGTCGCGGTACGCTTGTCGGAATCTACGTCGACGTAGAATTTGCTCGTAACGTGTTCGGCGATTTCGCCCTCTGCCTTGGTGCCGAATTTGCCCGTGGGTGATGTCGTGATGCCCGCTGCAACTCCGTCGCCCGTCGTCGCTGGCTGTGAGCTTGAGAGTGACCTCGATCTCGCCGCTGATGACGTACCTGCGCAGGTAACTCGTGCGGGCCCTGAACGCTGCCCAGTCATCGGGATCGGCGGACAACGGCACGGCGTTGAAGAACTGGTTCTCGGTGCGGCCGAAAGGCAGGTCGCTGGGCCGCGCAGGTCGCCGTAACTCAGGTTCAGGACGAAGAACCGCTCGTAGTCAATGGACTCTACATGCTCGCCCGGACTGATGCTATGACGCGGGCGAGATCGTCGAGCGTCCCGTTATGCCGTGAAGCGCCTTTATTCGTAGGTGGAGCCCGTGAGGTACTTCAGGCCGCTGTCGACCTGGATCGTGACGACGCGGTGTCCGGGGCCGAGCCGTTGCGCGATCTGCAGGGCCGCTACGAGGCTGGCGCCGGTGGAGGGTCCGGAGAAGATGCCCTCTGTGCGTGCGGCGGTGCGGGCCATGGCGAAGGCGTCTGCTTCGGGGACCGCTATCACCTCGTCGTAGTCGGTCGTGTGCAGGAGCGGTGGCCGGCGGCCCGTGCCGCCGCCCTCGATGTGGTGGGTTCCAGGCGGCCCGCCGGAGAGGACGGCAGACTCGGCTGGCTCGACGACGGCGCGGTGGAGTTCGGGCAGGCCTTCGGAGAGCGCGCGGCTGGCGCCCAGGAAGCAGCCCGCGGTGCCGACGTAGCTGCAGAACGCGGTGATGGCTGGCGGCCCTGGAAGCTGGTCGAGGAGTTCCTCGCCGAGCCTGCGGTAGCCGTTGACCATGTCGATGTTATTGAACTGGTCGGTCTGGAACCCGCTGGTGTCCTTGGCGATCTCGGCGGACCTGCGCATCATCGCGGGGATGAGGTCGGGCGTGATGCCCTCGGGGCTCGGGACCAGCTCGACGTCCGCGCCGAAAGCCCGCATGGTCTTGATCTTCTCGGGAGCGAACGCGTCGGATGACACTATCTTGAGCGGGTAGCCCTTCACCGCGCAGACCAGCGCCAGGGAGGAACCCGTGCTGCCGCCCGTGTACTCGACGACGGCCTGGCCAGGTTGCAGGCGGCCGTCGGACTCGGCCGCCTCGATCATCGCCAGCGCCATCCGGTCCTTGTACGAGCCGGTGGGGTTCGCGGCCTCCATCTTGACCCAGATCTCGGCGTGGCGCGTGCCGCCAGTGATGCGTTGCAGCCGGACGACAGGTGTGTTGCCGATGGCTGATAGTCCGCCGGGCCTGTCCACGTGTGACCTCCTGGTCCTACTGCTGGTGCGGCGGCGTGTCGGTGTTGCTCGCGGCTGGTCTGTCTGAGCTGATGCCACAACGCTACGGTCCGGTGCGTTCGCGTATCGTTCGGCGTCCGCTTCGTATGCGCGCGGGACAGGTGGCCCTCGACGGTGCTGAGCGTGATGAAGAGAGCCCGGGCGATCTCCTTGTTCGAGCGGCCGCTGGCCGCGAGTTCCACGACCCGGCGCTCGGTGGGAGTCAGCTCACCGGCGCGGCCAGGGCGCCGGGCGCTGATCCGGCCGGCCTCGGCGCGGGCGCTTTCTGCCCATCCGGTCGAACCCAGCTCAGCGAAGATCTCGGCGGCGCGCTGGTGCGAGCGCCGGGCGGCCGCCCACCGCCGCAGCTTGCGCTCAGCCATGCCGAGGGCGAGCAGCGTCCTGGCCTGGTCGACGCGCAGGCCGAGCTCGCCGTACGAGGATGCCGCCGCTTCGAGCGGGTGCGCGACACATTCGTAGGGGTCCCACCTCTGGGCTGATTATGATGGGAGTCTGGTTGTCACTGTTACAACCAGACAAGGAGTGCCGATGTCCGAACCGTCGCTGCCGGAGCTGGAGGCCGAGCGGGACCAGCTGGCCGGGCGGCTAGCAGAGGTTGGCGACTTCCGGCGCGGGTCGGTGAGCGTGAACTACCGCAAGTGCGGGAAGCCGAACTGTGCGTGCGCGGCGCCGGGTCATCCAGGGCACGGGCCGCGGTTCTTGTGGACGCGGTCGGAGGGCCGCCGCAAGAGGGTCGGCCGGCAACTGGCGGCCGGCGAGGTGGAGAAGGTGCGCCGCGAGATCGCGCGGCACGCGGAGTTCACCGCGACGGTGGGGCAGATCGTGGAGGTGAACGAGCAGATCTGCGAGGCCCGCCCGGCGGTGCCGGGCAGCGCGGCCGGGGACGGCCCCGCCACGGCGGCGGGGGAAAAGGGGGGCTCTGGGAGGCGCTCGCGGCGGAGAAGGCCGCCGAGCTAGGCCACCTGGCAGCCGAGGCCGGCAGGTCACTGGGCTGCGGCGCTGCCGGCCTGGAGGCGGCCGAGGCGGTGCTGCGGGCCGGGCTGCTGAAGCTCGGCGGCGGGGTGCTCGGGGAGGCGCTGTCGACGGACCCCGGCTACCGCGGGCCGCGCGTGGACTGCGGGCGCGGTCACGATGCGGTGTTCACCGGCTACCGGGAGAAGGTCATCGACACTGTCCTCGGGCCGGTCACCCTGCGGCGGGCCTGGTACAACTGCGCCCGCTGCGAGCACGGCTTCGCCCCGCGCGACGCGGAACTGGGCGTGGCGGGGCAGTCGATGTCACCGGGCCTGGCCGCGATGACCGCCAAGGCCGCGGCAGCGGTGCCGTTCGGGCGGGCGGCCGGGCTGCTGGAGGACCTGGCCGGGGTCCGGCTCACTGTCAAGCGCGTCGAGCGGGCTGCCGAGGCAGACGGCGCCGCCCAGGCCACCGCATCCCGGGCCAGGGCCGGGCTCATCGCCCGGCGCAAGCTGGTTCCGCTGCCGCCTGACCCGCTGCCGGACAAGCTCTACATGGTGATCGACGGCACCGGCGTCCCGGTGACCTCGAAGGAGACCGCCGGACGCCAGGGCAAGGGCGAAGACGGCCGCGCCCGCACCCGCGAGGTGAAGATGGCCGTCTTCTTCACCCAGGACAAGGTTGATGACGAGGGGTACCCGGTCCGGGACAAGGCGTCCTCCAGCTACATCGCCACCTTCGAGCCCGCCGCCGCGTTCGGCGACCTGGTGAAGGCCGAGGGCATCCGCCGCGGCGCGGACCACGTGCGCCAGCTCACCATCATCGGCGACGGCGCCGCCTGGATCTGGGGCATCGCCACCAGCAAGTTCCCCGAAGCCACCCAGATAGTTGACCTCTACCACGCCCGCGAGCACCTTTACAGCCTCACGCGCTCCCTGGAGTTCATGCTGCTGGACAGCAGGGACGCGTGGCTCGCCGCCCGCCTGGAAGACCTCGACTACGGCTACATCGACGGCATCGAGGCCGCCGTCCGCGCCTACCCCCTCGAAGGCGTGAAGAAGGACGAGGTAGCGAAGGAACTGGGCTACTTCCTGAACAACGCGCCCCGCATGCGCTACCACTGGTTCCGCTCACGCGGCCTGTTCACCGGCTCCGGCGTCGTGGAGGCAGGCTGCAAGGCGGTCATCGGCCAGCGGCTCAAGCAGTCCGGCATGCACTGGACCGTCAACGGCGCCGACGCCATCATCACCCTGCGCTGCGCCCAGGCCAGTAGCCAGTGGGAAACCATCTGCAACCACCGTCACAACCAGACCGGAGCCGCCTGACTAGCGCCCAACCAAAGATGATCTTGGCTACCTACAAAATTGACGCGCACCCCTTCGAGCTCCGCCGCCGCGTCATCGTCAGCCGACACCGCTAACGTTGCAGCCGGCTGACGATCCGAGTCAGCGCGCGGTCGCGGCAAACGTTGATGTCCGGTTCCGCCGACCGCCGCGGCATGGCTGAGCCCGAGCTTTAGTGCACGATTACCGGCGTGGCCTCGGATTCCTCGTGATCCAGCAGGTGCGATTCCTCGCGCTTGCGGGGAAGGAACAGGGCCGCGACGACGGTCACCCCGACGAGCGCGAAGGCCACCCAGTACGTGTGGGCGAACGCGTTCGCGGCCTGGGATAGGCCCTCGCTGATGCCGGCCTTGCCGCCGATCTGCGCGGCGATCTGAGGGTTATGGCGGGCCGCGATCGCCGGGTAGGCGAGCTTGGCGTCTTTCAAGCCGTTCGTGAGGATGACCGACATCACGGCCACGCCGACGGAGCTGGCGATCTGCTGGGTGATGTTGAGCAGCGTGGAACCGCGGGCAACCTCGGCCGCGCGCAGCGTCTTGAGCGCGGAGGTCATGATCGGCATCATCGTGCCGCCCATGCCCAGGCCCATGATGAACAGGAGTCCGAGCAGCACGGGGTAGGACGTGGTAGAGCTGATCTGGGTCAGGCCGGCCATGCCGGCCGCGATGAAGACGAGGCCGAAAGGCACGATCCGGCCGACCGGAAACTTGTCGGAGAGGGTACCGGCGATCGGCATGGTCAGCATTGCGCCGATGCCCTGCGGCGCCACCAGCAGGCCAGCCCTGAGCACGGACTCGCCGCGGATCTGCTGGAAGTAGGTGGGTACCAGCAGCAGGCCGCCGAAGAATGCCACCGCGAACAGGAACATCGTCACGATGCTGACCGCGAGGCCGCGGTTGCGGAACAGTCGTAGGTCAAGCAGCGGATGCCTGGGCTTGAATGAGTACAGAACGAAGGCGACGACCAGGGCCAGCCCGATCAGCGCGGGGACGAGCACCTTGGGCGTTCCGACCTTGCCCTCCGTGGGAATCGAGGAGACGCCGTAGAGGAACAGGGCCAGGCCAGGGGACATCATCAGCACGCCGAGGAAGTCGAAGGACTCCGACGGGCGCGGGGAGTCCTTCGGCAATGCCGCGAGCGCGTAGACCAGCGCGATCACGCCGATCGGGACGTTGATGAGGAAGATCCAGTGCCAGCTCGCACTGTCGATCAGCCAGCCACCCAGGATCGGCCCGCCGATCGGTCCGAGCAGCATCGGCACGCCGAGTATCGCCATGAGGCGGCCCATCCGCTTCGGGCCGGCCGCCCTGGTAATGATCATCATGCCGAGCGGCATCAGCATCCCGCCGCCAAGGCCCTGCAGCACCCGGAAGCCGATCAGCATGCTGATGCTGGATGCCACCGAGCACAGCGCGGAGCCAGCGGTGAACAGCGCGAGCGCGGTCATGTACAGGCGCTTGGTGCCGAACCGGTCCGCGGCCCAGCCCGTGACCGGGATGACGGTGGCCAGCGCGAGCGTGTAGCCGGTCACGGTCCACGCCACCGTGGAGTAGGCCAGCGGGTGACCGGCCGACCCGAACGTGGTCTGGAACGTTGGGAGGGCGACGTTGACGACCGTGATATCGAGGATCGACATGACGGCGCCGAGGACGACGACCCCCGCGATCTTGAGGATCTCGCCGGTTATCCTGTCGCTGTCCGCGGCAGTAGCAACGTCAGTCAAGAGCATTTCCTCCTTCAGAACCCGCGGGGGCCACCGGGCAACATCTGACGCACCGCACTGCGTGCCCGAGCGGTCCAACTGCCAGGAAACGTCAAACCTTCCCTTGCCTGTGAAGTTTCTGTCCCGGCACGCCAGCCACGACAGCCGATGAGCCGATCCGCGGCGGCGCGCAACAGCGGCGCGTGCTCCAGGCCGAGACGCGTGGCCGGGAGCCAGCGGCAGTCCGCTTGGCCGCGATCCCCGTAAACTGCAGCCGCGTCCGGCAACGCCACCTCACCCTGAACCGCGACAGCGATCTGGATGACCCATTTCTCGTGCCGTTACCGAGGGTGCTGGATGAGCTGGCTTTGCCAGAATGCGAGGTTGAACCAGCGCGCCGATTAGCTGTTCTGCTGGCGGCAATGGTCCGGATGGCGCGTCGTCACCGTTCGGGGCGCGGCTGTTCGGGCGCGCCGCGAAGGATCTGCTGCCATGCCGCCGGGGTGAGCGCGTAGCTGGTGCAAGCACGCGGCGACGAACGCTGAGATCCCGTCGGAGGTGGTGTCAGCTGGGGCGCCGGGACTGCTAGCTGCGGCCGACGATTCCATGGATGGCAGGATTTCGTACGACGTCTAACCTTGGCCTCCGGCACGCCGTAGTGGGCGAAACTTTCCATACGCACATGAATCCGCCGGCAGATGGGCCGCCCGATGATCATCGCGGGGGGCGGGTAGCTTCGGGCGATCCCGCGCAACGATCTGCTCACCCCGGCGGCCGAGCGGGGCGTCGTGGCCGTCGCCTGATGCGCCAGCTCAGTCGCCGGCGGCCTGAACCGCGGCGGCGATCGGCTCGAGCCCCGCGACCAGATCGTCGAGCTCGTCCGCGCTGAGCGCGTCGTACGGCGCCGCCGCCAGCTCGTCGGTGAGGGCCTCGATCCGCTCCCTGGTCTGCCGGCCGGCGTCCGTGAACCCGCCGGCGGCGTCCACGAGGCCGCGGCCGCGCAGCCCGTCGACAACAGCGGCCAGCTGTGCCTTGGGCAGGTGGTGGATCCGGCCGAACTCCTCCGCCCTCATTCCGAGGGAGAGAGCGAGCAGGACGTGGGCTTCGGTGCCGCCGATGCCGTGAGCGACGAGGGCGGCGTTGTGGCCGTCCCCGCGGTGCTCGCGCAGCAGCGTCGCCGCGTGCCAGAGCCTGGCCACCGGCTCCTCGGGCACGTCGAGCGCCCGGAGCCCGGCGTACAGCGCTCGGCCCTCGGTCGGCGCGCTGACCGCTGCCCGGGTGGCGAGGTCGGCGACCCGCACCAGACCGGGGGAGCCGGCGAGCTCCCCGATCATCTGCCGCAGCGCGGCGGCGCTGCCTCGCTCGCGCACGGCGATCGCCTCCTCCGGGGTGGTCTTCCCCCAGACCCACGGGATGTGGCGCGCCACCTCGCCAGCGGCGAAGTTGTAGAACACCGCGTGCACCACCCCGGCCGGTGCCAGCCCAAGCGGCGCCGCCCGGCCCGCGAAGTATCCGTCCCAGTAGTTGCGCATGCCGAGGGCCAGGAACGCCTCGTTCGGCACCTCGGAGAAGGTGACGGTGGCGATCGGCTCGACGAGCTCGAACATGCGGTGGACCTCGGACTGCGGGTGCGGCATCGGTCGGCATCTCCTGTGGTCGGGACAGCGCCCTCCCGGGCGGTCTCTCACCTTAGCTACGAACAACGCGGCGCCGATGCGACAACTCCGGTCGATTCTGCCGGGCAGCGTCGGGGTGTCGCTCGGTCGCCGTTCGGTTGCCGTGGTCTGGTTGCCGTGGTCTGGTTGCCGGCTGGGCCAGCTCAGTCCGTGCCCACCACGCGGATCCCCGGCTTCGTCCTGACCGACCACGTAGTGGAGCTGCCACCCGGCCACGCGGTGGAGCTGCCACCCGGCCACGCGGCGCCTGAGGACGGGCGGACGATCGAGTGTTCGGGCGCGAGGTGGTCGCTCCGGGTTCGACCATCCACACCGACGGCACCCGCGGGGTGCGCCGGCTGGCCGACATGGCTACACCCACCACTACACCACCGGGTACAACGCCGGCGGACCGATCTGCCGTCCTGCCCGGCGTGCACCTGCTCGCGTCGCTGCTCGAACGCTGGATTGCCGGCACCCTGCACCATCGCATCAGTAACGAGCAACTGCCGTACTACATCGAGCGCAGCGAGTACAAACGACGGCAGTGCAACGGCCCGCCGGCTGTCGGCCTGGAGCCGAGCGTAGATGGTGTCGCTGATCCGCCGCCCGCGCGGAGCGCAACCGAACAAGGAGGCGCCGTGAACCCCGAGCCGACAGCGAAGCAGTCAACCGGACCATTGTCGCCCGGTGCTGGTGAGGACCTGTCCGGGCAGCGCATCCTATGGAGCGAGGTGATCACATGACCGGAGCTAGCGACCAAGAACCAGGGCTAGTCAGGCGCACCGGACCCCGGGCCGGGGTTGTCGCCGTCGGCAGCCGTACCGGAGTTGGCCTGTTCTACGGCGGCCAGCTTGGCGCTGTCGCCTACCCACCGCCACGATGGACAGGCTGGCCTGCAACTGCCGGCGTGGCTCGCACCCCCCTGGCAAGCACACCTGCACGGCAGGTCGGCACGTATCTGACGCCGGTACCGCCATCGCGGCTACCCGGATCACGAATCCAGGACCTGCTCACTAATGCCACCGAGCACTACGAGCGTCCCCTGGAGAACATCGACCTGGTACACATGTCACTCGAAGAGAGCCGAGCGCTGGTCGGCAGGGCGCTTGCGGTCGTTACTGCCATCGTCGTAGTTGACGTGAAGACGACTGGCCTGATCCTCCGGCATCTTGGCATCGGCTGACGGCCGGACCGATTGGCCCCATCTGGCATTCGCCGAAGGACATCCCGGCCTTCTTACCCGAGAGCAGCCGCGTCGGGTGCGGAACTGCATCGCCGCCCGGCCGTGCGGACAACCGCGGCCATTCGGATAGACCATGCGACTGGTACACGGCTTGCACGGTCTCTGGCCGGGTCCGCCCGTCCGGGTATGCCGGCCAGGGACCCTTACCCCCTGCCCGGCGCATCAGCTAGGTTTCCCGAGGACGGAGGCCGCCAAGACGCTTGAACTAAGATCAAGGCTGTTGCCGGCCGCCTGCGCTGGCAGGATGTTCCGATAGCAGATCGTGGGTGTAACGACGCGCTAGCAGAGCCTCCCTGCCGATTCCGTGCTCGCTGCTGGTCGATGGTGGTGGCACGCAGACTGTTCTTTTCTGTGTGACGCGGAGCGATCTGCCGGCGCGCTTGCACCTGACGCTGCGGCAGGTCACAGCGTACTGCGTGTGGGCACATCGGAGCCGGTCAGCGCGTCGGAGCAAGCGTGGAAGGTGGGCACGCTGGCCGAGGCCACGGGCCTGACCGTCCGCGCCCTGCATCATTACGATCACATCGGCCTGCTGCGCCCGTCCCGGCGCACTGCCGCCGGGCACCGGCTCTACGCCGCTGAGGATGTGGCACGGCTGTATCGCATCCGCCTGCTGCGCGGGCTCGGCTTCCCGCTGGAACAGATCACCGCCGCGCTGCAAGACCCGCAATGGCAGCTAGCTGCCGCGGTGAAGCGACATCTGCACCACACCAAGCGCCGCGCAACGATCGCTGCCCGGCTCTGTACCCGGCTGGCCAGCATGGCTGCCGAACTGGACAAACACGACTGCCCGTCCTGGGAACAGCTGATCCCGGCTCTGGAGGAGATGACCATGCTCGACGGCACCATCCGCAGCACCACCGGCATGCTGGTCTACGACGACCTCGCGGCCGCGCAGGCATACCTCGTACACATCTACGGTCTTGCCGCCGGCCCCCTCGAGCGCGACGCCGCCGGACGGGCGATTCACGGCGAGGTCCGAGCGGGCGACCAGGTCATCGGGCTGCACCCCGCCGGTCAGGGATACCAGTCACCACGTTCCCTTGGCGGCGTTTCCAGCATGACCGTGATCACCGTCGACGACGCTGACGCGCACCATGCCCGCAGCGTCCAGGCCGGCGCGGTGATCGTCGAGGAACCAGTAGATCAGCCATACGGAGTCCGCGAGTACGGCGCACGCGATCCCGAAGGCCAGCTCTGGTATTTCCATTCCCCACTTGGCTAGCCCGGCTCACATATCCCTCGGATCACGTAAAGCGACATCGTCCGCCGATAAGCGTCGGCTCTCCGCGCCTGCCGAATAGGGTCTGTCAACCTTTCTGGCCGGCTTTTGCCGGACGTTGTGCGGAGATCGACCTGGTATGGGGCGCAACATGACGCCGTCGGCGGCGTCTCATATGTGGGGCCGGTAATTGGTACACGTCGGCCTGTCCGGTCCGGTGGCTGTGACCGCGGTTGCTGCGATGTGTGGCCGGCTGGGCCGGGTGGTGCCTGGTGCTGCGTTCGTCGCTACCGCTGCGACGCTGGGTCAGGGACCATGGACTGCAGCCGCACGGCCGGATCGGGCTGGGCGTTTGGCCCGGGGCCCCCGGGCGGCGCCGTGTGCGAGCGGATAGCCCGTCTGGCTTAACGCGGCGGGACAGGAGGGATCGCGCGATGCGACGGTACGTGTTGGCGGCGGCGGTCACGACGGCCACGGCCGCGCTGACTGGATCGGCCGCAGCGTGCGGTGCCCCGGCCGGGGCAGCCGCCCCGGGTACGCGGGCGCCGGGGACGCAGCTGTGGGTGGCGCGATTCCAGGCGGGTGGCCCCAGCGGGGGCAGCGCGATGGCGGTGAGCCCGGCCGGGGGCAAGGTGTTCGTCACAGGTCAAATCGACGGGGACCGGCGACCGGCGCCGACTATGAGACGGTGGCGTACGGTGCTGCCACCGGCGGGAGGCTGTGGGCCAGCCGCTACAGCGGACCGGGGAAGTACCAGGACCACAAGTGTTCCTCGTCATCGGCCCAGAGCACCATGTGCCCGAAGACGTCGTCACACTCGGTGAGGCCATCGCCGTCTTCGATCGCCTCCTTTCGCCCTGACCGGTCAGCTACCGTGACCCGTCCACGCGGGCGTCAGGATTCATTGCGCGGTCGGGTGGTACCGGTTGGCCACGTCGAATAGCGGGAGTGTGCGTCCCCTCCCCAGTGAGCGCTGATTACGCCGGGTGACGTGACTCAACCCCAAGCCTATCCATCCAGCTGTGTAGATGACGTGGCCTGACAAGGGGCCGCAGGACGGCGGCTTGCGGAAGGAGGCGTAATGTCGGACACCTCAACGGTGCCCGCAAGGCTGATGGCGGTCGGCGGGGCCGACGGAGCCGAACTGCCCGCCCCCGACCGGTTGTCCCAGGTCACCAATGGCGACTGGAACCGGCGCTGGCCGAGGAGATGACCGGCAGGAAGGGGCGCCATGGCCAAGCTGGCCGATCACGTGACCGGCGTCGTCGCGGGCCAGGCGATCACAATTGGCCGCCCGCTTGATGCCACCCGGGTCGGCTGCCAGGGAATCATGCTGGTCATGTTCGTGCCAGCTCGCGCGCTGCCAGGCGGGCGGTCGGAACCTTTCTTCATTGCGGGGTGCACGTGCGATTCGGCCGGCCCGCGCCGGGATGGCGAGACGGTTGAAGCATTTACCCTGGCGGTGGCCGATGCGTTCGGTCACACCCGCCGGGTGGAGGCCCAGCTCTATCGCCACCCCGAGTGACCGTGCAGCGCAGCCCATGCCCGGTACGCCGGCGCGAAAGGCCAGGCGCGGCCACCACCAGCCCGACGCGAGCCGCGCCGAGCCGGGCGCACAGGCCGTCCGTCAGGCATGCGGGGCTGGCCAGCCGCGGCAATCGCGCTGATCGGCTTCTTCGTGGGCGAGCCGCCGGGTGCTGGCGTCCCCGGCGGGGGCGTTGTCGTAGAGGGCGCCGCATCGCGGGCAGCGCGGCAGGATGCTCTGCCGGGATGGGCTTGCGGCGATCTGGGGCAGGTGGCCTGGTCATTTAGCGGGGGGCTGCTCGTGCCGGGACGGTCAGCGGGCCACTGCGGGACGCAAGCAGATCCGGACGCGGCCGTCGTCTTGTCCGGTGACTGCGGTGGCACGGTCTTCCTCACCGCGCCGGCCAGCCTGGTCCGATGTGACGACGACGCGCTGCGCACCCTGGTCTCCGACCTTGACGCCGTGACCTGGATGAGCGGCGACCTGACGAGCGCCACGGTCGCGTTCGAACGCCATCGGGCCGGAACCGGCGTCTGGGGCGGCGACGGCGGCGGCATTATCATCAACGGGGTGTGGACCCATCCCGGCCAGCTGCCCGGTCCCGTCGCCCGCCAGGCCGAGGACGTGGTGCTGGGCGGGCGGGCCCGGATCGACGGCAGGCTGTTGCACCAGGAACGTGCCGCCGAGCTCGCCCGCAAGCGCGAGCGCCGGACACGAACCCCCAGGCACCATGGCCTGGCATGGGACTTCGACATCTTCCCTCCTGCCGTTCCGTTCCCCGAACAGTCCGCGCGGTAACGAAATGCCCCCCGCCGTCCTCCGAGCCCAGAAATACCGGCGGCCATGACCACTCCGGCTGACATCTGCCAACCGTGGACCAATGCTCAGAATGACTTTTCGGCGCGGAATCGATGACCATCCCGACTGGCCGTGCCCAGATACAGATCGAGACATATTATGTAACGCACCAAGAGTGAACGCTCACGGTGCGTTACCAGAAGAGCTGGTCGTTCGGGCCTGGCGCCGTCTTCACAAGGTGCGGGCCCGTGCGTGACCATCGTGTAAGAGGCAGCGCTGGTTCCGGCTTCGATGAGGATGTTGGGGCCGATGTCAGGCCGATTGATTCTGTTCCGTCGCAACGTGCTGGCCAGCCGATGCCGGCGTTGCGGTCGGGCAAGATGCCGACGTCTCGGTTCGGTGGCGCGGTTCGTTGTCTAAGCGCTGCTGGCTGTAGAGCGCCGACCCTCGGTGAGTTTGATGCTTCATCGCTGATCGCCAGGCATAACGCCGATCGCTCAGTTCGGACGGATGCGTCAGGCTGGCAGGGTCAGGACGTCGTATTGCTGGCAGTGAGGATCTCTGGTGACGAGGGTGAGGCCTTCACAGCGGGCTTGCGCCACCAGCATCCGGTCGAACGGGTCCTTGTGGAGTGGCGGCAGGCGCCCGGCGGCTATCGCATGGGCGAAGCCGATCGGAAGCTCCCGGAAGCCGCAGTCGCGGACGCGCTCGGGAAGGTCCGCTGGCGCTGCGATCTTGCCGAGCGCCTGCTTGATGGCGACTTCCCAGATAGTGGCCGCGCTGACGCGGACATCCGGTTCGTGGTCAAGCCGGTCCTTGAGCTCATCCGCCAGCTGAGGGTCGTCGGCGAGCCACCACAGCACGACGTGAGTGTCCAGGAGCAAGCTCATGTGATGCCGAAATCGGCGGCGATGGAGTCGTTGACCGCGTCAGAGTCCCAGTCCGGCGCCAGCGCGAGCTTGCCCCGCAGCGACCCGCGGCCGCTCCGCTTGACCCGGCCTTCCAGCGGAATCACCTTCGCGACCGGGCGGCCAGCCCGGCTGATGATGATCTCCTCGCCGTGCTCCACCCGCTCGATGATCCGGGACAGATTGGTCTTGGCCTCGTGGATGTTGAATTGCTCCGCAGCGTTACCGGACATGACGGCCTCCTTAGCTAACACCTTAGTTCATCCCGTGGCATCTGCGGGAAGAACAGGCAGCCGGCATGCGGCTCAGGCGCATGATGGGCCAGGCAGCCGCTCATCTGCCCGGCACCCGTTCACGAGTCCAGATCTCAGCACGAGAAAGCCTCACCACGGGCGCGCCGAAGACGGCTCACTGTGGCATCGCCGCTGGCGGCGCGAGCACCCCAGCACCGTTCGGCAGCGGGCCGCACCGGGGACCGCTCATCGCTGTGAACGACATCCTGGTGCCGGTCATGGGTGCAACGCAGCAGGATCGGCGACGCGGGCTGGGTGTGCCGGGCTGGCGCCGACGGTCCAGCCAGAGGCGGGCGCCTTTTAGCCGGCGCCCGGCATGACACCGCCATGGCCCGACTGAGCGGTTCGCCGCGGGCAGCTTCACCTTGCAGAGTCACTTGCCGGCCGTGCGGCTATGGCGGTTGGCCGAGACGGTTGCCATCATGCCCTGAGCAATCGTCCCTGTGGTCATTCAAGGCCATGTCAAGGCGAGACTTTGTCGGCTTGGCTCCCCACAGTTAGCTACGCTCATTAACCTCGCTAACCTTTGCAGGTCATAGACCTGCTGAGACTTGGTGGAGCTGAGGGGATTTGAACCCCTGACCCCCTCGATGCGAACGAGGTGCGCTACCGGACTGCGCTACAGCCCCAAGACCGGGAGCCAGCGTACCAAACCTGGGACCTAAGGGTGTCCCGGAGATCTTTGGCGGCGCGGACCGGCGCCCAGGAAGATCTGCGGGACACCCCTGCCCGCATCGCGCTAGTCGCCGACGGCGCGGACGGCGGCGTCGGCGTACTGGTCGTAGAGCTGGTCGGAGACGCGGCCGGAGATGTCGATGATCTGGGCGCCGGAGTGGACCAGCGACGCATCGTATGCCTCGCGCTCGGCTCGCTCCCGCTCCCGCATGTGCCGCGTGTAGGCGCGGGCCTCGGCGGCTTCCCAGGCCGCTCGCTTGCGGGCTAGCTCGGCGTCCGCCATCGCGATCTCGCGCAGCAGCAACACGTACATCGCCAGCACCACGGCCGGAGGCACCATGATCCACCAGGCCACCATGCCGACGAACGTGAACAGGCCGGTCACGGCCGTCATGCCGGCCAGGACCGACAGCATGCGACGCCTGGCGCGGAGCATCTGGTCGCGGCTCTGGGACGGCCGCGGAGCGGGCGGCCCAGAGCCGGCCTCGGCTGTGATCTCGCTCGCCTCGAGGTCAGCCTCGTAGGACGCCCTGTACTCCGCGGCCTCGGAGTACACGAACGTCTCACCCACGGTCTCGTCGACGTAGAGGTGCTCGCTGACCTCGACGTGGAAGTCGGCTTCCGCGCGGACGTCCACGTCGTTCTCGGTTTCAGTCAGCTCCTCGACGAACTGCACGGTCAGCTCGCCCTCGGCGTGCTCATGAACCTCGGTCGACTCGTGCTCGGACACGGACACGACGCTAGCGTGATCTGAGTGTGCGTGCGGGCGCCGCAACCAGGCCGGGACCAGGAATCCGGCCCAGATCGCGATGATCGCCAGGTACAGAATCGCGCTGCTCACGTCGCCTCCGGGAGCCCGCGCGCGACGCAGCGAAACAGAGCCCAGGCTGGCTGGCGGGACGCGTAAATACACCTGGTCACGTCACGCACCGTAAACGGCTGCGCCAGGATTAACGAGCATGCGGCCCGGTGTGTCGCGAGATACCTCGGTGCGCTAAGTAAATCTGAACCACCCCTTGACGGGGCGTTGACCATCGCGCCGCTAAAAGAGAACAGCCCGAAACGCGGCGGTCAGCCGATCCGCGACCTCGCCGCGCGAACCGTGCTGCGCCAGCGGGGGAGCAGCCCGGTCACGGCGTCCTCAGCCGTGACCGCGTAACAGATGTGGTCCCGCCACGCCCCGTCGACGTGCAGGCACCGGCGCCGGATCCCCTCTTCCTGGAACCCGAGCTTCTCGACTACCCGCCGGCTGGCCCGGTTCTCCGGCCGGATCGTGGCCTCGACCCGGTGCAGCCCGACGGCCGTGAAACAGTGGTCGACCGCCATCGCGAGTACCGTCGGAATCACCCCGCGGCCCGCGTACTGCTGGTCGATCCAGTAACCGACACTCGCCGTCCGCGCGGAACCCCAGATGATGTTGCCGACCGTGAGCTGCCCGGCGAACTGGCCGTCCACGAGCACCACCCACGGCAGCGTGACCCCGCGTCGCGCTTCCCTGCGCATCGTCCTGACCATCGCGATGTACGGGCCCAGGCTGGTCTGGTACAGCGGCGTCTCAGGATTGGTCGGCTCCCACGGCCGCAGCCACTCCGCGTTTCGCACGCGCGCCTCGCGCCACGGCTTCGCGTCCCTGGCCGCCAGCGGCCGCAGCCCGACCGGCGAACTGAGCAGGTTCGGCTCAGTCAGGGTCGCCGGCCACCCGCGCGCGTATGCCACGTCACCATCATGGCGCGTCCGCACAGGTCCGCGCTATTCGGACGCTCCGAACCGCCGTGCGCTTTCCGCACGCTACGTGTCGGCCCGGACGTGATCGCCCCCGGCCGCCTGATCCAAGGCATGAGCGATAACTGGACTCAGGACTTTCATGCCGTCCCGAACCCCTCCTGTCGACCCGGGGAGATTCACGATGAGCGTCGTCTGGGCCAGCCCCGCCAGCCCGCGTGACAGCATGGCCGCGGGGATGCCCGCGTCCACGCCGGCCGCCCTGATCGCCTCGGCGATCCCGGGGATCTCCCTGTCGATCACCAGGCGGGTCATCTCCGGTGTCAGGTCCCCTGGCGTCAGGCCCGTCCCGCCGGTCGTCACCACGACGTCGTAACCGGCCGTGACCGCGTCCCGCAGCGCCGCCTCGACGGCGGCGCCGTCCGGGATGACCACCGGCCCGTCGGTCTCGCATCCGGCCGAACGCAGCAGGTCGGCCAGCACGGGCCCCGACTTGTCCTCGTAGACGCCTGCCGCAGCCCGGTTCGAGACAGTCACCGCGAGCGCGCGCGTCACGGCCGCCTCCAGACGCCCGTCTTGCCGCCGGTCTTCTCGAGCACCTTGACGTCGCTGATCACGGCCGTTGGGTCCAGAGCCTTCACCATGTCGATCAGCGCGAGCCCCCCGACCGTGACCGCCGTGAGCGCTTCCATCTCGACGCCGGTCCGGTCGGCGGTGCGCGCGGTGACCGTGATGTCGACGCCGTCGTCTGCGACCGCCAGGTCCACCGTGACCCCGTGCAGCCCGATCGGGTGACACAGCGGGATCAGCTCGGGCGTGCGCTTCGCGCCCTGGATCGCCGCGATCCGGGCGACGGCGAGGGCGTCGCCCTTGGGCACGGTTCCGTCCCGCAGCGCGGCGACCGCCGCGGCGGACAGCAGCACACGGCCGGTCGCCGTCGCGGTCCGCGCGGAGACGTCCTTGCCTGACACGTCGACCATCCGGGCCTGACCAGCCTCGTCGATGTGAGTCAGGCCGGGGGCCGGGCGGGCCGCCGGCAAGCCGGCGGCCCGCCCGGCGACTGACCCCGGCCCTGGCCCAGCCACCGGATCAGGATGCGACCCGATCGCGTCGTCGACGGCACTGCCAGGTGACACGATCTTGTCCGGCGGCACCGGATCAGGATGCGACCCGATCGCCTCGTCCACGACAGTCCCGGCCGAGGCGCGTTCTCCGGCCGGCAGGAGCTTGGTCTGGTTGGCCCCGCTGCGCCTGGTTCTCTGTCCGTCTGTCATGGCAGCTCCAGAACGTCGACGGTCTGGCCGGCCGGCAGGCTGGTCACGGTCTCAGGGACGATGATGAGCGAGTCGGCCCTGGCCAGCGACGCGATCTGGTGAGAGTTCTGCCCGGTCAGCGGGGTAACCGATCCCGTCATGCGGTCAAGGTTCGCACGCAGGAACGATCGGCGGCCATCGGGCGACCTGACCGGCAAGGCGAGGCGGGCCTGGCGGGAAGCGTCCGGTTCCCGCTGAAGGGCTTGAAGCGCATGAACCGCCGGGTGGACAAACAGCCAGAACGAGACAAACGCAGATACAGGGTTTCCCGGCAGCGTGAAGATCGGGGTCTTCTTCGTGCCGCCGCCGATCAGGCCGAAGCCCTGCGGCATGCCGGGCTGCATCGCGACCTTGCGGAACGTGACCGAGCCGAGCTTGGTCAGGGCCGCCTTCACGACGTCGTGCTCGCCGCCCATGCTCACGCCGCCGCTGGTCATGAGCAGGTCAGCTGTCGATGCCGCCTGCTCGATCGCGGCGAGCACGGCGTCCGGCTCGTCGGGCAGGGTGGGATGCCTGGTCGTCTCGCAGCCTGCCTCGCGCGCGGCGGCGGCGAGCATGTAGCTGTTGGAGTCCCAGATCCGGCCGGGAACCAGCGGCGATCCCGGCTCGGCCAGTTCGTTGCCGGTCGAGATGACCGTGACTCTCGGGCGGCGGCGCACCCGGACTACCCCGTGGCCGGCCGCGGCGAGCACGCCGATCTGGGCGGCGCCGAGCCTGGTTCCCGCGGGCAACAGCAGGTCACCGGGCTTGGCGTCGTCACCGGCGCGGCGGATCGCGTTGCCAGGCGCGGCGCTCTTGGTGATCCTGACCGACTCGCGCCCGTCGTCGGTCCACTCGACCGGCACGACCGCGTCGGCGCCCGCGGGCAGCAGCGCGCCCGTCATGATCTTGACGCAGCGCCCTGGCCCGATCGCGTGCGCCGCGGTGTCGCCGGCCGCGACCTCGGCGTCGACCGGCAGCGTGACGGGGTTCTGCTCGCTGGCGGTCGCGACGTCGGCGGCGACGACGGCGTATCCGTCCATGGCCGAGTTGTCGAACCCGGGCAGCGGCCAGTCGGTGGCCGCGTCGTCGGCGAGCACGGCGCCTTCGGCCTGCGTCAGCGCCAGGTCCTCGGGCGGCAGCGGAGTGATCGCCGCGATGATCTCGTTCAGGTAGCTGTCGACTGACTGCATCGCCGTGATCCCGTCCGCCTGTCCAGGGGTGTTGAGGCAGCTCGAATTGTGTCGTCTGGCCCGGCTGGCTACTCCAGCGTGGCGACGTACTCCTTGAGCCAGGGTACGAAGTCGGGCGCGAGGTCCGGCCTGGCGGAGGCGAACTCGACGGTCGTGCGCAGGAAGTCCAGCTTGTTGCCGGTGTCGAAGCGGCGGCCGCGGAAGAGCACGCCGTGCACCCCGCCGCCGTCGGCGCTCGTGTTCCGGTCGGCGACCGCGAGCGTGCGCAGCGCGTCGGTCAGCTGGATCTCGCCGCCGCGGCCCGGCGGCGTCTCGCGCAGCACGCCGAAGACCGCCGGGTCGCAGACATAGCGCCCGATGATGATCCAGTTGGACGGCGCCTCGCTGACGTCGGGCTTCTCGATCAGGTCCGTGACGGCGACGAGGTCGGCGTCGTCGGTCGGCTTGAACGCGGCCACGCCGTACGCCGACACCGCCTCGGGCGGCACCTCCATCAGCGCGACGATGCTGCCGCCGTACTTGCCCCTCGCCGCGAGCATCTTGGTCAGCAGGGCGTCATCGGCGCTGATCAGGTCGTCGCCCAGGAGCACGGCGAACGGCTGGTCGCCGACATGGCCGGCCGCGCAGAGCACGGCGTGGCCAAGCCCGCGGGGCGTCGGCTGCCGGACGTAGCTGACCTTGGCCAGCTCGGTCGGGGCCCTGACGTCTGCCAGCGCCTTGGTGTTGCCCTTGGCCTCGAGCGCCTTCTCCAGGTCAGGGTCGCGGTCGAAGTGCGCGGCGATGGACTGCTGCCGGTCGTCGGTGATCAGCACGACATCGTGGAGGCCGGCGGCTGCGGCTTCCTCGACCACGTACTGGATCGCTGGCTTGTCCACGACGGGCATGAGCGCCTTGGGCGTTGCCTTCGTGGCCGGCAGGAACCTGGTGCCGAGCCCGGCCACCGGGATGACTGCCTTGGTGACGGTGCCTGAGTGAGCCATCCTGTAACCCTAACTAGCCCGATGGAGGCCCTCGTGGACGGCATGGCCGCTGCTATCGGCCCGGAGGGTGATCCCCCCGGATCCCCCCGGGGGGATCACGCCGCGTCGCAGCATAGTGCTACCCCGGATAACCGGAGTATGCCCGAACAGCGGCTCGCGGAACGCAAGGCCACGTTGCGGAAAGAGCGGCTGGCAGCGAGGGCCAGGCTGAGCGTGGCGGAGCGGAAGGCCGCAGGGCGAGCGTTGCGCGACTCGGTTCTCGCGCTGCCGGAGACGGGGATGGCGGGCACGATCGCGGCTTATATATCGGTCGGCACGGAGCCCGAGACGACCGGCCTCGTGTTCGCTTTGTGGAAGCGCGGGGGCTATGTCCTGCTGCCTGTGCTCCGGGATGACTTTGACCTGGACTGGGCTTCGTACGAGGGGCCGGACTCGCTGGCACCAGGTCCGTTCGGGCTGCTCCAGCCGACCGAGCCGCGGCGGGGCGTCGGCGCGGTGTGCAGCGCTGACCTGGTGATCGTCCCGGCGCTGGCCGCCGACCTGGCAGGGAACAGGCTCGGCCGCGGCGGCGGCTGCTACGACCGAGCGCTCGCGCGCGTCGGCCCGTCCGTGCCGACCGTCGCGCTGCTGTACGACGACGAGCTGCTCGACGAGGTTCCGGCCGACGCGCTTGACCAGCGGATACGGGCGGTTGCGCAGCCTACGCGCGGAATCACCAGGATGCCGGCCTAAGGAATCTCAGCGGCTGGCTGACTGTTGCTACCATTTAGCAGCTGACTGCTGCGAGTGCTAACGCTTTCTTGGAGGACACGTGCCGACGTACCAGTACGCCTGCACCGGGTGTGGCGATCAGACCGAGGTCGTGCAGCGGTTCACCGACGACCCGCTGACCGTCTGCGGTGCGTGCGGCGGCAGGCTGCGCAAGGTGTTCTCGCCGGTCGGCATCGTGTTCAAGGGCTCGGGCTTCTACCGGACCGACAGCAGGGCCGGCGCGGTGAGCGGCGGCCCAGCCAACGGTGACGGCAAGTCTGGCGAGGGTTCGGACAGTTCTGGATCGAAGTCCGAGTCCGGCGCCAAGGCGGAGTCCGGCTCGAAGTCCGGCTCGGACAGCTCGCCGTCGAACGGCTCATCGGGCGGTTCGTCGGGCGGCTCCGGCAAGTCGGAGTCCTCGTCAGGCTCCGGCTCGGCGAAGTCCGGCACCGGCTCCAAGGTCGCCTGACCCTGTCGTGACCGCGCAGGCCGGCATCGGGGTCATCGGCGGCTCCGGGCTCTACGAGTTCATCGCGGACGCGCGCGAAGTCGCGGTCGACACTCCGTTCGGCGCGCCGAGTGATGTCGTCACGATCGGCACCATCGCCGGGCGTTCTGTTGCGTTCCTGCCACGGCACGGCAGGCAGCATCAGTTCCCGCCGCACCGCATTCCCTATCAGGCGAACCTGTGGGCGCTGCGGTCGCTTGGCGTCGAGCAGGTGCTCGCGCCGAGCGCGGTCGGCTCGCTGCGGGCCGAGCACGGCCCTGGCACGCTGGTCATCCCCGATCAGCTGGTGGACAGGACCAGGGGCCGGACGCAGACGTACTACTCCGAGGGCGGCGCTGTGCACGTGCAGTTCGCCGACCCGTACTGCCCGCACGGCCGGGCGGTGGCGATCGCGACGGCCGATGTGTCCGGCTGGCAGGCGCTGCGGTCGGGCACGCTCGTGGTGATCGACGGACCGCGATTCTCGACCAGGGCCGAGTCGCGCTGGTACGCGGCGCAGGGCTGGACGATCGTCGGCATGACCGGGCACCCCGAGGCGGCGCTCGCCCGCGAGCTGGCGCTCTGCTACACCTCGCTGTCCCTGGTCACCGACACCGACGCGGGCGTCGACGAGGGCAATGGCGTGACGCACGCGGAGGTGCTGGAGGTGTTCGGGCGGAACGTCACCCGGCTGCGCGGCCTGCTGATGTCCGTCATCGAGAACATGCCGGAGAAGCGCACCTGCCCGTGTGCCTCGGCGCTGGACGGCCTGAAGCTCCCGCTCGAGCTCCCGTAGCCGCCAGCTGGTCCGCGCGCTCTCTGCAACTGCAACGGGGGCGCCCAGTTGTTGTTCTAACCTGAGCGGGGCGCCCCCGTTGTGATCACGGGCGTCTGGCGGCGTTCAGGTGGCTGGTGCGTGGCGGCTCGCGAGGCCGACGAGGTTGCCCTCGCTGTCCCTGATGAACGCCATCCACTCTTCCCAGCCCGGCTCGCCGAACGCGCCGTCTGTGTCGACGTGGACCCGATGCGGTTCGGTCTCGACGGTGACTTCGCCGTCGCGCAGCTGGCTGATCGACGCGCGGACGTCCGGCACCCGGAGATAGATGAGCGCGCTCGGCGCCGCCTGCTCGAGGAGCAGCCGCACCCCGGCGAGGTGACGAACGCCAGGTCGGGCGGATCGAACTTCGCGATCATCGTGCCGCCGAGGATCTTCGTGTAGAAGGCAGCAGCTCGGTCGAGATCCTTGGCGTGCTGTGCGACCTGGTGCAGCTGAGTCACGCGCTCCTCCGGAGGTTCCGGCGCCGAGGCCCATGGCCCGTAGCCCATGGCCCGCGCGGCAGACCTAAACGTAGTATCACTATGAATATTGCTAGTAGTACTACGCATCTAGCTGGCCGTACGCGCACGGCCGAGATGGCGTCGCGGGGCAGAGGGCCAGCGCCGTCCCGCGCTCGCACTCCGCACGGCGATTGCCCCGCCGACGTGAGCGCGTCGATATGTAGCATCACTATCAGGTTCTGTAGGCATGCTATACATATGTTTGTGACCGACAGTAAGCCCGACCTTGAGGCCGCCGCCTCGGCACTGAACTCGGGCGCGATTCACGTGCTGCGCAGCCTTCGAGCTGTGGACCGACTGGCCGGCCTGACGCCGCAACGGCTCTCTGCGCTCTCCGTACTTGTCTTCGGCGGTCCCTGCTCGCTGGGCGCCCTGGCCCGCGCGGAGGGAGTCGCGGGCCCGACCATGACCAGGATCGTCGACGGCCTGATCGACTCGGGCCTCGCTGAGCGCCAGCCGCATCCAACTGACGGCCGGGCGGTACTGATCGCCGCCACGATCGAGGGCGACGCCCTCATGCGTGCGGCTCAGCGCCGCAGAATCGACGTGCTGGCCTCGGCGATCGCCAGCCTGCCCGCAGTGGCCCAGCGACAGATCGTCGAGTCAGCGCACCTGCTCGACCAGGTTGCCGCAGCGGTGCGGACCCGCCCGGGCGGTGGCGGGTCCGCCGACCCAGCGACTGATTCCGCAGGGCCTGAGGTGGAACGCGGCTCGGCTGGACATCGGCAGCGCGCCTCCGCCAGGCAGGCACGCCTCGACGCGGCGCGGGCGCGGTGGGAAGAAGCCGCAGATCAGATGTCGGCGGCGGCTCAGCGAGCGCGCGGTGGCGGTTGAGTTACGGCTGCCGCCCAGGCAGCCGGTAGGCTTAGCGACGCCGGCCGATGGCCCGGCACGCCCCGATAGCTCAGTGGATAGAGCGGCTGCCTCCTAAGCAGTAGGTCGCAGGTTCGAGTCCTGCTCGGGGCGCAGCAGTTAGCCTTGGTAGTTGAGGTTTTTCGCTATTTATTTTGATCAGGTGAGTGATTGCTCATCGGCAGTCACTCATTCACGATCTCGGCCGCATCCAGTGATGCCGATAACCCTCTGACCAGCCAGAATGCCCAGAACCGAGCCGTCGGCTAGGCGCCCGCGCCCGCACCCGCAGCAAGGTTCTTGGAGCCAAACTGGGAGGGCTGCGGGTTGCAAATCTGCGGCCTGCTCGTCGACTAAGCGCGGGCTTACTTGCGTATCGCGGGTGGTATATTGCGTGTTATGCAAGCTCCCGCCCCGCCGCTGTTGCCGCTGCTGCGGTCGCGGCTGCAGGCCGAGCTGCTCGCCGTAGTGCTGCTGACCCCGGGGCGGGAGTGGTCGCTGACCGAGTTGGCTGACCGCGCGGGCTCGTCGCTGTCGTCGGCGCAGCGCGAGATGGCCCGGGCCGAGCAGGCCGGGGTCGTCTCCACGCGCAGGCTCGGCAGCGCGCGGCTCGTCACCGCCGCAGACTCGCCGCTCACTGGCCCGCTCACCGAGCTGCTTCTCCGCTCGTTCGGGCCGCGCCAGGTGATGGCGGAGGAGCTTTCCGGGGTGGCCGGAATTGTGTCGGCGTTCTTGTTCGGTTCGTGGGCGGCCCGGTATGCGGGACAGCCTGGCCGGGCCCCGGCGGACATCGACGTGCTCGTCATCGGCGACCCGGACCGGGACGAGCTGGACGAGGCAGCCCAGCGAGCCGGTGCCCGGCTCGCGAGGGAGGTCAACGTCACGATCCGCTCGCCGCGATGGTGGCGCGAGGGCGGGGACGGCTTCCATGCCGAGGTCACCGGCCGCCCGCTCGTGCCGGTGTTCGCTGAACCGAGCGCCCCGTGACATGGCAGCCGGGACGGGACAAGATCGCCGAGCTGCTGGCCGCGGCAGAGCTCGAGCAGGTCACCGCTGATCACCGTGTCGCGCGGCTGCTGCTCGACGACGCCGGCCTGCACCTGGCTACCGCTGCGGCCGGCTTGTCTTCCGGCGACCTGTCGGGGGCCTACCAACTTGCCTACGACGCGCTGCGCAAGAGCGCGGCAAGCCTGCTCGCCGCACAGGGCCTGCGCGCGACCAGCCGCGGCGGCCACATCGCGGTCCAGGAAGCAACCCGGGCCCAGTTCGGCTCCACAGTCAGAGGCTTCAGGTCCTTCGGTCGTATCCGTCGTGCCCGGAACACCTTCGAGTACCCCAGCACTGTCACGCCTGGTCCGTCTCCTGACGACGTCCGCGACGCTATCACGGCAGCCACCCAGGCTCGGGACGCAGCCATGGCGATTCTGGAACAAAATCTCCTGACACCCTGGTAAACACCACCAGACAGGACATCTGCTCACTCGCCCAGATCGAGTGATACACGGGTGATCCTCTCCGCATATCGACCTGACGGGCAGAGCGAGGATCACCCGTGTATCTAGCGTTATACGGCCCGCAAGGGCTTGGTGATCTTCGATGGGTGCGGCTCTTCTGAAGTGAGCCGTCCGCGCCTGCCCTCGGCCGTTTGCTGAAACCCGTTGTGGCTGGTACGGCGTGGTGCCACCACGCCGCCTGGAGGCTGCGATCTTCTTGTCTGTAGGTGAAATACCTACAGAAGGGGATTAGCATGCCCGGCATCGCACGCCATCAGGACCTATCGCTGCTGCGCGGCTCGCTGACGGTGTTCCGGCGCCGGTGCGGCAAGCCGTCGTGCCGGTGCGCGGCCGGCGAGCCGCACGAGAGCCCGGCGCTGACTTACACCGAGGACGGCCGGACCAAGACGATGACCCTGGCCGCATCCGAGGTGGCCGGGGTCACCGCGGCCGTGGAGCGCTACCAGCGGGCCCGGGCGGAGCTGGACGCCGCCGCCGAGGCGGGGATGGCGGAGCTGCGGGCCCGCCGCGCGGCGCGCAAGGGCGGCCGGGCGTGAGCGCCGGGGCGGCGGGTGCGTTCGCCGCGCCGGCCGGGCTGTTCGCCGAGGTCGCGGGCTGGCTGGACGGGGATGAGGCGGCCGGGCTGACCCACGCCGGGCTGGAGGATCAGCTGGGGGCGCGGGCCCGGGAGCTGACGCGCCAGTTGTATCAGGATCATCTCGGCCTGCGTTCGCTGCGGGAGCAGCGGCGCGATCAGGTGACCGGCTCTGATGAGGTGACGCGGACCCGGGCCGGGGCCGGGCACGGCCGGCCGCCGGGCACGGTGTTCGGCGAGGTGACGGTGAGCCGGATCGCCTGCCGGGCGCCCGGCGCGGCCGGCCTGCACCCCGCCGATGCCGGGCTGAACCTGCCCGAAGAAAAGCACTCGCACGGCCTGCGCAAGATCGCCGCGATCGAGTCGGCCCGCGGCTCGTTCGCCGGCGCGGGCGCGGCGATCACCCGGTCCGCCGGGTCAAGGTGGGCAAGCGGCAGGTCGAGGAGCTGGCCGTGCGCGCGGCTGCGGACGCGGACGCCTTCTACGCGGCCCGCCGGCCCGGCCCGGCCGCCGATGAGGTGCTGCTGGTGCTGCAGCTCGACGGCAAGGGCATCGTGATGCGGCCCGAGGCGCTGCGCCCGGCCACCGCCAAGGCAGCCGCCAGCGCGCAGAACAAGCTCGCGGCCCGGCTGTCGCCCGGCGACAAGCACGGCCGCAAGCGCATGGCCGAACTGGCCGCGGTGCACGACGCCGTCCCGGCGCCGCGAACGGCGGCCGACATCATCACCCCGCCCGGCGCCAGCAGCGGGCAGCAGCCGCGCAACCGCGGCCCGCGGGCAGCCGGCAAGTGGCTGACCGCGCCGGTCACCGACGACATCCCAGCCGTCATCGCCGCCGGGTTCGAAGAAGCCTCACGCCGCGACCCGGACGGCCGCCGCACGTGGATCGCCCTGGTCGACGGCGACAACACCCAGATCGAGGCGATCGCCGCCGAGGCCGCCCGCCGCGGCATCACCGTCACTGTCCTGATCGACTTCGTCCATGTCCTTGAATACGCCTGGAAGGCGGCCTGGTCTTTCTTTGACAAGGGCGACCCGGCCGCCGAGGAACGGGTGGCCGCCCAGGCTGTCAAGATCCTCGACGGCAGGGCCGGCCAGGCCGCTGCCGGGATCCGCCGCCGCGCCACCGCCTTCGGCTGCTCGCCGGCCGAGCGGGCCGGTGCCGACGAGTGCGCCGCCTACCTCACCGCCAAGGCGCCGTTCTGGACTACCCGGCCGCGCTGGCCGGCGGCTGGCCCACCGCCACCGGGGTCACCGAAGGAGCCTGCCGGCACCTGGTAAAGGATAGAATAGACATAACCGGCGCACGGTGGGGGCTCGCCCGCGCCGAGGCCATCCTCAAGCTCCGCGCCCTGATCAGCAACGGCGACTTCGACGAGTACCGGCCCTTTCACCTGCGCCAAGAACACCAGCGCGTCCACCAGGCACGCTACCGCGACAACCTCAGCCTGGCCGCATGATCAAACTCACTCCAGAAGAGCCGCACCCATCTTCGATCACCCGTATAACGCCGATACTCTGGAGCGAACTTTGAGCCTCCACGACGTCGTTTCTCTCGGCGTGTCGGCTCGTCGTGGACCCCTTCTCTGGAGCCACGTCCCTGACGTGAGAAGCCGCGATTGTCCTCTCGTCGCTGCGCTTTTGAATTGCGAGGCCTTCGACAGGAGCTTGGTCATGGACATGTCCACGACGCAGAGTTGCCGGAACCACTAGCGATCTCGTCGTGCGACTCCAGAGTTCGCCGAGTATGTATTTCTACCTTCTCGGTCGGCAGTTCACGAGGCTGGGTCCAGAATATCCATTTAGTTCCGGTCCGGGTGCGGTCAGTTTCTTCGCTGGCCGAGTTGAGCAGGACTCAGGCGAACGATCGGGCAGGCGGCTTGTTCGAAAGGGAACCGGGGTTGTGTTCGCCTTCTAGGCTGCCCGCCAGATGGTGTGCTGCGGCTGCGGATCACCGTGGCCCGTGGTCCGGGTGAGCATCGCCGCCTGGACCCGGAACTCAAAGAGGTGCTGCTCCTCACCTGGCGGTGGCAGGACGGAACGCTCGTCGGCGAATTGCCGTGCCAGCCGGTCCCGGGTCTGGGGATGGGAAACGTAGCTGGCCACCCCGCTCAGGTAGAAGGCGTCCTCGTTGTCTTCGAGGGGAAACGAGTGCATCGCGTAGCGACCGTCGCGGTGGAGATGCGATCACGTAATTGAGCACCGCGATCACGTTATTGACCCTGGTCAGGGCGTGGGTGTCGGGGTGGACCTGGCCATCGGGAAGTCTGGATGATTCCCCTCGTCCTTGTGGCGGGGGGAGCCGATGGCGAGGAGGACGTTCGACGTGATCGATATCTGCGAGATCTTCGCGCACTGGCATGCGGGGCGGTCGAAGAACGAGATCGCCGTGAGCCTGGGGTTGGCGCGGAACACGGTCCGTAAGCACCTGTCCGCGGCCGAGGGTGCGGGGATGGTGCCCGGCGGCCCGGCGGTGAGCCAGGAGGAATGGCGGCGGCTGGCGCGGGAGTGGTTCCCGGAGCTTGCCGATACGACGCTGCGGCAGGTGACGTGGCCGGCGATCGCCGTGCACCGGGATTACATCGCAGCGCAGCTGGCGGCTGGGGTAACGGTGGCGACTGTTCATCAGCGGCTGCGCGATGAGCATGGTCTGGCGGTCAGTGTCGCGAGCCTGCGCCGGTATGTGGCCGCGAACCGGCGGCCTCGCGGTGCGGCTGATGCCGCGTTCGAGGTCGCTTACTGATCGTGTGCCCACCCCGGCGGCATCGGCGAGCTCTTCCTGGCTCAGCCCGGCATCGGCGCGTAGCCGCCGGAGCTGCCTGCCAAAATCCGCGCTGTTTTGATCAGCGTCCAGGATCATTTGCTATTCCCCCAATGCCGTGCGGTCCGGCGGACGAGCGGCCGCAGGCCTCGTACACCCCCGCCGCGCCGACCGGCTTCACCCCAGCCCGTGGCGCCGCGGCTGGTCCCAGAATGGCATCTGCCGCGATGTTGTCTTGTACCCAGTGCAGTGCGGCAACCTGGTCGAGCAGGCCGCGGTTTGCCGGCGCCCCGGCCGACCCGGTGGGCTGGGACGACTGCGTTGTGTTCATCGCTGCTCCTCACAGGCGGGCTGCCGGTGTGACGGGACAATCCATGGCCCGGCGTTCTCCGCTCCCCGTCTGTGCGGGAGTTCCCGCGTGCGGGGGTAGCGCCCCCGCCTGGCTAGGCATGCCCGGTCGTGATGGTGATCGCGGCGTTCACGGCACCGGATCGCGCGGATTGGGCCGCTCAGCGATCTTCCAGGTTGACCAGTCTGATGCCTACCGACATCGAGTCGTCGTTGATACGTACAGCTAGGGTCAGACCTCCACCGGTCCAACCCCAGCAGAGCTTGCCGAGCCGCCGGTGGGCGAGGAACGGTTTGCGGCGCCGCGGCCGGTGCGCCCCTGGGAGGGGGTGCGGAAGGCGTTGTCCTTCGGCCCGCCGCCCCCGCAGGACCCGGTCCTTGCCAAGGCGGCGGCGGACCTGCCGAAGGGCGATGACTGGCTGACAGTCAACGTCTGGACACCCGACCCCGGCCCTGCCGCCCGCCGCCCGGTGATGGTCTGGATTTACGGTGGCGGCTACGAGCTCGGCTTCTCGGGCGGCTACGACACCAGCAAGATCGCCCGCGCCGGCGGCGTGGTGGTGGTCTCCTTCAACTACCGGGAGGGACTCCGACAAGCTCAGCAAGACCAAGAGAGCCGAACTGCGCGGCGTGATCTCCACCAAGCCCGGCCTGAACCGCTACCTGCGGGTCACCCCCGGCGGCCTCCTCCGCGCCGGCGCCGCCAAGACCAAGGCCGAGGAGAACCTCGACGGCAAGTACCTGCTCCGCTGCTCCGACCCGAATCTCCCGGCCGCCGACATCGCCGCCGGCTACAAGCAGCTCCTCGAAGTCGAGCGCGGCTGGCGCGACATGAAGCAGATCATCGACCTGCGGCCCGTCTACCACCGGCTCGAGGAACGGATCCGCGCCCACGTCATCTTGTGCTGGCTCGCCCTGCTCATGACCCGCATCATCGAGACCACCACCGGCGCCACCTGGCCCGCCACCCGCCGCGAGCTCGACCGCATCCATGCCGGCACCTTCACCGGCCCCGCCGGCACCTACCGCCAGCTCACCACGCTCACCAAGACCCAGCGCGACATCCTCTCCAAGCTCAGCATCACCCCGCCCAGGCAGATCATCGACCTGCAACCACCACCAGCCAGCCAGCCCCACCACCAGGCCTAGAGAAACGCCCCGCCACCGCTCCCGCACGCATCCACGCAGGCCACACACCAGATCCGGCCTCTAGGCGAACTGAATTACGCGGAAGCCAGGTCGGTCGGCCAGCGACCGCATCTGGCGGTCCAGGTCGGCCACGAGGTCGTGGTAATGCACCAAGACCGTGTTGTCGCCGTCGCGGACATTCCAGAACGACTGCACATGATCCGGCATTGCCGCCAATGATGAGTGGACATCCGTTGGCGGGGTGTCATCGAGAACCCACCGGCAGAACTTCGCCCGCTCGCTCTGATCCAGATCGTCGTGTGGCGGATCGGGCATCGACGGGAGATCGACGCCGTCGATCTCGGCCGCCGCCATTATCGCGGCAACGAGGGCCGCAGAATGCGCCATGGGTGCGGCTCGCCGTCCTCGCCGATCCTGCTGGAGCGTCGTTCACCGCCAGCCAGTTCGTGGCGGAGAACCGTTAAGCTGTTGGTCGGCCCGCACATGGCCTTGGCGAGCTGGGAGTGCCTGCCGCGGCCGGTGGCCCGCGGTGGCAACCGCCTCAGCGAACGCTGAGCCTGGCCGGCTGTCGCATGGTGCCGGGCGGGCGGAGAATTGCCGGCCGAGCGCAGGAGGCTTGCGGGAGCTGGCAGTGAAAGGAACAGGACGCGGAGGGCTAGGGCACGCGCAGGAGCCAGGCCAGCCCGAGCGTCCCGTTGAAACCGTCCGCACTAGATAGGCGACCCTTTTTCTGCTTAGTGGTCGTATGCGAAACGCGGTCGCCGCTGCTGTACCTTTGTCAGGACAATGGAACGGCTCGCCGTCGCGGACGGTCTGACGTTGAAGGCGTACCGCGGTCAGAATGCGGTACTGCTTGCCTTCGACGTTGAGGAATCGCTGGTCGAGCAGCTCGCGGGGTTCGCCGTTCAGTACGGGCCCCCGGGGGACAGCCTGCGGTGGATCAATAGCCGTCTCTCGTTCGAGGAGCCGATCGGCTCCGAGGCGCGATCGGCGCGGACACGGCCGACGAACGTCGCGCCGATTCAGAGCTTCCATCTGGTCCACCCTCTCCCAGATGTTGTGCCGGGCGACTTCACGTATTCGGCGACGGCGATGCTCTTCGCGCGGAGTACAGGGACCGATCTGATCGCAGGCCCCACGGCGACGGTACAGCTCGAGCTGATGCGCAGGTCGCAACGCAACTTCGAGCTCGGCTTCACGCGCGGCTCTCTCGAGCCTGAGGCATACGCGGAGCGGTTCGGCGACGCTGCCATCGTCCCCCGAAGTCCGGCGATCGACTTCGATACAGCGCCGTTCCAGGCGGCCTACGAATGGCTGGGATCCGACGCGCGCAGGCTGGTGTTCGCAGTCCTTGAGGAAGCCGTCAACGACCCAGCGACGACGCTCGACGTGTTCGCGTTCGACCTCGACGAGCCGGACGTGATCCGGCGCCTGGCCGCGCTCGGCCCGCGCCTCCGGATCTTCCTCGATGACGCCGAGATTCACGCAAAAGCTGGCACGAGTGAAAGCCAGGCGCGGGCGCTGCTGGCGGCGTCGGCCGGACCTGATCATGTCAAGGCTGGCCACTTTCGCCGCTTCGCGCATAGCAAGGTCCTCATCCTGCGGCGCCAGGGGACGCCGGTGAAGGTGCTGGCCGGCTCGGCCAACTTCACGGTCCGCGGACTCTATGCTCAGACGAACAGCGTCTTCGTCCTCGACGACGCCCGGGCAGCGGGCCTGTACGCGCAGGCGTTCGAGCAGGCCTGGCTGGATCCGTCGAAGTTCGCGGCGAGCGATGTCGCCGCGGGATGGTTCGATGTGACAGGCGATGGCCTGCCGGACTGCTCGATCAGCTTCTCGCCGCACGGCCATGCCAATGTCGCCCTCGATCAGATCGCCAGCGCGATCGCGCATGCGAGCAGTTCGGTCCTGTTCTCAGCGGTGAACCTGAACCTGAACCGGACCGGCGGGCCCGTCGCCCGCGCGATCCTCGACCTTCCGCAGCGTCAGGGCCTGTACGCGGTCGGGCTGATCCCGCAGGCCGGGAGCGGCGCCGTGGCGGCGACGCAGACGGAAACAGGTTCGCCGTTCGTCCGCGTCGCGGACGCGTCCGCGAGCAGGCGCACCATCAATACCGCGTTCGTCGTGTGCGATTTCAACGAAACCTCACCGGTCGTATTCGCGGGCTCCTCGAATTTCGCCGCCGGAGGCGAGGCTCAGAACGGCGACAACATCGTCGCCTTCCGCGACCGCGAGGTCGCGACGGCCTTCGCCGTGAAGGCGATGCAGCTCGTCGAGCATCACCGCTTCCTCGCCGCCACGCGGGCCGCGACCACGCAGGCCGCGACCACACGGGCCGCGACCACGCGGGCCGCGACCACGCAGGCCGGGCCCGAGCAGCGCCCGCTTCTGCTCAGTGGCCCCGGAGAGCGCTGGGCGGCTGCGTACTTCGATCCGTCGAGCTCGCGTTACCTGGAGCGGACGCTGCTGGTTCGGCCATCGCCTCCCGAGCCGGACGGGGGCGCGGAGCAGCCCGGCGGCGCGGTGCCTGAGCAGGGGAGCGGCAGGCCAGAGGCGCGAGCCACCAGTGACCGGTGGACCATCGTCGACGAGCTCGGCTACAACGTCTACGCGGACGCCCTTGCGGATTTCATCCTCAATCCGGAAACGCCGACCCCGCTTGCGATCAGCATCAAAGGCGAGTGGGGAACGGGAAAGACGTCGCTGATGCGCATGCTGCGCAAGCGCATCGATCCGCTCTCACCAGACGGCGAGGATCCCGTACCCGGAGCCGCCACCAAAGGCAAGACCAAGCGGCCAACAAACGGCGACGTCCTCGACCAGCTGCACGAGCCTGCGGAGGAGCGCAGCCTGCTCACTGACCGGTCGACCCGGGATCGGCCGCCGCCGGCACGCAGGCCTGAGCAGTCCGACCAGCCACGGCGCTCTGGCCTGCCGAGTATCTGGTTCAACGCCTGGATCTACCAGAGCAGCCGGCAGCTCTGGGCTGGCCTGGCAGTCGCCATCATCAACGGCGTCGCCAGCCGAATGTCGTTCATACAGCGCGAGCGCTTCTGGCTGACCCTCCAGATCAGGCGAGTCGACGGCGCCACCCTCCGCCGACGGCTCTACCGGGAGCTTGCCGAGCGTGTACTCCCGAAGGCCGCCGCGCTCCTCATCGTCTCGCTCGGCAACCTCGTGGTGTGGGCTCTGCACTCGACACTGAGACTCCCGACGGCAGTGACGGTGACGGCAGGGTCGCTGTTTTTCGCGCCGCTCGTGGCCATCCCCGTCGCGGCGTGGCACGCTCGCCGGAAATTCCTCGAGGAGAGCCTCACGTCCGCGGTCTCCGATCTGGTCCGCGAGCCGGATTACACGACCGAGGCGGGCTTCCTTCACCTGTTCCACCGGGACATGAAGCTGATCCTCGAGGCTGCCGGAGTCACTGAGGAGAAGCCGCTCGTCATCTTTGTCGACGACCTCGATCGGTGCACGTTCGCCACGGTCGCCGAGGTCGTCGAGGGCCTGAATCTGTTTCTCGCGGGTCAGTTCCCCCACTGCGTCTTCGTCATCGGCATGGAGCCAACGCTCGTCGCGGCTCAGCTGGCTGTCGCCTACAAGGACCTGTTCGCCACTCTTTCCGACGATGACTCCGCCGCCGCACGCATTCGATACGGGTGGAGATTCCTCGAGAAGATGGTGCAACTCCCTGTCGCGCTGCCGACTCCGCGGGCGGCACGTCTGGACCGCTACGTCGGCTCGCTGACCAGCTATAGCGCAAACGGCGATGACCTCGACGCAGAGCAAGCAGACGAGCCCGGCGAAGCCGAGATCGACGAGCATGAGCAGGCTCTAGAGAAAGAGCTCGATCGCCGAGGCGGGAGCATCGCCGACATCGCGGCCGCGGCCCGGGCGGTGGATGCCTCCCTCGGAACCTCGGACGCGGTCCAGGAGGATGCGGCCAATCGCCCCGTCCGTGCCTCCGTCATCTCCGCCGCCAGGCGAGTCGTCAGCAGTCGCGCGAACGAGAACGACCCGGCCGTCCGGCAGATGTACCTGACCTACGCGGGCCAGCTCAGCGGCAATCCGCGAGAATTCAAGCGCTTTCTCAATCTCTTCCGCTTCTATGCGAATCTGCAGATCACGAGAGAGCTCAGCCCGTTCCCGGCCCCGTCGCTCGAGCAACTCGCCAAGATCACGATGCTTGTGGTGCGCTGGCCCTACCTCGTCCGTGAATTCTCAGCGCAGTCGGGCACAGCGAGCGCCATCACGACGCTCGAGCTACTCGCCGGGAAGCACCGGACGGTGACCGCCTGGACGTCAGCCGCCAAGAAGGAGAGGAGCCTTGCCGATGGGACATGCGCTGCGCTCCTCCGTGCCGACGTTCACTCATTCCTGCGGCAGGGACCCCCGATCGCGGACCACGCCGACGAGTTCCTGTGACCTGGCGATGAGCAGTCCCTGGCGGACTACAGACTGGATACGCGCTTTGGCCGTTGTTTGGGTGATATGCGAGCGATAGGCTTCTGATCGCTTTACGCTGGCCCTGGAGGGGAGGAACAATGGCTATGAGGGAGCCAGCAAGCTATAAGGAGATGCTCAAGCAGGGCGACGAGGCATTCAATGCCGGGCATCTTGAGGTATGCGGCGAGCTATACGAAAACCTTTCTGCGCAGCTGGATGAACGCAGGCCGTCCAGCGGCCTGCACCTGATGAAGGCGGCACTGGCCCATCGACTGGCTATCTGCTACGAACTGCAGGGCAGCACCTCACGCGCCTACGGGCTCTTTACTGCCTTCGGTCAGGAAATCGCGGCGGCGAAGTCGCTGAATCCGAGCCCGGAACTCGGCAGCTACGCAGGCGAGCTTCAGCGCCAGAGCAGCCGGCAGCGCGAGCTGCTGATCAGGCCTGGCGGCATCCGCGGCGCTCAGCTCAGTTTCGTCAGCTTGTGCGAGCACAATTGCCCGATCATCAGTGATGATTGCGGGTTTACCACAGAGCATGAATGCGCTTAGCCGGTGCGCCCGTACCTCGTCTGGGTCATCGCGATCGCGGTCGTCTGGCGCTGTTTGTGGTTCACGCTATTCGTCGGGCTGTCGGTGCTGCGCCGAGGCCGGAAAGGAAGGCTCCATGCGCTGCGAGACGACATGCGGCTGCCGGCGCGGTTGCAGGGGAGCAAGAACCTGCAAGCCAAGCGGCGGGAGCACTTTGACGCGCAGGTCACAGCCGCATACACGGTGGGCGGGCTGGCGCTGGCAGCATGGAGCGTGCTCGCCGCGGCCTCCTCACCCGATCACCTCGCCCTCGGCTTCCTCGCGGTGACTGTCATCGCTAGCATCGGCTGCCCCGTCTTGTTCCGCTGGCGTGGCGGCGAATGGACGCGGATGGGTTACGAATCTGGCCTGGCGATAGCAGGAATGGCGCTCGTGCTGGCCATGCTGACTCTCGGCAGTGCCGTCCTGCATGGGCCGTGGGTAACCGGTGCGGTGTGGCTGATTCCCGCGATCATGCTCGTCCGCGACCTTGCCGAGACCCGCGTTCAGATGCGGCTGACGCGCAAGCAAGTATTCCCGGCGCAGATCAGCCATGCGAGTGATCTGCCATGACGTGAAGCTGAGCGGCGTTCAACGACGGCCACCTGGCGGCAGCCATGAGGATCGATGACCAGCACCTGGCCGGGTTCTCATGGCTGCCGCAGGTGAGCGGGTTGTTATGACCTCCCATTCTTTTCGCGGATGCCGCCGCGAGCCGTGGCGGATCAGCCGCGGATGGTGAAGTCCTGGCTCAGGGCACCCACCTGAACCTGGTAGCCGCCGGTCTCGACCCGCGGGTTACCGGTGCCCTCGATGTCGCCAGGGGTCACCGCCAGCGCTGTCACCGGGAACGAAACCCGCACCTTCTTCGCCTGGCCGGGATCCAGGCTCACCCTGATGAAGCCGACCAGCCGCTGATTTGGCACCAGGATGGCGCTGACCGGCTGATGAACGTAGACCGGCACGATGTCGGTGCCCGCCGTGCCGCCCGTGTTGGTGACGGTGAAGCTTGCCTTCACCGTGCCATGCCGGCTGAACGCTGCTCGTCGCGGACAGTCCGCTCGTCTGGAACGTGGTGTACGAGAGGCCGAATCCGAACGGGTACAGCGGGTTGTAGCCGCTGCCAGGGCCGGAGCCGGTGGAGGGAAGCAGGTCGAAGAACTTCGGCTGATCGCCCAGTGGCGACGGGGCCCCTGTGTCGAAGTCCCCGCCCGGCGCGGCTGCGTCGGAGGGCCAGCTCACCGGCAGCTTTCCGCTCGGGTTGACCTTCCCGAAGATGACATCGGCGACGGCCTGGCCGGCCTCCGTGCTTCCTTGGTAGGCCATCAGCAGGCCGTCGGCGTTCTCGGCCGGGCCGAGGCCGATCGGCCTGCCAGCGATCACGACGACGATCACCGGCTTGCCGGTCGCCTCGAGGGCACTGACCAGGTCCTTCTGGCTCGGTGTCAGCTGTGGCGCCGGGTTGTCGCCAAGGCCCTCGGCGTATGCCTTCTCGCCGACGGCCACGACAACCGCGTCCGCGGCGGCCGCGTCCTTGACCGCCGTCGCCTGGTCGGGTGCGGAGACCACGTTCGGGTCCGCGGACTTCATGCCCTCGAGCACAGTCGTCCCGGGCGGGATCTGATCGGCCGGCCCCATGCAGCACACATGACCTGCGCCGAACACGCCCTGCCAGCTCACGCTCCAGCCACCGAGCTGATTGGTCATCGAGTCCGCGCTCGGCCCGGTGACCACCACGTTCGCGTCCGGCTGCAACGGCAGGACGTTGTGCTGGTTCCTGAGCAGCGTGATCGACTCGCGAGCCGCGTTCAGCGTCGCGTCGCGGCCCGCTTCAACCGCCGCGTTCGCCGCGCCGGCATCAACCATCGGGTGATCGAAGAGACCAAGCGAGAACTTGAGGGTCAGTATTCGCTTCACGGCCTGATTGATGCGCGCGATCGTGATGCTGCCGTCCTTCACGTCCTGCTGCATCGCGGCCTGCCATTGATCGGCGTTGAACGGCAGCATCGCCATGTCCACGCCGGCGTTCACCGCGAGAGCGGCGGCACCTGCCAGGTCCGACGCCATGTGATAGGTACTCGCGAGCGCTGGCACGTCCGCGTAGTCGCTGATCACAACGCCCTTGAAGCCGAGCCTGTCGCGCAGCAGCGTCGTCAGCAGGTAGTGCGACGCTGTCGCGGGAACGCCATTGACCGATCCTGAGTCGACCATGACCGTCCCGGCGCCCGCATCGATGGCACCGGCGTAGGACGGCAGGAAGGTGTCCTGCAGGTACCGCAGCGGCACCTGCGCCTCGGCGCGGTCATGCCCGTTGATCGATCCTGAGTATCCGGCGAAGTGCTTCACGGTGGCGGTGACCTTGAGCGCGGTGCCGCGGCCCCGGCTTTGCAAGCCGCTCACGTTGGCGGCGCCCATCGCCGCCGCCAGCGCGGGCTCCTCGGCCCACGTCTCGTACGTGCGGCCCCACCGGTTGTCCCGCGACAGGTCCTGGACGGGCGCGAAATCCCAGTTCCAGCCCGTCGCGCGCAGCGCGTTGGCCGTCACCACACCGCCGGCCCTCGCGGCCGACGGATCCCAGGTTGCGCCCATCCCGATCGACTGCGGGAACAACGGTGCCTGGTACGGATGGCCGAAGCCGTGCACCGCGTCCACACCGAAGATGACGGGGATGTGCAGGCGCGAATGCGCGATCGCGTAGGCCTGCATGGTGTTGTACTCGGTGGCCCAGTCCCGGCCGGTGTTCCCCGTGCCGCCGTTGCCCGTCGTGTCGATCGGTATGTCGGTACCGCCGGCCAGGATCGAGCCGACATTGTCGTCGACGAAGATCTTCTGCTCGCAGACCGGATTCGGCAGGTTGAAGCCGCCCTGGCTGGTGCAGTTGTTGCTGGTGTCGGTGACCTGCGTCACTTCGATCTGCACCATCTGGCCGATCTTCTCAGCCAACGTCATCCGGCTGAGAAGATCGCTCACGCGAGCCTGAACGGGCAGCTTCGCGTCCGGGTACGCGATCCGGGTCGGTGCGGCCGCCGCGGAGCTCGTTCTTGCTGATGCCGGTATCGCGATCATCAGACCTAGGGCAACCACGATGGCGACCACCGGCCAGCGAGGCGCCTTCGCTCCCGGCCGGTTGACTGCCCGGCCATGCATGGCAAGATCACGGATTCTCCGTTGCATGGGCCCATCCCTTCATGTCGCCGGTGAGTTCGTGTTCGCCGATGACGCTAATTCCGAAATGGCCTGAGTTCCATAAATAAGCAATAAATACGAATGCCGAGACGCCGCCTGTGCGCTACACGGCGCGCCGCTACCGCCACAGGCGGCGGTCTCAGGCGCGCGGCGGCCATGCTGACCGGTCCCGGGGAGAAGTTCGGGCATTGCCCGTCGGAGTAGAGGCCGCCCGGACGACGATCAGGGTGTGACGCACCCGCAGGTGCGGCCCGACCCGGCGCTCGGGCTGCTGAAGCTGTATGACGATGCGCTGCCGCACGTCTACGGTTACCTGCTGGCCCGCTGCGGCGAGGTCGGCCTGGCCGAGGACCTCACGGCCGAGTCGTTCCTGGCCGCAGTGAACGCGGTCCGCAAGCCGGGCGCGCCCGACCCGTCGATCGCGTGGCTGATCGGGGTCGCCCGGCACAAGCTCGCCGACCATTGGCGGCGGGCCGAGCGGGAGCAGCGCGGGTTGCGGCTGCTGGACGGTGAGCCCGCGCGCGTCGATGACCCGTGGGAGATCGTCGTCGACAGGATCCGCGTCCGCGAGGTCCTCGGCCGGCTCGGGGCGCACCACCAGGCCGCGCTCACCCTGCGCTACCTCGACGGGCTGCCGGTGCCCGACGTGGCCAGGCACCTGGACCGTACCGTGCACGCCACCGAGGCGCTGCTGGTGCGGGCGCGCGCCGCGTTCCGCCGGATCTATGAGGGAGAGGAGGGCTCGCGATGACCGATCCGTTCGAGGCTCTGCGCGAGCCCGTCACGCCGGTCGACCCCGACTCCGAGTTCGCCGGGCGGCTGCGAAGGCGGCTGACCCGGGAGGTATTCGCACTTCCAGGAGGAACCATGTCCCAGCAGACCATCGCGACCCGGGCCGAGCGCGAGCCCGCCTGGCCTCCGGCGCTGACCCCCTACATCGTCGTGTCCGACGCCCGGCGCGCCATGGACTGGTACGTCGAGGTGTTCGGCGCGCAGCGCCGCGGTGAGCTTTACGTCAACGCGGACGGCACGATCGGCCACGCCCAGGTCGGCATCGGCGACGCGGTGCTGATGTTCTCCGAGGCGTCCGGCCTCTGGCCCGACGTGCCCGTGCGCGCACCCGACTCCCCTGCGACGTTCAGCCACAGCCTGCACCTGGAGGTCGACGACGTCGACGCGAGCACCGAGCGGGCCCGGCGCAGCGGCGCCTCGGTCGAACGGGAGCCGGCCGACCAGCCCTACGGCCGCAGCGCGGTGATCGTCGACCCGTTCGGGCACCGCTGGATCCTGCTCAGGCGGCCGGCGTGGGCCACGAGGCTGCGCCAGGGCGACGTCGCGAACGTGACCATGGTGGCCCCGGACGCGGGCCGGGCCACGGAGTTCTACCAGGCCGTGCTGCAGGTGCCGTTCGCCTCGGGTCACCCCGGCGCGTGGCGCACCGACGAGACAAGCCCGCCGCTGGGTATCCGTTCGTCGCAGGGCGCGGAGCCCGATGTGCAGCTGTCCTACCGCGTCGACGACATCGCGGCCGCGGTCGAGCGCGTCCGGGCGGCCGGCGGCCACGCGGACGAGCCCGAGCGCAAGCCGTACGGGGTGATCGCCGAGTGCACCGACGATCAGGGCGCGACGTTCCGGCTCTGGCAGCCGGCGGCTGACCGAAAGGCGCCACAACGGCGTGGGCTCGCCATATCAAGGAGCAGCAGACTAGCTGGCTGCCCGCGCGCTGTGCGATGGTTGCCGCCTGGCCGGCGGGTCGATTCGACATCGAGTTCCTGCCGGACGTCGAAGGGGCCGACGGCGGCTACCTGCTCGTGATCGAGGAGGTCACCGAGAAGCGCGTGGCCGTCTATCGCTGGTCTGCGTCGGAAGGCCTGGTGCTTCAGGACCACGTCTTTCATGGCTTTCCCGGTGTCATTCCCGACCAGCCGATGCTCAGGTCCGACGGCGAGCGCTATGACACCCGCTACGGCCCTGACTTCGTGTTCGTCGACCGAGTAGGCGACTACTGCTATCTCGGAGTCGCGGCCGGTCACTGGGGCTGGGGCCAGCTCATGCGCGCGGCTGTCGCCGGCATGTTCCCGTTCCCGTGCGTCAGAGCACCGGCGCAAGCCAGATCAAGCTCGTGCGCGACTGCGAGGACAAGTGGTTCCTGCTGGCCTTCCACAGCGACCCGCCCGATGACCCGAACGGCACCGACTACGTCGACCTGTACGGCGTGCGGTTCGAGCCGTTCGCCATCTCCTACCGGCTCGACAAGGTGCATCTGACCTTCAAGCCCGGCGACACGGGCTTTGCCAGCACCGGAACGCACCACGTGGAGCCATCAGGCCGGCTGCTTGTGTCCTCCTCCTACCGCTGGTCCAAGAACGAGCTCCCGGGCGGAGCGGGCTACGTCAGCAGAGTGGACGAGCTGCCCTCGTCGTAGGCGGCATTCTCGCGAGATTAGAGCAGATCTTGATAGGTGAATCAGCCTATCTGAAGCTGCTACGTGCCAAAACAGTGTTAGAACCTCAATTAGCTAACATTTATTAGTTTTAACTGGACGCGCGCGGGTAGCCGGACGAGGTAGGTACATCAGCCTTGAAGGAGAGCCCCATGTCCCGCCCCCTCCTCGTCAGGATCGCGACCGCCGTGACAGCCGCGGTCGGTCTCGCTATCGCAGCCGCAAGCCCGGCGCTCGCCTCGAGCCGCGACCGCACCCCGCCCGCGGCGCCCTTCCTCGCCTATGCGCAGGGCTACTACTGCGGGGTCCTCATCGTCGGGATGGACCGCTCCACGGACAACGTGACACCGCAGTCCCAGCTGAAGTATGAGGTGTTCGTTGACGGCGCGCCTTTCGGGCCGGCCGTCGACCAAGGCAGCGAATCGGGCGTGTGGGCCTGGTTCCAGGGTGCTGTCGTGCCGCCGGGGCCCATCCTGCCGCCGGGGCCGCACACGGTCACCGCCAGGGCGCAGGACGCCGCTGGCAACTGGTCCGCGCCAAGCAACGCAGATCCTGTAACCGGGTATCGCTGCTGACTGCGGTGACATCCGGCCTGGCAGCGAGCGCCGGGCAGGCGCCAGTGCCGGTCAGGCGGTCGGCTAGATAGTGCTGTTGCTATTTTCTGGCGGTCTGGCTGAACTGGTGCGCAGCACCCAGGTCGCGATCTCGGTGCGGGTGCTGAAGTGCAGCTTCGCCAGGATGCTGCGCACGTGCGTCTCGATCGTTCGCTCGGAGAGCACGAGCCGGCCAGCGATCTGCCGGTTGGACAGCGCCTGCGCGACGAGGCTGGCGACTTCATCTTCGCGTGCTGACAGCGGTGACGCGTTACGCCCGAGGTCAGCGATGTCCGCGGCCACCTTGGCCGCTTCTGATGCTCGCGCGGGCATGTCAAGGCGGCGGAACTCACTGGCTGCCTCGCCCGCCAGCGCGGCCGCTTCGTCGAGGTGGCCTCCGGATGAAAGCAGCGCCCTGGCCAGCCCCAGCCGGCTCAGCGCGGTGTGCGGCCTGGCCCCGATCCTCGCGTTCATGGTGACGGCGTCCCGCAGGTGCCGGACCGCATCGCCAAGCCGTCCCGCGGTCAGCGCGAGCTCGCCGATCTGGCGCGCGTTCGCGCCGTGGCTGTACACCGCGCCCGAGCCGTCTCCGCTGTAGTAATGCGCGATCGGCGCTGTCACCTCGTACAGGTCGGCGGCCACCTCCGCGTCGCCGAGCAGGATCGCGGCGACACCGATCTGCGTGAGCGTGCCGAACCAGCGCACACCGGGCGGGAAGCGTCGCGGCAGGTGCCGGAACTCCTCGAACGCTGCCCGGGCCTCGTCGAGGTGGCCGGTCAGCGCGTGCATGATCGGGTTGGCGATCCGGACGAGCGGCATCGGCGGCGCGGAGCGGACGACGTCCTCCCAGTCAGCGCCGACAATGCCGGGGTCTGCCCTGAGTACGGCCACATTCAGCTGGAACGCGAACGACAAGCCGATCATCGAGATATCGCCGGTCTGGACCGCGAGCTGCCGTGCGGCCTCATTCGCCGCATAGGCCGTTGCGAAGTCTCCGGACTGGCCGGCGAGCACCGCTCGAAGGCGGTGGTGATGCCAGCGCGCCAGCACGGATCGCCGCACGGAGGCGACCCGGTCAATCTCCGCCAGCTCCTGATTGGCCTCGGCGAGGTTGCCGAGCTGCATCGCTGCGTCCGCTCGCCACAGGTGACCCCACAGCGCCGCGATCGGGTGATGTGCCGTCCGCCCGAGAGCCACCGCCTGGCGCCCGAGCTCGAGCCGTTCGCCGACGGCTTGCGGGATGGAGATCGCCAGGTGTCGTGCGGCGAGGGCTTCGAGGATCGCCTGCGGGTCGCCAGACCGCTCCGCCTCGGCAAGCGCCTCAGCGGCCGGCCCGGCCGCGCCCGGGCCGCCTTCGCGCTCCGCGATCCCGACGGCGAGCTGCGCGTGCAGGCGTGCCCGGGTGGCGTGCTCGTCCGCCGGAAGAACAGCCAGGGCGCGCTCGCAAATCCCTGCGACGGTGTGGTAGGCGGACGCGCCAATGCCATGGACGACCAGGCCCGCCTGCGCGAGCAGGTCCGTTCTGCCAGCAGCTTCGGCGAGGTCGGCCGCTGCCGCGCAGCTGCTGACGCTGCGCTCGACGGCGTTGGCCAGAAACTGGACCTCGGCCAGCCGGATGAGCAGCCGCGCTTGGTCAGCGTCGTCGCCAGCGGCTTGACGGGAGCAATCGAGCGCGAGTTCGGCGTAGCGGACCGCGTCGTCGTAGGCCAGCGCCCGCCGTGCCTCGGTAGCGGCTCGTTCGGCCCAGATCTGGCACTGCCCGATCGCGTCCTGGCCGCCGGCGCGACGCCAGTGCGAAGCGACCATCCCGGCCACGTCCGGCTCCTGGACCCCGGCAAGCAACTCGGCGGCCTGGCGGTGCAGCGCGGCGCGGCGGCTTGGTGTCAGCGCGGCATAGACCGCGTCGCGGACCAGAGCGTGCTCAAACCGCAGCCCGGATGGCGAGGCGTTCTCGCGCACAATGCCTGCCGCCACCGCCTCGTCGAGCGCCGGCCCGAGGTCTGCGCTCCCGGTCATTTCAGCCAGCAGCGCGGTGTGGACGCGCTCGCCGAGGACGCTTGCCGCGTCCACGACCGCCCGGGTCTGGGTGGTCAGCTCGTTCGCGCGCGCAGCCACAAGGCGGCGCAGCTCGGGCCGCTCGGCCATCAGCCGCTCAACATCACCGTGCGCCGCCAGGTCCTGTGCGACAAGACGGACGAGCAGCGGGTTACCGCCAGTGCGCTCCCACAGCGCCGCGGCGAGCTGCTCGTCGGCGGACCCGGTCAGCCGCGGCAACCACTGCGCGACGTCCTGCCGGGACAGCCCGCCGAGCGTCAGCGGCAGCACCAGATCGCTGGACAGCAGCGCGGGCGCCGCATCGAGAAGCGGGCAGGACACGGTGTTGCGGTACGTCACCAGGACGGCCATCGGCTCCTCGCCGATCCCCGCCACCAGGTGCCGCAGCAGCTCGACCGAGGTGCTGTCGGCCCAGTGCAAATCCTCCAGGATCAGCAGCAGCCCGTCCCGGGTGGCATGCCCGCAGACCAGGGTGGTGATCGCGGTGAACAGCTGGAAGCGGGCCGCAGCGTCGCCTTCCCAGGTCTCAGCCACTGGCAGCCGGGCGGCGTCACCCCAGCCGCGCATGAGACGCAGCCAAGGCCAAAGCGGCGGAGCGCCCGGATCATCGACGGCGTAGCCGCGCGCGATCGTCATGCCCTCCCGTCGTGCGCGCTCCGCTGTCGCATCGGCGAGCCGCGACTTGCCGATGCCCGGCCCGCCAGCGATCAGCACAAGCCGTCCCCGGCCAGCACGTGTCTCCCCGAGCGCCGCGCCGAGCCGGGCGAGTTCCCCGGCGCGTCCCACGATCACCCGGTCAGTGTTCCACGAACGCCCGATCAGTATCGAGGTCCAGTGGCCGAGATCAGTGCTGGTACTGATGCCGGCCGGGCTCCGGGCGACGAACGTGGGGGCAACAGGGCCGACACCCTTCAGGAGGGCACCATGATCGCTCAGATTGCCTACTTCGACGGCCCGCGCGGCCCCGAGGTCACCGCCGCATCCGAACGCGCCGGACGCGAGCGGATCATGCCCGCACTGTCGGCAGACCACGACGTCCGGGCCGGGCACCGCGGCACGTTCGTGCTGCGCCAGCCAGATGGCACCCAGCTCGTCATCGTCCTGGCCGACAGCGCGGCCACCCTGGATCGCGGCGAAGCCGTCATCACCGCCACGCCGCTGCTGCCCGGCGAAGACCCGGCGACGCTCACCGGCCCGGACCGGGTCGCGCGCTACGAAGTTGTGGCCGCCTACGACGCCGGCTACCAGGACCTGGTGCCGGCGTGACCACCGCGACCGCGCTGCGCACCGGCCGATGGGAGCTGGTGCCAGCGCGGACCAGCGCCTGCTTCGCAGTACGTAACTTCGGTCTGGCTACCGTCCGCGGCCAGATTCCGGTCACCGCGGCCCGGGTGGACGTCGACGCCGCAGGCCGGCCCACAGCAGTGCACGCCGAACTCGACCTCACCCGCATCCAAACCGGCAACCAGCGCCGTGATCGCGACCTGCGCAAACCCGGCCTGCTCGACACGGCCCACCACCCAGTCCTGACCTTCGACGGCATCGCATCCGGCATGATCGTTGATGGCGTGCTCACAGGTCTCGCAGCCACCCGGGCGAGCCTGGACGTCACCAGCGTCACGTGCGGCGACGGCGGAACGATCACCGTACACACGACGACCGAATTGGACCGCGTTGCCCTCGGCCTGCGGGCGCCGCGTTTGCTGATCGGCCGACGGATCGCTGTCGTGGTCGACGTGACGTTCGCACCGCCCTCCGCGCGCCAGCCCGAGCAGCGCGATGCACGATGCGGGGGAGACCAGCGACGATCACTCCGGGTGAACCTGGATGCAGGAGAAGAACAGTGAGGACGGCGCAGACACCAGCTGACATGCCGCCGCATGATCCTGTCCGAGCGTGGACCTGGTCAGGCCGCGCCGCGGGATACACCGCCGGGGCTGCCCTGCTGGCGGGGACGGCCCTGTTCCTCCTCGATGCCGCCGGCCTGCTTGGATCCGGGCCGCTTTACCGCCGCACAAGCGCCGGGCCGCTAGCGGATCAGGCCACGTTCTTCGCCGCGTACTTCGCGCATCAGCACCACATCGTGTGGGACATCATCGCCAGGGACACGATCCTGCCGGTGGCTTATCTCGCTCTCGTCGTCGCGGCGCTGGCCGTACGCGACCGCACCGGGCCTGGCCGCCCCGAAGGCCAGTTCCTGGTGACTTCGTTCATCGTCGGTGGCATCTTGTCGGTCATCGCGGACCTGACGTTCCTCGCGGCCGCGGAATACTGGCGCCAGACCGGCTGGCCGGCCCGCCCCGCCGCGCTCACGGTCGCGGCGGGACAGACTGTACAGGGCATCCAGACGCACTGGCCGGAGGCGTTCGGGTTTGCCGTCCTCGCGTGCGGGCTCGTGGCACTGGGCCGGCTATGTGGCAAGCACCACCTCCTTCCTGCCTCGCTGGGAGCCCTGGCCTACCTTGAGGCGTTGCTGCTGCTGGGGATCGCCGTGACGGGCCTCATCCCCTACGACGCCGGGTACAACTGGCTCAGCCTGGCCGCAGGAGCGATCGTGGGCCCGGCGCTCTCGGTCTGGCTCGGCACGCGCCTCGGCAGGCCACAGACCCGCGCCGCGATCTGACCGGCTCGGTCCCCGCGCGGTCAGGCCTTGGATGCGCTCCACGGACCGCCGGAAGCGCCGCTGGTGCTGTGGACCTTGTAGCTGCCCGACATCGAGTTGCCTGAGACGGTCCCTGAGTAGGTGATGGCCGTCGAGCCGACGGTGCCGAAGCTGATCGCGCTGCCGTTGACGTGCCCGTTGATTGGCAGGGTGTCACCGGGATCCGATAGATGGATGGTGCCGTGCAGGTGCGATCCTGACTGACGCCACCTGACCGTAAACGTCCCGTCGAAGGCGCCGCTGTAGTGCCCGGACCACGTGCCCGACAACGCGCCGGGAGCCGTCGGGTGGCTAGCGGCGGCCCTGGTCGCCGGCGCGGACGCGGGGGCAGTCGTGCCGGTGCCGCCCGAGTTCCCGCTGCCCGGGTCCCCGCTGCTCGGGCTTGAGCAGGCCACGAGCGCCAGCGCCACCGTGGCGGTCATGGCCGCGGCCGCCAGGCCGCGCCGCGTTCGGTTTCCGTTCATCCTCTTGTCCTTTCTATGTTTCGGGCTGGGTCCAGCCGAATCGCAGGCAGCCCAGAATGCGCTCGAAGGGCAGCCCGGCCCGTTCGCTCACCGTGCGAACCTCGGCGAACGGCCCGGTGAACAGGCACAGCAGCACCTCGTCCTCGGGCATCAGCAACGAGCCGATGAAGGAGACCGAACTCCGGGAACGGGCGAGTTCCGTCCTGACCTGCTCGCCCAGTTCCTCGGCGATCGCCGGCGTGATTCCGGGCAGCAGGCACTCGGCTATCTGCCAGCTCGATTCGCGCGCGCCAGGCCTGGCCCCGTCCGGCGGCGACACTGCCTGCCGGGACGGCGGACCCGATCCGATGCTCATGACCGGACGCTAAGGCCGCGCAGTTCTCGCGCGCGTCGGGAGAATCCCTACGCTTCGGCCTCTGAACCCTCGCCGGCCCTGGTCATCGCCGCCGCGAGCTCGGTACGGGACCGGACGCCGAGCTTGCGGTAGGAGCGGGAGAGATTCGCCTCGACTGTCTTGTCCGACAGGAAGAGCTGTGCCGCGATCTCATGGTTGCGCATACCCGAACTGGCGAGCTCACAGATCGTCCGCTCGGTCGCCGTCAGCGCAGCCGCGTGTCCCCGCCTGCCTCTGGCGCGCGTCAGCTCGTCCCGTGCGACGGCTGCCCAGCCGAGCGCTCCGGCCGCGTCGAGCACAGAAACCGCCCGCTCCAGAACCTCCTGTGCGCGCCTGCGCTCGTTGCGACGCCTGTGCAGCCGTCCAAGGGTGAGCAGCGTCCGTCCGAGCTCGGCTGGCATGTCCAGGTCCTCGTGCGCGGCCAGTGCCCGCTCGTAACCGGCAAGGGCGGCGTCCAGATCGCCGCGGGCCGCATGCATCATCCCGCGGCAGCGGCATGAGACGGCAGCGATCCACGGCCGCGGCAGATCAGCGGCGCGCCGTTCCAGGTGCATAACCAGGCGCTCGGCGCGATCCAGGTCACCAAGGCCGATCACCGCCTCGGCGTGATCGGCCTGAAAACGCTGGTTCGCCGGCTCCCGGTTGTGCACCAGGTCGTTGATCTCGGCGAGCCTCGTGAGCTGCCTGTCCACCTCGGCGAGGTCTCCGGCCTGCAGAGCCGCCAGCCCGAGCGCCTCCCTGGCCATTCCCTCGAGCACGACATCCGGGCGGTCATGAAGGCGGCTCAGCACGTCCGACGCGCTCGCCCGCGCTTCGTCCAGGTCGCCCGCATACGCGCGGACGTGCGCCTCCGCGCACAGCGCCACGTCGAGGTAGGTCTCCTGGTCGGTCTGCGCCACCAGGTCCAGTGCCTCGCCGGCCAGCGCGCGGGCGGCGTCCATGTGCCCGGTCATGGCCTCGATCCTGGCCAGGTGCGTGAGCGCCGGCGCCACCTGCGCATGGTCGCCCTGCTCGCGGAGCGCCTCGATGAGGTCCTCGAGCCGCTTCCTCCCGGTGCCGAAGTCGTCGAAGTTCCGCGCCCAGAACGCGGGAACCGGGCTCTTCACCCACCCAGCCGCCTCCTGCTGCAGCCGCATGCCCTTCTCGACGGCGGCGTGATCGGCGCCCAGCCCCGAGTACAGCCTGAACAGCGCCACGATGAGCAGCGCGTAGGAGTACATCTGCGGGTTCGCGTTCTCGTCCATCAGGGCGAGCGCGGCCTCGCCGTGCTCGACCGCGAGGTCGGCGTCGTCGGACCCTGACGCGATCCTGGCGTGGATGCCCGCGCGCAGCGCCGGGGTCTCCGCCTCGGCGAGCGCCTGCCGCATGAGGTCAAGGCCGGCGTCGGCCTCACCCTGTACCCAGCGCACGCTCCCCAGCCCGAGCAGGACTTGCGCCCGGTCATCGCCAGGCGGAAGGGTGGCCAGCAAGCGCTCGAGCTCGCGCCGCGCCCCGTTCGGGTCGCCGGCGAAGTAGCGGCGATCGGACAGGTCGATGCCCCGCTGTACCCGCGCTTGCTGGTCGGTCTCAGGTGTCAGCCGGCAGGCCAGTTCCTGTAGCTCGACCGCCGCGTCCGCCGCGCCGCGCGCAGCGGCCGTCGCGGCGGCGCGCTCGAGCTCGACCGCTGTTGCCTCGTCAGGCCCGCCGGCCGCCAGCGCCAGGTGCCTGGCCCGCTCGACCGGGTCGCCGGCCTGGCCGGCCAGCCCGCGGTGCAGCTTCCTGCGTTCCGCCTCCGGCAGGGACGCATAGAGCGCCGACCCGAACAGCGGGTGGGCGAACTCGACCCGCCCGCCTGGCTGGACAACGGCGATGCCCGCCCGTTCGGCGGCCGCCAGTGCATCCAGGTCAACCTGCCCGACGGCGGCACTTGGCATGGCGGCCAGCTGTGACAGCACGACGCGGGTCGCTCGCGGCAGCCTCCGCAAGCGGAGCAGTACCAGTTCCCTATGGTCGGCAGGAACCGGCAGCGGCTGACCTGGCGGCGGGATGCCGACCTGGTGGATTTCCCTGGCGATCTCGAGCGCGTAGAAGGGGTTGCCGCCGGCGGCCCGGTGTATCCCGACCAGCAGGGGGCGCGGGAAAGAGCTGCCTAGTACCTGCCGGAACAGCTGATGGATCGCGGCCACGCTCAGCGGGCCGACGTCGACCCGGGTGCCGGGTAGTGCCGATTCGATCGCCGAGAACTCGCCGCCGCGCCGGCCCGTCTCGGCGATCCTGACCGCCGCGATCATGGCAATCGGCCGCTCCTCGAGCCGCCGCAGCGCGAAGGCGATGGATCCGGCCGAGGCAGGGTCCAGCCACTGGGCGTCATCCACCGCCAGGACGAGCGGGCCGTCGCCGAGCATCAGGTCGAACAGCGCGGTCAGCCCGCTGCCGACGGCGCGCGGGTCAAGGTCGCCCTCGCCAGGATCCGCCCGTAGCAGCGCCACCTCCAGCGCCCTGCGCTGCGGCGCTGGCAGCGACCGGAGCTCGTCATCGGCCACGGGGCGCAACAGGTCGGCAAGCACGACGTGCGGCAGCCCCGCGTCCGACGGCACCGGACGAGATGACAGGACACGGCACCCCATCGCGCTCGCGCGCCTGGTTGCCTCCGCCCATAGCGTGGTCTTGCCAATGCCGGGCTCACCGGCGATGACCAGCAGCCTGGGTGTCACGGCGCCGGGAACCTCGGCAAGCCAAGCGTCGATGCTCGTCAGCTCGCTTTCCCTGCCGAGCACCGGTCGCCCGTGCCGCTCCATGTTGGATACCGTATGTGCTCCGCTGGATCCGCGAACGGAAACCGGCTCGTGCCGGTCCTTTGCTGCACAGCGCCCGGATCTCGTTGGCCGCTTGCCGTCGAGTAGCCCTTGGCGGACATGATCGACTTCGACGAATACGCCGGCCAGCTCATCGGCGCCCCCGCATCGGCATTTCGGGCGGGACTAACCCCAACACCAAGATCGCGCAAACACTCCGCCTGTACGCCAGCGCGAGGGACTACCGGCGGGTGCCGCTGGGGACACTGTGGCCGGGCCGGAACGAAGCCAGGTCCTCCGGGGGCGAGAACGATGCACACGTGCTGCAGGTGCGAGAACGCGGCCGGATTCTGGGTCATGGCCAGGGACGCCCGAGTAGTCCGTCGCCCATGGTGCCTGTCCTGCATCATCGCGTTCCTCGACGCGGACGAGGTGACGGTGACCAGGATCGCGTGCCCGTCAGGGACGAACGGACAGCTCAGCGGCTATGCCTTCCGGCAGAGCGGGCTGTGGTAGCGGCAGGCCACCGGCTGCGGCGTCTCGACGGGCGCACCCCTGACGATCGACCACGCCAGCCGGATGAACTGGGCGTGGGTCCACGCCAGCGGCGTGGCGGAGAACGTCGGCTCGCCCGGACGGAATCGCGGCCCGGAGCCAGCAGGCGAGCGGTGATCCCATACCTGCTCAGGGAGCAGCCAGCTGGCATTGTCCGCCGTTCGGGCCATGGTCGCGAGTATGCTCTGCGCGCCGGCGTCCGCTGCGAGCTGGTATTCGCCCCGTTCGCCGGTCAGCAGCGGCCAGCCGCGCCCGTGCGTGAGACCCGACCCGGTGTCGGTCGGCTCCCACTGCGAGCCATCGGACTTCTCGCCATGGCCGTCGAAGCTGGCTCGGTGCCAGAACGGGCGTGTCAATTCGCGGAAAGTAGATCTCGCTGAGCTCGCCGTTCCGCAGCGTGTACCAGACCTCGCTCGCCACGCCGCGCGCGGTTCCGAAGCCGTCCTTATCCCCGCCGACCCAGTTGGTCGCCTTGCCAGGAGCGCCGGGCGCTTCCCCGCTGGCGGCAAGGACCGGCTGGGCGGTCCCCAACGCCCAGTGCGATGACCGTCACCCCCGCTGCTGCGAGCGAGACGATGGTCCGGGTTCGTGTACGCGCCATCCATCACGTCCGGGACGCCGATGACGGCAAGCCGGCACGCGAGATGCCCAGATATCCCGGGGATAACCCACAACGGGGCGAGTCCATGTCGAGCCGCGCCAGCCAGGCCGATGGCGCGGTCAGCAACATGTGACGGCCCACCTTCAAACAACGGCCATGAATAAGTCGCGCAACGTGGGTACCTGAGGGCCATGGTGTCCTCAATATTCGAAGTCATCGCAATGATCATCGGCCTAGCGCTCGACATCATCACGCTGCCGTTCCGAGCCGCGTTCGCGCTGCTCAGGGGCGCCGAATTCGAGTTCAGGCGATTCAGCAGGCCGCGTCGGCGCGCACGCGTCTGAGCAGACCAACGTCACGGCAGACGAATCCTGGGTGCTGTTCCTTTAGCGAATGGCAACCTGGAACGGTCCGCCGTATCGCGGGCTGGCAATCAGGCGACCCGGCCCTGGTCGCCGTCATGGTCTCTGCGGCTGACCAGTTCGTCAAGGACGGCAGCCCAGCGTGAAGGCCCCGTCTTTCGACCGCGCTGATGTCGCGGCCGCCGGTGGCGAGGATCGATCCGTGCTGACGCGACGTGCCCGGTCTCTCCCTGTTCGTCCCGCCGGCATTTCTCCGCGGACAGGACCAGTCGCGCCCGGCATCCCTGGCTTTCGCCAGCCCGGGCTATCAGGCAGGTACATGCCAGGTGACCGGCCCGCCGAGGTTTATCGGACGGTACGAGGGAGGGCATGCGGCAGGAGCCACGATCGAACCGGGGGACCGCGAGGACGAGCACGAACGAAACAAGGCCGATGCTCCGATCGCGGCATGCCCTGAGGCGAGGGAGCGCGCGGCTCGCTGGCAAGGCGGCAGTCATCACGGGTGCCGACAGCGGCATTGGCAAGGCGGTGGCGATCGCGTTCGCGCGGGAAGGCGCGGACGTGGCCATCTCCTACCTGAACGAGCACGAGGACGCCGAGGATACGGCGCGCTGGGTGAAAGAGGCCGGGGGCAATGCCGTCCTTATCCCTGGCGACCTGAGCGATCCGGCCCATTGCAGAACCGTGTTCGCGACGGCAGTGGAGGCCATGGGCAAGCTCGACGTTCTTGGTCAGCAACGCCGCATTCCAGATGTCTCACGACGACATCACCGACATCAGCGACGATGAGTGGGATTACACGCTGGGCCTGAATTTGTCGGCCGCCTTTCATCTCTGCAAGGCGGCTGTCCCTGTCATGCGTCCGGGCGCGTGCATCATCGGGACGTCGTCGGTGAACTCTGATTCACCCAATCCGCACCTGCTGCCCTACGACGTGACGAAGGCGGGAATCGCGAATCTCATGGCCGGCAGGAGCAGGAGGGCAAGAAGATGCTCGCCAAGCTGGATCGGATCCTGCCCGGCGATCGCTAATTCGAGGATTTGATCGCCGAGCTCATCACGGCCGGCCGCGAGTACATCTCCTATGAGGAGACGCGGGTATGGCAGCGCTGCGGGACGCCCTCTCGGCTGAGGAGACCGAAGAGCTGGGCAGCAAGGTAGAACGGGGGCAACGCAGCCGCTCCCACGCGGTCGCACCCGCACGTGCCGCCGTCGGCGGGCGCGCTGAGGTCTGCCGGTCCTGCGATCGGTGCCGCGGATCGCGTACGGGACCTCATGAGCGGCCGGGGCGAGTGAGGCGCGCCCCGAGCGCAGCCGCTCCGGGTCAGGCGATGATCGAAGTCGTCGATGCCAACGACTCGCTCATAGCACGCGCCGACCTGGAGCGCCGCGGCGAGTACTCGCCGATGACCCTCATCGAGCTAGATCCGCCTGTGCTGCGGCGCAGCGAAGTGTGGCCGACCGCGGCGATGTACAGTCTGCCTGTCCTGCTGGCCGGAGGAGAGGCCGGCATCCTGCAGCGATGGCACCACGCTGAGGATCACAGCTGGTGGCGGTGGTCGGTGGAATTTTCCAACCACACCGGACGCCCAGCTGACTGGGCTCCGCCTGGGTAATGCGAGTCTGCCTCCCAGCTACATTCCCCGTCGGTAGCTTTCGGTGCGTCTTCTTCCCTGGCAGCAAGTTTCCAGATTTGCTTGAAGATCATCCCGGCCAGCATCCCGCCGAAGATGCTCACCAGCAAACTCACCGGCCTGTACGCGAGCTTGATCATCGCTGCTGTCACTCCTCACCGTTGGGTGAGGTGATCACTCGCCGCGGTCGGACATCTTGTCGCGGGCCTTGTCCGCAGCCGCGGCGACAGGCTCAGCGGACTTCAGCACGCCAGGCGAGGCGGGCGTATGCGGGTGCGGGCGGGTGGGCGCCGTCTTCTTGCCCTGCTCGATCTTGGCTCCGATCTCGTTGGCCTCCTCGGCGCTCAGCGCATTACGCAGGCTCGGCCAGACCTGGGTCTCTTCGTAGGTGATGTGCTCGCGGCCGGCTTTGATGAACTTGGTGACGAGCACGTCAAATTCCGCTTCCGCGGCATCCAGCTTGTCCAGCTTGTCGAGCACCTCCTTGCCTTCCTGTTCCTGCTCGATCGCAGTGCTAGCGAGCTTGTCGCCGTCGGGCAGCTTGTTGCGCACGGCAGGCCAGAAGTGCATTTCCTCCATCGCCTCGTGCTTGGACTCCTCGATCACGAGCTGCTCTACCATCTTCTTGCGCTGCGCCAGTTCCTGGTTGGTGGCGCCTGCCGCGAATGTCGGCCCCGCCTCGATATTGGCGAGCATCTGCTTGACCTCCGCGTGATCCTTGGCCAGTACGTCAAAAACCCCTGCCATCTTTCACCGCCTCCTCTCGCGAATCGCGTGGAGCCTTTGACTCCCCTGGCAGGGCGGCTTAAACCTGGGCCGCCCCGGGTGATGGCGGCGGGCCAGGGTAGCTGCGCGGACTAGGGCCGTGCACAGCGCAGGTACGGCGCTGCCGACAGGGAACTGCTGCGCCTCCCAGAATGCTGGCCGTCGCGGCGTCCCAGTTTCTGAATGTCGGCCGGGTTCAGTCGTGCTAGTCCGGGTAGCAGCCGCTTCTTGACCAAAGCTCCGTTTGGCTCGCGCCCGGCTGAGCGGGGAGGAGCTTACGATGTCTGCCTTCGCGGAGTTCTCGCTACACGTCACCGCCGGCATTCCCGTTATCACGACGCCCGCGGTGGTCGACATAGCCAACGCCGATGGCCTGCGGGTCGCGCTGCTGTCCGCGACGGCGCTGGGTTACGCGACGGTGGTTGTCGATCTGAGCGGTACTGACCTGTGTGATTCCGCGGCCATGCGCGAGCTAGAACGCGGGGACTTCCGTGCGGCGGGAGAAGGCGGCGAACTCCGCCTCGTCGTCAGCCCCGGCGGGCGGCTGATGCGGGTCGTTGACATCGTCGGCCTGGGCAGCGTGATGCGGGTCTATCCCACGCTGGCGGCGGCTCTGGCCGAGGTGCCCGCGATTGCCATCCAGCCGCCTGGTCCCGGACTCCGGGAGGGCACTCCCGCGCAGCCGGCTAACGGCCGGCCCGGGCCGGCGGCCTGAGCATGATGGCTGGCGCCGCGGCAGCCTGAGCAACGCTCTCCCCGCGCTGCCGCGAGCTAGCCCTCCGCCCGCCCGCCGGCCGCGTGGCCAGGGAAGGCGGGAAGCGCAGCCGCTGTCCCGCCTTTCCCCTGACACGCGCCAGCAGGCTTACTGCTTCGCTGGCACTTCCTTCTTGATGTTGTCCGCGACCTGAGACGGACTGATGCTCGCCGCACTAGCCGCTGCCTGGACGTCTCCCAGCGTGATGTTCCGGGAATCGCCGTGATCAGCGTCTGGCTCTCCGCATCCGCACGATACGCACATGAGATTCCTCCTTCTCCCCTGATCTGCAGAGGCGGGCACTTCCCATGACCGTGGCGGGCAAACCGTGACCGCGCTGGAGCGTGCCGCACGGCCATACGCCGGCGGGAGATCGATCGTTCCGGAGGTTGTCGGGTCACCTGCCGATCCACCGTCTTGCGCGTCGTCGGACAGGAGCTGGAGATGAGCGACACCGGCAGCCGCGCGAGGGGGTTCCTGATCGGATATTTCGCGGCCGATTGACGGCCGCTGCGTCCGGATCAGCCTGGCCGGCGAGCTCGGCAGCGGGAGCGCCCAGTTGCCGGGCGCCTTTCGCGCCCGGATCCGCGTCATGCCCGTCAGCAGCATCTGCCTCGATCTCAGTGCACTGCGCGGGATTGACGAGGCTGGAAACCGCGGCCTGGCTGCCCTGTGCCGCGTCCTGCGGCTCGACGGGTTGCAGGTCGAGGTACGCGGCCTTCAGGCCGAGATTCACTTGATGCTGCTGCAGCTGGGACTCACCCAGGTCGTCTTCGGCGCCCGGCGGCCCGCACGCGCGGATCATGCTGGTCGGTGAGCAGCCAGATGACGCAGGGGACAAGCAAGGCAAGCCCTTCGTCGGTCCGGCCGGCCGGGTGCTCGAACGGGCGCTTGGCGAGGCGGGGATCACAGCCGAAGACAGGTACGTCACGAACGCCGTCAAGCATTTCCGCTGGCGGGACGCGCCAGGGGGCGGCAAGCGCCGGATTCATCAGCGGCCGGATACCTGGCAGGTACGTGCGTGCGGGCCGTGGCTGTCGGCGGAAATCGAGCGGTCGCGAGCGCACCGTGGTGCCCACCATTCACCCTTCCGCCGTCCTGCGTGTCCCCGATCGCGACGGCGCCTACCGGGAGCTGGTCAACGATCTCGCCATCGCCTCCGACGTGCTCGGCGTCGCGACGGACACGGCATGATCTCGAGTTGAGCGCGGCTTGCGACATCGAGCCGCCAGGCTGGCTGGGGCCAGACTTCACGTATAGCGCCGACATCACGGCCCTGTGGCGAGCTGACCCTGGCCCGTGTATCGGTGTGACACCCATCACCTCCGCGCGCAATGGGTGTCACACCGATGCACCGGTCACCGAACTGATCTTGCGACTCAGGTGGTGCGAGTGGCCTATGTGATCTTTGTGCAGCATGTGCCAAGCCGTCGGCCGGCTTGGCGCCGCTGAGCGGGCTGGGGAGCACCCCGCACGGCGGCCGGGACAGAGGGCTCGGTCGCCATCCTCCTCACGCATGTCGGAACGGACAGCCCGGTCACGCCGCGATGGATGCGCGACTTCTGGAGATACGCCGCCGCACAAGCCTGAGAGCCTTCCGCACGGCATTCCACTCGGATCCGGTCGTTCCCGCGTCAGGCGGAGCCGCAAAACGGTACTGAAACATCGCCGGCTGCTTTCGGTCGCGCCACGGCTGCATTCCCGCTCGCGAACCGCGGAGCACGACGCTCGCCGCCCCGGGATCGTGGACCTCGTAGTCGGCGATTCCGGGGCGGCCGCCGCCCCCGGGCCCCGTCGGATCATCCTGCCGCGTAACCGCGCTGGTCTGACTGGTGCCTACTCAGAACAGAGTCGCCCGTACCCATCCAGATACGTCCGCGTCGCCTATCCGATCCAACTTTCTTCGGATTTGCGTGCAGCTGGTCACCGGCTCGGGAGGGTTACGGGAACAGGCGGGGCCCGACGCGGGGGCGGAACTGGGACCGGGCGGCCGCGAGGAGGGCGGTGGCGGCCTGGCGGGCGTTTTCGCCGGTGCGCGACATCCTCGCCGCTATCAGGCCGGTGACGATCGGAGTGGAGAACGAGGTGCCGCTCCACCTGACGACGCCCGCTGAGGTGTCGCGCACCGTGCCGTCCGTGACGGTCATGTACCTGAGCCTGGCGTAGGCGTTGACGATGCCCTCGCCTGGCGCGTAGACGTCGACCCAGGCGCCGTGGTTGCTGAACCAGGACCGGCGCTGGCCGTCGCGGCTCATCGAGCCGACTCCCACGCACCATCCGAACGCGGCGGGCCAGAACGGGGCGGCACGGCCGTCGTTGCCCGCGGCCGCCACGAACGCGACGCCGCCGAGCTGGCTCAGCCGCTCCTCCCAGAGCGCCTGAAAGGCGAGCGAAGGAACGTTGCCCCTGGTGTAGCCGCCAGCGGACATGCTGATGACGTCTGGGGAGCGGGACAGGGCGTCGTGGATCTGCGTGATCAGGCTCGATTCCCTGACAAAGCCAGAGACCTCGATCTCGCGCTCCACGACCACATGCGAAGCGGGGGCCAGGCAGCGGATCACCCCTGCCACGAACGTGCCGTGGCCGGCGTACGGATCGGCGAACCCCGGCCTGATCCGGTCCGGCTCCTCGACGTCAGCCTTCGTATCCGGCTCAACTCCGTCGATCCACGGTGCCCAGGCGCTGGCGCCGCCGATCAGTCCCGTGTCCACCACGGCGACTCGCACGCCGGTCCCGGCCGAGGGGTCCCCGACGCCCGGCCAGAGCGCGGCCTTGACCGCCACCGGGTCTGCTGCCTGCTGCGGGGTGATGACAGGCTCGGGCTCGGTAGCCGGGCAGATGGTGAGAGGGGTGATGATGAACGCGTGGTCGTGCGTCGCGACGCCGATGCCCAGCCGCCTGTCGAGGTCATCAACCACGTCGGGCGTGTGCTGCGAATCACGGACTCGGATGCCGAGCCTGCTGATGCCGGCGATGAGCGCATGGTCGTTCCGCCCGCCGTCCTGCTCGGCAGGAAGAGCGCCAAGCGAGCGGAGGGCATCGACCACGCGCGGCAGGTCGCGGTCACGGGTCAGCAGCGACTTGCTGCGGTAGAAGTAGGCGACGTGCCTGTCCTGCTCCCAGGTCAACGGCCACGGCCGCACCTCAGGGCCGGCGGCAAGCGCCTTCCTCACCTCGGGCACAAGCCGCCTTCTGTTGTCCTCGATCGCCAGCTCGTCTGCCGCGGCCGCCTGAAGGTCGCTACCGTTTCCCGTCATATCGATGTCCCCCGCAGGTAGCGCCCGGCCGGATGGCGTCATATACGGAACAAAGGCTCTCGCCCGCTATGCCAGGCTAACCCTACCTTTGTGGCGTTACCTTTCCCCTAGTCTTGGGGAATGTCCGTGGCAGGCATAGGCGACAGTGCCGCCGCAGCGCCGGCGCACCCCGAGGTTCCGGTCGAGGAACTGCCGCTGCTCGCCCTTTCCCGTCCCGCCGATATCGCGCGCCTGGCCGAGCGCGTGCTGGCGACGGCCCCCGACCCCGCCGCGCGTTCGTATGCGGCTCAGGCCCTCGGCATCGCCAGCCGGGAGAAGGGCGACGTTGGCGGTGCTATCCGGTATTTCCGCACCGCGCTGGCCGCCGCCGCCTCCTGCGGCAGCGAGCGAGAGGCCGACGTTCAGGCGAGCCTCGGCCCGACGCTGGCATACGCGGGCCGAAGCGCCGAAGCCCTCCGGCAGATGGATGCCGCCCTCAGCAAGGTCTCCGGCGTGATGGCGGCGCGGGTGCGGATGCGGCGCGGGGCACTCCTGCACATACTCGGCCGCACGGACGAGGCCGTCGACGATTACCGACGCGCCGCGCGGCGCCTTCGTGTCGCATGCGACTCGATCTGGGAGGCCCGGACGCTGATCAACCTGTCGGTCGCACTCACCGACCGTGGCGAGGCGGGAGCCGCCGAGGAGGCTCTCAGCCGCGCCGAGGCTCTGCTGCAAGCCTCCGACCAGGTCTTCGAGGCGGCCGTCGCACGGTGCAACCGCGGACTCGTGGCGTCCCTGCTCGGCAACGTGCCGGAGGCGCTGGCGCACTTCGACGCGGCCCAGAAGATGTATGCCGCCGCTGGTGCTCACCCTCTGGAACTGGCGGAATCCCGCAGCGCAGCCTTGCTCGCCGCGGGCTTGCACGCGGACGCGCTCCGTCATAGCCGGGAAGCGGTCGGCATCCTGCGCGGCCAGGGCGCGTCGCCGGCCTACCTTGCCAATGCCCTCCTGCGCGTGGCGGCGGCCGCGCTGGCCGCTGAAAAACCCGAGCTCGCTCGCGCGAGCGCCGTCGAGGCGGCTGGCCTGCTCCGCAGGCAGGGGCGTGACCGCGGCGAGACGCTCGCCCGGATCATGGTGGCCAGGGCCAGGTACGCGTCGGGTGACCGGAGCCGCCGCCTGCTCCGCGACGCGAGCGACGCCGCTGCTGCAGCCGACAGGCACCGCCTGCCAGAAGCCGTCGAAGCGGACGTGCTCGCCGCCGACATCGCGCTTGACCGCGGCGACGACCTCGCCGCGGAGCCGCACCTGGCCCGAGCTGCCCGTGCCCGCTCGGCCAGGCCGACCGCGGGCCGGGTACTCGGCTGGTACGCCGCGGCGCGACGGGCTCAGGTCGCCGGGCGACGGAAGGCGGCGTTCGACGCCTGCGAGCACGGCCTGCGGATCCTCGATGCCTACCAGCTCAGCCTCGGAGCGGTCGAGATGCGAGCCGCGGCGACCGCGCACGGCAGCGCGCTCGCCGCCATCGCATCGCGAGAGGCGCTGGCCTCCGGTGACCCGCGCATGCTGCTGCGGTGGACCGAGCGCTGGCGGGCGACGACCTTCGCGCTGCCCCCTGTCAGCCCGCCCGATGACAGCGAGCTCGCCGCGGGCCTCGCGAGACTGAGGTACCACACGCGGCTGATCAACGAGGCAACCGCCAGCGGCCGGGCGGCGGGCGGGCTCGAGCGCGAGCGCCGGCGCATCGAGGACGAGGTCAGGCGCCACGTCCTGCGGACCTCTGGCGAGGTCGCTGATGCCGGTGTCGCGCGCGGCGGCGTCGAAGTCGACGAGATTCTCGCCGCGCTCGGCGACACCCGGCTCGTCGAGATCTGCAGGCTCGACGGTCGCCTGCACGTACTCGTTGCCACGTCCGCCGGAGTTCGCCACCTGGGCGGCGGAACCTGGGACGCCGCGCTGCGCGAGGCAGAGTTCACCCAGTTCGCACTTCAGCGGCTCGCCTACTATGCCGAGCCTGGCGGAACGCCGCGCGGGGGCCGGGATCCGGTGCGGGCCATCGACGCATCGGCCGCCGCGCTTGACGCGTCGGCCCGGCGCCTCCAGCGGGAGCTCTTCGCCGCCGCGCTGGCGGAGCTGGGTGATGGCCCGCTGGTCATCGCGCCGCCTGCCGCGCTGCACGCCGTGCCGTGGGGAGCGCTGCCTGCGCTGGCTGACAGCCTGGTCAGCGTCGTGCCGTCCGCCATGACCTGGCTGCGCGGACGCGCGGCCACCGCGCCCGCCGAACGCCGTGTCGTCGTCGTCATGGGTCCCGGGCTGGAGGGCGCCGCGCTGGAGGTCGCGGGGCTGGCCAGCCGCTACCCGCACGCCGAGGTGCTGACGGCAGGAACGGCCACCGCGGAGAACGTGCTGGCCCGCCTTGAGGGCCGGTGGCTCGCGCACATCGCGGCGCACGGCAGCTTCCGGGCAGACAATCCGCTCTTCTCCTCGCTCATGCTGGACGACGGTCCGCTGACCGTGCATGACCTGCAGCGCTTGCACCGCGCTCCGTACCGGCTCGTGCTCTCGTGCTGCGACAGCGGGGTGACCGGCTCGGCCGGAGCCGACGAGCTCCTTGGCCTGGTTGCCGCGCTCAGTCAGCTCGGCACCGCGGGCGTGATCGCTCCGGTCGTCGCGGTCAACGACGCGGCCACCGTGCCGGTCACGCTCCTGCTGCACGAACGGCTCGCCGACGGTGCCACGACGGCAGCCGCGCTGCGCGACGTGCGGCGGAGCCTGGACGACGAGCCATGGTCCTACGCCGCGGCGCGCGCCTATGTGGCATTCGGTGCGGCATAGGCGCGGCCGGATGGTCGACAATGGTGGTTGAAACGAGCGAAACGGAGGAACTGTGGCCCGTGAAGCAGGGTGAGACGGGCAGCCTGGTCGAGGCGGCCGCGCAAGGTGACGAGGAGGCGTGGCGGGCGATCGTCGAGCGCTTCAGCGGCCTGGTCTGGGCGGTAGCGCGCGGGTTCCGCCTGGGTCCCTCTGACGCGGGCGACGTGTATCAGACGGTCTGGCTTCGTCTCGCCGAGAACCTGCGCCGCATCAAGAACCCTGACCAGGTCGGCGCGTGGCTCGCCACCACGGCCAGGCGCGAGTCGCTGCGCGTGGTACGCGGCCGCCGGCGGGACGTTCCGATGGCGGACACGGCACTGGCTGACCTTCTTCCCGCGGACGAGACGTCGCCGGAGGTCGCGGCCCTCGATGCCGAGCAGGCCCGCCTCGAGTCGCAGCGTGCGAAGCAGGTGTGGCGCGCGTTCCGCGAACTGCCCGCCCGCTGCCAGCAGCTGCTGCGTGTGCTGATGGCGACGCACCGGCCCAGTTACGCGGAGGCCGCCGCGGCGCTTGACGTTCCGGTCGGCAGCATCGGGCCGACCCGCGCTCGCTGCCTGCAGCAGCTCAGGCGCCTCATCGGCGACGTATCCGAAACCGGGTCGCAGGCTCATACCAAGCAGAGGGACAACCAGGAGGACGGACGTGCGGGACGAGCATGACGACGCCGTGCTCGAAGAGGAGCTCAGGCGGATCATCGAGCTCGTCGACCCCGTCCCGGAGAATCTGCTGGCGGCGGCGATGGGCTGCTACACGTGGCGCAGCATCGACAGCGAGCTCGCCGAGCTCGTCTTCGACTCCGTGGCCGAGGACCACGGGGTGCTGGTACGCGGCGCTGACCCCGCCAGGCTGCTGTCGTTCGAGGCGCCGGGGCTGACGCTCGACATCCAGGTCAGCGGCGCCGGTGAGGCGCGCCGCATCCTCGGCCAGCTCGCGCCGCCGCAGCGCGCGCGCGTGCGAATCCGGCAGGGCCCGGATGTCAGTGCCCTGGACGCCGACGAGCTCGGCCGGTTCAGCGGCCCGCTTCGCGAGGGCCCGTTCAGCCTGATGTGCACGGGCACCGCCGCGGACAGCCGCCCGGTCGTCACCGACTGGATCGCCCTCTGAGCGCTGACCCGCTGCCTGCCGCGGTTAAAGAGGAGACCAGGGACGACCGGTTCGAGTCCGGGCCGGACTGCGCGCTCGAGGGCATCGCGGCTGAGCTGGCCAGGCGAGACCCGCTCGCCAGCACATTGGATCCGAATGGGCCATAGCGGCGCCCGGAATAGAACATTTGTCGGTACCAAACGGATCCAATGTCTGGCGTCCAGGTCGCCGCCGGTGGCTGCCACGGGCTCGCGGTGCGGTCTGAGGGCAACCGTCTGGGCCTGGGGCGGCAACGGGGCCAGCCAGTGGCGGAGACCCCCTAGCCGCCCGACACGCGCGGGTCATCATGATCACGAGGGATTGTGGTGCAATCGGACCCAGGATCCTTCGCGATCATGATGACGACCCATCCTGGAGGCGGCAGGTGGCGCACGACGCGGCTGATGACCGGCGTGATAGCCGCTGCGGTCGCGGCCGACCTGCGCTTCGTGACGAACCCCGCCACCAACCTGCTGCTCCAGGGCAGGCTCGACAGCGAGCCCAGGCGCCGCGGCCTGCCCAGGGCAAGGAACTCCTCGCGGCGGGTCTCACGGTGGCGTGCGGCCAGGATTGCGTCAACGACGGCTTCTACCCGTTCGGCGCGGCCGATCAGCTGCAGGTCGCGCTCATCCTCGCGCGCGCCGCGCAGATGTCGGTGCCGCGGGAGATCGACGCCGCGATCGCCGCGATCAGGCACGCGACGGCGCAGGTGAGGGCGTGCGCGGCGACGGCATCGAACCGGGCTGCGCGGCTGACCTCGTCGTTATCGACGCTGACACCATGCACGAGGCGCTGCGGTTGCAGGCGGCACGCAGCTGGGTGATCCGCCGCGGCTCGATCGTGGCTTCGACCCGCACCGACACCACCATTCACCGATCCAGCGATAACGCACCTACCGTGGCGACTGCCGGCCCGTGAGCCCGGTCAGAAGTCGATCCGCATCACGACGCGCCGCACCGTCGGTCGGCTGACCTCAGTGAAGCCCGCCTCGACGAACATGCTAACGGTGCCGACGTGCAGTTCCTCGGTGATCACGTTCGTCGTGGTGATCGGGTACCCCTCGAGCGCGCGGGCACCGCGCTCGCGCGCGAAGTCGACGGCGGCTAGGGCAAGGGCCAGGCCGATGCCGCGCTTACGGAAGCCCTTGCGGGTGTAGAAGCAGGTCACCGCCCACACGCTGTCGTCGGATTTGTCCTCGTCACGGCCATCCCACGGAGTACGGAAGACCCGCAGCAGGCCGGCGTAGGCTGTGCGCGGCTCGACCGAGCACCAGCCGGCGGCCTCCCCGTCGAGATACGCGACCAGGCCGCTGGTCGCATCAGACTCCGGGTGGCCGCTGTCGGCCTGCTGGCGCAGCCGGTCCGCGCGCTCCTCTGCGGGAAACGAGCCGAAGGACTCCTTCGGCGCCAGCTTGTACCGCTGGCACTGGCATCTGTGCGCGGTGCCGCGCGAGCCGAATACGGACTGCAGGTCCTCCCAGCTCGCCTCGTTGGCAGGCACGACGGAGATGGCGTCGTCTGGCGCGGTCATGAGCATCATTCTGTACGTACCCGTGCGCTTGCCATAAACCAGGTGCTGACCGCGTTCATGCAAGTGGTTAGCGCCGCGTGTGAGGGGTAGCGGCACCCCTTGAGTGCGCCCGGCTGCCAAGAAGAAGGGGATGTACCAGATGTGGGCACTGCTGTCGGCCAGGCTGCGGACGAAGCTGCTGCTGGTGATCGCGCTGCCGCTGACTAGGTTCCTCGTTCATCGTCTGGCCGTGTTCGCGGAACGCCGTGACGCGCGCTCGGCCAGGTTGCTTCGTCGCGCCGACGTCGCCGTGACCAGGGTGTCCAGGCGAACAGGACGCGGCACCCGATCCAGGTTCTGACCGCCCTGAGCAGGGCCCCAGTCAGCCGCTAGCCGGCCGCCTCGGCGAACAGCTTCCAGGCCGGCAATCGGACCTGCTGGCGATCACCTCGGCCCGGCGCGGGCCGATCTCGTCGGGTTCAGCTTCGAGCTTCCGTGACTGCGCGGGTCAGGCGAGAGCGAGCACCATCTGGTGCTCGCTGCGTCCGGGGCGCGCGGCTAGCGGCTGCGCGACGCCGGTGAAGGCAAACCCGACCTGCTCGTACAGGTTCGCGGCCGCGATGTTACCGTCGAGAACCCACAAATAGACAGCTTTCACACCGGACTCGCGCAGAATCCCCAGCAGTTCCTGAAGCATGTACCGGCCGATGCCTTGCCGGCGGAATCTCCTGGCTACCCACATGTACTCGATGTAGCACTCGGATTCTGGCATCTCGCGTTCCCTGGTGACCCCGATGAGGCTGACCTCAGCGTGACGGCTCATCCCTGCGTACCAATCGCCCCGCTTGAATTCCGCCGCCCAGCGCTCGTCTGGGTACTGCTGCTCAATCGCATGTACCGACAGGAAGCAATCCGGCGAATCTTTCAATGCTCGCAGTCTGAGGTGCTTCAACCTCGCCGGGTTTCCGGGATCAATCTTATAAATGCTGGGCACGGCCGCTGGTGTCGCGGATTTCAACGGTGCAGCCACGGTCGTCATGGATTCTCCGAGTGCCCAGAAGTCAGCTAGCGTGCTGCAACTCAAGTGATTAGCTGGAATGGCTTGACGACGCCGTCCAGCGCAGCCAGCATGCGTCTGCCCGCTGGCACTCCAAGCCTTTCGGGTCGGACAATACCACCTGGCCGCTCGGGCGCGTGCCCGTTCCTCGCGGGTAACAGTATCGTGTCCGTTGTCCACTTCGGTTCGCCTCCTCGCTTCGGCTTCGCTCGTACCTCCGCTCAGTGATGAACCGCCAGTGCCACCACAACTACCGCGACGATCACCAGCGCAAACACGGTCGAAGCGATGTTTGCCGCCACTTGAAGGAACTGGGTAAACAGGGTGGCGGCGAGCCTGGCGGCTCCAGCGACTGCCACGATGCAGCCGATCATGAGGACAACCATCAGCAGCGTGACCGTGCCGGCGCCTGGCAGGGCTGACGGCGGGGCCGCGAACGGGCAGTGCACGTGGATCTGGCAGGCCATGCTCGCGGTGGCCGTCAGGGTGTGGCCGGTTAGCGTCGCAATCATTGGAATTCCCTTCGCTGGGTGATTGACATGCTGGCGTTGCGTGATATCTGATTCCTGCTCATGTATGCACCATCGCACGGGTATCTGACAGCTGTCGATACATCAGCCCAGGTAAATCTTTATAAAGTGGCGCGATTTGCGAGTCGTAAACTAAAACGCCGGCAGCTTCAGCTATAGGCATGCGATATTCATTAACGTGACGTTCAGCAAAGGCGCGCTGAGACTGGCGGCTCAGCCCGGAAAATGATCACACCGTGTACCCGCGGGTGGCCGGGCGGCGCAAGCCGCATCGCCGCGCTGAAGCATCAGCCGAAGCAGTGAACTTCGCGCATGCCCCGAACCGCTCGCTGGGTTGACCGCACGGATGAGCCGGAATGCGACGACGTGGTCGATAGCGCTGAGTGATCCGTCGCAGCGCGGGCGGAATGGCCGAACCCGTCCCGGCATCGGCGGCAAACCATACCCGATCACGGTGACTGGACTGAAGTTTCGCGATCACTGTAGATTGGTATGAACTTCGCACCACTTTCCTGAACTTCACCAGCAGAGGCGTGGGCTTGAACGGCGGCGACGCGCGGCACGTGCTTGCCGCCCGGTTGAAGGACCTGCGCGAACAGCACTGGCCTGAGTTCCGGATCACGCAGCCGCAGCTTGCTCGGGCGCTCGGCGGGCTCAGCGTGCCGCTGATCTCGTCCTGGGAGTCCGCGACGAACCCGCGGATTCCGCCGGTGCACCGGCTGGAGGCTTACGCCCGGTTGTTCGCGACACGTCGCTCCTTTGAGGGTGACGCGCCACGCCTCATAGACAGGGCCACGCTCACCGACACTGAGCGGCGCGCGCTGAACGAGCTGACCAGTGAGCTCATGCGGCTGCGCGGCCGGGCGATGGAAGCCGCGTCGACAGACATGCCGGGCGGCCGTTCACTCTCCGAGTCGATCGGCTCGAGCCTGTGGAGTTTCGATGACGGCGGAACGGTGACGGCCGTCTGCGCCAAGTTGCCGCAGCAGATGCTCGACAAGATCCCCTACACCGATGTCAACGTGCCCGACTTCATCGAGTTGCTGACGTACTCCGACCTTGACGCGCTGTTCGAGTTGTACGGCCACCTCAGGGCCGCCAATCCGGGCAGTCACGTCTACCGCCGCATCGCCGACGAGCTGAAGCACGACGATATCCAGACGCATCTGGCGGTGCTCGGTGGCGTCGACTGGAACTCGCTCACCAAGACGATCATGGAAAGACTCCGGCTTCCCGTCCGCCAGGTGGCCGACTGGGAGTCAGAAGGGGGCCAGTACTTTGAGGTGGAGACCGATGGCGCGACGGAGCGGTACAGGCCGGTCCTGCGCACGTCCGGGGGGCAGACGGTGCTGGAGGAGGACGTAGCCCTCTTCGTGCGCTCGGCCAATCCCTTCAACCGCGCCAGGACAGTGACTATCTGCCTTGGCATGTACGGCCGGGGCACCTACGGTGCCGTCAGGGCGCTGACGGACGCCGAGTTCCGAGACCGCAACGTCGACTACCTGAGCTCACGATTCGACGGCTGCGTTTCCTATTGCGTCCTCACCCGCGTGCAGATCGTCAACGGCGCGACGCTGACGCCGGACTGGAGCAGCGGCGAACACACGCTCTTTGAATGGCCTCCGGCGGCGTGACACACGAAGAAGCCACATTCCATCATCGGACTCACCGGGGGCTCTTGTGGGCGGCTGCCGGCCTGGCCGCAGCGGGCCGGCGGATCGATGCGATCGTGGTGCCGACCATCCGCCCGCCTAAGTTCCTGATCGGGGCCGCCAGCCTGGCGCTGGCCCACGACTGTCCGCTCCTCACGTTCCATAGCGGCTCGGCCACGTCAGCGGAGCTGGTCAGGGTCCATCTGCCAGCGAAGATCGACCTGATCGCCATCGATGTGCGGCCGCGCGATGAGCTGAGCCTGCCCGAGCTTGAAACCGGCAAGCTGCTGGGTGACAGCGTCTTCAGGCGCCGGTCTGATCTGAGCATCAAGCGGAATCTCGCGCTCGTGCTCGCGCGCCAGCTCGGCTGGTCGCGGATCCTGTACCTGGATGACGACATCACCGAGCTCAGCGCCGACGATGTCGAGAAGGCCAGCGGTCTCCTGGACAGCTACAACGCGGTTGGCTTCTGGATTGGCGGCTATCCCGACAACTCCGTCGTGTGTCACGCCTACCGCGAAGCCGGCGGCAAGCAGGAGTCGTTCGTCGGCGGCGGCGCGCTCGCGGTCGAGGTCAATCGCTGCGATTCCTTCTTCCCTGACATCTACAACGACGACTGGTTCTACCTGCTGGACGGCGACGCGGGCTTGCAGCCGACAGCCATCATCGGCGAGGTGAACCAGCTGCCATACGACCCGTTCCAGAACCCCGAGCGGGCACGGTCCGAGGAACTGGGCGACGTTCTGGCAGAAGGCCTGTTCTGGCTTCTCGACCAGCGCGGCTCGATCGCCGACGCGGACCAGGCTCACTGGCAGAACTTCCTGCTGTGGCGCAGGAGCTTCATCACCAGCGTCGCCACGATGGTGCGCGATTCCGACTGCGAGGACGCCGACAAGACCAGGATGCTGGCTTCGCTGCATGCCTCGCTCGGCCGGCTGGATCACATCACCCCGGCCTTCTGCGAAAGCTATCTGCAGGCATGGATGACCGACCGCGCTCGCTGGCGCACGTACCTCGCCTCGCTGCCCAGTTGCGAGCAGCGTAGCGAGGCGATCGCCGGACTGTGGCGCAGCGGGCGCCCGAGCCGCACGCGGCGTCCAGGACGGCCGGCGGGAAGTGCGCGCTCACAGCGATGTTCGATGCCCGGCTGACCGACAACCTGCCCGCGCTACAGGGACATTTAGGTGTTAACCGGACGCTGTGGGTAGCCGTCGAAGGTCATCGGCGGTCAGCGCGCCGGTAGACATGAGGAGCCGCACGAGGTCCTCGAGCGCCCGCGGGCCGCGAAGTCCCGGGGCACCTGAACGGATGTAGCGGTTCCTGATGTTCTCGCAGCGCTTGATCACGGTGTGGGTCTGCCAGCCGATCCGCGCCGCCGTATCGGCCGCGCTTCGCGGTGCCGGCTCCCCGACGTGCCGCCACGTCAGGTACTCCTCGAACCGTGCCGCGAGCACCATCCGATCGTCGTCGCTGAGCTTGGGCGGCCGGTGCGTGCTCGTCTCCACGCTGGCCGGGCTCGTGACCTCCTCTGCCGCCTGCTCGTCGAGGTCCTCGTCGTCAGGGTCTTCGGGCAGGTCAGGCACGTCGTCGAGGTCCGGCAGCCGGAGTCGCAGCGTGTAGTCGGCGTGCACGCCCTGCAGCCGGACCTTGACGTGCCACTGCTGGAGCGGCACCTGCAGGGCCGGCGGCAGGTCTACCCGGAAGCCGAGGTCACCGGACAGGTAGAGGAGCGACGAGCGGCTGTCGTTCCGCAACCACCAGTGGCCGTGCTCGAACCTGAAGCTCCCGGCGCTACGGGACAGCCCGATGTCATCGGGCATGACTGCCGTGCAGGTCGGCGCCCGGCCGAAGGTGAACGTCTCGCCCGGACGCACGCGCCACGTCTGGGTTTCGTACATGACGATCAGCAGCATCGCCGGATGCCCCTTCAAGGCCGCCACTTGCTTGTGCCCCACATGGATCCACTACCGGGCTGGTCATGTCAAGATCCGGCGCGGGCGGATCTGGATTGTAGCCGCGCCGCAAAAGCTACGCCAGGACCGCCGTGGACATCGCGACGGACGCGGCAGCTTCGACGCCGATGACGCTCATGCGGCCGCTCACGCTGCCCGCGAGCCCGAGCCCGGAAGCCATCGCGCCGCCGCCAATGCCGCAGACCACCGTGACCTCGCCGGTGAGCTGTTCGAGCAACTCCGCGCCGATGGTGGCCTGACCGGCAATGACGTCGAGATCGCTCGCGGAAACATAGCGAACACCGCCGGTCGCGAGCGACACCGCGTGATTCTCGGCCTCGTCGTAGCTGGTGCCGCGCGTTCGATGCCGTTATCACGCCGCTGCCGTCGCCTTCTGTCGCCGAGAGGGCCGCCAGGGCGCCACGTTGAGCGGGGTCGGGGCAAGCGCGGCGGCCACGACCTCGCGCGCGCTGGCCAGGCGACGGGGCCAGTCGATGGCGCCTGCGGGCGTCACCGCAGTACCTGGTCCAGGACCGCCAGCGCGTGCTCGACGTCGTCGCTGTTGTTGTAGAAGTGCATCGAGAAGCGGGTGGAACCCACGCGCGGCGAGACGATCACCCCGCGGCTGGTGAGCTCGGCGGCCACCGCCTCGCCGTCGTGACCAGGGAAGCGCGCCGTCACGGTGCCGGCCCGGCGGCGCGGGTCCGCGGGAGTGAGCAGCGTGGCGCCGCGCTGCGCCAGTGCCGCCGCCATCTGGCTGGCTAGCTCGGCGTTGTGGGCAGCGACCTCGTCGAGTGACATGGCGCTGATGTAGCGGATCGCGTGGCCGAAAGCGATCGCCGAGGCGTACGACATGGTCGAATACTCCATCCGGCGGGCGGTCGCGGCGAGCGGCAGCCATCGTGCGTCGAGGGAGTACGGCTCCTGCGTGCTGCGCCAGCCCACGAACGGCGGCCGGAACCGCTCGAGGACCGCAGGGCTGAGGTAGCAGGCCGCCGCCCCGAACGTGCTGCACAGCCACTTGTAGGAGCCGGTGATCAGCACGTCCACGCCGGTCGCCGTGACGTCGACGGGCACCTGGCCGGCGGACTGGGTGGCATCGACGACGAGCAGCGCACCGTGGTCGTGCGCCAGCGTCGCGAGATCATGCAGGTCAAGCCGGTGGCCGGTCAGGTACTGGACGTGGCTGATGCAGATCACGGCGGTCGCCGAGTCGACGTGGTCGGCGATCTTGGCGACGTCGAAACCCTCGGGGTCCTCCAGCACGCCGACCAGGCGGACCTCGCAGCCGGTGTCCTCCGCGATCCTGTGCCACGGATAGGTCACGCTGGGGAAGTCCGCGTCGCTGCTCACGACGTTCTGGCCGCGGCCGGGCCGCAGCCACCAGGCGACCTGGCACAGCGCCTCGGTGAAGCTCGTGCCGATGGCGATCGTCGACGGGTCCGCGTTCAGCAGCTCCGCGGCAGCGTGACGCGCCTCTTCCAGGATCCCGACCTCGGTGTCCTCGTCCATCCCCGTCGTGCCCGCCTGAGCGAGCTCAGCCTCGAACTCATGCGCCGGCCGGAATGCCCCGGCGGGCACCAGCCCCGCGGACGCGGTGTTGAGGTAGGTGAACCGGTCAAACGCGGGAAAGTCGTCGCGGCGCAGCGCGGGCACGGGCATGTCGGTACTCCGGCGTCTGTCAGTTTGCCAGATGGCACTCTTGCTATATGGCAAGGAACGCCAGCGTCAGGATGAGCCAGCGGAGGGAACTGGTCACGCTGCCACACTACGGAGTGCCCAGCAGCCCGGACAGCCGCCCGCCCGGACTCCTCCGGGCCGATCGGCGTCCCGATACATCATCAACTCGACTTTGGATCCGGAACCTGCACTGTGTCGCCCGATATGCCGGTTCTTGACTCAGGTTTCGGATCCAAAGTCGAAAGCCAGGCACCTGCAGGCTGGTGCCACCGAGCTGCAGCGGCTGGTTGACCTGCTCGCTCGCGACAGAATGACGCGAGCGACACTCATCCTCATCAATCCCGGCGACCTGCCGGTCCCGCAGACCTACACGCACGTCGTCGTCCGGCACCGGCCGGAGTACCTGCCTGTGATCGAAACGGCGCGGGCTTCCTTGTTCGGGGATCGCAAGCCAGCAGACATGCTGGTCGGCGTCGAGACGCTGAGCTGGCCCCAGTACCTGACCGAAGTGGACGCGATCGCGGTCGTCGGCGGCTAAGGCGCCAAGGTCATCCATGGCGTCGGCGGGTCCTTCGACACCCTCGCCGGGCTCATCCGCCGGGCACCCGGTATCGCGGCAGAACTTCTCGCTGCCGGCGCCAGAGGCCCGGGCGGCGGGTGGCTGATGTAGTGGTGGCTGGCGGTGGAGTGTCATGGCTGGACGGCCTACCCTTTAGCGGCCCGCCCGTCTTCAGATCTGGCTAAGCCGCGGAGTCCCGTCGTCATGCAGGTACAGCTGCTTGGGCCCGTCGACGTCGTCAGCGTTGACCAGCTGGTCGACGCTGTCTGGGGCGAATCGGCGCCACCGACCGCCAGGAACGCGCTGCAGAGTCACGTGTCGTACCTGCGCGTGCTCGGCGGCAAGACCGCGATCCGTGCCCAGCCGCCCGGCTACGTCCTCGAGCTCGGTGACGGCACGGACGTCGAGCAGGCTCTTGCATGCGTGCCCTGGCCATCGTCAGGGACCTGGGGGAACGTAGCTGGGAGGCGGCGACGCTGGACAGCCTCGGTCTCATTCACGACGGCCTCGGCGAGCACGCGCGCGCGGTCGCGCGTTACGAGCAGGCGGCCGCCATCTACGCAGAACTCGGCGATCGCTTCGACGAGGCGGACACGCTCGTGAGTCTGGGCGACATCGAGGTCCGCAGGGGCGATACAACGAGCGGTCGCAAACGGTGGTCAGACGCGCTGCTGATCTTCGACGAGATCGGCCATCCCGACGGCGACGAGGTGCGCACCAAGCTGCAGGGGTCGGGACCCGAAGCCAGCAGCCGGCCAGAAGGCCCCCGGCCGCAGAACAAGGGCGAGGCGCCCTGACGAACCGGCCGCGCCTCACGCGCGGCGCAGCGCGATTGTGACAACTGCCGCTGATGCGGCGCTGACATGGCGCTGATGCGAGGTGCGCTCATCGGCAAGCCGGGATCACTGTCCCTGATCGTCGCCAGGACCGGGCACATCGGCTTCGCGGTGAACGACGGCAAGAAGCTGACCGGCGTGGAACTACGCGACGACGGCCTCGTCAGGCTCGAGCGCGAAACCGGCTGGACCGTCTTTGACCCCGCCGAAGTCGTCGCCGTCGCGTGGGCAGGCGAAGCGGATAGTTCGCCTGGCCTGTTCCTATAGCGGGACTGGTCGTTGACCTGGAGCAGGTCCTGCTCGCTCAGCAGCTTGTCCGAGCCTGGCCTGATCGACGCGGCTGACCACCTGGGTGCAGGTCACAGGCACCTGCCGCCTGCCTTGCCGATGGACACGCTCACGCTCGTTCCGGGCGGAGCGATCGTCCCCGCCGCCGGGCTCTGCGCCTTGACCTCCCCGATGTACTCGCAGGTCAGATCCACCACTACCGAGACGCGGCCCAGCACGTAGCCAGCCGCCTGCAGGTCCGCCGCGGCCGTGGACTGGATGTCTCCGATCACGCTGGGGATTCGCGGCGCGGGCGAGGCGATGGCCATGACCTCCAGCCCGCCGGCCGAGATCTGGCTCGCGCCCGCGAGGGTCGGCACCAGCACGGGACTGGGGTGCGATCCAGAGTCGTTGATGCCGATGCCGAGCACGCCATTCCCGTCGGCGCCCCAGGTCTTCACCGACCCGTTCGCCAGCACCGCCGCGCCGACGTAGTCGTTTGAGGAGACCTGGCTCACGCCGGTCAGGCCGGTCTGCGCGGGCGAATAGCGCGGCGTGGTCGTGCCGTGACCGGCCCGTCAGGCCGGGGATCGCCACTGGAGTGGCGGAGAATCCGCCGCCCGTGCCGATGCCGAGCTGGCCGTTGCCGTTATTTCCCCAGGCCAGCACGGAACCGTCGGCGCGGATCGCGTACGTGTCGGTAGTTCCCGCGAAGACCTTCTTGATCCCGGTGAGCCCGGGGACATGAGTGGGAACGTCGTGGTTGACCGTCGTGCCGTCGCCCAGTTGTCCCACGTCGTTATACCCCCAGGCCCACACGGTGCCGTCGGATCGGAGGGCGAAACTGGTGCCGGGTCCCGCCGCGATCTGGACGACGCCGGTCAGCCCGGGCACCAGGGTTTCGGTCGTGTTGGAGCCATGCGTCGAGCTGGTCGTGCCGAGGCCGAGCTCGCCGTACAGGTTCGATCCCCAGGCCCAGACCCTGCCGCTGGACTCCAGCGCGAGGATGTGGGCGCCGCCGTTGGCGACCTGGACGATGCCGGTCAGGCCGGGAGTCTCCCACGGACTGGAGCGGTTGGTGGTCGTGCCGTCACCGATCTGTCCCCAGGCGTTGTCTCCCCAGGTCGCGACCCTTCCGCCGGCTAGCACCGCCGCACTGGTTCTGTCGTACGCCGAAGGCTGCACAACGCCGGCCGGCAAGGTGACAGGTTGCGGCAAGCTCGCCGACAAGCTGGGATTTGCTACGCCGTTGCCGAGCTCACCCAGGTCCCCGGTTCCCCGGCCGAACAATCCGGGCGCAGTTAGCGCGGCGCTCACCTGCACTGCGTCGGCGGACTGCGCCGCGATGGGCGCCTACGCGCAGGCGCATGCACCGGCAGCCCCCGCGAAGCGGCCATCTTCCTCTTTCACGAACCGCGACCTTCATCTGCCCGTCTCCAAACCCGGCCTCGCCGGCCACGAGGGCCACGAGGGCCTCATCTGCGAAGAGGCCGCAATCGTCAGTCGGGGCACACGTTATGGAACCCCTGACAGGAAGGTCGGTAGGGAGGCATCCCCACGGGCACCCAGCAGGGGAGGGGGTTCCCAAAGGCGGGAACGCGGAATACACCGGAATGGGCGAAGTACGGTCAGGCCGACCTGGCCTCCAGCGGCAGGATCCGGGTAGTCAGGGTGCCGCGCTCGACGACGAGCACGTGCCGGTTCCGCAGCGGCTGCCAGCCATCCTGGGCCCAGCCTGTGCTCGCGACCACCACCGCGTCGCCTGTGGCCAGGTAGGACAGGTCGAAGTAGCAGGCGATCTCGTCGGGCCTGTCTTCGTAGCCGCGTTCGCGCAGCTTGGCAGCGGGAACCTGGTCCCGGTCGTGCCAGGCGATCCCGTACAGGCGCTGCGGCGTGAGCAGGATCGCGTTCAGGCTGTTGGGCGCGAACAGGCCCTCGATATGAGCGGCGGCATCGCCGATGGCGGCGACCATGTCACCGCCGTTGGCCTCCAGCCTGGCCATGATCAGCAGCAGGTAGCGCTCGCTCTCTGTGGTGCCGGCCGCCTGGGCCTCCCATTCCGGCGGCAGGATCTCGCCCAGCCGTTCCTGCGGATGCACGGCCCCGTTGTGAGCGAACGCGTAGTCGCCGAACTGGAATGGGTGGGTATTGAGATCATGGACAGCCAGACCCGGAGTTGCCCAACGCAGGTGGGCGAGGCCGATGTCGGCGAGCGGCTGGCGCGCGAGCTTCTCGAAGTCGGGCTCGTCGGCTCGCAGCGGCGACTTCCTGATAGCCGGGCTGGCCGGGACAGGACTCTCGTACCACGCCATCCCCCACCCGTCGGCGTGCAGGTCCGACAGCGCGATCAGCGCCGAGAGCCCGTCGTCACCGATCAGGTCGGCAAGCGCGGCCTCTTCGCGCGCGCAGTAACCGAGCAGCCGGCACATCGAATCCCCGCATCCTCGAACGCCGCCTACAGGAACTTGCCCATGCCGCCGGCCACGTCGATCGACGCACCGGCGATGTAACTGGCGCGGTCGCTTGCCAGGAAGGCGACCAAGCCGGCGACCTCGTCCGGCTGGCCGAACCTGCCGAGCGGCACCTCGGCGGCGGCCAGCTGGCCGAAGAACTGTTCGGCCGGCATGTCCGGCGCACGGCGCTGGTGAATGTTCTGCCATTGGGGCGTCTCGACCAGGCCGATGTTCACGCTGTTGACCAGGATCTTCTCCTTGCCCAGCTCCATCGACAGTGCCTTGGCGAGGCTGAGGCAGGACGCCCTGTTCACCGACGACGCCAGGAAGGCCGGATCCGGGTAGCGCGCGTACACCGCGTTGATGTTGATCACCCGAGGTGCCTCGCTCCGGCGCAGATGCGGCAGCGCGGCCCTGGTGCAGCGGATCTGGGAGAACAGCTTCACCTCGATGTCGGCCTGCCAGTCCTCGTCGGTCAGCGTGCCGAATTGGCCAGGGCGCGCGCCGCCCGCGTTGTTCACCAGGATGTCGAGCCCGCCCATCGCGGACACGGCCGCCTCGGTGAACGCGGTGACCTGCTCGGGCACGGTGACGTCGCACGGAGTGGCGACCAGCGGTGCCGTCCCGCCGGCCTGCTTGCGCAGCTCCTCGGCGGTCGCCTCGAGCTCGGCGGCGTTCCTCGAGCAGATCGTCACCGCCGCGCCCTCGGCCAGCAGCTCACCAGCGATCGCCTTGCCGAGCCCCTTCGATCCGCCGGTTACGATGGCCCGCCGGCCAGCCAGCCCGAGGTCCACCTACGCCACGTCCGTCGCGTCGGCACCGGCGGTGCCGTCCGCGTCGGCCGACGAGCCGCCCTCCGCGGCGGCGTGCGCCTCGGCGAGCGTGAGCAGGCTCTGCCGCGGCGGGCAGAACACGTCGACCTCCTCGCAGAACGTGTCCTCGGTCGTCCATGCCCCGTGCCGCACCCACGCGGGGATCACCGCGACGTCGCCCTTGCGGAGCGTGCGCACGTCCCCGTCCAGGTCAAAGACCAGCTCTCCGTCCAGGATGATGACGATCTGCTCTTCCTCGTGCACGTGGTGCGGCGCCACCGCGCCGGGTCCGAAGCTGACGAAGTTCGTCATCGCGCGCTGCCCGAGCACCGGGCGGAACCCGAGCCCTGGCACGAACTCGACCGGCGACAGAGAGTCCACGTTCACGAACCGGCCGGTTCCCGCGGGCTCGCCGAGCGCCTCGACTGTGAAGTGTTTCTCGGCGTCGCTCATCAGCCCTCCAGTGCGGTCTTGAGCACCTCGCCGATCCGGCGGATGCCCTCGTCAATGAGCTCGTCGTCGACCCGGCTGTAGGAGAGCCTGATCTGCGCGTGCCCTTCGTCGCCAGGGTAGAACGGCCGTCCTGGCACGTACGCCACTTTCTTCGCACGCGCCTCAGCGGACAGCGCCGCGGTGTCCGTTCCGTCCGGCGCGGTGACCCAGTAGTAGAAGCCGCCATGCGGTGTCGTCCAGGTCGTGCCTTCTGGCATGTGCCTGGCCAGCGCCTCCCCGGTCAGTGCCGCCCGCCGCTGGTACAGCGCGCGCGACGCGACAATCTGCCGCTCCATGTGCCCGCCGCGCCCGTACTCCTCGAGCATCCGCTGGCCGAGTGCACCAGAGCACTGGTCGGAGTTCTGCTTGGCGACGACCAGCCGGGCGATGATCTCGGCGGGACCGGCCGCCCAGCCCAGCCGGAAGCCGGGGCAGAAGATCTTGGAGAAGGTCCCGGCCTGCACCACGACATCAGGGGCCAGCGTCCACAGGGTCGGCGGCGGCGCGGACGAGAAGCTGAGCTCCCTGTAGGCGACGTCCTCCAGGATCAGGAAGCCATACTGCCTGGCCAGCGCGACGAGTTCGTGCCGCCGCTCCAGCGTCATCGACAGGCCGCTGGGATTCTGGAAGTCAGGGATGGTGTAAAGGATCTTCGGGCGCCAACCACCCGCGAGCCGTGCACCGAGCTCGTCAGCGCGCAGGCCTGCGTCGTCGATCGGAACCCCCTGCACGTCGGCCTCGTAGCCGCGGAAGGCCATGATCGCGCCAAGGTACGTCGGCGCCTCGACGACGACGAGGTCGCCAGGGTCGAGGTAGGTCTTCGCCAGCAGCTCCATGCAGTCGATGCCGCCGCTTGTGATCATCAGCTCGCCGGCCTGCGGCTCCCGGCCCTCGAGCGAGGCCAGCCGTCCCGACACGTAGCCGCGGACGCTCGCGATCCCCTCCGTCGCGGAGTACTGGAGCGCAACAGCGGGATCGGAGGTGATCAGCCGCTGCGCGATCTCCGCGAGCACACCGGTCGCGAACGTCTCAGGCGCGGGGAACCCTCCCGAGAACGTGATCACGTCGGTGGCGCCGGCCAGCGCGAGGATCGCGGTGATCTCCCCGGCGCCGAGCGTCTGCGTGCGCCTGGCGACGCCGGCGTCCCAGTTATGCCGCTGCATGGCTGTTGTCATCTAGTTTGCACCTCTTGACAGGCGACCTTACGACTGTAAGAATCCCCCCACACTTGGACTTACATTAGAAAACGCAGTGAATCCAGCATAGCCCATATCACTTGGTACCAGGATGGGTCACCTGGCAAATGGATTCAGTCTCAGCTCCGCGCTCCAACGCAGGATCGGCTGCTGGCCTCGGGGCCCGCACCACCTCAGGGTCAGCCGCGAACTCGGCGCCCCTGGCCAGGCTCGGCGAGGTGTCGCCGCCTGCGACGCCCGCGGTAGACGTGGACGACTTCGACCTGGCGCTGCTGCGCGCGCTCGCCAGCGACGCTCGCCAGTCGCAGCGCGCGCTCGGGCGCAGGATCGAGATGTCGGCGCCCGCCGTCGCCGACCGGCTCGCCAGGCTGGAGCGCGGCGGCGTGATCCGCGGCTACCGGGTCGACATCGACTGGGCGGCCCTCGGCTACCCGATGGTCGTGTACGTCGCCGTGACCGCTGGCGCAGGCATGGACCTCACCGAGATCATCAAGGTGATCAGGGCACTCCCTGAGGCCGAGGACATGAGCGTCGTGACGGGCGGCCTGGACTTGCTCGTCCGGTTCCGTGTCCGCGACCATGCTCACCTGCGCGAGCTCTTGCTCACGGAGATCTTCACCATCAATGGCGTGCAGCGGACGGAGACCTTTCTGTCGCTCGCCGACGTAGAACCCGCCAATTTCACCGCCTCGCTGCTCGAGCAGATGAGCGAGCGGCGCGGTGGACCCCGATCGGAGGTTAGCCAGTGACCAGCCATCCAGCCGCCAACGTGGACGGCGTCGGCCAGCCGGGCTTCGTCGCCAGGTACGGCCTGTACACCCCGGAGCAGGCGGCGGCCGCCGAGGCGCTCGCCGACCAGATCCGCGCGGAGGGGCTGCGGACCGTCCGGCTGATCGTGGTCGACCAGCACGGCATCCCGCGCGGCAAGGCGCTGGCCCCCGGCGTCGCGATCGCGGCGATGAGGAACGGCCTGGACTTCTCCGGCGCCATCTACAGCCTCGACAGCGGCAACCAGGTCTTCGTGCCTGCCTTCGCGGCTGGCGGCGGTTTCGGCATCGACGAGTTCACCGGGTTTCCAGACATCGTGCTGGTGCCCGACCCGAGCACGTTCCGTATCCTGCCGTGGGCCGACAGCACGGGCTGGATGCTGTGCGACACGTACTTCAGCAACGGGCAGCCGATGCCGCTCGACGGGCGCGGGCTGATGCGCAGGATGCTGAGCCAGCTCGGCGAAGCGGGCTTCGACTACCTGGCGGGCATCGAGGTCGAGTACTACATCGTCAAGGTCGACAGCGACCACGTCACACCGGAGCACGCCGGGTTCACGCCGCCGCCGCCGCCGGTCAGCGTCTGGCAGCGCGGCTACCAGTACCTGTCCGAGGTGCGGCTGGACAGCGTCGCGAGCACCCTGGAGGCAATCAGGGACGGGCTGGCCGCGGTCGGCATCCCGCCCCGCTCGATGGAAGACGAGTGGGGTCCTGGCCAGATGGAGTTCAGCTTCAACCCGATCGGCGGGCTCGCGGCAGCCGACGCCGTCGTGCTGTTCAGGTCGGCGGTCAAGCAGATCTGCCAGCGGCGGGGCCTGCTCGCGTCGTTCATGTGCCGGCCTGGACTGCCGAACTTCTTCTCCTCGGGCTGGCACCTGCACGAGTCGCTGATCTCGCGGCAGGACGGGGCCAACGCGTTCGCCAGCGCCGACGACTGGCTCTCGCGGACCGGGCGTCAATTCGTGGCCGGCCTGATCGAGCACTCGATGCCGATGACGGTGTTCGCGACGCCGACCGTGAACGGCTACAAGCGCTACCGGCCGTACTCGTTCGCCCCGGACCGGGTGTGCTGGGCATTGGAGAACCGCGGCGCGCTGGTCCGCGTGCAGGGCGCGCCAGGCGATACCAACAGTCACGTCGAGATGCGGATGGGCGAGCCCGCCGCCAACCCCTACCTCTACATGGCGGCCAACATCGCGGCCGGGCTCGACGGCATGCGCCGTCAGCTCGACCCGCCGCCACCGGTCGAGGCCGACCCGTACGTCTCGCAGAATCCGATGCTCCCGACCTCGCTCGCCGATGCCATCGGCGCGCTGGAGAAGGACACGTTCTTCCGCGAGGCGTTCGGGGACACGCTGGTCGACTACCTGCTGCAGATGAAGAAGTCAGAGAACGGCAGGTACGAGGCCGCGATAGCCGAGAGCCCGCTCGCTGACCCGCAGGACGTCAGCGACTGGGAGATGCGCGAGTACTTCGAGTTCTACTAAGGGGGGTTTCGCGATGAGCCTGCAGCACGTCGTCTTGTTCAGCTTCCCGCGCGAGCTGACCGAGGAAGAGGTCGCGGAGATGTGGGAGATGGTCGGGTCCTGGCCGAAGGAGATCGGCCTCATGACCAAGTGCCGTCTCGGCCGGGATATCACCGGCGTCAGAAACCGCGGATACGGATACCTGCTCTTTACCGAATTCCCCGACATGGAGACCATGAACGCCTACCGGGCGCATCCGGTCCACGTTCGGTTCAACGATTGGATCATCGACCACGAATGCACGCCGCTGGCCTTCGACTACTACCTGGACGAGCACACCGTCCTCATGGCCGAGTGAACTGAGAGGACAGGACCATGGCCAAGACCCATCCCGACCTGCTCCCCGGCGCCGCGACCGGACAGCTGGCGCACGGCTCGCTACACCTCTGGGACGCCATCGCGATCTCGGTGTCCGTGATCGCACCCGGCATGGCGATGCTGCTGAATGTCTCAGGGGTGTCCGTCGTCGCCGGCGGCTCCACCACGCTGGCGTTCCTGCTCGGCGGCATCGGCTGCCTCGCGCTTGCATTCGTCGTGATCGGCTTCACGCGAAGGATGGCCTCCGCCGGGTACGCCTACACCTACGCCAGCCGCAGCCTGGGGAAAGAGGCCGGCTTCATGGCGGGGTGGCTGTACTTCCTCGGATTCATCGTGTTCGTGCCGATGACCATGTCGGGCGTCGGATATCTCGCCGCCGACCTGCTCGGCCTCAATCCGGACCTATGGATCTTGTTCTTCTTCATCGGAATGGCGCTGTTCCTTCTGCTGTCGGTGATCAGGATCAAGCTCACGACGCGCGTCCAGCTGATCGTCGGCATCGCCACGGTCGCGGTCATCGTGCTCGTCGACCTGATCACGACCGCCAAGGGCGGGAGCCACGGGCAGGCGCTCGGCGCGTTCAGCTTCAGCCACACGAACTCGGGCGGGTTCAACGGCGTCTTCTACGGCATCATCTTCGGCGTCACCTCCTACATCGGCTTCGAGACGGCGGCCGATTTCGGTGAGGAGACGTCGAACCCGCGGCGCAACATCCCGATCGCCGTCATCGTCGCCACGCTGTTCGCGATCGTGCTGTACCTGTGGACGACCTACTCGATCACGATTGGCTACGGCCTGAACAACGGCGTCAAGATGGGCAATGACCCGGTCGCGCTTCAGACGACGGCGACCACCTTCGTCGGCACGTGGCTCGGGAAGCTGGTCGAGATCGGCGGCATGTGCGCTGCGTTCATCGTGGCCGTCGCGTGCGCGACAGCGGCGTCCAGAACCTTGTTCGCGATGGGCAGGGAAGGCGTGCTGCCGCGCGCGTTCGGCCGCACCCACCCGCGGTACAAGACACCGGTCACCGCCACGGTCACCGTCGCGGTCATCGCCACCGTGATGGCGCTGGTCGTGGGCTATCCGCTGTACGATCCCGCGTTCGGCCACCCGTTCAGCAACTATTACTTCTGGGCCGTCACGGGCACCCTGCTCGTGATCGTCGTCTACATCATGCTGTGCATCGGCGGCATCGTGTTCTTCTACCGGACCCGTGACACGCGGCGCTGGCACCCGCTCGTGCACGTGCTCGTCCCGGCGGTGGGCGCGGTCGTCTTCGGCGCCGCGCTGTACGGGTCGATCCACCCCGCGCCGCCTGGATTCCTCAAGTGGACCCCGCTCGTCGCGGGGGTGTGGCTGGTCCTGGGCATCGGCGTGCTGGTATGGCTGCGCAGAACCAGGCCCGACCGGGTCGCTCAGATCGGCTCCATCCTCGGCGAGGAAGGTGGTGCCGACGCGGCCGTTCTCGACGCCAGCTAGCCCGCGGGGCGGCCGGGTCCATCGTCCAGGCTGCCCGCTCGGCGCGCCCCCCGCTGGACTCTGGATCCGGATGGGCCGTTCTGGTGCCCGGAATGGGCGTTCTGACGGTACCGATCGGATCCAGAGTCGAGCGGTGCCGCGTGGCCGCGCTCGCTCCGGTCACATGACAGGGCTTAGGTGACTACGCCGGCCGGTGCCATGTTCTGGGCTGGTCCCGATCCGTCAGCGGCCCGGCCGCTGCCAGAACTCGTCCGGCAGCCCGGCCACCTCGTTGCCGGACTGTTCCAGGTCCGCGGCCCACGACAGCATGCGCTGGAAGACCGGCTCACCGCCGTCGGCAAGCTGCCGGATCATCGCGACGTTGCGCTCGACACGCCCGATGATCGCGTCGCGGATCGCGGTCCGGCCGCCGGTGTATCCGTACGCGTCCAGCAGCAGATGGAACCGCCGGTGCCGGCCGGCTGCGTCACCGAATCCGGCTGGCCCGGCGATCTCCGCCGTCAGCAACGGCACCCAGGTTAGCGCCGAGAACGCCAGGTCATCCTCGCGCCGGGACGGGCTGGCGGTGTCCCAGTCGACGAACCCGACCAGGGCGCCGTCGGCCCATACGGCGTTCCACGGCGACGCATCCAGATGAGCGATCACAAGCCCCGGCTGCCACGGCCGGCCGGTGAACCAGACGGCGTCTGCGGCCGGCCGGAATGCCGCGGTCGCGTCGTGCAGCCTCCGAAGCCACGCACCGACCTGCCCGAGCGCGCGGTCGGAGCGCAACCAATCCGGCCATGGCCAGGTCTCGCTCAAGGTCTGGCCGTGCAGGAACGTCAGGCGTTCGCGGCCCTGGTCATCGACCCCGCGCGCTCGCGGAGCGCCGTCGAAGTCGGCGTCTTCCAGATACCGCAGCACCGAGTGCACGGTCGCCGTCCACGGCTGCGCGGGGCGGCGGACTTCGTCGCCGGCGCGCACGGCTCCGAAACTGCGCCCGCCGGGCAGCCGCTGCTCGGTCATCTGCCGGTTCTACCGCGATCAGACGTTCACGGCGACCGAATATTCGGCTCCGTCCACGTCGAACGGACCTGGGCTTGACTACTAGCCTGGGATCCAGGCCGTGCCGTGACGCTGGAGGAGAGCCCGATGGCTGACGAGGACGACGTGCGCCGCTGCGCGCTCGCCCTGCCCGCGGTCGAGGAGATCGACTGCGACGGCTTCGACTTCCGGGTTGGCGGCCGGGGATTCGTCTGGTCGTACCCGGAGCGACGGCCAGGCAAGCCTCGGGAGATCCGCACCGACATCGCCGTCCTGTACGTCGGGGACGAAGCCGAGAAGCAGGCCCTGGTCCTCGGGGAGCCGCGGCTGTTCTTCGCCACGCGAGAGTACGAGGGCTGGCCGCTGGTGATGCTGCGGCTCGACAAGGTGAACGCCGAGCGTCTCGCCGAGCTCGTGACCGACGCGTGGCGGATGCGCGCGCCGCGAGAGCTCGCCGCGGAGTTCGAGGGCCACGGCGGCTCCCTGTCGCTGGGCGCCGGCCGGGGCTAACTCACCCGCGCAGGCGTCCTCGCTCTGGCAGCACTGTCAGAGGCACGTGCGAGGCTACGGTCATGAGTCAGTCAGCGCTGATCAATCGGACCGGGCCGTTCTGGGACGTCCTCGCGGGCCGGCAGCCTGCTCCGGCCGCGGCGGCGCTGCTTGGCTGGGAGCTGTCATGGGTCGCTCCTGACCGGGGCGAGATCGAGGTGTTCTTTGACGCCAGCGAGAAGTTCCTCAATCCGATCGGCACCATCCAAGGCGGGTTCCTCGCCGCCATGCTCGACGACACGCTCGGACCCGCACTGGTGGCGACCCTGCCGGATGGCGAGTTCGCGCCAACCCTGGAGCTGAAGGTCAGCTTCCTGCGACCGGCCGCGCCCGGGCGGATCGTCGGCACGGGGCGTGTCGTTCACCGCGGCGGATCGATCGCGTTCCTGGCTGGCGAGCTGCGGGACGGGGCGGGCGAGCTGCTCGCTACCGCGACCGCGACGGCGCGGATCATCAGGCGCGAGGGCTCACGGTCGCGCGACGCGGCCTGATCTGGCTGCCGGGCCTGCGCCGGACCGCGCAGGTGCGGACCCCCCAGGCCGGGGGCGTGCGGGTCCGCGCGCGGCCGTGAGGTCCTTGCGCATCACGGGCCGGTCCGGCCTGCGGCGCGCGACGACCTCGAATCCGCGCTCCGCGAAAGCGGAGGCGATTCCGGGGAACAGGTTGCCGGTATGCCCCGGCTGCGCCGTGTCGATCGGGTACGCCTCGAGAGCCGGAGCCCGCGCCGAGGCCGCTGCCTGCACGGCCGCGTCGATGAGCGCTCCCAGAACGCCCTTGCCGCGGTGGCGGCGCCGCACGTAAAAGCAAGGCACCGACCAGACTGGCAGGTCGTCGACGGGCTGCAAGCCCCGAGCGTGCGCCAGCCAGCCCAGCTCAGCCCGGGGCGCGAGCTCGCACCACCCGACCGCCATGCTGCCGTCGAAGGCGAGCAACCCTGGCGGCTGGCCTGACGCGGCGAGCCGCTGAAGCTCGTGCCTGTTGTCCTCGCGCGGGCGGTCCTTGTAGCGGGGGCCGAGTCGCCAGTACATGCACCAGCACCCGTTCGACGCTCCTGCCGGGCCGAAGAGGTCCTCGAGCGCGGGCCAGCTCTCCGCCGTCAGCTGCCTGATCGTCAGTTCATGATCCATGGTGCATGGCTCAGCAGCCGAAACTGAACCGCGGCGAGCCCGGCGTCAGCACGGTGGCTGGCGGCCGGATCGACCACAGGGCGTCGAGTTCCCCCGCTATGGCGTCCGTGAGCGCTCGAACATCTGCGGCGGCCGAGGAGTGCAGCGCCTCGGCCACGATCAGGGCCGACGACGTCGTGCCCTGCACAGCCGACAAGGCGCTCTGCCGGTTCGTCCATCGCCTGGCGTGGGCCTGGCCGGCTTCGTCGGCGAAGATGACCTCGCGCGGCGCGGGCTGCTCGACCTCGCCCGCGAAGCTCAGGTACTTCTCGTCGCCAGTTGCGTACCGCACCCGCAAATGGCCGGCGATCTTGGCGACGTCGAACACCGCGATCGGAATGGCATACGCCAGGGAGATGGCGTTACAGACGTCGACCAGCGGATGCAGCCGCGGCAGCGCACCCTCCTTGCGGAACCTCCGCAGCAGCGACTCGGACGCGCAGCGGTACTGGGTTGGCTTCAGCCCCATCACGGCGAACGCACGCCGCCACGCCTGGATCTCAGGCATCTCGCTCTCGGTCCGCTGCGCCAGCCGCTCCGCCGCGCGGCCGGTGAATGCGGCTAGCCGGGCGCCGGCGTCGGCGTCGGCGGTGATCCCGTCCGCGAACAGCGCGCCAGGCACCAGCGCGGCGAAATCCCGCCAGATCTGCGGTTCATGCTCGAAGTACAACGTCCGTTTATCGTCGGCCATGATCCCGCTCCAGGGTAGATGACGACCAACAATAGCGGCTCAGATCCGTCAATCGGCCGCCTCAGAAGCGACGGAAGGATTAACAGGTCGCAGCGTGCGATACCTGCGGTGCGAATAAACAAGCCGGGAGCATCGGAACTGTGGTGATGCCTTGACATAAGTGAACTAGCTATAGAAAGGCAGCAAACAATTATAGCGGCGCGCGACATGACCAGTGAAATCCTTGAAATTGATGCGGCCAGTAAAGACGTTGCTAGGATTCCCTCTGGCCTGGCAATGGGGGCGACAGAGTACTCAGGCGCGCACTCGCCCTGGGTTGAGGCAATATCAACTGCGTGCCCGGCAGCCATCAGCAATCTCGAATGGGGGGTTATATGCCTGTCGACGTGCTTGTAATCGGCTTGGGGTATGTCGGGCTGCCGCTCGCTCGGGAAGCCGCTCTCGCCGGCCTCCGGGTGGTTGGATTCGATCGCAACCCGCGGCTAGTCAGCCAGTTGCATGCCGGGAACTCGCACGTGGACGACATCAGCGATGGCGATGTGGCGGAGATGTTTCTCCGTGGTTTCAAGGCGACCGCGTCCGATACCGACCTCGGCACCCCGCAGACCGTCATCGTGTGCGTTCCAACGCCTCTCACCGTGGATAACGGCCCGGACCTGACCGCTGTGCGCGGGGCGATGCAGCTGGTCGGGCGGATACTGACTCCAGGGATGCTGGTGGTCCTGGAGTCGACCACGTATCCGGGTACCACCGACGAGGTAGTGTGCCCGATCCTTGAGAAGGCCTCCGGCCTGACGGCCGGCAGCGACTTTTCGCTTGCGTTCTCTCCTGAACGCATCGATCCCGGAAACGAGCGATTCAACATACGCAACACCCCAAAGGTTGTGGGTGGTCACACGCCAGCGTGCACCGACGCGGCTGTTCAGTTCTACAGCAAGATCTGCGACGAGGTCATAAAAGCTAGATCTGCTCGTGAGGCGGAAATGGCCAAGCTGCTTGAAAATACGTATCGGCACATCAACATCGCACTCGTCAACGAGATGGCGGTCTTCTGCCATGAGCTAGGGATCGATCTCTGGGACGCCATCAGCTGCGCAGCGACGAAGCCATTCGGCTTCGCGCCGTTCTACCCCGGCCCAGGCGTTGGAGGTCATTGCATACCAGTCGACCCGAACTATCTCGGCTATAAGGTGCGCACGCTGGGCTATCCATTCCGGTTCGTGGAACTCGCGCAGGAGGTCAACGCCAGGATGCCCGCCCACGTAGCCGACCGTGCCGCCGAGCTTCTCAACCGGGACTCCAAGCCGATGCGCGGCGCCAGCATCTTCCTCATGGGAGTCACCTACAAGAAGAACGTCGCTGACCAGCGCGAGTCTCCGGCGGCGTCTCTCGGGCGCAAGCTCACCGCGCGAGGATCAGAGCTGGTCTATCACGATCCCTATGTATCCGAGTGGTCGCCCGCCGGCACGCCGGTTCGCCGGGCCACGGATCCGTATCGTGAAGCCGCAGATGCTGACCTGGTCATACTCCTGCAAGACCACCGTGACTATGACCTCGACCGGATCTCGCGGGACGCCCGGCGGATTCTGGACACGCGTGGGTGCCTGGCCGGTGCCAACGTCGAGCGACTGTAACGGCGGCCTCGCGTGATCCACTCAGGTGCCCTACGGCGGCGCCACCGCGCAACCAGAACCCGCTTGCTCGTCCGTGCGAGAGGTGCTGCTCTTGCCGGCGTGCTCGCGCTCGGTGCTCTGCTTGCGGCGAAGATCGAGTTTCGCAGTCCTTACTCGAATGATGCTTTCTACTGCTACGGAATCTGTGTCACCACGGTCATATTGGTCACGATGACTGTCTCACTGGTCTTCTACCGCGACCTGGCCATCCCGAAGCATCGCCGTGGGCGTACTGCCAGCCAAGGGCTCGGCGCGGCCGGGCCGCCCCTCGTCAGCTGCATCGTCGCCGTACACAACGAAGCCAGACTCGTCACATCCTGCGTCGAGTCGATGGTGGGGCAGAGTTACGAGAACAAAGAGATCATCGTCATCGACGACGCATCAACGGACGGCACCGTAGAAGTGCTCCGCGAACTCCGGAAGCGGCTGCCGATCATGCTCCTTGAGCTACCCGAGAACAGAGGGAAGAAGGGCGCTCTTGCTGCAGGCCTCCTTGCGTCGCGCGGAAGCATCATCGCATTTGCCGACAGCGATACGATCTGGGATCCCGAAGCGCTCACGTTGGCGATACCGATCTTCCTGTACGACGCTGATATTGGCGCGGTGAGCGGGCACTGCCGCGCCCTGAACGCCTACTCCGGTTTTCTCGCGAAAGTTCAAGACACATGGTATGAGGGACAGTTCGCCGTCCGGAAAGCCTTTGAAAGCGTTTTCGGGGCGGTTACATGCGTCTCCGGTCCGCTCGCATTCTTTCGGCGCGATGCGATCTATAACTTCATGCCAGCGTGGCAGGCTGACAGTTTCATGGGGGACGAATTCCGATTCGCGACGGACCGAACGCTCACTGCTTTCGTTCTTGGCGGTACCTTCCTCGGGCCGCGCGCGCTCGCGGCGCATGGCAACTCACCCTTCGCGAGCCCGGAGTACCAGCTCAAAGACTGGAAGATCGTCTACTCGAAGTCGGCTCGTGCGCTGACGCAGGTGCCGCCGACCTTCCGTGCGATGCTGAAGCAGCAAATCAGGTGGAAGAAAAGCTTTATCCGGAACACGTTCATGACGGGCCGATTTTACTGGAGGCGACCGTTCATCCCGGCGTTGTTTTACTACGTACATGTCATTTTCGTGTTCCTGGGCCCGTTCATCGCGGCGCGCCACCTGATTTACCTCCCGCTTCGAGGTGATCCCATGTCTGCGCTGCTGTATCTGTTCGGAATAGCATTTATCGGCCTATCATTCGGTCTGGCATTCCGTTATGAGAACCCAGGCTCTCGCCAATGGCTGCTGAGGCCAGTGATGAGCTTGATGTCCACGTTGATGTTCTCGTGGCTGATCTTCTATTCAGGAGCGACGATAAAGAGGATGACATGGCATCGGGGGTAGGGGAGACGGAGGTGACGCCCAGTGTCGAGCTCCCGAAATCTCGAGAAGCCAGCAAGCGCTTCTTTATCGAAATTGCCATGGCCATGGCCATCCTGGCGGTGTTTGGTATGAAGATCTACAGCTATGCTAATCCGGGAGCTTTCAGGCTGTCAGCTCTAGTCGGCGAAGTCACAAGCGCAGCTCGGAACGCTGCCAGCATGGTCAGCAATCTGCCGGTTCTCAACAGCTGCCCGGCCAGACTGGAGATGGAAGATGTCTCCGGCGGATACGTATGCGGGATCGGCAGCGACCGTAGTCGATACGCAGAGATATTTAAGTCGTATCCATTGGTCGGCACCGGCCGAGAGGTCGTCTACCCGGACACGGACGCGGGCACGATCAATACCGCAAATGATCTTATGCGCGGCATATTCGATGTGCCGAGATACCGGCAGATCGTTTTTCCGCGACCCCTCACCTGGTCTGAAGATCCATATTCGGCGAACTATTGGCGGTTTCAATTCTACTCGCTGCGGCCGACATTGAATCTGTTGTATGCCTTCCGAACGACGGGCAAGGTGGCCTACGCCAAGCGGCTGATCAATCTTGACCTGAGCTTCATCTCTGCTGAGTCGAGATCCAGGTGGGCGTGGAAGGATCCGCACGCCGTGGCGTTCCGGTGCATGTCCCTCGTCGATACCTGGTGGAAGCTTCGGCAGGCACACGTGCTGAGCGAGCGGGCGAGCGACGTGATGTTGCGCGAGCTCGAGAAGACCGGCGCTTTCCTGGCCGATCCCAATCACTACCAGGGCGCCGAGAATCACGGCACGAACGAGGCTGCGGCTTTGCTCAATCTGGCCGTAGCCTTCCCGACCCTGCCGAATGCGCACAAGTGGCTGCGGCTGACGCAGCAGCGGCTCGAATGGCAACTGAAGGGGATGATCGATTCGAGCGGCCAGCTAATAGAGAACTCGCCCTATTATGACTTCTATATCCTGTCGAAGCTGTGGCAAATATATCGGTATCTGATTGCACAGCGGCAGGCAATTCCTGACGGTTTCGAGGTGAAACTGCGCTCCATGGTGAACTTCGCGACATATATCTTGCAGCCTAATTCACAACTGCCGATGCTCGGGTCTTCCCTTGAGCAGACGATCCACATCCACGGAGTCTATTCGGAGATGGCTGCCATGGATCCGCATTTCCTCTATGTGCTGACGCATGGAAATCGGGGGATGAGGCCGCCTGTTGACAGCCGGTATTTCCGTGACTCGATGCTCACCGTCATGAGATCTGGCTGGGACGGTGGCGACAGGTATCCCGACAGCACATATCTGACTTTCAACCTCGGGCGATACAGGACGGCTCACAGCCAGCTGGATGCGCTAGCGCTTACGTTGTACGGCGAGGGCGGTGAGCTGTTGCCGAGTCCAGGTTTGTATACCTACACGCCGGGGCGCTATCACCGGTACTTTCACGGCACCGAGTCGCATAACACCGTAACGGTCGATGGCAAATCACAGTTGCAGGGGAGCGGTCACGCGGGCGAGCTCGTCAGGAAGTCTGGCATTACCTACCAGTCGGCCATGAGCTCGTTGTACTCGGGGGTGCAGCATCGTCGGCTAGTTATGCTTCTGGATCCCGCCCATATCCTGGTGGTTGATCAGCTTCATTCACGGGTCCGTCACAGCTACCGGCAGATGTTTCACCTGTTTCCGGCGGCCGAGTTGCGAAGATCGGGCCTGACGGTCTCGGGGGTGGCTCGCCATGGGCACCGCGAGGTGACGATCCGGCAGCTTCGGCCGCGGGGGCTGGCTGTCACTACCGTCATCAACCGGCGAGGTCGGCATCCCGCTGGCTTGTGCTCGAAGAGGTACGGGCGACTGGAGCCCTGCTATGAGGTCAGCTACCTGCAGCGCGGGCGGAACGCGACGTTCGAGACGCTGCTGACGGTCGGACGGTCTCAGGACCGTGGGTTCGGCATCAGGCCGACGGCCGGTGGCAGCCAGCTCATGATTGCCGAGGGAGGGCGGCATCTTACGGTCACGTTGGCCCGTAGCCGCGCCGTGCCCCTGCGCTCGTGGGCAACTGATCCGGAGCCGCCGCGCGTGCACCTTGCCGTGAGCAAGTCCTGGACCAGGCCCGGCGACTGGAACGCGTCAGGTGGCGAGGTGACGAGCGGATCGGGTGACAACCCGATAGTGAGCCTGGCCCCTGGCGGGTCCATGAGGGCCACAATGCGCAATGACGCCGTTCGCCTCGATCTGAGCGGTCAGGATGCGCGATTCGGCCTGAGAGTCAAGAACCTGCGCAATGTAAGTAGGCTGACGCTGACATTGTCGAACGATCATTGGGCTGAGACTGCGACCACGAACCTGCTGAATAGCTACAAAAACGATCTAGCTGGTCAATGGACACGTATTTTCATGGCGCCCGCACCGAAGTACGGCGCTAAGGGCGGTTGGGAGATCGCCGGGCATGCGTTTGACTGGTCCAAGATCGATGGAGTACGAATCAACCTGGACATGCGAGGCGCGGCTGGTCCGATGCCGGTGGTTAGCCTCGGTAGGCTGACGAGGATGCCGTCTCAGGGAAGAGGCAAGGTCGTCATCATATTTGATGACGGCTACCAATCGATACTTCCGGCCGCCGCATACATGCACCGGAGGGGTATGCCCGGCAATATCGCCGTCATCGGGAAGTATGTCGACTATCTGGCGCTTTACTACCTGAACGTCTTTCAGCTTCGGGACCTTCAGAACCGCTGGGGCTGGGACATGGTGAACCACGGTCAGCGGCATGTCGACGCAGTCCATCAGTACTATGACAAACATGACCTGGCGGGATACGCCGACGATATCGTGCAACAGGCTCGCTGGCTGGAGGCGCATCATCTCAATTCCGCTCCGAACTGGTTTATTTACCCGTACGGTGCGACGAACAGTACTCTCGAGAGAGTGGTCGGCCAGTACTACATGTTCGCTCGGGGCATTTCGGACGGTCCTGATGGTTACCCGTTCGGCAACCGAGAAGACGTAGCCAGCTTCGAAGTCCAATACCCAGGTGACGGCGAAGCGAGCACAACGGGATTCACCAAGCCCAAGCAGATCGAGGCCGCAGCGAGATTCGCGCAGCGATATCATACTACGCTTATACTGACATTCCATCGCATTCACTCTGAACCTAGTGACCTGCCCGGTTATCCCCTGAATCTCTTCAAAAAAATTATTGACGGGATACATAAGGTGGGCATCGAGGTGATGACGCTGAGCCAGCTGGATCGCAGTGATGGTGTCCAGGTAAAGAATCGGATATATTCGACCGGAGACAGCCCTGCCCTTATTACCGTCAGGATAAGCGAGTAGGCTGCCCGCGCAGCAGGTCCGTTTTCCCGTTTCGCGACGGCAACGCAAATGTTTACCATTTCGGCCACATGAAGATGCCTGAAGAATCTTCTGGAGAGAGAATGCAGCCCTCGCCTCGCAGCTTCCGCGCGTGGTTCACCACCGGCGTTATCGGCGCGGGCCTTCTCGGGTCGGGATGCGCGCCGCCGGTCGGCGGCGGGGCCAGGCTGGCAAACATCGAAGGAAGTTGCGCGAGGCCCAGCCTCCGGCAAGCCCTGGCTGGCGATGCTTACGACCGGCAGGTTCTCTCATTCTGCCCGGTCATGTACCTGGCCATGAGCCATCCGGACGGCGGCACCGAGCCGGATCTCTCCGGCCATGATCACGAGGGTGTCTACCGACCTGCCGGCAACAGGCCGGCATCGTCGCCATTGCCCAACGGAGACGTCGTTGCGGACTTTGACGGCAACAAGGAGTACCTGCGCGTGCCGTCGGCCAGGGAGTTGTCGATCCCGAACACCGGACGCCTGACGGTGCAAGCGTGGATCGAGCCCGCGGTGCTGCAATTTCGGCACGTAGCGGGCAGCGGATATGTATACATCCTGGGCAAGGGAGCGGCCGGAAAGCAGGAGTACGCCCTGCGGATGTATTCACGCACGAATTCCGAGAAGCCAGAAAGGCCGAATCGTGTATCGGCGTATGTTTTCAACCTGAGAGGCGGCGAGGGATCTGGAGCCTACTTTCAAGATAGGATACATCCACGAATGTGGATGATGGTCACCCTCGTTGTCGACGATCGGTCGTCTAGGGGATGGCCTGACGGTTACGTGGCCATATACAAGAATGACGCCCTTCGCGGCAAGGTAAGCATTGCGCAATTCAACGTCAGGCCAGGAAGGTCGAATGCGCCTTTGTGTATCGGAACCCGCCAGCTTAAGTCATTTTTTCAAGGCGCTATTGGTAAAGTAGCCGTCTTTGACCACGTTCTCTCTGGCCGAGATATAGCAGGGATTTACAATGCGATGCGAACCCGGTAACGCCTCTGCGCGGAGCAGCCCGTAGTAGCCCCTCGCGGGATCGGATGGCCCCGGCGAAGTGGGAGGCTCACGCGCAAGGCGCGGGCACTCGGCGACGTGCTGGACCGCCAGCCTGGCCAGAGCCCTGGTAGAGCCTGGTAGAGCCTGGTAGGGCTGGCTAGTACTAGGGCCGGTTCGGCAGCCTCATGCCGTCGGGGCCAGGCCTAGCTCCCTGCGGCGATCCGGCGTGTCCTCCAGCAGCCGCCAGCATCGCAGCCGGCCGCCTGTGACCTCGGCGAACCAGATGAGGGACAGCCCGCGCTCCTCGTCATCTGCGAGTCCAAGGTGGGACCCTGTTGTGTGCCCGAGCACGGCGACGCATCCTTCGCGCGGCTCAGCGACCGCACGCGGATGGATCACATACGCCGGGTACGCGGCCGCGTAGCCGGCCCAGGCCTCGACGTTGGCCGTTCGGCCGGCGACGGGGTCCTCGTCGCACACGATGAGCTCGTGCTCGTCGGTCATCAGCTCGCCGAGCCCGTCTGCGTCACCGCGGTTGATGCGGTCGATGAAGCTGATCACCGCGGAGACGGGCGCCAGCGTCCGGCCTGTCGTCGCGGACACCCCGGCCGGCGAGCCCTCCAGCTGCGCGCGGTGCTCCTGGCTGAAAGGCACTGGCTGCAGGCCGGCCGAGTCCCAGCGCAGCGTCACCACGCGGGCCTCGGCGACGAGGCCGCCAGACGTGTTGATGATCGTCTCGCGCGTGGTCAGGCTCGTGGTTCCGACGCGCTCTACGGCGATCCGTACCGTCAGGCGCCGGTCATGATGGAAGACCTCGGCCCGCAGGTCGATCTCGAGCCTGACGACCACATAGGCAGGGTCGCCGAGGATCTTCAGGTAGAAAGCGTCCCTGCCCTCTTCAAGGTAGGTCAGGAAGACGGCGTGGTTGACGTGGCCGAGCGCGTCGGTGTCCCGCCAGCGGACGGTAACCGGATGCTCGAAGACCGCGCCCATGCCTGCTCCTCAGATAGCGAGTCACGGAGCATCGTCGCAAGAGCCTGGCGGGATCGCGCACGCGGCCCCGGAAATACGATCGAGTTATAACTTGTCTTTCCCGCGACCCTGACCTAGTCTGTCGATATATCGTGATCGTATCGCGAGAGGCGGGCGAGGAGCAGATGAGGGCAGCGGCTTGCGGTGCAGGAGACTTCGGCGAGTTCGTGGGTCTGGGAGAGCTCGGCGCCGTCCTGCATGAGTTCATCTCCTGCGCCGGCGGTCTGTCCGGCCCCGCGAGGCGCGGTGTCTTCGCCCAGGCCGCCGGGCGGCAGCACGGCGCTGGCTGGGAGAAGATGCACGGCGGCCGCAAAGGCCCGGGGCCGTGGGGTGGTGGCTTCGGCGGGCCGTGGGGTGCCTGGCTGGGCGGATCGTCAGCACCACCTGGCCCGCCGCGCGGCAAGAAGGCTGGCCGCGGCGACGTGCGCGCGGCGATCCTGGCCCTGCTGCGCGAGGGGCCGCTGAACGGCTACCAGATCATGTCCGAGATCGAGGAGCGCAGCAACGGCGCCTGGCGCCCGAGTCCCGGCGCTGTTTACCCGGCGCTGTCGCAGCTTGCCGACGAGGGCCTGATCGAGGCGGCCGAGTCGGCCGGACGTCGCACGTTCAGCCTGACCGCCGCTGGCCGTGAGTACGTGGAGCAGAACCCAGACATGGCGCGCGGCGCCTGGGAGTCACCAGCGCAGCAGGAAGCGTGGGAAGTGCCAGGCCTGTTCGCCGAGGCCGCCCGGCTCGGCGGCGGCATCGTGCAGATCGCGCACAACGGGACCCCCGACCAGGTTCGCGCGGCCGAGCGACTCCTCCAGCGCGCCAGGCGTGATCTCTACCGGATCCTCGCCAGTGACGAGGACGACGACGACCAGGACTCCGACGAGCAGGACGCATAGGTAAGGCGGATATGACAATGGATGACAGGATCAGGATCTCTGACGCCGACCGAGAACGGGTGACAGCGAGACTGCGCGACCACTTCGCCGAGGGCCGGCTGACCTCCGAGGAACTCGACGAGCGTGTCAGCGCGGCGCTGGGCGCCAAGACCTACGGCGACCTGCGCCGGGTCATGGCCGACCTGCCGGACCCGGCGCCCGTTCCGCCACACGTCAGGCAGGCTCCGCCGTGGGCGTACCGGCCAGGCTTCGTGGCCTGGCGCGGGCCGCGGCTGCTGCCGCTCGCGATCGTGCTGCTGATCGCGGCGCTCGTGATCCCGGGCGTCGGCTGGATGTTCGTCGCCTTCCTGAAGGTGGTGCTCGTGCTCTGGCTCGTGGCCTGTATCGCCGGCATCTTCGCGGCGTTCAGGTTCCGTCGCCGCCTGCGCCGTCACTGGGAGGCCAACCGCGACCAGTGGCATCACTGGTCCCAGTTCCAGTGGCGCGGCTAGCCCGGTAGGCGCGCGGCTGAGATGGCGCCTTGCCGAGGGAGGCGCGGCGGCCTGGCTCGTCAGACTCCAGCGTTCATGGGCTACACCGATGCGCCGCCAGGCTGGTGGCGCACCTTCGTGCTGGGTGTCGCCGTGCTGGGACGACGAACGACCGCCGTTCAGCTTCGCGACCATCGCGGGGACCGCTACGACGTCCGCGGAGCAGAACGAGTTGCTGGCGTGGGGCACCAGGATCGGCGGCCGGTAGAGGGGAGCTGTCCGCGCCGTCGAGTTCGGCAGGCGGAACGCAGTGCCGCCCGAGATGCTGGTGCGGGTCACGCCGGCCAGGATCGTCGCCAAGGCCGGCATCGCGGACTAGCGTCGGGGCGCATCCGGCCTGGCGAGGCCGGCCCGGTAGGCATAGCTGACGGCCTGCGCGCGGTCCCTGGCGCTGATCTTGGCCAGCAGGTGGTTGATGTGGCTCTTCACGGTCGCCTCGCTGAGCACGAGCCGCGCCGCGATCTCCGCGTTCGACAATCCGTCCGCGATCAGCGCCAGAACCTCGGCTTCGCGCGGCGTCAGGCCGTCGGGCAGCTCGGCCTTGCCCGCAACGCTCCCCGCGGACCTTCCGGCGGCAGGCCGGCCAGCGGGCAGGCCGGCGATCGCGTCGACCACGTGCCGCTGCACGGCAGGATCGATGGCTGCCTGGCCGCTGCGCACCTGACGCAGCGCCTGCTCGATCTCGGCAGCCCCCGCGTCCTTGGTCAGATAGCCGCGGGCGCCCGCCTTGAGGGCCTCGATCACCGACCTGTCGTCCGCGTACGTGGTGAGCGCGATCACCGCGATGTCCGGGTCGCGCTGGCGCAGCAGCCTCGTCGCCTCGATGCCGTCCCTGCGCGGCATGCGAAGGTCCATGAGCACCACGTCGGGCCGCAGCCGCGCCGCTAGTTCCAGCGCCTCGTCGCCGTCGGCCGCCGCACCGGCGACCTCGACGTCAGGCAGCAACCCGAGCAGCAGCGCCAGGCCCTCCCGCACGACCCGCTGATCGTCGGCGAGCAGCACGCGCAGCGGCCCGGTGGGCGCCGCACCCGCCGCCGTCACGCCGGCACCCAGAGCCGTACCAGGAATCCCCGGCCGGTAGGGCCGGCGCTCAGGGTGCCGCCGAGCAGCTCGGCGCGCTCGCGCATCCCGGTCAGACCGTAGCCGTCGCTGCACCGCGGAGCGCGGCCAGGACCGTTGGTGGCCGCGACGTCCTCCACCTCGAGGCCGACGCCGTCAGGCTGATAGCGCAGGCGCACCTCGACCTTCCGCGGGCTCGCGTGCTTGCGAACGTTGGTGAGCGCCTCCTGCGCGACCCGGTACAGCGCCAGCCTGACGCCCGGGCTGAGCTCGCGCGGGCTGCCGGTCACGGTGAGCGCGGCCCGCACCCCCCCGCTGTCGCGCTCGAACTCGCCGACCAGCGTCTCCAGGCGCTCAGGCCCAGGCAACTGCTCGCCCCTCAGCATCCCGATGGCCCACCGGGCCTCCTGCAGCCCGGACGTCGCCTGATAGTGCGCGCGCTCGATCACGTCGCCGAGCCGAGACCCGCCACCTGGCTCGGCGGTCGCCAGCAACCGCGCGCCTTCCAGATGGAGCGCCAGGCCGGACAGCGAGTGCGCGAGCACATCGTGCATCTCGCGAGCGAGCCGCTGCCGCTCGGCGAGCGCGGCTGCCCTGAGCTCAGCGTCCCTGGTCCGCTCCAGCTCGACGAGCAGCCGCTCAGCCTGCCTGTTGCCCTCGCTGAGCCGCCTGGTGAGGAGGGCGATCGCGTAGATGGCGATCAGCCCGAGCTCGCTCAGCAACACCGACGCCGCGGAATGTCGCGCGGAGTCTGCCAGCCCGGCCGCGCCGATGGCGATCACCGCGGCCAGCACCGGCACGGTGGTCAGCCTGACCGGCATCCGCCGGGCCATGACTCCGGCCGCGAACGCCGCGCCGAGGAAACCTGGCCCGCGTGGCTGCAGCCAGTAGATCGCGGCCGCGCCGCCCAGGAAGAGCGAGAAGAACACCACTTGCGAGCGGCCCGCCGCCTGGTACGCGACGAACCCAATGGCTCCTGCGGCGATCGCGCAGAGCGCCAGAGAGACCCCGAGAGACGCGCCGTGCAGGCCGGGCGGCGGGCTGCCGCTTACGGCGCGCACCACCACGAACGCCGCGGCCACCAGGCCAAGCGGCTGCAGCCATCGCTGCGCGGTCTCCTGACGCTCTCGCGCCCGGCGCAGCGCGGCGAGCGTGGGAGTCGTCGGGATCTCCCCGCGGGCGGGGAGCGCGGAGGCGTCCTGGCTCACTACGCCACTGTATGGCGAAGCGCCTGGCACGATCGCCGGCCCAGGGGCGGAATCATCTGCACCCCGGCGATCCGCCCTGCGGTGGAGATCTCCGCCTGAGGTTTGTTATGCCTCGTTCCAACCTGGCGCCGAAGACCGCGGCCGCCCTCGCGGCGCACGCTGGACGGGAGTCAGAAGGAGGACACATGACTACCTTGTTCGGACGCAATCCGGTCGTCACGGCGGTCATCGGCGCGGCGCTGCTCGCCATCGGGCTGGCTGTCCACGCGCCGCTGCTGCCATGGGTGGGCGGCGCGCTGATCGTGGTCGGCATCGTCAGGCTCGCCAGCGGCCGAAGCGGCGGCATGGGCGGCGGGAGGCTGCGGTGAGCGCGGTCGCGGTCGAGCACCTGACCAAGCGGTTCGGCGGCCTCACGGCGGTCCACGACATCAGCTTCGAGGTCGCCAGCGGCCAGGTCACCGCGCTGCTCGGGCCGAACGGGGCAGGCAAGACCACGACCGTCGAGATCCTGGCCGGCCTGCAGATTCCGAGCGCCGGCACCGTCCGCGTGCTCGGGGCCAGCCCGCGCGCCCGTGGCAGGACCGGCCGGTCCTGGCGCGCCAGGACCGGCGTCGTGCTGCAATCGGCCAGCCTTGACCTGCAGCTGACCGTCGCGGAGGCGCTGAGGCTGTTCGCGCGGCTGTACCCCAGGCCGATGCCGGTGGGCGAGGTGCTGGCGGCGATCGACATGACCGCGGACGCCGGCACGAGGATCGGTGCGCTGTCCGGCGGCCAGCGCCGCCGGGTTGACCTGGCGGCAGGCATCATCGGCCGTCCTGAGCTGCTGTTCCTGGACGAACCCACGACCGGGCTCGATCCGCAGGCGCGGCGCCAGCTGTGGGCCGTGATCGAGAACATCACCGCGGCAGGCGGCACCGTCCTGCTGACCACGCACCAGATGGACGAGGCCGAGCAGCTCGCGAGCCGGCTCATCATCCTGTCCGGCGGCGAGATCGTCGCCGATGGCACGCCAGGCGACCTGCGCGCAACCGGGGCACGCCCGGTGATCAGGCTTCAGCTGGCGGGCGACGCGCCCGTGCATGACCTGCCGCCTGAGCTGGCGCGGAGCGCCGACGCCCGGCACGGGCAGCTGCTCGTGACGAGCGCCGACGTGACCGGTGACCTCGATTCGCTGCTCGCCTGGGCCAGGCGGAACCGGGTCGACCTGACCGGCCTGCAGGTCGGTCCGCCCAGTCTCGAGGAGGCGTACCTCGCGCTCGCGGGCGAGGCCGCCAGACCGCGCGACGCTGCGCAGGAGGTACCGTCCCATGCCTGATCTCGCCAGTCATCCTGACCGCCCGCTGCCCGGAATCGGATCCGTGCTCGCCGGCCAGGTGAGCTACCAGTTGCGGCTGCTTGCGCGCACGCCCCGTGCGCTGTGGTTCGCCATCTTCGCTCCCGCCGGGCTGCTTGCGCTGCGGCTCGGCCATATCGGCCACGTCGGCGGCAGGCAGGCGGCCAGCGCCGCGGTGATCGGCCTGATGGCCAGCCTCGCCGTGTTCGGGCTGCTCAATACCGCCTACCTGACCCACGCGTCCGGGCTTGTCGCCGCACGCCAGGACGGGGTGCTCAGGCGCTGGCGGCTGGTGCCGGTGCCGGCCAGCGGCTTCTTCGCCGGGCGGATCGTCGCCACGGTCGTGCTCGCCGATGCCGGCGGCGCCCTGGTGATCCTCATCGGCGCGGCGATGACCGGCGTGCACGTGGCGGCTGGTGCCATCCCGGCCCTGCTGGTCGTGCTGACGACCGGGGCGCTGGCCTGGGCGGCGCTCGGCACCGCCGTCACCGCTCTCGTGCCGACCGCGGAGGCGAGCTACCCGGTGATCGGACTGACCTACCTGCCGGTGATCTTCGTCTCCGGCGTGTTCGGCGCGTTTCCTGGCGCTCCCGGCTGGCTGACCACGCTGGTCAGGTACCTGCCGGCGCAGCCTGTCATCGACGCGGCCACCGGAGTCCTCAGCTACTCAGGCGGCGGTCTGGCGCCGGTGCCTGGCGCTGACCTCGCCACGCTCTGCGCGTGGGGCGCGGGTGGCCTGCTGCTCGCGGTGCGGTTCTTCCGCTGGGACCCCCAGCGCCCTCCGCGCCGGAGTCACCAGCGGACGACGCGAGGCCTGGCCTTGCGGTGATGAGGATCTGACCCGCGGCCTTCGCTCAGCTGCGGGTCAGGCCCGGTTGCCAGGGAACGTCCGCAGCTGCGGGCCGGGTCTGGCCAGGGCTCTGGCCAGGATGGCTGCGGCGGTCTCGGAGACGTCGCGATCGTAGGTTGAGCGGGCTCTGGAATAACCCTGGCGCATGCCGCGCAGCCATGCTGCGCGGCTGAGGACGACGGCCACCGGGCAGAGGATCGAAGCGGCGAGGCCGACACCGGCGAGGGCGGCTGTTATCACGCTCATGGTTTGTTGGACGCGGCAGGCGCTTTGCCCGTTTACCGGATCGCCAGGATTAATGTGATTTCCTTGCGAGCCGCGGGTGAAAAGACCCGGTTCACCGGGAAATCAGTTCGCCCGGGACGCGCTCTGGGCGCTCAGCGCGCGGAACGACGCCGGCGGTATGTCGCGGGAGATCGACACGTCAGGCAGCCGCCGTCCGTACTCGATGACATAGGCGTCCGCGACGGCCTGGCGGTAGTCGGCAGCGCCCAGGCCGCGGCAGGCCGGCACCCAGCCTGGCCCGATCCGCCGCATCGCGTCGAGCGAGTAGTTCCGCGCCGCCATCACGCGCTCGGCCGCGGCGGCGCACCCGCGCACATCGGGGCCGCTCCTGTTGACCACGATCGCGACGGCACACAGCGCCGCCAGCACGGCGCCGACCACCGCGAGGGCCCGCCGGGGAAAGCTCGGATAGGTCAGCTCGGTCACGGGCGCTTCCGGTCTGGCTAGCGAACGGGGGATTCTGCGGGAGCAGACAATCTCTCATATAGCGCTTACCATCCGCTACCAAACCAGATGAAGCTATTTACGCCGCCCGCCGGACGAGGGCGAAGTCGTTGCCGCTCGAAAACGCGATAACTGCGCGTATCTGGCCGGCGTATAACGTGATCGCGGCCGTGCGGCGTGCCAGCCAGCCGACCGCGTCCGAGGGAACATCGCGTGAAGGACGGCACCATGGACCGGCAAACCTGGATCAGTCTGCCGGGATGCTGGCCCAGGTCAGGGCGCGCGATCTGGCCGTCTCGCTGGAACGGTGCCGCCTGCAGGACCTGTCCCACGCGGGCGAGTTCGACGCCGTCGTGACCATCGACGCGATGGAGAACGTTCCGCCGGAGGACTGGCCAGGGGTGCTGGCGAACCTCCGCCGCGCGGTGCGGCCGGGCGGCGTCCTGTACATGACCGTCGAGGAGGTGGACCAGGCGGGCATCGATGCCGCGCTCGAGGTGATGACCGCGCGCGGCCTGCCCGCGGTGCACGGCGAGGTGGTCGAGGGCAACGTGGCCGGCTATCACGACTACCCGGGCCGCGAACGGGTGCTCGGCTGGTTCACGGCGGCCGGCCTGGAGGTCATCGACGAGGGCTGCAGCGCGGAGGACGGCTGGGGTTACCGGCATTTCCTCCTGCGCCCGGCGGGATAACGGGACGCTCTCCCGGCTGCTGCCCCGCCTGGCCGGTCCGGCCAGGCGGCAGGGACATCAGGGTAGATCGGCAGCGACCGGTCATGTCCAGCCCGGTCAGCCCGCAACCACTGAGTGCCGCGTTGATGTTGTTCAGCCAGGTCGTCGGCCTGAGGCGCCCGTCGGCGCACGTGGCACTATGGCCCGATGGAGCTGGAGATCCCCCTGCAGGTGATCGGCATCGTCCGCAGCAATCACTCTGACCTGGAAACCACGCCCATCCAGGCCGGCGTGAACCGTGCCGAGCAGGGCGTGATCGAGCTCGAGCCGGGATTCGCCGACGGGCTTGCCGGGCTCGCCGGGTTCGATTGCGCGTGGATGCTCACCTGGCTGCACCGGCGCGGAAGCAGCGAGATGCCGCCTCTGCAGCAAGTGCCGTTCTTGCTGCGCAGCCAGCGAAGCCCCATGGGGATCTTCGCCAGCCGGGCCCCGCGCCGGGTCAACCCCATCGGCCTCAGCCTCATCCAGATCGTCGAGGTCGCCCCGGCGAGCGTGACGTTCGCCGGGGTCGACGTCGTCGACGGCACGCCGGTCATCGACATCAAGCCGTATGTGACCCGGTTCGACCGGCCGCCAGGCGATCCGCGCTGCGGCTGGTTCGATCAGGTCAGCATCGACGAGCGCGCGACACCCGCGCGGCTCGCGTCCGGGTCGTAATCTCGCGAACCGGCCCGCGTTGGCGACCAGGCCCCGGCGGCCAGCCTGACCGGTCTTGCTGACCAGATTGGCGATGTGGGATTCCACGGTCTTGCGCGAAATAAAGAGCCTCGTCGCGATATCGGCGTTCGACATGCCCTGCGCGAGGAGCAGGAACACGTCCATCTCCCTGCTGGTCACGCCCAGCCGCCGCATCTCGGCCGGGACGTGCGCCTCGCCGCGTCCGGCGCGCGGGGCTCGCTCGCCCGACTGGCGCAGCACGACGCGGCACGCGGAGGCGAGCCTGTGCTGGCCGTTCGCGTCGAACTCCCTCGTGGCCTCCCGCAGCCATGCAGCGGGGTTGCCCCAGGAGTCCTTGATCGCATCGGCGACGACGAGGCGCCTGGCCAGGTGGTTCCACCACGGCGCATAGGGGCGGAAGCGCTCCTCGGCTTCGGCGGCCAGGGCATTGGCGCGACGGTGATGGCCGGCCCGTCCCTCCAGGACCGCCTGAGCGTAGACGAGCCATCCCTGGTTCCAGCCGACTGCGGCGCCCGCGTCCCGCGCGCGCTTCAGCGCGACGTGCCCGTCGCCGCCCGAGGTCGCCTGCAGCAGCGTGTAGAACGCCCAGGCCCTCGGTGGCGCCTGCTGCGGCGCCTGCTCCACGTAGCCCATGCCGGTCGCGGCATCGCGCACGGCCTGCCGGATGTCGTCGCGGAAGAGCGAGGCGACGACGCGGTCCTGGCCCCAGGTGGCGGCCAGCACCTCGGGGTCGCCAGGCAGTACGCTCTCGGCCCGGCCCGCAGCCGATTTCGCCCCTTTGCGGTTGCCCGTGATGCCGTAGATCAGCGCCTGCGCGGCCAACGCCAGCGCCTCGATGCGCGGCGCGCTGATCAGCCTTGCTCCCTGCTCGCACCGGCGAGCCGCGACCATGGCATGGTCCAGGTCGGTGCCCAGGCACCAGATGTTCGCGAGCTGCAGGTCGATGGCCGTCGCCGTGGCGATCGCGCCGGCCTGGCGGGCCAGGCTGCCCGCCTCGGAGAGCCGGGCGGTGTCGCCGCGCTGGATCATGTCGATCGTGCCGAGTTCGTGCAGTGCGTTGATCCGCCGGACCGCGAACTCCTCGCCGTCGGCGATCTGCGCCGCCCGCTCGAAGGCTGCCCGTGCGGCCCCGAGGTCACGAACCCGCTCCCGCCGGCCGATGACCTCGAGTGATTCGAACGCGACCTCGGCGGCCCAGCCTGCCAGCCCGGCCGCCTCCGCGCTGGCCAGCGAGCGCCGCGCGAGCCGTTCGGCTCCCTGGAGGTCACCGGCGTCCATCGCGCAACGCGCCGCCACCGCGTCCGCCCAGCTCGAGGTGATCGGGTTGCCGAGCCGGTCAGCGATCGCGCGGGCGGCGCCCAGATGGGCGGAAGCCGCGGCCGCATCGCCTTCGGATTCGGTTCTGGCGGCCATCAGCAGGATCCTGGCCTGGCGTCGTGGCTCGGCTCCCGAGGCCTCGAGCCGCGCGACAGCCTCCTCGGCGGCCGGCACGAGCCGCGCGAGGTCGCCTGTCAGCGCCAGCGCCTTGACCAGGCCCTCGTCGACGTCGGCAGCCAGCGCCTGGTCGGCGGCGTCCGCCTCCGCGAGCTGTGCCCTGGCCGCGCTGAGCGTCTCGGCCGCCGTGCCGGCGGCGCCGTCCACCAGTGCCCGGCGGCCCGCCTCGAGCAGCAGCCGCGCGGCTTGCCCGTGCTGGCCGGCGACCCCGTAGAGTGCGGCGGCAAGCTCGCACCAGGACTCTGGCAGGCCGGGGTGCGCCGCCTCCGCCGCTGCCGCGGCGGCGGCTGACCGCCGTGCCAGATCGGGCGGGAGCAGCCCGGAGATAATCGCCGCCCTGGTCAGGCTGTGCCGGAATCTGAGCCAGCCGTGGCCGAACTCGTGCGGCTCGATCAGCTGGACCCCCTTGGCCTGACCGAGTGCGGCGATGACCTCCCCGTCGGCCGAGCCGCAGATCGCGGGCAGCAGCGTCCAGTCGAACTCCCTGCCGAGCACGGCGGCCGTGACGACGACCTCGGCCGCCGCCGGCTGCAGCGCGGCGAGCCGGTTCTGCACGGATCCGACGATCGATTCCGGCATGCCGGTGCTGATGTCCTCGCGCAGGCGCCAGCCATCAGGACGGTGTTCGAGCTCGCCAGAGGCGAGCGCTGCGGCGAGGATCTCCTCGACGGCGAAGGGCAGTCCGTCGCAGTTCTCGAGCAGCCTGCTCACCGCCGCGGCGGTGGCCGGATCCGCATCCAGGCAGGCCGCGGCCATCTCCTCGACCTCGTGCTCGGTCAGCCGTGGCACCTTGATGAGCTCGGCCGAGCGCCTGGCGCTGACCGATCGCGCGATGTCCAGCCCGGCCGACGGCTCGTCGTCGCGCAGCGTCGCCACCAGCAGGACGTCCCGCCCGGCGAGGTTGTCGGCCAGGTAGTCGACGGTAGCCAGGGTCTCTGGATCGGCCCAGTGCAGGTCCTCAAGGACCAGGACCGAGCCGGTCCCGGTCAGCGCGAGAACCCTGAGCATGGCCTCGGCCACGGTCAGCGGGTTGACCTCAGGATTGGCTCGCGGCGCCGCGCCCAGGTCGGGGACGAGCGCGCCGAGAACCGGGCTGTACTCGGTCTGGCTCGCGGCCCTTGCCAGCGGGCCGGTCCTGCCGAGCTGGATAAGCGCCTCGGTGAACGGCCTGAACGGCGCGGGAGATGCCGACTGCACGGCGCGGCCGTGGTAGCTCGTGAAGCCGCGTGCCGCCGCGACGGACGACAGCTCGGCGGCCAGCCTGGATTTGCCCACGCCAGGGTCGCCCGTCAGGAACACGGCGCGGCCCGCGCCGGTCGCCGCGGCATCCAGGGCGGTGATCAGCGCGCGAAGCTCCGCGTCCCGGCCGACCAGGACCGGCGACAGCATCGGCGGCATGCACTCGATGGTACTGAATGTAAGCATCCGGCTACAGTGCGCGTTTCTGCGTGTCGTCCCGGCCGCTGCCGATCGGGTCGCCTCCTGGGGTTGGCCCGACCCTGGCCCTCGCGATGCGGCAAGCCCGTTCCAGATGCCTTTCTTATCGGGAGCGCTTTTAAGCTTCGCAACGGATCGCGAGAGGCATTGTGCATCCAATGTCATTTGCCCCGCCGGTCGTACCACGGCCATCCTGGGGGCGGCAGCAGCGCTCGCGCTGTCGCTCGCAGCGGCCCTGCACACGGTCGCGCCGACCCATCAGTTCCACCTGGGCCTGTGGTTCAACAGCCCAGCCAGGCCGTTCCACCTGGGCTGTGAGGGCTCGGCCACCTCACCCATCGTGACGCCGTTCGACGGCGAGCAGTACGCGGGCACCCAGATCCTCAACACGACCAACTTCAAGGGCAAGGGGGCCCCTCTCGCACGTCAAGGCCTGACGCCCGGCCGGGAGGACGGCCATTCCCGCCAGTGCGGGCCGGGATGGCCGTCCAGCCGCCTGGTTCAGGCGCCGGTGCGTGGTTCCGCTTCGGCCTGCGGCCCGGTGCCGGCCCGCGGATCACTGCCGGCCTGCTTGTGCTTTCCGCCGATGAGGCTGCTTGCGTGATCGGGCACGAACGTCTGCATGCCCTTGGGCATCCTGACGTAGCCCATCGACGGCGGCCGCGGCGGCAGATTGAGCGGCACGCGCTGGACGTCCTGATACGGGATCGTGGACAGCAGGTGCGCGATCATGTTGATCCGCGCGCGGCGCTTGTCATCGCTTTCCACCACATACCAGGGCGCTTCAGGAATGTCGGTGTGCACGAACATCTCGTCCTTGCTGCGCGAGTAGTCCTCCCACCGGGTGATCGAGTCCAGGTCCATCGTGGAGAGTTTCCACCGCCGCATCGGGTCCTCGAGCCTGGACTTGAATCGCCGCTGCTGCTCGGCGTCGCTGACCGAGAACCAGTACTTGCGCAGCATGATGCCGTCCTCGACCAGCATCCGCTCGAACAGCGGGCACTGGTGCAGGAACCTGCCGTACTCCTCTTTCGTGCAGAACCCCATCACCCGCTCTACCCCTGCGCGGTTGTACCAGCTGCGGTCGAACAGAACGATGTGGCCGCCGGCTGGCAGGTGCGTGATGTAGCGCTGGAAATACCACTCGGTCTGCTCCCGCTCGGTGGGCGCAGGGAGCGCCACGATCTGGGCGATTCTGGGGTTGAGGTACTGGGTCACGCGCTTTATCGTGCTGCCCTTGCCGGCCGCGTCCCGGCCCTCGAAGATCACGACGATCCTGGTCCGCTGGGCCCTGACCCACTCCTGCAGCTTCACGAGCTCGGCCTGCAGCCGGAACAGCTCTGCCTCGTAGACCGACCGCTTCAGCCGCTTGCCGCCCGCCGCGGGCTGATCCCCGGCCTCGGCGGCCTCGGCGGCCTCGGCGGCCCTGGCAGCGTCGCTGCTCTTGGCGCTCTTGCTGCCGCCCTTGCCGGTGCCCCCGCCACTACGAGCCATGCCGCACCTCCTGCCCTGACCTCCCGGCCATCGCTGTTCCGTTCCTACCCGCTGCGCGGTGCGCAACCGGGCGTACCGCAAGTCATCGCAGAGAAACATGACATCTGACGCGGAACACCGCGACGGCACCGCTGGTTGTCCAGACCGTCGGCCACGCATTCAGGAGGCTATGCGCACATGTCTGTCACTGATCGGCTGCTCGCCAACAACGCTGTCTATGCCCAGGAGTTCAACGGACCTCTCCCGCTACCCCCGGCACTGGGCGTGGCTGTCGTCGCGTGCATGGACGCCAGGCTCAACGTCTACGGGATACTCGGCCTCGAGGAAGGACAGGCCCATGTCATCAGGAACGCGGGCGGTGTGGTCACCGATGACGAGATCAGGTCGCTGGCGATCAGCCAGCGGCTGCTCGGCACCAAGGAGATCATCCTCATCCACCACACCGACTGCGGCATGCTGACCTTCACCGACGACGACTTCAAGGCGAGCATCGAGGCGGACACCGGCATCAAGCCGGCCTGGGCCGCTGAGGCGTTCGGCGATCTGGACGGCGACGTGCGCCAGTCGATCGCGCGGATCAAGGCCAGCCCGTTCATCCCGAACAAGGACCAGGTGCGGGGCTTCGTCTTCGACGTAGGGTCTGGCCTACTTAACGAGGTGCGGAGCTAGCCCGGGGGACGACCCCCGGAGCCCCGCGAGCTAAGGCCCGGTACGGCGCTTGTGGGCGCCATCCCGGGCCTTAGCCTCGATCCACCGAGTGAATGGGCGCGGTTCGAAGAGCCGAATCTGGTGTCGCGGGCCGGGCTGGTCCCGGTGATGGCGCTGGCCCAGCGGGCGGGCTTCTTCGCGCTGGCCCGCCGCCACGTGAGGCGTACCGGGCCGTGCGCAGCGAATGCCGGGGCGAAGGCAGGGTGCCTGGTCGCCGGGATGGCCGCCGGCGCGGACAGCACCGATGACCTGGACGTGCCGCGGCACGGCGCCACGCCGGCGGTAGTCACCGGGGTTCGGGCGCCGTCCACGCTGGGCTCGTTCCTTCGGTCCGTGCACCTGGGGCAACGTGCTCCAGCTGGGCGGGAGTGTCAGCAGGCTGCTGCTGGCGGAGCTGGCCCGCCGGGCAGGGCGCGGCGTTCGGCCACACCAAGATCCCGGGCAAGATGGTCCTGGTCCGCCGGCTGAACGCCAGGACCGCAGTTGGGCCCTTAGATGAAGACTGAGGACCCTATCCGGTCCTTTTGTCTACCTCTAAGCGCTCGCCGCCACGATCTGCACCCCGCAGGCCGCCCCGGTGATCGCCGCGGTCAGGCTCCGCGGCGGGAACGCGTCCTCGGCGCGGGGCGCGGCCAGCCTGATCACCGAGGCTGTCGCCGCAGCCCCAGGACGCCGGGTGCACCGGGACCGCCCGGTCATTCAAGATGACAAGCATTCGCGCGGCCCGAACAAGATCAACCGCTGTCTCGCCGGTGGATTGAGGCTCAGCTGAATCGGTGGTTAGCGGAAATCGGCGGCCAGTTTGGCGAAGTCGGGCGTGCCGAGACCGGAACCGACGTTGTACACCTGGCCGTGGGTGCCGGTGTAGTACAGGTTGGTGTTGCCGCTGCTGGCCGTGTCGAGCGGGGTGAACGGCGAGCTGTGGCGGGTGGCGAACCGGTAGATGGCCGGGTTCCAGAACCCGAGCCGGTGGCCGACCAGCGAGTCGATCAGCGCCGCCGAGCCGTTCAGCTGCGGTGCCACGAAGCTCGTGCCGCCCCATCCGGCTTCCAGCGGGTCACCGGAGAAACCGGTGAAGTACTCCAGGTAGCCCGTGAACGGGTCGCCGTCGGCGGACACGTCAGGCGTTGCCCTGCCGGATCCCGTGCCGGTGATGACCGGCGGGTTGGCGTTGAACTCCCACTGCGAAGGCTCGGTAAGGCCGTCGATCGAGATCGGGTCTGTCGGGTGCAGGTACTCGGTCGCGCTGAAGTGGTGCGCGCTGGGCACCAGCTGCTGGTACAGCGGCGTCCGCTCCAGGACGCTGAACCCGCCGCCACCGCCGAGCGGTTCAGCGACCGCGAAGGTCGCCTCGTCCGGCGCACCGAAGTCCGCGAAGTGCGGCCACAGCCAGTCCCAGCTCCAGGTCCGCTCGTCCGGGATGACCGCCGAGTCGGTCGCGGTCAGCGGGATCGTGCCGGGCAAGGTGGTGCCGCCGGCGGAGGTGACCCACGGGCTGCTGTCCGGATTGCCGGCCGACAGGTTGGTCGTACCCAGGTCCTCGATCGCGGTGTAGGCGCCGAAGTCACCGGAGGACAGGAAGGCGCTCTGACCCTGCGCCGCCATCTCCAGGAACGCCTCGTCGAAGCTGATCGCGTACGTGGGCGACTCCACGCCGGTGTTCACCTGTGCCTGGATGATGGTCTCCGACGAGCCCCAGCTTGCCGAGACCGTGTCGGCGATGTTCTGGCTGGCCGCGGTGAAGAATCCGTCCACGAAGCCGAAGTCGGTGTTCGGCGCCTGGTAGACGACGATGTTGGCGTCCGGTGCCAGGGCACCGGACTGCTCGACGTCCAGCGTCGTCTCACCTGAGCCGCTCGCGTCGCTCACCGGGCCCGCTCCGCCGTCAACGTCGTCGAGCGTGATGCGGTCGGGCTTGGCGGCGATGCCAAGCACGTTGCTCCAGAAGAACTCGGGGTCGGACGGCGTGAGGCTGGCCAGCGTCACGATGCCGATCGTGCGGCCCGCGCCCGTCGCGCCCTTCGCGTAGAGCGGGCTGAGGTCGTACCTGCTCGCGAAGTCCTCGGGCGTCAGGCTGCCGGTCTGCACGTCGGCCGGCTTCGCGCTCTTGGCGATGGCCGGGGTATGCACGGCGAGGCTGTCGAACGCCGGGTAGTTGGTCAGGCCCAGGATCGACAGCACGAAGTCGCCGAGCCGCCTTGGCAGCAACGGGGTCTGCTTGGTGCCGTGGATCCGGATGGCCGGCCGGCGCGGCTGGCCGTGCCTGGCGGGAACGGCGGGCACGACAAAGGACCGCTGTTGCACCGACAGGGCCGCGTTGAACTGGTCGGCGGTGCCCGTCGCGGTGACGTCGAGGCCGTCAGCCAGCGAGGTGCTCGAGATCCCGAAGCCCGTGAGGTAGCGCTCAAGGGCCTTGATGTTGGACTGCGGCTGGCCGTAGCGGCCGGCGAACTTTCCAACCGACAGGTATCCGCCGGGCATGCCAGCCGCGACGCTGGCCTCGAGGCTCCCGATGTTGCGGGCCTTCAGGATGAAGGACACGGTCTCCTGGGTGCTTCCCGGGTTGAACACGCCGCTGCTCTTCATGCTCTTCAGCGCCGCTGCGCCGATCCCTTGCGGAACGGCGACCTTCGACGGATGGTGTGTCCGCGGGGCGCCGATGGCCGGTGCCGCCGCCATCAGCAGCAGCGATCCTGCGGCGCCTGCGGCGACCACGGTCGCCATGCGTCGCGTCCTTGCGTGCGGGGCGGACTTCACGAGGGCTCCTCCTCGCCGGAGGGGTCGGCCCGCCGCCAGGACCAGGCTCGCCTGCCGGTCACCGGCGCGGGGGTTGACGTGACAACCGGCCAGGAGTGGCCCGCCGGCCACCGCACCACGCTAGTGATACTTAGCCTCGCGAACAATAACCTCTACGTATTCTTCGACCTACGAAATGTGACCAGTCCAGACGGGCTGGCCCAGGTAGCCGCGGGCCACCAGCGTCACGAACTGGTACACCGCGTCCTCGGCGGGGTTGAGCGGGCCTGGCTTCGCGTGCGGGGAGGCCAGTCCGCGCTGCACCGACTCGCAGGCCGCCCAGTCCTGCCTGTTGGTGAGGTCCCAGAAGTCGATCGCGTAGCTCGGGTCGAAGTCGGGCGTGGCCGTTGCCTCGGGCGCGAACGCCCAGCTGCACTCGATCCTGGTCCGGTCGGCGGCCAGCGGGATCAGGCGGTGCACCATCACGTAGTCCGGGTGCGGGCTGATCAGCACGTTCGGGAAGACGTTCACGTAAATCACGGTCCGCAGGCCGGCGGCGTCGAGGCCGCGCAGCGGCACGCCGCTGCTCGTGCCGTCCAGCGACATGGTCGTCATGCCCGGCCGCAGGTCCATGGTGCCGCCGACCCAGGCTCCCGGCAGGTCGTAGTTGTCGCCGCTCTTCGGCGGGCTGACCCGGCACAGCTCAGGGTGGATCGACGGGCAGTGGTAGCACTCGTGGTAGTTCTCGGTCAGGATCTTCCAGTTGGCTGCCGAGTCGTACTCGTGCGTTCCCGCGACGACCAGCCTGCTCATCTCATACGGCGCGAGCAGGTCGTCCAGCGCGCCGAGGGCCGCATCGAGCGGCGCGGCCTCTCCTGAGCCGTCGACGAAGATCAGGCCATGCCACTCCGCGCACGGCAGCTCGGTCAGGCCCCAGTGACCGGTGCGGAACTCACGCTGGCCCTTGAAGCCGGCAGCCGCCCTGAGCGTCCCGTTAAGGCTGTATGTCCAGGAGTGGTAGGGGCAGATGATGACGCTCTGGCTGGCCGATGCGCCGCACGGGAGGAGCTCATGGCCGCGGTGGCGGCATGTGTTCGCGAACGCGTGCAGGACGCCGTCCTCGTCCCTGGTCAGCAGGACGCTGCCGACGCCGGCCGACTCGGCCCGCTGGTCGCCAGGATTCGGCACCTGGTCGCTGCGCCCCACGCACAGCCAGCCGCCGCCGAAGAAGTGCCGCTGCTCCCACTCGAAAACCGCCGCATCGGTATAGGCGGCTGGCGGCAGCATCCGGCTCTGGCCGAACGGCCGCAGCGACTCGGCAAGCCCGGCAGGGTCGAGTGGCGGAGGGGGCACGACGATTTCCGAGACGTGCTGACTGACCATACAGTCAATGCTAAGCGACCCGTCATAGGGTGTCCAGCGCCAGGTTCGCGCGAGAATCTCCCCATGCAACGGTCAGTGCCCGGGCCGCCCTGGCGGGCGCTAACGTGAGCCGGATGGCAGCCAGCCTGACCATATCCGCCGGCGTGACCGTCGCTGCCGAGCCGCAGCGGGTCTGGGAGCTGGCCGTCGACTGGTCCGCCCAGCGGCTGTGGATCTGGGCCACCACGACCAGCGGCGGGCACGGCCTGGGCGCGGCCGTCACGGGACGGACCGGCATCGGCCCGGTCCGCTTCACCGACACGATGCTGATCACGCAGTGGGATCCGCCCCGGCGCTGCACGGTCAGCCATACCGGACGCGTCGTCCGCGGCGAGGGCGTGTTCGAGGTGCTGCCGCGCGAGAACGGGTCCGAGTTCCGCTGGACGGAGCGGATCTTGCTGCCCGAGGCGCTGGTCGCGCTGGTTCCTGCCGCACTCCAGCCCGCGTTCGCCAGGCTCGCCTACGCGACGATCGCGCCTGTCGCGCGGGCCGGCCTCGGCTACTCGCTGATCAGGTTCGCCCGGCTACTCGCCGGCCCGCGCCCCTGACCCCACGGCCGCGTTCTGGCCGCCGTCGGATGACGCACCTGACCAGCACCGCACGATGTCCCGCATCGACAGCAGGCCAGCGACCTCGCCCTCGTCGACGACGACCAGGTGCCGGAAGCCGCCGGCGACCATGGTCCGGGCGGCGTGGTCGAGGGTCCAGTCGGGCGAGGCGAAGACGACGTCACTGGTCCTGTGGTTGGCGACGACCTCGGTGTCGGGGTCCTGGTTGGCGCCGAGCGAGTTGAGGATGTCGCGCTCGGTCAGGATGCCGATGCCTGACCGGTCATGGTCGAGCACTACCGCGGCGCCGACGCGCTGCGCGGACATCATCCGCGCCGCCTGGCGCAGCGTGTGTGCCGGGCCGACGCTCAGCACGACCTGGCTCATGCCGTCCTTGACCTTCATGGTGCGATCACTCTCCGGGTTTGCGCGTGCCGGTCGGTGGCGCCGGTGCCAACGTATCGGTCAGGCTTGTGAACTTGTGATCCTGCTAGGTCAAGCATCATGCAAGAGGCAGCCGAGAGCAAGGCCGCCCGGCTGATGCGGCCGGGGGTCCCGGGGCGTCGTCCCCCCAGGGCCAATGCGGCCGGGGGTCCCGGGGGTCGTCCCCCCAGGGCCACGCAGCGCTAGCTTGGAGCGTGACCGGAGGTCCGTGCCGTCGGCTCAGGTGCGGCGGCCAGCAGGGCGAGGACCTCGTCGTGCAGCTGGCCGTTGCTGCACAGCACGTTGCCGCTGTCCGGGGACGGCTTGCCCGACAGGTCGGTGAAGCAGCCGCCTGCCTCGGCGACGATGATCTGCAGCGCGGCCAGGTCCCAGAGGTTGACCACTGCCTCCGCCGAGATGTCCACGGCCCCCTCCGCGACCAGCACGTGCGACCAGAAGTCCCCGTAGGCCCTGGTCCGCCACACCGATCTGGCCAGGCCGAGGAACGCGCCGAGCCGGCCAGCCTGCTCCCAGGTCTCCAGGTCGGAGTACGAGAACGAGGCGTCCTCGAGCCTGGTGACCTCCGAAACCCTGCACGGCGCCGCCTTGGTCAGGGAGCGGCCGGTCCAGGCGCCGCCGTCGCGGCCGGCCCACCAGCGGCGGCCGAGGGCTGGAGCCGACACGACGCCGACCGTGACCTCGCCCTCGGCCATCAGCCCGACCAGCGTTGCCCACACGGGGACGCCTCTGACGAAGTTCTTGGTTCCGTCGATCGGGTCGATGATCCAGCAGCGCGGGCTCACCCCGGTCTTGCCGAACTCCTCGCCGAGCATGGCGTCCCTGGGCCTGGCCCGGCGCAGCACGCCGCGCAGGGACTCCTCGGCGGCCAGGTCCGCGTCGGTGACCGGGGTCATGTCGGGCTTGGACTGGACGGTGAGGTCACGCGCACGGAACCTGCGCATGGTGATGTCGTCCGCGGCATCGGCAAGCACATGAGCGAACCGCAGGTCGTCATCGAAACCCGCCATGCGGCCAAACGTTATCGCTATTCGGGCACAGTGGCCATGACCGGTCCGCCGCCATCCCGCCGGGACCGGGTGATCAGCCGGAGTCGGCGCCCTCGCGGCTGCGCAGCAGCCGGCGGAGCGAGTCGAGCCTGGCGGCGAGCGCGGCGGTGCCCCCATCGGCGCCTGCGGCCGCGACCCAGGAGTCGAGCACGCACTCGGGACCGAGGTGATCGCAGCCGGGCGGGCAGCCGTCAGCGCCGTCAGCCAGGTCGGGGAAGGCCCGCACCACCCGTTCTGGTGACATGTGCCCGAGCCCGAAGCCGCGCAGCCCGGGGGTGTCGATGATCCAGCCGCCACCGGGCAGCGTGAGCGCGACCACCGAGGATGAGGTGTGCCGGCCGCGGCCGGTCACCGGGCTCACCTCGCCCACCGCGCGGTCAGCGTCCGGGATGAGGGTGTTGACGAGCGTCGACTTGCCCACGCCCGAGTGCCCGACCAGCACGCTGAGCTGTTCGGCGAGCACGTCGCGCAGCTCGGCGAGTTGCCGCCCGCCGAGCGGCCTGCCGAGCACGATAATGCGCAGGCCGAGCGGCTCGTAGACGGGCAGGATCTCCTCGGGCCCGGCCAGGTCGGCCTTGGTCAGGCAGAGCACGGGCTCCAGCCCGGCGTCGTACGCGGCGACCAGGAACCTGTCGATGAGCCTGGTCCGGGGCGGCGGGTCGGCGAGCGCGCACACGATCACGAGCTGATCGGCGTTGGCCACGATCACCCGCTCCACAGGATCGGTGTCGTCAGCCGACCTGCGCAGCACGCTGCGGCGCTGCGCGATCCTGACCACCCTCGCCAGCGTGCCTGTCTCGCCAGAGACATCGCCCGCCAGGCTGACCGTGTCGCCGACCACGATGTTGCCGCGGCCAAGCTCCCTGGCCTTCATCGCGGTGACCACGCGGTCGCCGATCACGCAGCGGTACCTGCCGCGGTCGACCGCGGTCACGAAGGCTTCGATTGCCTCGTCGTGCGCAGGCCGACGCCTGGTGCGCGGCCGGGAACCGCGGCTGGCCCTGATCCGGACGTCGTCCTCGTCCAGCCGGCTGTGCCCTGGCCGCGGCGTCATCAGGGGGCGTTTCTCGCCGTCGGCATAAGGATCTCCTTCCAGCACGCGCTGAACCCGGGAAACGTCTTGCCGACGGTCGCCGCGTTACGCACCAGGACACCGTCGGTGACGAGGCCGAGCACGGCAGCCGCCATGACAAGCCGGTGATCGTCGTGACTATCGAACGCGGCGCCACCATGCAGCGGCACCGGCCTGATCCTCAGGCCGTCGGCCAGCTCGGTCACGTCGCCGCCCAGCTTGCCGATCTCGCCGGCCAGCGCGGCCAGCCGGTCGCTCTCGTGCCGCCGCAGGTGCCCGATCCCGGTGAACTCAGACGGCGTGCTGGCCAGCGCCGCAAGGGCGGTCAGCACCGGCGCGAGCTCGCCCACCTCGCTCAGGTCAGCGCCCACGCCGCGGATGCGTCCAGAGCCCGACACTCGCAGGCCCTCGCTGGTCAGCCGCACGTCAGCGCCCATCGACCGCAGCAGCTCGATGATCCGCACGGCGGGCTGCAGGCTGTCGGCCGGCCAGCGGCCACGGTGACCTCGCCGCCGGTCGCCAGCGCAGCGGCGAGGAAGGGAACGGCGTTGGACAGGTCGGGTTCGACGTCGATCTTGGTGGCGCGGATCGGTCCTGGCATGACCCGCCACGTGCGGCGGGTCATGCCGTCGGCGTGCTGGCCGGCATCGGCACGCACGTCGACGCCGGCGGCGCGCAGCATCCTGACGGTCATGTCGATGTGCGGCTCAGAAGGAAGCGCGGGCCCGACGTGCCTGACCTCCGCTCCGGCGCCGAACCTGGCCGCCGCCAGGAGCAAGCCGGACACCAGCTGCGAGGAGGCGGAGGCGTCCATGGTCGCCGTGCCGCCGGGCACGGCGCCGCGCCCGCGCACCACGAAAGGCAGCGCGCCGGTGCCGGTGTCAGAGATCGTCGCGCCCATCGACCGCAGGGCGGTCAGCAGCGGCCTGACCGGCCGCTCCGATGCGCGCGGGTCGCCGCGGAACGTCACGTCCGCGCTCGTGAGCGCCGCCACGGGCGGGATGAACCGCAGCACCGTCCCCGCGTTGCCGACGTCGATCGTCACGCCGGGCCTGCCGGGCTGGCCGGAGCCCGCGCGCTCGGGCGCGACCGCTGATGCCGGCTCGACCAGCCACGATCCCGGCGTCTCGGTGATCGCGCAGCCGAGCGCCCGGAGCGCGCCGGCCATCAGCGCGGTGTCCCGCGCCGCGAGCGGGCCGGTGATCACGGTGGGTCCGTCCGCCAGCGCGGCGAGCACGAGGGCACGGTTGGTCATGGACTTCGAGCCGGGCAGCCGCACGACCGCGCGCACCGGGCCGCGGGCCCGCGGCGTCAGCCAGTCATGCCCCGCGGCATGGCCGCTGTTCAGGCCAGGGTCGCTGGTCATGACAGAAGCCTATTTGCCCGTCCCTGCCTGACGCCCGCATGGCGCTTGGCGCGCGGATGATCCTGTCAAGCAAGTCGGTGGGATTGCCAAGGTTTGACGATCTCTCGACGTGGCTATGAACAGCGTCAACCCGTTGTTCGGAAGGCGGGCCAGTCCCCGTGGCCGCGGCCTTCCGGAAGGTCACGCCAACGGTGACCATCGACGGCACCTCGGCGCAGTCCGAGACGCCGCCCCCGGTCTCGACGACGCAGCGAAGGTGGATCCCAGCATGTGTGGCCGGTACGCGTCAGCGCGCTCGCGCATCGAACTCCTCGAGGAGTTCACCGTGCAGAGCGACCGCGTGGATGAGCCACTCAAGCCGGACTACAACGTCGCGCCGACGAAGCCGGTGTATGCGGTCATGACCAGGCGCTCCCGGCCCGAGCCTGCCGCGCAGAACGGCCAGGAGCGTGCGAGCGCGGGGCCGGACTCCGCCGGGCATGATGGGGCGCCCGCGCCCGCCCGCCAGCTCAGGGTCGTGCGCTGGGGCCTTGTTCCCTCCTGGGCCAAGGACATCTCCATCGGCAGCAGGATGATCAACGCGCGGGCGGAGACGGTCAGCGAGAAGCCCGCCTTCAGGAAGGCCTTCGCCAGCCGCCGGTGCCTGCTGCCGGCCGACGGTTACTACGAGTGGCAGGCGCCTCCGGCCGGAACCAAGGCGCCCAAGCAGCCGTACTTCATCTGCCGTCCCGACCACGAGGTGCTCGCCTTCGCCGGCATCTACGAGCTGTGGCGGGATCGCTCGATGCCCAGGGACGACCCGGCCGCGTGGCTCTGGACAGCTGCCGTCATCACGACGTCGGCGCCGGACGAACTCGGTGAGATCCACGACCGGATGCCGATGGTGATCGCCCCCGGCAGCTGGGCGGACTGGCTCGATCCAGACAACACCGATGCGGCCGATGTGCGGGCACTGCTCGCGCCTGCCGCGGCGACCGGGCTGATCTCGTACCCGGTCTCGCTCGCGGTCAACTCGGTCCGCAACAACGGGCCTGAGCTTGTAAAAGAAGCTGAGCCGGTGTCGCCGGGGTCAGGAGGTAGCAGCGATGCCTGAGGTCATGGTGGCTGTGTTGGATGGCACGGGAGGTGTGGGACGGTTGGATATCGCAGCCGCTCGTAGACGCCTTGAGGACGTACGTGACGAGCTCGACCGGTCGGTCGCCGTCTTGAACGGAGCTCATCAGCAGCATCCCCTCGTTGCCGACTACCCCCAGGATCCGACCGATGCGGGTACCAGCCTCGCTGAGTCTGACCGCGCCGACGCCATCCTCGCCGCGGCGAAGGCCCGCCGCCTGCTCGTCCTTGACGCCCTGGTCCGGCTGGCGAACGGCAGCTACGGGGTCTGCGTCGATTGCGGCAAGCCGGTGCCTGAGGGCAGACTGGAAGCCAAGCCAGAGGCGGCAAGATGCCTGACATGCCAGGCGAAGCGGGATGGCCGGGACAGGCTGCGACGCTGAGGATCCGCTGACAGGCGGGCCCGCGGAATGAAGGCGGGTCACGGCGTGTTTCAACGCGCGTGCCTACTGCAGCTAGTAGTCCGTGCACTGAGCGGCCGCGCGGCGGTCCCGACGGGCGCGCTCGGGCCAGCACTGAGCAATACAGCACCGTCGCACCTACGGACACGGCAGAGTCCCGGTCTGGTGATATTCGGGTAGCCGTGCGATCCGCCCGTGCACCAGGCGCGGTATTCTCCGCCGGAGACGGCTGGCACCCTGGCCGGGGCCAGCCACGCAAGGCGGAGGGGGTGGGTCCGGTACCTGAGACACTCGAGGGGCGCAACGAGCGTTTCGAACGTGATGTCCTGCCGTACCTGGATCAGCTGTACGCGGCGGCGATGCGGATGACGCGCAATCCAGCCGACGCCGAGGACCTGGTGCAGGAGACGTTCGCCAAGGCGTACGGCTCGTTTCACCAGTACCAGGACGGCACGAACCTGAAGGCGTGGCTGTTCCGCATCCTCACCAACACGTTCATCAACACCTACCGCAAGCGGCAGCGCGAGCCGCAGCGTTCGGGCACCGAGGAGATCGAGGACTGGCAGCTTGCCAGGGCCGCCTCACACACGTCGTCGGGCCTGAAGTCGGCCGAGGCTGAGGCGCTCGAGGGCCTTCCCGACTCCGATGTGAAGGAAGCTCTCCAGGCACTGCCCGAGGAGTTCAGGATCGCGGTATACCTGGCAGATGTCGAAGGATTCGCCTACAAGGAGATCGCCGACATCATGGGTACCCCGATTGGGACTGTTATGTCCCGGCTGCACCGGGGACGCAGGCAGTTGCGCGACATGCTGCAGGACTATGCGGCCGATCTTGGCGTGGCCGCGACGGCGTCGCAGCGATCGCGGGCCCAGGCGCCCGGGGGGGATGCGTCATGAGCTGCGGAAACCCACACGAGGTGCCGTGTAGCGAGGTGCTGGACCTCGTGTACAGCTACCTGGACGGCGAGATGGACCAGGTCGCGTACACGCAGGTGAAGGTGCATCTGGACGAGTGCGGCCCGTGCCTGCGCGAGTTCGGCCTCGAGGAAGCCGTCAAGCGCCTGGTGCACAAGCACTGCGGGCACGAGCAGGTCCCAGCCGACTTGCGGCAGAAGGTTCTGACGAGGATCCAGGCGGTCAGGGCTCAGATCGAAGCGGGCTAGTCCGCCTGGCCCTGAAGAGCCGCTCACTAGTCGCAAGAACGCTTCCCTGCTGGCGATCCGGCCGTCGCGCTCGAGCGCTGCCGATGCGCGTGCCTCTTTCACGATGATCTGCTGGCAATGCGCCGGAGTCCGACGCTGAACGGCACGATGGCGTTACTCTGAGTGGCGGCACTCACTATGTTGCGAGGTGGCGCGGAGGACATGGGCAGGCTTTCCTTGGCCACGTGGCTCTATATCGCCGCGGTAGTCTCGGCAGCCGCCGCCATTGTCGCCAGGGCGCCGTTCGGCTCGACCGGATCCGGATTCTGGGTCACGTGCGCGACATTGGCCGTGCTGTTCCTCGTCTGCGATTCGACGCCCACGGTACTCGGCGACCGGCAGTGGGCCTGGTCGCCGAGTTCGGCGGCGACGCTCGCCGCCGTCGTCCTGCTCGGCCCGGCCGCCGGCTTCGGTGCCGCGATGGTCGGCGCGATCGCGGTCTTCAGCATCCGCCGTCACGTGCCGCTAGTCGAGCGGCTCTTCAACGGCGCCATGTACGCGCTCGCCGGCTACGCGGCCGGCACCACGTTCGGGGCCCTGCACGAGCGGATGATGTTCAAGGTCCTGCATGCCCAGTACATTGCCTGGCCAGAGCAACTCTCGCAGGTCCTGCGCGGCACGCAGCACATCAGCCCTGACATCCAGTCGTCCTTTGAGATGGCACTCATCCCGTTCGCCATCGTCGCGGTCGTGCACATGCTGGTCAACCACGGCCTGCTGTGGGGGATGCTGCTGCTCGACCGGCGCAACAAGGCGGTGCCGCAGCAGGCCACGCCGACCTGGAGCACGCCGCTGCTGCTGATCTCCGACCTCGGCTTCGCCGCCCTCGGCCTGGTCATCGCCGCCCTGTGGGTGGTGTTCGGGCCGGTAGCCGCCGCCATCGTGCTAGTTCCGCTCTACGTGGCGCGCTGGGCGATGGGCCAGTTCGCTGACCAGCAGCGCGCGCACGCCGCGACGCTCAGGGCGCTCTGCCAGGCGGTGGAGACCAAAGACTTCTACACCCGTGGCCACAGCGAGCGGGTCTCGCGCGGCTCGGGAATGATCGCGCGCCAGATCGGGATGGGGGCCGATCGCACCGAGGCGGTGCGGTTCGCGGGCATGCTGCATGACGTCGGCAAGCTCGGCGTGCCGACGAAGGTGCTGCAGAAGGAAGGGCGGCTGACCGAGGAGGAGTACGCCGCGATCCAGCTGCACCCGATGCGCGGCCTGGAGATCGTCAAGGACATCGGGTTCCTGAACGAGGCGCTGACCGGGATCATGCATCACCACGAGCGGATGGACGGCAGGGGCTATCCGATGGGATTCGCCGGCGACGAGATCCCCGAGTTCGCGCGGATCATCGCCGTCGCCGACGCGTTCGACTCGATGACCTCCACCAGGGCCTACCGCAGGGCCACCAGGATCCCTGACGCGATCGCCGAGCTGCGCAGGGGCGCGGGAACGCAATTCGACCCGAAGATCGTCGATGCCTTCATCGCCGCCCTCGACCAGGACGGCTGGCAGCTTCAGGAGCCCGCACAGCCTCGCGGCCACGAGATCCTCACGTCCCAGGACCACGACGACCCGATGGCTCCGCTCCGGGTGGTGGAGCGACTGTGACCAGACCGGCGGGATCCGGCCGCACTGCGGGCGCTCGATGACGGCCAGGGCCGCTGACCAGCGGTGGACTGGCTGGCAGACCGTCGACACGGGCCGCCTCGCGCTGCTGTCTGGCGCCGCGATGCTCGTGGCCGTCGGGGTAGCCATCACGGCCGTCAGGCACCCCTACGAGCCGCACGTGGCGATCGCGTTCGGGCTGTACATCGCGTTCGGCGAGCTGCTGAGGCTGGTACTCCCCGGCGGCCGCGAGGCAGCGCCGATCGCGATGTCCGCGGCGCTTTCCTACGCGATGGTGCTGACGGTCGCCAGGCCTCCGCATCCGGCCGGCCACGTGGCGTCGTCGATGCAGGTGGTGGTCGTCGCCGCCACCGGCATGGTGATCGGCTCGCTGCCGCACATCGCCGCGGGCAGGCGGGCCGGCCTCACCGGGATGTCGGCCAGGCTTGTGGCCGTCACGTGCGTCGCGCTCGCCTACCACCCGCTCGCCGGGTACCTGGTCGGCAGCCGCTGGCTCGCCCTCGTGACGCTCGCGGTCCTGGCCGCGTTCGGCTGGCTGGTCGAGACCGTGATCGCGGCCATCATCCGCGCGGACGACCTGCGCGCGAGATACTCCGTCACGCTGACCGACGAGATCAGGGTGCAGTGGCGGCTTGGCCTGGCGGTCGGCGTCTCAGCGATCGTCACGGTGTTCGGCGCCGAGGTCATGGGGCCAGCGGAGCTCGCCGTGTTCGCAGGGCCGCTGCTCGTCATCCAGCTCGCGTTCCGCAGGTACGCGGGCATCCGCGCGACGTACCTGCAGACAGTCAGGGCGCTCGCGCAGGTCACCGAGGTGGGCGGGTATGTGGAGAGCGGCCACTCCCGCCGGGTCAGCCGCCTCGCCCTGGCCATCGGACGAGAGCTCGGCCTGCCGGAACCCGAACTGCTCGACCTGGAATACGCCGCCCTGATGCACGACATCGGCCAGCTATCCCTCGTTGAGCCGATCCCCGGCGGCGCCACCTTGCTGGTATCGCAGGTCGAGGCGCGCCGCATCGCCGAGTTCGGCGCCGAGGTCATCAAGGAGACCGGCGTGCTCGACAACGTCGCCGAGGTGGTCAGGGACCAGTGGCTGCCGGCATTCGGAGGCCCGAAGGTTCCCGCGCTCGGCAGCAAGGTCATCCACGCGGCCAACGCGTTCGACGATCTGGTCGGCGGCTCGCCCGACAGGGACAGGACCGCGGCGGCGATCGACCGCCTGAGGATCGACGCGGGCCGTGAGTACGACATCGAGGTGGTCGCCGCGCTCGCCGCGGTGACCGACCGGCTGCCTATCACCCGCCTGTAGCGCGCTCACCAGCGCACGAGCCGGTAAGCTGCCCGGCGTGCCGGAATCTGTCTTGATTGCGAATAGGGGCGAGATCGCCCGGCGGGTGGCCAGCACGGCGCGGCGGCTTGGCATCAGGGCGATCGCCGTCTACTCAGAGGCCGACGCCGAGCTGCCGTTCGTGACCGAGTCCGATGAGGCTGTCCTGATCGGCCCGGCGCCGGCCGCGAAGAGCTATCTGGACGCCGAGGCGATCCTCGCGGCAGCCGCGCGTACCGGCGCGCAGGCGATTCACCCTGGGTACGGGTTCCTGGCCGAGAACGCCGCGTTCGCCAGGAAGGTGATCGACGCGGGCCTGACCTGGGTCGGCCCGCCACCGGACGCGATCGAGCAGATGGGCGACAAGATCAGCGCCCGCAACCTGATGGCCAGCGCGGGCGTTCCGGTCGCGCACGGCACCGCCGACCCCGTGGTCGATGCCGAACAGGCGGTCGCCGAGGCCGGGCGGATCGGCTACCCGGTCATGATCAAGGCAGCGGCCGGCGGCGGCGGCATCGGCATGAACGTGGCCGCCGACCCTGATGCGCTGCGTGCGGGCTACGAGACGACGCGCTCGCGCGCCGAGCGGTTCTTCGGCAGCACGTCGATCCTGCTCGAGCGCTTCATCTCGAGCGCCAGGCACGTCGAGGTCCAGATCCTCGGGCTGGCCGACGGCCTGGTGATCGCGCTCGGCGAGCGCGACTGCTCGGCGCAGCGCAGGCACCAGAAGCTGGCCGAGGAAACCCCGTCGCCCGGTGTGGACGACCTGCTCAGGGGGCGGATGCTGGCGGCTGCCGTCCGGGCAGGAGAGGCGGTCGGCTACCGGGGCGCTGGCACCGTCGAGTGCCTGGTGGACGCGCAGACCGGCGAGTTCATGTTCCTCGAGATGAACACCAGGCTGCAGGTCGAGCACCCGGTCACCGAGATGGTCACCGGGATCGACCTCGTCGAGCAGCAGCTGCTGATCGCCGACGGCATTGACGTGAGCTTCGACCCGGCCGCTGTGCGCCCGGCCGGGCATGCTCTCGAGCTGCGGATCTACGCTGAAGACCCGGTCAGGTTCCTGCCGAGCCCCGGCACCATCACGCACTGGCAGGAGGCCGGCCCCGGCGTAAGGGTGGACGCCGGCTATACCGCCGGCAACGTCGTGACGCCGCACTACGACCCGCTGCTCGCCAAGCTGATCACGCACGGCGCGGACCGCGACGAGGCGCTGGACAAGATGCGAGCGGCGGTCGCCGGCTTCGTCGTGTCAGGCCCGAAGACGAACCTCGCCTTCCACGCCGAGCTGCTGGACAGCTCGGAGTTCGCATCCGGTAAGTACGACACGGCCGTTGTCACCCGGTTGCGCCCCTAGCGTGGTCGAGCAGGGACGATGATAGACCCGGAGCCCAGGGAGGTGCGCGTGACCGAGATCCGAGCGGAGATGGTCGCGAACGTGTGGAAGGTCGTCGCCGCCGAGGGAGACAGCGTGGCCGACGGCGACACGCTGGTGATCCTTGAGTCGATGAAAATGGAGATCCCCGTGCTGGCGGAGGCCGAGGGGACCATCTCCAGGCTGGCTGTCGCCGAGGGCGACGTCATCCAGGAGGGCGACCTTATCGCCGTCATCGAATGAGCGGGATCGAGGTCGGGCTGCGCGCCACCATCACGGCCGACGTGACAGAGGCCGACACGGCGCAGGCGCTGGGCAGCGGCGATGTGCCGGTCCTCGGCACTCCGCGGCTGCTCGGCCTGGCCGAGGCAGCCTGCGTCGCGGCGCTCGCCCCGAACCTGGACGAGGGTCAGACGACGGTCGGCGTCGCGGTATCGCTTGAACACAAGCGGGCGAGTCCTGTTCATGCCTCAATCGAGGTGGAAGCGGAGCTGACCAGAATCGACGGCCGCAAGTTGTGGTTCAACTTCATCGCCTACGCTCCTGACGAAGGCGATGACGTCGTCATCGGGGCTGGCACGGTGGAGCGGATGCTCGTGGACACCGAGCGCTTCCTGGCCAGGCTCCAGCGTGAGAGCTGAGCCCGCGGTCAGACTCCCGTGGTGGAGCGCGGGTAGGCGATCTGCGGGTCGGTCGCGATATTGACCAGGTACGGCACGCCTGAGGCGAAGGCCCTGCGCAGCGCCGGCGCGATCTCCTCCGGCCTGGTCACGAGCTCTCCCGCACCCCCGAGCGCGGCGACCACCTGGTCATACCGGCACTCCGGCTGCAGGTCGGCGGCGACGTCGTAGCCGTACAGCGCCTGCATCGGGTGCTTCTCAAGGCCCCAGATGCCGTTGTTGCCGCAGATCATGACCACGGGCAGCCGGTGCCGGACCAGGGTGTCGGCGTCCATCAGCGAGAACCCGGCCGCGCCGTCCCCCAGCAGCAGCACGACCTGGGCCGCCGGCCTGGCGATCCGGGCCGCGATCGCGTAGCCGAGGCCGGTACCGAGGCATCCGTACGGGCCAGGATCCAGCCAGCCGCCCGGCTGCCGGGGCTCGATGTACTTGCCCGCGTAGCTGACGAAATCCCCGCCGTCGCCAATCACCACGGCGTCCGGTTCAAGCAACTGAGCGAGGTCACCGTAGATCCGCATCGGGTGGATCGGGTACGCATCGCTCGCCAGCAGCCGGGCGTCCGCCGCCACGGCCGATTCGCACGCCTGCGCCAGAGCAGGCAGCCACGTCGCCGTCCACGACGGGGCAGGACCAGTCCGCTGCGCCTCGGTGACCAGGCCGGCAAAGAACGCCGTGAGATCGCCGGCGGCAGATCCCGCCAGCGGCCGGTGCGTCGCGATCTGGCTGGGGGAGTCGGCGACGTGCACGACCTCGGCGGACGGCGCGCCGTCCTTGCCGCCGTAGTCGCCATACCCGAGCCGGAAGTCCAGCGGCGTGCCGACGACGATGACAAGGTCAGCCTGGCCGAACGCGACGGACCGTGCCCTGGTGACCAGCAGCTTGTGGCCGGCCGGCAAGATCCCGCGGCCCTGCCCGTTCGCCACCACGGGAAGCTGCAGTTCCTCGGCGGCTGACCTGGCCGCGTCCGCCGCCCCGTCCAGCCAGACGTCCGAGCCGAGCACGAGCACCGGCCGCCGGGCCCTGGCCAGCAACGAGACGATCTGTTCGATGCTGCCGGGGTCCGGCGCGGTACGCCGAGGCTGCGCAGGACCGGGGTCGCCGCCGTCGTTGGTGAGCTGGTCGCCTGGTTCTGGCGACCCGAACAGCGCCTCGAGGCTGACGTCGAGGAAGACGGGGCCGCGATGCGGAGCCGCGGCCAGTTCGAAGGCTTCGCTGACCGCCAGGCCCACGCCGCCGCTGGTGTGCTCGGTCCACGCGCGCTTGGTGATCGGCCTGAGCAGCGCCGGGTGATCGAGCTCTTGCAGGCTGCCCGAGCCCCAGCGGTAGTCAGGGGCGCGGCCGCCAAGCACGACCACGCTGGAGCCGTTGAAGTGCGCGGTCGTGATCGCGCTGATCCCGTTGGTGACTCCTGGACCGGCGGTCAGCACGGCGAACCCTGGCGTCCTGGTCAGCCGCGCGGTCGCCTCGGCGGCGAACACCGCGGTCTGCTCGTGCCTGACGTCGAGGATCGGCATCGGGGGATCGGCCTTGACGGCGCCGTCGTAGACGGGGAACACGTGGCCGCCGGAGAGCGTGAAGATCGTCTGCGCCCCGTGCGCCCGCGCGGCCGCGACCGCCTGCGCGCCGCCATGCGTAACTGAACGGGGGGGTCGAGGGGGGTCGTCCCCCCGCGGCGAGACAGCCTTGTGACCGGAAACCATGGCCGCGACGTTACCAGGCAGTACGCCTGTTCAGTCCGCACCGGCCGATGCGCGATGATGCGGGTATGCCCACGATGAATGACCTGGCCCGCCGGGCGCAGATCTCGCCGGAGGACCTGGAGTGGCTGCACGCGCTGGTGTCGGATTGGGAACTGCTCGCTGACCTGTCCTTCGCTGACCTGTCGCTCTGGGCGCCGCTCGACGCCGAGCACTCCTGGATCGCGCTCGCTCAGGTGCGGCCGACGACGGGGCCGACGGCGCTGCCGCACGACATCGTGGGCACGGTGCGGGCGGCAGGGGAACAGCCGCTGCTGGCCGCGGCCGTGGCGGAGAGCCGGATCTGCCGGGAGGGCGATCCCGAGTGGCGGCGCGGCGTTCCCGTCAGGCACGAGACGATCCCGGTCCGCAGGGACGGCAGGCCTTTCGCCGTGATCGAACGCTCCACGAACCTGGAGTCGGCGCGGACGCCGAGCCGGATGGACCTTGCCTACCTGGCCGCGGCCGACGACCTCGCGCAGATGATCGCCGCCGGGCTGTTCCCGTGTCCGGGCAGCGCGCCGGTGAGCCTGCAGTCGCCCAGGGTCAACGACGGCATGCTCAGGCTGGGCCGGTCCGGCAAGGTGACCTACGCCAGCCCGAACGCGCTGTCCGCGTACCGTCGGCTCGGCCTGACCGCGGACCTCGCAGGTCGCGAGCTTGCGCCGCTCACGGCGCGGCTGTGCGCAGGCGCGGGGCCGAGGGACGACTCGCTGATGCTCGCCGCCAGCGGCCGGGCCCACCTGGAGGTCGAGGTCGAGGCGAACGGCTCGGTGGTGCAGCTGCGCTCGATCCCGCTGACCGTCGACGGGGCAAGGGCAGGCGCGCTCATCCTGCTCAGGGACGTGACTGAGCTGCGGAACCGGGAGCGCGAGCTGATCACGAAGGACGCCACCATCAGGGAGATTCACCACCGGGTGAAGAACAACCTGCAGACCGTCGCCGCGCTGCTCAGGCTGCAGGCGCGGCGGATGCGGGTGCCGGAGGCGGCCGGGGCGCTTGAGGAGGCGGTACGCAGGGTCGGCTCGATCGCTCTCGTGCACGAGACCCTCTCGCACGCCACCGCTGAGGTGGTGGAGTTCGACGACGTCGCGAGGCAGATCGCGGCCACCGCGGGTGAGCTCTCGGCGCCAGAGGCCAGGATCACGCCGGTGCTGTCAGGGAAGTTCGGCACGCTGCCAGCGACCGTGGCCACGCCGCTCGCCCTGGTGCTGACCGAGCTGCTGCACAACGCGGTCCAGCATGGCCTGGCCCTGCCAGGCGGGCCGGCGGTCGGGACCCTGGAGATCACCGCGTGCCGCTGCGCTGATCAGCTCACCGTGACGGTGGCCGACAACGGGGCAGGCTTCCCCGAGGGATTCGACCTGGAACAGGCCACGAGCCTTGGCCTGCAGATCGTGCGGACGCTGGTTGTGGGCGAACTGGGGGGAACGCTGGCGATCTCCGCGCGTCCCGAGGGCGGCGGCACGTGCGTGCGGCTCGACCTGCCGCTCCCAGTCGGAGATCAGGCTGGCTAGATCAGGCTGGCTGGTGGCGGACGCGGACTCAGGCGCTGGCGCCCACCCTGACGCCGCGCCGCTTGAGTGCCCGCCGCTCGTCTTCGCTCAGGCCGCCCCACACCCCGGAGTCCTGACCGCTCTCAAGCGCCCATTGCAGGCACGCCTCTGACACCCTGCACCTGGCGCAGACCTGCTTCGCCTCATCGATCTGGAGCAGGGCCGGGCCGGTGTTCCCGATCGGGAAGAACAGCTCCGGGTCGACGTCACGACAGGCGGCGTGATTGCGCCAGTCCATGCGGTCCACTCCTCCTCGAGGACCGGCGGGCCTTGCCGGCCCGCCGCCTCCGTCACGCTTGTGAACGAATTCACGAGCTATACCGTATATCGAGTCCGCATGGGACTCGAGTCACAGTTCACCTCGGTGCAGAACTCGCGTTCCGCGCCGGCTACCGGACGACCATGAGACCACGCCCCCGTGGACACTGCCCGCGCTGGCAATCCCGGTCTGCCCGCCCGGCTGCGGCGCATGCGTCCACACCACAACCAGGAGCGGTTACAACCCTCCCAAGTTAATCGATCAAGCGCAAGACCTCAGGGCAAAGGTTAGGACGGATTTCGGTGTCAGATGAGTCACATGGCGGGCATGGACGGTGCGCCGGGTACGGGCACTGTCTCCCGCGTGCCGTCCGTTTTGATTGACCTCACCGGGTTTCATCTGATAAAGCATGAAACAGGACATGTCCATTCGGGAAACTAGGTGCGGAACCGGAAAGGGCGCCGGCCGCGGCTACGCGATCACCCGCAGCGCCTCGGGCACCGACCGGAAACTGACGAGCTCCCGTTCCCCGACGTACTCACC
>CAVUFO010000013.1:0-435613 GCA_963740785.1 uncultured Actinomycetota bacterium
CTGAGCGTAGGAGCTAGATCGCCGAGGAGACCTTGGAACCAGCGGATGGCGACGAGCTGGGCTGCATGCCAGCCCGCCGCGTCGGCGTCGCCCGCCGCGTACCCCAGCTGGGCGTATTCGCGGCTTGCTCTTCAGCGGTGGCGGAATGCCCAGCGAGCAGCGTCACTGACGCCGATGGCTCGTGCAACGAATTCCACGGCGTGGAAGGGATGGTCCGTGATGACATCTTGGAGTTCGCGCAGCGACCGCTCTGCGTGGTGGTCGCCGCCAAGGAACAGGTCGACGGTCCGCCAGATCGGACCGAGGATCACGTCGACCGCACGATTGGTGATTGCTGCCAGGCCGAGCAATTCGTCGGCCAGCTGCGATCGCAAGCCGCCGTGGTCCGGGGCGAGGACGCAGTGGTGCGCGAGGCTGAGGGCTCCGGCGGGACGACGATGTCCCGGTGGCGCGGACGCTGTCGATTCGGGAGGACAATCGCGCTGTGCCCCGGCGATAGTCGCCCTCTCGGCAAGACGCATCCGCAACCGCGCTGCCAGCGTGGTGCTCGGCTCTAACTGCGCGAGCGCGCGCTGCTGCAACGCGGTAACTGGATGCTCCGCGGCTGTGCGATGCTCGTGAACCCACAGCCCGCCGAGCCCGAGAGCGGCCTGGGCGAGGGCTTCGGGGGGACCAGACCTCAACGACTCCCGCGCCGCCTGGGTGAAGGCGATCCTGGCGGATACGAGGTCGCCATTCTCAAAGAGCGCGTGCTCGCCAGCTATCAGGAGGCCGGTCACGTCCCGGGCACACGACTGCTCCGGAAGCGATGACGATCCCGGAGCAGTCCACTCGAGCGGCTCCACGGGTTCAGCATGAACCCCCAGCTCAGAAGATACAACCTAATAGTGTCAGTGGGCGACGACGGGTCCGCCTGGCATGGGCGGCGCCAGCGTGACGGTGTAGTCGACCGAGAGTTGACCAGCCGGGTGCACAAAGATGTGGTGACCGGCTGCGTAGGCGTTGTTCAGGGTTCCGATGATGGGCAAGATGTAGCCGAGACTCATGTAAAGGCCGGTGGCGTGCCGCGGTGATGACGGTGTTGGATAGACATCCAGGTGGAAGGTGCCTAGGGAAGCTGGCACGGCGGTCCACTGACCGTTCCGCGGAACGCTCAGGTAGTGAGTCAGGCCGACAAGGTCATTCTGATACTCGAAGAGCGTCGCGGGGACGGATTCGGGGGGTGCCCCTGATACTGCGGGCACCTTCAGATTATTGATAGTGATGGTCAGCCGGCGGTACGGCTGATCGACTGGGTCGGCACCACCAGGTGGCGGATCTGCGTTGCCCACGCTCGTGCCCCCAGTGCATTGGGGTGCGCTGTCCCGTTCTCATCGCCCTGGTTCTGCCACGACTGCTGGTAGTCCACGAACCAAGGCACGCTGGAGCAGTACGCGTGGGCGTAGAACGGCACCGCGTAAAGATCGAGCTCGTTCGAGTTGTAGGGGGCATGGCGGAACATGCGTGCCGAGTCGGAGATCTTGTTGTCCAGTGCGGTTGCCCACACTTGCATCTCGGATGCCTGGGCCGCGGAGATCCCCACCCTTGGCAAGCCGAGTGCGCCGCATCCGCCACCGTCAAAGGGGTTGTCGGGGTAGTCACTGAGATACACCTCGCGAGTAGCTGGCAGCTTCTGCCTGATGGCGATGGCCAGGTTCGCCAGCTTCAGCGGCAGTGTCTGCACCTGGTCGGCGATGCCTCCAGACGTCACGCAGCTCACGCTGTCGTCGAGGTTTCCCGCACAGCGTTTGATGATGTCACTAAAGTGCAGGTCGTTGACTCCTGCAGTAACGAGCAGGGCGTCGATCCGGCGTGCGGGGCGCCCGGACACGGGTCCTATAGCAGCGGCTATCGCGTCCACTTGGGGCTGCACTTTCGTCGACCCGACCGGGGCGATACCGCCGTACGGGGTGTCGATCAGGTTGGACAGCTCCGCTCCAGAGCAGGCAACGCTGAGAAAGGTAATCGACGTCTTCGGGTCGGCGTCCTCCAGGGCCTTGGCCGCGAGAGCGGGACCGCTCCGGGCGGAACGATGGCAACGCTGGTCCTTCCAGATTGCCGGCCGCACCGTGCTGACCGAAGTTTCGACACCCTCGAAGGTCGAGACATTGTACGCGCCGGGAATGTCCGGGTTGCCTTCGCCGGATGCCATGGAGTCGCCTATCGAGACGATGAGGCGGTCCTCGATGCCGACAATCTTCCGCAGCGGCACGCTGACACCCAGGCTGGTGTGCAGCGTGAGCGTTGCGGCATACAAGCCTTGAGCCGGGAGCAGATCGTGCAGGCTGATGTGGCAGGCAGGAGTGGAGTGGGTCCACTTCCACGTGCTTCCGAGCTGTTCAAGGCTGATGGTGTACCCGGTGATCCGGTACAGAGAAGCCGAGCCGCACAAGTCAAGGTTGAGCGACCATCCAGCTGGGTTGACGAAGTTCGTATCGTAAGAGCTGGTCGTCTGATTCCACGCCGCCCAGCTCGCGTCGTAGCGGCTGGGCACGCTCCAATCAAATGCCGGGTGGGCATCCACATCCAGGACTTCTCCCGGCGCCCGCACCGGAGGGCCGACGGCCGGGTGACCGGCGGCAGCAGGCGCATTCGAGAGGCCGAGTCCAGAAGCGGCGACGATCGCGCTCACCGCCAACCGACGGATCATGTACATATCTCCCCCAGGTAGGTTTGCTCCTTACCCATCTGGCGTGCCATGGCTGTGCCACGGTGTGCCGCTCCTGCACCGGCGCCCGGCGAGTCATGAGTGGGCTTTCGGCCAGCGGAAGTGCCGTTGCGGCTGTCCGGCAGGACACGCCGTGCAGGCTCGGTGTCGCCATCACGAGGCGGGCCTGGAGTCGCCTATATAGCCCACGCCGCGCTATTCCAGCGGATAGCCAGGATGTGCCGGATGCCGAATCGGCTCACCCAGCCGACGGCAGTGCAGGAGATCATGAAGCCCGAACTCTCTATCAACCCCGACTAGTGTCGTGTGAATGAAGTAGCTTAACTTCGCGGTAGGCTTGGCTATGCCGTTGAATACTGTCGTGGAACTGCCGGATTCTGATCGCGCGGAGCTGGCGAGGTGGCTGCGGGCGCCGTCGATACGGGCCGGGCTGGCGCAGCGGGCGAGGATCGTGTTGCTGGCCGCGGAGGGTGCCGGTCAAGGACATCGTCGAGCGGGTCGGGGTGTCCAAGCCGACGGTGATCGGCTGGAAGAAGCGGTACGCGGCCGAGGGCGTTGGTGGCCTGGCGGACCGACCGAAGCCCGGGCGGCGGCCGGTGATCGACGAGGTCGCGGTCGTGCTGGCGACGCTGGAGCCGCCGCCGGCGCGGCTCGGAGTGACGCACTGGTCGTCCCGGCTGCTGGCCGGCGAGCTGGGGATCTCGCACGTCTGGGTCGCGCAGGATCTGGCGCCGGTGGGGGCTGCAGCCGTGGCGGAGCGAGACGTTCAAGTTCTCCACCGACCCGCAGCTGGAGGCCAAGGTCCGGGACGTGGTCGGGCTGTACCTGAACCCGCCGGACAAGGCCGTGGTGCTCTGCGTGGACGAGAAATCCCAGGTCCAGGCCTTGGACCGGACCGCGCCGATCCTGCCGCTGCGGCCGGGGATGCCGGAGAAAGCAGACCCACGACTACGTCCGGCACGGGGTCACCACCCTGTTCGCCGCGCTCGAGGTCGCCACCGGCAAGGTCGAGCAGGCCTGCCTACCCCCGCCACCGCCACCAGGAGTTCCTGCGCTTCCTCAAACAGGTCGCCAAGGCCTACCCGCGGCGTCGAGCTGCACCTGGTGGTCGACAACTACGCCACCCACAAGCACCCGGCCGTGCAGGCCTGGCTGGCCCGCAACCCCCGGATCACCCTGCACTTCACCCCGACCTGCGGCTCCTGGCTGAACATGGTCGAGATCTTCTTCGGCATCATCACCCGCCAGGCCATCCGCCGCGGCACCTTCACCTCGGTCAAGGACCTCATCACCGCCATCGAGACGCTTCATCGACGGCTGGAACGAACGCTGCCACCCCTTCACCTGGACCAAGACCGCCGACGAACTACTCGACCAATGCCACCCCGGTCAAAGAACTTCGTTTACGCGACACTAGTATCGGTCTGGAATCTGGCCAGCACGACAGCTTGATCATGTCGATACATGCGCACACCGCCGTCCCTCGCAGTGTCTGCCCTGGTCAGCACGGTTCCCGTACGGGTCTTGAAATCCGCTACCGTTCAGCCACGTGCTGCCGCTCCGAGAGAGGGTTGCTGAGTTGCCAGGGTGTCCTGCTGAACTTGTCGGCCAAACGGCCGACGCTAGCGAAAATTGGATCGGCGCCGCTCACCTGCGCCTACGTCGCCAACTACAACTCGGACACGGTGACACCGATCCGCACCGCCACGAACACCGCGCTCAAGGCCATCAAGGTCGGGAGTGAGCCGTTCGCGATCGCGATCAACCCGGACGGGAAAACCGCCTACGTCCCTAACTACGGTGGGGACCACGTGACCCCGATTAGCATCGCCACGAACACAGCGCGCAAGGCGATCAAGTCGGGAGCGGCCCGTACGCGATCGCGATCACCCCGGACGGGAAAACCGCCTACGTCACCAACCGCGGCGGGGACCACGTGACCCCGATTAGCATCGCCACGAACACCGCGCGCAAGGCCATCAACGTCGGGATCTGGCCGTCGGCGATCGCGATCACGCCGTAACGACCAGCCGCCCGGATGCGGTACGCCTTGCCGGCCACGTATCAGTCCCGAGCCGACAAACTAGCCAGCCCATATTCATGCCGCGTGGCAATCCAGCAGGCCGTTGAACTGGGCATCCGCAGACTAGGCTTGCCGCTGTTCCGCCCAAGGCTTTTCATGCGCCGTACCATGCAAGGCAGCCGTCTGCTGTCACGAGGCGGGGGCATCTGAGGTCCTGGTCTCCAGGTTCAGCGCCGAACCGCACGGAGGCGCCCAACACACCGTGGCCGCGCTGTCTCATCTGGGGAGCAGCAATTGAGACACGCCACAGGACGTCCGCTGAGGGCGACGTCCGGCTGATTGCGGCCTTCCCAGCTAAGGGCCCCAGGGAGCCAAACAGGGAGCCAACACTGGCAGATGTCGACCGATGGCTAGCCTCATAAGGCACTGATCGTCCCAGCTGAATGGCATATCAGGCTATGACCAGCACCGCCCAGCGACGGCCGGATTGTGCTTTGCAAGCAGGGGGTCAGGGGTTCGAGTCCCCTTAGCTCCACATGACTCTGGCGACCCGCCTTGCGGCGCCGGAAAATGGGTGTAAGGGTTGCCCGTCGACGCCGGTGTTCGCTTGGGCCGCAAGCCCGTCCCTTAGCCTGGCGGCGGGGTCTTTCCTCAAGGGTCTTGCATTGTTGCCTCGAGCAGTGCGACACGAGGTCGCACGTTGTGAGTGAGCTGACCGATCGGAGGTCCGGCATGCCGGACGGGTAGCTCCAGGCCAGTGTTCCAGGGCCTGTCCCCGCCCTGACGTGCGCCGGCAGGTCTGGCCTGTCCGGGGTGCGAAGCTCAGGGTTCATGTCGAAGGGCTGCCATGCCGTCTGGTGGCCACGGACAAGGGGAAGGCCGGGCGGGCGAACGGTGAGTGAACCTCTGTATGCCTCGTCAAGCAAGACTCCGCCGACGGTTTGCCTTTGCGGGGTTCAGGACTCGCCGCTGTGAGGCGGCAGGCGGCGGCCGGGTGATGCTCTCCCGGTCGTAGGAACACCGCCAGTCCCGGGGTAGAGGAGGCGCCCGTCCCGGCCGTGGCTCGCGCGTGCGGAACGTGGGAACCCTGTCAGGAGCCCGCCGCTGCCCCGGCCAGGTGGCAGCGGGCCGGGTGGGCCGACCGTAAGGGGGGCTGATGTTCCTGGCAGGACAGGACGGCTGAGAAGCGAATGCCGGTGCGCCGAAAGGCGGCGTGAAACCGTGGCAGGTGGCTGGCCCTCCGCTGGCCGCTGCGGATAAGCGGCCGGATACCGGTCCTGGTGGCCGGGCCCGAAAGGGCGCTGACGCAGCCGGGTGAGCTGTTGAAGAGAACGGCCGGGGAAGTCGGCACCGAAGGGCAAGTTGAGCACAGATGACGGGATACGCCTATGCGCATGCGATTGCGCTCCTTGATGTGAACGGACTCGAGGGCGTGCCGCCCCAGCGGGAGCCAGCAGTCCTGGAGTGGGACGCGATCGTGTGGCGCCCGCATGAGCGATACGTACGGCGGATGCGGCAGAAGATCTTCAAGGCGGCGCAGGCCGGGGACCTTCCTCAGGTCCGCAACCTGCAGAAGCTGCTGCTGGCAAGCTGGTCGAACACGCTGGTCAGCGTGCGGCTAGTGACCCAGCGCAACGCTGGCCGCCTGACGGCGGGGATTGACGGGGAAGTCGCGCTGACCGCCCCGGCCAGGATGGCGCTGGCGGCCCGGGTCCACCGGGAACGCCGCACCTGGCAGCCCCTGCCCGTCAGGCGGGTGTACATACCCAAGGCCGATGGCAGGCAACGGCCGCTCGGGATACCCACGGTGGCGTCGAACGCTCGAACGAGCTGGGAACGCGACAAGTGAACCTCATCGGCCAGCGCATCGAGTGACCACGGCTCGGCCAGGCGGACCCGCAGCACGCCCACCGCAGCAACGACGTGGCCTCGGACCACGCCATGTACCCGTGGTGGATCGGGTCGCTCCTGATCCGGTTGCGGGTGCGCATTGCGTCCCGCGCTCCCTCGCCAGCGTTGTCGAACCGTGGAGGTCCCCGGCTCCCGTGCACACCTGTTTTCGTGTGACCAGCAGGTGCCAATGCCTGCTCCGTACCGATTTTACCTGTCGGGCGGTGCGGTGCATCCCGGCTTAGCTGTGGCGAGCACGTGAGCCGGGCTTGATATGGGGCGGGCGGCCGTAGCCTTGGCCGGCGCCGGGCCGGGGTTCACCCCGCCTGGCCCTGTGGCCCGGGGACGGCTGCCCGCGAGGGTCCCGTGTCAAGCCCGGCGGCCCCCCGGCGGGGAACGCGGGAGCGGGAGGTCAGGCCTGCTGGCTGTTCCAGTGCGCGGCGTCGGCCTCGGCCGGGGGAAGCAGCCCGGTGCGGTGCATCAGCCTGCCGTGGTTGTACCAGTGGACCCAGGCGGCGGTGATCTTCTCCACATCGCCTCTGGTCGTGAGCGGGCCGTCGCGGAACGGCGATCCGTGCCGGGTGCACTCCGATTTGTAGAGCCCGATTGTCGTTTCCGCGAGGGCGTTGTCGTAGGCGTCGCCGACGCTGCCTGTCGAGCCTGCCAGGCCCTGCAGCGTCAGCGTCTGGGCGAAGCGCAGCGAGGTGTACTGCGACCCGGCGTCCGCGTGATGGACCGCGCCATCGCCGATGGGATGGCCCAGGCGGCGCAGCTGGGCGGCGGCCTGGGCGATCGCCCGCTGGACGAACCTGGTTTCCTTGCTCAGCGAGCACTCCCAGCCGCGGATCGTGCCCGAAAACGCGTCGATCACGAAAGCGACGTAGGCGAAGCCCCCGATAGCCAGCGGCACGTACGTGAAGTCGGCGACCAGCAGCCGGCCGGGCGCGTCCGCCCTGAAGTCGCGCTTGACCAGGTCGGGGAACCTGGGGTTGTCAGGGTCCGGCACGGTGGTCCGGACCGTGCGGCGCCGCGTGTTGCCCCGCCACCCGTTGGCCCGCATCAGCCGCTCCACCGTGCACCGGGCTACCGTCAGGCCCTGCCGGTTCAGGTGCGCCCAGGCCTTGACCGCCCCGTACAGCGACTCCGGTTTTCGCCTGCCGTCGCCGTCCGGCTCGAACATCGCCGCCAGCCACCGCGTTACCAGCGCGTCGCGCAGCGCCCGCCGCGACGGCGGCCGGCTCTTGGCTGCCCAGTACGTCCTGGGCGCGACCGGCACGTGATGGCTGCTCAGCGCCCGGCATATCGCCTGCACGCCGAACGCGTGCCGGAACGCGTCGATGAACCGGACGATCACCGCCGTAGCGGGTCGCCCTCCCGGGCGAAAAAACGGGTCGCCTCCACCAGGATCGCCAGGGTCTGCTCCAGCTCGGTGACCTTCCGGCGAAGCTTGCGGACCTCGGCAGCCTCGGCCGTTGTCACCCCCGGCGCCTCGCCCGCGTCCACCTCGGCCTGCCGCACCCACTTGCGCAGCGTCTCCGCGGACCCGATCCCCAGCCGGGCCGCCACCGCCTTGATCGCCGCGAACTCGCTCGGGTAATCCCCGGCGTGCTCGCGCACCAGCCGGACCGCCCGCTCCCTGGTCTCCTTGCCGTAGTTCTGCGTCTTCGCCACGTCGTGCCAGCCTTCCCAAGATCGAAGGCATGCACGCTCACCGGGTCAGTTCACCGTGAGGGCGTTGTCATGGGTAGTCCATCACTAAGCGTCCCGTCTTTGGACCAGGACTCCAGCGGTCAGTAGGCCGGCGGCGGTCCAGGCGACCACCACCGCCAGCGAAAGGGGCCGGGAGAGCAGCTCCGCGTGGGAGTGCTCGGAGACAAGCTGGTAGGCGGCCATGAGCAGGGTGAACCTGCCTATGGTGTCGTTCCAGGGGTGCGGAAGGGTCAGGACGACAAGCGGCAGGTAGATCAGCGCGGGGAGAGCGGCGATCGCTCCGGCAGTGTTGCGAATGATGGAGCCAAGTGCGAGGCCGAGCAACGCGATGGCAGATAGGCAGAAGCCGGCTGCAAGTAGCTCACCGAGCACACTCAGTTGCGAGAGCGGAGTCGCGCCATGATGGCCGGCGAGGATCGCCTGGCTGAGCAGGAACGAAGCAAAGGCGAGCGCCTCGCCAAAGATGAGCGCGGTGATGCCAATGACGCTCGCCTTGGCGGTCAGCACCGTGAGGCGCTGGGGCACAGCGGCGAAGGTGGTGCGGATCTGCCCGCTCGCGTATTCGCTGGTGAAGCTCAGCACGCCGAGGATGCCGACGGCGAGCACCGGATACTCCAGCCAAGCCATAAAGACCGAGGCCACTGGGTCACCTAGCGGAGCCTGGCTGCTCGACCGCTCAGACACGGAGACGATCGCACTGCCACCCATCGCGGTCACGGCCGCGACGACTAGCAGCCAGAACGTCGATCGGACCGAGCTGACCTTGGTCCACTCCGAGGCGATCACTTCAGCGACGCGGGCCGTAATCGCTGGGGTCCTCCTTAGAGCGATGTCGGGGAGGGCCATCAGGAAGCTACCGTTTCGTTGTTCTTGCCGGTGAACGCGCCCGTGGGGTATTCCACGCTTGCTCCGGTGAGGTCGAGGTACGCCTGCTCGAGGGTCGCGTGCCTTGGGGTCAGTTCGTGAACTGGGATCCCGTGTTCGGCAGCGAGGTGGGCGATCGTCGGGGCGTCAAGGCCTGTCACCGCGAGCCCGTGATCGCGGTCTGCGGTGCTCGCGGCGCCGTGGCTGTTCAGCAGCGGGGCAAGCGCGTCGATTTGTGGGGAGCGGACCAGCACATCGGAGCGGGCGTTTGCCTCGATGAAGTCCTCGACGGATGTATCGGCGAGCAGTCGGCCGCGGCCGATGATGATGAGGTGGTCGGCCGTGAGCGCCATCTCGCTCATCAGGTGGCTGGACACGAATACCGTCCGGCCCTCTGCGGCGAGCGTCTTGAACAGCTCACGAATCCAGCGGACGCCCTCGGGGTCCAGGCCGTTGACTGGCTCGTCGAAGATAAGGATCGGTGGATCGCCGAGCAGCGCGAGGGCGATACCGAGCCGTTGTTTCATCCCGAGCGAGAAGGTCCTGACCGGCCGCTGGGCAACGGCCCCCACCCCCGTCAGGTCGAGAACTTCATGCACTCGATCCTTATCGATCCCATTGCTCCGCGCAACGGACCACAGGTGCTGCCATCCGCTCCGTCCCGGATGCATGGCATTGGCGTCGAGCAGCGAGCCGACCAGATGCAAAGGTCGGACGATCTGGTCGTAGCGGCGGTTACCGACCACAGCACGTCCCGCGCTTGGGGCATCGAGCCCAAGGATCACTCGCATCGTGGTTGACTTCCCGGCACCGTTCGGCCCGAGGAAGCCCGTAACCCGCCCCGGCTCGACGGTGAAGCTAAGGTCGTCCAGCGCGGTGAGCGATCCAAACCGCTTGGTCAGCCCTTCGACCTCGATCGGACGAGGCGAGCCGATACAGCACGTCGCGGGGCCGGCGTCGCTGCGGTGGGGTGTGACTTGTGGTGGACGAGCCTCGTCTGTGGCGTGGTAGCGCACCTTGGCGATGCTCAGGTAGATGATCCCACCGAGCGGGACCGAGATCAGGCACACGACCGCCCACGCCCACTTCGGCAGGTAGCGCACCTGTTTGGCCCGGTAGAGGTCGAATTGGCAGAACGCCTCAAAGCAGACCGCTATCACCGTGACTGCGTACGGCACTGCGGCGTTCATGGTCGCTCGGAAGAGGGGTCCGCGCCCCGCTCTGGTCCGTTGGTCGGCACTTTCTGGGTGCGGCGCGCGCCTGGCGTGCTGTCCGATCTTGGGCCGTGTGGCGCTCGGGGCCCCGTGGAGGTGAGCCAGCTGGAGATGTCTGTAATGACACGCGGGTCGAGGTGTTCGGGGGACTCGTAATCGGCCGGAGAGGATGGCCCGGTGCCGGTGAAGAAGAAGTGGTTGTCGGTGTCGTAGACGCGGATGGTCACGTCCGGGCGGGCGACCAAGGTGCTCTCCCAGCGACGCAGGTCGTCGGCAATCGTGACCTGATAGTCGCGTCCACCTTGGAGAACGAGAATCGGCCGGTCCAGCTCGGCGGCGACCTGTTCGGGTTCGTAATTGCGGAGCGCGAGCCAGTAGGCGGGCGCAAGTCCGAACGGCAGGTCGCCGGCCGGGGTGGCCGGGGACAGCTCGGGATCGTCAACGAGGTCGGTCTGTCGGGCGAGCTTCTGGATGGCCAGCTCGGATGCGGGTGCGGTGTCTGGGTTGAGCGAGGCGACGTAGCGGGCTTGTCGGAGCAGCGATCGGTGGAAAGGCTCGGCGCTACCTGCCAGCAGGATCACGCCTGCGATGGCCGGTTCGGCCTGGGCGATCTGGGGAGCGATGGTGCCGCCGAGGCTGTGTCCGAGCACGAACACCCGTTCCGGGTCGATGCCCGGCTGCTCCCATAGCAGGCGCACGCCAGCAATCGTCTGCGGGGTGTACTCATCGGCCAGCGTGAAGTCGGGATTCGCGCGGACCGCCTCGGGGTGCGCGAGGGTGACCTTGTCAAACCGGAGCACCGCAATCCCACGGCTGGCGAGCCCCCAGGCGATGTCCTTGAAGAGCTTGGTCCGCCCCAACGTCTCGTCGCGATCTTGTGGTCCTGAGCCGGCGAGCAGCACCACCGCTGGGACGGAGGCTGGATGGGTGGGGATGCTGACCGTGGCTCCGACCGCGAGTTCACGTGTTCCGAGGAGCACGTCGTGCTCATCGAATGCCGTCGGGTCGGCGTAGTCGGGGGGCTGCCAAGCGGCGACGGGTGCGGCTGCGCTGATAGACGCGACCTGAAGTCCGGCCAGCTGGTCGGAATCGGTGATGGTGACCAGCAGGGTGAACGCGCCTCGCTCGCAGGTCACGGGGATGCGTACGGTGACCGTCCCGCCTTGGGCTGGGTCGCTGGCCGGCGGGCCGATCGAGGTGACCCGACCGTGGCGGGCGATCTCGCTGTCCCAGCCAGTTTGAAGGGCCTCGCGGCTAACGATCGGTCGCAGTTGCTGGGCGAAGCGGTCCCGGATTTGGTCGAACCGCTCTGCTTGAGCCAAGCCAGCGACGTCGCGGGCCACTGAATCGGGCGTGCGGGCCATCACGATCCTTTCGTGCGGGGCTTGCTGGTGCCGTCCCGGCGAGCCAGGCCGGCGGTAGGCGCTTTCTGACGGTCCGGTAGGGCCACGCCATAGAGCAAGCGGCGATGTCGTCCCTTACCGGGCCCGAAGCCGAGGCGTGGCTGGATGATGGAGGCGAGGTCGTGGATGAACGCGGCGAACTCGTCGTCGGTCAGCCACAACGCACCGGCGCGGTAGTCGGCGCCGTCCCGGATCGGGTCGATCCGGCCGCTGGCCAGATAACGATCGGCGTCGGCGAGCATCCCGGCCACGTAGGCCATGAACGCGTGGCCGTGTTCCTCCGGGCTCATGCGCGCGACCTCGCCGGGATCGATTCGCGCCGCCGCCATGTGCAGCACATACGTGCGCTCCACCGCGCCGCGAACCCGGCGCTCCGAGACAACCTCTAGCACGCCGGCCTTCGCCAGCAGAGCGACATGCCGATAGACGCTCGCCGCCGGCACGTCATCGAGCTCGGCCACGATGTCGCTCGTGGTCAGCTGCCGCCCGTCAAGAAACGCCTTGACGATGCGCAGCCGCACCGGGTGAAGGAGGAGATCCGCGCTGGCCATGTCACCCCAGACCGTACCGCATCGTTCTCATACCCAGTAACATTAGCAGGTATGAGAACGATAGGCTCGATCGTGGGGTTCGTGGTTCGGGCGGGCGACGCCTGATGTTGCCCGCCCTGATTGCTCTGGTAGTCGGGGCCGCAGTGGCGGCGACCGTGGCTATCGCTCGCTTCGAGCAGTTCTGCCTACGCGACCTAGCCCAGACACCCGACCCCGAGCTGCGACTGTTCACCCGCCAGGGCTGGACTGTCTTGATCGTCCTGTGGATTCCGTTCGGCGGGCTGGCCTACCTGTCTTTCGGCAAGTGGCGATAGGCCGCCATCAGAGACCGACGATGCCAGCAGCCGGATGCAACGGCCCTGTCAGCCGGCGCTACGGTCAACTGGCGTAAGCCTCGCCCGCGCGAGATGTGCCGAGACCGTCGTGCGGTGGATGCCGTAGACCCGCGCCAGCTCGCCTACCCCGCCCCCCGGCCTCATAGTCCGCCAACAGCGCCTCGACCTCAGCCGGGGACAGGCGCCGCTGGATGCAGCGCAGCTCTCGGACGTTCGGACCCCGCGCGTCCTCAAACCGCGGGTCAGTCCGCACCTGACCCGTCACGCCGAGCCGCTTGACGAGCCGCTTGACCAGGGATTTCGGGGCCGGACTTGAGTTTGAGAACTGCGTACGAAGGTCCACTGACGACCGACCTAACGCGTCTTACTCGAACTCCGCCCGCTCAAGTCAAACCGCTGCCAGCTGGCCAGCATTGCTCGACACGCGACCCGTCGCTTTACATTCACACATGAACCGCGATGTATTGCTACACTTTCCGTATGGAGATCGGAGACGGGGTCGACCTGGATGACGACCTGGTGCGGGCGCTGGTCGGCTGCGGCCGCGAGGGTCATCGGATCGCACAGGCTCACCACAACGATCCAGGGTCGAACGGCTTCACTTTTGGCACGGACCGCTACCAACGGTCTACGGAACTCGCCATCGACGTTCTGAAGAACGAAGGTTTCAGCACGACTCGGCGCGGGGCCGGTCTGATCGCCCGGAGGGAGGGCGTCGAACTGCACTTTGCTGTCGCCCGCGGCACCGATTTGACTGATCCGGCCAGCTTCGACGCGGACTCCTCGCCAGCACGGCGCAAAGCTGGCGTCGCCAACGCGAATCAGCTCATCCTCGACGGCATGCCCGCAGGAGAAGTCGAGCCGATTGTCCACGTCGTGTGCAGCGGCACACCCGACGCAGGCCAGACCGCCGTACATGCAGGTCGGCTCGTGACCGGCGCCGGGGATCGTCTCGACTGGGCGGTCCTCGTTCGGCTCGATGAGTCTGTTTCTGACAGTCGGCACGAGACGGCGCAGGCCGTGCCCGTACCGACCTACGCGGACCAGCCCGAACCGACCCTGAGCCTGGTTGCCAGGTCGGACGTTGCCGAGTCAGATGAGGGCTGAAGATGCAGCTGCTGCCTTCAGTGGGGAGCGGCTCCGACTGGCGCGATTTCGGGCCGGCCTCACGCTGCGTGAACTAGCCGACAGGGTGGATGTGACCCACACAGCGATCTCGCAATACGAGAACGACCGCAATAGGCCGACGCCGGCTGTGCTGGCTCGCCTGGCGATCGCCACCGGTGTGTCGGCCGGATTCTTCACTTTCGAGCGCCGCCCGATTTCCTCCGGTGGATTGGACGGCACCCACTTTCGCAGCCTGCGTTCGACGACCCGTCAGGGCCGCGCCCAGGCATGGGGATGGTCGGAGCTAGTGCTCGATGTGGCTGAAGTGCTGGAACGATACGTACGCCTGCCCGACGCCGATGTGCCGCTTGTCCCGCCGCGCGCGGATGCTGGTCCGGATGACTTCGTTGCGGCGGTGAGGGAGGTACGTCGCGCCTGGGGTCTACCCGATGGGCCTGTTGGGCACTTGGTCCGGCACATGGAGGCGAACGGAATTCTTGTTGCCCGCCTTGAGGTAGCTAACCGGGGGATCGACGCCTTTAGCCATGCCCAAGGCCCGAGGCCGGTGGTAATCCTCGGCACTGACAAGGGCGATGCAGCGAGAAGTTGCTTCGATGCAGCCCACGAGTTGGGGCACCTGGTCTGCCACCCGGATGCTGACCCGGGCGGAGAACAAGAGCAGCAAGCTCACGCTTTCGCCGCTGAGCTCCTCATGCCCGAAGCTCATTTCCAACGCATCCTGCCGCGCCGCTTTGATCTCGGCGCCTATGCGCGGCTCAAGCAAGAGTGGGGCGTCTCGATCGCCGCCCTTCTCTACCGGGCGAAGACCCTCGAAGTGATCAGCGAAGCCGCCTATCGGCGCGCCGTCATGATCATGAACAAGCATTACGGCCGCGAGAGCGAGCCATACCCCCTAGAACGACCCGAGCTGCCCGCCCTCCTCGCCACGGCGTGCCAGGTGGCCGAGCGTTCTGGTCTCAGCCGAGAGCACATTGCCTCCGAAGCCTGTTTGTCCGTCGAGGACCTCATCGCCATCGTGGGCAACCCAGACCCTCGCCCTCTCGTGGTGGTGTGACGGATGCCTACTCGTCGGGTGTTCTTCCGCCTCCGCTACGAACAGGCCACATGTGGCGAGCTACATGCCAGTGCGCACGGCAAGTAGCCCATGTCGCAGGCAAACGGGGACACACGTTTCGTTGCCTAGCAGCGAGCATGGGCTTGGAACGAAGGGACTGAGTACCAATGGCAGACAATCCGCTGGACCTTCGGCTTTGGGATGACAACCCGACGGATATCGACATGCTCGGGTTCGACGCGGTGGTCGAGACGGTCGTGGCTGCTGTCTGTTCAGCTGACTTCGACCCGGTCACCATCGCTATTCAGTCCTCGTGGGGTGGCGGCAAGTCAACCGCGTTGAAGCTGATCGATTCGCGTTTGAAGGACGTCAAGAAGATCGCTGTCGCCGTGTGACCCCAGTTCGAGAAGCTGATGGTAGGGGCCGACCTTGACAAGGTCATCGTGCTCGTGGACGACCTCGAGCGTTGCAGTCCTGACTCGGTGGTAGCGATCCTCGAAGCGATCAAGGTGTTCCTCTCGGTACCAAAGATGGCCTTCGTTCTCGCGGCCGAGGAGGCCCTCATCCGCTACGCCATTGAGCGAAGCGAGAACGCTGGCGCTCGTACGACGGTAACTGGATAGGTCGGCCTGCCTTGGTCAGGTGGTTTCTGGCATCCACGCTGTTCCGCTGGCGGCGCTGGTGAGGGCGTCGAGTTTGCCGATGCCGTGCTTGGCGGATGTTGACAGGTAGGACCGGATGGCGCAGAACGCTTCGGCTCCGGTCATGGACCGCATGCAGCCCGATACCTTGATCCGGAGCTTGCCCATCCTGACCTCGCGCTCGGCCGCGTTGTTGTCGAACGGGACGCCGGGGTCTGTGGTGAACCGCAGGTATTCCTCCTCGCGGGCCAGCAGTCGTTTCGCGAGGGCGTGGTGCTTGCGCATCAGCGGGGCGGCGCGGGCGGCGGTCCGCTTCTGGCCGATCAGCAGCGCGGAGTGGTAGCGGTGCCGGATCCTGGAGAATCCGGCCTGGTCGATATGGCTGAGGGTGCCGTCCACCGCGAGGGACGCGTCCGCGAGGCGCTTCATCTCCCGCAGGGCGCCGGCGGCCTGGGTGGCCCAGCACCACTGGCCGGGCGGTGCGGCGTCGGTCACGGCCTGCAGTTCCCGCAGGGCGTGGGCGTTGCAAAGAGCGTGGGTGACCTGGGCGTAGCTGTCGTAGGGCGCCCAGCAGTCGTGGACGGCGATGCCGGCGAAGGCGGGGAGGACCCCGGCGGCGTCCATGCCGGCCCGGCCCCGCCTGGCGTGCACGGTGATCAGCGCGTGCTTCCCCGACGACGCCGAGTGCACCCAGGCGAGCTTCCCGGCGACCCGGAACCCGGTCTCATCGAAGTGCGCCACCGGCGCGGCTGCCAGCGCGGCGCGGATCGCGTCCAGGCAGCCGGCGAGCGCCCCGGCGATCCTGGTCGTCATGCCGCTGATCGCGCCGGGTGAGATGGCGACGCCGAACAGGTCGCTCATCGCCTCGCGGGTCCGGTTGCGGGACAGGAACTGCCCGTGCCACAGGCAGGCGCACGCCGCGCTGATCCGCGGCCCGTACTGGACCGGGGCGCTGACCCCGGCCGGCGCCGTCCCGGTGGTGACCGCCCCGCAGCCGCACCGGCGCGAGATGATCCGGTGCTCGGTGACCAGCGCCCTGATCTCCTCCGGCAGATCGATCACCTGCCGCCGCTCAGCCGCGGTCACGGCGGCGCCGAACAGGCCGGCGCCGCACCCGGCGCACCGGCCCGGCTCGTAGCTGACCACCGCGTCCGGGTGGCCGGTCAGCTCCAGCGTCGCGCCGGGCTGGCCCTTCGGCCGTCCCGGCTTGCGGCCGCTCTTGCGCCGCTGCGACCTCGGCGCCGGCTTACCCAGCCCCTCGGCCGATGGCGGCCGGGAGGAATTCCGCGGGTTCTGCCGCAGCCGGGCGCGCAGCGCCTCCACCTCGGCCCGCAGTTCCCCCATTTGCCCCTGGAAGGCATCTATCACGGCGCGGAGCGCGCCGATCTCGGTGTCCTTGGCCTCGACAACCTCGCGCAGCCGGGCGTTGGCCGCGCGCAGCGCGGCCACCTCATCCGGGGCAGGCGGGACATCGGGCACGAACCATACCCGACCATCGCCGGCGGACAGTAATCAAGGCGCCACGCCGGGCCGGCTCACCGTCACCAGACAAACGCCACCGCAGGAACGTCCCGGTGACCTATCCAGTTACGTACGACGTACTCCGACAGGTACCTCGAAAAGATCGTCCAGCTGCCGGTCCGGTTGCCCACACTCTCGCGAGATGACGCGGAGACTTTCATTGCGCTCCTATTGGCGCAACGCCGCGGCGGCGACGTGAAGCCGCTCGTCGCCCATGTGGCCTCACGCCGCGCGGCGGGTCAGCGGCCATATATCGGCGAGCCGTACCCGGACGGCGTGGCACGCCCGACAGCGGAGGATCTCGAACTTGCTGCCCAGGTGGCGCAAGGCCTCAGCGTCGACCGATGGAGCAGCCCGCGGGCTATCAAGAGGTTTCTGAATGCATGGGGCGTACGGATGGCCATGGCGAACGCTCGCGGCGCCGACCTGGACCTTGCGACGATGCTCAAGCTCTACATCCTTGAAGACCGGTTCCCGAAGGACTTCGACACCCTCGTGCAGTCACCGCCCGATGGCCGAGGCTCTCTACTCGATGCGTGGGAGGGGTGGGCCAAGTCGGGCGAGTCGAAGAAGGATGATCAAGAACTGGAGATGCCCGAGGGCGTGAGTGAGAAATCGCGCGTTTGGGCAGCAGCGTCGCCCAGCCTGAAGGCCGTATCCGGCAAGATCGACACATACCTCACGGTCGCGGCAACGTTCACCTCGGTGAGCGCAGGAGAAGGACTCCAGACAGACGCCCTCCAAATCCTCGACGAGCTGCTCGACACCTCCGCTCCCGTCCGCCGGTCGGCGATAGAGAAGGCCAAGGAACTGGAACCCGACGTGCGCAGCGCGCTGGTCCGACGCCTTGTGGAGCGAGCCGGGGCAGTCGGAGTCGACCAAGTGATCGAGACAGCCGCCGACATCGGTAAGGCCGATGCCCAGGCCGCAGCATCGTTCCACCAGGCAGTGCTGGACTTCGCCATCCCGTTCCTCACACCGTCGAGCGTCATCGACGTCGCCTCGGTAGACGGGGCGAATCCCACCCTCAGCAGAATCGCGGAGACGCCCGGGTCGAGGAGGACGTTCGTAATGCGGCCGCCGAGGAGCTTAAGACCACCGGCGGAGGCGGCTGATGGGCACTCAGCTGTCCTACGGCGGTAGCGGTTCAGCGCCCTGGGAGGACGCCGCCGATGACACCGCGGCACTGGACACCGCCGTTTTGGATGACGGCTCGCAATCAGCAGAAGGGCACCCGCCCGCCGACGATGCCACCTCGGGAGATACCACCGGGGATGACTCGATCGACTCTCTGATTGAGAACATCATTCAGGCGTTCGAGAGTCAGGATCGACGCCCCATCCCCGGAGCACCAACCTCCTACACGCCGACGACTGTGCATCCGTCCGGCTACACGAGCGGGGGCAGCGTGCACAGCGGAGCCAGCAAGTTCGTCAGCACCCCCCGGTCAGGGCGCAGTTCCAGCCAAGCTGCCGCACGAGGAGCGGCAGCAGTCGCCGCTGGCGCTGCTCTCGCTCGCGGCGACGCTGGAGCACTACAGGAGCTGGGGCTCGACCTCGAACAGCTTCGGCTCCTGAGCCCCCGTGAGCAGCAGCAACGCATCCTCGACGAGATCCTCGGCGCGCCGGAGCACCCCGATGACGAAGCCCTGCGTCGCGCCGCCCACGCCACCCTGAAGGGGATGGCCGCCGACCCTGCCATGACCCAAGATGCTCAGATCGACTACCTGCTGGCGTCATACGTATACGAACAGGCACTGGTCGAGCTGACATCGCAGCACGCCAAGCGCGAACTCAGCAAGGAAGCCGTCACCAAGCTCGACAACCGCCTGAAGCCCTACATCTTCAAGAAGGCCAAGCATCAGGTCTCCGGAGACGGTCGGTACCTGTCCCCGGCGCTGTTCATCGAGAAGGCCACCAGCCTCGTCGCGACCGTTTTTCGCGTCATGCGTGGTGCAGAGCAGGGCGGTACCGCATGACCGTATTCGAGATACTCGCGGATGACGACACGCAACTTCGCCCGGACGCGGCCACGTTGCGCTGGCCTACAAGGCTCGGCGAACCGAGCGAGATCACCACCGACCTGGACTGGAATCTCACCCAGCTCGGCTGCCCCGATCCGGTGGCGCGCGACCTCGTTCGCGTCGCGGCTGGCGCGTACCTCCGCGATGGTGACCCGGTCATCCTGCGACAAGTACCGCCGCGAGATCACCTGCACCCGCGTGCTGACCACGGGCGCATACTGCAGCCTCGCGCCGCTGCTGCCGGTCACGGCACGGCCAAGCCGCCATCGTTTCCCGGTCTTGGGAAGCACGCCGACGATCCGGCACGCCTCGGCGCTCCCGACACCCCGCGCGATCAACCGCCCGAACTGCTCCCGTTTCGCCGCCAGCGGCGGCCGGCCGCCCCGACCCTCCACCATCGCAACCCCTGACCTGCAGCGTTGCGAGGGTCACCAGAACCCGCCGCCAACTTCTGTGGCTGGGCACCGATTTGAAGGCTCCCGCGGCGACGCTGATGGCCGCGCCGTTGTCGTGCACCGCCTGCGCCGTCTGTCGCGGCGACGTCCCCAGCACACGCCTGAAATGCTAGATATCCTTCCGCTCTGCCACAGCGCGGTCTTGAGGTGGCGTCGCCAGCGTCAGCATGACTGATCGGTTATAATCCGGGGTATGGCGTGGGACGTGAGCCTGCATCCCGAGGTCGAGGCGTGGTACTTAGCCGTGTGCAAGGACGATCCCGAGACGGCGGACTCGATCGAGGATGCGATCGACCATCTCGCGGCGGAAGGACCTGCCCTGGGCAGGCCGTTGGCCGACCGGGTCAAGGGCAGCCGGTATCACAATATGAAGGAGCTGCGGCCGCCGTCGTCCGGCCGTTCCGAGATCCGGCTGCTGTTCGCCTTCGATCCCAGGCGCGAGGCCATCTTCCTGGTGGCCGGAAACAAGGAAGGCAACTGGGACGGCTGGTACCGCGAGGCGATCCCGCTGGCGGATCAGCGGTTCGCCCGGCACCTGGCCGATCTGGAGGCCGAGAAGGCGAGGAAGCCATGAGCAGCGGCTACGCCAAGTGGAGTGACGTGCGGGCTCAGGGCCGCGAGGTGGACCCGCGGGCCGCCGGGGCGCAGGCGGCCGGCAAGGCCGCAGCGCGTGAGCGCAGGGAGGCTTACGTGCGCGGGCACCAGCTGGCCGAGATGCGCACGGCGGCCGGGGTGACGCAGGCGGAGCTGGCCGGTGCGCTTGGCGTGTCGCAGGCCCGGGTCTCGAAGATCGAGCACGGCGAGATCTCTGGCATCGATGTCGTACGCGCCTATGTCACCGCACTGGGCGGGAGCATTGACGTCGTCGCCACGCTGGGCGACAGAACCTGGAAGGTCGCCTGACTCCAGGCCCACGATCCCATCTCCGCAGGGAGCCAACGTGGGGAGCCAACACAGGCAGAGGTCAAGCGACACCCAGCATCACACGGCAATGATCGTTGCAGGTGACGGGCCTATCAGGCGATGCCTACCGCCATAGAACGACGGCCGGAGCGTGCTTTGCAAGCAGGGGGTCAGGGGTTCGAGTCCTTAGCTCCACAGATTCTCGCAGTTAATTGCAATAATTCGATTTTGAGTTCCGATATTTGCCGAATCGTTGGCTGCCTTCGGGGAGCCGATACCACCGGCCGTGCCGCAGTACTCCCTGTAACCCAATACCGTTACACCCCGACCTGGTCTGACCGCGCCGGGACAGTGCGCGCGCTTCGGCAGCGTCATGCTGGCGGCAGACTGAGATGCTGAACCCGGACCACGAGAACGACATCGTCCCGGTAGTCCTCAAGAAACCAGATCATCACCGCGCCCTCGCCGTGGCTCTTGAGACTGGACACACTGTCACGGACGTCGAAGAACGCGCCGATCCTGCGTACCGCAACCGCCTGGGCGATCCGGGATGCGAGGATTTCCGCCTGATGGACCTCGGCCTCGGCAAGCCCGCCCACGACACTGGGAGCGTCCGGGACGTATTCCCACGTCCAGTCGCTCACGACGTGGCTGTCTCGACCTGCCGCAGGATCTGGCTTATCTCCGCCGCCGCCGCCCGCCGAGCGGCACGGTCCGGTGACTCGGCGACTATGCGCTCGCAGGTACGCAAGCGGCTCGCCAGTTGAGGCCAGCGCTCCACGGCAACCCAGCTGAACCAGTGCTCAACGAAGTAACGCGCGGGAAGCAGACTGTACTCATCCCGGGCACGGGCAGTAGCTGCGGTCCAGTCAGATTCGAACCGGGCGAGGGCCGCTGGGTCAAGCCGCGCCACGGCCGCGCGCAGCGCCGCCGGTTCCCGCGCTGGCAGCGGCACGACCGGCTCTCCTTCTACCAGCGGCTGGCTCATGACCATCATGGTAACGCCGTGCTGCACTCGCGGCGTCGAGGCGGCGCAGCCGACCTCACGGCCGGATCGCAGCCCCAGCCGACAGCAACGGGGAGCCAACGCTGGGAGCCAATGGCGACCAGCAGTCAGCCACGTCCGGCCACAGCCAGCAACTGTTCGGGCAGGCCAAACCGACAATCACCCACGCTAGCCGCTAGCGCAGGCGCAACCTGACACACCGCGACAGTCGCGCTAGCTCGTGACGATGAGCCACGCGACGGCGCCTGCGACAACGGCCATTGTCGCGGCGAATGTGAACAGCCGCGGCCAGCAATAGCTGGCCTCTTCGACCTTCTTGCTCACCTCCCGCTCGCTCACGGGAGTCCCGCGCGGTGACCAGCTAGCACCCACCGCATGAGGGTAGCCACGGACTCGTCGACGCCGCCGTCCGGACGCATGACGGCGGCCGAATCCGGGCCGGGCCCAGCCGCCGGGAGACACGCAGCGCGTTCATCCGCCGCTCTGTCCGCCGCGTTGTGCGGTTCGGGCTGCGCGACGGCCGGCTGGGCCCGGTCCGCCATCCCGGCCGCCCCCGGCCGGGCGGTACCGGGCCGCCCACCACGCCGCTGTGGTGTGCGAGACCTGGAACCGCTCCGCGGGCCCCGCAACGGCCATTCACGACTGACTCTCGCGCAAGCTTTCGGGCTCACCGTCTTGGCGCCTGACCGCCAAGGTGTCCGTCTTCCGGTCGAACTGCAGTGGCAACCCGGCCATTCCGTGCGTTTCAATAGAGGCCTAAATGCGCGGTCAGTGCGTTCGCGATCTCTTGTGTGGTCTGATCCCAGCCGCGTAGGGTCGATCGCCGCTGTTGTGCGGCGGCCCGTAGCCGGCGGCGGTGATGCTCGTCACCTAGCCAGTCTCCGAGCGCGGCGGCGAGCGCATCCGGATCCGCGGGAGGGATTAGTTGGCCGGCGCGGATGCCATCGGCGGTGCAGCCGAGCGCCTCGGGCAGCCCACCAACGTCGGCGGCTAGGACGGGCAGGCCGTGGGCGAGCGCTTCGGTGACGGTCATGCCGTAGGTCTCCGAGCGGGACGGCGCGACGAGCAGGTCGGCGGCGGTATATGCGCGGCTGAGCACCGCGCTGGTCAGGACGCCGGTGAGCCGGACGCGGTGGTCGTAGCCGAGGCACGTGATACGGGCCTGCAGTTGTTCGACGAATTCCGGGTCGCGGTCGAGCGGCCCTGCTAGCACGCAATGCCAGTCCAGGTCAGCCAGCTCGGCGAGTGCCTCGACGAGGAGGTCCTGCCCCTTGTGGCGGCTGAGGACTCCGACGCAGATCAGGTGGCCGCGGACGGGCCGGGCCGGGGCGGCGACCTGATCGACGCCGGGCCGGGCGACGTGCACCTGGCGGGCCGCGATCGCGTATCGGGTCAGTACCTGCTGGCGGGTCCACTCGCTGGTAGCGACCACGCCGGCGGCCGCGCGGAGCACGACCCGTTCGGAGCGCTGCGCGCTGGCATCATGGTGTGTCTCGAGGAGGGTGGCCAGTGGCATGTGCAGCAGCACTGTCATTCGTATCCGGCCGGCGTGTGGCAGCAACTGCGCGGCGGCCGGCGAGGCGATCAACCCGTCGATCAGGGCGGTGGCACCGTCGGGAATGGCGGCAACGATGCGGGCCAGGTCGGCGCGGGCGCCCGGGCCGGGTACCGGCCACCCCGCGGCGACGGTCGTGACCAGCACATCCCATCCGGCCTCGGCCAGCCCGGCGCAGACGTGCCGGTCGTAGATATTGCCGCCGGTAGGCTGGCCGGGATCGTCGAACCCTTCGGGAACTACTACGTGGACGCGCACGATGTTCCGGCCCTCCAGTGCGCCTGCCGCACCCAGCCCAGCCGCCACCTTCCGGCAGAGTTGAACCACGCCCGCGGCCGATCCGTCATACCTGGCACAGGATGGTACGCGGCGGCGGTAAACGCGGTTCGACCCGAGACGATCGGCGTCCGGCCGACACCAGCGCGGCACGGCAACTAGCTCTGCCCGGCCAGAGCGTTGATGGCTTCGGCGACCTCGTGGCGTTCCCCGGGTAGGGGCCGTCGATCATGCAGGTGGACGGGTGAGCACTGGTTGCGCGCGGCAGGCCGTGGTGACCGCCCGCGACCCATGCTCAGCTTCCAAACGCCCACGCCACCATCAGCGGGAACTCTTGTCTCCAGAACGCGTCACCGTGCGTCCCGACCCGCTCTGTCATGACAACGTCGGCACCTGCCTTGCGCAGAGCGACAGCCCAGCGGGCCGCGTTCTCGAGGACGCCGCCCCACTGCGAGATCAACTGGCCGTCACCGGCGAATACCACTGCCTCAGGCGGAACTGGCGGGACATACACCGTCACCGGCCGGCCACCGTCGTAGTCGAACGTCTGGGTGACCAGCTCTCCCGTGATGGATGACGACATCTGTCACAGCCTCGTTGTCAGTAGCGGCTGCGGCCGCGTTCCAAGGGGGTCAACCTAGCGAGTTCTTCGCTGCCGATCCAGTCGCCGTCGCCGAGTCGGCGGTGCTGCCTTGGAGGTCGAAGGAGCCCGGGACAGCTGGCGTGGGCGTGGTGCTCCGACAGCCGTAGCGGCCGCGCGTGAGTTCGAGGTAGGCGACCAGGTCACGCACTCGGCTCGCCAGGCCGTCAGCCGCGCCGCCTCAGCGACGCTACGCGCCGCCCCGGGTGTGCTCGATGTCGCGTGACCCGGGATGGCAGGAGTGCACGATCTGCGCGGCTGTCGCGCCCGAGTACGTCCTCGAGCATCGGCCTTCCCAGCCACTGGCTCCGCAGCTGGCCTGTCCGGCTCTAACCGAGCCGCACGAGAGCTCGCCGCCCCGCGACTGGATCAGAGGACGCTTGCCCAGCATACGGTCACTGATGACCGCTCCCGCGCGGTCGTGCACCGAAGATTCCGGGGCCGCGGGACCCCGCAGCGAGGAATGCGGTTCCGAAAAACAACTCGGTCCAGGAGAGATCGGCCAGTTCTTCCTGCATGGCTACGCGAATCGCCTCCCACGGACGGCGCATGATCCACTCATCTACGGAGGCGAAACGCCGCACAAGTGCGGTTCCGAGCTGCGCTAGCCACCCAGGTGTGTTGTCGGGAACCTTGAGATCCAGCACGACCCAGCGTCCGCCTAGGGAGAGGGCGGCGGAGCCGTGGGCGATGACTTCTGCGCACTCGGGCACCTGCGTCAGGGCGTACGTGGACACGATCGCGTTGACCTCGGTCGGGAAGTCGAAGCTGGCCGCGTCGGCCTGCACGAGGCTGACATTGCTCCAGCCGTTCGTCTCTATCCGATCCTGCGCCTGGGCGAGCATCGCGTCGGTCAGATCGACGCCGACGATCCAGCCGTCGGGACCGATCACCTCTTCAATCAGCGGGAAGTTCAGACCTGTGCCGCACGCGATGTCGACTACGGTGTCACCCGCGCGAAGGCCGAGCGCTTGTATGGCCAGGCGACGTTGTGCCCGATGCGGGTAGCCGGGCGCGGGGTAGAGCCAGGAGGTGACGTCGTAATGCTTCGCCTTCTTGCGGTATGTCTCGATTAGGTTCTCTCGCGCACGGTCGACCTGGCTCACGGTGTGCTCCTCGATCTCGACAGCGTCGCGGTAGAGCCGCGCCACCACTTCTAGGACTCCGCGCCTGCCCGCGTAGTGGACTCGACAGCAGCCTTGATCGCCACCATTTCGCGATCGCTTACGCGCTGAATACTGCCTTTGAGAATGCCGGGGACCGCGCGCATGATGCCCGCGAGATCGACCTCAATCCACATCATCGCGTCGGTCCGCCGATCGTCCAGCGGCTCGAATTCCATTCCCCAGCGCGCCGCGGACGTACCCATTGGCCCGGCGAACGCCACAAAGCGGGGTGCCTCGACAGTGGTCACCTGCTGACTCCGGCCGCGGGTTAGCCAGAGAATCCCCTTCGCCCGCTGGTCCAACAGCGAGCCGGGCTGAAACGGAATTCCTCCGCGAACCCGACATTCGAGAACCGTTGGCGCCCACTCCGGCCAGCGTCTGACGTCACAGATATACTCAAACACCTTGCCGACGCTGCTGGCGATTGCTATGCGGCTCTCGGTTCTGATAGTCATCGGGCTGGCTCTGTGTTAATCATTTTCGGCCAGCCTCCATCCCTGCGGCCGAGCTGAACCACGCCCACCGCCGATCCGTCATACCTGACACAGGATGGCACGTAGCAGCGGCGGACGCGGTTCGACCGAGACGACCGGCATCCGCTCGACAGGCGGCGCGGCCCGGCGGGTCGCTCTGCCGGATCACACACCGTGAGGGCCCCGAGGTGAGACAGGATCAGCGAGCACCATTGTCGACGCCGCTAGAGCGGGCCCGGGCGGCCGCCTACCCCGCGGGCGAGTACGCGGGCCAGGAAAGCTTCATGCGGGCGACCGAGGTGCGGACGCTGGCTCACCAGGCTGGGGTCGGTCCCGGCGTCTCGGTGCTCGACCTGTGCTGCGGCGTGGCCGGCCCGGGCCGAATGATCACAGCGGAGTCGGGCTGCAACTACCTGGGTGTCGATTCCTCCGCCAGCAGCCTTGCCGCCGCCAGAGAGCTGGCTGGAGATCTCCCCTGCCGCTTCGAGCAAGCCCGCATCCCGCCGCTGCCTACGGGCCGCTTCGAGGTGGTACTGCTGCTGGAAACGATGCTGGCCTTCCCCGACAAGGGGGCCTTGGTAGGTGAGGTGGCGCGAGTGCTGGAGCCAGGCGGGCGCTTCGGTTTCACGGTCGAGGAAGGCCGGCCACTCAGCGCGCAGGAACGGGCGCTGATGCCCGGCGCCGATGCCGTCTGTCTCATCGAGCTGGCGGAATTGACGGGCGTCCTGCGCGGTGCGGGGTTGACGGTGGTATGGAGCCGGGAGTACAGCTCCTCCCATCAGGCCACAGCACAGGCGCTGCATCGCTGTTATCGGGCTGCATCTTCCCAGATCGCGGACCAGATCGGGACTCAGGCGACCGCTGACTTGATCACAGCCCATCGGCTGTGGAGTGACTGGCTCGGCAGCGGGCGGGTGCGCAAGTTCGCGATGGTAGCCGAGAAGCAACGGCCTTCTTCGATGAAGCCTCGATGACTCTCGACTTTGCCCGGTACCTGGCGGCGAAGACGACGGTTGATGACCGCGCGCTCAATCGGCATGTGCTGGAAGAGCTGTGCCGCCTGATGCCCGCGCGTGCGCCGCGCGTGCTGGAGGTCGGCGCCGGCCTGGGGACGATGGTGGCCCGCCTGATGGCCTGGGGCGCGGTCGGCGCTGGCGAGTACACCCTGCTGGATGCGGACCGGCGGCTGCTCGATCGTTCTCGCCGGTGGCTAAGCGACTGGGCGGCGGCGCGGGGCCTGCGCAGCGACCTGCTGCCGAATGGCCTGCGGGTGGGTGATATCCGGGTGCGCCTGGTTCATGCCGAGCTCGGCAGTTACCTGGCGGCCGCTCATGGGGCGCCGGCCGATGTGCTGATCGCCAACGCCGTCCTGGACCTGCTAGACGTGCCGGCCGTCCTGCCAGGACTGCTCCGGTTGCTGCACCCCGGCGGCGTCTACTGGTTCACGATCAACTACGACGGCGTGAGCATCTTCGCCCCCGGCCACCCCCACGACGACCAGATTATGCGGGCCTACCACCGCGACATGGACGAGCGCTTTCGCTACGGCCGCCCGGCGGGGGAAAGCCGAACCGGCCGCCGCCTCTTTCATTACCTGCGGGCTGCAGGGGCACCCGCGCTGGCGGCGGGATCGTCGGACTGGGTCGTACACGCCGGCCCTCAAGGGAGCTACCCGGGCGATGAGGCTTACTTCCTGCGCAGCATCCTTACTACGATCCAGAACGCGTTGAGTAATCGCCAGGACCGGGTGGAACCAGCGGACCTTGCCGACTGGCTGGCCGAGCGCCGCCGGCAACTAGCTGCTGGCGAGCTGGTCTACATCGCCCACCAGCTTGATTTCGTGGGCCGCTCGCCTGGGTAGCGCCTCGCGCGCGGCGGGACCATCCGGAGTGCCGCTGGAAGGGGTGCTCGAACACGGCGGCTCGCGGATATCTGTCATCGGCCCTCGAACCCTAGTCTGCTGGACCGGCGAGCGGACCCGCGCGCCGGTGCGGCCCGGCGACGCGTTCAAGACCCCGCCAATGCAGATCATGCCCGCCGCGGCGGGCCTTGGTGGCCAGGTAGGCGGCGTTTGTCCCGGTAAGGTGCAACGCGGTGGGTACCTGCATGCCGATCGTGATGCCCAGGCGGGCCAGCTGAGCGCCCTTGTCCGGGTTGTTGCTCAGCAGCCCGATGCGGCTGGCGCCCAGCGCGTGCAGCATCTGGGCGGCGCTGGTGTAGTCACGCTCGTCGGCCAGGTGACCGAGCGCGAGATTCGCGTCGTAGGTATCCAGACCTCGATCTTGCAGTGCGTAGGCGTCGAGTTTGTCATACAGTCCGATGCCGCGCCCTTCCTGGCGCAGATACAGCACGTACCCGCCGTGCTTGCTGATCCGCTCGACCGCCTCGCGCAGCTGCGGCCCGCAGTCGCACCGTTGGCTGCCGAACACGTCACCGGTGAGGCATTCACTGTGCAGGCGTACCAGCGGAAACCCGGCCGCGGCAGGCCGGCCGAGTTCAAGGGCCACGTGCTGCCGCGCGTCGGTCAGGCCAGCGAAGCTGATGATGGTGGCATTGGTTGAGTAGCCGTCGGCCAAACGCAGCGGGATCCGAATTCGGCACCGGATCACCGCCGCCTGGACCTCCCCGGTCACCGGACCAGCCATTCGGTCTCGCGCGAGGTCAAGGGCACCAACCTCGCGTGAGTTGCCCCGCCCCGGCGGCGGCGAAAGGCGTCCCCCAGCAGCAGGCCAGCGCCAGGAGCAACCGCGGCCAGCATGAGCACCGCATACAGGGTGGTGACCGTGACCCCGGTGGCCGCGCCGAGGCCAGCCGCGGCGAAGGCCCAGGCGGCGGCGCCTTCCCTTGGCCCCCACCCGCCAATACCCAGGGGGATCACCACTGCGGTCTGGATCACCATCAGCAGCGCGACCAGTTCGCCCAGGGGCGCGGTGCAGCCGGCCGTCCGGGCCGCGATGACGAACGTGGCCGTGTGCCCGGCGAAGACCAGCACCGAGGCGAGCGTTAGCTGGGGCCACACATCTCTGGCCAGCAGCCCGCGCCGCAGGTCGTCGGAAATGGCCCGGGCAGTGCGCGCCAGCCGCGGCCTGCGGTGGCGAGCAGCGCCGCGCACCACCAGCGCAGCGCACCCGGCTACGCCCGCCACACCCGCCAGGACATACGGCAGCGCGGGCCGAACCGGCGAGGGCAGGGTTAGCAGCACGCCGGCGGTCAGCACGGCCTGAATGACCTGACCGCACAGCCGTTCCCACGCCACCGCCCGCAGCCCCCGCGCCACGTCTCCCGCGCGCCTGCCGTGCGTGACGCCCCGGTGCACGTCGCCGAGGACCCCGCCGACGAGCACGGAGTTGAGGAACAGCGAACGGTAGTAGGCGCAGACCGCGCCGCGCAGCCCGATGCCGACGCCGAGCGCCCGGGCGACGACCCGCCACCGCCAGGCCGAGCACACCGTGGTCAGGGCAGTGAGCGTGACGGCGCCTACGACCGCCGGCCAGGTGATCGCCCGCAGCCCGTCCCTGAACGGCGCCGCGCCCACGTGCCGCACGAGAAACCAGAGCACGGTGACCCCAGCAGCCACGCGGAGCAGCGGCGGGCCGAACCGGCGGACGGCCGGACCGACGCCTACCGGGAATGAGCGCAGGGCTGCCACAAGGGTTACACGGGCCGGCTCGACGCATAGTTCAACCGCCGGCAATGACGGCATCGCAGGCACGCGGCCGGTTACGGTGAACCGGCGTGACCGCGGACCCGTACTTCCCATTGGGAGCGGCAGGTCGGTTGCGCGGACGGAGGCACGATGCGTTCGATTGGGGCTGCGGATGAAGAAACGCTGCCTTCGATTGAGGCTGCGAACGAAGACTCGCCGCCTACGATCCTGCGTGCGTCGATCCTGGGGATGCTCGCCACGGCCGCCCTGCTCGGCGTCATGTCCGCGACGGCCGGTCTCGCCGTCGCAGGCTGGATTTCTGGGCTGGCCTCCGGTTCGGCCGCCGCCGCGCTGCTTACTGCCGCCCGCACGCGCAGTGACGAGCCGTTCATACACCCGGCCGACTGGGTCACCTTGACCAGGGCGGTACTGGCCGCCGGGGTCGCTGGCCTGGTCGCCGACTCGTTCAGCCGGCCGGTGTCGCTCACGGCCCTGGTCACCCTGTGCACCCTCGCGCTGGCCCTCGACGCGGTGGACGGGCAGGTTGCGCGCAGGACCGGCACCGCCACCCCGCTGGGCGCTCGCCTCGACGGCGAGGTCGACGCATTCCTCATCCTGCTGCTCAGCATCGCTGCGTCCCATATCTACGGCGGCTGGGTGCTGGTCATCGGCGCCGCCCGCTACGGGCTGCTGCTGGCGGGCTGGCTGATCCCGTGGCTGGCCGCGCCCCTGCCACCCCGGTACTGGCGCAAGGTCGTGGCCGCGGTCCAGGGGATCGTGCTCACTGGCGCCGTATCCGGGGTGCTTGACCGCCTGGTTGGGATGATCGCGGTCGGCACGGCATTGCTGCTGCTGGCCGAGTCGTTCGGCCGCGACGTGATCTGGCTGTACCGCACCGGCGCCGGCCCGCGCGCCCGCCGGGCAGTGCGAATCGTCATCACCGTGCTTGCAGTCGCGGTCCTGTGGATCGACCTCGTGGCGCCCGACCGAGCCTGGCAATTTACCCTCGCCGCCTTTGTCCGCATCCCGGTGGAAGCGCTGGTCTTGGTTGCGGTCGCGCTGGTGCTGCCGCCCAGGCCGCGACGGATCGTGGCCGCTAGCGCCGGAGTCCTCTTCGGCCTGCTCACCATCGACAGGATCCTCAACATAGCGTTCTACGAGGAACTCGATCGGGCATTCAACCCGGTGCGCGACTGGAGCAGCATCGGGCCGGCTATGGGCGTAGTACGCGACGCTATCGGCACCACGCTCACAGACATCGTGCTCGTCGCGGCCTGGATCGGTCTCATCCTGCTCGTCGCCGCGATCACCGCGGCAACGTTGCACATCACCGCCGCGGCCGACCGTCATCGGCGTGGCGTGGTTCGCTGCCTTGCAGCCGCCGCAGTGGTCTGGGGCCTGTGCGCGGGTCTGTCACTGCAGCTCACCCCTGGGTCTCCGGTCGCTTCGGCCAACGCCGCCGGGCTGGCCGTCGCGCAGATGCGCGCCACCCAGGCAGCGCTGAGCGATCCGCGCATTTTCGAGCAGGCCATCCGCAGCCCCGACCCCCAGGCCACTGTCTCCGCTTCTGACCTGCTGACCGGATTGCGCGGCAAGGACGTCATCATCGCCTTCGTCGAAAGCTACGGGCAGGTCGCCGTCCGGGGTACGAGTTTCTCGCCGGGAGTCGACGCCGTCCTGCGCCACCGCACCACCTTGCTGGCGCGCGCCGGCTGGTCCTCGCAGAGCGCCTGGATGACCTCTCCGACCTTCGGCGGGATCAGCTGGCTGGCCCACTCCACCCTGCAGTCGGGGCTGTGGGTCAATAGCAACCAGCGGTATGGCGAGCTCGTCGCCAGCAGCCGGTTCACCCTCAGCGATGCGTTCCGCAAGGCCGGGTGGCACACCGTCGCCGATGACCCCTCTAACAACCGCCGCTGGGCAATCGGGACGTATTTTTACCACTACGACCAGACCTACAACCGGGACAACGTCGGCTACCGCGGCCCGGTCTTCAGCTACGCCTCGATGCCCGACCAGTACACCCTGGCCGCGTTCCAGCGGCTCGAGCTCGCCCCTGGCCACAAGCCACTGATGGCCGAGATCGACCTGGTCTCCTCGCACATACCCTGGGCCCCGTTGCCGACCATGGTGCCCTGGAACAAGGTCGGCAGCGGCTCGGTATTCGACCCCATGCCCGCGAGGAGCGAATCCGCGGCCACCGTCTGGCGCAACCCCAGCACCGTGCGCCAGTTCTACGGCCGGTCGATCCAATACTCATTGAATGCCCTCACTTCATGGGTCACAGAGCTGAACGACCCGAACCTCGTGCTCATCTTGCTCGGCGATCACCAGCCTCATACCACCGTCAGCGGCGCCGGAGCTACCCACGCGGTGCCGATCTCGATCGTTGCCCGCGACCCTTCGGTGTTCAGGCAGATTGCATCCTGGCACTGGCAGGACGGGCTGCTGCCTGGTCCCAACGCCCCGCTCGAGCCAATGAACGCCTTCCGCAACGAGTTCCTCGGCGCCTTCAGCTCGGGCTCGTCCTAAGCGGCGTCGGCCCAACACTCCCGCAATGCCCGATGCACCACGATGAGCGGGGGGCGCTGCATCTTCTCCAATGGCGCCAGTCGATTCTCCGGTGGTGATGTTGATCCACTCTCGACGTGTCGGCTTACGCAGGAGCATCGGGACGTCCTCAGGAGCGTTGCACCTTCGCGGAAGCTCGGTCGCACAGGCCGCGCATGCACTGGGGATAGCTGCCGGACGGGAGAGGCCGGTAGTCAGGGAAGGTGGCTGGTGTCGTTGACGCGATGGACGGTGGCAAAGCCTTGGCCGTGCCATCGAATCTCGTTGATGCAGGCAGAGCCGAGGTATAGCCGATAGAGAGTGCCAAGCGGGACGCCGAGACCCCGGCATAGCAGGATCTTTATCGGGGTTACGTGAGTGACCACCAGGACGGTCTGGCCGCTATGGTCCCGCAGCAGCCGGTCACAGGCTCGGTTTGCCCGGTGTGCGGTGTCGGCGAAGCTCTCCCCGCCGGGCGGTGCTTGTTCGGGGTCGCGCCGCCAGGCCGCCGCGGCCGCAGGCCATCGCTGCTGGATTTCCGCCAGGGTAAGGCCATCCCAGTCACCGAAGTCGGTTTCACGGAGATCATCGTCGATGACTGCGGTCAGGCCCAGTTCGCCGGCCGCAATGGCGGCGGTAGCGACAGCGCGTTGCAAGGGCGAGCTGACCACGGCGTCAATCGGGGCGCCGGTGGCTAGGCGGCAGGCGGCGGCCTGGGCCTGCCGACTGCCGTTGGCGCTAAGCGGGAGGTCGCCCAGCCCGCTGAAGCGGTGTTCGGGGGACATTTGAGTATCGCCGTGCCGCAGCAGGACGGTGGTAGTGGGATCTGCTGTGGGATTGTCCCAGCCCAGAGTCATATGACAGCCCCGCGATGATGACGAGCATGATGTGTTCCTATGACAGCAGACGAACGTGCCAGCACAAGGGTTCAGCCGCGGGCAGACATCCACGACCTGGCCGGGCTCAACCGATACTGGTACCGGTATTCGCCCTTCAGGATGGCCAGGTCGCCCGGGAACTCAGGCAGAGCGTCAGCATCGTGCGCGGTATCCGCCAAACGCGATGGGAGTTTCCCACACCCGCACTGCCAGCGTTTCGCCGCCTGCGGCAGCGACGGCGGGTGAGAGGCTGTCATGCACCCAGCGGGCGAACACTTCGACTGTGACCGCATCGGCCCCGGCGGGTCGTATTTCCTCCAGATTGCGGCCTTCGACCCTGCTGGTCAGCCCTGCGAGCGCCGCCTCCAGCACATCCAGATCACAGACCATGCCCCGGCCGTCGAGCTGCTCGCGGTCCACCACGATTTCAATCCGGTAATCATGATCATGGAGTTGCCCCTCTGGCCCGGGCAGCCCCGGCATGATGTGAAAAGCGCGGACGCTCCGGCTCAATCCGACTTCACAGGTCACCGGCAGCACTCCTGTCGTAGTCAAGAACGGCATGCATCAGCCCCGGTCTCCCCTCGTCCACGGCTCTGAACGCCTCGGCCGCGTCGCCAAAGGCGAAGACATGAGTGCACAGTTGAGCCAGCGGTAGTTCTGCCAGCAGTCCAACGGCCTCCCGGCGGCGCCGACCAAGGGTCCAGGTCCCGGACAGCCGGGCCGGCATCGTAGAGACCTGAGTGCTCCGGATGACTAGACGCCGCCGGTGGAAGGCGCCGCCGAGCGGCAGCACCACTGGTTTGGTTCCGAACCACGACGCGATCAAGAGAGTTCCCTCGTGGACCAGCATGTTCAGCGCCATCGCTGGCGCATCCGGGTTGCCGCTGGCGTCGATGACCAGCGGAACCTCAGCCTTCGCCACTTCCTCCGGTGCTACGGTGTCTACGCCCAGGCTGCTGGCCATGGCGCGACGCCACGCCTGCGGCTCGGCGATCAGCGGCTGCCACCCGGAGCGCTGCAACAGCAGGCCGGTCAGCAACCCGAGCACGCCCGCGCCGAGGACGATGACCCGGTCGCGATATCCGGTCCCGGCATCGAGCGTCACCTGCAACGCCGTCTCGACCAGCGGAAACAACGTTGCTGATGCGGGATCGACGGCGGGCAGCGGAATCAGTTCCTCAATCCGCGCCGTGAATACGTCCTGGTGCGGATGGAACGCGAAAACCACCCGGCCGGACTCCCCTACTCCGCCGACGCATGCATACCCATAGGGGAAGGGATAGGAGAAGGTTCCGCCAAGCGCGTCGATGGTGTCGTCCAGCGCCAGCTCGGCAGGAATCTCGCCACGGTATACCAACCGTTCGGTGCCACTGCTGATGCCAGAGCACAAAGTGCGGACGAGGACCTCACCGGCCGCAGGCCGCGGTGCGGGCAGTTCCCTGATCTCCACGCAACGCGGCGCGGTATGAAAGAGCGCGCGGGCGGGCACGCAGCTCATCTAACCACCGTCAATCTTACTGACCTGTTTGATCTGGCCACCTCGACCGCAACAAGCTTGCTCCTGCGCCCGGCCGGTGCACAGCGCACCCTGAGACTTGACGGAACAGCCGGCAGCGCAAGCCGGCGGTGGTTGTGTCAACTCGATCTGGCCCCGGGCGTGACGGCCCGATGTGGCTCTGCTGCAGGGTTAGATGCGGGCTGCTTGGAGCTGCTGAGCACAGGCTTGGCGGACGGCTGCGCTCAGCTGTTCCTCGGTGCGGCCCCATCCGGCTTCCCATTCGTCGTCGAGGGCGAACAGTTGTCCGAGCGGCAGGCCGGTGATGGATGGTTTGAAGTCGGGCTCAGTGATCTGGACGACCTTGTCGATGACCCATCGCTCGCTGGCGCGTCCGCTGGCCTGGAGTCTGGCGATCGCGGTGAAGGCGACCATGGCGGCGGCACGTTCCCGTTCGTGGGCAGGATGACCAGGTATGCTTACGCCGCATTCGGCAAGAGCGGCGGGTAGCAGGTCGCGGACCTCGTGCGGATCATCGCCGTGCAGCCCGGCGAGCTCGGCCACGGTTTGACCGTCGTAGCCGGCAGCGATCCAGTGCGCGGCCCAGAGCGGGATCCGCTCGGCGGGCAGCGTGTCAAGGGTCAGCCATGCGGCGACTAGCTGGGGTGAGGGGATCTCGCCTGGGTCGGCCGGCCAGTCGTGCATGACGGCATCATGCCGGTGCCGGGCTGCGGCCCGCGAGGTTGTTTCGCCACGGCGGCGGGCAAGCCCCCACTGAGCAGTAATCCGCGGATATGCCGCCCTAGATCGCGGCCTCCTACTGCGCCATGTCGCGTGGGGTACGAGTCCCGGCCACGTCGATGACCGAGACCAGGACGGCCATTCGCGCAGTGCCACCGGCCGGACATCCACCGCCGAATTGATCTACCCACACAAGTTCATTCCCGCCCTCACCCGCGGCGCCGAAGTCATGGACCATAACTTCAGCTAGCCGATTCGGAATGCTCGCGTCCCGAGGGCCATCGATCTAGGCCCGCCGGGCCAGGCGATACCCCCGCCACTCCGGGCGCACAGGCGGCGCCGCCAATCAGCTGGAAGGATGACGGCAGCGACCCGAGCGGCCGTGGGAGGAACCTGTGCCTGTCCGCTTTCAGCTTGTCCTTGACTGCGCCGGCTCGGACCGGCTGGCCCGCTTCTGGGCCGCTGCGCTGGGCTATGAGCTCGCGCCGCCCCCGGCTGGATTCGCTACCTGGAACGACTTTTACCGCGACCTCGGGGTGCCCGAGGACGAGCTGGCCGAGGGCGCTGACAGGATCAGCGACCCGACGGGCTACGGGCCGAGCATCTGGTTTCATGTCGTTCAGGACGCCAAGACGGTAAAGAACCGTCTGCACCTAAGCGGACGGAAGTAACAACCAGCAGCACACGCTAGCGGTGAGGTGACAGTTCCCTTACCCGCGCTTGTCCCAGAGCCAACGTAAGCGCGGTCGCGGCCAGACCTGATGCCCATGCAGGGGCCCGCGGCGCCGACGCTGTGACCTGCGGAAACGTAAACCTCTTTGACAATGTACAAGAAGTCTCTGACCTGCGGTTATGCGGTTCGGGTTGTGTGAGAGCCAGCGTAAGCAAGGTCACGGCGGCGCCACGTAGGTGCCCTTGCCGCTGACCACCCGGACCATGCCGCGCTCGCGCAGCTCCCGGATCGCGCGCCGGACCGTCATCCGCGCGGCGCCGTAGTGCTCAGCCAGGTCGGCCTCGCCCGGCAGCCGCTGATCGGGCAGCAGCTCGCCGCGCTCGATCTGCCCGGCGATGTCATCGGCGATCAGCATGTACACCAGCCCCGGGCCGCGCGGGTCGAACCGCGGGCCGTCATCACGGTCCGTCATGACGGTCACTGTAGGCACCGCGTGACGTGCGCAAACATGTAGCTAACGCTACAGGGTTCTGTAGCGCACCATAGACGCCTAGGTAGTGGCTGACGTATGTTGACCTAGCAACGTAAAGCGGCCCCGGCCGGTGCTTCCACACCAAACCGGGGCCTGACCACCTAACTGGAGGTGGCTATGACGAATCATCCCCTACACTCCCCGCCGGCCGGTAGCGAGTCCGGGCGGTGCCGCGACAGCCAGGGCGAGTGCACCTGCAGCCACGACTACCCGCACCGGGCGCCGGGCGGCTGCACGTACCCAGCCTGCACCTGCGGGCACTGGCAGCGGCAGGAGATCGTCGCCGCCGGCCGCGGCGCGTGGATCAGCGGCCCGTGCGTGACCTTGTGCGCCGAGTGCGGCGATCCCGTGCGCGATGCATCGCGCACGAGGCATCCCGAGTGCGAACCCGCCGAAGCGCCGCGCGGCACCGGCCAGCCCGATGCACCGCGGTGACCCGCGTCCCGCGCCCGTCCGCGGTGCTACGGCTCATCTGGCACACCGAGCGATGGGCGATCGATTTCCACCCGGACGGCGGCTACTGGTCCGCCGAACGCGCCGACAGCGACACGGCGATCACGTACGTGTGCGGCCACACGACAGGCGAGCTGGCCGACCGGATCGACGCCGCCGAGCGCGGGCGCACCGCGAACTCCACGGGCTGACCGCGCTCATGTACGTGCTCGCGCTGTGCGCCGTCGCGCTGCTGCTGCTCGGCGTGCTCTGAAACTCGCCACGGAATCGTGGCGGGGCCCCGGCAACAAAGAGGAGGAACCCATGTTCGGCAATTCGTTCTCCAACGCGATCGAGATGATGCCGGCGCCGGACGGGCACCGGGTAGTGCCGCTGGCGTTCGTGCCGGCGTGCTCGGTGCCGGTGCCGCACGGCGCCGCGTGGTCGCGCTGACCACCTGACGTGGGCGGCCCGTGCCAATCCCCCCGGCACGGGCCGTTCACCCCGGGCGGCCCGTGCCCTCTTCTGGCTCAAGGGGGCACGGGCCGCGACGGGGCAAAAGGCACAGGGAAGGGAACGCAAGGCATGGGACTGTTCAGCGGCAGGGAAATGCGGCGGGTCCGCCGCGACATGTACAAGGTCCAGCGGACGCTAGGCGACTTCGACGCCGCCGAACGCGGCCCGGGCGTGCTCGGCAAGCGGCTCGCGCGCCGCTACCTGACGCGCCAGGTCATGCGCCGCATCTGGGGACGCTGACCACCTCGCGGCGCTGCAAGCCACGCTGCCAGCGGCCAGGCACGGGCCGTACGGTCACGCGCACCGGTTCGCGTTCGCCAGCGTGGCGCCACGACGGCTACGGCGGAGCGGCAATCTGGCGGCGGCCCGCCCGCCGGCGCCGCGCGTTGCGGTCACAGCCGTCAGGCGGACATCTGGCCGCCAGGCGGACAGCAGCCTCACCGGCCGCGCCCCCGGCCTCGTACCGCATGCAGGCCCGGCTGCCAGCCCATCGCGGCGAACACCGCCAGGTGAACCGGTTCAGGCAGCAGCAGCTCAATGGCGCCGAGCGCGCTCGGGTCGGGTTTGACGGCCAGGCCGTCCGACCGCGGGCCGCCAGCCTGGGCGACCAGCCTCGCAGTGGCGCGGACCCGCTTATACGCGGCGGTGGCGGTGCACGCCTCAGCCCACGCCGCGCCCGTGCCAGGATCGGCGGCGATCACCGCGGGATCCAGCACCGGCAGCGCCGGCGGGTTATCCGACCACGGGTTTTCTAGCTGGCCCGGACCGTAGGCAGCCCACGGGATGGCCCTGCCCGGGATTACCGGCTTGCTGCGGACCTGCCGCAGCGCGGGCGGACTGGCCAGCATCCGCGCTACCCGCTCGCAGTCCAGCAGCTTCCCGCCCGCCGCGACCGCGTCATCCACGGCCGCACCGGCCAGCCGCGCCAGATCCGCGTGCACCGCCGGCAACTCAGCCCGCGCCGCGGCGGCCGACCGCGCCCGCAGCATGCGCACCGCCTCGCGCACCACAGCCTCGCCGGGCGAGCCGGCCGACCACACTCCCGCCGCGACAGCCGCGGCGGCAGCCTCAGCGGCCGTCGACGTCCCCGCCGCCAGCCCAGCCACCTTGGCGTCACGCGCCGCCAGCGCCGCCAGCCCTTCTGCCGCCGCCTCGCCGCGCAGCCCGGACACCCGTCCGAGCAGCTCCCTCGAAGCGGCCAGCGCCCCCGTCAGCCCCAGCCCGTCGAGCGCCTCGAGCAGCCCGGCCAGCTCGAGGTCCCGCAGACCCTGCGCATCGGCCAGCTTCCCCGCCGCGGCCCGCAGCGCCGCCGCCGGCGTTACGCCATGCGCCGCCGCATACGACTCCAGCGCCGCCGCCTGGTCCGCGCCGAGCCGGGTAGCCACCGTCTTGCCCATGTAAACAGTGTAAACACTAGCTGGCAGGGCGGCAACGACCGCCAGCCAGACTCCCCGCGCCCCGGCAGGAAGAATCACCGCGCCCGAGCCGGACGGCGCGAAAATCTTCGGCGAAACGGCTCCCCGGCCGTGAATCTTCCTGTTTGCGGAGAGAGAGAAAAAACAGAGACAGCGGATGTATGGGGGTCTGACCTGGGGAAAAACGGATTCACTTGGCGGGCCGGGCGGCCGGCTGGTGGATGCGGCAGCGTCCGAGCTCGAACACGGGGAGCTTGCAGCGCGCGCCGCTGAGCGTGGTGGCGTGGCAGCGTCCGGGTGCTGTACGAGTTCGTTCGGGTTGCGGCGTTGCCGGGGCTGGCCCGGGTGGCCGGGGGCGGCGTCGTAGTAGTCGCATGCTGTCTCCTCGGTTAGCTCATGCTGGCGTGGTAGAGGCGGGCGAGTGATTCGTCGGATGCGGGGCAGTCCGCTTCGTGGAGCATGCTGGCGTGGAGTACCCGGCCGGTGGCCTGGGCGGCGCGGCGTTGCCGGCGGTTGGGCAGGGCGAGCTGGGCGCCGCATGCGCAGCGGCCGCTGGCGTTGGCTTTCTGGCGTGTGCGCCACGCGGACCGGAACGCGGGAGACGTGCCGGGGGGCGGCAGGGCGGTGAGGCTGAGGACACGGACCCCGCCGATCTCACCGATCGCCGCCGCGTAGTGCTCGGTCATTTCTGGTCCGCCGCATCCGCCATGCGGGTGAGCACGCCAGCCATCTCCCGTGCCTCATCGGGGCTGACGACCACGGGGATGTTGCGGTTAGCGTTCACCGCAAGCGAGACGTTGGCGCCCTCACAGCGGGCCGTGATCATCACGTGGCCAACGGCGTCGAGCACTGTGAACCTGGTCTGGTCGGTCATCGGTGTTCTCCTAGCGGTGGTTTCACTGGTTTGCCTCGCAGTCGCCGCATGCGCAGTCATCGGTTGTCCGGGGCCTGCACCCGGCGTGGTGGGTCCAGCCGAGTTCTTTGGTGTACATCTCGGGGAGCGGGTAGCCGCAGCCGGCAGAGCAAGCGCCGGGCCCGGGCTGCTCATCCTGAGATTGCCCGTAATCGTTGCTCGCCTGGCTCGCTACCTCGCCACGGGTGTCCGTTTCATCCTGACCCGGCGAGGTAGGCGAGTTAGGCGAGCATGAATCCGCGGCCTTCTCAGGAGGTGGAGCGCTGATCTGCCAGCGTGTCGCGTGCTGCTTGTTCTCGGCGCCGTCGTCGCTGACCGACCATCCGGCCTTGCGCATCACGGGGGCCTGGCGGTGCAGCCGCTGGGTCACGCCGCGAGGGGTGGCGGGCCAGCCCTTCGGCGGACGCCACGTGTCGTCTGCCGGGGTGACCAGGGTCAGCAATTCGGCGGCCGTGCCATCGAAATTCTCTTCGGCGAGCTGGGCGGCGACCGCCGTGATGAACACGTCACCGGTCAGCGCCTCGGCCGCCATCCGGGCTTGAGCGCCCATGTACCGGGTCAGGCCATCGGTGCCGAGCACCTGGTCAACCGCGGCGAGGGTCCGGGCGTAGTCAGCCATCCTGGGTCTTCTCGCTAGACGGACAGATGGACGCGAGCTAACTACGCTCGCCACGAGGTCGAGCAGGGCGCCGAGAATGCGGGGGTGTACCTGATCCCACCCCGGCCACGTGTCCTCTTCGTCGAGGCGTTCCGCTTCGGCGATCGGGGTGAGGTCGGCCGGCAGCAGCCGCTCGGCCAGGTCTCCGTTGAGCGCACCTAGATCGATGCCGGTCAGCAGCACGCAGCGGCGGAACGCGAACGTGGCGAGCTGCCCATCGGTGTACAGCTTGCGGCGGACATCGCCTTCACCCGTGCTGGCCCGGCAGATCGAGTCGGACAGCCAGTCGGGCATGCCGGACAGGTTGTCCAGCGCGACGACCCATGACCCGGCGGCGGCGGTCACCCACGAGTCGGCGTCGCGTGGCGGCTTGCGGAGCGGCACCGGCCCAGGGTCGAGGATCAGCGCGAGTACCTTCGCGGCGGTGGACTTCCCCGATCCTTGCTCGCCGAACAGCCCGACGACGACGTGGGGATGGTCGGGCCACAGCCGGTCGGCGAGCTCGGCGGCGATCAGCGGCCTGTCGTGCGGGGCGATGTTGACCCACTGCCATAGCTCGTCAAGATCGCCGCCGCTTACGGGCCGGGGCAGGGGGCCGGTGAGCACGGTCCGCCGGAACAGCACGGGCGGCTGTCTGATGGTCCAGCCGGTGGCGGTGATCTGGACGGCGTTGCCGGTGGCGTCGCCCAGGTCCAGCCATAGCGCATCGCCGTGTTTCGCGACTCGCTGCCACAGCCGGCATGGCGGGCATTCCTGCGCGAATCCGTCGAGGGTCAGCAGCGCGTCGGCGAGTGCCTGCTGCGCCGCGGCCTTGTCTTTGCAGCGGAAGTACTCGCGGGCGAGCTGGGCGCGGAGACTGGTGGTGCCGCCACGGAGGAGGAGCACCACCTTCGGGCCGGTGCGGGGCACGGCGTAGGTTTCGCCGTCTTCGGAGATGCCGAACTCGTACAGACCCTGGGCGATCTCGATCAGGATCGTGGCGGCCGACTTCTTGTCTGTCTTCTCCTCGTCCGGCACTTCGCCGGCCTGGTCGCGCTCCGGCTCGGGGTCGACGTCGAAGTCGTCGAGGTTCATGAGTTCACCGCCACTGCGGCGAGGCCGCGGTCGATCTTGCGGATGGCTTCGCGTTCGCCGTGATCGGTGATGTAGCCGTTAGCCTGGGCGGCGTCCATGAGCGCGACGCGTGCCTCTGCCTCGCCGAGCGCCCCTGCGGCGATCAGTTCCCCGGCGCGGCAGGCCGCCCAGTGGAGTTGCCGCCACCGCTCATCCCCGTCGTGGAGGGCGGACAGGTGGGCAAGTACGCCAGCCCACCGTCTCGGGGCGTCGCCGGTCACGATCCGCCTTGACGGCCGCGGCGGGGGCGGCGGGTCGAGCAGGTGACGGACGGACTGCCAGTCGAGGGTGCCGCTGGATTCGCGTTCCTCGATCAGCTCGTAGAACCCGGCCGGGCCCTTGTCGTCGGCCTCGACGAACGACGGCGGCATAAGCACGTACCCGCCCGCGGCTTTGAAGTCGAGGTAGTGGCCGGGGAGTTTCCCGCACCGCTGGCTGGTCCCGGCGAAGTACAGGTGCAGTCCGCGCGACCGGGTGCGGACGAGGGCCTGGGCGCCAGTGAGGAGGCCGGCGCGCTTGACGCGGTTCAGTGCGGCGAACCCGTTGCCGCCGGGACGGTTGTCGACGTCGAGGACATCAACAGCGGGGTAGCCGGCCGCGACCGCGATATTGGCGCCAGGGCAGCGTGACCACCAGTCACGTATCACGGCCGGGTCCGTGGTGGCGTTATTGAATCCGTGGATTGTCAGGGGAGCTTTGCCGCCGGGCTTGCACGGGAACACGGGCCAGCCACGCTGCGCGTAGCCAAGCGCGCCGTGCAGGAGGTCGCCGGTCACCGTGCACGCTCTTGATGGATCGCGCAGCGGCGGGAACCAGGCTCGGCAGGGTTGGCGCATGAAGTCAGATGGCCCGGGATGAGGGCACGGCACTTCAGCGGCTTGACGGCTTCGGCGGTTACGATGGGGGCATCGGTGGCCTTGCCGGGTGCACTGGTTTTGCGAGAGGTCGTCTCAGCGACGGGGCGGCCTCTCGGCTTGTCAGCGGCGCCCATCGGAGGTGCGCTTCGAGTTAGGGCCGTACTGGCGGGGTGCGGCCAGGGTCGTGCCGAACAGTGCCCGCTCGGTCCGCGCCCGCCTCTTGCGGGTCGCCTTGGCTGCCTGGTCCGGGTCCCGTCCGTTGACCTGATGCGCGATCCGCTGGACGCGTTCGACCGGGACCCCGGTCTTGCGGGCGATGGTGCGGGCGTCGAGGCCGTCCATCATCAGGTTGCGGACGATCGCCTCCAGGCGTTCCTGGGCGATCATGCCGTTGCCTGGCCTTGCCTGCGTGCGGCCCTGGCCTTCACTGACTGCCCGGCGCGCTCAGCCATCTCGGCTTTGATCAGCAGCCGGGCGGCCTTCACAACCTGACGGTCATCCAGATCGGGGTGGGCGAGGCGACCGCGGGAGAGCGCGGTACGGACGATAGCGGCGGCCCGGGCGAGCGCCGCCGGGTCGCCGAGAGCCAGCCCGGGATGGCAGGCGGAGGTAACGCCTGCCGTTACGCGGCGGCGAACCTGCCGTGTCCCGTCATGCCCGATGACGGCATCAAGTTCACCCCGCCGCGCTGCTTCCGCGGTCACGGCAGCGCCACATCGATCTGCTCGATGAGGGCGTCAAGATCGGCCTGGTCGACGAGCACGCGGCCGGTCGCAAGACGGTAGGCGGGCAGCCTGCCTTCGCGAACCCACCGGCGAATGGTCCTGGGGGTTTTGCGGAATTGCTGGCCGGCTTTCGATGAGGGTGCGCAGCTGACGCGGTTCGGGCCGTGACTTCGCGGCACGCGGGGGCATACGATCACCTGGTCCTTACGGGACAAGGGAGGCGCGGCCGGGCCGTAGGAAGCAGGTCGCGTCTCCCGCACGGGCGGGGGTGTGCAGACCCCATTGAACCGTGACCGTCAGGGTCGTTCAACACGTCTTTTCGCTGGTGAGAGCCCATTTCTGCTGCACATGGGTGACGGTGGCGGCGCGCTGGCCTGCAGCGGCGCGAATAAGCGCGTAGGTCCAGATGCCTTCAGTGGAATAGCGTGACCTACTGTGAACAGGCGTTCCGCCCTTGCACAGTGGTGCGCGGCGTTGGGAACGGCCCGGAAGCTAGCAGAAAAACGACACGGGTTTTTGCAGCCCGGTGTGTCGGGTGTGCAATCGCTGCCACATCACCGTTTCCGCCACTCGATGGCGACGCGGCCCGCGTCGAATCCCTTGGTGCCTGGCTTGGCGCGGCTGATCGTGACGCGCTCGATGAACAGCCGCAGGAACTCGCGGCGCTCGTCGAGGGTCATGTCCGGCCAGGATGCGCGGGCGTGCCCGATGCTGACCCGGGCGAGCGGGGGCGGCACGCTCGCGAGTTCGGCGCGTAGCTTCTGCTCGGTCTCGGCCTGGGCGCGGCGCGCGGCCTGCCATTCGGCGGACGTGAGGTCATCGGCGGCCCACATGGCGGCCAGCTCGGCGCGCTTGCCGTCCGACGCGCCGAGCGCGGCCGTGATCTGCTCACGGCGCGCGCCGTGGTCATCGGCGGCGACTGCCTCAAGGAACTCCGGTTTGTCCAGCTCGGCGAACAGCCGGTCAGCTACGTTCCGCTCGGTGGCTTCGAGCATGATCCCGGTGCATGCGCGGCCGCCCCGGGTCGGGTGGCAGATCAGGTACGGCATGCTCGGCCGCTTGCCGCCCTTGAGCTGCTTGATGGTGCCGACGAGCGGCGCGCTGCACACGCCGCACACGGCCAGGCCGCCGGTCAGCGTGTACTTCCGGCCGCTGTAGCCGGAGTGCGCGGACGTGACCGGGTAGGTTCCGCCGTCGCTGCGCTTGACGGTGCGCGGCCCGTTGAGCCTGGCGCGGCATGCCTGCCACGTGTCGTCATCGAGGATCGGCTCCCAGTTCCCGCGGCCGACCGTCCGGCCGCCGTGCACGCGCCACCCGGCGATCGTCGGCTTGGTCAGCATCGAGCGGACCGACCCGGCGGTGAGCGCGGTCGCCCGCGTGACCGGCCTGCCCTGATCGTCGGTCAGCACGTCCCCGGCCGGGGTCTTCACCTTGACCCGGTGCGGCCCGGCCAGCCCGCGCTCGCGCAGCTCGGCGGCCACCCGGTTCAGCGACCACCCGGCCAGCACCATCTGAGCGGCCGACCTGATCGCGTCGGCCTGCTCGGGCACGATGACGTACGTCTTGGCGCCCTGGTCGCTGACACCGTGCGCGTAGCCGAACGGCACCGACCCGGGCGGCGTGCCGTTCGCGGCGTTCTCGGCAAGCCGGTCATTGATCCGGGCCTTCAGCTTGCGAATCTCGCCCGCATTCAGCACGGCCTTGATCCCGGCGATGTCGTCGCCGACGCGGACGATGCCGTCGCGGTTGGTGTGCAGCTCGGTGATCCCTGCGGCGACCAGCTCGGCGGCCAGCATGAACCATCCGACCTCGCGGCGCTCCAGCCGGGACTGCTCGACGCACCACACATGCGCGACCTCGCCCCGGCCGATGGCCTGCCGCAGTGCCTCGTAACCGGGCCGGTGATCCCCGTTGGAGGCGCTGATGTCGTTGTCGGCGTACACCACGGCCGGCAGGTCCGGCCACGCCGCGGCGGCGTAGTCACGGCCCCATCGTTCCTGCGCGTCAACGCCCTCGTGCCGCCCGCTGCGGTCTTTGCTGATCCGGCAGTACAGCGCCGTGTGCCTGGCCATCGTGACCTCCGAAGCTGGTTACTACTTCAGAGTGTATAGCTGACGCCAAGACGGTAAAGAACCGTCTGCACCTCGACCTGCACGCCAGTGGCAATTGGACGGACCCGATCGAGATTCGCAGGCAGCGAGTCGACGCGGAGGCCAGCCGGCTGGCGGCCCTGGGCGCCACCATCACCGGCGCACTGCCCGAAGAACGATTCGACCACTACGCGGTGGGGATGAAGGACCCGGAAGGCAACGAGTTCGACATCAACTGAGCCGCAGCCGAGTCTGCGCACGTCACCGCGACCCGCGACCCGCGTCGCTAGTAGCGGAGAGGTTAGCGCCGGCGTCGGCTTCGCCGACCCTGGACCACCTAGACCGGCGGCCACCACCTGGGTTCGGCGCCTACGACGATGACGGGAGACGTGGTCGGGCGAAGGGTGGCCAGACGCGGAGGCCGTCGAGTCGATGGATCTGCAGGAGACAGACGGAGTGACGAAGCTGACGCACAGGCTGGCGTTCCGCGACAGGACTGGCCGCGACCACATGACCAAGTACGACGGCCTAGAAGCGAACTTCGACAACGTCGAAGATTACTTGAGGTCACTGCTCGATTCAAAGGGCAGTGTCTCTGAGTAATTGAGGCCCTCAGCTGCTTCACATCGGGTCATCGGGCGACGTCATCGGGCTTCAGGCGTCGTGGACACCATTCATGTGGCGATCCATCCACTCGATGAGCGCTCGGGCGCGCTCGACCCGAACGCGGAGGTCTGCGGCGAACGGGGAGTGCGGAACCCCTGGCAGCCTGAGCATCTCTGTCTCCTTGCCTGCCAGCTTCAATTCGTTGTAGAGGATGTCGCCCTGCGTGATCGGGCAGCGCAGGTCGGCCTCGTGCTCAAGGATCATCAGCGGTGCCGAGCACTGCGCGGCGAAGGTCGAGGGGGCCATCCGGGCGTATGGGGCCATGGATGCCTCACCCCGGCCCGGCTGACTGTCCATCCAGGTCGCGATCACATGCGGGATGTCAGAGCCGAGCATGCCTGCCCAGTCGGAGACCAGGCACTCGGCGACACCTGCACGGAAGCGGTCGCTGTGGGTCAAGAGCCACGACGTGAGGTAGCCGCCGCCGGACAGCCCGAAGGACGCCACACGATCACCGTCCGCGAGTCCTCTTTCGACGGCGACGTCCACGCCCTGCAGGAGATCGGCCATGTCGAATCGGCCCCAGTCGGCGATGAGCATTCTGGCGTGTGCGTCGCCGTATCCTGAGCCACCCCGGAAGTTCACGGACAGCACTCCGTAGCCAGCGGCGGTCAGGAGCAGGTTGTCGAGATTGAAGATCTCGCCATGGGCGGCGAACGGCCCGCCGTGAATGTGGAGGACCGTGGGGTACGGCGCCGTCAGCTGGCTGGGTGCCAGGTACCAGCCCTCGATCTCGGTCTCGCCGTCAGAGGTCGGATACGTGAGGTGATGCACGTCGAACGGCATCTCGGTGAGCCAGTCCGCGTTGAGCTGCGTGACAGCCTCGGCTGCGGCCGACTGCGTGTCGATCACTACCAGGTTCGCGGGCTCGGTGTGCGCCGTGCGGATGGCCAGCAGGCGGGTGCCGTCCACGGCGAGCGGGACGGCAGAATACGACGGCTCGGTGAGCGTTTCGACCCGGATATCGCCGCGGAGGGCCACCCGGGCTGTGAGCATGCTGCCCCCCTTCTGGATGTACACGTACGCCCACTCACCGCTCGGATCCACGACGATTCGCGGCTCGATGGCGCGCGAGTCGAATCCTGCCTGCACGAGCCCGAACAGCTGACCGTCGCTGTCCGGGAGACGACTGTCGTGCGCCCCGCTCGCCGGGTCGAACACCAACAGGTCGATACGCCGGTTGATCTGCCACGGCGAGTTGTAAGCCACCCGTCCGCCGGGCAGCCAGGCGGCGACGGCCGTGTACGCGAGGAACGGGGCGCTCGTCACCGTACGGGTGTTTCCGGCGAGGTGCTCGACGATCTTGATCTCATAGTTCGCGGAGTCGGGAGAACCGAAGGTCCCGAACAAGATGGCCGTGCCGTCAGGCGACCACTCGAGGAACGAGATGACGCCACCCTCAGAAGTGAGGCGACGGGGCGGCCCGCCGGCGGCTGGAACCACGAAGACATCCGTCAGCTTGTCATCGACGAGTCCCATGCTGTCCATGCGCCAGATCGTCCTGGTGACCCGGTAAGCGAGATCGGTGTCGCGCCTGGGCGCGTCGGATGCGTCGACCGCCAGGTACTGACCGTCTGGTGACCAAGACGGACCGACTGGCCCGGTCCCGCGAGGGAAGGAAGTCAGCACTGTCGTCTCGCCGCCAGCCAGTGAGCACACGCAGAGCTGGGCGGCCTCGTTGCCCTCGGCGTCAGCCCGCACCTGGAGGAACGCGACACGCGTCCCGTCAGGCGATACCGCCGGCCGGGACTGCGCGGTGTCCGCCGGAGCGAGACGACGGTGCCCGCCGCCATCCGACAGCCACAGTGCGGTGTCCTTGCTCGCCGTCTTGCCGTCTTGAGTATTCGCAACATAAACCGCGGCAGCCGAACCCGGCACTAGGGCACCGCCGCACAGGTCAACGAAGCGCAGCAGGTCTGAGGGCTGGTAAAGGGGCTCAGCGTCCATGGTTGTTCCTCAGGTCGGCGTGCCGGATCAATCGGTATTCGCCTGCTGAGGCTGGCGACGGCGGGCTTCTCCAGTAGTAGGCGAAATGGCAGACTATCGACCGGACAGGTTCCGTGGCACACAGGGTCCCCGCTCGACCAGCGCCTACCGGGCAGCGCATCTAGGCCGCCAGTGCCACGGGTTGTCCACACGATCACCTGTGGACAACTGTTATTCGTCTTGGCCTTTCGCTATGCGCTCGCCGGGCGGGCGCCCACCCGGTAGTGCAGATGAACCACGCCGCCTCGGAATCGGTGCTCGTCCAGGAGCTCGAGCTGAACGCGAACCTCATCCGGCAATGCGCGCTTCCCGCCGCCGACGACGATCGGGCTTAGGAACAGATGGCACTCGTCGATCAAGCCTGCGGCCATCGCCTCGCCAGCGAGACCCGCACCGCCAATCGTGATGTCGCGGGCCGATGACTCCTTGAGCTGCCTGATCGCTCCAGGTTCGAAATCGCGCTCGATCCGCGTCCGGGCGCTCAATGTCGACTTGAGCATCCGCGAGTACACGATCTTCTCGGCCGCGCGCCAGATATCCGCATAGTCCCTGATAGCCGCGGGTTGATCGCCGCTGGTGCTTGCCGTCTCCCAGTACACCATCGTCTCGTACATCCGGCGCCCGTACAGGTAGGTGCCGACCGGCCGCTCGAGGTCATTGACGAAGGCGTGCACTTCGTCATCGGGGGCCGCCCATTCGAAGCTGCCGTGCTTGTCCTCGACGTATCCGTCCAGGGATGCGATAGCGGAGTAGATCAGCCTGGCCACCTCGAACCTCCATCGTCATTGAGCACTCCAGATCCCACCCCGCCACTCAGCCCTGCCATTCGGCATCGCACCGCGACCGAAGGTCAGCCGTAACGCGGACCAAAGACCCTGACCGTACCCGGTCCCTGCGGCGGTATGACTAGTCGAAGGAGGTGGGAACCGTGTTCACGATAGATGCGGCGCTCGAGCAGATCTGCGCGCAGTTCCGTGAGCAGGCGATGCGGGGCCAGATCACCGAGGCCGAGCGCGACCTGCTGATCGACGGCGCCATTCTGCTTGCCGTTCACCTCGAGGGCCTGATCCAGGATGCACAGGCCGCGGCGCACCCGGTGTGGCAGCTGGCTGAACCCGGTCGCGGCATCGGCAGGCATCGCGCGGCCATCGCGGCGTGAGGCGGCGGTCTAGGAGGGATCACCCGGAGACGGTCATTTCATGCCACACGCCTCCGTTCAGGTTGACCTTGTTGCCGTGCGCTTGGCCGGGGCCGCTGTCGCCGCGCAGGTATACAGCGATCCCCTGACCGACACGGTGCTGGCCTGGGAACTGCTGCACCGGCTCGAACCGGAGTTCCACGACCGGCTCGCCACTGCCGAGCGGTGGCGAACGCGAACGCCACGATCAACTGGAGCAGGAACAACCAGCCGATTGTCGGTATCGTCCGGTAGCCGGTGCGGTACAAGTCCAGGTGAATCCCGCCGACTGCGGCGGCGGTCGCGCGGCGCGGGCAGACCACATCCGGCCTTGCGAGTTCACTCGAAACCGGACGTGTCGCCGGCCCCGCGGCGTACGATCTCGGGTTCCTCCTGGGAGAAGTCGATCACCGTGGTTGGTTCGATGCCGCAGTCACCCGAGTCGACCACCGCGTCCACGGCGTGATCCAGCTGCTCAGCGATCAGCCACCCATCGGTCATGGGCTCGTCCTCGCCGGGCAGCAGCAGGGTGCTCGAGACCAGCGGCTCGCCGAGTTCGGCCAGCAGAGCCTGGGCCACCACATGCCGCGGAATCCGCACGCCGACGGTCTTCTTCCGCGGGTGCTGCAACCGGCGCGGCACCTCCTTTGTCGCGGGCAGGATGAACGTGTAACTGCCGGGGGTCGCCGCCTTGATAGCCCGGAACACCGGGTTGGCGACGTGCGCGAACTGGCCGAGCTGGGCGAAATCCCGGCAGACGAGCGTGAGGTGGTGCCGCTCGTCGAGGTGCCGGATCGATCTGATCCTGGTGAAGCCGTCACCGTTGCCGAGCCGGCAGCCGAGGGCGTAGCAGGAGTCCGTCGGGTAGGCGATCACCCCGCCTGCGCGCACGATCTCGGCGACCTCGATGATCGCGCGCCGCTGCGGGTTGGCCGGATGGATGTCGAAGTACCTGGCCATACGACGAGCTTAGGGCTCATCGTCCCGATGCTCCCAGCTAGTCGGATGCGCCGGCCAAACCTGCGGGCAGCCCCGAATGGCTGCGCCGCAGAGTACCGAACCGTCAATAAGGAGACAGGAATCCACGGACTCGCAGTGCCGAGGTGACCGAGGTGGGCCGACGGCACCGACGCACGTCTGCGCCATGCAGGAATGCTCGGCCTCCACCATCACCGCGACGCCGCGCGGGCGAAGGTGCGTGGCCGGGTGTTCTGCGACGTGCTGGGTGAGCTCTCGCCGCGACTGCGGGCGTTCCGCGAATTCGGCAAGCCGACCGAGCGCCGCGAGGCCCAGCATCCTGGGGGAGCGCACCTTGGGCACGACGGCGCGCGCTGCCGTTCGCGACAGGTTCGTGGATGGGCGCCTGGGCATGATGAGGGCGTGGTAACCGTTCAGATCGGCCGCCGGGAGTCGTTCAATGCCGCGCACCGCCTCTACGACCCCGCTCTTTCCGATGACGAGAACCGGCGCATGTTCGGGAAATGCGCCAACATGCACGGGCACAACTACGTCCTCGAGGTCGTCGTCGGCGGCGAGATCGACCAGGCCAGCGGGTACGTCATGGACCTGAAGTTCCTCTCCGACGTCATCTGCCGGCGAGTCATCCGCGATGTGGACCACCGCAATCTCAACACCGACGTCCCCTGGCTCGCGGACCGCATCCCGACCGCCGAGAACCTCGCCGTCACTTTCTGGGAGCGGCTCAGGACGGAGCTTCCCGAGGGACGACTGCGAGCGCTGCGGGTGTGGGAGACAGACAAGAACTGGGCAGAGGTCGGTGATCGAGCCTGAGTTCCCGCTCGGTGCGGGTCGCGAGTTGCACACCCGGTACACCGCAGCAGACCTGCAGGTGTTCACCGCCGAGGAGGCGCGCCGGTTCGTCCCGTGCGGGGACGGTGATCCCCTGACCGACACGGTGCTGGCCTGGGAGCTGCTCTACCGGCTCGAACCGGAGCTCTACGACCGGCTCGCCAGTGCCGAACGGCTTCACCCCGGCATCCTCGGGTGGCTGCCGCGCTTCGCAGACCGGATCGTCGAGGTTGGCGCTGGCACTGGCCGGCTGACGCTCGACCTGATCGATCGCGGGCGCGAGATCGTGGCGATCGAGCCGGCGAAACCGTTGCGCCAGATCCTGCGGCGGAAGCTGGCAGCCGCGGGACCGGGACACGGAAGCGTGCGGATACTGCACGGATTCTTCGATGAGCTGCCGCTTTCCGCAGGCGTCGCCGACCTCGTCGTCGCGTGTTCGGCGTTCACTCCAGCGGACGCGCACGGCGGCGATCGCGGCCTGTCGGAGATGGAGCGGGTGTGCAAACCAGGCGGATGCGTCGCAATCATCTGGCCAAACAACACCGACTGGCTTGCCGCGCGCGGTTATCAGTACGTCAGCTTCGGCGGCCCGATGGCCGTCGAATTCCCCAGTCACCAGGCAGCGGTCGAGCTGTCCGAGATCTTCTATCCCCGCGCCGCCGGGGCGGTGCGCCGGCGGCGGCTGCGGCAGGTGTCGTTCGACCTCCTGGGCATCAATCCACCCCGGGACGTCGCCTTCAAGCTCATGCCTCAATGAGGATCGCGATCATGGCGCCGCTCGTCACTGCCATCCGCGAGCCGCAGCTCGGTGGCTCGCAGGCCTTCGTGTCCGATCTGGCCCGCGGCTTGGCTGGGCGGGGGCACGAGGTTCACGTATACGCCGCTTCTGGCTCGGAGATCAGCGGGGTCACGATCATCGACACCGGAGCCGATCCCGGTGCCCTGGCAGGGACGCTGTACCGGGCCGTCGCACCCCGCGTGCCCGGCTCACCGGCCGCGTTCGCCGCGGCCGAGACCGCCTTCTCGACCGCGTTCGCGCGGATGCGGGAAACCCGCTATGACGTGATCCACAACCACGCCTTCGACGCACCCGCCGTCCGGCTCGCGACCGCCGTATCCGCGCCAGTCCTGCATACGCTCCACCTGCCGCCCGACGAGCCGATCGAGGCGGAACTTGACCGTGCGCAGCGCTCCGGCAGCCCTCCCGTTGTCGCGACCGTCTCTGCATTCCAGGCGGCGGCATGGCGCCGCCTCATCCGCATCGACGCAGTTCTTCGGCCGTGCGTGCCCACACGCGTCATTCCCTGGTCAGAGACAGGCGGGTCGGGCGCCGTCTTCGCCGGCCGGCTGAGCCCGGAAAAGGGGGCCGCCGAAGCCATCGACATCGCCTCCGCGGCCGGGCTGGCCATCGACGTGTACGGCGATGCTTATGACGCCGGATATGCCCTTCAGCAGATCGGCCCGCGGCGGACCAGGCCAGGCGTCACGGTCCGCCAGGCCGTACCCAGGACTTCGCTCTGGGCGGCGATGGCCAGAGCGGCGGTCGTCCTGAATCCCGTCAGCTGGGACGAGCCATTCGGGATGGCAGCCGCAGAGGCACAAGCGTGCGGCACGCCGGTGGTCGCATTCCGGCGCGGGGGGCTGGCTGAGGTGATCGCGGACGGCCTCACCGGGTTCCTGGTGCGTCCCGGCGACCTTCAGGCCGCGGCCGGCGCGGCCGGGCGCGCCGCTACGCTTTCGCGGGCGGCATGCCGGCGGCATGCCGAGCTTCATCTCGATCTTGAGCAGAGCCTGGACGCGCACGAGCGTCTCTACCGCCGGATGTCCGGCATGTGCCCCGTGGAGGCAGACGATGAGTGACCCGCTGCACTGGCTGGCCGGGCGAGTGGCAGTCGTCACCGGCGCCAGCCGAGGGATCGGAGCCGCCACAGCCGCGGCCATGGCTGGCGCCGGTGCGGAGGTCATCCTCGCAGCCCGTGACCAGGAAGCTCTCGACGACGTCGCCAGCCGCATCAGGCACGACGGCGGGACGGCCCGATCAGTGCCCGCCGACGTGAGCAAGCAGGCAGACGTCGACCGCCTGTTCGCCGTCGCCGGGCAGGCGGGCAATCCTTCCGCACTGGTCTGTGCCGCTGGCGCGCTGACGTCCGTGCCGTTCGCGGACACGACAACGCAGATCTGGGACCAGACACTCGGCGTGAACCTGACGGGCACATTCCTATGCTGCCGGGCGGCGTTCACAGCCATGCGCCAGGAGGGCGAAGGCAGGATCGTCACCATCGCCTCGCTCTCAGGCGTGTACGCGACCGAGAAGTTCCCGGGGCTGGCTGCCTACAACGTCTCTAAGTTCGGGGTCGTGGGACTCACCGAGGCGGTCGCGGTCGAGGGAAAGAAGCACGGCATCACCGCTATCTGCGTCAGCCCAGGCGCGGTCGACACCCAGATGCTGCGCCGCGCCAACCCAGAACTGAGTCCGGGCCTGACGCCTGCCGACGTCGCCGGGCTGATCCTCGCGCTGCTCGACAGCCCCATGGCGCCGGCGAGCGGAGCGAACATCCCGCTGTTCTCTAACGCCTGACATCACACGCCTCGGTCATCCGCCGGGCACCAGCGACCACAGGTCCGTGTGCCCATCGGCGAGCAGGCCGCGAGCTGGCCGCGAGCGCTGCGCCACCAGGCGTCCGGCGGCAGCCATCTCGCCGTGGTGGTCCAGTTCGGGGTCGCCACCGCGGTCCAGGCTCACCGCGGCCCGCACCTGGCCGTCCAGCAGGTAAAACCCCACCAGCTTTCGTTCGTCCGTGCTGCCGCGGACGACGAAGTCATGCCACGTCGCGGCGTGTCCGACATACTCAATCTTGTGCTCGTACTGGTCTGACCAGAAGGTGTGGACGTAGCCGTAGGGAGCTTCCGAGCCGAGCATGATCCTGGCCGCTGCCGCTCCTTGCTTCTCCGCGTTGTTGAAGTGCTCGACCCGGATCCGCCCGAACAGCGGGTGACGATGGTTGGCGACATCGCCAGCCGCGTAGACGTCGGGAGCGCTGGTCCGGCACCGTTCGTCGGTCAGGACCCCGTTCTCCTGCGCGATCGATGATCCGGCGAGAGCCGAAACCTCCGGAGTGATCCCGACGCCGACGACGGCGAAGTCGCAGGCGACGCGCTTGCCGCTGGCGGTCACGACGGCCTCGATGCGTGCCGTGCCATCGAAGCGCGCGACCTGCTCTCCAGCCAGGAGCTCGACGTCGTTCTCGCGGTGGATGGCGGCGATCAGCGCGCCGACCTCGTCTCCTAGCACCTTCGCCAGCGGCACCTGGCCCGGGAAGATCACCGTCACCTGCACCCCTAGCTGCGCCAGCGACGCGGCCACCTCACAGCCGATGAAGCCCATGCCGACCACGACGGCGTGCCGGCCAGGGGCAGCTTCGGCCTTGATCGCGTCGCACTCGGCGACGGTGCGCAGGTAGCGGACTCCGGCCAGGTCAGCGCCGGGTACGCGAAGCCGCCGGTTACGGCCTCCGGTGGCGATCAGCAGCTGCTGATACCTGAGTTCCCGGTCCTGATCGAGGACGACCTCGTGGGCGGCGGCGTCGACCGCGACGACGCGTGAATCGGTGCGAAGCTCGACGTCGTGCTCCTGGTACCAGGCTGGGGGCCGGACGTACCAGGACTCCAGTTCCTCCTCTGAACGCAGGTACGTCTTCGAGAGCGGAGGACGTCCGTAAGGAACGCCCGGCTCCTGGCTGATGATCACCATCCGGCCGCGGAAGCCCTCCTCCCGGAGGGTCGCTGCCGCGTTGCCCCCGGCGAGACCGCCGCCGAGGATGACGATCGTGTCCCAGCTTGCTGGCCCAGGCATGACCAGCATTCTGCCCGCCAAGCACGGCCGCCACGCAGGCCTTGACTCCGGGTCAGGCGCCCGGGTCAGGCGCCCGGGTCAGGCGCCCGGGCCCGGCGCCCGGGCCCGGCGAACCCGGGTTGGCCTGCCGGGACCTGGGCCTTGTCTGCCCTAGGCGTCCACTGACCGCCGATCCTGGCGCCAGGGCCGGAGCTGACCGGGAAGCTCCGCCGGGCGCTCCGTTGCACGCGCCACACGGCGGCGAACACGACGAGGATGGCGGCCAGGCCACCGGGCAGGAGAAGTAACAGCGCCATGGCTCCGACGATACGACGCCGGCCGACGGGCGCGGGACTTCTCTGAAGCCAGCCCGGTCTCGGGACCCGCGCGCGGACCTTTGACCCTGACGCGCCGATCCGGAGCGGACGACACTGACATCGTGATCGTCACGGGGTGTCGGCCAGGAAGACCGCGCGGAGACGCGGGAGCGCACAATGGCGAGTGAATCGATTAGCGAAGAGAACTGGACCCGCGGGGCGGCGGCACGCCGGTTCCGCGGCAAGTTCCTCAACGTCACCAGTTATAAGCGCGACGGCACGCCGGTCGCGACCCCGGTCTGGTTCGTCGAACAGGACGGCAGGCTGCTGGTCGAGACCGACTCCTGCTCCGGCAAGGTGAAGCGGATCCGACGCGATCCAGCCGTGCTCATCGCGCCGTGCACGGCCACCGGCAAGCTCCGCGGCGGTCAGGTTTCCGGATTCGCGAGACTGCTGCCCGACTCCGAGATCAGCGGCGTTGAACGGGTCATCAAGCGGAAGTACCGGGCCGACCTGATGATCATCGCGCCGCTGCGGCGCATCCAGTCCTGGCTGTACCCTGGCCGGCCAGCAGGCCAGCCGGTGATCATCTCGATCACCCCGGCTCCATGACTCCGCGCAACTCGCTCGCGTTCCGGCTCGCAGGCTAGGCAGGCGCTTTCTCTCTGGCAGCCGCGATCGTGCTGCGGAGCGCCTTCAGCGCGGGGACGTAGATCTCGGAGAAGGTCGGGAACGGCTGAATGACATCGCGGAGCACCGCCAGCGGAACCCGGGCCCGGATAGCCAGGGTGGCCTGCTGCAGCCACTCGCCGGCCTCCGGGCCGAGCGCGTAGGCGCCCGTCAGCACGTCCCCGTCGCTGAGCAAGGTCAGGAAGCCGTTGGACTCCGCGTAGGCGCGGGTATAGGTCTCCATCTTGGCCACGCCGGCGATGGGAACGGTCGCCTGGAACTGGTCATCGGGTGCGCCCACCGAGGCCGCCTGCGGATCGGTGTAGACCACGCTCGGAATGGCCTGGTAGCTGGCCGGCCTGGATTCGCCGAAGATGTTGGAGGCGACGACCTCGCCCTGGTACTTGCCGACATGGGTAAGCAGCCGCACGCCTGTGACGTCGCCGACTCCCCACAGCCGCTCACCGGCACGCAGGTACTCGTCGACGGGAAGGCCGCGCCCGTCGGCCTTGACGCCGACCGTTTCCAGGCCGATGCCGTCCACCCTGGGACGCCGCCCCGTCGCGACGAGCAGGCGATCGCCGCGCAGTTCGCGTCCGTCGTCGAGGGTCAGGACGTAGTCCTGGCCTTCGCGGCGGGCGGCGGCAGCGTGCACGCCGAGGAACAGCTCGACGCCGTCACGGCGCAAGATTTCGCCGAGTGCCTCGCCAAGGGCCGCCGGCTCGCGGGCCAGCACGCGACTTGCGCCTTCTACGAGTGCCACCTCGCCGCCGAAGCGGCGCACCGCCTGAGCCATCTCGGCGCCGACCGGTCCGCCGCCGAGGACCAGCAGGCGGCGCGGGATGGCCTTCATCCCGGTCGCCTCGCGGTTGGTCCACAGCCCATCGAGTTCGCGCAGGCCAGGGACCGGCGGCACGACCGGGTCCGCTCCCGTGGCCACGACAACGTGCCTCGCGGTGTGCGGGACGCCATCGACCTCGACCACGCCGGTCCCGGCCAGCCGCCCTGTCCCGCGCAGCAGGTCGATGCCCTTGCTGGCGAGCCAGCGTTCCTGGCCCGCGTCGGAGTACCCGGACACCTGGAAGTCGCGCCAAGCCAGAGCCTCGTTCGTGTCGACCTGCGCGGTTGCCGCAGCTTCCTGCGCGGCGTGTGCCGCCTCACCTGGCCGCAGCAGTGTCTTGGAGGGTATGCACGCCCAGTACGAGCACTCACCTCCGACCAGGTCGCGCTCGACCAGCGCGACCCGAAGGCCGCCGTCGGCGAGTTCCCCGGCGCAGTGCTCTCCGGGCGAGCCGGCGCCGATCACGATGACGTCATAGTCACTCATGCGCTCACTCCCTGGCTCGAACGTCACGTCCTGGTCACCGGCCTGGCAGCCGCGTGGTGATCTCCTGGACGAACCAGCTGTTCACAAGGTCCGCATCCTCGCGCCAGCCCAGCGTCTTGTAGAAGGCCTTGGCCCGGTCCACGTCGGCAACCGGAATCACGACAACCTCGAGCTTGAAGTCCACGCTGCTCCTCTCGCTGGCGCGCGGGTCCGCGACAGCCCTCGCGGCTGCTCTGGTGTAGCGATGGGGGCCTGCGCCAAGAATGCCCGATTCGGCTGGCGCTGTAACACCTGGGGTCGCTGGCCTTGCGGTGGGCACCAGCGGGCAGCGCCTTGTTATGCGTGCTCAGTCGGATGAGCCGGCTGGGCAGGCTCCTGCTCTGCTTGAGTTCGCGTCTCGCTGCGCGGCGCCTGCCGCTGTCCGAGCAGAACCGCGCTCATGACGAGCGACGCGAACGCCGCGACCTGCAGGACCGCGAGGAAGCCGCCGGGCAGGGTCTCGTGGAAGATGGCGAATCCCGCGAGGATCGGCACCACGTTGGTCACCATCGTCGCCGTGCCGGCAGCCGTGAGCGCGTCGCCGTGCTGGTAAGCCGACTGCAGCACGCTGGTTCCGACCGCGTAGCCAGTGATCAGCGGGATGAACGCGATGAGCCACCAGCCGCCGTAGCCGACCAGCTTGGCCGAGATGTCACCGTCGGCGAACAGCAGGCCCGTCGCCATGCCGAGCGAGGCGGCGCGGGCCACCCGTCCTGGAATGACGATAAGGAGCACGGCACCGCCAGCGCAGGCCGCCAGCCAGATGGTGATCGAGGGCACGGCCGGGCGGTGATCCGACGGCTCGACTCCCACCAGGGACAGCGCCAGCAGGATCAGCCCCGCCAGCGCCAGGACGACGGCGTACTGCTCGCGCCGCGCCAGCCGGGACGGGTGGCCGCGGGCGGTTGCGAATGCCAGCACGGCGACACCGGAAGCCACGACGGCCTGGACAAGCGCCAGCGGAGCCAGCCGCAGCGCCAAGATGTAGATCAGCCATCCCGCGCTTTCCACCATGAAGGCCAGAACCCAGCGCCGGTCGCGCAGCAGGACGGTCGCTGACCTCAGCGGGCGGCGCGGTGACAGCGGCGGCATCGATGCGGCCGCGTCGTGTTCGAGGGAGTAGGCCGTGTTCGTCACGATCGCCGAGATGAAGGCGAGCAAGAGTCCGAGCCACGGGATCTCGGCCATGGCTATGCCCCGCCGCGCTCAGGTCCGGTTCGTGCCCCCATGACTCCACCCTGCTGGTTGGCGCCGCGATCTGGCCAGCGTCAACGCGCGAGGAGCTCCCTGAGTCTTCGCTTAGGGGCTGATCGGTCAGGGCCGACCGCGCGCGGCGCAGCAGCATCTGTCATGTTAGGCGGCAGCGGGGTGCGAGCAGCGGCGAGCGGCATCGCCGTGCTGGCGCTTGGCATCGCGGGAGCGTGGGCCGCCGGACCTTACCTGCGCGGGGCATCGCCGGCCGGCATCGCCGGCCGCGGCCACGTGATCGCGGCGACGAGCGTTCCGCAGCCGTGCAAGTCCGGTACCTGCTATGTCGCGGTGAACGTGGCCACAGTGTGGGTCAGGACCGTCTACCCGCGTCCTGGGTGGAGCAAGGTCGCGGTGTCCCGCCAGCCGACGCCCAGGGACAGCCGCGGCTACCCCGGCTACGTCCCGACCAGGCAGCTCACGAACACCGCGCCGGCATCGGCGAGCACGTCAGCGGTGGTCAGGACGAAGACCGCGTGGCTGTGGAGCGCGTGGACCAGCGCCGGCCTCGCCGGTTAACGGGTCATGGAGGTCAGCTACGGCACGACCCTGCCTGTGGTCAGGTCCACATCGGCCTACGTCGTGGTCAAGCTGATCGGCGGGCGTCAGGTAGCCATCGGGCCCGGCAAGGTCGTGCTGCACCGGGCGGGAACGCCCTGGGGCGCGACCGGCGCGAAGCTGGTCGCCGAGGCAAGGAAGTTCCTCGGCCTGCAGTACCTGTGGGCCGGCACGTCTGGATTCGCCTTCGACTGCTCGGGGTTCACGCACACCCTGTACGCGGCCTTCGGGATCATCTGCCGCGTGACGCCGATCGTCAGGGCGGATCGAGTCGGTATGGACGTTCGGCACCTACGCCGGCGCGCGGCGCTACCTGCCCGACTCGGGCTGAAAGTCCCGCCCAGAAGGGCAGATCGGCCGTAGGCCGCGCCGGGGCCGGCGACCGATTCTGGATCGGTAGTGCATGTGAGGAGGCGGCCACGATGCGGCGGAACCTGCGTCTCATCCGGATGTCCGCCCTTGCCAGGGTCGTTCGCGGGCTGTGGCCAAGCCGCAATCCGCTGCGCCGTCCCACCGACAAGGCCGAGACGGCCCTCGTGGCTGGCCTGCTCGCCGCGTTCCTGGTGGGGGCGCCGGCCGCGGCGATGGGCGCCGCGCACTGGGCAGCCGCCGCTGGCCAGCACGCCGAGCAGGTCAGCAGGTACAAGGTCGAGGCGGTGCTGCTGCAGGACACGCCTGGTCCCTACTACACCCTGTACGGGCCGGTGGCGATGCCGGCGCTGGCCAGGTGGAGCGCGCCAGACGGCTCGGCACGGGTCGGGCTGGTCAAGGCGACGGCCGGCGGCCACGCTGGCGCCAAGGTCGCGATCTGGACGAACCAGTCAGGCAAGCCAGCCGGCCCGCCGCCGCGCCACGGCCAGGAGAGCACGCAGGAGGCGCTGGCAGCTATGAGCGCGTTCTTCCTCACCGGGCTGGTGCTGCTGGTTGCCGGGATGGTGGCGCTCGGGACCGTGAGCCGGCGCAAGCTCGCCTCCTGGGACACCGACTGGCAGGTCACCGGCCCGACGTGGACCAGCCGTCGATGACACCGCGCGGCCTGATCGCCGTCAGCGCCTGCACCAGCGGATCCCCTGCACCAGCCGTCTCGACAGGGACGGCCTCTGGTCAGGGGTCCGCGGTGACCGCCATTCGCCTGAGGATCTCCGGGCTGGCGTCGGATGGGTCGTCCGCCCGGGCCCCGCGGGCCGGCTTCTCGCGTCGGGCGCCGACTCGCTGCTCGGCCACGCCCGCCGGCACCGTGCACCGTAGCTGCACGAGGTCCGCGGCCGCGCCGGCTGCCACGGCCCGCGCCGCCGACCGCCGCGCCTCGTCGGCGGCGCCCGGATCGCCCTGTCCGGCGCGCAGCGCCGTCACTTTCGCCCGCATGAACGCGCGATAGGCGATGTAGTGGTGCAGCAGGACCGGTGGCGCGGGGTCGGCCGCGAACTCGGCATACCACCTGGTGAACTGCTGAGCCAGGCCGGCGGCCCCGACGTGCTCGAGGTCCATCGCCAGGCACGCGTCGTCGTCGAGCCCGTCGAGCCAGCGCAGCAGGTCGTCAAAGTCCAGGCAGTCCAGGATCCGCGGCCTGTCATCAAGGCAGAAGATGTCATCGGCGAGCAGGTCGCCGTGGCCGTCGACGATCCGGCCTGAGCGGCATCCGGCCCGCGAAGAGCGGCTGCCTGCCGGCCAGGAGCCGCTCGGCCAGTTCCTGCACGTCAGCGATGACGGCCGGGCTGACCGGGGACTCAGGCAGCGCCCGCGCCTGGGCGAAGTTGGCACGCCACCGGCCGAGCACGGCATCCCTGCTGCCCTGCTCGGCATATCGGTGCGCCGGGGCGAAGCCGCATGGGCGGCGGCCAGCGTGCGTGCCACCTCCCGCAGCGGGCCCGCCACCGGCTCGCGGGCCGTGACCAGCGAGGACAGCCGCCGGCTGGCTGGCATTCTGCGCATCATGACCAGGTGCTCGACCATCCGGCCGGCCGGGTCCTTCAGCTCGCCGACGCCGGTGTAGACGTCGGGTGCGAACCGCCTGTTGAGGTCAACCTCGGCGTGACATGCCGCCTCGCGGGCCTGCGGCGAGGTGAAGTCCAGGAATCCGAGGTCGACTGGCTTCTTGACCTTGAACGCCCACCCGCCGGCGAAGAAGACGGCCGCCGAGTGAGTCTCGGCGACCTGCGCGAACGGCTCCCCGGGTGGCGCCGATCGCGGTCCGCTCACATCTATCAGCCCTCGCAACTTGCCGCTAAGACCACGGCGAGGGAGCGGAGCGCCGTCTCCCCGAGCGCCGCTCGACACTCGACCCGCGGCGGTCATTTCCACGATCCGAAAGCCGGGTGGTCCGCAGGTAGAGCCCTTCCGCCCAGGTCACAGGACTTTCGACCCTCGGAGCTGACGGAACCGGCGCAGCATCGCATGTTTCGCCGCATCTGCCCCCTCTGAGCACAACAAATTCGCTCGGAGTACGGCCGCCCGCAGCCGCTCGCCGCTCGCCGCTCGCGGTCAGCATAGAGTCGTTTTGCCCGCGTGTCGCCATCTCCGGCACCGGTCAGCCCACGTGCGGAGGTAAGAGTTGGCTCGCTGGCCTGCCCGGATGTTACCGTCTGCCGGTATGACTGGCTCCCGTCTCCTGATCGTGCGCGCCCCGCCAGGCTTGATCTGGCGGGCCGTTGACGAAGGCCAGGCCGTCGGGGCCGTGTCGGCTGTGCTGCGCCCCAACGGGCGGTGGTTTGTCCATTTCGACGTGTGCCGGGACGACAGCTACGAACCGCTGCTCACCGCCGTGGCGGAGAACACCGGAGGAGACCTGTACACCATCGCGGGTGAGGCGGACAAGCAGTCGCTCGCGCAGTTCGCGCGGCTTGGCTTCACCGTCAGCCGCCGCGAGAGCTTCGTCGTCATTCCGACCGATCCCGAGGTCACCGGGCTGCACGACACCGATGAGCCGGACGGCGTGGTGATCATTTCCGCCAACGACGGCTTCGAGGATCAGCTGCGGCTACTCGATGACGCCCTGCGCCAGGACGTGCCGGGCGCCGAGGGATGGCAGTGGGATCCTGTCGACTTCAACGAGGAGACCTTCGGCTCGGACTTCGACCCGGCGACCTACCTCGTGGCCGTCGACGTGGGAAGCGGCGAGTACATCGGCCTGGTCCGGGTGTGGAACAGCCCGGGAAGGCCGCGGCTCGGGCTGATAGCCGTGCTGCCGCCTTATCGTCGCCGCGGCCTCGCGACGGTGTTGCTGGCGAGGGCGTTCCGCGCGCTGCACGAGCGCGGCAAGAAGGAAGTCACCGCCGAGGTCGACGACACGAACGTGGCCTCTCGCGCGCTCATGTCGAAGCTCGGCGCCAGGCGCACCAACGGCATTCTCGAGTTGATCCGGCCGGCGCGCAGCGGCCGTTAGCAGCAATCGCCCAGGTTACGGGCGATCGTGCTCACCCCGGCTTGATCGCCCGCAGGTGCAGGAACAGGGGGATCCGCTGCCACCGGCGGGCGCCTGGATCCCTGGATACGGCCCGCTCGGACATGTCGTCGATGTCGTGCAGGCACATGTAGGCCACGACGAGGTCGAAGCTGGCATCGGCGAACGGCAGTTCGGTGGCGTCAGCGAGCACCACAGGCGAGGCGTCCTGGTGAGTGGCGGCGCCGCGCACCATCGCCGGCGAGGCATCAGCGCCCACGACCGTGTGACCCAGCTTTGTCAGGAACCTGCTCAGGCGGCCCTCGCCGCACGCAAGGTCCAGCGTCCTGTGCGGTTGGCCCGGGATGGGGGCCGCGGCAGCAGGTCAAGCAGGACCGGCACGTTCGTTTCCTCGTGCGAGCTGTCGTAGCCGGGAGTCCTTGTGAAGACCAGCCAGTTCTGCGCCTCGGACTCCCAGCCCTGCCGCATGGTCACCCCGGCAAGCTTGCCAGCCGCGTCGCTCGCATGCCAGCGAGGCGGATGTCGAGGAAGCGCTGCCAGCGCTCGGAGGTCGCGTCGCCCGGTTCCTGCACCATCGCGCGCATCGCCGAGATCAGGCCCGTGACGCCGCCGCTCGTGACGCCGGGCCCGACGGTGCCCGCTGACACGGCGCTCGCGGTGAGCTCCGCGGTCGCTTCCCTCCTGGCGCCTGCTAGCCGACCCGCCGGGTCGCGCGCTGTACGCCCGGCACGGCTTCACGGAGACCGCGCCGGACTCCGTCGGCATGGCGCTCGTCATCGACGAGCCCCCTGCCGGGGGCGCGACGTAGATTGCCGTTATGTCAGAAATCGCGGGCGCGGAGTGCTTCGTCTGCCGGAAGCATCGCGACCCCGGCGCGATGATGCCGGGCGGCCCGGTTGGCGAGGATGATCTGGTCGTGGTCTCGCACATCGCCACGCCCGACGTGCTGGGGCGTCCGGGCACGACGTCCTACCTGGGGCACCTGATCGTCGAGCCGTGGCGGCACGCGCCCGGCCTGGCGGACCTCACCGAGGCAGAGGCCCGCTCGGCGGGCTGGTGGTGCTCCGTGTCCAGCCGGGCGCTTCGCGAGGTCGCCGGGGCCGAGCACGTGTACGCGGCCGTCATCGGGGACGCCGTACCGCATCTGCACATTCACCTGCTGCCGAGGTTCCCCGGCACCCCGCGCGAGTACTGGTGGACCAAGGTGGATGAGTGGCCAGAAGCCCGCCGCGGCGGTGCCGCCGAGATCAGCGACCTCGTGCGTGACCTGTCGGCGTTCATCGCGTCCGGCCTTCTCAGCAGCCGAGGAACTCCATGACGGCGGCGAGCCTGTGCGCGAGCGCACGCTTGCCATGTCGGAGTCCATGTGATCGCAGGATGGCATGAAAACGGCGGTCGTCGTAGGCCAGATCCCGGTCACCTGGGACATCGAGCAGAACCTGGCTGCGATGGCCACCGTGCTTTCGGGGTGCCAGCCAGGTGAGCTCGTCGTATTCCCTGAAGCAGCCGTGTCCGGGTATGACGACGACCTCAGTGGCTTGGACCAGCTTGATGCCGCCTCGGTTCGCCGCGGCCTCGACTGACTCGCTGAGCAGGCAAAGCGCAGGACGGTTCACCTCTTCTGCGGCTCGCTCCTGCACGATCAGGGCACCTGGCGGAACGCCGCCATCTACTTCGGTCCCGATGGCACCCGATCGATCTACAGGAAGGTCAACCTCGCCACGCACGAGCGCGGCCGCCTGGCGGCCGGAAATGAGCTGCGCGTTCTCGAGGTCCGCAGTAACGGGGAACTTCTCCGCGTCGGAGTCCAGATCTGCCGTGAGCTCTTGTTTGCCGAGCAATGGCAGTATCTGGCCACAGCCGGAGCCCATGCTTTTGTCTATCTCACCTATGCCGTCAATCCTGCTCAGCCGCCAACAGTCTGGCGCAGCCATCTGATCAGCCGGGCGGCGGCGAATCAGCGGTTCGTCATCTCCGCCAATGTCGCAGACCCGCGCCAGCACTGTCCCAGCATGATCATCTCGCCGCGCGGCAACGTCCTCGCAGAACTGCCCGCGGGTCCCGCCGCTGTACTGAGAGCGACGATCGACGCCAACGACGTCAGCAGCTGGTACCTGGACCAGCGCCGCACCGACGTACTCGACCTGCGCTACCACGGCAGCTGAGAGGCGCCTGCTTTGCGGGCGACGAACACGTATTCGCGGCTGTCCTGGTCGAACGGTTCGCGTGCGAACCCGCCGTAGAGCGCTTCGCCGTCGAGGCCGGCGACGGCGCGTTCCAGGCGAACCGCCCGCCAGGCCGGAGCGATGCGGCCACCCGCTCGAAGGTGCGGCGGCGATCCGCCCAGGTCGGCAGGTGCAGCAGGGCGCGGTACGGGCAGTAAATCAGTCCGGCGGGCTCGTCCAGGGCCAGGTCACGCATGTCGCCTTCACGCAGATCGAGCTCTACGCCGGCGTCAGACGCGCGCGTCCTGGCCTGCTTTAGCATCGCGGGAGACATGTCGATGCCGATGACGCGCTTGCCTGTCGCCTGGGCCACGGGGATGGCCACCCGGCCGTTCCCGATCGCCAGCTCCACGAGCGGCCCATCTGCTTCGACGGCAAGCCGCACGTAGAAGGCGATGTCGGCCGTCATTCCTGCCGACCATTCCTCGTAGCGGTCCGCGAACGCCTCGTCCCAGCTCATTGTCCAAGGCTAGATCCGGGGCTCCCTGCGGGCGTTCTGGCTTGGTTTAGTGTCGGTGTCATGGCGCCTGAGACGGATTGCTATAGCTGCCAGGGAAACGCGGACATTGACCGGCTGTCTCTGCGCGATCGCGTCGCGGCCGACCAGTTCTGGCGGGTCGCGCACGCCTTCAACTCCGCGCTGCCCGGCTGGCTCGTCCTGCTCCCCCGCAGGCACGTCACGACGATCGCTGAGCTGACCGATGCCGAGGCCGCGTCGCTCGGCTCGTGGCAGGTCCGGCTCTCCCGCGCCCTGCACGCGGTGACGGGCTGCGCCAAGACGTACGTCGCCCAGTTCGCCGAGGCAGAGGGCTTCGCCCACGTTCACTTTCACATCCTGCCGAGGCCAGCGAGCCTCGCCGAGGAGAACCGCGGCCCGCGCGTCTTCGGGCTGCTCGGCGGCGCTGACCGGCCGCATGTCGACGTGGCCACGATGGACCAGATCGCCAGCAAGCTGGCGGAGCAGCTAGCAGGCTAGGCGAGACCGCTGCTCAGCGACGTTCGGCCTCGAATGTCCGATTCCCCTCGGTCACGGCGACCCCAGGTGGGCGACCGACGCTATTCCGGTGACCTGCAAGCCGTCCAGCGTCGTGATAGCGCACGCCGGAACGCCGTCGTTGAGCAACCGGTCAGGAACCTGGTCGTCGCCGAGCAGCGTTCTGAGCAGGTCGGTGGTGGCGCCGCCGTGAGTCACGGCCACGACGGATCCACGGTGCGCCGGGAGGTCCGCCACGAACGCGCGCATGCGCTCGCCAGCCTGACGCGAGGAGTCACCGCCAGGGGGAACGTAATCCCGATCCAGGGCCGACCGCCGCCAGTCACCGAGGAAGACCTTGAAGGTGCCAGTGCCCGACCAGTTCACTCGCTCACGCAGCCGCGGATCCGGCACAACCCTCAGCCCGAGCGCCGACGCTATGACCTCGGCGGTCTGCCACGCCCGCCGTTGCGGGCTGCTGAATACCCGCCGCACGTCGCGGCCGTCCAGCCACCGTGCCGTCCGGGCCGCTTGCGCCATGCCGCGAGCCGTGAGTCCTGGATCCCCCGGAGCAGCGTGCTTCTCAGCGTGCTGGATGAAATAGACAATCGGCATACCTGACATGCTGGCCGCAGCCCAGCCGCGGCCGTCAACGCATTTAGCGGCCGCGCTGTCTGCACTCGGCCATTGGCGATCGATTCAGCCAGCGGGAGCGCTTTTGGACGTCTTCAGGTTCGACCGCGACGAGAAGGTCATCGATCACTTCGGTAGCAACGGGCTTCACGCGACCCGGATCGCCACCGGCGCCGGACCTGTCCAGCTGACGTGCCTGAGGATCGGACCGGGCGGTGTCATCGGCATGCATCCGGCCACCGAAGCCCAGCTGTTCCTGGTCGTCGCGGGCGATGGCTGGGCCACGGGGCCGGACGGGACGAGGATCCCGCTCACCGCAGGCTCGGGCGTGCGCTGGGAGGCAGGCGAGGATCACATGAGCGGGACGGAATCTGGGCTGACCGCCATTGCGATCGAGGGCCCGTCGCTCCGAGTGTTTTGTGCCTGACAGGCCCTAAGCAGTGACCAGGAACGCGCCCAGGCAGCGGGCCCGTAGTCCTGGCCAAGCCCCCCGCCGCGTCAGGCTGCGCTGAGCACGCGGTCGGCCAGGAAGTCCTCCCAGGTCCGGCGGCCGACAGCCCGGTCAGGGTCGATGTTGGCGCCAGCCCGGAACGCGCCGGCGGCCTGGCCGGGCACGGGGATCTGGACGATCCGGCGGTTCAGGCGCCGCGCCGCCAGGTACTCGCGCATCAGCTCGGCCGTCCCGTAGATTCGCGGTCCTGCCATGTCGGGCACCAGCCCGGCCGGGCTGTCCTGCGCCAGTTCTGCCAGCCGCCCGGCCACCTCGCCGGCGTCGACCGGCTGGAACCTGAACCCCTTGGGAACCGGTACCACGGGCAGCTTGGCCATGGCCTCCGCGACCGTCAGGATCAGGTCGTGGAACTGGGCGGCCCGCAGCGTCGTCCACGGCAGGCCGGATCCGGATACGACCAGCTCAGCTGCCCGCTTGGACGCGAAGTAGCTGAACATCATGCGGTCAGCTCCGCTGACGACAGGAATGCGGTCAGCGCCGATCACCGAGATGTACACCAGGTGCGGCTTCCCAGCAGCGGACGCGGCACTGACCAGGTTCGCGGTCGCCACCTCGTCGCCTTTCTGGCTGCCCGCGCAGTGCACGATGACACCGACGCCATTCACCGCGGCGTCGACCCCCTCGTCCTGCAGGAGGTCGCCGGTGACGTACTCGACGCCCTCGCTGGCCTCGTGCGGGTGCCGGCTGAGCACCCGGACCTGCTGCCCGGCCTCGTGCAGCCGCCGCACCAGGTGCCGTCCGAGCGTGCCTGTGCCGCCTGTGACCAGGATGGGTGACGTCATAGCTTCTCCTCACCGGCGGGCATGCAGGCCCGCCTCCGCGCGCACTGACCATGTCTTCCCGTGCCCAGCAGGCCGGGAGGCAACCGGCTCATGTCACATCCGCTGGCCGCCGGGTGTCAGGGTGGTGACACCTGGCAACGAGGAAACGTGACACATGGCCGACATCCAGTGGCTGGCAGCCGCCTTCGAGGAGAACCGCGATCACCTGCGGGCGGTGGCGTACCGCCTGCTTGGCTCGGTAACCGACGCCGACGACGCGGTCCAGGACACCTGGCTGCGGCTGACCGGCACCGACACGAGCGAAGTCGACAACCTGGGCGGATGGCTGACCACGGTCGTCGCGCGGGTGTCACTCAACATTCTCCGTTCGCGTCGGCGCGAGCAACCTGTGGGTGACTCCTGGCCGAGCGCCGAGGAACTGGCCGCTAGGTCCGGGGCGCCCGTGGGCCTGGCAGCGACGAGCGGTGCGATGCCGGCCAGCGATCCGGAGGACGAGGCTGTCCTGGCCGACTCGGTGGGGCTCGCGCTGCTGGTCGTGCTCGACACCCTGACGCCGGCCGAGCGCCTGGCTTTCGTTCTGCACGATATGTTCGCGATGCCGTTTACCGAGGTGGCGGACGCGCTCGGCCGCACGCCTGAGGCGACCCGGCAGCTCGCCAGCCGGGCACGGCGCCGCGTGCACGGTGCGTCCAGCCCTGATCACGCAGCCGACGTCGCCCGCCAGCGGGAGGTGGCCACGGCATTCCTGGCCGCTGCCCGCGGCGGCGATATGTCCGCGCTGATCGCGTTGCTCGATCCCGACGTGACGCTGCACGCCGACGCCGGCGCCTCGCCGTCGGGCCGTGCGCTGGACCGTCAAGGCATGCGGCTGGTCGCCTCCGGTGCCGCCGCCGCCTCGTCCAGGGCCGCGCATTCGCAGCTGGCGCTGATCGACGGGACGGTGGGCCTTGTCTTCGCGCCGGCAGGCCGGCTGCAAATCGTGATCAAGCTGACCGTCGGCGCCGAGCGCAAGATCACGGCGATGGACATCATTGCCGACCAGGACCGGCTGCGCGGCCTTCACCTGGCCCTCCTGCCCGCCTGACCCGTAACCCCGCACTGCCGTTAGGTGAAGGGCGCGCCGCGACCCGGCCGCGGGCTCGGGTACCCGCTGGGCGCGGGCTTGCCAGGACTTGAGGACAGGATGAGTCTGGCCAGGTCGCCGGCCACATCCGCCGGCGTGCGGCCGGTCGTGTCGATGGCCGGCAGGCCCAGCGAGCGGTATGCCCGTGCATCCGCTAGTGCCTCGCGCACGCTGCTGCCATCGGCGCGCGCAAGAAGGCGGCGCTTCCGCTCGGCATCAGCGCAGTCAAGCAGGACCCACGCGTCGATCGGCCAGCCCGGCAGTTCATCGGGTGTGCAGACGCCGAGCAGCACAACCGGCACCCCGGTCAGAGTGTCCAGCACCGTCCGCACGAGCTGCCGGTATGCGGGCCAGGTCTCGGGATGCTCCCTGATGCCGCGACCGGCCAGCGCCGCCGCCGGCTCCATGAGGGCGTCCCAGTCCAGCACCACGCATGCGGGCAAGCGGGCCGCGAGCGGTTCCTTCACCGTGCTCTTGCCGGACCCGGGGGCTCCGATCACGCTCGTGATCATCCGGTCACCCTAGTGCCGGCCGTCCGGGATGCCGCCAGATGCCGGACCAGTCTCCGGCTCAGTGCACGAGCGCGACCCACGCGGCGATGCCGCCGCCAAGGCCGACGGCCGTGCCGACCAGCCACTGCCAGTTGCCGGCGACAAAACGCCGCGCCCCGTAGACCACATCGACCCTGATCTTGATGTCGCGCTCGAGCACGGGGACCGCGATCTTGCCGCCGGGCGCGAACGGCGAGTCGATGCGGATGCTCACGCACAGGGTCAGCGTCTGGCTCCCTGACCGCAGCGGGGTCACGTCGTACTCCCATCGGGCCAGCGGGACGACGAGCTGCTCGACCGGGCTGAGCGCGTCGATCTGGAACGATGATCCTCGCAGCTCGACCCCCATCACAGGGGCGGCGTCGACCTGGAGGACCTCTGGCAGCCCACGTCCGCGGAAGCCCGCCGTGAGCGCGTCCCGCAGCTCCGGTGAACGGGCGACCCCGACCTCGATGCGCTCGGAGCGGCCCTGCTGCATTTCAGGCGGCGGGTTGAAGGCCAGCAGGCCAGGATGCACGCTCTCCCTGACCGCGCGGCTGATCCAGTCGTCGGAGCCGGCCACCGGCTGCCCGCCTCGGTAGCCAGGGGCCGGCCGTGGTGCCGCCTGGGTCGGCTGGCCGTACTGCGGGACCGGCTGAGCGCCGAACGGCTGAGCGCCGGACGGCTGGCCGCCGGCCGGCGCGACCGGCACCGCCCCTGGCCCTTCATGGTCAGGACGCGGCGACGCCGGGCTGGCGGTCGGGTCATCGGGAGTCGGAGCGGAGCCGACGGGCGGGACAGGCGAGCCGACGGGCGGGACAGGCGTGTCGTCGGGCGGGGCGGCGGAGTCGTCGGGCGGCGCCGCGGCGCAGGAACCGAGTTCATCGGCCCGCTCGACCGTGATCAGGCCGAGCGCCAGCGCGAGCTCGGCGGCCACCCAGCAGCAGGCCTCGAGCGGCACGGGCGAGATCGTGTTCAGGAATCTCGCGGCGAGGCGGACAGCCGTACCAGGATCCATGCCCTCGGACACGTGCTTGAGCATCGTGCTCGCCAGGCTCTCGCTGGCGGCGGTGACCAGCACCGATCGCTCGAGCCGCGCGCCGCGGAGCAGTCGCGGCAGCACCTCGGACATGATCCGCACGTTCGACAGCGCCGTCGCGCCGTAGGCGGGGTCGGAGACAATCGTTCGCAGCGCCGCGCGCGTCTCGGCGACATGCTCAAATGACCAATTCGTCATTCAGTTGCCTCCGCCGCACCGGAAATGCCGACCATTATTCCGCAATTCATTCATGATCGCGAAGGATCGGTGTTCCGATAGGACCCTGGCTTCTTCGCGATCATGAAGGCGAGCTCCATCGCGACCGGCCTCACGAGCGGCGGGTGTGGCACGTTAGTCGGTTGTGAGCCTTCCACCGTTCGACAACGTGGTGACCGAGTACGGCCAGGTCGTGCTCCGGGTGTGCCGGGCACTGCTGCCCGTGCACGACGCGGAGGACGCCGCCGCCGACGCTTTCCTCGCCGCGCTCGAGGCCTATCCCCGGCTCCGGCCGGACAGCGACGTCAAGTCGTGGCTGGTCACGATCGCGCACCGGAAAGCCCTCGACATCCTGCGCCGCCAGGCCAGGCACGCGGTGCCGGTCCAGGACGTGCCCGAGCGGCCCTCCCGCAGCGCCGAGCCCGCGCTGCCTGACGAACCGCTCTGGGCCGCGGTCAGGGACCTGCCGCCCAAGCAGCGGCACGCCGTTGCCTACCACTACGTCGCCGACCTGGCATACGCCGAGGTCGCGGCCATCATGGGCACCAGCGAGGCCGCCGCCCGCAGGAGCGCGGCCGACGGCATCAAGGCCATGCGGCGCGCTTACCCGGTGCCCGGTTCCGGGCATCGATCCCAGCCGACAAAGGAGATGACATGAACGACCTCGAACGGCTCCTCGCCGGCGCAGCCGATTCCCCGCCCGACGCGGCGATGCAGCGGGTGCGCGCCACCCTGGCGAACCGCGCTCAGCAGCAGAACCTGCTCGACGTCGCCTACCGGACGCTGGACACGCCGGTCGGCCAGCTGCTGATCGCGGCGACCGCGCTCGGCCTGATCCGCGTCGCCTACGCCCGCCAGGGTCACGAGGCAGTCCTGACCGCGCTGGCGGAGCAGGTCAGCCCGCGAGTCCTGTTCGCCCCGGCAAAACTCGATACCGCCGCGCGGCAGTTCGATGACTACTTCACCAGGCAGCGCAGGGGCTTCGACCTCGCCGTCGACCTGCGGCTCGCCACCGGGTTCCGCAGGACCGTGCTCGAGCACCTGCCGGACGTCAGTTACGGCCGGACCGTCAGCTATGGCGAGCTCGCCGCCGAGGTTGGTCATCCGCGCGCGGCGCGCGCGGTGGGCACGGCATGCGCAACAAACCCTCTGCCGCTGGTGATCCCCTGTCACCGGGTCGTGCTCGGGGATGGCTCACCTGGCGCCTACATCGGCGGGCCCGAGATCAAGCGCGTGCTCCTTGAGCTGGAGCACGAGACCGCGGCCTGAACGCCGCGCCAACCGGGGCGGCCGTGACCTCACGCGCCGCCCCGGTCGCGCGTTAGCCGGGCAGAGAGACAAACCAGACCGCGGAGGACACGTGAAGCGCGAACTCAACCCCAAGATGCTCTACTTCGGTACGCCCGTCGTGCTGGTCAGCTCGCTGAACAACGACGGCTCCACCAACGTGGCGCCGATGTCGTCGGCGTGGTGGGTGGGGAACACCGCGGTGCTGGGGATGGCCATCAGCTCACAGACCGTCCGGAACCTGCAAGAACGGCCGCTGTGCGTGCTGAACCTGGTCGACGAGCCGATGGTCGACGCGATCGACAGGATCGCCCTGCTCACCGGGCGGCCCGACGTGTCGGACTACAAGGCCGCCAGGGGCTACAGCTACGAGGCGGACAAGTTCGCCGCGGCGGGCCTGACGCCCGAGTCCTACGGTCCAGGCAAGCCCGCCGGCGTCGCGGAGAGCCCGATCCAGATGGAGGGCATGGTCCAGGCGATGCACCCGATCGACGGCGAGGGCTCAAGGCTGCGGGCGATTGAGGTCGCCGTGCTGCACACCCACGTCGACGAGGCCATGCTGATGGCCAACCACCCGAACTACATCGACCCGCTGCGCTGGAACCCGCTGTTCATGAAGTTCACCGAGTACTTCTCGGGCGCAACCCTGACCAGGCCGTCGTCCCTCGCGCGCGGCTGGGACATGCCGCAGCTGCCTGCGTCAGCCGCCGCGGCCGCCGGGTGACCGTGTGGCTTCGGTGTTGAATATCCGGGCGGGCGACCAGGTCACGGTCGTCATCAAGTCCACCGAGGTCATGATCGCGAAGGACTGACGCGCTGACGCGCGGCCAGCAGCGGTCCTGGTGTCATCGGGGAGCGCTAGCCTTGCCGTGATGACCGTGCAGAATCGCTCACGTGACCGCGAGCGAGCGCTCGTCGAACTGGCTTCGCAGGGCGATGAGGGCGCGTTCGCTGACCTCGTCGAGGTGCACAGGGGCGAGCTCACCGCGCACTGCTACCGGATGCTCGGCTCGTTTCACGACGCGGAGGACGCCGTCCAGGACGCGTTCCTGCGCGCCTGGCGCGCCATGCACGGTTTCGCCGGCCGCAGTTCCGTGCGGTCCTGGTTGTACGCCATCGCCACGAACACGGCGCTCGACATCGCCAAGCGGCGGGCGGCGCGCGAGCTGTCGGCCGCGTACGCGCCCGCCGCCGCGCGCGGGACCGCCCCGGGCGACCCGCTCAACGACCCGGTCTGGCTCGAGCCGTTCCCCGACCAGGCGCTGGCCGAGACCGAGCCGGCCCCCGAAGCCCGCTACGAGCAGCGGGAGAGCCTGGAGCTGGCGTTTGTCGTCGCGCTGCAGCACCTGCCGCCGCTGCAGCGGGTCGTGCTGATCTTGCGGGAGGTCGCAGGGTTCTCCGCCAGGGAAATCGCCGCGCAGCTCGGCACGTCGGAGGCCGCGGTCAACAGCGCGCTGCAGCGGGCCAGGGCGGCGGCGCAGGACCGGTTGCCCGCGCAGAGTCAGCAGGTGACGCTGCGCGCGCTCGGGGACAACCGCGTCAGGGCGCTGGCCGAGAGCTACGCAGACGCGATCGAGGCTGGCCGCACCGACGTCCTGGTGCAGATGCTCACCGCGGAGCCGAGCTGGGCGATGCCGCCGCTGCGCACCTGGTACCAGGGCCCGCCGGCGGTCACCGATTTCCTCGAGAACCACGTCTTGCCAGAGCGCTGGCGGCACGCGACCACGCGGGCGAACGGGCAGCTGGCCGTCGCGTGCTACACGTTCGATCCCGGCCGGAACCGGTACGTAGCATCCGTGCTCGATGTGCTGACGCTCGACGGCGAGCGCATCGCCGCGGTGACGGGGTTCCTGACGACCGAGCTGCTCGGCCGGTTCGGCTTCGACGGCGATCTCAGCGGGGCCGAGGTCTTCGCGGACCTCGGCCTGCCGGCAGAACTCAGCTAGCCGCGCGCGACACTGGGCGCATGAGTTCGCCGGCGGTCACGGCGACCTGGACCGTGTTGCCTGGCAAAGCCAGCGGGCAGGCCCATGCCGGGTCGTAGGCGCACGACGGGTTATAGGCGAAGTTCAGGTCGATAGCCAGGGAACCGTCGCTGCCGCCCAGGTCGGCGCCCTTGACCGTGTCGATCACGTAGCGGCCGCCTGGATAGGTGATGCCGTCGGTCCTGGCGTCCTTGATCGGCACGAAGATGCCGCCGCCGTAGCTGGCTAGCCACCAGACATCGAGGTCACCTACACCGGGAAGATGCACCACGCCGGCCCGCTCGAAGGGCACCACGCCGTCGGTGCCGGTCCGCACCTCGATCCTGGCGGGCGCGACGTCGGCGTCAAGGGGCACGATGAACCGCAGCGCGGGGTCGTAGGGCGCGACCGGAACACCGCGGAACGCGGCCCTGCGCCCCGCCGGTATCGGCGATTGCGGATGGCTGGCGAGCAGCCTGTTCCGCTCGGCCTGCCAGTACTGATGAGCCGCGCGGACATCGGAGGCCGCCCGGACAGCCGCGTACAGCGCGGCCACCTGCCTGCGCCAGTCCAGCAGGGCCGTCGCGTTCGTTCTGAGCCGCGGCACCGCTTCGGTCACCCGGACCTCCCCAACGGCAGCGTCCTCAGGGTAACGCGAGGCAGAGGCGCCGCCGGGCATGAGCCGGGTACAACCGACTGCGCAGGATCGCCTCAAGCTAGAGGAGAACCACATGTCCGCACCCGCCTACACCCGCACAGGAAGCGGCGATCCCATGGTGCTGCTGCACGGCATCGGATCCTGGCGCCACGCCCGGGATCCGGTGCTTCCGGCCCTGGCCGAGCGCTTTGACGTCATCGCGGTCGACCTGCCCGGCTTCGGCGACTCCGACCAGCTGCCGGCCGGAGCCGACGCCAGCCCGGCCGCCGCCCTGGCCACGGCGGTGGCCGGCCTGCTCGGCGAACACACCGCACCAGGCGGCCGAACAGCAGCGCCTGACCCAGGATCACCGCGACGACCGCGAGGTACATCGGGTTCCGCACGTACCGGTACAGCCCGCCGACCACGAGACGCTCGGTGGGCGCAGCCGGCGCAGGGGTGCCGAGGCCCTCGACCACGAACCTGGCGAACGCGGCCGCGAGCACCACGCCGCCGCCGAGCACCAGCGCGCCGCCGAAGACCCGGGCGGGCGGCCACCAGGCAGTGCCGTGCCATCCGGTCAGCCACCACGGCACCAGCCCTGCGACCGTGCCAGGGGCGAGCGCCATGAACAGCGAGCTGCCGATCGCCGCCGCGCTTCGCTGCGTGCGGCCAGTATCCGCGCGTGCGCCGGCGCGCGTCCATTGCGGGCTGCCGCCGCTCTCGCCGATGCTGATTATGTGCAACGGGACGTTCGCGCTGAGCTACTCCGCAGGGCTGACCGCGACCAGGCGGCTCGCAAGGGCTCAGACCCTGACGCGATGGGCCAGGTCGACGCGGAGAATCTGCCCTGGCTCAAGGACCTCATCGCCAGGGTCGGCTGGCCAGGCAGGTCCGTCGCCGGCGAGGACGGCGCCGACGCGGCCTGGCTGCTTGTCCAGCACGCCGACCGCGATCCCGCGTTCCAGCGGCGGTGCCTTGAGTTGCTGACTGCGGCTGCCGCCAAGGGCGAGGCGACAGACAAGCACGTGGCATACCTCACCGACCGCGTCCTGCTCGCCGAGGGCAAGCCACAGGAGTACGGAACGCAGGTCACCGGCCGAAGCGGGCAGTGGGTTCCGATGCCGCTCCGCGATCCTGGCGGTGTCGACGAGCGCCGCGCCGCGACATCGCTTGAGCCGCTGGCGGAGTATCTGGCTGGCTTCGCCGCCAGCGGCCCGCCAGACCCGCCGGTCGTCGCCTGCCCGTGGTGTCAGCACCCGATCCCGATCTGGCTGCCCGATCCCGGCGAGCAGGCCGCGGCCGCCTGCCCCGCCTGCGGCCGGACGTTGCGCATCACGGCCGGAGACCCGGCCTCGCGCGGCCAGGTCACCTGACGCCGGTCAGGGTGGCTGTCACAGCGATGATCACGGCCCCGGCGTAACGTACAAAGACGAATGCTGTTTATCTGCTTTATCAGAATTTGAGCCTGCGATGTCAGCACCAGCGCCTCGCGCGGATGTCGCAGCGGCGTTCGCCGAGCTCGCGCACGCCCTGGCCACGGACAGCGCCGCCGAGCCGTACCTGACCGCCGTCTGCGGGCACTGCGTCCGGCTTGCAGGCGCCCAGAGCGCCGCGATCGTCTACGCCGCGGGCTCAGCGGGAGCGCTGACCGCTCTCGCCGCATCCGACGAGCGCGGTCAGGTGATCGCGCGGGCCGCGCTCGGCGCCGATGCCAGCCCCTGGCTGGAGTGCGCGCGCTCTGGTCAGCTGATCACGATCGCTGATCTGCCGATGCGGGAGCGCCGGTGGCCCTGGTTCAGCGCGATGGCGGCAGAGGCCGGCTTCACGGCCGTCACGCTTGTCCCCGTCGGCCCGCTGCCGGGTGCCACGGGCGCGCTGGCACTGCTCGGCGGCGAAGAACCGGACGTCACGCAGATCATGGTCGCCTTGTCGCTGGCCGACGTGGCCGCGGCCGGGCTGTCCATCGGCGCGGTCATGCGCCAGCAGCAAGCGGCGATCGTTCAGCTCCAGGCGGCGCTGAGCAGCAGGATCCTGATCGAGCAGGCGAAGGGTGTCCTGGCCGAACGCTGGCAGGTCGCTCCCGACGACGCGTTCGACGTGCTCCGCCGGCACGCGCGCGCCAGCCACCAGGCACTGGCTGACCTGGCTAGCGCCGTCCTCGCCGGAACCGCGCAGCTATCCAGGCCAGGATCGGGCTAGCCCGCTCCTGTCAGCCGCCCGAACCGGCCTTGACGACGTCAATGATCAGCAGATGGACGGGCTTGGAGCACGCGGTCGATCTGTACATGACGTAGATCGGCGTTGTCTGGTTCGGCGGGTAGACCTGCAGGTGCGTGGCCGGCGCCTGGTGGCAGCGGGCCGCGGGGAAGTTCTGGGCTGACACGATCCGCAGTTGCGCGCTGGCGACCGCGCCGGGGCCGAGGGTGACGACCTGGCGCGAGGTCGCCTGGTCCTCGTCTGCGGCAGCCCCGATCTGGTGGACAGGGGTGCCGCCGGCCAGCGCGACGCCGGGATAGCCGTACAGCGTGCAGGTGACGTTCGAGGTGTTCGTGAACACGATCGGGACGTACGTGCTGCCGGCGGCACCCTCGCCCTGCCCGGTCCGCACGCCGAGATCGCGGCTCGCACAAGCCTGCGGGCCGGCCGGGGCCGCGTGCGAGGATCCCTGTGCTGGGCTGCTCGGCGCCGCGCTCGACGACACGCTGCCAGTCCCCTGGGACGACGCGCTGGTGGCGCTCGGGTGCGGCGACGGGTTCGGCGAGGTGCAGGCGGTCAGCAGCGCCGCCACCGACACCAGGGCGGCGCCGGTGACCGCCCGCCGGGCTGCCAGGAAGGATGGGGTCATAGCGGTGGCCCTCTCGTGCCGCTGCGTGGCTCTACGGAAGCTACGACGCCGTCAGGGCCAGAACGGTTGGGCTTGGCTCACGAGTCGCCGGGAACCGCGTATCCGGGAACGGACGGCCAGCGTACCCCGACGATGACGGAGTCGTCCTCGGCGAACCAGGAATGGTCCACGCCATGGAACACGACGTAGTCACCGCGCCTGGCGAGCACGACGCTCTGCTCACGGAAGTCGATCCTGAACCGCCCGCTGACGAGCAGGATCAACGCCGTGCGGACCTCCGCGGTGACCCATTGCGCCCGCTGGTCGCCGCGCGGATGCACGCCCCACTTGATCTCGACGTCGGCACTGTGCCTGATGTCACCTGGCGGCATGAAGTGCCCGAGCAGCCAGCCGCGGTAGGCGGCGGCGTCCTCCGGCGCCGAGCCAGCGTAGATCGCCTCAGCCATAGGCACGGACGCTAGCAATGCGGATCCGCGAGGACGCACGCGGTGCGCGACCGGGGCCGGCACGGTGCGGCGCCGGCCGGCTGTGTCAGCCCGGCTGGCGCTAGCTGACCAGCGCCAGACTGTTGGCCAGCGCGATGCCCCAGTTGCGGGCGCGAACTGTTTCCCCCTCGACGAGCGTGTTCCGCTTGGTCACCAGGAAGCTTTCCGGATCCGAGATCACCTCGTATCCTTGCCGCCGCAGCGCATGGCTGATGCCCTTGGACGCGCGGCCCGTCAGCGCGGCGGGGCCCCGCATGCGGGTGTCGAAGGCCGCTGCCATGCCGTGACCCCTGCTCGTGCCGAGCGACCCGAGCCACTCGCGCACCCCGTCTCCGCTCGCGTAAGGCTCCAGCGCGACGTCGCTGCCTGGTTCCTCAGCCTGCTTCGCCGCTCCCAGGCGTGTCGGCGCGCGGCTCATTCCGTGCCCATGTGTCGGTCCGCCCACCACGACGAGGTCAGCGTCACTGACCTGTGCCGGGTCGGCCTGCGCGACCGGCACGACCACGACGTCGAACGTATCCGCCAGCCCTACGCCGATCGCCTCAGCGATCGCACGGGTGTTGCCGAACATCGACTCGTAGACGACCACAGCTTGCATGACCGATCCACCTCTCTCACTAACGCCTGCAAATCTCTCCACCTCCACGATCCGCCGGTGCGGCTGGCGGTGAGCAGGGCCGAAGGTCATGAGCGGGCCCGACGTCCGCCCCGAGGCGAGAAGCCAGCCCGCAGGGCCCGATAGGTTGATCTGGCAATGACCTCCATCACCTCGCTCTGCGTGTTCTGCGGATCGTCAACACCCCCAGACCCGCGTTATCGCGAGATGGCGAGGGCGCTAGGCACGCTGATCGCGACCAGCGGCATCAGCCTGATCTACGGCGGCGGGCGGGTCGGCCTGATGGGCGAGCTCGCTGACGCCGCGCTCCGGGCCGGCGGTCGTGTCACCGGCGTCATCCCGGTCGGGCTGTTCAGCCGCGAGGTCCCGCACGCCGGACTCACGGAATTGCGCGAGGTCGCGACGATGCATGCGCGCAAGCAGCTCATGTACGACATGGCCGACGGGTTCGTCGCGCTGCCCGGAGGGCTCGGGACGCTGGATGAGCTGGCCGAGGTGACTACCTGGTCACAGCTCGGCCTGCATGCCAAGCCTGTGGTCTTGCTCGACGTCGATGGATTCTGGGACCCGCTCACCGCGCAACTGGACCGCATGGTCGAGGTTGGCCTGCTCAAGCCTGCCAACCGGGAGCTGATCCAGCGCGCCGCCTCGCCAGGGGACGCCATGTCCGCGCTCGCCGCCGCCAGGCCGGAGCGCGAGGAGAAGTGGATCACACCCAGCGACCGGTAGATCTCGCCGATAAGGGAACCCTTAATCCGCTATCGCGGCGGGTCTGCGACCCAACTACAGTCGAAGGGAGATGCACTGATCGCAGCTTGCGGAGGTGGACGGGGTGCTCAGCTGGGAAATGGGTCAGGAGCGGGCCCCAGGCCAGCAACCGGCCCGCAGGGCCAGCGAGTCCCGGCCGGACGAGCGCGGCGGCTCTGGTAGTGAGCCTGACGAGGCCGTTGACGTGCTGCGCGGTGTCTGGACCGCGAGCGGGCAGACCAGCGCCGAGCTTGACGAGCTCTTCGGAGCCGCCAAATCCTGTAAGAACATGCTAAATGTCGGGTTCGACGATTTCGCCGGATCCAGCGGTGACCTCAGGGCCGCATGGCGTGCCACGCTCGAGCGCGAAGGCAAGCTCAGCGACCGTACCGGCACCATCAGGGACCTGATGCTCGGTCCGGCCACCCGCGATGACCGCTAGCCAGCCGGACCTTCATGAACCGCCCTGGGACTGTAGCTGACCTGACCGGCGCGTTGCGCGAGGGCGGCTATATCGCCGACCGCGGGCTCGCGACCGCACTGTTCGTGGCGATCAGGATGCATCGCCCCTTGCTCCTCGAGGGCGAAGTCGGCGTCGGCAAGACCGAGGTCGCGAAGGTACTGTCCGCCATCTTCGGCCGCAGGCTGATCAGGCTCCAGTGTTACGAGGGCATCGACGTCAACCAGGCCCTCTACGAATGGGACTACGCCAGGCAGATGCTGCACATCAGGGCACTGTCCGAGCATCAGGCCGCTGACCCTGAGGCCGTCGACAAGCTCTTCGGGCCGAAGTTCCTGCTCGAAAGGCCGCTGCTGGCCGCCGTCAGGGCCGGCGAGCAGGCGGTGCTGCTCGTCGACGAGATCGACAGGGCCGACGACGAGTTCGAGGCGTTCCTGCTCGAGGTGCTGTCCGACTTCCAGATCAGCATCCCCGAGGTCGGCACCATCAAGGCCGGCAGCCCGCCGCTTGTCATCCTGACGTCCAACCGGACCAGGGATCTGCATGACGCCCTGAAACGGCGCTGCCTGTACCACTGGATCGGCTATCCGTCCGCCGACCGTGAAGTAGAAATCGTGCTGCTCAAGGAGCCTGGCATCGGGGTCGCGCTGACCAGGAAGGTGGTCGCGGCGGTGAACCGGCTCCGTGAGCTCGACCTCGCCAAGCCACCGGGGGTGGCCGAGACCATCGACTGGGCCAGGACGCTGCATTTTCTCGGTGAGACCGACCTGGATCCCGCGGTCGCCAGCGACACGCTCGGCTCGGTCGTGAAGGAGCGCGACGACCTCGACCTGGTCCGCGAGAACCTCGCGGACATCACCGCCGGTGCCTAAGCGGGCCAGCACAGGGCAGGCCAGCACAGGGCAGGCCAGCACAGGGCAGGCCAGCACAGGGCAGGCCGCGATCGTCAGCCTGCTGGCCAGATTCGGCCGGGAACTGCGGGCCGAGAGCGTCGCGGTCGGCTCAGGGGACATCGTCAGCTACTGCGCGGCCATCAAGGAGCTGGACCCTTCCGACCTCGTCGACCTGTACTGGGCAGGACGCTGCGTGCTGGTCAGCCGCAGGGACGACATCGCGATCTATGACCGGGTGTTCAGGCGGTTCTTCCTCGGTGAGGATGACCCGGTCGCCGACGTGCTGCGGCTCAACGCCGACGCGGCGAGCCAGGTCAGTCGGTCGGCCCTGGTCGTCCCCGCGGCCGACCCCGGCTCGGACGAGCAGCGCGAGGAGGCGGTGCTCGGCCTGATGGCCTCGGACGCCGAGACGCTCCGCAACAAGGCCTTCGCCGCCTGCACCGCTGACGAACTCGCCGCTGTGCGGCGGATCATGGCGCGGATCAGGCTGACTCCGCCCAGGCGGCGCGCCAGGCGCACGGCTCCCGCGCGCCGCGGCCCGGCTATCGACATGCGTCGGATGGTCAGGCGGTCGATGCGCGCGCACGGCGAGCCAGCCGAACTGTACTGGCGGGCTCGCAAGGTGCGGCCGAGGCCGCTGATCCTGATCCTCGATGTGTCAGGGTCGATGGCTGACTACTCGCGCAACCTGCTCCAGTTCGCTTACTCCGCGAAACGCGCCGCGGCCAGGGTCGAGGTCTTCTGCTTCGGTACCAGGCTGACCAGGATCACCAGGGAACTCGATCACCGCAGGCCGGATGACGCCCTGGCGTCAGCCGCGCGCACGGTCTTCGACTGGGAGGGCGGGACCAGGATCGGCGCGTCGCTCGACGAGTTCGTCAGACAGTGGGGCCGTCGCGGGCTGTGCCGCGGCGGCATCGTCGTGATCTGCTCAGACGGGCTGGATCGCGGCGACCCCCGCGTCCTGTCCGCGGCGATGGAACGGCTGGCCAGGCTCAGCTACCGGATCGTCTGGCTGAACCCGCACAAGGGAACCGACCGGGCCTTCAGGCCGAGCACGCTCGGCATGATGGTCGCCGCCCCGCACGTCGACCTGCTGTTGTCCGGGCACGACCTGAGCAGTCTCGAAGAGTTCGCGGCCCTGCTGCCAGCCTTGAATTAGCCAGGCGGCAGCCGCTGAACTAGATTCGGCCCGAGCCGGGCGGAGCGGAGCGTGGTCATGAGGTGGAGCGTGGGCATCCAGGCCCAGAGTGACCGGGTACTGACGCGGGAGGAGGTCGTCGAGCTCGCGGACGCGGTCGCGGGCTACGACGGCATCGCGACCGGCGTCGGCACTGATCACTACGGCGCTCAGCTCGTTGTCGACGCCCCGAGCCGGGAGGCGGCGATCGAGCGGGCCACCACGACATTCACGGCGGCCGTGGCGCGGGCCGGGTTGCCGGAAGGACCAATCGTGCGGGCCCACGCCATCAGCGAGGAAGAAGACGGCGGGTTCGGGTACGCGGCGTTCGACCGATGATCCGGCTTGGCTCGGCGGCCGGCTATCCGTTCGAGGGCCCCAGGCTGCTGGCCGGCTGGACGCCGCCAGCGGCCGCGGCCGTCTTCGCGATCTTGTACCGGCCAGACCAGGACGCCAGGCCCGGCACGTACGCGGTCAGCTACGTCGGCCATAGCGACGACCTGTCCGCCGAGCGTTTTCCGTTCAACCATCCGCGCGCCGCGTGCTGGGTGCGCAGGGCCGGCGATCGCTGGCTGGTCTACATCGCGACCTACGAGGTGCCTGGCGGTGGCCGGCCGCATCGCGAGCAGATCGCCCGTGAGCTCGTCGCCGTCTACCGGCCAGGCTGCAACAAACAGCAGTACGACCAGGCGTGGAAGGACGAATGGATCGGCGACTATACGGCGCCAACCACGAACTCGGTCACCAGGCGCGGCCCTGAGCAGCCCCGACGCGACCAGCCCCGACGCGACCAGCACTGACGCGATCGCGGCGGCGTGCTACGGGAAGCGCGCCACCGCCGTGCGATACGCCCCGTCCTTGATCGGCTTGCCGTCCAGGCTCCACGAGTTCTTCCTGTTCAGGTCGAACCAGACGAGCCCGGCGAGGTGCCAGTGCCAGATCCCGGCGAAGAGATCGGCGACCTGCCTGACCTCGAAGGCGTTGTCGCCGACCCCCGTCTCGGCGAGGTAGACGGGCTTGCGGGTCAGCCCCCTGATGTCGCGCAACTGGAAGCGGAAGACCTTGTTGAAATCCTGGCCCTTGCCGACGTACCCGTCGATGCCGATCCAGTCGACGTAGTGGTTACCCGGGTACCACATGCTGGCCGGGTACGCGACCTTACCCGGCTTGTACTGCGAGTACTGGTGCGTCGGGTCCCAGGACCAGATCACGTTCGTGACGCGCTCGGCCGCGAAGATGTCAAAGAAATGCCGCCACGCTGCCCTGAAGGTCCGCGGCGTCGTGCCTGGCAGGCCCCATGGGTACCACCAGCCGTTCATCTCGTGCCCGAAGGACAGCACGACGTGGCAGCCGAACGACCTGACCTCCTGGGCGTAGCTCCTGATGTAGCTGTCGTACGCTCCGGCGGCGAGCTCGGCCATGCTGATCCTGCGCGGGTTGAGCTGGATCAGCGGCAGGGCGCCGAGCCTGACGATCTGCTCTGCTTCGCCGCGCTGGAACGGCCCTGGAAACGGGTTGTAGAACTCGACCAGGCGCAGATGCGCGCCCGTGTCGTGCTGGAACGAGGCGACGGCCGACGCGAACTGCCCGTTGGTGGCGATCCCCGCGAACGGCTCGGGGATCTTGCCCTGGCACGGCGCGTTCACGCGCGGATACGGCGTGCCGGACGGCGACGGGCTCGATGCCGGGGAGGTTGCGCTCACTGGCGGCATGACCGGGTGCCGCGTAGCGGCGTGACCCCCGCTGCACGCGCCGACGGCCAGCAGCGGCACGGCCAGGACCGCGATCAGTCTCGCGGCACTCATCGCAGGAATTCGCTGAGGTGTTTCTTGTAGACCGTGGCCTCGCCCGGCTTCCGCTGCAGCCGGTACTGCTTCGGCGTACCGGTCGAGTCTGGCTGTCCGACGGCGTCGAACCAGATCAGCCCGGCCAGATGGTGGGAGGCGACCCCTTGGAACAGGGCACGGATCTGGGTGAACGCGGCTGGGCCAGGCGCCACGCCCGTCTCGGCGATGTAGACGAGCTTGTGCGGCGCGATCTGCCTGACGTCGTTGAGCTGGAAGGCGAAGATCTCGCTGAAGGTCTGCGGGTGCCCGTTCGTGTCGTAGCCGAGGTAGCCGTCCAGGCCCACCCAGTCGACGTACTTGCTGCCCGGGTACCACTCGCTGGCCGGTGAGGCGATCTTGCCGGGCTTAGGGGAGCTGTACTGGTGCGACGGATCCCAGGACCAGAGAACGTTGCCCACGCCCTGCCTGGCGAAGAGGTCGTGGACATGCCGCCAGGCTGCGATGAAATCCTCAGGGGTGGTCCGCGGCCGACCCCAGGGATACCACCAGCCGTTCATCTCGTGTCCGAGCGACAACACGACCACGCAGCCGAAGTTCTTGACCGCCTGGGCATAGGTCGTCAGGCGCGCGTCGTAGGCGCCGTCGGCGATCTGCCTGGCGGTGACCTTGTACGGGTTCAGCTGGATCAGCGGGATCTCGCCGGCCTTGATGACATCCGTCGCCTCGTGTTCGGCGAACGGCTTCAGGAAGGGGTTGTAGAACTCGACGATCTGCGGTGCCTGCCCTGTGACCTGCTGGAAGCTCGCGGAGTTCGCCACGATCTGCTTCTCCACGGCGAGCCCGGCGAAGTGCTTGGGCACGTGGCCGAGGCATGGGCCAGGCGGTATCGGCTTGGCGCTGCCGTCCGACGCGGTGAAGCTGGCGGCCGACGGCGCCGAGGGAAGCGCCAGCGCCGGAACCGCGGTGTGGTGAGTCGCGGAAAGGACGCCCACGACCAGCGCGAGCGCCAGGACGGGCGTGGCGAAGGCGGCGAGGATCTTAGCCCACATTGCCGGCCTTGCACCTGCTCGGGCTCTTGGCCGAGCCGTTGAGGGCCCAGACCAGCGTCTTATGGTCGCCCTTTCCCGCGACGGTCTTCCTGCTGTACATCTGATGCACCAGCGGAGCGATCATCTGGTCGTTGGGGTTGGCATACTCTCCCGCGGTCAGGCGCAGGACCACGATGGACACCTGGCCGGAGCAGATCCTGGCATACATCTGCGGGCCTGGCCCCGCGGCCGCGGACGACGTGACCCACTGCTCCTCGGGGATCGACGGCAGGTAGTACCGGTCGGTCTTGTCGTTGCCGTCGACGAGGATCAGGGTCCCTGACTGATAGTTCTTCTTGATCGCTGTCGCGACCCGCTGGGCGGCCACAACCCCTGGACCGCGGAACTGGACCCGCTCTGCGCGCCCGACGATCAGCATCGTGATAATGGTGCCAACGGCCGCGATGGTCGCGATGATCTTGCCCCAGTACCGGCGGCGTCCCAGCCACTGCCGCCAGCCGCCGAGCGCGTAGCCCGCGCCGAGGGCCGCGAAGGGCAGGCCGAAGCTCATGTTCTGGTCGAGCGAAGCCATCTGGTGAATCCTGGCCTGCTCGATCGGCGCGATCAGCGCGGCGATGACGAGCAGGCACAGGAAGGCCGTGGCCGACGCGGGCATCTTCTTCACGACGCTGACCCACACGCCCGCGATCGCGATCAGCACGATCAGCCCGGTCATGAGCATCGCGTGACCGAACACGCTCAGCATCGAGCTCGGCTGGCCGGCCTGCGGCGAGCGGTAGAAGGTGTTCAGCATCACCGCGGTCGCGAAGTCCGCGCCACCGAGCATCAGGATCCCGATGTCGAGCACGACCACGGTCGCCACCACCGAGATCGTCAGGCAGATCGCCTGCGCCCTCTTGCTCCAGCCGTAGAACAGGACGGTGCCGACGATGAGCGGGTCCCAGACGATGGTCGTGTACTTCGTCGCATTGGCGACCGCGAGCGCGACCGGGCAGAGCAGCACCCACCAGACGGCGCCATCACGCATTCTGACCGCGGCGTACAACGACAGGACCAGGAAGAACAGCGCCATCGGGTCGAAGGTCGCGGCGGCCCCGAGGTGCACGATGATCCCGCAGACCGCGAAGAGCAGCGCCGCCAGCAGGCCGGAAAACTGCCCGAACATCCGGTCGCCCATCAGGTAGACGAGCGCGGTGGCACCGAGCATGAACAACAGCGACAGCAGCCTGGCGCCGATGAGCCCGCCAAGCGTGTCGAAGACGCTGACAACCGGCGGATAGAGCACGGGCGAGCCGGGAAGTGACGTCGTCTCGGCGAACAACGGCCCCCAGCCAGAATGGGCAGCGCTGAGGTAGAGCGCCTCACCGGAGAACGGCGCTGTCCGCCACATCCACGGGAGGGTCAGAGTGGCCTGAGCGGCCAGCACCGACCACAGCGCCCAGGAAGCGGCGATCCGTTCCCTCACGCAGCATATTCCTCGGCGGTCATCTGGTGGCCGGCCATGCCTGGCGTGCCGTCCGGGCTGTACACCAGCTCCGCGCCCTTCTGCCTGGTGGTCCAGCCCTGCTTCAGCAGGGTCATGGTGCCCCAGACCCGCAGCACCCTGGCCAGCATGATGCCCGACCAGATCGCCGCGATCGGCCTGATGAGCACGAGCACCACGCGGTCAAAGACCGTTTCGTCGCTGCGCTTGAAGCACAGTGTCCGCAAGCCGACGGGCACCGAGAGGACGGCCAGGGCGATGATCGTGTGGATGAGGACCGGCCGGCCGAGCGGCCACGTCGCGATCAGCACGGCGACGAAGGCGGTGGAGGCGAGGAAGGCCTGGATGCCGCAGACGGTCACCCACCAGCAGTAGGAGAGTACCGGGCGGTACCTGATCCGCCAGAAGTTGCGGACCGCCCGGCCGCGCGCCCATCGCAGCCGCTGCCGCAGGTGGTGGCTGTACGTTTCCGGCCACATGGTCAGCCCGTAGGCCGTCAGTTGCTGTACCGACCGGCCCCGGCTGCTCGCGCAGAGCGCGAGCAACGAGTCATCGCCGAGGATCACCCGCCGCCCGAAGAAGGTTTCGTCACGGTAGACGGCTAGGAACTCCCTGATCAGGGACCCCCGGTAGAGCGCGAACGGCCCCCTGTTGGTGTACATGTCACCGGCCACCGACCAGGTGGCGCCGATGACGGCCTGGGAGAAAAGCTGAAATGAGCACTGCATCCTGGTCAGGAAGTTGTGGTAGGCGTTGAAACCCATCTCGATCCCGGCCACCGACATGACCGTGCGGCTCTGGAAAGGCTTCAGGCCCTCCTCGATCGCGCGGTGCTCGAGGGTCGTGTCCGAGTCCACGGTGATGAAGATGTCGGCCTCAGGCACCCGCTCGAAGACGTAGGCGTGGGCCCGCCGCTTGCCCTGGTTGCTCTGCCGGGTCCAGCGGATCTCAGTGCCGTTCGACCAGGTGCCCGCCCAGTAGCTGGCTACCTGCGAATAGTCGGTCTTGGACCCGTCGTCAACCACCCAGATCAGCTCCGGCGGCCTGGTCTGATTCATGATCGCGTAGATGCAGCGGTCCAGGAGCCCGGGGTCCTCGTTGTACACGGGAACGGCGACGGTGACGTGCAGCCTGTCCAGTCTTTCGTAGCCCTCGGCCGTCGCGGTGACAGGCTTGTCGAACCACGAGATGACGTAGCTGATCGCGCGGAATGCCGCGCCGGGAGCCGCGCACGCGAGCAACGCGAGCGACTGCCAGCCCAGGTGATAAGAAACCCAGCCTGCGACGACGATGCTGGTAAGGAAGAGCCCCCTGGCTTCCTTGCGGTCGAACCTGATCCTGGGAATGTCGTACCAGTCCCGGAGCGCCCCGGGGGTTACCTCGTCTGTCAGGGCTCCCTGAGAGATTTCTCTTTCCGCCAGAACAGCCTGACGACTGCTACGAACGTCACGGTGATAACGGCCGATACCGCGGCTGCTATCTCGATGCCAGCCCGCACGGCGGGATTCATAGTCGCGCTCCCTGTCGTTCCAGTCGGGCTCGGCCATGTCGAAGAGCGAGCGCAGTCCGGCGGCCTGGTCGTCGGGACGAGGCGCGCGGCGACCCGAGGCCAGAGGCCGACCTGCAGGGCCCCTATGCCCACCTGGCACCGGCCAGCCCTCCCTCCGCGTCCCTTGATGCCGCTGTTCTTCGGATTCGCGCGTGGTAGGCCGCGCGCTCCGGGCACCCAGCCGCAGGTTGCCAGCGCGCGCTGGCCAACCCATTCGGTCAGTGATGGCCAGGGGTAAGCGCAATTCACTACGTTAACGTACGTCCTTGACGCATAGCCCCTATATGCCGAGATTCGCGTGTCCGCAGGTGGGCGGTCAGGGGCCAGCCTCCCGGCTCGTGCCTCCCGGTACGACGAGCCCTGTTTCGTACGCCATCACCACGGCCTGGGTGCGGTCCCGCAACGCCAATTTGCTGAGGATCCGGCTCACGTGCGTCTTGACGGTCTCCTCGGTGACCACCAGCCGCGCGGCGATCTCCGGGTTGGACAGCCCCTCCGCGATCAGCCTGAGCACCTCGGTCTCCCGAGGGGTCAGCGCGCGCAGCGCGCTCGCGGGCTCCGAGTCCGCTGAAAGCCGTCGCTGGCGGGCGAACTCGACGATGATCCTGCGGGTGACCGAGGGCGCGAGCAGTGCGTCTCCCGCCGCGATCACGCGTACCGCGTCGAAGAGCCGTTCCGCGGTCACGTCCTTGAGCAGGAATCCGCTGGCGCCTGCCCGCAGCGCGTCGTAGACGTATTCGTCCAGGTCGAACGTCGTCAGGATGAGCACCCGCGGCGCCACGCCCAGGCTGGTCAGCGCCCTGGTGGCTTCAATGCCGTCCATGCCAGGCATCCTGACGTCCATGAGCGCGACGTCGGGACGGTGTTCCCGGCACGCCAGGACCGCCTCGGCCCCGTCGGCGGCGGTGCCGAGTACCGTGAAATCATGCTGCGTGTCCAGCAGCGCGGCAAACCCTGCCCGCACCACCTCATGGTCGTCGGCGACGACGATGCCGATGGTCATTCCGGTCCCGTCAGGCCGTCCGGCACCTTCGCGGGAAATTCGGCCCCGACGCGGAACCCGCCCCCGGGCGCGTTTCCTGCCTGCAGCGACCCGCCGGCCGCCGCGGCCCGCTCACGCATGCCGAGCAGGCCGTGCCCAGCGGATTGACCGGGCGTCGCTGGCCGGTATGGGGTGCCTGGCCCGTTGTCGCGAACCAGCAGGCACAGGACGTCGCCGGCGTAGCGCAGCTCGACATCGACGGCGGCGCCCGGCGCGTGCCGGCGGGCGTTGGTGAGCGCCTCCTGCACGATCCGGAAGGCGGCCAGCTCCACGCCAGGATCCAGGCGTGCCACCGGGCCGGACACGATAAGCCTGGCCGCGCTGCCTGAAGCTTCCCGCGCCTCGTCCAGGAGCTCGGCCAGCTGCGGCAGTCCCGGCTGAGGACGGCGGTCAGGCTGGAAGCGGACAATATCGCGGTCGGAACTCTGCTGCGGGTCGGCGGCTTGCGCGTCCTCGCGGAGCACGCCGAGCAGCCGCCGCATCTCGGTCAGGCCGGCCCTTGCGGTGTCGCCGATCGCGGCGAACCGCTGCGCGCCAGCCTCAGGCAGTTCAGGCGTGGTCAGCCTGGCCGTCTCCGCCTGGACCGCGATCATCGAGATGTGGTGCGCGACGACGTCGTGCAACTCGCGGGCGATCCGCGCCCGCTCGCCACGGGCCAGGTGCTCGGCCAGCACGCCCTCGGTGAGCTCGCGGACCGCGCTATGGGTGCGCTTCTCCTCGCGCGCCCGCCGTGCCATCCCAGCGAGCGCCGCAACCGGGATGAGCGCGGCCAGCAGCACGGCCAGCACCCGGGTTTCACTGCCCGCGATCGTCAGGCCAGAAGCTCGCGGTGACCCTGCAGGCCGGGACGTCGACGCCGCCGCGAGAGCGATGCCCAGGAACGGCACGGCAAGCGCGACAGCGAGCAATTTCGGCCCGCCGCGCGCCAGCCGGTACGCGACGATCAGCAGCGCGGCGGCGCCCGCGCCGGTCACGAGCTCGAACAAGACCAGCGACAGGACCGCCGCCAGGAAGACCGCCGCAGCGGCGGGAACGGGTCTTGGCAACACCGCTGGAACGGTGGCTAGCAGGCAGAACGCGCACATCAGCAGCGCGGTAGGCGCGCTCACGCCGGTATGGCTGACCGGACCGGCGGCCAGCCCGGCGCGCACGGTTGAGCTGGCCGAGAGCCTGGCGACCAGCTCGGCAACGGCCAGCATCCCGAGCAGCCCGCCCGGCGCCAGCTGGCGTGCGTCCATGTCCTCATTGTCACCGCTGGTCAGCGTCGCCGCATCGCTCGCGCCCGTGGTCCGTCCGTCCCTCGCGTGGGGGACGTCGCCGGCGCCGAAGACGACACCCGGGCGTGACGACGACGGCACTCCCGCTTGCCTAGCCTTCGGGACATGGAAGCAACGATCGAAGTCACCGGCCTGCGCAAGCGGTTCGGGTCCACTCTGGCCCTGGACGAGATGACGTTCGTCGTCGCGCCGGGCCAGGTGACCGGGTTCGTCGGCCCCAACGGCGCCGGCAAATCTACGACGATGCGGGTGATCCTCGGCCTGGACGCGGCAGACGCCGGCACCGCGCTGATCGGCGGCCAGCCCTACGCGAGCCTGCGCAGCCCGCTCAGTCACGTCGGTTCCCTGCTGGACGCGGCGGCACTGCAGCCGAGCCGGTCCGCCCGCAACCACCTGCTGTGGCTGGCTCACTCGCAGGGCCTCGGCAGCAAGCGCGTGGACCAGGTGATCGAGCAGGCCGGGCTGGCCACGGTCGCGCGGCGCAGGGCCGGCGGATACTCGCTGGGCATGCGGCAACGGCTCGGCATCGCGGCAGCCTTGCTCGGGGATCCCCCGGTGCTGATGTTCGATGAGCCGTTCAACGGCATGGACCCGGAAGGCATCGTGTGGATGCGCGGCTTCCTGAAGGTGCTGGCCGCCCAGGGCAGGGCGGTGCTGGTGTCCAGCCACCTCATGAGCGAGCTCGAGGACACCGCCGACCACCTGGTCGTGGCCGGCCGCGGCAAGGTGATCGCGGACGCCAGCGTCGCCGAGCTGATCGCAGCCGCGTCCGCAGACCGGGTCACGGTCAGGACCTCGGCCCGCGCCGACGCGATGACCGTGCTGGCGAGGTCCGGCGCCGAGGTCGCTGCCACGGCGTCCGACGTCATCACCATCTCCGGGCTGGCCCCTGAGCGCATCGTGACGACCCTGTCCGATCACGCCGTCCCGTTTTCTGAGCTGTCGGCCCACCGGGCGAGCCTCGAGGAGGCGTACATGGAGCTGACCAGGGAATCGGTGGAGTTCCGTGCGGAGGTAGCTCGATGAGCGTGATCACGCCGCACCGGCCGCAGGTGCACCAGGGGCGCGACGGCTTCGCTCAGCTGCTCAGGGCGGAGTGGACCAAGTTCCGCACCGTGCGCGGCTGGAGCATCGGCATCGCCGTCGGCGCGTTGCTGATCGTGGGCCTCGGCGTGCTGACCGGAGCGAACAGCCACTGCAGCTTCGCGGGTGTGACTCCCCAGAACCCGAATCCCGCGCCCAAGCCGTGCCCCGCGCCGCCCGCCGGCCCCGACGGAGAATGGGTGAGCGACAGCTTCTACTTCGTGCGCCAGCCGCTGGCGGGAAACGGCAGCATCACGGTCCGGGCGACGTCACTGGCGGGCCTGTACTCGACGCACGGCGGCATAGCGCCCGGCGCTAACCCGCTCGCCGGCATGAAGGCCGGAGTGCAGCCTTGGACCAAAGCCGGGATTCTTATCAAGGCGAGCGCCTCCCAGGGATCCGCCTACGCGGCGATGATGGTCACCGGTCGCCACGGCGTCCGGATGCAGTGGAACTTCACCCACGACACGCCTGGGCTCGCGGGTAAGGCCTCGGGGAGATCGCCTCGCTGGCTGCGGCTGACCCGCTCCGGTGATGTGATCAAGGGATACGACTCGGCTGATGGCACGCACTGGACGCAGGTGGGCACCGCCACACTGCCGGGACTTCCGGCGACTGCGCAGGCGGGCCTGTTCGCAGCCGCGCCTGGGTACTCGGTAACCTCGACCTCGCTAGGGGGATCCTCGGCTGTAGGCGGACCCACCCTGGCCACCGCGACCATTGACCGGGTGAGCCTTCATGGCACCTGGCCCGCCGGCCGGTGGACCGGAGGGGCTGTCGGGGGGCGGATAGATGTCGCGCTTCCCACGTCGGTGCAGGGTTTCACGCAGACGGGCGGCCGGTTCACCGTGTCCGGGTCCGGCGACATTGCCCCGACGGTAGGCGCCGACAAGAGCGTCCAGAACTCGCTCGCGGGCGTCTTCGCCGGCCTGATCGCCATGGCGGTGGTCGGCGTCATGTTCATCACCGCGGAGTACCGGCGCGGGCTGATCCGCACGACGCTGACCGCCAGCCCGCGGCGCGGCCGGGTCCTGGCCGCGAAGGCCATCGTGCTCGGAGCGGTCACATTCGTCGCCGGCCTGGTCGCGGTGGCGATCGCCATCCCGGTCGGCCAGCATCTGCTGCACGACAACGGCAGCCCGATACCCGCGCTGCCAGGCCTCACCATGCTGCGGATCGTGGTCGGCACCGCGGCGTTGCTCGCCGTCGCCGCCGTACTCGCCCTGGGCATCGGCACGCTGGTCAGGCGCAGCGCAGTGGCGGTCACCGTGGTAATCGCCGGCGTCGTCCTGCCCTATCTGCTTGCAGTGCTCGTCGGCGTGCTCCCGGTCAGCGCAGAGGAATGGCTGGTCCGCGCGACCCCGGCGGCCGCATTCGCGGTCGAACAGAGCGCGCGCGCGTACTCCCAGGTGGTCGCGACCTATACGCCGGCGACCGGCTATTTCCCGCTAGCACCGTGGGCAGGCTTCGCGGTCCTGTGCGGCTGGGCAGCGCTCGCGCTGGGACTGGCCGCGTACGTGCTGCGCAGGAGGGACGTGTGACGGCGCTGCCGACCGCCCGTGTCGCGCGCCAAGGGTGGCGGGCGGGACCCCGCCACGCGCTGCACGCGGAATGGACGAAGCTGCGCACGGTCACCGGGCCCGGCTGGCTTCTGCTCGCCGCGATCGTGCTGACGACGGCCGTCGGGGCGATCGCGGCGAACGCCGCGACCTGCCCGGCCGGATCCTGCCAGATCGACCCGGCCAAGGTCAGCCTCACCGGGACCTACCTCGGCCAGGCCATCGTGGCGATCGTGGCGGTGACCGTGGTCAGCGGCGAGTACAGCACGGGCATGATCAGGCTCACGCTGACCGCCGTGCCGCGCAGGTGGCACGTGCTCGCCGCCAAGGCCGCCGTGATCGCGGGCGCGACCCTGGTCGCGGCCGCCATCGCGGTCCTGGCGTCGGTGCTAGCCGGACGGCTGCTGCTGTACGGCCACGGCATCTCCCCGGCGCACGGGTACGAGGCGCTGACGCTGGGCAACGGCGCCGTCCTGCGGGCCGTGGTCGGATCCGCGGCGTACCTGACGCTGATCGCGCTGCTCGGCCTCGGCATCGCTGCGATGGTCAGGGACTCGGCCGTAGCAATCGGTATCGTGCTCGGCCTGCTGTACCTGTTCCCGATCATCACGAGCTTCTTCGGCAACCCAACGTTGCAGCGCCACCTGAACCAGATCAGCCCCATGACCGCCGGCCTGTACATCCAGGCCACGACGAACCTGCGGTCGCTGCCGCTCACCCCCTGGCAGGGCCTCGGCGTCCTCGCCGCATGGGCCGCGGGCGCGCTGCTCGCCGGAGGACTGTTGCTCTCGCGACGCGACGCCTGAGCCGACAGCCTTTAGCTCTCCGAGCCGAATCCGACCGCGTCGAGCAGCCGGGAGCGCCGGCGCCCCGAGGCGGGCCTCGCAGGCTCGGGTACAGCGGGCCGCTCGGCCGCTGGAGTGACGTCGGTAACGATGTCCTCGGCCATCCCGTACAGCAGCGGCAGGGCGCCTGCGACGACGCCGCCCGTCCTGTTGATGTGCTCGACGCCTGGCCCGATGAGCTTGGAGTGGCCGAGGATCTCGGCGGCTGTGCCGAAGCTTTCCTCCAGGTTCGTGGCGATGCGGTTCAGCAGCGAGCCTGCCCAGAACAGGTAGGACGCCAGCCCGGCGATCAGCACGACGATGACCAGGACCGACAGCACGACGAGCGCGGTCATGACTTAACCTTCCCGAGCACGCGGCCGAGGAACAGATGATGCTGCAGGCCCTCGGCGAGCACGGCCTCGACACCGCCGGCAACTTGCGGGATGAGGACGGTATCGGCGGTGTTGGCCGACGCCGCCTTGAGCGTGTCGCGCACCTCGACCACACGCCGGTCGATGATCTTAATCAGGTAGATCAGCAGGCTCAGCAGCGCCGCGACGACAAGGACCACGACAAAGCCGACGATGATGACGCTGACCCACAGGGTGTGCTCGGTCGAGGTCATCGCCAGGTCATGCATGTCAGCCTCCCAGCCTGGCGCGGCCGCGCTGCAGTCCGCCGATGATGATCGTGGCGTGCTCGATGGTCGTGCGCAGGCCGCCGAGCGCGCCGGTGTTGCGGGTGGCCTTCGTCAGCTCGGCGTTGATCTTCGGCGCCTCCTGCCCGATCGCCCTGGCGAGCATGAGGATCGGCACGACCAGCGCGACGACAACGAGCACGATCACGCCGCCGATCACGTAACCGAGGATCCAGCCGAAGGTGCTGGTGCTTGTTCCGACGGCAAGCGCCGGGAGTGCGTGCGACATCGGTACCTCCCTGGCCCGCTCAGACCGTCTCGCAGAAGTCCCTGACGGGCTTCAGGCTCGCGTTAACCGACGTCAGCCGGTCGGGAACGGTGCTGGTCAGGTCCGCGACGGCGGTGACGCCGCCGGTGACCTGGCGCAGCGTCGCCAGGATCGCGCGCAGGTGGAAGATCACGCGCAGCAAGCCCACCGCGGTGATGGCGATGATCAGCGCGGCGATGATGAGGGTGGCCCATGCGGCTGCAGGCATGCCAACATCTCCTTTCGTTTAACCCAGAAGCTTCGCGACCGAGCCGGCGTACCTGACCGCGCCGACGGAGATCGCGCGGACCGTCGCATCGGTCGTCGCGAGCCCGCCAGGCACGCACTCAAGCTCGCCGACCAGGGCACCGCCGCCGGCCAGGATGTTGTCGCATGCCGCCCTGATCCGCTCGAGGGCGGCCAGAACCCGGTTCAGCAGCGCGATCACGACCGGCAGGATCACCACCAGCAGCACCGCGTTGCCTATCCACCACAAGATCATGGCCTGACTCCTAGCTCGCTGCCTGATAGGGAAGGAAGAACCTCCGGAACACGCGCCGCAGCGCCATCAGCGCGGCGCGCATACCGATCGCGAACCCGCCGGCCGGCGCGGCCGCCGCCTGCGCGGTTTCGCCGCGCTCGGCCGCGGCGATCTGATTTGCGAGGTTGGCTGCGAAGTCTCGCATCAGGACGGCCGTGACGTCGGAGATCATGCCGCGGCCGTACTGGGCGGCCGCACCGGCCAGCTGCAGGTCCTGGCTGACCGCGACCTTCGTGCCTGCACCCGCGACTGCGAGGGTCGCCGACACGAGCATGCTGGCCTGGCCCCTGCCGCGCTCTTCCGCGCCCGCCGCGTGCACGACGATCCGCTTGGCGGCCTCGTCCCGCTCGGTGATCTCGGCCGTGCCGGCGAACTGCAGCCGGACCGGGCCCATCCGGACCGCGACCCGGCCGCCGTATCTATCGTCGCCGAGGTTCTCGGTCAGCTCGGCGCCGGGCAGGCAGGTGGCCACTCGCGGGATGTCACCGAAGAAGTCCCACACCGCCGCGACCGGTTTCGCGACCTCGAAGTCGTTGGTGATCAGCATCGCGTCTCTTTCCTGGCGTAGGAATCGGGATTGGCCTGGAATTCGCTGCGGCAGCCGGCACTGCAGAAGTACAAGGTCACGCCGCCGGATTCCAGCGGCCGGCCGGCCTTGCCGGTTGCGACGGTCATCCCGCACACCGGGTCGGTAGCCTCGGCTGGCCCAGTCACCGAAGCTGGCCCCGCCGCGGACGCTGGCTCACGTTCGGCCGGCTTGCGCTCGCTGAGCGTGCCGGCAGCCCTCAGCTGCACGAGCTCGGCGAGAATGGCGACCGCGATCTCGACGTGCGTCGTCTTGCCGAGATCCAGGCCGGCCGGGACTCGTACGTGGTCGAGCTCGTCTTTCGCGACGCCACGCTCGGCCAGGTAGCCGAGCACGGACGCGCCGCGCCTGCGCGAGCCGACCAGTCCGAGGTATGCGGGCCTGGCAGCGACCGCCTGCTGGATCGCCTCCTCGTCGCCGTGACCCTGGGTCGCCACCACGACCATGGAGTATTCTCCGGCGTGCTCGGCGGTGAACTCCGTCCAGTCAACCAACTGGGTGCGCCAGCCGATCTCGCGCCCCAGATCGGTGAGCGTGCGGGCCATCGGTGAGCGGCCGACGATGACCAGGTGCGGTGCCGGCTGGACCGGCTCGATGTAGACCTCGAGCGCGCCCTCGCTCTGGCAGGAGATCGGCACCACGGTCATGCCCTCGGGAATGGCGTCGCCGAACTTGTCGGTGCTGCCGAGCAGCAGCAGCCGCGGCGTTCCGTCCGCGATGACCTCGCGAGCCTGGTTGATCACGGAGGGCTCAGCGCATGCGCCGCCGATCCAGCCGTGCACCTCGCCGGCGGCCGTGATGATCGCACGGGAGCCGACCTGCCCTGAGGACGGCCGCTGCCGCCACACCACGGTCGCGAGCGCGACGGCCTCGCCGCGCTCGGCGAGCGCCGCGGCCTGCTCCATCACCTGCCAGCCATCCATTTTTCTCTGTCCCCCCTGACTAGTCGTCCGCCCGTACCGGCGGAGCGCCCGATACGTCGCGGCGGTGCGTGATCGCCTCCCAGACCCGGTCGGGCAGCACCGGCATGTCGATGTTGCGCACGCCGGTGCCGGCGATCGCGTCCATCACCGCGTTCACGAAGGCCGCTGGTCCGCCGACGGCCGCGCACTCGCCGATGCCCTTGGCGCCGATCGGATGGTGCGGGCTCGGCGTCACCACCTCGCTGTGCAGCTCGAAGCCCGGCGTCTCCCACGCGGTCGGCAGCAGGTAGTCCATGTAGTTCGAGCCCACGCAGTTGCCGTCCGCGTCGAACGTGATGAACTGCATGTTCGCCATCGCGTACGCCTCGGTCAGGCCGCCCATGATCTGGCCCTCGACGATCATCGGGTTGATCCTGACCCCGCAGTCGTCCACCGCGACCATGTTCAGAACGTCCCAGACCCCGGTCTCCGGGTCCACCTCGACCGTCACGATGTAGACCGCGAACGGCCACGTCAGGTTCGGCGGATCGTAGTAGGCCGTGTTCTCCAGGCCTGGCTCCATGCCGTCTGGCATGTTGCTGTAGGCGGCCATGGCGCATTCGGCGATGGTGACGCCGCGATCAGGAGCGCTGCGCACGTAGAACCTGCCGAGCTCCCACTCAATGTCTTCCTCAGAAACCTCCAGCAAGTGGGCGGCCAGCTTGCGCGCCTTCGCCTTGATCTTCCTGGCCACCATCGACACGGCGGCGCCGGCGACGGGCGTGCTGCGGGACGCGTAGGTGCCCATTCCGAACGGCGCGGTGTCGGTGTCACCCTCCTCGACGACCACGTCCTCGGCGGGCAGGCCAAGCTCGTGCGCGACGATCTGGGCCCAGGTCGTCTCGTGCCCCTGGCCCTGCGACTTCGCGCCGGTCCGCAGGATCGCCTTGCCCGTCATGTGCACCTTGAGCTCGGCCGAGTCGAACATCTTGATGCCGAGGATGTCGTATTCGCGGCTGTTGCCCGCTCCGAGCGGCTCGGTCATCGTCGAGATGCCGAGGCCGAGCAGCCTGCCCCGCTTGCGGGCCTCGGCCTGCTGCTTCCTGAAGTCCTCGTAGCCCACTGCCTTCAGCCCGACGTCGAGGCACTTGCCGTACTGGCCGGAGTCCAGCAGGAAGCCGAACGGGGTACGGTGCGGGAACTGCTCGTCCCTGACGAAGTTCATCCTGCGGAACTGGGCAGGATCGATGCCCAGGTCGGCCGCCGCCGCCGCGACCATCCGCTCCTGGAAGAACATCGCCTCCGTCACCCTGAATGAGCATCGGTAGGCAACTCCCCCGGGCGCTTTGTTGCTATATGTGCCCCTAGCCGTCAAGTGCGCGGCCGGCAGGTCGTAGCAAGCGAACGTGGAGTGCAGCAGGCCGATCTTGAACTTGCTCGGCTGCGCGTCGGAGAAGAACGCGCCGTGGTCGGCGTCGGCGTGCATGCGGACGCCGAGGATCTTGCCGTCCTTGCGCAGCGCCATCTCGCCGTCGAGGTAGATGTCGCGCGCGAAGCCCGTGGAGATCAGGTTGCCCGACTTGTCCTCGATCCACTTGACCGGGCGCTCGAGCAGGATCGAGGCGAGGATCGAGCAGACGTATCCCGGGTAGACGGGAACCTTGTTGCCGAACCCGCCGCCGATGTCTGGCGAGATGATCCTGATCATGTGCTCGGGCAGCTCGGCGACCAGCGCGACCGCGGCCCTGATGATGTGCGGCGCCTGCGTGGTCATGTAGACGGTGAGCTTGGACGTGGCCCTGTTGAAGTCGGCGATCGAGCCGCAGCACTCGATCGGGGACGGATGCGAGCGCGGGTAGTGCAGCTGCAGCCTGGAGACGACGTCGGCCTGCTCGAAGGCGCGGTCGGTGCCAGCCTTGTCGCCGACCTCCCAGTCGTAGATGACGTTGTCGGGCTGGTTCTCCTTGTCGTCCCTGATCACCGGGGCGCCGTCGGCCATGGCCTGGACCGGGTTGACGATGACCGGCAGCGGCTCGTATTCGACGTCGATCGCCTCGCAGGCGTCCTTGGCGATGTACGGGTCGTCGGCGATCACGCAGGCGACCTCCTGGCCCTGGAACCTGACCTTGTCGGTCGCGAGCACGGCCTGGGTGTCGTAGGACAGCGTCGGCATCCAGGCCAGGTTGCGGGTGGCCATCATCTCGCCGGTCAGTACGAGATGGACGCCTGGGATGTCCCAGGCCTTGCTGGCGTCGATCGAGGTGATCCTGGCGTGCGCGAGCGGGCTGCGCAGGATCTCCATGTGCAGCATGCCCGGCAGGGTGATGTCGTCGGTGTAGTTGCCCTTGCCGCGGATGAACCTGTCGTCCTCGACTCGCTTGCGGCTCGCGCCCAGGCCGCCGATCTTGATCTCGTCCAGCGCCCGGGTCCCAGTGGTTTGCGTCACTGTCCTGACTCCTTGAGCTTGTCGGCGGCCCAGAGCACGGATTTGACGATGTTCTGGTAGCCCGTGCACCGGCAGAGGTTGCCGGACAACGCCCAGCGCACGTCCTCTTCTGTCGGGTCGGGGTTCTCTGCGAGCAGTGCCTTGGCGGCCATCATCATCCCCGGCGTGCAGAAGCCGCACTGGAGGCCGTGTTCTTGCTTGAACCCCTCCTGCAGCGGGTGCAGCTCGCTCCGGCCTGACAGTCCCTCGACCGTCTCGATCGCGTGCCCGTCGGCCTGCACGGCGAGCATCGTGCAGGACTTGACCGGCCGCCCGTCGACCAGGACCGTGCACGCGCCGCAGTTGGTCGTGTCGCAGCCCATGTGGGTGCCGGTTAGCCCGAGCCCGCGCCTGATCAGGTGCGAGAGCAGCAGCCTCGGCTCGACTTCGGCGCCCATCTTCCTGCCGTTGATCGTGAACCTGATCCGGTTGACCGGCACGTCGCCGGTGGCGTCGTCGCCGCGGTCCTCGTAGACGATCGTCATCTCAGGCCGTCCCTTCCGCGGTGCCGCTGGCTTCTCCGTTGGCCGATGCGGGTCCGGCTGCGCCGCCAACCACGCCGCCCGCGCCGGCCGGATGGCCGTTGGCGCGGCTGAGGATGCGGACCACGAACGTGCGGACCATGTGCCGCTTGTACTCGGCGCTGCCGCGGTGGTCGGTGCGCGGACGCGCCGCCGCGGCGGCAAGCTCGGCGGCCGCGGCGATGCTCTCGGCCGTGAGCGGCCTGCCGACGAGCGCCCCGGCCGCTTGCGTGGCACTGATCGTCGACCCGCCGACGCCGGTCAGGGCTATCCCCGCCCTGGTCACCGTCTCGCCCGAGGTCTCCACGGCGGCGGCCACGCCGACGGTCGCGAAGTCACCGATGCGGCGCTCGAGCTTGAGGTAGCCGCCGGCCAGCGTTCCCTTCGGCGCCGGTATCACCGCTTCGACAGCGATCTCGTCGTGGGCGAGCGCGTTCTGGAACGGGCCGGTGACGAAGCCTGCGATCGGGATCGACCGCCTCCCGTTCGGTCCCCTGGCGATCACGAAGCCGCCGAGCGCGGTCACGACCGATGCCCAGTCGCCCTGGGGGTCGGCGTGGCAGAGCGAGCCGACCAGCGTGCCGCGGTTCCGCACGATCGGGTCGGCGATCAGCGGCGCGGCCGCCGCCATCACGGGCTGCTTGGCTTTCAGCAGTGCGGATCGCTCCAGGTCACCGTGCCGGCACAGCGCGCCGATCCTGATCGTGCCGTCGGGATCCTCCTGGTGGTAGTCGAGCCCGGGCAGGTTGTTGATGTCGACGATCAGCGCAGGCGAAGCGAACCGCAGCTTCATCAGCGGCACCAGGCTCTGGCCTCCGGCCAGTACCTTCGCGTCATCCCCGCCCGCGTGCAGCAGGGAGATCGCCTCGGCGATCGTGCGCGGTGCCTCGTAGCGGAACCGAGACGGATACATCCGTTCCTCCATGTCCGGTTTAGGGCGTGAACCGCAGGTCGCGTGTTGTCCTGGCTTGTCATGTGCTCTGGCGCGGGTGCCCGGCACAATCCGTTGAGGCCGGCGGCCCGGCTGTCACGCGCGCCGCCGCCGAGCGGTCGCGGAGCCCGCTACGCTCCGCCCGCACCCGGCTCTTTCTTGTTCTCGTCCTCGTCAGCGATGTCGGCGACCGCGACGGGCATCGAGTCCTCTTCTGGGTCGGGCCGCGGCTGCTGGTGCGGCGGCCACGGTCCGGGGACCGGCTGGCCGGCCACCTTCAGGTAGTCGATGAGCTCGGGCCAGGCCCACACGGTGGGGCTCTTCCCGGTCTTGGGTGCGTGCTCGATCAGCTCATACAAGCGCGGGTTACCGCTGCTGTGCCCGTCGGACTCGATCCGCATGGCGCACTCCAGGCTCAGGACGAGAACCCCGCAAAGCGGGCACCGTCGTCTGCGCTGCGCTGGTTGGAGCAGCACAAGCCATGATTCTCTTGGTGCGAATGGCCCGCAAGCTGCTAATAAGTTCTTGCTTAACTGGCCTGCCCAGGGCCTGCGAGCGGCCCGACAGCACCGGGTTGCCTGGGACAGGCGCTCTCAGCTCCAGATCGTGACGTAGACCGGCGGCCTGAACCTGGATGGCGGGACGCCGGCCGCCGGAGCCCGCATCAGCTGCATCGCCTCAGGAGTGCTCAGGAACCGCCGCAGCGAGCTGGCCACCGTGCTGCGCTGCTGCCGGTCAAGCATCGTGACGTACCAGCAGCCCTCCGCCGGCACCCCCGGCACGTCGACGAGCGACAGCTCCCCGCGCCGGACCTGCTGCGCCACCAGGTGGTCGACCGCGAGCGAGACCCCGCCTCCGTCGGCAGCCGCCGCCCAGGCGGCGGTCTGGCTTGAGCAGACGCCGATCCGGTCCTCGGGTATTCGCAGCGCGGTGAGCAGCTGGCCCACGTCGCTGCCCGGGTCCGTGGCAGACGGGTCGACAAGCCAGCGCCACTGCCTGGGCGCGCCGTGCGGCCGGCGGTTTCCCGCGGCCACCACGACGAGGCGGTACTTGAAGATCGGCTCGCTGACCACCGGCAGCGCGGGATCGGCGGTCCCGCCTGGCCCGATCGCGAGGTCGGCAAGCCGGTTCGCGACCAGGACGGGCATCTCCCTGGAAACCGCGACCCCTGAGGACACCTCGACGCTGCCAGCGAACCGCTTGGTGAAGGCCTCCATCAGCGGAGTGGTCACGAACTCAGCCACCGTGGACGTCGCGACGACGCGTAGCTGCTCAGGAGCCCCCTGCGCGGCCCGCACCGCGGCGTGCGCCTCGGCGCCGAGTACCACGATCTGCGACGCGGTCGCGAGCAGGCGGGAGCCGCCGGCGGTCAGCGTCATCCCCGACGGCCCGCGGCTCAGCAACTGGTCGCCCAGGTGCGCGCGCAGCGCGGACAGCGCCTGTGAGACGGCCGGCTCGCTGACGCCCAGTGCGTTCGCCGCCGCCGTCACCGAGCCGAGCCTCGCGACCAGCACGAACGCGTTGAGCTGCGTGAGTGTCATGTCTCTCCCGATTATCACGCAGCGCGGAGCCAGCAATGACCATCAGCGCAACCGCAGGTCAGCCGCCGAGGGGCGATCAGCGCGGCGCCTCGTACACTGCACACGCATGGCACGTCACGCCGGGGAGGCGAGCGGGGAGGCCGGGTGCAGGTTCCTGCGTACGTCGAGTACGAGCGAGCGACCAGCGTCGAGCACGCCCTGACGCTGCTCGCCAGATACGGCCCCGAGTCACGCATCCTGGCCGGCGGCCACAGCCTGATTCCCATGATGAAGCTGCGGCTGGCCCAGCCGGAGACGCTGATCGACATCAACGGCCTGACCGATCTGGCCTACATCGAGGTCACCGGCGGTGAGCTCCGCATCGGCGCCATGACCAGGCACGCCCAGCTGCTCGACTCGCAGGCCGCCGGCCAGCACGTCGCGATCCTGCACGACGCCGAGCGCGTGATAGCAGACCCGATCGTGCGGCTCTGGGGCACCATCGGCGGATCGCTGTGTCAGGCCGACCCGTCAGAGGACCTGTCGGCCGCGTTCGCGGCCCTGAAGGCGACCATGGTGATCCAGAACCTGTCAGGAACCAGGCTGGTGCAGGCCAGGGACTTCCACACCGGCCCTTACGAGACAGTCGTCGGTCCGGGTGAGATCCTCACCGAGATCAGGGTGCCGGTCGCGGGCGGGCCGGGCAGCGCGTACCACAAGGTCGGGCGCCGGGTCGGCGACTGGCCGGTCGGCGCGGCTGGTGCCGCGCTGTGGCTGGACGACGGGGGCGGCGCCGTCATCGCCGAGGCGGGCATCGGCCTCACCGCGGTCGGCGCCGAGCGCTTCTCGGCGGCCGCGGCCGAGGAATACCTGGCCGGGCGGCCGCCGACGGACGAGAACTTCGCCAGGGCCGGCCAGCTCGCGGCCGAGCACTGCCGCCCCGTCTCTGATCAGCGCGGGCCGGCCGGCTACAAGCGCCACCTGGCAGGCGAGCTCACGACAAGGGCGCTGCGGACCGCGCTCGGCAGGGCCCGGGCAACGGCGGCGGCCAGCGGGCGGGGAACCTGAGGTGCGGATCGCGGTCAACGTCAACGGGACCGAGTACACCAGGGTGGTCGAACCGCGGCTGCTGCTGATCCACTTCATCAGGGACGAACTGGGCCTGACCGGCTCGCACTGGGGCTGCGACACGTCCAACTGCGGCGCCTGCGTGCTCTGGCTCGACGACCAGCCGGTGAAGTCCTGCACCGTGCTCGCCGCGATGGCCGACGGCCGACGCGTGCTGACGGTCGAGGGCATGGAAAGGAACGGCCGGCTCGACCCGGTCCAGGAAGGCTTCGCCCGCTGCCACGGCCTGCAGTGCGGCTTCTGCACCCCGGGCATGATGCTGACCGCCCGCTGGCTGCTCGACCACAACCCCGACCCCACCGACGAGGAGATCAGGGCCGCGATCTCCGGCCAGATCTGCCGCTGCACTGGCTACGAGAACATCGTCAGGTCCGTCCGCTGGGCCGCCCGGTACGAGTCGGGTGATCAGGGATGACGCCGGACTCTGAGCATATTTTTAACAGGGCGTACGGATCGGTGCCGCGCAAAGAGGACGCCAGGTTCCTGCGCGGCAAGGGCACCTTCGTGGACGACATCGCGCTGCCCGGCATGCTCTACGGTGCCATCCTGCGCAGCCCGCTGGCGCACGCCAGGATCCGCTCGATCGACACCCTGGCGGCGCAGGCGCATCCCAGCGTCGAGGCCGTGATCACGGGGGAGACGCTCGCCGGGCGGAACCTCGCCTGGATGCCCACCCTGTCCGCCGACGTGCAGGCCGTCCTCGCGACCGACAAGGTCAGGTTCCAGGGCCAGGAGGTCGCGTTCGTGGTCGCGCGGGACAGGTACTCGGCCCGCGACGCGCTCGAGCTGATCAACGTCGAGTACGAGCCGCTCCCTGCCGTCGTCGACGCGCGCACCGCCCTCGATCCCGGCGCCGCGCTGGTCCGCGACGACCTGGACGGCCGGGCGAGCAACCGGATCTTCGACTGGTCGGCCGGCGACCGGGCAGCCACCGACGCCGTGTTCGCCTCGGCCGACGTCGTCGTCGCACAGGACATGCTCTACCCGCGGGTGCATCCAGCGCCGCTGGAGACCTGCGGCGTGGTCGCTGACATGGACCAGGTGAGCGGCCGGCTCACGATCTGGAGCACCGCGCAGGCGCCGCACGCGCACCGCACGCTGTACGCGCTGATCACGGGCCTGCCCGAGCACAAGATCCGGGTCATCTCGCCCGATATCGGCGGCGGTTTCGGCAACAAGGTGCCGATCTACCCTGGCTATCTGTGCGCGGTCACCGGCTCGATGATCACGGGCCGGCCGGTCAAGTGGATCGAGGACCGGTCGGAGAACCTGATGTCGACCACGTTCGCCCGCGACTACCACATGCACGGCGAGATCGCGGCCAGCGAGGACGGCACGATCCTCGGGCTGCGCGCCCGCGTGCTCGCCGACCACGGCGCGTTCAACGGCGCCGCGCAGCCGACCAGGTTCCCCGCCGGGTTCTTCCACATCTTCACCGGTTCCTATGACCTGCGCGCCGCGTACTGCGAGGTCACCGGCGTCTACACGAACAAGGCACCTGGCGGGGTGGCGTACTCCTGCTCGTTCCGCATCACCGAGGCGGCATACCTGGTCGAGCGGATGGTCGACCTGCTCGCCCGCGAGCTGGGCATCGACGCCGCTGAGCTGCGGATGCGCAACCTGATCAGGCCCGAGCAGTTCCCCTACACCTGCCCGACCGGCTGGCAGTACGACTCAGGCGACTACCCGCGGGCGCTGCAAGCTGCGATGGACCAGGCCGGCTACGCCGGCCTGCGCCGCGAGCAGGCCAGCAAGCGCGAGCGCGGCGAGTACATGGGCATCGGGATCAGCTTCTTCACCGAGGGCGTCGGCGCTGGCCCGCGCAAGCAGATGGACATCCTCGGCCTCGGCATGGCCGACGGTGCCGACCTGCGGATCTTCCCGACCGGCAAGGCGGTGCTCGCGGTCTCCTGCCAGACGCAGGGCCAGGGGCACGAGACGACGTTCGCGCAGATCGTGGCCGGCGAGCTGGGGATCTCGCCTGACGACGTAGAGGTCGTGCACGGCGACACCGACCGGACGCCGTTCGGCCTCGGCACGTACGGTTCACGCTCGACGGCCGTCTCTGGCGCGGCCGCCGTGGTGGCAGCGCGGAAGGCGCGCGAGCGGGCCAGGATCGTCGCGGCCGCGATGATGGAGGTCGCGGCCGATGACCTGGAGTGGGCCGACGGTGCCTGGCGAGTACGCGGCGACCCCGAGCAGGCGGCGACCCTCGGCGCGATCGCGATGGCCGCGCACTCGGGCCTCGAGCTGCCCGACGGCGTCGAGGCGCACCTCGACGCCGGGACCGTCTACGACCCGCCGAACCTGACCTTCCCGTTCGGCGCCTACATCTGCGTCACCGACGTCGACCCTGGCACCGGGCAGGTCGCGGTCAGGCGGTTCATCGCGGTCGACGACTGCGGCGTGCGGATCAACCCGATGATCGTGGAGGGCCAGGTCCACGGCGGGCTCGCCGACGGCGTCGGAATGGCGCTGATGCAGGCCATCGCGTTCGACGCGGAAGGAAATTGCCTCGGCGGCTCGTTCATGGACTACCTGCTGCCGACCGCGGTCGAGTGCCCGTCGTGGGAGCTCGGCGCGACCGTGACGCCATCCCCGCACCACCCGATCGGCGCGAAGGGCATCGGCGAGTCGGCGACGGTCGGCTCGCCGGCTGCCGTGGTCAACTCGGTGCTCGACGCGCTCGCGCCGTTCGGGGTCAGGCACGCCGACATGCCGCTGACCCCGGCTGCCGTGTGGTGCGCCATCCAGGGCCACCCTTTCCGCTCAGACCTGGCCATAACGGACTGACCTCCGCCCCGCCCGCCTGCCCTGACCTCCGCCCCGCCCGCCTGCCCTGACCTCCGCCCCGCCCGCCTGCCCCGCCCGCCTGCCCGGGTGAGGTGGATCCGGGGATTGACCCCGATATCCGGGGCGGATCCCTGGATTCACCCCGGGGCCGGCCGGGCCCGGCGCGTCGCGGCGGCCAGGCCCGCGGGGGCCGCGGGGTCTCCCTGGTGCGGGACCAGTCGCTCGGCTGAAGCATGATGGTGGTGTCCTTGTTGCTGAGACTGAAAGGCCGGCGCGCGGATGAGCGACATTTCCGAGCAGCTTCCTGACGTCGCGACGCTGCTTGCCGCGCTCGACGACGCCAGCTACCTCGCCGACGAGCCGCTTGGCACGGCACTGTTCCTCGCGGCGCGGATGAGCCAGCCGATCCTGCTCGAGGGCGAGCCAGGCGTCGGCAAGACCGAGGCGGCGAAGGCGCTGGCCAGCGTGCTGGATACGCCGCTGATCAGGCTGCAGTGCTACGAGGGGCTGACGTCGGCCGAGGCGCTGTACGAATGGAACTACCCACGCCAGCTGCTCGCGATCAGGCTGGCCGAGGCCAGGGGCGAGTCGCCGCGCGAGGCCGACCTGTTCAGCGATGAGTACCTGCTCGAACGGCCGCTGCTGGCTGCGCTCGACCATCCGGGGCCGCGGCCGGCTGTCCTGCTGATCGACGAGGTCGACCGCGGCGACGACGAGTTCGAGGCCTTCCTGTTCGAGCTGCTCGCGGAGTCGGCAGTCACGATTCCCGAGCTGGGCACCAGGCGGGCCGCGTACCCGCCGATCGTCGTGCTCACCTCCAACAGGACGCGCGACCTGCACGACGCGCTGAAGCGGCGCTGCCTGTACCACTGGATCGACTACCCGGACGTGCCGCGGGTCGCGGCGATCATCAGGCGGCGGGTACCGGAGGCGACCGGCCCGCTCGCTGACCAGGTGGCCGCCGGCGTCGCCAGGCTGCGCCACCTCGACCTGGCCAAGCCACCGGGTATCGCCGAGGCGATCAGCTGGGCCAGCGCCCTGCACGTGCTCGGCGCCGGCGAGCTGGACGCCGTGTCCGCTGACCGTACCGCTGGCGCGGTGCTGAAGTACTCAGAGGATCTCGCGACCATGCGGAGGGCCGGCTTCGCCGCCCTCACTGGCAAGAATGATTGACCGGGACACAGGCGATCTCGCCGAGGTCAGCGCCATGTTCGCGGCGGCGCTGCGGGAGGCGGGCCTGCCGGTCGGCCCTGGCAGGACCGAGCGCTTCGTCGCGGCGGTCACGGTCGCGAGGCCAGCCACGCCCCGCGCCCTGTACCTGTGCGCGCTGACGACGCTGGTCTCGAGCAAGGATCACGCCCTGATCCTGCGTGCGGTCTTCGAGGACGTCTTCGGCGACCTGTCAGGCGCCGGTCCTGAAGCCGAGCCCGGACTCGCCGGGTTCGGCGGCCTGCCCGACCTGTCATCGGAGCACCTGCTCGCGGACGCCGCCAAGGCCGCCAGGCAGCATCCAGCCGACCACCGCGGCGACGTCGCTGACAGCAGGGACGCGGCCGACGGCGACGGCGGCGCGGACCGGGAGATCGCGGCGCCGTACCTGGGCACGAGCGCGGAGCGCCTGGCGACGAAGGACTTCGCCGATCTCACCGACGCCGAGCTGATCTCGGTGGCCACCCTGATGCGGCGGATCACGCTCGCGCTGCCCGAACGGCGCTCGCGGCGGCAACGACGCCGGCCTGGCGGCCGCCGCACAGACATGCGGGCGACGCTGCGGCAGGCGAGGCGAACGGGCGGCGACGCGTTCCGGCTGATCGGGCGCGTTCCCGCGCGGCGGCCGCGGCGGCTGGTGGTGCTGTGCGACATCTCAGGCTCGATGGAGCCCTACGCAAGGGCGATGATCCAGCTGCTGTACTGCGCCGCGGGTGCGGCGGGCGCCGAGGTGTTCACGTTCGCGACCCGGCTGACCAGGCTGACGCCCGTGCTCGCCAGGACGCTGCCGGGCATCGCGCTGCAGCGGGCCGGGCAGGCTGCGCCTGACTGGCTCGGCGGCACCAAGATCGGGTCCGCGCTCAAGGACTTCAACGACCACTACGGCCGCCGCGGCATGGCCAGGGGCGCCGTCGTGGTGATCATCTCCGACGGCTGGGAGACCGGTGATCCTGACCTGCTGCGCCGCGAGATGGAGCGGCTGTCCCTGGTCGCGTTCCGCATCGTCTGGGTGAACCCGCGGACCAAGAGCGCCGCCTACGAGCCGCTGGCCGGCGGGATGGCAGCGGCCTGGCCGCACTGCGATGCGGTCGTGAGCGCGCACACCGTCGACGCCCTCGAGCAGCTCACCGCCGCGCTCGCCGACCCGGTGCGGCGCCGCGGCGAGGTGCGGGCCAGGGTGCAGCCCGTCAGCGCGTAGCGTTGCCCAGCGGCAGGTCGGCGACGACGCGCCAGGTGCCTGGCTCCAGCGACCCGTGCATCAGCACGGCGGCGTCCACGCGGGCCGTCACCGGCAGGCTCGGATCGATCGCGCGCGCTGCCGACTCCAGCAGGTCCTCGGGCTGGCCCTGGCCGACGGTCAGGTGCGGAACGAGATCGGGGTGCGCACCGCCGTAGGGCAGGTAGCCGGGAAAGGCCCGCAGCACAGCGGCGGTAAGCGCCAGGAACGGCTCGGCCGGCTCGGGCACGAGCCACAGCACCGACCGGTCGAACCAGCGCAGCCGCCTGAACGCCACGTCGAACGCGGTCACCGACCTGACCGCGGCCGCGAGCGAGGAGATCACGGCGGCGTCGGTGCGTTCCGGCGGCACGAACGGGTACAGGACCGTGACGTGGGCGGGAACGCCGAGAGCAGCGGCCGCGTCCAAGCCGGCGCGATGGCTGGCGACGACGTCCTCCGCCTCAGGCACGGGCACGAGCACGGCGCTCTCGGTCGGTTCCACGCGATCAGTATCGGGCGCCGACCGGGAGGGCACCATGACGACCGAGAACGAGAACCTGATCCGCGGCGCCTACGAGGCGTACGCCAGGGGCGACCTGACAGCTATGCTCGCGGTCGTCGACCCCGATCTGGAATGGACCTTTCTTGATCCGGCCTTCCCGCACCCCGACCCGCAGACCTGTCACGGCAGGGACCAGCTCGCCGAGGGACTCAGGCGCCAGGCGCGTCGCGGGCTGAAGTCACAGGTCGAGGAGGTCATCGGCAACGAGGACAAGGTCCTGGTCACGGTCCGGACCCCGGGAGCTGACCAGTTCAGGGCACGGCAGACCGGTGACCTGAACTTCGACGTGTTCACGGTCAGGGACGGCCGGGTCATAGCGCTCCGGGCCTGCCGCGACCGCGGCCAGGCGCTCGCGGTCCTCGGCCTGCCCGGCGCGCCGCAGACCTGACCATCCGCAGCTGTCAGCCAGTCGCCTGCCCGTTCGACTCGCCTTCCGGCCGGTCAGGACTCGGCAGCCGCGGCGCGGCCGACAGATGAGCAGATTCCTCGCTGAGGCCTTTCTTGATCGAATCGAAGATCGTCAGCCCCTGCGCGACCAGCCCCGAGGCGAGCTCGCTCAGGCCCTCGGCCCCGTTCAGCACGCTGAGGTTGGCGCCCGCGAGCCCGTTCGCGGCCTCGCGCACGATGTCAGGCAGCTGCTCGATCAGCATCCGGTCGAGGGCGACCCTGTTGTGCGAGGCGGCGGCCTCCGCTTGCATGGTGACACGCTGCGCGTCGGCCTTGGCCAGGATCTGCACCTTCTGGGCCTCGGCCTCGGCTGGCTTGATCACCTCGGCTACCAGCTGGCGCTCGCGCAGCTCGGATTGGCGCTTGGCCAGCTCGGCCTGGGCGGAGAGCACCTCCATGGTCGCCTGAGCCTGAGCCAGCGGACCGGCCTGTGCCGCCTGGGCCTGCGCCTTGTCGACCTCGGCCTTGTACTGGGCCTGCACGACCGACGTCTGCCTGGCGTACTCCGCCTGGGCGCGCTGCGACATCTGCTGCGCTTCGGCGGCGGCCTGGTTCGCCTGAGCCTGCGCGATCTGCGCCTGACGCTGGATGGCGGCGTTGTGCGGGGCGGCCATCGCGTCGATGTAACCCGTGTTCATGTCGTCGATCGACTGGATCTGGAGCGAGTCGACGGTCAGCCCGATCTTGGCCATCTCTGCCTTCGATCCGTCCAGGACCTCGGTCGCGAGTTTCTGCCGCTCCGTGACGATCTCCTCCACCGTCATCGAGCCGATGATCGAGCGCAGGTGACCGGCGAAGATCCGGCCCGTCAGGACGGACATCTGATCCTGGTCGGACAGGAACCGCTGCCCGGCGTTGACGATGCTCTCCTGGTCGTTGCCGACCTTGAACGCGATGACTGCGCGGACGTTGAGCGAGATGCCCTGTTTGGTGACGCAGGTCTCGGAGACCTCGGACTCGGCCATAGACAGGGTCAGGAAGTTCGCTTTCCTGACGAACGGCAGCACAAAAGAGCCGTGACCGGTGACGACCTTGAAGGGCGCACCGTTCATTCCGTGCCTGCCGCCGGAAACCAGCATGGCCTCGTCGGGCCTCGGGACGCGGTAGCCGAGCATGTGTCATCTCCACTGATGGGGTGTCTGTTGCCGAGATCTCACGGGCTGACCTGATCAGCGCCAAGCGGATCATTCCAGGCGCTCACGTCGACGGCGCGGTTGCCGCGCTCGTCGATGACCAGGACCGTCGTGCCCTTCTGGAGGGGTTCTGGCGACCAGGCGATGAACGCCTCTGAGCCGCCCCGTATCTGGACAAGGACCTCGCCGGGTCCTGCCTCGCCGCGCGTCGCGACGATGATCCTGCCAATGCAGCCGATGGCCGAGGAATTCGCAACCACGAGGCTCCTCATCCGCGCGTGACCTCACCACTCAGAGTAGTCCCGCACAAACATGGCCGGGACGACGAAATACCCCACGGTGCGCACGCGTTACACCACCCGTCGGTGTGATGTGTCCCCCGGGCCTGACCCATCGCCTGCGCGGACTACCGTTCGGCTGGAGCCGCGTTGCGCCTTTCGCCGTGAGGCGACCTCACACCGGCGCAGGGGAGTCTCGCGAGAGACTCCCAGGCACGCCCTCGCGAGCAGACGCTCACGGGGGCGTCGTCATATCTGCCCGGTGCCGGGGGTAAATGTGCGTTGTGACCGGGGAGCCAGGAAGCCAGGACGCACCGCCGGCCAACGGCGACGGACTGCCCGGTCCGCGGCGGGCGTTCGAACGGGCGCTCGCGCTCTCGCGGCTCCTCGTCCTGATCCCGGTGATCTTCCTGCTGCTCGACGCGGCCGCGTCCTTCGTGTACGGCGCGGACATCCTGATCAGGACGCTGACCGAGGTGGTGGGCGAGCCCGTCCACGTCGGCGCCAGGCTCGGGCGCTTCCTCGTCGTCATGGACACGTTCCTGGTCGGGGTCACCCTGATGATCCTGGCCTTCGGCTTCTATGAGCTGTTCGTGATCACAGACGAGCGGGAGGTCGGCAACTGGCTGCCCGGATGGCTCCAGATGCACGACATCGAGGACCTCAAGGCCAGGGTCGTGTCGATGCTCATCCTGGTCGCCGCGATCACGTTCGTCGACCGGCTTGTCGAGTCGAAGAACTCCCAGGAGGTCTTGTTCCTCGGCGCCGGCATCTCGATCATCATCGTGGGCCTGACCGCGTTCTTGTGGATCGGCCGCACCAAGCCGCCAGGTCGCAGGTCGCGTGCGGCTCCCGCGACCACTGACGCGCCCTGCGGGCCGGCTGCTGGCCCCGGGCAAGCCGGCGGCACGAGTGGCGCGGCCGTGCCGCTGTCCGGAGGTTCGGGCACCGGGCCGGGGCCGGCCCCAAGCGCGGCCAGGACGCGCCAGCGCGGCCGGGTCACGGCGATCCTGAGCAGTACCAGGCTCGCAGGCGACTGGCAGGCCGCGGCCGAGACCGTCGTGACCGCCGTCGCGGGCCGGGCACTGCTCGACCTGCGCGGCGCGGACCTGCCTGACCGCGAGATCGCGGTGCGGGTCACGGCCGGCCTCGGCACCGTGTCGATCATCGTCCCGCCTGAGATGGAGGTCGCCGAGTCCGGGACGACGGTTCTCGGGATCAGGTCCATCCGCGGCAGCACGGCCAGGCCGGCCGGTGCAGGCGCGCCTGTCCTCGTGCTGACGGACACGTGCGTCCTCGGCCTGGTCAAGGTCCGCAGGATGGCACGCTGATCCGCGGCCCGATTGCCGCGGGCCGACTGCCACGGCCCGGCTGCCACGGCCCGGCTGCCACGGCCCGACTGCCACGGCCCGGTTAGACCAGCCCGGCGATGCCCTGCGCCATCAGGAGCACGCCGATCAGGCCGACGGCGGCCGTCATGACCTTCTTGCGGTGCCTGCGCAGCCAGCCTTCGAGCCCCTTCAGCGCCCGGGTGGTGCGGCCGGGAGCGACCAGGTACGCGAGCAGCGGCAGCCACGCGAACGCGACCGCGAGCACGAAGATCATCGCCAGCGCCCCGGCGGTCGCCGCCGGGTCGGTTTTCGCCGACGCGACCACCTGAACGGCCGCGAGGAACGTGACGGACGGGCCGAACATGACGATCCCGACGATGAACGCCGTCAGCGGCTTCGGGTCAGCGGTCAGCCGCTCGACCAGGCCAGGCTTCTTCGGCTTGCCGGATCGGGTCGCTGACTTCTTCGCCCGCGGCTTGCGCCGCCAGATCAGCACGGCGGCGACGCACGCGAGCACGCCGAGCCCGAGTCGCAGGCCATACCTGGTCTGGTGGTGGCTGGGCAGGCTGAGGCCGCCGGCCCGGATCGCGACCAGGGCTATCGTCCCGACCACCGCGACGACCAGGAACCCGCCCGCCACGTAGAACACCGCCGTCCTGCCCGGCCTGGCCGACGCCAGGTAGAGCGCGGCCACGAGCAGCGCGGGCGGATAGATGGCCGCGAGCACAGCCAGCCCCGCTGCCTGCTCAAACAACGCCCCCCTGCCCTCCGATTCGCAGCAGGCGGATGACCTCGCCTGCGGTCTCCGCGGCGTCGTCGCTGACGGGCACGACGACCACGGCGGTCTCGTCCTGGCTAGGTTCATCGAGGTCGGCGAACTGGCTGTCGAGCAGCCCGGGATCGAAGAAGTGGCCGTGCCGCCCTGCCAGCCTGCGCGCGGCCGTGTCCCTGTCGATCCACAGCAATGCGATTCTCGCCCCAGCAGGCCGGCCAGCAGCACGTCCCGGTACCAGCGCTTGAGCGCCGAGCAGGCGATCAGCGCCGACTGGCCCGCGGCGATCGCCTCATCCATGCGCGCGCCAACCGACCGCAGCCATGGCAGCCGGTCCTCGTCGGTCAGCGGCTCGCCGCGGCTCATCTTCGCGATGCTCGCGTCCGGGTGCAGCGTGTCCCCGTCGGTGAACGGCCAGCCGAGGCGGCCCGCAAGCAGCGCGCCGACAGTCGACTTGCCCGACCCCGAGACCCCCGCCACGACCACAATCACCGCGCCCGACATCCAGCGTGTCTTTACGGCTCAAGCCTGAAAGGCGGGTAGCGGTCGGTGATCAGGACGAACGCGTATCCGGCCACCCGGTTGTTCCAGCGGAGGACGCCCTCGACGAAGTCGAACATGCCGCGCGGATACCGGCCGGTGAACAAGATGACGAACCACGTCACGATGACCACGAAGAACGCCCCGATGTTCAGGAAGAACAGCACAAAGTAGTGCGGGATCGCCAGAAACCACTTCACCAGCGGCAGGAACCTGTTGAGCTCAGCGGGCACGTCCGGGTAGCGATAGTCCAGCCGCACCGACTGATGCTCGTCCGTCGAGGGGTATCTGTCGTCCATCAGCGCGAGATAGATGCTGACTCGGTTGGAGAAGCGCTGGAGTTCGAGGTTCCAGTCGAACCACCACCGCGGGTACTTCAGCCTGAACAAGATCATCAGCAGCGGCCCGAGGAACAGGAAACCGCCCGCGGAGACCGCGTAGTACCTGCCGTCGGATCCGCTGCCCCAGGTCTGGTGGGCGACCGTGCCGAGCACGATCGCGATCGGTATGACGGTGAAGATACGGAAGAAGGTAGTCAGCCGGTTGAGAGGGCGGTCCGGGTAGTCGACCGAGAACTGGACCGGGTAAGGCTCGGGATAAGGCTGCTGGCCGGTTGCGGTTGTCATTGACGTGTTCCCTCCTTGAACTGGTGACCGCTACGAGATCAGCGGATCCGCTCGGCGATGTGGTCGCCGACCCTGATCGCGTTGGCCATCACGGTCAGTGCCGGGTTCACCGCGCCGATGCTCGGAAAGATGCTCGCGTCCGCGAGGTAGAGGTTGTCCAGCTCGTGCGCCTTGCAGGTGACGTCGGCCACCGAGGTCTCCGGATCAGAGCCGAACCTGGCCGTGCCCGCCTGATGCGCCACGCCCGCCAGCGGCACGCTCGTGTTCGCGTAGAAGTTCTTCGACAGCACGTGGTGCGTGGCCAGGCCCGTCTTGTTGAGCACGGTCTTGAGCTCGCGGTACAGGCCCTGCGTCTCGTCCTGGTTGGAGAACTGGTAGGCGAGGTGGATGTTCGCGTCGCCGTCCACGGTGACCCGGTTGCCCGGCTTCGGCAGGTCCTCGGTCGTCAGCCAGATGTCGACGCTGTGCTTCGCCACCATCTCCATCGTCCAGTTCGGCGCGAGCTTGGTCAGCGTGGGTTCCTCGCCGCGCATCGCGCCGGGGCTGGACTTGCCGAGCATCTGGATGTTGCCGAGCGGCGGCCTTGACTCGCCGGCCAGGTAGAAGTCGTTCAGGCCGAGCGTCTTCTGGAAGACCGTCTCGTTTGGCTCCTTGGACAGCGCGGCGACGGCCTTGCTGTTGTGGAACATGTAGTTCCTGCCGACCTGGTCCGAGCCGTTCGCGAGCCCGGCGCCGTGCGTGCCGGACGCGGATCGCAGCAGGATCTTGGCCGTGTTGGCGGCGCCGGCGGCGAGCACGACGATGTCGGCGCTGTAGCTTTCCTGCTGGCCGCCGCGGCTGACCATCACCTCGGTCACCGTGCGCCCCGATGCGTCCGTGCGGAGCGCCGTCACCTCGGCGCCGGTCAGCAGCGTGACGTTGGGCAGGCCGAGCAGCGGCCGGACCGCGATCACCTCGGCATCGCACTTGGCGTGCACCAGGCACGGGAAGCCGTCCACCCAGGCGCACCGGATGCATGCGCTCGCGGCGCGGTGATCCTCGTCAAGCAGGATCCCGCAGGGCGCGTGGAACGGGTGGTAGCCGGCCGCGGCAAGGTCGTCGGCAAGCTGCTGCATCCGCGGCTCGTGGGAGACCGGCGGCCACCGATACTGCTTCGACGCCTGGCCTTCGGTCGGATCCTCGCCGTGATTGCCGTGCACCTGATAGAGCCATTCGGCCCTGGTGTAATACGGCTCAAGATCGGTGTAGTCGAGCGGCCAGGCCGGTGAGACCCCGTCTGAGTACTTGATCTCGCCGAAGTCGGCCGGCCGCAGCCGGTACAGCGCGGCTCCGTACATCTTCGTCGCTCCGCCGACGTAGTAGTGCACCTGCGGCTGGAATGGTCTTCCCTCGGCGTCATACCAGGTGTCCTTGGAGATGTACCGGCCGTCGACGAACACCGCGGTCGCGTCCCAGTTCTGCAGCTCGCGGGGGAGGAAGTCACCCCGCTCAACCAGCAGGATCTTCTTCCCTGACGGCGCGAGGGTATGGGCGAGCGTCCCCCCTCCGGCGCCGCTTCCGACGATGATCACGTCGTACCGATCGGTCATGCCCTAAACATGCCCGCCGGCCGGGATTTACACATCACCCCGCCGGGGTGGTGCCAAGACGGTGAGCAGCAGGAACGGCTATGGTCAGGGCGGGTCGCACGGGGTCAGCCGCCCGGGAGGAATTGATGACGCTGGATCTGGCGCGCTGGCAGTTCGCGCTGACCTCCATCAACCATTTCTTCTTCGTTCCCGTGACGATCGGCCTGGCCTTCCTGACCGCGCTCCTGCAGACGGCGTGGTACCGCGCCGGCAAGCCCGAGTACCTCAGGCTGACCCGGTTCTTCGGCACGCTCCTGGTCATCAACGTCGCGGTCGGCGTCGTCACCGGGCTGGTCCAGGAATTCGAGTTCGGCATGAACTGGTCGTCCTACTCGCGGTTCGTCGGCGACGTCTTCGGCGCGCCGCTGGCGATGGAGGGCCTGATCGCGTTCTTCCTCGAGTCGACGTTCCTCGGGCTGTGGATCTTCGGCTGGGACCGGCTGTCCCGCCGCGTTCACCTGCTCGCGATCTGGCTGGTCGCGCTCGGCGCCGTGCTGTCTGCCGCGTTCATCATGGCCGCCAACTCCTGGATGCAGCATCCGGTCGGCTACGCGATCAACAAGGCGACAGGCAGGCCGCAGATGAACGACATCTGGGCGGTGCTCACCAACCCTGTCTTCCTCTGGGGTTACCTGCATGTCCTGGTCGCTTCGCTGGTGACGGCCTCCGCGGTGATGCTGGCCGTCTCGGCCTGGCAGCTGCGCAAGGCCGCTTCGGCCAGCCCTGGCGATGAGGCCGGCCGGGACCGCGAGGCGATCTTCGGTTTCTCGCTGCGGCTGTCGCTGATCGTGCTGGTTCCGTCGATCATCCTGGCCATGTTCGTCGGCAGCGAACTCGGCGTCATCGAGACCAGGTACCAGCCCATGAAGATCGCCGCCTCCGAGGCGCAGTGGACCACGTGCCAGCCGTGCTCGTTCTCGCTGTTCCAGATCGGCGGCGGCAACAACGACCACGCCCCGACCCAGATCATCTCGGTCCCGCACCTGCTGTCCCTGCTCGCGACCAACTCCTGGGACGGCAAGGTGATAGGCCTGACCCCGCTGCAGCAGCAGTACACGCGCAAATACGGGCCGGGCTACTACGTGCCCAACGTCTTCATCCAGTACTGGGCGATGCGGGTGATGGCCTACGCCGCGGGGCTGGTCCTGCTGCTCGGGCTCTGGGGCCTGTGGCTGATGCGGCGCAAGACCTTCACCAGGTCGCGCTGGTTCCTGCTGGCCGGAACCTGGGCCGTGCTGCTGCCGTTCGCGATGAACACCGCTGGCTGGCTGCTCACCGAGAGCGGCAGGCAGCCGTGGGTCGTGCAGGGCCTGAAGCTCACCAGCGCCGGCGTCTCGCCCTCGGTGAGCTTCACCGACCTGGTGATCTCGCTCGTGGCATTCGGCGTGCTCTACACCGCGCTTGGCGTGGTCGATGTAGTCCTGATGTTGCGTTATTCCCGGAAGGAAATTGCCCCTGCACCCGCCCCGGTCGACGAGCACTCCAGGGTGCCGTCGATGCTCTACTAGGTGGTGACACGGTGACGCTGGTCTCGTTCTGGTTCTTGCTGATCGCGATCGTCTGGACCGGGTTCTTCGTGCTGGAGGGATTCGACTTCGGCGTCGGAATGCTGCACGCGGTCGTCGGCAGGGACGAGCCTGGCCGCCGGGCCGCGATCAACACGATCGGGCCGCTCTGGGACGGCAACGAAGTCTGGCTGATCGTCGCCGGCGCCGCCATGTTCGCCGCGTTCCCCGGGTGGTACGCGACGATGTTCTCGGCCCTGTACCTCGCGCTCGTGCTGCTGCTCGGCGCGCTGATGGCGCGCGGGACCTCGTTCGAGTATCGCGGCAAGCGGGACAGCGCGGCCTGGCTGCGGACCTGGAGCTGGCTGCTGACGGCCGGCAGCGTGCTGGTGCCCGTGCTGATCGGGGTGGCGCTCGGCGACCTGCTGCACGGGCTGCCGGTCAACGCCAGCCATGAGTACACCGGGTCGTTCTGGACGCTGCTGCAGCCCTACGGGATCTTCACGGGCCTCACGCTGCTGGCCATCTGCGTGACCCACGGCGGCACCTTCCTCGCGCTGAAGACCGCGGGCGACCTGCGGGCCAGGGCGGTCAGGGTGACCCGGTGGTCCGCGCCGGTCACCGGGCTCATGGTGCTGGCGTTCGCGCTGTGGACGCACGCCATCGCCGGCAAGGGCCTGCTGATCAACCCGGTCGAGATCATCGCCGTGCTCGCCGTCTTCGCGGCCGCGTGGCTGGCCCAGGCCGACCTTGAGGGCTGGGCGTTCGCGGCGACGACGCTCGCGATGGCCACGGCGATCTTGTCGATCTTCAGCGAGCTCTATCCGAAGGTGCTGGTCTCGAGCACCAATCCCGCCTTCAGCCTGACCATTCACAACAGCGCGTCCGGTTCCTATTCGCTGACGGTCATGACGGTCGTGACGGCGATCTTCCTGCCCCTCGTGCTGGCCTATACGGCCTGGAGCTACTACGTGTTTAGGCGCCGCCTCAGCGACAAGGATTTCCGTGTGCGGCAGTCCGCGCACTGACGGTCAGAAGGAGCAACGACATGACCGCTGAACAGTCCCGGCCGCACCCGCCGCGGATGGCCCCCGTCCCGACCGACGTGGCTCGCGCCGACGCGCTCGTCATCTTCGGGGCGACCGGTGACCTGGCCAAGCTCGAGACGTTCCCGGCGCTTGTCGGGCTGGCCGAGCGAGGCTTGCTCGACATGCCGGTCATCGGCGTCGCCAAGAGCGGCTGGGGCCTCGATCAGTTCCGCAACTACGCGGTCGAATCGCTCCGCCGCAACCACATCGACCCGAAGTCGCCGCCCGCAGCGAAGATGCTCGGGCTCCTGCGGTACGTCGACGGCGACCTGACCACCGCCGGCACATACGACCAGATGGCCGCGAAGGTCGGCGACGGCAAGAAGGTGCTCTACTACCTTGAGGTCCCGCCAGCGCTGTTCGGCAGGATCGCCGACGGCATCGCGGGGGCACAGCGTGCCAGCGGGTCGCGGGTCATGGTGGAGAAGCCGTTCGGCCACGACCTGGCCAGCGCGCGGCAGCTGAACGACACCATGCATCAGCACTTCGCCGAGGATGACATCTACCGGGTCGACCATTGGCTCGGTCTCGATCCGGTCGAGAACATGATCTTCGTGCGGTTCGCCAACTCGGTTATCGAGCCGCTGCTGAACCGGACCTACGTACAGAGCATCCAGATCACGATGGCCGAGGCGTTCGACGTCGCGGACCGCGGCGCGTTCTACGACAGGACCGGCGCGATCAGGGACGTGCTGCAGAACCACCTGCTCCAGGTGCTCGCTTCCGTGCTCGCCGAACCCCCGGACGACCGCGGCATGGACCCGTGGCGCAGCGCGAAGGCGACCGTCGTCGAGGCGCTGTCCCCGCTGACGCCGGAGAACGTCGTGCGCGGCCAGTACGACGGCTATCGCGACGTCCATGGCGTCGACCCGCACTCGACCGTTGAGACCTACGTGGCGGTCAAGCTCGCGATGAACTCGTGGCGCTGGGCCGGCGTGCCGATCCTGATCAGGGCCGGCAAGTGCCTGCCGGTTTCGGCGACGGAGGTGTTCGTGCGGTTCAGGCCGCCGATCAGCAACGTGTTCGGCCTCGAGTCAGGTGCCACGCTCAACGGCCTGCACTTCAGGATCAATCCGGCCGCGAGGGTAGGCGTCACGCTGACCGGCAAGAAGCCGGGCGCTGGCTGGCTTCCGCAGACGGAGATGCTGACGTTCGCCGAGCACCCGGCCGGGAACATGCGACCGTACGACCGGCTGATCGGCGCGGCCCTGGCCGCCGATCGCGGCCTGTTCGCCAGGCAGGACACGGTCGAGGCAGCCTGGCAGGTCGTCGACCCGGTCCTTGGGGACGTGGTGCCTGTGCACACGTACGCCACGGGCAGCTGGGGGCCGAAGGAGGCCGACACGCTGCTGGCGGACGGCGAGACCTGGTACGACCCGCCTGGCTGAGGGCTTATGCCTGCGCGCCGGCCAGGGGAGGTGCGGCCGGCGGCGAGACGATTCGGGGGTTGGGCTGATGAACGAGCAGGCGCGGCGTCGAGTCGTGATCGTGGGCGGCGGCTTTGCCGGCCTCTTCGCCGTGCGCGCGCTGCGGCGAGCGGCTGTTTCGGTCACGCTGATCGACGAGAGCGAGCACCACCTGTTCCAGCCGCTGCTCTACCAGTGCGCGACCGGGATCCTGTCCGAGGGCCAGATCACGGCGCCGCTGCGCCGGGTGCTGCGGAAGGAGCGGCACGTCGAGTGCGTGATGGCCAGGGCGGTCGACCTGGACGCCGGGGCACGCACGGTGATCTGCCGCCGGCCGCTCGGCTCGGAGCTCGTGGTGCCGTACGACTACCTGATCGTCGCGGCCGGGGTCGAGCAGTCCTACTTCGGGCACGACGAGTTCAGGCGGCTCGCGCCAGGGATGAAGACGATCGCCGACGCGCTGACGATCAGGCGCCGGGTCTTCGGCGCCTTCGAGATGGCCGAGACCGCGGCCGATCCGGCCGAACGGGCGAGGTGGCTCACGTTCGCGCTGGTCGGAGCCGGTCCGACCGGCGTGGAGCTCGCAGGCCAGATCCGCGAGCTCGCCACCAAGACGCTACGCGAGGAGTTCAGGCACGCCCATCCCGAGGACTGCCGGGTGCTGTTGTTCGATGCCGGGACCGAGCCGCTCGCCTCGTTCGGCCAGAAGCTCAGCGACCGCACCAGCCAGGCGCTGCGGACGCTCGGCGTGGAACTGCACATGGGCTCGGTCGTCACCGACGTCTTCCTCGGCGGACTGAAGGTGCGCGACCGCCAGGGCGGCGAGCGCAGCTTCGACGCTGCCACGGTGCTGTGGACCGCCGGCGTCGCGGCGCCGCCGTTCGCCGCCGCGGTAGCCAAGGCGACCGGAGCGCGCCAGGACCGGTCGGGCCGGATCGTCGTCCAGGACGACCTGACGATCGTCGGGCATCCGGAGATCTTCGTGACCGGCGACGTGATGACGCTGCGCAGGCTGCCGGGCGTTGCCGAGGTCGCGATGCAGGCCGGTCACTTCGCCGGAACCCAGATCAGGCGGGCGGCCGCTGGACACGGCTCCAGCGAGCCGTTCCGGTACCGCGACCTGGGCTCGGCCGCTTACATCTCCCGCGGCCGGGCCGTGGTCTCGGCAGGTCCTGCCAGGCTGAGCGGGTTCATCGGCTGGATGTTCTGGCTGTTCATCCACATCGCGTTCCTGACCGGGTTCCGCAACCGGGTCGGCGCGGTGCTGACCTGGTGGGTGGCGTTCACGAGGGACGTCAGGCGGGAGCGTGCGTTCACCGCACGGGAGATCGGCCATCTGCCGACGGTCTACGAGCCTGCGGCCGGAGCGCCGGCGGGGCCGGCAGCCGAAGCGCCGGGCGGCAGGCCGGCCAGCGCTCCAGGCGCGGAGCCGCGGCATTAGCGCCAGCCAGGTACTGATCGGTGCCGGGCTGATCGTCATCCTCGCGGTCGGCTCCCAGGTCCTTGCCAGCAGGCTCGCGATCCCCGCGCTGATCGTCTTGCTGCCGGTTGGCTTCCTGGCAGGGGCGGTCATCCCCGCCGTTGATCCCCTGCGCCTGCTCGGGCCGGTGTTCCAGCCGCTGGTCACGCTCGCCGTCTCGGTGATCCTGTACGACGCGGGCCTCGGCCTGAACCACCCGGTCACGTTCCTGGTCATCGTGTCGACCGTCGCGCTGTACGGGCTGACCGCGAAGCCGGTCGCCAGGCTGCTCAAGGTGCTGGAGGCGGCCAGGGCCAGGCCGCTGCTGGTGGGCGGCGACCCGTGGGTGATCGACCTCGGCAGGAGCCTGCGCGCCGCCGGCCTCGACGTGCTGATGTGGGCGGGCCACGAAGGCCAGCGCCGGCAGATCACGCAGGCTCAGCTGAACCTGGCTCCCGGCGAGCTGCTCGCCTCAGCGACCGGCGCGGGCGCCGAGCTCGAGGGCATCACCGCGGTGTACCTGCTGACCGACCAAGACGACTTCAACGCGCTGGCCGCGACGACCCTGCGCGGCGCCGCGGAAGCCGACGACGGCGCTGGGCCGAGCGTCTACGCGCTGGCGCCGCCGTCGCGCGACCACGGCGTCGTGGCGCCGTTCAGCGACGGCGACCGCCTGTTCGGCTCCGGGATCAGCCGGGCGGCGCTTGACCGCAGGCACGACCACGGCGCCAGGATCGGCGCGGTGCCCAGCGACGGCACCGTGCCAGGCGGCTACGACATGCTGTTCGTCGTCGACCAGGCCGGCCGTCTCGAGCCCGCCGCCGAGAAGGCGACGCCGAAACCCAGGCCAGGGGACACGCTCGTGCTGCTCGCCAGGGAGGACGTCTGATGGCTGCCTCGGGCCCTCCGGTCAACCACGCTGTCGCCCGGCGGCTGCTTGCCGAGGCGGAGCGTGGCCGCGGCTACCTGATCACCGCCGGCCTGCTCGGCCTGGCCGTCACCGGCCTGATCCTGGCCCAGGCCCAGCTGCTCGCGCACGTGCTGGCCGGCGCGGCGGCCGGCGCGGCGGCCGCGGCCCTGCGCGGCACCCTGCTCGTGCTGCTCGGCGTGGTCCTGGCCAGGGCGGCCGCCGCTTACGCCGGCGAGACGGCCGCGCTGCGCGGCGCGGCGGTGATCAAGGAGCGGCTGCGGTCGAGGCTGGCCAGGCATGTGCTCGAACTGGGCCCGGCGTGGCTGGGCAGGGAGCGGCCTGGCGAGGTCGGCACGCTGGGCACCAGCGGCCTTGACTCGCTCGATCCGTACTTCGCCAGGTACCTGCCGCAGCTCGTGCTCGCGGTAGCCGTGCCGGCGGCCGTGTTCGCGACGGTGACGGCCGCCGACTGGGTGTCAGGCATGATCATCGCCGTCACATTGCCGCTCATCCCGGTGTTCGCGGCGCTCGTCGGGCTCAGGACGAAGGCGCAGGCCGCCCGCAGCTGGCAGCTGCTCGCGAGGCTGAGCGGCCACTTCCTCGACGTCGTCCAGGGCCTGCCGACGCTCAAGCTCTTCGGCCGTGCCGCCGCCCAGGAACGCGTGATCGGCGAGACGACGATGCGATACCGGGCGAGCGTCATGGCGACCCTGCGGATCGCGTTCCTGTCCGCGCTGGTCCTCGAGCTGTCGGCCTCGCTGGCGACCGCGCTGGTCGCGGTGGAGGTCGGCCTGCGACTGCTGTACGGGCACCTCGGGTACCCGACCGCGCTGCTCGTCCTGCTGCTGACACCGGAGGCGTACCTGCCGCTACGCAACCTCGCCGCGCACCGCCACGCCAGCGCCGACGGCATCGCGGCCGCCGAGCGGGTCTTCACGGTCCTGGACACGCCCGTCTCCGGTTCGGCGGCAGGGCCGGCGGCGGCGGTGCCCGATGTGCGATCTGAGCCCATTAGCTTCAACGGGACCTTCGTGGTCTATCCGGGCCGCGCGACGCCGGTCATCGCCGGCCTGAACCTGACCGTCAGCCCCGGCGACCGGATCATCCTGACAGGCGAGAACGGCGCCGGGAAGACTACGCTGCTCAGCCTGCTGCTCCGGTTCATAGCACCCGCCGCTGGCGTGATCGACGTCGGCGGCACGGACCTCTCCTCGATCCCGGCCGGCCCGTGGCGGGAACAGATCGGCTGGCTGCCCCAGCACCCGACCTTGTTCGGCTGGTCCGTGGCCGAGAACATCGCGCTCGGCCGGCCAGGAGCCCGCCGGGCCGATGTCGAGCGGGCGGCCGCTCTGGCCGGCGCCTCCTCGTTCGTCAACGCGCTGCCGCAGGGGTATGACACGGTGCTCGACGAGAGCGCGCGGCGGCTGTCCGCCGGGCAGCGCCAGAAACTGGCGCTGGCCAGGCTGTTCTTGCGGGACGCGCCGTTGCTGCTGATCGACGAGCCGACTGCGCACCTCGACCCGGTCAGCGCGGCCGACGTCGCGACCACGGTCGGCGTCCTCGCCGCGGGACGAACCGTCATCGTCGTGACGCACCGCGACGCGGCCCTGTTCAGTGCCGCCCTGTTCAGTGCCGCCCTGTTCAGCGCCGCCCTGGCCGGTCCCGCCGCGCAGCCCGTTCCCACCGCGCCGCGCGTTCCCGCCGCGCCGCCCGGTGTATCGATGGTCCATTCATCACCAGATCCCGCAATGAATGGACCATCCATACACGGCTCGGCTCTGATCGACGGCATTTCGTCAGCGTCGGCTGTCCGGATTCTATGTGTATCAGACGGTCTGGTCGTTGATTCTCGAGCGCTCAATGAGGTGCAGGCGTGACGGCCAGGGCAGCCGATCGCTCCGCAGAACCGTTGCGGCGCATCCTCAGGCTGGCGCGGCCGATGTGGGGCCGGTTGCTGCTGACCGCTGCCGCCGGCGCGCTCGCGACCACGTGCGGCATCGCCTTGCTGGCGACCTCAGGATTCCTGCTGGCCAGGGCCTCCCAGCACCCGGACATCGCCGCCCTGTCGGTCGCCGTGGTCGCGGTCCGCGGGCTGAGCATCGGACGCGGCGTCTTCCGCTACGTCGAGCGGCTCGCGGCCCACGACGTCGCGTTCCGCGTACTCGCCGTGGCCCGGGTCGCGATCTGGCGCAAGCTCGAGACGCTGGCACCGGCGGGCCTGCCCGCGTTCCGGTCCGCTGACCTGCTGTCCAGGCTCGTCGGCGACGTCGACGCGACCCAGGACCTGTTCATTCGCGGCATCGCACCCCCGGTCGCCGCCGCTCTCGCCGGAGCCGCGGCGGTCCTGGTCAGCGTCGTCCTGCTCGGGCGGGCGGGCCTGCTGCTCGCGGCCGGGCTGCTGGCCGGCGGCATCGCGGTGCCGCTGGTCGCGCTGCGCGCCGCTCGGACTTCGGCACGGAGGACCGCCCACGCTCGCGCGGAGCTCGGCCTGGCCATGAACGACATCCTCACCGGCGCCGCCGACCTGCAGGCATTCGGCGCCGCGGATCTGGCGGTCGAGCGCGTTCAGCGGGCCAATGACCAGCTCGCGCGGCTGGACCGCCGCTCAGCGACGGCGTCGGGACTCGGCGTCAGCCTGGCGAGCCTCACGGCCGGCCTGACGCTCTGGGGCGTGCTGCTGCTCGGCGTCGCGGCGGTCGGCTCAGGCGTGCTGACCCGCGTCCCGCTCGCGGTGCTGGCACTGACCGCGCTCGCCGCCTTCGAGGCGGTGACGGCGCTGCCCGCCGCTGCGGTTCAGCTCGCCCACGCCAGGACCGCGGCGACCAGGATCGCCGAGGTCATGGACGCTTCGCCGGCAGTGACCGACCCGCAGGAAGCGCTGCCGCTGCCGGACTCGGCCGCGACGGCCGGCGGAGTCAGCGTGCGGGTGCGAGAGGCCAAGGTCCGCTACCGGCCGGAAGGCCCGCTCGCCGTAGACGGCGTCAGCCTGGACCTGACGCCAGGCCGGCGGCTCGCGCTGGTGGGGCCGTCCGGTGCCGGCAAATCCACCATCGCGGCCGTCCTTCTCAGGTTCCAGGAGCTCGCCGGAGGCTCGGTCACCCTGGACGGGCATGACCTGGCCGGTTACCGCGCACAGGACGTGCGCTCACTGATCGGCGGCTGCCCGCAGGACCCGCACCTGTTCAACGCGAGCATCGCGGAGAACCTGCGGCTCGCCAGGCCGGAGGCGCCTGACGCGGCATTGACCGCGGTGATCGACCGCGTCGGCCTCGCCGCGTGGATCGCCTTGCTGCCGCATGGCATGGACACCCAGGTCGGCTCCGGCGGCGCGGCGGTGTCGGGCGGCCAGCGGCAGCGGATGGCGCTGGCCAGGGCGTTGCTCGCCGATCCAGCCGTCCTGATACTCGACGAGCCGACCGCGCACGTGGATCCGGAGAGCCGCCGGGCGCTGGCGGCCGACCTGCTGGCGATGACGGCGGGACGCTCGGTCCTGCTGATCACCCATGATCTCGACGGCCTTGACCAGGTCGACGAGATCATCGTGCTGGACCGCGGACGCGTCGTCGAGCGCGGCACGCACGACGGCCTGCTCGCGAACCGCGGCCTGTACTGGCGCCTGCATGGCGCCCAATTCCCCGCCAGCAGCTGACCGGTCACCGCGGCCGGGACCGACATTCCGCTGCGGTATGGCAAAACACGTGAGAACGGTGCACGCAAGCTGCGGTTGCCTGTGATACGCCAGAACACATGGACCGACTGACCGAGATCAGCGCTGGAGTCTTTGTTGCGACCAGTGAGCTTTATGTGACCAACAGCACGGTTGTATCCGACGGCAGCGGCGGCTGCCTCGTCGTCGATCCGGCGGTCACGGTCGCCGAGGTGGCCGGCCTGGCGGCAGACCTGCGGACCATGTCGCTGAGGCCGGTCGCCGGCTTCGCGACGCATCCGCACTGGGACCACGTGCTGTGGAACGCCGAGCTTGGCGATGTGCCAAGGTTCGCTTCGTCGCTGGCCGTCGCGACCGCCGAACGCGAGCGGACCTGCCTGATCGAGGGGGTCCAGGATTCGGCGCCCGGACATGACCTGGAACTCTTTGCCAGGCTGATGCCGCTCGGCCAGACGGACGCGATCCCGTGGGACGGGCAGGCCGCGGTGGTCATCACCCACCAGGGGCACGCGCCGGGGCACAGCGCGGTGTTCCTGCCCGGCAGCGGGACGCTGATCGCGGGCGACATGTGCTCCGACATTGAGGTGCCGCTGCTGGATCTGGATCAGGCCGATCCGGTCGGCGACTACCTGGCCGCCCTTGACCGGTTCGCCGGACTGCCGCTCGAGCGGGTCATCCCCGGGCATGGCGGGATCGGGGACGGCGCGGAGTTCAGGCGCCGGATCGAGCTTGACCGCGCCTACCTGGAGAACCTGGACCACGGGCCAGAACTGACCGATCCCCGCCCGATCGCCGAGTGGCTGGTCGCCCAGCACAAAACCCAAGCCGCCTGGGTCGCGAACGCGGGTCAGATGACCTGAGACCGCTGACACCAGCGCCAGCTCAGACCGGCGTACTTGTCAGGCGTAGCCTGACGCCGTAGAGTCGACCTGATAGCTCGTCAGGTGTGGCCTGACAACTTTGGGCGCGGGGAGGCAAGGATGACCGAGACGAAAAAGGCGCCGGCCGCGGCGGCCGCGGGCGACGCCTCCTGCACGTTCTGCCTGAAGGCACCTGCGGATGTGGAGACGATGGTCGCCGGTCCCGGGGTGTTCATCTGCAACGAGTGCGTGGCACTGTGCGTCGAGCTGATTGCCGCCAAACCCAAATCGCCAGGGAACAAGGTCCCGTCCTGGAAGGAGCGGCTGTCAGACGACGAGATCCTCATGACGCTGCCGCGGATCGCGGCCGCGAGTCAGCAGGTGGAGCGTCAGCTGGCCGACTGGGTCGGTGAGGTTCGCTCGCGCGGCGTCACCTGGACCAGGATCGGTGCGGCGCTCGGCATGACCCGGCAGTCGGCCTGGGAGCGGTTCTCCGGCGAGGAATAGCCGCACCGAAACCGCGCCGCGAGAAACAGTGCCGTGCCAGGCGGCTCGTCGGCGAGGTAGCTCGCGTCGTCGAGCGCGGCCGGCCCTGAGGTGAATCCCGGCATCCACCCCGGATATCGGGGTCAATCCCCGGATCCACCTCATCCGGGCAGGCGGGCGGGGCAGGCGGGCGGGGCAGGCGGGCGGGGCAGGCGGGCGGGGGGAGGTCAGTCCGTTATGGCCAGGTCTGAGCGGAACGGGTGGCCCTGGATGGCGCACCACACGGCAGCCGGGGCCAGCGGCATGTCGGCGTGCCTGACTCCGAACGGCGCGAGCGCGTCGAGCACCGAGTTGACCGCGGCAGCCGGAGCCGACCGTCGCCGACTCGCCGAGCGCGATCGCCCGCTCATACTGCTCGATGGCCCGCCTGATAGTGATCCTGCCGTGGCATTCCAGCAGGTAGCCATACTGCCGCAGCAGCAGTGCGTCCTCCGGCCCCTGCGGGCCTGCCTCTTCTGCTGCCGTCGCCGGATCTCGGCCTCAAACAGCGACTTGGTCGCCAGGAAGTCATCGTCCTCGCCGAGCGCCTCGTACCGTTCGAGAGGAGGGCCGCGCGGAACGCGGCGATGGGTTCGGGATCGGCGGACCCACGCCAGACAGGGCCAGGCCCGCGCGCTCGCGGACCGACCCCGCGCGGGGCGGTCAAGTTCTAACAGCCTTTCCTTCCTATTCGGCGGCTTAACTCACGGTAGCGCGAGACCTCGGAGCCCGGAAAGACCCGGCAAGGCCGGTATCGGCCAGGATGCGGGCGGTGGTCTGCCGCAGGGTGCTGGCCTCGGGAATGACCTGCTCTCCGACGGTTGCGAGCAGGTCACCAGGCCGGTACCAGGCTCGCATGTCGTCCGGCCCGAACTCGGCGGCCTGCGGGCGGGTGGCGTGGCGGCTGAGCGTTTCGGCGAGCGAGACATCGAGATAGTAGAAGAACGACTGCCCTCGGTGATCGCGGCGGAGTCCGGCGAGCATCGGCTCGTAGCGGTCCGCAGACAGGATTCCGTCGAGGACGACGTGGTATCCGTGATCCAGCGAGTACCGCGCCACCTGGTCGATCAGGCCGATATTCGCGGCGCCCGGACGATCCCGCTCCTTGAGAATCGTGCGCCTGAGCAGATCTTGAGAGACCCAGGCGGTCCTGCCTTCGCACGCCGAACGCAGCGCCATGGCGACCGAGCTCTTCCCGGCGCCTGAGTTGCCGCGCAGGACGATGAGTAGCGTCTGATCCGTGCCGGTCCTCATGCCGGGCATGCTAGGTGCGGGCTGCAGGGTGTTTGGCGCGGCGCGCCGCCAGGGAGTGCGTGCCGATGGCTATCATCCTCGGCAGCACGGTGATCAACTGCGCCGACATGGAGCTGATGACGAGCTTCTGGTCGCAGGCGTTGCACCTGGTTCCGTCGTCGGCAGCGCACGCGGACTTCATCAGGGAGCGGATCGACGGCGCAACGGGCGTCTGAGGGCGCGAGCGCGGCGGCGGCTGGCGGGCGGCAGTTACCCGAGCGGGAACGTGATGTCGCAGATCAGCTCGTCGTCGCCGATGTCCTTGGGCTCGGCCAGGTAGACCTCGCGGCAGGACAGCGGGCTCTTCGGGCGCGCGGCGACCTCCGGCGAGCACGCGACCGCGTCGTAAGCGGCCAGGATCGCGGGATAGTCCCACTGCGCCTTGGTGATGGTGGTGTAGGCCTCGTCGCGGGCGGGCTCGGTGCGGATGCCGATCAGGTCGGTCACCTCGACGTCCACGGAACAGCCGAGCGTCGCCTCAAGCGGGCCGTCGCTCTCGGCGTCGACGATGCCGTGGAAGACCAGCGTGAACGGCCCGGTCGGCTTTGTTCCGCCCAGGTGGGCGGCGAAGGCTGCCTTGGCCTCGGCGACGAAGGCGTCAGTCTCGGGGGCACGCAGGCGGCGCTGGATCGACATCACTCGCTGAGCGGGCACGTGGCGGGTCTGAACAGGGAACATCGGCTGGTCTTCCTCTCGCAGGATCGCGTGGATATGCCGGATGAGGAACCTGCGGCTGCTGTGCCGGGACTCGAGGGCCTCCAGATGCCGGTCGAGCCTCGCGATCGCCTCGTCGCCGTCCTTGTCCAGGTCGACCAGCAACAGCCCGATCTCAGCCAGCGGCATGTCGGCGCCGCGCAGCATGCCGATGAGCCTGCCGGTCCTGACCTGACCGGTCCCGTAACGGCGATGGCCGTTGAACGGGTCGACGTGATCGGGCCTGAGCAGGCCGGTCTCGTCGTATATTCGCAGGGCCTTCGCCGTCAGCATCGTTTGCCTGGCGAATTCGCCGGTGGAGAGCGGCTGACGGGCTGAGTCTGGTTCCACGCCGCCGATCCTTCCGCCTGCCCCACGGGCCCGGTCAACCCCGGACTTGGGCGCTAGGCCGGCTTCTCCCACACGGAGATGTGCGTTGTGCTGGCGCTGGTGAAGGCCCCGCGCTGCCATGTGCTCCACCGCTCGCGCAGCGTCAGCCCGGCCAGCCGCGCCATCAGGTCGAGCTCGGCCGGCCAGACGTAGCGGAACGGGGCCGAGAAGACTTCCAGCTTGCCGTCGATGACCCAGTAGTGACGCGAGGTCAGCGCCTGCGTCGCGACGTCGAACTCGTCGAAGCCCAGGTGCTCAGCGCTGAGGGCGAAGGCCCGGACGGTTTCCCCTGGCGGCAGCCGCTGCAGCGGCGGTACCTCGACCTCGATGACGAAACAGCCGCCGGGCAGCAGTTGCCTGGCGACGTTGCCGAAGCAGGCGACCTGCTCGTCCTGCGTGGTCAGGTTCTCGATCGTGTTGCGCAGCAGGTAGGCGAGCGAGAACTGGCCGTCCGTGCTCGTCGTGGCGAAGTCGCCGATCGTGACGCCGATGTCGTTCCCGCCTGGCTCGGCACGCAGCTGCGCGGCCATGGCGGGGGATATCTCGATCCCGTGCACGCGGACACCGCGCCGGCTCAGCGGCAGCGCGATCCTGCCGGTCCCGATGCCGAGTTCCAGCGCATCGCCGCTACCTGCCAGGCCGACCAGGAAGCCGACGACAGGATCTATTGCCGCCGGCTCGAACAGGTGCGGCCAGTACGCCTCGTACCGCTGCGCGATCCGCTCGTCGAAGTACATGGTGCTCATGGGCACGGAGTCGTCAGGTCGTCAGGTTCAGACGACCCGGTATAGGGCCGGATGCGCCTGGTACCCGGACAAGCCGGCGGCCGTCTGCTGAAAGCCCGGGCTCTGGATCGCCGCAATGAAGTCCGCTGGCGTCTGCCAGTGCGCGACGTTGACGAACTGGAAATCGGCGTTCGGGCTCACCGCCTGGTGCAGCGCGGTGTCGACGTGCCCGTGCTGGGTAGCCAGGTAGTCTCGCGTGCGCTCGCAGGCCGCGATGAACTGGTCGGCATCGCCGCTTGGGACCTCGAACGCGTTGATCAGGGTCACTGGCTCGGACATGGCTTCTCCGCTTCGGCTTGCGCCCGGACAGCGCTTGTTTCCCGGACTGCGCGGTACCTGGTATCGATGTGACACCCATTGCGATCTGCGATGATGGGTGTCACATTCATTCTCCTTCTCGCCCGCGGCGTCGGCATCTGATTTCTCCGAAAGCAGGCAGGCCGGACGTCACCGGACATCGGCCGCACTTGTGCCGCCTGCATCCCCCAGTCCTTGCACATGGTTGCCGAAGGCCCAGCGCCGCGACTCGGTGTCCACGATGACGCCGGGTCCGTATCGGTCCGCGAGCACGTGACGTGCCTCATCGCCGTAGCGCTCGAGGTACACGCGGACCTTGTCCGATCCAGGCTCTGGCCCGCACTGGGAGAGGCGGACGCCCTGCTGGGCAAGCCATTCATGATCCGCTTCCAGGCGCCGCATCATCTCCCGCTGCGCCGGCTCATCGCCGAGCAGCAGCCCCATCTCGATCAGATCCCAGAACTGACCGTCGGCCCTGCGGACGTGCCGTACGAGTCGTCCCTCCTGCACGAAGCCGAACTTGCGGTACAACGCGATCGCCGCCTCGTTGTGCGGGAAGACGCTCAGCGCGAGCTTGTGCAGGTCATGCGCCCGCGCCCACTTGATGCCCGCAGCGACGAGCGCTGTCCCCACGCCGCGATCACGCCAGCCGGCGGCCACCATCATGCCGATCTCACCGAAGCCCATCCACGAGGGGTCGACGCGGATCTCGCCCACGATCGAGCCGTGAGCCAGCGCGACTGTGGTGCCATCGACCTTCCAGCTCGCGGCTAGTGCATCGACGTCGATGGGCGGCTCGGCCGCTATGCCGTCGCGTTCCTCCGCCACAGCGGCCAGCAGGACCGCTAGTGACCGGCGATCGTCGTCCCGTGCGGAGCGAACCTCGATCTCGTCGGCTGGCATTCCTGGATGCTCGCATATGACCGGCAGGCATCAAACCGCAAATGCCGCGGTCAGTAGGCGCGGGCGAAGATCAGCCGCTTGCCATAGGCGGAGGCCTTGCCGCAGCGGATGCACGTGCCCTGCTCGGGATCGCCTGCTAGCGGGATGCAGCGCGGAGTGGCAGTGGTTTCCGCCTTGATCTCGTCTTCGCACGCCTGCTCGCCACAGTGCAGCGCCAGAGCCCAGCCGGCTGCCACGGCGGCAGTGAACTCAGGCCAGGAATTGACGACGGCTGTGTGGTCGTCGCGGAAGTCGGCGGCCCGCTGCGCCAGCATCGCCTGGAACGCGGCAAGTTCCGCAGCAATCAATTCTGGCGCCGCATCAAGCGGGATAGCCTCCTTGGCGACGTCTGATTGCCGGTAAACCAGGCGGCGGGACATCAGCGTGGTGCCGGCGGCCAGGTCCCGCGGGCCTAGCTCCAGCCGGAGCGGCACTCCGCGCATCTCCCAGTCATTGAACTTGAAGCCAGGCGACAACTGCGGCCGGTCGTCCACGTGCGTTCGGATGCCGGCCCGCTGCAGCGTCCCGGCCAGTTCGGTAGCAGCGGACAGCGTTGCCTCGGACTGCGCGCCGCGCCCGATCGGGACGATGACCACCTGGTAGGGAGCCAACGCCGGCGGCAACACGAGGCCCTTGTCGTCACCGTGGGTCATGGTCACGGCGCCGATCATCCTGGTGGTCATCCCCCAGGACGTGGTGTGGCACAGCTCGGCCCCGCCGCTCTCGCCGGTATAGGTGATGCCGAACGCCGCCGCGAAGTTCGTGCCCATGAAATGCGAGGTGCCCGCCTGCAGGGCCCGCCCGTCCCGCATCATGCCCTCGATCGTGAACGTCCGCTCGGCCCCCGCGAACCTCTCCCCGGGCGTCTTCTCGCCAGGCACGGTGGCCATCGCCGCGGTCGCCACGGCCACGTCCTGGTAAAAGCCCAGCGCCAGCATCGTCTCGTCGATTGCGTCAGCCGCGGTGGCGTGCGCGGTGTGGCCTTCCTGCCAGAGGAACTCGCTGGTGCGGAGGAACATCCGAGGTCGCATCTCCCACCGGAGCACGTTGGCCCACTGGTTCAGCAGCAGCGGCAGGTCCCGGTACGAGCTGATCCACTTGGCCATCATCTCGCCGATGATCGTCTCCGACGTCGGCCGGATGACCAGTGGCTCCTCGAGTTCCTTGCCGCCCGCGTGGGTGACGGTGAAGAGCTCGGGCGCGAAGCCCTCGACGTGCTCCGCCTCGCGCTCCATGTAGCTCTGCGGGATGAGCAGCGGGAAGTACGCGTTCTGGTGCCCGGTGGCCTTGATCCTCCCGTCCAGATCCGCCTGCAGCAGTTCCCAGATCCGGTACCCGTACGGCCTGATCACCATGCTGCCGCGGACCGGGCCCCGGTCCACCAGTTCGGCGCGGAAGACCAGTTCGTTGTACCAGGCGGAGAAGTCCTCGCTCTGCGGGGTTACGCTGCGCTCGTCACGGGCCATGGCCTTCAGGTTACCGAGTCGTCCTCCCGTGCAGCTCGTCAATAATCCTGCGGGCGCCTCCGCGAGCGCTGAGATGGTGGGAGTGCTCGCCTCGCGGTGCGATGCCGCATCGGAACCGCCGTCGAGGCGCCTCGCGCGGCCGAGTCGGCGGCGGCGCTGAGCCCGCTGATGGGTGTCTACGTAGATCGGTTTGGCCCCAAACGAGCTCTCATTGCCGGATACGTCGCCGCGGCGGCCGCCGCGCTCGGCATGGCTGCCGCCGGGTCACTGGTGCAGCTGGACATCGCCGCGGCTGCCTACGGCCTGACCCGGGCGCTGGCGAGTCCTGCCGCAGCCGCTCTGCCCTCTGCGCATCGTTGCCGCCGATGACCTGATGGCAGCGAACTCGCTGCTTGGCGCGGCCGCGTCAGTCGGCCAGGTGGCGGGTCCGCTGGTGGCGAGCGCCGCCCTGGCGCTGTTCGGCTTCCGGGCTGCGTTCGTGCTGGACGCGGGCAGCTACCTGGTCGGCGCCCTGGTTGTGGTGCCGCTCCCGGTCTCGCGGGCCAACGACGAGCGCGCCGGGCCGGCCTGGCGACGTGAGATTCTCGAGGGAATCTGGCTCATCCGCCGCCGCGGGTCGCTTCGGCTTGTCGCCCTGATGATGGCGGCCGTCACGTTCACGACTGGCGCGTTCCTCGTCGTCGAGCCGCTGTATGCGCGGCACATCCTTCATCGCCCGCCATCACAATTCGCGCTGTTCGAGGCGGCAGCCGGCATCGGAGCGATCCTGGCTGGCCTGGTCATAGCCCGTTCCGGGGCTCGCCTGGGCGGCTGGAAGACCTTGTCGGCGGGTGCTATCGGCTACGGCCTTGCAGCCTGCGTTTTCATCGGGACGACGTCGATTCCCATCGCCTACGCGGGCGCGTTCAGCTGGGGCGTCACGGGGGCGCTGTTCAGCGTGATCGCGCTCACGACGCTCCAGCAGCACGCCCCCGTTCAGGCACACGGCCGGATCATGGGCGTGGCCGGGACGATTCAGTCCGCCGCCGATACCATCGGCCAGCCGCTCGCCGGCGTGACGCTCGTAGCGCTCGGAATCCGCGCCGGCGCCCTCAGCCTGGCAGGGGTGAGCGTGATGGCCGGGATGCTCTGCCTCGCTACTGCCCGGCGGGTCACGAGAGGACCTCACGCTCGTAGCCATGAACCGTAGAGGTATGCCTGCGGTAGACATGCCTTGTGGATCACGTCCGGGTCCGGCCTTATCAGCCGGGTGACCTCGATGACCTGTACCGCGTCTGCCTGCTGACCGCGTTCAACGGCGCTGATGCGACTGGCGTGTTCCGGGATCCCAGGCTGCCGGGACAGCTGTACGCGGCCCCTTATGCGGCCTTCGAGCCATCGCTCGCGACGGTAGCGGAGGACGCGGACGGCGTTGGCGGATACATTGTCGGCACGCTCGACAGTCTCGTGTTCGAGCATCACCTCGAGCAGGACTGGTGGCCCGAGTTGCGGCTTCGGTATCCGGAGCCCACGGGTGACCTGGCAGAGCGGCTGTCAGTACAGGAACGCCGAGCAATCAAGGGCATCCACCGCCCGTCTGAAACAGCGCTGGAGCTCGCAGAGCGCTTCCCGTCTCATCTGCACATCAACCTGCTGCGGCGCCTGCAGGGTCGCGGGATCGGCCAACAGCTGATCCAGACCCTAATACGAGACTGGCCGAGCCGTGGGGTGGGCTGACGGGCTGGTCAGGCTGCGGGTGCGAGGGTGACCTTGTGGCCGAGGGCTTCGAGCCTGGCGATGAGGCGGGCGGTTTGCTTCGCGGGGTCATTGCGGCGGTCGTAGAAGTCGCTGCCGAGGTCGGCGTAGGGCGTTTGCTGGGCTAGGACGTGCCAGATGATCACGGCGAGGGTGTGGGCGATGGCGACGATGGCGCGTTTCTTCGCGGCGGGGCTGCGGTAGCCGCCGAAGCGGCGGACAAGGCGGTGGTATCTGGCTTTGAGCCGCCCGTCGGCGCGGACGGCGGCCCAGGCACATTCGACCAGCAGGGGCTGCAGGTGCTGGCTGCCTTTGCGGGGCTTGCCATGCTTGCGCTTGCCGGCTGACTCGTGGTTGCCCGGGCATAGGCCGGCCCACGAGGCCAGGTGCGCGGCGGTGGCGAAGTACTCGCCGGGGGTGATGCCGATCTCGGCGATGATCGCGGCGGCGGCCATCGGGCCGATCCCGGGAATCGTGTCCAGCAGGTCACGCTGGCGGGTGAAAGGGACCATCATCAGCTCCACCTGGCCGTCCAGCTTCGCGATCATTTCGTTCAGCTGGGCGATGTGGTCCAGGTGCAGCTGGCACATCAGCGCGTGATGGTCATCGAACCGGCCCTCCAGCGCCTGGGACAGGTCGCCGGTCTTCGCGCGCATCCGGCCGCGGGCCAGCTCGGCGAGGACCTCACCGCGGCGCTCCCCGTCGATCAGCGCCCGGATCATCGCCATCCCCGAGACGGTGTCGATGGACGAGGCGACCGAGTCGAGCTTGATCCCGGCGTCCTGGAGCACCCCGCCCAGCCGCTGGGTCTCCGACGCCCGCTGCTGGATGATCTTGCGGCGGTACCGGATGATGTCGCGGACCGCCTTGATGTCTTCCGGGGGAATGAAGCCGCCTTTCAGCAGCCCGCATTCCAGCAATTCCGCCAGCCAGGACGCGTCCACCGCGTCGGTCTTGCGGCCCGGCACGTTCTTGACATGTGCCGCGTTGCACACCAGCACCTGCTCGAACGCGGCAGGTTCCAGCAGCGCGTGATACACCGGCATCGTGTAGATCCCGGTGGCCTCCATCGCCACATGAGTCACGCCCTGCGCCGCCAGCCAGCGGGTCATCTCCCGCAGCACCCCGTAGAACGCCCCGAACTTGCGGACCTTCGTCTCCCGCCTGCCCGGCCCCGAGCCCGGCAGCCGGACCGCCACCGTCACCTGATCCTTGTGCACGTCGATCCCCGCGCACCGCTCATACAGCACCTGCATCCCCGGCTCCCTTCCTCTCACCGCCAGCCAGGATGATCAGGCACGCTGCCCGCGAAGCCCCGCAAGAATCAAAGACACTAATACTCGCGCACACGGCAGCAACCGGGGGAACCCGGGAACACGCAGGGCTTCCGCGTCAATCTAATCGACGGCCTCCACCGGGCCAACAGGTAACGACGTCGGCGGACAGCGCACACGCCCCAGTCTCATCCACCGCGGGCAGCCCGTCACGGGCCATGCGGATCTAATCGGACAACTCCGCTCGCGAGGCTCGCGGGGATTGCATCTAGGCGCCAGTCTCGATAACCACCGAGCCGCGGAATTCTTCCGCCGCGCCGGCTTCACCGAGATGGCCGTTACCGAGTGGCGCCTCTTCGTCATGGACCTCACGAGGTCGGGTTAAGGCATCCGTCATTTGCGCAACCCTGACGACACGGACGGCTGAAACTAGCGCGTGAGCAGAGCTTGCCCGGCTATCGCCCGGCGCCAAAAGACCGTCCGATATCGACCAAACCACCATCGTCGAGGCTTGCCTTGCCTGCGGCGTGTTTGTAACCCGCGAAACGTCGACGACCGCGGACCGGGTTAATGGCACGCTAATGGCACGCTGCCCTCGGTCGCGTAAAGAGCGGACGCGTGAAGGAGTGAGTTGAGGGAGGTGTTCTCGCTCCGGGCAGTCGCTCTTCGTTCGCTCGTTATTCGGACGGTGAACACGATTGTTGGGATCAGGTTTTCCTGAACAATCGACCGGCTACCTGAACGTCTATCTGAACAACGAGACTCTCCCTGAACACCGCCGCCCGTCGGTTCACGTTCTGTGTTCAAGATCAGGGGCAAGAGAGCCGTGGCCGGTGGTGGGCGGGTCCGCACAGTTTGCGGGACCTCGCGGGCTGTGGTCCAGTCTTCCGGGCCGGGCAGCGCGGCTCAGCTGGCGGGGTGGCTTTCCCCGATCTGGGCGACAAAGGTCTTGACGGCGGGGAAGGCGAGGTCCGGGCGATCGAGGAAGATGGTGTGACGCGCCTCGGGAAGTCGCACGAGGCGGGTGGTGTCGGCCGGCAGCCGGCTGGCTAGTTCCTCGACCACGGGCAGCGGGCAGACCGGGTCGTCCTCGCCGGCGAGGACCAGGACGGGGCACCGGACGGCGCCGAGCAGGCTCCAGGGATCGAAGCTTGAGACCTCGTGGCTGTCGTAGTGCGCGGCGACGTCCGGGTTCCTGATCATCCGGGCCAGGAACCGGCGGGACTCCTCGGCAGCCGCCCGCCGGCGGCCGGGCATCCAAGCGGCGTTTCCATGGGCATCCCAATGGATGAGCACCGCGGCCAGCTCAGCGCATGCCCGGGAGAGCCTTCCGTGTCCGGTTAATCCGTGGCGCGCAGCGACAACGGCGGCGAGGTCAGCCGCTCTCGCCATCTACGTCCGCGGGCCATGCCCATCAGAACATCGCAGTTAAGCCGACGCTTCAGGCTGCGTGTCCGCGCTCGACGCTATGCGATGCGGGAAGCGGTGCACCTCCTGTGGCCAGCCGACCGCGACTGCGATCCTGCCAGCCCAATACCGTGCCGCGGCATCGTCGGGCACATCGACGACCGCGAAACCGCCGAGGTGCTCCTTGCTCTCAACGAACGGCCCGTCGGTGAACAGGGGCGAGCCGCCGCTCGGGTCGACGCTGCACACGGCGGTCGATGCGTCCAGACCGCCGTCGCTGAAGACGAAGACACCGGCGGCCGTCATCTCCTCGATCAAGGCCCTGGCGGACGTGCCCCTCTCGCGCAACTCCTCCGGCGTGAGGTCCGGCACCCACTCGTCGTTGAAGGCGATCAGGTACAGCGCCATCTCAAGCTCCTCTGCTCACCGGCAGCCCAGACGACTGCCGCTCACCTACTCCACGAACGCACTCATGTCGATCCGACACCCCGGCCAAGACTTTCTCCCGAGCCTTCCGCATCGCAGTCGGTCGACCGCATGCGACCCGAGCCTGCCGCACGCATCGCACGTTCATGCCGCGCTCCGCGCTTCTACTGTCGCAGATCAGATGGCGGACGAGTACCGCGCAGCACCCGACGCAGGACAGCGAAGGCGCGTCGGTGAGGACGGCGGCTGATAGCTGCGCATTCGCCGGCGGGGCGGGATCGATCCTGCGACAGCCAGGCCATTCGACGCAGATTCCTCGTTGCCAGGCCTTAACAAATGCTGCGAATCTACGAAGAATGGGGTTACTGGCGCGATCACGGTGGAGGAGGGGCCGACATGTGGGTGCACAGGCGAATCAGGTGGACTGCAGCCGCCGGACTCGCTGCCGCTGGCCTGGCGGTCGCAGCACCAGGGCAGGCGTACGGATGGCCGGGGGCTGGAGCGCCGCGCGGTGAGTCGTACCACAAGAGCCACGAGTCGTCGCTCGTGGTACGGACCGACAAGGGGCTCTTGAGAGGATCGCGGGCGCATGGGGTCGACAGCTTCCTCGGGATCCGCTACGCGAAAGCGCCCGCACGCGACCGGCGCTGGCGGCCGCCGCAACCACCGGAGCGGTGGTCCGGCGTCAGGCCGGCACTTGCCTACGGGAACCGCTGCCCCCAGCTGGCAAGCACCAACGGGCCCCAATCGCTGACTGAGGATTGCCTGTTCCTCAACGTCTGGCGGCCGTCGGCGGTGTCGGGCCATGGCCGGCTGCCGGTGCTGGTGTTCATACACGGCGGCGGGCTTCTCAACGGAAGTTCCAACCAGCACGACGGAACAGCGATCGTGCGGCGGGAAGGCATCATCGTCGTCTCGCTGAACTACCGCCTCGGCGTGTTCGGATTCCTGGCGGACCCGGCGCTGAGCGCGGCGCAGGGCGAGTCCGGCAACTACGGTTTCGATGACCAGCAGGCGGCGCTGCGATGGGTACAGCGCAACATCGCCGCGTTCGGCGGCAACCCGGGCCGCGTCACCATCGATGGCGAGTCCGCTGGTGGCTGGTCGGTCTGCGGCCACATGACCTCGCCCAGGTCGCGGGGATTGTTCTCAGCGGCCATCATCCAAAGCGGTAGCTGCGCGTCAGTGCCGGAAGCGCAGGCCGAGCAGACCGGCACGTCAATCGCCGCCGCTGCCGGCTGCGCCAACCCGGCGACGGCTGTGAGGTGCCTTCGCCGCACCGACGTACTCTCGTTGCTGAAAGCCACGCCCGGGCCACTGCTGTTCGCCAGCGGCACGACTACCTTCCCTGTGGCCCCCGCTGCCGCGGTGAAGGCAGGCGACTTCACCCGGGTCCCAGTCATCAATGGCTCCAACCGGGACGAGGGCCGCACGTTCGCTCTGGGCGACATCGGCTGGACGCAGTCGCAGTACGTCGACTGGGTGAAGGCGACCTTCCCGTCCGACTACCAGCAGGTGCTGGCGCGTTACCCGTGGCCGAGCAATGCGACCAGGTTCACTTCTGCCTACCTCGCCGGGGCAATCATCACTGACAGCGGGCTGCTCACCGGGATCGGCGGCTGCGGGGCGCTCAGTCTCACGCAGGAACTCGCGCACTACACACGCACCTGGCAGTACGAGTTCGATCACCGTGACGGCCCTGGCCTGGTCCCGATTCCTGGCTATCACTGGGGCGCTGGGCACGCTGCCGAACTCGCCTACCTATGGCCGAGCTTCGACAACGGGATTCCGATCGCTCCCACCTTCAACGCCGCCGAGCGTCAACTCGCCAGGGACATGAAGGATTACTGGGGTGCGATGGTCGTCAAGCACCGGCCGGACGTTCGCCGACTGGCGTTCTGGCCGATGTTCAACCGGAGCACGCGGATCCTGTCGCTTCGGGCCGACGGCAAGACCACCGCGATTACCGAAGCTGCCTATTCGACCGAGCACAGGTGCGGCTTCTGGATCTCGCTGAACAACGCGCATGGATGACCTGTCCATTCCTGACCCATTTATTAGCAGACGTCCGAAACGAATGCGGTGGCGCACCAGTTCCGCGGTTGCCGCGATGATCAGGGCCGGAATGGACGGCGCCAGATGCTCGGGCTGGCGAACCAGGGCGGATTTGTCCAGGCTGAGGTTCAGCGACACGGGTGAGTTCACGGGAAGCGCGTGAGTCGGCCGCCCTCCCATGGCGGGCGTCCGTCATAACGCGCACGGCCGCGCGGACGCGAGCCGACCGACTGGCCCGGTTACGCGGTCCTGTCGATGCCGACCCGCGACAGCAGGACCCGCTGCCGCCGCTTCCGGGTCCGCGTCTCCTCCAGCACGGCATCGGCTAACCCGGACGGCACGATCCGGGTCAGCTCACCCAGATGACCAGGCGCCAACACCCCGGCGGCCACCGTAATCGTCGTCGTGACAGCAGCAACCGCGGAATCGATGGCAGACGGGAAGCGCAACGGAGGTCCTCAGGTACGGGTGATCTTGGTCGACTCCCGTCCTACCGGACCTCCGTTTGCTATCCGCGCGACGACACGCCGCGAGCCAGTCCTTGACCACCGTCCAGGGCCTTAACTCCCCGGCATTGGCCCTAGACGCGGTGGCCGCGATCCGGACAATCGAAGCTAAGGAAGACGGAGCCCCCCGCGCCGTGGCCTAGCCTAGCGAGCTTTCTGGACCAGGCTGTCATGGGTTCGGGACGGCGCGGGCGCGCTGTGTCAATGGCCAGGTTGAGGTCCCCGGTTGTGGCCAGTTAAAAGTCTCCACCCCTCGGGTTGATCACTTCTTGGTCAGGGTGGTCCCTCCTCGTGCTCGGGCCTGGCGCATTCGGTACGAATCGCCGTCGGTGACCACGACGTTCGCGTGGTGGAGGAGGCGGTCCAGGAGGCTGACGGCGGTGGTGTGCTCAGGCAGGAACCGGCCCCACTGGTCGAACGGCCAGTGGCTGGCCGCGCCTGGTGCCCGGCGTTCGTAGGCGGCCGAAACTAGCCGGAATAGCAGCTGGGATCCGGTCTCGCCGAGCGGGGCGAACCCGACCTCGTCGACCTATGCGGATGTCGGCATAGGTAGGCCTATGCCGACCCCGCGACTATGCCGAGGGTCTGTGTTGGCCGGCTCTGACTGACCTGATGACCTGGGCGTTCTTTGTCATCTGACCGTTGCTGGTATCGGCATAGTTGCAGCCTTCGGTAAGGGGCACCGTGCTCCCGCGAGCGAGGCGAGCAGGCGATGTCGGGCACGAGGAGGAAAGCCGGCCGGCTGGGGCCGCAGGTCGAGGGGTACCGGGCGTGGCTGGCACAGCGGGGATACACGCCCCAGACGGTCCGGAACATGCTCAAGGATCTGGGTCAGGTCGGCGTGTGGATGTCCGCCGCCGGGCTGGAAACAGATCAGCTCGGTGAGGACGCGATGGTGAGGTTCCTGGCTGCCCGGCAGGCGGCTGGCCGCCGGAGGGCCCTGGGCCCGCGCGCCATGATCCCGCTTCTGACTTACCTGAGGGATGCCGGTGTCATCCCCGCGGCGCTGCCGCCGCAGGCACCTGCGGAGGCGCTGCTGGCTGAGTACCGGACCTGGCTGGTCCAGGAACGAGGGCTGGCACCGGCTACGGTGCTGCGTTATGAGAACACCGCCCGGCGGTTCCTGCAGCAGCAGGCCATGGCCGGCGGGGCGCTGCAGCCGGCGGGCCTGACCGGGGCCGACGTCAACGAGTTCCTGCTCCGCGAATGCGGCCGTGTTTCGGCGGGGTCGGCAAAGGGACGCGTGGCTGAGCTTCGCGCGGTCCTGCGTTTCCTTTACCAGCGCGGGCTGACGCCGTTGCGGCTGGGGACGGCCGTGCCCCCGGTCGGTGGCTGGCGGCTGGCCACGCTGCCGCCCGCGATGACAGCTGCCGATGTCCAGTTGCTGCTGGATAGCTGCGACCGTAGCACCGGCGTCGGCGTCCGCGACCTGGCGATCATGACGCTGGTCGCGCGGCTGGGCCTGCGGTCCATCGAGGTCGCACGCATGGAACTGGCCGACGTCGACTGGCGGGCGGGCGAGCTGGTGGTGCGGGGGAAGGCACGCCGCCAGGACAGGCTCCCGCTGCCGGCCGAAGCCGGCGAGGCGATGGCCGCCTACCTGGCCCGGGGCCGGACTCCTGCAGGCACCCGGCGGCTGTTCCTTACCTGCAAGGCTCCGCGCGGGCCGATCCGCGCGGACCTGGTCGGGGACGTGGTGGAGCGGGCGTGCCTGCGCGCGGGCCTGCCACGGGCAGGACCGCACCGGCTGCGGCATGCGCTGGCAGCAGAACTGCTCCGCCAGGGCGCCGGGCTGGCCGCGATCAGCCAGGTGCTTCGTCACCAGGACCTGGCCACCACAGCCCTGTATGCCAAGGTCGACCTGAACATGCTGCGGCACGTCGCACAGCCCTGGCCGGGAACAGCCCGGTGACCGCCCTGGAGAAGAACCTCGCCGACTACCTGCAGCTGCGGCATCCGCTCGGACACCAGCTGGCTGAGGCCGGCTGGCTGCTGCCGGGCTTTGTGGCCTATCTCGACGCCCGCGGCTTGCCCACGGTGACGGTCGAGGCGGCGCTGGCCTGGGCTCAGCAGGCCCCGGCGTCACCGCAGGGCCGGGTGAGCACCATCGGAGCACGGCGGATGACAGCCGCCCGGGGCTTCGCCCGCTACCTGTCCGGCATCGACCCCGCAACTCAGGTGCCGCCGCTGGGCCTGATGCCGCACCGGGCGCGCTGGCGCCAGCCGTTCATCTACACCACAGCCGACATCAGCACGCTGCTGGAAGCGGCCCGCAACACGATCGCCTCGCCGCTGCGGGCGGCGACCTACCAAACCCTGATCGGGCTGCTCGCATCGAGCGGGCTGCGGATCGGCGAGGCCATCAAGCTCGACCGCACTGACATCGACTGGGCGCAGGGCGTGCTGCTGATCCGCGAGTCCAAGTTCGGCAAGTCGCGCCTGGTCCCGCTGCACCCCACCAGCATGCAGGCGCTCGGCTGCTATGCCCGGCTGCGCGACCAGCTCCAGCCGCAGCCCGCCGAGCCGGCCTTCTTCGTTTCCCTCAAGCGAAAGCGGCTGCTCTACGCGGTCGTGCAGGACACGTTCCGGCAGCTCATCGACACCGCAGGCATCGGCGCCGCCGCGCCCTCACCGCCGCGGCTGCACGACCTGAGACATTAGGCGGACAGCTGGGTTATGTGCCCTGCCGTGGTGTTTCCGCTGGCAGGGGCGGCGGGGCTCGTCTGGTGGTCCGCATAATGCTGGCAGCGTCACTGGGCGTGTTAGCCGCATCGACGAAGAATCACCTTGTTCGTTCCTTCACCGGACAGGGGTGATTCTCATGGGAGAGGCAGAAGTCAGGGCCGCAGCGGCCGGCGTCGTGGCGGTGCTGAACGCGGCCGGGAGGTCGGAGGGCACCATCCGGCGCTACCAGGCGGTGCTGGACCGTTTCGCGGCCTTCCTGGCCGGGCGAGGCCTGAGCACGGCGAGCGACCAGGTGTGCGTGGACTTCATCGCCGGCCAGGCCGGGACCAGGCTGGGGGCGTTGCGGGAGCCGGTGACGGACAGGGATGTCCAGGCGGTCCGCCGGCCGGTGGTGCTGATGGCGGACGCACTGGCTGGCCGGGCGGTCGTCATCGACCGGCCGGTGATCCCTGCGAAGGACGGCTGCCCTGCCGGGTTCCGCCTGCTCCGGGACGACTACGTTGCCTCGTGCCGGGCGCGCGGCAACGCCGAGGCGACTGTTGCCACGAAGGGCAAGGCGGTCAGCCGGTTCCTGGGCTACCTGGACGAGACGGGCGCCGGTGACCTGACCGTCCTCGGCGTGCGGGACGTGTCGGGCTTCCTGCTGCGGCAGCGCGGGCTGCGGCGCAAGACCGTCGCGAGCATGAGGTCGTCCCTGGCGGACTTCCTGGCCTTCCTGGCCGACGCGGGCAGGGGGCCGCGGGGCCTGGCCGGCCTGCTGCCGCCGCACCGGCACCTGCGCCACGAGTCCGAGCCGCACCTGTGGACCGCTGAGGAGATCAGGCGGGTGCTGGCCGTGATCGACCGCCAGTCCGCCACCGGCAAGCGCGACTACGCGATGATCTTGATGACCGCCCGGCTCGGCCTGCGGATCTCCGACCTGCGCCACCTCGAGCTCGGCGACCTGGACTGGCGGGCGAAGACCCTCACGATCATCCAGCACAAGACGGGCCGGCCGCTGAGCCTGCCGCTGCTGGACGACGTCGGCTGGGCAGTCATCGACTACGTCCGGCACGGCCGCCCCGAGACCGCCTGCGCGAAGGTGTTCATCAAGCACCGTCATCCCTTCGGCGCGTTCGGCGGCTCTTCCTCGGTCGCCGGCGGCTGTCGCGCTACGCGGCCCGCGCGGGGATCGAGTTCCCGCCCGGGGACACGTGCGGGATGCATTCCCTGCGCGGCGCGCTGGCCGTGGCCATGATCGGCAGCGGCACGCCCATCCCGGTGGTGTCAGCCGTGCTCGGACACGCCTCAAGCGACACGACCCAGGCCTACTACCTGCGCTTTGACACCGAACGGCTGCGTTGCTGCGCGCTGGACGTCGAGGACGTCCTCAGCCAGGCGGGGGCGGGTGAGCGCGGTGCCTGAGGCGACGCCGGAGGGTGAGGCGACGCTGGCGGGTCTGGTAGCCGATCTGATCGCCTCGCGCCATGCTGGCGGGTACAGGTTCAAGGTCCAGGAGCGGGTGCTGCGCCAGTTCGCCGGCCACTGCCGGCAGGAAGGCTACCCGGACGGTTCCATCACCAGGGAAGCGGTCGACGGGTTCCTTTACGGCCGTCACCTGCGGGCCTCCACCATCCGGCGCAACGAGCTGGCGCTGCGCCAGCTGGCCGGGCACGCCCGGGCGGCCGGGTGGGACGCCTGGACCCCGGCCGCGGCAGCTCAGGTCCGTGTCCGCCACCAGCCCCCGTACGTGCTCACCGACGACGAGGTGCGCCGCCTGTTCGCCGCGATCGACTCCCAGCCCATGTCCAGCTTCTCGAACAAGGCCATGGTCGACCCGGTCCTGTTCAGGGTGCTCTACGGCGCCGGCCTGAGAGTCTCCGAGGCACTCAGCCTCACCCTGGCCGATGCGGACACCCGCAGCGGGATCCTGCGGATCCGCGACTCCAAGAACGGCGAGAGCCGGACCGTCCCGGTCACCGGCCGGGCTCACCGCGACTCTGGCAGGGCTACGTGCGCGGCCGCGCACCCCGCCCCCGAAACCAGCGACTACGTGTTCTACAGCGCCGCGGCCGGGCGGCCGGTTAACCAGTCGACCGTATACGTGCGGTTCCGCGGCTACCTGGCCGACGCCGGCATCCCCCACTTCACCGGCGGCCCGCACCCGCACTCGCTGCGCCACGGCTTCGCGGTCGCCAACCTGCGGCGCTGGGCCGCGGAAGGCGCGGACCTGGCCGTGGTGCTGCCCTACCTGGCGTGCTACATGGGCCACGCCGACCTGCGCGGCACCCAGTACTACCTGAGGCTGACCGCGGACGCTTACCCCGAGGTGATGGCCAGGGCCCAGACCCGGTTCGGCTATGTCATCCCCGCGTCATCCGGGGACGAGCAGTGAACCCGCGGCCCGCGCCGCCGCCGGACCTTGCCGGGCGCTGGCTGTCGAAGTTCTTCACCAGCCACCTGGCCGGGGAGCGCGCAGCCTCGCCCAGGACCGTCTCCTCCTACCGGGACGCGATGAAGCTGCTGCTCACCTGGTTCAGGGACGATGAGCGCATACCGCCGGAGAAGCTGCGCCTGGCCGACATCGACCGGACCCGGGTCCTGAGGTTCCTGGACTGGCTGGAAGCCGAGCGGGGCTGCTCGGCCGCCACCCGCAACCAGCGCCTGGCGGTGATCAAGTCGTTCTGCCGCTACACCGCCGTCGAGCAGCCCGACCTCCTCGGCCAGGTCACCCAGATCCTCGCGATCCGGCAGAAGAAGACCCCGGCCCCGCAGCTGGACCACCTGACCGGCGACGAGGTCAAGACGCTGCTCGCCGGGCCCGGCACCGCCAGCCCGCGCGCCGTCAGGGACACCGTCCTGCTCGCCCTGGCCTACGACACCGCCGCCCGCGTCCAGGAACTCTGCGACCTCGACGTCGCCGACATCCGCCGCGGCAGCCCCATGACCGTCGTCATCCGCGGGAAGGGCGTCAAGATCCGGTACGTGCCCGTGATGGACCCGACCGCCCGGCTCGTCGCCGGCTACCTCGACCACCGCGACCGGCACCCCGGCGTCGGCACAGACGCAGACCCGCTGTTCCCCGGGCCGAACCACTCCCGGCTGACCCGGTCCGGGGTGGCTAAGCTGCTGGCCCGCCACGTGCGGGCCGCCCGGTCCCGCGACCCCGGCTGGGCTCCCGGCCTGCAGGTCACGCCTCACACGCTCCGGCGGAGCCGGGCCATGCACCTGGTCCAGGCCGGCGTCAACCTGATCTACATCCGCGACCTGCTCGGCCACGCCGACGTCTCCACCACCGAGATCTACGCCCGTGCAGACGCCGAGACCAAACGCAGAGCGATCGAGAATGCCTACGAGCCGCTCACCCCGGACGCCCTGCCGGACTGGACCTCGGACTCGTCCCTGATCAGCTGGCTCGACTCGCTGGGACGCTGACGCCAGCCCAGGAGGATTATGCGGACCACCAGACGAGCCCCGCCGCCCCTGCCAGCGGAAACACCACGGCAGGGCACATAACCCAGCCGTCCGCCTAATGACGCTTATGTGGAATTCCACATAAGCGGCATTCGTTCGCAGTCCGCACCCTGCTCGGCTGGTATAGGGAGCAGGAGAACGTGCAGCCCAGGATCCCGTCGCTGTCGACCTACCTGGGTCACCGCGAGCCGGCCTCCACCTACTGGTACCTGTCGGCCGCCCCGGAACTGCTGGCCCTGGCCGCCGCCCGCCAGGACACGGCATGGTCGGCGGCACGGTCATGACGCTGATCGCGCCCACATTGCAGGCGTTCTTCACTGACCGGCTCACCCAGCAACGTCAGGCCAGCCCGCAAACCATCACGGCCTACCGCGACACCTTGCGGCTGCTGCTCACCTTCGTGCACCAGCGGACCGGGAAGATGCCCGCCCAGCTCGACTGGGACGACCTGGATGCCGTCACGATCTCGGCGTTCCTGAATCACCTCGAAACCGAGCGGCATAACAGCACCAGGACCCGCAACGTGCGCCTGACCGCGATCCGGTCACTATTCTCCTACGCCGCCTTGCGCCACCCCGAGCATGCGCTGCTCATCCAGCGCGTGCTGGCGATCCCGCCGAAACGGTTCGACAAGCGGATCGTGACGTTCCTGACCGCCACCGAAGTCGACGCGCTGCTCGCCGCGCCCGACCAGGCCCGGTGGGAAGGCCGGCGAGACCGGGCCCTGATGCTGCTGGCTGTCCAGGCCGGCCTTCGGGTCTCCGAGCTCACCAGCCTGAACTGCGGCGACGTCACACTCGGAACCGGCGCCAGCGTCCGCTGCGAAGGCAAGGGACGCAAGCAGCGCGCTGTCCCTCTCACCAGCCCCACCGCGGCGATCTTGCGGCTGTGGCTCAGGGAACGAGCCGGCCACCCCGACGACCCGCTGTTCCCGACCCGCACCGGACGGCGGCTCAGCCGCGATGCCGTCGCGTTGCGGGTCACCACCCACGCCGCGGCTGCGGCACAGCGATGCCCGTCGCTGCTAGGCAGGAAAATCCACCCGCACGTCCTGCGTCATTATGTGGATGGCCGGGTTATGTGGCCGGAAGCAGCATCTCCGCTGGTAGCAGAGCCACGCGGGCTCGTTCCGGCCACATAACGCGGTGGCGTTACTCGCAGGCTTGGTCGAGCCATTCGAGGAGATCTTGGTCTGCTGTCCAGTCGGGCAGGGGCTCGGGGGTGAGCGACTGGTAGGCGCTCTCGATGGCTTTGCGTTTGGCTTCGGCGTTCGCGCGGGCATAGATCTCGGTGGTGGACACGTCGGCGTGGCCGAGCAGGTCGCGGATGTAGATCAGGTTCACTCCGGCCTGGAGCAGGTGCATCGCCCTTGTCCTTCTGATGACGTGCGGGGTGATGTTCAGCCCGGCCGCATAGCCGGGGTCGCGCCGGCGCAGGGACTGGACGTGCCTGGCGAGGATCTTGGTGACGCCCCAGCGGGTTAGCCGGGCGTGCTGGGGACCGCTGAACAGCGGGTCTGCGTCTTTGCCGACGCCGGGGTGGGACGTGCGCCGGCTGAGGTAGTCCTGGATCAGCTGGGCTGTGGGGTCCATCACCGGGACCCGCCTGGTCTTTGAACCTTTGCCGTGCAGCGTCACTACCATCGGCCGGGCGGCGCGGACGTCGGCGGTGTTCAGGTCGCAGATCTCCTGGACGCGGGCGGCGGTGTCGTAGAGCGCGGACAGCAGCACCATGTCGCGCAGCCCGCGCCGGGTCGCCGGGTCTGGTTCGGCCAGGAGGGCTTTGACCTCGCCGTCGGACAGGTGACCCATGTCGCCGGCCGGGGTTTTCTGCTGCCTGACAGCGAGGATCTGGGTGGCCTGGCCGAGGAACTCTGGCCGCTCGATGGCGGTGTAACGGGCAAGCGACTTGATGACGGCCAGGCGCTGGTTGCGGGTTGCGGCAGAGTTGCCGCGCTCGGCCTGGAGCCAGTCCAGGAACGACAGCACCCGCGCCCGGTCGAGGTCGGCCAGGCGCAGTTTCTCGGGCGGGATTGCCTGCACGTCGCGGAACCAGGTGAGCAGCAGCCTGACCGCGTCCCGGCAGGACGCGATGGTCTGGGCCGACACGTCCCGCTCGGCGGCCAGGTGGCTGGTGAGGAACCTCGACAGCCACCGGCCGGCCAGGTCGCCGCCGGCCGGGCCGGCGCGGCTCACCGCCGGGCACCTTGCTGCTCGGCCGGGTCCGGGATGACGTAACCGAATCTCGCTGTGACCATGGTGGCGACCTCGGGGTGCGCATCGGCGGTCAGCTGAAGGTAGTACTGGGTTCCGCGCAGGTCAGCGTGGCCCATGTAGGCCGACAGGTAAGGCAGCATGACCGCCAGGTCCGCGCCGTCGGCCGCCCAGCGGCGCAGGTTCGCGACGGCGAAGCCGTGGCGAAGCGAATGGATGTGCGGGCCGCCGGGGAAATGCGGGATGTCGGCGTCGGCGAGGTAACGGCGGAACCTGTTGTAAACCGCGGGCTTGTCGGCGGGCCTGGACGGGTCGCCGGTGTGGAACAGCTTGTGACCGGGTTCGGGGCAGGGATGAGCGGCCGCGATATAGCTGTCCACGGTGGCGGCCAGACGCCCGGTGACGGGCACCAGGCGGTTCTCGTGGTTCTTCCCGTCGCGTATCTCCAGGATCGCGCGGGCCGGGTCGAAATCGCGAAGTTCCAGGTTCAGCGCTTCGGACAGCCGCAGGCCGGTGCCGTAGAACACCCGGAACAGCACCGGGTCGGCCAGCGCCCGGTTGGAGTTCTCTGACAGCGGCTGGGTGTCGATGGCCCGGAACAGCCGGCGGATCTCCTCGTCGCTGAACACATACGGCGGCGGCCGGTGCGGTTTCCTCACCGCTGTCAGCGCCGGCGGCGCCCACGCCTGCCAGCCGAACTGGCGGGCATGTCCGGCCAGGTCACGCAGAACGAGCTCCTCGCGGCGGATGGTGGCGGCTTTGAGGTGCCGGCCGTAAAGGAACTCCTCGACGGCTTCTTTGACGATCGAGCCGTCGGCGTATCCTTCCCGGCGGCAGTGCCCGGCGAACTGGCGCAGTACCCGTTCGGGAAGTCGTACCGGTACCCGCCGGCGTGGCGGGCGGCGGCCAGCGTGCCGATCAGGCCGCCCAGCGTCGCCGCGCTCACGAACGTGCTCCCTGCCCTGAGTCGAGGACGTCTTCGACGTCCAGGGCGCAGTGGCGCAGGTGCTCAGTGTCGAGCCGCAGGTAGTGCGCGGCGGTGGTGCGGGCAGCGGCGTGACCCAGCACCGCCGTGACTACCGGCGGGGGCGTGTCGGCCTGGAGCATCGCGACCGCCAGGGCGCCGCGCAGCGAGTGCAGGCCGTGGGAGCGCCGCGCCGGGAACATGATCCCGGCGCGCCGCGCGTAATACCGGAGCCGGCAGCCCGCCGACGACGACGAGCCGAACGCCGTGAACGGGTAGCGGTGCTTCACGAACACCTGCGCGCAGCGTGCTTCGGGCCTGCCGTGGCGGATGTAGTCGATCACCGCCCATCCGACGTCGCCCGGCACCGGCAGCCTCAGCGGCAGCCCGGTCTTGTGCTGGGTCAGCGCCAGGGTCTTGGCTCGCCAGTCGAACCAGCCCAGTTCCAGCCGGCGCAGGTCTCCGACCCTCAGGCCGAGCCTGGCGGTCAGCACGATCATCGCGTAGTCGCGCTTGCCGATCGCCGATTGCCGGTCGATCTGGTCCAGGACCAGGCGGACCTCGGCCGCCGTCCACGGGTAGGGTGCCGTCTGGCCGCGGCGGGGATAGCGCTGCGGCGGCAGCCGGCCGGCCAGATCCTCGCCGATCTGCCCGGACTGGTGCAGGTGGCGCAGGAAATCGGCCAGGCACGAGCGCAGAGAGCCGTTGGTTTTCGGGGCGTAGCCCCGGTGCTGGCGCCGGGCCCAGAACCCGGCCAGGTCCCGGGCCTGCACCTGGCCGAGGGTTTCCCGGCCGGCCTCCTCCAGGTAGGCCAGGAACGCATCCGCGGCGCGCTGCTTGGTCACCACGCTCGCCTCGGCGTTGCGCCGCCGGCATGCGGTCAGGTACTCGTCCCTCGCCGGACGGAAACGCGCCGGGCACCGGTCGACCAGCGGGGCGGTGGCCTGGCCGACCCGGGGCATGCCCCCGTCCAGGCATTCCATCAGCAACACCAGGGGCCGGCGCGCGAGCTGGGCCTCCCGGGAACTCGCAGGCTCGCGCAGGCCCGCCAGCCTGCACCCCGACCGCTCGGCCACGAAAGCCAGGCAGTCCGCCTCGGTCGGGAGGTCCTGGCCGCGGGCCTGCAGGAACCTGGCGAACGCGTTCAGCTCCGCCAGGTGGCGCTTGATCGTAGTACGCGACCTGCACTTCGGCGAGCACACCTGCGTGGTGGCGCTGGGCATCGGCATCGACGGCACGAAGCATCCGCTGGCGGTGGAGGAGGGCTCGACCGAGAACGCCACCCTGGTCACTGATCTGATCACCGGGCTGCGCGACCGCGGCCTGGACGTCACCAAGCCCGTCCTCGCGGTACTTGACGGGGCCAAGGCCCTGTCCAGCGCGGTCCGGAGGGTGTTCGACCAGCCACTCATCCAAAGATGTCAGCAGCACAAGATCGCCAACGTAAGGGACAAGCTGCCGGACAAGCTCCGCGCGGTTACCGAGAAGCGGATGCGCCAGGCCTACCACGCCGAGTCAGCGCTGAAAGCCGAAGCCGAGCTCGAGGCGCTGGCCCGCGAGCTGGACAAGACCCATCCCGGCGCCGCCTCGTCGCTGCGGGAAGGCATGGCCGAGACCCTGACCATCCTGCGGCTGGGCGTGCCGTCCACGCTCGCGCGGACGCTCCGCTCCACCAACAGCATCGAGTCGATGATCGAGATCTGCCGTGAGCACTCCAAGAACGTCAAGCGGTGGCGGGACGGGACCATGGCGCTGCGCTGGTGCGCTGCCGGGATGGTGGAGGCCGGCCACCAGTTCCGGCGCGTCAACGGTCACCTGCACCTGCCGACGCTCCGCGCCGCGCTCGACGCGCACTTCACCGGGAATGTCACCGCAGTAAGCCAGAATGAGGATCAGAAAGCAGCCTGATGATCAAGGGGCCGCCACCGAAGTTCCACGGAACTCGGGACAACCTCGCTCGGCGTCCCGCCACGCGATGCGATGGAAATCCTCGGGCACTCCCGGATCGCGGTCACCCTAGAGATCTACACTGCGGCGGATGACACCAGCAGGCGCGAGGCAATCACGAAGCTGAACGGCCTCTTCGGACCGGGTGCAGCATGACCGTTGCTGTCATTTGCCGCTGTCAACCAGCGGAAGTTATGACCTTGGGCATCGGCACAAGGCATCTGAACTGGGTGGGCCTGCGAGGACTTGAACCTCGGACCTCTTCCTTATCAGGGAAGCGCTCTAACCGCCTGAGCTACAGGCCCCTCACACCGCCTTGACCGGCCGGAACTCAAGCAGCGAGGGAGGTGGTCCACTCGCGCGCCAAGCCGAGCTGGCGAGCCGGGATGCCGCCCAGCTGACTGGGCGTGCCGGGCTAGATTACCGCACGACCGCGAGTAACGCGAAGCCGGTTGCCTGGTTAGTCGGCTTCCTGCAGCGTGATCTCGATGCCGCCGGACAGGTGCGACACGGCGTTGTAGATGACGGCTGCCACCGTCGACAGCGCCGTGATGAGAACGACGTCGATCGCCCCGGCGAGCATGGTGTAGCCCATGACGGTGCTAAGGGAGAACCAGCTGCTCGCGTTGCTCCCGGCGTTGCCTCCTGAGGAGGTGACCAGGTGCACCGTCTGCTCGATGCTGTTGAAGACGCCAAGCGCGGAGAAGAAGAAGTACAGCACCGCGACGGCGACGATGAGGATGACGAATCCGACGAGCGAGGCCAGGAAGCTGAACTTCATGACCGACCACGGCTCGATCCTGGACAGCACAAGCTGAGCGTCGCGGGCTGCGATTCCGTCCTGCCTGACGCTCTTGGGTGCCAGTTGCGGCGCCGGGCTCCCCGCTGGGCCCGACTTGCTCTTGACGGTCACTGGAGCCTTGCCATTGCCGATAGCGCCCCCCGGCTTTCTAACCGCACTCGGCCTTGACTGCTTTTTCTTCCCCGGTCGCGCAAAAGGCTTCGCGATCTTGGACTTCAAGTCATCTGATCGTACCGATACTTGAGGCCTAGGTCCTGCTGGGGGAGCAACCCGGTCGGGAGCTTGTGTCGGAGGCAGCTGCGTAGCGGCCGCCTGGGTGGGGGCTCCGTAGCCGGCTGGCATCCCGCCCTGCTGGGTGCCGGGCCTGCCAGGGCTGGCCGACCCGCCGGTTGCACCCGGAGTGCCCGGCGGTGCATAGGCGGGCCCCGACGGCGCTGCCACGCCGGTGCCGACGCCGGCACTCCCGTCCCCGGTCCCCATGGTTCCTGTCCACTCTGGCGAGCCGGAAGGCGTGCCAGAGCCCCCTGCAGCCCAATCCGTGGCAGGCGCAGAAGGCGGTGAAGGCGCGGCTGAGGGGGCGGCCGACGCGGACGGTGGCGGCGGCACCGAGCTGCCGGACGCCGAGCCGGGTGACGTCGCCGGGGGCTGCCCGCTGGGCGATGGCTGGGGACCAGCCGATGACGGGCTGTCGCCAGCGGGGGCGGGTGCGCCCGGCGCCTGCGTAGCGCGTGTGAAAACCGATCCTTCCGCCGGCGGCGGAGTGCCTCCTGCGCGGGCAGCATCCCCGGCCGGGCGCGGAACGTCCGCCGCACGCGTCACGTCCGCCGCACGGGTCACGTCGCTGCCAGAGAAGCCGCTGCTCGTGAAGCCGGGGCTGGCGAACCCGGCGCCGGTCAGCTCGCGCGCGAGCGCGGCGGCCGCGAGCGTAGCCGTGGTCTCCGAGGCAGAGTCCTCGCCCGCGCCGTCGCCGACGGGCGGGTTCTTCTTGGCAGCGCCGGTGTCCTGGCTTCCGCCCGGCGTCGCAGCGCTGCCTTGGGCCGCGGCGTTACCGGCCTTCTGCGGGCTCACCGACTTGAACGGGCTGTCAGGGTTCACGGGGCCGTCGGGGTCGGGGAGGCGGTGCGGCTTGGTCACGCTGGCAGGCGTGAAGACGCTGCGGGAAGCGGGCGGAGGGCTCGGCGCGGCGTTGCCATCCGATCCGCCATCGGCTTCCTGAGTGGCGAGTCCCTTTTGAACCGTGGCGTCCTGGCGCTTCTCGGCGCGCTTGGTGAACACAGACGCCGGCGCCTCGTCCTGGTCCGATCCGGCCGGCGATCCGTTCTGTCTCTTGCCCTGGGCGCCATTCGGGGACGAGTCCGATGATGCAGGCGCTGACGACTCCTGATCGGTACCGTTCTTGCGGCTGGCCGAGTTTTTTCCTTGCTCTGTCTTGCCTTTGCTTGGCTTGCGGACGGTCGTGTCCACCTTGGGATCAGCGCCGCCTGCCTCATCGGCCAGTGCTGCTGGGTCCGCCTGGTTGTCCACCCATCCTCCTGTGAAGTCGCTAGCACCGAGGTTATCCGCCGCCAGCGACTCCTGGGCCGCGATGGCCCGATCGCGACAATCGTGACACTAAGTCAGACGTCCCAATTGGCCGAATAGTTGCCGTGACGAGCCAGGTTACAGCCAGAACTCGTCCTGAGCGGCCGAGACCGGACAGGGATTGCCGCATCCGCGCACGCCACTGGGCTGGGCCAGGGATCACGACTACGCGGTCTCGTCCGGGCCGTCTTCGGCAGACGCAGAGGCCCTGGGACCGTCGTCGGCAGAGCCCTCCGGTGCGGCCGAGCCAGTGGCACCCAGCGCGTCCGTGTCCGGCTCGCCCGGCTCGGAATCGTCGTCGTCGGCCGATCCATTCTCCGGCTCCTCGGCGTTACGGGCGATGGCCACGAGAGTCTGGCCAGACGCGAGGTTGACCAGCCGGACGCCCATCGTCTGGCGGCTGGACTGCTTGATCTCCGCGGCCGTGGTCCTGATCACCCCGCCAGCCGACGTGATCGCGAAGACCTCGTCGTCAGGCCCGACCATCAGCGCGCCGATCAGCTCGCCGCGAGCCTCGACGATCCTGGCCGTCACGACCCCCATTCCGCCGCGGCCCTTGACCGGATACTGCGACGCCGGGGTCCGCTTGGCGTACCCGCCGCCGGTGGCCACCAGCACGTCGGCATCCGCGTCGCTGCCGACCACGTGCATGCCGAGCAGCTGGTCGCCGTTGCTGAACCGCATGCCGATGACGCCGGACGTGGCCCGTCCCATCGGGCGCAGCACGTCGTCGGTCGCGCGGAACCTGATCGCCTGCGCGTGCCGGCTCACCAGCAGCAGGTCCTGGTCAGGGGAGACCAGCCGCGCCCCGATCACCTCGTCGTCTTCGCGCAGGTTGATCGCGATGATGCCGCCCTGCCGCGGCGAGTCGAAGTCGGTCAGCCGGGACTTCTTCACCAGCCCGCCGGCGGTGGCCAGCACCAGGTACGGCGCCACCTGGTAGTCCTGCAGCGCGAGCACCTCGGCGATCCGCTCGTCCGGCTGGAACGCCAGCAGGTTCGCGACGTGCTGGCCGCGCGCGTCGCGCGCGGCCTCTGGCAGCTCGTACGCCTTCGCGCGGTACACCCGGCCCTTGTTCGTGAAGAACAGGATCCAATGGTGCGTCGACGTCACGAAGAAGTGCTCGACAATGTCGTCGGTCCGCAGCTGGGCGCCGCGCACGCCCTTGCCCCCGCGCCGCTGGGCCCGGTACAGGTCGGTCTTGGTCCGCTTGGCGTAGCCGCCGCGCGTGATCGTGACGACCACGTCCTCCTCGGCGATCAGGTCAGCCATCGAGACCTCGCCGTCCCAGGCGACCAGCTCGGTGCGGCGGTCGTCGCCGTACTTGCTGGTGATCTCGGCCAGCTCGGTGCCGATGATCTCGCGCTGCCGCTCCGGCGAGGCCAGGATCGCCTCGTAGCCGGCGATCTGCGTCATCAGCTCTTCATATTCGTCGGTGAGCTGCTGCCGCTCGAGCGCGGCCAGCTTGCGCAGCTGCATGTCCAGGATCGCCCTGGCCTGGATCTCGTCGATGTCGAGCAGTTCCATCAGGCCGGTCTGTGCGACCGCCGCCGACTCGCTGGCCCTGATCAGCGCGATCACGGCGTCGATCTGGTCGATCGCCTTCAGCAGCGCGACCAGGATGTGCGCCCGCTCCTGCGCCTTGCGGAGCAGGTACTGGGTCCTGCGCACGATCACGTCGATCTGGTGCGCGACCCAGTGCCTGATGATCTGGTCCAGGCGCAGGGTGCGCGGCACGCCGTCGACGAGCGCGAGCATGTTCGCCCCGAAGGTTTCCTGCAGCTGCGTGTGCTTGTACAGGTTGTTCAGCACGACCTTGGCGACCGCGTCCCGCTTGAGCACGATCACCAGCCGCTGACCGGTCCTGCCGCTGCTCTCCTCGCGGACGTCGGCGATGCCGGTGACGCGGTTCTCCTTGGCCAGCTCGGCGATCTTGTAGGCCAGGTTGTCGGGGTTCACCTGGTAGGGCAGCTGGGTGACGACCAGGCAGATCCGCCCCTTGCGGTCCTCCTCGACGTCCACGACGGCACGCATGGTGATCGAGCCGCGGCCGGTCCGGTAGGCGTCGACGATGCCGCGGCGGCCGACGATCTGGCCGTAGGTCGGGAAGTCGGGGCCCTTGATCCGCTGGATCAGCGCCTCGAGGAGCTCCTCGTCGGTGGCGTCGAAGTGCTCCAGGTACCACTGCACGCCCTCGGTGACTTCGCGCAGGTTGTGCGGCGGGATCTTGGTGGCCATCCCGACCGCGATGCCCTCTGACCCGTTGACGAGCAGGTTGGGGAACCTGGCCGGCAGCACGACAGGCTCCGCGGACCGGCCGTCGTAGTTCGGACGGAAGTCGACGGTCTCCTTGTCGATGTCCCGCAGCATCTCCATCGCAAGCGGGGCAAGACGGCACTCGGTATACCGCATCGCGGCGGCCGGGTCGTTGCCTGGCGAACCGAAGTTGCCCTGCCCGTCGACCAGCGGCATCCGCATCGCCCACGGCTGGGCGAGGCGGACGAGGGTGTCATAGATGGCTGAGTCGCCGTGCGGGTGATACTGGCCCATCACCTCGCCGATGACGCGGGCGCACTTGAAGAAGCCGCGGTCGGGCCGGTAGCCGCCGTCGTACATCGCGTACAGGACCCGCACGTGCACGGGCTTGAGCCCGTCCCGAACGTCAGGCAGCGCACGCCCGACGATGACCGACATCGCGTAGTCGATGTAGCTGCGCTGCATCTCGACCTGGATGTCGACTGGCTCAAGCCGGCCGCCCGGGCCGTCAGGGCCGCCGGCCGTCGCTTCCGGCGTGTCCACGCTCATGCAGACCTCTCCTCCACCGTTACCGCAGGCTGTGCGTGGCCCTTAAGGACCAGGCAAGCAGCGGCCGAACAAACCTCAGTGGGCACTCGCGGCGCCGCACGCGGCGCCGCCGGCAACGCAGCTAGATGTCCAGGAAGCGGACGTCCTTGGCGTTGCGCTGGATGAACGCCCTCCTGGCCTCGACGTCTTCGCCCATCAGGACGCTGAACAACTCGTCCGCCTGGGCCGCGTCGTCGAGGGTGACCAGCTTCAGCACCCGCCGGGCCGGGTCCATCGTCGTGTCCCACAGTTCTGTCGCGTTCATCTCGCCGAGGCCCTTGTAGCGCTGGACGCCGTCACGCGGCCGCGGGTCCCTGCGGCCCTCGGCGATCCCGGCCTCGATCAGGGCGTCTCGCTCCCGGTCAGAGTAGGCATAGCCGGGCGCGATGCTCCGGCCGTCCCACTTGATCTTGTACAACGGCGGCTGCGCCAGGTACACGTGGCCGGCCTCGATCAGCGGCTTCATGAACCTGAACAGCAGCGTCAGCAGCAGCGTGGTGATGTGCTGGCCGTCGACGTCCGCGTCCGCCATGAGGATGATCTTGTGGTAGCGCAGCCTGGCGACGTCGAAGTCGTCGTGGATGCCGGTGCCCAGCGCCGTGATCAGCGCCTGGACCTCGTTGTTCTTCAGCACCCGGTCGATCCTGGCCTTCTCGACGTTCAGGATCTTGCCGCGGATCGGCAGGATGGCCTGGAACATCGGATCCCGGCCGCCCTTGGCCGAGCCGCCGGCCGAGTCGCCCTCGACCACGTAGATCTCGCAGATTGACGGGTCGCCCGACTGGCAGTCGGACAGCTTGCCAGGCAGGCCGGCGCCGCCCATCGCGCTCTTGCGGGTCAGGTCCCTGGCATGCCGGGCGGCGATCCGCGCCCTGGCGGCCTGGCTGGCCTTGATCACGATCGACTTGGCTTCGCCTGGGTTGCGCTCGAACCAGTCCCGCAGGTGGTCGTTGCACACCCGCTGGACGAACGACTTGGCCTCGGTGTTACCGAGCTTGGTCTTGGTCTGGCCTTCGAACTGCGGCTCGGCGAGCTTGATGTGGATGATCGCGGTCAGGCCCTCGCGGACGTCGTCGCCCGTGAGGTTCTCCTCCTTCTCCTTGATCAGTTTCTGTTCGCGCGCGTACCTGTTGATGATCGAGGTCAGCGCCGCGCGGAACCCCTCCTCGTGGGTGCCGCCCTCGGCCGTGTTGATCGTGTTCGCGAACGTGTGCACCGACTCGGAGTAGGAGCCGCTCCACTGCATCGCGACCTCGACGGCCATGCCCGTGGCCTCGTCGCCGAACTCGATGACCGTGTCGTGCACGGCCTCCTTCGAGGCGTTGAGGTACCGGACGAAATCGGCGATGCCGCCGTCGTACCGGTAGCTGACCACGTGCGGCTCGCCGTTGGCGTACTCGGGACGCTCGTCGGTCAGGACGATCGTGAGGCCGCGGTTGAGGAACGCCATCTCCTGCAGCCGCCTGGACAGCGTCTCGAAGCTCCACGTCGTGGTCTCGAAGATGTCGCCGTCTGGCCAGAACGTGATGATCGAGCCGGTCTCGTCGGTCTTCTCGCCCTTCGTGAGCGGGCCGGTCGGCTCGCTCGCCGCGTACGACTGCCGCCAGACATATCCGTCTTTACGGATCTCCACGTCCAGCCTGATCGAGAGCGCGTTGACCACCGAGACGCCGACGCCGTGCAGGCCGCCGGACACCGCGTAGGACTTGCCGTCGAACTTGCCGCCCGAATGCAGCGTCGTCAGCACGACCTCGACGGCGGGGCGCTTCTCGAGCGGATGCTCGTCAACCGGGATACCACGACCGTTATCGGTCACCCGGACGCCGCCGTCGGCCAGCAGCGTCACCTCGATGCGGTCACAGAACCCGGCCAGCGCCTCGTCGACGGCGTTGTCGACAACCTCTTGAACCAGGTGGTGCAGTCCACGTTCGCCAGTCGAGCCGATGTACATGCCCGGGCGCTTGCGAACCGCCTCCAGGCCCTCGAGGACCGTGATTGAGGTTGCGTCATAAGACAAACGGTTCGCTCCTCCTGAAAACGGACAGCTCTGGGGACCGGCGCACGGGGCGCCTGGCAGCACTTCCCCGACTCGGCTGTCCCGGTACGCTTACCTATTTTACCTGCTTGCGCCGCCAGCCTCAGCCGTACGTGGCCCTCAACCGGCCCCTAGTTCGGCCCGTGCGGGGTATGCTGCCGGCCTTCGTGCCGCGGCCCTAGACGACAGGCCCGAGATGTCTCCCGCGAGCGCTCCTCCCAGGAACAGCAAAGTGCCGTCCACCGTCTTGTTTGAACGTCGCCGGCACTTCGCTGTTCCTGCTGCCGCGGCCGCGAGCCTCACCCGTACGTATCCCTAGGCCCGCGGCTGCCCTTGACGCGCCACTGACCGGTCTTGCGGGAGGAGGAGCCCGGCCCGCGAACGTTAACGCGCCGGACCGAGCCGTCGCCGAGCTCCGCGTTCAGCTTGCGGACGAGGTCGGCGGCGAGCAGCCTGAGCTGAGTCGCCCATGCCGTGGAATCGGCGATAACGGTCAGCTCGCCGTCCGCCAGCCGGTCAGGAGCCGTGTGCGCGGCCAGGTCTGGCCCGACGATCTGCGCCCACCGGCCGAACACCGACCCGGTCGCCACGGCGAGTTCCCACCCGGTCTCGCTGACCAGCCCGTCGATGGCGGAGCTCAGCGGCGCCGGATCGTCCCTGCGCCGACGCCTGGCCTGCTGGCCTGGCGGGGGCGACGCGGGTCCAGGTTTGCGTTGCGCAATATCTCCATCAGCCGGGACCGCGGGACGGTTGCCGCGGGCGGCGGAATCTGCCTTGGCCTGCGCGAGCGCGTCTGCCGCCCGCGCGAGCCGGTCTTGCCCGGCGGACTGCCGGCGTACGTCGTCAGGCGGCGCGTCACGCGGCACGGGCGAGCACCCCGTTCGCGACGGTGTAGCCGGTGCCCGCGAGCCGCGCCGGAACATCGTCCAGCACGGCCGCGGTGACCAGCACCTGCTCCGCGTCGCCCGCGAGCTCGGCCAGCCGTTCCCTGCGGCCGGCGTCCAGCTCGGCGAACACGTCATCCAGCATCAGCACGGGCTCCTCGCCGTCTGCGCGGAGCAGGCCGAAGGCCGCCAGCCGCAGCGCGAGCGCCAGCGACCATGACTCGCCGTGGCTAGCGTAACCGCGCGCTGGCAGGTCGCCGATCCGCAGTTCAAGCTCGTCGCGGTGCGGCCCGACCAGGCAGACGCCGCGCTCGAGCTCGGCCCGGCGGAGGCGTTCCAGCGCGTCGCGCATGGTCTGGGCGATCTTGGCGGGCTCGGGATCTGGGTCGAACACGCCCGACCGCTCCGAGCCCTGCCGGTAGCTGATCGCCGCGCCGCGGTCGTCCCCGCTCACGTCGCCGTAGCGGTCGGTGATGAGCGGCCGGAGGGCGGCGGTCAGCTGCAGCCGCCCCGCGGTGAGCGCGGTGCCGTGCGTGACCAGCTGCTCGTCCCAGATGTCCAGGCCAGCGGGGTCACCGCGGCCGGCTGCCCTGGCCGACTTGAGCAGCGCGCTGCGCTGCCTGACGACGCGCTCGTAGTCGGCGCGGACCGCCGCGTACCGCGGGCGGCTGGCGACGAGCAGATCGTCGACGTAGCGGCGCCGCTCCGACGGATCGCCCTTGACGATCGCCAGGTCCTCGGGCGCGAACAGCACGCAGCGCAGCGTGCCCAGCGCGTCGCGCGGCCGGCTCAGCGGCGCCCGGTTGAGCCTGACCCGGTTGGCCCGGCCGGCGTTGAGCTCGATCTCCACCAGGCTGTCCCGTTCCTGTGAGCGGATCGAGGCGCGCACGATGGCCCGGTCGGCTCCGGCCCTGATCAGGGCCGCATCGGTCGCGACGCGGTGGCTGCCGAACGTGGCGACGTAGTACGCGGCCTCGACCAGGTTCGTCTTGCCTGCTCCGTTCGGGCCGGAGAACGTCGTCACGCCGGGCTCGAACGTGACGTCCGCCGCTTCGTAGCAGCGGAAGTCGGTGAGCGCGAGCCTGGCCAGGTACACGCCAGGCAGACTAGCGGCTCTCGCCGCCGGTGCCGTTGGTCAGCTGTTGAGGCGGAACGGCATCAGCAGGTAGCGGTAGTCCGGGCTGCCGTCGGGACCGGGCTTGCCGGTGAGCAGGGCCGGCTTGCCCGGCTCGGTGAACGCGATCCTGGTGGTGTCGCTGTCCATCGCGGTGAGCCCGTCGAGCAGGTACGTCGGGTTGAACGCGATCGTGAGGTCCTCGCCCTCGAAGCTGGCCTCCATCATCTCGTCGGCCTGGGCCTCGTCCCCGGTGCCCGCCTCGAGGGTGAGCTGGCCAGCGCTGAAGCTGAGCCTGACGGCAGTGTTGCGCTCGGCGACCAGGGACACCCGGCGGACGGCCTCGGCGAGCATGCTGGTCGAAACCTCTGCCGTCGCGTTGACCGCCGACGGCAGCAGCGTCCGGTACCGCGGGAACTCACCGCTCAGCAGCCTCGTGGTGGTCCTGCGGCCGCCAGCCTCGAAGCCGATCATGCCGTCGCCGCCCGCCGCGTGGCCGAGGCCTGGCGTGGCGGCGATCGCCTCGTCGCCGGGCAGCGCCAGCGCGATCGACACCTCGGCGGCGGTGGTCAGCGACCTTGCGGTGTCGGTGAGCGCCCGGGCCGGGACAAGGACCGCGGCGGACAGGTCCGGCTTAGCTGGCGTCCAGCGGAGCTCCCTGACGGCTAGCCGGTAACGGTCGGTCGAGATCAGCGTGAGGGTGTCGCCCTCGATCTCGATCCGCACGCCCGTCAGGGAAGGGAGCGTGTCGTCCCGCCCGGCGGCGACCGCTGTCTGGCTCACCGCGGTGGCGAACGCGTCGCTGCCCACCGTGCCTGCCGCGGGCGGCATCTCGGGCAGCGCCGGGTACTCGTCCTCGGGCATAGTCAGCAGGTTGAAGGTGGCGCTGCCGCAGGTCAGAACCGCTCGTCCGCCCTCGGAGCTGATCTGCACCGGGCGGCCGGGCAGGCTCTTGCTGATCTCCGCGAGCAGCCGGCCAGACACCAGCGCGCTGCCGGGAGCCTGCGTGTCGACGGGAACCTTGGCCAGGGCGGAGACGTCGTAGTCGAAGCTGGACAGCGTCAGCTCGTCATCGGTGGCGTGCAGGCGCATCCCGGCCAGGACCGGCACGGTGGGACGGGCCGGCAACGCTCGCGCCGTCCAGGCCACCGCATCGGCGAAGACATCTCGTTCGACGATGATCTGCACGGCTAGCCGCCTTCCGTTCTCGCTCCCCGCGGAGCAGGCTGGCCCAGACTGCAGCGCAGACAACCAACCAAGCGAGTTCAGCGCCAGGCACCGCTGGCTGCGGTGCCGTTAGATGTTCCGTGAAAGCCTAACGTGCCAGGGGGTTGGGGGCTCGGGCTTCGATCAGCCCAGAGCCGCTGGGCTGCGCGCTACTTGGATCTTGGATCCCTGTATAGATATGACTCGTAGTCGTAGTAGGCACAGTGGATTCTGGGGACAGCCGCATCCGGGCAGGTCAGCGCCGCAATCTCATGCACAGGCGGGGTGGATAAGAGGCGGTGCTCCCGCCGGTCTGCTGTGCAGGGCCGAGGCCGGCCAGCCAATGTGCATCACGTTGTCCCCCGCATAGTCCCAGTCCTGCCCTGCCTATCCGCAGGATCATCCACAAGGTCATCCACAGCCTGTGTGTACGGAAAGTGATAACTGCCTGCCTTGCGTGAGCGTGTGATCACGCTAGGTGCGCTTTGGCTCGGCGTCTGCGAGTTCGGCGTCTGCGAGTTCGGCGTCGCCCGGCGTATGCGAGCGCGGCGTCCCCGAGCGCGGCGTCCCCGAGCGCGGCGTCCCCGAGCCCGTGTATGAGTGTGACACCCATTGCGAATGATGGTTATGGGTGTCACACCCATACACGGCCGGGAAGCCCAGGACGAGGCGGCGGGCCCGTGAAAGCGGGCACTAACCGACATAGCGGATGCGAACGTCGGTCAGGTGCCGAGGGCACGCAGGATCCCGGCGGCTGCATGGTGCGACGGGACTGCGGGATGCGGGATGCGGGGTGCGGGGGTGCATGGTGCGGGGTGCGACCGGGCTGCAGGCCGTCAGCTCGGCAGGGCCTGCTGCTTGATGCGGTTGGTCAGCTCGGTGACCTGGTTATAGATGGAGCGGCGCTCGGCCATCAGCGACCTGATCTTGCGGTCGGCGTGCATGACCGTGGTGTGGTCGCGGCCGCCGAAGTGCTGGCCGATCTTGGGCAGCGACAGGTCGGTGAGTTCCCGGCACAGGTACATGGCGATCTGCCTGGCGGTGACGAGAACGCGGGACCTGGACGTCCCGCACAGGTCGTCGATCGAGAGCCCGAAGTACGAGGCCGTCTGGCCCATGATCGTCGCCGCGGTGATCTCCGGTCCCTGGGCTTCGGGGATCAGGTCCTTGAGCACGAACTCGGCTAGCTGAAGGTCGACCTGCTGTCGGTTCAGGCTTGCGAAGGCGCTGACCCGGATCAGGGCGCCCTCAAGCTCACGGATGTTCGTGGAGATCCGGCTGGCGATGTACTCCAGGGCCTCGGGCGGCGCGTTGAGCCGGTCCTGCACGGCCTTCTTCCGCAAGATCGCGATCCGGGTCTCGAGCTCGGGCGGCTGGATGTCGGTGAGCAGGCCCCACTCGAACCGGCTCCGTAGCCGGTCCTCGAGCGTGACCAGCCGCTTCGGCGCGCGGTCGCTCGAGATCACGATCTGCTTGGTCGCGTTGTGCAGCGTATTGAACGTGTGGAAGAACTCCTCCTGGGTTCCTTCCTTGTTCTCCAGGAACTGGATGTCGTCGACGAGCAGCACGTCGACGTCCCGGTACCGGCGCCGGAAGCCGTCCTGCTTGCCGTCCCTGATCATGTTGATGAAGTCGTTGGTGAACTCTTCCGAGCTCACGTAGCGGACGCGGACGCCCTGGTAGAGGCTCTGGGCGTAGTGCCCGATGGCGTGCAGCAGGTGCGTCTTGCCCAGCCCCGAGTCGCCGTAGATGAACAGCGGGTTGTATGCCTTCGCCGGGGCTTCGGCCACGGCGACCGCGGCCGCGTGCGCGAACCTGTTGCTCGAGCCGATGACGAACGTCTCGAACGTGTACTTCGGGTTCAGCCTGGTCTGCGTCGGCCGGTGGACGCCGTTACCCGGCAGGCCGGTGCCGCCGGGCGGGCCGGTGCCGCCGGACAGCCCGTTCGGCGGGGACAAGTCGGCCCGGCCGCCTGCCTGATGGCCGTTACCGCCGTGGTGCTGCCGCTCGCCGCCGAAGGCGCCGCGCTGTCCGGTGCCGTCGTCGGAGCCCGAGGCCAGCAGCCGGCCCGAAGCGCCTTCGGCCTGGCGCCCGGTGCGCTGGCCTGGCAGATGCGGTAGTCCGGCCGGGCCCGGCTGCAGCGGCAGCGGTCCCTGGGTGATGCCGGGCGCATGGTCGGTCAGGCCGGGATGGCCCGCGAGGCCGTCGGCGTGCAAGGCGCCGCGCTGCGTGCCGTCGGCCGCGGTTGCGGCCTGGCCGTCCAGGCGGTCAGTGGCGCCGAACGGCATCCGGATGCCGAGCGGATCGGTCGCGAACTGCGACTCGTCGCCGGCAGGCAGGGACGCGGTGACCGCCGGGTCAATGATGACGGCGAGCTGGATGTTGCGGCCGAGCTCGCGGGAGAGCGCGTTCGTGATCAGCGCCCGCAGCCTGTTCTCGAGCTGGTCCTTAGCGAACTCGTTCGGCGTCGCGATCAGGGCTGTGTTCTCGACCAGCCCCAGCGGCCTGGTCAGCTGGAGCCACGCACGCTGGTACGGCTCGATCTGCATGTCGGCGAGATCATTGAGGGACCTAGCCCAGATATCGGCGAGGTCTGGTTCGCTCACTGCCCGATCACCTCGCGCCCCCCAACGTGTGTTCAACAGGTTTTTCCACAGCATGTGCAACGCTGCGATCCGGCGCGGTGTCCGGAGATTATGGCACCGCCGGGCTCTGCTGGTCCACAGGGCCGGTCCACACCAGCCGGCCGAGCTTTCCACAGCCTAGGCTCGGTGTGCCCGGTGCGTTCGGGAAACGGCCAGTGTCGTGACACACCGCTCGTGATCACGAACGGTTCACTGAGGCGTCACGCGGCCCTCGACGCTGGCGATGTTCGCTCGGCGGACGTCGTGCAGCGAGCTGGCTGGCGACGGCGTTCGTTGCTGACGTCCGCTGCGGTCTGTCGGCTGGCAGGCGCTGCCGGGGCGAGGGCCTGCGGGGTTCGGTTAGGATTGCCACGTATTGAGTGCGTTGGCGCGCTCGCGCGCGACGTCGGATGAGTGACGCGTGCGTCCAGTTAACGCGCCTGAAGGGGGTTGCGGTGCGTGACCACCTTGCCGCCCGCGGGCCTACGGCACTGCCAGCGCACGCTAACCTTGTGTTGTGGCGGTAGCCGCGTGCTGGCGGCTGCCCTGAGAACTTTCACTCGCATCTGGAGTTCCTGTGAGCAAGCGCACGTTCCAGCCGAACAATCGGCGCCGGGCCAGGACGCACGGCTTCCGGCTGCGCATGCGCACCCGTGCCGGGCGTGCCATCCTCGGTGCACGCCGCCGTAAGGGCCGTGCGCGGGTCAGCGTCTGACCGGCGCTGCGGCTACCTGCTCGGCGGTGACGTCCGGTGCTGCCATCGGGCGCGCGGATGCGCCGCCGGACCGAGTTCGAGGCTGCGATCAAAGCCGGCCGCAGGGCCGGACGGGCGCTGCTGGTCGGCCATCTCCTGGTGCGGGACGGCATCGCCGAACCGCCGCGGATCGGCTTCACGGTGAGCCGGGCGGTCGGTCCGGCGGTCGTGCGTAACCGGGTGAAACGGCGGCTGCGGCACCTGGCTGCGGGGTACCTCCAGTTGCTCCCGGCGGGTAGCCTTCTAGTGTTGCGCGCTAACCCGCCGGCCGCGACGGCTAGCCAGGCAGACTTGGCTGCTGAGCTAAGCCAGGTAGTCCGGTCATTGCTCCGGCGGCAGGGTGGTGCGGAGTGAACGAGCAAGAGAGTCCCGCGGGGACGGTGCAGGTGTGGCGGCAGCTGCCTGCGTGGTTGCTCATCGGGCTGATCTCCGTTTACCGGCGGTTCGTCAGTCCGGTGCTCGGGCCGCGCTGCCGGTTCTACCCGTCATGCAGTGCCTATGCGCTGGAGGCGATCCGGGTGCATGGTGCGGGCCGGGGCAGCTGGCTGGCCGTGCGGCGGCTCAGCCGGTGCCACCCGTTCCACCCTGGCGGCCTGGACCCAGTGCCGCCACCGCGTCGCCAGGATGCCGGGCAGACGGCCGCGATTGACGACAGAGCAAGGGAACTGACCCGTTGAACACCATCCTCGCCCCGATCAACAACGCTGTTGCGTGGATCATTACGCAGCTGTTCAACCTGTTCAGCCCCGCCTTCGGCGTTACCAGCGGCGTGACCTGGCTGCTCACGATCATGGTGCTGGTCGTGCTCATGCGGCTGATCCTGGTCCCGCTGTTCATCAAGCAGATGCACACGCAGCGCGCGATGACGGCCCTGACGCCCAGGATCGCGGAACTTCGCAAGAAGCACAAAGGCGACAGGGAGACGCTCAATCAGGAGACGATGAAGCTGTACCAGGAGGCGGGCGTCAACCCGCTGATGGGGTGCCTTCCTGTCATCCTCCAGATGCCGATCTTCTTCGCCCTGTTCAGCGTGCTGCGGTACATCGCGGAGTACAAGCCGGGTCCTGGCGAGCCGTCGTATCACCTGACCAAGGTGGTCATTGCTAGCGCGCAGCACGCGAAGATCTTTGGCGCGACGATCGCCGACAAGGTGCTGTTCACCAACGGCATGAACGTGCCGCTGCATGCCAAGATCGTGATCTGCATCGTCGTGGTGATCAGCATGACGACGACCTTCCTGACGGTCCGGCAGAGCATGAAGCGCGGCATGATGCCGACCGGCAAGGACACCCCGATGGGCCAGTCGCAGAAGCTGATGGCCTACGTCATGCCACTGTTCGCGCTGACGGGTCTGTACTGGCAGTTCGGCTTGGTCCTCTACTGGGTTACGACGAACCTGTGGACGCTCGGCCAGCAGTACGTGTTGCTGCGGAAGTATCCGGTCGGCGCGGCCGCCATGGGGCCTGAGGGGAACGTTCCCATCAAGGGGACGGGTACCAAGCCCGCGACCGCGTCCGGGCTGACCGGGCGGACGACCAAGCCGAAGCCCGGCACAGGGACGGGGAGCGGTACACGCGGTTCTGGCGCGAAGCCCGGCGGTTCTGGCGCGAAGCCCGGCGGTTCTGGCGCGAAGCCCGGCGGTTCTGGCGCGAAGCCCGGCGGATCAGGCGCCGGCGCGGGCCGGGCTGGCACTGGCGGCAAGGGCGGCAGCAGTGCCGGAAGCAAGCCCGCGTCCCTGAGCAAGGGTTCGGGCTCCGGTGCGGGTGCCGGGAAGCCCGCGGTCGGCGGTAAGTCGCCCGCGGGAGCAGACAGCGGGTCGGCGAACGGCCACAATCCGGATTCGAGCGACGGCGGAATGCTGCGTAGATTCGTCAAGGGCCGGTCTGAGCCCGAGCCTCCCGCGCCGCCCGAGCCCGAGACTAAGATCGTCAGGCAGCAGCGACAGCGACAGTCGCGCAGTAAGCGGTCGGGCAAGCGCTGAACATTGCCGTGGCGTGGCCCATTCCCGTGGGCCGGATTCAGCATGGACGCCCGCACCGACTAGGAGGATCTTGTCGTGAGCCAAGGTGAGAACGCGCTTGCCGACTCTGAGCAGGAGCAATCCGCAGAGGTAGCAGGCGCCGCCGGTGACTTCGCGGATGATGCGAGCGTGGACGAGAGCGAAGCGCCCGCTGGGCAGTCGTCGTCGGCGAGCGGTGGGGAGCCGGACGAGGCCCAGGCTGGCGATGCGGCCGATGACGCCGAAGAAGTGAGCCTGGCCGACCTGGAGCAGGAAGGCGAGGTCGGCGCCGACTACGTCGAGGGCCTGCTCGACGTCGCGGACCTCGACGGCGACATCGACATGGACGTCGAAGGGGACCGGGCCGTGGTCTCGGTCGTGGGCGCCACACTCGATGAGCTGGTTGGCGAGCACGGCGAGGTGCTCGACGCGCTGCAGGAACTCACCAGGCTTGCTGTGCACAGGCAAACCGGCTCCCGGACAAGGCTGATGCTGGACATCGGCGGCTACCGCGCCCAGCGGCGGGCCGACCTCAGCGAGCTGGGCGCGAGCGTGGCCGAAGAGGTCAGGCGCACGGGCGAGGCCAAGGCGCTCGCGGCCATGAACGCGTTCGAGCGGAAGATCGTGCACGATGCCGTCGCCGCCGCCGGCCTGCGCAGTGAGTCGGAGGGCATCGACCCGAACCGGCGAGTGGTCGTTCTCCCCGTCGGCTGAGGCCGGGGCCCGGTTGTGTCGGCTCCGCCGGCGGCAGCGCGTGAGCTGTTCGGCTCGAAGCTTCCTCAGGCGGAGGCCTATGCCGCGCTGCTTGCCGGGGCAGGTGTCGAGCGGGGATTGATCGGCCCTGCGGAGGCGGGACGGGTCTGGGAACGCCATCTCATCAACAGCGGGCTGGTCGTCGGGCTGCTGCCGGAATGTCGGGCCGAGGCTCGTCAGCTCGTCGACCTCGGGTCAGGAGCCGGGCTGCCGGGAGTCGTGCTGGCGATCTTGCGCCCTGATCTTCGGGTCACGCTGGTCGAGCCGATGGCCCGGCGGACCACGTTCCTGACCGAGTGCGTGAACGACCTCGAACTCACCAACGTGGAGATCTGCCGCGGGCGGGCGGAGGACCTGACCGGCAAGATCCAGGCGGATGTGGTGACCGCTCGCGCTGTTGCCCGGCTGGACCGGCTGGCCGCGCTGGCCACGGGTCTGTGCCGGCCCGGCGGGCTTGTGCTCGCGATCAAGGGCGCCTCAGCCGCGGCGGAACTCGACGGTGCTCGCGCGGCGCTCCGCCGGCGCGGCGCCACTGAGGCTGAGATCGTGACGGCGGGCGATGAGCTCGTCGCGAGGGTCCTGATCGAGCAACCAACGACCGTTGTGCGGTTCAGGGTGGACCCGGGTCAGGGTCGCGGGACGGGGTCTGGTCGCGGGACGGGGTCTGGTCGCGGGACGGGGTCTGGTCGCCGGTTGGGCCGCGGCGGCCGCCGGGGTCTATGACGCCGCCGCGGGGCACGACGGGGCGCTGACGTCGTCACGGCAGATCTGCGCGAGACTGACGGCGTCGATCCGAGGTGACGGAGTGTTCGCGGGGGCAATTCCCGGGCTGCGGCATGCGTGCCGGGCATGTCAATCAGGATCAGGCGCAGGCGCCCTCCTGACCGGGCCATGACCGCTTAGGCTGATGATGACCCGTGCCGGCTGGCGGTTCACGCTGCGGTCGCTCGGCGTCGAGTGACGGCAGGTCCGGCGGTCGGCGGTGCGCTTGACTGGCGTTGGGTCGCCGCTTACGGGCAGCGTCGTGGCGCAGCCCGGTTGTGCGCTTGGTCTGGGTGGATCGCATCGTGCGGACGAGGTGACGGGTCGGATGATCACGAGCGGGAACGGCCTGGGCTGGCCTCAGCCAGGCGGCGCTCCGCGCGGGGCCGCTGGCACTGACCCGCCTGCTTCGGGCGTTGGCTGGCCCCGGGAACGGTCGGTGCACGTGGCGGTCACCGCCGGTGATGTGGTGTGGATGTCCTATGGTGACGGGAGTGGAGCTGGCGGCGTTCCACAGTCCTGGCCGGACGGCAAGCCAGCAGCCTGGGACTGGGGTGACTCATGTGATCCAGGTTGGCTCTGGGGCGGACAGACCGTCGGGGAGATTTCCGGAAGGACGGGCGAACCGGACCTGGGTGAGCAGGTGGCCCGGCAGTTGGAATCGCGGTACCTCGCCGTCCCAGAGTCGGCTCGCCTTGCCAGGACGAGTCCGGGTCCGGCAGAACCATCGGATTCAGCAGGGCCATCGGATTCAGCAGGGCCATCGGATTCAGCAGGCACTTCCGAGTCAGTAGACACTTCCGAGTCAGAGGGACGGTCATCGGAGTCGGAGGGACGGGCATCAGAGAACCAAGGGTCGCCGGAGCGCCTTAAGCCCCAGTCGGCGTTTGCTGAGATGCGGGGCGTGAGTGCGCCCGGGCGGGCGTCGGACCTGATCAGGCCGGCTGATTCGATGACACCGGCACGTCAGCGACAAGTACGGCGCGTGGCCGATGCGGCGCCGCCGGCAGTGGTGGCGGGGGACCTGGCGGGCTCGGAGAGGGAGGCGATCGCCATGCGGGGGGATGGCGGGGTTCGGAGGGGCCTTGGCTGGCCGGAGGTCTCACCGGGCGACGTCCGTTCGCAGGTTCGTGAGCACGGGTCGAGCGATTTGGCCGCGGTCGCGGTTACCCCGCCGGTCGCCGCCTCAGCGGAGACGGAGACGGTCGGCCTTGGCTGGCCTGGCGCAGCGAAGCTGACGCCCGGCCAGCACGTGGACGGCCCGAGGGGCGGCGCGGGCAGTGAGCCAGCGGCGGTTCGATCCGGCGCCGTTTCACGTGAAACAGCGCGCTCGTCTGGCAGCGAGCACACTGGGCCCCAGGGCGAAAGCGCCATCGCTCCCGGCCGTCAGGAATCCGGAACTGCGGCCGGCCACAGTGCATCTGGAGCGGTCGCTTCACTGGCCGCGGCTCAGCCTTTGGCGGAGATCCCGGCAGATCACGCGGCAGTCGGCGCGCAAGAAAGACCTTCAACAACGGACAGCGGCGATGATCGGGTACGGTCGCGAACGATCCCGCGGCACGCTGTAGTTCATCGCCCGGCGCCACAGAATGGCGGCTCGCCCTTCGAAGAATCGCGGCCAGTTCCGCATCGCGGCTCACCTGAGGAATCATGGTCATGGGCGTCGCCGGCTGACCAGCCGAGTCACGGGGCGTGGCCATCTCGGGGGCCTGGCAGCCCTATGATCGCGGGTACGTATCCCGGCGGCCTGATAGGTCGCGGCGAGAGTGAGGATGAGGTGGCCATTCCTGAGCCTGACACATCGGCTGACACGCCGATCGCGCGAGCGGCTCATGCGGCCATGAAGGCTAGGGCCGGCGGCCAGGACTGGCCGCGTCCAGAGTCGTGCAGGACGCTGACGATCGCCAACCAGAAGGGCGGCGTCGGCAAGACGACGACCGCCGTGAACCTCGCAGCGAGTCTCGCGATGAATGGCTCGCGGGTCCTGGTCATCGACCTAGACCCGCAAGGCAACGCGTCCACGGCCCTGGACGTCGAGCACAGGTCGGGAACTGCCTCGATCTACAACGTGCTCGTCGATGGCGCGCCGCTCACTGATGTCATCCGGCCGGTGGAGGGCTACCCACACCTGCTATGCGCGCCAGCGACCATCGACCTGGCCGGCTCGGAGATTGAGCTTGTTTCCCTTGTCGCCCGCGAGTCGCGGCTGGCGCGTGCACTGGCGAGCTACGACGCTTCTCAACTCGACTACATCTTCGTTGACTGCCCGCCCTCACTGGGTCTGCTGACCGTCAATGCCCTGGTGGCAGCCCCTGAGGTGCTGATCCCGATCCAGTGCGAGTACTACGCGCTGGAGGGGCTCGAGCAGCTTCTGAGAACGATCGAGCTGGTTAAAAGCCATCTGAATCCGTCGCTGAAGGTCAGCACCATCTTGCTGACCATGTACGACAGCAGGACCAGGCTCGCGTCACAGGTGGCCGACGAAGTCAGGGGTCACTTTGGTGATCTGGTGCTCGGATCGGTAATTCCGCGGAGCGTCCGGGTCTCCGAGGCACCGAGCTACGGCCAGTCGGTGATGACGTACGACCCGGGTTCAAGCGGTGCTCTCGCCTACCTTGAGGCCGCCAGGGAGATGGCGTTCCGGAACACAAGAGTCGCTAAGGCATAGCAGCCGGCTCCCTTGGCAGGCGGCGGTGCAAGGTTGGCCCGGACGGCTCTGACGGCTCTGGCGGCTCTGGCGGCTGGCGGCTCTGGCGGCTCTGGCGGCTCTGGCGGCTCTGGCGGCTCTGACGGCTGTGAGGCGCTGTGAGGCGCTGTCAAGGTCATGAGGTGAGCATGTGGATAACCCGGCGGCGAAGGCGGCACTTATCCACAGGTGATGAGCGGATCTGATCCGTGCTGGGGGATTGACTGGCAGGATGGTAAGTGCACTGGCTCGTGCGTGCCGTTCAGTTGGTCCTGCGATCGCCTGGTGCAATGGCTAGCTGGATTGATCGCGGTTGGTGCCGCAGCAGGGAGAGGTAGATGCCGCAGCAGAAGCGGGGCCTGGGAAGGGGACTGGGCGCCCTGATCCCGACCGCTCCGGTTGGTCAGCAGCCTGCGCCACTGTCGAGCCTTCGAGTCGATGACGGGGATGCCCCAGCCGCTGCGCACCTAACCGAAGTGGGTGGCGCCTACTTCGATGAGATCCCCATCGACGCGATCTCCCCGAACCCGAAGCAGCCACGGCAGATCTTCGATGACGATGCCCTGGCGGAACTCGCTGAGTCGATCGAGGTGGTCGGGCTCCTGCAGCCGATCGTGGTTCGTCGCGTGGCTGAAGGCAGATACGAGATCGTCATGGGCGAGCGGCGATGGCGAGCCGGTCAGCTGGCGGATCTGAGCGTCATTCCCGCCATCGTCAGGGAAACGCCGGACTCTGAGCTGCTTCGAGACGCGCTCATCGAGAACCTGCACCGCCAGCAGCTGAATCCGCTGGAGGAAGCGTCCGCCTATCAGCAACTCCTTGACGATTTCGAGACGACCCATGAAGAGCTCGCACATCGGATCGGGCGGTCACGACCGCATATCAGCAACACGATCCGGCTGCTGAATCTTCCGCCCACCGTGCAACGCCGTGTCGCAGCGGGCGTCCTGAGTGCAGGTCACGCTCGCGCGCTGCTCGCCCTGGACGACCCATCCGCTCAAGAACACCTTGCGCATCGGATCGTGGCCGAAGGCCTCTCCGTGCGCGCCGTTGAAGAGATCATGGCGCTCGGCGGTGAGGCGGCGAAGGCTCGCCGCAAACAACCACGCAAGCAGCCAGTCGCGCCTGGCCTCGCAGACCTTGCCGACCGGCTGTCCGACGCCCTGGACACCCGGGTCAAGGTGGAGCTGGGCCAGCGCAAGGGGAAGATCGTCGTCGAGTTCGCGTCGCTCGACGACCTAGACCGCATTGTCAAGACCATCTCCCCGGAGTGGCCGTCAAGTCAGACCGCGTGAGAAACGTTGTGTTTCACGTGAAACAAAGCCCGCTTGGCGCCTAGGTACTCAGCCCCCGCTCACCAACGCCGATTCACTGCACGCTACTCAGGGCGCGCTACTCACTGGCACTGGCGCGGATGGCAGCGACGAAGTCGTCAACGTCATCCTCGGTGGTGTCGAACGCCGTCATCCACCGGACAACGCTCTCGCGTTCGTCCCATGTGTAGAACGCCCACCCTCGCTGAAGCGCCTCGACTCGATCTCGGCTCAGGGACGCGAAAACGGCGTTGGACTGAACCGGATAGCTGATGGTCACCCCGGGAGCATCGGCTAGGCCAGCCGCGAGCCGAGCGGCCATCGCATTGGCATGCTGAGCGCTGCGGAGCCAGAGCTTGTCCTCAAGCAGCGCCGTGAACTGGGCAGCCATGAAACGCATCTTGGAGCCGAGCTGCATCTGCTGCTTCCGCAGGAACGGCACGTTCGCGATCAGCTCGTCCCGCATCACGATGACCGCCTCGGCCGCGACGCCACCGTTCTTCGTCCCGCCGAAGCTCAGCACGTCAGCATGAGCCGCGACGTCCGCCAGTTCGCAGTCAAGGTACGCGGCCGCGTTGGCCAGCCTCGCGCCGTCAATGAAGAGGCTGAGGCCCTCGGCCCGGCAGAATTCGCCAAGCCGGCGGAGCTCGTCGAGCGAGTAGCAGGTACCCACCTCAGTCACTTGCGCGATCTCCACCACCCGAAGCTGGACACGGTGCTCGTCACCTCGGCCGGTCAGCCTCGGCGCGATCAGCTCGGGCGTCAGCTTGCCGTCGGGCGTAGGCACCGTCACGACCTTGTTGCCAAGATTGCGCTCGGTCGCGCCGCACTCGTCGACATGCAGGTGCGATGACTCGGCGCAGATCACAGCGTCGAACGGCCGAACGAGCAGGCTGATGCCGAGCACATTGGCTGCCGTGCCGTTGAACACGAAGTACGCGCCCACTGCGCCGAAGGCTGCCGCCAGTTCGTTAGCGGCCCGGCTCGTCCAGTCATCGGCGCCGTACGGTCCGGCGTCCCCGGTGTTCGCAGTCATGATCGCCGCGACGACCTCAGGGTGCGCGCCGGCATGGTTGTCACTGCCGAAGCTCTTGTGTCCTGTTATCACCGGCTCAGGCTACCGACCACGGTCAGCATGCCGGTCACCGGGAGATTCAGCCGCGGAGCCCGGATAGGCCAAGGAACCCTCAGCCCCGGGTCAAATCTGAGTACGATGGCACTGCCGGACTGACCGTCCGCGCCGATTCACATGCCCTGCGCTACCTTGGTGACCCGCACCGGGTCGCCTTTGGTCAGCCACAGTCGGTAACAGAGGTGCCAGTTGTCGCGCCGCCTTGCGAGCATCACGCTCGACAATCTTGACGATCTGCCGTCCCGCTGCCGACGTTGCGTCTTCTGGGAACTCGACCCGGTCGGGCAGGCGCGTGCTCTCGAAGCAGGCGAGACGGCACTGGAGAAGGAGTCCTGGGTATCCAGCGTCCTGCTGCAGTGGGGCAGCTGCGGGAAGATCGTCTACGTCGACGGCGTCGCGGCCGGCTATGTGCTCTACGCTCCGCCGCAGTACGTGCCGCGATCGGTGGCATTCCCCACCAGCCCGGTGAGCGCTGACGCCGTGCTCCTGATGAACGCGCACATCATCTCCGAGTTCAGCGGCGGCGGGCTCGGCCGGATGCTCGTCCAGGGCCTGGTCAAGGATCTCAGCAGGAGGGGCATCAGGGCGGTTGAGGCATTCGGCGACCTCAAGCCCGACGGCCTGAGTTGCGTGACCCCAGCGGACTATCTGCTCGCCGTCGGATTCAAGACCGTGCGGCCGCACATCCGCTATCCGCGGCTCCGGCTCGAGGTCAAGACCGCCATGTCGTGGCGGGAGGACGTGGAGGTTGCCCTCGAGCGGCTACTCGGCTCGATGACGCCAGAACGGCCGCTCCGGCTCGCCTAGCTTAGCGCCAGCCGGACCGGCATCAGACGCAGCAAAAGTGATGTGCCGCACCAGCGCCTGCCGGTGCGGCACATCAGCCCGGCTGGTCAGGCCAGGAAGTCTTCCAGTTCGCGGAGCAGGGCCGACTTCGGCTTGGCGCCGACGATCTCTTTGACGACCTGTCCGTCCTTGAAGACGGTCAGCGTCGGGATGTTCATGATCCCGTAGGTACGGACCACCTCGGGGTTCTCATCGACGTTGAGCTTCACGATTTCGATCTTGCTGGCGTACTCCTTGGCGATCTCCTCGAGTACGGGGGCGACCTGGCGGCAAGGACCGCACCACTCCGCCCAGTAGTCAACGAGCACGGGCTTGGAGCTCTTCAGCACGTCCGACTCGAACGTCGAGTCGGTGACTGCCTTGGTAGATTCGCCCACGTCCAGAACATCCTCTCATCGATTCTCGGTTTGCACGCGGTCCGCTCAGTCCGCATGAAGTCAGCGTGTTACGCGCTCTGGTCAGCCAGCCAACGCTCGGCGTCGAGTGCGGCGGCGCAGCCGGTGCCCGCGGCCGTGACCGCCTGCCGGTAGTGCCGGTCAACCACGTCGCCCGCGGCGAAGACGCCCGGGATCGCGGTCCTCGTCGACGGCTCCTCCACCAGCAGGTACCCGTCGTCGTCGGTGGCGAGCTGTCCCATGAAAAGCTCACTGCGTGGATCGTGGCCGATCGCCACGAAAATACCGGTTACGGGTAGAACGCTCTCCGCGCCCGTCGAGGCGTCCCGCAACTGAAGCCCGGTGGCCCTGTCCTCGCCGAGCATCTCGACCACCTGGCTGTTCCAGGCGAACTTGATCTTCGGGTTGGACATCGCCCTCTCCTGCATGATCTTCGACGCCCGCAGGCTGTCCCTGCGGTGCACGATCGTCACGGACCGGGCGAACCTGGTCAGGAACGTGGCTTCTTCCATGGCCGAATCGCCGCCGCCGACAACCGCGATGTCCTGCTCGCGGAAGAAGAAACCATCACAGGTCGCGCACCAGGAGACGCCGTGACCTGACAGTCTCTTCTCGCCTGGCACGCCGAGCTCCCGGTAGCTCGAACCGGTAGCGATGATGATCGACCGGCCCAGGAACTCCCCGTCAGCGGTCTTGACGACCTTCGGGGTCGCGGCCAGGTCGACCTCAAGCACGTCGTCGGCGACCAGTTCGGCGCCGAACCGCTCGGCCTGCTTCCTGATCGAGTCCATGAGGTCAGGACCGAGTATGCCGTCGGGGAAACCCGGGTAGTTCTCGACGTCGGTGGTGTTCATGAGCGCACCGCCGGCGGTGACCGAGCCCTCGAAAACCAGCGGGCTGAGCTTGGCGCGGGCCGCGTAGAGCGCCGCCGTGTAGCCAGCCGGTCCTGACCCGATGACGATGACATCCCGCACGTCGGTCACTGTCGGTTTCTCCTTCGTAGAACTGCACCGGAGTCAACGGAGCAAGGCCCCGCGAGATTCCCGCTCCGACCGCGTTCAACCAGCGGGGACCGTGAGTTCCGCGATGATATCCGGAGCCGCCGACGAGCATGTGAGGCCGACGACCACGACGTCAAGCACGTTGGCGCTAGCCTTCGGCCTGAGCACAACAATTGTCGCAGGGCGTCCGAGATACCTGGCGATGTCGGCCACCAGGACGCTACGCCCGGCCGCGAGCCGCGTCAGGCACCCGATGAGCGTCGGAACGCGGATCCCGCCGAACGTGGCCGGCGAGGCCGGCGAGGCCGGCTCGTGGGCGTCACTCCCTTCCCGATGCTGGCGACGCTGGCGACGTCCTTGCGGACCATGGGACCGAGGTTCAGCTTCGTGTAATTGTGATGGGTGGTCAGGGCTCTCGCGGTCGCGATCTTGCCTTTGAGGCGGTAGTTCAGGCTGAACGGTCCGTTCACGCCTGCGTATCCAGCGCGCGCGCCAGAACCCGTAACCCTGGCCGACGGAGCGGGCCGCGCCTCGCGGAGCGGCCCGTGGCCGGACCCTGTCCCGGCGGAACCCTGGCCCGTGGTCTGACCGTGGACGAACAGGAACCCGGCGCCCGCGATGACGATGACCGCGCCGGCCGCTGCCAGTCCGCGCAGGACCAGCGGCGACGACCAGCCAGGCATCCGGAACCGCCGCGAGCTCCGGCGAGTACGCTCAGGCAGGTCCGGTCGGCCCGGTGTGGGCAGCGGCTCCCCGGCATCCGCTCCGGGACCGTCCCCAGGACCAGCATCCGCGCCAGAAGCGGCGAGGCCTGACGCACCCGCGTCCGTCAGGTTCACGTCTGGCGCCGCACCGGGAGCCGCGCCGGAAGCCGCACCGGTGGCTGCGCGCGCGGTCGCCTCGCTCGCGATCGCGACCTGAAGGCGCTCGGCGATGGTATCGGGCATCGGCGGCAGCGGGACGGCAGCGAGCATGGCCGGGACGGCCGCGAGGTCGGAGTCGATCCCGGCGCACTCCGGGCATGCGGACAAGTGCGCGGTGATCCGGCCGGCCTTCCTGGCACGCACCTCGCCTTCGCGAAGTAGCGCGAGGACTTCCGCGCTGACGTGGCGCCTCACTCTTCGTCGTCACCACCTTTCTGCCCAGGTAGGACGGATCCCGGCGGGATTCGGTTCCGTGATCCCTGCTCAGATTCACCCGAAAGTCCCGCAAAAGCGCTGCCCGCAACCCCCGGAGCATCAGGAGAGGCGCCCGGAATGCCGGGCACACCCACGGTGCCGGCTGGCTGCCGGAGGTGCACAAGTTTCGGCAGCAGCCTGGCGCGGCCTCGCGCGCACCGGCTCTTCACGGTGCCCTGGGCGACGCCGAGCAGGTCGGCCGCATCCGCGACCGGGTACTCGAGCATGTCCACGAGCACGAGCGCCACCTGCTGATCGCGCGGCAGCTGCCGGAGCGCGGCCATCACCTCCATCGACACCTCGCTGCTTGCCGCCGGATCGGCGCCTGGCTCGCTGGACGCGAGCAGGTCAAGCAGGCGCTCATCGCCGCCTGGCACCTCGGGCCGCGCCGAGCGGCGGCGCATACGGTCCAGGCACGCGTTGACCACGATCCTGTGCAGCCAGGTCGTTACGGCGGATTCGCCGCGGAAGCTGGCAGCCCGCCGGAACGCTGAGATCATCGCCTCCTGCAGCGCGTCGCCAGCGTCTTCAGGATCCGACAGCGTCCGCAGTGCCACCGCCCACAGGCGGTCCCTGTGCCGCAGGAAGAGCTCGCCGAAGGCCTCAGGATCGCCGGCGACGTGCATCTTCAGCAGCTCTGCGTCGCTGCACGCCGCACGGGTCCTGGCTCGGGACGCGTCGCTGCCGCCCGCGGCGTCAGTGACGGCCTCGCGCTGCGCGGGAAAGGTCCGGCCGGTGCCCGCGCTGCCCGGCAGCTCAGATTCCGTCGCGTCTCCCGGTCTGCCTCGTGCCATGAGTGCCTGCGGGGGTGTCGTCAGCTGATCGCGACCACGCACGTAACCAGGGCAGTCCCGGCAACGTGATCCATCTCACGTAGCTTAGTGGCCAGCGGGAAGAGCGCCGAGAGGCGCCTGATCTTCGGTCCCAGCATGTCGCTTTGGCCCGATAACCGGACGCTCGCGCTACTGCGTCCGGGAGGTTCCCCTGATCACGACGTTGAAGACCTGAGCCTCGAACTTGCCGCTCGAGCCGGGCCGTGGCGGCAGCCTGGTGAACCAGACAACCAGGTAGCGGCCGGTCGCCTTGCTCGTGATGCGGAAGGTGACCATACCGGTCGGGTTGCTGGCCGAGGCGACAGCCGTCATCGAGCCGAGGTTCTGCTTGCTGCGGGCGTTGGAGTTTCCCACCAGGAGCTTGACCTGCGCTCCGGACTCTGCGCCGAACGTCACCGCGACGCTCGAGAACCTGACCGGCCTGCCCATGTCGATCATGAGGCCCGAGCCGGCCTTGAGCTGGCCGAACTCCGGGCTGGCGTACCACTGGGAACTCCAGTCGGTCTGCGCGCTGCCGTCGATCGCGTAGTGGGCGTCCTGGCTTTTCTCGTTCGTCGGGTCAGCGGACACGGTGGTCAGGGGGTCGAACCCCTGCGCTCTGAGCGGCCGCAGCTGGGTCACGGAGGTCAGCGGGGTGCTCCGGCCAGGATTCGGGTGGCCGTTCGGTGCTCCGCTGTTCGGCCACAGCATGAACGCGGTGAGTGCCGCCACGACCACGACGCCGATCCCGATCAGCACGCCGCCCCTGGAGAACCTCGTCGGCAGCAACGCGGGACGCCCGGGCCCCGGGAGCCCGCGAGGGGCCCTCCTGGCCGGCTGCTGGCCCCGGGCCTGCGGGCCGCGGGCACCGCGCGGCGGCTGATCTCCGTAGCTGAGGCCGTCGGACGGCCATTCGGTGTCGGCGTAGCCTGCGCCGGCCGGCCAGCTCTCCGGTCCGGTCTGGTCGCCGCGTTGCCAGCTGTCCTCGCGATTTCGTTCGGCCTGATCGCGCCAGGACGGCGGCGCGGCGGCGAGCAGCGGCGTCGGAGGCAGCGTCGCGAGCAGCGCCCTGGCCAGGTCGCCGGGCGTCGTGAGCGAATTCTCCGCCGCGGAGCTCAGCTGCATCGCGCGGCCGGTGATGTCGGACAAGGCGAGCGGGATGCCCGCGATGACCTGTCGCGGGCTGCAAGGCTCGCCGCCGGCTAGGGGCGCTGGCGCCAGCGCAGGATACTCGGGGCCTGGCCAGTAGCCGGTCAGCGCCGCGTAGAGGAGCCAGCCAAGCCCCTCTGTGTCGTCGCGGACAGGCTCGTCGCCGACGATGCCGGCCAGGGCTGCGTCAATGCCGAGACCGACGACCTTCACCTCGCCGGTCGGGCTCCACCGGACCGATCCCGGCGACAGGCACATGTGCGCGACGCCGGCGGCGTGCGCCGACGACAGGGCAGCGGCCGCATCGGCGATCATCCTTGCCGCGCGGTACGGCTCGAGCGGTCCCGGCGCGAGCAGGTCGCCGAGGGTGTCCCCGGCCGCCCACTCCATCACGATGTAGGCGTGATCCCAGTCATCCTCGACGTCGAAGACCTGCGCGAGGCGCGGGTCGGTCAGCCTGCTCGCCGCGCGCGCGGCCGTAACGACATCGCCAATCCTGGGGAATCCCGAGGCAAAGGTGAAGACCGTGACCGCGCGGGCGAGGGTTTCGTCAATGGCCTTCCACGCATCCCAGCCAGCACCGGCCGCTATCCGGTCCTCAAGCCGGTAACGGCCGCCGAGCCTGGTTCCTGGCGCAGACGCATACGTGGTCATTAAGTCACTGGCGCCGAGTCACGTCAGGCTCTCGACGCTTCCCTCCTGAGTGCCGGAAAGCGCGTGCGGACAATTCAATGATGCGGCACAACCTGCCCCGGTGTTCCGCTGCCACCCTACCGCTCCGCAAACCGTTACCAGCCGGAGACCATAGGGCACCAGGCGCGAATGCCGGTCCGGCAGCACCTGCCCGACAGACTACCGGCGCAGCCTCGAACGCACCATGCCCATCAGGTCCGTGACCTCGGTCACCTGCAGCATCTTCGCGGCGACCACGTACAGCAGCACGGCTCCGGCGCCGCCGATCAGCACGACGAGCGCCGAGTAGATCTTCGACGTGGAGAAGACGGTGCCGAGCAGGATGGCCACGGCGAGCGCGAAGATCGCGGCGGGCGCGGCCGCCGCGTGCATCCTGAGCAGGCTCCGGCCGATCTGGCGGCCGGCAAGTCCGCCCAGACGGCGGCTCAGCACCCGCCAGGCGAGCACGGAGCCGACCACGTTTGCCAGGCCGAAGCCCGCGCCGAGCGCCGCGACGACCTCGCTCTTGGGGAACGCCGCGAGGGCGATCAGGTTCGCGCCCGCGTTGGTCGCCATCGTGGCTACGCCGATGAGGGCCGGGGTCTTGCTGTCGTGCAGGGCGTAAAAGACCCGCAGCAGCAGCTGGAACAGCATGTACGGCACGAGGCCGAGCGAGAAGATCGAGAAGACCACGCCCAGGTACCTGGCGCTCGCGTCGCTGGTGTTCCCCCACCCGAGCAGGATTTCAGCCAGCGGCGGGCCGAGTGCCGCCAGCACGAGGGCGGCCGGTGCCACGACGACGGAGCCGAGCCTGACGCCCGTGGAGAAGTCGGCCTGGACCAGATCGAACCTGCGGTCAGCCGCGTGCCCGCTCATCCGCGGCAGCAACGCGGTGATCACCGATATGGCCACGATCGCGTACGGAAGCTGGAACAGCAGCCAGGCGTTGCTGTACGCCGAGAACCCAGCCCCGACTCCGCCGGTCTGCTTCGCGTTGCCTGCCGTGCTCGCGACGATCGAGGTGACCAGGAACGCTACCTGCGTGGTCAGCACGTAGCCGAACATCCACCCGGCCATCCTGCCGATCTCGCCGATCTCGGTCCGCCGGAAGTCGAACCGCGGATGCCACCGGAACCCGACCCGGCGCAGCGCGGGCACCAGCGCCGCGGTCTGGGCGATGATGCCGAGCGTGGTGCCGATGCCGAGAAGCAGGATCTCGCCGTTGGTGACCGTGGCGGGCTTGTTGACGTTCTGACCGGCCGCCACGACCATGAACGCGACCGCGATGACCGTCACGACGATGTTGTTGACGACCGGGGTCCACATCGGCGCCGCGAAGTGGTTGCGGGCGTTGAGGATCGCCCCGGCCAGCGAGGAGACCCCGTAGAAGAAGATCTGCGGGATGAAGAAGTACGCGAAGATCACCAGGAGGTGGTGCTCCGCTCCGGTCGCCTTGGGGTCGTACAGGCTGGCGATCGGGGCCGCGGCCAGCGTCGCGACCAGCGTGATGCCCGCGAGCGCGATGGTGACCAGCGTGAACATCCGCTGGTCGTACTGCTCGCCCTTGTCCATGTGCCGCCTGGCCGCGCTCACGAGCAACGGCACGATGACCGAGGTCAGGATCCCGCCGATGGCCAGGTTGTAGACGGTGTTGGGAAGCGTGTTGGCGTAGTTGTACGCGTTCGCGAGTGCCGTCAGGCCGAGGGCGTAGACCAGGACCACGCTCCTGACCAGCCCGGTGACGCGAGAGGCGAGCGTGCCGAGCGCCATCACGCTGCTGGAGCGGACGAGGCTCGGGGCGGCTGTATCGCCAGGTGCTGCCGATGCCGCCGGATCCTGGAGAGCAGGCCCTTCTGGCCGGCTGCTGGCCTCGGGCCCTTCGGGCCGGCTGCTGGCCTCGGGTTCCCTGACCGGGCGCGGCCGCGTCGGAACGTCGGCCTGCGACCCGCTGGGCTGCCGGAACCAGGAACGCTCGAACTCAGCCTCGGTCAGGTCGCCTTCCGGGCTGACGCCGTATCCTCCGGCTGCCAGGCCAGCCTCGCCTGGGGACGGCACGTCGGCGGGCCACGGCCCTTCGGGTCGGCCGCTTGCCTCGGGCCCTTCGGTCCCGGGCCCCACGGGCAGCGAACCGCCGTCCCTGGGGTGCCCGCCGCGACCGCCGCGGGCACCACGCTCAGGCTTGGCCCTGGCGCGGCCGAATCCCGGGATCAGCCCGTCTGCCTTGGTCGCCCGGTGCGCGCCTGGCGCTCGCCCGCCGGCGCGGCGGCGTTGCGTCGCACCGCTGTCGCTGCCTCCGGCATCGCTGCCCCCAGCCCCGTCCCCTGAACCGCTTCCCCGGGAACTGCCGCCTCCGGTGTCGCCTGCGGGGCGGCGGTCGTCCGTCGCAGGGTATTCGGCGGTCGGCCGGTAGTCGTTACCGGGGCGGCGCTGGTCGTCGCCGACGCTGCCCCACGGGCCGTGACCGCGGCCGACGGGGCGGGGCTGATCGCCGGCCGGGCGTGATCCGGCGCCAGCGGCGCCGACGTCGTTGCCGGCATGGCGGCCCTGGCCGGCGGCGCGATCGGCCCCCGGCGACCGGTGCTGCGTCGTCGAGCGGTCGTCGAACCCGGCTGGCCGGTACTCACCACTCACCCGGTTGCCGGCGGCGGGCCGCTGATCGCCGCCGTGGCCGTAATCGCCAGGTGCTGGCGGGTAGCTGGCGCCGGCCCGGCGCCAGTCTTCGCCCCAGCCTGCCTCGTTGCCGGCGGCGCGTTCGTGGCCGCCGGGCGGCCGGTTGCCGCCGTCTCCGCGGTAGCCGGAGCCCGCCGGGCGGTACCCGTTGCCGTCCTGGCGGAGGCCGTCGCCGGCTGGCCGGTATCCGGTGACGTCCGGCAAGTAGCGGGGGCCGCCGGGCAGGCCCCCGCCGTTGCTGGCTTGGCTGTGGCCGTTGCCGCCCGGGCGCCCGTCGCCGGGCGCGGACCGGTAATTGCCGCGTGTGGTGCGCTGATCGTCCGGTCCGCCGCTGGTGCTGCCCGGCGGGCGGTAATCGCCGGCAGGGCCGCGACGGCGAGGCTCTCCTGGCCGGCCGCTTGCCCCGGGCTCGTCGCCAGCGCTGTGGTGGTCGCGGTCCGGCGGGAATCCCTGACCTTGGTCGGCGTCAGACGCGTCCGACCCGGCCCCGGATCCTGGCGAGGTCATCTGCGCTCCTCCGTTGTTCGCCGCGGCTCCTGGTCGGCGACCGAGGAGCCCTCAGGGCCCGTGGCTGGTCTCGGTCCCGCAGACGCCAGTTCGGATCGATCTTCACCGACGCTATCTGCATATTCCGGCCGGCTATTCAGGTTCGGGAAACCTTCCGACCCGTATCCGCTCAGCGGACCGGCTGCCCCGGGAAGGCCCGGCGGCGCGATCCAGCCTGACGGCGACGGCTGCCGTCCGATTCCATCACGCGAATCGCCGGGCGCCGGCAGTGCCGTCAGCTCATCCGCGGGGTGGCCGCCGCCTGGCCCACCGGGCGTCACCGGGGCTGGCGGATTGCCTGCCCCCGGCCCCGGATCAGGAGTCCCGTCGCCCTCAGGGCCGGCTGCGTGCTCGTCTGGCGTCGGCGGTTGCGTTGATCCATCAAGGTCATTCACGTCATCAGGCGGCTCCGGGCGTCCCGCTCTGATCGCGCGGGCCGCCGAGGCAACGACGAACAACGCAAGCGCGACCGCGATGATCGTCAGCGCGATCGTGCCCAGGTGAGTCGGATGAGCAAAGATCAGGAGCGGCAAGGCGGGCAGCGGGTGGCCAGCCAGCGCGGAACCGGACGGCGCTACCAGGCTGAGCCTGATCTTGCCGTGCTCCCCCTTGACCCTGACCGTCAGCTTCACCGCATGCGAGTAACCCAGCTGGGGGACGTAGATCGTCCGCAGGCTTCCGGTGACCTTGGCCCGGGTCGCCTCCACCCGCAGCCCGACCTTGACCCCATAGCGCAAGGCATTATGGATGACTATGGGTACGGGGGCTGTCTTGCCTCCGAGCGTCACGTGGTAGGCGTTGTGGCTGCCCCCGCCGGCCCGGATCGTGACGCCATGAAGCTGGCTGCGCACGTAGCGATTGGTTCGCTCGAACAGCAGGCGCGCGTGTTTCGCGCCGCCGCCGCGCCAGGCGGACGACTCGACGCCGAAGATGGCCCGGCTCAGCGCGGGATCGGGCTTCACCCTGATCGACTGCAGAAGCTCGATGCGGTGATCGAGTTTGGACACGTCGTGCAGCAGCATCGCCGGCAGTTCGGCTGGCGAAGCGCTCTGGGTGACCTTCGGGTAGATACGCTCGGGGCGCTGGGCGATCATCTGGCCGGCGGTCGACGGCGCCAGCCAGGGGGCGCTTGCCGTGTCGGCGAGCAGGCCGCTGGCGAGTTGCCTCGGCGGGTCCCAGCGGCGCGGCGGCGCGATCATGATCGGGCGGACGTTGCTCGGCCTCTCGGAGGCGATCATCGCGGTCTCGGCCAAATAGAGCTGGCTGGTCCTGAAGACGTCGCCTGGCCCGGCCGACGCGGCGGCCTTGGAGCTGAGCAGCGCCGTGATCGCGTGGTCGGCTAGCAAGATGTGCAGCGGCCTGCCGATCGAGGTCAGCTTGCTGCTGACAGCTCCAGGGGTGTAGTTCACCGGCGAGGCCGCGGGCGCAGCCAGGATCACGGTATTGACGTGCCGGGCCGCGAGCGCGTCAAGCACCGCCTCGTCGGCGATGCCCGAGGCCGGCCACCCGATGGCTGAGAACTGGTGCGGGCCGGCCGGGACCTCAGCAGGAACGGCGTCTCTGCCCAGGATCTGGTGACCGGCCTGCTCCGCGGCGGTGAAGGCAAGCCGCAGGTCGGAGTAGTTGCCCTGCCTGACCAGGCCGGCGACGTCGACGTCGGCGTACGGCGTCAGGAACAGCGGCTGCCCGGCTGTGGCCTTGCGCACGCTGGCGAGCCAGCGCGAGGCGTCCGGATCCGCTGGCCTGGTCGCTCCCGGGCGACACCGCGCGGACGCGCCGACCCGGTAAGGCTTGCTCATCGCCTGCACGCCCCCGAGGAGCGACGGGTCGATGGCCCAGGTGAGCCCCGCCCGGGAGCCATAGCGGGCGCCGACCGCGAGCAGGTCGTCCAGCCTGCCCTTCGGGGCGATCCGCGCCGCGAGCTTGGTGTCGGTCAGCCCTGCACAGGCATTCTGGTGCGGCTTGTCGATCAGGGGCCAGACCCAGGAAACGGGGAACGGCTGCGGCCTGCGCTGCCCCGCGCAGCCCGCGGCCTTGGGCGGCCAGTACGGCAGCGGCACAGGATCGCGGGCGCTGGCCGCCAGGGCAGCGTCGCTGACCTGGACGGTCAGCGGGTATACGCCGAAGCACCTCAGCCCGAGCTTGCTGACCGGCAACCGGACGGTGAATCGCCAGGTCCGGCCGCTGCCCAGGTGCTCGAGGCGCACGGGCGGGACGCCCACAGGGACCTGCCCGCCTGGCTGGTAACTGCCGTGCGCGAAGCTCTCCAGATTGAGCCGCGTTCCGAGCGGCGTTCGCGACGACAGCAACTGCACCGACAGGCCGGTGGCGGCCGTCGCGGCCAGGTTCCGCAGCTGTCCGCTGATCGTGATGGTCTGGCCCTGCCTGGCGAACGTCGGGCTCACCGACGTGACGTTGATCGAAAGCGGCTCGCGCGGCGCCTGGGCAGCGGACTGCGCTTCCGCGGGCCCGAGGCCAGCAGCCAGCCCGAAGGGCCCGCCGAGCAGCGGCAAGGCGGCGGCCAGTCCGGCGAAGGCGAGCACGGCACGCGCCCCCGCGCGGCGCCCCCTGAGCGCGCGCCCGCAAGCCCGCTTGCCGGCGGGTTCCTGGCGCGTGCGCTGCCTGGCGACGTGCGAGCGGGCCATGGCGCTCATGCTATTGCGGCTGGCGGGCGCGTCAGGCCGTCCGTTGCTCAGCACCCGTCAACCAGATCATGAGCGCGAGGAGTCCGCCTCGCAATCTGTTCACTACGTCTACCTTTCCTGTCACGCTGGCGGGGAACCCGGCTTCCGGTAGAGCGGCTGTTGCGCCTACCCTCGATGCCCGTGCAGGATCCCACTCCTATGACGCAGGAACAGCAGCGTGCGGCCAAGGCTTTGCTCAGGTCGTCGCTGTCAGGCGGGCTGCGCCCGGCGGCCGAGCTGGCCCGGCTGTTCACCAGGCGCGGCCACCAGCTCGCCCTGGTCGGCGGCCCGGTCAGGGACGCGTTCCTGCGCAGGGCGCACGGCGATATCGATCTCGCCACCGACGCGCTGCCCGAGCAGGTGCTGGAGATCGTGACCGAGTGGGCGGACGTGACCTGGCCGGTGGGCATCAAGTTCGGCACCGTGGGGCTGCGCAAGGGCGGCACTCAGTTCGAGATAACGACCTACCGGAGTGAGCGCTATGAGCGGCACTCGCGCAAGCCAGGCGTCGAGTACGAGACGTCGCTGAGCGCCGACCTGTCCAGGCGCGACTTCACGATCAACGCGATGGCTGCCCGGCTGCCCGGCCTGGAGCTGGTCGATCCGTTCGGAGGGCTGGCAGACCTGCGGGACAAGATCCTGCGGACTCCTGGCCGCGCCATCGACTCCTTCGACGACGACCCGCTGCGCATCCTGCGGGCCGCGCGGTTCGTCGCCCAACTCGGGGTTACTCCGACGCAGGACGTCAGGCATGCGATGGCCGAGCTCGCGCCGCGGCTGAAGATCGTCTCGGCCGAGAGGATCGCGGTCGAGCTTGAGAAGCTGCTGCGGGCCAGGCGCCCTGGCGGGGCGTCGGCGGGCATCGACCTGCTGGTCCAGGCCGGCGTGGCCGAGCAGATCCTGCCCGAGCTGCCGAGGATGCGGCTTGAGGTGGATGAGCACCACAGGCACAAGGACGTATACCGGCACTCGCTGACCGTGCTCGACCAGGCGATCGCGCTCGAACAGCGGTACGGGCTCGAGGGGGATCTGCGGCTGAGGCTCGCTGCGCTGCTGCATGACATCGGCAAGCCCAAGACCAGGTCGCTGCTGCCGGACGGCCGGGTGGCGTTCCACCACCACGACACGGTCGGCGCGAAACTGGCGCGCAGCAGGCTGCGGAGCCTGCGGTTCCCCGGCGACGTGACCAGCGACGTCGCGAAGCTGATCGGCCTGCACCTGCGGTTCCACGGGTTCGGAACAGGGGAGTGGACGGACTCGGCGGTCCGGCGCTACGTGACAGACGCTGGCCCGCTGCTGCCCAGGCTGCACGCCCTGACCAGGGCGGACTGCACGACGCGGAACAAGGCCAAGGCCGCGCGGCTGTCCCGCAGCTACGACGCGCTCGAGCGGCGGATCACCGAGCTCGAGGCTCAGGAGGAACTCGCCAGGATCAGGCCCGACCTAGACGGCAACGAGATCATGGACCTGCTCGGCATCCCCCCTGGCCCGCAGGTCGGGCGCGCCCGCGCCTACCTGCTCGAGCTGCGGATCGAGCACGGCCCGCTCGGTCACGACCGCGCGGTTCAGGAACTCCTGCGCTGGGCCCGCTCGGAGGGGTCCGGCTCGGCTGGGCCGGGCTCGGCTGGCAGCGACTGACCGGTCATGAGCCAGTAGGCCCCGGCCGCCGCGAAATAGCCGCAGCCGACGAGAACCAGCATCGGGACCGATCGCCCGGTGCTGGGCATGAAGCCAGCGCTCACGGCAGCGCCGAGCACGAACGTGACGTTGAAGAGCATGTCGTAGACGGAGAACACCCGGCCGCGGTAGTCATCCGCCATCTCCTGCTGGAGGATCGTCGTCACGCAGATCGCCAGGCCCTGAGCCACCAGCCCGAGCGCGAACCCGATGGCGATGAACTCCGGCTGCCCGAACGTCAGCCCGAGAGCTATGGTGACGACGCCGCCCGACGCCAGCAGGATGGCGATCCAGGCGGCGTTGGGCATCCGCCTGGTCACGATCGGGGTGAGCCAGGCTGCGGCGCCATAGCCGATCGCCGAGCTGATCACCACGGGCAGGAAGTGCCGCAGCGCCTCGTTGCTGTTGCTGCCCGGGTAGAAGTAGTTCCTGTACAGCAGGATCGACATCAGCAGCAAGATCCCGTAGACGAACCTGTGCGTGCCGATCGCGGTCAGGGCGGCCCGCGCGTTCCGCCGGCGCCCGAGGTGCCGCAGCCCGGAGACGAGCCCGCTCGTGACGCCGCCCAGCTCGGTCATGACGCTGGCAAGTGCGGTGCCGGGGGGCAGGTCGGGTCCGAGTGAGGTATGGGCTATGCGCGTGGCGCTCAGCCCGGCTGCCAGGTAGCACAAGGCCGCCGCGAGCAGGATCACGGCCGACCCGAACGCGCCGTGGCCGGTCGCCAGGCGGACGCCGAGCCCGATGATCCCGCCAATGAACGCCACCACAGTGCCGGACGTAGGGCCGACCGAGTTCGCCATGACGAGCTCGTCGGCCCGCACGACGTGCGGGAGCGCGGCGGACAGCGAGGACAGGAAGAACCGGTTCACGCCGAGCACGACCAGCGCGGCCAGCCAGACCGGCAGCCCGAGCGCCCCGCCGGCGATGAAGACCGCGGTGAGCGCGCCGAATCCGGCGCGCAGCACGGCTGACCATGCCATGATCTGCCGCCGCGACCACCGGTCGATGAAAACGCCTGCGAACGGCCCGATCAGCGAATACGGCAGGTACAGCACGGCGAACGAGGTTGCCGCGGCCGCCGGGTCGGGATACGAGGTCGAGTTGAAGAAGACGTATGCGCCGAGGCCCGCGCTGAACATGCCGTCGCCGGTCTGGGAGATCAGCCTCGTCGCGTACAGCTTGCGGAAGCCGCTGCTGCCGAGGACCGTGCGCAGGTCGCCGATGAAGGACGACCTCGGCCCGGCAGCCGCCGCCGTCATGTCCAGGCCAGTCGGCTTCGGGCCCGGCGGCCCGCGCGGCGCTTCACGCATTCAGAGTACGGGCCGGGCACCGTCTGGCGCCCGGCCCGTACTGAGACGTCCGCCTGGTTGTCAGCGGCCGACGTCGCCCCGGATGAACTTCTCGACCGCGTCGCGCGCGGTGTCGTCGCTGTACTGCTCGGGCGGTGACTTCATGAAGTAGGACGAGGCCGACACGACGGGTCCGCCGATGCCGCGGTCCCTGGCGATCTTCGCGGCCCTGACCGCGTCGATGATGACGCCGGCCGAGTTCGGCGAGTCCCAGACCTCGAGCTTGTACTCCAGGCTCAGCGGAGTGTCGCCGAACGACTTGCCTTCAAGCCGCACGTACGCCCACTTCCGGTCGTCGAGCCACGGCACGTGGTCAGACGGGCCGATGTGCACGTCGGCCTTGGCCATTTCGTGCGGGATCTGCGACGTGACTGACTGGGTCTTGGAGATCTTCTTGGACTGCAGGCGCTTGCGCTCCAGCATGTTCATGAAGTCCATGTTGCCGCCGAAGTTCAGCTGATAGGTGCGCAGCAATTCGACGCCGCGGTCCTCGAACAGCTTGGCCAGCACCCGGTGCGTGATCGTCGCGCCGACCTGGGACTTGATGTCGTCGCCCACGATCGGGACGCCGGCCCGCTCGAACTTGGCTGCCCACTCCGGGTCGGAGGCGATGAAGACCGGCAGCGCGTTGACGAAGGCCACGCCCGCGTCGATGGCGCACTGAGCGTAGAACTTGTCGGCCTCCTCAGAACCCACCGGCAGGTAAGAGACGAGGACGTCGGTGCCGCTGTCCTTGAGGGCCCTGACCACGTCGACGGGCTGCTCGTCCGACTCGGTGATGATCTCGCGGTAGTACTCGCCAAGCCCGTCGTACGTCGGCCCGCGCTGCACCGTAACGCCGGTCGGCGGCACGTCGCAGATCGTGATCGTGTTGTTCTCGCTCGCGACGATCGCCTCGGCGAGATCACGCCCGACCTTCTTCGCGTCCACGTCGAACGCGGCAACGAACTCGATGTCGCCGACGTGGTAGGGGCCGAACTGCACGTGCATGAGGCCCGGCACCCGGCTCGCCGGGTCGGCGTCCTTGTAGTACTCCACGCCCTGGACGAGGGAACTGGCACAGTTCCCGACGCCCACGATGGCTACCCGTACCGAACCCATACCGTTGTGCTCCTTATCTTTCTTCTCAGCAAGCACCGAGCTGATCAGGCGTCTGCCGGATCAGCTGGTGCCGTCGTGTGTCGTGCTTCCGTGCTCGCGCGCGGACTCAGCGTCCGCCCGGCGCTCGGAGGCGATCAGCTCGTTGAGCCAGCGGACTTCGCGCTCGACCGACTCCAGGCCGTGCCGCTGCAGCTCGAGGGTGTAGCTGTCGACGCGCTCCCTGGTTCTGGCCAGGCCTGCGCGGAAGGACTCGACCCGCTCTTCCAGCCGGCTGCGCCTGCCCTCCAGGATGCGCAACCTGACGTCGGCCGTGGTCAGGCCGAAGAAGGCGAACCTGACGCCGAACCCGTCGTCTTCCCAGGAGGCGGGTCCGGTCTGGTTGAGCAGGTCCTGCAGGTATTCCTTGCCGTCAGCGGTCAGCCGGTAGACGATCTTCGAACGGCGCCCCGCGAGGGTCTTGGCAGCCTCGGGGATCGCGTCTTCGGCGATCAGGCCCCGCCCGGTCAGGTCCTTCAGGCAGGGGTACAGCGAGCCGTAACCGAAGGCGCGGAACGCTCCCAGCACCGAGTTGAGCCGCTTGCGCAGCTCATAGCCGTGCATCGGAGTCTCGTGCAACAGCCCGAGCACAGCGAGCTCAAGCACGCCGGTTCGCTGGCTGCTCATCCGCGCTCCTGTCTCCTGGCCGTCGTTTGACCGGCAAGTTCTGGGCTACTATCCACCGAGCCGCCCGCCGGGCGAGCCGACGGCAGCATATCTGCCCGATGTATCGGACCGATACATCACAACGATATGTTGCGTCCTCCTGTGACGCAAGTCCGGCTATGTCCTCTCGCATGTCCGCAGGTCAGTTCCGCTGCGCGCAGGGAGGGGACCGGGACTCGGCGTCAGCGCAATTCCGTCGTAACCTGTCGGTCATGAGGCGATCGGTGGTCGACTACGCGCTGGCGCGGCGCGCGACGCTCGCGTCCGTGCTGTCCGGCCGCACCACCGTCACCGACGTCTGCGACGCTCACCCCTACCTGCTGCGCGCCGCCAAGTTCCACGGCGAGCCGACCGACACCAGGTGCCCGATCTGCCGGAAGGTCAAGCTGACGCACGTCACCTACGTCTACGGAGACGAGCTTGGCCGGTATGAGGGACGTGTCAAGCAGGGCAGGGAACTCGACGAAATGGCCACGGAATACGCGGAGTTCAAGGTGTACGTGGTTGAGGTCTGTCAGAGTTGCGGGTGGAATCACTTGGCGTCGTCTTACGTCCTCGGCACCGGTGAGCCGTCGGCCAGGCGCGGTCGCCGTGCTCGCACCGCCCGCACGGGTGACTAGCCGGAACTGACGGGCGGAGGGTCTGCGACCGTCCGCCGCGGCCAGTGGCAGCACAGGCACTCCTGCCAGGGGACGGGCGTGAGGGCAAGGGAGTCCGCAACTACGGATGAATATGGATTCCGCTGAGAATACCGGGACACTGGGTGCGGCCGGGTAGCGTGTTGCCTGGCGGAGTCCGGGTGCTCCCGTTTCTCCGCTTGCGACTGCCTTAGCGCCGACCAGCGAGGATCACGTGAGTAATCCAGGCTTTTCCGGGCCGTCCTGGCAGGAACGAAGCGACATATCTGGGTCTCCCGACGGATCGTCGGCCTATCGCGGCACCGCCGGCGGCTACGGCCGTGCCGACGGCGCTGCATCGGACAGCCGGTACGGCAGGGGCGGCGACTCCGGCTATCGGCATGCGGCCGGGACCAGCAACGGCGCGAACGGCGGCGCCGACAACGGGCGAAACGGTTCCGGTTCCCGCTACAACGACGCGACCAGGGGCGCTGGCGGGCGTGAGCGCGACGTATCCCGGTACGGCGAGCCGGCGAGGAACGGCGAGCCTGGCCGGTACGGGGAATCGAGCGGGAACGGGGAATCGGGCCGGACCGGCCGCCAGGCGGGGGCGTACCGGGCCGGCGCGGCCAACGGCTACCGGCCTGGCGGCCGCGAGCCAGACGGCTACGAAGGCAACGGCAACGGCAACGGCAACGCCGCCGAGGGCCGCAGGTCCAGCCGGTACGGATCCAATGGCGACCCCGGATACGGGCGCGCCGGGCGCCCTGGCGGGCGGAGCGACCGGTACAGCCGCAGGCCAGCCGGCTTGCACAGCGGCACGGGCCTGGTCGACGGCGGGCCTGCCGCGTTGCCCGGCGCGGACGGCGGCGGATACGGCGGGCCATCAGGGCCGTACGTACCAGGCGGGTCCGGTGGCCCCTACGGACCTGGTGATCCCTACGGACCCGGCGGTCCCGGCCGGCGTGGCGGCGGTGGCCGTGGCGGCGGTCCTGGCGGTGGTCGCCAGGGACCGCGGGGGCTGGTCGATCCCGACCGGCGTCGTGCCCAGCCGCCCGGCACCTTCTGGCAGCGGCAACGGCGGGCAAGCTGGTGGCGCAGGTGGACGCTGAAGAAGGCCGCGCTCGTGATGGGCGCCATGGCGCTCGGCGCCGTGCTGATCCTGATCGCGGGGTTCATCTACGTCTATTCGACCGTGCAGCTGCCGATCAAGCAGCTGAGCGCGCCGCTGATCCAGTCCTCGCAGGTCTACTTCAGCGACGGGAAGACCGAGGTCGGCTGCTTCTGCACGACCAACAGGACCGTGCTGACGGCGACGCAGCTCGGTGAGGGCAAGTACCTTGAGCAGGCGTTCTTCGCCGCCGAGGACCGGCACTTCCTCACCGAGGGTGGCATCTCGATCACCGGCACCTTGCGCGCCTTGCTCGTTGACCTCAGCGGGAGCGGCTACCAGGGTGCATCGACAATCACCGAGCAGTACGTGAAGACGTACTTCCAGCAAGCCGGCGGCAACCTCACCTACAGGGAGAAGCTCAAGGAGATCATCGACGCCATCAAGCTGGCGAAGCTGAAAGACAAGCCATGGATCCTGAGCCACTACCTGAACGCGATCTACCTCGGCCGCGGCGCCTATGGCGTGGAGGCTGCGGCGCAGACCTACTTCGGCAAGCACGCGTGGAACCTTGACGCGGCGCAGTCTGCCATGCTCGCGGCCATGGTCCAGGCCCCATCGGCCTTCGATCCGCGGCATCCGACGCAGAAGGTGCCGGGCCTCAGCTACTCGCTTCTCGATCGCTGGGTTTACGTGCTCGGCAACATGGCGGGCGACACGTACCCGGACGGGAAGCCCGTGCTCACCCAGGAGCAGCTGCACAAGATCGTTACCGATCCGCACAACCCATCGGCAAATCTGAAGCACTTCCCGAAGATCGTCCCCCCCAGCAATGATGAGGCGAACTGGAGCTTGTTCCGCGGTTACATCATGTCCGCCGTCCAGAACGAGCTGCAGAACAGGTACGGCTACTCGCTGAAGCAGATCGGCAGCGCAGGACTCCACATCACGACGACGTTCAGCCTGCGCAAGATGCGCGCCCTGTACTCCGCCGTACGCGAGGCCAAGCGGATGATGCGCCAGGACGGCCGGGCGTTCCCGATGTGGGGCCGGATAGGCGGCATACTCGAGAATCCGAAGAACGGCGCGATCGAGGCGATGTACGGCGGGCCGGACTTCACGGCGAAACATTGCAAGAAACTCGACTGCAAGTTCAACACCGCGATGATCGCGCGAACCCAGGTCGGATCGTCGTTCAAGCCCTATGTGCTGGCTGGCGCCGTCAAGCAGGGGATGAACGTGGCCACGAGCAAGCTGAACGGCACCTCGCCGCTGTGCGTGCCGCCTGACAATTCGGCGGAGAGCAAGATGACGCTCTCCAAGCCCAAACGTGGTGCCTGCCCGCCACTGTGGGCGACGGTCACGCCGGACAACGCCACCAGGAGCGGCCCAGTCACCGTGGCGGCCGCGACGGCTGCGTCGTCGAACCCCGCATACGTCGACCTCGCGCACCGGGTCGGGACCCAGTACATCATCGACCTGGCGAAGGACTTCGGCGTCGCGGTCAAAGGCCCCTACTCGTCCAAGCTGCAGAGCTACCTCGGGGAGACCGGTATCGCCCTCGGTATCGCGTCGCTGACGGTCGAGGAGCAGGCTACGACATTCGCCACGCTCGCCAACCGCGGCATGTACCACACGCCGCACGTTATCGCCAAGATCATCAGGAATGGCCAGCCGATACCGATCAAGGTCGAGCACCATCGGGTGCTCACCCCGAAGCAGACCGCCGACGTGGACTGGGCGCTGTCGTTCGACACCAACTCGAATTCCGGTTACACCGGCACGGGCACCAACGCGGTCCTCAGCCCGTACCGCCCGACGATCGGCAAGACGGGTACGACCGACAGCTCGCAGGCCGCCTGGTTCCTCGGCGCGCTGCCGTCGGAGTATTCATTCGTGGTGGGAATGTTCACGCGGGACCCGAGCAACAAATCGCAGACGCTGGCGATCCTGCCCTCACGCGGCGGCTGGACTGGCGGCTACGGTGGCGCCTGGCCGGCCACGATCTGGCAGCTCTACATGACCAAGCTGCTGGCCATGTCGCACAAGCCGATCACCCAGCTCGACCCGCTGAACGTGACGGGCATGAGCAAATGGATCCAGGCCAAGCCAATCCCGAAGAAGCCGAAGTGCAGGCCCGTCTGGTTCGGCCCTGGCCGGGGCCATGGGAAGAAGAACAGGGGCCAGCCCTGCCCGAGCCCGAACCCGCCGCCCTCGGGCTTCCCGACGCCGAACCCGACGCCCTCCGGGTTCCCGAGCCCGAGCCCGTCCGGCTTCCCGAGTCCCAGCGCCAGCCCGAGTCCCCCGAGTCCGGGTGCCGGGCTGGCCGCGGACGCAGGAGCAAGGCACCTGCCCATCCGCAAGCAGGCTGCCAGCACGCCGAGCATGACGACCGCGGCGACGCTCCCGCAGTCCCCGTCCGCAAGGCCAGCCTGGGCAGTGGCCACCACGGGCCCGGCCTAACCAGCCAGGCGATCCGCAGGCCGAGCCGATCGCGTTGCGCCGCCGACAGACCCGGTTAAGTTAAGCGCCGAGGCGGGTGCGGAGCAAGCGGACGTCGGACCTGGCGTCAGGGGTCTCGCAGATGACCGGGCACCCGGCGGCCCTGACCACGTCGACGAGCCGCGCCGGATCGATCGTGCCCTTTTCGAGGCCGGCGTGCCTGTCCCGGCTCGACGCGAACTCGTCCCTGGAGTTATTGCAGTGCACGAGGTCGATCCGGCCCGTGATGGCCTTGATCCTGTCCACGATCCCGGACAGGTCCTCACCGGCCGAGAAGGCATGGCAAGTGTCGAGGCAGAACCCGACGTTCTCGTCCCCGGCGTCGCCGATCGCGTCCCACAACCTGGCGATGTTCTCCAGGCTGCGCGCCATCGCGCCGTCGCCGCCCGCGGTGTTCTCGATCAGCATCGGCAGCGGACGCTCGACCCGCTCGATCGCCTTCCGCCAGTTCGCGTAGCCCTCGGCCGGGTCGGTGTCGGCGGTGACATGGCCGCCGTGCACGATCAGCCCTGCTGCGCCGATGGACGCCGCGGCGTTTAGTTGCTGCTCAAGGATCTTTCTGCTGGGAATCCTGATCCTGTTGTTGGTCGACGCCAGGTTCATCGGGTAAGGCGCGTGAATGTACGCCGCCACGCCCGCCGCCTCGAAGTCGGCGCGGATCTGGGCTGGCGGGCGGTCCGCGGGGAAAGAGGGGGCCTTCCAGTCCTGCGGGTCGCCGAGGAAGAACTGGACGGCATTGGCATCGATGGCCTGCGCCTGGCTCAGCGGGTCACCGTCGTGCAGATGCGGACCGATGATAGGCATCCCACGAGCCTACCCACCGGTCCCTGGCCGCTGCTGGCAGCGGTCGGAGGTCTGGTCCTAGACGAAGCCGCCGTGCGCGAAGCCGAGGCCCATCCCGACGAACGCTGCGACCACGCCCGTCACGATGACCATCCGCTCGGTCCTCGTCGCCGACAGCATCTGGGCGAGGAGCCCGATGACGAACGCCGTCACGCCGAGGATGGTGCCCAGGACATGCGCGACGGTCAGCAGGCCGAGCACCGTGGATACGACGCCGGCGACCAGCGTGTAGCCGGCCGCGGCCCATATGAGGGGGTGGCCGCCCTGGCCTTCAGGTCGCAACGACAAATGGCGTGCACTCGGGCGGGCCCTGGCTGGGGCCTGTGACACGTGCATTCACCTCCGGGTAGACAGTGACCATCCAGGCTCTCCGAGCTCGATCCGACGGCGTGCGGGTGCAGCGACGCGGGACGCCTGCCTGGCTGCCTTCAAACCGTGTCTGCCTGTACAGTGTCTGCCCAAACCGGCCTGGAGTGAAGCGTCTGGCGCTGTCAGCCCTCCCTGGTAGGCTTACGGCCTGCGCTGGTGCAAGACGAAACGCGCAGATCCTCCTGTCACGGAGAGACCGTGACCGCTGAGTCCGAAGGAGGCACGGCATACCTATGCGCCGTTACGAGATGATGGTCATCCTCGATCCCTCGCTCGAAGAGCGCACCGTCCAGCCCTCGCTTGACCAGTTCCTCAGGGTCGTGACGTCGGCTGGCGGCACGATCGACAAGGTCGACGTCTGGGGCCGCAGGCGGCTCGCCTATGAGATCGACAAGAAGGCTGAAGGCATCTACACGGTCATCGACATCGTTGCCGAGCCGGACACCGTGAAGGAACTCGACCGTCAGCTGAATCTCAACGAGGCCGTGCTGCGGACCAAGATCCTGCGGCCTGACCTGCACTAGCCCGCCGGCACCGCGCCGCGGGCGCCGAACGCCGGCGCTGCGTCCGCCGGCCAGAGACCCATAGCATCCGAACCGACCGGGAGTACCCGATGGCAGCAGGCGACACCCAGATCACCATCATCGGCAACCTCGTCGATGACCCGCAGCTCCGCTACACGCCGACCGGGCAGGCGGTCGCCAACTTCCGGGTGGCTTCCACTCCCCGGTTCATGGACCGGCAGACCAACGAGTGGAAGGACGGCGACTCGCTGTTCCTTTCGTGCAACGTCTGGCGCCAGGCGGCCGAGAACGTGGCGGAGAGCCTGCAGCGAGGCATGCGCGTGATCGTCTCGGGGAGGCTCAGGCAGCGGTCGTATGAGACCAAGGAAGGCGAGAAGCGCACGGTGTACGAGATCGAGGTCGACGAGGTCGGCCCTTCGCTGCGCAACGCGTCGGCCAAGGTCGTCAGGTCCAGCCGAGCCACCGGCCAGGGCGGCGGCGGCGGAGGCGGAGGCGGGTACGGTAGCAGCGGCGGCAGCGGCGGCAGCGGCGGCAGCCGTGCGTCGGATGACCCGTGGGCATCGGAGCCCGCAGACAGCAGCGGCTTCAGCGACGAGCCGCCGTTCTGACCCCCAGCCGGGTTTGCCTGACAGGCCGACCGGCACCCTACGAGCACGGCTGAATAGTTCCCGCCGCAAGCGGGAACCGACCATCCCCGCCGCAGGCGGGAACCGACCATCCCCGCCGCGGGCGGGGCTCTGCTAAGGAGCACCACGATGGCCAAGCCACCGATCCGCAAGCCTAAGAAGAAGGTTTGCCTTTTCTGCCAGGAGAAGGTCGTGCGGGTGGACTACAAGGACACCGGCACGCTGCGCAAGTTCATCTCCGACCGCGGCAAGATCCGGGCCCGCCGCGTTTCCGGCAACTGCACCCGGCATCAGCGCGACGTCGCGACCGCGATCAAGAACGCTCGCGAGATGGCGCTGCTTCCGTATACGAGCACGGCTCGCTAGGCCGGGGAGGTCAGATCAGATGAGCGGTTCGCCGATGAAGCTCATCCTCACTCAGGAGGTTTCCGGCCTGGGTGCCCCCGGCGACATCGTCGAGGTCGCGGGCGGATACGGACGGAACTACCTGGTGCCGCGCGGCCTGGCGATGCGCTGGAGCCGCGGCGCCGAGAAGCAGATCGAGCTGATCAAGCGCGCCCGCGCGGCGCGCGAGATCCGCAGCGTCGAGGATGCCAGAGCCGCGGCAGAGCGCCTCGCTGGCCTGCGGGTCCGGATGCAGACGAGGGCAGGAAGCGGCGGCCGGCTGTTCGGGTCGATCTCGACCGCCGACGTCGCCGCCGCTGTCAGGAACGCGGGGGGTCCCGAACTGGACCGGCGCAAGATCGAGATCGGCAATCCGATCAAGACGATCGGTGCGCACCAGGTCGCGGTCCGGTTGCACCCGGAGGTCAGCGCCACGGTTGAGGTTGAGGTCGTCGGCGCCTAGCCGACGGCGAGCGGTGGCCGGACCGGAGCGATCGGGCTACCGTGGACCCTAGGACGTAAGCGCCAGAGAGCCGTTGAGCGGCAGCCCCTCGCAGCGCTGGGCTGCCGCTCAACTTCTGGGTCTCGGAAGCGGGTTGCCCGCTGGCTGTTCGCCAGTCCGGCATCGCCCGGCCGACCTTGCTTAGCCGGAGTCTCGCGGCCGGCCTCGCCTAGCCATTGGCGGGTCGGCTATGCCTCGTACGTGGGCAGGCGCTTAGCGACCTCGGGATCGAGCTCAGCCAGTTGCGACCAGAGCTCGGCCAGGCGCGTCACGACCTGGTCCTCGTCGAATCCGCCGGCCAGCGTTCTCGCCTGCCTGCCGTCGGGGTCGGCCGCGCCTGTCGTGTCAGCCCGGGCAGCAAGATCATCAATGGCCTGCCCGATCTGGGCGATGCGCTGCTCAGGCGTCGAACACATAATCGAATCGTAGCCGGGCCGGCTGACACTGCGCTCGGTTTCCGAGCACATCGCGGCAGCCGGTTCAGGCCGTTCCGAGCCTGGCCGTCCCGGCATGGTTTGTGCCACATGCATGGCCAGGGGGCGAGGACCGGCTCGCACCGCCACGGTGTGGATAACTCTCGGGCAGTGTGACACTGTCCCACGCACAGGTTTTTCTTGCGCACACAACCAGTGGAGAGAGTAATTCCAGGTCAGCGCCGTATCCCACGGTGATTCCCAGGCTCGTCCACAGCCTTGCCCCCAAGTCGCGCACAGCCCGCGCGGCGTGTCTGCACAAGCTGTCCACAGTCCTGTGCACAGCATGAGTGGACGCGCGGAAGCCTTCGCAGAACACTGTCAGAACCATTCGATAGAACGGTGCTGGCGGTACTGATGTGATCGGTCGGCCGGATCGGCCGGCAGGGCGGATGCCGGGTCGTCGTGCGGCAAGGGGGTGGAGGCTGGTGAGCGTCGCGGAGCTCGCGCCACGCGGGGACTTCGAGCGGACTCCGCCGCACGATATCGCCGCCGAGCAGTGCGTGCTGGGCGGCATGATGCTCTCCAAGGACGCGATCTCCGACGTCCTCGAGGTCATCAAGCCCGCGGATCACTACCGCCCGGCGCACCAGATCGTCCACGAGATCATTCTTGACCTGTACAGCAGGGGCGAGCCGGCGGACGCCGTGACCGTCGCGGCCGAGCTGACCAAGCGTGGCGACATCGGCAAGGTCGGCGGGGCTCCTTACCTGCACACCTTGATCGCGTCCGTTCCGACCGCTGCGAACGCCGGCTACTACGCGCGGATCGTCAGGGAACGGGCCATCCTGCGGCGGCTAGTCGAGGTCGGCACGAGGATCGTGCAGCTCGGCTACGCAGGCGACGGCGACGCTGACGAGCTGGTCGACCGGGCCGAGGCCGAGGTCTACGGGGTCACCGAGCGCCGGGTCAGCGACGACTACCTGCCGCTCTCGGAGATCATGCCTGGTGCCCTCGTGGAGATCGAGGCGATCGGCAGCCGCGGCGGCACCATGACCGGCGTGCCGACCGGCTTCGCCGACCTCGACGCGCTCACCAACGGCCTGCACGCGGGCCAGATGGTCGTGATTGCAGCTCGTCCAGCCCTGGGGAAATCAACTCTCGCTTTGGATCTCGCCAGAGCAGCTTCGATCAAGCATGGGCAGACATCGGTGATCTTCAGCCTTGAGATGAGCCGCAACGAGATCACCATGCGGCTGTTGTCCGCAGAGTCGCGTGTCGCGCTCCACTCGATGCGCACGGGCCAGATGAGTGACGACGACTGGACCAGGCTGGCACGCCGGATGAGCGAGGTCGCGAACGCGCCGATGTTCATCGACGACTCGCCGAACATGTCGATGATGGAGATCAGGGCCAAGTGCCGGCGCCTCAAGCAGCAGCACGACCTGAAACTGGTGATCATCGACTACCTGCAGCTGATGACCTCGCCGAAACGCGTGGAAAACCGGCAGCAGGAGGTCTCCGAGTTGTCCAGGTCACTGAAGCTGCTGGCCAAGGAACTGAACGTGCCCGTTATCGCTGTCGCACAGCTCAACCGGGGCCCTGAGCAGCGGACCGACAAACGGCCTATGTTGTCCGATCTACGGGAGAGCGGGTGCCTGACGGCGGACACGACCCTGCTGCGCGCCGACACGGGCGCAGCGATCACACTCCAGCAACTGCTCGAAGATGGTCATGACGGCATTCCGGTCTGGTCCCTCAACGAACACAACCACATCGTGGCGGCGCCGATAACCAATGTCTTTCCCTCCGGTGTCAAGCAGGTCTACCGCCTCAAGCTCGCGTCGGGACGCGAGGTCAAGGCATCCGGCAATCATCCGTTCCTCACATTTGATGGCTGGCGCTCCCTGGAGGAACTCTCGCCAGGCGGCCGGATAGCCATACCTCGCCGGATCCCGGCGCCGATGGGCGTCGGACTGGGCTGGAGCGAGGACCGACTGGGGCTGCTGGCGCATCTCATCGGAGAGGGATGTGTCCTTCAAAGCCAGCCTGTGCATTACACCTCGAACGACGAGGTCAACTTGGACTTCGTCGAGCACGCCGCGGCTACCGAGTTCGGAATCGCGCCCCGCCGTGTAGCCCAGCAGACCTGGTGGCACAGCTACTTGCCCGCTCGGTACCGCCGTACCCACGGCCGGTATAACCCTTTGCGAGTCTGGTTCCGCGAGCTGCGCATTGACAACCTGAGGTTGTATGAGAAGCGGCTGCCCGAGGCGCTCTATGCCGCGAGCGACGGGGAGATAGCCGTATTCCTCCGGCACTTGTGGGCGACCGACGGCTGCGTCTGGAACCAGAAAGCAGGCCGGTCGGCTCCGAAGGCGTATTACGCATCAGCGAGCCGCGAGCTCGCCGACGGCGTGGCGCGGCTCCTGGAACGTCTGGGAATCGTTGCCCGCATTCGCCGGGTAGACAAGGTCGGCTACCGACCCTCGTACCACGTGATTATCGCGGATGGTCCAAGCCTGCGCACCTTCTGTCAGGATGTGGGCGTTCATGGTCGGCGAGGCGAAACCGCCAAGCAATTGCTCGCAGCCCTAAAAGAGCGGAGATCGAACACCAACGTCCACACGCTACCCGTCGAGGTGTGGCGCTTGGTAGAGGCCGAGCGCCATAGAGCTGGGATGACCCAGCGTCAGTTCCAGGCTGCTATCGGCACGCACTACTGCGGATCGACGCTCTACAAGTGTTGCCCGTCCCGTGATCGCCTCCTGCGCTGCGCGGCCGCAGTTAACTCACCGGCGCTTGAGGCGGTGGCCACAACCGATATTTTCTGGGATCGGATCGAGAGCATCGAGCCGCTGGGGACACGCCCTGTCTTCGATGCCACCGTCAAGGGGACGCACAATTTCATCGCTGACGGAATCTTCGCTCACAACAGCATCGAGCAGGACGCCGACGTCGTGCTCCTGCTGCACCGCGAAGATGCTTACGAGCGTGAGTCGCCCCGTGCGGGAGAAGCGGACTTCATCGTGGCCAAGCACAGGAACGGGCCGACTACCACGGTGACGGTCGCGTTCCAGGGCCACTACAGCAGGTTCGTCGACATGGCCCGCATCTAGGCGCTGGGTCGTAGCGTCGGCGACGCAAGAGGGCCGGCATCATCGGCGACCCCACGGAGCAAGGGCGCGGGGGCGAGTGACCGGCCGCCAGCCTGAGCCGCCTTGTGCCTACGATAGCTAGGTCGTATACCCGGCTATCTGGACAGACTGCCTGAGCGGCAGAGACCGGTGACAACGGTTATTGCGTTCCGTGCCTCCGCCAGATAGCCGGTTTTGCGAGCGGTTTTCCGGTGCCGTGGGACGGAGGAGACGCGAGTGAGGCGCCGCCAGCGCATTGAGGACCTGACGACGTTCGCCAGGCCGGAGCAACCAGCGCTCGCGCCCGATGGCAGCGAGATCGTCTACGTGCTCAGCACTGTCGATCAGGAAGCGGACCGGACCGTACAGTGCCTGTGGCGGGTCGGCGCCGTAGCTGGCGAACCCGCTCAGCTGACCCGCGGCCCGTCGGACTCCGCGCCGGCATGGTCACCGGATGGTAGCCGGATCGCGTTCCTGCGCGCTCAGGAGGGCCCCGCACAGGTATGGCTGCTCCCGGCCGCGGGCGGCGAGCCAGAACAGCTCACGAGGCTGCCGCTTGGAGCTGGCGCGCCGGTCTGGAGCCCGGACGGCTCGAAGGTCGCCTTTGCCGCGCCGGTGGACCTGCACGCCGCGGCCGGGGAGGACGACAAGGCCCGCACCAGCCGCGCTGGCGCGCCTATCGTCGCCGAGCGGCTGAACTACCAGTCCGATGGTGCGGGCCTGGTCCGCACCATCCGCATCCACCTGCACGTTGTCGAGCTGGCGACCACGGAATGCCGGCAGCTGACCAGCGGAGACTGGCACGCCGAACAGCGGTGGCGTCCGGATTCCGGTGTAAATCGGCGGGCGTGGTTCCCGGTTTCATGATCAGCTTAGGCGACGGTACTGACAGTTTCGCAGCCGTCGGCGGGCTGGCTGCTGGTGACTGTGCGCGGGCGGAGCTGGCGGGGCGGGTCGAGCAGCGAGCGGCGCAGGTCCTGCAGGAGCCGGAGGCCGTCTGAGGTCATGTTCACGCCGCGCCAGCCGCGGGAGGCCCGGTCCAGGACGGCCCAGACCAGGGTGAGGCAGCTGGTCTCGCCGGGCAGCCGCCCGATGACCTTGGTGCGGCGGCGGGTCTCGCCGAAGGTGCGCTCGATGAAGTTGGAGTGCCGGATGCGGTGGTGGTGCCCGGCGGGGAACCGCAGGTAGGCGGTCAGGCCTTCCTTGTCAGTGGTCAGGCACTTCATGGCCGATGGGTAGGTGGCGGAGTAGCGGGCGGCCATCTCGCTGATCCGGGCATCGATGAGCTCGGCCAGCCGGGGCCCGGGCGGGGTCTTCAGGTCCTCGGTGTCGAAGATCTTCCAGTAGGCGTCCTTGACCTCGGCCTGCATCCCGGCCGGGACCTTGGCCAGGATGTTCCGGGCCCGGTGAAGCTGTAAAGAAATAACACGGTGGTTCTCGGTTTGGGGTTTGATGTTGCGGTATGGCGATCTCGTCCGATGTGCGTGACCAGCTGGCGTTGAAGTTCGAGGTGCTGTTGCCTCATCTGAACGAGCGGCAGCGGCGGTTGCTGCTGGCGGCCGAGGCCCGGTTGCTGGGGCATGGCGGGGTCCGGGCCGTCGCCCAGGTCGCGGGGGTGAGCGAGAGCACCGTCCGCGAGGGTGTCTTCGAGCTGGAGGAGGGCCAGGATCCGTTCCCCGATCGCCGGGCGAGACGCGAAGGCGGGGGCCGCAAGAGCGCGGAGGAGCTGGACGCCGGGCTGGTCCCGGCGCTGCTGGCGCTGGTGGAGCCGGATGAACGGGGTGACCCCGAGTCGCCGCTGCGGTGGACGACCAAGTCGCTGCGGCACCTGGCTGGGGAGCTGACCCGGCGGGGGCATCCGGTGTCGGCTCCGACGGTGGGGAGGTTGCTGCGTGGGGCCGGGTTCAGCCTGCAGGCCAATGCCAAGACGCTGGAGGGTGCCCAGCACCCGGACCGGGATGCCCAGTTCCGCTATATCAACGAGCGGGTCAAAGACCACCAGGCCGGCGGGGAGCCGGTGATCAGTGTGGACACCAAGAAGCGGGAGCAGCTGGGGCGGCTGCCGATGGCCGGGCGGGAATGGCGGCCCCAGGGCAAGCCCGTGGAGGTCGAGGATCACTCCTTCTTCTTCACCGGCCCGGAGGTGGAGCAGGCGATCCCGTACGGGATCTATGACCTCACCCGCGGCACCGGCTGGGTGAACGTCGGCACCGACCACGACACCTCGGTTTTCGCGGTGGAGTCCATCCGCCGCTGGTGGCGGGCGCGTGGCCGCGAAGACTACCCGGGCGCGGCCCGGCTGCTGATCACCGCGGACGCGGGCGGGTCCAACAGCTACCGGTACCGGGTCTGGAAGAGCGAACTGGCCGCTCTCGCGGCGGAGACCGGGCTGGTGATCACGGTCTGCCACTTCCCGCCCGGCACGTCGAAGTGGAACAAGATCGAGCACCGGCTGTTCAGCCACATCACCATGAACTGGCGAGGACGCCCCCTGACCAGCCACGAGGTGGTCGTCCAGACAATCACGGCGACCCGCACCAGCCGCGGCCTGCGCGTCGAGGCCGTGTTAGACCCCGGCGACTACCCCACCGGCGTCGCCGTCAGCAAAGAACGCTTCGCCGCCCTGCCGCTGAAACGCCACGCCACCCATGGCGCCTGGAACTACACCCTCCACCCCGCGGCAGCCACCCCTTCCATCGGCGAGGGCACCACCGATCAGCGCTCCAGCCCCGCCCGCCGCCGGCAGGAGATGCTGGCCAAGCTCAACGATGAGCGGCTGACCGGGATGACCAGCGCCGAACTCGCCCGCCTGTGCGCCGCGCTGGCCCCGCTTCAGGCAGCCCGCGCCCAGCAGCGCTACAGCCAGCAGCGCCAAGGCCGGGCCCGCCGGGCCGCCGGCAAGCCCCGCGCCAAGCCGCTGTTCGACGATCCCGCCCGCGTCCTGCTCACCCTCCTCTACCAGCGGCAGGCCTGCTCCATGAACGTGCTCGCCGACCTGCTCGAAGTCACCGCCACCTGCATCGGCGACCTGGTCAAGGAGACCCGCGAGACCCTCGAAGATCACAGCCATGACCCAGGAGTGGCCCCGGTCCGGTTCACCACCCACGATGCCCTGCTCGCCTTCACAGACAGCGATCTGCGCCCGGCACGGGCCACCGTCATCGAGCAGCTGTCCCACCCGGCGCTGACCGGGCTCACCCAGCACGAGCTGAATGACCTCACCAGCCGGTTGGCCGCGCGTCAATCCGCCCAAACCGAACGCCGCACCTACCAGCGACGTGGCGGCCCACGCCAGCCCGGCACTCGCGGCGGCGTCTTCCACCAGAAGATCAGCAACAGCGAAGGCGTCCTGCTCACCCTTCTCTACCAAAGCAGACTGTGCACCCTGGATGTCCTCGCCGATGCCCTCACCGATGTCAGCAGATCCGCCGTCGGCAACGTCATCCGCCAAACCCTGCCCCTGCTCCAGCACGAAAACTGCCTTCCCCAGCCTGCGCCAACCCGCTACCGCACAGCCGCAGAGCTCCTCGCAGCCGGAGCAAGGAACAACACCACAAGTTGATTCTTTACGGTCGCGGTGGATGACACATCTTTGGCGCAGCGCCCGGGGATAGGCCTGCTCGATCGCGGCGATCAGGCCCGGGGCGCCGTCGGAGATGACCAGCAGCGGGCTGGCCAGGCCACGCTCCTTGAGGTCGGTGAGGAAGGCGTGCCAGGCGTCGGCGGACTCGCCGGTGCCCGGTGCCAGGCCGATGAAGGCGGGCTTGCCATCGGTGGTGATGCCCCAGGCGGCCAGCACCGGCTCGGCCGGGGAGCCGGGATGCATGCGGAAGAAGCTGGCATCCAGGAACAGGTAATCCACGGTGACCCCGTCGAGGCGGCGCCGGGTCCAGGCGTCGTACTCGCCGGTGATCTGCTGGCAGACCGACGACACGGTGGACTTGGAGATCGCGGCCTGGTCGCCCAGCGCCTCGGCCAGGGTGGCTTCGACGTCGCGGACGGACAGGCCGCGGACGAACGAGGCGATCACCAGCGACTCAAGCGCGTTCGTCCTGGTCACATGCGCGCCGAACAGCCGGGACGCGAACGCCTCGCTGGTGCCCCGCAGCTTCGGCCGGGCCAGCCCGGCCGGGCCGGCGGTGGTCTTGACGGTCACCTCCCGGTACCCGTTACGGCTGCCGGGCCGGGCACCGGCGCTGGCCGCGGCCCGCTGGTAGCGGTCCCGGCCCAGGAACTCGGTGACCTCGGCCTCCAGCGCGGCCTGCATCAGCAGCTGCGCGCCGAGCCGGGCCACTTCCTCCAGGATCTCCGGCAGCGGACGGCCGTCAGCGAACAGCTCATCAATGTGGCCACGGATACGGTCGGTAGGCGATACTCGGACAGGCATGGGCGTGGGTCCTTCCTTCGTGACTTGGCGGTCTTGAAGGGGAACCTACGCCCGTCCTCTCATTTACACCGGATCTCGGACGCCACCCCGAACAGCCGTCCTGGTCGCCGGACTCCATCAGGTTGGCGTTCGCAGCGGCCACGGCACCCGACGCTGACCTGACCTTTCATGCGCCGGTGCATGTGCTGGACGCATCAGATCCACGCGCCCAGCCGGTCCTCGTCGGCCCGCTCGACGTGGCTGGCGGCCGGACGACCTGGACCACGGACGGGCTGGCGATCCTGGCCGTCGGCACTGTCGGACGACCGGTTGGCCACGCCCGGCTGCTGCGCATTCCCCTCGACGGCGGCAACGTCACGGACCTGGCCGCAGCGCTCGACCGCAACGTCATCCAGGGCGGGCCGGCTTATCCTGGCGCGGCCCCGCAGCTGGCCGGGGACGATCGTACTGTGCTGTTCTGCATCCGTGACGACGGCTGCACTCATCTCTACGCGATGAGCGAAGGAGGCCAGCCGCGACCGGTGGTAACCGGAGCGGGCCGCGTCGTCTCAGGCTTGTCGGTCGTCGGCAACCTCGCGACAATCGTCCTCGCCACGCCGGCCTCCCTTGGCGAAATCGTCACGGTCGATCTAGCCAGCGGCACGCAGACCGTGCGCACCAGCCACGGTGCATGCCTCGACGAGGTCGAGCTTTTCTGGCGCGAGGAGCGCCAGTTCAGGATCTCCGACGGCACGCTCGTGCACGGCTGGCTGATCCGTGACCCTGCCGCGTCAGGTCCGCAACCCCTGCTGCTGGATGTACACGGCGGACCGCACAACGCCTGGAATGCGGCCGCCGACCCGGTGCACGTCTACCATCAGGAACTCGCGGCCCGGGGGTGGACGATCCTCTTGGTCAACCCGCGAGCCAGTGACGGATACGGGGAGCAGTTCTTCAACGCCGCGCTCGGTGGCTGGGGACGGGCCGATGCCAAAGACTTTCTTGAGCCCATCGACACGCTCGTGACCGAGGGACTCGCGGACGCCGGACGGCTAGCCGTGACTGGCTACAGCTACGGCGGCTTCATGACCTGCTACCTCACGAGCCGGGACGACCGGTTCGCCGCCGCTGTCGCTGGCGGCCTCATCAGCGACCTGGTGAGCATGGCCGGCACGTCGGATGCCGGGCACCACCTCGGCGATTTCGAGATCGGCGGCCTGCCGTTTGCCGATCCAGATGCCTACGCTGACATGTCGCCGCTCACGCACGTGACGCGGGTCCGAACGCCGACGCTGATCGTGCACGGGACGGCGGACGTGCGATGCCCGATCGGGCAGGCTCAGCAGTGGCACACGGCCCTGCGCGAGCGCGGCGTGCCGACCAGGATTGTGCTCTACCCGGACGCATCGCACCTGTTCATCCTCGAAGGGAAGCCGTCACACCGGATCGACTTCAACCGCCGCGTGGTGGACTGGCTCGAGCAGTACGCCGGGGATTCTGGCGGCCCGCGCCGGGCGCGAATCGACGCGGCGCACTGGCGACGGCGGCTGACCACCTTGGCGGAACGGCACCACGTCCCCGGTGCTGCGCTTGGCATCCTGCGGGTTAGGCCCGGCCAGGATGACGAGATGGCCGAGGTCGCGTGCGGCGTCCTGAACAAGGAGACCGGCGTCGAGGCGACGACCGATTCGCTGTTCCAGATCGGGTCAATCACCAAGGTCTGGACCGCCACGATGGCCATGCAGCTTGTCGATGAAGGCATGCTCGACCTGGACTCGCCCGTGGCCGAGGTGCTGCCGGAGTTGCGGCTGGCCGATCCGGACGTCACCAAGCAGGTGACGATGCGGCATCTGCTGACCCACACCAGCGGCATCGACGGTGACGTTTTCACCGATACCGGGCGCGGCGATGACTGCGTCGAGAAGTACGTGGCCCGGCTTGCCGACGTCGGACAGAATCACCCGCTGGGCGCGACGTGGTCGTACTGCAACTCTGGCTTCAGCCTGGCGGGCCGGGTTATCGAGAAGCTGACGGGCGGCACCTGGGACAAGGCACTCCGGGACCGCATTCTCACCCCGCTCAGCCTCGAACACACGGTCACGCTGCCCGAGGAGGCTTTGCTGCACCGGGCCGCGGTCGGGCATGTCAGCGAGGGCGCCGAAGCGCCGGTGCGGGCGCCAGTCTGGACGCTGGCACGGTCGATGGGCCCGGCCGGCCTGATCTGCTCAACCCCCGCAGACGTGCTCGCCTTCGCTCGCTCGCACCTGACCGGCGGACTCGCGCCCGGCGGGACCAGGCTGCTCACCGAGGCGAGCGCCGCAGCCATGACGGACCTGCAGGCGGACCTGCCGGACAAGTTCACCCTGGGGGACTCCTGGGGCCTGGGCTGGACCCGGTTCGGCTGGAACGGACGCCGGCTCATCGGGCACGACGGCAACACATTCGGCCAGTCCGCCTTCCTGAGGCTGCTGCCGGACGAGGGGCTCGCGGTCACGTTGCTGACCAACGGCGGCAATGCCAGGGACATGTACGAGGACCTCTACCGCGAGATCTTCGCCGAGCTCGCCGGCGTGGCCATGCCGCAGCCGCTCTCCCCGCCGGCCGAACCCGTGCACGCGGACGGGCGGCGTCACGCCGGAACGTACGAGCGCGCCAGCGCGCGGCTCGAGGTGCTTGTCGGAGCCGACGGCCCGGTCCTGCGGACGACGGCCACGGGACCGCTGGCCGAGCTGTCGCCAGAGCCGACGAAGGAATACGCAATGGTCCCGGTCGGGCCGGACTTGTTCGTCGTCAGGGATCCGCAGTCGCAGACGTGGACGCCAGTGTTGTTCTACGAACTGCGAACCGGCGAAAAGTACCTGCACTTCGGCGTTCGGGCCACCCCGAAGGTTGGCTGACGAGGCGCGACCTGCCTTGTTCTCCCGCCAGTCTGGCTGGCGCCGGTGACGGAGACGCCTGAGTCGCGGTCCTGCATGCGCAGTCGCTTGCGCTGCCAGGCGACGCAGCGAGTGCCGTACACTGTCGAGGGTTCAGCCTGCGCTCGTAGCTCAACGGATAGAGCATCTGACTACGGATCAGAAGGTTGGGGGTTCGAGTCCCTCCGAGCGCGCCAGCCAGCGAAACCCCAGTCACGACTCTGCCTCATCTTCGCCTGCGTCGTCAGGTAGCATGTCTGGCCGGATTCTGGCCGGATTCTGGCCGGATCGGCGCTCGCGGCGGCCTCATCCGGGCGGTCGGCGTAGCGGTCCATGTCGCCGGGGTACAGGTGCCCGTACAGGTCCAGTGAGAGAACAAGGGCCTGATCATTCGTGACCCAGGCATTGAAGCCTGCTTCGCACTTGAGCTACTCAGAGATCATTCCGTCGGGTCGAGTAGTGACCTGAGGATATCTTCCATCGCGTCGTAGCTGTCTTGCACGTCGGAACTGGGCGGTTCCGCTTCCTGAGCGTTGGCGGGATAGTGGTCACGGCCAGCTTTGTCGCGGAACGCCAGCCGCATCGTCAGCGTCGTCAACTCCGTCAGTTTCGTGCAGCTGCCAGGTCTCGACCGCCTCCGCATCAGGCCAGCCACCGAACAGCCACGTCTCCACGGTCCGGATCGGCGGCTCGACCTCCAGGTAGGTTCCGCGGAACGAGCACACGGTCCCGTCCTCCGTCACGAAGGAGTAATGATAGTTCCCCCCGACGCGCAGGTCGATCGAGCACTCCGTCATCTGGTCCGGGGGTGTAGCGCCCCACTTGCTCACATGCTCGGGCTTCGTCACTACGTCGAAGACGAGAGCGATCGGAGCGTCGAACTCTCGCGTGATGAGGATCTCGAGCTCGTTCGGGAATTCGATGCGTGCCGATCCGAGCCGACTAGGTGTCACTGCTGCTCTCCTCGTCGTTGTAGCTCTTAGAGGTATTCGTTGATCCGATCCGGCCGGTCATTCCACGCCTGTTCGTACTTAGCGTGTCAAGGAATCAAGCGACGCCGTGGTGTCAAGCATCAAGCGGGGCAGCACATTTATCCAGAGCAGGCGCTGACGCTCCTGTTTTCGTCAAGTTCTCGGCATCTAAAGCCGCTGACGAAGGGCCGGGCCCTTGGAGAGGTCGTGCTGCCACTGCCTGATCGTCGGCGCGGTCAGGTTCCGCAGGGTGATCTTCCCGAGGTCGGGCAGGTTGTGAAGCTCGGCGTTCGACCGGTACGAGTCAAGCGTGCCCGGCGCTATGTTGCCCGCCGCGACCACCTGCGGCAGCGTCTTGGTCAGCCAGTGCTCCATAAACCCCGCGAGCGTGGTGTCCTTGCCGATCGCACCGGGCACCGCGTCGTTGAGCTCGGCCTGCAGGGCGTCGCGTTTCGCCCTCGCCTCGGCACGGGTCTGGCCGTACGAGGGTCGCCGCTTCCCGCCGACCTCCGCATGAGGGTAGGCCGTGCCGACCCTCGCTGGCCCGCTGATAGATGCGGCCTTCCCGGTTGCCATGCGTGCGGCGTCGCTGCTGCGGCTTGTCGTCGTCGGTCATGGCTGCCTCGTCACTCGCCCTAATGGTGAGAGGAACTGGCGCGGCTTCTGCTGGGCGTCCCCCTCGGCGCCCGCATCGGCGACCTGACCGTGTCGCGCGACGGCTGGTTGGCAACGGCCGGCAATGCCGACACGATCGCCGCGGCGGGCACGCCCGAGTGGCTGGCAGCGCTGGGCGCCAGCACGTGACCCTGACCGGCGATGGGAAGGGCGCGATCCGCGACGCGTTCTGCCGCTGCGACGTCGAACCTGACGTCGACGTGTGGGTCCGCTACGAGGCGTGGACTTCGGAGGGCGTGATGGCGCACGGCTACGGTCGCTGGTCGGGGGGCGCGACCCGCCCATTGCCAATGCAGCGGTCTGCTTGAATTGGCTGTACGACCAGCGGTTCTGCCATCGTTCTTGCAGCGAAATGGGCCTCGGGTCTAGGTCGTGCGGGAAGTCGAGGTCAGCACTATCCGCGTGTGCCCGTGCCATTCGTAGTGAGCTGTGCCGACGTGGTAGAACAGGTCGATCCCCGCGATGCTGCCGTGAGCGCTGGTTGCTGCAAGGCCGAGTGCGATTCCAGCCATCTTATGCGGAGGGATGACGGCCCCAGCGAGTTTATGGCGCTGGGCCCACGCCGCGATTATGTGGACAAGATCCGGATGGCCGCGGGCCGACGGGATCGCCGGGGGGAAGGTCTCCCAGTTGCCTAGGATCCCTCCGATCGTCACGTAGGCGCCGACGAGCCTGATGTGACGAGGCGACCTGATGACGAGCCGGTCGATGACTGCCGGCGCTGACCCGCTGTTGAAGACGGCGTCGAACCCGATCGTGTCGGCCCCGCCACGTCGCACCGGTTGGCCCACCGTGCTGTGGTTCTCCGGCTGCTTGCCCAGCGGCCCTTCAGGTAGACCTGACCCGCAGCCGGATACGACCACTCCCGCAAGAAAGGCCAGCGATGCCAGTGCCGGTGCCGCTGCCCGTGACCCGGACAGCGGCGCTGGCAGCCGCCTAACCCGGCGATCAGGTCGATGGGTGAGACTGAACAACTACCCGCCACGCGTTAGAAGGGATCGTGTTCGTGCCTGCGTTTTGAGTGCTCGAATCGCTCATTCTGTCCTCCGAAGCCCCTTCCCGGATCTCATCGTCTGCTCGATCGCGGTCAGCTCCCGAAGCATGAGCGGGAGCATCACAGATCAAGTGGAGCCACCGTGTCGCACATCAAGCGGAGCCAGACACCCGGATAGCTCCGCATGCCTAGCTCCACTTGATCCTTGACGGATCGGCCTCAGTTGATCCTTCCTTCGCACGCCCTAACGTTGCTGGCGGACGGCTTCCCGCATGCGGTCGGCACTATGACGCTACCTCGGGAGGATTGCCCCAGTCTGCGACCGACGAACTCGCGCCAAAGGGCGACAGCGGCGGGCTTGGTCTCGGCGTGCGGACCGGCGTAGCCGATCAGTTCTTTTTCGCGTGATCCCAGCAGGTCGAACATGGCCACCTGGCCGTCCCTGGGGAACACTTCGTCGTCCCACTGGATATGGAACAGAACCGGTGCGGTGACACGCCCGGCATCGCTGGCAATGCGCTGCGGCGCGTCCAGGCCAGGGTGGAGTGCCGGGCCTTGTCGAAGGCCGAACTTGCCGAAGACTACGCAACACAGCTCGTCGCCCAGGCCCGCCGCGACGGGAAGGCCGAACCGGGTGCCCATGGACAGTCCCAGATAGGCGAGCCTGGCGGTGTCGGCTAGCCTAGGCCAACGGCGCCGACGGCGTTCACCGCTGCCCGCCATTCCTGTGCCATCCGGTCGAGGACGACGTCGATGCCCTCGACCGCGATGCGAGCCTGATATTCCGGCGGCGTGAGCGGCGAGGTAAGGCGGTCGCCGTGGTAGGGCCCGTCGATGGCCAGCGCCGCCAGCCCGGCCTGCGAAGCGAACCACTGAGCCAGGCTGAGGATCCGCTCGCTGCGCTTGTGCCCGCTGCCCCCGTGCCCGAGCATCACCAGAGGCGGCGCAGGCACGGAAGCGGATGGCAGCCACACCACGCCGGGAACAGGCCTGCCTGCGCAGCCAAGCTCGAACGATCGCTCAACCACGCCATAGTCGGCCACCCGGCGTCCGGTCCATTCGAGCGCCTCAGGCACAGAACGCATCTAACCATGCGAGTGGGTGACAGCGGCTCTGTTGCGGTCCGTTTTCTGAAGCTTCGGTAGTAGATCTTGATTTCAGGGCGGGCCGCGACGGTCTGACCAACGTCATGCACTTGACGGCCTTTGGTCTCTATCGTGTAACACGAGCGCTGGAATAGTGGATAAGAGGAGTCTCGTGATAGCCCAGGAACAGGTGGGAATATGAAGAACCCGCTCTTAATTGTTCTGCTGGGCCTGTTGTGGGTTATAGGGCAGATCGCCGCTAGTCTATTTAGACAGTTGATAAAGGATGGCACGTTCAGTTTCCTGAAAAAGGGCTTCCGAGGCGCAATGAGCGGGATCTCATACTATATTGGAGCCGAATACATGGCGGATGATCAATGGATAGTCGGCGCTTCTTTTCTCGCTCTGGGCACGGGCTTCATCTACTGGGCATTGCTCCGCCCTGACAAGCCCCTGTGGTGCTCGTTCTGCGGGAAGCACCAGAATCAAGTCAAGCAGTTGATCCCTGTGCCAGGTGTCTTCATCTGCGACGACTGCATAGACCGCGTGCACACAGTACTGGCAACCCACAAGACGGCCAGCACGCCCATCTCCACGATCGAGTATGTCAGCGATGACAACCGTGAAGTCCGGTGCAGCCTCTGCAGAAAGCACCGCTACCAGGTGAACGCCATGGCAGCAGCCGTCCGGTTCGACACCAGTGTCAAACGTGGTGCGGGCCTCGCCGGTCGTGACACACGGATCTGCAACAGGTGCCTGGCCGGGTGTGACTATCTTCTTTCCCTATGGCTTGAACGGGAACACGAGCGCACCGGAGCTACACACGGCCCACGTTCGAAGGAAGTGATGAATAACGCAGTCTTCTGACCTCTGAGGCTAGATAGGCGCCTACGCTAGCGACCGGCCTTCCGCAATCCGGGCATTCGACCGTCACACAGATTCCAAGTGCCTGTCCGCTGTTGTTCGCCACCTCGCAGAGAAGGCAGCGAGCAAATATCCCGTGCCGCAAGTCACCGACCGGGCGACGTGGCAGGCGAGGATCGATGAACTCCGCGTCAAGGAGATTGCAACACCCGCGCCGGTGATGCACTGGCTGCGGAGCGACGCCGCTTCCAGATGTGGCACAGGCCGCCGCGGAGCAGTGCGAGGGCTGCACGTTCTCCACGACCACATCAACGAGCTGTCCTATCTGAACTCGCGGGACAGCCACGCCGCTGACCTGAAGGCACATCTCTGAGCACGCCAGGCTGCCCGGCTATCTCAGGCGAGCGGTGATCGCCGGGGCCGCATCGCGCAGCCATGCCTCGGTGCGCGGCAGCTCGTCCTTGGCGCCGTCCTCCCATAGCTTGCGGAACACCGGGTCCAGCTCGGCCGAGGCGCGGGAGTCCTGGTGATAGCGGCGCGCAATGTCGACGGCGAACGGCGCCAGCCCCGCGCGATGCCGCGCCGGCATGCCGTAGGCGTCCGCGAACGCGGGCGGCCGGTCCCGCGGATCGCGGAACGGCGGCCAGTACCACAACGCGTTCGCGATGTCGTAGAGCCGGGTGGTCGGATGGGCCAGGTCGAAGTCGATCAGGGCTACGGGCAGTCCGTCGCGAAAGACCACGTTGCCCGGGTAGTAGTCGCAGTGACTTACCAGCTCGGTCCGGGCCGTGATCGGGCGTCCCACGCTGGCCGGGGTTCTGCCCCACACCGCGTCAGGGGGCGGCACCCACCCGGCCGGCGCCTCGTGCAACTCATGGATCAGGCGGGCCAGGGCAACGAGCGCCTCGTCGCCCGCAGTCTCCGGCGGCAGCGGGTTGCGCGGCACGTCACCGGGGACGAACGACAGCATCTCGCTTCCCTGCTCGTCGATGCCGAACGGAAGAGGCGCGCCCGTGAACCCGGCGTCGCGCAGGTGAGCCAGGTACGCCTGTACGGTCAGGCTGAACGGCCGCAGCGGCCGGCGCACCGTGTCGATCCGCACGATCCCCTGGGTGACGCCATCGCCGGTCAGCAGCTCGCCTTCGGTCACGCCGCGGCAACCTAGCCTCCGCCCCGCACCGGCTACAAGGCGTCGGCGGGGCCACCAGCCACAACTCCGGCACCTCTCAAGCGGACGGGAAGGTGACGAGCTGGGTGACACAGGTGCTCGTCCTCAGCAGCGAGCAGTGATCTCGTAGGGTGCGTGTCATGAAGATGGTGCGCCAGGTGATTGTGTTCGACGCGGCCGACCTGCATGCAGAAAGCAGCTTCTGGGCTGGCCTTCTTGGCGGGCATGTCTTTGAGGACGACGATTGGCACAGTGTCATCGATGCCGCCGGGGAGTGGCGCATCGGGGTCCAGCTGGCGCCGGACCACGTTCCGCCTGACTGGCCGCATGGGACTCCCCAGCAAGTGCATCTCGATCTCCACGTCGACGACCCGCAGGCTGCGCATGAGGAGGTGATGGCCCTCGGCGCGCGGCTGCTCCAATCAGCTCCTGATCCCGATGCTGCCGAGGGCCACCAGGTGTACGCCGACCCAGCCGGGCATCCGTTTTGCATCGGCTGGGGACACCCGTCTCGGGAGGCCCTCGCGGCGTTCGTTGCCGACCACGCGGGACGAGAAGACCAGCGTCAAGGCACGTAGGCCGATTCAAGTTGCCCTATGAGGCAGGCCGGCCCAATGCAGCTCGCGCTTCGTTTACCCAGGCCCGGGTGTCACCAGGATCGCTTAGTTAGCTGTACCCACACCTGGTCGTCCTTGATGTTGAAGCACATGATCATGCCTGGCATCTTCGGCTCAAGCAGCTCGACGAGCCTCGCCCTGAGCGGGCCGTCATATTCAGCACGAGGCATCCAGACAGGCTCGCCGGTGAACGAGTATGAATCGAGCCAGTCACCCGGGACGTTGGCGGCGGAGGAACTCGCACATTAGCTACCTTTCCGGTCCGTCAGGTCGCGCTGATACCAGATGCCTGACTTGCCGCCGATATCGGCCGGGCCGACCGGGACGAACCCGGCCTTGGTCAGCACCTTCTGGGACGCGACGTTCTCGTCCGCCGTCGCCGCCCTGAGCTTGCGCAGACCGTACTGCGACGCCGCCAGCTGGCACAGTTCTCGCACTGCCGCAGTCGCCACGCCACGACCGGTGACTCGCTGCGCAACCCGGTAGCCGAGGTCAGCAGCGCCGTCCTTCATGTCGTACAGGTTGAATCTGCCCAGTACCGAGCCGTCCACAGCGACGAGCGCGTAGAAGGCGCCGGTACCGGCATCTTGCTCAGCGATCAGGGCCTCGTGCCGCTCGGCGAACTGGTCGAAGTACTCATCGCCCCGGTCGGAGATCGAGGCAGCGAAGTAGGCGCGGTTCGCCAGTTCGAAGGCCAAGACCACGGGGGCATGGTCGGCTCGCAGCCGCTGCAACTCGGCCATCAGGCAACTTTACCCAGGCGGTTGCTGCCAGTTTTCTACGGGACGTTCCGGGCGGAGATGACCGCCTCCAGTTGAACATGCTGGGCACGGCCACGGGCTAGCCGGCAACCAGACCCGCGTCGTGGGCGAGCAGGCCTGCCTGCGTCCGGTTCGCGCAGCCGAGCTTGTCCATCACCGTGGAGACGTATCCCTTGATCGTGGCCTCGGACAGGTACAGCCGCCGCGCGATCTGCGCGTTCGACAGACCCTCGCCCAGGCAGGCCAGCACCTCGGTTTCCCGCTCGGTCAGCGCCTCGACCAGCCGTCGCGCCCGGTCGCCGGCCTGCTGGCTGTCCGCGGACGCGGCGACCAGCCTGCGCGCCGCCGCGGGCGACAGCACGGTGTGGCCCTCGGCAGCGACCCTGACCAGCCCGATGAGGTCTTCCGGCGGGGTGGACTTGACCAGGAAGCCTGACGCTCCCGCGCGCAACGCGCGCAGCACGTACTGGTCGGCATCGAAGGTGGTCAGCACGACCACGGCGGGCTGGCTGGCAAGCTTGCCAATCCGCTCGATCGCGGTCAGGCCGTCCACACCGGGCATGCGCAGGTCCATCAGGACGACGTCGGGCCTGCTGCGCACGACCGCCTCAACGCCGGCCGCGCCGTCGTGCGCCTCGTCGACGACCTCGATGTCCTCGGCCGAGCCGAGAATCGTCCGCAGGTGGGCGCAGACCATCAGCTCATCGTCGACGACAACCACCCTGACCATGGCTCAGACCGCCGTTTCAGCTGTCGGCACGTAGGCCGGCAAACTCGCCTCGACGCAGAACCCGCCGTCTGCCTCCGGCCCTGCGTACAGCGTTCCGCGCACCAGCTCGATGCGCTGGCGCAGGCTGGCCAGGCCGAGCCCCGATCCGGTCGCGGCCAGCGCGCTGCCCGGTCGCCGGGGCGGGCGAGTGTTCCGCACCGACACCCTGACCTGCGCCTCGTCGTAGCTGACCCGCACCGTCACCCGCGCGCCGGGGGCATGCTTACGCACGTTGGTCAGTGCCTCGCGGACGAGCCGGTAGGCGGTCCGGCCGACCACCGGCGACGCGTGCGCGGCATTGCCGTCTTCGATCAGCTCGGCCGGGGTTCCGACCGCGGTCGACTCGGCTACCAGGGCGGCGAAGCCCTGCGTCGAGGGGGCCTGGTCGTCCTCCGGCGCCGTGCGCAGGATGCCGACCAGGTCGCGCAGTTCGTCCAGCGCATGGCAGCCGGCCGCGCGCAACTCCTCCGCTGCTTGCCTCGTCCTCTCGTCGGGAGCGGTCATCCGGAGCGCCCCCGCCTGCAGGACCATCAGGCTGACCCGGTGCGTGACGATGTCGTGCATCTCCCCGGCCAGCCGAGCCCGCTCTTCGTCGCGTGCCTGCTCGGCGAGCAGGTAGCGCTCTCGCTCCGCGCGATCCGCGCGCTCGGTCAGCGCCTGGACGAGCCGCCTGCGCGCGTCGAAGTACAGCGCGAGCAGCGGCCCGATCGTGGTTCGCACGACGCCCACGGAGATGACCAGCAACGACGGCTGCCACGGCCGGGCGACGATGACGGTCAGCAGGCCGATCGCGATGAACGCGGTCCTGCGGTCTCGCCGGTACAGGACGGGCCCGTAGGCGGCGAGCACCGTCGAAAACGGCGCCCAGACGTTCGAGTCGGTCGCGGGCGTCAGCGCGCCAGCCGGCCAGATCAGCAGTGAGATCGCGAGCGTGAAGGCGCCCAGTATGGCTATGACCGTGAGCGGCGCCTGGCGCCTGACCAGCAGAGACAAGCATGCGGCGGCCTGAACCCCGAGCATCACCCAGGCCAGGGTCGGCCGGCCGGTCCGGCCACCACGTCGCGCCGCCGAGCGTGGCCAGCAGGTCGAGCAGCACGAAGAACACCGCGATCGCCGCGTCCACGGCGACCCGGTGCCTCCTGAACCAGGTTCCTGAGCCCACGAGGTCAAGGTATGCCACCTTCGACCCCGGGCAGCCGGCGGCGGAACCTTCCGGGGGGCCAGGATCCTACGAAAGTCGCATGGCAGGGCGCCTGGCCCGCCGTTGGTCGCTGCAGGACCCGACTGGCGGGCCTGCCGGAGAGCGTGCCGCCGGCCATGCAATGGGTGCATGCAGAAAACGCAACATCATCAGAAGAACAAGATCGTTCGGGGTCGGTACGCGATCGACGCGGACTCTTCCTCGGTCACGGTCACGACCAGGCACATGTTCGGTCTCGCCCGGGTGCGCGGCACGTTCGGGATCCGCTGCGGGACCGTCGAGATCACCGGGCCGGTTTCTCGCCTCGGGCTCCCCGGCGAGGCGCGCTGCTACGCCGAGATAGACGCGGCGAGCTTCCGCACCGGCAACCCGCAGCGCGACGCGAGCGTCCGTTCGGCGCGACTGCTCGACGCGGGCCGCTACCCCGTGATCACCTTCGCGTCGCAGCGGCTGGACGGCGCGAACCTGGCCGGCCAGCTGACCGTTCGCGGCCTCAGCATGCCGGTGGTCGTCGAGGTCGAGCAGACCGGCGCCGAGCCCGGTGCCTTCACCGCCCGCGGCTCGCTTCGCGTGGACCGCACCGCCTTCGGCGTGACCGCTTACCGCGGCCTTGCCGCCCGCCATCTCGACCTGACCGTGGAGGTCCGATGCGTATCGAGCTGACCGCTCCGGCGTCCGGCCGGGCCCGAGGCGAGAAGCCGGCCCGGAGGGCCCGAGGCGAGAAGCCGGCCCGGAGGGGCCCGACGGCCCGGATGCAGCCGCCCGCCGTGACGGCAGACGGTCTGCGCAAGAACTACGGCCAGGTGGTGGCGGTGCGTGACGTGAGCTTCACCGTCCAGCCCGGAGAGATCTTCGCGCTGCTCGGTCCGAACGGCGCGGGCAAGACCACCACGCTGGAGATACTCGAGGGATTCCGAACCGCTGACGCGGGCCGGGTGGCGGTGCTCGGCATCGACCCGGCCGACCGCGGGCGCGGGCGCGCGCTGCGCGAGCAGATCGGCGTGGTGCTCCAGGACGTCGCGGTCGAGCCGTATCTGACCGTCCGCGAGACGATCGCGCGCAACGCTGGCTACTACCCGCGGCCGCGCGACGTGGACGAGGTCATCGGCCTTACCGGGCTGGCCGGCCTGGAGCGGCGGAAGGTCAGGAAGCTGTCAGGCGGCCAGAAGCGCCGCCTCGACCTCGCCCTGGGCGTCGTCGGCAGGCCGCGGCTGTTGTTCCTCGACGAGCCGACGACCGGGTTCGACCCGGCCGCCAGGCAGGATGCCTGGGCAGCGGTCAGGGGGCTTCGCGAGGCCGGCACCACGATCCTGCTCACCACGCACTACATGGAGGAGGCACAGGAGCTCGCCGACCGCGTCGCGGTGATGGCCGGCGGCCGGATCGTCGCAGTGGGTCCGCCGTCGCGGATCGGCGGCCGTGACACAGCCACCACGAGCGTTTCGTTCACCCTCCCCGACGGCTACCTGGTGAGCGACCTGCCTGTGCGCGCGACGTGCCGCGACGGCGTGGTCACAGTCGACGCCGCGGAGCCGACGGCCGTGCTGCACCAGCTGACCGGCTGGGCGCTCGGGCATGGCGCGGTGCTTGGTCAGCTCAGCGTCGAGCGCCCCAGCCTCGAGGACATCTATCTGCGGCTGACCAGCCCCGACCAGGTGGCCAGCCGGGACAGGAGCACCCGATGAGCGTCGCCACCCTGCGGCAACGCCGCGTGAGCCCGCCCGCCTCCGCGGTGCTGTGGCACCAGATCCGCTACGAGCAGCTGTCGTTCTGGCGCAACCCGCAGAACGCCGTCTTCACGTTCGCCTTCCCGGTCGTGTTCATCACCGTGCTCGGGGCGCTGATGCGCGGCGGGGCGGCCAGCTCGTACTTCTACGGGCGAACCGCGCTCGAGTACTACGTGCCGACGATCGCTGCGCTGTCCGTGATCGGGTCCTGCTACGGCCAGCTCGCGATCGTGCTCGCCATGCGGCGCCAGGACGGCATCCTCAAGCGGGTCAGGGCCACGCCGCTCCCGGCGAGCCTGTACTTCCTCGGCCTGCTCGTGCACTGCCTGCTGGTCTCGGTCACCGACGTCGCCCTGATCGTCGGCATCGGCCGGCTGTTCGGCACGCCGCTGCCCGCGCACTGGCTGGCCCTGGCGATCACGCTGGCGGCGGGAGCCGCCTGCTTCTGCGGGCTCGGCGTCGCCGTCGCCTCGCTGGTACGCAACGCGGAGGCCGCGCCAGCGGTCGTGCAGCTCGTGCTGTTTCCGCTGGTCTTCATCGCGGGGACGTACCTGCCGATTCACTCTGCGGCGCTGAACACCATCTCAGGCGCGCTGCCGATCCGGCCGTTCAACCAGGCGCTGCTCAGCTCCCTCACGGGATCTGCCCAGCTGGCCGGCCCGGACTGGCGGCACCTCAGCGTCCTGGCGGCGTGGGGCATCGTGGGCGCAGTGGCAGGGATCAGGCGGTTCCGCTGGAATCCCCGTCCGGAGTGAGCCCGGCCGTGCGAGGTTGAGCGAGCAGGAATCGAGAAGCGTCTCTGGCCCGTTGTTGCCATGCTCGTGCAGAGACAGAACCGACCGCGGGGTCGACAACCTCAAAACGTCAGGAGTGATCATGACTGACTCTTCCACGCAGGGGATCAAGACCGTGCTGCATCCGGTGTCCGATCTGGAGAAGGCCAAGCCTGTGTACGCCGCCCTGCTGGGCATGCAGCCGCAGCACGACTCGTCTTACTACGTCGGCTTCGAGGCCGCTGGCCAGCACATCGGGCTGGTGCCGGGCGGCGGGCAGCAGGGGATGACGTCGCCGGTGGCCTACTGGCACGTCGCCGACATCGAGGCGAAGCTGGCCGAGGTGACCGCTGCGGGCGCCGCGGTGAAGGAGCAGCCGCACGATGTCGGCGGCGGTCGTCTCGTCGCTTCGTTCACCGACCCCGACGGCAACGTCCTGGGCCTGATTCAGGATAGATGAGCGCCCGGTCCCCGTTCCCGCGCCACTAGGCTGGGCGCCGCGCGGGAGCGGGGCGGCGCGCCGCTGGATGACGCACCGATGGAGACACGATAGGCATGGCCACGAAGACGGACACGCAGTCACCTGCCCAGGCCGGCGCCGGGAGTCACGACCTCATCCGCGTGCACGGCGCCCGCGAGAACAACCTCAAGGACGTCAGCGTCGAGATCCCGAAGCGCCGGCTGACGGTGTTCACCGGCGTCTCCGGCTCCGGCAAGAGCTCGCTGGTGTTCGACACGATCGCGGCGGAGTCGCAGCGGCTGATCAACGAGACGTACAGCGCCTTCGTGCAGGGCTTCATGCCGACGCTGGCCAGGCCAGAGGTCGACGTGCTCGAGGGGCTGACCACCGCGATCATCGTCGACCAGCAGCGGATGGGTGCCGATCCTCGCTCCACGGTCGGCACCGCCACCGACGCCAACGCCATGCTGCGCATCCTGTTCAGCCGGCTCGGCAAGCCGCACATCGGCTCGCCCAAGGCGTTCTCCTTCAACGTCGCCTCGATCAGCGGTGCGGGCGCGGTGGCCTTCGAGCGGGCGGGACGGACCGTGAAGGAACGCCGCAGCTTCAGCATCACGGGCGGTATGTGCCCGCGCTGCGAGGGCCGGGGGACGGTCACCGACATCGATCTCGCCCAGCTCTTCGACGACTCGAAGTCGCTCAGCGAAGGCGCGATCACCGCCCCCGGCTACAAGGGCGGGAGCTGGAACACAAGGCTCTACAACGAATCGGGCTTCATCGACCCCGACAAGCCGATCAGCAAGTACACCAAGAAGGAGCTGCACGACTTCCTGTACCACGAGCCGGTCAGGATGAAGATCGCGGGCATCAACATGACCTATGAAGGGCTGATCCTGCGGCTCCAGAAGTCGATGCTCTCGAAGGACAAGGAGGGGATGCAGCCGCACGTCAGGGAGTTCGTGGACCGCGCGGTCACGTTCACCACCTGCCCGGAGTGCGGCGGCACCCGGCTCACGGAGCTGGCCAGATCCTCCAAGGTCAACGGGATCAGCATCGCGGACGCCTGCGCGATGCAGATCAGCGACCTGGCCGGATGGGCCGGCGGCCTCGACGAGCCGTCCGTGGCGCCGCTGCTCACGTCGGTGCGGCACGTTCTCGACTCGTTCGTAGAGATAGGTCTTGGCTACCTCTCACTCGACCGGCCGGCGGGCACGTTGTCGGGCGGCGAGGCGCAGCGCGTCAAGATGATCCGCCAGCTCGGCTCGTCGCTCACCGACGTCACCTATGTCTTCGACGAGCCGACCGCCGGCCTGCACCCGCACGACGTCCAGCGGATGAACGACCTGCTGATGCGGCTGCGGGACAAGGGCAACACGGTGCTCGTCGTGGAGCACGAGCCAGAGACGATCGCCATCGCCGATCACGTCGTCGACCTCGGCCCCGGCGCGGGCACGGCGGGCGGCACCGTCTGTTTCGAGGGCACCGTTGATTCCCTGCGCACCAGCGGCACCGTCACGGGCCGCCATCTCGGCGACCGGGCCGCCCTCAAGGAGAAGATACGGACTCCTTCCGGCGCGCTGGAGATCCGCGGTGCGACGGAGCACAACCTTCGCGACGTCGACGTGGACATCCCGCTCGGGGTGCTCGTCGTCGTTACCGGCGTCGCCGGCTCAGGCAAGAGCTCGCTCGTGTTCGGATCGATGCCCGCAGGCGCGGACGTCGTGTCGATCGACCAGGGCGCGATCCGCGGGTCGCGGCGGAGCAATCCGGCGACATATACCGGCTTGCTCGACCCGATCCGCAAGGCGTTCGCGAAGGCAAACGGCGTCAAACCGGCCCTGTTCAGCCCCAACTCCGAGGGCGCCTGCCCGAACTGCAACGGCGCGGGCGTCGTCTACACAGACCTGGCCATGATGGCGGGTGTCGCGGTCACGTGCGAGGAGTGCGAGGGAAAGCGGTTCGAGGCGTCGGTGCTCGACTACCACCTCGGCGGCCGCGACATCAGCGAGGTGCTCGCGATGCCGGTGACGGACGCCGCGGAGTTCTTCGCCCGCGGCGAGGCGTGCACGCCTGCCGCGCAGGTCATCCTCGACCGCCTCGCCGACGTCGGGCTCGGCTACCTCACCATCGGGCAGCCGCTCACCACCCTGTCCGGCGGGGAGCGGCAGCGGCTCAAGCTGGCCACCCACATGGGCGAGAAGGGCGGCGTCTACGTCCTCGACGAACCGACCACGGGGCTGCACCTCGCCGACGTCGAGCAGTTGCTCGGCCTGCTCGACCGGCTCGTCGACGCTGGCAAGTCGGTCATCGTGATCGAGCACCACCAGGGCGTCATGGCGCACGCCGACTGGATCATCGACCTAGGCCCAGGCGCTGGCCATGACGGCGGCCGGATCGTCTTCGAGGGAACGCCGGCCGACCTGGTCGCCGCCCGGTCCACCCTCACCGGCGAGCACCTCGCGGCCTACGTCGGCGCCTGACCCCGTCAGGGCGGTAGCGCGCCCGCGCCTGGACGTGGGCGGCGTGCAGCCCGTGTCGATCACACATTGCCCGGCTGCCTGGCGCGGGGGCGGGCCGAACAGCGCCTCGCAAGCGGCGCGGCCAGCACGCCCGGTTGTTCGCGCTCGATCGCACGCGGCAACGCCATGGATTAGCGGTATCCGCCGGGTTCAGTGTGACCACGGGCAACATCGTGCGACTTCACCCGCGCCAATGCGGGAACCAGCCGCGTGCCGGCGGCACGGGCTGGTCCCTCGCAGGTCAGATCAGTGCTGGTTGATGGTCTCGTTGACGGGCTCCCACGCGAACCCGTCAGGGTCAGTAAAGGACCCGACGTCGCCCCCGACGATGAGCCGGTGCGATCCGGTGCCGTCGGCCGGGACCCCGGCGTCCTTGGCGAGGGCGCGGTGCCCGTAGAGCGCCAGCTTGACGGGACCCGACGTGGCGAACTCGACGTACTTGCGGCCGAAGCTCTTCGCCACGGCCAGGCCGCGGCCCACGTAGAACCGCTTGGTCTTCGCCACGTCGGCGACGCCCAGCAGGAGCACGACCTGGTCGATCTGCGTGCTGGCAGGGCCGGTGTCCTTCTTGGCCGAGGTCGCCACCTTCCAGATCGTCCCGTCGGGCGCCTGGACGACGCCGCCGTAACCCCAGAACGATTTCGCGGCCGGTTTGAGGGTAGTGGCGCCCGCGTCGACGGCGGCGTCGATGAGGAGGCTCGCGTCGGCTGGCTGCGCCACGGTGAGCGACAGGGTGAAGGCGCGGAACCCGGTCGTGGGGGCCTCCGAGGCCCGCAGGCGCACCTGGTCGCCGAGGCCGAAGGCAGAAGTGTAGAAGCGTTCGGCGGCCGCGATGTCGGCCACCTCGAGGGTGACAGTTTGGATGGTAGCCATGTCAATGACGCTAGGTGAGGCACAGTGAGCAGCGCTTCTCCGTTCCTGCTCGGTCTGAGCAACCATCGCGTGCGGTCAGCATGAACCCGCCGGACCGCGGCGCAATCCAGGCATCACACACAATCCCGGCGCGCGCTCGCGGCAGCACGGTGCATCCGGGGTGCCCGCGGCTTTGAGCCTCTCGCGGCAGCAGATCCTGGCGTTCCGGTGCCGCGTGGGCGCACTCGACGAGCGGCTTCCGTCTGGCCAGGACTCGCTCCGGCGCGCGGCCTGGGCCGGGCTGCGGGACAGCATGCCCCGGGCAGCTCTGCTGTCGATACACGCGCGCGTCGCGGGCAGCGAGCCGTCCAGCTGGGAGGACCCCTCGCTGGTCCAGCTGTGGGGGCCGCGGTTCAGCGTCTTCGTCGTGGCCGCCCGCGACCTCGCCGTCTTCTCGCTGGGGCTGTTGCCCGACGACGCCAAAGGCCGGCGCAGGGCCGAGGACATCGCCGCCCGGCTCCGCGCCAGCCTCGGTGGTGACCGGATCGGGTACGCGCACGCGGGGCGGGCGCTGGGCGTGCACCACGGCATGCTCAGGTACGCGGCGGCGACCGGCACGGTCCTGATCCGCTGGGAAGGCACGCGGCAGCCGACGATCTGGACAGTGCCGCCGCCGCAGGCAGACCCCCGCGACGCCCGTCTCGAACTGGTGCGCAGGTACCTGCACGTCTACGGGCCGACGACGCCAGCGGCGTTTGGCCGCTGGACCGGGCTCGGCCCGCGGCGAGGCGCAGCGGCGTTCGAGGCGCTCGCAAGCTCCCTGACGCCGGTGAGGACGCCGATCGGCGAGGCATGGATCCTCACCCAGGATGAAGACGACGTCCGCGCCGGGACGCAGGCGGTGGCGCCAGCCCGGCTGCTCCCCAGCGGCGACTCCTTTCTCCTGGCGCACGGGGCCGATCGCGAGCTGATCGTCCCGGACGCCGACCGCCGCAACGCGCTGTGGACCCCGCGCGTCTGGCCAGGCGGTCTCCTCGTTGACGGGGAGGTCGCCGGGACGTGGCGGCGCGCGGGCACGGTGCTGGCCGTGCAGCCCTGGCGGCGCCTGACGACGGCCGAGCGCGATGCGGTCAAGACCGAAGCTCAGTCACTGCCGCTGCCCGGCATCATGGGCCGGATCGTCGTGCGCTGGGACCACTGAGACCGGCCAGGGGGTTCGCTCAGCCAGCCGCATACTCAGCCGGCCGCGTACAGGGCGAGCATGGCGGCCAGTTCTACCGGCTGGCTGAGCGCGGCGCAATGGCCTGAGGCGATCTCGTCGGGAACGATGCCCAGCCGATCGGCGACGACCTGGCCGATGAATTCGGGCGGGAAGAACCGGTCCTGCGTGCACAGGATGAACCTGGTCGGCACGTCGGGCCAGGACCTCAGCGGCCACGGGTCACGTCCAGGGGTGTCCGACTGCGCGCGCGTCTTGCTGCGGGCGGTGGCGGCCAGGTCGGGCGGCACGTCATGGTAGAAGACGTCGCCTTGCCCCTGTTGCCGCATGACCCGGTCGAAGCCGGTATTGGCTGACCAGTCAGCGGGCGCCTCTCCCGGTGCTGCGATCATGCCGGTCACCAGGATGAGTGCGTCCGCCGTCAGCCGATCGGCGACAAGCGGCGCCGTGAAGGCGCCGAACGACTGGGCAACCACGACCACGTCATCGTGATCTTCGACGGCTTGCACCACCGTGTCCGCGTACTCGGGCAGTCCAGCCGAGTCATCGTCGCACGGCAGATCGGGTGCGACCGACTGATGCCCACGAGATTGCAGTTCCCGCTGCACCAGGTGCCAGTACCAGCCCACATCCCCTGCGCCATGAATCAGAGCGAACGTTGCCATGCCCCGCACCTGCCCTGTGGTGCCCGTAGCAACCGGTACTCACTCATATAGGCGGCAGCCGAATGCCGCGTGGCGGCTACGATGACGGGGGCGCACGACCACATGATCCGACATGCGCGAGGGCTTCGATGGACGCCACCAGACGTCGTGAGCTTGCCCGGCAGGTGCTCGAAGGCTATGTGAGCGGCCCGGCCGCCGCGACCGAGGCGACAGTCCGGGCGCTGGCGAAGCTGACGGATGCCCGGGCGGTGGTGCTCGTCGAGGGAATCAGCGACCAGATCGCGCTCGAGACGCTCGCCGCCCGCCGCGGCCTGAACCTGCTGGCCGAGCGCGTCGTGATCGTGCCGATCGGCGGTGCCAACGCCATCACCCGGTACCTGACCCGGCTCGGACCCGGCGGAGCGGACTTGGCCCTTGCGGGCCTCTGCGACGTGCGCGAGGAAGACGTCTTCCGGCGCGGGATCGGCCGCGCCCGCATCGGGTCGCCTCAGACGCGTGCTGACCTCGAGCGGCTGGGGTTTTACGTCTGCGTCGATGACCTGGAAGACGAGCTGATCCGCGCCAACGGCGCTTCGAGGGTCGGGGAGATATTCGCGTCCCAGGGCGATCTCGGCTCGTTCGGGAGCATGCGACAGCAGCCCCAGTGGCGGGGACAGCCCGTCGAGGCGCAGCTGCGGCGGTTCCTGGCAAGCGGCTCGCGACGCAAGCTCCGTTACGCTCGCCTTCTTGTTGAGTCGCTCGATCCCGACAGCCTGCCGCGTCCGCTCGAGGCCGTGCTCGCGGCGGCCTGTAATTGATCGCTGCCATGGCGGAACACATCAGGCCGGCAGCCGCCGCAGATATCGACGCGATGGCTCGGCTGGCCCGTGCGCGCAGGGCCGAGTACGCCCGGTATCAGCCGCAGTTCTGGCGGCCAGCCGTTGACGCAGAGCATCGGCACGGGCCCTTCCTCGCGGAGCTGGTGGCCAGCGACGATGTCATCACCCTCGTCAGCGAAGAGGGCGGCCAGCTGACAGGGTTCATCGTCCTGACGCTCAATTGCGCGCCGCCAGTCTACGACCCCGGCGGCCTGGTCGGCCTGATCGACGATTTCGCCGTACTGCCCGGCATGCGGCCGACGACGGGTGTGCGGTTGCTGAGGGCGGCGTCGGGAGAAGCCGTCGATCGCGGCGCCGTCCAGAGCGTCGTCGTGACCGCCCACCTCGATGAGCCGAAGCGAAGCATGCTGGGCGAGGCAGGACTGCAGCTCGCATCCGAATGGTGGGTGACACCACCGGCCGAGTGAACGCGGCGACCAGGAGTCCATCAGCCAGTACTGTCAGTGGCCGGTGCGAGGGTGGAACAGGCGAAAGGAGCACCTGATGACCGAGAATGCTCCCGCTGATTGCTTGACGGTCCAGCCGTGGCTGGTGACCAGGGACACCGGGCGCCTGCTCGACTTCATCGTCGCCGCCTTCGACGGGCAGGAGCTCGCGCGCATCCCGACCCAGGACGGCGGCATCGGGCACGCGGAGATCAGGGTCGGCAATTCGACGCTGCTGGCTTTCGACGCCCAGCCGGACTGGCCTGACACCCCGAGCATGCTCCGGGTGCTCGTCGACGACGCGGACACGGCCGGCGAGAGGGCAGTCGACGCCGGCGCCCGCGTAGTCACTCCGCTCGATGACGCCGCCTGGGGCGACCGGGGCGGCCGGGTCCGCGATCCGCTCGGGAACATCTGGTGGGTGGTTCAGCACGTCGAGGAGACGTCGCTCAGGACGAGCTCGCGGCCCGAATGCAGGATCCCCGGTACGCCGAGGCCATGATCCGCGCCCAGTCGACGCTGGACGCGGAGCTTGGCACCGGCGGCAACAACTGGTCAAGCCCGCCCGTCCTCTAGTGTCGGCCAGGCCGATTGAGCAGCGGAGTCGTCATCGGCTGCTTCTTCGTCGTTAACGCCGTAGTTCGACAAGCCGAACAAGTAGCCGAGAACAATGGCGCCGAGGATCACGAGGAATGGCCACACGGCTGGGGACCTGACCGCGATCGTGACGGTCGGTCCGGCGAACGCGGTCACAAAGGCGAGGTTGCAGGCAAGAGCCCGTGACCGGACGCTGAGCTGACTGAAAGGATCGCGACCCACCACAACGGGCCTCCGCGGATGAGCCATGCGGCGGCGAACGCCGCGCCGGCAAGGGCGGTCAGCACGGGCTTGCGCAGTCGCGGAGAGATGAAGGTCGTCATGTGCCCGCCTCCTCATCGCCGGGGTCAAAGATCTTGTCGACCGGTACATCGAAGAACCGCGCGATCCGGAAGGCCAGCGGCAGCGACGGCAGGTAGCGGCCGTTCTCGATAGAGATGACGGTCTGCCGCGACACCCCAAGCGCCGCGGCGACTTCGGCCTGCGACAGGCCGCGCTGCGTTCGCTGCTCCCGTACCCGGTTCCGCATGATGTCAAGGTAGCTTTACAAGACCTGTATGTCAAGCATCCTTTACATCAGTGCGGCGCTATCCGCCGGCCCACTCAGGAAACGCCTGGCTGACAGCGGCCACGCGGTTGGATACATGAAGCCGCGGATCAATGTTCTCCAGGTGCTCAGAACGGCCGCCGGATGTCCGGTCATGAGCGGCCTGGGCGACTGAACGTCATACGCTCGTGTTGTGCCTAGACACGAAGATCGTTTGTGGGTCGGCTCGATGCCGGAGGCCTACGACCGCTGGCTCGCGCCGGCCGTGTTCCGGCCCTTCGCCGCCGACCTCGCCGAGCGGGCAGCGAGGCTGAACCCGGCCCGCTTGCTGGAGATCGCGGCCGGGACCGGCGTGCTGACCACTGAACTCGTCGCGGCCCTGCCGGACGCGGAAATCACGGCGACGGACCTGAACGTCGCGATGGTGGAGTACGGGTCGCACCAGGCGCCGGCGGCGAACTGGCAGCAGGCAGACGCGCTCAGCCTGAGCTTCGGCGATGGTGAATTTGACCTCGTCACCTGCCAGTTCGGCGTCATGTTCTTCCCCGACAAGCAAGCCGCGTTCCGCGAGATGCGCAGGGTGCTGCGGCCGGGCGGCACCGTCCTGTTCAGCACCTGGGCCGCGATCGACACGCACGGCTTCGCGGTCGCGCTGCTCGCGGGCATGGAACGCGCCTTTCCCGATGATCCGCCCACCTTCATAGCCGCGGTTCCGCACGGCTACCCGGACCTCGACCAGGTCGTCGTCGACCTCGCGGGCGCCGGGCTCGACCGCGTCTCGGCGCACACGGTGATCCTCGAGGGATACGCGGAGTCGGCAGCGGGTGTCGGCGCCGGGTTCTGCACGGGCACCCCGCTGCGGATGGCCATAGAAAGCCGCGGCGACCTGGCCGCGAATACGGCCGTCATCAGCGATGAGATGACGAACCTGCTCGGCCCTGGCCCGGTCACGGCCCAGATGACCGCCCACGTCATCGAAGCCGCGCCCGCCGCCTGACCGTCGGCGCCGCGCGTCGCCGAGACACCGACGGCAACCTCGCGGGGTTCGGCTCCCGTCACGCAACACCGACGTCCCCGTCGTCGGCTACCTCGGCGTCGTGCCCGACCACCGCGGTCACGGCTTCGCGGGCGAGATCCTGGCCGAGATCACGCGGATCCTGGTCGCCGCGGCCGCGGCGAGGACCATCCACGCGGACACCGACCTGCAGAACCGGCCGATGGCCGCCGCCTTCGAGCAGGCCGGCTACCGGCCAGCGGGCCGCCGCCTGGTGCTGTCTGCGAGCTGATTGACGGGCAGTACCCCGGCGGACCGCAGTCACGGGAGCGTCCTGTTAAGCGTCCTGGGCATGCTGGGACGATGGAACCCAACCCCCAGCCTCTTGCAAGGGAGCACGTGTGTCCTACCCCCCGATCGAGCCGTACGAGACAGGCATGCTCGACACCGGCGACGGCAACTCGATCTACTGGGAGACCTGCGGGAACCCGGACGGCGTGGCTGCCCTGATCGTGCACGGCGGGCCGGGGTCCGGCTGCTCGGCCGGCGTGCGCAAGTCGTTCGACCCCGCCCGGTTCCGCATCATCCTGTTCGATCAGCGCAACTGCGGCCGGAGCACGCCGCACGCCAGCGACCCCGCGGCCGACATGAGCCTGAACACCACGCAGCACCTGATCTCCGACATGGAACGGCTGCGCGAGCACCTCGGCGTCGAAAAATGGCTGCTGCGCGGCGGGTCCTGGGGCGTGACCCTGTCGCTCGCCTACGCCGAGCAACATCCCGACCGCGTCAGCGGCATGATCATGGTGAGCTGCACGTCGACCAGGCGGCTGGAGCTCGACTGGCTCTACCGGGGTGCCGGCCGGTTCTTCCCCGAGGCCTGGGTGCGGTTCCGTGACTACGTCGGCGCCAGCGACTTCCGGTCGCCGGCCGACTCCGAGCCGCCGATCGAGGACCTGCTGATGCGGTACTCCCGGCTCATGGAGGACCCCGATCCGCGCGTCAGGGAGCAGTCCGCGCTGGCGTGGCTGACCTGGGAGGACACGGTCGTGTCGCTGGAGGAATCAGGACCGGGCGCGTACCTGAACCGGCCGGACGACGCGAAGCTCGCCTTCGTGCGGATCTGCTCGCACTACTTCGCGCACGACGGGTTCCTCGAGGACGGCATCCTGATCCGCGAGGCAGCCAAGCTCGCCGGGATTCCCGGCGTGCTGATCCACGGCCGCAACGACATCAGCGGACCGGCCATCACGGCCTGGGAGACAGCGCAGGCCTGGCCGGGTTCTGAGCTGATCGTCATCTCCGACTCCGGGCATACGGGGAGCGCGGCCATGCAGCAGGCGCTGGATGCGGCCGCCGACCGTATCTACGCGGCGATCACGGGCTAGCCGCGCCCCGCGGGCCTGCCCGCGTTCGGCTGGCCCGGACGGACGCCAGCCGGCAACTCAAGATGTAGCGCGAAGCCCAGAGACGATATATCTTGAATCTCGTGACCGGGAAACGAAGGAGCGAGTCGGGATGACCACACCACTTCGGAATGATCAGCAGGGCCTGAGCAGGCGCGAGGAAATGACCGTCTCGACCGCGGCGATGGCCGACGTGCCCTGGGCCGTCGCGGGAGCGGCAGGAGCGGTCGTGACCGGCGCTGACCTCCTGTTCCATCTCGTAGGCGGCAACCTCGCCGTGACCAGCTCGCTCGCCGCGGGAACCGTTGCGGCCTTCACCGTAGCCGGCGGGAGCGTCGTGATCCGGCGCAACGCGAGCCGGGCGGCGCGCTGGGCGCGCAGCCACCCGTGGCGCTTCGCCGTGCTGCCAGGGGCCGCGACGGCGGCCGTCGTGTTCGTGCTCGCCGTCATCGGGCCGAGCGGCCTGTTCGGCGGGATCTTCACCGCGCTGTGGCACGGCGCGATCACGTTCGGCCTGACCGGCGCTGCTGGCACCATCACGCGCAGCAGCCGTTCCGAGAAGCGCAGCCCCGGCTACTGACGCCCCGGCGCGCCGCGCGGCTGTTCCCCCATGATCACGGGCGATTGTCTGCGGCGCTGCAGATAATCGTCCGAGATCAACGCGGTAGAGGGCGCGGGCCGTGCTCGGGGCGGACGAGGATACCGTAGCTGCGGCCGTTCGTGCTGGCCAGGAAGCTGCCGCACAGGACGAAGTCGAGTGAGCGGACCACGCGAAGCGCCCGCTCGTTGAAGGACGCGACCGTGACGCGGAACGCCGCGGGCGCGAACTCCCGCCGCCCGAAGGCCAGTCCCGTCCCGATGGCCTCGCGGCCGAGGCCCTTCCCTGTCAGGTCAGGTCTCAGGCCGCCGCCGGTGTCGAGCGCGGAGGAGTCGTAGTTCCAGCCCGGCACCCTGCCGTCCTCGCCGAAGGACCGGAACCCGATCAGCTCCTCGCCGTCGGTCAGCGCGCAGAAGCCGCTTTCCTCGCTGACCAGGAATGCCGGGCTGGCGCCGGTCATGTCGTAACAGTCATAGGGGGCCGGGTAGCGCCAGGTGACGATGTCCGCGGCATAGGCAGACGTCATCGGCACGATCCGCATGCGGCAAGCCTAACCGCCAGGCGCGGCGGGCCTGGCCTGCCCGATGGACCTGATCACCCGCAGGCTCAGCACGATCGTGCTGCTTACCGCCGTATAGGCCGCCGCGAAGCCCAGCATCCGGCCGGGGCTGACAACGGCCGAAATAGGGCCGATCACGACAAAGCCAGCGGAGCGCGCGGCCGAGATCTTCACTGCGCACACGGCGGCGCTGGACCCGCGAGGCCGCGGCTGGACGCTGCACCAGCTACGACGCTCGTGAGCGGCCTGCCGCCCGCAGCCGGAAGCGCCGGGTGGCTGAGCAGTAGGGTTGTCCGGACGATGGCCGCAACCGGGGGGAGTGCCATGGCATTCGTACAGCTCATCGACTTCAAGGCGTCCGATATTGACGCGTTCCGTAAGGCTGGCGAGGAGTGGGAGCGGGCGACGGCGGGCAAGCGGACCGCTCGCCGCCGGCTGGTCTGCCGCGATCGCAGCGAGCCCGACCGGTACGTGATGCTGGTGTTCTTCGACTCCTACGAGTCCGCGATGGTCAACTCGGAACTGCCGGAGACGCAGGCCATCGCGAAGGAGTTCGCCGAGCTCGCCGACGGCCCGCCGGCCTTCCGCGACCTCGACATCGTCGACGACATGGCCTGATCCGGCAGCTAGCTGGCTCAGCCGCGCCCGGGTCGGCGGCGACGATCAGCCGCGCCTGCCGAGTATGGCCAGCAGCCTGGTCTGCTGGCTCGCGTCAGGCGCGGCGGGCACGGCAGGGCCGACAGCGCCCGCCGCCCTGAACGCCTCGACCTGCGGTTCGATGACCTCAAGGCAGGCGTCCACCAGGGCGGGATCGAGCGTCGTATCTTGACCGGTCGCCGCGGCCAGGTCCCAGCCGTGGATCAGCACGTCCACGAACCGGTGTCCCGCGTACACCGAGCCGGGCACCGGTCCGTACGAGACCGCGCACGGAGCGTCCATGACGCCCGGCGCGTCGAACGCGGCCGCGGCCGCTGCCGCTGACCGGTCATACGCCGCGGCCGGGTCGGCGCCGATCACGTCCCCGTCTAGCTGGTCGCCGACCTGCTCGATCGTGCGCCCCGCGGCGAGCTCGGCGGCCCAGAGGTTGCCGGCGATCACATGATTGAGAAGAGCCCTGACGTCCCACTCCGAGTCGGGCGTCGGCTGGTCGAGCCGTCCGGCGGAGATGTCGGCCACCACCGCTCCTGTCGCGTCAAGAGCGCGCTTGTGTAGCCGAGCAATCTCGGTCATGGCTGATCCCCTCCCGCTGTCAGCCCAGCTTGCCAGGGCGTTCATGCCTCGCGAGCGGGACTGTGAATCACTCGCGCCGGGTGATGGCCGCCGCGTCAGGACCGGACAGCGTGGACAGTGAGCTCGCCGCTCCTTCAGGCGGGCATGTCCGAATGGGTGCAAAAGGGAGGTCGCATGTCCAAGTCCGACGGCACGTTCATCCTCGTGGCGACGTATCCGGACGAGCGCGCGGCGCAAGACGACTACGAGGTCGTCAAGGACGCTCACGCGAGCGGCCTCGTCGGCTCTTACGACGCCGCCGTCATCACCAAGGACCTGAGCGGCAAGATCCACGAGAACAAGGACGAGACGAGCACCAGGCACGGCGCGTGGTGGGGCGTCGCCGCTGGTGCCGCCGTCGGCGTCTTGTTCCCGCCCGCGATCCTCGGGGCCGCGGCGGCTGGCGGCGTGATCGGCGGGGTCACTGGTCACCTGGCCAAGGGCATGTCTCGCTCGCAGGCCAAGGAACTCGGCGACTTCATCGACCCGGGCCAGGCCGGCCTGGTGGTCGTCGGTGAGAGCAAAGTCGAGCAGGCGCTCGCCAATGCCGTGACCAAGGCGGAGAAGCAGACCGCCAAGGAACTCGACGTCGATCCGAAGGACGTCGACCGCATCATGCGGGACACCGTCGAGGGAATGTAGCGCCGGCCGAGGTTCCCGGCCCTGGCCCGCCGGCCAGGGCCGGGACGCCAGGAAATTGAGTACCTTAGCCCAGCCGTCCTGAGTACACCGGCACTGGCTTCGCGGGCCGCCCCGCAGCAGCATGAAAGTGACAGTGCCACGCTGCCGCTTGATGGAAAGGCGGCCCCCCATGAACAACTCAGCCGGATCCCGGTTGCTGCACGAGCAGCTAGACAGATGGACAGCGGCCGGCCTCATCGACTCCGATCAGGCCAGCCGGATCGAAACGGCCGAGCAGACACGCGCGGCAACGCCCTCCGGGCCGGCTGCCGGCCTCGGGCCAGGACCTGCTGCCGGCCAGCCTCGCAGGCGGCTGCCGCTGGTGGCCGAGGTCCTCGGCTACCTGGGAGCTGTCCTCGCCGCCGCGGCGATTGCCGTGGCGCTGCGCGAGGTATGGAAGCACGTTCCCCCTAGCGCCTGGCTGGCGTTCACCGCGGTCCTTGCCGTCGGCATGCTGGCGGCCGGCGCGCTAGTCAGGGCCGAAGCAGATCCCGCGTTCGCCCGGCTGCGGAGCGTCCTGTGGCTGCTTGCGACGACGAGCGCGGCGGCCTTCGCCGGGGTCTTGACCAGCAAGTTCCTGCACCTGTCTGACTCCAGCGTCGCGCTGTGGGCCGAGGCCGGGTGGCTAGTCTGCGCGATCCCGCTGTGGTGGCGCACCAGGTCGCCGGTCCAGCAGCTGGCTGCCTTCGCGGGCGCGATCGCGCTGACCGAGACCGGCCTCGACCGCATCGCTCCGCACGCCGAGATCTTCGGCTACGGGCTCGCTCTGTGGGTTCTCGCGATCGCCTGGGGCGCGGCGGTCGCACGCGGTTACTTCGTGCCGCGCATCACCGGGCTGGTGTTGTCCGGCGTCGGCGCGCTGGTTGGCGCGACGATCGCGATGAGCGCGGACACGCCGCTCGGCCAGGTGCTGGCGCTTGCGACCGTCGCGGGCCTGCTGACGGCGGGGATTGCCGCGCACCGGGTACTGCTGATCGCGATCGGGGCGGCAGGCACGCTGTACGTGATCCCCGAGGCAGCGAACCGGTACTTGCCAGGCTCGCTGGCGGCGCCGCTGGCCGTCGCGACCGCGGGCCTGGTCTTGTCCGCGATCGCGCTGTGGCTGGCCAGGCAGCGCAGGAGGGCCGGCAGCTAGTCGTCGTCGCTATCGCGGTCCAGGATCATGCTCAGCACCCAGCTGACGATCCCGACGATGAGGGCGCCGAGCAGGGCGGGAACGAAGCCGTCGATGTGGAAAGGAACGCTCAGCTTGTGCGCCACCCAGCTGGTGAGCCAGAACAGCAGGCCGTTGACCACGATGGCGATCAGCCCGAACGTGACCGCGTAGGCCAGGCATCCGACGACCTTGACGATGGGCTTGAGGACCGCGTTGATGACCCCGAAGATCAGCGCGACTACGACCAGGGTCCCGATCTTGCCCGCCGTGGTCTGCGCGTGCAGGTGAATGCCGGGGATCAGCACCGTGGCCAGCCACACCGCGGCTGCGGTAACCACGAGCTTGATCAGTAGTTTCATGACGCCCATCCTGCCAGTTAACCGATCAGTTCGGGACTCTCGGGACGCTCAGGACTCTTGGGTTGCTCGGGACAAGTCGGGTGAACCGGAGTTAGTCGGCGCCGACAGGCCCAGCGGGGCCAAGCTACTGGACTCGCCGATCCGCTAGTGGCAGCATCGTCGGCGGGGATTTGGGGATACCTGCTGACGGGCCACGGGGGCGTGGCCGCAGGTAATCCCCAGCGGGGATGGGGATCGGGGGATCCGCGATGTTTGGCTGGTTGTTGCCTGATGCGTCTCATCAGGTGCTATTCGAGGGCTGGGACCGGCAGCAATACCGGCCACGGCACGGCAAGCCACCGATCATGGTGCGGGGCGCGTACACCGCCGCCAGTGCCATCGAGCGGGCACGAGTGCGCTATCTCGGGGCCGCCGAGGAGGAAGGCCTTGCCGGGGCGGCGGCGGGCGCGACAAGCCGCACGCCCCAGCGCGCCGACTGACGCAGCGGCCGGAAGCGCCTTACGGGCACCCTGATGGGCGCGTCCACCAGCGTGCTTGCCTGACCACCGTGCATGTGGGCTTGCCAGCACTCCGCGTTCGCGGTTATGCCAGCTTGTCGGCAGACCGGCCCGTGACACCGATGGCAACTTCGAAGCGTTCCTTGATGCGGTCTCGGAGGCGCTGGCCGACCTAGAGGACGTTGACAGGGCATCGTCGGCGCTGACATCGCTGCAACCATTACGCGGCGCCGCGCCTCGGTCGACATGGGAGTCGAAGCCGGCTCCCTCAATGACGCTATCCGGCTCTTCCTGCCAACACCCGGACGGTGCTGCACGCCGCAGGCTGCGGCACTCCCAATTGGCCGATATACAACCGCTCACCTCAACCCCGAACGTTCGCGAATCGACCACGCTGACGCCTGATTCGGTTCGTGTCACGCCGCGCTGCTCAGTTCACCGGCGCGACGTCGGCGGCGTAGCGACGGTGCTGGCGGCCGGCTCGGGTGCCGACTGCGGTATGTCTCCTCAGGCCCTGGTCAAGCGATTCCGCAAGCAGCAGCAGGACCGGCTGAGACCTGGCAAGCAGCGACCACACCTCTTCACGGGTGAGGGCCAAGTCGAAACGATCCCGCAACGCGCCGGCTAGGTCACAGGGCACAAACAGGGCACATGAAGCCGACCGTTGGCGACTACCGGCCGCTAAAGCTGACCAGAGTCTGAGCAGGTTAGAAACCGGTTCGTCAGACATCGGCGCAAAATGGCCGAGACTGGAGTTTACTTCCAGCGGAAGTGGACGAAGACCCTGCCGAAATTCTTGGAGTCCTTCTCCACACGGTGGTACAGGGCCTTGATGTCCTTGCGGTCCAGGAACCGCAGCACGTGCTTCTTGAGCTGTCCCGATCCTTTGCCGGGGATGATCTCGACGAGCGGCGCCTTGATCCTGACGGCCTCGTTGATGACGTCCTGCAGCGCCTTGTCGATGTCCCTGCCCCGGTTGTAGATGTCGTGCAGGTCTAGCTTGAGCTTCATCGGCCGCCTCTCAAGTCGCTGCCGTTCCCACGTTACGCTGCCGCAATGCCGGATAGCATCCCGCGAGAAACAGGCTGCGGGCAGCCGTGATCTGTGTTGTGGGTGACGCGCACCTCGACGTCATCGTGACCATCGCGGGGCCGGTCGCCGCCGATACTGACACGCCAGCCAAGACCAGGGTGAGCGTCGGCGGCCAGGCCGCCAACGTGGCCGCATGGGTGTCCGCGCTCGGCGGCCGTAGCAGGCTGATCGCCGCGCTCGCAGACGATCCAGCCGCCGCGCTCGTGGCCACCGAGCTGACGGCACGTGGTGTCGACCTGGTCGGCCCGGTGATCGGTGGTCACACCGGCGTGGTCGTCTCGCTGTCGGCAGGCGGCGCCGACCGCTCGATGCTCACCGACCGCGGCGTCGGCCCGCTGCTTGGCGGCGCCGCGGTTCGGCCTGGCTGGCTGGACGGCTGTTCCTGGCTGCATCTTCCCGCCTACAGCCTGACCAGCGAGCCGGTCCAGGGCGCCGCGCTGGCCGCCGCGGCGGCCGCGCGTGCCCGCTCGGCGCGGCTGAGCGTTGACCTGTCATCGACCGCGGCCATCACCGGCTACGGGCGTGCGGCGTTCCTCGGCCTGCTGCGCGGGCTCGGCCCTGACCTGGTCTTCGGGAACAAGGCGGAGACCGGACTGATCGGCGACCTGCCTGGCACCCGGCTGATTACGAAGCTGGGACCAGGCGGCGTGGTCGTGGACGGGCAGCACTACCCGGCGGCTGCGACCGAGCCGACGGATGCGACCGGCGCGGGGGATGCGTTCGCCGCGGGGTATCTTGTCGGCGGTGTCCACCTTGGCCTCGCCGCGGCGGCCAGGGCCGTGGCGACGATGGGGGCGATGCCGTGACGGTTCCGCTGCGCGTGTCCGATGAGGTCTCCGCCGCGCTCGCGGCGGGCCGGGCCGTGGTGGGGCTGGAGACCACCCTGGTGTCGCATGGTTTCTCGGCGGGGCGCGGGCTCGCAGCCGCGCTCGACTCCGAGGACCGGGTGCGCCTGGCGGGCGCGTTGCCCGCGACGGTGGGCATCATCGACGGAACGATCAGGGTCGGGCTCGACAAGGCCGCGCTCGAGCGGTTCGCCGAGGCGGGAACCGCTGCCCGCAAGGTCGGGCCGCGCGACATCGCCGCGTGCGTCGTGCAGGGCGCGCTCGGGTCGACCACCGTCGGCGGAACGCTGGCGGCCTGTCATCTGGCCGGGATCAGGTTCGTTGGCACCGGCGGCATCGGCGGCGTGCACCGCGGCTTCGCGGCGACGCTCGACATTTCCGCCGACCTGCCCCAGATCGCGCGCACCCCGGCGATGGTGGTCTGCTCGGGGGCCAAGTCGATCCTCGACGTGCCCGCGACGGGCGAGCTGCTCGAGACCTTGTCAGTCCCGGTGCTCGGCTGGCAGACGGCGACGCTGCCGCTCTTCTATACAGGCACGGGCGGTCCGCCGGTATCCGCCGAGGTCAGCACCAGCGCGGAGGCGGCCGGCATCGCCAGGACGCACTGGGCCGTGCACCCGTCAGGCGGCCTGATCCTGGGCAGGCCCCCGGCAGACGGACTTGACCTTGCCGATCTGATCGGCCGGGCCGTCGAGGCGGTACAGGCTCGCGGCATCACGGGCCAGGCGGTGACCCCGGCCGTGCTCACCGAGATCGAGAAGCTCAGCGATGGCCGCAGCGTCGCCGTGAACCGGGCGCTGGTGGCCGACAACGCGGGCCTGGCTGCCGAGATCGCCGTCGCGTACGCGGCAGGCTGAGTCAGCCGCCGGCCGGATCCTGGCTCGCCGGCCCGAGGCGAGAAGCCGGCCCGGAGGGCGCAGCCGCGTTCTCGGCTGGCCGGTAGTGCCGGATCTCGCCATCGGTGTCCACCGCGGCCTGGCCGCGGGCTACGAGGAGGTCCAGATGGCTCAGCGTCTCGCCGATCGCAAGCATCTGGTTCATCAGGTCCAGGTCGGCGAGTTCCCTGTGCCGCGACGTCCACCGCACCGCGAGCGCCACCTCATACGCCGTCTTCTGGCCTTCGGCCAGCACGGCAAGCATCGAGCCGAGCCTGGCGTCATGGTGGTCGAGCAGTTCATCCACCCGAGCGTGCACGCTCGGCGAGACCGGGCCGTGAGCAGGCAGCAACGTCAGGTCGGGCATCTGGCGCACCAGCAGCAGTGACTCCAGGTAGTCGCGCAGCGGCAGTTCCCGCGGCGCGGCCTCCAGGCTGATCGACGGCGTGATGTGCGGCAGCACGTGATCGCCGGCGAACAGCAGCCCGGACTCCGTGTCGGCGAACACGACGTGCCCGCGGGTGTGGCCTGGCGTGGCGATCGCCGCAAGCCGTCGCGTCCCGAGGTCATAGACCTGCCCGGAGGAGATCCACTCGTCAGGTTCCTCGTATCCGGCCTCGCGCGGCGGAGGCCGCATGCCTGCCTGTGCCATCTTCTCCATCAGCGGCTTCGCGCCGGCCCGCATCAGCCGTTGGGCCTGCGGTGACCTGGCACCGGGATCCCCGCCGAGCACGAGGTCGAGCGAGCTCTTCTCGTCCGCGCCGAGCGCGACCTTCATCCCGTAGGTCTTGCGCAAGCCGATGGCCTGCGTGTAGTGGTCCCGGTGGATGTGGGTGATCAGGAACTGCCTGATGTCGCCGAACCCAGCGCCGATCTCGGCCAGGGAGCGCTCGAGCTGTTCCCTGGTTTCGTCGAGGAGCCAGCCGGAGTCGATCATGACGAGCCCGCCGGCCGCCTCGATCGCGTAGGCGTTCACCGCACGCAGGCCGTCGAACGGCAGCGGCAGTGGTATGCGGTAGATGCCCGGCACGACCTGATGCGCGCCCTCTTCGAGCCACTGATACCGGTCGCCCGCTGGCCCGCTCCCCGCTACATCAGCTTGCCTCGCCGATTCCCCTGATGGTACGGGAACGGGCGACGGATGCACGGGACCATTCTGGCATACCAGGCAGATCCCTCGGTGTCGCTACTCCTCGGCGGCGGAGATCGACGGCTCCTCGTCGAGCGCGCTGACCGCACGCTCGACGTTCTCCTGCGGAATCCGCTCCAGCATCGCGACGCGGCCGTGCGACGCGCGGACATCCGCCGCGAACCTCGCGGCCCAGATGTTCTCCCAGACGACGACCATCGCGGACGTCTCAGGCGTCAGTGCCTCGGCGAGGTCGGCCAGGTCCGCCTCGCTCAGCAGGTCCACCGGCGCGTCGGTGATCCGCTCGAACACCGCCGCGATCGACTCGTCGCCGAGTTCCACGATAGACGTCGATCCGTCTGCCGCTTTGCGCACGAAAGCCATGTCGATGACCTTTACCGTGCCGCTGGCCTGAAGGTCGGCAAGAGCGGGTGCCACGTCATCGTTGAATTCGCCGCCGTCGAACGCGATCACAGCCACGTCAACGGGACCCATTTTGTCCGCTTCAAGCGCTGCCGGCATATGACCTGGCCCCCGTCGCTAGTTGCGCCCCGGTCATCACGCAGAGTTACTTCCCAGGCGTCATGCCCACAGATGGCCTGGTCAAAGCCAGCGATCGCTAGCCAAACCAGCCCCGCCGGGGTCCTCATCCCGCCATGGCGGCGAGAGTTACCTCGACGTCGAGGCCGCCATCAGGGCGGCTGCGGGCCGCCACGGTGGTGCCGTGGACGGCGGCGACGGACCTGGCGATGGCCAGGCCCAGGCCGGTGCCGCCGGAAGCGGTCCTGGCCTCGAGGCGGCGGAACGGCTCGAACAGCGACGGCACCAGCCCCGCCGGCACCTGCGGCCCGCTGTTGCTGATCCGCAAAAACGCCGTCCCGCCTCTGACCCCGGACACCAGGCTGACCTCGCCGCCTGGCAGGTTGTGCCGGATCGCGTTGTCGACCAGGTTGCTGACCATGCGGTCGAGCAATGGCGCGTCGCCTGTCGTTTCCGCAGGGTCAAGGTCAGCCCGCAGCTGCAGGTCAAGGCGTTCGATCTCAGCCTTCGCGGCATCGATGGCGTCCTCAGCAGCCGTGGCCAGGTTGAAGGGCTCGCTCCTGGCTGACCTGCCCTGCTCGCTGACCGCGAGCGTGAGCATCGCGTCGACCATGCCTTCCGCGCGCTCGATCGACCGGCGCACGCGGACCGCCATCGCCTCGAGCTGCTCGTCGGTACGGCCCGGCTTGGCCAGCGTGACGTCGATCGCGGTCCGCATCACCGTGAGCGGCGTGCGCAGCTCGTGCGACGCGTCGGCGACGAACCTGCGCAGAGCGGCGAACGCACGGTCCAGCCGCTCCAGCATGTCGTCGAAGGTGTCGGCGAGCTCCTTGAGCTCATCCCTGGCACCCGTCAGCGCGATCCGCTCGCCGAGGTTCTCCTGCGACGCACGCCTGGCGGTGCCCGTGATGGCACGGACCGGGCGCAGCACACGGCCGGCGTTCAGCGCGTGCCTGCACTTCCTGCAGCCGATCATCCAGATGAAGAACGCCAATGCCGCGGCCCAGGCCGCGCCGTTGATGCCAGCGCTCACCCGCTATGCGCGGTGCATGCGCGCCCACGACATCAACATGCTCGACCCGACCAGGGAAGGCGACCTCAACCTCGGCAGGGTGCCCGGCGTCCCCAAACGCTTCGGCCGGTACTCCCCGCAGTTCCGTGCCGCCGACGCGGCGTGCAGGCACTTCCTGCCCGCGAGCGTTCACGACGACGGGACTGGCCCGTGACCCGCCGGGTCGCCGTATCGGCGGCGGTGGCCGCCGCGGGCCTGACCGGCGTGGTCGCCACCGTCGCGCTCACCGGCGGCGTCGCCAGTCCCGCGCCGACGACGTCACGGGTGCGCGTCAGCACCGCCGCGGTCAGGATGACCAACCTCGCGACCACCGTGCTGACCGCCGGGACGCTCGGCTACGCGGCGGCCAGGCCGCTGACCAACCAGCTCACAGGGACCTATACCTATCTGCCCGCCGCAGGCTCGGTGATTGCCGCTGGGCATGTCCTGTACCGCGTCGACAACGAGCCGGTGATCGCGATGCGCGGCAGGACACCGGCCTGGCGGGTCATGACGCCCGGCATCTCGGGTCCCGATGTCACCGAGTTGCAGGCGAACCTGATCACGCTGGGCTTCGCCAGCGGCCTGTTTTCCGCCCCGACCGGCTACTTCGACTCGCTGACCGCGGACGCGGTGCAGCGCTGGCAGCTCGCGGCTGGCATGCTCGTCACCGGCCAGGCCGGCCTCGGGCAGATCGTCTTCATCCCCGCCGCGATCAGGGTCGGCACGCCGAACGCAGTTCCTGGCCGGGCCGCCCATCCCGGCCAGGAGCCGTACCAGGTGACAACCACCAGGCGGATCGTCTCGGTGCCGGTGAACCCCGCGCTGCCGCCGTCCGCCGTCGGCGAGCCGGTGTCGATCGTGCTTCCGTCGCTGGCCAGGACGGCAGGCCGGGTCACCGCGATCGGGTCGCCGGCCACAGCGCAGGGACAAGCGGGCAGCGGCCGTGCACGCGGATCGGCGGCGGCGACTGCAATGCTGACCGTGACGCCCGACCGGCCAGCCCTGACCGGCACCGGCAGCGGCGTCTCCGTGCAGGTCTCGCTCACCGTGACGTCGGTGCGGCACGTGCTCGCGGTGCCGGTCTCCGCCCTGCTCGCGCTGTCCGGCGGCGGATACGGGATCGAGGTCGTGACTGCGGCTGGCAGGCATCGCCTCGTCGGCGTGACCGCCGGTACGTTCGCTGGCGGGCTCGTCCAGATCAGCGGCGGCGGCGTCGCGGCGGGCACCAAGGTGGTGGTGGCCCAATGAGAGCCAGCGCAATGAGAGCCAGCGCAATGAGAGCCAGCGCAATGAGAGCCAGCGCGATGACAGCCAGCAACGCGCTTGTGCTCACCGACGTCAGCAAGGAGCATCGGGGCTCGCCGCCGGTCGCGGCACTGCGATCGGTCAGCCTGACCGTGGGATCCGGCGAGTTCGTGGCCGTGGTCGGCCCGTCGGGGTCTGGCAAGTCCACGTTGCTCGCCATCGCCGGCACCCTGGAGCGGCCCACGTCGGGATCGGTCGAGGTGGCGGGAGAGAAGGCGGCGCGTTTGCCGGATCGCGGCCTGTCGGCGATCAGGGCCGCCCGGATCGGGTTCGTCTTCCAGCAGTTCTTCCTGGTGCCCGCACTCTCTGCGGTGGAGAACGTGGCGTGCGGGCTGCTCTACCGCGGTGTTCCGGCCGGGCAGCGGCGCGGCGCCGCCGAGGCGGCGCTCGAGCGGGTCGGACTTGCCGCCAGGGGCGCGCACCGGCCAGGCGAGCTATCGGGCGGCGAATGCCAGCGAGTCGCGATCGCGCGGGCCCTGATCGGCGAGCCTGCGATCATCCTGGCTGACGAGCCGACAGGCAACCCGGACTCCGGCACCGGCGCCGGAATCGTCGACTTGCTGGCCGGGCTGAACGCCGCGGGTGCCACGATCGTGCTCGTCACGCACAACGCCGAGCTCGCCGCGAGGGCGCGACGGCGGGTCAGCCTGCGCGACGGCGTGATCACCGGGGACAGCGGACCGCCATCATCGCGCAGCGGTGCGGCATGACCGCCCGGTCCGTTCTGCGGCCGCGCGACGTCGGCCCGCTCGCCGCCCTCGGCATCCGCGTGCGGCCTGGCCGGGACGTGCTGTCGGCAGCCGGGGTAGCGCTCGGTATCGCAACGATGGTGGCCGTCTTCGGAATCTCAACCTCAAGCCGTGCCCAGCTGGTCGCCGAGATCGACGCGCTCGGGACCAACATGCTGACCGTGACGCCTGGCCAGTCGTTCACGGGCCAGAACCTCATGCTGCCCGGGACGGCGCCGGCCATGATCCGCAGGATCGGGCCTGTGCTCGCCGCATCGGCGATCGGTGACGTCCACGCCCGCGTGTACCGCAACGACAGGATTCCGGCCGTGAACACGGAGGCGATCACCGTGTACAGCGCCGATCCCGGCCTGCTCGGGACCCTGCAGGGCCGCATGGCCCTGGGCAGGTTCTTGTCGGCCGCCACGGCTCGCTACCCGGCCGTGGTGCTCGGGACGGACGCCGCCAGCGCGCTCGGCATCGACCGGGCCGACGGCTCGGTGCGGGTCTGGATCGGCAACCAGTGGTTCGCCGTGACCGGAATCGTCAGCCGGCTGCCCCTGGCTCGAGAGCCGGATCGCACCGCCCTGATCGGGCTGCCGGTCGCTCGGCGCCTGCTGCACGTCGGCGCGCACCCGGTCCAGATCTACGTGCGGACCAGCCCGCCGCAGGTCGCGGACGTCCAGGGCGTGCTTGCAAGGACCGCCGACCCGGCGGCGCCGCAGAACGTATCGGTCACCAATCCGGCCGACGCGCTGACCGCGCGGGCCGCTGCGGCCGCTGCGTTCCAGGGGCTGTTCCTCGGGCTCGGCGCGGTCGCGCTGCTCGTGGGTGGCATCGGCATCGCCAACGTCATGGTGATCGCCGTGCTGGAGCGGCGCGGCGAAATCGGGCTGCGGCGCGCGCTCGGCGCGAGCCGCCGCCACATCGCGGTCCAGTTCGTCGCCGAGGCGGCGCTGCTGGCCGGGGCGGGCGGCATGGCGGGCGCCCTGCTCGGCGGGTTCGCCACGGCGGTGTTCTCGTGGGCACGGCACTGGGGCGCGGTCGTCCCGGTTCCTGTGCTGCTCGCGGCCGTCGGGATCGCGCTGACCCTGGGCGCCGTGGCCGGCCTGTACCCGGCCTGGCGTGCCGCCCGCCTTGCCCCCGCCGAAGCATTGCGGATGATCTAGCCCGTTCCACCTGGGGCACCCGGCTAAGGGGAAGACTGAAGACCCTATGCGAGCCTTTTCTCTTCCGCTAAGCATTTTGTCTTCATGGAAGCGCAGGGGCGCTGGGCGGGGCGGCCCGGGCGGGGCGGCCTGGGCGGGGCGGGATGCGCGGGGCGGGATGCGCGGGGCGGGATGCGCGGGGCGGGATGCGCGGGGCGGGATGCGCGGGGCGGGATGCGCGGGGCGGTCAGACGCCGAGGCTGCTGCGGGCGCCGCTCTCGAACGCGCGGAACGGCAGCAGCCGCTTGGCGACCAGGCCGGCCCGCTCACCTGCCCTGCCGACCGACACCCGCCGTGGCGGCCGGCGAGCGCTGAGTAGCTTAGCCACGACCGCCGCGACATCGGCGGCGGGGACGCCGTTGCGCTCGTCGCGCTCCATCCTGCTGATCGCCCTGGCCGCCGCCTCGCCGTAGACGGCGTCGTCGCGAGCCGCGCTCGCCATCCGCCGGCTGTCGGTGAAATCCGTCCGCACGTTGCCGGGCTGCACCAGGGTCACCTCGATGCCGAACGGCGCGACCTCGTACGCGAGCGACTCGCCATAGCCTTCGAGCGCGAACTTGCTCGCGCTGTAAAAGGCCTGGAACGGGATGCCGATCGCGCCGCCGATGGAGCTGATCAGTACGATCCTGCCGCCGCCCTGCGCCCGCATCACGGGCAGGACCTGCCGGACGACCCGGACGCAGCCCCAGAAGTTGGTCTCGAGCTGGGCCTTCGCCTCGTGCACGGATGAGCTCTCGGCCGCGCCGGCCAGTCCCCAGCCGGCGGCCGCCACCACCGCGTCGATCCGGCCAGCGGTCTCGAGCACGGCGGCAACCCCCGAGCTGACCGACTCGTCGTCGTCGACGTCCATCACCAGGCCGGTCCAGCCAGCGGACGCGGTGCCGCGCCTGCTCGCCCCCGTGACGGACCAGCCGGCCGCGTGCAGCCGGTCCGCACACGCCTGGCCGATGCCCGCGGATGCGCCGGTCACCAGCACCGACTTCGCCGAATCGCTCATACCGCTCCGATCTACCGACACCGCTCTGCCGACACTGCGCCACCGTCAAGCCGGGACGGAGGAGCTTGCCCGGAATAGTACGCCTGGCCCCTCCTGGGTGCCTGCGCTGATCACCGCCGCGTACCAGCAACAATGGACTCATGAGCCTCGACGTCGTGGTGCGCGGCATCACGATCCCGCCCGAGGAGCTGACCTGGCGATTCTCCCGGTCGCCAGGACCTGGCGGGCAGTCGGTCAACACCGCGGACACGCGCGCCGAGCTCTCGTTCGACCTCGCAGGGTCGGCGGCCCTGCCGCCCGAGCTCAAGCGCCGCGCCCTCGCCGCCCTCGAGGGCCGGCTGTCGGACGGCGTGCTGACCATCGCCGCCTCCGACTACCGGTCCCAGCTCCGCAACAGGGAGGCGGCAGCGGGCAGGCTCGCCGAGTTGCTGACCGAGGCGACCGCGCCGCCGCCCGCCGCCCGCCGCCCGACGAAACCGACGAGGGCGTCCAGGGAGCGGCGGCTCGCCGACAAACAGCGGCGCTCGCAGACCAAGCGGCTGCGCCGCCCGACCGACGACTACTGACCTGGTCGCGACCGCCAGGTCCTCAGCCGCACTGCACCTGCTTGGCCGACTGGCCCGTCGCGGACAGGGCACCGCTGACGGCCGTGGCGGTGACCGGGTTACCGCAGCCCGCCAGGCTGGCGACCAGCACGCGGAACGACACGGTCGCGGCCGCTCCCGCTCCGATCGCCGCGTGCGTGCAGGTCGTGCCCGAGCAGGTCCAGCCCGAAGACCCTGAGCCGAGTCCGAGCAGCGTGATCCCGGCGGGCAGGCCGAGGTTGACCGTGAGCCCCTCGGTGGCCGCGGTTCCCGGATCGGACACGCCGACCGAGACCACGTCGATCACGCCGAGGTTCAGCAGTCCGCTGACCGCCACGCCCACGCTGAGCCTGGCAGAGGCGCCCGGCCCGGTCGGTCCGGGGCCAGGCGAGGTAGGCGACGGCTTCGGCGTGCCGGAGGCCGGACCGGACGGCGTCGGCCGCGGCCGGCCGCCTGGCCCCGTCGGTGCCGGGCTCGGCGAGGCACGGTGCCGCCCAGGCCCTGGACCGCCGGGTCCGCCAGGTCCGTCAGGCCCTGCGGGACCCGACGGTCCCTGCGCCCCGCCGGAGCGAGCCGCTGACCCGGACGGCGGGGCCAGTCCGAGCGGCCCCGCGGCGCTAGGCGAGGCGTGGTGCGGGTTCGACAGCGTGACCGTGACCGCGATGCCCGCCACCGCGACAGCGGCCGCCGCCTGGGCACCGGCCCGGTGCCACGGGATCCGCTGCAGGGTGCGGGACGCGGCCTGTACCCAGCCGGCCGCCGCGGTGTGCCCGCCGTGCGCGAGGTAGCCGGCCGCCGCGCCGCCGAGCAGCACGGGCGCCAGCACGCCGCGCATCGTCCCGTTGATCGCGTCCAGCTCGGCCTGCGCGGCCTGGCAAGGCGCGCACGTGGCGAGGTGCTCGTCGACCCGCTTAGCGTCACGTCGCGACAGCGCGCCCCTGACGTAGCCGCCGAGCAGGCCGGCCACCGGCTGGCACGCGGCTCGCGCCTGGGACACGTGCATCTGCAGGTACGACTGCCGCAGCCCTTCGCGGGCCCGGTAGCGCAGCGCGGCGACGCTGTTCGGGCTGATCCCGAGCTGCAGGGCCACCTCGGCCGGCCGCGCCTGCTCGACTTCGGTCAGCCAGAGGACCGCCGACCAGCGCTCAGGCAGCGCCGCGAAAGCCCGCGAGATCAGGGCTCGCTCCAAGCTCGCCACAGCCGGGTCGGCGAACGGTTCTTCCTGCTCGCCCAGATCGGCATCGCCCGTCGGTACCTGTGCCCGCTGCCCCTTGACCTGGTCGAACGCGACCCGGCGGACAGCGGTGAGCAGGTAGGGAAGGAACGCGTCCGTCGGGCCCGCCCCGCTCTTGATCGCCGCGAGCACCTTCGTGAAGGTCTCGGACACGACGTCGTCCGCGTCGGCCTGCTCCGCGACGATCTGGCGTGCCAGGCGCAGCGCCCTGGCGCTATGCCGCTCGTAGAGGAAGCCGTAGGCCCCGGCGTCGCCATCGCGCACGGCCGCGATCAGATCGGCGTCGCTGGACGTCGCTGACGGCACCGCCGGATCTGTCATGTCCGTCCCACCTGCACCTGTGATCTGCTGCGTCCTGAAATCTTCCCTCCATCCGCGTCATAACTTCAGCACTTCGCTGTCTTTCCTTAAGGAAGCGTCTTGCGGACGGAAAGGTTGCACATGCCCGACACCTGGAGCGGTTCGCGTGGATGGCGTATCACCGTACCCGTCCGGCCACCAGCTCCGGTCGGCGCCTGGGCGCCTGTCGTGGCCGCGCAGCGCCGGCTCATCCTGCCGGTCCCGCCGCCTTCACCTAGCACCGCGGCCGCGCGTCGGCGGCCAGGGCACGGCGGCCAGGGCGGCAGTTCCGCCGGCCGCCCGTCACCTGAATGCCGGCGCGCCGCCACGTGCCCGCGATCGTGTCCAGCCGGCCGGACTATCCATCCATGCTGGCTCGCCGAGTGTCCGGCTGGCTGGGCCGCCATTCCCGCGCAGGGATGACTGCGCCCTCTTTGCTTGAACAAACCGCTCCCGGGGGACAGGCGGGCCGGCCGGCGTCGTTGTCTGGCGATGTCGGCTGGCCCGCCAGGAATTAGTCTGTGCGGCAGCGGCTGACGCCGCGGCATCCCACCCCGAGGACCGACGTGTCACGACATCACGCTGCCGAGGTAGCGGCGCTCGCTTTCTGCGGCACCTGGCGGCAGTACCAGCAGATGGCGCTCGCTGCCTTCGATCAGAACCTCGAGCACGGCAACCGCCGCACGTACATCGTGGCGCCGCCCGGGTCCGGCAAGACCTTGCTCGGCATGGAGATGCTGCCCAGGCTGGAGGCCAGGGCGCTGGTGCTCGTGCCGAACTCGGCGCTGCAGGGACAGTGGCTGAACGCCGCGCGGAACTTTGCGGCGCCGGAAGGCCTGGCGGCGGCCAGCGAGTCCGCGCCGATCGCGTGCCTGACCTACCAGTCGCTGTGCCAGCTTGACGATCCGTCTGCCGTGATCGGCGCGGTCGCCAGGCGGCGCTGGACGGCCGAGCGTGCCAAGGCAACCGGCGCGACGGCGGCCGAGGTCGAAGCCGACGCGGCCGCCTGGACCTGCGCGGCGGCCGAGCGCCGCAAGCGCGAGCTGGCCAGGATCACGGCGGCGCTGAAGCGGGAGATCGCGCGCGCCGAGCACGGCAGCGTTCGGCTCGGCGACCTGCTCGCGGCCGGCGTGCGGCAGCGGATCAGGGCGCTGCGGGCTGGCGGGGGTGGCGTCGGGCTACCTGCGCTGCTTCCTGCGGGACGGCGCCGCGGCCGAGTGCGAGCGGTTCGCCGTGGCGCTCGATAACGTGATCGCGCCTGCGGGGTTCCCAAGGTACCTGGTCGCGCGGCTGGTGCCCGGTTCCGCCGCGTGGCCGGTGCTGCTGGTCAGGACGCTGACCAGGCGCCCGCCATTCGCGCAGCGGTGGGTGGCCGTTCCCGACGACTTCGGGCGGAGCAAGAAGCGGGCGACGGCGTTCGCGGCGGCCTGGCAGCGGTGGGCCGGGCCTAGTGAGCTCCAGTTCACCCAGCGGACGGCCGAGGGCAGGCAGACGGCGGCGATCGCCGGAGCCCAGTCCGCGGACTACCAGACCAACTCACGCCGTATCTGGGTCTGAGGCGAGGCCGCTGGCCGGCACCGGCGGGGCCTCGCGGCGCTAGCCGTGCTGGCCAGCCTGCCTGCCAGGACCTGGCGGGCCAGCGAACGCCTGGGCTATGGCCAGCCATCGGGTGGCGACCTGGCCCTGCGCGCGGATGGCCGTGTCGTCGCGGTGCCGCCGCTGCGTGACGATCAGGCAGAAGTCAAGGGCAGGACCGGTCACCTGGTTCGCCGCGTGCTGCGGACCCCAGGTCCACACCTCGCCGTCCGGGCCGGTCAGCTCCACCCTGACCGGTTCTGGCGGGACCTCGAGGCCGTTCGCCGCGAAGCTGAACGGCAGCGCGCGCACGCCAATGTGCGCGATGTGCCGCAGCCTGGCCGTGGGCTCGCGCACCCGCCCGAGTGCGTCGGCCACGTCCTGGCCATGGGCCCAGGTTTCCATGATCCTGGCCGTGAGCGACGACGCGGCGCTCATCGGCAGTCCGAACCACGGCAGCCGCAGGGCGGGGTCGAGCTCGCTGAAGACCTGGATCAGCCTGCGCCGCGAGGCGTCGAACCAGGCGAGCAGCTCCGCTCCTGTCTGGCTCCTGTAGCGCTCGGCGACGTCGTCGGTCGTGATCTCGCCGACTGTGAAGGCGCGCACCATCTCCGCCGCGAACCCTTCAGGGTCGGTCGCCGACTGGATCGCGGCGTCATCGAAGAAGGCCAGATGGCTAATCTGATCGCCGACGCGCCAGCCCTGCGCCGGCGTCGGCGCGTGCCAGCCATCCTCGTCCAGATCGGCCACCATGGCCCTGAGCACCGCAGTCTCCGTCGCGAGGTCGTCGGCGAGCGCGTGCATGTCAGCGGGCATGTGAGGCCTCCGGATACACCGTGTCAGGGGCCGAGGCGGCGGGTGGCCGGCTGTCCTGAGCACGCGCTCGCCGGACCGGCGTCTCGCTCGGTCCGGCCCGATAGACAGTATGCACGGGAGCAGCCGAGCCCCGACGCCTTCTCTGGCACGCTCGGGAGCGGATCACACGGCCCGCCAGGGCCATTCTCGGCCGCCGACTTCAGGTTCGACCCGAATTCTGCGGAATCCGCGACAGTTCTCGAGAATGCACGTCCAGATTCCGGGAATTCGTCGTGATCGCCCGGATAGAGCCCAGATGGTACCTGCGTCGCGGTCATGTCGCTGCTACCGGACGGAGGTGTCCGGACAGGCAGGCTGTACTGCGGAACTTCCACGTCTGCAGGGCCTCGGCACGGCGCCGGCCTGGCCGGACGCGAACTTGCAAGCCGCCAGAACTCGCGCATCGGTCATCTACCGTAGAAATTGATGCTTTCACCCATGAAATTATGCTGAATTGTGTTGCGGTCCCGGTCGGACGCTACTAATGTCTTTATGGCCTAATTCTCTAACGGGACAGCTGCATGGGCGAAGAAAAGTGGATCCGCCGCAAGCCTGGCCGGGTCAGCGGGACCGTCGTTCCTCCGCCCGCGGGGGACGATCCTGCTCCGCTGCCACAGGCGAGAGAACCAGGCCGGTCACGGCACCGCCCGGAAGCATCTCCGCACGGCCGGGCGCAGCCTCCCCCGCCCGAGCTGCCGGATAACGTCCGCATGCTGTTCCAGCCGGTATTGCGGTCACGCGAATCGCGCGCCGGCCGGGACCGGGGCACGGACACGACCATCCGTCCGGCCAGGCCCCCGCACGGTGCCGAGGGTCGCGGCCTGCCTTCCCGTCAGCCGCGTGGTGCCGCCGTGCGGCAGTGGCCGCCCGCGCAGCCCGAGCATCCGGGCAGTGCCGGCAACCCGCTCGCGGCGGACTGGCAGTCGTCGGACGGCTGGCCCTATGACCGTGCCGCCGGGTCCGTGGCTGGCGCCGCCGCGGAACGCGGATCCGCGTATGCGGCCGCCGGTCGCGGCGCGCGCGCTGGAACCGCCCTTGCGCCTGACCCGCTGCCTGAGGCTGGCCTGGCTCCTGGCCAGGCAGGGGGATCGCTTGACCGCCGCCGGGCAGGCGGATGGGGCCGTCGTCACGTGGCCTGGCTCGCGACCCTGACCGTCCTGCTCCTGCTTACGGCAGCCGGGACGACCGTGGCCCTGCTCGGGCAGCGTTCAGGCGGCGGGACGCCGGCGCGCGGCGGAGGCGGCGGCGCGATCCTGGCCGGCGCCGCCGCCGCGAGGGCCGACGCGGCCAGGTGGGTGTCCCGCGAGGTCAGCAGGAGCTCGATCGTGGGCTGCGACACCGTGATGTGCGCGCTGCTGGTGAAGGCCGGCGTGCCGTCGTCGGACCTGATGCTGCTCAGGGACACAGCACAGGACCCGCTCGGGGCGTCCGTCGTCGTGGCCACCCCAGACCTGCAGAGCCAGTTCGGACTCAGGCTCAGCACCGAGTACGCGCCAGCGGTGCTGGCCAGCTTCGGCACAGGCAACGCGCGGGTCGACGTCCGGGTGATCGCGCCAGAAGGCGCCGCGGCCTATGAGCTGGCACTGACCAGGGACATTGCTGCCAGGGAACTGCGGGGAACGCAGCTCGTCGGCAACCAGCGGATCGCCCTGCCGCCGAGCGCGAAAACCGAACTCGCGGCCGGCCAGGTCGATCCTCGCCTGCTGATCACCCTCCCGGCGCTCGCGCAGCAGCAGCCGATCAGGGTGCTGGCCTTCTTCAACCGGGCCCTGGGCGCCAGCTCCGGCGTCCCGCTCACTGGCGTGAAGCTGGCCGGGCCGGACCCGAAGTCTGGCCTGTCCGCACACGCCTACCTGCGCTGGCTGGTCAATTTCCTGCGCAGCCAGCGGTCGCTCTACCGGGCGGTAAGCGTCACCACGGCACGGCACCACGGCCGGGCCGTCGTTTCCATCAAGTTCGCACTGCCCAATCCCATCGGACTCCTGAACTGACGATTGGCAGGGGGGACCATGAACGTTAACGCGGCAATCGCACGCATCGGCAGGCTGCTCGGCCTGGCTATCCTCGCGCTCGGCCTGCTCGCCGGCGCCGCCCCGGCCTCGGCATCGGCTGGCTCAGGATGGCTCAGGCTCGCGCACCTGTCACCCAACACGCCAGCGGTGGATGTATACCTCTATTCGTTCCACAACTCCAACGCGCTGATCGTGGTGCATCACGTGGCGTACGGCACCGTCTCCGGCTACCAGAAGGTCCCGGCCGGCGAGTACACGGTGGCCATGCGCGCCGCCGGCGCGCCATCCTCCTCCGCGCCGGTCATCTCCACGTCGGTGAACATTCGCCCTGGCGGCGCGTACACGGTGGCCGGCATGGGCCCGGCGAAGGGGCTGCGCCTGCAGGTGCTGCATGACAGGCTGACCGCCCCGAAGGGCAAGGTGCTGGTCAGGATCATCCAGGCCTCGCTCAGGGAGCACAGGGTGACGATCCGCGCGGGCCACGCCGTCATCGCGCGAAACGTGCCGTTCGCGACGGTCAGCTCCTACAAGGTCGTGAAGCCGGGCGACTGGAGCGTCAGCGCGGCCGGGCCGACGGACCGAACCAGCAGCAACATCGCGCTGGCAGCGGGCACGATACACACGATCGTGGTGCTTGATGACCCCGGCCGCCTGTTCCTCGACGATCTCGTAGACGCCGCCGGCAGCAAGGTCGCACCAGGCGGTGCGCCCGCGACCGGTTTCGGTGGCACTGCTCAGCGGCCGGGGCACTCAGGACTGCCGTGGGTCGCTCTCGCAGGCGCTGGCCTGCTGGTCGGTTTCGTCGGCTTCCGGCGGGCGCGCAAGCCGATCGGCGCCCACGCGATGAGTAGCCGCGGGCCGTCTGCCGCGACGTGACGGGGTCCGGGCGGCGCGCCCTCAGCAGGCCGCCCGCCAGGCACCGCAGGCGGCGCGAGCGGCGCAGGCTCGGGCAGTCGGCCGGGCTGGCCGCGATGGGCTGCGGCGTGCTGGCAATCGCGCTCGGCCTGGGCGGCTGGGCGCTGGCCGGCCAGCATCCCAGGTACTCGGCGCCGGCCGGGAGCCAGCCGCATGGCCTCGCCTCCTCCCACGCGGCCGGCCCGGGTGGCGCGGGCCAGTCGGGCAAGGGCGGCAGTGCCGGACCCGGCGGCCCCGGGCAGGTGCCCGTCCCGCGCGGCCTGGCCGGCCGCGGGATCAGCGGCCGCCGCCAGCAGGGGGTATCCAGGCCCGCGAGGCTGGTCATCCCGGCGATCGGGGTCCGCACCAAGCTGATCCGCCTGGGGATCACCAGCCGGGACACCCTGCAGGTCCCGGTCAGCGCGGCGGTCGCCGGATGGTTCACGGGCAGTCCCAGGCCTGGTGCGATCGGGGCATCGGTCATCGCCGGTCACATCGACTCGCGCTCGGGCCCCGGGGTATTTTTCCGGTTGAGGGACCTGCACCGCGGTCAGAAGGTCTACGTGAGGGGCGCCAACGGCTCAGTGGCGACATTCCGGATCACCGCGGTCCGCGTGTACGCCAAGGACCGGTTCCCCACGGCCAGGGTGTACGGGCCGGTGCCGGACGCCGAGCTGAGGCTGATCACCTGCGGCGGCCAGTTCGACTACTCGGCCGGTTCATACCTGTCCAACGTCGTCGCCTACGCGGTGCTGGTCCGCTAGGGGTGTCAGCGAGCGGCCAGGAGGCGACCGCGAATGACGGCGATGACGCCGGACGACCTGACCAGGCAGGTGCTCGGGGCATTCGCCGGGACGCCGCAGCCGCGCCAGCGCGAGCTGGTCAGCGCGCTCACCAGCCATCTGCACGCGTTCGCGACCGAGACCGGCCTGACGGCGCAGGAGTGGCGGGCTGGCATCGACTTCCTGACGGCAACCGGCCAGAAGTGCGACGCCGAGCGGCAGGAGTTCATCCTGCTCTCCGACGTCCTCGGTCTGTCGTCGCTGATCGAGATCATCAACGCGGCTGGTGACGCGACCGAGGCCACGGTGCTCGGGCCTTTCTATGTGCCTGGCGCGCCCAGGCGGGCGGCAGGCGATCAGATCGGGCGGCCGGAAGACGGCAGCCCCACCCTGGTCAGCGGCATGGTCACCGATACCAGCGGGCAGCCGCTTCCTGGCGCGACGCTGGACGTCTGGCAGAGCAGCGGCAACGGCCTGTACGACACGCAGGATCCCGGGCAGCCGGCGTTCAACCTGCGCGGCGTCTTCACGGCGGGCGACGACGGCCGGTACGCGTTCCGCACGGCCAGGCCGGTCAGCTACCCGATTCCGACCGACGGACCCGTGGGCGACCTGCTCAGGGCGACGGGCAGGCACTGCTGGCGGGCTGCCCACATCCACGCGATCGTGTCGGCGCCCGGTCACCGCCCGGTCACGACGCACATCTTCGACGCCGAGAACCCCTATCTCAGCAGCGATGCCGTGTTCGGGGTCCGTGACTCGCTGGTGCGGCCGTTCTGGCCGGCCGGGGCCCATGATCCGCGGGACGTCAGCTTCGTGGCCGAGATGGACTTCAGCCTGGTCCCCGACAGCCGTCCTGGCTGACGGCGTCGCTGATGAGGTTAGCCATCGCCATCGGGCCGTACGGCCGTCTTGCCAAGCGTCTGTGGCGACTGGGAACCTGTCTGGTATCCGGGTCCGCTACGGCGTTATTGCCCGGTTCGTGACCGCGGCTGAGGAGGTCTGGTGGGGGACTACGAGTCGAGCGTTGCCGTGCTTGCCGGCGAGCTCACCAGCGTCGAGCAGGTCTTCCGCGGGCTGACGCCACGGGAATGGGCGATGCCTACCCGCCTGGTACCGGTCGATGCCGAGCTGCCGCACTGGACGGTCTTCGAGCTCGCCGGCCATTTCGACATCGCAATCGGCCTGACCAGGATGCTGATCGATGGTCGCGGCGACAGTCACCCCGCCAGGGACAGGACCAGCTTCTTCATCAACCCGCGCTCCGAGACCGGGCCCGTCGTCTACGGGTACGCGTACACGATGGTGCAGGGCAAGACGCCGCAGGACATGCCGGCGGTCCTGGCCGAGACGTTCGCCAAGACCGTCGAGGAGTGCCGGTCGGTGCCCGCCGACACGGTCGGCCCTGGCTACTTCGCCCCGATGCGGATCGATGAGTTCGCCGCGAGCCGGATCGTCGAGGCCGTCGTGCACGGCCTCGACCTGATGCTCGCGCTCGGCAGGGAGCCGGTGGCGTCGGCGGAAGGCATCGCCGCGACCGCGGCGATACTCGACGACTTGCTTGCCAGGCGGACGGTGGGCCGGCGCCCGGCGGATCTCACCGACGACCTCTCGTGGGTGCTGGCGGCCTCGGGCCGCGCCGCCCACCCCGACAACCGCCTGCCGCTGATCGGCTGATAGCCGCTGGTCGCTGGCTGGCCTCAGATCGGCACGCTGTAGCCGTTGTAGTAGTACAGCCCCGAGGTGTACCAGAGCACGAGGAGCAGCACGGCGAGGATGCCGCCGGCGACCGGCAGTGTCCATCCCGGCAGCTTTTTGGTCTGCACGAGCAGCACCTTCGCGACGAACGCACCATAGAAGAAGCACCCGGCGATGGAATGAACCAGAACCCGGTGGTCGGTGACCCGGACGCCGTAGGCGATAGCGCAGTGAATGGCCACCGGCAGCGTGACGACGAAGGCGAGGCTGCCGACGATCCGGTGCGTGAGCCCGATCTGCTTGGGCGGCCGTCCCGCGATCGGCAGCCTCCGGTAGATCCACAGCGCGAGTAGCACCTGGACGATCGCAAGCCCGAGCGCGATCGTCGAGAGGAGTGACTTGAGGCTGAGCACGCCCACGCCGGTCTGGCCGAACAGGCCGACCGTACTGTAGCTCGACGTCTTGACGATTGCCCGGCCCACGAAATACAAGGTGGCGGTCACGGCCAGCCCGATGACGCCGATCAATGCAACCCGCGCGGCCGCGTCTCGCTGGCTGGCACCATGCACTGTCATGGCACCGCATAATGCCAGACCGGACGCCATAAGTCTTTAGTCGCGCCATCATATTGTGTGGCCGTTAAGACCGAATGATTTATTCGCCAGAAATCGTGATCTCCTGTCGTATCGGGATGCCGACACGCTGCCGGCTACCTCACGACGATGGAGACTGCGTCAGATGGACAAACTCATCGCTCGTACTTGAATGCCGCTTTGCGCAGCGGCGCCTTCAGCACCTTCCCGTTCGGGTTCCGCGGCAGTGGCTCCGGCCGGACGGCGATGAACTGCGGCACCTTGAAGTCGGCGAGGTGCTCGCGCGCGTACGCCAGCACCGCGGCGGGATCGACGTTCGCGCCGGGCAGCGGAACGATCACCGCGCCGACCTTCTCGCCCATCATCGAGTCAGGCACGCCGACGACGGCAACCTCACCCACGCCAGGCGCGCCGATCAGGGCGTTCTCGACCTCGACGCAGTACACGTTCTCGCCGCCCCTGTTGATCATGTCCTTGATCCGGTCCAGCACGAATACCAGCCCGTCGGCGTCGACCCGGCCGACGTCCCCCGTGTGCAGCCAGTGGTCGGCGAAGGTCTGCGCGGTGGCCTCTGGCTTGTTCCAGTAACCCGCGCACACGCTCTGGCCGCGGATCAGAATCTCGCCGAGGTCTGTGTTATCGCCGAAATTAGACGTGTCGATGGCGACCTCGGCGTGCGGCGCGGGGAACCCAACCGAATCGGCGTGTTCCGCGGCCCACTCGTGCGGCAGCAGGGTGGCGATCGACGTGCACTCGGTCAGGCCGAATCCGTTCGCGAGGCGCGCGCCGGCGAAGCGCTCGCCGATCTGGTGCACGAGGTCGGGCGCGATCGGCGCGCCGCCGTAAGAGGCCCAGCGGACCCCCGCGACCTTCGCGGGGGAGAAGTCGGGGTGGTTGAGGATGTAGTAGTAGATCGCTGGCACGGCGGTGCAGGCCGTGATCCGCTCGCTCTCGAGCGTCTCGATCATCCGGCGGCCGTCGAAGGCCGCGTCGATCACCGCGGCCCCGCCGATCCGCAGCGCCGGCAAGGTCTGGCTGTGGCACCCGGTGACGTGGAAGAGCGGCACGACGACAAGCGTCCGCATCTCGCGGCCTGCGTCGCGCGGGATGTCGCTCACCCGGTAGACGGTCTCCACGTTCGCGAGCACGTTCTCGTGGGTGTGCATCGCGCCCTTGGGGAAGCCGGTGGTGCCGCTGGTGTAGAAGATCGCCGCGACGTCGGACCTGCGGCCCCCCTCACGCACCAGCGGCGCGCCGTCCGGCAGCGCGACGCCGGGCTCGAACACGTAGGAACTGCCCGAGTCGCCGATGATGTAGGCCGCCTCAGGCTCGGTGAGGCGGGTGTTGACCGGCACCACCACCGCGCCCGCCATCAGGCCGCCGAAGAAGGCGAGCACCCAGTCGACCGAGTTCGGCAGCCTGATCGCGACCCGGTCACCCGGGCCGATCCCGGCCTCGCGCAGGCCGCCGCTGACCCGGGCGGCGCGGTCCCACAGCTGCGCGTAGCTGACCCGCTCGCCGCCGACCTGCACGAGTGCCTCCGCCTGCGGGTCGGCCAGCACGCTCTCGCTGAGCATCTCGACCAGGGACTCGTGCAGGTCCGGATACCTGCGGATGCCGTCGCTGTCCGGCCGGACGCCGGAAACGTCGAAGGGATTCGCGCCCCTGGGTGGTGGCGTGATCGCCATCAGGCCGCTCCTGACGCGCCGAAGAACGCGCGCGGATTGCGGATCAGCATCTGCTCGATCTGGCCGTCGGTGACGCCGCGGTCCCGCAACCCTGGCAGTACCGTGTCGTGCAGGTAGGTGTAGCGCCAGTCCGGCAGCACGGGATCGACCTCGGCGTTGGTGAACCAGTCCATGAACGAGGACTTGTCGTGGGACAGCATGATCCGGCCCGCGTACCCGCGCTCGCAGAGCGCGGCCAGGGTGTCGATCTGCGTGTCCAGCGGCACGGCCATCGGCAGCCCGCAGCGGTCCCAGCCCAGGTAGGAGCCGTTGTCGATGATCGCGGTGAGGTAGTCAAGGTCGGTCGTCTCGTTCGAGTGGCCGATCATCACGCGGCCGAGGTCTACGCCCCTGTCCTTGAGCACCCGCTGCTGGTCAAGGCCGCGTTTGCTTTGCGCGTGCGCGTGCGTGCAGATCGGCGCGCCGGTCCGCAGGTGCACGCTGGCCACCGCGTTAGCGAGCCGCTCGACGTCCGGCGTCATGCCAGGCTCATCGGTCACGATCTTGAGGACGGCGGCGCGGAAGCCGGTCTCACCGATACCGGTGGTCAGGTCGGCCTCGAACATCGACTCAAGCAGCCGGTCGTCGCCGTCGAGGATCTTGCCGGGCCCGCGCAGGCTGAACGGCAGCGGCAGGTGCTCATAGGTGTAGAAGCCGGTCGCGAACATCACCTTCAGCCCGGTGCCCTCGACCGCCCTGGCCACGAGCGCGGGATCCCGGCCCAGGCCCGGGACCGTCATGTCGAGAATGGTGTCGACGCCATTGCCGCGCAGCCGGGTGAGTCGCTCGCGGGCGGCCGCAACCTCAGTCTCCTCGTCCCAGCCGCCGAATCCAGGCCAGCCCCACTGCAGCGACTCCGTCCTGACGAAGACGTGCTCGTGCATGAAGACGACGCCGAGGTCCTCGGTGTCGACGTCGCCGGCCGTGGTGGGAACGTGCGGCATGGTCTCGCTCCTGAATTCTGCAGAATCAGTGCAAATTCCCGCTGATCGTCGCATACGCTCCGCGTCCCCGCAACGCCCGAGCGACCCGCGCCGGACTCCCGCCTCGCCCGGCATGTCAGCCCGCATCGGGTCGTCAGAGCGGCGCGCGCGCCTATCCCGCGGACCTGGCCTGCGCCGCCGTTGCCAAGCGGTCGACGGCGGCCTTGACGGCTGCGAAGATGGCGCCCTGCAGCGCGGCGGCCACCAGGACTTCCCCCCAGCCGCGGCGCGGGTCGGTCGCGCTTGGCGGCTCATCATCGCCGGCCGCCACCTTCCACGCCTGTCTGAAGAGCGCGCTGGCCAGCAGGCCGCTGAGAAGGCCGGCGAGCTGGCCGGCCGCTTTGGTCGGCACGTTCGTCACCGGTTCCGCAGCCGCCTGACGATCAGCAGCGCGACGGCGATCGCGCCGAGCGCGATAGCCACAGGCAGGCCGCGCTTCCTGGCCCCGGCCGCTCCCTTGGCTACGGCCTCGCGCACCTGCTCTGGCGTGCTGTCAGCCAGCTGACCCCGGACGTCGTCCGTCTTGGCCGCGAGCTGATCGCGCATGTCTGCGGCCTTGTCCGCGAGCTGGCTGCGGACGTCGTCGGCCCGCGCCGCGGCCTGGCTGCGCATCTGCTCGGCCTTCTCCTTGACCAGCTCGGAGAGCTCGGCCGTCTTGTCTGTCGCCATGTCGTCCCTTCCGCCTTCGCTGCTTGTCCTGCGATGCGGGCCTGCGCTACCCAGGTCTCCGCCGCCCTAACGTCAAGCGGGCCGCGGCAACCCTGCGCGCCCAGAGGTACAGCCCAGGCCCGGCCGCCGGCTGAGCCGACGATATCGGGGCGCCGCGTATCGCCGCGCGTACAGATCGGCGAGGGTGAGCGGGAAACGCGAGAGCGCGGTGTACAGCGGTTTTCCTTGGCCGCCGGGCCCGCCAGGCGGCAGCAGGCCAGCTTTGGGTGCTGATCACTCGGGTATGGCACTCCTGCTAGGGGGCCAACGCGCAAGGAGGCCGGGGGAGTGAACATGGCCGAGACGAGCATCGACTATCAGGAGGTCTTCAGGACCACGCCGGGCGCGATGGCGCTGCTGACGCCGGACGGCACGATCCTCGACGTGAACGACGGCTACCTCGAGGCGTCGGGGCGCAGCAGGGAGCAGCTTATCGGCCGCAACCTGTTCGACGCCTTCCCGCAGAACCCGGACGACCCGAGCGTACTGGGCCCTGGCCAGCTCAGGGACTCGTTCGAGGTAGTCGTCGCGACGGGCGAGCGCGACGTCATCATGCCGGTCAGGTACGACGTTGAGGATCCCGGCCGGCCAGGGATGTTCGAGGAGCGTTACTGGGCCGTCGTCAACACCCCCATGCGTGACCCGGCCGGCCGGATCGTGCTGATCACGCATAAGGCCGACGAGGTCACGCACATCGTCAACCACGCCAGGAGTCTGCGCGCGGAACAGGGCTAGCTGTCCTGATAAGTTCGCCCTGAGCCGAGCCGAGCCGGTGAGGGGAGCGATCCGATGACGGTTCAGGGACCGGGCTGGCCAGTATCCGACGGCGTGCTGAGCCTGGGTCACCTAGACGTCGAGGGCGGCGGCGTGATCCCCGACGCAAGGCTGGTGTGGCAGGCGCACGGCGCCCTGAACGAGGCGCGGGACAACGTGATCGTCTATCCGTGCAGCTACACGGCCACGCACGAGGATCTCACCTGGCTGATCGGGCCGGACGGCGTGCTCGACCCGCGCCGGTGGTTCATCGTAATCCCCGACATGTTCTCCAATGGCCTTTCGTCCAGCGCGGCCGATGTCACGGGCTTCCCGGTCGTCGTGACCATGGCCGACAACGTCCGCGCCCAGCACCGGCTGCTCACCGAGCAGTTCGGCGTCGCCAGCGTCGCTGCCGCTTACGGCTTCTCGATGGGCGCAGGCCAGGCCTATCACTGGGCCGCGCTCTACCCTGACCTGGTCGAGCGCGCGATCGTCGTGTGCGGCAGCGCGCGCACCTCGGTGCACAACAAGGTCTTCCTGTCCGGGCTGCTGCGGACTCTCGAGGCCGCGCCTGAGTATCAGGGCAACGGCCGGTTCAGCGCGGAGCCGCAGGCGGCACTGCGGGCATTCGCCCACATCTACGCCGCCTGGGGACTGAGCCAGGACTTCTACCGCGAGGGCTTGTATCAGACCGCGCTCGGCGCCCCGGATCTGGCGACCTTCCTGAAGACCGACTGGGAGGAGGCGTTCGGCGCCTGCAGGGCGGCGAATCTGTACGCGCAGGCGATGACCTGGGCTGAGGCGGACATCAGCAACAACGACCTCTACGGCGGTGACCTCGCGGCCGCGCTCGGCGCGATCAGCGCCAAGGTCCTGCTGCTTCCTGGCGAGACCGACCTGTACTTCCGCGTGGCCGACAGCGAAGCGGAACTCAGCCACCTGCGACGCGGGCGGCTCGCGGCGATCCCGAGCGTCTGGGGGCACCGGGCCGGCAGTCCCGAGGGAAACCCCGCTGACCTGGAGTTCCTGACCAATCACGTGCGCGCCTGGCTCGACAGCTAACCGTGCTCGTCGCGCCCGCGCGGCCGGCAGCCACGTATCATGGTGAAAGTTAGAGAAAGCTCGTGTATTCGGGAATTCGGGAGTATTCGGGAGCGCGGGGATCGGGCACGCGGCATGAGTCTTTGGGAGCGTCTCACCGGCAGAGTCGTGGAGACGGCCGGGCTCGGCCAGAAGAAACGAGCCGCAGCCACCGGAATTCTGGCATTTGACGGTCCGCTCGGTGATCTGCGCCTCGAAATGGCAATCAAGAGTCACCCCTGGCTGCAGAACACAGGGACTGCGACCTTCCTGCTGTCTGCCTGGGCTTCTCAGGCGCTTCAGGATGTGGCCGCCGTCATGGTGGCCTCGGCGCAGAAGCAGATTGGCGAAACCGGACGGCTGCCGGAGGCGACGTTCGTGCTCGCTGACGGACTCTATGACGCCGCGCTGAAATGGATCGACCTCGCGCAGTCGGCGCTCGCCGCGATCGAATCAGGCGGCGATTTCGTTCTTCAGTTCAGGTTGCCGGCCCCGCCGCCACGATTCGACTGGGTCGCCGATGCGCCACCCGTTCATTTCGTCGCCGCGATCGCCGGAGTCGTGCAGTTGGGCACTTCCGCCGAGGATGCGCTGAACACGATGCAGAATGACCGGTCGCGCCTGCCCAAGCGCTACGACGGGGCCTTCGAAACCATCGCGGGCGCCATCAAGCTCGCCAGGGCCAAGCTCGACCAGGTCGAGGCCGCAGCGAGCGACCGGCAGGCAGTGAAGCTGACCAGGGACATCTGGACGATGCTGCACGAAGTGGTCAGGCTGTACTTCCTGGCTGGCCAGCAGGCGGCGATGCCGGGCCTGATCGACTCCAGATATGACGCCGCGGCGCAGGCGGCCGCGCGTGCTCGCCGGCTGCCGCCACCGCCTCCGCCCCGGCCGGCGCAGCCGACCGCGTTTCAGGCGCCTGGCGCTCCCGCGCAGGCGCGGCGCCCCGAGCCCGCGGGCCAGGACTGGTCGGCGGTGGACTGGACGGGCCAGGGCCGCGGGCGGGGGTCCGAGCCGCCGGGGCCAGCGCGCTCTCCTGTTCATGCCGGGCAGGGGAGTGCGCCGCGGACCATGGGTCAGCCGTCGAGCCAGCCCCGGCCCGCGCCGCCTACCCTCGGAGAACGACTCGGCCTGCGTTTCGATGCCTGGGCGCTAACCGATCCCGGCGCGAAGACCACGTACCAGAACGACCGCTCGCGCATCGCAGAACTCGAGGCGTTCTGGCGCGCCGATACGAACCCGGACGAGACCTACCGGCTGTTCGGATTGATCAGCGCCGCCATCAAGGCCGATCAGGTGGCGGTCAGGCCGGGGGAGTTCAGCCGCGCGTGCCCGTGGATCTCGACCTTCGTCGCCCGCGCCGATGCCGTCATCGGGTCTGAGGAGTTCAAGTCGGGGCAGTTGTTCACGTTCAAGGCCGGCGTCGACGGTGAGTTCTTCGGGCGCGGGTTCGAGCGGCTCGGTTTCCTGCCGGGCACCCGGCGGCCCGAGCCCAGACCGCGTCAGGACTCCGGGTTCCGACCAGCGCAGGCTGGCCGGTCGCCGGTCGACACGCGGCGCCACGCCGACCGCGAGGCACGCGCCAAGGACACCGCGACCGCGCCGCCGCGCCGCCCGTCAGACGCGGATATGTGGGCGCTGACCGCCGCCTTCCAGCGGCCGCAGCGCCGGGCCAGCCGCACCGACGCCGAGCAGATCAGGGCGCTGTGGCTGGCCGACCCAGATCCCGCTAGCACCCTGGCGTTCCATGACGAGGTCATGGCCGCCGTCCGCGCGGGCAATGCCAGGCAGCACGGCGACGAAGCGCTGAAGGACTGCCCGTGGAGCCAGGTCTATGTCGCCGTCAACCGGTTCACCATCGGCGGGGTGCGGCTTGAGCGGAATGAGATGTTCGCGCTCGAAGTGGGTCTCGCCGGCCGTCAGTTCAGGCGCAGGATCAGCCGGCTCGGCCTGCTCGCCACCGGCACCTGAGCCGCCTGCTGCTCGCTCAGCGAGCGATCGCGGGGGCAGGCGCGGTGACGGGTACCGCTCCGCTGACCGTCGTGCCCTGGCCCGGCGCACGCCGCTAGCGAATGTGCGGACGGTCAGGTGCCTTGACTTTGGGCAGCAAAGTATATTAACTTTGCATAACAAAGCAATCGGAGGGAGCAGCCCCATGGACGGACCACACGACTTCGATCAGACCACGAGAGCCGACGACGGCGACGGGCTCGATCCGCGCGAGGCGGCGCGGCTGCTCGCTCAGACCGAGCAGGAGGCGCGGCAGCAGTTCAATCTGAGCCCGCTGTGGATTACCGCGGTCACGGGCGCCGTGGTCCTTGTCGCCTACGGCGCGCTGTGGCTCTCGACCCGTGGGCAGCATCCATACAAGGGCCCGAACCCGGGCGTGGTCGCGCTGGTGTACGCAGCGGTGGCAGTCGCGATCGCGGCGTCGGTGACGGTCTACCGGCGCGCGACCGCCGGCGTCAGCGGGCCGCCGCTGCGACAGCAGCAGGCCGAGGGGGTCGCGATCCTGGTGTCGTTCGTACTAGGCAGCCCCGTGCTGCAAGGCGCGATGAAGCACTATGGCGCCAGCGACGCGATCGTCTACGGCGTGATCCCGGCGGCGGCGCCCCTGATCATCGTCGGCACGACTGTGCTCGGGATCGCCGCCAGCAAGGCCGACTGGCGGCAGTTCGGGGCTGCGCTCGCGGTAGTGGTCACGGGCATCGTGGCCGCGTTCGTGGGGCCGAGTGGAGCGTGGCTGGCAGCGGGGATCGGCCTGCTCATCGGCATGGTCGGCTACGCCGCAGCGGACGCCTTGCGGCGTCGCCGTCCGTCAGCGCAGGCATGACGGCCGACTCGCTCGACCCGCTGATCCACGCCCCAGCGCGGCTGCGGATCGTCGCCACGCTGGCCGCGCTCCCCGAAGGAGCCAGCCTGTCTTTCACCCGCCTACAGGACGTGCTCGAGCTGACGCCCGGCAACCTGATCACCCACCTGCGCAAGCTCGAGAACGCCGGCTACCTCAAAACCGAGACGACCGGCAACGGGAGAGCATCGCGCACCTCGATCGCGCTCACCCGGCATGGCCGCGCCGCCCTCGACGCCTACACCGGTGCGCTTCGCGACCTGCTCGGCGGGCTGTAGCGCGATCGCCGATCGAGACAAGTCCGTCCGTTCCAGATCGAAAGGGCGTTCCGGATGAGCAAGGGCGACCCTGCGGCGCGGCCCATCTCATGCCGACGTCGGCATGAGACGGGTTATGCCGATGTTCGGGTTATGCCGACGTCTTAGTAGTGATGCCTGCCCGGGCTGGCTATGCCAGTCCCGAAGGTCGGCATAGCCAGCAGGCGGTATCAGAGGCTGCTGAGCCAGGTGAGGATGTCGGGCTCGGGACGGTAGGTGCCGGGCGCGGTGTCAGGCGGGCGGGTCCGGTCGATGGCGGCTTGCTTGATCGCCATGTCGGCGTGCAAGTAGGCGTCGGAGCTGGCTGTGTGCTGGTGGCCGAGCCAGAGCGCGATGACCGCGATATCGACGCCGGCGGCCAGTAGGTTCATGGCCGCCGAGTGCCGCAGGCTGTGCATGGTGACGTGCTTGGCTGCCAGCGACGGGCAGGTTCCGGCGGCGAGCGCGAGGTGCTTGGCAAGCCGGTGTTCGAGGGCGTCGCGGGACAGGTGCTGGCCGGCAGGTCCGGGGAACAAGGCAGTCCCCCGGCGTGTGAGCCGTTCGGTGAGATAGCCCGTCAGCACGGCCCGGGTGGTCGGCGTCAGTGGCGTGGCCCGGCGTCGCCGGCCTTTGCCGAGGCAGCTCACGTGCGGCCCGGTGCCGAGATAGATGTCGCCGGTGGTGAGGCCGGTCAGCTCGCTGATTCGCAGCCCGGTCTGGACGGCGAGTGTGAGCAGGGCGTGGTCGCGCCGCCCGGTCCAGGTTCCCGTGTCGGGGGCGCCGAGCAGCGCATCGGTTTCCTCGGCGGTGAGGAATTGCAGTACCGGTGCCGGGCTGCGCCGGGTCGGGATGGCCAGCACGCGGGTGATCGTCTCGGCGTGCTCGGGGTGATCGGGCAGGGCGTGGGCGAGGACAGCGCGGATCCCGGTGAGCCGGGCGTTGCGGGTCTTGGCGCTGTTACCGCGCTGGGCCTGCAGGTGGTCGAGGAACTCGGCCACGACCTGCGCGTCGAGCATGTCCAGCCCGATCTTGTCGGCGTGGAGGCTCGTGGTGGCGGTCACGTGCTTGATCAGCAGCCGCCAGGTGTCGCGGTAAGCGGCGATCGTGTTCGGGCTCAGATCACGCTGGGCGTGAGCGTAATCAGTGAAATACCGCTGCAGAGCAGGAGCGAGAAGAGTCATCGTGGTGTTCCTTGGTCTGGTGGGAGATCGCCGGGTCGCGAGGCGAGCCGGGCGGCTGCCAGCGCCATCAGTTCGGGGGTTGCCGAGACATACCAGTAGGTATGGGCGGGGCTGGTGTGTCCCAGCCATGTCGCGAGTACCGTCAGGGTGCGCTGCGGGTTGGTCCCGGCACGGTAGGCAGCCGCGATATGTGTGGTCGCGAACGAGTGGCGAAGACTATGCAGCCGTGGGGTGGCCCGTCCTCGGGGTTGCAGCCCGGCGGCACGAGTGAGCCGCTGGAAGTACAACTCGATGGTGGACCGCTGGTAGCCGGTGCCGTTCCTGGTGACGAACAACGGGCCGGCCGGGGCGGGGCGGGCATGCCGCCGGGCGGGCAGGTCCCGGTAGGTGTTCAGCGCAGTGATGGTGGAGGGGTCAGCGGGCAGGAGCCGGTCGGCTCCGTGCTTGCTTGCCCGGACTAGCAGCAGCCCGCCGCCGGGCTGGCCGCCAGGTTCAGTGTCGGCGGTGATGTCGGGCACGCCGAGGCGCAGTGCTTCACCGATCCGCATGCCTGTGACGGCGAGCAGCCCGACGATGGTGGACATGGTGTCGGCGACGAAGCCGTGAAGGAATGCTTCGGGGCAGGCTGCCAGCAGGGCATCGAGATCGTGCTGGGAGTAGATGTAGGGCTCGGCGCGGCTTGAGGTTGCGGGCAGCAACCGGGCGGGGATGATCGGCACGGCGTTGTCGCGGGCGTGCTGGTAGGCAGCGAACGTCCGTACCGCACCCAGCCGGATGCCCCACCAGACGGGAGCGGCCTGAGCCGGGAGCCGGGCCCAGGTCACCGCGTCGCCGATGGTGAAGCTGTCGGTCTGCCCGCGCGTGGCCAGCCAGTCGATAAACCCTCCGGCCAGGCGCTCGAGCTTGTCGAGCTGGAACCCCAGCGCCCGGCGCATCTCCAGGTACTCGTCGAGGTCTTCGCGCAGCGTGCTCATGAGGGCAGCCGTCCCCACGGCAGCGTCAGCACGCGCAGTGAGGCCAGGTCTGTCCGCGCGTAGCTGGCCGTGACGTCGGTGTGAGAGTGACCGAGCAGTTCACGGGCCTCGACCAGTGAGCCGCCGGCTGCCACGACCTGGGTGGCCACGGTGTGACGCAGCCGGTGGGCGCGGATGGTGCCCAGCCCGGCGCGGGCGGCCAGCCGCGCGACGATCCCGGAGGTCCCCTGCCGGCTCAGCCTGCCCCATGGCGGACGGGCCCGCAGGAACACTGCCCGGTCAGTGCCGCGGGCCGGGCGCACCCGCAGGTAGTCCACCAGCGCCGTGCCCGCATCGGCCGGCAACGGCAGCGTCAGCCTGCGCGCGGACTTGCCGACCACGCTCAGCCTGCCGCCGGCCCAGTCGATGTCGTCCAGTGTCAGCCCGGCGATTTCGCTGGCCCGTAACCCGAGCCGGGAGAACATCATCACCACCGCCAGGTCCCGGGCACCCGTCGCAGTGGCGCTGCCGGCGGCAGCGATGATCGCCTGGACCTGCGGTGGCCGCAGGCCGCGGGGCAGCCCGGTCCGGGACGAGGGTGCACGCAGCACCCCGCCCGACATCGGGTAAGCGGTTCGACCTGTCGCGAACGCCCACCGCAGCAGCGACCTGACCGCGGCCACCAGGTGCCGTCGCGAGGCCAGCGAGTAACCGCTCCCCCGTGCTGCGACATAGCTGTTCACCCCGGCGCAGCTGGCCTGGGTCCAGTCGATGCGCCCGTCGGTGGCGAGCAGACCGGTCAGGAACGGCCCGGCCCAGCGTTGCTGGTCGGCGACAGTTGTGGCACCAATGCCCCGCTCGGCCCGCAGCCAGCCGCCCCAGGCGTCAAGCTCGGCTGTCACCGGCGTCCCAGGCTGCGCCGGCACGGCCATCTCGCCGAGCGTGCCGCAGGCAGTCAGGTACTTGCGGACCGTGACGATGCGGTGGGCTGAGGACGGGTGCCGGGCTAGCCCGGTGCTCTGCGCGACGACGAACCGTTCCAGCAGCTCGTGGCTGACATCCTCGGCGGTGAGCGCCAATGCGTGCATCCACGCGCTCAGCCGGGCCGCAGTCTCGGCGACCGACTTCACGGTGCCGGGAGCGTATCCCTGCAACCGCAGCCAGGTCACCATCTCCGGGATCACGGCCGCCAGCGGGCCGGCCAGCAGCCGGGGCACGCCCCCGCGACTGCGGCTCACCGGCGCCGCCGGTCTCATCACGCCAGCCGCCACCAGGTACCGTCTCGCGATCGGCAGATACTGGAACGCTGCCGGTGTCGTGCTGCTGGTGCGCTCTTGTTCTTGCCCGACGTACTCATCGATCAGGTCCGGGTCCAGATCAACCAGCCCAAGATGCCGCCGGGCCATCCACGACGAGAAGCGGGCGAACGCGTGCTCGCACCGGACAGATCGTCCCGGAGAGCACCCGCTGCGCCCGAGCCAGTCATGCAGCGCGTCCATGTGCACGACCAGCGGGCCGGTGCACCTGACAGAATCTGCCATCACAGTCTCCTTCCGAAAGGTCACAGAAGGAGGATCAGGCTTCCCTGCTATGCCGACCTTCGGGACTGGCATAGCCAGCCCGGGCAGGCATCACTACTACGACGTCGGCATAACCCGAACATCGGCATAACCCATCTGCCACCGCAAGCGCGACTCCACCGAGGCTCATCCTGACCATCCTGTTCGCCGCGCTCGCCACAAGCCGCTGGATCGAGCAGGCCACAGGCTGGTCCATCCGCTAACTTGAGCCAACTCGGTCCCAGCATGTTCCGCCCGGCTTCGCGAGAGACTTGGCCGATGACTATCGGACCGACCAGTCAGCCAGTCAAGGGCGCCGAGATCTGGATCATCTGCGGCAACTCGTGCGCTGGCAAGACGACCACAGCCCGCCTGCTCGCGCAGCGGCTCCCGCGCGCCGCGCACGTCGACGGCGACGAGATGCAACGACTGATCGTGTCAGGCTGCCGATGGGCGGTCCCCGGTGACAGCGACCCCGGCACCGGGCACCTGACCGGCGAGGCGGGCGTCCAGTACGCGCTGCGCATCCGCAACGCGTGCCTCGTCGCCGCCGCGTTCGCCGATGCCGGAATCACGGCCATCGTCACCGACTCGATCATCAATGAAGGGTTCGAGTCGCTCACCGAGGTCCTCGTCGGCCGGCCGGTCAACTTCGTCGTGCTCCGACCGCCGGCAGCGGTGCTACGGCAGCGCGGGATTGACCGGCTGCCCGAAGAAGCCGCGTATCTGGCGGACAGGTACGGCGAGTCCGATCACCCCGAGGCCGCGGAGTTCGCCACGCGTGTCCAAGCTGCAGCCGACGGCCGGCCGGTCAACGAGTTTGAGGGCGTCATCGAGCAGGGCCTCGATCGCCTGCCGCACGTCGGAATCTCGGTTGATCCCACCGGCCTCGATCCGCAAAGCGTGGTGGACCTTCTGCTGCACCGCCAGGCTGAAGCTGTCTGGATGGTAGCGACCTCCATGGAGCCATAACCAAGATCCACAACGCCGGGAACACGCGTGCCGGAACCGGGCAGCGCGCGGCAGGGAGCGCACAGCAATATGGGCCAGGGCCGGAGGTAGATCCGGCCCTGGCGCGGGGTGAGCAGGTGGAGCGGCCGGCGGAGCAGGCCCGGCCGGGCTAGGCGTCGCCGCGGCGCATCCGCGCGGCCGAGATGCCCAGCAGCACCGCGGCGTACGCGCAGAGCACGGCGAACCCGGTCCACGGCGGCAGCAGCGTCGCGTCGGGGTGGACCGAGACGACCGCCTGGCCGGCGTTGGCCGGCAGGAACTTGGTCACGTCCGCTGCCATGTCGCCCGGCAGCAAGCCCGCGATCAGGGGCAGGCCGTACAGCAGGCCGAACAGGGCGGCGATCCCGCCGGCGGCGTTGCGCAGCACCGCGCCGAGGCCGAGACCAAGCAGGGCGATCACGGCCAGGTACAGCGCGCTGCCGACGATGGCCCTGGCCACGCCGGGCTGGCTGAGCTGCACGGACAGGTGCTGGCGGGCCAGGATCGACTGGCCGCCCGTGAAGGCGGCGAACGCCGCTGGCACGCTCACGGCTGTGACGGCCGCGGCGAGGATGGCCGCCTTGCCCCACAGCACCGGCAGGCGGCGCGGCACGGCCGCGAACGTCGTCCTGATCAGCCCGGTCGCGTACTCGCCGGTGATCAGCAGGACGCCGAGCACGCCCACTGCGATCTGCGCGAGCTGCACGCCGGACAGGCTGATCGCGGCTGCGTCGAAGGACGACATCGCGGACGCGCCGTGCGGCGGCCTGGCGACCAGGAGCAGGCTGTAGCCGATGCCGAACCCGACGACCAGGATGACGGTCGCGGCCAGTGACCAGTACGCGGACGGCTGGCTGCGCAGCTTTGTCCACTCCGCTCGCAGCACGCGGGGCTGAGTCACTCGCTGCGGCTGTGGGTAGGCCGGCAGGATGCCAGTGACCTGAGCGGCGGAGTGAGTGGTGGCAGTCATCGTTTGGCTCCTTCGAGAGTCTGCGTAGGGGGGGTGCGGGCGGTCAGATGGCGGCGCGGTACTCGACCGCGTCCTGGGTGAGGCCGACGAAGACGTCCTCAAGGGAGGCCTGCTCGGTGGCGAGTTCGAGCACGGTGATCCCCGCGGCGCCGGCCACGGCGCCGACCTGGGCGGCGGCCGCTCCGGTCACGATGAGCGCGCCGTCGGCGGCCTGCGCCACGGTCACGCCTGGCGCACGGAGCAGCCTGGCGAGGGCGTCGGGGTCTCCGCTGCGGACTCGCACCGAGGACGGCGCGGCCTCCGCCATGAACTCGTCCATGCTGGTGTCCGCGATCAGCCGCCCGCGGCCGATGACGATCAGATGGCTCGCGGTCTGGGCGATCTCGCTCATCAGGTGCGAGGAGACGAAGACGGTCTTGCCCTGTGCGGCCAGTTCCTGCAGGATGCCTCGGATCCACCGGATGCCCTCGACGTCCAGGCCGTTCACCGGCTCGTCGAGCACGATGGTGGCGGGGTCGCCGAGCAGCGCGGCGGCGATGCCGAGCCGCTGGCTCATGCCGAGCGAGAACTTGCCGGCGCGCCGGCCAGCGACACTGCGGAGGCCGACCGCGTCGATGACCTCGTCAACCCTGGACTTGCGGATGCCTGAGGTCTGCGCCAGCGCGAGCAGGTGATGGTAGGCGCTGCGGGACGGGTGCGCGGACCGCGGGTCAAGCATCCCGCCGATCTCGTGCAGCGGCGCTGCGTGACTCCGCGGCTGACGGCCGTTGACCAGAACTGAGCCGCTGGTCGGCTCGTCCAGGCCGAGGATCATCCGCATCGTCGTGCTCTTGCCCGCGCCATTCGGGCCGAGGAAGCCGGTGACCACCCCGGGCCTGACGGTGAACGTAAGGTCTGAGACGGCAGTGGTGGATCCGTAGGTCTTGGTCAGTGCGTGTATCTCGATCATGGTTACGACGGTGCCAGCGCCGTGGCGTTGTGTCGCTGGGGCGCTCAGCCGGTCCTTGGTCGGGATTTCCGCACCCCGCGCGCAGGTCAGCCCGATAGAGATGCGCGGGATGTCCTTGTACGTTGACGTCATGACCTCGGCAGATCTGACCACGCGGCGACTGGGCGCCATGGTCAGCGCCCTGTGGTCGGGCCCTGCGTGGCGCGCCACAAGGAACGGGCTTGCCGCGCTGCTTGTGGCCGTGGTGGGCATCGTCCTGGTCGGCGGGATCGGCGTGGTCTGGGGGGCCGCGATCTTCTCCCTGCTGACAGGCGCTGGCGACGGGGGCCACGTCGCGCTGTACGCTGCGGTCGTCGTCCTCGGACCTGTGCTGGCCCTGTGGGCCATCCAGGGCGTCACGGCCTTGCAGCGATCCCGGCTGCGCGCCGTGGCCGGCATCGACATCCCGGCTGGGTCGCGGGCGGCCGAGCGCAAGCCATGGCCGATCGGCCCGTGGCTGGCGGCAGGGACCTGGCGGCAGATCGCGTTCCATGTGCTGTCGATCGGAACTGGGTTCGCCGCTGGCCTGGTCGCCCTCTGCTGGATCGCGCCCGTGTTCGCGATCGCCTACCTGACCGCGGGCCAGCCGACGCCGGCCTCAGGACCGGCAGCCGGCCTGGGCGCCCTGGTCCTGTTCTTCGCCGCCCCCTGGCTTGCCCAGCTGGTGGCGCGCTCCGACGAGATCCTGGCCAGGGCCCTGCTCGGACCGAGCCAGAACGAGGAGCTGGAGCTCCGGCTCGAGTCGCTGACCAGGAGCAGGGCCGAGATCGTCGCCGCGACCGACGCGGAGCGCCGCCGGATCGAGCGCGATCTGCACGACGGCGCGCAGCAGCGGCTGGTCTCGCTGGCGCTGAACCTCGGCATGACCAGGGCACGTTTCACCGATGTGCCGGAGCCGGTTCAGCGCGCGATCGCCGAGGCGCACGAGGAGGCCATGCTGGCGCTGTCCGAGGTGCGGGAGTTCATCCGCGGCCTGCATCCGGCCGTGCTCAACGACCGCGGCCTGGACGCCGCCTTGTCCGGGCTCGTGGCCCGCGCGCCGTTGCCCGTCAGGCTGAGCGTGGACTTGGCGAAGCCGGCCGCGCCGAGCGTGGAGGCCGTCGCGTACTTCATCGTCTCCGAGGCGCTTACCAATGTGGCCAAGCACGCGCAGGCGACCCACGCGGACGTGATCGTCATCCGCACAGCGAAGCTGCTCAGGATTGTGGTCTCGGACAACGGAACCGGCGGCGCCGCTCTGGCACCCGGCAGTGCAGACGGCAGCGGAACCGGACTCACGGGGCTGATGCAGCGCGCGGCGTCGGTCGACGGCACGCTGGTCATCGACAGCCCGCGCGGCGGGCCCACCGTCATCACCGCGGAGCTGCCATGCGAATCGTGATCGCCGAAGATTCCGTCTTGCTGCGGGACGGGCTGACCAGGCTGCTCTCCGACGGAGAGTTCGAGGTCGTCGCGGCCGTGCCCGACGCCGAGGAGCTGCTCAAGGCGGTCGCCGAGCACCAGCCTGACCTGGCCGTGATCGACGTCAGGATGCCGCCTGGGTTCACCGACGAGGGCATCAAGGCGGCGCTGGTCATCCGCCGCCAGTACCCGGGCGTCGCGCTGCTCGTGCTGTCCCAGTACGTCGAGGAGAGCTACGCGACCGACCTGCTGTCCGAGGCGACCAGCTCGGTTGGCTACCTGCTGAAGGACCGGGTCGCGCACGTCAGCGACTTCCTCGACGCGGTTCGGCGGGTGGCCGCTGGCGGCACCGCGCTCGACCCCGACGTGGTCGCGCAGCTGCTGGTCCGCCGCAAGGACGACCCGATGAGCAGGCTAACCCCGCGCGAGCAGCAGGTGCTGCGGCTGATGGCCGAGGGGCGCTCGAACGGCGGGATCGTCGAGCTGCTCAAGGTCAGCCCGAGCGCGGTGGAGAAGTACGTGACGAACATCTTCGTCAAGCTCGACCTGCCGCCGACCGGCACCGACCACCGCCGCGTCCTGGCCGTCCTGAAGTACCTCGGCACCTAGCTCCCCGCCATCACCCCACCCTGTTCACGGGGTTGCCAGGAATGAGGGTTAAGGGGTACAGGACAGGTCGTGCGCGGGCAGGACGCCGATGTTCAGGTAGGCGTTGACGGCGGTGTCCACGCAGGCCGAGCCTCGGAACAGGTACACGCCGTGGGTGCGGGCACCCTGCAGCGTGATCATGCGCGAGCCCGTCAGCGCGCGGTGCATGGCCCGGCCCATCGGCAAGATGGCGTTGATGTCCCCTGACGCCTGGACGACCATGGCCGGGACGCGGTTGGCCACGCGCGGCGGACGGGGTGGCCGGAACGGCCAGAACGCGCACGGCGTGATCGTCTGGTCGACCGGGCTGAAGAGCGGGGCGCTCGCCCGGTGCGCCTGGATGGCGCGCCAGTAGACGCGCGGGCTGCGCGGCACGGGCGCGTCGTCGCACATGATCGCGGTCCTGGCGCTTTTCAGCGCCGAACCGGCGCCGGTGAGCGGGTCGAGAAGGACGGAGGGCACGACTGTGTCATCAACGCGGAACGGCCCGACGCGCAGCGGATGCCGCGCGGCGGCGCGGTAGATCCGGTAGACGGTCGCCACCACCTTGGCCGGCGTGCTGCCCAGGTGGAACTCGCTGTCATGCATGGCCGCGAACCTGGCCCGGGCGCGCAGCGCCCGCTCGCGCTCTGGCCCGTTGATGCCCTTGGCCACACCGGAGTGCGCAGGGTTGTTCGCGCTCGAGCACGATCCGGCCGGCCCGGCCACGGAACATCTGGGTGTACACCGCGCCCAGGTAGGTCCCGTATGAGTAGCCCAGGTAGGACAGCTTGGACTCGCCGAGCTCCGCGCGGATGACGTCCATGTCGCGTGCCGCGCCCCTGCCTGGTCAAGCGCCTTGCCGCCCGAGTCGTGCGGGCCGCGCTGGCACCGGTGCCAGCGGACGTGCTGGCTGTAGAAGCGGGCGAGCCTGACCGACCTGGGGCCGGTCGCTCTGGCAGCGGGGGATCGATGCTGACCGCTGGCGGTCTGGGCGGCCTGACCGGCCGGTGCCGCGGCCAGGACCCCGGTCATGGCCAGCCCCGCGGCGAGCACCGCGGCGCTCCGCCGTGTTGCGTTCACAGGTGACTCCTTGCTGACTGGCGGGCTGCCGCTGGCCCGCTGAAACGTCGACAAGCCACAGGCTCCGGTTCACGCGGGCGTTGTCGGTAGGGCGGCCAGCGGCCTGATTGTGGGGTTTTCCGCAGGGTCCGTCTCGCCGGCGATTCACCCTGGGCGGGTGGCGCGCGCCCGCGGCGGTTCTTGGTGGGCTTGGTCAGATTCGCCGTCCGAGGGAGGCCGACACGTGAGCTTGGTTAAGCATGTGACTGTGGCCCCGCGGCCGGTCGAGCAGCTCACGCCCGTAATCGGCGACGAGCGGCGTGACCGGCTGACCGAGGCGGCCGGTCAGTTCCGGCGTCAGCTCGGCCGCCGGACGCTGTGGAACGTCAGCTCGACCTCGGTCGGCGGCGGCGTGGCCGAGATGCTGCACGTGCTGCTCGGCTACGTCGAGAGCGAAGACGTCGCGAGCCGATGGATGGTGGTCACGGGCGATGCCGAGTTCTTCGTGATCACCAAGCGACTGCACAACCAGATCCACGGACAGGTCGCCGGCGGTCCGCTTACGGCCGACGAGATCGGCCACTATGAGCGCATGCTGGCTGCGAACGCGGCCGAGCTGCTCGAACTGATCAGGCCTGGCGACCTCGTGCTGCTGCACGACCCGCAGACCGCAGGGCTCGCTGAGAGCCTGACCGGGGCGGGCGCGCTTGTCGCGTGGCGCTGCCACATCGGGGTCGACTGGCAGAACGAGGTCACGGCGGGGGCGTGGAAGGTGCTGCGGCCGTACCTGGCGCACGCGCACGGCTTCGTCTTCTCCAGGCGCGAGTACGCCCCTGGCTGGATCCCGGGCGAGAAGGTGGCGATCATTCCGCCATCGATAGACCCGTTCTCGCCGAAGAACCAGTACCTGGACGACGACACCGTCCAGGGGATCCTCGCCGGGATCGGCGTGCTCGACGGTGCCACCCCTGGTGAGCCGGCGACGTTTCTCGGTCGTGGCGGCAGCCAGGAATCCGTGACCCGCCAGGCGGAGGTCACCGCCGAGGATCTGCCTGGTCCTGACGATCCGCTCGTCATCCAGGTGTCGCGGTGGGACCAGCTCAAGGACATGCCCGGGGTGATGCGCGGCTTCGCCGAGCACGTCGCGCCCGCTGGCCCAGGCTTCCTGCTGCTCGTCGGCCCAGCCGTCGCCGGGGTCACGGACGATCCAGAAGGTGCCGCGGTGTTCGCCGACTGCCTGCTGCAGTGGCGCGCGCTGCCCGCGGCGGCGCGGTCCAGGGTGCTGCTCGTCACGCTGCCGCTCGAGGACGCCGATGAGAACGCGGCTATGGTCAACGCGCTGCAGCGGCACGCCAGCGTCATCGTGCAGAAGAGCCTTGCAGAGGGGTTCGGCCTCACGGTCGCCGAGGGCATGTGGAAGGGCCGCCCCGTGGTCGGATCGGCGGTCGGCGGCATCATCGACCAGATCCCGGCGGGCACCGGCGTCCTGCTGTCCGATCCTCGCGACCTGAAGACCTTCGGCACGCAGGTGCGCCGGCTGCTCGACGAGCCCGACACGGCCGCGACGATGGGCGCGGCCGCGCAGGCGTACATCAGCCGGCACTATGTGGGCGACCTGCACCTGCTCCGCTACGAGCGGATGTTCAGCACGATGATGCGGGGACTCTAGCCGCGAGCTTCCTGGTCTTGGCGAAGAACAGGGTCAGCAACTCGTCGAACTCCTCGGCGCATAGCGGAGGGGCGAAGAACGTGCCCTGCCCGATGTGGCAGCCGAGCATCCTGAGCTCGTCGACCTGGTCGGCGGTCTCCACGCCCTCGGCCACTGCCGACAGGCCGATCGCGTTGGCCAGGTCCAGGATGGCCTGCACGATCGCCGAGTCGACCGGGTTCTGTGCGATGCCCTGCACGAAGCAGCGGTCGACCTTGACTTCGTGCACGGGGAACTGCTTGAGATAGGCGAGCGAAGAGTGGCCGGTCCCGAAGTCGTCGATCGACAGCCGCACGCCAAGCCGGTTCAGCCGCTTCATGACCTCCCGCGCCCCGGCCAGGTCATTCATCACCATGCTCTCTGTTATCTCGAAGGTGAGCAGCTCGGGCGGCAGCTCGCTGGCTCCCAGGGCCGTCGTCACGTGTGACACGAGCCCCTTGTCCTGGAACTGCCGCGAGGAGAGGTTGATGCTGATCGGCAGGTCGACGCCGAGCCGGTCCCTGATCGACCTGGCCTGACGGCTCGCCCGGTCCAGCACGAACCGGCCGAGCGGCACGATCAGCCCGGTCTCCTCCGCCATCGGGATGAACTTCATCGGGTGCAGCACGCCCGTGGATGGGTGGCGCCAGCGCACCAGTGCCTCGGCGCCGACGATCTGCTGTCCGTCGAGCGAGTAGAACGGCTGGTAGTGCACCTCGAGCTCGTCTCGCTCAAGCCCCTTGCGCAGGTCGGCCTCGATCTGCAGCCGTTCGGACGAGCGAGTCCCCATCGACAGCTGGTCGAACACCCGGTAGATGCCGCCGCCGCGGGTCTTCGCCTCGTACATCGCCACGTCGGCGTCCCGCAGCACGTCGTCTGCGTTCTGGCCAGGCGCGGTCAGCGCCAGGCCGGCCGACACGCTGGCGACGAGCTCGTGCCCGCCCGACAGCACCATGGGCCGTTCGGCAGCGCCGCAGATCCGCGCGGTGGCAGCCTCGGCCTCCTCCGGCCCCGCGATGTCCTCGAGCAGCACCACGAACTCGTCGCCGCCGATGCGCGCGACAAGGTCATGGTTCCGCACGACGCCCTTGAGGCGGGTGCCGATCGCCACCAGGAACTCATCGCCCGTCACGTGCCCGAGGCTGTCGTTGATTCCCTTGAAGCGGTCCACGTCGACGAAGATCAGGGCGTGGGCCTTGCGGTCCATCCCGGACTGCCGCAGCGCCTGATCGAGCCGCTCCACCAGAAGCCGCCGGTTGGCGAGGCCCGTCAGGCTGTCGTAGAAGGCATGCTGGTGCAGCTCGTCCTCGAACGCCTTGCGCTCGGTGATGTCACGGAAGGCGATCACGGCTCCGGACGGCATGCCGTCGCTGATCACGGCTGAAGCAGTGTAGGCGACCGGGATAGCGGCGCCGTCCGCGGCGCGGAAGCGGGCATCGTCTTCGCGGATGGTCCGGCCGGAGCGCATCGCCTCGCGAGCGGGACCGATCAGGTAGTCGGGGGCTGGCGGCGCGTCATCGTGCTCCGCTTCGCCGGCGGCCGTGACGTGCACGGGCGGCAGCCCGATCAGGTCGGCGGCCGCTGGGTTGAGGAACGTCAGCCGCCCGTCCGCGTCGACGGCGCAGACACCCTCGCCGATGCTCAGCGCGATGGAGGCGAGCTTCTCGCGCTCCAGCCGCACCTGCTGGTACAGCTCGGCGTTGCGCAGGGCACCGTCGCCCACGGCGGCCAGTGCGTGCAGCAGGTCGCGCTCCGCGTCGTCGACGGGCTCGTCCCGCCGCCGGCCCGACACCACCAGCCACTGCTGCTCGCCGGCCACCGTCATCGCGGCGGCCAGGTGACCCGCTCCGGGATTGGAGTCAGCCAGCGCCGCGTCGGGGCTCCTGAGCAGCTGGCGTACCGAAGCCAGGATCGCTTCCAGCACGGCCTGCTGCCTGAGCCGGCTGTTGGCTTCCTTCGTGACCTCGTACAGGCCCTTGATCCTCGACCGGTCGTGCAGGGCCTCGTACCGGGCGCTGATCAGCTGGCGGACGAGGACCAGGCCGGGAATGGCCAGCGCCAGGCTCCACGGGTGCTCCTGGATCGCCAGCGCCAGGACGACACCCATCAGTGCGGCCGCGCCCGCGAACTTGACCTGGATCGGCAGGTCGGTGGTGAATGCGCGCCAGCTGGTGCCCATCGACACCATGACGCTGTTCACGAGCAGCGTGTTGACCATGAAGAACACGACGACGCCGACGGCGATCGCCGCGATCTGAGCAGGCGCGAGCTGCTCGGACGGCGGGGCGATGGCACGGCTGGCAACCAGCCCGAGGCCGGCCGCGATCAGGACCTGCCCCACGTTGAATGCCGACTTCTGCACAGAGCGGCGCCTGATGGCCTGGGACAGGATGGTGGACAGCGCCAGCGTCGCGAGCGTGAACAGCGGCGGCACGAGCAGCGCGAGCACGACGAAGAACCCCTCGTCGAGCTGGAAGGTCTCGGATTCCTCACCGCGGTAGACGACGACGGGCCGCAGCCAGCTGCCTACCGCCAGGATGCCCATCGTGATCGCCACGATCCACTGTGTGGCGTCGACCGGCTTCTGCGGCGGCCAGGCGGATGCGGCGACGTATAACGTGAACACGCCGCCGAGGATCGAGGCCGTGACGATGGCCCGCGTCGCGCGCGGCATCGTCACGGCCCGATCTTCACGGCCCGGTCGTCTCGACCGGTCATCATTGCCCGATCCTCATTGCCCGATCCTCATGGCCTGTTCTTCATGAGCTGGTCCCCATCACGTCGTCCGGCCGCAGGGGTCAGTTCCATCCGGACTGGTTCCACGCCTTGCCGACCCATGCCGTCCCCGTCCACTCAGAGCCGGTCCAGCCGGCGTCGTTCCACGCCTTGCCTGCCCAGTCCGATCCGTCCCAGGTTGCCCCGGCCCACGCGCCGTCGTTCCATGCCTTGCCGTCCCACGCCTCGCCGTTCCAGTCGTCGCCGTTCCAGTTGTCGCCGTTCCACTGCTTGCTCGACTGCTGACCGGACGGGGCCGGCGTCCACAGGCCCGCGTTCCACGTGTCGGAAGAGCCGTGAGGTGCCAGCGAGACCGTCGTGCCGGGCAACGTCGGCAGCAGGCCGGCCGCCTGGGAGAGGTTCATCGGTCCCGACGCCGTCGCGGCCTGGGCATCGAGAGCGCCGTGGCCGTCCACGAACGGGTTGCCGACCGGGCCGGGCTCGGTGTTGCCCAGCAGCCTGGCCTTGATCTGGTCGGGGGCCAGGCCAGGGTTGCCGGCCAGGACAAGCGCCGCGGCCCCGCTCGCGATGGCCGCGCTGAACGACGTGCCAGACCCGACGAAGTTCGCCGAGCCGACCCTGGCCGACGGGTAGCCGTTGTAGATCGTCGAGCCAGGCGCGGCCAGGCTCACGACCGACCGGCCCGACGTGACCAGGTCGGGCTTGACCAGGCCGTCCGTCCAGGTCGGCCCGGCGCTGCTGAAGTCGGTCATCTCGTCGTCCGCTGGCGAGGTCGTGGCCATGTCGTCAAGCGAGCCGACGGTGATGACGAGCGGGTCGTCGCCCGGCGCGAGGATCGTGCCGTCGAAAGGCCCGGCATTGCCGGCGGAGACGATGACGGCGATGCCTGAGTGCCACGTGGCCTCGACCGCGTTGTCAAGCGGGTCAAGGACGGCGGACAGGCTGGTCTTGAACCCGAGCGAGATGTTCAGCACCTTGATGCCGTCGGCCTGGCGGTGGTCCACTGCCCATTGCAGCCCGAGTATCAGCGTCGACAGGTGGGTGGTCCCGGTTGCCCCGGCCACCTTGATCGAGACCAGGCTGGCTCCCGGAGCCTCGCCCGAGTACTGGCCGTTCGACGAGGCCCCGTTGCCTGCGATCAGTCCGGCGACGAACGTGCCGTGTCCGTAGCCGTCCTGGTAGGGGTTGTTGCCGCCGCTCAGGTCCACGCCGCCGCTCAGTCGCCCGGCGAAATCTGGCAGGTTGTCGATTCCGGTATCCAGCACGGCGACCGTGACCCCATGCCCGGTGTCGCCGTTCGCCGTGAGCTGGTCAGCGCCGGTTTCCCGCAGGAAAGCATCGGACGGAGTGTGCGGGCCGGTCGACACCGGATCTGACTGGACGCTGACCGACAGGTCAGGAGTCACGGTAATGCCAGGCAAAGCTTCGAGTACAGGTTCGAGAATGGTCAGGATTGACGCCTGAACGCCATTGATGAGGTGGAATTGATTCAGGACGGTGCCACCGACGTCCAGTACAGCTTCGACCGGACTCAAAAGTCCTGTCGAGGTGACGACGACCGTCTCGGTGATGCTGGCCGACGCCGGAGGGGCATCAGTGGCCGATATCCCAGCTAATCCGGTGACCAAGGTGGCAGTGGCAACGATAAGCCGGCCCATCCTCAGCCGGAGAAATCTCCTTTTACGGCCAGCTCCGCTGCTGGCCGTTCTAGTTTGCCGCATCGGCATCCCTCCCTGGCCGTCTTTGATGCGCAACCGTACGCTGACAAGCCCGCTTTCGTGCGGGAAATTCGCCAAACATCCCACGCTCATTGGGAGGAAAAACGCTCATTGCGGCTGGCGGAGCGACATTTCCGCGGTCCAGCCGCTCAGCACCCGGCCAGAAATGGCCGGACATGAGAGGCCTGGCAGGCCGCAATGGCGTCGCGGGCCTACCAGCGCCCGCGGTGCACGACTTCGTCGAAGGGCCGCCGCTTCGGATTCCGCACTGGCGTCAGCGGGCGGCCGGCCGGGTAGCCGAGAGAGATCAGCAGCACGAAGGTCCGGTCTTCGGGCAGGCCTAGCACCTGCCGTGCCAGGGCCATGTCCTGCACCCCGGCGTGACAGCTGCCGATGCCGAGGTCGGTCGCCGCCAGGGTCATGGCCATCACCGCCTGGCCGAGATCCAGCTGCCCGCGCTCGTACGCGTTGTCCGTGACCGGGCCGACGACGGCGATCGTGGCAGCCGACCCGGCGACGTGGTACGCGCCAGAGAACACGGTGCTGAGCTCGCGCAACTGATCACGCTCGGTGACGAGCACGAAGTCCCACGGCTGCCAGTTCTGCGACGACGGCGATCGCCATCCCGCCTTGAGGATGCGGTCAAGGTCCTCGGCCGCGATGGGCCGGTCCTGAAAGCTCCTGACGTTGCGCCGCGACGTGATGGCGTCCCAGGTCTGCATAGAGCGGACAGTACCCGAGCCGCCTCCCGGGCCGCCGTTACCGTTCCAACCTCCTGGCCTGGTTTGCCGTCTGTAATGGCGAAGAGATCCTGGGGGAGGCTGCCGTGCGGACGGTCGCTGGCAGATGGTGGCTGGCCTGGCGCGAGCGCTTCGGCCTGGCTGAGCTGGCCGGCACTATCGGAGCGATCATCGGCTTCGAGATCGGCTACGGACGAAGCGGGTCGCTGCTCGCCGCGGCGGGGCTGGCGACCACGTGCGAGGTGGTCTGCTTTTACTCCTGCGTCGGCCTGCGCTCCGCGCTCGCGGCGTGCAGGGCGACAGAGGGCGATCTGCTCCGCATGCCTGCCGACTCATGAGGCGGGCCATCCGCGGCCTGTTACCTTCGCAGGCGCAGCATGTGCAGGTCGGCGCGCTCGATCTCATCGATCCGCGCGAGCAGGGCCTCGATAAGAAATCCAGTGGCCTGGCCGGGCGAGGACCTGCGCAGCCGCCAGCCCGTCCGCGGTCAGCTCGGCGGCGGCAGGCTCAACCCCCGCGAGTTCAGCGGCTATCCCGACCTCGGTCTGGGATCCGAGCACCGCCAGCGCCTGGGCTAGCGCTACCGGGTCAGGACCGAGGCGAGCCAGCCGGCCGAGCACCGAGGCCCCGACGGCGGACGAGGCGAGCGCGCGCAGCGCGGCCACGCTGTCCCCTCCCCCGGACAGTCCCTCGTTGTGTGCCGCGGCCAGCAGCTCCCTGACATGCAGCGGGTTGCCGTCCGCCAGCTCCCAGCAGCCCGAGCAGAATTCCGCGCTCGCCGACGGCCCGAGGTCAGCACGCACCAGTGCGGCGACACTCGCCACGCTGAGCGCTGACAACCGGATGCGGTGCACCGAGTGGTCGCCGGCGGCGGAGGCGATGAGGTTGGCCCGCCCGCGCGGATCGCCCTCGCGCACGGTCAGTACCACCAGGATCGGGGACTCGACGGACCGCGGGCCGAGATACCCGAGCCAGGACAGCGACGGGCGGTCTACCCATTGCAGGTCATCCACCGTCAGCAGCAACGGCGTGCGTTCCGCGAGGTTCACGCACAGCCAGCACAAGCCGTGCACGGCGGCGAACTCGGAGACGGGCGAGTTGCCAGGGGCAATGCCGAGCGCGCTCGCGCCTGCCCGTGCCGGCCCGGCCAGGAGCCGGCGCCGCTCGGTGCCGGACGCGGACAGCACTGGCTGCTCGAGTAGCTGGCGGACGACAGAACGCCATATCCGCTTCGAGCTCGCTGCCCCTGGCGCGGAGCGACCTGAACCCATGCTCGGCCGCGAGCCCATGCACCGCTGTCAGCAATTCCGTCTTGCCGATCCCTGGCGGTCCGCTGACAACTGTCACCGAGCCGCCGCCCTCGCGCGCCCGTTCGAGCAGGGTGTTCAGCCGCGCCAGCTCACCATCGCGCTCCAGCAGGAGCGGCAGCCCACTCGGCCTCGCGCTGGGCGGTGAAAAGCTTCTCAAGGCTGATGGTCCCGGCATCGTCGTCGGCAACCTTGAGGACAACGGGCTGGCCGCCTGCCTCGCTGATCGTGGCGATCACCTGTGAAAGGCCGTCGTCGAAGCCTTCGCCCTCCGCCAGCACCCAGGTGCCCTGCTGGAGCGGGACAGCACCAAGCCGGCGCAGTTCTCGCCATACCGCGACCCGGTGCCTGGACGGCTCAGCGGGCAGCCGGTAGGTGATCAGTCGCCCATGGCACGGTGCCACCACTACCCTCGGCCGGACGCGATAGCCGTGCCGCCGGCACCGGGATCGAGCACATCTCGGTGAGCCATTCCTTCTGGCGCCAGCGGTCCGGAGTGCTTCCTGTACCCGATCTCCGGTATCCGCTCCAACCCCATGTAACGTCTGCTACAAGCCTTCACGTAATCCAGCGGGCTATCGTCTGACCTTTCCTAGCCCGCGGTCCCGGCCATGGCTGCCCGGCGACCCGACTCGTGCCGCCGGGCAGAGGCTGGTCATCCCCCGCTCTGGCCAGCCTCGCAAGGCTGGCGCCTCGCCGCTACCCCCCGGGCAGCGAGGCGCCGGCCGCCGGCCCGGCTCTGGCGCAGCAGGTCTCCCATGCGCGCGGTGAGGAACTTGTCCCGCTCGAGTTCGTCGAGAGCCTCAGCCATGGTGGCCGGCAACGGCCGCGCCTTGCACCGCTCACGGTCGGCGTCGGACAGCCTGGCGGGGTCGTGTTCCGCAGGATCGCCGGGTTCTAGCTGCCTGGCCACGCCGTCCAGGCCGTGGTCGCCGACGCCCAGGCACCGGGGCGCAGCCGCCGGTAGGAGTTAAGGCTCGGCGTGGTCAGCGCCGCGAGCGCAATCTCGGTAGCGGTATTGCCGCAATATCAGCAGGACGCAGGTCGTGTCCTCTTTTACGGTTTACCGCCCGCTCGAGTGCTCCTTTCACTAAGTTCTCCATGACAGGCGTTCCGTTGTGCCCGGCTGACGCAGTGTGAAGTCGGCCCGCCGCGGCGGAGGCGAAGGTACTGCGACTGGAGGACGATGGCCGCACGGTCCCGTCACGCCAAGCCCAAGTCCCGTGCCAGGAAGGCCGGGCCGCTGGCAGCGGCCGCAGCAATGCTCGCAGGCGTGGCTGCGGCTTTCGTGCTTCTGCAGGGCGGGCCCGCTGACGCCGGTCCGTCACGCCCGGCTTCGGCGTCGAGCCCGGCGAGCAGCGGTTCTGCACTGGCAGACAACCTGATGACCACCGCCATTCATCGCACCTCTGCCGCCGTTCAGACCCGGGCGGCCGAGCGCGCGAGGGCAGCCGCCCGGCGCAAGCGCCTCGCGGCGCGCGCGGCCCGCCGGCGCGCGCAACAGCAAGCTCCGGTGCAGGCCTCATCGCCCCCGCCGACCGGTGACGCCGCGCATTCGGCACTCGGCATCTGCATTCGCAATGCCGAGGAAGGCGGCAGCTACGCCTGGGGACCTGGGAACGGCGGCGGCGCCTATCAGTTCCTGCTCAGCACCTGGGAACGGTACGGCGGCGCGGCCAGCGCATACGGCGTGGCCGGGCCTGCTTATCAGGACCAGATCTTCGACAACGCCATTGCCGCGGGCGGCGCGTCGAACTGGACGGCCTACGACGGCTGCTGACAGCCGGCGACATGCGCGCTCGCCCGGCAGGATCCTAGGCCGGGCCGTACCGCTCGATGCGGGCACGGGCTTCGACGGCTGGCACGAAGCCGAGCCCGACTGACCAGCTTTCCTGCGTGCCCGGAATGGTCGCGACGTCGCGCGCGATGACCCGCGTCTGCCCGGCGACCAGCGCGCCATGGACGGTCGGCCAGCGATGGCTGGCGTAGCGCAAATAGGTAGCCCGGTTCGCGTTCTGCGACCCGAAGTCGAAGATCCACAGGTGGCCTGACGCGTCGCCGGAGATTCCAGGCAGCTCGCCGAGCGAGGGCGCCGTGAGGCCCGCGGGAACCCGGGAGTGATGCCAGGAGCTGCCGTCCCAGTGATACAGCAGCATCCTGGTCGAGTTGTTCACCCCGCCCACCGCCCACGCGCTGGTCGCGGAGACCGAGAAGACGCCCGTCAAGAAGCCGAACTTGACGAACGGCACCGCAGTGGAATGCCAGCGCGCTGTTCGGCGCCAGCTTGGGACCGTGCACGATCTTCCATGACTGGGTGGCTGCCGGTGCCGATGCGAAGGAGGTACCGGCGCTCAGGCTGACCAGACTCGAGCCGGTGAGAGCTCCGAGCGCCGCCAGCGAGCCGAATGCCGCGCCCCGCCGCCGCGCCTGCCCCTGTCGTTGCCTGGTGCGTGAGCCCGCCATGTGACCTCCCGGCAGGGCCCAGGACATAAGGCTATGTATGCGATGTATCACTATGACATGCGCACTCGTCGGGCGGGCTCGATCACGGGGAACCGATCGCCAGCCCGCTCGCGCGCACCTTGATGGCCGCGCGGGCGGTTCCGGCCATTCCAGCCCCCTTCTCTGGCATGGCGTGATCGGCGGCCGTCAGGCCGCGTCTGTCGCCGGTGTGCCGTTTATACGGTCAAATTACTGCGGCAGAACGCGCCCATTCCGACCGCCGGTATCGCGTCGCCAGCAGCGCTGACACGCCGGGCACCGCCCAGGTGGGCAGAGACTAGCGGTTCAGGGAATGGCCGGCGTTACCATTACGGCTCGGTCGCTGAAAGCGCGCTCCTCGGGGGAGGTCGCCTGAGTGACCGGGTACAGCGCGACCACGTGAGCATTCATTGCTCATGGCTATATCGGGGCGCATCGGGGTCTCGTCTCCTCGGTGAGGAAATGACCCCGGCGAGGAGACATAAATGACACTGACCAACGAGCCCGGCACTGCCGCGGCCGGGCCGGAAGGCCTGCCCATCTACGACGCCATCGGCGGGCGGCCCGCACTCAAGGCCGCGGTCGACGGATTGTTCGCGCGGCTTATCGCCGACCCTGAACTCAGCCGGCTCTTCCCGGCTGGCGTCAGTGACGTGCACCGGGCGCACGTCATCGCCCTGCTGGGCGAGGCGCTCGGTGGCCAGGAGCGCTACCGAGGGCCGGATCTCGCGACCGCGCACCGCGGCCTGGGCATCAGTGACGTGCATTTTGACCGTACCGCCGGGCACCTCGATGCCACCCTGGACGATCTGGGTGTTCCGCGCGGACTGACCGACCAGGTCATCGCGATCGTCGCAGGCTTGCGGCCGCCGATCGTCGGTGCCTGATCGCGCGGCCAGCTACGGTCGGCACCGGCCGGTGACGTCAGCGACCTTGTGGTGCCGTCGAACTGGTTTGACCGCTTCTCGATCACCACGCCGCCGCTCTGACACGCCGGCCGACCGCTGAGGGGCGAACCATCACTCGCGTACAGGCCGGGCATGTCGGGATGCTTTTCCCGCCGTGCCGGGTCATGCTGACGACATGGGCAGCATGCCAGGCGAGGGCGGGGATCTCGAGACCTGGTGGCTCGCCCGCGGTGAGGACCAGCTGCCGGCCATCGGCGACTGGCTGAGCCCGGCCGAGCGAGACAGGGCCGAGAGCATGCGGTACGCCAAGCGGCGCACCGACTTCCTGCTCGGCCGGTGGACGCTCAAGCACGCGGTGGCGCGGGTGCTCAGCTGGCCGGATGACGCCGGTGCTCTCGCGCGCATCGAGGCCAGGCCGGCGCCCGGCGGAGCGCCCCGGCTGTACCTTGACGGTCAGCCCGCCGGGCACGGCGTATCGCTGACCGACCGGGCAGGCTGCGCCGTCTGCCTGGTGGCGGCGCGGAGCGCGGCTATCGGGTGCGACGTGGAAGTTGTTGAACCGCGCAGCGACGCGTTCGTGCGCGACTACCTGACCGACGGGGAGCGCCGGCTGGTTGAGGGCGGCGGACCGGCCAGGGACATGCTGGCCAACCTGGTGTGGTCGGCCAAGGAAAGCGCGCTCAAGGTGCTTGGCACCGGGCTGCGGGCCGACACCCGCTCGGTCGAGGTGACGGTCGCGGAGATCAGCCCTGCCGAACTCCGCTGGTCCCCGCTAGAGGTCAGGACGTCTCGCGGTGACCGCTTCCCCGGGTGGTGGCGCAGGAGCGGCGTGTTCTTGCTGACCGCGTGCTGGCCGGGCGGCGGCCCGGCACCCGGCGAGCTTGAGCCGCGCTCGCCGATCGACGGGATGTCACCGTCCCATCGCTGGGTTGGCCGTCCCCTCGCTTAGGGGTGCCGTCTTGCCTGATCCCGCTGCCGGGTTCGCGCCGCCGGGAACGGCCGCTGCCAGACGGCGCTCCAGTACGCCGATGATGAACGGCCTCAGCTCCGACGGCGAGATGATGTGGTCGACCGAACCGACCCGCATCGCGCGCTTGATGTCGTGGATGCTGTCGAATTCGTCCGCGACCTCCTTCAGCTTCTCCGCCCGCACGGATCTGGCGATCTCGACGAGCTCGTGGTGCAGGTCGGCGAGGGCCTTGCCGGTCGCCGACACCATCTGCGCCCTGGCGTCGGCGATCCTGGGGTCGGCGTCGGTCCTGGCTGCCACCTCGCGTGCCAGCACGACCGCCGCGGCAGGCGCACCGCCGATCACGGAAGCGAAGGAGCCGGTTACCGCCGCCGTCTCCATGTCATCGTGCAGCCGCTTGGAGAAGACGACGAACGCGCCGCCGTGATACCGCGAGACCACGACGAAGGCGATCGGTCCGCGGAAGTTCGTGACAGCCCTGCCGATCTCGGCACCGTACTCGAGCTGCCACTTGCGCATGCTCTCCGGCGAGCCGTCGAAGCCGGTGAGGTTGGCCAGGACGACCAGCGGGCGGTTCCCGCTCGCCGCGTTGATGGCCCTGGCGACCTTGCGGGAGGCCTGCGGGAACAGAGTCCCCGCCGTCCACGCTGGCGGTCCGTCTGCCGGGACGAAGCCCGGCCGGTGGACCGTCCGCGATTCCAGGCCGAGCAGGCAGACCGGGAACCCGCCGATCCTCGCCTCCCACACGATGGCGCCCTCAGCGTCGCGCCACTGTGCCCAGCGCTCGAACGGGACGTGGTCAGCGTCGGTGACCGCCCGCATCACCGATCGCATGTCAAATGGCTTCTTGCGGTCGCCGTTCAGCTCTGCGGAGAAGATCTCCCCAACGGACGCGAAGTCCGCCTCGCTGTCCTGCTCGTGCGGGGAAGCGCACACGTCACGGTCGGGCGGGTCGCTGGTCGGCGCCCGGCGCGGGCCCCGCTCGCCAGGCACGATGTAGGTGTGCGCGTAGTGCCGCAGCAACAGCGCGCAAGCTCTCGCCAGCGTGGGCGCCCAGTACTGCGCCTCGCCGTTGGGGCCCATGATCCGGTCGAAGCCGCCGATGCCGAGGTTGTCTTCCGCGGACACCCCGCCCGAGTAGTCCAGCGAGTTCTTGCCCGTCAGGACCATGGCACTGGCCGGGGTCATGACCAGGATGCCGCGCGTGTGCATGAGCATCGTGGCCTCGGCGTTCCAGTAGGGCTGAGCGCCGACGTTGATCCCCGTGACAATGATGTTGACCTCGCCGCCCGCCTGCGTGAACTCGACGAGGCTACGCAGGACGGCCGCGATCCAGTCCATGTTCTCCGTGCCGCTGTCCCACGCGATCCTCGCGCCTGAGGACAGCGCGAACCACTCGAGCGGTACCTTCAGCCTGCTCGCGAGGTCGACCGCGGCGACGATCCTGCGGCACTCGGCCTCGGCCAGGCTACCCAGGCCCGAGGTCGGGTCACCGAGAATCGCCACCCGCCGCAGTCCCTCAGGCACCAGGGACGTGTAGCTGGTGATCACCCCGGTCACGATGCCGGCGGTGTTGCGGCCGTAGGGCCGGTCGACCGGCACGAGTTCGTCGCCTGCCAGGTCGTACTCGGTGAACTCGCCGGCCGGGAAGTCGGCGGCCGCCCCGCGCGGTGGCGTGAGCATCCTGATCAGCTCGTACGGATACGGCACGCCGCGCCGCCGCGCGCGCAGCGCCTTGCGCTTGTACTCGGTCAGCGGCTGTATCGGCTGGATATCAGGCGGCCTGACCCGCACAGCGACCGCTCTGTCCTCGACGTTCTCGACGTCGAGCACGACCTCCGCCGACTCGCCGGTGGTGCCGTCGACCCGGTGGATCCGCACCACCACCTTCTCAAGGCCCAGGTCAGCCGCGAGCGGTGCCAGCCGGTGAGCCAGCCCGCGCCAGGTGGCGGTGGGGATGTCCCACAGCGGGCGCACGTAGAGCACCACCCGGTTGCTCAGCGGCCGCTGCCGCTCCGGCTGACCCTGGAGCGCGCGGCGGATATCGGCGAGCGCTTGCGCCAGCATTCCCTCCATGTGCGGGTACCCGATGACCGTGCCAGACGAGTCGCGCGCGGCGGTCAGGTCACGTACCTCCGCCAGGGCGATGAGCCGCTGGTCGCCCGGATTGTCGCGAGCGACGGCATCGAACAGGTAGACGTCCTCGGCGCTAGACAGCCGCCGCAGCGTGAAGTTCGACAGCCGCCACAGGTCTAGCCGCTCGGCGATCATCGGGTGCATATTCCTGAACACCGGGTCCTCGCTGAAGCCGGCGGCGGTCTGCCGGAACGTGAAGCCCTGGGTGCGCTGGTGCTCTTCTGAGTGCCTGGCGCCGCCTGGTGCGCTGGTCACCGTGACAGTCAGCCGGTGCAGGGCGCTGCCGAAGCTGGCGCGCGCGAGGAGACTGCCCAGTTCAGCCGCCATGTCGTCGGCGTCCTCGAACGACTCGCTCCGCCAGGACTCAACGTCCACGACGACCCTTCGGCCGTCGTCAATGGCGCGCAGGTGCTCGGCGAGCGCGCCCGCGAAGGCCGGCAGCTCGGCGACCGGCACATAGGCGGTCACGAGGTGAGTCGGGCCCGGGTCGGCGTAGTCGGCCAGGCAGGTCAGGTGCCCGCCGAAGGTCTTGCAGCGCATCCCGGTCAGGTCGCGAATCCGGTAAAAGCGCCTGGTGCGGGCCTCGAGCAGCCTGCCCCTGGCGGTCTCGTCCGCGTCGCGGTACCTGTCGCGGAGCGTGGCGCGCATGGGCAGGGGGAACCATACGATCCGGTCGGTGAGCTCGCGCAGGCGGCCCGGCGCGGGGTGACCGGAAAGCTCGTCGAGCGCGCCGCCGATCTCCGCGTAAGCCTGGTCACGCGTCCGCTTGAGCAGCGGCGCGTCGACGTAGTAAAAGCGGACGTCCCTCGCCAGTTCGCAGACGTCCTTGTGACGTCCCTGGGTCGATGAGATGAGCCGGTCGATAACGGCGAGCCGCTTGTCGTCCTTCGTGCTCGCCAGTGCGCCGCGAGCCCGGCGCCACCGGTCCAGGATCGTGATCACGATGGCGGCCGCGGCCGGGATCCGCTCCGCGGAGCGGTACATGCGAAGAAGTGCCTGCTCGAGCTCCGGGGTGCGCGCCAGCGACCGGACGCCGTACCGTTCCAGCACGGAGCGCAGCTGCCTGGCGAAACGATCGGGCGTTCCGGCCCGTTCGGTGTCCAGGAAGGCCAGATAGGTGCGCAGGTGCTCGTCCGAGCTTCGCGCGTGCTCGTCTTGCGAGTCGTCGGGTACGCGCATGGACACGGCGGCGACGTCGGCGAAGATCTCCAGCAGTTCCTGCTCACGGCCGAGCACTGCGGGGTCATCAGGCAGCAGGCCGGCGACGGCCGCCGCTCGCTGCCGGCTGAGTTCCCTGGCCTCGCCGTCCTCGATGTCATAGCCGAGCAGGTAGGCCCTGAGCCGGCGTTCCCTGGCGTGCTGGACGGCGCTCGTCCCGGCGTCGGCCTGGCAGGCCAGGCTGGTGAAGTCGACCGGGATGCCGCCGGCTCCCTCGGCCGGTTCTCCGGCGTCGGCCGGCTGCAGCCGCACGAGCGGCGCTCCCGCCTCGACCTGGGTGTTGACCTCGGCGAACACTGCGGCAATGAGGCCGGCGTGCGGCGCCGTGATGGTCGTCTCCATCTTCATGCTCTCCACGACCACAAGCGGGTCACCTGCCCGCACCAAGTCGCCCTGGGCGGCGAGCACGGCGACGACGAACGCCGGGGCCGGGCAGCGGACCTGGCCGCCGTCCTCGCGGGTGATGACGTGCGGTGTGCCGTCGACCTCGATGAGCAGCCGCGAGCCCTGAACAGCCGCCGCCACCTTGTAGCGGGCGCCGCGGCAGGTGATGATCCGCTCGTAACGCCCCGCATGGCGGACGTTGAGGTCGGCTGGCCCGGCCGGCGTGACGACGCGGAAGTCACCGCCGCCCAGGCAGTAGACGTGCAGCCGGTACTGGCAGCCGCGCGCGCGTACCTGCAGTTCGTGGCCGATCGTCTCCGGCAGCGCGGGGCGGCCGCGCACCGCGGCGGCCAGGAAGTTGGCCTGCACGGCCGCCTGGTCGGCCTCCGCGATCTCGACCGCCGCGGCGATCAGGGCCACGGGGTCAGGCGCCGGCAGGTGGCCTCCCGACGCGGTGAGCCGGTCGAGCCACTGGGTGTCATAGCTTCCGGCGCGCACTTCCTGGCGGCCAGCCAGCGCGAGCAGGAAAGCTTTGTTCGTCGTCCCGCCGTCGATCACCACGAGGGACTGTGCCAGGCCGCGTTGCAGCCTGCTGAGTGCCTCGTCCCTGTTCCTGCCCCAGGCCACCACCTTGGCGATCATCGAGTCGAACTCTGCGGCGATCTCGTCACCCTCGGCCACACCAGGGTCGACGCGAATGCCGGGGCCCGAGGGCGGCCGGAGCGCGGCGACCCGGCCTGGCGTGGGCGCGAAGCCGTGCTCGGGGTCTTCCGCGTTGAGGCGCGCTTCGATCGCGTACCCGCGCACTGGCGGCGGCTCGGGCGGCAGCCTCTGGCCGCGGGCCACCTGAAGCTGCAGCTTGACCAGGTCGATTCCCGCGGTCATCTCCGTGACCGGGTGCTCGACCTGAAGCCTGGTGTTGACCTCCATGAACATGAACTGCTGCGTCGCCGGGTCGACAAGGAACTCGACCGTGCCCGCGTTGCGGTACCCGGCGGCCTTGCACAGCGTGACTGCGGCGTCGAGCAGTCGTTGCTGCGCCGGCTGGCGGAGCATGGTGCAGCCGGACTCCTCGATGACCTTCTGATTGCGGCGCTGGATGCTGCAGTCGCGGATGCCGGCCGCCCAGACCGTGCCATGCTCGTCGGCGATCACCTGGACCTCGACGTGCCGGACGGCGCCAAGCTTGCGCTCGAGGAACACGGTGCCGTCGCCGAACGCGCGTTCAGCTTCGCCCTGAGCGGAAGCGAACGCCGATGCCAGCCCGCCTTCTGCCTCGACAAGCCTGATGCCGCGACCGCCGCCGCCGCCCGCCGCCTTGACCAGCAGAGGGTAGCCGAGCATCATGGCGGCGATCCGCGCGCTGTCCGCGTCATGCACGGTGCCGCCGCTCCACGGCACGACCGGCACTCCGACGCGTTCAGCCAGTTGCTTGGCCCGCACCTTGTCGCCAAGCAGGCTGATGACCTCGCTCGGCGGACCGATGAACGTGATCCCGGCCTGCTCGCACCGGGCCGCGAAAGCGGCCGACTCGGAGACGAACCCCCAGCCCACCCAGACGGCGTCCGCGCGCGCCGCGGCAAGCGCCTCCATCAGGCGCTCGGTATCCACGTAGACGCTGTGCCGGCCGCCGCCGGCATCCGTGATGATGGCAGGGCCGAGCGGCAGCGCCTCACTGGCTTCGCGGACGAACCACGAGGCGGCGTCGGGCTCTGTGTACAGCGCTATCGTCGTGATCTGCTCGCCGGTCTCGCTGGCAAGCTCGCTCACCGCTGCAAGGCAGCGCATCGCGGGCTCACCGCGGTTCACGATGGCCAGCCGCGTGATGCGCGACATGATGCCTCCAACCGGACGTTGCTCAGCCGCTCATGGCTTCGTGGATGGGCTGGATCAGGTCGGCCGGCAGTGAGTCGTCGACGACGGTCGTCCGGTAGCCGTCCACCCTCAGCACCACGTTTCCTTCGCTGTCGGTGACCCGGCAGTCGTAGCCGCCGGGGCCGGGATTGACGGTCGCGAAGAGCTGTCCGTCCTGCGCCGGCCGGTGCGGCATGGTGACGCGGTCGACGTGCGCGGGCAGCGCCATCTGCCCGGCCCTGCCGATCTGCCACAGGCCCGCGGCCTGGAAGCACGCCTCGGCCAGCCGCGGCTCGGTCGCCGGGCGCCCGTCTTGCGGCTCATAGTCCGCTGACAGGTCCTTGGCCACGCGGGCGACGGCGGCGTCGCCGCGATGCCATGCCTCGTCGATCACCTGGTACGCCGGGCCGTGGAAGAACACCCGGTAGATGTCGTCGTGCCTGGCAGTCGGCCCGACCGGGCCGTCAGGGGCCTCGGCCCGCTCCGCCGGCTCGGGGCCACTCGCCAGCCGGATCCGGCCGGTGAAGTGCGTCGTCGTGCGCGGAGCTTGCTCGCCCTTCAGCGTGCGGCTCGCGGTGAGCTCACAGTCCGCGACGAGCCCGTCAGTGCCGGGCGTGAACTGCGCCCGGATGGTCAGCGTGCGCGGCTCGTCGCGGTAGAACTTCACCGGGGCCAGGAAGTCGATCTGCTCGACGTCCGCCACCCGCAGGCCGGGGACCGCGAGGCCCGCCAGCGCCGCGAACGCCTCGATCCCCATCACTCCTGGAAGGACCGGGACCGAGTCGATCCGGTGATCGTCGAGGAAGGGCCTCGTGGCGGGGTCGAGCGTGGTCTCGGCGGTCAGCCCGGAGAAGACGCCCATGCCCGTGATGGCTCCGACCATCGGGCCGCTCGACGCGGTGTCGATGGCGCCGACGTCCAGCCCGCCGGCGGGGTCGGCTTCCGCGGTGAGCATGCCCAACTCGCCGCCGACGATCACCTCGCCGCTGAACGGCCCGGCGGTGAGTTCCCGCCTGACCCACGCGATGCCGGCCTCGGGCTCGAGCATCTCGATGCCCGCCATGGCCATGACCTTCGGGATGGACCCCCGGGTCGCCATGCCAAGGCCGCCCCACGCGGTCCAGTCGATCGCGATGCCCCTGGTGCCAGACCGGGTGCCGCGGAAGCTCGACATGATCTTGCAGAGCAGGTCGTTGGCGGCGCTGTAGTCGGTCTGACCCAGGTTGCCGAACCTCCCGGCGACTGAGCTGAACGCCACGACGGCGCCGACCGGCAGGTCGCCAGCCGCGTGCAGCAGGTTGAACAGGCCGTCGCTCTTGACGTCGAAGACCAGGTCGTACTCGCGCGGCTCCTTGTCGCCGATCGCGTGGCTGACGTCGAGTCCCGCCGCGTGCAGCAGCACGTCGACGCGGCCGTGCCGGTCGCGGATCTTATCCACGACGGCCGCGACGGCGCCCGGGTCGGTGAGGTCGAGCTGGTGGTAGCAAGCTTCGCCGCCGGCGGCGCGCACCGCCTCGATCGCGATCAGCGCCGAGTGCAGCCGTTCGCACCTGGCGAGTTCGCGCTCGATGAGCACGGGAGTGGGCCGGGTGCCGCTTGCTGCCAGGCGCTCGGCGATCACCTTCTTGAAGCCGTCGCGGTCGGCGGCGTAGCTGATCAGGTCCTCGTCGCCGGGATCCGGCTCTGGCGCCAGGTCCAGCAGATGGAAGGTTCCTCCGCTGGCCTTGGCAAGGTCGGCGACGATCGCGGACACGATCGCGCCCGCAGCCCCTGTAACGGCGAACACGGTGTCGCGGTCGAGCGCCATGCCGCCGGTGCCGTCACCGAACCGGACCACGCGCATCCCGACCGACCAGCGCCTTCCGTCCGCGCGGCCGATCTCGACGGCTCCCCGGTCGCGGCCTGTCTCCTCGATCAGCGCGTCCGCGAGCGCCGCGGTCTTCCTGGAGGCGGGGAAGTCGACCGCCTTGGCCAGGATGTCAGGCCGCTCGCGGCCGTAGGCCTTGACGAACCCGGTCACGGCGCCGCCGAGCGGTGCCAGGGCACCAGCCGCGTCGTACCCGTGATAGCCGCCCAGGCGCGTGGCGGCGACCAGGAAGGTCCCCGCGCCTCCCAGATGCCCGGCCGCATCGAGCCGCCTGACGACCGTGTACAGGTTCTTCACCCGCCGGCGCAGTGCCTCGTGCCAGCCGGCCTGGTCGAGCTCGCTGACCGGCGCCTCGGCGTCCAGGGCCGCGAGCCAGTACACGCCTTGCACCGGGCCCTCGGCGAGCCAGGTGTCCAGCCGGCTGGCCAGATCCGCGCTGCCGGGCTCGATCACGAGGGCGGTGGCACCCAGCGAGGTCAGCCTGCGCGCGAGCGCTTGTGCCACGCCGCCCTCGTCGGCCATGACGATGACCCGGCTCGCCCCGCCGAGTACGACGCCCGTGGGCTTGCACCAGCTCGCCGGCGGTCGTAGCACAGGAACGGGCAGGCGCCGCGGCAGTCGCTCGGCCCTGGCCATGTCCGCGGTGAACGCGGGCACGAGGTCGGGCAGCGCAGCAGGGGCGCGCCTGGCCCGTTCCGGCTGCTCCGGCGCGGCGCCGGCGGGCGCGCCTGCGGCACGCTCGCGGGCGAAGCTGATGACATGGCCGAGGGTCGGGAAGTCGCGCAGCCGCAGGTTCTCGTCCCTGGCGATTCCGAAGGCGGCCCGGACGCTCGCGAAGACCTCGGCCTGCTTGACCGTGTCGATGCCGAGGTCGGCTTCCAGGTCCAGGTCGGTGTCGAGCAGGTCGCGCGGGTAACCGGTGAGCCGCTCCACGGTGTCGAGCACAGCGGCGACCACCGGGTCGTCGCCCGGCGGCTCGGGCACGGCCGCTTCCGCGGCGGCAGGCGGCTCAGCGGCCGCCGGCTCCGGCACAACGTTGTCCGGCGGGGCCGATCGCTCGCGGGCGAAGCTGATGACATGGCCGAGGGTCGGGAAGTCGCGCAGCCGCAGGTTCTCGTCCCTGGCGATTCCGAAGGCGGCCCGGACGCTCGCGAAGACCTCGGCCTGCTTGACCGTGTCGATGCCGAGGTCGGCTTCCAGGTCCAGGTCGGTGTCGAGCAGGTCGCGCGGGTAACCGGTGAGCCGCTCCACGGTGTCGAGCACAGCGGCGACCACCGGGTCGTCGCCCGGCGGCTCGGGCACGGCCGCTTCCGCGGCGGCAGGCGGCTCAGCGGCCGCCGGCTCCGGCACAACGTTGTCCGGCGGGGCCGATCGCTCGCGGGCGAAGCTGATGACATGGCCGAGGGTCGGGAAGTCGCGCAGCCGCAGGTTCTCGTCCCTGGCGATTCCGAAGGCGGCCCGGACGCTCGCGAAGACCTCGGCCTGCTTGACCGTGTCGACGCCGAGGTCGGCTTCCAGGTCCAGGTCGGTGTCGAGCAGGTCGCGCGGGTAGCCGGTGAGCTTCTCGACGACGTCGAGTACCGCGGCCACGACGGGATCCTCTGCCGGGGCCGGGGCCGGGGCCGCGGGCCTGGGTGCAGGCACGGTCGCGGGTGCTGGCACGGTCGCGGGCGTCGGCGCGGACGGTTCCACGCTCACCAGGGCAGGGACCGTCACGGGCAAGGAGGCTGGTGCAGGCCGAACGGCGGGCGCCCCTGACGTGCCATCGACGGCGACGCGCAGCCTGCGCTTAACAACTTCGAGCCTCGGGTCCTCCTGACCGCTGACCCTGGCCAGCCACGATCGCCAGGTCGCCTGGTCGGCGATCCGATACGAATAGCCGAGTTCGTTCGGCGCGTGATGGCGGCCGTCAGGCGGCGTGGCCCAGCGAAGCAGTGTCATCGTGATCTGCGAGCCGAAACCTGCCGCGAGCCGGAGCGCGTAGGTGACTGGGTAGGCACCGCCGCGGGACAGGTTCAGCACCCCGAGTTCGGGATCCGGCTCGCGGTAGTTCGGCACCGGCGGGACGATCCCGGTCTCGAGCGCCTTGACGGCCACGACCTCCTCGATGCCCGCACCCATCGCGTGCCCGGTGAAGCCTTTGGTGTTAGCGATGACGATGGAGTCGGCGCTGGCTCCGAAGACCCTGCGCAGCGCGTTGATCTCCGCCGAGGCGCTGCCGCCGCGGGCTGGCGTGTAGGTCTCGTGCGAGACGAACACGGTCTGGCCTGCGATCGCGGTGCGGTCGATCCCGCGTCCCTCTGCCTGAGCGATGAGGCGCTCCATCACGTCACCGATGTGTGAGACGTCGAGCCTTGTGCCGTGAAAGGCGCTGTTGGCGGTGACGGCGGCGACCAGTTCGCAGACCGGCGCGATGCCGCGCTCGCTGGCCGCTTCTGCCGACTCGACCACGAGGGCCGCGGCACCCGATCCGATGATCATCCCGTGCCTGCGGCGGTCGAACGGCAGGGCAGCCTCCTCGACAACGTCGTCGGTCGCGGCGGCCCCGGTGGCCAGGAAGCCTGAGCCGGTCCACGGCAGCAGCGTGTCAGACGCGGCGTTGTCAGCGGAGATGACGACGACTCGCCGGCAGCGTCCCATCCTGATCCAGTCCTCAGCGACGCACAGCGCCTGCGCCGTGCTCGCGCACGCGGCGTTCAGCTGCGTGTTCGGGCCCCTGGCGCCGATGAGCTCGGCGAACTGGGAGTGGCCCATCGCCAGCGTGCGGAACAGGAAGCGGCGGTCGAAGGCGAACGGCTGAGCCTGCAGCACGTGGCGAAGATCGGCCATCCGCCGGTCGGCCTCGCTGGCCGCCGGGTCGTCCGCGCTCATCCGGCCCCGGAGGTCGGTGAGCACCTCGAGTTCGTGCCTGCGAGCGCGGTCCTCGTGGTAGTGGTTGAGGTCGTTGGCGAACGACTCATAGCCTGGGAAGGCGGAGGCGAAGATCACGCCAGTGTCGTCGCGCATCTCCCCGGGCAGCCCCCAGCGGTCGGGAAGCTTGGTGCCGAGCGTCGTGGTGTGGTAGTGCTGCACGAGCGGGATGCCCGCGTCGCGCAGCGCGTCAAGGCCGGCCCCGATCGCCAGCTTGGTGCAGGAGTCGAAGGCAGCGTCGCGGTCGGCGGCTACCCCGAATTCCTCGGCGACGTCGATCGTGTGGTAGCGGCCGGCCAGCTTGATGACGTCGTGCTCGCTCTCGATGGTCTCGAAGACCGGGTCGCCCGCTTCGCTCTTCACCAGCCTGGTGATGTGCTTGTCGACCATTTCGCGCCGGATCTGTCGCGGGATGGTGTCGATGAACTGTTCACCGGACAGGATGCGCGCGACGTTCTCGTCGTCGAATATCCGCTCAGTACCAGGCAAGCCGAGCGCTGTTCCGGTGATCACGACGGGCTCGGCTGCCGCGGGCGCGGCGTGAACCTCCGCTGAGGCCGGTTGCGGCGCGCCGTCGAGTATCCGGCGACCGCGGTCGAATAGATCGGCGACTAGGTGGCCGAGTTCCGCGTACCGGTCATCGGACATGGCTGCTCCAGGGTCGGTAGGTTCTGGCGTGCGGGCGTTCGCTGAGGCGGCAGGCACGAGGCCAGCAGCCGGCCCGATGGGCCCGGCGAGCGGCGCGGGCGTGGACGCTACCGGCTTCGACGTGGACGCGGTCGGCTTCGGCGTGGATACTGCCGGCTCGGCTCCATAGCCGAGGCCGGCCGAGTACAGGCCGCAGAGGGCTGCGTTGAACGAGGCGATGTCCCCGTTCTTCGGGTGGTTGGTGAACAGGGTCAGCACGTCCTCGCCCGCCGCGCCGAGCACGTCATCGGCGAACCCGTGCAGCGCGCGCTTGGGCCCGACCTCCACGAACAGGCGGGCGCCAGCGTCGTACAGGGTCCGCAGGCCCTTGACGAACTGGACCGGCGAGGCAACCTGGTGGCCGAGCATGTCCAGCATCTGGTCTGCGGTATCCGGGTAGAACTCGCCGTCGACGTTGGCCACGACCGGGATCTGCGGCCGCTTCAGCCCCAGCCTGGTCAGCGTGGCCCTGAGCGGCTCACTAACGGGCGCGACGATCGCCGTGTGGAAGGCGTGGCTGACCGGGAGCCGGGTGGCCGTGTAGCCGGCCGCCGTCAGAGCGCTGACTGCCTGTTCGACGGCCGCCGTCGCGCCGCCGATCACGGCCTGATGCAGGCTGTTGATGTTGGCGATGACCACATAGCCGTCGACGGCCGCGAGTGCGTGCTCGATGTCACCGAGCGGCGCCATCACCGCGGCCATGGCGCCTGGGTCGGCGAGGGTGAGGCTGGCCATCTCCTTGCCGCGCGCGCTGACCGCTTCGAGCGCGGCCCGGAACGACAGCCCCCCCGCCGCGACAAGCGCGGCGTACTCGCCGAGACTGTGGCCCATGACCATGTCGGGGACGACGCCGTAGGCGCCGAGCAGCCTGGTGAGCGCGATATCAGCGGCCAGCACCGCCGGCTGGGTGATCTCCGTGCGCATCAGCTGCGCTTCCGCCGACGCGACGTCGTCGGGATCGGCGAAGACGTAGTCGCTAAGCGGCCTGCCGAGCAGCGGCGTCATCACGTCGTCCGCCTCGGCGAACGTGTCGGCTACCAGCGGCTCGATCCCGCGCAGGCGGCCGAGCATGTTCACGTACTGTGAGCCCTGGCCCGGGTAGAGGAACGCGACCTTCGGCGCAGGCCCGTGCCCGATGAACACACCCCTGGCGCGCAGCATCTTCCGCATCTCGGCGCCGCCGCCTGCCAGCGCCTTCGCCGCCATCGCCGCCTTGCCGACCAGCTCCTTCTGGTCGTCGTGGTCGATCGCGACGCGCACCGGTGCCCCTGCGAGCGCTGGGTCGGGTGGCTCGGCCGCGGGCTTGCCGCCCGCCTCGCTGGCGATGCCGGCCAGCTTGCCGGCCACCTCGGCCTCGGTGCCACCGCCCACCACGAACGCGCCGCGCAGCGGTCCCCGGCGCCCCGCGCGGGACTCGGTGACTGCGACCGCACGCGTGCCAGCGCCGTCGTAGCGGCCAGGAACGTACTCCTCGACCACGACATGGAAGTTGGCGCCGCCGAAGCCGAATGCGCTGACCCCGCCGCGCCGCACGCCACACGGCGGCAGCGGCCACTCCCTAAGCTCGGTGTTCACCGCGAACGGCGAAGCGGCCCAGTCCACGTTCGGGTTGGGCTCGGTGAAGTTGAGGCTCGGCGGCAGCACCTTCTCGTGCAAGGCCATGACCATCTTGAACAGGCCAGCGGTGCCGGCCGCCGCCTTCAGGTGGCCGATGTTCGACTTGACCGAGCCGAGCGCCACCGCTCCCGGCGGTATCGAGCGGTCTGCGAAGACGGCGTGCAGGCTCTCCAGCTCCGCGCCGTCGCCGACGCGTGTCGACGTGCCGTGCGCTTCGACCAGCGAGACGGTCGCCGGGTCGACGCCGGCCCGCTGCCATGCGTGAGCAATTGCCAGCCGCTGGCCGGCTGGGTTCGGCGCCGTGATGCCCTTGCCCCTGCCGTCGCTCGAGCCGGCGATCCCGAGCAGCACCGCGTAGATCTGATCGCCGTCTCGTTCAGCGTCCTCGAGACGCCTGAGCACGAACAGCGCCGCGCCCTCGCCCATCACGAAGCCGTCAGCCCCGGCGTCGAACGGCCTGGTCCCGGTCGCGGACAGCGCGCCGATCTTGCAGAACTTCACGAAGGCGGCCACGCCCATGTTGCGGTCGACCCCGCCGGTCACAACCGCGTCGCACTGGCCGTTCGCGAGTTCCTGGACGGCGGAAGCCAGGCCAGCGAGGCCGGACGCGCAGGCCGCGTCGGTCGTGTAGCTGGGCCCGCGGAAGCCGAACAAGGCCGCGATCCGGCTCGCTATGATGTTCGCCAGCTCACCGGGCATGGAGTCCTCAGTGACGTCGGGAAACTGGCCCAGGTATGACCGCGTGGTCTCGGCGATGACCGCCTGCCTTGCTGGCGCGGGGAGCGCCGCGAAGGTGGCGGACCTGGCTAGCTCCCTGGTGAACTCGGGCAGCTGGATCCGCATGTTGGTCGCGTAGTGCTTCTCGCCGCCAAGCGCGTTGCCGATGATCACGGCGACGCGCTCAGGGTCGACGTTCCAGCCGGGCCAGCCCGCGTCGGCCAGCGCCGCGTGCGCCGCGGCCACCGACCACTTCTGGCCCTCGTCCATCTGATCGCCGACCTTGGGCGGCAGCGGAAGGTGCCAGCCGAACGGGTCCCACGTGAACTCGCGGACCCACCCGCCGATGCGCGAGTAGGTCTTGTCAGGCGCGCGCGGGTCGGGGTCGTAGTACAGGTCGGGATCCCAGCGTTCCTTCGGAACATCGGTGATGCTGTAGCGGCCTCGGGTGATGTTCTCCCAGAAGGCCGCCGCGGTCGGTGCCTGCGGCATGATGGCACCGATCCCGACGATGGCGATGGGCTGCGGCCTGCGGTTCTCGTGCTGGTTGACGGTCATGACTCTCAGTCCTGAGTAGATCGCCCGTAGAGGGCGTCGGCGATGATGTCCATGTCGGCGATCAGCCCCGACTGGGCGGCGTGAATCGCGCCGAGCCTGAGGGCGGATTCCAGGTCCCCGCCGGTAGTCGCGCCCGCGCCGGTCACCCACCGCAACCCGTCGCAGGCCACCTTCAGCGCGGCGTCGCGCGCGAACACACGGCTCATCGCGGTGAGGGCGGCGGCGCTGAAGCGGTGGTCCGCCTTCTCGCCGAGCGACCCGTCGAGCGCTGCCGCTGCCCGGAACGCGAACCTGGCGGCGCCCTCGGCCTGGGCTATCAGCTCGCCGAGGCGCAGCAGCACGTGCTGATGCCGGGTGAGCCGGCCCTGCAACCCTCGAGCACGGCGGCGAGCGCCCCGCTGGCCAGCGCGGCCGTGCCAGCCCCGACGTCCGGGTGGCGCGCGTGCAGCGCGTCGAGCTCGGCCGCGGCCTGGAGGTAGTACTGGCCTGCCGACTTCAGGTGCTCCTGCCAGCGGCCGCGCGCGATCGTCATTTCCATGATCTCGGAGGTGCCTTCGTAGATCGTGGTGATCCGGACGTCGCGCTTGATCTTCTCGACCATGTACTCGCGCGTGTACCCGTAACCGCCGTGCGCCTGGATGGCCGCATCGGCTGCGGCGTTGCCCGCCTCGGTCGCCAGGTACTTGGCGATGGCGCCCTCGGTGTTCAGCTCGCCGTCAGCCCCCTGCCCGAGGTCGATCCGCGCTGCCACGTCCTCGATGAAGGCCCGCGCGGCCTCCAGCCTGACCGCGTGCGGGACGATGAGCTTGTGGGTGTATCCCTGTTTCTGCGAAAGCGGCGCCCCCGCCTGAACCCGGGTGGTGGAGTACGGGATCGCGCGGTCGAGCGCCGCCCAGCCCGCGCCGATGCCGAACGCGGCGACCATGAGCCGGGTGTACCCGAACACCTTCTGCGCCTGGGTGAGGCCCTGCCCTTCCACGCCGCCAACTAGGTTGCCCGCCGGCACGACCGCGCCGTCGAGGAACAGGGCAGCGGTGTTGGAGAGCCGGATGCCGTGTTTGTCCTCCGGCTTGTTCTGGGTGAAGCCCTCGGTGCCGCGCTCGAGCACAAACCAGGAGGGCCCGCCAGGCGCCATCGCGAGGATCGTGTACCTGTCCGCGACGCCGCCGTTGCTGATCCACTGCTTGCGGCCGTCGAGCCGGTAGCCGGTGACCGCGTCGCCGGTCATCACCGGCGTCGCCGTGGTCTTGAGCGCCGCAAGGTCACTGCCCGCGTCAGGCTCGGTCGCCCCGTAGGCGTACAGGACCCCGCGCTCGGCGATCTCGCTGAGCCACGTGTTCTTCTGGTCGGCCGTGGCCCCGACGAAGATGGGGTCGCTGCCCAGGAAGGTCGCCAGCACGCTGGTGGCGACACCCACGTCATGGCGGGCCATTTCCTCGCAGACCCGGTACACATCGGTCGCGCCGCCGCCCATTCCGCCGTATTCCTCGGGGATGAAGAGCAGCTGGACTCCGAGATCGTCGCTACACATGCCTCTGACGACATCGATGGGACATTCGTCGTCGTGATCTAGCTGGAGCGCCCTTTCGTCGCTGATGGCGTCGTGGACGTAGTCCCGGATCGCCTCCAGCGTCATCTTCAGCGTCTCGGCGTCTAGGCCGGCCTGAGCGAAGCCTGTGGTCATGGTCGTGGTTGAGGTCATCACCGCGCACCTCCTCTACCGACCGTGGGCCAAAAGCCGCCAGACGGGCAGGGGCATAGGTCCCTCTGGTGCGGGCCTTCAGCGAGTTACCCGCCGGTAACAAACAAAAGGGCCACATGACAGGGACCATTGGCCGTTGCCCGGGCGGCGCTGGCCGGCGCAGGTTAGGAGGAGGGAGGAGCTATGACGAATCTCGTATCCACGCTGACGCGGTCCGCGGCGACCCATCCGGACCGGCCCGCCATCCTGATGGACGAGCGAGGACTGAACTATCGCGAACTCGAGGAGGCCACGGCCAGGGTCGCCTCGTGGCTGCGCGCGCAGGGGATCGGGCCGGGCGACCGGGTCGGGCTGATGCTGCCGAACGTGCCGGAGTTCCCGGAACTCTACTACGGCATCCTGCGGGCCGGCGCCATCGTCGTGCCGATGAACCCGCTGCTGAAGGCCCGCGAGGTCAGCTACTACCTGAGTGACTCGCAGGCCGCGCTCGCCCTGGCATGGCACGGGGTGGCCGACGAGGCTGTCGATGGCGCGAAGCGCGCGGGGACGAACCTTGTGATCATCGAGCCGGCCGAACTGGCCGCCGCGCTCGGCTCGGTGGATCCCGCGCCGGACGTCGCCGACCGGGCCGGGTCCGACACCGCCGTGATCTTGTACACTTCGGGCACGACCGGGCAGCCAAAGGGCGCCGAGCTGACGCATGACAACCTGCGGCGCAACGCCGAGGTCACCGGCTCGACGCTGCTGTGCCTGCGGCCCGACGACGTGATACTCGGCGCGCTGCCGCTGTTCCACTCGTTCGGCCAGGTCGTCGGCATGGGATGTGCCGTCGCGTCCGGCGCGTGCATGACGCTCATGACCAGGTTCGACCCCGTCCGCGCGCTGGAGATCATCAAGCGCGACCAGGTGACCGTGCTGCCGGGAGTCCCGGCCATGTATGCGGCGATCCTGCACTGCGCGGGCGGCGGCGCCGGCGACGTGGCCAGCTTGCGGCTGTGCGTCTCCGGCGGCGCCGCCATGCCCGTCGAGATCATCCGCGCCTTCGAGCGGGATTTCGGCTGCGTGATCCTGGAAGGCTACGGGCTCTCGGAAACCTCGCCTGTGGCCTCCTTCAACCACCCTGACCGGCCGCGCAAGGCGGGGACGATCGGCCAGGCGATCGCCGGGGTGCAGATGCGCGTCGAGGATGACGCGGGCGTGCCCGTCGCATTCGGGAAGATCGGCGAGATCGCGATCCGCGGACACAACGTGATGAAGGGTTACTGGCGGCGGCCGGAGGAGACTGCCGAGGTGCTGACCGACGGCTGGTTCCGCACCGGTGATCTCGGCCGGATGGACGCCGATGGCTACTTCTCGATCGTCGACCGCAAGAAGGACATGATCATCCGCGGCGGATTCAACGTGTACCCGCGCGAGATTGAGGAGGTCCTCTACGAGCATCCGGCCGTGAAGGAGGCTGCCGTCATCGGCATGCCGGACGAGATGCTCGGCGAGGAGGTCGCCGCGGTCGTGACGCTCAAACCCGGCGCGTCAGCGACTCCTGAGGAGCTGCGCGAGCACGTCAGGTCGCAGCTGGCCGCGTACAAGTACCCGCGCCATGTGTGGATCACCGACGATATCCCGCACGGCGACACAGGGAAGATACTCAAGCGGGCGATCACGCTCCCGCCACGATCCGGGTGAGGTGGCCGTTACGCCGAGCTCCACAAGGCGCTCGCCCAGATCCTCGGGATCTGGGCGAGCAGCGACCTCACGATCCTCGAGATCGACTTGACCAACCCCGTCGCGGCGCCCGGTCACTGCCCGCCCGCAGCGCCTTCGTCCATCACCTCGCCAGCGGCTTGTCCGCCCGCCTCGATATCCACAACGTGTGAGATCGGGAGACCGCCGGGCGTGCTGAGGACCGTCTTCGGCCAGAGCTTGTTCATGTGCTTTGTCCGTGCGGGTGACGGGCTCGTGGGGGCCGGGCGGGCCCTGGCCGATGGTCGCGACTGCTCCTACAACGCTGACGTGGCCATGTCGCGTAACCACAAGAAGATCATCCTGTGCGCGAACCCGGGGACCGAGGAGTTCTACGCCAGGCTCGGCTTCCTGCGGAAGAATACCGCGATGGCGATCTGGCAGGATCCGGCCAGCGCCGTGGCGTCCTGGCTGCTTGAGGCGGGAACCTGACGAGCAGCGGCTGGTGCCTCGCCCGCTACTCCGACTAGCACAGTGCCTCGGGGGAAGAACACCGCCCATGCAGAAACTCTCGCTTGACGCGCAGGCCAGGGAACTGATGGAACAGGCGGCCGGCAGTTCAGCCGGGCGCGCTGCCGGGACGGTGCTCGGCGGCCACGAGCGTGTGCTCCGCCAGACCGTCATCGCCCTGGTCAAGGACACGACCATGGCCGAGCATGTCAGCCCTGGCGAGGCCAGCGTGTACGTGCTCCGTGGCCGGGTCGTGCTGGCGTCCGCCGGGCAGAGCTGGGATGGCAGGGACGGCGACCTGCTCATCGTGCCGGACGCGCCGCACAGCCTGCGGGCGCTGCAGGACTCGGCCGTGCTGCTGACCGTCGCCAAGCGCTCGTAAGTCCACGCAGGCGACTGCCGGCCGGAGCCAGACGCCCGGAGCCGGACGCGCGGCCGGGCTCAGCAAGCGCGGCGGCGGGGTATTCCGCGCGGAGGGGCCGACCGCAGCATCCAGACCGGGTTGGACACGCCGACCACCTCACGTCGGCGGCAACGCCGCGGTACGCGGCCGACATCAGCGGGGTGTTCACGACGAGCCCGCAATTCGCGGCGGCAATCGGCGTCGCGGCGTTCGGTTCGCTGTACCTGAGCCAGATCACGCCCTAGCACAGATCCTGACCACACAGCCCAGCCCTCTTTTGACTCAGCGATCTATCACATGTAAGTTTTCTTTGACAGGTGATAGACCAGGAGGCCTAGTGGGGAACAAAGGACCTGGCAGCAGCGGCCACGAGCAGGTGGTTCAGCTGGCAGGGGTAACCAAGCGCTACAGCGGCAAGGGAGCCGCGACGACCGCGCTCGACGCCATCACCCTGGGCTTCGAGCGGGGCAGCTTCACGGCCGTGATGGGGTCATCTGGCTCGGGCAAGTCCACGCTGTTGCACTGCGCGGCGGGCCTAGACCGGCCAACGGCGGGCACGGTAACGCTGGACGGGACGGACGTGACGGACTTGCCAGAGCGGGCGCTTGCCCGGCTTCGGCGCGAGCGGATCGGGTTCGTCTTCCAGTCATTCAACCTGCTGCCCGAGCTCACCGCCGCCGACAACGTCGCGCTTCCGCTGCGACTGTCCGGCAGGCACCCGCGGCGGGCCGCGGTGACGGCAGCGCTCGGCCGCGTCGGGCTGGCCGACAAGCGCCGGGCGAGGCCCGGGCAACTCTCCGGGGGGCAACAGCAGCGAGTCGCGATAGCCCGCGCCCTGATCGGCGCTCCGAGCATCGTCTTCGCCGATGAGCCGACTGGGGCGCTGGACTCCGCGACCGCCGCGGAAGTTCTCGGCTTGCTCGGCTCACCGGTGCGTGCGGCTGGCGCGACGGTCGTGATGGTGACCCATGACCCCGTCGCTGCCTCGCATGCTGACCGGGTGGTGTTCCTCGCCGATGGCCGGATCGCCGGCGAGATGCGTCAGCCGGGCGTGGACGAGATTGCCGCGCGGATGGCCCACCTGACCGGCCGTCACCGTCCGCTGGCCACAGCCGCCAGGACGGGAGCGCCATGGTAACGCCCGGTCTGGCCGGCCGGGGGGTGCGCCACCGGCCAGCCGCATTCGCCGCTTCTTTCCTCGCACTGGCCCTGTCGGCGTTCCTCGTTACGGTGTGCGGCGGCGTGCTCGAGACCGGCCTGCGTTCCGACGTCCCGACGCAGCGGCTGATGACCGCGCCAATCGTCGTGACAGGCGTGCAGGGCTACTGGGGCGAACCGCTGCCCGAGCGCGACCGCCTCGCTCCCAGCCTGGTGAGCCAGATCGCTGCCGTTCACGGGGTTGCGCGCGCCATCGCCGACGTGTCGTTCCCCGTTACGGTGCTGCGCGGCGGTCGCCGCGCCGTGACGGGCAGGGCCGCCCCGTCCATCGATGGGCACGGCTGGTCCTCCGCCCAGCTCACGCGCTATCGCCTGACTAAGGGCCAGCCGCCAGCGGCACCCGCCGACGTGGTGGTGGACGCCCACCTCGCTCAGCGTCTGCACCTGACGATCGACAGCCAGTTGCACGCGCAAGCGCGCGGCACCGCGATGGTCCTGCGCGTGGTGGGGATCGCTGCCTCCGCGCCTGGCCTGCCCCCGGCGCTCTTCGTCACGGACGCGCGGGCCAGCGCGCTGACCGGGCAGCCCGGCCGGGTGGACTCGGTCGCGGTGTATCCGGGCCGCGGCATAGCGACTGGTGCGCTGGTCCGCCGGATCACGGCCGCCCTGCCGCCTGGCCGTGCGCTGCTGCTGACCGGGACCGCCCGCGGCCTGGCGGAGTTCCCAGGCGCGGCCGGTCAGAGCGCGAATCTCATCGCGCTCGCCGGCGCCGCGGGCGGGCTCATGACGGCGGTCGCGATGTTCATCGTGGCTAGCACGCTGGCTCTGACTGTCCAGCTGCGCCGCCGCCAGATCGCCCTGCTGCGCGCCGTCGGCGCGACGCCCGGCCAGCTACGCCGCCTGGTGCTCGGCGAAGTCCTCTTGCTCGCGGTCCCTGCCGCGGGACTCGGCCTGCTCCCGACCGAGGTGGCCGGGCGGCGCCTGCTCGCCGCGCTCGCCAGCCATGGCCTCGCCACCGGACGCCTGGCCTACCATCAGGGCTTCATTCCCACGCTGAGCGGCGCCGGCATCGCCGTGCTCACGGGCGTGGTAGCCGCGCTCGTAGCTTCGCGCGCCGCCATCCGCGTGCCGCCGGTCGCTGCGCTGGTCGCCGACGACACACCACAGGCGTGGATGAACTGGCCGCGGCTCGTGTTCGGCGTGCTGACCCTGGCGGGCGCGGTGGCGCTCGCGATCGTAACCGCGCTCGTCTTCGACGGGCCCATCGCCGCGAGCACGGCGGCGCCGTCGGCCCTGCTCTGGGCCATCAGCCTGGCGCTGCTCGCCCCTGCCGTTTCCCGGCCGGTGCTGGCAGCGCTCGCCGGGGTCGCCGCCTTCCTCGCCCCGCGCACCGGCCATCTCACGATGCTGACCGTCCGGGGACGTGGCGCCAGGACCGCCGCGCTAGTCACGCCCGTCATGCTCGCGACCGGGCTGACGACAGCCTTGTTGTACATGCAGACGTCGCAGCAGGCGGCGACCGAGCACGCCTACGCCCAGCACCTGCGGGCCGGCCTGGTGGTGTCATCGCCTGCCGGCGGCCTGCCGATGGGCCTTGCCGCTCGGGTGAGCCGCGTGCCTGGCGTCGCCGCCGCATCACCGCTGGTCACAAGCGACGGGTTCATCAACGTGCCGCCGGGCGCTGACCCCGACAACGTTGACTCGATACCGCTGCTCGGCCTGGACGGAGCAGCCGCCAACCGGGTCGCCAGGTATCAGGTCACTAGCGGGAGCCTGGCCCGGTTGTCCGGGGACACCATCGCCATCCCGGCCAGTTACGCGAGAACCGGCCGGGAGGTGGGGGACACCCTGACGCTGCGGTTCGGCGACAACGCTGTCAGGCGGCTGCGGATCGTCGGTGTCTTCACTGGCCAGCGTGGCTACCCCCTGCTGCTCATGCCGGCCGGACTGCTCGCGGCGCACACGACCAGCGGCCTGGCCGAGCAGGTTCTCGTGAGCACCGCGCCGCACGCCGACCTGATGTCCGTCGCGCACAACGTGAGCCGCCTGGCAGCTGATCTACACGTCAGCACCCGGTCAGCGACGCTGGCGGCATTCTCGGCGCAGCTGCGAACGGGCGCGTGGGTGAACTACATGTTCATCGCCGCGCTGATCGCGTACGTGACCATGTCCCTGATCTCCTCGACCGTGGCAGCGACGGCGCGCCGCCGCCCGCAGTTGCAGATGCTGCGGCGCATCGGGGCCAGCGGACGCCAGGTGCGGCGGGCGATGACGATCGAGGCCGCGCTCGTCGCCGCTGCCGGGATCGTGCTCGGCACGCTGGTCGCGCTGGCAGCGCTGCTGCCGTTCGACAGCGCGCTTGGCGCGCCTGGCCTGCCCGCCGGGCCGTTGCGGGTTTACCTGGCGGTCACTGTCCTGGCGGCCACGCTGACCATCGCGGTCACCAGGCTGTCAGCGCAGTTCCTGCACACCGGCCCTGGCCATGCGTGACTGGCAGGATGACCCGCAGATGACCATTGCCAGCTCTCGCGGGACTTCTGGCCGGTTCACGACCCGGCCCGGCAGGCCGAGACTGGAACTGAACCGTTATGTCCGCATCCCTCTCGCGGGAGTAGCCGATGAACCTCCCCATCCGGCTGGCCGCAGCAGCAGCGGCAGGGTTGCTGGCCGTCGCCTGTGGCACGGCTGCCGCGCCGCCGGCCTCACATCCGGCCGCGTCCGGCACCTCGGCCCCGGTATCCGCGCCGGCGACGACGGCCGCACCGAGCCCGGCTCCGACGCCCGTGCCATCCGGCTACCAGCCGCTGTTCCCGTTCGGGAATTCCGCGGCCGTCCGGGCCTGGCAGGCCAGCTACGCTTCGGGCGCGCACCAGCCCTGGCATCTCGACGCGGACCAGACCGCGCTCGCGTTCACGCAGGGGTACCTCGGCTTCAGCCAGATCAATAAGGTGGCAGCGCACACAATCCGCGGTACCGACGCCCGGGTGACCGTCGGGCTGACGCTGCCGAACGGCCAGGTGAGCCACGCCGCAATCGTCCATCTCGTGAAGTTCGGCTCGGGCAAGTACGTGCCGTGGGAGGTGGTCGGCACCGACGACACCACCCTCACCCTGGACATCCCCGCCTATGGCGGCACTGCCACCTCTCCCGTGCGGATCGGCGGGAAGATCACCGGCGTGGACGAGAGCCTGCGGGCCGAGATGCGCCATCTCGGCTCGAGCAGCCCGGTAGGCAGTTTCTGCTGCCAGCCGGCTGGCGGAGAGGCCACCGCCTGGTCACTCACGATTCCGTTCCACGCCGCATCTGGCCAGGTGATCACCATCGTGGTGCGCACCGGCGGCCACGTCGCCGCGGTGGAGCGGTTTGCCGTCACCGGTATCCGGGTCGGCTAGCCCCATAGTGCTTCCATCCGATGTCGATTCCGGCGTCCCTTGCCCGTTGGTTACGTAGACCGGAGTCTGCGCGAGGCAGGACCGAGACAAGCGGAAGGTGGTTGTCATGACTGCAGTGGTGAACTACTTCGAGATCGGATCGGCCGACACTGACGCTGCGCGGCGCTTCTACGGGTCGCTCTTCGGCTGGACCTTCAGCGAGCCGTCGCCGGTCGGCTACAGGATGGTCAACGGTGCAGAGGGAGGTCTGTGGGACACCGGTTCCACGGGCGCCGGCACGTGGGCGATCTTCTACGTGCAGGTGGACGACGTGGCGGCCGCGATCAGCCAGGCCACCTCGCTCGGCGCGACCGTGGCTATCCCGCTGGTCGACAACGGCAGGATCGAGTTCGCGCACCTTGTCGATACGCAGGGAAACCGCTTCGGCGTGTGGCGGCCCAGGCAAGCTGCGTGATCACTGCCGTGTCCTGGTGTGTTAGTCCGCCAAATCTGCGGAGAAGATGAACCGAATGCGAGAACGCGCAAGTTTGACAGCAACGCGGCGTGTCCGGCTGGCCGCCTGCCTCGCCGCGCTGCTCGCGGTTGCCGATATTCCGGTCCATGTGTACTGGGCGGCCGGCGGAACCTGGGCGTTGCCCGGCGGCGCCGCGACGGCCCAGCTGCCCGGGCTGCGGGCCACGAACCTAGCGGTCGCCGTGCTGCTGGCGTGCGGAGCAGGCTGGCTCGTCGGTCTCACCTCAAGATGGGCGCGAAGCTTGCCCGCCGGCGTCGTGCTGGCGCCGGTAGCCTCCCTTCGCTGGTCACGCCGCAATGCCTATCCAGGAATAGTCGGAGCGGTAGCCGGTCGCCTATGCGCACGCCGCTCAGCCGCTGTCGTCTCCCGCCACGACGGCCCGCACGGCGCCGAGGGCCGCCGGTTCCGCGAGCAGTCCCCGCAGCACCAGCGAGGCGATCTCGTCGCCGAATTGCGTGGGCGGACCGGTGCGTCCGCCGCTGTACAGGGTCAGGGCCCTGATCAGGATGCCGGCGATCGCCTCCCTGGCCAGGGCCGTGTCGATGGGCAGGAACAGGCCTGAGGCGACACCGTCACTGACGATCCGCTCGACGGCCGCGTGGAGGCGGAGCCGCTTGCCGTTCCAGAAGGCGAAGAGCGGATCGCCCATGATCTCCTCGGTGTAGATGCCCCTCAGGTCATAAGGGGACCGGGCGAGGTGCTCGACATCGTGGCGGAGGTACCGGTAGAGACGGACGCTCGCGGGGCCGGGGTCAGCGGCGAGCGCTTCCACGGAGGGCACGGCCTCATCGAGGTCCGAACGCAGGATCTCGGCGACGATAGCGTCCTTGGAGGGAAAGTGATGAAACAGCGAAGGCTGGGCGATGCCGACTGCCTGCGCGATCTGGCGGGTGGTGGTCGCGTGGTATCCCCGGCTGGCGAACAGCCGCCCCGCCTCCACCAGGATGCGCTCGCGGTTGGACACGGGCTCAGGGCGCGGCGCGCGCCCCGCGGTGGCCTGGCTCTCGCCCCTGGCTGCGCTCACGCAGCCCTCCCAGGCACCTCATCGGTGAAGTGGCACGCCGCGAAGTGACCAGCCGAGATCTCCCGGGAGCCGGGTACTTCCGCCGCGCACCGCGCGGGACTGCCCAGCTGTTCCCTGAGCCAGCATCGGGTGTGGAACCGGCAGCCGGGCGGCGGCGCCGCCGGGTTCGGCGGATCTCCGGGAAGGATGATCCGTTCCCGGCTGGCTTCTGCGGAGGGGTCGGGCACGGGCACCGCGGACAGCAGCGAGACGGTATACGGGTGCCGGGGATCGCGGTACAGATCGGCTGTTGCGGCCTGTTCCACGAACTGCCCGAGATACATAACGATGACGCGATCGCTGATGTGGCGCACGACGGCGAGGTCGTGCGCGATGAAGAGGTAGGAGAGCCTGAGCTCGGCCTGGAGCTGCCGCAGCAGGTTGATGATCTGCGCCCGGATCGAGACGTCAAGGGCGCTGACCGCCTCATCAGCGACGACGACCGCCGGGTTGAGCGCGAGGGCCCGCGCCACCCCGACTCGCTGTCGCTGCCCGCCGGACAGCTCGTGCGGATATCGCGCCGCATGGGCTGGGGAAAGCCCGACCACCTCAAGCAGATCGCGCACGCGCTGCCGCCGCTCGGCGCTGCTGCCGACGTGATTCACGGCAAGTGGCTCTGCGATGCTGGCGCCCGCCCTCCACCGCGGGTCAAGCGACGACATCGGATCCTGGAAGACCATCTGAACCTGGGGGCGCCCGGCCCGCTCGCCGGCCGTTCCGTCCAGCGGTTCCCCCCGGAGCAGGATCGTCCCGGATGTCGGCGCGATCAGGCCGACGAGCGCGCGTCCGAGCGTTGTCTTGCCGCTGCCGGATTCGCCGACCAGTCCGACCGTCTCGGCCTGTGTCAGCCCGAGGGAAACGCCGTCTACCGCGTGCACCTTCCCTACCGTCCGGCGGAACACTGTTCCCCGCGTAATAGGGAAGTGGACACGCAGGTCCCGCACCTCAAGAAGTGCTGGCTGACTCGCGGCGGCGGGTATCTCGGTCACGCCGTGTCCTCGGAGACCGCTGATCGGCGATCGGGCGGAGGTGCGGGCTGGAACCCCGGCCGCAGCGGCCTGCCAGCCTGAGCCTCACCAGGCGCCACCGGGTTATGGCAGGCGAGCAGGTGCGCGCCGGCTCCTGGCAGGGCCAGGCCAGCCGCCCCGTAGGCGGCGGCCCCGAGCGGCGGCATCTCCTGCCAGCAGACCTCCAGCGCCCACGCGCACCGCGGCGCGAAGGGGCAGCCGCGCGGCGCCCGGCGGAATTCGGGCGGCGATCCTGGGATGGGAGTCAGCGGCCGTCCCGCGTCAGCGATGCGGGGAACAGAGCGCAGCAGTCCGGCTGTGTAGGGGTGGCTCGGGCGGGCGAAGATGCGGGCGGTCGGGGCAGACTCGACCACGTAGCCGGCATACATGACCGCGATCCGCCGTGTCATCCGCGCCATGATGCCGAGATCGTGGCTGATCAGCAGGATGGCGGTACCGCGCTCGGTGGTCAGCTCGTGCAGCAGCTCGAGCACCTGGGCCTGCACCGTGACGTCGAGGGCGGTCGTGGGCTCGTCCGCGATCAGCAGCGACGGCCGGAGCGCGAGCGCGATCGCGATCATCACGCGCTGGCGCATTCCCCCGCTGAACTGGTGCGGGTAGCGACGCAGCTGGTCCTCAGGTCGCGCGATGCCGACAGCTCCCAGCAGCTCGGCAGCCCGCCGCCTGGCCTGGTTACGCCGGATGTTTTCATGAGCCCGGATGGTCTCGATGACCTGCTCGCCGATCGTCAGCACCGGGTTGAGCCCGCTCATCGGGTCCTGGGGGACCAGCGAGATGTCCTTGCCGCGCAGGCGGCGCATCTCTCGGCCGCCGAGCCGCAGCAGGTCCCGGTCGCCGAATCGCAGCTCGCCGGCCGCCATCTGGGCCGTCGCACGCGGCAGGAGGCGCAAGATGGCGAGGCTGGTCACGCTCTTGCCGGATCCCGACTCCCCGACCAGGCCGAGCGCTCCGCCTGCCTCGAGATCGAAGCTCACTCCGTTCACCGCGTGCACGAAGCCCTGGCCGCTGCGGAAGCGCACCGCGAGGTCCCGGACGCGAAGGACCGTGCTGCCTGGCAGCGCGGCCGTATTCTCCTGGCCGGCCAAGCTCATTCCTGCACCCCGCCGAGGCTGCCGCGCAGGCGCGGGTCGATCCAGTCACGCAGGCCGTCACCGAGCAGGTTGAACCCGACCACGGTCAGCGCGAGCGCGATCCCGGGAAATGTCGACCACCACCAGGCGGTCTGTATGTAGTTGCGGCCCTCGGTGATGATCGCCCCCCATTCGGGCGACGGCGGCTGTGCCCCCAGGCCGAGGAAGCTCAGCGACGACGTCGACAAGATGGCGTAGCCGACGTCAAGCGACACCTGCACGATCACGATGGGCAGGACGTTCCTGAAGAGGTGGCGGGTAGCGATCCACACTTTCCCGGCGCGCGCCACGCGGGCGGCGAGAATGAACTCGCGCTCGCGCAGCGACAGCACCTGGCCCCTGGTCAGCCGCGTGTACCAGGGCCAGAAGACCACTGCCAGCGCCAGCACGGTGTGCGACAGGCTCGGCCCGAGAGTCGCCGCGATCGCTGCCGCCAGGATGAACCCGGGGAATGCCAGGAACAGGTCGGTGACGCGCATGATGATCTCGTCGACGAGACCGCCGATGAGGCCTGACAGGATGCCGACCGCCGTCCCGAACGTGACCGACAGCGACAAGACGACGGCCGCGACTTCGACGGAGATCCTGGCACCGGCCAGAACCCTGCTGAAGATGTCACGCCCGAGGTTGTCGGTGCCGAACCAGTGCTGCAGGGAAGGGCCCCTGAGAATGTCGCCCAGGCTGATGTGATCGGGGTTCTGCGGTGCGATCAGCGGCCCGAGGGCCGCGACGATAAGGACGATCACCACGAGGCCGACACCGAGTCCGTTGAGCCAGGATTCCGCGAGGAACGGCCTGAGGGCCGCGCCAGGCCCTTTGCGAAGCCTCGCGGCAGCGGCTCGTGCCCGGCTTGGCTGCAGCGCGGCACCCTGGTCGATCATGCGTACCGGATCCTGGGGTCGAGGTACAGATAGGCGATGTCCACGATCAGGTTGATCACCACGTACATGACGGCGATCACGAGCGTGGCCCCGAGCGTGGCGTTGTAGTCGGAAGCCTGGATCGCCTGGAACGCGTAGTTGCCGATGCCGGGCCACTGGAAGACGGACTCGACCACGAACACGCCGGCGGCGAGGAGGCCGAACTCAAGCCCCAGGACCGTGACCGCCGGCATCATCGCGTTGCGCAGGACATGGCGGCGCAGCACCCGCCACCGGCTGAGTCCCTTTGCCTCGGCTATCCGCACGTACTCTTCGCCGAGGACGTCAAGCACGCTGGTGCGGACGATGCGGACCATGAGCCCGAAGACGCCCGCCGCCAGGGTGACGACCGGGAGCACGAGGTGGGCAGCCGCGTTGACGAAGTCGCCGAAACGCCCTGCGAGCAGGCTGTCGACGGTCAGCAGGCCGGTGACGTGCGGCGGCGGCGCCAGGGTCGGGTCGAGCCGGCCGCCGAGGGGGAACCATCCGAGCGTGGTGTGGAACAGCAACTGCATGAGCAGCGCCAGCCAGAACGCCGGCAAGGACAGGCCGGCGATCGCCGCCAGGCGCCCGCCTGCGTCGATGCTCGTCCCGCGGCGATAGGCGGCCGCGGTCCCTGTGACCAGGGCGAGCACGAACCCCACGAGCAGCGAGTAGCCTGCCAGCTCGATCGTCGCGGGCAGGAACGTCGCGATGTCGGTACGGACCTGCCGCCGGGAGAAGAACGAGAACCCCAGGTCGCCATGACTGAGGTCGCGCACGTAGCGGCCGTACTGCACCGCGAGGGGATCGTCCAGGCCGTACACGTGCCTGATGTGAGCGACGTCGACCGGGCTCGCCTGAGGGCCGGCGAGAAGCCGTGCCGGATCGCCCGGCACGACCCGGGAGAGAAAGAACGTCACGAGGGTGATGCCCCACAAGACGAACACCATGAAGGCGAGGCGCCTGGCGATGAGCATCCCCACGGGCCGGTCCCTCCACCGCCGCCGGGCTCGCCTAGGCCGAGCCGCGGGAGAGCGCGTAGAAGTCGTACGACAGCGTGTACACCGGGTTCGCCACGTAACCCTTGATGTCCGCCCGCAGGTAGCTGGTGTCGATGATCTGGCCAAGCGGGATCCACGGCGGGTCCTCTTGGCCCATGATCACTTGCGCCCGGTGCCACATGCTGGTCAGCTTCGCGGGGTCCGACTCGGTGAATCCCTTGTTGATCGCGGCGTTGACGGCGCCGTTCTCGTAGTAGCCGCCGTTGAAGAGGTGCTGCTTCGGGGTCGCATCCTCCGACAGGATCGGGAAGCAGAAGTCCGACGGGCTGTTGTACTCAGGCCACCAGAACCAGTAGGCCATGCTGGGCCGCTGCGACACCGGCTTGGGCGTGGAGATGTCGGCGACGAACGCAGGGTAGGCCTTTTCCACGATGTTCAGCTTGAGCCCGACCTGCTGCAGCTGGGCCTGGAGCACCTCCCCTGGCTCCTTGCGGCGTCCGGTGTAGAACTCGTACGTGAGCGTGGTTCCCGGCGCGACGCCGGCCTGGTGCAGCAGGGCCTTGGCCTTGGCCACGTCGGGGCTGGTCGAGTACGTGCCGGGTGCCGAGTAGAGCATCAGGTCGGGCAGGATGCTGTTCGGCGAGTCGAGTGCGCCCTTCATCACCGACGACACGAACTGCTTGTTCGGGAACAGCAGGTTCATCGCCTGCCTGGCCTGCGGGGAGGCGAGCGGCCCGTACTGACCGAGCATGACGTACTCCATGCCCAGCACCTTCTGGTTGCCGACGAAGATCCCTGGTGCCTTCCTGAGCGCCAGGGTGTCCTGCGGCGTCGAAGGAAAGGCGATGTCGAAATCCCCGGACTCCATGCCCTGCCGGCGGCTGGAGTCCTCGGGCACCTGGCGAATGACGATCTTCTCGAAATGCGACCCGTCCCAGCCTCCCCAGTGGCGCGGGTTCCGCGTCAGGACGATCTGGCTGTTGGGGACCACGCTGGAGACCATGTAGGCGCCGGTGCCCGCGGAGTGCGACTGCAAGTAGTCGTGTCCGCGGTTCTTCCCCTGCTTCTCGACGCCCGGGTTGACGATGCCGGTGCCGTACTGAGAGGCAAGCAGCAGGTCGAACCGCGGCACGGGAATACCGAGATCCATCACGACGGTCCCCGGGTCTTTCACGACAATCTGCTTGGCGGGGTCGGTGATATAGGTCGTCAGGGTGGAGCCGGCTCCCAGCTTCGCGGTGATCGTGCGCGTGTAGGCGGCTTTCAGTGCATCCCCGTCGAACGGCGTGCCGTCGCTGTACGTGATGCCGGACCGCAAGCCGAACGTCCAGACGCTCTTGTCCTTGTTCGCGGAAATCTTCTCGGCAAGCCACGGCTTGGTTTCGGTTGCGCTGTTTCCCTTCATCCGCATCAGCGAGTCGTAAATTCCGAAGTTAGGGACAATGGCAGAAAGCAGGAAATACGACGCCGGATCAAAGTCGTTGACGAACGCATCCATCGCGACGACGAGAGTTCGCGGGTCGCGATTCAGGGCGCGCCCGCCTCCGCCTCCGCCCGGCTTCGCCGACGTGGGGGTCGCGCCCCTGCACGCCGCTAGCAGGCCACTCGCCGATCCCATGGCCATCGCACCGAGAGCCGTACCGCCGGCGCCCCTGATGAACTGCCGGCGGCTGTACCGACCATCCCCGCGCGCTGCCATGATCCGTCCCCTCTCGCCGCGGTTCGCGTCCGGCATCAGTTTCCGAGCGCCGGCTGGCTCGTCATCTCGCAGGCAACGTTCGCGGCCGGCGCCGCGTGGCCCGGCCGGGTTGTAGTCGTGCGGACCAGGTCGCTTCGTCCGTCCACGTCTACCTATCGCTTGATAGGTAGATTGAAGTACCGACGACACTTTTGTGTCAATAGGTCGGTCGGCAGGCGTCACAAATGCTGTGGTTTTGGCTGGTTGCATTGGCGCGCCACCGCGCGAAGATCATCGGTTCCGCTGACGGGGAGGGGCTGGTGTCAGGCGCGGGCTGCTCGCCGAGACGCTCCGGGTCACCGGGCTCGGGAGCGGGCTGTCATCGGGGCTTGGGCGGTGGCGGCCCGGGCGCGCGGTCCACGATCCGTGGAAGATCGTCGCTGACATCGCCTGTTCTCCGTCGCCGGGCCCCTGGTCCGCGGAGGCCGCCAAGACGTAAACAAACTGCTTCGGGCAAGAGAAAATGCTCGCATAGGATCCTGAGTCTTCGCCTAAGGCCGGAACGATGACGACTATTCCCCTGCCCATGTTCAGCTTCCCGCTCTCCGCCGAGGCGGCCTTGGTGCCGCGCACTGCTTTGCTCACCGCCGCCTACCATGCCCTGCTGGCAGCCAACCACGACCGGCTTGCGCGGTGGGAACCGTGGGCCGTGGACCCCCCGGTGCTGGAGGAGACGCGCTCCTTCCTCGAGGCGGGCGCGCGCAGCTGGCTTGAGGGCTCAGAACTGCCCGTGGCGATCGCAGTCCGCGACGGTGGCCAATGGCACCTGGCCGGGTCGGTCAGCCTGCGGATCAACCGCTATTCGCGCAGCGGGGAAATCGGTTACTGGATCGACGGCGGATACGAAGGGCGGGGGCTGGTGTCCAGAGCCGTGGCTGCGATTCTCGATCAGGCATTCGGCCCGCTCGGCCTCGACCGCGTCACCCTGCTCACGGACGCCAGCAACGAGCGCAGCAAGGCGCTCGCCCGCCGCCTCGGCTTCGTCGAAGAAGGCCTGCTGCGCCAGGCGCTCGCCTTTCCCGGCGAGCGCCGTGACCAAGCCGCCTACGGCCTCCTGGCCCATGAGTGGAACCACCGCTAGATGACCCCTTGTGCCAAACCCCACCTATGAACCGTTAGTGGCGCTATAGGCCCACCAGGGGTTCAAAGGTGGGCCTCGAATGGGGGGTGGGACGGGGAGCGAGGCTCAGCATGGACGCGTAGGGTGGCGGCGACACGGCCTGTCGATTCGGAAGTGTCAGTGCCGGCCGGTAGCTTCGCCGCATGCAGCAAGCGATGATGCCCGATCTCGACGTCGCCAGGCTCGCTCGCATCGCGGGAGCGTCCGCGTTCGCCAAGGGGTTGCAGTACGCGCAGCAGCACGCGGTCATGCACATCGAATGGGACCCGTCGGAAAGTGCCCTGCGCGGGCTGGTTCGCGGCAGCGGCGGCAACTTCTACGCGACCGCCGTCTACTTCTCGCTGCCCGCTGAGCTGCCCGCGGAATATGAGCTGGCAGAGTGCACCTGCCCGGTCGAGTTCAACTGCAAGCACGCGGTTGCGCTCGTGCTCACAGCCGTCCTGGCGCCCGCGGCCGGCGATCCGGGCACGGTGCCGCCGCAGGCAAGCCCGCAGGCCGTGGGCTGGGAGCGGTCGCTTGACTCGTTGCTGCTCACGTCGGGTTCCGGCGTCGCCGTAGCCCGCCGGGGAACGACGCCGCTCGCCGTCGAGCTGGCGCTGGCCAACCCGCCCGGTGATCTGGGACAGGTCCAGGGGACCGGCGGCAACGGAGCGCCATTGCGCGTGCATGGCCGCCTGGTACGGCCAGGCAAAAACGGAGGCTGGGTCAACGGCGGGCTGAGCTGGAGCAAGCTGGAATCGCTGAACTACAGCGGTGACTACGCCGAGGAACACGTCAGGCTGCTGCGGGAGCTCTACGCGCTCTACCGGTCACGCGGTAGCCGGGGCGCCTACTACGGCTACACCTACGGCGACGACCGGACGGTAGACATCGCGGCGTTCGAGTCCCGTCAGCTATGGCCGCTGCTAGCTGAGGCCGAATCGGCCGGCCTGCGACTCGTGTACCCGCGGAAGCTCGGCCAGGTGGCGAGTATTTGTTCGGCTGAAATATGCCTGGACGTGACACGCGGCGGCCAAGCCGGCGCGCTCTTGCTGACCCCGGTCATTCGCATCGGGAACGTCCAGGACGGAGCGCGACCTGTCGCTTTCATTGGCAACAATGCGCACGGGCTGGTGTGTATCAGCCGCGCCGATGCCGACCGGGGTGGCGACCCCGCTGGCTGGCGGTTCCGGCTGGCCAGGCTGGACAAGACGGTGCCGCCGCAGCTTCAGCGGATGGCACTGGCTGACCAGCGGCTGGAGATCCCCGCCAGCGAGGAGGCTCGGTTCCTTGACGGCTACTATCCGCGGCTGCGGCGGGCCGCGAGCCTGATCTCCTCGGACGAGTCGTTCGCGCCGCCTGCCATCTCCGGCCCTGACCTGGTGCTGCGCGCGTCCTATGGCCCTGGCCATGACGCGGAGGTGAGCTGGGAGTGGGCCTACCGGATCGGTGACTCGTCGCTCCGCGCGCCGGCGGATCAGGCCGGCGAGGATGACGGGGTCAGGGACGCGGCCGCCGAGCAGGCCATCCTCGCCAGCATCGAGCGCCATCTTGACCGGTTCGGCATGCTCGATGTGCCCAGCGGAACGCGGACTGGCCCCCGCGTCCTTACCGCGACGAAGCGGCTGGCAGGCCTGGACACGATGCGCTTCACCACCGAGCTGCTGCCGCTGCTCACCGACCAGCCCGGCGTGATCATCGAGGTCACGGGCCAGCCGGCCGACTACCGGGAGGCTGGCGACTCACTCCGCATCGCGGTGTCGACCGACGAGGTGGCTGGCAGCACGGACTGGTTCGACCTCGGCGTGACACTGAGCGTGGAGGGACGCGAGGTGCCGTTCCTCGACGTGTTCCTCGCTCTCAGCAGCGGCGATCAGCACCTGCTGCTTCCCGACGGCGCGTACTTCTCGTTGCAGAAGCCCGAGCTGCAGGCGCTGGCCCGGCTCATCGAGGAGGCGCGGGCGCTGCAGGACTCGCCGGCGGGGCAGCTCAGGATCAGCCGGTATCAGGCCGGACTGTGGGACGAACTGGCCGGCCTCGGCATCGTCAGCCACCAGGCCGATGTGTGGCGGGAGCAGATCCAGGGGCTGCTGTCACCTGACGGCGTCGGCATGGCGGACCCGCCAGCGGCGCTGCGAGCACGGCTGCGGCCTTATCAGGAGGACGGTTTCGGCTGGCTGGCGTTCCTGTGGAAGCACCGGCTCGGCGGAATCCTCGCTGACGACATGGGGCTCGGCAAGACACTGCAAGCCCTTGCTCTCATCGCTCACGCCAAGCAGGCCGGCCCGTGGCGAGAAGCCTGGCCCGGAGGGCCAGCAGACGAGCCCGTTCCTGATCGTCGCGCCCACGAGCGTGGTCGGGAACTGGGCCGCCGAGGCTGAGCGGTTCGCGCCTGACCTGAAGGTAGTGCCGGTATCGGAGACCGTGGCCCGGGCCGGGCGGGACCTCGGCGAGCTCGCTCGCGGCGCCGACGCCGTCGTCACGTCCTACACCCTGCTGCGGATCGATTTCGAGGCATACGCCGCGCTCGGCTGGTCTGGCCTGCTCCTGGACGAGGCCCAGAACACCAAGAACCACCAGTCGAAGATCTACCAGTGCGCCCGGCGGCTGCCGGCCCCGGTCAAGATAGCCGTCACCGGCACGCCGCTCGAGAACAACCTCATGGAGTTGTGGGCGCTGCTGTCGATCACCGCGCCCGGCCTGTTCCCCAGCCCGGTGAAGTTCCGCGACTTCTACGCTCGCCCGATCGAGAAGCAGGGTGACGCTGAGCTGCTCGCCCAGTTGCGGCGGCGGATCAGGCCGCTTGTCAAGCGGCGCACCAAAGAGCAGGTGGCCGGCGATCTGCCTGCCAAGCAGGAGCAGGTACTCGAGGTCGAGCTGCATCCGCAGCATCGCAAAGTTTACCAGACCCACCTGCAGCGCGAGCGGCAGAAGGTTCTCGGGTTGATCGGGGACATGAACGCCCACCGGTTCACGATCTTCCGCTCGCTGACCCTGCTGCGCCAGCTCAGCCTGCACGCGGGGCTCGTCGACGACGCGCACAGGGACCTGGCGTCCAGCAAGATCGATGCGCTGCTTGAGCACCTGCGCGAGGTCGCCGCTGGCGGTCACAGGGCACTGGTGTTCAGCCAGTTCACCGGGTTCCTCAGTTTGGTCCGTGAGCGGCTCGATGCCGAGGGCCTGCCGTTCTGCTACCTGGACGGGCGGACCCGCAACCGGCAGGCGGTGATCGACCGCTTCAAGAGCGGAGCCGTGCCGGTGTTCGTGATCAGCCTGAAGGCCGGCGGATTCGGGCTGAACCTGGCCGAAGCCGACTACTGCTTCCTGCTTGACCCGTGGTGGAACCCCGCGACGGAGGCGCAGGCTGTGGACCGGGCGCACCGGATCGGCCAGACCCGCAACGTCATGGTGTACCGGCTCGTGGCGCGCGACACGATCGAGGAGAAGGTCATGGCGCTGAAGGCGAGAAAGGCCAAGCTGTTCGCCGACGTGATGGATCAGGGCAACATCTTCAGCACGGCCCTGAACGCCGAGGACATCCGCGGCCTGCTCGCCTAGGACGGGGCTGCCTCTTGGCTCAGGCCCGTCGCGTCAGGTTCCGTGGCGCTTGTCGATGGCGCGTCCGCCCGGGGTGTCGCGCAGGAGCTTGCGCAGCAGCCTGGCGATCTCGGCCATCTCGTCGGGTGTCAGCCTGGCGGCGATGAGGTCGTCGACGGCCGAGGTCTCCGCGCGGCCGTCGGCGAGCGTCTGCTGGCCTGCTGGCGTGAGCCGCAGCAGCACGACGCGCTTGTCGTCGCGGCCGGGCTCCCTGACAACGAAGCCTCGGGTGACGAGTGTGTCGACGAGGCGGCTGGGGCTGCCGGTTTCGGAGATCATCAGCCTCCCGAGCTCAACGAGGGTGAGCGGGGCGTGGCCGGCCAGGACATTGAGGACTTCGGCCTGTGCGGGGGTCAGGTTAGCCGCGCGCAAGTGGCCAGCCATCATCCGGCTGCCGTGACGTTGCGCGGCGAGGATCAGGTGGCGGACCTCAGTTGCGCGGCTGGTCGCGGACACTGCTGGCTCCTCCTCCGGCTTGATTGACGGGCGGAAGCGGGCGGTATTGATGACACATCATCAATGATGTAACATCAATAACGTATCACCAATAGCGTTCATCGCTCCAAGCGTAGGAGGTGCGCCGTGACGGCGACATCCAAGATCAGTTCTGCCGGCGGAAGCCAGGCGACAAGCGACGTGCTGCTGCTGGGCGCGGCGGGGAACAGCGGCCAGGTCATCGCGGCCGAACTGGCGGCCCGCGGGCTGTCGCTCCGGCTGGCAGGACGTCGCCGCGGACCGCTCGAGGATCTCGCCGGGGAGCTGGCCTCGGTTGGCGCGAAGGCGGACGTGTCCGCGGTCGACATCGGCGACAGGGGATCGCTGGCCGGGGCGGTCGCCGGCGCCGGGATCGTGCTGTCCGTGATCGGGCCGTTCACCAGGCACGCAGGCCCGGTGATCGATGCCTGCCTGACCGCCGGGGTGCCCTACGTGGACATCGCGAACGAATGGCCGGCCGTGCGCGGCCTGCTTGACCGCGGCGATGCGGCCCGTGCCCGCGACGTCGCGCTGGTGACCGGTGCGGGGTTCGGGCCGGCCGCGACAGAAACACTGGTCCTGCGCCTGGTCGAGCGCCTCGGCGTGGTGCCCGCACGGGTGCGCGTCGCAGCCGCGGCGGCGGTGGCCAGCCAAGGGAACGCCGTGCGCCAGACGGTCCAGGAGTCCCTGCCGCAAGGTGCTATCACCTACCGCGGCGGCCAGATCCTCAGGGATGCACTCGGCAGCGGCGCCACGGTGCTGACGTTCGGTGGCGCGCAGCGGCAGATGCTGCCAGGCCCCGTGGGTGACCTGGAGACGGCAAGGCTGGCCAGCGGGGCGGCCGACGTGGTTGCGTACATCGAGAATCCGGCGGCGCGCCGCGACGGAACCGAGTCCTGGACCTGGGCGGAGGCTACCGGCCCGGACGGGCAGGTCGCCACCGCTGAGCTGCGGACCGGTGAGGGCGTCCGTGCCACGGCAGTCATCGCGGCCGAGACGACTCAGCGCGTGCTAGCGGGCGCCGCGCCCGGTGCCTGGACTCCCGGCAGCCTGTTCGGGGCCAGCCTCGTCACCGACGCCACGGGCGCGCGGGTGACCCTCAACGGGCAGCCGGCATGAGCGGCAGCACCAGTCCGGTCACCCGGGTGTCGGTGATCAGCACCGGCACGGTGGACATCCGCCCGCAACACGTGCGGTCAGACGGCACTCCGCCGCTGTGGTGGCTGCTGACCTCGCGGCGCTGGACCGGCCCGCGACCGATCAACGCCTACGTCATCGAGCGTGCCGACGGCCTGGTCTTGTTCGACACCGGGCAGGACCGAGCCTCGGTGACCAACGCCGGCTATCTCCCGAAGGGCCCGGCCGGACTGCTGAACCGGCGCCTCGCGCGCTTCGACATTGCCCCAGAACAGACGCTGACAGCGCAACTGGCCAGCATCGGCTACGACATCGCGGACGTCCACACCGCCGTCCTGTCGCACCTGCACGTGGACCACGTTGGCGGGCTGCCCGAGCTGGCGCACGCCGATATCGTGGCCAGCCGCGCGGAACGGCAGACGCTGGACCGGCCGTTCGCCCAGCTGAACGGCCTGATGCGGGAGCACATCATGCTCCCCGGCCTGCGCTGGCGTCTCGTCAGCCCGGAGCCCGCTGGCGATGCGTCACTCGCGCCGTTCACCGCAGCGCATGACCTGTTCGGTGACGGCAGCCTGGTCCTGCTGCCCACGCCAGGTCACACCCCTGGCTCGATCTCCCTGCTGGTCCGCCGGTCCGGCTCCGCGCCGCTGCTGATGGTCGGCGACCTCACGTTCGACGTGGACCTCATGGAACACGAGCACCTACCGGGCATCGGGCAGCAGGGCCAGCTGCTCGACAGCACCCGCAAGGTCAACATGCTCCGGGCGAAGTATCAGGACCTGATCGTACTGGCCGCTCACGACCACGGCGCCACGGCCATCCTGGCCGCGGCCGAGCAAGCCAATCCCGGTAATCAGGCGCGTCAGCGCGGCTAGGAGGAGCACATGAAGATCGACACGCTTGAATCAGTCCGGCTCGGCGGCGTCACCCAGTGGATCCGCATTCGCACGGCCGACACGTCCAACCCGGTGCTGCTGCTGATGCAGCAGGGCCCGGGCGCGCCGATGATCAACGAAGTGCGCCGGTTCGAGCGGCTGCTCGGGCTCGAGGATGCCTTCACGGTCGTGTACTGGGACCAGCGAGGCACCGGCCTGTCATCGCTGCCGCTGCGGAAGCACTCGAACGGGTTCGACATCACCGTGCGGCACATGGTCGACGACACGGTGTCGCTGCTTGAGGTGCTTTGCGACCGATTCGGCGGTAAGGCATACATAGCCGGGTTCTCCTTCGGCGCGACGTTCGCCGCGTACGCCGCAGCGCAGCGCCCCGACCTCGTGGCGGCACTGGTCGCGGCCGGCATGGATATCGACATCCAGGCGGCCGAAGCCCACACCTATGACTTCGCGCTCACCGCCGCACGGCAGCGCGGAAACCGGCGTGCCATCCGGCATCTGGATGCCATCGGCCCGCCCCCGCACCTGGACGCGAAGCAGTTCAGCACCAGGGCACGCTGGGCGGCCAACTTCGGAGGAGTCACATCCGGTGCCACCTTCACCACCCTGATCAGCGATCTGCTCGCCAGCCTGGTTCGCTCGCCCGACTACTCGGTCACCGACGTCATCAGGACTGTCCGCGGGATCACGGCGTCCCAGGCCGCGCTGATCCCGCAGCTAGCCGCCACGGACCTGGTCCGCACCGTGCCCAGGCTCGAGGTGCCCGTCGTCATGGCACAGGGCCGGCTTGACCAGGTGGCGCCGGGCGGCCCGGCGCAGCGGTTCTACGACGCGCTAATCGCACCCAGCAAGCGGCTGGTGTGGTTCGAGAACTCGGCCCACACGCCGCACCTGGAGGAACCTGGCAAGTTCCGGGACCTGCTGATGGACACCAGGTAAGAATCGGCTAGCGGACTGACCGCTCAGCGCCGCATCGCTCCCGGCAGCACGTAGTAATACAGGACCCCGATGAGGATGAGGTAGCCGAGGATGACAACCGTCCAGCCGAAGTTGTGCCTGATCACCTCGCCTTCCCGGCGCACGAAGCTGCTTGTCGACACCCCTACGCTGGTGGTCTGCGGTGCCACCGGCTTGCCGACCTCAGCACCTGTTGAGTTGAGCGAGGGCAGCAGCAGGGCGGGCATGTGCAGCAAGCCGCCGACCGCGTACTGGAACCCGCCGAACAGCGCGTTCGTGGACGTGTTGCTGCCGGAGAGCGCGACGCCGATCCAGCCCAGGATCGGGGCCAGGAGGATGAACCAGGTGCCGACCTGGGAGAAGCCATAGGCCAGTGTGCTTGCCATCCCTGAGTAGTTGAACACTGTGGCGAGCCCGAACACGATGGGCGCGACCAGCAGCGCCCCCCATGTCTGCGAGAAGCTGCGCTTCAGGGCAGCCGCGAACTGCGCAGCCCCCACACGGAGCGCGGCGAGGATGATGAGCAGGGACACCAGGATCCAGGTGCCGGCGATCGCCGGCGCGAACTTCCACACCACCGATACCGCCTGGTGTGAAAGCGAGCTGATCGCGTCGACCTCCGGTGCGACAAATGTGTAGTCGCCGAGGTGGGACCACGGCCCGGTCGCGGCCACTACGACCACGATCAGGATGCCGAACGCCAGGAAGGCGGGAACTGCCTCGCGCACGCCACGGCGCTCCTGACCGGTACGAACGTCCGCAGGTGAGCGGGGCGCCTGGCCTGTTCCCGTTGTGTCGGTGCCAGCCGGCGCTGTCGCCGCGGCAACTCCGTCGGCCGCCAGCGTGACACCTCCGTAGCCAAGGGTCTCGGCGGGCCGCCAGAACCGGAGCAGCAGCAGCAGCGCGCCGAACGAGACCAGGGCGCCGATGATGTCGGGCAGATAGGGACCGAGAAATTGCGAGGTGGGAAACTGACCGAGGATATAGGAAAGTGAGCCCACGACGGGCAGCGGCCAGATGCGCCGCAGGCCGCGGCGGCCGGCCACGAGGAAGATGAGGATCCACGGGGGGAGCAGGGCCAGGACTGCCACGATCCGGCCCACGGAGGCGGACAGGCTAAGCAGCGGCACATTGGTGACAGTGGCCAGGGCAATGATCGGAGCCCCCAGGGCACCGTAGGAGACAGGGGCGTTGTTTCCGATCGCGGCCACCCGGATGGCGTCGATCTCGACCACCCCGAGGCCAACCAGGATCGGCGCGATCACAGCCCACGGATAGCCGAAGCCCACCAGCCCCTCCAGCAGTGCCCCCAGCGACCACGCCATGAGGATTGCCTGTACCCGCACATCGGCGGTGGCCTGGGTGATAAGCCATTGCCGGAAGTGGGCGAAAGCGCCCGTCTCCACCAGGACGTTGTAGATCACCACCCCCCAGAAGACGATCCAGTCGATCGACCAGATCCCGGTTCCCGCCCCGATCCCCCAGGCATGGAAGGCCGGGCCAGCCGGCGCATCCCAGATAGTGATCGCCATGATGACGGTGACGACGGCGCCGATGATCACTGCCAGCCAGGCGGTGACCCGCATCACCGCCAGCAGTATCAGCAGCAGTGCGAGCGGCACCAGCGCTACCAGGGTGCTGCCCAGGACCGAGTTCAGGGGGTCGAGGTGCTGGTTGAAGCCTGTTGCGGCAAGAAACATGGCGGCCACCTCCGCTTTGCTGGCCTCGGTGCTCCACTTCCTGACTCCGCCAGCAAGACGATCGTGGCTCATGCATAAAAGGTATTCAATACATATCTCGTATATATCGCCTTGCCGCCTCTTGCGGCCCCCTGCCGCCGGTAGCACGGGCTCATCTGCCGCCCGAGCAGCGGAACCTACGGGGAAGACAGCGAGATGAGCCGCCTGATCACCGGCCGGCTCGGCGGCCACGGGCCGGTCAGCTTGGACCGCGCCTGGGTCCACCGGGTAATCAGCCGCCCCCCGCCGTGGCCGTGCAGCCACTCAGCCAGGTACGTGAACCAGTTCTTCCGGTGCCAGTCGCGTCGCGCGTTTGATTCATCGAACCGGACCGGGGGCCAGCGCCGTCCGGTTTTCGCCCGGAAGACAGCCTCGTTGTGGTTCAGGCGCGACCAGAGCTTGGCCTTGCTGAGTGTCCCGTCCCGGTTCTCATAGTTCGGGTTGGCGAAGAGGTCGATGCCATACCAATCGAGCCTGGGGGCGATCCATTTCTGCATCTGGTTAGCGGGGGCGCAGATGATTTGCCCGAACTTGACTTTGGTGCCTTTGACGAGCTTCTCGCCGTACCTCAGCATGGCGACATTCGTGCGGGCCGTGTTGACGGATCTTGAGTAGTTCAGCGGGTTCCCTGGCTCGTTCTCATGCCAGAACGTCAGCTCCGAATGTGCGGGCGCCGAGGCGAAGAGCGCCTTGAGGCGGGCGTCCAGCTTCCCGGACAGCAGGTCAGCGGGGTTGGGGCGCAATGACAGCGTCACCCAGGCGCCCGTGGCCCGAGTGGGCCAGGTTGCGGGGAAGACGTTCTCGGCGTCGTAGTAGACGCGGACGTCCTGGGCGCGTGGGATGGCTGCCTTGAACTTGGTCCAGTAGTCACGGTTCACGCCGATGGTGACCCTGCCTCCTGGGCCGGCGGCAATGGCCGCTCCGGGGATGAGAAGCACCGCGACTCCGGCTAGTGCTGCGAGCCACCCGGCCGTGATTCGGATTCGCTTCACCAGGTGGTATTTCCTTCCGGTCAGCGCCCGCCGAGATGTGACCAAGGGAAGGATACCGATCAAACTCGGCTTCGGATAGTGCAAATCATGATTTAAGCGGGCGGCTTAGCCGCGGCCGTATACGGGGATGGCGTGCGCTGGCGCGGTGATCGTCTGGGACTGACCGACATCCACGAAGCTGACCCATGCGGATGCCCGCTCGACGCCGTGGCGTACGGGTACGCGCGGGCCCGCCGCCTTCAGCTTCACGGTGCCGTTCTTCCTCACTACGTAGAACACCCGAGTGCCGGAAGTCGTGACATGCAGCTGCGAGGTGAGGTGCAGCCGGCGGATGACCCCGTGGTCGTCCACCCAGACGTCCAGGGACGTCACCCGACCGATCGGACTGGCATCGCCGGGCAGCGCGCCGAGCCCGGGCAGGCGGGCGAGGCGGGTGGCGCGCAGATGCTCAACCCGGACTCCGCCCATGACCTGGTGGCCGGCCCGCACGAACCGCGCGGCCGGCTCCAGGACCCTCAGCAGCCGGCGCGGATCCGGGGCGGTCACGGAGATGACGTGGCGGAGCTCGCGGGGATTGGTCTCCCGGTACCAGCGCAGCGGTCCGCCGGGGTGCCTCTCGAAGCCCCGGCCGTGGTAGTACAGCCGCCCGCCGACGAAACGGTTGACCGACCTGCCGTTCGGCGGCGCGGTCTGGTCGCTGGCGTAGTTCCAGTCCTTGCCGGAGAAGGTGATGTCGTCCGTCCCGGCACCACGGCTTCCCTGGTCAAGGGAGGAGATGTCCGAGTACGCAATCCGCACATGACCGGCGCGTGCCAGCGCAGCCCCGGACGCGGCCGCGACCTGGCGCACCATGGCCGCGGTGAGCACGGTGCCGGCATGAGCGGATGGTTCCCGGCCAGCCGCTCCGCCGAGCAGCGCGGCGATGATGGCGGCTGCGCTGCCCGCTGCGGCAATGCCGGCGGCGACCGCGGCGGCACGCCGGGTACGGCGCTTCGGCCGCGCAGCCGCTGGATCCAGCCTCGCTACCGTCGCGTGCTTGCGGGCCGTGATCTCGCCGGACGAGACCGGGCGGGCACGGGTGTCGATCAGCGCGCGGATCTGTTCGTTCAGGTTAGTTGTCATCGTTCACTCCCAGCGTGGCGCGCAGGCGGGCGAGACCCCGCTCCGCGTGGTTCTGCACGGTTGTCTGCCTGATGCCGGTCAGTTCGGCCACCTCGCGCAGCGTGCATCCGTAGCCGTGGACGAGGATCACGGCCAGCCGCTGCCGCTGCGACAAGGCGGCCAGGGCGCCCGGCAGGCCGGGCTCGAACCGGTGCTCGGCCCAGCCAGGGGTATCCCAGAGGACAGGAAGGCGTCTTTGCCGGCGGCGGCTCTGGGCCACCCGGAACAGGTAGCCGGGCAGGTTCGTGATATCCCGCAGCCGCTCCCAGTGCTCCCAGGCGTAGGCAAGCGCCTCCGCGGCCGCGTCCCGCCCCTCCTCGAGCCCGTAGGCGGCGACCAGCGCATGCCGCAGCTTCGGCTCGTTCTCCTGGAAGAACGCCTCAAAGGCCCGGCTGCCTGCAGGTGCGGGACCCGCAGTCACCGGCCGCCCGTCAGAGGTGGCGTGGGTCATGAGCCGCTCCACTAGCTCGCCGAAGTCCCTACCCGGATAGACCATCGGAAGCCGCGGTCTTACCACAGCCAGGCCGTGTCAATTCTGCCGACGGCACAGCCGCTGCGGCGCACGGCAGGTCGGCGCCGAGCCTGCCTGCTGAAGGTCAGCTGGCGCCGCCTCCCCGTGGTGTTCCTTTACTGTGCTGGCCGGGGGTGTCAGCCTGTACCGGTGAGGCCGACGATCAGGTACTGCGCCACGCCCGCGGGCCGCGTCGCCTACTCGGTATCGGGCGCCGGCCCCGCGCTGCTGTTTGACTCGGGCTGGACAACCCACCTGCGCGCGCAGCTGGAGCTGTTCTCCTTCGGAGACTTCATCGGGCGGCTGGGCGAGCACTTTACCGTGATCCGCTATGACAAGCCCGGATGCGGCCTGTCGGACCGGGACGGGGTGGAGCTGTCCTTCGACGGGCAGGTGACGGCGGCGCTTGCGGTGGCCGACGCGGCAGGCGCCGGCCGGTTCCGCCTGTTCGGGGCCTCGCAGGCCGGTCAGCTCGCCGCCGCGATCGCTGCGAGGTACCCGGAGCGCGTCGAGGCTCTGGTGCTGTACGGGATGTGCGCGAGCGGCAGGGATCTCGCGCCCGCCGAGGTCAGGGAGTCGCTCGTTGCCTTGGTGCGGGCGCACTGGGGCCTCGGACTGAGGGCCCTCACCGGGGTCTTCGTCACCGACCCCACCGCTGCGGAGGTGGATGCGTTCACCCAGGGTCAGCGGGTGTGCGCCGCGGCCGACATGGCTGCGCGGCTGCTGGAGGTCTACTACGACACCGACATCAGGGCGCTGCTCCCGGAGATCCGAACGCGAACCGCGGTGCTGCACCGCGAGGCGGACCAGGGCACCAAGTTCGAACTGGGACGCGAGGTGGCCGCCCTGATCCCGGCGCGACGCTGATCCCGCTGCCCGGCTCGAGCCACCTGTTTTACCACGGCGACTGGATCGCCGTGCTTGATGCGATGCTCGGCTTCCTGCGCGAGCCGGTGCGCCAGGGGCCGCGGCTGACCGGCCGTGAGCTCGAGGTAGCCGAGCTGGTCGCCCAGGGGCTGACCAATCAGGCCATCGCCACGCGCCTGTCGGTCGCGCCGCGTACCGCCGAGGCGCACGTGGAGAACATCCGGCGCAAGCTGCAGGTGCGCTCGCGAGCGCAGATCGCGGCGTGGGTGACCGAGCACCGGCTCGGCCGCTGAGCGGCTCGGTAGTTCCCCCGACGCGAGCACGTATGAATGAGCGCGGCCCACGGCGTAAGCGGCGGATCTGCCGGCAGTTCACCCGATAGCCGCTGCCTGCCGGGCTGTCCTAGCGTCAAGGGCATGCCACACGCAACCATGCCTGCCCGCCCTGTGGCGGACGAGCGCCGGCAGCCGGCGAGGGTGCCCGCGCTGATCATCCTGATCTACGCGGTGACCGTTTACCTGATCTTCCTGGGGGTGCTCGGCTACACGGTCGGCTTCTTCGCGGGATTCGGCGTGCCCGGGAGCATCGATCAGGGACCGCACGCCGCCGTGCCTGCCGCGGTGGGCATCGACCTGCTCCTGCTGCTGCTGTTCGCGGTTCAGCACACCGTCATGGCCCGCCCGTGGTTCAAGAGGGGCTGGACGCGCATCGTGCCGGAGCCCGCCGAACGGGCGACATTCGTCTTGGCCGCGTGCATCGTGCTGGTGGTGCAGTTCTGGCTGTGGCGGCCGATCACCGGGACCGTCTGGAGCCTGCCGAGCCTGGCCGGCGACGCGCTCTGGGCCTTGTATGCGGCTGGCTGCGCGTTGGCCGTCGGCTCCACCTTCCTGATTAGCCATAGCGACCTGTTCGGGCTGCGGCAGGCCTGGCTGCACGCGCGAGGCGTCAGGTACAGCCCACCGTCCTTCACCGAGCGCGGCCTGTACAGGCGCATCCGGCATCCCCTGATGGCCGGGTTCGTGGTCGTCTTCTGGTCAGCACCCACGATGACGGCCGGGCACCTGCTGTTCGCGGCCGCCGCGACCGGCTACATCCTCGTCGGCATCGCCTTTGAGGAACACGACCTTATCCAGAGCCTGGGCGGAACCTACGCCGGTTACCGGGCCCGCGTGCCCGCGCTGATCCCCCGCCCTCGCGCCGCCGTCCGTCGCCCGAATCGCTGCGAAGAAGATAACGACGGGAAGCAGGCGTCATGAACAGCCAGATAGCAGCCGCCACGCAGGCATGGCCAGCGCGGGCAGGAGACCGCTCGGCCGTGACAGCCCGGATCGGCATGTTCCCGCCCTTCGGCCTGCTTGAGCAGGGCGCGGAGACGGCCGCCGCATTTCTGGCGCAGGCCGCAAAGGCGGGCATCGACCACGTCTGCTGCGGCGATCACGTCAGCTTCGCCGGCACGGGGTTCGACGGCCTCGTGCAAGCGACCGCGCTGGCGATGCTGCACCCCGCGCTGCCCGTCTATAGCGGCGTGTACCTGCTGCCGCTGCGCCACCCCGTTCTGGTGGCCCGTCAGCTCGCGGATCTCGCTCAGCTCGCCCCTGGGCGGCTCATCCTCGGGACCGGGATAGGCGGCGAGGATCGCCACGAAGTCGCGATCTGCGGGGTGGACCCGGCGACCAGGGGGAAGCGGATGGACGAATGCCTTGCGATCGTGCGGCAGTTGCTCACCGGCAGGCCGGTCACCTACCACGGCACATTCTTCAGCTTCGATGAAGCAGTCATCGGCCCCGCCCCGGCTGAGCCTGTTCCCGTCATCGTCGGCGGGCGCTCCGACGCGGCGATCCGGCGGGCGGGCCGGCTCGGTGACGGCTGGCTTGGCATCTGGAACTCCCCTCGCCGCTTTGCCGTCGCGGTCGAGATGGCAGCGGAAGAGGCCGCCCGCGCCGCCCGTCCCGATCCGCCAAGCCGGCACGCGATGCAAGTGTGGTGCGGGATCGCTGACTCCAGACCTGCCGCCCGCGCCTGCCTGGCACCAGCAATGGAGGCCTTCTACGGGCTCCCGTTCGAGCGCTTCGAACGCTACTGCCCCTCCGGCACCCCCGAGGACGTCGCCGAATTCCTCGCCCCCTACGCCGAAGCCGGCTGCACCGAATTCAACCTCAATCCCGCAGTCACCCGGCCACGACCAGGCCATCGCCGGCGTGGCAGCGGTGAAAGAACTCCTGGCACCGGCATGACCGAGTCCCTGGTCATCCCGTCACGTTTCCGCGGCCCCCAGGGCAGCGGCAACGGCGGCTACGTCTGCGGACGCATCGCCGCTCATCTCGATGGCCACGTGAGCGGCCGGGGTCGGCGGCGGGCCTGGCCGGCTGCCGCTGAAGTCACTCTGCGCCGGCCACCTCCGCTTGACACACCCATGACCGTCGAACGGCACGGCGGAAGCTCAGTCCGCGTCAGCCACGGCCGCACGCTGATAGCCGAGGCAACCTCCTCGCCGGGGAGCGTGGCGCTGGAGATACCGGCACCGGTTTCGCTGGCGGAGGCGCGCGCAGTGGCCGGCCGTTCGAGCTACTACAGCGACCCGATGTTCCCTGACTGCTTCGCCTGCGGGATGAACCGCCGGCCAGGCGACGGACTGCGGATCTTCCCAGGCCCGTTGCCTAGCAGGCCGTTGTGGGCAGCGCCGTGGACACCGGACCCGTCAGTGGCGGGCAGCGACGGGAGGGTTCGGCCTGAGGTGGTCTGGGCGGCGCTGGATTGTCCCAGCGGGATCGCCGCCGGCGAGGCCGCCTGCCTGCCCGGGGACACCGTGATCCTGCTTGGCCAGATGACGGCCAGCCTGGCGGCGCTGCCCGCGGCCGGCGACCAGTGCCGGGTGATCGCCTGGCCTGGCGGCCGCCAGGGCCGCAAGCTCGCCGCCGGGCCGGCGCTGCTCAGTCCCCGCGGCCAGGTGCTCGCCGCCGCCGTGGCCGTCTGGCTGACCGTGCCGCGCCCTGTTCCGGCGCTGGCCGCGGAAGGAGCGCCTTTCGCCGGCTGAGCTCGAGGACCCTGGCGTCGTCCACAGGACCGCTTGTGCTGAGCTGGGTTTTCCACAGCCCCGTTGGCCGGCATGGTGGCGACGTCGGTTCCCGGATTTACTCGGCGCCATGATGGATATCGAGGGCGGGACGCCCGAGTACGATCCCCTAGCACCGCTCGGCACGGACGCTGGCGTTCTTGACCGCGTCGATCAGGTCATCCGCCTGGACGCGAGGCACGATAGCGTGCTGTACCTGCTCTTCCTCGCGGCGGACGCCGTACAACTGCCCGTCGTGGTTTCGATCGACGATATGCCGGCCAGTCCCGATCGTGACTCCGCGGCGCGCATCTGCGACCTGATCGGCGATGTGCTCCATGACGCCGCGCCTGGTGGCTCGGCTGTCATCGCGCTGGTGCGGCAGAACGGGCTCAGCATGACCGATCCTGACCAGCAGTGGCTCATGGCCTTGACGGCAGCGGCTGAGCTGACTGGCGTGCACCTCAGGATGTTCTGCCTGGCTTCCAGGGACGGTGTGCGTCGCCTGGATTCTCCTGACGGAGAGCGTCACGGGCTCTCGCGAACTGCGAGCCACTCCCGGTAGGCGGTCCTGGCGATGATGGCGCCGTCCTTGGCAATGAGGGCGTCGCCTGAGTCAGCGGCGAACATGCCGGCGCTGCTGTCGGTGACGACCGTGCGATGGTCATCATGGGCGGCGAGGGTGATCTTGCCGAGCTCGTCGAGCGCGAAGACCTCGGGACCGGCTATGTTCCTGGTGCCCTGCAGCGGGGTGCCGGCGCTGACGTCGGCCACGGCCTGGGCAACGTCGGCGGAGGCGATGGGCTGGACGAGCGTGGCTGGCAGGCGGACGGTGTTCTCGTCGGCGGTAGCGACCAGCACCGCGTCCATGAACTCGAAGAACTGTGTGGCGCGGACGATCGAATACGGCACGGGTCCCGCCATGAGGATGTCTTCCTGCAGCACCTTGGCGCGGTAGTAGGCCAGGCCCGGCACCTGCTCGGCGCCGACGATCGAGAGGATGACGGCGTGACCGACGCCGGCCGCGCCGGCGGCCGTGAGCAGGTTGTCCATTGTCTCTCGGAAGAACGCAGGCGACGCGTCATCGAAGGTCGGCGAGTTCGTCAGGTTGACGACCACGTCGGCACCCTTCAGCGCCTCGGGCAGGCCACGGCCGCTGCGCAGGTCCAGACCTGTGGAGGGCGAGTGCGGCACTGCCTCGTGCCCGCTGGCGGTCAGGATCTTGACTACTTGCGATCCGATGAGCCCCGTTCCGCCGATGACAGCGATCTTCATTTCTTTGACCTCCCTCTGCTCTTGGATGTGAGATGCCCGAGTCATGAGCAGGAGGGAGTGGAGCCTCCCAGAACGCATCGCCAGCCCGGACGATGCGCGCCGGCTCACACTCGAGTTCGACCTTGCCTGCGACGCTACGCCCCGCCGCACGGCACGACCGCCCGCACCCCCGAGGCTCAGGCTCGGAAGGCTGGCGTCCAACAGGCTCGCCACGAACACCTGGTTCCTGGCCGGGAGATCCACATGCAGGACATGCGCGGCTACCGTTTCTGCGAGGTGGGCCTGATCACTGGCACCAGCCAGGACGACGCCGGCCTCGGCTTCGGCGCGGGCGGCCTGCTCTGCGGCCGCTCGGCGAAAGGTCCATGACGAGGCCGTCGTAGTCATGGACTCCCGCGAGCTCCCGGATGCATGGGACGTTCGCGTCCCATACAGCTTTGAGGCGGCGATCAGGCATGGCGGCAGACTATGCCAGGCTTCCTGCCGCGATACGCGATGCCGCAGGCGGCGGCGTGATGCCGGAGCCAGAGCTGGCGCCGGGCGTCAGGTCGTGTATGAGTGGTGTCGTAGTCCGCGCCAGCGCGGCCAGCCGGCGCGCGCTGTAGTCAGCCCGGGTGCGGCTGTCGTCGCTAGCAGCGGGTCGCCGTCCTGCAGCGCCGCCTCAGCCCCGGACTCTCGCGGCAGCCGGGCAATGAGCTCTCCCAGCCGTCGCGTCCGCTGACGCGACGGCGGCTCCTCCCGCAGCGCCCCGTACTCGGCGACAAGCCCGCCGGGACCCTCTCCGGCAGCCGGTTCCACACCCGCCCCCAACAAAGCGCAGCGGCCATTCCGCCGCGAGTTCCCTCGATTGTGCCACCGTCGGTCACCCGTCACGAACGAGTATCGCGAGGGGCTGGAGAGGCGGCGAACTCAGCCCGTAGTCAGTTCGCCGGCTAGCCACCGCTGGCCCACCTCACGTTCGTGGCCGCAATATTGGGACATGGCATGCGCCCCCGTGGAGGTCACCGAAGGTGACCGGCGAGCGGCTCCGCCAGAAAGATGAGGTTGAACAGCTCTCCCTGCCGACTCTGTCGCTGCCAACCGCTCGCGCAGGTGCTTGGTGCGCAGCGCGCAGAACCTCCATGACGGCTCCCCTGTTGGCGCGTTGCCGCTCGCATCGCGGCAGATGCGGACGGCTGTCGATCTTGCCGGGTCAAATCAGTGGCTAGCGCCGCGTGTGGGTCGGCATCATGAGCCCGTGGTACATGGGAGCGACACCGTGACCTTGTGGCGTCCGACCGGGCCGGAAGAGCTGGCCCTGGTCGGGGCTTCGGGCTGGCGTGAGTGGCCGCCGCGGCTGCCCGGGCAGCCGATCTTCTACCCGGTGCTCAACGAGGAGTACGCGGCCAAGATCGCCCGCGACTGGAACGTCCCGCGCTCCGGTGCCGGGTACGTCACCAGGTTCCAGGTGCTGCGGTCGTTCCTGGACCACTACGAAGTCCACCAGGCCGACGGGAAGACCATCCTCGAATACTGGATCCCCGCCGACGATCTCCCCGCCCTGAACGCCAGCATCGTCGGCACGATCGAGGTGACCGCGGAGTATCGCTGACCTCGCCAGCAGCGACAGGTGCGGACGTTACGCCTGTCCGGACATCGGGCCGTCGCTGACGTGCTGTCGCAGGAGACAGGATGCTCGGTGAGGCTGGGTCCTCGCTCCATTTCGCTGCTGTCAGCACCTGGCTCCACATCTCGGCACGCCATTCAGCGCGCGGCGTCGAGCGCGTGCGGCGCGTGCTCCCGCACCACCGCGATCAACTGCTGCTTCGACGGGTTCACCAGTGCCTGGCCCGCCACCACCACGGTCGGCACCGTCTCGTTCCCGTCCGCGACCGAGCGGACGAACGCCCTGGCAGCGGGATCCTTCCGGATATCGACCTTGCGGTAGCGCAGGCGCGTCCACTTCAGACGCAGCAGCAGGTCAAGGCAGAACACGCAATCCGGCCGCCAGTAAAGGACAACCTCGTCGTCTTCCCTGCCCACACCGCCCCATCTCCGAGGCCGGCCCGCTCAGTCCGGCACCACACAGTGAATCAAACGGCGGGCGGCACTTTGCCCGCGGGCATCCGGGCCGCCGTGGACGCCACCGTTCTACTTGGCGACGCCAACGGTCACCGGGTCGGTCTGGCACAACGTCACCGCGACAGCGCCGGGCGGCCCGCCGGCTACTTCGGCTTCACTGCCGGCGACCAGATGGTCAGGGTGTTCATCTACGACAAGCCCAAGGCTGCCATCCCGAGGACATCGCCAAAGACGCCTGGGCCACCCTGTCGCGCGGGACGTAGTTGAAGGCGGCGAAGGGGAGCGTTCGATCGTCTGTCAGGTCGTGATGCTGCGGCGGTGGGACCAGGCCGAGCAGCTCCTCGGCCCAGCCCTCGAACAGCCAGGTACTGGAGCCCGCCATCTGCTAGGCCGGGCCTTGGCTATCGGCCGCGCTTACGCGGTCCAGATGGGTTGCAGCCGGTGCGCCTCGGCGGCCGCCTGCCGGACGCCCGCTTCGTACGCACCGGCCACCTTGGACGGGTTCATCAGCTCGGTGCCCCAGCCGCTCACCTCGAGGAATTCCGCGCCGGGGACGATGACCTCCACCGCGGCGCCGTCGTCGCGCAGCAGCGTCAGCTCTGCCTCGATCTGGCCCGCGAGCGCCTCGAACACCGGGTCGGTGAACCCCTCGGGCAGGGCCATGGCCAGGCACGAGACCACGATGACCGCGGCGTGGCCGACGGCCAGGTCGGCGTTGAGCGGGGTGCGCATCCCGCCGTCCATGTAGCGCGAGCCGTCGATCGTCACCGGCGGGAACACCATCGGAACGGCGCAGCTCGACGCGACGCCGCGATCCAGCGGCGCGCCGGCCTCTGCGTCCCACACGCGCAGCGTGCCGGTCTGGATGTCGATCGCCGTGCACCGGAACGACGCCGGCCAGTCGCGGCCCGCCAGCTGCGCGAACACCGGCGCCCCCGTGAAGTCGCCTTCAGCCACGGTTTGCGCCTCGAGTGCGAGCTTGCCCAGCTCGACGCGTGTCTGCTCGGGGGTTTGCGCCCGGCTCGCCGCGTCGGCCAGCGCGGTCATCAGGTCGGCGATCGTCGCGCCCGCGCCTACCTCGACAGGAAGCGGCCGGCCTACCGCGTCAACCGTCTCGGCCAGGTCCAGCCCGAGAGCCAGCCCGGCCCCCACGATCGATCCGGCCGAGGTCCCCACGATGAGGTCAGCCGCGGCGAGCGCAACCCCGGCGCCGGCCAGGCCCGCGGCCAGCCCCGACTCCCAGCCCACGCCAACCGGACCGCCGCCACCCAGCACCAGCGCTCGTCTCATGGCGACACCTTAACCCTGTACGCGGGGCATTCCGCCCGGACGCCCTGTTAATCCCATGGGCCTTAGGAGACAATTGCCCGTGGTTGACGGCTCAGGCGCAACCCGCACATTCTGGTCGGGTCCTGGATGGCGCCGTAACGGACTGAGGAGGTGACGTCATATGCCGCTGCGACTTCCCGCTGGGAAGCGACTTGCCGTCAACATCGGGGTGGACTTCGACGCGATGTGCGCGTTCAGCGGGCACATGGACACGCTGAGCCCGTCGATCGTGTCCCGCGGGGAGTTTGACGCGGAGGTCGGCACCCCGCGGCTGCTGCGGCTGTTCGCCAGGCACGGCATCCCGACGACGTGGTGCACGCCCGGGCACACCCTCATCACGTTTCCCGACCGCATCAGGCAGGTCATCGACTCCGGGCACGAGATCGCGGCGCACGGCGCCTACCACGAGTCCGTGCCGTCGCTCGGCGAGGCCGAGGAGCGGCGGCTGATGGAGGTCCAGCTCAGCCAGCACGAGAAGATCGTCGGCCGCCGGCCCCGTGGTTACCGGTCGCCCGCCTGGGACTTCTCCCCGTGGACACTGGGCATCCTGGAAGAGCACGGGTTCGAGTGGGACAGCTCGCTGATGGGCAGGGACTTCGAGCCGTACCGGCCCAGGCAGGTCACCGTGCACCGTGAGGAGCCGAACGAGTTCGGCCCGCCCAGCCCGGTGCTGGAGCTGCCGGTGTCCTGGTTCATGGACGACTTCCCTGCCCTGGACCACGTGCCGGGGGTGCTGGCCGGGATGATGTCCACCGATGACACGTTCGCCCGGTGGCGGGACAACTTCGACTATGCCTATGAGAACCATCCAGGCGGCATCCTCACCCACACCGTGCACGGCCTGGTCAGCGGCCGGGCGCACGCCATCATGCTGCTGGAGCGGTTCATCGCGCACATGAAGCAGCCGGGCGACGTGTGGTTCGCCACCCTGAGCGAGATCTACGACTGCTGGAGCGACAACTGACCGCGGCGCCGGCCGAGCTGCCCGTCACCGGGCTGCGGGCGCCGGCCGACATCCTGACTGACCCGTGGGGCATCCCGCACATCTACGCGTCGAGCACGCACGACGCGTTCTGGACGCAGGGCTTCCAGGTCGCTCGGGACCGGCTGTGGCAGATCGACACGTGGCGGCGGCGCGGGCTCGGGCTGCTGGCGCAGGTGTGGGGCGCGAAGTACGCCGAGCAGGACCGCGCGGCCCGGCTGTTCCTGTTCCGCGGGGACATGCACGCCGAATGGCTGGCCTACGCCTCCGACACCAAGGACATCGCCACCGCGTTCACCGCCGGGATCAACGCCTACGTGACCCTGACCCGTCAGGAACCGTCCCGGCTGTCAGTGGAGTTCCGCGAGCTTGGCTACGAGCCCGCGTTCTGGGAGCCGTCCGACGTGGCCAGGATCCGCAGCCACGGCCTGTTCCACAACGTCGCCCATGAAGCGGACCGCGCGCTGATACTGCGCGACTTCGGGCCGGCCGCGGAGGAACTGTGGCGGCGGCGCGAACCCGGCGGCGACCTGATCGTTCCCGACGGCCTGGACCTGAGCGTCATTCCCGGCGACGTGCTACGTGATTACGCGCTGGCGGTCGCGCCCGCCCAGCTCACCGGGCCGGTGCTGGCCGCTTCGGCCGCGGCCGGGCCGGCGCTGGCCGCCGGCCGTCCGGTGCAGGCTGGCGATGGCAGCAACAACTGGGCGCTGGCGCCGGCGCGGACCGCGACCGGGCGTGCCGTGCTGGCCAATGACCCGCACCGGACCGTGTCGCTGCCCTCACTCCGGTACATCTCGCACCTCAGCGCCCCGGGCTTCGACGTGATCGGCGCCGGTGAGCCTGGCCTGCCCGGCCTGTCGGTCGGCCACAACGGACACGTGGCGTTCGGGTTCACGGTGTTCGTCGTCGACCAGGAAGACCTGTACGTCTACCGGACCCGGCCGGGGGAGCCCAGGGAGTACTGGTACCGGGACCGATGGGAGCCGATGACAGTGGTCCGCGAGTTGATCCCGGTGCGCGGGGGGCCGCCGGTGCCGGCCGAGCTCTGGTTCACCAGGCACGGGCCGGTGATCCGCTCGGTCCCGGAGTCCGACGCCGCGTTCGCCGTGCGGGCAGTGTGGCTGGAGCCGGGCATGGCTCCTTACCTGGGCAGCATCGAGATGATGCGGGCACCGGACGTCGAACGGTTCACCGCGGCGCTGAACCGGTGGGGCGCGCCTGGCGAGAACCTGGTCTACGCCGACGAGGCCGGCACCATCGGCTGGAAGGCGGCCGGGCTGACTCCCATCCGGCCGAACTGGGACGGCACGCTGCCGGTGCCTGGGGACGGGCGCTACGAGTGGGCCGGCTTCTACGACATGGACGCGCTGCCGGCGGAGGTGAACCCGGCCCGCGGCTGGATCGCCACCGCGAACGAGATGAACCTTCCGCCCGGGTTCCCCGACGACGTGGTCATCACCCGCGACTGGCCCGCACCGTTCCGCTCGGAGCGGATCGCCGAGGTCCTCGGCCCGGCTACCGGGAGCACCGTCGCCGGCATGGTGCGCCTGCAGGGCGACTACGTCAGCCTGCCCGCGCGGCGGCTGGTGCGCGCCCTGACCGGGCGGCGCTTGACCGACCCGGCCGCGGAGCGGGCTGCCCGGTTGCTGGCCGGCTGGGACGGGGCCCTGGCCGCGGACTCGGCGGCGGCCGCCGTGTTCCAGGTGTGGTACCGGCGGCACCTGCGTCCTGGCCTCCGGCGGCTTGCGCTGGCGCAGGTGCTGCCGCCCGAGAGAGTCACGGCGGGGCTCGCCGCCGTGCTGCCCGAGGAGGACCTGGTCGGCGACCCGCGGATCGACCTGGACCTGATCGAGAACCCGGGCGGCAGGCTCGGCGCTGACCCGGCCGCGGCCCTGGCGGGGCTGTTCGAGGCATCGCTGTCCGCCGCCATAGCGGACGTCACCGACCTGCTCGGCCCGGCGGAAGAGGACTGGGCCTGGGGCCGGCTGCACCAGGCCAGGCTCGCCCACCCGGCCGCGTCAGCCATGTCCGCCGCGGCGCGCGAGCAGGCCGCGATCGACCCCCTGCCGCGCGGCGGCAGCGCGCACACGGTCGGCGCGACGACGTACCTGCCCGATTTCACGCAGTCTTCCGGCGCCACGTTCCGGCTGGTCGTGGACGTTGGCGAGTGGGACAACTCGGTAGTCATGAACAGCCCGGGCCAGTCAGGCGACCCGGCGAGCCCGCACTACGCCGACCTGTTCGCGCTGTGGGCGGCGGACGGAGCCGTACCGCTGCTGTACAGCAGGGACCGGATCGAGGCCGTGGCCGAAGAGCGGATCCGGCTGGTGCCGCGGGATAGCGCATAGACGCTGAGCGCCGCCACCAGCGCAGCTACCTGCCCGGCAGTGGTCGCGGCAGTCCGAACCAGGGCAGAACGCTGTTCTCGAAACAGCTCATGGCGCAGATCCGGTCTCCGGCGAGGGTGATCACGACGAGGCCGATGCTATGGCGGACACCGTCAGGGCCATCGAAGTAGAGGCCGAACGCTGGCTGACCGTTCGCCCGGGTCGGCACGAGGTGGTACGTGCGGCCGGGCCTGAACAGGAGGGCACAGAAGCGCGCCACGACATCGCGGCCTTCGTACTCAAGCGGCACCGGCGGTGCTGACCTACCAGGTAGTCCGAAGCTCCTGACGACGGCAAGGAAGACCCCCGGCCGCTGCGGCGGCCGGGCGCCGCTCGGCCAGATCGCGTGCCGGCACCACGAGCGCACCGACGGTACCGGGTGCCCTGCCGGGTCTTGTCCGGGCTACCGCTTGACCGGGACGCCGTCCGGGCCGTGCTCGCCGCTGCCGACGCGCCCGCGGCCGTTCTGCCGCGGCTGCCCGCTGGCCTGACCGAGCGGGAACTTGACGTCCTGCGGTTGCTCGCGGCCGGTCGCACGAAGCGCGAGATCGCGGGTGACCTGGTGATCTCGCCATCCACCGACCTCTTCGCCGGCTGACCAGGCAGCCGAGGTGCCGGCGTGCGGCAGCTGTCATGGGTCATGGTTCTCGGCCAGGGATCGGCTCAGCTAGCGCCGCCCGCGAGGAAGGTGCCTGGAAGGGGTCCGCGAAGTACTGGGTCTCGTGCGTGACGAAGTCGTCGGTGAACTCCATAACGCTCACCGCGTAGGTGGGCACGCCGTCATAGGTGATCACGCACTCGCTGACCCAAAGGACGCCACAGCCCAGGATCCGCACGACGGTGAAGTGGCGTTCGGCCGGGTGCCCGCCGCGTTGCGCCCGGATCTTTGGCCGGCCTAGGAAGCGCTCACCGGACTGCGGGTAGTCCAGGATCGCCTCTGCGGCGTAGATCGCGTGCTCGGCGTCGATGTCCCCGCGGTCGGAGGCCCTCCAGTGGTCCTCTAGCCGGGCCCGGGTCCTGGCGTCACGATCCATTGTTCGTTCCTTCAGGCAGGACTGGTCATCCAATGGGTGGTACCGGGATCACGACCGCGCTGCGGGCGGGCCGCGTAGTGTCCTGTTCCCAGGCCCGACCGACTGCACACGGCCGGGCTATCGCCGTTCTGAAGACGGAAGGACACGGTCATGCCAGGAGCCGTCATCATCGGCGTAGGTCCCGGGATCGGGCTCTCGGCCGCCCGGCGTTTCGCACGCGGCGGTATGCCGGTTTCAGTGATAGCCCGCACGCGCGGTGTCATCGACGCGGCGACCGAAACGCTGCGGCGCGACGGCGCGGAGGTCACCGGGCTGCTGGCCGACAGCACCGACGAGGATGCACTGCGCTCGGCGCTCGATACTGCCGAAGACCGGTACGGCGTACCCGACGTGCTTGTGTACAACGCGGCACTGGTCCGTCGTGACCGGTTGGGCGAGCTTTCCGCCGCGCAGATGCTCGGCACCTGGTCGGTGAACGTCGGCGGGGCCATCACGGCAGCGGCGCTCACGGGCAGGAAGATGGCGGCGGCCGGGCACGGCACCTTGATCATCACGGGCGGCATGCCTGAGCCAGTGCCGGATTCCTTCAGCCTCTCCCTCGGCAAGGCCGGAGTCCGGGCGCTCGTCGGGCTGCTCGACCAGGAGCTCGGCCCGTCCGGCGTCCACGTCACCACCGTCACCGTGTACGGCGGCGTCGCGCCCGGCACCGCCTTCGACCCGGACGAGATTGCCGAAACGTACTGGCGGCTGCACCACGCGCCTCCGGGGGAGTGGGCACGGGAGGTGGCCTACACCGGTACGGCCGGCAGGCCTCCCTCGTAGACGACCGTGAGCCGGCGGCTGGCGCTGGTGCGAGCCAGAGGTCCGGCCGAGGTTCAGCGTGTTGTGCTAAAGCCGCCGGTGCGGGTATTGCGTCTGCCGGTGCTGGAAGGAAAGGATTTCTGGATTCTGGATGACGCCGCCGCGGATCTCGATGGCCCGGCTGATGGTCTGATCGGAGTCCCATGCGCCTGGGCCACTGAGCACGGTCGGCAGATGCGGCAGCAGCGCTTCGCTGATCTCCCAGGTGGCGGAGTCCCATAGCAACGAAGGGCTGTGGTCAACGGCGTAGTAATGGATGTTGCCTCCGACGGTGAACATCGGGTCCGCAAACGATGTGGGTCGTGCCCATCTGAAGCCCATCCCCGTGTCACACGACACGTCCACGATGAGAGTGCCGGGTGAGAACGCGGCCAGGTCATTGTCCGTGATGAAGATCAGCGGCGCGCTGGTGTCCTGGAGCACGCAGTTGACGACGATGTCGAACCTCGCAAGGTAGGCCGCGAGCGGCACCCTGCCGGCCGCGCGCAGCGCATGGCACCGGGCGGGGTTGTCGGCGTCGCGTTCGAAGCGCACCATGCGGGCCGAATGAATCGGCGAGGCGACCGCGGTCACATCCCGGTGCGTAAGGACGTGGACATCGTGCACGCCGTAGGCGTTCAAGGTGGTGACCGCGCCCCGGGCGGTCGCACCGAAACTGATGACCGCCGCACGAAGCGGCCGGCCATACTCCCCGGTCAGCCCGACAAGCTGCATGGCGTGCAGCACCGAGCAGTAACCGGCCAGCTCGTTGTTCTTGTGGAAGACATGCAGGCTGAATGAGCCGTCACCGTGCCAGTGGTTCATCGCCTCGAAGGCGATCAGCGTCAGCCTGAGGTCCACGGCGGCCTGGGTCATCTCTTCGCTCTGAACGCAGTGCGGCCAGCCCCACAGAACCTGGCCTTCGCGCATCTGCTCAAGATCTTGGGGCAGTGGCTTGGGAAGCAGGATGACATCGCAGTCCGCCACCAGCTGATCGCGGGTACGCAAGCCAGCGACCTGGCCCGCCAGTCGTCCGTCCGGCACGCCGAAACGCTCTCCGTAGCCGCGCTCGAGGTAGATGCGCTGCCGCAGGGCGGCCTCGATCCGCTCGATGTGCAGTGGGTGGATCGGCAGCCGGTGCTCGTTCTCCTTCCGCGATTGTGCGATCACCCCGAGGCTGAGCAGATCCACACCGCCCCCTGACGCTCCTAGTCAGCACTACGACCGCTGCACGTGCCAGCATCCGGCTGCCGCCACGGTGCCGCAACCCGCAGCTAAACTAGCGCGCCGGTGCGTCTGCGTCCTCACCTGCCCGGGACGGTGTCGCGCTCAAATTGCCCACGCTGTGACACGAAGCCCGCCGGCAGGGCAGCGTCCGGATCAGCGGTACCGACCGATTGCGGCGCGGTCCTTCAGCCGGGATATCACGTCGAGTGCCCAGGAGGGCAACCCGGTCCGCGGGTTACCGCGGAGCCACCCAGACGATTCATAATCCGCATCCGTCGTCCACGCGAAGGCCAGCGAGCCGCCGACGACGTCGATAAGCATGCCGATGAAGAACCCGCCTAGATTGGAAGTGATCCAAGACGTTAGGGCCAACAAGATCGAAAGAAGCGAATAATAGAACCAGGCCATCGGCATCGACCAGAGGAGAACTCCGCAAAGAAGTATGAATGCCGGAATAAGATAGCCAGCCAGACCCTGGATCCCGATATGGGTGACAACCGGAAGCGGAGCTCGCTCGGACACCAGCATCTCGCTAGCGCCGGCCATAACGAGAAGCCCGCCCCAGAAAGGGCGTGTTCTCCGCCAGATCCTGAACGCGTGCCGCGCATTCGTTAGTGACTCACGAGCGGAACCAGGAGTCGGGGCCTGTTCAACCCGCCTGTTGCGACATGGGGGGCTGTCGGCGATCACCGCTGGCAGCCGCCGCCGAACCGCAGCCGGAATCCCGGGAGCGTAAACGAGGACGCGATAGTAGCGAACGCGTGCTGCCGCAGATGACTTATGGTCACGCTCGTCGCGTGCAGGGAGAAGGCTCCCGCCGGTCCCCGCAGGCCGGGCACCTCATGGAGTGTGCTGGCGTCCTGACCGAGCGTCAGGTGCAGGAAGGTCGCATTTCCGGAGAACCGGTCTGCGTACACGACGAGGTTGGTCGCAGAGACCGGGGTACGGCCATTGCCCGCGGTAATGACCATCGACACACCGCCGATGTTAACGGCCTGACAAAGGTGACTTATCGTGGCGGACCGCATTGCCGTAGCAGCCAGGGCGATCCGGCGGTGTTGGCCGGGCAGCCTGACAGTTGAGTGGTCCAGTACGCCAAATTGCTCGAAACCTCGTCCATGCAGTACTCCGGCCGTGACGATGAACGGTCTGCCGGAGATGTTGAGTGACACGGCAAGCACCGACTGAGCCGTCAGCGTCAACAGCAGGACAGCCAGGAAAATGGCGGGTACCAGGACGATCGCGAACCGTCGGTAGCGCACCCGCCCGAGCCCGGGGGGCGCTGTCTGTCCGGGAGAAGTCATGCTATAGCTCCAAGCTGCGAGACGCGGTCAGCGTCGCGCCGGAGTGCGACCGTGACTTGACAAAATGGCGGACGCTACACCGTGTGAGCACAATGATACGGCGTGCAACCGCAATGGCACCCTACCGGCTGACGAGACTGATTTCACGGCTTAGCACAGCGTTTCGCCAAGTCACAAAGCCACTTGCCCGTTCGGAAAAATGCCTGGGTTGTGAGCCTTTATCAAGTCGCTCCCAATCGATTCATATTCCGGTCCAGAACCTGGCGCAGCGTCGGCTTGCCGGGACGCCTAGCGGGTACCGGGCCCGGTCGGTGGATCACGCCAGCGAGGGACGGCGGCGCCGCACAGGCATGGAAGGTGCGCTGAACATGCGGGTCTGCCTCTCCTTCATCTTGCTACGGAGGGCTAGCATCAGATGACAGAGCGTTCCGCTGGCCCGCTCGTTGCTTGCTGGCATCACCGATCTTGGGAGGAGCCGCGATGGTCGCTTCCGGAGGCACGGCACATCTTGCCAGCGGCCGGGTTAGCTGGCGCCGTTTTGCTGCCATCGCGTTGCCGTCACTCGCTGCCGCCGCTGTCCTGATCGTGCTGACTGTCCAGAGCGTGCTCGCTGTCTCGCTCAGCATCTCCGGCAGACCGTTCACCGTGACCGCCAAGCAACTCAAGGGGCGCGGATTCGAGCAATTCGGCACGCTCGACACCTCAGTACGACATGGTCACAAGGGTCAGCTCGTGCTCACCACTAACGCGATCCGGTCGGCGAGCCTGAAGGATCTTTGCCAGAGCGTGAGCCTGGGCGGCCTCACGCTAAGGATCACCGCGGGGACTGGCAGTCAGCCGGTGCACGCGACCGACCTGGTCGTCGACGCGGACCGGCTGTCCGGTGACGCGTCGTTCACCAACATCCACATCGGGCAGGGTGCAAGCACGCTCACCCAGGTACCGGGCGTGAAGGGGGCACCGGGCGGTTTTGGCCAGCAGGCTGCCACGATTACCATCAACAACTTGCGCCAGCATGCCTACGCCACCACCGCAGGAACTTTTACGTTGCCGAACTTCAGCCTGCGGTTTGGTGGCCACTGCTGATGGACGCTGCTGCAGACCGCGCTCGATCTGGCCATGGGCGGCGGGGGTGGGACGCGTGGGGGCAATGGCGGCGCACCCGGCCCTTCTGGGGCGCCCTGTTTGTCCTAGTCGGCGGAGCCGAGATCCTGCTGACTGAGGGGGCAGCGCTTCCGCTCATCATCCACATCGGGCTCCAGGGCTTCGCAGCGTACGTGGTCCCCATCGTCCTGGTGCTCACCGGCTTGCTGCTGCTATTCCATCCCGTGCAGCGAACGTTCTACTCCCTGCTCGCGATTATCCTCGCGCTTGGCTCCTGGGTTACCTCCAACCTGGGTGGGTTCTTCCTCGGGATGCTGATCGGGGTCATCGGTGGTTCGCTGGCCTTCGCATGGCAGCCGCGGCAGCAGTTTGACCGGGAGGAACGCCGCGGCAAGCCTCGGGCGACGCGTAAGACATCGATTGGCCTCGCGTTGATCAGACGCGAGGGCCCGGCTCATGACGGACCGGCAGGTGGTGGACGGCGCGGTGCCCGGAGCGCTAATCCCAGGTCGCCCGATTCCGGGCCCAGCGAACCGCAGATCCGCTGACGACGGACGGGCTGACTACCGCGACCTCCGGGCAAGCTGTGGCTTGTCAGGCGGGCGCCCACTCACGAGTCGGGAGCCGCGGCTCTACCTGGCTGCCGCGAAGCAGGACATCGGCTACAAGTTGCGGATTGTCGGTCATGGGCACGTGCCCACATTGCGGCAGCTGAACCAGCTGCGCTTGCGGGAGGCGCGCCATCGCCATCTGAGCCTGGCGGGGCAGCAGCAGCCGGTCTCGAGTGCCCCAGGCGATCGTCACCCGGACCCCGCCGGGAATGCTGCTCGTGAACGGTATGGCCGCGGGCAAGAGCACATTCATCGCGCTGGTGGAGGCCAGAAATGCTGCCATGTCGCCCCTAGCCTGCTCGGGCTTGACTTGGGATGGCTTAGCGACGATCAATGCGTAGATGACCGCCCTGCCAGCTGTGCTGCGCGAGAGCGCGGGGCCCAGCGGCCGTACCAGCCGTCCAGCGACTTGCATGGCCTTGTTCACCGCAGCCGCATATCTAAGCTCCCCAACACTTGTCCAGAACCCGGCCGGGGAGAGCGCAGTAACACTCGCGGCGCGACCGCGCGCGGCGATCTCCAGGGCAAGCATGCCGCCCAGCGAACAGCCCGCGACGTGCGGGCGGTCCAGCCCGAGCTCATCGAAGAGGCCGACGATCTCCTCGATCAGAATCTCGGACATCGATCGTCCATCAACCGCCAGGGGCGGGGATTCCCCATGTCCCGGGAGGTCCACCCGGATCAGATCGCGATACGGCGCAAGGCCGGGCAGCACGGCATCCCAGGCTTGCCTCCGATGCCCGATTCCGTGAAAGAGCACGAGCGGCGCTCCGGTCCCCAGCCGCTGATAGGCCATCCCCACGTGAACCACTGTCCCCCCGAGTGGTCCTAGCCTCTCAAGTAACTTCACTACCCGCTGGATCCCAAGTTCTCACTCGGGTATTGCCCTGAAGCTCGGATGCCTGACAGTCGGCCGCCATCATCAGGCTAAGGTTCGTGTCCGGGGGCGATTGGCACAACACGTGCTCCGCATCGCGGCTGCCGCCACCCTCTCCACTCGGCGACGTGACGTCAGGAACCGGGCTCGCTCACCCCTGTCGCGTTCGCGGTAAAGGCCAGGCGCACCACCGCCGGATCGACGAACGGCGAGGGGCCTGGCCAGGCCGCATCTGTTACCTCTGCCTCGATCAGGCTCGGGCGCGGCAGCTGGATCAGCGCCGTGCGCAGCTGCTCATCATCCTGCACGCGCAGCGCCGCGATTCCGCCAAGGCTCTGCGCCACCTCCGCGAACCGTGGCGGCGAACTGAGCGGCTGCCGTCCGGTGATGCCGTACGCATTGTCCGACAGCACGACGGCTATCAGGTTAGGCGGCCGGTATGCCGCCACCGACCACAGCGTGCTGGCGCCCATGAGCAACTCGCCATCCCCGAGCAGCGCGACGACCGGCCGGCCGGGCACCGCCTCGGCGACGCCCATCGCGGCCGCCAGCGCCGAGCCCATCGATGCGCCGAGATACAGATGCGGGCCGTCACCCGAAGCGGACCGCAATGCCGACGTTGCCGTGCCCAGAGACGAAACACACAACGCCCCCGGCAGTGTCCGCACGATGGCGGCCGCGATATCAGCTGGTCTCACGGCCGCCGCCCAGTTCTGCCTCGAGCATCAGCGCCGCGCACTCGCCCGCATCATAGGCGAGCGTCAGCGCGCCGTCCGTCGCCTGCCGGACGGCCGCCGCAGATCGCAGCGAGAACGCCTGGATGCCGAGCGCGCCGAGCAGCGGCACGGCGGCACGACCCATCGGAATCTGGCTCGGGTTTGCCTCGCCGAGCGTGCCGCGCATCGACATCACCAGCGGAATGCCGAGGCGATAGGGCACCGCCAGGCTGCCAAGCGCGTTGATGGCGTTGCCCAAGCCGGAGCTCTGCATCAGCACGACCGGGCGCCCGCCCGCGATACGCTGACCCGCGGCATAGCCGACACACTCCTCTTCCCTGGTTAGCGAGCGCATGCGGACGCGGTGCCCGGCCAGAGCGCGCAGGATGCCCTCCAGCCGAGTGTCCGGCACGTAGGCCGCCACCGTGACGCCGCGAGCCGCGAGGACGTCAGCGATCACCCGCTGCCAGTCGAGACCAGGTGCATCAGGCTTCGCGTCCTGCCGCGCCTCGGCGTCGCCCATTTGCCCCTCATCCGGTGCCGCCTGACCTCGCCGGGTGCTCACCGACCTCGTCGGATGCTCTGCCCCGGCCGCCCGAGCCCTCGGTCGCGCCGAGATCATGTGGGCCATGACTATTTCAAGTATCAGTCGGCAGCGAATCGCCCCAATCCTGGGGCGCCTCGATGACGTGGCCGAGCGTCTGTCGCAGTCGAGACCGGCCTGATTGGGAGCGGCTGTCGGCGGTGGCTGATACTAAAGCGCCATGACCGGCGATCCAAAGGCTGCGGACCCGATGCGCGCCGAGGCGCAAGCATGCCTGCGGGTGCTCGCAGGCGAGGACGCGCGGCTGCGGGATGATCAGTGGACCGCGGTCCGCGCGCTGGTGGCTGATCATGTTCGCGCGCTGGTCGTGCAGCGGACCGGCTGGGGCAAGTCAGCGGTCTACTTCGCCGCGACCGCGCTGCTGCGAGCCCGCGGGGCCGGTCCGTCGGTCATCGTCTCGCCCCTGCTGGCGCTCATGCGCAACCAGATCGCGGCCGCGGAGCGAGCCGGCATCCGCGCCCGCACCGTCAACTCGGTCAATATCGAGCAGTGGGATGAGATCTACACGGAAGTGGCGGCCGGGCAGGTCGACGTCCTGCTGGTAAGCCCGGAGCGACTCAATAACCCAGGCTTCCGGGACATGGTGCTGCCCAAGCTGATCGCATCGGCCGGGCTACTCGTGGTGGATGAGGCGCACTGCATCTCCGACTGGGGGCACGACTTCAGGCCCGACTACCGTCGGCTGAGAACGCTGCTGGCTGGACTCCCGCCGGGCGTGCCCGTGCTGGCGACAACGGCGACCGCGAATGAGCGCGTCAGCCGCGACGTCGCCGAGCAGCTTGGCGCGGGCTATGACGGCGAAACCCTGGTTCTGCGGGGCAGCCTGGACCGCGACAGCCTGCACCTGGCCGTCGTCGTGCTGCCCGCTGCCCAGCAGCGCCTGGGCTGGCTGGCCGACCATCTCGCCGAGCTGCCGGGCTGCGGCATCGTCTACGCGCTGACCGTCGCCGCGGCGCGCGAGGCCGCCTCGTTCCTGCGCGGCGAGGGCCTGAACGTCAGGCCCTATACCGGCCAGGACGATCCAGGCGACCGGCAGGCGGCAGAGGATGCGCTGCTGGCAGGTCAGCTCAAGGCCCTGGTCGCGACCAGCGCCCTCGGCATGGGTTTCGACAAACCCGACCTGGGCTTTGTCGTGCACCTCGGGGCTCCGCAGTCGCCCATCGCCTACTACCAGCAGATCGGCCGGGCGGGCCGGGCGGTCGACCGCGCCGACGTGATCTTGCTCCCGGGCCGGGAAGACGCGGATATCTGGGCGTACTTCGGCTCGCTCGCCTTCCCGGCCGAGCCGGTGGTGCGCCGCACGCTGTCGGTGCTCGCAGAGACGAGCCGACCGCTGTCGACCGCCGCGCTCGAGGCTAGTGTCGACTTGTCGCGCGCCAGGCTGGAGACGATGCTCAAGGTTCTCGACGTCGACGGCGCAGTCCGCCGGGTCACCGGCGGGTGGACCCCGACGGGACAGCCGTGGGCGTACGACGCCGACCGCTACGCCCGCGTCGCGGCGGAGCGAGCCCGCGAGCAGCAGGCCATGCTCGGCTACATCGCCACGGCAGGCTGCCGGATGGAGTACCTGCGGCGCCAGCTCGACGATCCGGCGGCCGCGCCGTGCGGGCGGTGCGACAACTGCACGCAGCGCCGATGGCCAGACGGGGTGACCGAGACTGCGGCCCGCGCTGCGCGCGACCACCTGCTGCGTCCCGGCACCGAGATCCCGCCGCGCAAGATGTGGCCGACCGGGATGCGCGAACTCGGAATCGACATCGCGGGCAAGATCGGCGAGGACATATCAGCCGAAACGGGCCGGGCCCTGGGCCGGCTAACGGATCTAGGCTGGGGGGTCAGGTTGCGCGCAGTGCTCGCCGGCGACCCGCCGGCCGGAGACGCCGCCCGGCCGGGGGCAAGCCAGGACCGGCCCGTGCCCGACGACATGCTCGCCGCCGTGGTCAAGGTGCTGGCCTCCTGGGACTGGGCGCAGCGGCCGGCCGGTGTCATCGCGATGCCGTCGCGCACCAGGTCCCTGCTCATCGCGAGCCTGGCCAGCCAGATCGCGAAGATCGGCCAGATGCCCTACCTCGGTCCGCTCGAGTGTGAAGGGCAGGCTAAGCCCGCCCGCCAGCACAACAGCGCCCAGCGCCTGCGCGCAGTATGGAGCAGCGTCGTCGTACCCGGCGCAGTGCGCACCGGTCTGGCCCGACTCGAAGGACCCGTCCTGCTAGTGGACGACCTGATCGAGACCGGGTGGACAATGACGGTCGCAGCGATGAGGCTGCGCGAAGCCGGTGCCATCGCAGTCCTGCCGCTGGTGCTCGCCACTGCCGCGAAATGACCGCAGAAGCAGGTTCCTTAGGTGGCGAGGACCGAGGTGCCCGGCCAGAGCGCGCCGGATGCCCTCCAGCCGAGTGTCCGGCACGTGGGCCGCCACCGTGACGCCGCGTGTCGCGAGGGCGTCGGCCATGACGCGCTGCTAGTCGGGGCCCGGTGCACCGGGCGGCGCGTCCTGCCGCGCTTCGGCGTCGCCCATGTGCCCCTCATCCGGTGCCCGCTGACCCCGCCGGTGCCCATCGACCACGTCGCACAGCCCGGGCGCCAGGGCAGCGTCAGAAGCGGAAACGGGTCAGGCCGCCCGGTTCCGTCGCCATGACCACTGTCGCTGAGCGCGGCTCGATGCGGTACACGTGCCACGGCGGTGGTCCTTGCGACGGCGCGTTGAACGGGGCAGTGATGCCGGACCCGCTCTCATCGGGCTCCGCCGGCCAGCCGTTGTCCGCCCACGCCTTCGCGACGCGCGCCACCGCGCCCGGCTCGGTTACCCGCATCGCGTCACCCTCGATTACGACGTCTGCGTCACGGACCGACACCGCGACCGAACACCGCCGATCGCGCGCGACGTTGCGCCCCTTGCGCGTACCCGCGCCCGTCTGGAACCAGAACGTTCCGTCCAGCCAGAGGGCACCGACCGCAGTCACATGCGGGCTGCCGTCCTCGTTCACGGTGGACAGCCACGTCGTGCGGGAGTTCGCCGCGTCCGGCCGCGGTGTCGAGCCCGCATCGAGCTCCTCGGCAACGACGGCCCAATCCACCGGCGGCAGCCCATCCGCCCGACCCAGATTGATGATCTCCACATCCCGAACCTACCCGCCGCCCTTCCCCGGCGTCGTCCAGTCGGGGAGCGTCCGATCGGCTGTGCAAGTGATCGCGGCGGTTCATGAGTCGGGATTCGTCCGTCAAAGTAGATAGTGAACGCTTGCCGAGCCTGTATCTACCCGGAACCGCGGATCCCGGTGTTCGGGCTGCGGGACTCCTCAAGGTTCCGCACCGCCAGGTAGAGGACCTTGAGGGTGGCCTGCTCGGAGGCGAAATGACCCCGGTTCCGGGTTGGCTAGGATATTCACGGTCGTGGTCTTGAAGCTGGGGGCAGAATGCGCCGACGCACGTTCGCGTTGGCTGCAGGCAGAAGCATGATAGTCGTAGTCGATCCGGAGCCGGCGGACGCGGGCGGACCGGATCCCCATGTGTGCGTCGTCCAGCTCGGGCTACGGGCGATTTCAGCACACGGCGTGCCGCACCGCCCCGCCGTGTGAGGCATATCACGAATCCAGGTAGCGGCAGGCTGCGTCATAGTTCCTGACTCGCGGCACGAGCGGCGCCGCCCCGGTGCATAGCCTGCGGTTACCAAGGCAGCTGCGCCGGTTAACACGGCGCTAGCCGAGGCCAGCTTCTCGCGGGCTAACCGGCGCAGTCGTGGCGCGGCTATCAATGCCGACACATCGGGGGGATCCATGAGAGACCTGCAAACTCGCACAGCGCATGCCGGGCCGGTTCTGACCCGCGGTGGCTAGGGTCACCGTGCACTGGATCGGGCGGCTCGGCCTCCGGCTGGCGCTCGTGTTCGTTGCTGTAGCGCTCGCAGCGGTCGCGGCAGCCGTTGTTTCGGGCTCCGTGGCTACGAGCGGCAATGTCGATCAGCTGATCAGCAAGCAGCGTGCCGATGCGGTTCAGGCGACGGCCGTCACCGCGGCAGCCGCCTATGACCATGCGGGCTGGGAGCGGGCCGACCTCACAGCCCTGACCATGGTGCTCAGCAAGGCAGGCGCGGCGGTGCGGGTGCGGAACACGGCGGGGCAGGTGATCGGCGCCTCACCTGGTTTCGCGTCCAGGCGCGGCCAGCCGGAACTCACCGAGCCGGTCAGCCTGCGCGGGCAGCGCATCGGCAGCGTGACCCTCAGGTTCGGCCACACCGGCCTGGCCGGCGCAATCGAGCAGTTCCAGGCCCAGCGGTGGCCCGCCTGGATCATGGCAGCCGGGGTGGCGGCGCTCATCGCGCTGATCGCCGCGCTGCTGCTCTCGGGGCGGATCACCGGGTCCCTGGACCGGCTGATACGGGTCGCCAGGGCCAGGGGCCGCGGCGATCTAACCGTACGCGTCGGCGACGTCGGCGGCTTCGGCGAGATCCGCGAACTGGCCGGGGCATTCGACCAGACGGCCGACGCCAGGGACGAGCAGGATAGGTTGCGCCGCAACCTGGTCGCCGACGTTGCCCACGAACTGCGCACCCCCATCGCCGTGCTGCAAGCCGGACACGAGGCCATGCTCGACGGCCTTACCAAGCCGACGCCAGCAAATCTCGCATCCCTGCACGATGAAACACTGCGCCTGGGCAGGATGGTCGATGACCTGCAACGGCTCGCGGCGGCCGAAGCCGCCGCCCTTCAGCTCAGGCTCATCCCGTGCGACCTCGCCGCCATCGCCCAAGACGCGGCCGGCAGCCTGGCCGACACCTTCGACGGCGCCGGCATCTCCCTCCATCGGTGCCTCGCCGAGACGCAGGTCAGGTGCGATCCGGCCAGGATGCGTGAGATCACCACCAACCTGCTCACCAACGCGCTGAAATTCACGCCACCCGGAGGGACAGTGCTCATCGAAACCGAGCCGCCGGAGCCAGGCAGGGAGCAAGCCCGGCTCATCGTCACCGACACCGGCATCGGCATCCTGCCCGACGACCTGCCCAGGGTGTCTGAACGGTTCTTCCGCAGCCCGCGGACCTCCGGCATCGCCGGCAGCGGAATAGGACTGACAATCGTGGCCGAGATCGTACGAGGACACCATGGCAGCATGGAAATCAGCAGCGAACCAGGCACCGGCACGAGAGTCACCATCACGTTGCCAGCCCGCGGACAGGAAACTGGATCCGGGTCGTAGCTGCTCACCTGGATTGAGACGACAAGCGCCACGCGCATTTGCATCTGAGTCAGCCAGGCGACGTCCTGGTCGTTGCGCCGGACGTCGCGGTCCGCTCTCGCTACGACCGGCCTGCTGCCGGGTAGCCCGGTACCGTGTAGCTCGCGGCAGATGCCCTGAGCCATCCGCTGTTGGAAGAGATGGGGCCGGTCACGCCGAATAGCGCGGCGGCGGTCGAGTCGTTGCGGATGAGGTTGCCCAGGGATGTGGAGGTCTTGAACGCGGGATACATGGCGACCACGAGCAGCGCGTAGACGGCCATGCCGAGGCAGTAGCCGATGAGGCTGCGGCGCCGGTTGGCGATGTCAAGCCTGGTGATGTCAGCGTGCATGGGAGGGCGCCGGCGCTGCAGGCTCGCGGTAGTGGGTCAGGAAGAGCCGGTCCAGGTCGGCGTGCTGGGAGGTGAAGTCCACCGGGTCGCGGTCGGCGATAACCCGCAGGACCGGCCCGATCGGGCCGGTGACCTCCAGGTCACTACCGGGATGCCCGCCCAGGCCCGATGCCGCGGCGCCTGGTGGCCAGAGTCAGGCGGGTAGAGTGAACCTTCTACTGGTGCGCCGGGAAGGCTGGTCGGCAGCGACTCATCGGGTCGAGGAGTGAGGTTCGGCGACGTGCGCACTGTAGAGACTGTCGTGTTCCTAGTTGCCTTGGCGACTGTGGTCGCGGCGTTCGCCCGCCGGCTCAGTGTGCCCGCCCCCTCATTGCTGGTTGTCGTCGGTCTCGGGCTCGGCATGCTGCCGGGCGCTCCATCTATTCACGTGCCGCCCGAGCTCATCAGCCTCGTCGTGCTGCCACCGCTCTTGTACGCGGCGAGCGAGGAGCTGGCATGGCGCGACCTGCGGGCTGTGTGGCGGCCCGTCGCCGCTCTGGCGGTCGGCCTGGTGATGGCCTCGGCCGCTGCGGCCGCAGCGGTAGCCGGCGCAATCGCCCCGCTGTCAGCGAGCATGGCGTTCGTCCTGGGAGCGGTGCTAGCAAGCACCGACCCGGTGGCGGTCAGTGCCCTCGCGCGGCGGCTCGCACTGCCCGCGAGGGTTCAGGCGCTGGTACAAGCGGAGAGCCTGTTCAACGACGGCACCAGCCTGGTGCTCTTCCAGGTGGCCGTGTCGGTGGCCGTTGGGGGAGCAGCCGCGGCCACGTCTAACGTTTACCTGCACGGTGTGGTCCAGTTCGCCACCATCGCAGGCGGCGGAGTGCTGGCCGGCATCGTGATCGCCGTGGTGGCCATCTTGGTACGCCGCCGGATTGCCGATCCGGTCCTGGAAACGGTGGCGGCGCTGATTACGCCGTACGCCGCATTTCTGCTCGCCGAGGCCGTTCACGCCTCAGGCGTGACCGCGGTCATCGTGGCTGGTCTTGCGGTAGGCAGGTGGCGGCCGAAGATCACCACGGCGCGGACCCGGCTGCAGGTCCACGCTGTCTACCAGACTTTGATCTTCGTGCTAGAGAGCGTGATCTTCAGCCTCATCGGCCTGCAACTGCCGACACTGATCCGGGCGCTGAGCAGCACCCGCCAGTGGCTGCTGCCTGCCGTCGCGGTAACCGCGGCCCTGATCGTCATCCGGCTAGCCTGGGTGTTCGCCCTATGGGCGGCGGCAAGATGGCGGGGCCAGACCCGGTCGCGCTGGGTGACGCCTGCGGTGATCTCATGGGCGGGCACCCGCGGGGTGGTGCCGCTGGCCGCAGCCTTGTCCATCCCCCTGACCACCTCAAGCGGGCACGCACTGCCGCAGCGCGATCTGGTCCTGGTCGTCGCAGCCGCATCGATCGTATTCTCGCTGGTCGCCCAGGGGTTCACGCTGGAGCCGCTAGCCCGCGCCGCCGGGTTGGGACAGGTCGGCTCGAACGCAACCGGCCACGAGCAGACCATCGCGCGGGTACGGCTCGCCGAAGCGGCGCTCGCCCGTCTCGGCGAACTGTCGGACACAGACGCCGTGTCCGATGCAGTCGTCGAGCGGGTCCGGGCCAGCCTCGATGCCCGCATCGGCAGGGCGCACGCCGCCGCCAGCGGTGACTCCGGCAGCGGGCCAGGCACGCTGACCGAACGCCAACTGCGCCGTGACCTGATCGCGGCGGAGACGGCCGAGCTAGCCAGGTTGTTCGACGAGGGCACGATCGGCGCGCCCGCCCGCCAGGGCCTGCAGCGAAGCCTTGACCTGGAGCTCGCCCATCTCACCGAGGCACCGCCGTGATCGTGATGCGGTCTGAGCGTGCATGAACAGCCCCCGCTAGCGCTAGCCCACCTGGCCCTGCGCGTGTGTGTCGTGTTGATGCCAACTATGAACGCGGTCACTCACGCTCTTCCAGTGTCGCAGGTCAGGACCTGACGAGCCTGGCGATGGCCTCGGAGGCTTCGCGGATCTTGTCGGCGGCGGCTTCGCCGCCCTCCGCGACGGCACCGGCGACACAGTGGTTGAGGTGCTCGTCCATGAGGCCGAGCGCTACTGCCTGGAGGGCTCTGGTTGCGGCGGCGATCTGGGTGAGGATGTCGATGCAGTACTTGTCCTCGTCGACCATTCGCTGCAGGCCCCGGACCTGGCCCTCGATGCGGCGGAGCCGCTTGATGTAGGCATCCTTGTCGTGGGTGTAGCCGTACATGGTGTCCTCCGGGCCTGCAGGTCCGGGCGCGCGCGCGTCCTGGCTGTCAGCCTAAGGCCTGGATGCTACGGCCCGCGTATCAGGCGCCTCGCTGAGGCTCAGGCGTCTGCCTGGTGTGTATCCGCAGCTCGACGTCGGTTCCGGTGCCTGCCTCCTGGACGACAACGTCGATCTGCCACTGGCCGGCGATGGACAGGTTGGTACCGACCCCGGCCCACACACCGCCCTTGCCCCTGGTGAGGCCGAGGGTGGAAGCCACACTCGGATTGCTCGGCAGCGAGAACTCCAGCCGCACGCTGGCGGCAGGGAGCGGGTTGCCCGAGTCGTAACGTCGCACCTGAACCTGGAACCTGTTCCGCCCCACCGTGCCGGGCGACACCGTGAGCCGCACCCGTGCCGTCGTGGCGAAGTCGCTGCCTGCCACGACGACCGATGCGGAGCCGGGTGCACGCCTGGCAGCCTCGACGTCGCTGCCCGGGGGCAGGCCGCTCAGCACCGCGGCGGCCACGAGCACGATGGCCGCCACGGTGACCTCGGATCTGACCGATCGCCGGAGCCAGCGGATGGCCAGGGGGCCTTCCACGTCGGGCGGCATCGCGTCAAACCAGGCGAGCCGGCCGCTGGTTTTTGTTCGGCGTATCCCGGAACGATCCGCTGGCCGGTCAGCAAGCTGCGGTGGCCCACCCGGTGCCGCGGTTCCTGACCTGACGATCCTTGGCACAAGGCGGTACCGGTTCCGCCACGCCAGCATCATCAGTACCGCGAAGAGGCCGGTCTTGACGATCAAGACTGCGCCGAAGCTCGTGGACACCAGTGCTGCGACGCTGCCGGCCTCAGGTATCGCGCGGAGCACGCCGGTCACGACTAGCACGGCCACCGCGGCGGTCGCCAGCTGCGAGAAACGCCGCACCGCGGAGGCTCGCTGTTCGGGGCGCAGGCCCCTGATGCCCAGCAGGAGCCAGACCAGCCCGCCGACCCACACCGCCGCGCCGAGCATGTGCAGCCACTGGTCGCCCACGTTGAGCAGCCGGACCGGCGACTGATTTTCCGCGTGGCCCGCCTGGGCGTGCACGAACAAGGCAGCCGCTGCGGCCGCGCCGAGCACGGCCAGCCTGGGCCCGGCGGGGCGGCGCGCCGCATAGAACGCGGCGACGCCGCACCCGGTCACCGCGATAGCCTGGGCCAGCAGTGACCGCCCGGTCGCCGCGGCGAACAGCTCTCCGAACGGCACGCCGGCGGCGGCTTGCTCGGCCAGGATCATGATGAGCAAGCCGACGGCCGCGTACAACCATCCGGCGGCGATGACCATCCCCGCCGTGCCCGGCAGCCGCCAGCCGAACACGAACACTCCCGTTGCCCCGGCGGCGGCTAGCAAGGCAAGTCCCCAGTACAGCAGCCACAGGCCGACGATCGCGGCCGGGCCCTGGCCGGAGCCGCCTGGCCCGCCGTTCGATGACGCGGCCAGGGGCGGCTGGGCACCGATGCCGAAGGCGAGGGAGCCGTTCGTGATGTGCCCGTCCACCTTAGACACCGTGCGCCAGTTGACCGTGTACACACCGTTGGTGAGGCGCGGCAGTACGGTCCGCAGCTCCTGCGCGTTGCCTGACGCGACGGCGGGCTTGCCGACTCCGGCGACAGTGCGGCCAGCCGAATTGAGCAGCGAGACCGTTGACAGGCTCGGATCGGGAGCCTCGGTGAAGTACATGAGCATGACGTGCGGCGAGCGGGGAAGCGCTGCCCCGGCCGCTGGATACGACCGTTCCAGCAGCGCGTGCGCCGACGCGGGCGGAGCCAGGACAACGAGCCAGGCGAGCACCAGGACAGTCACCAGCGGCACCGCCCGCAGCAACCTCATTCCATGGTCACCGCGCGCCGGCAGTTTGCGCCGGTTCGCGCCTGGATCGCGAGGAGCCGCGGGCCAGAGCCATCCCGCCGACGCCCAGTCCTGCCGTTCCCAGGACGATCCCTGCGATACCGACGACAAGAGCCGCCGTCGCGGAGGAATCCTTGCTGCCAGCCGCCTGGACATCAGCGGACAGCCTGGCCGACTCGGCGTCGAGCCGCTGCGCCAGCTGCAGGTTCGACGGGGCGTGCTGCGGGAACTGGATCTCGGCCGGGTCGTGTGCGCTGTCGAACGTGGTCGGCGACGACGTCACGGCGAGGTTGACCTTCTGGCCGCGGATGGTGCCGAAGAAATGGAACGTGTAGTCGCCTGGGACGGTCGGGACGAAGGAGGCGTTGTACACGCCCTTGGTCCCCTGGCCGCTGTCCGGATCGAAGGACGAGACCAGCGGCAGCATCTTCTGCTGGGCGCCGAACCGCAGCTGTACCTTGAGCGTGTCGCCGAGCCCTTCGTCGACTATCGGGACACCTGTCTTCGCGTCGGTCAGCAGCAGGAAGACCGAGTTCTGCGCTCCCGCGTACGTCGGCTCTTCGCCGAATCCGATCAGCAGGTGGTAGGGCCCGACGGTCTTCAGCACGTGCGCCGACGCAGGACCGGCTCCGATGATGAGAAGCGCCGGCACCGCCGCGGCCGCGGCGAGCGCTATCAATACTCGATTTCTCATGTATCCCTCCTGATATGAACGCTGATAGCGGCGGCGGCTGAGCGTCGGCGCCTGCTGGCGTCAGCTCTCGGCTCAGGTGCCCGCGTCAGCCTGACGACCCGAACTGGATGGGGACGTTGAGGACCTGCGTCGTGTGCCATGAGGCCGCGCCGCTCTTCAGGTGCCAGACGATCAGCTTGGCGCGATGGACGGCCAGGGCGCTGAATCCGCCAGCCGGGTCCAGGGTAACGGTTGCCGTTCCCGCGGGCAGGGCGGCGAGCTGCTGCCACGAGGCGCCCGGGCCGGTGACGGTTTCCGCGTGCTTGCCGCCCAGGATGATGGCGGCGGCTCCGTCGGGCCCGAAGGACGTGGAGGCCAGCTTCGTTTCGCCGAGCTTCACGGGCCGGGACAAGGACCAGTGGCCGCTGTCGCCGGTGCTCCAGGCCGCTAGCAGCGTCGTTGCCGGCCCTGTGCCCGCCTCGATGAGGGCAGCGGTACCGGCCGGCGTCCTGGTCAGCCTGAGCACCGTGACGCGCTGGCTGGCCAGTTGGGCGGGCAGGGCGGGGCCGGCGGCCTGCCACGCTCCGCCCCGCGTGGTGAAGATCGCGGCTACTCCCGGGCGGCTGCAGCTCCCGGCCAGCAGGGGCGAGCCCGAGCCCGTAAACGCCGCCGCAGTGAGGCGGTCAAGGCCGCAGCGGCGGCCGGCAGCGGTCGCTGCCAGCGCGCGCCGGGTGACGAGGGTAGTCCAGCTCGTGTAGCCGGGGATCGCGAGCTCGGCCGTGCCGGTGGTGAGCAGGGCCAGCAATCGCTCGCTTCCTGGCGCGGCGGCGAGGGCGTCGGGGTCTTCGGCGAGCGCGGCGTCGAGCGGCCCGGCCGCCGCCCACGTCTGGCCGCTGTTCCGGCTGACGACGAGCGGTGTGAACGTGAGGTACTGGCTTGGCCGGAATGCCGTGATCAGTGACCGCCCGCCAGCGTCGGCCAGGACGAGCCCGCCGTTGTCCGCTACGCCGGGCGGGGTCGCCAGCTGCCACCGGCTGGTGCCAGCGGGGCGCACGAACAATTGCCAGAAGTTGTTGTGGGAGGCCGCCGAGCCGCCCATCATCGCGACCGCCCAGGTTCCGGCCGCCGTCGTCAGCGACGTGGCCAGGAAGGCGGGGGCCGCTGGCGGGGTTATGCCAGCGGCGCCCTGACCGGGCCGGGCAGCGCTGCCGCAGGCCGCGGCGGCGACTGAGGCAGCCAGCGCCAGCACGAGGGGGCCGGCTGCCCGCCGGACTCTCACGGACGCTCCAGCAACTGACGAGCCGCGTCGGCAAGCTCCGCAGCGAAGGACGACTTGGTGGCCTGAGTGCCTGGCCCGTCGTTAAAGCCCAGTTCGCGGCGCACATGGCCGTCCTGGTCGATGACGAACGCGTAATCACCGTGGCCGAGCATGGACCCGGCGGGCAGAACCTCAGCCGCTGGCACGCGGAAGCGCTGCCAGACCTGCTCGAGCTGGCTGCGGGGAGCGGTCAGGAACCGCCAGTTGCGTACACCTGCCAGGCCCTCCTGGCGGTCGAACGCGCGGATGTAGCTCACCTGGGTGTACAGCGGGTTGTAATTGATGGCCACCAATTCGACGTTCTCGGCGTCCGCGCTGAGCAGCTGGCCTGCTCGCCGGAATTCTTGCGCGATCAGCGGGCAGTCCGTGGTGCACGTATCGTCAAGGAACGTCAGCAGCACGACCTTGCCGCGCAGGCTCTCAAGCGTCACGTTCCTGCGGTTCTGGTCTGTGAGGCTGAACGGCGCCGCGGGATAGTTGACCGGTGCGCTCGTGCCGTTGATGGCCTGCGCCAGGATCGGGTCCGCGACGGGGTTGACCTGCACGGCGGCCATCGGCGCCGCGCCAAGGAGGATCACGCCGACCGCGCCAGCTGCTGCCACGGAAGGGAGGCTCACGGTCGCGACTGACTGGCGCAGGGACGCCAGCCGGAGCCGGTCGTGCCACTGCGCGCCAGGCGCCGGGACTGCTTCCGAATGCGGCACTTCCGCTTGTGCCGCCCCCCTGGCGGGCACCGTGCTCAGGCCCAGGTAGCCGCCCGCAGCCAGCAGCATGAACGGGATCATGCTGTTCGGGTCGGTGCCCAGCCCGCCGAAGACGCCGATGTCCTCGATCAGCACCCAGTCGGCAAGGCACAGCACGCCGAAGCAGATCAGCGCCGGCCGGAGCAGCAGTGCCGGCCGGCCGGTCAGGAAGATCACGCCAATGACGGCGAGGACGATCACCGTGACGAGGTTGACCACGAACCCGTGCGCCTGGTCGAACGCGGTGAACGCGCTGACCCAGGCGGACAGCACATGCGGCTGCGGCGTGGTGGCCATGTCGGCGGTCATGGCGGCGAGCGTGCCTCGCTGGCCGTGCGGCGCGCCCTGCCAGAATCCCCGTCCCGGCCAGGCCTGCAGCACTGCCATGCCCGCCAGGAAGGCGCCGAGGCCCGCGAGGGTGAGCCGCCCTAGCCGCTGGCCCCGCCATGCTCGGTCCGGCAGTGCGACCAGCACGCCGGCCACGACGTACAGGGCCGCGGCGCCAGGCGCGCCGAACAGCCAGGTCAGTCCCGGTGCGAAGATCCCGCCGAAGGATTCGCCGAACACCCACACGATCAGGCCCCACACCGCACCGGCCAGCCCGCCGAGCCGTGATGGCGCCCCGCGCGCCGTGGCGAGCATCCAGATGCCGATGCCGACCTGGATCCACACGGCGGCGGCGGCTGCTTGCAGAGGATGGAACGACCACGATGTCCCTGCCCAGTTCACCAGGTGCTGCACCCACGCGGGTGAACTCGCCGCGGCAGGCTTGATCACCTGGGACGGCAAGCCGATCGCCATGCCCGGCTGGGCCTGCAGGATCCCGTCGACCAGCCAGAGCAGCCCGAACCCGATCCGCAGCACCCTGCGGCCCGCGGGCTCGGCTGGCGCCGCCGCCGCGGGCTGAGCGGACACGCCGAACCAGGCCCTTGCGCTGACCCAGGCCAGGCCCAGGCTGCCGAAGATGAGTAGCGCGATGATCCCCTGGTGCAGCAGCAGCGTTTTGAACGCCTCGACGACCAACGGGGCATTCAGGTTCAGCCCGGAGTTCATCCCTGGCATGGCGCCGTCTCCTCATCTGGTCGTGCCGCGACCGCCGGGCCCGCCGGCACTTTCTGCTCCGGCACTTCAGGCACGCCCGCTGCCTCCCGGACGCCCCGTGTGACGTCAGCCCGCCGGGCTCGCTGGTCTGGCTCAGGGCCTGTAGCGGCGAATCGCCGCAGCCGTACACTGCTGGCCACGACGAAAGCAGACGATGCGGCCATGGCCGCGCCGGCGATGATCGGGTTGAGGAATCCAGTCGCGGCGAGCGGGATGGCGGCGACGTTGTAGCCAAACGCCCAGGCCAGGTTCCTGCGGATCACGCGCAGCGTGGCGCGGGCCAGGCGGATGGCGTCCGGGATGACGGTGAGGTCGTTCCGTAGCAAGATCACGTCGGCAGCGCTGATCGCGACGCCGGCTCCGGTACCGATCGCGAGCCCGAGGTCCGCGGCTGCCAGTGCCGGGCCATCATTGATCCCGTCCCCTGCCATCGCGACCCGCAGGCCGCGTTCCTGAAGGCCGCGCAGGACGGTGACTTTGTCGTCCGGCAATGCGCCGGCGATGACCTCATCGACGCCGGTGACCGCCGCGATCCGGCGTGCAGCGGCTTCGCTGTCGCCGGTCACCAGCACCGCGCGCAGGCCAAGCCTGTGCAGCCCGGCCACAGCGGCGGGCGCCGAGGGCTGTACCGCGTCGGCGATCGCGACCGCTCCTGTCACGCGACCGTCCCAGCCTGCCATGACGACGGTCCGGCCGTCTTGTTGCCACCCGGCGCATTGACTGGCAAGGCTGTCGGGGATCACCATGCCGAGGCTCGCGAGCAAAGCTGGCCGGCCGGCGATCACCTCGGTGCCGTCGGCCTGACCGCGGACGCCCAGGCCGGTCAGGGACCTGAAGCCGGTCACGGGAGGCAGCGGCCCGGCCTCGGATTCGGCGAAGGCGCTGACCGCTGCCGCGATCGGGTGCCCCGATGCGTGCTCTACCGCGCCGAGCCGTCGCAACAGGACAGCGCGGCTGATTCCGTCGGCCGGCCTCACCTCGGCGACTGACATGGCGCCCGCCGTGAGCGTCCCGGTCTTGTCCAAGAGCACGGTGTCGACGTCGCGCGAAGCCTCAAGTGCCTGGTGTCCCTTGATGAATATGCCCAGCTCGGCGCCTCGTCCGCAGGCCACGACCAAGGCGGCCGGGGTCGCGAGCCCGAGCGCGCACGGGCACGCGATGATTAGCACCGCGAGCGCCGCGCTGAACGCGCGCTGGGCGGGGCTGCCCGCGAGCAGCCAGCCGGCCAGTGTCAGCGCAGCAGCGGCCAGCACAGCGGGGACGAAGAAGCCGCAGATCCGGTCGGCAAGCCGCTGAGCAGCCGACTTGTCGGCCTGCGCCCCTTCGATCAGGTCGATCAGATGCGCGAGCTGGGTGTCCTCGCCGGTCCTGGACGCCCGGACGATGATCCGTCCGCTCACCACGACGCTGCCGGCCATGACCGAGTCCCCCGCGGAAACGTCTGCCGGCACGGGCTCGCCCGTCATCATGCTGGTGTCCAGCGCCGACTCCCCGAAGTCCACTACGCCGTCAGCGGCGACGACTTCGCCGGGCCGGACGACGGTCAGGTCTCCCGGCACGAGCCGCGCTACCGGTACGCGCCGCTCGCTGCCGTCGCTGTCCAGTACCGATGCCTCGGCCGGTGCCGCCGATGCCAGCTCGCGCATCGCGTCGCCGGCGTCGCGCCTGGCCCGCGCCTCGTACCACCGCCCGGCGAGCAGGAACGTCGTCACCGACGCGGCGACCTCGAGATAGATCCCGCCGCCCGAGGCGTGCAGCAGCAGGTGCAGGCCGCTGACCCGGGCCTGGTGCCGGTCCAGGACGAACATCGCGAACACCGACCAGCCGCACGCCGCCGCGATGCCCAGCGACACCAGCGTGTCCATCGACATCGCCCCGTGCCTGGCGTTCCGCAGCGCCGCCCGGTGGAACGGCCACGCCGCCCAACCCGCCACCGGTGCGGCCAGCGACACGAGTACCCACTGCCATCCGGGGAACCGGTACGCGGGAAAGAGTGACAGCAGCACCGACACGTCACTCAGCGGCACGAAGAACACCAGCGCGACGATGAGCCTGCGCCGCAGGTACCTCACCAGCGCAGCGTCACCGCCGCGCTGATCGTGCGAGGACTCGCCGCCCGGCTGTTCGCCCGGCTGCGCGATCACCTCGGCGCCGTCGCCGGCCCGCTCGACGGTCGCGATCAGCCGCCGCGCCGGAACCGCCGCCGGCCTGTGCACCGTCAGCGAGGCCCTCGACGTGCCGAAGTTCACGCTCGCTGTGACACCGTCGAGCTCGTTGAGCTTCTTCTCCACCCGCGCCGCGCACGCCGCGCACGTCATGCCGGTGATCGACAGCTGCACCGCCGTGCCAGCGCGCGGCACATCGGTGCCCGCAGCCGACGACATCCCGTTCTGCCCTCCAGCCGATCCTTCCGGTGACCCGCCTGCTCCAGCGGGGAGACAGCTAACTACCGCACCGGAAATCTACACACGGGAAAAACGGCATTGCAATCCGAGGGCGCAGAGAATTCCATGTAATTCAGCCCCTGAATACCCTCCGAGGGTTTCGAAATACCGGCCCCTGGTATCCGGGGCGATCGCGGAAATACCCTCGGCAGGTTTAACAAATACCCTGGGCGGGTTCCGTATCCGCAGGCCAGGGCCGCGCGCGGAACGCAAGTACGTCCTGGCGCCTTTCTGGGATACGGCAACTTGCCTGGCGCGCACTGGCTAAATTAACCTGCTTGCATTATGAGCGCTCCGATATTCCGGCCCGGCTTCGGCAGTCCTGACCGGGACCTCGTGCTTTTCCGTTCCGCGCGGCCAGCCAGGTCCGGACTGGCTGACTCCCTCGGGACCGCCGCGGCATGAGCGGTCCGTCGTGGCTCGCGGGCGCCCTCGCCGCCCTGATGCTCGCTGTCGCTGCGGTGGCCGCCGCCCGCCTGTGCTGGCGGCTGCGCGGCAGGCGCGCGGAAACTGACGCCGACGCGCTGCACGTAGTCATGGGCGTCGCGATGGCCGGAATGTTCGAGCCCGGTATCGGATCGGTGCCCGCGGTCGCCTGGCAGGCCGTGTTCGGGGCCGGGGCGGCATGGTTCACGTGGCGGGCGATCCGTCGGCGCGGCGGCACCGTCACCGCAGCCCGTCAGTCGCACGCCGGAGCGCACGCAGTGGAGTGCGGCGCGATGCTGTACGTGCTCTGGCCGACGGCAACTGGCGGTTCTGGCATGTCCGGGATGGCTGCGGATGCGGGGGCGATCTCCGGAAACCCGGCGATCGCGCTCGTCCTGGCGGTCGGCATGCTCGGCTACCTCGTATGGGCGATCGACCAGCTCCTGTCCCGCAGACGACCCGCCCCTGACCGCGCCGAGGTCAGCGTCGGCCTGACCAGCGACGCGGCGCCGGGCCGCGACGGCGGCACGCCGCCCGCGCAGCCGGCCGGACCCCGCGGCGGCAGCACGGCAGGGCCGGTGCTCGCCCCGCGCCTCGCCGCTTGCCAGAAGATCACCATGGGCCTTGCCATGGGCTACATGCTCGTCACCATGCTCTGACTTGGCCCAACCGAATCAAGCTGCTGCGACGGCCCACGTCAATGATGAGCGCGGGCACGCTGGCAATCGCGAGCGCGAGCGCGGCGAGCGCGATGCCGATGCGGAACTTGCCGGGATCCCGCTCCATGAGCCGCTGCGCGCGAGCGGCAACCACATTGCCGACAGCCGACAGCCCACGAGCAACTGCTATACGACGGTGTGCCGGTGCCCACGACGGACAGCGTCCCGAGCTGCGCAGCAGCTTTGGTTGTTGTCAACCCGCGGTCCTGGCTGCCAGGGCGAGCGCCTTCTCGATGCCTCTGAGTTCGTGTGCCTGCCAGGCCTGGTAGGTCGAACTGGCGGGGGCCAAGGTCTCGGTGATGGTGGCTGTCGGGATGCTCTCAGCTTTGACGTCGGCTAGCTGGGCCCGGACGTCCGGCGTGACGTTCTGGCTGTTGTACACGTAGATCTTGATGCGGTGGTCACGGATCTGCTTGTCGATGGTCAGCTTGTCAGCCACGGTCACCTCAGTGCCTTCGCTGATGGCTTTGAGGAAGGAGTACGGCGTGATCAGCCGAAGGCCAAGTGCGGGCGCGAGCATCGCGAAGATCGATTCCGATGCTCCGACTGGGGTCCCGGAGTACCGTGCCCGGATAGCGTCGATGAGCTGGTGATAGGGCCGCATGGCGACTGTTTCGAAATGGTGCTGCCGGTGGCGGAAGTAGGCGCGGTCGGCGGGATCTGCACGGCTGAAGGCCGCGACCATCGCCGTGATGACGGTCTCGACGTTGCCGGGGTTGTACCAGCGATGCGGGTTGCCGCCGCCGGGCACTCCCAGCACGGTGCCGACGTTGATGAGGGCTGGGTGACCACTGGCCGCGCCGATCAGGCGGGACAGCCAGGGGTCGTAGCCGATGCCGTTCTCGATGACTAGCTGCGCTGTGACGATCTCGCGGCCGTCGGCAGCGTTCGGTTCGTAGCTGTGCGGGTCGGCGCCGGGGTTGGTGATGATGCTGGTGACCTGCACGTGGCGACCGCCGACCTGGGCGGCGATGCTGCCCCAGAAATTCTCGGCCGCTACGACGCGGATGACGCGCTGACTGGCTGAGCCCGTCATTGCGGAGTCGGCGGTGGAGCAGGCGGTGAGCAGCGATCCGGCGGCCATCAGCGCGGCCCACGCAGAGATTCGTGGTCTCGTCATATGCAAGAGCATAATGAAAACCGTTTTCATTTCAACCTGCTGGCCATCGGCGCACGCGCGCCGCAGATACCAAGCCTGATCGGCGACACCCAGGCCATGGCAGCGCACGACCTGCAGGCGGCCGGCCTCGTGCTCGGGCATGTTTCCGTCGTCGTCGATCTCAGCTGCGAGTACATCGGCGGAGTCAAGGCCCAGAGCCCGGCGGCCAGACACATGCACAGCCAGGCGCGCCTGTCTCGATCGCCATCGGAAAGGCAGGCGGCAAATGCCTGTGACCGGCGAACGCGTTATTGAGCCAGTCGATCGCCGTTGCGATGTCGCGGTAGGTCAGACAGGGGTAGATGCCCATGGTGTTCCCTACCGGGCCTTGTGGACTGTGAAGCGCAGGTGCGTCACGCCCGTGCCCTGCACGACGATCGGGTCGCCGAGGACGATCGGTGTTGATCTCGTCCGTGTCCTCGCCGAGGCTGACCCGGCCGACCGCACCGAGATCTACCGCCAGCTCGGCCTCGCGCTGACGTATCAGCCAGCCGAGAGGAAGATCGCTGTGCAGGTGAGGCCGCTTGCGTCCATGCACGTAAGAACGTGTCCGAGGGGGACACGACCCATAGCCCCACGGGCCTTGGCATGTGAGCTCGCAAAGCTCGGTTAAGGCGATAGTGGTAGGATAGTGGTATGACTTCTCCTGTTAAGCGGAAGGTTTCCGTCACCCTCGACGCCGACCTGGTCGCAGCGCTGGAAGCCGAGGGCGGCACCACGCTGTCCGCCGAGGTGAACTCCGCCTTGCGGGCGGAGTTCACCAGGCGCAAGCGGAAGCAGGCCCTGGCGGATCTGCTCGATCATCTCGCTGAGGAGCGAGGCAGGCTGGACACGCCCGATGACGAAGCCGAGATCGCGCGGTACATGCGCCTGCTCGGCGGTGCGGCCGGAGAACCCGGCGGGCTGCGGGCCGGCTGATGCGATTGGTGCTAGACGCCGAGGCTGTCAGCGCCCTGCTGGATCGACGGCATCCGGCGGAGCGCAAGGTCCGGCGTGCGATGGAAGCGGCGCGCAGGCTGCGCCGCGAGGTCGCGATCGCGACAGGGACCCTGGCCGAGTTGTATCGGGGAGCCGGGCGCAATCAAGCGCTGGACGCCCTCCTTTCCCGGGAGTCGGGGGATGGGCTGCTGCTTCGCGACACCGACCGTGATCTTGCCCGGCTCATCGGGGCGATTCTTGCGGAGGCGCGCGCGAGTTCCTCGCTCTTTGCGGACGCTCATCCTGTCGCCGTCGCAGTCGAAGCCGGCGGGGGAGTCGTCCAGACGGCCGATCCCGATGACCTCACTCGGCTGGCCGCCCCGTACCGGACGGTCGTCATCGAGCCACTTGCCCGGACGAAGGGACTACCGGACTGAAGCCCGTCATCGCCTCCCGGCCAGCAGCATCACTTGCTGCCCTGGCAGGTGACACGGTGTCGCCGCATGAGATGCGGTCGTTTGGTCGCAGAGCTCCGCGAGGGCCGCGCGGCTGGGCCTGAGTGTACCGGTGGCGGTCGGTATGGCCGCGCCGTTCTCCCGTCCGGCCCGGTCCGCGGTCATTCTGGCCGCCTTGCTGTTCGGTATCACCGGTGTCGTGCTCGGCGCCAGCCTGAATTCCCCGATCCGCAAGATCAACCACAGCGCGATCCGCCCGCTCGGGCAACTGCAGGCTCAGAGCATGATCATCTGGTGTCCGAGGGGCGAGTGCACCTAGTGGCCAATGGGTGCTCGCTGGAGCGCTCTGTCAGTTGTGACAGCCGGCGATGGCGCCTAGCGGGTAGCAGTTGTTGGGAGTGTTGTTGCGGATCAAGCTGACGGTGAGCGTCACCGGGCTCCCGCTGGTAGCGAAGATGCCTCCGCCGGCGGCGGCAGCGGCGTTGCCAGTCACCTGGGTCTGCGTGGTGGTCAGCGGGCCGCCTGGCGGGCCTAGGGCGTCGGTCGCGTTGACGCCGCCTTCGAGGATGCCGCCACCGAGCCCGGATGTCGAGTTGCCGCTGATCTGACTGGAGCTAATGGTTAGAACTCCGCTGTCGGGGACTCCGGTGATGGCGGCGATGTTGAGGTTAGCGATGCCGCCGCCATTGCCCTGATCGCCGGAACTGTCAGTAGGAGCCATGTTATTGGTGACGGTGCTGCTATTGATGGTCATCTGGCCGTGGTTGAGGATGCCGCCGCCGAAGCCGCCCGGGGCAGTGTTGCCGGTGACATGCGAGGCATTAAGGATCGCTGTGCCACCGTTGGCAATACCGCCAGCGCCCGCCCTCGGCCCGCCGTTGGCGATATTGCCGGTGACCTGGCTGCCGTTGAGCACCAGCTTGCTGGCGCTGTTGGTACCCTTGCCGCCGGTCCCGCTGGCGATGCCACCGCCGCCGCGTGCCGCGATGTTGTCGCTGACCTGGCTGGCATTCAGGGTGAGGGTGCCGCCGAGGTTGAGAATTCCACCCGCGTTGTCGGCCGTGTTGCCGCTGACAAGGCTGGCGTTAAGGGTGGTCGTGCCGAGCGGGCCGGTGCCCATGGTGCCGGTGGCGATGCCGCCTCCGTTGCTCATGGAGCCGCCCTCGGCGACGTTGCCGGTGACGTGGCTGTTGTTGAGGGTGAGCGTGCCCTCCAGGTTAAGGATCCCACCGCCCATGCCGTCGGTGGCTCCCCCGGTGATGGTCAAGCCCTGCGCGATCAGGTTCCCGGTGCGGCTGACTTCGAGGATCCGGAAGGAACTGTGGTTTCCGGCGATCGTGGCGCCAGAGCCGTTCAACGTGATCGCGCTGGTGATCACCGGCAGGCCGTTGTCCCCAAGCGCGGGATTGGTGTTGTCGGCTGCGGTCAGCTGGTAGGTGCAGCCTGCCGCAAGGTCGATCGTCGCGCCGCCGGCAGAGTTTGCAGCGCCGATCGCGGCAATCAGCGCGGGTGGGCCACCCGCGGGACCCGAGCAGGGCACGTTCACCGTGGTAGAGGCCTGAGCTGCCGGACCGGCCGCAAGAACCAGCAGCTATGCCACCGGTCGCGGCCGCCATCGTAAACGGCTTCATCCGTTACTCCTGCAACGCTATTTGAGTCGCCGAGCGGTCCCCTGAATGCAGGAGCTGCTTGTGCGATTAATCCTATATATCTCCAGCAGGATCTGCGGGACGAAGGCGAGTAGACGGATCGGCAGCCTCAAGCTCGGCCGGGCACTGAAAGGGCTCAGTTCACCGCCGATGTCATTGATCACCTGCGACTATGGATACCGGGAAGCGGCCGGCAAAGGACCTTTAGGTAGCCCACAGCCAGGCAGGCTCCGCCCGTGGATCACCGAAACGCAGGCCCGCAAGCTCGCTGCCGAGGCAAGCTGTCTTGATCCTGGCGGCGGCGAGCGGGGCAACCGGCCCCGAGCACGGCCCGGGAGGGATCGAGGTCCACCTGGTTGACCAGCCTTGCCGTGCCGGCGCCCGGGCCTGGTGATCGTGAGCTGGCACCCCTGCGACTGCCCGCAGGCGATCGCAGCTCCGGGCGGCAACGGCCACCTGGCGGTCCGGTGCGCCGAGCCCGGCTGCACGTCGAGCTGGTTCCAGCCCAGGTGCGGTCCCCGAGCGGGCTAGCATCAGCGGACTCTGCGTAGTTGCAGAAACTGCCGGAGATGCTCGGTTTTAGGACTGCTTCTTGGCAGGTCTTCCGCAAAACATCTCCAGGAAGATTGCGGATGCTGCGGCTGTTGCAGATACTGCGAATACTACAAGTGGAGGTGACACAACGATGGCAGGCATAGCATCGATCAGCTCGATCGACCCAGGCGAGGTCAACGCGGAGATAGCTGACCGGACTGCTCGCCGCATCAGGGACTACCTGACAAGCAATCCTGACGATGACCCCCTGGAGATTCAGGTCGAGGGAGCGGGCGAGGTCCTCGTCATCCCGCGCGCTGGCGCAATCATGCTGGCCCAGGTCATGGGTCTGCTTGCAAACGGCCAGGGCGTCTTCCTGGTGCCGTCCGAGGCCCAGTTGACCACGCAGCAGGCCGCCGACATGCTCAACGTGTCGCGGCCGTACCTGATCGGGTTGCTAGAGGCTGGCGCGATTGAGTACTCCAAGGTGGGACGGCACCGCCGGATCCCGTTCCCGGCCCTCGTGGAGTACAAGCGGCATGCCGACCAGCGATCACGTGAAGCTGCGGACGAGTTGTCTGATCTCGGCCAGCAGCTAGGGCTGAGGTAGCGGAACTATGGCTTTCATCGTCGTCTACGACGCCAGCGTCCTGTACGGCAACAGCTTGCGCGACCTGCTGATACGCATCGCGCAGACCGGCTTGGTGCAGGCGAAGTGGACGCATCGGATCATCGATGAAGCACTCACGGCAGTCGCTAAGAATCATGGGGATCTCACTGCCGAGCAGGTTGCGCGGCTTAGGAAGCTCATGATCGAGGCGATCCCGGATGGTCTGGTTGAAGGCCACGAGCCGCTCATAGACAGCCTGACGGTCCTCCGTGATACCGAGGACCGTCACGTGCTGGCAGCGGCCATCAAGGCTGGTGCTCAGGTCATCGTCACGTCGGACAAGGACTTCACTGAGGATGCCCTGGCACCCTGGGGCACCGAGGCGAAGTCACCGGATGATTTCGTGCTCGATCAGATCGACATTGCCGACCGGGTCATCTGGGGCTGCGTGCAGCAGATCGCCAACTCGCGCAAGCAGCGGCCCGAGACCGTCGAGGACGTGCTGGCCCAGCTTGAGAGGTCAGGCCTGGTGCAGTCCGCCGCTGCGCTCCGGGCAACCTGACAACCCGTGCCGGACCGGCTGGCGGAACTGCACAGTGCCAGCCGGTCCGGGCCGTCCAGGAGAGCCGCGTCACCGCTGCCAGGCTGCGCCGTGCGGGACGGGCTCGCGCAGTGCCGCGACCAGCGGCAGCGGTATCACGCAGTGACCCGCGACGTCCGGCATCACGCCCGCGAACCCGAACGCGGTGCTGGCCTTGTTGCTGAATGAGTTGCCGAGCATGGTTCCCTGCCTCCGTTCCGTGGTTCCTGGCCTTGGTCCGTGCGTCAGGTGGCGGCGGCATCACCTTCCTCCGGGGCCGGGTCCTTCTCCTCGCCCGCCAGCCGCTGGAGCTGCTGGGAGGCGCGGCGGGACATCATGCCGCTGGACCTCGGCCCGGACTTCCAGATCAGGGCGACCCCGTGCTTGCGCCCTTCGGGAAAGAGGTACTGGCCGTGCCGGATCGCATCGACCTCGGCGACGGTCCCGTCATCGAGGAGTAGCCGGTCGCCGGGACGGATGTCATCGGCACGGGCCTCCTCCGCAGTAACGGACGGCCCTGAGATCCAGCCGCCCAGATCCTGGCGGATGATCTCGTCACGGCGTGGTGCGCCGGGCTCGAGTGGTGGGGGAGGATTGGCCATAGCCGGAACTCGCTTTCCGGTCAGGCCCCGGGATCACGGTGTTTGCGCACCGCCTGGGGCCGCTCAGTTGCAGGCTTTTACATAGTAGGTCATCGTTAACGGCAATGCCAGCGGTTCCGCTGTAACCAGCGCTAACACTCGGCTGGCTAGCAAGATCACCGGCAGGGAATGATCGCCCTGTGCCGCCACGCAAGCGTCCGCGTCAGCTCCCGCACATCGCGGTGACGGCTGCCCTGCGCGAGCGGATAGCCGCCGGGGAGTGGCTGCCGGGAGAGCAGCTCCCGAGCACGCGGGAGCTGGCTGAGGAGTACGGGGTAACGCACGTGACGGTCGCGAAGGCCGTCAAGACGCTGGCTGCGGAGGGCCTTGTCGAGGTGGTGCCGAGCTGGGGAGTGTTCCGGTCTGAGAGCTGACAGCAGAACGCCCGTCACCATCACGGTGGCGGGCGCTCTCGGGGCCGGGGTTCATCCCCAGAAGACTTGCGTGCCGCCGTGACGGCTGTAAATGACCCGCTGGACGTCGCCGGGCCAGCGCAGCGTGACTTTCTGGTAGTACCTGCGCCCGTTGTGCCAGAGCACCCGGTGCAGGTACATGGAGACGTGGTGGCGGGTGCAGCCCTGGCTGGACGGGCAGAGGTGGATGGTGCCGTGGCCGTAAGCGTCCGTGTTGTTCCAGCGGCTCCAGGTCATCGCGGTGATGTACTGATTGCCTGCACCGAAGATCCAGCGCTCGGTGCCGTGCGGACGGACGTCCGGGTCGCACCAGTTCGTATGGCAGCTCTGCCCGTAGACGACCGGCGGGCGCCAGGTCGCCGCGCTGGCGGCGGGTGCAGCGAAAGCGACGGCTGCCGCGATCACCGCCCCGGTGCCGAGGAACTTCCTCATCATCTTGATCATCGTGATCCTTCCTCTTGCCAGCCGAAGTAGACGCGGGGTCGGTGGGTGAACTCCAGCGTGTCGACCTGGCCGTATGAGAGACGCCTGACGACGACGAACTGAGCACTGAACCCGATCACCAAGAAGTCGCGCTGCAGCTCCTCCGTAGTCCAGGTCTGGCCCTTGTCGGCGGCCAGGCCCCTGGCGGGCTGGCCGGTCTCGGTCATGTCGCGGCGGAGCGCGTCGGCCAGCTCCCGGCTGGCCTGCTGGCGCTCGGCCTCGGGCGGCCCGGCAGGGTGCTCGGGCACCGGGCCCACGTAGGTCTTCCTGGTCATGCGGCCACCAGCTCTCGCTCAGGCTCGGCCACGGCCTGCCGGGACGTCTCCAGGATCAGGGACGCCGCCCGGCTGTCCGGCCGCCGCTGCGCTGATGATCAGCTTCTTATCGGCCTTGATCGTGTCGCGCCAGCTCGCCAGGTACGCGGCCGAGTTCTCCTCGGTCGGCCCGGCGATGCCGCACTCGGCGTTCAGCAGCGTGGCCGACCACTGGGCCACCAGCTCCTCGCGCCCGTAGCCGTGGCTGCCGAAGTAGGCAGGCTCCAGCCGGTCGAGCCGCGACTTGTGACCGGTGAAAGAGGCGACGTCATGATGCTGAAGTATCACCGCAGTATCACGGGGCTGATTTCCCGGATCTCCAGGCCTCTGACCTGGGCAAACTTGTGTCCGAGGGGGGACTTGAACCCCCATGCCCTATTCGGGCACTAGCACCTCAAGCTAGCGCGTCTGCCTATTCCGCCACCCGGACTCAGCTGGACGGGCAGAGTACCCAGTCCAGCCGCATCACGATAGCAAATCAGGCGACCGCTAGGCGAGGCCGCAACCGGACGGCACCGGGCATGAGAAGTCTCGCAGATCTTGGGTGGATGCGGTCGCCCGGGCGCCTGATCAGCGCCGCCGGAGATTTGCGAGTCATCCCCTCGGTGGCACTATGGCCGGATGACGACGATCACCGCGCAGCAGGAGGTGGCTGGCCTCGCCAGCGACCTGATCAGGATCGACACCACGAACACCGGCGACGACTCGGGGCCAGGCGAGCGCAAGGCCGCTGAGCACGTCGCCGCGCTCCTTGCCGAGGTCGGTCTGGAGCCCACCGTGCTCGAGTCCCGCAAGAACCGCACCAGCGTCGTGACCAGGGTCGAGGGCGCGGATCCGGCGCGCCCGGCGCTGCTGATCCACGGCCACCTCGACGTCGTTCCCTTTGCCCCCGCGGACTGGCAGGTGCACCCGCTGTCCGGTGAGGTCACTGGCGGCTGCGTCTGGGGCCGCGGGGCTGTCGACATGAAGGACATGGACGCGATGATGCTCGCGGTCGTGCGCCAGCGGCTCAGGGAGGGCCGCAAGCCGCCACGCGATGTCGTGCTCGCGTTCCTGGCCGACGAGGAGGCTGGCGGCAATCACGGCGCCGGCTGGCTGGTAGACAACCACCCCGGCCTGTTCGAGGGCGTCACCGAGGCGATCGGTGAGGTCGGCGGCTTCAGCACGGTCATCGGCGGGCAGCGCATCTACCTGATGCAGACCGCGGAGAAGGGCATGGCCTGGCTGCGCCTCATCGCGCGCGGCACGGCGGGCCACGGTTCGATGCTCAACCCCGACAACGCGGTCACGGAGGTGGCCGAGGCGGTCGCGCGGATCGGGCGGCACGAGTGGCCGGTTCGCCTGACCCCGTCGGTCACCGCCTTCCTCGAGGCTGCCTGCGAGGCGCTGGGCATCGGTTTTTCGCATAACGAACCCTCGACGGTACTCGCCAAGATCGGGCCGATCGCCCGCATGATCGGTGCAACCCTGACCAACACGGCCAATCCCACCATGCTCGGCGCCGGCTACAAGGTGAACGTCGTGCCGCAGGCAGCCTCGGCCCAGATCGACGGGCGCTTCCTGCCAGGTCATCGGGACGAGTTCTTCGCGGAAATCGACGATCTGCTCGGCCCGAACGTACGGCGCGAGTTCGTGAACAACTCGATCGCGATGGAGACCACGTTCGACGGGGCGCTCTGTGATGCCATGAGGACAGCTCTGCTGGAAACCGATCCCGATGGCAAGGTTGTGCCGTACTGCTTGTCGGGCGGCACCGACGCGAAGTCTTTCAGCAGGCTGGGCATCAGGTGCTTCGGGTTCACGCCGCTCCGGCTACCGCCGGACCTGGATTTCTCTGGCCTCTTCCATGGCGTCGACGAGCGAGTCCCGCTCGGCGCACTGGAATTCGGTACGCGCGTGCTCGACCGCTTCATTGACCTGTGCTGACTGTTCCGGGCACGAACGAGGCTTATCGCAGGTAACGAGCAAATTGGCGGTACAACCCCACAGCATGATCACTAGGCATTAGTCAGTAACCGTTGTGTAGTTTCGGCGTTTGCCCGGACGACCAACGGTGAGTAGTGCTACGGTGACTCTTCGTGTGGGTCTGACTGCAAGGCGTACCCCTTCCATCACGTCTTGTAGCGGGCTCCGCGGCCGGTTTGGACGAGGAGGGTTGCCTGTGCTGCCGGATCAGCTCCAGGGCTCCGGTGGGCCGTTGCTTGCGCGCGCCGTGGTGCACGCGGGCGGCGCGTCTTGTGCGCCGGCCTGGCAGTCCGGCTGCTTGATCCTTGTGCCCGGCAGCGGGAGCGATTCCGCTCCGGCGGCCACGGCCGGTGCGGCGCCGCACCCGGTCGTGGTCGCCGCGTTCAGGCGAACCTAACTGGCGTCCCGACGCGGGGCGGGGCGCCGCATGCGCAGTAACCATAACTGAACGTAGCTAACTGAATACAAGAAGGCGCAGAACTATCAACGGGGGGCGGGGGCTAGGAAACACCGACTGAACAGTGAGCGAGGAACTGACAATGCAGACCTGGGCGATCCTGGCGGCGAAGCACGCCGCGCTCACCTCGGGTATCGGGCTTGGCGTCATCCCTGCCGCGGGGTGGGACTCGCTGGATGGCGTCGTCATAGGCATGCTGCTCGCGGGCATCGGCTACGCAATCGTCTCTGCGCGGCGGGTGCCGGGTTGCCAGGTCCCGCCCGTTGGCGCCGAGATCGCGGCGGACGGCAGCGATCCGGCCGGAGGCCGCCGGATGGCGAGGTTGAGGCGGCGCATGGACGGCCTGCTGACCGGGATTCTCAGCGACGACGCGGACAGGCTGACGCAAGCGGCCGCCAGCAGCCGCCGCATGGTCATGCCTGCCCGGGCCGAAGAGCATCGCTTCATAGCCCCCGCCGCGTGGCGCGGCAATTACGTCGACGCACTTCCCAGGCGGCGCCTCGCCGGCTCCCATCCCTATCCCGAGACCCGGGCGGGAGCGCCCGGCCGCAGCGGAGCGTCCGCCGGGCCGCCGTGGCCGTGGCTCACCGCGAGCGCCGCGGTGGACGGTGAGCGGCGGCGGTCGCTCGGCCGCAAGCATGGTCAAGCCGGTGAAGTCGACGACGCTGCTGAATTCGACGAACTCGAGCGGGCGCTCGCTGCCGGGAAGGACTGGGACGACGTCCGCCCGCTGCCGTCGCCCGCGGAGCGGCGCAGGGATGCGGTACAGCGCTTCATCGCCGCTCCGGTCGTCGACCTGGACCTTGCGCGGGTCGCACGGACCAGGGCGCAGGTGCGGCCGCAGGCGTCCTGCGGTGACGCTGAGCGCGTGCCAGCAGTCCGCGAGCACGCGGTGTCCGCGAACGGTGCGGACTCCCGCGACGGGACCGCGGCCCGGCGCTGGTCAGCGGGCCCCGGTGGGGACAAGTCGGCGGCGGCCCCGCGCGCCACGGACGGCGATGCCAGCAAAGGAGCGGCGCCAGAGACCGGCGGGCCTGAGACCGGCCGGCCTGAGACTGGCGGCACAAAGACTGGCGGCACAAAGACCGCGGCGCCAGGCGAGCCGCTGGCAGGCGCGGCAGAGACCGACGAGAGTTTCCGGGGGCGGCGCGGGGCAGCCGATGACGATGCTGACGGCGGCTATCGCAGCAGGCACCGGTCTGACGGCCAGGCGCAGGACAAGCCGCAGGATGGCCGGCGCGCCAAGCCGAGGCACGCGGCCCCGCCGTCGAGCTTCGGCGCGACGCTCTCACGCCGGCTGACCCGCACGAAGCTGACGAACAGGTCTGCGGCGCACGCGGGCTAGCGGCACGGCGTGGTGGCAGGCTGCTGGCCAGACCCGGCGTCAGGCCCGCATGGCTGCCCCGGCTACGGCAACGTCGGCTACGGCTGCCTCGGCTATGGCGCCTTGGCCAGGAATGCGGCCAGCCTCTGCTACGTTCTGTTGTCAGGGACGCCAGAACTGGCTGCGAAAGGCAGACGTGTTGGCGTCGGCGGGTCGCGGACGGATAATCTTGCGGCGCAAGGTCGCTGTCCGGCTACCATCGGCAGCCAGGCGCAACCTGGCGAGCTCCCAGTTCCCGTACTCGGCGTGGTCCGTAAGGATCCGCCGCGCGACGTCTCGGGACGTGCTGCGCGGCAGGTTGAGTATCAGGTAGGAGTACTCCGTCATCACCACTTATTGTGCGCACCGGCGGCGATGATTCAATCGGCCTGTGGGAATCAGTTACCGCGACGGGCGCACCGCGGACAGGGAGCGATGTGAAGAGACCCGCGGAGGGCAGCCTACGGTAGCCTCCGGGCGGTACTGCGAGATGTGAGGTAAGAAGGCGTGGCAGCAAGGACCAGCCCGGCAGAACGGAACGGCCGGGTGAGCGGGGACACCGCCGCGAACGGTGCCAGGCGGCTCGTCATCGTGGAGTCGCCTGCCAAGGCACGGACCATCGCCGGATATCTCGGCAAGGGCTATGTCGTGGAGTCGAGCATCGGCCATATCCGCGATATGCCGGGCAGCGCCGCCGACATTCCTGACCGCCTCCGCAAGGAGCCTTGGGCCAGGCTCGGCGTGAACATCGACGCCGACTTCGAGCCGCTGTACGTGGTGAACGCCGACAAGCGGCAGCAGGTCAGCAAGCTCAAGAAGCTGCTCAAGGACGCCGACGAACTCCTGCTCGCGACCGACGAGGACCGGGAGGGCGAGGCGATCGCCTGGCACCTGGTCCAGGAGCTCAAGCCCAAGGTCCCCGCCAGGCGGATGGTCTTCCACGAGATCACGCCAGAGGCGATCCGGGCCGCCGTGGCCAGCCCGCGCGACGTCGACAACGGCCTGGTGGAGGCCTATCAGACCCGCCGCGTGCTCGACCGGCTGTACGGGTACGAGGTCTCGCCCGTGCTGTGGAAGAAGGTCATGCCGCAGCTGTCGGCCGGCCGCGTGCAGTCCGTGGCGGTCAGGCTCGTGGTCGACAGGGAGAAGGACCGCATCGCGTTCCGTCCCGCCAGGTACTGGGACCTGGAAGCCGAGTTCGCGCCGCAGCCTGCCGGCCAGGACTCGACCTGGTTCGCCGCGAACCTCGTTGCCCTGGACGGGCGGCGGATCGCCCAGGGCCGCGACTTCGCGCCGACCGGCGAGCTCAAGGCCGCCAGCGGAACCGCGGCGAATCAGGCGCCGCCGCTCCTGCATCTGGACGAGGCGGCCGCGGCAGGGCTCGCCGACCGGCTGCAGGGGGCTGCGTTCGCCGTGAAGACGGTGGAACGCAAGCCATATCGCCGCTCGCCCTATGCGCCTTTCCGCACCACGACGCTGCAGCAGGAAGCCTCGCGCAAGCTGGGCTTTTCCGCTAAGTACACGATGCAGGTCGCGCAGCGCCTGTACGAGAACGGTCACATCACCTATATGCGGACCGATTCGGTCACGTTGTCCCAGACAGCTCTCTCCGCGGCCCGGACGCAGGCGCGCGAGCTGTATGGCGCCGAGTACGTTCCCGACGCGCCGCGGACGTACACGAGCAAGGTCAAGAGCGCGCAGGAGGCGCACGAGGCGATCAGGCCGGCGGGAGACGCGTTCCGCACGCCGGCCAGGGCCGGGCTGTCGGGCGACGAGTTGCGGCTCTATGAGCTGGTCTGGAAGCGGACCGTTGCATCGCAGATGAAGGACGCGGTCGGGGAGTCGGTCTCGGTCAGGATCGCAGGCCGGTCGTCGGCGAGTGAGGAAGCCGAGTTCGGCGCCTCCGGCAAGATCATCACATTCTTCGGCTTCCTCAAGGCATACGTCGAGGACGTGGAGGAGGGTGACGGCACAGACCGTGACGACAGGGAGCGCAGGCTGCCCGCGCTGGCCGAGAGCGATCCGATGGCGGCGAGGAACCTGCATGCCGAGGACCACTCGACCAGGCCGCCGGCGCGCTACACAGAGGCGTCGCTGATCAAGGAGCTGGAAGACAGGGAGATCGGGCGGCCGTCGACATACGCGACGATCATCGGCACGATCCTCGATCGCGGCTACGTGTTCAAGAAGGGCACGGCGCTGGTGCCCTCGTTCGTGGCGTTTGCCGTCGTGAACCTGCTCGAGCGGCACTTCGCGCACCTGGTGGACTACGAGTTCACGGCGAGCATGGAGGAAGCGCTCGACGAGATCGCCCGCGGCGAGGCCGGCCGGGTGCCATGGCTGCGCAGGTTCTACTTCGGCACGGAAGGCGCCGACGGGCACAAGGAAGAGGGCCTGAAGGACCTGGTCAGCGACCTGGGCGACATCGACGCGCGGGACGTGAGCTCGTTCCCGCTGGCCGACACCGACATCGTGATCAGGGTCGGCAGGTACGGGCCCTACCTGGAGCGGGACGACCAGCGGGTCAACGTGCCAGAGGGAACGGCGCCCGATGAGCTGACGCCGGAGTTCGCCAGCGAGCTGTTCGAGCGGCCGAGCGGGGACAAGATCCTCGGCACCGACCCTGGCAGCGGGCGGACAATCGTCGCGAGGGCCGGCCGGTACGGGCCTTACGTGACCGAGGTGCTCGAGGAGGACGCGCCCTCGTCGGTCAAGCCGAGGACGGCGTCGCTGCTCAAGGCCATGGACCTGGACAGCGTCACGCTCGACGAAGCGCTCCGCCTGCTCACGCTGCCGCGCGCCATCGGCGAGGTCGATGGCGAGCAAGTGACCGTGCAGAACGGCCGCTACGGCCCGTACGCCAAGAAGGGCACCGACAGCCGGTCGCTCGAGTCGGACGAGCAGCTGTTCACGCTGACCCTCGATCAGGCCAAGGAGCTGTTCGCGCAGCCCAAGCAGCGCGGCAGGGCCGCGCGGGCGGCGGCTGCGCCGCCGCTGCGCGAGCTAGGCGACGACACCGCGAACGGCAAGCCGATCGTGCTGCGGGAAGGCCGGTTCGGGCCGTACGTCACCGATGGCGAGACGAACGCCTCGCTGCGCAAGGGCGACGCGCCCGAGTCGATCACGTTGCAGCGTGCCATCGAGCTGCTCGCGGAGCGCCGGGCCTCCGGCCCGGCGCCGAAGCGGCGCGCCTCCCCGGCACGGAAGACCACATCGGCCTCGTCAAGGAAATCAGCCTCAGGGTCGGCCAAGAAGTCGACGTCCAGGTCGAAAACACGCAGCTCGGACGGCGGCTGAGCCGCCACGTTGGCGCGCGCGAAGACGACGCACTCTGTTCTCGATAGCCTTGCACAATGAGCTTTAGGTCCCCTTTGGGGCGGCGCGACACCAGCGTGCTGTCGATCCGGTCGTTCCGGCGGCTGTGGATCGCGACATCGCTGTCCAGCCTGGGGGACTGGCTGAGCCTGCTGGCGCTCTCCGCGCTCGCGTACGGGCTGACTGGCACGCACGTCCAGGCGACCGCGGGCGCGATCGCCGTCGGCGGCGTATGGATCACCTCGCTGCTTCCTTACCTGCTGTTCGGCCCGCTGGCCGGCGCCGTGGCCGACCGCCTTGACCGCAGGATCAACCTGGTGGTCGGCGACGTGGTCAGGGCCGTCCTGTACCTGTCGATCCCGGTGAACCTGGTGGTCGGCTTCGCGAACAACCTCACCTGGCTGTACGTCGCGCAGTTCCTGGCTTGCTGCGCGTCGCTGTTCTGGACGCCGGCCAAGGACGCGTCGATACCGAACCTGGTGCCGCCGGAGAAGCTCGACCAGGCGAATCAGTGGAGCCTGCTGACGACCTACGGGACGGCGCCGCTTGCCTCGCTGGTCTTCGTGGCGTTCGCCTCGATCAGCAAGGGCCTGGCGCGGGGGCCGCTGAGCTTCTTCGGGAACCCGGCACGCGGGCAGATCGCCCTGGCGCTGTACTTCAACGTCGCCACGTTCGTGGTCTCGGCCTTCGTCTGCTACTCGCTGCGGGACCTGCCGCGGCGGCGCGGCGGCGAGCGGATCTCGGTCCCGTCGGTGGCCAAGTCGATCTGGCAGGGCTGGCGGTTCGTCGGCAAGAACCGGGTCGTGCGCGGGCTGACGATCGGCATGGTCGGCGCGTTCGCGGGCGCTGGCGTGGTCGTCGGCCTTGGCTACGCGTACATCAGGAACACCCTCGGCGGCGGATCGGCCGGCTGGGGAACGGTGTTCGCGGCCATGTTCGTCGGGCTGGCGCTCGGCATGTCGGTGGGAGTCCGGTTCCTCCGCGATTTCAGCAAGCGGCGGCTGTTCGGGCTCGCCATCGCGGCGGCGGGGATTCCGCTCGCGCTGCTCGGGCTCATCCCGAACCTGCCCGTGGTCGTGTTCCTCGTCGTCGTGCTCGGGATCCTCGCCGGCATGGCGTACGTGACCGCCTACACCGTCATCGGCCGGGAGGTCGATGACGACACCCGCGGCCGCACGTTCGCGTTCCTGCAGTCGGCGCTGCGCGTGGTGATGTTCGGCGTGATCGCGCTGGCCGGCCTGCTGGCGGGCGCGATCACGGCCGTGGTCGGCGAGCTGACCAGCTCGAACGACGTGCAGATCGGGACCATCTCTTACAACGCGGTCGGCAATAACGTCGTACTGCTGCTGGCCGCCATCGTCGCGATGATCCTCGGTTACCGCTCGTACCGGCAGATGGACGACCGGCCGGGCATGCCGCTGCTGCCGGACCTCGCCGCCTCGATCCGCGGCCGGCCGCTGCCCCAGATGCGGGCGACGGCCGCGTCGAACGGGCGGGCCAGCGGCCCGGGGTCAGCAGCCGGCCCGAAGGGCCCGTGGACCGAGGTCGTCCACGACGGCGATGACGCTGACAGACCGCAGCAGCGCGGCATGCTGATCGCCTTCGAGGGCGGCGAAGGCGCTGGGAAGTCCACCCAGGCCAGGCTGCTGGCGATCTGGCTGCGGGAGAACGGCTACGACGTGCTCGCGACGCACGAGCCGGGCGCGACCAAGATCGGCATGCGCCTGCGTGCCCTGCTGCTCGACACGGCGCACACCGGGTTGTCGCCATGGGCCGAGGTCATGATGTACGCCGCCGACCGCGCTGAGCACGTGGCGAGCGTGATCCGGCCGGCCCTGGCCAGGGGCACGATAGTGGTCACCGACCGGTACATCGACTCCACGCTGGCCTACCAGGGCGGCGGCCGCCAGCTGTCGATGAGCTCGATCCGGCGAGTCAACGACCTCGCCACCGGCGGGCTCGTGCCTGACATGACGTTCCTGCTCGATCTGCCGCCGGCCGAGGGCATCGGCCGGCGGGCCAGTTCAGCCGACCGGCTCGAGGCGGAGCCTGAGCTGTTCCACGAGCGGGTCCGCGCCGCGTTCCTGAAGCTGGCCAGCGAGGACCCCGCCAGGTATGTCCTGCTCGACGCCGGGCTCGGCGCGACCCAGCTGAGCAAGGAGATCCAGGCCGCGCTGAGGGAGCGGCTGCCTGACCCGGTGCCCGAGCGGGCCGAGGAGATCACGGGGTCGATCCCGGTGATCCGCGAGTGACTGTGCCGTGGCCGGTCTTCGGCCTGCTGACCGGCCAGGACGCGGTGGTGTCGCAGTTGCAGGCCGCGGCCGCCGAGCCGGACCGGATGACGCACGCGTGGCTGTTCACCGGGCCGCCAGGATCTGGCCGCTCGGTCGCGGCCCGCGCGTTCGCTGCCGCGCTGCTCTGCCCTCACCAGGGGTGTGGCGAGTGCCCGTCGTGCCACCAGGTCGCTGCGGGAACGCACGCCGATCTGCTGCTGATCCGCCCGGACGGACTGTCCTACGGGGTCAGGCAGACCAGGGAGCTCGTGCTGAAGGCCGCTACGTCGCCGGTCTACGGCGGCTGGCGCGTCATCCTGTTCGAAGACGCCGACCGGGCCACGGAGCAGGCGGCGAACGCGCTGCTTAAGGCCATCGAGGAACCGCCGCCGCGGACGATCTGGCTGCTCTGCGCGCCGTCGGCGGCCGATCTGACCCCGACGATCCTGTCCAGGTGCCGGCTGGTCACGCTGCGCACGCCGCCGACCGCCGCGGTCGCGGCGATCCTGGAGCGGGAAGGCGTCGGCGCTCACGCGGCACTGGACGCCGCCAGGGCCTCTCTCGGCCACATCGGCCGCGCCCGCCGGCTCGCGACGGACGCGGAAACCGCGCGCCGGCGATCCGCTGTGCTGACCGTGCCGGAACGGGTGACCGGGCTCGCCGAGGCGTTCGCGGCCGCTGCGGCGCTGGTCAAGGCCGCCGAGGGCGAGGCCGCGGCGACGACGGAGGAACTGGATGTCCCCGAGCGCGAGGCGCTCAAGCGCGCGTTCGGCGAAGGCTCGACCGGCAAGGGCGTGGCTGCTGCCGTGCGAGGCGCCGCGGGCGCGCTGCGCGAGCTCGAGGAGCGGCAGAAGTCCCGCGCGACCAGGATCAAGCGCGACGCGCTGGACCTGGCGCTGCTCGACCTGGCCGCGTTCTACCGGGACGTGCTCGCTGTTCAGCTCGACGCGCAGGTCGAGCTCGCGAACGCGTCGCGCGAGGCGGAGCTGCACCGGCTTGCTGAGCTGTCGGATCCGGCCACGACGGTCCGCCGGATCGAGGCCATCTTGCGCTGCAGGGAGCGGCTGGCGGCCAGCGTCGCACCGCTGCTGGCGGTCGAGGAGCTGACCCTGACCCTGGCCGAGCGCCCTCCCGTCATTGCCTGACTGGCTTGCCGGCCGGGGGGTTCTGCAGCGGCCACGCCGCTCGGCGCCCTGAGCGTGCGGCGCGCGGTTTCGGGTTCCTGATCGGCGGCGACGGCCTGATTTCGGCTGCCCGAACGTGTCGATGGTCCGTCCATTTCGGTTTCTGGTGATGAATGGACCATCGATACCGGATCGGATCGGCCGGCCGGCCGTTCTTGAGTCCTCCGGGCGGCCGGGGCCGCCCGGATTCGGCACGCCTGTGCCCTGTCTCCGTTTCCGTGGCCTGCCTGTCGCAATGTGAGAAGGCTCGGGGCGGGCCGGGCGGGGCCGGGACGGCTGACGAGGCGGGCCTGCGGGGGCGATGCGGGTCAGCGTTCTGTTAAGGAACGGAGAACTGACGGTACCGCCCTAACGCCTAACCGTGATCTGGCCGTAACCTTGAAGGGTGCCGATGATGATGGCGGTAAGCTTCGAACGGCGCGGGCGGCTCCATTATCTGGACCCCGGGTCGCACCGTCCGGCCGTCGGCGACAAGGTGCTCGTGCCCACCGACACCGGGCCTGAAGTGGCCGAATGCATCTGGGCGCCCACGTGGATCGACGACGACATCGGCGGGCTGCCGGTCTGCGAGGGCATGGCCACCGAGGACGACCTCGAGCGCGCCGAGTGCAACAAGGCCAGGCGGGCTGAGGCCAAGATGGTGGCGCGGCGACTGGTGCGCCAGCACGGCCTGCCGATGAAGGTGGTCGCGGTCGACTTCATTTCCGCCGCCGGCCAGGTGATCATCTACTTCAGCGCGCCGCATCGGGTCGACTTCCGTGCGCTTGTCCGCGACCTGTCAGGGCGGCTGCGCGCCAAGGTCGAGCTCCGGCAGGTCGGTCCGCGGGAGGAGGCCAGGTTGCAGGGCGGCATCGGGCCATGCGGGCGGGATCTGTGCTGCTCCACGTTCCTCAAGGATTTCGAGCCGGTCACGATCAGGATGGCCAAGGACCAGGACATGCCCGTCAACCCGATGCGGATCGCGGGGGCATGCGGGCGGCTGATGTGCTGCCTGAAGTACGAGCACCCGCTGTACACGGACTTCAAGGACAAGGCGCCGCGGCTCGGCACCAGGGTCGATTCGCCGGAGGGCTCGGGAGTAGTGGTCGGGTACAGCGTTCCGGCCGATGAGGTGATCGTGAAGGTCGCAGAGACCGGCTCGCGGTGCGCGTGCCCGCGCGCCAGCGTCTGCGGCTCGCGCCAGGCGTACGAGGCAACCCATGGTCAGAAGCGAGGACTACCCGCCGACCGGTAGACTCTCTGAGCCGCCGCCTTCAGGCCGGCGCGCCGCCTTAGCTCAGTCGGCAGAGCGGTTCACTCGTAATGAACAGGTCGTCGGTTCGATTCCGACAGGCGGCTCCAGGTCAGGGCCATGATCACGACCTCGCCGGGAGAGTCCATGGAACGGGTCGTGGAACGAGTTGCTGTTTTCTCGCTACCGTTGTGTCATGGCTACCACCGATAAAGGTCACATAGAGTTACTGCCTAGCGGGTCGTACCGCGTCCAGGTGTACTTCGGCACCGACCCGGTGACGGGCAAGGCGCGCCGCGTCAAGCGCACCGTCAAGACCGAGGCGAAGGCGGCCGCGGAGCTGGCGAGTCTGCTGCGCGCCGCGGAGGCGGAGAACGCGCCGGACGACGCAGCCACGCTCGCTCTCGCCCTTGAGCGGTATCTGGAGGTCACCGACCTCAGCGTCTCGACCCGGGCCACGAACGAGACCTACATCCGGCGGGTCCTGCTGCCCGTGCTCGGGCAACGTCAAGCTCCGCAAGATCGGGCCGGACAGCCTGGATGCTCTCTACGCTCATCTGAGGCGCTGCTCGCGGCTGTGCGGGCGGCTGCCGAAGGTCGAGCACTATGCCGACGGGGCGCACGGCTGCGACCGGCGGTGCGGCCCGCTGCGCGATCACCGGACGGCTCGTCCGCATGCGTGTGACGAGCGCTGCGGCCTCATGTCGTGCAAGGGGCTCGCTCCCTCGTCGGTCGTGCGGGTGCACGCGATCATCTCCGCGGCGATGAACCTGGCTGTCCGGTACGAGTGGATCGAGCGCAACCCGGCCGAGCGGGCGACGCTGCCGACGGTGCGCAGGAGGAGGCCGAACCCGCCGAGCCCGCAGCTGGCGGCCCGGCTGCTCAATCACGTCTGGGAGCGCGACGATGAGTTCGGGCTGTACCTGTGGGAGGCGATGGTCACCGGGGCGCGGCGCGGCGAGCTGCTGGCGCAGCGGGAGAGCCGGTTCGACTTCGAGGGCCAGGCCGTCGCCTTCTCCAGGAATTACCTGGTGCGTGCTGGGCAGCACATCGAGAAGGACACCAAGACGGGCGAAGAGCGCTGGGTGTCGCTCGATCCGCTGACCTGCGATCTGTTCGCCCGGATTCTTCACGAGGCGCCGGGCCGCGGCTGAGGCGGCCGGGAGTCCGGGTGCCGCCCGATGCGTTCGTGTTCTCGCCGGATCCGCTGGGGTCGGCGCCGTGGCATCCGGACACGATGACGCATCGGTATGAGCGATACGCGGCAGTGGTCGGGATCGAGAGCCCGCTGAAGGAGCTGCGGCACTACTCGGCGACGCAGCTGCTGACGAATGGCGTGGATCTCAGCACGGTGGCTGGCCGGCTAGGGCACTCGGACGGGTCGACGACGCTGCGGTTCTACGCCCAGTTCGTGCGTCCCGCTGACCAGCAGGCGGCCGTGATGTTGGCGGATCGGCTCGCCGATCTGCGGAAGAAGGAGCGGCTGCGGGAGTTGTACGCGGCTCTGCGGGCTGCTGATAGCGCTGTGGAGCTGACGGTTCTGGCTGAGAAGTTCGCGCCGATGGTGGGCTTGGATGAGGATGCCACGCTGGGCTACTTGGTGGAGATGTCGGCGGGCTGACCTGTGGGCCGCGCTTTGACCGTGACGCCAGCCCAGTATCGGTCCCCTGATCATCTCGATGCATTGGTGTGTAGTCGAAGGCCTGCGGGTTGATGATGGCAGAAATGCCGGATGTAAACAGACTGCAAGATCATCACGGACTGTGGGTTATGGGCTGAGGGCTATGGGCTGACTGAGCAGGCATGGTCAGGCTGGGGAGTGATCTTGCGAGCTGAGTGCGGCGGCCCGCGGCGTCGACCTCAGATGCCCCGCGACGGTATCGCCGTCTGCCGGCGCGGGGACCGCGCTGGTCGGCACGCCCGAGACTGTCGTTCACAGCGCCTCCGTGCCCGCCCATATCCGCATCACCCGGCACCGTCGCGGACCCGCTGAACTCGGACCAAGGCATCGTCGCCAACACCGACCTCGGCCTTACCACGCTGCGGCCGACTTGTACAGCTTCGGCGACTGCTCCAAATACCCGGCCGTGCCGCTCACTTCATAGCCGAACGTAAGACCAGCGCTCGGGCACCTAGCTTCCCATCGCAGTGGAATACCTGGAGTCGGCCAGTCGCTCTCCGTCCCAGGCAACACAGCCGCGGCATCGTCTCGGAGTGGGAAATTATTAGCAGAGTACGATCACGTTCGCCGAGGCCAATCTTGGCTAGGTACACGGGTTGATCTTGTTTCTCAGCTAGAACGTGGCGCGACAGGTCGCCTGTGGACTAGCTTGTATCTGCGTCGCGAACCGCAGTGACGACTCGATGCGGCCGTATGGACCGCAGATCCTAGGGTCGATCAGCCTTGCGTGCTAAGTTTGTAATCTGCTACTGTTTCGAAGAACCGATCACAGAAGGACGGTGCCTCATGGCCTCCCGCAACTCCCGAACGGCGCATCCAGCCGTTTCCCAGCAGATCGAGCAGATGCTCAGGGCACGCAGCATCGAGTTCGACTTCGAGCCCAACGTGCTGATCTCCGAGATCCGCGACGCTGAGGGCAACCAGGTGCGGCTGACAGAGCATCGTGCTCCCAAGGAGCAGGTCGCCAAGTACGCCGTGGCGATGAAGCACGGCGCCACATTCCCCGCGATCGTTCTCAATGACCGGCTGGAGCGCATCGACGGCAATACGCGCCTGGAGGCGCGCATCAAGAACGGCGACCAGGCGATACCCGCCTACATCTGTCACGGCCTTACCCCACTGGAGGCGCGCTCGCTGTCAGTGGAACTCAACCAGTCCAATGGGCTGGCCATGACTGAAGAGGAGATCCGCCGATTCGTCGACGGTGCCGTGCTAGAAGGCCATACTGCGGATATCCGGAGCCTGTCACGAATGACCGGAGTCAGCGACACTAAGATCCAGCGTTGGGTCGCCGAGACGCAGTTCACGGCCCGCGCGGCCCGCGAGCGTATCGACGAGGGCTATGTAAATGCGCTCCCACCGAGCACGCGAGCTGCCCTGAACGCTGCTCGCCTGGCCGCTGTATTCCGCGGCATCACAAACCTGGCCGCCGAGGCGCGCATGCCGGCGGCCGTGGTCAAGAAGCTCGTAGCGCAGGCGAACGCGGCCCCGTCGGAGTCGGATGCGCTGGCGCTCATCGCGGTCGAGCGCGACGCTCGCGGCGACGAGATCCGCGCCGTCGGGTCTGGCTTCAGCCCTCGCGACAACCGGCGCTCTAAGGGATCCGCGCAGCACATTGGCGGCCTCGTCCGCTTCGGTGTGGACGACCTGCTGGATGTCGCTCGGGAGAAGCAGTACGACGCGTTCCAGCGCATCAGGCTCCTCCGGGACCGGCTCGATCAGGTTGTCAAGCGCGCCGAACAGGAGTGGGACCTGACCCCACCGGCAGATGAGACGGACGACGCCGAGGTCGATGAGGTCCGCCTCGTGACCGCGTCACAGCCGGTATAACGGGCTTGGTCGCATATTTCTTAGCCCGGGAAAGGGACGACCTCCAATGCACCTTTCTGCCTCGGCGCAGACCGAGAGCAAGCTCGCCGCACGTCATGTGCACTTCGCGTTCGAACCGAACCTCGACATCAGCCACATCCGTGATGTTGAAGGCAACCAGGTGCGCCTGAGCGAGCACCGGGCCCCCAAGGCGATGGTTGACCGTTACGCTGCGCAAATGAAGGCCGGAGCTATCTTTCCGGCCATTGTGGTCAACGACAGATACGAGATCGTCGATGGCAATAGCCGCTGGATGGCCGCCATGCGCAACAAGAAGGAGGTAATCGCGGCATATGTCTGCTCTGATCTCTCGGCCCTGCAGGCCCGGTCACTGTCCGTCGAACTGAATCAGTCGCATGGCCTATCGATGACAGAAGAGGAGATCCGGGCCTTCATCACCGGCGCAGTCGGGGAAGGGCAAGTGCTCGACACGAAGGCTTACTCGCGGATGACCGGCGTCAAGGTTTCCACGCTCGCCCGGTGGGTGGCGGCGAAACACTTCGAGATGCGAGCGACCCGGGATGGGATGGGCATCGACCAGCTCAAGGACCTGGCCGACAGCGTCCGCGCCGCCCTGAACGTTGCCAAGCTGGAGGCAGTGTTCTTGCATGCAACGATGCTGGCCGTAGACGCCAGGGTGCCTGCCCAGCAGCTCCGGCGAATCATCACTGAGGCCAATGCGGCACCCTCAGAGACAGGAGCGCTGGCGGTAGTCGCGCAGGCCCGTGATGCCCGATCCGAGGAGATCAAGGCACATGCGGCAGGTTTCAAGACTGCTCGACGCAAGAGCAAGGGCTCTGCCCTCCACATCCACGGGCTGCTGCGCTTCGAGGTAGAAGAACTGCTCGACGTCTCACCCGACAAGCAAGCCGAGATGTTCGCGCACATGGCCTCGCTTCGTGACCGGCTGGACGGAGTCCTCACCCGAGCCAGGCGTGAGTGGAACCTAGGTGCCAGCGATGACGCTGCGGACTGGAACCTTTCACGCCTGACGCAGGTAGGGTGACAGGCCATGCCAGAAGCTGCGAAGACCGGCGACCTCCCGCGTGACAACGCGTCACGGCTAGCGATCTACGACGTCCTCTACGAGGACACGGGATCGGCCGGTAGTCCCGGGATCACCGGTGATCAGCTCTTCGACCGCGTTATCGGCCGACTCCGGGTACTGGTCCCGCGCGAGCTGCATCTCATCGGGGACCGAGCTTACGTCGCCGAGAAGGTGGACGCGTGCCTGGCGGCAGGAATCATCGCCGCCAGTTCCAGCGGCAGCGAAAGGCTCCTAACCCTGACTGGCCTGCCACCTCAGGTGCGTTATCCCAACGGCGAAATCCGCGACTATCCGGCAGGGCTGGAGTTGGCCCGCGAAAGGCTCGACCGCGCCAACGCGCGCCTTCGGGCAGCCGGGTTCGACGTCCGGGAGCACATCCCGAGCATCGCCGATGACCCCGACGCAGCTCCGTTTCAGGCACTGCTCGCTTCAATGCGCGAGCACGGGTTCATGAAGCAGTTCCCCGTTATCAAGCACGATGACGGCGCGATCGTTGACGGCTGTGCCCGGCTCCGGGCAGCTGCCATTCTCCACATAGACGCCGAATACCTGAAGTACGGCACTGACAAGGATCGAACGGCGGCGCACCGGCGCGATACGCCGCTGAACCGGGTTCTGGTGGCTCTCGCCAGCAACGCAGGTCGACTGCCAGCCGACGTTGTTGACGCTGTGCATCACAAGGTCGCCGACGTCGCGGGCCGCGCTTGGCATGAGATCGCTGCCGACCTCATGCGGACTCAGGAATGGCGGCGGTCGATGCCCGCCGAGTACTCACCTTGGTTTGAGGTCAAGAAGCTTGCCTACCGCGAGGGCGACGAAGCGAAGGTCCAGGTGACATCAGACGGCAAGGTGATGCTCCGCTCGCTGGTCGAGGCCGGCGGGATGGCCAGCTACAAGATCGAGACGCAGCTTGGCCGCTACGTCCCGTACGAGAAGGCTCGTAGCAGGTATAGCGGAGGCCGGAAGGCGGTGTTCGCTCGTGCCGATGACGTGATCACGGGCATCGCCGCGATGCAACAGGATCGGCGGGCTGCGAAGCTCAAGGTCGATCCCGAGTGGGACCAGATCCGCCAGTGGCTCGTCCGCAACTTCGACTCCGTATGAGGTTGAGGCGCGCCCGGCGCGAGTGTCTCACTTGGAGCACATGTTCCGTGTCGTCGTGGGCGAGCGTCCGGCAACGCGAGTATCGTCGGTCCGATGGAGCCGCAGACGTCGTGATCAGCGACATCACCCCCAAATCCCCCGTCGACAGGCTCAGGCGACGGAACTACAGCAAGAAGGACCTCAAGAGCGAGTTCGATGCCGAGCTCGTTGGAGCTGTCGTGGGCATGAGCCGTGCCTTCATCGCGCGAGCACTTGACCGGCCCGGCACGCGACCTGCCGCCTTCACACTGGCTGAGGTCCTGACGCTGCTCGACGTCGACGGCTTCCAGGAGACCTTCATTCCTCGAAGCCGAATCCCGAAGTACCTCCTCGGCCGCTCAGCCGCGCCGCCAAGCCAGATACCCGCGCTACGCCGCGCCGAGAAGCAGGTAGCCGGCGTGAGGCTGATCGTGGGCGATGCACGGGAACTTCTGTCGCGGCTTGAGCCGGCTTCGGTCCAGTGCGTCGTGACCTCGTCACCGTACTGGGGTATGCGCGTGTACGAGAACGAGCGAAACGTTCGGTGGGCCGACGGCGAGAGCTGCCCGTACGGCTTCGAGCAGACACCCGAAGGTTTCATTCGCCACACCATCGAACTGCTCTTGCTCATGAAACCAGCCATCACGGCGAGCGGATCGGTGTGGTGGAACATCATGGATACCTACAACACCAGAACGCCGATCCGCGGCAACGCTCGTGAGCGGCTGGACGCCATGGGGGAGGTACCTGGCAGCCGGAAGGGATGGACCGAACATAGCGCCTGCCGTCACAGCGCCGGTCACATGTACCTGGACGACACCGAGCTATGCTCGATACCGCCTCGCATCGCAGAGCGCGCGTCGCGCATCGGCTACAAGCTCAAGAGCTTCATCACCTGGCGAAAGCACAACGCGATGCCCGAGCCCGCAAAGCATCGGGCATCCCGCCAGGCCGAGTACCTCCTGCACCTCTCGACTCACCGAACGCCGTACTTTGACAAGAGCGCATGGCGAGCTCTGGATCCGAAGCTCGGCGGGCCTAATTCGGAATCTGAGTCGGCAGAGAAAATCACCGATGTATGGTATCTGCCTACATCGACAGGCAAGAACGGCCATGGCGCAGAATTCCCGCTCGCCCTCCCGGGACGCTGCATTGCTCTGACCAGCCGAGTTGGCGACCTTATCCTCGATCCCTTTGTTGGTTCGGGAACTACTGCGCTAGCTGCCTTCGAAATGGACCGCCAGTGCCTCGGGTACGATATCAGCGAGAAGTACATAGAAGTGGCTGAACAGCGCCTCGAAGGCGCTATGCGGCGGGGCCAGCAGCTTACATTCGGCGAGCATAAGACCGACGTCGAGGCACCAAACCCCGAGCGGCTCCTTGAGGCCGCCGAGACTCTTGCCGAGACAGGCTAGGAGGCTAGGCACATGCCAGCAGGGAAGAAAGGCCGTCGTTTCCTGGTGCCGGTGCGCCCAAACTGCCACGCCATGATCCACCGCGGCATCTGCCCGGCCTTGAACGCCGACGAACTCCGGCGGCGTCTACAGCGCTGAGGCAGCTTGTGCCATCTATGCCGATGCCGCGAGCAGTGGGTTTTGCCCGGGCAGGCAGCATTACGAGGTTCTCTGGGCTGTCATGCCACGTCCTGGCCGGCGGGGAGGCGCCTTCGCGGGCAGAGGTAAATGACCCGCCCGCATGCAGCCAGTTCCAGGGCCTGGGACAGCTGGGCGCGGTGGCTGGCAACGGCGACCTGGCATCCGGACTCCGCCAGATCGGTGACCACTGGCGCGAAGATGCGGTCGCCGGATGCGATCACTACGAACCCGAATCGGGCGGCGATGTGATCGTGCCGTAGGACGGCGACCAGGGCGAGATCGGCTCCCTTGGGCTGGAACGCAGTAGGTACTGGGGGCCGCGCCAGCAGAACCCGATCGTGGCGAAGGCCAGGTGGCTGCATCCGATGATGACCTGGTCCATCGGCCCGAACCCGACTTGCCCGGCGTAGCGCCTCGTCAGCCGTTGCACGTCCACAGGGCGTGGCGGGGCAGTGCCAAGCAGGTTCTCGGCATCGACCAGGTGTACCGCGCGCCCAGGCCAGAGGGCTGGACTCCGGCCGTATAGGCTGGCGGGCCGGTGCCAGATGCCGGGCCTGGTCATGGCGCGTTCCGGCGACGCCGCGGCAGCCCGGTGATGGCCGCCACCTCGCCGACCTCGTCGTCGTCGTAGGCGGTCCGGATCCCGGAGATGGACATGCCCGCAGCGCGGGCCAGGTCCTCGAGCCGGTAGGGCCGCGGCTCGGCGAACTCGCGCGCGTAGGCGAGCAGCAGCCGCAGGTCCCGCTCGGCGGCAAGCATCCGGCCTCGTGCCCGCTCCACCAAGGTGAGCAGCGGGTCTTCCCCGCCTTCATCGCGGGCCAGCCGCAGCTGCCCGGCGAGCTCGGCCCGCTCGTCCTCGGCTGCGGCTGCGATGGCGTCTCGCATGTCGGCGGGCTGCCCCTCCAGGTAAGGCCGGGCCACGACTGCGGTGATGTTGTCGATCAGGTCACGTGTCACCATGCAGCTACTATACGCAATTCTTTACGTTAATCACAATAGATAGCGTCTGCCGCAATAGCTACCGAAGGCTCCGTGGCACTGTCGACACCCAGCCCGCCGATCCGATGGCGGGTAGCGACACCGCAGGCGTCATTGCTGGCCGGATCACGGTGAGAAGCCGAGCTCGACTGCGAGGGCATCGCGCTCCGCGAGGACCAAGGCCGCCGTATCAGCCGCTGCGCACTCCCGGGTCCTCGGCCCGGAGCGTGGGGACGAGCCAGGCCTTGCGGGCTTGGCCGTCGGTGCAGCATCGGATCTCGGTCGGACGGCCTCTAGCCAGCGCTTGAGGCGATCGCCTCAGCGAACAAGCACGGTCAGCGACCGACGGGGCCGGGTGAGGGCTACGTACTTCTCCTTCGCGGAGGTGAACTCGTCGAAGTCCAGGATGATCGCGTGGTCGAACTCCAGCCCCTTCACCAGGAGCGTCCGGGAGATTACGCGGCCTTGGGCTGGCCGACCGCGACGCCTTGTCCGGTCACGCACGGCCCAGGCGGCATCAGCGTAGGACCGGCCAGGTGCGTGTACCGCCTGCTGAAATGTCCGGCACATCTCCTCATTCAGTTCAGCCCGGTAGACGACAACGTCGGGCAGTCTGCTCATCTCGCGGAGGGCCGCGAGCAGATTCGCGGGAGTGTCGTTGTCAGCGGCGAGGGCAAGCGCGCGGACGGCCGGCTCGGTCTTGCCGCCGCGAGTCGTCGGCGCCTTGCCCGCGGCGATTGCCTTGCTTGCGGGACCGAGGTGGGTGCTCACCTTCGTCATGCACTTGCTGGCGAAGTTGAGCACCGCAAGTGCCCGCGCCGGACCAGCCTTAGTGTCAAGCTCGCGGGCGGCGATGAAAAGGTCACGGCAGTCCATTTCCTCCATCGAGGTAAAAACGCCGCGAAGGTTTGCTGCGGTCCGGTGGGCAGCATGCTGGAGGCGCCGGATCGCCACTACGGAGTTCTGCTGCCAGTATTGCTTGCAGGCGTTGATCTGCTCGGGCGTGCAAGCACCCCGGGCAACATCTCCTGTTCGTCGGAGCCGGACGGGAGCGCCGCGGAAGTCCGGATCCTGTGCGGCAGTCAGGCTCTGTCGCGCGTAACCCAACCATTCACCGAGCTCGGGATGGGTCCTAGCCCAACGCCAGGGCGTGGTGAGATCGTCGAGCCGCTCGAATTCCTCATCGAACATGTCAAGGTCGACGAGCGGCTCACCGGCGAAGTCGAAGATCGCTTGCATCGGATCGCCCAGCACGCGGGTTGGCAGCACCTCGGCTAGTTCGCGGATCAGCCGGTGCTGAAACAGCGTGCAGTCCTGGTATTCGTCGACGTAGAGACCGCCATAGCTGTCGGAGATGATGGCTCGCCCTGCTCGCGTCGCGAAGAACCTCGCCGCGCCGGTCTGGACTTCGCGCCATTCGACGCCTGCTGGCTGGGCCACCTCGACCTGGCACGTTCTAGGGTATGCCGCCGCATAACGCAAGGCGAACCCGCTGATCGTCTCCACGTGGGCGCGTCGGTCGGTGATGCCGTGGATCGCAAGGCGGCGGCGGAGGGCATCGACGCCGGCGTGTGTGTGGGTCAGGATGAGCTGGCGGTGATCCGGCGCGCAGTCGACTGCTTCGGCGATGAGGTGCGTCTTGCCGCATCCTGCCGCTGCGATCACGTATGCCTTCCGCGCGGAAGCTAGTGTCGCCGGGTCAGTCACCGCCATAGCACCAGGCCTCCACCGCGGCGAGCGCCTGCCCGCCGGGAGTCGCGGCGAACGTAGGATCGGCGGCGGCGGTTTCGCCCAGGACCTGCCCGGAGTCGATGAGCTTGAACCAGCCGCGGCCCTGCTTGGGCGTCGCAGCGCGCCAGAAGCACTCGCGGATCAACTGCTCGTTGAAGCCGGCCGACGCGAGCGCTTCTAGAGTGCCGCCGACCTCGCCCGGCCTCTTGCCGAGCGCCTTGAGCCGCTGCTGCCCGGGGTCCGTCGCGAGGATCTTGGCGACGCACTCCTGCGGTTCAAGACCGATGCCAGGGAGCCGGGAAAACAAGATGAGAATGGCCGCCCACGAGAGGTCGATGGCGAGCCGCTGCTCGGTGCACATGCTGTCGGGCCACTGAACGACGTGGACCCCCCGCGCGCGCATGTCGGAAGCGGGCGGGTTGAGCGGCCGGTCGCTGTCGGCGAGCAAGAGGGTTGGGTAGCCGAGCGTCGACAGTGCCGCCGCGCGCTGGGCGGCCTCCGAGCCGCCGCCATCGACGACGGCGACGCCTGCGAACGCCAGCGACTGGCCGCCGTGCGCCGCGGCCCAAGTAGCGTCGTGACCGCGGACTAGGCCGATCTCTGTCTTGCCCTCGGCCACGACGATGCGGCGCGACAGCAGCGCAGCCGAGTTGGCGCGGACGACGGGGGTGAGGTCATCCGGGACCGGAGTGATCGTGATGGCGCCGCCATTGCTGCGGACCGTGTTGAGGTGGCGTGCCCCGAGTTCCTCGACCACGGTCGGTGAATGCGACGTGAAAAGCACCTGACCCTGCAACGCCTGCGTGGCGGTGCTATCAGGGATCGTGGTCAAGGCGGCGATGAGATGGCGCAGCCGGTGCGGCTCCAGGCCAGACTCGATCTCGTCGAGGCAGACGACTCCGCCTGTCAGTGAACCGGCCAGCTCGAGGCCAAGGGCTAGCAGTCGGCGGGTGCCCATCCCCGACGCCGCGACAGGAATCCCGCCGGCAACGAGAGCGAGCGCCGCTCCGGTGGCGCGGGACAGGTCCAGCGCGACCGCGAGATTGTCCGCCACGGCTCCCACGGCCATACGCGTGCCGGCGGTGCGCGCGACCTTGACGGCCTGATCGAGTCCTGAGAGGTCAACTCTGGCGACCGCGTCTCGAGCCTGCCGGTGAGCTTCGAGGAGAATCCCGGCGACGTCCTCGCCCGCAGCGCGCGCCAGCGCGCTGCCCCGGGCCCAGGTGAACTGCCGGTCCGGGTCAGCTCCGATGAGCGCGACGCCGAGCCGTGCGCGATCGTGGGCCCCTATGACCCGCCCTTCGCGATTTGCGCTCGTGACGACGCTCCAGGTCGGCTCGAGGGCGCTGTCAACGTCGAGGCGCAATGTAATTGTCGGCTCGTGGTCACCGGGTTCGTCGTGCAGGCCGTCGTCGGCGTCGATACCGCCGAGCAGGAGCCCGTAGCGCGATTCCGCGAGCAGCCCTTGCTCGGCAGGCAGGTCAGCGAACGTGGCTTCGATGCTCAGCCCGTCAAGGGCATTCCCGTCGAAGAAGTCATTGTCGGTGAAGCCGACGGTGGCCCGCGGCCAGGCGGCGAGAGCCACAGCCTCGAGGATGGTCGATTTACCGGAATCGCCGGGCCCAACCAGGCAGACGAGGCGACCCGGTACCTTCCAATCCAGCGACCGGACGCCGCGGAACCTCTCGATGCGGAGCCGGACCAATCTCACGACGTCCTCCCTTCCCGTTGGCCGTCGGCGCGCGAAGCCGACAGCCTTCTAAGCGGATAGGCATCAGGCCGACAGCCGCCGCGGCCGTGTCGGCCGGGCCGGGCGCGGCGCGCGGGTCAGCCAATCAAAATGCGGATCGAGCTCGATGAACTCGTCGGCGGCCCGACGCAGTTCTCGGCTTGTCCCATGCCGCCAGAAGACGACCCGCACTGTCAGCCCGCGGCTCTGGACTGACCGCACGGGCGGGACGAAGTCTCCGTCACCGGCAACAAGGACGGCCATATCGCCACGCTCAGGCCTCATGTACTTGTAGCAGTCCTCCACCATGAGCGTTGCCAGGCCGGTGTCGACTTGTTTCTCCCTGTTCCCCGCATTACGGTCGAACACCTTCACTTCGAACCACTCGGCCCGGGCCCGCTGCCACAGCGAGTCGTTGGACGGCGGGCGGGACCCGAACAGGACCGACCGGCCGATCTGCTCGCCCGGTGGGCATGCCAGCTCGTAGAGCCGGCCGAAGTCGTACGACCATCTTGCAGTAGCCCGCGGCCGTGCCGTGTCCGGTACGCCGGGGAGCGAGCCCGAGACGGACTGCCTCGAGGTGTCGGCCCTCAATCTAGACGTTGGAATTGTCCACGTAGACGAACAGGGCCATGAAGGTCTCCTGGGCTCCGTCGGTGCTGCCGTTGGCGGCGCGAGCCACCCGGCTGGCCGCCGACCTAGACGGCGACGGCAGTGTTGGTCTTGGCGATCAGGCCGCGGATCATTCCGACCAGACGGTCTGTGCCGTACCGGCCGGTGTACTGAGACGCGATCGACGCGGACCGCCAGAACTCGGCGCCGTCTACCTTCCGTTCCTCTCCGGCGTCCGGGTCAACGGCCATCCCGAACAGGGTGGGTAGATCGGCGAGCAGCTGCTCGTACTGCTCCGGGTCGGCAAGCCTCGCGCCGCGCTGGATGATGATCGGCAGGCAGTCGGCGAGCACGCGGTGCATGGTGTTAACGCCAGTAGCCTTGAACAGAACCCAGTCGCCGGGCGGCTCGGTAGGGTCGAACGGCGTGGGCAGCAGCCGGGAGATGGCCTCCCAGAACGCGTCGATGACGCGCGCCCACTCGTCGGGACTCAGCTCGCGCGGCATCTGGGCGGCCTGGAGCGGCGCGATGCTCGTGATGAACTGGGAGACGGCGATCGAGGTGTCCTTCGACGCCGGCTCGTTCGGCCGACGGATCCGCCCGATCCATGGGCTCTTGTTCCTGACTAGCGCATCGTAGACCGCGGCGCCCGCCAGGAGCCGCCCCTTGTTCTTGCGTTCGCTCAGGTACTCAGCCTCGTCGCTGTCCTGGCGCGCCATCCGCTGCAGCAGCTCAGCCGTTAGATCGGTCGGCACGTTCTTGCCCTGCGAGTTGATGTAGTAGAACTGCTTGATCTCCTCGGCACGCTCGAACCCGAGCATGATCTTCATAGGCACCGGGAAGTCGTCGCCGATCCGATTGCGGTTCCTCAGCAGCTTCACCGCTCCGCCGCGGTGCTGGCCGTCAACGAGCCACGCGATCGCCTCCGCGCTGAGCAGGACGACCGCGTTGGCTGTGGCGTTGCCGCTGGTCTTGATGGCGTGCATCGCCCGCGCGCGGTCCGCCTCCGAGTAGAAGGTGAGCTGCACGCCGACCGGGAAGATGCCGTCCGCCTCGCCGGCAACGACCTCGTCGTCTTCGCCCTGGCGGGGGCGGACATTGGCGATGATCGGATTCGGCATCAGCCCGCGCCGGTCGTCGAAAACCCGCCCCTGGCGCTTCTCCGTCCCCTCGCCGTAGAAGGCTGCCGCCTGTGCCATGCGCGTGGTCGACGCCCGGCGCTGGTAGCCGTTGTCATCGTCGGCCCCTCTGTCAGGGTCGTATACGTCAACCTTCGTCGCGGCCGCGAGCTGCGCCGGAGTCAGTGTGGTCGACAACATCACTTGGCCACGCTGCACCTCGACCAGTGCAGGCCTCTCGATTGCGGTCATGCCGGCAAAGTCCCCTCTGCGAGTAACGTCCAACACATCTTGCCAACCATAGTCCGTCAGACGCAACCTGTCGACGTAATCCGTCGACGCCCTACTTTGGTGGACGCCAAGCTCAGCGCCGATCAGGCCGGGTCCTCGGCGACGCCAACAGGTCGGCCCGCTGGACGAGTGTCGAAGTCGAGTCGGACTGTTGCCAAGAACGTGCAAGCAGACGAACCGCGCCAGGCTGGCTGTCATGTAAGGGCTCCAGGCTCGCTTGACATTTTGTAGTCGGGAGATGCTTGACAGTTACCGGTACTTTCTTGATCCTTTCTGGCCATGGAAGATGGCGGGGCAGCGAACGATCTGCCGTTAAGGACCGGAATGGCTGGCTGAGCAGCGGTTTCGTGCTGTGCTGGAGGTTCTGGACGGCGCGCCGGTAGCGAGGTCGCGGTCCGGTACGGGGTGTCGCGGCAGTCGGTGTATTCGTGGAAGACCCGGTATGCCTCAGCGGGCATGGACCGGCTGCGGGGGGTCTCGCGGAGGACGCGGAGGTCACCGGGCCGACTCGCGGCGGAGACCGAGGCGCTGGTGTGTGAGCTGCGGCGGGCTCATCCGCGGTGGGGTGCCCGGCGGATCGCGTGGGAGCTGGAGCAGGGCGGGGTGGCCGCGCCGCCGTCGCGTGCGACGGTGCACCGGGTCCTGGTCCGCAACGCGATGGTGGTGCCGCAAGAACAGCGGCACAAGCGGAAATACCGGCGGTGACAGCGCGAGGCGCCGATGCACTTGTGGCAGCTGGACCTGGCCGGCGGGATCTACCTGGCCGATGGCCGCGAGTGCAAGCTGCTGACCGGCATCGACGATCATTCGCGGTTCGTGGTCATCGCGGCGGTGCTGGCGGTCCCGTCCGGCCGGGCGGTCGCCGAGGCGATCGTCGCGGCGATGCGCAGTTACGGGGTGCCGGCCGAGGTGCTGACCGACGGCAGGCAGTTCACCGGGCGGTTCACCCGGCCCCGCCCGGCCGAGATGCTGTTCGAACGGGTCTGCCGCGAGCAAGGCATCACCGCGCGGCTGACCCGGCCGTACTCGCCGACCATGACGGGGAAGATCGAGCGGTGGCACTCAGACGCTGCGCCGCGAGCTGCTCGACCCGTCCGGGCCGTTCGCCGACCTGCCCTCCGCGCAGGCAGCGATCAGCGGCTGGGTACACGCCTTATAACCGTTCCCGCCCGCACCAAGGCATCGCCATGGCCATCCCGGCCAGCTTGTTCCGGCCCGGCACCCAGCCAGACCTGACACTCGTCCCCGCGCCCGCCAGCGCCCGTGCCATCCGCCGAACCGGCATCCAAGGTCGTGGGCTCCTGGTCGCACACGTTCGCTGGCTTGGGTAGTCGCGTGCTCTCGGCCTGGTGGCCGCACTCGGGCGGGGCCTCCTGGTGGTGGTCAGGCTGCGCCGCGTCGTCGGTGCCCGCAACCGGTCTTTCGCTGCGCTCACCCCGCCGGGCAGAGATCTTTCCCCTGGTCGGCGGGCCGAGCTCGCGCGGGAAACATCTTGCCCGCCGTGGCCGGCCGGTGGTGCGGGCCCGCTCTGACCGCGGCGCGTGCCGTCTGACCACCCGGGAGGCGCCCGCCGCTCGGACAGGCAGAGCCTGACGGAAGGACGGCAATCTCATGAGCACAGACACCATCGACCCGGCTGGCCGGCTGCGGTCCGGAACGTGACGCTGGCGGATCTGGCCGCCATGTTGCGCGGACAGCAGGCCCGCAACGTCGACGTCGTCGCTCCCGCGAGCGCGATCCGCGCCGTCGATGGCCAGCTGGTGATCGGCGGCACAGACCCGGACCTCGGCCCGGACGGGGTCACCATGACCTCCGGGACGTACGTGCCGACCGAGGCGTGCGACCAGGGCGTGGCGGACAAGCTCGGCATCCCTGCCGCATACCTGCGGCGGCTGCGCCAGCAGCGGCGCGGACTGTACGACGCGAATGTGAACGCGTGGCTGGACGGGGACCCGCGGAAGTTCCTGGTCCGGTGCCTGCGCCCGGCTACCGGTTCAGGTGCGGGGCTGCGCGGGCGTTCCTGTCGGACGGACACCGGCGGATAGACAACCTAGACGTGCTCCTCGCGGCGCTGGACGGCGTCCGCGCGGCGGGCGTGCCGGTGACGGTGGACGGTTGTGACCTGACCGACCGGCGCATGTACGTCCGGGTGGCCTGCGAGCAGGTCCGCGTTCTTGCCCCTGCCCTGCTGGCCGGCTACCGAAGCCCGTTCACCGGCGCCACAGGGGCGGAAAACCCGGTGGTTTATGCCGGGTTCGTGCTGTCGAACAGTGAGACCGGGTGCGGGGCGTTCACGCTCACGCCGCGGCTGGTGGTCCAGGTGTGCCGCAACGGCCTGACAATTGCCCGCGTTATCTTTAGTTCGAACAAACTTTCGGTACGTTCTCGCAGGTCATGACCGTTGCGTGCGCGTCCGTGACGGTGGCTTGAGGGCGTGGCAGCGTCTTGGCGCTGGCGGTTCAGTGGCCTGCGGTGAGCCGGCGGCGCAGGACGAGGTTCTCGCCGTGGGCGGCTTCGAGCTCGCGGCGCAGCCGGGTGGTTTCCTCGCGGTGACGATGCTTCAGGTCTGTCAGCTGCGCGGTGAGGGTGGCCACCACGCTGCTGGTGGTTTCCGGGCCGTCGGCGGCGGCATGGTGTGAGGCAGGGCCGCCGGGCTGGGTGCGCTGCTGGTCTCGGAGCTGCTGTATGCGCTGCCGCAGCTCGGTGCTGGAGTAGAGGAAGTCCAGCGACACCCCGGCGTGGCGGGCCAGGCCGCGGAAGGTGATCGGCTGGCCGGCGCGGAGCATTTCCCGGAGCCCGGCGTCGGCGCGGGCGGCCGTGGCGGCGGTCCGGGCGGCAGCGGCGGCCTTGAGGTTCTCCATGTTGCCGGGGCGCTGTGCGGTCATGCCTGGTTGGTTCCTTTCCTTCCCGTCGCCCGGGCGGCGGCCTGGCTGGTGCGCGCGGCGACGCCGGCGCCGCGGACGGCGCGCGCACCGCTCGCGCTGGCTTCGCCGGGCTGGGCGTGATGACCTGGCTCGGCCTCGAGCGCGCTGGTAATGGCTTCCAGCGCGGCGGTCTCGCGCCTGCGGCCCTGGAGCCAGACGTTGTCTTCGCTCATCGGGGTGCCGGCGCGGTTGGTGAAGGCCTGCTGGCGGATCTCGATCAGCTGGAGGGTCCGCTGGTGGTGCTGGCGCAGCTCGGGCAGGAAGGTCGCGTCGGTGACGAACTTGTCGCAGGTCAGGCAGGCGTTCCCGCGGTCGCAGCTTTGCCGTGGCGGCAGCATGCAGTAGCCGTGGGGCAAGATCCGGTCGGTGCGCTGGTCCAGCTGCAGCATGTCGTAGAGATCTCCTGGGTCCAGCTCCGCGTCACGGCCGTCGCTGGTGATCTTGCGGTAACGCAGGAACTCGGCTTCGGCGGTCTCGGCCAGCGTCCGGGCGTAGTGCATCGTCATCGCCGGGGTCAGGTGCCCCAGCCAGCGCTGCACCACATGCAGCGGGACCCCGGCGTTGATCAGGCTGGTCGCGGCGGTGTGCCGGAAGGCGTGGGTCCGCTGCAGGTCGATCAGCCGGCCGTCACCGTCACGGATCCCGGCACGCGCCGCCAGCTCGGTCAGCCGGAACCGGAAGGTGCCGGCGCTGTAGGGCCGGTCGCCGTTGCGGTTCATCATCGAGCCGAGGAACAGGTAGCGGGGCGTGCCGCCAGGCCGGCCGCTGGCGGCGATGCGCCTGGCCGCCCAGTCCTGCTGTGCCCGGATGATCGCGACGATCTCGGCATCGACGAGGATGGTGCCAGGCGCGCCGTCGATCTTGGTCTGCTGATAGCGCAGCCGGGCTGCGAACGCTCCCGGATCCTGACTGCCTGACGATGGGTCGAGCATGGTCAGGGGGTCGTGGTCGAGCATGCACAGCTCGTTGATGCGCCGCCCCAGCCTGGCCTGCAGCATGAGCAGCCGCATCGCCTGCTCGTCACCGAAGCCGCCGTCGGCGACCGGGGCGCCCAGCAGGCCGGCCTGCCCCATGATCTCGGCCATCACGGCGTCGCTGATGACCTGGTGAGGCTCGCCGCGCGAGGAGCGGCGGGGGCGCTCGCCGCGCCGGACGAGCGCGGCGTGCTGCGGGCCCAGGCGCAGCCATCCGGGCTCTGCCAGCACGGCGGCGGCTTCCTCGGCATGATCGTGCATGAACGCGTAGAACTGCTCCACGCAGATCACCAGGATCTTGCGCTGCGCGGCGGAGACCGGCTCCCCGGCGCGCTTGCCGCGCCCGACCCGGCGGGCGCTGACGTGCGCCAGGTAGTCACGCATCAGCGTCCGCACCGCGGCTGGGTCACCGGCCAGATACGGCGGGAACGAGCCGCGTCCGGCCAGGAACCCGTCGAACTCGGCCATCGAGCACACCCGCTGCATCAGCGTTGACCAGGTCACCTGCCCGGTCTCGAGAACGTTCTTCCCGAACCACTGCAGTCCGGCCCGCAGCCAGGGGGCGGTGAACCTGATGAAGCTGATCGACTCGCGTCCTCGCGGCTCATGATCCCGCTGCGGGATCCGCGGGTCCTCGGCTGGCCGCCACAGCTCCCGCTGCCACCACTCCCGGGTGTCATAGGCCGCCTCCAGCACGCGGGAGTACCGCCCGATCTCCCACTCGACGGTGCGCATCGTGCTCGGCGAGGGGAACCGCCCGTTGTCCCGCCAGAAGACAGCACGGATCCTGCGGCGCCATTCAGGCACGCTCAGGTCCAGCAGCGAGACCCGCGATGAGGCCGCCAGGCGGCTGTCCGCCGCGCTGGCCGCGCCCAGCAGCTGCACCACGCTGTTCGCGCCGCTCATTCCGATCACGCCACCCAGATCGGCGATCCGCAGCATGCACCAGGCGATCTCCTCGCGCAGCCCGCCGGGAAGCACGGACATGGCCACGGGCGTCCGGCCGACGTGACGGTAGTGCCGGAAGGCCGAGCGGTACTCCGCCGGGATGGCATCCGGGGAGAGCGCCGGCGACCGCAGCCAGGCAGGGACCTGTTCCCATAGATCCTCTGGCCCGCCGGGGACCGCAGCCGGGCCGGCGCCGCCCGGATGCCCGCTCATGAGCACGGCACGACCTGCTGGCCGGCGACGCCGCCGGTCCGCCAGCGCGCGGCCAGCGCGCGCCACTCGGCGACCTGCCGCATCTCAGCTTCCTCGGTCACGTGCGCGTAGATCTCCAGCGTGGTCTGCACGTCCGCGTGACCGAGCCGCCGGGACACCACGTGCACCGGCACCCCGGCCAGCAGCAGGGCCGTCGCGTGCGAGTGCCTGAGCCAGTGCGGCGTCCATTCCGCCGGGACGATGCCTGCCAGGTCGCGGCGCAGCCGGCGGACCAGGGCATAGACGCTGTCCGGGCGCCACGGCCCGAACCGGGCGCCGCCCGCCAGGTTCACGAGCACCTGCGCGGCGTCCAGGTCCGGAACTGCCAGGTCGGCTCCCGCGTCGCACAGCTGCCACAGGTACTCGCCGTAGAGCCTGTCCAGCTCGTCGGAGATGAATACCCGCCGGTACCGCTGCCCCTTGACCCGGACGCCGTGCGGCAGGCCCTCGCGCGGCACCACCTCGATGAACGGGGTATCGCCGCGGCCGGTATGCCAGTCCCGGTGCTGCAGCCCCAGCGCTTCCCCCAGCCGCAGGCCCGTCTCGGCCAGCAAGGCCCACAGCAGGCGGTCCCGCACCCGGCCCGAATACTGCCCCGAAGCCGCATCCCGCCAGGCGCACGCATCGCACACCGCGTCGATCTGCGCTGGCGTCAGCACCGGCGGCGGCACCCGCCGCGGCCCCCGCACCCGCACCACCGCGCGCTCCCGGCCGCGCCGGCGGGCAACGTGCTCCAGCATCGGCTTATAGACCGCCCGGCCGCCGTGCACCAGCCTCACCAGGTCGGCGCCAAGCGGCACCCCGCTCCCCTCATGGAACCGGTAGAAAGACGTCACCGCCCGCAGCCGCGTGGCGATCGTCGACTCGCTGAACCGGGACGTCCGCAACACGATCGAGGCCACCTGCGGGCCTTCCCCGGTCCGCAGCCACGACAAGAACCCGCCGACCCGCGACAGCGTGACGCCATCCCAGGCCAGGCCGAACACGGCCAGGTAGGACCACCACAGTGCCAGCGCTCTCGCATACGACTTCACCGTGTTCGGGGAACTCGCCTGCACCCGCAAGAACTCCAGGAACTCCTCCGCAGGGCTAGCCACCCGCCCGTCCTGGTCCAGCACCGTCCATGTCACCGCGGTGCCCGGCAGCACGACACGCTGCACCCGGCACAACTCTCCGTCACCCATCGTCACGTGCTGTAACGTACTGGCTAGAGATCATCCGCCCGCGACAGGCACGCCGGCACGAGCGACGACCTCTCACCCGCCGCAGCAGACGGCCCCCGGCTGACCCAGGATTACCAAAGACGCGATCCGCCCCGTGCACCTGGGCGAGCGGCTCGATGAGGGCGTGGTCGCCTGGTCGGGGAACACGCTGGACAAGACCCTCGCCCTGATCACTGCGAAGACCACCGACGCGGTCGGGGCGTTCCTCGACCCGGCCTACGCCGACCGAGTGATGCGGACCGTGACGGCGCAGGCGGCCCGGCCGGTGGACGACCCGCAGGAAGTGGTCCAGGTGGTCAGCTCGCGGCTGCGGTTCACAGAAGCCCAGCAGGCCGACATCATGGCCCATTTCATCCGCGGCGGCGACCTGACCGCGGGCGGGATCCTGCACGCCGTGACCAGCGCCGCTCAGACCCAGGCAGACGCGGACGCCGCACACGAGATGGAAGCGGCCGGCCTGCGCGCCCTGGAGATCGCCGCCGCTCTCTGACCCGCCAGTCCCCCGAAGGCCCGGTCCCGCTCCCTTAGCGGGCCGGGCCTTCCCCTTTTCACGGAAGGAACACTCTGATGACCGACGCCACCGTCACCTGGCTGCACCCGCCCAGGCCACCAGCCCTGGCGGACACCGCAGCGCTGAACGACATTCACGCCCTGCTCACCAGCAGCGGCGGCAACCTGCCCGAACTGCTCGCCGATGTCGCCGCCATCCTGGCCAGCACCGGGCGGCCAATGGTTCGCGGCCGCGACATCACCGCCAGCCTCACCGAGTCCGCGATCGGCTGGCCCCTCGCACGCGTCGACGCGGAGGACACCGGGGTCACCGTGCGCCAGGACCCGGCCGGGCATGGCTTGCTGGTCGAGATCGGGACCCGCACTCCGGCCGAAAGTAACGGCCCGACGGTGACGCTGGACGGCCGCTGCCTGCACGGCCCCTGCCCGCCGGGCGGCCAGGCCGCCTGACCCCGCAACCCAGCCCTCCCGGCCGTCCGCAGTCCCGCGGGCGGCCGTTCCGCTCCCCGCACGAAAGGAACAGTTCCATGACCGCACTCCCCGAACCCGTACCTGCCTCCAGCGACGTCCCTGTCTCCGGCATCGCCTCTGACGTCCATGCCGCGTCGCCGGGCCGGCTGATGGTGCCTGTCTCGGACCTGGCCGCACATCCCGGCAACGTCCGGCAGGACCTGGACCTCACAGCCGAGTTCACCGCGTCGATCGCCAGCGAGGGAGTCCGGATCCCGCTGCTGATCACCACAGGCCCTGGCGGCGGGTGGCGGGTCATCGAAGGCCACCGGCGGCTCGCCGCCGCCGTGCAGGCCGGACTGGCCGAGGTTCCGTGCGACATCGACCCTGGCCGGGCCGGGGATGAGGCGGGCCAGTACCTGGACATGCTGCTGGCGAACAGCCCGGGCTACCGGGCGAACTACACGGTGCTGGAGGAGACCGCGGCGCTGTTCGCCGCGCACGAGGCCGGTGCTAGCCGGACCAGGATCCGCAAGGCCACTGGCCGCAGCGCTGCCCAGGTGAAGGCCGCCGTCACCGCCGGCGGCCTCGCCCCTGGCACCCGCGCCAGGGCCGCCGAGGCGAGCCAGGACGTGACCCTCGATGATCTGGCACTGCTGGCCGAGTTTGACGGCGAGGAAGCCGCGACCGAGCGGCTGCTCGCCTGCCTGGAACAGGGCTACCCGCTGGAGCACGCCGCAGCGCGGATCCGCCAGGACCGCGCCGAAGCCGCCGAGCACCAGCGGATCCTGGCCGAGCTAGACGCCGCGGACGTGACCGTCACCGACGCCCTGCCGGACGGGGCGGCGTGGCTGACCAGCCTGACCCACGACGGCGAGCACCTCACCGCCGAAGCCCACGTTGCCTGCCTCGGCCACGGGGCGACGTTCCGGCCGTGGAGCCCGCTGGAGCCGTCCTGGTACTGCGCCAGCCCGGCCGAGCACGGTCACGCCAGCCGGTGGCAAATCCCGGACTCCGGCGGCACCAGCAGCGACAACATCGGATCGTCAGGGAGAGCGGGAACGGGTTCGGATCCGGGCCAGGACCCTGGTCGGCGGCTGGTGATCACCGGCAACCGGGCCTGGCAGGCCGCCGCCGAGGTACGGCACCGCTGGCTTGCCGCCAGCTTCTTCCCGCGCCGGTCAGTGCCGCGCGAGGCGCAGGTGTTCCTGGCCCGGCAGCTGCTGGCGATGCCCGACCCGCTCCGCATCGGCCTGTCCTCAGCGGCGCACAAGGCCCTGTTCACCACGCTCACCGGCCACGACGCCGGCCAGCAGGACCAGGACTGCGACACCGCCACCACCGGCCGCCTCGCCGTCATCGCGCTGGGCCCGGTGATCACCGCGTACGAGCATGCGATGACCGAGGCCGAGGGCCGCAGCACTTGGCGGACCGACCGGTACAGTCCCTGTCCCCGCGCCGACGCCGGCCGATACCTGACGTTCCTGGCCGGCATCGGCTATTCGCTGTCTGCGATTGAGCAGGCAGTGGCCGACGGTACCGCCTACACCGGGGATGCCGCCTCCGGCCTCCTCACCGCCCCGGGCCAGGACGAGGACGGAGCTGAGCCGGCGCACCGTCCCGACGATAGCGGTCAGCCCGGCGACGACGGCATGCCGACCGGCAGCGGCGCAGGTGACACGGCGGAGCCGGTCGTCTGAGCGCCACGCCTGCCGGGGCCGCCAGCCGTGGCGCCAGTGGCCCCGGCAGGCACAGGCCGGTTCGCCGGTCCCCTGGCGAGGAAGACCGTATTGATAGGAGGAGAGCTCGATGCTGACCGAACCAGACGGCGTGCTCGGTGTCGCCCTGGCCTATGCGCGCCGGGGATGGCCAGTCTTCCCGTGCAAGCCCGGCGGGAAAGAACCCGCTACCCGGCATGGGTTCCGCGACGCGAGTACCGATCCTGGCCTGATCCGTTACTGGTGGAGCCGGCAGCCTGATGCCAACCTCGCCATCGCGACCGGAGCGCCAGGCCCGGACGTGCTCGATGTCGATCAGCATGGCCCGGCCGGGAATGGGTTCGCGGCTTACTACCAGCTCGACGTGGCTGGCTTACTCGACGGGGCCCTCGCCATCGTGGCCACTCCGCGGGGCGGGCTGCACGCCTACTTCGCCGGGACCGGGCAGGCGTCACGGCGGCTGGTCCGCCATCACCTGGACCTCCGCGCGACCGGAGGGTACGTGGTCGCACCGCCGTCCCAGGTAAGTGGCAGGCGATACCGGCTCATCCGCCACCGCGCCCAGGGCGGCGTCCTGGACTGGGCCGCCGTCACCGGCATGATCGAGCCCCGCGCGGGCCGCCCTGCCCGGTACCGAACTGCCACACCCGGCGATGCTGGCAGGCTGGTTGGCTGGGTGGCGCAGCTGGAGGAAGGCAACCGTAACGGCGGCCTGTTCTGGGCCGCCTGCAGGGTCATCGAAGCCGATCAGGAACCCTTGCTCTACGACCTGGCCACCGCAGCGGCCGCGACCGGCTTGCCCAGCCGGGAGATCGAGCGCACCATCGCCTCGGCTCGCAGATCCGCCCGCAAGTCCAACGTCGCCGAGGCGTAAGCCCCGCACGCGGTTCTTCTCGCGGCAGTGGCGGGACCAGCCTGCCGGTGACCGGGATCGACGGACGCACCTTGTTATCGCGAAGGTCTGTTCTGGGGTTTCCTTGCGGTATCAGCCGGCGTGATTGGAGTCCCCTCCCTGTGCGGACGGCCCCGTGATGTCGGCCGGTCGCGGCATCCAGGCCTGCGGGTGGTTCCCTCCCGGCTCGTCAGCCTGCACCGCGTGACCGGGTACCCGCAAGCCGGCTCTCGCTGCGCTCACTCGGGCCGGCCAGAGATCTTTCCGCAAGACGCCGCCTCCGGCGGCTCGGAAACATCTTGGCCGCCCCGGCCGCCGGCTTGCCTGGCCCCGCCTCCGCGGCGCTGTCGCCTGACCGCCGGGAAGGGCACCACAGCCCAGGCCGTCACCGAGACGGCCGGCCCTCCCGGACATCGTTCCAGGAGGACACCGTGTACCCGATCGAGATCACCCTTACCGGCCGACTCGGCGACGACCCCCGCACGTTCCGCACCCGCGACGGTTCCGACGGCGTCGAGCTGCGCCTGGCGGTCGAAGTCCCCTCCCGGGCCGGCGCGGCGAGTCGCTCACCCGGTGGGTCAAGGTCACCGCGTTCGGCCTGCTGGCCACCCGGACCGCCGAGTCGGTCCGCAAGGGCGACCGGGTCATCGTCACCGCCGACGACATGATCGCCGAAGCCTGGACCGCGGCAGGCAGCGGCGAGCCCCGCGGCCGGGTCACCGTCCGCGCCCGCGACATCGCCGCGTCGATGGCGTTCGACACGCTGCGCACCAGCTACGCCGCCCGCAAGGCCGCCCGCCTGGCCGCCGCCAACGGCGAGCCCAACGACCTTCCCGCGCACGAGCAGGCCGAGGCGCAGGTCCTGGCCGGCGTCACCACCAACACCACGTCCTGACCCCGGCGCGCGGGCGGGCCTGACCGGCACCTGCGGCCGGCCCGCGCCAGGTACCAGATTCCACTTCCTCCAGCCTGAAAGGCAGCTCGTCATGAACCCCCAGCCCCCGCGCGTCAAGATCCCCGTCACCGGCCCCGACGGCCTGATCGCCGTCGTGCCGCACCTGCTCGGCTTCCACCCCGACCACAGCCTGGTCATCGCCGGCGCCGCCGACCCCGGCCAACGGATCAGCCTCGTGCTCCGCTACGACCTGCCGGCCCCGCCCGACCAAGAAGACGCCGCGCAGATCGCCGCGCACGCCGCCAAGGTGCTGCGCCGTCAGCAGGTCACCACCGCCGCCATCATCGGCTACGGGCCCGGCCACCTCGTCACCCCCGTCACCGACCGCACCCGCCAGCAGTTCGCCGACAACGGAATCGCCGTGGCCGACGCGCTCCGCGTCCACGACGGCCGGTACTGGTCCTACCTGTGCACGAGCCTGTCGTGCTGCCCGCCCGAAGGCCAGCTCGCTCCCGGCGCGCACCCGGCAGCAGCCGCGCTCGACGGCGCCGGCGTCACCGCTGCCGCCAGCCGCGACGCCGTCGCCGCGTCCATCGCCCCGATCGTCGGCCCGGACGCGGACACGATGCGGCAAGCAATCGGCGAGGCCGAGCGCGTCGCTAGCAGGCAGCTGGCCAGGTCCGGGCCGGACGCCGTCGAGGACGCCGGGCGGGCCGCGGTCAAGGACGCGATCGCCGCCTACCGGGGCGGCGGCACTATCACCATCCCGGATCAGCTCGCCAGGCTTGCCGTGGCGCTGACCAACCTGCCTGTACGGGACGACGCGTGGGCACGCATGGACCCCGGCCACCACGCCAGCCACGCGCGGCTGTGGAGCGAGGTGACCCGCCACGCCCAGCCGGGCTACGTCGCCGGTCCCGCGTCCTTGCTGGCATTCACCGCCTGGCAGGCCGGCCACGGCGCGCTGGCCCAACTCGCCCTGGACCGGGCGATGACCGACGATCCTGCCTACTCCATGGCCCACCTGCTCCGCGACGCCCTCAACGAGGGACTGCCGCCATCAGCCGCCGTCTTGCCGATGAGCCCCGAGGAAGTCGCCGCCAGCTATCAGGCCCGCCGCCGCCGCTAACCCAGCCGCGCGGGCGCAGGTCCGACGTTTGGCCTGCGCCCGCGCCGGCGACTGCTCCAGCCCGAATACGCCGCGGTCAATTACGTTGGGCCTCGCAGCAGCGTCGCCCCGCCGGCCAAGGCAAGCAGTGCGGACCATGACGAGCGGCCGTGCTGAGGCCGCCGGTTCCCCCGGCCTGAGCTCACGTCCGAGGTGGCGGCATGCTGCGCGGGTGCCGCGCGGGTTCCCGGGCGCGGACCGGGGTGTTCCGGCTCTGTAAGCCTCGCAGGCGCGGCCGGGAGCGCAACTGGTCTCTCGCGCCGCTGACGCGCCGCTTACGGCAGACGTTCAAGATCTTTTCCCCCACACCGCGAGCTTCGCCCGCCCGGAAAACATCTTGTCCGCCCGCCGCCGACCAGTTGCGCTCCCGGCCTATGACGCCTGCGTGTCTTCCGCCGCCGGAACACCCCGGCAACCCGCACCCGGGAATCCGCGCTCAGGAGGCACCCTTGACTTCCACTTCAACCACACCGAACGTCCCCGACCAGCACGGCAACCCATGCGGACCCGACTGCGTCTACATCGACGGCGCCTGCCGTTGCTACGAGACCGATCCCGCTGGGGTCGAGCCCGGTTGGATGACCGTCATCGACCCGCTGTTCTGATCGGCCTGGTGATCACTGCCGCGGCCGGCTCGGTGCTGCGGTGGTGGCGCATGTCGCCGCGCACGAGCTCGGTGCCGCGGCCTACGCGATCAAGGCCGCACGTGCGGCAGCGCCGGAAGGTGAGGCAGAGAGAGCCGGGCGGCTCGAGTGCCGCTGGCAGCGCGGGCAGCTCCCGGATGCGATCCGCGAGCTCGTTCTGGACGACCAGCAGTCGGCGCAATGAGATCTGCTGGTCGGTCTTCGTCTGCTGAAGCGCCACGATCGTCGTGGCTTCCAGCCCGCCAGCAAAATCTGATCGCCGCAACTCAACCAGACCTCCATTTGCCCGTTAAGCCCGCCATTGAACATTTCTTGTTTCTGATCTTGATCGCCCTTCTTGCCATCCTCAGATCATGATCCATCCCGCTGCACACCCATGCACCATCTGATGATCATGGGCAGCTCTGTGGCGCTGCGCGCTGTCGGCACAGGCAGGCCGTAATGGCGGTCGTGGCGACGCTGTCAAAGGGCTATGACCTGGACTACGCCTGGCGGCAGGCGGGACCAGCCGCCGGCAAGAGCGCCGCGGACTACTACATCCAGGCATCCGAAGGCGGCGGCGAACCGCCCGGCCGCTGGTGGGGCCCGGGTGCTAAAGCGTTTGGGTTCGAGCCGGGCCAGGTCGTCGAGCGGGAACCATACGACCTGCTGTTCGGGCAGCGCCAGGCTCCGGACGGCACCCCGCTCGGCCGCCCGCCCACCGGCGGCCCGGCGGCCGCTGACCTGTACGCGAAGTTGTTAGCGGCGGAGCCGCACGCAACTGCCGAACGCCGCCGCGAGCTGCGGGTCGAGGCCGCCGCCCGGGCGAGGCGTTCCCCGCTGTACTTCGACCTGACCATCTCGCTGTCCAAGTCGATCTCCATCTTCCATGCCTCGCTCGGCGAGAACGCCCGTCTCGCCCGGCTCGCCGGCGACAGGGACGGTGCCGCCTACTGGGACGCTCTGGTCGGCGAGATGGACGCGACGATCTGGCAGGCCGTAAATGCGGGGTTCACGTACTTCCAGCGGGAGGCCGGGTACACCCGGACCGGCTCCCACGCTCGCCGGGTGCACGGCAGGGAGACAGGCCAGTGGCGCGAGGCTGATCTGGCCGTGGCGCACTGGCTGCAGCACACTAGCCGCGACGGCGACATGCAACTGCACGTCCATTCCCAGATCGCCCACACCGCACGCACGGCAAGCGACGGGAAATGGCGGGCACCGGACTCCTACGGCTACAACGAGCACATCGGAGCCGTGGGCGCGATCGTGTCCCAGCACCTTGAAGAGGCCATGACAGCGCGGTTCGGGCTGGAGTGGGTGCCGCGCGAGGACGGCCACGGGTTCGAGATCAAGGGGATCACCGGGCAGATCATGCGCCTGTTCTCCTCCCGCCGCGACAGCATCAACACCGACCTGCGCGAGCGGGCACGCCGGTTCGCGTCCCGATACGGCCGCCAGCCATCCCAGCGCGAGCTCGCGCAACTCGCGCAGGCCTCGAACTTCGCCACCCGCGCACGCAAGGACGCAGCGCCGCTCGACTTTGGCGCGCTGCACGCAGGGTGGGCCGACCGGCTTACCCGCACCCTCGGTATCCGTCTCTCCTCGATCGCGCCATCAGTGTGGGGCGAAACGTGCGGACCACGCGCGGACGCTCAGCCCGGCGGGCCGGATGGAAGGCCGAGCTGCCGACTCAGCCAGGTCGAACAGACACGCGCGGTGCAGGTCGCCCTTGTCCTAGCGCAGCGGGAGAGGGCCACGTTCACCAGAGCCGACCTGATCAGGCACCTGGGCCGGGTCTTGCCCCGCATCGGTCGCGACCCCGCTGCTGCGGTGCGGCTGCTCGAAGACCTCGCCGACCGTGCTCTGGCGAGTGAATTCGAGCCCGTCGCGTGCCTAGAAGCACCCGAGGCAATCGAGCCGCCGCCGTCACTCCTTCGCGCGGACGGGCGCAGCGTCTACCAGCGCCACGGCGGCATCCGCTACGCCACGCACACGCAACTCGTGATCGAGGAACGCCTCATCGCCCAGGCACAGGCCGAACGCGCCCCGACCTTGACGCGCGAGCAGGCCTCACGGATCCTCGGCGCCAGCGTCACGCAACTCGACACCGCGCTCACGCAACCCGATCCCGCGCAGACCAGCGTCACGCCCACGCGAACAGCGCCCGGCGCGCACGCTGGCGTCACGCAAGCCGGGCTGCGCGTCGATCACGCGGCGGCCGCGTACGCCGCGCTCACCGACCCGGGCCGCGTCACCGTCATCAACGCCCCCGCCGGGTCCGGAAAGACCAGCGCGCTGACCATCGCCGGGCAGGCATGGCAGGCCGCCGGCGCCGGACGGGTCATCGGCATCGCCCCCTCTCAGTCCGCCCGCAACACCCTCGCCGGCGGCGTGCCCGCGTCTTATAACTCCGCGCAGTTCCTCGGCGACCTCCCCGATCGGCCTGGCGCCCGCGGACCGATCCGCCTGCAGGCCGGTGACCTTGTGCTCGCAGACGAGTCGTCGCTCGCCTCCACCCGGACTCTGGCCCGCATCATCGACCACGCCGACCGCCACGGCGCCAAGGTGATCGTGGCCGGCGACACCGAACAACTTCAGGCGGTCGAGGACGGCGGCGGCATGACCCTGCTCGCCGACCGGCTCGGCTACGTGCGGCTGGAGGTGCCGGTCCGTTTCGCCGAGGAATGGGAACGCGCGGCCAGCCTGCGGCTGCGGGCCGGCGATACCTCGGTGCTGGCCGAGTATGACCAGCACGGGCGCATTCTAGGCGGCGAGCCCGAGGAGATCATGGACGCCGTTACCTGTGCCTACGTCGCGCACCGGCTGGAAGGACGGGACGCGCTGCTGACCGTGGCCGACCACGCCCGACGCCGCGAGCTATCCAGGCGGATCCGCGATGACCTGGTCCACCTGGGTCTGGTCAGCGCCGGCCCGTCCGCCCACCTGGCCTGCGGGTCGCAGGTCAGCGCCGGGGACTGGATCGTGTGCACCATCAACGATCACCGTGTCGAAGCCGGGGAACGAGGCCGGACCCTCGCGAACGGTGACTTGCTGCGCGTCGACGCCGTCACCAGCAGCGGGCTCGTGGTGCGCCGCGCCGAGCGGGCCGAGCCGGGAGACCACGGCCTGAGATGGACAAGTCGGCAATTCTTGTACGCCCGTTATCACGATTCAGAACTGGGCTACGCAGTCACTGAGCACGTCGCCCAGAGCCAGACCGTCAATGCCTCCCTGATCTTGGTGACCGGCCTGGAGGACCGGCAGCACTTCTACGTCGGCATGTCGCGCGCCACCCACGGCAACTACGCCTATGTCTTCACCGAGTCACCCAAGATCGCTGACCCCGCCCCCGGACCCCGGCCCGCACCCGAACTTGCCCGCTACGACCGGCTCCAGGCCCACCGCTCCGGCCAGCTCATCACCGGATCGTCGGCCGGGACAGGTTCGGCGGCGGTGGGGGTGCTCGCGGACGTCCTAGTACTACAGCCGCAGCCCGTGATGTTGCCCGGCGTGGCGGCGTGACATGAGTGCGGCCACCGCGTAGGTCTTCGAGGTGTGAATGGACTCTCAGATCAGGCGGTGGCCGAGCGGCCCAGGATAGACCTTGCGGCGTGGCGGTCGGGGTTCGATGACCTATTCGCGGTGGTGGCGGGCCGGTTCGCGCAGGCGTGGTCGCGGAAGCGGGCGCGGGCGTATTTGCTGGGGCTGCTGTCGCGGTGCGAGCGGAAGAACGGGTGGACGATCGCCGAGTTCGCCGGTGATGCCACGCCGGACGGGATGCAGCGGCTGCTGAATTTCTACTCGTGGTCGGCGGATGATGTCCGCGATGACCTGCGGCGATATGTCGTCGCTGAGCTGGGTGCTGACCGCGCGGTCCTGGTGGCTGATGAGACCGGGTTCTTGAAGAAGGGCACCAAGTCGGCCGGGGTGCAGCGGCAGTACTCCGGGACCGCGGGCCGGGTCGAGAACTGCCAGCTGGGGGTGTTCCTGGCGTACGCGGTTCCGGGCGGCGGGCGGGCGCTGATCGACCGCGAGCTGTACCTGCCCGGGTCGTGGACGTCTGACCGGGTCCGCTGCCGTCAGGCGGGGATCGGCGATGAGGTCGGGTTCGCGACCAAGCCGGAGCTGGCCCGGCGGATGATCGGCCGGGCGATCGATGCGGGGGTGCCGTTCTCCTGGGTGGCGGCCGATGAGGCATACGGGCAGAACACCGGCCTGCGCGAATGGCTGGAAGAACGCGGTGTCAGTTACGTGCTGGCCGTGCCGAAGAGCTTCACCGCGGCGACCGGTGCCGGGCCTCGCCGCGCGGACGCGCTTGCTGTCCTGGTGCCGGCCGCGGGCTGGCAGCAGCTGTCGTGCGGCGACGGCGCCAAGGGCCCCCGGTTCTATGACTGGGCGCTGATCGCGACCGCCAGCCCGGTGCATCACCTGCTCGTGCGCCGTCCGGTGGGCGGCGGCGAGCTGGCGTTCTTCACCTGCCATGCACCGGCGGGCACCGCCCTCGCGGAACTGGTACGGGTGGCCGGCACGAGGTGGGCGATCGAGGTGTGCTTCCAGGCCGCCAAGAACGAGACCGGCCTGGACCATTACCAGGTCCGGCGCTACGACGCCTGGTACCGGCACGCCACCTTGTCCATGCTCGCCCTGGCGTTCCTCGCCGTCACCGCAGCTCAAAGGGGGCACCACCACTTGTGGACAACTTTCCCGGACACCAGCGCGGCATGATCATGACCTCGCTGTCACCGGCTCCGGCGGCCTGATCGGCCTCACCGTCGGCGAGATCCGCCGGATGCTCGCTATCTCGGCCCAGCCCAGCCACCAGGACGACTACTACCTGCGATGGTCGCGCTGGCGCAGGCGCCACCAGGCCCGCGCCCGAAGATCTCACTACCAGCGACGACAGCAGCTGCATCTCAGCCTGGGGCCGTAGTACCAGGCCGGGTATTTTCGCCGCGTCGCCGCCGGGTCCGCCTACGCTGGGCGCGTGCCTGATCGGATCCCCGCGGAGCGGCGTCTTGCCTGGCTCTACGATCCGCTTAACCCGGACCGCGGTGACCTGGACATCTACGCGGCCATGGTGGAGGAGTTCGGCGCGCGAAGCGTCCTGGACATCGGCTGCGGCACCGGGACCTTCGCCTGCCTGCTCGCCCGTCGCGGCCTCGCGGTGACCGCGGTTGACCCGGCGGCCGCGTCGCTGGACATCGCCCGGGCCAAGCCCGGCGCCGACCGGGTGCGATGGGTGCACGGCTATGCGACAGACCTGCCCCCGCTGCAGGCAGACGCGGCCACCATGACCGCGAACGTGGCGCAGGAGATCCTGACCGACCAGGACTGGGCCTCGACGCTGCGAGCCGCGCACGCCGCCCTGCGCCCGGCCGGGCACCTGATCTTCGAGACTCGTAACCCTGCCGCGAAAGCATGGCTGGAGTGGAACCCGCAACAGTCATACGAGCACGCCGTCATCCCCGGCGTCGGCGGCGTCCAGCAGTGGCTCGAGGTAACCGACGTCAGCGATCGGCTGGTGACGTTTCGCGGGACCTACATCTTTGAAGCCGATGGCGCGCGGCTGACCCCGACCTCCACCCTGCGTTTTCGCACCCGGCACGAGGTAACCGCCTCGCTAGCAGCCGCCGGCTACCGCATCGACGAGATACGCGAGGCACCGGACCGGCCCGGCCGCGAGATGGTCTTCATCGCGCTGCGGCCACAATGACGCACGCTCGCGCCCGAAAAACCCGCTGCCAGCAACGACAGCAACGACATCTCACCCTGCGGCTGTAGTACTAGGACGGGACGGCCAGGAACGATCCGCCACCGCCACCCTGCGGCAGAACCTGTCCGACGCCGATCACCTGGCCATCTTGCATGCCATCTGGACTGCCGAGACCACCCCCGCCCGCCACCAGCATTACCGCGATCTCCTGGCCGAAGTCCTGCCCGGCTACCCCGACGACCTCGGGCCCAAGGCCAAGTGGCTGTGGCGGACCCTGCACGCCGCGGAACTCGCCGGCCTGGACCCGGCCGAGGTCCTCCACGATGCCGTGACCCCGCGCAGCTTGTCCGATGCCCGGGACGTCGCCGCCGTCATCGACGCCCGCATCCGCCAGCGCACCCGCGGCCTTGTCCCCCGGCAAGCTCGGCCCTGGGCAGCGCAGACGCCGCACCTCCCCGACCCTGAGCGGCATGCCCATGTCATCGGCGTCGCGCGCGCGATGGCCGAGCGCAAGGAACGGATCGGCGAGCACATCGTCGAGCACCAGCCCGCCTGGGCTATCACCGCCTTCGGAGACGTGCCCGATGACCCCCTTGCCCGGCTGGACTGGCAGCACCGGGCCAGTTCCGTTGGTGCATACCGCGAGCTGTACGGGTACCAGCATCCGGCTGAGCCGATTGGCCCGGAACCTGCCGGTGACAGTCCCGAAAAGCGCGCTGCCTGGTATGAGGCATATACCGCGCTCCGGCTGGCAGGCGATACCCAGGTCCGTGCCATGCCCGATGGCCAGCTGCTGCACCTTCGCGCCACTTATTCGGCTGACACTGCGTGGGCGCCCCCGTGGACCGGTGACCAGCTCCGGCAAGTCCGGCTCGCCGCCCGCGACGCCCACCTGGCTGTCATGCGCGCTCAGGCCGAGGCCGCTGCCGCCCGTCGCGGCGGCGACCACGAACTGGCAGCCACGCATGACGCGCTCGCCGCGAGCTACTCCGCCATGACCACCGCCTACACCCGGCGTGAGACTGTCCTGGCAAGCGTCATGGAAGACCGTCAGGCCTGGCACCACGCGACCGAAGACCGTCGCCGCCTCGCCGTCGCGGCTGACGCCGAACTGCGCCGCCGCCACCCGCGCCAGCCCTACCCGCCCATGCGCTCCGCCGAGCCCGAAACCATCAGCGACGCCCAGAGAGGCGACCCTACCGTCGCCCCCGGGACCGGCACCCCCGAACCCGGCCCTTCGATACGCGAACTCGCCGCAGCACACGAAACGTTCGCCACCCGGCTCGCCGAAAAGCTACAAGATATACAAGACGAACAGGACCAGCGCCATCATGATCGGGCAGGGGAACTCCCGGCCCGGCGTACTCGAGTACAGCCGCTGCTCCAGCCACCCAAGCCCGAGATCCGGCCCTCGACCCGAGTACTCGAACGGGCCAGCCACCACCAGGCCGACCGGGAGGCCGGCGCCTGACACCATCCAGGCGCATCATGACAACGCATCGAGGGAGGCGATCACCACGGGAACGAATATCAGGATCCAGGGCGCAGGCCTGCACGGCACGTTACGCCTCCGCCTCGTCGACGACGGTCTCGCGCACGTGCTGGAGCACGCCCAGACCGACGAGACCAGCGGCACCTGGACCGGCCTGGCATGCCCCGACCACGGACATCCCATTGGCGCTGACGTCGACATCGCCGTCCTGACAGCCATGTGCGCCGACCCGGAGATTGCTGACCTCCTCTGGGAGGCTCCTGCCGACTTGATTGGCCCTCACAATGAGGCGTTCCAGCGTGCCATGCGGGCATGCCAGGCTGGGGATACCCAGCTGGCAGAGGAGCACTGGCGCGACCTTGCAGCCACCTGGTCGCGCGCTTGGGCAGCTAACTACGACGTGCTGCAGTACATGCAGGAAGTCGGATTGGACCGGTTCGAGTCTGACCCCCCGCAGCGCTGGGTCATCGCGTCGTTCGAGCACCACACCAGCCCGCACGGCATCGAGGCTCCCCATGTCCACAACATCGTGATTCCGCGTTGAATCGAGCGCTGTTGGCCTGGGCCGATGGCATGCCGCCATCGTGGCAACACGGTGATGACTGCCACGCCAGGCCCAAGGCGGACCTGCCCTTGGGGGACTGCTCGCGCACGTTGACCCGATGCAGGCTCAGCGGCATGATCGTCTGAGATGACGGCCCAGGGGCTGGGATCTCCGTGCAGCGACGGCCGACCGGCTGTCTTGCTGCCTGATGGCGGCCCGGAGGAGCACGCGAATGGCGCAAGTATCGAGGTCCAGGCTCGTACTGCGGCTGGCTGGCGGGGCCGGGCGGGACGGGGAGATGCCGCTGGCCGACCTGGTCAGGGTCGCCGGCGGGGCGCAGCGTGTCGTGTCGCGTATCGCGCGCGGGATGGTAGACCCCGGCCAGGGGTCGCTGCCGCGGCAGGTCGCGGATGCGACGACCCTGTTCCTGACCGCGATCCTGCCCGGCAGCACAGTGTTGGAGATCGCCTTGCCCGAGCCCGCCGAGGACACGCTGCCAGCGGAGGGCATGCCCCCGGGGCTGGGCGAGATGGCTATGGCCGTGCTCGCGGACAGCCTAGAGGCGCTATCAGACGGCGAGGCGGAGCCCGAGCTGCCGGTGGGTGCCGACGACGACGTGGTGGACTGCCTGGATCAGTGGCTGCGATCTCTCCGCGGCTACCGTGACGTGACGGTTGACTGCAACCTGGGCGGGCGGGTGAGCCATGCCCAGTTCGCGCCCCGGGCGGCGCGGGACCTGCTCCGCAGTGCCGTCAGCCAGCCGTCTCTGCCGTATGTTTCCGCCGATCACCAGGCCCTGACGGGCCGGCTGTACGCGCTGAACCTGCGGACCGGCACATTCCGGATCGAAGACGATGCCCGCCACTCGATCCGGCTAGCGGTACCCGAGGACGTGCGCGACGACGCTGCGCAACTGATCGGCACCCGGGTGCGCGCGATCGGCAGAGCTTCGCTGGATGATCGGCGGCGCCTGCTGTCCTTTGACGTGGCCGCATTCGAGCAGTTGCCCGACATGGTCGATCAGGCGGCCTTCTTCGAACGGCATGAGCTGGTGATCCCGGAGCGGGTAATCGGCGAGGAGGACCTTGCGCAGGGAGTAATCCCTGACTTGTCCGATCATGACATCGAGGAGTTCATGTCCGCGCTGGAACAAGGATGACCGTCCCGCAAAGGGACGATGCCGAGGCCGGCCAGGCTCTTGCTGTCGCAGACACCCACATGGTGTCGGCCATCCTGGTCGGCAGAAACCGGGACCGCGAGGCTAAGCTGCTAGAACGCTACGCCGCTCACCTGCGCGGGAAGTCCCTGGTACTGTCGTTCGCCACCGTCTGCGAGTTGCGGTACGGCGGTCTGAAGGCAGGCTGGGCGCCAGCCAGGACCGAGCGGATGGAGGCATGGTTCCGCGAGGTCGCAGCGGTCGTCATGCCCGACAACGACTTGGTTACCATCTGCGCGGGCCTGCGGGACGAATGCCGTCGCAACGGCCACGCCCTCAGCGACACGGTCCATGACAGCGACCGCTGGATCGCCTCCACGGCCATCCGCCACAAAATCCCTCTCATCAGCGACGACACGATCTTCAGGAACGTGCCTAGCCTGGCCTTGCTGCAGGAACGACCAGGCGCCGATCGCGCAGCGTCATCATAGGCTCCTGTAACCGGCACCCGCGTAAGCTCGATCTGAGCGACACTTCAGCGTCGCACATCATCGGCGGTTTCAAACAGAACCAGATGATATGAGCGCCAGGCTAATCCTCCAGCGGTCTGGTTACGGCGCGCCCTTAGATCAAGCAAATACTGACGCCCTTTTAGACGTTGTGAGTCCTGGTTAACTGCCGAGTCGGATTATCGAAGCAGGCTCACCGAGATGGCTACGATCGCCGATCCCGCGAAGGTCGACATGGCGACCTGCAATCGCTGGGTTGCAATGCGAAGAGATCGGTAACGATAGGCGAGCGTAATCAGTACCAGCCAAAGGCTAGTAATCGCGCGGTCGAGTTCATCACTAAGCCTCGATCCACCGTGTAATCCTGTAGTCGCATCTGGCGTGTGAATGCGAAAGGTGCCCTCTGAACTGGGACGATGGGAGTTCCTGAAGCTTCCGTCGCCGAGCTGGAGAGGACACCTCGCAGGTGCGATTGTTTCATGATCCGATCCGGACGCACGCATCGTTCGATGACCTGAATCTGGTGTCGCTTGCCGGGCTGGTCCCGGTCATGTCGCTGGCCCGCCGTTGCGGCCTGCTCGCCCTGGCCCGGCGGCACGTCAGCATTGGCGGGCCGTGCGGGGCGAACGCGGAGGCGAAGATCGGGTGCCTGGTCACGATCGTCGACGACCTCAGCCGCCGTGCCGCGGACGTCGAGCTCGGCACGTCCTCGCTCACGCCGATCCGGCCGATCGGCGAACGGCTGGCTGCTTGGCGTGACGTCACCGGCCGCCAGATCCGGTTCATCCGGCTCGACCTTGCCACCCAATACGATCAGCTCGCCGCCCTGCTGCTGGACCTCCGCCCGGACGTGGTCGTGCATTTCGCGGCCCAGCGCGCCGCGCCGTACTCGATGGGCTCGGAGCGAGCCAAGCGGTACACCGTCGACAACAACGTCCGCGCCACCCACAACCTGCTCGTCGCGCTGGCCAGCACCGGCATCGGCGCGGCGTTGGTGCACCTGGGCAGCATGGGCGTGTACGGGCACGAATGGCCCGCACCCATTACCGAGGGCTACCTGACCGTGAAGGTGCCGACTCCCGACGGGGATCTGGAGCGGGAGATCCTGCACCCGGCCAACCCGGGGTCGGTGTACCACATGACCAAGACCCTGGACCAGCTGATGTTCGCGTTCTACGCCAAGAACGACGGGCTGCGGATCACCGACCTGCACCAGGGCATCGTCTGGGGCACCCAGACCGATCAGACGGCGCGCGACGAGCGGCTGATCAACAGGTTCGACTACGACGGCGACTACGGGACCGTGCTGAACCGGTTCCTGATGCAGGCCGCGATCGGGCACCCGCTGACCGTGCACGGCTCGGGCGGCCAGACCCGCGCGTTCATTCACATCAAGGACACGGTGCGGTGCATCGAGATCGCGATCACCAACCCGCCGCAGTCCGGCTCGCAGCCGATGGTGCTGAACCAGATCACCGAGACGCACCGCGTCGCCGACCTCGCGAAAATGATCGCCGACAAGAAGGACGTCCAAATCGCGAATCTGCCGAACCCGCGCACCGAGGCTGACTGGAACGACCTGGAAGTGCTCAACGACCAGTTCGTCGCCCTAGGCCTCCAGCCCACTGAACTCTCCGAGAACCTGCTCGAGGAGATCGCCGAGATCGCAGACAAGTACCGAGACCGCGCTGACCTCACGAAGATCATCTCAAGGTCCGTGTGGCGCAAAGGCATGGAAACAGCCGAGGACATACTGACCGACCTGCCCGACCACCTGCCCGGCACGGCATGATGACCTCTGGCCCAGTGGTCCGCCGTCGCGCGCCCGCACACCTGCCGAATACATGCCGACATGCCAGCACAATGCACCGTCGGAGCACGTCACGGGCATCACGTGCCCGGTCTGTAAATCCGGCGGCTCAGCCGACTTCGGTCCGAGCCACACAGTCGCTGCCACCTGGCTTACCAGCGTCAACGACAAGGGCGCGCGTGGTCGAGGACGGATTATTGCGAGGGCCACTGCTTGCAGCTCAAGGCGACCGGGTGGGGCTAATTGAGCAAATGCGTGCTGAAGATCATCAAGATGGCGATCGAGGCTGAGAAAGAGGCCCCTGGCGACAGGCGCTCGAACCCTGAACCTGTCGGCTGGCCGGGGACTTCAAGCCGGGCAAGCCAGCGTCCGGATGAGTCCCGCCCTCGGGTGGCTTCGCTGATCTACTCAATTTGAAATACCCACAGACCCGCGCCGTCCTGCGGGTGTCGGCGACGGGTACGAACTCGACCGACGTCACGTCACCTGCATGCCTGACAGGCGCCAAGTATCGGCTCATGCCGTGCCGGCCGAGCGCAGGGCGCGGACAATGGCGGCTGCCGCGCCGGCCGCACTAGAGGCGATGCGCTGGTTCCAGGGCCACCAGTATGCCCACTGACCGTCCTCGCCTGGCAGGGCGTAAATGTCCTCGGCGAGCGCTCCGGCACCGGGCTCGGGGTTGCGGGTATGCAGACATGGCGGTCGGCCGCGGGTGCGGCGCAGGCTGGCGGCCCAGCCGCAGGCGGACAACTCGGTGGCTAGAGCGTCGAGCCGCTCGACGGCGTCCGTGCTGGTCAGCCCTGTGCCGATCGAGTCGGCGCTGGTCTGTTCGGCGCTGGCCGGACCTGGCGCGTTCAAGGGCGGTTCCTCCGGTGAGTGCGATGTACACGCCCGGGCAGCATCAGCGTGCGGACGGGTGGTTACTTAGGCTCGGACGGGCCGGGGCCCACGGCTGGCGCCAGTTGCCAGGCGGGAACTGGCAATGGATGCAGGGCTCGCGATGCCGCCGTTGCGGGGGGGTGGTCTCGGCCAGATCGCAGACGCGGGCGGCCGACCGCCGTAAGACGGCGAATACCCAGCCTCTTCCGCCGCAGTAGACGCAGTTTGCGAGAGGCGATTGCGCGGCCCGGTGTTCCATGATCTTGATTCTCTGGACCGTGATGTCTCATCTCTACGCCATGATCGTCTGATGCCGTGCACGGGTGTCTCATTCTTGTCTCATGGCTGGCTCGCGCGTCCGTTAGCCTTACCTGCATCGGCGTGCAAAGAAGGGAGCGCGGGTGGCAATAACCGGGCATCCGACGCTGCTTGCGGTCTTGTTAGAGCGTAAAGGCCTGAAGCGTTACGGCAGTTTTGGTCCCGCCTACGAGAAGGCAGCCAGGTCGCTGGACGGCAAACCCAGCCCGGCGCCGAGCCGGGCGCAGTTCTATCGGTGGCTGACCGGAGATCTGAGGAGCATGCCGCAGACCGATAACTGCCGGGTGCTTGAGCGCATGCTCGTCGGCTACTCGGTCGAGCAGTTGCTTGCGCCATGCCCGGACAATGTGGTCCCGGCCCCGGCCCGCGAGCTGCCGGAGACTGCGCCCACCGCGCATGTCCCAGCAACCATGGTCGTCGGCGCGAACGTGGCGGGCGTAGCCGCGGTGTTCGCGAGCAGGTCCGAATTCACTGCGGCGATCCGGCCCGGCGACCTGTTCGACAGCGCCCTGCGGATCCGGGCGGCCGGCCTGTCGCTGAACCTGATCTGCCAGTCCCTTGCTGAGCAGGACCTGCGGCAGATGGTCTGCGGCGGCACCGAGCTGCTGTGCTTGTTCCTTGACCCGTCTGGCGCGGCGATCAAGGTGCGGGAGCAGGAAGAGGGCTACACGCCGGGGATGCTGAGTCACCTGACTCAGCTGAACATCGACATCCTGCTGCGGCTTCGGAATCGGCTGCCGGCCGAGGCGGGGGACAGGATCACGCTGGCGGTGTATGACGAGACGATCCGGTTTAACCTCATCCTCGTGGATGATCACACCTGCGTGGCGCAGCCGTACCTGCCGACCGCGCGGGGCGTGGAGTCGCCGACGTTCCTGGTGCATCGCACCGGCAGTGACGGGCTGTACCCGGTGTTCGAGCAGGTATTTGACGCCCTTACGCAACGGAGCACCGTGCTATGACAACCGATCCGGCCGCGATGCTGCCGGTCGCGTTGCGCGCGGCGGACGTGGCGGCGGAGATCATGCGGACGCGGCGGCCGACGTCGGTGACCGAGAAGAAGGACCGCGACCTGGTGTCGGATGTCGATGTCGCGATCGAACGGCAGGTCCGCGCACTGCTAGAGGAAGCGACGCCGGAGATCGCGTTTCTGGGCGAGGAAGAGGGCCGCAGCGGGGGCGCCCTGCCCGGGTGGCTGTGGACGCTTGACCCGATAGATGGCACGTCGAACTACGCGCACGGAATCCCGTTGTGCGCGTGCTCGCTGGCGCTGCTCCACCATGGCAGCGCGGTGCTGGGTGTGATCGACGCGCCATTCCTGGGCTATCGGTACCACGCCGTCGCCGGCCAGGGTGCGTTCGCCGGGGAGGAGCGGATGCAGGTCAGCGCGACCCGGCGGATGCGGGACGCGGTGGTGGCGATCGGTGACTACGCAACTGGTCCTGGCGCGGATCGGGAGAACGAGGTCCGGCTCGCGGTCACGGTCCAGCTGGCGCCGCGGGTGCACCGGATGCGCATGATCGGTACCGCTGCGCTTGATCTGGCCTGGGTTGCCGAGGGCCGCCTGGACTGCAGTGTCACGCTCGGCAACTTGCCGTGGGACACCGCTGCCGGGGTGCTGATTGCCCGCGAGGCCGGGGCGCGGGTCGTGGACGCGGATGGCAGCCCGCATGATCTGGGCTCCGCATTTACCCTTGCGGCGGTGCCTGACCTGATCGATCAGCTTGTCCTGCTCGTCTCGGCAGCCGATGGGGTCCGGGGCATGATCAGCGGCTCCCAGGTGCGGGGCAGGTGGCCGGCCGGCGGCTTGGACGTAGTTCTAGGCCTCACCTCGGTGCTCATCTTCGAGTTCGATGGCGCTGTCTGCGACTTCGCTGCCGCGCTCCCGGGCGGCGCCGCCGAGGCGGTGCTCGCCGCTGTGCCGCCAACCGTCGCCTCGTCTCCGGTGGTAGCGGCGGCGGCCAGGATAGGTGACCCCTACGTGGTGCTCGCCGCTGTAGCCGAGGCTGACGCTGGAGCTGCTGCTGCGGTGGCGGAGCGGCTGGCTGGGGTCGAAGCAGCAGCGGTCGGAATGGCAGTGCCGTCGGGATACGTGCATGAGGCGATAGCCGCGTGCCGCGACTCGGGGCGGACTCCCGTCGTGGTGGCCCGGCAGTCGGCGGGGGCGGTGCGGGAGTGGCTGACCAGGTTCGGGCTCGATGACCACGTGCGGCACGTGATCGCGCCGGACGGCAGCGTGTCCGGTTACCTCGACGACCTAGGCGGGCGGATTGACGAGGGGCTGCGTGTCCTGGGTATCCGGGCTGATGACTGTGCACTGATCACCAGGACGCTGGCAGGTGTCGAGGCCGCGCGGAGCCTGGGCGGCGAGGTGATCGGTTACGCCCGCGCACCGGCCGATAGGGAACAGCTGTCCGGTGCTGGCGCGGGCGCCGTGGTCCTGAGCCTGGCCGATCTGACCCTGACGCTCCGTGCCCGGCCGCTGGCACGGTGAGCAGCTCCGGCTGAGGTCGGCGTGACACAGGCGTTTTCGCTGCCGGCTCCGTTCTCCCCGCTGTGCTGTATACATCGACGTGACAATTCCTGCTAGCGTTGCTACTGTCACCTGACAAGCTATCTATGGCAGGTGGATTCGGCATCATGGCACCGGAGTACGCGCCGCCCAGGTACGCGCAGGTCGCGAACGAGATCAAGCGCCGGATCGAGCGCGGCACCTATGAGCCGGGGTCGCTGCTGCCCTCGGAGCATATGCTCGCCGGTGAGTTCGAGGTGTCCAGGCCCACGATCGTCAAGGCACTGTCGATCCTGCGCCAGGACGGGTGGATCGACACCCACCAGGGCAAGGGCAGCTTCGTCCGTGGCCGCCCGGCCTTGGACGGGGTCGAGCGCACCCGCCCGGGCAGCGACGTAATGGAGTTGTCTGAGGCTGATCTGGCTGGCGAGCTCGTGCAGGCCGGGGTCAAGCTCGCTCCGCCCCATGTCGCTAACCGGCTGGGCCTGGAGGCCGGGGCCAGGGCATTTGTCCGGCAGCGGCTGCTCACCGAGGATGGCGAGCCGATCGAGCTAGCGGCGGTATGGTTGCCGCTGGCTATCGCGGCAGGGACGGACCTGGCCTCGCCGGACCTGCTGAACGGTAGTGTCCGCGGGCACCTGGCCGCCCGTCGCAAGATCCGGCTCGATCACGCTGTCGAGCAGATCACCGCCCGCCATCCCACCGGGGAGGAAGCCGAGTGGCTGCGCCTGGCGCCTGACGCTCCGGTGCTGAACGTGCTCGTCACCGCTTTTGACGCGGCGGGGGAGCCGGTCTTGGTCAGCGATCTGGTCTTGCCCGGTCAGCGGCACGAGATCCGGGACGCTTACCCGTTCAGCTAATCCTTTGACCTGAACGTTCATCTCATGCCCCTAGATTCGACTTGACAGGGCAAGTCATCGTCACTTAGCCTCGGCTCGACATGATAGCTCAAGTTGGATCGTCGACGCAGACACAGGCTGGCAAGTTCCTGTCCTGCTGCCGCTGGTCTGCGGAAGAGGTGATCGGCGTGGCTTTGTTCACGTTGTTAGTGGTGGTCGTCGCGACCGCGGCGTTCGCGATTGTCGTCATCGGGATCAACGCGAGCGAGAAGCGGGCCGGGCTACCCGGCCCGCCGCAGGGACGCGCGGACGCCTTCGCGCGCCGGATCCTGTGCGCCCAGGTGCAATCCGTTCCAATCCTGTCCCAGCGGACCGTTCGGATGGCTGGCAAGCCAAGGAGCGGGCTATGACCGGCCGCGCCCAGCGGGTTCCCGGGCGCAAGCATCAGCCGTCCTTGCGACTGGTTGAACGTGCACCGGAAACGCGACCCGGATGTGCCGCCCGCCGCACGCACAGCGTGCGCGCCTCCGGGCACGGCGGCGCCGAAGCGCTGGCAGCCGTCCGTCGCCACGGGCAGCACGGAGCGCTCGTGCGCCGATCTGACGGCCAGGCCGGCTTGCCAGGCCACAGGCTCGGCCCCGGGGCGAGGCGGCGGCCACATGACCGGTCCGGCGCCTGGCTGGGAATGGCGGCGGCCGGGCTTGCGGTCCTGGCAGGCGCGGCGGCAACGGTGAGTTTCTCGGCGCAGTACCAGATGGTGCACGCTGCCCGGGGTGTCGTCGCTGTCGCCGCGCTCGAGGCCGCGATCCCGGACACGGCGGCGCTGATCTTCGCGTCGCTGGGGATCGCGCTGGCACTGCATGGCCGCCGGGCAGTGCGGTCGCGGCTGCTCAACCTGGCATCGATCGGGACCAGCGTGGTGATGAACGTGCTCGCCGCCGCGCCAGGATGGCGGGACCTGGCGATCTGGGCGTTGCCGCCGGTCGCCTATGCGCTGGCTAGCGACACCCTGATCTCCGTCGTCCGCGCCACCGCGATCGCCCGCCACCAGGTTGCGCGGCAGGTGGCCGCCGACGAACCCACACCGCTGGCCCTCATCGGCGGGCTGCTGCTGTGGCTGATCCGGCTCGCGCTAGCGCCAGCGTCGACGCTGCGCGGCCTGCGCGCGTGGGTGCTGGACGAGTGCCCGGTCGCGCCCGGCCGCCGCAGCGACCCGGCCGTCGCGACTGCCGCCGCGCCGGGTGCGCGGGCCAAGCCGGCGCAGGCAATAGCTGCACGACTCGCTGCCCAGCCGCGCGGAACTCGAGCAGGAACGAAGACCGCGCGTTTCCTGGCCCTGGTCAGCAGCGAGCACGGGCCGCTCGCGGCGATGCCGCTGGCCAATGTGTCAAAGATCTGCGCGCAGGTCGCGCCGCGAGTCGGGCTGAACGCCGGGGCAGCGCGGACAGCCCTCCGCGCAGCAATCCTCGCAGCGCAGGAAGGCAGAAACCGATGATCAAGTACCTGATAGCCCTCGCGGTGCTGCTGGTAGCGGCAGCGTTCGCGTCGTGGGCGTTCCTGCCCGCGAGGTACCTGCCCGGCAACCGGGCGCGACACCTGCGGATCCGCGTCCACCTGCGGCTGCATCCCGGCAAGGGCTTCGCCACCGTCGCCTCCTTGCACCTGCGGTGGGGCCGGATTGCCGCGCTGCGCCGCTCCGGCCGGATCCGCCGCTCGCTGCCGTTCTGGGCCCGCGTGCTGTGGCCCTCCGCGCACTCGGTGTTCCTCGGCCGAGCCCACTACCGGCACAGCCTGCGGGTGCCGCTCGAAGAGCACATCCTGGTCGTCGCCCCGCCGCGCACGTATAAGACGGCGTTCCTGGCCGACGTGATCCTGCGCTACCCCGGCGCGGTTCTCGCGACCACGACCAAGGCTGATGTGTACCAGCTCACCGCGGCGGCGCGGTCCTGCCGCGGCCTGGTCTACGTATTCAACCCTCAGGGCATCGGAGGAGTCTCCTCGACGTTCCGGTGGTCACCGATCGCCGGCTGCGAGGATCCGGCCACCGCGATCCGCCGGGCCGACGGGTTCGCCTACGCCGTTTCCCAGAAAGGCGTCGAGGAGGCGACTTTCTGGTCCTCCAAGGCCTCGGACTACCTTCGCGCATACTTTCACGCGGCTGCGCTGGCCGGTTATGACCTGCGCGCTGTCGCCACCTGGGTGGCCGGAGGCAACCCTGGCGAACCTGAGCAGATCCTGCTCGATGGCGGCGCGCCCCAGTGGGCGTTCACGCTCGCGGAGATGTCGTCCGAGGCGCAGAAGACCGCCGCGACGGTGCGGATGGTGATGTCCCGCGCCCTGGCGTTCATGGCCGACCCCGCCCTCGCGGCCGCAGTCCTGCCCGCCGACGGCGAGAACTTCAGCATTGCCGACTTCCTCGCCGAGACCGGCACGGTGTACATGATGGCTGACTCAGTGGGCGAGGACGCCCCGGTCGCCCCGCTGTTCGCCTGCATGGCTACCGAAATCCACTACCAGGCCGCCCAGATCGGCCAGGCCTCCGCATCGCGGCGCCTAGACCCGGCGCTCTTAATGGGCCTCGACGAGGTCACCCAAATCTGCCCGGTGCCGTTGCCGGCGTGGCTTAGTGACTCCGGCGGCAAGGGCATCCAGGTCGTCGCGGTGGCGCATGGCGAAGCCCAGCTCGCCTCCCGGTGGGGCGACCACGGCCGCCAGGTCATCCTCGACACCTGCAGCGTGAAGGTGTTCCTGCCCGGCATCACCGATACCTCCACCCTGGACACGGCGTCCAAGCTCAGCGGGCAAGCGGCCTGGCACATCCGCGGGCACTACCACAAGACCTGGCACGACATCGCCACGCCCGACATGATCCGCCAGCTCCCATCCGGCTATGCCCTCGTCATCCGAGGCGGTTTTCCGCCCACCATCGCCCGCCTTCCCCGAGCGTGGAACAACTTGCTCTACAGGCGAGCCCGCCACATGTCGCCACTCGCTGCACTGCTCGCCGAAGTCCTTCCGGCATCCCCGCTGCGGTCACGGCCCTCGTGGCTGGCGTTCCCGGACCACGTGCCGGACGACTTGCTCGGCGAAGACGAGCAGCCCTGGAGCTAACCATGGCCGAGGACCCGATGACCGCCGTGCTCGACCTGCTCGCCGTCCACGCCGAACGGCTCAGCCAGCTCGACACCCAGACCGCGTCGCTCACCGCCGCCGCCGCCGGCATCATCGAGCTCAAGTCGCTGGTCGCCCAGATGGACCAGCAGATCACCGCCCTTAGCCATCGGGTCCAACCCGGCGAGCAGGGGGATGGCGTGTCAGCTGACTGGCCCTACGTGCCGGTCTCGGTGCGGCGCTGGTGGAAGCTGGCCGGCCAGGACCGCGAGCAGGCGGTCGCGTCGGTGCGAGCCTGGGTCGAGCAGATCTACCAGCCCGGCTATGGCCAGCTCGCCGCCACCCTCGCCCCTTGCTGGGACCAGCACACCCTGTGCCTGTACGCGCTCGACATCGCGGCCGAGCTGTGGTCGGTGCTCTATATCGCGAATGACCGGTCACCCAGCGTGCTCACCGACCAGGCCGAGTACCAGGCCCGCATCCTGCCTGCTCTCGCCGAGCAGATGGCCACCGAGACCAGCCGCTGCCGCCACCGCCGCGACCAGTACCACCCCGCCGGACCACTTCGGAGAACCTCATGACTAGCCGCCAGCAAGACCACGCCTCCGCGCCGGGCGGAGCCACCGCCCGCGACCACATCCGGCGGCTCCGTGCTCAGGGCGCCACCTATCGCACCATCGGCCGGGTCGCCGGGATCGGCACCACTACCGCCCGCGACCTCGCCGCCAGCCACCGCCTGCCCGCACCCGCCATTACCGTGCTTCGGGTCAGCGCTCGTGCCGTCCCGGCGTCACGGGTGGATGCTGGCGGCACCAGGTTGCGGCTGCGTGCCTTGCACGTCATGGGTCACGGCTCTCTGCGCCTCGCCCGTGCCACCGGCGTCAGCGAGCGAACCATCCGGTCCCTCGTCAGCGGCGATGCCCGCACCGTCAGCGCTCGGCTTCGCGATGCCGTCATCGCCGTGTACGACCAGTGGTGGGACAAGCGATCCCCCGAGCGCACCCCGGCCGAGCGGGCCGCCGCCACCCTGTCTCGCCGCCGTGCCATCCGCGGCGACTGGTGCGCTGGCGGTGCCCTTGACGACGACTTGCTCGACATCCCCGGCTACAAGCCCAGTTACGGCTGGCGGCCTGCGTCCGGCACCGGCACCGCCCGCGATATCGTTCGGCATCACCGGCGCCACGTCAGGCAGCGCCGATGAGCACCAGCCAGCCACGCCACCCCGGCTTACCGTTCATCCGCGTCGAACTGCCGGCCAGCCTTACCGCGCCACGGCAAGCCCGCGGTGCCGTCCGCGACGCGCTCACCGCCTGGGGCCTGACCGCGCTGACCAGTGATGCCGAGCTTCTGACCTCCGAGATCGTGGCCAACGCTGCTGAATACGGCCGCGGGCCGATTGGGCTGACCATCCGCCAGCACACCGGACCCGCCGGGCAACGCGGCATCTGCTGCCAGATCACCGACACCTCACCGGCCCGGCCCCAGCCGCTCGCCGCCGGCGCGGACAGCGAACCGGCCGCGGCCTCCGGATCGTCCAGGCCATCGCCACCACCAGCGGCATCACCGGCCACCCGCACGGCAAGACCGCCTGGTTCACCCTTACCGACACCCGACAGCCAGACCACAGCATCCGCCAGGCCGACTTCGAAGCCGAGCCCGGCGCGTGATCGTCCGCCAGCAGCAGCGCCAGACACCCGAGGAATCTCCATGACGACAGCCAACCCTCAGCCCCGCGACCGGCGCCAGGCCTTCGACGCCGCCCGCTACACCGCCCGCAACGCGGCATTCACCCTCGCCCGCGACAACGGTGCTCAGACCATCACCCGCCCGGCCTACCGCGGCTCGCACGCCGATGTCCGCGACGTCGAGCCTCTTGCCGGGATGCGGGCCGCCCGTGACCTCGAAGTTGGCGCACGCCAGATAGCCCACGATTACGTCCGCGCCGCCCGCGAAGGCGGCCAAACGTGGCACGACATCGGCACCGCCCTCGACCTCCACCCCGACGGCGACGCCCAGCAAGCTGGCGACACTGTCGCCGAGGCCGCCTACACCTATGCGGCCGGGAACCCGGACACCGAATCCGCTCGGCGCTACGGCCGCACCTTCTACTGGACCTGCCAATCCTGCGACAAGACCATCACCGACCACGGCCTCTGCAACGGTCCTGCCGACGACGAGCAAGGCCACGCCACGAACTGCGCCCGGCACGCCGCCACCATCGCCACCTGGAACGCCGAATGGGAGGCCGCCGACGCCGAGTGGGAAAGCCGGCCGATGACTCTCACGCGGAACGACTATGACTAGATACCGAGCCCATGCACGTGGACCTGGTCACCCGCAGGTATCTCTGGACGGTCACGTGTCCGGGCAGCCGGATTCAGACCCTCTCGACGTTGTCGTCCAGCTGCTGGCCGCCTTACTCCAATCCCGCGACCCCCCGGACTTGCGCCGGTCCACGGGGCCGCAGCCGATGCTCACAGTGGCGCAGACAGCGGCGCTCCTCGGGACCTCCAGGACGACCATCATCCGCCAGGCCGACGCCGGCGAGCTGCCGTGCGTCGTAGTTAGCCACGGGTACAAGAAGAAGATGCGTCGCTTCCCCAAGGCACTCATCGAAGACCTCGCGCTACGCGCAGGCGGCACCTCGGGGAGCGACCTTCGAGACATCGCGGCTATATGGCTCGGATCTGCTGGTAGTCCTGGCTGCAACGACCATAAGAGCTGAACCTAGGCGCCGAAATCTCGGATGCTTGTTGTTCGCCAGTTACGGCCCGCAGTTGTTCGCGAGCGGTAACCGTGTCAACGGCCAGACCGCGGCCCGCAGGTCGGCGGATTCGGTGTTCGTGAACTCTGAACCGCACCTGACCCAAGCCCCGAGACGGTCGCTGACCTGGCCCAGTTCTCTCGTCGGTGCGGTCCGCGAATTGGCCCAAGGGTCGGCAGTTCAGCGATTATTACAACCTCGTCCCCGAGGTCAACGAAGTGTACAAGCGACAGCTCCTCGCGGCTCTGCGGGCGGTTGCCGAAGGTGCTCCGATGGTTCACATCAGTCCGACTTGCGCTGCGGGCCGCCGCGGGATCATCGGACGTCACGGCCGCATCGGTCTGATCAGCGCTGTAGACCTCATGACCACCGCGGCCGTCTGATGACGAAGAACGCCAAGGTCATCAGGCCAGTCGAAGGTGGCGATGCGGAACTTCGGCATAGTCGCAGGGTCTCTCACGGGAAACCCTGCCTGGTGCCCGGTCAGAATCATTGGGACCTAGAGGGCCGACGCGACCCCGGCGCAGAGGTGGTAACGGGCCTCAAATCGCGCCCTCTGGCTTGGGATTACTCGATCGCCATGTCACTTGGGTGACGTCGGCCGAGTACGAAGCCTCGATGAGTTCGAGGGAAATCCCTTGGGCTGTTGCCGCCTCGATCCGATCTACGACGCCGAGGTCGGTTGGGATCTTCAGCGATACCCCAGCGAGCCACGTTCGGACATCATTTGCGTCAGCTGCGGTTTCGAGCACCGCGAACAGCGAGAACAGCGGAGGGTTAGCGGACTCATCAAACTGCATAAGCACATCACGGACGCGGGCGCCTGCCGGGCGATTGCGTTTGGCGGTGACCTGCACGGCGATCGCTTTGGCAAGAGGTCCGAGGCTGGGAGGTACCGCTGGTCGGTCGTATCGTTTGCCCAGCCAGATAGTGAATGCCCGCCTCCGCCAGAAGTCGGGCTGAACAACCGTGACGCCATCGCCCTTGAGAGCTGTCAGCACTGCAGCCGATACATGGGTCCGCGGACTGGCGGATTGGACATAATCGGTCTCGCTAAGCCGCAGCTTGGCTGACCGAAGCCCCCAGTTCTCCGGCGGGTCCTCGCTGTAAATGGGACGCAACTCAACCGTTGGCTCAGCGTCCGCGATTGCTGTCTGGTGAGGTCACAGTCCTGGGACGCAACTACCCATCGGCCGTGGGTACCTACCCGCCGCACAGGTAGCTTTGATTCCTCGTCAAGTACGACCGCGTCCAGTGGCAATGACGCCTCAAAAATGGTGCCCTGGCGCCATGCCTCATCGTACAGCGATGCCATGCACGACACGCCCTACTCGTGCAGAGGTGCGGTAGCGCCGTCGCGGCGTGGCCGATCCCCGGTGAGGAGGCCGGGCGGCCGAGAAG
>CAVUFO010000014.1:0-254398 GCA_963740785.1 uncultured Actinomycetota bacterium
CTTCTCCTTGCTGCGTGCTCGTCGAGCGGTGGTGGCGGCGGTGGCGGCGGCGGGGGTGGCCCGTCGGGCAGCCTCAAGGGGAGCGGATCAACGCTCCAGCTCCCCTTTGAGCAGGCGGCCGTCGAGCAGTTCAAGTCGATCCAGCCGGACATGACCGTCAACTACGCCGGGGTCGCTCCGGCCAGGGACGCTCGGACCTGGCCTCGGCGGATACTAACCTCGGGGGCTCGGACACCGCGCCGATCCCCTCAGACGAGGTCTCGAACTTCAAGGGGAAGAAGGTGCTCTACTTCCCCATACTCATCGGCCCGATCACGGTTTCCTACAACCTGCCGGGGCAGAGCAAACCGCTGCAGCTGTCCCCGGAGACGATCGCCAACATCTTCCAGGCGAAGATCACGAAGTGGAACGACCCGGCGATCAAGGCGGACAACCCGGGTGTCTCCATGCCCAGCACGTCGATCACCATCGCCCACCGCTCCGACTCTTCGGGCACCACCCAGAATTTCGCCCTGTTCCTCCAGAAGGCGGTGCCGAGCGTGTGGAAGCTGGGCAGTGAGTCGACCGTCAACTGGCCAGCCAACAGCCGGGCCGGTGACGGCAACAGCGGCGTGGCCCAGATCATCAAGAGCACGGAAGGCGCCATCGGCTACGTGGACTTCGCGGACGCCGAGGCCGCGGGCCTGACATTCGCCAGCGTCAAGAACCAGGACGGCACGTACGTCGCGCCGTCGGCGTCGGCAGCCTCCGCGGCCGCGGGCCAGTCGACCATCAAGCCCGACCTGACCTTCGCTGCCGTCTGGGCGCCCGGCGCCGCCTCCTATCCCATCACCGCCCAGTCGTGGGTCCTCGTCTACGCCAAGCAGAAGAACGCCAACGACCTCGCCTTGCTCAAGGCCTACCTCGGCTACCTGCTCGGCGACGGCCAGAAGCTGCTGCCCGGCCTGCACTACGCGGCGCTGCCGTCCAGCCTCGACGAGAAGGCCAAGGCGCAGCTCAGCAAGATCACCTCATAGCAGCGAGCATGCTCGGCACAGAGCATGGGCAAGCTGATGCAAAGAGATCGGAGCGACTCCTAACCATGAGCACAGCGCAGCAGGCGGACCGGGCCTTTCCTGGCCGGTCCGCCAGCGGCCTGTCAGAACGGCGGCCACTCGGCGACCGCGGCTTCCAGTGGCTTGCTGCCGGGTCCGGCGTGCTGGTCCTGGTGATCCTGGTCCTCATCGCCGTCACCACCACCCAGCAGGCCATGCCCTGGTTCAGCAAAGAGGGCCTCGGCATCTTCTCCACCACCTGGGATCCAGCTCACGACAAGTTCGGCGCGCTGGCCTTCATGTTCGGCACGGGCGTCACATCGCTGATTGCGATCGTGCTGGCCGTCCCCGTCAGCGTCGGCGTCGCCCTGCTCCTGACCGATGTGCTGCCAGCGCGGCTGGCGCGGCCGATCGTGTACGTGATCGATTTGCTGGCAGTGGTCCCTTCGGTGGTCTGGGGCCTGTGGGGCATCCTGGTGTTCGCGCCCTGGCTCAATGGCATCTACGGCTCGGTCGCCTCAGCCGTTGCTGGTATCCCGGTGCTCGGCTCGCTGTTCGGGCCGCCCACAAGCGGTGCCTCGTTCTTCACCGCCGGCATCATCCTCGCGATCATGATTACGCCGATCATCACCTCGCTGACCCGCGAGGTCATCGCCACCACGCCGGTGATCCACAAGGAGGGCGCGTACGCGCTGGGCGCCACCCGATGGGAGATGATTCGCGGCGCCGTCTGGCCGCACAGCCACGGCGGCGTCGTCGGGTCGGTGCTGATCGGGCTGGGCCGGGCGATGGGCGAGACCATCGCCGCGGCCCTGGTGATCGGCGCGTCACCCCAGATCACGTCCCACCTGCTCGCCCCCGGCTACTCCATGCCTTCGGTCATCGCCAACCAGTTCGGCGAGTCAAGCGGCGTGTTCAGGGCCGGGCTGCTCGGGCTCGGCGTGCTCCTGTTCGGGATGACGATCATCATCAACGTGTCTGCCCGGGCCATCGTCACCCGTTCCACCCGGCGCCAGGCAGGTGCGTGATGGCCGCCGCTACCGGACAAGACGCCCCTGACCTGCGGGAGCCCGCGTCCTTGCGGCGCACCAGGAGCCGCATCGCGGTAGCGGCCATGGTGCTGGCAGCAGTGCTGATGGCGGTCCCGCTGGGTTTCGTCTTGTGGACGGTGATCTCCAAGGGCGTCGCGGTCATCAGCTGGTCCTTCCTCACCAGCAGCATCCCGCCGTCGATCTCCCCCGCGAGCGAGGGCGGGATGGGACCCGCGGTGCTCGGCACCCTTGAGATCACCGGCCTTGCGACGCTGATGTCGGTGCCGCTGGGCGTGCTGGGCGCGGTCTACCTCAACGAGTATGGTGGCCGGAACCCGCTCGCACGGCTGATACGGACCATGAGCGACGTCATGACGGGCGTGCCGTCGATCATCATGGGGCTGTTCATCTTCTCGATCTGGGTGATCCATTTCGGCTTTTCCGGCCTGGCCGGCGCGTTCGCGCTCGGCGCGCTGATGCTGCCGATCGTGATCCGCTCCAGTGAGGAGATGCTCAAGCTCGTGCCCGATCCGCTGCGGGAAGCGAGCTACGCCCTGGGTGCGTCCAAAGCGCGTGTGACACTCACGGTGGCGCTGCCCGCGGCGCTCGGCGGGATCGTCAGCGGCGCTCTGCTGGCGGTGGCCCGTGCCGCCGGGGAAACGGCGCCGCTCCTGTTCACCATCCTCACGGTGACCACGGCCAACCCGAACCTGTTCAGCGGCACCAACACCGCGCTGTCCGCGCAGATCTTCGTGAACGCCAATTCGGTCTACCCAGGCGCACAGGCCCGTGCCTGGGGCGCTGCGCTGACGCTGATCGTAATCGCCCTCGTGCTCTTGATCACAGCTCGCCTGATCACTGCCCGGTTCACCAAGTTGTCGAGATAGGTGTGTCATGGAACAAAGGCCTGCGAGGGAGGCGGTTGTGAGCGTGGGACGGCCTGAGCGGGTGGCTGACCGGGAGGTGGCGCCGCCGGCGGCTGGGACGGCGGTGTTTGAGGCCAGAAATGTATCGATATTCTATGGTGACTTCCGGGCTGTCACTGATGTCTCGCTGACGGTGCATAAGCATGAGATCACGGCGTTCATCGGCCCGTCCGGCTGCGGCAAGACGACGGTGCTGCGCACGCTGAACCGGATGAACGACCTGGTGCCCGGTGCCCGGGTGGAAGGCGATGTGCGGTATCACGGGGTGCCGCTGTATGGCCGGGATGTCTCCGCTACTGCGGTGCGCCGTCGGATCGGGATGGTGTTCCAGAAGCCCAACCCTTTTCCCAAGTCGATCTATGACAACGTCGCCTACGGTCCGCGGATCAACGGCGTGCGCGGCCGGGGCAGGCTGGATGAGATCGTGGAGCGCTCCCTGCGGCAGGCCGCGCTGTGGGATGAGGTGAAAACCCGGCTGAAGGCCTCGGCCCTGGCGCTGTCGGGCGGGCAGGCGCAGCGGCTGTGCATCGCCCGCACGCTGGCTGTCGAGCCAGACGTGGTGCTGATGGACGAGCCGTGCTCGGCGCTGGACCCGATCGCCACTGGCGCGATCGAGGATCTGATGCGCGAGATCAAGTCCCGCTACACCATCGTGATCGTCACCCACAACATGCAGCAGGCCGGGCGGGTCAGCGACCGCACCGCGTTCTTCTCCGTGCTGCGCAACGAGGAAAGCGACACCCGCACCGGGGTGCTCGTCGAATACGGCGCCACCGAGCAGATCTTCCAGAACCCCACCGACCAGCGCACCGGCGACTACGTCACCGGCCGCATGGGCTGACCGGCTCAAGGAAGAGGCTGCGACGTGCCGGAGCAACGCCAGGGGTTCCAGCGGGAACTCGACGCCATTGAAGGCAAGGTCATAGAGCTGTTCGCGATGGTCGCGGAGGACCTGGACAAAGCAACAGAAGCCGTGCTGAGCGGCGACGACGAGGCCGTCAAGGTGCTGGCCGAACGCGAACTGGCCATCAACCGCCTGTACCAGGAGGTCGAGGAACTGGTCAACCGGGAAATCGCGCTGCAGGGACCGGTCGCGTCAGACCTGCGGTTCCTGCTGTCCGTGCTGCGGGTCGTGCCCGAGCTCGAGCGTTCCCACGACCTCGTCGAGCACATCGCCCGGCGGGCCAACCACATCCTCGCCGGGGAGCTCTCGCCCCGCAGTCAGGGGCTCGTCGAGCGGATGGGGAAGCTCGCGTCCGGCATGTGGCGCCAGGCAGCCGACTCCTGGTACCAGCGCGACCGAACCGTCGCGGCCACGCTCAAGCAGCGCGACGAAGAGATGGACGAACTCCACGCGAGCCTGATGGCCGAACTCGCCTCGGGGCGGATGACGCTACCGGTGACGATGGAGATGACACTGGTAGCGCGCTTCTACGAGCGTCTCGGCGACCATGCGGTCAACATCGCACGCCGGGTCATCTACCTCGCGGGCTCCCAGTGAGGCTTCGCCTCGGACCATCGAGTCCGGGGGTTCAGGACCGGGCTGACCGGCGGCCGGCCGGCGGTCCCGGCGCCGCGCGGAGTGAGCGGGCAGGCACGGAAAATGTCGCCAGTTCGCAGGGTCGCGTTGCTCGACGCATAACCCGCAGTTCAGCTTCCAGTTACCTGGAGTCCTTAGAACTTAAGAACACGCCGCGGTGGCGGGCGGACCCGAATCGATGGGAGGGGCGGCAGCGTGGAATACTCCGGCGGCGACCAGCCAGACGTCGCGGGAGTCCTGGCTGACCGCCTCGCTGCCACGCTGGTTCATCACGAGCCCGGCTGGCGGCTGCCCAGGCCGAGCGCGCTCGCCCGGCGGTACAACGTCAGGCCGGCGCAGGTCGAGCAGGCGGTCAGGGAACTCGCCGCCAGGCACCTGATCAGGCAGCTGCCAGACGGCCAGCTGTACCGGGCGAGCCCGGCCGAGTACCTCATCCCGGTCCAGGGCGTGCCGCACCTTGGCGCGCACCTGGACCCGATGGGCGGCGTGGTCACCTGCCGCAAGCGCAAAGTCTCCTGGCGGCGCGTGCCAGAGGACATCGGCTGGGCGCTTGGCATTCCCCCGGCCGACTCGGTCTGCGCGATCAAGTGCCACTGGTCGGTCAACGGTGAGCCCGCGGCGATCTCGACTACCTACCTCACGGCCGAGGCGGCCGGCCACGCAGGCGGGCTCGCCGAGGAACGGGACAGGATGCCGTCGGACTACGAGCTCTGCGGCGCCCCCGACGCCGATGGTCAGGCCGCGGCCCTGCCTGTTCTCGGCGCCCCGGCGGCCCTGCACATGGAGATGCAGCTGCCGCCCTCGTCGATCGCCCGCGGGCTGCGGCTCGGGGCCGGCCAGCCAGCCGCGATGATCACGGTGCGGTTCGACGACCGGGCCTCAGGCCGCGCGGTCGCGCTGACGGTCGCCGCGCTCAGGGCCGACCTGTTCAGGATCGTGGTCGACTCCCCGGCCGACACCGCGCCGGTCAGGGACTTCGCGGCCGGGCATTCGCTGCCGGACGAGACCAGCGGCGGACTGGCGGGCGACGAGGACGACTTCACGGCTGGCGACCAGGCCGCCGTCCGGTAGCGCCAGCGCAGTTCCCGTATCGCGCGCGGGCGGCGGACAGAAGCACTATCTTGTGCCACTATGCCGCCCTTTCTGACCAGCCGCGCTGAGCCATATCCGTCCCGGCGGAATGCTGCCGATGGCGCCCTGCCCGCCTCGGCCGCGCACGGCAGCATCGCCGGCAACTTAGCCGCTGGCGGCGCGGCCGCCGCCGTTGTCATCCAGTTAGCGCTCGCCCAGGTCACGCTCGGGCTGGCGACAGCGTTCCTGGTGATCGCCGCGCTGACCAGGTGGCGTCCCGCATGGCTGATCTGGCCAGCCATCGCCGGCCTGTGCTGGATCGCCGCCATCGGTGCCGCCAGGGCAGGGGCCGGCTACGTCGCCGGCGCCGGGCACCTCGTCAGCGCCCTGACCGGGCCGGGCCCGCTGGCGGCTCAGCTGCGCGGGTTCGGTTCCTTCGCCGCGGGATGGCAGCGCTGGCTGCCCGCCCAGTTCCCCGTCGCGCTCGTCGCCGCCGCCGCTGAGGCCGGCCTGGCCGGCCGGCTAGCCGCCCGCGGACCCTGCCGGCCTGGGTTGCTGGTCGCTGCGCGCCGCGGCTACGTCAGGGCGTCGCTGCGCCGCGGCGAGGTCGCGACAGCGGACGGCGGCTGCCTCGGCGTCGTCGCGGACACCGGCAGGAGGGCGGCCGTGTCGTGGCGGGAGGCCGCTGACGGCGTGCTCGTCACCGGCCTGGAAGCTGACGCGGTCGCCAGTACCTGCCTCGACCTGGCGGCCGCTGCGATCATGCACCGCAAGAGCGCCCTGATCATCGACCTGACCAGCGGGGCGATCACCGGCGGCCGGGGCGGCCGGCCCGGCGCGGTCACGGTTCCCGCCTCGGTCCTCCGGTCCGTCACCGCGATGTGCGCGAGCGCGGATGCGCCGCTGGCGGTATTCGGCCAAGGCGGCGACCACTACGAGCCGTTCTCCAAGGCCGGCCCGGCGGCCGCCGCCGGCCTGCTGGTCGCCATGACCGGCCTGGCCGAGGGCGGGTGCGCACCGCGAGGATCCTGCGCGGACTACGCGCAGGCCGCGTTCGAGGTCATCGCCATGGGCGCGGGTCGCGCTGGCACGCACACCGCGGCGACCGCGGGGCACCAGCAGCCCGGCATCCTCGATGAGCTGGCCATGCTGCTCGCGCCTGGCGCTCTCCGGGCGAGGCTGAGCCATGCGGCAGGCCATGGCGCCGATGCGGCCGTATGCCACCGGGTGGAGCTGCTGGCCAGCCAGCTTACGGACGACCTGCTGGCACCGCTGGCAGCGTTGCTGGCCAGGCTCAGGCGCTCCCCGGCAGCGGCGCTGCTCAGCCAGCAGCCGGGCGCCGGTACCCCCGCCATCAGCCTGGCAAGGGCGCTGGCCGGGCGGCAGGTCGTGCTGTTCCCGCTCGATCCGCGTGCGCACGGCGCTGCCGGGGTGATGGTCGCCAGGCTCGTGGCCGCCGACCTGATACGCGTGCTGGGCGAGCGGGCCCGGGTTCCGGCGGACTGCCTGCTCTGGATCAACGGCTGCGAGGCGATGGACGTCGCCGGCCTCGCGGCCGTGCTCGAGGCCGGCCAGGCCGCCGGTGTCGCCACGATGCTCAGCACGGCGGACGCCGCGGCCGCCGCCGCGCTGGCCGCGCGGCTCAACGTCGTCGTCGTGCGGGGCCGTCCGCCGCCAGGCCTGACCAGCCTGGCTGCTCCGGGCGGCTCGCAGGGCTCGCCGGGGAGTGCCAGGACGTGGCCGGCCCGGCGGGCGGGACTGGCGGGCGAGACCTTGTTATGCCACTCGGGCGGTGACGTGCTGCCCGCGGTCATGCTGGCAGCGCCTCGCGCGGATGCGCTGTCGCTGCGCGTGCGCTGGCCCGTGCCGCGGACCGTGACCCGCGGCCGGGTGGTGCGGTGAGGGCCGCCGGGAGCCGTCGGCAGGCCAGCGGGCGGGCAGCGGCATGACCGGCGCCACGGGCGAGTCCGGCGAGATCGTCCTGGGCTGGCAGTTCGTGCCAGCGCCCGCCAGCGCCGGGCCGCCGCCAGCGCCGCCAGCGACGCCCTGGGCCGACCGGTTCGATCCTGGCTGGCTCGCTGCCCAGGAGCGGATCTCGGCCGTCGTCAGCAGGCCGGCCAGGGCGGGCGCGATCGCGGGTGCCGCGGCCGCCGTGCTGCTCGGAGCCGCATGGCTGGCCGGGACCGCCCGGCTGGCCGCCGGCCTGGGTGCGCTCGCCTGCGCGGGGGGCGCCGCTGGCTGTGCCAGGCTGGCCTGGCGCGAGCGGCGCAGGCTCGCCGAAGTCGTGACCGGCGAGCGGCTGCGGGTCGAGGCCGCCCGCGCGAGCCGGGCCAGGGAGCTCGAGGCTGGCCGGCGTGCGCACGCGAGCCAGTACCGCGCCTGGCAGCGGCGCACGAGCGTGGCGGCCAGGCAGCCCGCGTGGTTCCCCGTCGCGCTGCCGGCCGGCATCGACCGGGTGGACGTGGCCGGCGGCTCGCTGGCCGGCTGGGCGGCGCTGATCACGATGATCGCGGCGCCGCGGCTCAGCGCTGGAGGCGAGATCACCGTCGTCGACCTGACCGAGGGCGCGGTGGCCGCCGACCTGCTGCGGCTGGCGCACGGCGCGGGGCTGCGGCCGCTGGTCTGGGTGCTGCCAGCCGACCTGCCGCGGCTCGACCTCGGCACCGGGCTCGATGCCAGGGCCCTCGCTGACGTGCTGGCGCTCGCCGCCGCTGCCGCTGGGGGCGATCCGCCGGGCGCCGATTCGCCGGGCGGCCGCCAGGCCAGTGCCACGGGAGCCGATGCCGCCGCTGACTGCGCGCTGCTTGAGCGCGTGCTCGGCGTTCTCGGGCCCGAGCCGCGGCTGGCCAGCGTGACCGCCGCGCTGCGGGCCCTGGCTGACATCGGCAACCCGCTGTCGTCCGTGAGCGCCGGGCAGCTCACGGACACGCAGCTCGCGCAGCTCGGGACGCTGTTCAGGCGGGGCGCCATCGAACGGATCGTGCTGGAGCGGGCCTTCGTGCTCGAGTCCAGGCTGCGCGTGCTCGACGCGCTCGGCTCCGGTCAGCCGCCGGTGGCCGAGGCGCCGACCAGGCTCCGCGTGGCGGCGCTTGACCGCAGGGCGGGCGTGATCGGCAACCGGATGCTTGGCACCTACCTCGTCGCAGCGCTGACCCACATGCTGCGCCAGGCCGAGCCAGGTCGTCCGTGGGCGCACGTGATCTGCCTGGCGGGGGCCGACCGGCTCGGTGCTGACGTGCTCGACCGGCTGGCCGGCGCTTGCGAGATCTCCCGCACCGGCCTGGTGCTGGCGTTCCGGTCGATCCCCCCGATCGTGCGTGAGCGGCTGGGCAGGGGCAATGCCGCTGTCGCGTTCATGCGGCTCGGCAACGGTGACGACGCGCGAGCGGCGAGCGAGCTGATCGGCACCGAGCACCGCTTCGTCGTCGGCCAGCTCACCGACACCCTCGGGACGTCGCTCACCGACACCTGGAGCGGGTCGTACACGAGCACGGCAGGAACGTCAGACTCGGTCGCGGGCTCGTTGTCGGCCAGCACCAGCAGTGGCGGCAGCAGGGGACGGGGCAGGGGGCGGCACGGGTTCGCGCCGTTCGGCGACTTCAACTCCTCATCGAGCCGGGACGCGAACTACTCGGTCAGTTACTCGGATTCCACCTCGCTGACCGAGGGGATCAACACCGGCACCTCGTGGGGTCTGAGCTTGTCGCGTGCGCTCGGCTCGAACGCGTCGCTCGGCCGGACCGTGCAGCGCTCGCGCGAGTTCCTCGTCGAGGCCGGCGAGTTGCAGCGGCTGCCGCCCAGCGCCATGATTGTCAGCTATCCGTCCGGAGCCGGCCGTACCGTGCTGCTCGCCGACGCGAACCCGGCCCTGATCGCCCTTGGCGACACCGCTCCATGACGCGCGGCCGAGCCCCGTGGCAGACTCGGTCGAATGCAGCGGCCCTTCAGTCAGGTCGACGTCTTCAGCTCCGAGCCCTTTCTGGGCAACCCCGTCGCGGTCGTGCTCGATGGCTCTGGCCTGTCCGCCGGGCAGATGCAGCTCGTGGCGAACTGGACCCACCTGTCCGAGACCACGTTCGTGCTTCCCGCTACCGATCCTGGCGCCGACTACCAGGTCAGGATCTTCACGCCGTCGACCGAGTTGCCGTTCGCCGGGCACCCGACGCTCGGCACCTGCCACGCATGGCTGGCATCAGGTCACGAGCCGCGGCAGGCCGACGTCGTCGTGCAGCAGTGCGGCGCTGGCCTGGTCAGGATCCGTCGCGGCGACATGCTCGGCTTCGCCGCGCCGCCGCTGATCCGCTCGGGTCCGGTCGACGAGCCACTGCTCGAGCAGGTCGCCGCCCAGCTCAGGATCGCCAGGGCCGACATGGTGGCCGCCGCGTGGGCTGACAACGGGCCTGGCTGGATCGCGATCCTGCTGGCCAGCGCGCAGGCCGTGCTCGACGTCAGGCCGGGCGACGGCGACCTCGATGTCGGCCTGGCCGGGCCGTACCCGCCGGGCTCGGAGTGCGCATTGGAGGTGCGGGCCTTCTTTCCCGCCGGAGGCCGGTCGGTCGAAGACCCGGTGACCGGCAGCCTCAACGCCTCGCTTGCCCAGTGGCTGCTGTCGTCGGGCCTGGCGAGCGCACCCTACGTCGCCAGCCAGGGAACGGTGCTCGGGCGGCGCGGCCGGGTGCACGTCGACGCCCCGGATGACGGCACGATCTGGGTCTCCGGCGGCACCGTGACCAGGATCAGCGGCCACCTCAGTCTCTGAGTTCCGCTTGGCAATCCTGTGCCGATTCTGCGGCATCCGGTGGCACGGCGGGTGCCTGGCTGATATGTACGGATCATGAACAGCGACCCGGGCATCGCAGCCGGGGCCAGCGCGCCCTGGTACCGGGTCGTCGCGATACCGGACGTGAGCTACGGCGGCAGCGCGGAACGGGACTACGCCTCGGTGCTGCCTGCCCTGCTCGACGCGGCGCATAGCGGCAGGACGTTCGTCACCGGCTGGCTGTCGCGCGGCGGCGGCGCTCCGCTCGAGCTCATCACTAACGCCGGCCCGCTCCCGGCGCTCGCCGCCAAGCCGCAGGTTCAGGCGGTCGTCGGCCGGCAGCGAGACGACGAGCATCCCTACGGCCCGCCATACGGGCCGCCAGGGGAGTTCCTGACCAGCCTCGGGAGCCGGCTGGCCCAGCCAGAGCGCGCTCGGGGGGACACTGAGCGGGCTCGGGCCAGGGCTGAGCTGCTGTTCCCGTGGGGGGCGCGCGGGCTGCCGTGCCAGGACAGCCTGATGGCCGACCTGGACGCGATGGTCTGGGCGCCGTGCCCTGGTCGCCAGGCGCCGCCGGCCGCGGACGCTGGCGGGCACGGGCGGGCGCCGCGGTCGGCAGGAAGCCAGGTTCAGCCTGGCGGCACCGGGCTCGGTGCCCCGTGGATCGGCGGCGGCGCAGCCCTGGCCGCCGCGCCGACGCTCTTCGAAACGGCCCTGACGACGCTGATGGCCAGACCGTTCGGCTGGCTGGTCGTCGCCGAGCCGACGGACCTCATCGACGCCGAGATCGCCGAGCTGCGCGCCCATCTCACCGTGCTGCGCGGGTTCGACGAGGAGCAGTCCAGGTTCGACGCCGACCGCGCCGCCAGCCGCCTCGCCGAGCTCGACACCTTCCGCGAAGCCGGCCTCTGGCACGTCAGGGTGCTGGTCGGCGCCGCTGACGCGGAACAGCTGAGCGCGATCGCGTCGATGCTGGTGGGATCGGCTGACCTCGGCGCGCATCCGTACCGGCTGCGAGGCCCTTCGGGCCGGCCGCTGGCCTCGGGTCCTTCGGGCCGGCCGCTGGCCCCGGGTCCATCGGACCGGCCGCTGGCCCCGGGCCCCGAGCGGCCCAGGGACCTGGCCGACGCGCTGGTCGCGACGAGCACGCAGGACGCGGATGGCTCGGCGGTGCCGTTCGCCGCCACGGCGGGCGTGCTGGCCGCGCTCGCCGGGCTGCCCAGGCGCGAGGTTCCCGGCGTCCGGCTGCTCGACGTCGGCTACTTCGACGTGACGGCCGAGCCGTCCGGCGAGGAAGAGGTGAGCGTCGGCACGATCCTGGACGGCCAGGACCGGCCGGTCGGCGCCCTCGGCGTGCCGCTGGCCACCCTGAACCGGCACGCGCTCGTCACCGGCGCGACCGGCTCGGGCAAGTCCCAGACGGTCAGGCACCTGCTCGAGCAGCTGACGAGGGCGAGTATCCCCTGGCTTGTCGTTGAACCTGTCAAATCGGAGTACGCCGCGATGGCAGGCCGGATCGCGGCGGCCGGCGCCGAGCTGACGCTGATCAGCCCGGCCGATCCGGACGCCGTTCCGATCGCCATGAATCCGCTCGCGCCAGAACCCGGCTATCCGGTGCAGGCGCACATCGACATGGTGCGGGCGCTGTTCCTGGCGGCGTTCGATGCGCACGAGCCGTTCCCGCAGATCATGTCGCAGGCCCTGCAGCGGGTGTACGAGTCCTGCGGCTGGGACCCGGTCTCCGGTTCTGGCCGGCCAGGCGCCGTCGTGCCGCCCGCGGTGCCGACGCTCGCGCAGCTCCAGGCCGCCGCGATCGACGTGATCACCGATGTCGGCTACGGGCCTGAGCTGCAGGCCGACGTCCGGGGCTTCGTTGACGTGCGGCTCAGGTCCCTGCGGACCGGGTCGGCGGGCCGCTTCTTCGAGGGCGGGCACCCCGCCGACGTCGCCGAGCTGCTGAGGCGCAACGCGGTGCTCGCGATCGAGGACGTCGCCAACGATGAGGACAAGGCATTCCTGATCGGCACGCTGATCATCAGGATCACCGAGCACTTGCGGCTGCGCAAGCGTGCCGCGGCCAGCAGCGGGCAGGACAGCGGCGTCCGGGAAAGCGGTGGCCAGGACAGCCTGCGGCACGTCATCGTCATCGAGGAGGCGCACCGGCTGCTGCGGGCGGGCCGCGAAGGCGCGAGCGCCCACGCCGTCGAGCTCTTCGCCAGCCTGCTGGCCGAGATCCGTGCCTACGGCGAGGGCCTGGTGATCGCCGAGCAGATCCCCGCCAAGCTCGTGCCCGACGTGGTGAAGAACACCGCGCTGAAGATTGTGCACCGCCTTCCAGCCAGCGACGACAGGGACCTGGTCGGCGCCACCATGAACCTGGACGCCGAGCAGTCCAGGCAGGTGGTCTCGTTCCCGCCAGGCGTGGCCGCGGTGTTCGCGGACGGGATGGACCGGCCGCTGCGGGTGAAGGTGCCGTTCGGCGGGTACGCGGAGCGCCCGCCCGCCCCTGGCCAGCTGGCTCAGCCGCCGATGGCCGCGCGCAGGTCAGCGGCCTGCGGGCCGGAGTGCACCGGCGGTCGCGCCTGCTCGCTGCTCGAGCTGCGCTCTGCCGACCTGCTCGCGGCCTCCGCCGAGTTCGCCTGGCTTCGGGTGTGGACCGAGGCCGTGGTGCTCGCGTTCCTGACGAACTCGCCGCTGCCCGTCGTGCCGGCGGCGCTGCGGTCGCGCTGGCTGGCGCTCGATGCCAGGCTGCGCGAGTGCGTGCTGGCCACCGTCGCCGAGCGGGCGGTCGCCGGCCGGTCCCGCGCGATCCGGGATTGCTTCGAGCCAGAGAAACTAACCGCAGCGGTCAGTGCCGTCGCCTTGCGGATCCTGAACGGCGGGAAGGGCGCAGGAACCCAGGTCGGCCGCGAGTGGGTGATACCACAGCTGCAGTGGCTGCATGAGATCGAGCGCGCGCTGCCGCTCACCGGTCCGACAACCGACCCGTTCGAGCTCGCGCTGCCGCTGGAGTTCGAGCTGCCCGGCCTGGTCGACAGGCCGGACATCAAGATCGGCCAGCGGGTGAGCGCGCTGCGCAGGCATCCGCTGTCGATGGAGCTCGACGCCAACCGGCTGCCCGCATGGACCGCACTGCTCGGCGACGACGATCAGCGCGGCTTCGCCGCCGACCTGGCCATGCTGGCTGTCGGCTCCAGCCACCGGGGGCAGCTGCTGCAGGCGGCCGGTGAGATGGGTGTGGTCGGATGGCTGGAGCCGGTGCTCTCCTGGCCGCGCCGGTTCATCGTCGGTCCCCACGAGCTCGAGTCGGCGCACGCCGGGCCGAATTGACCCGCTGCCGGACTCGTATCAGGAAACTGAACGAGCCGAACCGGATCGACGCGCGGGCAAGCGGCGCTGACCCGACCGGAGCCCCATGACTCGACGGCCGCCATCAGGGCGGCGCTGACCAGGGCCGCCGCGTGCATCACGGCGCCGGGCTCACCAAGCGTCGTCTGCCTGCCGACCGGAACGTACGCCACAACGGCCCCGCTGGTGATCCCGCCGGGTGTGGCGTTACCGGGGCGACACAGCGAACGGGCGTCCTCGATGGCTTTCGGGTGGCGCGGCCTCGTCGCGTTGACGGCCGCCGGGGCGTCCGGCGCCGCCGCCGACGCGGTCAGTGGAGCAGGCCTCGGCGCCGAACGCCATCAAGACCACCTCGGGCACCATCCGCCGGACGAGCCACTGAGCACGGCCGGCGCTCCCTGATGCCGTTGCGGGCACGGTCCGCTTCGCGCGGCAGCTAACGAGGTCACAACCGTCGGAATAAGGCGGTCGAATTTGCCTTGTCCGCGGACGCGGCAGAACGTGAGCGCATACCTTTTCAGCCCAAGGGCCGAAGTGGCCCGCTTAAGGAGGTCTCGCAATGGTCTTGCCCCCGGTGAAGATGTTCGATGCCAGCACGCCCCCGGCGTCGGCACCGCACGGCTACCGGGCCGTGGCCGGCTATATCGGCGGCGACACTCCGCACGTCTGGACCGACGCGGAGTGGAAGCGCTTCGGCAAGCTCCGCAAGCTGCCGATCTGGGTCAGGTCGAATCCCACCCAGGTGAATGCCGAGGCAGATTCCTTCGCGGCCCTGGAACGGCTCTTCGAACTGAAGATTCCCCGCGGCACGACCGTCGCGCTCGACCTGGAAACCGCCGTTGACGCGAGTTACGTGCGCATGTTCCACCGGGTGATGCGATGGGCCGGGTTCTACGTCTGGGTTTACGGCTCCGCGTCGACGGTGTTCAGGAATCCGGAGGCGGACGGTTACTGGGTGGCCGACTACGCGGGCAAAGGGCCATTCATGTACCCGCACAAGATGGTCAAGGCCACCCAGTACGACAACGGAACGCACTACGACTCGTCCCTGGTGAAGTACTGGCAGTACTACTGGCGTCTCTGGAAGTAGTCAGGCTGTCATGGTGCGGCAGGCTCTGACCAGGGTTTGGGCGCCTCCGGGCACGGGCACCGATCCTGATCGGGAACGGCGTGGCCCTGGCGGGTCGTCCTGCCGCGGGCTGGCGGGCCTGGGCTTCGGCCTGCCCGCCGCGGTGCCCTCATGCCGCACGGACGCCAGAACCGATAAAGCCAAACTGCCGGAAATTCCATCCGTTTAGGGACTAGTTTGTTCCTTATCCGAAGTGATTGTGCTCTGACCCAGACTGCCGCGGCGCCCTGCGTGCCCGCGGCGGGATAGCATCTGCGCCCATGAGCAAGCTCCCGATCAGGGCTCGTGTCGCCACGACGCTCGGAGAGGCCGCTGGCAAGGTGTCGCGGCTGACCGGGCGCGGCGACGGCTCTGTCATCGGCGGGGTGGTTGGCTTGCGTGTCGCCCCCGATCTGCTCAGGCAGCTGGCGGCCGGGCGCCAGATCGTGCTGGTCACGGGCACGAACGGGAAAACGACGACGACCAGGCTGGTGACGGCCGCGATCGGCTCCCTTGGCCAGGAAGTCGCCTCGAACGCCTTCGGCGCCAATATGGAGAGCGGGCTGGTGTCGGCGCTGGCCGGGTCGCCCGATGCGCCTTATGCGGTGCTCGAGGTCGACGAGCGGTACCTGCCGTCGATGATGAAGGCGACTAGCCCGCGGGTCGTCGTGCTGCTGAACCTGAGCCGCGACCAGATGGACAGGGCGGCGGAGATCTGGCTCGTCGCCAGGCGCTGGCGGGAGGCGTTCGCGGCCATGCCGGACTGCCGCGTCGTGGCCAACGCCGACGATCCGCTCGTCGCGTGGGCGGCGGGATCGGCGGGCCAGGTCGTCTGGGTCGCCGCCGGGCAGCGCTGGCACGAGGACTCCTGGTGCTGTCCGCAATGCGGCTCGCACCTGCGCAGGGATGAGCTCGGCTGGCGGTGCGGCGAGTGCGGCCTGTCCAGGCCGTCGGCGCGCTGGGTCCTGGATCGCGACTCGGTCATCGACTCGATGGGCGCGGTGCGGGAGCTGGACCTGTCGCTCCCCGGCCGTGCCAACAGATCCAACGGGGTCATGGCACTGGCGGTGGCTGGCCTGTTCGGGGCCGACGTCGACCAGGCCCTGCCGAACCTGCGCTCGGTGGTGTCGGTGGCCGGCCGGTACACGACCGTGCAGCGCCGCGGGCGGATGCTGCACCTGCTGCTGGCCAAGAACCCGGCCGGCTGGCTCGAGGCGTTCGATGTGCTTGATCCCGACCACCGGCCCGTGCTGCTCGCGGTGAACGCGCAGGTGCCCGACGGTAAGGACACCTCCTGGCTGTGGGACGTCGACTATCGCGTGCTGCGCGGCAGGCCGGTGCTCGTGTCCGGCGAGCGCAGGATCGACCTGGCGGTACGGCTGGAGGCCGACGAGATTCCGTTCGAGCTAGTCGACGGCATCGACGCGGCCGTGGACAAGGTGCCTCCTGGCGGTCTCGACGTGATCGCCAACTACACCGCCTTCCAGCAGATCAGGGCGACCCTTGGACGGACCGCATGACCGCACCGCACTCCGGGCCTCCGCCGTACCGCGCGAACGGCTCAGCTGATCTCCATGGCGAGCTGCTGTGGACGGCGCGCGAACCTGGCATGAACGGAGCCCGCCACCCGGGCGAGCGCGAGCATGCGGTATGGGATCGTGGCCGGCCTGCCGGGCCGAGCGCCCTGCGGCTCGTCTGGATCTATCCCGACCTGCTCAGTACCTACGGTGACCGCGGCAACCTGATCATGCTTGCCCGCCGGGCCAAGCTGCGTGGCCTGAGCGTCGAGCCGATCCAGGTGAACTCCGACCAGCCGGTGCCGAGCCAGGGCGATGTCTACCTGCTCGGCGGCGGCGAGGACCTGCCGCAGGTGCTGGCCGCCCAGCGGTTGCGGGCCGGCGGCGGCCTCACTGCGGCGGCCTCGAACGGTGCGGTGATCTTCGCCGTGTGCGCGGGTTACCAGCTCGTCGGCAGTGTGTTCGGCGGCGCGCAGGGCGAGCCGGTCGACGGGCTCGGCATCCTGGACATCAGCAGCGGCCGCGGCGACAAGCGCGGCGTGGGCGAGGTCCTGGCCGACGTCGACCCGGCGCTCGGGGTCGAGCAGCTCACCGGGTTCGAGAACCATCAGGGCGTCACCAGGCTCGGGCCAGGCGCCCGGCCGCTCGCGCGGGTCATCATCGGCACCGGCAACGGCGACGGCACCGAAGGCGCGCACGCGGGCCGGGTGCTCGGCACCTACCTGCACGGACCTGCCCTCGTCCGAAATCCTGGGCTGGCAGACCTGCTGCTCAGCTGGGCCGCAGGGCCGCTGCCGCCACTCCCCGACGCCGGCGAAGCCTGGACCCGCAGGCTCCGCGCCGAGCGCCTCGCCGCCGTATCCACCCCGGGCTGACCGCGCGGGAAGGCTTGGCCTGAGCCGGCAGTGGGGCGGCTCAGTGGGGCGGCTCAGTGGGGCGGCTCAGTGGGGCGGCTCAGTACACGAGCGCCTTGGCGCCGTCGGCCAGCACCTCGGCAACGAAGGTGGGCGCCCCCGCGATCCGCACGCCGTCGATGAGGTCATCCTCGGTGATCTCCCGCCGGGCGGCGCACTGCGTGCAGACCGTGACCGATCCGCCCTTCATGATCGTCTCGAGCAGGTCGGCTAGCGGCGTGGCGTAGGCCAGCCTGAAGTCCTCGGCGTGGCCGGGCAGCGCCAGCAGGGTTGCCTCGCCGGTCAGCCACAGCGATACTTGCACGCCGCTCGCGACCGCGGTCGCGGCGACGGTGAAGGCCTGGTTGCACCGTTCCGGATCGTTCTTGCCCGCTGTCGCTTTTACTACCAGTGCGCCTGAAGCCATGCCACACACCCTAATTCCGCGGGCCCCGCCCCGCCGCGCCCGCCCGCAATGTCGCGCTGGGCCGGGGGGAGGCGCCGGGGGGCGGGGGGAACTTGGGGCGGAAAGAAGCGCGCCGACAGCTCTGCGGAGGCGCGGGACGCGGCAGAGCGGGGCGCGCGGCAGAACACGGGGATGCGGCAGGGCGCAGGGCCGCGGGTGGACAGCACGGGCGGCACGGCGTGGATCGCTGGATCGGGCGGGATCGGGGCTTAAGGTGACTGGCGTGGCAGCTGACGTGACGGCGATCATCTTGACCGTGGCGTGCGCGGCGGTCGCCGCGTGCTGCGCTTTGCTGGTGCTACGCCTCTGGCGAGCCGGCCGAAACCTGGCAAAACGGCCTTAGCCGCCCGTCGCTTGCCCACTGGGCACTGTATCGATGGTCCATTCATCACCAGATCTCGCAATGGATGGACCATCGATACACGCCCGTTGTCCCATGCGCGGCCCCCAGCGTGACGAAAGGGAGTATTGTGAGTATTGCGGGCACGATCCGCGGGATTGCTGCCGGGCTCGCCCACATCTGGGAGGGAGCTCACACGCCGAGCGCGCCGTGGCGGGCGCTGCGCGAGCCGTAGGCTGTCGGAATGGACTCCGCGCAGACCAGCCCGCTTCCAGAGGCGCCAGAACCGGATCCGGCCATCGCGCCGCTCAGCTTCCTGCTCGGCCGGTGGGAGGGCGCGGGCGTCATGGGCTACCCGACGATCGAGAGCCGCAACTACGGCGAGGAAATCACCTTCACCCACAACGGCAAGCCATTTCTGATCTATTCGAGCCGGACCTGGCTGCTCGAGCCTGACGGGTCGATCGGCCGCCTGTCGCACATGGAGCTCGGCTTCTGGCGGCCGCAGCCCGGCGACGGCCTCGAGGCGCTCATCGTGCATCCGACCGGCGTCAGCGAGGTGTACATCGGCACCATCAGCGGGACCAAGATCGAAATGGCGACCGACGCGGTGGTCAGGACCGCGACAGCTAAGGAAGTCACGGCCGGCAAGCGGCTGTACGGCCTCGTCGGCGGGGACCTGGCGTATGCCTACGACATGGCAGCGGTCGGGCAGCCGCTCCAGCCGCACCTGTCCGCCCAGCTCAAGCGCGTGAGCGGCGCCGCGACGGCCGGCTAAAGGGAGGCGAGGCCGATGGACGGGCAGCGCGAGAACCGTGAGTTGCGGGTCTTGAACGTCCTGCGCGGCGACGCTGAGCAGGTCAGGGTGACGCCATACGGCGCCGTGGGATCCGTGTTCTCCGGTTCAGGCATCGAGCTCGTCTGGGTGAGCAAGCAGGACGAGCCGATCGACGAAGGCTGGTTCTCATCGGACGAGATCGATCTGATCCTGGTGCTGCAGGGTCAGCTCAAATTCGAATTCGAAGCCGCCGAACGTGCCGACCTGGTGCTTGGCCCTGGGGACGTGATCGCGCTGCCGGCCAGCCAGCGGTGCAGGGCGTACCGCTGGCCGCGTGACGCCAGCAAGGCCACGGTGTTCGTGGCTGCCTACCCGGTCAGCGAGTAGAGCGTGTAGGCAAAGAGAATCCCCCGGGCTGCTCTCGCATCGGCCTGTAGCTGCGCAGGCCTCGCGGGGACCGACTGGACAAGGCCGATCACCCGGGGGTCCGGTGTCTGCCGTGTATTCGCCGACCGCCGCCTTGGCGGCACGCGGCTCAGCCTAGGAAGGACTGAGGCGCAGGCCGGTGACGCGCGCATCCGGCTCCCGCCGGTTGCGCTCCACGGGACGGCGGCTAGCTGGCAGCCACCTCGCGAGTCCGACATCTATGCATACTGTTGGACCACCTCCTTTCCCGCGTTAGCCAGAACGGTACGACACGGCCGCGCTGGTGGGCAAGTGGGTTATGGCGTCGTCACTAGACTCAAGGCATGTCGCAGACGTGGGATGACACGCTGCGGGCCAGCGGGTACCGGGTCACGCCACAACGCCAGCTCATTCTCGAGGCGGTGACGAGGCTCGAGCACGCGACCCCCGAGGAGATATACGCCGAGGTCAGGCAGACCGCTGTCGGGCTCAACCTATCCACGGTTTACCGGACTCTCGAGCTGCTCGAGCAGATCGGGCTGGTCACCCACACCCATCTCGGGCACGGCGCGCATCGCTATCACCTGGCCGCCGACGCGCAGCACGTGCACCTGGTCTGCCGCGCCTGCGGCGCGATCATCCAGCTAGACCCCGCGGCGGTCGGCTCGCTGGTCCGCGCCCTCGATGCCGACTACGGGTTCGAGACCGACGTCGGGCACCTGACCGTGTTCGGTACCTGCGCGGACTGCCGGACGCCGGAGGCGGCAGCCGGCGCGACATAGCGGGCACTCTCCGGGGCCTCGCCGAAAAATCGGAGGCAGGTACCGCGACAGCATGCATAAGGTGGCGCAATGTCCCTGCTGACCGCCCGAGCCGTCAGCGTCTCCTTCGGGGCGCTCACCGTGCTGCACAACGCGAGCCTGGCGGTCGCGCCCGGTGACCGGATCGCTGTCGTGGGGCCGAACGGCGTCGGCAAGTCCACCCTGCTCAAGCTGCTGGCCGGCCTGGTGCAGCCGGACGCCGGCACGGTCAGCGCGGCCGGCACGGTCGGCTATCTCCCGCAGGAACGCGACCGGCGGGACGGCGAGACCGCGATGGGATACCTCGCCAGGCGTACCGGCGTCGCGGCCGCCGAGGAGGCCATGCTGGCGGCCTCGCAGCGGCTTGCCGCGGCGAGCGGCGGCGCTGCGAGCGAGGGCACGGGTGGCGACGGCGCGGGGGACCGGGTCAGCGAGGGCGAGGCCGGGCGGGAATACGCGGTCGCGCTCGACGCCTACCTGGCGCTCGGCGGTCCCGATCTCGATGTCCGCGCCACCGAGCTGGCGGCCGGGCTCGGCCTGCCGGCCGACCTGGACCGGCCGGCGACCGGGTACTCGGGCGGACAGGCGGCCAGGCTCGCGCTGGCTGCCGTGCTGCTGGCGCGGTTCGATGTGCTGCTGCTCGACGAGCCCACCAACGACCTGGACCTGAGCGGCCTCGAGCTGCTTGAGAGCCACCTCAGCGGGTTCCGGGGCGGGCTGGTCGTGGTGTCGCATGACCGGTCATTCCTGCAGCGAACCGCGCTTGCCGTGCTGCAGATCGACCCGCACACCCGCGAGGTCAAGCTCTACGGCGGTGGGTACCAGGCCTACCGCGAGGAACTGGAGCGGGACAAGGCCAGGGCCGCCGAGGCCTACGAGACCTACGCCGCGACCAGGGACGAGCTGCTCGAGCGGGCAAGGCGGCAGAAGGAATGGGCCCGCTCAGGGGAGCGCACGGCCAAGAGCGCCGCGATGCGCCGGAAGGAGCCAGACAAGACCATCAGGCGCGGCATGGCCGAGGGTGCGCAGCGCGTGGCGGCCAGGGGCGCGGCGACGCTGCGCGCGATCGACGGGCTCGAGCAGGTCGCCGAGCCGCGCAAGGAGTGGGAGCTGCGGCTGCGCTTCGGCGCGGCGACGCGCAGCGGTGAGATCGTGGCCACGCTGTCCGACGCCGTGGTCAGGCGCGGCAGCTTCCGGCTCGGGCCGGTCAGCTTGCAGCTGAACTGGGGCGAGCGGCTGCTCGTGCAGGGCGACAACGGATCGGGCAAGACCACCCTGCTGCAGGCGCTGCTCGGACGGCTGCCGCTGACGCAGGGCCGCCAGTCGCTCGGCGCGTCCGTGCGGATCGGCGAGATCGACCAGCGCCGGCTGACGTTCGAACCGACCGAGACGCTGCTCGCCGCGTTTCGCGGGGCCTCCGGGCTGGCCGAGGCGGAGGCGCGGACGCTGCTCGCGAAGTTCGGTCTCGGCGCGGACGACATCGGCAGGCCAGTCGGGATGCTCTCGCCCGGCGAGCGGACCAGGACCGACCTCGCGCTGCTCATGCACTCGGGCGCGAACCTGCTCGTGCTCGACGAGCCCACGAACCACCTGGACTTGCCCGCGATCGAGCAGCTCGAGCAGGCGCTTGACCGCTACGACGGGACGCTGCTCGTCGTCACGCACGACCGCACCCTGGCCGAGCGGCTCAGGGTGACCCGCCGGCTGGTCGTGCGGGACGGTGCCGTGACCGAGGCCTGAACCGCCAGTCCCGCGCGGCCAGCGCATAGCCTTGCGCCATGGATAGTCCCTTGCTTGCCACTCCCGGCGCCGTCGCGGCCGATGCCCCTGACGTGGGCGTGGCCGCGCACTACGGCGATCCGTTCGCTGAGCAGCGGGCCCTTGCCGAGGCGGCTGGCCTGGTCGACCGGTCGAACCGGGACGTGCTGCGGATCACCGGCAAGGACCGGCTCAGCTGGCTGAACAGCATCAGCACGCAGAAGGTCGACGACCTCGCGGCTGGCGTCGCGCAGCAGACGCTGATCCTGAGCCCCCGCGGGCACGTCGAGCATCACCTGTCACTCGTCGACGACGGCAGCGACACCTGGATCCACGTCGAGCCAGGAGAGGCGGCTTCGCTGCTCGAGTTCCTGGATTCGATGCGGTTCATGCTGCGGGTCGAGGCCGCGAACGTCGGCGCGGACTACGCGGTGCTGACTGTCATGGGGCCGGACGTCAAGCCGGATGCCGCCGGGGTCCCCTTCCCCGCCATCACTGCCGCTGCGATGGACTTCGGCCACGGGACCGACCTGATCGTGCCGCGGGATGCGATCGACGAGGTGGCCGGCGCCATGCGCGGCCGCGGCTACCGACTTGCCGGGATGCTGGCGCACGAAGCCCTGCGGATCGCCGGGCACCGGCCGAGGTTCGGGACGGACACCGATCACCGCGCCATCCCGCACGAGATGGGCTGGATCTCCCCGGCCGTGCACCTGAACAAGGGCTGCTATCGCGGTCAGGAGACGGTCGCTCGCGTGCACAACCTCGGTCACCCGCCACGCCGGCTGGTCATGCTGCACCTGGACGGGAGCGAGGACAAGCTGCCCGCGCACGGCGACGAGGTGCGCAACGGCGAGTCCGCGGTCGGCTTCGTCGGGTCGAGCGCCAGGCACTACGAGCTAGGCCCGGTCGCGCTCGCGCTGGTCAAGCGGACCGTGCCGGTGACGGACGCGCTGACCGTCGCCGGGATCAGCGCCGCGCAGGAGGTGATCGTGCCGCCTGACGCCGGTGCGAACGTCACGATCAGCATGGGCCGCAGGCGCGGCCGGTAGCGCTCCGAGCAGGTTTAACCCTGGCCAGACGGGGTCTCTAGGCGAAGACTGAGACCAGGACCGAGGTGCGGGCAGGAGTAACCTGTGCCGGCAGGAACTCCTGCCCTTCGGCTCGTGCTTCGTGGAGGTGCACTGCGGTGCTGCGCCGGGTATTGCTGGCCGCTTCTGCCAGCCAGCGGGTCCAACAGCTGATCACGACCGCGCCTGTGACCAGGGACGTGGTCGGGAGGTTCGTGGCCGGAGACGACGCGGCCGGCGCCTTGGCGGTGACCGATCGGCTGCTCGGCCAGGGCCGGTCGGTCACGATCGACTACCTCGGCGAGGACACGGTCGATCCCGAGCAGGCCGCCGCCGTCACGTCGGAGTACGTCAAGCTGCTCGAACTGCTTGCCAGGGCCGGTCTCACGGTCGGCGGCCGGGCGGAGGTCTCGGTCAAGCCGACAGCGGTCGGGCTCGGCCTCGCTGAGCACGGCGAGAAGACCGCAGCGGAGAACATCGGCAGGATCGCTGCCGCCGCTCAGGTTGCCGGTACCACCGTGACCGTCGACATGGAGGACCACACGTGGGTCGATGCCACCCTCAGGCTGGTCAGTGACCTCCGCGCGGACTTCCCTGACCTGGGCTGCGTGATCCAGTCGTACCTGCGCCGCAGCCCCGGCGACTGCGAGGCCCTCGCTGTGGCCGGGTCCAGGGTGCGGCTGTGCAAGGGCGCCTACCGGGCTCCCGACGGGTTCGCGTTCGCCGCCAGGTCCGAGATCGACCGGAGTTACGCGCGGTGCCTGCGGATACTGCTCGACGGCGCCGGCTACCCGATGCTGGCCACCCACGACCCGCGGCTGGTCGCGATCGCGAAGTCCAGGGTCACCACCATCGGCCGGGATCTCGGCAGTTTCGAGTACCAGATGCTGTACGGCATCAGGACCGACGAGCAGGCTAAGCTCGCCGCCGAAGGCGCCCAGATGCGTGTCTATGTGCCTTACGGCAACGACTGGTACGGCTACTTCATGCGCCGGCTCGCCGAGCGGCCGGCCAACCTCGCGTTCTTCCTCCGCGCGCTCGCCTCCCGGCACTAGGACGGCCCCGCCCGCCCAGCCGCGCGCTGCGGCTACGCTCGAAACATGATCGCGATCCTCGGCGCCGGCAAAATGGGCGAGGCGCTTCTGTCCGGAATGCTCAGGGCCGGGGTGGCGCCGTCGGGCGTCATCGCGGCCGCGCGCAGGCGTGACCGCGCCGAGGCTCTGCACGACTCGTACGGCATCGAGGTGACGGCGGCGAGCGAGGCGGCTGACAAGGCCGAGACGCTCGTCATCACCGTCAAGCCGCAGGACATGACCGGCCTGCTCGAGGAGATCGCGCCGCACGTCAGGGCCGACCAGCTGGTGATCTCCGTCGCGGCGGGCATCCCGACCAGGTTCATCGAGTCCGGGCTCGGGGAAGAGGTGGCCGTCGTCCGGGTGATGTCCAACACGCCCGTGCTGGTCGACGAGGCGATGAGCGTGATCTCGCCTGGCCGGTACGCGAGCGAGCAGCACCTGCGCAGGACCGAGGAGCTGCTCAAGCCGGTCGGCAAGGTTCTGCGGATTCCCGAGTCACAGCAGGACGCGGCCACCGCGCTGTCGGGCAGTGGCCCTGCTTACGTGTACTTCCTCGTCGAGTCGATGGTGGACGCCGGAATCCTGCTCGGGATGTCGCGGGCATCGGCCCTGGAAATGGTCAAGCAGGCGGTGTACGGCGCCGCGACCATGCTGCGCGAGTCGGGCGAGCACCCCGTGATCCTGCGCGAGGCGGTCACGTCCCCTGGCGGAACGACGATCAGCGCGATCAGGGAGCTTGAGCGGCACGGCGTCCGCGCGGCATTCCTGGCGGCAATCGAGGCCGCCAGGGACAGGGGCAGGGAACTGGGCGCTGGCTAAGGGTGACCCTGAACGCCCGCCAGCCCATTAATCACGCCCGGCCTCGGGGGTTGCCCTTTCCGAACTACGAATTACGCTGGAGACGGGCGTGACTGGTGCGCTGGATATGGCTTGGCGCGCCGGGGAGCGCCGGAGAGGGCTATCGATGGCAGCAGAGGCTACTCCGCTCAGTGCCGTCCGGTTCCTGACGGTGGCTGAGGTAGCGGCGATCATGCGTGTGTCGAAGATGACCGTCTACCGTCTGGTTCATTCGGGGGATCTGGAGGCGATCAGGGTCGGCCGATCGTTCCGGGTGCCTGAGCGCGCGGTCGACCAGTACCTCAGGGACGCCTTCGTCGAGGCTGGCTGAGGCTCCCGGCCACCCGGGACCGCGGCTGGCAAGGCCAGAAACCTGGCCGGAGAGCACGCGGGAGCGCGGCAGGGGTACGCTTTGGCACTGGCATGCGCCCCGACAGCCGGGGTACGGGGATGACCCCGGCCACCACCGCGGCTGCGGCGGTGAAGGTTAGGCATGCTGCCCCGCGTGGGTATCGATCGAGGGTGGTTTTGTGGGTTCAGTAATCAAGAAGCGCCGCAAGCGGATGGCTAAGAAGAAGCACCGCAAGCTGCTTCGCAAGACGCGCGTTCAGCGCAGGAATAAGAAGAAGTAGCGGCTGCGGGCGAGTCGGGCTGACTCGCCAGGCCGCCCTGATGCCCTGGCGGGCCCCGATGCGGATGATCCGGATATGAGCGAGCACGAGCCTCCGGTCCCCAGGCCGTGGATGCGGCGCCTGGCGAGCGCCGCCGAGTTCGTCCGGCGCCGCGCTGCGGGCGAGTACTCGGTAGATCCGGACACTGGATTCGATCCTGAACTAAACCACGCGGTACTCATGCCCGCGGCACGTGCTCTGTACCGGGGCTGGTTCCGGGTCGAGATGCGCGGGCTCGAGCACGTGCCGTCGGTGGGCCCCGCCATCGTTGTCGCCAACCATTCAGGCGTGCTGCCGCTCGATGCGCTGATGCTCCAGGTTGGACTGTTCGACGAGCACCCGGCAGCCAGGAACCTGCGGCTGCTCGGCGCCGACCTGGTGTACTCGGTACCGCTTCTCGGCAAGGTGGCGCGGGCGAGCGGGCACGTGCCGGCGAATCCGGCCGAGGCCGAGCGGCTGCTCGGCGCTGGTGCGCTTGTGGGGGTGTTCCCTGAGGGCTTCAAGGGCATCGGCAAGCCTTTCCGCGACCGTTACCACCTGCAGCGATTCGGCCGCGGCGGCTTCGCGAAGACAGCATTGCGGACGGGCGTCCCGCTCGTCCCCGTGGCGATCGTCGGGGCCGAGGAGATCTATCCGATGGTCGCCGACTGGTCCGAGGTGGCGACCCGGCTGAAGCTGCCGTACTTTCCCATCACCCCGCTCTTCCCGTGGCTCGGCCCTCTCGGCGCCATCCCGCTGCCGTCTAAGTGGCTGATCGAGTTCTGCGACCCGGTACCCACGCACGGCTTCGCCCCTGACCAGTGCGAGGATGCCGAGGTCATCGCCGAGCTGGCGGACAAGGTTAAGGACACGATCGCCACGAAGATCGACGAGCTGCTCGCCGAGCGCGGGCCCGCGTTCGGCGACTGACCGAACTCAGGTGCCCTGGCGGTCCCTGCCTAGCCGGCCGCCGCGCGGTGCTTGCGAACCGCGATGCCAGCGGCCAGCCCTCCGGCCACCACCCCGGCACCGGCGGCCACCGGAATCGCGATGATGGTCGCCCTGCGACCTTTCCTGAAGTCGTGGATCGGCCAGTTCTGTCTTCTGGCCAGCGCCCGCAGCTGACCGTCAGGATTCACCACATTCGGATGCCCGACCAGGTTGAGCATGGGCAGGTCGTTCACAGAGTCGCTGTAGGCGCTGCACCGTGCCAGGTCCAGGTTCTCCCGCTCGGCCAGCGCCCGCATGGCGGCCGCCTTGGCCTCGCCGTGCAGCAGCCCGCCTGCCAGCCGGCCCGTATACACGCCGTCGGAGACCTCGGCGACCGTGCCGAGAGCCCCGGTCAGGCCGAGCCTGCGGGCCAGGATCTCGGCCAGCTCCACCGGCGTCGCTGTCACCAGCCAGACTCGCTGGCCGGCATCCAGATGCGCCTTGGTCAGCTCTCGCGAGCCCTCCCAGATCCGGTCGGCCATGGTGTCGTCGTAGATCTCCTCGCCAAGCGCGGTGATGTCAGCCACCTTGTGCCCGGCCACGAACGCCAGCGCGGCCTGCCTGGCCGCGTCGATGTGGTCCGCGTCCTCGGCCCCGCGCGCGCGGAATATGACCTGGCCGGCGGCCATCTTGACCAGGTCCCGCGGGCCGAACATCCTGCGGGCCGCGAGTCCCCTGGCGAAGTGATATATCGACGCACCGCGCATGAGCGTGTTGTCGACGTCGAAGAAGGCACCGGCCTGCGGGTCGGGGACGATCGGGGGCTGGCTGACTTCCGCGACAGCCGCGGCGGCTTCCCCCGCAACCACCGCACTGGAGTTCGGAGAGGACGATCCCCCCGAGCTCCCCGCCGTGCCGTGGCGTCTTCGAAGCGCCGTCACGGTAACCGAGCCTAGTGGGTACTCTTGGGAAAACTGAGCGGGCCTCGCCAGGAAGGGCCGCTACTTAGCTGGTCAGCGGGTTCGCTCTGATGGTGGCGACCCGCACCAAAGGCAGGGATGACAGCCTCTCTGATCGTGGTCGCGCTCGGCGCCGTGATCGCCGCGGTGGGGACCGGCGTTCTCACCGCGCGCAGCGCCAGGACACCGAGGATCTTCCTCGTCGCGTGGACGATCGCGGTCTTCGGGCTTGCGGTGGCGCTCGCTGCTCAGGCGCTCGGCTACCTGACCGGTTTCAGCGACGTGATGTTCCGCGCGATGGAACTCGGCACTCAGGCGGTCGCGCCGCTGGCGATCTGCCTTGGCCTGGTCGAGCTGATCGCCTGGGGCTTGCCGGGGCGCTTCGCCATGCGTCTTGCCGTGTCGGCGATCAGCGTCATCGTCCTGGTCATCCTGGGCAGCGATCCGCTGAGCACGAGCAGCACGCTGAGCACCTCCTGGCCCGACCCGGCTGTGTTCTACCAGCTCATCCCCCTTGGCCTGATCGAATTCCTGGCCGCGCTCTCCCTCGCCACGGCGCTGATCAGCGCGCTTGTCGTGCTGGCGAGGTCAGGGCGCGGGCGGGCATACGAAGAGGTCGTCAGGCCCGGCCTGCTGGCCTGCGCGGCGGCGATCGTCCTGTCGCTGCCCGGGCTGATGATGTTCGCGCACGTGAGGTTCGGCAGCAGCTTCTTCGCCCTTGCCGCCTTGCTCGCCGCGGTGCTGGCGTGGGTCGCGGCCGTCACTGCCAGCCGGCGCGGGCTGGCCGCCGACCGCGCCTCCGCCGACCGCGATCGTGGTCGTCCCGCCGGGCCTGGCTGGTACGACTCCGGCGACCGGCAGGACGACAGGTACGACGACCTCGTTGATGACTACCTGACCTCTGCGTACCGTGACGAGGCCGCTCACCGCGGCCTGCCGGCCGGGACCGCCCGGCGGCTCAGCGAACCCGACGATGATCTCGCCTACCCTGCCCTCGCGGCGCTCGCCGCGGAGCGGTCCGACCCGGCCGTGCGGCGCGATCCTGACACGTACGACTCTGCCCAGTTCGACTCTGCCCAGTTCGACGACTCTGGCCAGTTCGATTCGGCCCAGTTCGATTCGGCCCAGTTCGATTCCGCGCAGTTCTATTCCGGTCTGCAGCCGGGCCTGGGCTCTGGTGTCGCCGAGTCCCGTGAGCGGCGGCACGGCGGGCCTGCCGCGGCCGGCCACCAGCCGGGGCGGCTGTTCGGCCAGATCACTATCTACACCCTGCTTGATGACCGGCTCGGGGACTTCGACCGGATGACTGAGCAGGTCGTGGAGCAGGTCAGGTCGCTCGAGCCAGGCACGCTCGTGTACATCGTGCACGCGGTTCCGACCGCGCCGATGCAGCGGATCCTGTACGAGGTCTACCGCGACCGCGCGGCCTACGACGAGCACATGGCCCAGCCGTACGTGGCCATGTACGTGGCGGAGCGCAGGTCCATGGTGCTCGCCACCAACGCCATCGAACTCGGCTTGCAGCAGGCCAAGGTATCGCCGCTGCCCTCGTACTCGGCCATCTCGGACATCCTCAGCGAGTCGGGGATCGACCTGACCGGCGTCACGAAGTCCTCGCGCGCAGGCGGCCGGGGGGGACGGCATCCGTCGCCCTCGCGCGACGCGGCTGTGCGCGGCGGGCAGCACGGCAGGACGGAGCCTCGCGAGCAGCCGGCCAGGCGGCCTGGCGGCCAGGACGGTCCGGGCTACGAAGGCTGGGCCGGCCTGCGTGACGAGGATCCCCGGTACCGGTGACGACGCCGCCCGGGTGGGCGACGCCCAGTACCTCCCCGGGTTCGCCGCACTCGATCACGCTGCTGTCGCGGCCCGGCTGCCATCTGTGCGATGACGCGCGCGCCGTGATCTCCCGAGTCGCCGCGGACCTCGGGATCGCCTGGAACGAGCGGGACATCACGGGGTCGGATGCTGACCTCAGGGAGTACGGGGAGATGATCCCGGTGACCCTGATCGACGGGGTTCAGCACGACTTCTGGCGGGTTGACGAGCACCGGCTCAGGCGGGCGCTCGGGTCCTAGCGGCCCGGACCGCCGCCATCAGGGAACGCCGACTTTGTGCAAACGTTCACAAGGGCGTACGGTAGAAGGCTGGAGCGGACGGCCCATGAGGCGGATGTCTCACCAGGTCCCGCCCGCGGTGCCGATCCCCCAGGAGTTGCCGGCGTATGTCCCGCCGAACGAGGTCAGAGAGCAGCTTGCAGGGCATCCCGGAGGCGACCATCGCTCGCCTCCCGTTGTATTTGCGTGCCCTGTACGCGCTCGCTGACCGCGACATCGCGTCCGTGTCGAGCGAGGAACTCGCGGCCGCGGCGGGGGTGAACTCAGCCAAGCTCCGCAAGGACCTGTCGCATCTGGGCTCGTACGGCACCCGCGGCGTCGGGTACGACGTCGACTACCTGATCTACCAGGTGTCCAGGGAACTGGGGCTGACGCAGGACTGGCCTGTCGTCATTGTCGGCGCGGGAAACCTGGGCCGGGCGCTGGCCAACTATGGCGGGTTCGCCTCGCGCGGATTCCGTGTCGCCGCGCTGCTTGACTCCGATCCTGCCGTGATCGGCAGCGTGATCGCCGGGCACCGGGTGCGGGCATCGGATGAGATCGAGCGCGTCGTCGCCGACTCCGGCGTCATGATCGGCGCCATTACCGTGCCGGCCGTCGCGGCCCAGGGCATCTGCGACCGGCTCGTCGCGGCCGGCGTCACCAGCATCCTGAACTTCGCGCCTGTCGTACTGAGCGTGCCAGACGGCGTCGATGTGCGTAAAGTCGACCTATCGATCGAGTTGCAGATTCTCGCGTTTCACGCCCAGCGCCGGTCGGTAGTCCGGGTTCTGCACCGCGGCGAGCGCGATGTCGCGATGCCTGCGAGCAACGGCAGCTCGGGCGGCACGGGCAGGACGCTGGCATTGGATGGTGACGGTCAGGTGACGGCCGAGGCGGTTGGTACATGAGCGTTCTGGTGGTCGGCCTCAGCCACGCCAGCGCAGCGGTCAGCACGCTGGAGCGCGCGGTCGTCTCCGGTGACGCGCAGACCAAGCTGCTGCAGGACGTGTTCGGCTCGGAGAACGTCGCCGGCGCGCTGGTGCTCAGCACCTGCAACCGGATCGAGGTCTACGCCGAGGTCGACAGGTTCCACGGCGGCGTCGCGGCCATTTGCGAGCTCCTTGCCCGCCATTCCGGACTGCCGCTCAGCGAGCTGACCGGCTCGGCCTACCTGCACTACGAGGACCGCGCGGTGCAGCACCTGCTGACCGTCGCCTGCGGGCTCGAGTCGATGGTGGTGGGCGAGAGCCAGATACTCGGCCAGGTCAGGCAGGCCGTGAAGGCCGCTAGGCAGCACGGCACACTGAGCCACGAGCTGTCCGATGTCAGCAGGCTCGCGCTGCGGGCCGGACGGCGCGCGCACGCGGAGACCGGCATCGACGCCGCCGGGCAGAGCCTGGTCAGCCTCGGCCTGGGCCTCGGCGCGTCGGCGCACGGCAGCCCGCGCGCGCTGAGCGGGCTCAGCGTGCTCGTCATCGGCGCGGGCTCGATGAGCTCGCTGGCCGTCGCGACGGCGCTGCGGCAGGGCGCGAGCCGGGTCGTGATCGCGAACCGGACGCCGGGGCGCGCCGAGCGGCTGGCCGCCAGGTACGGCGTCGGCGCGACGGGCCTGACCGACTTGCCTGCCGCGGTCGCCGCCGCAGACCTCGTGGTCGCGTGCACGGGCGCGGCCGGGCAGGTGCTCAGCAGGGCGGCCGTCAGCCAAGCGCTGCGGCTGCGGGCCGAGCTGGCTGGCAGCGGCGGGGGAAAAGGTCCGCTCACGCTTGTCGACCTCGCGCTGCCGCGTGACATCGAGACCGCGGCAGGCACGCTGCCTGACGTGCGGCTGATCGACCTGGCGACGATCGGCGCGGCGAGCGGCCGGCAGGCTCCGGGCGCTGCCCGGGTCGCGGCGCTGGCCCGCGAGCCTGACATCACCGCGGTGCGGCGGATCGTCGCCGAGGAACTGGCCGGTTACCTGAAGGCACAGCGGGCAGAGAGTGTCGCGCCGACTGTCGTGGCCCTCCGCGCGAAGGCGGCGACCGTGGTGGAATCGGAGCTTGACAGGCTGGACCGGCGGCTGGGCGAGCTGGATGCCAGGACTCGCAGGGAGATAGCGCAGACAATGGGCAGGATCGCCGACAAGCTGCTGCACGGCCCGACGGTGCGAGTGAAAGAGCTGGCCGGGTCGCCCGGTGGCGACGCCTATGAGACGGCGCTGCGCGTCCTGTTCGAGCTCGACCCGGACACCGTGCAGGCGGTCCGGCGGCCCGACGATGACATGCTGGCCTGGTCGCTGCGGGAGGCTACCGAGTGAACGGCGCACCAGGCGGGCGAGCATCCGGCGGGGGGTTCGGGGGGTCGCCCCCCCGGCGAACACTGCGCCTCGGCACGAGGCGCAGCCCGATGGCGATGGCGCAGTCCGCGCACGTCGCGAAGCTGGTGTCGGCCAGTACCGGATGCCTGGTTGACCTCGTCGGCCTCAGCACTTTCGGCGACGAGAGCAAGGCCGAGCTAGCTCAGATCGGCGGCACGGGCGTGTTCGTCAGCGCGCTGCGCAAGCGTCTCCTGACCGGCGACATCGATTTCGCCGTGCACTCGCTCAAGGATCTGCCTGCCGCCGGTGACCCCGCGCTGGTACTCGCGGCGGTGCCGGAGCGCGAAGACCCGCGGGACGCGCTGGTTGCCAGGAGCGGCGCCAAGCTCCCTGACCTGCCAGCCTGGGCGCGGATCGGGACAGGGTCGCCGCGGCGCGCCGCCCAGTTGCTGCTGCTGCGGCCTGACCTGCGACCGGTGCCAATCCGCGGCAACGCGGGAACCCGGCTCGGCAAGGTCGACGGAGGGGAGGTCGACGCCGTCGTGCTCGCCTACGCGGGGCTGGCCAGGATCGGCCGGCTCGAGTCGGTCAGCCAGGTCTTCGAGCCGGACGAGATGATGCCAGCGCCCGGCCAGGGCGCGCTGGCCGTGGAGTGCCTCGCGAGCCGGCCCGAGCTCGCCGACCTGCTGAGCCAGGCCGACGACGAGCCGAGCCGCGCCGCGACCACCGCGGAACGCGCCCTGCTCGCCGCGTTGCAGGCGGGCTGCTCGGCGCCGATCGGCGCGTATGCTGCCGGAACGAGCGTGCTGCGGCTTGACGCCGTCGTCGCAGGGCCCGACGGGGGACAGGTGTTGCGGGCCAGCGCTACCGGGCCGGCCGGCCAGGCGGCGCGGATCGGCCGGCAGGTCGCCGCTGAGCTGCTCAGCCGCGGCGCCGGAAGGTATACGGATGTGTCCGAAGGACACCGCACTAACGGGGACGATGCGAAGTGAACCCCACGCCGGAGAAGAAGGCGTCAGATAAGAAGGCAGCAGAGAAGCATGCGGCAGCGAAGACCGGCCGAAGCGCGCCGGAGGGAACGAGGAGCGGCGGCGGGATCGTCGCGCTCGTGGGCATCGGGCCAGGCGACGAGGGCCTGCTGACGCTGCGGGCGGCCTCCCTGCTCGCCGAGGCTGACCTGATCGTCGCGGCGCCGTGGGTGCGCGAGCGGATCGCGCACCGGCTCCGCGGTGACGCCACCGTGGTGGACTCGGGGGTTCTCGAGCAGGACCCCAAGCTCCTGATCAAGGCGGCCAAGGCCGGCCAGGTCGCGCTCCGCCTGTTTGGCGGGGACCCGTTCTTGTTCTGCACCGCTGCCGCCGACGCCGCCGCGTGCGCCAAGGCCAAGGTTGCCTTCGAGGTCGTGCCTGGCGTGTCCGCGGCCACCGCGGTGCCCGCTTACGCCGGGATCCCGCTGACCCAGGACGTGACGGGCGACGTGCGGATCATCCACGCCGCCGAGGTCAGCCGGATGACAGCGGGGCATGGCACGCTGGTGATCCTCGGCGCCGAGACGGGTATCGCCGACATCGCCAAGATGCTGATCGCGGCCGGCTGGGCGGACAGCACGCCATTCGCGATCACCTGGAACGGCACCACCACCGACCAGCACACCGTCGTCAGCTCGCTCGGGACGGTGACGGCCGACCTCAAGGCCGCTGGCGTGAGCCTGCTGACGGCGCACGGACGGGCCATCGCCGTCCTCGGCGACGTGGTCAGGGCGCAGCAGCAGCTGTCCTGGTTCGAGACCAGGCCGCTGTTCGGCTGGCGGGTGCTGGTGCCGCGAACCAAGGAGCAGGCCGCCAGCGTCTGCGACCACCTGCGCTCGTACGGCGCGGTGCCCGAGCAGGTGCCGACCATCGCGGTCGAGCCGCCGCGTACCCCGCAGCAGATGGAGCGGGCCGTCCGCGGCCTGGTCACCGGCAGGTACCAGTGGGTGGGCTTCACCTCGGCCAACGCCGTGCGCGCGATCAGGGAGAAGTTCGAGGAGTACGGCCTGGATGCCAGGGCCTTCGCAGGTGTCAAGATCGCCGCGGTCGGCGAGCAGACCGCCGCGTCGCTGCGGGCCTTCGGGATAGCACCGGACCTGATGCCCGACGGCGACCAGTCTGCCGAAGGGCTCGCGAAGGCCTGGCCCGCGTATGACGACCTGCTCGACCCCATCAACCGGGTGCTGTTGCCTCGTGCCGACATCGCGACCGAGGGCCTTGTGGCCGGGCTGACCGAGCTCGGCTGGGAAGCCGAGGACATCACCGCGTACCGGACGGTGCGCGCCGCCCCGCCGCCCGCCCCGATCAGGGAGGCGATCAAGGGCGGCGGCTTCGATGCCGTCCTCTTCACGTCCTCCTCGACGGTGCGGAACCTGATCGGCATCGCCGGCAAGCCGCACGCTGTGACGGTGATCGCGGTGATCGGGCCGGAGACCGCGAAGACCGCGGCCGAGTTCGGGCTCAGGGTCGACGTGGTCGCCGACACGCCGTCGACGGCGCTGCTCGTCGACGCTCTCGCCGCGCACGGAGCCTCGATGAGGGAAGCCGCGGTGCAGGCCGGTGAGCCCGTACGGCGGCCGAGCGAGCGGCGCCGCGGAGCCCGCCGCAGGCTCCGGTGAGACGACCAGGAGTCGTGTCATGACGGCGGGATTCCCGCAGGTAAGGCCCCGCAGGCTGCGCGGGACCGCGGCCATGCGGCGGCTCGTGGCGCGCACCAGCGTGCGGCCAGCCGACCTGATCCAGCCGTTGTTCGTCAAGGAGGGGATCAGCCAGCCGCAGCCGGTCGGGTCCATGCCCGGGGTGCTGCAGCACACCAGGGACAGCCTGCGCAAGGCGGCCGCCGAGGCGGTCGAGGCCGGGGTTGGCGGCCTGATCCTGTTCGGCATTCCCGCGGAGAAGGACGCACGCGGATCGGCGGCCGACGACCCGGCGGGCATCGTCCAGCTCGCGCTTGCCGACCTGACCGCGGACCTGGGCGCTGACACGGTGCTGATGGCCGACCTGTGCCTGGACGAGTACACCGATCACGGGCACTGCGGGATCCTGACCGAGGCTGGCGATGTCGACAACGACGCCACCCTGGAGCGCTACACGGCGATCGGGGTGGCCCAGGCGTCGGCGGGCGCGCAGGTGGTCGCGCCGAGCGGGATGATGGACGGCCAGGTGACCGCGATCCGCGCCGCGCTGGACGCCGGCGGATTCGCTGAGGTAGCGATCTGCGCCTATTCGGCGAAGTACGCATCGGCGTTCTACGGCCCCTTCAGGGACGCGGCCGAGTGCGCGCCCCAGTTCGGCGACCGGGCCTCCTACCAGCAGGATCACGGCAGCCCTGAGGAGGCGCTGCGGGAGGTGCTGCTCGACGTCAGCGAGGGTGCCGACATCGTCATGGTCAAGCCGGCGCTCGCGTACCTGGACGTCATCAGCCTGGTCGCCCGGTCGGTGCAGGTTCCGGTGGCGGCCTATCAGGTCAGCGGCGAGTTCGCGATGATCGAGGCCGCCGCGGCCAACGGCTGGCTGGACAGGGACCGGGTGATCACCGAGTCGCTGACCGCGATCAAGCGGGCAGGAGCCGGGATCATCCTGACCTACTGGGCTACCGAGTGGGCCGGGCAGCTTCGCTAGGAGACGGCCCTGGCTCCGCCGGGCGGCACTCCCGGCTAGGGTTGTTGTGTCCCGCGGGACGCGGTGAGTTGATGCGGATAGCAAACCCCGCGGGGAGGTCCTAGCAGATGGTCGAGGCGGTGTTGCGAGCCAGGCGCCGCAAGGCCAGCGAGAAGATTGCCATCGCGGCCCAAGGCTACGCGGCGCTCGGCTGGCCGGTCTGCCCGGGGGCTTGGCAGACCGGCGGGGAGGCCAGGGGGGTCGTCCCCCCAGGCCAGCGTCGCGGGGGGTTCAGGGGGGTCGTCCCCCCTGGCCAGAACCGAGGGTCCCCGGCCGCCGGCCGCGCCTGCTCGTGCGACCGGGTCGGCTGCCCCGCACCTGGCGCCCATCCGCTCTCGCCTGCCTGGCAGCTTGAGGCCAGCGCCCGACCCGCCATCGTGGCGCAGTGGTGGACCGCGACACCCCGGTCAAGCATCCTGCTCGTCAGCGGGCGTATCTTCGACGTGCTCGACGTCCCCGCCAGCGCCGGATCGACTGCGCTCGCAAGGCTCCGTCAGGCCGGAATCCGCCCCGGCCCGGTCGCGGCCGGGGCAGGCGACCGGACGTTGTTCTTCGTGGCCAGCCGGGCGGCGGCCGCCGAAGAGGACGAATGGTGGAGCTGCCAGCTGGACTGCGAGCCTGAAACGGTGCCAGCCATCGCCGGCCTGCGCTGGCACTGCAGGAACAGCTACGTGCTTGCCCCGCCCTCAGCGCTTGGCGGCATCGCCGCCAGGTGGCTGGTCAGGCCGGACGCCGCGCCGCTGCCCGACGCGCTGCGGCTGCTCGAGTACCTAGCCGACGCATGCGAGGAGATCGGTTGATGACAGCGGGAACAGACGGCAAGACGCAGCTGGATGCCGGCACGGCCAGCTTGTTCGAGCGGGCCTGCGCCGTGCTTCCTGGCGGCGTGAACTCGCCGGTCAGGGCGTTCGGGGCGGTCGGCGGCATTCCGGTGTTCATGGCGTCTGGAAGCGGGCCCTACCTGACCGACACCGGCGGCACCAGCTATGTCGACCTGGTCTGCTCCTGGGGCCCGATGATTCTCGGGCACGCACACCCGGCCGTGACCAGCGCGCTGGCCGCGGCGATCGGGCGGGGCACCTCGTTCGGCACCGTCACTCCTGGCGAGGTCGAGCTGGCGGAGGAGATCATCTCCCGAGCCCCCGTTGAAAAAATAAGGCTCGTCAACTCAGGCACCGAGGCCACCATGTCGGCGCTGCGGCTTGCACGCGGATACACGGGACGGCGGCTCGTGGTGAAGTTCGCCGGCTGCTACCACGGGCACGTGGACGCGCTCCTCGCCGCGGCGGGTTCCGGTGTCGCCACGTTCGCGCTGCCCGACTCGCCAGGCGTCACCGGCACGGTCACCTCGGACACGATCGTGCTGCCGTACAACGACCCGGAGGCCGTGCGGCAGGCGTTCGCCGAGCACGGCGGCGAGATCGCCTGCGTGATCACCGAGGCCTGCCCCGCCAACATGGGTATCGTGCCGCCCGCGGCTGGCTTCAACGAGCTGCTCGCCGCGCTGTGCGGCGAGTACGGCGCGCTGCTGATCATGGACGAGGTACTGACCGGCTTCCGCGTGACCCGCTCCGGCTGGTACGGCCGCGAGGCGGTGGCCGGGGACCTGATGACGTTCGGCAAGGTCATGGGCGGCGGGCTGCCTGCCGCCGCGTTCGGCGGGAGAGCGGAGATCATGGACCTGCTCGCGCCGGCGGGGCCGGTCTACCAGGCGGGGACGCTCGCAGGCAATCCGCTGGCCACCGCGGCCGGGCTAGCGACGCTGCGCGCGTGCACACCAGGGGTGTACCAGCAGGTCGATGCCGCGGCGGCGCGGATCGCCAGGCTCGGCTCCGACGCGTTCACGGCGGCAGGCGTGCCGTTCCGGCTGCAGGAGGCCGGCAACCTGTTCTCGTTCTTCCTTGGCGTGACGGGACCGGTCAGGGATTTCGGTCAGGCCAGGTCGCAGTCCGGTTCCGCGTACGCCGCTTTCTTCCACGCGATGCTGGACCGCGGGGTGTACCTGCCACCGTCGCCGTTCGAGGCGTGGTTCGTCTCCGCTGCGCACGACGAGCGGGCGATCGCGACGGTCGCCGCCGCGCTTCCCGGGGCCGCGAGGGCCGCTGCCGCCGCGCTCTGACGGCGGCGGTTCACCGGGATCTACTGAACGGTCCGGCTCACACGGGCGCGGGCGCCCTGCCGCCGATCATGGCGAGCAGGGCGCCCGCGATGTCAGGCGCGTGCCGTTGGTGCTTCGATCACATGTGGTGCAGGTGCACCGAGATGTGCGAGAAGTGCACGTGCTGACCGGCCGGGTTCGGGATGATGCGGTGGAACCCGCACTCGAGAACCGCGTGCCGGCCGACCCGGTTCGGGCGGCCGCGCGAGTCGCCGAACTGGACTTTCGGGTTGTTGCGGAAACAGATCAGGTTCCCGATGACGCGGTTGGTCACGACCTCCATCGCGTCCGGGTCCTTCATCTTGTTGTGGCTGATGTTGGCGCTGTGGCCGATTGAGTTCCTGATCACGCCGAGCCAGCACGAGTGCACGTGCTTGACCCAGACGCTGCCGCCGATCCAGTTGTCCTCGTACGTGCTGTACGCGGGGCTATGGAAATGGCGGAACGGACCCATGGGCCGGCAGGTGATGCCGCCGCCACCACCGGTCTGCAGCACGTTGTGGCCGATCCAGTCGTTGTGCACCACAATCCCGAGCGCGGCAGTCGCGACGATGCTATGGCCCACCTTGTCGGCGCTGACAAGGGAAGGCCGCTTCGGGTGCGGGTCGTCCAGGCAGGGGAACGAGTGCGGGTTGCACCCGAGAATGAGCACTCCGCCTTTGTGAACGAGGATGCTGCCGGCCACGCTAATGCGCGTGTGGTGACGGCCGAAAGCCGCAATCAGCGCCGAGTGCCGGGTAATGATAATGTTCCGGGAAACGGCGACGGGGCCCAGCCGGGCCAGGCAAATGCCCCGCACGATGACGTTCAGGTTCAGCCCCTTGAGCTCCCCTGGGTGGTGCTTGGTCCCGTGGCAGACGTGCGTACGCCAGGTCTGCGCCGCACCAGCGGTTGTCGCCGGTCCCAGCGCGAGCATGGCGAGCAGTGTGCCAGCCGCCGCGATCGTGACTGGCACGCCTTTATAACGACGTAGCATTAAGCATCCCCTTTTCTTTGCCCCCGTGGGGGAGTGCATTTTGGTGTACGTTAACAGTGATTGCCATCTCGGGCTAGGCAGAATGCTCAGCTTCTTAAATCGGGTTTCCGCCAAAGCAGCCTAGCGGCCCCGGCAAGAAATAACATCTCCGGATCACCAGTAGAATGTGGCAGGCATTCTGGTTGGCACTATTGTCCGGGTGCGGCATTGGCGAGACACCCCTCAGCCGACCGCGATGGCGATGATGCCGGCCACGATCGCGGCCGCGGCGGCGAGCCTGCGGGCCAGGTTGCCCTCGCCGAGCAGCCGCCTGCCGAGCAGCACCCCGAAGAGCACGCTGACCTCGCGGGCCGGGGCTACCGCGCTGACGGCGGTGAAGCTGAGGGCGACCAGCACCAGGATGTAGGCCAGCGGCGACAGCACGGCCGCGCCGAGCACCTGCGGCCTGAACTCGTGCCAGACCTTCGCCAGCCTGACCCGGTCGCCGAGCACGAACGGCGTGAACACGGCGGCCATCACGGGAAAGCCGGCGAAGCCCTGCAGGACCGGCTCAGTGTGCAGCGTCGCCACCGCGTACTTGTCCCAGATCGTGTAGCACCCGATGAACAAGCCGGTGGCGAGCGCGAAGCCGATCGCTCCGGCGGCCGATGGCCGGGCGGCGGCCAGGGAATCGCGCAGCCCCGCGCGCCCGGGCAGTCCGATGACCACCACGCCCGCCACGATCGCGCCGATACCCGCGTAGCCGATCAGGTCATGCCGCTCGCTGAGCAGCACGATTCCAGCCAGGGCCGCCAGCAGCGCGCCCGTGCCGCGCCCGATCGGGTAGGCCAGGGACAGGTCGCCGAGCCGGTAGCCGAGCTGCAGGAACAGGAAGTAGGCGCCGTGCAGCACCCCGGTGCCCACCAGGAACAGCCAGTTCAAGCCGGTCAGGTGCGGCTGGGTGACGATCGCCGTGATCGCGACGACCGGCAGGTAGATGACCGTCACGCAGCTTGCGAGCAGCCAGATGAAGCACGCCGCCCCGGTCTCGGCGGCTTGCTTGCTGAACAGGTTCCAGCTCGCGTGGGCGATCGCGGCAGCGAGGACGAGCGCGATGGCGACGGGACTCACGCTGGCTACCTGCTGGTCGGGGATCGTTAGCTTTGCGTAACTTTATCCGGCCTGTTCCCTGGCGCGTTCGCGGCGGCTGGCTGGACGGGGCTGACCAGCGGGAGAGGGTAGTTATGCAGGTAGGCTGAGCGCGCGATGAGCGAGATTCCCGAGCCCGCCGAGGCACGCCAGACGGGTAAGGCCGTCACGACCATCGTGCACCTGGTGCGGCACGGCGAGGTCGCCAACCCTGGCGGCATCCTGTACGGCCGGCTGCCCGGGTTCCGGCTGTCAGAAGACGGCCAGATGATGGCCAAGGCAGCCGCCGACTTCCTGGCCGGGCGTGACGTCACCGTGCTGCGGTCGTCGCCGCTGGAGCGTGCCGTCGAGACGGCCGAGCCGATCGCCGAGCAACTCGGGGTCCCGATCGAGGTCGATGAGCGGCTGATCGAGCCGTGGAATCACTTCGAGGGACTCAACGTCGGGGTGGGTGACGGGTCGCTGCGCGCTCCGCGGCACTGGATCTACCTGCGCAACCCGTTCCGGCCCTCGTGGGGCGAGCCGTATCGCGAGGTAGCCGCGCGGGTGCTCGCCGCCGCCGCCGACGCCGCCACGGCCGCGCGCGGGCACGAGGCCGTCTGCGTCAGCCACCAGCTGCCGATCTGGGTCACGCGGCGGGCCGTCGGGGGCCGCAAGCTCTGGCACGACCCGCGCCGCCGGCAGTGCTCGCTCGGAAGCGTCACCAGCCTGGAGTTCCGCGCAGGCCAGGCGCGGTTGACCGGCTACGCCGAGCCGTCTGGTTCGGCGGGATCGCGAGTAGCCGGCGCGTAGGGTGTGTACCGGACGCACCCGCGCCGAGCGGCGCTCGATTCCGTTCCTAGCGGGCCGGAGCCAGCGCGATGCAGCGGATCCTGCACAATGGGTTGCGACTACCGCCTGTAGGAGACTTCTTTGTGACCCGCCCGCATCGCTCAGCGCGCCGCCCCGCGGCGGCCCTTCTCGGCCGCGGGCTGCTGGCGGGCGCCGCGGTGCTCGGCGTGGCCAGCTGCTCGGGCGGGGCGATCGCGGCGAACACGGCAGTGAGCAACGGGCAGAGCTTCGTCGGCGGCAGCTACAGCAGCACGTACTACGCACCCGGTGACCGGCCGGAAGCGCCGGAGGTCGGCGGAACGACGCTGACCGGGGCGAAGTTCAGCCTGGCTGCGCAGCGCGGCAACCTGGTCGTGCTCAACTTCTGGGGATCCTGGTGCGCGCCATGCCGCCGCGAGGCGCCGGCGCTGACCGCGCTGGCACAGCGCTTCAAGGACGCACCAGTGCGGTTCGTCGGCGACGACGTGCAGGACACGCCGGCGAACGCCGCGGCATTCGAGCGGACCTTTGACATCGGCTACCCGAGCCTGAACGATCCTGGCGAGCAGGTGGCGCTGGCCTTCCACGGCGCGGTTCCGCCGGTCGGTATCCCGACCACGCTGCTGATCGACAGCACAGGGCACATCGCAGGCCGGGTCGTCGGCGAGGTGACCTATAGGGGCCTGCAGGCCTTGATCGCCAAGGTCCTGGGCGAGACGTCGTGATCCAGGAACTGACTCGACGCAAACGGCGACGCGCCGCGGCCGCTGCGGTTGCTCAGTCTGCTGCGCCGGCTGTGTCTGCCGAGCCGGCTGTGTCTGCCGAGCCGGCTGGGCTTGTTGCTGCGGCGGCGGAGAGCGGGACCGCGAGCCCCGAGCCGAGGCCGCGGCGGTTCGGGGTCGTGGCCTGGCTGCGCTGGGGCTGGCGGCAGCTGACCTCCATGCGCACCGCGCTGGTGCTGCTGTTCCTGCTCGCGCTCGCCAGCATCCCTGGCTCTGTGCTGCCTCAGCAGGGCATCGACCCGGCCGCGGTGAGCCAGTACTACGCCGCGCATCCGGCGCTCGCGCCGTTCCTTGCCAGGCTGTCCGGCTTCGACGTCTTCGGCGCGCCCTGGTTCGCGGCGATCTACCTGCTGCTGTTCGCCTCGCTGGCCGGCTGCGTGCTGCCCCGCACCTACCGGCTGGCCAGATCCGCGCGGCAGCCGCCGCCCAAGGCGCCACGGCATCTGAGCAGGCTGCCGCAGGCCGCTGGCTTCCTCGCCGGCGGCACCCCGGACCAGGCCCTCGGCTCGGCCCAGGCGCTGCTGCGCCGGCGTCGCTTCAGGATCCGCACCGGCGAGGGCTGGGTGTCGGCCGAGAAGGGCTACCTGCACGAGGTCGGCAACCTGCTGTTCCACGTGGCCCTGCTCGGCCTGCTCGTCTCCGTCGCGCTCGGCGGGCTGTTCGGGTACAAGGCCAACAAGCTTCTGGTCGAGGGCGAGACGTTCGCCAACACCCCCGTCGGACTCGACGTCTTCCACCCCGGCCGCCTGGTCGCTGCCGGGGACCTGCAGCCGTTCAGCATCACGCTGCGCAAGTTCACGGCCCGGTACATCGCATCCGGCGTGCAACGCGGGCAGCCGTCCACGTTCGCCGCCTCGCTCCGGTACAACTCGCACTACGGCGGCCCGCTGCACAGCTACGACCTGCGGGTCAACCACCCGCTGATCGTCGACGGCGTGCAGGTGTTCCTGATCGGGCACGGCTACGCCCCTGTCTTCAGGGTCACCGACGCAAGCGGGACGGTCAGGTTCGACCAGGCCGTGCCGTTCATACCGGTCGAGCAGTCCGGCCTGACGTCCGCCGGTGTCGTGAAGGTTCCTGACGCGCAGCCGCGGCAGCTCGGTTTCGCGGGCGTCTTCCTGCCGACGCAGATCGACGTCGGCGGCAGGCTCGCCTCGGCGTTCCCAGCTCCTGACTACCCGCGGGTCAGCCTGGTGTCCTACGCGGGCAACCTGGGCCTGGACTCCGGGACGCCGCAGTCTGTATACAGCCTGGACACGAGCCGGATGCGGCGGCTGGCGGTCAGCCCCAAGCCGCTCGCGCCCGGCCAGTCGATCACGCTGCCGGACGGGCTTGGCACGCTGACCTTCGCCGGGTACCGGCAGTGGGCCAGCCTGGCCATCACCTACGACCCAGGTCAGCTGCCCGCGCTGGTGTCGGCGCTGGCCGCCCTCGCTGGCCTGATCCTGTCGTTCCTGGTGCGACGCCGCAGGATCTTCGTCCGCGCCGCAGATCCTGGTTCTGCGGAGACGCCGGAGATGGCAGCCGTCGAGGTCGGCGGGCTGACGAGGTCGGACGCGGCGGGCGGTTTCGAGACGGAGTTCGCCGAGCTAGCGAGCGAGATCATGCAGGAAGTCCGCGGTGGTGCCGCGGCCGCCGGCGACCCCGGCGGCACGAAGTCGCCAGCCGGGGCAAAGGGAGAGTGATCGGCTGTGCCCAACATCGGATTGGCAGACGTGAGCAACGCCACGCTCGTGCTGGCCATCGCGCTCTACGCCATCGCCATGCTGGCCTATGCCTGCGAGTTCGCCTTCGGCAAGCGGCAGCAGGCCGGGGCGGTGGCCGGCCGGCCGGAACGGGTCGAGTCCGTCGCGCTGGTAGGCGCCGCGAGCGGCGTTGAGTTTGCGGGTCACGCGTTCCCCGCCGACCCTGGCGATCCCTCCGAGCTGGCCGATCTCAGCGGGGACAACGGCTACCGGGTCCCAGCCGGGGCTGACGGCGATGGTTCAGCGTCCTCGGCAGGCGGTTCCTCGGCCGGCGGTTCCTCGGCCGGCGGCGCGGCCGGTGATCAGCGGGACAGGCCTGGGTTCGGCGGCCTGCCGGAGCCTGCGGCCACTGCCCGGCAGTCGCCGTGGCCGGAGAGCACCTGGTTGCGGTTCGCCTTCCTGCTGACGTGCGCTGGCCTGATCCTGCACATGGCGTCGGTCGCCACGAGGGGCCTGGCTGAGCACCGCGTGCCCTGGGGCAACATGTACGAGTTCATCGCGGCCATCACCTGCGCCGCCGTCCTCGTGCTGGTTCTTGGCGCCGTCCGGTTCCGCGCGTACTACCTCGGTTTGTTCGTGCTGCTGCCGGTCGTGCTGGCGCTCGCGGTCGACGTGGTCTGGATCTACACCCCGGCCGGACAGCTCGTGCCCGCGCTCCAGTCGTACTGGATCGCCATCCACGTGACCGCCATGATCATCGCGATCGGGATGTACATCTTCGGCGTCGTCACTACCGTGCTCTATCTGTTGTCGGCACGGCATGAGCGGCGGGTCGCCGCTGGCCTGGAGGCCGCGTCGGCCGGCATCATGGGCCGCCTGCCCGGCGCCGCCACGCTCGACCGGCTCGCGTACCGCGCGATCTTGTTCGCGTTCCCCGCCTGGACGTTCGCGGTGATCGCCGGGGCCATCTGGGCCGACCACGCCTGGGGCAGGTACTGGGGCTGGGACCCGAAGGAGACCTGGTCGTTCATCACCTGGCTGGTCTACGCGGCGTTCCTGCACGCGCGGGCAACGGCTGGCTGGCGCGGCCGCCGGGCGGCTTACATCCAGCTGTTCGGGTTCGCGTGCCTGATCTTCAACCTGGTCGGGGTCAACCTGTGGATCACCGGCCTGCACTCCTACGCTGGCATCGGCTAGCGGGAGGGCCGCAGCCGCGCCCCGCATCAGGGGTTGCTGGCTGTGCTCAGGCGCTGACCGTCCCGATCAGAAGCTATCTTCGTCGCGCCACTGCCGGATCCTGCGCTCGAGCTCAAGCAGGAACTCCGGATTGTCGTCAGGGGCGACGAAGCGCGCCGGAGCCATCGCGGCCTGCCTGCCGCGGCGCGCATGCCCGAACGGGTAGTCGGACCTGCCAGCCCGCGAGGGATGAACACGATCGGCTTCGCGGCCGGGCACCCAGCCGCCGGTAACGTCGTCCCAGAGCCGGTGCATCTGCACATCCCTGCGGCCGAGCAGCAACCAGGCAACAGCGCCGAACACCCAGAACCCGATGACGACGATCAGCCAGTTCTGCCTGGTCGGGAGGTCGAAGAGATGCCGGGGCGTCGTTGCGATGTCGATCACACATGGAACGACCAGACCAACTGTTAGTAGGGCAAAGGCGACGCCGAGGAGCAACATGGACGCAGCCTAGCGCGTCATCCGGCGTTTCGTGACCGATTTCGGCGTGCTTCACCTGGCGATCTGCGACCGTCACGGTCCGACCTGGTCCATGCTTGATACTGACGGGCGGGCCGGATACCGGCTAACCTGACGCCAGGCTTTGGCACGGGAGCGACAGCTATGCGGCGGTTACTGGATCTGTGGCGCCAGCGAAGGCCGGGCGCCCGCAGGTCGCGTTCGCCAGCCAGGCCGGTCTTTTCTTCCCCGCAGCGATCGCGTGCCGATGCGGCGCCGCCCGGCACTCCAGGCGCACGAGCGAGCGGCGTCCGCGGCGCTGGCGGACGTGCGAATGGCCAGGGTCAGCCAGGCAGTCACCGGCGGGCGAGCAGGTATCGCTTGCTGCGCACGGCGATCGGCCTGGCCAGCTACCCGGCCAGGAAGCGGTCCGGCGGTCCGGCTGCCGAGCCGGCAATGCCCGGCCTGGTCGCTGCTGAAAGCGGGCCGAAAGGCCGGAGCTCCGCGAATGCCCTGGCTTACCTGAACGGCCATGGTCATCCGGATGTCACGGTGCACCCGGCAGGCCAGGTCCCCTTGAACGGCCACGGCCAGCCGGCGAGCGCAGCGCCTTGGCCGTGGGCCGGGCCGCGCTCTGCGGGTTCTCAGCCGCCCAGCGCGTGGCCATGGCTCGGGGCCGCCTCGGCGCAGGGTTGGCCTGGCGCCTCCGGCCAGGTGCATCCCACACCTCCGCCCGGCCCGCCGTTCCCGCAGGCCGTCTCGCCGCTCGCGCGGCCCGTCTCGCCGCTCGCGCGGCCCGGCCAGCGGCAGGCACAGTCCGTCCCGCCGCAGGCACAGCCTGCGCCCGCTCGGGGCCGCCCCCCTGCCGGCCAGGTCAGGACGGGTCCCGACATGGCGGCAGCCCGTGCGGCGATCAGAACCCAGCCGCCGCCCGCAGGCGGCGCGGCCATCAGCAACGGAAGCGGGAGTGGCCCGGCCCAGGCGGCATCGGCCCGCGTCGCGGCCCAGCAGCGAACCGCATCCCAGGCAAGTCCAGTGGCTCGGGAGAAGCCCGCCGCCCGGGCGAAGCACGAGGCCCGGGCGAAGCACGAGGCCCGGGCGAAGCACGAGGCCCGGGCCAAGCCTGCCGTCCCCTGGTATGAGCGGGCACAGCGCAGCCATTCGGCACCGGGCCACCGGCATTGCGGCCTGCTCGAGAAGATCCTGCACCGGCAGTGGAAGGCAGGCGAGCTGCCGCCGCCGCAGATCGTGCTCGCCGTGGACCGGCTTGCCGAGTTCCCGCAGCTGATCAAGGAACGGCTGGTAGCCGGGCTTGATGCCATCTACGTTGGCCCCGGCGGTGTGCCCGACCTTGACGACATGGGAAGCCTGAGCGGGATGCCGCTGCCGTCAGGCCGGGCGACGTGGGATGCCTGCGCGGGCGCCTACGGCGACCGGAAGGTCATCGTCGGCTCGCGGCCGTCGCCCACGCCCGACGTGATGTGCCATGAGATCGGCCATGCGCTCGACGACATCGACGGCGGCGAGGGCTCCTGGCAGTCAGACTCGCCGGATTTCAGCACGCTCTACGGGCAGTGCAGGCCATGGATGATCACCGACTTTCATCGGCAGCCCGGTCATCTGGGTCGCCGGGAGTTCTTCGCAGACGCGTTCGCCGCCATCGCGTCAGGTCAGCGGCCCGCCCTGGTGGAGATGCTCGGCGGCAATACTCGCGTGGCACTGAGCGTCATGCTCTACTTCAACGTGCGCTACGGGATCTAGAGGCGGTGCGACCATGTATGTGATCCGGCTGCCGAACGGCAACCTGCTCGTGCCCGAGTCGGCGACGGCGCACGACGGGCGGCTGATCAGCGACGCATACGTGGAGATCGGTCCGGACGATGAGGACTACGAGCAATTCGCGGCCGGCGCGCTGACCCAGGAAGAATTGGACGAGCGTGCTCAGCGATGGCGTGATGGCGACGAGCCGCTCAGGCGCGAGTTCCTCGACTTTCTCGCTCGGGGCGGTCAGTTATCAGGCCGGCCGTGATGCCGCGCGGACGGTAGCCGAAGAAATCCCGGGCCCGCGCTGTCGAATAGCGCGTCAGTCATCCGTCGGGTATTACATGCGGGCTTCAGCGACCCGCGGCTCACGACACACAGGAGACTGACATGAGCAAATACATCTTCCTCTACCGCGGCCCGGCGACGCCGATGTCGGACTTCACGCCAGAGCAGCAGGCCGAGCAGATGGATGCCTGGGGCCAGTGGATAGCCAGGCTCGGCACGTCCCTGAGTGACGTCGGCAACCCGTTCGGAGCGCGGGCGGCACTGGCTGACGACGGCACCAGTCCTGCGCCTGGTGATCTCAACGGCTACTCGATCGTGGAGGCTGACAGCCTGGACGGGGCTAAGGCTCTCGCGGACAAGCACCCCTTCCTGGCCGAGGGGAAGGGCCGCTTCAGCGTCGAAGTCTTCGAGCTAGTCCCGATGTAGGCGATCACGCCTGCGAGATCTGAATCGCTCGGCTTCGGAGTTGACCGGCGTTACCCGGCCGACTCCGAAGCCTGCTCGCTTCTTGGTCCGGCCCTGGGCTCGCCGCTGGTCGGTAACACTCGGCAGGGCATCAGCGCTGGCGCCCTCCGGTGGCTCGGAACCATCAGAACCTCAGCTGGCCTGGTCGGCGTTCGGCGCGGGATCAGCGTCGATGCCGAGCAGAGCCCGTATCTCGACCTCGCGGTACCGCCGATGGCCGCCCGGAGTCCTGATGCTGCTGATCCGGCCAGATGCCGCCCAGCGCGTGACGGTCTTGGGATCAACTCTGAAGAGTGCCGCGACCTCTCCGGGAGTAAGCAGGCGATCACTTTGCCCGTCCATTTGGTACTCCTTGCTCGCCTAGGCCCCCCTCGCTCAATCTTTATCTTAATAACTAAAGATCACTATTCTCCTCAGATTCCGTAAAAATTTTGTTCCGAACCTTCTCGTATTGCTTTGACCGACACCTGTCGATGACGGCGCGAACACGTAGGGTAGAGCCGTGTCTCACCTTGTGTCGGTAACTGAAATCCAGATCGCCGCCGATCGGTTGCGCGGCGTAGCCATTCATACACCGCTCGTCCCCTTCGCCGGGGTCAATCCGCCGCTGCTGATCAAGGCGGAGTCGCTGCAACCCACGGGCGCCTTCAAGCTGCGAGGCGCCTACACTGCGATCAGCGCACTGCCGCCCGAACAGCGCAGCAGAGGTGTCGTCGCTCATTCTAGCGGCAATCACGCGCATGCCGTCGCATATGCCGCGGCGCTGCTCGGTGTGTCGGCGACGGTCGTGGTGCCTTCCAACGCGCCCGAGGTGAAGGTTCAGGCGGCGAGGTCGCAGGGCGCGCGCATCGTGATCTGCGAGCCCGGTCTGGCTAACCGGCTGGCGGCCGTCGCTGAGCTGGTCGCGGAGCATGGCTACACAGAGATACCACCTTTCGAACACAGAGAAGTCATTGCAGGTCAGGGGACGGTGGGACGGGAAATCGCCGAGGATTGCCCGGACGTCGACCTGGTGGTTTGCCCGGTCGGCGGTGGCGGCCTCATCTCCGGGGTGGCTGCTGCCATTACGGCGGCGAACCCGAAGGCCAAGGTCGTTGGCGTGGAGCCAGAGCTAGCCGCCGACGCCAGGGATTCGCTGCGGCAAGGTCACCGGGTGGCGTGGAGCGCGGAGCAGACGCAGCGCACGATCGCCGACGCGCTTCGCGTGGACCAGGTCGGCGAGCTGGCGATGCTGCATGTGCGAGCGCAGGTGCACGACATCATCACGGTCAGCGACGACGAGATACGGGACGCCATGCGGCTGCTCGCAACCGGCGCCAGGCTTGTCGCCGAACCTGGTGGGGCGGTGGCCGTCGCGGCCTGCCTGTTCCGGCCCGGCGAGCTGCCGCCGGCCAGCCGGCGGGTCGCGATCTTGTCAGGCGGCAACGTCGATCCCGCTCTGCTCGCTGACGTTCTCGGCTCGGCCCGCATGGCACTGCCAGCCAGCGTCGGCTAAGCAGCGCGGCCGCGCACGCCGGCCAGCGCAGGGCGGCGCTGGTCAGCGCGGCCGTCGCAGCGGCTAGGCTGAGAATCGTCATGCGCGCGACGATGTCCTACACGGTGCTGCGGCTCGGCCTGTTCGTGGTCGTGTTCTTGCTGCTGTACCTCGCCGGTGCCCGCAGCCTGCTGCTGCTCGCCGGATCGATCCTGATCAGCGGCGTGATCAGCTACTTCGCGCTCACGGCACAGCGGTCAGCGATGTCCGGCGCCCTCGGCAGGCGGCTCGGCGATTTCCGGGCCAGGCTCGACGCGGGCACCAAGGCAGAAGATCAGGACTGACCGTCCCCCACGAGCCAGCCTCCGCTGGTCAGCATCGCCATGATCTTCCCGGTCGCCTCGTCGCGGGTGATTGCCGACGTGTCAAGCACGAGCACGGCGTCCGATGGTTCCTCGTACGGGTCTGATACGCCGGTGAACTGCTTGATCACGCCGGCCCTGGCCTTCGCGTACAGGCCCTTGCGATCCCGCTGCTCGCACACCTCGACGGGGGTGGCGACGTGGATGAGCAGGAAGTCACCCACCTCCGAGACCATCTGCCTGACCTGTTCCCTGGCGGCGGCGAACGGCGCGATCGGCGCGCAGATCGCGATGCCGCCGTGCTTGGCGACCTCGGCAGCCAGGTAGCCGATCCTCGCGATGTTGAGATCGCGGTCGGCGCGCGAGAACGTCAGCCCGGCCGACAGCAGCGAGCGGACCAGGTCTCCGTCGAGCAGCGAGACCCGCCGGTCGCCGCGCTCGGCCAGCAGGTCGCGCAGGTCCCTGGCGATCGTGGACTTCCCCGACCCTGACAGCCCGGTCAGGAACAGCACGAACCCGCGCTCCGAGCGCGGCGGCCTGGCGTGCCTGAGTTCGGCGGCAATCGCGTCGGGCGCGAACCAGGAGGGTATCTCGGTGCCGCCATCGAGCATGTCGGCGAGCTGATCAGCGCTCAGGTCCTCGGTCTCGGTGCCTGGCTCGATCAGCGCAAGCGGCCGCCACACCTCCGCCCGGGGGTCGTACGCCCAGTCCCCGGACGGCAACACCGGAATCGGCGCCGCGGGCAGGCTGGCCGCCCTTGCGGCGCCGTCGCCGGCCGGCGCGAAGGCGGCGGCAGGCAGGTCGGGCCAATCCCCGGCCATCAGGTGCGTAGCGCCGTACGCGGCCGCGACGGTCGCGATCGCGGCGAGATCACGATCCGGCTCGCTGCCTGTCCGCTCGGCATACGGCACGGGAATCACCAGCGTTCCTGGCGGCAGGCTCCTGGCCGCTGCGAGCACAACGCGAATCAGCGCCTCAGGCTGCCTGACCACCTCGGCGGGGCCGGCCACCATCGGGAGCACGAGCAGCCGCGCCTTGAGCTGCCCGGCGAGGTGCTTGAGCTGGCCGATCCGCCGTGCGCCGATGGGTGCCCTGGTCGCGAACGCCAGTACCGGCCCGCCGCCGAACTCTGCCCGTGCCTGCCGCGGCGACATCATGAGACGCCTGAACGACCCGTGTTCGGGAACGCGGTTGGCGCGGACCGGCCCGGCGAGCCTGACCAGAGTGCCTCCCTGGGGGGACGACCCCGCGGGAGCCTCCCGAATGCCGTCGCCTGAGACCGCAGCGCGCTCGGTGATGCTCAGCACGGCGAGCGGCGTGCCCTCAGGGTCTGCGAGCAGGACCTGATCCGCGCCGGCCGGCACGCTGTCCGCTGGGACCTCGAGCGTGACGGGCACCGGCCAGGGCGTGCCATCGGCCACCGTCGCCGACGCCGCGACCGCGTCCACGTCGTCGCCCGTCATGAAGCCGGTGAGCGGCGCGAACGCGCCGGACAGGATCAGCTCGAGGTCGCCGAGCTGGCGGCCGCCGAGCGTCAGGGACGAAAGCGAGGCCGGGTCCACGACAGGCTCCGCCTGCGCTGGTGCGCTCACTGCGTCCTCGCATTCGTCCGCGTCCTCCGTTCGCCGCTGGCCAGGGCGGTCCAGGGGCGGCACGCCTGAGGTTACCCGCGCATGCTGGCCATGGCCATGTTGGCGCCCCGGCAGCCACTCCCCCCGCCGCGCCCGCAGCACTCCTGCGGGCAGTCCGCGTGCGCTCGCAGCGCCGGGCTACGGCGGCCAGCGCGGCCAAGTAGACTAGAGCAGAACCCGCGTTCGAGGCTGAACGCGGGCTCGTTGTGCTGCCCGAGCACCCCCCGGGATCCGCGTCCGGGGCAGCCTGAGCAGCCCGGCAAGTACGGTCAACGCGCACAGAAACCGTCAAGCGCAGAGGAAGAAATGAGCCTGTCTGGCCTCCTCGGCACTGTCGCCGAGGACCCGCAGCTTCGGCACGCACTCGACTACCTCAACCAGCCGGGGGGCGGCGACGCCGACTTGATCGCCCCGCCCGCCCTGCGCCCCGTCCTGATCGCCTCGCTCGCCGCCATGAGCAGCGGCGCAAGCCAAGGCGTCGGCGCAAGCCAGGACAGCCAGGACCAGCACCGGTTCGTGCTGGCCATCACCGCGACCGCGCGCGAGGCCGAGGACCTGACGAACGCGCTCAGCTCACTGCTGCCCGACCCGCACGCGGCCGGGTACTTCCCCGCGTGGGAAACGCTGCCGCACGAGCGGCTGTCCCCGCGCTCGGACACCTCGGGCAAGCGGCTGGCCGTGCTGCGCCGGCTCGTCAGGCCCGAGCAAGGCGATCCGCGTTCAGGCCAGCTCCAGGTGGTGGCCACGCCGGTACGCAGCGTCCTGCAGCCCCTCGTCGGCGGCCTCGGCCAGCTCGAGCCTGTCCGCCTTGACCAGGGCAAGCACGCCGAGCTGGACGACGTGGTGGCCAGGCTGATCGAGATCGGCTACGCCAGGGTCGACCTCGTCACGAACCGGGGCGAGATCGCGGTTCGCGGCGGGCTACTCGACGTCTTCCCGCCGACCGAGGAGCACCCGCTGCGCGTGGAGTTCTTTGGATCGGAGATCGAGGAGATCAGGCCGTTCCGCGCGGCCGACCAGCGCTCGCTCGGCACCTCGACGGACTCGCTGTGGGCCCCGCCGTGCCGCGAGCTGCTGCTGACCCCGGGCGTGCGGCACCGTGCCAAGCAGCTCGCCAGCGAGTATCCGGGCCTCGGCGACGTGCTCGGCAAGATGGCTGACGGGATCACGGTCGAGGGCATGGAGGCGTTCGCGCCGCTGCTCGCCGACCGGATGGAGCTGCTGTTCGACTCGCTCCCGCCTGCCGCGCTCGTGGTCGCCTGCGATCCCGAGCGGATCAGGGCACGCGCCGCCGACCTGGTCAGGACCAGCCAGGAGTTCCTCGAAGCCTCGTGGATCAACGCGGCCGCGGGCGCCGAGGTCCCGATCGACCTTGGCGGGGCAGAGTTCCGGCCGATCACTGACGTTCGCGAAGCCGCGGCCGCCATGGGCATCAGGTGGTGGACGATCACGCCGTTCGGCACGGAAGATCCTGCAGGCATAACGGGACTCTCGCCCGCATCGCCCCCGCAGGGAACCGCCACCCGGGCCGAATCCACCTGGAACGACGCTGGCCGCGCAACCGCGAGGTCCGCCATCCCCGACGCCGAAGACTCCGGTCTGGAGGAGACCGACAACCGCGAGTCGTTCCGGATGGCCGCTAGCCCGGCCTCGGCGTACCACGGCGATACCTCGCGGGTGATCACTGACGTGCGGGGCTGGCTGGCTGCCGGCTGGCGGGTCGCGCTGGTGACCGAGGGGCACGGACCAGCCCAGCGGCTCGCCGAGATCCTGCGCGGCGAGAACCTCGGTGCGCGGGCCGGCGACCTCGCCGACATGCCCGAGCCCGGCGTCGCGGTCGTCGCGACGGGCCTGCTCGACGCGGGATTCGTCTGGCCGCAGATCAAGCTGGCCGTGCTCGGCGAGGACGACATATCTGGCCAGCGGACGGGCGGCAGGGACCGCAGCAGGATGCCGAGCAGGCGGCGCGGCGGCATCGACCCGCTGCAGCTCACGCCCGGCGACTACGTGGTGCACAGCCAGCACGGCGTCGGCAGGTACCTGGAGATGACCAGCCGGACGATCCAGGGCGCGACCCGCGAGTACCTGGTGATCGAGTACGCGCCAGGCAAGCGCGGCCAGCCGCCGGACCGGCTCTACCTGCCGACCGACCAGCTGGACGAGGTGACCAGGTACTCGGGCGGCGAAGCCCCGAGCCTGCACCGGCTCGGCGGCGCGGACTGGGCCAAGACCAAGGGCCGGGCCCGCAAGGCGGTGCGCGAGATCGCCGCCCAGCTGATCAGGCTGTACTCGGCCAGGATCGCCTCGCCTGGGTTCGCGTTCGGAACGGACACGCCATGGCAGCGCGAGCTAGAGGACGCGTTCCCCTACATCGAGACGCCCGACCAGCAGGCCGCCATCGACGAGATCAAGCGCGACATGGAAAGGCCGATCCCTATGGACCGGCTGATCTGCGGCGACGTCGGCTACGGCAAGACCGAGCTCGCGGTGCGGGCGGCGTTCAAGGCGGTACAGGACGGCAAGCAGGTCGCCGTGCTGGTCCCGACCACGCTGCTGGTCCAGCAGCACATGCAGACGTTCGGCGAGCGGTACGGCCCGTTTCCCGTCGAGTTGCGCGCGCTGTCGCGGTTCCAGTCCGACTCCGAGGTCGCGGCGACGCAGGCCGGGCTCGCTGAAGGAACCGTCGACGTGGTGATCGGCACGCACCGGCTGCTCTCGCCCGAGACCAGGTTCAAGAACCTCGGCTTGATCATTATCGACGAGGAGCAGCGCTTCGGGGTTGAGCACAAGGAGTACCTGAAGGCCATGCGCACCCAGGTCGACGTGCTGTCGATGTCGGCGACGCCGATCCCCAGGACGCTGGAGATGGGCGTCGCGGGGATCAGGGAGATGTCCACGATCCTGACCCCGCCTGAAGAGCGGCACCCGGTGCTGACGTTCGTCGGGCCCTACGACGAGAAGCAGATCGCGGCCGCGATCAGGCGCGAGCTGCTCCGTGACGGCCAGACCTTCTTCGTGCACAACAGGGTCGCCTCGATCGGCCGGGTCGCCGCGCGGGTCTCCGAGCTCGTTCCCGAGGCCAGGGTGGCGGTGGCACACGGCCAGATGAACGAGCACACGCTTGAGAAGATCATGATCGACTTCTGGGACAAGCAGTTCGACGTGCTGGTCTGCACGACCATCGTCGAGTCAGGGCTGGACATCCCCAATGCCAACACGCTGATCGTGGACCGCGCCGACGCCTACGGCCTGTCCCAGCTGCATCAGCTGCGCGGGCGGGTCGGCCGCAGCAGGGAGCGCGGCTACGCATACTTCCTGTTCCCGCCGGAGAAGCCGCTGACCGAAACGGCGCACGAGCGGCTCGCGACGGTCGCGCAGCACACCGAGATCGGCGCTGGCATGTTCGTGGCGATGAAGGACCTCGAGATCCGCGGCGCGGGCAACCTGCTGGGCGGCGAGCAGTCCGGCCACATCGCGGGGGTGGGGTTCGACCTGTACGTCAGGATGATCGGCGAGGCCGTGACCGAGATGAAGGGCGACGGCCACGGCGAGCGCGCCGAGGTCAGGGTCGAGCTGCCGGTGGACGCGCACATCCCGCACGACTACGTGGCTGGCGAGCGCCTCCGGCTCGAGGCGTACACCTCGATCGCGGCGATCGACTCCGACGCCGACATCGCCGCGGTGAGCGACGAGCTGACCGACAGGTACGGGTCGCCCCCGCGCGCCGTGCTGAACCTGCTGCAGGTCGCCAGGCTGCGGGCCAAGGCGCGGCGCGCCGGGCTGACCGACATCACGCAGCAGGGCAATCACATCAGGTTCGCGCCGGTCGAGCTGCCCGAATCGCGCGAGGTCAGGGTGCAGCGGCTGTACCCGCGCACCCTGATCAAGCCGGCGGTGCGTACCATGCTCGTACCGGTGCCGAGGGCGCGCGCGCGACCAGGGGCCAGCCAGGGATCGTTGACCCCCATCGGCGCCCCGTCGCTGCGCGACGGCGAGCTGCTCACCTGGTGCGAGGACCTGGTCGACGCGATCTTCGGCGAGGAACTGGCCAGTCAGGCGGCAGGACAGCAGCCGGCAGGCGACTAGAGTTGCGGCGTCGGGCCAGCGGGCTGGCGCGAGAAGGAGAGACGTGGTGCGGCGGATGATCGCCCTCAGGTGGACGGCAGCGGCCGCCGCGGCCGGCGCGCTGGCGGTGGCTGGGTGCGGACAGAACCAGCTCGGTGCCGCGGCGCTGTACAGCAATCACCGGATCTCCTCATCCGCGCTTGCAGACGAGGTCGCCAACCTCGATGCCGGGTACCAGGCCGACAAGGGCAAGCTGCAGATCCAGTACACCCAGGCCGACATGCCGCGCCAGGTGCTCACGTGGATGATGCGGTTCGCGACGAGCGAACAGGTGGCTAGGCGCACCGGGATCACCGTGACCCCGGCGCAGGCGCAGAAGCAGCTGAACGACGAGAAGGCACGGGCGAGCCAGGCTGGCGACACGCTCGAGGAAGCCGCGGTGGTGAACGGGCTGCCGCCCGACCTGCTGCCTCAGCTCGGCCGCTGGATCGCGATCCAGATCAAGCTGCAGGACCGGCTCGACAACGGCGTCCCGCCCTCGACGACGGCGGCGCAGCAGGCGCTCGCGCTCAAGATCAACCACGTCCAGTGCCTGGCCGCCAAGAACATGCACATCAAGATCAACCCGCAGTACGGCGCCTACGACTACCGGCAGTTCATCGTCGTGCCCGCGACGAACACGCTGGCCGCGGCCCCTGGCAAGAAGCCGTCCGGCCAGGCGCCGCAGCTGACTCCGAAGTGCTGACGGGCCTCCCGGCGGGCGCGGCTTTGCTCGACCTCGTCGCCGTCATGGACAGACTCAGGGTCGAGTGCCCGTGGGACGCCAGGCAGACCCATGAGTCACTGGTGCCCTACCTGCTCGAGGAGACCTACGAGACGCTGGAGGCGATCGAGCGGCACGACGTGGCCGAGCTGCGTGGCGAGCTGGGCGACGTGCTGCTGCAGGTACTGTTCCACGCCAGGATCGCGGCCGAGCGAACCGACGGCACCGGGTTCACGATCGACGACGTGGCCAGGGGCATCGCAGACAAGCTCGTGCGCCGCCATCCGCACGTGTTCGCCGACGTGAGCGTCTCGGGCGCCGACGAGGTGAAGCGCAACTGGGAAACCATCAAGGCCGAGGAACGGGCGGCAGCGGGCAACGGTTCATCGTCCGCGCTCGACGGGGTCCCGATGGCCCAGCCGGCGCTGTCACTGGCGGCACAGCTGCAGCGCCGCGCGCTGTCCGCGGGCGCTCCCGCCACATTGGCGGAGCTCGCGGCGCGGCCGGCCAGTGCTCCCGAGCCGGGCGGTGCTGCAAAGCCGGACGGTGCTCCCGAGCCGGACGGGGCGCCGGATGCGGTGAGCGACATCGGCGCCGAGCTGTTCGCGCTCGTCGCGGCCGCCCGCGCGGCAGGGGTTGACCCCGAGCTCGAGCTGCGCCGCGCTGCCCGCGCGTTCCGTGACCGGTTCGAGGCATGGGAGCGGTCCGGGGGCAGCTGACCCGGCGTGCCGGGCGCGACCAGCTTGTGCGCTCCGTTAGGCTCCGACGAAGAAACAGCGATCCCGTGCGGGAGTTCTCCTTTGTCGTCCATTGAGGCTATCCACGCCAGGCAGATTCTGGACTCGCGAGGCAACCCGACCGTGGAGGTCGAGGTCGTGCTCGACGACGGCACCCACAGCAGGGCGGCGGTGCCGAGCGGCGCGTCGACCGGCGCGTTCGAGGCCGTCGAGTTGCGCGATGGCGGCCAGGAGTACGGCGGCAAGGGCGTCGAGCAGGCGGTCAACTCCGTCATCGACGAGATCCAGCCGGAACTTCTCGGCCAGGATGTCGACGAGCAGCGGCTGATCGACTTTGCCATGATCGACCTCGACGGCACCCCTGACAAGTCCAGGCTCGGCGCGAACGCGATCATGGGCGTCAGTCTCGCGGTCGCGCGGGCTGGCGCAGAGTCGGCGCAGCTGCCGCTGTTCCGCTACCTGGGCGGCCCGAACGCGCACGTGCTGCCCGTGCCGATGATGAACGTCCTGAACGGCGGCGCGCACGCGGACACCAACGTCGACATCCAGGAGTTCATGATCGCCCCGATCGGCGCGAGCACGTTCTCCGAGGCGATCCGCTGGGGCGCCGAGACCTACCACCGCCTCAAGTCGGTGCTGAGGAAGCACGGGCTGAACACCGGCGTCGGTGACGAGGGCGGGTTCGCTCCTGATCTCGAGCACAACCAGGCCGCGCTCGACCTGCTGATGGAGGCGATCGGGCAGGCGGGGTTCGCGCCGGGACGCGACGTGGCGATCGCGATCGACGCGGCCGCGACCGAGTTCTACGGCGACGACGGCTACACCTTCGAGGGCGAGGCCAAGACCGCGGCCGAGATGGCCGGCATCTACGGGCGCTGGCTCGACGCCTATCCGATCGTCTCGCTCGAGGATCCGCTGGCCGAGGAGGACTGGGCTGGCTGGCAGGAGCTGACCGCCCAGATCGGCGAGCGGGTGCAGATCGTCGGCGACGATATCTTCGTGACCAACCCCGAGCGGATCAGGCGCGGTATCGCCGAACGCTCGGCCAACGCGCTGCTGGTCAAGGTCAACCAGATCGGGACGCTGACCGAGACGTTCAGCGCGGTCGAGCTCGCGCACCGGGCAGGCTTCGCGTGCCAGCTGAGCCATCGCTCGGGCGAGACCGAGGACACCACCATCTCCGACATCGCGGTGGCCGTGAACTGCGGCCAGATGAAGACTGGTGCGCCGGCCAGGTCCGAGCGGGTGGCGAAGTACAACCAGCTGCTGCGGATCGAGGAGCGGCTCGACGACGCGGCGGCGTTCGCCGGCCAGGCCGCGTTCCCGCGATCCGCCGAAGCGGGCCGGTGACCGAGCCGGCTGGCAGTTCCCCGCGGACGGGAAGCTCCCGGCCGCACTTCACCGGCCGGGCCGCGATCCTGGCCGTGGTGCTCTGCGCGATCGCCCTGAGCCTGGCCTACCCGGTGCGCGAGTACATCGCCCAGCGCAGGCAGATCGATCAGCTGGACGCCAGGCGCGAGCGGCTGGCGCTGCACCTGAAGCAGCTGCGGCAGCAGCAGAAGCGGCTGCATGACCCCGCCTACATCGAACGGGAGGCGCGCGACCGGCTGCACATGTGCTTCCCGCACCAGAAGTGCTACATCATCATCGAGCCGGCGCTGAAGACCAAGCGGGGGACAGGTTCGCGTGCTGACCGGGTCCCGTGGTACGCGCGGCTGTGGAAGTCCGTGCAGCAGGCGAATCAGCAGGTCCCTTCCCGGCCGAAGGGCGGCAAGGAAGGGGCCCGGCACGGGCGGGCCCAGAGCGCGAGGCCCCTCCGCCCGGCTGCCAGGCAGCTGTCCCGCCTGTCGCCGGGCCCGGCACCCTCAGCCGCGGTATGGATGGTCCATCCAACCGCGAAAAAGGTGCTCGATGGACCATCGATACACGGCTGGTTCGGAACGTGATTGCGGGGCGTCATGGTTCCGGGCTCCTTCGGGTTGCCGGGGTGCGGCGCGGGTGAGCCTGGACGCCGCCGACCTGGCGGCCGTCACCCGGCAGCTCGGGCGGGTCCCGCGTGGTGCGCGCGGCGTCGCGCACCGGTGCCCGTGCGGCCTTCCTGACGTCATCGAGACCGCGCCGAGGCTGCCGGACGGGACGCCGTTTCCCACGCTGTACTACCTGACCTGCGTGCGCGCCTGCGCCGCTGCCAGCAGGCTGGAGGCGAGCGGCCTGATGCGGGAGATGACGCAGCGATTGCGGTCCGACCCGGGGCTGCGCGGGGCCTACCTGGCCGCGCATCGCGACTACGCGGCCAGGCGGCACGCGGCCGCCGCGGCTGCCGGGGTCCAGCCGCCGCCCGCTGACGCGCCGACCGCGGGCGGCATGCCGGCCCGGGTCAAGTGCCTGCACGCGCTCGCGGCACACGAGCTCGCGGTCCCTGGTGCGAACCCGCTGGGCAGGCAGGCCCTGGCCGCTATGGGAGAGTGGTGGGCGGCCGGGCCGTGCGTCGACGTCCCGGCGAGCGGGCTCGCGGAGGACTGATGGCTTCACCTGGCGCGCGGCGGGTCGCCGCCATCGACTGCGGCACGAACTCGCTGCGGTTGCTGATCGCCGACATCGACGCCGGCCGGCATGAGCTGGCCGACGTTCAGCGCAGGATGGAAATCGTCCGGCTCGGCCAGGGCGTCGATGCCACCGGCAAGCTCGCGCCTGACGCGCTGGCCAGAACGTTCGCGATGCTGGCGGAGTTCGCGAGGGCAATCAGCGACTCAGGGGCCGGAGCGGCAAGGCTGGTGGCGACGAGCGCGACCAGGGACGCGTCCAACTCGGCCGAATTCGCGGCCGGCGTGCGCCGGATTCTCGGCGTCGACCCCGAGGTGATCAGCGGAGCGGAAGAGGCCTACCTGTCGTTTTCCGGCGCTACGGCCGAGCTCAGCGCCGCGGCCGAGACAGGACTCGCGGATAAGGCCGGGCAGCCTGAGCCGCCGTTCCTCGCTGTGGACATCGGCGGCGGATCGACCGAGTTCGTCTTCGGCGCAGCCGGGGCTGGCCGGGACGACCTGGCCGCGATCTCTGTCGACATCGGTTGCGTCCGGCTCACCGAACGGCATCTGCACGATGACCCGCCAGGGCAGGCGCAGGTCGACGCCGCGACGGCCGACATCGACGCGGCACTGGCGACCGTGGCCGGCTCGGTGCCTGCCGCGAAGGCCCGCACGCTCGTCGGGCTGGCCGGCTCGGTGACCACCGTGACCGCGCTCGCGCTCGGCCTGACCAGCTACGATCCCGCCCTGATCCATCACGCCAGGATCAGCGCGGCTCGCGTGCACGAGGTCACTGGTGAACTGCTCGGCATGAACCACGCCCAGCGAGCGGCGAAGGCCGTGATTCACCCCGGCCGGGTCGACGTGATCGGGGCGGGCGCTCTGATCCTCGACCGCGTGCTGGCGACGTTCGGCTTCACCGGGATGGTCGCGAGCGAGCACGACATCCTGGACGGCATCGCCTGGTCGCTCGCGCCAGGCCCGGCCGCCGGCCGCGCGGCGTCATGAGCCTGGCAGGGGAGTCCGCTCCTGGTCCCGTCGAGCCGGGAACCGGATGGCCGGACGACCAGGCGACCGCGGTGACGCCCGTGGCCGCCGGCCCTGAGGACGTCAGCGACCTGGCCGCGGCGGCTGGCTCGCTCGCGGAACTGGCGGCGCGGCAGTCGGTCTGCCGCGCCTGCCCTCGGCTGGTCGCATGGCGGGAGCAGGTCGCGGCCACCAGGCGCCGGGCCTTCGCGACAGAGCGCTACTGGGCCGGCCGGTGCCCGGCTGGGGCGACGAGCGGCCTGCGATCCTGATCGTCGGCCTGGCGCCTGCGGCCCATGGCGGCAACCGCACCGGCAGGATATTCACGGGCGACCGCAGCGGCGACGTGCTCTTCGAGTCGCTCTGGCGGTGCGGTCTTGCCGCGCAGCCGACCAGCGTGACCGCCGGCGACGGCCAGCGGCTGCTCGGGGTGAGGATGGCGGCTGCGGTGCGGTGCGCGCCACCGGAGAACAAGCCGACGATAGCCGAGCGGGACACCTGCGAGCCGTGGCTCGCGGCCGAAGCCGGCCTCGTCGCTGACAGCCTTAAGGCCATCGTGTGCCTCGGTCACTTCGCCTGGCAGGCGGCGTGGCGCGAGCTCGCGAGGATGGGCCGCGCGATCCCGTCACCGCGGCCGGCCTTCGGCCATGGCGCGGAGGCCAACGTGGCAGGGCTGCTCGTGCTCGGCTGCTACCACCCCAGCCAGCAGAACACGTTCACCGGCCGGGTGACCGGCCCGATGCTGGACGCGGTCTTCCAGCGGGCCCGCGTTTTCGCAGGTCTGGCCTGATCAGGGGCTATCGTGTCGCGGCGCGGGCTCGGCCGCCGCGCACAACGCGGCCAGGTAACTGCACGCCCAGTGAAGTAACAAAGCTGAATTGCACGTGCAACTGCACAGATCTTCGCACGGCTAATGTCGATTTGATCGCTTATAAGAGTGCGCTGCCCGATTCCAGGAAATGTTTGAATAAACGGCGCGACTTGAGGTACGATTTCCAAGCCCCCGTAGCCCAAGGGAAGAGGCGAGCCCCCTAAAAGGGCCGTAGTGTCGGTTCGAGCCCGACCGGGGGTACTGATTGAGGCAGATCCTCCGAGTTGGCGGATCGTCCGCACATCGCTGCAGGTCAGACGTGTTATCGGAACCCGATCGCGCGGTGTTACAACAGCCATGTCAGTTCAGCCGGCGTTGGTCCGCAAACCAGAATTTGCGATTCACTAGTCGTGAGTCGGCACGGATTGGCGCCATTCCAATTCTATGAATCACATCTCTATGGGCGCGTGCGCGATGGACGCCAGGGGACAGAGCGTTAATTCGTGAAGGCCGGGATGCCCGGCTGCGTTAAGGGCTTGCCGGCGAACAATGTTCTGTGCCGGGCCAGTGGAGGGCTCTCCCCGGGCGCGGACCGCGCCGGGAGCCCGGTTCTCTGGTCGCTCGGCCCGCGCCTGCCGGACCGCGCCGGGAGCCCGGTTCTCCGGTCGCTCGGCCCGCGCCTGCCGGACCGCGCCGGGAGCCAGGTTCTCCGGTCGCTCTCGCCGAGCCAGTCGGCGACGGCCCGGCCGTGGCCGGCGTCCGTGCGCGGCGCACCACTCAGGCCCGCCCCATGGCCTCGCCTCACCGAGTCGTGCTGGCTCGCCGCGGACCGCGGGCTAGCCGCTGCGATCCGGGCCGGCCCTGGTGAGCGTGACCGCGACGATGACCCGGCGGTCGCGGCGCATGGCGTTGCGGTAGTCGTCCCAGTCAGGGTGCTCTCCCGAGACCCGCCGGTAGTAGTCCACGAGCAGGTCCATGGCCTCAGGAAGGTGGATGATCTCGGCCGTGCCTTCGGCCTGAACCCAGTCACCAAAGAACCCGTCGTTCAGCACGCACACGGAGGCGTGCGGATCCCTGGCCAGGTTCTTGGTCTTCATGGCCGTCTCGCGGGTGCTGATCAGCACCCGGCCGTCCCCGCCGACACCGACGGTAACCGGGGATAGCTGCGGGAGGCCGTCCGACCGGCGTGTGGCAAGCACCGCCCGGTGGTTGACGCGCATGAACTCCCGGGCGCGCTCCAGTTGCATGGGCGCCGGTCAGGCGCTGTTCAGCCTGATGCGCCGCTGCACCTCGTATTCGTGCACGATGGCGACGGCGTACGCGTCCGTGAGCCCGTGCTCGTCCGCTAGCCAGGTCGCCCGCTCGCCATGCCGCATGAAAGACGGACCCGATTCCAGGCGGTGGAACCACTCTCGGAGATCACTACCGGTTACTCGCGGGATGCGAGCGATGAGATTCTTGTGCATCTCCGGAGAGTGGATCAGGGACAAGGGGCACCTCCAGGCCGAGATGAATCTCCTGAGTCGAGACTGCACTACCAGAGGCCTCCTGGCAAGACCTGAACGTGACCCATCCGTTATGCAACCTGGTACTTAACGAGGGTGCTCAGGGCCAATCGGGGCATCGCAGCGCGCGGCCCGGCGCAGCGATCGCCACGGCACGCGAGCACGAGTCAGCCGCCCCGGGACATCGGAGGCTGCAGGGCCGCGTCGCCTGGCTGTCTTAGTGCGTCATACGGGTCAAACGGCTGAAAACGGACGTTGCTCATGCGACGGCCAGTCACCGCGCCGCGCGAGGCCGCGTATGGGTGTGACACCCATCACCGGAAACCGCAATAGGTGTCACACCCATACCCGGCCGGCATCGCGCAGGGCGGCCGACTGCCGCGAAAAGCCGGTCAGGAGAGGCGCTCGAAGATCATCGCCATGCCCTGGCCGCCGCCGACGCACATGGTCTCTAGCCCGAACGTCTTGTCGTGGAACTGCAGGCTGTTCAGCAGCGTGGAGGTGATCCTGGCGCCTGTCATGCCGAACGGGTGCCCCACGGCGATCGCGCCGCCGTTGACGTTGAGCTTGGCGATGTCGATGCCCAGGTCGCGATAGGACGGGATGACCTGCGCGGCGAAGGCCTCGTTGATCTCCACCAGGTCGATGTCCTCGATGGTCATCCCCGCCCTGGCCAGCGCCTGCCTGGACGCCTCGACCGGGCCGAGTCCCATGATCTCGGGCGAGAGCGCGGTGACGCCCGATGCGACGATCCTGGCGAGCGGCGTGACCCCCAGCTCGGCGGCCTTGCGGTCGCTCATCACGACGACCGCGGCGGCCCCGTCGTTCAGCGGGCAGCAGTTGCCCGCGGTCACGGTGCCGTCAGGCCGGAACACGGGCTGCAGCGTGGCCACCTTCTCCAGAGTCGTCCCGGCTCGCGGGCCGTCGTCGGCGCTGACCGTGGTCCCGTCCGGCAGGGTCGCAGGCGTGATGTCGCGCTGCCAGAAGCCGTCCGCGATGGCCTTCTCCGCCAGGTTCTGCGACCGGACGCCGAACTCGTCCTGCTCGGCTCTGGAGATGCCGCGCAGCTGGGCGACGTTCTCGGCGGTCTGGCCCATGGCGATGTAGATGTCAGGGATCTGGCCGTCCTCGCGCGGGTCGTGCCAGGCGGCGGCGCCCGCGGCCGCGCGGGTCGCGGCCCGCTGCTCGGCCTCGGCGAAGACCGGGTTCTTGGTGTCGGGAGCACCGTCGCTGCTGCCCTTGGCGAGCCTGCTGACGCACTCGACGCCTGCGCTGAGGAAGACGTCGCCCTCGCCGGCCTTGATCGCGTGGTAGGCCATCCTGGTGCTCTGCAGCGACGACGAGCAGTACCTGGTGATCGTGGTGCCGGGCACCGAGTCCAGGCCCAGCATCACGGCGATCACGCGCGCCATGTTGAAGCCCTGCTCGCCGCCCGGCAGCCCGCAGCCCAGGATCACGTCCTCGATGTCCGCCGGATCGAGCTCCGGCACCTTCGCCAGCGCCGTTTTGATCATCTGAATGGTCAGGTCATCAGGACGGGTGCTGGTCATGCTGCCCTTGAAGGCCCGTCCGATCGGCGAGCGCGCGGTGGCGACGATGACTGCCTCTGGCATGGCTGGCTCCCCTGGCGGAACTGGTCGTTTACCGCACAGTAGCTTACGGTCGCGCCGCAGTCAGCCCTCGCCGTGGCCGCCCGGCCATGACGGCCGCCACGTTCCATTTCGCCGCGCCGGCGAGGTCCCGCGCGTGCTCCCTGGTGCTGTAGTCGAGCCGGGCGGCGGCCTGGCTGATCGCCAGGTCCAGGTCGTTCCCGCACTGCCCGAGCAGGACCGAGAAGTCCCTGCGGACTGGTTCGTGCAGGTGGTAGCCGAACGAGCGGTGGATCCGCGCGAAGGCTGGCTTGTACAGCCTGGCCCGCTCGTGCAGGCCGGAGGCGTGCGACATCGGGTTCTTGGGCCGCTGCCTGATGTATCCGGGCAGCAGGTCAGCGAACGCCTGGCGCAGTATCCACTTCTCGACCCCGTCGCGCACTTTCAGCGCCATCGGCAGGCGCATCGCAAGGTCGACAAGCACAGGATCGAGGAACGGGACCCTCACCTCGACGCCGCTCGCCATGCTGGTCCTGTCGACCCGCTGGAGTTCGGTTCTGCCGAGGTTCGCCAGCTTATGCAGGAACAGGCGGCGTGCCTGGCCGGGGGCGATCTGGTCGTACATGGCGTAGCCGCCGAACAGCTCGTCAGAGCCGTCGCCGGTGAGCACGACCCTGATGCCCATGCTCGCGATGCGGCGGAACAGCGGCACGGAGACGACCGCGTTGATGATGTCGCCGTACTCGGTCAGCTCGGAGATCCCGATGGCCTCCCTGACCTGAGCGAGCCGGATCGCCCGCGGCGTGATCTCGATGATCTCGTGCCGGACGCCGAGGTCGGCGGCGAGCTTGGCCGCGTAGCCGATGTCAGCGCTGCCGGGCGCGCCGACCGTGAACGCAACGCAGTCGGGTCGGACCTGCCTGACGTGGGCCAGCGTCAGCGAGCTGTCCAGGCCGCCGGAGAGGATCACGCCGACCGGCAGATCTGTGTCGAGCCGGACCGCGACCGCATCGGCGAACGCGGCCCTGAGCAGGGCGGCCGCTTCGCCGGCGTCGGTGACCTGGCCGGGCGTCGCGCCATCGGCACGGTGCGGGCTCAGCAGGTCGGTGTACGGCGCGAGCGCGGGGGCCCTGCCCGGGCCGGCCCAGCCGTGGCTGCCCGGTGGCACGTCCCTGATCTGCGCGCCGGCCGGGACGAGTGCCTTGATCTCCGAGGCGACGTGCAAGCGGCCCCATCCGGCCGACCAGTACAGCGGCTTGACGCCGAGCGGGTCACGGGCCAGGTACGTGTTGCCTGAGGACCGCTCGCAGATGGCGAACGCGAACTCCCCGCGCAGTCGCCGCACGGCATCGTCGCCCCACTGCGCGAAGGCCGCCATGACCACCTCGGTGTCGCTCTCGCTGCGGAACTCGCTGCCGAGCGCGCGCAGCTCGCCGCGCAGCGCGCGGTGGTTGTAGATCTCACCGTTGAAGCAGAGCAGCCAGCGCTCGTCGGCGGAAACCCAGGGCTGGGCTGCGCGGGCCGGATCGACGATGCGCAACCGCTGCGTCCCGGCCAGCAGCCCGTCGGCCAGGCTCACCTCGCGCACGTCGCCGCGCGGCCGCACGGCGCCCAGCATCGCGGCGAACAGCGTGTCGCTCGCGCCTGGCCCGGCGATCAGGGCTATGCCGCACACTAGTCAGCTGCCGCCCTATCGAAGAGCCCGGCGGGGTCGGTGACCAGGTCGGGCCGTAGGCAGACGTGCCAGGCCTGGCCCTCGTCGATGACGTTGACCTCGCCGGCGCGCTGCCGGTCGAGCAGCAGCCCGCGCAGCAGCCGGTGCGCGCGGAACCGGCGGTACCACTTCATCTCGATGTCCGCGGCGTAGCCGACGCAGTGCGCGCTGGGCAGCAGCGCGATGTAGCCGAGGGACTTCAGGTGCCGCTGGTGCTCGACGCTCCTGGCCACGCTCGTCACCCACAGCGGCGGGGTCCCGTCCGGAGCGATCTCGTCGAACTCGTCGGCGAGATCGTTGAGCCACGCCACGGCCTGCGGCTTGGCCCTGGCCAGCCACAGCCCCGCCGTCCGCGGCGACCGGCCCGGCATCGTACGGCGCTCGGCTGAGCGCGCGGCCCGCGCGGCCAGCGTCACCGCCTGATGCCGGTACCTGAAGGTGAGCTGACCGGCCTCGTCCAGTTCGTCGAGGTCGACAAGGTCGGCCGCTTCGCGGACGTCCTCGTCGCGCTGGTAACTGGGCGTGCGGCCCCACCACAGGGCGTCGATCTGGGCCAGCAGGGAGATCCTGACCAGGGCGGCCAGCGTGCTCGTCGCGTTGCGCGGGGTCGGCTCGTAGTTCCTGATCTCGAACAGCAGCCTGGCGGCCGTGGCGTCCCAGCCGTCGGGCGTGGCGTCGAGGACGGCAGCGAACTCCTCATCGCCGAGTCGCCTGGCCGCGATGTGCTCGGCGGCCCTGGCGTCGGTCACCGCGCTCTGGCCGATCTCGCCGACCAGGTCGCTGACCGCGGCCCGGAACGGGCCCAGGGCGGGCAGGCAGGGCGAGAAGTGCTCGAGTGGCGGGTGGCTCTGCAACCCGTCTTGTTCAGCCAGCAGCAATGCCACGAGTCCCCCTCGGCTCGGATGCCGTACGCGCTTGGGGAACAGAGTGTAACAACGTGACTGCGAGCGGTAGTGTCCTTTGAGCTTAGTCCCGTGTGGCCCATTAGGGCCCCGTTGCCCTCGCTATCACCAGTGACCGTGCTGGACCCAGGGGGAGCTGGACGCCCGGCCGCGGGGCCGGCATGATCTTTCCCGGCTAGGCTTGTCAGCCATGCAGGTGCACGAGTCCCTGGTCGATCTCATCGGGAACACCCCGCTGCTCAGGCTGCGCAAGGTTGCCCGCGGCGTGCCGGAAGCGAGCGTGATCGCCAAGGTGGAGTACATGAGCCCGGGCGGCTCGGTCAAGGACCGGATCGCGCTGCGGATGGTGCAGGCAGCCGAGGCTTCAGGCGAGCTCCGCCCCGGCGGCACGATCGTGGAGCCCACCTCGGGCAACACCGGTGTCGGGCTGGCCATCGTGGCCGCGGAGAAGGGCTACAAGTGCGTGTTCGTCTGCCCGGACAAGGTCGCCCAGGACAAGATCAGCGTGCTGCGGGCCTACGGCGCCGAGGTCGTCGTCTGCCCCACGACGGTCTCGCCTGAGTCCCCTGATTCCTACTACAGCGTTTCCGGTCGGCTGGCCAAGGAGATCCCGGGCGCCTGGAAGCCGGACCAGTACGCCAATCCCGCCAATCCCGAGTCGCACTATCGCAGCACGGGCCCGGAGATCTGGGAGCAGACCGACGCCACGGTCACGCACTTCGTGGCTGGCATCGGCACGGGCGGAACCATCTCGGGGACCGGCCGCTACCTCAAGGAGGTATCCGGCGGCCGGGTGCAGGTCATCGGCGCCGACCCGGAGGGTTCGGTCTACTCGGGCGGGACCGGCCGCCCGTACCTCGTCGAGGGCGTCGGGGAGGACTTCTGGCCGCAGACCTACGACAAGACGATCTGCGACCAGATCATCGGCGTGAGCGACGCCGACTCGTTCCTGATGACCAGGCGGCTTGCCGCCGAGGAGGCTCTGCTGGTCGGCGGCTCAGGCGGGATGGCGGTGGTCGCGGCCCTGCAGGTCGCGGCCCAGGCCGGGCCGGGTGCCGTCATCGTCGTGCTGCTTCCCGACGGAGGACGCGGCTACCTGTCCAAGGTGTTCAACGACGACTGGATGGCCGACTACGGATTCCTGACCTCACAGACCGCCGAGCCGCGTATCGCTGACGTGCTCGAGCACAAGAAAGGGCAGTTGCCGCTCTTCGTGCACGCGCATCCGGCGGAGACGGTGAGGGCCGTGATCGAGACGCTGCGTGAGTACGATGTCTCGCAGCTGCCCGTGCTCAAGGAGGAACCGCCCGTCATGGCGGCAGAGGTGGTCGGCTCGATCACCGAGCGGGATCTGCTCGAGGCGCTGGTCAGCGGCCGGGCCGTGCCGGGCGAGCCGGTCTCGGCGCACATGTCGGCGCCGCTGCCGATGATCGGCTCGGGCGAGCCCATCAGCGCCGCGATCGCCGCACTCGAGAAGGCTGGCGCGGCGGTCGTCCTCGTCGACGGCAAGCCGGCGGGGATGGTCACCAGGCAGGATGTGCTCATGTACCTGGCCGGCTGACGAACCGGCGACGCCGGAGCGGAGGGGACAGCACCGATGGCGCAGATCGAGCGCGGCGACGGATTCGACACGCTCGCGATTCACGCCGGGCAGGAACCAGACCCGGTGACCGGCGCCGTCGTGCCGCCCATCTACCAGGTCTCCACGTACAAGCAGGACGGCGTCGGCGGCGTGCGCGGCGGCACGCGCAGTGCCGCTGAGCACGGGAGGGTCGAGCCGGGCCCTGGGCGCTGGGTCGAGGGCTACGAGTACTCCCGCACCGCGAACCCGACCAGGGGCGCGCTCGAGGAGTGCCTGGCCGCGCTGGAGGGCGGCGTGCGGGCGCTGGCGTTCGCGTCCGGCATGGCGGCCGAGGACTGCCTGGTCCGTACCGTCTGCCGGCCCGGTGACCACGTGCTGATCCCGCACGACGCCTACGGCGGCACGTTCCGGCTGTTCGACGCCGTGCACGCGCGGTGGGGCGTCACCTACCACCCGGTTCCGGTCTCCGACGCGGAGGCGGTGCGCGCCGCCGTCGCCGCGTTCAAGCCCGCCCTGATCTGGGTGGAGACGCCGACCAACCCGTTGCTGTCGATCGCCGATATCGCCGCGCTGGCGCAGATCGCGCACGCGGCGAGGGCGCTGCTCGCGGTGGACAACACGTTCGCCTCGCCGTACCTGCAGCAGCCGCTCGCCCTCGGCGCCGACGCCGTGATCCACTCTACGACCAAGTACCTGGGCGGGCACTCCGACGTCGTCGGCGGCGCGCTCGTGGTCGCCGACGCGGGCCTGGCCGAACGCCTGGCCTTCCTGCAGAACGCGGCCGGGTCGGCCGGGGCGCCGTTCGACGCCTGGCTGACGCTGCGCGGGGTGAAGACGCTCGCCGTGCGGATGGACCGGCATTGCGAGAACGGGGCGCAGGTGGCGACGTGGCTCGCCAACCACTCCCGCGTCGCGCAGGTGTATTACCCGGGCCTGGCTGATCATCCGGGGCACGAGATCGCGGCCAAGCAGATGCGGGGATTCGGCGGGATGGTCTCGTTCCGGCACGCGGACGGCGAGGCAGCGGCTGTCGAGATGTGCGGCCGGACCAGGCTGTTCACGCTCGGCGAGTCGCTCGGCGGGGTGGAGTCGCTGATCGAGCACCCGGCCAGGATGACGCACGCCTCCGTGGCCGGGTCGCCGCTGGAGGTTCCCGCCGACCTGGTCAGGCTCTCGGTCGGGATCGAAAGCTGCGACGACCTGATCGAGGACCTGCGCACAGCGCTTGGCTAGCGCCCGGAACACTGCACTTGGCTAGCTTACTGGCGGGGGGCGATCGTGGCGTCTTCGCCGAGGGCGCGGCGGGCGGCCTGGTGCTCGTGCCTGACTACGTGCATGACCGCGTTGATCAGCGCAAGGTGGGTGAAGGCCTGCGGGAAGTTGCCCAGGTGCCGGCCGGAGCGCGGGTCGATCTGCTCGCCATAGAGCAGCAGCGGGCTCGCGTAGGACAGCACCTTCTCGCACAGGTCACGGGCACGCTGGTGCTCGCCGATCTCGGCCAGCGCCGAGACCATCCAGAACGAGCAGATCGTGAACGTGCCCTCCTCGCCGGTGAGGCCGTCGTCGGTCTGGTCCACCCGGTACCTGCTGATCAGCCCTTCGACGGACAGCTCGTCGCAGATGGCGAGCACGGTGTCGCGGATGCGCTTGTCGTCTGGCGGCAGGAACCTGACCAGCGGCATCAACAGCAGCGCCGCGTCCAGCGCCGTGGTGTCGTAGTGCTGGCAGAACACGCCGCGCTCGTCCAGCGCGTTCGCGCAGATGTCGTCGTGGATCTCGTCGGCCGCCTGCTGCCATCTCGTGGCGGCTTCCTTGTCGTCCCTGATCCTCGCCAGCCGGGCGCCGCGGTCCATCGCGACCCAGCACATCAGCTTGGACGAGGTGAAGTGCTTCGGCTCGCCGCGGATCTCCCAGATCCCGCGGTCCGGCTCGCGCCAGTGCAGCAGCGCCTGCTCGACCTGCTGTTTCGCCATCCGCCAGACCCGCTCGTCGAGCCAGTCCCTGGACTTGGTATGCAGGTACAGCGAGTCGAGGACGGTGCCCCAGACGTCGTTCTGGCGCTGGGAGTAGGCGCTGTTGCCGATCCTGACCGGCTTGGCGCCCTGGTAGCCGAGCAGGTGATCGAGCTCGTGTTCCTCCAGGTCCCGCCCGCCGTCGATCCGGTAGACGATCTGCAGGTCCTCGTGGTCGCGCTCGACGATGTCGGCGATGAACGCGAAGTAGTCGCTGGCTTCCCACTCGAAGCCGAGCGTGAACAGGCCCCAGAGCGCGAATGTCGCGTCGCGGATCCAGCTGTACCGGTAGTCCCAGTTCCGCTCCCCGCCAGGGGTTTCGGGCAGCGAGGTGGTCGCCGCGGCGGCGATGGCACCTGTCGGAGCGTAGGCCAGCCCCTTTAGCGTCAGGGCGCTCCTGGTCAGGTGCGAGCGCCAGCGATGGTCGGGCAGCCTGCCGCGCGCGAGCCAGTGCCGCCAGTGGTGGGCGGTCCACAGCAGCCTGGCGTTGGCGTCCGCGTAGTTCTTCGGCGGCTCGCAGCTCCCCCAGGACAGCGCGCAGTACCGGGTCTCGCCCTCCTTGAGCAGGGTGCGCGCCTGCGCGCTCGGCCCCTCGATCCCGATCCTGACATCCGATGTCAGCGTCAGCGTCAGGTCCGACCCTTGCGGCTGCACGCGCACCTGCTTGAAGCCGTGGTCGGTGTGCGTCCAGGGCTCGCGGAGCCTGCCGTAGTCGAACGCGGGCTGGCAGTCCATGACCAGCTGCACGGTCCCGTTCGTGCACCGGACGGTGCGCAGCAGTATGTTCTCCGCTTCGTAGTCGGTCGGCGGCCTGCGGTGCGAGTGCTGCTCGGGTTCCTCGTGCCGCCAAGGGCCCATCACCAGGCAGTCCCTGACGATCAGCCAGCCCTCTCCGCAGTCCCAGACCGTCTCGAGCACCATCGTGCCCGCCAGGTAGCGCCGGTCAGCGGGGACGGCCATATCCGCCGGGCCGAACCTGAACCAGCCAGCGTCGCGGTCGAGCAGCGCCCCGAAGACGCTGGCGTCATCCATCCGCGGCAGGCACATCCACTCCACGCCGCCGCCCGGCGCGATCAGGGCGGTGACCTCGCAGTCCGACAAGAAGCCGTAGTCGGCGATCGGGGGATAGGGCGAGAAGTCGTCGAACTCCGCCGGACCCAACTGAACCTCACCTGCCATCGAAGCGCGCCGCGTTCTGCTTAACCGGGTCTACCCCATGCGGGCGCCACAATTAACCCCCGATCAGCTATTCCAGACCATCAGCACGAGGATGACCAGCCAGATCACGGTGACGACGCCGCCGATCATGACGATCCGGCCGCCCTCCACGGACGCAAGCTGCGGCGGGATCGAGGCGGCCTCGGCGGCTCCCTGCTGGTCCGCTGGGCCAGCGATCTGCTGCGGGGCATCGCCTGGCACGCCGGCCCCCTGTTCGCCGGTGACGTCCGCGTCCTGCTGGTCGGCGGCGGCCTGAGCGTCGGCATGGACTGGCTCGCTCGCCGGACTGCTGACATGCGCGGCCGTGGCCGTGGCGGTGTCGAGTGCCTTGATGGCGTGCCGCTGATCGCGGTGGATCAGGCCGAGCAGCAGCAGGCTGACCAGGAACAACGTCTCGGAGACGATGATCCAGGGCTTGCTGGTCTTGCCGATCATCGACGAGAGCACGATCCCGGCGATCAGCACGCCGAGCGAGCCAATCCCGAAGATAAGGGTCATCCTGGTCAGGTAGCGCAGGATCCGGATATCCCGCTTCCTGATATGGCGCGGCGTCGACATGATCGCCACCGTGGCCGGGCCGATCGTGAACATGACGAAGGCGACATGGAGCCACAAGACCAGGTGCTCGGAAAAAGACATGGTGCGAGTCTAGAGCCACCCGCCTCCGGCCCACCTGTGAACCGTTAGTGGTGCTATTGGCCCACCAACGGTTCACGGGTGGGGGAACCGTTGGTGGTTAGCGGGGTTTGCGGTTGGCAAACCACGCGCCGGCCAGGGCGAGAACGCCGATCACCGCGCTGACGCCGCCGCGGACGCCATGGCTGCCGTTGTTGACCTTGCCTGTGTGGCCGATCGAGTTCAGCGGGCCAAGGCCGACGCCGGCGAAGAACAGGATGGCCAGGATGATGAAGACGACGCCGACGATCGCGAGCGCGATGACCAGCGGCCGCCTCGAGCCAACGCCGCTTGAAACGGATCCGGAACTCACAATGTCCTCCTCGGGACGGTGCAGGGGAGAGCTGGTATTCCCCGAGTGCCCCCGGCGGGCGGCCCGCCAGATGGGGAGATGATTACGTGCCGAAAAGTACTACTAGCGCGTCCGGTGAACGACCAGCTTTCAGGAAAGCGCCGGAAAAGGGCATCGAAATGCCTGTATGCGCCACTAGCGTTCCCTGCGAGACCGCAGGAAGTCGCTGACCACGTACTCGCCGAGGCTGTCAGGCATGGCCCTGAGCACCCTGCCGCCGTTCCGCCTCGCGACCTCGTCGACGAACGAGGTCAGACGCTCGTCGTCGGCGAGCATGAAGATGTTCAGCGTGGCACGCCGTCTTGTCATCTTGTCGACCTCCGCCATGGTGAGCTCGAGCGTCTCCGGGGAGGGCGGCCAGTCGAACCAGTAGCTGCCGTCCCTGCGCAGGTGCGCGGTCGGCTCGCCGTCGGTGATGATCAGCACGACAGGGTTGTCCTCTGGCCGTCTTTCCAGGAACCGGCCGGCGAGCACGAGGGCGTGATGCAGGTTCGTGCCCTGCACCATGTCCCAGCCGAGACCGGCGAGATCGGTCTCCCGCAGCTCCCTTGCGTAGTTAGAGAATCCGATTACCTGCAGTGAGTCCTGCGGGAACCTGGTCCTGACCAGGGAGTACAGGGCCAGCGCGGTCTGCTTGGCCGCGGCCCAGGTGCCGCGCAGCGCCATCGAGTAGGACAGGTCGACGAGCAGGCAGACCGCGGCGGATGACCGTCGCTCGGTCTCGCCGATCTCGAAGTCGCTGACCGAGAGCCTGACCGCGGTACGCGCGCCGCCGCGATCCTCGCCGGCGCCGGCGCCAGGGCCGGCGGCCAGGCCGGGCACCCCGCCGCGCAGCAGCGCGTTGCGCACGGTCGCGGCCGCGTCGATGGCCTGTTCGTCACCGAAGCGCCACGGCCTCGTCGAGCCCGTCAGCTCGCCGGCCTGGCCGACGTCGTGCTGATCGTGATCCCCGTAGCCTGCCTCGGCTAGCTTGGCGAACACCTGCCGCAGCGCGGTGTCGCCGAGCCGCCTGACCGCCTTGGGGGTCAGCTCGAGCTTGCCCTCGTTGCTGATCAGGTAGCCCTGCCGCTGCAGCTCGCGTTCGATCTGCTTCAGCGCCTCCATGTCGTCGACGGCCTGGCGGCCGAGCGCGCGGCGCACCGCTTCCTCGTCGATGTCGTCGAGCCGCGCGCCAGGGTAGTCCTGCCGGAGCGCGTCCTCGAGCTCGCCGAGGTCGGCAAGCTCGGCCAGCGCGGTCGTGGCGTCACCGAGCCCCAGCGGGTCGCGGCCGGTCATCCGCTCGCCGCGCTGGCCGTCCCAGTCGAAGTCGGGGCGGCGGGCGCGCAGCGCATCGGCGAGGCTGGACATCTGCTGTGCGAGCCCCGCGTCCTCCATCGCCTGCGCCATCAGCCCGGCCAGCTCCTCGCGCTGCTCGTCGGTGAGCGAGTTGAGCAGGCGCTGAGCCGCGGCCATCCTGCGCATCAGCGAGTCCACGAGCTGCTCGAGGTTCTGCGGCGAGTCAGGAAAGAAGTCCCCGTAGGTGGCCATGAAGGCGTCGAAGTCCTCCTGGGTGTGCTCACCGCGGGCGTCCGCCTCGATCATGCCGGTGAGCGCGGCCATCATGTCCTTGACCCGCCGCATGTCCTGCGGGTCGGAGCCCGACATCTGCTCCTTGATCCCGCGGAACTGGCTGTCCAGGACCTCACGCCTGAGCAGCTCCTTGAGTTGCTCGAACGTCTGGGCGGCCGCCTGGCTGCGCCACTGGTAATCGGAAAGCTCCCTGATCGCGCCCGCGGTGTCCGCCGGCAGCGCGTCCAGCTCAGCCTCGCGCAGCCTGGCGTCGTCGCTCGGGTCGGGGAAGATCTCGGCGCGTTCCTGGCCGATGGCCGTGTCGAGCAGGGCCCTGGCCTGTTCGAGAATGCCGTCGAGCCGCCCGCTCCTGCGCAGCTCGCGGCGGCGCTCGCGGACCTGCCTGAGCAGATCGTCAAGGCCGCGGTGATCGGACAGCCCGCGCCTGAGCAGGTCACGCAGCGCGCTCGCCGGATCGTCACCGTTCAGGACGGAGTCGCCGAGCGCGTCCACTGCCCCGCGCACGTCGTACGGCGGCTCGAGCGGGTCGGGTCCGCCGTCGTACTCCCCGTACCGGTAACCGCTCACCTGCCGCCGCCTCTCCCGCCAGTGCTTTCCGGAGCGCGCGCGTCGGCCAAGCCGCCGCGCGGCCGCTCGGGCGCGCGATCAGCCACGGTAGATGGCGCCGCCGTCCACCGTGTCCTTGGAGAGCCTGCGCATCAGGTACAGCCCTTCGAGCGCGAACTCCAGCGCCGCCGCTGCCTGGCCGAACGACTCGCCGCCGTCGCCGTTCAGCCGCTCCATGATCTTCGCGAGCCCGGGCACCTCGCCGATCCTGCGCAGCAGCTCGGCGGCCGGCAGCAGGTCTGTTGATTCGACGCTGCCGCCGTCGGCGAACCTGGTCACCAGGCCGGACAGGTCGGCGCTGCCCAGGTGGGCGCGGAAGGTGTCCGCGGTCGCGCGGCGCAGCAGGTGCTCGAGGACCTCGGCCTCCCTGCCCTCCTCGCTGACCTCGAACTCGACCTTGCCCTGCAGCGTGGCGACGACGGCCGGCAGATCGCAGATCCTCGCGACGGGCTGGTCCTCGCCGCTGATCGCGGCCCGCCTGACGGCCGCGGCGACCACGGCCTCGGCCGCGGCGATCGCGAACCTGGCCGAGACGCCCGAGCGGGCGTCCACCGCCGGGGAGCTCCGCACCAGCCTGGTGAACCTGGCGATCACCTCGACCAGGTGCCTGGGCAGCACCGCGTCGGCGTTGTCGCCGCCCCAGGCGATCTCGGCCTCCTGGTGCACCACGGCGAGCTCGTCGTCGAGCGAGAGTGGGTAGTGGGTGCGGATCTCGGCGCCGAACCTGTCCTTGAGCGGGGTGATGATCCGGCCCCTGTTGGTGTAGTCCTCCGGGTTCGCGCTGGCGACCAGCACGAGGTCGAGCGGCAAGCGGAGCGCGTAACCGCGAACCGCGATGTCGCGCTCCTCGAGCACGTTCAGCAGCGAGACCTGGATGCGCTCGGCCAGGTCGGGCAGCTCGTTGAGGCAGAAAACGCCACGGTTGGTGCGCGGGACAAGGCCGTAGTGAATGGTCTCCGGGTCGCCGAGGGTGCGCCCCTCGGCGACTTTCACGGGGTCGATGTCGCCGATCAGGTCGCCGACGCTGGTGTCGGGCGTCGCGAGCTTCTCGCCGTACCTGTCGTCGCGGCCGTGCCAGCTGACCGGCAGGTCGTCGCCGAGCTCGGCGGCGAGCCTGCGGCACCGCGCGCAGACCGGAGCGTAGGGGTGGTCGTTGATCTCGCAGCCGGTGACGACCGGCGACCACTCGTCAAGCAGGCCGGTCAGGGTGCGGATCAGCCTGGTCTTACCCTGGCCGCGCTGGCCGAGGAGTATGACGTCATGGCCGGCGATCAGGGCCCGCTCCAGGTGCGGGCGCACCGTGTCGTCGAAGCCGAGGATCCCGGGGAAAGGATCGTCGCCCGACCGCAACCTCGTGATCAGGTTCTGCCGTACCTCGTCCTTGACGCTCCTGAACTGATGCCCGCTTGCGCGGAGTTCACCGCGGGTCTTGACTTCTGGAGCGGTAGGTTGCGCGGAGGCTGAGGATGACTGGCCCGATGATGTCCGATGCTGTGGCTGCACCATTCGACACTATGTCCCGCCCGGAGTGGTCCGCATCTTGGGAGGTAGCAAAATGGCCGAAAGCGGACCCGTGCTGGCCGTCGACATCGGCGGGACCAAGATGGCGGCCGGCGTCACCGAGCCTGGCGGCCGCCTGATCACATGGGCGCAGATCCCGACGCTGCGTGACATCGACGCCGAGCAGCTCTGGCGCAACCTGGAGGATCTGCTGGCGGGCGTGCTCGAGGACGCCAAGGCCGACCCGGCCGAGCTGTCAGGGATCGGCTGCGGCTGCGGCGGCCCGATGGAGTGGCCGTCCGGCCTGGTCTCGCCGCTGAACATCCCGGCCTGGCGGTTGTTCCCGCTGCGCGAGCGGCTCGCCGCCAGGTTCGGCGCCGGCGGCGGTCCGGTGCGGGTGCACAACGACGCCATCTGCATGGTCGCCGGAGAGCACTGGCGCGGAGCCGGCCGCGGCCGCAGGAACGTGCTCGGGATGGTCGTGTCGACGGGCGTGGGGGCCGGGCTGATCCTCGACGATCACCTGATCGCCGGCGCCTCAGGCAATGCCGGCCACATCGGCCACGTGGTCGTCTACCCCGACGGGCCAGCGTGCGTGTGCGGCGGGCGCGGCTGCCTTGAGGCGATCGCAAGGGGCCCCGCGCTGGCTGAATGGGCCCAGGCCCGCGGCTGGCGGCCCGATCAGCCAGGGCTGACCGCCAAGGACCTGTCGGCCGACGCGGCGCAGGGCCACGGCGTGGCCACGGACGCGCTGCGGCACGCGGGCCGGGCGCTCGGCATCGCGATCGCGTCCGCGACCAGCCTGTGTGACCTCGAGGTCGTGGCCATAGGCGGCGGGCTCTCCCAGGCGGGGGCGCTGCTCTTCGACCCGCTCCAGGAGGCGCTGGCCGTGCACGCCAGGCTCGACTTCACCAGGCAGGTGCGCGTCGTCCCGGCGGCGCTCGGCCAGAGCGCTGGCCTGGTCGGCGCGGCAGCGCTGATCGCGGCCGGAGACCGCTACTGGACGGGAGGCTGATCCGGCGGCACGCCGGACGGGCTGAGCCGGGCAGGCGGGTGCCTGACCACCAGGCTCGCCGCGACCTTGTCGTGCAGCGCCTGCCGCCGCAGGTCGCCGAGCAGCCAGCCGTTGTCGGCAAGGAAAAACAGCGGCACGACCTCGCCGCCGAGCACGAAGACCAGGGCGCGCAGGAAGGACCTGGGCAGGCCGACCGGAGACCCGCCGCCCGCGGTCACGACCCACAGGCCAAGTGACCGCTTGCCTATCGTGGTGCCCCAGTAGCCGGTGAGCAGCCAGTAGTACAGGATCGCCAGGATGATCGTGGCCGCCAGCACGATCAGGTAAGGCCCTGTCGTGTGCGCGAGCACCCGGCGCACCGCACCGCGCGCCGCGGGGCCGCCGGGATCGGGGCTGGCCGCCGCCAGCCGGTTCGCGAAGGACGCCAGCAGCCGGCCCCACAAACCGCCGGTGACCAGCGTGAGGATGACCGCGTCGATCGCGAAGGCCGCGAGCCTGCGCCACCGGGACGCCGGTTCATGGTCGGCGGCGACCCCGGACACCGGCGCCTCGGTGACCGCCTGGGCCGCCGGCGCCCGAGCGGCCGCGAGGGTCTCGCCGGTGGCTGGCTGGCTCGTCACAGGCACATCATGCCCTGCCCGCGACAATTACGATCTGTAGTTTTGCAATCGCCTTGCGTAATTGAACGGACGAGCCGGGTCAGAGGTTGCCGCGGCGCTCCTGCTCGCGCTCGATCGCCTCGAAGAGGGCCTTGAAGTTGCCCTTGCCGAAGCCCTGCGAGCCGTGCCGCTCGATCAGCTCGAAGAACACGGTGGGCCGGTCCTGCACCGGCCTGGTGAAGATCTGCAGCAGGTAGCCGTCCTCGTCCCGGTCGGCCAGGATCCGCAGCCTCCTGAGCTCGTCCACGTGCACTCGCGTCTCGCCGACCCATTCGCCGAGCGAGTCGTAGTAGCTGTCAGGCGTCGGCAGGAAGCTCACGCCCGCCGCCTGCATATGCCGGACCGCGGCCACGATGTCGTCCGTGGTCAGCGCGATGTGCTGAACCCCCGGGCCGCCGTAGAACTGCAGGTACTCGTCGATCTGCGACTTCTTCTTGCCTGCGGCTGGCTCGTTGATGGGGAACTTGACCTTCCGCGACCCGTCGGCCACCACCTTGCTCATCAGCGCGGAGTACTCCGTGGCGATGTCGTCGCCGACGAACTCCTTCATGTTGGTGAATCCCATGACCCGGTGGTAGAACTCCACCCACTCGTCCATCATCCCGAGCTCGACGTTGCCCACGCAGTGGTCGACCGCGGTGAAGAACGGCCTCGGGGGCGCTCCGCCCGCCGGCGCCGCGGCGACATAGCCGGGCAGGTAAGGCCCCCCGTAACTGGCCCGCTCGACCAGCGTGTGCCTGGTGTCGCCGTAGGTCGCGATCGCGGCGAGCACGACCTTGCCGTTCTCGTCCTCCTCGACGCGCGGTTCGTCCAGCGCCCTGGCGCCGTGGGCGACCGCGTAGCTGAACGCCTCGCTGGCCGACGGGACGCCGATGGCCAGGTCGATGACGCCGTCGCCGTGCGCGGCGACGTGGCTGGCCAGGCCCGTACCCGGCCGGACAGGACCGCGCAGCACGAACCGCGCGGAACCGGACTCGAGCACGTAGGCAGCCTCGTCCCGGCAGCCAGTCTCCGGGCCGCGGTAGGCCACGACCGTCATGCCGAACGCGGTGGTGTAGTAGTGAGCCGCCTGCCTGGCGTTGCCGACCGCGAAGACGACGGCGTCCATGCCGGTGACGGGGAAGTCGTCGGTGTCCCCGGCCGGCCGGTGCGTGGTCTGCGTGGTCATCATCTCGCTCCTAGCTGACGGCGGTCGGCTGGCTCGCAGCCTCCCTGGCAGCATCGACCTAGCAAGACAACATGCGCAACTGAGCGTTGTTATGCTAAACAAGTTGCCTAGCTCTTAGTGACCTTGAGCCGAATTGCTGAGCAGGATGCCCCGGATGGCTGGAACCTGATGATCGACGAGCTCGACGCCCGGCTGGTCGCGCTGCTGACCGCCGAGCCCAGGATCGGGGTGCTGGAGGCATCGCGGCGGCTCGGTGTCGCGCGCGGGACCGTCCAGGCCAGGCTCGACCGGATGCAGGCCCGCGGCGTGATCACCGGTTTCGGGCCCGACATCGACGCGGCGGCCATCGGGCACGCGGTGACCGCGTTCGTGACCGTCGAGCTCAGGCAGTCAGGCGGGCGGGACGAAGTGGCCGAGCGGCTGGCGGAGATCAGCGAGATCCTCGAGGCTCACACGATCACCGGGCCAGGCGACATGCTGTGCCGGGTGGTCGCGCGGACGAACGCCGACCTGCAGCGGGTCATCGACGCGATCGTCGAGGTGCCCGGCGTGCTGCGGACCTCGACAGTGATCGCGCTGGCGACCGCGGTTCCATACCGCACCACCCCGCTGGTGTGGTCGACCGCCGCGCGGGGCTAGCTGTCGTACGCGGGGAGCGGGTCGATCAGCTCGCCCGCGATGCCGCTGACGATCTGGCTGAGCTCCTCGCGGTCAGCTACCTGGTCAGCGAGGAACATCCAGCCCACGCTGATCGAGCCGAGCGCCATCATGGCCCTCGCGCGCTCGCGCAGCGACGCGTCGGGCCCCGCGAGCTGATCGGCCAGCGCGAGCGGCGCGTTCTTCAGCGTGCGCAGCGCTTCGGCCATGGTGTTGAGCGCTGCCTGGTTCTGGTGGAGCATGCGGAACACCTGGCTGCGCTGGACAACGATGTGCATGTACCTGTCGAGGATCTCGCGCCTGGTCTCGGCGTTCCCCGGATGCTCCCTGGCCCAGCCGATCAGCGCGTCCATCTGCGCCTGGTAGTCCTCGACCAGGCTGCCGATGATGTCTTCCTTCGACTTGAAGTGGTAGTAGAGCGCGGCCTTGGTCACGCCGAGCCGCTCGGCGATCTCGCGCAGCGACGTGCCATCGTAGCCGTTCTCCGTGAAGAGCTCGACCGCGACCTGCTGGATCCTCGCGCGCGTATCGGTACGGGTACGCGCGTCGTGGTGGGCCGCCGACGCCCGCGTATCAGTGGCCCCGGCGATGTCGTTCATCGTGGTGTCCTGCCTTAGCTACCCGCTCGGGCGGAGGCCAGCGTGCGCCAGCCTCCGGGTCCGGTGTAACCTACTTGACGACCGGTTAGTAAGCAGCTTATTCTGCTTTGCGTTCACATACTAGCCGGTCGGCAAGTAGGTTACGAATACCGAAGACACGGAGGGTTCGCATAATGGCTGAGGCTGAGGCCGTCGCCGGCGAGCAGCCGGCGCCAGCGTTCGGGCGCAGGCGCGAGGTCATGATCGTGCTGCCCGGGCTGCTGCTGGCGCTGATCCTGGCGATGCTCGACCAGCTCGTCGTCTCCACCGCCCTGCCCAGAATCGTCGGCGACCTGGGCGGCCTGAACCACCTCTCCTGGGTGGTCACCGCCTACGTGCTCGCTTCCACCATCACCACGCCGCTCTACGGCAAGCTCGGTGACCTCTACGGACGCAAGCGGCTGCTGGTCGCCGCGATCCTGATCTTCCTGGCAGGCTCGGCGCTGTCCGGCCTGTCGCACACGATGGACCAGCTGATCATGTTCCGCGCGCTGCAAGGGCTCGGCGCCGGCGGCCTGATGGTCGGCGCGCTAGCCACCATCGGTGACCTGGTCTCGCCGCGCGAGCGCGGCCAGTACATGGGCTACATGATGGCCGCGATGATGATCGCGATGATCGCCGGGCCGCTGGTCGGCGGCTACATCACCGACACGCTGTCCTGGCGGTGGATCTTCTACATCAACATGCCGATCGGCGCGGTGGCGCTCGCCTATATCTTCGCGACGCTGCACCTGCCAAGGCACAAGATCCAGCACACGATCGACTACCTGGGGGCCGCGGTACTGGCCGTCGGCGCGACCGCGATCGTGCTGGTCACCACGTGGGGCGGCAGCCAGTACGCGTGGGGATCGCCCGAGATCATGTCGCTGATCGCGGTGGGGATCCTCGCCGTCGCCGCGTTCATCTGGGTCGAGAACCGTGCGGTCGAGCCGATCCTGCCGATGCACGTGTTCAGGAACCGCAACTTCTCTCTGGCCAGCGGCATGAGCTTCCTGCTCGGCATGGCGATGTTCGGGGCGATGACGTTCCTGCCGCTGTACCAGCAGACCGTGCAGCACGCCTCCCCGACCGTGAGCGGGCTGCTGCTGATCCCGATGATGCTCGGTTCCACCGTGACGTCGCTGATCGCGGGCCGGATCACCGTGCAGACCGGCAGGTACAAGGCGCTGCCGATCGCCGGCGGCGCGGTCATGACCGTCGCGATGGTGCTGCTGTCGACCATCGGCGTCAGCACGTCCCGGTGGACGCTGATGGCGTTCTTCGTGGTGCTCGGCGTCGGCATGGGCTTCCTGATGCAGGTCACGACCCTGATCGCGCAGAACAGCGTGTCCCAGGGGGACATGGGCGTGGCGAGCAGCTCGCGGGCGTTCTTCCAGCAGATCGGCGGCTCGATCGGGGTCTCGATCTTCGGCGTGCTGTTCTCCAGGGCGCTCATCGGCGAGATGCGCACGCAGCTGCCAGGCTCGACCGTCAAGGCGTCCAGCTTCCAGCAGCTCAGCCCCGTGTCGGTGGCGCACCTGCCAGCACAGATGCAGCACGCGGTGTTCGTCGCGATCAGCCACGGCGTACATACCGTGTTCATCTGGGCCGCGCCGGCCTCGGTGATCGTGTTCGGGCTCGCATGGCTGGTGGAGGAGATCCCGCTGCGCGGGCGCGCTGGCGCGCCAGGGCAGGGCGGCGCCGGCGGCGCGTCGGCGCCCGAGCCGGAACTCGTCGCCTAGGGCTGCGGGCGGGCGAAACGCGGAACGGCCCGGGGCCTTGCTGGCCCGGGCCGTTCGCCTGTCCTGGGCCGCTACATGCCGGCGTACGGCACCGCGTCGATGATCTCCACCGACAACGGCTTGCCGTTGGGCAAGTTGTAGCAGGCGGTCTCGCCGACCTTCTTGCCGGAGATCGCCGCGCCGAGCGGCGATCGCGGCGAGTACACGTCGATCGGCGACCCGCTCTCCTCGCGCGACGCGAGCAGGAAGGTCGTCTCCGTGTCATCGCCCTCGAACCGGACCGTGACCGTCATGCCGGGCCCGACAACACCATCGGTCCTCGGCGGCTCGCCGACCCTGGAGTGCGTCAGGATGTGGGTGAGCTGGTGGATCCGTGCCTCCTGCTTGCCCTGCTCCTCCTTGGCCGCGTGGTAGCCGCCGTTCTCCCGCAGGTCGCCCTCTTCCCGAGCCGCCTCGATCTTCTTGGCGATGTCGATCCTGCCCTGGCCAGAAAGGTAGTCCAGCTCAGCCTTGAGCCGGTCATACGCCTCCTGCGTCAGCCACGTGACAGTGTCGTCGCGGGTCTCGGTCACAAGCACTCCTCATATGCGCTGTGCGGAAATCCAACTAATCCGCCGGGCCCAGATCCGGGCCCCTCGTGAGGGGGTAATCCTTCGAGACTACTTTGTCCCTCACGCTCAATTCAACCATCAACAGGTCAGATGATTTTTTCGAACAAGATCACGAATCAGAACGTCGTTCGGCGGCTGACTTCGCCGAGTCTGTTTGCGGACCAGCAGCCTTAAACCGGTCGAAATGCAAACGTGGGCGTGACCTGCCCGGGGGCTGCCCGGCACCGGTCCTCGCGAAGGCCAGGACGCCGCGAGGTCAGGTGCCGCAGACTGGACGCTTCAGCGCACGCCAGGCCGCTGGCCGCGGGCGGGCTCGCTTGCGGAGCCGCAGAGCGGTGCGCGCGGCGCGCGGTGCGCGGTGCGCGCGGAATTCCGGCGCCGGTCTCGCGTGTTCTGACTCGGGGCACTCACGCGCACGGGCCATGCCTGGCCGGGCAGGCACGACGGCGTGAACAGCCGGTTGCCTGTTTGCCGTCGAGGAGGACCTGAAGGATGTCATCAGCACGATGCGACGTTTCCGCGCCAGCGCAGACCGAGTCGGACGCGGCGCCTCCGGCGGCGCTGGGCCGTGGCGACGGGCCGCTTCGCCTGATGGCCGTGCACGCCCACCCTGATGATGAGTCCAGCAAGGGTGCCGCCACGATGGCGAAGTACGTGCGCGAGGGCGTCGATGTTCTTGTGTGCACGCTGACGGGCGGCGAGCGCGGTGACATCCTGAACAAGGCCATGGACCGGCCCGATGTCAGGGAGAACCTGCCTGGCATCAGGCGCGCCGAGATGGCAGCCGCGCGCGACATCCTCGGCGTGCGGCAGCAGTTTCTCGGCTTCGTCGATTCGGGCCTGCCGGAGGGCGACCCGCTGCCGCCGCTGCCGGAAGGGTGCTTCGCGCTGCAGCCGCTCGAGGTGGCGGCCAGGCCGCTCGTCCGCGCGGTGCGCGAGTTCCGGCCGCACGTGATCCTCACCTACGACGAGAACGGCGGGTACCCGCACCCGGACCACATCATGACCCACAAGGTGTCGGTCGAGGCGTTCGAGGCGGCAGCGGATCCCGACCGCTACGACGGTTGCGGCGAGCCCTGGCAGCCGCTGAAGCTCTATTACTTCGTCACGTTCCACCGCGCCAGGTTCACGGCCCTGCACGAGAAGATGGTCTCCCGCGGCCTCGAGTCGGTGTACGCGGAGCGGCTGAAGGCGTGGGCCGACGAGGAGGACGAGGAGCCCGCCGGGCCAGCGCACGAGATCACGACCTTTGTTCCGTGCGCCGACTACTACGAGATCCGCGATCAGGCGCTGATCGCGCACGCGACGCAGGTCGATCCCAACGGCGGCTGGTTCGCATGCCCGGTCGATATCCAGCGCGAGGCGTGGCCGACCGAGGACTATCACCTGGCCAGGTCGGTGGTGGATACTGACAAGCCTGAGGAGGATCTGTTCGCCGGAGTCCGAGAGAAGGTGCGGTTGTGACGGGTCTGGCCGTCTCGCACGGGATGCTGGATCAGCCTGGCACGGTCGCGTTCCTCGTCATCTTCGGCATGGCCGTCATCTTGTTCTTCGTCTTCCGGTCGATGGCCAGGCACCTGCGGAAGGTCCAGATGGCGGCCCGCGCCGAGGCCGAGGAGGCCGAGAAGGAGAAGGCAGCGGCCGAAGGGTCGAGCCAGCGCCCTGTCTAGCCCGCGGGAGCGCTATGTGCGCGCCGGTCCAGGCGGAGGCCGTAGACGAGCAGCGGTTCGCCGGGAACCGGTGACCAGTCGCGCTCTGGCAGCCGGACGAAGCCTTCCTGCTCGTACAGGCGATGCGCGGTGCGCATCTGCGGTGTCGTGCACAACACAAGGTTGCTTATGCCCAGTTCCGACGCGCGTCCCAGCACCTGCCGCAGCAGCCGCCTGCCGATTCCCTGACCCTGGACCTCGGGCCGGACGGCGAGCGCGCGGATCTCAGCCTCGTGCGGCCCGGTCACGACCTCGCCGGCGTGCGGCCACGTCTGCAGCATGACCGTGCCGATGATCCGCTCGGGCTGTCCAGCGTGCGGCACGGTCGCGACGAGGACCTCGCCCTGCCCGTCGGCGCCCAGGCCGCGCAGCGTGGGCGCGTACCCGGAATCCGGGGGGATGTAGCCGCCGTCATTGTAGGCGGCGAGCCTGATGTCACCGACTTCGGACATCTCGGCCGGAGCGGCTCCCCGAATCCTGATACTCCTCACAAACCCCATGCTAACCGGGCGTGTGCAGCAACCCTCCCGACCACGAGTCAACCCGCCGGCAAGGAGCGTGTATCGGTGTGACACCCATTACGCCTGCTGGTGATGGGTGTCACACCGACACCGCCGCAACAGAGCCTTGGCGGCGTGCCTCTCAATCTGGCTGACCAGTTCTCGATCGGACCTTCGGCAGCGGGGCCGGGGTGACCTAGCATGTGGGTTGCGTACGCCGCGCGCGTCCATCTGGCTACGAAGGAGTGATCATGTCGACGGCCCAGTCGGTGCCCGAGGTGCCAGCGTCCGCTGTACCTGAGACATGCTGGCTGCTCGACGTGCGGGAGCCCTACGAGTGGGCGGCGGGACACGCGCCGGCCGCGACCCACATCCCGCTGGCGCAGCTCAACCACCGCAGCGCGGAAATCCCGCGGGACGACACCATCTACGTGATCTGCCGGTCAGGCGCCAGGTCCGCCCGCGTCACGCTCGCCCTCGGCGACGCCGGCTGGCAGGCGGTCAACGTGGGCGGCGGGATGCAGGACTGGGTAGCGGCCGGCCGTCCGATGGTCAGCGAGACCGGCGCCGCGCCCACCGTCGCCTAGCCAAGGCCTGGCCAGCCGCGGGGCCTGACCCAGCTGAGTCCCGCTGAGGGCGTCAGACCGCGCCGAGCCCGAGCAGCAGGCCGTCTGCCTCGACGGCCGGTGAACTCGTGATGAACATGGGCACGCCGGCCGTCGGAGCGTGGACGGACTGCAGCACCTCGCCGGCGTCAAGCGTGGTGACGGTGCCGAGCAGCTGACCATCGGTGACCGAGTCGCCCGGGCTGACGGCGGGCTGCCACCATCCGGCGGCCTCCGAGCGCAGCCACAGGAACTGGCTCAGCACCGTAGGCGCCGCCACCGCGCCGTCGCTCTGCGCGGCGGCGTCCATGCCAAGCACGGCCAGCACCTGGTCGAGTCCCCGCAGGTGCAGGCTCACCGCGGGCTGCTCGATCAGCCCGCAGCCGCCTGCCTCGGCCGTGATCGCGGGAATGCCCGCCTGCGCCGCGGCAGCGCTCGTGGTCCCGCCGACCGCGCGGCCTGGCCCCGGCTCCTGCCTGATCACGTAGCCGAGCCCGTAGGCGACGGCGATCTCGAGCGCTTTGTCCTCGCTCGGCCCCGCCTCGTAGAGCGCGAACGGCTCGAGGGCTTCGGGCAGGTCACCGCAGTGCGCGTCGATGAGCGCGTCGCTGCCGGTGATCACCTGGGTGAACGTGGCGTGCGCGAGCCGCTCGGCGAGGGACCCGTCCGGGTCGCCGGGAAAGCACCTGTTGAGGTTCTTGCCGTCCTCGGGCAGCACGAACGGGCTGCGCGCATGGAAGGCCGGCAGGTTCAGCACGGGTACGACGGTCACCCGGCCGCGCAGGTCGCGCCCGGAAAGGCCGGCCGACCACTGCCTGACCGCCGCCATCGACGCGTACTCGCAGCCGTGCACGCCGGCGATCACCGTGAGCCTGGGGCCGTCGGCCGCCCCGGCCGCCTCGACGACGGGAACATCAAGGCCGGCCAGGTTGAGCGTGCGGCGGTTCAGCGTGGTGGGCATGGACTGGTCCTCCCCTAGGCCGTCACGGATCGTTGCGCTGTGAGCACAGACTCGGCCGCCGCGGCCACCCTGAGCAAGGCGGCGTCGTGGTCCCGGCGTCCCGCCAGCTGCATGCCGACCGGCAGGCTTCCGGCCGGGACAGGCACCGGCAGGGACAGGGCCGGATGGCCGGACAGGTTGTACGGACCGGTGAACCGCCCCTCAGCGCTTTCCTCGCCGACGCCGAACGGCGGGTCCTGCTCTGGTGCCTGGTAGCCGACCGATGGCCCGATGAGCGCGTCGACGCCGGCCAGGCTCGCCTCGATCGCCGCGGCCAGCCCGGCCCGCTCGGCGAGCGCCCGAGCGAGCTGCTCGCCGGTCACCGTCGCGCCGTACTCCAGCAGGGCGCGGGTGCCCTCGCCGTACCCGGCGGTGTCGCGGCCCGCGTGCACCAGGTGCGCCTCGCGCGCCACGATCACCGCCAGCGTCTGCTCCCACGCGGGCAGCAGACCGAGCCAGGGCGCGTCCACTTGCCGCACGTCCCAGCCGGCGGCCGTCAGCGCCGCGATGGCCGCCGCCAGCGCGTCGGCCACCTCGGGGGTCACCGACGGATCGGCGAGCTGGCCAGCGAGCACGCCTACCGTGCAGGTCGCGCCGTCCTCCGCGCGGGCCGCGGCCGCCATGTCGGGCCGCCCGGCGAGCACGGCGAGGAGTCCGGCCGTGCCGCCGACGGTCGCGGTGAGCGTCCCCGCGTGATCGCAGGTTGGCGACAGCGGGAAGACCCCGTCCACGGGAACGAGCCCGTAGCTGGGCTTGAGGCCGACGATCCCGCAGTACGCGGCGGGGATCCTGATCGAGCCGCCGGTATCGGTGCCGACCGCCAGGTCGCAGACACCGGCGGCGACCAGCGCCGCCGAACCGCCGGACGACCCGCCCGAGGTCTTGGACCGATCGCCGGGGTTGCGCGTGTCGCCGACCGCCGGGTGCGCGAACCCGGCGGCGTACTCCAGGCACTGGCTTGCCGCGAACACGTCAGCGCCCGCCGACCGCAGCCGGCCGACAAGCACGGCGTCTGCCGCGGCCGGGGCAGGGTCGTGCACCGGGCTGCCGCACCTGGTCGGCACGCCGGCGATCGCGATGATGTCCTTCACCGCGACGGGCTGCCCGGCGAGCGGCCCCCAGGCCGCGCGATCGGGAGCGCCGATGACAGCGGCCACGGCGTTCAGCGGCTCGCCGAGCCTGGCCATCCGCTCATAGGTGGCCAGCAGGTCGAGGTTGGCCCGCCTGCAGACCCGCCTGCCCTGCTCGATGGCGGTGATGAGCTCGATGACACGCCGCACCAGCGGGGCGTCATCGCCGGCCAGTCCGCCGAGGATCGCGGGCACCTCCGTCGGCCTGTGCAGCACGGCAAGGTCGCGGTAGATCCCGGAGTGCGACTTCGCCGAGCGCCTGTTGAACTCGGTGAGCCGCTCCAGCGAGCCGTCCAGGTCGTCGGGGTCGAATCCGTCGAGCGGGACCGGCCTGACCGGTGCCTGCGCCAGGACCTGCCTGGCGATCTCCCTGAACAGCGGGGCGTACGCGGGATCGGCCAGCGCGTCGGCGATGGACAGGTCGCTGACCGCGGTCGCCGTCAGCATCGCGCCGTAGGCCTCCTTGGCCCACAGGAAACCCAGCACGCTGTCGGTGACCTGTGCGTCGGCGATATCGGCCGCCAGCATCCTGACCCGCTCGGTGACCGGCCCGCCGGTCTCGCCGATCATCAGCGTCGCCCGGTTGCCGCGCAGAATCACCCCGGGCGCGATCGCGTCTGCCCCGAAGTTCACGCACGCCTCGACGACGCGCCCGGCGCCGACCGCGTCCGCCAGGACGCCGGCGTTGAGGCCGTTCTGCATCGAGACCACGAAGCCCTCGCCGGTCAGGCGTCCGGCCACCAGCGCGGCGGCCTGCGCCGTGTGATGGGCCTTGACCGCGATAAGGACCGGCCCGTCGAGCCGTTCTGGCAGGTCAGAGGGGTCGACCGCGGTCACGGGGGCGGTGAAGTTCTCGACCGGCCCTTCGATCCTGATGCCGTCAGCGCGAACCGCCGTCACCACGTCAGGGTTGGCGTCGCAGACCAGCACCTCGTGGCCGTCGCGTGCCAGCCCGGCAGCGATCGTGCCGCCGATCGCCCCGCAGCCAATCACCACGTAAAGCACGGCTCGGAACGTTACAACACGATAACTACGTCGGTCTAGGTATCGCCTGACTATTTACAACTCGCCGGATGATGGCCAGATTAGGCGGGACAAAGGTTTGTCCATCGGGCGGCCGCGCGGCCGTCTCCAGGAACACTGTCCGGGCGAGCGGCGTGGCTTGCCGTTGGATCGGCCGCATCAGGCCGTCGGCACCTAGGGAGCTTTCCGTGACACAACGTATCTCCTTGAGGAAGGCGCTGATCGCGGTCAGCGCCGTCCTCGTCCTCGCTGCCTGCGGTTCGGGCGGCTCGTCAGGCGAAACCGGCGGCGGCACCACGAGCGGTCCCGTCCATGGCGGCGACCTTGTCATCGCCAGGACGGCCGACTCGCAGTCGATGAACGCCACGACCGTGTTCGACAACGAGTCGATCTGGATCTTCGAGCAGATCTATCAGACGCTTTACACGGTGACTAACGACGGCAAGAGCGTCAAGCCGCAGCTCGCGACCGGCTACAAGGTCTCGGCGGACAACAAGACGTATACCTTCACGCTCCGCCAGGGTGTCCAGTTCTCCAACGGCAAGCCGATGACGTCAGCGGACGTGAAGTTCTCCATTGATCAGAACCGGAAGGCGTCGCAGGGCTGGGGATACATTGACACGGCGATCAAGTCCGTCGAGGCCCCCGATCCATCGACTGTGGTGATTCACCTCAAGTTCCCGTGGGCACCGTTGCTGGCTGACCTCTCGCTGTTCTCGAACGGCGTCGTGCCGAAGGACTACGGCGGTGAGACCGCGGCCGAGTTCTACAAGCACCCGATCGGCACCGGCCCGTTCAAATGGGCCTACTGGCACAAGGGATCGGCGCTCAAGCTGGTGCGGAACACGCACTACTGGGAGAAGGGCAAGCCCTACCTCAGCAGCGTTACCTGGACGAACGTGGGGAACGACAACACGAGGGAGCTTCAGCTCAAGGGCGGTCAGGCCCAGATTGACGAGTTCCCCGCCTGGTCAACCGTGAGCAGCCTCAAGTCGACCTCGGGCGTGAACATGCACCTGTTCAACTCGACCAGGACCGACTACCTGGCGTTCAACGAACTGCGCAAGCCGTACCAGGACGTGCACGTGCGCCGCGCGATCTCCCTGGCCATCAACCGGCCCGCCCTCGTGAAGGCGGTGCTCTTCGGCAACGGCGTGCCCGCGAACTCCTTCATGCCGCCGCAGGTGCCGTTCTACCAGAAGTCCACGCCCGGGCTGCGGTTCGACGTGACGGCCGCGAAGGCGGAGATGGCCAAGTCAAGCGTCCCGCACGGGTTCACGACCAGCATCCTGATCCCGTCCGGTGAATCCGATGACCGGACGATCGCCACCATCTTGCAGTCGGAGCTCAAGCCCTTGGGGATCAAACTGAACATCAAGCAGCTCGACCCCAATACTGCCTTTTCCGATGAACAGAATCTGAAATATGACATGACGCTGACGTACTGGACCATGGACATCGCGGACCCGGACGAGCTGGTCACGTTCGCCGTCGATCCCAAGTCAGGCGCCAAGTCCTTCTTCACCGCCTACAACAACCCGACGGTGGCCAAGAAAGCGCACCTGGCCCAGCGGACGCTCTCCGACCCCGAGCGGCAGGCTCTGTACAACTACATTCAGAAGCAAGCGGCTGCTGACGCGTTCATGGCCTTCCTGTACTACTCGCCGTATCGGTACGCGACCACGTCGAATGTGCACGGCTTCTTCGTGACCCCGCTCGGCAATTACCACATGGAGAACGTCTGGCTGAGCAAGTGACGACATTGGCTCAACAGACCGCTCGTGGCCCGGCGGCGGGCATCTCCATGCCCGCCGCCGGGCGCCCGCGCCCAGGGGGTAGTCGTTGGGACGGATGACCTTCGTCGTCCGGCGCCTGCTGATGCTGGTGCCGGTCGCCATCGGCGTGACCATCGTCGTATTCTTCATGATCCACCTGATCCCAGGTAACCCTGCCAGCACCATCCTCGGCATCCACGCCACCCCGCAGCGGGTCGCCATCCTCGACAAGCAATGGGGGCTTAACCGGCCGCTGGTCAGCCAGTACTGGCTGTTCATGGACAGGCTGCTGCACGGCAACCTCGGGCAGAGCCTGTACTACGGGGGCTCAGCGGCCACGATCATCGTCCAGCGGGTCTCGCCGACGCTCTGGCTGATCGCTTACTCCGCGGTGCTCGCGGTGATCATCAGCGTGCCGCTGGCCACGCTGGCGGCAACCCGCAAGGACGCGGTCCGCGACCACGCGGTCCGCGCGGTGCCGCTGCTCGGCCTCGGGATGCCGCCGTTCTGGGTCGGCATCCTGCTGATCTACGCGCTCGCGATCAAGGTGCGGGCGTTCCCCGTGAGCGGCTACGGCACCGGCTTCGCCGGCCATCTGCACGCCATGTTCCTGCCGGCCCTGACCGTGGCGATCGCGCTCGCGCCCGTGGTCATCCGTGCCCTGCGGGCCAGCATGCTCAACGTGCTCGGCGCTGAGTACATCACGACGGCGAGGTCCAAGGGCGTGCCCGCCGGCCGGCTGTTCCTGCGGCACGTGCTCCGCAACGCGGTGATCCCCGCCGTCACGGTGCTCGGCATCAACATCGGCTTCCTGATCGGCGGCACAGTCATCATCGAGAACATCTTCGCGATCCCGGGCATCGGGCAGCTGATGATCAACTCGATCTTCCAGCGCGACTTCCCTGTCGTGCAGGGCGTGACCCTCGTGTTCGGAGTGCTCGTCGTGCTGGTGAACCTGCTCGCTGACCTGTCCTACGCGGCACTCGACCCGAGAGTCAGGTTCGACCGGTGAGCGCGATCTCTTTCCCCGAGCCCGCGCTCGCCGCCGAGCCCGCAGAACACGCGCAGCCCCGCCGTGCCAGGCGCTGGTACCGCCAGCCCGCGCTCGCGTCCGGGCTGATCATCCTCGCGATCATCCTGTTCGCGGCCATCGCCGCTCCGCTGCTCACGTCGTACGACCCGCTCAAGGAGAACCTGGGCGCCAGCCTGCTCGGCCCGAGCTCACACCACTGGCTCGGCACCGACCAGACCGGCAGGGACACGTTCAGCAGGCTGCTCTACGGGCTCCGCACCGACCTGCGGATCGCGTTCATCGCGGTGCTGTTCCCGTTCTGCATCGGGACGATCCTCGGCAGCATCGCCGGGTACTTCGGCGGCTGGGTCGACACGGTGCTGATGCGCCTGGTCGACATCGTCGTGGCGTTCCCGTTCTACGTGCTGCTGATCGCCCTGGTGTTCGTGCTCGGCCCGGGCGAGAGCAGCATCTACATCGCCATCACGCTGGTCGGCTGGGTCTCCTACGCGCGCATCATCAGGGGCGAGATCCTCGTCGCCAAGCGCCAGGACTACGTGGTGGCCGCCAGGTCCGGCGGCCTGTCCCCGATCCGGATCATCGGCAGGCACCTGCTGCCGAACGTGATCACCCAGGCGATCATCTACGCGATGTCCGACATCGTGCAGGACATCCTCGCGATCGTGACGCTCGGCTACTTCGGCCTCGGCGTCCCGCCACCCACACCAGACCTGGGGTCCATGATCAACGACGGCCAGAACTTCCTCACCACGCACTGGCAGCTGACCACCTTCCCCGGGCTCGCGGTCGTCGTGGTCGGCCTCGCGCTCTCGCTGATCGGCGACGGGCTCGCCGACCTGATCAGGCCGGGTCACTCGTGACCGCGACATCGCCGCTCGCCCAGCCGCCAGGTACCGGCCCGGTCACCGGCGGCGCGATGCTGGACGTCCGTGACCTGCACGTTCAGATCGCCGCCAGGCACGGCACGGTCAGGGCCGCAGATGGCGTCTCGATCGAAGTCGGCAGGGGCGAAGCTGTCGGCCTGGTCGGCGAGTCGGGCTCGGGCAAGAGCATGACCCTGCGCGCGATACTCGGCGTGCTGCCGCCCGAGGCGAAGGTGACCGCTGGTCAGATCGTGCTCGACGGCGTCGACCTCGTGCCGCTGTCCAACTCCGACATGAACCGGATCCGCGGGCCCAAGATGGCCATGATCTTCCAGGAGCCGATGAGCGCGCTCAACCCCGTCATGCGGGTCGGCAGCCAGATCGCCGAGGGCCCGCGCGTGCACCTGGGGTACAGCAAGGCCAAGGCGGCCGAGCGCGCGCTCGAGCTGATGCGCCGGGTGGGCATCCCCGACCCCGAGCGGCGGTTCAGGGCGTACCCGCACGAGTTCTCCGGCGGCATGCGGCAGCGCGTCATGATCGCGATCGCGCTGTCCTGCGACCCGGAGATCATCCTGTGCGACGAGCCGACCACCGCGCTCGACGTCACGATCCAGGACCAGATCCTGCGGCTGCTGGCGCGGCTGTGCGCGGAGTCGGACGTGAGCCTGATCTTCGTGACGCACGACCTGCCGGTCGTCGCCCAGCTGTGCCAGCGCGTGGCTGTCATGTACGGCGGGCAGCTCGTCGAGACCGGTGACGTGCGCGACGTGCTGCTTGACCCGCGACACCCCTACACGCTCGGGCTGGTCAGGTCGGCGCCCGACGTGGAACTCGTGCGCGAGTCGCTGGTGCCGATCCCAGGGTCGCCGCCGAGCCTGGTCACGCCGCCGTCCGGATGCCGGTTCCACCCGCGCTGCTCGTTCGCCGAGGAGGACTGCAAGGTGCTGCCCACCCCGCTCCGCGAGCTGCCCGGCGGGTCGAGGTCCCGGTCGACGGCCTGCCTGCACTATGAACGCTGCGAGGAAGAGCTCGCCGCCGACCGGGCTCGGGGGTCAGGATCATGACCGGGACCTCGAACTCCGAACAGGACGTGCTGGGCACTGCCGCCACCCATGGCGGTGACGCGCTGCTATCTGCCAAGGACCTGGCCGTCTACTTTCCTGTCGGCTCGGCGCTGGCCGCGAGGCTGAGGCACGAACAGCGGTTCCTGCACGCGGTCGACGGCGTGGACCTGGCCCTGGCCAGCGGCGAGGCGATGGCCCTTGTCGGCGAGTCCGGTTCCGGCAAGTCGACGTTCGCGCTGGCACTGGCCGGCATGCGGCCGCCCGACCGCGGTGAGATCACCTACAAGGGCAGGCAGCTTCCCGCCCGCCGGTCTCGCGCCGACCAGCGGCGGATTCAGATGGTCTTCCAGGACCCTTACTCATCGCTGAACCCCAGGCTGACCGTGGGCGGCATGCTGCGCGAGCTGGTCAAGGTGCACCACGTGGTGCCGTCGGAGCAGGCCGAGGCCTACTGCAAGGAACTGCTGACGCTGGTCGGGCTCGGCGACGACGCGCTGCGCGCCTACCCCAGGCAGTTCTCCGGCGGCCAGCGCCAGCGCGTCGCGATCGCCAGGGCGCTGGCGCTTCAGCCTGACATCCTGGTGGCCGACGAGCCGGTCTCTGCCCTCGACGTCAGCGTCCAGGCGACGATCCTGAACCTGCTGCGCGACCTGCGCAACGAACTCGGCCTGACGCTGCTGCTTATCTCCCACAACCTCGCCGTGGTCAGGCACCTGTGCGACCGGGTCGCGGTCATGTACCTGGGCAGGATCGTCGAGGTCGCGCCGACCGAGCGACTATTCGCCGACCCGCGGCACCCCTATACCAAGGGCCTGCTCGCCGCCATCCCGCGACTGACCGACGATCCGCAGGCACGCGGGGAGGCGACCAGCGGTCCCGCGGTCGCCGGTGATCCGCCGAGCGCGCTGCGGATCCCGGCCGGCTGCCGGTTCCGCACCAGGTGCCCGATCGCGCAGCCCGTTTGCGAGACCGACGACCCCGCGCTGACCCATCAGACCCTCGACCCGGCGCACCAGGCAGCCTGTCACTTCGCGTTCGGCCCGGCGCCGATCGGCACCGGGCCGGCTGCCGCCGTCTCCGCGGAGCCAGTGCAGGTCCCGCGGCCGCGGCTAGGAAAGGAGTAGAGCTGTCCGCCACGCCCGTCATTATCGCCAGTGAGCGCGGCGAGGTCGGCATCGCCGCGGGGATGGAGCTGCTGCGGGCCGGCGCGAGCGCGATGGACGCGGTCGAGGTCGCGGTCCGCGCCGCCGAGGCGAACGAGGCCGACCACTACGTCGGGGTCGGCGGCCTGCCCAACCTGCTGGGCGACGTCGAGCTGGACGCGTCGATCATGGACGGCGCGACCCGCATGGCCGGCGCCGTGGCCGCGGTGACCGGGTTCCCGCACCCGATCTCGATCGCCAGGGCCGTGTGCGACCGGTTGCCGCAGCACGTGCTGCTGGTCGGGGCCGGCGCCGAGCGGTTCGCCGACGAGATCGGCATCGAGCGCGGCCCGACGCTCACCGACGAGGCGAAGAAGCTCTGGCGCGAGGGCCTGGAGCCTGACGCGCTCGAGACAGTGGCCGAGCGGCAGGGCGACGGAGAGGTGGCTTTCCGCCGTCAGGTCCTCGAGCGGCTCGCCGCGACGGGGCAGCCAGATGGGCCGTGGGGAACGGTCAACGTGCTGGCGCTGGACGCCGCCGGCGACCTCGCGGTCGCGGTCAGCACCAGCGGCTATCCATGGAAGTACCCTGGCAGGGTCGGCGACTCGGCGCTGATCGGGGCCGGTAACTACTGCGACAACAGGGTGGGCGCTGCCGCCTGTACCGGGCGCGGCGAACTGGCCATCCGCGCGAACACGGCGCGCGAGGTGCTGCTCGCGCTGCACGCCGGCCGCGGCCCGGCGGAGGCGTGCGCGGCCGCGCTGGCGCAGACGCTCGACCTGCCCGACGACTACCGATCCCCGCTGCAGGCTCTCTGCCTGACCCCGGACGGCCGCCACGGCGGGGCATCCACCAAACCGGGCGCGACCTACAGCGTGATGACCGCCGCCGACGACGGCTACCGGATCGAGGAGAGGGCGCAGCTATGAAGATCTTCGTGTCCAGCGACATGGAGGGGACGGCGGGCGTCGTCGACTGGGACCAGTGCGTCGGCGACGGGCCGGAGGCGGCCGCGGGCCGCCGGCTGCTGCTGGGCGAGGTCAACGCGGCGCTCGACGGTGCGCTGGCCGGCGGCGCGACCGAGATCGTGCTCAACGACTCGCACGCGAACATGCGCAACCTGCCACCCGGCGAATTGGCCGGCGGCGCGTCCTACATATCGGGCAGCCATAAACCGCTGTACATGATGCAGGGCCTGGACGACAGTTTCGACTGCGTCCTGTTCATCTCCTATCACGGGTCGGTGGGCGCTCCCGCCGGCCTGTCGCATACCTATAATCCCCGTGCCGTCGTGGAGGCGCGGCTTGATGGCACCGTGACCGGGGAGGCGGGCATCAACGCGCTGGTGGCGGCGCACTACGGCGTGCCCGTCGTGCTCGTGACCGGGGACCGGGCCGCGTGCGAGGAGACCGAGGCCTTGATTCCCGGCGTGCACAGCGCCATCGTCAAGGAGCACGTCAGCCGGCTGGCGGCGCACAGCCTGCACCCCGGCAAGGCCTGCGCGCTGATCAAGCAGACCGCGGAGCGCGCCGTGGCGGGAGCGGCCAGCGCAGCGCCGCCGCCGCTGGGCTCGGCGACGCTGGAGATCTCGGTCAGGACCACCGACATCGCCGAGGCGGCCGGCTGGGTGCGCGGCGTCGAGCAGACCGGACCACGTGAGCTGCGGTTCACCGGACCCGACCCGCTGGCCGTGTACCGCTCCTTCTGCGCCGCGATCCTGCTCACCAGGACCGTCGCGGAGGTCATGTGAACCTGCCGAAGGTCGCGGCCGTGCCGGAGGCGCGCAAGATAGCCGCTGTCACCGGGGCCTCGGGCGGGATTGGCGCCGCGATCTGCCGCAGGCTGGCCGCCGGCGGCTTCGCGGTCGCGTGCGTCGACCTGAGGGAACCCGACGTCGCGGCGCCCCTGCGCGGCTACGCGGCCGACGTGCGCGACGCCGCCTCGGTAAGCGCCGCAGCGGCGCGAATCAGGGCAGACCTTGGCGAGCCGTGGCTGCTGGTCAACGCCGCCGGGGTGTTCAGCATCGGCCTGCTGCCCGACCTGGACGAGGCCGAGTGGGACCGGATACTCGACACGAACCTGAAAGGGCCGTTCCTGACCTGCCGGGAGTTCCTGCCTGCGATGATTGCCGCCCGGAGCGGCTGCATCGTGAACATCGCGTCGACCGCGGGCGTGCGGGGCGGCCGCCGGCGCGCGGCGTACTGCGCATCCAAGGGCGGTCTGGTGCTGCTGACCAGGAGCCTTGCCATCGACCACGGGCCCGACGAGGTCCGGGTGAACTGCGTCTGCCCTGGGCTGATCGACACCGAGATGGCCGACTGGATCAGGCACGACGCGGCCGCGATGGCCAGCTTCGACGCGGGGGCTCCGGCCGGCCGGATCGGCTCGCCGGACGAGATCGCCGCCACCGTCGCGTACCTCGCCTCCGACGACGCGAGCTACCTGCAGGGCTCGGTGGTGATGGTCGATGGCGGCGTTACGGCATGAGGCAGCGCCAGGTGTCTGACGATCGAGGGAACACCGGCAAGCGGCAGGCTGGCCAGGCCGCGGTGCCTGCCCAGGCGCGCCGGACCGCGAGCGTCGCCTTGGGCGGGCGGCGCAGGGCGTCCAGGCTGGTCGACATCGCCGAGGCGGTGGGCGTCCATACCTCGACGGTGTCGCGCGTGCTCAACGGCGACCCCGCGCAGTCCGTCAGGCCGGAGATCTACCAGCAGATCCTGATCACGGCCAGGCAGCAGGGTTACCGGCCCAACGCTCTCGCCCGCGCGCTGAAACGCCAGCGCACGGGCGCGTTCGCGTTCGTGATCCCGCTGCTGCGTAACCCGATCTGGTCGACGCTGCAGCGGGGGGCGCTGCAGCGCGCGGCCGAGCACGGGTACGTGATGATGCTGATGGAGGAGCCGACCGATGACCCGAAGCCGCCAGGCAGTTACCGGTACCTGGTCGACGAGAGCCGCGCGGATGGCCTGCTGATCGCGACCTGCTTGCGGGTCGGCGGGCATTCGGCTGGCCTGCCCGCCACCCCGCACGTGTACGTGAACCGGCGCGGGCCGCACCGCGGCAATAACGTCGTGATGGACGAGCCAGGCGCGATGCGGCTGTTCATCGACCACGTCGCCGGGCTCGGGCACCGCAGCATCTGCATCATCGACGGGTCGGCGCACGTGGACACCGTGCACCGCAGGGTGACGGCGGCCAGGCGGATCTGCTCGGCCAGGGGGATCAAGCTGACGGTGCTGCACGCCGCGGCCACCGAGGAGGGCGGCTGGGACGCCGCCCAGAAGATGCTCCGCGGCGCCAGGCGTCCCACCGCCTGCGGGGTCGGCAGCCTCAACCAGCTGTTCGGCGTGACGGCGGCGCTGCGCGCGGCCAGCGTTCCCGTGCCAGCGGCGATGTCGCTGGTGAGCTTCGACGAAGACGAGTGCCTGGCTTTCCTCGAGGTGCCGGTCACCAGCGTCGCGATGCCGCTCGCCGAGCTCGGCAGCGCGGCCGTGGACGCGCTGATCGCGCGCGTCGAGGGCGGCACCGAGCGGGACCAGCTCATCCGCGAGCCGATGAGCATGATCCACCGCGATTCCGTCGCGCCCGCGCCCGCGTCCGCCTTCGCATCCGCCGCCTCCGCCACCGCCACCGCCAGGATTCCATGATCACGGACACCTTTCCGCGCTTCGCGCGGAGAATCGTCCGTGATCATGGAGTTATCCGGCCGGGCGGCTGGAACCTGGCGCCGCGGGGGTGGCGTGTCCCCCCGCAGCACCAGGAGTCGCGACGGCGGTGAGGGCTGGCCTAGGTGATGGGAAGCGGGTCGGTCGCCAGGCTCTCCTCGCCCTCGAGCAGGGCCGGTGCCCGCTCGAGCGTCTGCGGCCGGACCGCGCCGAGCACCAGCGCGTAGATGACGCCGACGGCGATCAGGCCGATCGTCAGCCACGGCAGCATGTTGAGCGGGCTCGGCTGGCCTGGCCGCAGGTCACCCCAGATCGGCAGCGCGAGGATCGCCGCGCCGATCACCGGGGTGACGACCCACAGCCAGACGTTCTTGCGGATACCACGGCGGCGGAACTTCGCCCACTCGACCACCAGGGCAACGTTCGCCACCAGGTACATGAGGATCAGCCCCAGGATGCCCCAGGTGCCGAGCAGCCCCACCGCCGTTACCGGGTCGGTGAACGCAGTCGAGACCACGCCGATCAGGATGCTCGGCGCGACGAACGCAACCGCCGCGGCGGCCGGCGTCCTGAACCGCGGGCTCACCGCGGCGAGCGCTGTGGGCAGCAGCCCGCCGCGGGCGCCGGCGAAGACGACCCGCGAGGTCTGGGTGTTGGCCGCCACGTACGAGCTGGTCACGCTGGACAGGAACACCCAGGTGATCAGCGGCGCGACGAACGGCAGGAAGGCCTTGGCGGCGGTGTGGAACGGGTTCCCGTCGGTGGCCAGCGCGCTCGTGTGGCCGAGCCCGAAGGCAGTCACCAGGGCGTAGGAGCCGACGACGTAGATGATGCCGCTGACCAGGACGCAGCCGAGCACGGCGATCGGCACGGTGCGGCGCGGGTCGCGGGTCTCCTCGGCGAGCGGCGCCGCCGCCTCGAACCCGCCGAACGCCAGCACGGCGAAGCTGAACGCCAGCAGCACGTCGCTCGCCTTACCGCCAGGCCAGGTGAACGGGGTGCCTGACAGGCCGCTCGCGCCGCCTTTGGCCAGGATCGTCAGGCTCAGCGCGAGCAGCAGCACGACCTCGAACACGTACAGCGCGACCGTGACCCTGACGCCGAACTTCAGTCCGACCACGACCGGCGCGACGACCAGGACGCCGTACAGGATCGTGACGAGCTGCGTGACGCCCCAGAAGTGCACGTTGTTGAACACGTTCTCGACGATGTAGCTGCCGACGAAGATATAGATGCCGCCGAAGGCGATGATGTAGCCGAGCACGCAGATCACGCCGGTCGCGACCGCCACCTTGGTGCCGATGGCCCTGGTGATGTACGTGATGAACGACCCGGCGCTCGGGTAGACGCCGGAGAACTGGGCCAGGCTGCTCGCGGTCGCGCCCATAGCAACCATGCTGATCAGGAAGATCAGCGGGGCGGAGGCCCCGGCGAGGCTGACCATCACGCCGGTGGTGAAGAACAGGTTGAAGGCGGGGGCGACCTGAGCCAGGCCCGGCATGATGACGCCGAACAGGCTGAGCTGGTCGCGCTGCAGGCGCTCGGGGCGCGGAGTGGTTGCGGTGACGGCCATAGCTAGTCCCTTCCATGCCGTCGGATGAAGTCGAGGAACGTCTGGTTGAACTCGGCCGGGTGCTCCCACAGGCAGGCGTGACCGCCCTTGGTCGTCGCCCACTGCGACCCCGGGATCCCTTCGTGGATACGCCGCGAGAGCGCGACGGGGATGAGGATGTCCTCCTCACCGGCCAGAACCAGGGATGGCACGGCGATCTGGTTCAGCCGGTCTGTGGCGTCGTGATTCTGGATGACGGCGAGTTGCCCGAGGTAGGCATGGACGGGCTGGTCCATGTATCGCATCGCGGTCTCGAACTCCTCGAGATCGGCTGATCGCTTCTCGAAGAACGGCAGGGTGAACGCCCAGAGCGTGACGTCGCGCATCACGAACGGGACGCCGAGCACCGGCGCCATGTCGGCCCACATGGCGAACATCCGCGAGCAGAACGGCCCGGGCGCCGCGTACGTGCAGGCGTACGTGGCCGAACGCAGGTCGCCCGGATAGGCGAGCGCGTACTCCTGGGCGATCATCCCGCCCATGGACACGCCCATCAGGTGGAAATCGGTCACGCCGAGCAGGTCGACGAGCGCCTTGGCGTCGTCAGCCAGCATCCGGCTTGAGTATGGCCCGGCTGGCTTCGAGCTCGCACCGATGCCCCTGTTATCGATGCGAAGAACGCGGTAGCCGGCCGAGACAAAATCGTCGGTCTGAGCGAACCAGGACTCCACGTCGTCGGCGAGACCGTTGATCAGGACGATCGCCTCCTCGCCGTCGCCGTCCAGCTTGTAGTGCAGATCGATGTCGTTGACCTTCGCAAACGGCATGGCTATCAGCCTCCGGTTCGAACGCGGATGCGGGCGTGAAGCTCCCTGAGCATGTCCTCGGTCAGGGCGAAGTGCTCCGCCGCCAGGGCGGCGGCACGGTCGGCGTCGCCCGCGATGACGGCGTCGGCCAGGGTCGGGTGCTGCTTGATGGCCAGCTGCCTGACCTGCGGTGAATAAGGCTCGGCGTCGAACCCGAGGCTGACCTCACGTCTGATGCTGGCGCTGAGCTCGACCAGCCTGTCGTTGTGCGTGGCCTTCGCGATGGCCTGGTGCAGCGCGTGATCGGCCAGGTGCGAGGAATCGCGGTCGGTGGCCCCTGAGTAATCGGCGACCGCCTGGCGGATCGCGGCGATGTCGCCGTCGCCGCGGCGCTGGGCGGCCGTGCGGGCGATGGTCTGCTCGATCACGCTGCGGAAATCCAGCATCGCGGTCAGTTCCTGCCAGGCGGGGACCAGCGTCCTGCGGATCATGTCGTCGGCTTCCGGGCCGCCGCCGGTGGCCACGAACGTGCCCCCTGCCCGCCCGCGCCTGGTGATGACGTAGCCCGCCGCCTGCAGCCGTTGCAGGGCCTCGCGCACGGTGGTGCGGCTGACCTCAAGCATGGCGGCGAGGTCACGCTCGGTGGGCAGCCGCTGGTCGGGCACGAACTCGCCGAGCGCGATCGCCGTGACGATCCGCTCCGCGATCCGTTCGCTCGCGGTTTGCAGCGTGATCGGGGCCAGGTACTCGGTCACGCCGGGATCACCTGCCCGGCGCAGAACGCCGCGATGAACCTGGCCAGAGCCTTGGCGCCGGTGACGATGCTGGCCAGCTCGACGGCCTCGCCGATGGCGTGGATGTTCCGCGCGCGCGGGCCGTAGGCCAGGGCGGGGGTGGCGAACTGATTCAGGTAGTACCTGGCGTCGGTGGTGGCGCCGATCGCGGCGCGCTCCGGCAGGGATCCGGTCGCGGTCTGGTGCGCCAGGGCCATCGCCTCTGCCAGCCAGTGCCTGGCGGGCAGCAGGTGACCCTCGGCGCGGAAGCCGGTCGGCCTGATCGCCGGGGGGTGGCCCGCCAGCCAGGGATCCTCGGCGCCTGCCTCAAGGACCGCGGCGCTGACCCGCTTGAAGGCCTCGTCGGGACTCCACGCGCGGGGGAACCCGACCCGGACGCCGAGCCTGGCACGGCCCGGCACGCTCGACGCCCAGTCGCCCGCCCACACGATGCCAGGGTTGACGTTGTACGGCCGCGCGATGCTCGCGAAGCCCGGATCCTGGGCAGTGTCGCCGTTCAGCGTGTCCTCGAACCTGGTCAGCGCGCGGAGGATGGCGGGGACACTGCGGATCGGGTTCTGCGCCCGGTCGGCTGACTCCGCGTGGGCCGGCACGCCCGTGATCTCGATCTCGATCCACAGCACGCCGACGCCGCCGAGCAACACGTCAAGATCGGTCGGCTCCAGCACGATCACGGCGTCCGCGAGCACGCCGGCCTGGCACGCGGCGAGCGTCCCGTTGCCGGTGCACTCCTCCTCGATCACCGACAGGAAGCTGAGCTCTCCGGTCAGCGCCTCCGGCATCGCCTGCTGGAGCCCGGCGACCGCGAGCAGCGCGAGCGCGAAGCCGCCCTTCATGTCGCCGGCGCCGCGCCCGGTGAGCCAGCCACCGGACCGCACAGGGGTGAACGGATCGGACTCCCACAGCGCCGCCTCAGCGGGGACGACGTCGACGTGCCCATTCAGCAGGAGAGCAGGTCCGCGGCCCGGATTGAGCCGCCCGAGCACGTTAGGCCGGCCCGCATACGAGCCCTGCGCGACGCCCGCCGGCGCGCCGCCGGCCGTCTCATCGGGGATCGCGAGCTCGGCGACGTCGAAGCTCAGCCTGGTCAGTTCGGCGGCGACGATCTCCTGCGCGCCGCGTTCCGCGCCGACCGTGCTCGGCTCGGCGACCAGGCGCTCGAGGAACGCGAACGCGGACTCCGCCGCGGCCTCGATGGCGGCGTCGACGTCCGCCCAGTTCTGGCCGGCACTGGGCTCGCTCCCCGGCATTCGGCGCACCCATGGTCTAGTGGACTGATGTTTAGACCATTTTGCTGAACAAGACGCCTGCCGTCAATGCCCGGCATGCCCGACTCGACGACTGGATGACCCAGAGACGGCGCAAACGGGAGGTTAGATTGGATCGCCCGCGGGAACCTGGGGGAGTGCTAATCCGTTCACCGGTTAACAACTGTCGACTTTTCCTGTGCCGACTTTCTCTCGGATGCCGGAAATCAGAATGTTGCGGCTGGACAGTCAGGGATAGTCAAGGATAGTCGGGGTTGTGTCGTGCGGTCGTCGCATCAGCTAGCCTGCCGCTTGGCACATGATCGGCTGATCGGACGCCAGTGCTCCGGAGAGGGCTCATGATGCGCATGCGGTCGCGGCGGGCGCGGATAATCGCGTGGACGTCCGTCGCGCTGGCTGCCATCCTCGTCGTCATCACGGCCGGGGTGCACGCGGCCGTCAAGATCGAGCTCTCGGGCATCACGCACGTGCCGCGGATCGACGTCAAGCAGCGTCCGCCGAAGTACACCAACGCCCTGAACATCCTGTTGCTCGGCTCCGACACCAGGAACCGCAAGCACCCCATCGGCGGGCGGGTCGGCTGCTCGTGCTCGGACACCATCATGGTGGCGCACATCTCGCCTGGCCGCGGCAACGTAACCGTCGTGAGCATCCCGCGGGACACGGTCGTGCCGCTGTACGCCTGCTCACCCTGGCACGGCCTGCCTGGCCAGCCCGCCGATCCGTACGCGGTCGAACGGATCAACGCGACGCTCGCGGCCGGCGGTCCCGAGTGCGTGCGCGAGACCGTGGAGCAGCAGACCGGCATCTACATCAACGACGTCGTGATGCTGAATTTCAGCGGATTCGAGCATGTCATCGACGACATCGGCGGGGTTAATGTCTGCCTGCCGTTCGCGATCGACAACGTGGTCACGGCCAGCGAAGGGTCAGGGCTGCACCTGAAGGCCGGCCGGCATCACATCAGCGGAAAGACCGCGCTGAAGTTCTGGCGAACCCGCTACAACGTGGCCGACGGGTCGGACATCGCCAGGATCGCGCGCGACCAGTACCTGATGGCGCAGATCGTCAAGGGCGTGTTGCACAGCGGGCTGCTGCGCAGCCCTTCGAAGATCTTCACGGTGATCGCCGACGTCGCCAACGCGACGACCACCGACGCGAGCGACACCGAGCTGCTGCACATCGCGACCAGCCTGCGCGGCATCTCCGAGCAGAACGTGCAGTTCATCACCGCGCCCTGGGCCGCCTATCCGTACAACCCGAACGAGGTCCAGTTCGCCGAGCCGCAGGCCGACTCGCTCTTCTGGGCGCTCGCGCACGACACGGCGGTCCCTCCGGCCGGCAAGGACATGCACGGCCCCCGCGTGGAGACCGTGAAGGGCCCGGGAAACGGCCCGGTCGACGAGGGCCCCGCAGGGTCGCTGGCCACGCTCGCCCCGTCCGAGGTCAAGGTCATGGTGCTGAACGGGTCGAGCCAGACCGACCGTACCAGCGCGGTCGCGACCGGACTTGCCAGCCGGGGCTTCAGCGTCGTGGGCACCGGCTACGCGCCGACGACCGGCTACCGCAAGACGGTCGTCGAGTACGCCAAGCGCTCCGACCTGGCCGCGGCGAGGACCCTGAGCGGGCAGTTCCCGCACGTCAAGCTCAAGCTGAAGACCGCGCTGACGCCTGGCACCGTAGACGTCATCCTCGGCTCGGGCTTCACGAAGCTTGCGCCGCCGAAGCCCACCTCGCGCGCGTCGATCAGGTCGCTGTCGGGCAGCTACGGCGGCATCACGGCCAGCGTCTCATGCCGCAACGGCGCCTTCTACAACGCCAACGGGACACCGCAGGGTCAGACCGCGTCCTGCCCGTGCGGATGACAGGAATGCTGAGTTGACGGCACGGAGATCCAGGCGCAGGCGGCTGCTCGGCTGGACCTCGATCCTGATGACCGTGGTGGTGATGGCGGCGATTCTCGGCCTGTACTTCACGGTGCGGGCCAAGCTGGACAGCATCGATCACATCGTGATCGCCGACACCCACCACCGCCCTCGCAGCTATAACAATGCTCTCAACATCCTGTTGCTCGGATCGGACTCCAGGTCCGGGCACAACGCGGCCATCGGCGGCAAGGTCGGCTGCGACTGCTCGGACACGATCATGGTCGCCCACATCTCGCCGGGGCGGCACCGTGTGACGCTGCTGAGCATTCCGCGCGACACTGCCGTGCCGCTCTACAAGTGCGACGCGGTCCAGGGGACGCCTGGCCAGGCGGCCGACCCGGCCGCGGTCGAGCGGATCAACGCCACCCTGGAGGCTGGCGGGCCCGAGTGCGTGCGCACGACGATCGAGCAGCAGACCAGGATCAGGATCAACGACATCATCCAGCTCGATTTCACCGGCTTCCAGCGGGCGATCAACGACGTCGGCGGGGTGAACGTCTGCGTGCCTGTCGCGATCCGCGATCCGCACAGGACGCTGCCAGGCGGCGACGTCGTGGGTTCTGGGCTCAGCTTGTCCGCCGGGGAGCACCACATCACCGGCCGGGTCGCGCTGAAGTTCTGGCGTGCCAGGTACGCGCTCTCCGATGGCGGCGACGTCGCCAGGATCGCCAGAGACCAGTACCTGATGGCGCAGCTGGTCAAGGGCGTCCTGCACAGCGGGCTGCTCACCAGCCCGGCCAAGCTCTACTCGGTGATCAGCGATGTCGCGGGCGCCATGTCGACCGACGCGACGCCGTCAGACCTGGTGCACGTCGCCACCAGCCTGAGCGGGGTGTCGACCAGCGACGTGGAGTTCGTCACCGCACCGACGACTGCGTATCCGCCGGACCCGAACGAGCTGGAGTTCCTGCCGCACGCGCACGCGCTCTTCGCGGCCATCGCCCAGGATCAGAGCCTGCCGAAGACCGGCAAGCACAAGCACCACGGCACGTCCGCGCGGCCGGCCACCAGCCCGTTGAAGGTCAAGGTCACGGTGCTCAACGGCACTGCGATCTCGCAGCTCGCCGCCAAGGTCGCGACCGGCCTCGCGGGCCGCGGGTTCACGATCGTCGGACCGCCCGCAGACGCGGCCTCCCCGGACTATGCGCGGTCGGTGATCGAGTACGGCTCGGCCGCCGAGCACCCGGCGGTCGACACGCTGCGCGAGCAGTTCCCTGGCGCGACGCTCAAGCTGGTGCCCGGCCTGACGTCAGGTCGGCTTCGGCTGATCCTGGGGACCACGTTCCACTCCCTGGCCGCGCGGCCCGCGCCGCTTGGCTCGGTCTCGGGCGGCTTCAAGGCGAGCAGTCACTGCCGGAATGGCGCATTCTTCGGCCCGAACCTGGCCAAGCCGACGGGCAAGCTCCGCTGCGCGTGCTGATACCGTGCCTGGAGATATCGGGCGGGAGGTAACAAGTGAAGTACGTGAACCTGGGCAGGACCGGTCTGCGTGTGTCGCGGGTGTGCCTGGGGATGATGAGCTACGGCAATGACAGCGATCGGCCGTGGGTGCTCGACGAGCATGCCGCAGAGCCGATCGTCAAGGCGGCCGTCGACGGCGGCATCACGTTCTTCGACACCGCTGACGTCTACTCGGCCGGGGCCAGCGAGGTGGCGACTGGGCGGCTGCTCAGCAAGTACTTCAGCCGCGACCAGGTCGTCGTCGCCACGAAGGTGCACGGCCCGATGGGGCCAGGTGAGAACGACAGGGGCTTGTCGCGCAAGCACATCCTGGCCGGCATCGACGCTTCGCTGCGCCGGCTCAACATGGACTACGTAGACCTCTACCAGATCCACCGGTGGGACCCGCGCACCCCGATCGACGAGACCATGGAAGCGCTCCACGACGTGGTGCGGTCCGGCAAGGCCAGGTACATCGGCGCGAGCTCGATGTACGCGTGGCAGTTCGCCAAGGCCCAGTACTGCGCCGGCGCCCGCGGCTGGACCAGGTTCAGCTCGATGCAGAATCACTACAACCTGCTGTACCGCGAGGAAGAGCGGGAGATGATCCCGCAGTGCGTGGACCAGGGCGTCGGGGTGATCCCGTGGAGCCCGCTCGCCAGGGGCGTCCTGGCCGGCAACCGCACCAGGTCCGGTGAGCGGAACACCACCAGGGCGGCCACCGACCCCTTCAACGACTCGCTGTACTCGGTGCAGTCGGACTTCGACGTCGTGGACCGGGTCGTTCAGGTCGCCTCGGCGCGCGGGATCCCGTCCGCGCAGGTCGCGCTCGCGTGGCTGCTGCAGCGGCCCGGGGTGACGGCGCCCATCGTCGGCGCAACCAAGCTTGGCCACCTCGACGACGCGCTCGCCGCCGAACAGCTTGAGCTCACCGGGGACGAGGTTCGGCAGCTTGAGGAACCCTATGTTCCGCATCCGGTGCTCGGTCATTAGCGCTCGCGCTACACAGTTTCGATGCTAATTCCCGCCGCGGCGGGTTATTATTGTGAAACCATTACAGGCAGGCGAGTGTGCATTGCCTGACTAATAGCTGTGTTCGCGGTAACGGGGATTGAGAATACGGGCGAAACCGGTCCGGGATGGTATTTCCGGTCAGCTCGCGCGCCGCGGCGATGGCTGGAGGGGGCGGGTACATGCAGGCGGCTCGGTGGAGGCAGCCCGCTGTCGTGGCGGCACTGATCGCCGGAACGGCAGGCGCGCTGGTGACGACGGCCGGGGCAGCGGGCGCGGCAGGCCGCCAGGCCTCGAACGCGGTCGGCTCGGTGCCTGGCGCGGCGCATGTCCTGCGGATTGGCGCGACCAGGTCGGCGCCGTTGGTGCGGGAGGGCGCGCGGCTCCCCGCCTTCAACCACGGCCTGTCGGCGCCGCCAGTGACCCAGGCCATGCGGCGCGCCAACGCGATCAAGCAGGCGGAGGCACGCCGGTATCTGCGGCACGCGCGGACTCCGGCCGCGAGGGACCTCGGGGCCACGCAGCGCTCGCAGATCCGCGATTACTTCTGCGGGCCGGCCACGGTCACAGAAATGATGGCACAAATGCATGTCGGTTTGCGTCAGCTCGCGGCGGCGAAAGAACTCAGGACCACGCGGGCGGGAACCGACTGGTCCAATTCACATGGATATCCTCTGCCGCGCGTCCTGAATGCGCATCAGAAGCTGAACACCTATGTCGCGGTCGGGTTGCCGTGGTCGCCGACGGCGACCCAGGTGGCGGTGTTCAGGACGGACCTGGTGCGGGACCTGAACCGCGGCCGCGGGGTGCCGATCGCGGGCGCCGCTTACGAGGTGCCAGGCGGTCCGCATCTGGTCGGGCATCCGCCGGGTTCGAACATCAGGCACTGGTTCGACATCCGCGGGTACTCCAGGTCCGGCGCCGTGACCGACTACGAGGATTCCGTGCACGGTGCCTCGAGCATCGGCTGGGCGGCCGGCGTGCCCGCCTACTCATCCTTGCCGACGGCCACGATCGTGTACATAGTCGGCGCCCGCGGTTACATCTGGTAACGCCCGTGCGGTTGCCAGCCCGCCTCTGGGCGGCCCGGCGTCCGGCCGGGCCGGTCCTTGCGGTACTGCTGAGCGTGGCCTTGCCAGGCACGGGGCTGCTGATGGCGAGCTGTGCGGCGCAGACGTCAGGTCACGGCCGGGCGAGCGTGCCGGCGCGAGCGGTCAGCCCGTTCGCGTTCTGCGCCAGCCGGCCGGCGCCAGCGCTCGCGGCGTCGCTGTCCCGCGCTGTTCCCGCGTCACTACACGCCGAGGTCGTCCCGCTGGGCGTCTCCGCCGATGGCACAACCGCCTATGTATCGGCCTGGAGCGGCCGGTACGCGGGCGTCGCGGCACTCAATCTCGTGACCGGACGGCTGCGCCCGATCACGAGGTTCGCGAACCCGGCCGACGACCAGGCAGACGGCGCCTGGGGCGGACGCTGGCTGGTCTGGGCCCAGACCACGTCGCTGACCAGCCTGGACGACTTCACCGTCCGCGCATGGGACTCGGTGACCGGCAGGAGGTTGCTGCTCGGCCGGTCGCTGGCCAGCCCGGGCGGTACGCCCTGGCCGAGTCCCTGGCACTCGCCCGCGGTCAGCGGCCACTTTGCCGCCTGGGCCCAGGGCTCTGGCCCGGGCGGCCTGGTCCAGATCCGCCTCGCGGACCTGCGGACCGGGCGGGTCAGCGTGATCGCCTCCGGGCATCTGCAGGCGCCGTTCTTCGACCGCGGCCTCGTGGTCTGGCCGGGCTCCACCAGGCCGGGCACGCTGACGAGCTTGCACGCCTACAGCGTCGCGGCCGGAGGGCCCGAGGCCAGCAGCCGGCCCGAAGGGCCCGCGCCGCTGCCTGTCGTGCTCCGTGGCGTAAGGGGCACCGACTTCGTCGTCACCGACGGGACCCGCACCGCGTACTTCGACCCGGGCCTGCGGCGGCTGTACTTCTCGCCATCGGCTGACCAGGCGGCAACGGTCGTACTGACGCTGCCGGGGGGTGCGGAGTTCTCCAGCCTGGGCATGGCGAGCGGCGCGCTTGCCTGGACCACGACCCGGGCTACCTATCTGGCAAACACGGGCACCGGCGGCTACGTGCGGGTTACCCCCGCTTACGGGTTCGCGGTCACCGGAACCGGGCCCGCGGTCCTGGTCTCCGACGCCCCGGCCACCAGGTCCGCGCATCCGGCGCTCGCGCTGCACGTGCTGGATGCAGGGGACATCGCGCGCCCGCGGTGCTGACAGCCGCTAACTCCGGCCAGGACCGCAATCCGGGCACAGCCCGAATAGCTCGACCGTGTGCCCGACCTGCGAGAACCCGGCCAGCCGCGCGACGTCGTCGGCCCACCTCTCGACGGCCTTGCCCTCGACCTCGACGCTGCGCCCGCAGGTGCGGCAGGTCAGATGGTGATGGTGGGCATCGCTCTGGCACCGCCGGTACAAGATCTCCCCGCTGGCATCCCTGATCGCGTCCACCCGACCCGATTCGCTGAGCACCTGCAGGTGCCGGTAGACGGTGGTCAGGCCGACGGGCTCACCTCGCTCGCGGAGCTCGGCGTGGATCTGCTGAGCGCTGCTGAACCCTGGTAGCCGGTCGAGCACGGCAGCCACCGCCTCGGCCTGCCGAGTGCCGCGGACCCGGGTGCCATGCGGCCGGGCGCCTGGCGCGCGCTCGGGGAGACTCACAACTCGCACCGTACCAGCAGGGACAGTTTGCTCCGGTCGGCTCGGCGGTGAGCCTGGCGCCGGCACGGCGGTGCAGCCTGGCGCCGGCACGGCGGTGCAGCCTGGCGCCGGCACGGCGACGCCATGACGGCTGCGCAAGGATAGGGACATGGCTGACCGGTTGCGGAACGCGACGAGTCCCTACCTGCTCCAGCACGCCGACAACCCGGTGGACTGGTGGCAGTGGGGCGACGATGCCTTCGCCGAGGCACGCCGCCGCGATGTGCCTGTCCTGCTCTCGGTCGGCTACTCCGCATGCCACTGGTGTCACGTCATGGCGCACGAGTCGTTCGAGGACCAGGCGACCGCCACGATCATCAACGACCTGGTCGTGCCGATCAAGGTGGACCGGGAGGAACGCCCCGACGTCGACGCCGTCTACATGACAGCCACGCAGGCAATGACCGGCCAGGGCGGCTGGCCGATGACGGCGTTCCTGACACCGGACAGGGAGCCGTTCTACTGCGGCACCTACTATCCGCGCGAGCACTTCAAGCAACTGGTCACCGCCGTCGCTCAGGCCTGGCGGGAGAACAAGGACGCGGTCACCGGACAGGCCGCCAAGGTCGCGGCCGCGCTTGCCGAAACGGCGGGGCAGCGCCCGGCAGGTGCGGCAGGCGCCACGGCTGATATGGCAGCGCTCTGCGACGCCGCGGTCGAGACGCTGGCCACGCGCTACGACGCGCGCCGCGGCGGGTTCGGGAGCGCGCCGAAGTTCCCGCCGTCGACGGTGCTTGAGTTCCTGCTGCGGACCTCGCGGCGGGACGCGGACGCGAGGCAGCAGGCACAGAACGCGCTGGCGATGGCTGCTGGCACGGCCGAGGCGATGGCCAGGGGCGGCATGTATGACCAGCTTGGCGGCGGCTTCGCCAGATACAGCGTCGACGCCGGCTGGGTGGTGCCGCACTTCGAGAAGATGCTCTACGATAACGCCCAGCTGGCCAGGGTCTATGCACACTGGTGGCGGCGCTCCGGCAGCGAGCTGGCCCGCAGGATCGCGCAGCAGACCTGCGACTGGATGATCGCGGACCTGCGGACCAGCCAGGGCGGCTTCGCGAGCGCGCTCGATGCCGACAGCGACGGCGAGGAGGGCGCGTTCTACGTCTGGACGCCGGCCGAGCTGACCGACGTGCTCGGCGCCGACGACGGCGGTTACGCCGCAGAATTGTTCGGCGTGACCGAGGCGGGCACCTTCGATCACGGCCGCTCGGTCCTTCAGCTCCCGGCAGGACCGGCCGATCAGGAGCGCTATGACCGGATCAGGCAGGCGTTGCTCGCCGCGAGGTCTGCCAGGGTCTGGCCGGGTCGCGATGACAAGGTCGTCGCGGCGTGGAACGGGCTCGCGATCGCGGCCCTGGCCGAGGCCGGGCTGCTGCTCGGCCGGCCTGACTACGTCGAGGCGGCCACGGACGCCGCCGGACTGCTCGCCAGCGTGCACCTCGACGACGGTCGGCTGGCGAGGACGTCGATGAACGGGACTACCGGGCACAGCGCTGGCGTTCTCGAGGACTACGCCAGCGTCGCGGCCGGGTTCCTTGCCCTGGCGGGCGTCACGGGCGGAGACCGGTGGGTCGCCCTCGCCGGCGGGCTGCTGGAGACCGCGCTGCGGCGGTTCCGCGAGCCGGGCGGCGGGTTCTACGACACCGCCGACGACAGTGAGCGGTTGATCTACCGCCCCGCCGACCCGGGCGACGGCCCGACTCCGTCGGGTACCTTCGCGCTCGGCGGCGCCCTCCTCAGCTACGCTGCGCTGACCGGGTCAGCAACTCATCGTGCGGCCGCGGCAGCGGCGATCGGCACGCTCACCGACGTCGCCGCCAGGTACCCGCATGCGGCCGGGTGGGGGCTGGCGGTCGCCGAGGCGTTCCTGGCGGGCCCTGACGAGATCGCGGTCGTGGGCCCGCCGGGCGACGAGAGGACGACGGCCCTGCACCGCGCCGCCGCGCTCGGCGCGACTCCGGGGGCCGTGCTCGCCCTGGGCGACGGTGCCGGCGGTGACGGCATTCCGCTGCTGGCGGGACGCGGCCTTGTGCAGGGCAACCCGGCCGCCTATGTCTGCCGCGACTTCACCTGCCGATTGCCCGTGACCAGCCCGGAAGACCTGCTCGCCGCGCTCGGCCGGTAACCGCGCCGCTCCCGGCTCGTCATCGCGCGGCCACCTGGCTGTCATGTACGCGGAGATACAATGGGTCGCGCGGAATGCCGCGACGGCCGGACTCGCCCGTTTGCGGACCGGCTAGCAGGCGCATAACTCCTAGCGCACGGATTTGCCCCCGAGCGGAAGGGAGCCGAGGTTGCCCTCTCTGGCGCGTCGGCTGTTCCCGGTCATCACGTTCGCGACGGGTCTGGGCCTGGGCGTGGCGGGGTTGGCTGGCCAGTCCGCGCTGGCGGCGACCCACGCCAATCCGGCCGGCCAGCGAACGGTCCGGCTCGCCGTGGCTATCAGCGCGACAAACGTCAGCTCGCAGGTCGGCGCCATTCCCGGCGCTAGCCACCGGACGCGCGGTAGCCTTCCGTCCGGCTCGGGGCCGGTGCCCAGCGGGACCGTCCGCACCAGTCAGCTGCCGAGCGCCGCGAGCTCGCGGCAAGGCAAGCTCGCCAGGCTACTCCAGGCCGACGTGCTCCTGGTAGCTCAGAAGTCGCTGCCGGCCGGCCTGGTCAGCCGGCTGCGGCACGTCAGCGGGGTTGTGGCCGCGGTGCCCGTCGACGCTGGCCGGATCAAGGTCAATGGCGTCTTCGTCAACGTCCTTGGCGTGAACCCCGCAGCCTTCCGGCCGTTCGCCGCAGGCCCGACCGCGCGCTCGGCCACGCTGTGGCAGAACGTCGCGGCGGGAGGCATGGCCGTCTCGTACACGATGGGTCACCAGGACCGGCTCACCCTGACCAAGCCGGTCAGGGTCGACGGCGCCCGCTCGGTGAAGCTGCCGGTGGCCGGATTCGGCACGGTCGGCATCGGCGGGGTCGATGCCGTGGTCTCCGACGCGGTCGCGCGCGGCCTCGGGCTCCCGGCCGCGAACGCCATCGTCGTCAGCGCCCCCCGGGCCAGGCTCGACCGCCTGATGGCCACGTTCAAGAAGCTGGCTCCGGCAGGAACCGCGGTCGCCCCGCTCGTGACCCAGGTGATAACGGGCTCGGTCACGGTGACCTCGGGCGCGGCAGGCGCGGCCGGCGGCCAGGGCCCTGGCCTGACCGTCGCCCAGACCGCGAAGTTCCTGGCTGCCGCGGAGAGCCGGATCGGGATGCCGTACGTGTGGGGCGGCGAAGGCCCCACCACGTTCGACTGCTCGGGCCTGGTGCAGTGGTCCATGCGGCAGGCCGGCATCCTCATGCCGCGGGTGGCCGCCGATCAGGCCAGGACAGGACCGCTGCTCAAGCTCAGCGATCTGCGTCCGGGTGACCTGCTCTTCTACCACACGGACCCGACCGCGCCGAGGTACATCTCGCATGTGGCGATATACCTCGGTAACGGGCAGATGCTGCAGGCGCCGGAGCCCGGCAAGAACGTCGAGGTCGTTGCCGCCGACTTCGGCGGGGGATTCGCCGGCGCGGTCCGGGTCGACCCGCGGGTCGCCGCTGCCGTCGCCGGCAACCCTGCTGGCTAACCACGGGGCCGGCTACCGGGCAGGCTAACCACGGGCAGGCCAACCACGGGGCCGGCCAACCACGGGGCCGGCGAACCACGGGCCGACCACGGGCCGGCCAACCACCTCCTCCCGATCCCAGAGGTGGATCGCGGGATTGACCCCGCATATCGAGGTGGATCCCCGGATTCACCTGGCCTCTGCCGGGTGCGCGCCTCTGCCGGCGCAGCGCCTAGGCGGGCGGGGAGCGTGAGGCAGGCGGGCGGGAGCAGGAGGCAGGCGGGCGGGGAGCGCGAGGCAGGCGGGATTGCGCGAGGCATCGGTGATATGTAATCATGATTACATGAGTACAGACAAGGACGAGCAGCAGCGTGCTTCGGCGGCCGAACGGCTGCGCGGCTGGTTCGGCGGCAGGTTGCCAGAGGAGTGGCTGAACGGTGCACTCGACGTCAGGGTCGACCGTGAGGAGATCACGGTGATCGTGCCGATCGATGGCCCGCAGGTCGCCGACGGAGCATCGGAGGCCGAGCAGGCAGCGGCGTGGGACGGCCGCAGCCGCCGCTTCCGCGAGGAGACCAGGCAGCACAGGATCTCGATCGCGCAGGAGGCCGAGCACGCCCACGGCCGCAAGGTTTCCTGGGGCGTGCGATCCGGCGACCGGACCGTCATGTTCACGACGTTCTCGGTGCCGGTCATGACCAGGCTCAGGCAGAACGAGCGGCTGGTGCTCGACACGCTCGTTGACGCCGGCGTCGCGCGCAGCCGCAGCGACGCGCTGGCCTGGTGCGTCCGGCTTGTCGGCGAGCACGAGGACGCCTGGCTCGGCGACCTGCGCGAGGCGTTGCAGCGCGTGGAGGAGATCAGGTCTGAGGGCCCGAAGCGAGATGCCGGCCCGGAGGGCCGGAGGTCGGCCTGACCGGTCCTGCCGCCGTACGCAAACGGACCCCGCCTGCGGAAACCCGCGGGCGGGGTCCGTTCGTTATGCATGTGCGGGCACCATCGGGGAAGCTAGCCCGGCGTCGGCGCCCGCCAGCCGCTGGAATGCGGCTCGCAACGGGCAACATTTCACACGCAGGGGGATATTTTGAGCCTGCCTGGGCCGGGGTACACTCCCCAAATCGATCCCGCGAGTCCGGGCGTGCTTGGGGCTGCCCGAACTAGCACGTACCCCGCAAGCGGAACGCGGCGTGTGCTTCCGCCAACGAGGAGGAGCAGTCGTGGTGTATGAGGTGAGGGCCGCGCAGGCGGAGTTCAATCCGGCCGCCGAGCGGCTCCGCGAGCTGACCGAGAAGATGCCCAACAGCCAGGTGACCGAGTTCGGGAACGTCGTGGTCAAGGCCAGGGTGGATTCGCGGAGCACCAGGTCAACTTTCATCGTCGATGATTCAACCAACGCAACAAGCCAGACGATCACCCGCGAAGAGTACGACCGCATCTCCGCAGAGCAGGACGCCTACACCGCCGGCGAGCACATCGTCGTCGTCGATGGCTACATCGGCTCCGACCCGCAGTTCCGCACCCGTGCCAGGCTGATCATAGAGGCGGCGAACGCGAACGTCGCCGGCATGCAGAAGCAGCTGTACTACCCGGTCGATGCGGACTACGACCCGGTGACCTGGGCGCCAGACACGACGGTCATCTACACGCCCAACCTGCCGGCTCCTGGGTACCCCGACGCCCGCGTGATCGCCGTCGACCTGAATGCCAACGTCACCCGCGTGCTCAACTCGGACTACTTCGGCGAGTCCAAGAAGGGCGGGCTGCGGATGTGGAACAACATCGTCTACGGCCGCGGAGGGCTAGCGCTGCACGCAGGCTGCAAGGTGATGCCGCGCGACGGCAACGCCACCTCGATCCTGATCGTCGGCCTGTCAGGAACCGGGAAGACCACCACCACGTTCACGACCCAGCTGGACAGCAAGCCGGCTCAGGACGACTTCGTCGCTTTGATGCCCGGCGGCAAGGTCTACACCACAGAGAACGGCTGCTTCGCCAAGACGTTCGGCCTCGACCCGAGGTACGAGCCAGCCATCTACAACGCGACCACCAAGCCGGACGCCTACCTGGAGAACGTCTCCGTTGACGCCGAAGGCAAGGTCGACTTCTTCGACACGTCCTACACCAAGAACGGCCGGACCACCTGGCCGTTCTCCTACGTGCACCCGTGGCCGGGCAACGAGGTGCCGCCTGCGGAGTTCCTGCTGATCCTGAACAGGAACGAGAACATCGTGCCTGGCGTCGCGCGGCTGGACCGGGCGCGGGCAGCGGCGTACTTCATGCTCGGCGAGACGACGGGAACGTCGGCCGGCGGCAAGGACGAGGAGGGCAAGTTCCTGCGCGTGCCCGGCACGAACCCGTTCTTCCCCAGGCACATGGCCGACATGGGCAACCGGATGCTCGAGCTGCTCGACAGCCACGAGCTGAAGGTCTACGTGCTGAACACGGGCCGGGTGGGCGGTACCGATGACGAGACATCGAAGAAGGTGACGATCCCGTATTCCTCGGCCATGGTGCAGGCCATCGTCGAGGAGACGATCGAGTGGGAGAGCGACCCCGACTTCGGCTACGAAGTCGCAACGTCGCTGCCCGGCGTCGACGACCCTGAGATCCTGCAGCCGCGCAAGCTCTACGAGCGCCAAGGCCGGCTGGCGGAGTACGGCGCGATGGTCGCGCGGATCAAGAAGGAACGCAGGGAGTACCTCGCCTCGTTCGCCGGACTCGACGACGCGATCGTGAAGTCGATCGGCTGACAGCGGACGGCGGGCCGCGCCGGCCGTGCGGGCGTGCGTGCCGCCCTCGCCTGACGCCCGCGCCAGCCCGGCCTTGCGGACGGCAGTGACGGCGTGGGACCTGTGATGCGAACGAGAACAGCGCGACAGGTGTGCCGAGATCCGCCGCTCCGGTCAGATTCAGCGATAACGTTCTAGGTGGGGTGCATGCAGCGAGGAAGGGTGCCGGATGGGTCTGCGCGATCTCCTCTACCTGCTCTACGAGCGGCGGCTGGAGGCATCCCTTTCGCCGTCGGCAGCACCCAGGCACGTGGGGGTGATGTGCGATGGCAACCGCCGCTGGGCACGGTCGGCTGGCTTGCTCGACATCAGCACCGGCCACCGGCGGGGCGCCGATAAGATCTTCGAGCTGCTCGAGTGGTGCAAGCAGGCAGGCGTGGAGGTCGTCACGCTATGGCTGCTGTCTACCGACAATCTCGTCGCAAGGCCGGAGACCGAACTCGAGCCGCTGTTTGAGATCATCGAGGACACCGTCAGGCAGCTCGTAGCCCAGCGCTGGCGGGTCAAGCCGGTCGGCGCGCTCGACCTGCTGCCCGCCGAGATGGCCCAGGTGCTCAAGGACGCCGGCGAGGAGACCGCCGCCTATCCGGGCCTGCAGGTCAACGTCGCGATCGGGTATGGCGGTCGCCGTGAGATCGCCGACGCCGTCAGGTCGCTGCTGCAAGATCACGCCACCAGGGGAACGACGATCGAGGAACTCGCCGAGATCCTCGACGTCGAGCACATCGCCGAGCATCTCTACACGGCCGGCCAGCCCGACCCTGACCTCGTGATCAGGACCTCAGGCGAGCAGCGGCTCGGCGGCTTCCTGCTCTGGCAGAGCGCGCACTCGGAGTTCTACTTCTGCGACGCGTACTGGCCGGCCTTCAGGAAGGTGGACTTCCTGCGCGCGCTGCGTTCCTACGCGGCACGGCATCGCAGGTTCGGCACCTGACCTGACCTGCCGCTGCCAGCCGCTTCGCGCCAGCCGCCACCGCTGACCGCCAGCGCTAGCCGCTGAGCGCGGCTGCCGTCAGCGTGCCCGGCTCGCTTGACAGGCGGCCGCGGTCGTCGAGGTAGATGCCGCAGTAGCTGATCAGGACCACGCTGCCGTCGGCGTTGGAGTTCAGCGCGGCAGGTCCGCAGCCGATCCGGTGCACTACCACGAGCGGCCTGCCCAAGGCGGCGCCCGTGCTCGGGTCCGACGTCTGGAGCACCGCGACGCCGGTGCTCGCGCAGTCCGACAGCACCGCGTACCGCCCGCTGGTACCCAGCCAGGCCGCGGCCCTGGGCACGCAGGTCACGCCCGTCTTCATGGCCAGCGGCCAGCGGGCCAGGTTTGGCGCGGCAGCGACCCTCGCCGCGGTGTCCAGGATGACGGGGGCGAACGTGCCCTGCGCGGCCGCCTGACCTGCTACGTACGACAGGTGCCGCCCGTCGGGCGACCAGGACAGGCCGGTCACGAGGTCTGCCTGTGCTGCCGGGACCGTCCAGCTCTGCCTGGCCGCCAGATGCCCGGGCAGCGGCAGCACCTCAATCCGCGCGCCGCCCGCTCGGGCGGCGATCGCGACGGCAACCCGGCTCCCGTCCTGACTGACCGCTGCTGAGGTCACGGCGGTCTGCCCGAACAAGGGGCCGAACTGGACGCTGCGGCCGGTCGCTACCACCAGGGCGAGCCTGGCCCCGCGCACGTTCCCGGCCCGGCTCCGGCTCGCGAGCGTGACCACCCAGCCGCCCGCCGGGTTGGTCGCCAGGACGGGAGGCGCGCCGGCGACGGCGGTCAGGCGGGCCACGCGCACCGGCACGTTGGCCGGCCCGATCCTGGTCATCACGTAGCGGTGGGCGCTGTCCAGGGCGAGGATCAGATGTCCGCCTCCCGGCGGCGGCAACGCGGACATCGGAATGCGCGTGCTGGCAACTGGCGGCGCGGGGCTCGCCGGCGGGTGCTGCGGATGACCCGAGCGGGGCGTGCTGGTGGCGGCCGTAGCCGGGCTGCTGGTTTGGCCTGCGGGGGGCGCGGCCGGATAGGACGCGCCTGGCGCGCTTCTCGATGACACGAGCGGGCCGTTCTGCCTCGCGTCCTGAGCGAGGCTGCCCGACACCTGCGGCGCGCCGAACCCCGCGGCCAGCATGATCGTCCACGCGACCGTCGAGGCCTGCAGCCTGGCCCGGCGGCGCCGCTGCTGGCCTCTGGCGCGCACGTCGCTGACCGGCGGAACCCGTACGGGAGCCGCCACGGCCTGGTCGAAGAGCTCGCGCAGCCTCTCGTCAGGCATGGCTCGCCTCCGGCGCGGTTCTGACCGGCGCGGGCGGGCATGGCCTGGAATGCTCCGCTGGCAGGTCAGCTTCGACGATGCGCACCGCCGCTGCCAGCGCCGTCCTGCCGCGGGACAGCCAGCTCTTCACGCTGCCAGCCGGGCAGCCGAGCTCGGCCGCGATCTGGTCGATGGTCAGGTCGCACATGTAGTGCAGCACGAGTACGGTCCGCTGCCGTTCCGGCAGCGTCCGCAGGCCGCTCACGAGGGCCACGGTGTCGGTGCTGACTTCAGGCGCGTGCTGCTCGGCCGTGCGGCCCGCGGCGGCGCGGGCGACCCTGATGCGGCGCCAGCGGCTTGCCGCCAGGTTGGTCGCGACCCTGCGGACCCAGGCTTCAGGCGAGTCGCAGTCTCTGACCATCGCCCAGCGCTGCCAGGCGCGCGCGAACGCCTCCTGGGCGATGTCCTGGGCCTCGGCCATGTCTCCGGTGAGCGCGTATCCGTGGCGGATGAGCCGGGCCGCCGAGCATGAGTAGAACTCATCGAAGCCAAGTCGGCTGGCTGCCTCCGCCATCTTCTAGGAGTTAGTTCGCGGATCGCCAGCGAAGCGCGTGCTCTGGGCATCGCCGGCCGGCCGCGGGGTCAGGTTCCGGCCACATACCTGTCACATTCTGTGAGACGCACGAGCCGGCCATTTGGTTACAGCGCAGCGAATTCATGGTGCCGTCCAGGCGATCCGGCCGGCATTGGTCAGTTCGTGGTGCGCCGCTACTTTCGCACGATGCCTCTCGCAGGTACCGTCTGGACTGACGGGCGGTGTGTAGCCGCCCGGCGGGAAGGCCCTCGAGATTCTCGAGCTTCGCGTCCTGGCACGCAGGCGAGATGAGCGAAGGGCCGGCGCCGGTCCTTCGCTGGCCGGTCCCGGTCCCTCCGACACGTTTGTGTCCAACGCGGCGCCGCCTGCGGCGCTCAGGGGAGAGTGAGTGGCCATTTCCGCAAAAGCCCGCGCATCGCGCCCGAACCGTATCAGCCTTCAAGAGTCAGCAGCGAGTCCTGCCGCCATCGCGGCGGCGGACAAGTCGGGGCAGGCCTGGCCCGTCCTGGACCCGCCGGGGTCCGACCGGCGCACCTACGTGCTCGACACCAGCGTCCTGCTCGCCGACCCCGGTGCCATCGGCAGGTTCGCTGAGCACCGGGTCGTGCTGCCGCTGGTCGTGATCACCGAGCTGGAGGCCAAGCGGAATCATCCTGAGCTTGGGTTCTTCGCTCGCGCTGCGCTGCGTCATCTCGACGACCTGAGGGTGAACTACGGCAGGCTGGACGCCGACATCGCGATCGGCGACCTGGGCGGGACTGTGCGGGTCGAGCTGAACCACTCCGACTCTTCTGTGCTCCCCGCTGGCTTCAGGCTCGGCGACAACGACACGAGAATCCTGTGCGTCGCCTGCAGCCTGGCCGCGGAAGGCCAGAGCGTCGTGCTGGTCAGCAAGGATCTGCCGCTGCGCATCAAGGCGGCGGCCGTAGGACTCGCGGCGCAGGAGTACCGCGCCGAGCTGCCACCTGACTCGGGCTGGACCGGGATGGCCGAGCTCGAGGTCAGCCCCGATGAGATCAATCAGCTCTACCACAACGGAACCCTCGAGTCCGCCGCGGTCAGGAACCTGCCCTGCCACACGGGCCTGGTGCTGTACTCGGGCGCGGTCGGGACCGGCAGCGCGCTCGGCCGGGTGCAGCCCGACAAGTCGGTGCGGCTGGTCCGCTGCGACAGGGACGTGTTCGGGCTGCGCGGGCGCAGCGCCGAGCAGCGCGTAGCGCTGGACCTGCTGCTCGACCCCGAGATCGGGATCGTCTCGCTCGGCGGCCGGGCCGGCACCGGGAAGTCGGCCCTCGCGCTTTGCGCGGGCCTGGAAGCCGTCATGGAGCGCCGCCAGCATCGCAAGGTCGTGGTGTTCCGTCCGCTGTATCCGGTGGGCGGCCAGGAGCTCGGCTACCTGCCGGGCTCTGAGGCCGACAAGATGAACCCGTGGGCGCAGGCTGTCTACGACACGCTCTCGGCCGTGACGACCCCAGACGTGATCGACGAGGTCGTGGCCAGGGACATGCTCGAGGTGCTGCCATTGACCCACATCAGGGGCCGGTCGCTGCACGACTCGTTCGTGATCGTGGACGAGGCCCAGTCGCTCGAGCGCGGCGTGCTGCTCACGGTGCTGTCCAGGATCGGGGCTGGCTCCCGGGTCGTGCTCACGCACGACATCGCCCAGCGGGACAACCTGCGGGTCGGCCGGCACGACGGCGTGGTCGCCGTGATCGAGAAGCTCAAGGGTCACCCGCTGTTCGCGCACGTGACCCTCGTGCGCTCCGAGCGATCGCCGATAGCGGCGCTGGTCACCGAGATGCTCGAGGACGTCGCGCCCTGACGGAGCCCGCTGTGGCCCGCCGGCCTGGCACGTTCCGCGCATGGGCGCCGGAACGTGCCAGGTAGCGGTAGCGTCAAAGCGTCATGAACGAAACCGATGACGCGCGGCAAGGGGCCGCCGGCCCCGCGCCCCGTCGGCCTGCCGGGCGGACCGGCACCGCAGGCCCGAGGCGAGAGGCCGGCCCGGAGGGCCCGAGGCGAGAAGCCGGCCCGGAGGGCCCGGTTTCCGTCATCATGCCGGTCCGCGACGCAGAACGGAACCTGGCCGACTCGGTCAAGCACGTGCTCAGCCAGGCCTATCCCGGCGAGCTCGAAGTCGTGCTGGCGGTCGGTCCTTCCAAGGACAAGACCGAGCGGATAGCGAACGACCTGGCCGCCGGGGACCCGCGGATCCGGGTGGTCGGCAACCCGTCCGGCCAGATCCCGAGCGCGCTCAACGCCGCCGTGCGCGCCTCGCGGCATCCGGTCATCGTCCGGGTGGACGTGAGGTCGCGGCTGCCGGCCGGCTACATCGCCGCCGCTGTCCGCACGCTGCGTGAGACCGGGGCCGTCAACGTCGGCGGCATCATGGCAGCCGAGGGGATCACGCCGTTCCAGCAGGCCGTCGCGTGGGCGATGACCTCGCCAGCGGGCGTGGGCTCGGCTCGGTTCCACACCGGCGGCAGCGCTGGGCCGTCCGAGTCGGTGTACCTCGGCACGTTCAGGCGCGAGGCGATCGAGGGCGTCGGCGGGTACGACGAGCGGTACCTGCGCGGCGAGGACTGGGAGCTGAATCACCGGATCCGCGAGGCCGGCGGGCTGATCTGGTTCCAGCCCGAGCTCAGGGTCACCTACCGGCCGCGGACCAGCGTCACCGAGCTGGCGTCGCAGTACTTCCTGTACGGCAGGTGGCGGCGGGCGGTCGCGCGGCGGCACGCCGGCACGATCACCCTGCGCTATCTCGCCCCGCCAGCAACGCTGCTCGTGCTGCTCGTCGGGACGCTCGCGGGCCTCGCCGGGGTGGCCAGCCTCGCAGACCGCACCGGAACCTGGTGGCAGTGGCTGCTTACCGCCGGACTGGTCGTTCCGCTGGCTTACGTGATCGGCCTGCTGGTCGTCACCGCCAGGGCAGGCACCGACGGCCGGCTGAGCGGGCGCTCGGTCACCTGGCTGCCCGTCGTCCTGGCCACCATGCACCTGTGCTGGGGAGCGGGCTTCCTGACCAGCCCCCGGCGGCTGGCGAAGGCGCCGGCCGGTCGGCGCGGCAGCCTGGATCCTAGCGGCCAGCGCCAGGACAGCCCGGTCCGCGACGGCCCGGAACCGGACAGCGCGGCCGCTCAGTCCTGATCAGCCCCGGCGAGCAGCGCTTCGGCGACCCTGAAGTCGCCCGGGTAAGTGATCTTCAGGTTGCGCTCGCTGCCGGGGACGACACGGACCGGCTCGTCGGGCAGGTAGCGCAGCACGATCCCGCAGTCGTCGGTCGGCGTGAAGGACGCGTCAGGATCGGCCGCCGCAAGCTCGTGCGCCCGCCTGATCACAGACAGCCGGAAGCCCTGCGGGGTCTGACAGCGGCCGAGCGAAGCCCGCGGCGGGATCGAGGTCATGACACCGTCGGCGACCTCGACGATCGTGTCCGCCGACGGCACGACCACGCCGAGCGCCCTGGCCGCCGTGGCGCCGGTCAGCGCCGCCACGCAGTCCGCGATGATCCGCTGGCCGACCAGCGGCCGCGCGGCGTCGTGGAACAGCACGTTGCAGTCGGTTCCTGGTGCACTGAGGCACGCAATCGCCTTCCTCGTCGAGCCCGGCCGGTCGACGCCGCCCGCGATGATGTCGCTGAGCTTGCCGAACCTGCCGTCCAGCACCTGCTTCGCGGCGCCGATCAGGTCCGCGGGCATCACGACCAGCACCTCGTCGACGCCGGGAGCGGCGTCGAACGCGGCGACGCAGTGCTCGAGCAAGGTCCGCCCGGCGAGCAGTTGCAGCTGCTTGGGCGTGTTCCCGCCGAGCCGGACGCCGGTGCCGCCGGCCAGCACCACGGCGACTGTCCGCATGATCGGACCCTACCCAGCCGCCGCCCGCGCTGACGCACTGCCCGCCCAGACGCACCGCGGGCGGGGCCACCCTCGCGAGACCATGATCAACTTGACTCTGGATCCGTTAGGGCCACTTCTGCGTCCGATTTGCCCACTGTGGCAGTCCCGTTCAGATCCAATGTCGCGCGGCGGCTGGCGGGGTGCACGGGTCGGGCGGCGGGAGGGTTGGGGAGTGGGCGGACGCTCCCGTTTCGGGTGAGGGAGAGAGTGCGCTGACGTCATTTGGGTACGCTGAGTGATTGATCAATTGCAATTGGTCACATTCTCGCCGCAGGGAGGTCAGATCCTCTCGGGACTGAAGCGCCCGGCAAGCGGTCAGCTCGTCGCTGGTTCCGGCACCGGGAAACGGAGCGATGACAGCGCGGCGATGAGGGCCGCCGCGCTGCTCATTTCCGCCGTCGCGCTGGCGCGGCGGTCGCTCGGCTGGCTGGCCGCCCGCGCGGTCGACCGCGCGATCACGCCGGGCTCGCTCTCCGGCATCTCGGTGCTGATGGCGGTCTGCGCGGCTGGCTGGTTCAGCGGGGGAGCGGGCGAGGACGGCGCGCGCGGCTTGCTGGCCATGTCCGGCTGGCTGCTGTTCGGCCTGGCCTCGCGCGGCCTGGCCGCCTTCGCGGCCCGCCGGCAAACCGGGGCGGCCGCGGCGGGAGCGTCGGACGGCGGCACCGACTGGCTCGTGCTGCCCGCGACATGGCCGGGCGGTGCGCCAGCGGAAACGGGCGCGCGGAAGGGCGCATCGGCGGCGGCGCTTACGACGGCCGCACGGTTTGGCGGCCGGCAGCGGATCGGCAGCGGATTGGCTGGCGCTGGAGCGGCGGCTGGAGCTGGGGCGGCTGGCCCAGTAGTGGCAGGCGCCGATGCCGCGGCCGGGGATGCGGTCGCGGGTGCCGTGCTCGGGTTCGGCTGGCTCGCCGCGATCAGCGCCAGGGCCGCCGAGGCCGCCATCTACGGCGGCATGGCGGCGGGCGGCGCGCACGCGACGTTGGTCGGCGCCTGGCCGCTCGCGGTCCTCACCGTTGCGTCGGTGGTGCTCACCGACGTGCTCGGCGCTTGCCGGGCGGCAGCGCTGACCGCCGAGCGGAGCAGGGACCTGGGCCGCAACCCGGTGCTGCGCGTGGTCGGCACGCTGCTGCGCGTGCCGCCCGGTCTGCGCGGCCTGCTCGCGCTCGCAGCGTATGGCCTTGGCGGCCCGCAGGCCGCGCTGCTGGCCGTGTTCGGCCTCGGTGTCGTCGCGATCGCCGCGGCTGTCGCGACGCTCGCGATGGTCGTGCCAGCCGCCGGGACTACCAAGGCAGGATCCGCCAGCCCTCCGGCGGCCGCGGCGCGACCAGGGGCGCAGGCCAGGATCACCGCGATCGTCGGAGTCGCCGGATCGCAGGGAGAAACAACAGCCGTCCAGTTCACGACCGCTCCGTCGCCCGCCTGGCTCGCGGCCAGCCGCCACCGGGCGGCCTCAGAGAACGGACCAGGGGCGGGCGCGCGGAGAGCGGTCCAGCAGGCGGCGGCGCCCGGGGCGCAGGGCACGGACGTCATCCTGGCGCTGCGGGACGACGGCGCCGCCGCGCGCTGGGCTGGCCGGCTCGTGCAGGGCAATCTGATCCCGCTGCCGCCCGCCCTGGCCGGCCTCATCGCGACGGCCTTGCTGGCTGCGCTCGGCCTGCACCACCTGCCCGGATTCATCGCCATGACGCCGCCCGTGGTGATGATGCTTGCCGCGCCCGGCTCGAGTCACCCGCACGACGGCAGGTTCGACTGGGTGGTTCCCGTGCTGCTCGCCGCCGCGCAGTTCGTGTACCTGGGGTCGCTCGGCTTCGCGCTTGCGCTGCCGGGCCCCGTCGTCTTCGCTGCTTGCGCCATCGTCGCGATCTGGTACGCCAGCAACATCGCGATCGTCACAGGGACCTGCGCGACCAGCACAGGCGCCGCAACCCAAGCCGCCGCAGCCCGAGCCGCCGCAGCCCGAGCCGCCGCAACCTGCGCAGCCGGACCCGGATGGGGCGCCGGGCTTGGCTGGGAGACCAGGATGTTCGCGGCCGGCCTCGCCGCAACGTTCGGGCTGGCGACGTTCGGGTACGTTGGGCTCGCAGCGTATCTTGGTGTGCTCATCTGCCGGAATGTCGTGACCGGCTACCTCGTGCCCAGGGAGGAAGACGGGCAGTGATCGGTATGGTTCTCGCTGCGGGAACGGGCCGCAGGCTCCGCCCCGACACCGACGGGCTGCCGAAGGCCTTGCTCCCGGTGGCCGGCGACATCACCATTCTCGACATCGCCCTCCGCAACCTGGCCGCAGCCGGGCTGACCGAGGTCGTGATCGTCGTCGGCTACGCGGCCGGGATGGTCGCGGACCGCGTTCCCGCCTTCGAGAGGGAATACGGCATCTCGATCGACCTCGTGCACAACGACCGGGCCGAGGAGTGGAACAACGCCTACTCGCTGTGGCTCGCGCGCGAGTACTTCGGGCGCGGCGTCATGCTCGTCAACGGCGACACCGTGCACCCGGTCAGCGTCGAGAAGACGCTGATCGCCGCCAGCGCCGGAGGCCAGCCGGCCATCCTGGCGAGGCTCGCGCGCGCCGGGCGGGCCGGGGTAAACGGCAGCCGGCGCGAACCTCTGCTTGGCCGCCTGATCATCGCCATCGACGACATCAAGGCTCTCGCCGATGAGGAGATGAAGGTCGTGCTGGACGCGGACGGGATGCTGGTGCGGATCACCAAGGTGATGGATCCCAGCCGCGCCCACGGCGAATACATGGGGGTGACGCTGATCGAGCCCGCAGCAGCGGTCGCCCTCGCCGACTGCCTGGAGACCACCTGGCGGCGTGACCCGCACCTGTATTACGAGGACGGATTCGCCGAGTTCTCCGAGCGCGGCGGCGCGGTCCTGGCCGCGCCCATCGGCGCCGTGGAGTGGGTCGAGGTAGACGACCACGCGGACCTGCTGCGGGCCAGGGAAATCGCCGCGCGCTGCTAGGGTGTGTCCCTGATCTCGCCTGATGCCGCGCACCGCACGGCCGCGGGACCTGGAGGACCATGCCGCTGCTGGCGCGAATGCTCGCCGCCCCCCTGGTCATCGACGTCAGGCCGGGGGCCATCGCCGCGCTACCCGGGCTGCTGACGGACCGGAAGATCGCGGGCGGCGGGCACGTGGCGATCGCGGTCGGTCCCGGTCAGGGCGACGCCTTCGCGGCCGAGTTGCCGGCCGACATCGCCGACGTGATTAAGATTCCGGATGGCGGCTACGACAGCGCCGTCGCGCTGGGCAGGGACTTGCGGGCCGGCCGGTACGAGGCCGTCGCGGGGATCGGCGGCGGCAAGACCATCGACGTCACCAAGCTCGCCGCGCACGTGGCAGGCATCCCGATGGTCGCGGTCGCGACGAGCCTGGCGCACGACGGCATCGCTTCACCGGTGAGCACGCTGGCGCACGAGTCGGGGAGCGGCTCGTACGGCGTCGTGCCGCCCGTCGCCGTCGTGGTCGACCTGGACCGGGTGCGGCAGGCCCCCGGGCCGCTCGCGACGGCCGGGATCGGCGACGCGATCAGCAACCTGTCCGCCGTCGCCGACTGGGAGCTGTCAGCGGCAGACACGGGCGAGACGGTCGACGGGCTCGCCGCGGCGATGGCTCGCACCGCGGCGCACGCTGTGCTGCACGAGCCTGGCCCGGACGGCAGCGACGAGTTCCTGACCGTCCTGGCCGAGGCGCTGATCATGTCGGGCATGGCGATGGCCGTGGCCGGGTCGAGCCGCCCGGCGAGCGGCGGCGACCACGAGATCATGCACGCGATCAACCAGCTCTACCCCGGCACCGCCAGCCACGGCGAGCTGGCCGGGCTCGGCGCGCTGTTCTGCACCCACCTGCGCGGAGACTCCAGGCAGGCCGCGGCGATATCGTCCTGCTTGCGGCGGCACGGACTGCCGCGGCTGCCGGCCGAGGTCGGGCTGTCCGCCGAGCAGTTCACGGCCGCTGTCTGTGCCGCTCCGCAGACGAGGCCCGGCAGGTACACGATCCTCGAGCGCCTCGCGATGCCGCCGGCCGAGGCCGCCAAGCGAGTGGAGGAGTATGTCAGGGCCATCGCTGGCTGAGCTCAGGGACAAAGGCCAGCCGAAGGCGGTGCTCGACCGGCTCAACGACGAGCACTGGCTCGGCCGTCTCTACGGGCGCAAGCTGTCGCCGTACTTCACCTGGGCCTTCGCCCGCCTTGGCTGGTCACCCAACGCGGTCACGGCCGCCTTCATCGGGTGCGGGATCGCGGCGGGTGTCGTGATCGCGTTCGGTGGCCTGGTGACGGCGGTGATCGGGGCGCTGCTCGTGCAGCTGTACCTGATCTTCGACTGCTCCGACGGGGAACTCGCCAGGTGGAGTAACAGGACGTCCGTGGCTGGTGTCTACCTCGACGGAATCGGCCACTACCTGGGCGAGAGCGCCCTGCTCGTCGGCCTGGGCTTCCGGGCGCAGGGCGAGCTGACCGTGACGGGGGGCTACGTGACAGCCGGCCTGGCCGCCGCGCTGCTCGCGATGCTCGTCAAGGCCGAGACCGACAACGTGGTCGTCGCGCGGGCCAAGGCCGGACTGGCGGCGGGTCACGACGACGCGGCGCTGGCGCCCGCCAGCGCGCGGCTCGCCATGGCCCGCCGGGCAGCCAGCGTGCTGAAAGTGCACAGGATCACCCACGCCGTCGAGCTGTCGCTGCTGATCCTGATCGCCGCGATCGCCGACGCGATCAGCGGTGACCTGACCGCCACCCGGGTGCTCGTCGTCGTGTGCCTGATCGTGGCGGCGCTCATGGTGGCCGCGCACCTGGTCGCCATCATGGCCTCGAGGCGGCTGACGTGAAGCTATCGATCGTGATCCTGACGATGGGCAACAGGCCAGGTGAGCTGAACCGCGCCATCGAGAGCACCGCACCACTGCGGTCAGCGGGCGCCGAGCTCGTCGTCGTCGGCAACGGTGCCGATCCTGGCCAGCTGCCGGATGGCGTGGCCGCCGTGCGCCTGGCGGAAAACGCCGGCGTCGCAGGCGGCCGCAACGCGGGTGTGCGGGCTTGTGCGGGCGATGTCGTGCTGTTCCTCGACGACGACGCCTGGTATCCGGCGGCGGCCACGCTCGGCGAGCACGTCGCGGCCAGGTTCGCGGCCGACCCGGCGCTCGCCGTGCTGTCGTTCCGCGTCGTCGATCCGGACGGCGGGTCTGGCGGACGGTGGCACGTGCCGCGGCTGCGCGCGTCGGATCCCGAGCGGTCCTCGGTGGTGACGACGTTCGCCGGCGGGGTCTGCGCGATCCGGCGCTCGGCCTACCTGGAGGCGGGCGGCCAGCCTGACGCGTTCTTCTTCGGGCACGAGGAGACCGACCTGTCCTGGCGTCTGCTCGACCTCGGGTACCGGATCGAGTACGACGCTGCCGCGACCGTGTGTCATCCGGCCGTGCATAACGCCAGGCACGAGATCTGGTACCGGCTCGAGGCCAGGAACCGGGTCTGGCTGGCGCGGAGGAACCTGCCGTGGCCGCTGGCGGCCGTGTACCTGGCCGACTGGATGGTGCTGACCATCGTGCGGGAACGCTCGAAGGCGGCGCTGCGGGCGTGGTTCGGAGGATTCGCCGAGGGCTGGAAGACCGATCCGGGCCGCCGCCAGCCGATCTCGCTCCGCACCGCGTGGCGGATGACCAGGGCGGGCCGCCCCCCGGTCATCTAGACGGCCAGGTCGGCGTGTTCGGCCTGCCAGGCCCGGTACCAGGCCGCGAACCAGGGGTGGGCACCGGCGAGCGGGACGATGTAGCGCACGGTCTGTGCGTAGTAGGCGCGCTGGCGTTCCAGGCTCAGGTTCCGGAGCGTCTGCACGTTGCTGAGCCGGTCCGCGAGCTTGACCAGGATCGCGTCCCGCGGCGCGGCCGCCAGACCAGCCAGGCAGGCGTTCTTGACCTCGGCTCGGTCCTTGCCCCGGCCGGCCTCGGGGATGGTCACCCAGCGCACGAGCTCGGCGACCCGCGGCCCGAACCTGTCAGCGACCTCGGCGTCGCTCACGGGCGTGTCCTCGACGACGTCGTGCAGCACCGCGGCGGACAGTACGTCGGGATCGGTGACCCCGGCGCCGACGACCAGCGCCTCGAGCGCCTCGAGCAGGTGCTCGAGATACGGCACACCGGTCGGGCGAACCTGGTCACCGTGCTTGACCTGCGCGAAGTCAATGGCCTCGGTTACCTGGCCGATCGTCTGAGCGGGCAGCCACTCGCGCATCCCGGCCACCGCGGCCGCGGCCGTATGCCAGTCGGTGAAGCGCTCCACACTCCCATTCTGACCGCCGGGCCCGGCCATACATCCGCAAATCACGGCGTTTCCCCCGCGGAACGCGGTGGCGCCGCCTCAGTGGCCGCCCAGCGGGCCGGCGAACGCGCTCTTGTCGCTGCAGACTCCGACGCCCGCGGTGATGCCGCCGTATCGCTTGGTCACGCCAGATAGCGGCGACCGGGGCGGACGCTTGTTCCCGGCCACGCCGGCGCTCGCCCGCGAGGGCGCCGGGCGCGTGCCGGCACGGGAGCCCCCGCCCTGCGACCGGGAGGCAGCGACGCCGCCGCCCGCCCGCTGGTGCCGCTGACGGGCGTGGTGCCTGGCAGAGCGCGGCAGCTTCCTGTCGTGCGCGATCGCCCCGAACAGCGTGCTGGCCTGACCCGACCACTGCACCCAGTTCGGGTTGGGCGCGTAGGTCACGACCGGAACCTGCACGAAGTGCACGGCCCGCAGCGGCATCGCGCGCAGCCTCTGAACCAGCGCGATCATGTCGTCCTGCCGCAGCCCGCTGTCGGTGGTGAGCGACTCGGCGACGTCGCGGACGATCCTGAAGATCTTCGCCGGGTCGCTGAGCAGGCCGGTGTGCTTGACCTTCTGGGCTACCGAGGCCATGAGGAACTGGTCGCGCTGGATGCGCTCGAGATCCGACCCGACGCCGATGTACCTAACCCGCCAGTACGCCAGCGCCTCGGCGCCGCCTACGTGGTGGATGCCGGCCGTGAGGTGCAGCTTCGAGCGCGGGTCCCTGATCGGGAACGGCAGGCAGATCCGCACCCCGCCCAGGTCGTTGATGACGTGCTCGAACCCGGTGAAGTTCAGCTCGGCGACGTGATCGAGCCTGATGTGCGTGGTGTGCTCGATCGTCTTCCAGAGGCAGCCCGGCCCGCCGTTGCCGAAGGTCTCGTTGATCTGCTCGACGCGCCCAGGCCGCGCGACCTGCCCTGGCGAGCCTTGCTCCCGCGGGCATGCCAGCACCGGCACGACCGAGTCCCGCGGGATGCTCAGCACCACGGCCCGCCTGAGCCCGGGGGACAGGTGCAGGACGAGTATGGTGTCGGAGCGCTGGCCGGCGACGTGCTTGCCGAACCTGGAGTTCTTGCCGCGACGCGTGTCAGACCCGATCACGAGGACGTTCAGCGCGTTGTCGTAGCCGCGCGGCCTGTGCCCGAGGCCCGTCACCGTGACCTGGTGGATCTTGCCGAACACGTCGCGGTACACCGCGTAGGCGGTCAGCGCCCCGCCGACGATCAGGACGGCCACGGCGGCGGCTACCCAGCCGAGCACGCGAGGACCGCGCCGCCGTTGCGGTGCGTTTCCCCCGGTAGCTGACTGGTCGTCCCCGTTCCCCATGGCTCTTGCCTGGGGTTCTTGCCCGCGCGGGCGCTTTTAACCGCGAGGGTCAGCCCGCGCCGGTGAAGGCGGTGCCGTAGCCCTTGCACTGGTTCGTGCTGCCGCGGTAGCCGCCGAACTTGCCGGTCAGGTTGCCGACCGGCTGCGAGGGCGGCGGGCCAAGCTGCTTGAAGTCCGACCCGACTATGAGGGTCACGTCACCGGCGGTGAGCGAGCTGACCTCGCGTAGCTTGACGTTCTTCAGCTGTGCCGCGACGGTTTCTGCGGCGGCCAGGTCGGCCGGCCCGTGGTACTCGACGACGGATGTGGTGTAGCTGGTGTCGGCGGCGCCGGTCGGCGTGAGGGCGTCGGTGGTGGTGAGGATGCGGAAACCGCGCGAGGTCAGCGCGGTCGCGGTGACACCGGCGATGCCCTGCACTCCCGACCCGTTCAGCACGTTGACGCTGACCGTGTCGGCGCTGACCAGCTTGGGCACCGGCCCCGCGTTCTTGTGCCCGGCGCCCTTGCCGCCCTTGCCGGTCTTGTGCACGGCGCGGTCACGCTCGATGTCGTCGAACAGCTTCGAGGTCTGCGTCGTGTCGAACTCCACCCAGTTCGGGTTCGCCGGATAGGTCACCGTCGGAACCTCGACGAACTGGATCGACTTCGTCGAGATGTGGCTGAGGCTCCTGCCGATGCGGACGATGCGGGAAGGCGTCAGCCCGGCGTCGGTGGTCAGCGCGTGCGAATCGGAGATGGCGTTGATGATCGACCATGTCCTGGAGAGGCTGTGCAGGACGCCGGTCTTGAGGATCTTCTGCACCAGGCCGACCATCAGCAGCTGATCGCGCTGGATCCGCTGCAGGTCAGAGCCCAGCCCGAAGCCGTCCCGCAGCCGCCAGAACTGCAGGGCCTTCCAGCCCTTCAGTACATGGTGGCCAGCGGTGAGCTTGAGCCGGTCGTAACTCGTCTTGTGAATCGCGGTGGGCACGCATACCGGGACGCCGCCGAGGTCGTTGATCACGCTGATGAACCCGGTGAAATTGAGCTGGACGAAGTTGTCCAGGTGAATGCCCGTAGTGTGCTCGATCGTCTTCCACAGGCAGTTGGCCCCGCCGTTGGCGAAGCTCGAGTTGATCTGCTCGACTGAACCCGGCGCGACGGTCTGGCCGGGGAATCCGCCCGGCTCTGACGGGCAGGAGTAGACCGGTATCACCGAGTCGCGCGGGAAGCTCAGCACCGTGACCCGGCCGCCGCCCGGCGAGATGTGCGCGACCATCACCGTGTCGGACCGCTGCCCTGGCGTGTAGCCGCCGAGCTTGCCGTTTCGTCCCGACCGGGTGTCCGAGCCGATCACGAGAATGTTCAGCGCGCTATTCAGCTTGGGCGGGCGCTTGCCCTGGCCTGAGATCGTCTCGGTGGTAATCCCGTCCAGGACGTTGCGGTACTTCGCGTACCCGTAGAGTGTGCCGCCGACCAGCAGCACGGCCAGCCCGATCGCCGCCCAGCCGGTCAGCATCATGCCGAGTGAGTAGCGGCGGAAACCAGGACGGCGGCGCATATTGCTGCGCGTCATCGTGGTCCTCCGAGCGTGTCTTTCCGGCTGCCGCGGCGGCGGGCCGTCGGATTTCCGGCCCATGGTACGCCGTCGACAGCGGAAAAAACGCCACTAAGCATCACTCCGGAGTGCCGCGGACGGTGTCACGACGGGCTGGACCTGCGGACTCGCCGTTCTGACTCAGTCGTCCTGCATTGGGGTCGGGGTCAGTTTCTGGCTTACTTATAGTTACGTTCTGATAACTCTTAGTTCTCCAGAAAGCGAGCCTTAGGCATGTCGAGCGGGCGTGATCTGGGCGCCATGCCGCGAGCCTCATACAGTGGTCTCGTGGGTCCCCCGAAGCCGCGATCTGGGCAGACCGGTGCCAGTTCGGAATCGTCTGCACCCGCGGCGCCTGCGTCGGGACGGCCGGCGGCACGCAAGCCGGCTCCGCCGCCGCGAACCCTGACCGTCCGGTTGCCCAGGCTGCCGCGGTTGCGGAGAATGTCGCTCCCGTTCGCCATCGTGGACGCCGAGCCTGACCCTGTCGCCGAGCGGGCCGGCCGCGAGCGGCGCGCCGCCCGGTTCGCTGAGCACGCGGGCCGCGGGTTCGCCAGGCTCACCGTCCTGCCCGTGATCGTCGTGGTGGCCTGGCTGGTGCCAGGCTTGCCGCTGCTGCTTGGCGGGGTATTCGAGCCGGTCCCCGAGCTGCTGATCGCCGCGCCGCTGGCGGCGGCGCTCGCCGTCAACTTGCTGCACAGGGTTCCCGGCCAGTGGCCGGCCGACGCGCCAGGACAGGCCCGCGAGCACGGCTGGCGCGAGGTGCTCGGGATCGGCGGGACGGCGGCGATCGCGGCCGGGTTCCTCGCCTGGCAGCTGGCGCTGAACTCGCCGTCGGTGATCGCCGCCCGGATGCCTGGCGCGTACTTCCAGACCGGCTACTGGATCGCCCAGCACGGGTCCCTGCCGATCCCCGGCTCGCTCGGAGTGTTCGGCGGGGCGCACGCTGGCCTGCGCCTGGCGAGCATCGGATTCGCCGCCCACGGCCACTCGGTGCTCCCTGAGGTCACGCCAGGGCTGCCGATGTTGCTGGCAGGCGGGTTCTGGACGAGCGGCACGGGCGGCGGCGCGGTAATCAGCCCGGTGCTCGGCTGCCTTGCCGTGCTGTCGTTCGGCGGCCTGGTCGGCCGGCTGGCCGGCCGTCAGTGGGCGCCAGCGGGGGCGGTCGCCCTCGCGCTCACCCTGCCCGAGATGTACACCAGCCGGGACGCATTCAGCGAGACGGCCGTCCAGGTGCTGCTCTTTGGCGGGCTGAGCCTGGTTGTCGACGCACTGACGGTCGGCAGGCCAGGCTGGCCAGCGCCCGCACGGCCTGCGCTGACGGCGGCAGCCAGGGAGCCAGCCAGCGCCGCGGTGACCGCCTCGGCAGCGGCCCTTGGCGAAGCCGCGCACGGACCCGCGGCTTCGCCGGGCAAGGCCGGCTCGAACGAGACCACGCCGATCACCGCACCGGGCGATGCGAAAGACAGAACGGCCGGCGGAGGCGGCGGTCCCGCTGACGCGGACGGCATGAAGACGGCGCCGCTGCCGGTCATGGCCGCCGCCGCGCCGGCGCGGCGGCGGACACCTCGGTCGGCGCCAGGACCGCTCTCGCGGCTTGGCGCGGTCAGGGATCTGCCGTCCCGCACCGCGAACGCGCTGACTGCCGAGGCGATGCTCGCCGGGCTCGGCGGCCTTGCGCTGGGCCTGACCAGCCTGATGAGCCTGGCCTCGCTGCCCTACCTGGTGCCGGTGATCCCCGTCGCTGGCGTGCTCCTGGTGGCCAGACGGACGGCGGGGGCTGCGTGTGCGATAGGAATCTTTGCCGGCTGCGGCTGCGGCCTTGCCGGCGCGTACCTGCTCGCGCGGCCGCCGGCCGGGCCGCAGACGGTGCCGCTGAAGGTGATCGGCCTGGACGCGGGCGGGCTGGTGCTGCTGACGCTCGCGGCCGTGTTGCTGATGCGCGCGCCGCGAGCGCGGCGGCTCGTCCGGGGCGTCGTCGCCAGGCGCCCGCTGCGCTGGCTGCCGGGGATCGGGAGCGTGGCGGTAGTGGCAGCGCTCGGCTGGCTCGCCGCCCGGCCCTACCTGCAGACCGTCAGGGGCGTCCTCGGCCCGGACGTGGCCCGCTACGTCGCGACCCTGCAGCGGATCGCCGGGCTTCGGGTCGATCCGACCCGCCTGTACTCGGAGGACACCCTGTACTGGGTGATCTGGTACGCCGGCATCGCGACTGTGCTGCTCGGCGGCTTCGGCGCCGCGATTATCCTCCGCAGGTGCCTGCGCGACCTGCTGACCTGGCGTGACGCTTCTGGAACGGCACTGAACTGGGCGCTTCCGCTGGTCATCGTGCTCGGCGGAGCGGCGGCAGTGCTGTGGCAGCCGTTCACCGTGCCCGACCAGCCGTGGGCGAGCAGGAGGCTGGTTCCTGTCGTGATTCCCGGGCTGATCCTGCTGGCGACCTGGGCCGCCACGTGGCTCGCCAGGAGGGCAAGGGATCGTGGCGCCGGGGTCGCGACAGCGGCGGTGGTCGGCGCGTTCTGCGTCGGTGCGATGCTGCTGCCGTCGGTCAGCACGTCGTTCGGCTTCGGCCTCACCCATGCGGGAACCCGCGGCGGCCTGCAGCCGACCGCGGGAGGGCTGGCGCAGCACAACGTCGGGGCGCACGAGGCGGACGCGGTGCGCGGCGTCTGCTCGGTGATCGGGCACTCGTCCGCGGTGCTGATCGTGGACCGGCGGATCGCGGCGGTCTTCGGCCAGGTGATCAGGGGGATGTGCGGCGTGCCGGTGGCGTGGGTGGCGCCGAAGGCGCCGGCATCGACGGTGCAGGCGGCGCTGGCCGGGATCGCCAGGTCCGGGCGGCGGGCCGTTCTGCTCGGGGACAGCCCGCAGGAGACCGGGGTGTCCGGCGGAACGCCGACGCTGATCATGCGCCTCGTCACGACGCAGTACCCGCACGAGCTGACCCAGCCGCCTGGCGCGCCGTGGCGGGCCAGGTACCGGATCTGGATGACCTCGCCAAGCGCGCCAAACGCCGGGGTGTGAACTTTGCCCAGTACATGCTGCGATGTGGCCAACTAGCGGGTTCGCTCACTTACGCTGGTCAGGTGCCTCGGATGGGGACGCGGTCAGGTGCGGCTCGCGCGGCTCGGCCGCTCTGCGCGATGGCCGCGGCTGCTGGCGTGGCAGCGGCCGGGTGTGCGAGCGCGGCGGGCCGGCCAGGCGGTGGCGGGCTAGGCGGTGCCGGGCCAGGCGGGCCTGGTGCCGCCAGGACGTCGGGTGCGCCAGGTGCTGCCAGCACAGGGGCGGCGTCATCGTCCCGCGGAGAGCGTCAGGCTGGCACCGTCACGCTGGCGTTCGCCGGCGATGTGCACTTCACGGGCAGGACGGCGAAGTTGCTGCGGCACCCGGCCACCGCGTTCGGGCCGATCGCGGCCTTGCTCAGGTCCGCCGACCTGACCGTCGTCAACCTGGAAACGGCCGTCACGTCGGGTGGCAAGCCGCAGCCGAAGTACTACCACTTCCGCACAAGGCCCGCCGCGTTCACGGCGCTGCGCGACGCCGGGGTCGACATCGCCAACATGACCAACAATCATGTGCTCGACTACGGGCGGACCGGCCTGGCCGACACGCTCGCCGCCGCCAAGCGCGCGCACTTCCCGGTCCTCGGAATCGGGTCCGATGCCGCCGCGGCCTGGTCGCCCTACGTCGTGACAGTGGGCGGCATCAAGATCGCGTTCCTGGGCGTATCGCAGGTCGCCGAGCTGGCCACTTCGTGGGTGGCGACGACCAGGCGGTCAGGCGAAGCGAACGCGATCGACCTGCGCCGGACGCTTGCCGCGGTCCGCGCGGCGAAGCAGATCGCCGACGTGGTGGTCGTGATCATGCATTGGGGCACCGAGGGCCAGGCGTGCCCCGACGCGAACCAGCTCGCGCTCGCTCCCAAGCTGGCCAGGGCGGGCGCGAGCATAATCGTCGGGTCGCACGCGCACATACTGCAGGGCTCGGGCTGGCTAGGCCGCACGTTCGTGGCCTACGGCATGGCGAACTTCCTGTGGTGGGAGGCGTCCTACAGCACCGGCACCGGAGTGCTGCTGCTCACCTTGCGCCGGCACGGGCCGCTAAGCGCCCGTTTCGTGCCCGCGACCGTGTCCGCTACCGGCCAGCCCGTCGTCGACAAGGCCCGGGCCGCCAGGCATGCCCTGGAGCATTACCGCAGGCTGCGTTCCTGCACGCGGCTGTCGGCCCAGCCGCGCCGGTAGCCGCGGCCTGGGGATTTGCCTGCCGGTGGCGATGCTCGTAGAGTAGAGGGACCGACGCGGGGTGGAGCAGCTCGGTAGCTCGCTGGGCTCATAACCCAGAGGTCGCAGGTTCAAATCCTGCCCCCGCTACCAAGTCAGGGGCCTCGTCCAGATCTGGGCGGGGCCTTTCGGCTGCCGGATGCTAACGGATCTGCTGGTGGGTCCTGTTCACCACTGTCCCGCTAGCGGCCGCCGCGTCTAGGGCACTCCCTGCGAGGAGGACGGCCAGTAAGCGTATGGTCGGCCTGTGCCTGAGAAGCGAGCCGACACGTTACTGAGGTCGATGCAGGTCATCGAGCACTTCACGCTCCAGCGTGGCTGGCACGGTCTCGGCGACGACGAGCTGTTCTGGGAGCCCATCGCCGGGTCATGGGGTGTTCGCAGGCGCGCCGAATGCCAGACCCCGACGCCCTTCGGTGATGGTGACTGGGTGGTCGACTTCGACGTGGACTTGGTGATGGCAGCCATCCAGGGCAATGCGGTCGAGCCCCTGACCACGATCGGCTGGCTGATGTGGCACATCGGGTCAATGCCCGAGCGCCTTGCTCAGCTCGATTTCCTCGGCGGATCCAAGACCACTGACACGGGCTGGACCTCGCCGTACCTCACCGCCCACCGTGTATTCACGAACGCGGCGGACGCCGTGGACTCAATGCGAGCCGGGTGGCGGGTTCTCGAACGTTCGCTAGAGGCAGCCGCCGACGACGAGCTGGAGAGACCCATCCGCGGCTACTCCTACAGCGACGAGCCGGGTCCACCCACATATGGCGCGGCGGTCATCGCGGCGACCCTGAACGAGGTCAGCCATCACGGCACACAGATATGCATGCTGCGCGACCTCTACCGCGCGACGAACGGCCGCGTGCTCTCGGAGCGACAATTCTAGGCCACAGATCCTCACTGGCCCTGGTCCTCAGCGGCTGTACGCGGGAGGCCGGATGGCTGGCGGCCTGGTCGCAACATCGGGCGCACCGTCAGCCCGGCGATGCACGCCGCGGGCTCTCCGCTCAGGCTGCGCACCAGGACGTCGCTGCCCCCGCCGGAGATGGGCATGTAGATGTCGCGCTGGCCGGCCGGCAGCACGACGTCCCTGACCGCCGTTCCGAGCTCTAGCTGCAGCGTGGTCGCGGGGCCGGAGTACGAGAGCTCGATGATCCAGGCGTAACGGAAAACGTAAGCGCTGAGGGGAATCCTCGTCGTCGCCGACCGTACCGGCCAGCATGTCCTTGAGCCCGCGGGCCGGACGCTCGACGCGCCGATGTCGAGCGCCGGCCGCAATCTCCCCCGGCTGTCGAACATCATCAGGCTCGTGACGGGCCCCTTGGGAACCGTCACGAACCGGATCCCGGCACGTTCCGGCGCGAGCGGCCCGAGGACGTGCGACGTCTGTGTTACCGGGCCCAGGAACCCGGCGGACATCACATACCACGGAACGCTCGCCGACAGGATCACGGTGCCAGGCCTCGCGCTAGCGAGCGCCGACCGGGCGGTGTCAATGTACGCGCGTGTCCTGGCGCTGGATGTGCTGCTGAGGTAGGTGACCCCGGACCAGATCGAGCCCACGAGGAACGCTCCGGTCAGGGCGAACGCGCTGACCGCCAGCGGCGCCGACCGCGGCCGCCTGACGCGGTAGGGATCCTGCTCGCCAATGACAGGCCAGAACACAAGCCCGACACAGACGGCGAGGACGGGTGCGGAGTCGGCCAGGTAATACGTCTCGGCACCCAGCAGCCTGGCCGGCATCTCGGTCAGCCGCGCGATCGCGACCGGTGCGAAGTCGGCCATCAGCAGCCATCCGGCCAGGATCAGCCAGGACCGCAGCACGTGCCGCCGGTACCAGAGGCTCGCGGTGACGATGAGGGCAGCCAGCACCCAGGTGACCTGGGTTAGTGCGGGAGTCTCGGCTGCGAAGCCGTAATCGCCGCTGGGCGCGATCCAGCGCCACGGTCCGCCAACTGCGGCCGGAACGAAGCCAACCCGGAGCATGGTCGCAGCCAGCGACAGCACGCTCGAGACGTGTCCCGGGTTGATCGGCTGTTGGGATGATGTCTGCAGCTTGACGAAGAAGAGGACGAGGTATGCGGCGGTCAGCACCGCGTAGATCATCCAGGCTCGCCGGAAACTCCGGAGGGCCTGCCGGGCCGCGGCCGGCCAGCGGCCTGGCACAAGATAGGCCGACGTGAGGGCGAAGAGAAGAAGCGGCACCAGGGCGCCCTGCACGTCGAAGAGCAGACCTGCGCAAAGCCACACGGCTGCGACGACGACATCGCCGAGGCGACCAGAGCGGACGTACCTGACGTGGGCATAGGTCGCCGCCAGCATCGTCAGCTGCAACGGCAGCCAGTCCGTCACTGTGGTCCAGAACGACAGTCCGGCCAACGTCAGGGGCGTGAACAGGAAGATGATCAGCGGGATCAGGATCGCCGGGCGGCTGCCGAAGAGGATGAGAAGCAGCCGCAGCATCAGGACGCCTGCCGCCGCCAGTGCCGCGATGGTCACGATGGAGGCGAGCAGCCAGTCGTACGGCGACAGCCGGGTCACCAGCCAGAACACGAGCAGGCCGCCGGGCCTCAGATGGCCGCCACTGAACCTGAACAGGTAGCCCGGGCTCAGCCCGTGCGACGGCGCGTGGTCCAGCAGCAGGAAGTCATCCTGCCGGAAATAGAAGTGCGAGAGCAGGTACGCCTTCCAGCACAACTGCGCGACGATCAGCACGACGGCCGCGAGGACGACACGATTCGTGCGGACCCACTGGGCTGAGCCGGTGGCGGCACGCTGACCTGCCATAGACCGCCGAGCATCCTGTTTCAGCACGTTCCGGCCTCGCCGACCCGCACGTCTAGGCGCGTGGCGGTTCTCAGGTGGTAGTGGCTGCCGCCGACGTGGTACCAGATGTCGATCCCGGCAGCCTGGCCATTTGTAACACCGGAACTCAGGCTAAGAACGACCACCAGGTTCACCCGGTTGTGCTTGCCTGGCGTGTGCGGCACCTTGGCGCCGTTGGCCTGCTCACGCCTGGCCCACTGCCATCCCGGCCGGGGCATCTTGCTGGGCGGGTAGCCAATCTGAGCTCCGTAAAGCAGCCCGCTTGTCGGGACGACCCAGGCCGCGACTACCTGCAGGCCATCCGGCTTTTCCAGCGTCATCTGGTCGATGACACCCGTAGCCGTGCCAGGGTTCCGCACCCGCTCACGGCCGTACGTGACAACCTGGTGGCCAGCCAGCACAAGACACTCGCTGCCACCCTGGAACGGGTGGCCGAGCGGGCCGGCCTCCCGATGGCGCTGATTGACGACCAAGACGGCGAGAGCGACCACGACGCACATGAGCGCGATCGCTCCCGGAACTGGTCGGAGACGGTAAGGCTTGACCGCGGGTGACAGCCGCCAGTCGTGCGCGGACGACGGTTGCCGCGCGCCGAGGTAATCCGCGTACGGAGCTTGATCCCAGTACTGATTCCAGGCACCACCCGAAGGATGCGGTGGCCATCGTTCCCGATGCGACTCCCAGCGGCCTCGGGGATACCAGTCCTCCTTCGAGGGCTCCGTCCTGACTTGACCGAAGTAGCCGCCGGCCGCAGCAAACGGGTCTTCGCCAAGGTCATGTATCTGCCGCTTGTCAGGATCGGAGAGCACCTCGTGCGCCTGGGTGATCTCCTTGAACCGCTCGTGGGTGACCGGGTCAGGGTTCACGTCGGGATGCAGCTCGCGCGCAAGCCGCCGGTACGCCATCTTGATCTGGTCGGCGCTCGCGTCCCGTCGCACGCCGAGCACGGCGTAGTAGTCGGTTGTCACGCCCATCCCCTACGACTCGGCCAGGATCTGATCGGTATACCACGGAAGAGGCGTCAGCCGTGTCAGCGGTCGTGTCAGGGCCGTGACAGGCGGGTGTCAGGCCGGGCGCCGATGGTGGTCGCATGAGAACTTCAGCGATAGCAGCCTCGGGGCTGCGGAAGGCCTTCGGGGACAAGATCGTCCTCGATGGCATCGATCTCGATGTTGGTTCGGGCACGGTCTTCTCCCTGCTCGGCCCCAATGGTGCGGGCAAGACCACGACGGTGAACGTGCTGACCACGTTGATGAAGGCCGACGCCGGGACGGTCCGCGTTGCCGGGCACGATGCCGCGACCGAGACCAAGGCGGTGCGCGCGGCAATAGGGGTCACGGGTCAGTTCGCCGCGGTGGACGAGCTGCTGACAGGCCAGGAGAACCTGCAGCTGATGGCGGACCTCAAGCATCTGGGCTCCGCCGAGGCCAGACGGCTCGTCACGGACCTGCTGAAGCGGTTCGACCTGGCAGAGTCGGCAACCAAGCTGGTGTCGACCTACTCAGGGGGTATGCGCCGGAAGCTGGACCTGGCGATGACACTGGTCGGCAACCCTCAGATCATCTTCCTGGACGAGCCGACGACTGGGCTGGACCCACGTAGCCGTCGCACGATGTGGGAGATCATCCGCGAGCTGCTGGCCGACGGCGTGACCATCTTCCTCACTACCCAGTACCTCGATGAGGCCGATCAGCTTGCCGACCGGATCGCGGTGCTCGACCAGGGTCACCTGGTCGCCCTCGGCACTCCAGGCGAGCTCAAGCGCCAGGCCCCCGGCAGTCATGTCCGGCTCCGGTTCACCGACGCCTCCGACCTCGACGCGGCGGCGCGGATCCTGGCCGGCTCGACGCGCGACGACGAGGACCTGACCCTGCGGGTAGCCAGCGACGGCGGGACGAAATCGCTGCGGGCGCTGCTGGCCAGGCTCGACGAGCAATCGATCGACGCCGAGGAGTTCTCCGTGCACACCCCTGACCTGGACGACGTATTCCTGGCCCTGACCGGCCACGCAAGCAAAGAGGAGAACGCACGATGAGTACCGATTCGGCGACCATGCTGCGTCGCAACTTCAAGCACACCCGCCGGAATCCGACCGCGGTGTTCAACGCGGTCCTGTTCCCGATAGTGCTCATGCTGATGTTCGTCTACGTGATCGGCGGCGCTTTCGACGTGGGCGTCACGTACATCGATTACGCGACGCCTGGCCTGATCGTGCTGGCCATCTGCTACGGGCTGAGCGCGACCGCGCTGGCCGTGAACACCGACATGACGAAGGGCATCATCAGCCGGTTCAAGGTCATGGACATCTCCCGCGGTGCCGTCCTGACCGGTCACGTCATCGCCAGCATGCTGACCAGCCTGATAGCTGTTGCGGCCGTCATCGGGGTGGCCCTGCTGATCGGATTCCGGTCACCTGCGAGCGTCCCCGAATGGCTCGGTGCGATCGGTATCGTCGCGCTGGTCTGCTTCGCGGCCACCTGGCTCACGGTCGCTCTGGGATTGTTTGCCAAGACCCCGGAATCGGCGGGCCTTGCCACCGTGCCGCTGATCATGCTGCCGTTCCTGAGCAGCGCGATCGTGCCGACCGACACGATGGGACCAGGTGTAAGGCAGTTCGCGGAGTATCAGCCCTTCACGCCGATCATCGAAACCCTGCGCGGGCTGCTGACCGGTCACCCGCAAGCCGGCCACACGATCGCCGCCCTGGCGTGGTGCGTCGGGATCGCCCTCGTGGGATACCTGTGGGCGCTCGCCACCTTCAAGAGGTGAGGGTGACCGCCTCAACGATGACTGGCCGCACATCAAGTACGAGACGACAGGAGAGATGTCATGCCTGCATTCGCCACGCCAGAACCCATCACCGCCACCGTGACAGTCGCCGGCGCTCAGGTGCGGGTGGCTGCGAGCGACCGGACCGATACCGTGGTGCTGGTTGAGCCCATCAACGAGGCGAGCCAGTCGGATGTGAGGGTGGCCAGCAAGACGAAGGTCGACTTCGCCGGCGGTCAGCTAACGGTCAAGACGACGGTCTCGGGCGACAAGAACGGATCAGTCGCCATCACGATCGACCTGCCCGCGGGCTCCAGCCTGGTGGCGTACCTGGCGAACTCGAGCGTTCACGCTGACGGCTTGCTTGGCGCCTGCGAGCTGCACATGGCATCGGGTCAGACTCAGCTCGATCGCATCAACACGCTGCAGGCGAACATCTCGGCCGGAGAGGTCGCGGTCGGGCACATCGCCGGGCTCGCCAACATCGAAAGCAGGGCAGGACAGATCTGGATCGGGCGGGCCTCGGCCGACCTCGAGCTCATCAGTGGCGGCGGCAGCCTCGACATCGGCCGCGCCGACGGCAGCGTCACCGCCACGACAGCCGACAGCCCCATCCGGATCGGCCGGCTGACACGCGGCCAGGCGAAGCTGATGAACGCTTCAGGAAACATCGAGATCGGCATCAGCGAGGGCACAGCTGCCCAGGTGGACGCCAACAGCGAGCGGGGATCGGTACGCAACTCCGTCCCGTCGCCGGAAGACCCCGGCATGCTTGACAACAAGCTCGCGGTCCGCGCCCGCACCCGGTATGGCGACATCATCATTCAGCGCGCTGCAAGCTGACGTCGACGCGATGGCGCCGCCACGCTCGCCTCCTGCCATGTTCAGGAGGCGAGCGTGACCGCGACCAGCTGAGACCAGCTCGTCTGCGTGCCCTCCCGCGCCGCCTCGGTGAACTGTGCGTCGCCGAGGCGGCGGCGCGCGGCCTGCTCGATCCGGGCCACGTCGGGGCTGGAACGATCCGGCAGTCCGCGCACGGCGGCACTTGCCGCGAGCAGCTGGGCGGCCAGCTCGTAGTTGTCACAGCGGAGCGCCAGGTCCGCGACCCCGACGAGTACCTGCGAGGTGAGCGGTGCGTGCCCCGCCTCGGACGCCGCCTGGCAGGCCACGGCGCGGTGCGTGCGGGCCTCGCTGAGATCATCGGCGAGGTAGCCGAGCAGGTCGTGCCTGACCGCGCGGATGCTCGCCCGCTCCGCTTCCGCGCCCAGCATGGTTATCGCGACACCGAGTTGCTGGCACGCTTCCCCGGCATTGCCGCCCCAGCGAGCGAGTTCCGCCTTCGAGAGGGCCAGCTTAGCCAGCGCGTCCGGCCAGGTGACGCGCTCCGCGCGCCGCTGCGCCTCGGCGATAGCCGCCGCGCTGGCGTTCTCGTCCCCTAGCAGCCAGTACAGCTGCGCCTGCCGCGACCGCATCTGGATGACATCGTCGATGGCGCCAATTTCGGTGACGACCGCGATCGCCTGCTCGTAGTGCTCGCACGCGCCGGCGAAGTCGCCGCGCACGGCGATCCGCTCGGCCAGTTCGGTCAGGGCGATCGAGATCCCGTACCGCTCGCCGAGCGCCAGGAACTCGGCGAGCGCCATCTCCAGGTACGCGTCCGCGTCCCGCCCGCCCTGGCCGAGCACGATCCGCATCTTGCCTAGCTGCAGCCGGGTCAGTGCGCGTACCCAGGGGTCCTTGCTGCCCAGCACTGATTCCCACGCGGGCAAGAAGTCATCGGGCGCCTGCAACATGCGTTCTAGCGGGGCGATGAACTCCAGCCGCGGGTCGCGGGACTGACTGCGCTGGCTGAACCGGTAGGCCTCATGGATCCACTCCGCTGCCGTGTGCTCGTCGCCCAGCCCGGAGCCCGCGAAATGCACGGCAAGCGCGTATACCGTGGCCCGTGTGTCATCGGTTACCTCGCCCGGTGTGCTGGCGGCCGCGGTGAGCAGCTCCATGCCCTCGGTCTTGTGCCCGGCGAGCCACCAGTACCAGCCCGCGCCTGATGCGAGCCGCATCGCGGCCTGCGCCTCGCCCGCCGCGAGCGCGCCGCGCATTGCCGCACCGATGTTGTCGTGCTCGGGCCCGAGCGTGGCCAGCCAGTCCACCTGCTCGGCGCGGCGCAGGTGCGGATCCGCGGTCTCGGTGAGCTCGGTGAAGTAGGCCAGGTGCGCGTGACGCGCCAGGTTCGATTCCCCCGCCTCAGCGAGCCGGTGCCCGGCGTACTCCCTGATCGTGCCGGTCATCCGGTAGCGCGGGGCGCCGTCGCCACCGGTGAGCAGCAGCGATTTCTCGGCCAGCGCGATGAGAAGCTCGAGCACCTGCTCCTGCTCGACCGCGTTGCCGGCGCAGACCCGCTCGGCCGCTTGCAGGCTCGCCCCGCCCGAGAACACCGAGAGCCTGCGCAGGACCATCCGTTCGGCGTCGGTGAGCAGCTCCCAGCTCCAGTCGATTACCGCGCGCAGCGTCCTGTGCCGTGGCAACGCGGTACGGCTGCCGCTGGTCAGCAGCCGGAACCGGTCGTCGAGACCGTGGGCGAGCTGATCCATGGACATGGTGCGCAACCTGGCCGCGGCCAGTTCGATTGCCAGCGGCATCCCGTCCAGCCCTCGGCATACGCGCATCATCGTCGACAACGTACGGTCGTCGACCGCGAGATCCTTGCGCACCGCGCCTGCCCGGTCCCGCAGCAGCTGGACGGCGGGAGAGGACTCGATCTCGCCGGGGCTGGCGTCCCCCTGCGGCAAGGCCAGCGGCTCGACCAGCCACAGCGCCTCGCCGGTAATGCCAAGCGGTTCCCTGCTCGTCGCCAGGATCCGTAGCCGCCGGCACTCCCCGAGCACTCGATAGGCGAACGCCGCCACCTGCTCGATCACATGCTCGCAGTTGTCCAGGATCAGCAGCGTCTCCCGCTCGCGGATCGCGGCGATGAGCCGGTCCGTCAGGTCCGCGTTCGTTGCCGCGCCGAGCAGAGCATCCCGGAGGCCGAGCCCGGCGAGCGCCGCCTGCGCCACCCCGCCCGCCTCCCCTTCCCCCTTCACCGCGCCTATGGCTGCCAGCTCCACTAGCCAGGCCCCGTCCGGCAGGTCGCCGAGCAGCGCCCTGGCGGTTTCCGTGGCCAGCCTGGTCTTCCCCGAGCCGCCCGGCCCCGTCAGGGTGGTGAGCCGATGTTCGGCGATGAGTTCGCGGACCGCGGTGACCTCAGCGTCTCTGCCGACGAAGCTTGTTATCTCGGCACGCAAGTTGGTCTTCCTGTTCTCCTGCCGCCGTCCCAGCTCGCCCCGCAGCAGCGCGACGTGCAATGCGGACAGATCAGGTGACGGGTCGACCCCAAGCGCGTCGGCCAGGTCCTCTCTCGCGCGCTGGTACACGAGCAGGGCGTCGGAGTTGCGACCGGCCGCGACGAGGGCACGCATCAGCGCAGCGACAAGCCGTTCCCGCAGCGGATGCGCGGCCACCAGGTCGGTCAGTTCCTGGACCAGCTCGGCACCGTGACCGAGGCTTGTCTCCGCATCGAACCGATCCTCCATGGCAGTCAGGTGGCGCCCCTCAAGCCGAGTGACCGCCGCGTCGAAGGCCGCACTGTCCTGCACATCGACGTCCTGCATCGCCGCACCGCGCCACAACGCGAGGGCGTCGCGCAGCAGGCGTAGCCGCTCCAGACCGTTCTCATTGCGGGCCTGGCCGACGAGGCGCTCAAACCGGATGGCGTCGACCGCGTCAGGTTCCACCGTCAGCCGGTAGCCGCCCGCCAGCCCATCAACGAACCCGTCCGGCAGCGCCTTCCGCAGCCGGGAGACCAGGCGTTGCAAGGCGTTAGCCGCGTCGGAGGGCGGGCGCTCACCCCAGATCCAGTCGACCAGCGTGGCCTTCGTGACGAGATGACCTGGTTCGAGTGCGAGGGCTATCAGCAGCGCGCGCAACCTGGCGCCCGGTACGTCGGCCAAGACGCCGTCGTCCGCGCGAACCTCGAAGGTTCCAAGCATCCCGATCTGCACCTAGTTGATTTTGCCATGGACGACTGGTACGCCCCCGACTGCAGACGCGGGGCAGAACGCTCCCGGCACGGGGCACGGCGCTTATACCGGCCCACCGGGAAGGCCGCTGGCGTCCCAGCGCATGGAGCCGGGCTGGTCGTCGCATCGGGACCGCCTGCAATGCCTGCTGTCCGGCCGGCGGACCGGGCCGGCATGTGATTTCCCGACCGGGAGGTGTCGGCCCGTCCTTACGGGGTCCGCACGATCGACCAGCGCATGCCATTCCAGTGCTCGGCAAGCGTGCCGTCCGGGGCGGTGGAACCCCTGCTTGGTCATTGCTCCGACCGCCCAGGACGCCCCGGGGGAGAGGCAGAACACCGCACGTACTGCGCTTCGGGGTGAACGTGAGCATGCGGACCGTGGCTACGTGAACGTGACCTGGTCCGTCATCGCAGCGAGGTCACCGTGGTCACCGTAACGGATCCACATTTGCCGGTGCACCTCGTACCAGTCGGCCGACCGGGGCACGCACACGAGCAATGCGCGAATCGCGGCGGCCGCCCGGTCGGCATCCACCCAGGATCATCCATCATCACCAGCTCCCAGCGGCTCAGCACGGTTGCTGTGATCACGCGCCGCGCGTCCCGTACGTTCCCGGTGACCGAACGCCTCAGCTGAGTGTCCGTTTCAGTGAGTGGCGAGCACCTGGAATGTCAAGTACGCCACCTGGCCAACCCGCTCGACCTTCGAAAGCTTGAGTTGTGCGAATGCCGTAGCCAAGGCGCCGCCACCGGCGATCAAGATGTTCCTGCCACGCGCGGCGCTGACTATCTCCCGGTGCACAGGGCGGACGTCGCCGCTGACGAAGGTGATCTCGGCTCCAGGTACCTTCGGCAGTTCCCGATGGGTGAACACCCACACCGGCCGTCGCTATGCGCCTCTTGCCACCTCTCAGGAGAGCAGCCCCGAATCGCGCAGCACGCTCTCATACGTGGCTGCGCCCATCGCGACGGCGCCGACCTCGCTCGCGAACTTCGATATGTCCCGATCGCTTGGATCAATCTCATACAGCCAGTCGAGCGAGTCGTCCAAGCCGGCGATGAAGCCGTCGATGCTAGCGGAGACGTAGTAGATCGTCTTCGTCACGGGTCCTCACAGCAGCCGGCGGACTCGCAACCTGACTTCCCGAGTCAGACGGCCCAGCTGCACGCCGACACGGCGGGCCGGCTCGGACAGCGCTGGCGGAAGGGCCTTCAGTATGGGGACGGCCCGATGCTGCTGCCGGGGCTCAGCCAGCGCAACGGCGCCAGAGGGCGCGCTCGGCTTCGGCCGCCGTGGCTCACGAACCCCGGCCGGCGGCCAGGTGCCGCCGTTTCGGCCGCCGCGCCTGCCGAAGCGGCCGGAACCGCCGCCTCCCGAGCCCCCCGATCTCAGACCGCCAACCTGGCCGGTGGCCCACCTGCTCGGTGCGGTCAGCGCGATCAAGACCGGGTTCGCGAAGATTGCTCGTGCCAGGCCGGCCAGTGACAGCACGCCCCGTGAGCGCAGCCGCAGCGGTGGCCGGTCGAGTCGCCGCAGGTAATGCCTTCGCAGCGGCTCGCCCAGGAGCACGATGAGCGGCGCAACGGCGATCAGCGCCAGCGTTATGGCGCAGAAGATCAGCGCCCGCGCCGCGGTAGCGCGACCGCGCCTTATCCCATCGAGCCTCACCGTCCCATTGTGCGCGCACATGCGGCCTACGAGATCGCCGCATTTCACGCTGTGAGCGAACCGGCACGCCGCGATACAGCAAGAGGAGGGGTAAGCCAGTGGCGCGATGAAGCGGGGACCGGCGGAATGCCGGAGCGGGTTCACCGGTTAGGCCGGCATGAGCGTGTTCAGCGACATGGAACTCGAGTACTTTGCGGGGCAGCGCCTCGGCCGGATCGCGACCGTCGGCCAGGACGGCCAGCCGCACGTCGTGCCGGTCTCCTTCCGCTACAACCCAGAGCACGATGCCATCGACGTGGGCGGGATGCGGATGAGCCAGACCAAGAAACTGCGGGACGTGCAGCGTACAGGCCGGGCGAGCATCGTGATCGACGATGTGCAGCCGCCCTGGCAGCCTCGCATGATCGAAGTGCGAGGAACCGCGGCCGTGATCGGGGCGGGAGGAAAGGCTTTCGGCGAACAGTTCGAAGACACGATCGTCCGCATCCGGCCCACGCGCATCGTCTCTTTCGGCATCAACCCGGGCGAGACGACGATGAACGCGCGATCGGTCGCGGCCGGCACCTGACGGGTCCAGCGCCGCGGTGGTAGCGCAGGGGCCCGATCTGCTGACTATCGCGCGGCGGGCCCGCCGGTTCAGGCCTTCTGTGATGCTCTCCAGCGCCCTGCTCACGCCGAGCCCGAACTTCGCCAGGGCTCCGATGAGCACGTCGAGCCAATAGGAAGGGACGGCGTGGCCGACGGCGAGGTTGGGAGTGCCGGTTCGCAGCGAGAGGGCGAGCCCGGCGGCTATCAGGCCGAGGTATCCGACGGGTCTGATGATGTCGGCGACGTGTGCCTCAGGCGTGCTGGCGATGGCCACCCCGACGAGCACGCCAGCGATGACGAGAAGGACGCCCTCCCGGATCAGGTGGACGGCGAGGCGCTCGCGGATCGGCGCTGAGGCCGTCGGCATGAGGAGCGGCGCGCCGGACATCGCTGGCTGCAGCGTCGAGGCCGGCGGCGGCCCCGGCTGTTGCGGGAATGGCTGCGGATGCGGTGGCCGTGGCGGGGCTGGCTGTGTCGGGCCAGACTGCGGCACAGGCCCGGGCGCGGCCGGAGGCCAGGACGGGGGTGACCGGGGGGTCAGCCGCCTCGCCTGGCCGCGTTTCGCCGGACGGCTCGCTCACGGTGTCCTCTTCATGCGGGGTCCTATTATGCAGAGCAATGTGGCGGGTCCAGATCCTACAAGCCGGTCGCCGGGAATGGCGCGAAATGGCGGCTTCGTAACACTCGTTTATGTAGGGGTGATTGCCGCGAGCACGCGAGAGACGAGCGGATCGTCGGGCGCCAGCCCGAGCGGTCGGTGTAGATCGCCAGGACCGTGTTCCTGAGCTCGGCGCCCCGGACGGAGGGCGCGAAGTACCGCAGGAATGACCAGCCCACGGAGCCACAGTGCCGCAAGGCCAGCGGGTGCTTCGCCGTTCATCGCCACGAACGACTGGTCGGTGTCGCCCGGCCTGGTCAGGTCGCTGAACGGAACGCGATGCTGGCGGCTGATCGCGCCCTGCAGATCGCCTGTACCTGGGCGACCTGCCCCGCGGTCGGCGCATCAATAGGCCGGACGGCCAGGTCGGTCATGGTCCAGAATCCTAAGCTGGCCTTCACCGGCTGCGGGGCGAGCGCGAGGAAGCGGCCCCGGACGGGTGTCCGGGGCCGCTTCGGCTGCCAGGTCGCTCCTGTCAGAGGCGCGATGGCCTCTGGGTCCTGGTTATTCGAATGGCAGGCATCCGCCGCCGGTCGCGAGGAAGTCGCGGTTGCTGAATTCCTCCTGGGTCAGGTAGTGGTGGCCGCCGATCACCTGGTTGTAGAGGGAGCCGGCCGTCCCGTGCGTGTGGCCGAAGACGTAGGCGCACTCGTCACCGTTCTCGAACCCGCTGGAGTCATACCAGCCGAGATTGACGTCCGGATCGGTGACCGCCTCCATGATCTCGTGACTCGTGGGGCTGATCTCGACATCGGCGTCGGCGTTGCCGTTCGGCGTCTCGATGACGCCGAAGTTCTTCTCGGTGCCGCACGTGTATCCGACGGGAGACTTGTAGATCGGGAATGGCATGTTCGCGTACACGTTGTTGTTCGGCGCCATGCTGTGGTAGGCGCAGTAGGCGGCGCTCGGCTGGTGGTTGATCGTGCAGAAGTTGTCCGCCGTGGTCGTACCACCAGCGAAGAAGCAGGACTCGACGTGCTTGGGCAGGAACAGCACGTACATGTGACCCAGGTTCACCGGCAGGTTGTGCGTGGCGACGATGCTGTTGGTCTCGGCGATGACCTGGTCGTCGTCGAGACACGCGTTGTAGCCGGAATTGTCGGCGTAGATCGCGGTGGTGTCCGCGGGGTCGACCGTGCAGCCGTCGGCGGGCAGCGGATTGTGGTCGTTGATGGGCGTGCCCATCTTGACCTTGTACCGCATGGCCCCGTTGGTCCCGAAGTACTCGTTCAACGTCGAGAACACGTTCCTGTGCGTGCCGCTCGCGTTGGCGACACCGGTCAGGTACCGGGTGATGATGTTCCGGTAAGCGGTTCCCATCGGGTGGCCAGCTGGATGCCAGTAGATCGGCGTCACCACCACGGGGCCGGTCGAGCGCGTCGTCATGACGTTGCCGCCGTGGAACCACAGCGGGGGAGTGCCGATGGCGGGGTCGCCGGCATTGTGGACCGCAGCGGGAGTGCTGCAGCTGGCGGGCTTAGCGCGCACCGCGCGCACGATGCCGCCGATGCGGCCTACCCGGGTCTTGCCATTGACCTTCGCCGAGCAGCTAGCGGCAGCATGCGCCGACGGGTGCTGCATAGCAGCGCTCGCCGCTGCGCCTGCCCCCGACAGGGTCGCGGCAGCCACCGCTACCAGCGTAAGGGGCGCGCGCAGACCGCCTCTTCTGAGTGCGCTCTTCATACGTTCTCCTCCGGAATCCGCACCAGATGCCCGGGCCGTCCGCGGCGGCCGTAACAAAAGGTGCTAGCTGCAGACACGTTTGCGCGGCCCGAGTGCTGTGTCAAGAATTCCCGGTAAAGGAGATGCAATGGAAATATTCACGGCCCTTACCGGTACTGCACGGGATGCCCGACTTGCCCTGACAAGCTGCCGGGCTCAGCCGCCGTCATCGCCCGTCGCGGCCAGCAGCTCGCGGGCCAGGCCTTCCTCGGAGGGAGGAACCAGCACGCGAACTCCCTGCAGCTGCAGTTGCGGCTCAAGGCCGCCGACGTCATCGGCCGACAGGACCGCCCGCAGGCCATTGCTGCGCAGCATGCCGACGATCAGCTCTGCCTCAATACGACTGGCGGCGAGCGCCACGGGAACGCTCGGGAACTCACCCGCTGGCTCGCTCGCTCTGCCTGTCACCGTGGCTTCTTCCATATACGGGCCGGCCGGGTCCCCAGTCTGCTATACCGCCGGCGCCGGGCTGCACAGCGTGGCCCTGGCGGTTGCGACCAGGTCACGGATCGCGGCCGACCGCCGGCCCGCTTTCCATGCGAGACACACCTCCGTCGGCGGGATGTCCGCGACCGGGATCGCCGTGACTTCTGGCGGGATATGCATCGCCGCGGTCACCGAAGCGGCGATGAAGCCGATCGCCCGCCCCGTGCCGACCACCTCAATCTTCTCTTCAGGGTTGCGAACCGGCGGGCCCCGCCTGGGGCGCCGGCCGTCGGGCCGCGGGTCGACGTTGTGCCAGGCGTCCCAGATCGGGCTGGCGCCCTGGTGCTGGACGACGGGGTCATCCGAGAGGTCCCCGATGGCGATCTCAGCGCGACGTGCGAGAACGTGACTGCCGGGCAGCAGTGCCAGCCTGGGCGCCGAGTAGAGGTGTGCCAGGTACAGACCGCTGCCGTCCATCGGAAGGGCGACGAACGAGACGTCAACCTGGTCGTCGAGGAGCACACCTGGCTGATCGGACCAGTGGATCCGGGCGGCATCGATGTCGGTGTCGTGGTGCGTGGCGTCGGACGCCCGCACCAGCGCGATGATCGGATCGCCGCCAAAGAAGCCGATAGTCAGAGCGGCCCGGCCAGTTGCCGCGCGCGTGGCTCGCCGCGCCGCGGCGCGGGCGCTCGCGAGCAGGGGCCGCGCATCCTCGGCAAGCTGATGCCCCGCGCGGGTCAGCTCGACGCGGCGGCCGCTCGGGCCCGCCGAGCTGAGCGGCCACGTCGTGCTGGTCGGCTTCTGGACGCTGACCTGCATCAACTGGCTGCGCACTGAGCCGTACATCCGCGCCTGGTCGCAGGCGTACCGAGACGACGGCCTCATCGTCATCGGCGTCCACACGCCGGAGTTCTCGTTCGAGCACGCGATCGACCTGGTCCGGCAGGCGACCAGGGAGCGAGGAATCGACCATCCGGTTGCTGTCGACAACGGCTACGAGATCTGGACCGCATTCAGCAACCGCTGCCGCCGATCACGACGACCGCCTGCCCGGCCAGCTGGCTTGTCATGGTCCCTCCCGTCGGTCCAATGGCCCACGTACCCGCGTGCAGGACGCTCAAATGCGATTGCGCCGCTGGTCGCGGGTCCGTAGGGTCCGGCTGTGAGCGAACCCCGCACTGCCCAGTCCTGGCGGGCACTCTCGTGGCAGCCGCTCAGCCAGCCTGACCGGCCGGCGCTCACGGACCTCGCGCGCCTGTGCCTGTCGGCCGACGGCGGCCAGCCGTTCGCGGCCGGCCCAGGCTTTCTCAGCAGCCGGTACAGCGGAGGCGCCGCGACGTACGCCGGATGGGCCTGCCGGCGGCTCGTCTGCGCCTCGTCGCTGCGCCAGTCGTCGGCTGACAACCCAGGCGGCAGGCAGGCCGCCGTCACGACCGGGCTGGTTGACCCGGACTGGCGCCGCCGCGGGATCGGCGGGCACGCATTTGACTGGGCAGCGGGCGCGGCGGGAGATCGCGAGCTGCGCGCCGAGACCGAGGCGCTCGGCGTCGGCGCGCACGCGCTGTACCTGAGCAAAGGACTCACCCAGGTCCTCGCGGAAGACGTGATGCAGCTGTCCGCGTCGGTGCGGCTGCCAGCCGCGCACGCGCCAGATGGCCTGATCCTGTCGACGTGGGGACAGGCCGATCCGGCGCGTTTCCACTCGGTCTATCAGGCGGCGTTCCGCGACCGGCCAGGGTTCCCCGGCTGGCCGCGGGCCCGCTGGATCGAATGGATCAGCGGCGACGAGGACTTCCGCCCCGACCGGGCGCTGCTCGCCACGCTGGACGGGACCGATGTCGGCTTCATCGTCGGCGACGCCGCCGGCTGGATCATCCAGGTGGGCGTCCTGCCTTCCGCGCGCGGCAAGGACATCGGTGCCGGGCTGATCGGCGAGGCCGTAGCGCGGATGCGATCCGCCGGCGAGACGACAATTACCCTCAACGTCAATATCAACAACCCGCGCGCCGCGATGTTGTACCGCAGGCTCGGGTTCGCTACGACCGGCCGCCGGGCCAGATACCAGGGCTGAATCGATGAGGCACAGGCTGGTCCTGCGCGCCGGACGCGCCTTCGACGGAGAGCGCGCGCTCGGCCCCGCCATGGTTCTCATCACCGGCGGGACGATCAGCGACCTGGACGCGACCGGGGCGGAGCCCCCGGCGGACGCTGAGGTCATCGACTTCGGTCCCGAGGCCTGCGTGCTGCCCGGGCTCGTAGACGCTCACGTGCACCTGGCCTTTGACGCCTCGGCCGATGTCGTCGGCGCGCTGGCTGCGTGCGACGACGATGCCCTCACCGAGCACATGGCGGCCGCTTCGGCCAGAGCCCTGCGGGCCGGCGTCACCACGGTCCGCGATCTCGGTGACAGGAACTACCTGTCGGTGGCCCTGACCGAGCGCGTTCCCGCGACGGCACGCCCGCACATCGTCGCCGCGGGCCCGCCCATCACCACGAAAGGCGGGCACTGCTACTTCCTGGGCGGCGAAGCCGAGGGCGAAGCGGCCCTGCGGGCCGGCGTGCGCGAGCGCGCTGAACGCGGCTGCGGCGTCGTGAAGGTCATGGCGAGCGGCGGCAACCTCACGCGGGGCAGCCGGCCGCACGAGTCCCAGTACGGCAAGGCCGCCCTTCGCCTGCTTGTCTCCGAAGCGCATCGCGCCGGCCTGCCCGCTGCCGCGCACGTGCATGGCGCGCAGGCCGTCGCCGACGCGGTCGAGGCAGGGTTCGACACGCTCGAACACGTCACGTTCTTCACCGCCGACGGCGTCGACGCGGACCCGGCCCTGCTCGACCGGATGGCGGCCAGCGGCGTGGTCGTCAGCGTCACCCTGGGCGCCATCCCGGGCGCGCCGGCCCTGCCGAGCCCGATCGCACGGCGCATGGCCGGCATCCTCGCCAACCACCGCCGGATGTTCCTGGCGGGTGCCGCGATGGTCCCTGGCACCGATGCCGGCCTATCGCCAGGCAAGCCGCACGACGTGCTGCCGCACGCGCTGGGGGCGCTGGTCGACCGGATCGGGATGACACCCCTGCAGGCCCTCAGGTCAGCCACCTCGGTGGCCGCCAGGGGAATCGGGCTGGGAGGGTCGAAGGGCCGGCTGGCCGCGGGCGCCGACGCCGACGTGCTCGTGGTACGTGGCGACCCGGTCGCCGACATCGGCGCCGTGACGGACGTCGCGGCCGTGTTCAGGGCCGGGGCCAGAGTTCGCTGATTGGGACATCAGCCCCGAGCGTCCTGTTAAGGCGCATAATTGTCCCCGGAGGGATGACGCGTGAGCGAACTATGGCGGAAGAGCGCGGTTGAGCTGGCAGCCCTGATCCGCGCGGGCGAGGTCAGCAGCCGCGAGGTCGTGCAGGCGCACCTGGACCGGATCGAGGCGGTGAACCCTGACGTCAACGCGATCGTGCGGCTGCTGCCCGAGCAGGCCCTCGCCGCCGCCGACGCGGCCGACAAGGTGGTCGCCGGCGGAACCGGGCTCGGCCCGCTGCACGGTGTGCCGTTCACGATCAAGGAGAACATCGACCTCGCGGGGACACCGACGACGCAGGCCGTTCCCGCCCTGGCTGAGGCGATCGCCGCCGTCGACGCCCCGCAGGTGGAGCGCCTGCTCGCGGCCGGGGCGATCCCCCTGGGCCGCACGAACCTGCCAGACTTCGGGCTGCGCGTGCACACCGACTCCGCGCTGCACGGCCTGACACGCAACCCGTGGAATCCCGGGCGTTCCGCTGGCGGGTCGAGCGGCGGCGAGGCCGCCGCGCTCGCCACCGGGATGAGCCCGCTCGGCCTGGGCAACGATCTCGGCGGATCGCTGCGCAATCCGGCGCACTGCTGCGGCATCGCGTCGATCAAGCCATCGACGGGGGCGGTGCCGGCCGCGACCGTGATCCCGCCAGAAGACCTGCCGATCTCCTTCCAGCTGATGGCCGTCGAAGGCGTGCTGGCCCGGTGCGTCGCCGACGTCCGTGCCGGGTTCTCTGCGATCGCGGGCCAGCACCCGCGCGACCCGCTGAGCGTCCCTGCCGTCTTCACCGACCTGGCCCCCGGCGAGCGGCCGAACGTCGCCGTGCTTCCCGAGCCGCCCGGCGGCAGCACGCACCCGGAGGTGGCGGCCGCCGTGCGCCGCGCCGCCGACGCGCTCGCCGACGACGGCTTCGCGGTCACCGAGGTGGTGCCGCCCGACTATGAGCAGGCCATCGAGTTGTGGAGCGCGATCCTCGCCGTCGACCTGCGGGTAATGAAGCCGCAGCTTGACGAGCTGATGGGCCCCGCTGGCCGCCAGTTCCTCGGCTACGCGCTCGAGGGCCTGCCGGCACCCGACCTGACCGGCTGGGCGGTCGCGCACACCGCCAGGCACGGGCTCGCCAGGCGCTGGAGCCTGTGGTACCAGGAATACCCGGTGCTGCTGTGCCCCGTGTGGACGCAGCCCGCCTTCCCGCTGGACTTCGACATCACCAGCCTCGAGGGCGCGGCCGCGACCCTGGAGCTGATGCGCCCTGTCCTGCCGGCCAACCTGATGGGCACGCCCGCCGCGGTCGTCCCTGCCGGGATGGCCGACGGACTTCCGGCCGGCGTCCAGGTCATGGGCGGCAAGTACACCGAGCTTCGGTGCCTCGCCGTCGCTGAGGCGATCGAGCGGCGACTCGGAACGCTCACCCCGATCGACCCGGTCACCGCCTGATCCCGTCAGGATCGGCTCCGTCGGGCAGTCACGTTTCGCGGGGCTGCGGTGTCAGCGCGGTGTAACCCCTGTGAACCGCGAGGAGATCACGATGGAAGCCCGACTCGACTTCTACAGCAACGCCACTGCGCAGAAATTCGCGAAGTACATCAACTCGGCCGGCGCGGTCGTGTCCGGCTCGGCCCTGCCGGCCACGACCCAGGAGCTGGTGAAGATCAGGGCCAGCCAGATCAACGGCTGCGCCGGCTGCCTCGACATGCACACCAAGGACGCCGCGCACGCGGGGGAGACCCCGGTGCGGCTCAACCTGGTGGCGGCGTGGCGGGAGGCGAAGGTCTTCACGGAGGCCGAGCGCGCCGCGCTGGAGCTCACCGAGCAAGGCACGCGCATCGCTGATGCCGCCGGCGGCGTCACCGACGATGCGCGGGCCAGCGCCGCCAAGCACTACGACGATGACCAGCTGGCCGCGCTGGTGGCCCTCATCGCCCTGATCAACACCTACAACCGGATGAACGTCATCACCGCGCAGCTAGCGGGTGACTACCAGCCAGGGCAGTGGGGATAAGCGGACAGGCTCGCGGTCATCGCGGGCGTGCTCAGAGCCGGCGCTCGTCGGTGAAGGCGGCCATCATCTCGTCTTCGTAGCTCACCTTGTCGGCGGCAATGGGAGACGGCTCGGGGTCAGCGGCCGCGAGGCCGGCACCAGCGGCCGGCGCCGCGGCTTCCCAGTTGGCCGGCCCTGCGGCTGCCCCGTTGGCCGGGATCGGGGCCGCCCCGTTCGCCGCCTTGTCGGCCGCCTTGTTGGCCGTTCCCCGGGCGTCGGCCCGTCGCGGGGTCTTGCCTGCCCGCCGGTGCTCTGACAGGCCGGCGCGGAGCGCGCTGCCGATGCGCAGCAGCGAGGTGCCTTCGACCCCGATCAGCAAGAAGACGAGCGCGATGAGCAGCAGGACCGCGGTGCCGGCCTGGTTCGATGAGGCGAAGACGGCGTAGCCGCCTGCGACACCGGCGACTGCGCCGATGCCGAGCGCCCCCTGCCGTTCCATGCGGTTCATCGTTCCCGCCGGACGACTGCCGCCCGCCCCGCCCTGGCTCTGGTGGCTTGCCTGGTCATCCGCACTGTCCATTCCTGGCACCTGTCCTGCCGTTCGCGATCGCAGCAGCCGGTCGTAGCCGCGCTGGCGCGCGGCGTTGGCAACCGCGGTGAGGTTCGTCACGAACCGGATCGCCCGGCCCGCGCCTGCGTCTGGGAGCACGTGTTCCTGGAGGTTCGGCGCCTGGCCAGACGGCCGCAGCCTGGCCGCTTGCTTCAGCCGCGCCATGACGACCCGCAGGTCGCCGTCATCCAGCACGTAGGCGACGGCGCCAAAGGCCACGACCGCGCACCCGGCCGCCAGCACGCCGACGACGACGTCAAGCAGCTTGCCGCTCGACGGCAGCACGATGCTCACGACCACGCCAACGATCGCGCCGGCAATCGCCGCCGCTACTCCGGTCAGCGTGGTCCTGGCGACACCTTCCACGGCCGCCTTGCCGCGCAGCCGCCGGGTGACGATGACCAGCGGCACGGCGGCCCCCGTCATGCCGATGGAGTTGCCGAGGGCAAGGGCGGCCACCACCGCGTGCGTGGGGACAACCTCGGCCAGCACCACCTGCGCCACGGCCGCCAGCAGCGAGCTGCCTGCCACCACCGCGCAGGCGACCCTGAGCCGCCCGATCGCGAGCAGCGCCCGCGTCAGGTTCGCGATCACGCCCAGGCCCAGCAACCCTGGTGCGAACAAGGCGAAGCCCGCGACCAGCTGCGGTACCTGGTCTGCCTGCCTGGCGAGCACGTGCGCGGCGGGAACCGCCACCGCTCCGGTCACCGCCATGCCGAGGCTCGACATCAGCAGCACGGCCCGGGTAGAGCCCGCGCAGGTCCGGTCGAAGACTGAGCCGTCGCGAGCGGATAGCACAGGGAACGCGCTGAGCACGATCGACACCGCGAGCACGGCGTTCAGCGAGTTGAACACCTGGGACGCGTAGTTGAACAGCACCAGCGCGCCCGTGCCGCCGCGCCCGTTCGCGAGCGCGATCACCGCGACCGCGGACACCTGCTGGACGGTCACCTCGATCAGCCCGACCATGACCAGCCCGCCCGCCCGGCGCGCGACACCGGGCGGGAACCGGAACGAGGGCCGCACCCGCAGGCGCAGCCGCAGCGTCGGCACAAGGCCGACCACCACCATGGCGAGGACGCCCAAGGTCGTGCCCCACGAGAGGACAAGCCTGGCCGACGTCGGCAAGGAGGACAACGGCAGACCGTGGTCCAGCGCCGTGAACGTCACGTAGGAGCTGATGAGCACGAGGCTGCAGACGAGCGGTGCGAGCGCGTAGGAAGAGAACTTGCGGTAGGCCTGCAGCAATCCGAAGAACACGATCGTCAGGCCGTACAGCAGAACCTGCGGCGAGAATACGCGCAGGATGTTCGCCGTGGTCGCGACCAGGTCCGCGTGCACGCACTGCGCGTTCGGGTTGACCGGGGTCAGCGCCGCCGAGATCGGCCCGGCCGCCATGCCGATGATGAGCGTCAGCGGGACGAGAATGACGAGTGTCCAGGTCATCAGCGCTGAGGTGACGCGGCTGACGTGCGCCTTCTCTGCCGGGTCGGCGGCCGATCGCTCGGCGGAGCGCGCGAGGACGGGGACCATCGCACTGCCAAGCGCGCCACCCAGGACCAGCTCGGAGACGAGGTCGGGCACCTGGTTCGCGGTGAAATACGCCGTGCCGAGGCAGGTGGCGCCGACGGTCTGGGAGAACACGAGCGTCCTGGCCAGTCCGAGGATGCGGGCCAGCAGGGTGATGCCAGCGATGACCCCCGCACCACGGGCTATGCCCGCGGCCCGTGAATAGCCAGCGTCGGCATCGCCGACCGAACCGAGTCCGGTCACGTGCCAGCACCTGCGTTCATCAGCACGCGTATTCCTGATCTCCGCAGCTCTCGGCTAGCCAGGCGCCAGCCGAGAAGGCTCGAGCCTCGGCGGCAACCGTGATGGCCTGCAGGTCAGGCACACGACCGTCCGTGCGCGCCCCCCCTGCTACTAAAGCATTCCCTGGGCGCATCGGGGCCGATTTCAGCCCAATCCACTTGGGGGACGCTGTCAGAGGCAAATCGGTTTACGTCATTCGCCAGACATTCACGAGTGAGCCGCGCTAGGGGCACTGGCTATCTGCTGGACGCGGTCGTGGAAGATCCGCCACCTGCGCTCGTCCTCGAGGGCAAGGCCGCCGCACATCCACGTCAGCAGCGCGACCGCTGATCGTGGCGGCGAGAGCAGCATCCCCGCTCCCGCCGGTCCGCGACCGGCATCCCCGCCCCGCCCCGCTCCCTGCCTGACGACCCCTGCCTGACGACCCCTGCCTGACGACCCCTGCCTGACGACCCCTGCCTGACGACCCCTGCCTGACGACCCCTGCCTGACGACCCCTGCCTGACCACCCCTGGTCACCCACGTCTGCTCCCCGCCCGCGAGGGCGGGCACCATTAGAGGAAGACTCAGGACCCGCATAGGGTCCTGAGTCTTCGCCTATGACGTTTGTCTTCGCGTTATGAGGACCGCCGCGCAGACAATGTCGGCCGCCTCATCTCGAAGTCCGTTCCAGCCGAGTTCGGCGTGTGCGCTTCCCTGGTCGCAGGCAACGAAGGACTCGCCCGCGCCTGTCGCAGGCAGCGGCGAAGGTCATCGATCGCGCGCGGTCGCGTCGGCCACCTCGCCCGCGTCGCCGCAGCCGGGACGACTCGCTGGCCTGGCCGTACTCGACGATGCGGGCCGTGACCATGGCCCCGAGCCACTCGCGCACCTAGCGTTCGTCCGAGCCCGGCCCTGGCGGCGAGCCGCTCGCTGGTGGCCCTGCCCGCGGCGGCCGACGTCGACCATCAGGCTCAGCAGCCCGCCGCCCAGGATGCCTATCATCTGGCCCCCGAACGCCTCGGCCTTCCCGGGTCGAACTCCGTCTTAGCCGGCTCTGTCGCGGCGATCTCTGTCGTGGTCATCAGGTTCCTCCGTTCGCTCGATGACCCGATCGTCACGCCTGCCGCGCCCCGCCACATCCGTGAGACCACGGGGCTTAAGGACGGGGATGGCGCGAACTGGCACGGGCCAATTCGCTTCTCTCGTCGCTCGCCGGCACTGCGTAGATTGCCGTGATGAAGTTCTGGGAGCTGGTGTCGTTCTGCAGAAGCGAGCCCGTGCTGCTGGACCGGATGGCCGACGACCCGGCGTGGGCCCGGTTCCACGCGTGGAGGCAGGACTTCGGCCAGTTGGTAGCCAGGCAAAGCCGCGCAAAGCTCGATGTCGAACTCCCCGACGACCTGTGCCGCCACGTGCTGGCCGCCAGCACCCAGCGCTACACGCTCTCGGGCGTCTACCTGCGAGAGCAACGACCCAGCCAGCCCGGGCGGCAATTCTCCGCTATCGAGGTTTTCAGCCGATATGGTGGCGTAGGCATGCGGTATTCAGTCAGGCCGCGACCTGGCGGGAGCGGCGATGACGGATGATGGTGGGCTGGTTCGCCTGCTGCATCGTGCGGACTGGACTCAGCTGAGCCTGTCGGCCCGGCTGAATGACGGGTCGACGGTGGTGATCGCGCCCGGCAAGCGCTACCGGTACGAGACCGATGGCTACGTGACGGGATGCGACGGCAGGCGCCCGTGGGAGCTGTCCGATGAGGAAGACGACGACGATGACGGCGAGGTGCACTGGATCAGCGGGCCCAAGCCGCCGGTGCCGAGGTTGCTCTGCCCCGCTTGGCTGCTTGAGGGTTTCGAGCTTGAGGTCCGGGGACGGGTGCGCGTGTGCGGCCGCGAGGCGCTCGACGTTGTGGCGCGGGCGGATCAGCGCGACTCGGCCGAGGCGGCCGTCGATGCCGAGCTGGGGATCCTGCTGCGGGTCGTAGAGCCGGGCGGTGATTGGCCTGGCGCGGGCGGCGAGCCTGACGTGCTTGAACTGGTCGCCGCGGACTTCGATCCAGACATCGACCCGGCGATCTTCAGGCCGCCGCCTGGCAGCCTGCGTGCCGAGGGATTCGGCGAGATGCTGGGCGGAGTCGGCCTGCCCGGGCGCGTCGCGAAGACGGTCGCGGGACTCGCGGCCGGCGGCCTCGGCGCCTGGATCAGGCACGGGCCGCAGCGGCAGGGCGCGACGCTGTACGGGCCTGATTCCGCCCCGGCCATTCCAGATCCTGACCCGGCTCCCGCTGTGTCGGCTGACGGCCAGGCAGCTGGTCCTTCCGTCCCCGGCGAGGTGCTAGCGCTGCTTCGTGAAGCTGGCCGCGGCGGGTTCACCGCGACCATGCACCAGTGGGTCGACCTTGGCGGCCTGGCGTCGGCCGTGCCAGCGTCCGCGCGCCGGTCCGGGTTCGGCGGCCTCGGCTACCTGATGGACGCGGTCAGCGAGAGCGCCGGAGCTGCCAGGTTCACGTCGAGGCTGCGCATCGCCGGACCTGTCGCGTATCAGATCGACCGCTCCTCCGAGCCCAAGAGCGGCCCGCTGACGGTCGCATGCGACGGCGAGCACGTCTGGCGCGTGTTCGCCGACAAGGTCACCAGGGCCCCGGCCGGGCCCCCGCCCGCCGACGTCCGCGAGCTAGCGGACCCGTCGTGGCTGCTGCGGTGCTGGCTCGCGGGCGGCGAGTCGGTGCTGGCCGGCGATCGGCCCGCCTACCGCATTGACGTCGTCAAGCGGCACGACCGCTCGTCGATCTCCATGATGTTCCCCGCCGCCGTGGCCGTGGTCGACGCCGAACTGGGCGTGATCGTGCGGCTGACGTTCTACATCGGCAGGACGCCCGTGCAGAAATACGAGCTCGAGAACCTCGCGGGTTTTGCGGGCGACATCCGCGTTGACCTGCCGGACGGCCTGCCCGTCACCGAGGCCGGACCGCTGGACGATCTCAGGCCTCCAGAGCGTAGCGGCCCGCCACCAACGCTCGGCCGCTTGCTCGCGCGGCAGGCGGCCGCCGAGGCGACGAGGGCCGCGAGGAGCCTGTTCGACCGCCTCGGCGACGGCTTGCGCGATCGCTAGCCGCGGATCTGCTTGAGCAGCTTGCGGCAGGCGAGCCGCTCAGGGCCGGCCTGGCGGTGCCGGAGCTTGCTGGTCGAAGAGGCTGGCGAAGTCGTAGGCGTTTCCCGGCCTCGCGCGCACCGCTTCGTCAAGCGCCTTGGCGTCGTCGCCGACCAGGATCCGCCAGGAACCGGCCAGGACGCCGCCGAGGATGATCTTCGTGGCCGCTGCCGGGCTGAGCGGGGCGCTGTCACGGAAGTCGGCGTTCATGCGGGTGAGGATCTGCCGCAGCTCATCGGGGGTGGCCGTGGCCGCCGCCGCGTCCCGGCGGCTCAGCTGCTGCCGCACGGCCTCCAGGTCCGCGTCGCTCATGTTCACCGGGTCACCGACACCGAGTGTGCGCAGGCTGTTCGCGACGATGTCGGTGCCGATATGGCCAGGCATCACGACCGCGACCCTGACATGCGGCGCGTTGACGCGCAGGTCCTCGATGAGAGCCTCGGTGAAGCCCTTGACGGCGAACTTGGCCGCTGAGTAGGCGGTGTGCGGCATGCCGGGCCCGAGCGTGGCCCAGAACCCGTTGACGCTGCTGGTGTTCACGAGGACGCCGTCGTCGCTGGCGATCAGCAGCGGCAGGAAGACGCGGGCGCAGTAGTAGACGCCCCACCAGTCGATGGCGAAGGTCCGTTCCCACTCCTCGCGGGAGCCCGCGACGAAGCTCCCGCCGCCCCCGATTCCCGCGTTGCTGAACACAAGGTCGACGTCGCCGCGTGCATGCTCGGCCAGCAGCTCGTCGCGGAACCGCTGCACCTGGGCCTCGTCCGCTACGTCGCAGACGTGGCTCGTCACCAGGACGCCAGGCTGCGCGTCCGCGCGCGCCAGCGCCGCGGTCTCGGCGACAGATGCCCCGTTCAGGTCGCACGCCGCGACCGAGCATCCGGCCGCCGCCAGCTGCCTGACCAGCTCGCGGCCCATGCCGGAGCCGCCACCGGTCACGACCGCGAACTTTCCCGTGAACGAATCCATGCCTCGCCTCCCGTCAGTCAGACTAAGCGCGGCTAGCCTTCGGCGTATGACTGGCAAGCCCTTCCGGTTCGCCCTGCTGGCAACGCCGCAGGATCACGATCAATGGCTGGCCACGGCCCGCCGTGCCGAGGAACTCGGGTATTCCGGTCTGCTGATGCCCGACGGCACCCAGCTGCTGTCGCCGTTGCCCGCAGTGGCCGTGGCCGCCGGAGCGACGACGACCCTGCGTGTCGGAACCTGGGTGCTCGCCAGCCCGTTGCGGCCGCCGCGGCTGGCAGCCTGGGACACGCACACTTTGTCGGTCCTGACCGCCGGGCGCTTCGCAGCCGCTCCGGTCGTCGACCTGCTGACCGGCCGCTAACCAGCGACACTGCAGAGATGGGAACGATGGGCGCGCTGTTCGAACCGGCGTTCGGCGAGGTCGTCGGCGTCAACCTCGCCAGCTACCCGGAGCAGACGGTGTACCGCGAGCAATTCGCGCACGGCGGCATGTCCGGCGGAATGATCAGCATCGAGACCTGGCGGGAACAGCTGATCCCGCTGCTCACCGATCGTGCGAGGCTGCTCGGGACGGAATCCGGTTGAGCCTCCCTGCCTGGCCGTTGCGAGAATCGTCTAGCTGGCCGGCTGTGCTAGCCGACAAGGTGGAAGCGAGGTTCAGATGCCGTGGTTTCCTGACTTCGCCAGTGCCGGGGAGCTTGCGCGCGGCCAGAGCCATGCGGCGGGCCAGGCCGATCCGGTGGCCCAGTACCTGGCGGCGCTGAACAGCGGCGATGAGCACACACTGCGCGACGCGTGGCCAGGTCACATCGTCGTCCATGACCCGCGCGCCGGCGAGGTCAGCGGGCACCGGCAGCTGCGGCAGTTCGTCAGGTCGAATCAGTCGTGGCTGGCCGAGCGTCACGCCAGGGCCCAGACCGTTGCCTCCACGGTCACCGGCGACCGGGCTGTGGTTGAACTGCTCGCGTACCTGACCGTCGGCGATAGGGAACAGGCGTGGCCGGTGGCGGTCGTCGCTGAGTCGCCAGATGACCGTTCCGTGGAATTCCGTAGCTACTGCAGTCAGTGGCCCGTGGACGGCCGGAGGCACCTGCGGCCGCCCGTGCTCAAGGCCGGCCAGGCCAGGCCCGGCGACGTGGCCGGCCGCTTCCAGGACGCGCTAGCCGCGGGAGACACGGAGGCGATCGTCAGCACGTTCGCGCCCGACGGGTACGTGCAGGAGCCCGTCGGACCGGACAACCTGCACCGCGGTCACGTTGCGCTGCGCTCGTTCTTCGACGGGTGGTTCAGCGCCGGCGGAGGGATCGGCCTTCAGGTCTGCGAGGTCACCGACGACGGCGTGCGCTGCGCCGTCGAATACAACTGCGTCCGCTGGGGCAGCCATGAGCTGCCGCCGCAGGCCGGCATCGCGGTGTACGAGCGCACGGATGACGGTCTGCTGGCTGCGGCGCGGGTGTACGACGATGTCGAGCCACCTGTGCCCGCGGGTCCTGTTAATCCCCTGCGATCTTGACGGCCCGCCTGCCGATGTACGGCGAGCCGCGGTCGAAGAGGCTCGCCAGCGCCTCGGGTGCGCGCTCCAGTCCGTCGAACTCGCTGACGATCACCCGCAATTGCCCCGTCCGCGCAAGGTCGCCGGGGAGCAGCGCGGGCTCCGGGCGGCGCTTCAGGACGACGACGTCGGCATGGCCTGGTACAGGCATGGCCTTACCCCAGGTCCTGATACATCACTGGCCGTTGTTCCCGGCTAGCACGGGTTCGATAGTGCGACCGTGCCGCCCTTGACGACGTACCTGAACGCGGCCGGGTCGGCCAGGACTGCGACATCCTCGAGCGGGTCTCGGGTCAGGGCGACGAGGTCGGCGAACGCGCCGGGCGCCAGGGTGCCGAGCTTGCCAGGCATGCCGACGATCTCCGCGCCCACGGTGGTCGCCGACCTGATGATGTCGATGGCAGGCTGCACCTCGGAGCGTATGACGAACTCCTCGCTCTGGTGCCTGTGCATCCCGCCGAGCAGGTCGGTGCCGTAGCCGATCTTGATCCCGCTGGCGTGCGCCAGTTCCAGGGCGCGCAGCCCGCCGTCGAGCACCTCGTCGACCTTGCGCCAGGATGCATCCGACAGGCCGAACTCCCTGCCCTCGGTGCGCAGCGCCCAGTAGGTCACCAGGTTCATGACCAGGAAGGCCTGCGTCTCGCGGAAGACTCCGGCGGTGGCGGCGTCGAGCAGGTTCCCGTGCTCGATGGTCCTGACTCCCGCGCGCAGCGCCCGGGTCATGGACTCCGGGGTGTACGCGTGCGCCGCCACGTAGCGCCGCGCTGCGCTGGCCTCCTCGACGGCCGCCTCGAGCTCGGCGACCGAGAACTGCGTGGAGTCGATCCTGTCGGTCGGTGACGCGACGCCGCCGCCTGCCATCACCTTGACGTGATGGGCGCCTTTGCGCAGCTCGTCGCGTGCCGCCCGGCGGACCTGGTCGGGCCCGTCGACGATCGTGGACATCTCGGAGCTGCCTGGATGGGTGTCGATGAAGTGCTCGCCAGGGCCGCGGTGGTCGCCGTGCCCGCCGGTCTGGCTCAGCGCACGCCCCGCGTAGAACAGGCGGGGGCCGCGGATCAGGCCTTCCTCGAGCGCGCGCCAGGTGCCGTAGTCGCCGCCAGCCATGTCACGGACGGTCGTGAAACCACGGTCCAGCATCTCGCCGAGCAGGCGCGCGGTGCGGTGCGCGCTGTAGGTGACCGGCCACCTTGACATGTCGGCCAGGTCAGCCGTGCTGGCCATGACGTGCACATGGCTGTCGATGAGGCCAGGCAGCACGTGGGCGCCGCCAAGATCGACCCGCCGCGCGCCGGCCGGCGCGGCGAGGCTGGCCCCTGCCTCGGTGACGATGCCGTCGTCGGCTCGCAGGTCGCCCTGCCGGTAGGTGGCGGCCTCGACGTCGAGGAACAGGCCGTTGGTGAAAAGCGTCGTGTCGCTCATCGCTGCCCTTCTGGGTTCTTCGTCGCCGGCAACGTTACCGATCCGTCGGCTGAGGTCGAGCCGGCCTCAGCCGCGGGAGCCGGGCATGCTGGCGTCATGAGATTTCCGCACCCGCGGCGGCGAGATGAGGCCGATCATCACGAGCATGAGCACGGACACGGGCATGAGTCCGGGCCTGGCTCGTTTGGCCGGCTGGTACACCTGCTGCGCCCCCATTCACACGAACCGTCGAGTTCTGTTGACACGTCGCTGGAGGCCAGCGCGGAAGGGATGCGCGCGCTCTGGATCTCGTTCGCCGCGCTCGGTGTCACGACGCTCGTTCAGGCGGTCGTCGTGGTGCTGTCAGGGTCAGTCGCGCTGCTGGGCGACACGATGCACAACGCGTCCGACGCGCTGATAGCGATCCCGCTGGCCGTCGCGTTCGTCATCGGCCGGCGCCCGCCCAACCGGCGCTACACCTACGGCTACGGCCGGGCGGAGGACCTGGCCGGCATTGTGGTCGTGCTGATGATCACGCTGTCGTCGGTCCTGGTGGCCTGGGAGGCGATCAGCAAGCTGATCCATCCGCACCGGGCCACGGCGCTCGCCGCGGTCGCCGGAGCGGCGCTGGCCGGCTTCGCCGGGAACGAGGTGGTTGCCAGGTACCGGATCCGGGTGGGCCGGAAGATCGGCTCGGCTGCGCTCGTCGCCGACGGGCTGCACGCCCGCGCCGACGGCTTCACATCGCTGGCCGTCCTGGTGGGCGCGGGCGGGGTGGCGCTCGGCTGGACGTGGGCGGATCCGGTCGTCGGCCTGCTCATCACGGTGGCGATTCTCGCGGTGCTCAGGCAGGCGGCCAGGGACATCTACCGGCGGCTGATGGATGCTGTCGATCCGGCGGTCATCACGCGCGCCGAGGAGGTCCTGGCCGGCACGCCTGGGGTGCTCGCGGTCGGTCACGTGCGGATGCGCTGGACAGGACACCAGCTGCGGGCCGAGTGCGAGGTCGTCGTCGACCCGGCGGCCAGCGCGCTGCAGGCTCACGAGGTGACCGTCGCGGCCGAGCACAACCTGCTGCACGCGATGCCCGGCCTCATCGCGGCGCTCGTGCACGCCGATCCGGATTCGCCAGGTGGAACCGACTACCACTCGGTGCTCGCCTCGCACCGCTAACCGCCCGCACCTCAAGCCACGGGATGAAGGCGGTCAGCACTCCGTCGCTGATCATGTTCACGAAGCCGGCGACGCGGTCCGTCGCGTCGTCGATGGCCAGCATCACGCGAAAGCTCCCGCGCAGCACGTCCAGGTGCTGAGCTGCCGACGGCCGCCGCGGCCAGCCCACGAAGAACCCGGTGAGCATGCTCGCGTCGACGTCGGCGGCATCTTCTGTGTAGTGGATCATCATTGGCCTCCACGCCTCGCGCTGATGCTGACGCCTTACCGCATTGTGGCAACACCGGCGGCAGACCCGGGCACCTGTCGCATTGCGCGAAGATAAAAGCCTAGATGTAGAGAAAAGGCACGCATAGGGCACTGAGTCTTCCCCTAAGGGCGGAACACGGTCCCGGCCGACGGCGACCACGCGCTAGCGTCAGTTCCGGACGATTCCCTTCCGGGATGGAGGAAGCGCATGGGGCCCGACCTGAGCCCGACGGCCAGGGCGCTGCTGGCGCTTGAGGCCATCCAGAACAACCCTGGCATCACGGCCGCCAAGCTCGGGGTCAGGCTCGGCGTCACCGAGCGGGCCGTTCGCCGCTACGTCGAGATCCTGCGCGAGGCCGATCTGCCAATCGAGTCGGTCAGCGGTCCCTACGGCGGCTACCGGGTCGGCCGCGGCATCCGGCTGCCGCCGCTGATGTTCTCGGCCGCGGAGGCGATCGGACTGGTCATGGCCGTCCTGGAAGGTCACAGGAACGCGGCCGACCCCGTCGATCCCGTCGGCAGCGCGCTCGCCAAGATCGCGCGGGTCTTGCCGGCCAGGCTGGCGAGCCCGGTCCTGGCCTTCAGGGACGTCAATGCCCCTCGTTCGGCCACCGAGGCCGCCGCCGTCAGCCCTGAGCTGGTGACGGCGCTGATCGAGTCCTGCGCGGCGGCTACTCAGCTGCGGCTGACGTACCGGCTCGGCATGCCTCACGGCGTGGCCATGGAGATCGACCCGTGGGCCGTCGTGCTCCGGCACAGCCGGTGGTACCTGCTCGGCTGGTCCCGCACCAGGCAGGCACGCCGGATCCTTCGCGTCGACAGGATCGTGTCGATCGAGCAGGAACAGGAGACCTTCACGCCTCCTGCCGACCTCGACGCGCTGCGCATGCTCGAGGAGCATCTTTCCCAGAGCTGGACCCATCAGGTCGAGGTCCTCGTCGAGGCCCCCGTCGAGAGGACATCGCGGTGGGTGCCCAGAAGCCTCGGCAGGCTGGAGCCCGCCGAGGGCGGGCATACTCGCATCACGGCAACGACGGACGACCCCGACTGGTACGCCAGGCAGCTCGCGGCCATCCCCGCGCCGTTTCACGTCGTCGGTTCACCGCCACTCCAGCAGGCCATAGACGCGCTAGGCCGCAAGCTGGTCGCGTCGGCGCAATCCCCCAGCTAACCAAGGAGGTCCTGATGAGTTCCGCGGCTATGGTCCTGCCCGATCTCGAACGGGCGAGGCTCAGGGCGCTGGTCGGCGCGGACATCGCGGCAGCGGAGACGCTGCACGCCGAGGACTACCAGCTCGTCACCCCGAACGGCTCGGACCTGACCAAGGACGACTACCTGGCCGCCATCGGGTCTGGGCGGCTCAGGTACCGCGTGTTCGAGGCCGCATCCGAGATCGCCGTGCTCGGCGACGGGCCCGTCGCGGTCCTGCGTTACCAGGCCAGGATCAGCTTCGACGACCGGCCAGGCCTGCTCTGCTGGCACACCGACTGCTACCGGCAGCGCGGCGGGCACTGGCAGGTGGTGTGGTCACAGGCCACCCGGATAATCGAATGATGCGCGCGATCGTGCTCGACCGGCCAGGCAGCTTCCGCGTCGCCGAGGTGCCCGACCCGGCGCCGCGGGCCGGCGAGGTGATCGTCAGGGTTGACGCGTGCGGAATCTGCGGCACTGACCTGCACATCCTGGCCGGGGAGTTCCCGCCGACGCCCTATCCGATCACGCCCGGCCACGAGTTCGCGGGTCAGATCGTCGCTATCGGGCAAGACAGCACACCCGGCCTGGCCGAGGGTGACCGGGTCGCCGTGGACCCCTCGCTGTACTGCGGATGGTGCAGGCGGTGCCGGGCCGGGCGCGGCAACCTGTGCGCGAACTGGGGAGCGATCGGCGACACCGTGAGCGGTGCGTTCGCCGAGTATGTCGCCGTGCCGGCCGCCAACGTGTACCGGCTGCCTGACCACGTCGACGGTCAGCGCGGCGCGATGGCCGAGCCGCTCGCGTGCGCCGTGCACGGCCTGCGGCGGCTCGGTGCCGTGATGGGCGAGTCCGCCGTCGTGGTCGGAGCCGGCCCGATGGGCCTGTTGCTGCTCCAATTGCTGGTGCGCGCGGGCAGCAGTTCCGTCGCGGTCGTCGACAAGGTCGGCGCGCGCCTCGATGCGGCCCGCAACCTCGGCGCGGCGCGAGCGGTCGCCAGTGCCGAGGAACTGGACGGCGCGCGGTTCGACGTGGCGGTCGACGCGACAGGCGTGCCCGCGGCCATCGAATCCGCACTCGGCCTGCTCGACCGCGGCGGACGGCTGCTCGTGTTCGGCGTGGCGCCGGCCGAGGCGGGCATCGCCGTCTCGCCGTTCCGCGTCTACAACGACGAGATCACCATCGTCGGGTCGATGGCCATCCTGCGCAGCTTCGGGGCGGCCGTGGACCTGCTCGCCAGCCGGGCGATCGATCCTGGCCCGCTGCTCAGCCCGCCCTTGCCACTCGACGATTTCGGGTCGGCCATCGCACACGTGCGGGCGGGCCACGGGATCAAGTGGCACATCCGCCCGTCCTGACCCCGCCGCCCGTCAGCGAACCCCGTACAGGTACTCAAGCGCGAGCTGATCGAGCTGCTCGAACGCCATGCCGCGGTCAGCGAGCGCCGCCACGTCGACGGTGTCGGCGGCGATGTCGCGCCAGCTCTCGTCCGCGGCCAGGGTCGGCTCGGCGAGCTGGTCGACCCGCGCGGCCCTGAGCGCGTCCTTCACCTCGGCGTCGGAACGGAACGCGCGCACCTTCTCGCGCAGGATCAGGTAATTGCGCATGCACGCGGCGGCCGAGGCCCACACCCCTTCGTCATCCTCGGTCCTCGGCGGCTTGTAGTCGAAGTGCACGGGTCCGTCGTAACCGCCGGCCTCGAGCGCGTCCACCACCCAGAACGCCCCGCGGGCGTTGCCCGCGCCGAACCGCAGGTCCTGGTCGTACCGCGGGCCGTGCTGCCCGTTCAGGTCGATGTGGTACAGCTTGCCGTGCCACAGGGCCTGGCTGATCGCGTGCGCGTAGTTGAGCCCGGCCATCTCCTCGTGACCGACCTCGGGGTTGATGCCGACGAGCTCGGGGTGCTCGAGCTCGTTGATGAACGCCAGCGCGTGACCGGCGGTGGGCAGCAGGATGTCGCCGCGTGGCTCGTTCGGCTTGGGCTCGATCGCGAACCGCAGCCGGTAGCCCTGGTCGAGGACGTACTGGCAGAGGAGGTCCATGGCCTCCTTGTAACGCGCGAGCGCGGCGCGCACGTCTTTGCTCGCGCCGGACTCCGCGCCCTCCCTGCCGCCCCAGCAGACGTAGATCCCGGCACCGAGCCCGGCGGCGAGGTCAAGGTTGCGCATGACCTTGGCCAGCGCGAACCTGCGCACCTCCCGGTCGTTCGCCGTGAAGGCGCCTTCCTTGAAGACGGGGTGGCTGAACAGGTTCGTCGTGGCGGTCGTGACCACCAGGCCGGTGTCGTCGAGCGCCTGCCTGAACGCGCCGATCCGCTGCTCCCGCTCTGACGCGCTCGCGTCGAAGTCGAAGACGTCGTTGTCGTGGAAGTTGACGCCGTACGCGCCGAGTTCGGCGAGCTTGCGGACGGCGCGGTCGGCCGGCATGGGCGCCCGTACCGCTGGCCCGAAGACGTCCGTCCCTTGCCAGCCCACCGTCCATATCCCGAACGAAAACTTGTCCGCTGGCGTCGGCACATAGGGGTCTGCTGACATGGGGTTAATCCTCCTCCTGACTGCCGCGCCCGGTGGCTTCCGGGGGCTCAGGCCCTTCGGCGGACACTGTCCACGGCGCGGTGGCGTCCCTCAGCGCGGCGAAACGCGCCCTGATCTCCGGTTGCGGATTCCCGCGGTAGCGGGTGCCCGGCGGACGCGGCCAGGCCGGCGCCGCCGCCGTCCCGGCCAGCGCCCACGCGGCCTGGCGTGCGGCGCCGAGCGCGACATACTCTCGCGACTCTGGCACGTCGACGTCGCGGGCGAAGATGCCGGGGGCCACCGCCCGCACGGCCGCTGACCGGGCCCCGCCGCCGATCATGAGGACCCGATCGAACTCAGCGCCCCACGCGGCGAGGCGGTCAGCGGCGTCGGCGAGCGACGCCAGCACGCCCTCGACCGCCGCCCTCGCGAGGTTCTGCGGTGTGCCGTTCGAGGTGGTCAGGCCGGTCAGCACGCCGGTCGCGCGCGGGCGCTGCGGCGTCCGCTCGCCGTCGAAGTAGGGCAGCAGCGTGATCCCGGCCGCGCCGGGTTCGGCGGCCAGCGCCCGCCCGGCCAGCCCGGCCAGGTCGGTGCCGGTCATGGTGGCCGTGGCGGAGAGCACGAGACCCGCGTTGACGGTGCAGACAAGCGGCAGGAACCGCCCTGTCGCGTCGGCGAACCCGGCGACGGCCCCCGAGTCGTCCGTCGCCGGGACGGCCGAGACCGCGAAGACCGTGCCCGACGTCCCGACGGACACGGCGATCTCGCCTGGCTCCAGGCCAAGGCCAAGCGCGGCCGCCATGTTGTCGCCGGTGCCGGCGGCGAGCAGCGCGCCGCCGGCGGCCTGCCCCACGGTCTCGCCGGGGGCCGCGACCCGCGGCAGGGCGGGCTCGTGGCCGAGCGCGGCGGCGGCGATGTCGGGCAGCCAGCCGCCGCGCGGCGTCGCGAAGTAGCCGGTTCCAGACGCGTCGCCGCGGTCCGTGACCGGCTCGGCGGCACCGAGCCGCCAGGTGAGCCAGTCATGCGGCAGCATCACCCGCGCGACCGCGGCGGCGTTCGCCGGCTCGGAGGCGGCCAGCCAGCGCAGCTTGGTGACGGTGAAGGAGGCGTTGGGCACGCTGCCGGTGTGCTGCGCCCACCATGCCGGCCCGCCGAACTCGGTGACCAGGCCGGCCGCGGCGGCGGCGGAGCGCATGTCATTCCACAGCAGGGCCGGCCTGATGACCTTGCCGTCGTCGTCGAGCACCACCATCCCGTGCTGCTGCCCCGCGACCGCGATGGCCGCCGCCCGGCCGAGCAGCCCGTCGCCGGCCTGCTGCAGGGCGGTCCACCAGGCTTCTGGATCGCACTCGGTGCCCGCCGGATGCGGCGCGCTCGCCTCGGCCACGACCGTGCCGTCGGCGGTCTCGCAGAGCAGCACCTTGGTCGACTGGGTGGAGGAATCCACTCCGGCCACGAGCATGCCGAAACTCTACCGAGAATTTACGAGGCTGGCGATGGCGGCCGGGGTGCAGAGAACCCGGCCCCGGCCGGCCTGCCGCCCCGGTCCGCGCAGCTCGATCTCACCGTGCAGCCGCAGGTCAGCGGACGAGGAACCGATCGCGACCTCCACGATCCCGGCTTCCACCACGCGGGTGCCCGCGACCCCGTGGAACGCGGTGCGGTCCGCGTGCAGCGCGAACGTCACCCTGCTGGCCGCGCCTGGCGCGAGCGTGACCCTGGCGAAGCCGGCGAGCGACCGCACCGGCCTGGTGACCTGCGCCACCGGGTCCCGCAGGTAGAGCTGCACAACCTCGGTGCCGGTCAGGCCGCCGGTGTTCGTGATCGTGCACGCGATTTCCGCGGTCCCGTCCGTGCTTATCTCGGCCCTTCCGTCCTTGGCCGGGCCGATCGTCAGGTCCGAGTAGCCGAACGTCGTGTAGGAAAGGCCGTGCCCGAACGGGAACAACGGCGTCGGGTCCACCGAGCTCACGCTGGACCGGCTGGCCAGCGGGGGAGCCAGATAGACCGGCCGGGCGGCCGGGTGCAGCGGCACCTCGACCGGCAGCTTGCCGCTCGGCACCACCCGGCCTGACAGCACGCCCGCGATCGCGCCCGCTCCCTCCTGGCCGGGGAAGAACGCCTGCACGATGGCCGCGAACGGGCCGGGTCCCGGCGCGTACGGCCTGCCGGTGATGAGGACCCCGACGACCGGCTTCCCCGTCGCGACGAGCCCGGCGAGCAGCTCGGACTGGATGCCAGGCAACCGCAGGTCGGTCGCGTCGCAGCCCTCGCCGGAACTCCCTCGGCCGAACAGCCCTGCCTCGTCGCCGAGCACGGCGATCACGAGGTCGGCGTCGCTGGCAAGCGCGATCGCTGCCGCGAAACCTGACCTGTCATCACCGCGCACGTCGCAGCCGCGCGCGTGGGTGATCACGGCCGCGGGCAGTTCCTTCCGCAGCGCCGCGACGAGGGGCGTGAGCGGGATCCCGGCGTCGGTTCCCGGGTGTGCGTAGCCGACGTGCCGAGGGAACGTGTAGCAGCCGAAGAAGGCCAGCGGGTCGTCGGCGAGGGGGCCGATGACGGCGAGCCGCTGCCCGCCGGCCAGCGGCAGCGCGCCGGCGTCATTGGCGAGCAGGACGACCGAATGCTCGGCCAGGCGCCTGGCAAGCTCGCGGTTCGCGGGCGGGTCCAGGCTGACGGCCGGCTCGGTCTCGGCATCGGCCGCCTGGCCGGCGTCGAGCAGGCCAAGCTCGATCTTCTGGCGCAGCACCCGCTCGACGGCGACGTCGACGACGTGCTCGGAGACCTCACCTGCGCTGACCGCCGCTGCCAGCGGCGCGCCATAGCAGTGCACATTGGGAAGCTCCACGTCGACGCCGGCCCGCAGGGCCATCGCAGCGGCCTGCGCGGGGGACTCGGCGACGCCGTGCAGGGTGGCGAGGAACGCGATGCCGTAGTAGTCGGCGACGAGCACGCCGTCGAAGCCGAGTTCGTCGCGGAGGATGCCGGTCAGCAGCCGGTGGTCCGCCGCTGGCGGGACGCCGTCGATATCGGAATAGGAATGCATCACGCTGCGAGCGCCGCCTTCGCGCAGCGCCATCTCGAATGGCGGCAGGAACACATCGGCCAACTCTCGCGGTCCGATGCTGACCGGCGCCATGTTGCGGCCGGACTGCGATCCTGAGTATCCGGCGAAATGCTTGAGGGTGGCGATCACGCCTGCCGACTGCAGGCCGCGCACGTAGGCGGTACCGAGCACCCCGACCAGGTAAGGATCGGCGCCGATCGTCTCTTCCACGCGGCCCCACCTGGGGTCCCGCGCGACGTCGAGCACGGGTGCGAGGCCCTGGTGCACCCCGACCGCGCGCATGCCGCGCCCGATCGCGGCGGCCATCGCCTCGATCGTGTCCTGGTCGAAGGCCGCGCCCCAGGCGAGCGGGGTCGGGAAGGCGGTGGCCGTCCAGGCGGCGAAGCCGGTCAGGCATTCCTCGTGCGCGATCGCGGGGATCCCGAACCGGCTCGCCCCGGTGATCTGGGCCTGCAGCCTGGCCAGCTCGGCGACGCCGGCGGCGGGCTGCAGGGGTCGGGTGCCGAAGACGCGGGTCAGCTGGCCGAGCCCGTTCTTGATCAGCTCCGCGAACGGCGGCAGGTCTTCTGTGAACTCGCCCTGCAGCGGCGCCACGCCGTTGCCGTCGGCCGGCCCGCTCAGCCAGACGCTGCCGAGCTGGGCCAGTTTCTCCGCAAGCGTCATCCTGGCCAGCAGGTCGGCCGCCCGCTGCGCGGCCGGCAGCGAGATGTCGCGCCATGGTTCGTGCGTGCCGGGCGGCCCGGAGCTGACGATGCCGTCGCCCGTGTGCTCGCCGTCGCCCGTGTGCTCGCCGTCACCCGTGTGCTCGCCGTCACCCGTGTGCTCGCCGTCACCCGTGTGCTCGCCGTCGCCCGTGCGCGGTCCGCCGACCGCGCCGCGCGGCACCGGCTGGCGCTTCACGCCGGAAGGCGGGCCGTCGACTCCCGCACGATCAGCTCGGTCGTGAGTTCCACTCGCTGGCTGCGCAGCGGCACGCCCTCGATCAGGTCACCCAGCATCTCCGCGGCCACCTTGCCCATGTCGGCGAGCGGCTGCCGGACGGTCGTGAGCGGCGGCGATACCCAGCGCGCGGCCGGCAGGTCGTCGAATCCCACGACCGACAGGTCTTGCGGAATCCGCAGCCCGCGCTGCCTCGCTGCCTCGTACACGCCCAGAGCCTGCTGGTCGCTGCCCGCGAAGATCGCCGTCGGCGGCTCGGCGAGGTCGAGCAGCTCGCCGCCGCGACCGAAGCCGCCCTCGTGCTGGAAGTCGCCGTGCCGCAGCAGCGCCTCGTCGAACTTGATGCCCGCGCGCTCGAGCGCCGACCGGTATCCGTCGACCCTGGCCCGGCTGCACAGGTAGTCGGCAGGGCCCGTGATCGCGCCGATCCTGCGGTGCCCGAGGGTCAGCAGGTGATCGGTCGCGGCGAGGCCGCCAGCCCAGTTGGTGGCGCCGACGCTGGGCAGGTCGGGCTCCGGCAGGTTCACCGGGTCCACGACCACGAGCGGGATGCCCTCGCTGCGAACCTGCCGCAGCTGCGGCATCGTCAGCTCGGACGTCACCAGGATCACGCCGTCGGTGTCGTGGCTGGCCAGCGCGCTCGTCCAGCTGGCCGGCCGGGCATTGCCGTGCCGCACGGCCGAGACGGTCGCGCCCATCGTGTGGGCCGAGCACCAGTCCTCGATGCCGCGCAGGATCTCCACGGCCCACGGGCTGTCCAGGCCGTTGAAGACCACGTCGATCAGCCCGGCCCTGCGGCCGCGCCGCGGGCCTGGACGCCGGTACTCGCGCTCGCCGAGCAAGCGCTCGACCATCGCCCGGGTTTCGGGGGCCACGTCGGGACGGCCGTTGACGACCTTCGACACCGTCGGCAGCGATACTCCTGCCTCCTGGGCTATCGCGGCCAGAGTCGGCCGGCGTCTCCGGCTCGCGCTTTCCTGGCGCCCCGTACGCACCGGCTCCGTGGTCGACACTCTCCCTGTCATCCTTCCCGGTCGTGCTCTCGAAATTGATCGGGCAGACTATCGAACCCCTTTCGGAGTCTGCCAGTCGCTCCATCCTGCCTCGGGCGAGGCTCGTACGCAATGGTCACACGGCTCAGCGGGTCGGATCGGAGTCGCAAGCGCATCGCGCGCGACTACTCCTGCCGCACCCTTAGGAGGGGTTGACCACACGCAGGCAGGTTCTTACGATGACGGCACGCTGAAATATTGCTGAATCTTTCGACGATTGCGCGATCGGATCGGGCGGAACGGAGCCGCGAACGCGGCAGGATCGACCAGTCTCCGCGCTACAACCCCCCATAGTTCGGCCCATCGTCAGGAGATGACCATCATGCGCAGCACCCGGAAGTATGCCGCCGTGGCGACGGTGGCAGCAGCGGCGCTCGCCCTCGCTGCCTGCTCAAGCGGCGGCTCGGGCTCAGGGAACAGCGGAAAGGCCAGCGGTCCTGTCACCCTCACCTGGTGGAACAATGCGACCGCCAATCCGCTGAAGGGCGTGTACCTCGATGCCATCAAGGCGTTCCAGGCCAGCCATCCGAAAGTTTCGATCTCCAACGTGCCAATCCAGAACGAGCAGTTCCCGACGAAGGTGCCGCTGGCGCTCCAGTCGGACGATCCGCCTGACATTTTCCAGCAATGGGGCGGCGGCCAGGAGGCAACACAGCTCAAGTCTGGCAAGCTCGCTAACCTGACGAAGATGGTGTCGGGCTGGATTCACGAGCTGGGCCCTGCGGCGGCAGGCTGGCAGGTGAACGGGCAGCAGTACGGCATCCCGTATGACCTGCACATGGTGGGCTTCTGGTACCGCAAGGACCTGTTCGCCAAGGCGGGCATCACCAGCCCGCCGGCCACGATGGGCGACCTGAACGCGGACGTGACCAAGCTGAAGACCGCGCACATCGTCCCGATCGCCGTCGGCAGCAAGGACCGGTGGCCAGACGCCTTCTACTGGGACTACTTCGTGGTGCGGGAGTGCTCGGTCGCCACGCTGCAGAAGGCCGTCAAGGCGGTGTCGGCCAGCGACCCGTGCTTTGTTCAGGCGGGAAATGACCTGAAGTCTTTCATGGCCACCAAGCCATTCCAGGCCGGCTTCCTGGGAACCCCCGCTCAGGTGGGCGCCGGCAGCTCGGCCGGCATGGTGGCGAACGGCAAGGCCGCGATGGAGCTGCAGGGTGACTGGGATCCTGCCGTGATGACGCCGCTGAGCTCGAGCAAGGGCTTCCTGTCCAACGTCGGCTGGTTCCCGTTCCCTGCTGTCAGCGGTGCGGCCGGTGACCCGTCGGTGCTGCTGGGCGGCGGCGACGGCTTCTCGTGCACCACCAGCGCGCCGGAGCCGGCCTGCGTGGACTTCCTCGCCTACCTGGACAGCCCGGCGGTCCAGAAGCAGCTCGTGAGCACCGCCAAAGTCGGCCTGCCAGCCAACCCGGCCGCCGCGTCGGCGCTGACGCTCCCGGCCGACAAGCTGATCCTGCAGACCAGCCAGAAGGCCGCCTACATCCAGACTTACCTCGACATCGCCTACCCGACGAACGTGGGCCAGGCACTCGACAACGCCGTCGCGAACTTCTTCGCCGGGCAGGGCTCGCCGCAGTCGATCGTCACGGCCATCGATCAGGCGGCATCCCGGCAGTAAGGGCCGGCACAGCAGTAATGAGTCAGGTCACGCGCGAGATGGCTGCGGCGGACTCCGCCGCGGCCATCGCCGCCGCGGACTCGCCGCGGCGCCTGCGGCTGACCCGTCCGCGGCTGACTCGTCCGCGGCTGGGCCGCAAGCAGCTGGAGCTGATCGTGCTGATCGGCCCCGCGGCGCTGCTGTTCACCGTGTTCGTGCTGCTGCCGATCTGCATCGCCGCGTACTACGGCCTGTTCAACTGGAGCGGCTACGGCACGCTTTCGGACTTCGCCGGGCTGCACAACTACCAGCTCGCGCTCGGCGACCCGGTGTTCCGCGAGTCGCTGCTGCACAACGTCATCATCGCGGTGCTGTCGCTGCTGATTCAGCTGCCGGTCAGCATCGCGGTTGCGCTGCTGCTGAACCGGCGGATGCGCGGCGGGTCGTTCCTCCGGCTGGCCGTGTTCACGCCTTACGTTCTGTCCGAGGCCACGACTGCCGTGCTGTGGCTGCTCATGCTCCAGCCTGGCGGCTTCGTCGACCAGGTGCTCAAGACCGTGGGCCTTGGCAGCCTCGTGCACCAGTGGCTGGCCAACACCTCGCTCGTCCTGTACACCCTGTTCGCGGTCGTCACCTGGAAGTACGTCGGCTTCGGGATCATCCTGCTGCTGGCCGGCCTGCAGGGCATCCCCGCCGAACTGCGGGAGGCGGCCGCGATCGACGGCGCGTCGCCGTGGCAGACGACACGCCGGATCACGCTGCCGCTGCTGGGCCCCACGATCAGGATCTGGATCTTCCTGTCGATGATCGGCTCGCTGCAGCTGTTCGACATCGTCTGGATCATGACCATCGGCGGCCCGGCGAACGCCTCGAGCACGATGGTGACGTACATGATCGAGAACGGCTTCCGGAGCCTGGAGTTCGGCTACGGGAGCGCTGTCGCGGTGGTCTTGTTCATCCTCAGTTTTGTCTTCGCGCTGCTCTACCAGCGTTTCGCGCTGCGCCGCGACACGGCAGGCGCCATGACAAGGGCTGTGGGGTGACGCAGGCATGGCCGTCCTCGTGAAGAGCCGGCCGGCGGGCGCGCCGGCGCCCGCCAGGCCGCGACGCTCGAGGATCAGGCCGATCGTGCCGCTCAGTTACCTGGTGGCGCTGATCATCATCGCGATCACGCTGGTCCCGCTGCTGTTCGTGGTCCTGGGCGGGTTCCGCTCGACGGCGCAGCTCAACTCCTCGCCGACGGGCCTGCCGGCGCCGTGGGTATGGCAGAACTACCGGTCCATCCTCACGGCAGGGTCATTCTGGCAAGACGTCGCCAACAGCGCGGTGATCGCCGTCGTCGCGACCGGGCTGTCGGTCGGGCTCGGCGCCATGGCGGCGTTCGCGCTCGCCAGGTACGACTTCCGCTGGCGGGAAGGGTGGTACCTGCTCTTCGCGATCGGCCTGCTGTTTCCCGCGAACGTGGCGTCGCTGCCGATCTACCTGATGCTCAAGCAGATCAACCTGACCGACAACCTGCTCGGGGTGGCGCTGCCGGAAGCCGCGTTCTCGCTGCCGTTCACGATCATCATCCTGCGCCCCTTCATGCGGGCGATTCCCGGCGAACTGCAGGACGCCGCGGTGGTTGACGGCGCGTCGCGGCTCACGTTCTTCGTGCGCATCTTGCTCCCGCTGTCCCGCCCGGCGCTGATGACGGTGTCCATCCTGGCGTTCGTGACGAGCTGGAACAACTACCTGCTGCCGTTCCTGTTCTTCACCAAGGGGAGCCTCTTCACGCTGCCGCTCGGCGTGGCGACGTTCCAGTCCGAGTATTCGCAGGACACGGCCGCCATCTTCGCGTACACGGCGCTGTCCATGCTGCCTGCGCTCGCGTTCTTCGTGCTAGCTCAGCGGCGCATCGTCGGCGGACTGTCGGGCCTGGCTGGCTCGGTCAAGGGCTGACTGCGCTAGCTTGCTGTGCGATTCCGGCTCGAGGCCGGCCTGACGCTACGGAGCCGCCATGCTCGTCGATCTTCCGCTGCCCGACCTCCGCCGCTACCAGCCCGACGTGGCCGAGCCAGCCGACTTCGCTGAGTTCTGGGCCGGACAGCTCGATGCCGCGCGGGCGCACCACGCCGAGCCCTCGTACTACTCGGTCCGCCGCGGCATCCAGCATGCCGCCGTCTATGACGTGACGTTCGCTGGCTATGGCGGCGACCCGATCAAGGCCTGGCTGCTCGATCCGCATCGCGCCGTCGACGGCGGTGCCGTCGTCGTCGAGTTCGTGGGCTACGGCGGCGGGCGCGGCGACCCGTTCGACTGGCTGCGGTGGAGCTGCGCCGGCTATCCGCACCTGATCATGGACTGCCGCGGCCAGGGCGGCGGATGGCGCCGCGCCGACACCCCTGACCTGGGCGACAGGGGCGCACCGAGCACACCAGGCTTCCTCACCCGCGGCATCATGGAGCCGGGCAGCCACTATTTCACCCGGCTGTTCGTGGATGCGGCGCGGGCGGTGGATGCCATCAGGCGGTGGCCGGCCGCCGAGGGCCGGCCGGTCGTCACCACCGGGGCCAGCCAGGGCGGCGGGCTCGCGATCGCCGCCGCGCACCTGGCCGGCGGCGTGGCGGCGGTCATGCCCGATGTCCCGTTCCTCGCCCATCCGCAGCGGGCCGTCGAGGTGACCGACGCCCGGCCGTACTCCGAGCTCGCGGAGTACTGCCGGGTGCACGCGGACAATGTCGACCAGGTCTTTGCCACCCTCGGCTACGTCGACGTCGTCAACCACGCCAGGCACGTCACCGCTCCCGCGCTGTTCTCGGTCGCCCTGGCCGACGACATCACCCCGCCGTCGACGGTTTTCGCGGCCTACAACCACTACGCGGGCTCGCTCAAGGACATCGCGGTCTACCCGTACAACGGCCACGAGGGCGGCGGCACCCGGCACTTCCTGGCCCAGCTCGACTTCCTGGAGACGCGTCGCGGTGATACGAGAGCCGGGTGACATCGAGGGCCAGACCATCAAGGCCATGGGGCTCATCGGCGGCCGCGCGATGGCGCGCTGCTGGTCTCCGAAGGCTCGAACCTGGACGGCGAGCTGTTCCACCGGCCGCTCGGCGGACACGTCGATTACGGCGAGTACGCGGCCGACGCGCTGCGCCGCGAGTTCGGTGAGGAGATCGGCCAGCGAATCACCGATGTGCGGCTGGCCGGGGTGCTGGAAAACATCTTCTCCTTGGGGCGGCGCGACCGAGCACGAGATCGTGTTCGTCTTCACGGCCGATTTCGCCGATCCGGCGGCCTACGAGGTCGCCGAGCGGCCCATCCTGGACGCCAGGCAGCCGGCCAAAGTGATCTGGCGGTCGCCTGGGGCATATTCGCCTCAGGGCGTGCCGGTTCGGCGGCGATAGTGCCTCAACACAACCGGACTCGGTATTGCGGGACCGGGCCCACCGGAGTTGGATGGGAAGGCAGGCGAACGCCGCAAGCGAGAGGGTTGTTGTCAGGTGGCGGTCGGCGGCAGGCGGGTCATCGCGGGGGTGAGCGGCTCGCTGCGGAGCCTCGGGGCGCTGCGTGCTGGCGTAGAAGAGGCCAGGAAGGCAGGCGTGCCGCTCGTTGCGGTGCTCGCCTGGACGCCAGCGGGCGGTGAGCTCGCGTACCGGCGAGCCCCGTGCCCAATCCTGATGAAGCTGTGGGAGCAGGCCGCGCGTGAGCGGCTCACCGAAGCCTTCGACGCGGCATTCGGCGGCGTCCCGGCCGGCCTGACCGTTCGCGGGATGGTCGTGCGGGGCAGAGCGGGCCCGCTGCTGGTGGAGCTCGCCGACCGGCCCGATGACCTGCTCGTCGTCGGCCGCGGCCGGGGGAACTGGCTGACCAGCAGCGTGCATGGCTCGGTCACCCGCTACTGCATAGCGCACGCGCGCTGCCCGGTGCTGGCTGTGCCGCCGCCTGAGATGTTCGCCGACGTGCGTTCCAGATCGCATCGCTGGCGCCCCGAGGATTTCGCCGCCCCGCTGGACGCCAGGTCAGCGGCGCCAGGCGCGGAAGCCACGCGCCGTGCCGCGACGGTCACCAGCGAACGGCCCGCTGAGCGGAGCGTCAAGGACCTGCCCGCATACCGCGGGGCTCCCTACCACCAGCCGAGCCCGCCATCCAGGAAGGACCGGACGATCAGGCGGCTCCGCCTGACGTGCATTCTGCTGACCGCGATCCTGCTCGTGGCTCTCACCGGCGTCCTGCTCGCCCAGAGCATGCCCTGACCCGACCCGCGCTAGAACACCGAGATGTGCACGTGGTCGTAGTGGTTCGCGGTGATGCTGCCGCGATCGGGCATCGCCACCCAGCCCGCTGAGGCCATCCTGATGTCCCAGATGTGCTGCCGGTAGATGATGTACATGATCCCGAGCTCGGACGCGTTGGCCTGGGCCCAGTGCGCGATCGCGTATCCGAGCTGGACGTTGGCGGCCGTCGGCATGACGCCGCCGGAGCTGAGCATGAAATCGCATGCCCGGCCGAGCGGGTGCTCGCCGGTGGCCTCTGCCCGGTAGCAGCCGATCGCGGAGAACGGGCCGAACCGCCGGTCGACAGCGTTCTTCACCGCCGCCATGCGGGGGGTGATGCTGCCGCCGATCACGGGCGACTGAGGGCGGAACTTGGCCAGCAGGCGCTTGACGGTCTGCCGCTGGCGCTCGAGCGCCGTGATCATCTTGCGCAGGTCGGCGACTTTGGTCCTGGCCGCCTTATCGGCGCTCTCGCTGGTGAGGATGAGGTGCTGCAGGGCACGCTGCCTGATGCTGCGCTGCCGCGCCAGGTACGTGATCAGGGCCGACCTGTCCATGATCCCGCGGGCATGGCCGCTGAACAGGGCGAGGAGCTGCTGGTCAGTCCCGCCGTTCAGGTAGCTGGCGACGGCCAGCCTGGACATCTGATGCCGGGAGATGCCGAGCTGATGGCGCACCATCCTGGCTCGTGACGCCGCCGCGTCCGCGTCGGCCCCGGCGCCGGCGAGCGTGTCGAGCTCGCCGCGGTACTGCTTGGCCAGCTTCGCCGCGCGTGCTTCAAGCCGCGCCAGCGTCAGGTGCCCGTCGCTGCCTGCCAGCGCCGCATCGGCGGCCAGGACCGCGCTGCGGGCGGACCGCGCCGCGGAACTCGCGGTCGCGGCGTCTCCGGCTGACGAGGCAACCAGGGCGCCGGCAAGCGCGGCGACGAGGGCGGCCGAGCGACCGTAGCTGCCGAGGCGAGAGCCACGCGCGGGCGCGGGCCCGCGCCGGAAAGCGATCCTGCGAGCCACGGGGATCAGGTCCGGACGGCGCACAGGGTCACCTCCTCCTGTCGTCCGCGGCGGGCTGGGCACGCGCCGTCGTCCACGCCGGTAGGAGCGAACTGACGCCGACCATAGCAGCCAAAACAGCCGTCCGTGGCCCATCTGGCCTGATCGCAGGCGTGGTGCCCTGTGCCGCCGCCGCCGCCCGTTGGTGAACGTCGCCGGTGCGGCCGTGACGAGCCCGAACGGCTGGCCGCGAGGCGCGGGACGACTACGCGGCGACGTGGCGCGCTGTCTTCAGACAGGAGCGAGGTCGGGTCGCGCCGGCGTTTATCTTCGCGTACATCCAGGGGCGGCCGGCCTGGACGGCGTACATCCACGGCCTGCCGGCGGGAACGGCGTACATCCACGGGCGCTTGAGCTTTGCCGCGTGCAACGGTGCCGCCTTGCGTGCCGCACAGAAACTGGCCGCGCTGGCCGACGTACCCGCTGGATGCTGCGGCCCGGCGACGTGCGCCGCGCCGGGCGATGCCGCTGCTGTAGCGCCGAAACTGACGAGGACGAGAGCTGGGACGGCGATGCTCCGCGCCAGTTGGGCGCGAGCCTGAGCGCGGCGAGCGCTGGCCGCCGATCCACCGGTTCGCGTGATTACATTCCGTAACGACCTGCGAGTCTGCATCGAGAAGGTCTCCTCTTTGGTGCCGAGATTGTCAGGCCCACCAGAACCGACAAGCTACCCGACCTGGCGGCTGCGGGAAGGGCGTTTGCACTGATTCACATGAGAGGTCCCGTCAATGCGGTTTACCTGCGATAACTTCGTGTGAATCACACGTGCGCGAGCACCCGGGCGGCGCCCCGCCGTCCCGGTACATGACTGCCTGCCACGAATGAATCCAACGGTCCTGATCGCCGAGGGGGCAGGACCGTTGGACTCAGCGTCCTGGCCTCCTTCGAACGAATTGTATATACGGACAGTGACGAATATTCCGTTCGCAGGGCTGCGCCGACATCAGAATCAGCCGGCCTCCGCTAAGAATGTCGATGCAAGTTTCATTCAAGCTCGCAATGCGAGAATGCATTATTCCATCATTTCTTGCCGTCCCATCAGAATTCATGTGAGATGGGGCTAGAGCGCGGGTATTAATGCGGCCAGAATGGTTGTGTAGGTCACATTCGGCGGCCTTGCCCGCAGAGGGTAGAAGAGCGCAAGACGATCATGGAATTTCGGGTCCTCGGGCCGACGGAGCTGTGGTTGGCCGGACAGCAACGTGACCTGGGTCCAGCCAGGGAGCGCGGTGTCCTGGCGATCCTGCTCCTGACACCTGGGACGATCGTTCCCGCCGAGACCCTGATCGACAGGCTCTGGGACGCCCAGCCGCCCGCGAAAGCACGCGAGAGCTTGTCCGTCTACGTCGCGAGGCTGCGGGCATCCCTCCGGCAGGCACTCGGGGACAGCGTCAGGCTGGCTGGGCGCCTCAGCGGCTACGCGCTCGACGTCGATCCCGAGGCCGTCGACCTGCATCAGTTCCGCCAGCTGCGCCGCCGGGCGGACGCCCTGGTGGCCGGCGGTGACCATGACGGCGCTGCTCAGCTGCTGCGCGAGGCCGACGGGCTCTGGCGCGGGCAGGCGCTGGCCGGGATCCGCGGTGACTGGATGGCGCGGATGAGGCACAGCCTCGAGGAAGAGCGCAGGGCCGCGATGCTGCAGCGCGTCGAGTGTGACCTCGAGCTTGGCCGGCATGCCGATCTCGTTGGTGAGCTCCGCGGCCTGCTCGCCCAGTATCCGCTCGACGAGACGCTCGTCGGGCACCAGATGGAGGCCCTGTACCGGTGCGGCAGGCCGGGTGACGCCCTGAGCCTGTACCGGGAGACGCGCAGCCGCCTGGTCTCCGAGCAAGGCACCGAGCCGGGTCCGGCGCTGTCCGAGCTCCATCAGCGGATCCTGCGCCAGGACCGGCCGCCAGCCGTCCGTGCGGGTACCCAGCGCCGGGGCCAGGCGGCGGAGCGGGACACGCTGCCGCCCGAGCCGCCGGAGTTCGTGGGCCGCAACGAGGAACTCGCGCTGCTGGCAGGCGAGCATGGCGATAAGCCCAGGGTCAGCGTGATCGAGGGCATGCCAGGGGTCGGGAAGACCGCTCTCGCGGTCCGCGCGGCCCGCATGGTCGCTGACCACTACCCGGACGGCGTCTTCTACCTCGATCTCCAGGCGCACGACCCGGGCTCCCCGTCCCTGGACTCGGCCGACGCGCTGCATCGCCTGCTCAGGATGCTCGGCGTGCCCGCGACCCAGATCCCCGAGTCGATCGGCGAGCGCGCCGCGCTGTGGCGGGCCCAGCTCAGCAGGCGGCGCGCCGTTGTCATCCTGGACGACGCCGCGCCGCATGATCAGGTACGTCCGCTGCTGCCGGGTGCGGGGCGGAGCCTGATCCTCATCACCGCCCGGCGCAGGCTGCCCGACCTTGACGGCGCCGACGTGCTGACCCTCGATGTCCTCTCACCAGAAGAGGCCGTCACGCTGTTCGCCCGGATCGCGGGCCTGGGCGGCGGCGGGGACGAGGACGTGCTGACGACAGCGGCCGCGTTGTGCGGGCGGTTGCCGCTTGCCATTCAGCTCACCGCGGGGAGGCTGGCACAGGCCGAACCCCGCCCGCGCAGCCTCGCCGACCTCGTGGCCGAGCTGTCCAGGCCGCCCGCCAGGATCGGCGACACGGGCGCCGCGAGCGCTGAAGTGCTCGCGGCCTTTGAGCTGTCCTACCGGGCGCTCGAACCGGACCATCAGCGGTTCTTCCGGCGCCTCGGCGTGAATCCGTGCGCGCGGGTCAGCCGTGCAGCAGCGGCGGCGCTTGGCGGCAGCACGCTGGCCGAAGCTGACCGGGCGCTGCGCGCACTGCGCGATCACCACCTGCTCGTCCAGGTCGACGAGGGCCAGTTCCGGTTCCATGACCTCATCCGCGAGTTCGCGTCGGTCCGCGCCGAGGAAGAGGAATCCGGGTCGGAGCGGCGGCAGGCGGTCGGCAGGCTCCTCGACTTCTATGTGCACGCCGCGGACGGGGCCGACCGGGTGCTCCAGCCGTTCCGGCACCGCATGCCCGCGCCGGTCAAGAATCCGCCCGCGGCCAGTCCTGCGCTTACCACGACGGAGGCCGCGGCAGCCTGGCTGGAATCAGAATGGCGGAATATCCTGCAGCTCGCGCAGTACGCGGGCAGGCATGAATGGAAGCGGCAATGCGCTGACCTTACGCATCTGCTGGCGGCCTTCGTCGATATCAGCGGCTACTGGGACGAGGCGATCGCTGGCCACACGCTCGCGCTTCAGGCTGCCCGTGATCTCGACGACCAGGCCAGGATCGCTCGGGCGTCGCTCGAGCTCAGCATTGTGAGCCAGCAGACCGGGCGGCATGAGGCCACGTTGAGCCTCGCCGAGGACGCGGCGGCGGTCTACCGGTCGCTCGGCGACGACCGCGGGCTCGCCGAGGCTCTCGACCAGATCGGCCTGGTCAACCAGCGTGCCGCCCGCTCCCGCGAGGCGCTGGCGTACTTCAGCGAGTCCGGGACCTTGTACGGCGACGCCACGGACCAGCACGGCAGGGCCGTTGCACTCAGTCACGCGGGCATCGCCTGCTGGCACCTGGGCCGCTATCCGGACGCCATGAACCAGTTGCGCGAGGCGCTGTCGCTCTACCGCGACGTGGGTGACCGGCGCGGCGAGGCGAAGACGCTCAATAACCTCGGCAAGATGCAGCTGCATTGCGGCCGCCACAGGGACGCGCTGGAAAGCTACGAGCAGTCGCTGCGGATATTCGGCGAAATCGGCGGAGCGCAGAACCAGGCGATCCTGTATCACAATATTGGCAGCGTCTACCATTACAAGGGCAGCTACGAGAAAGGGCTGTCCGCATACCAGCACGCGCTCGCTATCTACCGCGCCATCGGTGATCTTCCTGACGAGGCTGACGTTCTCAACGACATCGGCGCCATCTACCAGGCCGCGGAATGCTACGACGAGGCGCTGATCCACTACGAGCAGGCGAGGCTGATCGCCGAGGACATCGGGAACCTCGCGCAACAGGTGATGGCGCTTCGCGGGATAGCCGACGTCCGGCGCGGGTCAGGCCGCTGCACCGAGGCCTCCGGCAGCTACGAGGCGGCGCTCGCCCTCGCCAGGCAGATCGGCGATCCCTACGAGGAGGCCAAGGCGCTCGAGGGAATCGCCGAGACGATGCTCAGCACGCACCGGCCGCACGCGGCGCGGATCGCGTTCCGCCAGGCGCTGGACATCTTCGAGCGGCTCGGGGTGCCAGAGGCCGAGTCGGCCAGGATCAGGCTGGAGACGACGGGCCCGCAGCCAGCCATCGGGCGCCGCCCGGCCTGACCCCGCCAGCGCGGGCCACCGGTCACCGCCGATGCAAGGCAAGCATCAAGCCAGATGTAAGACAACCGTCCTGGTGTGCCGCAGACGATGAGGGCGCGGCTAACCCGGGAGGTCTTTGTGAGCCTGCTGCCTGACACGCGATCGTACGCCCCTGATCTCGCCCTCGACAGCCTGCTCGTCAGCGCCGAGCGGTTCGTCACCGAGTTCCACTGCGAGAACCACGCCGGATCGCCTGACCGGCGGCTGCGCCAGGTCAGGCGGGAGGTCGGCGCGACGGGCACCTACCGGCACACCGCGGCGGAGCTCGAGTTCGGCGCGCGCGTCGCCTGGCGCAACAGCGCGCGATGCATCGGCCGGCTGTACTGGAAGAGCCTGCGCGTGCGTGACCGGCGCGAGGTCTCGGCCGCGCCAGACGTGGCGGCCGAGTCGGTCACGCACCTGCGCGAGGCGACGAACGGCGGGCGGATCAGGCCTGTCATCACGGTGTTCGCGCCGGACGCGCCAGGCAGGCCCGGCCCGCGGATCCTCAACTCGCAGCTCGTCAGGTACGCGGGCCACGCGCCCGCCGGCGGAGCGGCGATCACGGGCGACCCCGCGAGCGCTGATCTCACCAGGCTGGCGCGCGACCTCGGCTGGCAAGGTGGCAGCCCGCCCGGCCGGTTCGACGTGCTCCCGCTGATCGTCCAGGCGCCCGGCGCGTGTCCCACGCTGCACGAACTGCCAGCGGACGCGGTGCTGGAGATCGCCATCGGGCACCCGGAGTTCGGCTGGTTCGCCGATCTCGGGCTGCGCTGGTACGCCGTGCCCGTGATCAGCGACATGTACCTCGAGATCGGCGGGGTCTGCTATCCGGCAACGCCGTTCAACGGCTGGTACATGGGCACCGAGATCGGGTCACGGGACTTCGGCGATACCGGCCGCTACGATCAGCTGCCGGTCATCGCCACGCGCATGGGCCTGTCGACGGCCAGCGACCGGACGCTGTGGAAGGACAAGGCGCTGACCGAGCTCAACCTTGCCGTGCTGCACTCGTTCAGCGTCGCGGGCGTCACGATCGCCGACCACCACACCGAGTCCGTACGCTTCCTGCGGCACCTCGAGCGCGAGGAGCGGCAGGGCAGGGCGTGCCCGGCCGACTGGACGTGGATCGTGCCGCCAGCAGCGTCGTCGGCGACGCCGGTCTTCCATCGCTACTACCAGAACTTCGACCAGACGCCGAACTTCTACCGGCACATGCCGCCAGCCGGTCAGCCGGCCGTGTTAGCGGCGGGCCCGAGCAGCGGCGTGCCGCCAGGACGCATCAGGCCGGCCTTCATGAGCTAAGTCCGCCGTGGCGCCCAGGCTCGCCCGCCTCGCCGCTGACCAGGACAAGCCGGCCGTGGCCAGCCTGCACCTCATCGTTCCATCCGCGCAGGCCGGCCACCGCGGCGTCGCGCTCTCCCGGGGTCATGGGCGGGCGGCCGGCACGGCTGGCAGCCGGTAAATGGCGATGGGGGCATCACTGGGCTCCGTCGCCACTCGCCGGACCTCGACGAGCTCGAATCCGTTCTTCTCAAGCACGCGGCGCGAGGCGATGTTGGCCGCGTCAGGCCCGGCCAGCACGCCGGCGCCGGGCAGCTGGCGCCTGATCTCCGCAACCAGGACAGCGACCAGCTCGGTGCCAGTGCCGCGTCCGATCCACGCGGGGTCACCGATCGCGTAGTCAATCCCGGCTTCGCCGTCGCGAGCGCCCATCGCGGCTTCCTCGTCGGGGTAGTCCGCCCAGCGATACCACTGGCACCAGCCAATGGGCCTGCGGCCGCACAGGACGGTCAGCATGATGGTGTCACCGAGCCCGCCGGGCCCGATCCGCAGCCGGTACCTGGCTAGCTCTGCCTCGGCCGTGGTGTCAGGGGTCCACCAGCGGGCCACGTGCGGCAAGCGCAGCCACGCGGCGATGCCCGGGAGGTCCTCCTCGGCCATCGGCGACAGGCTGAGCGTCACCTGGCCACGCTACAGCCGGTTAACCAGCCCGGCGGCCGTCCAGGGTGCGCGCTGACGCTGACTTGTCCGCGAAGCGCCGGCGTGCGGTGCGGAGGTGCATGACAGGACACCTACCTCGCGGCGGTGCGGCGGTTCGCGGACCGCGTCACCGCGTGACCTGCTAAGCCGGCTGCGGAACCGCCGGATGGGCGGCGATCAGCAGCAGCGCGTCGAGCAGCCGCCACCAGTCTGGCTCGGCCACGTCCCTGCCGATAGCATCCGCGAGCGCCGCGAGCGCCGCCACGATCCTGGGCGTGAACTCCTCGGCGTTCTGCCCCCGCGATCTGGCCATGACGCCGGCCGTCCGCCGGAATCGCGCGGTCCGCCCGAGCCTGACAAGCGACGCGGGTACCTGCGGCGGCGCCGCGTCGTTCGTCGCGCCGTCCGCGACGAGCGTCACCACCAGCCGCATGCCCAGCGCGTCCGCGAGCCGGGACAGCGCCGCGGTGGTCGGATTTCCCCTGCCGTTCTCCAGGTTGGCAATGTAGGGAACCGAGAGTCCGGCATCGGCCGCCACGGACGCGACAGTCCGGCCGGCCGCGGTGCGCTGTGCTCGCAGCTGACGGCCGATCGCGAGATCTTCCATGCACGTCCTATCTTGACTGTGCTGTATCTTGACGAAGCAATAATCGCCTGATCTATTCTGACAGAATAGACAAGATCGAGGCGGCAGTCATGTTCCACGCTCTGCGCGTCAGGGATTTCCGGCTGCTCTGGAGCGGGGACCTGATCAGCTCGCTCGGATCCTGGGTGCTGATCCTGGCCGTTCCGGCTCACGTCCTGCTCGTGACCGGTTCGCTGCGTGCCAGCGGACTGACGCTCGCCGCGCAGTATGCGCCCATGCTCGTCCTTGGCCCGGTCGCCGGCGTCTGCGCAGACCGGTGGGACCGGCGGCACTTGCTGATCGCGGCCGATCTCGTCCGTGCGGGCGCCGTCGCGGCGATGCTGGCCGGCCTGTCGCCAGGTCGCTTGTGGATCGTGTTCGTTGCCCTGGTCACCGAGAGCAGCGCCGGCGTGCTGTACGCGCCAGCCAGTCAGGCACGCACGCCGGTCATCGTCGGCACCGGGCCGCTTCTGGCCAGCGCCAACTCGCTGTACGCGGCGACCGACGGCGTGGTGCGGCTAATCGGGGGCCCGCTGGGCGGCATCCTGCTGGTCTCCATCGGCATCCGGTGGCTCATCGTCGCCGATGCTGTCAGCTACCTGGTCTCGGCCGGCGCGATCGCGCTGACGTCGAGAGCAGACGCCGCGAGCGGCGACGCCCGCGAGCAGGCGACGATCGCGGCACTGGTCCGCGACCTGACCGACGGGCTGCGTGCGCTTCGCGATGACCGGTTCGCCAAAGCGCTGCTCCCGGTGACCGTGATCTTCCTGGCAGCCAACGCGTCGCTCAGCGCCGTCCTGATCCCGTTCGGCGTGCGGCGCCTTGGTGGTGTCCCGCACACGGGGTTGTTGCTGTCCTGCCTGGGTGCGGGGTTCCTGGCGGGCGCGCCAGTGCTGCGCGCGCTCGTTGACCGGGTCCGGCCGCGCATCTTGCTCCCGGTGACGCTGACCGGCACCGCCGCGGGCTACTTCGCGCTGTTCACGGCGGGCGGGCTCGCCGCGGCGCTGCCCGCCGCTGTATTGATCGGCCTGTTCGGCTCCATGTCGGAGATCATCCCGCTGACCGCCGTGCAGCGGGCTGTCGCCAGCGCGGTGCTCGGCCGGGTCTGCGCGGTGTTCCTGACCTGCGAGGCGGCTGCCACGCTGATCGGCTCGGCGGCCGGGCCGTTTCTCGCTCAGGCGGCGCAGTTCTCCCGCCTCGCGGCCGTTGCCAGCGCGGCCACCGTCTGCGCCGCGGCGCTGGCGCTGCTGCGGGTACCGTCGGCTGGCCATGGGCGGCGTGGACCGGCGGCTCCACGCGGAATAGCAGCAGGTAGTGAGCGCGAGGGCGGCCGGGGCCAGGAGCGCCCAGCCGCAGTACGGGAGCATCGCGAGGACGGCGAGCGACGCGACGCCGGCGGCCAGGCGGACGGCGCCGCGCAGCACACGGGTGGCGGCGAGCATGCTGCCCAGGTACACGGTGATGAACAGCGCGGTCGGCAGCGTGACCAGCGACACCGTGCTCACCAGCCTGAGCCCGTACAGCGTGATGAGCACCAGCCCCGCCGCCGCGATCGCCGCGAGGAAGAGCGGTGACCGGGCCCTGGTCAGCTGGCGCGCCATCACCACGGCGCCGCTGACATAGGCGTTGACCGCCCCGACCGTGAGCACCACGGCGGCGGCGGCCGCGGCGATGCTGCCTGCCGGGCCCGCCGCGACCCTGAGCAGGTCAGCGAGCGGAACGGGGCCGGCCGCTGCCCGGCCGAGCACGCTGATCGTCGCGATGGCCAGGCCGAGGTAGAGCGCGGACGTGACCGCCAGCGCGATCGCGATCACCCTGGGCAGCTGCCTGGCCGGGCTCGCGAACCGCGTCGTGAGCGGCGCGACGGCCTCCCAGCCCACGAACGACAGCATCAGCGTGGTCGCGGCGTGCCCGACGGACATCCAGCCGTGCGGCGCGAACGGGCTCCAGTTGGCGGCACGGGCCGACGGAGCTGACCCGATGACGGCCACCGCCACGACCGCGATCAGCAGCGCGACAAGCACCAGCTGCGCGCCTGCGCTCGCGCGCAGCCCCGCGGCCGACAGGCCGAGCACGACGAGCAGCAGCAGCGCGGCCACCGCGGCGCGCACCGGCAGGCCGCCGCCGGTCAGCGTCGTGACGTAGCTCGCTCCGATCAGGCAGACGATCGGGGCGCCGCCCGCGACACCCGTCAGGAAGCACCAGCCGGCCACCCGGCCGGTCCGCTGGCCGAGTCCCGCGGCGACGTAACCCATGATCCCGCCCGCCTGCGGGAAACGCCGGCCCAGCCCGGAGAAGACGGCGGCGAACAGCCCGGACAGGCCGAGCAGCGCGAGCCAGGCCACGATCGACGCGGGGCCAGCCTCGGCCGCGGCGAGCCCTGGCAGCAGGAGCAGCCCCGGGCCGAGCAGGGCGCCGATGTAGAGCGCGGACCCCCGCGTCGTGGTGAGATTTCCGAGCGTCTTCGGGCGGAGAACAGGTGCTTTCGTCATGGTCTAAGCCTTGCCGAAACCGGCTCGCACGCGATGGCAAATATGCGACCGGATAGCCTGACGGCGGCATGTTGTTGCGTTAGATCGCCTTGTATGCTTCTTTCATGCCGGAGCACACGCCAGACCGCGTGGATCGTGCCATCGTGACGACGCTGCAGCGAGACGGGCGGATCGCCAACGTCGATCTCGCCGGTGCGGTCAGCCTGTCGCCGTCGGCGTGCTTGCGGCGGGTCAAGGCGCTGGAGGCAAGCGGCATCATCGCCGGCTATCACGCCGAGGTCAGCAGGGCGCGGGCCGGGCTGGGCCTGACGGTCTTCATCGGCCTGCGGGTCTCCGGGCATTCCCAGGAAACCTCATCGGAGATCGAACGGCAGCTGCTGGCCATCCCGGCGGTCGTCGCCTGCTACCTGATCTCGGGGAACGACGACTTCCTGGTCGAAGCCGCGGTGCCGGACCTGGGCGGCTACGAGCAGCTGTTGCTCGGGCAGATCCTGGCGATCCCCGCTGTCGTCGAGGCGCACAGCACGTTCGCGATCAGGACCGTGCTGAGCGGCGGCCCTGTGCCGCTCGGCCACTGGCGGTAACGCGCGGCGGCCCGTAGCTCGCGACAGGGTGTTCACGCATCAGGCCGCTGGGTGGCTCGGCCCTGGCACGGCCGTCCACTGCTCGCTGAACTCCCAGAGCCTGGCCGCGAGCTCGGGCGTGGCGACCTTGCTTGGCTCGGCCTGCCGGCACCTGTCGTAGTATCCGCCCGACTCGCCGGCCACGTCGGCCGACGTCGCGCAGTACAGCGACGTCCGCGCGCCCTGCTCGGCGGTCAGCATCCGCCTCGTCACGACCGGCCGGACCGGCCACGGCACCCGCCGCCAGATCTGCGAGGCGACCACCCCGGGGTGCAGCGCGTACGCGGTGACCCCGGTCCCGGACAGCCGCCGGCCGAGCTCGGCGGCGTGCAGCACGTTGCAGAGCTTCGATACAGCGTACTCCGGCAGACCCGTGATGCTTGTGGTGCGATAACGCAGACGTTCGAAGCTGATGCCCTTGGCCTGGTAATGCGAGTCGCTGGCAACGTTCACGATCCTGGCCGGCGCGCCGGCCGTCAGCAGCGGCAGGAGGGCCAGGGTCAGCGCGAAATGGCCGAAGTGGTTGACGCCGACGTGCAGCTCGAAGCCATCGGCGGTGCTGCCGCGCACCCCGCCGACGCCCGCGTTGTTGACCAGCACGTGCAGCGGCTCGCCTGACTCGAGCACCGTCTGGGCGGCACGTCGCACGCTCGTCAGGTCGGCCAGGTCCAGGCTGAGCGGCAGGACCAGGTCGCTGCCCGTCGCCGCCCTGATGGCGGCGACCGCCGCATCGCCCTTGGCCTGCGACCGCGACGCGGCCCACACCCGGCCGCCGCGCCCGGCCAGATCCTGCGCGGTCGCGTAGCCGATGCCCGAGTTCGCGCCCGTCACGAGGAAGGTCCGGCCGGCCAGGTCGGTCACGCCGGCGAGCCTGGCTTGGCGGACGCGGCTCCGTTGCCCGTGCTCGGCTCCACCCGCGCGAGCAGCAGGGCGATGTCGTCGCCGTGCCTGGTCTGCCGGCGCGGCAGGCTCAGCAGGTCATCGGCCAGCACCTCGAGGTCGTCCGCCGAGCCGAACGGGAGCACGGCGATCAGTGAGCTGAGGCTGTGCTCGTCTGCGCTGTCGGCGACCATGAGCCCGTCGGTGGTGAGCACGAGGATGGAGCCTGGCTCGACGATGGTCTGGCTGGTCGCGTACTCGGTGTTCGCGTCCACGCCGAGCGGCAGCCCGGGGTCGCAGCTGAGCACCTTCGGCCTGGCCCCTGGCGGCACGACAAGCGCTGGCGGATGACCGGCGCGGCAGATCGCCACCTCCCTGGTCGCAGGGTTGACGACCACGAAGCAGCAGGTCGCGAACAGCGCCATGTTCTGATCGTTCGCGTTGAGGTCGACAAGCCACTGGTTGGCCCTGGCCATCACTTCGGCGGGGCCGTGGCCCTCCCTGGCGTAGGCGTGCACGGTGGTGCGCAGCCTGCCCATCAGCGACGCCGCGATCAGGTTGTGGCCCTCGACGTCGCCGATCACAAGCGCCACGCGGCCGTCGACAAGCTGCACGACGTCGTAGAAGTCCCCGCCGATCTCCACCCCTGACGTGGCCGGCGAGTAGCGGGTCGCGATCGTCAGGCCCATGGCGGAGAGCTTGCCGCGCGGTAGCACGCCGCGCTGCAGTTCGGCGGCGAGCGCGCCCTGGAACTCGTGCATCCTGGCCCGTTCCAGGGACAGGGCGAGCAGCGCCGATGCCGCGAAGAGCTGAGCCTTCTCCTCGGCGGGGAACTCGTGCGGCTCGGGGAAGCCGAACAAGCAGGCTCCCACCTGTCCGCTCGAATCGCGCACGGGCAGCGCAACCCACGCCTGCGTCGCGCTGCCGCCGAGCCTGCTGACCAGGTGCGGGAAGTCCTCGGCGAAGATCTCCGGCGAGCTGATGTAGACCGGGGCGGCGAACTGGATCGCCACCGAGATCGGGGCCGGCCGGAAGGAGCGCAGGCCGCTGAGCGCGTCCACGATGTCGTCGGACAGCCCGTGCGAGGCTTCCACCTTGAGCTGGCCGTCCCGCTCCGCCACCATGATCAGGCTGTCGGCGCCGAACGCGCTGATGCCCGCCTGGGCGGCCTCGACGATCGCGTTGACGGTGAGGGCCGACGCGAGCGCGGCCGTGAAGGCGTGCATCCGCCTGGCGCGGTCGGCGACGTCGCGGAGCCTGCGCTGCTCGGCGTCCCGCTTCGCCCGGATGGTCGTGGTGTCGACGACCAGGCCCATCATCTGGGCTGGCCTGCCGTCGTCGCCAGGCAGGACGCGGCCGCGGGCCTCCATCGTCCGCAGGCGGCCGTCGGCGCTCGTGACCCGATACTCGATCTGGTAGGTACCGCTCGCCGCCGTCATTGCATCCATGGCTTCGAGCAGCTGCGGCAGGTCAGATTCGGGCACCCTGGCCAGGAAGGCGTCGATGCTCGCCGGGGAGTCCGGGGGCAGACCGTGCATCTCGTAGGTGACCGGGTCGCTCATCACCTCGCCGGTGGCGATGTCCCAGGTGAAGAAGCCTGCGTCGACGCTCGTGGAATTCGGCCTGAAGGCCGGTGCCCCGCGCTCTCTTAACGTGCCGGCCGAGCCATTGCCAGCCGCGACCGGTTCCCTGGCGACCGGGACATGGGCGATGACGTCACGTGGTTGTGTCATCGCCCGCCCGCTCGCCGTCGTGTCGCCGCGTCGCCGCATCCCCGGCTCGCGCTGTAACTATCTGTAATTACGCCATGATAGGCCAGCCGCACCTGGTCAGGCCCGGAGATTTAGCCGTTTTTCAGGGATCTCACATGCAATTCAGAACGAGCACGGAGCGCCGCTGGCTTGACTCCGTACCTGAGTACGGCTGCTAGCTTCACGGTATGGCTGGTTTGACGATCGGGAAGTTCGCGGCCGAGGCGGGCGTCAGCGTCGAGACGGTGCGGTTCTACCAGCGCCGCGGCCTGCTGGCGCTGCCTGAGCGGCGCGGCTCGGGATTCCGCGAGTACACGGAGGCCGACCAGTGGCGGCTCGCCTTCATCCGCCGCGCACGCCAGCTCGGGTTCACCCTCGCCGAGATCCGCGACCTGCTCGGTCCTGCCGAGGCGCGGTCGACCGCCGACATCACCAGGGCCGCCGAAGCGAAGCTCGCGGCGATCGCCGGCCAGATCGCCGAGCTGGCCGCGCTGCAGTGCCGGTTGCGCAGGCTCGTCCGGGTCTGCGCGCACGGCAGCCGCGACGACTGCGTGGCCCTGCACCTGCGTGACCCTGGCCACGCCTGCGCGCAGGCGGCGTGCTGAACCGGCCGGCCTGATCACTTCGAAAGGAACAACGTGATGAGCATGTCGAGGAACGAGCGATGAGCACCGCCAGGGCAGTGACCGACCACAGCTTCGACGCCGACGTGCTGGCGAGTCCCCGGCCGGTCATCGTCGAGTACTGGGCGCCGTGGTGCGGCCCGTGCCGGTTGGTCGGCCCGGTGCTCGACGAGATCGCCGCCGAGTACGCGGGCAACGTCGACGTGGTCAAGCTGAACACGGACGAGAACCCGCAGTCGATGATCAAGTACGGGGTGCTGGCGGTCCCGACCATCAACCTGTTCTCCGGCGGCGAGGTCGTCAAGCAGGTCATCGGCGCCAAGTCCAAGTCCGCCCTGCTCCGCGAGTTCGCCGATCACCTCCCCGCCTGACCCTCCGCCCCTCGCGCGACCCCAGCTATGAACCCTTGGTGGGCCTATCGCGCCACTAAGGGTTCATAGCTGGGGTCGAGATGGGGCTGGCGGGGGCTGGTGGGGCGCGGTTACGGTGCGGGGATGGGAGCTTCGCGGCCGGATTGGGTTGATTTTCACTTCGATCTCATGTGCCCGTACGCGTATCAGACCTCGCTGTGGATACGCGAGGTTCGCGACAGGACCGGGCTGGAGATCAACTGGCGGTTCTTCAGCCTCGAAGAGATCAACAGGGCAGAAGGCAAGAAGCATCCGTGGGAGCGCGAGTGGTCTTACGGATGGTCGCTGATGCGGATCGGCGTGCTGCTCCGGCGGCAGGGGATGGCGCAGCTCGACGCCTGGTACGCCACCGCTGGCCGGGCGTTGCACGTCGACGGCGAGAAGCCGCACGTGCCGGACGTGGCCAGGCAGATCCTCGCGCGCATGGGTCAGGATCCCGGGCTCGTCGATGCCGCCATCGCCGATCCGACCACCGGCGACGAGGTGCTCGCCGAGCACCGCAGGGTCACGCGGGCCGGCGGGTTCGGCGTGCCGACCCTGTTCTTCCCTGACGGGCAGTGCCTGTTCGGGCCCGTTCTCATCGATCCGCCAGCGTGCGAGGCGGCCGAGCGGCTCTGGGACGCGGTCGTCGCGTGGACCGCGTTCCCGCACCTGTACGAGATCCAGCGGCCGAAGTCACGCTCGGACGCCGATGCGATCGCCGCCACGTTCCTGCCGTATCTTCAGGCCCGGGACTGGGTCAGCATCAACCGCGGCCAGGTCGTGGACTTCGCTCCGCCGGCAGCCGCGGAGACCGAAGGGAGCGCACCGTGAGCAAGCTTGAGGGCGAGGCTTCAGCCAGGGCCGAGCAGTCCCGCGTCGTGGAGCTGCTCGGGCAGGAGTGGGCCGTCATCGGCGACCTGCTCGCCGGGCTCGGCGACCGGGCGTGGTCCCGCCAGGTGCTGCCCGGCTGGGATGTGCACGACGTGCTCGCGCACATCATCGGCACCGAGCGGATGCTGTCCGGCGCCGAGTTCCCCGCCGCGCCCGACGGCGACCCCGGCGCGCACGTGCGCAATGACATCGGCCGTGCGAACGAGGCCTGGGTCATCGCGCTGCGCGACCGCCCGCACGGCGCCCTGCTCGACGACTTCCGCGCGGTGACCGCCAGCCGGCTGGCCAGCCTGCGGACGATGCCGCCCGGGGAATTCAACGCGCCGTCCTGGACGCCCGCCGGCCAGGCGACCTACGCCCGCTTCATGCGGATCAGGATCTTCGACTGCTGGATGCACGAGCAGGACATCAGGGCGGCGACCGGGATGCCTGGCAACGAAGACGGCCCCGCCGCCGCAGCCGCGCTCGACGAGGTCGTGCTGGCGCTCGGCTACATCATCGGCAAGAAAGGCCGCGCTCCCGACGGCAGCTCGGTGCTGATCAGGCTCACCGGCCCGGTCGAGCGCGACCTGCCCGTCGTGGTTGACGGACGGGCGAGGGTAGTTCCGGCAATGAATGGCGAGCCGACGGCGAGCCTGGATTTGTCATCGTCGCTGTTCCTGCGCCTGGCCGGCGGCCGGGAAGATGCGCAGGCGGCGCTCGGCCGGATCCGGCTCGGCGGCGACCAGGAGCTCGCGCGTCAGCTGGCGACGAACCTGGCCTACACGATCTGAGGTTCTGGCCCCGTCAGCGCGAGGCGGCGCGGGCGACCAGCGCGATGCCCTTGCCCCAGGAGGCGAGCTGGCCGGGCGGCAGGTACGCGGTGCCCTTCATGGTGTGGTCCACCATCGGGGTGGTCACGTACCGCTCCTTGCCGTGCGGATCGATGAAGTAGATCAACGACGTGTGGATGACGTCCGCGTTCTTGTTCGGGGCCCGGACGTCGATCTGATAGCGATTCCAGACGGTGCGCAGGGCCGGCACGGAGCCGGTGACGAAGTGCCAGGACGGTATCGTGCTCAGCCCCTCCGAGCTGGAGTAGCCGGCCATGTCGGCGACCTTGTTGTGGTACGGGTTGACGTTCACCGCGATGAAGACCACCTTGCCGCGGGCCGGGCCGAGGTCCTTGTACGCGTCGATGAACTCGCGGGAGACCAGCGGGCAGATGTCGGTGCAGTGCGAGTCCATGAAGGTCAGCACGACGGTCCTGCCGCGCAGGCTCGCGAGCGAAACCGGCCGTCCAGACTGGTCGGTCAGCGTGAACCCTGGCGCCGTGGCCGGCTGCACCGGCGACAGCTGCATCATGGTGGCCAGCTTCGTGCTGACGCTGCCCGGAATGCCGGTGGCGCGGAGCGGAGGCCCGCCGCTTCGCCCGGTGAGGGCCGTCACCACGAAGGCGAACACGGTCGCGAACGCGATCCCGGACACGAGCGCGATGACGCCGAGCACGACCGTGGACCGGCGGGGCCTGGCGGACAACCTGCCGCGCCCTCTTGCCGCGCCAGTGTCGCTCATGCCGGACGGCTCCTTCCGGGCTTCGGAATGACCTAGGACAGACTACCCGGCCCTGGCTCGACGCAGAACTCGTTCCCCTCGGGGTCGGCCATGACGACGTGGCCGCCGTGCCGCTCGAGCACCGTCGCGCCGAGCCCGGCGAGCCTGGCCACCTCGTCGGCGACCGGGCCCGGCGCGCGCGGGTCGAAGTGGACCCGGTTCTTCGCGGTCTTGCCTTCGGCACCCTGGCGAACCAGATGTTCGGGCCACCCCATCCGGCGGCCTCGACGAACGCCTTGTCGCCGGTCGGATCCTCGTCCACGTCCGAGCCGAAGACCGCGGCCCAGAAGGTCGCGAGCCGCAGCGCGTCGGCGGCGTCGAACGTGACGGACTTGATGACGCTTGGCATGCTCACCTGGCCTCCGGCACGATCAGCTGCCCGGCCTCGTCGCGGCCGACGGGAATCACCCCGGTGACGGCGCTGACCGGGAGCGGGCCGTAGATGTGCGGGTACAGCTCGCCGTCGCCGCCGTCCTCGTACCGGACCTGGGCCGCGAGCCGGTCCTGGTCGATGACGAGCACGACGAGGTCGTCAGCGTCGGCATAATTCGCCTCTGCCACGCGGCGCAGCTGATGCGCCAGCGAGCAGTGGATGAAGCCCTGCTGGTCGAGGGAAACGCCACGAGTCGAGATCCGGTAGCTCCCGGCACTCCTGGCCGCCTCCCAGTCGGTGCGCCGGGTGATGTGCAGCAGTCCGGCCATCATCCAACGGTAGGGCTGTCGCCGGCCGGCGGCCCAACCGGATTGCCGGGGCGGTGATTACCCGCACAGGGCCCGGGTAGCGATGGCGCATGCCAGCTGACGTGAGCACACTCCTCGGAGGGCGCTACGAACTGCGGGCCCTGATCGGGACGGGCGGCTTCAGCGAGGTATGGCGGGCGCACGACCTGGTCCTCGACCGGCCGGTGGCGATCAAGCTGCTCGACGCCAAGTACGCCCGCGATGCCGAGGCACTGGCCAGGTTCCGCTCGGAGGCGCACAACGCTGGCAGCCTGTCGCACGGCAACATCGCGCGCGTCTACGACTTCGGGGAGCCAGACGGGCAGCATCCGGGGTTCCTCGTCATGGAACTGGTGGACGGGCCAGCGCTCTCTGACGCGCTGGCAGCCGGGCCGCTGGACCCCGCCGCGAGCATGGACATCATCGCGCAGGCCGCGGCCGGCCTGCACGAGGCGCACCAGCATGGCCTGGTCCACAGGGACGTCAAGCCGGGCAACCTGCTGCTCGCGCACGAAGGGGTCAAGGTCGCCGACTTCGGGATCTCGCACGCCATGGACTCGGCGGCCATGACCAGCACGGGCATCGTGCTCGGCTCGCCCGGCTACGTGGCGCCGGAGCGCGCGTCCGGTGCCCGCGCGACGCCGGCCAGCGACCTGTACGCGCTCGGTGTCGTGGCTTACGAGTGCCTGACGGGCGCGCCGCCGTTCACCGGGGCCGGCCTTGAGGTGGCGCTGGCGCACGTGAACAAGCCGTTCCCTGAGCTGCCCGGGTTTGTGCCCTGGCAGGTGGCCGCGTTCGTGTTCGAGCTGACCAGCAAGGACCCCGCGCTGCGTCCTGCGGATGCTGCCGCGGTGGCGGAGCGCGCGGCGGGCCTGCGCGACGGCCTGGCGTGCGCCGTCGCCGCGGCGGAGGTGCCGGGCCCGGGCTCCCGCGTGCACCGGCCCGGGCCGGCAGCCGCCCGCCAGGGCACCGGTGGAGGCCGGCCGGCGGGTCCGGGCTCGCGCGGGCTGCGGCTGGCGCTGGCCGCCGCCGCGGCGGCCTGCCTGCTGGTTGGCGTCGTCATGGCCAGCCTGCTCTCCTCGGCCGGGACGCCCTCGGTCGCGTCGGCGCGGCATGGCACCGGCCACGTCTCTGAGCGGCTGAACCCGGCCTCACCTGCCGTCACGTCGGCGCTCGTCCGCAGCCGCTCCCTGGTCGGGCAGCCGGTGGCACTCGTCGTGCAGCGCCTGCGCCGCCTGGGCCTGGTGACCCGGGTGATCTGGCGGCCGACCGTGCTCGCGCCGCCGGGCACCGTCGTCGCCGTCCACCCGCACGGACGCCTGCGGGCGGGCAGCCTGATCACCGTCATCGGCGCCCGGCAGCGCAGGTCAGACGGGGCGGCGCGGCATGCGCCTGCCGCCGGGGGTCCCGGCGGTCCCGGTCCTGGCCACGGCAAGGGCCACCGGAAGGACCCCGAGCACGGCCCAGCCCCCGGTCCGGCTGGCAGCGCGGGCACGGATGACGGCGCCGGCTCGGCTGACGGCAACAGCCAGGGCGACGGTTAGACAGGCAGCGCGGGCCGCCCCCGCGCCGGTGTCCGGTCAGATCGGGAGATCCCTGTGGCCTACATCCTCATGGCCGTCCACTACCCCCAGCCCGGCACCCGCGACGAGGTGCATGCGCGCATGTCCGCGATGGCAGGGTCGATGGCGGGCACGCCCGGCCTGCTGGAGATCGGGCCGTGGCTCGACGTCAGCGGCCAGCGGGTGATCGGCCTGTCCAGGTGGGCATCCAGGGAGGCGTTCGAGCAGGCCATGCCCGGCAGCGGGGCGCCCAGCACGACCGTCAACGACGGCGAGCGCGGGCCGCGTGAGTACTTCCACCTCACCAGGCCCGACGGCCCTGGCGGACCAGGCCAGCCGGGCGGGCAGCCGTAGCGCGGCGCTGTCCCGGGCGGTCCTCAGGCAGGATCGGCGTGCGTCTGGCCGCCCGCCGCGCCTGCCACGCACACCCGGTCGGCGGTCACGGCTGAGCAGGCCGCAAGCTCGCGGTCATCGGCCACCCTGGCGGCCTGCCTGGTCTCCGGAGCGGACAAGCCCGCGACCGCCGCCAGGCCGAGCACGCCGGCGGCCAGGCAGAAGGCCGCGCCATAGGAGACCGAGTCGACGAGGAAGCCGACCGCGACCGGGCCGCTCACGGTGCCGATGTCGCCAGCCATCTGGTACGACGCGACCACCGTTCCGCCCTGCCCGTTGTTAACCCCGTGCTGACCGGCCCCGTGCTGACCGGCCCCGTGCTGACCGGCCCCGTGCTGACCGGCCCCGTGCTGACCGGCCCCGCTCCGGCCGCCGCCCAGCAGGTCGCCGATCATCGCGGCAGGCGCGACGTCGAGCAGCCCCGACCCGATGCCGAGCACGGCCAGCGCGACCAGGAAGCCCCACAGCCCGGGCAGCAGCGCCAGCATGACCATGCTCGCGCCGCTGATCAGGCAGCCGGCCACGATGACCGGCCGGCGGCCGATGGTGTCGGCTACCCGCCCGCCAGGCAGCAGCGTCGCGGCGTTCAGCGCGGCGACCACGAGAAACCCGATCCCGGTCCAGGCCGCCGATTCGTGCAGCACGTCGCGCACGAACAGCGGCACGATCGCGCTCCTGACGCCCATGACAGCGAAGCCATCGGCCAGGTTTGCCGAGGCCGCCGCCCGGTAGGCGCGGCTGCGCAGCGCCGCGGCGATCCCGGCGAGCGGCCGCTGCGCCCGCGCCGCCTCGTCCCCGGCCACGCGCGGGCTATCGTGCAGCACGATCACGGCGATCGCGGCCGGGATCAGCAGCATCCCGCCGTAGATGAAGAACGGGGCACGCAGCGACCAGGCCGCGACAAGGCCGCCGATGGCTGGCCCGCTGATGCCGCCGAGCAGGAAGCCGCCCGTGTAGAGGCCGCTGGCGCGCCCGCGCTGTTCCGAGGGCACGCAGCGCAGCAACAGCGTCTGCGCCCCGACGCTGAACATCGCCGAGCCGAGCCCGCCGACCCCGCGCAGCGCGATCAGCTGGGCGAAGGAACCAGAGAACCCGGCGAGCACGCTGCTGGCAGCCACGATCGCGATGCCGGCGGCGATCATCTTGCGCTCGCCGATGCGGTCCAGGAGCCTGCCGGACGGCAGCGCGCCGATGATCCGCATCAGCGCGAACGCGCTGATCACGCTCGCCGCCGCGGCGGTGCTTACGCCGAATTGCCGGGCAAATGCTGGAATGCCAGGAGCGACGATCCCGTATCCGAGCGCGACGGTGAAGGAGACAGACGTGAGGATGGCCACCTCGCGCGGCAGCGCGCGGAAGAGCCCGGGGCGGCGGGGGGTAGGCACAACGGGCATTCTCTCAGGGCGATAACCAGGCACGGCGGCCAGTCCCTGCCGCGGCGCTGGTCGCCGCCCGCCAACCGCGGCGCCTCCCCTGCGGAGCGCACTCGGTCACGCTGGCGGCGCGCGCCGGCCCTGAGTGTCCGAATCTGCTGTGATACTGGGAGTGTGCTTGGAGTCCGGAGAACCGCGCTAGTCGGCAGAGAGGCCGAGCTGAGCCATCTGGTGCGGATGCTCGAGTCGGCGGCGGACGGCCGCCCGGTCGTGACGCTGATCAGCGGCGACGCCGGTGTCGGCAAGACGCGCCTGGTCACCGAGCTCGCCGGCCGCGCCCGCGAGAGCGGGTTCACGGTGCTGTCGGGGCGGTGCGCCGAGCTCGGCGATGCGGTGCCTTACCTGCCGCTCGCCGATGCCCTCCGCGACGCGACCACGGGGCCATCCCCTGGCGCGCCGCTGCTGGACGCGCTTGCCGCGCGGCCCGTGCTGTCGCGGCTGCTGCCGGACAGGAACGAGAATGCGCCAGCCGGCGGCGACATGCCGGGCCTGGTCCAGCAGCAGCTGTTCGGCGCGGTGCTCGGCATGCTCAGCGAGCTCGCCGCGGCCAGCCCGGTGCTGCTCGTGCTCGAGGACGTGCACTGGGCCGATCAGTCCACCCGCGACCTGCTGACGTTCCTGAGCCGGATGCTGCACGCTGAGCGCATCGCGGTCGTGGCGACCTACCGCTCGGACGACATGCACCGCAGGCACCCGCTCAGGCCGCTCGCCGCCGAGCTGCTCAGGCTGCCGACCGTCAGCTCGATCGAGCTCGGCCCGCTGACCGCTTCGGCGATGGCGCAGCACCTGACGGCGCTGTCGCTGCGCAGGCTGGACGCTCAGGCCATCGACAAGATGATCACCAGGGCCGAGGGCAACGCGTACTACGCGGAGGAGCTGCTCGCGGCGTCATCGGCAGGAACGCAGCTCCCCGCCGGGCTGGCCGACCTGCTCCTGGCCAGGATGGAGCGCCTGTCTGCCCCCGCCCAGCAAGTGCTGCGGACCGCGGCAGTCACCGGCCGCCGGGTCGACGACGAGCTGGTCAGGCTGGCCTCGGGACTGGACGAGCTGGTCTACGACGACGCTGTGCGGGAGGCGGTCGCGCACCAGCTGCTCGTGCCGGACGGGGAGCAGGGCTATTCGTTCCGGCACGCGCTGCTCCGCGAGGCCATCTATGCGGACTTGCTGCCTGGCGAGCGCACCAGGCTGCACGCGCGGCTGGCTGACCTGCTCGCAGACGAGCGGCGGCTCTCCGAGGTGCCTGGCACGGCCGCCGAGCTCGCCCATCACTGCCTGGCCAGCCACGACATCCAGGGTGCGTTCTCCGCATCGGTGCAGGCCGGTGAGGAGGCGGAACGGCTGGCCGCTCCGGCGGAAGCGCACCGCCACTACGATCAGGCGCTCTCGCTGTGGGAGCGGGTCACTGACCCGGAGAAGCTCGCCGGGGTCGGGCGGGGGAAGCTGGCGTTCTGGTCGGCCGTCAGCGCCGCCGACGGCGGCGAGCTCGCGCGCGCCGCGGGCCAGCTCCGCCGGCTGCTCGGCTACCTCGACGAGAGCACCGACAGAAGGTTGCTCTGCCGGGTGCAGGAGCGGCTGTCGTACTTCCTGAACGACCTCGGCGAGGACGCCGCGGCCGCCGCGGTCGGCCAGGCGGCGGTTGACGCGCTGCCTGCCGACCCGCCTACCTGGGAGCATGCGAGGGCGCTGGCGACTCACGCCAGGGCGCTGCTCGCGTTCGGTGACCAGGACGCGGTGCGGGCCAGGGCTGAGCAAGCGCGCGCCGCGGCGCTGGCCGCCGGAGCGCCGTGGGTGGAAGCCGATGCCCTGGTCACGCTCGGCCTGATCAGCGAGCGGTCAGGGAAGATCGCCGACGCGATCGCGATGTTCAGCACCGCGCACCGGCAGGCAGCCGAGGCGCGCGTGCTCGGCGTGGAGCTGCGGGCGACCTACCAGCTCGCCAGGCTCCAGCTGGAGCAGGGCGACCTGGACAGCGCGGCGACGTTCGCGCACGAGGGCACGGAGCGGGCGAACGGCGCCGGCCTCGGTCTCGCGCAGTACGGCCTTGACCTTCAGTACCTGCACTACCTCGCGCACTTCGCCGATGGCGCCTGGGATCACGCCGAGGCGATCGCTGACGGGTTCCCGGTCAGGGTGACCGGCCCTGCCGAGGCCAGGCTGTCCGCGATGGCCCTGTTCATCGCCGTCGGCCGGGGCCTGGAGGTGGCCGAGGAGCGCCGGGTGTGGCTCGAGCCGATGTTCGTCAAGGACGGGTTCGTCGAGTACATCACCCGCGGCGTGCTGGCCGAGCGTCACCTGTGGCGCGGCGACCCGGCGACGGCGATCGCGGAGATCCAGGCCACGATCAGGGCCATCGAGGAGTACGACGAGGGCTATTACAGCCCGCAGCTGATCAGGGTCGCGGCCGTCGGCTTGTGGGCGCTCGCGGACCGGGCGGGCGCGGCCAGGCTGAACGGAGACTCCGGCCGGCTCGCGAGCGCGCTCGATGAGGCCGGCCGGCTGCTGGAGATCGCGAGGGCCGGAGCGGCGAACCCGCGGATGCCCGGGTACGCGCTCGGCGTCGACGGGCGCGGCTGGCTGGCCCGGGCCGTCGCTGAGCACAGTCGCGCGAACGGCGACAACGCGCCTGCCCGGTGGCAGGCGGTCGTGGACGCGTTCGGCGAAGGGTTCGCCTACGAGACCGCGCGGGCGCGCTGGAGGCTCGCCGAGTCGCTGGCCGAGCAAGGCGACCGGGAGGCAGCCGCGGTGCAGTGGCAACTCGCGGCGCAGGCTGCCGGGCTGCTGGGAGCGACGCCGCTCCAGGCCGCGCTCACGGACCTGGGCAGGCGCGCGAGGATCGGCAGCACCGTGCGGGGGAGCGGCGGCCCTGACCGCGGACCGCTGGCCAGCCTCACCGAGCGGGAGCGGGAGGTGCTGGCGCTGCTGGCCGCGGGCTGCAGCAACAGGGAGATCGGCGGGGAGCTGTTCATCTCACCGAAGACGGTCAGCGTGCACGTCTCGAACATCCTTGGCAAGCTGAAGGCCGCGAGCCGTACCGAGGCCGCCGCGATCGCTCATCGCGAAGGCCTGTCCACGGCGGCGGACAGGTAGAACTGGAACGGCCCGTGCTCGCGGACGCGAGCACGGGCCGTTGTCTGTCTGGTTAGCCTGCTGGTGGCCTGCCTGCTGTCACGCTGCCCGAGCGGAGAGCGGCGGGCAGGGAAGCTGCGGGCACGGCTCCTGCGCGGCCGGCTGGCCGTGGTGAGCGACGGCGCTGATGATGATCGCGCCGCGCCGGGCGCGGCGTGCCTCGCGGACACGCCGCTCCCGGATGGCCGAAGCCTGCATGTCCTTGACATGCTCGGCAGCCGCCATAGCTACGATCTGCGGATGCATTGCAACCTCCTGACGATCGGGCCTGTCCTGACCCGGCACAATTCAGGATGCTCGTAAGGCCCCCCGCCCGGCATCGGGAAGATGTCCTATCTCTGGCGGGTCAGCAGGCTTAGATCGCACCGCTCCCTGCTTACCTGGCGTTCATGCAGGTCAGAGCCGCTGGCGCAACTCATTTTCCGGGACATCCGACCGGGCGTTTTGTACTGAATGCCCCTTTGTCAGGACGGCCGGGCCTATCCGCTCGCCAGCACCGCGAGAAGCGCGCCGCCGAGCATGAAGGGACCGAAGGAAATCATGCCCTGTCGGGAGATCCTGCCCGCCGCCAGCAAGACGAGGCCAGTCCCGGCGGCCAGCACGAACCCGAGGGTCGCGCCCATGACCAGGGTTCGCCAGCCGAGCCAGCCGAGCGCGATGCCGGCCAGGCCCGCCAGCTTGATGTCGCCCCCGCCCAGCTGCCCGCCGCTGGCCAGGCCGAGCAGCAGGTATCCGGTGCCGAGCGCCAGCCCGCCGGCCAGCGCGCGGAGCAGCGGCGCGCCGTCGTGGCTGGCCACCGCCGCGAGGCCGAGCAGCAGGATCAGGGCTGGATACGCGGGGAGCGTGAGGCTGTCCGGCAGGCGCTGGACCGCGGCGTCGATCTGGGCGAGGGCGACGGCGAGCACGCCGACGTAGGCGAACGCGGCCAGGTCAGGGCCGGTGCCGAACCTGGCGAACAGCAGTCCAGTTATCGCCGCCGCCGTCAGCTCGATGCCGGCGGGAACCCCGAACCACGTGCCGCAGGCCACGCAGCGAAGGGCCGGCCGTGCGGGCAGCGGCGCCGCGCATGCCAGGCAGGCCGCCTGCTCGCACGCGCCGGAGGGAACGGAGAGCCGGTAGACCCGTCCCCGCAGCACGGTCGCGGCCGGCAGCGCGGCCACAGCGCCCGTTGCTGCCCACGCCAGGCTCACCGCGGCCCGCAGCGGCTGGCGCCGCCGGCGGCGTATAACAGCCAGGCCGGCCTAGCTCTTAACATGACTCTCGCAGAACTCGCTTCCTGTCGCGGCGATCAGGCTGACGCGCCCGCCGGGCCCTGAACCGCCGCACCTGATCCGGCGCCTCTTAGTTTCCGGCATTATCTCGATCGTGTCCTACACGAACTTCTTTCTCGGCAGCGTCACGGTGGCCGGCGCGCTGACCGGGCTGCTCTTCGTCGCGCTGTCGGTCGCGCAGTCCCGCGAGCAGGGCAAGACCTCGCTCGAGCACCGTGGCCGGAACAGCGTTCACCGCGCTGGTCGACTCGCTGTGGATCTCGCTGATCGCCCTGCTGCCGGACGGCAACGGCATTCCGACGGCGAACCTGCTGCTCGGCATGCTGGGCGTGACCAGCACTGCGGGCCTTCGCGTGCGGCTCTCGCGCGCCAGGCCAGGGGAGCGGTTCACGCACCGGTGGCCGGTCCTGCTCGGGCTGATCCTGGCCACCTACGTGTGGCAGGTCGTGGTCTCCTTCACCGCGAAGACGCAGCGGTCGGCCATGCACGCCGGGGCCACGTTCGTGCTGGTCTTCTTCGCGGTCGGGATCGCGCGCTCCCGGGAACTGCTCGGCATGCGCGGCGGGGGATTCCTCGACCTGCTGGTCGGCCGGGCCCAGGCCGGGGGAACGAGCGAACCGCCGGAATCGCCCGCGTCATAGCGCCCGGATGCGCGCGGGCCCGCGCTGGCAAGCCAGCGCGGGCCCTCCTCCGCGACGAGAGCTAGTGCACCACGATGATGAAGTGCGTCACGCCCTTGGCGCCGGAGCCGTCCTTGGCCGACACCGTGACGTCGTAGCTGCCAGGCGTCGTCGGCGTGCCCGTGATCAGGCCGTTCGTCGAGTGGGCGACCGACTTGATCGACAGGCGGCCGGCAGGGTGCCGTTGCCGTTGTAGTGCAGCAGGCTGACCTTCGCGCTGTCCAGGCCGGTGATCTTGACGGACAACTTCTGGCCGTGGGTGCTGGACCGGCGGCCCGGGTCGACCAGGGTCACCATGCGCTTGCTGCCGGTGCCGAACGCGGCGGTGCCGTTCGGGGTGCCCAGGCCGGTCGGGCCGTCGAAGCCCGCCTTGCCCTGGCAGAGGTACGTGCCGCAGCTGCCGTTGGCACCCGACGTGACGTCGAACAGGTGACCCTTGCGCAGGTAGGAGTACTCGGCCGGGTAGGTGCGCGTCTTCGGGCTGCCAGCAAGCGCGTAGATCGCCGTGATGATCGGCGTGGACGCGCTCGTGCCGCCAACCTCGATGCCGCCTGGTGCGTGGAAGGTGTCGTAGACGACGACGCCGGTGGCGGGGTCAGCGACCGCGGAGACGTCGTTCTCGGTCCTGGTCAGGCAGCCTGTCGTCGGGTTCCGGTCAGCGAGCTGCCACGAGGGCTTGGCTTCGCCATTCGAGCAGCCAGAGGCGGTGCCGTCGCCGCCGGAGCTGGAACCCCACACCGACTCCGCAAAGCCGCGGCCGCCCGCCTTGTGCACCAGGCGGGTGCCGCCGATGGAGGTCACGTACTGCAGGTCGGCCGGGAAGGTCGGGCCGAAGCCCGCGTCGCCGGACGCGAAGTTGATCACGCGCCCAGGGTGATTGAAGAAGTGGCTGAAGTGGTTCTGGCCGCTGAACTCAGGGCCGCCCCAGCTGTTGGACACGTACTTCGCGCCCATCTTCACGGCACGGTTCACGGCCGTTCCAAGGTTATTGGTGGAATTGTTCGTCGCCTCGACCAGCAGGATATGGCACTTGGGGCAGATCGCCGAGGCCATGTCGAGGTCGAGCGCGATCTCGACGCCCCAGTTCGCGTTGCCCGCCGGCAGCGGGTGCGCCTTGCCGTTCTGGTTCACAATGCGCAGGCAGTGATTGGACGTCGTGCACGCCGGCAGGTGGAAGTGCGACCGGTAGACCTTGAGGTCGGCGTTCGCGTGCGGGTTGTTGAACGCGTCAACGATCGCGATCGTCTTGCCCTTGCCGCGCTGCGCTGCGGCGGTGACGAGCTTGTACGCCTTGCGCAAGTCGCCCGGCCCGTACGGCCCGTTTGCCGATGGCCTGATTCCCGCGGCCGGCGCCATGCCGGAGAAATGCACCGCGCGCACGATCGACATGCATGTCATCTGACCCGGCTTGGCCGGCGGGCAGGCATAGTGCTGGCCTGCCGGGAGCGCCGGGCGCGAGACCGCGCGGGTCGCCGGGTGCGAGCCGCTATGAGCCGAGCCTGAGGCAATGGCGGGCGCTGACACGCCAAGCACTCCAAGCGCGGCAACGACGGCAGCCGTTACTGCCTGTCGAGTGAGCAAGACTGTGCGCACAATTCCTCCGGTAGATCGATTGACTCGCTTTCAGCAGGCCGGTGGCCAGATATACCAGAGGCACTAGATCAAATGGCGCATTTCATCAAGGCATGACGATGTTGTTATGTGCGGTGAGTAGCCAGTTGTCACCTCATGTGACTGGAGGGCGCCGTCACGCGTGCGGCGAGTCAGCCCATGGGATAGCGGTGCATGCTCACCGCGTACTCGCAGCCAGCGCCCAGCCCGACGTAGCCCGCCATCGAGCGCAGGAACTCGTCAGGGTCGAAGTCCCTGCCCAGCCCTTCGATGTAGGCGCGGTGCTCGCGGAGCGACGCGACGCCCAGCCCGATCGTGTCGGTGACGTCGACGAAGTGAGTCGGCTCGCCGCTGGCCAGCACGTAGGCGTCCGTGATGGACGAGATCGCCTGGCCGGCCTCGGGGAAGACCCACTCGTTGGCCGCGTCCCGGCAGGCGTCGAGGACGGCGAGCCCTACGGCCCGGTGATCGGCGTGGTTGACCGGTCCTTCCTCGCCCCAGGTCAGGTCGAAGCTCGAGGTGATCACGACATCGGGGCGGAGCCTGCGGAAGGCGGCCGCGAGGTCGCGGCGAAGCGGGATGCCGTACTCGACCAGGCCGTCGACGTGGTCGAGGAACTCCATCTCGGTGACCCCGACGACCGCGGCGCTGCGCCTCTCCTCATCCATCCGCAGCGGTGCGACGTCGGCGGGCGCCATGCCGGCGATGCCGGCCTCGCCCCTGGTCGCGAGCACGTAAGAGACCGTCTTGCCCTGCCGCGTCCAGCGCGCGATGGCGGACGCGGCGCCGTACTCCAGATCGTCGGGGTGGGCGACGACCGCGACGGCGCGCTCCCAGTCCTCCGGCATCGGCTTCATCAGCTCTCCTTCGTCGGTTCGATCACGTCACGCAGGCGCCGCCGGCAAGACTGCCTCGGCCCAGGCTGAACAGTCTGGCAACGTGCCGGATGTTGCCGGCCCGGCCCATGGCCGCCGCGGCCGCACCGCGCCCGAGCACGTAGTGATCGAAGAATGCCAGCGTGACCCGGGCGACGATGCGCTCGTACGGGTTCGTGCCCCAGTACGGCCCGGTATGGCCCGCTCCGAGCAGGTCCAGGTAGAACCGTGCCCTGGCACGGTCGGAGCGGTACATCGTCACGCTGCACCCTGGCGGGTTCACGGTGTCGGCGTCGCCCTGGGTGAACAGCATCGGAACCGGCGGTCGGGCGAAGAACGCACCGTGCATGGCCGGCCATTCGGCCCCCGACAGCACCGCGACCGCCCTGACCCGGCGGTCGGTGCAGCAGGAGTTCGCTCCGATGGCGGCAACGGTGTCGCCGCCGTCGGACTGGCCCGCGATCGCGATCTCGCGCGGGTCGAGCCGTCCGGCGAGCAGGCCGGTTCCCGCAGCGCTGCGCCGGGACAGCGCCGTGATCGCGAACGAGATGTCGGCAGGCTGGTTGACCAGGTCCGATTCGGTCGCAGCGGTGCCGGTCAGGCAGTCCGAGCGGGGGAAGTTCACGGCCGCGACCACGTACCCCGCGCTGGCCCAGGAGCGCAGCAGGCCGGCATACGGGCCGCCGCACTGCCTGAACCCCGGCCCGAACGCGATCAGCGGCAGCGGACCTGGTGCGGGCCGGGCGCCTGAGCCAGCCCCGCCGGCCAGCGGGTACCAGAGCTGGATGAGCAGCCGCCGCGGCCCGAGCGGGTCGCCGGCCGGCCCGGTGTGCGCCGGCTCGGTGATGCTGAGCCTGGCCCGCGCCGTCCTGAACCGCCCGAGCCTGCCGAACCCGGCCGAGACGGCGGGGGACTGGCGCGCGCCGGAGTGCCCGGGGCTGGCGGACGGCGTCGTCTGCGGCGGTGTTGTCTGCCGTGTCTGCGGAGGGGTGCTCGCGGCGGGCGCGGGCGCCGAGCACGCCGGCGCCAGCGCCACGAGAATGGTGACAGCCGCGCCCGCCCCGGCCGCCCGCGCTCGCATCAGGGTGCGGCCTACCCAGCCAGGATGTCGCCGAGGCTGAAGCTCACCGGCTCCTCGAGCTGGGCGAACCCGCAGGACTCAGGCTCCCGGTCGGGGCGCCAGCGGACGAACTGCGCCGTGTGCCGGAACCTCGTGCCCTCCATGTGGTCGTAGCGGACCTCGACGACCCGCTGGGGGCGCAGCGGCACGAACGACAGGTCCTTGCCGGCGTTCCAGCGGCTGTGCTCGGCCTCGCGCGGGTGCCTGGTCGTCATCTCGGGCTGCCAGTTCCACGGATGGCCGTCGAACGTCGTCACGAGCGGCCGCAGGTCGGAGAACAGCGCCTTGCGGGTCGCCATCGGGAACGCGCCGATCACCCCGACGCTGGCGAGCTTGCCCTCGTCGGTGTACAGGCCCAGCAGCAGCGACCCGATCGCGTCGGGGCCGCTCTTGTGCACCCGGTAGCCGGCGACGACGCAGTCGGCGGTCCGCTCGTGCTTGATCTTGAACATGGCCCGCTTGTCCGGCTGGTAGCTGCCGTCGAGCGGCTTCGCGACAATGCCGTCCAGGCCCGCGCCCTCGAACTGGCTGAACCACACCTCGGCGAGCCCGGGATCCCTGGTCGCCGGCGTCAGGTAGACCGGCGGCAGCGCGTCGGCCAGCGCTTCCTCGAGGGCCTCGCGCCGCATCGCGAACGGGTCCTGCGTGTAGTCCTTGCCGCCGAGCGCCAGCAGGTCGAACCCGACGAACGCGGCCGGGGTCTGGTCGGCGAGCAGCCGCACCCGGCTGTCGGCCGGATGAATCCGCTGCAGCAGCGCCTCGAAGTCCAGGCACCGTCCGTCCGCGTCAGGGATGACGATCTCCCCATCGATAACAGATCGCTCGGGCAGGCTCGCCTTCGCGGCCGCGACGATCTCGGGGAAGTACCTGGTCATCGGCCGCTCGTTGCGGCTGCCGATCTCGACCTCATCGCCATCGCGGAAGATGATCGACCGGAAGCCGTCCCATTTCGGCTCGTAGCTCATCGCGCCGCCGGGTATCGCCTTGACGGACTTCGCGAGCATCGGCGGGACCGGCGGCATCACGGGAAGATCCATGGCACCCATCTTGCTACCTGGGCTCCCGCGCCGCCCGCGTGACTGTCGGCCCGGCCGGGTAGCGTCTCGTCTCGGGGGTGCACGGTGCCAGGTGCAGGCGGCATACCGCCACGCGCCCAGGGGGCGCCGCCGATCACGGCGGTCGAGCGGCGGGGGATCGGGCACGTTCCGCTGTGCGAGCGACGGGGGACGCCTGCCGGGCTGTTCTGGATGTGGGCCGGCGCGATCTGGAACGTCGACTTCCTGGTCTGCGGCGTGCTCGGCATCGTCGTCTTCGGGCTGTCCTTCACCCAGGCTGTCGTCGTGATCGCGGCCGGCAACGTGTCCTGCGCGCTGACCGGGCTGGCCAGCCTGCAGGGTCCGCAGGCAGGAACGACGTGCTTCGGCATCAGCCGCGCCCCGTTCGGGCCGGCCGGCAACAAGGTGCCCTCGCTGTTCAACTGAGTGACGCAGGTCGGCTTCGAGATCGAGGGCGTCGCGCTGATCGTCTTCGCCGCCATCTCGCTGGCGGGAGAGGCTGGCCTGCACGCCGTCCCTGACTGGCTGAAGGCGGCGTTCCTGGCCGTCGCGCGCTGGCCGCGCAGGCGGCTGGCATGATCGCAGCCGCTTTCTGGCTGAACGCGTACTCGCCCTACGTCGGCCCGCTGGCCAGCCGGATCGGTGGTGCGCTCGGCTCGGACGTCAGCCTGCTGACCGGCATGATCACCGGCGGCGGCGTGTACTGGCTGCTGGCCGGCCGCGAGGTCGGGGCCGAGGCCGCCGCGACCCCGGGCTTGGACAGCTAGCCCTGATCTTGGACAACTGGCAGAGCGCTGGCCGCCCTAACCGCCAGTGAGCGGACGAGGATCGAAGGTCACGCGGATGAAGGTGATCTTGCCGCTCTCGATGTGCCGCCAGTTCACGGTCGGCATCGGCTTCGTGGTCGAGGTGTGCAGATCGAACCAGGTGAGCACGTGGTCCGTCGGCAAATGTCTTGCGGATGTCGATCTTGGTGACGATCTGTGACATCCGCTTGAGCCCAGCGACGCATTCGTCGGCGCTGCCGGCATGGCCGAGCGGGCCGTCAAACGTCACGTCGTCGGCGAGGATCGAGCGCACCGCGTCGAGGTCGCCGCGCATCCAGGCGCCGAAGTACGTCGCCCCTACGTCGGCCTGGCTCTGATGTCAGGGACATTGCACGCGTGAGCAAGGCGCGAGAGGCTGAGCCAATGCCGACCGTGGACGAGCTCAGCAAATTGCCCGAGGACGCGGCCAGGGCGGCACTGCACGGCTGTTGCCCGTCGGGTCGCTGGATCGAGGCGGTGACGGCACGCCGGCCGTTCGCCGACGCAGCGGCGCTGCTCGCGGCGTCGGATGCGGCCGTGGCCGGGCTGTCCGAAGCAGACCTGCGCGACGCGCTCGCCGGTCACCCGAGGATCGGCGACCGCCGGGTCGTTCGCGGGGGTCCTGGGGAGTCGTCCCCCGGGGCCAGCGCTGCGGCCAAAGGATGGTCGGGTCAGGAGCAGGCCGGCGTCCGCGACGCGGACGCCGCCCTCAGGCGGGCGCTGGACGATGGCAACGCCGAGTACGAGCGCCGGTTCGGGCACATCTACCTGGCGTGCGCGACCGGCCGGAGCGCGTCCGAGCTGCTCGCTTTCCTGCGCGAGCGGCTCGGCAACGACCAGGAGACGGAGTGGGGCGTCGTGGCATCCGAGCTGGCCAAGATCAACCAGATCAGGCTGCGCAAGCTGATCGGTGACGTGTCGTGAGCGTCGTGCCGGAGGCGCGCGCGGTTGGCACCGAGGCGCGCCGGTGAGCGCCGTGAGCACGCACGTGCTGGACACCGCGCGCGGCGAGCCGGCCAGCGGGATCCTCGTGCGGCTGGAACGTGCGGGCACCGGTGCGCTCGAGCTGGGCCGCGGCACCACCGACGCGGACGGGCGGATCTCCGACTTCGGCGTGGCCTCGCTGTCGGCCGGGACCTACCGCCTGGTGTTCGACACCGGCGGTTACCTGGCCGCGGCCGGGGAGGGGAGCGCGTTCTTCCCCGAGGTGGTGGTCACGTTCGCGGCCGACGGGCTCCGGCCCCGGTACCACGTGCCGCTGCTGCTCAGCCCGTACTCCTACTCGACCTACCGCGGGAGCTAGGCCATGTCGATCACGCTCGGTGACAACCAGTACGGCAAGGCGGAGACCCGGGTGGTCAGGATCTACCGCGACACCGAGCGGCACGAGATCCGCGACCTCAACGTGTCGACGGCGCTGCGCGGCGACTTCGCCGCCGCGCACCTCGCGGGTGACCAGTCCATGGTGCTGCCGACCGATACGCAGAAGAACACCGCCTTCGCCTATGCCAAGGAGCGCGGCGCCGGCGCGATCGAGGCCTACGCGCTGGCCCTGGCCGGGCACTTCACCGACGACATCGCGTCGGTGACCCGCGCCCGCGTCGACGTCGACGAGTACCGCTGGGAACGGATCAGCGTAGCCGGATCAGGCCATCCGCACGCGTTCGTCAGGACCGGCCAGGAGATACGCTGCGCCGCGGCGGTGATCGACGCCGAGGGCCCTGTTACAACTCAATGGGTCATCTCCGGTATCAGGGACCTGGTGCTGCTCAAGTCGACGGGATCACAATTCACCGGGTTCCTCAGGGACCGCTACACGACGCTGGCTGAGGCGAGCGACCGGATCCTGGCCACGTCGCTGACCGCGCGGTGGCGGTACGCCGCGGCCGGCGTCGCGTGGGACGAGGCGTTCGCGCAGGTCAGGAGCATCCTGCTGGAGCGGTTCGCGGTGCCGCACAGCCGCGCGCTGCAGCAGACGCTGTGGGACATGGGCGCGGCCGTCCTGGCGGCCAGGGACGACATCGCCGAGATCAGGCTGTCGGCGCCGAACAAGCACCATTTCCTCGCCGATCTCTCGCCGTACGGGCTCGACAATCCCGGGGAGGTGTTCCACGCCGACGACCGGCCCTACGGGCTGATCCAGTGCGCCGCCGTGCGGGATGGCGCGCCGGACGCTGGACCGGCGTGGGAGCTGCCTGCCGCCTTCGCCTGACCCGCATCGGGCGGAATGTGGCAGGCTGAGCGGTCTGGAGGGAGGCTTGCGACGCTGATGGAGTTCCTGCAGCCAGGAAGCCTGGCCGAGGCCCTCGCGGCCAAGGCCGCGGCCCCTGGCGCGGTGCCGATCGCTGGCGGGACCGACGTCATGGTGGAGCTGAACTTCGCCAGGCGGCGGCCCGATGTGCTGCTTGACCTGAACCGGGTGCCGGAACTGGCCGGCTGGTCGCTGCGGGACGGCAGGCTGCGGGTCGGCGCAGGGGTGACCTACGCCGAGCTGACCGGCGAGCGCGGCGAGACCGGGCTCGGGCGGCGGCTGCCCGGGCTGGCGATGGCGGCGAGGACCGTCGGCTCGCCCCAGATCAGGAACCGGGGCACGATCGGCGGGAACCTCGGGTCTGCCTCGCCAGCCGGCGACTGCCACCCGTCCCTGCTGGCCGCGGACGCTGAGATCGAGGTCGCGTCCGCACGCGGGAGCCGGATGATCCCGGCGGGGGAGTTCTTCACCGGCGTCAAGCGGAGCGCGCTGGCTCCTGACGAGCTGATCGCCGCGGTGTGGATCAGCCCGCCGGCCGGTCCCGAGCAGTTCGCCAAGATCGGCACCAGGAACGCGATGGTGATCGCGGTGACCGCGTTCGGGCTGGCGCTGCATCCGGGCCGACGGGCTGTCGGCACCGGGATCGGGTCGGCGGCGCCGACGCCGGTGCGGGCGCTCGAGGCGGAGGCATTCCTGGCCGGGGCGCTGGCCGAGTCAGGGCTGTGGGAGTCTCGCGGCGCGCTGCCGCATGAGGTGGTGACGGAGTTCGGCGCGCTGGTGAGCGCGGCCGCGCGGCCGATCGACGATGTCAGGGGCACGGCCGCGTACCGGCGGCACGCGCTCACCGTGCTGGCGCGGCGGACGCTGAGCTGGGCCTGGGCCGAATACCAGCGCGCGAGCGGCTCGCGCGGCTCGGGCGGCTCGGGCGGCTCGGCCGGTTCAGGCGGTTCGGGCGGCTCGGCCGGCTCGGGCGGCTCGGGCGGTTCGGGCGGCTCGGGCGGGGAAGGGTGATCGGGCGATGCGGGTAACGGCGACGGTCAACGGCGTGCGGCACGAGGCCGACGACGTCTGGCCCGGGGAGAGCCTGCTGTTCGTGCTCCGCGAGCGGATGGGCCTGCCTGGCTCGAAGAACGCCTGCGAGCAGGGCGAATGCGGGTCCTGCACGGTGTACCTGGACGGCACGCCGGTCTGCGCCTGCCTCGTCGCCGCTGGGCAGGCGCAGGGGCGCGACATCGTGACGGTCGAGGGCCTGGCCGGCGGCGACGGCGAGCTGCACCCGGTGCAGCAGGCATTCATCGAGGCGGGAGCCGTCCAGTGCGGGTTCTGCACGCCTGGGCTGATCGTTGCCGCGCACGACCTGCTGGCCAGGGACCCCGATCCGGCCGACGCCGACGTGCGGGAGGCGCTGGCCGGGAACCTGTGCCGGTGCACCGGTTACGAAAAGATCCTCGACGCGGTGCGGCTCGCGGGATCCCGGTTGCGGGATCCCGGGCCCGGTGGCGCCGCGGCCGGGGATGGCGCGTGAGCCAGGTCGTGCTCAGCGGCTGCCACGTCGTCACCATGGACGCCGCGCGAGCCGAACACGCGGACGGCTACGTCGTCGTCGCCGGGAACCAGATCGCCGCGGTCGGCGCTGGCCAGGTTCCCGGCGCGTACGCCGGGGCGCGGGTGGTCGACGCGTCCGGGTGCCTGGCCACGCCCGGGCTGATCAACACCCACCATCACCTGTACCAGTGGGCGACGCGCGGCCGTGCCGTCGACTCGACCTTGTTCGAGTGGCTGACCGAGCTGTACCCGGTCTGGGCCAGGATCGACGAGGGCGTCGTGCGGGACGCCGCGACCGCGGCACTCGCGTGGCTGGCCAGGACCGGCTGCACGACCAGCACCGACCACCACTACGTGTTCCCGCGCGGCGGCGGCGACGTGCTCGGCGCCACGATCGTCGCTGCTCGGGACGTTGGTCTGCGGTTCCACCCGACGCGGGGGTCGATGGACCTGGGCGCCTCGTCGGGCGGCTTGCCGCCCGACGAGGTCACCGAGGATCTCGACGCGATCCTCGCCGCGACGTCCGCGGCGATCTCGGCATTCCATGACCCGTCGCCCTGGTCGATGCTGCGGATGGGCGTGGCGCCGTGCTCGCCGTTCTCCGTGACGGGTGAGCTCATGACGGCGGCAGCGGGCCTGGCAAGGTCGCACGGGGTGCGGCTGCATACCCATATCGCTGAGACGTCGGACGAGGATGAGTACTGCGCGGCGCACTTCGGCTGCACCCCGGTCGAGTACCTCGACTCGCTGGGCTGGCTGGCAGGCGACGTCTGGCTGGCGCACGGCGTGCACCTTGACGACGCCGCGATCGCGCGGCTGGCCGCCACCGGAACGGGCATCGCGCACTGCCCGTCATCGAACGCCAGGCTCGGCGCCGGGATCTGCAGGACCGCCGACCTGCTCGCCGCCGGGGTACCGGTCGGGCTGGGCGTCGACGGTTCGGCCTCGAACGAGGAGAGTTCGCTGCTCGGCGAGGCGCGCGAGGCTGTGCTGATGGCCAGGGCCGCGGGCGGCCCGCAGGCACTGACCGTGCGGCAGTCCCTCGAGCTGGCGACACTGGGCGGCGCTCGGCTGATCGGCCGGGTCGGCGAGCTCGGCTCGCTCGAGGCGGGCAAGCTCGCTGACGTGGCGTTGTGGCGGGTGGACGGGCTGGCGCATGCCGATATCGCCGACCCCGTCGCCTCTCTGGTGCTCGGCGCTCGCCCGCCGCTTGAACTCCTCCTGGTCAACGGCCGCCCCGTCGTCGAGGACGACGAGATGGTCACCGTCGACGAGCGCGCCGCCACCCGCGCCGCCACCCGCGCCGCCACGATCCTCCGCTAAGCCCCGGGCTCCCCATTCAAGGCCCAGCTATGAACCCTTGGTGGGCCTATACCACCACTAACGGTTCATAGGTGGGGCTGGCGCGCGGGGGAATGTCAGTGGCCCGTGCGATGGTATGGGGATGAAACGGACAATTACTGTTGCTGATCGGGCGGCGAGGACCGTCTTACGTCAGCAAGGCGAACTCATCACCCGACGGCAGGCGCTTGCGGCTGGGTTGTCGGAGGACGCCGTGCGGCACAGACTGAGCACCAATGGGCCCTGGCGGGTCGTCCTCCCCGGCATCTACATGTCCCACAAAGGTGAGCTGACGATCGGCCAGCGCGAGATCGCCGCGGTGCTCTATGCCGGCCGCGGCTGCATGATCACTGGTACGGCCGCTCTGCGGCGTCAGGGCGTACGCGTGCCGCTGTCCGACATCGTCGAGGTGCTCATTCCGGCCACGACCAGGCGGACGAGCATCGGGTTCGTGCACGTTCACCGCACCAGCCGGATGCCGGAACGTCCCTGGCGGATGGACGGCATGCTCTGGGCTCCGCCGGCTCGAGCCGTCGCAGATGCCGCTCGCGGCTCATTCGGGATCCGCGAGGTACGAGCCTTTGCTGCCGATGCTGTTCAGCGACGCACATGCACAGTCGCGGAGATCGCCACAGAAGTGCGTGCGGGAGCGCCGCAGGGAGCCAGCGCGCTACGGGCGGCGTTAGAGGAGGTCACGGCCGGTATCAGGTCGGTCGCCGAGGGCGATCTGCGGAAGCTGATCATAAGCGGTCGGCTACCGGAACCGCTGTACAACCCGCGGTTGTTCGCCAGCGACATATTCCTTGCGCAGCCGGACGCGTGGTGGGGTGACGCGGGAGTCGCGGTCGAGGTCGATTCGAGGGAGTGGCACCTGTTGCCGCCGGACTTGGCGCGAACGCAAGCGAGACAGTCGCTGATGACCGCTCACGGGATCCTCGTGCAGCCGTTCGCGCCTAGCCGGATTAGGGCTGACGGGACCGGCGTCCTGGCGGAGATCCGGGCAGCCCTGGAGAGGGCAGGAACCGCCCGCCGCTGGCTATCCGCGCGGTGCCGGCCAGGTAGCCCAGCCCAGCGCCGTGAAACTGGCCGGGATCCGGCGGCAACCTTTCGCGATAGTGGCGCATCCTTGAAACGTGGCTGACGACATCATCACGTTCGGAGGGCCAGAGCGCCGGTCGCGGCGCGAGGCCGACGAGTCGGTTGAGTCGTTGTTCCACGCGCACTACCCGCGGATCGTCTACACCGCGTTCTCCCTGGTCGGGGACTGGGATCTGGCCGAGCAACTGGCGCAGGAGGCGTACCTGCGGCTGTGGCGGCGCTGGCGGTGGATCTCCGATCCGCAGGCCGCGCCGATGTACCTGCAGCGCACGGTCGTCAACCTGTCCCGCGAGACCATCAGGCGCAAGGCCATCGAGCGGCGCGCGCTGCGGATCAAGGGCGCTGACCGGGCCGCTCCGCCGGATCCGGATCCCGCCGCGGTCGTCGAACTGCGCCGGGCCGTCGCCGCGCTGCCAGCGCGGAAACGGGAGTGCGTCGTGCTGCGGTTCCTGCTCGGGCTGTCCGAGGCGGAGACCGCGGGTTTGCTCGGGGTCTCCGTCGGCACGGTGAAGAGCCAGACGCACAAGGGGCTGCGGCTGCTCAGGGACCGGCTCGGTGAGTCGCGGGCCGAGGATCCACGGGCGTCGAGTGATCAGGGAGCGCCGAGCCGCCCAGGGCCCGCGCGGGTCTGGGGAGCCGGGAGGAGCGTGAGATGACCGACACCGACCTCGAGCAGCGGCTGCGCGATCTGGGGCAGTGCGATCTGGGGCTGGGTGATCTCGGCCAGGGTGATCTCGGCCAGGGTGATCTCGGCCAGGGTGATCTCGGCCAGGGTGATCACGGGCGGCCGGCGGACACCGCGAAGGCCTGGCGTGAGTTCCAGGCGCTGCGGTCGCGGTCGGTCAGGACGCGCCGGCGAGGTCTGGCCGTCGCGACAGCGGCGGCGCTCGCCGGGCTGGTCGTCGCCGTTCCCGTGCTGAACGGCGCGCTTCGCGGCAGCGACGGCCCTCAGCGCACGGCGAGCACCACGATCCCGGCGTCGCCGCGGACGTATCAGAACGCGGTGACCGCCAGGATCCCCATCAGCGGCGTCATGGCGGTGGTCGGGGACGCCGGGCACGCTTGGGTCGTCCGCGCCCTCGAACAGCCCGGCCTCGCCACCACGTACCAGCTCGCCGGCATCGACCTCGCCACGAGCTCGATCATGTTCAGGACCAGCCTGGGCAGGCAGATGCCGGCCATCGCCGCCGGCGACGGCCGGCTGTGGCTGACGACACCCGATGGTCAGGCGCGCGGACAGATCGAGCGTGTCGACCTTGCCTCTGGGCAGGTGCTGAGCACCATCCACTTGCCCGCCGGCCGCTGCGGCCAGGTCGCCTTCGGTTCAGGTAACCTGCTCGCTGCGTGCGGCGACGTCGGCGCGCAGGGAACGGACATCTGGCGAATCAATCCGGCCACCGCGCGCGCGCACCAGCTGGCAGGCCCGATGCCCGGGCACGTCTTCTCGCTGACCGCCGCTCCAGGCGCGGTGTGGTTCACGCGGGTTCCCGGCGTCATCGGCCTGGTCACCACCACTGGCCATCCGCACACCGTGCTAGTCCGCAAGCCGCAGGACCTGTACTTCGGCGGTTCGATCGCCGCAGGCGACGGTTCGATCTGGGTGCTGCGCAGTGGCGAGCGCCTCGCCAGGATCGACCCGTCAACAGGGCAGGTCGTCCGTCACTTCACCTACCGCAACTACGACCCGTCCAGAGCGGGCGGCCTTGACTTCCTGGCCGCGGGCGGCGGCTGGCTGTGGTTCCTCGACAACGGGTACCCGTTCAGCGGGGTGCTGCGGGTCAGCCAGCAGACCGGCCGGCCGGCGGGCGGGGTCCGGATCCCGCCGAACTCGTGCGGGCAGGAGGTCTGCTCGCAGATCTTCTACACGCAGGGCTCGGTCTGGGTGCCGACGGCCGAGTACCTGATCAGGATCGACACGTCCCGCCTGCCCGGTTAGGGCGGCTACGATCGGGCCCGCCCCTTTGCGCTACCTCTGGTTACTGCCTGTGGTGAATCTCGCCGGCGCTCACTAGGCTCGGCGGCGTGAGCACACCGACCCGCGCGCCGGGCAGCCCGAGCCGCGCTCCCGCGCCGCCGCAGGCGCCTGAGGCCGGCCTTCCACGCACGGGCCAGCCGGGCGGCGTCGGCACGAGCCCGGTCAGGCCGGACGGCAAGGGCAAGGTGACGGGGGAGTTCGCGTACGGCAGCGACGTCTGGATGGACGACATGATCTGGGGCGTGACGCTGCGCAGCCCGCATCCCCGCGCCAGGATCACGAGCATCGCGATCGGCGAGGCGCTGGCCACGGCCGGGGTCTACGCGGTCCTGCTCAGCGATGACGTCCCCGGCCAGAACGCCTACGGCCTCGAGCACGCGGACCAGCCGGTACTCGCCGCCGGCGTGGTGCGGTACGCGGGTGAGCCAGTGGCGCTGGTCGCCGCGGACCATCCCGAGGTCGCCAGGATCGCCGCCGGCAAGATCGCGGTGGACTACGAGGTGCTGGAACCCCTCACCGACGCGGTCGCTGCCCTGGAGCCGGGCGCTCCGCGCCTGCACCCGGGCGGCAACGTGGTCAGGCACCTGAAGATCCGCAAGGGTGAACCGGTCCCGCAAGCCGACGTCGTCGTGACCGGAACGTACGAGATCGGGATGCAGGACCAGGCCTTCCTCGGCCCAGAGGCCGGGCTGGCGGTGCCCGACGGCACCGGCGGGGTCGACCTGTTCGTATCGACCCAGTTCCTGCACGTCGACCAGCAGCAGGTGTGCGCAGCGCTCGGGCTGCCGCCTGACCGGGTCAGGCTGACCCTGGCCGGGGTCGGCGGTGCGTTCGGCGGCCGCGAGGACCTGTCCATGCACGTGCACGCGTGCCTGCTGGCGCTGCACACCGGCAAACCAGTCAAGATGATGTACTCCCGCGAGGAATCGTTCTTCGGGCACGTGCACCGGCATCCCGCGCGCATCACCTACGAGCACGGCGCGACCCGTGACGGCCAGCTCGTCTACGTCAAGGCGAGCATGCACCTGGACGGCGGCGCCTACGCGTCGAGCACCTCGGCCGTGGTCGGCAACGCCGGCACCATGGGCGCCGGGCCGTACGTCGTGCCGAACGTGCACATCGACGCGTACGGCGTCTACACCAACAACCCGCCGTGCGGCGCGATGCGCGGCTTCGGGTCCGTGCAGGCGGCGTTCGGCTACGAGGCGCAGATGGACAGGCTCGCGGCCGCCCTCGGGATGGACGCGGTGGAGTTCCGCTGCCGCAACGCGATGGAACAAGGCGCCGCGGGCCCGACCGGGCAGGTCATCGACAGCCCGGCGCCGGTCGTCGAGATGCTGCGCCGGGTCGAGCAGATGCCACTGCCGCCGGGCGGCGGCGCGGGGGCAGAGCCGCCGGGCGGCGGCGCGGGGGCAGAGCCGCCGGGCGGCGGCGCGGGGGCAGAGCCGGCCGATGCCGCCGCCCCCGGCGGACTGGCGGATCCTGACCTGCGGCAGCTGCCAGGAGGAGTCGGCAACACCACGCACGGCGAGGGCATCAGGCGCGGGATCGGCTACGCCGTCGGGTACAAGAACGTGGGCTTCTCCGAGGGCTTCGACGACTACTCGACCGCACGGATCAGGCTCGAGGTCGTCGCCGGCGCGCCGGTCGTGACCGTGCACACCGCGGCCGCCGAGGTCGGCCAGGGCCTGGTCACGATCGAGCAGCAGATCTGCAGGACCGAGCTCGGCGTCAGCAACGTGGTCGTCGTTCCCAAGGACACCAGGATCGGCTCGGCCGGGTCGACGTCGGCGTCCAGGCAGACCTACGTCACCGGCGGGGCGATCAAGTCGGCGTGCTCGACTATCCGCGAGCGTTTGCTGAAGAAAGTTGCTGATCGCCTGGGTCAGACCGCGACCGGCCTGCGGCTGGCGGACAACGAGGTCTGGTCCGATACAGGCCCGGTCGGGACGATCGCCGCTTTCGCTGGTGAGGACGCGTACGAGGAGACGGTGCAGTGGCGGCACCGGCCGACCGAGCCGATCGACCCGGAGACCGGGCAGGGGTTCGCGCACGTGCAGTACGCGTTCGCGGCGCACCGCGCCATCGTCGACGTCGACACCGAGCTCGGGCTCGTCAGGGTCGTCGCGCTGGACTGCGCGCAGGACGTCGGCGTGGCCATGAACCCGCAGGCTGTCGCCGGCCAGATCCAGGGCGGCAGCGCGCAGGGCCTCGGCCTGGCGATCATGGAGGAAGTCCAGGTGCGGGACGGGCTGATCAGGAACCCGTCGTTCACCGACTACCTGATCCCGACGATCCTCGACGTCCCGCCGATGCGGATCGACGTGCTCGAATACCCCGACCCGCACGCGCCGTACGGCCTGCGCGGGGTGGGCGAGCCGCCGGCGATCTCCTCGGGCCCCGCGATCGTCGCGGCCATCCGCGCGGCGACTGGCCTCGATCTCACCCGTGTTCCAGTCAAGCCAGAAGATATAACGGGAACGCTCCCGTGACCCGACCCCGGCAGGCCGGTGTCCTGGACTTCCTGGCCCACGACCTGGACGGGCTGCTGGCCGTCGCGGACGACGACCTGGAGTCGGGCTACCGCGACTTGATTCTCGGCAGGCAGCCAGTCCACACCGCCTATGTCCCCGCGCACGCGTTCGGACCGCAGACCGTGCGCCAGTGGGGCGCGCAGGCCCTGGCTGCGCTCGAGGAGTTCGCGCCTGGTCCGGCCGAACTCGCCAGCGTTACCGGACTCGCCCCCGGGGTAGCTGAGCAGGTGCACCCGCTCGTCGTCACCAAGCTGGGCGCGCAGCCGGTCGAGGACCTGCGGATCGACTTCGAGGACGGCTACGGCTCGCGCGCCGACGACACCGAGGACGCGCACGCCCGCGCGGCGGCCAGGGCGCTCGCCAGGGCGATGCGCGAGGAGTCCGCGCCGCCGTTCAGCGGCGTGCGGTGCAAGAGCCTGGAACGGGACACCAGGCTGCGGGCGGTCAGGACGCTGCAGACGTTCGTCGGCACGTTGCTCGAGCACAGCCGGCCGCTGCCGCCGGGTTTCGTGATCACGCTGCCCAAGGTGACGTCGGCGGCTCAGGTGTCGGCGATGGCGGTGTTGTGCGAGCGGCTTCAGAACGCCTTCGGGATCGGGCCGTCGCAGCGAGTGATGTTCGAGATCCAGGTCGAGACGCCGCAGGCGATCATGGGCGCCGACGGTGCCGCGACGATCGCGAAATGCGTGCACGCCGCGCCTGAGCGGCTGACGGGCCTGCACTACGGCACCTATGACTACAGCGCGGCGCTCGGCGTCGCCGCGGCGTACCAGAGCATGGAGCACCCCGCCGCCGACTACGCCAAGGCGGTCATGCAGGTCGCCGCGGCCGGGACCGGCGTCAGGCTGAGCGACGGCTCGACCAATATCCTCCCTGTCGGCAGCCGCGACGAGGTCATCGCCGCCTGGCGCCTGCACTCCCGCCTGGTCCGCCGCTCCCTGGAGCGCGGCTTCTACCAAGGCTGGGACCTGCACCCCGCCCAGCTCGTGACCCGCTACGCCGCCACCTACGCCTTCTACCGGGAAGGCCTCCCCGCGGCAGCCGCCCGCCTCCGCAGCTTCGCGGAAAGGTCAGCGACGGGCCAAGAGGAACCAGCCACCATCCGCGCCCTGGCCGCTTTCCTCACCCGCGCCCTAGACTGCAACGCCCTCACCGACGCTGAGCTCGCGGAGCTCACGAATCTGACCGCCGAGCAGGTCCGCTCCGCCTCCGTCCGCGGCATCATCCCCGAACGGGGCCCCTAGAATGCCCGCCGAGCCGCCAAAGGCGGCAATGGCGGGCCCTCCGCCCGACCTCATCATCACGGCGAGCCGCGCAGTAACCCCAGCCGGCGTCGAACCCGCTGAGGTCCATATCCGCGACGGCCGCATCACCGCCGTGACGGCAATCGATGATCGGACGGCGGCCTCGCGCGGGCCGCGTTCAGCCGGACCGGGCGAGGCCGCCGCGCGGGTCATCCGCCCGCACGACGCTTTCAACAGTCCCGCGGAATACATCCGCCTAACCGACGACGAGGTGCTGATGCCCGGCCTCGTCGACACCCACGTCCACGTCAACGAGCCAGGCCGCACCGACTGGGAAGGCTTCGTGACGGCGACGGCGGCAGCCGCGGCTGGCGGGATCACGACGATCATCGACATGCCGCTGAACTCGGTTCCTCCCACCGTCGACGTCGCGGCCCTCGACGCCAAGCGCGCTGCCGCCGACGGCCAGTGCGCCGTGGACGTCGGGTTCTGGGGCGGTGCGGTGCCTTCGAACGCGGCCGACCGGGCCGCGCTGCACGACGCTGGCGTGTTCGGCTTCAAGTGCTTCATGGTCGACTCGGGGGTGCCCGAGTTCCCGCCGCTCGACGACGACGGCCTCGCGAACGCCATGCACCAGGTCGCCGAGCTCGGCAGCCTGCTGGTCATCCACGCCGAGGACGCGGCGAGCATCGCCGCGGCGCCGGTGCCGTCGGGCGGCGACTACGCCGGCTTCCTGCGGTCCAGGCCGCCCGCGGCGGAGGTCGCCGCGATCATCAAGGTGATGCGGCTGGCCGCCGCGACCCGCGCACGGGTGCACGTGCTGCACCTATCGAGCGCCGACCCCGCGCCGCTGCTGAGCGCCGCGAGGGAGTTCGGCGCCCAGATCAGCGCGGAAACCTGCCCGCACTACCTGACTCTCGCGGCCGAGCAGGTCGGCGCCGGCCAGACCGAGTTCAAGTGCTGCCCGCCGATCAGGGGCGTCGACAACAGGGAGCGGCTCTGGGCGGCGCTGGAGTCTGGCGCGATTGACTGCGTGGTGTCCGACCACTCGCCGTGCCCGCCTGAGCTGAAGGCTCTGACCCCAGGCGGGCTGCGTGGCCCTCCGGCCCGGCTTCGCCCCTCGGGGGTCGTCCCCGCGGGCCGGCAGCGCGGCGACTTCGGGACCGCATGGGGCGGGATTTCCTCGGTCCAGCTGGGCCTGCCGGTGATCTGGACGCACGCCAGGGAGCGCGGATTCGGGCTGGCCGACGTGGCCCGGTGGATGTCGGCGAGCCCGGCCAGGCTGGCCGGGCTCGCCGCCAAGGGCGCGATCGCCGCGGGCTACGACGCCGACCTGGTCGCGTTCGCGCCCGACGAGCTGTTCGTCGTGGCTCCCGACCAGCTGCTGACCAGGCACAAGCTGACCCCCTACGCGGGCCAGGAGCTGTGCGGCGCGGTCCGCCGCACGTGGCTGCGCGGCGTCATCGTGCGGCCGGGGCGGCCGCGCGGCAGCCTGCTGAGCCGGGTCGAGGACTGAGGAGCGCGGATGACGGACTGCTTCACGGGGTGGCCGGACCTGGCGTCACGGCGGCTGGGCGGGAGCGTGGTCTACGCCAGCGACGAGCTGTTCGCGGAGAAGGAGAACCTGATCAAGCCGGACCGGCCGGCGTTCGCCGAGGGCGACTTCGGCAACAAGGGCAAGGTCTACGACGGGTGGGAGACCCGCAGGCGCCGCGAGCCGGGACACGACCACGCGATCATCAGGCTCGGCTGTCCTGGAGTGGTGCGCGGGGTCGTGGTCGACACCGCGTTCTTCCGCGGCAACTACCCGCCTGAGGTCTCGGTCGAGGCCGCGTGCGTGACCGGCTACCCGAGTCCCGCCGAGCTCGCCGGCGTTTCCTGGCATCCGCTGGTGCCGAGGTCAGCCGCCGCCGGTGACACCGCGAACAGCTACCCCGTGACCGACGAGCGCCGCTGGACCCACGTCAGGCTGTCGATCTACCCGGACGGCGGGGTGGCGCGGCTGCGCGTGCAGGGCGAGGTCGTGCCCGACCCGGCGTTCCTCGCCGGGACCGTGGACCTGGCCGCCATGGAGAACGGCGGGCGGGTCATCGACTGCTCGGACGCGTTCTATTCGTCGCCGTCGAACTTGATTTCTCCGGGGCTGGCCAGGGTGATGGGTGACGGCTGGGAGAACGCCAGGCGGCGCGGCGGGGGCAATGACTTCGTCGCCTTCCGGCTTGCCGCGGCCGCCCGGCTGCGGCACGTGGAGATCGACACCTCGTACTTCGTCGGCAACGCGCCTGGCTGGATCGAGTTGTCCGGCGCCTGCTCCGCGAGCGACGACGACCTGGCCTGGCGCCCGGTGCTGGCGCGGACCCGGGTTCAGCCGGACACCAGGCACCGGTTCCTGACCGGCGGGCCCGGCGACGTGACGCACCTGAGGCTCGACGTCTTCCCCGACGGCGGCCTTGCCAGGTTCCGTGCCTACGGCGAGATCACCGCGGCGGCGTCCGCGGCGCTGGCCGAGCGCTGGCGGGAGCTGGGGGCTGGCTAGCAGGTCAGGCCGCGTGATGCGCGAGATCCTGCGCGTCGCGCAGAGCGGGAACCTCGCCCCGGTCCTGTGCCGCTGGCATCCGGAATCTCGGGATCGGGGTCGGCAGCAGCACCAGGAAGGACGTCATCCCGCCGATGGCGGCGACCCACAACGTGGTGCGCGGGCCGAGCATCCAGGGAGAGCCGAGGAAGCCGCCGAGCAGCGCGCCGAGCGGTCTCGTGCCGTAGTTCACGGCCTGGAACGCGCCGGTAACCCGCGACCGCACGTCGTCCGGGATGACCGTGGAGAAGATCGCGCCGATGCTGATGTCCAGCACCATCACGCCGAAGCCGCTGACGAACTCCGCCACCATCAAGATCGCCAGGATTAGCGCGTGCGGGCCGCCGGCGGCCGGGACGAGAGCCATCGGCGCGGCGAAGACGAGGAACGAGATCGCGTAGACGCGCCCGAGGCCGAACCGGCTGGTGAGCCGTTTGGTCGTGGCCGCGCCCAGCAAGCCTCCGACCGCGCCGATGCCGAGGACCAGGCCGAGAACCCCCGGGTTGACGTGCAGGTAGCGGGTCGCGTAGAGCACGAACAGCGCGAAGAACACGAAGTTAAAGAAGTTCACGACCGAGGCCGCGAGCAGCGAGGCCCCGACGATCGGCGACTGGCGGATGAACCTGATGCCCGCGGTCAGCGCGCCGTCTCCAGCCTTCGCCGCCGGCGGCTCCTGCGGGCGGATCCTCGACAGGAAGAACGCCGACCCGAGGAACGAAACGGCGTCCGCGAGCACGGCGAAGGGCGCCGTCAGCAGCTGGACGAGCGCTCCGCCGACGCTCGGACCGCCGACGAAGGAGAACGCGCGGCTGCCGTAGACCAGTGAGTTGCCCTCGACGTACTTGTCGTCAGGGACGATGGACACGAACAGCGCAGGCTCGCTGACCGTGAACAAGATGCTGAACACGCCGATACCGAAGGCGACGCCGTACAGCTGCCAGAGCGTGAGCACCCCGAACGCGTAGCTCACCGGGATGCTGGCGAGCAGGGCGGCACGGCAGAGATCGGCGCCGATCATCGTCGCGCGACGCCGCCCGCGCCGGTCCACCCAGGCTCCCGCGTGCATGCCGAACAGCAGGGCGGGAAGCCAGACAAGCGCGGCCAGGTAACCCATCTCGGCCGGGGTGGCGTGCAGTGCCAGCACGCCGACGAGGGGGAGCGCGATCGAGGAGATCTGATCCCCGAACATGGAGATCGTCCCGCCGCTCCAGTACCGGCGGAAGGTCTGGTCGTGCAGCAGGGCGGGTACCCGCATCGTCAGCTTCATCGTTCATCGCTCTCGGGGATCTTGGGTTTGCCGGCGTTGTCGTCGGCGGGCCTGAACGGGCCGCCCATGTGGCCGATCATCGGGAAGGCGAACTGCAGGACGGTGATCAGCCGGGAGTCAGGAGGCCGCAGCTCGGGACGGGCGGTCCGGTCGACGTACTCGTCGAACACGTCGTGCATCTTCCGGCCGAGGTCAGCCAGCTCATCGGAGGTCAGGTAGAGCAGCCTGTCGCCGAACACGTCGGCCTGCTGCCACTCGCCTGGCTCGGCGGGACGCTGGTCCAGCCACCGCCTCAGCCACTCGAAGTAGCGCTCGGCGATGACGGCCAGGAAGCTGGCGCCGGCCGCGGCCAGGTCGGGATCGTCAGTGACGTCAGGAACGTCGGTCGCCATCGTGGTGGCCTGCCAGGGCCGCTCCCTGCCATGGCCGCCTGGCGCCTCTTCTGCCATGCCGTACTTGGCCAGCTGGCGCAGGTGGAAGGAGGTCGTCGCCGAGTTCTCGCCGAGCAGGTCCGCCGCTCGCGTCGCGGTCAGCGGGCCTTCGGTGCGCAGCAGGCCGATCAGTGACATCCGGATCGGATGCGCGAGGGCGCGCAGCGCCTTCGGATCGGTGACCCGCTTGACGGACCGCGGTCCGCCGGCGGCGATGGAATTCTCTGCCATAATGCAAAGCTAGCTTTGCAAAGCTCTCTTTGCAAGCACGTGTTTGCAAAGCTAGCTTTGCGTGCGATGCCAGCTACTACGTCTTGTGCTATATCGCCTAACGTAGTATCGTCGCGCGTAGTAGATAGAGACACACCAGCCAGGAGCGGCAGTGGACTTTACAGAGCCGGTCGTGCTGGTCCTGACCAGCCTGGCCGACGGGCCGAAACACGGATACGCGCTCGCCAAGGACATCGAGTCGTTCGCCGGGATCAAGCTTGGCCCGGGAACGCTCTACGGCGCCCTGAGCAGGCTGGAGGACCGGGGCTGGATCGAGGCGCTCCCCGCGGACGACCGCAGGCGGCCGTACCAGATCACGGCGGCGGGCGCCGAGCACCTGTCGGTGCATCTGCAGACCGCGCGCCAGGTGGCGGCCACCGGCCTGCGCCGCCTCGAACCGAAGCTCGCGACGTGAGCGGGTCCTGGCCAGCCGGCTTGCTGATCGCCTACCCGCCAGACTGGCGCGACCGGTACGGCGAGGAGCTCGAGCTGCTCGTCCGCGATCTTCGCGACCACGGCCGCGGCCCGGTACCGATGACCTTCGACCTGCTGCGCGGCGCCGCCGTCGCGTGGTGCCGAAGCAAGAGAGGATTGTTCATGTCCGACCGTTCACGCCACGCGCTGACCACCGTCCTGTGGTCCTGGGTCGCGTTCGCGGCCACGGCCGCCTGGTTCGGCCACGACCTGGGGATCTACCCCAGCCCCGGCGCGGCGCAGCAGATCGCGGTCGCGCACCCCCTCGTGCCTGACGCCTATCACGTGCTGATCGGCGTCGGCGTCGTGGGTATAGCCGCGACCGCGATCGCGGCGGTGCCGTTCGCGATCGAGGCGGCCCGCCGGGCGCGCGAGCAGCACAGGAGCACCGTGTTCGCGCTGATGGCGGTCCCGCCGGTGGTGGCGGCCAGCTGGCTCGGCGGGGCAGAGTTGCTCAGGGGCACTGACCAGGGCGTCGCGGACATGGCGATGGGGGTGTCGTGGCTGCTGATCGGGCTCGCGGGGATCGCGGCGTCGACGCAGGCGGTCCTCAGGATCGTCACCACGACCGAGTTCTCGCGCGCGACCTGGCGGATCGGTTCCGCCGCCGCGGCGGCCGTGACGGCCGCCATGCTGGTGGGCACCGGCGCCACGATCGCCTGGGGCCTGGCCTACCGCAGCGCGCACGGGCACGCGGCGGGAGCGTCCGGCTGGCTGATCGTCACCGCGATCTTCGCGGTGACCACCGCCCGTGCAGCCCTGGCCCTCCTCTCAGCCCGCCGCCCCGCCCGCACCCCGGCCCCTGCCGCCGCCTAACCCCAGACAAGGCACCCTATGAACCCTTGGCGGTGCGATAGGCCCGCCAAGGGTTCATAGGGTGTTACTGTCGCGGGGCGGCGGACGGAGGCGGATGGGGGCGGTCACATGTACGACTTCATCATCGTTGGCGGCGGCTCGGCGGGCAGCGCGCTGGCGAACCGGTTCTCGGCCGACGCGTCGAACCAGGTCCTCGTCCTCGAGGCGGGCCGCCCCGACTACATCTGGGACGTCTTCATCCACATGCCGGCCGCGCTGACGTTCCCGATCGGCAGCAGGTTCTACGACTGGAAGTACGAGTCCGAGCCCGAGCCGCACATGAACGGCCGCCGGATCTATCACGCACGCGGCAAACTGCTCGGCGGGTCGAGCAGCATCAACGGGATGATCTTCCAGCGCGGCAACCCGCTGGACTACGAGCGCTGGGCCGCCGACCCCGGCATGGGGGACTGGGACTTCGCGCACTGCCTGCCGTACTTCAAGAAGATGGAGACCTGCCTGGCGGGCGGCGATGAGTACCGCGGCTCGGAAGGCCCGCTCAAGCTTGAGCGCGGCCCAGCCACGAACCCCCTGTTCACGGCGTTCTTCGAGGCCGTCGGGCAGGCCGGATACGCGCTGACCAGCGACGTGAACGGGTACCGGCAGGAGGGCTTCGCCGCGTTCGACCGCAACGTCTACCGCGGCCGGCGCCTCTCCGCGGCCAGGGCTTACCTGCACCCGGTCATGAACAGGCAGAACCTGACCGTGCACACCCGCGCGTTCGTCACGAGGATCTTGTTCGAGGGCAGCAGGGCCGTCGGCGTCGAGTACCGCCGCGGCGGCAGTGTCCGGCAGGCACGCGCTGGCCAGGTCATCCTGTGCGGCGGGGCCATCAACTCCCCGCAGCTGCTCCAGCTGTCCGGCATCGGTCCAGCCAGCCTGCTGCGCTCCCGCGGCATCGACGTCGCCGCCGACCTGCCGGGCGTCGGCGAGAACTTGCAGGACCACCTCGAGGTCTACGTCCAGTACGCGTGCAAGCAGCCGGTCAGCGTCGCGCCCGCGCTGAAGTACCGCAACCGGCCTATGGTCGGCGCGAAATGGCTGTTCGGCCGGACCGGTCCCGGCGCCACGAACCATTTCGAAGGCGGCGGCTTCGCCAGGTCCAACGAGGACGTGCCTTACCCGAACCTGATGTTCCACTTCCTGCCGATCGCGATCAGGTACGACGGCTCGGCGCCGGCCGGGGGGCACGGCTACCAGGTGCACATCGGCCCGATGTACTCCGACTCGCGCGGCTCGGTCAGGATCACGTCCGCGGACCCGTCGGTGCACCCGGCGCTGCGGTTCAACTACCTGTCGACCGACACCGACCGGCGGGAGTGGGTCGAGGCTATCGGCGTCGCGCGGCGCATCCTGAGCCAGCCAGCCCTCGACGCCTACAACGGCGGCGAGCTCTCGCCTGGCCCTGAGGTCAGCACCGACGCGCAGATAGTCGACTGGGTGCGCAGGGACGGCGAGACCGCGCTGCACCCGTCCTGCACCTGCGCGATGGGCACCCGCGACGTGTCGGTGGTCGACCCGGCCAGCATGGCGGTGCACGGCCTCGACGAACTGAAGGTGGTGGACGCCTCGGTGATGCCCTACGTCACGAACGGCAACATCTACGCGCCGGTGATGATGGTGGCCGAGAAGGCCGCCGACATCATCCTCGGCAACCAGCCGCTCGCGCCCGCCGGCGCCACGTTCTACCGGCACGTGCCGGGTGCCGAGGCAAGCAGCCGGCCCGCGGCTGTGACCGGATCCGTCCCCCCGGAGCCGGAGTCTTCCTAGACGGGGCTGACGAGCACCTTTCCCACCGCGCCATTCTGGACGGCGTCCTGGGCCGCGGCGATCTCGTCGAGCCGGTAGGTGTGCACGGGCAGCTCGGTCAGCGCCCCGCCGGCCACCGCCGTGGTGATGTCGGCGGCTGCCTGCTCGAGCGCCCCGGCCGGCACGCCGTACAGCAGCACGAAACGAAGTACCACGTTCGCGCTCATGCACGCGCGGACCGGCAGGACAGGATCGGGCCCGTCGGCCGCGTAGGTCACGATCGCGTGCCCTGGCCTGAGCACCGCGAGGTCGAGCTGCAGGTTGGCGCCGAGCGCGACCTCGACGACCCGGTCAACAGGGCCGAACGCCTTGATCTCCTGCGCGGCCGATGGCTCCCGGTAGTTCACGACCAGGTCAGCGCCGGCGTTCCTGGCCAGTTCGGCCTTCTCAGGGCCGCTCACCGTGGTGACAACCCTGGCGCCGTGGAACCTGGCGAGTTCGATCGCGTAGTGACCAACGGCTCCGGCGCCGCCAGCGACCAGGATCGTCTTGCCGTCCACCGGGCCGTCAGCGAGCAGGCACCGGTGCGCGGTCATCGCGGGCACGCCGAGGCTGGCCCCGAGCTCGAACGTCGCGCCATCGGGGAGCGGAGCCGTCCGGTCGGCGGGGACGACCGTCCACTGCGCTGCCGTGCCCCACCTGCGCCCGGCCGCGGCCATCCAGAGCCACACACGCTGGCCGACGCGGCCTGGGTCGACGCCGTCGCCGACCGCGTCGATCACGCCGGCACCGTCCTGGTGCGGGATCTGGAAGCCATCGATCGGCCGCGGCGTGGCTCCGCTGCGTGACTTCCAGTCGGTCGGGTTCACGCCGGAGCAGCTGATCTTGACCCGGACCTCGCCTGGTCCGGGTTCTGGCCTGTCGATGTCGGTGACCCGCAGCACCTCAGCGCTCGGGCCGGCGCGGTCGTAGAGCGCAGCTCGCATGGCTATCCCGTCTGGCCCTGCCATCGACTCTGGCACTGCCTTTCTGGCACTGCCTTTGACGCCCGGTTCACCCCGCATCATCGCATGCCGCCGATCCGCTACCCAGGACGCGGTCGGTCACTCACCAGGCCCGTGTCGGAGACTAGGCCGGTGACCTCTGATGATCTGGCATATGACCCGCGCGACCCGCGCGGGCTGCGATCCGACGCGCCGCTGCTCGACGGCTGGCTGGGTTTCACCGCGCTGGCCGAGGCCGGCGAGCTCACGCCGATGGCGGTCCCCGGGCACAAGCAGCGGCAGGACCTGACCGGCGCGGTGGTCGCGGGCGACGCGCCGCTGTACGGCGGGCTCGACTCGATCAAGCACGCCGACGTCCCGCTCGCGGACGCCGAGCGGCGGGCCGCCGGGCTCTGGGGCGCCGACTGGTGCCGGTTCTCGGTCGCCGGGTCGACCCATGGCAACCAGGCGCTGACCCTGGCCGTCGGCGGGGACGGGCGCGAGATCATCGTCACCAGGATCCTGCACCGCTCGCTGCTGCTCGGGCTCGTGCTCGCTGGCTTGCGGCCGGTCTGGGTGCGGCCGGAGATCGACCAGGAGACCGGCCTGCCCGCCGCGGTCGCAGTCGGCACGGTCAGGGAAGCGCTGCGCGAGCACCCCGGCGCGTGCGGCGTGTTCCTCGGCGACCCCTCCTATGTCGGGACGACCGGTGACCTGGCCGGGCACGCGGCCGCGGCGCACGAGGCCGGCGTGCCGCTGCTTGTCGACCAGGCCTGGGCCGCCCACCTTGGCTTCCACCCCGACCTGCCGCCGCACGCGATACAGGCAGGCGCCGACGCGCTGGTGACGAGCGCGCACAAGGCGCTGCCCGCCTACACGCAGGGCGCGATCGTGCTGGCCAGGACCGAGCGGCTGCAGCCGGCCCGGCTGAACAGGGCGTTCGAGGCGACCCACACGACCAGCCCGGCCGGGTCTATCGCGGCCAGCATCGACGCGTCGAGGGCGCTGCTCGCCCGCGACGGCGAGGAGCTGTGCGGGCGCCTGCTGCGCAACGTCGCCGCCGCGAAGAAGCAACTCGCCGAGGTCCCTGGCGTTGGCGTTCTTGACGGCCCTGGCGTCGAGCCGACGAAGCTGGTGGTGCTGCTCGCCGGGACCGGCGCGCACGGGTACGCGGTCGAGTCAGACCTGGTGGCGGCCGGCATGCCGGTAGAGAGCGCGGACAAGGACACCGTCATCCCGATCGTGACGATCGCCGACGGCGAGGAGCACGTGAGCGCGTTCCTCGACGTGCTGATCGCCTCCATCGAGGGGCACAGGAGCGCCCCGCGCACGCCCGTGAGCCACGCGTCCTGGACGGTCGTGCCGGAGACCGTGCTCTCGCCGCGGGAGGCGTTTTTCGCGGATAACGAGACCGTGCCCGCTCGTGCGGCAGCAGGCCGGATCAGCGCCGAGCTGATCGCGCCGTATCCGCCGGGCGTGCCGGTGCTTGCGCCAGGGGAGCTGATCACGGCCGCCGCGATCGAGTCGCTCCGCGAGGTCAAGGCCGACGGCGGCCGGATCGCCTACGCCGCCGACGCCTCAATGGAAACCTTCCAGGTCATCGCGTAGCTTCCGTGGGTTAATGGCGTGCTTGGTCATAGACTGGGGCACCGCTTTGTCCCAAGGGAGCCGCAGGTGGACATGTCTGCATCGGGTCATGCGCAAGAACGGGCCGTTCAGGCCGGGGCCGTCCCGGCCCCCGCGCCAGGGTCCGCTGAGGACCCGCTGACCGACGCGATGCGGATCGCGCGCGGCGCCGTGGCCGCCGGGATCGGCCTCAAGCTGCTCGGCGGGCTCGGCGTCCGCGTGGTTTGCCCGGACTACCCGCCGCGGCTGCGCAGGGACCAGGACATCGACTTCGCCTGCATGTCCAAGGAGCGCAAGGCGGTCGCCGCGCATCTGGAGCAGGCCGGCTGCCAGCCCGACAAGAGGTTCAACAACCTCAACGGTGACCGGCAGATGTACTTCACCGCGCCGTCCGGCCGGCCGATCGACGTCATGGTGGACCGGCTGTCCATGTGCCACACCCTGGATTTCCGCCCGTCGTTCCGCAGGCTGCCGCTGACCGTGGACGTGGTGGACCTGCTGCTGTCCAAGCTGCAGATCATCGAGCTGAACGAGAAGGACGCGAGGGACATCGTCCAGCTGCTCTCGTGCATGCCGATCGCCGGCGGGGGGGTTAAGGGGGGTCGTCCCCCCTGGCCAGCACAGGGCGGGATGCAGTCCGGCGGGCTCGCGATCGACGCGGATCGGTTCGGCTCGGTCCTCGGCGCCGACTGGGGTTGGTGGCGAACGGTCACCGGCAACCTCGACAAGCTGCCAGGGCTGCTCGCCGAGCGGCCGCACCTCGCGCAGCCAAGCATGCCGTTCGATCCTGTGCAGCAGGCGGCCCAGCTCAGGCAGCTGGCCGACGCGGCGCCGAAGAGCATGAAATGGAAGATGCGGTCCGGCGTCGGCGACAAGGTTCGCTGGTATGAGCTGCCGGAAGAAGTCGGTCACTGAGCGCGGTATTCGTAACAAAGCGCGCTTGACGCCCAGTTAGGTCGGCTGCTACACCCATGCGTAGGCAACGTTGTAGTCCAGACCATTACGGGGGCAGGGGACTCGCCACATGAAGATCTTCTTTGCCACAGACATCCACGGATCGGAGATCTGCTGGCGCAAGTTCCTCAACGCCGCCGCCTTTTACAAGGCTGACATGGTCATTCTCGGCGGCGACGTCACCGGCAAGGTGATGATCCCGATCGTGGCCCACAACGGCTACTGGCAGGTGACGGTCCGCGGCGAGACGCACCGGATCGAGAACCGCGAGGCCCTGGCCGACATCGAGACGCAGATCCGCAACCGCGGCTCCTACCCGGCCGTCGTGAGCCCTGACGAACTGAAGCACCTCAGCGAGGAAGAGGGTGAGGTCGACCGCAGGTTCAGCGTCGAGATGATGAACTCGCTCGACCGCTGGCTCGACATGGCCGACACCAAGCTGCGCGGCGGGCAGATCGGTTGCGTCCTCAACGGCGGCAACGACGACATCTTCGAGATCGACGAGATGATCGAGACCTCGCCGTGCGTGACCTTCGCCGAGGGCAAGGTCCTTGACCTCGGCGGCTTCAGCATGGTCTCGACGGGCTGGACCAACCCCACGCCCTGGGACACGTTCCGCGAAGCACCGGAAGACGAGCTCGCCAGGAAGATCGAGACCGTCGCCCAGCACGTGCCCGACATGGGCCGCGCGATCTTCAACTTCCACGCGCCGCCGTACGGCACCGGGCTTGACGAGGCTCCCGCGCTGGATGACACGCTTCGCCCGATACACGGCGGCGCGGTCATGAAGCCCGTCGGCTCCAAGGCCGTCCGGGACGCGATCAATAAGCATCAGCCGCTGCTCTCGGTGCACGGCCACATCCACGAGAGCCGCGCCGTCAAGAAGATGGGCAGGACGCTGGCCGTCAACCCGGGCAGTGTCTACGGCGACGGCGTGCTCCAGGGCGCGGTCATCGAACTGGATGCCAAGAAGGCGAAGGTCAGCAGGTACTTGCTGGTGAACGGCTAGGCGTCGCTGAGATGTCCCGAAAGGACTTGTGCAACAGGAGTGACAGCACAATCGGGAAGTGACAGAGTATACGCAACGTAACGTACCGAACTACCCCCTGGCCGACCGACATCGCCGCCGGACACCCCTAACCCGCGGCCGGGTTTCGGGCGTTGCACATCCACGCACTTGGAGGCGGAGTAGTACATGGCTGCAGAAGCCCTCGGCAGTGAGACGCCGACACTTTTCCTCAGGAAAGCAACCGGCCTAGTCCGAGGCTGGTCCGTCCGGGACTCGATGATCTACGCGTGCCTGTCTACGAACGTGGTCACGCTGGGCATCTACGAGTTCTCGTTCCAGTCCTTTATTCCCAAGGGCCAGTTGCTGACCGCCGTCCTGATCTCGGCGGTCTGGGTCTCGTTCCTCGTCATCGCGTACGCGGGCCTGATAGTCACGATCCCGCGCGCGGGCGGCGACTACGTCTGGCAGACCCGGATCCTCGGCAGCGGGCTCGGCTTCGTGATGGCCGCGACCGGCTGGTGGTTCATCCTCTGGCTATGGGCGCCCATTTACGGCAACGTGCTGTCCGTCGAACTCTTCCAGCCACTGCTGGCGACGCTCGGGCACCCGAGCGCCGCGACCTGGTTCGGGAAGCCGACGGGCATCTTCGTGATCACCATCATCACGATCGCGCTGGCCGGCCTCCTAGTCTCGCTCGGCATGGCGGGCTACGCCAGGATCCAGAAGTGGGGCTTCTACGGCGGCCTCATCGGCTTCGGGGTCGTTCTGATCCTGCTCGCAATCAACAGCAAGACGAGCTTCATCAACTCCTTCAACCTCGAGGCCCAGAAGATCTTCGGCGTGCACAACGCTTACCAGGCGACCAACGCCGGCGCCGCCAAGTCCGGCTATGTCTCTCCTGCCTTCGGGTTCAGTCCCGTCAGCGCCAGCATGCTGCTCGTGCCGATGCTGATGTTCTACCTGCTGTGGCCGAACTGGGGCTCGACGCTGTACGGCGAGATCCGCGGCGCCAGCGATTTCCGGCGGGTGTTCTCCGGCATGTTCTTCGGCCTGTGGATCACCGTGGCCCTTTCGGTTCTGTTCCTCGTGCTGGTCAACAAGACGATGGGCAACGACTTCTACAACAACGCCAACGCGCTGTACTGGTCGGCCTACTACGGCGGCAAGGTGCCGGCGGCGATCCCGATCTGGCCATACCCGGTGATGTTCGCCGGCTGGCTGGTCCACAACCAGATCTTCCAGGTCGCCCTCATCATCGTGATGTTCCTGTGGTTCCTCGCGTGGGTCGGCACGCTGTTCCTGTCCTCGACTCGGGTGATCTTCGCGGCGGCGTTCGACCGGATCCTGCCCGACCGCGCGGCCGAGGTGTCGGAGAAGCGGAAGGTCCCGCTCTACTCGCTGGTGCTGATGCTGCTCCCTGCTGTCGGGCTGGGCGCCCTGTACGCATACAACTCGACATTCGCGAGCTACACCCTCGACGCCACGCTGGTTATCGCGGTGACCTACCTGTTCAGCGCGATCGCCGTGGTACTGCTGCCATTTATTAAGAAGGAACTCTGGCAGGCATCACCGGCCAGCAGGATCAAGCTGTTCGGCGTGCAGATCGTGCCGGTGGCAGGCTGGATCACGATCGGCCTGCTCGGCTACAACCTCTTCGAGTGGATCCACAACGACGCCTACGGGGTCAACAACCCGGATTCCCTCTACTACATGGGTGGCATGTACGTGCTCGCGCTGCTCATCTACGTGATCGCCAGACTCGTCCGCAGGCGGCAGGGGATCGACCTCGGCCTGATCAACAAGGAGATCCCGGTCGAGTAACTGCAAGAAAGAGTTCAGCCTCGTCGGCCCGCTGATGCCGCTCCAACGACATCAGCGGGCCGACGACGCAGTGGAGACAACAGCACCGAACCTCTGGGGGAACGCCAGGCATGAGTGACATCCCTAGTCGCGCCCGCGCCGTCGTCATCGGCGCCGGAATCGTCGGCAACAGCCTCGTCTACCACCTGGCGAAGCTGGGCTGGCGCGATCTCGTGCTGATCGACAAGGGCCCGATGCCCAACCCTGGCGGCTCGACCGGTCACGCCTCCAACTTCATCTACCCGATCGACTACTCCAAGATGATGATGGAGCTGACCAGGGACAGCACCGGGCAGTTCAAGCAGCTCGGCGTGTTCACCGAGTCAGGCGGGCTCGAGGTGGCCAGGACGCCCGAGCGGATGATCGAGCTTCGCCGCCGCTGCACGGCGGCCAAGGCCTGGGACATCCCGGCCGACCTGATGACACCGGCGCAGGTGCGCGAGCTTGTGCCGTTCCTTGACGACTCGGTCATCCTCGGCGGCGCGTACTTCCCGACGGTCGGCGTCGTCGACTCGCTGCGGGCCGGCACGCTGATGCGCGAGCACGCGCAGGCCGCCGGCGCGCTCACGGTGCTCGCGAACACCGAGATCGTCGGCATCGACACGGCGCCGGACGGGGCCGGCGCCGGCCGCCCTGGCGGCCGGGTCGCCGGCGTGCGGACCACGGCGGGGGACATCTCGACCGAGACGTGCGTGATCTGCTGCGGCGTCTGGTCGCCGCGGCTGGCCAGGATGGCCGGGGCCACGATCGCGCTGACCCCGATCGTGCACCAGATGATCAGCGTGGGGCCGATCGCGCAGTTCGCCGACACTGCAGGCGAGATCAGCTACCCGATCGTGCGGGACGTCGACCTCAACATGTACGAGCGCCAGCACGGCGGCGACATGGAGGTCGGCTCGTACGCGCACCGGCCGATGATCGTCGACCCCGACTCGATCCCGTCGATCGAGCAGTCCGTCCTGTCGCCGACCGAGCTCCCGTTCACCCAGGACGACTTCGACCAGCAACTGGCCGAGGCGCTCGAACTGATGCCAGAGCTGCTGGGCGACGAGCGGGCAGGAATTCGTTATGCCATCAATGGCTTGATCTCGATGACGCCGGACGGGCATCCGGCCATCGGCGAGACGCCCGAGGTCGCGGGTCTGTGGTCGGTCGCCGCGAGCTGGATCAAGGAAGGGCCGGGCATCGGCCGCGCGGCCGCGGAATGGATGACCGGCGGCGCGCCCGAGATCGACATCCATGAATCCGATATCTCGCGGTTCTGGCCGCACCAGCGGACCGTCGCGCACGTCACCGCGCGGGCCGCAGAGGGCTTCAACAAGATGTACGGGATCGTGCATCCGGCCGAGCAGTGGGAGTCGGGGCGGCCGGTCAGGGTCGGCCCTGCCTATGACAGGGAGCGGGACCTCGGGGCCGTGTTCTACGAGACCGCGGGCTGGGAGCGGCCGCACTGGTATGAGTCCAACGCGCCGCTGCTCGAGCGGTATGAAGGCCAGCTCATGCCGCGAACCGCCGAGTGGGAGTCGCGCTGGTGGTCCCCGGTCATCAACGCCGAGCACCTCGCGATGCGCGAGTCAGCCGCGCTGATCGACCTGAGCGCGTTCGCGGTGCTCGACGTCGCGGGCCCAGACGCGCTCGCCGCGGTGCAGCACGTCGCCGTCGCGCAGCTTGACGTGCCGGCCGGCAGGGTCGTCTACACCTCGCTGCTCGACGACGCCGGCGGGTTCCGCGGCGACCTGACGATCATGCGGCTGGCCGCCAGCCGGTTCAGGATCGTCACCGGCGGCGCGACCGGGCAGATGGACCTGAAGTGGATCACCGATCACCTGCCGCCCGGCTGCGACGCCGTCGTGACGGACGTGACCTCGGCGTGGACCACGCTGGGGCTGTGGGGGCCCAAGGCCAGGGAGATCGTGGCCAGGATCACGGCCGACGACGTCTCGCACCCCGGCATGCCGTTCGGCACCTGCAGGGAGATCGAGGCCGGCGGCCTGCGGGTGCTCGCGTCGCGCATCTCGTACGTGGGCGAGCTCGGCTGGGAGCTGTACGTCCCCATGGAGGAGGGCGGCAAGCTGTGGGACGCGCTCTGGGACGCGGGCCAGCCGTCCGGGCTCATCCCGGCGGGCATCGGCGTCTACGGCACGACCGGCAGGCTCGAGAAGGGCTACCGCGCCTTCGGCAACGAGCTGACCGGCGACTTCAACCTCGTCGAGGCCGGGATGACCAGGCCCAAGGTGAAGGCGCAGGACTTCGTCGGCAAGGCCGCCTATCTCGCCCAGCGCGAGCAGCCGCCCGCCGCGGTGCTGTGCACGCTGACCGTCGACGACCACGCCTCGTCATCGGGCGAGCTGCGGTATCCCATGGGCGGCGAGCCCGTGCTCGGGCCGGACGACGCGGTGCTGACCGATGCGCGCGGCCGGACCTCGTACGTGACAAGCGCCGGTTCCGGCCCGTCGGTGGGCAAGCACATCCTGCTCGCGTACCTGCCCGCCGGCGACGCCGTCGAGGGCCGGTCGCTCTCGGTCGAGTACCTCGGCGAGCGGTACCCGGTCACGGTCGCGGTGGCCGGATCGACGCCGCTGTTCGACCCCGCGAACGACCGGATCAGGTGCTGACGTGGAGATCTGCGTCTGCGTGAAACGGGTGCCGATGGTCGGCGGCGCGATCGTGGTGACCGCCGACGGCATGGACGTCGACGTGACGATGTCCGGCTTCACGGTCAGCCCGCACGAGGAGTGCGCGGTCGAGGAGGCGGTGCAGATCACCGAGCGGCTCGGCGGCACGGTGACCGTGCTGACGCTCGGGCCGCCCGAGGCCGCCGGGCAGCTGCGCGACATGCTCGCGCTCGGCGCCGGGCGCGGCATCCTGCTCCAGACTGACGGCGCCGAGTGGGGGCCGGTCGCGACGGCCGCCGCGATCGCCGGCGCGGTGCGGGACCGGGGTTACGACGTGCTGCTGTTCGGCAACGAGGCGGCCGACACCGGCGGGTACCAGGTGCCGGTGCGGGTGGCGCACGCTCTCGGGCTGCCGTGCGTGACCGGGATCAAGCGGCTGCAGGTCACCGGCGACGGTGACCCGGGCGGTGTCGTCGCCGGCCGGGAGTACCGGGGCGCCGAGGAGGTCTTCGAGCTGCCGCTGCCTGCCGTCGTCAGCGTCAAGGAGGGGATCAACCTGCCGCGGTACCCGTCGCTGCCAGGACGGCTGCGGGCGAAGCGGGCCATCATCGAGACCGTCGAGCCGCGGCCGGGCGCTGACGGGCTGCGGAAGACCAGGCTGCGGGTTCCCGAGGCGCCAGGTAAGGGCGCCCAGGTGCTCGGCTCGGGCACCGGGGCGGTACCCGCGCTGGTCGCGCTGCTCGAGGAGCTCGGGGTGCTGTCATGACCGTGCTGTGCCTGATCGAGACCGACGCGGACGGCATCACTGATTCGTCGCTGCGCGCGCTCGCCGTGGCCAGGGATCTCGCCGCGCCGGCTGGCGAGGAGCTCGCCGCCGCCTGGTTCGGCCCGGCCGGGGCTATCGACGCGGCGGCCCTCGGGGCCGCAGGGGTGGCGTCGGCGTGGGGGATCGGACCAGGGTCCCAGTACGCGCCGCTGGCATGGGCCAGGGCATTGTCGGGGCTCGCGAACGGCCCGGCCGCACCGGTAACCGCGGTACTGGCGGCGGCCACCGACCACGGCAATGAGGTGCTCGCCCACCTCGCCGCGCTCAGCGACCTGCCCATGGCCGCGAACTGCGTCTCGGCGGAGAGCACGGCGCCCGGCGAGTTCCGCCTGGTGCGGCAGCGCTGGGCCGGGAGCCTGCTGGAGGACGCCGTGCTCGAGGCGCCGCTCGCCGTGCTCACCGTGGCCGCCGACGCGGTTCCGGCCGAGCTGGTCGCCGCGGGCGCCGGACAGGGTGCTGAGCAGGGCGCTGCCCAGGTGCGGGCCGGGGAGTACGCGCCAGAGCTCGCCGACGGCGACCTGCTGGTCACGGCCGCCAACTCGGCCGACCGGCGGTCAGGCGTGTCGCTGGCCAGCGCGCGGGTCGTGGTCGGCGGCGGCCGCGGCGTCGGCGGGCCTGACGGGTTCGCCGTGCTGGAAGAGCTGGCCGGGCTGCTGGGCGGCGTGGTCGGAGTCTCGCGGGTCGTGACCAGCGAGGGCTGGCGGCCGCACCGGCAGCAGGTGGGCCAGACCGGAACGAAGATCACCCCTGAGCTGTACGTCGCCTGCGGGATCAGCGGCGCGATCCAGCACATGGCGGGCTGTCAGGGCGCCAAGACGATCGTGGCGATCAACACCGACGCCGGTGCCCCGATCGTGTCCAAGGCCGACTACGCCGTGATCGGCGACCTGCACGAGGTTCTTCCCGCGCTGATCGCGGCCATCAAAGCCCGCTCATCGCCGTGCTGAACCTGCTGATCGCGAGGTCGAAACGCTCGTGCGGAAAGCGGCAAACCTGCGCATCCGCGCGCTCGAACGCGATGTTGCCTAGCTGCTCCGCCCTGGCTAGCTCGCGTGCACGCTCGATCGCGGACGCGGAGACATCAACGCCGAGTGCACCGCCAGCCCTGGCCGTGCGCGCGGCTTGCCGGGTCGTCTGCCCGGTCCCGCATCCGATGTCGAGAACCTGGTCGCTGACCTGGATGCCGCAGGCCAGGCGCAGTACCTCGTTGTGCCGCCGCAGTTCGGCGTCATAGCCGCTGAGGTGCGCAGGCAGCCCGGTCATGGGACAGCCGCAGCGAGTACGTCCGCGAGTGCGTCCGCGTTGGCACTGAGCCATTGCACCTGGACGAGCATGCCGGTCTCGTTCCGGCCCGCCCGAACCCGCTTGGCGATCATCTGGAGTCCTCGCCCCCGCAGGTAGATGGGAATGACTGAGACCTGATCTGCCGAGACCCGGGAGACGCTCGCGTAGCCACGCAGAAACCGCAGGACCCGGGAGAAGTCGAGGCGATCAGCCCGCTCGTGAGGCCGGCCACTGCGCCACAGGCCATAAGCGATGTCAGCCAGCGGCGTCTCAGCGTGGGCGTTGGCGAAGTCGATGACTCCCGCGGCCCGCGGAGGCGTGCCGTCAGCGATCACGTTGTCGTTGGTGAAGTCACCATGAATGACCACGCGTTCTGCGGTGGGATGACCGCTGTCGTCCAGGTCGCTGGCCAGCTGCTCCGCGAGCAGGCCGATGCTGGCTCTTTGGTCAGGGCGCACGACGGCCCGGCTGTGTGACAGGACCGCGGGCACGTCGGCAAGGGGGAGCGCGCCGGGGCGCTGGCCGGTTACCCCGATCTGCCGGGCGGCCGCATGGTAGCGACCCAGCAGGCAACCGATCTCCTCCATCGGCGGAACGGCCGCCCAGCACACGGCGTGACCAGGCAGAAATGACACCACGCTCCAGGCCGTGCTGTCCGTCGCGGTCCATGACCGCCCGTCGAAGCACGGCAGCGGCCTGGGACAGGGAAAGCCCAGCCCCGCCAGCCGGGCCAGGAAGTCATGCAGCCAGGCCACGTCTTCCGCCAGGCTGAACCCCGACGCGGTCAGTGGGGGCAGCTGCCGCAGCACCCCGCGAGTTCCCTGCCAGCTGACCAGCCAAGCGCGACCTTCCCTTGGCCGGACCTCGCCAGGAAGAGTCACCAGACCGGCAGCGTGCAACAACCCGGCAGGCGGACGGTCATCGCCCACCTGAGAATGGTCTCACGACCCGCTCACGCGCCCCGCTCGAGCCATCGGACCTCCGCAGGCGTCAGTTCGAGCGCGGCGGCGCCGAGCGCCTCGTCGAGGTGGTCCTGTGACACGGTGCCGATGGCCGGCAGCACGTGACTGGGCTGGTGCAGGACGTATGCGAGCGCGATCGCCGTCGGTGACACGCCGCGCCGCGCGGCGAGCTCGCGCGCCCGGTCGCGCCGCGCTGCGTTGGCGGGGCTTGACCAGCTCGGCTGCTCGCGGCCGGCGAAATACCCGGTGGCGAGGCTGGACCAGGCGAGGACGCGCAGGTCCATGGCCGCGAGGTCGGCCAGCTCGGCCGTGCTCACCGCGAGGCAGTCGGGCCACGGCTCGGACACCATCTCGGCGAGCGAGAAGTGGTTGCTAAACGCGACGAGGCCATCGCCGCCGTTCCGCGCGACCGCCGTGGCCAGCTCCCGTGTCCTCGGCAGCGTCCAGTTGGAGACGCCGAACGCCCCGATGCGGCCGGCCGCGACCTCGGCCTGCAGCGCCCCGGCCCAGGCCTCCGCCGGCACGGCCTGGTCATCGCGATGCAGCAGGAAGACGCCGACGTGGTCGGCGCTGAGCAGCCGCAGCGCCTTCTCCACCTCTGGCCTGACGAGCGCAGGGCTGCAGACGGGCGGGTGGCAGCCCTTCGCGTAGACGACGACGCCGGCCGGGCTGCGGCTCGCGAGCCACTTGCCGGCCGCCCGCGCGGCCTCCCCGTCGAGATACACGTTCGCGACGTCGAGCGCCCGGCCCCCGGCGGCGTAAAAGCTGTCGAGAAGGGCTGGCGCGATTGCCGTATCCGGCAGCGCGAACGTGCCAAACACAATGCGCGAGCGCCGCTCCGCGACGGCGTCCATCCCGCACTGACCGTTCACGTGCATGGCCCGCTCTTCTCTACAAGGGCACTTTGGATCTGCCTGGTACTGCCAAAGAGGGTATTTCGGGCGGCGAAGGTGTCCATCCGGATCCAATGTCAGAAGGGGCGCTGGCCGGGCTGCTCACGGGGATCCGGTCGCGGCCATGGCGGCGACCGCCGCCGTGGTGGTGCGGTAGGTGCCGCCGACGGCGCAGAAGCCCGTCAGCGCCCACCCGATGGCCTTGGCCTGGGAGTTCTGGCTGGCACCAGTGGCGGCGCCGGCCGGCAGCCGAATCTGGCTGACGGTAGTCCGGCGCATTCCCGACCTGGTCATGATCAGCGCGCCGAGGCCGCCAGCCTTGAGCGCGTAGTTGCCGACCGACTCGGCCAGCCCGCCGATGCCAGGATCGGCGTTAGCCGGCGGCGCCAGCTCGATCGCCCGGCGCCAGTGCCCGCCCGACCTGGTCACGACCATCGCCTGGTCGACGCTGGCGTTGTCTGTGTACAGGCCGGCCAGGGTGCACGAAGCCGCGCTCGCGCAGGTCGCCGATTCGATGATCGGCGTGCGGCCTTGCAGCGCGTTCAGCGGCAGCTGCAGGCGCACCGCCCGGCCGAGGTGGGGGCCAGCGGCGCCGCCCGCGGCCAGGGCGCCTGCGGCGTTCGCGACCGCGGTGACCGCGCAGAAGGACACCGCTGCCGCAATCCAATGTCGCTTCATGAGGGAGATTGTCCATGATCGCGGAGTTCTTATGGCGCATGTCCGGAAAACGTCCGTGATCATGAAGGGGGAGGGGAAGGACGGGGCTGGAAGCTCAGCACCCGGCCGGCCAGGGCACCGGTGTGACGTCCCCGGTCATAGGTCAGCTTGCCGTTGACGATGACCCAGTGCATTCCCTCTGGTTCCTGCTTCGGCGCCGCGAAGGTCGCGGTATCGCGGAAGGTCGCGGGGTCGAACACGACGACATCGGCCCACGCGCCGGGGGCGAGCCTGCCCCGGCCGGCCAGCCCGAACCGGTCGGCCGCCAGGCTGGTCATCCGCCGGACGGCCTCGGCGACCGAGATCTCAGGCCGGCTGCGCACGTACTCGGCGAACACGCGGGGGAACGTGCCGTACAGCCGCGGATGCGGCAGGCCGTCGAGGTCGGGGATGCCGTCAGAGCCGACCATCATCAGCGGGTGCCGCACGTTGGTGGCCAGGTCGTCTTCCGACATTCCGAAGCCGATGCTGATCGTCCTGCGGCCGCCCGGCGCGGTCAGAACCTGGCGGACGAGGTCAGCGACGGTCATGCCCTCGTCGGCGGCGACGGCGGCGACCATGCGCCCCTGGTACTGCGGGAACGGCGGGCAGGTGGCGAACTGGTTGCGGGTGGCCCAGTCCTGGGTGACCGTCTCGGGGCTCGTGTACTCGGCCATCGGGCCGCTGCTCGCCGTGTAGGGATAGAAGTCCAGCGTGATGTCGGAGCCCGCCGCGTTCTCGCGGTCAACAAACGCCAGCGAGTCAGCCACCTTGCCCCAGTTCTGCTGGCCCGCCGCCTTGTGGTGCGAGATATGGAGCGGGCAACGGGACTCCGTGCTGATTCTCACCGCCTCGGCGACGGCGTCCAGGAGCTGGTCACCTTCGTTGCGCAGATGGGTCGCGTAGATGCCGCCGGCGTCGGCAGCCGCGGCGGCAACGGTGATGATCTCCTCGGTCGGTGCCCACTTGCCCGGCTGGTAGATCAGCCCGGTCGACAGCCCGCAGGCGCCCTGGTCCATGGCCCGGCGCACGTTGTCGCGCATGGTACTGATCTCCGCGGCGGTCGCGCCGCGCGGCTCCTCGCGGCCGATGGTGAGCGACCGCAGCGTGTTGTGGCCGACCAGCGCCATCGCGTTGGCGGCGAAGCCTGCCGCGGCGACAGCGTTCCTGTAGCCGTCGAGGTCCGGCCAGTCGCCGCCGGCCACCGACTCGATGTCGTCGACGCCGGTTGCCGGGAAGCCGCTGAACCCGCAGTTCCCGATCACCAGGCTGGTGCAGCCCTGCGCGACCTTGAACTCCAGGCCCGGATGCCTGATCAGCGCCGCGTCGTCGTGCGTGTGCACGTCGACGAACCCGGGGGCGCAGACGAGCTCGCCGCGAGCGTCGAGGTCGACGGTGCCGTGGCCGGCCGGAGCGGGCTCGGTGCCCGCGGCGAGGATGCGGCCGTCGCCGATGGCCACGTCGCCGGCGATGAGGGGTCCGCCGGTCCCGTCGGCGATCAGCGCGTTCCTGATGACCATGTCGGCGACTGGCGGCATTCGCCCATCCTAGAGAGCACCCGCACCGCGGGTACTGGATGATGCCGGTATGACGGCGCGCGAGGAAAGCCCCGAGCAACGCACCGCCCGCATCCTGCGGACCCAGGCGCTGCACTGCGAGCAATTCGGCAGCGCATTGTATGCCGGCTTGCTCAGCCGCGCGGCCGACGACCTCCTCGCCGGCGGCCCGGTCGCGGCAGTGCTGGACGGCCATCTCGCCGATCCCGGCCGCAGCGCGCTAGCGCTGCGGATGCTCGGCGGCATCCACGCGCTAGTCCTGACCGGCCAGGCCACCGAGCTCGCGATGTTCTACCCGTCCGCTGGTGGCACGGCCGATCCCGGCGAGGGCGCGCGGCTGGCCTGGCCCGCGCTGCGCGAAGTCCTCGACGGCCACCGGGACGAGATCAGGACCTGGCTGCCGCGCCCGCCGCAGACCAACGAGGTGGGCAGGGGAGCAGCGCTCGCCGGAGCGCTGTGCCACCTGGTGGCGGAGGCCGACCTGCCGGTGCGGCTCGTCGAGATCGGCACGAGCGCCGGCCTCAACCTGCGCGCCGACCAGTTCTGGATCTCCGGCGCCGGTGTCGCCTTCGGGCCGCCGTCGTCTCCGGTGCGGATGCCCGGTGCCTGGCGCGGCTCGCCGCCGCCCGTCAGCCAGCCGCTCGTGATCAGCAGGACCGGCGGTGACCTCGCACCGGTCGACCCGGTCAGCGAGCGCGGGCGGCTGCTGCTGCTCGCCTACGTCTGGGCCGATCAAGCCTGCCGGCTGGAGCGCTTGCGCGGTGCGTTCGAGGTGGCCGAGCACGTGCCAGCCGAGCTGCGCCAGGAGTCAGCCGCTGAAACCATTGCCAAGATCGGCGTCGAGCCGGGGACCTGGACCGTGCTCTGGCACTCGATCTTCCAGCAGTACCTGGACGCCAGCCAGCTTCGTGAGCTGGCGGACGGGGTCGCCAGGCTGGGCGCCACCGCCAGCGAGTCGGCCAGGTTCGGCCACGTCACGCTCGAACTCGTCAAGCCCGGTCCTGACACCCCCGTCGAGGTGACCACGTGGCCGGGCCCAACACGCCGGGTGATCGGCGCCGCGCTGCCGCACGGCATACCCGTGACCTGGACGGCATGAAGGCCTCTCCAGCTCATACCTGGAGAGGCCTTATGCACAGCATGCCCAACCTCGGGTGTGAGAACGGGTAGCGACACGCGAACATCGGGCGCATAGCGGGTTACCAGCCGGTGCTCGCTCGGCTGGGCCACTGGCAGCGCCGCGAGCCGCGCTGGGGGCTGCGCGCACGGTCAGGTCCGCGAGCAGGTGTCGATCGCGCGCAGCACGAACAACGATTCGCGCACGCCGCCGGAGCAGGACTCCACGTCCGCGTTCCGCTGGTGCAGGAAGCTCCGCAGGTCAGCGCCGCGCTGCCCGCTGGTCGGCCGGTGCGAGAGCCCGACCGCCACGGCGACCGCCAGCAGCACGCCGCCGCGGCCAGTCCCCAGCGCGGCACGCGCCGCGTCGGCCAGCCGCTGGTGCGGACCGGTATCAAGGGCGGCTCGGTCCTGGCGGTCTGCATCTAGCTCGCCCCCGCCCGGCTAGGACGCGAGCCGGTAACCCTCACCGCGCACCGTTTCTATCAGCGAGAACCCGAGCTTCGCGCGCAGCCGCCTGATGCAGACGTCGACGATGTTGGAGCCCGGATCGAACTCGATTCCCCAGACGCAGGCCAGCAGTTCGCTCTTGGTCAGGCAGTCCCCGCCGTGCTCCATCAGCGCCCGCAGGCAGAGGAACTCGAGCCTGGTCAGGGCCACCGGGCCGCCGCCGCTGTCGGCGACGAGGCGGCCCGCGTCCATCCTCAGCTCGCCGACGTGCATCACCTCGCTGCGCAGCGCGTTCTCCCGCAGCCTGGCCCGCACCCTGGCGCTCAGCTCGGCGAGCGAGAACGGCTTGGTCAGGTAGTCCTTCGCGCCGAGGTCCAGGCATTCGGCCTTGGTGGCGGGATCGGCCGTACAGGACAGGATCAGCACGGCCTGGGCGGGATGGGCGTGCAGGATCTCGGCCAGCACGGCGCGGCCGTCCATGTCGGGCATGATCAGGTCGAGGATCACCAGGTCGTAGGACGCGTGCCCGCCCGAGTTCGCGAGCCGCACGCCGTCAGCGGCGTCGGCCGCGATGGCGACCTGGTACCCGGCGTGCTCAAGCGCCCGGCCGACGAAGCCGCTGATATGCGGCTCGTCTTCGATCAGCAGGATGCGCGCGGACGCGTCCCCTGGCCTGGAGTCCTCACCTGCGGCGATCATTTGCATGTGGTCTACTCCTGCGGTTCGGCCACGTCAAGACTTCGCTGCCAAAGGCGCAGCGCGGCGAATAGAGACAGTTTCGTCATCCGCGGCCCTAAACTTCGATCCACCGGCGAGATAGCGGTTGATCTTGTTCGGGCCGCGGCGAATGCTTGTCATCTTGAATGACCGGGCGGGCGTGCTTGTCCTGCCGCCCGCTGCTCACGCGGCTTGTCCGGCGCGCTGATCGTGTGGCGGCACCGGGAAGGCGACGACGAGGACGGCCCGCCGCTGCACGGCCACGCCAGGATCCAGGCCGCGTGGATCGCCGCGACGTCGGTGATCGTACTGGCGCTCGCGGTGTTCGGTACGGTCGAGCTCATCGACTCGCACGGCGCAGGCGCTGGCGAGGGCAGCTTCTTCGTGATGGCGCATTTTCCACTACACGATCATGGGCGGGCTGATCTTCGCGTTCACGGCCGCCTGCCAATGTGCCAGGGCACGTCGCCTTCACGTCGAGCCGGTGGGCAGGTGCCGGCGGTGAGCCAGGTACGGTGAACTTCGGCGACGCGGCAGTGCACGCATCGGCGGAACCTGCGGCTGCCGCTGCGGGACGAGGCCAGCGACGCGGACGCGGACGCGACCCCGGTCGGAAACGAGCGGACAGTGCCGGCTGAAGAGCCGGGGCCCGCGGACAACAGCACGGAGGAAGAAGAGTGACCCAAGCGGCGAGCGCCCTCCCTGGCGCGGTAGCTGGTCAGGCTGCGCCGGTCGGGAGTGACTCGCCGCACGCAGGCCGCCGTTCGCCTGGCCTGATCGCCCGCTCCCTGTTCGCGCTGACGAAGCCCAGGATCATCGAGCTGCTGCTGGTGACCACCCTGCCGACGATGCTGCTCGCCAGGCGCGGGCTGCCGTCGCTTGCGCTGATCGCGGTCACGCTGGTCGGCGGCGCGCTGGCCGCGGGCAGCGCGAACACCATCAACTGCTATATCGACCGCGACATCGACGCGGTCATGCGGCGCACCTCCATGCGGCCGCTCGTGGCGAAGAGCGGCGCCGAGGCGGCCATCAAGCCCGCCGAGGCCCTGATCTTCGGCATCGTGCTCGGCATCGCGGCCACGCTGATGCTCGGGTTCCTGGCGAACTGGCTGGCCGCCGCCCTCGCCGACGCCGCGCTGCTGTTCTACGTGTTCGTCTACACGCTCGGCCTGAAGCGCAGAACCGCCTCCAACATCGTGATCGGCGGCGCGGCCGGGTGCTTTCCCGTCCTGGTCGGCTGGGCCGCCGTGACCGGGACCGTCGCCTGGCCAGCGGTCGTGCTGTTCGGGGTGATCTTCTTCTGGACGCCGCCGCACTTCTGGGCGCTGGCCATGAAGTTCAGGGATGACTACGCTGCCGCGAGCGTGCCGATGCTGCCGGTCGTCGCTGGACCGCAGGTGGTGGCCCGCAAGATCGTGATCTACAGCTGGATCATGGTCGCGGTGACGCTCGCGCTCGTGCCGTACGCGGGCTGGGTCTACGGGGCATCCGCGGTGCTGCTCGGAGGGTGGTTCCTGGGCGAGGCGCACAGGATGCGGAGCCGGGTCGCTGACGGTGTCAGCGCTGCGCCGATGAAGCTGTTTCACCTCTCCATCGGCTACCTGACGCTGCTGTTCCTGGCCGTCGCGGTCAGCGCGGTGCTGCCGTGGGGGCAGTTCTAGAGGCGCTTCCCGAGGGCCAGCAGCCGGCCGTCGAGCGTCAGGACAAGCAGTTGGTGCGTGGCAAAGACAGGGCCCGCAGGTTCCGTCCCTGGCCCGGAATCTGATTGGCCGTGAGCCAGGCGCCGGTCTACGGTGAGCGCGTGGCTGAGCCAGATCTCGAGAAGCGCAGCCTGGCGCGGCTTTACGACGCGCTCTATCCCGATCGAAGCGACCTCGACGCCTGCGCGGAGATGGTCTGCGAGTTCGGTGCGCGCAGCGTGCTGGACGTGGGCTGCGGGACCGGCGCCTTTGCGTACCTGCTGGCCGGCCGCGGGCTCTCCGTCACAGCGGTCGACCCCGATGCCGCTTCGCTAGAGGTCGCCCGGGCCAAGCCTGGCGCCGACGGCGTGCACTGGGTTCACGGTCGCGCCGCAGACGTGCCAGCCCTTCGGGTCGACGTGGCCACGATGACCGCGAATGTGCTGCAGGAGATCGTGACCGACAGCGATTAGGCCGCGACGCTGCGAGCCGTGCACGCCGCGTTGCGCAGCGGCGGCCGGCTGGTTTTCGAGACCCGGGACCCCGCCGCGCAGGACTGGCTGACGTGGGACCGAGAACGCTCGTACCAGCGCATCGTGATCCCTGGCATCGGCGCTGTCGAGGGACGAGGTCGCCTCGTCGCTGGCTGCCGCCGGCCTCCCGCTCGACGAGGTGCGCGACGCACCGGACCGGCCTGGCCAGGAACTCGTGTTCATTGCCCGGCGGCCTTAGGTCGTGTCCCGTGGATCATGGGCGATCGCTCATTTTCGCCGGTCATCGCTGGTCGACATCGGTCTCGTCCTGGCGCAGACCCGCCAGGCGGCCGGCCACGTCACTCCCGTCCAGGTCGGCGGCCTGATCCAGCACTGAGGCCGTCACCGTCGACATGCTGGTCTCGTGTGAGCGGTCGCGGAGCCGCCGGGTCGCAGGGTTCGCCTGAAGAGAAGCCTAGGTTAGTGGCGGGCGAACTGCCGCATGATGACAGTGGTGTGGTGGCCGCGGGGAGCGATGCGGAGCCGGAACTTCCGGTTGCTGCTCGCGTGCGACGTCATCAGCGGCGTCGGCAGCGCCGTCGCGACCGTGGCGATCCCGTTCTCGGTGCTCGCGATCGGCGGAACCGCCAGTGACGTCGGGTGGGTCGCGACCGCGGCCCTGATCCCGATGATCGCGTTCCTGATGATCGGCGGGGTGGCAGGGGACCGGTTCCCGCGGCACAAGGTCATGATGGTGGCCAACATCATGCAGGCTGCCGCGCAGGCCGCCGCGTCGGTGCTGGTGCTCACCGGTCAGGCCAGGGTCGCGGAACTGCTGGTGGCCGCCGCGCTGCGCGGCATGGGCCTGGGCCTGTACTACCCGGCGTCCCAGGGACTGCTGCCGCAGACCGTGCCGGAGGCGGACCGCGCCCGGGCCAACGCGATCGCCAGGACCGGCAGGAACGGCGCCGGCATAGGCGGCGCCACGCTCGGCGGCATCCTCGTGGGCCTGGCTGGCCCGGGCTGGGGCCTCGCGGTCGACGCGACCAGCTTCGCGATCGCGGCCGCGCTGCGGGCTGGCATGCGGGTGCCCGCGCGGCCGGCGGGTGTCAGCGCGAGCATGATGCACCAGCTCCGCGTCGGCTGGCGCGAGTTCCGCGCGCGGCGCTGGCTGTGGTCGGTCGTGCTGGAGTTCACCGTGATGATGGCGGTCGTCAGCGCCACCATCAACGTGCTGGGACCGGTCGTCGCCGATGCGCGGCTCGGCGGGGCCAGCAGCTGGGGGCTTATCCTGGCCGGCTTCGGCGCCGGTGCCGTGCTGGGCGGACTGGTCATGATGCGGTACCGGCCGCGGCGGATGCTGCTCGTGGCCATCGCGGCGGCTGGAGTGTTCGCGGCGCTGACGTTCGCGCTGGCCGTCCCGCTGGCCGTCCCGCTGATCGTGGCGACCGCCGTGCTGGTCGGGTTCAGCTCAGAGGTCTTCATGGTCAACTGGGTGACCACGATGCAGCAGGAGATCCCGCACGACCTGATGTCCAGGCTGTCGTCGTTCGACGCGCTCGGCAGCTTCGCGCTGGCTCCGGCCGGCGTGGCGATCGCCGGGCCGCTCGCCACGTCGTTCGGCACGTCAACCGTGCTGGTCGCGGGCGGCTGCGTGATCGTGGGCCTGACCCTCGCGGTTATCCTGCTCGTCCCCGAAGTCCGGCAGCTGCGCCGGCGTGCGCTGCCGGTCACCTCCGCCTCACCAGCCGAACCACAGGCCGCGGACGCCGTGCCCTGATCAGCCGGATCGGGAGTCGGCCCACGAGTCACAGCGAACACGCAGGCCTCAACAGCACCGGCTGGGCGCGGTCAGGCGGAACAGCGCGCATCGGCGCTCTAC
>CAVUFO010000015.1:0-130190 GCA_963740785.1 uncultured Actinomycetota bacterium
CCAGCAGCTCCACCCGGTGGCATACGGCCGCATCGGCGCCATGGCCTGCCGCATGGCTCAGCCTCGCCCGGAGAGCGCCAGGCGCGAGCAGCATGGCCAGCTCATCGAGGATGCCGGGCTGCTCGGTGCCCTGCGGTCGCCGCGGTGTGCGTGCCAGCGCGACCCGCGCCCATGGCGATGACCTCGAACGCGGCCTGCGCGTAGTCCGCGCAGGATCCTCGCGGTGCGCACCCGCCCTCGGCCAGGCCGGTCATGGCGACCAGCAGGCCGGCGGTGGCCGCCGGGGCTGGCCTCGGAGAACGGCTCGTAGTGGTCGCCGCCTTGGCCGAATACCGCCAGCGGCGCATCCGCGCTCGCGCACATCGTCGGTGACGGACCGGAGGACCGAGGCGGGAACCGTGACCGCGCCGGGCCGGCCGCCCGGCTGCCGGTGATCGCCCCGCTGGTCAGGTCGATGATCAGGGCGCTCTTGCGGTGCATGATCGCAGCGGCCGCCAGGTCGAGGCAGGTACTGGCGACCGCGTCAGCTTCCAGGCCGGTGACGAGCACGCCGTCAGCGGCCTCCCGCCACGACACGGCCGCCCTCCTGCCGGTGTCCGCGACGACGCCGAGGCAGCCGCCGTCCGCTGTCGCGACCTCGCCGCGGCGCAGCGACGCCCTGACGTAGCCGCGGCGCGCAGCGACCAGCAACCCAGGCCGGCAGGGTCCGCGGGCGGCTGGCCTGCCCAGGCTGGCCTCAGCGGCGGCGGCGACGAGCGCGACGGGGAACTGGGTGGAGCGAGCGCTGCCATCCCGCGGCGAAGGAACCGAACCCGCGCAGCTGAGCCGCCAGCGGGCCCGGCCCGGTCAGGGCGCTGACGAGGTGCCCGGCGCCGGCGACGAGCCGGCCCCTGCCCTGGCGGCACCGATGGCGGCGATCCAGCACAGGCCGGCGATGGCTGGCCAGATCAGCCATGCGGGACGCCACCTGGTCAGCGCGGCGATCACCAGGAACGCTGTCGCCAGCCCGAGCGTGACCTGGGCGAGCGCTAACTGGATGACAACGGCGGCGGCCGCGCCGCCAGCGGCTAAGTTGCCGGCGATGCTGCCGTGCGCGGCCGAGGCGGGCAGGGCGCCATCGGCAGCATTCCGCCGGGACGGATATGGCTCAGCGCGGCTGGTCAGAAAGGGCGGCATAGTGGCACAAGATAGTGCTTCTGTCCGCCGCCCGCGCGCGATACGGGAACTGCGCTGGCGCTACCGGACGGCGGCCTGGTCGCCAGCCGTGAAGTCGTCCTCGTCGCCCGCCAGTCCGCCGCTGGTCTCGTCCGGCAGCGAATGCCCGGCCGCGAAGTCCCTGACCGGCGCGGTGTCGGCCGGGGAGTCGACCACGATCCTGAACAGGTCGGCCCTGAGCGCGGCGACCGTCAGCGCGACCGCGCGGCCTGAGGCCCGGTCGTCGAACCGCACCGTGATCATCGCGGCTGGCTGGCCGGCCCCGAGCCGCAGCCCGCGGGCGATCGACGAGGGCGGCAGCTGCATCTCCATGTGCAGGGCCGCCGGGGCGCCGAGAACAGGCAGGGCCGCGGCCTGACCATCGGCGTCGGGGGCGCCGCAGAGCTCGTAGTCCGACGGCATCCTGTCCCGTTCCTCGGCGAGCCCGCCTGCGTGGCCGGCCGCCTCGGCCGTGAGGTAGGTAGTCGAGATCGCCGCGGGCTCACCGTTGACCGACCAGTGGCACTTGATCGCGCAGACCGAGTCGGCCGGGGGAATGCCAAGCGCCCAGCCGATGTCCTCTGGCACGCGCCGCCAGGAGACTTTGCGCTTGCGGCAGGTGACCACGCCGCCCATCGGGTCCAGGTGCGCGCCAAGGTGCGGCACGCCCTGGACCGGGATGAGGTACTCGGCCGGGCTCGCCCGGTACAGCTGGCCGTCTGGCAGCTGCCTGATCAGGTGCCTGGCGGCGAGTTCCCTGACCGCCTGCTCGACCTGCGCCGGCCTGACGTTGTACCGCCGGGCGAGCGCGCTCGGCCTGGGCAGCCGCCAGCCGGGCTCGTGATGAACCAGCGTGGCAGCGAGGCGGTCAGCCAGGACTCCCGCGACGTCTGGCTGGTCGCCGCCGGAGTATTCCACGCTGCCGCCCCTCCCATCGATTCGGGTCCGCCCGCCACCGCGGCGTGTTCTTAAGTTCTAAGGACTCCAGGTAACTGGAAGCTGAACTGCGGGTTATGCGTCGAGCAACGCGACCCTGCGAACTGGCGACATTTTCCGTGCCTGCCCGCTCACTCCGCGCGGCGCCGGGACCGCCTGCCGGCCGCCGGTCAGCCCGGTCCTGAACCCCCGGACTCGATGGTCCGAGGCGAAGCCTCACTGGGAGCCCGCGAGGTAGATGACCCGGCGTGCGATGTTGACCGCATGGTCGCCGAGACGCTCGTAGAAGCGCGCTACCAGTGTCATCTCCATCGTCACCGGTAGCGTCATCCGCCCCGAGGCGAGTTCGGCCATCAGGCTCGCGTGGAGTTCGTCCATCTCTTCGTCGCGCTGCTTGAGCGTGGCCGCGACGGTTCGGTCGCGCTGGTACCAGGAGTCGGCTGCCTGGCGCCACATGCCGGACGCGAGCTTCCCCATCCGCTCGACGAGCCCCTGACTGCGGGGCGAGAGCTCCCCGGCGAGGATGTGGTTGGCCCGCCGGGCGATGTGCTCGACGAGGTCGTGGGAACGCTCGAGCTCGGGCACGACCCGCAGCACGGACAGCAGGAACCGCAGGTCTGACGCGACCGGTCCCTGCAGCGCGATTTCCCGGTTGACCAGTTCCTCGACCTCCTGGTACAGGCGGTTGATGGCCAGTTCGCGTTCGGCCAGCACCTTGACGGCCTCGTCGTCGCCGCTCAGCACGGCTTCTGTTGCTTTGTCCAGGTCCTCCGCGACCATCGCGAACAGCTCTATGACCTTGCCTTCAATGGCGTCGAGTTCCCGCTGGAACCCCTGGCGTTGCTCCGGCACGTCGCAGCCTCTTCCTTGAGCCGGTCAGCCCATGCGGCCGGTGACGTAGTCGCCGGTGCGCTGGTCGGTGGGGTTCTGGAAGATCTGCTCGGTGGCGCCGTATTCGACGAGCACCCCGGTGCGGGTGTCGCTTTCCTCGTTGCGCAGCACGGAGAAGAACGCGGTGCGGTCGCTGACCCGCCCGGCCTGCTGCATGTTGTGGGTGACGATCACGATGGTGTAGCGGGACTTGATCTCGCGCATCAGATCCTCGATCGCGCCAGTGGCGATCGGGTCCAGCGCCGAGCACGGCTCGTCCATCAGCACCACGTCTGGCTCGACAGCCAGCGTGCGGGCGATGCACAGCCGCTGCGCCTGCCCGCCCGACAGCGCCAGGGCCGAGGCCTTCAGCCGGGTTTTCACCTCATCCCACAGCGCGGCCTGCCGCAGGGAGCGCTCCACGATCTCATCCAGCCTGCCCCGGCCGCGCACGCCGTTGATCCGCGGACCGTAGGCGACGTTGTCATAGATCGACTTGGGAAAAGGGTTGGGCTTCTGGAACACCATCCCGATCCGACGGCGCACCGCAGTAGCGGAGACATCCCGGCCATACAGCGGCACCCCGTGATACCGCACATCGCCTTCCACCCGGGCACCGGGCACCAGGTCGTTCATCCGGTTCAGCGTGCGCAGCACCGTCGTCTTGCCGCAGCCGGACGGGCCGATGAACGCCGTGATCTCATGCTTATGCACCGTCAGCGAGACATCAGTGACAGCCCGGAAGTCACCATAGAATATCGATACATTTCTGGCCTCAAACACCGCCGTCCCAGCCGCCGGCGGCGCCACCTCCCGGTCAGCCACCCGCTCAGGCCGTCCCACGCTCACAACCGCCTCCCTCGCAGGCCTTTGTTCCATGACACACCTATCTCGACAACTTGGTGAACCGGGCAGTGATCAGGCGAGCTGTGATCAAGAGCACGAGGGCGATTACGATCAGCGTCAGCGCAGCGCCCCAGGCACGGGCCTGTGCGCCTGGGTAGACCGAATTGGCGTTCACGAAGATCTGCGCGGACAGCGCGGTGTTGGTGCCGCTGAACAGGTTCGGGTTGGCCGTGGTCACCGTGAGGATGGTGAACAGGAGCGGCGCCGTTTCCCCGGCGGCACGGGCCACCGCCAGCAGAGCGCCGCTGACGATCCCGCCGAGCGCCGCGGGCAGCGCCACCGTGAGTGTCACACGCGCTTTGGACGCACCCAGGGCGTAGCTCGCTTCCCGCAGCGGATCGGGCACGAGCTTGAGCATCTCCTCACTGGAGCGGATCACGATCGGCAGCATCAGCGCGCCGAGCGCGAACGCGCCGGCCAGGCCGGAAAAGCCGAAATGGATCACCCAGATCGAGAAGATGAACAGCCCCATGATGATCGACGGCACGCCCGTCATGACGTCGCTCATGGTCCGTATCAGCCGTGCGAGCGGGTTCCGGCCACCATACTCGTTGAGGTAGACCGCGCCCAGCACGCCCAGCGGCACCGACATCAGCGTCGCAAGGCCGGTGATCTCAAGGGTGCCGAGCACCGCGGGTCCCATCCCGCCCTCGCTCGCGGGGGAGATCGACGGCGGGATGCTGCTGGTGAGGAAGGACCAGCTGATGACCGCGACGCCCTTGGAGATCACCGTCCACAAGACGAAACCCAGCGGGACCGCCATCAGCACTGCTGCCAGCACCATGGCCGCTACCGCGATGCGGCTCCTGGTGCGCCGCAAGGACGCGGGCTCCCGCAGGTCAGGGGCGTCTTGTCCGGTAGCGGCGGCCATCACGCACCTGCCTGGCGCCGGGTGGAACGGGTGACGATGGCCCGGGCAGACACGTTGATGATGATCGTCATCCCGAACAGGAGCACGCCGAGCCCGAGCAGCCCGGCCCTGAACACGCCGCTTGACTCGCCGAACTGGTTGGCGATGACCGAAGGCATGGAGTAGCCGGGGGCGAGCAGGTGGGACGTGATCTGGGGTGACGCGCCGATCACCAGGGCCGCGGCGATGGTCTCGCCCATCGCCCGGCCCAGCCCGATCAGCACCGACCCGACGACGCCGCCGTGGCTGTGCGGCCAGACGGCGCCGCGAATCATCTCCCATCGGGTGGCGCCCAGCGCGTACGCGCCCTCCTTGTGGATCACCGGCGTGGTGGCGATGACCTCGCGGGTCAGCGAGGTGATGATCGGCGTAATCATGATCGCGAGGATGATGCCGGCGGTGAAGAACGAGGCACCGCTTGTGGGCGGCCCGAACAGCGAGCCGAGCACCGGGATACCAGCAACGGCTGAGGCGACCGAGCCGTAGATGCCATTGAGCCAGGGCGCGAACACCAGGATGCCCCACAGGCCCCAGACCACCGAAGGGACCACTGCCAGCAAATCGATCACGTACACGATCGGCCGCGCCAGCCGCGCTGGCAGCACATCGGTCAGGAGCAGGGCGACGCCGACGCTGACGGGGACGGCCAGCACGATCGCAATCAGCGATGTGACGCCCGTGCCGAACATGAAGGCCAGCGCGCCGAACTTGTCGTGAGCTGGATCCCAGGTGGTGGAGAAGATGCCGAGGCCCTCTTTGCTGAACCAGGGCATGGCCTGCTGGGTGGTGGTGACGGCGATGAGGACCAGGATCACCAGGACCAGCACGCCGGACCCGGCAGCAAGCCACTGGAAGCCGCGGTCGCCGAGTGGCCGCCGTTCTGACAGGCCGCCGGCGGACCGGCCAGGAAAGGCCCGGTCCGCCTGCTGCGCTGTGCTCATGGTTAGGAGTCGCTCCGATCTCTTTGCATCAGCTTGCCCATGCTCTGTGCCGAGCATGCTCGCTGCTATGAGGTGATCTTGCTGAGCTGCGCCTTGGCCTTCTCGTCGAGGCTGGACGGCAGCGCCGCGTAGTGCAGGCCGGGCAGCAGCTTCTGGCCGTCGCCGAGCAGGTAGCCGAGGTAGGCCTTGAGCAAGGCGAGGTCGTTGGCGTTCTTCTGCTTGGCGTAGACGAGGACCCACGACTGGGCGGTGATGGGATAGGAGGCGGCGCCGGGCGCCCAGACGGCAGCGAAGGTCAGGTCGGGCTTGATGGTCGACTGGCCCGCGGCCGCGGAGGCTGCCGACGCCGACGGCGCGACGTACGTGCCGTCCTGGTTCTTGACGCTGGCGAATGTCAGGCCCGCGGCCTCGGCGTCCGCGAAGTCCACGTAGCCGATGGCGCCTTCCGTGCTCTTGATGATCTGGGCCACGCCGCTGTTGCCGTCACCGGCCCGGCTGTTGGCTGGCCAGTTGACGGTCGACTCACTGCCCAGCTTCCACACGCTCGGCACCGCCTTCTGGAGGAACAGGGCGAAATTCTGGGTGGTGCCCGAAGAGTCGGAGCGGTGGGCGATGGTGATCGACGTGCTGGGCATGGAGACACCCGGGTTGTCCGCCTTGATCGCCGGGTCGTTCCACTTCGTGATCTTCGCCTGGAAGATGTTGGCGATCGTCTCCGGGGACAGCTGCAGCGGTTTGCTCTGCCCCGGCAGGTTGTAGGAAACCGTGATCGGGCCGATGAGTATGGGGAAGTAGAGCACCTTCTTCCCCTTGAAGTTCGAGACCTCGTCTGAGGGGATCGGCGCGGTGTCCGAGCCCCCGAAGTTAGTAACCCCCGAGGCCAGGTCCGAGCGTCCCTGGCCGGAGCCGACGCCGGCGTAGTTGACGGTCATGTCCGGCTGGATCGACTTGAACTGCTCGACGGCCGCCTGCTCAAAGGGGAGCTGGAGCGTTGATCCGCTCCCCTTGAGGTTGCCCGACGGGCCACCCCCGCCGCCGCCACCGCCGCCACCACCGCTCGACGAGCACGCAGCAAGGAGAAGGGCCACCGCGACTGCACCCGCTCCGGCAGCGCCACGATAGATCTGCCCACGACGTTGCATATTCGTAACTCCATTTCTGGTTGCGACAAGACTGCGAGCAGCTGGCAAGCCACTCGGAACGTCGATCCTCCAGTGTGCCGTGATGTCCGCGTCCGTGAGTAACCGAAAAGAGCAGATCAAGTTAACAGTCGGATAATTGAGTTTTACTGGAAAGTGAATGAGATAGAGCCATCTATCAAAGCAATAGCGACGTTGCGGCATATGCGCGGCGGCCGCCTCTACCCGACATTCGCCCTGGCGTTGCTCGTTCTGCTCATCCCCTTGCCATGTCCCGTTCTAGGCGGTCAAGGTGACGGGAAGTTGAACACGAGGTGAGCAGGCAGAAACCACGAGCGAACAGCAAGCGCGCCTTGTCGCCCTCGTCCTGACATGCCGGTGGCCTCCCGCGCCGTGCGCGGGAGGCCACCACGACGATTGACCAGCGCTGACTTGGCTTAGACAGCGAGCTCAAGCTCGGTGATCATGCCCGTGCTCGCCGAGACCGGCTGCTCGACCCGCACGCCACCTGGAGCTAGCACGCGAAGCGTCCAGTCGCCAGGCGCCGCGTAGAACACGAAGCCGCCGTCGGATCCGAGCGGCACTTCGGCGACGAACTCGCCATCAGAGTTGAGCAGCCTGGCGTAGCCGGACGGCACAGGGGTGCCCGAGCTCGTCACGTGGCCCTGCACCACGGCCTGGCTGCCGGCCCCCGCCGTCACCTTGATCCCCCCGGCCGGCGCGCCGCAGCCGTCGGGCGCGCTCATTTCCCGTCTCCCAGCTCGATCGGGACGCCGACCAGCGACCCGTACTCGGTCCAGGAGCCGTCATAGTTCTTCACGTTCGGCTGGCCGAGCAGCTCGTGCAGCACGAACCAGGTGTGCGCCGACCGCTCCCCGATCCGGCAGTACGCGATCGTGTCCTTGCTGAAGTCCAGCCCGGCCTCGTCGCCATAGAGCGCGCGCAGCGCCTCGTCCGGCTTGAACGTGCCGTCCTCATCCGCTGCCCTCGACCATGGCACGTTCTTCGCGGTCGGCACGTGGCCGCCGCGCTGCGCCTGCTCCTGCGGCAGGTGCGCGGGGGCGAGCAGGCGGCCGGCGAACTCATCGGGCGAGCGCACGTCGACGAGGTTGAGGTTGCCGATCGCGGCGACGACATCGTCGCGGAACGCACGGATCGAGCGGTCCTGCTCCTGGGCGTGATAGGCGGTGCCAGGCCGGCCTGGTACCGCGGTCACCATCTCGCGCGAGTCGAGCTCCCACTTCTTCCTGCCGCCGTCAAGCAGCTTCACGTCCTGGTGCCCGTAGAGCTTGAAGTACCAGTACGCGTACGCGGCGAACCAGTTGTTGTTGCCGCCGTAGAGGATCACCGTGTCGTCGTTGCCGACGCCGCGCTCGGAGAGCAGCCGCTCGAAGCCCGCCCTGTCCACGAAGTCCCTGCGGACCGGATCCTGCAAGTCCTTCTTCCAGTCGATCTTCACGGCACCCTTGATGTGCCCTTTGTCGTAGGCGGCCGTATCCTCGTCGACCTCGACGAGCACGAGGCCAGGATCTTCGAGATGACCCTGGACCCAGTCGGCGTCCACGAGAACATCTGAACGGCTCATGCGCAGATCTCCTTGTCTGAATTTCCGGGTTTGATTTCTGAGCCCTATTTCTGGCCGACGTCAGGATGCCTGGCGCGCGGGTCCGATGCGGCGGATGAGCAGGTACAGTTCGCAGCCCAGGCACAAGCCGAAGGCTCCGTTGAGGAAAGCGGCGATCAGGCCGCAAGCCGCGGCGGCGAGGCCGAGCGGGGTGATGCCCGTCGCGTATCCGATCACCCCGATGACGGCGAACACCAGGCCGAGGCCCTGCGAGAACCGCGGCGGCGTCTCGTCTTCCAGCTGCGCGGGCGGGCCGAGCCGCGGCCTGACGAGCCACCGGAAGACAAGCCCGTACGGGGCGTAGCGCATCCCGAAGAGCGTCCCGGTGGCGAACACGACCGCCTGAGCTGCCAGCAGCCAGGTGCCGCTGGTGATCAGCACCGCGACGAACACGATCGTGGTGATCACGGCGCCAAAGCGCGGTCCGCGCGGATCGATCTGCATGTGCGTCATAGCACAGCCCCCAGCGCGGCGATCACGTCCGCTCTGCTCGGCTGGCCGCTCGCGCGATGCGTGACCTGCCCGTCAGGACCGAGCACGAGCGTGGTCGGGGTACGCCGGACGTCGAGCCTGCGGACCAGGTCAAGGCGGGATTCGGCGTCGATCTCCACGTGCGCGACGCCGTCAACCATGCTGGCGACGTCGGTCAGCACCCGCCTGGTGGCGCGGCACGGCGCGCAGAACGCCGATGAGAACTGCACGAGCGTCGCCCGGCGGCCGAGCGCGGAGCCGATGTCGGCCTGGGTCAGCGGCACTGCCTGCGGCACCGCCGCCACCTCCCCTTGACCTGTCAGCTGCGTGATCCGGCCGTTGCGCTGCCTCCAGGCCACGCCGAGCGCCGTCGCCGCGAGGAGTGCGCAGACGCTCACGATCAGCCCGAAAACCACGCCCGGTTAACGTGTCGCCGGTGCCGGACATTCCCGGCGCCGGCGGTGCGCGGCCCGCGCCTCATACCGCCGGTATCTGCAGCTTCGTTCCGCTGGCCGTCGTGATCTCGAAGCCGGTCACGTTCGGCTCCTTGACCCCGCTGTACACCGGGTACCAGATCTCCCTTGAGCCAGGGCCGACCAGCCAGCCGCCGGCCAGTACCCTGCGGCCGTCCCTGGTCAGAACGTAGAACTCGCAGGCCGTCCATTTCCTGAAGCCGCTGACCCGCACCGACATGTGCGTGCCCCAGGTGATCTCGCTATATCGGACGGTCGCGCCGAGCGTGCCCTTGCTCGCCGTCGCCACGTCAAGGCTCCGCGCGCGGTGGTGCGGGGCGATCGCCTCGGCGACCGCGGCGGCGCCGCCGACCGCCACGAGCACGGCGGCCGCGGCGGCGAACAAGCCGCGGACACGCCTGGCCTGCCGCTTGGCGCTGACCTGCTGCAGGAGCGAGTCGAGCATGCCGGGTGACGGCTCCGACTCGCCTTCAGGCGGCTGGCTGGCCGCCATGATGCGCTCGGCGTCCGCCAGCGGAACGCGGTGCAGCAGGGCCGGCAGCGGCGCGAGCCCGGCGAGTTCCTCGCGGCAGTCGTGGCACTGATTCAGGTGCGCATCGACGCCGGCCCGCTCGCCCGGCTCGATGGCGCCTACGACGTAGACACCGAGCAGCTCCCGGAACGTCCGGCAGGACGGGTCGCTCATGGCGCAAGCCCCCGTTCCTCTAGTTCCAGCTTCAGCGCCTTGAGGGCGTAGAAGGTACGTGACTTCACCGTGCCCGCGGGAACGCCGAGCACGGATGCCGCCTCCGCGACCGAGCGGCCGCGGTAGTAGGTCTCGAGCAACACAGCGCGGTGGTCTGGCCGCAGCGACCGCAGCGCGTCGGCGACCGCCCAGGACTCGAGCGCCCTGTCGGCCGTGTCAGGCACGGCCGTCAGCGCCAGGGCAGCCTCGCCGACCTCATGCGGACGCGCCTGCCTGGCACGATGCGCGTCGACGGCCAGGTTCCTCGCGACGGCGAACAGCCAGGGCCGTGCCGGGCGGCTGACGATGGCATCGGGATGCAGCCAGGCACGGAGCAGCGTCTCCTGCACGATGTCCTCGGCTCGCTGCCGGTCACCACTGGTCAGGTGCAGCGCATACCGGAGCAACGGGCCCGCGTGCTCATGATAGAGGGCCCGTACTAGCTCTTCGTCGGTGACCGACCTGGGATGTTCCTGGCTCCCGGCGCCATCGCGAACCACCACACCAAGGTAAACGGAACCCGCGCGGGTCCGGTTCACTGGCCAGGAAAGTTCGGGTATCGCTAGCCGCCCGCGAAGGGCGGCAGCACCTCGATCACCGAGTCAGCGGACAGCATGACCGACGCTGGCGGCCTGGTTCCCGCTGGCCGGCCGTCGACGAGGAACGACGAGCGCGCCATCACCTGGCGCAGCCGCCAGGCGGCCTCACCTGGCCGGTCCGCGGCCGCGGCGATCCCTGCGGTCAGCGCCTCGGCCAGGGTCTCCGCCTCGACCTTGTCCTCGGCGACGCCGGCCGCGTCCTTCGCTGCGGCCCAGTAGCGCAAGGTCACGATCGCCATGTCAGCTATCCTCGCTCATAAGTATCCAGGCCCGGCACGCGCACCGGGACTGGAGCGGTCCAGGCAGGTTCCTGGCGGGAGCCGCCAGGCCCGCGTGAGTCCGGGTCGTCCCGGACAGGCACCGCGTGGGCCAGGGCCCGGGCAGGCACCACGGGGCTAGCGCGAACCGGAGGTGGCGGCTGTTGAGCAATGTGCTCTTGCTCACCGCCGCGCGCGAGTCCGCCGCCGAGATCTTGCCTTCCCTCAGCCTGCTCGATCATGCCATCACGATCGCGCCGCCGTCGGGTGACGCCGTGGTCAGGGTGCCCGGCGCCGCTGGCCTGCCCGACGGCACCAGGCCAGACGCCGTGCTCATCGACGCCAGGCGCGATCTTGTGCGGGTCAAGGAACTGCTGCGTCAGGTTGCCGGCACCGGCACGCCGGTGCTCGCCGTGATCAGCGAGGGCGCCTGGGCCGCCGTTTCGGCCGACTGGGGCGCCGACGACGTGATCCTGAACACCGCGGGTCCCGGCGAGGTCGAGGCCAGGATCCGGCTGGCGATCGGCAGGGCGGCCGCCCCGGCCGGGCCGCCTTCCGAGGAGGTGCGGTCCGGCGAGCTCGTCATCGACGAGGCGACGTACTCAGCGCGGATGCGCGGCGTGCCGCTCGACCTGACCTTCAAGGAGTTCGAGCTGCTGAAATTCCTCGCCCAGCACCCGCGCCGGGTGTTCAGCAGGTCGCAGCTGCTGCAGGAGGTGTGGGGGTACGACTACTTCGGCGGCACCAGGACCGTCGACGTGCATGTCCGCAGGCTGCGCGCCAAGCTCGGCCCGGAGAACGAGGCGCTGATCGGCACGGTGCGCAACGTTGGCTACAAGTTCGTGCCCGCCAGGCACGAGGGCCGCAGGGGCGATCCCGCCAGGCGCGGCGGGTCAGGCCGGACAAGCGGCACGATCAGGGGCGGCGGCGCCGTGCGGGCTGCCGGGCCGCCCGCGGTGCTGGCCAAGGGGGACGACCCCCAGGGACCCCCCGCGGTGCTGGCCAAGCGGGACGACCCCCAGGGACCCCCCGCCAGGGCCGCGGCGCCGAGCGGCGGCGGCGCCGGCAGATGACCGAGATCCGGATCGCGGAGCACCTGACCGGCGACGAGGTCGCCGCCGTGCTGAAGCTGGTCAGGCTCGCCACCGAGGAGGACGGGGTCGCGCCGCTGTCCGAGCACGTGATGCTGCACCTGCGCTATGGCGGGGACCGGCAGGCCCGCAACGTCATGCTGATGGCGGGAGATGTCGTCGCCGGATACGCGCACCTGGACCCGACCGACCCGGTCGAGGGCCCGAGCGGCGAGCTGGTCATCCACCCCGGCCACCGCCGTCAGCATCTGGGGCTGGCCCTTGTCCGGGCGCTGACCAAGGAGGCCGGCCAGCATCAGCTGCGGCTGTGGGCGCACGGCGACCTGCCCGCGGCCGGCCGGCTCGCCGCCGCCGCTGGCTTCGAGCGGGTCAGGGCGCTCTGGCAGATGCGCCGCTCGCTGCAGACCCAGCTCGACAGGCCAGATCTGGCGGACGGCGTCACCGTCCGCACCTTCAGGATCCGCCAGGACGAGGACGAGTGGACGGCACTGAACCGGCGTGCGTTCGCGACCCACCCAGAACAGGGCGCCTGGACCCGCGCGGACCTCGACCTGCGCGAGCAGGAGCCGTGGTTCAACCCAGAGGGCTTCTTCCTCGCCGAGCGGGACAGCAGGCTGGTCGGCTTCCACTGGACCAAGATCCACGGCCAGGACGGCCAGGAGGGTGACCACGAGCATCAGGCCATCGGCGAGGTCTACGTGGTCGGCGTCGATCCAGGAGAGCGGGGCTCGGGACTCGGCCGCGCGCTGACCCTGGTCGGCCTGCGCTACCTGCGCTCACGCGGCCTGTTCCAGGTCATGCTCTACGTCGACGAGAGCAACACGCCAGCGATCCGGCTGTATGAGTCACTGGGCTTCACGCACTGGGATACGGACGTGATGTTCGCCAGGGCAGGCGGTGCGGAAAGACCTCAGGAAGGCGAAACAGAGCCCGCGGCGTGATCGAGCCCGAGAACCGCGTCAAGCTCGTCGTCGGTCAGGGGCCTGTCGGCCGCCGCAACCGCGCTCAGCACGTCGGAGATCAGGTCGATCTCGTCCAGCGCGACGGCATCGTGAAGGCGAGTGTCGAGTTCGTCTCGCATCGCTTCACCTCCGTCGCTGAAGCAAGCCCGTCGCGATGCCTGCCAGGGTACGGGCTGACCCCATGCCCCCGCATGACCCATGAGGATCATTTCTGACCGCTTACCGTGACCATGCTCACCCATTACCTGTCCGCCATCGGGCGTCCCGGTGCCTTGCCGCGCGGTGGGCATAGCGCTCAGGCGTGCGATCGAATCGCTGATAGTCCTGCCCCGTCAGTTCCTTGATCACACGACCGGGAACGCCAGCGAAGAGCACGCCAGCCGGGACCGTCGTGCCGGCCAGGACGACCGTGCCGGCCGCGACCAGCGACCTGGACCCGATCCGCGCGCCGCCGAGGACCACGGCGCCGATCCCGATCAGCGCTCCCGTCTCGACGTACGCGCCGTGCACGGTCGCGTGATGCCCCACGGTGACGCGCGCCTCGAGCACGGCTGGCTCGCCAGGATCGGCGTGCAGGCAGCACAGATCCTGGATGTTGCACTCTGCGCCGACGACGATCTCGTCCTCGTCGGCGCGTAGCACTGACCCGTACCAGACGCTCGCGCGGGGCCCGATCCGGACAGCGCCGACGATGACGGCGCCTGGCGCGACCCAGGCCTCGGGGTCGACCGATGGCTCGGCGTCGCCGAGAGAGCCGATCATGACGGCACCGCTCATCCGCCTGAGCCTCCCCGTAACCGGTCGCCACCGGTGATCATCGCAGATGCCGGCCGGGACGTAGCGGGGTGCCGTCCCGGCGCCGCGGGGAGGCTTCCGCCATCTAGCATGATGACAGACCTTGATCATGAAAAAACCTCAAATGCGGATAATCCGCTGTTTCGGTTGCGCTGGGGTGTCCCTCCGGACAAGAGTCGTCACACATCTATCGGCCGCATGATGTCCGCGCTAAGGCAGCGCCGCCCGCAACGCCGCGGGGGTGCGGGGTTCTCCCCCTGAAGCCAGCACGGACCGTCCGGCTTAGTAGTCCACATTGCAGGACCCGGGCCCTGCGGTCGGCTCAGCCAGTTTCTGAGCAATCCGGGCTCTGCCTGAAGCACCTGACGGGTGATACATGAGCGAGCACAGCGAGCTACTCTCCGATGGCGGGATGGAGTGGGAGCGCGAGGTCCGCGGCTACAACCGCCAGCAGGTTGACAACTACGTCGCCTGGCGGACCGGCCAGGTACGTGAGCTGGAGAGCCGCCTGTCGCAGAGCCTTGGCGAGATCGAGCATCTCCGCCAGGAGGTAGCCGACGCCAGGCAAGAGGCTCGCCGCCCTGCCCATGAGGAGATCAGCGAGCGAGTCGGCCAGATCCTGAAGCTGGCCGCCGACGAGGCCAAGTCAGACCGTGAGCGGGGCCTGACCGACGCGAACGACCTGCGCGAGGCGGCCAAGGCCGAGACCGAGAAGCTGCGCGCCGACGTCACGAAGGACGTCGAGCGGTTCAAGACCGAGGCGCAGGAGCGCGCGGAGCGCATGCTGACGGCCGCACAGGAGCAGGCCGACCGCGCGGTCGCCGCCGCCAGGGCCGAGGCGGAAGAGATGGTATCGACCGCCCACGCGGCAGCCGAGAAGACGGTCTCTGAGGCGAACCAGCACGCGGAGAGCACGGTGAGCGTGGCGCTGGCGCAGGCTAAGCAGCAGCTCGATGACGCGACAGCGCGGGCGACGGCCATCCACGACGGCGCGGAGCGCCGCCTGAACCTGCTGATCTCGCGGCACACGGAGACGGTCAGGCGGCTCACCGAGATCCGCGACGTGGTCACCAGCCTGGTTTCCGGCGAGGTGTCGCGGGGCTCGCTCGAGGATGAGGTCAACCGCGCGCTCGGGGCTCAGCAACCCGCCAACGGCGCTGACGGACGTCCAGCCGCGCAGCACGAGCACGCCCAGCCGGGCCCGCAGCGCGCTCCGCGCCAGGCAGGAACCGCCGGGCGCCCGGCCGCCCAGCGCGAGGAGCACGCCGAGCTGGCGCCCGCCCAGCAGGTGCCGGCCCAGGCCGTCGGGGCCCGCCAGGCGGCTGCGGCCGGCGCCAGGCCAGCGCCTGGGGCTGCCGCGCGCGAGCCTGACCAGGCTGAGCCGCTGCTGGCGCCGGGCCGTGGGCAGGCTGGCAAGCATGCGACCGACGCGGCCATGCAGGCGGCCGAGGAGATCAGGCAGGGCCGCGGCGCCGAGCGTGCGCCAGGCGAGACCGCCTCGAGCAGCGCAAGCCACTCGGAGAGCTGACGAGCCGCATCTTGCGGTGGCCTGAGCGCCTGACGCCGTCAGGTGCTCAGGCTGTCCAGCCGGCGCAGGATGACGCCCTCGCGCAGTGCCCACGGGCAGATCTCGAGTTCTGGCACCCCGAACAGGTCCATCGCCGCGTCGGCGACGATCGCTCCGGCCGCCAGCTGCGGCGCCCGGAGCAGGGAGACGCCGGGCAGCTGCGTCCTGGCCTCGACGGTCATCCGCGCGAGCCGGTCGGCGAGCTCGGTGACGTCTGCGTGCCTCAGCTCCCGCTTGACGTACGGGCCCTCGCTGGACGGCGCCGCCCCGGCGATCCTGGCAAGCTGCCTGAAGGTCTTGGAGGTCGCGACGCAGCGATCGGGCGCTCCGGTCGACCTGATCGCGCCCGCCGCGGCGGCGATCTCCACCCTGACGTGCTTGCGCAGGCTCCTGACCTGCTCCCGGTCGGGTGGATCGGTGGTGAACCAGTCCCTGGTCAGCCGGTTCGCGCCGAGCGGCAGCGAGACCGCGACCGAGGGGTCCTCGTCCTGGCCAGAGGCGATCTCCAGCGATCCGCCGCCGATGTCAAGCAGCAGCAGGCGGCCAGCCGACCACCCGAACCAGCGCCTGGCGGCGAGGAAGGTCAGCCTGGACTCGTCGCTCCCTGGCAGCACCTGGATGCGGACGTTGGTCTCCGCTTCGATCCCCGCCAGCAGCTCGTCGCTGTTCGCGGCGTCCCTGACCGCCGAGGTGGCGAACGCCAGGATCTCCTGGACGCCCTTGTCCTCGGCGATCTCGAGTGCCTCCTGCACGAACTTCAGCAGCCGGGCAGCGCAGTCTGAGGTCAGCTTGTTCTCTGCGTCGAGGCAGTCGGTCAGGTGCAGCTCTTCTTTGTGCGAGTACGCCGGCAGCGGCCTGGCTCCCTGGTGCGCGTCCACGACAAGCAGGTGCACGGTATTGGAACCCACGTCCAGCACGCCGAGCCGCATACCATGACGCTACAACGATGTCGGCCCGGCTCCATGCAATGTCAGCAGAGCGTACCTTGGCGGCGACCTGGTTGCCGACACCAAGGCGCCGCTGCTGGTCTGGGAGCACGACAGGTATCCCGCCTACTACATCCCGGTCGCTGACATCGTCGCTGAGCTGATCCCCGCCGGACTGACCGAGCGGCTTCCGCGCTTCGGCGAGGCGGAGCTGCTGCACGTCAAGACGCCGACAGTGACGGCTGAGAAGGCGGCGCGCCGGTTCCATGACGCTCCTGCGGCTGAGGTGCGTGACTCGGTCAGGCTGGAATGGCCGCGATGTCGGAATGGCTCGAGGAAGAAGAACCGGTTTACGTTCACCCGCGGGATCCGTGCAAGCGGGTCGACATTCTCGCCAGCTCACGGCGCATCAGGGTGGACCTGGACGGCGTCACGGTAGCGGAGTCGAGTCAGCCGGGAGTCCTGTTCGAAACCGGACTACCGCCACGCTGTTACCTGCCGCTCGCCGATATCAGGAGGGATCTGCTGCGGCCTTCCGACCGCACCACCCAGTGTCCCTACAAGGGCACGGCCGCCTACCGGTCGGTCGACACGAGCGCGGCGGCGGAGGCCCGGCTGCACGCCGACGTCGTGTGGATCTACCGGAGCCCGCTTCCTGAGAGCCAGAAGATCGCTGGCCTGGCCTGCTTCTTCAACGAGCGCGTCGACCTGCACGTTGACGGCGAGCTGCTGCCGCGGCCGAAGACGCCGTTCAGCTGACCTGGCAGGGGTCGGCGGCGGCGCCGATGACCCGCAGGATGTTGCCGCTCGCCAGCTTGGCGCAGTCCGGCCGGCTCCAGCCCCGCTCGATCAGCTCGGCGAAGAGCGCCGGGTAGCACGACACGTCGCCGAGACCGGCGGGCAGCTCGCTCGTCCCGTCGAAGTCGCCGCCGATCCCGACGTGGTCGATGCCAGCGACCTGCCTGACATGATCGACATGGTCAGCGACGTCGGCGATGGTCGCGGCGGGCATCGGGTGCTCGCGCACCCAGTCGTCGAGCTCGGCCCTGGACGCGACGGTCCGGTAGTCGATCCCGCGCCGCTGCGCCTCGGCGGCCGCCGCCAGGTCCCAGTCCCTGCAGGCGGCCGACACGAACTGCGGCACGAACGTGACCATCGCCACGCCGCCGTTGCCGGCCAGCCGCTCGAGCACCTGGTCGGGCACGTTCCTCGGGTGGTCGGTCAGCGCCCTGGCTGAGGAGTGCGAGAAGATCACCGGCGCGGTGGCGACGTCGAGCGCGTCGGTCATCGTGCCGGGCGAGACGTGCGACAGGTCGACCAGCATGCCGATCCGCTGCATCTCGGCGACCACCTCGCGGCCGAAGCCGGTCAGCCCGCCGCAGGCTGGCTCGTCGGTCGCCGAGTCGGCCCAGGGCGTGTTCTTGTTGTGGGTGAGCGTCATGTACCGGACGCCGAGCGCGTGCAGCGCCCGCAGCACCCCGAGCGAGCAGCCGATCGAGTGGCCGCCCTCGGCCCCCATCAGCGAGGCGACCTTGCCTGCGGCCATGATCCGCCTGGCATCCTTGGCGGTCAGCGCCAGCTCGAGTTTGCCGGGATGGCGTGCGATCAGCCGGCGGGTGAGGTCGACCTGCTCGAGCGTGGTCGCCACGGCAGCGTCGCCGGCCAGTTCGGCAGGTACGTAGACCGACCAGAACTGCGCCGCCACCCCGCCCGCGGTCAGGCGCGGCAGGTCCGTCTGGGTAAACGGCATCGCCGCGGCGATGTCGATCAGCGCAGGGTCGCCTTTGTCCGCCTCCCGCAGGGCCCACGGCAGGTCGTTGTGCCCGTCGAGTATGCCGTTCTCCGCCAGCAGCGAACGCGCCGCCGCCAGGCTGGCCTCGGATGTGGCGGGGGACCCGGTCATCGCTTCACCTGCTACGCAGCCGTGGCCCGGAGCCCGGCGGCAGGATCGCGAGCACGGCTGCCGGAGCCGCGAGCGCCGCGAGTCGGCACCGCTTGCTGGGCGATGAAGCCGACCGCGAGCGGCTAGTTAGCCTCGGGGATCTCGGTCAGGAGGTCCTCGGAGGTCTCCATGCCCTGGCGCCACACTGACCTGGCGATGATCTTGGTGGGGTCGACGCGGTGCTTGTACTTCTCGGCGACGTTGGTGACCTCCTCGAGGAGGCCGTTGGTTAGCGTGGTCGGGTTCAGGCCGAGAGCCAGGAACTGCTCATTGAGCACGACCAGGTCGTTTTCGTCGGCCTCGCGGCGCGGGTTCGGCAGGTTCGCGATCTGCGCGCCGGTGATCTCGCTGACGATCTTGGCGAGGTCGGCGACCCGGTGGGTCTCGGTGATCTGGTTCAGCACCATCGGCTGCGAACCGGACTGCGGCGGGTTAGTGATCGCGATCTCGATGCACCGCGCCGTGTCCTTGATGTGAATGAAGGCGCGGGTCTGCCCGCCCGAGCCGTGCACCGTGAGCGGGTGCCCGATCGCGGCCTGCATGAGGAACCGGTTCAGCACGGTGCCGTAGTCGCCGTCGTAGTCGAACCGGTTGACCAGCCGCTCATCGCGCGCCGTCTGGTCGGTCTGGGTGCCCCAGACGATCCCCTGGTGCAGGTCAGTGATCTGCAACCCGTCGTTCTTGGCGTAGAACGCGAACATCAGCTGATCCAGGGTCTTGGTCATGTGGTACACCGACCCGGGGTTGGCCGGGTGCAGGATCTCCCGCTCCAGGTCACCGTCCGGGGTCGGCACCTTGACCGTCAGGTAGCCCTCGGGGATCGGGGCGCTGCCCGACCAGCCGTAGCCGTAGACGCCCATCGTGCCCAGGTGGGCGAGGGTTGCGTGGCTGCCGACGGCGACGAGGGCCACCAGCAGGTTGTGGGTGGCGCGCACGTTGTTGTCGACCGTGTACCGCTTGGCGTTCACCGAGCGCATCGAGTACGGCGCCGCGCGCTGCTCAGCGAAGTGCACGATCGCGTCAGGACGCAGGTCCTCCAGGATCCGCACCAGGCGGTCGTACTCGGTCGCGAGGTTCAGGTTGATGAACCCGATCTCCTTGCCAGAGACCTCCTGCCAGGCCTTCAGCCGCACGCCGACCGGAGTGATCGGCGTCAGCGACTGGACCTCCAGCTCGTTGTCGATGTTGCGGCGGCTGAGGTTGTCCAGGATGGTCACGTCATGACCGCGGTCCGACAGGTACAGCGAGGTTGGCCACCCACAGAACCCGTCGCCACCAAGAACCAGAACGCGCATTCCCACTCCCGTCACGTTGCGCTGGTGCAAACTTGCCCAGCGGCTCGGGCCGCTCGGCGGGGAGCCAGACTATGTCAAATCGGGTCATGGCGTCCCGGTGCGCGGACAGTTTACCTTCCCCTCACCTTGTCAGGCCGGGTCCCTGCCGGCCAGGGCCGGCTTGCCACGCGCAGCGTATGTACCTCCGATGTACCTCCGATCAGGTCGGCTTACCCTGTCGCGGCCGATTCCATCCGGCCGTGACCAGCCCGGATGTCGCGCTCATGATCAGCCGGGGGCGCCTTGGGGCTGACCGTCCCGGCGCAGTCTGTGCAACAGCGATGACGACGTCGCCTGGCCGGAATCCGAATCCCTCTCACCGGGCGCTGTCCTCGTCGCCGGACTGATAGGAGGCCGGACGGCTTTACCGAGCACCGGCCCAGCATAGTCGACCCAGCCAATGACCCATCGATGATCGCCGCCGTACACATTCAGCCCTCGAGTCATGACACATTGTTAAGGTCGAGCCAAAGAGCCGATCGGGAACTAAGAAATAGCCACAAGAACGTCATGAGCGAGGGACAGGTCAATTATGGGGCACCGGAGAATGCTGGCAATAGCGATAGCCGTCACGGTATCGGCGTTGGCCTCGGTTGGCCTGTTCGCTCAGGCCGACGCCGCGACCGTCACCAGGGTGCCGTGCGGCGGCTCGCTGAGGGCGCTCCAGCCGGCGGCGGGCAGCACGGTCCTGCTCAGCCGCGCTTGCACTTACAACGATCACCTGACGATCCGGGCCAGCAACGTCACCGTGGGAAGCTACGGACTCGGCAGCGTGCCTGTGATCAGGCTCAACGCCGACGGCGCGGCCATCTCGCTGTATGGCTCGCACGACACGGTCGCGGGCCTGACCCTGACCGGGGTCGCACCGGAGACCTGGACCTGCGGCGGGAAGGCGACCCCGGCCGGGCACGTGGACGGCGTGGACATCCACCCGGGCGCGGCCGGCAATACCATCAGCAGGGTCACCGCGACCGGTTTCTACGCGGGCGTCTACATCATGGCCGGAGCCACCAGAAATGCCGTCAGGAACTCGACCCTGGCGAATAACCTCGAACTCGACACGAACAGCTTCTCCCGATCATCCGGCGCTTTTGGCGTGCTGATCTGGGGCAATGGGAACACCGTCGCGAATAACACCATTACGGGAAACCAGGCCTGCTCGCTCGCCTACGGGCGTGATGGCTCGGCTGTGGAAATCTACGGCGGCTCGGACAACGTCATCACCGGGAATACCGCGTCGAACGACAACGCGATTGCCGAGCTCGGCAGCTATTCAGGCCACATCGCAACGGGCAACGACATCACGGGAAACATCGTCTCGGACGGCCAGGGCGGCCAGGCGGTCACGTTCTTCGTGACGAGGGGATCCGGGGACGCCGACGGGCCGGTGCGCGACACCAGCGTCTCGGCCAACAGGGTGAACCTGACCAGGCGCGGCGACCAGGGCGTCGTGAGCTACGACTGGCAGCGCGGCGACGGCACCCTGCTGCGACTGGCCGGCAATTACCTGAACCTCGGCTCGAATCAGGCGCTGTACGAGGACGGCGGCTACGTCGACGGCGGCGGCAACACCTTCGTCGGCACCTGCAACCCGTCGTCCGACTGCCCCTGACCCCGCCCTCTCACCGGTGCACCGATGAGTTCCTGCCCGCCCGGTCGTTTCACTCGCGAGCACCTGCGCAAGGCAGGGCCGGAGCGAGGAGAATGTGCCGATGGACTTCAAGCTCGAGCTCATCGTGCTGTCAGTGGCCGATGTCGACAAGGTCAAGAGCTTCTATATCGATAACGCGGGCTTCCGGCTCGATGTCGATCATCAGGCCGGCGACTTCCGGGTTGTGCAGCTAACCCCGCCGGGGTCGGCCTGCTCGATCACGCTGATGCCGAGCGCGGTGTCGCCTGGGAACGCGGCGCCCGGCTCGATTCAGGGCCTGCACCTGATCGTCAGCGACATCGACGCGGCCAGGGCAGAACTGGCCGACCGTGGCGTCGACGTCAGCGAGGTCTTCCACTTCGAGGCCGGCGGCCAGAAGGCAGGACCTGACCCCGAGCGCGGCGACTACAACTCGTTCCTGTCGTTCAGCGACCCTGAGGGCAACGGCTGGCTGGTGCAGGAGGTCGGTTGGCGGGGGCCGGGGGATTGACGGCGGCCCAGGACGCGGCGGGCACGGTCCTGGCCTCGTTCGGCGATCTGTCCGAGCGGTACCGGCGCGAGCTGCACCTGCACTGCTACCGGATGCTGGCATCGTTCGATGATGCCGAGGACGCCGTGCAGGAGGCGCCGCTGCGGGCCTGGCGCGCGAGGGAAAGCTTCGACGGCAGCACGCTGTTCCGCGTGGCTCTACCGGATCGCCACGAACGTCTGCCTGGACGTGCTCAGGCGGCGTGCGCGGCACCCGGCCGCGGCCGGTTCGATGGCTGATGTGCCGTGGCTGCAGCCGTATCCCGACCGGCTCCTCGACGAGATCCCGGCGCCCGCCGAGCGGCCGGATGAGGTCGTCGTCGCGCGCGAAACGGTGTCGCTGGCGTTCATCGCCGCCCTGCAGGTGCTGCCTGCCAGGCAGCGCGCCGCCCTGATCAGCCGGGACGTGCTCGGCTGGTCCGCCGCGCGGACGGCCGAGTTGCTGCAGACGAGCGTCGCCTTGGCGAACAGCGCGCTGCAGCGGGCCAGGTCGACGATGGCTGGCCACCTGCCGGCTGACCGGTCGGACTGGCCGGCGGGCCAGCCTGATCGCCGCGAGCGCGCGCTGCTCGAGCGGTTCATCGACGCGCACGAGCGGCCGGGCGACACCCAGTTCCGCGGGTTCAAGCTCGACGTGCTGCGGATCGCCGACGGCCAGATCGCGGAGATCACGACGTTCGGCTACGCGCTCTTCGCGCATTTCGGACTGCCAGCGACAGCCTGAGGCGCCCGTCCTGGGAGACGCTGGCTACTGACCGGCGATCCCGGCCGGCTTCTGCCCTCCGGGCAGGTGGCTGACCAGCGAGCCGTACCACGGGGCGTAGAGGTTGTTGACGCCGCCGTCGGACTTCAGCACCCAGTAGCCGCCCGTCGCCTGATCGGTGGCGAGCGCGACGGCGGTCACGCCAGCGGGCAGCTTGCCCAGAAGGTCGCCGTGGTCCGCAGCGCCGAACGCGTGCACGTCACCGTCCGACGTCAGCACGTAGTAGCCGCCGCCCACCGCGGCGGCGATGCCGGTGACCCGGACGCCCGCGGGCAGCGGGCCCGTGAGCGGCCCCAGGGCCGGGGCGTTGAAGTTGTCCACCCCTCCGTCCGACCTGAGCAGCCAGTACCCCCCGGTGGCCTGGTTGACGGCCAGCCCGACGGCGGTCACGCCGGCCGGCAGCGCGCCGACGTCGGAGCCCGACCCGGCGGTGCCGAACGCATGGACGGCGCCATCTGAGGTCAGAACGAAGTAGCCCGTGCTCGCCCCTGCCGCGATCGCGGTGGGCCGCACCCCGGCCGGGAGCTTGCCGGCCAGCGAGCCGGCCCAGCTGGTGCCGAGGTTCTTCACGCCGCCATCGGACTTGAGGACCCAGTAGCCGCCGGTCGCGTGATCTGCCGCGATCCCGGCCGTCTTGACCCCTGCGGGCAGCGTCCCCAGCGACCCGAATGAGGCAGCGCCGTACTGATGCACCTGGCCGCCGGACAGCACGAGCCGGTACCCCAGCATCGCGTTCAGCGTGACGAACGAGTAGCCACGCGCCCGCAGGTCACTGATGACGGCCGGCAGCGCGTCGGCGTCGAGAGTGGAGTGATCGTCGGGATTGGAGCCGCAGTGCATCAGGACGATCTCACCGGGCCTCAGCCCGGCCAGCACCCGGTTCACCACGGTCTGGACGGTAATACCGCCCGACGTACCCTCCCAGCCCAGGGTGTCGACGGTCCAGCGGACCGGAACGAAGCCGGTCCCGTTCACCACCGAGATCGTGTGAGCGTTCCTGTCGCCGTAGGGGAACCTGAACCATGGCCACGGGTCGGCGCCCGTTGCCGAGATGATCTGCTGCCGCGCGTCCCGCACCTGGCTGCGCATCTGGGCGTCGGTCAGCTTCGTGAAGTAGGGGTGCGTCACGGAGTGGTCGCCGACCAGCTCGCCGGCCGCGACAATCGACCGTGACCTGGCCGGGAAGCTCTTGACGAAGTTGCCGGTCAGCATGAAGGTCGCGGGCACGTGATTGCCGGTGAGGGTGGCGAGAATGCTCGCGACTCCGTCGGCGTTCGCGCCCGCGTCAAAGGTCAGCGCCACGATCTTGCTCGAGGTCTTGACCGTCGTCCAGTCCGTGCCGGTCAGCCCGGCCGGCGCCGGCTTCACAGTCGCGGCTGCTGGCGCCTGGGCAGGCGCGTCCCGCACCGCCACCGTCGCCGCCGAGGGAACGGGGCCGTACGCGAGCGCCACCGCGAGCGCCGCGGCTGCGGCGAAGGAAAGGTTCCTGGCCACACGTCGCCCCGGCGCCAGCCTCGCGACCGCCGGAATCGGTGTGCCGGGACGCTTGAGGATGCTCATAACCGCACCTCCCCGCGTGCGATTTCATCCTATTCCTAATGGTACGAGCGCTAATAGGGTCGATAGTCCTTTGCTGCCCAGTCGCACGGCCCGAGCAGCGACCAGCCTGCCGGGGCGTCGTTACTATTCGAAGCCAGGCTGACGCGGGGCACAGCGAGGGAGGACCATGGTCGTGCCACTAGCCGGCCGCGTCATCGCGGCCGTCATCGGCGGGCTGCTGGTGATCACCGCTGCCAGGAGCGTGATCGGGACGATCATCGTGCCGAGGCCGACCGGCAGCTGGCTCATCCGCTCGGTGGACAAGGCGATGGACGCGGTCTACGAGCTCGCGGTCAAGCCGGTCAAGCACTACCACGCAAGGGACCGGGTGCTGGCCACGCAGGCCGCGGTCATCCTGCTGGTACAGCTCATAGCCTGGCTCGGGATTTTCTTCATCGGATTCTCGCTGCTGTTGTGGCCTTTCCTCGATACCGGGATCACCGAGGCCTTCACCACGGCGGGCCCTGGCCTCTGGTTCATCGGCGACTCGTCGGTCACCGGCGCATGGGAGCGCACGATCCAGGACTGTGCCGGATTCACCGGACTCGTGGTGCTTACCTTGCAGATCGCCTACCTGCCGACGCTGTACTCGGCGTTCAACCGCCGTGAGACCGACATCGCGCTGCTCAACGCCAGGGCGGGCGTGCCGTCCTGGGGGCCCGAGCTGCTGGCTCGTACCCATTACGCGCTGGGATCAGGATCCTCGACCATCGACACGCTGCCCGATCTGTACGGCCAGTGGGAGCGGTTCGCCGCGGATATCACCGAGAGCCATACCACCTACCTGCCGCTCGTCAGGTTCCGCTCGCCCCGGCCGCTGTCGTCCTGGCTCACGGCGCTGCTCGCCGTACTCGACTCGGCTGCCCTGATCATGGCGCTCTCACCGAGCGCGGCGCCCGAGGTTCCCGCCAGGCTCTGCCTGCGCAGCGGGTTCATCTGCCTGACCGAGATCGCCAGGGCGATGGGCATCAAGGTGCCTGAGGAACCCGATCCTGACGCTGGTATCTCGCTCAGCTACGAGGACTTCGAGGACGCCGTCGCAAGGATGCGCAAGGTGGACTTCCCGATCGAGCGCAGCACGGCAGAGGCGTGGCCGGAGTTCGTCGGCTGGCGGGTCAACTACGAGCAATCCGCGTACGCGCTCGCGTATGCCATCGACGCGGTGCCGGCGCTCTGGTCAGGCCCGAGGCGCTGGCCGTTCACGCCTATCCCGCCGATCAGGCCCTCGGCCGGCAAGCCGCCGAAGGAGCACCCTGCGAAGCGCCACGGCCCTGTCCGGCAGGGGTCAGGCGCCCGCCGCGCGGGCGCCGCCGCGGCACGGCCGCCGACCGCGGACGGCCGCGGCGACGACGCCGGCACGCCCTCGTCATGAGTCGTCGAGCGCGAACCGCAGGTACCGCTCGGCCGAGCGCCTGATGGCCGCCGCGCCGTCGGCGCGCACCACGCGCCCCCACCAGGCGCCGTAGACGGCATCGAACGGCAGCGGCTCGATCAGCTCGAGCGCACGGCGGATCGTGCGCGGCCGCTCCGGGATGAGGTTCGGGTAGCTGTACATGAAGCTCACCCAGCGCCGGTCGGACACGACGGTCATGATGTCGCCGGAGAACAGCGCTCCCTTGCCGTTCTCGCCGCCTGCCCAGTGCAGCACCTGCCCGCCGGCGAAGTGCACGCCCGCGTTGATGAGCGTGAGCCCCTCACCGATCTGACGGGTTGGCCCCTCCCAGAACACCACGGAATCGTCGGGCCTGGCGACCCACTGCCGGTCGGCCGCGTGGATGTAGACCGGCGCGCCGAATGCGTGCGCCCATTCGGTCATGCTCCCGTAGAAATGCGGATGACTAATCGCGATCGCGCTTATCCCGCCAAGCGCCGTGACCGCCGAGATAAGGTCATCGTCGAGATAGGTGATCATGTCCCACAGCACGTTCCCCGCCGGGGTCCGCACGAGCAGCGCCCGCTGCCCGATCGCGGTGGCCGGCTGCGCGCCGACCCCGCTGATCCGTTCCCCTTCCTCCGTGAGAACACCGACGTGACCTGCGGTCTTGAGCTCGGCCAGGTTCGTCCATCGCTGTCCGTTCCAGCCAACGTACTGGCGTTCGTCGAGGCAGATCGGACAGTCAGAACGCGGCGTGCCGTACTGCACGCCGCAGGTCAGGCAGATCGGCAGATCGGTTCGCATCCCCCCAGCATGCCGTGACAGGACCGCTTTCTTAACAGCACCCCTTCTGTGCCGCGGATATCAGGTCGGTAACGGACAGAGTTTTTCGCGATATTAAGCAACGCATCCTGCCTTCAGGGCGTCAGATATTGGTGATCCCGGTTCACCCACAACCGAGCCGTGGCGACTGCGGCGCGCGCCGCGGCGGGGCTCGGACGCAGCGAGGAGACTGGATGAAGAGTTCACGATGGGCACTGCGGTCCGCCGTCATCACGGCCGTCGGGCTGACGGCAGCCACTGGGCTGCCCGCCGGGCTCGCTTCGGCGCAGCCCAGTGCCAGCGGGCCGATGGTAAAGCTGATCGTCGCCCAGAAGAGCATCAAGGTGCCCAGGTACGGCAAGCGGGTCTACATCGACCCTGGCGTGTACGTCACAGCCGTCGGCACACCGCTGCGGTTCAACGTGCAGCGTGCCAGTTACGCCAAGCCGATTACCAACACCCAGATCATCCGCGTTCCTGGCGGCCCGACGATCACGCGGCACCTCCCCGACTGGACCGTAGCCAAGAACTGGCAGGGACTGCACCGCTTCCTCCGCGTCACCGTCCGCAACTCGGCTGGCAAGATCGTCGCCTCCCACGTGGGCCCGTTCTGCCCTGACGATTTCTCAGCCCAGCGATCCAACCCGAACGCGCCTGCCAAGTCGCGCTTCCCGCAGCAGTGCCAGTCCGACCCATTCCAGCTCGCCAACGTCTGGGGCATCCAGCGCGGCTGGGGCGTCGACACCGGATTCCTGGCGCCGAAGCTCCAGCTCGGCACGTACAAGTTCACGGTCAACATCGTCCGGCTGTGGCAGCGGTTCCTGCACCTGACGCCGCGTGCCTCGACCGCGACCGTCACGGTCAAGGTCGTCAAGCCGTCGCAGTGCGGAACGTGCGCCCGGCCAGTCAGCCGGCACCACCGCAACCCCAGCGGCACCCTTCCGAGGCTGCCCGCGAACGTGCCGACCCTCGCCAACCCGCCAGCCTCGTCGCTTCCCGACCTCTCGCCGCTGCCGTCCTGGGGCATCGGGGTCCAGCACTTCCGCGGCAAGAACCCGACCGACCAGGTGGTGTTCGGCGCCACCGTATGGAGCGGCGGCCACGCGAGACTGGACGTGGAGGGCTTCAGGTCGCACGGGCACCCGGTCATGAAGGCCTACCAGTACTTCTGGAAGAACGGCCGCATCATCGGCAGAGCCAGGGCAGGCACGATGGGCTTCGACGACAAGCCGGGCCACACGCACTGGCACTTCGAGCAGTTCGCCCAGTACAAGCTGCTCACCAAGAACAAGGCAGTCGCCGTCCGCAGCAAGAAGGTGGGCTTCTGCATCGCCCCGACCGACCCTGTCAACCTGCTGCTGCCGCACGCCTCATGGCAGCCCGTCTTCCTGGGCTTCGGCGGCGCCTGCGGATCGCAGAGCGCGCTGTGGGTCCAGGAGATGATGCCGATCGGCTGGGGTGACACCTACGAGCAGTTCCTGCCGGGGCAGGCGTTCAACATCACGAACCTGCCGGACGGCACGTACTACATCAAGATCATCGCCAACCCGCAGAAGGTCCTGCACGAGACCAACTACCGCAACGACGTCTCGCTGCGGAAGATCATCCTCGGCGGAACGCCGGGCCACAGGACCGTGAAGGTTCCAGCCGTGCACGGGATCGATCCCGAGCACATGGGCTGACATCGGGGGCGCGCGTCCCGGCGGTCACGCTGAGAGCTCACGGCTACGAGCCTGCTCAGCCGCCGCCGGGACGCGCCCGCGTCCAGGCTGATAACCCGGCCGCGTCGCCCGTCCTGACGTCCACGGCCCGCAGGTCCGTGGCCCGCCGGCCGACCGTGCGCTTGCTCTACGACACCATGGGCGGCCGGCGAGCGGTCCCGCGGGCACGCCATGTGAGCAAGACGGGGGCGCTCAGGCTGGCCCCGGCACTGCGGCCGGACGCCCTGACCGGCGGCGTCGTGTTCTACGACGCGCAGGAGGACGACGCGAGGATGGTCGCGGTCCTGGCCAGGACCGCTGCCGCGCACGGCGCGGCGATGGCGACGTGCGTGCGGATGGATGAGCTGGTCACGGCGTCTGGGCGGGTGACCGGCGTCCTGGCCAGCGACCTGCTCAATGGTGCCCGCCTGCAGATCATGGCCAGGCACGTCGTGCTCGCGACGGGGGCGTGGACGGGTCATCGGGACGGAGCAGCTGGCGACTTGCGGGTCAGGCCGTCCAAGGGCGTGCACATCGTGGTGCCGCGGGACCGGATCGCGATGGACACGGGGCTGCTGACCAGGACCGAGAAGAGCGTCCTGTTCGTGATCCCGTGGGGCGGGCACTGGCTGATCGGCGACACCGACACCGAGTGGCCGTTCGACCCGGCGCGTCCGGTGGCCAGCCGGGCCGATATCGACTACCTGCTCGCCACCGTGAACCGGCTGCTGCGCGCGCCGCTGTCGGCCGCCGACGTCGAAGGCGTGTTCGCCGGCCTGCGGCCGCTGGTAGCCGCCGGGGCGGGTGCCGACACCACGAAGCTCAGCAGGGAGCACGCGGTCCGCTCGGCCGCGCCTGGCCTGAGCGTGATCGCGGGCGGCAAGTACACCACGTACCGGGTGATGGCGCGGGACCTGATCGACGTGGCAGTCGGGGACCTGTCCGCGAGCGGCGGCCCGGCGATACCTGGCTCGCGGACTCACGAGGTTCCGCTGGCTGGCGCCGACCGCTATCAGGACTTCTGGGCGGGCAGGGAGCAGATCGCCGCGTCGACGGGACTGCCCACCGCGCAGGTCGAGCGGCTCCTCGGCCGGTACGGCTCGGATCTGGCCGGGTTGCTCGAGCTGATCGCCAGCAGGCCGCGGCTGGGTGAGCCGGTGCCTGGCGGCGGCCCTTATCTGGGCGCGGAGATCGTGTATGCCTGCAGCCACGAGGGCGCCGTGCGCCTGGACGACACCCTGTCCAGGCGCACCAGGATCAGGATCGAGGTCATGGACCGCGGCGCCGAAGCCGCGCCGCACGCGGCGGAGCTGATGGCAGGTGAACTCGGCTGGGACGCCGCACGGACCGCCGTCGAGACCGGCCGGTACCGCGAGCTGATCGCGGCCGATCTCGCGGCCGAGGCCATGCCCGACGACCAGAGCGCGTTCGACGCGGCGACCCGGGTCCTGGTCACCGGATTAGCATGAAAGTTCCGCCGCAGCGGGGAGGCCTGAGATGACCGTCGACGCACGCGGGCTGGGCATGACCGGCTCTGCCGAGGGCGCGCAGCGTTATGACCAGGCGATCGATCACCTGATCCGGTTCCAGCCCGAGGTCGTTGACGCCGGGGCCGCCGCGGTGGCCGCCGATCAGGATTGCGTGCTGGCGAGGGTGTTCTGCGCCTACCTCGCGCTGATGTCGACCGAGGAAGGCGCGGTCGCCGAGGCCCGCGACGCGCTGGGCAGCCTGCACGCCCGCGACCTGGGCGCGGCGATGCTGCCGCGCGAGCGGGCGCACGTGGCCGCCGCCGAACGCTGGATCGACGGCGACATGGCAGGAGCAGGCGACCTGCTCGGCGCCATCTCGGTCGAGTATCCGCGCGACCTGCTCGCCCTGTCGGTCGGCCACCAGATCGACTTCTTCACGGGCGACGCGGTCACGCTGCGGGACAGGATCGGCCGGGCGATCGGCGGCTGGCGGCCCGACGACAGCCAGCTCGGGTTCGTGCAGGGGATGTACGCCTTCGGCCTCGAGGAAACCAACCTCTACCAGCAGTCCGAGGAGGCCGGGCAGGCGGCCGTCGAGCGCAATCCCGACGACGTCTGGGGCATTCACGCGGTCGTGCACACCTACGAGATGGCCGGGCGGATCCCGGACGGCGTCCGCTTCATGCGCGGCCGCGAGGCCGACTGGCAGCGCGGAAACTTCCTCAACGTGCACAACTCCTGGCACTACGCCCTGTACCTGCTCCAGGGCGGCGACGCGGACGGCGCGCTGGCGATGTACGACCGGATGATCAGGCACGCCGGATCCCAGGACGCCGCGCTCGAGCTCGTCGACGCCTCGGCCCTGCTCTGGCGGCTGCACCTGGAAGGCACGCCGGTCGGCGATCGCTGGCGGCCGCTCTCCGCGGCGTGGGCGCGCATACTCAGGCCGGGGTTCTACCCGTTCAACGACATGCACGCCGTGATGTCGTTCATCGGCAACGGTGAGCTCGGGCGCGCCGGGGACCTCGTGCGCGAGCTTGACGATGTGGTGAGCCGGCCGTCGCCTGGCAGCACCGGCTGGGCGATGACCGGGCTGATCGGGCTGCCCGTGTGCCGGAGCATGGTCTGCTTCGGCCGCGGCGAGTACGACGAAGTGATCGCCGGCCTGCTGCCGATCAGGACCCGGGTGCACCGGTTCGGCGGCAGTCACGCCCAGCGCGACGCGGTCGAGCGCACGCTGCTCGAGGCCGCGATCAGGGCCGGGCGGTTCGACCTGGCGACGGCGCTGGTGAGCGAGCGGCTGTCGGTTCGCGAATGCAACACCTATGCCTGGTCGAAGCGGGCCTGGCTGAAGGACGCGGCCGGCGACCGGGACGGCGCGGCGTCCGCCCTGGCCCGCGCCAGCGAGCTGGCCGGCCAGATCCGCCTCGCCGCCGTCTAACCCACCCTGCCGCCCACCCCCGCCGCCCCGGCCCGCCGCCGGGCCGGGCCGGGCTGCCCGGCCCCGGCTGCCCGGCTGCCCGGCCCGGCTCCCGCCCGGCTGCCCGGCCCGGCTGCCCGAAGAACCTCGATGGGACATCGGTGTTCAAACAGCACCCTCGATGGGACATCGGTGTTCAATTCTCTGGGCGGGAGGACGTCAATTCTGTTGTCTCGTGCGCGAGCAGGTCATGTTCGTCGACTGGCCGCACGCGTGCGTCGGTGCTGCCGTCGCGGACGTGGCGCTCCTGGCCCCGAGCGTCACCAAAGATCGCACGCCGCTGGATCGCGGACCTGCTCTGACCTCGGAGCGGCACAGGAAACGTTCACAAGATCCAGCAGCGCTGTTATATTAGTGCTGTGACATCCTCGGAACCCGGCGCATTCACCGGCCTTGGCACCCAGCTGCGGCATGTGCTCGACCTGATGGAGGCCGACATCGCCAGCGTGCTCGCGGACCTCGGCGTCCCTGACTACCGGCCGCGATTCAGCCCGGTCGTGCGCGCGCTCGTGGCGCTCGGGCCCATGCCGATCCGTGAGCTGGCGCGCGCGATCTCGGTGACCCACTCGGCGGCCAGTCAGACCGTCGCGGAGATGAGCAAGCGCGGCTACGTGACCCTGATGCCAGGTCGCGACGCCAGGCAGCGCGTCGTGCACCTCACCGAGCTGACGCGGCGGGCCCTCCCGGCCATCCAGAACGAGTGGGACGCGACCAGCGCAGCGGCCGCGCAGCTCGACGCTGAGCTGCCCTTCCCGCTGAGCGATCTGGTGCCGGCCCTCGCCGCGGCCCTGGCACGCAAGGCGTTCAGGGAGCGGATGGCCGACGCGGCCACGGCGGACGGTCACCCGCTCCCATCGCGCGGAAGGAGCTGACGTGGCCGGCCGCAGACGGCTGCTGATCGACGTGACGCCGGTTCGCCAGTCGCCGCGCTTCAGGCGGCTGCTCGCGGGTTCCACGCTGTCGGCCGTCGGCAGCTCGATGACCATGTTCGCGGTGACGCTGCAGGTCTACGACATCACCCGGTCGCCGTTCGCGGTCGGCGCGCTCGGCATCGCCAGGATGGTGCCGATGCTGACGATTGGCATGCTGGGCGGGTCACTCGCGGACGCGGTCGACCGGCGCAAGCTCGTGCTGATCACGACCTGCTGCCTCGCGCTCGTGTCGGCCGCGCTGGCCGCGCAGGCCTTCGCGGGCCTGGAGCAGGTCTGGCTGCTCTACGGGCTCGTCGCGCTCCAGTCGTCGCTGAGCGCGATCAACAGCCCGGCCAGGCAGACGTTCCTGCCGCAGCTGCTGGCGCCAGGCCTGCTGCCAGCCGGGCTCGCACTCAACCGGCTCACATTCCAGGTCATGCTCATCGCCGGACCGGCGCTGGCCGGGCTGCTCACGGCCGCGGCCGGCGGCCTGCGCACCTGCTACCTGACGGACACGGTCACGTTCGCCGCGGCGCTGTACGGCGTGGCAGGACTGCCGGCGATGCCGCCGAAGGAACGGGCGTCGCGGCCAGGACCGCGGGCGGTCGCCGCCGGCATCGGCTTCATCGGCCGCAACCGGGTACTCGCCGGAGCGTTCCTGACCGACCTCAACGCGACCGTGTTCGGCCTGCCCGTGGCGCTGTTCCCCGCGATCAACGCCGAGCGCTTCGGCGGCAGCGCGTCGACGCTCGGCCTGTTCACCGCGGCGATCGGCGTCGGCGGCCTGGTGAGCTCCGTGTTCTCCGGGCCCGTGGGCCACGTCCGCAGGCAGGGCCTGGCGATGTTGTGCTCGGCGGCCGTCTGGGGCGCGGCCTTCGCGGGATTCGCGGTCGCGCCGCAGCTGTGGCTGACGCTCAGCCTGCTCGCGGTCGCCGGCGCGGCCGACACGTTTACGGTGGTGTTCAGGTCGGCAATCGTGCAGTCGGTCACGCCAGAGGAGTTCCGCGGCCGGGTGCTCGCCGCTGACTACGTGGTCGGGGCGGGCGGCGGCGAACTCGGCAACATCGAGGCCGGCGCCGTCGGCTCCCTGGCGTCACCGGTGATCGGGGCGTTGAGCGGCGGCCTGGCGACCATCGCGGGATCAGCCGTGATCGCGCTCGCGTTCCCCGCCTTCCGCCGGTACCGGAGGAGGGAGGATGCCACCAGCCGTCGAATCCCGGTCGAGGCGTTCGTGTAGGTGATGAACGCCAGGTGCGACACCGGCCAGAGCGAGAGGACGTGCCATGCAGCAGTATCTGCTCAGCATCTACCAGCCAGACGGGGATTCGCCGCCGCCCGGGGTGCTCGGCCCGATCATGGACGGCGTGCGAGCATGGCGCCAGGACCTCGAGGCGTCGGGCTCCTGGGTGTTCACGGCGGGCCTGTATCCAGCAACCACGGCCACTGTCGTCCGCGACACCGGAAACGAGACGCTCATCACCGACGGCCCGTTCACCGAGGGCAAGGAGCACGTCGGCGGGTTCACCATCCTGCGGCTGCCCGACCTCGACGCCGCGCTCGAGTCCGCGCGCAAGCTGGCCGCGGTGACGCACCTGCCGATCGAGGTGCGTCCGGTTCAGGGCGCCTCCTGAGCCCGGTGCCCCGGCATCCCGTGGTCGGCGCGCCGGAGATCGAGGAGGTCTTCAGGCGCGAGTACGGGCGCGCGGTCGCGGTGCTCGTGCGGCTCCTCGGCGACATCGACGCCGCGGAAGAGGCGGTCCAGGACGCGTTCACCGCGGCCGTGCGGCGGTGGCCGGAATCCGGGCTGCCGCCAAGCCCGGCCGGCTGGATCATCACCACCGCCAGGAACCGGGCGATCGACCAGCACCGGCGCGAATCGACGAGGGCGCAACGGCACGCCGACGCGGCACTGCTGCGCCCCGAGGCCGCGCCGCTGCGACCCGGCGGCGAGTCAGCCGGGCCGGATCCGCTCGGGGAGAGCAGTACCGAGGAGAGCACCGTGCACGACGACCGGCTGCGGCTGATCTTCACGTGCTGCCATCCGGCGCTCGCGAGACAGTCGCAGGTCGCGCTCACGCTGCGGCTGCTCGGCGGCCTGAGCACGGCGGAGATCGCGCGCGCGTTCCTGGTGCCCGAGCCGACCATGGCCCAGCGGCTGGTCAGGGCGAAAGGCAAGATCAGGGACGCGCGGATCCCATACCGCGTGCCCAGCGAAGCTGACCTGCCTGACCGCCTGAAGTCGGTACTCGCGGTCGTCTACCTGATCTTCAACGAGGGATACGCGGCGACCGCCGGTGACCAGCTCACCCGCGAGGATCTCGCTGCCGAGGCGATCAGGCTCGGCCGGCTCCTCGCAGGGCTGATGCCGGACGAACCAGAGGCCATGGGCCTGCTCGCGCTCATGCTGCTGATCGAGGCACGCCGGCCGGCCAGGGTCGGCGCACATGGCGAGCTGGTGCGGCTCGGCGACCAGGACCGCTCGCTCTGGGAGCGCGACCTGATCGACGAGGGACAGGCCATCGTCCGGCAGTGCCTGCGCCGCGGCCAGCCCGGGCCGTACCAGATCCAGGCGGCCGTCAACGCCGTGCACGCCGACGCGGCGGCGGCTGGCCGCACCGACTGGGGTCAGGTGCTGCAGCTGTACGATCAGCTGCTGGCTGTCGCGCCCGGTCCGGTCGTAGCGCTCAACCGCGCCGTCGCGGTCGCCGAGGTCGCCGGGCCAGAGGCCGCGCTTGGCATCGTCGACGACCTCGCGGCGAGCCTTGACGGCTACTACCTGCTGCACGCGATCCGGGCCGACCTGCTCGGCCGGCTGGGCAGGACAGCGGGCGCAGAAGAGGCCTACGGCGCGGCCATCGCACGCACCGCGAACGCCGCCGAGCGTGACCTGCTCGAGCGCCGCCGCGGCTCGCTCGCCAGGGACTGACGCGCGCGACCGCGGGCGGATGCCGTGGCCGCCGCGCGGGCCAGGTACAGCGATGATGTTCTGCGTGCCGGATGACCGCGATCGACTCAGGACGACGTTCGACTCGGCCGCAGGAAGCTACCACCAGGCCAGGCCCGAGTACCCGGACGAGCTGTTCGACCAGCTCGCCGACCTCGCGGAGCTCAAGGCCGGCGGGCGGTTGCTGGAGATCGGCCTGGCTGCGGCACCGGCAAGGCGACGCTCGCGCTTGCCCGCCGCGGATTCGCGATCACGTGCATCGAGCTGGGCGCCGAGCTCGCCGCGGCCGCCCGCCGCAACCTGGCCGCCTTCCCCGACAGCCGCGTCGTGCACGCGGCGTTCGAGTCCTGGCAGCCGCCCGCCGGCGTCGCGTTCGACCTGGTGTTCGCCGCGACGGCCTGGCACTGGATCGACCCGGCGATCAAGTACCGCAGGGCCCGGGAGCTGCTACGGCCAGGAGGCCATCTCGCGTTCTGGTCAGCGGCGCACGTGGTTCCTGATGGCGGCGACCCGTTCTTCGAGCAGATCCAGGACGTCTACGACGAGATCGGCGAGGGCATGCCCGATGACCGGGTTTTCCTGCGTCCAGGCGAGCTACCGGACGAGGGCGGGGAGGCCGAGGCGAGCGGTCTCTTTACCGGCGTCCAGGTCCGGCACATCGACTGGGAGATCGGCTACGACGCGGACGGCTACATCAGCCTGCTGGAGACGTTCTCCGGCCACATCGCCATGCGGCCCTGGCAGCGCGGCCGGCTGTACGGCGAGATCCGCCGCCCGCTGGCAGAGCGGCCGGACGGCCGGCTGCGCCGGCACTGGGGCGCCGTGCTGCACGTCGCCCGCCGCCGTGATGACGGATCGTAACGCCCCAGTCGCCGGGACGTGTCCGCGCCACCCGGTCGCGCTCGGTAGCGTGGAGATCACCATGTCCCGACCGCAGACGACCCTTCTTGTGACGCTGACCGGCCGCGACCGGCCAGGGGTCACATCCCGGCTGTTCTCCGGGCTGTCGGCGCACGGCCTGACAGTGCTCGACGTCGAGCAGGTTGTCATCCGTGGCCATCTCGTCCTCGGCGTGCTGCTGGCCTGCCTGGAGTCGCCCGACCTGACCGCGATCCACCGCCAGGTGAGCTCGCTCGCCGACGACCTCGGGATGAACGCGGAGATCACGCTCGGCTCGGGCGAGCAGTCGCGGCGGCGCGGACGGCTGCACGTCACCGTGCTCGGCAACCCGCTCACGCCGAGCGTGATCGCCGCCATCGCAGGCAGGATCGCGGCCAGCGGCGCCAACATCGACAAGATCGGCCGGCTCGCACGCCAGCCGGTCACGTGCATCGAGTTCGAGGTCTCCGGCGCCGATCCCTGGGCGCTGCGCACCGACCTGGCACGCGAGTCCGCCAACCTCGGCGCCGACATCGCCGTCCAGCGCGGCGGGCTGCACCGCCGCGCGATGCGGCTGGTCGTCATGGACGTCGACTCCACCTTGCTCCAGGACGAGGCCATCGACCTGCTCGCGGACCGCGCGGGCTGTGCCGCCGAGGTGTCGGCGCTGACCGATGCGGCGATGCGCGGCGAGATCGACTACGCGACCGCGCTCACGGAGCGGGTCAAGCGCCTGGCCGGCCTCGACGCGACCGCGGTGACCGAGCTGACCGAGAAGCTGCGGCTCACCCCGGGCGCCCGCACCCTGGTGCGGACGCTGAAGCGGCTCGGCTACCGCTGCGGCGTCGTGAGCGGCGGCTTCACACAGGTCACCGACTGGCTGTCGGCTCAGCTGGGACTCGACTACGCGGCGGCGAACACCCTGGAGATCAGCGACGGCAAGCTCACCGGGCGGATCACAGGCGACGTGATCGACCGGCCTGGCAAGGAGCGGGAGCTGCGCCGGTTCGCGGCGGCGTCTGGAGTGCCGCTCAGCCAGACCGTCGCGGTCGGCGACGGTGCCAACGACCTGGACATGATCGCGGCCGCCGGCCTCGGCATCGCCTTCAACGCCAAACCCGCCGTGCGCAGCGCTGCCGACGCGTCCGTGAGCGTGCCGCACCTGGACGTGATCTTGTACCTGCTCGGCATCTCCCGCGAGGACGTCGAGGCGGCCGACGCCGCCGACGCCGCGCTCCCCCGAGCCCGCCCCTAGCACCCCCGGCCGCTGACCGGCGGAGGGGCGGCTGGGGCCTTGTTCTGCGACTCCCCCGGCGGCCAAGATGAATTCATGCCTATCGCCCCGCTTTCAGACGATGACGTCAGCAGGATCGCCGCCGCCTACGGCCTGCCGGTCACGGGCCGGGACGCCGAATCCTTCCGCCACCTCGCCGGCGGGCTGCTGAGCTCCTACGACGAGGTCGAGCGGAGGTACGCCGCGAGCCTGCCCGAGCCACCAGAACGGGCCTGGCAGCGGCCGGCCGAGGCGGACAACCCGCTCGGCGCGTGGTACGTCACGACGCGGGTGCAGACGACCGGCGACGGGCCGCTGGCCGGACGGCTGATAGCGATCAAAGACAACATCGAGGTCGCTGGCGTCCCGATGATGAACGGCTCGGCAACGGTCGAGGGGTTCGTGCCGCGCCGGGACGCCACCGTGGTCACCAGGCTGCTGGAGGCCGGCGCGATCATCACGGGCAAGGCGGTGTGCGAGAACCTCTGCTTCTCCGGCGGCAGCCACACCTCGGCCACCGGGCCGGTCCGCAACCCCTGGGACCACGCCAGGTCGGCGGGCGGATCATCCAGCGGCAGCGCAGCGCTTGTCGCGGCCGGGGAGGCGGATCTGGCGCTCGGCGGCGACCAGGGCGGCTCGATCAGGATCCCGGCGGCGTTCTGCGGCGTGGTCGGGCACAAGCCGACCCACGGCCTGGTCCCCTACACCGGCGCGTTCCCGATCGAGAACACCCTGGACCACCTCGGCCCGATCACCAGGACGGTCAGGGACGCGGCGCTGATGCTGGGCGTGCTGGCCGGGCCGGACGGGCTCGACCCGCGCCAGCGGCAGCTGCCTGCCGGGCAGGCGGACGACGACTACCTCGGCGGCTTCGCCGCTGGCGTCTCCGACCTGCGGATCGGCGTGCTCAAGGAGGGCTTCGGCTTTCCCGGCCTGTCCGGGCCAGGCGTCGACGACGCGGTCAGGTCGGCGGTGGCCGCGCTCGCGGCGGCGGGCGCCGACGTGAGCGAGGTCAGCGTGCCGTGGCACAGCGACGCCATGCACGTCTGGACCGTGATAGCCACCGACGGCGTCGTCGCCCAGATGATCGACGGGGACGGCTTCGGCATGAACTGGGCCGGCCGGTATGACCCCGAGCTGATGGACCACTACCGCCGTGGCCGCCGCGAGCACGCAGGCCGGCTGCCGGAGACCGTCAAGGCAACGATCTTCGCAGGGCGGCACTCCATCGACAACCACGGCGGCCGGTACTACGCGATGGCGCGCAACCTCGCGCTCGAACTCGCGTCCGCGTACGACGAGGCGCTCGAGTCGGTCGACGTGCTTGTGCTGCCCACGCTGCCGATCACGGCCTCGCTCATCCCGGATCATGGCGTTCCGCGCGAGGAGAGCATCGCCAGGTCTACCGAGATGATCGTCAACACGGCGCCGTTCGACGTCACCGGGCACCCGGCGACCACTGTTCCGGCCGGCCTGGTCGACGGCCTGCCTGCCGGGCTGATGATCGTCGGCCGCCAGTTCGGCGACGTGACCTGCCTGCGTGTCGCGCGGGCCTACGAGGACGTGGCGGGCGAGTTCCCCGCACCGCCTTCCGGTCCGCTGCCTGCTTCGTAGGTCCTGCGGCGGCAGCTGCGCGTGCGGGCTGCGCCTGCGGTCAACCTGAGCAAGGTGCGCGAGGCCGGCCACGTCGACCTGGTCAAGCGCGCCGAGAAGGCCGGAATCAGCCTGTCCAAGCGCAACATGTCGGGCCTGCGCGGGGCCGTGCGGCTCTATGTCGACCATTCCGGGTCGATGGAGTTCCCGAACGCGCGCGACTACTCCAACGGGAACGTGCAGCGCCTGGTGGAGCGGGCGCTCGGGTACGCGTTCCAGCTGGACTCCGACGGCAAGATTCCGGTGATCGCGTTCGACCACAGGCTCTGGCCCGCGGTCATCGTCGGCCAGTCCACCTACGAGGGCATCGTCGAGGCAAGCATCTGGCACGCGGACCAGATGGGCGGCACGAAGTTCAGCCCCGTGCTCGAGGACCTGCTCGATGAGGCCAAGGCGACCACCGAGCCGATCTTCGCGATCATCGTCACGGACGGCGACCGAGTGACCCGGTGCAGGCGACCATGCTCGTCATCGAGCTGGCCACGTACCCCGTGCAGATCAAGTTCCTGGCCATCCGCCAGGTCGACTACCTCACCGAACCCGACGATCTCGAGGAACGCCATCCCGGCGCCCGGCTGCTCGACAACGTGGACGCCAAGTTCTTCGACGGCACCGACTGTCCCGAGCTGAGCCAGATCACCGACCTGCAGTTCGCCGACGCGATGGCCGACGAGATCGACACGTGGGTGCGCGACGCGACCGCCAAGGGCGTCCTGGCCTGAGCCCCGGTCCAGGCCCAGGGGTGCCCGCGCACCCGCGTGCGTTAGGTATGTTCGATCTGGGTAGCTGATTGCCAGCTTCTCCTGCCGCTGACCGAGGAGCTGGCCGCGCACCGTGCTGCGAGTCCGGCTTAGGACTACCGCGACAACGAAACCCTCATGCTGAGTCTGAAGCCCCTGACCGAACTTTCTCTCTGGGCGCGAGGCAACGGCCTGGAAATCGTGCTGCTCGTGACCGGCGCGATGCTGCTGACGCGCTTCGCGACCTGGTTGCGCGGCAAGATCACCGGCCGCATCGACGCCGCCGCGCACGAGACGGACACGCTGGTCCGCTCCGAGGCGTCCAAGCACCGGCACGCGCTCGCGCAGGTGTTCACCTGGGCCGCGCTCGTGATCATCTACTTCGCCACGGCGGTGGCGGTGGCCACGAGGATCGGCATCCCCGTCACCAGCCTGGTCGCGCCAGCGGCCGTCGCCGCTGTCGCGCTCGGGTTCGGCGCCCAGCGCATCGTCCAGGACATCCTGGCTGGCTTCTTCATCATCGCCGAGCGGCAGTACGGGTTCGGCGACCTGATCCGCCTGACCGCCCCGGCCGTCTCGCAGCCTGCGACGGGCACCGTGGAGGACGTGACGCTGCGGGTCACCGCGATCCGTACCGCTGACGGCGAACTGGTGATCACGCCAAACGGCCAGATCACACAGGTAACAAATCTCTCCAGGGACTGGGCGCGCGCCGTCGTGGACGTGCCCGTGCCGGCTGCGATGGACGTCAACCAGGTCACTGACACGCTGAAGAAGATCGGCGACCAGGCCTATGAGGAACAAGAGCTGCGCCGGCTGCTGCTCGACCCGCCGGCCGTGATGGGCGTGCAGAGCATCGACGTGGACGAGTTCCAGGTCAGGCTCGTCGCGAGGACGCTGCCAGGCAAGCAGTTCGACGTGGGCCAGATCCTGCGGGCCAGGGTCGCGGCCGTGTTCCGCAGCGAGGGCATCCGGATGCCGCCCGACCTGGAGACGACCGGGCCGACGGGGAGCGGCTGATGCGCAGGCTCCGGATCTCGACCTGGGTGCTGGCCGCGATCTTCGTGGCCGCGCTCGTCGCCTACATCCTGGTCAAGCCGTCGGCGGCGTCGATCATCGGCACGCCGCCGCACACGAAGGCGCCCACGCAGCCTGCCACGCCGGTGCCGGGCCCGCAGTTGCCAGGCACCGGGCAGGGCGGCAGCCAGGGTCCGTCACCCTCTGGCTCCACCTCAGCCGGCTGAGGCACCGGGCAGCCCGGCGGTCTGGCCTGCTGCCCGGGGTCTCGACCCAGCTGGCGACCACGTTCGCGGCGGTCAGCTGGTCAGGTGCCGCGCACAGCGACGGGACGAACGTCGCCTGGACCGGCCTGGTGGTCGTGACGGCCGTCGATGCGACCACCTTGACGGTTCGCGGCAGGCTGGTCCTGGCTCAAGTCTCCCGTTCCAGGGCCTTCCGGCAAGGTGGTTAGCCACCGGCTGGCATGCGTGCTAGCACGCCAGGCCGCACGTCCTTCGCGAGGTCGACCATCACGCGGGTCAGGCGCAGCCGGGTGGCGAAGAGCTCTACCAGACCGTCGCCCTGAGCGGGCTCGCTCAGCCGCTCGAGCGGGAGCGCACACAGCGCCGAGCGCACCGCGAGCCCGCCGAGGAAGCCGGCCCGCACGAGCCCGGGGTCGACCTCGTAACCCTCGTCGGCCAGACCGTCCAGGTACCCGGGCATGATCGCCGCGTCGATCGCCGCCAGCTCGCCCGGGTCGGTATCGCCCGCGTGCACGAGCCCGACGAGGAGCTGGCCGAGATCGAAGCCGACCGGCAGCAGGTCGCCGAACCCCCAGTCGATGACGACGAGCGTGCCTCGTTCGCGGGCCGGGCGCAGCAGGTTCTGCGGGCTCGCGTCACCGTGGGCGTGCGTCTGCGGCAGGGCGGCGAGCAGGTCGACAATCGCGGGCAGCCAGGCCAGGTCCCGCATGTCCGCGGGAAGCGACGGATCAGCGGCCCGGCGCAGCGCCGCCTCCATCACCGGGTGCCGCCACAGGTCAGGGTCCCGCAGCGCCGGCAGCGTCGCTCGCATCAGCCGGTTGCGCGCGTAGAACCGCAGGGACTCGCCGGGCTGCCCGACCCTGCTGATGTCCGGCAGGCCCGCGTTGACCGCGGCGCCGTCCCTGCGGCGGGCGGCGAGCCTGCCCAGCAAGTAGGCGGCCCGACGGTAATCGGCGAGCTGCCAGCGGCCCGGCTGCTGCTCGACGAACTCGAACCACAGCGCGATGTGGTCGGCGCCGGCGTGCTTGACCTTGTGCAGGACGGGCATTCGCAGTCCTGGCGGCAGCGCCGCCTCTATCACGCTCGTGCACATGTCGAGTTCGAACCGCCACGGGAAGTACTCGACGAAGCCCAGCCGGCTCTGCTCGTCGGGCAGTGTCGCCAGCCCTGGCCACAGCCGGGGATGCCGGAGCAGCTTGACGAAGAACGACCGCGTGGCGACGGCGGCCGACAGGCACACGACCCGCACGTCGACCCGCCACAAGCCGGCCGTCGCGGGGGAACCCCGGTCGTAGCCGATCGGGGTCGCCGACCAGCCGGCGACCGGAAGGTGGCGACCGGCCTCGGGGACCGACAGCTCGGCCAGCTCGTCCGGCGCCAGCGCCGCGAATGTGAACGGAGTCGCGCCAGTATCTGAATGTGACATCGTGCCCCCACGCCAGGCTCGCACATCGCGAAACTAGTAAGGCAACCTTCTCAATTCAAGATAGTAAGGTGGCCTTATGACCGAGCGCAAGTCCTCGCCGGAAGAGCATCTGCCAGACCACCTTCCGCGCTGGCTCGAGGCCCTGAGCCGCCGCCTGGCTGCCGATCTCGGTGCACAGGTCAGTGCCTCGGGCCTGTTCACCGACGTGCGTGGCAGCGAGCGCCGGATCCTGCAGATGATCCCGCCTGGCACGATCAGGATCACCGATCTCGCCGCCGTGGCCGGGATGACCAAGCAGGCGCTCGGTGAGTTCGTGGACCGGCTCGAGGAGGCTGGCATAGTCCGCAGCGGCAAGGACCGAGCCGACGGCCGGGTCCGGCTGGTGTCGCGGACCGCTCTGGGCGACGCCGTCGCTACGGCGACCGCCCAGGCGATCGCGGCGGTCGAGAACCAGTGGCGTGCCGAGATCGGCAGCGGACCCTACGAGGCGATGCTGGACGCCATGCGCCGCCTAGGATCAGCCAGCTTCCCCCATCCCTGACCCCCAGCCCCGCGCCCCGCCCCGCTCTTCGTGACTGGCTCAGCGGGGTGTGACCAGCTCGGCAACGCCCTGCCCCACGCTGGCGTAGCGCTGTCTTGTCGTCCATCCCGCGAATAGCGACACGGTGGTTCCGCGGGAGAGTCCGGTCGGCATCGTCCATGTCAGCCTGAATGTGTGCCAGGTAGCAGCGGCGCGGTCCGGTTCCAGCGCGTTCGCCTGCGAGCCCCGTCGATGAACAGGTTCACCATGATCACGCGAACATAGGCTTCAGCCCCGCCGGGCCAGGGGGCGCGCAGAGGCCGCGAGAACGCCCGGACCAGAGCATCCTGGACCAGGTCGTCGGCCAGGCTATCGTTTCCGCACAGCAGGAACGCCTGGCGCTTCAGGGACGCGAACCGGTCGCGGGACAGTTCCGCGAGCGTCTGCTTCCAGCTCTTCATGCCGCTCCTGGTGATGGGCCCTTCCTGGCAGGCGCTTGGCATGGTCAGCCGCCGCTTCTTGAGTTCTCGTCTGCCCGGCTTGGCTAGGGCGTGACCAACGTCGAGTTCCGTGCGGGAACGTCGCCGGATGGAACGAGCCCGACAGCTACGACTTCGTCTACTGCCGGACCCTGCTGCAGCACCTGAGCGATCCGGCGGGGCTGCTGCGCCGGAAGTGGGCCCGCGGTCCGCGCGGGCGGCACGATCGCGGTGAAGGACGCGGGCTTCGACGGCCTGTTCTGCGATCCCGACAACAGCGGCTTCGCCTGCTACGCCGCCATGTATCCGCGCGTCTGCGCGCTGAACGGCGGCGTCGGCGGACGCGATCGCCGAGGCTGGCCTCGCGACCCGCGACGAGATCGCGGCAGCGCTGGCCGATCTCACCGCAGTCGCGGCCAGGCCGGACATCGTGATCGGCGCCCCCAGGATCTTCCAGGTCTGGGCCGTCAGGAGCTAGTGCGCCGGCCAGCGACCCTGATCACCACTGCGGTGTAGTTCACGCTGCCGGAAACGTTGCCGCGGGACATGCGCAGCGGCCGGGCGCCGAGGGTTGCCGCGTTGACGAGATAGCCGCCGGTCGCCGTGCTAGCGATCAGCCCGCCGCCGGCCGGGAGCCAGCGGGCCCAGCCGTAGTCGATGCCGAGCGGCATGGCGGGTGTTCGAGCGATGCGGAACCCGCCAGTCGCCGGATCGACAAGGGCCAGCCTCGCCGACCGCGCCGATGGTGCGTTGACGAAGACAGCGAGGCTGCTTCCGTCCGGTGAGAAGGCGCCGCCGGTCGCGAAGCCACCAGGGGACGGGCTGCGCACCGTCGTGATCGCGCCGCTCGCCGTGTCGGTGATCTTGACCAGGCAGCTGCCTGGCGACGGGCAGCCGGCGGGCAGCCACGCCAGCAGGCTGTAACGCGCGCCGGGCGGGGTGTATGCATCGATGACCGCGCGCGCCCGCCCGATGACCGTGACCGCTCCGGTCCGCGGGTTCCATATCGCGATCCGGCGCACGCGGACGCCCGGCGACTCCCTGGACTGCACGAGGATGCCGTTCGCGGTATCCAGGCCCTGGCCGGCCACGGGATCCGCGAGACCGTTGCCGCCGGGCAGGTACCAGCCGCTCGGCAGGTTCACCAACCGGGGCCGGCCGCCGCCGACGGGGGTCTGCGTCAGGCTCGTGGGCGTCTGCGACATCAGCAGGGAGCGGCTGTCAGCCGAAAGGAAGACCGTCTGCCCGGCGCCGGCAACCGTGATCCGGCCCGTGCGCAGATTCAGCACCATGACCACCTGCGACCAGTGCCCGAGCGACGGCACGTACGCGCCGGCTGGATCGACCCAGTAGACCCGCTGCCCGGCGGCGACCAGCGGCTCGGACGCCGCGTTGGCCTCCGCCACGACGCGCTGGCTGATCAGGCCGCTGGCGCCGATGACGCCGAGGTGCAGCTGGCTCGCGTCATCCACCCAGACGGCCGCGGCGGAACCCGCCTGGTCAGCGCCGCCGGCGCCGCCGGGACCGTGGCTGCCGGCCGCGGGCGGCCACGGTGACCGGTGCGCCCAGGTCAGCGCGCCCGCGGCAACGATCGCGGCGAGCATGATCAATGCGAGACCGCCCAGCCACAGGCGGCGGCGGCGGCGAAGGCGCGCCTCGCGGAACAGCGCCCGCACCTCGTCCCACAGGCCAGAGCCCGTATCAGGTCCTTGCCTGGCATCCAGCATGGTCCTACTATCACTAGTACCATGCTGGATGTCAACATCAACCGCTCCTGGTCCGTCCCGCTGCACGACCAGGTCGCCGCGCAGATAAGGCGCGCCATCGCGGACGGCGAGGCAGGACCCGGCGAGCGGCTGCCGCTGGCCAGGGACCTCGCGGCGGTCCTCGGCGTGAACAAGAACACCGTGCTCCGCGCGCTGCACCTGCTCAGGGACGAGGGGCTGCTGGAGTTCCGGCGCGGCCGCGGCATCACGGTCGTCGGCACCCCGCACCGCAGCGCCGTCCTGGCCAGGGCTCAGGAGCTGCTCGATTTCGCGCGCCACCACGGTCTGCGGCGCGAGGAGGTCATCGCGATCCTCGAGACGCTGCCCTGAGCCCTGAGCCCTGGCCCCGTGGTCAGCCGATCCGGCCGTACGAGGTCAGCGTGCGCAGCGCGCCAAGCGTCACGACGCCGCGCCACTCGAGCCTGGCGGCCTCGCTCGGCGGATCCCAGGTGATCGGCCAGCCGCCGTCTGGTTCCTGCTGGCGCGCGAGGTGGTCCAGGTGCGCGCTGATGACCTCTTCGCTGAACAAAGCGCGCCACCGGCTGTCGGCCGCGGGAGCGAAGCTGAGCGGGGACAATCCGTAACCCTCAGCCTCCGGGTCGAGCTTGAACAGGGGTGCGCTCGCGAGCCGGTCCCTGACCCTGCTCGCGACGGCCTCGGCCCTGGCGCGTTCCTGAGCGTGCTCGAGGAACGCGAGAATCTCGCTCAGCGCGTGCGCCTCGTCGGGCAACTCGGCGTCCTCGAGCTGACTCCAGCACCAGGCGGTCGCCTCGTCGATCCACGCGTGCTCGGCGCCGAGCCTGCGGAGCACGCCCACCAGCCCGGCGGTCGGGTTCAGGCCAGGCTCGTAGGTCCACTCGCTCCAGTGCACGGCCCTCGGGTAGCCCTCGATCACCGGGAATGCGGGCGGCACGGCCCCGCCGCTGTCGGTCTCAGCCGCGACCTTTGCCAGGTAGTCGCAGGCGCCGCTGACCAGCTGCTCGTCGGTGGTGCCCGCGTTGGCCATCGCCTGAAGCGCGACCTCGACGTCGATCGGCAGGCTGGCCGGGCACCGCTTGTCGGGTTCGAGGCCGTGCCCGAACCCGCCGTCGTCGTTGCGGTAGCCGCGCAGCACGTCGACCACGCCGGCGGCCGGAGCGCCTTCGAAGCGGGTCGCGAACAGCCGGCGTTCGAGCAGCCGGCCCTGCCGGAGGATGAAGTCTCGTCCAGATGTGAAAACCGTGTCCATGCGGCCAGGTTAGGAGGGGGCCAGCCGCGGCGTCTTGAACAGATCGGACGGCGTCCTCCCGGCCAGGCGGCGCGACTCGCGCGTCATATGGGCCTGGTCCGCATACCCGGCCATGGCGGCAACCGTGGCCATTGAGCAGGTATCACGGGCGAGCCGCCTGGCCCGCTGGAACCGCAGCACCCGCTCCAGCATCTTCGGCCCGTAGCCGACGGCGGCACGGCAGTGCCGGTGCAGGCGGCGTTCGCCCACGGACAGGGCCTGGCTGGCGAGCTGGACCACGCCGTTGGCGTCGGGCTGCCCGCCCAGGATCTCGACCAGCTGATCGACGATCGGATCCGAGGACGGCACCGCTTTGGCCCGGCCGGCGATCAGCTCGTCCAGCACGTCGGCGGCACCTTCCGGGCTCTCCGCTGCCGCCAGCCGGTCGGCCACGCTCGCGGCGGCGGCCGCACCCCATAGGTCGGCGAGCGGCACGCGGGCGTCCAGTAGCTCACTGGCCGGCGCGCCGAGGAAGCCGGGTGCCTTGCCGGGCGGGAACCGCAGGCCGGCGAACCACTGGCCGGGCCGCGGCGGCACAGGAACGGGGCCGGTGTCCGGCCCGGCGACGAACAGCGCAGCGCCGTCCCAGATCAGGTCGATGCACGCGTCGGGCAGCACCAGGCCAGCGACGGTCTCGCTCGGCCGGGACGTCCACAGGCACGCCACGCTGCCGCGGGGGCTGCGGCGAGCGGGCCACTCGGTGTAGCGCTGGACTGGGTAACGCTGGACTGGGTAACGCTGGACTGGGTAACGCTGGACAGCCACACTCCGATCCTGCCACTGCCTCTGACAGCCGGGCCCGGCGGACCGGCGGTCGGCTAGGGTGACCGGATGTTCGGGCCAGGCTGGACGCAGGTCCTCGCGCTGGTGGCCGCGTTCATGATCGCGACGCTGGCCACGCCCGCCGGCGTCTCTGGCGCCGTCCTGCTGCTGCCGTTTCAGGTGAGCGTGCTCGGCACGCCGAGCCCCGCGGTCACACCGACAAACTTGCTGTACAACGTCATCGCCACGCCCGGCGCGCTGTACCGGTACTGGCGGCAGGGCCAGGGCGGATCCCGCCTCGCGCTGGTGCTGATCGCAGGAACGCTGCCAGGGGTGATCGCCGGAGCGGTCATCCGCGTCGAGCTGCTGCCAGGTGCGCGAGTGTTCGACCTGGTCGTGGCCGCCGTTCTGCTGCCACTCGGGATGTGGCTCGCCCTGACCAGGCCCGTCGCCAGTGCAGCAGCCGCGGGCAGCGGCGAACCGGCTCGGGCCGTGCGGGTCCTCCCCGATCCCGCGCTGATCGCGCTCGCGGCCGCCGTCGGCTGCGTGGGCGGCATCTACGGCGTAGGCGGCGGCTCGATCCTGGCGCCGATCCTGATCGGCTCGGGCCGACCGCCAGCCGAGGTGGCCCCCGCCGCGCTGGCGTCGACGTTCGTCACGTCGGTGGCCGGCGTGATCACGTTCACGATCCTGGCGATCCACCAGCACGGCTCCGTCGCGCCTGACTGGCCGACCGGCATCGCGCTCGGCCTCGGCGGACTGGCCGGCGCCTACACTGGCGCCCGCATCCAGTCCCGGATGCCCGAGTTGTTCATCAGGCGGCTGGTCGGCATTCTCGTTGTCGCGATCGCGGTGCGTTACCTACTGCCGGGAATCGCGTGACGAACCCGTCGCTAAGTTCGTAGCATATGGTGACTGTATGTAATCGCAGAGTCAAACTTAGGCTCCGAATCGGCGAGTTCCGCAATTGCGGCGGCGCCGGTTCGCCATAATGAATCAGCTTGTCCGGCGGGCTTGATCCAGCCGAACCGTCGTGACGCCCTGCGTCCGGCCGAGGCTTGGATCGGCTGCCGCATCAAGAGATCTTCTCCAGCGTCTCCGCCCAGGCAGCGCGCCTGGCGCGGTCGGCCGAGAGGGTAGGCATCATTCAATGAGCGGCACGCACAGGGTCGCCGTCAACGGGAGTTCGGCGGCCACGGCAATCGTTTGGCGGGTCAGTTCGTGGTGCGCGGGCAACGGCGATTGCGTGGCCGTGGGCCTGCTGCCCGGCGGGCACGTGCTCCTGAAGGACACCAAGGACCCCGACGGCCCGCAGTTGCGCTTCGACGCCAGTGAGTGGCAGGCCTTCATCGCCGGGATTCGCGCCGGGGAGTTCGGCTAGCCGGCGCCTACTGGCTACGACCGCACGCGCGGCGACCCCGCCGTCGTGCGGTGAGTCGCGGGCACGGTCTGTTAAGCGGCTCTCTTTTCCGAATCGCCGGTATAAGCCGCTGCTCAGGCCTGGATCATGACATTTTTGCAATGTGCAGTGCAGGTCGCGGGCTGTGGCGCGTCATTCTTCCCGGGAACCGATGCGGGGCGCTACGCTGCTGACGACTGGCCCGGTAACCCATGTGGTCACAGAGGAGAAAGGGCCAAATGGGATGCCTGAACTTGGCAGTCCATCGGTCCGTCGCCGTCAGCTTGCTGCAGAGCTGCGCCGGCTCCGCGAAGAACGCAATCTGACCGGCGAGGACGTCGCCGAGCACCTTGGCTGGTCCGCGTCCAAGCTCAGCCGCATCGAGCTGTCCAGGACCGGCATCAAGGCCCCCGACCTCAACCGCCTGCTGACCACGTACGGCGTCCCTGAACGGCAGCGGACCGAGCTGCTCAGACTGGTCGAGAGCTCGCGACGACGCGACTGGTGGCGGGCCTACGGCGGCGCGCTGCCTGAGAAGTACGTCACGCTGATCGGGCTGGAGTCAGATGCCAGCTCGATTCTCGCCTGGAGCCCGCACCGGGTGCCAGGACTGCTGCAGACCAGGGGGTACGCGCGCGCTGGGATCGACGCGCACATGGCGGCGACCGCGTCGCTTTCCCCGAGCGAAATCGAGCAGCGGGTGCAGACCAGGCTGCGACGCCAGCACCTGCTCACGTCGCCGGACCCGACGCCATTCGACTGCGTGCTCGACGAGTCGGTCCTGCTGCGTCGACTGCAGAGCGCGGAGGTCATGCGCGACCAGCTGGCGCACCTCATCGAGATGTCGCGGCTGCCGCACGTCACGCTGCGTGTTCTGCCGCTGAACGACGTCAATCCCATCGGAACAGGCGCGTTCATCCTGCTGAAGTTCGCGCCGATCCCTGAGATCGGCGCGGTCGCCGACATCGTGTACGTGGAACAGCTGATCGGCAACGCGCTCTACATCGACGAGGCGGCCGAGACGCACCAGTACGAGCTGGGATTCGGGCACCTGGTCGCGGCGTCGCTCGATGAGGATGCCTCCCGCGAACTCATCGCCGAGGTCATGCAGGACCGCTGGGCGTGACCGAGCTACGGACGCTGCACACCGCCGACCTCGCCACGGGCACGCGATCCGCGATCCGCGCCCTGATGAATGCCGCCTTCGGCGGGGTGTCAGACGACACCTACGAGAACGTGCTCGGCGGCATCCACGCGCTGGTCATCGACGACGGCGAACTGCTCGGCCACGCCAGCGTTGTCCAGCGGCGGATGCTGCACGGCGGGCTCGCGCTGCGCACAGGCTACATCGAGGGCGTCGCCGTGCGCGCTGACCGGTGCCGCCTCGGGCATGGCGACGCGATGATGGCCGTGCTCGAGCGGTACGTGCGGTCCGGCTACCAGCTCGGCGCGCTCGGCGCGAGCACCGACGGCACCAGGCTGTATACCTCGCGCGGCTGGCAGCTGTGGCGCGGGCCTGTCTCGGCCATGACGCCGGACGGCATCAGGCGCACCCCCGACAAGGACGGCGCCATCTATGTGCTGCCTGTATCGGTCCCGCTCGACCTGTCCGGCGAGCTGACCTGCGACTGGCGGCCGGCATCGGTCTGGTTAGCCGGCCGTCACGGGTACCGCGGGTGCCGGGCATCCAGCCTCGCCAGCAGACCGGACGTGCCCTGACCTTCTCGCCTGGCCTCCGCCCGCGCGTGCTCCTGGCCGGGATAGCCAGCGGTCGCTGACGATCTGGGCTATACCTCTGGCATGACCGGATAGTCTGGCAGATCTTTGTACCATCAATCGTGATTCAGGCTGTCGAATTTGTCAGGTCTGCACGTTTCAGTCACTTTGACGTGCCCGTGTCGGTCAGGCCCGCGTGCCGCCCGCATCCGCCATCCGGCCGATGTTCCTGCCCCGCGTCCAGGTAACGCTGGCGGGGTGGAGATCCGCCTGTCGCTCGACCGCACCGACCCGCCGGCCGGCCGGATCATGGTGCTGCCGGACGCCGATGCCCGGACCCGCGTGCTGACCGGCAGGGAGTTCAGCTTCGCTGGCTGGCTCGGCCTGCTGCGAGCCCTGTATGAGGTGACCGGCGCACCGGCGGGCGGTGCGTCAGGCGTGCCGTGATCGGCCGCTGCCGCCAGGAACGCCAGGCCGGCCGGCGGGCAGTACCATCCAGGTTATGGCCGCTACCGCCCCCGTACGGGGCCTGTACGGCCGCCAGGCGGAGGTCGGCGAGCTGGAGCAGGCCCTGGACCTGGCCGCCTCAGGCCAGCTCGCGGTCGTCCTCATCGAGGGCGAGCCTGGCATCGGCAAGACCAGGCTGCTCGCGGCTGCGCTCGACGCGGCCAGGGCCCGCGGCATGCAAGTGGCCGCCGCCTCCGCGGAAGAACTGGAGCGAAGCAGGCCATTCTGGGTCATCGCCGACGCGGTCTCCGAGTCCCGCGACCTGCTCGCCGCCGGGCGAGAACCCGCGGCCACGGCCGCAGCGCGCAGCTACCTGGGTCAGGCGCTGCTCATGCAGGGACATCCGGACGAGGCGCTGCACGAGCTCGACAGGGCGGCTGCGGCGCCGCAGCTCACCGCGTCGGAACGGGCGGCCGCCCTTGGCTGGGCGTGCGGCTCGCGCTGGGCCCTCGGCGATCTCGACGGCGCCGCGGCCGCTGCCGAGCTGACCAGGTCAGAGGCCGCTGCGGCCGGAAACCACGTGGCCGGCAGCATCGCGCTGACCGGGCTGGCCCAGGTCGCCGAGCACCGCGCGAACCTGCACGGCGCGCTGGAATTCATCGACGCGGCCGTCAGCCAGGCCGATGCGAGCCCTGGCCGCGCGGGACACGGCTTCCCCGTGCACATGCACCGCGGGCACATCCTGGTCGGGCTCGACCGGCTCGGCGAGGCCCGCGCGACACTGGCGGCCGGCCGCCGCATCACCGAGGAGCTTGGCATCCGCTGGCCGCTGGTCAGCTACCAGGCCTTCCTCGGCCTGACCCAGTTCGCTGCCGGGGAATGGGACGACGCCGCGGCCGAGCTCGAGGCGAGCATAGGGCTGGCCGAGGAGACCGGCGAGACGTTCAACCTGGTGCTGAGCCACAACCTGATCGCCCTGATCAGGCTGCACAGGAACGATCTGCAGGGCGCAGAGCTGGCCGCCGAGGACCTGCTCGCTGGCGCTGGCCCGGGCCACCGCACGTACGGAGCGATGTGGGCCCGCGCACTGCTGCTCGAGGCGGCCGGCCAGGCAGCAGCGGCCTGCGCCGCGCTGGCCGTCCTCTGGGACACCAGCGCGGAGCGGGCCATGGCGCTTGAGTACCCCGGGCTCGGCCCCGACCTCGTCCGCCTCGCGCTGGCCGCGGGCGATCAGGACCGGGCGCGCGTCGCCGCGGCCGCCGTGGCGGACGTCGCTGCCGTGAACGACGTGCCGTGGCTGGCCGGCGCCGCCCTGCGCTGTCAGGGGCTTGCCACCGATGACGCCGGCCTGCTCGTGCAGGCGGTCGACGCCTACTCGCGCGGCCCGAGGCCGCTCGAGCTGGCGCTCGCCGCCGAGGACGCGGCGCGTGCGCTGGCCAGGCACGGCCAGGCTGAGCGGGCTCGCGGCTTCCTTGACCAGGCCGTGGCGGGCTACGAGCGGCTGGACGCCGCCCGTGACCTCGCCAGGGCTGACGCGATCATGCGCGACCTGGGCATCCGTCGTGGCCGCCGCGGCCCGCGCGGCCGGCCGAAGTACGGCTGGCCCAGCCTGACCGAAACCGAGCTGATCGTGGCTGGGCTGGTCGCCGAGGGTCTGTCCAACCCGCAGATCGGCGAGCGGCTCTATGTCTCACGGCGCACCGTGCAGACCCATCTCGCGCACATCTTCGTCAAGCTGGACATCTCCTCCCGCGCCCAGCTCGCCGCCCAGGCCGTGCGCCAGCCCGGCGGTATCGGCTAGCTGGCCGATGTTCGGCTGGCCGGGCCGGCGAAGGCTGGGTGATACAGCGTCACGAACGGAGGAACCATGAACTGCACGCGCACGCACACGCTCATCACCGGCGCATCGTCCGGCATCGGCCGGGCGACCGCGCTTCGCCTCGCCGCTGCCGGGCAGCACGTGTACGCGGGGGTCAGGAAGGCAGCCGACGGCGACCTGCTTGTCCGCGCCGCGGGGGGCGAGGTCACGCCGGTGCTGCTCGACGTCACCTCGGCTGACCAGATCACCGAGGCGGCCGCTCTCATGGGCGCGCACGCGCCGGCGGGCCTGGACGGCCTCGTCAATAACGCCGGGTACGGGCTGGCCTGCCCGACCGAGCTGGTACCCCTCGACGCGTTCAGGCGGCAACTGGACGTCAACGTCACCGGCCAGCTCGCGGTCACCCAGGCGATGCTGCCTCTGCTGCGCCGTGCTGGCGGCCGCATTGTGGTCGTGAGCACGATCGGAGTCCGGTTCAACCCGCCGTTCGCCGGCCCGCTTGACGCGGCGAAGGCCGCCCTCACCGCGCTGGCTGACTCGCTCCGCCAGGAACTCGCTCCGTGGGGCATCCGGGTCATCCTTGTCGAGCCGGCCAGCATCAACAGCGGAGCCGCCGGCAAGGTCTCCCGCGACGCGGCCGCGGCCATGGCCGCCGTGAGCCCGCAGGGGCGCGCCTTGTACGAGGCGACCTTCACGGGCATGCTCGCGGTGATGACGCGCCGTGAGGGCAACGGCAGCTCGCCCGACGTCCCCGCTGCCACCATCGCCAGGGCGCTCACCGCCCGGCATCCACGGACGATGTACCTGACCGGCAAGGATGCGCGGCGGCTGGCCATGCTCAGCAGGCTGCCAGCGCCCGTACTCGACGCGGCCAAGCGGCGGGTGTTCGGTCTGCCATCCCCTGGTTCCCTGGCCGTCGAGCCCGCAGCCCCGTGACCGGTCATCCTGACCCGGCTGAAAGGCAGGATCTGCTCACCGTGGGCCACGGCACGCACGCTCAGGAAGCGTTCGCCGGCCTGCTGCGCTCGGCCGGCGTGGCGTCGGTCGTCGACGTCAGGATCGCTCCAGGGAGCCGCCGCTTCCCGCAGTTCAGCCGCGGCGCGCTGGAAGGCTGGCTGCCGGCGGCCGGGATCTCCTACCGGTGGGAACGAAGACTCGGCGGCTTTCGCAAGCTACCTGAGGACTCACCCGACGTGGCGCTGGCGAACACGTCCTTCCGTGCCTATGCCGCCCACATGCGGACCCCCGAGTTCGCCGACGCCATGGCCATGCTCGTGGCGGACGCCGCGGCGCGACGGACAGCCGCCATGTGCAGCGAGAGCCTGTGGTGGCGCTGCCACCGGCGCCTGATCGCCGACCACGCCAGCCTCATCGAGCTCCTGCTGGTCCGCCACCTCATGCCGGACGGGCGGCTTGCCGCCCACGAGCCAACGGCCGGGGTCCGGGTGACGGATAGCCAGCTGCGCTACGACCGTCTGGCAGGACCCGAGCCCCTGCCTTTCTGACACTGCCTTTCTGACACTGCCCTTCTGACACTGCCCTTCTGACACTGCCCTTCTGACTGGCTGCGTCTCACGGATGAACGACGTTGAACGGGTAGGTGTCGGCCCGTCCGCCAGGTCCCGTCGCCACCACCGACAGGTGGGCGAGCAGCGACTCATCGGGATAGTTCCAGCTCACGACGCAGCGGCCGTGCGAGGGCGTCCCGGCGCCGATCAGCCGCGTCAGCGAGGCCGTGTTGGTGCCTGTTGGCGTCAGGTAGATCAGTACCTGATCGGCGTGCGTCGTACGGACCGCGAGCGTGACCCGCCCGGTGCCCTCAGGGAGCGTGAGCCAGCCATCCTTCACCGGCTGGCCGCTGCATGGTCGGCGAACACGACAGGCACCACGGTCCCGCCACCGTCGTCGAGCATCGCGAGAGGCGCCGCGCCAGCGCGTAGCCAGGCCGCGGCTGGTCAGAGCTTGTAGCCGATCACGCGCAGCAGGTCGTGCCTGGCTTGCGCATCGGCTTCGGTCTCGACCCCGACAGGGGGCGATCCATCGATGACACCGATGACGCCGCGTCCCCTGCCGGTCGTCGCGACCAGCACGTCGAGCGGATTGGCAGTCGCGCAGAAGACCGTGCACACCTCGGGTACCGCCTTGACCTGGTTCAGCACGTTCACAGGAAACCCCTCGCGCAGCATGATCACGAAGACATGACCGGCCGCGATGGCCTGCGCGCCGGTTACGGCGCGCAGGACGAGGTCGTCATCGTTGCCCGACCTGCGCACCAGGCAGTCCCCTGAGGCCTCGCAGAACGCGATCCCGAACCGAAGGTGCGGGCTCACCCCCGCGAGCGTCTCGTGCAGGTCCTCCACGGTCTTGATGAAGTGCGCCTGCCCGACGATGACGTTGACGTCGTCGGGCTTGTCAACGGGCACTACCTCGACGCTGAGCGGCAGTTCGGTCACCGGCCTATCCCCTCTCCGTGGCGCGGCACCCGCACCATCATCTACGCCCTGAGCAGCACCTTGCCCAGGTGGCATCCGATGAAGCCGGCAGCGTTCTCCAGGAGGGGCTGAGCGAGGCAGGCACGGACACGTGATGGTGACTGTCAGTCAGCCGCCTACCTTTGTCCCGCGAACGGGGGCACAAAGACCCTGCCGGAAATCGTGCTTTCTGGGTGACACTGACCGCATGTGTAATTCGCAGAACCTTTCAGGGCTGGGCCTTGGCACTGGCAAGAAGGCCCGGCTGTACCGGATTCTCTACCAGCACGGGTTGCGTAACGGCACTGCGTTGTTCCTCCCCTACGACCAGGGACTGGAGCATGGCCCGCGCGACTTCTTCGCCAATCCCGACGCTGGCGACCCGCGGTACATCCTCCGCCTCGCGCGGCAGGGCACCTTCAACGGCATCGCCATCCAGATCGGCCTGGCCGAGAAGTTCTACTGGGACTTCGCCGGGGAGGTCCCGCTGATCCTGAAGCTCAACGGCAAGACGGACATCCCGGCCGACGCCGATGCGCTGTCCCCGCTGCACGCGACAGTGGCCGACGCGGTCAGGCTGGGCGCTGACGCCGTCGGCTACACGCTGTACGTCGGAACCCCGGCGCAGGAAACGGACTTCAGGCAGTACCAGCAGGTCCGCGACGACGCGCAGCGGTTCGGGATGCCCCTGATCGTGTGGGCGTACCCGCGCGGCAGCGCGATCGAGGCCAAGGGCGGCAAGGACTCGTTCTACGCGGTGGACTATGCCGCTCGCGTCGCGAGCGAACTCGGCGCCGACGTCGTCAAGGTGAACTTCCCGCACCCGGAAAAGCGTGCGGCGGTGAAACAGCAGTACGACGCCGACTTCACATCTCAGCAGGCCATAGACGCCGTCGTGCGGTCCGCGAACCGGACGCTGCTGCTGGTCTCTGGCGGGGAGCGGGCAGGAGACGAGGCCATGCTCGAAAAGGCGCGCCAGTCCATGGAGGCGGGAGCCACCGGCCTTATCTTCGGCCGCAACGTGTGGCAGCGCGAGTACGCCGAGTCGCTCAGGTTCGCGGCCCAGCTGCAGGAGGTCCTCACGAAGTACCCGCGCGGCTGAAAGGAGGTTGCCATGGCAACCATCACGCGCGACCCTGTCTTCCACCAGACGCCGCGACGCGGAATCGCGAGCCGGCTCCTGGTACCAGGGTTCTGGGCGACGATCTCCATCGTCGCGATGTGGCTTGCGGTGCTCTTCGTTGGCGTCTTCGGCGGGCAGATGACGTTCGTCAACACGTCCGCCAACGTCACGACGCTCCCCTCCTCGGTCGCCGTGGCGCTCTTCGCCGCGATCGGTACGGCCGCAGTCGCAAAGCGCGCGTTCACCCGCAAAGACCCTGGGGAGCAGAACTAGACGCTCGGCGCGATCGCCTTGCCTAAGGGAGACGACGCGCGCCGTACTCAAGCCGCCGGTGACGGCTCGACGCGCCCGAGACGAAGCCGAGCCCAGCGGAAAGCGCGGCCCGGGCTGGCCCGCCGTACAGGAGTTGCAGCGCCCGGAACGCGACCGCCAGGGGGATCACCGGGCGACTGACCGCGCGGATGAACGGCCGGCGGCCCTGAGCGAACCTGTGCGAGTCGAGCGGGTAGTCGCGGACGGACGCGGTATGGAACGGCGTGCTGATGTCGATCACGAACCTGCTCGGATTGGTCATCGTGAAGACCTTGAACCGTTCCCGCTTGGCAACCCCGACTCCGAACCGCAGCACGGCCTCGAAGTCGCCGGCGTTGACCACCTGAATGACGCAGGGCAGCGCAAAGGTGCGGCGAGCCGGGCCATAGCTGGACTGGCCGTTCGGCTTGTGCCCGTTCGCGGCGAAGAACCGCACTAGCAAACTGGCGCCGCCGCGTACCGGAACCACCGTGTCCGACGGATCGGCGACCACCCGTGACACGTACCGCACGCTGCGATGCGCAGGCAGCCTGCCGCTGAACTCGAAGACCAGCCGGTCGTATCCGGTGTGGTGCGCGGCGCGGATCGCCACGAGGGTTGCCGGGCCGCTGGTTGGGGTGCTGGTCAGCGCGGAGGCCGTGAGCACGGTGCGAGCGCCGCCATGGCCGGTGAAGGCCAAGGACCTGGTGGCTCGAGCCCTGCGCATGAGACCCCCTCGGTGAGTTCATCACCACCGATTGGACCGCTCGTGCGCTACCGACCGTAGTGGCGAAGGTCCTGGCGAAAGTCCCGTAAGAGTCGTTCCGGCGATCGCGGATTTGTCATTCCTCCGCGGGCATGAAGCAGACGCCGCAGATCCTGGCAGGTCCGCCTGCCGGCAGCCCGGCGACGCTCACCGCGGTGATCCCCTCGCCGTGCCCGGCCCTGGCCCGCACGAACCGCAGCCACTGGCCGTGATCGGGCAGCTCCACAACCGCGGCGCCCTGATCGCCGTCTCCGTCGCCGTCTCCGTCGCCGTCTCCGGTGACGATCAGGCCGAGCACCGCCGCCCACCGCCTGGCGGCCGCGTGCGGGTCGCTGACCTCGATCGTCAGCCCGGCCAGGCCGCCAGGACCGTGAGCGGGCGCCTGCCCGGTCCACGACGGCCCTGCCCACCGCCACGACGCCGCCGGCTCCGGACAGTCCAGCGACACGATCGCGCCTGGGACGTCCTTGGGGTGCAGCTGGGTGCCCGCCATGTCGGGCATATCGGCAGCCCAGACCACGCGCACGCCCAGGCTGGCGACCCGGCGGCTGGCCACCTCGATGTCGGGGACCTGGAAGAGAGCCATGTATCCGCCGCCACCGCCACGCCGCTGCAGGTAACGGCCGGCGGTGGTGTCTGGCCGCATCGGCGCGACCACCTCGACGAACGTATCGCCGACCGCGAACACCGCGTTGGTCAGGCCGAACTGCCCCACGCCAGGATCGTGGAACGGCGGCGGCCAGCCGAAGGCCTGCCGTAGCTCGTCAGCGGCCCGGCCGCAGTCGTGCGCCACCAGGGCAACCTGGCGCAGGCGGGGTCCGGCGGGCACTACCTCACACTAAGACCGTGGTCCAGCTCGGACAAGGACAGGTTCCCGAGCTGGACCGCGGCAAGCACGCCGCGGTGATCGGTGCCGGGGACGCGCACCGTCCGCGACGCGCGCGCGGTGAAGTGAGCCCGCGTCGCCAGGATGTGGTCCAGGCGCATGACCGGCACCCGGCGTGCCGACGGCCAGGTGAAGCCCGGCCAGCTCCGCTTGCCGGCCGCATCTGCGCAGTCGAGGAACCCGGCGTCGGGGAACTGGCGGAACGAGCTGTGGTCCCTGCTCGCGTTGAAGTCGCCCGCCACCAGCTGAGCACCGGTCTCGGCGGATAGCGCCGACCGCACCAAGCCGAGTTCGTGCTCCCACCCGCGCTCGCGGCCGTGCAGGGGAGGCACCACGTGCACGACCGTCACCGTGACCGGCTGCCCGGCGACTGTGACGACCCCTCGTGGCGCCACGCAGGCAAGCCCGGGAACGGGCGGCAGAGGCCGCAAAGGCCATCGCGACCAGATCCCCGCTCCCGCGTACCGGCGGCGCCCGTGCACCTCGCTGAACGGCAGCAGCTCGCCAAGCCCGGCCGCGGCCAGGCGGCACGCAAGATCAGGGGTCAGCTCCTGGACGGCGAGCACGTCGACGACATGATCCCGCACGCTCCGCACGATGGCTTCGGCGCTGGCGTTGCCGCCCTGAGCGTTCACCGTCAGCAGCCGCACGCAAGGGGCCGCCGGCCCGCTCTCGGGCGCCTGCCTCCGCCGACGCGGGGGGAGCTGCCAGGCCACGAGCGTCGCGGCCGGAGCAGCGAGCACGATCGCCAGCCACCACGAGTGCGTCGCAGCTATGGCCGTGGCGGCGACCGCCGGAACGGTGGCCACCGGCGCCAGCGCCGCCAGCTTGGGCACCGGGTTCGGCGGTCGGCCGCCCAGCGCTCGGCCGACCATGGGCGGGATCGCCAGGGCTGCCACGACCACCGCGAAGACCCCGTTCATGATCATCATCATGTCAGGATGCGCCGCGGGGAAACCAATACTCGGGCGTCCGGTTCTCCCCCGGCGCCGTTGCCGGCTCCTTTCCCGGCGGCGTGTCGCGAGGTAATTGTCGGTGGCTGGTGTTAGTATTTCGAGTACAGGTTCGATCGCGGGATTAGACCCGGTGCCGTCAGGTGAGAGGCTCCGGCAATGTGACACCTCCTCGATGACCGGCCGCCAAGGCGGGCCGGACCCGGCACGCGAAGCTCTCTCTCTCGTTTCTGATTTCTTTCCCGCGCAGGTGCCGTGAGCTGAGGGAGGTGTGATGCCATCTCATGGATGCAGCGAAGTCGCTGTGCCGTCGTCGCCGGGTGAGGCGATGGGCATGGTGCTGGCGGGGCTGGGCTGGCTGGCCTCGCCCGGCGCGGACGTGGCATCGGCGCCGGGCAGCGTGCAGGCCGACTGCCTGCGGGCGCTGGAGAGGGCCGCGTCGATGCATGCCGCCGCCCGGGCGAAGGTCCTTTCGGCGTTCACCGCGCGGCGGGGGTTCGAGGACGACGGGCAGGGGTCAGCGCGGGTGTGGCTGACCTGGCAGACGAACGTCACTGCGGCCGCGGCCCGCGGCTCGGTCGGCTGGATGCGGCGGCTGGCCGATCATCCCGCCGTCGCGGACGCGCTGGCGGGCGGCGGGCTGTCGGTGTCGTGGGCCCGGCAGGTCACCGACTGGACCGACGTCCTGCCGGCGGAGGCCCGCGGCGACGCGGACGTGATCTTGGTGACCGCGGCGGGCGAGGGCCTCGATCTGGCTAGGCTGGCCGGGCTGGCCGAGGAGATCCGCCGCCGGGTCGCCGGCCCGGACCGGGACCGTGATGACGGGTTCACGCACCGGGGCGTGTGGCTGGACACCACCCTCGGCGGGGCCGGGCGGCTCACCGGGGACCTGTCCGCCAGCTGCGCCGCCGCCCTGCGCGAGGTCCTGGACTCACTCGGCAAGAAGATGGGCGCCGAGGACACCCGCAGCATCGCCCAGCGCCGGCACGACGCGGTGGAGGAGGCGTGCCGGCGGCTGCTGGCGTCGGGGTGCCTGCCCGAGCGGGCCGGGCAGCCGGTCCGGCTGCAGTTGCAGCTGTCCCTGGACCAGCTCCTGAACGGGATCGGCACCCCCGGCCGGCCGTGGCTGCCGCCCGGCTTCGCCCAGCCCGATCCCGCCCGCGGGGCCGGCCGACCCGGGCGGGCCGGCGCTGACCGGGCCGCGGGCCGGGCCCGGCGATGACTGCGACGCCGCCCTGGCCCCCATCGTCACCGGCCGGGTCGACCACGACCTGCTGGACCGGCTCACCGGGCAGCTCGCCGGGGGCCGGGCCGGGACGCGGGCCGGGTACGACCCGGCCCGCGCACCCTGCCAGGGCAGCGGCCCGGCCGGCTGCGCCGGGCCGCACGGCCGCGGCGACCGCCCCGACCCGGACGGCGACGCCGGTCACCAGGCACCGGCGGCCCGGGACCGGCGCCGCGACCTGTCCAGGGCCGCCCGCGAGCTCATCCTGCGCAGCGCGGTCGCGCTGCTGTCCGGGCCGGGCGGGCTCGCGTCCTGGCTGCGCACCGGCACCCTGCCGCCGCCCGCCAGCACGGTCAGCCTGCCGCTGGACGTCGGCGCCGTGACCGACCTGGTGCCGCCGCACCTGCGCCGCGCGATCAGCACCCGCGACCGGCACTGCGCCGCCCCCGGCTGCGACACCCCGCCCGCGGCGTGCCACGTGCACCACATCGTGCCCCGCAGCCACGGCGGCACGACGAGCCTGGGCAACTGCGTCCTGCTGTGCAGCTTCCATCACCTGATCATGGTGCACCGGTGGGGCTGGGTCATCGCGCTGAACGCCGACGGCACCACCACCGCCACCAGCCCCCACGGCCGCATCACCCGCAGCCACGGGCCGCCCGCAGCCGCATAGCCCGAGGCCGGGCAGGTATTCGTTACGCGGTGACAGCTCGCCGAGCCGCTGTTTCCCACGCTATGACGCCGTGGCCGAGCGGCGGCGGCTTTCTAGACGACGGCAGCCGTGCCGCCGGCCCCGATGGCGTTCAGCATCCTGCAGACGGCCAGTCCAACCCACGCGTCGCTGTCGGGATCGCCAGCCAGGAAACCGATCCTGCGAGCGAGTCGAGCGCGGACAGCAGGTCGGTCCACCAGAACGGGTAGGAGAAGACGAGCCTGAAGGACGGCGCGGCGCGGTCGGGGTAGGCGTCGCGCCGGAAGAACCGGGACTTGAGCAGCTCGCCGGCCCGGAGCGCGACGTCCGACCTCCGGTACTGGGTGTGCGCCGCCGTGGCCCGCCGCACGATGCCTGTGACCAGGTGCGACGAAGGGCGGCTGCGGTCGGGTTCGACGAGGTCGCGCGCGGCCAGCATCGCGGTCAGCGGCATGCCGCGCGTCCTGGCCGGGATCGCCCGTCCGCCGTCGTCCTGGCGGTCCGACGTCAGCCACGCCATGGCCCGCTCGACCTGCGCCGTGCCCTCGAAGCCGGCCAGGATGAGCAGCTCGGTGATGGCAGCTGAGTAGTTCGGCGTGTGCTGGCGACCATATATCCCGCGGTAGTCCCCCGCCTTGGCCTGAAACGACGACAAGAACGCCGCGGCGCCCCTCACTGCCGGGTGCTCCCGGGTCAGGCCGTACGTCGCCACCAGGACGCCGAGCTGGCGGTACGTCTCCATCTGGTCGTAGGCGGCCGTCGTCCTGATCCGCGGATTCCCGCCCGGATAGGTCCACCCGCCGTCGTCCCGTTGCTTAGCTTAGCGATGATCCTGGCCGCCTCTGGTGACCGCCACAGAGCCGCTGCGGGCTGGCCGTTCGCCGAGCAGATCCCGCCGCACGGCGCCGACCAGAACAGCGTTGTCGGGGGCCAGCAGCGCTGGCATCGGATCGCGGCGGAGTTGCCTCACGCGTTCATGACCTCGCCCGCCCGCAGAACGACCTCGACGTCGGCGGTCGTGCCCGGCGGCGCGAGCGGTACCAGCGTGCCGCTGACCGGCTTGCCGTCGGCCAGAACCTCGCAGACCCTGGAGCCCGCACCGCCCTCCCGCTCCACGCGGATCCGGTAGGTGGCGCCGCGGAACCGGCGCACCGCGGTGAAACCACGCCAGCCCGACGGCAGGACCGGGTCCACACGCAGCCCGTCGAACTCGGGCCTGATCCCGAGGATCCACTGGGTGATCGCGACGAAGTTCCACGCAGCGGCGCCGGTCAGCCACGAGTTCTTAGCCTCGCCATGGGTCGGCGCGTCCTTGCCCGCGATCATCTGCGCGTAGACGTACGGCTCGCACCGGTGCAGCTCGCTGAGCCGCTCCCGCGCCGACGGGTTGATCCGCCGGTAGTAGTCGAACGCGGCGTCGCCCCGGCCGATCATGGCTTCGGCGATCATCACCCACGGATTCGTGTGGCAGAACACGCCCGCGTTCTCCTTGTAGCCCGGAGGGTAGGAGGTGATCTCGCCGAGCGACAGGTCATACCGCGTGTAGGCAGGCTGCACCAGCACGATGCCGTGCTCGGTGGCCAGGTGCTCACGGACGCTGTCGAGCGCGCTCGCCGCCATGCCGTTCTCGATGCCGACGCCGCTCATCACGCACAAACCCTGAGGCTCAACAAAAATCCGGCCCTGCTCGTTCACGGCCGAGCCGATCGCGCCGCCTGAATAGTCGTAGGCGCGCAGGAACCAGGCGCCGTCCCAGCCGTGCTTGGCGATCGCGCGGCTCATGGCGTCCGCCTCCGCCCGGTAGCTGGCGGCATCGGCAGGCAGCCCGCGCCGCTCGGCGATCCCGGCCAGGTCTCCGGCGGCGAGGACGAACAGGCCGGCGATGAAGACGGACTCCGCGACCCCGCCGGCCTTGTTCTCCGTCGTCTGGAACGACTCGCCGGGCGTGGCGGAGAAGCAGTTGAGATTCAGGCAGTCGTTCCAGTCGGCGCGGCCGATGAGCGGCAGCCCGTGCGGGCCGAGCCGGCCAAGGGTGTAGCGCATCGACCGCTGCAGGTGCTCGTAGAGCGCCGCCGCGCTGCCCGCGGCGTTGTCGTAGGGCACGGGCTCGTCGAGGATCGGGAAATCCCCGGTCTCCTTGAGGTAGGCGGCGACGCCGAGGACGAGCCACAGGGAGTCGTCGTTGAACCCGGAGCCGATGTCATCGTTTCCGCGCTTGGTCAGCGGCTGGAACTGGTGGTAGGAACCGCCGGTCGGCAGCTGCGTGCTCGCCAGGTCGATGATCCGTGCCCTGGCACGACCGGGCGCCATGTGCACGAAGCCGAGCAGGTCCTGACTGGAGTCCCGGAAGCCCATGCCCCGGCCGATGCCGGATTCAAACAGCGACGCCGACCGGCTCATCTCGAACGTCACCATGCACTGATATGGATTCCAGATGTTGACCATCCGGTTCGTATCCGCGTCCGGGGTGTCGACCAGCAGTCCCGACAGCAGCCCGTCCCAGGACGCCCGCAGCCGGGCGAAGCCCTCTGCCACGGCGGCCGGACGCAGCCAGCGGTCGATCACCGGGCGGACGAGTGCCTTGTTGAGCGTCCCCGAGTCCGGCGGGTCGAACTTGCGGTCGCGCGGGTTCTCCCAGTAACCGAGGAGGAAGACCACTTCCTTCGTCTCGCCGGGAGCAAGCGTCAGCCGCACGTGATGGCTGCCGTGCGGGGACCATCCGTGAGCGATCGACCGGAAGGACTCGCCGCGTTCGACGGCCAGGGGCCGATCCCAGCCGCGGTACGGTCCGAGGAACGCGTCGCGCTGCGTGTCGAACCCGGCCAGCGGCTCCGAGCAGGCGAAGTACGCGAAATGATCACGCCGCTCCCGGTACTCCGTCCGGTGGTAGATGACGCCGCCGGCGACCTCGACTTCCCCGGTCGAATAGTTGCGCTGGAAGTTCGTGGCGTCGTCCAGAGCGTCCCAGAGGCAGAATTCCACCGAGGAGAATACCGACAGGTGCGCGGGGACGTCACGTTCATTCGAGACGGCCAGGCGCCACACCTCGAGCGTCTCGCCGAGCGGCACGAAGTACAGGCTTTCCGCGCGGACGCCCAGGTAGGACGACGTGATCTGCGTGTACGACAGGCCGTGCCGGCATTCATACTCGTCGAGATCACGCTGTGCGGGCTGCCAGGTCGGCGACCAGTAGTCGCCGCTATCGTCGTCGCGCAGGTAGAGGTAGCGCCCGCCGGAGTCGGCCGGCACGCTGTTGTAGCGGTACCTGCTGATCCTGCGCAGCCTGGCGTCGCGATAGGCGCAGTATCCGCCCGCCGTGTTCGAGATCACCCCGAAGAACTCACTGGTGCCCAGGTAGTTGATCCACGGCAGCGGCGTGTCGGGGCGGGTGATGACGTACTCGCGGCGATCATCGTCGAAATGGCCATATCGCACGGGCTTCTCCCAAAGGCGAAAGGAGTGATTGCAGCCACGTGACGATGATCATCGCGATCGGTCAGCCCGGAACAGGGCCATTCGTCCCGCGCCGGGCCGCCGACGGACCCGAGAGCCGCCGGAAACGCGCCGGAACGGATCATGGGAACATCCCAGTTCTTCGGAGGCACAGTATGAGCGACACCAGCACCAGAACCGGCAAGGTGGTCGTGGCCAGGGCAATGTCGCTGGACGGCTTCATCGCCGGTCCCGGTGACGCGCAGGACTGGATCTTCGACTTCATGGCGAATGACACGCCCGGCCAGAAGGAGGCCGCAGCGGCCACCGGCGCCGTGCTCGTCGGCCGGCGAACCGTTGAGGTAGGCAAAAGAAGGGAAGCCGACCAGGAGCGGGGGACAGAATCAGCAGGCGAACCGGTCAGCAGCACGCAGGCGGACGGCGTCACTATCCTCCGGTTCCGCGTCCGCAAGTAGTCCCGGCTGCCTGGCTGCCCGGCCGCTGACCGGCGGTCAGCCGCGAGGGAAGTGTGCACGGCGGGCCCGTGGCGGGCCCGCCGTGCATGCCCCTGTCAGACCGCGTGAACCTGGTCCGCCTGCGGGCCCTTGGGGCCCTGGCGGGTGGTGTACTCCACCTTCTGGTTCTCTTCCAGCGTGCGGTAGCCACCCATGTCGATCGCCGAGTGATGCACGAATACGTCGGCGCCACCGTCGTCAGGTGCGATGAAACCAAAGCCCTTGTCTGGGTTGAACCACTTCACGGTGCCTCGAGCCATCTGCTGTCTCCTTCTAAGACGAGCCCATGATCCGCGCGCTCGCGCGGATGAGTTGCTGGTTGCCCGCCGCCGGACGTGAGGATCCACAGCCAGAAGGCAAGACGCCCATGACGAAAATGCGGGCGCCTTCACGATCGCAAACGTCGTTAGCAACTACGCCCCACAGCATATATGCCGGCCAGGCTATTCCGCCCCGGCTCCGCGTCAGCCGCGCAGCGAGCTTCCGTCTCTCAGCGCCTGGCCCACCGGTGCCTGAGCCTGGCACAGCGCTGACGTGGCTGACGTGCGAGTGTCAGCCAGGTCCGGGCGGGAGGGGCTTGACAAGATCGAAGGCCAGGCCGGACCAGCCAGGGCCGCGGCCCGGGCGGGTGCGATGGGCCAGCCAGGTGGTGGTCGACCCGTCGATCCAGCGCGTGCGGCGGAAGTAGCGGGTCACCTGGGCGCCCTCGCGCGGGATCGACTCGTCGGCTACGAAGAACGGATGCCCTGGCTCGAGTAGCTGCGCCGAGGCGTGCACGTCACCATAGCCGGGGCGGACCAGGATGCCGCGGCGGAAGTAGCGCGCCCCCGTCGGCGCTGCGACCGGCACCATCGGGATCCAGTTGGCGGGCGGGATCTGGGCTAGCACGTACGCCTGCTGCGGGCCGCCTGGAACCGCAGGATCGGGCGGTGGCTGCGGAACGGCGGCGTCGAACTCGAAGGCGAGCTGCAGGGCATCGACCGGAGCGTCCAGCGGGCCTTGCAGCGCGTGCTGTACCGCCCAGGACATCGCGGCCATATCGTCGCGCAGGAAGTAGATCTCCTCTAGCGGGGCGCCGTCCAGCGTGACGCCGCACCTGGGCGGCATCAGCAGGAATGGCGACCGGCAGGCCGGGCCGGTGAGCTTGAACATCGACCACGGCTTGCCGCCGGGCTGCCGCGCCAGCTGCTCGGTCGGTTCGATCACCGTGCGGACGCCGAAGGTGTCGGTGACCACAAGGGTGGTCACCTGAGACAAGGTGCCCACGCCGGTCGGCACCGGCACATAGAACCAGTCATTGCCGAAAACCAGCGCGAACTCCATGACCAGCAGAGTGGCCAGATCGGTCAGGTCGGGCTGGAGTGCGCCGAAGTCGGTCACCGCGTCCTCGAATTCCCACCAGCGGGGCGCGGGCATGCCGCGGAACGTGATGTGGTTCGGCAGGAAACTGAATGTCGTCACCGCCGGGTCGGCCGGCGGCCCGCCGCCGGCGGCTGGGTCGCCGCTGGCGGCGGTCGCCGAGTCCGCCGCGAGCGAGAAGGAGTACCAGTCCAGCTCGCCGCCGCGGAAGTCCGGCGCGGTGAGCGTGACCGACTGCTGGCTGCTGACCGAGCCCACCGTGACCTCATAGGCCAGCCGGCGTGACTGCCAGGCGGCGTCCCCGGCCGGCTCGCTGTACACCGACGCCCGGTAGCTGACCAGTTCGGCCAGGACCGCCGGGATGCCGGGCTCGGATGCCTCAGGCGGCAGCGGCGGATCGGGCGTGCCGCCGGCCGCGGCCAGAGCGCAGGCGACCGCGAGAGCGGCCCCGTCGACCACCCGGCCGGCCAGGCTGGCCCGGACCGCCCGGCCCGCCGTGTCCTCTGGCGCGTCCGGGGGCACCGTGGCGGCGATCGGGTACGTCGCGCGCAGCGCCGCGATCACCGCGCCTGCCGTGGCCGCGGGGACCGCGGCCGCGATCGCGGCCTCGACATGGCGGCCGAGCTGCGCCGCGCCGCGGACGTTCAGCGTGACCGGCACCCGCTCGATGTGCGGCTCCAGCGCCACAGCCGGGTCGTAAGGATCCGGCGCTGTCCCGACTCCGCTCCCGTTGCCGCCGCTGGCGAGGCTGGTGCCGTCCGGCGCGTAGCCGGTCAGCGGCTGGGACCGCACGCTGAGCACGGCCTGGACTGGCGAGCCCGCGTCCTCCCCGGCCAGCTCGCCCAGCTGCCACTGCCTGGCCAGCATCCACAGCGGATCGCGGACCTGGGCCTGCAGGCTGCGGGCCATGGAGCCGTCTCGCGGGTGCGGCTCCAGCCGGGTCCACAGCGTCACAGAAGCCACGGTCATGCCTCCTCAACGGTGCGGGCCACGGCGCTAGCTCGCGCGAAGTTAACGGAGACAGTGTCCTGTTGCAGGTTGAGCGGGAAATACAGCGCGGGCAGCGCCTGTCCGACCTGGCCGACCGAAGCGAGATCCACGGTGCGCGCCTGCGCCAGGGCCAGCGTCTCGCGCAGCACCTGGGCGAGCGTGGCCTCGTCCCAGCCCCGGCGCAGATCGGGGCAGGCGGCCAGCAGCAGGGCCTGCGGTGCCCGTGCCTTCGGCTCGTCGTGGTGGAAGGCCACCCCGGCGTTCTGGTCCGCGCTCGGGATCCGTTCCGGCCATCCATCCACGAACAGCCCGGCCCAGGAGGACGCCGGGTCGGTGACGTCCCCGGTCACCAGGGCCATGACCGCGATCCGCCCGGGTACCGGCTGGGTGCCGGGAGCGGGCGGCAGCGCCAGCCACCGGTCGCCGGCCACCGCGGGAAGCTGCGCCACCCGCACCGGCGGCGGCTGCGCCCCGGCCACCAGGTCGGACAGCAGCAGGGCCAGGTCCAGCCGGGAGACGCCAGGCTGCACGTGGCTGAGCTGCTGCCGCCAGCGCTCCACGGCGAGCGGGTCGGCGCCGATCACGGCGGGATCGGCGGCAAAGGCCGCGCGCAGCGCCGGATCGGGCGGGCTGAACCTGGGCAGCACGAGCAGGCTCTGGCCGAATGCCGCGCCCAGCAGCTCCAGCGCGGGCGCGACGTCGTCGGGCGACAGCGTGATCCCCGCCAGGCGGGTCACCGTCGCGGCCAGCGTGTCGTGCAGCCGGGCCGCCTGGGTAGCTAGCCCAGGGTCGGGACCCGAGCCGCGCCGCGACGGCGGGACCGCTCCGGTCAGGCCGTAACCGCTGGCGGCCAGGATCGCGTCGCGGGCCTCGTCCGGGGTCAGGATGCCCGCCGCTGCGCTGGCCAGCGTGCCTGCCAGCGCGGTGACGGCCGTGCGGGTGGCGTCGGCCCGGTTGTTCAGCTCGGTCACGTCGAGGCCCGCCGGCACCGTCACCTGCGGCGGCGCCAGGTCACTGGCCGCGAGGGCCCGCGCGCCGGCGATCAGGTCGGCCAGCGCCCTGGCCACGTTCAGCAGGTCAGCGACGCCGATGCCGGGCACGGTGGCGGCCGGGTAGCTGACCTGGATGTCGGTGGCGCCGGCCGGCACCGCGTGGTAGATGAGCCTGGCGTCCAGCTCCGACCGCTGGGCCTGAGCGTCGATCCGGCTCATGGCCAGCACATCCAGCGGACCGGCGCCCAGGTCGCTCAGCCGCACGATCGCGGTGACCGGCGCGGCCGACCCGATCGTGTAGGTCACGGTGGCCTGGACGGCGGCGGGGTCGGGCAGCAGCGCGGACACCCAGGCGTCCAGCCACGGCTCGGCCAGCGCCCGGGGCGTGACCGGGATCGCGGCCCACCTCGGGTCCCTGGCCGGCGCCCCGGCCAGCAGCGCGCAGACCCGCTGGGCATGGTCGGTCCCGCCGCGCGGGGTGCCCACCACCTGCGGATCGGGCAGCTGCTGAGCCTGCGAGAGCCCGTCGAACGTGCCGCCTGCCCGGTCCGGGTTGCCGCGCATGGTCTGGTAGACCGCCTCCGCCACGCCCACGTCGCTGATCGCGTCGACCATGTCGTCAAGCGCCGCGAACAGGGCGAGCAGCTGATCCCGGTCCTGCCCGGGACCGGGCAGCCCCTGGCCCCAGTCCGCGGCGGCGGCCAGCGTGCCGTCCTGGCGGGCCCTGTCCAGCGCCAGGGCGTCGATCACGTCGGATGCCCCGACCGCCTCGTCGGCGGGCGCTGCCGGGGTGAGTTTGCCGGCTGCGATCGGGAACCGGTCGCGCAGGGGCTGGATGTAGATATCCAGGGCGGCCGCGTGCAGGCTGGTCTCCAGCTGATAGCCGAGCAGGGCGCCGAGCGGCTGCCCTTGCCGTACGCCATCCAGCAGGTAGAGGGCCAGCCGGACCCGGTCGGAGGACAGGTCAAGCGCGAGCAGGCCGTCTTCCTCGCCGCCGGCGTGGGAGAGATACCCGCTGCGCAGGACCGCGGCGGTGGCCGCCTGGGCCAGCGACGGAGCGTGAATGAAGCCGCCGTTGTCGGCCGGGGCCTGAAGCGGAGCCGCGGGCCAGGGGGCGCCGGGGAACTGCCTGGCCCTGCGCGCGTCCAGGTCGGCGATCAGAGCGGCGGCAGTGGTCGCCGCCGGTGTGCGGGGGGCCGCTGGCCGCAGATTGGCGACAAACCCATAACCTCCGGAACGAACCCCGCCGGAGCTTGCCTGCCCCTCCCCCTGGCCGCTGCCAGCCTGGTCACCGGCCCCGGCGCGCTGCCTGGTCAGCCGCGCGGTGGCAAGCGAGGTCACCCAGGCGTCCAGCCGGTGGCTGCACGCGTCCAGGGTCTCGGTGAGCAGGCGGTCGAGCTCGGCGGTCGGCAGCCCGGCCAGCCGGTCCATGCTGGCCCGCAGCTCGGCCAGCCGCTCGAACGGCGAACCTGCCGGGGGCTGCAGCGCCACCAGGTACTCGGCCCAGCTCACCGGTTCGTCGGCCGACACGGGCCTGGCCAGCACCTCCCACGGCGTGATCTGCGGCGCGGCCGCTCCGGCTGCCGCGCCGGCCAGCGCGGCCGGGCCCGGCCCGGCACCGCTCGCGATAGCCACCATCTCCTGCTCCCTGGTCTGCGAGATGGTCAGCTCGCCGCTGCTGACCTGCGCGATTTGGGCCAGCGTGACGTAGTCGAGCAGGATCGACTGGCGCAGGATCAGGTAGAGCAGGCTGCTCGGCGCGGCCGGGCCCGGATAGTTGCCGGCCCGGATGTCGGCGATCGCGGCGCTGCGCAGCCAGGTGATGTAGTTGACCTGGGAGCCGCCGAAGCTGGCGTCGGCCGGCAACTGACCGGTCTCCGAGAGCGGGCCGTCGGTTACGGTCGGCGCGCTGACCGGGAAGTCGGCCGGGGACAGGCCTGCGTGGATCACCCGCGGATCCCAGCCGGCGTAGCCCAGAGCGTCCAGTTGGGCCCGGCCGGGCAGCAGATGCTGCTGCCACCAGATGTCCCGCCCGGCGGCGGGCTCGGCCAGGAACCCCATCAGGTTCCACAGCAGCTGATCGCCGAGCACGTGCCTGCCTCGGAAGCTCATCGAGCTCGCGTCCATGCCGAGCACATGGGCGAGATCGGCGTCCGGATCGCCTGGCGTGCCGCCCAGGTGCGGTGCCGCGGCCGCGCTCGCGGTCCAGGACGGCAGCAGCCGCCGCGCCATCTGGGCCACCGCCAGCTCGGCCTGATCCTCGGTGTCGGGCTGCCACAGCTGGGTCGAGGTGACCGGCAGGATCCCGTAGGGAACCTGGCCGGCGCTCAGCGCGGGCACCGGCCCGCGGGGCCGCACGTTCGCGATCGACCAGGTGCGGGCCTGCTCGATCTGTGCCCCGGTCAGCTCGCCGTCGCCCATCTGGCGCAGGAAGTAGCCCAGCGTGGCAGGCCAGAGCGCGGTCAGCATGTCCTGCCCGTCGCGCATGTCGTGCCGGTCGGCGAACCGGACGTGGTCGAACGTCGCCACCGGCAGGCCGAGCAGCCGCGCGGCGGCCGGCCCGTCCGCGTCCGCCTGCGCCGTTAGCGGCGGGCCGAGTTCCACCGCGAAACTGACCTGCGCGCCCGGGTCGTCGCGGCGGTATGCCGACGCGGCGTCCGCTGTATTGTTCGTCGGCGCGCCCTGCGGCACGAACGCCAGCCCGTCGCTGAAGTGGTGGGCGTCCAGCAGCGCCGCCACGGCGGCCGAGCCGTCGCCAGGGGCGGCCAGCCCGTAGACCAGGACCCGGTCGAAACCGGCCTGCCGCTGCGCCGGGGTAATCGGGATCCGCACCGCCATGCCGGCCGCGACCGCGGCGTCGAAGTCCACCAGCCAGCGCATCCCGGCGTCGACCGGCAGCCCGTCAGGGAACCCGCCGGACAGCGAGGGGTCCGCCGGAGACAGCGACAGCGCGAGATCCGCGCTGATCGCGGACCCGGTGACGGTGTCCGTGGCGCCCCCGCTGTCCAGCACCACCGTCCAGGCCAGCGGGAGCAGCGCGGCGACTGCGGGCCGGTCCCAGCTGCTCCCGGTCACCGGCAGGCTCGGCGGCTGGGCCGGCGGGACCGGATCGGTGCCGTCAGGGGTCGGCGCGGCCGGCTGCTGGCCGACGTTCACTGGCGTGGTCTGGCGCACGATCCAGGCGGCCCGCGGCGCCCCGTACCTGGTCGTCAGGCCGCGCCAGGCGGCCTGGGCCGCGTCAGGGTCCCGGGGCGGGTTTCCGGCCCGCCAGAGCGCGCTCCAGTACGCGTTGCCCGCTGCCAGCTCGGCGGTGGTCAGCTCGTCATGGTGACCGTTCACCATGATCTGGTCGGGGTAGACGCGGACCAGCAGCTCGCTCCCGCCGCCGGTATCGGCGAACCGGGTTTCGATCCTGACCGGGAGCAGCAGCAGCGGGGTGACGTCCGCGGGACCGCCGCGGGCAGCGTCCTGAGCCGCATCCGGGCCGGTCATGACTGCCTCGGCGGGAGCAGCGAATCAGCGTGAACCATGATCCGGAACGGCATCCTGATGGTGATCGCAGCGGTCTGCGCGGCGTCCTGGCCCCACCCGAGCGCCGCGTCCTCCGGATTCTCGCCGTCCAGCGCCACCCCGGCCGGCGGCTGCGACGCGGACAGGAAGTCGGGCAGCTCGGTGCTGCCCAGGATCCCGGCGAACACCGTCGATGCGACGCGGTACCTGGAGATCTCGGTCGGCGCGAGCGCGGGGAACACGCTGCTGACCGCCGAGGCCGGCAGCGTGGAAAGGCCAGCCGCCGCGCGCTCTTGACCCGCTCTGATTTCGCCGCCGAAGTTGGTCCAGGCCAGGTCCTCCCACTGGGTGACCGCCCCGGCCGATTCCGGCTCCAGGCCGAACCGGGGCTCGGTGGGCTGCTCCTGGAAGACGAAAAAGAACCCGAGCGGAGCGGCCTGGGTGCCGCCGCGGGCGTCATCCACGGACAGGTTGAAGCCGAAGAAGGTGATGTCGGGGCTCAGCGTTCCGCGGAAGATGGGGAACCGCTCGTCGGTCTCATCCAGCACCCGGCCGTGGTCGCCGTCGGTTCCGGCCTTCGCCTTGCCCGCGAAGATCACCGTGTTCGGGTAGCGGCGCAAGAGCTCGCCGCGGACCAGCAGCACGATGTTGTCGACGACCACGTTCGGCCGGTTCTCGTTCTGCCCGAGCGCACGGGACAGCGGCCAGGTATTGACCGGCGGGATGTCCTTGAGCGATTCGGCCAGGGCGGCGGGGTCGGCTGGGTCTCCGGCCTGGGGCAGGTATCCGGCCACGTCCCAGAACTGACGGAAGTAACTGCCCCGCTGATCGGTGGGATAGCCGTTCCAGAGCAGCTGGCGGGCCATCTCGTGATTGAGGCCGACCAGATAAGACTCGATGAACGCGTGGTTGTCGACGACCGCCCCGAGCGTGTCGGGCGGGATGAGCTCAACCCCGGGCAGCAGGTAGTCCTGGTTGAGGTCGCGCAGCGGGAGGTACATCGGCTGCGGGAAGTCAGGCGCAGCCATGATCGGCTCGATCGGGTCGGGAACGAACCAGGGCCGCCCGCCCGGCATCGCGATGACCGATCCCAGCAGGGCGGGCACGGTCCTGGCCGGGTCGAGCCTGGTCAGCACCGTCGCGGCCAGGGCCGGGACGTCGAGCGCCGTGGCTAGCGGGGGATCGGCGGGCGCGGCGTGCACCGCGGCCAGCGCGCTCCCCGCCGCCACCCGGAATCTGGCCGCCGCGGGCGTGTCCCCGGCCACCGTGCTGAGCCCGCGCGCCGCCTCGGCTGGCCCGCTCGCGTCCGGCCCGGCTGGCCCGGATCCCGAGGCGACGAACAGGGAGCCGTGGCCGCCCAGGCCAGAAGGCGGGCTGGTGATCGCGAACGCGGTAGCGGCCGGAGCGGCCTGGATCGCCGAAGCGGTGAGCCGTGACAGCCGCATGGCCTGCGCCGCCGATATCGCCGTCACGATCCGGCGCAGCCACCGCGCCCCGGCCAGCGCGGCGGCCAGGATGACCACGGCCACGAGGGCGGCGACCGCCCCGGCCGCGCCCGCCGCCAGCACGATCACCGCGATAACCACGGCCAGCACCAGGCCGGCCGCGACGGCCAGGACCGGCAGCCACCCGCCAAGGTGCGCGGCCAGCCAGGTCAGCGCCCGTCGCAGCCAGCCGGGCAGCCAGCCAGGCAGGGCGGCGGCCTCTGCCGCGTCGCTCACCCCGTCGATCGAGGTCATCCCGCCTGGCGGCGGGGCCGGCGGCGCCACCCTGACGTGATCGGCGTTGATCCGCTCCAGCAGCGGAACCCTGGCCGCGGGCGGTCCGGTCAGCCCGGCCAGTGCGGTCGCCCGGCGGCCGAGCGGTCCGAGCGGTCTGGCCACGCGCCGGTAGCCCCCTGTGACCATGCGCCGCGGTACCCGGCTGACGCCCAGGGCGGCGCTGACCGTGCGCGGGCTGGCCATCATCCTGGCCTGCACGGGGCCGGTCAGGGCCAGCACGGTGGCCGGGGCCGCCGCGCTCAGGTGCCCGGTCCACGCCGCGGACATGGCGGCCCTGCCCAGCTGCGCGGCCCTGAGCTGCGCGTTGGCCGCCTCGATCCCGGCCACCTGGGCCCAGGCCGAGGCCATCAGCGCGGTCCGCTGGGACTGCACGATCTGGGTGCCCATCCCGGCGGCGGCCCGGTTACGCGGGTCGGTGTTCAGCTCGCCAAGCCATCCGGGCTGGGTGTGATCGACCGCGGCGGCCGCCGCGGCCCACTTGCCGTAGAACGGCGGCACGATCCGCGGGTCGTCGGGGGCCGGGTCGTCGGGATCGTCGGCGGCCGCGGCCGCGGTGAGGTTGACCAGGTCCTGCACGGCGGCCTGGAAAGCGTCGCGGTCAGGACCGGTCCACGGCGTCGGCGTCGTCTCGACGCTGCGTAGCGCGCCTTCCAGGCCGAGCGGGCCGCCTGCGCTCGGTACCCCCGCCGCCGGGTGGTCGACGGCCATCGGGCTGCAGCCCACCTCGGCCGGCAGCACCGTGGGGGTGAGCTTGCGCACCAGCGACTCGAAGTCGCCGGCGTCACTGGTACGGAAGGAGAACTGATAGTAGACCGGCAGCCGCAGCGGCGCGGCGGTCCTGGCCGTCCAGGCCGGGTCGGCCGTGTGCAGGCCGCTGACATCCATCCCCAGGCCAGCCTGGCGGCCGATCTCAAACGCCGGGACCAGGAACGCTGTGTACGGCGTCTCGGGGTCAAGCCGCCGCGGGCACAGCACCCGCGCGATGGCGGCTGCCGGGTTGGATGTCATCGTGGCGGTCAGGTCGGCATCCCCGCTGATCTGAGCGTGTGCCCAGTTCCACGCGTCATCGAGCGGCTGCAGCGCGGTCATGGCCTGAACGTCGATCGCCGGCAGCGGATCCGGCGGCAGCTGAGGGGTGGTGAACTCGCCGGCCTTGAGAACGATCAAGGCGGCGAACGGCCGCAGCCGGTCGCCGTCCGGCCGCGCGGGCGTGAACAGCCAGGGGAAATCGGGGTAGTCGAACTCGATCCCGGCCAGGTAGTTCGGCTCGAAATTCACGGTCTGGTCGCGCGGCTCTGTCCTGATGATGTGCCGCGGATCGATGCCGATGACGTCGCCAGGGCCGTACAGGTGGACGGTCATCTGCGGCGGCGGTGTGTCGGCCGCCTGGGCGCCGTCTTGCTGGGCGCTGACGTTCAGGGTCACCTGCAGCGCGGCCCGGTCGGGCAGGCCAGGACCGTCGGGCTGGCCCGCTTCGGCGCCGATGCCCCGCCGCAGCCAGGACCTGAAGTGGTACCGGGCGCCTGGCGCGCCCACGGACAATGCAGCCGAGTTCGCGATCGTCATGCCGCGCTTCCCTCCGGCACCTCGTGAGCGGGCATGACCTGCAGCTGGCCGGCCTCGTCCGGATGCGCGGCCAGGTAGCTGGCCAGCGCGCTGCTGGCGCCGTAGTGGGTGCCCCCGGCCGCAGGGCTGATGTCGGCCCGGACGGACAGGTCCTCGGTGCTGGTCACGACGTAGCTGACCGGGCTGACGGCCAGGATGCTGGCCGTGCCTGGCCCGGTGTAGCGGGCCAGCCCGGTATTGGCGGTCATGGCCCTCGCCCCGGCGCCGAACTGGACGCACGCGCCGAGCAGCGCCGCCGAGACGCCCGCGAGCTGGTTGAGCACCGAGGCCTTGGTCGGGTCAGGGATGTACCGCCACTGCATGGTCACGCTGCGCAGGGCGTCATGCCCGCCCGCCACGGCCTGGTCGCCGATCTGCACCCCGCAGTCGAACTGCTCGAAGGCGGGCGCGGTGATCTTGTCGCTGTCAGATAGCTGCTGGAACTGGCCACGGGCGAACGCGTCCTGGACGCTGCTGATGACCGCGGGGCTGGTGCCCAGGGTGACGCTGCCGATGGCGAACTGGCCGCCGTCGGCCGGGACGGTGTTGCCGAACTTGGTCACCGGCACGTCCAGCGGAACGACCTTCTCGCGAACGGTCAGCGATCCCATCGGATGCACCACGATGTCGGTGTCAGCTGGCGGCAACCCGCGCAGCGTCACCGCCTGCTCGGTTCCTGGCGGCAGCTGGGCCGACCAGCTGCCAGGGGTGGTCAGCGCGGCGTTCAGCTGCGGGAGCACCGCGGTCGCGGGCAGGCTGATCGCGTTGTCATCGCCCCAGGTCACGTCGATGCCGATGCCGACCGAGAAGAACAGGATGTCGATCGACGCCGTGCCGTGCACGTGCCAGGGCGTCGGCCCGGTCAGCTCGGCGTCCAGGTGGATGCCCAGCAGCGTGTGGCCGTCGTACGTGACGTCCACGCCCGCGGAGAACTCGATGTCGAAGCTGAACGGGTCGAACATGAAAAGCGCGTCGAAGCCCATATGGCCGTGCACGCTGAAGTCGCCGGCCGACGCAGACAGCTCGACCGCTGATCCGAACTGGTAGCTGTTGGACGTGACCGCCATATAAGAGGTGCAGCTGAGCTGCACGGCGTCACCGTCGCCGATAGCCACGGTCATCCGCTTCAGCGCGGGGAAGCCGCAGGCGGCTGGTAACGCGGGTGGAAGCCGCCCACCGACACCGCGAAGTCGGGATTGTCGCCCCAGTTCAGCCGCAGCGCCATGTCGCCGGACAGCTCGTACAGTGCGATGTTGGAGTCATACAGCGAGCCGTCTATCGACAGCAGGTCAGCGCCGAAGTCCAGGGTGCCGAGGATGTCGATCTGGATCAGGATCAGCGCGGCGTCGTTGTCGGGCAGCGCCATGTGCAGCCGGCCAAGCAGCGCGATCCTGACCGGATCGGGCACTTCCAGCAGCACCCCGATCTCCAGCGTTATCAGGGTCGGTGTGCCCCAGCCCACCTCCAGCATGGGGCCGAACACGTACCGGCCTGGCGCGGGCGGGAAGATCGTGCGGATGTCGCTGATGATCTGCGGCGCGTCCGCGACCGGATCCGGCGGGAACAGGATCGAGTCCAGGTGGTGCGCACGCATGGCATCGCGCAGCGCGTCCAGCACCATAGTCCGGTTAATCCCGGCCAATCCGCCGACCCCGTTGAGGGTGAATCCGAATCCCAGCTGGATCGGCGGCAGGTCGAACGTCAGGATGATCAGGAACGAGAAGCCCGGCGAGCCATCGGGCAGCTTGGTGTCCAGCACTCCGATTGCCTTGATGGAGACGGTCAGGAGCGACAGCTCGAGCACCCCGGCGTACTCGCCCTTGACCGGGTCGTAGGAGATGTAGCCGCCGCCGGTGATCACGCCCGCGTCGACCACGATGCCCAGGCCCGTGGGGGGCTTGAAAGCCACGTCGAGCTGTGCCGGGCCCAGGTTGCCCTCCGTGAAGGCGACGGTCGTGGTGGCGCCGATCCTGTCTACCGAGGCTGAAATGGGACCGAGCGTGCCGCTGCCGGTAGCGCTGGTTTCCAGGGCCAGGCCGGTGCCCGAGGCGGTGACTTCGAGGTGCACGCTGTCCAGCGTGAACGGGCCGATGGTGACGTGGACGCCGATGGTGGTGCCCAGGCCCGCGTTGCCGCCGATGAAGAAGCCGCGGTCCCCGGCCCAGCCCAGCTGCAGGTCGAAGTCGAGCTCGATGTCGAGCCCGGACAGCAGGCTGGCCACGAACCCGTCGGCGTTGCCGGACCCGACCTTGAACGTGCCCCCGGTGATGGCCATGCCGATCATGAACGCGCCCCTGGCCACCCCGGAGCCGGAGTCCCAGTGGAACTGCGCGCCGATAGAGGTCGCGATGCTAGCCGCGTCGAGGGTGGCGATCCCCGGTATCCCGATGATCGTCAGCCGGCCGCCCGCCTGATCGGGAACCCGGGCCGCCATCACCTGGAGCGACCCGTCGACGCTGGCGGTGGCGTGCAGTTCCAGCTGGCCAGGCGGCAGGATCCGCAACTCCACGCCGGCATCGAGGGTGCCCCTGGCGGTGAGCTGCAGGCTCCAGCCCGGCGGCAGCAGGGATGGCAGGTCGAGGACGGCGCCGTCGCTGATCCCGATCCCCAGCAGGGCCGACAGCCCTGGCGGGTTCGCGGTCGTGGCCGGCGCGAAGACGAACGGCAGCACGGTCAGCGTGGTGCTGGCCTGGTCGAAGCTGGCCGAGGCGCCGAACTCGGTGAGCAGGCTGGCGATCCCGCTGAGCAGGCCGGCCGCGTCAAGCCCTGGGGTGTTCCAGCCGTACAGGCCGAGCAGGTAGCCGGCCGGGTCGCCGAGCATGCCGCTGATCGCGGGCAGGTTCACGTCGTGCCGCTGGTAAGCCACCTTGGCCGGATCCGCGGCGTCCGGCGGAACCAGGTCGATGTTGATGACTCCGAGCAGGGCCAGCACCCGCTGCAGCACCGGACGGTAGCCAGCCAGGTAGTCGACGATGACGTGCTCGAGCAGCTTGCGCCCCATGGTGGCGGCGAAACTGGTCACGTCGCCCGGATCGACCCCCGGCAGGCTTCCGGCAAGCGTGCCCAGCACGCTGGCCAGATGGTCCAGCGCGCTGATGGTGGCCGAGATCGCCTGTAGCAAGCTAGCCGTGGCCGTGATGATCCCGCCCACGTCGTCGGCCTCGACCGCGGTCGCCAGCGCGGCCAGCGGTGCGGCAAGGCCTTCCACCGCGGTGATCGCGTCGCCGGCCGCGGTGCCGAACGCCGGCAGCCCGTCCAGTTCGGGCGGCAGCGCCAGGCCCATCTCGGCCAGGAGGCCGCGGGCGTCGCCAGCGGCCAGCCTGGTCTGCAGCGGCTGCAGGGCGGCGGTCAGCGCGCCAGCCAGCCGCTGCAGGGTGCCGTCGTCCGCCATCAGGGCCTCCGCCCGGCGAGGTAGCCTGCCAGCGCCCCGCCGCCGAGCAGCGCGCCTGGTCCGGCCGCGCCCAGGATCACGGAGATCACGCCGGCCAGCAGCAGCAGGCAGCTCACCATCATCAGCAGGCAGCCCGTTCCTGAGCTGGCGGCGGGCGGCGGCGGGGCGGGCTGATCAGGGATGCTCGGCGGCTGGGCCCGCATCGATGCGACGGCTGACAGGAACGCCCAGGCCGCGACGTGAATCTCGCGCTCCAGCTTCGGGAAGTGCTTGACGTAGTCGGGGGTGAAGCCACCTTCGTCGTGGTCGGCTCCGAGCCGCGGATCGCCGCCGACCTCGATGGTGAGCGCCATCACGGTGGGAATCGGGTGCCCAGCGGTCGCGGCCGTGAACCAGCGGCTGAAGCAGAAGTCCTGGGTCGTGCCGCTCGTGACATAGAAGTTGGCGGACTGCTTGGGGGTGTAGTCGGATCTGCTGCGCGCGGCCGGGTCTGCGCCGCCCGCCTTGGTCAGGATCAGGCTCCTGATGCGCCTGGCCATCGCCTCGCCAGTGGCCGCGTCGATGGCCGGGATGTACTCCTTGTAGCCAGGGTTGGCGATCCCGTCGCGCTTGCCGTCAAACGCCGGATTGGCGAAGTTCATCGTGCCGTCGGTGCTCTGATTGGTCTCGATGCCCCAGGAAAAAAGAATGTCGCGGCCGAAGGCGTGGAAGTCAATGAACCAGCTGATGCCTTTGTTGCGCATGAGATTGGCGACGTTCCTGGCCTCCGGCTCGGATTCCGCCGCGTCACCGATGTAGTTTTCCTTGATCGGGTTGGTCGACGAGTGAACGCCGAGATTCGCCAGCGACGTATCGTAGAACTTTGTGAATTTCCATACGATGTCAAGGTTCCGGTTGATATCCACGCCGACGCCCTGCGGGTCGGTGACACCGCTGGGCGCGGGCCGCCGGTTCTTGCGCCAGCCCTTGTGAAGCTGCTGTTCGGCGTGCGTGGCGCTGGCTGGCAGCGGCGTCAGGACGAAATCGCGCCCGTCGTCGTTGACGAGCGGAGCCACGTACAAGTCCAGTCGCTCGACCACGCTCCTGATCCACGGCAACGAGATCTCGAACGAGTCATAGGTGATGCTGCTGACCGGATCGGTCCAGGCCGGGTACGTGATCGGGGCGCCGGCCCTGTAGGCGGCAAGCAGCTTCTCCAGGAAGCTGACCAGCGCGTCCGGCGGGGCGAGCTCCCTGGCGTGCACGCCGCCGACGAGCAGCACCGCGCTGCGCTGGGCCGGGCTGGAGGCCGCGGTCGCGCCGATCTTCACGTAACCGCTCTTGCCGCCCGTCCGGCCCGGTGCCCAGTCGGCCGCCTGGGACCTGGTGCAGAGGGTCGGGTGCGCCGCCGCCATGGCGTCCAGGTGCGCGGACACCACGGCCGAGGTCATGTAGCCGGTCACGCCGCGCTCCTAGGCAACGGGTGGCTCGTTATCGACCTGGCCGTCGAGCACCTGCCACCTGGCCAGCTCGGCCGCGTCGTCCTCGATCACGGTCACGGTGGCACCGAGCGCGCCGAGCGCCGCGACGTTGGCCTCGTCCGATTGCGCGGTGACCGTCCAGGTGCCGTCCCCGTTGTCCGTCGCGGTGCTGGGCGCCAGGGCCAGCGGGAGGTCATCGACAGCGGGCAGCCGGGCCAGCACCTCGGCCGGCCCGGTTATCGACAGAGTGGCCACTACCGGTCACCATTGCGCCGTTGCCATGTCTTATCCATCAAATCGGGCACCACAAATCCACCCCATAACATGGCTATAAGCTCACGCATCTCAGGGCTTCATATTAGAGGCGCAGGTCGCCGTATCAAAGGCGCCTGCCGTCCTTTGACCTGGGTTTCCGAGGGGCCATGACGGTCACCTCCCTGCGGTGGGCGACGTCTTGAACACGTACGCTGCCGGGCAGCGATCGCTACAAGCCATGCAGGGGACCACGTGGAATTCGAGTTCACCGGCGAGATCTGGCACTGGCGCGGCCCCGCGCCGTACCATTTCGTCACGGTCCCTGATGAGCAATCCGCGGACATCCAGGCGCTGGCCGCGAGCATCACCTACGGCTGGGGAATGATCCCCGTGCAGGTGCGTCTCGGCTCAGCCGCGTGGAAGACGTCACTGTTCCGTAAGGACGGCGGGTACGTCCTGCCCGTCAGAGACTCTGACCGGAACGCCGAAACGCTCGAACTCGGCGACACGGTCACGGTGCAGCTGATAGTCATCGGGCTCTGACCAGACCCGCGCAACCCGATGACCAGCGACAATGAACCGCACGCACGCATCCGCGATCTGGCCGTCGGGATCGACGCTGGCGGGTCGAGCACGCGCGCCCGTGCCGTCAGCGATGGTGCCATCGTGCATGAGGGCAGTGGCGGGCCAGGAAACCCGGTCATGGCCGACCCGGCGACTCTGCGCGTGAGCTATCACGCCGCCCTCGCGGGGTTCCCGTCACCTCGCCGGGTGGCCGCCTGCGTGTCGGGAACGACCGACGACGCGAAGCGTGCGCAGATCGAGGACCTGCTCGCTGCGCGCTTCCCCGGCGCCATCGTGCGCGTGATGCCTGACTACTTCGCGGCGGTCATGGCAGCGCCGCTGGGCACGGACGTCTGCATCGTGGCTGGCACTGGCTCGGTTGTCTGCGGCCGCGACGCATCAGGACGTTACTGCGCCACAGGCGGCCGCGGCTGGATCCTGGGCGACCGCGGATCCGCCGCACGGCTGGGCCAGGCAGCCCTGGAGTACTTCGTTTCTGATCCGCGCCGAGCACCGGCGTCGCTCGCTGAGGCCGTCGGCCGGCTGTTCGGCGGCAGCGACTGGCGGACGGTCGTGCAAGCTGTCCACGGCGCGGCGAATCCCGCACCGCTGCTGGCCCGCGCCGCGCCGCTGCTGACAGGAGCCGCTGAGGACCAGGCTGGCTGGGCGGTCGAGCTGCTGGACGAGGAGATGTCTGCGCTGGCGGCGAGCGCGGCCGTGCACATCGAGCAGTACCTGCAGGGCAAGCCGGAGCTGCGGGCGGCTCTCAGCGGCGGGGTCTGGGCGAGCAAAGCCGCGCGGCTTTCGTTCGGCAGAGCGCTCAGGCAAGTCGTTGCCCACCGGGTTATCGTCTCCCAGTCAGTGAACGACCCGCTCGACGGCGCCGTCCGCCTCGCCGAGGACGGCCGATCCGTGACGGGCCGGTCGATGAGTTGACATGAGGCCAGACATGGTCGATCCAATCTTGCGCCGTTCGGGCTGAGTAGTCAGAGGCGGGTTAGTCAGAGGCGGGTTAAGTGGCGCTAGTGCGTGGAAAAGTCCAGCGAGGGCCTGCGCCCAGCAGCAGCTTTGCTCGTCCAGCCGTGCCATGGTAGGAATATGCATTGAGCATGTCGTCCTGGGCAATGTCGCTCGGGTAAGGCTATGAGCGGCGTTTCGCGTTCTTCAGCGTTAACATAACGGTTTACTGGTGGGGGAACATCGTGGCCTCTCCGCAGATGACGGGTAAAGTTGGCAAGCGCCGCAATCCGCTCGCTATATGGCTTTTGCTGCCTTTCGTTACTCTTGGCATCTATTCTCTAGTCTGGTACGACAAAGTCAACCGGGAGACTAGGGATCTGGGGGTGCCGGCCAATCCCGGCGTCTCATTGGTGGCAGTTGCCCTCGGGTCGTTCATTTTGATCCCGCCTTTCGTCTCAATGTTCAAGACCGGTGAGCGGATAGCGCAGGCGCAACGTTCGGCAGGGGCGGCCGCAACCTGCAGCCCCGCCGTGGGCTTGCTGCTGTGGATGTTCCTCTTCGGCTCAGGCACCCTCTACTACCAGTCAGAGCTCAACAAGATCTGGGACCATTACGGAAATCCGCCGGAAGGGTCGCCAATCCCGATCGTGGCTGTCCAGCAGCAGGCGATCGGCTATCAGCCGTATGGCTACCTCCCGCCGGGAGAGCCCGAGGGCGGATACCGGCAGGGCGGATACCAAGAGCGCGGCTATTCCAATCCTGGCAACGAGCCAGGGTCCTGAGCCTTCTGGCACCGCTCGGTCACGCCTCGTCCGGGCGTGCCAGCTGCGATGCCAGCAATCGCGTTCGCCGCAACGATTGCCAGCGGTCAGACGGCTCATGTGTTCTGGTTCGGCCAGAACAGCTCCCGCAAGTCGAGCTCGCCATTCGGGCCGGGTAGCTTGGTTTCTATCACGAGCGCGATTCCTGTTTCATTGCCGTTAGTAGCTACGCAGAACGTCAGGCCCTTGTGGAAGCCGGTGATCGGCCCGGTGTATGGGTCCGAGGTAGTAAGCGCCTGACAGCCTTGTTCATTCGACTGCGCTGCGCTGCGGTCGATGCTATACGCGGTTCCAAAGTCGAGCGTCAGCTGGGGCGTTCCGTTCTGGGACTTGGCGTAGGTCATGTCCCCGCCCGAGTTGATCTTCACCGAGCCTGCGCTGAAATCAATCCCGGCTTGGTTGCCCTGCTGGGGAAGCTGCGCCACCACGTTAAAGGCCCTGCAACCCTGGTTCGCCGGACAGCCTGGAAGGGTTATCGGCCCCGGGTCGGTCGGGACAGGCGATGCTGTCACGGTGACGGTCGCGCGGGGCGTAGCTCGCGGTGTAATCGTCACGGTAGCCCTGGCCGATGGAGCTGAACCAGATATCAGGTCGATCGTTCCAGACGGGTTGCTGATCAGCCCCGCGACGATGGTAGCCGCAGCTCCGATCAGGGCCGTAACCAGCGGGACGCCGACTCTTACGGCCAATTTATCCTTTTTCTCGCTACCAGCTGAGTTACTGGTCAATGCGGCATCCCCCTTGGTGACGCTAAGAATAGTAATGCCAGAACTGCAAGCCTAACGACGGTTTCTGTGGGATGAGCGCAAACGTCAGCTGCCGGGCGCCTTGGCTTGCCGCAAAGTGCCCCAGGCATCAGCGCGGGCACGGCCGAATGGGCGGCCGACACAACGCCGGCCAGGCCCAACGTTGGAGGTCCCGAACGCCGTCAGTGATCACCGGACTGCCGGGAGGTCCGGTGCCGCTGCCTGCGTGGTTGACAGGCCGGGGAACGGCGGGGGACGCTTCGGCGGGCGGCATTCTCGGCACGAAACATGATCCGGGCGCGTGCCTTAACCAGGAATGGCCGTCTGGCAGTGATTGAGGGCAAGCGCCTGCTACGTGGAGGACCGATGGGGTTGTCAGGTTCGGGCCGGCGCCGGCTGTACGGAGTGACCGCATCGGGCACAGCGATCTGCCTGCTCGCGCTCGGAACCGCGCTCGCCGCCCCGGCCGGCGCCGCCGCCTCAGCGCGGACGGCTGCCGCTGCGTCAGCCGCAGGCACCGCCCCCGGCGCCCCGGGCACCATGTCCCACTTCGATCTGGCCCGTAAGGACTGCGTCGGGACGTCCCGCACGCCGGGATCCAAGGTGTGGTACACGGTCGCCGATGGCGTGCTGTCCGATGTCTACGAGCCGACCATCGACAACACCAACGTGAGCACGCTGCAGTACATCCTCACCGACGGGTCGACCTTTACCGACCTGCAAACCAGGGACATGACCTATACCGTCAGCGCCGACCCGACCGGCATGGCCTGCACGGTGACCAGCTCTGACGCCGCCGTCGGCGTCAGGCTGGTGACGACCTACATCACCGACCCGGTCCGCGACACCGTGCTGATGCGGACGCGGCTGGAGGCGATGCCCGGCTCGCACGTCACAGTGTCCGGCCTGCACCTGTACGCGCGCCTTGACGCACACGTCAACGGCGACGGCGGCGGTGGCAGCTCCAACGCGGGCGGCAACGACGGAGCGATCGACAGTTCGAGAGGGAACCCTGTGCCGGTCATCTCCAGCACCTCCACGCTCAGCCAGGCGGTCAACCGCGACTACGCGGTGCCGACGTTCATGGCCCTGACCAGCAGCAGCCCGGCCGGGGCGGCCAGCGTCGGCTACGCGGGCACGGCCAGCGACGGCCTGACCCAGCTCGACGCCACGCGAACCCTGACTAGCTATGACACTGCGCAGGACGGCCATGTCGTGGCCACGGAGGATGTCACGCCGCCGCGCGACGGCGTGGTGACGCTGGCCCTCGGCTTCGGCCGCACCCAGGCCTCGGCCGCAGGCACCGCCGCCGCCTCCCTGGCCAGCCCGTTCGTCCTGGCCGGGGCCAGGTACCTGGCCGGGTGGGCGGCCTACGACAGCGGGCTGCGCCGGCCGCCGTCGCATATCCCCGGCCAGTCCGGCGCGCGGGCGGCTGACCTGCGGCGCCGTTACTACCTGTCCGCGAACGTTCTCAAGGCGAGCGAGGACAAGACCTACCCAGGGGCCATCGTCGCGTCGCTGGCCAGCCCGTGGGGTCAGGCGGTCCCGGCGGGAACGGCGGTGAACGGCAAGCCGGTCTACTTCGGCTCCTATCGGGAAGTGTTCTCGCGCGATCTTTACGAGGCGTTCACCGGGTTGCTGACCGACGGCGACATCGCGACGGCCCGGGCTGCCACGTTGTTCCTGTTCGATCACCAGCAGCTGGCCAACGGCCAGCTGCCACGGAACTCGCTGATCAACGGGGCCGCCGCCCCCGACACGGGCGGAACCCAGCTCGACGAGACCGCCTACCCGATCCTGATGGCGCTGCAGTCAGGGCTGGCCGGGGATACCGCGCTCTGGCAGCAGCACATCCGGCCAGCCGCCGACTTCCTGGTCGCCAGGGGTCCGTCGTTCGGCTCGGAGCGGTGGGAGGAGCAGTCGGGCTACTCACCGTCCACGATCGCCGCCGAGATCGCCGGCCTGACCGCCGCCTCGGTGATCGCCGCCGATCACGGCGACACCGCCCGGGCGCGGCTCTACCAGGCCACCGCCGACCACTTCCAGCGCACCATCAAGAACTGGGACGTGACGACGACCGGCCCCGACGCCGCGCGTTACTTCATCCGGCTTTCCAAGACCGGCGATCCGGACGCGGCCATCACCTACAACCTGGGCAACGGGGGTCCGAACGCCGACCAGCGGCAGGTCATCGACGGCGGGTTCCAGGAGCTGGTGCGCCTCGGCGAGCTCCCGGTCAGCGACCAGGACATCACGGCTTCGCTTGGCGTGCTGGACAAGCAGATCTCGGTGTCCACGCCCAGCGGCACCGGGTACTACAGGTACGGCACCGCAGCATCGGCAGGCAGCGCCGACGGTTACGGCGACTGCTACCAGCCCAGCCAGACGTCCTGCACCGTGCCAGGCGAGCCGTGGCCGACCACCAATACCGGAACGGGGCACCTGTGGCCAGTGCTTTCTGGCGAGCGGGCGGAGTCCGACGTGGCCAGCGGAAACGTGACCGGCGCGTCGGCGCTGCTGCAGGCCATGGCGCGGTTCTCCTCAGGCGTCGGGCTGGTGCCCGAGCAGGCATGGGAGGATCCGAACCTGCCCGCGTCGCCGTTCGGAAGCGACCCGGCCACCGCATCGATCGGCTTCACCGACGGCAAGGCCGCGGGCTCCGCGTCGCCGCTGACCTGGGCACAGGCTCAGGAACTCCGCCTGATCCTGGACATCGGCGCCGGGCGCACCCTGGAGACGCCGTCGGTCACCACGCACCGCTACGTCACGAACGGCCCGCCCGGATCGGTCGCCCTGACGCTGACCGCTCCCGCGCAGGGGACCCAGATCACGACGCCCAGCACCGACGTCACCGGGACCACAGCCCCCGGCGCGCACCTCGTTGTGGAATCAGAAGACACGACCACAGGGGCGGCGTCAGCTACCGCGACCGCCACGGCTGGCGCGGACGGCTCGTTCGCCGTCACCGTGCCGGTCGGGTTCGGGGACAGCGTGCTCACCGTCTCGGCGACCGCCAGCGGAAACCGGACCGGCTACGCGCAGACCACGGTCAGCAGCGACGTAACCGGAGGGACCACCGTGCTCGACGTCAGCGACCCCGCGGGAGACGACAACGGCCCTGGTACCTACCAGTACCCGACCGCGTCCGACTTCCACGCCGGGGCGTTCGACCTGACCAGGTTCCGGGTCATCAGCGACGGCACCACCGTCTACCTGCAGGCCACCCTGGCTAACCTCGACCCGACGTTCGGCTCGGCGTTCGGCGCGCAGCTGCTCGACGTCTACGTGCACGCACCCGGCGCCAGCACGACCTCGACGGCCCCCGCCTACCTGGCGCGGAACTACACCATCGCCAAGACCGCCGCCTGGAGCGAGCTCGCGGAGGTCCAGGGATTCGCCGCGCCGGTGTGGCAGGACGCGTCTGGCAACGGGCTTGGCACGGCGGCCATGGCGGTCTCACAGATCTCCAAGACCGTCACGATCGCGCTGCCGGAAGCCCAGTTCGGATCGCCGGGCTCGGGATGGTCGTTCAGCGTCGTGCTGACCGGCCAGGACGGCTTCAGCCCCGATCAGGCGCGCAGCTTCGCGGCCACGCCGCAGCCGTTCCAGTTCGGCGTCTGCGCCTCCGGCGGCCCCAGCGCGATCTGCACGGTCGATCCCGGCACGGTCCCGAAGGCGATGGACGTGGTCACGCCATCGGGCGTCACGCAGGCCGACGAGCTGAACCCGGTCAACGGCCCGGTGGTCATCCAGGGCGTCCCGGTGCCGTGATGCGGGGTGTCGATCCGAGGGTCTTGACCGGTTAGCGCGCGGACGTGGTCTTTGACGTTGAGCGTGCCCGGCGTGACACTCCAGGCGCGGCCAAGGTAGCGCACCTGAACAATGCGGGAGCGGCGCTGCCGCCATCGGCGGTCACTGAAGCGGTCGTCGCGCACCTGCGGCGCGAAGCCGAGATCGGCGGGTACGAGGCGGCCGATGCTGCACGCGATCAGGTCGCGGCCGTCTACACGGCGATCGCGCGCCTGATCGGCTGCCAGACCGGAGAGATCGCGGTCGTAGAGAATGCGACCAGGGCCTGGGACATGGCCTTTTACTCCCTGCCCTTCAAGCCGGGCGACCGCATCCTCACCGCCCGTGCCGAGTACGCGAGTAACGTGATCGCTCTCCTCCAGGTCGCCCGGCGGACCGGCGCGGTCGTTGAGGTGATCGATGACGACGAGCATGGGCAGTTCTCGGTCGGCGACCTGCGGAGCCGCCTGGAGCACGGCGCGGGTGAGGTGAAGCTCATCGCGATGACTCACGTGCCTACTCAGGGCGGCCTGGTCAACCCCGCGGAAGAGGTCGGCGCGGTCGCCCGGCGCTACGGCGTGCCGTTCCTGCTGGACGCGTGCCAGTCGGTCGGGCAGTTGCCGGTCGACGTGGATCGCATCGGCTGCGACATGCTCTCGGCGACGGGGCGCAAGTTCCTGCGCGGCCCGCGCGGGACCGGGTTCCTCTACGTGCGCAGATCGATGGTGGACCAGTTGGAGCCGCCGTTCCTCGACCTGCACGCCGCGACCTGGACCGGATCCCATGCCTACGAGATCCGCGACGACGCGCGGCGCTTCGAGAACTGGGAGACCAACTACGCCGCCAAGATCGGCCTTGGTGTCGCCGCCGAATACGCCCTGTCCTGGGGCCTGGACGACATCCGGGCCCGGGTCGCCGAACTGGCGGAGAGCCTGCGCGAACGACTCCGGGCCATGGACGGGGTGGCGGTTCATGACCAGGGGCTGCGGCGGTGCGGCATCGTCACCTTCACCGTGGACGGCGTCCCGGCGCAGGAGATCCAGCAGCAGCTCGCGGGAAAGGGCGTCAACACCAGCGTCTCCCTCGTCGATTACGCGCGCTTCGACCTGCAGCACCGCCGCCTGCCCGACCTTGTCCGCGCCTCCGTGCACTACTACAACACCGACGCCGAGCTTCACCGGCTCACAGGCGCTCTTCCAGCGCCCAGGCCGCAGCGCCGGTAGGCGCTGCACACGCTCAGTTAGCGCTGAATCTCCTCATCGCTGACCAGGTGCGGGTGACCCTGAACCCATGCCCGCGCCTGGCCGTTACCTAGGTACCTACCCCAATGGCAGTGCTGTTCGGCTGCGTTAGGTCAAGAAACTCATCCATCGCCGGCACAGTGGATGCCGAGAAAGAGCACGGGTCAATGTCCAAAACGAAGGGCAGCCTGCCGCCACCGCCGTCCCCCACCGCGATGGGCGCGGCGGGCTCAGCGCAGCTGGGGACGCTGCGGCACGCGATCCCGGTCACCAAGCAGCAGGCCCTGATCCGCACGCGCATCGTGGGATACGCCTATGAGTTCGACCACGGGCTGGTCTGGCAGCCCGATGACGGCGGGCCGCAAGCCTACCGCTGGGACCAGGTGGCGACGGTCAACTGGTTCGCCAGCCAGCACTACGTCAACGGCGCCTACTCAGGCACCCAGTACTGGCTGACCCTCGCGAGCGCGGACGGGCGGAACCTGAAGTTCTCCGGCTCGTGCAAGGATCCCGCGGCGAAAGGAGGACACAACGCCGATCCGCTGGCTCCCGGCTACCTGCTTTACCAGTTCCTGATCCGTGCCCGCGACATAGTCTCAGCCGCCCAGCTGCCCGGCGCGATCGCCGCCCTCAGCCGCGGCGAGCAGCTGGCGTTCGGCGATCTGCAGATCAGCACCACCGGGATCCAGACGCCGAAAGCCTTCCTCCCGTGGTCATCGGTCAAGGCCGTCAGCATCAACCAGGGACGGGTGTCAGTCCGGCAAGAAGGCAAGTTCCTCTCTTTGTCGTCTCAGGCGGCGGAGAAGATCCCGAACTGCCCGCTGTTCCTGACCCTCGCCCAGACGCTGACCCGCCAGGCGGCCAGCCACGGCTCGGCAGGCGCCTGACCGAAGCGGCCGGCCCGTGGGTCGCGGCGTTCCCCGTCCGCCCGGGGGAACTGCGGCATATGGCAGGGATCTACTGGGTAAGCGCTGCGCGGATCGTGGTGGCCAGACCGCGGCCGTTGGATCCGTCGGTGTCGATATCGGGGTTGTATATGGCGACCTGGAGGCCTGCGGCATGGCCGGAGCCGATCGCCGCACGGAGCACTTCTACCGCGTCGTCCCAGGCCAGGCCACCCGGCCGCGGGTCGTCTACGGACTGCATGATCGACTCATCGAACACGTCGGCGTCGAGGTGGATCCAGAACCCGTCCGCCGGGCCGCCGTCCCGCATCAAGTAGTCAGCGGCGCGGCGGGCGGCGTCGCCGGGCCCGTGCCGGCGGACCTGGTCGCGGTCGATGAGCAGCATCGCCTCGGGCAGCGGCTGGCAGCCCCGCCGTTCCCGGTCGCCGGCATCCCGGCATGCGAATACGCAGACGTCCTCGTCACGGACCAGTGCCCGGCGGCCCTCGATGTCGGCAACGACATCAGGCCCCCGGCCAGTGGCAAAGGCCAGGTCGCTCGCGGAAGCGGCGCCGCGCAGGGGGCTGGCCTCCGGCTGATAGAAGTCGGCGTCTCCGTCGACGTACAGCAGGCCGTAGCGGCCGCGCCGGCGCAGCGCCAGCATCGCCCCGAGCACGATCGAGCAGTCGCCGCCGAGGACCACCGGGAACTCACCCTCATCGAGCACCGCTCCCACCGCGTCGGCGAGAGCCCGGGAATACCGGTTGAGCGGCTCTGGGTTCATGACCTGCGTCGCCGGGTCGCGCGCCGCGCTATAGCCAGCGGCATCCACCCGGCCAGCATGACGAGCAGCCAAGCCGTCAGCCAGCCCGGCAGCCAGCACCACACCAGGGGCCCGCTCGACGCCCAGATGCTCTGGGACATGGCCCAGCGCCGACGGCGCCTCGAGGATCGCATACCGACGAATGGCAATCACCTCCGCGAGCATCGGGCGGGCGCGCGTGCGAGGACCTACCCGGGATAGGGCCGGCAACGCCAGGCTGCCAGCCCGGGGTCGGAACTGGCCGATCCGCGCTAGCTTTCCTGGCAAGCGGGCTTCCCTGCTGGCTTTCCTGGCAAGCGGGCTTCCCTGCTGGTCCGCCGCGGCGGCCGGGCCCTCTCGACGTGCGGTCCTCGGGCCCGGGTCAGGCGTGCAGGACCGGTGCCTGGCTGGGCCGCTGCACGGCTGGCCGGGCCGGAGCGACCGGCGGGGATCCGGAGGCGGGGAGCGGCCCGGAGCGGAACAGGGTGCCGCAGATGACCGCGCCCGCGCCGAAGATGGCCGCCGCGACCCAGAACCCGGTGGTGTAGCCGTGGATCAGCGATATCGCGGTCAGGGACGGCGCCGGGTGCCCGTGTATCAGGGTGGCCGGGCTCAGGTGGCTGGTCAGGTACTGCGCCACCGCGCCAGCGAAGATCGTGTTGAGCAGCGATGTGCCGATCGAGCCGCCGATCTGCTGGCCGGTGTTGAGCGTTGCCGAGGCAACGCCAGCGTCCTGCGGCGGCACGCCCGAGGTCCCGGTGTTCATCGACGGCGCGATCGTGAAGCCGAAGCCGAGGCCGGTTATCATCAGCGGGCCGAGCACCGCCGATGCGTAACCCGAGTGCACGCCGATCCTGGTCAGCCATACCAGGCTGCCCGCGGCGAGCAGCATGCCGGCGGTGACCAGGGGCCGGGGGCCGAGCCTGGGCAGCAGCACCACGTTGGACAGGTTGGCGCTCGCCACCACCGTCGCGATCATCGGCAGGAAGGCGACGCCGCTGATCACCGGGGAGTAGCCCAGGGTCTGCTGCATGTAGTAGGTCAGGAACAAGAAGATGCCGAACATGCCGGCGCCGACAATCAGCACCGCCAGGTAGGCGCCGCCCCGGTTGCGGTCGAGCACGACCCGCGGCGGCAGCAGCGGGCTGGCCGCGCGGGACTGCCAGAACGCGAAGGTGACCAGCAGCGCCACGCCCGCGGCCAGGAAGCCATAGGTGGACGGTGTGCTCCAGTTGCGGGTCGCCGCATTCGAGAACCCGTAGACCAGGCAGAACATCGAGGCCGAGACGAAAAGGACACCCGGCAAGTCCAGGCGCGTCCTGGTGCGGTCGCGCTGCCGCTTAAGCAGCAGCACCGCCCCGGTCCCGGCGAGGCCCGCGAAAATCAGGTTCACGTACAGACACCAGCGCCAGGACAGATACTCGGTCAAGATCCCGCCGAGCACCAGGCCGATCGCGCCGCCGGCGCCCACAATCGCGCCGTAGACGCCGAACGCCTTGCCGCGCTCCTTCGGGTCGCTGAACGTCGTGGACAGGACCGACAGGGCCGCGGGCGCGAGCAGCGCGCCGAACGCGCCCTGGGCGGCGCGCGCCGCGACCAGCATGCCGAAACTAGTCGCCGCGCCGCCGACCGCCGACGCGGCAGCGAAGCCGAGCGCGCCAGTGAGGAACATGATCTTGCGCCCGATCAGATCGCCGAGCCGCCCGCCGAGCAGCAGCAGGCTGCCGAACGCGAGCGCGTAGGCAGTGACAACCCACTGCCTGTCCGCGGTAGTAAAGCCCAGGGCCCGCTGCGCGGTGGGCAGGGCGATGTTCACGATCGTGGCGTCCAGCACGACCATGAGCTGGGCGAGGCCGACGGCGCCCAAGATGAGCCACCGCCGGGGGTCTGGGGTTACGCTGGCCGGGGCGTCGGGTACGCGCCCGGTGCATACGCTGGTTTCGCTCATCGCCCTCACCTATCTGGAGGTAACATATCCATATGGAGGCGCCTTCTCCGGTTCACCGTACCGGAGGCTAAGCGGAGGCGCAACCTCTAATTGGAGGCACAACCTCCGCACCGGGCCTCAGGGGGCGAAAGAGATGGCAGATTCACGCGAAGATCCCGCTCCGCGCCCGCTCCGCCGGGACGCCGCACGCAACCGGCAGCGCATCCTGCGCGCCGCGGCCGAGGTATTCACCACCCGGGGGCTGCGGGCGAGCCTGGACGACGTGGCGCGCCACGCTGAGGTCGGCGTAGGCACCGTCTACCGGCATTTCCCTGACAAGGAATCGCTGGCCGAGGCGCTGTTCGAGGAGCGCATCCAGGCAATGGTCGCGCTCGCCGAGAAGGCACTCGCCCACCCGGACTCATGGGTCGGCCTGGTTTCGTTCCTGGAGGGCGCGTGCACCCAGCTCGCCACCGACCGCGGCCTGCAGGAGATCGTCATGTACGCCACCCACGGGCAGGACAGGACCGGCCGCGCCCGGGCGAGGATGCAGCCCCTGGTCACCTCGCTGGTACAGCGCGCCCAGCAAGACGGCCATGTGCGCTCCGACTTGCAGCCCACCGACATGCTGTTCATCGAGTTCATGGTCAGCGCGGCGGCCAGGTACGCCGAGCCTGTCAAGCCGGAGATATGGCGCAGGTACCTCGCGCTCATCACCGATGCGCTCCGGCCCGAGCGGTCAGGCACCACGCCGCTGCCTGAGCCCGCGCTGCGGCCGCCTGAGATGGCCGTAGTCATGCGCTCGATCCCGCAGCGTCCTGACCCGGCCGCCGGGCCCTGACCGGCCGCCGCGATCCTGGGTCCCGTCCGTCCCGCAGCCGCCGAGATCTACCAACGGGCGCTAATCCCCGGCTGGCGCTCACGCCGCGGCTAGCGGACCAGCTCAGGCATTTCAGCCCTTGACGTACCCGCCCATCAGCTGTCGCAGCCGATGCCGTCACCATCGGCGTCGAGCCCGTAGATGTCCGTGCCGACGACTCGGACCGGGCCTTGCACGTATGCCGGGCCGTCGCCGCTGCCGCCGGCGCAGTCCACATCGCTGGCGATCGGCACGCAAGCACCGCTGTAGTTGGGGTCACACTGGCGAGCTTGCTTGGTCCCTATGGCGATGACCTTGGTGACAGGTGCCTTCAGGACCTCCTTGCGCAGCAGTTTCCTGCTCGTCAGGACGCCGTCCGTGAAAGTCAGCTGGTAGGTAAGGCGTTTTCTGCCAGCAACGCCGCGGATCCTTATCCTCCTGGTGCCCATTGTGAGCGTGGGATCGTGCATTCTCCGGGTCCTAAATTGAATTACCCGGATCTTGGTTGCGATGCGCCTCTTGACCGTGGGACTGGCCTTGGCCGACGTGTTCGAAGCCACGGACGGCGCCACGGCAATCGTGCGTGAGGATGTTGGCGATGTGGAGGCTGGGCCTCCCGATCCGCATGCGCAGAGTATTAGCAGGCCGCTGGTCGCTAATGTGAGCCGTATGCCAAGTTTCATGTTCACCCCTAGCGAGTTGCACGTCAGCCTATCGGCATCCCTTTGAGTCAGTAGGGCCGTTGGTCCTCCGTGCCGCCTTTCTTTGGTGGACAGGGCGGTACAATTGGTAAGGCGCCTCTCGGGAAGTATGCCGTTCCCGCCGAGAAGAACTTCGCCATCAGCGACCACAGATCAGGCCGTTCTGGTATTCGCTGGAGCCGCCATGCCGGTCGTAGTTCGCGCGCCGAACGAGCCTGCGGCGCTAGTCCGGCGCGTGGCTTCCGCTCTGCGCTGCGATCTGACGCGACCGTTAGGCTGGCGACCATGGCATACGATGCCGAACTCGCCGACCGGATCCGGTTCATGATCGGCGCTGAGCCGGGCGTGACGGAAAAGACGATGTTCGGCGGCCTGGCCTTCCTGATCGGCGGCAACATGGCCATCAGCGCGAGCGGCCAGGGCGGGGCACTCGTCCGGGTCGATCCGGCGGAGTCCGCCGCCCTGTGCCGGACGACAACGGCCACGATGGCGGTCATGGGCGGCCGGGAGATGCCCGGATGGCTGCGCATCAGCTCTGACGACCTGGAAGCAGACGATCATCTCTCCGGGTGGGTCAGCCGGGCCGCCCGATACGCCCGGTCACTGCCACCAAAGCGCTAGCAGCAGGCACGCTGGTCGGCCACCCCGACGTGCCCGTTACTCCGGGTAACGGCCTCCTGGTCGCACGCTCGCAGCAGCACGCATCCGACCGCCGACTCGGCGCGGGTCGCGGATTGTTTCTCTGTGCGTGTTCACACGCAAATCATCCAAATCTGGCGTGCCTCAGCGGGTCGCCGGTTCCAGGCGGAGCCGCTTCTCGATCTGTTCTGACTCCAGCTGTCCGGCCGCGACGCCGAGAGTGAGGTCGAATGCCTCGTCGTCGGACAGGGCGAGACGGTAGCCGTTGATCCTCAGGAACACCACGGTGGCCAGGAGCGCGAGCCGCTTGTTCCCGTCCAGCAGGGCGTGGTTGCAGGCCAGCGAGTGCATCAGCGCGGCGGCCTTGGCCTGGAGCGTCGGGTAGGCCTCCTGGCACATGAAACCCGACCGGGGACGGTGGCAGGCTGAGTCCAGCAAGCCCATGTCCCGCACCGGGCCGACCCCTAGGGCTGCCGCGAGACCGAGCACGTCCTCCAAGCTCAGGTACTCCACATCCGAGGACGCCGGACCGGTCATGCGCGCCCGAGCCGGTCCAGCACGTCGCCCCAACGGTCCATCATTTCGGCGGTCGCCTCCCGCACCCTGTCCGTATGGGCGATCTCCCTGGCGCTGCGCCGGATGGCCCGCAGCACGGCCTCGTGCATCGAGACGTGCTCCGCCTCGGCCAGCGCCCGCAGCAGCTCGCTGTCTTCCTCGTCAAGCCTCAGGTTCATCGCCATGACAACATGGTACCACTCTGGTACCACTCCGATCGGCCCTGGCCATCGAGCGTGGCAGTGAGCGGCTGTGCTGGCCGCTTCTCGGTGATGCTGACGGCGGTTGCCTGCCGGGCGGCGATCACAGTGTGGCCACAGGGGCTAGCAACTGGCTGGCCGTTCGGGGCCTCCTGGCAGTCATTGCCAATCGGCATCACTTCTGCTGCTCTAGTCGCGGCCAGCACAGCTTGGGAGAGGTTCGCCAGGCAGGCGACCCGGTCCTGGCGCTCGGCATGGACCTCGGCGAAGTGCAGCGCCCCTGCCGCTGCAAGCGCGAACGGCCTAGTCGCAGCCTTCCAAGCCGGGGCTGCTCGGCATCAACTGGGAGCACGGGAGGATTAGGATACGTCGCGATGTAGCAGGCATCGTCAACGGGCTCACGGAGCACTCGAGACGACGGGAAGGCAGGCGAACGTGACTGACGTGGATGCCCTTGCCACGTTCGACTTCGCGGCTTTCTTCGCTGCGGTCGACCGTGCGCGCCGCGACCTGGATATGGGCTGGTACGACCTCGCCGACGAGCTGTGGGATCAGTCCGCACAGCTCAACGCCGAGCGCGACGATCATCCGCTGTGCGGCGGTGCGGTCTCCCGGCTGGGTGCGCGAGGCGAGACGTCGTGTCAGTACGCGCTCTACCTGCTTCGCTGGCTCGGGCAGGCACCGGAGGAGTTCCTCACAGGTCCGGCTCTGGACGTCGGAGTAGTGCGGCTCCCGGACCCGGGCCCGGACAGTCGGCTCCGATGGGACCTCGCCCAGCTTTATGACGCGGTCAGCGCGGAGCGGCGGCGGCAGGGGCTGACCTGGGCAGGACTGGCCGAGCAGATCGGCTGCACCCCGAGTCGGCTGACCAATCTGCGCACGGCCCGCATGGCCGATATGGCCCTCACGATGCGCGTGACCCAGTGGCTGCGCAGACCGGCAGCGGCGTTCATCCATCCCGCGAGCAGCCGGCACCGAGCCGATCTGCTCTGACTCGAAAATGGAACCTCAGCTGGGCGCGCGGCAGCAGCCCGGCGCAGCGTAGCGGAGCCGGGCTGGGGTCCTGGCTTGCGGGCTGTCAGGCGGCTTCGGTGCTCGCCTCGGCGGGGTCGGGGATGCGGCAGAGGGTGACCTCGAAGCCGAGGGCGCCGAGCTTGCCGGCGTGGTGGGCGATTTGGCGGCGGGTGTCGGCCCGGCGGTCGTAGTAGTCGGGGCCGAGGTCGGCGTAGCGGGTGCCGGGGCTGGACAGCAGGGCGTGATAGACCTTCATCTGGGTGTTGCCGAGCGCGACGATGGCCCTGGCCTTGCCGCGGCGGCGGGCGATCCTCCGGTACCGGGCTCCCTCGCGGGTCTGGGTCTTGCCGGCGGCGACGGCGGTCTCGCCGAGCAGGCCGGCCAGGTACCGGTTGCCCTTCTTCGACTTGGCGTGGCCGGCGCGCTTGCCGGAGGAGTTGTCCAGCGGGGCACGGCCGGCCCAGGAGGCCAGGTGCGCCCCGGTGGGGAAGCAGGTCATGTCCGGGCCCGTTTCGGCGAGGGCGTCCTGGGCGGAGCGCCGTCCCCAGCCGGGCATCGACTCGGCCTGGGCGAGCTGTTCCTCCCACGGGGCGAGGAGCTCTTCTATGACGGCGGTGAGCGCGCTGATCTCGGCGCTGACCCGGTCGATCCGGTCCAGCATGGCCTTCAGCAGGGCGGCGTGCGCCGCGGTGAAGAACTCCGCGCCCTCCAGCGCCGCCCGCAGTTCGCCGGTCTTGCGGCGGGCGCGGCCGCGGGCCAGTTCGGCCAGTGCCTTCGGGTCGCGCTCCCCGGCGATCAGACGGTCCATGATGTCCCGGCCGGTCACCCCGTGCAGGTCGGTCACCACTGATGAGAGTTTGATCGCGGCCGATTCGAGCAGCTTCTCCGCCCGCTGCTTCTCCCGGGCGCGGTCTTCGACGAGATCGCGCCGGTAGCGGGTGTGCAGCCGGATCACCCGGAACTCCGGCGTGGCGACGAAGCAGGAGGTGACCGCGCCGCGCTCGAAGCACGCCGCGAGCCACCGCGAGTCGCTCTTGTCCCGCTTGGGCCGGCCGGGCAGGTTCTTGACCTGACGGGCATCAGCCAGCACGCACTCGAAGCCCTCGGCCTCCAGCCGGTAGAAGACCGGCTTCCAGTAGTCCCCGGTTGCCTCCATCACCACGGCAGGGACCTGCCAGGCGCGCAGCCAGTCCGCCAGCGCCAGCACCTCCCGCCTGGTGGTGCCGAACTCCCGGGTCTCGGCCGCCCGCCGCGCCGGATCAGCCTCCGAGGGCACCCGGATCGTCACCGCCATGCTGGCCTTGCCGATATCGATCCCGCACACCCGGTCCCGGTACAGCGGCTCGTCCCTGACCTCTTCGATGCCATCGCCACCTCTCCAGCCGTAAGCTGACTGCCAGGTGGCGCCGCCCGGGGAGCCAGGGGGCTAGCGGAAGAAACTGACCCGCGCGCTCGAAGCGACAGTGAACGGCCCCTTGAAGGATCCGGCTCCCGGCGTCAGGCTAACCCGCGGCCTCGGCCGGCCAAGGAGCAAACGACGTCACGGGCGGCACCACCGGCCATTTTCACGCCGGTACGGCGCCAGCGGCAGCGACATCGAGGGCTAACCGGAAAATGACCCTTAGCCTGAGCGCGGCAGCGAACGGCCAGCCAAGTGCTGACGTGTGCTTATGCGGCGGGGGCGAGGACGACGGTGTATCCGAGGGCTTCGAGCTGGCGGACGTGGCTGCGGGTCTTGCGGTTCTTGTCGATGCGGCTGGTGTAGGAGTCGCTGCCGAGGTCGTGGAAGCGGGCGTCGCGGTCGGAGAGCAGATGCCATGCGATGACGAGGATGGAGCGGGCGACGGCGACGAGGGCCTTGAGCTTGCCGCGCCGTCTGGCCAGCCGCCGGTAGCGCTGGCCGAGGAAGGTGTCGGTGCGGCCGAGGGAAGCCGAGGCCAGGACGCCCTTGAGGTAAGGGTTGCCCTTGCCGGTCTTGCCGCCGCGGGTCGTGGCACCCGACTGCATGGTCTGCGGGGTGAGCCTGGCCCACGACACCAGGTGGCCGGGGGTGGGGAACCGGCTCATATCGAGCCCGATCTCGGCGATGATGACCTGGGCGGCGTCGCGGCCGATTCCGGTGATCTCATCGAGCCGGCCGACCGCGGGCAGCACCGGCGAGCCCGGCAGCAGGCCCGCGCCCGGGCCGGTGGTCCCGTCGGCGTCGACGCCCCAGGATTCAGGGATCTGCGGGATCAGCTCCTCGATCCGCGTGGTGAGCATGTCGATCTGGGCGGTCAGCCCGTCGATCTGCTCCAGCAGCATCCTGGCCAGCTCGCCGTGGTGAGCATCGAACCGGCCGTCCAGCGCCTGCACCAGCTTGTCGTGCTTGGCTTTCATCGGGCCGCGGGCCAGGCCGGCCAGCACCTGCGGGTCGTGCTCGCCGGCGATCAGCGCCTCAACCATGTCGCGGACCGACACCGCGGTGATCTTGCTGGCCACTGCCGAGACTTTAATAAGGGCGTCTTCCAGCAATTTTTCGAGCCGGGAGTAGTATCTGGTCCGCTCCCGGGTCAGGTCGGTCCGCATCCGCGTGTAGTCCCGCAGCACCCGGATCTCTGCCGGCGGCACGAAACTGGGCCGCAGCAGGCCCTTCTCAGTGCACTTGGCCTGCCAGATGCAGTCCAGCTTGTCGGTCTTCGGCCGGCCCGGCGCCCGCCGCAGGTCGGCCGCCCGGACCAGCTGCACATCCAGCCCGGCTGCCTCCAGCAGGTAGTACCAGATACGCCAGTAGTCGCTCGTGCTCTCGAGCGTGACCTTCTGAACGTGCTCGGCGACCAGGTGATCAGCCAGCTCCAGTACCGCGTTCATGGTCGCGTCCACCGGCCACACCAGGTTCCTCCGGCGGCCCGGCCGGGCCGGGTCCGGCACCCGCATGCACACCATCCCCGAGGCCTTGGCCACGTCGATCGCGGCGACCCGCTCCAGGATCTGCTCGTGCTCCTCGTCCTCGATCTCCTGCGGCTCCATCACCGCGCCCACCTCCCGGGCCATCATGAACTCAACATGGCGAGGGTGCCCGCGGGGTCTCAGCAGAAGAACGAATCTAACCGGCGTGCTCGTGGCAACAATGCGCAACCCGAAGGTCGAGACCCCCGCGCCAGACTAGCTATCGGGATCATGGGTCCCAGAAGAGTCCCGGGCTCGGCGGGCAACCGCGGCACCAATTTTCACGCCTGAGCGACCTCCCCGCAGGGGAAAACTGGGACTAGCTAGAACAGCAGCGAGCGCGGCCGGGCCGACCAGTGCGTGACGCCCAGCCGCTCCGGCGGCCGACGGTCGGAGAAAGGCCCGCTTTACGCCAGTCGAGCACGATCGCGCTTGGTTATATCCATCCATCACAGTTATGCCGGGAACGGAGTGCTAGACGTTCTTACACTCACCACCGTGTGTGCCGTAGAAGCCGGGGCCGGCCAGGCCAGGTCCGGTAATGTCCGGCTCGGTGGCGGCACCGTTCGGGTAAGGGGTGTCGAACCATTCGGTGAAGAACTGGCTGAGCATGCTCCTGCACGCGGCGCTCTTGTTCGGCAGCCCGCTCCGGAACGCGGCCTCGAGTTGCGGTTCGGTTACCGAACCGCCACCGTAAGTCTGTTGGACCGTCTGCAGGACCTTGGTGAACCTGTCGGTGCCGAGGATCTGCCAGAGCGCGATGTAGGCGGTCGCGGGCCGCCGGTACGTCGCGCTGCTGGAGAACAGCCCGAGCGGCGTCGGGTCCGACGGGGCCTGTGACCAGAAGCTTCCGGTCCGCGCGTAGTTTGAATTGAACTGCGCGATGAGGCTGGCCTGGAACGCAGCCTGACCCGCGGTCGTGTCAGGACCGCCGGCCGCGATCTCAGCATTGCGCGCTGCCTGCATGTACTGGGCCAGCTGGGCCATGCCTTCCTTAAAGAAGGTCATCTCGTAGCCGCCCTCGCTCACGTTGTCCCCCCACCACTGGTGCATGTTCTCGTGGTAGAGAGTGCCGAGGCTGGCCCGGCCGCCCGCGAACGTGATCATCGTCTGCATCTCCTCCTCGAAGCTGGCTGGAGGAGTGCCGACGGCAACGCCGTCGGTGTCAAACGGGAACGGCCCGTTGAACAGGCTCTCGAAGTCGGTGATGTCCTGCTGCTGATCCATCACCGCCTTGTTGCTGGCCTGCTGCGTCGCGCTGATGGCGCTGTCCTGCGCCTCCTTGTAGGTGATGCCATCGCTGCCCACACGGGTAGAGAAGGTGTAGTCGCCGACGCTGTCCTCGACCAGGTAGCTGGCGATCGTGGCGGCCGAGTGCCAGTGGTAGGTGTCCGACCCGGCGGGGAAGTTCGCATCCGGCGCGTTGTGCGTGACCGACACGAGGTCGCCGTTCGCGATCGTGGTCTTGCCCGCGTTGACGGTGTCATAGAAGTCATAGGTCGGCTTGGCCGCCGGGTAGTCGTTCAGCGGCATCCAGTCTTCGGTACCGACCGGCTCGGTCGTGACGAAGCTTCCGCCTGTGGCGCGGAACCAGCCCTCGGTCGTGCCGTCGCCGTCATTGTGCAGGCCGGGCCGACCGGTGTAGTTCACCACGACGGTGAAAGTCGAGTTGTCCTTGATCGGTACCGACGGGGTGATGACCAGCTTGTTCGCCGGGCACTGGGTGCCGTCCAGCGAGTCTGGGTCGACGCTCGTGTTCGGCAGTTCCGGCGAGCACGCAGGAGGCAGCGGGTTGTTGCCTGAGCCGCCGACCGGGTTGTTCTGCGACGCCTCGTGCGCCAGCGGGTCGGGGTCGTCCTGGCCGTTTGGGTCGCCGGGGTAGGTCGGCTGCACGAACTCGAACGTGGCCGGGGCACCATTCACTGTGACGGAGCCGACGGTCATATCGGGCCCAGCGCTCGTGTTCTGCGACTGGCGCTCGAAGTCGAGGCTGAAGCTGGTCAAGCACTGGGTCGCCTGGTCGGTCAGCGCGACGTTGTTGCCGGGCAGGAACAGGTTCGTGGTGACGTCGTAGACCATGTGCACGTCGGTATGCACGCTGGTGTACCCGCCGTTGCCGGTCTCCGGGTACACGTGCGAGCCAGCTGGAGCGAGGGTGTGCGCGCCGGGCGAGCACCCGCCTGCAGCTGCGGAGGCCCCGGCCGACGTCACGCCTACGCCCACGACAGCGAGGGACACGGCCGCGGTGAGGACAGTGCTGAGCAGGCGATGTCTCGCCATTGGGGTAACTCCTGTCTGCTAAAGGCCGATTGACCAACAGATTTAGCACCCTGTGCAATCAGCATCCTAACCAGCGAACTGGCTGGCCCGGCGTTCTCACATGAGCGCAGGGATTGCGAATCGCTGCCTCAGAGCACCTTGGACAAGAAGGTCCTCGTTCGGTCGTGGCTAGGGCTCGCCAGAACCTCTCGGGGCCTGCCGGCCTCGACCACCACTCCGTCGTCCATGAAGACCAGGGTGTCGCCCACTTCGCGGGCGAAGCCCATCTCATGCGTCACCACGATCATGGTCATGCCGCTCGTTGCCAGGTCCCGCATGACGGCAAGCACGTCACCGACAAGCTCAGGATCGAGGGCACTGGTCGGCTCGTCGAAGAGCATCAGTTTGGGCTGCATGGCGAGCGCCCGGGCGATCGCCACCCGCTGCTGCTGTCCGCCAGAAAGTTGCTTGGGGTAGGCGGTTGCCTTCTCTGCCATGCCCGTCTGGTCAAGCAGCTGTTCCGCGAGCGCGATCGCCTCAGCTTTGTGCGTCTTCTTCACCCTGACAGGTGCCTCGATCACGTTCTCCAGGACCGTCATGTGCGGAAACAGGTTGAAGTTCTGGAAGACCATGCCGATCTGCGCGCGTTCCGCGCATACCTCCCGCTCGCGCAGCTCGTGCAGGCGCCCGCCGTACTCGCGGTAGCCGACCAGGTCGCCGTCCACCCACAATCGCCCCGCGTTGATCTTCTCCAGATGGTTAATGCACCGCAGCAGCGTCGACTTCCCCGAACCGGACGGCCCGATAATGCAGACCACCTCCCGGCGGGCGACCTCGAAGTCGATGCCGCGCAGCACCTCGAGGCGGCCGAAACGCTTGTGCACGCCTTCCGCGACGACCATTGCCTGGCCAGACTGGTCCGCCGGCTCGCCCGCCGACCATACCTGGGCGCTCACCGTCCCTGCCCCCCGGTCGGCGGCGAAATTGGGACCGGTGGCGTGGAGTGGAACGTGGTCAGGTATCGCCAGACCCGCTGCCTGGGCGTGAGTGGCAGGTCGCGGGCCGAGCCGCGCGCATAGCGCCGCTCGATGTAGTACTGGCCGATCGTCAGCAGCGACGTGACGATCAGGTACCAGATGCTGGCGACGATCAGGAGCGGGATCGTCTTGAAGTTCACCGAGTAGATGAGCTGGACCGCATAGAGCAGCTCGGTGACCGTGATGACGCTCGCCAGCGAGGACGTTTTCAGCATCGAGATCGTCTCATTGCCTGTCGGCGGGATGATCACCCGCATCGCCTGCGGCAGGATGATCCGGCGCATCGTAACGCCCCGGGTCATGCCGAGCGCCTGGGCCGCCTCGCCCTGGCCGTGCTCGACGGACAGGATGCCCGCCCGGACGATCTCGGCCATATAGGCGCCCTCGTTCAGGCCAAGCCCGAGGATGGCCGCGAACAGGGGAGTGATCAGATTGTTCGCGTTCGCGGTCGCCCAGGAAGGCCCGAACGGCACTCCGATCGAGACTTGCGGATACAAGAACGCGAGGTTGAACCACACGAGCAGCTGCACAAGGACCGGCGTACCGCGGAAGAACCAGATGTACAGCCAGCTCGACCCGGACAGCAGCGGATTGTCCGACAGGCGCATAACCGCGAGGATCACCCCGAGCACGATCCCGATCGCCATCGACACCACGGTGAGCAAGATGGTGAGCCAGAGGCCGTTGAGCACCCGTCTCGAGAGAAAGTAGCTCCCTACCACGTCCCATTCGAACCGCGGGTTCGTGAGAAGCGTGTGCACGAGCATCGCCAACAGGACGACCACGACGACGGCCGCGAGCCAGCGTCCAGGATGGCGGACGGGAACGGCCTTGATTTCCTCCGCATGGCCGGTCCTTGCCGCGGTGCTGGCCTGCGGGGATGACGTGCCGGTCCCGCCGGGGGTCTGGCCAGCCCCTGGCGCGGTCATCGCCTACCTCCGCACCTCATCGCGACCGGACCAGATCCCCGAGCGATCAGCTCTTGGCGCCGTTAATCACGGGTTTGGTGATGGCGCCGCTCTGCACGCCCCACTTGGCCAGGATCTGCTTGTACGTCCCCTTCGCCATGAGGGCCATGAGGGCGCCAAGCACGGGCTTGGTCATGCCGCTGTTCTTGGGGATCGCGATCCCGTAGGGCGCGGTTCCGTAGGGCTGGCCGGATAGCTTGAACGTGCCCGCAGACTTCTTCACCTGATATTCCGCAACCGGCGAGTCGGCCATGGCCACGTCAGCACGGCCCGAAGACAGGGCGAGGTTCACCGCGTTCTGGTCGTTGAAGACCTGGACGGTGACGGGCGGCTTGCCCGCAGCCTTGCACTTGCCAGCCTGTGCCTGGGCATCTGCCTGCTGGGTCGTGCCCTTCTCCGCGGCAACCTTGTGCCCGCACAGGTCAGCCAGGGATGCGATACTCGGCCCGCCGCTGGCCTTGACATAGAACGAGGTACCAGCAACGAAGTAGGTGACAAAGTCGACCGTCTTCTCGCGGGCTTTGGTATCGGTGAACGACGACATGCCCAGGTCGTACTTGCCCGATGCCAGGCCAGGGATGATCGTGTCGAAGGTCGCGTTGACCATGTTGACCTTCAGGCCCATGACCTGACCAAGCGCCTTGGCGAGGTCAGCGTCCATCCCTATGACCGTGTGGCCGTCGGGTGCGATGAACTCATTTGGTGCATATGTCGCATCCGCGGCGACGGTGAGCGTTCCCTTCGACTTGATATTGCTTGGCACGAGGGCCACGACCGCCGGAACAGCCTTGGACGACACGGCCGGCGAGGACTTCGCCTCGCTCGAGGTCGAACCGTTGTTGCTTGAACAGGCCGCGGCAACCAGCCCGAAGACCAAGATGATTACTGTCGTTGCGGCCAGCCGCAGCTGAGTCTTGCGCATCTTCACGGGAACCCCCCCGCGTCCCGTCGGATAGATGAGCCTTATCAATACTCCTTACCCAGTTCGCGCGTCTTCCCCCAGCCGCCAGCGAATCAGAGCAGCGCCCGGGCAGCCAGCAGGTCACAACGGTTGTCGCGTCCGCCCGTCTTCTCCTGCGTGACGGCCTTCGCCCCTGTCGTCGCCCCAGCCTCAACCCCGTCGCCACTTGTCATGCTATGACGTACCGGCGACGCCTATATGGACGCGGGGCTGGCTGAGCAGGCGCCTTGCCTCGCGGATGCCGCTGGTCATCGCGCCGTGCGCATACGCCATCCGCGCGCTCTGAGTGTGCTCGCCGGCGGGCGGCCAACGGCACTCGAGTATCGGAGCGGCCGCCGCGGCCGCTCCGGGCTGACCCCGCAAACAATCAAGAAAAGTCGGATACAACCTCTTTACGAAGATCTATTGGCATGCGACGCTATCTAGCGTTTCGTTGACGCGTCATTGGAGGCGGCCGTCGGCGCTCGGGCGTACCGCCTTGGGAGGCTGACATGCGGACGTCTCGCTTCTCCGTGCTGGTTGCGACGTTTGCGCTCGCAACCCTTCCGCTGCCGCAACTGTTGTCGAGCGCACCTGCGCAGGCGGTTCGGGCGGATCCGGGGTCTGTCGCAGCGCTCGCGCCCGACTCAGGCCTGACGACTCTTGGGCTAGGCGGCTGGCAGGTGCAGAGCAGTGCCACAGCCACGGAGTCCGGCCAGGACATCTCGAGCCCGGCCTTCGACACGTCGAGCTGGCTCAAGGTCAGCCCGGACGACGCCGGCGCGCCGGGTACAGAGATCGAAGCGCTCCTGCAAAACGGCGCGTGCCAGAACGTCTTCTATTCGGACAACATGCGCCAGTGCTTCGGCTACATGAGCAACATCGGTCCAGACACTGTGCCGGAGTTCTCGGTGCCGTGGTGGTTCCGCGCCGCATTCAACGCGAACCTTGTGCCCGGCCAGCACGCCAAGCTGATCGTGAACGGCGTCGTCGGGCAGGCCGACGTGTGGGTCAACGGCACGGAAATCGCCACGCAGGACGTCGTCCAGGGCGACTTCACCCAGTACTCCTTCGACGTCACCGCCCTCGTGCATAAGGGTGCTAACGCGCTGGCGATCGAGGTCTACCCGAACAATCCCAGGACGATGTTCACGCTCGACAACGTCGACTGGACGCAGATCCCGCCGGACAACAACACCGGCATCCAGTTCCCCGTTCAGATGCAGGTGTCGAGCGCGCTGTCGCTCAGCAACGCCCACGTCGTCGAGAACAATGCGGCCGACCTGAGCACCTCGGCGTTGACAGTCAAGGCTGACGTCACGAACAACACGGACACGAGACAGGACGGCGACCTCCTCGCCGTCATCTCACCGCCAGCCACGCATGGCGCCGGTGCCGGTTCCATCGTGCTGAGCCAGCATGTCAGGGTGCCGGCCGGTGTGACGCAGACCGTGATCTTCTCGCCGGACAACTTCTCGCGGTTGACGATCTCGCATCCGACGCTGTGGTGGCCTTACCAGATGGGCGGCCAGCCACTATACAGTCTCGACGCCGCGCTGTTCCAGGCCGGTCGATTGGTGAACTCTGCCAGCGAGACGTTCGGCATCGACACCGTGAAGACCGACCTCGTCGGTCCCTCTGATCTCGCCCCCGGTGGCGTGCTGCGCTACTCGATCAACGGCAAGCCGTTCCTGGTGCGCGGCGGCGGCTATGACGAGAATCTCTTCCTGCACTACGACGCGCAGGACGTCGCGAATCAGATCAAGCTGCTGAAGGGCATGGGCATCAACACGCTGCGCCTCGAAGGTCACGTCATGCCCGAGAACTTCTACGAGCAGATGGACCGTGCCGGGATCCTCATCGATGCGGGCTACCAGTGCTGCGACGCGTGGCAGCTGAGCCGTCGCGCGACGCCGACGCAAAAGCAGCTCGACGTGCTGCAGCTCTCGGCGCTGACCGTCGGCAAGCTGCTGCGCAACCACCCGAGCGCGTTCACGTTCAGCTGGAGCGACAACAACCCGACGCCGGTGCAGGAACAGGTCTCGCTCGCGGGCTTCGCGCAAGCAGACTTCCAGGCTCCCCTGGTCGCGTCGGCGGAGTACAAGAGCGGCACCACGCTCGGCCTGTCGGGTGAGAAGGAAGGTCCGTACGACTTCGTGCCGCCGAGCTACTGGTACGACACGAACCACTCGGATTACGCCGACGACAGCAGCCTGACCAACGTCGGAGGGTCATGGGGCTTCGACAGTGAGCAAAGCGCGGGCGACACCGTGCCGACGCTCGACTCGATGCGGCGGTTCATGTCGCCAGATGAGTTGACGCAGCTGTGGACCAACCCGTCCTACAACCAGTACCACGCGAATTACGAATCCGGCACCAGCGGCTACGCGTTCGGAACGCTCTACAACTTCGACACCGCGCTCCGATCTCGCTACGGCGCGTGGCCGAGCCTCGAGCAGTACGTCGAGGAAGCCCAGGTGCAAAACTACGAGCTCGCCCGCGCTCAGTTCGAGGCGTACATCGCGCACTGGAACAACAGCCCCACGCCGGCGACAGGCACGATCTACTGGCAGGCGAACAAGGGCTGGCCGACGCTGCTGTGGTCGCTCTACAACAGCGATTACGACGAGGCAGGCAGCTACTTCGGCGCCGAGAAGGCCAACGAGACCCTGCACGCGCTGTTCGCCACCGACACCAGCACCGTGGCGCTGGACAACCTGAGCGGGCATCCGGTGTCCGGCCTGTCGGTGGAGGCCAAGGTGTACGCCCTCGACGGCACGGTGCTAGACGACCAGGCGGCGAAGGGCATCACCCTGGCGTCGCAGCAGGTTCTCGATCGGGTGCTGGCGCCCGAGGTGCCGGCTGCGACGACTCCGCCTCAGCAGGCACAGACCTACTTCGTCGACTTGCTGCTGCGCCAGCACGGCCACATCATCGACCGCAACGTCTACTGGGAGTCGACCCAGCCGGACGTCGTCGACTGGCCGGACACCGAAGGCAACCCGCAGGCCACGATGACCCGGTACACGGATCTTTCCGCGCTGCAGGGCCTGCCGACCGCCAAAGTGCTGGTCGAGGCCCGCACCGTGCGGCACGGCGGGCAGGACGCCACCACCGTGACGGTGACCAATACCTCGCACAGCAAGAACGTCGCGTTCTTCTTGCGCGCCGATGTTCGCCGCGGCGGCGTGCACGGCAACCTGCAAAACGGTGACAACCAGGTGCTGCCGATTGTATGGAGCGACAACGACATCACGTTGTGGCCCGGTGAATCGCAGACGATCACGGCGACCTACGGTGCCGCGCAATTGAAGGGCGCGAGCCCGGTCGTCACGCTAGACGGCTGGAACGTCGGGCAGGTGAGCGTGGCGGCGCATTGAGTGACGCCGATCCGAAGGGGGTGCGAGTGACGTTACCGCCGACACGACGTCAGTTCTGGTCCCCGGATACATCGAGCTGACGATCGTTTCCAATCACCGCTCGTAACCGGTAGATCGGAGTGCGGTGGCGATTGCGATGGCACTTCAACAAAGGCCATAGACTCGGCCTCGGTTCGCGAGGTGCCGGGCCGGCGGACTGGCCCGGGCCGCGCGGGCTATCGGGTCTCGCCGTCCCAGCGCAGGCGCCTGGACACCGAGACCAGGGTGCCGTATGCGAGCCACCCGTCCTCGAGTTCGGGTCCCCGGCCGGCGATCGGGACGCGGCCGGGCACAAGCCGCACCCCGCAGACATCGAAGTCTGCTGTCACCGTGCCATCCTGGCCGGGGCCGCGTGACAGCGGCTTCCAGTGCTCGGCGATCTGGGTGCCGCGTTCACCGGCGCTCGCCGCCAACGCCGCGAGCGCGAGGTCAGGCAACGGGCCCGTCCCGGTGATCACGCCCTCGACGTGCCCCTGAGTATGCTCGCGTTCGTTAGTCTGCAGCCGCAGGTCCGCGCTTATATCGCTCATCTGGCCTCCGTCCCGCCGAAATCGCGGGCAGTCGCTCACCTCCGAACCTATGCCCTAGGCGGATTAGCGGATTGACTCGGCCGGGAGAAGCCAGCCGTGCGGATCGCCGGTGGCTCCTGGCGCCGCCGATGTCCTCCGGGCCAAGCGGAATGGCGTGGGCTTTGTCGCCTACCGCCGCCAACATCGAACACCTCGGCACCGAACGCCTAAGAAATGACTAGGCAGGTCCTCCTTCCCGGCACGCCGATGCCGTCCGCGCAAGCGAGCTGAGCGGCGCCGGGCAGGTCAGGTGAGCGTCGGGCCGATCTCCTGGGACGCTGAGCCTGGCTCGAGATCCGGCTGACCGCAGCGGCCGGCCGTCCACGCAGCTTGGGTGGTGCGCTATAGGCCGAGGACGCGCCGGAGTCCTCGGTCGACGTCATCGAGGAGCGAGGCTGGCAGGTGCCCGGCCTCAGGGTCGAGGTCAGCCTTGTCAAGCGTCACCAAAGCGGTGATGTTGACGACGGAGTCACGCTTGAGGCCGGAGGTTGCGGAGGGTACGAAGACGTTGCCGGGCATGGCGGCGAGTCCAGTGTTAGCGGTGAGGATCGCGGCGATGGTGGTATTCAGCCTGCTGGCGTCGAAGGGATCGGCCTGGATTAGCAGGACCGGGCGGGCGCTTGGCGGGCTTGCTGCCATGAGGCTCGCCGAGATCAGCCCAGCAGATGCTGCAGCGCCGGATCACCAGTCGTCCTCGCCGGCGAGCTTCCTGCGGCCGACGGTAACCGCTGCCGAGCCGGAGTCATCTGCGCCCGCGGCTTGCAGGGAGTCGTCGATCTGGCGTGTCAGCGAGCGCGATGACAGATCGTCCAGCTACCGCTGGGCGGCCCGGCGGTGCCTGGCCCGCGCCGACGCGCACTAAAGCAAAGTCAGCTCGGGCATTTGAGACTAGGCATTGAGATTAGTCTCAATACCTAGTCGCGCAACATAGACGACACAGCGCGAGTCCACGCAGGTCAAACAGTTGGAGCCGGTGAGCGGGGCCGAACCGCAATCCTGCCGCATTTTCAGGAGGCTTCGCAGATCCAAGTCAGTCCATCCTCGACCATCTGACCGGCCAACATATCGCGCTGATCAGCTGCGTGCCTAGGCTCAACCGTGCGGATCCATATCCGTTGTTAGCAGCCTATTAGCAATGTCTCGCCGAAGCGCCGGGTGGCATCCTGCCGGATCACGAGGAGATCCATCCTTGTTCCTTCAAGGGACGCAGGTCATCCTGGGACACCTGCGCCTCGAGCCGGATCACCACCTGCACGGCGGGAGTATCGGGCGGCTTGACGGGATAGTGCTCTACCGCCGCTACGGTCACGAATGGAACTGGCAGCCACGGCGGCGGAGTGATCCCCGCGAGGATCTGCGAAGAGACTAGGTCGCCGACGCGGGGCAACGCTACGGCCAGGAAGGCGTCTTCGCAGATCAGAGCCAAACCTGGCTCACTGTTGTCCCGAAACTCGATACGGAACCCAATCTTGAAACCCTCGCCCATCAGCGCCTCACCTTCGATGAGCAGTCAGCTTATGGGTACATACCGACACAGCGCCACGGGGTCTAACCCCAAGCGACGCCCTCCGGTCGCGATGACGGCCGCCAGGGTCGACGTCGCAGCCGCGGCTGTTGCGGCTTTACATCCCGGATCAACGGCCGAGTAGCGATCAGTCACTTGCACACACCCAGATCGGCATTATGCAGATTGTGGCGCTCAATCCGACTCACGAACTGCGGTTCATGCTACGAACCGCGCTCAGGAGTTTCGAAGGGGCATGGCAGCGCTTTACCTCCGAGGCAGCTGCCGATGTGCCTCCAGAAGATGTCTTCATACCCCTATCGGAGGCATTGTGTGGACGATAGTCGTGGACGATGGTTTCAAACACCTTGCGGGCATCGGCGTTGGCTACTACAAGACATGTAGGAGCATAGATCCACATGGCCAGGTCCTCAATTGACTGCGAAACGCCCAGGACCGTTGTGGTCATCAGCGCGCCCTGGCTGCCGTGGCGGAGGCCCGAACTTTGTCATTCAAACTTCCGGCTATCGCGGGTAAGTTCTTCCGTTGGCGCCGATCAGATCAGCTCCCGCAGACCCGAGATTTGCGGCGACTGCGAGGAAAGGAGGCACACGATCATCGGATGCTTCAAACACCACCTCTGGTGGCGGCAAGGTGGTAGGCCCAAGTCCTGGTAGCGCGGAGTGGCAGCTTGCCGTGCATTGCCGGTTTCTCGGAGTTGCTGGTGTCCGGTCCGAGCGGCCTCAGACAGATCCGACCAGCAAGGGTCCTTGTCAGGAACCTCCTCAGCTCCTGCAGTCACGGAGCCGAGAGCATGGAAGTCGCCTGCCCGGGCCGGGCGACGCCCAGAGCGCAAGCTGATCGCCAGGGACGATGGCCATCCGATGGCGCGCGACGGTCCAGAACGGCCCGAAGGATGTCAGGGTCGACCAGTGCTACCTTATGGAGAGGATGCTACGTTGCCTTGACTCAGGCACGATCGCCTCGGAGGACCTATGCAGCGCGGGCGGGCCCTCTTCTGGACGGTTATCGGAAGCGTCGTAGCTGTAGTGGCGATAGTAATAGCATTGATCCTTGTCAGTTCTGGCACGCCGCCAAAAGCAGCTTCTTCGCCGCCCGTGCCTTCCATTTCGGCCAGTGCAGGCTCCTCAGCCGGCAAGCCTGCCCCGGTGGTGATTCCGAAGACTTCCAGCACGTCGTCGTTCTCATATCTCGCAGATCTGACCCCTTCCGGGAATCTCGGCCAGCTGGTAAGCCCGGGTCCGGTAAAGATAGACGGATCAATTTACCCGAAGAGCATCTTGTTCTATTGCAACGTTGGTGACCCCACTGCTTTTCCTGCATATAACCTAGAGCATAACGCTCGCCGGTTCCAAGCCACTATTGGACTTGAGGCCAAGTTTCCGCCACATTTCGAAGCGGGCGTAATACTAATTGGCGATGGGCGCACTCTCCGGACCCTTAATGTCAGCGTCCCTAAGCCAAAAACCGTCGATGTCAATGTAACAGGGATCCATACCCTTCAGCTCGAATGCTTCGGCTCCGGTCAGAGTTCGTCAGCCGGTTGGGCCATTGCTGTAGCGTGGGGCAACGCACGTGTCACAGAACGACATTGACCGCGGAATGGCGGATCGTGCTCGCCGGTCTTCGACCAGGCGATCGGCCCGGCGGCGGCGGCGAGGACGCCAGCGTTGCAGATGGCAAGCGCCGCCGGGGCCGGCTGGGACATCTAGAGTTTAGTGCCGTGTCGTGCTCGTCGTCCCGGCCTGTCCTGACTGCGCTGTGCTGCGCGGTGAATCCGCCTTTCCGCAGGTGGCGCCCCTGGAAGGACTCGAATCCCCCGACCGGCTCAGAAGAACGTTTCGCGATCCGCTGGAACCTGCGGATTGCCGGGCCAGGGGCAACTTTGCTTGCGCGCGAGTGGCCGCGAGTGCGTACAGGTTGCGCCTTGCCATGGCACGGGTGTGAGTTGGGCTGCTCGCCCCAAAGCAGGCTTAGCAGTCGACTAGATCGGCCGAAGCGACAACGCTCGAAGCTTCTCGAACCTGCAAGCTAGGTTTAGCTCCGCCGTCACACCAGCGACCATCTCCTTACCCTAGGCGCGCGTTGATCGGCAACTCGACGTGCGCGATCGTGCAGCGTCAGGTGCGCTCAGTCGATTCGCTGCTGCTCAGACCGCTCGAATTTCGGCGAGCCGCTTGACTGCGAACTGGTCGGTCCCGCTGGGGTCCCAGCAGACGGCGGCTTCCCATGCGGCCCGCGCTTGCGCGGCGATGTCGTACGCGTCGTCGTCGAGACCGGCGGCGTTGTGCGGCAGTGCCAGGTCGAGGTCGGGGACGTCGACGTGCGACTCGTCCCAGTCGATCATCGCGACGCGATCCGCGGTCATGCGGATGTTGCCCCGGTTGGGGTCGCCGTGGACGACGCACGTCGTGCGACCGGTGAATCGCGCCCACGCTGCTCGGCATCGGGTGACACCCTCAGGCGGCATCGCGCCGAGGTCGACCCTCGTCCCGGTCTCGGCGTGCAGAAGGTCGGCCGACGATCGCCAGCCCGGGCGCTGGGGCCAGCCGTGCGTGAGCCGATGCAGCTGGCGGAGTGTGCCGGCGACGCGACGCCAGTCGGCTTCGGTCTCGGGCGGTCCGCCCTCCACGTAGGTCATCACCACCAGACCGCCGGCGAAGTGCCGCCCGTCCGTGGTCGGGATCGGCACCGGCACCGGCATCCCTGCACGGTCGAGGCGTCGCAACAGGTCGGTCTCCCACGCGAGATCAGCGTCGCTGCGCCGGCCGAGACGGCCGACCGCGAGGTGCCCGTTGACGCGCACGCTCCACACCTCGTTGACGCCAACTCCGTCAGTGAGCGGTTCGACGCGAACGACGTCGTCACCCCACTGCTCGAGTACGTCCCATCCCACCGGCCACATCTTCGCAGAGGTGCGAGCGCCTGGACGATCCGGAATCAGAGCTGCCCGCCGCGGTGGCCCATATCCACTGCCTGACCTGTGGAAAGGGGCCGTTCGTGGCGGCTGTGATCATCGGGATTGACCCGCATGACAACCCGCATAAGGGATCGCTGCGCCACGAGGCGCAGTGTTATATCGCCCGCGCAGCGGGCGGAGATGGGAGGAGTTATCTCTGGATCTGATGGCTGACCTGGATCTGAAAGGTGAAGGGGACAATAGCATGCCAGGAAACCGGCGGCTCATGCCCAGGCGTATGGGGTGGCGTGCCGGGGGATCCGCGTGATATGGCGAAAGCTGGATTGCCTTAAGCCCAGTCTCCAGAAGGCGCAATTGTGCACCCGCCGGAAAGACGCCTGTAACCGGCGCCAGCCCCTATGGCAGGGTTGTGATCCACCTGCCGTAGTCCTCCGGGGTGATGGAGCGATGCCCTGTCAGGGCATTTAAGGAGACGAACGGGACGCCTAAGTCGCGCTAGGACGTATAACGCTGATGAACGTGGGATCGCCTAAGGGACGCGAGTCCTATGGCGACAGAGTGCCCGTAGTAGTCGCAGGGGTGACGGCCTGCCAATCTGGAGACCGGGAAAGCCGGACCACAGGGCGAAGGGGCACAGGTGACGGACGATAAGGAACCGCGAGGTATGCGCAATGCAGGACGCCGGAACGGTACTTGCTGTCCTCCGCGAGCGCGGCAGGAAGGGCCTGCCGTGCGAGGAGCTGTACCGGCAGATGTTCAACAAGAGCCTGTACTTGCTGGCCTACGGCAGCATTTACTCAAACCAGGGTGCGATGACGCCGGGAGCCTGCGATGAGACCGCGGACGGCATGTCCGAGGAGAAGATCGATCAGATCATCGCGGCGATGCGCGGCGAGCGGTACCGGTTCGCGCCGGTACGCCGCGTGCATATCCCGAAGAAGAACGGGAAGCTGCGCCCCCTCGGCCTGCCGTCATGGTCAGATAAGCTCGCCGGCGAGGTGGTGCGGCTCCTGCTGGAGGCGTATTACGAGCCGACGTTCTCTGGCCATTCACACGGATTCCGGAAAGGGCGCGGCTGCCACACGGCGCTGCGGGAAGTGCAGGAAACCTGGACCGGAACCGTGTGGTTCATCGAGGGAGATATCTCCGACTGCTTCGGGTCGATCGACCACGAGATCCTCATCACGATCCTGGCGGAGAATATCCACGATAACCGGTTTCTCCGGCTGATCCGCAACATGCTCACAGCCGGGTACATGGAAGACTGGCAGTATCACGAAACGCTGAGCGGAACCCCGCAAGGCGGCGTGGTATCGCCTTTGCTCAGCAACATTTACCTGGGAAAGCTAGACGAATACGCGGAAAGGGAACTCATCCCGCAGTACACCAGGGGAAGCCGCCGGAAACCAGGCCGCGAGTATAAAAGGCTAGCAGGCCGGCGGTGGGATGCGCGGCAGCGCGGGGACCGGGCCCAGGCCCGGGAACTTGCGAAGCAGATGCGCGTCCTCCCCTCGGTGGACCCGATGGACCCCGGCTACCGGAGGCTGTTCTATATCCGGTACGCAGATGATCACCTGCTGGGGTTCGCCGGGCCGAAGGCCGAAGCCGAGGAGATAAAGGCCAAGCTGGCGGCGTTCCTGCGCGGAAATCTCGCGCTGGAACTGAACGCGGGCAAGACCCTGATCACCCACGCCCGCACCCGCGCGGCGCGGTTCCTCGGCTATGAGATCATCGCCCAGCACTCCAGCACCAAGCTCACCGGCGGCCGCAGGTCAGCCAACGGGAAGATAGCGCTGCGGGTACCGCTGGAGGTGATCACGGCCCGGTGCGCCCGGTACCGGCGCCGGGGCAAGCCCTGGCACCGGAGCAGCCTGCAGAACCTGCCCGATTACGACATCGTGCGGACTTACGGGGCTGAATACCGGGGCGTCGTGAACTACTACCTGCTCGCCCAGGACGCCTGGCGGCTCAGAAAGCTGCGCTGGAACGCCGAGACATCCATGCTGAAGACCCTGGCGGCCAAGCACAAGTCCACCGTCATCAAGACCTCGGCCCGCTACAAGGCCAAGGTCATCACCACTGACGGGCCCCGGACCTGCTTCGAGGCCAGGGTAAGACGCGAGGGCAAGCCGGACCTGGTAGCACGATTCGGCGGGATACCCCACAAGCGCGACAGGCGCGCGGTCATCCGCGACCCCGCCCCGGTCCCGGTCACCATCCCTCGCAAGGAGCTGATCCACCGGCTCCGCAAGCGGTGGTGCGAGCTATGCGAACAAGGCGCCACGGTGGCAGTCCACCACGCCGCCAGGCTCGCTGACCTCGGCCAGGCCGGACCAGGCCAGCCCGCGTGGGCGGCCCTCATGGCGGAAAAGCGGCGCAAGACACTCATCGTCTGCGCCGCTTGCCATGACCACATCCACGCGAACCCCGTCGCGAACGCGGCATAGTCACTGGAGAGCCCAGTGCACCGAAAGGTGCCCGCTGGGTTCGGAGGAAGGCTGCGCGGAAAAGGCCCGCATCCACCAGGACGCGGGACCTCGCCGCGCAGCCCATCCTGTCACACCGCGTATCCGAACCGCCGACGCAGCGGATGGACCAACCACCATTGCCGGCCAGCAGGGATCTCTTGGGAGTCACGGCAGCCCCAGCTTTGTTGTCCAGATCGATCAGGAATCGAGAAGCTCACCGGCGTCATCGAGGCCTAGCCTTCCTCCAGATGGCCGGTAACACCCAAGCCCGGAGCACCGACAGGAGGCCCCAAAATGCCCGCGAAAACCTCGAGCACCGGATCCGGCGGCTTCAGCGCCGAGGAGCGCGCCGCGATGAAGGCGCGCGCCGCCGAGTTGCGCGCCGAGGGCAAGAAGGGCGCCAGGCAAGCCGACGATCTGCAGGCAGTCCTTGACGCGATCGCGAAGATGGCGCCCGAAGATCGTGCGCTGGCCGAGCGCTTGCACGCAATAGTGACCGCGAACGCCCCGGACCTGGTGCCAAGGACCTGGTACGGGATGCCTGCTTACGCGGACGCGGACGGCAAGATCGTCGTCTCCTTCAAGAACTCGGGCAAGTTCAATACCCGCTACTCGACCCTGGAGTTCCAGGACGCCGCGCATCTCGACCGAGGTGAGATCTGGCCGGTGTCGTACGCGCTGCAGACGTGGAGCCCCGCGGTCGAGAAAGAGGTCGTCGAACTGGTGAGGGCTGCACGCGCCTAACGATCGGCGCCTGGGCGCAGATCTGGCAGTTCGGTACACAGAGCTGACGCTTAAAACACTCAGCCACCGCCGCACGGATCCGACAGGCAGGCTCCCGTGTCCGTGCCAGTTGCTCTGCATGACTGCCGCCTGCCAGTCAGCACGCTGGCCTGCGATCTGCCCTAGCGTCGGGCTGGCGCCTGTCAAGAGGCAGATCGGCTGGCGATGGTCCGGTGAGGCCGCGGCAGCAGCTCGCCGGCGCAGTTGGGGCAGCGGCCGTTCAGTTCGCTGGCGCAGGCGGGGCAGAAGGTGCACTCGTAACTGCAGATCCGGGCGTCGCCGTCGTGGGGCAGGGCCTCGCCGCAGCGCTCACACGCGGCTCGCATCTCAAGCATCGCCGGGCTCCTCCAGGTAACGATGGTCGCGGGCAGTCAGCCGCGAGCGCTCGTTGGCGGCGATAGTACCGGCGCTGAACCGGAGATCGCTGCCAACAGCAGGGCCAGGACGCTGCCCAGCGCTCGGCGGCCACGGGCCGCGCCGGGAAGTCCTGGAGCGGCCCGGCTCACAGCCAATCTGGGTACCGCAGCGGAAACGCGTAACCGCGCGCAGTTGGCTCTGATCTGTATCTGGGCACGGCCAGTCGGGATGGTCATCGATTCCGCGCCGAAAAGTCATTCTGAGCATTGGTCCACGGTTGGCAGATGTCAGCCGGAGTGGTCATGGCCGCCGGTATTTCTGGGCTCGGAGGACGGCGGGGGGCATTTCGTTACCGCGCGGACTGTTCGGGGAACGGAACGGCAGGAGGGAAGATGTCGAAGTCCCATGCCAGGCCATGGTGCCTGGGGGTTCGTGTCCGGCGCTCGCGCTTGCGGGCGAGCTCGGCGGCACGTTCCTGGTGCAACAGCCTGCCGTCGATCCGGGCCCGCGCCGCAGAGCAGGCTGGGGTCAAGGTTGTGCTCTACTCCGGAGGTTTCGGGGCGCTAGCCGACCTGGCGGCCACCGGCGCCCCGGTCGCCGACTCGCTCGCCGAGGCCGTCGAACTGATCGACAGCCTCTAGCTCCAGACATGGAAAGTCGGCCGTGTGCCATCCCGTCGATGTTGCCCTGCCAGTGACCCACCTTCCTGAGTTCCGCGTAATTGGGCCTTCCTAGGGGTGCGCGGCGGGTGAATGCGCAGGTCAAGGCGGTAGGCAACCTTGTGCAAGACGGAAGTGCCTAGAGAAACGCCTTTGCCTGTTTAGCCAGCTGGCCAGGGATATCTGGGCGTATGGTCTAGAGCCGTGTACGTGAAGACGACGAGCCGGCGGACCAGGGACGGCGTGGTCCGGTACCTGCACCTGGCGCATAACGAGTGGGATCCGGCCGCAGGCCGGTCGGTCCCGAAGATCCTGCACGGGTTCGGCCGGGAGGATCAGCTGGACCGGGAGGCGGTGCGGCGGCTGGTGGCGTCGCTGTCGCGGCTGCTGGACCCGGCGGACGGGCTGGCTGCGGCCGCCGCGCCTGGCCTGGAGTTCACCGAGTCCCGGCCTTATGGCGGGACATACGTGCTGGGGGCGCTGTGGGAGCGGCTGGGCCTGCCGGGCGTGGTGACCGGGATGCGGCGGAAAGGCCGAGGGCACCCGCGTGACCTGGCGGTCACCGAGCGGGTGCTGTTCGCGCTGGTCGCCAGCCGGGCGCTGGCGCCATCTTCGAAGCTGGCCGCCGCGGAGTGGGTGTCCAAGGACGTGCACATCGACGGGCTGCCCGGCACCGATGACGACGCGTGCTACCGGGCGATGGACTGGCTGCACGCCGCCCGCCATGAGCTGGAGGCCGCCGTGTTCGCGCGCGTGGCGAACCTGCTGAACCTTGAGGTCGACCTCCTGTTCTTCGATACGACCTCGACCTATTTCGAGGTGGATGCCGCCGATGAGCCGGCGCCCCGCGACGAGCGCGGCGAGGCCGCCCCGGCATCGCGGGGCGAGGGCGGGGAGGGCGGCAGCGGCGCTGAGCCGGGCCCGGGGGCAGCGCCGTTCCGCACCTACGGCAAGTCCAAGGACCACCGCGATGACCTGCCGCAGGTCGTGATCGGGATGGCCGTGACCCGCGACGGCATCCCGGTCCGGGTCTGGTGCTGGCCCGGCAACACGAGCGACTCAGCGCTGATCCGCCAGGTCAAGGACGACATGCGGGACTGGACCCTGTCCAAGATCGTCTGGGTCGCCGACCGCGGGTTCTCCTCCGCGGCGAACCGCCGCTACCTGCGGGCCGGGGACCACCACTACATCATCGGGGAGAAGCTGCGGTCCGGGTCCGCCGACGTCCAGGCCGCCCTGTCCCGCCAGGGCCGCTACACCGAGGTCGCCGGGAACCTGCGGGTCAAGGAAGTCAAGGTCAGCGACACCGACCGGTTCGTAATCTGCCACAACCCCGAGGCCGCCGAGCGCGATTCCGGCGTCCGCTCCCGCATGCTCGCCCAGCTCGAAGAGATGATCAAGGACTCCGACAAGCTCAGCAAGACCAAGAGAGCCGAACTGCGCGGCGTGATCTCCACCAAGCCCGGCCTGAACCGCTACCTGCGGGTCACCCCCGGCGGCCTCCTCCGCGCCGGCGCCGCCAAGACCAAGGCCGAGGAGAACCTCGACGGCAAGTACCTGCTCCGCTGCTCCGACCCGAATCTCCCGGCCGCCGACATCGCCGCCGGCTACAAGCAGCTCCTCGAAGTCGAGCGCGGCTGGCGCGACATGAAGCAGATCATCGACCTGCGGCCCGTCTACCACCGGCTCGAGGAACGGATCCGCGCCCACGTCATCTTGTGCTGGCTCGCCCTGCTCATGACCCGCATCATCGAGACCACCACCGGCGCCACCTGGCCCGCCACCCGCCGCGAGCTCGACCGCATCCATGCCGGCACCTTCACCGGCCCCGCCGGCACCTACCGCCAGCTCACCACGCTCACCAAGACCCAGCGCGACATCCTCTCCAAGCTCAGCATCACCCCGCCCAGGCAGATCATCGACCTGCAACCACCACCAGCCAGCCAGCCCCACCACCAGGCCTAGAGAAACGCCCCGCCACCGCTCCCGCACGCATCCACGCAGGCCACACACCAGATCCGGCCTCTAGATGAGTGAGTCCTATTGATCTTGGGTGCGTGTCGCTGCCCGGCATGTAAGGCGGAGGGCGCCGAAGATCGTTTTGTGACGAACAACCTCGAGACCCTCCTGACCGCACTCTACGTGGATCTGGATGACCGCGTGCTGCCCGTGCTGGGCTGGTCGCGTGATCACCGTCCCGGCCGCAAGCCGGAGCTGACGGATGCGGAGTTACTGTGCCTGGCTGTCGCGCAGCAGCTGCCGGGGATCGCCAGCGAGCGACGCTGGATCCGGCATGCCCGCCAGAACCTGACTGCGATGTTCCCGTACCTGCCGGAGCAGTCCGGGTACGGCAAGCGGCTGCGCCGCTCCGGCGGGCTGCTGTCCGCGGTGATCACCGAGCTGGCCCGCGATACTGATTCCTGGCATGACCTGCTGCGCCTGGTCGACTCCACGCCGGTGCCGTGCGCGGCCAGCCGTGAGACCGTCCGCCGCTCTGACCTGGCCGGGTACGCCGGCTACGGGTACTGCGCCAGCCATTCGCGGTATTTCTGGGGTTTCCGCCTCTACCTGATCGCCACCGCCGAGGGCATGCCGGTCATCTGGGGCCTGGCCCACCCCGGCCTCGGCGAGCGCGAGGTCACCCGCGCCCTGCTGGAGCACGACCACCACCTCGTCCGCGCCGGCCAGGTCATCCTCGGCGACAAGGGCTTCGCCGGGAAAGACTTCGAGGCGTTCATCACCGGTGAGCTGGGAGCGCACCTGATCCGCCCCGACCGCAAAGACGAGGCTCCCCGGTTCGGGAAGCTCGCCCGCCAGCGGCAGTGGATCGAGGCAATCTTCGACACCCTCAAAGGCCAGCTCACCCTCGAGCAGCACGGCGGCCGCACCCTGGCCGGGGTCTACGCCCGCGTCGCCGCCCGCCTCCTGGCCCTCGCCGCCGCGATCTGGCACAACTGGCGCACCGGCGCTACCGTCAAGCGCTCCCTGATCGCCTATGACCAGTGAAGACCAATAGGACTCACTCATCTAGGCGAACTGAATTACGCGGAAGCCAGGACCTTCAGCTCGCAGATTTACACACCCTGAGCGAAGAACCCGCAGGTCAGCGTGACAGGCCAGCCAGAAGTCCGCGATCGTGAGCCCAAGACAGGTAGAACTGTCGGCTTGACGACGCTGGGCAAAGCGGCCAACGACCCGGCCGCCGCCGCCGACTCGGCGCGCGCCACGTTGCAGTTCGACTCGTTGGCTGCCGCACCCAGAACTCCCGATTCGGGATTATGCTCGCTGGCCTACGTACTGGATGCGGTTGGCCAGGATCAGCCCGCTGTCGATGGCTGCCTGCTCGTCGGCTTCGGTGGTGCCGGCCAGGTCGGCGAAGAAGTAGGGCCCGTAAGTCGCGGGCCTTGAGTCGAACCTTGCGTCAAGCTCGTCCAGGATGTCTTGTCCGCCGTGCAAGCCCTCAGCCTGTGCCCAGGACCGCAGGTAGGCATCCCAGGGGTGACCGGACTCGCGCCATTGCTCGTATCGTTCGTGCAGCCAGCCTGACCCGTTGTCGGCCTCAGGCAGCCGGGCGAAAGGGGGGGGCGCGAATCGTCCGCGCCCATCACGAAGAGGCGGGCACCAGCGCCGCGTGAACCCGGTCCAGCACCGTGCCCAGGTCGGCGACGTGGTGCAGCGACGTGCAGGCCACGATCGCATCCAGCTGGCCGACCAGGTCGTAGCGCTCGAACTCGACCTGACGGTAACAGGATCCCTGCGGCGCTTCAGGGTCGACGCCGGTTGCCTCGTAACCGGCCGGCTCAAGCAGGGGAACGAAGCCGCCGAGCGGCCCGCAGCCGACCTCCAGCACCCGCGCCGGCGCTGCCGGGAGTGAAGCCCGCACGAATGCCAGGCCGCGGCCAGCCAGCGCTCATCAGGCGTCACGAGGTTTCAGCCTACGCCGCCACCCGGCGCAGCCACAGCCACCGAGTCCTCCGATACCGACGGTGGTTGGTCAGCATCTCAGGGGATCCTCGCACGCATGCGGATCGAGCCCAGCGGGTGCGCCTCAGCCGACGAGAACATGTAGGCATCAGCGAAGAGTTGGCCTGTTCAGCGCTTGCTGTGGCTCACGGCCCGTACGTGGTCCGGCAGGAATCCGTCGTCGGCGGCCTCGAGCGCTCCGCCGATGTACCAGGCGTCGAGTTCGCACACGATGACCTTGCCATCCGCTCGGCCGCTCTGCTCGATGCACCTTCCGATGAGAGCGAGCGTCCCCGCCCGATGACGCGTGATCGTCTGTTCGGCTGTCTCCGGTCCTGGCGGGCTGCCGTCGTCATCGTCTCGGCGCCGGGCCGCCAGGGCCAGGTCCGCCAGCTCCCTGGGAAGTCGTACGGTCAGGGTCGTTGGCTGCCGGAAAAGCGCAGCACCGATGTTGCCCAGGACCTCGGCCTTCTGTTGGCACACCTGGTATCTGCTGCCTTTGTGAATGCTCACCGAACCGATTCCTTCACGATGCGAGACCACCCGCGGGTCCAAGTCTGGCCTGTCCTTGCCGCAGCCGGCAGCACCCGGAGCAGCCGCCGGTCAAGGAGTCTGCGCAAGGCGATGGCTCGCAGGGCCGCCCGTTGGCGCGGTGGCCGCGAGCCGGGCAATCAGGTGCGCGACGACGGCCTGCGGTCAGCACCGGGCTGCGTCCCGAGTGAGCGGGCCGGTCAATGGTCTGGGTTGAGCTGATCGGCTTCTTCGTGGGCGAGCCGCCGGGTGCTGGCGTCCCCGGCGGGGGCGTTGTCGTAGAGGGCGCCGCATCGCGGGCAGCGCGGCAGGATGCTCTGCCGGGATGGGCTTGCGGCGCGAGGTGCGCCATGCCGGTCATACCTGGGGCGTTGTCCTGGCGCCCAACGGGCAGCGGCTCCGGGTTTGGAGCACACCCAAAGACGCGGACGTCGCCGCCCGCCTCATCCGCCGCTTCGCCCAGAAGAATCAGGAGCAACAATAGACATGCCGACCTACGCGTTCCGCGTCCGGCTACGCGACGCCATGACGGACTCCGATGCTGATCGCCTGCACGAGGCGCTCGAGGACGAGGTCGGCGTCGAGGACGGCCCCCGCGGGCACTTCATCGGGTTCGACCGCCAGGCCGAGTCGTTCCTCGATGCCGTCCTGAATGCCCTGGCCGAGGTGATTGACCTCGGGTTCGAGCCGCTGGCGGTGGAAGACGAACTGGTGTCCATCTCCGACATCGCCGAACGGGCCGGGCGCAGCCGCCAGTCAGTCTCCATGCTCGTCAACGGTCAGCGCGGCCCGGGCAATTTCCCCCGCCCCGCGGCCGGCAACGTGCGCAGCCCGCTGTGGCACTGGGCTGACGTCGCCGCCTGGTTCGAAGACCAGGGCGCCGATGCCCCGGCCTTCGAAGACCGGCTCCAGGCCATCGCCTCGATCAACGGGGCCCTCGCCAACCGCCTCCTGGCCCGCATCCGGCCAGCCGATGTCCGCCGGATACAAGAACGCCTCGCAGGCTAACGCCTAGCCCCGCCAGCCTGCTCGCCGAATGCGTACGACCACCTAAGCGCTCCATCGGCTCGATCTGTATGGCGGTTGCCTTTCTGATCGATGCGATAACTCGCACCTAAATGGCCATTCGGGATGCGGTCTCGTGTGCCCCTGGTGCGCTGCGCCGGAACCCATGCTCTGGGCAAGGCGGACTTTGATTTGGCGTCGGCCGCTTGAGTGGCCATTCACCAGAAACCCACCTGAGCCGCACACTGACCTGCATGCCGCTCGCAATTAAGGTAGGGTGCGGCGCAGGAAGGTAAGCAGGGTCGCGTAGAGGGGGCCCTCGAACCTGCCGCGGAAGATCGAGTTCAGCCAGTAGCTTGCGACTCAGCCGTACATCTCTGGGCTGACGCCGGACAAGTCCTCGATCGCTCGGTCTTGGCAGTAGTGAAAGCCGACATTTCGGGGGGATGTACTTGTCCTTCCGGTTATCGGAAGCGTCGTAGCTGTAGTGGCGATAGTAATAGCATTGTAACTGGATAGGTCGTTGTTATGGCGTGCCGGGGATCCAGGCTGATCCGGTTGCGGCCTGGGTGAGTGCGTCGAGGGCGCCGATGCCGTGCTTGGCTGCGGTGGACAGGTAGCTGCGGATGGCGCAGAGGGCCTGCGCGCCGGTCATGGATCTCATGGCTCCGGAGACCTTGATGCGAAGTTTTCCCATCCTGACTTCTCTTTCGGCCGCGTTGTTGTCGAAGGGGACGCGGGCGTCGGCGGTGAAGCGGAGGTAGTCGTTCTGCCGCTGGCGGAGGCGGCGGGCCAGGGCGTGGCGCTTTGCCATGAGCGGCCCGGCCCGGGAGGCGGTCTGCTTCTCGCCGATCAAGACGGCGGACCGGTACCGGTGCCGGGCGGCGGCCATCGCGGCCTGGTCGACGTGGTCCAGGGTGCCGTCGGTGGCCAGCGACGAGTCTGCCTGGCGTTTCATGTCCCGCAGGGCGCTGACGGCCTGGCTGGCCCGGCACCACTGGCCGGGCGGGGCGGCGTCGGTGACGGCCTGCAGCTCGCGGAGGGCGTGCGCGTTGCACAATGCGTGCCCGGCCAGGTGCTGGTAGGTGTCATAGGGAGCCCATGCGTCATGCACCGCGATGCCGCCGAACGCGGGCAGTACCCCGGCGGCGTCCATCGCCTGCCTGCCGCGCTTGCCGTGCACGGTGATCAGCGCGTGGTTCCCGGCGGAGGCCGAGTGGACCCAGGCGAGCCGGCCGCCGACGCGGAACCCGGTCTCGCCGAAATGCGCGGCCGGCGCCGCGGCGATCGCCTGGCGGATCACCTCCAGGGCCGGGTCCAGGGACCCGGTGACCCGCGTCACCATCGCGGTGATGGTGCCGGGCGAGACCGGGACGCCGAACAGCTCGCCCATCGCCTGGCAGGTCCGGCCCCGGGACAGGAACTGGCCGTGCCGCAGGTATGCGCCGATCGCCGGCGGCCGTGGCCCGTACTGGACCGGCGCGGCCACCGCGGCCGGCGCCGCCGGCGATGTCACCGTCCCGCAGCCGCAGCGGCGGGAGATCATCTGATGCTCGGTCACCACCGCGCGGATCCGCGGCAGGTCGATCACCTGCCGCCGCCCGGTTCCCGCCGCCGGCGCGCCGGCCAGATCGGCCCCGCAGCCAGCGCAGCGCGCCGGCTCATGCCGGATCACCTGGTCCGGCGCGGCGGTCATCTCCAGCGTCGCGCCGGGCTGCCCCTTCGGCCGGCCCGGCTTGCGTCCCGACTTGCCGCGCAGCGACTTCGGCGCCGGCTTCCCCGGCCCGTCAGAAGACGGCGGCCTGGAGGAGTTCCGCGAGCTCTGCCGCACCCGGGCCTGAAGCCCGGCCACCTGAGCGGCCAGCGCCGCCACCTGAGCCCGCAGCACGTCCAGCTGCGCCTGATGCGACGACCGCAGCGCCGCGATCTCGGTGTCCTTGGCCTCGATCACCTGCCGCAGCCGGGCATTAGCCGCGCGCAGCACAGCCTCCTCATCCCGGGCAGACGGCGCATCAGGCACGACCCGCAAATGATCACTGCCGGCGGAACGTAATCAACACGACACGCCGGGCCGGCTCCGGAAGATCACGAAAGGCAACCTCGCCCGGCCATGCACCGTCCAGTTACCAGCCGGAATCCTCAGATCACGGCAGCCAGCAGCGATTCCGGCGCCAGGGCGTACCGCCGCCAGCTACCGTAAACCGCATGCTGCCCCGCCCGGCCGGCCGCCAGCTCGGCCTGTTCGACAACCCGGTCCGCGCCTTCAGCCTGGAAGAGCTCACCGAAGCCGTGCGCCAGCTGGAACGCCAGCGGCCAGGCCAGACCGTCGAGGAGATCTCCAGCGCCCTGTTCGCCGAACTCGGCATGAAACGCACCCGCCGCGCCAGCGACCTCGTCAGCGAAGCCATCAAGAACGCCCGGCCACGCGAGCCGCGCGCGCATATCACCGGCTCACGATCGCAGGCCAGCACATCCGAAGTCCGCGAATGGGCGGCCAGCCAGGGATTCCAGATCGATTCCGCCGGCACGATCCCCGCACCGGCCATCACCGCCTACAACCAGACACACCCAGACAGGCCATACTGAACACCACCCCGCCACGGCAAATACCGCCGACCAGCGGAGAAAGCCAACACCACCTATCCAGTTACATAGCATTGATCCTTGTCAGTTCTGGCACGCCGCCAAAAGCAGCTTCTTCGCCGCCCGCGCCTTCCATTTCGGCCAGTGCAGGCTCCTCAGCCGGCAAGCCTGCCCCGGTGGTGATTCCGAAGACTTCCAGCACGTCGTCGTTCTCATATCTCGCAGATCTGACCCCTTCCGGGAATCTCGGCCAGCTGGTAAGCCCGGGTCCGGCAAAGATAGACGGATCAATTTACCCGAAGAGCATCTTGTTCTATTGCAACGTTGGTGACCCCACTGCTTTTCCTGCATATAACCTAGAGCATAACGCTCGCCGGTTCCAAGCCACTATTGGACTTGAGGCCAAGTTTCCGCCACATTTCGAAGCGGGCGTAATACTAATTGGCGATGGGCGCACTCTCCGGACCCTTAATGTCAGCGTCCCTAAGCCAAAAACCGTCGATGTCAATGTAACAGGGATCCATACCCTTCAGCTCGAATGCTTCGGCTCCGGTCAGAGTTCGTCAGCCGGTTGGGCCATTGCTGTAGCGTGGGGCAACGCACGTGTCACAGAACGACATTGACCGCGGAATGGCGGATCGTGCTCGCCGGTCTTCGACCAGGCGATCGGCCCGGCGGCGGCGGCGAGGACGCCAGCGTTGCAGATGGCAAGCGCCGCCGGGGCCGGCTGGGACATCTAGAGTTTAGTGCCGTGTCGTGCTCGTCGTCCCGGCCTGTCCTGACTGCGCTGTGCTGCGCGGTGAATCCGCCTTTCCGCAGGTGGCGCCCCTGGAAGGACTCGAATCCCCTAGACCGGCATCTACGCGGAAGTATTTTGACGTCTACAAGCCGCCATTTTCAAGCCTTCACCACTAAACGGTGCGTTGAGGCGCGTGCCATCATGCCGCGACGTCTGCAGCTGTGGCCGGTTGCTGGGAGGTGCCGAACTCGTTCGTGGCTGCGCGAAGCCGTCATCGACGACACGCCAGGCCGTTTTCGGCGAGAGCGGACCCAACCACGGCTCAGCAGGCCTGGACCTGCTACAAGGCAGGCCGCACCGCGCACGCGAGCCACCGACCCCGACAAGCACTCGCAGCCGGCGATCCGGCTCCGCTCCATCTCAGACCGGCAGCTCAGGGAGACGAGGCCGACGCCAGGCCGGGCGATGCCGAACAGAGACTCTTGGCGGCCCAGACCACGCGACGCTGACCGCAACTAAAAGGGCGCTGAATCGCCGCTCGGGAGCGTATCCGGGTGGCCGCGTTGAACGTGCGGTGGCGGCTCTGGTGCGGCCGGCGACGGTGATGAGGTGGCTACCATGTTCAGATGCGCATGGCCACCGCCGCCGTCTTCGACGGCTGCGTGGTGCTGGTATTCGTGGTCATCGGGCGGGCAAGCCACGGCGAGGCCGGCGGCCTGGCCGGTCTGGGCACCACCGCCTGGCCGTTCCTGGCCGGGATGGGCATCGGCGAGCTGGCCACGCGCAGCTGGCGCCGGCCAGTTGCGCTGGTTCCCACGGGCGTCGGGGTCTGGCTGAGCACCGTCGCGATCGGCATGTCGCTGCGGATTCTGGCTGGTCAGGGCACTGCCATGGTCTTCATCGCGGTGGCACTGGCCTTCCTTGGCTTGTTCCTGCTCGGCTGGCGAGTGATCGTGGCACTCGTTCCGTGGCTGCGCAGGCGATTCTCGTCGCCGGCGAGCTAAGCGGCGGATGAAATCGCGATGAATCCGCCGAGCCCTCCGCGCCCCGCCAGCCAGCGCCCTGCTGACGCGCTCGCCCATCGCTGTCCCGCGCCGCCCGACCTCATCGGAGAGCTCATGGCAAGCCAGCCAATCGGTCGATTGCGGCGACCTCGCGCGTCGCAAGATGCTTGACACGGGCCGGGGATGACTGGCTCAAACGATCGCCGAGGGGTGCTAGGGGAACGTGGACCGGAACGAGAAGAAGAAGCTCAGGGAACTCATCGGCGAGCACCTGGATGTGAGCGATCCGCTGGCCGGGCTGCTGCTGGCCCTGCCTGGCCTGGAAGATGCCGGCCTGCTCGAGGCCGCCCGTGAGGTGTACGGGCAGCTGAAGAACGGGTTCTACGGCCTGGCCGCGACGCTGCTCACCCTGGTGTTCCTGGCCCTGGCCGGCGAGCCGAGGGCCGAGGGTGCCACCCGGGTGCCGCCGGGCGCGCTGAGCCGGGTGCTCGGCCTGGACCGGGCGCCGGAGGTCAAGACGATCCGCCGCAAGCTCGGCGAGATCGCCGCCGCCGGCCAGGCGCACGAGCTGGTCATGGCGCTGGCCCGCCGGCACGCCGCCGCCCGGCCGGACGCGCTCGGGTTCTTGTATGCCGACGGGCATGCCCGCGCCTGTAACGGCACCCGGCAGGTGCAGAAGACCCATGTCGCGCGGCTGAAGTTCCCCGCCCCGGCCACGATGGAGACCTGGGTCACTGACTGCGACGGCGACCCGGTGTTCATGGTCGTCGCCGAGCCGTCCGAGTCCCTGGCCGGCGAGCTGCGCGCCCTGCTGCCGGACCTCCGCGAAATCGCGGGCGAGGGCCGGCGGGTGACGGTGTGCTTTGACCGGGGCGGCTGGTCCCCGGCCCTGTTCGCCGGCATCATCGCCGCGGGCTTTGACCTGCCCGCACCCGGTTCGCCCTCGACGCCCTCGACTCCTACGCCGCCACGCCGATGACCCGGAACGGAAGGTCCCGAACCCGGCGAAGAAGGCCGCCGCCGCCCAGGTCCGCCGGGCTGAGTCTCTCGCCCAGGCCGCCGAAACCGAACGTGACGCCAGGCTCCTGCATCTGCGCAGCCCAGCCCCCGGGCTGCCGGTCACCATCACCAACCAGATGATCAACGCGCTCATCGCGCCCGTCGAGAAGGACTCGCAGGAGCTCGAGGAAGCCGAGCAGGCAGCCGCGGCCGTGCCCGCCCGGATCAGGCTCGGCGACCTGGCCCCCGGCATGGTGCGCCTGGACGCCGAGGTTAAGCAGATCACCCACGCCATCCGGATGGCCGCCTACAACGCCGAGACCATCCTCGCCCGCGCCCTGAACGGCCGCTACGCCCGAGCTGGCGACGAAGCCTACGCGCTCATCCGCGAAGCCCTCACGACCTCCGGCGACATCATCCCCGGCCACGGCCAGCTGCTCGTCCGCCTCGACCCGCTCACCGCGCCGCGGCGCACCCAGGCCCTCGCCATGCTCTGCGACCAGCTCACCCATGCCCAGGCCCGCTACCCCGGCACCGCTCTGGCCCTGCGCTACGAAATCAAGCCGCACCCCGGCACTGCATGATCCTTCTCCCTATGTCGGGAGTCCTGGAACGAGGAAGGAGAGACGTTTGCCCAGGTCATAGGCTGGGCGGTTGCTAGTTGAGTTGTTGTGGTCAGGGGCGGGGTCGAACCGCCGACCTTCCGCTTTTCAGGTGAAATGTAATTATCGCCGCGCGTAGCCCTGCGTCGCTCTACGACCCGCTGACCTGCCGCAACGGTGGCCCGATGTCGCCGCATGTCGGCCGACATGGCCGCTTGTTGGCTCCCGCCATTGGCTCCCCCAAGCGAGCCCCGCCCGCCGCGCCGGCGGCCCACGGCGGCGGCGCGCGAGTATTCGAGGGCCCGGAGCATCATCGCGTGCCGGGCAGATGGAGGTCGGGACGCCCGTGGCTGCCGATCACTGGCAACGTTGCCGTCATGGTTGCGTCTGCGGCCGCTCTGCTGACTCGGACTGAACTCAGGGCCACTCGATGCGGAGCAGATATACCTCGCGCCGTTCGTCTAATACGAGGTAGGTGGCAAGGCCAAGTTCCCCGAATGCGTGTGTGAGCATGTTGCCCCGCGCAGTGGCGGAGTTGAATGGCTGCCCGCTCCACGGTGCCGTCTCCAGCAGGGTGAACAGCTCGGCGAGCGGGCGAAGGGCTTCCTGGGGCACGGCGTTAACCTGGTCCTCGGCGATCGGGTCCAGGCTGAGTCGATACACCTACCGGCCGCTTTCGCGCTCGGCGAGGAGCTCACGCCACGGCCGTGTCGGCGGCGCCGGCTCGCCGGCAAGAACCTGCTCGGCTCGGGCATGCATGCGCCGGCGACCCTCAGAGTCCCGCGCCGAATCGCAAGCGGATATCCACCAGCGATGCAGGAAGTCATTCAACACTCCGAGGTCGAGGTTCACCCTCACCTCGTCCAGGACCGCCTTGAGCCCCGCGTCGAACGCCTCAAGGTCCTCTGGCACCACCAAGGCAGCCCGGATGGCGCGCAGGGTCTTGGCAGGATAAGGCGCCCCGGCAGGGACCAAGTCGCGCGGCTGCGCCGTCATCTCGGCCTCCTCTCCCTGCCGCTGAGCTTACCGAGCTGGTGTGACACGGCCAGTGATTCGAGACGGACATGGCGGCCGCGTCACGCCGCGCCCGCCGCTGCCAGTACCCGTGATTCGCCTTCAGGCTGTCAGTCATACTCGCTGCGTGTCCCCTTCACAGCCCGCCTTACCGGAGCAACGGCTCATCATCATCAGCGGGGAGGAAGGCGCTGGCAAGTCAACCATCGTGCGTGCGCTACTGCCGTCCACGCCGTATGGCGCCCGGATCGACGCCGAGGACATCGGCCAGACGAACCCCTGCTCGATGGACGACACATTCTTCGACCTGCTTCGCCGGAATGTGGCCGGCCTCGTGGAGAACTTCTGGGCGGCAGGCTACGTCAACGTCATCGCCGGCAGCTTCCTGCGCCGCTACTCCGACTACGTGTCTTTCCGCCAGCTGCTACGGCCGTCGGCGGTGTTCCTCGTAGATCTCCTGGTCGACAAGGAGGTGCGCGATCATCGGCGAATCACCCGGGCGAAGCGGACCACGCAGGAATGGCGAGACATGGTCGACCATATTCCGGAAGATCGGACAATCCGGCGGGCCGCCGATGCTGACTACCGATACATCGGCATCGACACGACCGGCCTGGACGTCGGCCGAACCGTGCAGCGGATCAAAGGCGCCATCCCGGAGGTCTATGCAGGCTAGGCAGGGCGCGTGCCCGCTGCGTGCCTGCAACGGCCGGCGAACCGGGGCGACTCACGGCTACCGACCTTCAAGGCGGTGATCGTCGGCGTCCGACCCCTCGCCAGAGCGCGCGAGGTCCTGACCTTCCGCCACGCTTGGCCCCCGGGCCAGAAGATTACACTGCAAAACAGGTGGTCAGGGGCAAAGTCGAACCGCCGACCATCCGCTTTCAGGTGAAACTCGGTCATCTCCCGACGTCGGTCACGATCGCTCGGCGGGCCGCCGACGCGCGAGGAGTAGGTCGACGTCGCCCGATTCCGGCCAGCATGGCTGCCTGTTGGCTCCCGCCATCGGCTCCCGGGCGCAAGCGGTCTCGGCGCGCTGCCCGATCTGCCGCGGAGACGCACCTGGCATGATTCCGCCTGCGAGCGCCGGCATGATTAGCCTCGGGCTTTCGCCTGGCCGGTGATCCGGCTGGGTCGAGAAATGAAGAAGTGCCTTTGGCCTGGGAGGATAGGGCTTGTCGAGAGTCCTGTCCGCACCTGAGCCCGAAG
>CAVUFO010000016.1:0-20746 GCA_963740785.1 uncultured Actinomycetota bacterium
GCTGCCCGCGGCGATGGCCGCGGCGGCGAGTACCGGTGCGCTCCCTGCGATGGTGATGCGGGCGATGGTGAATCGGGTCGTGGACGTACGGTTCAGCGATCACAAGCGAATCAAGGTGAACTCTGGGTCGGGCACCCATTGGCGTGCTCACCTGCCATCCCCTGATTGCCGGGCGATTGTCTCCGGCATTCTGCGTGCCGGCTGCGTCGCGGGTTCAAGGCGACTGGCTGGTTACTCTAAGTAACACGTCAGGCACGCGGGGTGCTTTGCATCCCTACGATGCCCGAAGTTCCGGTCTTAGGAAGGCAGAATCACCGAAATAGTTCCATGACATGAATCACAGTCGAACCTCAAATACCACATGCCATTCATGAGTAACAGGACGCCCACGCTTCGGCCTCCGCTATGCGGACACTGTTGCCCGGTCGCCCACTCGTGGACCCGCCGCTAGTAGGCGGCTAGGGCGCGGAGGGCGGCGGTGAGGGAGCCGGTGGTGGGGATCACCTGCTGCTCGAGGGCGTCGGCGAACGGCAGCGGACGCAGGCCGCGGCGACGCGCCTGACCGGCGCGTCGAGCGTCGCAACCCCTCGTCTGCGGCGATCGAAGCGATCGTGCCGCCCCAGCCTCCCTGGTACGGGTTCTCCTCGACGATCAGCAGCCGCGAAGTCCCGGCGACCCAGGCGAGCACGGTCGCCATGTCAAGCGGGACCAGGCAGCGCAGGTCGATCACCTCCACGCTGACGCCGTCGGCGGCGAGCCGCTCCGCGGCCGCCAGCGCCATCGGAACCGTCGCCGCCAGGGCCACGACGGTCACGTCGGTCCCTTGCCCGGCGATCGCCGCCTGGCCAAGAGGGACGACATGGCCCTGCGGAGCGGCCTCGCCCTTGCTCGCGAACAGGCCCTTGTGCTCGAAGAACACCACTGGGTCCTCGCTGCGCACGGCCGAGGCCAGCATGCCGACGACGTCAGCCGGGTTGGACGGCGCAGCGATCTTCAGGCCGGGGATCGTGAGCGTCCAGTTCTCCACCGCCTGCGAGTGCTGCGCGCCGAACCCGAGCCCGCCGCCGTTGGCGGTGGGACTACGAGCGGGATCCGCGACCTGCCCGCCGGTCATGTACCGCATCTTCGGTATCTCGTTGGCGAGGTAGTCCCAGCACACCGCGAAGAAGTCGGAGAGACATGATCTCCGCGACCGGTCGCATCCCGGTCATCGCGGCGCCCATCGCGAGGCCGAGAATCGCTTGTTCGGAGATCGGGGTATCCCAGATCCGGCCGGGCCCGAACTCCTCGAACAGGCCCTGCGTGGTCTTGAAGACGCCGCCGGGCTTACCGATGTCCTCGCCGAGGCACACCACGGCTGGGTCGCGCCGCAGCTCGCGGGCCAGCCCGTCGGCGACGGCCTCCCGGTAGGTTTTTTTTTTTTTTTTTTAAATTTATTATGTTCGCCATTGCGAGCCTCCGTCCGCCCAGACATCGGTGAATGCGTCGGCCTGGTCAGGCGGCGGCGCGGCACGCGCGGCCGCCACCGCCGCCGCGACCAGCCCGGCCGCCCGGTCGTCGGCCTCGATCGCCTGCTCGAAGGGCACCCCGAGCTCGGCGAGCCTGGCCCTGGCGATGTCGAGGGGGTCCCGTTCCAGCCATTCCTGCACTTCCTCCGGCGGGCGGTAGGTCGCGGGATCGGTCCTGCTGTGCCCGAAGTGACGATAGGTGCGGGCCTCGAGCACCGTGGGGCCCTGGCCCGACCTGGCCCGCTCGGCCGCCCGGCCGACGGCCTCGGCCACCACGACGACGTCGTTGCCGTCGATCACCTCGGCGGGGATCGCGTAGGCAGGCGCGCGGTCGGCGGCCGGGTTCGGCACCGCGGTGACCGAACCGATCGGGGTGTACTCCATGTAGAGGTTGTTCTCGCAGATGAAGAGCACGGGCAAGGACCAGACTGACGCGATGTTGAGCGCCTCGTGGAAGGCCCCGATATTGGTCGCGCCGTCCCCGAAGAACGCGACGGCAACCTGGCTGGAACCCCTGAGCTTGGCCGACCAAGCGGCCCCGGCCGCGAGCGGCAGGTGCGCGCCGACGATCGCGTAGGAGCCAAGCATCCCGGCCGACGCCTTGGTTAGGTGCATCGACCCGCCCTTGGCCTTGCACACGCCCGTGGCCTTGCTCATCAGCTCGGCCAGGCATTCTTCTGGGGTGGCGCCGCGGGCGATCGCGTGGTGGTGCCCGCGGTAGGTAGCGAAGACGTAGTCGTCGGGCCGCAGGCTCGCGCTCGCCCCGACCGCGACCGCCTCGTGGCCGGCCGCGAGGTGGGTGGTGCCCTTGACCAGGCCGGCCAGGAACAGGTCGTGCGCGGCCCTTTCGGTCCGCCTGATCACCGCCATCTGCTCGTACAGCGCGAGCAGCCGGTCGGCGTCCACGCTGGTGACCGTCATGTCGCCTGTCCCGGGAGTCATCTCGCCCCGGCCAGCCGCAGTATTCAGGTGCGACTGGCTCTCACGGAGCGTGTCGAGAGCGCCGCCCACGGTCCAGTACTTGCGGCCCGCAACCAGCAGGTCCTCGGCAGGGAACTTCGTGATCACCTGGCAGCCGTCGGCCGTCACGACGACCTCCTCCTCGATCCTCGCGGCCGACCAGCCGTCGGCCGCCGGCCAGTAGGTCTCGAGCGCGAACACCATGCCCTCCTCCAGCGTCTCAGGATGATCAAGGGACACCAGCCTGCTGAAGATCGGTTTCTCCCAGATCGACAAACCAACCCCATGGCCGTATTGCAGCGCGAACGCGGCGGTCTCGTCGGGGAAGCCGAACTCGGTGGCCCGCGGCCAGAGCGCCACGATCTCGCCGGTCGTCGCGCCAGGTCTGACCCTCGCGATCGCGGCGTCCATGTACTCGCGGCATCTGAGGTAGGCGTCGCGCTGTGCCCGGGATGCGCTGCCGACCGCGAGCGTCCGGTAGTAGCACGTCCGGTAGCCGTTGAAACTGTGCAGGATGTCGAAGAACGCGGGGTCGCCTGGCCGCAGGATCCGGTCGCTGAACACGTGCGGGTGCGGCGAGCAGCGCTCGCCGGAGATCGCGTTGACGCCCTCGACGTACTCGCTGCCCAGGTCGTAGAGCACCTTGCTGACCAGTCCGACGCACTCGTTCTCGCGCACGCCGGGACGCAGGAACGCGTACAGCTCGTCGTAGGCGGCGTCCACCATCGAACAGGCGTGCGTGAGCAGCGTGATCTCGTCGGCGGTCTTGATCCTGCGGGCCTCGAGGAAGACCTGCTGCCCGTCGGCGGTCTGGATCCCCTCGGCCTGTAGCGCAGCGAGCACGGGCATCTCGGCTACGTCGATTCCGACCGGCGCGCCGAACACGCCGTGCTCGCGCAAGACCACGGCCGCACTGGCGTGCCAGCTCCGTGCGCGATCCCTGCGTCCGGGTGGAACGCGCCGCGCAGCGTGGAGATGCCTGCCTGCGCGCCCGTCCTGGCCGCCCCGGCCGCCGTTGGCTCCCCCGGCGTGTGGTCGAGCCACGGGTTGTACAGCTGGTGGTGCCTGGCGGCCGAGCCGAAGTCCCACACGACCGGCTCTCCGCCGCGCGGCAGCAGCGCGAACCTGATCAGCTTGTCCATCGCCCAGGTGCCGATGTGGGTGGCGGTCATGTACCTGGTGTTGGCCATGTCGAAGCTCAGCAGCGCCCCGAGTTCCGACCGCTCCAGGTGCTCCTTCAGCCTGGCGAGCCGCTCGGTGCGGAGCCGGTCGAAGTCGACCCGCTGCTCCCAGTCGACCGCGGTCGTCCCGAACGTGCGTATCGCCATGTCCCTCACCCGCCAGTCATCGATCTGCCTAGATCCGCCAGTATGACCGTGGCCGCGTTCCGTCCGGGCGCGCCGCTCACCGAGCCGCCAGGATGGGTGGTGGCCCCGGTCTGGTAGAGCCCGGGAATCGGCATCCGGTGGCTTGCCCAGCCAGGCACAGGGCGCAGGTCGCCTGACTGCGCCGGGCCGGCGTCGCCGCCGTGGCAAGAGCCATGCCAGTTGTGCGCGTTCATGCGCTCGAGGTCGAGCGGGCTCTTGACGGCGGACGCCAGGATGACCTCGCCGGTGACGTTCGGCGCGTACCTGCGCAGCTGGTCCAGGTTGGCGCTGGGAGACGCCGTCCTTGAGCTCGTCCCAGCGCTCTGGGCCGGCGGGCAGCTCGTAGGGCTGGAAGCCCACGACCTTCAGCGTGTGCCTGCCCGCCGGCGCTCGCGACGGGTCGGCGACCGTCGGGCACAGCACGAGCAGGACGGGGTCGTCGACCGCGATACGTCCCGCCCTGAAGTCCGTGCCGAGCCGCAGCATCCGTTCAGCGGACTCCGGCGTGCCCGACGCGACGGCGGTGAGCTGGCCGTCGCCGGCGTCGAACCGCGGCGGCTCGGTCGTGGCGTAGTGGGTGACGAACATCGAGACGCCGGGCTGCCAGGTGCCCACGCCGTACCTGAAGTCCTCGCCCCACGCCCTGGCCGGCGCCATCTCGACCAGGTGCTTGACGTGGATCGTCGACAGCACCGCCCGGGAAGCCAGGTACTTCTCGCCCCGCTCGGTCTCGACGCCCGCGCACCTGCCGTTCCTCAGCACCAGGCCGGTGACTCGCGTGCCGGTCACGATCGCGCCGCCGTGCGCCTCGATCACGCTGGCCAGCGCCGTGGGCAGGGCGGCGGATCCGCCGCGCGGCAGCGTCCAGCTGTGCCGCTGCCTCCCGTAGGCGAGCGAGTACGCCAGCAGGCCGGTGCCAGGCCGCTCGGGCGGCTGCATGGTCATGAACGACATCCACAGCATGAACGCCCGCGTGTGCTCGTCGGCGAACTCGCCCACGATCACCTCCCACGCCGACATGGCGTTCCTGCGCAGCCACCGGCCGGCGTCCGGCTCGCGTGCCAGCACGTCGCGCGTGGTGTCGCCGAACCCGAGCGGGGTGTACCTGGCCCGGCCGAGCCCGGGCGCCACCCGCCGGTAAGCGACCATCATCGCGGCGTACGCGTCGCCGTCGCGCGGGCTGAACTTCGCGAACTCCGCCCTGGTGCGCTCCTCATCGCGCCACATGGTGAGCCACGAGCCGTCGGGGAACGGCAGGTGCACGACCGGGTCAGGGTGCAGGTACTCAAGCCCGTGCTCGGCGAGCCCGAGCTCGCCGAGCACGGGGCTGGCCTGGATCAGGTTGTGCGCCGTCGAGCAGGAGTCATGCCAGAACCCCGGCAGGGTCAGCTCCTCGGAGCTGGTGTCGCCGCCGATGTCCTGCCGTGCCTCAAGTACCAGGCAGGACAGTCCGGCCTTGGCCAGGTAGGCGGCCGCGACGAGGCTGTTGTGCCCGGCGCCAGCCACCACGACGTCGAAGGCGCCGGTCATGCCGTGGCGCCCCTGGCCGGCTTCTCGCCTCGGGCCGGCTCCTCACCTCGCGCCCCGATCCCGAGCAGGCGCCGGGCGTTGCCGCCGAGTATCAGCGGCTCGGCGCCGGGCTGGCCGAGCGCGCGCACCTCCTCGACGGGGCGGTCGGTGCCCATGTCGAAGGGCCGGTCCGAGCCGAGCAGCACGTGCTCGGCCCCGGCGAACTCGACCAGGCCGGCGAGCAGCGCCCGGTCGTGGGTGAGCGCGTCGTAATAGAGCAGGCGCAGGCTCGCATCCGGGCCGGCGGCCGAGCAGGACCTGGCCTCCGGCCGGACCGCGTAGGCGCGCCTGAGCCTGCCGCGGATGGCGTGCACCCCGCCGCCGCCGTGCGCGAGCAGGATCTTCAGGTCCGGGTGCCGCTCGAGCACGCCGGCGGTGACGAGGTCGGCGGCCGTGATCGCGGTCTCCAGCGGATTGCCGACCGAGTTCCACAGGTAGCGCGGGCTCAGCGCGGGCAGCCCGAACCCGGTGGTGGTGGGGTGCACGAAGATCATCGCCCCGGTCTGCTCGGCCGCGGCCCAGAACGGCTCGAAGGCCTCGTCGCCGAGGTAGCGCCCGCCCGCGTTCGCCGGGATCTCCGCGCCGCGCATCCCTGGCAGTGCCATCGCCTCGCGCAGGCAGCCGGCCGCGGCCCGCGGGTCGTGCAGCGGAACCGCGCCCAGCACGCTGACCTGGGCGGGACGCGCGGCAGCCAGCGCGGCCAGCGCCGCGTTCTGCACGGCGCACACCTCGAGCGCCTCGCCGGTGTCGCCGTCCGCCGGCACGAGCAGGATCCACGGGGACAGCACCAGGTGGTCCACGCCCTGCGCGGCGGCCTGCTCCAGCATGACGCCGACGTCGCTAAGCTCGCCGGTGAACGAGCGGATCACCCGCCCGCCCAGCTCGGCGGCCAGCCTGCCGTCCGGGTCGCGGCGCAGCCGTGGACGCCACCGCCCGGGCACCGCTGCCGTAGTCATCACCTCGGGGACGACGTGGCAGTGGCAGTCCACGATCACGGACTGCTCCCCGGCACCCCTGGTTCGTGCTCCCGCCCGTCGGGTGGCTCCGGGCCATCGGGGGTCCGGGCGTGTCCCACGGCCAGCGGAGTGTCCCCCCTGGCAGACACCGCACCGCCCAGATACAGCGCGCCGATCTCGGGGTGCTCGAGCACCTCGCGGCCGGTGCCGGACAGCCTGACCTGGCCGTTCTCTAGGACTACCCCATGCGTGGACAGGCGCAGGCCAGCCCGCGCGTTCTGCTCGACGAGCAGAATCGTCTTGCCCGAGCCGTTCATCAGCCTGACCGCGTCGAACACCGTCTTCAGCACCTTCGGCGCTAGGCCGGCCGACGGCTCGTCGAGAATGACCAGTGCCGGGTCGAGCATCAGGCACCTGGCGAACTCCACCAGCCGCTGCTGGCCGCCGGACAGGCTGCCCGCCTTCTGGCCGGCCCAGGCTCCCACCGCGGGGAACATCTCCTCCACGGCAGCCCGGCGGCTCGCCGCGAGCTTGCGGTCGCCCAGCAGGTACCCGCCGAGCTCGATGTTCTCCGCGACCGTCATCCCGCGGAACAGGCTGTGGTTCTGCGGCACGTGCACGATGCCGGCCCGCAGCACCTGCCGCGGCGACTTGCCCGCCAGCGGCTCCCCGCGGAACGCGATGCTGCCGAGCCGCGGCCTGAGCAGGCCGCTGATCGTCGAGAGCAGCGTGGACTTGCCGCAGCCGTTCGGGCCGACCACGCAGGTTATGCCGCCCTCCGGCACGGTCAGGCTGACCTCATGCAGCACGTCGCCGCCACCGTATCCGGCGCAGACGTCCTCGATCACCAGCGCGGCCGCGGTCCAGGCCGCGCTCCCGGACTGGCCGGAGCCGGCCGGCACGCTAGCTGGCAGCGTCATCGTCATCCTCCGCGACGCCCAGGTAGGCGTCGAGCACCCGCCGGTCCTCCCGGATGATGGCAGGCGGGCCGGCGGCGATCACCGTACCGTAGTCGAGCACGGTGACGTGGTCGCACAGGTTCATGACGAACTGCATATTGTGCTCCACGATCAGGAATGTCGTGCCTGACCGATTGATGTCGCGGATCCGGCCGGCGATCAGGTGGATCAGGGTGGGGTTGACCCCGCCCGCTGGCTCGTCAAGCAGAACCACCTTCGGGTTGGCGACCAGGACGTATGCAAGCTCAAGCAGCTTGCGCTGGCCGTGGGATAGATGCTCCGCCGGCGTCTGCGCGTACTGCCCGATCGTCATGAAATCCAGGAGATCCATCGCCCTGCGCCGGTCCGCCGCCCCGCCTGCCCTGGCCAGCGGGTTGCGCACCTTCTGCTCGCCGGAGTGCTGGGCGGCGATCAGCATGTTCTCCATGGCGGTTAGCCGCGGGAAGATCCGGGTCAGCTGGAAAGTCCGCCCGATCCCGACGCCGAAGACCCGGTCTGGCGACAGGTTCGTGATCGGCCGGTCACGCAGGAAGACGTCCCCGCTGTCCACCCGGCCATAGCCGGTGATCATGTTGAAGAGCGTTGTCTTGCCTGAGCCGTTCGGGCCGATGAGTCCGCTCACGGAGCTTTCCCTGACCTCCAGCGAGCAGTCGTCAAGCGCCTGCACTCCGCCGAACGCCTTGGACACGCCCTCCACCCGCAACAGCGCGCTCACAGCGCTCGTCCGCTTTCCCGTGGAGCGCTCCCGCCCAGCGCCGCTCCGTCGCCGGCCACCGCTTCCCCGGCCGCGCTGGGCGAGGCCGGACCCGGTGCCGCGGCGGCTCTGGCGCGCCTGGCCCGCCAGGCTGTGAGCTTCTCCCCGGCGATCGGGAGCACGCCTCGCGACAGGAAGAGGATGACCAGCAGGAACAAAGAGCCCCAGATCAGCTCGCCGGCATAGCTGTTGCTCACGCGCAGGGTGAGGAACTGCTGGCCCGGCTCCAGCACCAGCGCTCCGAGCACCGGCCCCCCCAGCGTGCCGAACCCGCCGAAGAAGGTCATCAGGGCGACCGACAGGTCGAACAGCGGATCGAACCCATACTGCGGCAGCACCTGGCCGATGAAGAAGAACCAGACCGCGCCCACCAGCCCGGTCACTACACCAGAGATGACGAACGCGGTGAGCTTGACCGGCATCACGCGCACGCCCAGGCCGCGGGCACGGTCCTCGTCGTCCCGGATGGCCCGCAACTGCAGGCCGAACCGGGACCCGTGGATCAGCCAGGCCAGCACCCCTGTCCCGGCCGCGAGGCCGAGCGCGACGTAGTAGAAGGGGTTGTTGAAGGTCTGCGGCGCCCAGGTAAGGAAGGGCGCGGACAGACCCACCGAGCCGCCGGTGAAGCCGAAGTCGAAGGCCATGAGCTGGAAGATGAAGAACACCGCGATCGTGACCACGACGAATGTGTGCCGCCGCACCCGCAGCGCGATCAGCCCGAATGGCACGGCCACCAGACCGGCCGTCAGGCCCGCCAGGGGCAGCAGGGCGAACTCCATGTCCCCGGTCACGTGCCAGTCCTGGGCGGCGATGGCGACGGTGTAGGCGCCGGTGCCGAAGAACACCGCGTGCCCGAGCGAGATGTACCCGGTGAACCCCGAGAACAGGTTCCACGCGATCGCGGCCGCCACGAACAGCATCGTGTCCACCCCGATCTGAGTGGCGACCTCGTTGGTGATCACCTGCGGGAAGATAACCGCCGCGGTCAGCAGCACGGCGGCGACCGCCGCTGTGCCGCGCTTGCGACTCAGCCCGGACGTGCGGGAACCGGCGCTGCCCGGGGCTCGGGCCGCGCTTGCTTGCTGACTCACTGTGCCCTCGCCTCACGCTGTCCGAACAAGCCCTGAGGGCGGATGGTCAGCACCACGACCAGCGCCGCGTAGAAAACCACCACCGACCAGTCCGGGGACCAGATGGCCACGATGGACTCCACGGTGGTCATGAAGACCGCCGCTCCCAGTGCTCCGCCGATGCTGCCCATCCCGCCCAGGATGATGATGGCAAGCAGCCGGGAGATCAGGTCATAGCCGCTGTTGGCGTTGAAGGCGTTGGTGGCGCCGAACACCACGCCGCCGGCCGCAGTCACCGCCACCCCGATCCCGAAGGCCAGCGCGGACACGCGGTTGATGTCGATGCCGATCAACCGGGCCGCGGTCTGGTCTTGCATCGTGGCGCGCAGGCTGCGGCCGAACGTGGTCCGGTACAGGATCAGGTACATCACGGCTACCAGCAGTACCGCCAGCGCGAAACCGAACACGTAGATGTAGGGCAGGTAGAACCCGAATACGTGCACGGTGCTAGTGATGTACCAGGCACTGAGTTGCACGTACTCCGGTCCGAACGCCAGGTACAGGATGCCCTCGATGATGATCAGGACGGCATAGCTCGCCAGCAGTGACATGGAGGTGCGTTCCCGGCCGCGCAGCCGCCGCATGAACAGGACCTGGATCACGACGCCCGCGCCGAACATCAGCGGCGTCGTGATCAGCAGGCCCAGGAAAAGGTCCAGGTGCAGGTGCACGGAGAGCAGGTAACTGAGATAGGCGGCCAGCACCACCAGCACGCCCTGGGCGATGTTGATGATGTCGAGCACGCCGAAGATCAGCGTCAGCCCGACGGCCATCAGCGCGTACACACCACCGATGAGTATCCCGTCGGTGATCGCGCTTAGCAGTTCGGTTCCCATGTCAGATCCACGCCACTCCGTGCACCGGCGCCCGCTCAGCTACCCCAGTTCGGCTTGGGGTAGGTAATCGCGCCCGAGCCGGGGGCCCCCGCAGGGAGCACCTGGTTGAAACTGCCGTTCTGCCACTGGAAGACGAGCACCGTGGGATTGGTGTTCATGCCCAGCGAGTTGAACTTCACAGGGCCTTGCACGGTCGGGAACGTCACTCCGCTGTGCAGGTGACTAATGATCTTCGCCTGGACGGTGCCGCCGGTGGCCTTGATCGCCAGCGCCGCCACCTGGCCCACGCCGTAGGCCTCGGCCACATCGGCGTTGATGTCGGAGGCGGTGCCGCCGTACTTGGCGATGTACTCCCGGACCATTACCTTGCTCTGAGCGTTGTCGAACCCGCCGAACCAGCTCCCGGACGCCAGTATTCCATTGGCGTTCTTCACTCCGACCGCCTTGGTGAACGCCGCACCCTGGTCAGGTCCTGAGGTGGCGAAGAAGAGCTTGGGGTTGTAATGCTGCTGCTGGAAGGCCTGCATGAACGCCGCCACGGTGGGCACGTCCACGGAACCCAGGAACACGGCGTCGGCCTTGGCGGCGGCCACCTGGTCAGCGATGGCCTTGGCGTTGGGCAGTTCCGGCGGCAAGATCTTGGAGTACGCGGTGTGGACGCCGATCGCCTCCAGGGCCTTCTGGGTCTTCTGCACGGGCGGGATTGTGAACGGGTTGTTGATGATCGGGTAGGCCGCGGTCTTCGGCCGCTGCGCGGCCGGCAGCGACTTGATCCAGCTCACGACTGGGTCGATCCCGTCCACGATCGGATAGCTGACGTCGAAAACGTTGTGCTTAGCCAGGTTAGACGCTGTGCTGAACACGGCTGGCGCGCCGCCGGCGCCCTCGATCATCGCGTAGCCGTAGCGGGCAGCCACGGAGGCGGTGGGCCCGGTGATCAGCGACGAGAAGGGCCCGAACAGCATGTCCACGTGGTCGGAGGTGATGAGCTGCTGCACGTTGGTGCTGCCCTGGGTCGGGTCGCTCTTGTCGTCAAGGTAGATCATCTTCACCTTGCGTCCGAGCAGGCCGCCGGCCCTGTTCACATCCGCGGCCCATAGGTTGTAGCCGCGCTGGAATGCTTGCCCGTCCGCCGAGAAGTCACCGGTCAGCGAGACCGACGCGCCGATCAGGATCGGCTGCTTCGACGACGGGGAATTGTTCGCCGAGCCGCCTGCTCCCCCGCTGCTGCACGCAGCTAGCAGGGCCACCAGAGCGGTCGCTGTGATGCCTACAGACAGGAACCGGGTACGGGTTGCTCTCATCCCCGGTCCTCCTTCCGAGTTGATGGAATAGTCCGATCAATCGCTGCTGGCGGGCTCGAGCCCGTCAGATACCTCCGCGTTCTCGCTGACAAGGTCCAGCGGCCGACCTGGCCTGAAGCACCAGCAAAGTGGCGAAGTCGTCGTCGCCGAATCCGTTGCCGACCAGGCTCTGCACCAGCTGGTACACGGCCGACGCGATCGGCATCGGCACCTCGTGCTCCCTCGCCGCCGCCAGGCCAAGGTCGAAGTCCTTGCGCAGCAGAGACGAGGTAAAGGTCGGGTGGAAGTCGAGGTTGACGAAGGCCGGCGTCTTGTACGTGCTGAACGTCGAGCCCATGACGCTGTTGTTGAGGCAGGCAAGCAGCGCCTGCCTGCTGATGCCGCTCTTCTCGGCGAGCACGGTGACCTCGGCGAGCGACTGCGTCACGACGCCGAGTACCAGATTGTGACACAGCTTGACGATCCTTGCCGCCTCGCCCTCGCCGACATAGGTGGCCCCCGCGCCGAGCAGGTCGAGGTAGGGGCGTGCCAGTTCGAAGGCCGCGCGCGACCCGGAGACGGCGAAGGTGAGCTTGCCGACCTCGGCGACCTTCGGGTTGCCCATCACCGGAGCAGCGAGCAGCGCGCAGCCGTGGCCAGCGAGCACCTGCCTGACCTGCTCGGACGCTTCTGAGGAGACGGTCGAGCAATCGACGACGACCGAGGGAGCGCGGCCGCCGGAGATCAGCCCGTCCGGCCCGGTCACCGCGTCGATCAGGTCCTGGGAGGTACCGACCATGACGAACACGATGTCCGCGGATCCGAGCTCTGCGGCGTGGTCTGCGATCGTCGCTCCCTCGGCCCCGAGCGGCTCGGCCTTGGCCCTGGTCCGGTTGAAGACCGCGACGTCACGGCCGGCCCGCAGCAGCCGGTGCACGAGGGCCACGCCCATCCGCCCGGTGCCCAGCCAGCCCAGCGTGTGCCCGTCACCTGGATCGGCCATGTCGCCACCCTCGGTCGAAGAAGAAAGCAATCGTTTGCATCCACACTCGCTGTCGTGCCTCTTTCTGCTGAAATCGCAACCGTTTGTCGCACGAGCGTGATGGATTCGGAGCCTTCTTGTCAACAGTCACAGAACGCCGGGCTGTCACCGCGGCACCTGTGGCAGCCCGGCGTCCTGCCACGGTGTCCGCGATGACAGGACCGCCCTGCCATGGAGTGCAAACGTGTGCAATGCTGGCATCCATGACCGATAGCCGGGTGTCAGCGGCGGTGAGTCATTGGCGCCGCGCTTTGTGGCCAATGGCATTGACTACAACGACTTCGTACGCGTCACCGCCGCGATCCAGAGCTGGGACGCCTGGTGCGAGCAGTGGTGCGTGGCAGGAGCGCTGCACGAGAAGCTCGGCAGGGACGCGCTCGCGGCAGGCAGGCGCCGGTCGGCAGGCACGCACCTGTCCCAGGCGGCGGTCTACTACCACTTCGCGAAGTTCATGTTCGTGAACGACGTCGACCAGATGCGCGCGGCCCACCTGATGGCCGTCAGGAGCGCGGGTGACGCGCTTGCGTTGCTCGACCCGCCGGGCGAGCGCATCGAGATACCGTTCGACGGCGCGGCGATCGCCGCGGTTGTCAGGCGTCCGCCGGGGGCCGGCCCGCATCCGGCCGTGGTCCTGATACCTGGCCTTGATTCGGCGAAGGAGGAGTTCAGGCCGACCGAGGAGCAGTTCCTGAGCCGCGGATCGCCACGGTGTCGGTCGACGGGCCTGGCCAGGGCGAGGCCGAGGACGACCTGGCGATCAGGCCGGACTGGGAGATCCCGGGACGGGCGATCGTGGACGCCGTGACGCGGCTGCCCGGCATCGACGAGGCCAGGATCGGGATCTGGGGCGTGAGCCTGGGCGGATATTACGCGGCTCGCGTCGCCAGCGGCGACGAACGGGTCAGGGCGGCCATCTCGCTCTGTCCCGTCTACTGCCTTGGTGACATCTGGGACCGGCTGCCCGACCTCAGCCGCGCCGCGTTCACGGTCCGGTCGAAGTCGGAATCAGCCGAGCGGGCCAGGCAGCGAGCCGCCAAGCTGACCATGGCGGGGCGGGCTGGCCAGGTCAGCGCGCCGATCCTGATCGTCGCTGGAAAACGCGACCGGATATTTCCCTGGCAGGACGCCGACCGGCTGGCCGCCGAGATCGGCCCCACGCCGAGCTGCTGCTGCTGCAGGACGGCAACCACGGCTGCGCGAACGTCGTCTACCAGCACCGCCCGTACAGTGCTGACTGGATGGCCAGCCGGCTCGCCGCCTGAACGCTCGCTCCTAGCTCGCGGGCGGGGCCGTCGAGCCCCTGACCTTGAGCTCGGGTGCCAGGTACAAGATCTTGCCCAGCTCGCCTGGCGCCGGGCGATCCTCGGCGCTGACCGCGATCTGCTCGAGATTAGCCGCCCGGCCTCGGCCCCGACCTGGTAGTGCGGGAAGCTCACCGACGTGAGAGGCGGCCGCAGCCGGTCGATGAACGGCATGTCGTTGAACCCGACCAGCGAGATGTCCTGCGGGCAGGACAGCCCCGCGGACTCGATCGCCGTATAACAGCCGACGGCCAGCATGTCGTTGGCCGCCGCGATAGCCGTGCAATCCCCGCCAGCTGCCACGATCTCGCGGCAGCACCGGTCGCCCTCATCCAGCGAGTATGCGCGTGCCTGCACGACCAGGGCGGGGTCGACCGTCAGGCCGTGGGCCGCCATCGCGGCCAGGAATCCCTGGTACCGGCTCAGTCCGGTCGAGACGTCCTGGGGCCGGCGACGTGCGCGATCCTGCGGTGGCCGAGCCCTGCCAGGTGCTCGACCGCCATCGCGATGCCGCGTTCGTTGTCCACCGACACGCAGTGCATGCCGTACCCCTCGGCATGGCGGTTCACCAGGACAACGGGGATCCCGGATTCGGCCGCTTCGGCCAGCACGGTGCTGCTCAGGTGCGCGGTCGCGCAGACGAACCCGTCCACGTGCCTGGCCCGCATCCGCTCGAACACCAGCCGCTCCCGATCCAGGTCGGAATCGGTGTTGCCGATCAGCGCGACGTAGCCCTCGGCGGCGAGCCGGTCCTCGATGCCGCGGACGATCGGGGGGAAGACGGTTGGTGAGATCAGGAATCAGCACGCCCACGGTGTGCGAGCGACGGGTGCGCAGGCTCCTGGCCACTGTGTTCGGCCGGTAGCCGAGCGAGTCGGCAGCGGCGATGACCCGGTCGGCGGTCTCGCGGCGCCAGCTGCCTGGTCTCGTCGTTGAGCGCCCGCGACGCGGTCGCTGGGTGGACTCCGGCCAGCTCGGCCACGTCTTTGAGAGTTACCGGCTGATCGGACGTCACCGGCGTGTCACGCCCTGATCTGCGCATTGCTGTCATAGCGCTCCGTGCTTTTTCGTTTCACGCATGCTAACGGCAGCTGCCGGATATGCACCATCATCCGCGCATCCAGGCGCCATCCAAGGCCCGGCGCGGCGGCCATGCGGTCGCCTGCGCCGTGCTCAGCCTGGCATGGCTCACGGCCGGCACTTAGCGTGTACCATGCGAGCACTGTATTTCCGGTTCGCGAAATTGGTGTTCGAAGCTCTTGCTGGCGCGCGGCTCGGTCCGTCAGGATCTAGGCTCGATCCCAGCATGAAGTCCTACAGTTTGCTGACCGGGCCGCCGACCCAGGGTGCGGGGTCGGGGTGCCGACCCGACCGGCTAGATCGTCCTGGAGCTGCGCGATGACACTTGCACTCCGCTACGCGGTCCGCTCCGACGTCGGCCTGCTCGGGGCAACGAGGACTCAGCCTACGCGGGGCCGCATCTGCTGGCAGTCGCGGACGGGATGGGCGGTTACGAGGCGGGCGAGGTCGCCAGCGCCGCGGTGATTTCCACGGTGGCGCCGCTCGACCAGAGGCCGATGCCCGAGTCGGAGCTCATCGACGCGCTCGCGGGCGCGGTGGCGACGGCGAAACAGACGCTGCGCAAGATCGTTGACTCCGATCCCACTATCGGCAGCATGGGCACGACCTTGACCGCGATGCTGTGGGCGGGCGGCTCGGCGGCGATCTGCCACATCGGCGATTCCCGCGCCTACCTAGTCCGCGACGGGGACCTGTACCAGATCACCAGGGACCACACCTTCGTGCAGGCCCTCATCGACCAGGGCAGGATCCAGCCTGAGGAGGCTGCCACGCATCCGCAGCGCTCGCTGCTGCTGCGCGCGCTTGACGGCCGCACCGACGCGGACCCCGACCTGTCCATGCTGGACGCACAGATCGGCGACCGGTACCTGATCTGCTCCGACGGCCTGCCGGTCGCGGTGAGCGACGAGCAGATCCTGCAGACGCTGGTCGCCGTGGCCAAGCAGGCCGAGGCCGTGCTGGCGCTGATCGACCTCGCGATCAGGGGCGGCGCGCCCGACAACGTCACGTGCATCGTTGCCGACGTCATCGACACCGATCAGGGCGGCATGGCGCCGACGAGCGCGCCGGTCGTCGTCGGCGCGGCGGCAAACGCCGGCGGCTCCGACACCAAGCCGTTCACCAGGCCGGGAATGGACGGCAACGCGGGAGGGATCACCGCGCTTGGCACGGTTCCCGCGCCCGCGCCGGGATCTCAAGCCACGCGATGGCCGGGCAGGGCACGGCGCAGCAGGACCCGGTGCAGCGCCGCGACTGCCCGCTCTGAAACGCAACGGGCCCCGGCCGCGACGATTCCCGGCAGGCACGCCGCTGAGCCCGCCGGTGACGAGGAGGAGCCCCCGCGGCGGCGGCGCCGCCGCCGGTGGCCGCTGATGACCTCGATCCTGGCGCTGTTCATCATCCTGATCGGGGCCGGCTTGTTCGTCGGGTACCAGTACGTGCACAGCCAGTACTACGTGGGCACCAAGGACGGCAAGGTCGTGATCTTCCGCGGGCTCGACCAGCAGCTCTTCGGCGTCTCGCTGTCCGGCGTGTACCGCGCCACCACCGTTCCCGTCGCCGGGCTGCCGTCCCAGGACGTGCAGGCGATCCACCGGCTGTCCTCGGGCAGCCTGAGCCAGGCCACCAGCCTGGTCTCCAACGTCAGCCAGGACTACCAGAATTGCCAGAACGCCTATCGGGCGGTCAGGCACTGGGAGGCCACCAAGCCCAAGTCCGAGCCGATCAGGAACAGGGCAGGCAAGATCATCGGTCACACGCATCCGAAGATTCCGCCCAAGCCGCCCATCCCGGCTGGCTGCCCGCTGCAGCCGGCCAGCGGGACCTGACCTGATATGAGCGGACGCGCCGTTCTGATCACCGGGGGCTCCCGGGGGATCGGCAAGGCCATCGCGGGCGAGTTCGCCGCGGCGGGTGACCGGGTTGCCGTGCATCATCGTGACTCAGCGGAACTCGCGAGCCGTCTCGTCGCGGAGTTGCCAGGCAGCGGGCACGCGGTCGTGCAGGCCGACCTCGCAGATCCTGACGCCGTGCGGGCGATGGTCGACCGCGCGGCCGGTCTGCTCGACGGCCTGGACATCCTGGTCAATAACGCAGGCGTCTTCACGCCGCACCCGATCACCGAGGTGTCCTACCAGAACTGGCAGGACCACTGGCGGGCCACGCTCGGCGTCAACCTCATCGGCGCGGCGAACGTCACCTGGTGCGCGGTCCAGCATATGAAGGATCGCGGCGGCCGGATCATCAACGTGTCATCGCGCGGCGCCTACCGCGGCGAGCCGCACTCGCCCGCGTACGGCGCGAGCAAAGCGGGCCTGAACTCGCTCGGCCAGTCGCTGGCCCGCGCGCTCGCGCCGCACGGCATCGCCGTGATGTCGGTGGCGCCTGGATACGTGGCCACCGACATGACCAACGAGCACCTCAAGCCGCCGCGCGGCGAGGAGATCAAGGCGCAGAGCCCGTTCGGGCGCGTCGCCGAGCCCGGGGAAATCGCGGCAGCAGTCCTTTACCTAGCCTCCGCGAAGGCCGAATGGGCAAGCGGCGCCGTCCTGGACCTCAACGGCGCTTCCTACCTCCGCTAGCTCCCCGGGCCGACCCGCCCAGAAACTCGGGCGTTGCAGGGCTAGGTGCCGAAGGCGAGGCGGAGGAAGGTGAGGATGTCGGCCGACTCGGCGATGATCTTGCTGGTCGGCTTGCCTGCGCCGTGTCCTGCGGAGGTCTCGATCCTGATCAGCGCCGGTGCGTCACCGGCCTGGGCGGCTTGCAGCGCGGCGGCGAACTTGAACGAGTGCCCGGGCACGACCCGGTCGTCGTGGTCGCCGGTGAGCAGCAAGGTCGGCGGGTAGGCCTGGCCCTTCTGCAGGTTGTGCAGCGGCGAGTAGGCGCGCAGCCACCGGTACTGCACGGAATCGTCCGGGCTGCCGAAGTCCGAGACCCAGGCACGCCCCACGGTGAACTTGTGGAAGCGCAGCATGTCCATCACGCCGACGTGGGCGACGCACGCCCCGAACAACTCCGGGTGCTGGGTCATGCACGCCCCGACCAGCAGGCCGCCGTTGGACCCGCCCTGGATCGCGATCCGGTCGGTGCGAGACCACGGCGAATCGGCGAGCCACTTGGCGCAGGCGCAGAAGTCGTCGAAGACGTTCTGCTTGCTGGCCAGCCGGCCAGCGTCGTGCCAGGCGCGGCCGTACTCACCGCCGCCGCGCAGGTTCGCGACCGCCAGCAGCCCGCCGTTTTCCAGCCAGGCCGCGTGCATCAGGTCGAATGACGGCGTGATCGGGATGTCGAAACCGCCGTAGCCGTAAAGCAGCACGGGCACGTCGCCTGTCGGCTCCACGTCATCGCGCCTGGTGATGAACATGGTCACGTCCGTGCCGTCGGCAGAGGTCACGTGGACCTGCTCGAGCGCGAACCGCTCGGGGTCCAGGGCACCGCCCGACCTGCGGACCAGCGCGGTCTCACCCGACGCGAGGTCGTGCGACCACAGCGAGCCCGAGTCAGCGAACGAGGTCAGCCCGAAGTGCATGAGGTCGCTGCCCTCGTGACCCTCGATGCCCTCGCTCCTCCTGGTGGCGTCCGCGACAGAGCAGTAGCCCGGCAGCGTCACCTCGAGCGCGTTCCCGCCGGCGGCATCGAAGACGCGCAGGACGGAGCAAGCGTTCCGCAGGTAGTGGCAGACGAACTTGCCGCCGAACCGGTGCGCGGCCAGCAACGTGTCGGGCGCCTCGGCCACGATCTGCGTCCAGTGCTGGCGGTCTGGCTGCCCGAGTTCGACAGCGACGAGCCGCTTTCGTTCTGCTTGATGGTCGGTGACCAGGCAGAACGTGGTGCCGTCCGAGGCCACGAAGTCGGCGATGGAGTCGAAGTCGCCGACCAGCGGCCGCAGTTGCGCAGCTGGGTCGGCCAGGTCGAGCACGTGGATCTGAGCCTGCGGAGCGGTCCCCGCGAAGACCGAGATGACCAGGAACCTGCCGTCCTCGGTGACATGCGCCACCGGATACCAGTCGGGGTTATCGGGACTCTCGAAGACGACTACGTCGTCCTGCTGCGCGGTGCCGATGCGGTGGAACAGGATGCGCCGGGAGCTGTTCGCGGCCAGGTACTCACTCCCTGGCACAGGCGCCTCGGGCGCCATGTAATAGAAGCCGGACTTGTCCTTGCGCCACGCCGCATTGTCCGATTTCGCCCATTCGACTGCGTCGTGCAGATCCGTGCCCGTGCTGGTGTCGCGGACCCGCCAGGTCTGCCAGTCCGAGCCCTTCGCGCTGGTCGCGTACGCGAGCAGCGACCCGTCGCTGGTGACGCTGACGCCGCTGATCGCCACCGTGCCGTCAGAAGCCAGCTCGTTCGGGTCGACCAGCGGCCTGCCGAGCTGGTCGGGGCCGTTCATGACGAACAGGACCGGCTGGTTCTGCAGGCCCGAGTTGCGGAACTGGAACCAGCGCCCGCCACGTTCGAACGGGATCCCGTACTTGGGGTAATCGGCGACCTTGGTGAGCAGGTCGGTGAACGCCGCGCGATCGGACTCCCCCACGCCGGCCAGCACGGACTGGGTCAGTTCGTTCTGCGCGGCGATCCAGTCGGCCGTCTCGGGAGCGTTGGTGTTCTCCAGCCATCGATAGGGATCGGCAACGATTTCGCCGTGGTAATCGTCGGCATCAGGGCCCATCGCGGTTGGGGGATAACTGAGCACGTCGGACTGCCTCCTTCAGCGCACCTCATTGGGCGCTTGCCCGGACTGATCGTAACCCAGCCCGCTCCGCCACCCGCTCGCGCCTGCCTGCACTCCGTTGTTGCAAGTAATTTGCAACTATCCTAAGGTGGCGGCCATGCCGGAAAGCACGACCATGAGCAGGACGGTGCGGATCAGGGCCGCCCGGATCAAGGCTGCACTGACGCCCGCGGAATGGCGCCGGGTGGGCGCGATGGTCGCCGCCGTGATCGGGCTGCACGTGGTGGGCTGGGGCCTGCTCACCCTCGCAGTCGTGCAGGGGAACTACCAGGTGAGCGCTGGCAAGGCGTTCGGCGTCGGGACCGGCGTACTCGCCTACACGCTCGGCATGCGGCACGCGTTCGACGCCGACCACATCGCCGCCATCGATAACACGACGCGCAAGCTGGTCGGCGACGGCAAGCGGCCGCTGTCCGTCGGCTTCTTCTTCTCGCTCGGTCACTCGTCGATCGTGTTCATCCTGGCCATCCTGCTCAACTTCGGCATCCACGCGCTCAACAGCCAGGTGCGCGACGACAACTCGACGCTGCACGGGATCACCGGCGTGATCGGGACATCGGTGTCCGGCACGTTCTTGTACCTGATCGCCGCGCTGAACGTGATCATCCTGATCGGCATCGTCAAGGTGTTCCGCGAGATGCGCTCCGGCAAGTTCAGCGACGCCGAGCTCGAGGAGCAGCTGGCCAAGCGCGGGCTGATGAACCGGCTGCTCGGGCCGCTCAACAAGCGGGTGGACGCGCCGTGGAAGATGTACCCGATCGGCCTGCTGTTCGGGCTCGGTTTCGACACAGCGACCGAGATCGCCTTCCTGGTCCTGGCTGGCACCGCGGTGATCGGCGGGCTGCCGTTCTACGCTGTGCTCTCGCTGCCCTTCCTGTTCGCGGCCGGGATGAGCCTGTTCGATACTGCCGACGGCTGCTTCATGAACTTCGCCTACGACTGGGCATTCGCGCGCCCGGTGCGCAAGGTCTACTACAACCTGACGATCACCGGGCTGTCGGTCTTCGTTGCGTTCTTCATCGGGTCCATCGAGATCCTCGGGCTGATCGGCCAGCAGGCGCATCTGACCGGCGACTTCTGGGACTTCATGGCCGGCTTCGACATCAACAAAGCCGGCTTCGTGATCGTCGCCGTCTTCGTGCTCACCTGGGCCGTCGCGCTCGCGATCTGGCGGTTCGGCCAGATCGAGGCGAAATGGGATGCCGGAATGGCGCAGTCGCAGACCAGTGAGTGACCCGTCCTGCTGCCGGCCCGCACTGGCGATGG
>CAVUFO010000017.1:0-308769 GCA_963740785.1 uncultured Actinomycetota bacterium
ATCTGCGCGTCCGGCATCTGGCGGCGTATCGAACCCGAAGTCGCGTAGCGGCTTAGGGCGCTTGTTGGCACTCAGCCGTCCAATGAAGACAACGGTCGGGACGGGCTCTTTCTTGACTGGAGGCCGGTGCCGTCACGCCGGCACCCATCCTTCCGGCACCACCGTGACCCGTCGCAGGCCATATTTCCCCTAGCGATTCACGGCTTGACTCGGACACCGTGACAACCGGTACATTGCGATATGCCCGCAGCCAGGTCGCTCCAGTAGGTAACGGCCGAGAGGGGAAATCGGCCATGGAGTCTCGTATCGGCCATATCTCCCTGGCGACCTGGTGGACGACGGCCACGATCGGCACGTCCCCCACAAAGCGAGGACAGAGGAACGGCGCGTGTCACGCAATCGACCACGAGGTCGTATTGGCCGTCTCCCTCGCGCCGCCAATAGCGCTTGGCCTCCCGGTAGACGCCGAGGCGTCCGCCGCGTCTTACGATCTCCACCCCGTCAGCAAGCTCCCGTGCGGGCCTGTCGTCCACAGAGGCGCAGAAGATAGTCACCTCGTGGCCGCACCACACCCACTCGCGAGCCACCGACAGCGGTAGACTTCCGCGCCACCTGCCCGGGGATGCGCAAGATCCCGCCAGTTGTAGGCGAGGATCCGCAACGGCCTGTCGGCATTTCCCAGAGCCCGCCAGTCCGCGGCAGCGAGCACGTGGCGTCCACCTGTGACCAGGAACCGGAGGCCGAGCGGGAAACCCGACTGTGGCCAGAGGCCGGCGCGAGCTGAGGCCCGTAAAAGTGCGCAAGCCTCAGCCGGTAGAAGATGGCGAGCGTGTCGAGAAGCGTCCGCCTGACCGCCTTCGGCGAGATGGTGCTCGTCAAGCGCTCGGCTATCTGGACCGGAAGCTCGAAGAAGTTCCGGTAGCCCATCCGGCGCGCGACGACGAGCAGCTCCAGGTCGAACGCAAAACGCTTCTCGAGCATCTTCGGGAGAACGGCCGCCAGCGTCTCGCGCCGGATGAGCTTGATGCCCGTCTGAGTGTCCCGGGTCGGCAGCCGGAAGAGCAGCCTGGTCAGCTGCTGGTAACCGGACGAGTACAGCCGTCTGAGCGGCGGGTAGACAACATCTGAGCCCGGATGGAGCTTGCTGCCGAGGACCACATCCGGATCGCCCGCCCTGGTCGCCGCAAGGAAGTGGCTCAGCTGCCTGGCCGGAATGTCGCCGTCGCCATCGATGAAGCCCAGGTAGCGGCCTCTTCCCTGAGCCAGGCCGACGCGCAGCGCGGCTCCCTTGCCCTGGTTTTCCGCTAGCTCGACTATCCGTACCTGGTCGATCCCGGCGATCGACGACGGACTTCCGTCGGTCGAGCCGTCCGATACCGCGATCACTTCGAAGGTGACCCCCTCGGTCCCGAGGGCGTCGACGACGGCTCGCACGTGGGAAGCCAGGCGGGGTCCCGGGTTGTAGAACGGAATGACCAGGCTGAGGTCGATCTCGGCAGGAGGCAGCTCACTGCACCGTCGCTCAGCGCGGCTGCGCCGGAATCCGGCCGTACGACCGCTGCCAAAGCCGGGAGGAGACAAGGCCACCAGGACGAACCCGCTCGCGGCCAGCATGCAGTCCGCGATGGTTTCCATCCCGCCATGCAGCACGGCCACCAGCACCCATACAAGTGCCACCCCGGCCCAGCTGTACAAAGCGGCCACCGAGCGCCGGGCGACATGGAAATAGGTGAGCAAGCTGATGATGCTGAGGAGAACGGAAATCAGGGCGATGATCCCGACGATGCTCGCGGCGCCAAGATAGTTCGGGCCGAAGAGCACATCGACGACCACACCGGGCATTCCTGCAAGGACTGCGAAGGCCGCGAGCCCGATGGCGGTTACCAGCCCGAGCGTCTCGATGAGAGTCTTGCGGGCGCTGATGCCGGTGGCGCTAGCGGAGGCAAGCCGCGGAAAGGCTACTGTCACGAGCGCTCCGGGCAGGAACAGGGCGATATGGCCCGCGATCGCCGCGGCCGCATAGCGACCCGCAGCGACGGGCGCGAGAAAATGACGAGCCAGGAATACGTCGATGCCGGTCGAGCGCCGTGTACCCGGCGAGCGCGGCGATCGACAATACGGCGTCGCGCAGGGAGATCCGTACCGGGTCAAGTCTCTTGGCGAATACTTCCCGCCTTGCGACCAGGAGAAGGGCCGCGGCAGTGAAAGCCTGGCCGATCACCGTCGCTGCCACAGCGCCTCCGAGCCCGAAGCCCGCCGAGACGAGCAGGGCACCGCTGGCCAGCCGCAGCGCACCGCCGCCGAAGAACAAAGCGACGGCGACGGGCACGTAAGCGCATCTCGCCGAGCAGCGCACCCTGCAGGACAGCGCCGATCACCGCGAATGGGATCCAGATGCCAATGGCCAGGTCCGCAACGGGGGATTTCAGGTTCAAGAAGTCATCGATCAGCGGTGAGAGCACCCAGATGGCAGCCATCGCGCCTGCGCCGCAGAGCATGGCCTTCACCGTCAATCAGCGCAGCGATATCCGTCCTTGCCCGCGCGCGAGACGACAGCCTGCGTCACGGCGAGCTGCACCGCGCCAAGCGGGACAGCGAGCACAGCGATGACGTTCAGAACAGCGCCAAGCGCTCCGTAGTGCGACGGGCCAAGCAGACGGCTGATCAGGAAGTGGAAGAGGAAATTGAGTCCGTTAACCCCCGTTGTGGCAACCACCAGGGACCAGCCACCGCGGCTAGTACCCCGGGGAGGATACGCAGTCGTGGGCTACCGCGATGGCGGCCCCGTTGGCCACCCAGCGTCTCATCGACCACGGCAGTCGCCGCAGGCGTCGTCATGCTCATCATGCAGCCAGGCTGATTCGCGCGTCGGGCTGCTGGCGAACGCCGCTGGGCTTCCCGGCTTCGTCATGATGCGCGAGCCGTGGATCGCCAAGCCGGCGGCACAGCAGGGTCGCTGTGACCCGCTTCCCAGACCGTTCGACCACGCGCATGCTTCACTCCCTGAGTCGAGTTGAATGAAATTGGGGAATCCACCGTCCCCTGCTAGCGGCGCACACAAGCCAATCTGTTGACGGGCACGCGTATATGCCAACTCCTTCTTAGGAACGCGCATCGGCGGGGTTGATGTTATCCGGAAGACAGCTCACGTGAAGGCGATCTCAGATCTTGTCCGCAGGTGTATTTAGTGGCACCGCGATCGTCCGTCCGAATTAAGCGGAAAGGCGCCGCCTCCGACACGAACGATCACGCGCATAGCTTATGGAATGCGACATCATGCCAGGTCAAAGACCTACTTCACCAGCTCAGCGATTCCGTCTCGCAGCTTGCGCCGCCACCCTATAAACCAACGGTTGGCCCCGTCACGAAGATGCGCCCAGCCGCTAGCGCCAAAGCACGTGTCGTTCTTGGCCGGTTCTTCCATGCTATGGCCGCTAACACTTTCGCCGTCTACCAGAGTTTGTGATTGCAGCCCTCAGGGCACGCTGCTAGCGTTGCCAGCCAGACGTAAGTCTCATTCGAAATATGAGGTAAGTCTCATGCGAATTATGCGGCCAAGAATCGGCTTTGCACTTATCAGCGCGGCGCTGGTGGCAACGGGCGCCACAAGCACGATGTTCGCCGCGCATGCTCAGGCTCAGTCACCGACCTGCTACAGCACCTGCCCGCCGGAGGTGAACCTCCAGGAGACCTTCCACGTTCTGCACGTCGGGGCGGAGGAGATCGAGGACTTCTTCGTCAGGGTGGGCCCGGACGTCATCGGCGCCGAGAACACACCGACGGGCACCGTCCTCATCGAGGCCGGGTCGACGGTGCTGTGCACGATCGTCCTCCACCATGGTCATGGTTCCTGCAGGCCGGGGGCCAACGCGCTGCCCGCCGGCCACTACGAGATCGTGGCTCACTACAGCGGAGACGGGAACTTCAGCCCGGCAGTGTCGCATGAAAGGCAACTGCAGGTCACCGGCCGCCGCGGCGGCTTCGGCGGAGGCGGTGGATTCCCCGGTAGCTTCGGCAGTCTCCTTAGCTTCTTCCTCAGCTTCTTCAGCCACTTCCTCGGCTTCTTCAGTATCGCTTGACAGTTCCCGGCCCGCGGGCATGCCTGCGGTGCACATGGAGGCGGCCGACAGCACTCTCGCTGTCGGCCGCCTCCATGTGCGCTGCCAGCCGCAAGCCGCACCGCCGAGGAGATGTCAGACTCGTCCGCGTCCACCGTCGCGGGCGTAGGCCTCCCGGCCTGCGGCCGGTCACCGTGCCTGAAGGCACGAGGTCGCTTCCCCGCCTTGACGTGTGAAGGTGCGGCGGGGCGCACGGTCATGACCGGGCCGATCAGCAGCTGGCACGTCATGTCCACAGGGGCAAGGGGACGGCCACCTTCATCCCGACACACCGGCCGGGCGCGTGTGCGAAGTCACGCATAGAGCCCAGGACCTGCAAGGTGTGTCCGAGCCCCCGGGCCGTCAGGTCAGACATCCGTACAGCGAGTTCGCGTGCGGCAAAGCTGGGCGTATTGCTCGGTAGACCGGGTCGCGGTGGCAGCGCCTCCCCGGCCAACCTGGACGACCCCTCTCGCGAGCTAATGAGCGCCTGAGGCGACACATCTCTAAGACCGAGCTAAGCGGCCGACGCGGTGCGCGCAGACACGGCATCATCGATGACACAGAGTAATCGGACTGTTACTCTGGCGCACACGGCCGACTGGCTGGCATTCACGAAACAATTGCAGCGGGGGATAACTCATGCCACGCATTCGACGGTGGTTGGCCGCGCCGCGCCTGAGCGTCGCACTGGTGGGAGCTGGCGCCATGCTGATGGCCGGATCCGGCCTGGCGCAGGCTGCATACGGGCCACCGCCACCGCCGGTACCGGTTCCCGGCGGATTCCTGACGGTCGTGACGAGCCAGCCCTGCGACCAGGGAGGAACGACGATCGGCCCGGCGCAAGGCGGGAACACCGAGACGACGGTTTCCGTTCCGGCCGGTGATTGCCAGGATCAGACACAGGTCACGATCACCGAGCCAGATATCGCCGCGATCGGCGACGCGGGCTTCTGCGGATACCAGGCCGCGGCCGGCGTTGGCATCATCATTCAGAATCGCGATGGATCGGTCGACAACGCGTTCTTGCTGCGTCCGATCGTCGTCACGATCTCCTCGCCTGCCATAAAGCCAGGAGACATCGTCGTTGCCTGGAATGGCCGGGAGTTCGAGCGGGTCGGCGTCGCGCAAGCCGGCGGCTCCGTCACCGTCAAGCTCACCCGCGCGGGCGAGAACTTCTTCGCCATCCTGCGACCGACGAGCACCGAGCTCGACCCGTGCGATGGTGGCGGCCGGATCCGCGGCGCCAGTGCCGGCGGGTTTGGCGGCTTCGGTGGCTTCGGCGGCTTCGGGTTCGGCGGATTCGGTCCTCGGTCGTTCGGGCAGCCAGGTGTCGGCCAGGCTTTCATCGCGGCGCTGCTCGAGGCGCTCACCGGCCACATGCCGTCGGGCATGGGCGTGCTGGCCGGTCAGTCAGCACACCTGCTAACCAGCTTCGCTCGCACGACCGCCGCGCACGCGGTCTCCTCCCGGCGCCATGCGTAGGCGCCCAGCGCAAACCGGCTCATGCCGAAAGGATCATGCTTGATGCCGAGTTCAAGGCGCCGCCGCGCCGCCGCGGCTGCGGCGGTCTTGACGGCCACCCTCGCGGCAGCCGGCTGCGGCGGGGGTGGCTCCGGTGCGAAATCAGGCGCTCATGCTGCGGCAGCCACGCACATGGTTCCGAACCGAATCCTGCGAGCGCCGAAGGGCCTCCTGTCGGTCGCCGAACCACAGCCGAACGGGATCATGTGGGTGCTGGCGGGAAAGAAGAGCGCGGGTCTGTTCCAGATCGACGCGCAGAGCGGCGCGGGCGGTAGCAGCGTCTCGGTGAGCGGCGCCGCACGTGCGGTCGCCGAGTCGACGACCGGCATCATCGGTCTCGCGCTCGGCGCCAGCAAGTCAGGAGCCCTGCAGCTCCTCGACGGAAGTACGAGCAAGGTCATGAAGACCATTCCGATGCCCGCGCCCGCGCGGCAGGTGACGGTGGGCAGTGACGGCACCACGTTCTATGTGCTCAACGGCTGGGCCAAGTCCGCCGACGTCACGATCGTGGGCGCACATGGTGGCATCAAAGGTTCGGTGCCGGTACCCGCCGACACGGTCGCGGCTGTTCCCGACATCCCGCAGGCGCGGCTGTACGTGCTTGAGCGGAACGGCGTGCTGAGCGAGATATCGATCTCTGGCGGGAAGGTCTCGTCCAGGTTCAAGGTGGGTCACGACCGCGGTCGTTCGCTCGCGCTCAGCCCGGATGGCCGCACCGTTTACGTGCTGAAGGGAACCAACAAGGTCGCCAACATCGCCGTGGTCCACATCGCCACGGAGTCGGTGAAGCGCGTGCTGCCCGCTCCAGGTCACTGCCGCGAGATCCTGGTGTCCGCGAACGGGACACGTCTCTACGAGGTCGCAGGGACCGCGAAGTACGGCAACATCCAGGTGTTCGGTGTCTGACGGCGTACTGATTCCTCCGCGATGAAGGCGGCGCCTGGGCGCCATCGGAGCACGCACAGCTGGTTTCCCGGCGCTCTGATCGTCCTTCCACCGATGCGGCCTGCCCACCGCGATCCCGCAGCCGCCATGGTCGCGGTCGTCAGCGCGGCGGATGCCCTGGCGGCTCCGGCGGCTTCCGCGGCCTCGGCGAACGGCGCCGCAGGCCGCCAGGATGCCGCGTGGACCGCGCGGATCCTGCGCACCTTGGCCGGCGTTTTCGTCGTGACCTGGTCGTATCGGTTGTCCGGCTATCTGACCTTTGCCTCGTGGCTTGCCATCCCCGTTGCCGTGCTCGGACTTGCTGGTCTTGTGGCCGTGGTGTTCGCGTGGCTGCCTGGCACCGTGATCAGCGGCAAGCGCCAACATCGGATCGGCTGGGCAGTCCTCGCCGCGGCGCTGGTCGCGCTCGCGCTGTGGAGCTACTTCCAGATCTTCATATCGCCGGATTACGGCACTGACGAGATCGCCTTCGACCAGTACGCGGCCCAGCTCGTGCTGCACGGTCTCAACCCGTATCTGCACTCGATGGGATCGGCATTCCCGCTCTTCCATGTCTCGCCGAATGGCTACACCTTCAAGCTCGACGGCCAGCCGATAACCTCGCTGTCTTATCCTGCACTGTCTTTCGAGGCATACCTTCCGCTGCTCGCGCTCGGGATCACGACCCAGGCTGCGGTGTGGATCGATGTAGCCGCCTGGGGCCTTGGCGCTGTCTTGCTCTACGCCTTCCTCCCCCGTCGGTTCGCCGCGCTGGCCGTCGTCGTCGTCAGCCTCGACGTCTTCACCGGCTACGCGGTCGGCGGCGTCACCGACTTCCTGTACGTTCCGCTGCTCGTCGGTGCGGCGGTCGACTGGGACAAGTTCGCCTCGACCAGAGGCGTGCGGGCCTGGCGCGGTCCGGTCCTGATGGGACTGGCCATGGCAGTGAAGCAGACGCCCTGGCTGATCCTGCCGTTCGTCGTCGCAGGCATCGTCATTGAATCGCGGAGCCGCAACGGCTGGCGGCAGGCTGGCCGCGACGGCGCCAGGTACTGCGGGATCGCGGCCGCAGCGTTCCTCGTCCCGAACATTCCCTACGTGATCGCCTCGCCTTGCGCGTGGTTGCGCGGGATTCTCACGCCGATGACGTCCCATGCCGTCCCCGCCGGACAGGGCCTGATCAGCCTCAGCCTGGCACTGCCCATCGGCGGCGGGTCGCTGCGTGCCTACAACCTGGCCGCCATCGTCGTCCTGGCCGCGACGTTCGCCTGCTTCGTCGCGGCGTTCCCCGCGCTGAAGCCGGCCGCGTTCCTGATCCCCTCGATCGTTCTGTTCTTCGCCAGCCGGTCGTTCGGCAGCTATCTGATCATGCTGCTACCGTCCGCAATCGCGGCCGCCGTGACGGTTCAGCGGGCTCCCATGGCACTGCGCTGGGTCCACTGGCGCTGGGTCGTGCTCGGGAGCGTGGCAGCCAGCGTGCTGGCGGTCGCTCTTGCACTGACCAGCGCCAGTCCGCTGACGATGTCCATCGCCTCGGTTCGCACCACCGGTCAGCTGGCCACCGTGGACCGATTGACCGTGACCGTCAGCAACGACTCAGACGGCGAGGTGCGGCCTGCTTTCACGGTCCAGAACGGCATCTCGATGACCGCGTTCTGGCGCCGCCTGAACGGCCCGCCGGTGCTGGCCCCGCACAGCAGCGCAAAGTACACGATCGAGGCGCCCAGTTACTTCGCCATGCCGTCGATCAGCAACGGCTTCCAGGTGCTGGCCTTTACCAGCGGACCGCCCTCAGTCAGCCGCACGGGCGACTACGTGGCTAGCCTGTGGCGGGTCGTCCTCGAGCCGTCGGCCATCAACGGCCCGGTATCGAGGGTTGAGCAAATCACGGTCAGGGCGCACATCGTGAACCGGATCGACCAGCCGATGCACGTCGCGAACGTGCCGGTCTACCTCGGCCAGGTCACCTACGCCCAGAAGGGCCTGCAGTTCAGCCAGGCCACCGTGAACACGGCGCTGCCCGGCCAGACGCCCGTCAAGGCGCTCACCAACAGCAACGGCGTGGCCACGTTCACGATCCACTCGTCGTACGCCAGTCCGCTGCCGGTGTACTTCGAGGCCAACCTCATCAATTCGTCATCATTCTTCCCGTACGCCTATTCGCCGATCCTGGTCGTCAGGTTCCGCTGAAACTACATTCCGACCACGAACAAGAGCCCGAAAGTGTCCCGTTACAGAAATGCCGCATCCCCCGGCAGCACTCCAACACCGGCGGGCGGGTCCTCCGAATGAGCAAGGTCATCAGCCGGACTCACGCCGCAACCAGAAGGCCCGGCACACACCGCCTTCCGCGGCACACGCAGGTGGATGTGGCGACGGATCGCGCCGCGAGTCCGGCGCTGATCCGGCTGCGCCGGATCGGCTATGCGTTCCTCGGCTTGCAGCTGATCGGGTTCTGCGCCTGGAGCGCGGTGCTCTATAACCGATTCGCGGTCACCTTTGATTTCGCCGTCTATCACCAGGCCTGGTACCTCATCGCGCACGGCAATCTGGACCCTTACAGCTCGATTTCGCGGCTACCCTTCTGGCGCAACGACGCTGAGGTGGCGATCTGGCCACTCGCGCCGTTCTACTGGATCTGGCCGCATGACGTGGTGCTGCTTTGGCTGCAGGACATCGGCATCGCCGTGGCCGAGGCGGTCGCCTTCACCTGGATCTGCGAGCTCGCGAATCGTCACTGCCGGGGCCGGAGGGCGGTCCTGCTCGCCGGCATCGGGCTGGTGCTGCTGCTGGCCAATCCGTGGACGTGGTGGGGCATCTCGTTCGACTTCCACGAGGAAGCCCTCGCGCTGCCCTTTGCCGTCCTCCTGGCAAAGGACCTCGCCAACGGCAGGCGTCGCGCGTGGGCCTGGGTCCTGCCGATCTTCGCGGCTGGCGCGCCGACGACCACCTATGTACTGGGCATCGGCCTCGGCGCCGCATTGGCCAGCCGCAGGTCACGAATCCACGGCATCGCGCTGATGCTGGTCGCGTTCGCGTACTCGGGCATCATCGTCGCCATTCACGCCGACGTCGGCGCTCCCCTGGCCAGGCACTACGGCTATCTCGCAACCAGTTCGATGGCCGCCTACGCCGGAACCAAGCTGACCACGGGCGCCATGGTGAAGGGCATCCTTACGCACCCGCTCAATGTCGTGAAGACGCTCTGGGATAAGCGCATCGACATCTTCGCGAACCTGGGACCTGCCGGCCTGCTCGGCATCGGCTGGCTGGAGGTGCTGCCTCTTGCCATCGTGGTGCTGCTCGCGAACACGCTCAGCTTCGGACTGAGATTCGCGCAGCCGCTGTTCCAGGCGGTGCCGGTCTACGTCCTGGTCCCGGTCGGAACCATCGCCATCCTCGCGAAGCTGAGCCGACGGCACAGCCGCGCGGCACTCGGGCTGACCGCGCTGGTCTCCGCCCAGGCGGTGGGCTGGCTCGCGGTCTGGGGACCCAACGTCCAGGAACACTGGCTCCGGGTGCCCCTCAAGGCGTCGGCGACACTCGGCCGGCTGGAGGCCAGGATCCCGAACTCGGCGGAAGTTATCGCCTCTCAGGGAGTCGTGGGCCGGTTCTCCGGCCGCGACGAGGTCCACGAACTGGTCGGGCCTGGCACGACACCCGTCAGCGGTCACGAGACCTGGTTCTTGGTCACCCCGTCGGCCGGCGTCGAGTTGCAGACCACGGCAAGCGCGGTCGGGCTCATCGGCGAGCTGGCCGGCCCGCTGCACGCGGCCCTGATAACGCACGCGAACGGCGTGTGGGCCTTCCGCTTCAAGCCGCCGCACGGCAGGCGGCTCGTGCACATTCCGCCCGATGACAGCCCACTGCCCGCCTGGGCCGCGCCGATGGCCCCGGGCGGCGCGGCGACACCGGTCCTCCGCGGCCCGGTCAAGAACTGGCACCTGGCCGCCACCGGCAGCCGCGGCTACGTCGAAGACGGCCTCGAATGGCGGCTGCCGACGGGGCGGTACCAGGTCCACCTCAGCATGTCGGCAAGCGCGCCGGTCAACGTGGAGGTCTGGGACAACAACGCCGACAAGCTGCTCATCAGGCGAGTCGTTGCCAGCAAGGCGATCAAGTCGGTCGTGCTGCCCGTCGACGCCCGGCGGAACTACAGGGCGCCGCTGTACTCGGGCTGGGGTCCCTTCCGCGCCGCGTTCGTTCCACCCAAGCCAGGTCAGGTACTGGAGGTCCGCGTCTGGTCGCCAGGTGACGTCAAGGTCAACGTCTACCGAGCCGCTATCACGAAGGCCGCATCCTCGGCTCCCGATCCGCCAGGTTGAGCCGCGGCTGGCCTGAAGCAAGATCATGGAATCCGGCGGCGCGCTCAGTCCAGGGTGAAGCCGTGAGTGCCCGAGTACTGGCCGGTGAGCTGCTTACGGCGCTGCATGAGCAGGTCGTTGAGCAGGCTGGACGCCCGCCGTTCTTCAGCGTGACCAGGCGCCTTCGGCCGGGTTGAGGTCCGGGGAACCACGACGGGTTCATAGAGCGGGCGCCTCTTGACCATTGCTGTTCCTATGTTTAGTCTTCTGAACATGAGTTCAGTCGCTGATGAGGGTGACCTCACAGCCAAGGCGAACATCCGCAACGCCGCGCTGCGCCTGTTCGCCGAGCGCGGGCACGATGCCGTCACGGTGCGGGAGATCGCCGCGGCGGCAGGTGTGTCACCCGCGCTTGTGGTGCACCACTTCGGCAGCAAGGAGGGGTTGCGGGCCGCGGTGGATAGCTATGCCGCGCGCGCTTTCGACTCGCTCTTCTCGATGGACGAGCGGGACCTGGCCGAGGCGCTGACCGGGGACAACTGGGTGTCGATCGCCGAGATGTTCGCGCGTGCCTTCCCGCAAGGCTCCCCGTTGCCCGCGTACCTGCGCCGCCTGTTGCTCGCTAACGACCCGGCGGGCGCTGCGCTGTTCGGTCGCTGGCACGCCCTCACTCGCCGGCTGCTCGGCTCCATGACTGAGATGGGCGTCGCCCGGCCGGGTGAGGATCCCGCGGTTCGCGCGGCGTTCTTTCTGGTCAACGACCTCGCGCTCGTCCTGCTGCGGGACCAGATCGCCGCCGCGATCGGGATTGACCCGCTCACGCCGGAGGGCATCACCCGCTGGGCCAAAGAGGTCACCGCTGTCTATTTGAAGGGCGCCTTCGTGACCGCGCCCGAGGAGGAACCCTCATGAGTCATCCCACCCCCGCAATCCACATCCAGGAACTCACCAAGACGTTCGGGAAGGTCCGCGCCCTCGACGGCCTGGACCTCACCGTGCATCCGGGTGAAGTTCATGGCTTCCTCGGTCCCAACGGCGCGGGCAAGTCCACCACCATCCGCATCCTGCTCGGGCTGATCCGGGCCACCGGCGGTCACGTCGAACTGTTCGGCGCCGACCCCTGGCGGGAAGCCGCCAGGCTCCACGGGCGCCTGGCCTACGTCGCGGGGGACGTCGCGCTGTGGCCCGGCCTGACCGGCGGCCAGTGCCTCGACGTGATCGGTGCGACGCACGGCGGGGTCGACGAGCAGCGCCGGGAACACCTGATCGAACGCTTCGATCTCGATCCGACGAAGCGGATCCGGGACTACTCGAAAGGCAACCGCCAGAAGGTCGCCCTCGTGGCCGCGCTGGCCGCGAAGGCGGACCTGCTCGTCCTCGACGAGCCCACGTCCGGGCTCGACCCGTTGATGGAGCAGGCCTTCCAGCAGTGCGTGCGCGAGCGCAGGGAGGACGGCATCACGGTGCTGCTCTCCAGCCACATCCTCGACGAGGTTGAGGCGCTAGCCGACCGGGTGAGCATCATTCGCCGAGGCCGCACCGTCACCACCGGCAGCCTCGCCGACCTGCGCCGCCACACTCGGACGTCGGTGCACGCGGTCACCGTCGCCGAACCCGAAGGCCTGGCCGGCGCCGAGGGGGTGGCCGACTGCGTCTGCGAACGGCTGGACGGGCATGTCGACACCAGGTTCACGATCGACGCGGATCACCTCGACTCGATAGTCGGCACGCTGCACGCCGCGCGGATCCACACCCTGACCGTCACCCCGCCGAGCCTCGATGCGCTGTTCCTGCGCACCTACGGGGAGGCCCTTGACGCCCAGGAGACCGGCGAGACGCTTGCCGAGGCGGCGCGATGAGCGCCCAGTACCGTGCGGCGAGTCCCCGCGGGCGCAACCTGGGCACCATGGTCGGGATCGTCTGGCGCACGCACCGCCGCGGCGTGCTCGTCTGGGTGATCGCCCTCGCTGCAAGCATGATCGGGACGGCCGCCGCCGTCGCCGGCCTCTACAACACCCCGGCCAAGATCCACACCTATGCCGGGGCGGTCACCTCCGGCAGCGCGCTGGCCGCGATCAACGGCCACGTCGAGGGTATCGGCAGCCTGGGTGGGGTGATCCAGGATGAGTTCGGGTTCCTGGCCTCGTTCCTGCTCCCGCTGCTGGGCATCGGACTGATCGCCGGCTCAACGCGACGTGAGGAGGAGTCGGGCCGGCTCGAGACGATCCTCGGCGGCCGGATCGCCCGTTACCAGCCGGCTCTGGCGGCCCTCACCGTTGCGACCGCGGCGATACTCGTCACGTCCGCCCTGTTCGCCGCCGGGCTGGCGCTCTCGGGGGTCCCGGTGTCCGGGTCGATCCTCTACAGCGCGGCGCTCGGCGCGCTGGCCTTCGTGTTCGCCGGGGTCGCGGCTCTGCTGGGGCAACTCGTGCTGCACGCCCGCGGGGTCTACACGTGGAGCCTGATCGTGCTGGCCGCAGCGTACGTCCTGCGCGGGGTCGGCGACACGACCAAGAGCTGGTTGACCTGGCTGTCTCCACTGGGGTGGGCGGAGAAGACAGCACCGTTCGGTGGCCAGCGGTGGTGGGTGCTCGCCGTCCCGGCCGTCGCCGGCCTTGCCTTGGGCGGCGCGGCCGTGTGGCTGGCCGCTCGCCGCGACCTCGGCAGCGCCCTGCTGCCCGGCGGCGCGGGTCCGGCGCGAGCGACCTGGCTCCGGCGACGGCCGATCGGCTTCGCGGCCTGGATCCACCGTCCGGCGACCGCGGGCTGGCTGGCGGGCGGGATCCTGCTCACCGGGATGATGGGCTCGCTGGCCCAGCAGTTTCTCGACGCGATGGCCGGCAATCCCGCGCTGGTCCAGGCCATGGGCATCGAAGGTGGCCGGCCGCTGGACGGCTTCGTCGCCGCGACCCAGCTCTACCTGGCGGTCATCGGCGCCGGCTACGTCATCCAGGCGATCGGCACCCTGCGTGCCGAGGAGGCCGAGGGCCGCTTGGAGGCCCGACTCGCCGGCACGCTCTCCCGGGTCCGCTGGCTGGCAGCCCACGGCGCCGTCGTCGCGGCCGGGCTGGTGCTCATCGTCGTCGGCTCGTCGCTGGTCCTCGCGCTGTCGACCATGTGGTCGGTCGGGAACACCGACGAATTCGGCGCGATCATGAGGGCCGGCCTGGACTACCTGCCGGCGGAACTGGTGCTCGCCGGTCTCGCGCTGGCACTGTTCGGCCTGTGGCCGCGCGGCTTCAGGTTCGCCTGGGCAGGGTACGCCGTGGCGACCTTCATCGCCTTCCTCGGCCCTGGCCTGAAGCTCGCGCAGTGGGTACTCGACCTTGCTCCCACGACGCATGTCGGGAACCCTCCGCTGGGGACGGTCGATGCCGGTAACCTGGCCGCGCTATCCATCATCGCCATCGCGCTCGTGCTCGTCGGGTTCATGGCCTTCCGCCGTCGGGACGTACCGCGGGCATAGCCTGACCCACCCTGTTCGGCGGCCAGGCGGCCTTCCGGGCCGACTTCGCGAGGCCGCCCAGAGGCCAGCGGCTTGAGCTGCGGGTCTGGTCGCCCGGCCAGGAGACCGTCCATGTCCGCAGCGCGTCGCTGCGCAACAGCCCGCAGCCTAGCGCTAACCACGCGCGATGAGCGCTAGAATAGCGCTATGGCCACCATCCAGATCCGGAACGTCCCCGAGTCCGTGCACCGCGTCTACCAGACACGCGCCACGGCCGCCGGAATGAGCCTGCAGGAGTACCTGCGCGCCGAGTTGATTCGCTGGTCCCAGATGCGGACCCCGGCAGACATCGCCATCGAAGTCGGGCGGCGGCTGCACAACGAAGGCCCAGAAGGGTTCAGCGCCGTCTCATCCGCCGGCGTGATAGCCGCGGACCGCGAGTCGCACTAAAGGAGCCGGCCGTGCCAGTCCTGGATGCGTCCGTCGTCGTTGACGCGCTCGTGGTGGCGGGTCGCCCCGGCGACCTCGGCCGCGCTGAACTGCGCAAGCTCGCTGAGCTCCAGGTGCCGGCGATCTTCACCGCCGAGGTGACGTCCGCGTTGCGCGCCCTGGTGCACCGGAAGGCCCTGGATCCCATCCGGGCGGTCACGGCGCTCACCGAGATCCTCGCGATGAAAACGCTGAGCTACCCTTTCGAGCCCTTCGCCCGGCGCGCCTGGGAACTGCGCGACGTCATGACCGTCTATGACGCCTGGTATGTCGCGCTCGCTGAGCGCCTCGAGACGGACCTGGTGACCGCCGACAAACGGCTCGCCGGCGCCCCAGGGCTGCGCTGCCCGGTCCGCTGCCTGGACCCGTCGTGACGACGCATAACCCGGCGACGGGCTAGCTTTGACACGTCAGCCTCGGGCTACGACAGGCATGACCAACCCTGAGAGCTCACGCTCGGGCGTCCGCTAGTCCAGCGTGAAGTAGTCAGGGCCGGCGTACTGGCCGGTGAGCTGCTTACGACGCTGCATGAGCAGGTCGTTGAGCAGGCTGGACGCCCCGATCCTGAACAGGTCAGGGGTGAGCCACGCGGCGCCGGCGGTCTCGTTGACCAGCACCAGGTAGCGGATCGCGTCCTTGGCGGTCCGGATGCCGCCGGCCACCTTCACCCCGACCCGCCGCCCCGAGGCGTGCTCGAAGTCACGCACCGCCGACAGCATCACAAGCGCCACCGGCGGCGTGGACGCCGGGCTCACCTTCCCCGTCGAGGTCTTGATGAAGTCAGCCCCGGCCAGCATCGCCAACCACGACGCGCGGGACACGTTGTCCAGCGTCGCGAGCTCGCCGGTCTCCAGGATCACCTTCAGGTGCGCGCCGCCGCACGCTTCCTTCACGGCCCGCACTTCCTCATAGACCTGGCCGTACCGGCCGGCCAGGAACGCCCCGCGGTCGATCACCATGTCGATCTCATCGGCCCCGGCCGCCACGGCGTCGGCCACGTCGGCGAGCTTCACCGGCAGCGACGCCCGCCCTGACGGGAACGCCGTCGCGACCGAGGCAACCGCCACCGAGCTGCCCGCAAGCTGGGCCTTAGCGCCGGCCACCAGATCCGGGTACACGCACACCGCCGCGACCGGCGGCACCGCGGGATCCGCCGGATCCGGCTGCACGGCCTTCGCGCACAGGCCGCGGACCTTGCCAGGGGTGTCCGCGCCTTCCAGCGTCGTCAGGTCCACCATCCGCACCGCGAGCTCCAGCGCGGCCAGCTTGGCGTCCTTCTTGATCGACCGGGTCGCCAGGCCAGCCGCCCTCGCCTCCGCGCCGACCTGGTCGACGCCAGGCAGCCCGTGCAGCACCTGCCGCAGGCCAGCGTCGGACGTCGCGACGTCGGCCAGCCACGAACCGGCCGACGACCAGCTCAGCCCCGCACGCCCGCCAGCCACCGCCTGGTCAGCACCACTGCTCAGATCCACTGCCACGGCACCGACGCTACCTCCCACCCGCCAGCGCTGGATAGCGGCGTTCGAGGTAAGAGGGAGCGTTTGCGGCTCTATCTGCCGCAATCACTACGCCGTACAGCCGAGCGCCCCCGAGCACCAGCAGAGCGCCGTTGCCTGTCAGCGGGCACGCCTATGCTGAGCACGTTGACAGGCAGGAGGCGCCGATGACCGCATCGCATCACGAGCGTCACCGGATTCTGGACCGCCCGGCGTGCACGCCCGCGGCGATCCGGGCGGTTCTAGCCGCCAACGCTGACGAAGATGTACTACAGCACTTCGACACCGACCTCGACGCGGCATTTGAGGAGGCCAGGAAGCAGGGCGACCTCACACCTCTCCTGCGGACGGTGCACCGCTGGTGGTTCGAGGCAGACGCCTGGCGGGACCCGGACGCCCACCGGGAGTTCCTCGCTCGAGTTGAGTGCTATCAGCGGGAAGGACCGCCACCGCCGGAGGAGCGCATGACCAGGGAGGAGATCCGAGCGCAGTACGGGGTGTAGCAATGTACCGGTGGGAACTCGACGATTCCGCCCAGCGACGTTCGCTACAGGGCGAGCAGGTCACCCTGGGCTCGTGACCGGAGCAGCGGTAGCAGCGGAGAAGCCGGAGTTCTCATAACAAGTAATGCGGGTTACCTCATAGGTAACCCGCAGCGCGGCCGCCAAGGCTGCCGCGGACGTGCTACGGCGTGCCGATTGCCGCCGGGGGCCGGGTCGTGACCGGCGGCGCCATCGCGGCGGCGAATCCCGGCTTGATCACCGTGTTGATGAGCGCGAGGCGCTCGTCGAACGGGGCGAACGCGCTCTTCATCGCGTTGATGGTCAGCCACTGCACGTCCGACAGCGCGTACCCGAACGCCTCAGCCAGCGCGGCGAACTCCGACGACAGCGTCACGCCGCTCATCAGCCGGTTGTCGGTGTTGACCGTCACCCGGAACGACAGCGCCCGCAGCAGCCCGATCGGGTGTTCCTTGATGGACGGCGCGGCGCCGGTGTGCACGTTCGACGTCGGGCACATCTCGAGCGCGATCCGCCGGTCCCTGATGAAGCTGGCCAGGCGGCCGAGCTGGGTGGTCCCGTCCGGCAGCACGGAGATGTCGTCGATGATCCTGACCCCGTGGCCGAGCCGCTCGGCGCCGCACCACTGCACGGCCTCCCAGATCGACGGCAGCCCGAACCCCTCGCCCGCGTGGATCGTGATGTGGAAGTTCTCCCTGGCCACGTACTGGAACGCGTCCAGGTGCCTGCTCGGCCTGTTGCCCGCCTCCGCGCCGGCGATGTCAAAGCCGACGACCCCCTGATCGCGGTACCTGACCGCCAGCTCGGCGATCTCCAGCGACCTGGCGGCCGTGCGCATCGCGGTCAGCAGCGCGTACACCCTGATCGGCCGGCCTGAGCTGCCGGCCGCGAAGCCCTCGAGCACCGCCTCGACCACCTCGTCGAGGGTTAGCCCGGCGGTGACGTGCAGCTCGGGCGCGAACCTGACCTCCGCGTACACGATCCCGTCGGCCGCCAGGTCTTCTGCGCACTCCGCGGCCGCCCTGATCAGCGCGTCACGCGTCTGCATGACGCCGACCGTGTGCTTGAACGTCTCGAGGTACAGCTCGAGGTTGCCGTGCTGGGTCGCGGCGGCGGAGATCAGGCCGCCCAGCTCGGCCGGGTCGGTCGTGGGCAGGCCGCGATAGCCGGTCTGCTCGGCGAGCTCGACGATCGTCGCGGGGCGCACGCCGCCGTCCAGGTGATCGTGCAGCAGCACCTTCGGCACCCGGCGAATCTGATCAAGGGTCGCAGGCATGCCGACCATTCTTGACTACGAGACGCGCTCGAGCACGGGCGGGCTGGTCACGGGCGGTTCCGCCCCGATCTCGATCGCGCGCTGCAGCGCGTCGAGCGCCCGGTCGAACCTGGCGGGCTCGTCGGTGCGCAGCTCGAGCAGCGGCTGCCCCTGCTCGACCCGCTCCCCTATCTTGGCGAGGCACAGCACGCCAGCGCCCGCGCTGACCGGATCCTCCTTGCGCGCCCGGCCGGCGCCGAGCCGCCACGCCGCGGTCCCGACCGCGAGCGCGTCCAGGTCCCGCAGCCAGCCTGTGCCGCCGGCCGGCACGCTCTGCACGTGCCCGGCGACCGGCAGGTCCGCGTCAGGATCGCCGCCCTGGCCGGCGATCATCTCGCGGTACTTCGCCAGCGCCCTGCCGTCGGCCAGCGCCTCCGCGGGGTCGGCCTCGATCCCGGCCAGGGCCAGCATCTCGCGCGCCAGCGCCAGCGTCACCGTGACCAGGTCCCACGGTCCTTCTCCGCGCAGCACCTGGACCGACTCGGCGACCTCGAGCGCGTTGCCGACCGCGCAGCCGAGCGGCACGTCCATCGCGGTCAGCAGCGCGGTCGTGCGCACCCCAGACTCGGTGCCGAGCCGCACCATGGTCCGCGCGAGCTCGCGCGCGGAATCGCGATCGCGCATGAACGCACCGCGGCCGACCTTGACGTCGAGCACCAGCGCGTCAGTGCCCTCGGCGATCTTCTTGGACATGATCGAGCTGGCGATCAGCGGGATGGACTCGACCGTCCCCGTCACGTCGCGCAGCGCGTACAGCTTCCGGTCGGCGGGCGCCAGGTCGTCCCCGGCCGCGCAGATGACACAGCCGACCGTCGACAGAAGATGAACAATTTCGCTCGGGGCCAGCCCGGCCCGCCAGCCCGGTATGGCTTCCAGCTTGTCCAGCGTTCCGCCCGTGTGGCCGAGCCCGCGGCCGGACAGCTGAGGCACCGCGGCCCCGCAACTGGCCACCAGCGGCGCCAGGATCAGCGACACCTTGTCTCCGACGCCGCCGGTCGAGTGCTTGTCGACGGTCAGCGCCGGCACCACGCTGAGGTCAAGCCGCTGGCCTGAACCGACCATCGCGTCGGTCCAGGCGCGCAGCTCGGCTGGCGACAGCCCGCGGAAGAAGATGGCCATCGCCATCGCGGACATCTGCTCGTCGGCGACCTCGCCCCTGGTATAGGCGCCGATCAGCCAGCCGATGTCAGCCTCGGCGATGTCCAGGCCGTCCCGCTTGGCCCTGATCAGATCGACGACGTCAGGCATCGGCGTCATCAAGGTCAGCGGTCTCGCGACGCTCCGCCAGGTCGGTGCCCGTGAACGCGTCGGGCAGCAGGCTGCCGAGCTCGCGCGGCCCGTCCTCGGCGTCGATCAGCAGCCCGGCGCCGCCCGCCTCGAGCAGCAGCTGACGGCACCGGCCGCACGGCACGAGCGGGGCGCCGTCCGCCGCGACCACGCTGACCCCGGCGAGCCGCCCGGCTCCCGCCGCATGCAGGGCGCTGACCAGGCCGCACTCTGCGCATAGAGTGAGACCAAAGCTTGCGTTCTCGACGTTGCAGCCGGTCACCACGGCTCCGTTGGCAGCCTGGCCGGCCGCCCCGACGCGCAGGCGCGAATAGGGGGCGTATGCGTTGGTTGCCGCCGCTTTCGCGGCGGCGCGAAGCGCTGGCCAATCGATCGTCATCGGATGGCTCCGGTCACTATGGTATATTTACCCGATTTCGGCAATCTTGCGCGTGATTGTTAGCGTATCGATTTCACAACAGCACCGTACTGCCTGGTTTACCTGCTACCGCAACACCCGTGACGGTAATAGATTCCTGGTCATCATCCCGGGGGGGAACTCCGGGGGATCCCTTTGTGCCTTGGCCGGTCGGGCAGGATCATAGGCCGGTGATTCCGGCGGCAGCAGAGGCCGCCCCGCAGAGGAGGTACTCGTGAGAGGGACATTCAAGGCCGCCGCTGGCCTCAGCGTGCTGGCGCTGCTTACCGCCGCGTGCGCCAGCGCCGGGAACGGCAACGGAGGGGGAGGCGGCGGGAGCAAGTCGACCGGCGCCAGTGCCTTCTCGGCATGCATGGTCACCGACACAGGCGGGCTCGACGACAAGTCGTTCAACCAGTCGTCGTGGGAAGGCCTGCAGGCGGCGCAGAAGGCCGACTCCAACATCTCGATCAAGAACCTGCCGTCCCAGTCGACCGCGGACTACGCGAAGAACATCAGCACGTTCGTCGCGCAGAAGTGCGGCATCATCGTGACGGTCGGCTTCCTGATGGGCGACGCGACCAAGGCCGCGGCGACCTCCAACCCGACCCAGAAGTTCGCGATCGTCGACTTCACCTACGCGCCGCACGACCTCAGCAACGTCAACACGCTGGTCTTCAACACCGTGCAGGACGCCTTCCTCGGCGGTTACCTGGCCGCGGGCATGACCACGACCGGCAAGGTGGCGACCTACGGCGGCGAGCAGTTCGGCACCGTGACCATCTACATGGACGGCTTCTGGGACGGCGTGCAGTACTACAACCAGAAGCACCACAAGAACGTGAAGGTACTCGGCTGGGACGAGAAGACCCAGAAGGGCACGTTCGCGGGCAGCTTCACCGACCTCGGCGCTGGCCAGCGGATCGCCAACACGTTCATCAGTGAGGGCGCCGACATCATCTTCCCGGTCGCGGGCGGCGTCGGCCTCGGGTCGGCCAAGGCGGTCCAGACCGCCAACAGCGGCGGCAAGAACGTCAACATGATGTGGGTGGACACCGACGGCTGCATCAGCGCGGCGGCGTACTGCAAGTTCTTCGTCACCAGCGTGGAAAAGGGCATCACCGAGTCGGTGAAGACCGCGGTCCTGAACGCCGCGCACGGCACCTTCAAGGGCGGCAACTACATCGGCACCCTGCAGAACGGCGGTGCGGTGCTCGCTCCGTACCACGACTTCGCCAGCAAGGTTCCTTCCTCGCTGCAGAGCGAGATCAACCAGCTCAAGACCCAGATCGAGAACGGCCAGATCACCCCGGCAACCAAGAGCCCGGTCCAGTAGCCGGCCCGACAGTGAGTTGTCTGAGCCGGCTGGCTGCCCGGGCGAAGCCCTGGCAGCCGGCCGGTTCCAAGGGAGTACTGTCTGAGCCGGCTGGCTGCCCGGGCGAAGCCCTGGCAGCCGGCCTGTGCCAGTAGGGAGGCGACCCCGGGTGAAGCTTGAGCTGCGCGGTATCACCAAGCGCTTCGGCCCGCTCGTAGCCAACGACCAGATCGACCTGGTCGTGCAGCCCGGGGAGATACTCGCCCTGCTCGGCGAGAACGGCGCCGGCAAGACCACGCTCATGAACGTCCTGTACGGGCTGATGCAGCCCGACGAGGGCGAGATCCTGATCGACGACAAGCCGGTGCAGATCCGCTCCCCCAAAGACGCGATCAACCACGGCATCGGCATGGTGCACCAGCACTTCATGCTCGTCCCGGTCTTCACGGTCGCCGAGAACGTCACGCTGGGAGTCGAGCGGGTGCGCGGCTTCGGGCTGCTCGACAGGCGCCGGGCACGCCGCGACGTGCTGGAGATGTCCGAGCGCTACCGCCTGCAGGTCGATCCCGACGCCTGCGTTGAGGACATCCCCGTCGGCGTGCAGCAGCGGGTCGAGATCATCAAGGTGCTGCTGCGCAACGCCAGCGTCCTGGTGCTGGACGAGCCGACAGCGGTGCTGACGCCGCACGAGACCGAGGACCTGTTCCGGATCATGCGCGAGCTGCGCGAGGGCGGCAGGGCCATCATCTTCATCTCGCACAAGCTCAAGGAAGTCCAGGCCATCGCCGACACCATCACGGTGATCAGGCGCGGCAAGGTGGTCGGCCAGCGGCCGCCGAGCACGAGCGACTCCGAGCTGGCCGCGCTGATGGTAGGAAGGGCCGTCCAGCTGCGGGTGAGCAAGGAAGAGGCCAGGCCCGCCGGCGTCCGGCTGCGGGTCGAGGGCCTGACGGTGCCTGGCCTGCTCGGCGGGACGGTCGTCAAGGACCTGTCCTTCGACGTGCACGGCGGCGAGATCCTCGGCATCGCCGGCGTGCAGGGTAACGGTCAGACGGACCTGTGCGAGGCGCTCATGGGCCTGCGGCCGTCGACCGGTGCCGTGCTGCTCGACGGCCGTGACATCTCGCACCTGTCGACCAGGGACCGGCTGCGCGCGGGCATCGGCTACGTGCCAGAGGACCGCCAGGAAGACGGCCTGGTCGGCGACTTCAGCGTGGCCGAGAACCTGGTGCTTGACGTCTACGACCGGCCGCCGTTCGCCTCGGGCATCGCGCTTGACCTCGGCGCGATCAGGAAGACGGCCGACACCCTGGTCGCCGACTACGACGTGCGCACGACGTCGGTGCAGACCAGGGCGGGCACCCTGTCCGGCGGCAACCAGCAGAAGGTGATCGTCGCCAGGGAGATGAGCCGGGACAACAAGGTGCTCCTGGCCAGCCAGCCGACCCGCGGCCTCGACGTCGGCTCGATCGAATTCGTGCACAAGCAGATCGTTGCGGAGCGCGACCGCGGCGCCGCGGTCGTCATCGTGTCCTCCGAACTCGACGAGGTCTACGCGCTCTCTGACCGGATCGCCGTCATGTACGAGGGCCATATCGTCGGCTTCTGCTCCCCGGACATCCCGGAAACCGAGCTCGGCCTGATGATGACCGGCGCGGGCGCGGCCGAGGCGCACGCGCGCGCCGCTGGCACCAGTGACGACGGCCGGCCCTCCGAGCCGGGCCCGACATCCCATGAACCGAGCGCCGACGAGGAGCTCGAGATGCCCGGCGCCGAGCAACAGCAGGAGCCTGAGCAATGAGCGATGAGCTGCCCCCGGCTGAACCCCCGGCCACTCCCCCGCCCGACCCGACCCCCTTCCGCGACCAGTCCGTGCTCGGCCCCGTGTCGCCAGGCACCGACCCGGCACCGCAGAGCCCGCGGCCTGGCCAGGCCGGGCAAGGAAAGTCGCGGATCCGGCTGACCGGCGACGCGATCATCGAGGGCATCGTCTACGGCAGCCCCGCCGTCATCACGACCCTGGCGATCTTCATGGCGCTCGTCGTCAGCGCCCTGCTCATCGTCTTCAGCGACCCCGCCATCCTGCACGCCTGGGCCGCCTTCTTCAACGCGCCTGGACAAGCGCTGTCGATGACGTGGAACTCGATCGCGACCGCGTACTCCGCGCTCTTCGAGGGCGCGGTCTTCAGCCCGTCGACGATCTCCGATGCCTTCCACGGCGGGTCGATCGCCGCGATCTTCTACCCGCTCTCGCTGACCGCGTTCCAGGCGACACCGCTGATCTTCACCGGGCTGTCGGTGGCGATCGCGTTCCGTGCCGGCCTGTTCAACATCGGCGCGGCAGGCCAGTTCGTGGCCGGCGCCATGATCGCGGCCTGGCTCGGCTTCGCCGTCCACCTGCCCGCCGGCATCCACATCCTCGTCTGCGTGGTCGGCGGCTTCGCCGGCGGTGCCGCGCTCGGCTGGCTGGTCGGCGTGCTCAAGGCACGCACGGGGGCGCACGAGGTCATCGTCACGATCATGCTCAACTACGTGATGTACAACCTGCTCAGCTACCTGCTGAAGACGCCGAAGGGGCTGCAGCAGCCGCACCAGTCCAACCAGGTCGCGCCGTCGATCGACAGCAACGCGGTCTTCCCCCACGTCGGCGGCCCGCCGCCGCAGGCCAACATCGGCTTCCTGATCGCGATAGCCGCCGCGGCCGGGGTCGCGTGGCTGCTCGCGCGCAGCACGATCGGGTTCCAGTTCCGCACCGTCGGCGCCAACCCGCGGGCGGCGCGCAGCGCGGGAATGAGCGTGGAACGCAGCTGGTCGCTCGTCATGCTGATCGCGGGCGGACTGGCGGGCCTGGCCGCCTCGGCTGTCATCCAGGGCGGCGCGCCCCCGCCGCCGCTGACGTTCAACACCTACGGCACGTACGGCTTCGACGGCATCACCGTCGCTCTGCTCGGCCGGGCCAGGCCATGGGGCGTAGTCCTGGCCGGCCTGCTGTTCGGCGCCCTCGAGGCGGGCGGCACGGCCATGCAGGCGGCGACCAACCCGCAGGTGCCGGTCGACATCGTCGAGGTCATCCAGGGCCTGATCGTGCTGTTCGTCGCCGCGCCGCCGCTGATCAGGGCCATCTTCCGGCTCCGCGCGGCCAGGGAAACGGGCATGGAAGCGGTCGCGAAGGGGTGGAACGGATGACGACCGCCACCGCCGCCATCAGGCTCCGGGCCACCGAGGGCCGCCGCCAGCTCGCGGCCGGCACCTTCATCCTGCTCGGCGCCGTCGACATTCTCCTCTTCGGCCTGTTCTCGGAGGCCGGGGACGCGAGTTTCGAGCTGTCGATCTCAGGGTCCGGCGTCCAGATACCGCCAATCCACGTGCCGGCCGCACTGGTCTGCTACATCGTCGGCGGCATCTCCGTCGCGCTCGGCATCTGGCGTTACGCGGTCGAGCCCGGGCAGGCAGCCAGGCGGGTGGCGATCGGGGCCGTGCTGGTCTGCTTCCTGGCGGCGCTGCTGTGCTGGGCAGACGCTGGCGACACCACGGCGGTCAACCTCGTCAACCTGATGCAGCAGTCCTTCGCCCAGTCCATTCCGCTGGTGCTGGGCGCACTCTGCGGCTGCATGTGCGAGCGGTCGGGTGTGATCAACATCGCGATCGAGGGCGAGCTGCTCTTCGGCGCGTTCACCGGCGCGATCGTCGCCAGCGCCGCGGGCTCGCTCTGGCTGGGCCTGGTCGCCGGCTCGCTCGCCGCCGGCCTCCTCGGCCTGCTGCTCGCGGTCTTCGCGATCGCGTTCCTTGTCGATCAGATCATCCTCGGCGTCGTGCTGAACGTGCTCGCGCTCGGCCTGACGGGCTTCCTCTACGACCGGCTGATGCAGCCGAATCCTGACCTGAACTCCGGCAACACGTTCAACGCCATCAAGATCCCGGTTCTCGGCGACATCCCGATCATCGGGCCGATCTTCTTCCACTCGACGATCTTCCTGTACATCACGTACGGGCTGATCATCCTGATCCAGGTCGGGCTCTTCCGCACCCGGTGGGGCCTGCGTGTCCGTGCCGTCGGCGAGCACCCAGAGGCCGCCGACACGGTCGGCATCAGGGTGCTGTGGACCAGGTACCGTAACGTCGTGCTCGGCGGCATGGTGGCCGGGATCGGCGGTGCCTTCCTGACCATCGGCTCGGTCGGCTTCTTCAACAAGGACATCAGCTCCGGGTACGGGTTCATCGCGCTGGCGGCCATGATCTTCGGCCGCTGGACGCCGCTCGGCTCGGTGGCCGCGTCCCTGCTGTTCGGCTTCGCCGCCACCCTGGCAATCGTGCTGTCCAGCCTCAACGTGCCGCTGGACTCCAACATCTTGCAGATGACGCCGTACGTGGCCACGATCATCGCGGTGGCCGGCCTGGTCGGCAAGGTCCGGGCCCCGGCCGCGGACGGAAAGCCATACGTGAAGGCATGACCCCTGGGTCCCTCGTTACGCTGCTTCGATGGTGACAACGTGACTGATGCGTACGCGGCCGCGCAGGCCAGCGCGGCCAGGCTGGCAAAGGTCTCTGGCCAGGCCCACGACGTGGCGGTCGTGCTGGGGTCTGGCTGGCTGCCGGCCGCCGAGGCGATCGGCCACCCCGACGCTCCCGAGTTTGCGCTCTCCGAGCTCGGCGGGTTCCCGCAGCCGACGGTCGCCGGGCACGCTCCGATCGCCAGGTCGGTGCTGGTCGGATCCGAACGCGTGCTGGTCTACCTGGGACGCACGCACCTGTACGAGGGTCATCCCGTCGACGCGGTCGTGCACGGCGTCAGGACCGCGGTCACGGCTGGCTGCCGGGTGGTCATCCTGACCAACGCCTCTGGCGGTATCAACGACAGCTATAGCGTCGGGCAGCCAGTGCTGCTCAGCGACCATCTCAACCTGACGGGGCGGTCCCCGATGACGGGGCCCCAGCCGCCGGCGGGGTTCTCGTCGCGATTCGTCGATCTCACCAATCTGTACTCGCCGCGGCTGCGGGCGCTGGCCAGGCGGGCCGACCCCGACCTGACCGAGGGCGTTTACGCCGCGCTGGCCGGCCCGCACTACGAGACGCCTGCCGAGATCAGGATGCTCAGGGCCGCGGGCGCCGACATGGTCGGCATGTCAACAGCGCTGGAGGCCATCGCCGCCCGGCACGCGGGCGCCGAGGTTCTCGCGATCTCGCTGATCACGAACCCAGCCGCTGGCCTGTCGCCGTCCGGCCTCGACCACGCCGAGGTTCTCGCGGCAGGCCGGGCGTCAGCGGCCAGGGTGGGCTCGCTGCTTGCCCGCGTCATCCCGACCCTCGACGAGGGTAAGTCGGCGTGATCAGCGACGAGTTGCAGCGCGAGGTGCTGGCCTGGCTGGCCGACGATCCTGACGAGCGCGACCGCGCCGAGCTGTCCGCCCTGCTGCGCGCCGCGGACGGGCGCGCAGCCAGCGGCCGGACCGGAGGGCCCGACGCCAGCGCCGCGGAGGCCGCGGCGGCGGAGCTGACCGACCGGTTCGCGGCGCGGCTCGAGTTCGGCACCGCTGGCCTGCGGGGCGCCGTCGCGGCCGGACCGAACCGGATGAACCGCGCCGTGGTGCGCGGCACGACGGCGGCGCTGGCCGGGTGGCTGCTCTACATCGACCCCGCGGCCGCCGATTCGGGCGTCGTGATCGGCTGCGACGCGCGGCACCGGTCAGAGGAGTTCGCGCTCGAAGCCGCCCGGGTGCTGGCCGGAGCGGGCGTCGCCGTGCACCTGCTGCCGCCGCGCCAGCCCACCCCCGTGCTCGCGTTCGCGGTCACGCACCTGGCGGCAGCGGCCGGCATCATGATCACGGCCAGCCACAATCCGCCAGCCGACAACGGCTACAAGCTCTATCTCAGCGACGGCGCGCAGATCGTGCCCCCTGCCGACCTGGAGATCGAGGCCGCGACCAGGGCGCTGGGCGCGCTCTCCCAGGTGCCCGTCGCGGCCGACAACGACCCGCTGATCACCAGGCACGGCGACGAGGTCACGGCCGCCTACCTGGACGCGATCTGCGGCGCCTCGCCCGCGCCGAAGGGCGCTGCGTGGCTGCGGTTCACCTACACGCCGCTGCACGGCGTCGCGGGCCGGCTCGCGCTCCGCGCGTTCGAGCAGGCCGGCTTCGCGGCACCGGACGTCGTCGAGGCCCAGTTCGACCCCGATCCTGACTTCCGCACGGTCAGGTTCCCCAACCCGGAGGAACCTGGCGCGCTCGACCTCGCCCTCGCCCAGGCGCGGCGGTCAGGCGCGGAACTCGTGATCGCCAACGACCCGGACGGCGACCGGCTGGCCGTGGCCGTGCCCGACGACGAGGCCCCCGGCGGCTGGCGGACCCTGACCGGCGACCAGCTCGGCGCGCTGCTCGGGGCGTACCTGCTCGGGCTGGACGCCGCTGCCCAGCCGGACGCGTCCCGAGCTGGCCAGCCGTCCCAGGATGGTCAGCCGCTCGTCGCGACCACGATCGTCTCGGCCACGATGCTGTCCAAGATCGCCGCTGCGGCCGGCGCGGCGTGCGCGGAGACGCTGACGGGGTTCAAGTGGATCTCGCGTGCCGCGGATATGCGCCCGCAGGTTCGTTTCCTCTATGGGTATGAAGAAGCCCTGGGATACACGGTCGGCCGCACCGTGCGGGACAAGGACGGGATCGGGGCCGCGCTCGCGGTGCTCAGCCTCGCGGCCAGAGCCCGCTCAGGCGGCGAGTCGCTGGTCGAGGCGTATGACGCGCTGGAGATCGCCCACGGCGTGCACCTGACCAGCCAGATCACCGTGCCGACCCAGGAGCCCGTGCACGTGATGTCGCGGCTGCGGATCGAGGCGCCGGCGGAACTGGCCGGCGAGGCGATCACCGCGACGTCCGACCTGAGCGGCGGCACCGACCAGCTGCCGTCGGCCGACGTGCTCAGGTACTGGCTCCGCGGCGCCCGGGTCGTGATCAGGCCGAGCGGCACGGAGCCCAAGATCAAGGCCTACCTCGAGGTGGTCGAGCCCGTCATCGCCGGCCGGCTGACCGAGGCCCGCCGGGCCGCGCGGGCCAGAATGGAGCCGCTTCGCGACGCGGTCGGGGATCTGCTCGACGGCTGAACGGGGGTGGTGTCTCCCTTATCCGCCCATGGCGCGCAAGGCTGGTGCCATGGCAAGCTCGGTCCTATGACCAGCGAACTCGATCACGGCCAACCGCACGAGCACGGGCATGATCACGGGCTCGCGTACCACACGCACGGCCACGTGCCAGGTGCTCATCACCCCGGCGAGCACGGTGTTCACAACCACGAGGGGCACGATCACGATCACGAGCACGACGCGGCGTGCGAGGTCGCGCACGGGACCGTTCCAGCCCCCGCCGACGGCCGGATGCTGGTCGCGGTCTTCGCGACGCCGGTCGCCCGGTACCTGCTGCGGTACGGCGCCGACGCCGGGTACCGGCCGGTCCTCGTCGAGCCCGACGCCCAGCTCGCCAAGGAGGCCGACGCGAACGGCTTCGACGTGTACCCGGGCATCGGCCAGGTCCCCGATGCGGGCGCGGACGTCGTCGTCACCGATCACCATCGCGAGGAACTGGGCGTGATGCTGCGTGACGCGCTGGCCACGCCGGCCCGGTGGGTCGGGATCATGGGCAGCCCGCGCGCCGAGCCGCCGCACATCGAGGCCCTCGCGCTGCTCGGGGTCGCGCCCGACGAGGTCGCCAGGGTGCACAGGCCGATCGGCCTGAACATCGGCTCGAAGACCCCTCCGGAGATCGCGATCGCGACGCTGGCTGGCCTGATCGCCGACCGCAACGAGCGCCCGGGCGGCTTCCGCTTCGACTAGCCGCGCGCCGCGCCCGCGCCGACCCGGCCCGCCAGCGCCGACCCTGCCCGCCAGCGCCGCCGCCCCATAAGCACCATCAGTCACGCCAGTAACTCGCACCTGCCAAAGGCCGATGTCACCCGTGTATGGGTGTGACACCCACTGCACTGATAGGTGATGGGTGTCCCACCGATACACGGGGTGGCGGCGACTGTCGCGGGACTAACGCCCGACCGGACCGGGTGCGCGGGCGTTATGCTGCCAATCGGGCGTTCTGCCGACCCCTGGAAGGACAGCCGAGGCGATGAGCGAGGAAGCGGGTTACTCAGGCGCGCCGCTGCCGCGCAAGCTCGGCATCGGAGAGGACGACGAGGTCGTCGTCGTCGGTGCACCCGACGGCTTCACCGACCGGCTGGCCTTCCATGTCGGCGACGAGGCCGACATCCACACCGACCTCGCCGACGCGGCCCTGTTCGACGTGATCGTCGCGTTCGTCACCTGGCGGGCCGAGCTGGAGAACCAGCTTGACCTGCTGCGCGCCAGGATGGCGCCGGCCTGCGGGCTGTGGATCGCCTGGCCCAAGAAGGCGTCGAAGGTGCCCACCGACATGACCGAGAACGTGATCAGGGAGATCGCGCTGCCGACCGGCCTGGTCGACAACAAGGTGTGCGCGATCGACCAGACCTGGTCGGGCCTGCGCCTGGTGATCAGGCGCGAGCTGCGCTAGCGAGCCGCGCCAGCTAGCCGCTCAACCGAGCAGCGGCTCGCCGTTAAAGATGCCGAGTTCCTCGCGGTAGAGCTCCAGCCCGACCCCGTTCGGGTCGCGGAAGTACATGCTCTCCTCCACGCCACGGTCCGGGCCGAGGTAGTCGACGCCCGCCTCGTCGAGCTTCTTCTTGGCCGCGTCGAACTGAGCGGGCGACACCGAGATGGCCAGGTGCTGCACGCCGCCGACGGTCTCCATCCAGGCCGGGTGCTCGTGCCCCGGGAAGTCGAAGAAGCCGAGCAGGTTGTTGTTGCCGATGTCGAAGAAGAAGTGGTTGGAGCCCTTGTAGTCGCGGTTCTCCACGAGCTCGACCAGCGGGAACCCGAGGAACTCCTGGTAGAACTTGATCGTCTCCTCGGTGTCGCGGCAGATCAGCGCCAGGTGATGCACCCCCTGTACCGTCGTCGGCGGCCGGTTGCCCTTCGCCCTCAGGTACTTCTCGCGCAGCTCCGCCCGGCGCTCGCGAACCCGCTCAAGTTCCTTGCCCTGTGGCTCTGGCATCACTGTCTCCTGGTTCTGCCCGCTCTGACCTGAGCCGGCCGCCGGCCGAAGGCAGCCGGCGCCCGCTCGACACCAGTCTCTCCCACCATGTCAACGCCTCGCCGGCCCGCCTCCCCGCGGGTCACAGATCTGACTCTCACAAGTAATTGACAGTCACTCTCAGAACGATATAACTTGATTTTGAAATTAACTATCACAAGAAGGTGACTCCCGTGACCGCAACGGACTCCCGGCGCTGGTGGGCGCTCAGCGCGCTGTCGCTCAGCGTCCTGGTCGTCGCGCTCGACCTGTTCGTGCTCACGCTCGCGCTTCCCACGGTCTCGTCCGACCTGCACGCCTCCTCGGGCGACCTGCAGTGGTTCGTCGACTCGTACAGTCTCGTACTTGCCGCGGCGCTGCTCCCGGCCGGCATGCTCGGTGACCGGATCGGCCGCAAGCGGCTGCTGATCGGCGCGCTCGCACTGTTCGGCCTCGCGTCGCTCGCGTGCGCCTACTCGACATCCGCCGGAGATCTGATCGCGGCCAGGGCCGTGCTCGGGCTCGCCGCCGCGGTGATCTTGCCGATGTCCCTTGCCGTGCTGCCCGTCCTGTTCACCGCGGCCGAGCGGCCGCGGGCGATCGCGGCGGTCGGCGGTGCCACGTTCCTTGGCTACCCGATCGGCCCGATACTCGGCGGCTGGCTCCTCGACCACTTCTGGTGGGGCTCGGTCTTCCTGATCAACATCCCGGTGGTGGTCATCGCCGTCGTGGCCGTGGCGCTGCTGATGCCCGAGTCCCACGGTGAACGGCGCGCCAGCGTCGACGTGCCCGGCATCGTCATCTCGAGCGCGGGCCTGACGTCGCTCACCTACGGGCTGATCAAGGCCGGCGACGACGGCTGGTCCGACGGCGTCGCGGTCGTCACCATGATCGCCGGAGGGCTCGCCATGGCTGTGTTCGCCGGCTGGGAGCGGCTGGTCAGCAGGCCAAGCCGGGCGGGCCGGGATGGCCTGGCGGGCCGGTCCGGGCGGACCGCCGGGGCCGGGCGGACCGCCGGGGCCGGGCGGACCGCCGGGGCCGGGCGGGACCGGCTGCCGCTCGTGGATCTCGGGCTATTCGGCTCGGCCGGCTTCACCTGGGGAACTGTCCTTTCCACGCTGGTGTCGTTCGCCCTCTTCGGGCTCGTCTTCGCGATGCCGCAGTACTTCCTCGACGTGCGCGGCGTCGACTCGCTCGGCGCCGGGCTCCGGATGCTGCCGATGATCGGCGGGCTCGCCGTCGGGCTCGCACTCGGCCAGCGACTGCAGACCCCGCGCAAGCGCGGTGCCGGCCAGGGCGCCGCGGCGAGCACGCCGGTCAGCCCCAAGATCCTGGTAGCGATCGGGTTCGCGATCATGGCAGGTGCGCTGGCGGCCGGAGCCGGCACGACCATCGCCAGCAGCACCGGGTTCGCCGCGACCTGGTTCGCGATCACCGGGTTCGGCCTCGGCATCGCCATGCCTACCGCCCTGAACGCGGCCCTCGGCGCCCTCGCACCCGCGCGTAGCGGGTCAGGCTCCGCTCTGATCACCGCGATGCGCCAGGTCGGCGGCACCATCGGGGTCGCCGTGCTCGGCACGATCCTCGCCACCGTGTACCGCAGCCACCTGGACCTGTCCGGGCTGCCAGGGGCAGCCGCGAGCGCGATCAAGCAGAGCCTCGCGGGCGGCGTCGCGGCCGCCCACGCCGCGGGCTCGGCGGCGCTGCTCGACAGCGTCCGCGTCGCCTACGTGCACGGCCTGGACGTGATGCTCTGGGTGTGCAGCGGGATCGCGATCGCCTCGGCCCTGCTCGCCCTCGCGTTCCTGCCGGGCCGAGCCTCAGCGCCGGCCGGCCAGGCCGCTCCCGTACCGGGTCCGGCCGGGGAGGGCGCCGGCGAGGACACGATCGCCGCGCGCGCCCAGGCGGCGACATCAGCGCTGGATAAGAGCACAATGACCCCATGAGGGAGGCACCAGCCGCACCGCGGCCCGGGCTGCGGGAACGGAAGAAGGCCAGGACGCGCGCTGCCATCAGGGAGCACGCGCTCCGGCTGTTCCGCGAGCAGGGCTATACCGCCACGACGGTCGACCAGATCGCCGAGGCGGCCGACGTGTCGCCGAGCACCTTCTTCCGGTACTTCCCCACGAAGGAAGACGTCGTGCTGCAGGACGAGATCGACATGCTGGCCATCGGCGCGTTCGAAGACCAGCCACCTGACCTCTCGCCCGTCGCCGCCTTCCGTGCGGCCACCCGGCAGGCGTTCGCGGCGCTTGACGAGGCTGACCTCGCCAGGCTGCGCGAGACGGCCGAGCTGACGCTCACCGTGCCCGATCTGCGGGCCAGGGCCATGGACGAGTACGCCCGTACGATCGCGGTGATCGCCGAGGCTGCTGGCAGGCGGTCAGGCAGGGATCCGAACGACTTCGCCGTCAGGATCCTGGCCGGTGCCATCGTCGGGACGATCATGGCGGCGACGATGCCGTGGACCGACTTCGCGGCGGCGCCGCCGGATGCCGACATGTTCGACCGGATCGACGCCGCGCTTGCCCAGCTCGAGGCCGGCCTCCCGCTCTGACAGGTCGCAGCCCGGCAGCAGGCCGGGCACCAGGTGAGCCATAGCTGGTATTGCGGCGACGGCGCGGTCTTCGGGTAATCCCCGGGGTGAAGACGGGTGCTTGCCGCGTTCCTTGCGCCCCGCCTGGTTCCTAGCGTGGACGCCATGGCAGATAGTCAGATAGAAGTCCGCGGGCTGACCAAGCGATATGGTCCGGTGCTTGCGGTTGACGGACTCAGCTTCGGCATCCGCTCCGGCCCCGCCCACCACCGGAGAGTGCTGGTACGGCACACGCCGGCCTGGCGCGCCCTGCTGGCCGACGCGCTCGACGCTATGGCCGACATCGAAGCCGGCTACGAGCACCTCATCGGGCCCGCCCGCATGCGCTCACTCAAGAAGGCGCTCGCCGACATCGCTCAGGCCGCCGGCCCCGTCAGCGCGCTCGCCCGCCGGTGACACCACCCGCCACCTTCGAGCAAGGGCCGCTTCAGTTGAGCTTCGCTACCGCCGACTCGCCAAGCTGCTGGCCTGACGCGTCGTGCGCGGCCACCGCGAAGCAGGGTCCCGTGCTGTTCGCGACGATCACGGTCTCGAAACCGTTGCGCGGCTGCGTCGCCACCGCGGCGAGGCTCGACGGGTGCTTGCCGGCGAGCACCCGCCAGGTCGCCACCTCGGTCGCGCCGTTCCAGCTCACGTACACGGCGGTGCCCCGTGACGGGTTGGCCCGCAGTGCCACCGCGGGCTTGTCGGTGGGGTACCCGGCCCAGTCCCCGGTGAAGGCGCGGTACGACTGGTCGCGGTTGGGCAGTTGCCCGTTCATGATCACCGAGCCGTCGGCGTCAAACTCGGTGTAATACGGCTCGGCGCCCCAGCCGACGAACGCCCGGTCGCCGGGCAGCAGCTGCATGCTGCCCTGGTTGTCTGCCAGCACATTGGCCGGGCTGGTGAAGGCCTGCTGCAACGTCGCGGTCATCTTCGTGAGGTCGAGCTTCACGATGATGCCGCGGGACCGCGGCTCCATCCGCGGGGAGGCCCCGTTGTCGAAGATCGTGATCACGCCGGTGCCAGCCGAGCGGACGTGGTGCTGGTGGTAGAACCTCGCGCCGGGTCCCATGGCGAAGCTGGAATGTTTCCCGCCGAGGCGCCATTTGACCTGGCCGTCCCGTCGGCCGACCTTGTAGACGGCCCAGGTGTTGCGGGCGGAGATCAGCAGGTCGCCGTCCCAGGCCACGTCGATCGAGTTGATGTGGAAGTAGTCGTACGGCATGTCGGGGGTCCCCGAGCCGCTGGCGGGCTTGGACATCGACTCGGTGAGCGGCACGTGCTCCAGGCTGTCCCACTCGAAGATCACGTCGCCGGTCGCGATGTCGATCTCCTGGACCACGCCGGCCGCGACGACTCCGTTCTTCCTGCCGCCGACGGAGCTCAGGTCGGCCTTCTGCGGCCTGTAGGCGTCAACCAGCGCCGTGCCCTGACTGGTGAGGTTGAACTCGTGCATGTCGGCCATCAGGCCGTTGCCGCACTTGACGTCGGCGATCTGGGCGTAGCTGGAGTCGGCGATGTAGCAGGTGCCCCGCCCGTAGATGTGCCCCGTCCTGCCGTGCCACCAGGTGAGCACCGGCTTGCCCTTGTAGGACTGGACGTTGAAGTCCCAGACCTGGGTATGCGGCCTGAACCACGCGACATCCCCGCCCCGCTCGGCGATGAGCAGCCCGCGCTGGCCGACCGGCCGCCCGATGTACGGCTTGTTGGCCAGGAAGACATACGGCGGCACGCCGGCGGGGGTGGTTGCCACGTCGACCGCGAGAACGGGCGGTTGCAGGTCGGGCCTGCTCAAGAACGAGTGCACCTCGCTGCCCTGGGTCCCCGCCGTCTCCGGCTTCGCGCTGTGCCGGTCCTCGTACCGCCCCCACGTGTACCCCACGCGACCAGCACCGGCCAGTGCCGCCAACCCGACGACGGTGCCCCCGCTGAGCAGCAGGTTCCGGCGCGACACGTCCCCTCGCTCCCCGGGCGCGGCCGGTACGTTCTCGCGAGTCACATGTCCCTTCGTCAACGCGGTCTCCTCAGTGGCCTGGCTGCTCGACGACCACGGCAGTATCCCGCATTGGCCTCAGGTATAAGACGGACGGCTCATCTAAACCGGCAGCTAGCTCGCCTGGCCCAGTTCTGACTACTCAGCGTGAATAGTCACGGCCGGCCTCAGCCGCGGCAGCGCACGCGGCGAGACCAGGTCGACCCCGTGGCGCGTGCCCGCACTTTCGAAGGCAGGAATGTTGCGCGTTCAATTAACGTTGCCGCATGCGAGGAACAAGCGGCGGCACGTGCCCGGTCTGGGCTACGTTCCGCCTTGGTGGGAGGATCGAGTCATGCCAGCAGTGACCGTCGAGGACATCTTGCTTCTGCCTCGGATCACCGAGCCTGACAACGCGGTGGTCAAGGAGCGGCCGGTGCTCACGATCACGACCGCCCCGTCGGGCTACGAGGGTGAGGGGTTCCCCGTGCGGCGCGCCTTCGCCGGGGTGGACCTGCGGGCGCTTGACCCGTTCGTCCACATGGATCAGATGGGCGAAGTGGACTACGCCCCAGGCGAGCCGCGCGGCACCTCCTGGCATCCGCACCGCGGCTTCGAGACCGTGACCTACATGATCGACGGCACGTTCCGGCACCAGGACTCCAACGGCGGCGGCGGCCTGATCACCAACGGCGACACGCAGTGGATGACCGCGGGCGGCGGCATCCTGCACATCGAGGAGCCGCCAGAGGACCTGGTCACGAGCGGCGGGCTGTTCCACGGCTTCCAGCTCTGGGTCAACCTGCCCGGCGCCATGAAGATGACCACGCCGCGCTATCAGGACATCAGGGCTGGCCAGGTCGCGCTGCTCAGCTCCCCCGACGGCGGAACCCTCGTCAGGGTCATCGCCGGCGACGTCGCCGGCCATTCGGGGCCCGGCGTCACGCACACGCCGATCACCCTGCTGCACGCGACGCTGCAGCCTGGCGCCCAGCTCCGGCTGCCCTGGCGGGCCGACTTCAACGCGCTCGGCTACGTGATGGCCGGATCGGGCACGGCGGGCGCGGACAAGCGCGCGGTCAGGACCGGGCAGCTGGCCGTGTTCGGCCCTGGCGACGTGCTCACGTTCGCGGCGGACAAGCGCGCCGACGGCCCGGGCGAGTCCATGGACCTGCTCGTGCTCGGCGGCCAGCCGATCAGGGAGCCGATCGCGACGTACGGCCCGTTCGTGATGAACACCAGGGCAGAGCTCGTGCGGGCGTTCGAGGACTACCAGGCCGGCCGGCTCGGGACGATCCCGGCTCAGCGGGCCGAGATCCCCGAGGAGCCGCACCCCGGCCACGACGTCCTCTGATCGCCGGGCCACCGCCAGCGGGCATGCGGCGATCCGGCCGCCGCCGATTGAACAGCTATGTCCCATCGAGGTTCTTACAGGACACTCGATGGCACATAGCTGTTCAATCCGAGCGGACGGGACCTGTCGCACGCTGTGCCACAATGGCCGAAATGCACGATTGTTACAGCGTCCCGGGCACGACATGATCACCTCTCAGCTGGCCGCGGCCTTCGCCAGGGACGGCGTCGTCTGCATCCGGGAGGCGCTTCGATGGCCGCAGGCGGGTTCTGTCGCTGCGCTACCTGTCCGCGAGCGCCAGGCACGCGCCGCGTCCGTGGCGCACCTCGCCGCCGTTCGACGGCCTGGGCGCCGACATCGCCGCGGGCGCGGCCATGGAGCACCCGCTCTTCCCCGTCGTCTGGCCGGCCGGCCAGGCCAGCACGATGGGCTAGCTGGCCTTGCTCGGGGCAGCGTCGCCGGGCGTCTCCGCGGCCAGCCGGCCCAGCGCTCCGCGGACAACCTGCGGGTCCGTCGTGGTCCAGAACGGCGGCAACGAAGCCCGCAGGAACCCCGCGTACCGTGCCGTGGCCAGCCGGGGGTCGAGCACGGCGACCACGCCGCGGTCGGTCATGGTCCGCAGCAGCCGGCCCGAGCCCTGGGCGAGCAGCAAGGCGGCCTGCGAGGCCGCCACGGACATGAACCCGTTGCCACCGCGGGCCGCCACCGCGCGCTGCCTGGCCGACGCCAGCGGGTCGTCGGGGCGCGGGAACGGGATCCGGTCGATGACCACGAGCCGCAGCGACGGCCCGGGCACGTCCACGCCCTGCCACAGCGACAGCGTGCCGAACAGGCAGGTCGGCTCGTCCGCGGCGAACTGGCTGACGAGCTGCGCGGTCTGGTCGTCACCCTGGCACAGCAGCGGGAACCCGATCCGGCCGGCGAGCTCGTCGGCCGCCTGCCTGGCCGCCCGCATCGAGGAGAACAGGCCGAGCGTCCTGCCGCCGGCGGCGTCGATGAGCTCGGCGATCTCGTCGAGGTAGGAGCCGGCCAGGCCGTCCCTGCCGGGCGGCGGCAGGTGCCTGGCGATGTACAGGATCCCGCTGCGCGGATGGTCGAACGGGGATCCCACGTCGATCCCCGACCAGGCCATCGGGTGCGTGGCCGCCTGCTCCGGCCCATCAGCCGCTGCCTCGCCGGGCACCTCGGCGGGGGGCATGTCGGCGGGGGGCATGCCGGCGGCCCTGGCCAGTCCCCACTGCCTGGCGAGCGGCTCGAACGAGCCGCCGAGCGCGAGCGTCGCCGATGTCAGCACCACGGTCCGGCGGCCGAACAGCTTGCTCGCCAGCAGACCGCCCACCTGAAGCGGCGCGACCCGCAAGGTCGGGGGGCGGACCGAGTCGTCTCCCGCCGGGCGGTCCATCCATACCACGTGGGTCCGGTCGGCGATGGCAGCGCCGAACGCGCCGAGAACCCGGTCCGCGGCATCGGCCGCCTCGCCCACCGCCGCGAGCGCCGCGCGGCGAGCGGCGAGCCGGTCAGGTTCTTCTTCGGCGCTCTTCGCGCTCGTACGGAACTCGGTCGCACAGCCGGCCGCGGCGTCCCTGACCGCGGCGAGGGCGCTGGCCATCTCCTCGTCCAGCACGTCGAGCCGCCCGGCCTGGAGGCCGGCGACGGCACGTTCCAGCCCCTGCCCGGCGTCCCGCAGCCTGGCCACCGCTCCCTCGTCGATCATCTTGCCGCAGCGCCGCGCCGCGGTCTCCACCGCGGCGGCCGACAGCTCGTCGGAGGCCACGGATGTGACGCGGTCAACCAGGTCGTGCGCCTCGTCGATGATCACCACGTCGTGCTCGGGGAAGATGTCGAACTCCTCCAGCGCGTCGATGGCGAGCAGCGCGTGGTTGGTCACGACGATGTCGGCCTTGCCAGCCTCGTCCCTGGCCAGTTCGGCGAAGCACTGGCTGCCGAACGGGCAGCGCTGGACTCCCAGGCACTCGCGGGCGCTGACCGAGACCTGCCGCCATGCCTGCTCAGGCACGCCAGGCACGAGTTCGTCCCGGTCACCGGTCGTGGTCTCGGCGGCCCAGTCGTGCAGCCGCTGCACCTGCCGCCCGATCGCGGAAACCGCGCCGGGATCGAACAGCGCCTCCCCCTCGTCGTCCGCCGGGCCGCCGCGCAGCCGCTGCAAGCACAGGTAGTTCCTGCGGCCTTTGAGGATCGCGAACACGGGCTCGCGGCCGAGCGCCGGCGCGATCGCCTCAGCGAGCCGCGGCAGGTCCCTGTCGATCAGCTGGCGCTGCAGCGCGATCGTGGCGGTCGAGACGACGACGGTCGCGCTCTCCCCTACCGCGTGCCTGGCCGCCGGCACCAGGTAGGCCAGCGACTTTCCGGTTCCGGTCCCGGCCTGGACCGCGAGATGCTCGCCCGTGCCGATCGCGGACTGCACGGCCCTGGCCATCGCGACCTGTCCTGGCCGTTCGGCTCCGCCGATCCCGGCGACCGCGGTCGCAAGCAAGCCGTCGACGTCGGCGGCGATCTCAGCGGGATTGGCGGGCATGGACCAGAACGCTACCCCCCGCCGCGGCTCAGCAGGTGATGTTGGCGCGTCGCATCCTGGCCCAGGCCACCGTGCCGAAGATGACGGTGTAGGCGGCGAACGAGGCCAGCCCGTGCACCACCTCCGTCCACGCGATCGGCGTCCGCAGCAGCGCGTCGAAGGAGAACCAGAAGTGCGTCGGCAGGTACGGGTGGATCACCGCCACCTGCGAGACCGCGTCGAGGATCTCGCTGACGATGACCAGCACGAGCACCGTGGCCATCACCGCGATCGCGTGCTGGGTGAACGTCGACAGCGCCAGCCCGATCGCGCCGAGCGCGGAGAGCGCGGCCGCGACGTAGACGACGATCAGGGCCAGCCTGGCCAGCCCTGCCGCCAGCGACACCGTCGTACCGGACAGCAGGGTGACCGGCCCGACCGGGAAGAAGATCACCCCCATCAGCAGGCCCACGCCTGCCACCAGCACCGTCGCGGTCAGGCAGAACGCCACGATCATCACGTACTTCACCAGCAGCAGCCTGACCCGCCCGGCCGGCACGGTCAGCAGGGTCCGCAGCGTGCCGAGCCCCGCCTCGCCCGCGACCGAGTCCCCCGCGACGACCGAGACGGCGAGCGGCAGCAGCACGGTGAGCAGGACGTAGATCGCGAACAGCGACAGGAACACGCCGTTGCCGGCGATCTGGCCGACGAACACCCCGGCGCCAGGTCCGCCGGATCCTGGGGCGGGCGTGTTGATCCACATCACGACCCCGAGAAAGACCGGCGCTCCCGCCACGACCGCGAGCATGGCCATGTTCCGCGGCCTGAGGAAGACATTCCTGAGTTCGGAACGAAACAGCCGGAGCCAGTGCCGCACGGCAGCCGGGTGCCGCCCGGGCCTGGCCGTTCCCGCGCGGACCGCGCTAGCCGTTGACATCGAAGCCTTCTCCGGTCAGCTCGACGAACAGGTCTTCCAGGCTCGGCCGCACCGTCTCGAGCCCGGCCACCGGGATGCCGGCGTGGACCAGCTCGGCGTTGATCTTCTCTGGCGCGTGCTCGCCGAGGCCGGCGGTCACCTGCCCGTCCGCCACGGCGATGTCGGACAGCCCGAGCTTGCCGAGCATGCCGGCCGCCGCCGCCGTTTCGCTGCTGCGGATCATGACCCTCGGCTCGCCGCGGCCGCGCAGTTCGGCCAGCGTGCCCTCGAAGACCAGCTTGCCGGTGCTCATCACCCCGACGTGCGAGCAGATCTGCTCGACCTCGGCGAGCAGGTGCGAGGAGACGAAGACCGTCGTGCCGTCCGCGGCGATCTGCTTGACCAGCGACCTGATCTCACGGGTCCCCTGCGGGTCGAGGCCGTTGGTCGGCTCGTCCAGGATCATCAGGTCCCTCGGCCTCAGCAGCCCGGCCGCGATGCCGAGCCGCTGCTTCATGCCGAGGGAGTACGCGCGGTACCGCTTCTCGGCCGCGGCCAGCAGGCCAACCTGGTCGAGCGCGCGATCGATGCGGGCGCTCGCGGTGCGCAGGTCCGCGCTGGGGTCCGCGGCGTCGCACCTGGCCAGGTTCTGCCTGCCGGACAGGAACGGGTAGAACGCCGGGCCCTCGACCAGCGCGCCGACCCTGGTCAGCACCGAATCCAGGCGGCCTGCATCGGTGCCCAGCAGCTGGAACGTGCCGCCGGTCGGGTGCACGAGCCCGAGCAGCATCCGGATCGTGGTGGTCTTGCCCGAGCCGTTCGGGCCGAGGAAGCCGTAGACGCTGCCGGGAGGCACGGCCAGGTCGATCTCGTCGACCGCGAGCTGCCCGCTCCTGAACCGCATGGAGAGCCCGCTCGTGGCGATTGCCAGTCCCGCCTCGCCGGGCGGCTCCGGGACGGACTGCGTCACTTGACCTTGGCGGCGTCGGCGAAGAGCACGGCCGGGGTCACCGCTCCGGCCAGGATCTCGCCCTTGCTGGTCAGCAGCACCGACAGCAAGCTGGTCCTGAGCAGATGGCCTGAGCCCCACGCCCCGTGGACCGGCTTCGACGCCTTCAGCAGCACGTTCAGCAGCCCGAGGCTCTGTCCCGCCGGACCTGAGATCCGCAGCGACGAGTGATAAGCGCCGCTCCCGCCCGGGGCCATGCCGCCGGCCGCCGCGCCGAACGGGATCGCGACCACGGTCAGCCATCCGGTGCCGAACGTCCGCGGCCCGGCCGCGACAGGGGTACGCCAGCGCGGCGGTCCGTGGTCAGGGTGCCGCAACCGCCCGTGGCGAGGGATCAGCTTCATGCGGTGTCCCGGCATGACTCCCGGATGGCCGGCCGGGACGTGCACGGTCTTGACCTTGGCCCCTGGCGGCGGCGTGAACGTGAAGTTGGACGCCGCCGGCTTCGTGAAGCTCAGCGACGTGAAGCCGATGCCGAACGCCGGGCTTGACCCGCCCCGGGCGAAGACCTGCAGGCTGAGCGGCAGGTGCGTCTGCGCGTCGACCGCGATCACGATCCGGCCGACCAGCGACCGGTCGCTCCGCGGCGCGATCGCGAGCTGGTAGGCGTCGCGGCCGGCGACCGTCGTCGTGCCGGGAATGGTGACCTTCGTCGTCGGCCCGACCAGCTTGAGCAACCGGTCGGCGGCCTGCATCGGGGTCATCGCGATGGGTGCGTGGCGAGAAGCCGACCCCGGGTGCACTGGCTTCCCCGGTACGGCGATTCCGCGCGGCCGCGACAGGATGAACCTCGTGGCCTTCTGGCCCTGGCTCTCCCACAGCCACGCCTGAGTCCTGTTAATCCGCACATCGGTTTCACCGAAGGAAACCGGCATCGCGATCCTGAGCTTGCCGGGCCCCGCATACCAGATCTGGAACGCGCGAGTGCCGGAGATCAGCGACGCGGCCGAGAGCGGCGACGGGGCCATGCCGCCGATGTCCGGCAGCGCGGGGAAGCCGAGGTTCGCGTTCTCGGACACCGTGGCGGTCATCGCCGCGGGCAGCTTCGCCCTGTGCATGGCTGCGAGCAGCTGGGCGGGCGTGAGCTTCGGCAGCGCGGGTGCGGCCGCGCTCGCCAGCATCGTCCCGGCCAGGACCGCGCCGGCCACGACAACGGCACCGCCGGGCAGAGCCCACCGCCACTTGATCCGCTTTCTCATCGCGCTACCTCCGCGGGCAGCCGGCCGATCCCACGGGCTGCCCTGCCGCACAGCATACCCAGCGCGGCTGTGCTGCCATCGACGGCGAACGGCCAGGGACCGATCGCGTCAGCGCACGACCGGCGGCCACAGGTTGTGGTGCGACGCGATCGGATCACCATGCCATTCGCGCATCGCCGCCAGGTTGTCCTTGGCGGGGTACGCGGCCGCGGCCGGGCCGTGCGCGAACGCCTTGAGCACGTTCGCCGTCACTATCCTGGTGAGGCGGGCGCCGTGCCTGGACATTTCTGGTCCGTATGGCGGCGCGAGGGACTGCACCCAGCGCATCGTTCCCGTGTTGAACACCCCGGCGCCGCCGTCATGGGTGTAGTAGGCGGTGTCGGCGTAGCTGCGGATGCCCCGGCAGGTCAGCGGCGAGTGCGCGAGTACCTCGATCGGCCTCGGCACCGGGTAGACGGGATTCACGCGGTCGTACTCGTCGCCGACCAGGCCGCGGACCCTGGTGCCGGCCTTGGCCCCGGTGCGCCGGAACACCCACGAGTCTGGTTCTACGACGACGTAGTCCGCGGTGACCGGGTTCGACTCGTACAGGGTGCCGGTCAGCGACGACTCCGGGTCCCGGTCGGGCGGTTCTCGCCAGTCGCTGGTCACGAGCGCGTTGTGCTTGCCGTACATCGGGTCCTGCCGGTAGCTGGTCTTGTAGCAGATCACGAGCCGCCGGCGCCGAGCCGGGCCTTGCCGAGCCTGATCCGCCTGAACATCGCGTTCGCGCCGAGAAAGGCCACGTTCACGCCCGAGTTCCTGGCGGCTGTCACGTGCTCCCGTTCGGCCGGCGACCAGTACTCGTCGTGCCCCAGCGAGATCAGCGCGCCAGCGCTGCCGAGCAGGTGCGGGTCCTTGTCCAGGTCCACGCTGGTGGTGTAGGCCAGCGGCAGGCCGAGCCGTTCCGCGAGGTTGATCAGCTTCCGCTCGAAGACCAGGAACTGGTCGGCGCCCCTGCCGCTGAACGGCCTGTCCATGCTGACGGCGAGCGACCGGTCCTCGTAGCCATGCGGGCCCGTGTACAGGTCGTGGCCGCCCCAGGTGTTGTACGCCTGCCAGGTCGTGACCGAGTTCTTCAGGACGACCTTGCCCGCCGTGCTGAACGAGCGCACGGTCACCGGGACGTATCGCTGCGCACCCGACGACGCGTCGAGCCTGAGCAGGTAGGTGCCCTCTGGCCAGTCGTCGGTGCGCATGGTGAGGACAGGATCCCAGTCGCAGCTCACGGTCCTGGTCGCCGCCGAGACCTTGTGCCGCCGCTGCTTGTGACCCTTGATCCAGCCCGACCGCCAGACCTGCCTGGCCAGGTAGCCGCCGTACCAGCCCATCCGCAGCGCCGAGACCCGGAACTCGCGCGCCGTCGTCGATACGTAGAGCGTGACCGGCTCACCCTGCAGCACGCTCACCTGGCCGGTGAAGCCCTGGATGGCGTCAGGCGCGCCCACGTGCTTGATCCACCAGTGCGGCTCGCCGGGCAGCGAGTTCTCCGCCTTCGAGGTGCGCAGCTTGATCTGGCTGGCGCCCGGCGCCGGCCTGCTGCCGCCTGGTGAGGACGACGTGCAGCCAGCGATCGCGCTTCCGGCGGCACCCGCCGCCACGGCGCCGGCGGCCACGGCGCCCGCGGTCCCGGCGGCCGTGCTGAGGAAGGCGCGCCTGGTCTGATCCCCGCGACCACCAGGCTCCTGATTGTGGTCCCCCATAGCTGAAGGATGGCGCAGCGCCGCTCACCACCTCAGGCTTCCGGTAACTTATCCGCGTGCGCACCTCTCGTCACGCTCGCCTGCCGCAACGAACGGCGGCCGCGGCTGGTGCCTTGGCCTCCTACCCAGGGAACTACGGCAGAACCGCCTCGATCGCGATCCTGAGCTTGTCCTCCCAGTCGGCCAGCGACCTGGTCGGGCCGGACGGAGCCGGCTTGATCCGCTCCAGGCAGGCCAGCGCCGACCTCACCACGTCCGACGGGCGCTTGGACGTCACGGACGCGTCGCCGATCTCCAGCTCGTAGAGCAGGTCGTCCCTGCCGTGCCCCTGCACCAGGTCGAGCAGCAGCAGCGGCCTGCCCACGGTTCGCGCCTCCACGCAGCTCCCGCCGGGAATCGTGATAACGAGGTCAGCGGCCGCCATGAGCTCGGGCATCCGGTCGGTGAAGCCGAAGGCGAGCACATTCGGCTGGCGTTCCGCGACATCGCACAGCCTTCTCTCCAGCCGGGTGTTGTTTCCCGCCACGGCGAGCACGTTCAGCCCGGCCGCGGCCAGGGCCGCGGCGACGTCGGCCAGCGGGCCCTCGCCCCTGCTTCCCCCGGTGAGCAGCACGCAGCGCTCGTGCTCTGGGACGCCGAGGCCCACCCGCGCGCTCTGCTGCGCCGGCGGCCGGTAGAACTGGGCCCGCACGGGCGGCGGGATCACCACGACCCGCGCGTCCGGCTGGAACCTGTGCACGGACGGCTCCGCTGCCGCGGACCTGACCAGGTACAGGTCGACCCTCGGATGGATCCACAGCCGGTGCGGGGAGGCATCGGTGCACATCACGACGTGCCGCATGAACGGATAGCGCGGCGCGACGGTGCTGACCGCCGACGCTCCAGCCGGGCTGATCGAGATCACCAGCTCGACGGGATTGCGGTCGAGGTAGTCGCGCAGCCGCGGCACCAGGCGCAGCCGCGTCACGGCGTCGGCCTGGAGCGCGAGCTTGTTGCCCGTCCGCAGCGCCGCGAAGTGAAAGGCGTCGTGCAGGCCTGGCACGGTCAGGATCCGGCGGACCGTCGCCTCGGCGGCAGGCCCCCAGCCGTGGCTGCCCAGCCAGGTCGCGTCCAGCGTGCAGGTGGTCCAGCCGAGGGCTTCGAGCGAGGTCGCGCACGCGGTCGCCGCGGCCTGACGGCCGGTGCTGCTTGAGCCTGGCACAAGCAGTACCCGGCGGCGCGGCCAGCCCAACGAGCCATCTCCTCCCCGGGACTGCCGGTTCGGGCGGACCCTGTGATCACATTATGCGCATCTAGGTGCACGCTCTGCACATGCACCTTAGCGAATCGTGACGCAATTTCACCAGATGAGATGGCCGTGACATCAGGTATCGACGTAGTTCTTGCTATTTCTTCCCATAAATGCCTCCAAAAGGCGACGACCGTCCTGCAATGCGTCAGGCCGCGCTTGGATTCGGTCGGGGAAGGGGAACATGCAGATACCGCGCCTGGGGCGCGGCCGGCTGGAGCTTCAGTAACAACAGAGGATCCTCAGGGAGCCTTCAGGTAGCGTCCAGGCTGCTAGTGCTTACTTGTCTGTAGCGGGGCCCGGGCGGAATCGGGCCCAGCACGCAGCGTCGCCCGCTGCTGCCCGGCCGCCGCACCGGGCAGCGCGGGCGCGTTGATAATTCCAGCCAGGCGGGCACAGCGAAACGGGCGGATCGGGTCAGGGATAGCCGCGCAGTACGCTGGCACCGGGGCGAAGGTGGTGGAGATGCAGGACGATCAGCGCAGCGAGGACCAGATACCTGAGGAATCTGGGTCCGCGCCCGACGGCGCGGACTCTTTTCATCAGACTGGCCTCAGCGACGCTGACGCTGCTCAGCCGACCCCCGCCCAGCCCTCTGATTCTCAGCCGCCCAGTTCTCAGCCGCCCGGTTCTCAGCCGCCGTCCGAGCCAGGACCGGAGCCTGAGACGCCGTTCTTTGCCCAGCCGGGCGGCTACGGCCAGCCCGGCTACGGCCAGCCCGGCCACGGGCCGCCCGGCTACGGCCAGCCCGGCTACGGCCAGCCCGGCCACGGGCCGCCCGGCTACGGCCAGCCGAGCTACGGCCAGCAGAGCCACGGCCAGCCGGGTTACGGCCAGACGGCGCCGCTCGGGTATCCGGGCGGATCCCCAAGTGGCCAAGGTGGCGGCGGCTACGGGCCGTCCGGCTACGGCCAGGCCAGCTACGGGCAGGGTGGTTATGGCCCCGGCGGGCCCGGTGGCTACGGGCCCGGTGGTTATGGACCCGGTGGATACGGGGGTTATTACCCCGAGCCCGGGTCGCGGGCGCGCCGCAGGCGAACACTGCTGACCTACCTCACCGTTGCCGTGGTCGCGGCCGCGGTCGGAGCGGGCCTGACCGGGTACGTGCTGAACAGCGGCCCGAGCTCACCGTCCTCCGCGGGCGGCCGGCCGAACGGCGGTGCTGGCGACAACCCAGGAAACCTCCCCGGATTCCCGGGCAGCAGCGGGAACTCTTCGCGGCACGGCGTGAGCGGCGCCACCGAGCGCGCCGTCGTGAGCGCGGTGCGGCCAGGCCTGGTCAACATCTCAAGCAACCTCGGCTATCAGGGCAGCCAGGCGGCCGCGACCGGCATGGTCATCAGCAGCGACGGCCTCGTGCTAACCAACAACCACGTGATCACCGACACCACCCAGCTGTACGCGACCGTGCTGGCGACCGGCAAGCGGTACTCGGCGAAGTGGCTTGGCTACGACTCCGCCGACGATGTCGCGGTGATCAAGCTGGTCGGCGCGCACAACCTGCGGACCGTACCGCTCGGTGACTCGTCGACGGTCCAGCTTGACGACAAGGTGATCGCCATCGGCAACGCCTACGGCGCCGGCCGCTTCCCCGCGGTTCCCGGCCGGATCACGGGCACCAACAGGACGATCACGGCCAGCGACAACGGCGCGTCCACCAAGGAGACGCTGCACGGCATGCTGCAGACCAACGCCGGCATCGTGCAAGGTGACTCCGGTGGTCCGCTGTCGAACACCTCGGGCAAGGTGATCGGCATGAACACCGCCGCCGCGACGGGGAGCTTCGGGAGCTCGACGCAGAACGTCGGCTTCGCGATCCCCATCAACAAGGCGCTGCACATCGCCAGGCAGATCATCAGCGGCAAATCGAGCCCGTCCATCCAGATCGGCTCGACCGGCTTCCTGGGGGTGCTCGTTCCTGCCGGGCGGGCCAGCGTGGTCACGAGCCCGCAGCAGCAGCGGGACCGCCAGCTCAAGCAGGACCAGGGCTCGGCCGGATTCCCCGTGCAGCCGTCAGCCCCTGTCTGCCTGCAGAACCAGGAGGGCGCCGGGGTGCCTGCCCACGTCGCGCCTGTTCAGTCGGGAGCGCTGATCATCGGTGAGCTGTGCAACACCCCCGCCGACGATGCGGGAATCATCGCAGGGGACGTCATCACGTCGGTCGGCGGGCATCACATCTCCTCGCCCAAGCAGCTGACAGGCGTCATGCTGAAGTTCAAGCCAGGCATGTCTGTCAAGGTCACCTGGTTCGACGTGAACGGCCAGCGACACGCTGGCCCGCTCCACCTGATCCAGGCACCCCCACGCTGACCCCCGGGGTCCCCTAGTTCGTCCCCTGGAGCCAGGCCCGCATCCTGGCCTCGCAGTCGGCGACCGCTGCGAGCGGCACGTATTCGCCGCGGGAGTGGGCAAGCGACGGGTCGCCAGGGCCGAAGTTGACCGCTGGCACGCCGAGCTGGTCGAATCTGGCCACATCGGTCCAGCCGAGCTTCGCGCGCGGCGTGCCGCCCATCGCGTTCGTGAACGAGGCGGCAGCGGGGCTTCGCAGACCGGGCCTGGCTCCGCCGGCGACGTCGGTGATCGTCACCTGCCAGGCTGAGAACACCTCGCGCACGTGGTCGGCGGCCTGCTCAGCCGACCGGTCAGGCGCGAACCTGTAGTTGACCGTGACGACGCACTCGTCGGGGATGACGTTGCCCGCCACGCCGCCCGTGATGCCGACCGCGTTCAGGCCCTCCCTGAAGCGCAGCCCGTCGACCTCGGGCTGGCGCGCCTGATAGCCGCGCAGGATCGTGAGGATCTCGGCCGCGTCGTGGATGGCGTTGTGACCCATCCAGGCCCGCGCGCTGTGCGCGCGCTCGCCTTGCGCCCTGATCTCGGCCCGCAGCGTGCCCTGGCAGCCGCCCTCGACCACGCCGCCGGTCGGCTCGAGCAGGATCGCGAAGTCCGCTGCCAGGCTGGCCGGGCTGTTCCTGCTGAGCCGCAGCAGCCCGTTTCGCTCGGACTCGACCTCCTCGCAGTCGTACCAGATATAGGTCACGTCCATGGCCGGCTCCGTGACCCCGGCGGCCAGCTTCAGCTGCACGGCCACCCCGGACTTCATGTCGGCGGCGCCGCAGCCGTAGAGCAGTCCCTGATCGAGCTTCGACGGCACGTTGTCCGCGATCGGAACCGTGTCGATGTGCCCGGCAAGCGCCACCCGCTGGGCCCTGCCCAGCTCGGTTCGCGCGACGAGAGCGTTCCCGTCGCGGCTGACGGTCAGGTGCCCGCACACGCCGAGCGCCGCCTCGATCGCGTCGGCGAGGGGGCCTTCGGCGCCGCTGACGGACTCGATGTCGACCAGCCGCGCCGTCAGGTCACCAGGGCTGAGGGAAAGGTCAAGTTCCACGGCGGGCAGCATAGCCCGGCCGCGCCGGGCGGATCAGCGGCCGGCGCCGACATTCGCGCGGATTCGTACAGTTTGCCCGATGGCGCTCGGCCCCGGCGCCCAGGCCGCGCTCGGCCGTGGATGGATGGCCGATCCATCACCAGAACCCGCAATGTATGGGCCATCCACACCTCGCTCACAGGAGTGACCGCGCTCTCACGGCACGGAGAGACGTCAGTCGGCCCTCCGGCAGCTGTCCCGCCGCCTCCCGGCCGGTGACCGGAGCGAGCACGGTCAGTTGCGGGCGCTTCGCGACGATGCCGTCCCCGCTCGAGACGCCGTGCAGCCGCCTGCTCACGTAAGGAGCGGCGTGCTCGAACACCCACTCCACGTCGTTCCAGCGAGCTGCCCCCCAGGTCAAAGCGGCGCCAGCGAAGCCCGAGGCGAGAAGCCGGCCCGTCGGGGTCTGCCTGGCCGCGGTGACCTCAAGCGGCGCCCGCCAGTCCTCAGCCGGCGCGAGCCCGGCGACCTCGCAGGCCAGCAGCGCGACCCGGCGGTGCCCGTCCGGCGTCAGGTGCAGCCGGTCCGGCGTCCAGAGGCGGCGGTCGGTCAGGATCCGCATCGTCCACAGGTCGGCCATCAGGCAGTTGTAGCGCGCGGCGATCTCGCGCACGTGCATGGTCAGCACCGCAGACTTGCCCCTGATCAGGCGGAGCACGGGGAACGCCTTCGGGTCGAAGCCGGTGAACACCATAACCGCGGCGCCGGTTCCGGTCAGCGCCGCTACGGCCGTCTCGAGCGTCACCGCGAGGTCGTCGGGATCGGTCCGCGGTCTGAGCAGGTCGTTGCCACCGGCCGCGAGGCTGACCAGCCCCGCGCCCATCTCGACGGCTCGCGGCACCTGCTCGTCGACCACTTCGCTGAGCAGCTTGCCGCGGATCGCCAGGTTGGCGTAGCGAAACCCGGGCCGCCGGGCAGCCAGATGCTCGGCGAACCTGTCCGCCCAGCCGCGGCAGCCTGCGCCGTCCGCGTCCGGGTCGCCCACTCCCTCGGTAAAGCTGTCGCCAAGGGCGGCGAAGGACCGGAACTGCGCCATGGGCTGATTCCCCCGGATCATCGAACAGGCGTGGACCGATCGGTTTATTCCCAGCCGCAAGCCTGTCTCACAACACCCGCGGTTAAAGAGTCGGGTGCCTTGCTGGCGCGGGCGTGCGGCCTGTGCTACCAACGGATCATGCCTGGGTGGCGAGGGTCGTGGCGAGATCGTCTCGCAGTGCTGGCCGCGATCTTGATACCGCTCGCCGTTACGGCGGTGCTCGTGCCGTTCCGCACGCAGTTCCCGAACACCGACGCTGCCCTGTTCTGATCTTCGCGCTCGTCGCCGTCACCGAGGTGGCCGTGTGGGGCAGGCGCGAGCATCTCGCGGCGACGAGGCGCGCGGGATACCTGGCGGGCATCAACGCGGCCGCTGAGGCCGTCGCCGTCGGCCATTCACCGCCGGCCATGATCGACGATGTCTGCGAGCGCCTGACCCATCTGCTCTCGCTGCGTTCATGCACCTTCCAGTACGGCGTCGCCGGGCTCGGCAGGCCAGCGAGATCGCAGCACGACGGACGAGTGACGGCCGGCGACGTGAACTGGGACGTGGGCAACAACGGCCTGCCGACCCAGGTCGATACCGAGCTCCTGGTCGAGAGCGGCGGCATACTCAGGGGCCGGTTCCTGTTCAGGCCCGAGCCAGACTCGCGACCCACGCTCGAGCAGCGCCTTGTGGCCATCGCCCTGGCTGACCAGATCGGCGCCGCCCTAACCGCCAGCCAGCCTGCCGGACCGCGTTAGGTCCGATCCCTCACGGCCGCGGCACCTCGTCACGGAGCCGGGCATCAGGTTTCGCCTGCCTCCCTGACGGTCGCATGGACTTCGTTAGGGATTGACCGCGGCGTGCATGGACGTCGTTAGTGGGCGGTATTGCCCGATCAGCGGGCTGTTTACTAGGCCGGTACACGCGCGCCTGAAGGGGGCGTCCATGCAAGACCTGGCCTATATCGGGCTGACAATCCTGGTGTTCGTCGTGCTCTTCCTGCTCGTGAGGGGGGTTGAGCGCTTTGAGCGCTAGCAACTGGCTCGGGCTGATCGTCGGTATCGGCCTGACCATCTACCTGTTCCTCGCCCTCATCCAGCCCGAGAGGTTCTGATGTCCGTCGTGCCGGAGGCGCGCCATGACTAATATTGCCGCCGGCTGGCTCCAGGTCGGCCTGCTCATCGTCGCGCTCGGCGCGTGCTACGTGCCCGCCGGCAACTACATGGCCCACATCTTCACCACGGAGAAGCACTGGCGGGTCGAGCGCGGCATCTACAAGCTGATCGGCGTCGACCCGGCCGCCGACCAGAAGTGGTCCGTGTACCTGCGCAGCATGCTCGCGTTCTCCGTGGTCAGCGTGCTCTTCCTGTACGGACTTGAGCGACTGCAGCACTATCTGTTCTTCTCGCTCGGGCTGCCTGGCGTGCCCCCGCCCCTGGCCTGGAACACCGCCGCCTCATTCGTGACGAACACCAACTGGCAGAACTACTCCGGCGAGACCACGATGGGCTACATCGTGCAGATGTGCGGCCTGGCGGTGCAGAACTTCCTGTCCGCCGCCGTCGGCATCGTGATCGCGATCGCGCTGGTCCGCGGCTTCATCCGGTCCAGGACCGACAAGCTCGGCAACTTCTGGGTCGACGTGACCAGGATCACGCTCCGGTACCTGATTCCGCTGGCCGTCGTGGGCGGGATTGTCCTGGCCGCCTCCGGCGTGATCGACAACTTCCACGCCAACCAGGTCGTCACGACCGTGGTGCACGGGCACCAGACCATCACCGGCGGCCCGATTGCCTCGCAGGAGGTCATCAAGGACGCGGGCAACAACGGCGGCGGCTTCTACAACGCCAACTCCTCGCACCCGTTCGAGAACTCGAACCCGTTCACGAACTTGTTCGAGATCTTCCTGCTGTTGCTCACGGCTTTCTGCCTGCCCCGCACGTTCGGCAAGATGGTCAAGGACAACAGGCAGGGCTACGCGATCCTCGCGGTCATGGCGATCATCTGGCTGGCGGCCGTCGGCGGCATCAGCTTCTTCGAGGCCCAGGGCGCCGGCGTGGCACCCCAGCTCGCGCACGGCGCGATGGAAAGCAAGAACGTCATCTACGGCACCCCTGGGTCCTCGCTGTTCGCCGCGTCGACCACGGTGACCTCCACGGGGTCTGTGAACTCGTTCCACGACTCGTTCACGCCGTTCGGCGGCGGGATCGCGGTATTCGACATGGCCCTCGGGGAGATCGCGCCTGGCGGCGTGGGAGCCGGCCTGTACGGCATCCTCGTGCTGGCCATAGTCACGGTCTTCGTCGCCGGCCTGATGGTCGGCCGGACACCGGAGTACATCGGCAAGAAGATCAGGCCGGTCGAGATGAAATACGCGGCGCTGTACTTCCTGACGATCCCGGTCCTCATCCTGACAGCCACCGGATTGTCGATAGCGATGAAGACGCCCCAGGCGTCGATTCTCAATCCCGGTCCGCACGGCCTGACCGAGATCTTGTACGCCTTCACCTCGCAGGCGAACAACAACGGATCGGCTTTCGCCGGGCTGACCACCAATACCGACTGGTACAACACGGTCGGCGGCATCGTGATGGTGCTCGGCAGGTTCGCACCCGAGATCTTCGCGCTCGGCCTGGCCGGGTCTCTGGCGAGACAGCAACCCGTGCCAGCCAGCGTCGGCACGCTGGAGACGCACAAGCCGCTGTTCGTGGGCATGCTCGTCGGAGTCATCCTCATCCTGGTCGGCCTGACCTACTTCCCGGCGCTCGCCCTGGGCCCGTTCGCAGAAGGCCTGCACTGAAATGAGCCGTACTGATATGGCCGTGACGACCACGCCCGAAGTTCCCGGCACGGCGCGCAGGAGCGCCGCTGCACAGACGTACAAAATCGGCGGCGGGCTGCTCGACCCCAAGATGCTGTGGAAGTCGACGCCCGACGCCTTCAAGAAGCTGGACCCGCGAGTCCAGCTCAGGAACCCGGTCATGTTCGTGGTGGAGATCGGCGCCGCCCTCACCACTTTCACCGCCATCACGAACTCGACCGTCTTCAACTGGACGATCGTGGTCTGGCTCTGGCTGACCGTGTTGTCTGCCAACCTCGCGGAGGCCGTGGCCGAGGGCCGCGGCAAGGCGCAGGCGGAGACGCTGCGCCGGACCAAGCGGGAGACCATGGCTCGCCGGCTGATCGGCTGGCAGGAGGGCCAGACGCAGATCCGCGTCGAGGACGTGCCCGGTACCGGGCTCACCCTCGGCGATTACGTCGTGGTCGAGGCCGGCGAGATCATCCCCGGCGACGGTGACGTCGTCGAGGGCGTCGCGTCGGTCGACGAGTCGGCGATCACGGGCGAGTCGGCCCCGGTGATACGGGAGTCCGGCGGCGACCGGTCGGCGGTCACCGGCGGCACCAAGGTGCTGTCCGACCGGATCGTCGTGAAGATCACGTCCAAGCCTGGCGAGACCTTCATCGACCGGATGATCGCCCTGGTCGAGGGCGCTCAGCGGCAGAAGACGCCGAACGAGATCGCGCTGAACATCCTGCTCGCGGCGCTGACGATCATCTTCATGCTCGCGGTGGTGACGCTGCAGCCGATGGCGTACTACTCCAAGGCGCCGCAGACGCTGGTCATCCTCGTCGCGCTGCTGGTCGCTCTCATCCCGACCACGATCGGCGCGCTGCTGTCGGCGATCGGCATCGCCGGGATGGACCGGCTGGTGCAGCGCAACGTGCTCGCGATGTCAGGGCGTGCCGTGGAAGCCGCCGGCGACGTGAACACGCTGCTGCTGGACAAGACCGGCACGATCACCATCGGCAACCGGCAAGCCAGCGACTTCCTGCCGGTCAGCGGCGTGGACCCGCGGGAGCTCGCCGACGCCGCGCAGCTGTCGTCGATGGCCGACTACACGCCTGAGGGCCGCTCGATCGCGGTGCTCGCCAAGGACCGGTACGGCATGCGTGAGCGGCACGAAGGCGAGCTCCGCGGCGCGGAGTTCGTCGAGTTCACCGCGCAGACCAGGATGAGCGGCATCGATCTGGCCGGCGGACGGCAGGTGCGCAAGGGCGCATCGAGCGCCGTGCGGGACTGGATCAGGACTTCCGGCGGTACCCCGGCCGAGGAACTCGGCCAGATGGTCGACGGCATCTCGTCGGCGGGCGGCACCCCGCTCGTCGTGGCCGAGCGGGTCGAGGGTCGGGCGGGCGGGCCCTCGTCGGCCCGCGCCCTTGGCGTGATCCACCTCAAGGACATCGTGAAGGAGGGCATCGCCGAGCGGTTCGACGAAATGCGCAAGATGGGCATCAGGACCGTCATGATCACCGGTGACAACCCGCTCACCGCCAAGGCGATCGCCGACGAGTCCGGCGTGGACGACTTCCTCGCCGAGGCCACGCCGGAAGACAAGATGGCGCTGATCCGCAAGGAGCAAGAGGGCGGCAGGCTGGTCGCGATGACCGGCGACGGCACCAATGACGCGCCCGCGCTCGCCCAGGCCGACGTCGGCGTGGCCATGAACACCGGAACCTCCGCCGCCAAGGAGGCGGGGAACATGGTGGACCTGGACTCCAACCCGACCAAGCTCATCGAGATCGTGGAGATCGGCAAGCAGTTGCTGATCACCCGCGGCGCGCTGACCACGTTCTCCATCACCAACGACGTCGCGAAGTACTTCGCGATCATCCCGGCCATGTTCCAGTCCGTGATCCCTGGCCTGGCCAAGCTCAACATCCTGCACCTGCACAGCCCGGAATCGGCGATCACGTCGGCGATCATCTTCAACGCATTGATCATCGTGGCGCTGATCCCGCTCGCGCTGCGCGGCGTGCGCTGCCGGCCGTCCTCGGCGGCGTCCATGCTCCGCAGGAACCTGTGGATCTACGGCGCCGGCGGCCTGATCATCCCGTTCATCGGGATCAAGCTCATCGACCTCATCCTCATGAACATCCCAGGATTCGGCGGTTGATCACCGTGCCAACCAAGTCAGTGTCGCGTCTTCCTTCCAGCGTGCGCCAGCTCCTCGCGGCCCTCCGTGGCCTGCTGATCTTCACGGTGATCTGCGGCATCGGGTATCCGCTCGTGGTCTACGGCATCGGCCAGGCGGCCTTCAGCAAGCAGGCCAACGGCTCGCTCGTGCACGCCCACGGCCGAGTGGTGGGCTCCAGCCTGCTGTGCCAGGAGTTCACCGACGCCAAGGGCCACCCGCTGCCGCAGTATTTCCAGCCGCGGCCATCGGCCTCGGAAACCTCGGCCACCAACCAGACCGGCGGCTGCGACCCGCTGGCCAGCGGGGGATCCAACCTCGGCCCGAACAACCCGGTGCTGGTGACCGACATCAAGCAGCGCATCAAGGCGATCGAGAAGTTCGACCGCGTCCCCGCGTCGGCCATCCCGCCGGACGCCGTGACGGTGTCGGCATCCGGTCTCGAGGCCTACATCTCGCCGCAGAACGCGGCGATTCAGGCGAACAGGGTCGCCGCGGCCAGGAACGTCAGCCCGGCGACGGTCCGGGCGCTGGTCAGGAAGTACACGTTCGGACGCCAGCTCGGCTTCCTCGGCGAGCCGGGCGTGAACGTGCTGCTGCTCAACATCGCACTCGACAGACAGCACCCCGTACCGTGATGTAGAAGATGACCAACACAGAAACTGACGCCGCTCGGCAGCACGCCATGCCGGCCCGCCGCGGCCAGCTCAGGATCTACCTGGGCGCGGCCGCGGGGGTCGGCAAGACGTTCGCGATGCTAGGCGAGGCCCACCGCCGCCTGTCCAGGGGCGCGGACGTCGTCGTGGCCTTCGTCGAAACCCACGGACGCCGGCGCACCGCCGAGCAGCTCGTCGGCCTGGAGGTCATGCGCAGGGCCACGATCGAATACCGCGGGACGACGTTCGAGGAGATGGACGTCGACGCCGTCCTGGCCAGGCACCCTCAGATCGCCTTCGTCGACGAGTTCGCCCACACGAACGTCCCTGGCTCGCGCAACGCCAAGCGCTGGGAGGACGTCGAGGAACTGCTGAACGCCGGGATCGAGGTGATCACCAACGTCAACATCCAGCACCTCGAGTCGCTGAACGATGTGGTCGCGAAGATCACCGGTGTGCCGCAGCGCGAGACGGTCCCCGACTCCGTGGTCCGTGCAGCCGACCAGGTCGAGCTCATCGACATGACGCCTGAGGCGCTGCGCCGCAGGATGGCGCACGGCAACATCTACCCGGCCGAGAAGATCGACGCAGCGCTCAGCAACTACTTCCGGCCCGGCAACCTCGCGGCGCTGCGCGAGCTCGCGCTGCTCTGGCTCGCCGACAAGGTCGACGAGGGGCTGCAGCGGTACCGCGAGGCACACGGCATCCACGAGACCTGGGAGGCCAGGGAGCGGGTCGTGGTCGCCCTGACCGGAGGGCCCGAAGGCGACACGCTCATCAGGCGGGCCGCGAGGATCGCCGCGCGAGCGGCGGGCGGCGACCTGCTCGCGCTGTACGTGACCAGATCGGACGGCCTGACCGGAGCCGACCCGGGCGCGCTGGCAGCCCAGCGGCGGCTCACCGAGTCGCTCGGCGGCAGCTTCCACCAGGTCGTCGCCGACGACGTGCCCGGGGCGCTGCTGGCCTTCGCCAGGGCTGAGAACGCCACTCAGCTCGTGCTCGGCGCGAGCCGCCGCAGATGGCTGACCGCGCTGCTCACCGGCCCTGGCGTCAGCCTGCGCACGATTCGTGAGTCGGGCGACATCGACGTGCACACCGTGACCCACGCCCAGATGGGCCGCGGCCGCGGGCTGCCGACGATGCACGGCAGCCTCTCCCTGCACAGGAAGATCGCCGGGTATGCCCTGGCGGTCGCGCTCGCACCGATGCTGGCTCTGATACTCGCGAACCTGCGGGGCCACCTGAACCTGACCAGCGACATGCTGATATTCCTGACCGGCGTCATCGCGGTCGCCCTGGTCGGCGGGCTGGTGCCGGCGGTCATCGCCGCCATCGTGGCGTCGGTGTTCCTGAATTACTTCTTCACGCCGCCTTTTCACACCTTCAACATCGCCGAGCCGAACAATGCTCTCTCGCTGGTCGTCTTCCTCATCGTCGCCGTCGTCGTGGCGACGATCGTCGACTACGCGGCGCGCCGGTCCAAGCAGGCTGCGCGGGCCAGCTCGGAGTCGGACCTGCTCGTGACGACCGCCGGCAGCATCCTGCGCGGTCAGCAGCCGCTGCAGGCCGTCATCGACCGGGTGCGCGAGGCCTTCGGCATGGAAGCCGTCACCCTGCTCGAGCGCCAGGGCCAGCCGGAGGGAGCCCACAGCCAGGCGGGCTGGCACGCGGTCGCCAGCTCAGGGTCACGGCAGCTCGTTCAGCCTGAGGACGGCGACGTCGCTGTTCCGGTCAGCGAGGACCTCTGCCTGGCCGCGTGCGGGCGCGCGCTGCCCGCCGCCGACCGCCGGGTACTTGGCGCCTTCGCCGCCTATGCCGCGGCCGCGCTCGAGCAGCAGCGGCTGACCGCCGAGGCCGAGGCCGCGCGTCCCATCGCCGAGGCGGACCGGACCAGGGCCGCCTTGCTCACGGCCGTGAGTCACGACCTGCGAACGCCGCTCGCCTCGGCGAAGGCCGCCGTCACCAGCTTGCGCTCGCACGACATCACCTGGAGCGCTGAGGATACCGACGAGCTGCTGGCGACCGCCGACGAGTCGCTGGACAAGCTGACCAGGCTGGTAGAGAACCTGCTCGACATGAGCCGGCTGCAAGCGGGCGCGATGTCGGTGTTCCCCAAGCCAGCCGATCTCGGCGAGGTGATCGCACGCGGCCTCGACGACCTCGGCCCGGCCGCGAAGACCGTCCTCGTGGAGGTTCCCGCTGACCTGCCCGAGGTTCTCGTCGATCCTGGCATCCTGGAGCGCGTGATCTCCAACCTGGTCGCCAACGCGCTGCGCTATTCACCAGCGGGCTCGCCTCCCCTGCTGACGGCTAGCTCGCTCGGTGCGGACGTGGAGCTGCGGATCATCGACCGCGGGCCAGGCATTCCCAGGGACCAGGCGGGCCGGATGTTCGTGCCGTTCCAGCGGCTTGGCGACACCGACAACACGACCGGGATCGGCCTCGGCCTGGCCTTGTCCCGCGGCCTGACCGAGGCGATGGACGGAACGCTGACGCCGGAAGAGACGCCGGGCGGCGGCCTGACCATGCTGCTGTCGCTGCCCGCCGCTCCCGGCACGGCGCGCACGCTGCCCGGTGAGCACACGGAACCAGAGGTCACGATGCCCGGCACCACAGTGCCGGACAGCACGGGCCGGAGCATGACGTGACAAGGGTTCTCGTGGTCGACGACGAACCGCAGATCGTCAGGGCGCTCAGGATCAACCTGCGCGCCAGGCAGTACGAGGTGGACACGGCGGAGACGGGCGAGCAGGCGCTGGCCACGGCCGCGCATCACCCGCCCGACCTGGTCATCCTCGACCTCGGCCTGCCCGACCTGGACGGCATCGAGGTGATCGGCGGGCTGCGCGGCTGGACTGACGCGCCGATCATCGTGCTGTCCGGCCGTGCCGACAGCACCGACAAGGTCGAGGCGCTCGACGCCGGTGCCGACGACTACGTCACCAAGCCCTTCGGCATGGACGAGCTGCTCGCCAGGATGCGGGCGGTCACGCGCCGCGGCCCGGCCGAGCCAGACGCGCCCAGGCTCAGTCTCGGTGACGTCATGATCGACCTGGCCGCCAAGCACGTGAGCAAGAACGGGCAGGACATCAGGCTCACCCCGACCGAGTGGCACCTGCTCGAGGTGCTGCTGCGGCACCCCGGCAAGCTGCTCAGCCAGCGGCAGCTGCTGCAGGAAGTATGGGGTCCTGGTTACGCGGACGCGACCGGCAACCTCCGGCTCTACATGGCTCAGCTCAGGCGCAAGCTCGAGCCCGATCCCGCCAGGCCGCGCTGGCTGCTCACCGAGCCAGGGATGGGCTACCGGTTCCAGCCCGACGACGCCGGCGACGCGGTCAGATGAACGCGCGCGGGTCGTTAAGGCTCCTCAAAGGTTTCTTGTTGACTACTTAGAGTTATCGGAAACAGCCCGCTCTTTAGCAGCCAAAGGGCGAACATTGTTTGCATGAGTTTTCGAAGGTACGCTGTCTTGCTGGTCGGATTCGCGACGTTGCTGGGATATTGCGAATCGGGAATGGCTGAAGCCACCATCTCCAAGCGGTGGCAGAGCGTGACATTCGGCGGGGTGAGCGTGCGCGTCCCCGCGTCCTGGCCGGTGATCAGCTTCGCCGGGAATCCAGCCGCGTGCCCGCGCCTCGACATCCACGCCGTGTACCTGGGTACCCCCGGCGCCGACCCGATCTGCCCGGCCCGGCTGGTCGGCAAGACCGAGGCCGTCATGCTCGGCCCCATGACGGCGGCAGCCGCGCGGCCGGCCGCGAAGACCGGGGCGCGTGCGCGAGCCGCGGTGATCAGGAACCAGCGAGCGGACCAGGCGATCACCGAGCAATTCCCGCGGGCGGGCGTTCGGGTCTCCATCTCGTACCGGGCCAGCCAGGCGCTCGCCGAGAAGATCCGGTCCTCGATCACCGTCGCCGCGTCGCCGCGGCCGGTGCGGCCCGCGAAGACGACCACCGGCGCCAGGGAGCGGACCGCAGGTCGTGCGTACCTGGCGGGCGGCCAGGGCGTATTCACCGGCGGCGGCTTCGACGCCTGCGCCGCGCCCAGCGCGGGGACCATGACCAAGTGGCTGGCCTCAAGGTACCGCGCGGTAGGCATCTATATCGGCGGGGCGAACCGGGCCTGCGCCCAGGCCAACCTGACCCCCGCGTGGATCTCCGGCATCCTGCGGCAGGGCTGGCACTACTTCACGATCTACCCGGGGCTCCAGTCGAGCTGCGTGCTGGCCTCCGGCGACGCGGTGATCACCACCAGCAAGGCGGCTGCGCAAGGCAAGGCGGCTGCCGACGACGCGGTCAGCCACGCGGTCACCCTCGGCATACCGAGGGGTGCTCCGCTCAACTTCGACATGGAGGCCTACGGGCCGGCCTGCGACTCCCAGGTCACCAGGTTCTTGTCGGCCTGGGACGCCGAGCTGCACGCCCGCGGCTACAAGGCAGGCGTCTACGAGTCGTTCACGAACATCGGCGCGCTGGTCCACGCCGCGAGCTCGATCACCGAGCCCGACGTCATCTACTACGCGGACTGGGACGGCAAGGCGACGACCACCAGCTCCTACATGCCGTCCGGGATGTGGATCAATCACCAGCGGATCCACCAGTACCGCGGCGGGCACCTGGAAAGCTACGGCGGCGCGACCATCAACATCGACAACGACCAGCTCGACGTCGATCTCGGCGGCGCGGTCACGCCCGTGCGGCACTCTGGCTACCGCATCGCGGTCGCGATCAACCACAACGGCACAGCTGAGTGGTTCGCCAGGTCGGCCGCCAGCGCGATCGCGCACGCCTGGCAGCAGCCGCCCGGCACCTTGACCTGGTCGACCGTGCACACCGTCGGCCAATCTCCGACCGGCGTCGTGAGCAATCCCGCTGCCGCTGCCCAGGCTGACGGCCGGCTGACCCTTTTTGCCAGGAATTCGGCAGGGCGGATCGAGCACGGCTGGCAGCAGGCCGGGTTCCCGAACGACTGGGAATGGGCCAAGCCGCTCGCGCGGTCTCCGCTCCGGGCGAAGGCCGGCACCGATCCCGCCGCCGCGCTGATGCCAGGGCGCGTCGTGGCCGTGTTCCTGACGGCCAAGGGCGGCAACGTGGTCACCAAACACCAGCGGCGGCCGAACCGGAACTTCGGCTGGGCGCCGTGGCTGAACATCGGGGGCGACTGCGCGGGCACGCCGGCGCCCGTCGCCGACATGGGCCGCGGCCTCGACGTCTTCTGCGTGACGGCCGCTGGCACGGCCGCGGTGAACCACCGGAGCGGCAGAGCCTGGAGCGGCTGGAGGACGCTCGCTGGCAGTCCGGCGAACCTGCGCGGCGCGCCCGCGGTGGTACGTGACGGCTCGGGCCAGATCGAGCTGTTCGCCGCGACGCGCTCCGGCGGGCTGGCAGACGCGTGGCTGAGCGGCGCGAACGGGACCTGGACCTGGGGCACGCCGCTGGCAGGCTCGGGCGCGGCGGGCGCGAGCACGAGGATCACGGGCGTGCCGGCGGCCGCGACCTGGCCGGCCGGCAGCGTCGTCGTCTATGCCAGGCTGGCCAGCGGCCAGGTCGGGTACATCCAGCACAACGACGGCGCGGGCTCGGCGCAGTGGTCGGGGTGGTCGTCGATCGCCGCGCCGCCCGGCGGCAAGGTCATCGGCAGTCCTGCGGGCTGGCTGAACTCCTCGGGAGCCGCGGGTGTCTCCGTGCTCGACGGCAAGCTGAATCTGGCTGTGGCCAGCAATTCCGGCAGCGGCTGGTCCGCCTGGACCGAGATCGGCGGCGGCTTCTGAAACGCCGGCCTACGCCGGTGCCGCGGTGCGGCCGGCCTAGCCGAGCGCGGCGATGAGCACGATGACGACCACGGCGACGACGGCCGCCGCGACAAGAGCGATGGTCCGGTTGCCTGACTTGCTCCGCGGGGCCGCACCGGCCCCTGGCTGCTCAGGCCACAGACCGCCCGCTCCGCCGCGCTGTGCGCCCTCGCCGTCCTGGTTCGCCGCGAAGGCCTTGAACTCTGCCGTGCTCGCCGAGATGTCAGGGGCAGCACGGAACTCCCCTGTCGTACGCGGCAGATCACTTCCGGCATACCGGTCATCGTGCTCGGACATGCCCCGACTTTAGCTGATCCACCCGTGCCGAACCCGCTGATCAGCGCAGATTCCTCAGGTCGCGGCCCGGCGGCTGTCAGTCGCTGAGCTCGGGCAGCGCCTCGGGGCGGTCGACCAGCTTGGAGAGCACGATCGAGGTGCGCGTCCTGATCACGAATGGCTCGGCTCCGATCCGCTCGACCACCTGCTCGAAGTGGCGCATGTCGGCCGCCCTGATGTGCACAAGCGCGTCGGCCTCGCCGGTGACCGTGCAGGCGCTCACCACCTCGGGGTGCTTGCGGGTGGCGAAGGCGATGTCGGCCGGCGAGGTCCGCCCGCGGCAGAACAGCTCGACGTAGGCCTCGGTGGTCCAGCCCAGCTCGCCCGGGCTGAGCCGGGCAGAGAAACCCGTGATGGCGCCCGCGGACCTGAGCCGGTCCACACGGCGTTTGACGGCAGGCGCGGACAACCCCACGATCTCGCCGATCTCCGCGTAGCTGGCCCTGGCGTCCTGCACGAGCGCGTGCAGGATCCGCCGGTCCAGGTCATCGTGGGACATCGGAGTCAGTCGCCGTCATCGTGTTCCCCGCCTTCCGTCACGAGCGCGGACCGCAGCGCCGTCAGCTCAGCGCACGTTACTCCGTAGCGGGTCAGGTAGTCAGCTACGCTCCCGGCGCGCAGCCCGGCCCGGTCGATCGCGCGGATGATCAGCTCAGGCGGGCTCGGCGAGCAGCGGGGCTGTCAGCCGTTCGCCGAGCCAGGTGCTCCTGCACATTATCGGCCCGGCCCTGTCGCCCGAGTGCCGGCCTGGCCCGCCCCACGGCTGCCAGGTCCGGTTAAGGTCAGTACACCGGGAGGGGTGCGATGACGCGAATAGGCAATTTGTACGGCCCTGATGCGACCTTCCTCGGCGTGCCAGCAGCCGACCTGTCCGACCCGCCATCCTGGGCGGGGACCGACATCATGATCATCGGCGCCCCGTTCGACGGCGGCACGTCGCACCGCCCAGGGGCCAGGTTCGGGCCTCAGGCCATCAGGTTCACCGACTACCTGCCGCACAACGGCTCACGGCCGCACCTGGCGCTCGGCGTCGACCCGCTGAAGGAGCTCGCGATCGCCGACGCCGGCGACATCGAGCTTCCGTCCGGGGATACCGAGCTCTCGCTGCGCAGGCTCGAAGAAGCCGTGCAGACGGCGGCGGCCGGCGGCACGATCCCCGTGATACTCGGCGGCGACCACACGATCACGTTCCCCGACGCGACCGGCGTCGCACGGCACGTGGGCTGGGGCCGGGTGTCGATGATCCACTTCGACGCGCACGCCGACACCGGCAACACCCAGTTCGGATCGCTGTACGGGCATGGCACGCCGATGCGCAGGCTGATCGAGTCAGGAGCGGTGCGCGGCGACAGGTTCCTGCAGATCGGGCTGCGCGGTTACTGGCCAGAGCCGGAAACCCTGGACTGGATGGCCGACCAGCAGATGCGCAGCTATGAGATGACCGAGATCGTGACCCGCGGCCTCGATGCATGCCTGACCGAGGCCTTCGCGATCGCGCTCGACGACTGCGACGCGGTCTTCCTGTCCGTCGACGTGGACGTGGTCGATCCTGGCCTGGCTCCCGGGACGGGCACGCCAGAGCCTGGCGGCCTGTCCGGCAGGCAGCTGCTTGACGCCGTCCGCCGGATCGCGATGGAGCTTCCTGTTGCCGGGATGGACGTCGTCGAGGTGGCGCCGCCGTACGACCACGCCGAGGTCACGGCGTTCCTGGCGAACCGTGTCGTGCTCGAGGCGCTCTCCGGCATCGCGTGGCGGCGCCGCTCGGCGGCCGGCCGCAGCCCGCGCGATCCGAGCTGGCCGCTGCTGCGCGGCCGGGGCTTGCCAGCCGATGCGGGGCCACAGCAGGCACGTACTTAAGCGGTCCTGCGGCGGTAGGTCGCCATGGCGACGGCGTACGCGACGATGAGCGACGTCAGCAGGTAGATCACATACGTTTCCGATCCGTGCCTGATCGCGCCCCCGATCACGCACGTACTCGACCTGGGCGGGCGAGAATAGCTGCCTGCCCCGCGCCACATCGAAGTCCACGCCGCGCAGCACGCGCAGCTTCTTATACGAATTTTCGATACCCTGCACGCGAATCGCCTGGACCGGCTGCGGCGTCACCGGGATGTCCCCTCGCTTCCGGCATCCTCTCCGGCGGCGCGGTCGATGGCGCTGATCAGTCGTTCCCGCTCTCGCGTGACATACCCGCCCTTCGAGTAGTTCCGGATTAGCGCCTCCACGAATTCCACAGGGTCATCCCCGACGATCTCGCGGATCGGCGTTCCGTCCGCCGCGGCCCGTTCGAACAGATCGGCGACATCCTCGAACAGTGAAGCCGCGCTGTCGCCGTCCATCGACCCGAAGTGCATCAGGTACCGCTCGATCGCATCGACCGCCGTGCGGTAGTTCGGCGGAAGCTGCCTCACGCGCGCCTTGTACTGCCGCCACCGCCGCTTGTCGCCGATCACCTTTCCGATGAACCCACCCTTTTCAGCTTCTGGCATGGTCATTCGCCTCCTTCGCGGAGCTGTTCGAGCCGTTCTGTGAGGAAGCTCCAGGTCCTCCAGAACTCTTCGAGATATTCGCGTCCCTGAGCGTTGAGGGAGTACACCTTGCGCGGCGGCCCCTTCTCGGAGGGGACCTTCTCGACGTCGACGAAGCCGCGCTGCTCGACCCTGATGAGCAGCGCGTAGACGGTCCCCTCGGCGATGTCGGTGAAGCCCTGTTCGCGCAGCCACGCCGTGATCTCGTAGCCGTACGCGGACCGGCAGGACAGGATCGCGAGGACGATGCCCTCCAGCGTCCCCTTAAGCATCTCCGTCACCTGCTTGCCCATGAGCCACCTCGTCCACTAGCTATTCAGCCTTACTGACTACAGCTATACAGTAGCACTAGCTACCGGTACCTAGCAAGATGGAATAGCGGAGAGGCAAGCCAGGACCGCGAGCCAACCCGCGCCACGGCCAGGTTGATGATTCTCCTGCCAGGATTCAGTTCGATCTATAGTTGAGTGCATGCTGGATGCCACCAGGCTCCGGGTGCTCGTCGCTATCGCCAGGCACGGTTCTGTCACCGCAGCCGCGCAGGCGCTCAACTACGCTCAGCCGTCGATCAGCCATCACATGGCCAGGCTGGAGTCGGAAACCGGCGCGAAGCTGATGGAGCGATCGGGCCGCGGGATCCGGCTCACCGACGCGGGCCGCCTGCTCGCCGAGCGCGCCGAGGAGATCCTCGGCCGGCTCGACGCCGCGGAGGCCGAACTGGCCGCGCACGTCGGCATGCGGCAGGAGACGGTCAGGCTCGCGGCCTTCGGGTCCGCGCTCGGCACCCTCGCGGCCGCCGCGGGAGCGGCGCTGCGGGCGGATCGGGCCGTGGCCGGCATCTCGCTGATTCAGGCCGAGCCGGCCGACGCGATGCGGATGCTGAGGGTCGGTGCGGTCGATGTCGCGCTGGTGTTCAGGTACCAGGCAGGCGCTCACCGCGACGGAGCGCCGGCGGAGCCCGCGACGCCCGGCACGCACGACCCGTCTCGCGATCCTGACCTGCACTACCACCCCGTGCTCGACGAGCCCGTCTACCTGCTCACGCCGGCTCCCATGAGCGTGCGCACCGCACGCACGCGCAGGACCGCGAAGGCCGCCACGACGGCGACGGCTGCCAGCCAGGCCAGCAGCCGGCCGGACCCTGCCGCTCAGCAGGGGACGAGCATCCTCGCCGAGTACGCCGGGCACCGCTGGATCGCGGGCTGCGAGCGATGCCAGGACGTGCTCGTCGGGCTGTGCAAATCCGCGGGCTTCAGCCCCGACATCGCCGTCACGACCGACGACTACGTCGCCGCGCAGGCGCTGGTCGCCGCCGGCTTCGGGACCGCGATCCTGCCAGGGCTGGCGTTGCGGGCGCTGCGCCACCCTGGTGTCGCCGCGACCGAACTGCCCGGCACCCGCCGGCAGGTACTCGCTGCGACCTACGGCGGCCCGCCTGAGCGCGTCGTCGCCAGCGCACTGCTCGCGGCCCTCGGCCGCGCCGCCGCCCGCTACCAGGGCGATCCCGTCGCCGCCGCGCCCAGCCAGACCGGCTAGACCGGCTAGATCGGCTAGATCGGTTAGATCGGCGTCGCCCGGCCCGCCCAGTAGGGATCACGGAGGCGGCGCTTCAGCAGTTTCCCGCTCGGATCACGGGGGAGCTCGGCCATGAAGTCGATGGACTTGGGCCACTTCATCCTGGCCAGCCGGCCCTCGAGTGAGGCAAGGATCTCGGCGGCGAGCTCGGGCGACGGCTCGATCCCTTCGGCGGGTTCCACCACGGCCTTGATCTGCTCGCCCCATTCCTCGTCAGGAATGCCGAACACCGCGACGTCGGCGACCTTGGGATTGGTGATGATCTCGGCTTCGATCTCGGCCGGGTAGATGTTCGCGCCGCCCGAGATGATCATGTCGGACTTCCTGTCGCAGAGGAACAGGAAGCCGTCGGAGTCGAGGAAGCCGATGTCACCCACGGTGAAGAAGCCGCGCAGCCGGCTTGCCGCGGTCTTCTCAGGATCGCCCTTGTACTCGAACTCCAGCCCCATCCGCATGTAGACCGTGCCAGGGACGCCGGCCGGGCAGGGCTCGCCGTTGTCGTCGGCCACCATGACCTCGCTCATCGGCCATGGCCTGCCGACCGTGCCGGGGCGGTCCAGCCACTCCTGCGGCGTGACGATCGTGCCGCCGCCTTCCGTGGCCGCGTAGTACTCGTAGATGCACGGTCCCCACCAGCCGAGCATCGCGTGCTTGATCTGAATCGGGCACGGGGCAGCCGCGTGGATCAGCCATCGCATCGACGAGACGTCGTACCTGGCCCTGACGGCCCCGGGAAGCGACAGCATGCGCTTGAACTGGGTCGGCACCATGTGCGTGCTGGTGACCTTGTACCGCTCCACCAGCGCCAGGGCCCGCTCCGCGTCCCATCCGTCCATGCAGACCAGGGTGTGCCCGAACTGCAGCGCGCTGCCGCCGAAGATCGTCACGGCCGTGTGGTAGTTCGGCGACGTCACCAGGTGCACGTGGGGCTGGCCGCCCGCGATGCCGAAGAACTGCAGCAGCCCCGTCAGCAGGTCGGCAGACACGTCGGGGTCGAGCCCCGTCAGCGCGCGCCGCACGCCCTTCGGCCGCCCGGTCGTCCCCGAGGTGTAGTGCATCGCGGCGCCCGCGGTCCGGTCGTCCGGCAGGTCGGCCGGCTGTCCCGCGCGCAGCTCGCTGACCTCGGTGAAGCCGGGCACCGTCCCGTAGCTGAACCTCGCATCAGGCGGAACGCCCGCCTCGTCGGCAGCGGCGGCGCCGGCCTCAGCGAACCGCTCGTGCACGAAGAACGCCTTCGCTTCGGTATCGCGGACGATGTAGGCGATCTCCGGAACCGTGAAGTGCCAGTTGATCGGGGTGTAGTACCAGCCTGCCTGCAGGGCGGCCAGGCACAGCTCCTGGGGCGCGATCCCGTTCGGCACCAGCGCCGCGATGCCGTCGCCGGCCCGCAGGCCGCGGGCGCGCAGCGCGTGCACGAGCTGGTTGACCCGTCCGAGCAGATCGCCAGCGGCGTGCCCGGTGCCGTCGGGTTCGACCACTGCCAGCCAGTCAGGGTCCTTTTGCGCACGCTCCCAGAACCCCACCAGCTGCCTCCGATCGTGACCGTGCGAACGGCTTGCGCCGAGCCAACGCCGTCCGGCCGGGAACGGCGCGGCTAGGCGGGAACCCGGACGGTTTCGTCGTCGTCCTCGTACTGATCATCCTCAGGCCTGCCGCGGCTGAGCACCAGCCCGAGAACCAGCAGGATAAGGCCGATCAGGCCGGTCACGATCGGGATGATCACGTTCAGCGCGGTGATCTTGGTGGTTCCGCTGTTGTCCGTCTTGACGAGGTCAGCCACACTCGCCGGGGTGGTCTTGAAGTCGGCGCTCAGCAGGACCAGGCGGGTGGTCCCGGTGTCGTCCTGCAGTGTCTGCTGCACGTTCTGCTCGACCGCGATCGGATCACCGGTCACGGGATTGACGAAGTAGGTCTCCTTGGCAGCGTAGAACTCGGGCAGGACCACCTCGGAGGCGGCAGAACCGACCAGCGAACCAGGCAGCGACTGGGTGCCGATCTGCGTAGCGGGAACGGTCGCGGTGAAAACGTAGGTGGAAATGCCGCTTGTCGTCGCCGTTCCCGTGAAGTGGAACGTCACCGGCTTCAACAGCGTGGTGTCGTATACCTGGTAGTCCTTCTTCTGGGTATTGAGCGGGAAAACGCTGCCTTGCTCGTTGCCGGTGACGTTGACGTGCTTGCCCGCCACCGAGTTGCCGCTCCACGGCACCAGCTTGCCGGTCTTGCGGTCGAAGGCCAGCGTGTTCCCCTCGGCCGGGATCGACACCGGCTGGTGGTTGCTGATGTCCTCGACGGCTGTGTACGTCTGCCACACCGCGACGCTGTTGCTGCCGACGGACTTGGCCGCCGCGACGTCCCCCTTGGTCGTGGTGGTCGCCTGAAGTGTCACCCCGGACTCTTCGGTCACCGACTTCTGGCTGAAGTAGCTAGCGTTGTCGGCCTGCGTCGTCGTCGTGAGGTACTCGTTGAGGGGAAATTTGATCGCCTGACCCGGAACGAAGAACCTCGACAAGATCGCGAGCACGATGAAAAAGACACCAAGACCGGTCAGTACTGACCAGCTCACGCGGCGCATGGGCCCTCCAGGGGATTGGCGCTCAAATCTGGTGGCTACCGGGGGATTATGCGAGTTTGACGTATGATACTGATCGGTAGTAGCGCTGTCACTAGGAGCAGGACACATCCCTGTAACGACCCCATGCGCCGCTTACCTCGTCTTCCGTGACTTACTTAACACCCGCGCGTTGTACCCGTCAGAGGTCCGCGGCGGTCAGTCCCGCTGTCAGCACCGCGTCCCCGTGCGTGGCGCGCTTCAGCAGCCGCTCGTGCTCGTCCTGCGCGGCCGGCTCGGCCCGATCGGGCAGCAAGACCAGGTGATCGCTGGCCATCCGGTACAGGCGGCGCAGCCGCGGGTTGTACAAGACCGACTCGTCCTCGAAGTAGAGCAGGCCCTGCTTGTCGATGGGGCAGGCCAGGATGTCGAGCAGCGGACGCTCGATCGGCATGATCATCTCCATCTCTCGGAAGGCCAGGTCTCTGCATGGGTGTCACCCCAGCCCGCTCACGCGGCTCCGATCACCGGGGCCGCGGTCCCTTCGGGCTGCTCCGGGCCGGCGGCCGCGACGTCCTCGGCCTCCTGCGACGGCGGCCGCCTTGACAACACGACCACGACGACCCCGGCGGCCGCGATGCCCGCCAGCCTCATCGCCAGCCTGAGCGGGTCGGCTGGCAGCCGCTCTCCGAACAACCATGTGCCCGCCACCAGGAAGAACACGCTCCCGGTGATGTTCGAGACCGGGCCGACGATCGAGACACGGCAGCGCTGCAGCCCGGTCTGGAAGATCAGCATGCCCAGGGCCGAGCAGCCGACGGTGACGTACGGGTACGGCGACGCGGCCACCGCGAGCAGCAGGCCGGCGTTGACCAGGCCGTGCTGCGCGAGCGTCCCCGACATCGCCTTGATCGCCAGCGTTGCGACGCCGTAGAGCAGGCCTGACGCCACCGCGTAGGAGACCCCGATCGACGGCAGCCGGTGACGGCCGCTAGGTCCTGGCCGCATCGCGCTGGCGCCGAGGCCGACCGCGATCCCGGCGGCAGGCAGCGCGACGGCCGCCAGCAGCAGCCCGTTCGCCTGGTGGCCGACCTGGCCAGCCGCGCCCACCGCCGACAGGGCGATCACGACGATCGCCGCGGCCATCGCGAGCACGCAGGCGAGTTCGAGCCGCTTGAGCGTCTCCCGCAGCACGATCCTGGACAGCACGAGGAGGATGACCACGCCCGAGCCGAGCACCGGCTGGACGACGCTGACCGGCGCCAGCGTCAGCGCGACCACCTGCAGGGCGAAGCCGCACAGCATCAGGCAGAACCCTGCCAGCCAGGCAGGAGCGGTCAGCAGGATCCGCAGCAGCCGCAGCGCGTGCCTGGCATCGATCGCGGGCAGCCGTGCGAGCGCCCGCTTCTCCAGGATGAGCCCGAGGTGGTAGGCCGTCGTGGCCAGCAGCGCCACGATCACGGCGAGTTCTGCTCCGGTCATCGGCGCACCGCCTCCAGGCCGGCGAACTGGTCGAGCAGCTTCACGTACATCCCGGCGAACTCGGCGGCATCGGCCCCTGACATGAGCGCGCGGCGGTAACGGAACGTCAGCCGCAGCACCCCGCCGGCCGTCACGGCGCCCACCGAGAGCCCGCGCGGCATGTGCGCGGACGTGGAGAACCAGACCTGCGTGACGGGCGCAGCGCCGAAGGCCAGTGTCCCGGCATCGCCAAGGTTCGAGATCAAAGACGTATCGCAGAGAAACGGGCCCGCGATCCGCAGGGCCGCTCGCAGCAGCATGCGCTTGGCCGTGACTGGCAGCGGCGCCGCGGCCAGGACACGCGAGCCGAGGTCGAGCTGCGCGCCCCGTTGCTCCTTCGCCGCCCTGGTCTGCCCCGCCACGTCGGCGATCAGGCCGGCGGGCCCGGCTCCGTGCGGCACCCGCGCGGCGATCGTCGTGAGCCGCGACAGGTTCGCCCACTGCCCTGTGCTGCCGGCCTGGCCCTTGTCCCCCACCGGCATCGTGATCTTCATCTGGGCGCGGCTGCCGCCGCGGGCGCAGTTCCAGTCGCTGACGGTGGCCATGAGCGCGGCGATGAGCAGGTCGTTCACGCTCAGCCCGGCCGACCTGAGGGACGCGGTGACGGCCAGTCCGTCCCAGGCCACCAGGTGCGCTCCGTATCCCGGCCGCCTCCGGTCGCCGCCATCACCCGCCGCGATCCTGGCGCTCGTCGCGCCCCTGCCGCTCGTCCTGCCGGACCGCGCCGTCCCCGTCGCTATCCCCGTCGCCATCCGGATTTCCGCCGGCACGTCCGATGTCGCGGCTCCCGAGCGGACCGAATACGCGGCGGCGACCTGGCGCATCAGGCGCAGGCAGGACAGCCCGTCGAACGCGGCGTGGTGGGCGTTGAGCATGACGAAGTCCCCGCCCGAACCCCGGGCGTGCAGGAACTGCAGAGGCGGCGCCAGGTCCAGCGACGGTGACCTGGACAAGAACTCGTCTCGCTGGCCGTCAAGATCTTCCTGGCTGAGGTAGCCGGCGGTCAGGACCAGGTCCGTGCGCGACGGCGCGGGGAACTCCCACTGATAGCCACGCCGCCAGGTCGCCGGCCGCCGCCTGGCCATGATCCTCGGCTGCGAGGCCAGGACGTCTGACGCGGCCGCACGGACCGTGTCCGGGTCGAGCGGCCCGGGCACCCGCACCTCGAGGTGCACGTTGGCTGGCTCGGACGGCCGGTCGTAGTAGCAGGTCAGCTCGTCGGCGAGGGCGAAACGTTCGATCATCGGCGGCCTGCAAGCCCGGACAGCATCCCGCCCGCCCGGCCGTCGGGAAGCACCGGCATCAGCGCGCAGCACAGCGCCACCAGCGCGCACACCTGGGCCGGGGCCCCGAACGCGCCTGTTCCTGGCGAGGCCGGATGCGCCGCCACCGCCGTCAGCACCCCGGCCGCCACCATGCCTGCGCCGGCGACGGCGCCGAGCCAGCTAGGCCGGCGGTAGGCGAGCACCGCGACGACGGGCACCGCGAACGCGACCGGCCCGCCGACGATCGCGATGAGCACGGTCAGCGCGAGCAGGCAGAGCCACCGGCCCCGATGCGGGAAGCCGGCCCGCATGGCCCGAGGCGGGAAGCCGGCCCGCAGGGCGCGGGCAGCGCGCGACGGTCGGTCCATCTGCTCGCGCACGCTCCCGCGTTCCTCGCGTGCCGTCTCGCGTTCTTCGCGAGCCGGCCCGCGCTTCCGGCCTGCCATCCCGGCCAGGAGCAGGCTAAGCGCTCCGGCTGCCGACAGGATAATCCAGACATGATAGAACTTGACCGGTTTGAACGTCAGCGTTACGACGCCGCCTTTTCCCGCGGGCATGACGAAGCCCTGCTGCCAGCCATCGAGCCGGACCTGACGCAGGGTCCTCCCGTTCAGCGTCGCCGTCCAGCCAGCGTTTGCGTTCTGATGCAGCTCCAGGTAAGCAGCGGCTCCCGGCGCCACTCGCACCTGCCGGAACTCCTGATTCCAGGCCAGCACGCGAACCGATCGCAAGCCGCCTGCCGCGCCGGGCTCCCGTGGTCCTGACTGCTGCAGGGCCTGCGCGGGGGGCACGCCTGGCAGGCCAGCCGTCCCGGCGTTCACCAGGTCAAGGCCGGTGAGCCTGAAGGCCCCCTGGCTGGCGGCGAGCACCCGGTGCTGCCCGGTCCGCAGCCACACGGCCGAATCCGGGCCGCACAGCCTGACGTGCACCGGCTTGAACGTGATCAGGCTGCCGATCCTGCCAGCAACCTTGGTCCGCAGCGCGCGGCCGTCGACCGTGACCGGTGGGCCTGAGCCGCACGGCAGCGTGAAGCTCGCGCCGGGCGCCGGCATCGCCGGCCGCAGGCCGTTCAGCGCCGGAATTGACAGGCTGGACAGCCCGACAGGCAGCCTGACCGGCTGGCCGGAGACCGGCTGCGCCGTCGTGGCGTACTGCACGACGGGGAAGCTGATCGTCATCTTGCTGGTCCGCAGCGGGGGCGCGATGGTGGTGATGCCGCCGAGGCCCACGCTTGCGAACCTGACGCCGTCCGGACTAGTGATCTTGATCGACTCCGGCTCGGCCGCGAACCCGGGCAGCGGCTGGATCACCACGCTCTTGATCGTGCGCGTGCCCCGCCAGCTCAGCCTGAGCGACGCGTGCTGGCTGCCGGCGATCCAGGGGCCAGGGTCGCTGCGCAGCAGGTTGGCTGCCGCCAGGCTGGGCAGCGAGCCGTAGGTCGAACTCGCCGAGACCTCCAGCGTCTTCGCGCGGACCGGGGTGAGCGAGGTGAGGATCGCGTCCAGGGCGGGACCGGGAACGGCGAGAGCGCTCGCGGTGAACCTGAACTGACCAGGGTCCGCTGTCGTGAACGTCCTGGCGAGCGGCGGGTAGGCCGCGACGTTGGCCAGGCTCGCCGGTGACGGGACGGGCTGGTCGAACGAGATGACGGTGGCCGGCGCCGCCCGGCCGGCCGGGTCCCGGGCGGGCCGCAAATACCTGGTCACCCGCACGCCGGGAATGCGCACCCCGGCGAACCCCGCTCCAGGGCCGCCCGGCACGCCGCCGCGCGCCGCGGCGATCGTGATCCGCAGCGTCCTGGTCGCGCCGGGCGGGACGAAGATCTGCTGAGCCGCGCCGGTGCGCCGGACCGGGCTGGTCAGTGCCCCGGCGTCGGTGCGCACGGTCAGGCGGCTGGCGACCGGTCGCGAGGACAGGTCGTCGAGCAGCGAGATCGCCACCGAGCGCGGCAGCACGAGCCGGTGATCGAACCTGATCTGGACCCACTGCCCGACCGCGCTGGTGGGACTGGCCTCCGTCCAGACCGTGTCAGGGTTGCCGTCGAAGACGTTCACAGGGTCGATCTGCGGCGTCTCCCCGAGCCATGAGCCCGACGACGACGCGGAGACCGCCGCCGCCCCGGCCAGCACCGCGACGGTCTGATGACCGGCCGCCGGGACCGGCAGCAGCTGCCGCGGCTGCCCGCCAGGACTGCCAAGCGGATCCTGCGGCGGATTCCGTTCGGTCGCGGTGTAGGTATAGGACCCCGTCGTGTCGATCGAGCCGAACGCGTTGTCGGCGCGCCTGAGCGCATCCGTGACAGCCCACTCCGCCGGCTTGACCGGCAGCGGGTCTCCCGCGATCACCACGGGCGCCGACGGCGCGAGCACCCGCTGCCCGGTGAGCTGCAGCAGCGCGTCGGCGCCGCCGTTGACCAGCACGGTCTTGCTGAGCGGCAGCGCGGCGGCGGCAGGCGGCGGCCGCACGGGAGCGGCGCCAGCCGCGAAGACCTCGATCGCGGGATAGGCAGGCAGCGCCGCTTGCGCCTGCGCCGAGCCTGAATCGCCCGCCGTCTGCGCGGACCCTGGGCTGTACTGCGCGCCGCTGACCGCGGGACCGAACGACGCGACGAGATGGAAGCCGGAACTGGCCAGCGCCTCGTGGACGGCCTGCGGCGGCGTGTACCCGATCGATCCTGGGCTGAGGTCGTTGCGCACCAGCACGTAGCCGATCCCCGACCGGCGCAGCGTGGCCGCCAGGCCAGGGATCCGCTCGCCTGAGTTGATCGCCGCCTGCACTGACCTGAGCAGGAGCTCGGAGCCTGCCCCGCCGTACGGCACCAGTCCCTGCGCTGCCCATGGCGACCTGGCCAGCGGCTCGAGCGGCTCGTCGACCGGCTCGCCCCACACGAACTCGCCGTGGGCAGCGGCCGGAACCACCAGCGCTGGCGCACGGGGCGAGTGCTGCCGCAGGTACGCGGCCGCCTGGTACCAGTAGTCCGGCACGGCGCGAAACGAGCCGGCGTTCAGCACCTGGCCGGATACCTGCGGGTAGGCAAGGCCGAGCAGCACGAGCCCGATGACCGGCGCGGCGAAGAAGTGCCACAGCGCCCGGGGCGCCGGATCACCGGCCAGCGACGCGCGACTGGTTCTGAGCACGAGCGCGTGCGCGATGCCGAGCGCGATGACGGCGGCCGCGACCGGCTCGACCTTGTAGACGCTGCGCAGCGGCGCGCCGACGCCGTCGAGCAGCACGTTGACCGGGTGATGAAAGAGCCCGCCGGCCGCGCCAGGATAGCCGGCCAGCGCGATCAGCGCGGCGGTGCCCAGGCTCAGCCGCAGCCAGCCGCTGACGGGCAGGTCCCGGCGAGACAGCCCGGCGAGGCCGGTCCCGGCGGCGATCGCGGCCGCCATGACCGCGACCGGGTAGGCGATCATCACCCAGCCGGCCCGCAGCCACGGCTGGCCGAGGTTCAGGTACGCGGTCCAGTTGCCGGCGCCGCGCAGGAACGCCGCGGCTGACATGGTGCCGGTCGTCGTCGCTGCCTGCTCGACGAACGGCAGGAAGTTATAGGAGTACGCGGCCTGCAGCACCAGCGGAACTAGCCACCACGCCGTGGCCAGCAGCACGGCGGCGGCCCAGAGCGCGGCCAGCTTGACCAGCCGCCGGCCGCGCATCTGGGTGAGGATGTACAGCGCGGGCAAGATCAGCGGGTAGAGCGTGGACGTGGCGTTGACGCCGCCCATGAACAGGACCGCCGCGCCTGACCTGGCCGCCGCGCGCGCCAGCGAGCCAGTCTCGGTGACCCTGACCAGCGGGAGCACGGCCCACGGCGCGAGCAGCCCCGGAAGGATGCCCGCCGACGTCGAGCCGATCACGATCGTGAACGTCGGCCACAGCGCGAAGGCGAGCCCCGCGACCATCCTTGAGCGGTCGGTCCCGATCCGCGCCGCCTCGGCCAGCTTCACCAGCCCGGCGAAGCCGACGGCTACCAGCAGCGAGAGCCAGAGCCGCTCGACCAGCCAGACCGGGACCTTCAGCAGCTGTCCTGCCAGGTAGAACGGGGCCATCGGAAACGCGTAGCCGATGTACTGGTCCTGCAGGGTGCCGAACCATTCGGTCGGGTTCCACAGATGCCAGAGCCTGGCGTAGAACCCGAGCGGATCAATGTCGACGCCGAGTTTGGTGTCGAAGAAGATCTGGCCGCGGGAGCTGATCGCGAACACGGCGAACGCGACCAGCCAGACGATGATCGACCACCTGACGGTGCGCGTCAGCCTGCGATCCACGGAACCGCCCGTGATGCCGCCGGCCAGCGAAGTCAGCGCGCTAGGCGCCCGGTGCTGCCCGGTCGCCGGCGCGAACGTCATCCGGTCCGCCGCAGGATCAGCAGCAGGTTCCAGGTCGCGATCTCGCGCAGCCCGGGAACCAGGAGCAACGCGCGGCACCAGCCCGGGTAGTACCGCGGCCTGGCGGACACCACCTCGACGTCGGACCTGCCCCGCATCGTCCGCAGCACGGGGCCGATGTGCAGCGGGAACAGGCTGGACCCCACCTGGTTCTTCGGTGGCTTACCGTGCTTGCGCCGATAGCGCCGCTCTGCCAGGCCAGCGCCCAGGTAGTGCCACGGCGACATCTCGTGCCCGCCCCATGGCGAGTACCAGTTCGTGAACGACAGGTAGATCAGCCCGCCGGGCCTGGTGGCCCTGACCATCTCCTCGATCAGCCCGTTCGGGTCCCTGACGTGCTCGAGGACGTTCGAGGACACGCAGATATCGGCGCCGCCGTCCCTGATGGGCAGCCAGTAGCCGTCGGCGACAACGGCGCCGGGCGGCGTCTGACCGCGGCTCATCATCTCGCCGACGCTGAGCTCGAACAGGTAGCAGTTCGCGCCCCTGGACCTGAATTCCTCGGTGAAGTAGCCTGCGCCGCCGCCGATGTCGAGCACTGTCTGGCCCCGCACGCTGGCATGCTCAGCGACCTGGCTCGCGGCATCGTCGGCGAGCGCCGCGTAGAAGCCGCCGGGATCGGTCTGCTCGGCAAGGAAGAGCCGGAACAGGCGGACGGACCTCCACATGGCCTGCTCCCTGTCTGCCCGGCTGCATCTTTCGCCATCAGCCGCCCGTGATGACAGCACAATGCTACTTTCCGGTAGCACCCAATTGTGAGCGTAGTTGCTGCTTTGGCCCAGGCAGAGGCCGCAACACGGTAAAGATCCCGCGCGTTAGCCGAGCGGTGCCTACACTTGACGATCATGCCGATATCACCACAATAGTGCTCCAGCGGCAAGCTGGACGGCGGTCGGCGATGCCACCAGGGAGGTTCAGGAGCGTGCTGATGCGGCGACCTCCGGCATGACCGCGAGCCGGCACATCGTCTTCATAGCCTGGCGCGACCTGGCGAACAAGGACGCGGGCGGCTCCGAGCTCCTCGTCGACAGGCTGGCGCACGGCATGACCGAGCGCGGCGACCGCGTGACGCTGCTCTGCGGCGGGAAGGTCGGCGACCGGCCGTACGAGGTGCGCCGCAGCGGCGGGACCTTCACCCAGTTCGCCAGGGCGCCGCTGGCGTTCCGGCGTCACCTGCGCGACTGTGACCTGGTGGTCGAGGTGTGCAACGGCATGCCGTTCCTCGCTCCGCTGTGGACCACACGGCCCGTGGTCTGCCTGGTCAACCACGTGCACACGGAGTTGTGGCCGCTGCGCTTCCCCCGCCCGGTCGCCAGCGTCGGGCGACTGGCCGAGTCCGCGGTCATGCCGTGGGTACACCGCCGCAACCTGTTCCTCACGGTGTCGGCCTCGACGTTCGCCGCGCTGCGGGACATTGGCGTGGACACCGACCGGATCAGGCTCATCTGCAACGGCGTGGAGCCGGGCCCGCCGCCAGCGCCGCGCTCGCCAGAACCGATGTTCCTCGCGTTCGGCCGGCTGGCCGGGTACAAGCGCATCGACGTGCTGCTGCGCCTCTGGGAGCGGGTGCGCCAGGTCACAGGCGGCCGGCTGGTGATCGCCGGAGACGGCCCTGAGCGCGCCAGGCTGGAAGGCCTGGCCGGTCCTGGCGTGGAATTCACCGGACGGGTGACGGAAGCCGAGAAACACCGCCTGATGTCGGCCGCCTGGCTGCTGCTGCACCCGGCCAGCATCGAAGGCTGGGGCATCGTCGTCTCAGAGGCCGCCGTCCGCGGCACCCCCGCGCTCGGGTTCTGCGTGCCGGGCCTGCGGGATTCCGTCGTGCATAACGAGACCGGCCTGCTGGTGCGGACCGAAGGCGAGTTCGCTTCCGCGTGGGCCGCACTGACCATCGACGAGCCGAAGCGGGACGCGATGGGCCTGGCCGCCCGCGAGCGGGCCAGGCAGCAGCACTGGTCGGCGGCCGTCGACGGATTCTCGCTGGTCGCCGACGAGGCACTGGCCAGAGCCAGGGTGGCCGATCAGGCGCGGCAGGCCGCTCCGGCTGAGGAGCCAGCAATCGCCGACGACGCGATCAGCTACCTGCCTCAGCCGTCAGGCGCGACGCCGTCGGAGCCGGCGTGAGCGCGCCCGTCCTCGCGGCGGCCAGCAATCCGCTGCGTGACTTCTACGAGGACCCCTCGGTGCCGGCCAGCTCGGGCCAGGACCGGGCGCGCCGCCAGGCCGAGATGCTGGCCGGCCTGCTGGCTGGCGCGCCGGGCGGAGCCAGGATCCTCGACATCGGCTGCGGTGACGGGTTCGCCACTGGCGTGGCGGCGGCGCGGCTGCCCGGCCACCACTTCGCCGGGCTCGACTGGTCGGCCCGCTCGCTCAGGCAGGCAAGGGACAGGGGCGTGGCCGTGCTGCGGGCCGGGCTCGACACGAGGCTGCCGATCAGGTCGGACAGCGTCGACGTGGTGGTCATGAGCGAGGTGATCGAGCACCTCGTGGACACCGACTCCGCCGTGGAGGAGGCGCACCGGGTGCTGAAGCCAGGCGGCTCGCTGCTGCTGTCCACCCCGAACCTGGCCGCCTGGTACAACCGCGGGCTGCTCGCGGTCGGCGTCCAGCCGGTCTTCTCCGAGGTCAGCTTGCGGTCGGTGTTCGGCAGGCCCGGCAGCCAGGTGGCCGGGCACCTGCACATGTTCACCCGCCGCGCCCTCGTCGAGTTCCTCGCCGCATACGGCCTGCGGACCGAGCGGATCCGCGGGGCCCGTTACCACGACGTGCCCGCCGGATTGCGCCCCCTCGACCGGCTGTTCTGTCACTGGCCGTCGGCGGCCTCGATCCTGCTGGTCCAGGCTCGTAAGGCGTGCTAGCCAGGCCAGCCAGCAACGGGGACGGACCTGCGGAAGGCGGCCCGGCCACTGCGCCCGATGGCACGCTGCCTGGCTCACCGCGCGGCGGCTTGGCCGGTGCTGGCAGCAGGCTGGCGGGACGCCTCCGGCCGCACGCCTGGCCGGCGCTGGCCGGCCTGGTGCTCGGGCTGCTGGCCCTCGGCCCCGCGCTGGCCAGCGGGTTCGTCCTGTCCTACGACATGGTCTTCGTCCCCGATCCGCCGGTGGGCTATGCCGACCTGGGATACAGCGGCGGCCCGCCGCGCTCCGTGCCAAGCGACCTGGTCGTCGCGCTGGCAGCCAAGGTCATCCCGGCGGAACTTGTTCAGAAACTGATCTTGCTCGCGATCTTCGTCCTGGCCTGCGCCGGCGCCGCGGCCCTGCTCGCCGCGGGCTGGCGCCGGGATCCCGCGCGCGGCGCGCCGCCGCTGCCCGGGCTGCTGGCCGCCGGGATCTGCTATGCCTGGAATCCGTTCGTCGCCGAGCGCCTGATCATGGGCCAGTGGGCGATGCTGCTCGGCTATGCCGGGCTGCCCTGGGTGCTGCGCGAGCTCGCGGGAGGGCTCAGGGGGGTCGTCCCCCCAGGGCAAGTACCAGCCGCGGGGGGGTCCAGGGGGGTCGTCCCCCCAGGGCAAGTACCAGCCGCGGGGGGGTCCAGGGGGGTCGTCCCCCCAGGGCAAGTACCAGCCCGTGGCGGCCCGATCAGGCCGTGGCGCCTCGCCGCGGCGATGCTGCCAGCCGCGATCGGCGGGTTCGCGGCCATGTCGGTCACCGTGATCGCGGCCGTGCTCGTGGCCCTGTGCGCCGGGGCTGGCTGGCCAGATCGCGCCCGCCGGCTCGCCGTCACGGCCGGCGTGATCGCCGTGGCCAGCCTGCCGTGGCTGATCCCGTCACTGCTCAATCCCGTGCACGCGAGCCCCGCCGGGGTGGCCGCGTTCGCGGCCAGGCCCGACACGCCGTTCGGCTCGCTCGGCAGCATGCTGATGCTCGGCGGGATCTGGAACGCGCAGGTTGTTCCCGCGGGATACGGCGGGCCGGTGTCCGCCTGCTGGCTCGCGGTGGTCCTGCTGGCCGGCGCCGGATACGTGGCTGCCGCCCGCCCGCGCCGGGTCTGCCGGGGCGCCGGGGTCGCCGGGCTGCTCGGGCTCTGCGTCGCGAGCCTCGGGCTGACGGCGCCGACCAGGGCAGGGCTGCGCGCCGCGATCACGTTCTGGCCAGGCTTCGCGCTGCTGCGAGACGGCCAGCAGTTCGTCGCGCCGCTGGCGCTCGCGCTCGCGCTCGGGCTCGGCGCCGGGGTCGCCGCGCTGATCAGCGCGGCGCGAGCGCCAGGGACATCCAGGCTTGTCAAGGCCGGCGAGGCCGCGGCCGGCCCGGCGATCACGCTGGGTGTGATCGCGCTCGTGGCGCCGGTCCTGCTGCTGCCAGGCCTGGCGTGGGGCGCGGCCGGACGGCTCCAGGCCGCGCAGTACCCGGCCGACTGGCTGCGGGCGCGCCAGCTGATCGGGGCCGACCGGTCAGCAGGTGCCGTCCTGCTGCTGCCGTGGGCGCAGTACAGGCGCTACCCGTGGAATCACGGGGAGGCGGTGTTCGACCCGTGGCCCCGGTTCACCGGCAGGCCGATGATCTGGAACGACGCGCTGCGAGTCGGCGGGACGACGGTCCCTGCCGAGAGCGAGCGGGCGCGCCAGCTCGCCCCGGTGATCAGCTCGGGGCGGCCGCGCACCGCGGAACTCATTGCCGCGGGAGTCCGGTTCGTCATCGTCGACTCTGGTTCGCTGCTCGGCAGCGACCTGCGGCACCGCGGACGGCTCGCCGCGAATGCCAGGCTGCCCGGTGCCCGGGTCGTGCTCGCGAGCCGGGACCTTGTCCTGTTCCGGCTGCCAGCCTCCCGGTAGCTCAGGAAAATCACTATTCAGCATCGGTGTGGCACGGCGCCGGGGACATTCCCTATGCTTAGGTGCCAAGCTGCCCGGGTCTGGCTGTAGATCCGGCAAGGAGGACTTCGTGACTCGTCTAGGACTGCTGGTGATATCCGTCGTCGCCGGTGCCGCACTGGCATTCGCGGTGGCCTTTACCGCCACGAGCGTGCTGGCCAGTTCCAACGAGAGCCCCGTCAACCAGTCGCTGTACAGCTACGGCACGAAATAGCTGACGCGCCCGCGCTGCCGCCGCGGCCCGCCAGCCCGGCGAGGCTACCCGTGCCCGGCGACTTCAGCGGCGACGATCGCGCCGAGTTCCCAGCATTCCTCCAGGTCGGCCTTGCCTGGCTGGCCGACGACACAGACCGGCGGCCTGACCTGCTGCCAGGCAAGCCCGCCGGCGATCGACTCGACGGCCCTGACCGCGCCCGTGGTGTCGCTGGCCCCGTGCACGTAGAGCCCGTACGGGCGGCGCCTGGTCGCTTCGAGGCACGGATAGTAGATGCCGTCGAAGAAGTGCTTGAGCGCGCCGGACATGTACCCGATGTTCGCCGGCGTGCCGAGCAGGTACCCGTCGGCGCCGAGCACGTCGGCCGCGCCGGCGGTCAAGGCGGGAACGACGACGACCTCGACGTCATCGATCTCGTCCGTGCGCGCGCCGGCCAGCAGGGACTCGAACATCGACTGCATCGCCGGCGACGGCGTGTGATGCACGATCAGCAGACGGCGCATGAGCCGGGAGCATAGCCGGACCGGCCCGAGGCCGGCCCGAAGGGCCCGAGGCCAGCAGCCGGCCCGAAGGCCCGAGGCTCCCCGTCATCCTTGCCCCGGTCGGCGTCCCGCTCTTAGACTGAATGTTCAGTCAACTCCGTTAGGGGAGCTTCCCATGGCCGACAAACAGGCCGCACACGTAGAAAGACTCGAACCTCAGGCTGCCAGTAGCGGCGGGCTCGCCACCTCTCCGCCGGCTTCCTCGCCAACAGCCACCGCGCCGTCAGCCACGGCCCAGCCGGACCATCCTGGGCACATTATCCCGCGGGGCAACGGCGGCGGGCCCGCTGGCCGCCCCGGCCTCGCCGACATTATCGCCGGGCAGGAGCGCATCTTCATCGAGCGCCAGCCAGAATCGGCCAGGCTCGCGGTGCGGGCGCGCGAGGCGCTGGCCGGCGGGGTGACGTCGAGCTGGCAGATCTCAAGGCCGCAGCCGGTCTGGCTGAGCCACGGCAGCGGCTCGAAGCTCTACGACGTCGACGGCAACGAGTATGTCGACATGCACGGCGGCTACGGCGTCTCGCTGGCCGGGCACGCGCACCCCGCGATCGTGGCCGCGGTGCAGAAGCAGGTCACCCGCGGCACCCACTTCGCGCAGCCGACGCGCGACGCGCTCACGGTCGCCAGGGAGCTCTCGCGGCGCTTCGGCCTGCCGCAGTGGCGGTTCGCGAACTCCGGCACCGAGGCGACCATGGACGTCGTGCATCTGATGCGGGCGATCACCGGCCGGGACCTGATCATCAAGGTCGAAGGCTGCTATCACGGCCACCACGACTCGGTCCAGGTCTCGGTCTACCCCGATCCAGCCGACATCGGCCCTGCCGACCGGCCGGCGAGCGTGCCCGCGAGCACGGGCATCCCGCGCGCGCTCACCGAGCTCACCGTGATCGTGGGATTCAACGACCTGGCGACGGTCGAGCGGGTGCTCAGCGCGCACGCCGGACAGATTGCCGGGATGATCCTCGAGCCGATCATGATGAACGCGGGGATCATCCTGCCCGAGCCTGGCTATCTAGCCGGGCTCAAGGAGCTGCTGCACAGCCACGGCGCCCTGCTCGCGTTCGACGAGGTCAAGACCGGCCTCACAGCGGGACCTGGCGGCGCGACCGGGCTGACAGGGGTGACACCCGACGTCATGAGCCTGGCGAAGGCGATCGGCGGCGGCGTCTCCGTAGCGGCCATCGGCGGCAGTCACGAGGTCATGCGGCACGTCGCCAACGGAGACTACGAGATGGTCGGCACCTTCAACGGCAACCCGCTGGCGATGGCGGCCACCCGCGCGATGCTGCAGGAGGTCGCGACCCCCGAGGCCTACCAGCGCATCAACGCCCTGCGCGAGCAGGCGGTACAGGGCGTTGACGACACGATCGCGCGCTATGGCCTGGACGCCAGCATCGTGGCCGTCGGGGCCAAGGGCTGTGTCGTCTTCAGCGCCGATCCGGTCAGGGACTTCCGCGGCTTCCTGAACATCGACGACGCGTACAGTCACGCGCACTGGCTGTTCCAGCACAACGGCGGTGTCTTCCTGCCGCCGTGGGGCAAGTCCGAGCAGTGGCTGATATCGGTTCAGCACGACGACGGCGACATAGAGCAATTTAATCGAAATTTCCGTAACTTTGCTTCTAGCATCAGCTGAGCTGGAAAGCTGCTAGATTCCGCTGGGTGAATCCAGGCATTAACCCCCCGGACCCCCTGACCAGGAGGTCATTCCTGGGGCGAGCGGCCGGCGCCGGGGCCGCCGTGAGCGGTTTCGGCGGGCTGCTCGCCGGGTGCGGCCTCAGCCCGGCGGCGGCACCGCCGGCGAGGTCCCCGATCCCGCAGCCCAGGCGGCCGGTGACGTGGCCGATCCTGGTGGCCAACAAGCCGATCGCCGGCGGGCTGCGCCCTGAGGCCAACGCCACCCTCAAGGTCTTCGCCTGGGAGAACCGCGTCAGTCAGCGCTGCCTGGACGACTTCTCCAGGACGTACCGGTGCCAAGTCGAGCTGACTTCCTACGCCTCGACGATGCAGGCGATCGGCGCCCTGCGGGGCGGCCGCGACCGGTTCGACGTGTTCATGGGCGCGCCGACCAACATGATCGGGAACCTCGTCGGCAGCGCCGTGATCCAGCCGCTGAACCACAGCTACGTCCCGAACATCCGCGAGGCGTGGCCGTTGTTCCGCGACCCCTACTACGACAGCCACTGGCTCTACACGGTTCCGTACTCGGTGTTCACGACCGGCATCGCCTGGCGTAAGGACCACATCGACCTCGACCCCTACGCTCTCGCGAACGGCTGGGAGTTCCCCTGGCGCGCCGCCAGCAAGGGCAAGACGGCAATCCTGAACGACTACCGGGAGGGGATCGGCCTCGCGCTGCTGAGGGACAACGACGCCACGATCAACACGACCGACCCGCTGCTGCTCAACGAGGCCAGGGACACGCTGATCGAGCTCGACGGGCTGGTTGGCCTGCGGATCGACAACGACACGAGCGTGGACCTGGCAAGCGGCCGGTCCTGGGTTCACCACGCCTGGTCGGGCCAGGTGATCGCGGCCGCGAAGAAGCTGCCGGCCGGCGTCCCCGTCGACGCGCTCGGCTACTGGTTCCCGCCCGACGGCGCTGGCCCGGTGGCGAACGACACCAACACGATCGTGCGCGGGGCGCAGAGTCCCGTTCTCGCCCATTTGTTCCTGAATTTCATGCTCGACCGGCACAACGCCGTCAACAACATCGCCGCGACCGGCTTCACCCAGCCGCTGTCCTACGTGACCCCGTCCAGGCTGGTCTATCACGGAATCCTGCCATCCAGCCTGACGTCGGCCGCCGTGCTGTCAACGTTCCTCGATCACAGCCTCAAGGAGCTTCAGATCTCGCCGGCCGGCGACCAGCTCTGGCGGCAAGCCTGGCAGGCGGCCCGCCGCCACGCCTGAGGTTAATGAGGTGGCGGGCGGTCGGGATAGCCAGCGAACCTTCGCAGACCGTCCTACTCCGGGCACATATCTGGGGCATCCGGATCCAATGTCAGAGATGAGCGGGGCGCAGTGCCGTCGGTGCGGGCGCGGGCGCGGCGTGAGCCATCTCCGAGGGCATATCCTGGGAGGCATATCATTAGACATATCCTGATTTATCAGGCAGGTCGGCCCGAGCGACGCGTGACCGTCCTGTAATCTCAAAGACCTTGTCTGTGCGTAACATCAGGAGTAATCAGGAGTAGTTGAAGGACCGTTCAGTTCAGCGCAGCAGCCGGCCCGGCGCAGGCAGACGCACACAGGCAGGCGAGCGCCTACGCACCGCACTCCCTGGGCGAAGGGGATGAAGCAATGCATCCGAAGGAAGGCTGGCTGAACGGGAGGCCGCCGATCCCTGGAGTATCTCGCCGTGCGTTCCTGCGCCGCGCGGGCATCGGGGCCGGCGCGGTCGTGGGCGCCGGCGGGCTCGGCTCCGCGCTCTCGGCGTGCACGGGGGCGCTGCTCGCGGACGCGGGCCAGAAGGCTCTGCCGCTGCCGAGGCCCCACAATCCGGTGCGCTGGCCGATCTACGCGGACAACAAGCCGATCAAGGACGGCCTGCTGCCGGAGCGCAACGCCACGCTGAAGATCTACAACTGGGTCGCCTACGTGAACCCGAAGGTCCTGAAGGACTTCGGCAAGAAATACAACTGCTCGGTAGAGGTCACCACGTTCAACACGATGACCGAGGCACTGGCGAAGCTGAGCAGCGGCAAGGTCAACTTCGACGTGTTCATGGGCGTGACCAACGACGTTATCGGCAAGTGCGTCGCGCAGAAGCTCATCGCGCCGCTGAACCACAGCTACATCCCGAACATCAAGCAGACCTGGCGCGAGTACACGAACCCGTTCTACGACCGGGGCTGGCAGTACACGGTGCCGTACACCATCTACACGACGGGGATCTCCTGGCGCAAAGACCACATCCCCGACGACCCCGCGTCCTGGCCGAACGGCTACGCGTTTCCTTGGCAGGGCAAGTACGCGGGCAAGGTCGCGATCCTCGACGACTACCGCGAGTCGCCCAGCCTGGCCTTGATGAAGCACGGCATCTACGACCTCAACACCACCGACCCGGCCCAGATCACCCTGGCCAGGGAGTCGCTGCTCGAGCTCGCCAAGCTCACCAACGTGCACATCGACAACAACGACTACACCAACGTCCCCGCGGGCCAGATCTGGATCCATCACTCCTGGTCAGGCGACATGGCGGCGTCGTGGCAGTACCTGCCGAAGGGCGTGCCTGCCGACGTGATCGGCTACTGGTTCCCCGCCGACGGCAAGGGCCCGACCGCGAACGACACCCTCACGGTCCTGAACGGCGCGCAGAACCCGGTGCTCGCGCACCTGTTCCTCAACTACCTGCAGGACTTGCCGAACTCCCTCACCAACATCAGCTACAACGGCTACATGCAGCCCGTCTACGGGGTGACCCCGGCCAGGCTCGTGCACGAGGGAATTCTGCCGAAGACGCTCGAATCCACCGTCGTCCTCGAGAGCAACCTGAGGCACGGCCTGTGGGAGCTTCAGTTGCCCATCCAGACCGACCTTGCCTGGCAGCAAGCCTGGCAGGTCGTGAGCCTCGGCATCTAGGGGGACAGAACGATGGCGATGCCCACCCTCCTGCGCCCCGGCGGCCAGCGCGGCGACCGGCAGAAGAACGGCAAGGCGACGGCCGAGACGCAGCACAACAAGTTCTTCTACATCCTGCTCTGCGCGCCAGGCATCATCTGGCTGGCGCTGCTGTTCCTGGTTCCGTTCTACGACATGATCGCGATCGCGTTCGGCCGGGTGGACTTCCTGACCCAGTCGCCCGTCGCCGTGTACAACCCGCTCAACTGGTCGCACGCCACGCTGGTCAGCACCTGGCACGACATCTTCGGCATCGGCGCCTTCCAGCTTCCGATCATCTGGCGCACGGTCTGGTACACGGCGGTCGCGTCGGGGCTCTGCCTGCTGATCGGCTACCCGGCGGCCTACTTCGTCGCCAGGTTCGCGCCGCGCCGCCGGAAAGTGATCATCCTGATCTTGCTGATCGCGCCGTTCTGGATCAGCTACATGATGCGGATGCTCGCCTGGATCGACCTGCTGCAGACCAACGGGTACGTGAACAAGATCCTCAGCGCGGTCGGTCTGCCGGGTGACACCAACTGGCTGGGCGGACGCTGGTACACGGTCGTGCTCGGCCTGGTCTACGGCTACATCCCCTACCTGATCCTGGTGCTGTACGCGGGCCTCGACCGGATCGACGGGTCGCTGCTCGAGGCCGGGCGCGACCTCGGCCTCAACAGGGCCAACACGTTCCTGCGGGTGACCCTGCCGCTGTCGCGGCAGCCGATACTCACCGGCATGCTCATCACCGTCCTGCCGATGCTCGGCGACTACTTCACGAACCAGCTGCTGGCCGGCACGAGGAACACCGCGATGATCGGTAACGTCATCCAGGGTGAACTCGGCGCCAACGGCTTCCAGGGCAGGGGCGCGGTGCTCTCCCTGCTCATCTTGGCCGTCCTGATCATCCCGATGGCCTGGTACGTGCGAGCTACAGCGAGGTCAGCGAGGGAGGCGTCATGACCGCGACCACCGGCGCGCGGCCGGCGACGACCGAGGCCACGGCCAGGTCCCCCATTCCGTGGCCGAAGCGCAACCCGTGGCGGCACCCGTGGCTGCTCGAGGGCTTCACCTGGCTCTACCTGGTGTGGTCGCTCCTGCCGATCGGGCTGGCAGTGCTGTTCTCGTTCAACAACGGCAAGTCGCAGAGCGTCTGGCAGGGATTCTCCTGGCGGTGGTACTTCACCGACCAGGTCAACTCGGTCGCCCACAGCAACGTCCTGCAGCTCGCCGTGCTGCAGACGCTCAAGCTGTCCGCCTATACCACGCTGATCGCTGTCCCGCTGGGCGTGACGTTCGCGCTCGGCATCCACCGCTGGCGCACCAGAACATCGGCTTCGTTTAACTTCGTCATGCTGCTGTCGTTCGTGATACCGGAGCTCATCTTCGGCGTGGCGATGTTTTTCGTCTTCACGTCGCTGTTCAAGCCGATCGGGCTCGGCACGCTGGCCGAAACGCTCGCGCTGGTCACGTGGAACGTGAGCTGGCCCGCCATCATCGTGCAGGCCAGGCTTGCGACGATCGGCAACACCTACTCAGAGGCCGCTGCGGACCTCGGCTGTACGCCCCTGCAGACGATCAGACGCGTGATGGTGCCGCTGCTGGCACCGGCCATCTTCGCGAGCGCCGTGCTCGTCTTCTCCACCGTGATCGACGACTTCGTGATCGTGAACCTGCTCAGCAACAGCGCCGCGAACACCCCGATGTCGGTCTACATCTACAGCCAGCAGCGCGGCGGCAACGGCGGGCCCGCACTGAACGCACTCGGAACGATCATGCTGGTGATGTCCTTCCTCGTCGCCATCCTCGGCTACTTCGGCTACCGGGCGATGACGCGCGGCGAGCGCGGCGGCACGGTGGGCACGCTGACCACGATCGCCGGGACCTGACCTGGTGGCCGACCTGCCGGGCCGCGCCAGGGCCGTCATCGTGGGCGGCGGCGTGACCGGCTGCAGCATCGCCTACCACCTGGCACACCTCGGCTGGACCGACATCGTCCTGCTTGAGCAGAACCGGCTCACCGCCGGCACCACCTGGCACGCCGCAGGCCTGATCACGTCGGCGGGCATGACCGACGAGACGGCCCTGTTCTTCAGCAGGTACTCGCGCGAGCTGTACGCGCGGCTGGAGGCCGAGACTGGGCACTCGACCGGATACCGCCAGGTCGGGCACGTGTCGCTGGCAACCTCGAAGGAGCGGCAGGCGGCGCTGCGCCGCGAGGCCGCCTGGATGCACGGCTTCGGGGTGGAGGACACCGAGATCTCGCCCCGCGAGCTGGCCGGCATGTGGCCGCTGGCCAGGACCGACGACGTGCTGTCCGCGTTCTACGTGGCCGACGAGGGCCGGGCCGACCCGGTCGGGGTGGCGACGTCGCTGGCCAAGGGCGCCAGGCAGCTCGGCGCCACCGTGATCGAAGGCGTCGCCGCGACCGGCGTGCGGACAGATCGCGGCCGGGTGACAGCCGTGCTCACCGAGCGGGGCGACATCGAGACCGAGGTCGTGGTCAACGCGGCCGGCATGTGGGCGCGCCAGTTCGGCGCGCTGGCCGGGGTGCACGTGCCGCTGCAGGCGGCCGAGCACTACTACCTGCTGACCGACACCGTCGCGGGCATGGACCCAGACCTCGCGGTGATCGAGGACCCCGACAGTTACGGCTACTACCGGCCAGAGGGCGACGGCATGCTGGTGGGCCTGTTCGAGCCGGTGGGCGCGCCGTGGTCGCTGGACGGCGTGCCGCGCGAGTTCGCGTTCGGCAAGCTGCCGCCGGACTGGGAGCGGATGGAGCCGTACCTGGCCAAGGCGATGGACCGGATACCGTCGCTGGCCGAGACCGGGGTGCGGGCGTTCTTCTGCGGGCCCGAGTCCTTCACCAGCGACGTCCGGCCGCTGCTCGGCCCGGCGCCCGAGCTCGACGGGTACTTCGTCGCGGCGGGCCTGAACTCGCTTGGCATCCTGTCAGGCGGCGGGGTCGGCCACATGCTCGCGCACTGGATCGCCGACGGGGTGCCGCCGCTCGACGCGACCGCCGTGGCCATCGACAGGACGGCGACGTACGAGACGTCACGCAGGTTCCGCGCGGAACGCACCGTCGAGCAGCTCGGGGTCCTGTTCGGTGACGCCGTCTGGCCGTCATGGAAACCCAGCTCGGCGCGCAACGTGCGGCGGTCGGTGCTGCACGACCGGCTCGCCGCGGCCGGCGCGCACTTCGGGGTCTCGGCGGGCTGGGAGTACGCGGAATGGTTCGCCGGCCCTGACGAGCGGCCGCACGCCGCTATGAGCTATCGGCGCCAGGCCAGCCACGACATCGTCGGGCGCGAGCACCGCGCGATCCGCGAGGCCGTCGGCGTCATCGACATGACCCTGATGGCCAAGCTGATCGTGCAGGGGCCAGACGCGGCCGCGGTGCTGAACCGCCTGTCCGCCGCCGACGTGGCGAGGGAGACCGGCCGGCTGGTCTACACCCCGTGGCTCAACGCCGCGGGCGGCATCGTCGCCGACCTCACCGTGACCCGCCTCGGCGACGAGAAGTTCATGGTCGTGGCCAGCGACATCATCCACCGCCGCGTCGAGCCGCTGATCAGGCGCGAGACCAGGCCAGGCGAGGTGGTCACCGTCACGGACGTCACCTCGGGCACCACGCTGCTGACGGTGCAGGGGCCGGCGTCACGCGAGCTCATCTCCAGGCTGACCGACACGGATTTGTCGAACAAGACGTTCCCGTACCTGTCGGCACGCCAGGTCCATGTCGGCTACGCGCCGGCACTCGCGCTGCGGGTCACCTACGTCGGCGAGCTTGGCTGGGAGCTGCACGTTCCTGCCGAGTACGGCGCAGGCGTCTACGACGACCTCCTGGCAGCGGGAGCTGACCTGGGCATCCGCCCCGTCGGCCTGGCGGCTATGTCGAGCCTGAGGCTGGAGAAGGGCTACCGCGACATGGGCGTCGACATCGACAACGCCGACAACCCGATAGAGGCTGGTCTCGGCTTCACGGTCGCGTGGGACAAGCCTGGCGGCTTCGTCGGCAAGGACGTGCTGCTCGCGGCCCGCGCTCAGGGCCCGCCGAAGAACCGGGTCGTCGGGTTGATGGTGGCCGACGAGACCGCCGACCTGTTCGGCAACGAACCCGTGTTCCTGGCCGATCAGTGGGTCGGCTACGTCCGCGCCACCGCCTACGGCTATACGGTCGGCGGCCCCGTCGCGCTCGCCCAGGTAGCCTGCGAGGACGGAGTGACCGCGGAGTGGCTCAAGTCAGGCGACTTCACCGTCAGGACCGAGGAGCGCGCCTGGCCCGCCCGCCTCCAGATTGCCCCGTTCTACGACCCCAAGCGCCTGCGCATCCTCGCCGCGGACTGACGCGGCCGCTCCAGCACGCGCCGCCCGCACGCACGCCTCGCCAGGAGCCCGGTAGCGCGAAGACAAAATGCTTGAGCGAAGAGGAAACGGCCGCATCGGGCACTGAGTCTTCATCGAAGAACGCACCGAGGCGTCAGGGCAGCCCTGACATCCCGTCGCGGCTAGCCGGCGAGGAGGTGCTCGGCATCCCGGCCGGCCGGGACGTCCTCGCCGGTCGCACTGATCGCGCTGCCCGGGAGCACGCGCAGCGCGTCGGGCGCGAGGTGTACATGCACCGGCGTGCCCTGCGCGAGGTCGGGCCGGTTGTCACCGTCGTTCTGGATCAGCGCCTGCACCTGCTCGCCCGGCGCCAGCCTGAGCATGACCTGGGTCGTCGAGCCGAGGTAGACCAGCCGCTCGACCATCGCGGGCACCCGGTTCTGGCCGGCGGTGCGGTCGGCCTCGGCCTGCGCCGTCCCGGATCGTGACTCGAAGGGCTCGATCCTGACTCGCTCCGGCCGAATCACGGCGTGCGCGCGATCGGGAGCCTCGTCCCCGCCGAAGTCCGCGGCGAGAACGAACTCGCCGATCCGAACCCTGCAGCTCGCGCCTGGCCCGCGCTCGATGACGTCGACCTCCATCAGGTTGGACACCCCGAGGAAGTCAGCGACATAGGTGTCGGCCGGCGCGTCGTAGATCTGGTGCGGCCCGCCCATCTGCACGATCTTGCCCGCGCGCATGACCGCGAGGCGATCCGACATGGTCAGCGCCTCCTCCTGGTCGTGCGTGACGTACAGGAACGTGATCCCGACCCGCTCCTGCAGCGCCTTCAGCTCGACCTTGAGCGACCGGCGCAGCTTGGCGTCGAGGGCACCGAGCGGCTCGTCGAGCAGCAGCACCGCGGGATCGAGCACCAGCGCCCTGGCCAGCGCTACCCGTTGCTGCTGCCCGCCGGAGAGCTGCCCGGGCCGCCGCTTCCCGTAGGCGGTCATGTGCACCAGATCGAGGAGCTCGCCCACGCGGCGCCGGATCGTGGCCTTGTCGACGCCCCGGTTGCGCAGGCCGAACGCGACGTTCTCGTAGACATCCAGGAACGGGAACAGCGCGTAGCTCTGGAAGACCGTGTTGACGTTGCGCTTGTTGGCCGCCACGGTCGTCATGTCGGTGCCGTCGAGCAGCACCTTGCCGGCCGTGGGCTGCTCGAACCCGGCGATCAGCCGCAGCGTCGTGGTCTTGCCGCAGCCTGACGGCCCGAGCAGCGAGAAGAACTCGCCGCTGGAGATCACCAGGTTCATGTCGTCGACCGCGACCTCGACAAACCGCTTGGTCAGCGAGACCAGCTCAATGTGCCCTCCGGACATAAGCCCATCACCTTCCTGCTCCGGCACGGGCCGCCACGGCGCTGACCCGCTCGCGGTCGCTCGGCGTCCACTGGAAGCCTAGACGATCCGCTATATAGAGCATGCAAAGTTCATATGCACTTACTGGATCGACAACTGGATCATCCAGGGCAATCTGCACCGTCAGCCCGTCGAGCAGGGCTGACAGGAAAATCGAGAACGGATGCGGGTCGATGTCGGCGAACTCACCGGCTTCCTGCCCGGCGACGACGAGCGACACGATCACATGGCGCCAGCGCTCATCGGACTTCTGCCTGACGCCGGCGACATCGGCGTTCCTGGCAGCCTGGGCCCAGAAGTCAAGCCACAGCTTCCAGTTGGCGCTCTCCAGCTCCGGGTCCGGATCTGGCAGCAGATTCATCGCCACGAACTCTTCGATGCGATCAGCAGCCGTCGGCAGCCGGTCCATCCGGCGCTTTCCCTCGGCGTACCAGGAGTCCTCGTAGTGCCTGATGGCGTCGGTGAGCAGCTTCTCCTTGGTCTTGAAGTAGTAGATGACCAGGGCGGGACTGATTCCGATTCGCTCGGCGATGTCGGCGATCCTGGTGTCGGCGAAGCCGCGCTCGGAAATCACTTCCAGGGCGGCCTGCAGCATCTGGCCGCGCCGCTGGTCGGCGATGCCAGGCCCGGCGTGGACGTCTTCGGCCTGCTCAGTCATCCGCAAATCCTCCGCACCTCTTGTCGTTACGGTAGCAAATTTCTAGACTGAACATTCAGTCAGTCCCTCAGGAGCACTGGCTCAGTACGTGCGGGCCCGCCCGCGCGCGGCGACTGCCAGGAAGGCGATGCCGCAGGAAGGACAGGACAGACATGGCCGCAACATACGACGCCATCGTCATCGGCGGAGGGCACAACGGCCTCGTGGCCGCTGCCTATCTCGCGCGCGCCGGCGCGAGGACGGTTGTGCTCGAAAGCCGGCACAAGACGGGCGGCGCTGCGACCACAGAATCCCCATGGCCAGAAGCTCCCGAGTTCAAGGTGACGAGGCTGTCTTACGTGATGAGCCTGATGCCGCCGACCATTATCAACGATCTCAAGCTAGCGAGTCACGGCTACAAGATCTACCCGATGGGCCCGTATTACCAGGCATTTCCCGAAGGCGGCTCGATCAAGCTCTACGCCGACGACGCCAAGCGCAACTTCGAATCCGTGGCCCAGTGGTCCAAGAAGGACGCGGCGGCCATGCCGGCCTGGGATGCCTGGCTCGCGGGCCTGGCCGACGTGCTCGGCCCCATGCTGCTGACCGCTCCGCCGAACATCGGCTCGCGCAAGCCGCGCGACCTGGCTGGCACGCTCAAGCTCGCCTGGCGGCACCGCGGCCTCAAGGTAAGGACGATCGCGGACGCCACCCGTCTGATGACGATGTCGATCGCGGACCTGCTCGACGACTGGTTCGAGTCCTCGCAGGTCAAAGGCGCTCTCGCGGTCAACGGAGTGATCGGCACGTGGGCCGGGCCCTACGAGCCAGGTACCGCGTACGTGATGGCGCACCACTCGATCGGCGACGTCGGTGACGGTCACCTCGGCAACTGGGGCTTCCAGGAGGGCGGCATGGGCGCGGTCTCCGACGCGATCGAGGCCGCGGCCCGCGGGTACGGTGTCGAGATCAAGGTGAACGCGCCGGTGAGCCAGGTGCTCGTGGAGAACGGCCGCGCGGTCGGCGTCGCGCTCGAGAACGGCGACGAGATCAGGGCCAGCACCGTCGTATCGACGCTGCACCCGCGCACCGCGTTCCTTGACCAGGTTGGCGAGAAGAACCTGCCCGCCGACTTCGCCAGGGACATCAAGACCTGGAAGACGCGCAGCGGCGTGGTCAAGATCAACCTGGCGCTCTCCGAGCTGCCGAACTTCACCGCCGATCCGAGCACCGGCCTCGCCGAGCATCACACCGGCTCGGTGGAGATGGCCCCGTCGATGGAGTTCATCGAGCGGGCCTTCCTCGATGCCAGGGGGGGCAAGCCGGCCGTCCGCCCATTCAGCGACGGGGTGATCCCGACCGCTTTCGACAAGACGCTGAGCCCAGAGGGCACGCACATCATGTCGCTGTTCACCCAGTGGGTGCCTGCCGACTGGAACCTCGAGCCGCACACCTCAGAGCTCGAGGCATACGCGGACCGCATGATCGAGCTCTACGACGAGGTGGCGCCGAACTTCAAGGCCTCGATCCTGCACCGCGACGTCGTCGGCCCGCATGAGATGGAGCAGGAGTACGGACTGATCGGCGGCAACATCTTCCACGGCGAGCTCTCCCTCGAGCAGCTCTTCCACATGCGGCCGGCGCCGGGCTACGCCGACTACCGGACCCCGATCTCAGGGCTGTACTACGGCAGTTCTGCGACGCACGCGGGCGGCGGCGTGTGCGGCATCCCTGGCTGGCAGGCGGCCCGCGCTGCCCTGGCCGACCGCAAGGTCAGCAAGTCGGCGAAGGGCCAGCGTGCGGCAGGCTGACGAAGAACGGGGCGCGCTGCTGGCCATGCTGGAAGCGCGGTCCGTGGCCGTCGTCGGCGCGTCGAAGCGCGAGGGCAGCTTCGGGGAACGAATGCTCGCCGAGGCTGACAAGTCCGCGGCGAAGCCGGTCATCTACCCAGTGAACCCGCGCTACGCGGAGATCGGCGGCCGCGAGTGCTACCCGTCGCTCGCTGACCTGCCAGAGCCCGTAGACCTGGTCTTGCTCGGCGTCCCTGATGCCGCGCTCGAGCACCAGCTGTCGCTCGCGGCCGAGCACGGCTGCCGGTCCGCGGTGATCTTCGGCAACGCCCACGAGGATCACACGGAGGGCCCCGCGGGGGGGTCCAGGGGGGCCGTCCCCCCAGGGCTAACCGCCGCGGGGGGGTCCAGGGGGGTCGTCCCCCCAGGGCTAACCGCCGCGGGGGGGTCCAGGGGGGTCGTCCCCCCAGGGCTAACACTGCGCCAGCGCCTGGCCTCGATCGCGACGTCGGCCGGGATGGAGCTGTGCGGGGCCGGCTGCATGGGTTTCGCGAACGTGAGCCGCGGCCTGCGGGCGATGGGGTACGTGGAGCCCGACCCGCTGCCCGCTGGCCCGGTCGCGCTGGTCACGCACTCGGGCTCGGTGTTCTCGACGATGCTGCGGTCGCGCCGTGCGTTCGGCTTCACGCTCGCTGTCTCCTCAGGCCAGGAGCTGGTCACCGCCGCCGCGTCGTACCTGGACTACGCGCTCGAGCTGCCGGACACCAAGGTGGTCGGCCTGATCCTGGAGGCGATGCGCCAGCCAGCGAAGCTGCGGAACGTGCTTGCCCGCGCGGCCGAACGCGATCTGCCCGTCGTGCTGCTCACCGCCGGCAACTCGGAAGGCGGCCGGGCCATGGTGGCGGCGCACTCAGGCGCGCTGGCCGGCTCCGACGGCGGCTGGGAGGCGCTGGTCCGCCGGTACGGCATTCACCGGGTCGGCGACCTAGGCGAGCTCGCCGACACGCTCGAGCTGTTCGCGCTTCGCGTCTCCGGCCGGACCGGCCGCGCGGCACGCGGCATGAGCTGCCGCGAGAACCGGGCCGGCCACGGCATCGCGACCGTGCACGACTCGGGGCTCGAACGCGCGCACACCGCCGATGTCGCCGACGAGGCCGGGGTGCCGTTCGCGTCGATCAGCGACACGACAAGGGCCGAGCTCGAGGCGCTGCTCGATCCCGGCCTGCTTGCCACGAACCCACTGGACGTCTGGGGAACCGGCGCCGACACGCGCGAGCTCTTCGCCGGGTCGCTCGCGGCGCTCGCGCGGGACGAGTCCGTCGAGGCTGTCGCGCTGGCCGTAGACATGATCACCGAGCTGGACGGCGACACCGCGTACCAGCGCGCCGTGCTCGACACCGCGAGCCAGACCGATAAGCCCGTGGTGGTGCTCACCAACCTTCCTGGCGCGATCGACCATGATGCGGCCGGCCTGCTGCGCTCCAGCGGCGTGCCGGTGCTCGAGGGCCTGCGCTCTGGCCTGCGGGCGCTGCGTCACCTGCTCGACCATCAGGCCAGGCCGGCCTGGCGGGAGCCCGCCTGGCCCGTTCTCGACGAGGCACGGCGGGACCGGGCGAGGAAGCTGCTCGCCGAGGGCAGCCGCACCGGCGCCGCGCAGCTCGCGCTGCTGCGCGAGTACGGCATCGCGGCGGCGCGGGCCGAGCAGGCCCGCGATCCCGCCGGGGCGCTGGCCGCGGCCGCGAGGATTGGCTACCCGGTCGTGCTCAAGACCGACCAGCCGGGCGCCGCGCACAAGTCCGACGCCGGCGGGGTGATCCTCGGCATCGCGACACCTGAGGAGCTGGCCGCGGCCTACGGCGACCTGGCGGCGCGGCTCGGGCCAGCGGCGCTCGTGTGCGAGACCGTCGAGCGCGGCACCGAGCTCGCGCTCGGCCTCGTGCGCGACCCTGACCTCGGCCCGCTGGTCGTGGTCGGCGCTGGCGGGATCCTGGTCGAGCTGATCGCCGACCGGGCGGTCACGCTCCCGCCGGTATCGCAGAGCCAGGCGGCCGCCATGCTCGCCGAGCTCAGGGTGGCCGCGCTGCTGGCCGGCGCCCGCGGCGCGGCACCCGCCGACCTCGGCGCGATCGCCCGTGACATCACCGGCCTGGCCGAGCTCGCGTGCGAGCTCGGCCAGGACATCGACGCGCTCGACATCAACCCGCTCATCTGCAGCCAGGACGGCGCGATCGCGGTCGACGCCCTCGTCATCCCGGCCCGGCAGACGCGCTAACCGCTGACCGCTGTGGCGGGAATCGCGGGACCCGTGCTGGACGGCACCAAGACGCCGGCTTCAACGTCACCGAAGCAAGGCAGCTTCCCGATGACCTGATCGATCTCCACGGTCTTGTCGGACCCAGTCACGGGGATGAAGCCGGCTTGGAGACCTGGGTGAAACCGGTAGAGCAGAGTATGCCCGCTGTACCGCACAAGCAGCTGGCCACGTGAGCCGGATATGTATCCGAGGCGCAAAATCGACACGTTCTGCGGGTAGGAGCTGAGCTTCACGACGATCGTGCCGTTGCGATTGGGCCAGCATGTCTTGCCGGCAGCCAGCGGCACGCTGCTAGCACCGGCGATTGTCGCGGGAACGAGCCTGCCCCAGCCGTCGAACTCCATGAGGTGGCCGTACGTACCGTCAGCGTGTGAGATGAACCGGGGCTTTACCTGTTGCAGGCCATTGATCAGCGGAGAAAGGAGAGGCGCCGCCATCGCCGTCGGACCCACGAACTGGCCACCCGTGACTCCGGCAGGCACGGGGTCGTCGAGGATCACGGTCCCGTTTGGCGCCTGCGACAGCGCGATCCGTGCAGTGGCCACGTACGTGCGGCCCAGCGCGGCATCAGGGTCTGTGGGGTAGTTATAGAACGACACGACCGAGCCGATCGCCGCGGCAGTGATCAGGCAAGCGGCCGCCGTGCGGAGCGGACGGTAGTAGCGCGAGGCCTGGCGATGGGCCGACGTCTGACCGGCCAGCGGCAAGAATGCCAGGCCTAGGCAGAGGGCGGCGATGCCAGTCGCATCCCATACATACCTGGTCCATAGCCCGAGGACTACGCCAGGGAAGAACGAGGCCCGTCCGAGGATGACAGGCACCATGTCAACGATCACCAGCCAGCCCACAAGAATGGCCCACGCTCGCCACGCCTTCGGCCGGTAGAAAATGCTGATGATGATGATCGCACCGACGATCACCCACGACGCGTGGGCTAGTGCGCCCGGAGGATTCGCCTCGGCAGAGACCCCCGCTCCAATCCAGCGCCACGGGCCTCCCACGAAGCCAGGTACGAAGTCGTCACCCAGCATGGTGCGGGCGAAGCCGAAAACCCCGCTGAACGAGCCAGGCCGTCCCGGGGAGATGCTTGATGACCTCAGCACTGCGCCGTAGACGATCGCGTAGCTGACCGCGAGGGTCAGATAGACCAGCCACAGTCGCCACCAGCGGCGCAGCGCGTACCGCGTGGCCCTGAACCATGTTCCTTCGATAAGGAAGCCGGACGTGAGCGCGAGGAGCCCCAGCGCCACTCCCGCGCCCCGCAGGCTTGACGCCATGGCCACGAACAGCCAGGCGACAGCCGCGAACGCGTGCTTGCGGTCAGCGGTCTTGAGGTACGTCACATGTGCCGTGATCGCGAAGAACGCCGCGGCCTGAAACGGAAGCAGTTCCAGCGTGACCGTCCACCACGTCAGGCCTGACAACGACAGCGGGCTGAGGACGTAGATCCCTAGCAAGATCAGAATGCCCGGATGATTGCCGAAAAACGTGCGCAGCATCCGGAGGAAAGCCAGGCATGTAACGGCGAGCAAAACGAGCGTGACAGCCGACGTGAGCGTCCAGTCGACGGGAGAGGCCTTCACCAGAACCCACGCGAGCGCGGACCCGAGAGGAGTCAGGTGACCCGCGTCGACCCAAGTCAGGTAGTGCCACGTGAATCCGCTGTGCGATGCGCGGTCCAGGTAGAAGAAGTCATCGAGACGGAAGAAGGAATGGGCAAGCAGGATCGCTTTCCACCACAGCGATAGGCCTATGAGGGCCACCGCGGCGATCATGACCGCGTTCGCGCGGAACCACGCAGTGGCCCTGGCCACCTCGACGCTCTGCACACGAGCAGGCGGCGTCTGGATATCCGTCACCTGTGCTCCTATCACCCGGCTCCGGCGCGCACGAGTCACCGTAAGACAACTGAATTCCTAAATATAGCGATCGTGGCGTACATCTCCTGGCTCGTTCGGTCTATGCTCTCGCTGGGCTGATGCAGCGACCGGCCGGAAAGCAGGATCCACGATGCGTCGTACCGCGCAGACTCTGGCCGTAGCGGGCGCCGTCATCGGGATGGGGCTGAGCGCCCTCCCGGCCTCGGCGCAGACCCAGAACGTCGCCCGCGCCGGCAGTGCCGCCCGGTCGCAGCGATCCGCGCCGACGCCGACCGCGGCTCAGCGCAAGGCGCTGGAGCGAGCCAAGAAGCTGATGGCGCTGCGCAATCAGCACGGCTCCATCGTCGGGCGCGTCCTGGGGGCGAACGGCGCGCCAGAGGCCAACGTCTGCGTGGTCGCGAGCAGCCCGCTCGCCACCAGAAGGGCCTACTCAAGGCCTGACGGCCGGTTCGTCATCGCGGGCCTGCCCAGGGGCGCCTACCGCGTCGAGTACCGCGGCTGTTCCCCCATCGCCAAGTTCACCGCCCAGTGGTACGGCGGCCTGACCCGCGGCTCGGCCACGCCGGTCCTGGTGACGGGGTCGGCCGCTCCCGTGCGGCTAGCGCCGGTCAGGCTGAGCATGATCTCGCCGCGATTCATCCATCAGGCAACGACGAAGCGGACGCTCGGACCCGCGCAGCAGGCTGACAGGCTGATCCGCAGGCTCGCCTTCGGGCCGCAGGTACAGGCGCCCGCGGGGGCGACAAGCGCGGGGCGCATTGGTGGGCGGGTGACCACCCGCTCCGGGCATCCGCTCCAGGAGGTGTGCGTCTTCGTCGCACATGCGCGCAGCTCTCGCATCGCAGCGCTGGTCCTCACCGGCGCCACAGGCGGATACCGGCTGCGGGTCAGGCCTGGCCGCTACGTCGTGGACTTCCTGCCCTACTGCGCGCAGAAGGGCAACTTCGCCCCGCAGCTGTGGAAGCACGCGGGCTCGCTGGCCAAGGCGACGGTGATTCGCGTCAAGGCGCGCCAGACCGTCAAGCACGTGGATGCGAAGCTCGGCGTCGGCGCGGTCATCACCGGGCGGGTCAAGGCCCTCGGGCACCCGCACCCCTCGCTGGGCGGCCTGTGCGTGGAGGCCTCAGGGACCGGCGGGCAGCGCTTGTTCTTCGGCTTCACGACCACCCACGCTGACGGAACGTTCCGGCTGCCCAGCCTGGCCACGGGGAAGTACATGATCTCCATCACGCCGTTCTGCGGCCACGCCTCGCCCTATCTGCCCACTCAGCTAGCCAAGCCCGTCGCCGTGACGAACGGCAAGGTCACCTCGGGAGTCACCGCGTTCGTGAAGCTCGGCGGCACGATCACCGGAACGGTCAAGGACGCCGACGGCAACAAGCTCGCTGGCATCTGCGTCGAGGCGTTCTCGCGAGCGAGTTTCGCCACGGCCACGACGTCGGCCAAGGGCACCTACCGGCTGATCGGGCTGAGCAAGGGGAGCTACGAGGTGGACTTCAGGCCAGGATGCGGGAACCATCAGCCGTTCGCGCCGCTGACCTATCCCAATCGCGTAGCCGTGCGGCAGGGGAAGGTCACGCCGCACATCGACGTCGTCATGCAGCTCGACGGCTCGCTGACCGGCACCGTCACCGACAGCCACGGCAACCCGCTCGGCGGTATCTGCGTCGTCGCGGAGGACAGCACCTTCGACTTCGTGGAGACGCGCACCGCGGCGGACGGCACGTACACCGCGAAGCGGGTGCCTCCCGGTAACTACGACGTCGAATTCATCCCTGGCGGCGTGTTCTCAGACTGTGGCAACAAAGGCAACTTCCTGCCGTTGGACGAGAGCGCCACGGTCAGCAGCCGGGTCACCACGACCCTGGACGCGAGCCTGCCAACGGGCGGCGTCATCAAGGGCGTCGTGCGCGAACCGCATGGCCAGCCCGTCGCCGGGATCTGCGTGTTCTCCACGGCCGAGTTCGGCGGATCGGCGGTCACCAAGCCCGACGGCTCCTACCAGCTCAGGCAGCTGTTCACCGGCGACTACTTCGTTGGCTACCAGGGCGGATGCGGGAATCACGGCAGCGTCGCACCGCTTGCCTACAAGTCCGATCCGACGTTCTTCGCGCCGAGCACGATCTCGGTGACCGCCGGCCAGGTCGCCGTCGGCATCGACGCACGGCTGCATCCGGGCGGGACGATCACCGGCCGGGTCGCCGACCAGGCAGGCAAGGCGGTCGGAGGGGTCTGCGTGGAGGCGGTGGCGATCACCGGCGCCGGAGGCGGCTTCAACGGCTTCGGCGCGTTCGCCGTCGAGCACGGCGGCCGGTACAAGATGACCAACCTCGCGCCAGGCCAGTACGCCGTCGTCTTCTTCGGCCTGACCGCCAAGCACCGGTTCTGCGGCCCCTCGCCCTACGCGGACCAGCAGTTCTTCCGCCAGGGCGGCGGCGCTCCCCTCGACCTCGTGTCGGTCGCCGGCGGCAAGTTCACCACGGGCGTCAACGCTAGGCTCACCCTGGCCGGCAAGGTCACCGGCGCGGTCCTGAACAAGGCTGGTCACCCCGTGCCGAACATCTGCGTGATCGCGACCAACCCGCGCACCGGCGCGAACAGCCTGCAGATCACCGGCAGGCATGGCAAATACAGGATCACGGAGCTGACCGCTGGCCGGTACCAAATCGAGTTCTCCAGCTGCGGCGGCGATTTCGCGTTCTTCGGGTTGACTGGCCTGAACTACGCGAACCAGTGGTACAAGGGCCACTCTTCGCATTCAGCCGCCGACCCTGTCGTCGTGCGGCCCGCCGCGACCACCACGAACATCAACGCGGCCCTGACGAAGGGCGCGTCGGTCACCGGCCAGGTCGTGTACAAGCCGAACCAGCGGCCGGTCTCCTTCGTCTGCGTGTTCGCCTACACCCCTGACCTCAGCACGCTCAGCATGGGCCTCACCGACCGGCGTGGCCACTACCTGGTGGACGGGCTCAGCACCGGCCGGTACATCCTCGAGTTCGACCCGTGTACTGGCGAGTCGGCGCTCGCCGGCCAGATCAGGGCAGGCCGCCTGCACTTGGTCGCCGGCCAGGCGGTCCATGACGTCAACGAGCAGCTAAGGCTGGGCGGATCGGTGTCAGGGGTGATCTCGGCGCGCCTGCCAGGCGGCCAGGTCAAGCCGGAGCCAGGCACCTGCGTGGAGATCCTGCCGCTGAGCCCGACGGCCTCCGGTTTCCTGACGTTCGCGTTCGACGGCGGCAGTTACCAGGCAACCAGCCTCGCGGCAGGGAAGTACGAGATTGTGGCCGGCGACCCGTCCTGCTCGAGCAACGCGCCGTCCCTGTCGGCCAAGCTGTCCGCACCTGTCCAGGTGACGGCCGGCAAGGACACGGCGGGCGCGAACGTCACCCTCCGGGTGACCGGAGCGATCACCGGCGTGGTGCGCGGGCCATCAGGCAAGCCCCTCTCCGGCATCTGCGTGGAGGCCGTGCCGCAGCAGCCAGGCTTCGGTATCCCGACCGCGATCTCCGGCGCCGCGGGCGGCACCTACCGCATCGGTGACCTGCAGCCGGGCGCGTACAAGATCAAGTTCACCGATGGCTGCGGGGCGAGCGGCTTCGCGACCCGCTGGTACAAGAACGCGCGGACCGAATTCGGCGGGCGGTTCGTCCGCGTCGGCGCCGCGTCGGTGACCAGCGGGATCAACCAGACCCTGCCCAAGAGGTAGCCGGAAGGGTGCCGCCATGCCCGGCAGACACCTGGCGATCGCCGCGCTGAGCGGACTTCTCGCGAGCGGCCTCGCGGCGGCCCTCCCGGCGGTCACCGGGATCGACGCGTCGCTGAAGCGCTAGGCGGCTTACTCGAAGATGACGTAGACCTTGCGGATCGTCTCGTGGATCTGCCAGGTGCCGGCCCAGCCCCGCGGGAACACCGCGATGTCGCCTGGCCCGATGTCGGTCGGCGCGCCGCCGTCGGGTGTGACCGTCATCCGGCCGGACAGGATCTGGACGAACTCGTGCGTCTCGAGCTTCCAGTACGACGGGCCGGGCGTGCACTCCCAGACACCGGCCTCCTGGTCGCCGTCCTGCCACAAGGTCAGCCCGCTCGTGGTCATCTCCTCGCCGGTGGCCTCCTCGAGCGGGCCCCAGTCCTCGAGTTTCGCGGTCGCGGCAGCGGCGAGATAGGGCGTCACGGGATTACTGTCCGTCATGGCGTTCCTTCCTGTCTGTGGCCTCAGGCCTGCGAGGTCGTCTTCTCCGGGAACGGCAGCGCGATGGGGTCGGTCGCGAGCCGGCTGTTGCCGTGCTCGTCGAACCGGTCGAGGCCAAGGTCGCTGACATCGGTCACGGACGAGGTTCCGCTCAGCGCGACATCGGCCGCCGCCCTGGCCACGGCCGGGCCCCACATCATCCCGTGGCCTCCGGCACTAGCCACGAACGTCCCGTTGATCCTCTTACCAGAGCTGATCGCGGGGCCGATGATCGGCAGGTGGTCGGGCGTGTAGTCGATGGTGGCCGCCCACGTTCTGCGCAGCCCGAGCCCCCTGGTCACCGGGACCAGCGTGTGCAGGCGCCGCATGATCAGCTCCAGGTACCCGGTGTCCACGGAGCGCGCCTCGCCGGGCGGCTCGTCCGGGTTCGACATGCCGAACAGCATGCCGCCGTCCTCCGGCCGCCAGTAGAGGCCGACGGCGAGGTCGAAGAGCATCGGCAGCCTGTCGGGCGCCAGGTCGGGGTGCTGCTCGGTGACGGCGACCTGGTGCCGCACCGCGCCGGCCGGGATCGTCAGGCCGGCCAGCCTGCCGACCGCGGCGAGCTCGGGCCCGCCGGTCAGCACGACCAGGGGGGCGGCGATCGCGCCCGCGCTCGTCTGGACGCCGGTGACCGTGCCAGCCGTCACGTCCAGCCCGGTGAAGCTCGTGTGCTCGAGCACGCGGACGCCGCTGACCGCCAGCGCGTGCGCGTAGGCCGTCACGTTCCGCGGCGGGTGCAGGTAGCCGTCTTCCGCGCAGTACGTCGCGCCCAGGGTGAGGCCTGGCGCCATGGCGGGGTTCATCCGGTCGAACTCGCCGGGCTCCAGCCAGCGGACATCCAGGCCGAGCGCGTTCTGCATGGCCATCCGCTCGTGCCCGGCGGCGACCTCCTCAGCCGAGAAGCACGGCAGCACGTACCCCTGCGGGGTGAACCCGGAGTCGATCCCCAGAAGCTCGGCCTGACCGAGGTAGAAGCGGCGCGACCACTCGCCGAGCTGAACGGCCCACGCGGTGCCGCCCTGGGTCCTGACGACGCCGGCGGCCCTGCTGCTCGCTCCCTGACCGAGCCTGTCCTTCTCCAGCAGCAACACCCTGCCAACGCCAGAGGTCCGCAGGAAGTAGGCGCACCAGGCGCCTATCGTTCCGCCCCCGACGACGACCGCGTCGGCGGAGTCCACCATTGGCATGCCGCCGATGCTGGCATAGACTGAACGTTCAGTCAAGATCGCTGGGATTCGTGCTGGTTGACGTCTGGAAGGGAACAGATGTACAGCCTGTCAGAGCAGGACCTCGAGATCCAGGCGAAGGCGCGTCAGTTCGCCGACGAGCTGATTCCGCTCGAGACCGGCGTCGAGCTGGCGGGCGGCGAGCTGCCGCCTGACCAGGAAGCTCAGCACACCGCGCGGGCGATCGAGCTCGGCTTGTTCGCCTCGAACCTGCCCAAGGAGGTCGGCGGCGGCGGCTGCACCTCGCTGCAGCAGGTGCTGATCCAGGAGCAGGTCGGCCGCGTCACGAACGCGCTGGCCTGGGTGGTCGCCACGCCCCCGTCCTGGCTGCCGGCCGTCGCCACTCCCGACCAGATGGAGCGCTACGTCAGGCCCTCGGCGCGCGGCGAGCGCAGCGAGTGCTACGCGATCACCGAGGAGGGCGCGGGCTCGGACGTCGACGCGATCGAGGCGACCGCGAGCCGCGACGGGGACGACTACGTGCTGAACGGCGTGAAATGGCATGTGACCTCGTTCAACGCCGCGGACTACGCGTTCTTCCAGGGCAAGCTCACGGGCGGCGACCACGTCGGCGAGCACGCGATGTTCCTGGTTGACCTGCCCACCGCTGGTGTACGGATCGTCCGGACGCCCGCCTACATGCACACCCTTGGTCACGCTCACCAGCACCCGATCGTGGCGTTCGAGGACGTGCGGGTGCCGGCCACGCAGCTCGTGGGCGCGGAGGGCGACGGAATGTCCTTCGCCTATGAGTGGTTCAGGTTCGAGCGGCTGATGGTCGCCGCCCGGTGCCTCGGAGCGGCCGAGCGGCTGATCGCGGAGATGACGTCGTTCGCCGGCGAACGGATCGTCTCAGGGCGGCCGATCGCGCAGTTCGGCGCCGTCCAGGCGATGCTCGCGGACAGCCTCACCGAGCTCTTCGCGGCCAGGGCGCTGACCTACGAGACGGCCCGCAACGTCGACGCGGGCGCGGACGTCAAGGTGCAGCACGCGCAGTGCTCGATGGCCAAGCTCTACGCGGCCGAGATGGCCGGGCGGGTCGCCGATCGCGCGGTCCAGGTCTTCGGCGGCCGCGGCTACATGCGCGAGTACGCCGCCGAGCGGTTCTTCCGCGAGCTGCGGGTGGAGCGGATCTGGGAAGGCACCAGCGAGGTCCAGCGCGCCATTATCGCCGATCAGATGATCAAGCGCGGCCCCGCACGCCTCGCCTGAGGCCCACCGACAGGCAGCGCGCGCCCGGGCTGCGGGGCCGGGTCGCTGTGCCCCTCGCGACCCGATCCCACCTCCCACCCGCCCGGACTGCCCGCCCCCCGGGATGCCAGCCCCGATTCCTCCCTCGCGCCTTGCGCTAGCCGGCCAGGCTCGCCTCGATCGCGCTCACAACCTCAGGCGCCTCGGGCTCGGTCAGCGGCCGGAACCTGGCCAGCACCTTGCCGTCCGGCCCGATCAGGAACTTCTCGAAGTTCCACTGGATGTCGCCAGCCTTGCCCTCGGCGTCGGCGACCTCGGTCAGCTCCGCGTAGAGCGGGTGCCTGCCTGGCCCGTTGACGTCGATCTTGGCGAACATGGGGAACGTGACGCCGTAGTCAGCCGTGCAGAACTGGCTGATCTCCTCTGACGTCCCCGGCTCCTGAGCGCCGAACTGATTGCAAGGAAAACCGGCCACGACCAGGCCGCGATCGGCGAACTGGTCGTAGAGCCGCTGCAGGCCCGCGTACTGCGGCGTCAGGCCGCATTGCGACGCCACGTTGACGACGAGGATCGTCGATCCGGCGAAATCGCGGAGCGTGGCTGGGTCTCCGCTCAGGGTTTGAACATCGATGTCGTGCACGGTCACGTCGGCGCTCCTGAGTCCACACTGATGGCACGTTCATCCCGGTGTGCCGGTTCAATTTCCCCGGATAACAGTGCATGCGCCATGGTTATGCCGCGCTGGCGGTATTCGTTCCTTCGCGGCGCAGCGCGGACTCCACCCCGGCCAGCCAGCCGCGGACCAGGCCAAGCGCCAGGTCGGGCCTCTCGGCCTGACCCATGTGCGAGCAGCCAGGGAGCACGACGAACTGCGAGCCACCGATGCCCTCGTGCGCCTGGGCCACGGTCGCGGGTGTCACCTCGTCGTACTCTCCGCAGAACAGCAGCGTCGGCGCCTCGATCGCGCCCAGGTCCGCGGTGACGTCGAAGTCCTTCAGCGGACCGATCACGTGGAACTCGCTCGGCCCGTTCATGGTGTGGTAGACCTCGGGGTTCGCCTCTAGCCCGCTGAAGCAACGGTCGAGCCAGTCAGGATACGGGCGGACCCGGCACACGTGCCGGTCATAGAAGGCGACCATCGTGGTCTGGTACTCCTCGCTGTCGGTCGTACCAGCCGCCTCGTGCCGGCGCAGCACCGCGTCGACCTCGGTCGGGAGTTCGGCGCGCAGCTTGTCCAGCTCGGTCAGCCAGAACGCCACGCTGGCCGGCGAGGACTCGACCAGCAGGCTGACCAGGCCAGCGGGCCTGGTGACGGCGTACGCCATGCCGAGCATGCCGCCCCAGGAATGACCGAGCACGTGACAGCGGTCGAGCCCGAGCTCCTCGCGAACGGCGGCAACCTCGGCCAGGTACAGCTCGGTCGTCCACATCGCCGGGTCGTGCGGCTCGCTGACGGCCGAGTTTCCGCAGCCCAGCTGGTCGTAGCAGATGACCAGGCGGCCGTCGGCCGCGAGCTCGGCGTACGGCTCCATGTGATGCCAGGTAGCGCCTGGCCCGCCGTGCAGGCAGAGCAGCGGGAACTTCCCCGGCTCCTCCGACTCCCCGACCACGCGGTACCAGGTCCGGTAGCCCGCGAAGGACAGGTAACCCTCCTTGGCTGGCAGATCGTCACTCATGTCCCGAGGTCTCCCACTCCGCGTATGCTCGGCGATTGAGGGTCAGTAAGGCATATTTGAACACAATCGCACGCGGCGCGTCTTGCCCGCCAGGCCGGTCGTTACAGCCGCGGGTCGACCGGCTCGGACTCCAGTGCCAGCACAGCGACCACGCACTCATGCACCCGCCAGAGCGGCTCGCCCCTGGCGACCCGGTCGAGTGCCTCGAGGCCGAGCGCGTACTCGCGCGCGGCCAGTGAGCGCTTGTGGCCGAGCCCGCGGCTTCGCAGCCGCTCCAGGTTGGCTGGCTCGGCGTAGTCAGGGCCGTAGATGATCCGCAGGTACTCGGGCCCGCGCACCTTCAGGCCAGGCTGGACCAGGCCGCGCCGTCCGCGGACCAGGTTGGCGGCCGGCTTGACCACCATTCCTTCGCCGCCGGCGGCGGTCAGCTCCTCCCACCAGGTGGTGGCGGCGGCCAGCGATTCAGGGTCGGTGGTGTCGGCGACCATCCTGCCGGTCGGCGCGACCAGACCGGGCGCGGCCGCGACCAGGCGATCAGCGATCGCCAGATGCCAGGCGTGCGGCCGGCCTGAGTACGTCGCGCCCTCGGTCGCGAGGAGCTGGAACGGCGCGAACCTGACGCCGTCGAGCCCGTCGGTCGGCCAGCAGTACCGGCGGTAGGCAGCGGTGAAAGCCTCGGCGTTCGCGGCGCGAGCCCGCGTGCGCTCGGCCAGGGCCGTGACGTCCAGGCCAGCGGCCGCGGCCTGCTCGAGCGCGTGGACGGCGGCGGGCAGCACGTGCCTGGCCGCTGCCCCTACAGCACCGTACTGGTTCTTGAGCAGGTCCTCGGCCTTGGCGCTCCATGGCAGCAGCTCCGCGTCCAGCAGCAGCCAGCCGGTGCCGAGCTCGTCGAACAGGCCGGCGGCCTCGGCCGCGCTACGGAGCGTGGCCATCAGTTCCTCGGCGAGGGCAGGGCGGAAGAACGGGCGCCCGGTCCTGGTCCAGATCGCGCCGGTGGCATCACCCTCGCCGAAGTGCTGGCGCGCGGCCGCCTGGTCCCGGCAGACGAGCGCGACCGCCCGCGAGCCCATGTGCTTCTCCTCGCACACGACCGCGTCCACCCCGTCTGCCCGGTAAGCATCGAAGGCCTGGTCAGGATGCTCGAGCAGCCCAGGCCTGACCGAGGTCGCCACGGGGCTCATCGTCGGCGGCAGGTAGAGCAGCCAGCGCGGGTCGATCGCGAACCTGCTCATGACCTCCAGCGCGGCCGCCGCGTTCTCCTCGCGCACCGTGATCCGTCCGTGCCGTGACGTCTCGACGGCGCGGCGACCTGTCACGTCGGTAATGTCCAGCACATCGGACTCGCGCCTGACCACGGCCTCGGGCGCCCCCGCCTCGACAGCGGCGTCGGAGGATGCGGCCGGGGAACTCACCGGGAACGGCCTGGCTGGCTCGTAGTAGACCCTCGCCGCTGGCACCGACGCCAGCTCGCGCTCGGGGTATCGCAGCGCGGTGAGCCGGCCGCCGAACACGCAGCCGGTGTCCAGGCACATGGTGCCGTTCACCCACTCGGCCGTGGGCACGGGCGTGTGCCCGTACAGGACCATCGCGCTGCCGCGGTAGTCGTTCGCCCAGGGATAGCGGACAGGCAGCCCGAACTCGTCGGTCTCGCCGGTCGTCTCGCCGTACAGGCAGAAGGTGCGGACCCGGCCGGATGCGCGGCCCTGGTAGCGCTCAGGCAGCCCGGCATGACTGACCACCAGCCTGCCGCCGTCGAGGATGTAGTGCGAGATCAGCCCGTCGAGAAAGGACTCGACCTGAGTCACGAACCCGGCCGGCTCGGCCTCCAGCTGCGCGAGCGACTCAGCCAGGCCGTGCGTCACCTGGACCTTACGGCCGCGCAGCGCCCGGAGCAGCTTGTTCTCGTGGTTGCCTGGCACGCACAGCGCGTCGCCGCCCGCGATCATGCCCATCACGAGGCGGAGCACGCCGGGGGTATCGGGCCCTCGGTCCACCAGGTCCCCGACGAACACGGCACGCCTTCCGGCCGGATGCCGCGCCCCGGCAGGACGGCCGGCCTCGTCCCTGGTCACCTCGTAGCCGAGGCTGGCGAGCAGCGCCTCGAGCTCGGCCCGGCAGCCGTGCACGTCACCGATGACGTCGAACGGGCCGGCCCGATCCCGCAGGTCATTGAAGAGCCTGGTCCTGGTCACGAGCGCGGAACTGACGTCCGCTTCCGACCTGAGCACGTGGACCCGCCTGAACCCTTCGCGCTCGAGCCCGCGCAGCCCGCGCCGCAGCTGGTCGCGCTGCCTGCGGACGACATGCGCCCCGAACGGCCGGTCGGGCCTGGCCGCGTTCCGGTCCGCGCAGACCCGTTCGGGCAGGTCGAGCACGATCGCGACGGGCAGGACGTCGTGCTCCCTGGCCAGGTTGAGCAGTTGCTTGCGGCTCTCCTGCTGCACGTTCGTCGCGTCGACGACGGTGAGGCGGCCAGCCCCGAGCCGCTTGCCCGCGATGTAGTGCAGCACGTCGAAGGCGTCCTTGCTGGCCGACTGGTCGTTCTCGTCGTCGGCGACCAGGCCGCGGCAGAAGTCGCTGGAGATGACCTCGGTCGGCGCGAAGTGGGCGCGAGCGAACGTCGACTTGCCGGATCCGCTCGCGCCGATCAGCACCACCAGGCTCATCTCGGGCACGTCGATGACGCGCCCGCCGGGCCCCGCGGGCCGGCCGCTGGCCTCGGGCCCCGCGGGCCGGCCGCTGGCCTCCGGCCCCGCGGGCCGGCCGCTGGCCTGCGGGGCGGCCGGATCCTGGGCGGTCATGGGACGCTCACCGGCCCGGCCCCGGCCTCGGCGCGGGTGAAGACCGCCAGCTGCGTAGGCGGCCCGACCTCAGGATCGTCCTGGCCCACCGGCAGGAACCTGACGTCATACCCGTGCTCGGCGGCAACGCGCCGCGCCCACGCCGCGAACTCGGCGCGGGTCCACTCGAACCGGTGGTCGCGATGCCGCATCCCGCCTGGCGGCAGGTTCTCGAAGCGGACGTTGTACTCGCTGTTCGGCGTCGTGACCACGACGTGCTCCGGGCGCGCGGCCGCGAAGACGGTCCGCTCCACGGCGCCAAGCCGAGGCTGGTCGATGTGCTCAATGACCTCCATCAGGACGAGCGCGTCCAGTCCGGCGAGCCGCTGGTCCCGGTAGGTCAGCGAGGACTGGATCAGCCTCAGGCGCTCGCGTCGTCTCGGCGGCATCCGGTCAAGCCTGAGCCGCCGCTCGGCGATCTCCAGCGCTCTGGATGACACGTCGGCGGCTATGACCTCGGTGAACGCGTCGTCAGCGAGCAGCACGGCGGTGAGCGCGCCCTCCCCGCAGCCAACGTCGGCGACGCGGTGCGCGTTGGAGGCCCGCAGCACCGCGAGCACGGCACCGCAGCGCTGATCGGCGAGCGGGACCGGCGCGTCGTGTGCCGCCTTCCGCACGTCCTGGCTCCCCTGGTCCTCCTGACCCTCTTCGCTCGGGTCGGGCACGGCGTTGTCGAAGGACTCAGGCGCGGCGTCGTCGACCTCGGCGAGCCTGGCCAGCGCCGACTTGTACAGGCGCGCCTTGTGCGCCAGGTACCTGCGGGTGATCAGCGGCTTCTCCGGGTGCCCCGCGAGCCAGCCGCCTTCCGCCCCGGCTTCGGCCCCGCCTCCGCCTCCGGCCCTGATCAGCTTGTCGACCTCGTCGGTGCTGACCCAGTAGTGCTTGGCGTCGTCCAGGACGGGCAGCAGCACGTAGAGGTGGTTCAGCGCGTCGGCCAGCCTGATCCTGCCGGACAGCCGCACGTCCAGGTAGCGCGAGTCGCCCCAGGCCGGGAACGCCTCATCAAGCGCGATCGCGCTCGCTTCGACCTGCCAGCCCAGCGGCGCGAAGAGACGCCGCGCCAGGTCGGGACCGCCGCGGCAGGGCAGCACGGGAATACCCAGTTCGAGCGGGATCGGGCTGGCCGCCAGCTCGGGCCTGGACTCGCACCGGCCGGCCATCGCGGTCTTGTACACGCGCGACATCGCGACCGCGAGCAGGCTCGATGCGGCGTAGGGCCGGTCGTTCACGTACTGACCGAGCGCAAATCCTTCGCCACCGCCCGGCCCGCGACGCCCGCGGATCAGGCCGACGGGATCGACGTCGACCAGCAGCGCGGCCGTGCACCGGGCCGCGGTCGCCTCGGGGTAGAACACGTGCGCGGTTCCCGACGCGACCTCGAACGCCTGCACCCGCGCCGGGTTCTTGTGCAGCAGGTAGCCGAGGTCCGTCGCCGGCCACGACGTCGTCACGCCTGCCGCCCAGCCAGCGGCCGGGGAGCCAGCCGGGGAGCCAGCGGCCGGCCAGCCACCGGCCGGGGAGCCAGCCGCCTCAGCGCCGTTGGCAGGCGGCCCGCCTGTCGTGGTGATCGTCAGCAGCACAATCGACCATCCTCCCCGACCAGGACCCGCTTCGCCGCCTCAATTAATCGTCCACGCCCCTTTGCGACACCACGCCGAGCCGCCCGCGCACGCGCCCCGGCGACTTTGGATCCGTTTCCTGCGAGCCGACCCGGCCAGACCATCCCATTCCGGGCCTCGATCTCGCTGTTTCGGATCCAAAGTCGGCGATCAGGGGCTGGGTGGACCCGGACGGCGTGGGGCGTGGGTATGACAACATGACAAACGCCGAGGAGCGGGGCCAAATGGCAAATGCCCGCTCCGCGGCGTCGTCGTTCTGAACGTGGAGGTGGCGGGAATCGAACCCGCGTCCTTCAGTACCTCACCAGGGCTTCTCCGGGCGCAGCCTGCTGCGTGTTTCTCAGCCCCGGCGGTCACGCAGGCAAGTCGCCGACGGGCTCAGTCGCTGTTTAATGTCCCGATTAGTCCCGCGACCGAACTAAGCGGTGGATCCTCCTAGCTGACGCCAGGCACCGGGCCGGAGGAACTCCCGGACTGACGGTCTCGATACTCGCTTAGGCAGCGAGGGCGAGACTAGTGCGCGTTGAGTTGGCACTTATCGTTTGCGGCAACAGGATTTGCGAGGTCATCACCGCAACCCTCGGCCCGCTTCCCCTGGATCAACTACCGAAGTCGAAGCCAGTCACCCCCTATTGAGTTTTCACCGATCATACCCACTGGCTCGCCGGCCAGACAGGCCGGTGGGCCGGTGGGCCGGGTGGCCCGGCCAACGGCGGCCACCTAGAGCAACGCGGCCGCCGGCGATGGCATTCCGCCGGCGCGGGCGGAAGAGCCCAGTATCAGGGCAGACAGAGCCAGTATCCGGGCAGAAGAAACCCCTGCGGGCGCTGGCGGTGGCCGAAGACGCGCCCGCAGGGGTATGACCGGCAGGGTCGGGGCCGGTCCCAATGGCGCCGGGCCTCCCCCGAGATGAGGCCCGGTTCTCATCACGACGGCTGGGCCGCAACCCCCCAAGCGGCAGACCAGCCTCATTATGTAAGACGCCGGAGCGTCATCAATTGGTTGCTCGGCGTGACGAATTCCTCCAACAATCTTGGGTTAGCGGCACGAGTCGCTGCCCCTGGCCCCAGTTAGGCGCCGTCCACCCCGAGATTACCGATGTCAGCGATGATGGCCGCCGGCGGCTCTCCCTGGTTTAGGAAACGCTCGCTTGCGGTGGCTCAGGATCCGGCCGGCAGCCGCCTGGCGAAGTCGTGTGCAACCTGAACCGCCGGATCATAGCTGGCTGATCGGGTGAAGGCCACGACTGCGAACGCCACTCCGCCCCGGAATCCGACGAACCAGGCGGCCCGCATCTTCTGGTGACCTGGCAGCGGAGCGGTGCCGACCTGGCCGTAAAGGGCGCTCCCTGACAGGCGGGCGGCCTTCGCGGCCCCTGACGTGACCGTGCCAGCCATCAGCTGCTGCAACTGGCTGATGACGTGCGTTTTCAGCCGCGGCGGCACCTTTTCCCCCGACGTGAGAGTGGGGCCGCTCGGCGTCGTGACGATCGATGGCCGGTGCCAGGATCCTGAGTTAACCACACCTGCCGCCAGCGCCATGTCCAGCGGGCTCACGAGCACAGTGCCGGTTCCGATGGCGTCCGCAGCCTTTTCGCCCACGTTGCCCGGCTTCTCGATGCTGCCGGTGAACGGGGCCGGCTGGAGCGGCATATGCCACGGCACGCCGATGCCGAACTGCGCGGCCGCGGTCTGCAGGTCGGAGCCGTTCAGCAGCAACGACAGATGCACGAAGGCCGTTGTGCAGGCGTGCGCGAAGTCGGCGCTGAATCGCGGCGGGCCAAGCTTGGGCACAGGCGGGACGTTGACGAAGTTGCGCGTGCCGGCCCTGCCCCCTTGCCAGCACGGGACCCGCGCGTTCGGGCCGAGTCCCCGGTCTTTGGACAGCAGCGCCGCGGTCGGCACGATCGTGAACGCCTGCCCTGGCTGGTACTGTCCGGCCAGCGGGTCGACGTCGGGCGTGCTGCCTGCCTGCCGCTCGGCCACGGCCAGGATCCGGCCGGTGTTCGCCTGCACCGCGACCACCGCTGCTGAATAGCCAAGCGCGTTTAGTGCCCGCTGCGCGGCATGCTGGACCCGCAGGTCGATTGTGGTCCGCACGGACGTGCCACGCCGGCCCGGCCAGCGTTTCAGCACCTTGACCAGGTGCCCCTTGGCGCTCTGCACGACGACCTCGGTCGTGGCGGTGCCCGCGAGCGTCGCCTGGTAGGTCTCCTGCAACCCCGACAGGCCCACGGTCGTGCCAGGCCGGTACGGCGAGCCGTCCTCAATGAGTTCCTTGGTCGCTTCGGTGCCGACCTGGCCGGTGATATCGGGCACGGCGCTCTTGAACAGCCGCTTCGTGACCCATCTGTGAGTCAGGTTCGGCACCCGCCCGAGCGCCCGGCTCAGATGCCGGAACTTACGCGGGGACAGCTGGAAGAGCTCGAGGAATGTGTTCGGCGGCGCGGCGAGGATCTGGCCGACCATCTGGTCGGCCCCTGACGAAGCCAGCCCCGTGAGCCTGGCCAGCTTCGTGGCCGTCGCGACGGGATCCTTCACCCGGCCAGGCCGAACTCCGACCTCGACCGCGGCCGAGCGCAGGATCAGCGGCTTGCCCGACGCGTCGAGCAGCGGAGCGCGCCCCGGCACCGTGGTCAGGACTGCCAGGCGGTCACCAGCCCCGAGGCCGGGAACCACGACCGACGGCGACCAGGCGACCAGCCAGCTGCTGCCGTGGCGGCGAAGCGCGAAGTGGCCCTGGTACTTCCAAGGCCGCCCGCCCCTGCCGAGGTCGACTTCCGCGTTGAAATACGCCACGGCGGTATCGCCGTGCACGCGGATCGGGCCCATGCCAAGGGACAGGTCGGCGGCACCGAGCTGGCTGTAGGCGTTCCGCAGGACGTCGGCCACGTTCAGCTGGCGGCCCGTGGTGAGCGTGGCGGCCTGCCGGTAGTCACGGTTCTCCCAGGCCAGCAGGAATGCCTTGACGCTGGCAGCGACGGACGGGTCGGACTGGCCAGCTCCTGTAACGCCCGCGATGATCACAACGGCAGCGGCGCAGATCAGCGAGCCGAGCCTGATCATCGTGCTTCGTGACTTGATGAGGCGTTTCCGCGTGTACGGGGGCCAGGCCGGTCCCTGCCGCCTCGGTCCCGCAGGCTTTCCCTGGCCTGACCGACGCAGCGCCGCTGGCCGCTGCAGCAGCTGCCGGAAGCCGCCAAGGTTCGCCGGGGGGCTGAACCTGGGCAGGCCGACGGGCCTCGTCCTGAACGCCTCGTGCGTGGTCGGCGTCGGCGTTCCGGCCCCGCCAGCGCCGTTGGCCTGTCCTGGCTTCAGCTCCACCGGCTGGTGCGGCCTGGGCCCCAGCCGCGCGGGACCGAATTCCGTCGGCACGAACTCGCCAGGCTCAGGCTGAGCGCCCGCATCGGGCTGGGCGCGGCCCGCCCGATGCCTGGCTGAATGGGCACCCCGCGGGCCCCGCCTAGCCATGCCGGCCATCAGTCGCCATTGTGCTACCTTCGGCGCCGCATGGCACGTTCGACTTCCCGTGTGGCGTCCCTTCGTGCCAGTTCCTGCCGCTTGTCATAGGTGCGGCGGCCACGGGCGAGGGCGAGCTCGACCTTGGCTTTTCCATCTGAGAAGTACAACGACAAAGGGACGAGCGTCAGCCCGCCTTCGGCGGTCGACCTGGCAAGCCGGTCGATCTCCTTGCGATGCAACAGCAGCTTACGGACGCGCCGCGGCTCGTGGTTGGTCCAGGTGCCCTGTACGTACTGCGGGATGTGAACGCCATGCAGCCATACCTCACCGTCAGTGATAAGGCCATATCCTTCGGTCAGAGTTGCTCTACCCGCTCGGAGCGATTTGACCTCGGTTCCGGTCAGCATGATTCCGGCCTCGACCACATCCTCGATGGTGTAGTCGTGCCGTGCTCGCCTGTTGCTCGCGACCAGCTTCCTGCCGGGCCCGGACTTCCCGGGCCGCTGGGCTTTGCTGCCGCGCGACTTACCCTGCGTCGCCACCACCGTATAAGTGTGACCTGTCAGACGCGCAGGTAGCGCCTGAGCGTGAGGAACGAGGTCGTCCCGCAGAGCAGCAGGCCGATGAGCATGGTCACCACCACGACCTCAACGAGGTCCCCCACGGACAGCTGGGCATGGAACGGGAAGTAGTTCTGCAGCCCGTCGAGGCCCGTCTTGGCGCCCGCCAGCAACCCGACAGCCACGAGCCAGCCGAACAGGCCGGCGATCATGCCCTCGACGAGGAACGGCAGCTGGACATAGAAGTTCGACGCGCCGACCAGCCGCATAATGGCCGTCTCCCGCCGCCGGTTGAACGCGGACAGCCTGATGGTGTTCGCCACCAGCAGGATCGCCGCGATGATCAGGATGATCGCCACCACGATGACCGCGTTCCTGGCGCCGTCGAGCAGCTTGTAGAAGTTCTGCAGGATCGACGAATCGTCGCCCACCGAGTCCACGCCCGGCATGCCCGTGACGGCCGCCGTCACCGGGCCGGCGTCGATCTGCGCGTTCTTGAGCTTGACCTGGAAGGAGGCTGGGATGTCGCCGGGGAGCACCGAGTCAATGAACACGGGATCGTAGGCGAATTCCTTCCTGAACTGGCGCAGGTTCGCCTCCTGGCTCTGGAAGGTGACGTCGACCACCTGCGGGAGCTTGCGGAGCGTCCGCTGGATCTGCGAGGTCTGCGCCGTCGTCGCCGGGCCGTTCTTCGAGCACTGCGGGCTCAGCGGGTTGTTGTCGCACAGGTAGATCGAGAGCTCGACCTTGCTCTGCCAGAGCGCCCTGGTGTGGTTGACCTGCTTGACAAACAGCAGTCCAGTGCCGAGCAGCGACAGGCTGATCGCGACGACCACGATCAGCGCGACCGTCATCGTCAGGTTCCGCCTGAGGCCGATCCACACCTCGCCGAATACGAACTGCGCACGCATGTAACTGATCCCTTGTTGTCCTCGCCTTGCTGCGGCACTGCCAGCAGGCTGGTCTGCCTACCGGCTAGTAGGCCTGGCCATAGACGCCGCGCGACTGGTCGCGCACGACTTTGCCGTACTCAAGCTCAATGACGCGCTTACGCATGGAGTCCACGATCGCGGCGTCGTGCGTCGCCATCACGACCGTGGTACCTGTCCGATTGATCCGGTCGAGCACCTTCATGATGCCGATCGAGGTTGCCGGGTCGATGTTGCCCGTGGGCTCGTCCGCCAGCAGGATCATCGGCCGGTTGACGAACGCCCTGGCCATCGCGACCCGCTGCTGCTCGCCGCCGGACAGCTCGTCGGGCATCCTTTCGCCCTTGCCCTCCAGCCCGACCAGGTCGATGACCTCGGGCACGACCTTGCGGATGAACCGGCGCGGCTTGCCGATGACCTCGAGCGCGAAGGCGATGTTCTGGTAGACGCTCTTGCCAGGCAGCAGCCTGAAGTCCTGGAACACGCAGCCGATCCGGCGCCGCAGCTGCGGCACCTTCCAGTTGGTGAGCCTGGCGAGATCACGCCCCGCCACGTAGATCCGCCCCTCGGTCGGGCGCTCTTCACGGAGTATCAGCCGCAAAAAGGTCGACTTGCCCGACCCCGACGGCCCGACCAGGAAGACGAACTCACCCTTCTCGACGTCGAGATCGACGCTCTCGAGGGCGGGACGGCTCTGATTCGGGTACGTCTTGGTGACGCTCTCGAAGTGAATCACAGGCCCATCACAACGCTCGATAATGAAGATGTACGGAACCCACGGCGTCCCGGTTTGATCACGGGACAGTCTAGGGGGGAAACTAGGTTGGAACGTCCAACATTGTCGAAGTGAGCGGACGGCACGTCCCTGGAGGGACCACATGAGCTGCGAGCACCTGATCTGCGCACAGTGCTCAGGGCCAGTCGCTGAGGCCCGGTGCCCGGTGTGCCGCGCAGCCAAGTCTGACCTGCACCATCACAGTCACGGCCTTAGCGTTCCTTACGCGGTTTTGCTGCTGCTGCTGGCCATCGCGGTCGCGCTGGCGCTGCGGCACCTTGGCCACTAACCGCGAGCGTAACTTAACCTACGACGCGACTGCGGCCCGTTCGGACGGTCACGCTGTGCGGCCCTGCCCGGGCGCTACTGCCCTTGCGTGCGCAGCCAGCGGATCTCGGCCTCGATGAAGTCGTCGATCTCGCCGTCCATCACGGCTGCGGTGTTCCCTGTCTCGTAACCGGTCCGCAGGTCCTTGATGTTCTGGTACGGGTGCAGGACGTAGTTGCGGATCTGGGTGCCCCAGCTGCGCCCGCCGTCCCCGCGCAGCTCGTTCATCTTCGCGGCCTGCTCCTCGCGCTTGCGCTCGAGCAGCTTCGCCTGGAGCACGGCCATCGCGCTGGCCCGGTTCTGGATCTGGCTGCGCTCGTTCTGGCAGGACACCACGATCCCGGTTGGCAGGTGAGTGATCCTGACCGCCGAGTCCGTGGTGTTGACCCCCTGTCCGCCTGGGCCGCTCGACCGGTAGACGTCGATGCGCAGCTCGTCGTCGGGGACGTCGATGTGGTCGGCCTGCTGGACGACCGGGATCACGTCGACGCCGGCGAAGGAGGTCTGGCGGCGGCCCTGGTTGTCGTATTTGGAGATCCTCACCATCCGGTGCGTGCCGTGCTCGCCGCGCAGCGTCCCGTACGCGTACGGCGCATTGATCCCGAACGTGGTCGACTTGATGCCAGCCTCTTCGGCATATGACGTGTCGTAGATCTCGGTCCGGTAGCCGTGCCGCTCGGCCCAGCGCAGGTAGATGCGCTGCAGGCCCTCGGCCCAGTCAGCCGCGTCGGCGCCGCCCGCCTGGGCGTTGATCGTGATCAGCGCCTCGCGCGAGTCGTACTCGCCGGAAAGCAGGGTCCTGATCTCGAGCTGGTCGATCTGGCTCTTGACGGCGGCCAGCTCGCGCAGCGCCTCCTGCATGGTCGGCTCGTCATGCTCGGTCTCGGCCAGCTCGAACATGACCGAGAGGTCGTCCAGCCTCGCGTGCAGGCTCTCCAGCCTGGCGAGCTCAGCGTCGAGATAGGACAGCCGGCGGGTGACGGCCTGGGCGTTCTCCTGGTCCTCCCACAACCTGGGGTCGGCCGAACGCTCGCGCAGATCGTCGGCCTCCTTCCGCATCCCGTCCGGGTTGAGGACGGCCTCGATACTGGCGAGCTTCGACCTGAGCTCTGAGATCTCGCTCGAGTAATCGATTGCCATGGCCGAAGCCTACGCGAAAACCGGCTCGACCCAGCAGGCGCCGCCCGCCTCAGCCGGGCAGCGTGCTGGAGGCGACCAGCGTGCGGATGGCCCGGACCGCGACAGAGAGCGTCGCCACCGTGAACGCGTCACTCTCCCAGATCTCGACCAGCGTCTGCGTTGCCCTGGCGACCGCCGAGTCATTCCTCGCCACCCAGGCGGCCAGCCGCTGCTCGGGGGTACCGGTGTCGGTGACGATCAGGACATCCCTGGTGAGTGCCGCGTGCGCGGTGTAGAGGTCGTCTCGCAGCGCGTTCCTGGCCATGGTGTTCCACCGGTCGTCGCGCGCCAGCGCGGTGATCCGGTCCCGCAGCCTGGTGATCTGCAACCGGTCCGCCAGGTCGAAGTAGACCTCGGCGGTCTCCTCCACGGGCCGGCCGGTGCTCGAGGCGATGTCGACGATGTCGAATGCGGAGTAGGCGGGCACCATCGCGGCCACCCGCTCGGCCAGGTTGTCGGGGAAGCCGCGGCTCGCGAAGACCTCGCGGCGATCATCGAAGCTGGACATGTCGAGCCCGGCCAGGATCTTCGGCAGCCCGCCCGCCACGGTCAGCACGCCGCCGGCGAAGAAGTCGATCGTCGCCTGGATGTCGAACGGCGGCCGCCTGAAGTGCAGCAGCCACCTGGTCGCCCGCTCGGTCAGCTTGCGCGCCTCGAGCAGCGCGAGTACCTGGGCCGACGTGTCCACCTGGCCGTCCAGCGCCCTCAGCTGCAGCCAGAACCCAGGCATGTCGAAGACCTCGCGGGCAACCAGCCACGCCTCGGTGATGTGCGGCACAGACGCGCCGGTCTCCTCGTTCAGCCTGAACGCGAACGTGATCCCCGACTTGTCCACCATCTCGTTCATCACCGCGGTGGTGATGATCTCCCTGTGCAGCCGGTGCGACGGCATCCGGTCCGAGAAGCGCTCGCGCAGCGGGATCGGGAAGTACCTGCTCAGAGCCCGCCTGAGGTACGGATCGTCCGGCACCTCTGAGCCGAGCACCTCCTGGCGGACCGCGATCTTGGTGTGCGCGAGCAGCACGGAGAACTCGGGCAGCGTCAGGCCGAAGCCGGTCGACCGGCGCTCGGCGATGTCCTTGTCGGCGGGCAGCACGTCGAGGCGGCGCTTGATCCTGCCTTCGCGGTCCAGCTTCCTGATGTACCTGGCATGCACGTGCAGCATCTGCGCCGACTGCGCGCGAGCGGCGGCGAGGGCTCGGTTCTGGTGGTAGTTGTCGGCCAGCACCAACCGGGCGACCTCGTCGGTCATCGTCTGCAGCAGCTCGTCCCGCTCGGCGGTGGTCATCTCGCCGTCGCGGACGACCTCGTCGAGCAGGATCTTGATGTTCACCTCGTGGTCCGACGTGTCCACGCCGGCCGCGTTGTCGATGAAGTCGGTGTTCACCAGGCCGCCGGCCAGGGAGTACTCGATCCTGGCCTCCTGAGTCAGGCCCAGGTTGCCGCCTTCGCCGATCACCCTGGTTCGCAGCTGCGAGGCATCGATCCTGACCGCGTCGTTGGACCTGTCGCCGACGTCGGCGTGTGACTGGTTGGAAGCCTTCACGTAGGTTCCGATGCCGCCGTTCCACAGCAGGTCGACCGGCGCGGCGAGTACCGCCGAGATGAGCTGGTCGGGCGAGAGCGCCGTGATGCCGTCCCCGAGCCCGAGCACGGCGCGGACCTGCGGCGAGACCGGCACGGACTTGGCCGAGCGCGGCCATACCCCGCCGCCGCCTGAGATCAGCGCGCCGTCGTAGTCTGCCCAGGACGACCTGGGCAGCTCGAACAGCCGCCGCCGCTCGGCGAAGCTCGCGGCGGGATCGGGATCCGGATCGACGAAGATGTGCCTGTGGTCGAACGCGGCCACCAGCTTGATGCGCTCCGACAGCAGCATCCCGTTGCCGAACACGTCTCCTGACATGTCGCCGACCCCGACCACCGTGAAGTCGGTCTCGCGGACGTCGACACCCAGGGTCTGGAAGTGGAACTTGACCGACTCCCAGGCGCCGCGCGCCGTGATACCCATCTTCTTGTGGTCATAGCCAGCCGACCCGCCTGAGGCGAACGCGTCGCCCAGCCAGAAGTCGCGCTGCAGCGCGATCTCGTTCGCCGTGTCGGAGAACGTCGCCGTCCCCTTGTCGGCCGCGACCACCAGGTACGGGTCGTCGCCGTCATGCCGCACGACGCGCTCGGGCGGGACGACGTGGCCGGCCAGCAGGTTGTCGGTCACGTCGAGCATGGCGCTGATGAACATGCGGTAGCAGGCCAGCACCTCGCCCTGATAGGCCTCGCGGTCAACGGGGTCGGGGAGTTGCTTGCAGACGAAGCCGCCCTTGGCGCCCGACGGCACGATGACCGAGTTCTTCACTTCCTGGGCCTTGGCCAGCCCGAGGATCTCGGTACGGAAGTCCTCGCGCCGGTCCGACCAGCGCAGGCCACCGCGAGCCACGTTGGCGAACCGCAGGTGAACGCCCTCGAACCGGGGCGAGTAGACGAACAGCTCGAACTTCGGCCGCGGCGCCGGCAGGTCGGGCACCAGCGAGGCGTCCAGCTTGAACACAAGGTAGGGCGTATTCGTGCCCTTGCCACTGAAGTAATTGGTCCGCTGGGTGGCGGTGATCAGGCCGAGGTAGGCCCGCAGGATCCTGTCCTCGTCCAGGCTCGCCACGTCGTCGAGTTCGCCGCCGATCTCCTCGAACAGCGCCTCGCTGCGCTCGGCCTGCCCGGCGACCCGCTCAGGCTCGAAGCGCGACTCGAACAGCCGGATCAGCCTGCGGGCGATGACGGGGTTGGACCTGAGCACCCTGGCGATGTAGCCGGAGCTGAATGTCGTGCCTGCCTGCTGCATGTACTTGGCGTACGCGCGGAGCACCACGACCTGCCGCCAGGACAGGCCAGCGTCGAGCACCAGCGAGTTGAACCCGTCGTCTTCGATCTCACCCATCCACAGCGCCGCGAGCGCGCCCTCGAGCTGGCCAGCTACCGACGCGAGCGACACGTGCGGGTTCTGGGTTGTTCGCCCGCCTGGCCCGGACGTCGCGGCGGCCTCCCTGCGCAGGCCAAAGTCATAGATCCAGAACGGCTCGGCGCCAGGGAACTCGTAGGGGTGCTCGTCGACGACTTCCACGCCCATGTGCTGCAGCCTGGGCAGCACGTCGGTCAGCGTGATCGGTGACCCGGTCCTGTGGATGGTCAGCCGCCAGACCCGGCGCTGGCCGCCGGGGAACTCGGTGTCACCTGAGGCAGGAGCGGACGCGGCCAAGGCCGCGGGCGTGCTCAGCTCGCCCGTGGTCGCGGTGCCCGGATCGTGCTCCACGGGGACGCCGCCGACGTAGCCGGCCGACTCCCACATCTCGAACGAGATGTCCAGGCCCGACCTGCGCATCTGCTCGACCTTGGCGAGATCGGAGATGGCCGCCGCGGCGGGCACGTCGGCCTTGTAGGTGTCCGAGATCGAGCCGGCGAACTCGGCGAGCAGGGCCCGCCCCTCTCGCTCGCCGAGCTGGGCGACGGCCTCGCGGACGAGGTCGTCGTCCCAGGAGCGGACGGCGGCCGCGATCGCCTGCTCGAGCGCTGCCACATCGGGGTCGACCAGATTCTTGCCGCGCCCGGCCCGGATGACTATGTGCAGCCGCGCGATCGGGCCCTCGTCCACGACGGCGCTGTAGTCGACCTGCGCTCCGCCGAGAACCCGGCGCAGGATCTCCTGCACCGCGACCCTGACCTTGGTGTTGTACCGGTCCCTGGACAGGTAGATCAGGCAGGAGACGTACCGGCCGTAGACGTCCTTGCGGAGGAACAGCCTGGTCTGCATGCGCTCGCGCAGCCGCAGCACCTCGCTGGCGACGTCGGCGAGCTCGGCTACCGGCGTCGAGAACAGTTCCTCGCGCGGGTACACCTCCATAAACTCCGCCACGGCCCGGCCGTCGTGGCTGTCGGCTGAGATTCCGCTGGCGTCGTACACCTCGGTGAGCTTGCGGCGCAGGATGGGGATCCTGGTGATGCTGTCTGTGTACGCCATGTGCGTGTACAGGCCGAGGAAGCGCCACTCGCCGATGACCTTGCCGGCGTCAGAGATCCGCTTGATCCCCACGTAGTCCAGGTAGCTGGGCCGGTGCACGGTCGCGCGGGAGTTCGCCTTGGTCATGATCAGCCGGTGGCTCGGGTCGGTGGCGATGTGCCTGGCCTGCGACGACAGGACGGACAGCCGGGTGGTGTGTGCCTTGTCGTGCCGCAAGATGCCAAGGCCCGAGCCTGGCACGCCGCGCAGCGCGAGCCCGTCGTCCTCGTTGATCAGGTCGTACTCGCGGAAGCCAAGGAAGGTGAAGTGCGAGTCGACAAGCCAGCGCAGCAGCAGCTCGATCTCCGACGGCGACTCGGCAGGGCTGGAGGGGATGACCCAGCCGCCGGACTTTGGGCCGCCTCCGCCTGGCGAGCCGACGGCCGGCTGGCCCTGCTCCGCCGCTTCGCCGGCGACCTGGCGCTCGATCGCGCCGGTGGCCGCGAGCTCGTCGGCGATGCGGAGCGCCATCGCGCGCATCTTCGGATAGTCATCGACCGCGAGCCGGACGTCCCACAGGGCGTGCTCCAGGTCGGCGGCGATCGCCGTGGCCTTGCCAGGCGCGAGCTTCGTGACCTCGATGTGCGACCACGACTCCGCGATGACATCGGGCCCGCCGGTGTCGCGCGGCAGATCAGGCGAGCGGGTCTCGATCGGGCTGACGACCTCGCGGAGCGCGCCAGTGACATCGCGCCGGACGTTGAGCTGCGGGTGGACCACCAGCTCGGGCGCCACGTCATGCGCGGCGAGCGTCATCGTCAGGGTGTCCACGAGGAACGGCATGTCGTCGGTGACCACGTCGATGACGTCTCGGTCGGGCAGCATGGTTGCCTCGGCGCCTGGCCTCACCCGTACCACGCCGCGGCCTTGCGGGCGCAGCGCCGCGAGCTCGGCGTGCGAGGCCGCGACCGCTCCTACCCGTCGCGGACCCGCCGCGATCAGGTCGGATGAGTCGACGTGCCGGTAGTAGCCGTGCAGGTAGCTGTCGCAGTCGCCCACCTTCGCGGTGGCGGCACCATCACCGAGCTGTGCCACCGCCTCGGTGAGGAGCGCCTGGCGTGCGGCGCTCTGGTGCTCAGACATGCGTCCCACTCCTTCGTGGTTCAAGGGGTGTTCGTGGACCGAACGCCCCTATAGCTTGTCCCGAAGTTCCCAGAGCAGCGGGTAATAACGCAGCGGCACCCGACGGTGCAGGTACGGGGCGCCGGTCGAACCGCCCGTGCCTGACTTCGTGCCGATCTGGCGCTCCACCATCTGGACATGCCGCGCTCGCCACCCGGCCGCCACCTCGTCGTGGCTGAGCAGGCCCTCGGCGAGCTGCCACAGGTCGTCATGGGCCGCCCGGTCCCTCGCGATCGTCAGCAGCGAGTCCGAGACGCGATCGTCGGTGCTCACGTCCAGGCCGCGACGGCCGAGCAGGCCGAGGTACGCATCCCAGAGCGTGGGCTCGGCCAGCCGGCGCGACAGCCGTTCACGCTCATCGGCGGTCAGATTGCGGAATCGCGCCACAAACCGATGGTCCTTGGCTCCGGACAGGAACTCAAGCTCCCTGAACTGAACGGACTGCAGCCCGCTGGCCGGCGCGAGGGTCGCACGGAACTGCAGGAAGTCCTGCGGCGTCATCGTCTCCAGCACGTCGATCTGGCCGACGAGCAAGCGCTCGATCACCTGAGCGCGCTGCATCAGGTGCCTGGCCAGCCACGTCTCGTCCTTGTCCATCGCCTCCCTGGCCGCGACCAGCTCGTGCAGCAGCTGCTTGAACCACAGCTCGTAGACCTGATGCACGGTGATGAACAGCAGCTCATCATGGGCAGGCGGGTCAGCCAGCGGCACCTGCTGCCCGAGCAGGTCAGGCAGGTGCAGGTAGGCGCCGTACGTGAGCCTGCCACCCTCCTCACCGAAGCTGCGCCCTGATCGCGCCGCCACTACGCGCCGTCCTCCGCGTCCGCAGCTGCCGCGTAGTACGCCAGCACCTCGGGGTTGGCCAGCGAATCCCGGTCCGCCGCAGCGGCGACCGGCGTGCCGGTCAGGATCTTGCGCACGGGGACCTCGAGCTTCTTGCCGGACAGTGTCCGCGGCACGCCTGGCACCTGGTGCATCTCGTCGGGGACGTGCCGGGGCGAGAGTTCCGAGCGGAGCAGCGCGCGGATCTTGGCCCGCAGCGTGTCGTCAAGGCTCGCGCCGGGCGTCAGTACCAGGTAGAGCACCAGCCGTCCCTCGTTGCCGAGCGTACCCGTGTCGATGACGAGGCTGTCGGTGACCTCAGGAAGCTCCTCCACGATGCGGTAGAACTCGCTTGTTCCCATGCGCACGCCGCCGCGGTTCAAGGTCGCGTCGGACCTGCCATAGATCACGCAGCCGCCGTCGGGCAGGTTCATGATCCAGTCGCCGTGCCGCCATACGCCCGGATAGTGAGCGAAGTAGCTGGCCGCGTACCGCTCGCCGGTCTCGTCGCCCCAGAACCCGACCGGCATGGACGGCATAGGGATGGTCAGGACCAGCTCGCCGACCTCGCCCACGACCGCGTGGCCATCGGAGTCGAACGCCTCGACCTTCGCGCCGAGGCACGGCCCCGCGATGATCCCGCGCCGGACAGGAAGCAGCGGATTCGGCCCCACAAACCCCGTGCACATATCGGTCCCGCCGGAGAACGACCCGAGCACGAACGCGCGACGGGGGCGCCCCGTCGTCGTTCTAGCGACGGCACGGGTCCCCCGCCGCGAGCCGGCACCAGGCGCGATGGCGTCATATACCCAGTCGAACGCCTCGGGCGGCAGCGGTGACCCGGTCGAGCCGACGCCACGCAGGGCGGACAAGTCCAGCGCTTCGCGCGGCCGCAGGCCGGCCTTCATGCAGGTGACCAGGTACGGGGCACCGGTGCCGAAGTAGGTCACGCCGACGTCGGCCGCGAACCGCCACAGCTCATCGGTGCCCGGGTACACGGCGCTGCCGTCGTAGGCAACGATCGTGGCGCCGGAGAGCAGCCCGCCGACGACGAAGTTCCACATCATCCAGCCGGTCGTGGTGTACCAGAAGAACACGTCGCCGGGCCCGAGGTCCATGTGCAGGCCGATCGCCTTGAGGTGCTCGAGCACAATGCCGCCGTGTCCGTGCACGATCGCCTTAGGCAGCCCGGTCGTGCCCGAGGAGTACAGCACCCACAGCGGGTGCTCGAACGGCACGTCGTCGAACTGCGTGCGGAGCTGGCCGGCGGCAGGCCCGGGCGCCGGCCCCGCGAGGTCGGCGAGCGCGCGCCACGAGGTGACCGGCACCGGCAGCGCGCTATGACTGGCCGTTGTGCCGATGTAGTCGACCATGATCACCGACTGCAGGCCAGGCAGGGCACCAGCGATGGCCGCGAGTTCGCTCTGCCGGTCGAACCTCTTGCCGCCGTAGGCGTAGCCGTCGACCGCGATCAGCACCTTCGGGGTTACCTGGGCGAACCTGTCGATGACGGCGTGCGCGCCGAAGTCCGGCGAGCAGGAGGTCCAGATCGCGCCCAGGCTGGCCGTCGCCAGCAGGCCGATCAGCGCTTGCGGCGAGTTGGGCAGGTAGGCGGCTACGCGGTCGCCGCGTTGTACCCCGAGGGTGACCAGCGCGGCCCGCACGATCGCGACCTGCTCGTCAAGCTCGGCGTAGCTCATGCTGCCGTGGTGGCCGGCTTCGGACCGGTAGATGATCGCCGTCCGGCCCGGGTCCGCGCTTGCCGCACTGAGTGCGTTGCGCGCATAGTTAACCGTCGAACCAGAGAACCATCTGACGGCCGGCATCGGGCCGCCCTGAAGCACCGGCCCGTCGCCGCGCGTGCCGAGCACGCCGAAGTAGTCCCAGATCGACGACCAGAACTCCGCGGGCTCGCTCACCGACCAGCGCCACAGCTCGTGATAGCTGCCGCCGGCGTCGGCGCCACGCCGGTCCGCCAGCCAGCGCGCGTAGCCGGTGATCCCGGACCGCTCGATGTCGGCCTGGGTCGGCGTCGCCAGCACCGTGCCGTAGCCGCGTCCGGCCGGCCGCTCGGTGTCTTCCGGAGCGCGCTCATCGCCTTGCGCCGGGTGTTGCCGCGCCACGTCACCGCCCCTGATCGTCGACTGGACGTTTATACCAGTATGAAATCTGGCTCACCGTGGCTCGCCCTCACCCGGCGCGGTGCTGCCTGCCCTGCGGAACCGGTACAGCGCCACCACCGCCCAGATCGCCTCCACCACGCCGAACGGCCATGCTCCAGATAGGAAACCGTAGCTGCTCGCCAGCAGGCAGCCGCAGGCGAACGCGAGCACGAAGCTGCGATGCCGTCTCTCGAGCGCGTACATGATCATCATGAACGTTAGCGCCAGCACGCCGTAGGTCGTCAGCGCCCAGCCGCTCATCGGCTGATCGCCGCCACCACCCTGGACGTGTCGGCGAGGTCGGTGAGCACCGGATCGGCTCCCGCATCCCGCAGCTCGCTGATGGTCGAGCGGCCGGTCGCGACGCCCAGGCAGCGCACGCAGGCGACCTGGGCGGCGGCCGCGTCCCTGACCGAGTCGGCCACGTAGACCGCCATGGCCGGCGAGACCTGCGCGTCGTACTTCTCCGCGGCCATCGCGAGCGACCGCAGGATCTGGGTGCCCTTCGGATAGACGTCAGAGCCGTACCCGCCGATCCCGAGGTCGAGGTAGCGATCCAGGTCGAAGGCCTGCAGCTTGCACGCGGCGTTCTGCCTGATCGTCCCCGTGATCACGGTCTGGATCACGTGCGGCAACCGCGCCACGGCGGCGAGCGCCTCGCGGGCACCGGGCAAAACCCGGCCGTGGCTGGCCAGCTCGCCGCTGCGAGCGCCGAACGCCGCGGCCAGTTCGTCCGCGTACCTGGCCAGCAAGTCGTTGTCCTCGGGCTGCCGGGCGCCGGGCAGCGCGTCGTTGAGCGCGAGCGCTTCGAAGAAGATCTCCGAGTCGCTCGCGCCAGCCAGCTGCGGCAGCGCGACCAGCGGGCGGCCGGTGACCCGCCGGAATGCCTCGGCGTAGGCATCACGGGACACCCTGGCGACGTCCACCAGGGTCAGGTCGATGTTCCACAGGACGAGGCGGTGGATGGGGTGCCTCCTGCGCGAGTGTGCGAGTCGCCCGTCCGCCCGGACGGTCGATAGCGCGCAAAGTACTACAGCGGCGGCTCAGCCCATGTGCGGATAGCGATAGTCGGTTGCCGGGACGAACAACTCCTTGATCGTCCGCGCGTTCACCCAACGGGTCAGGTTGAAGATCGAGCCTGCCTTGTCGTTCGTGCCGCTGGCCCGGGCGCCGCCGAACGGCTGCTGGCCGACGACCGCGCCCGTTGGCTTGTCATTGATATAGAAATTGCCAGCCGAGAACCGCAGCGCATCGGTGGCGGCCGCGATCGCGGCACGGTCGGTCGCGATGATCGAGCCGGTCAGCGCGTACGGCGCGACGTCGGCAGCCTGGGCGACCACGGCATCGTAGGCCGCGTCATCGAAGACATGCACGCCCAGGATCGGCCCGAAGTACTCGGTAGTGAACAGCTCGTCGGTCGGGTCGGAGGACTCAAGCACCGTCGGACGCACGAAATAGCCGTGCGTCGCGTCCGTCGTCCCGCCGGCCAGCACCCGCACAGAGGGCCGCGATCTGGCCCGGTCGATGGCGTCGGCGTGCGTCGCGAACGCCTTGTCGTCGATGACGGCACCCATGAACGCGGACAGGTCTGCGGAGACATCGCCCATCGTCAGCCCTTCGACGGTGGCGACGAAGTCATCTCCCATCTTCCGCCACACGCTGCGCGGGACGTATGCGCGGGAGGCGGCCGAACACTTCTGCCCCTGGTACTCGAACGCCCCGCGGACCAGTGCCGTCCTCAGCACGTCAGGGTCAGCGGACGGGTGCGCGATCACGAAGTCCTTGCCGCCGGTTTCGCCCACGAGCCGCGGATAGCTCCGGTAGCCGGCGATGTTCTCCCCGACTGTCCGCCACAGATGCTGGAACGTGCCGGTCGAGCCGGTGAAATGGATACCGGCCAGGTCCCGGTGCGGGAGCGCGACCCTGGACAGCGTTCGGCCACCGCCGGTCACCATGTTGATCACGCCAGGGGGCAGCCCGGCCGCTTCGAGCAGGCGCATCAGGAAGTGCGCGGAGAACTGCTGGGTGTGCGACGGCTTCCAGATCACGACGTTCCCGAGCAGGGCGGGTGCGGTGGGGAGGTTGCCTGCGATCGAGGTGAAATTGAACGGGGTGATCGCGAGGACGAAGCCTTCCAGCGGCCGGTACTCGAGCCGGTTCCAAGAGCCGGGCGCGGAGCTTGGCTGCTCGCCCAGCAGCCGCCTGGCGTAGTGCACGTTGTAGCGCCAGAAGTCGATCAGCTCGCAGGCCGCGTCGATCTCGGCCTGGTAGACCGACTTGGACTGGCCGAGCATCGTCGACGCGTTGATCACCGAGCGCCAGTGCCCAGCCAGCAACTCGGCGGCCCGCAGGAAGATCGCGGCGCGGTCGTCGAACGACAGTTCCCGCCAGCCGGGTGCCGCCAGGCTCGCCGCCTCGATCGCGGCAGCGACGTCCTCGTCGGTGGCCTCGCCGAAACGGCCGAGCACCTGCGCGTGGTTGTGCGGCTGGACGACGTCGGCCCAGTCGCCGCCGCCCATCCGCTGGACGCCGCCGACGGTCATCGTGAGGTCGACAGGCTCGCCGGCCAGTTCCTTGATCTTGGTTTCCAGGGCCGCGCGCTCGGGGCTGCCCGATGCATAGGTCTTGACCGGCTCGTTGGCCGGAGCGGGGACGTCGGTGACGGCATCGAACACGGCTGACTCCCAAAGGCGTACGTCGGTGTACGACCGAGCCCGCGGCGCAGCGGCACCGCGGTGCAACTCCAGTCTCGTCGATTCTCATCGTCGCACGACCCCCCCGTGCCTGCCGAGAGCCCCTGCCACCCTCCCCGCGCCGACGGCGTTGTGCCTAGCCGATCAGGTAGATGAGCTCCTGGGTGGCATACCAGAGGAGTTCGTGGCCCTCGGCGCCATCGACGACGAACTTGGCGTCGCTGTCGCCCGCGTCGGCCGCGGGCAGCGCGGCAGCGGCCGCGTCGATGTCCGCGGCCGCGTCCTCGGCGTCCACGTGACCGGACACGACGTCGGTGAGCATCACCGGCAACGTGACGCTCACCTTGCCGGGTTTGCCCGGACCGTTGACGCTGGTCACGACCGAATCCGGCAGCTCGGCTGCGAGCACGACCCGGCGCCTCGGCGCGTTGGTGTCGGCGTGCAGCATCCGCAGCGAGGCCCTGGCCGCCTGCAGCATCGCGATGTACTCGAGTTCCTCGAGGTCGCCGTTGGCGTACCACTCGCGCAGCGCCGGCGTGACCGCGAACCCGGTCACCGGTGCCGGGCCGACCTGGCCGGCTACCAGCGCAGACCCCAGCTCCGCCAGCGTCATTGGCAGGTAGACGCGCATGAGGTCCCTAACAGCCTTACTGCATATGCGATGGCTCGCCCGCGCAGGCCCGACCGGCCGCAGCGGGGATTGCTACCGAGTCTGCCAGCCCGGAGCGGGCGATGACCCCAGAATCACCACCTGTCTCATGGCGCGCCTCCGGCACGCGTTCATGGCGCGCCTCCGGCACGACTAGGTTGCGTCGCCAGCACATCGACGACATGAGCGACCGCTGCGTCGATCGACTCGTGCTCCCAGAATCTGATCACCGTCCATCCAGCCTGGTCAAGCGCGGTGTCAGCGGCCCGGTCCCGGTCGACGTTGCGGCGCAGCTTGGGCTCCCAGTACCACGTGTTCGCCGCTGGCTGGCTGCCGTGCTCAGGACAGCAGTGCCAGAAGCAGCCGTCCACGAACACGGCCACCCTCCTGGCCGTAAACACGATGTCCGGTCTGACCCGCACCCCGCCGGCCAGGTCGAGCCGGTAGTCCTTGCGATACCGGTAGCCAAGTCCGTGCAGCGCCCGGCGCAGCGCGAGCTCAGGCTTGGTGTCTGTGCGCCGGTTCGCCCGCATGTTCGCGGACCTGCCTGCGGTGGCCGGATGCGGATACGCGCGCTTGGCAGCGATCGCTGGGTCGTCTGCCGGGGCACCAGCGGGCGCCGCGGCACCAGCGGGCGCGACATCCTCTGCCATAGCGCATCAGGGTAGTGCCGGCGGCCGCAATTGCGCCGCGGACCGACCCGGCGGAATCTCGCTACAGGGCCGCGATGCCGTCCTGCGCGAACAACTCCGACAGCGCTGCCCTGGTCCGCACCGGGTCCTCGTGGTGCACGGCCGTGAAGCCGAGCGCCTGGGCCGCAACGATGTTGCCCTCCACGTCGTCGACGACCACGCACTCGGCCGGCGACAGCCCGAGCCTGGTGGCAGCGAGCTGAAAGATACGTTCCTCGGGCTTGCGCATCCCGACTTCGCCGGAGATCACCACGTCGTCGAAGAGATCGGCGAACAGGTGCCGCGGATAGCCGTCTTCGCTGCCGCCCCACGAATTGGACAGCAGGCTCGTCAGGATGCCGTTCGTCCGCAGGTCCTTGATCAGCTCGAGCATCTGGTCAAGGATCACCGAGGCCCCGAACATCCGCCTCAGCAGCCCGGCCGAATGCACCAGGGTGCCGTCATCCCTGACGAGGGCCGCCGCCAGCGTCGCCTCGAACTCTTCGTCGCTCACCTCGCCGCGCTCGAGAGCGTGAATCGGCGACTCGGAGTCCTCAGGCCCTGCGGGCCGGCCGCTGGCCTCAGGCCCGTATGCACTCCTCACCCACGGCCGCATCGCGGCCATGTAACTCTCCCTGTCGATCCGCTCGGACTCGAGCCAGGCCGTGACGGTTTCGATGATGGGGTTGGTGATCACGCCTCCCCAGTCGAAGATCACGGCGCGCAGCTGTGCGGAAGGTTCGGCCACGGACCCGATGGTAGGTGACCGGTAAGCAGGCCAGGCGAACTGGGAGTGAACAGCCCGCCGCAGCAGAACCGCACGGACTGGCAGAATGCACCCATGCAGCGGACAGCGGTCGTCACGGGCGCGAGCAGCGGGATCGGAGCGGCAACCGCCGAGCGGCTCGCCGGCGAGGGGTACCACGTGGTGCTGGCCGCCCGGCGCCGCGACCGACTCGACGAGGTGGCCGCGCGGATCATCGAAACGGGCGGCAGCGCACAGGTCAGCGAGCTTGACGTCGCGGACCGGACGCAGGTCGACGGGCTGGCCGCTGAGCTGCGCAGGTGTGACGTGCTGATCGCCAACGCGGGCGGCGCGATCGGCGCCGATCAGATCGCCGACGCTTCAGCGGATGACTGGCTGACCATGTACCAGTCGAACGTGCTCGGCACGCTCCACACGGTGCAGGCACTGCTGCCGAAGCTGGTCGACACCGGCGACGGCACCATCGTGATCATGGGCTCAACGGCCGGCCTCGCCGCCTACGAAGGCGGCGGCGGTTACGTCGCGGCCAAGCACGGGACACACGCGATCGCCGCGACGCTGCGGCTCGAGCTGTGCGGCCAGCCGGTTCGGGTGATCGAGATCGCCCCCGGCATGGTCAGGACCGACGAATTCGCGCTGACCAGGTTCCGCGGCGACGCGGAGAAGGCAGCTGCCGTGTACGCGGGCGTGCCTGAGCCACTCACCGCCGAGGACATCGCGGACGCCGTGACCTGGGCCGTCACCCGTCCGGCGCACTTCAACGTGGACCTGATGGTGCTGCGACCTCGTGCCCAAGCTGCCCAGCACAAGGTCTACCGCCAGACTTGAGCGCCGCAAAATTCAACACCTATGTCACATCGACGTTCAATGAAGACGGTCAATGTCACATAGGTGTTGTATTTGCGCGGGCTGATCTCGACGCTGACGGCCCTCAGGCGGTCTGGGTGACCTTGCTGAGCCCGCGCGGGTTGTCCGGGTCGATCCCCAGCCGGCGCGACAGCTCCTCGGTCAGGATCTGGCCAGGGACGATCAGCCCGAGCGGCGCCAGCCATTCGGGGAGCGCGGGGCCGGCCAGTGCCCGGCTGCTCACCGCAGCCAGTTCTGGGCCGCCGCCGATGGCATACGCGCGCGCGCCAGCGCCGGTGACCCGCTTCGCCAGCGCGACGGCCGCGGCCTGGGTCGGGCCGGACTCCGCCGCCATGATGATCGCTGGCGTCTTGGCGTCGACGACGGCGATCGGGCCGTGCTGCAGGTCGGCCCATGAGATGCCCATGGCGTGCAGGTAACACGCTTCCTTGATCTTCAGCGCGAGCTCGAGCGCAGCCGAGTAGGCAAGCCCCCTGGCCGACACTATGAGGCCGTCGACGCCGGCCAGCTCGGCCACGACCGGCTCGAGTCCGTACTCGGGGGTCGTCGCGGCGGCAAGCAGGTCCTCGATCATCGCTGGCGCCTGCTTTAGCTGGCCGGCGTCCAGGTCCGCGCCGAGGCCGATCGCGAGCACGGCAAGGGCGGCGAGCTGGCAGGTGAACGTCTTGGTTGCAGGAACCGCCTGCTCCTGGCCGGCCTCCGTCACTAGCGCCACGTCGGAGAGCTCAGCCAGCGGCGAGCCAGCGCCGTTGGTGATCCCGACCACGCTGGCGCCGCAGTCCCTAGCCCACCGCAGCGTCTCGACGATCTCCTCGGTCCGCCCGGATTGCGACAGGCCGACAGCCATGACCCCGGTCAGGTCGATCCGGCTCTTGTACGTGGTCGCTACCGACGGTGAGCCGAGGCTGGCCAGCCTGCCTGTCCTGGTCTGGATCAGGTAGGTGCCGTAGACGGCGGCGTTGTCAGAGGTACCACGGGCGAAGAAGAGCACGTGGCGAGCGCGCTGGGCGATCGCGGCGACCTCGGCGGTGCCCGGCAGCAGCGCGCTGATCGTGGCTCGCAGGGCGGCGGGTTGCTCGAAGATCTCGGTTCGCATGTGTGTCGAACTCTGCTGCCTGGCCGCCGCGTCCACCCGTCCCGTCCCCGTCAAGCGATAGCGAAGAAATGAAGGAAATAAGGATCTTACGGGCTCTCTGTCCAGGCAGCCAGACCTAGCCGGGCGATGAACCGTAGACCTGACGGCCAGCGACCCAGGTCGCGGCCGTCCTCAGGTCGTCGGTCAGCCAGACCAGGTCAGCGGCGGCGCCAGGGGCGATCCGGCCGAGGTCGGCACGCCCGATGAGGTCAGCGGGGATCCTGGTCGCTGCGGTGACGGCCGCCGGCAGGCCGACGCCGACCTTGACCATGTTCGCGATCGCCGCATCCATCCGCAGCGCCGAGCCGGCCAGGGTGCCGTCGGCGCGGACCGGTGGCGTCCCGTCCGCGTCCGCCAGTTCGATCGGCTCGCCGCCGAGCACGTAACGGCCCTGCACCATGCCCGCGCTCGCGGCAGCGTCGGTGACCAGGATGATTCTGCCCGGCGCTGCCCGGAAAGCCAGTGATGCGACCGGGCCCACCACGTGGTGCATGTCCGCGATGAGCCCACTGGTCAGGCGCGTGTCGATCAGCGCCTGGCCTACGACTCCTGGTTCGCGGTGATGCAGCGGCCGCTGGCCGTTGAACAGGTGCGTGACCATCCGCGCTCCCGCCGTCGCGGCAGCCGCGACCTGGGCGGCGGTCGCGTCAGAATGACCGACGCTGACCAGCACGCCGGAGCTGGTGAACTGATCGATCGCCGCCATGCCGCCGTCGATCTCCGGCGCCAGGGTGACGACGCGAACCAGGCCAGAGCCCGCGCCGAGCAACCTGCCGATCGTCGCCTCGTCGGGCGGGATGATCCACGCCGGGTTGTGTGCCCCGCGCCGACTCGCGGCGATGAACGGACCCTCCAGGTGCACGCCGAGCACGCGCGCACCACCGGCGCTGCCCGCACCCGCCCGGCCGTTGCCAGGGAGGTCGCGGGCGAACCCGGCGGTCGCGCTCAGGGCCGCGACCAGATCGACGACCGGGCTGGTGATGAACGTCGGCAGGAACGCTGTCGTGCCGGTCTCGGGCAGCCGGCGGACGACTTCTGCCCATCCGGCAGGCTCCGCGTCGCCAAGCTCAACCCCGAAGTAGCCGTTGACCTGCAGATCCACTAGGCCAGGGAGCAAGAACCCGGTGCGCAGCTCGATGTCGGGGCGGCCGGGCGGCGGACCAGATCCGACCTCGGTGATCGCCCCGCCTTCGCAGATCAGATAGCCGGGAGCGAGGATCGGGCCGGTGCCGTCGGGCGCCTCCGCTGCGGGAATGAGCGAGGACGCCGCGATAAGCACCTGGCTAGCTTCGCACCCGGCGCGGGGCGTGTCGCGAGCCGCCCGCTCTGACCTAGCTCCGCGCCTGCTTGGTCGCGCTCTCTTCCGCGATCCGCTCGGCCGCGCCCGCCGGGCCGCCTGACGCCTCGGCCCAGTCGAGGAAAGCCCTGACCTCGGCCGCCACCAGGCCAGGCCGCTCCATCATCGCGACGTGGCCGACCCCGGGAAGCACGAGCACTCTCGCGGTGGGGAACGCCCTGGCTGCCTTGCCGGCCATCACCGGGTTGACCAGCCGGTCGTGGCTGCCGTGCAGGATCAGCGCGGGAGCCTTGATCATGGCCGCGTCCCGCCACAGGGACCACCTGCCGACCTTGAAGTACTCGGTGACCAGGCTGCGAGCAGACATGACAACCGCGTGGTTGGCGTAGATCAGCGCGTCGCGCCTGAGGACCTCGGCGATCTCCTCGCGTCGCCTCGTCGGGTGCACAACGCCGGGATCGGTGTAGACGTCCCTCAGCACCCGGTCGGTCCGTGCCTCGGCGGGCAACCGCCGCAACCCGTCCATGATCGCCGGTCCGACGCCAGGAATGGCAGCCAGCGCCAGCCGCACCGGCAGGGGGCGCGGCCGCAGGTCAGGCAGCGCGGGAGAGACCAGCGCGAGCGTGCGCACCAGATCGGGCCTGCGGGCCGCCACTCGCGTGCTCACGGCACCACCCATCGAGTTCCCGATCAGGTGAACAGGTCTCAGGCCCTGCTCGTTGATGAACTGGATCACCGCGGTGGCGTGCGCGTCGACGGAGTAGTCGCCGGTCAACGGCGGCGAAGAGTTCCCGAAACCTGGCAGGTCGATGGCCGCGCACGCCAGCACGGGCACGCCAGGGCGGCCCTGCACCGGCCGGGACAGCAGGTCCATCAGGTCGGTCCAGTTCGTCGATGATCCACCGAGCCCGTGCACGAAGACCGCGGGCTCAGCACCTTCGATCGCCGGCGCGCTACGGACGAACAGCTCGCCGACCGGCAGTTCGACCAGATGACCTGGCCAGTGCGGGATCGGCTCGGGCGGCGGCGCGCCCGGGAACACCGGTTCTCCGGCTGACGGTTCGTTCGTCACCTGCACCATGCCATCGCCTCGCATCTCAGTACGTGGCCGAGGCCGCTACGCGGCTAGCGTCCCCACATCCGCGGCCAAGGCCCCTAATGCGGTCAACGTCCCCTTATGCCAACTTGCCATATCGCGGCCGCGTTGCCTGCGCGGCCAAGGTCCCCGCCTCCGCGGCCAAGGTCCCGCCCGCGGGCTAAGGTTCCCCCGTATGCGGTCCGGCTGCCACGAGGCCCGGGCCGCGACCCTTGCCAGGCACGACGCTGTCCCGTCCTTCAGCTGGCCTTGCGCGTTGGCTTAGCGGTGCCCGACTTGGCGCGGCTCTGCCTGGTCTTTCCTGATCCTGCCTTGGCTGGGGTCTCCTCGCCCGATTCGGCCTCATCCGCCCCCGACTTGGCGGTGCCCGACTTGGCGGTGCCCGACTTGGCGGTGCCCGACTTGGCAGTGCCCGACTTGGCAGTGCCCGACTTGGCCGTGGCAGACTTCGCCGCGCCTGGTTTGGTCGAGCGGCTCTTGGCGGCCCCCGTCTCGGAGCCATCCTCGATCGCCTTGGCCTTGTCGTTCTCACCGACGGCCGGTGCTTGCTGCGCGGCGGCGAGGCTCGCCCGGAGCGCGTCGGCCAGGCTCGTCGACGGGCCAGCGGCGATCTCCACCGTGGCCGGCTGGGTCAGCTCATGGCCCGCCACCTTGGCCTCGACCACCTCGATGAGCGCCTCACGGTAGCCGTCGTGGTGCGCGTCTGGATCGAAGTCGGACGTCATCGAGTCGATGAGCGACGACGCCATCGTCAGCTCCTGGGGCCTGACGTCGATGTCTTGCTCGAGGAACGGGAACGACGCCTCCCGTACCTCGTCGGGCCAGAGCAGCGTCTCGAGCACGAGGACGCCGTCCCGGTTGCGCAAGGTCGCAAGCGACTCGCGCTGGCGGAGCGCGACTTGCGCGATGGCGATCCGGCCCGACTGCTCGAGCGCGTCTCGGAGCAGCACGTAGGCACGAGCGCCGGCCGCTTCTGGCTCGACGAAGTAGCTGCGGTTGAACAAGATCGGGTCCAACTGCTCCGCGGGAGCGAAATGCAGCACCTCGATAGACTTGGTGGTCGGCAGGGGCAGATCGGCGAGGTCCTCGTCGTCCAGGATGACCATCTCGCCCGTCGATAGCTCGTAGCCCTTGACCACATCTTCATAGGGGACTTCTTCGCCACACACAGAGCAGAAGCGTCGGAACCGGATCCTGCCGCCGTCGGCCCTGTGTACCTGACGGAAGGCAATATCCTTCTGCTCGGTCGCGGCGTAGAGTCGCACGGGAATCATGACCAGCCCGAAGGAGATCCCGCCCTTCCACATGCTGCGCACCATGTCTCCTTACCCCGGCGGTTCGGACACTTATACAACCAGCGTTGCTCTACTGTAGCCATTCGGCAATATGTTCGAGGGCGCTAATAACGTCGCGCGGCTGACCAGCACAGGGCTTGCGAGGAGGTGGATATGACTGACAGAGGTCTTGACGATCCGGTTCCAGACGTCGTCGAGCAGAGTCAGGAGGCCGTGCCGCACGCGGACGAGGACGAAGAGGTCGAGGACATCGAGCTCATGGAAGACGTGCCGCTGGAGGCCGACCCAGCCGATGCCGCCGAGCAGGCTCGTGAGATCGAGCTTGGCGAGGACGACTACCGCTGAGTCAGCGCCGGCGCGCCTGGCGGTGTGGGCGCGCCCGGCTGTGTCGGTGAGCGGTGCCGGTGTGCAGCGAACGCGGAAAGCGGGCCCACGTTGGCAGGGCGAGTTGTTACCGAGCCGTAGGATGGCAGCTTGGCAGCAGCTCACTGACCGCCGCCGATAGGACATCGGAGAGTTTCGTGATCGCGACGCCGCAGACCACCAGACCGGCAAGCACCAGACTGCCGCGCCCCGCCCGGCGCAGGCAGCTTCTAGGCGCCGCTCGAGACGTCTTCGTCGCGCAGGGCTATCACGCGGCCGCGATGGACGAGATCGCTGAGCGTGCTGGTGTCAGCAAGCCGGTGCTTTACCAGCATTTCCCCGGCAAGCTCGACCTGTACCTGGCGCTGCTCGACGAGAGCGTCGCCGAGCTGGTCGGCGCGGTGTCCGCTGCCCTGGCCTCAACGGCCGACAACAGGGAGCGGGTGCCGGCCACGTTCCGCGCGTTCTTCGACTACGTCAGCGGGGACGGGCAGGCGTTCCGGCTGGTGTTCGAGTCCGATCTCAGCAACGAGCCTGCCGTCAGGGCACGGCTTGACCGGGCGATGTATGAGTGCGCGGAAATGGTCAGCGAGTTCATCCGCGAGGACGCGGGGGTCTCCGACGACGAAGCCGACTTGCTTGGCATGGCGCTGGTCGGCATGGCGCAGGTCAGTTCCAGGTACTGGCTGAGCGCCGAGGCCGCGATCGACAAGGACCTCGCCGAGCAACTGCTTTCGCGGCTGGCCTGGCGCGGCATCAGCGGCTGGCCGCTCGCCGAGGTCGCGCCCGAGTAGGCGGGCGCACGACGGGCGCGTGCCGAGGGCCTCCCCAGCCCTTTTCGCTCCCGGCGTAGCGAGCCGGCCCGCCTCGGATACAGCCAAAGCCTGCGCGCCGGGTTAGCCTCGGGACTGACGCAGCGGGCGCGAGATTCCTGGTTCGTGGAGCGGAGGATGCGATGGAAGTCAAGATCGGCATACAAATGGCCCCGCGCGAGCTCCTGGTCGAGACCGAGTCGTCAGCCGAGGACGTCAAGCACGCGCTGGCAACGGCGCTCGCTGACAACACGCTGTTCGTCATCACCGACAAGCGTGGCGGCACGGTCCTGGTGCCAGGAGAGAAGATCGCCTATGTCGAGCTCGATCAGGCCGAGCCGCGCCGGATCGGCTTCGGCAGCAACTGACCGCTCCGCTCGCTACTCAGCCAGGCCAAGCTGGGCCATGCGCGCCGCGTGCGCGTCAGTGAGCTCGGCGAACATCCTGCCGATCTCGCCAAGCTGCGCAGGCGATCCGCCAGCCAGCAAGCGCGCCAGCGCCTCGCGCTCTGCTGCCACCCGCTGTGCCTGGCTCAGCGCCTCCCCCACCAGCCGCCGCGCCCACAGCCCGAGCCGGCCGGCCACGGCGGGATCGGCGGCGATCGCCTCACGCACTCGCGTGATCGCGAACTGTGATTGTCCGGAGTCGGCGAGCACGGACAGCACGAGGTCCTGGTTGGGCTGATCAAGAAGCTGTGCGGTGATCCGGTAGAAGTCCGCCGCGATCCCGTCACCGACATAGGCCTTGACCAGTCCTTCGAGCCAGTCAGACGGGGCTGTCCTGGCGTGAAAAGCGTCGATCGGCTCGACGAACGGCCGCATCGCACGCTGCGGATCAGCGCCGAGTTCTGTGATGCGGTCCCTGAGCAGCTGAAAGTGCCCGAACTGCGTCACGGCCATCCCGGCCAGATCAGCCTTGTCGGGCAGCGAGGTCGCCAGCGAGGCATCCTCGGCGAGCCGGAAGAACGCGACGAGCGAGGCGTAGGCGACCAACCCGAGCAGTTCGATCACGCCATCGCTGGCCTGCTCCGGTGCGGCAGAGCCCTGCTCGTCGTCGGTCACACCGGAAGCGTAACAACCGCGTGCCGGCTCGCACCGGCACGCCGTCCGTGGCCGACGACCGGTTGTCAGCAGGCATTGCTACACTGAGCAACGACGTCATCGTGGAATGGGACTTTCCCGCGGCGCGTTGAACGAGGTAGCGCGATACGAGAGCCCGATCTGAAGACCCCGGGTACTCATGATCGCGCCTGGCTCTTCCCGGCGAGCGCTCAGACAGTGCTCGATGGCCTGGTTTCACCTGGCCTGGCCGAGCGCCCGTCTGCGGATGCGCGGCGTCGAGCTACGCCGCCGCGTCCCGATGAGTCACCTGTCGTCCTGCGGCGACCCGAGGCTAGCTGTTGCGCCGGCACGGCCGCAGGCCACTGATGGAGGCGAAAGCCCTGACTACGCAAGACCTAACTTCAGACCTAACAGACGAACTAGCAGACCTGACCAACCCGACAGCGGTCTCGATCGACGCCGTGACGCTGACGGCGGCCGCCGAGCCCGTCGCCATGCACGCCGCGCGTGCAGCGCTACCGCGGGAGGTGCCAGCGGACCTGCCTGACGAACCAGAGGACTTTCCTGACGACTTGGTGACGACCGACGCCGCGCGGGCGGGGGGTCCTGCCTTCGAGGAGTTCGGCGTCGCCGAGCCCGTGTGTGCCGCGCTCGCGGATGCCGGCATCACCCGGGCATTCCCGATCCAGGCACTGACGCTTCCGATCGCGCTTGATGGGCATGACGTGATCGGGCAGGCGAGGACGGGCACCGGTAAGACGCTGGCCTTCGCGATCCCGATCATGCAGCACCTGATCAGCACGCGGCGCGGCAGGGCGGCGACGCCGCGCGCGCTTGTGGTGGTTCCGACCAGGGAACTCGCTATCCAGGTGGCAGGTGATCTGCGGACCGCGGCGGCCAGGTCCGATGTCAACGTGGTGACCCTGTACGGCGGTCGCGCCTACGAGCCGCAGATCGAGGCGCTGGCGACCGTGGATGTGGTGGTCGGCACCCCCGGCCGCCTGCTCGACCTCGCCAGGCAGCGCCAGCTCGACCTGTCAGTCGTCGACGTGCTCGTGCTCGACGAGGCCGACCGGATGCTCGACCTTGGCTTCCTGCCCGACGTCGAGGCGATCCTGCGCCTGACGCCCGCGCACCGCCAGACGATGCTGTTCTCGGCCACCATGCCGTCGGAGATTGTCACGCTCGCCAGGCGGCATCTACGCCAGCCGACCCACATCAGGGCCGAGCAGCACGACGAGCCCGAACACGTGCCGACCACCCATCAGCACGTCTTCCGTGCCCACCACCTCGACAAGATCGAGGTGCTCGCGAGGGTGCTGCAAGCCGAGGGCCGCGGCCTGACCATCGTGTTCTGCCGAACCCGCCGGTCGTGCGACCAGGTGACCGCTGAACTGACCCAGCGGGGCTTCGCGGCCGCTGCCGTCCACGGTGACCTGGGCCAGAGCCAGCGCGAGCGAGCGCTCCGCGCGTTCCGCCACGGCAAGATCGACGTGCTGGTCGCCACGGACGTGGCGGCCCGCGGGCTGGACGTCGAGGACGTCACGCACGTGGTCAACAACGAGTGCCCGGAAGACGAAAAGGCCTACCTGCACAGGATCGGCAGGACCGGCCGCGCCGGACGGGCCGGTGTCGCCGTCACGTTCGTCGACTGGCAGGACATGGCCCGCTGGAAGCTCATCAACGACACGCTGAACCTGGGCCATCCGGAGCCGCTGGAGACCTACTCAACCTCGGAGCACCTGTTCAACGCGCTCGGCATCCCTGATGACGCCAAGGGCTCGCTTCCGGCCGCCAGGCGCGGGCGGGCGGGCCTCGAGGCCGAGGACCTGGAGGACATCGGCGAAACCGGCAAAAACCGGACTCGCCAGCCAGTAACCGGCCGTCGGCCGCGCGACGAGCGCGGTTCAGGCCACCGGCAGGGCGAAGGGACACAGGGCGGCCACCGCAGCGGCGGCCGGACCAGGACCCGCCGCCGCACGAGGAGCGGCGCGCCGGTGCGGACGCCGGCCGCGGACCGCGCAGCCGCGGATCACGCAGCCGCGGATCACGCAGGCACTGCCGACCACGCCGTCACCGCCGATCAGCCAGTGGCCAGGGATAACCCGCGGCCGGCGCAGCCAGGCCAGCCGGCCGACAGCACCGGGCGACCGCGGCGGCGGACCAGGGGAGGCCGCGGCAGGGGCAAGTCCGCGGGCCCGCACGCCGCAGACGGCCAGCCACGCTCCGCACGGCCGGCCAGCCAGGAGGAGCAGCGGGACATCGAGGCCAGCTAGAGCCTCGCAGATTGCGGGGAAACGGCTGAAGTTCGCCTAGACGGCAGGTACCACTAAGTCTGGTCTGGGTAGGCTGCCAAAATGTGAGTACTCCGCGCTCGCTGCGCATACCGCCTCGGGTCACGACGCATGTCGTGCAGACACCGCGCGGCGATTTCGCAGCCCTGAAGGCCGAGGCGGCCAGCGGCGTCAGCGACCGGCAGCCGGCGCTGCTCGTGCCCGGCTACACCGGCAGCAAGGAAGACTTCCTCGCGATTCTCGAATCGCTGGCGACGGCTGGCCGCGCTGTGATCGCGATCGACATGCGCGGGCAGTATCAGTCGGCCCCGGCCTCGAGCCGGTCTGGCTACGAGTTCGACCAGCTAGCTGCCGACCTGCTTGCGGTCGCGTCGGCCGTCGCGAACGACGCCAGCGACGCGAGCAACTCAGGGCACGCCGGGGAGGCAGAGCGGGTGCACCTGCTCGGCCATTCCTTCGGCGGCCTCGTCGCCAGGCATGCGGCGCTCGCGATTCCGGCCGCCTTCAGCTCGCTGACGCTGCTCTGCTCGGGCCCTGGCACGATCGGCGGCCTCAGGGCCCAGACCCTGCGCGAATTGCTCGACTACCTGGAGCCAGCCGGCTCGGACGTCGAGCAACTCGGGACCATGATCGGCGACGTCTGGCACGGCCAGCTCAAACCGCAGGCTGAGGCTGAGGGCACGCCAGCCGAGATCATCGACTTCCTCGCCGAGCGGGCGCTGCTCAGCTGTCCGCTCGGCCTGGCGGAGATGGCCAGGCACCTGCTCAGCTGCCCGGACCGGACAGCCGAGCTTGCCGCGCTCGATCAGCTGCCGAAGCTGGTGAGCTACGGCGAGAACGACGACGCGTGGCCGCCCGACGTGCAGGACATGATGGCCAAGCGGCTGGGCGCCGAGCGCATCTGCATCCCCGGCGCCGGCCACTCACCGGCCGTCGAGGCACCGGCCACCACCGCCGAGATGCTCACGACGTTCTGGAACCAGTCAGAGTCGGGCTGGCCTACCTGATCGGGCTCCGCGCCTCAACGATTGGGACTCTCGGTCAGTTCCAGGCTGGCTCTATCGGTCAGGCCGTCCCACGGCCTGCGCTGCGGGGCTGCCGCCTGGCCCTGCGGGCACTGGGCGCGGAAGTCGCACCAGCCGCACCAGCTGCCTGGAGCCGGCGGGAAGACGTCGTCGCCGCGCCCGGACTCCGGGTCCGACTTGTACCGCTCGTCGGCCGCCGAACACTCGCCGGCGATGTCCTCGGCGCGGCGCAGCTGACGGTCGAGCGACTCAGGGCTGTGCTCCCAGCGCAGCACCTCGCCGGCCGGAACGTGATGCAGCTCGACGACCCGGCACGGCCGCCGCAGCACCCGCCCGGCCGCGATCGCATAGAGCGCGAGCGCCATCGATGACCGCGCGTCGTCAGTGGAGAGCTTGCTCCGGCCGGTCTTGTAGTCCACCACGACGAGCTCGCGCCCATACGGGTCAGCAGCGTAAGGATCAGCAGCGGACGGGTCAGCAGCGGACGGGTCAGGCGCCGCGCACGGGCCAGTCTCGCTGGCCGGGCGGTCGTCCAGCCGGTCGATCCGGCCGGAAAACGCAATCAGGTCGGTCTTCGCGCCGACCGTCCGCTCGACGCCTGCCGGCTCGCTGGCCGGGTCGAGCCTGGCCACGTACCGGTCGACCATGGCCCGCGACCAGCGCAGGTACTCGGCGGACTGGGCATCGTCGGCGTAACCCTCGGTGATCCAGCCGCGCCCGAGCAGCCCGCCCGCCGCCTCAGGCGTGCGCTCCTCGCGCTTCAGCCGCCACCATCCGGCCAGCGCGTTGTGCACGCTCGCGCCCAGGCTGTTGTGTGCCCACGGCGCCCCCTTCGGCGGCGAGGGACGGTCCAGGTAGGTCATCCGGTACCGGCGCGGGCAATCCAGCCAGGCCCGCAGCCGGCTGGGCGTGCACGGATAGAGCCGCCGCGGCATGCCTTCGAATCCAAGCTGCTGCACCATTCCATCCTGACGCCTGCACTGGCATAACAGGACCATCGGCGTGCTGTTGCCACGCAGCCGTCATGTGCTGATGCCGTGTTTTACGCCGGAGCAACTCTTATGCGAGCGTATAAACTCAGCGTATAGTCTCGGAGTATTCTTGCCGTCATGAGCGTTCCGCTAACCCTCCTTGGCCTGCTCGAGCGGGAGCCGAGCCACGGCTACGACCTGAAGCGCGAGTACGACGCCTACTTCGGCCGCGGCAAGCCGCTGTCGTTCGGGCAGGTGTACGCGACGCTCAGCCGGCTCGCCCGGGATGGCAAGGTCGCGGCCGGCGACGCCGAGCCCGGCGCCGGGCCCGACCGCAAGCGCTACGTCATCACCGCGGCCGGCGTCACCGAGTTCGAGACCTGGCTCGCCGAGCCGGTCAACCCGGAGCCGCACCTTCAGACGGTGCTCTTCACCAAGGTCGTGCTCGCCCTGATGCTCGGCCAGCAGGCCGGCGCCTACCTCGACGCCCAGCGTGCCGCGCACCTCCAGCGGATGCGCGAGCTAACCGATCTCAAGCGCACCGGCGCGATGATCGACGCCCTCCTCGCCGACCACGGCCTGTTCCACCTGGAGGCGGACCTTCGCTGGATCGACGTGACCGCGGCCCGGCTCGACAGCCTCGCGCGGCTGGTCGTGGAGACATCCGAGGGAGGATCCGGGTGACCAGGGAAGGTAGCTGCCTGCTCGAGGCGAGCGATCTGGTCAGGTCATACGACCAGACGCCAGCGTTGCGGGGCGCCAGCGTGTCGGCGGCAGCCGGGGAGATCCTGGCCGTGATGGGCCCGCTCCCCGATCCCGCCGGGCCTCAAGCACCTGCCGGGCCCAGGGCAGTACTACGCCTCACCTGCGCTCACGAGGCTCCTGCGCACGACGCCCGCGACGAGGCTCGGGGACAGGTTCCACGGACGCCAGATCGGCACCATCGGCCCCGCCGGGCTCCCCGCCCCGAACTCGCTGGTCATCGTCATCGGTCAGACCCCCCGCCAGCTGGCCGGCGTCCCTGGCGCCGGGCAGGTCACCAGCATCCAGACCTCGACGGGCGGCAACGTCGCAGTCGGCTACGACACCACGACGCTCGAGACCATCCTCGCGGTCGGGGCGCTGGCGCTGTTGTTCCCCGCGCTGATCTTCATCAGCACATCGACCAGGCTCGGCGCGACACGACGGGAACAGCGCTTCGCCACGATCCGGCTGACCGGCGCGACACCCCGCCAGGTCGCCGTCATTGCCGCGGTCGAAGCGTCCCTGTCCGCTGTGGCCGGCGTGGCCGCCGGCTTCGCCGTCTACCTGCTGGCGCACCCGCTGCTGGTGGCCATCCCGTCCTTCACCGGCCAGCCTTTCGAACCCGGCGACCTGTCGTTGCGGCTGGCCGACGTCCTGGCGGTCGCGATCGGCGTCCCGGCGGCGGCCGCGGTCGCGGCGCGGATCGCGATGCGCCGGGTGCGGATCTCACCGCGGCGTCGCCCGGCGGGTCACCCCACCAGCTCCCCGGGCCGTCCGGATGGTCCCGCTTGTCCTCGGCATCGCCGAGCTTGGCTACTTCGCAGGGATCGGGCATCCCAGGAGTACCACCGGCCAGATCCTGGCCTACTTCCTCGGATTCCTGCTGGCGATGGTGGGCGTGATGATCGCCGGACGGCGGCTGGGCGACAACCCGCGAGCCGCGTTCCGCTCGGTCAGCGGGCTCATCCTCGCGCTGTTCGTCACCAGCGTGTCGGTCGGGCTAACCAGCACGATCCTCGCCGACCACTCGCCAACACGCCGGCGTCAGTGACGTGCTGGCTGACTCGTTCATCGTGAACGCGACGGCCTCCGGCCGGCCGGTCTCAGCGGTGACCGCGGTTCCCGCCACGGTGCTGGCCACGCTGCGAGCGGTCAGGGGGGTACAGGGGGTGGCGGTCATCCACACGGACCCGGGCGCCGCCACCTCGCCCCATCAGGACCAGCAGGCCGAGCCTGGCCTGGTGTCCTGCGCCCAGCTTGCCCGCATCCCGGTCATCGGTCGCTGCCGGACCGGGACCGCCGTCGCGCCTATCACCGTCGACGTCGGCCAGGGCGGGCCGGGCTCGTCCAGGGCACGGCCGGCACTGCCTGCTGCCCGCGTCTCCCCGCAGAGCCTTGCGCGCCTTCCGGTCGAGACGCTGCTCGTGGGCACGAACGGGTCGCCGGCCGCGGTCGAGAGGGCCAGGACCGTGCTTGAGGTCGCCTTCCCCTACCTGGGCCCGCCTGGTCAGCTGGGCGGGCTGGCCAACCAGACCACATACGGCGAGCTGCGACGCCTGTCCGACGTGGTGATCGGAGCGAGCCTGGTCATGGCCGGGTGCAGCCTGGCCGTCAGCGTCGCCACCGGCCTTGCCGAACGCAAGCGCCCGTTCAGCCTGCTGCGCCTGACCGGCGCTCCGCTTGGCCTGCTGCGCCGCGTGGTGGTCATGGAAAGCGCGGCACCGCTGGTCGTCATCGCGTTGCTGTCGGCCAGCACGGGCTTCCTGGCGTCTGCGCTGTTCCTCAGCTCAGAACTCGGCGAGTCGCTCCACGCACCGGGAGCGTCGTACTGCGCGATCGCCGCCGCGGGCCTCGCCGCCTCGCTCGGGGTGATCGCGGCCACCTTCCCGCTGCTGGACCGGGTCACCGGGCCGGAGCTCGCCAGGAACGAGTGAGGTTCTAGTCAGCCCACTCGTCGATGAGCGCCTCTGGCCCGGCCGCGACCCAGGAGTCGAACCGCCGCTCGGCGGTGGCCACGGTCGTCTCCTCGCCGTGGCCGGCCAGGATCCTGGTATCGCCGTGGAGGGTCAGCACGCTGGCGCCAATGGAGCTGACCTGGCGGGGGAAGTCATCGAAGCTGCCCTGATGCGGCACGGGACCGTCGGCGGACACGACGTCGCCGGAGAACAGCACGCCGAGTTCCTCGCAATACAGGCCGACCGATCCAGGGCTGTGCCCGGGAGCGTGTATCACTTCGAGCGTCACGTCGGCGATATCGAAGGTGCCGCCGTTCTCCATCCTGATGTCAGGTTCCTTGCCAGGATGCACCTCACGCCAGGCCAGCCTGTCGGCGTCGTGGAGCGCGATCTGCGCCTCGTCACGGTCCGCGACGTCGAACGCCGCCGCCACGTGCCTCGCGTGCCCGTGCGTGCAGATCACCGCCAGCACCTCACGCTGGCCGACGACGCTCAGCACCGCGTCGGCCAACTCACCTGGATCGATGACGATGACCTCGTCGTCGTCGCCGATGATCCACGTGTTGACCGGGCCGGTGACCCGGTCGATCCTCGCATCCATCTCAACCCCTAACCGGCCCTGATCATGGCCAGGACCGCGTCCGCCAGCGGCGTCATACGCCGATCACCGCTGCTCCGCTCGCGCGCGCGAGCAGGGCGTCCAGGGCCTCCTGCCCGGTCGTGTCGCAGCCGATCCTGTCGCCGGTGAGCTCACCGTGATCGTCGCTTCCTCCGGTCGCGGCGAGACCGAGCTTACGGGCGAGAGTCAGGAGCTGGTCCCGTTCAGCCTCATCGTGATCAGGGTGGAAGACCTCGACGCCGTCGAGCCCCACCCGCGCCAGCTCTGCGATCAGGGCATCGGGCACCATCCAGCCGCGCGTCACCGCGTAGGGATGGGCGAGCACGGTGACGCCGCCAGCCTCGTGCACAAGGGCGATCGCGTCGGCCGGATCGAGCGCGTACCGGCGCACGTGTGCTCGTCCGCCAGGGCCGATCCACTGCGGGGTAAACGCCTCCTGCACGGAGCCGACGACCCCCGCGTCGATCATCGCGCGTGCGATGTGCGGCCTGCCGATCACGCCGTCGCCAGCGATGGCGGCGACCTGCTCCCAGGTGACAGGGACGCCGAGCTCAGCCAGCTTGGCGACCATGGCCCTGGCGCGTTCGATCCGGCTCTGCCTGATCGCGCTGGTCTGCGCGGCCAGCTCCTGATGCTCGGGGTCGAACAGGTAGCCGAGCAGGTGCACGCTGTGGCCGTCGCGCCGGCACGACAGCTCCATGCCGCTGATCAGGGCCAGCCCTGGCGGCAGCGCCGCCGCGGCAGCGGCGATCCCGGCGACGGTGTCGTGGTCGGTGAGCGCGAGGACGTCGAGGCCAGCGGCGGTCGCGCGCGCCACCACCTCGGCCGGTGGCCTGGTGCCGTCAGACGCTGAGCTATGGCTGTGCAGATCCGCGCGCACCAGGCAGACTCTAGCCGGACTCGCCGGGCAGCCGCGGTGACCGGGCACCGAACGGCAGATCCAGCTCCTGGCCTGGGTCCCGCAGGTCGAGCAGCCGCATCGGCTCGACCATCAGCGTGCCGGCCGTGTCTGGCCAGAGCAGGATCCACAGCCAGCTGCCCATGAGCTCGCCGGCGAAGACCGCGCGGCCGGGAGCGTCCACGTGCCAGAGCGGGAAGTCATGGTTGCCGAACGCCACCTGCGCGTGCGGCGAGCAGTCAGGAAAGCCCTGGCCAGGGTCAGGGCCATCGAGTCCGGCGCAGTACGCGCCCAGGCCGATGCCTAGCTCCTCGCTGATCAGCAGCATCTCCCCTGGTCCGCCGACCGGGTTGGGGCCCGACAGAGCCACGGCGCAGGCCCGGCTGCCCGCGCGCTCGTCCCCCGCGGCCGCGAAGCCGGTCACCAGCCAGGCGTCAGGAAGCGGCCAGGGCAGCATCACGGGCACGACGGCGTTGCGCACGAGTCCGGCCAGGCCTTCAGGCGACAGGCTCCGCACTTGCCGTAGCGGGGCGATGTCGCCGTGCACCTCGCATCGCCAACTGCTCGACCAGGCGCTAGGGGCCGCGACGGCGCCGCCACACCGGGGGCAGGATAGGTCCGTCGCCTCCATGCCCTGCATTCTCCCGGTCGATAGCCGCTGCGAGCTAGGTGTGTCCCGTACTAACGATGCTCAGCCAGGCGCGGCTGTAAACGCCGCGTCCGCCCTGCCGCCCGGCCGCGAGCCGCGGCCATCAGCGCGAGCTTGCGCGTCGCCTCGTCGATCATCTCGCCGTCCAGCATCACGGCGCCGCGCTCCTGCACCGACGTCGCGTGCTCGTACGCCTCAAGGATCCGCTCGGCGCGGTCGTAGTCGTCCTGGCTGGGCGAGAAGGCCGCGTTCACCGGGCCAACCTGGTCGGGGTGGACGACCCACTTGCCGTCGTAGCCCAGCGCCGCGACGCTGGTCGCCGCCGAGCGGAGGCCAGCTACGTCGCCGATCGCCGCGTAAGGACCGTCGATCGCTTGCAGACCAGCCGCCCTGGCGGCGACCAGGATCCGCAGGTGAGCGTAGTGGAAGGCGTCGCCGCCCGAATATCCGTCCGGCTGGCTGCCGATGCTCAGCGACCGCATTCCCAGGCTGGCCATGAAGTCGGCGGGGCCGAAGACGAGGGCCGCCATCCTGGGTGAAGCCACCGCGATGTGGTTGACCGCGGCCAGGCCGGCCGCGTCCTCGATCTGCGCCTCGATCGCGATGCCTCCAGGCTCCAGCCCCGCTGCCCTTTCCACCTGGCTCAGCAGCAGGTCGAGCCAGACGACCTGGTCTGGGCCTGACACCTTGGGCAGCACGATCGCGTCGAGGCAGGCGCCAGATCGCTCGACGATCTCGATCACGTCGCGGTAGGCCCACGGGCCGCTCGCGCCGTTGATCCGCACCGCGATCAGGCGGCCAGGCGGCCATCTGTCATCGAGGGCGGCGGCGACAAGCGCGCGCGCCTGGTCCTTGGCGGCGGGCGCGACCGAATCCTCCAGATCGAGGATGATTTCGTCGGGGACGGCATCCGCAGTCACAAAGGCGGCATCCTCCGGCAGACTTGACGCTTTCGTGATGAACCGCTCGCTGCTCCCTGGCACGGTCAGGCAGCTTCTTCTCGGCACGGGGCTCGTCATGCATCGATGATGCCCGGGCGACCGTTCGACGCGGTGCGCGGGTGCTTCTAGCATGAACGCATGTCCAGCACTTCATCCAGCCAGCCGGGAGCCGGCCAACCAGGACCCGCATTGGCTGCGCCCACGGCCGAGCAGATCATGCAGGCACTGGCCACCGTGCTCGATCCGGAGATCCGGCGTCCCATCACCGACCTCGGGATGGTCAAGAACGTCGACGTCGGCCCGGGCGGCACGGTCAGGGTCGACGTGTGGCTGACGGTTGCCGGCTGTCCCATGCGTGAGACCATCACGCGCTCGGTCACCGGCGCCGTGGCGAAGGTCGCCGGGGTGACGGCGGTCAGGGTCGAGCTCGACGTGATGAGCGAGGAGCAGCGCCGCGATCTGCAGACCACATTGCGCGGCGGCAAGCCAGAGCGGGAGATCCCGTTCGCCAACCCCGACTCGCTGACCAAGGTCTACGCGGTGGCCAGCGGCAAGGGCGGGGTCGGCAAATCCTCTGTGACGGTCAACCTCGCGGCCGCGCTGGCGGCGGCCGGCCAGAAGGTGGGCCTGCTCGATGCGGACATCTATGGCCATTCAGTGCCCCGCATGCTGGGCGTCACGACCAGGCCGACCCCGGTCGAGCAGATGATCATGCCGCCCGTGGCGCACGGAGTGAAGGCGATCTCCAGCGGCATGCTGAAGAAGGGCAACGAGCCGCTGCCGATGCGCGGGCCCATCCTGCACCGGCTCCTGCAGCAGTTCCTGGCCGACGTGTACTGGGGCGACCTCGATGTCCTGCTGCTCGACCTGCCGCCAGGCACCGGCGACGTGGCGATCTCTGCCGGGCAGCTGATCCCCGGCGCCGAGATGCTCGTCGTGACGACTCCGCAGATCGCGTCGGCCGAGGTCGCCGAGCGGGCCGGCTCGCTAGCCCTGCAGTTGCATCAGCGCGTGGTCGGCGTCATCGAGAACATGGCGTTCCTGCCCTGCCCGCACTGTGCCGAGCGGATCGAGGTGTTCGGCAAGGGCGGCGGTCAGGCCGTCGCTCAGACGCTGAGCCGGCTGACCGGCGCTGACGTGCCGGTGCTCGGCGAGGTGCCGATCGACCTGCGGCTCAGGGAGGCGGCGGACGACGGGGTTCCGCTCGTGCTCACCGAGCCGCAAGCACCAGCGGCAGCGGAGCTGATCAAGATCGCGCAGACTCTCGGCGCCAGGTCGCGGAGCCTGGCCGGGCGGCCGCTCGGGCTGACCCCGGTCTAAGTCACCCGCCGGGTCCCGTCAGTCCGTCAGGTCGCCTCTGAGTCGTACGGCGGCACCTCACCTGGCGCGAGCACTGCCACCGGCTCAAGCTCAGGCTCCTCACCGTAGGGCAGCTCCGCGCCCGACGACCAGCCGTCGCCGTCGTCGTCTGCCGGGTCGAGCAGGTGCTTGCGGACGAACGCCTTGGGATTGAGGTCGTTGAAGTCGAAGTCGCGGAACTCGGGGCCGAGGCTTTCCGACAGGTCAGCCCTGGCGTTGTCGGCGAGCTTCCGCAGGTTGCGCAGCGCCTGCCCGGCCTGCGACGCCATCTTGGGCAGCTGCTCAGGCCCGAAGATCACCAGGCCGATCACGGCCAGGATCAAGATCTTGGCGATAGATAGATCAAACAAGCTGCCCTCGCGCTCCAGCTGTCGGTCCGCTCACTCCAGGGTAACTGGCTTTTCTGACATCGGTGCCGTGCGCTCAGCCGAAGGGGTCGAACCAGGATCCGATCCGCCTGATCCCGCGCGTGACCCGCTGCCAGAATCCGGCGTCCAGGTCGTGCGGCAGCGCTGCGATCAGGCGAGAGATGGCATGCGGCGGTGCGTCAGCGATGACGGTGTAGACGAAGCCGCCGGCCGACCAGGCCAGGCCTTGTTCGTCCAGGTCGCCTGACTCAGTCGAGTACACGGGCAGGCCGTGCACGTCGACGCGATGCCAGCCAGGCAGTGCTCCTGAAAGCTCGCCGCGCTGGATGAACAGGGACACGACCGACAGCCCGTCGGAGTACGAGGCGTCCAGCACCTGCCCGGACCGGGTCGCGGTCCTGGAGACGCCGGACAGGGCCATGTTGCCCGCGAGCTTGCCAGGAACCGGCCAGCCCGCCGCCCGCAGCGCGTGAATCCGTGCCGCGCTCACGTGCGAGCCTGGCGGCTGCTGTGCGGGAAAGAAGGCGTCCCAAGCTTGTCCCTGCGCCGACGGCACCGAGCCCATACCGCTCAGGCCGATCTCCAGATCGATGAAAGCACCCTCGCTGACCCGCCGGCCGCTCTCGTCGAACATCTCCCTGCGCAGCGGCAGGCTCGTAGCGCGATCCAGCCAGTACTGGGCGGCCAGCGTCCCGTCGTGCCGCCGGATCGCGACGACCTGCGCGGGACGGTCGCTGGACGAGCCCGGCCCTGCGTACTCGACCACATAGTTCTCGCGGAGCACGGTCAGCTTTGCCGACGAGAAGCTCAGCACGCCGACACCGCCGGCCCCCGCGGATGCGCCGGGAATCTTGACCGAGGTTCTGCCGTCGTCGCCGTCCCTGTCAGTCGCGGCCAGCTCGGGCTCGCCTCGCCGGTGCCACACGTCGACGAGATAGGAGGACGAACCAGCCGGGCTCGACCAGGCCACGATCTGGACACCTCGATAGGACACCGACTCGCATGCAGCCGCGGCTGCGTGCATCAGCAGCAGGCCGCGACGTACCTGAGGATCGTCGGCCGATGGGTGGATGGCGATGGGCTGAAACCCGCCGGCACGGCGCATCGCGGCCGGCTGGGCTGTCATCGGGTCGCTGCCCGCGAGGGTGTCCGCGAGCAGCGCCAATCCGGTCACCGCGCCGACCGCGGCCGCAGCCACCGCGATGACGAGCCTTGAGCGCCTCCAGTAGAGCCAGATCATCGAGGCCTACTTAGAACTGCGGCTCGCCGGGTGAGGGACTGGCGAGAGACGGGGTGAGGCGGGCCCAGGTGCGGCATGCCCAGGCGAGGCTGACACTGACGCGGCCGGGCTGGCGGTCGCAGACGTGACCGGCGCCGGGCTGGCGGTGGCGGACGCGACCGGCCCTGGGCCCGTCGTCGTCCCCGTGATCGGGCGTACCGGCTCAGCCAGCGGGCCTAGCTGCGCCGTCCCCGGCCTGCGAGGGTCGAGCATGGGTGTCACCAGCTGCGACCAGTAGCTGCTGCCGCTTGGCTGGCTTCCTGCCGACGCCGCCCCGCCCGCCGACGTGGCCCACACCCGCTCTTGCCCAGCGTCGCGGCTGTGCTGCAGCAGGTAGCTGTCGACGGACGGGGTGATCTTCGGCACGGGTGGCTCGCCAGAGACGCTGCCGAGCAGGAACGCGATGGCGCCGATCGCGAGCAGTGCGCTGGTCGCCGACCCGGTCGCCATCTTCCAGCCAAGCCGGACGTGACGCGGTCCGCCGCCCTGCTGGGTGGCGAAAGCCGCGGCCGGCCACGGCACGGCGCTGTACACCCCGCCGGCGGTGGCCCCGTGGTCGCTGCGGGCCAGTTCGATCAGCCTGCCGGCGATCGGTGTGTCGCCGCATGCATCACCCAGCGCCGTCAGCCGTCGCTTGAGCGCCCGCATCGCGTTGGCTTCCTGCCTGCAGGCCGCGCACCCGGCGATGTGATTGAGAACACGGTCTCGTTCGGTGTCGTCCAGCTCGCCGTCAACCAGCGCCGAGAGCCAGCGGCCGAGGTGGCTCACGGCGAACCCACCTCCCTGGCGACCGCGTCAGCCACCCTGGCCGCGACGGGATCAACACCAGCGAGGCTGCCGGGTCCTAGGCTGCCGGGTCCTAGGCTGCCGGGTCCTAGGCTGCCGGGTCCTAGGCTGCCGGGTCCTAGGCTGGCAGCGGGCAGCGACGCGCCCCCGGCGCGGCTGAGCAGAGCAGGCTCCACGCCCCGTCGCCTGGCGCCGACTCCGCGTCGCGGGCGGCGGTGCTCCAGCGCAGCACGCAGCTGAGCCCGGCCACGGTGGATCCTGCTGCGCACCGTCCCTAGCTTGACCCCGAGCGCATCGGCGATCTCCTCGTAGGTCAGCCCCTCGATGTCACAGAGCACGACGGCGGCGCGGTACTCGGGCGGCAGGCCTGCGAGCGCGGCAGCGATGTCGTGATCCAGATGGCGGTCGTCGAAAGCCTGCGACGGCGTCGGCTCGGCGCCGCGCAGCCGCGCGGCCGTCTCGTCGCCGAGGCCCTCGAACCTGATGCGCTGGCGCCTGCGGGTGATGTCAAGGAACAGGTTCGTGGTGATGCGATGCAGCCAGCCCTCGAACGTGCCTGGCGTGTAGGTCGGCAGCGACCGGAACACGCGCACGAAGACTTCCTGGGTCAGGTCCTCGGCGTCGTGGCTATTGCCGGTCAGCCGATAAGCCAGCCGGTAAACCCGCGCCGAGTGCTCTTTGACGACGTCTTCCCAGCTCGGCGGCGTCCATTGCGCAGCGGGGCCCGGGCCGCCCGGGCCGGCTTGATCCACCGCCTCAGTCTGCATCAGCCATCCCTCGCGTGTCCTGCGAAGCGGCCGCAGGTGCCCGTGATATCTCTCCAGCCCTATCTCACGCCTGTCGCGGACCGCAAACCGTCAACGTCTGGCCCGCATGACATGTTCCCGGCTGACCTCGGCTGACGCTAGGCTGGATCGGCCCGGGGGGAAGACCCCCCGCAGCCCCCCGCTGGACCGGCATGGGGGACGAGCCCCAGCGGCCCCTGTGGATGCGGCGCGGAGAAGTTTCTGAAGTAACCGGAGGCAGCCATCTTCCGCTCAGACGGCATCGGAATGGTCGATGAATTCGTCCTCGAGGACGAACCGCTTCTCCAGGCGCGCGCCGAGGCGGAACGAATTGGCGGATCGGTCCCGGTGAGCCCGCTGACCGGCTCGGTGCTGAGTTTCCTCGCGGCGGCCATCAACGCGCGAGCGGTCGTCGAGATCGGCACGGGCTGCGGCACTTCGGGCATCTGGCTGCTGCGGGGGATGCGTCCTGGTTCGGTGCTGACCAGCGTGGATACCGAGCCTGAGCACCACAGGCTGGCCAGGAGCGCGTTCGTGGCCGCTGGGTTCGGCTCCGGCCGGTACCGGCTGATCACCGGCCGTGCCCTCGAGGTCCTGCCGAGGCTCGCCGACAGCGCGTACGACCTGGTGTTCTGTGACGCCGACGAGCGGGAGTACCCGGAGTACCTGGCGGCGGCTCTGCGCCTGCTGAGGCCCGGCGGGATCGTTGCCTTCGACAACGCCATCCAGGCCGACCAGGGCCTGAACGTGGCGCACCGCGATCCCGACTCGCCGGCAGTCGGCGAGCTGCGCGAGCTCGTCTTCGCCGACGAGAACCTCGTGCCGATGCTGGTGCCAACCGGGGACGGGCTGCTGGCCGCGGTCAAGCGGGCAAGCTGACGGCCGGGTCCCCCTTCCGCGCGGTCTCGTCTCGCAGCCAGCCCTCCCGCAACCAGCACAGCAGCAACCTCGTGCCGAACCCGGTGCCGCCGGCGCTCACCTCGCCGTCGTCGGAACCGCTGCGGGCGGCGCCCGCGATGTCGAGGTGCGCCCACGGCCGCGATCCGGCGAACTCCCGCAGGAAGAGCGCGGCCGTGATGGAACCGGCCCCCGTGGCACTGCGCGGCACGTGCGAGATGTCGGCGACGGGGGAGTCGAGAGCACGCCTGTAGTCATCGACCAGCGGCATCCGCCACAGCCTGTCACCGCTCGCCTCGCCGGATGCGAGCAGCCCCGCAGCGAGTTCATCGCTCGTGGAGTACAACGCGGCGTGGCTGCCGCCGAGGGCGATCCTCGCGGCCCCTGTCAGGGTCGCCACGTCGACGATCTGATCTGGCTCGAGCGTCGCGTCGGCGTAGGCGATGGCGTCGGCGAGCACCAGCCTGCCCTCAGCGTCGGTGTTCAGGACTTCGACGGTGCGGCCGCCAAACGCGGTAAGCACGTCGCCAGGGCGGTAGGCCGATCCCGACGGCATGTTCTCCGCGGCCGCGACCAGCCCAGTCACCCGGTCGGTGACGCCGAGCTTGGCCAGCGCCGACATGACGGCGATCACCGCGGCGCCGCCGGCCATGTCGGTCTTCATGGCCTTCATGCCGTCGTTGGGTTTCAGCGACAGTCCGCCGCTGTCGAAGGTGATGCCCTTGCCGACGAGGACCACGTGGCGGCCGGCCTGGCCCCCTCCGCCGGAGGGCGTCTGGCCCTCCCCGCCGGAAGGCGTCTGATACTGCCCGTTAGCAGGCGTATAGCTCAGCTCGATCAGCCGCGGCGGGCGGTCCGAACCGGAGCCGACCGCCGAGATGCCGCCGAAACCACAGCTGTGCAGTTCCTGGTCGGTCCAGATCCTTACGGTCAGGCCTGAGTTGGCTGCCACCTGGACCGCCGCGTCGGCGAGCCATTGCGGTGATTTGCGCAGCGACGGGGTATTCGTCAGGTCTCTCGCCAGCGCTGCGGCCGACGCGACGGTGGTCGCCTCGGCGATGACCGCGGCGGCCTCGCCTGCCGCGCTAGCCTCCTGCGAGCCGCCGCTTGCTGGCGTCACGAGCAGCCGCAGCTCAGCGGCCTGAATCTGATCGGGGGGCGCGGCTGACTTCTCCGAGTACCGGTACGAGCCGAGCAGCACGCCTTCGGTGAACGCCAGGACCTCGGCGGGCGGCCGGCCGGCGACGACCGATGACAACGCCCGCTCGCCCGGCTGCAGCATCCGTCCGACCTCGCCGCCCGCCCGCCGCAGCGCACGGGGCGATCTGTCGCCCACGCCGAGGAAGACGATCCTGACCGTGGCCTGTCCGGCTCGCGCCGCCGCCTGGGCGCTCTGGCCCGGCTTGCCACTCAACTGCACCGTGGTGACGACATCGGCGGCTGGCACGGCGAGCACGGCGTCAAGTACCTCGTCAGCGGCGACCTGGCCGCCCGCCTCGACCGGGACGATCAGCATGTCGCAGGCGTCCAGGCTGCCCGCGCCTACGGCGCGCAGGCAATCTCCCGCGGTGCGCAGCGCAGCGCCGCTCAGCGGGGTGACAGTACTGATGACAGGCATACGTAGCGCTGCCTAGCCAACAGCCGATTCAAGTGCGTTACTGAGCGCTTTGGCCTCATCGGGCGTCAACTCGACGACCAGTCGGCCGCCGCCTTCGAGTGGCACGCGCATGACGATCCCGCGGCCCTCCTTCGTGACTTCAAGCGGACCATCACCCGTCCGCGGCTTCATCGCCGCCATCCTGTCTCCCCTTCCTGCCGTCAGTCGTCCCGTACTCAGAACTGCCAAGCCACATCTACATCAATCGGTACCTCTATTATCGTTCAGTTCCCTGACCTTGGTGGCATCGATCACCGTTACACCCGTCGCCCTCGGGGGCGTCGGCGCGTGAGACTAGGTTCGTGAACGCCAGATCGGCACTCTTCGACATATACGGCGATCACCTCCTCTCCCGGGGCGAGGAGGCGCCGGTGGCCGCTCTGGTCAGGCTCGTGGCGCCGCTGCGGATCTCGGCTCCAGCCGTGCGGACGGCGGTGTCCAGGATGGCCGGGCAGGGCTGGCTCGCGCCTGTCAGGCTGCCTGGCGGGGCCGGCTACCGGCTCACTCCGCGCGCGGTCCAGCGGCTCCGTGAGGCCGCCGACCGGATCTACCGCCGGGACACGCCGCCATGGAACGGCCGCTGGCACGTCGTCGTGGTCCAGCGGGTTACCGAGCGGACCGCCCGCGAGCGCATCAGGTCAGCGCTCAGCTACCTGGGCTACGCCTGCCTCGAGGGTTCCACCTGGATCAGCCCGCGGCCCTCGGTGGAGCTCGACGCATTGTTCGCGGCCGAGGGGATCAGCGCCGACCGCTTCCAGGCCGGCTATGACGGCGACGCGCATCTGCTGGCCGCCAGGGCGTGGGACATCGACGGCCTTGCCAGGGACTACCGCGAGTGGCTGGCGCGGGCCAACGACATCGTCAGCGCCCGCCGCGGTGCCGGGGACGAGGCAGTATTCGCGATTCGGAGCGAGCTCGTCCACGAGTGGCGCAAGTTCTTGTTCGTCGATCCCGGGCTGCCAGCCGAACTGCTGCCTGCTCGGTGGCCTGGCAAGGAGGCGGCGGAGTTGTTTCATGCGCAGGCCGAGCGCCTGCTGCCGGCAGCCGCGCGCTTCGTGGACTGCTGCCTCGCAGGCGCGCGGGATAATCTGGCGACCGGCCGACCGCCAGCCTTGGGAGGCCCGAACTTGGGAGGCCCGAACTTGGGAGGCCCAAACTTGGGAGGCCCAAACTTAGACGCACAGAGTTGAGGAGAGGCACGTGAGCGACAGCGTTCTGTACGAGGTGGACGAGGCAGTTGCCACGATCACGCTGAACCGGCCGGCGGCCAGGAACGCGCTGACCGCGGAGATGAAGGACGGCCTCCTCGACGTGCTGCGGCGGTGCGGCTCGGACGCTGGTGTCCGCTCGGTCGTGCTGACCGGTGCTGGCCAGGCCTTCTGCGCTGGCCAGGATCTGCGCGAGCACGCTGACCTGCTCCGCGGCGGCGGCTCCCCGCTGGAGACCGTGCGGCGGCACTACAACCCGATCGTAATAAGCATCGCGACAATGCCTAAACCGGTCATCGCGGCCCTACCTGGTACGGCCGCGGGTGCTGGCGCGGCCTTCGCGTTCGCGTGCGACTTCAGGATCGCGACCAGGCGGGCGAGCCTGATGATGGCCTTTGCCAGGGTCGGGCTGTCGGCGGACTCGGGATCCTCGTGGACGCTGCAGCGCCTGGTCGGATCGGCAAAGGCGGCCGAACTGCTGCTGCTTGCCGAGCCGGTGAGCGCCGAGCAAGCGCTTGATCTGGGCTTGTTCACCAGGCTGGTCGGCGAGGACGAGCTGGCTGGCGAGGTGCGCGAGCTGGCGCTCAGGCTGGCCGAAGGCCCAACCGCCGCCTACGCCGCCATCAAGGAGAGCTTGCTGTTCGCCGCCGCGCACGGGCTGGCTGAGGCCCTCGACAAGGAGGCTGAGTTGCAGGTCAGGCTCGGCGACACCGACGACCACAAGCACGCCACCGCCGCATTCGTGAACAAGGAGCAGCCCGTCTTCCACGGGCGCTAGCGGCCCGGGCGCGACCCGGGCGCGCAGCCGACCGCCGCTCAGTCTTCGATGAACTCGCTAGGGGCGTGTCCGGCCACGTCCTGGTCACCGCCGGAGTGCTCTGGCATTCCGCCACCCGTCCGTGCGGCGATCAGCTCCTCGTGCGCGCAGACGATCCGCTCAGCCGCCTCGACCAGGTCGGTAACGGGAAGCCGGTCATAGCCGCCAGCCGGCTCCTGCCACCACACGACCCCGCCGCGGCACCAGATGGTGAGTTCACGGCTGACCGACAGCACCGCCAGGTCCCCGGCGGGCTCGGTGACCGGGACCAGCCCCGCGCCGAGTCCGCGGTTGACCAGCGCTGCGGCGAGCTCGGCGATCGCGCGAGAGCCGCGCGGAGCAATCCGCCGGCTGGCTGACAGGTCGCTGCCCGGCGGTATCCGCAGCGCGAACCAGACGGCCTTGCCCTGCACCTTCCAGGACCCCAGCCTGCCCCTGCTCAGGTGGTGACCCCACCGGCCGGCCGACAGGCCGGCCACCATCTGCAGCCCGCGGCCGCGGACCGAGTCTGGCCCGGCGGGCACGGCGGCGCCGACAGGCAGCGGCTCGCCGGCGTCCCAGCCGGGCTCGCTGTCGAAGATCTTGCAGACCAGCTCCCGGCCCGAGCCGAAGTCGCGCAGGTACAGCCAGATCTCAGGCATGCCGCTGACGGGCCTGCCCTGGGCGCCAAACTCGATGTTCCCGTGCGCGTTCATGGTGTTGGCGGCGAGCTCGCTGGCCATCGTGACGCCGTCATGGATCAGGTCGCCGGGAAGGTCAGCGCCCGCAAGCGCTTCGCGGAAAAGACGGCGAGCAGCACTGGCGCAGGTGTTGTCGAGCGGTAGCGGCCGGACGAAGCAACCTCCGGCCCGCACACTTGCCTCAGCCAGCCCGATCTCCGTCCCGCCACAGTCGACGGGCCCGGCGGGCGGCGCGCCCGCCCGCGCGAACCTCGTCGCGTGCGGCGTCGTAGGGGCCGAAAGCTCAGACACCGGAGCCGCCAGCCAACCCTCCGCCTGAGCGGAGCGTTCCTTGGCCGGCTGCGCGCCCGGACCCCGGTCGGCGGGTGTCAGTAACATCCTGGCCCCGCCTTCCTCAAGTTCAGCATCTGTGAAACACAGATTACGAGTCATTTGGCACTCTTCGCAATGACCCCGGCAGATATAGCTGTGCGCTACATTGCCGGACACATGGTCATCTCATCCGCCCGGTTCCAACCGATTAGAGTAGTTGGAGCGTTTAGAACGATTGAAGAGATTTGGGGTTAGGTCGCTCCGTGTACAGTGAGATTGGCGGTCTTCCTGTCCAGGCTAGACCGTCAGACGCCTCGAGACAGGCGCACTCATAAGGAATCCCCCCGAGGCTCCCTCCTCGGGGGGATTCCGCTTGCCGGCACCGGTCGTCCCGGGCCAGTGGCCGCGATGGCTGCCGAGCGACCGCTAGATGTCGTACCGGCCACTCTTGATATCGGCGAGCAGCACCGCGAATTGCGACCGGTGCACCACGTGGGCCCCGTCGTCGACGCGAGCGCTGTCCCGAACGGCGACCACGTCACCAAGATTGGCGGCTACCTCGACGCAGCCGCCGTTTGCATAGCTTGCCCTGGCCTTTCGCCAGACGGCACGAGACAGGTCAGTCATCATAACTCCAGTCGTTCTGAGAGCTGCTTCAGATACATGGCCGTGTCCCGCGGCTCGAGCGCGACGTCCACGGCCCGGTCGAAGGCCTCGGCGTAGTTGCTCATGTACTCGGCATCGCTAACCTCCTGAATCCCGTGATCATGCTCGGTGAAGACAAGGCTCGCCTCGCCGCCGTCGTAGCCGAAGATCTGCACGGCGGAGAACAACCCTGGCGGCGGCCCGTCAGCGAACCGCTGGAGATGCAGGTGGACGCCGGGCCGCGCGCCCATCTCCGCGAGGTGCAGGAGCTGATCCCGCCGCTCGGCGCGGCTGCCCCACCGGTATAGCAGCGACGCCTCGGTGATGACGGCCTGCAAGTGCGGCAGCGTGTTCTTGTCCCGCTCGAGTATCTGCTGACGGCGCAGCCGTGCATCGGTAGCACGGCGCCGCCAGGCCGGCGGCTTCCCGCTCGATCGCATGACCGCGTCGATGTAGTCGGCGGTCTGCAGCAAGCCGGGGATGACCAGCGGGAAGAACACCCGGATCACGGTGGCGTCGGACTCGAAGCCGGGAAACTCGTTGTCGAAGATGTCCTGGTAGTCACGCCACCACGGCCGGACCCTGGCCTGCAGGGCGAGCGACTCGATCTCCCTGGTCGCGTACTCGTCCGCTTCGTAGAACCTGAGCAAGTCCCTGATGTCGCTCATCTCAGGGCGCTTCCACTGGTTGGCCTCGAAGCGGCCAACCTTTCCGCGTCCCCAGTTGAGCATGTCGCAGACGTGGTTGGCCGTGTACCCGGCATCGACCCGGAGCTCGGTCAGCCTGCGTGCCAGACGGAGCTTGGCGATGGTAGCGCCGTAGGCGTCCTCGCTCATGCCTCCGCCTCCTCGCGCCCTGCTGTGGTCACCCTAGCGTGCCTTAAGTTGCGATTCACAATTCATGTCCTCAATCGTTATGTAGGCAGATTAGCGAACTGCATAACGGATAGGCGGAGATCGCGAGTTTAGCCCCAAGACGACCGCGAGCCCGCGAACCGGGTCGCGGGCTCCGGGCGACCGGCCACCCGCCAGGGCACACCGACAGGTCGTCACGTGGCCAACGCGCGCGTTAAACCCTCCGGCCGGTCGAACTCACCCCGCCAGGCGCCGTCGAGGAAGCACATCCACTCGTTCCTGTCGTAGACGAGCACCCGGCCTGCCGCGTCATCCACGACCCGCAGCAGCACCCAGTCGACCTGGCCTTGGGCAGTTTCTCCGGCAGCTTCTCCGGCAGCGTCTCCGGCAGCATCTCCGGCAGCATCCCAGGCGGCGTCCTCGGCGGTCACACGGGCGGTCACACGGGCGGACGCGCCAGGCCGCGCATCCCGCCGGGCCTCGCGCCGGCCGACGACGAAAGCGACCTCGAACGAACCTGCCCCGGCTCCTGAGCGTTGCCAGTCCAGGTTCGCCAGGTCGATGCCGAGCCCCGCGGGAGTGGGCTTGGCAACCGGTCCTGAGGGCTGGCTTCCGCCGGACGGCGCCCCAATCGGGACCGGAGTGACGATCGGCTTGCGCCGCGAACCTTCCTGGCCGTCAGCTGGCATGAAGTCCTATCTTCCGACGCCCGGCCGCCGGCCAGACGCACGCCGATCCTGCGCCGCCGAAGCAGCCGATCGCGCCATTCACGCCGACAGCGGCAATGTGCTGATATGGACTATATCGGGCGTCAGGTTCGGTAGGCACCGCGACGGAAACATCCGGTGAGATGGTCATCGACGATCCCGCACGCCTGCATCGCCGCATAAGCCGTAACAGGTCCGGTGAATCGGAATCCGTGTCTGCGCAGTTCTTTCGACAGGGCCTTCGAAGCCGGTGTCCATGCGGGGATGTCATCCAGCGTCCGAGGCGCGGCTGGCTGCCCTCCGGCGTAGTTCCAGACCGTCACCGCGAGCCCGCTTGGCAGGTCAAGCGCGGCGCGCGCGTTGTTGATGGTCGCCTCGATCTTGGCCCTGTTGCGCACGATGCCGGCGTCAGCGAGCAGCCTGGAGACGTCCTCTGGCCCGAAAGCCGCGACCGCCTCGGCGTCGAACCCGCGGAACGCCGCGCGGAAGTTCTCCCGCTTCCGCAGGATGATCAGCCAGGACAGGCCCGACTGGAACGCCTCAAGGGAGATCCGCTCGAACATCCCGGCGTCGTCCCTGACGGGCTTGCCCCACTCCTGGTCGTGATAGCCGATGTACTCGGCCGCACCGCCCAGCGACCACGGGCAGCGCGGCTGGCCGTCAGGGCCGGCCTGCGGCCCGCGCTGCGCAGCGGTCACGCCTGGCCGCCGACCGGACCAGGGCTCTGCAGAGCCTCGGCGCCTGCGGCAGGCGAATCCTCGTGATTGGGGCTCCCGGCCGCACCGGTGCCCGGTGCGCCCGGCTGCGCGCCGCCCGTTCTCCGTGCATCCGGGTCCGCGTCACGCTGCGGCCCGAGCCGCCGTGCCTCCGCGCGCAACCGCGCGATCTCGGCCTGCTGCTCGGCGATCAGCCTGGTGGCAGCGTCGAGTGCCGCGTCGGTAGCCTCCTCCTGGTAGCCGAACAGCCCGACAGGAAGCCGCAGCATCGCGAGGTCGGCGGCGGTCCTGATGCCGGGCGGCCCCGCCGGCGTGTCCCGGTGGCTCTGCGCGATCTCGCCGCCACGGCCCATGGCGACCACGACCACCCCGGCCAGGATGGCGATGGCCGCGGCGAGCAGCACGAAGTACACAACCAGATGGTGCCACGACCGGGCCGATGCTTACACCACCCGGCGCACGGACACCGCGCCGCGGGCGACCTCAGGCGTTGATGCCGTGGTCGCGCAGAACGTCGTTGAGCGTGGTCTTGTCGTGCCGGTCGCCGGCCGACAGCCGCTTGAGGACGAGGACGCAGGGCAGCCCGAACTCACCGCCAGGAAACGCGCGGATGCGGGTCCCGCCGACGCAAACGGACCAGGCCGGCGCCTCGCCGCGGGGCAGTTCCTCGCCGGACTGCACATCGATCACGTGCGTGGTCGGCGTCAGGATCGTCCCGGCGCCGAGCACCGCGCCCGTCCTGACCCTGGCGCCGTCGACCACCATGGACCGCGAGCCGATGAAGGCCTCGTCCTCCACGACGACGGGGACGGCGTTGGGCGGCTCAAGGACTCCCCCGATCCCAACCCCGCCGGACAGGTGCACGTTCTTGCCGATCTGCGCGCATGACCCCACGGTCGCCCAGGTATCAACCATCGTGCCCGAGTCCACGTACGCCCCTATGTTCACGAAAGACGGCATCAGCACGGCGCCGGGGGCAACGTAGGCACCCCACCGCACGATCGCGCCCGCTACCGCTCGCACTCCGTCGAGCCGGCTGGTCAGCGGCACCCTGTCGTGGTAACGGAAGTCGCCCACCCGGGACTCCTCCATCGGCAGCACACGGAAGGCGAGCAGGATGGCGCGTTTGGCCCGCTCGTCCACGAGCACACCGTCGCTGTCCGGATCCAGCGAGGCGACGCGGACCTGACCAGCGTCGATCAACTCGACCGCCGAGGTGATCGTCTCGCGGGCAGCCGTGTCGTCCGGCGTCAGCCGCGCGCGCTGCTCCCAGAGCTGGTCAATCTGCTCGGGTAGCGGGGACGCCGACGGCGACGTGACTGGAGTCATGTCCATGCCGAGCGAGCCTAGCGGGTGCCGTTTGCAGGTAGCTTCTGATGCGTGGCAGCTCGATCGAGACGTGCCGGGGCGGCAGCCGTTCTTGTCATCGTGCTGATCATCACCGTCCTGGCGATCTCGAAGGTGAAGCATCTGCACTTCCCCACGCCGATCAGCAGCGGCTGCCTGGTCCGCGGCGGCGCGTTCGACGTGCCGCTCGATCCTGGCCAGGCAAGCATCGCGGCCACGATAGCGGGCGTCGCGACCCGCCGCTCGATGCCTGAGCGCGCCGTTACCATCGCCTTTGCCGCCGCGCTGCAGGAGTCTGACCTTGCCAACCTCAGCTACGGCGACAGGGATTCGGTAGGGATCTTCCAGCAGCGGCCGTCGGAAGGCTGGGGTACCAGGCGCCAGCTGCTCGACCCCGTGTACGCCAGCGGCAGGTTCTTCGCCGCGCTCGCGTCCGTGCCGCACTATCGGCGCCTGCACGTCTACCAGGCCGCACAGGCCGTGCAGCACAGTGCCGATGGCAGCGCCTATGCCCAGTACGCACCGCAGGGCGCGGCGATGGCCGGCGGATTCAGCGGACAGCTTCCCCACGCGGTGTGGTGCTGGTACAGCGGCACGATCACAGGCAGGAGCCGGCTGCACGCCGCTGAAGCCCATCTGCGCAGGACGTTCGGCCGTCTGCCGTTCAGCCATATCGGTGACCCTGGCGTCCAGGTCCGCACGCGCAGCACAGCCGCCGGCTGGGCGGTTGCCGCGTGGCTCGTGACCAATGCCAGCACGTACCGGCTCAAGCGGGTGACCTACCAGGGCTATCAATGGACCGCCGCGCACGCCAGGAAGGGCTGGACCACAGGGAAGCGGCCCGCTCGTGCCCCGGCAGCCAGCCTGGGGGTGGCGTTTGGCTGATAACCTGCCATGCCTGCGGAGCAGCCGGCATCGCGCTTAAGTGCCAGGCCCGCTTCGCGCCGCCGGCCTGATCCGCGATACTGGTCGGGTGCCGCCGGACAGGCGCTCCACCCGCGGCGACAGAGGAGTTCGTAAGTGACGTACATCATCGCCCTGCCTTGCGTCGATCTGCTTGACCGGTCGTGCATCGAGGAATGCCCCGTCGACTGCATCTACGAGGGCGAGCGCATGCTCTACATCCACCCGGATGAGTGCGTGGACTGCGGGGCGTGCGAACCGGTATGCCCGGTTGAGGCCATCTACTACGAAGACGACGTGCCTTCGCAGTGGAAGGAGTACTACAAGGTCAACGTCGACTTCTTCGACGACCTCGGCTCGCCTGGCGGCGCCTCCAAGACCGGCAAGATTGGCAAGGACCACCCGGTCGTCGCGGCGCTGCCGCCGCAGGCCGCCGCCGGGCACTGATTGACCTTTGCGATAACGCAATGCCGGTCGCTGATGCCGCAGCCACCGCCGGCCAGACCGGGGCACTGCCCGAGCGGGCACTGCCCAAGCGGACACTCGCATCGAAGCTGCCCGAGTTCCCCTGGGACAGGCTGGCGCCGGCCTCGGCGCGCGCCGCCGCCCATCCGGACGGTATAGCGGACCTGTCGGTCGGCACGCCGGTCGATCCCGTTCCCGCCGTCATCCAGGCCGCGCTCGGCGCGGCGGCCGACTCCCCCGGCTACCCGCTGACGAAGGGCACCAAGGCGCTGCGGGCAGCGGCGGCCGGCTGGCTGGCCAGGCTGCACGGCGTCACCGTGAGCCAGGACGCGGTGCTCCCGGTGATCGGCACCAAGGAGCTGATCGCCTGGCTCCCGACGCTGCTCGGCTGCGGGCCAGGCGACCACGTCAGCGTCCCTGAACTGGCCTACCCGACCTACGACATCGGCGCCAGGCTCGCCGGAGCGCAGACCGTGGCCACCGACGAGCCGGACCTGGCCGGAGCCGCGCCCGTGAGGCTGGCCTGGCTGAATTCGCCTTCCAACCCCACCGGTCGGGTGCTGCCCGCTAGCCGCATGCGCGACCTGGCCGCGTGGGGGCGGCGGGCCGGCGCCGTCGTGGCGTCCGACGAGTGCTACATCGACCTCGGGTTCGAGGCCAAGCCGGTGTCGGTGCTGCACCCCGATGTCTGCGCGGAATCGCACGACGGGCTGCTCGCCGTGTACTCCCTGTCCAAGCGGTCCAACCTAGCCGGGTACCGGGCCGGGTTCGTGACCGGCGACCCTGCGCTCGTCGCCGCCCTGCTCGAGGTCCGCAAGCACGCAGGCATGATCGTCCCCGCGCCCGTCCAGGCCGCGATGACCGCCGCGCTCGGTGACGACTCGCACGCGGCCGAGCAGCACGCCAGGTACGCGGGCCGCCGCGGGATGCTGAGGCCCGCGCTCGAGCAGGCGGGCTGGGTCGTGTCCCACTCGCAGGCCGGGCTGTACCTGTGGGCGGCGCATCCGAGCTACGACTGCTGGGAGTCGGTCAGGGTGCTGAGCGAGATCGGCATTCTCGTCTCGCCTGGGGAGTTTTACGGCTCGCTCGGGGCCGGCCACATCAGGGTCGCGCTCACCGCCACCGACGAACGGATCGCATCCGCCGCATCCCGCCTGCGCTCGCTCTCCTAGCCGCCGCACGCCTCCTCATCTGTTCCGGCCCGCCCCAGCCTGCCTCATCTGTTCCGGCCCGCGGCCCAGCCTGCCGCGAGCGCTCTCCCGCAGGGTGGATCCCGGGATCCACCCCGATATCCGGGGTCAATCCCGGGATCCACCCTGGTGGCCGCGGGAAGCCGCGCAAGAAATCGCCGTCTGAGACTGATCTGCGCAACGAATCGCCGCCGGCGCGCATGAGGCGCCCGGGTACATTCCGCGTGCCGGCTCCTAGGCTCGTGCTGATCAGCCAGCATCTGGAGGTGCCATGACGTCGCACGCACGAACGCCCCGCGCGTCGAGGACCTCGACGCATGCGCGGACATATCTCATGTGCCCGCCCGAGTACTTCACGGTGGAGTACGCGATCAACCCGTGGATGAACCCTGACCATCCGGTAGATCTCGCGCTCGCGAAGCGGCAGTGGGAGCAGCTGCGCGCGACCTACACCAGCCTGGGCCACACCGTGCGCATCATCGACCCCGAGCCTGGCCTGCCCGATATGGTCTTCGCCGCCAACGGCGCCACCGTCATCGGGGGCAACGTGCTCGGATCGCGGTTCAAGCATCCGGAACGGCACCCTGAAGGTGCCGCCTACATGAACTGGTTCCGCCACTCGGGCTTCCAGGTCTTCGATCCCGTGCACGTGAACGAGGGCGAGGGCGACATCATCTACGCGGGCCGCGCGGTCGTCGCGGGCTACGGTTTCCGCAGCGAGTTCGCGGTCAGCGGCGAGGCCGAGGCGACGTTCGGGCTGCCCGTGATCAGCGTCCGGCTGGTTGACCCGCGCTTCTATCACCTCGACACCGCGATGATCGTGCTGGACGAGAACACGGCCGCTTACTACCCGGCCGCGTTCGACGAGGCAGGGCAGGCCGCGCTTGCCAAGCACTTCCCCGAGTTGATCGAGGCGAAGGACGCCGACGCCGAGGCGCTGGGGCTCAACGGCATCAGCGACGGCCGCACTGTCGTGCTGCCGGTTCAGGCCGAGGGCCTGGCCCGCGACGTCACCGCAGCTGGGTTCACGGTCGTCCCTGTCGACATGTCCGAGTTCAAGAAGGCCGGCGGCGGGCCCAAGTGCTGCACGCTGGAACTGAGGTAACCGGGAGGTACACGTGCAGGCGAACCATTTGTCAGCCGCCCAGCCCAGTGCTGCTCAGCCCAGCGCTGCTCAACTCAGTGCTGCTCAGCCCAGCGCTGCTCAACTCAGTGCCCAGGCCGCCGTGCACAGCGCGCATAACTACCACCCGCTGCCCGTCGTCATCGCCGAGGCCGAGGGCGCCTGGGTCACCGACGTCGAAGGCCGCCGCTACCTGGACATGCTGGCCGCCTACTCGGCCATCAACTTCGGTCATCGGCACCCGCGGCTGATCGCCGCCGCCCAGCGGCAGCTGGAGCGGGTCACGCTCGTCAGCCGGGCCTTCCAGCACGACCAGTTCGGCCCGTTCTGCGCGGAGCTTGCCGCGATGGCTGGCATGGACATGGTCCTGCCGATGAACACGGGCGCCGAGGCCGTCGAGACCGCGATCAAGACCGCGCGCAAGTGGGGCTATCAGGTCAAGGGCGTGCCGGCGAACGAGGCGGTGATCATCGCCTTCGACGGCAACTTCCACGGCCGGACCACCACGATCGTCAGCTTCTCCACCGACCCCGACGCCAGGGACGACTACGGGCCGTATACCCCAGGCTTCCGTGTGGTGCCGTACGGCGACGCCGCGGCGCTCGCCGCCGCCATGGACGACCGGGTGGTCGCCGTGCTGGTGGAGCCTATCCAGGGCGAGGCCGGGGTGATCGTGCCCCCGGCCGGCTTCCTGACCAGGGTAAGGGCGCTGTGCTCGCAGTGGGGCGCGCTGTTGATCGCCGACGAGATCCAGTCCGGCCTTGGGCGGACCGGCACCACCTTCGCGTGCGAGCACGAGGACGTCGTTCCCGACATGTACGTGCTCGGCAAGGCGCTCGGCGGTGGCATCGTGCCAGTCTCCGCCGTGGTCTCATCGGCCGAGGTGCTCGGGGTGTTCAGGCCAGGTCAGCACGGCTCGACCTTTGGCGGGAACCCGCTCGGCTGCGCGATCGCCAGGGAAGTCATCGCGATGCTCGGCACCGGTGAGTTCCAGGAGCGATCCGCCAAGCTGGGCACCCACCTGCACGACCGGCTGAATGCCCTGCCAGCCAGCGCGATCCGCGAGGTGCGCGGCCGCGGCCTGTGGGCCGGCGTCGAGTTCACCGAACTCGAAGGCCGGGACGTATCGGAGCGGCTGATGGCCGCTGGCGTGCTGGCGAAGGACACGCATGGCACCACCGTCAGGCTCGCGCCGCCGCTGATGATCAGCCAGGACGACCTGGACTTTGCGATCGACAAGCTGGACGCTATCGTCCGCTGACCCGCCCAGGCGAGAGAGAGGGCGTTCACCGTAGGCTCGTGGCGTGCTGCCTCAGGTGACCGCGACGCGGTATGTGACGCCGCTGCGCGAGGGCGGCTCGCTGCCCGGTCTGATGGAGGCCGACGATTTCGGCACCTACGTGGTGAAGTTCCGCGGTGCCGGTCAGGGCCGCAAGGCGCTCGTCGCCGAGGTGGTCAGCGCCCACCTGGCGAGGGCCTGCGGCCTGCCCGTCCCTGACCTGGTTGCCGTCGATCTAGATGCCGGCCTCGCGGCCGGGGAACCCGACCAGGAGATCCAGGATCTGCTGAGGGCCAGCGGCGGGCTCAATCTCGGCGTCGACTTCCTGGCCGGGGCCGTCGACTTCGATGCCGCCGCACCCGATGTCACGGGCGATCTGGCCGGGCGCATCATCTGGTTCGACGCTCTGGTCAGCAACGCGGACCGGTCCTGGCGCAATCCGAACATGCTCTTCTGGCGGGACGACCTCTACCTCATCGACCACGGCGCGACGCTCACGTACCAGCACCGCTGGGACAGCGCTCACGACGCGGCCGGCCGCCGCTATGACATCGCCGATCATGCCCTGGCGGGCTGCGCGCCGCTGATCGACGAGGCTGACCGCGCGCTCGCCGGCCGGGTCACGCGTGACGTGCTGGCCGAGTCCGTCGCCGCCGTCCCCGACGAATGGCTCGAGCCTGAGCCCGGGCTTGAGCGCCCTGACCTGATCCGCGAGGCTCACGTCAGGCAGCTGTCCGCCCGCCTGGACAGCCGGGAAAGCTGGCTCGCGGGGCTCAGGGACACCGCGAGCCAGCCGGGCCTGCCGCGGCGCGAGACGGCCAGGCCCGTGCGGCCGTTCTGGCTCGCACCATCGCCACGGCGCCGACTGGGCGGCGAGGTCGCGCGATGACCGGCGAACGGCATGGCTTCGAGTACGCGGTGCTCCGGGTGGTGCCGAGGGTCGATCGCGGCGAGATGATCAATGCCGGCGTGCTGCTGTACTGCCGGCCGCTGCGGTTCCTGGCCGCGCGGGTGGCGCTGGACACCGACCGCGTGCTCGCCCTCGACCCAGAGGCTGACATCGAGGGCATCGAGCGCGGGCTCGCCGCGTTGGTCCAGATCTGCGACCAGCAGCCAGGCGCGGGGTCGGCCGGCCAGCAGGACATCGGGCGCCGGTTCCGGTGGCTCACGGCCCCGCGCAGTACCGTCGTGCAGCCCGGCCCCGTGCACACCGGGCTGACCGAGGATCCCAGCGCGGAAGCGGACCGGCTGCTCGCCTCCCTTGTGCTGCGGCCGGGATCCGCGCCGCCGAGGACAACGCATGATGTTCGCGATTGAGGCGCACGGCCGGGCCGCGAGTTGAGCGGGCCTTTCCGGGTACTTGCGCACGCACTGGAGTGATTAGCTATCTCCCGTGAACCTGATGGCAGGGGGTTGCGGGGGGTCGCCCCCCGAGGACAGCACACCGGGCACCGATAGCGGCGACCGCGGCGCTGGTATGGACGGATCATGGCGATGACAGGCGCGCGCCTGCTGGGCGGCCGGTACGCGCTCTTCGACGTGCTGGGCACCGGCGGGATGGCGACGGTGTGGCGGGCCAGGGACGAGGTGCTCGGCCGCGAGGTCGCGGTCAAGGTGCTCAGCCCGCAGTTCGCGGCTGATCCTGCCTTCCGCGCGAGGTTCGAGCGAGAGGCGCGGCACGTCGCCGCGCTCAGCCACCCGCGCCTTGTGACTGTGTTCGACTGCGGCGTCGACGGCACCACGCCGTTTATCGTGATGGAGTTCGTCGCGGGCCGGACGCTGCGGCGGATCCTCGACGAGGCCGGGGTGCTGCCGCCGGACGACGCCGTCGCCATCGCGGCGGCGGTGTGCGAAGGCCTGGAAGCGGCCCATGCCGCCGGACTCGTGCATCGCGACATCAAGCCCGCCAACATCGTGATCTCAGGCGGCGAGGTCAAGGTGCTGGACTTCGGCATCGCCAGGCTGGACGGCTCGGCGGGCAGGACCCGCACCCAGGCCGTGCTCGGCACGGCCGCCTACCTCTCGCCTGAGCAGGCGGCCGGACTGCAGGCGGGCCCGCAGGCCGACCTGTACGCGCTCGGCTGCGTGCTGTTCGAGATGCTGACAGGGACGCCGCCGTTCACGGCCGATACCGAGGTCGCGGTCGCCTACCGCCAGGTCCACGACGACCCTGGCCCGCCGTCGGCTCGCCAGCCAGGCGTACCGCCGCAGCTGGACTGGATCACGACCCGTCTGCTGGCCAAGCGCCCCGCCAACCGCCCGCCTGGTGCCGCGGCCGCCAAGGCTGGCCTGCTCTCCGCGCTGACGCCGGGGCGCACCACCGCATTCGCTCCGGTGGAGGCTGACACCAGCGCCGAGCCTGCGCCTTTGCGGCGGCGGCGACCGCGGCTCACCGAGCTGGTACTCGGCGTCGCGCTCGCGGCGACCGCGGCCGTGCTCGTCGCCGTCCTGCTGACCGGCTCGGGAAACAACCCCGCACCCCGATCGTCGGGCAAGCCCGTCACGGCCAGCCGCACGCACCATTCGCCGCGGGCGAGTCACTCCCCCGCGCCGCGCCGGCACCGCGACACGCTGCCACCCGTCGCCGCGGCGGCCGCGGCATTCGTCGGCGACCTGCAGGCTGGGGTGGTCTCGGGGCAGGTGACCACGCAGGCCGGACAGGGCATGTTCAATCAGCTCCAGCAGCTGCTGTTCCAGCCATCGGACCAGAACCCCCAGCGGGTGCAGCAGCAGTACGACCAGCTCGTGCAGGTCTACGACCAGTACATGCAGCGTGGCGAGATCACCGGGCGCGCCGTGACCGCGCTCAGCCACGCACTCGACGCGCTCAGGGCGGCCGTCGGCGCGCGCTAACCCGCTAGCGCGCGCTGATCAGCACCCCGACCATCACGACCCGCTCGCTGGTCCGGTTCAGCCAGTCGTGCGGCACGCCGGGCTGCTGCACCACGCAGTCACCGGGCCCGAGCGTCACCTCCGAGCCACCCACCACGAGCGTGACCTGTCCGCTGAGCACGGCGACATAGTCAAGCGTCTGCGTGGCGTGCGCTTCCTGAAATCCCTCTGCCTGCTCATCGACGTCACCGGTCACGGCCTCATCGCCAGGGGCGATCTCCACAATCCTGAAACAGGCACCGCCCGGCCCCGGCTCGAGCTCCCACGGCCTGGTCGACGTGTCAGACCGCGTCACCGTCGGCGGCGCCCCGTCGCTGACCCAGACCTCGGTCGTTCGGTAGCGCCCGGCGTCGATCACGGTCGGCGGCTCTCCCGTATGGATGATCGCGGGATTGCCGGCCTCGTCGTACCCGGTGACAACTCTGTTCATGGGCCTCCCTCCGTGGTCGCATCTTCCCGCACCGGATGCCCGTTGAGTGCTCGTATTCCCGAGATAATCATGTTGCTACCGACGGTAGGATGACTGCATGGAGGAAAGCGAACCCCGAGAACTCAGTGCGCTGGAGCTCGCGCTCAGGCGAGCCCTCGACACGGTTCCGCGGGATCAGATCGTCAAGACCATCGTGTCCGTCCTGCCCCCTTCTGTGTTCGTCCAGGACAGCGACAGGTGGCACACCAGCAAGGTGAGGAAGGTGAGCGTCTCCATGCCAGAAGAGCTAGCCGACGCGGTGCGGGCCAGAACGGGCGCCGGCGGCTTCAGCAGGTACGTGAGCGAGGCGGTCCAGCGCGAGATCAGGCACGACCTGCTCGGCGAGCTCATCGAAGAACTCGAGGCCGAGTACGGCCCCGTCCCGGAGGGACTCCTCGAGGAGGCGAGGCGCGAGTGGCCAGACTTCGAGGAGAAGTAGGCGGCACGCTGGTCCTTGATGCCGAGGGCATCGTCAAGCTGTCGAAAGGCGATCCGCGAGTGCTCGCGCGGACCAAGCTGGCTCACGTGCGCGAGGCGAACGTCGTCACGGCGGCAACGACGCTGGTTGAAGTGCTCCGAGGCGGACCTGGCGATGCACCGATCCATCAAGCACTGCGCCGTGTCACGGTCATCCCGATAAAGGCAGACGACGCTCGTGCGGCAGGCGGCCTGCTCGGACGCGCCCGGCTGTCGGGCCATCGCCACGCGCTCGATGCGCTCGTGGCAGCCGTGGCGCTGGTTCAGCCCCGGCCGGTGGTGCTTCTCACGAGCGACTCCAAGGACATGGAGACGCTGACGGACGAGCCTGACCGGCCGCGGCGCGAACGAGTCACGGTCGTCCACGTGTAGGCAGCTACCAGGATCCGCCGCCGCCGCCGCCGAATCCGCCGCCCGAGAATCCGCCACCGGAGAAGCCGCCGCCCGAGTAACCGCGTTGAGCTCCCAGGTACCAATACCTGGACCTCGCCATGAAGAATCTCCTGACTAGCGCGTTCGCCTCGATGGCGCCGTAGTGGAACGTCGAGAAGTACTGCCCGGCCCGTGCAAGCTCGGCGGCACCGAACGGATGGCCGACGAACCATGAGGGCGAGTCGGTGCTCTCGTACGCAACGCGGCCGAGTGCGGACCAGGCAGGCGAGCACGCGAAGGTGATCGCGTAAGGCAGGAAGCCGAACAGAACGCCCGCGCGCTCGGCATCTGGCCGCGCGGCAGCCTCAGCGGCGACGGACCGGCCGAAGCGCAGCACGCGCGCGGCGAGCGCGTCGCCCTTCTCCGTCCGCCGGGGCAGCCACTGCGCGGATCCCGCCAGCACCAGCCCAGTCACCACCACGGGAACCGGGACGAGGCCGGGCCTTGTGCGCGCCGCCAGGATGACCAGCGCCACGAGCCCGCCCACGACCATGGTCAGGCAGGCGGCACGCCAGGCGAGGCGAGTCCTGTCCGGCCGCGTGGCGAACCACCCCCGGCTGACGACGCCGGCGTACAGGGCACGCTCGGCCTGGAGCAGCGTGGCCGCGAAGCCGGTGCCCAGAGCGGTCAGATGCCGCTGGCGCTGCGCCGCTCCGGACTGCGGATCGGTGAACAGGCCGTCGAGCAGGATCTTCTCGTACTCCAGCAGCCCGTCCTTGCGGTCGAGCCTGGTCAGTCGCCAGTCCGGCGGATTCTCGCCGGCCGGCTCGATCGTGAGATACCCGCGAGCAGCCAGATCACAGATCGTGGCGGCGAAGTCCCGCGGGTTCGCGACGCCGTCGATCAGCGTGCCGACCTGGCCAGGCCGCAGGTTCCCGGGCGGTGCCGCGCCGCCCGGCGTCGGACCCAGCCGCGCGCGCCAGCGCCGCCTGCGCACGAGGACGAACGGAACGATGACCACCAGCGGCACGGCGAACAGGCCACCGGCCACGCCCTCCGTCACGGGCGTGAGCGCGAACGCCCGCTGCCAGCTCCACCGCTCGCGCAGCAGCGGCGGCGGGACGCTGACCGCTCCCCCCGGCAGTTCGACCACGACGGTCATGCCGTCATGCGGGCCGAGCCGCCGCTGGACGAACACCGTGGACAGCTCGTCTGGCCCGAAGACGCGCTTGCAGTTCGCGGTTGAGCCGTACCGCCCCGTCCGGCACGCAACCCCGAGCGGCGCGACCGGCTCGGAGACGACCACCCGCGCCATCCCGATCGGAACGGCCCACTCGTCTCCGATCGCATCCCAGCTCAGCTGACGTTATAGACGATCTGCTCGGTCACCAGCACGGACCCGTCGGGCGGATGGCGATCCGCACGAGGTATCTGATGATCCGCTCAGCACCTGCGGCGCTCGGCCTGCCCGGCGCCGCGTGCGCCGGAGCCAGCCCCACGGCAGCAACTGCGCACCCCGCTGCCACGCCAGCCAGGGATCGCCGCAAGACAGCCAGTAACGGTTGGTTCCCCCGTGCCATGATCCATCACCAGCCATTCGCCGCACTTGCTCCTAAGGACGCACCATCTGCCGTGCCGGTTGCCATCCCGCAGACGTGCGGGCCGCTGTCCCCGGCCGCCTGCCGCATCGTATGGTTCGGCTTGTGACCGTTCTCGCCAGCTCGCTGGACACCGGCAGCGCCGAGTACCAGGCCAGACGCGCGGCCATGCTGGCCATGCTCGACGAGCTCGGCGCCGAGCACGCCAAGGCGCTGGCGGGCGGCGGCCCCAAGTACGTCAAGCGGCACAGGGACCGCGGCAAGCTCACCGTCCGCGAGCGCGTCGAGCTGCTGATCGACGCGGACTCCCCGTTCCTCGAGCTGTCAGCGCTGGCCGGCTACGGCACGGGCTTCCCGGTCGGCGGCAGTAACGTCAGCGGCATCGGCGTGGTCGCCGGCACCGAGTGCATGATCAGCGGCAGCGACCCGACGGTCCGCGGCGGCTCCACGAACCCGTGGTCGCTGCGCAAGTCGCTGCGCGGCATGCAGATCGCAATCGAGAACCGCCTCCCGCTCATCAACCTCGTCGAGTCCGGCGGCGCAGACCTGCCGACCCAGAAGGAGATCTTCATTCCTGGCGGGCAGATCTTCCGCGACCTGACCAGGATGTCGGCGGCGGGCATCCCCACGATCGCGCTGGTCTTCGGCAACTCGACGGCCGGCGGCGCCTACGTGCCGGGGATGAGCGACTACGTCGTGATGATCGACGGCAGGTCGAAGGTCTTCCTCGCGGGTCCGCCGCTGGTCAAGATGGCGACGGGCGAGGAGTCCGACGACGAGTCACTCGGCGGCGCCAGCATGCACGCCCGGCAGTCAGGGCTCGCCGACTTCCTCGCCGAGACCGAGCAGGACGCGCTGCGGATCGGCAGGTCGATCGTCGCCAGGCTGAACTGGCGCAAGCCTGGCCCTGCGGGCCGGCTGCTGGCCTCAGGCCCCGGGCCGGCCAGGACCCCGGCCGCGCCCTCGCTCGACCCTGAGGAACTGCTCGGCATCGTGCCCGCCGACCTCAAGGTGCCGTTCGATCCGCGCGAGGTGATCGCGCGGATCGTTGACGGCTCGGATTTCGACGAATTCAAGCCGCTCTACGGGGCCAGCCTGGTGACCGGGTGGGCGGTGCTGCACGGCTATCCGATCGGGATCCTCGCCAACGCTCGCGGGATCTTGTTCAGCGAGGAGTCTCAGAAGGCCGCCCAGTTCATCCAGCTCGCCAACCAGATCGGCGTGCCGCTGCTGTTCCTGCAGAACACGACCGGCTACATGGTCGGCGCCAGCTATGAGCAGGCTGGGATCATCAAGCACGGCGCCATGATGATCAACGCTGTCTCGAACAGCCGCGTGCCGCACCTGACCGTCGTGCTCGGCGCGTCCTACGGCGCGGGCAACTACGGCATGTGCGGGCGCGCCTACGACCCGCGGTTCCTGTTCAGCTGGCCGAGCGCCAAGTCAGCCGTGATGGGGCCGGCACAGCTCGCGGGCGTGCTGTCGATCGTCGGCCGCCAGGCCGCCGCCGCCAGGGGCGAGCAGTACGACGAGGAAGCCGGCACGGCGATGCGGGCCGCTGTCGAGGAGCAGATCGAAGCCGAGTCCCAGGCGTTCTTCCTGTCCGGCAGGATCTACGACGACGGCGTGATCGATCCCCGCGACACCAGGTCCGTGCTCGGCATGTGCCTGTCTGCCATCGACGGCGCGCCGGGACCGGCCGAGGGTCAGGCACCAGCGGGTGCGGGCCGTTATGGCGTCTTCAGGATGTGAAGGGCGTGCCGTGATCACCTCCCTGCTCGTCGCCAACCGCGGCGAGATCGCGCGCCGCATCTTCCGGTCGGCCCGGGCGGCCGGCATCAGCACGACCGCGGTCTTTTCCGACCCCGACGCGCGGTCGCCGCACGTCGCCGACGCCGACCGCTCGGTCAGGCTGCCTGGCGCGAGCTCCGCGCAGACCTACCTGGATGCGGGCGCCGTCGTCACCGCCGCGCTCACGGCTGGCGCGGATGCGGTGCACCCCGGTTACGGGTTCCTGGCCGAGGACCCGGCATTCGCGCGCCGCGTGATCGCCGCCGGCCTGACCTGGGTCGGTCCGCCGCCCGAGGCCATGGAGGCGATGGCGCTTAAGATCGAGGCGCGCAAACGGAGCGCAGCGGCTGGCGTCCCCACGCTGCCTGAACTCGACCCTGGCTCGGTCGAGGCGTTTCCCGTGCTGGTCAAGGCGTCAGCGGGCGGCGGCGGGCGGGGGATGCGCGCCGCGGCTGCCGCGAGCGACCTCGCCGCGGCGATCGAGTCGGCTCAGCGGGAGGCGCGGGCAGCCTTCGGCGACGGAACGGTCTTCTGCGAGCCCCTGCTCACCGGCGCCCGCCACATCGAGGTCCAGGTGCTTGCCGACCACGCGGGCACGGTCTGGGCGCTGACCGAGCGGGACTGCTCGGTGCAGCGCCGCTATGCGAAGGTGATCGAGGAGACGCCGTCCCCCGCGGTCGGTCCCGCGCTGCGCGACCGGCTGCTCGCCGCGGCGACGGCGCTGGCCAGGGCGGTCGGCTACGTGAACGCTGGCACGGTGGAATTCCTGGTCGCCGGCGACGGGTCAGGTCAGGACGATGAGTTCTACTTCCTGGAGTTCAACACCAGGCTCCAGGTCGAGCACCCGGTCACCGAGTGCGTGCACGGGATCGACCTGGTGGCGCTCCAGCTCGCGATCGCGGAGGGCCGCCCGCTGCCCGCGACGCCGCCGGCGGCGACCGGCCACGCGATCGAGGCGCGGCTGTACGCAGAGGACCCGGCCGACGGGTTCCGGCCCGCCGCCGGGCCGGTGCACGCGTTCGCGGTGCCCGGAGCCGACGCGACGTTCGGCCCTCCGCTTGCTGCGGGACCGCCCGGTCCCTTCCTCAGGCTCGACGCTGGCGTCGAGCCAGGCTCGGTCGTCTCCTCGCACTATGACGCGATGCTCGCGAAGGTCATCGCCTGGGCCCCGACCCGCGACGTCGCGGCCAGGCGGCTCGCCGCGGCCCTCGCCGGAACTCAGATCGCCGGCCCGCCGACCAACCGCGACCTGCTGGTCAGCGTGCTGCGCAACGCGGCGTTCCTCGACGGCGGGGCCGACACCTCGCTGCTGGAGAATTACGACTTCGCTGCCCTGATCCCCGCCGCAGAGACCTGCCATGCCGCCGCAGCGGCCGCCGCTGTCGCCGTGGCCGCGGCCAACCGCCTGGAGGCCACGGTCGCGGCCAGCATCCCCGGCGGCTGGCGGAACGTGCCGAGCCAGCCGCAGCTCACGTCGTTGACAGGGCCACGCGGGCGGATCGATGTCAGGTACAGCTGGACCAGGGCAGGGATCACGGTCGTCGGCGTCGCCGACTCTGACTCTGGCTCTGACTCGGACCCGGTGCCTGGCGACCTGGCCGTCGTCGAATTCGCGCCCGACGAGGTCACCCTCGAGATCGCCGGGGTCAGGCACCAATTCGCCGTCACCAGGGCCGGCGCGGCGATCTGGGTCAGCTCGGCGCTCGGATCGGTGCGGCTGACGCTGCTCGACCGGCTGCCGCCCCCGCAGCTGGCAACCGAATCAGGCTCGCTGATCGCGCCGATGCCAGGCAACGTGACCAGGGTCGCCGCGGCGCCGGGTGACCGCGTTGCCGCTGGTCAGCTAGTGCTGGTCATCGAGGCGATGAAGATGGAGCACACGATCACCGCCCCGGCGGCCGGGGTTCTCGCCGAGCTGAGGGTCGTGCCGGGCGAACAGGTCAACGGCGGCGACGTGCTCGCGGTCGTCGTGCCGGAGGCGCGCGAAACCAGCACCGTGCCGGAGGCGCGCGAAACCAGCACCGTGCCGGAGGCGCGCGAAACCAGCACCGTGCCGGAGGCGCGCGAAACCAGCACCGTGCCGGAGGCGCGCGAAGAGCAAGGTGCCGGAGCGGAGATGCAAGATGACAGACGCTGAGCAGGCTGTGCTCGTCCGTGCCGAGAGCTCAGGCGGGCTGAGGACCATAACGCTGGACTCACCGCACAACGCCAACGCATTGTCGACCGCACTGCTGACCCAGCTCAGGGCGGCGCTGGACGCCGCGATGAGCGATCCTGCCGTGCGGGTGGTCGTGCTGACCGGCGCCGGAAAGGTGTTCTGCGCGGGCGCTGACCTGAAGGAAGCACGGATCAACCCAGCAGGTGCGCCCGGGCTGATGACCGCCGTCATCGAGCTGCTCTGGGAGGGCTCCAAGCCAGTCGTCTGCCGTGTCAACGGGGCGGCGCGGGCAGGCGGCATCGGCCTGGTCGCCGCGTGCGACATCGCTGTAGCCACCGACCGCGCGAGCTTCGCGTTCTCCGAGGTGCGGATCGGCGTAGTTCCCGCGGTGATCTCGGTTCCGTGCCTGCGCCGGATGCCGTCCAGGGCAGCGGCTGAGTACTTCCTGACCGGCGAGGTGTTCGATGCCCGCAGGGCGGCCGAGATCGGCCTGGTCACGAAGGCCGTTGCCGCCGGCGACCTGGACGCCGAGGTCGCCCGCTACGCCGGGATGCTGCTCCGTGGCGGGCCTGGCGCCCTGGCCGGGACCAAGGGTGTGCTGCGGGACGTGCCCGCGGAGGGATTCGCGTCGGGGCTCGCCCTGATGAGCGAACTGTCGGGGCTGTACTTCGGCTCGCAGGAAGCCAAGGAAGGCATGGCCGCCTTCGCCGCCAAACGGGAGCCGGGCTGGGTCGAGTCCGCTCCGCCGGCCGCCAACGGGGCGGGTGCGGACGGCGCGCATGCCTGACCTGCCGGCCGGTGGCGTCCCGGCCGGTGGCGTGCCGGCCGTACTTCGGGTCGCGAACTGCAGCGGGTTCTACGGTGACCGGGTCTCCGCTGCACGCGAGATGGTCGACGGCGGCCCGATCGACGTTCTCACCGGGGACTGGCTGGCCGAGCTCACGATGCTCCTGCTCGGCAAGGCCATGCTGAGCGGGCGGCCAGGTTATGCCAGGACCTTCCTCACCCAGATGGAGCAGGTGCTGCCGACCTGCCTGGAACGCGGCGTCAAGGTGGTCGCCAACGCCGGCGGGCTCGACCCCGCGGGCTGCGCGGCCGCCGTCTCCGAACTCGCCCGCCGCGCCGGGCTGAGCCCCGCCGTCGCCCACGTCGAGGGCGATGATTTGCTCGCGAGGGTGACCGAGCTGACCGGGGCCGGTCACCGGCTGGCCAACACCGACACCGGTGAGAGCCTCACCGAGGCCGGCATCACCCCGCTGACCGCGCATGCCTATCTCGGCGGGCTGCCTATCGCACAGGCACTGGCGGCCGGCGCCGACGTGGTCGTGACCGGCCGGGTCACCGACGCTGCCCTGGTCGTCGGCCCGGGGATGTGGCGGTTCGGCTGGACCGGCGACGACCTCGACGCGCTGGCCGGCGCCGTGGTCGCCGGGCACATCCTCGAGTGCGGCTGCCAGGCCACGGGCGGCAACTACGCCTTCTTCGGCGAGGTGCCCGGCCTGGCGCAAGCCGGTTTCCCGCTGGCCGAGCTCGCGGCCGACGGGTCAGCGGTCATCACCAAGCATCCGGGCACCGGCGGCGAGGTCTCGGCCGGCACCGTGACCGCCCAGCTGCTGTATGAGATCGGCGCCCCCGCGTACCTCAACCCCGACGTGACGGCGCGGTTCGACACGATCGCGCTCGAGCAGATCGGACCTGACCGGGTGCGGGTCAGCGGCGTGCGCGGCGAGCCGCCGCCCGCCGATCTGAAGGTCTCGCTCAACTACGCGGGCGGATACCGGAACTCGATGATCCTCGCGATCGAGGGCCTCGACGTGGCCGCCAAGGCCCGGCTGGCTGAGCAGACGATCTGGGCCAGGGTGACGGGCGGCAGGGACGCTTTCGATACCGCCGACGTCGAGCTCGTCGGATCTGATCCGGCACTGCTGCGGATCACGGTCCTCGACGAGGACAAGGCGAAGGTCGGCCGGGCGTTCTCGGCGGCCGTCGTGGAGACGGCGCTGGCCAGCTATCCGGGGTTCTACTCGCTCACGCCGCCCGGCGATGCCTCGATGTACGGGGTGTACTGGCCGACGACCATCCCTGCCGACGTGGTGACGACCCGGGCTGTCATCGACGGGCAGCAGGCGTGGGAGGGCCCCGCCCGCGTGCAGCCGGCCGGGCCCTCGCCGGGCCTCGGCTGCTGCTGGCCTCGGGCCCGTTCCCGAGCCAGCCGCGCCGGCCGGACCTGACTCGGCGCCGGTGCCAGGGGACCCGAATCCTCCGGCCGGCCAGCATGGCCCGACCAGGCAGGCACCGCTCGGTCTGGTAGCCGGTGCCAGGTCAGGCGACAAGGGCGGAAACGCCAACCTCGGCGTCTGGGTCCGCACGGAGAACGAGTTCAGCTGGCTGGACGGTTACCTGACCGCCCAACGGCTCGCGGAGCTGGTGCCAGCGGTCGCCGGGCTGCGGATCGAGCGGTACCGCCTGCCGAATCTGCGCGCGCTGAACTTCGTGATCAACGGGCTGCTCGGCCGCGGCGTGGCGGCGAGCACCCGGCTCGACCCGCAGGCCAAGGCCCTCGGCGAGGAACTCAGGGCCGCGATCGCCGACATCCCTGCGCACTTCCTTACCTAGCCACCACCCCGGTCCCGTGATCACGAAGGATCCGAGGTCCATGGGACCCCAAGTCTTCGTGATCATGGAGTGGGCCCGGCTTAGGCGGGCAGCAAGGCTTCAGCTTGCGTGCAGGAAGTGCGGAGGTTGCGGCTCTACGCTCATGCGCTGACAGACAGAGCCGAAGCGGAGGCCAGGAGAACGGTGCAGGAGAACGTGATCGTCGCGCATCGCGGAGCAAGGTTCGAGATCGGGCGCGGAGCAGGCTTCTACGGGATCTGGCCGGCCGGAGCGGCTCAATGGCAGCCCATCGAGTGGTGGCCAGAGACGCCCGAGGGCTGGCGGGCAGCGTGGGCGCGCTTCACGGACGTCGAGCGGCGGCGGACCATCCACCAGGTCGTCCAGCATGAGCCGCAGCCAGTTGCCGGCACAACGAAGCTCTCCCCCGCAGGCCAACCCCTGGGTGCCGGTCAGTTCCATGACGCGGACCAGCCTTTTGGCCAGGACCAGCCCCTTGGCCCTGGTCAGCCCGTGAGCCCGGGCCAGCCGCCGCCCGCTAACCCCCTTCCAGCGGAGCGGACCGCCGGGCTCCCGGCGACCATCCGGCGAGCAGGGCGACCCGCTATCATCGCGGCCGCCCTGCTCGCCGCTGGCGTCGCGGCCGGAATCGCCGGGCTCTTCCCCGGCTACTTCAGCAGCACCGGGCTGGCGGGTCGGGCCGAGCAACTCGTCCCGCACGTGATCTACCTGGCGGCCTGGGCCGCTGGCGCTGCGCTCATCGTCGCGGGCGGAACCCGGCAGCGCACCGGCGCCCTGCTGGCGGCTGGCGTCAGCGTCGTCACGTTCGGCCTGTATGTCGCCGATCTGGGGCTCGGCATCTCCAGCGCGGACGTCGGCGCGGGGCTCGTGCTCAGCCTGATCGGCTGGGCCGCCTGCGCGGCTGGCTCGGTGCTGGCAGTCCGGCTTGGCACCGCTGGATCACCCGCCAGGCCGCGGACCCTGGAGGCCGGGCTGACCATCGCGCTCGCGGCCGCCGCCGCGCTGGGCACGGCGATCGCGTTCGCACCGTCGTGGGACAGCTTCACGCTGCGGACCGCCGCGGGCACGTCGCAGACGATCACCGCGGGGAACGCGTTCGCGAATCCCGGCATGGTCATCGCCGGAGACTTGGTGGTCATGATCACGGTGGTGGCGGCCGTCATCGCGGCGGCCGCCTGGCGGCCGGTCAGGCTGGGCGCGGTTCTGCTGGCCGGTGCCATCGTGCCGATGGCGGCGCAGGCTATCTCGGCAGTGATCCAGATCGGCCAGGCGACCCCTTCGCTGCAGTTCGGCATCCCGCCCGCGCGGGCGGCCCGGCTGGGGCTGACCATCAGCGCGGGGCTCACGACGGCGTTCTGGGTCTACTGTGCGTTCGTGTTCGCGCTGATCTTGACCGCGGCGTTGATGGCCAGCACCCCGGCGCCACCGCCACCGCCGCCCGCGCCAGGCCCAGCCAGCCCCGGCCAGCCCGGCGTCATGTCCTCCGCATCCCCCGCCGCCAGCTAATCCGCGCATCCGCGCCCCCGCCCCGCTGGCGTCACAGATCCGGAATGCGAACGCCAGCGGGCCGCGCGGCAGGGCCGGTGGAGAACGTATGGTGCGGCGACACTAGGGACGGTCGCGTTGCGAGAACGTTGCCCGGTTTCGGCGTTTGTAGCGCGGTTTGTTGCGGTCTCACCGTGCGGGCGGGTGGGACGGCGCCGCGCGCTGTTAGGGCAGGGCCGTCGGCTTCCGCCTGGCCCAGAAGGTGTAGCCGGCGATCGCGCCGATCACCGCGCAGATCGCGCCCCCGTACAAGAACAGCTCTCCAGCGCTGGACGCCGTGACGATGACGCTGCCGCCGCTGGTGCCGCTGGCCAGCACGAACGTCACGATGAACCAGCCGACGGCCGGCCCGAACCCGCCCGCCGCCTGGCTCGTTCCCCACGCGCCGAGCAGGCAGGTCGCGAGGATCGCGACGTCGAAGCCGATCGCGGCCAGCGGGTCAGGGCCCACGGCGTAGTAGAACGATCCGAGCAGGCCCTGCGCGCACCCGAACAGGAACAGCGCGAGGTACGTCATGGTCTTCAGGCCGCGGCTCACGGTTGGAGGCTAGTCAATGCCGGCGAACAGGTCAGACTCCCAGCCGTGATCGCCGCTGCCGGCACCGCGCGGACCGGCCAGGAGCGTGTAGTACTCGTGGCCGAACGCGCGCTGGCCAACCCCGTTCGATAGCGCGAAGAATGGGCTGTCGACCGAAATCTGGCTCGCGTGCGCGCGCATGGCGGCGAGCTTGGCGGCCAGGTAGTCACCAGCGTCGATCTCGGTCGTCACCTGCTCGTCGGGCACGCCGAACGGCAGGTCGTCCGCCGACTCAACGGTCTCGAAGACCGATCCGGCCGACGTCCCCGCAGCCCGCGTCTGTGCCGCCCGCGTCTGTGCCGCCCGCGTCTGTGCCGCCCGCATCTGGCTCATCCCCTCGGCCAGCACCGACTTGGGAACGGCGGTCGCGTAGAACTTGCGCACCAGCCCGTCGGACAGCCCAAAGGCCCGCCACGCCACCCGGTGCGCCTGAATGTGATCGGGATGGCCGTAAAAGCCGTTGGCGTCGTAGGTCACGAGCACCTGCGGGCGCACGTCCTTGATGACCTCGAGCAGGATGCTCGCCGCCGCATCGACGTCGGCCCGCCAGAACGCGCCGTCCCAGTCGTTAGCCGGGGTGCCCATCATTCCCGAGTCGTGCCAGCGTCCTGGCCCGCCAAGGAACCGGTGATCGCGGACGCCGAGCGCCTCGCAGGCAGCCGCGAGCTCGCCGATCCGGTACTCGCCGAGCGCGTTGTCCCTGTCCCAGGCCAGGTGCGCGATGTCCGGCGGGATGATCTCGCCGAGCTCGCCAAGCGTGCAGGTGACCAGCGTGACGCCGGCCCCTTCCGCCGCGTACTTCGCCATCGTCGCCCCGGTTCCGATCGACTCGTCGTCGGGATGGGCGTGCACGAGCAGCAGCCGCCTGTCGCTGGTCTGGTCCATTCCGTGAGGATAGCCAGACCAGGCTGACGCCACCGCGCCGGCGCGGGCTGGCAGGATCTGTTGTCATGACCGACACGTTCCCCCGGCAGCAGGCGAGGACCCGGCACTTCAGCCTCGGCGTCCCGCGTTCGTTCCAGATCTCCGCCGACGGCAGGCGCATCGCGTTCCTGCGCGGTAAGAGCGGCAGCGACCCGGTCACCTGCATGTGGGTGATCGACTTGCCGGCCGATCCGGGCGCCCAGGACGGCGGACCCGAGCGCCTGGTCGTTGACCCGATCGCGATCGGTGCCGGTAAGGACGAACCAGAAGAGGAACGAGCCCGCCGGGAGAGATCGCGCGAGAGGGCCGGCGGCGTGGTGGCGTTTGGCACCGACGCCGGCTTCACGATGGCCGCATTCGCGATCGCCGGTGAGGTGTACACGACGGATCTGACGGCGGGCGGCCGCGGCCCGCGAACGGTCGGGGCGCACTCGCCTGCTATCGACCCGCGGCCAGATCCGGCCGGACGACTGGTCGCCTATGTATCCCGCGGAGCGCTTCGCATCAACGACCTTGAGAGCGGCACCGACGCGGAGCTGATTGGCTCGGGCGGAATTCCGCACATCAGTTACGGGCTCGCTGAGTTCGTGGCGGCCGAGGAGATGGGCAGGCAGCGCGGGTTCTGGTGGGCACCGGACGGCCGCAGCCTGCTGGTCGCCAGGGTCGACAACTCCAGCGTCAACCGCTGGCATATCGGCGACCCGGCCAATCCGGAGCGGCAGCCCGCCGAGATCAGGTACCCGGCCGCTGGCACCCGGAACGCGGTCGTCGAGCTGCTGATCGTGAACACCGACGGCGGCACGATCCCGGTGCGCTGGGACGCCGCCGCGTTCGGCTACCTGACGACGGTGAGCTGGGACTCTGGCGCGCCGCTGATCGTCGTGCAGTCCAGGGACCAGCGCCAGATGCGGCTGCTGTCGGTTGACGCGCAGACCGGCGCCACGAGCGTGGTCAGGGATGAGCACGATCCATGCTGGCTGGACGTCGTGCGGGGCGTCCCCGCCAGGATGGCGGACGGCAGGGTCGTGTGGACCGCGGACGCCGAAGACGCACGGCGCCTGTTCGTGGCGAGCGAGGAAGACCTGGCCTGCGCTGGGGTCGAGCCGGTCACGCCGCCGGACCTGAGGATCGCCAGCGTGCTGTCGGTCGACGGAGACACCGTTCTGCTGTCCGGCTCGGACGGCGAGTCCACGCAGGCGGGTATCTGGTCCTATGGCCCGGCCGGCCTGCGGCGGGTTTCCGACCTGCGCGGCGTCCAGGGCGCGGTGCGCGGCGGCGGGACGACGGTCCTGGCCAGCCGGTCGATGGCCGGCTACGGCGTGAGCGTCACCGTGCTCCGCGATCAGCCTGGTACCAGCGAAGCCACGGCAGTAGCGGCCATCGCCTCACTCGCCGAGCAGCCGGCGCTGCCGAAGCTGCGGATCGAGCTACTGCGCGCCGGGTCGCGCGAGCTCAACACCGCTGTGCTCCTTCCCACCTGGTATGAGCCAGGATCGGCGAAGCTCCCCGTGCTGATGGACCCGTACGGCGGCCCGCACCTTCAGCGCGTCGTGGCCTCCGCCGACGCGCACCTGACGTCGCAGTGGTTCGCGAACCAGGGCTTCGCGGTCGTCGTCGCCGACGGCCGCGGCACCCCGGGGCGCGGCGCGAGCTGGGACCGCGCCGTCGCCGGCGACCTCGCGGGCCCGGTCCTCGAGGACCAGGTCGACGCGCTGATGGCGGTCGCTGACCGCACGCCCGACCTCGACCTGTCCAAGGTCGCGATCAGGGGCTGGTCCTTCGGCGGGTACCTGTCCGCGCTCGCCGTGCTGCGCAGGCCCGACGTCTTCCACGCCGCGATCGCCGGAGCGCCGGTCACCGAGTGGCGGCTCTACGACACCCACTACACCGAGCGGTACCTCGGTCACCCCGACCGCAGCGCCGCCGCCTACGACCAGTCCTCGCTGCTTGCCGACGCGCCCAGGCTGACCAGGCCGCTCATGATCATTCACGGGCTGGCCGACGACAACGTGACCGTCGCGCACACGCTCAGGCTGTCGTCGGCGCTGCTGGCCGCTGGCCGGCCGCACCAGGTCCTGCCGCTGAGCGGGGTGACGCACATGGCGTCCCAGGAGGAAGTGGCCGAGAACCTGCTGCTGCTCCAGGTCGACTTCCTGCGCGGCGCACTCGGGCTTGCCGGGCCCGACGTCAGCGACTAGCCAGGCGAGATGGTGTAGCGAGGGTCACACCGGCAGAAGCTACACCCAGGTCGGCATCATGACTACCGTTGGAATAAGGTTCAGTGGGCAACGCGGCAGCGCCCTGCCGGTTAACCCCTGGCCAGCTGCTTGGCTGGCCGGGACGGCACGAAGCGCGCCAGGGTGATGACCCCGTGCCATGACCCGATGTGGTGACCCGAGCCGATCGGCTTCAGTCTCAGTGCGGAGGCGTCGATGACGCAGGTAACCCAGGCGCCAGCCAGGACCAGGGCGCAGATCGCCAGCAAGACGCTGCGAAAGGACCCCTGGTGGCGCCAGCCGGCCATCACCGGCGCCTTCCTGGCAGTCGTCGTGATCTACCTGACCTGGGCCTCGCTGGTCAACGCGGACTACTTCTGGGCGCCGTACATCTCGCCGCTGTACTCGCCCTGCCTGGCAACCACGTGCACGGCCGGTTCCGGTTTCCACTGGATCCCGTGGCTGAGCGCGCTCACCCCCGCGATCATCATCATCGGCGGCCCGATGGGCTTCAGGCTCACCTGCTACTACTACCGCAAGGCGTACTACCGGGCCTTCTGGCAGTCGCCGGCCGCGTGCGCCGTGCGCGAGCCGCACGGCAAGTACACGGGCGAGACCAGGCTGCCCCTCATCCTGCAGAACGTGCACCGGTACTTCTTCTACATCGCGCTGATCTTCAACGTGATCCTGACCATCGACGCGGTGCTCGCGTTCCAGGACCACGGGGGCCAGTGGGGCCACATGGGCCTCGGCACGCTGGTGCTGATCGTCAACGCGGCGCTGCTGTGGCTCTACTCGCTGTCCTGCCACGCGTGCCGGCATGTCACCGGCGGCCGGCTGAAGCACTTCTCCAAGCACCCGGTCAGGTACAAGGCCTGGACCCTGGTTTCCCGGCTGAACGGCTACCACATGCAGTACGCGTGGATCTCGCTCGGCTTCGTGCTCTTCACCGACCTGTACATCCGGCTGGTTGCTGCTGGCGTCTTTGCGGACCCGCGGTTCTTCTAGACTCAAGGCAGAAGGTGCCCAATCCGTCATGACTGACATCGAAAGACTCCCCTACGACGTCGTGGTGATCGGCGCCGGCGGATCGGGGCTGCGGGCGGCCATCGAGGCAAGGCAGGCGGGCAAGCGGACCGCTGTCATCTCCAAGTCGCTGTTCGGCAAGGCCCACACGGTCATGGCCGAGGGTGGCTGCGCAGCGGCGATGGGGAACGTCAACAGCAACGACAACTGGATGGTGCACTTCCGCGACACCGTGCGCGGCGGCAAGTTCCTGAACAGCTGGCGGATGGCCGAACTGCACGCCAAGGAGGCCCCTGACCGGGTCTGGGAGCTCGAGGCCTGGGGCGCGCTCTTCGACCGGACCAAGGACGGCAAGATCAGCCAGCGCAACTTCGGCGGTCACGAGTACCCCAGGCTGGCGCACGTCGGCGACCGCACCGGCCTGGAGATGATCAGGACCTTGCAGCAACGGGTCGTGGCCCTGCAGCAGGAGGACGCGCGCGAGCACGGCGACCCCGAGGCCATGATCAAGGTCTTCTCCGAGACCACGATCACGAGGCTGATCAAGGAGGCCCCGAGGGGCTCAGGGGGGTCGTCCCCCCAGGACAGCACGGCGCGAATCGCCGGGGCCTTCGGCTACATCAGGGAGTCCGGGCAGTTCGTTCTCTTCGAGGCGCCGGCCGTGGTGCTGGCCACCGGCGGGATCGGCAAGACCTTCAAGGTCACCTCCAACTCCTGGGAGTACACCGGCGACGGCCACGCGCTTGCGCTGCTGGCCGGCGCCAAGCTGCTGAACATGGAGTTCGTGCAGTTCCATCCCACGCACATGGTGTGGCCGCTGTCGGTGCGCGGGCTGCTGGTGACCGAGTCGGTACGCGGCGACGGCGGCGTGCTGCGCAACTCCGAGGGCAAGCGGTTCATGTTCGGTTACGTGCCCGACGTGTTCCGCGCCCAGTACGCCGAGACCGAGGAGGAGGCCGATCGCTGGTACTCCGACCCCGACAACAACCGGCGCCCGCCTGAGCTGCTGCCGCGCGACGAAGTCGCCAGGGCGAACAACGCCGAGGTCAAGGCTGGCCGCGGCTCGCCGCACGGCGGGGTCTTCCTCGACATCGCGTCCCGGCTGCCGGCCGAGGAGATCCTGCGGCGGCTGCCGTCGATGTACCACCAGTTCAAGGAGCTGGCCGACGTCGACATCACCAAGGAGCCGATGGAGGTCGGGCCTGCCCAGCACTACGTGATGGGCGGGGTGGAGGTCGACCCGGACACCGGCGAGTCCAGCGTGCCGGGCCTGTTCGCGGCCGGCGAGGTCTCAGGCGGGATGCACGGATCGAACCGGCTGGGCGGCAACTCGCTGTCCGACCTGCTGGTGTTCGGCCGGCGCGCCGGCATGGGCGCGGCGGAGTACCTGGACAAGCTCGGCGACAAGAGGCCCGTGCCAGGCGACGGCGATGTCACGGCCGCGCGGACCGAGGCGCTGGCGCCATTCGAGCGGGCCGTCGGCGAGAACCCGTACACCGTCCACTCCGAGCTGCAGCAGACGATGTCAGACCTGGTCGGCATCATCCGCAAGGAAGACGAGATCAAGGCGGCGCTGTCCGAACTCGAGAAACTCCGCGAGCGGGCAGCGGTCGTCCGCGCCGAGGGTGGTCCCGCCTACAACCCGGGCTGGCACCTGGCGCTGGACCTGCGCAACATCGTGCTGATCGCCGAGTGCGTGGCGCAGGCGGCGCTGGAACGGCAGGAGAGCCGCGGCGGCCACACCCGCGACGACTACCCGGTCATGTCGCCGGAGTGGCGCAAGGTCAACCTGGTGTGCTCGCTGGCGAGCGACGAGAACGGCGATCGCGTGGTGCTGGTCAAGCAGCCGATGCCGGCGATGCGCGAAGATCTGCTCGCGCTGTTCGACCGCGGTGAGCTGAAGAAGTACATGACCGAGGAGGAACTGCCGCCTGAACCGGCCGCTGCCAGAGAATCGACGGCCCCCGAGCCCGAGGAGACGCACTAAATGGGCACCAAGGTCAAGCTGAAGGTCTGGCGGGGCGACGCCGGTCAGGGCGAGCTTGTCGACTACGAGGTCGAGGCCAACGAGGGCGAGGTCGTGCTCGACATCCTGCACCGGCTGCAGGCGACGCAGGCCAGCGACCTCGCGGTGCGCTGGAACTGCAAGGCGGGCAAGTGCGGTTCCTGCTCGATGGAGATCAACGGCCACCCGCGGCTGGCATGCATGACCCGGATGTCGCTGTTCGAGCCCGATGAGACCATCACGGTCACGCCGATGCGGACCTTCCCGGTCATCAGGGACCTCGTCACGGACGTGTCGTTCAACTTCGAGAAGGCCAGGCAGATCCCGTCGTTCAGCCCTGACCCGTCCGTCGGGCTCGGCGAATTCCGGATGCAGCAGGTGGACGTCGAGCGGTCGCAGGAGTTCCGCAAGTGCATCGAGTGCTTCCTGTGCCAGAACGTCTGCCACGTGATCAGGGACCACGAGGAGAACATGCCCGCCTACGCCGGGCCGCGCTTCCTCATGCGCATCACCGAGCTGGAGATGCACCCAGCGGACACCGCCGACCGCCGCGAGATCGCCCAGGATGACTTCGGCCTCGGTATGTGCAACATCACCAAGTGCTGCACCGAGGTCTGCCCCGAGAACATCCACATCACCGACAACGCGCTGATCCCGCTCAAGGAGCGCGTCGTCAGCAGGAAGTACGACCCGCTGGTGTGGCTCGGCAGCAAGATCGGTCGGCGCGGCAAGAACGACACTCCGAAGGTGCCCGGCTAACCCTCGGTGCCGGTGCGCCGCTCGGATGCCTGTCCCGCGAAGTGCGCAGGACTGTCAGGTACGGCGGGCTGCGACCCGCTCTGCCCGGCCTTCTTGTGCCTGATGAACTCCAGCAGCAGCGGAATCAGCGAGAGCACCACGATCACAGTGATGACCGGCAGCAGGTACGCCTCGACGTTGCCGATGGTCGAGCCGAGGCCGTAACCGAGCATCGTCACGCCGATCGACCACAGCAGACCGCCGGCAACCTGCCAGATCGTGAACGAGCTGGCCGGCATGTCGAGCGCCCCGACCATGGGGTTCAGCACCGTTCGCACGAACGGGATGAACCTCCCCAGCACGATCGCCTTGCCGTAGCCATACCGCGACAGTAGCTGCTGCGAGCGCTCGGCACCCTTGCGCAGGAACCTGTTGCGGCTGCGTTCAAGCAGCGGCCGCCCGCCCTTCCGCCCGATCACGAACCCGGTCTGCGCCCCGATCAGCGCGCCGCCGGCGGCCGCCAGCAGGACGAGCGGCAGCGACAGGTGCGTCTTGCTGGTCGCGGATCCCGCGCACAGCAGGCCGGCCGTGAACAGCAGCGAATCGCCGGGCAGGAAGAACCCGATCAGCAGGCCAGTCTCGGCGAAGAGCGCGAGAAAGACGCCGAGGGCACCCAGGCTCGCGAGCAGCGAGGTCGAACTCAGGGGGTTCAGCGCCATCGCATGGTGTGCTCCGGCGAGGTGCAACATCACTCGCTCTCCTTCATCGCCGGCGGTCGCCAGCTGCGTGCGGTTGTCGTTGCGCGTCGACTACCCGCGTCATGACGAAAGGAACGACGAGTCTTCCTAATGTCTGGTTAAGGCGGCGAACGCCTGGTTCAGCGACTGCAAGGCTTAGAAATCGCCAGCACCCCAACTGCCCTCGGCGAGTTGGCGGCACGGTTGGTATGGCATGAATATCCTTGCTGGCGCGGGCGCAGTAGGCCCGTCGAGCGAGAGGTTGTCATGACGCACCTGACCTTTGCCGAGGCGATCATCGTCGGCCTGATCCAGGGCACGACCGAGCTGTTCCCGGTTTCCAGCCTCGGCCACAACGTCCTGATCCCAGCCATCGTCGGCGGCAGCTGGGCGAACGACCTGGACGTCAGCAAGGCCGAGTCCCCGTACCTGGCCTTCATAGTCGGCCTGCACGTCGCCACGGCGATCGGGATCACCGCGTACTTCTGGCGTGACTGGATCAGGATCATCGGCGGCTTCTTCAGCTCGATCGCGCGCAGGGAGGTCAGCACCCCCGACCAGAAGCTGGCCTGGATGATCGTGCTGGCGACGATTCCTGTCGGCCTCGTCGGCCTGGTATTCGAGCACACGTTCCGCGTGATCTTCGCGGTGCCAACGAGGGCGGCGCTCTTCCTCGTGCTGAACGGCGTCATCTTGTTCGCCGGCGAGCGGTTCAGGACCCGCAAGTCCAAGCAGGCGGATGAGCAGGTGCTCAGGGAGCGCGAGGAGGAACCCGCGCTCGTAGGGGCCGCGCGGGTGGGCGGCGCCCACTCCTCGGGCCAGCGCGCGCTGCGCCAGCAAGAGATCGCGACGGCCGTGCAAGCCGACCGCCGGCTTACCTCGTTCAGCTACCTGCAGGCGATCCTCATCGGCTCCGCGCAGATACTCGCGCTGCTGGCCGGCATCAGCCGGGACGGCGTGACCATAGTGGCCGGGATGTTCCGCGGCCTGTCCAGGGAGGACGCGGCGCGGTTCGCGTTCCTCCTCGCGACGCCCGTCATCCTGGCCGCAGGCGTGCTCAAGATCCCTGACCTGCTCGGCCCGCTCGGCAATGGCGTCAGGCCGCAGATCCTCGCGGGGAGCATCGTCTCAGGCATCGCCGCCTACTTGTCGGTGCGCTTCCTGATGAAGTACTTCCAGACCAGGACTCTGACTCCGTTCGCCGTCTACTGCCTGGTGTTCGGCGTCGCCAGCCTCGTCTACCTGACTGTGAAGTAGCGGGTCACCTGGCCTACGGCGCCCGGTACCTCCAGATCCCGCCGAGCACGTCCGCGCTGGAGCTAACCGGCAGGAGCCCGCCGGCCGCCCAGTCAGAGCGCGTACCGGGAACCCAGGTCAGGCGGGTCACCTCCGGCACGGTGGTCTTCGCGGCGGACGGCACCGCCATCCTGGTCCACCTGCCGCTCCCGCTCCGGTGGTCGAAGAGCCAGCGGAACGCGGGGCCTGGGCCGTTGGTCACGAGCCACAGGCCGCCGTGGCCGTCCCTGGCCATCTCGTCGACGTCGCTTGCCGGCTTGCTGAGCGGAACCCGGTGCCACGTCTTGCCCTTTCCAGTGCAGCAGGTACAGCGTCCGCGCACCCTGAGTTCCGGTTTCGATGTCGCGCTGCAGCCACACGTCACGCGGGCCCGAGGCGACCAGGTCGGCCACGGACTCCGCGGAGTTCGGCGGGGATCTTCGCCGGCTTCGGTATCGTGCGCGCCCGGCGCGGCTAGGGGCCGAACTTCAGGATCTCGCCGGTCTGCTTTCCTGCCGCGATCGCGGTGGCCGAGGCCCAGAGCGAGCGAGTACCCGGTATCCAGGTCAGGCTGCTCAGCACGGCGCGCGCGCCGGCCGGCGCCGGTATCGTCCGACGAGTCCAGCGGCCGCCGCCGAAGTGGTAGAAGAAGCCAGGCAGCTCGTTGTGATGGGCCGCACCGACCGTTGCGACGGTCCGCCAGCCCGCGCCAGACGCGGCCGCCGCCGGACCAGAGCTCTCCAGCGCCTTCCACGCTGGCCCGCGCGCGAGCCGCTTCCAGGTACCGGTGGCGGGTCGGTACGCGAACGTGACGCGCCCGTGCGCCGGGTCGGTCCCGAAGATGCCATGAATGATCATCTCGCGGCCCGTCCAGACGCTGACCAGGTTCGCGCGCAGCGCGGTGCCTGGGCCAGCTGGCAGACGCCGCTACGTGCCGGTCGCGACGGGCACGCCGCCATCGCCGGCATGGGCGCTGACCGCCGGGAGCGTCGCGATGGCCGTGATGAAGCTCAGGGCTAGGAGAACGCTGATGAACAGCCGCTTCCAAGCCAGAATGGCGAGCATTCTCGATCTGCCGATCATGTGGATCCTCCTGAATCACGGGCATTCCGGAGTCAGGCGACGTCGGATACCTATTGCCACCTTCGGCCGCATCGGCGGCAGGCGGCAAAAGCCAGAGGTCCCTTGCGGAACTGACGTGAGGCATCGGCCACAAGCCAGTGACATTGGTCCCGCGCTCAGCCCTCCCGGCTGATCCTCGCGCGGATCCTGCCGCGCTCCTTGGCGTCGAGCACGGTCTTGCGCAGGCGGATCGCTGTGGGCGTGACCTCGGCGCACTCGTCGTCGGCGCAGAACTCCAGCGCCTGCTCCAGGCTCAGCGCCCGCGGCGGGATGAGCCGCTCAAGCTCCTCGCCGGTCGACTGGCGCATGTTCGTGAGCTTCTTCTCCCTCGCGATGTTGACGTCCATATCGTCGGAACGTGAGTTCTCGCCGACAATCATGCCCTCGTACACCTCGGTGCCTGGCTCGACGAACAGCGTGCCGCGCTCCTGCAGCGAGAACATCGCGTACGCCGTGGCCACCCCAGACCGGTCGGCAACCAGAGATCCGGAGGCCCGCATCCGCATCGGCCCTGCCCATGGCTCGTACCGCTCGAACACGTGATGCGCGATGCCGGTGCCCCGCGTGTCGGTGAGGAACTGGGTTCGGAACCCGATCAGCCCCCGCGCCGGCACCATGAAGTCGAGCCTGATCCAGCCGGTGCCGTGATTGGTCATCTGCTCAAGCCGCCCCTTGCGGATCGCGAGCAGGCTGGTCACCGCGCCGAGGTACTCCTCGGGCACGTCGATAGTCAGCCGCTCGACCGGCTCGTGCAGCTTGCCTTCGATCTCGCGGGTCACCACCGTCGGCCGCCCGACCGTCAGCTCGTAGCCCTCGCGCCGCATGGTCTCCACCAGGACGGCCAAGGCCAGCTCGCCGCGCCCCTGAACCTCCCAGGTGTCAGGCCGCTCGGTGGGCAGCACCTTGATCGAGACGTTGCCGACGAGCTCGGAATCAAGCCGGTCGAGCACCATCCGGGCGGTGACCTTCGTGTGTCCCCTGCCGGTCGGCTTGGCGGTGGTCAGGGCCGCTCCAACGGAGAAGCCGCCCTTGCCGACCAGCGGCGAGGTGTTGACCCCGAGCGTCATCGAGATCGCTGGCTCGTCCACGGTGATCAGGGGAAGCGGCCGCGGATCGTCAGGGTCGGCGAGCGTCTCGCCGATCATGATGTCGCTGATTCCGGCGACGGCGATGATGTCTCCCGCCGACGCGGTCGCGGCCGGAACGCGCTCGAGCGCCTGCGTGCGGAAAAGCTCAGAGATCTTGACGCGCTCGATCGAGCCGTCGCGCCGGCACCAGGCTGCCTGCTGACCCTTGCTGATCGCGCCGGACACCACCCGGCAAAGCGCGATCCTGCCGAGGTAGGCCGACGCGTCCAGGTTCGTCACGTGCGCCCGCAGCGGTGCGCGAGGGTCGTAGGACGGCGCGGGCACGGACTGCCTGATGACCTCGAACAGCGGCTCCAGGTCGGCCGAGTCAGGCAGCGTGCCGTCCTCTGGGCGGTTCGGCGAGGCCCTGCCAGCCCGCGCCGAGGCGTAGACGATCGGGAACTCGATCTGGTCCTCGGTCGCGTCGAGGTCGAGGAAGAGCTCGTAGCAGGCATCGACGACCTCGGCGATCCTTGCGTCCGGCCGGTCCACCTTGTTGATCACAAGGATCACAGGCAGCTTGGCCTCGAGCGCCTTGCGCAGCACGAACCTGGTCTGCGGCAGCGGGCCCTCGCTCGCGTCCACGAGGAGCAGCACCCCGTCGACCATCGACAGGCCGCGCTCGACTTCGCCGCCGAAGTCCGCGTGACCTGGCGTGTCGATGATGTTGATGGTGAGCCCGCCGTGGCTCACCGCGGTGTTCTTTGCCAGGATCGTGATGCCCTTCTCCCGCTCAAGGTCACCGGAGTCCATGACGCGCTCGGCGACCTGCGCGTTGGCGCGGAACGCGCCTGACTGCCAGAGCATGGCGTCGACCAGCGTCGTCTTGCCGTGGTCGACGTGTGCGACGATCGCGACATTGCGCAGGTCATCGCGGGTCGCGACGTCGGCGGTGGCGGCGTCAGCCGGGCGGGCGGGCATGCGGGAAGACTCCATGGTTACCTGGGAAGCGCCGCACTTACGGCAGATGCCAGTCTACCCGCACCTCCGGCCGGCCCCGGCCGGGCGTAGCCACTGATCAGAGTGTCCCCTTGAACCGCTCTTGGTGGACTCTTAACGCAATTCCCGATTTTGTTACACCCATGCGACACGGAGATCGACTCACCTTTCGCCGTGACGACGGCCTGCGCAAGCTTTCGACGCTGACCTGGCGCGCAACCTTGCTCAGCGCCGTCGGCGCGGTCGGATTGATGAATGTGTTCAGCCATTCCGCGCCGGCGGCCACGACGACCTCGCAAGCGGGCACGCCGTCGACGAGCCCGTCGGGACCTGCGAGCCCCGGCGCCTCGGGCAAGGCCAGCGGCAGCCCGTCGCCCAGCCACAGCCCGAAGCTGCAGGCCGAGCACAAGGCGGCTGCCGCGCCGAAGCGGGCCACGTCACGTGCTCGCCCCACCCCGGCTCCGACCGTCCGCCAGCCAGCTCCGAAGCCTACGGTCAAGCCACCGTCGACACCGCCCTCCCCCAGCCCCACCCCTTCCCAGACGACCACAAGCGGTTCCTCGTCAGGAGGCTGACGCACGCGCTGAGCCGCGCCGCCCAGCGACGGCCAGGACCATCCCCCTACCTGCATTGATGAGATGAACCTGTTCGCTCCAGCAACCACACGCCGCCCCATGGCCGCCTGGCCGGCCGCGCCCGCCAAGGCTTCCACGTCCGCCATCACGCTCGCCCGCCCGGCCGTCCCATCTGTGGCGGGCCGAACAACCAAGGCGCTTGGCACCTTCTGCTCGGTGCTTGTCACCGAGCCAGCCTCGCTCGGCACGGCCCAGCAGATACTGGCCGGCCAGCTCGCGGCGATCGACCTCGCGTGCTCGAGGTTCAGGCCGGACTCCGAGCTGTCCGCGCTCAACAGGGCAGGCGGGACCCGCCGGGCCGTCAGTCCGCTGTTCGCCGGCGCACTCTCCGCCGCGCTGCGCGCCGCCGAGATCACCGACGGCGAAGTCGATCCGACGTGCGGCGGCTCGCTGCTGCGCCTTGGCTACGACAAGGACTTCGCCGAGCTGGCGGCCGACACGTCAGCGCTGACCGAGCCGCCCGTGCCGGCGCCAGGCTGGCGGTGCGTGGACGTGCGCCCCGCTCAGCTCAGCGTCCGGGTTCCGCCCGGGGTTGTGCTCGATCTGGGCGCCACGGCCAAGGCGTTCGCCGCCGACGTGGCCGCGGATACGATCTTCAGGCAGATCGGCTGCGGTGTCCTGGTCAACCTCGGCGGCGACATCGCGGTCGCGGGCCTTCCGCCGCCCGGCGGCTGGCGGATCGGCGTAGACGACCGGGCGGGCGACGGGCGAGCCGACGGCGGGCGGACCAGCAGGGCGCGCGCGACCAGCGATCAGCAGTGCGTTGCCATCGAGGCCGGCGGCATGGCCACCTCGTGTCCCGCGGTCCGCGGCTGGCGGCGCGGCAGTCAGGACCTGCACCACATCATCGTGCCAGGGACAGGACGGCCGGCGGAGATCTACTGGACGAGCGTCTCGGTGGCGGCGGCGACCTGCGTTGACGCCAACACGGCGAGCACGGCGTCGATCATCCGCGGCCGACGGGCGCTGCGCTGGCTGCATGAGCTGAACCTGCCGGCGAGGCTGACCAGGCAAGGCGGCACGGTCGTCACCACGGGAGGCTGGCCCGGGTGAGCGGGATCCAGACCGGGTCGTTCTTGCACGGGCCCTTTCTCTGGTACGCGACGAGAGCGGCAGGCCTGATCACCCTGATCGCGCTCACCGCCAGCGCCGTCCTCGGCATCCTGAACGCGGGCCGGTTCGCCAGCGCACGCTGGCCGAGGTTCCTCGTCCAGGGAATGCACAGGAACCTGTCCCTGATCGCGCTGGCATTCCTCACGTTGCACGTCGGCACGACCGTGATCGACACCTATACCTCGATCGGCTTGCCGACCGCGTTCGTCCCGTTCGTGTCGTCTTACAAGCGGTTCTGGCTCGGCCTCGGGGCTGTCGCCTGCGACGTGATGCTGACGCTGCTGGTCACGAGCTTGCTCAGGCAGCGAATCGGACACCGCCTGTGGCGCGGCGTGCACTGGGCGGGCTACCTGTGCTGGCCGGTCGCGGTCGCGCATGGCCTCGGAGCAGGAACCGACCACGGGACCCGATGGGTGCTCGCCCTCACCCTCGCCTGCGTGGCCATGGTCCTCGTGGCCGTCGGGTACCGTACCGTCCGGCTGATCCCGTCCAGGAGAATCGCCCGGTGACCGCGATCGCAGAGGTGCCCAGGCGGGACTACCAGCACCGCGAGGAGCGGCTGCCACGCCTGCTGGCAGGGATCGCCGCCGGGCGGCCTGCCGACCTGCGGCACCATGAGCGGACGTACGGGACCCTGGACCTGCCGGCAGCGGCGTGGAACGGTGACCGGGCCGCGGCGCGGCGTGCCGCAGCGAGGCTGATCGATACCGTCGACCGGGCGGGCCTGACCGGCCGCGGTGGTGCGGGCTTCCCGGCCGGACGCAAGCTACGGTCGGTCGCGGAGAGCGGCCGACCCGCAGTCGTCGTCGCCAACGGCGCGGAAGGCGAGCCGGCCAGCAGGAAGGACGAGCTGCTCCTCAGCCGTGTCCCGCATCTGGTCCTGGACGGGATCACGCTCGCGGCGTTCGCGGTCGGAGCGAGCGAGGCATACCTCGCGGTACATGCCGGGAACGGCAGGCTGATGGCGAATCTGGCTGGTGCGATCCATGCCAGGGAGGTGGCCGGCATCGACCCGGTGCCGATCGAGCTCGCCGGCATCGACGACGAGTACGTCGCCAGCGAGCAGACCGCCATCGTGCAGTACCTCAACGGCGGGCCCGGCCTGCCGACGTTCACGCCACCGCGCACGCACGAGCGCGGCGTGGACGGCCACCCGACAGCGGTCAGCAACGCCGAGACGCTCGCCCATCTGGCGATGATCGGCCGGTACGGCGACGCCTGGTTCAGGGAGAGCGGCCTGCGCGATGACCCGGGAACGACGCTCGTCACCATCAGCGGGGCGATCAGGTGGCCGGGCGTCTACGAGATCGAGCTCGGCACGCCGATCGGGGAGATGCTGACTCTCGCCGGCGGGCCAGCCCAGCGCCCCCAGGCTGTCCTGGTCGGCGGGTACTTCGGGACCTGGCTGGCGGCCGAGACGGCGTGGCAGGTGCCGTTCGCTCGTTCCAGCCTGCTCGCCGCCGGCGCAGCGATGGGCGCTGGCGTACTCGTCGTGCTGCCTGAGTCCTGCTGCGGGATCGCCGAGACCGCGCGGGTCGTCAGGTATCTCGCCGATTCCGGCGCCGGCCAGTGCGGTCCCTGCGTCTTCGGCCTGCCCGCGCTCGCCGACGTGGTCGAGGACCTGGCGTTTCACGGCGGCCGCGGCAACATGGCCGAGCGGGTCGGGGCCTTGATCCCGCTGATCGAGGGGCGCGGAGCCTGCCGCCATCCTGACGGGGCAACCCAGCTGGCTGCCAGCGCCTTCCGCGCCTTCAGGCACGATGTGCACGCCCATGACCGCAGCGGCCCCTGCTTCGGGGTGGCCGAGCCGCCGCTGCTGCCGATCCCGGGGAGTGCGGGGTCATGGTGAGCTACCGGCTGCGCGTCAATCCGATCATGTGCGAGGCCCACGGCATGTGCGCCGAGCTGCTGCCCGAGTTCATCACACGTGACCCGTGGGGCTATCCGATCATTCCCGACGAGGTCGTGCCGGAGGACGTGAAGAGCCTGGCCAGGAAGGCCGTCGCCGCCTGCCCGACGCTCGCCCTGCTTGCCGACAAGAGCCGCTCGTAACGGCGGCCGCGGCTCTCAGGGGCGCGCGCAGAGAGCAAGCCCTCGTCAGTCGTCGTGGTGTGAGCCGCCACCCCAGCCGAGCGGCGACACGTGCGCGACAGGAACGCCCGTGGACGTGCACGCGACTCGCATCACCACGCCGCCGGAAGTATCGGTGAAGGTCACGCTCGCGACCCTGGCGGGTCCCTTGCTGACGTCGTCGGCCTCGAAGCCTTGCGCGGGGCTCCAGTACAGCAGGCGGACGAGGCCGTTATCGCAGCTGGCCGCCGCGGTGCCGCCGCGCGACGTCAGCAACTTGCTGGACTGCCTGCGCAGGCGGTGAGCCTGGCGGCTTGGTTGAACAGCCGCTGGCCTGGGCCGCGGGGGCGTCGTCGACGCAGACGGAGACGGGGACGCGGGAGGAGCCGACGAAGGGATCACGCCCTGCGTCGTCCGGTCGGCGTTCTCCAGCGCGAGCTCGGCATTGACCATGGCGACCGATATCTGCTTGGTGTGCTGCGCCAGCAGGCTCTGGCCAAGCTGGTCCACCGCATAGAGGCTCCCAGCGGTGGCCGATGCCGCACCGAGCACCCAGGCGCCGATGCCGAGCAGGATTCTGGAGCGCACCAAGAAAGACTTTCGCAGAAGTCGCTAAGAGTTCGTAAAGACTTTCTCAACGCGAGGGATCATCTCTGCGTCGAAATCCGGGCAAGCACGATGACGAAAGCCAGACAAGCACGAGGAAGGAGACCTCGCAAAGGTTCCCGACCAGGCACGGAACTAGAGTCGATGTTGCCCTGGCAGCCGGCCGCAGCCACTACGTTCGTACCCATGGCACAGCTGTTGCTCGTCGAGGACGATGCGGCGATTCGCGGTGGATTGATCCGCGCGCTCACCGACCGCGGGCACGCGGTGTCGAGCACGCCAACGGCCATGGAAGCGCTCCGGCTGGTCGTCGACGCGCCGCCCGATCTCGTCATTCTGGACCTCGGCCTGCCCGACCTCGACGGATTCGAGGCCCTGCGGATGATCAGGGCGATCAGCAAGGTGCCCGTCGTCGTCGCGACTGCCAGGGACGACGAGCAGGACATCGTCAAGGTCCTCGACGCGGGAGCCGACGACTACCTGGTCAAACCGTTCGGCGTCAGCCAGATCGAGGCCAGGGTCAGGGCGGTGCTGAGGCGTGCCGTGGCCACAGAAGAGCGCAGGACGGAGCCGGTAGTCGTCGGCGGGCTCCGCCTGGACGAGGACGCGCACGAGGCCACCTTGGACGATCGCCCGCTCGACCTGTCCAGGCGTGAGTTCGACCTGCTGTACTACCTGGCAACGCGCGCGGGCCAGGTCGTGACCAAGCGCGAACTGCTCACGCACGTATGGCGGATGCCGTACGGGGGCGCCGACAAGACGGTTGACGTGCACGTGTCCTGGCTGCGCCGCAAGCTAGGGGAGAACGCCCAGCGTCCCAGGTACCTGCACACCATCCGCGGTGTCGGGATGAAGCTGTCCGCTCCTTCGTAGCCAACTGCTGCTCCGATGAGACTCCGCGTCATCTTCCTCGTGCTCGCGATCGGCTCGCTGATCCTGGTGTCCTTCATGCTGCCGCTCGCTCTGCTGGTGCGCACGTTCGCCGCGGAGAGCGCGGTGTCGGGGGCGACGATCCGGGCGCAGTTCATGGCGCCCTTGCTGGCAACGGTCAGCCCCCAGGACCTGCGAGCGTCGGTCCAGCGGGTCAACCAGCAGAACCCGGGCGAGCCTGTGACGATCTTCCTGCCGGACGGGCGCCAGCTCGGCGTGCACGCCGCGCGCACATCCGGCGTCGCGCTGGCCGCGAAGGGCAAGAGCTTCAGCGAGTCGGCACCGGGCGGGGTCGCCATCTTCGTCGCCGTCCAGGGATTGCCTGGCGGAACGGCGGTCATCAGGACGTTCGTTCCTGACGCTCAGCTGCGCCATGGGGTCGCCCATGCCTGGCTGCTGCTCGGCCTGGTGGCCATCGGACTGCTCGCGATGGCCGTCATCGTGGCCGCCCAGCTGACCAGGACGCTGGTCAGGCCGCTCGGCAACGTCGCGATGGCAGCCGAGCGCCTCGCGGCAGGGGATCTGACCGCGCGCGCTCCCGTCGACGGGCCGCCAGAGATCCGCCAGGTCAGCAACGGTCTCAACCGGCTCGCGACAAGGATCGGCGAGCTGCTGGCGCACGAGCGGGAGACGCTCGCCGACCTGTCCCACCGGCTGCGCACGCCGCTGACGGCGCTTCGGATCGACGCCGAGTCACTCAGCGCCGACCAGGAGGTCATGACCAGGGTCATCGGTGACGTTGACGCGCTGACCAAGACGGTCAACGAGATCATCGCGGAAGCAAGGCGGCCGGCATCCAATGGCGCCGCCGCGGGCTGCGACGCCACCGCCGTCGTGCGAGCCCGCGCCGAGTACTGGGCGGCGCTGGCCGAAGATCAGGAGCGCTGGATGACGGTCGAGATGCCGTCGGCCACCCCCCTGCCCGTCGGGGTGGCCGCCCAGGATCTGGCCGCATGCGTGGACATCCTGCTCGAGAACGTCTTCGCGCATACCCCGGACGGAACTGCGTTCTCGGTCCGGGTCTCGCCGCGCGCGGCCGGCGGAGCCTGGGTCGTGGTGTCGGACAACGGGCCGGGATTCTCGCACCCCGACCCGGCCAGGCGAGGCCTGTCGAGCGCTGGATCGACCGGGCTCGGCCTGGACATCGCCCGCCGGATCGCGGAGGCGTCGGGCGGCACGCTGACGCTCGGCCGGTCACCGCACGGCGGCGGCGCCGTCACCATCGGGCTCGGGCCTGCCGCCCTTCACGAAGCCAAGCAGCGGCGGCACATCAAGCCGCGACGACGGCAAGGCGACCCTGAACCGAGCCGCGAGAGCGAGCATTTCGGGAGCCATCCCTAGAACTTATGTTCGAGTGCGGGTTACGCTGTCGTGGTGAGCACGTTCGTCCCGCCAGGCTGGCCGACCGGGGTGCAGCCGCCGGGCGGCCCGGAGTTCGAGCCGTCGGCCGTCAGCTGGCTGCTTGACGTGATCCCGTCCGACTATCAGCTGCACGGGGTGCTGCGACGGCACCCGATCGCGCTCGCGGCCCTGGCCAGGCATCATCTCAGCGCCTGCGTCGAAGGAGCCAGGAGCGGCTACCGCACCGCCCGGTCGGAGCTCGGTCCGCACCTGCCGCCGGGCGCCATAGAAGCGGTGCTGACGATGTACAGAAGCGAGGGCAGCCGGCTCGCCAACGCCGCCAGGGCGGCGGACCTCGTCGAGCGCGCACTGCACGGCGAGGTATTCGTCCCGCACATGGGCGGCGGCGCGCGTTCCTCCGGGCCGTCACGAGCCAGCAGGCCGGCTAGCCAGCAGAGCCCTCAGCGAGCAGATCCCCCTCCGCCAGCGGCTCGGCCGCGAGGGTCACGTCCACGAGCGGCTGTTCCGCCAGTGCCTCGCCAAGCAGAGCCGCGATCCCCTCCTCGCCAGGACCCGCCAGGCCCGCAAGGCCGGCGCCCGCCAGCGGCTTCGTCCAGCCGACGTGCAGATCGAACTGCCTGACCACCCTGGCCGGCGCTCCGGCGACCACGCACCGGTCCCCGATCTCACCCCTGACCACCGAGCCGGCCGCGACCACTACGTTCCGCCCGATCACCGCGCCGGGAAGCACGATCACGCCCGTGCCGAGCCAGGTTCCCGCTCCGATGCTGACCGGCGCGTTAACCGGCCACTGCCGCCCGATCGGAACCTCGGGATCGGCGTAGCTGTGGTTCTGATCGGTGATGTAGACGTACGGGCCGGTGAAGACGTCGTCGCCGATGTCGATCGAGTGGTGCGCCACGATGTGGCTGCCCCGCCCGATCACGCACCGGTCGCCGATCCGCAGCACGGTCCCGGGCCCAAGGTCATGTCCTGGCGACATCCCAGCGCAGATCGAGGCCTGCTCGCCGATCATGGTCCCGGCGCCGACGTCGATCCACTGCTCGCCGTAGATGGTCCCGGTCGGGAACGCGAGGAGTGAGCCAGGGCCGAACGAGGCGAACCGACGGCCCGCCGCCGTCTCGGCCGTCACGGTCCCGGCCCGCTGGACCCAGTGCCAGGCAGCGTGAACCGCCCCTGCGGCCCGCCGCCGCCAGGCGCGGCGTGCGGCCCGCAGCGGACGGGTGGCCCCCAATGGCGGCATTCCAGACATTGCTCAGCCACACTAGCGCGCCGGACCGCCCGCCAGGAGCACCCTGGATCGCCTCAACTTTGACTGTGGATCTGAAACCTGCACTGTGGCGCCCGATATGCCGGTTATTAACTCAGGTTTCGGATCCACAGTCGCGGAGGGGAGGGCTGGGGTGGGATGGGGTGGGGTTTGGTGGGCGCGGGGGCCGGGCGGGTCAGCCGCGGTCGCGGGACGTAGCGGCGAGCTGACCGCATGCGCCGTCGATCTCGCGGCCGCGGGTGTCACGGACCGTCACCGGGATCCCCCGGCCGGCAAGGCACTGCTCGAACGCGGCAGCCACACCGGGATCGGACGCGGTCCACTTCGATCCTGGCGTCGGGTTCAGGGGGATCAGGTTCACGTGCGCGAGCCGCCCCGCCAGCAATCTGGCCAGGGCCTCGGCCCGCCAGAGATGATCGTTGATGTCACGGATCATCGCGTACTCGATCGACACCCGCCGCCCGGTCGCCGCGGCGTAATCCCAGGCCGCGTCCAGCACCTCAGCCACCTTCCAGCGGCGGTTGACCGGCACCAGCGTGTCGCGCAGCTCGTCGTCGGGGGCGTGCAGCGACACCGCGAGCCGGCAGGACAGCCCCTCGCCAGCCAGCCGCCTGATCGCGGGCACCAGGCCGACCGTCGACACCGTGATCGCGCGCTGGGAGATGCCGAGCCCGTCGGGCACCGGGTCGCTGAGCCGCCGCACCGCGCGCACCACGGCCGCGTAGTTCGCGAGCGGCTCGCCCATGCCCATGAAGACGACGTTCGAGACCCGTCCAGGGCCGCCGGCCAGCTCAGCCCTGGCCAGCGCGCGAGCCCCGTTAAATACCTGCGAGACGATCTCCGCGGTCGACAGGTTCCTGGTCAGGCCAGCCTGGCCCGTGGCGCAGAACGGGCAGGCCATCCCGCAGCCGGCCTGCGACGAGACGCACATGGTGACCCGCCCCGGGTAGCGCATGAGCACCGACTCGACGAACGAGCCGTCGGCGGCCCGCCACAGCGTCTTGCGCGTCAGGCCGCGGTCGCAGGTCAGTTCCTTGGTCGCGGTGAGCAGCCGGGGCAGCAGCGCGGCGACGAGCGCCTCGCGCGCGGCGGCCGGGAGGTCGGTCATGTCCGGCGCGGAATCGGTCAGCCGGCCGAAGTAGTGCCGGGACAGCTGATCGGCGCGGTAGGCCGGCTGCCCCAGCTCAGCGACCGCCGCCCGGCGGCCAGCGGCGTCGAGGTCGGCCAGGTGCCGGACGGGCCGCGGCTGCGCGTCCCGCGCACGCACAGAACCCGCCGCCGCGGGACTGCGCGCCCCGATCTCGACGAGCTCCAAGCAAACCCCCTACGGTATCCGTGCAGTTGCCACGTGATCCACGGAATGTGGATAGATTTCCCTAACATGCAGACCATGCGCGGCAGAGCGAGCCAGCCCAGAATATCCGCCCAGCCGGGCCGGCCCGCCACGCTGCTGGACAGCGAGAGCCCGTATGGCAGCAGGCGCGTGGTCATCGAGTACGACAGCTGGACGACGGCCGCCTACATGCACGACAGGAACGATCCGATCGCGGCGACCTGGCTCGCCAACCACCGCAAGGCGCCCGGCGCCATCGACCTGGCCCTGCTCGACTCCGGCCAGGCGCCCGAGATGCCCGAGGGCTACACCAAGCACCCCGAGGGCCGGCCGCCGATGGACCCGCAGTCGCTGCGGGCGATCTGGTTCGAGGAGGGCGACGGCGTCGCGTTGTTCGAGGGCGGCGAGCTGCTCGCCGTCATCCCAGGCTGGTCTGACATGTCCAAGGGCATGCCCGGCTACAGCAGGGACGTGATCGGGCAGACCCCGTTCGGCTGGTCGCTGGATGACGCGGTGGAGGGGCTTGGCCCGCGCGTGACCGAGGCATCGGACTTCTGGCGGTGGCGGCTCGACCCGCAGGCCTGGGCCCAGTTCCAGCAGGGCATGCTCGGGCACATGCTGGCCAGGGTCGGGCCTGGCGCCAGGTACTGGGACGTGTCGGGCAACAGGCGGCCGCTGGTTGGCGTGTCGGAACGGCCGCCTACCGGGCGCCGTTCCTACACGATCCTGAGCACCGTCGGGATGAGCTGCCAGCGGATGCCGGGGATCGAGCAGACCGGCCAGGACGCGGCCGGCAAGGCCAGGATCGAGCTCGCGGTCGCGACAACGCTGCCGAGCAACCAGGCCGCCAGGATCTTCCTCTGGCTCGCGCAGCACCCGTGGCGCGACGTCAGGTGGCTCGAGAACGGCAAGACCATCCGCTGGTACCACGAGCCGTCGTCGTTCCCGCTCGGCAACGGCAACGAGGCGATCTTGTTCCTCGACGACCCAGGCCGCCTGCTCGGCCCCGAGGTGCCCGACCTGACCGGGTTCACGGTCGCCGGAGAGCCGGTCACCTGGCTGTGGCTGATCCCGATCTCCAACCGTGAGCGGCTGCTCGCCAAGGGCCGCGGCGCAGCCAGCCTGGTGAATCAGATGGCCTCGCAGAGCCGTAGCTGGGTGGTCAGCTAGTAAAGGATCTTCAGCCTTAACAGGACGCGCCCGCGACTGCCGCCCGCCAGGCCAGTGCCGTCGCCGGGGCGGCGGTTCTGGTTCAGCGCAGGAAGATCGTCATAAGCAGCCACGCGACAGGCGCAACGATCAGCATCGCGTCGATCCGGTCAAGGACGCCGCCGTGCCCGGGCAGGATCGAGCCCATGTCCTTGGTGTCGAGGTCACGCTTGATCATGGACTCCACGAGGTCGCCCGTGGTCGCTGCAGCGAGCGCCGCCGCGCCGAGCACGAGGCCCTGCCACACCGTGCCCGGCAGGAGGAACCGCATCCCGAGCGCGCCCGCGGCCAGGCACGCGACGGCCGAGCCGGCCAGTCCTTCCCACGTCTTCTTCGGGCTGATCGCGGGGGCCATGGGATGCCGGCCGAACAGGATGCCTGAGAAGTATCCTCCTGTGTCGCTGCAGACCGCGAGGATCACGAACAGCAGCGCACGGTCGGCGCCGTGCGGCTGGGCCAGCATGAGGGCGACGAACGAGGCCAGGACGGGCAGGTAGACGAGCGTGAAGACGCCCGCTGTGATGTCGCGGACATAGCCGGCGCTCTCGCCGGCCAGCCGCCAGGCCAGCACGGCTATGAACGTGACACCCAGCGCGGCCAGCATGGCCCTCGGCCCTTGCCAGTAGGCCACGGTGTAGGTCAGCGCGCCGCCGACGGCGACGGGAATCAGCGGAAGGCTGACCTGCCTGGTGGCCAGCACATGGCGCAACTCCCCCATCGCCAGCGCCACGATCGCGGCGACCAGGATCAAGAAGGTGACCGGCACGGTCATCAGCGTGAGGATGACCAGGCCGCCGAGGCCGACACCGACCGCGATCGCGACCGGGAGATTGCGGCCGGTGTTGATCGGCTTGCGCTCGCTCACGCCGCCCGCCTTCCCCTCCTTCGGCAAGCTGTCGCCCCGAACGCTCATGCCCAACTCGCATCCGTTCTGACACGCAAGCCACATCTCCGCAACCCGCGCGCCGCCGACGGTTCAGCGAGATGTTCGTTATGAGGGTTAAGTTATACCGTGAGTGGCGGTTGGACCCGTGCTTGGCCTGCGCCGTTGCTCCCGCTCAGACCTCGAGCAGCTCGGTTTCCTTGTTCTTCAGCAGCTCGTCCACCTGGACCACGTAGGTGTGGGTGACCTTCTCGAGCTCGGCCTCCGCCCGCCGCCCGTCGTCCTCGCCCTCGTCGCCGTTCTTGACCAGCTTGTCGATGGCGTCCTTGGCGTGCCTGCGGATGTTCCTGATCGACACCCGGCCGTCCTCGGCCTTGTGCCTGGCCACCTTGATGTACTCTCGCCGGCGCTCCTCGGACAGCTCAGGCAACACGACGCGGATGATGGTGCCGTCGTTCGCGGGGTTCACGCCGAGGTCGCTGTTACGGATGGCCTTCTCGATAGCCGCGAGCGAGTTCTTGTCGAACGGCTGGACCACGACCATCCTCGGCTCCGGCATGTGGAACGAGGCCAGCTGGTTCACCGGCGTCTGGGTGCCGTAGTACTCGGCGGTGATCTTGGCGAACATCGACGGGTGCGCACGGCCGGTCCTGATGGTCGCGAAGTCTTCCTTGGCGACCGCGACCGCCTTCTCCATCTTCTCCTCAGCCTCGAGAAGCGTCTCGTCGATCATTGCGACTCCTCAGTACGCATGTCCCTAGTGCGCGTGCCTGCCGTGCCCGTTGCTTCCCACCAGCGTGCCGATCCGCTCGCCGCGAACCGCGCGCACGACATTGCCCTTGCCCATCAAGTCGAACACCACGATTGGCAGATCGTTGTCCATGCACAGGCTAACCGCCGTTGCGTCCATGAACTTCAGTCCGCGTTGCAGCACCTCGCTGTAGTCGAGGCGGTTGAACATGCTCGCGTCCGGCGTCTTGCGCGGATCCGCGTCGTAGACGCCCTCGACCTGCGTGCCCTTGAGCACCGCTTCCGCGCCGATCTCCAGCGCCCGCTGGGCCGCGCAGGTATCGGTCGAGAAGAACGGCGCTCCGAGGCCGGCGCCGAAGATGACGACCCGGCCCTTCTCCAGGTGCCTGATCGCGCGGCGCGGGATGTAAGGCTCGGCCACCTGGCCCATCGTGATGGCGGTCTGGACCCGTGTTTCGATGCCCAGCTTCTCCAGCACGTCCTGCAGGGCCAGGCAGTTGATCACCGTGCCGAGCATGCCCATGTAGTCGGCCCTGGCCCGGTCGATCCCGCGGGCAGACAACGCGGCGCCCCTGAACATGTTGCCGCCGCCTACGACGACGGCCACCTGGACACCGAGCCGGCACGCGTCGTTGATCTCGCGCGCGAAGTGCGAGACGGCGTCAGGGTCGATGCCGAGGTCCGCGCCGCCGGCGAACGCCTGACCTGACAGCTTGAGCACCACGCGGTTCCAGCCAGGACGCTCATCGGCCTGATCGTCGTCTCCCCTGTGCCCGGCGGCAGTTTCGGCGCCTGCCAGCACACCGTCTCCCGAGAAGGTGCTATCTGGCAATGCGGGCTCCTCCCATCGATGACCGCCGGGCAAGATTCAACTGGCCTGCCCGATCTTGAACCTGGCAAAGCCGCGCACGATCGCCCCCGAGTCGGCCAGCAACTGCTTCACCGACTTCTTCGGGTCCCGCACCGACGGCTGCTCGATCAGGGCGACATCCTTGAAGAACGCGTTCAGCCTGCCCTCGACGATCTTCGGGATCGCCTGCTCGGGCTTGCCCTCTTCGCGCGTCACCTGCTCGGCGATCCTCCGCTCGTTCGCCACGACGTCCTCAGGGACATCCTCCCTGCTGACGTACTGCGGCCCCATGGCGGCCACCTGGTGGGCGACGTCCACAGCGATCGACGCGCCCTTCTCGTCGATGTCGACGAGCACGCCCATGGTCGGCGGCAGCCCGGGGTCGGACTTGTGCAGGTAGCTCACGATGTAGCCGCCTGTGAACGCCGCGAACCTGCCGAGCTCAAGCTTCTCCTTCAGCGTCGCGCTGGCGGAGTCGATCAGCTCGGACACGGTCTGGCCGTCCCTGACACCGAGGTTGAGCACCGCGAGCCGGTCGGTGCTCCCCGCCTTCAGCGCGGCCTGCGCGATGTCGGCAGCGACCTGCTGGAACAGGTCGGTCTTGGCGACGAAGTCGGTCTCGCAGTTCAGCTCGAGCAGCACTCCCGCTGAGGTTCCGTCCAGCACAGCGGTCACCAAGCCCTGGGCCGCGGTCCGGCCGGCCCGCTTGCCGAGGTCCTTCGCGCCCTTGATCCGCAGCGCCTCGACCGCCTTCTCGAAGTCGCCGCCGGCCTCGACCAGGGCGTTCTTGCAATCCAGCATCCCCGCGCCGGTCAGGTCGCGGAGCCGCTTCACGTCTGCGGCTGTGTAGTTCGCCATGTCCTTCTCTCTCGCAGTCTTCCTTCTCGTCCCCCGCTGCTGACGCGGCCTGCCTGGCTGGCCCTGCCTGGCTGGCCCTGCCTGGCTGGCTGGCTTGGGCCCGGCATGCCTTGCCCGGCGTCCGCCTCTCGCGTGCTGGCGTCAGCCTGTTCTTCCTGCCAGCCCACGGCGTTGGCTAGCTCGCCCGCGCTACGGAACAGCGCCCGGCCCGACAAACGGCCGGCCGCCCCCGTCACGCGTCGGTGCTGGCCGCGTCCGCGGTTGCTTCGTCCGTGCTGCCCGCCTCGGTGCTGCCCGCCTCGGTGCTGCCCGCGTCCGCGGTTGCTTCGTCCGTGCTGCCCGCCTCGGTGCTGCCCGCCTCGGTGCTGCCCGCCTCGGTGCTGCCCGCGTCCGCGGTTGCTTCGTCCGTGCTGCCCGCCTCGGTGCTGGCCGCCTCGGTGCTGGCCGCGTCCGCGGTTGCTTCGTCCGTGCTGCCCGCCTCGGTGCTGCCCGCCTCGGTGCTGGCGTCAGCGCTCGCGGCATCCGTGCTGGCGTCAGCGCTCGCGGCATCCGTGCTGGTGGCGTCGGCGCTGGCCGTCTTGGTGCCGGTGCCGGCGGCGTCGGTGCTAGTCGTCTCGGTGCTAGGGGTGTCTGCGTTGGCGCTGGTCGCCTCGCTGCCAGCGGTCTCGGGGCTGGCGGTATCAGAGCTGGCGGTATCGGCAGCCGTCGCCGCAGGGGCGCTGGCCTCCGCCGCGTCCGCCTCAGGAGCTGCCGAGGCCCCGGTCACGGCCCCGTTCGCCGCTGGCGCGCCGTTCACGGTCCTGCCCTCGAGCAACTCGCGCTCCCACTCGGCGAGCGGCTCAGCCGCGCCGAGTTCGCCGTCACCCTGCGGCTTCTCCTCGCCCGCGGCCCGGCCGGCCCTCGCGATCAGCCCGTCGGCCACAGCATCCGCGACGACCCTCGTCAGGAGCGCGACACTGCGGATCGCGTCGTCGTTCCCGGGGATCGGGTAGGTGACCTCGTCAGGGTCGCAGTTGGTGTCGAGGATAGCGATGACCGGGATGCCCAGCTTGCGGGCCTCGCTGATCGCGATGTGCTCCTTCTTGGTGTCGACGACCCAGATCGCACTGGGGACCCTGGACATGTCCCTGATCCCGCCGAGCGACCGTTCGAGCTTGTCGCGCTCGCGCCGCAGGCCAAGCAGCTCCTTCTTGGTCATGTTCGACGCCGCGACGTCGTCGAAGTCGATCTCCTCGAGCTCCTTGAGCCGCTGCAGCCGCTTGTACACGGTCGAGAAGTTGGTCAGCATGCCGCCCAGCCAGCGCTGGTTCACGAACGGCATGCCCACCCGGCGCGCCTGTTCGGCGATCGCCTCCTGGGCCTGCTTCTTGGTGCCGACGTAGAGCACGGAGCCGCCGTGCGCGACCGTCTCCTTGATGAACTCATACGCGCGGTCGATGAACTGCAGCGACTGCTGCAGGTCGATGATGTAGATACCGTTGCGCTCGGTGAAGATGAACCGCTTCATCTTCGGGTTCCACCGCCGGGTCTGATGCCCGAAGTGAACGCCGCTTTCCAGCAGCTGCCGCATGGTGACGACCGGGGCCATGCCGGTGTCCCCTTTCCTATCGTGCGCCTGCCCGCGGGCATGCGCGCTCGGTTGGACCTGGTGCCCGAACGTCCTCGCCGCGAGTAACCTCGCGGACCGGTGAGGTACGTTCCGCCGGGAGCACTGAAGCTCTCCGAGCGGTGAGCGGACACGCGAATTTCGGCCTCCGGAGCAAGCTCGCGCACGCGAACCCGCCGGGACCGTTACTGAAGTCTACATCCCGCTGGATCTGCCGCGCCTGCCCGATGACGGAGCCGCACCGGACAAACCGGCCTCCGCGCACCATGCTCGCGGGCTCGAGCCTCATTAAGCGGTAGACAAAGTGCATAGACGTAGAGAAAAGGACCGTATAAGGTCCTGAGTCTTCATCTAACGCCGGTCTGGCTCACCGGGCAGGACTGCGGGCGAACCATCACGCGCGCGGGTGCGCCTGGCGGTAGGCCGACACGAGGCGCTCGATCGACACGTGGGTGTAGATCTGCGTCGTCGCGAGCGAGGAGTGACCCAGCATCTCCTGCACGCTGCGCAGGTCAGCGCCCCCTTCGAGCAGGTGCGTGGCCGCCGTGTGCCGGAGCCCGTGCGGACCCATGTCTGGCACTGAGCCAGCCGCCGCGATCCTGGCATGCACCACCCGCCTGGCCATCCTCGGGTCGAGGCGCCCGCCGCGCGCGCCGAGGAACAGCGCGGCCGCCGACATATCGCGGGCGAGCACGCCCCGCCCCGCGCCGCGCCAGAGCCCGACCGCTCGCCCCGCGGGAACCCCGTACGGCACGACCCGCTCCTTAGCGCCCTTCCCGAGCACCCTGATGGTTCGGCGGCCCTCGTCGACGTCATCGATGTCGAGGCCGCAGAGCTCGCTGACCCTGATCCCGGTCGCGTACAGCAGTTCCATGATCGCCGTGTCCCGCATCCCGATCGCCTCCGCTGCGTCGCAGCCCTCTGCCGCCGGCTTGTTCGCAGCCCGCCTGGGATCGCCAGATCTCCTGCGGTCCGCTCCGAGTACCGCGAGCACCTCGTCGACGGCGAGGACCTCGGGCAGTGCCCGCCTGCTCTTCAGCGTCCCCAGCAACGCGCCGGGGTCGGTCGCAAGCAGCCCGCGCTCGTGGGCGAACGCGCTTAGCGCCCGCGCCGAAGCTGCCCGCCTGGCGATCGACGTCCGTGACTGTCCCGCCGCGTGCTGGGTCGCGAGCCAGGCCCGGATCACGGACACGTCGATCTCGCGCGCGTCCTCGATCCCGCACCTGGCGACGTGGCCGAGCAGCGACGTCGCGTCCCCGACGTAGGCCCGCACGGTGTGCGGCGACAGCCCGCGCTCCGCGCTCAGATGCCGCCAGAACGCCCGCAGCAGCGCCTCAAGCCCTGGCGGCAGCTCCTCCCGTGACTGACGGTCCGGCCGGGGATCCGCCCGCGTCCGACCATCCGCCGGAATCTCCGCGCGCCGTGCACCGCGCGGCCGCGACGTCCGGGCTGACCCGGCCCGGTGCTGTGAGCGAGGCACAGCACCCAGTGTGCGCCTGCGGCGCTGCCGGCCCGACCCGCGACGCGCGATCGGTGCGCGCGGCTCCTGATCCGGCGCGATCGTTCCGCGTGACGGTCGCGATCCTCCTGATCCCCGCGCGATCGTTCCGCGCGACGCCGCGATCCCGCCAGATCCCCGCGCGATCCCGCGCGATCCCGCGCGATCCCGCGCGATCCCGCGCCCGCGGACCTCCCCGCCGCCCGGCCAGATCTCGCCTCCCGGCGCCGTTGCCTGCTGCGGTCAGCCTCCTCAGCCGGTCTTCCTGGCGCGCCAGCCCTGGTCGCACCGCTGCACGTACCCGGCGGCGGCGAGCAGGCCAAGACAGCGCAGCGCCGTGTCGAGATCGACGCCCGCGATCGTCGCGATCGTGGCCGGGCCTCGTCCCGTGCGCTGCGCGACAGCGCGCCAGACCGAGGCGGTGACGGGGTCGAGGCCCTCAGCAGGCACGGCAGGATCGTGCGGTCGTGCTGGCCCGGCCTCGCCGAGCGGGGCGATCAGCTCGAGCACGTCGCGGGCGCCGGTGACGCAGGCGGCGCCGGACTCCCTGATCAGCTCGTGACACCCGGCCGACTGCTCGGAGGTGATCGGCCCCGGCACCGCCATCACAGGGCGGTTCAGCTCGCGGGCGTGCCGCGCCGTGTTGATCGCGCCGCTGCGCATGGCGGCCTCGACGACAAGGGTGCCGCGGCTCAGTGCGGCGATGACCCGGTTGCGCACCAGGAAGCCGGGCCGCGTCGGCGAACGGTCCGGCGGGCACTCGCTGACCAGCACGCCGTTGCAAGCGATCGCGGCGAACAGGTCCGCGTTGCTCCTCGGGTAACCGAAGGCCAGCCCGCTGCCCAGTACCGCGACCGTGCTCCCCTCGACCGCGAGCGCGCCTCGGTGGGCGCACGCGTCGATGCCGAACGCCCCGCCGGAGATCACCGTCCAGCCGAGGCCTGCGAGCTCGGCAGAGAGCTCAGTCGCTACGTGCGAGCCGTAGGCGGTGGCCGCCCGCGAGCCAACCACGGAGACCGAGCGCAGACAGGAGAAACGCAGGTCGGCCGGACCGCGCAGCCACAGCACGACCGGCCTGGCCGCACCGAGGTCGTCGAGCTGCGTCGGCCACTCCGCCTCGCCAGGGCAGACGATGCGGAATCCCGCGTCTTCCCACAGCGGCAGCCTGGCTGGCGGAGGCACCTCGGCCCGGCGCTTGCGCCAGCGTTCGATCGCGCGCCTGGCAGCCGCCTTGCCGACCAGGCCGCGCCCGTCCTCGCCGCGCGAGCCGGCATCATCTTCGCCGCCGTCTGCGCGGCCGTCTGCGGACGCCCGCAGCAGGACCGGGGCCGGGTCGGCGCATTGCGACATGACGAGGCTGACCACCTCGCACGGCGGCACCGAACGGAGCAGCGCAGCCAGGACCTCGTCCCCAGGGTCGGTGAGGATGCTGAGCACGACCCGGGCGTAGCGATCCGCCGCGTCCGGTCGAGACTCCAGCTGGCCAGGCGGGTCCGGCGTCATCGGGGTGTTCCCATCCACAGTCCGAGCGCGTAGCCGACTTCGGCCTGCCCGGGACGGGGTAAGCCAGCCAGGTCTGCAACAGTCCAGGACAGCCTGATCACACGGTCCGCGCCGCGCGCGCTGATGGTGCCGAGGTCCATCGCGCGCTCGAGCGGCGCGAGCGCCGCCGGTCCCGGAGTGAATCTCCGCCGGAGCTCGCTACCGGGGATCTGCGCGTTCAGCCGCCACGGCGTCCCGGCCAAGCGCGCCGCGGCCCGCAGCCGAGCCCCGCGGACCCGTTCGGCCACCACGACGCTCGGCTCGGTGAACGCACGGTCGCTCAGCAGCTCGGCGCGCCGCACCGGCAGGAATTCGATCTTGGCGTCGACTCGGTCCAGCAGGGGGCCCGACAGCCGGGTCAGGTACCTGCGCCGCGCCATCGGCGTGCAGCTGCAGGCCGACCCGGCCGTCCTGGCGCTGGCGCACGCGCACGGGTTCGCGGCCATGATGAGCGTGAACCTGGCCGGGAACCTGGCCGTCACGCCTGCCCTGGCGACCACCACCTCGCCCGACTCGAGCGGCTGGCGCAGGCCGTCCAGAACATCCCTGCCGAACTCTGGGGCCTCGTCCAGGAACAAGCAGCCGTGGTGAGCGAGCGAAGCGGCACCTGGCTTGATGACCCCGCTCCCGCCGCCGACGATCGCGGCGCGGCTGGCGGTGTGGTGCGGGGCGCAGAACGGCGGATCGAGCACGAGAGGGCGGCCGGGCGGCAGCGTCCCCGCGACCGAGTGGATCGCGCTTACCTCGAGCGCTGCCGCTGGCTCGAGCCGCGGCAGCACCGTCGGAATTCGCTCGGCCAGCATCGTCTTGCCGACGCCTGGCGGCCCGAGCAGCATCAGGTGGTGCCCGCCAGCCGCGCAGATCTCGGCGGCGCGCCTGGCGACCGGCTGCCCTACCAGGTCGGACAGATCCCTGGCATGCGCCTGGTGCGCGGTGACGATCTCCTGGGTGACCACCCCCTGCCCGGCTGACAGGGGGGCAACGGCCGACCCGGCACCCAGCGCGCCGGCGAGACCGCCGCCTTCCTGAACGGCACAGAAGACGCTGCCGAGATCACGCCCGGGTTCGAGCACCTGCACTGCCGGATCAGCGGGAGAGCTCCCGTTTCGTATCCACGCCGTGAAAGCGGCGAGCCTCGACCCGGCTATCACCCGCAATTCAGGCACCAGCGCGGCCTCGGCGGCGTTCTCCTCGGACACCCCGATCGCGCCGAACCCGGCTGCCGCGGCGGCCGCGGCGGCAGGCAGGACGCCAGGAACGGGCCGGATCCGGCCGTCCAGGCCGAGCTCGCCGAGCAGCACCATGCCGTCCAGGCTGGCCGCGGGCAGCATGCCCGACGCCGCAAGGATCGCCATCGCGATGCCGAGGTCGAAGCCGCTGCCCCGCTTGGGCAGGCTGGCCGGCGACAGGCCCACCGTGATCCTGCGGGTCGGCCACGTCTCGCCTGAGTTCACGATCGCGGACCTGATCCGGTCGCGTGCCTCCCGCAGGGCAGTGTCCGGCAGGCCGACGAGCAGCAGGGCGACCATGCCGTTCTCGATGTCGGCCTCGATCTCGACCGGATGTCCCTGGACGCCGACCAGCGCTATCGCGTGCGCGCGAGCCAGGCCCATCACCCCACCCCGCGCAGGTGCTCGATCGTGAACTCGCCGGACGGCAAGCGGAGCACCCCGACGACGTCGACCCGAAGCTGGTCGAAGAACCAGCCGTGACTGCTCGCCCAGACCGCGGCAAGATGCCGCAGCCGGCGCATCTTCTGCCGGGTCACGGCTTCGGCAGGGGTTCCGTAGCGGACGCCTGTACGGGTCTTCACCTCACAGGCCACGAGCTCACGGCGGTCGACGGCGACGATGTCGATCTCGCCCTCGGCGCACCGGAAGTTCCTTTCGAGGATCCGGAACCCGGATTTCAGCAGGTGCTCGGCGGCGAGCTGCTCGCCTTGCCTGCCGAGCGCGTCCTTGGGATGCATCGCGCATCACCTCCGCGCACGAGCGTGCCGCAGGAGCGCGGTCAGGACCACGGGCAGTCAGCGCCCTGTGGGCCAGCGAGCAGGGACCCGCAGGCCCTGTGGACGAGGCCATGAGATTGTCGGCCGCGGCGGCTAGAATGCGCGCCCACCGGGCCTGGGCCAGCCGGGCCAGCCGCGGCCAGCCGCGGCAGCCGCCGGAGCTCAGCCCTCTTCCGGAAGCTGCAGGTCGCTCTTGGCGAGCTCCTCGATGTTGACGTCCTTGAAGGTCACGACCCTCACGTTCTTAACGAATCTCGCCGGGCGGTACATGTCCCACACCCAGGCGTCGTGCATGGTGACCTCGAAGAACACCTCGCCGTTGTCGGTAGTGCGGACCTTGAGGTCCACGTCGTTGGTGAGATAGAACCTGCGCTCGGTCTCGACCACGTGCGTGAAGAGGCCGACGACGTCGCGGTACTCGCGATAGAGCTGCAGCTCCATCTCGGTCTCGTATTTTTCGAGGTCCTCCGCGCTCATGTTCTCCCCTCCGCTGCGGCGGGCCGGCGGGCGGCCTGTCCGGCGTCCCCGGCTCCGTCATCTCCTGGCGCAGTGGCCGGCGGATCCGCGATCAACTCCACGATAGGACCATCGGGGGCCTCGTCCAGTGCAAGTACGGAGCCGTCGGCCAGGACAACTCCGTCAGTGCGGTCCAGGTCCTCGGTTCGCACGGCCGTAGCTGCCGCCTGACGGCCGCCGTCCAGCCTGCACGATATGTTGACGAACGAACGACGGTGCACGGGACTCGGCCCGCATGCGTCCAAGGCTGCCATGTGGCTTGGCGTGGAGTAGCCCTTGTGCCTGGCGAACCCGTACTCCGGGTACTCCGCGTGCATGCCCGTCATGATCCGGTCCCTGGTCACCTTTGCCACGATCGACGCCGCCGCCACGCAGGCGGCGACCTGGTCGCCCTTCCACATCGCCAGGGCAGGAACAGCCAGGCCAGGAACCTCGAATCCGTCGGTCAGGACGTAGCCGGGGCTCGCGGCGAGGCCCGCCAGCGCCCGTCGCATCCCAGCCACGTTGCAGACGTGCAGGCCGAGCCGGTCGATATCGCCGGGTTCGATCACCACGACGTGCCAGGCCAGTGCCGACTGGACGATCGTGCGGTAGGCCGCCTCCCTGGCGCGCGCCGTCAGCGCCTTGGAGTCCGCGATGCCGGCCACGCCGTCGCCGCTCCACCGGTCGATCGCGACGGCCGCGACGACGAGCGGGCCCGCGCAAGCGCCGCGACCTGCCTCGTCGATCCCGGCGACGGGTCCGAGGCCGGCCCTGACCAGAACGCGCTCATAGCCGGTCAGCCCGGCACTCCGGCGGGGCGTGTACCCGACGGGCCTGCGGACGTCCTCGATCCCGGCGAGCCCTGACCCCAGCAAATCCCCGCCTACGCGAACCCGGAAGCTGCTGCCGCGCGGCCAGGCTCTGGGGTCTTCCGGCCTGGTCGTGAGCAGCCACGGGTCGATGAGTCCGTTCCGCACGCCGGCGGTCGAGCCGACTGGAGAACCCGGCCTCGCGGCCGTTCTGGTGCGCGGCCGACCGGAGCGACCGCCTGGCGCCTGGCCGCCCGCCTTCCTCGCGGCCTTGGCCCTCGCTATCGCCCGGGCTCTCGCCGCCTGCGCCGCCGACGCGCGCACCTCTCGTGACCTCGCCTTCGACCCTAGGCCCTCGTGACCGCCACCCTGCTACCGTCCCCGTCGAGCCCGGCCGGTGCGCGCTCCTGCACGGCCGATGCCAGTTCCCGCCCGGCCGGAACGCCTGCGCCCGATCGCGCGCAACCGCAGCCGCCGCTCGAGCGCTCCGAGCGGGACCGCTGCCGCGAGCCCGCCAGCCAGCGGCAGGTAGGGCGGCGACGGCCGCACGGGCACGCCGGCGACCAGCGCCGGACGGGCCGCATGACCGGGAGCGGCCGCATGACCGGGAGCGGCCGCCGCGTGGTTCAGCCCAGGCTGTTCGAACGTGGACGGGATCGGCAGGATCCTGATCCTGCTCGGCGGCCAGACGATCATGAAGGCGCGGCCGATCACCTTGTCTTCAGGGACGGTTCCGCCCCTGTCGTAAGACACGCACTTGGCCGGCGTGAACGTGTAGGAGCAGTCGTGCAGCCGCGAGTCAGCCGATTCAGGCCGGTTGTCGCCCATCACCCACAACCGCCCGGGCGGCACCACGATATTGAACCTGCCCTGCGACGGCCTGGCACCGGGAATGAGGTACGAGTGTTCCTGCAGCGGGACGCCGTTGACCGTGATCTGACCGCCGGAGGTGCAGCAGGCCACGTGATCGCCCGGAATCCCGATCACGCGCTTGATGTAGTCGGTCTGCCCTGGCGCGGTGCCGAAGAGCTCCTTGATCGCGGTGAACAGGTGGCCGAGGGTCGCGTCGTAGAGTCGGACGACCGGATTGCTGCTCGGCTTCGGCCCGGCCGTCGGCGCCAGCCAGGACCCGGCGCCGTTGAACACCACGATGTCGCCGCGGCTGATCGGCCTGACCCGGTAGACGATCTTGTTGACCAGCACCTTGTCGCCGATCAGCAAGGTGTTCTCCATCGAGCCGGACGGGATGAAGAACGGCTGCACGAGGAAGGACTTGATCAGCAGCGCGATAGTCAGCGCGACGGCGAACAGGACGACCATCTCGGTGAGGAACGACCAGCGGCTCTTGGGCTCGTCCTCCCCCGCGTCCTCGTCCTGCTCATCGACGTCGTCAGCGTCGCGGGAGCCGGTCTCGGTCGCCTTGGAATCGGTGCCGGCGTCAGCCGGCCCCTGGCCTTCTGCCGGGCCCGTCGCGGCACCGCCGCCAGCCCCGGCCAGCACGTCGCCAGCGCGCTGCTCGTCGTTCATCATCACCATCCAGCCTAGCTGCCGGCAGACCGGTCAAGCGGCCCGAGCGCGGCCGGGCAGGATACTCCGGAATCCAGTCCGAGACGATAGTCAGCCGGACGCCTGAGCACAGCCCGGCTGCCGTTGTGCAGCCTACCTCTCGCCCGGCCGTCTGCCGGTCCAAGCGCGCACGGCGGCGGACGCTATCCGGGCGCTATCCGCGCCTTTGCGACCCGATGTCTCGTCAGTGGAGCGAAGCGGGCAGGAAGCACCTAGGCGGGGCGTCCGACCTCGGCACCACCGGCGCCGGACGCGGCGCGGCGGACAGCTAGCGAGCAGGCTCGCGGCGCTCCTTGATCCTGGCGGCCTTGCCGCGCAGGGAGCGCAGGTAGTACAGCTTGGCCCGGCGTACCTGGCCCCGCGTCACGACCTCGATCGTCTCGATGGCCGGAGTGTGCACAGGAAACGTCCGCTCCACGCCGACGCCGTAGCTGATCTTCCGTACCGTGAACGTCTCGCGGGCGCCGCCGCCTTGCCTGCGGATGACGACACCCTGGAACACCTGGATCCTGGAACGGTTGCCCTCGGTGACCCGCACGTGCACGCGGAGCGTGTCGCCGGGCCGGAAGGCCGGGATGTCGGAACGGATCTGTGCCTGCTCAAGCTCGGCAATCGCGGTGTGCATCGCTCGTCGTCCTCGTTCTCATCACGCGCACGCCTACGAACGCGCTGCAGTTGGTCTGGGTCGCCGCGAAGGCACGGCAGGCGCCCCGCGCCACGGTTCCGACCACGGTTCCAGCGAAGGGCAGTGCCTTTTAGTGTGCCACATCCTCACCGGTGACTGCGAAACCAGCGTCGGAAAGGACCTTCAGATCCCGGGCGGACAAGGCGGACACAGGCAGCCGGGCGGCGAGATCCGGCCTGGTCCTCGCGGTGCGCAGGAGAGCCTCGTCGCGGCGCCACCGGCTGATGGCGCCGTGATTGCCCGATAGCAGGATCTCCGGCACCTCCCGGCCGCGCCAGACCCGCGGCCGGGTGTAGGCAGGGCCTTCGACCAGCCCGTGCATCGGGCCGACGCCAGCGCCGAACGAGTCGTCGGGCGCCGACTCCGCGTTGCCGAGCACGCCGGGCAGCAGCCTGCAGATCGCCTCGACCATCACCAGCACGGCCGGCTCGCCGCCGCCGAGCACGTAGTCGCCGATCGACAGCTCGTGCACCGGCACCTTGTCCCGCGCGTACTCCGCGACGCGCGCGTCGATCCCCTCGTACCTGCCGCACGCGAACACCAGGTGGCTCGCGGTCGCCAGCTCGGCGGCGATTGCCTGGCTGAACAGCGTGCCGGCCGGCGTTGGCAGCACGAGCCGCGTGCCGTCACCTGAGCCTTGCTGCCCGGCGCCGAGCAGCGCGTCGAGCGCCTCCCCCCACGGCTCCGGCCGCATGATCATGCCGGGCCCGCCGCCGAACGGCGTGTCGTCGACGGTGCGGTGCGGGTCATGCGTCCAGGACCGCAGGTCATGCACGGTCACCGCGATGTCACCGCGCTGCACGGCCTTGCCGATCAGCGACACGTTCAGCGGCGCGAAGTACTCAGGAAAGATCGTGATGATGTCAAGGCGCACAGCATGCGCCCCCTTCTGGTTGCCCTCCGAAGTAGCTAAACGGAACGCTCGGGGTCGATCAGGCCCGCGGGCGGGTCGATCACCAGGCGGCCTCCGGCCACGTCCACCTCCGGCACGATCGCCGCGACGAACGGGACCAGTATCTCCGCGCCGGAACGCGGCCCGCTGCCCTCGACCACCAGCAGCGCCTGGCTGTGGTGCAGGACATCGGTCACCGCTCCGACCGGTTCTCCCGCCACGGTCACGACCCGCAGCCCGATCAGGTCGTGGTCGTAGAACTCCTCAGGGTCATCGAGAGGTGCCAGCTCACCGGAGTCGATGGCCAGGATCGTGTCGCGGAGTTCCTCGGCCGCGCTCCTGTCCCCGTACCCGGCGAACCTGACCAGCAGCCGGCCGGAATGCCAGCGGGTGCCTGCGACGGTGAGCGGACCGCGATCGGCAGGCACCGTATCAAGCGTTGAACCGGCGGTGAACCGCTGATCCGGGTCGTCCGTCCGCACCTCCACGGTGACCTCGCCGCGGAGGCCGTGCGGCCGTCCGACCCGGCCAACGACAAGCTGCACTAGCGGGCTTCGTCAGCGTCCAGCAGGTCGACGCGGACGTACGAATCGCCGGCCAGCGAGCCGATCACGGTCCTGAGCGCCCGCGCGGTTCTGCCGCCACGCCCGATGACCTTGCCGAGGTCGTCAGGATGGACACGCACCTGGAGAACGCGGCCCCTGCGCAAGTTGCGGCTGGAGACCTGGACGTCGTCAGGGTAGTCGACGATGCCCCGTACCAGGTGATCCAGGGCCTCGATGAGCACGTCAGTCTCCGTTACCGGGCTCGGCCGCCGCCGCTGCGGTGCCGCCCTCGGCTGCCGCTTCGGCTGAGCCGTCCTTCGCCTCGGGCTCCTCCGCCTTGGCGGCCGTCTTCGACTTCGACCGGTCGGACTTGCCCGCGTCCGACTTGGCCCCCTCCGGCTTGGGGCCATCAGGCTTGGCCTCGCCGGACTTGGCCCCGCCGGACTTGGCCTCGCCGGACTTAGCCGCGGCTGACCTGGCCCCGCCGGACTTGGCACCCGCGGTCTTCTCGCCCTCGGCCTTGGCGTCGGCCTTCCCGGAGTCCGCCTTGGCCGTGTCTGCCTTCGCGGTCTCTGCCTTCGCGGCCTCAGACTTCGCTGGCCGCGCGGGCTTCTCGGCCTTCTCTGTCCTCGCTGTCGCCCTGCCGGCCTTGCCCTGACCGGCCTTGGCGTCTCCGGCCTTGGAGTCGCCAGCCCTCGCGCCAGGCCTGCCCTTGCCCTTGGTCGTGGCGCCGCTCTCCTGCAACGTCTCGGCCAGCGCGGCGGCGAAGATCTCCTTCTTGTCGCTGCGCGGCGCGGCCGACTTGAGGGTGCCCTCGGCACCGGGCAGGCCCTTGAAGCGCTGCCAGTCTCCGGTCACCTCAAGCAGCTTGCGGACTGGGTCAGTTGGCTGCGCGCCTACCGACAGCCAGTGCTGCGCACGCTCCGAATTCACCTCGATGAACGAAGGGTCGGCCTTCGGGTGGTACTTGCCGATCTCCTCGATGGCACGGCCATCACGCTTGGTACGAGCATCGGCGACGACGATACGGAAGTACGGCTCCCGGATCTTGCCCATGCGCTTTAGCTTGATCTTGACAGCCACGGCTGTGGTCTTCTCCCAGCGGATTCAGTGCGGACAACGTGCGTTCGGAGTGGGAAAACCGGGCACGCCATCCTGCCTCGGTACGGCGGCGACGAGATTGAGAGGGCCTCGCGGAGCCGATGGTTGCGCTCATATTCTGCCAGACGCGCGGACCTGCCATGGCCACGCGCCACTTCTAACCCGCCCGCCGCCCGTCCTTCCTCCGCCTAGTCCCGGCCCCGAGCCAGACCCCAACCAAGCCCACCCTATGAACCCTTGGTGGGCCTATAGCACCACCAAGGGTTCATAGGGTGGGCGACGATGAGGCGTGCGGGAGCGGCTGGGCGGAAGACGGGAGTGGGCTAGCGGCGCTTCTTGCGGTCGCGGCGGCCGGATGATCCGCGCAGGCCTGGCGGCAGTTGCTGGCCGTCACCCGGCTGCTCATCGCCATCTGCCCCCGATCCCGTGAGCCCGCCGAAGCTGGCCAGATCGCCCGCCGAGGGCCCGCTGCCTGGCCGGCGCAGGCCAGGCGGCAGGCCCAGCCCGGAGCCAGCACCGCCAGGACCACTCGCGCCGCCAGGCGCACCAGGCCCGCCAGCACCGCCGAGAGAGCCCAGATCGCCGAGATCGAACCCGCCTGGTCCGCCGAGCCCGGCACCAAGCGCGCCAGGCCGTCCGCCGGGAACGCCTCCCGGCCGGCTCGCTCCCGCTGGGCGGCCACCGCCCTTGCCCTTCTTCTTGCCCTTGCCGCGCTGGCCGCCGCGCCGCATTCCGGGCATCGCTGGCATGCCAGGTATCCCGCCGCCGCCCATCATCTGGCGCATCATCTTCTGGCCTTCGAGGAACCGGACGACGAGCGAATTCACCTCACCCACGGTGACGCCAGCGCCGTTGGCGATCCGCAGCCTCCGCGACCCGTTCAGGATCTTCGGCGTCCTGCGCTCCTGCGGGGTCATCGAGTTGACGATCGCCGCTGCCCTGTCCAGGTCCTTGTCGCTGATCTGGCTGAGCAGGTCCCGGTTCTGGGCGGCGCCCGGCAGCATGCCGAGCAGGTTGCCGATCGGGCCGAGCTTGCGCACCATCGCGAGCTGCTCGACGAAATCCTCGAGCGTGAACCCCTCGGCCGAGGCGAGCTTGCCCGCCATCTGCTCGGCCTGCTCCTGGTCGAACGCACGCTCGGCCTGCTCGATAAGCGTGAGGATGTCGCCCAGGTCGAGGATCCGGGAGGCCATCCGGTCCGGGTGGAAGATGTCGAAGTCCTCGAGCTTCTCCCCGGCGGATGCGAACATCACAGGGCGCCCTGTGACCTGGGCGACCGACAGCGCCGCGCCGCCCCTGGCGTCGCCGTCCAGCTTGGTCAGCACGACCCCGTCGAACCCGACTCCGTCGAGGAACGCCTGGGCGGTCGTGACGGCGTCCTGGCCGATCATGGAGTCGACGACGAAGAGGATCTCGTCCGGGTCGGCCTCGTCCCTGATGGCCGCGGCCTGCGCCATCATCTCGGCATCGACGCCGAGGCGGCCGGCCGTGTCGATGATGACGATGTTGTGCAGCTTGCGCTTGGCCTCATCGAGCGAGTCGCGCGCCACCCGGATCGGATCGCCCACGCCGCTGCCCGGCTCAGGCGCGAACACGGGGACGCCGGCCCGCTCGCCGAGCACCTGAAGCTGTTCGACCGCGTTGGGCCGCTGCAAGTCGGCGGCGACCAGCATCGGCGTGTTGCCCTGGCCGCGCAGCCACAGCGCCAGCTTGGCTGCCAGCGTGGTCTTACCTGAGCCCTGCAAGCCGGCCAGCATGATCACGGTCGGCGGAACCTTGGCGAACCGAAGCCGCCTGGCTTCGCCGCCGAGGATCTCGATCAGCTCCTCGTTGACGATCTTGATGACCTGCTGCGCCGGGTTGAGCGCCTGCATGACGTCGGCGCCGAGCGCCCGCTCCTTGACCCGGGCGATGAACTCCCTGACCACCGGCAGCGCGACATCGGCCTCGAGCAGCGCGATCCTGATCTCGCGGCAGGTGGCCTCGACGTCGGCCGGCGACAGCCTGCCGCGCCCCCGCAGGGACGAGAAGACCTGGGTCAACCGGTCGGAGAGTGTCTCGAACACCTGTGCCGAACTCCTTCGTGCTGTCTATCTGCAGTAAGAACTGGTCCTGGATCACCCGAGCATCGCGTCGACAAAGGCCTCTGGCTCGAACGGGGCCAGGTCGTCCGGTCCCTCGCCGAGCCCGACAAGCTTGACCGGAACGCCCAGCTCACGCTGGACCGCGATCACGATGCCGCCCTTCGCGGTGCCGTCGAGCTTGGTGAGCACGATCCCGGTGATGTCGACGACCTCGGCGAACACCCTCGCCTGACGCAACCCGTTCTGCCCGGTGGTCGCGTCGAGCACGAGCAGGACCTCGTCGACCGTGCCGTGCTTCTCGATCACGCGCTTGATCTTGCCGAGCTCGTCCATGAGCCCCGTCTTGGTGTGCAGCCGGCCCGCGGTATCGACGATCACGGAGTCGACGCCCTGCGCGGTGCCAGCGCTGACCGCATCGAAGGCGACGCTCGCCGGGTCGGCGCCCTCCCTGTCGGCCCGCACGACCTTCGCGCCGACCCGGTTGGCCCACGTCTGCAGCTGGTCGGCGGCCGCGGCGCGGAACGTGTCGGCCGCGCCGAGCAGCACGCTGCGGCCGTCGCCGATCAGCACCCTTGCCAGCTTGCCGCAGGTCGTGGTCTTGCCGGTTCCGTTGACGCCCACGACAAGCAGGACGGCTGGCCGGTCACCGTGTGGCGCGGTGTGCAGGGTGCGGTCGAAGTCCGCGCCGACCTGCTCGAGGAGGTCGGCGTGCAGCATCGCCTTGACCTCTGCCAGGTTGCCGGTCCCCGCGACCTTGACCTCGGTCCGCAGCCGCTCGACCATGTGCGCGGCCGGGCCGGCGCCCATGTCTGCCGTAATGAGGATCTCCTCGATCTCGTCCCACGTCTGGTCGTCGAGCTTGCCAGAGGACAGCAGGCTCAGCAGCGCGGCGCCGAACGCGGTCTGCGACCTGGCCAGCCTGCTCCTGAGCCTGACCATGCGGCCCGCGGATGGCGGCGGCTTCTCGACCGCCGGCGCCGCCGGGGCTGGCGCCTCCTCGACCGGCGGAAGGCCGGCTTCAGCGGGCGGCGCCGACGTGTCTGACGCTCTGGTGACCGGCGGAGCGGCCGTCGCCGTGCCGGCCTGACCTGGCGATTCGGCGGGCGGCACGGCCCTGCCCCGCCGTCGCCGCCTGGGTGCGAGCAGCGCTCCCCCGCCGACGATCAGGACGACGAGAACGACCCCGAGGATGATGAGAACTGTTTCCATGACGGCTTCAAGTCTGGCAGACGCCCGCGACCAACCGAGCCAATGCGTGATCAGGCGGGCTCGCGCTCGCGCAGGCGCTGGCTGATGACGGCGGAAACGCCGTCGGTGCGCATGCTCACCCCGTAGAGCGAATCGGCGATCTCCATCGTCCGCTTCTGGTGCGTGACGATGATGAGCTGCGAGCTCGACCTGAGCTCGTCGAAGATGTCGAGCAGCCGCCCCACGTTGGTGTCGTCGAGCGCCGCCTCCACCTCGTCCATCACGTAGAAGGGCGAGGGGCGGGCCTTGAAGATGGCCAGCAGGAACGCGATCGCGGTCAGCGAGCGCTCGCCGCCGGACAGCAGCGACAGGCGCTTGACCCGCTTGCCTGGCGGCCTGGCCTCGAACTCGATCCCGGTCGCCAGCATGTCGTCGGGCTCGGTCAGCACCAGCCTGCCCTCACCGCCGGGGAACAGCCGCCCGAAGATCGCCTCGAACTCCCTGGCGGTGTCCGCGTAGGCGTCGGCGAAGACCTGCTGCACCCGGTCGTCGACCTCCTTGACCACGGTCAGCAGGTCCTTGCGGGTTTTGCGCAGATCTTCCAGCTGCGTCACGAGGAACGCATGCCGCTCCTCGAGCGCCGCGAACTCTTCCAGGGCCAGGGGATTGACCCTGCCGAGCTGGTCGAGCTGGCGCTGCGCGACCTCGGCCCTGCGCTGCTGCTCGGCCCGGTCGTAGGCGCCGGGCGGCTCGTCATCCGCGGCGGACGGCACCGGCACCTCTGGGCCGTACTCGGCGACGAGCGCCTCGACGTCCACGGCGTGGTCCTCGCCGGCCTTGGCCTGCACCTGCTCCAGCTTGAGCCGCCGCCCGGCCCTGGCCACCTCGACGCCGTGCGCCGCGTCGACTACCTTGTCCAGCTGCGCTGACGCGTCCCTGATCCGGGCCCTGACGAGCTTCAGCTCCTCGTCGCGCCCCTGGTGCGCGACCTCGGCCTGCTGCCGCTCCTCGTCGGCCAGCCGCCGCGACCGCCCGATCGAGGCGAGCGCGACCGTCGCGCCGCTCGCGACCGCCGCAGCGATCCTGGCCTCGGCGGCCCGCCGCTTCGCCCGCTCGGCCGCCCTGCTGATGGCCTGACGCTCGGTCACGGCCGCGGAGGCCAGGGCGTCGGCCCGCCCGCTGATCGCGCGCAGCCGCTCCTCGACGGTCCGCACCTCGAGCCTGGCGTCCATCTCCCTGCTCCTCGCGGCCGCGGCGCTATCCGCCAGCGCCTGCCTGCTGCGCCCGCGAACCTGCCCGCCCCGGCCGGACTCGCCTGGCTCCCCTGACTCCCCGGCCTCGCGGTCCCGCGTTCCCGCATCGCTCAGCTGCCCGGTCGCGTCAGGCGCCAGCCGGGCGCCGCCGTCCTGATCGGACTCGACGGCGATCTTCGCCTCGATGTCCGCGAGCTGCGTCCTGCTCTTCTCGGCAGAACGATCCGCCGCGGCGATGGCCGCCACCAGCCGGCCTCGTCCTGGGCGGCGCGAGCCGCGCCAGCGAGCGCACCGAGCCGGCCGGAAACCTCGGCGGCCGCGGCGTCGGTCTCCTGCAGCGCGGCCTGTGCCTGCGCGAGAACCTGCCGGGCCTGCTCCTCTTCCTCGGCCGCCTCGGCCAGCTCACGCTCGGCCCGCTGCGCGGCGAGCTCGGCGTCGGCGAGCTGCTTCGTCGCCTGCTGAGCCGCCGCGCGCAGCCCGAGCACGCTCTGCCCGCCGGCCGAGCCGCCCCGCGCCCAGTGCGCGCCAAGCAGGTCGCCGTCGGTCGTCACGACAGCCACGGACGGGTCATCCAGCACGAGCTCGAGCCCGGTCGCCAGGTCAGGCACGACCAGCACCCCGGCAAGCAGATCCTCGACGGCAGCCGCCAGCTCACCTGGTGCCTTCACAAGATCAAGAGCAGGGGTAACGGAACTCACCCGCCCGTCGCCCCCGGCATGGCCGGTCAATCCGCCCGGCCTTCCTGGCCGCGCTGCCGCGCGGCCAGGAAGGCGCTCGGCTTTGCCGTTCGCGATGATGAGGTCGGCCCGGCCCGCGTTGCCGTCGCGCAGCATCCGCAGGATGTCGGCGGCGGACCCGACGTCGCTGACGGCGACCGCGGCGGCCGCGTTGCCGAGCGCGGCGGCGATGGCCTCGGACGCCCCGTCGGCCACGGTGATCAGCTCGGCGAGCGGCCCGAGCACGCCGGGGAACCTGCTGCCCTCGGCGAGCAGCACGGCGGACGCGTCGGCGCCGCGGCGTACCGCCTCCCCGAGTGCCTCTGTCCTGGCTCTGAGCCCCGCGCGCTGGTCGCTGAGCTCGTGCTCGGCCATCCGCAGCCTGGCCAGCTCGGCGGAGGCGGTCGTGACCGCGGCAGCCGCCCGCTCGTGCGCGGCTGCCAGCTCGGCCCTGTCCTCGTCGCGGCCGCCGTGTGCGTCCTGAAGCCGCCCGTACTGCTGCTGCGCCTTCTCGGCGCGCGAGCGAGCGGCGGTGAGGTCTTTGGCCAGCCGGCAGGCTTCCTCCTGCGCTGCCGCCAGCCGGCTCCTGGCAGCTCCTGCCTGGCCGCGCAGCCTGGCGAGCCGCTCGGCCCGTTCGGCCGCTGCCTTCGCGTCGGCCGCGATCTTGCGCTCGGTCTCGGCGAGCGCGGCCTCGGCGGCCGTCCTGGCCGAGACGGCGGACGTCAGCTGGTCGCGGGCCGCTCGCAGCCGGTCGCTCAGCGCTCGCTCCTGCTCGCGCAGGCCGGCGGCCTCCCGCTCCAGCTCGTCGGGATCGCGGCCCGGCAAGGTCGTCTCGGGCGGAGCCGACAGGTGGGTGTGCCGCTCGGCGGCCAGGTCAGCGACGGCCCTGAGCCGCTCGGCTAGCCCGCCGAGCGTGAAGTAGGTCTGCTGTGCGACGGCCAGCCGCGGCGCGTGCTGCTGAGCAGCGGCCTCGAGTTCTGCCTCCTGCAGGCGCGCAGTCGCAAGCGTCGCATCGAGCTCGGCCCGCAGCGCCGTCGCGGCCGTCTCGTCGGCCTCGTCCCTGGCCAGCTCAGCGGACAGCGTGACGTAGTCGTCGGCGAGCAGCCTGAGCCTCGCATCGCGCAGGTCGGCCTGGATCACCGCGGCCTTGCGTGCCAGCTGTGCCTGGCGCCCGAGCGGCTTGAGCTGGCGGCCGAGCTCGGTGGTGAGGTCCACTAGCCTGGTCATGTTGGCCTGCATGGCCTCGAGCTTGCGGAGCGCCTTCTCCTTGCGCCTGCGGTGCTTGAGCACCCCGGCAGCTTCCTCGATCAGCGCGCGGCGGGCGTCAGGACCGGCGTTGAGGATGTCGTCCAGGTGCCCCTGGCCGACGATGACGTGCATTTCGCGGCCGAGGCCGGTGTCGGAGAGCAGTTCCTGCACGTCCAGCAGCCGGCAGTGGTTGCCGTTGATCGCGTACTCGCTCTGCCCGGTGCGGAACAGCAGCCGGCTGATGGTGACCTCGGCGTACTCGATCGGCAGGGCCCCGTCGCTGTTGTCGATGGTCAGCGTGACCTCTGCCCGGCCGAGGGCCGGCCTGACGTGCCGGCGAAGACGACGTCTTCCATCTTGCCGCCGCGCAGCGGCTTGACGCCCTGCTGGCCCATGACCCACGAGAACGCGTCGACCACGTTCGACTTGCCCGAGCCGTTCGGGCCGACGACGCAGGTGATGCCCGGCTCGAACCGCAACGTCGTCGCCGAGGCGAAGGACTTGAACCCGCGCAGCGTGAGGGTCTTCAGGTACACCGCCTGCTTCTCCTCATCCGCCTGTGCTTGTCGCCAGTCTGCGCCCGGTTCCACCGAACCCTACCGCGCGACACGCGGGGTCTTAGGCATTCAAGAGCTTCCCCGGGCGTGGCCGCTAAACGCAGGCAGCATCCAACTCCGGCACCGCGGTTTCGCAGGGCCGTCAGGGCTTAGTCAGGTGCGAGGAGCCTGCTCAGGTCAGCGCGGGTTCGCGCTCGTCGAGCAGAATCTCATGGCCGACCCCGGCAGCAAGCACGTCGTTGACCTCCTGAAGCCGGGCTAGCTCGGCTTCCAGGTCACGTACTCGTCGCTGCAGTCGGCGCATCTCAGACACCATGCGGGGATCCGGCCCGCCTACATGGCCAAGCAGAGCCTTCGCCATTGCTTGAGGTCCTCCACACTGAGTGACCAGAGTGGTCGCGCACGCAGAAACGCAAGAAACGCGCCAGTTGCGCGCAGGTAACACCTCCATGGTCCCACCAGAACACCCATCCGGTCAAGTTGGCATCTACCCAGGTCACCGGCGGGAAGGAACGCCGCGCACCGAAAATTACCGACACACGACGGGCGAGTGGCGCCGAGATCCGCACGAACCGGTTTGTAAATGGCAGCGAATCTGAACAAAGGACGAATCAGGGTCGGCAATCAGCGCTCGACAAATCCGGTCAGCCCGCCGCGCGCCTGGTCCCAGCGATGCGTCACCTGCACGACATTTCCCGGCGTTCCGGGAGATTCGAGACGTTCAAGCAGCATGGCGCAGCTCTCCTTGTTGCCTTCGGCCACGATCTTGACCCTGCCGTCGGTGAGGTTTTCCGCGACGCCGAGCAGGCCGAGTTCGAGCCCGTTGCTCCTGACCCACCAGCGGAAGCCCACGCCCTGCACGCGACCGCGCACCCAGGCGGTCAGCCTGGCCTGCTTGCTGAGGAGACGTTCCGCATGATCGGCACGGATGTTGCCCGGCTGGCCAGCGCTCCTCGCCGGGTCCACGTCATCGGGTCCGGTCACCAGCGCCCTCGCCGAGGCCGCGGCTGGCATCGGGGGCACCGGAACGAGGACCGGTTCATGAACTTCTCGCGCACAACGGGAGCGCCGCAGCGCGGGCAGGGTTCGCCGGCCCTGCCGTACACGGCGAGCGACCTGTCGAAGTACCCGCTCTGCCCGTTGACCTGGACGTAGAGGCTGTCGAACGACGTACCACCCGCGTGGATCGCCTCGCCGAACACCGCCCGGATCGCGGCCAGCAGCCGCCGCACGTCGCTGCGCCGCAGCGCATCGGTGGCCCTGGCCCAGTGCATCTGCGCGCGCCACAGCGACTCGTCGGCGTAGATGTTGCCAACGCCGCTGATCAGCGACTGATCGAGGAGCGCGCGCTTGATCCCGGTCCGCCGCATCCGCAGCCTCGCCGCGAAGCGATCGTCGTCGAATGCTGGCTCGAGCGGATCAGGGGCGATGTGCGCGATCGCCGCCGGCAGCTCAGCCCCGCCCGGCGAGAACGCCAGGTGACCGAACGTCCGCTGGTCGACAAATCGCAGATCGGGACCGCCGTCGGTGAACGAGAACCTGGCCCGCACGTGTGGCGTCAATGGCCGGTCAGGGTCTCCCACGACGAGCTGCCCGCTCATGCCCAGATGCGCGAGCAGCGCGTCGGAGTCGACCGGGAGCCACAGGTACTTGCCACGGCGGCGGATGTCGCCTACCGTGCCGCCGCGCAGCACGGCGGCGAGGTCCTCAGGGCCCGCCAGGTGCCGTCGCGCGGCACGCGGATGCAGCACCTGCACATCGGCGACCGTGCGGCCGCTGATATGACGCTGGAGCCCGTCCCTGACGGTCTCCACCTCTGGCAGCTCTGGCACCGTGACCTTCCGGCACTTCGCTAGTTCCTGCGCTGCTGACTGTTGGGTTCTCGGATGGCTCCGGCCTGGCTGAGCTCGCCGACGCCGGCCGCGAGCTGCGTATCGCCAGCGGGGTCGGCCACGGCGCTCACTTGTGCGCTGATCGCCGTCCAGGCCGCCTCCGCGGCCTGCTGCTCGGCTTCCTTCTTGGTGCGCCCTTCGCCCTCGCCCCAGACCTGCCCGCCGACCTTGGCGACGGCTCGGAACGACTTCTGGTGGTCAGGCCCGCTCTCATCGACCAGGTACTCAGGTCCGCCGAGCTCCCCGGCGGCCGTGAGCTCCTGCAGGGACGTCTTCCAGTCCAGCCCGGCGCCTAGCCTGGCCGACCTGCTGATCACCGGGTCGAAGAGGCGGTGCACGAGCGGGTCTGCCGCTTCCATGCCGCCGTCGAGGTAGACCGCGCCGATCACGGCCTCGAGCGTGTCAGCCAGGATGGAGGACTTGTCCCGTCCGCCGGTGCTCTCCTCGCCCTTGCCGAGCCGGACGTAGCTGCCCAAGCCCAGACCGCGGGCGACGCCAGCCAGTGCCCGGCTGTTGACGACCGCCGCCCTGAGCTTGGCGAGGTTGCCCTCAGGCAGGTCAGGGTGCTTGCGGAAGAGCGTGTCCGTCACGATCAGGCCGAGCACCGAGTCACCGAGGAACTCCAGCCGCTCGTTGGTCGGCAGCCCGCCGTTCTCGTAGGCGAAGGACCTGTGCATCAGGGCACGGTCCAGCAGCTCGTCTTCGACCTGCACCTGCAGGGTGGCGAGGAGGACGGAGATATCGGCGTCAGCAGCCCGCCCGTCCGTGGGCGCCAGGCTCACCGCTACCTCCCTCCGTGATCGCGGCTGGGCGCGAACACGCTGCCTCAGGACGGCGTGATGACCTGCCGCCTGTTATACGTCCCGCAGGTCGGGCAGGCCTGGTGCGGCAGCTTCGGGTCCCGGCACTGCGGGCACGTGACGAGTTTCGGCGCTGTGGCCTTCCACTGGGCGCGCCGCGACCTGGTATTGCTGCGCGACATCCGTCGCTTGGGTACTGCCACCTCAGTGCTCCTTAGAACTGGCCTGATCCTCAGCGGCCCGGTCTTCGGGCCCGAACAAGTCCTTCAGTACCGCCCAGACGCCCCCATCGTCGGGATGGGAGTGGCCGGGCTCCGCGTCGGCGAGCTTGACGCCGCACCTGCTGCACAGTCCCGGGCAGTCCTCGCGGCAGAGCGGGGACAACGGCAAGTCGAGCACCAGCGCATCGCGCAACGCGGGCTCCAGGTCCAGCAGGTCTCCGTCCAGAAGATACCCGTCGTCCTCCGGCTCGCCGGGACCTGTGGCGAACAACTCACAGAACCTGACCTGCGCGGCGGAGGTGAACTCGTCCAGGCACCTGGCACACTCCCCGGCGAGCGGGGCTGTCACCACACCGGTCACGAGCACGCCATCGCTGACGTCCTCGAGCTGCACCTCGAGCTGCAGATCGCCGCCCTCGGGCACCCGCACCATCCCCGAGCCGAGCTCAGCAGGCGCGGGCACGGTACGCGAATCTGAGCGCGCTGACGCCGGTCCGAGTGACCTGACGTCAAAGACGAGCGGTCCGCGCGGATCCAGGCGCTGTGTTCTCTTCAGTTTCGCGTTTGGCATGGCTCTAGCACAGCTCACGAGTCGTTACTGGGCGGTCAGCTTACCGTTCGGCTAACCGAATACCCAACTCCGCGCCAGCGCTGGGCATTCCCGCACGCTGGCCAGGGCGGGCCCCAGGCCAGCCTCGCCTACTCCTTGGTGAGGCGCTCCGTCAAACGGCGCAAGACCGGCTCGGGGACCAGGCTCTCGACGTCCCCGCCATAGCTCGCGAACTCCTTGACCAGGCTGGAGGAGAGGAACGCGTAGAGCGGGTTGGTGGTCATGAACAGGGTCTCGACGCCGGCCTGGTTGTAGTTCATCTGCGCCATCTGCATCTCGTAGTCAAAGTCGCTGACGGCGCGCAGGCCCTTGACGATCGCCGACACGCCGTTGGCGCGGCAGAAGTCCACCATCAGGCCGTTGAACTTCGCGACCCTGACGTTCGGCAGGTCCTTGCAGACCTCGCGCAGCAGCTCCACCCGCTCGTCGGCCGTGAACAGCGATGACTTCGACGGATTACGCAGCACGGCGACGATCACCTCGTCATGCAGCCTCGCCGCGCGCCCGATGATGTCCAGATGGCCGTTGGTGACCGGATCAAAAGAACCAGGACAGACCACGCGAATCACGCAGAGTCACGCTCCCGTCGTTAATCGGCGGCGGCAGGTGCAGCACCTCCGGCGCGACCGTACCAGAGCGCAGTCTCGCCGTACGTGCGGGACCGCTCCTGCCTGTACCCGGCGGGCCACGGCGGTGCGCCCGACCTGGCGTCGCGTTCGACGACCACGAGGGCGCCTGCGGCGAGCCAGCCCGCTTGCTCCAGGGTCACGAGCACCTCCTCGAGCTCGTCGTCGGCGATGGCGTAGGGAGGATCGGCGAACACGAAGTCGCGCGGCGCCGCGGTGCCGGGCCCGCGGCGCAGAACCCGGCCGACCCTGTCCTTGATCACGGTGGCGCCCGGCAGCCGGACCGCCTCAACGTTCTGCCTGATGACCTGGACGGTACGAGGATCGGACTCGATCAGCAGCGCGTCCGCCGCACCACGCGACAGTGCCTCAAGCCCGACCGCGCCCGAGCCCGCGTACAGGTCGAGCACGTGAGCTCCGTCCAGTCCGCCGAGGGCCGCGACGACGGCCGAGAACAAGCCCTCCCTGGTCCTGTCGCTCGTCGGCCTGGTGGACCGGCCGGACGGAACCGCCAGCCGGCGGCCGCCAGCGGTTCCGGCGATGATCCGGGTCGTCAGGCCTTCTCCAGGTACTCGGCGCGCTCCGCGTCCAGCATCGCGGCGATCGCGGCGGCCAGCGCCGGCTGCCCGGCAAGCGCGGGATCGCCGCCGACCAGTTCCTCGGCCTCCTGTCTGGCCTGGCCGATCAGATCCTCGTCCTTCAGCAGCGTCAGCAGCTTCAGGCTGGACCTCCTGCCCGCCTGGGCGGCGCCGAGGACGTCGCCCTCCCTGCGCTGCTCGAGGTCGAGCCTGGACAGCGCGAAGCCGTCCTGGGTCGCGGCGACGGCGTCTAGGCGGTCACGGGCCGGGCCCTCGGGCCCCTCGGTGACAAGCAGGCACAGGCCAGGATGACCGCCCCTGCCGACCCGCCCGCGCAGCTGATGCAGCTGCGAGACGCCGAACCGGTCGGCGTCCATGACCACCATCGCTGTGGCGTTCGGCACGTCGACGCCGACCTCGATGACGGTGGTCGTCACCAGCACGTCGACCTGGCCGTCGGCGAAGGCCAGCATGATCTTGTCCTTCTCGTCAGGCGCCAGCCGCCCGTGCAGGACAGCGAGCCTGAGGTCGGCGAGAGGGCCATGCCTGAGCTGGGCGGCGACGTCGACGACCGACAGCGGGGCGCGGCGCTCCTCGCCCTCGCCGAGGTCATCGTCGAAGTCGAAGCCCCCATCATCGGCGACGCCCAGCGCGTCGTCCTCGTCAGGCCGGCGCGCGGACCTTCCCGCCTGGCGGCGCGGCGCGGCGCCGTCGTCCTGGGCGGCGTCTGGCTGGTCGCCGATCCGCGGGCACACAACGTAGGCCTGCCGCCCGCGCCCGACCTCTTCGGCGACCCGCTGCCAGGTGCGCTCCATGTAGTGCGGCTTCTCAGCGGCTGGCACGACGTGCGTGGCGATCGGCGACCTGCCTGCCGGAAGCTCGGTGAGCTCGGTGACCTCCAGGTCGCCGAAGACCGTCATCGCTACGGTCCGCGGGATCGGCGTGGCGGTCATCACCAGCACGTGCGGCCTGCCGTCAGCCGCCTTGCCCCTGAGCGCCTCACGCTGCTCGACGCCGAACCTGTGCTGCTCGTCGATCACGATCAGGCCCAGGTCGGCGAACTGGACGTGCTCCTCGAGCAGCGCGTGGGTGCCGATCACGATGCCGGCGTCGCCGCAGGCCGCCTCGAGCAGCGCACGCCGGCGCGCGGCGCTGCCCTGCGAGCCGGTCAGCAGCGCGACCCTGGTCGCATGCTCGGCGGCGCCGAGCTGGCCGGCCATCGCGTGCGACCCCAGCATCTGGCTGATCGAACGGTGATGCTGCTGGGCGAGCACCTCGGTCGGCGCGAGCAGGGCAGCCTGTCCCGCCGCGTCGATGACCTGCAGCATCGCGCGAAGCGCGACCACTGTCTTGCCGGACCCGACCTCGCCCTGGAGCAGCCTGTGCATCGGGTGCTCGCGGCCAAGATCGGCGGCAATCGTCGCGCCAGCCGCCTGCTGGCCCGACGTCAGCTCGAACGGCAGCTCGCCGTCGAACGCCGCGAGCAGGCCGTCAGGGACCGGCGACCTGGGCAGCGAGATGAACTCCGTGGAGACCCTCCGCCGCTGCGCGAGCACGACCTGCAGCATGAAGGCCTCGTCCCACTTGAGCCGCTGCCGTGCCGCCATGTAGTCGCCGGCGTCGGCCGGCCGGTGGATGGCCTGCAGCGCCCTGGCGTACCCGTAGAGCTTGTGCCGGATCCTCAGATCGGCGGGCAGCGGGTCCTCCTCGATCTCGACGGCGGTGAGGGCGAGCCGCACCGAGTCGGCGATCTGCCAGGACGCGATGTCCTTGCTGGCCGGGTAGATCGGGATCAGCTCGGTGGCGAACTCCACGGCGCGTTCCGAGCCGGCGGGGCCCGAGCTGATCAGCTCGTACTCGGGATGCGACAGCTGGCGCTTGCCGCGGAACGTGGACACCTGGCCGGAGAACAGGCCGTGCAGGCCCGGCGTGAGCTGGCGTTCCCGCCAGTCCTGCCGTCCCTTCCCGAAGAACGTGAGCGTGAGCTCGCCGCGCCCGTCGGTGACGACCGCCTCGAAGATCGATCCGCGCCTGTTGCGCATCGGCCTGGTAGACACCGAGGCGATCATGGCCTGCACTGTGACGTGCTCGCCGTCGCGCAGCCCGGCGAGATCGGTCAGCTCTCCCCTGGTCTCGTACCGCCGCGGGTAGTAGCTCAGCAGGTCACCGATCGTCCGCAGGCCTGGCCCGAGCCCGGCGAGCCGCTTGGCCGCCTTCTCCCCGACCACGGGCCTGAGCGGATCAGACAGCGTGGCCATCGCTACTCAGCCCCGATCAGCAGCAGGGAATCGGTCATGCCGCCGTCATAGCAGATCACCTCGACGCCGGTGGCGCGGCCGGCCACGTGATCGGCGACGAGCCCGGCAAGGCCGGCGCTCGCGCCGTTTCCGGTCACCAGCGTGAGCATCTCCGTGCCGCTGGTGAGCAGCAGGTCGGTGACGGCGACCGCGACCCCGGCTTCCTCGCGTCCCGCGACGACAGGCTCGCCCGCCACAGAGCCGGCGAACGGCCCTGACCCGCCTCGAGCAGCCCCGGCGGGCTCGTCGCCTGCCTCGCGGCGGCGCACGCTGCCCCAGCGCATCCCCGCGATGGCCCGCGACATGGCGGCGAGGTCGGCGTCCTGGTCATATTGCGGGTCGTGCACGGCCAGCGCCGCGAGCAACTGGATCTCGCTGCCCGTGTCCAGCACCGGCCAGCCGGGTGGCCAGCGCTCGGCGAATCGCCCGCCGGGCGCGAGAAGAACGGCGGGCGCCGGTGTCCCGGCGAGCTCGTCGCGCAACCCTTCGAGTTCCGCGGCGCTGCGCACGACCGTCGCCCCCGCGGCACGCAGCAGGCCGGCCAGGCCATCGCCCGCCGCGACCGCGACAACCGCGGCGTGCGCCGGCCTGGCGGGCGCGATTCCGGGGTGAGCCTGGTTCAAATACGTGACGGTGATCTTGCTGAGCCGGCCTGCCGTGAGCCCGGTTTCGATGACGCCGCCGGCGTCGGCGACGTGGATGTGCACGTGCCACCTGGGGGCGCGACCCGAGACGACCAGCGAGTCGCCGAGGAGATCGAGGCGGTCACGCAGCGCCGCCACGGCATCCTCGGCCGCGTCAAGCAGGTAGGTGACCTCGTAGCTGAACTCCGAGGCGGCCCGGCCAGCCGGAACGGCGGCCGCGCGATGCGAGGGCACCGGCACGGTGAAGGAGACGCGGCGGCCGCTGATGGCGGCGCTGAGGGCCTCGAGCAGCACGCAGAGCCCGGCGCCGCCCGCGTCGACGACGCCGCTGGCGGCCAGCACCTCGAGCTGCTGCCGGGTGCCGAGCAGGGCTTCCCGGGCGCCGGTCGCCGCCGCCTGGCCGACCCCTGGCAGGTCGGCGGGCCGCGCGGCCGCGTGCGCCGCGGCCATGGCCGCCGCGTCGGCGACGGTCAGGACGGTGCCCTCGACCGGCCTGTGCACGGCGGCCCTGGCCAGCGCGGCCGCCTTGGCCAGGGCGAGCGCGACCACCTGGCCGTCGCATGGCGAGGCGGGGCCGCAGGTGTCGGCGAGGCCGCAGAGCAGCTGGCTGAGGATGATGCCCGAGTTCCCGCACGCTCCCTGGAGCGCGGCGGCCGCGGCCGCCTGCCAGATGTCGGCAGTGCTGGCATGTTCCGGCAGGCCCGCGAGGGCGTCCGCGGCGTAGGCGATCGTCTTGTGCATGTTCGTGCCGGTGTCCGCGTCAGCGACCGGGAACACGTTGATCACGTCGATCGCCGCGCGGGCCCGGTCAAGTTCGTCGGACGCGAGACGCAGCCACAGCCGCACCACCGCGCCGTCGACATCCTGCACCGCTGGCATGTACGGCAGGCTACTTCGCAGGGCTGTCTGTGGCACCGGTTGCAGCGTCGGTCGCTGGCCCGATTTCGGTCGAGTCGCGCGCGGCGGCACCGGTCGGATATCCTTGTCCGGCCGGGTCGGCCCATGCCTGCCCGATGACCGATCTGACTACCACTCCTTGGAGCGATCCCGTGGCTTCCGTCTGCGATGTGTGCGGCAAGGGGCCGGGCTTCGGCAACAACGTGTCGTTCTCGCACCGCCGCACCCCGCGCCGCTTTAACCCCAACATTCAGCGCCGCCGCGTCAAGGTGGGGAAGACGCCCAAGCACCTGAACGTGTGCACCTCCTGCATCAAGGCAGGCAAGGTCACTCGCTGACCTCGGTCAGCCCTCTCAGGCCAGCAACGTCTTGGGGCACCCGTCCTGGGCCAGCACCCGTTCTGGGCCCGGCGGCGCGGCTTGCGCTGTGAGGGCTTAGCTGACGGGCTGCCTGATCCGCCAGGCGTGATCGACAGGTCCGATCCCGGCGCCGAGCGGGAACCCGCCGTCGATGGCGCCCATGACGTATTCCCTCGCCGACTCGACCGCCGCTGGCACGTCCGCGCCCATGGCCAGGTGAGCGGCGATCGCAGAAGCAAGCGTGCACCCGGTCCCGTGGGTGTGCCGGCTGGCGATCCTGCTGCCTGGGAAGCGAACCACGCGGCCGTCGCCGACCAGCAGGTCCACCGGGTTGCCCGGCAGGTGACCGCCCTTGACCAGGACCCAGCGCGGCCCGCGCGAGGCGATCTGCCTGGCTGCGTCCAGCATGTCCTTCTCGTCCGTGATCGTCGTGCCGGTCAGCAGCCCCGCCTCGAGCAGGTTCGGCGTCACGACCGTGGCCAGCGGCAGCAGGTCTGACATCAGCACGTCGAGCGTGCCATCAGACAGCAGCGGGTCGCCGTGCTTGGACACCGCGACCGGATCGACCACGAGCGGCGGGCCGGCGCTGGCAAGCCTCTCGCTGACCGTCCGCACGATCTCGGCCGAGGCGAGCATGCCGGTCTTGATGGCCTGAGCGCCGATGTCGCCGAGCACCGAGTCGAGCTGGGCGCGGACCGCCTCGGGCGGAAGCTCCCAGTAGCCCTGGACGCCCAGCGAGTTCTGCGCCGTGACGGCGCAGATCACCGTCATGCCGTGCACGCCGAGCGCGAGCATCGTCTTCAGGTCGGCCTGGATGCCCGCGCCGCCGCCCGAGTCCGAGCCCGCGATCGCGAGTACCCGCGGCGGAGTCTGGCTCATGCAACCTAGCCTAAGCGGCTGCGCCCCATGCCCGGCGAGAGCCCCTGCGAGGCTCCGGCGCGCGGACTAACTGGCTGCTCGGAGGCACCGGGTGACGTCGCGCAGGTGTCGGTGTGACACCCATTGCGCCCGGAGGTCATGGGTGTCACGCCCATACACAGGTAGCGGCAGGAGGAGGCCTAGACGCCGATGTGAATCAGGTCGGAGTGATGCACGGCGCCGTCGCTCAAAGCGCGGAACGTGCAGCTACCGCCGTCGAACTGGCATCCGGTGGGCCATCTGGGCGTCCCTGTGCCGAAGATGACGATTCTCGCCTCGTGGTCGCCGGACCTTGGCCATGGCAGCGGTGAGCCGCTGATCACGACGCCGCCCTGGCCGTCGTGCTGCCACTTGGCCCACATGATGTGCTGAATCGAGGCGCCAGGCAGCGAGAATCGCAGCTGCCAGGTGCCGAGCCGGTGACGACCCTGCACCAGGATGACTGCCATGAAGCCGTCATGGGGCCGCTTCGGCAGCAACTCGTACTCGACCTTGACGCCCGCGGCCCTCACATTGGCGTCGCTGGCCGGACCCGGCAGCCTGACCTCCCGCTTGATGGCGGGCACCGGCGCGGCCGGCGGCGACACGCAGCCCGCCGCGGCGCAGCGGCCGCTCTTCGGCGGCGGGAACGTGAGCGCCGGATGCGGCGTGGCCAGCGTCAGCGACGTCGCGATCACGATGCCCACGCTGACCGCGAACCACGGCGTCAGCATCGCCCCGCGGAGCATGCGCCCGTATTCAGGCCGGGAACCGAGCCGCCGGACACGTCGCCGCTCTCGAAGCGGCGGAACCGGCGTCTCGTCGAAGGAAGTGACCGGAAGCGGGCTCGCCTCGTCGGCTGTTCGCGAGGTGACGACCACCGACTCCTCGGCCGGCGCACCAGGCTGGGCGGGCACCAGCGCGCCGCCTGCGGGCAGGACCAAGGCGCCGCGCGTGGGGGAAACCGGCAAGCCGGACGAAGCCGGCGCCGTGCCGCCGGGCGCAGCGGCAGCAGCGAAGTCAGCTGAAGCAGCAGCGGAGGAAGCCGGCGCAGTGCCGGCCCGCGTAGCCGCAGCCGCGAAGTCAGCCGAAAACGCAGCGGAGGAGGGCCGCAGAGCCGCGACAGCGGAGGCCGGCACAGCCGCGACAGCGGAAGCCGGCACAGCCGCGACAGCGGAGGCCGGCACAGCCGCGACAGCGGAAGCCGGCACAGCCGCGACAAGTGAGGACGGCGGAGCCGTCACAGCGGGGGCCGGCGACGCCGGCGCGGCCCGATGCCGGGCAGCACCTGGGCGGACGCGACGTACAGGCCAGAACCCCTGACGTTTCGCCCTGTGTCGAGGACGGCCTTCCGGCCGATGACGCGGCACAGAGTGGTTATATCAAGCAATTGGGCGTGAGGACGAGTGACATAAAGAATTTGCTTGACCACGAAGCGTGGCTAAGCCAGAAAGTGCTCCCAGCCGCCCGCGTCATTCCACCTGCGACCGTCGAGCAGAATCCCGTGGCCTTCGCTTACCCGCCCGATTTCGATCCACCGCTCAGGCAGGGCAAGGCCGGGCGGGAAGATCGCCGCGAGTGCGTGATCGTCGCCTCCGGTCAGCACCCACCGCTGCCAGTCAGTGCCGCTGCCGAGCAGGTCAGCGGCGCGAGCAAGTAGTCCCCGCCTCGTCACGGGCTCGACCGCGATCGCGCTGCCAGCCAGTTCGATCTGTACGCCGCTGGCCGACGCCACGTGGCCGAGGTCGGCGATCAGTCCGTCGCTGATGTCGATCATCGCGGTCGCGCCGAGTGCCGCGGCCTCCGGGCCCGCCGAGTAAGGCGGCCTGGGTCGCCGGTGCGCAGAGATCAGCGATTTCAGCCCGGAGCCGCCGGATTCCGGGCGAACATCGCCGCCGGACTCCGCGCCGGCCACATCGCCGCCGGACTCCGAGCCAGCTTCCACCCCGGCACGCAACAGCGCCAGTCCCGCCGCCGCGCTGCCGAGCGTTCCGGTGACCGCGACCACATCACCCGGCCTGGCGCCGCTCCTGGTGACCGGATGCGAGCCAGCGAGGTCGCCGAGCGCGGTGACGGCGAGCATGACCACGTCCGCGCTGCTTGTGTCGCCGCCCGCGACGGCGGCGCCGGCCGACGCGGCCTCTTCGGCAATCCCGGCGACGAGCTCGAGAACCCAGCTGACTTCGAGGTTCCCCGGCGCCGCGAAGCTGACCAGAAGGGCGGTCGGACGCGCGCCCATGGCCGCGATGTCGGCGAGATTTCGCGCCGCGGCTTTACCGCCGATATCGCGCGGCGCCGACCATTCCCTGCGGAAATGCCGTCCCTCGATCAGCATGTCGGCGGTCGCGACAACACGGCCATCAGGAGCGCGCACGACGGCGGCGTCGTCGCCGATGCCGACAACCAGGCCAGCATCGTCGGGGAGCACCCTTTCAATGGCGGCGATCAGGGCGAACTCGCCGTATTCCGCGATCGTGATGAATGCCTCCTGCACCGTCACGCAGCGGGCTAGCCTGCTGCGCCCGAACCTGCCGCCTACGGTAGCGTTGCCTCACGCAGATGACCGGAGGGCGACATGGTCCAGGCTTATATCCTCGTCCAGACTGAAGTCGGGAAGGCTGCCGACGTAGCTACGGCTATCGGGCAGATCACCGGCGTCACGCAGGCTGACGATGTGACTGGCCCCTACGACGTCATCGTTCGCGCTGAGGCGGAAAACGTTGATGACCTCGGCCGCCTGGTAGTCGCCCAGATTCAGGGAGTGCCCGGCATCACAAGGACGCTGACCTGCCCGATCGTACATATATGAGCCGCGGGAATAGGTAACGCCCGCACGCCGTCAAGGAGCGGGCAGCCGCAGCTGCGGCCAGCGTTCGGCCGGCCGCAGGAAGTACTGCAGGTTCTTCCACGACTCAGCTGTGTCCTCGGTGACGTCATGTGCGCCGCGGAACAGTTTGACGTACTCGGCGATCTCCGCGAGGTCGTACCACATCCGGAACAGGGCAAGAGCGCCGGAGTCAACGACGGTTCCGGTGGCCTCGGTATAGGCCGCCAGCACCGAGCGGTCGGCCGCAGCCAGGTCCCACAAGTCCCGCTCCGGCGGTGCCAGCCGCACGAAGTCCCAGTCCACGATGACGAAGCCGGCCGGGGTCTTCAGGACATTCTTCGGGTCGGGCTCGCCGTGGGTAACGACAAATCGTTCCGGCCGGGACCTGGCCCTCTTCGGCCAGCTTGCCGTAGGCGGTGTGCAGGGCGGTCAGCCAGCGGTGCGGCTCGGTGCAGCTCGGTCAGCAGGCGCATGACCGCGGGCCGGTCAGCTGCCGCGAAGTCGCCTTCGCGGCTAGGCTCACAGTCGGTCAGATACGGACAGGCGGCCAGCGAGTACCGCCCAGGGAGCCGTCGGACGACCTCGCCGCTGACCGCGGGTACCGGCGCGATCACGAACTCCAGGTGCGCGTCCCTGCGCAAGGACAGCGCACATTCAAACGCCGTCTCCAGACGGCCGAAGGCCGCCTCTTCCTTATCCAGCCGGCTGTGCAGCATGCTGGGCAGGTCATGGACGATGAGGAACAGCTGACGGCCGGCGGCATCTCTCGCCAGCCAGTGATGGCTGCCGAAGCCAACCGGCAGGTACCTCAGCGCCTCGGCGGCGAAGTTCCAGCTCACTGCTAGCTCCGCCCGGATCTGTCCCTCGGGCAGGTCGTCCGGCCGGGTGAACACGCTGGGGAGCTTACCGTTCGGCGAGGTGGCGGACCAGCGCTTAATGCCGAGCCTGGCGGCCCGCCGATCAGCTGGCAGCCGGCCCGCCAGGACGCTAGGCGCAGGCCGCGATGATCGACTCCCGCACGGACGAGGTTCTGGCACCCAGCCCGATCCGCGCCGCGTGACCCAGGTCGGCGAGCGTGTCGACGTCGCGGCGCAGCCCAGGGATGCCGGGCAGGTCAAGCTCGACCGCCCCGGCCTCCCTGTGCCGCAGGCGCGACCGCGGGCCGAAGAGCGGCCGGAACGGCGCTCCAGGCATCGCCGTGTATAGCGTGGTCCCTGAGCCTGCGGCATCGGCCACGAACGCCTGGTTCACCTCAGAAGCTGCAGTGAGCGCGACAGCCAGCTCCGCCGCCGAGAGCGCGGGCAGGTCGGCGGTCAGGGCCGCCAGCCCGCGGCCTGACCAGTGAGCCGCCGCGTGCTCGGCGCCCGCGGCGAGCGCCTGGTTGAGGCCCGCGGCCGGCCGGTCCGCGATGACCACAGCGCCGGCGGCCTCAGCCTCGGACCTGACGTCGGGATCGTCGCTGACCACGATTACGTCGCCGACGGGCGGGCATGCTAGCGCGGCCGTCACCGTGTCGGCGGCCATGGCCAGCGCCATGGCCGCGCGGTCGGCGTCGGCCAAGCCAGACAGCCGGGATTTGGCCAGGGCGAGTAGCTTGACGGGGATCACCACAGTCCAGCTCACCACGGGCCAGCTCACCACGGGCCAGCTCACCTGGGGCCAGCTCACCGGGGGCCAGCTCACCGGGGGCGATTCCAGCGGCGCATCGGTACCCATAACATCCGATCTTGCCTCGACACCGAGTCAGGCGAACAGGAAGACTGGCACCATGAGGTGCGGGAGAGTGTTTCTATGAGCAAGCGCGCAGACGGGAGCTACTCGAACGGGTGGCGCGGAGTCTCCAAAATCATTCTGCGCCCGACCATTCGCGCGCTGATGAAGTTCGACTGGCAGGGTCATGAGCATTTCATCCCGCCGGGTCGCGGCATGATCGTCGCCGCCAATCACCTCTCCTACGCCGACGTGCTCGCGCTCGCCCTCTTCTGCGACAACTCCGGCCGGTATCCGACATTCCTCGCGAAGTCCACGCTCTTCAAGATCAAGGTGCTCGGCCCGATCATCGCCAAGCTCGGCCAGCTTCCTGTCTACCGCGGTCAGGCGGACGCCGGCCTCGTGCTGCGCGACGCGGAGCAGGGCGTCCGCGACGGCGCTTGCGTGGTCTTCTACCCGGAAGGCACGGTGACCCGCGACCCGGAGAAGTGGCCGATGAACTCCAAGACCGGCGTGGCACGCCTGGCGCTGGCCACGGGCGCGCCGGTTGTCCCTGTCGGCCACTGGGGAGCGCAGGAGATCCTGCCCTACGGCAGCTTCAAGCCGCACGTGATACCCCGCAAGACTGTGCACATGATCGCCGGTCCTCCTGTCGACCTGTCGGAATTCGACGGCAAGCCGCTCGACACGCCGACACTACGCGCGGCCACCGACAAGATCATGACTGAGGTCGCGGCGCTGGTCGGCAAGCTGCGGGGCGAGGTTCCGCCCGCTGAGCCATTCCACCCGGCCGTGGCTCGCCGCAAAGAGCGCGCCGAGCTCCGCAAGCTCGCCGGGCAAGAGGCGGCGCAGCCTGACGCAGCCCCGTCCGCGGCGGAGCCCGGCGCCGTCTCAGGCGAACCGGCCAGCGAGGTTCGCGGCCCGTGACGGCGGCGGTGATGGGAGCGGGCTCCTGGGGAACGACCTTCGCCCAGGTGCTGTGCGACGCCGGAACCGAGACGACGTTGTGGTGCCGCCGAAGCGAGGTCGCCGACGCCATCAACGCGACCAACCGGAACCAGGAGTACTTGCCTGCCTGCACGCTGCCCAGCACGCTGCGCGCGACCTCGGATGCCGAGCAGGCGCTGGCGGGCGCCGGCCTCGTGGTGCTCGCCGTCCCCGCCCAGACCCTCAGGAAGAACCTGGCAAGGTGGGCGGGGGTGATTCCGAAGGGCGCGATCCTGGTCAGCCTCATGAAGGGCATCGAGCTCGACAGCGGCAAGCGGATGAGCGAGGTCATCGCCGAGGTCGCGAACTGGCCAGCCGAGCAGGTCGCCGTCATCAGCGGACCGAACCTCGCGCACGAGATCTCCCAGCGCCAGTACGCGGCCACGGTGGTCGCCTGCTCCGACCAGCAAGCGGCCGAGAACCTGCAGAAGGCCTGCCATACCGGCTACTTCCGCCCGTACACCAACCCTGACGTGATCGGCTGTGAGCTCGGCGGCACGGTCAAGAACCCGATCGCGATCGCGGTCGGCATCTCGGTCGGCATGGGGCTCGGCGACAACACACGGGCGATGCTCATCACGCGCGGCCTCGCCGAGACCGCCAGGCTCGGCGCGGTCCTCGGAGCCGACCAGCACACGTTCGCCGGCCTCGCCGGGATGGGTGATCTGGTCGCGACGTGCTCATCGCCGCTGTCCCGCAACCGCACCTTCGGCGAGAAGCTGGGCCGCGGAATTCGGCTGACCGACATTATCGCGAACACAAACCAGGTGGTTGAAGGCGTCACGTCGTCGAAATCGGTCCTGGAGCTGGCCAGAGCCCATTCCGTGGAGATGCCCATCACGGAAGTGGTCGCCGCCGTGGTCTACGAGGACCTCGACATCGCTGCGGCGGCGGCCATGCTAGCCAGCAGGACGGCCAAACCCGAGCGCTATGGTCTCTGAGAAGTGGCCGCGCCCGGTCAGGGAACCGCGGGACTACGACGATCCGGCCCGGCCGGCCCAGCAGCGCGGGGCGGCGGCCGATTCCGGCGGCCAGCGCGGACCCGGCGCGTCGGAGAACGGCAGTGACGCCAGGTACGGCAACGGCCGGTCCGTCAGCGAGCCTTACGGCGACCAGTCCGCCGGTCCGGTGAACGGCGATCCCCGGTATGGCGATCCCCGGTATGGCGATCCCCGGTATGGCGATCCCCGGTATGGCGATCCCCGGTATGGCGATCCCCGGTACTGGGATGCGCAGAGCGACGGGCGGCGCCAGGGCGCCCAGAACGGGATGCAAACGCCAGGCGACCCCCGGTCCGGGACGAACGCGCGTGCCGGACCCGACCCGCGGCTGCCCGCGGACCGGGGATTCGCAGCAGATCCGCGGCAGGTCGCGAACCCCTGGCCGGCGGATCCGCGGCTAGCTTCCGGTTCCGGGCGTGCGGCGAGTCGTCAGCTTCCCGCTGATCCGCGCCAGGTTGCCGATCCCCGCATGGCCGCCGACGCCCAGATGCCCGTGAACACCAGGATGCCCGTGGATCCGCGGACGGGCGCCGACCCGCGAACTGCCGCGGACTCTCGGTACGGGCCGGCCGCGCCGCCCGCCGCCGACCCTCGATACGGTCCTGGTCCGCGACCCTCCTCGGCTGATCCGCGGCCTGTCGCTGACCAGCGATCCGCGCGGGATCCGCGGGCGGCAGGCAGCCAGTGGAGCCGCGACGCCATGGAAGGGGCCGATCCCCGCCTTCCCGCGCATCCCCGCGCTAGAGGAGGCGCCCTTCCGCGCGGAGACGCCCGGGCTGCGGACGCTCGATATGCAGACCCCCGTGTACGCAGACCCCCGGTACGCAGACCCCCGGTACGCAGACCCCCGGTACGCAGACCCCCGGTACGCAGACCCCCGGTACGCAGACCCCCGGTACGCAGACCCCCGGTACGCAGACCCCCGGTACGCAGACCCCCGGTACGCAGACCCGCGCAACGCCGATCAGCGCCATGCCAGCCCGCAGTACGCCGACCCTCGGCAGACCGATCCGCGGTTCGCTGATCCCCGGTTCGCTGATCCCCGGTTCGCTGATCCCCGGTTCGCTGCGGATCCGCGCTCGCCGGGCGCCAGCGCGATCCCGGGGCAGGCACACCGTGCGCTGGACCCGGCCCGAGCCCACGGAGCCGCGGCTCCCCGGCAACTGCCGGGACCGCCGCGCGCGATCGAGAACCGGCGCCTGGCTATCGAGGCGCCGCGCCCGGCCGCCGACTCCAGCTCGTCAGGTCACGCCGATCAGCCGGCCGACGGCCCCCAGGCTTCCCGCCACGCAGACCTGCTTGGTAACTCAGACCCCTTGAGCCGGACAGATCCGCTCGCCCGAACTGACCCCCTGGGGCGGACCGATCCGCTCGGGCCAGTTCCTGGCCAGTCAGCGGGCCGGCACGCGACTGGCCAGCATGCGGCCGGCCAGGCAGCGGCTGGAACGCCGACGGGGATCGCTGATCCGCTCCGCCTGATCGACCCGCGCCGGTCCGAAGTCCTGCGCCAGGCGGACCAACGAGCATCAGGCGCCGCACTGCCGCCGGGCACCTCGCAGCCGAGCCAGCCAGCACAGCAGCCGGGAACGGGTACCCGCCGCCTCGGCGAGAACACCCGCTCTGTGCGCCTGCCGGTGCTGGCCCCGCCCGGCCAGCGGCCTCTCGCCACCCCCATCTACCGGACGGCGGCCTTCGCGTTCGGCTCGAGCGCCGAGTACGCCGCGGTGCTGGGCGACGCGGTACCCGGGTTCAGCTACAGCAGGATCGACAACCCGACCGTCGAGACGTTCTGCGCGGCGGTCGCCGCCCTTGAGGGCGTCAACCTCAGCTACCAGGCAGCCGCGCAGGCGTTCGCGTCCGGTATGGCGGCGATATCCACGGTCTTCTGGGCCTTCGCGCGGGCCGGATCGCACGTCGTCGCCTCCAGCGCGATCTACGGCGGCAGCTACAGCTTCCTGCGGAACGTGGCAGCCAACTTCGGCGTGCAGACCGACTTCGTCGACATGACCGACCTGGGCCGGGTGCAGGCGGCGCTGCGGCCCGGCACGGCGGTCGTCTACGCCGAGACGCTCGCGAACCCGACCGTCGCTGTCGCCGACCTGGCGGGGATAGCCAGGCTCGCGCACGAGGCCGGAGCGATGTTCGTCGTCGATTCCACCCTCGCGCCGCCGGTGATCTGCCGCCCGCTCGAGCACGGCGCTGACTTGGTGCTGCACTCGGCGACCAAGTACTTCGGCGGCCACTCGGACGTCACCGGCGGAGTGGTCACGGGCCATCCAGAGCTGATCAAGCGGATCAGGGACATCAGGATCGACACGGGCGGCTCGCTCGGGCCCGACGACTCGTACCTGTTGCGGCGCGGTCTTGAGACGCTGCCGTTGCGAGTCCGCAGGCAGTGCGCGACCGCCCAGGTCGTCGCCGCCGGCCTGGCCAGGCATCCCGCCGTGCGCACCGTGTACTACCCGGGGCTGACCAGGCACCCCGGCCACGATCTCGCGAGGCGGCAGTTCGACGCGGGGCCGGAAGGCACCAGGTTCGGTGCGATCGTCACGGTCGCGCCGCACGGCGGCAGGGACGCCGGGATGATCTTCGCCGACCGGCTCCGAGTCGCGCAGGTCGCGACGTCACTCGGCGGCACCCAGACCAAGGTCTCCCACGTCGGATCGACCACGCACCGCCAGATGGATGACGCCGCGCTTGCTGCCGGCGGTATCGATCCCGCGTCGGTGCGCTTCTCGGTCGGGCTGGAAGACGGCGAGGACCTGCTCGCCGACGCGATGGCGGCGCTCGACTCGCTGGGCAGGGGGTAACCGCGGGACGGGACCAGCAGCCGGGCCGAGGCCAGCAGCCGGCTGGAGGGCCCAGCGAGCGCCGGATGGCCTGAAGGCGGCTCACCGCCCCTGACGATGACCGATAATCGGGAGTCCGCCGGATCAGGCGCGACGACGTGAGTTCGTACGGGAGGAACCGTGGCCGACAGTGCCCTAGCAGGACAACCCCCCGAGACCCCTGGCCGGCGGATCAGGGTCGCTGTCGTGTTCGGCGGCCGGGGACCTGAGCACCAGATCTCCTGCCTCGGCGGCGGCAACGTGCTGCGGGCAATCGACAGAAACCGCTACGAGGTCATTCCGATCGGCATCACCACCGAAGGCGCCTGGCTCGAAGTCACCGATGATCCAGCCAAGCTCGCGATCGCGGGCGGCGAGCTCCCCACGGTCGAGTCGGTCGCCAAGCCCGACGCTCACGTCGTGCCGTGGGCCTATCAGGGCGACACGTCCGTGGTGGCGAGCGCGCCAGGTCACATACCGCACGCGCTTGGGGACGTGGACGTGGTGCTTCCCGTGCTGCACGGCCCGTACGGGGAGGACGGGACCATCCAGGGCCTGCTCGAGATGTCCGGCGTGCCTTACGTCGGCGCCGGGGTCCTGGCCAGCGCGGTCAGCATGGACAAGGAGTACATGAAGCTGATCTTCCAGGCCAGGGGGTTGCCGGTCGGTCCGCATGTGGTCGTGCGCGCGTCCGACTGGCCGTCCGGCGACCGTCCCACCGCGGCACAGGCCAAGCTTGCCGAGCAGATCGACGCGCTGGGCTGGCCGCTGTTCGTCAAGCCGGCCAGGGGCGGCTCCAGCCTGGGCACCTCGAAGGCCAGCGACCCGGATGAGCTGGCCGGGGCGATCGCGCTGGCCAGGCGGTTTGACCCGAAAGTGCTCGTCGAGGCGGCGATCGTCGCGCGCGAGATCGAGGTCGCTGTCCTGCAGGGACGGGGCGGCGCCCCGCCGGACACCAGCGTGCCCGGCGAGCTGCGCTTGGATGGCGGCGAGGAGTTCTACAACTTCGAGGCCAAGTACCTCGACGCAGCGAGCGGCATGCTGATCCCGGCTCCGATTCCGTCAGAAGACGCGGCCACGATCCGCGAGCTGGCCGGACTGGCCTTCGACGCAGTCTCGGCTGAAGGCCTGGCCAGGGTGGACTTCTTCTACACGCCCGACAGCCAGATCCTGGTCAACGAGATCAACACGTTTCCCGGAATGTCGCCGACCTCGTACTTCCAGAAGATGTGGGAGACGACCGGGCTGTCGTTCCCGCAGGTCATCGACCGCCTGCTGCAGACCGCCCTCGCCAAGCGCCCTGGCCTGCGCTAGCCGCCGCGGCTGGAAACCTCAGGCAAGTCAGATGGCGGACGGCCACGGTGCCGTCCGCCATCTTGCGCCGCGGCCGTTACTTCCGGCCCGCGCCGACCTTCTTCTTCTCGCCGTTGACGAGGGCCCTGAAGTCGGCCCCGGCCCGGAACTTGGGCACGGACGACTTCGGAACCTTGATGGACGCGCCGGTGGCTGGGTTCCTGGCGGTGCGGGCCGGCCGGTCCGTCTTCTCGAATACACCGAAGCCGGTAATTGCCACCTTGTCGCCTTTAGCCACAGCGCCCTGGATGGTGTCGAGAATTGCGTTAACGGCCTCGGTTGCGGTCTTTTTGTCCCCCATCCGGCCGGAAATCGCATCGATCAGGTCACGCTTGTTCATGTCCTCACTCCTGCGGGTCCCCCAACGGGAGGTCACCTGCCCCTTGGCCGCTCGGACCGGGCTTTCGTGACCTCTGACCTGCCTGAACGTAGGCGATGCAAGGGCTGCGCACAATGATCTGCGCAAGAAACTAGGCGTGTCGTTACTGAAACTATGTGCAATTCCGTCATAAAAGGTGTCAGTCGTTCAGCGGAACTCCTGAATAACCAGCGCTACAAGTAGTCACGCGATTGAGCGTAAACATTCAGGTCCTGGCGCCTTGAGCTTTGTGACACGGGTGACTGCACGATCGCCTCGTGATCTTCCGAGAGCCGGCCCAGCGTGTCGGCTTGATTACAGTCGGCCGGCTCTGATCATGGTCACTTGTGACCGTTCTGCCGCCTCCTGCACCGGGTTGCGCCTCGTGCGCGGCCCGGGATGAGCGGATCGGGGAGCAGGAGCGGGCGCTGGCTGAGCAGGCTGCCGCTATCGGGGAGCTGAAGGCCGATCTGCTCGCGCTGGCTGATGAGGTGCGGGAACTGCGTCGCCGGCTGGGTCGCAACAGCGGGAACTCCTCGATGGCGCCGTCGGCTGATGACCTGCCCGGCCGGACGCCGCCGAAGGAGAAGCCGCGCCGGGCCGGCGGGATGCGCAAGCCGGGCAAGCAGCCCGGCGCGCCGGGCGCGTACCTGGCGTGGAACCCTCGCCCGGACAAGACCGAGGACGTGTTCCCGGAGGGCCGGTGCGCGTGCGGGGAAGACCTCACGGCCGCCCGGGACCTGGGCGTGCAGTACTCCCATCAGGTCACTGACCTGCCCGAGGCAAGGGCGGTGACCACCCAGCACGACCGGCACGAGGTGGCCTGCCGCTGCGGCCGGACGCATGTCGCTGCTGCCCCGCCGGAGGTATCCGGGGCGCCGGGGACCGTGACCTACGGGCTGAACCTGCAGGCCTGGTGCGTGTTCTTGATGGTGATGCACCACGTCCCGGTCGAGCGCTGCGCGGACATCATCGAGTCGATGACCGGGACCCGGCCGTCGCACGGGTGGGTGCACGCCCTGCTGGGCCGCGCCGCCCGGGCGGTCGCCGCGGCGAACAAGACGATCCGGGCGCTGATCATCCTGGCCCGCGTCATCTGCGGGGACGAGACCCCGATCCGGTCCGGCCCCGGCCCGAAGACGCACAAGAAGTACCTGCACGTCGCGTGCACCAGCCTGCTCACCTACTACTTCCTCGGCGACCGGGGCCTGTCTTCTTTCAAGAACTTCGTCTACTCCGACCTGCACGGCACCGTCATCGTGCACGACCGGTACCAGAACTACGACAAGTTCGACGGCGTGGCCCACCAGCTCTGCGCAGCCCACATTCTCAGGGATCTCGAAGACGCCGCCCAGGCCTACCCGGACGCGATCTGGCCCGGCCAGATCGCCCGCGAGCTACGCGCTCTCATCCACCGGGCGAACCTGGCCCGCGCCCGCGGCCTGGACACCGTGCCACAAGACGCGATCGCCGAACACCTCAGGCTGTTCCGCCACGGCGTGCTCGCCGGGCTCGCCGACGTCCGCCGCGTCCCCGGCGCCAGCGAGAAGCAGCCCCCGGGCCGGCTGCTGCTGGAATGCCTCAAGCACCGCGAGGCCGACGTGCTGCGGTTCCTGTCCGACACCGCCGTCCCGCCGACCAACAACCAGGCCGAACGCGACGCCCGACCCGCGAAAACCCAGCAGAAGATCAGTGGCCGGCTCCGCTCGGAGCAGGCCACCAGGCACCGGTACGCCATCCGCGGCTACGCATCCACCGCAGCCAAGCACGGGTTTGAGGCCTTCACCGCCATCCGCGACGCCCTCGCCGGGAACCCCTGGATACCACCCGTCCCCGCCAGCGCCTGAACCACACCCCGAACCCGTTACACACAGCGACTCAGGAGTAACTCAACAATGGAAACCTGGGGACCTGAATGCTTACGATTGAGCCTCGGGCTCCGCGTCATCTGCCGCGAGCGCCTGCGCTCCGGATTCGCCGCAGCGCGCAAGTTCGGCGTCCGCGATCAGACGGTCAAGCCGTTCGGCAGCCCTGGCCCTGTCCGCGGCGGGCAGCTTGAGCGAGGTGCAGATCGCCGCATAGCGGAGCTGAAGCTTGAGCCGAACATCTCCGGCATCCTCCGCAGCTTGCCCCATTTGAGGGTCGCAGAGCAGCCGCTGCGCCGCGAGCAACATGGCCGCCAGGGCGTCGCCGGCTGCTTGCGCGCCCGGTTCCTGTTGCGCCGGCTCGAACTCAGTCATCAACCCCACTTTCCCAAACCTGCTCCTGACGGCCGGCACCGAGTCCGGAACATGCGCTGGCCGCGATGACGATCGCCCAGGTCAAAGCGCTCCGTGCGGGCCAGCCACGCGTCCTGCCGGCGGAAGGCCCGCCACCAGGCGGTAGGGTCCATACTTGGGAAGCTGCGGCCAGGCCGGACGAGATCTTTGGCCAGGTCGCCGCGTCGCGTGAACCCGCCATGTGAGGTCCCCCGATGAAGGTTGCCGTGGTCAAGGAGACCGGGCCAGCCGAGCGCAGAGTCGCGCTCGTGCCGGAAGCGGTCGCCAAGCTCCATGCCGCAGAGCACGAGGTTCTCGTGCAGACCGGCGCAGGAACTGGCGCCTTCTTCCCTGACGATTCGTACTCCCTGGCCGGAGCGAGCATCGTCGAGGCCGATCAGCTCGCCGAAGCCGACGCCGTGCTGATGGTCGGGCGGCCAGATGCCGCGCAGCTCGGGCGGTTGCGGTCCGGTCAGGCCATCTTCGGCATGTTCGCGCCGCTCACCGATCCCGAGCTGGCCGCCAGCCTCGCCCGGACGGGAGCGACGGCGGTCAGCCTCGACCTGATCCCGCGCACGCTGTCACGCGCCCAGCCCATGGACGCTCTGACGTCGCAGGCCAACATCGCCGGGTACAAGGCGGCCGTGCTGGCGGCCGCATCCTTCGGCAGGTTCTTCCCCCTGCTGATCACGGCCGCGGGGACGGCCAGGCCGGCCAAGGTCCTCGTGCTCGGCACCGGGGTCGCCGGGTTGCAGGCCATCGGAACAGCCAGGCGACTCGGAGCGGTAGTCAGCGCGTATGACGTCAGGCCGGAGACCAGGGCCGAGGTCGAGTCGCTCGGCGCCACATTCATCGAGCTGACGTCGGTGGGCCCGGCGAGCGGCGAAGGGGGCTACGCGCGCGCCCTGACCGATGACGAGCGCGCCGCCCAGCAAGCCGAGCTCACCGAGCACATCGCCAGGCACGACGTGGTGATCACGACGGCCCAGGTGCCCGGCCGCCGGCCGCCGCTGCTGGTCACGCACGAGGCGGAGAAGTTGATGGCACCAGGATCTGTCCTCGTGGACATGGGCGCTAGCCCGCTCGGCGGCAACGTGGAGGGCTCACTGCCGGGCGAGACGACCGTAGCCGAGCACGGCATTACGATCATCGGCGCCGACAACCTGCCGTCCTCCATGGCCGCCGCCGCCTCGACGATGTACGCGCGCAACGTCAGCTCGCTGCTGCTTTACATGATCAAGGACGGCCAGTTCACCGTCGACCTGGCGGACGAGCTGGTGGCGGGCGTCGTGGTGACCCATGACGGCAAGGTCGTGCATCCAGCGCTCGCCACGCTCGCGGCCGATTGATCCGGAGGTTGGTTCATGCTTCTCACGGATTTCATCATCTTCGTGCTGAGCCTGTGGGTGGGATTCGAGGTCATCAGCAAGGTGCCAGCCACCTTGCACACGCCGCTGATGTCAGCGGCCAACTCGATCCACGGCATCGTGCTGGCCGGAGCGGTCGTCATCGCCGCCACGGCCCATAACGTGATCGGGTACATCCTGGCGTTCGTGGCGGTGGCGTTCGCCGCGATGAACGTTGTCGGCGGCTACGTGGTGACGGGCAGGATGCTCAAGATGTTCAAGCGGAGGGTCGCGACGCCAGCAGCGGCGGCGGTCGAGTCGAGCCCGAACGGCAGTGCCAGCACCAGCGGGGCCACCACCAGCAAGGCCGCGTCATGACCGGCACATTCAACACCATCATCCAGCTCATCTACCTCGCCGCCGCATCGTGCTTCGTGCTGGGGCTGCACCTGATGAACAACCCGGCGACGGCCCGCCGCGGCAACCAGGTGTCCGTGGCCGGCATGACCGCGGCGGTCGTCGCGACCGGCGTGCTGGTCATCCATCTCGACGTGATCGACACGACAGGCTGGATCGTGATCGGCTCAGGGATCCTGGTCGGCGGCGGGCTTGGCCTGCAAGCCGCCAGGAACGTGCGGATGACGGCCATGCCGCAGCTGGTCAGCATCTTCAACGCGGTCGGCGGAGGCGCTGCGGCGCTGGTCGCGATCAGGGACTTCATGTCCATCGGGGCCGGAGTCGGCGCGTCGGTATCCGTCCCGACCGTGCTCGACGTGATCATCGGCTCGGTGACCTTCTCGGGCTCCATCATCGCGGCCGGCAAGCTGCAGGGCGTAATCACCTCGGCACCGGTGACGATTCCGGGCGCCAGGATCCTGAACCTGCTGCTCGCGCTCGTCGCCGTCGGCGCGGGCGCCTACGTCATCGCGTCGCCGAGCATGGTCGGGCTTGGCGTCGTGATCGCCGCGTCGCTCGTGTTCGGCATCTCGATGGTCATGCCGATCGGCGGTGCAGACATGCCGGTCGTCATCTCGCTGCTGAACGCCTTCACCGGCACCGCGGTCGCGATGGCCGGTTTCGTGATCAGCAACACCGCGCTGATCATCGCGGGCGCGCTCGTCGGGGCCTCTGGCGGGATCCTCACCAAGCTGATGGCCGACGCGATGAACCGGTCGATCGGGAACATCATGCTGGGCGGCTTCGGGTCTGGCGACTCCCCCGTCGCTGTCGAAGGGGCGGCGGGGGCAGGCGTCCAGTCGATCGCGGCCGACGACGCCGCCATCCAGCTGGCCTACGCCGCCAAGGTCATCATCGTTCCCGGGTACGGGCTCGCGGCCGCGCAGGCACAGCACGAGGTGGCCGCCCTGGCCGACCTGCTCGAGTCGCGCGGCGTGGAGGTGAGCTACGCCATTCACCCGGTGGCGGGCCGGATGCCAGGGCACATGAACGTGCTGCTGGCCGAGGCCAACGTTCCCTACCCGCTGCTCAAGGAGATGGACGAGATCAACCCGGAGTTCGCCAGGACCGACGTGGCGCTGGTGATCGGCGCCAACGACGTCACGAACCCGGCGGCTCGCAGGGCGGGCACGGCCATATCGGGGATGCCGATCCTGGACGTCGACGCGGCCAAGTCAATCATCGTGATCAAGCGCTCGATGGGCCACGGATACGCCGGCATTGACAACGAGCTCTACACGAATCCGAAGACGTCGATGTTCTTCGCTGATGCCAAGAAGGGTCTCGCCGAGCTCACCGCCTCGGTCAAGACCCTGGTCGCCTGAGGCGTCAGGATCCGGCGGCCTGGCCCCAGAGCGGCATTCCTCACGCTGCGTGCATGGCCGGGCGAGCGCGGTATGTTAACCAATTCTTAACTAGGTCATACTAGTTGATCAAGGATTATTAATAATTATTGCTAAGTATTAACAACTATTATCCAGCTAAGCCATTTTACCGACGAGTATTGACAGATTACCCATCTTGGGTCATAATGGCACCGGCTGGAAAGAGCATCGTGGTCATTGCGATGCAAGCGAAGAGAATTGCGGGAGGAATAGCAATGAAACGTCGGCTGGTATTAATCGTCTCGCTCAGTGGCCTGTTACTTTACGGCAGCGCGGCGGCCGCGAGCGCCGCTACGCACCGCACCGCGGCATCGGCCCAGGGCCCATCAAGCGCGGCACAGAACTGCGTCGCACAGGCGGAACCAGCAGGAAGCATGGTGACGCCGACGGCCACCTGCTATTCCACGTTCTCCGCGGCGATCAGGGCCGCCACCGGTGGCAGGGTCAGCCTGCCAGCGACGGCGAGGCCGGGATCGGTGACGCCGGCGATGATCGACGCCTGGAACTCCGGGCCGGCGGTCACGTTCGTGCTGAGCATCGACTACAAGAACGCCAACTTCGGGGGTGGCTCGCTAATCTGGAGTCAGAACTCGGACTGCGGCAGGTTCCAGGCCGCGAGCATGCCGAGCGGGTGGAACGACGTTGTCTCGTCCCTCGTCACGGGCACGAACTGCGCGAACTCGCTCTTTCAGAACGTCAGCTTCGGCGGGATGAGGCTCGACGTCTCGAAGAACACCTCGCGCTCGGGGATCGGCAGTTTCAACGACCTGACCTCGTCGCAGAAATGGTGCACGGCGAAGCCGTGCTGACGATCAGGTAGGCCGAGAATATTCGGCGTGGCGGCCCCGATCTGGCTCAGGGAATCGGGGCTGCCACGCCTGGCCGCAGGCGGCTTGAGCCGTTTCTACCGCCTTGCTGCCGCTGGGAGGTTCAGTCTCGCGCAAGTTCCCTGGCGGCCGGGGAAGACTGCCGCGCTTCCGTCGCCCCACGTGCAGATGACCAGATGGGGAACGCGATGCGCTCCCCGCTTCGGATGCCGGTTGATGTGCTTGGCTCCCTTCTGGAGGTAGCCCTGCCGGTAGAGCGCGGCACACAGCGCGTGCGCGTGCCTCACGTGTCCCTCGGTGCCAGGCTTGCCCGCGACCACCGCCGTCGAGCTAGCGCCCGATTTGTCGGCGACGGTGAAGCAGCGCGCCAGATGCGTGTTGGTCACCGGCGCCGACGTGGCAACAGCGAACGCCGCGGCGCCGGTGCTGATCAGCACGATCGCGATCGCCGCCGCGATGACAACCGGCGGACGGCGCCTGGGCGTTCGTGCCGATCGCCTGACGACCTCTTCGAGCTGGAGGCGCGCCGCCCTCCGCCTGCGGTCCGGCAGCACCGGCATCCGCTCGGGATGGAAGTAACTCATGCTTGGCCTCCGGCTAACAGCGTTGCTGGGGATCGGGTCACCTTGACGCACCGCTTCTGGCTGTCATTAGCCAGGTCACGCAGGTGCTGGCGGGCTCGGAAGAGCCGGGAGCGCACGGTGCCTTCCGGCACTCCAATCGCAACGGCGGCTTCGGCATAGCTCAGCCCTGCCCAGTCGCAGAGCGCGAGCACTTCCTTTTCCGCCTGTCGCAACCCCCCCATGGCACACAACAGATGCTGGGCCAGACGTTCCTGATCCACGCGCGCGGCTGCGTCGGCCGCGATGTCGGCTTCCTCCCCGGGCGGCGGCAGCTTCGCGAGCAGGAGATTGTGCCGCCGCAGCGACCGCTGCGCGTTGCGCGTGGCGTTGTTGGCGACCCCGAGCAGCCATGGCAGCGCAGAGTCACCGCTGAACCGGACCTCGCTCCGTCGCCGCCACGCCTCGAGGAACACCACGGAGGTGAGATCCTCAGCCATGGACCAGGAGCCCGTCCGGCTGAAACAGTGGGCATAGACCCGGTCGGCGTGCCTTTCGAACAACTCGCCGAACGCCTCGCCGGAGCCGTCGTTGGCGGCGTGCGACCACAGATCCTGGTCGCTCGCCGAGGTCCAGTCGATGCCCACACCCCTTTATGTCCGGCAACAGCCGACTGGTTCCATAACGGTCGGCAGTGCACGATCCCGGAGGGAAGATTACTCCTGCCGGTACTCGCGATACGAACCTTGATGGCAGGCCCAGGCCAGCCACACAAACGGGGGCGCCCTGCTGCTGTCCTAGCGACAACGGGGAGCCCCCGTGGCGTGGTGCGGAGCAAGAGGGGGCTTCACATACCTTGGCGCGCTGGTGGTAGGGATACACGGTGGCACTACCAGACTTCTTCGTCGCGGGCGTTCCCAAGGCCGGCACCACGGCCTTGCATGCGGCGCTGGCCAGGCACCCCTCGCTGTACATGTCGCCGGTCAAGGAGCCTAAGTTCTTCCTGACCGACGGGCCTCCGCCAGCCGACGGCGGCCCAGGCGACCTCAAGACCTACCGCGAGCACATCTGGCGGCGCAGCGACTACGAGGCGCTGTTCGACGGCGCGCGCGCTGGCCAGATCAAGGGCGAGTCCACGCCGTTCTACCTGCTCAGCCACGACGCCCAGACGCGTATCAAGGCGCTGATCCCGGGCGCGAAGCTGATCGTGGTGCTCAGGGATCCGGTCGAGCGCGCGCACTCCAACTGGGCACACATGTGGTCGGCAGGACTCGACCCGAGCGGGGACTTCCTCGACGCCTGCGCCAGGGAGCAGCAGCGGATCGCGGCCGGCTGGGCGGATTTCTGGCGGTATACCAGTCTCGGCATGTACGGCGAGCAGCTACGGCATCTGTACACCACCTTCCCGAGGGAGCGCGTGCTGGTATTCAGGTACCGCGAGCTGCTCACCGATCCGGTGCCCGTGCTCGACCGGGTCTGCTCGTTCCTCGGCGTGCGCACCGGGTTGCTGACCGAGGTGCCCAGGGAGAACGTGACGGCGCAGCCGCATGCCACGGCGCTGCATTCGGTGGTCTCGGCGGCGCAACGGGTCAGCACCTCGCTGTCGACCTTGCTGCCAGGTCATCTGGGCGCCAAGATGACCGATCAGCTCGAGAACATGCTGCAGCAGGACGCGGCGCCGCGGCGCCCGCTCACCTGGGAGCAGCGCGAGGCCCTGATCCCGGCCTTCAAGGCGGACATCGCCTTGCTCGAGAGCATCACGGGCGAGGACTTCAGCGACTGGCTGCAGCCGCGCGGCGAATCTGGTGGTCTCGTCGGCGCCAGGCCGACCGGTCAGCGGCAGGCCCGCAACGGGCGGCCGCGCCAGCTCTAGGGGGGCACGCACCCTAGGCGGCGGGCACGGCCTGAGCGGTGCCGGCGGGCGCGCCCGTCCTGACCCAGGCCGGACGCAGCTCGGTGACCAGGTCGTGCGAGCCCCTGTCGTTTGTCAGCTCGTAGTACAGCCGTTCGCGGCCGTCGGCGAGGTCGACGACCGTCAGGTATCGCAGGCCATGCCCTTGGTCGGCCTCGGCAACGCACCCGGTGCCCAGGGCCGTCAGGGCGCCAGGCTTGGCGCCTTCCGCGACCCCGGTCCGCTCCTCGCAGTTCTGCTGCGCGGTGGCGCGGCCATCATAGAACGCCGTGACGCCGTCCTGCGTGAACCGCACGGCCGTGATCCGGACGCCCCGCGCGTCCCATGCGCCAGGCCGCGGCGCCAGGGCCGTGCCTCGCCAGGTCCAGGTGACACCGTCGGCGCTGGTGGCGTAGTCGGTCCGCATCCGGTCGGTCTGGTCCGGATCGTCAAGCAGATGTACCGACGCCCACAGGTGCCAGTGTCCGGCTTGCTCCACGACGACCGGGTCCTTGACCGCAAGCCGGCTGTCGCCCGGCAGGACGACCCTGCGGATGGCGGGATCGAAGTCCTCAGGGGCTGCGGCTTCGATCAGCTCGACGCGCCAGTGCTTCGTGCCGAAGGTGGCGCAGCTGAGGTAGAGATGCCAGACGCCGTCCCCGGCCAGGACGAGCGCGGGCCGCTCCAGCGACTCGCAGCCCATCTGCTCCTTGGTGATGCAGAGCACCGTCTGGAAGTGCACGCCGTCGGCTGACCTGGCGACCTCCACGGCGTAGCCGCGCCGCGTGGCGTCACGCAGCCGGTAGGCCATGATGATCTCGTCGCCGACCCGCACGGCGCTCGGTGAGCCGACCCAGCTCTGCCCGCCCGACCCGGCTGCCGACTTCACGATCACCGCGCTGGCGGGATCGGGAGGTGCCATCGGGACGAGGGGTGGTAGCTCACCGTGTATCACATGTCAACAATATGCGACACATCATGAGTATTGCGCCGCTTCACGAAGATCGTCGCGGAGCTGACGTTCAGCGCAGCCCGTGCGCGTCGAGAACACGGATCAGCTTGTGCTTGCGCTTGTGATCCTCGCGCAGCGCGCGCAGGTACACGGCGAACGCGGCTTCAGTGCCGATACGGCGATGACACGCACGTGCCGCCGCGAGCAGCTGGGCAATGCGCTCGTAGACGGCATCGCCTGTCTCCCTGGTGAGCATCGCGATGAGCCTGCGATACACGGCCAGCGCGTCCGCCGGGCGGGTCTCGATGACGAGGTTGGCGAGCCTGAGCCACTGATCGTCGCTGGCAAGGCCGTCAGCCGCCGCCCACGCCGCGTCGATGTCGCCGTCGGCGATCAGGACGTCGACCAGCACGCAGGCTGGCGTCCATCCCGTCCAGCCCTGCGCACCCGCCAAGCCTGGCGGGCGAGAGCGCCTGGCGGCCTGCTCGCGCAGCAGGCGGAGCGCCCACTTCCTGACGTCGTCCCACGCTCCGGCCAGCTCGGCGATCTCGCGCAGCAGTTGGTAACCGGTCACGCTGGGAGCGGCCTGGAATCGCTCCCGCCGCACCGTCAGCGCCTCGGCGATCCTGCCCGCCGCGCGATACCGCCCTACGACGTAGTCGGCGAGCGGCTGACCTGGCTCGCCTGACTCCCGCAGTCCGCGTTCTGCCCAGGTCAGCGCCTCGTCGGCGCGCCCTGCCCGATCCAGCTCCGCGGCGATCCGCAGATGGGCATAGCCGCGGCCGTCCAGGTTGGACGCCAGAACCGCAACCAGGCCGTCGATATCGCCGAGCAGCGTGAGGATGCTCTCCATCGCCTGCCGCTCGGACCAGCCCGCTGGATTGGCCGTCCAGGCCGCCGAGATCCGCTCTCGCAGCCTGGCCGTGCCGTCCGCGCCGAGCAGGTCCGCGTAGCCGGCCGGATCGACGGGCTCCGCGTCGTCCGGGTCGATCATGCGCGCGGCGAGGAAATCGGCCAACCGGACCGGATCTGCCGCGGTAGCCCGGCAAGCCTCCTGGTGAGCGGCCGCGAGCTCGGCCGCCGCTGCGGCGATCACGCCAGCGCGGTCGCTGGCATGACGGCTAGAGCCCGTGAGCGCGGCCAGGGCCTGCTCGGCGATCAGCATCGCGTCGCCCGCGTGGCCGGCCGCGCTGAGCTGCCTGACGGCATCGGTCACCTGGCGTACCCGGCGGGCGTAGTACCAGGACTCCGGGCCCTCCAGGTAGCCGTACTGCCCGGAGAACTTGTTCTGGCCGTACTCCTCATCGCCGCTCAGCAGGCTCAGCACGCGATCTTTGACGGCCGGAACGTCTGACGCGGCGCTCGCAGCGTGCAGCTGAAGCCTGCGCCGCCAGTCACCGTCCTCGACGACCTGGTCGCACACGAGCGCGACGAGTTCGTCCCGGCTGAGCGAATTCAGCCACGCGCTGAGGTCACTGGGCTTGGTGCCGCTCGTGGTCCCGGCCCGCCCGGCGGTGTCCGCGTTGCTCGCGTTGCTCGGGCCGACGGCCTTGGCGCGTTGCCGAGGCACAGCGCGGGCGTCGCGCAGAATGGCCAGCCCTACCGCGACGCAATGCTTGCAGAAGAAACCTTCCTGGCCGTACGGGCAATTGCACTCGCCGCGCAGGCGCGCGCCAGAAGCCCGCTCTGGCAAGGTCAGCACGACCAGGTAGTCGCCGTTGCCGCGGACAGTCGCGATGACCTGTTTGCCGACGGTTTCCATGCTGGAAACGGCATTCAGGTACCGCGTCCCGCGTTCGAACGAGCGCTCCCCGGCCGCAGCGCGCAAGGCAGCCTCGGTGACGGCCGGACGGGTCGCAGTTGCCACGCGGCCATTCAACAGCACCGGGCTGACATTCTCGAAATGGCCGTGGTAGAGGTCAACTATCTGGGTGGCTTCGGGGAACTTGCTGGTGGCGATGCCCCAGATCCAGGCGGCGCCGTCGCCGATGATGGTGAGCTGGCGCACGTGGTCCGCGCCGCGGCGGATGCCCTCGGCCTTCACCAGGTCGCCGAACGCGGCGGCGGGCTCGAAGGTGGCGATGTAGCTGGAGGACGCCTTGTCCCGGACCGGGTACCCCTCGTCATCAACCTTGTCCTGGGTGAAGAAGACGGCCATCTTCACCTCGCGGGTGCGGGCGCGGCCGTCTTCGCCCTTGCCCTGGCGTCCGGCGGTCTCCTTCGAGGTCACCGGGACGCCGGTGCCGTCGATCACCATGTAGAGCTTGTCCGGCAGCGGGTCAGGCGGCAGCGGAACCAGCTTGCGCCGGGCGATGAGCCCGGCCCTGGCCCGGGATGCGGTGGCCTGGGCGGCGCCGTCTGCCTCGGCAGCCCGCTCGACGCGCTTGACAGTGAGCCGGACCCCGGCCAGGTCCTCCAGCAGCCCGGCCGCCCGCCCGAACGGCACCGCTGCCGCGGCCTTGGCGGTCATCGACGGCCAGGCCCGGTGACATCGACTGCCCCGCCACGCCCAGTTCCGCGTCGCGCGGGGCGAAGCCGTGCTCGCAGCGGGCGCAGTTGTACCAGGCCCGCCGCAGGGTGACCGGCCCGAGGACAGTGTCGATGACCTTCTCCCGGTAGCCGGTGAACACCGCATCGTGACCGCGCCCGCAGTCCACGCGCGGCCCGCGGTAGCCGGGGTCCGTCGACAGCGCCTCCCCGAGCACCCCGCCGCCGAGCTTCAGCAGCCCGGCCCGCAGCACCGCCTCGGCCGCCTCCAGGCCGGCAGCGCCGCAGCCCAGTGACCTGCCGGCCTCGGCTGCCAGGTGGCCTAGCTCGGCGGCCTTCTCCGCCGCGAGCGCCTCCCAGAGCCCCCCTTTTCCCCCGCCGCCGTGGCGGGGCCGTCCCCGGCCGCGCTGCCCGGCACCGCCGGGCGGGCCTCGCGATCTGCGGAGATCTGGGCGTGAGACGGCGATGTAGGTGACTGGCGAGTAGGTTCCGCTGACCTGGTCTGTCTGAGTGTGGCGCTGTGGCAGATCTGGCGGTCAGGCTGCGCGGGTCCGGCTGATGGGCTGCCATGTTTGCTCCCACCGGTTGCTGGCTTCGAGGCAGCGCAGGGGTGAGGATGCCGGTGGCTCCGTTTTCGATCCATCTCATGCCGGAGAGCTTGAGCCGATGACGGATTGGCATCCGGATTCGACGTATCCGGAGCCGACGAGCAGCACCGGGGTCCGGTACCAGGCGTAGTGCATGCAGGTCAAAGGCATGAATGAGGCCAGCGCCCAAGATAATCCCCAGATGCCGGGCCACCTGCGCGATCGGCTTACCGGTCTCTCGGACCAGCCGGACTGCGCCCTCCCGGAAATCGGCGTCCAACGTCCTGCGTGTCTCTCCCATCGCCCTTCCTCCTTTAAGGCGATGTGTACACGGTACGAGGGGAAGCGGGAAGCCCAATCACCAGGCTTGCCCGGCTGGTGATGCGGGTTGCTCTTCGTTTCTGTGCCGTTACATAGGCCTCGGGTCGGCGATTCTGTCAACCCAGGCGGCGATTGTGCAGAATGAGTCGATGGGCAGTGACAGCGTAGTCGGGGAGATCGTCCTTAGGCATCGGCGCAAGCCCATTGGACGTTCGGTATGGAAGATTGCCGGTGGCTTGGCGGCCATCCTCGGCGGAGTCAGCCTCCTAGCCTTGGGTGCCGTGATCGATCTCGGCTACGCCCGCCTGCTCGGCGTTGCCCTCGGCGCGGCAGGTTTCATCGGTGGCTCCGTGGTCCTCGTCGACGGGGCCACCGACGTGATCGTATGGCGGCGAGTGCATCGAGGACCGGAGCCCGTCATGCGCCTGACCGGCCAGGGTGTCGAGTACAGCAAGGCATTTAGCGGCACCTACGACCTCTCCGTGCCGTGGGACGAGGTGGTCGGGTCCGCGTTCCGGCCGGGCTTCGGTGGCGGGCCAGTCTTCTGTCTCGATGTCGATTCGAGTATCTTTCCGCCCCCACCGGCCGAGTATGGCTGCGATCCTGGTGCCGATCCAGTGACTATGACGGCTCGGGCGCTCATCTGGGCGAAGCTCGTCGCACCACGAGCGACCAGCGTCCAACAGGCGATGTTGGTCGATGTCTACATGTTTGGTACTCCGCTGGTGATGAACCTCGCGCTCTGTCTCGGCCTGGATCCCGCTGACCTCGACCGCGCGCTGGACGGGTGGACCGACGGCCGTTGCCGCTGTGACCCGATGCGCGTCGAGGAATAGCCCGGGCGGAATGCCGACGCAACCGGGGCATCGGGCATAGGTGTCCGACGTGACTCAGCAGCGAGCTGCGGCTGTCTGGGCTGGCCGGAGGCTGCGCCTACCGCTTTGGCGGGTGCGGCGATACGGCACGGCCGGGGCTGTGGCCGGGTAGTCGGCGCCCGACCAAGCGATCCACGTACCTCTCCAGGCACGCCTCAATGTCCGCTATCGGCACACCCGTCACGTCAGCAAATCTGGCCGGTGGTCACCCCCGACACCACTCGGCAGGTCGCTGCCCGCCACGCACTGGAATCCTGCCGCAGCTCGCCGAATTGGTCAGCGGCATAGAAATCTTGTTGGCCGCCGCCGGCCCCTTGATCCACCGGGATCGCCTGATAGCCCGCCGCAACGGGACCCTGCGGTGAGATCAACTCTTTGAGGCTCGGGTTGACACCGGGCGCGGTCGCTCCGCTCGGCTAGACCGGACGCTGTTGTCCCTTCCGCGCTGAACTGACGGCCTCAGATAGTCATGGTGAGGATGCTGTGGCGGCAGCCAGGCTCAGTTGGGTGCGGCTCTTCTGAAGTGAGCCGTCCGCGCCTGCCCTCGGCCGTTTGCTGAAACCCGTTGTGGCTGGTACGGCGTGGTGCCACCACGCCGCCTGGAGGCTGCGATCTTCTTGTCTGTAGGTGAAATACCTACAGAAGGGGATTAGCATGCCCGGCATCGCACGCCATCAGGACCTATCGCTGCTGCGCGGCTCGCTGACGGTGTTCCGGCGCCGGTGCGGCAAGCCGTCGTGCCGGTGCGCGGCCGGCGAGCCGCACGAGAGCCCGGCGCTGACTTACACCGAGGACGGCCGGACCAAGACGATGACCCTGGCCGCATCCGAGGTGGCCGGGGTCACCGCGGCCGTGGAGCGCTACCAGCGGGCCCGGGCGGAGCTGGACGCCGCCGCCGAGGCGGGGATGGCGGAGCTGCGGGCCCGCCGCGCGGCGCGCAAGGGCGGCCGGGCGTGAGCGCCGGGGCGGCGGGTGCGTTCGCCGCGCCGGCCGGGCTGTTCGCCGAGGTCGCGGGCTGGCTGGACGGGGATGAGGCGGCCGGGCTGACCCACGCCGGGCTGGAGGATCAGCTGGGGGCGCGGGCCCGGGAGCTGACGCGCCAGTTGTATCAGGATCATCTCGGCCTGCGTTCGCTGCGGGAGCAGCGGCGCGATCAGGTGACCGGCTCTGATGAGGTGACGCGGACCCGGGCCGGGGCCGGGCACGGCCGGCCGCCGGGCACGGTGTTCGGCGAGGTGACGGTGAGCCGGATCGCCTGCCGGGCGCCCGGCGCGGCCGGCCTGCACCCCGCCGATGCCGGGCTGAACCTGCCCGAAGAAAAGCACTCGCACGGCCTGCGCAAGATCGCCGCGATCGAGTCGGCCCGCGGCTCGTTCGCCGGCGCGGGCGCGGCGATCACCCGGTCCGCCGGGTCAAGGTGGGCAAGCGGCAGGTCGAGGAGCTGGCCGTGCGCGCGGCTGCGGACGCGGACGCCTTCTACGCGGCCCGCCGGCCCGGCCCGGCCGCCGATGAGGTGCTGCTGGTGCTGCAGCTCGACGGCAAGGGCATCGTGATGCGGCCCGAGGCGCTGCGCCCGGCCACCGCCAAGGCAGCCGCCAGCGCGCAGAACAAGCTCGCGGCCCGGCTGTCGCCCGGCGACAAGCACGGCCGCAAGCGCATGGCCGAACTGGCCGCGGTGCACGACGCCGTCCCGGCGCCGCGAACGGCGGCCGACATCATCACCCCGCCCGGCGCCAGCAGCGGGCAGCAGCCGCGCAACCGCGGCCCGCGGGCAGCCGGCAAGTGGCTGACCGCGCCGGTCACCGACGACATCCCAGCCGTCATCGCCGCCGGGTTCGAAGAAGCCTCACGCCGCGACCCGGACGGCCGCCGCACGTGGATCGCCCTGGTCGACGGCGACAACACCCAGATCGAGGCGATCGCCGCCGAGGCCGCCCGCCGCGGCATCACCGTCACTGTCCTGATCGACTTCGTCCATGTCCTTGAATACGCCTGGAAGGCGGCCTGGTCTTTCTTTGACAAGGGCGACCCGGCCGCCGAGGAACGGGTGGCCGCCCAGGCTGTCAAGATCCTCGACGGCAGGGCCGGCCAGGCCGCTGCCGGGATCCGCCGCCGCGCCACCGCCTTCGGCTGCTCGCCGGCCGAGCGGGCCGGTGCCGACGAGTGCGCCGCCTACCTCACCGCCAAGGCGCCGTTCTGGACTACCCGGCCGCGCTGGCCGGCGGCTGGCCCACCGCCACCGGGGTCACCGAAGGAGCCTGCCGGCACCTGGTAAAGGATAGAATAGACATAACCGGCGCACGGTGGGGGCTCGCCCGCGCCGAGGCCATCCTCAAGCTCCGCGCCCTGATCAGCAACGGCGACTTCGACGAGTACCGGCCCTTTCACCTGCGCCAAGAACACCAGCGCGTCCACCAGGCACGCTACCGCGACAACCTCAGCCTGGCCGCATGATCAAACTCACTCCAGAAGAGCCGCACCCGGCTCAGTTGGCATCTCGGTACCTGCTCAGCTCCTCATCGATCTCACGCTCGTACGCGCGTAGCCTACGGACGAGGAGGGCGTGCTCGACACGGGTGCCGATGGCGTCCTGGCGCATGGCGCGGGTGTAGTACAGCGCGAGCGCCCAGCCAGCCCACCAGGGATTCGTGGACCACGCCGCGGAAAGGGAGAATGGCTGGTAGAACGGCTCCCGCTTGGCCGGCAGCCGGACACTGCGGGGTGGAAACCCTCGCCCTCGTACGGCCAGACGCGTGTAGACGGGCAGGCTGAGGCGCAGTTTCTCGTTGGGTACGATCGCGTAGTCGGGCTTGAACGCACCCCAGGGCACATGCACATGCCCGAAGAACCCCCGAGCGCTGACACCTCCGGGCACGACTTCCACCAGCGGACGGGGAGTGCCTCGGCAGAGAAACACCGCGTGCAAGGCAGACGTGGCAAGTATGACGATTCCCAGGCCAATGGTCGCCCAGTCGATCACTCCAAGGGTGCCATCGCGCGCCTGGATGACTGGGTAGCCCACCGGGAAGGTACACATCAGCACAAAGCCAACGGCACGCATCGTCGCACGGTCGGGTAGCAGGACGAACGCGCGCCCCTCGTCGACGACGAAGGCCCGCGCAGCCGTGGCGCCGCGCTGCCAGGTATAGACCGACGCCCGCCAGAGCAGAACTACTCCCACGGATGCCGGCAGGCACAACCCCACCAGGATTCCGCCCGTCGACGGCCCTGGGACGGCCCACACAACCGCGACGCAGGCCACCGTCACCGCGACCGCAGCCGCGACGGCGATCCGCGCGACGGCAAGTTTCAGCCCTGCCGGCCGCTTTTGGGCTCCATTGAACAAGTCTCACATGCCCGGCCGGCTCGACCAGACCCTTCGAGTTGGAATCCTCACGCATGCTTTGCAGGCAGGCACATGCCCCGCTCCCTGTCGGTGAACGGCTCGGGATGCGGCTGACCTGATGCCTCGATATGAGCGCCGGCAGAGCGGTTCCCGTCGTTCCTTGATCTTACGCCGAATGGTCCTTCTGGCGCTGGTCTGGAACCGGCCTGTCATGACCTCGGTGATCCGGGGAACCATGGCGGTGCTGTCTGGCAGTCTGAGGCGCGGTCGGCCGGCCAGCCCCTGAACCCGCATCCGGCGAACTGGTCCACGGTCGGGAACCGGGCGCCGTCGCTGGTGGCGGCGCGCGGGTCACCGGGTTCTGGCTCATCGTTGGTGTTTGCACGGCCCGAGGTGCTCATACCCTGGCGTAGTCCTCGATGTCCTGCTCGAATTCGGCCACGAGCTCGGGGGTGAGGGTGCGCCGGGTCTTGCCGATGGCGTGCCGGATGTCGCCGGTAGTGACTTCCTGGCCGCCGCCCTCGAACACGACGCGCTCGAACGCGAGCTGCGCCGTCCTGCGGGCGGCGAACTCGATGTCGGCCGGGGTGAACAGCCGTGATTCCTCCACGATCGCGGCCATGTCCAGCTCACCGTGCGGGATGGTGGCGAGGTAGCGGTCCCAGATCGCCTCCCGCGCGGCCGGGTCGGGAGGGCCGATGGGGATGACGTAATCGAACCGGCCGTGCCGCAAGAACGCGCTGTCCAGGGCGCGGACCGAGTTCGTGGCACAGATCAGCAGGCGCTCGTCTTGCTCCCGGAACGGCGGGATCAGCTTCAGCATCTCGTTCGTGACGCCCTGCGCCGCCGAGACCGTGCGCGGCTGGCGCGTCCCGGCGATCTCCTCCACCTCGTCGATGAACAGCACGACCTTGTCCAGCTCGGCGACCAGGGAGAACGCCTCCCGCAAGGCTGATGCCAGCCCGGCCGGGGACTCGCCAGCCAGCCGTGAGGGGTACAGCTCGACGAACGGCCAGCCGAGCCGCGACGCGGCGCCCTTGGCGAACGTCGTCTTGCCAGTTCCCGGCGGGCCGAACAGCACGATGGCCCGTGGCGGCACCAGGCCGAGCCGCTCGGCCAGCTGCGGCTGCGCCAGCGGCAGGATGACCTGCCGCTCGATCAGCTCCTTCTCCCGGATCATGCCGCCAAGCTGATCCCAGGCGCCGGCCCGCACCATCCGCCCGCCGAGCTGGCCGAGTATCCCGGCGCTGCCCGGACCGACCGGCTCCAGCCGCTCGTAGAAGACCATCCCCCGGCGCGGGGCATACCCGGCATGCTCCAGCGCCACGGCGCCGACCTCACTCTCGTCTGCTAGCAGGCACTGGATCCGGTGCACCCCTGCCGCCACCAGCCGCCGCTCCAGCTCGCCGAGCATCGCGCTGCCGATCCCCCGGTGCCGCCACGCGGCATCCAGGCTGATCCGCATCACCCACGCTCGGTCACCGGCGACGGTCGCGACCGCCACCCCCACCAGCTCGTCGCCGACGACCGCAGCGACCGCGGGCTCATGCGACCGGGCTGCTGCGATCAGATCGGACAGGCCGAAGGCCGGCGCCTCGCTGCTGGCCGCCGGGCTGTCCCACAACCGGATAGCGGCATCAAGGTCATCGGCATGAAGGTCACGCACCCGCCACGGCGCCATCGCCTCAGTGTGCCACCATCGCCACGGTTCGCGCCCTGCGCGGCCATAAGCGTCCAAACTTCCGCCAACCCGCCAGCGGCGTGCAAATCGACAGGCGCGCTGGCCGTCTACAATGGCGTCGCCGCCTGGCTTTGCCGCGGAGCCTGGCCGTCATCGCCCTGGACAACTGGGGCCGTACACGGGCACGCGGCGCTGCGACAGCGGCAGCCCGATGCGGCCGGTAGCGATCGCCAGCTCCAGCGCGTTCCCGTTCCCCGCGAGCTCGGCGAGCAGGCTGATCGCCGGGTCAACGGCCTCACGCTGGAACATGGGGTCGGACGGGTCGTCGTAGCTCGCGGCGACCTGCTCCCCGAAATACTCGTCCGGATGATCCACGAACAGAGAACCTGACGTGCCCGCACTGGTTGCCGCCAGCCATTCTCCGGCTGGCGGTGGTTGGAAACCAAGGCACCACTGGCCGTCGGGCCGGCAGTGGCCAGGGCTGAGCTTGCGATCCAGGTGATCGCGCAGCCAGCCCGACGCAGTCCACGATGCCGACCGGCCAGGCGAGGACACGCGTACTGGCTCGCCGGCTGCCTTGGGCCTGCGGGACCGGCGACCTGCTGGGAGCAGCTCGCAGGGGGCCATCCAGCGCCCGCAGCGCGGCCTCGAGGTCAGCCGTCATCAGTCCCTCACGCCGGAGCCGCGGTATGAAGGTCAGCACGCCGTCGTTGAACTGCAGCGCGATCTCGTCCACGGGAAACCTCGACGTCCTAAGCCCCCGCACCTGATCGGTAGCATCCGCAGCAATCAGCGCGACGTCACCGCGGAACTGATCGAGCAGCTCAAGAGGGGTCAGCTCCTTCACCTGGCCAGTGTGAGCGGGAAGGGTGCCAAAGGCGATCCCAGGACCTGGCCGAGCCTGCACGTGACCTGAAATGATGAACGTACTCCCGGCGGCTCCCCAGCCGCGAAAGGTGCGCATGGGCTCCGACGTGATCATCAACCGGTCTGTCCTCGGACCAGTCCGGTCACGTTATCCATGGGTGGCACGGGGCCTGGCGACGCAGGTGCTGGGCGTCGGCATGGTCGCGGCGGCCCTGTGGCGGAGCATCCGCGGTCAGGGTCTCGGCGGTCATATCACCGCGGAGATGATCAAGCTCGGCTGGCGCAGCGAGATGCACACCCGGGAGGGGCTCATCGTGCTGATCGCCGGGTCAGTGATCTACGCGGCGGGCAGCGTGGTGATGGCGCGGCCCTACATCTCGCGTCCCCTGGCCCTGTTCGCGGCGGTTCCGATCGCGGCGGTTGCTGGGCTCCTCGTGCTCGGCGTGCTAGCCGTGGTCATCACGATGGTGTTCGCCGCGACTGCGTACGGAAACCTAGACCTGCCGGTTGATTTCGACACGCCCGATCGATGGCGACGCAAGCGGCGGCGGTCTCCGTAACAGCCGCACGCCTGCACAAAGGTACGGAACGTCCGCCGGCTCCTCTCGTGGCATTTGGCCGAGCCGATGACCCACGCGCGAGGCACCGGGGCTCCCCGCCGGCTGTCACGGCCCTCCGCCAGCGGCTGCCTAGATGCCGCGCCGTCTTGCCCTGATTAAGAACTCCGATCTCGTCCTGAGGCGGTACCTGGCTCACCATCGCCTAGTTCATCGCGCGCCAGGTCATGCACCTACAGCAGACCTCGCCGCCCTTCCGTTGCTTGCCCACCAGCGCATGCACCCACCCTCGAGACGGTCCAAATCGCGAGTATGGATCTCTGCTGATTCGATAGATTTCTTCGTTTCCCGGGTGCGGATCGGCCAGTTCGGTGCCAGCGGGGCGCATGACTGTACGGTCGTCCGTATAAGCTGTTAAAGGAGGCTGATATGGGCGAGCAACTGGCTGAAGCGGCGCGGGCGCGGCGGGCGCGGGCCCCGGGGGAGCGCTCACGGGCCCGCATCCTGGAGCAGGCAGCACGGCTCGCGACGATCGAAGGGCTCGCGGGCCTGTCGGTCGGCGGCCTTGCCGCGGCGACCGGGATGGCCAAGAGCAGCGTCTATGCGCTGTTCGGCTCCAAGGAAGAACTCCAGCTAGCCACCATCGACGCCGCGCGCGACAGCTTCATCGCCGAGGTGATCAACCCGGCGCTGAGATCGGCTCAGCCCGGATGCGAGCGGCTGCTCGCCTTCTGCGAGGGCTTCCTCTCCTACGTCGAGCGGCGAGTTTTCCCTGGCGGCTGCTTCTTCGTCGGGGTAGCATCCGAGCTTGGCGCCCGACCAGGCCGCGTCCACGACCGGGTCGCCCGCGTCCAGCAGGAATGGCGTGACCTGCTGGACGCCGAGGCCCGCCTGGCCGCCGGGAACTGGCAGCTCCCGCCGGGCAGTGATCCAGCGCAGCTCGCATTCGAGCTCGGCACCATGCTCGCGGGCACCAACATCGTCGCCGTCCTGCACGACGACGACGGCGCAGTAGCACGCGCACGGACCGCCATCCGCAGCCGCCTGCCCGGCTGCTAGCGCTGGAGCCTGCGCGACGGGCCTCCCCGGACCGTCACGATCGTTCGCGGCTGGCGACACGCGAACCGGGAGCAGGCAAACCGCCGCGGCCCGGCCAGCATCAATCTCCTGGCGGTGAACAGAAGGACCGGATCCGGGAGGCCGGCGGCGTAGCGAAAATCTCTATCCCGCGACTGCCCACACCGGCGAGCATGTGAGCCTCGCTCAGATCAGATCTGGCCCCCGCGTGGACCACCAGGCCGGGACAATGCTGGTTCTGCGTGTGGAACGGTTACGACATGGCCGGGGACCCTTGCTCACCCACCCCGCCGAGCCCACCGTGCCCTGCCCGATCCCGTACCCGGACCTGTCCGGCACGGCCCTCGGGTAGGTGGCGCAGCCGGGAGACGAGCTCCCGGGCGCCTTCGGGCGGCACGAAGGTGGCCTGAGCGCCGTGCGCGATCATCAGGGTAGTGCACCGGGATCGATGTAGTCGGCCGGGTATGAGGGCAGTGGCCCAGCCTCGATGCGGCCGTAGTAGCCGTACAAGTCCGATCGCGGCGGTCACCGAAATATCAGCGTCCTCAAACCCTGGCTGGAAGACGGGATCGTTGGCGTGAGCGCCGCGGTGACGGCAAGGTGGGCGGCGGCGGAGCCGCAGGCGAGCAGGATGCAGGCCGGGTCGGCGCCGTAGTCGCGCGTGCGCACGAGCCCACGCGATCACCGCTTCACGTCGGCCGCAAAGTCAGGGAACCCTCAAGACCCGGGTCCCCGTTGATCGGGACCGGGCCTGTGGCCTGGTGCCTTATTCGTAGCCCCGACCGGATTTGAACCGACGCTACCGCCTTGAGAGGGCGGTTTTATCGTTCATACCAGATTTCGCCAACTTGCAGAGACTCCATTAGAATGCAGGTCAGAGTGGTTATGTTGATGTCGGATGGTGTGCGTTGATGACACGCGCTGACATCCAGTCCACGGACAAACGACGGACAAATGATCATGGAGGTCCGGCCGCCGATGGGGTTCTTAAAGAAGCGGATCGGCAAGGACGGCAAACCCAGGTACACGGCTGTCTACGTAGACCTGCGCGGCTCGGAGCGCTCGGCCGGGACCTTCGCCAGCGCGAAGGCCGCGGACCGGGCATGGCAGCAGGCCGAGGTGGAACTCCGGCAGGGCCGTGTCGGCGACCCATCGCGCGGACGCCAGACCTTCCAGAGGTACGTACAGGAGCGCTGGTTGCCCAACCACGTCCTGGAGAGCGCCTGCAGGGGTGAATGGTTACCACTGGCGGAGACCGCCCTGGCCGTCGGGGGCCGAGCACATGACGTTGACCCGCAGCGCCTCGAACGAGCTGGCCCTGTCCAGGCCCCGCACCCGCCAGGCACGCTCCCCGAACCGCCACGACGCCTCCCCGCCCGACAGCACCGGCACCGGCTCCTCCGCCATCACCGGGGCGGGCGACACCACCACCGGATCGGCCGCCGAGCGCGGGGCCGGGACAGCGGCTGAGAAAGGAACCGGCTCGGCCGGCGGGGCCGGCTCAGGCAGCGGGGCGTCCCGGCGGCGGGCCGGGCCAGGACCAGAACCCATCCACGCGGCCGACCGGATCGCCCGGCCCAGCACCTCCGCCGGGCTCTTCGACGCCACCGCGACCTCGTTGGCGTCCGCCCCGGCCGGGAACTCGACCCGGACGCACTGGACCCCCTTCGCGGCCAGCTCCCCGGCCAGGTCCCTCGCGGCCTTGTCCCCGGCGTCGTCCCGGTCGAACGCGATCAGCACCCGCCGCACCCGGTGCTCGGCGAAGGCCCGCTCATGATCAGCGGTGAACCCGCCCGCCCCGTAGCACGCGGTCACGTGCCGGAACCCCGCGCACCAGAACGTCAGCGCGTCGATCAGCGACTCGGTGACGATCACCTCATCGGACGCCTCGACCGCGGCCAGGTTCCACACGCCCCGGTGCGGCCCCGGCAGATACAGGTGCCTCGGGGTGCCCGCCCGCAGGTCATCGCGGACCTTCCGCCCGTAGACCTCGCTCACGTTTCCGGCCTCATTGAAGACCGGGAACACCAGCGACCCGGCGAAATGCTCATGCCCGGAGGCGCGGAAGATCCCCAGCCCCTCCAGCCGGCCCCGGATCTCCGCTCCGTCCTTGCGGCGCTTGTCCGGCAGCCGCAACCCAGCGTCCGGTCGGCGTAGCCGAGCCGGAACTCCCCGATCGCCTCCGGGTGGCCGATCTTCCGCCTCGCCAGGTAGCCCAGCGCATCCGGCGAGTCGCCCAGTACCCGGTGGTAATAGTCCGCGACCTGGCCCAGCAGTTCGGCGTCCCCGGCGTCCCGCTCCACCGGCGGGGCCAGCTTCCGGACCGTGGACCGCCTCGGCCCGCCCCGGCGGGCGAGACCGTGAGCGAGCCGGCGCGCAGCAGCTCCACCGCGTGCCGGAACGACACCCCCTCCGCCCGCATCACCCAGTCGATCACGCTCCCGCCCGCCTGGCACGCGCCCAGGCAATGCCACAGCTTCTTCCCCGGGGAGATCACCAGCGACGGTATCGCCAGCGTGGAACGGGCACCGCCCCGTCAGGTCCGCCCCGGTCGGCCGCAGCTCCACCCCGGCCGCCTCCGCCAGCCAGACCAGCAGCACCTCCCGCCTTCAGCCGCTCGATCTCCGCCTCCGGGACCCGCGCCACGCCACCCTCCGCAAAAAACCTCGGACTATCATCAGGTGGCAACATGGTATGCCACAGAACGCATCTCATGGCAAGCACCTGAGCCACCGGAGGCAAGCGTGACCGTCATCACCGCAGCACAATGGGCATCACGTGACAACCACGGAGGCCACGACATGCCCAGCCCGTTCATCCCCGGACGGCTCCGCGAGCTCCGCGCCGAGGCCGGCCTGTCCCAGGCCGAGCTCGCCGGGAAAATCGGCAGCGACGCCCGCCAGGTCAGCCGCTACGAGAACGGCAGGGTCGCCCCCAGCCTCGAAGCCGCCGCCCGGATCGCCGAGACCTTCAACATCACCCTGGACTACCTCCTCATCCCCGACGCCCCCCGAAGACCCCTGCGCTCCCCCGGCGGCCCCATCGACGCCCGCCTCGCCGACCTCCCCCAGCTCACCGACGACGAACGCGCCACCATCGCCAACGTCATCGACGCCATCACCACCAAAGCCCGCCTCCGCCTCATCACCGGAAACGCCAGCTAGACTCCGCGTCACGCGGCGGCGTCACGCGAACCCGGAGCCGGGACGCACACGCGAGCCCGGCCGCGTCCCCCGGCCCGGCGCGGGGCTGCCGAAAGAAACAGCCCGACAGCACGGCCAGCCAGAGCGACCTCGATCGTCTTGATGCATAGGCGCATAGGCAGAACAACAGCAACTAAGAAACAGGCGGCACCGACCGGCGTCAACGAGGCGAGGAGCGCAGAAGCCAAGCGGCGAGGACGCACGCGAACTGTCCGACGCAGAAGGAACACCTGCTCGCGTGACGCACAGGACGCCAGCCAGCCATCCCGATCGCGGTCCTAACTCGCCGGTGGCCAGCGATCCGGGCTCTGGCGACCATCGACCTCGCGCAGGCAGACTCGTATTCGTCCATCTGCGGTATAACCGAGAACCAACCCGCGCAACGATGTCCCAGCCGCAGGCCATTCTTCTCGCCTAAGCCTGCTATCACTAATGTATTCCGCCTCGATCCAGCCACGCTCACCTGAATCCGTTTCGATCAGGACACCGTAGTGCTGCGCGCCCGTGACCACGAAACCGACCTCCTGGCGACGCATATACCTCGCTGTCATGCTCACGCTCCGGGAGACCAGGGGAAACGAGGAAACTGATTCAGCTGGCCGAACAGCTCGCGCGGAATAACATACTCAAGCTGATCCGGCGTCCGGCCCTCCCATATCTGGATATCCGGGTGCGACAGCCAGGAACTCGGAACGTCGATGCGCATACCAACACCGTGAGTATCAGCATGGGTCGCTACGAAATCCTGGACTCGAGCCGGATTGCCGAAGTGCGCCGCACCATCAAGCTCTTCGCTCCTGGGGAAGTTAGCCGGATTCAGGCCGCTATCCAGCTCGCTCGTCCCTCTCTCAACCGGAGACACGCGGAACATCGGGGTTATTCCTCCACCACCGCCTCCCCCCGCAGCTCCTGCTGCTTCTGGGACGTTGCACGCACCAGACGCATAAAACGGACACGCAGCGGCATCGCCCAGATGCTGACCTGCGGAAACAAGGCGATCAGCCCGGACGTGAACGAGGGCCGCGAGGGAAAAGGCCCAGACGCGAGTTTTCGGCCCCGCAGCGCTCGCCGCTGACGCCGTTCCGGCCGGCAGGACGACCGCCAGGACGACCGTGAGCGCGGCCAGAACAGCGGCTGAGAAGAGGATCAGCCGGCGGCGGGCAGGACGCATGCCGCCGAGTCTGGCAGCGGCCCCGGCGAGTTGCCGAAAGAATCGCCGGCCGCACCGCCCGGTCCGGGCTGGCGTCAGTTGCCGAAAGAATCGCCGGGAACGGAACCGATGCCGGGGAGCCGCCGGAGGCCAGTTGCCGAAAGAATCCGGGACCTGAGACCACGGCATCATCTGGGCGGCCGGGCTGACTGATGGCTCAGTTGCCGAATTTAGCTATATAGGTATCAAGGGCGGGTGCCCGGGGCTGACGGTCCGCCCCGGCCCTTCGGGCCGGCGGCCCGCCGCCCCGCACCCGCCAGGCTCCCGGTCAGGATTCGGTGGCGGCGGCCCAGGTGAGGTGGTTCTGGGCGGCGTCCAGCGAGCGGTGCAGGCGGCGGGCGGAGGCGACGGCGGCGTCCAGTTCGGCGGTGACGGCGGTGAGCATGGCGGCCGGGTTCCCTGCGTGCTCGCCGGCAACCATGATGATCCGCCCGGCGGCTGCCTGCTCGGCGAGGAAGGCCAGGAGCTCGGCGAGGGCCTGGGGCAGGCGGGCGGCCAGCAGCGAGAGCTGGCCGGTGACCTCGTAGGTGTCGGCGGGGTATTCCAGCCCGCTGGTTCCTGGGAGGGTGGCGTGGTTCAGGTTCCGGACCGCCTCGGCGGCCTGCCCGGCCAGCTCCGCCGGGGTCACGGCGCGGCTCCCGGCTCTTCCAGGCCCTCTTCGTCCAGGGCGGCCAGCAGCTGGGAGACGGCGACCCGCCGGGCCTGGTCATCGCCGGGGCCGCCGTCACGCTGGCCATGCGGCTCGTTGCCCGCGGCTGGGTGGGTGGCGGCGTGGATCGCCTGCAATGCCCGGACGGAGACCTGCTCTGGCGGACTCAGATATCGCAACTGTCTGAATACCTCCCGACGTCACGTGTCCTGGCCGGGGATCCTGGCTTCGTCCCACACACGAGCGAGGATCTCGTCGGCAGTTTCGGCTGGGGTCTGGCTGGAGGTATCGAGCCAGAGCCCGAGCCGCGGGGTCTCGTTCCGGAGCACGTCGTCGAGCTGGGTGATGGCCCAGGTGCCGTAGGCCGCCTTGCCCCGGTTCTCCTCCCGCTCGGCGATGGCGCTGACCTTCGGGGCGAGGGCGATAACGAGCAGGGGCCGGCTGCGGATCATGGCGGTCATCTCGGCCAGGTGGACGCCGAGGATGACGTCCTGGACGATGACGGTGAACCCGGCCTGGAAGTAGGTGTCGCTGACCGAGGCGGCCAGCTGGTGCCGGAGGCGGAGCTGCCGGACGGCTTCGTCGGCAGGATCGGGGGTCATGTCGGCACGGCCGTTGATGATCATGCGGCGGAACAGGTCGCCTCGCACGTGCACCGACTTGGGGAGCCGTTCGGCGAGCAACTGGGCGATGGTGGACTTGCCTGATGCCTGAATTCCGGTCACGAAAATGACTGCCTGGCCGGGTTGAGGGCTGCGGGAGTGCCTGGGGGCGTCTGGTGAGTTCACAAGGGTTCGTCCTTCCGGGCGCGGCGGCTGACTTCGGCGGCGCAGGCGGCCCAGTCGCCGGCGGAGGCGCGCTGCCAGGCGACGGCGACGGTGATGTGGATGCCGAGCATGCGGGCCAGGACAGCGGCGGGCAGGTCGGTGGCGAACTGGAACAGTGCGGTGGAGCGGGCCTGGCCGGAGTGGATGCCGTGCTCGCGGAGGCGTTCGGCGAGGCGGTAGGAGCTGATCGGGCGTCCGGGCTGGCCGCCGGGGAACAGCCAGGCCGAGGCGCCGTCGTCGCCGATGGCGGCGTGGCCGCTGCGGGAGGCGAGCAGCTGCCGGACGAGGCCGGCGAGGGGCTCGGGCAGGATGACCGGCTCGCGGCCGAGGCTCAACCGTACTTGCCGGTCATCGGCGTGGACGTGGCCCAGGGTGAGGCGGCTGATGACCGAGGGCCACTGGGCGTAGAGCAGGACGAGGAGGCCGGCGACGCGGTCTTCAGGGTTGAGAGTTGCGTCGTGGAGCAGCCGGCGGGCGTGTTCCCAGCGGTCCTCGGTGTCGATGACGCGGGACGGGCCGCCCCACCGGGTGGCGGGGAAGTCCAGGCTGGTCAGCTTCTGTTTCTTCGCCCAGCGGATGAAGTGACCGGTTTCGCGGCGGTAGCGGGCCTGGCCGCCGGCGATCCAGGCATCCAGGTCGTTTTGCCTGCAGTCCGCCAGGGTGAGGTCGCGGGCGGTGAGCCAGTCCAGGAACGCGATCGCGGCCTTGACGTGCTGGCGGACGCCGACCAGCTGGTCGTGAGTGGTGTCGCGCCTGCGGTGCGCCGACGCAGGCCGCGCAGCAGGTGCCAGACGGCGTAGTGGTGCAGCATGCGCTGCTGAACGGGGTCGCCGCGGCCGCTGGTCACGGTGGTGATCCAGCGTTCCAGCCTGGCCATCTGCTCATCGCGGTGGGGCAGCGTCCCGATCGCGACCAGGACGCTGCGCAAGTGCTCGACCGGCTTGCCGGGGGGCAGCGCGTCCAGGGTGGCGTGGGTGAGCTCGCCCCCGGCGTCCAGGTCCTGAAGGATCGAAGGGGCGGCGCTCTTGTCCAGCCAGGCTGCGACAGTGCCGGGCCGCTCGGTGCTGGTGAGAGCCTGGCAGAGGGCGCGGAGGCGAGGGCGGATTTCGCCGGCCTCGTCGCCGAGCAGCTCATGCAGCCGCCGGCTGACAGCGCACCGGGCGCAGCGCCCGGCGTGGATCCGGCCGGTTTCGCCGCAGGCCGGGCAGCTGGTCCAGAAGCCGGCATCGGAACGGGTGCAGGTGGCGCAGAAAGGTTCGGCCCTGGTGCCGCCCCGGACGCGGCCGGTCCGGCCGCAGCCCGAGCAGCGTGCCCGGCGCTGCTTGCAGGCCCCGCACCATGGCTCGCCGGTGGCCTGCGAGGTCACGCACGGGGCCTCACGCCCGCAGATGCCGCAGGTCGCGGTCTGCCAGGGGCGGCAGGCGGGGCAGAGCGGGCCGTCGGGCGTGCGCACGCTGACCGGCCGCCGGCGATGGCAGCCGGCGCAGGTCTCCTGGTTGGCCGGGTCGGTGATCAGGCAGTGCGGACACAGCGGCCGGCCGTCCTTGTCACGGGTCGCTGCCTCGCGGACAGTCCCGCAGCGGGAGCACGGTTCGGCCCGGGACCTGGCCACGCAGTTGCGGCAGAGCCGCAGGCCGTCGCGTGGCTTGACGAGGGGGATTACCCGTTCGCAGTGCGGGCAGGCAGGCCGGACGATGCCGCTGGCGCCGGCCTGGGCGAGCAGGTCGATCAGCCGCAGCACCGACGGGACCGGTGCCTCGGCGCCGGCGCCGGTCAGCAGCTCGGGACGGTCCTGCAGGGCCCAGGCGAGCTGGTGGCGCTGCCCCGCCTGCGCCGCCGCCGCCGTCACGGCGCTGGCGACGGTCTGGGCCGGCAGTCCCGGGTCGATCGCCGCGACGATGCCCGTCACGATGGCCACCGGGTCCCCGGCTGGCGGGCACTTCGCGCACCGCGGCCAGCCGTCCCGGTCACGCAGGTGAATGACCCTGATCTTGCCGCAGCCTGCGCACGGCTCGCGCTTGGGCCCGCAGGCAGAGCAGAACCAGTCCTCGCCCCGGCGCTGGAAGCTGCGCAGCTGCTTGCCGCACCCGGCGCAGGCCGGGGGCGAGATGGTGCCCGCGCCCGCCTTCCGCAGCGCCACCAGCAGGTCCCCGGCGGCCCGGGGCGCGGGCGACCGGCCTTCGGTGAGGATCGCGGGCCGGCTGGCGAGCGCCCGGGCGAGCTTGCGCCGCTTGGCCCGGCCGCCGGCCACGCTGATCACCGCGTCCTCGATCGCCGCCGGTTCCAGGGCCGGCTCGACGCCGCTGATGATCGCCACGATGACGCCGACCGGGTCGGCCAGCACGTCCGGGATGCCCGCAGTCACCGCTCAGCCGCCATCCCGGGTGATCCTGGCCCGCCGCGGGCGCAGTTTCCCGACCCCGGCCTCCTCTCCGCTGGCCGTCTTCGCCTTGCGGGCAGGCTTAGCCGCGGCGGCCGGCTCGATCAGGTCCTCCATCGAGCACTGCAGGATGTCCAGCAGCGCCATCAGCACCTTCAGGCTCAGCCGCTCGGGCCGCTCGGTGACCAGCCGGTAGACCTGGCTGGACGACAAGTCGATGCCCCGCTCAGCCAGCAGGGGGGACAGGTCCGTCGTCTGGAACATGTCCCGGCTGGCCATGACCTGCCGAAGGTTCCACCGGTAGTCCAGCTTGCGCGTCATCGGTTCCTCTCGTCCTCAGCCCGGCTGCCCGCCGAGCGCCGGGGCCAGCGCCTTGCGCAGCGCGGTGTTCATGAAGTCGCCGCTGACATGCGTGTAAATCGCAGTGGAGGTGTCGCAGCGGTGCCCCACGGCCTCCTGGATGAACCGCCGGTCCACCCCGTCCTCGGTCAGGTGCGCCACGAGTGCCGCAGGCTGTGCGGGACCAGGGCGGCGGGCAGGCCCAGCGCGTCGCGGTAGGCGGTGAACCGGGCGTTGATCTCGGCCGGCTTGACCCGCCCGCCCCGCTCGGTCACCCACAAGGCCGGATGATCCGGGCACCCGAACCTCGGCCGGATGTTCTCCACGTAGTCGGCCACCGCCTCCACCGCCCAGGCCATCACCGACGGGACGTTCCGCCGCCGCGGCGGCTGCCCGCGCACCGCCTTGCCGTAACGGACGTGCAGCATCCCGAACCGGCCGAACTCCGGCGCCGCCGGGTTGCGGCCCCAGTCCGCCACGTCCAGCTTTGACGTCTCGATGCGCCGCAGCCCCCACCCGTAAATGACCTTGAACAGCGTCGCGTCCCGGTAAGCCGCCAGCGCCCCCTTCCGCTTCGCCGCCACCGCCCGGTCGACCTGATCATCGGCATAGTCCAGGAAGCACTGCAGCTCCTCGCGGGTGAACGGGCGGGCCTCCGGGCTGCCCTCGTACTCGTTCAGGTGCGCGATGGTGTTCCACTCATGGCAGATGGGCACCGGGTGCATGCCCGGCCCGAACGCCTTCTCGCACGCCGCCGCCCAGCCGTACCGCCCGTCGGTGAGGTACTCGCTGAACAGCCGCAAGTCGGTCTGGTAACCGCGGATCGTCGACGGAGCCAGGTGCCGCCCGGCGGCCAGCGACAGCGTCCACTCCTCCACATGCCCCGGCCCCCAGCCCCACGGGTACTCGTTGGTGAACGTCATTGCGGGACCCCGCTCATCAGGCGACCTGGGAGTTCTCGCCCATCTGATGCAATTCCCGATAGTTGGCGTAGATCTGGGTCGTGTCCAGCCGGGCGTGGCCGAGCATCGCCTGGATGTATCTGATGTCCGCGCCGCCCTCCAGCATGAGCGTGGCCATCGTGTGCCGGAACAGGTGGCACGCCCCCGCCTTCGGAACCCCGGACGCCTTGACGTAGCGGGAGGCGAGCTGGGTGAGCCGGTCCAGGCTGAACGCCTCCCCGTCGGCGGTCAGGAACAGCGACCCGTCATCATCTCCGAGGGCGAGTTTCGGCCGGACGTCGGCGAGGTAGCGGGACACCCAGGCCAGTGCCCGCGCGGGCGGCCATGTCCTCGCAGAACTCATCCACCAGGCGGGGGAACCCGGCCAGGTCCGCCCGGTCCCCCTGGATCAGCTGCGGCGACCGCTGGCCGGCGGGGCGGCGGGTCACCGCGGGCCTCCCGCTGTGACTGCGACCCGGTGATTGTTCAGGCCAGGGTCAGTGCTTCCCGGCTGCTTGCCCTTTCCGGGGGTGCCCGCAGGGCTGCTGGCCTGGCCATTCGATGCTGCGGGGGCGGGCCGACCGGAGGCAGGCCTCCCCCGGCCAGGCCCCGACCGGGGGCCGACCGCGGCCCCTCGGAACCCGACCGATCCGGCGTCGTAGCCGCATCTCCGGGGCTATCGGGCTGCCAGGCAAGCTCGTAGCTGAACCCGCCGCTCCCGGTCCGGCGGGCGATGACCAGCTCGTAATCGGCCAGCCGGGCCAGGTGGACCTTCAGCTGGGTATCCCCGAACGGCAGTGCTTCCCGCAGCTGCCGGCGGGTGAACCTGATCAGGCCCGGGTCGGTGCCCTCGGCCCGGGACCGGGCGGCCACGTAGCCGGCGATCGCGTCCAGCAGGCGGCGGGTGCCCGGCGGCAGCTCATCCAGCGCCGGGCCGAGGACCTGGGCGGCTAGCTTGCCGGCCAGGGCGATGTCGGCGGGGGTGGTCTCGACGTAGCGGATCACCGCCCCGCCGCGGGTGGCGGTCTTGACTGGCCGCTGGTGCTGGTGCAGGAGCGTGATGGCGGCGATGAGGGTCAGGTACTTCACGTGGTCGCGCCTGGTCCGGACCGTGCCGTCCGCGAAGCCCAGTGACCGGGCGTGCGGGTTGACGACGGCGAGGGGTTCCAGGAGCCGCTGGGCGTCCTGGTGCAGCTCGCGGGCCGCCTCCGCCTCCGCGCCGGCGAGCAGCCCGTCCAGGGTCGGCGCGTGGCGCTGCCGGTCGTGGATCGCCCGGGTCTGCTCCCGCCCCTCATCCACGGTCAGCACCAGGCACCGGTTCAGCAGCTCCTCATCGACGTCGGTGGCGGTGGCGGTCAGGAAGATCGCCGCCGGCCCGGTCACCGTGCAGACGCTGGTCACCAGCCGGCCCGTCGCCGGGTCTTTCCCCGTCGAGGCGATCGACAGCTCGCCGTCGGACTGCAGCAGCTTGAGGGCGTAGGCCGCCCGCTCGGCGCCTTCCTCCTCCGCCACGGCCAGGACCTTGTGGGCCAGGTCGGCCGCGCCCATGTAAAACAAGGACTGCCCGGTCATCGCCGAGAACCGCACCCGGTCCTCACCCGGCACGAACCCCAGCACCGCGTCCATCAGCGCGCTCTTGCCCGCCGCGGAGGCGGACTGCACGATCACCGCCAGCGGGCGGGGCAGCTTGCGGCTGACCGCGGCGAGATATCCCAGCAGGCAGTTTGCCTCCTCCCCGGCCATCCCCGCCCTCGCGAAATCGGCAACGACCCGCCCGGCCAGGTCCGGGTCCCGCAGCAAAGCAAGCGCCGCCGCCCGGTCCCGCTCGCTCATCGGCGGCGGCCCGCCTGGCGGGGCCTGGGCGGCGGTCACGGCCTGGTCGGCGAGCCGCTCGCAGCCCAGCAGCACCCGCCCCAGGTCCTTCTTGATGACATCGGGCTCGGCACCCAGCTCGGCGGCCGCCGCCGCGATGAACCCGGCCCTGGCCCTGGCCGAGTAGAGGTCGATCGTGTCGACGTGGAACCTCGCCCCGCCATCACCACCGGGTGCCGAGCACATGACGTTGACCCGCAGCGCCTCGAAGCTCGACGCCTTGTCCAGGCCCCGCACCCGCCAGCGCCGGTCCCCGAACCGCCACGACTCCTCCCCGCCGGCCACCGACGGCTCATCCGCCGCCACCACGGCCGGGGCGGGCGAGACCACAGCCGGATCCACCGGGCCAGCAGCCGCCGCTGGCGCCGCGGCGGGCAGCGGATCAGCGGCTGAGGAAGGGCCAGGCTCAGGAGGCGGGGCCGGCTCGGGGAGGGGGGCGCCCCGGCGGCGGGCCGGGCCGTTCCCGGCGCCCATCCACGCGGCCGAGCGGATCGCCCGGCCCAGCGCGCCGGCCGGGTCCTTCGACCCGACCGCGACATCGTTGGCGTCGGCCCCGGCGGGGAACTCGACCCGGAAGCACTCGACCCCCCGGGCGGTCAGGTCCGCAGCCAGGTCCCTGGCGGCTCTGTCGCCGGCGGCGTCGCGGTCGAACGCGATCAGCACCCGCCGGACCTGATGCTGCTCGAAGGCCCGCCCGTGATCGGGCGTGAACCCGCCCGCCCCGTAGCAGGCGGTCACGTGCCGGAACCCGGCGCACCAGAACGTCAGCGCGTCGATCAGCGACTCGGTGACGATCACCTCATCGGACGCCTCGACCGCGGCCAGGTTCCACACGCCCCGGTGCGGCCCCGGCAGGTAAAGGTGCCTCGGGGTGCCCGCCCGCAGGTCATCGCGGACCTTCCGCCCGTAGACCTCACTCACAGCCCCGTGCTCATCGAAGACCGGGACCACCAGCGACCCGGCCAGGTGCTCATGCCCGGACGCGCGGAAGATGCCGAGCTTCTCCAGCCGGCCCCGGATCTCGGCACCGTCCCGACGCCGCTTGTCCGGCAGCCGCAGCCCCAAAGTGCGGTCGGCGAACCCAAGCCGGAACTCCCCGACCGCCTCCGGGTGATCGATCCGGCGGCGGGCCAGGTAGCCCAGCGCGTCCGCCGACTCGCCGAGAACCCGGTGGTAGTAATCGATGACCTGCCCGAGCAGCTCATGATCAGCGGCCGTCAACTCCACCGGCGGGGCCAGCTTCCGCACCGTGGACCGCTTCGGGGCGGTCCCCGGCCGGCGGCGGCCGGGCCGGCGCGCAGCAGCTCCACCGCATGCCGGAACGACACGCCCTCCGCCCGCATCACCCAGTCGATCACGCTCCCGCCCGCCTGGCAGGCGCCCAGGCAATGCCACAGGTTCTTGCCCGGGGAGATCACCAGCGACGGGCTGTCATCCTCATGGAACGGGCACCGGCCAGTGAAGTCCTCACCCGTCCGCCGCAGCTCGACCCCGGCCGCCTCCGCCAGCCAGACCAGCAGCACCTCCCGCCTTCAGCCGCTCGATCTCCGCCTCCGGGACCCGCGCCACGCCGCCCTCCCGAAAAACCTCGGACTATCATCAGGTGGCAACATGGTATGCCACAGAACGCATCTCATGGCAAGCACCTGAGCCACCGGAGGCAAGCGTGACCGTCATCACCGCAGCACAATGGGCATCACGTGACGACCACGGAGGCCACGACATGCCCAGCCCGTTCATCCCCGGACGGCTCCGCGAGCTCCGCGCCGAGGCCGGCCTGTCCCAGGCCGAGCTCGCCGGGAAAATCGGCAGCGACGCCCGCCAGGTCAGCCGCTACGAGAACGGCAGGGTCGCCCCCAGCCTCGAAGCCGCCGCCCGGATCGCCGAGACCTTCAACATCACCCTGGACTACCTCCTCATCCCCGACGCCCCCCGAAGACCCCTGCGCTCCCCCGGCGGCCCCATCGACGCCCGCCTCGCCGACCTCCCCCAGCTCACCGACGACGAACGCGCCACCATCGCCAACGTCATCGACGCCATCACCACCAAAGCCCGCCTCCGCCTCATCACCGGAAACGCCAGCTAACCCCGCCCCCGCCACGCTCAGCGCGAGCACGCGGGCGCCCGTCACACGCCGCAGCGTCACGCCAGCCGCGGCCGGGACGAGAGGCCGGGAGGAGGCACACGCCAGCGGCGTTGCCGAAAGAACAGCCGCCCCGCCACCGGACACCGCAAAGCCGGAGCCACCTCGATCATCTTGATGCATAGGTGTATAGGGACGAACGACAGCCACCGGGAAACGGGCAGAACGGACAGCGGGCAGACCCCGAGGGGAACGAGCGGCAGAGACGCCGGTCAGGACCCATGGCGCGCGCACGCGACAGCCACGCAACGGCACGGCGGGCCGCAGCGTGTCGCTCACGCCGCCGTCGCCGGGCCCGTCAGCTCGGCAGCTGGCCTGCCTGCTCCTCAGCCTCAGCCCGCTTCATCAGGCGCTTGGCTATCTGGCGGGCCTTCTGCCCCGCAGCCTCAGACGAGGCCACCGCCGGGAGCATCCCTCGTATGTCATCACGCACACTCCGCTTTTCCAGCCATGTCAAAGCCCGCCCAGTCCAATGAGCGCTATGGCTATTTAGCGCCAACGCGATGACGTCATCTACGGGCAGCGAATCCAGTATCGGCTCCGCTGGCAGCCCATACTTATCCGCCGAGAAGGCAAGCTCTTCCCGTGCTATCAGCTCATCGTGGTCCAGCACCGGGAGCCAACCCGGCGACAGGGGCGGCGCACCCTGAACAACCATGCTGCCCGGCCGCCCTACGACCCATCGTGCCTGCTCATCCAGCCCGAGCCACAATCCGGTATCGCTGAATAGCCACAACGGCAGCCATTTCACCGCTCCACCCGATGATTGATGCCATTTCGTCTCATCGACCCGCGAGAGCGCGTCCTGCAATTCGAGCATCACCCACCCCAGGGCGTATGCGTCGCGTTGAACCCGGAGCCGGACATGAAGTCCCCGAACTGCTGACGGACGGCGTCCGTCCAGTTCATTCCGAAGTGCCCTGACCACTCATTGGTGAGGAACTCGCCCGCCGGACCTCGTGTAAGCTGGCCGCCCACAACGGTATCCTCGCCGAAGCCGCCTATCTGGACCAGGCCAGTATGACCGAGGATCTTCGGGAGTCTTGCCCCGCCAACCAGCAATCGCTGACTGACTGGATCGAAGACGAAGTCCCTGGGGATAGCTGGATTGAAGTTCTCAAACGCGGCCGTCGACTTCACCCCCGAACTCACCTCAAGTACGCCTGACGCGGGGCCACTGCCTGCCAGTCCTGCTTCTGGGGCAACACACGCACCCGCCGCAAGACCGGGCTGCGGGGCCTCTCTGCACCGACCCTGACCTTGGGAAACAGCGGCTGATAGCCTAGCGCTCAAGATCGTTTGCGGGTGCGAGGCCCCGACGCGAGTTCCGGCTGCGGATGACGTAGCCGCCGACGCGGAGCTGAGCGGCACCACGATCGCCAGGACGGCGGCTATGGCGGCTGAGAGGAAGACCAGCCGGCAGCGGGCGGGGTGCATGCCCCGAGTCTGGCAGAGCCGGGTGGCGGTCAGGCGGAGCGGCGCCCGGCGGGTTCGAGGCTGACGGTCAGGGTGAGGCCGAGCGCGGCGGCCAGGCGTTCCAGCAGCGGCAGGGTGGGGGTGGTGCCGCCGGCCTCGAAGCGGGCGATGCCGGGCTGGGTCATCCCGGCCCGCTCGGCGAGCTGGCGCTGGGACCAGCCGAGCTCCTCCCGCCGGACGCGGACCGCCTCGGCCAGCTCGAAGCGCAGCCGGGCCTGCTCGTAGGCGGCGGCTGCCTCCGGGCGGTGCATGCGGGCCGCCCGGACCTCGGCCAGGCTCGTGCGCCGCGGCGCGGTTTCGCTCATCTCATCCCTCCTCGTCCTCATCCGGGGTGTGTCCTTCGCGCTGGCAGCGGGCCATCGCCTGCTTCGCCCGCTCGACCTCCGCGGTCTCGCGCATCCTGGTCTTGGTGAACACGGTCAGCATGATGATCCGCCGTCCCGGCGCGATCCAGTAGGAGATCCGCACCCGCTGCCCGCCGCAGTAGAACCGCAGCTCCCGCAGCTTGCCGGACAGCTGGCGGGTGTAGGGCTCGCCGAGCAGCGCGCCGCGTTCTTCCAGCAGGTCCAGGTGGAACATCGCCTGCGCCCACCGCTGGTCATCCAGCCCCTCCAGCCAGTCCCGCACTTCGGGTTCGAGTTCCGCCTCGCCCCCAGGCCATACCAGCGATGGTATCGCACGGCGGCGGCCGCCGGGACACGCCGATTGTCAGACCCGGCGCCCATCCTGGGACCATGGGCAAGGGCAGGCGGCGGGCGGGGCCGCGGGTCAAGTACGTGCAGCCGGGTTACCGGCACCGGGCCCGGCGGCCCCGCCGGGCCCGGCGGGGCGGATCGGGCGGCTGTCCCCGTCCCAGGTGCTGGAGCGGATCAGCCGCGCCCGCATCCAGCGGGCGGAGCTGGACGCCGAGCTGGCGCTGCTGACCGACCGTGCCGTCGCGCTGGGGATCGGCTGGCCGGACATCGCCGCCCGCCTCGGAGTGTCACGCCAGGCTGCCCGGCAGCACTACCAGCGGCCTCATCGCGGCGAGGATCGCGCAGCCTGACCCTGTAAAGCGTCAGGCGGGACAGCGGGCAACAGATGTTGCCCGTGCCCCGGGCGGGGAAGCGGCCCGGCAGTAATGCCATGACCAGGGCAAGCACGTCATGATCGGTGCGGCGGCAACATGTGTTGCCCGGGTGGCTGTGACAATTTTCTCTACGGCTTCAAGGGCAGCCCGCTGCGCGGCCTGCCGGCTCCCCGGCCCCTTGCCGTGCCCGGGCATCGCGCCGCAGCCAGCGGGGGAAAGCGTAAGCGGGCGGGCTCCCCGCATTTGCCGCGGGCGGGTGCGGGATCGCGGAGGGGGCCGCCGTCCGCGGGGCGGCAGCCTGGCCCGCGCCTCCTGCGCGGCGGCGCACCGGCGCGGGCCGCTGCCGCCGCGCCGTTTCCCCGCACCCGCCGCCGCGTGGTGCCTGCCGTCACGCACCCTGCGCTGAACGAGCGATGCCGGGGGGCGTCGTCCCGGCGCTGGCATCGTGACGCCGCGCACGATCACGGTCAAGGGCGCTCGCTGCGCTCGCGTCGCGGTCGCGATGGCGCAAAGCGCCACCCTTGAGCAGTGATCGTGCCCGGCCTAACCTGGCGCCTATCGAAACGACGGCCGGTAGCGGACGTCATTCGCTGCGGGCGGCGGCCCAGGTGAGCTGATTCTGCGTCGCGTCCAGGGCCTGGTGCAGCCGCCGGGCGGACGCGGCCGCCGCATCGAGGCTTGCGGTGACGGCGGCAAGCACCGCGGCCGGGTCGCCGGCCTGGTCCCCGGCCACGATGACCACCCGGCCGGCCTGGACCTCGGCCTGGAGGAAGGACAGCAGCTGGGCCAGGGCCTGCGGCAGCCGGGACGCCAGCAGGGCCAGCTGCCCGGCCACGTCGTAGGCATCAGCGGGGAAGACGAACCCGCCGGTGCCGGGCAGGGTGGCGTGGTTGAGCGCCCGCACCGCCTCCGCGGCCTCGGCGGCCAGGGCAGCCGGCCGGCCTTGCGCGGTCACGGGAGACCTCCCGGTGATCGTGCAGGCGGGCGGTTCTCTTCCTGATCTTCCTCATCCAGGGCAGCCAGCAGCTTCGAGACGGCCACCTTTCGCTCCTCGTTCCGGCCGGGGCCAGCCCTGTCATCACCGTCCCGCTCCTGGCGGGGAACGTTGCCGGCGGCGGGGTGGGTGGCGGCGTGGACGGCCTGCAGGGCGCGGACGCTGACCTGGGCATAAATCTGGGTCGTCGAGAGTTCGGCGTGGCCGAGCATCGCCTGGATGTAGCGGATGTCCGCGCCGCCCTCGAGCATGAGCGTGGCCATGGTGTGCCGGAACAGGTGACACGCCCCGGTCTTCGGCACCCCGGACGCCTTGACGTAGCCGGCGGCCAGCCGGGTCAGCGCGTCGAGCGCGAATGGCGTGCCATCTGCGGACAGGAACAGCGTCCCGTCGTCGTCACCGGTTGCCAGCCTGGGCCGCACCTCGGCCAGGTACTTACGCGTCCAGGCCAGGGCCCGCTCCCCGACGGGGATGAGCCGGTCTTTCCTGCCCTTGCCGAGCCGCACCAGGAGAGTCTGCCGTTCGTGGTCGATGTCGGTCACCGCGAGATGCGCCAGCTCGGAGCGGCGGATGCCGGTGGAGTAGAACACCTCCAGGATGGCCCGGTCGCGGACGCCGGCGGGGTCGTCAAGGCCGGGCTGGGCGAGCACCAGCTCGGCTTCCGCCGCGGTGAGCGCGGGGCGGGGCAGGCGCCGCTCGGCGCGGGGCAACTCGATCTCGGACGCGGGGTTGTGCAGCACGTGCCGCTGCCGCGCGGCCCACTTGTAGAACGCCCGGACCGCCAGCAGCCGCTGCGACTGGGACCGGAAACTCAGCGGGTCGCCGTTGCTCTTGCGGTAGTGGTGGAGCCACCGCTGGTAGGACTCCAGCACCGGCCTGGTCACCTCCGCCGGCCGGGTGATCCCGCGCTCGGCGAGCCAGGCCACCACGTGGGACAGCTGGGCCCGCCGGTTGCCGATGGTGCGGGGTGAGTAGCCGCGGGCGGCCATGTGCTCGCAGAACTCATCGGCCAGCCGCGGGAACCCGGCCAGGTCGGAGCGGTCACCGGCGATCACGGCCGGAGTCCGGTACTCGCCCCGGCTCACCGGGCACCGCCCGCCGCTGCGGCTATGACCCGGTGATTGCCCTGGCCGGGATCAGTGCTTTCCGGGTGATCACCGTCGCGGACGGTCTTGATATGGCCGCTGGCCTGGCCATTCGATACCGGCATGGCGGGCCGACCGGGGGCCGACCACCCCCCGACCGGGGGTCGACCAGGGACCGACCAGTGCCCTTCCAGCCCCGACCGGTTCGTGATCGTAGCCGCATCAGCGGCATCTGCGACGGCGTGCGCGCCGAAGCCGGACTGCCAGGCCAGCTCGTAGCAGAACCCGCCCGATTCGAGGCGGTGCGGGATGACCAGCTCGTAGTCGGCCAGCCGGGCCAGGTGCACCTTCAGCTGCGTGTCGCCGAAGCTGAGGGATTCGCGGAGCTGGCGGCGGGTGAACCGCACCAGGTCAGTGTCCAGGCCCTCGGCCTCGCACCTGCGTGCCACGTAGCCGGCGATCGCGTCGAGGAGCTTCCGGGTGCCGGGCGGCAGCTCATCCAGCGAACGGCTGAGCACCTCGGCGGCCAGCCTGTCCGCCAGCGCGATGTCCGCCTGAGTGGTCTCCACATAGCGGATCACGGTCTCGCCGCGGGCGACGGTCTTGACCTCACGCTGGTGCTGGTGCAGCAGCGTGATGGCGGCGATCAGGGTCAGGTACTTCACGTGATCCCGCCTTGTGCGGACGGTAGCGTCGGCGAACGTCAGCGACCCGGCATGCGGGTTGACCACGTTGAGGGGCTCGATCAGCCGCTGGGCGTTGCGGTGCAGCTTGCGGACCGCCTCGGCCTCGGCCGCGGCGAGCAGCCAGCCGAGAGTCTGCCCGTGCCGCTGCCGGTGATGGATCGCGCGGGTCTGCGCCCGGTCCTCATCGACAGTGAGCACGATGCAGCGGCTGAGGAGTTCCTCATCCACGTCGATCGCGGTGGTGGTCAGGAAGATCGCCGCCGGCCCGGTCACCGTATAGGTGTGAGTCACCAGCCGGCCGGACAGCGTGTCCTTCCCGGTGGAGGCGATCGACAGCTGCCCGTCGGAGGACAGCAGCTTGAGGGCGTAGGCGGCCCGCTCGGCGCCTTCCTCCTCCGCCACGGCAAGGACCTTGTGCGCCAGGTCGGTCTCGCCCATGTAAAACAGGGACTGGCCGGTCATCGCCGAGAACCGCACCCGGTCCTGCTCCGGCACGAACCCCAGCACCGCGTCCATCAGCGCCGACTTGCCGGCCGCCGAGGTGGACTGCACGATCACCGCCAGCGGCCTCGGCAGCTTCCGGGATACCGCAGCCAGGTAGCCGACGAGGCAGTTGACCGCCTCGCCCACCATGCCCGCTCGCTCGAAGTCGGCGGTGATCCGCCCGGCCAGGTCCGGGGCCCGCAGCAGGGCCAGGGCCGCGGCCCGCTCCTGCTCGGTCATCGGCTCCGGCTCACCGGCCGGTGCCTGCGCCGCGATCACCGCCTCATCAGCCAGCCGCTCGCAGGCCAGCAGCACCCGGCCCAAGTCCCGCTTCACCACCTCCGGGTCCAGGCCCAGCTCGCCCGCCGCGGCCGCAGTGAACACCGAGCGGGCCCGGGCCGAGTACAAGTCCAGGGTGTCGACGTGGAACCGGCTGCCGCCGGCGGGATCGGGCGCCGAGCACATCACGCTGACCCGCAGCACGTCGAACGAGCTGGCCTTGTCCAGGCCGCGGACCCGCCACCGCCGCTCCCCGAACGCCAGCACCACCTCCCGGCCGGTGACCTCCGGAACCGGCCCGGCCACCTCAGCGGGCGCTGGTGAGACCGCCGCCGGGTCAGCCACTGCGGCTCGCGGCTGCGGGCCAGGCGCCCCCGGACAGGATGCGGCGGCTGGGACAGGAGCCGGCTCGGGCTCCGGGGCGACTGGAGGCGGCAGGGGTTCCGGCAAGGGAGCATTCCGGCGGCGGGCCGGGCCGGGCCCGGCGCCCATCCACGCCGCGGAGCGGATCGCCCGGCCCAGCGCGTCCGTAGTGTTGCGCGCGGCGACCGCCACGTCGTTGGCGTCCTGCCCGGCGGGGAACTCGATCCGGAAGCACTCCACCCCGCCGGCCGTCAGCTCCGCGGCCAGCTCGCGGGCGGCCTTGTCGCCGGCGTCGTCGCGGTCGTAGGCGATCAGCGCCCGCCGCACCCCATGCTCGGCGAACGCCCGCTGGTGGTCGGCGGTGAACCCGCCCGCCCCGTAGGAGGCGGTGACGTGCCGGAACCCGGCGCACCAGAAGGTCAGCGCGTCGATCAGCGACTCGCACACGATCACCTCATCCGACGCCGCCAGCGCCTCGATGTTCCACACGCCCCGGTGCGGGCCGGGCAGGTACAGATGCTTCGGCGTGCCGGACCGCAGGTCATCGCGGATCTTCCGGCCGTAAACCTCGCTCACCACGCCGGCCTCGCCGAAGACAGGGATGACCAGCGACCCGGCGAAGTGCTCGTGGCCGGAAGCGCGGAAGATCCCCAGTTCCTCCAGCCGGCCGCGGATCTGCGCGCCGTCCCTGCGGCGCTTGTCCGGCAGCCGCAGCCCCAGCGTGCGGTCGGTATAGCCGAGCCGGAAGGTATCGATGACCTCCGGGTGATCGATCTTCCGCCTCGCCAGGTAGCCCAGCGCGGTCCGCGACTCTCGCAGCACCCGGTGGTAGTAGCCGGTCACCTGGCCCAGCAGCTCGTCATCAGCCGCGCCGCGGTCCAGCGGCGAGGCAAGCCTGCGCGCCGTCGACCGTTTCGGCGCCGGGCCGGAGCTAATCGCCGGCATGCCGTCGCGCAGCAGCTCCACCGCATGCCGGAAGCTCACGCCCTCCGCCCGCATCACCCAGTCGATCACGCTGCCGCCTGCCTGGCACGCCCCCAGGCAGTGCCACAGGTTCCGCTCCGGCGAGATCACCAGCGACGGCGTGCCGTCCTCATGAAACGGGCAGCACCCAGTCAGGTCCGCCCCGGTCCGCCGCAGGACAACCCCGGCCGCCTCGGCCAGCGACACCAGCGACACCTGCTCCTTCAGCCGCCCGATCTCCGCATCCGGAACCCGCGCCATCAGCCGTCCCTGTCAAGAGAACAAATCTGTCCTTAGACATATAGCTGATACGCTCTGAGACGCCAACCAGTTCCGGGAGGCCGCCGTATGGTCAGCGAAGAACCCGTCCCGCTGCACCCGCCAGGGAGCGAGCCCGTGACCGACGCCGGATTCGGCCCCCGACTAGCCGCCGTGCGCAGGCAGCAGGGACTCACCCAGCAAGTCGTCGCCGACCGCGCCGGCGTGCACGTCACCAACATCCGCCGCTACGAAGCCGGCAAAGCCGCGCCCACCGTGCACATCCTCCGCAGCCTCGCCATCGCCCTCAACGTCAGCGCGGATGCGCTCCTGTTCGACCCCGGCGAGCGCGGCCCCGAAGACGACCTCGCCCTGCGCCTGGAAGCCATCAGCCGCCTCGACCCCGACGAGAAAACCGCCGTCCTCGCCCTCATCGAGTCCATGCTGCTCCGCCACGAAGCCCGCCGCCTCACCACCAGCCCGCGCGCCGCCACCCAGTAACCCTTCCCGCCAGCCTGCCACCCAGACGCCCTTGATCATCTTGATGCCCAGGTGTGCAGTAAGCCAGGCGAGCGAGGAAGAAGGCGGCAGGTAGGAGCGACCGGCGAGCGGAACGAGCCGGGATCGAGCGAGGGCGTCAACCAGCGGCCCGGAGGAGCGCGAGAACGCGGGCCGCAGCGCCACGCAAGCCAGCAGTGGCCGAAGGCCAGCCGCTCGCGTCAGTCAGGTAAGCGGCTCGATGAACGTCGCCTGCGTCGGCTCGAATGGTGAGTCCATCGACGCCATCCCCGCCGCCACCTCCGCATCAGTTCCGGCAAAATCCGGCGGCGCGTCGGGCAGACCCGGCACATCGCCCGCGAAGAACGCCGCACCCCGAGCCACCACGGTCAGTTCGGCGGAAGGGAAGAAGATCAGCCTCAGATTGACGATCCCGTCCTTGTTATCCGGCCTGGAGGCGTCAACGTTCCACGCACCCCGTCTCGTGAATCGCCGTTCGGCCCGCCAGCTGAAGGCCTCGATGCCGGTTAGGACGATCAGCCCGGTATATGCCATCCGGAGCTGCAGCGCGACACGAAGATCGAACAGCAAGCCGGCGCGCATGTTCACGGCGTCGAACAGCACCTCATTCAGTTGAGCTTCCCGGAGCGCGTCCTCCTCGGTCAGCGGGTCCATCTCCGGACTGCCCACCATGGCGGCTACCGGAGCGCCTGCAATCAGATCCCGCGGCGTCATCACGGCCCCCACGCCCAGTGCCAGAACGGATCCGACCGGCCGATCGTCTGGCCGGTGAACGGATTCACCGGCTGATCCAGCTCGTTGAAGTACGACACGTAGCCGTTCGGGTAGAGGAACTTCCCCGACGTCACCGGGTCCATCACCCGGACACCTGCCACGCGAGGACTAAGCGGACTCCCCCCACTACCGCCCCTGAACTGGAACCCCAGACCGTTATCCGCAGGTGTCGGGCCGGTCGCCCCCTCGGGAACCCGGATCACCTCACCGTTGGACTTGGCGATGAAGCTGACACCCCGCGAGGCCGCCGTCCCCGCGTCTTCTGGGGCAACACACGCACCAGACACGCAAAACGGACACGAAGCCGGATCGCCCAGCCGCTCACCTGCGGAAACAAGGCTGTCAGCCCGGACGTGAACCTGGGCCGCGGGGGAAAGCGCCCAGACGCGAGTTTCAGCCGCGGTGCCGGTCGCCGCCGACGCGATCCCGGCCGGCATGATGACCGCCAGGATGGCCGTCAGGGCGGCGATGGCGGCTGAGAAGAAGACCAGCCGGGAGCGGGCGGAAGGCATGCCGCCGAGTCTGGCAGCGGCCCGGCTCAGTTGCCGAAAGAATCACCCGGCTCGCCGTCGCGGGCCGGGAGGGGTCAGTTGCCGGAAGAATCGCGGGCCACGTTGCCGCGGGAGCTGCCGGAAGAAATCAGCTGGGCAGGAGGGTGAACGCGGTGGTGTGGCGGGGGCGGACGACGGTGAAGTCGCGGTGGTTGAGGGTGGCCAGGGTGGTCAGGCCGAGCCGCTCGGCGACGGCGATCAGGGACGCGTCGATCAGGTCGAGCCGCAGGCTGGCGTACTGTTCGGCCAGGCCGGCGCAGCGCTGCCAGTCCTCGCCGGTGAGGTCGACCGGGGTGAGCTGGCCGCTGGTGATCAGCCGCAGGAACGCGGCCTGGGCGGCGGTGCCGAGCCGGTCCAGGATCAGCCAGGATGCCTCGGCGATCACCGGGACCGGGGCGGCCAGCTGGCCGCGGTGTTCGCGCAGGACGGCGGCGCACTCGCCGTGCCGGTCCGAGCGCCGGTCAGCGGCAGCGAGCCAGATGTTGGTGTCGGCCAGTAGCACGAGAGATGCCCGCGGCCGCTGGTCAGCTGGCGCGGCGGGCGGCAGCCTCGGCCCGCAGCTGGTGGCTGTCACGCCCGGCCCAGCCGGCGTCCCCGGAGTCCGCGGCGCCGATGAACGCCTCGACCGGGTCCCCTGAGGGGGCGGCGGGCAGCCGCTCGGCGAGCAGGTCAGCGGCGACCTGCTCCGGGGACTGGCCGCGGCGGGCGGCCTCGGCTTCCAGCGCGGCGGCCAGATCACCGTGCAGGTGAACGGTCATCGTCATGACACCAGGGTAGGCCCCGGCGATGACTTTCCCTACTGCCTCAGCCACGGCGGCCCGCCGGGACGTTGCCGGAAGAATCCGGGGCCTGGCACCACGGCGCGGGTCCGGGCGGGCCGGGCTGACTGATGGCATGTCGAGTCCCACCAGAGGATCGACGGATGGCTCGGTTGCCGAATTGAGCCTTATTAGGTAATCAAGGGGCGGCCCGCTGCGCGTGCCGCCCTGGCACGGCGGGCTGCGGCCCTGCGGGCCGGTCCCGCCGCGCCAGCGGCCGCCGGATTCGGGTTACCGCCCGGTCCGGCGGCCCAGGTCAGGTGGTTCTGGGCGGCGTCGAGGGCCTGGTGCAGGCGGCGGGCGGAGGCGACCGCGGCGTCCAGGTCGCGCGGTGACGGCGGCGAGCATGGCGGCCGGGTCGCCCTGGTGCTGCCCGGCGACGACCGTGACCTGCCCGGCGGCGGCCTGCTCTTGCAGGAAGGCGTGGATCTGGGCCAGGGCCTGCGGGAGCCGGGCGGCGAGGACAGCGAGCTGCCCGGTGACCTCGTAGGCGCCGGCGGGGTATTGCAGGCCGCCGGTGCCGGGGAGGGTGGCGTGGTTGAGTGCCCGGACCGCCTCGGCGGCCTGCCCGGCCAGTTCCGCCGGGGTCGCGGGGCCGGTCACGACGCGGGTCCCGGCTCTTCCAGAGCCGCCTCGTCGTCCAGGGCGGCGAGCAGCTCGGAGACGGCGATCCGCCGGGCCTCGCCGCCGTCACGCTGACCATGCGGGGTGTTGCCAGCGGCTGGGTGTGTGGCGGCGTGGATGGCCTGCAGCGCCCGGATGGTGACCTGGGCGTAGATCTGGGTGGTGTCCAGGCGGGCGTGGCCGAGCATGGCCTGGATGTATCTGATGTCGGCGCCGCCTTCGAGCATGAGCGTGGCCATCGTGTGCCGGAACAGGTGACACGCCCCGGCCTTCGGCACCCCGCTGGCTTTGACGTGGCGGGAGGCGAGCTGGGTGAGCCGGTCCAGGCTGAACGGCTCCCCGTCGGCGGTCAGGAACAGGCTCCCGTCATCATCGCCCAGGGCGAGCTTCGGCCGGGCCTCCGCCAGGTAGCGGGACACCCAGGCCAGCGCCCGGCCGCCGATGGGGATCATGCGGTCCTGCTTGCCCTTGCCCTGGCGGACCAGCAGCGTGGCCCGCTCGCGGTCGATGTCGGTGACCGCGAGGTTCGCCAGTTCGGAGCGGCGGATGCCGGTGGAGTAGAAGACCTCCAGGATCGCCCGGTCCCGGATCCCGAGCGGATCGGAGATGTCGGGCTGGGCGAGGACCAGCTCGGCCTCGGCGGCGGTCAGGGCGGGCCTGGGGAGCCGCCGCTCGGCCCGTGGGCAGCTCGATCTCGCTGGCGGGGTTGTGCAGCACGTGCCGCTGCCGGGCGGCCCATTTGTAGAACGCCCGGACCGCCAGCAGCCGCTGGGACTGCGACCGGAAGCTCAGCGGGTTCCCGTTCCGCTGCCGGTAGTGGAACAGGTGCCGCTGGTAGGACTCCAGCACCGGCCTGGTGACCTCGGCCGGGCGGGTGATCGCCCCGCTCGGCGAGCCAGGCGGCGAGGAACGCGAGCATCGCCCGCCGGTTCCCGATCGTCCGCGGCGAGTAGCCGCGTGCGGCCATGTCCTCGCAGAACTCATCGACCAGTCTCGGGAACCCGGCCAGGTCCGCCCGGTCACCCGGAATCGCCTGCGGAGGACGCTGGCCGGCCCGGCGGGTCACCGGGCACCGCCCGCGGCTGTGACTACGACCCGGCCATTGATCTGCCCGGGGTCAGTGCTTCCCGGCCCATGACCGTCCCCGGAGGCCCCGATATGGCCGCTGGCCTGCCCGTTCACCGTTCCCGGCAGGGGCCGACCGGGGGCCGACCACCCCCCGGCCGGGGGCCGGCCAGGCCCCGACCGCGAGCCCCCGGACCCCGACCGCCCGGGCGCCGTAGCCGCATCCCCGGTGCTTTCGGGCTGCCAGGCCAGCTCGTAGCTGAACCCGCCCGCCCCGGTCCGGTGAGCGGTGACCAGCTCGTAGTCGGTGAGGCGGGCAAGGTGGACTTTCAGCTGGGTATCCCCGAACGGCAGTGCTTCCCGCAGCTGCCGGCGGGTGAACCGCACCAGGCCCGGGTCGGTGCCCTCCGCCTTGCAGCGGGCGGTCACGTAGCCGGCGATCGCCTCGAGCAGCCGGCGGGTGCCCGGCGGCAGCTCGTCCAGGGACGGGCCGAGCACGCCGGCGGCGAGCCTGTCGGCCAGGGCGATGTCCGCCGGGGTGGTCTCGACGTAGCGGATCACCGCCTCGCCGCGGGCCGCGGTCTTCACCGGCCGCTGGTGCTGGTGCAGCAGGGTGATGGCGGAGATGAGCGTCAGGTACTTCACGTGGTCCCGCCTGGTCCGCACCGTGCCGTCGGCGAACCCCAGCTCCCGGGCGTGCGGGTTGACCACCGCCAGCGGCTCGATCAGCCGCTGGGCGTCCTGGTGCAGCCGCCGGACGCCCTCCGCCTCGGCGCCGGCCAGCAGCCCGTCCAGGGTCTGCGCCGCCCGCTGCCGCTCATGGATCGCCCGGGTCTGCTCCCGGCCCTCATCGACGGTCAGGACCAGGCACCGGTTCAGCAGCTCCTCATCGACGTCGGTCGCGGTGGTGGTCAGGAAGATCGCCGCCGGCCCGGTCACCGTGTAGACGCTGGTCACCAGCCGGCCCGTCGCCGGGTCCTTGCCGGTGCTCGCGATCGACAGCTCCCCGTCGGACTGCAGCAGCTTCAGCGCGTAGGACGCCCGCTCCGCGCCCTCCTCCTCCGCCACGGCCAGGACCTTGTGCGCCAGGTCGGCCTCGCCCATGTACTGAGACGGTAGCGCGGTTCAATCCGTTGCGCGCCTTGCGGCCAATGCCTCCGGTCAGGCCGCGCCCGCGTTTTGGGACTCGCATGGCGGGACGTTTGCGCCCTCCTAATGACGCCACCCCGGTAGGACAATCTCCCGAAGTGGCAGTGTTCGATGGTGGTGTCGAGCCACACAACCCGTCTGCGCTATGCCCTCGTTCGACAGTTGACCTGACCAAGGAACCTGCCGACGCAGACGATCTTCGGCATGGTTCTGGAGTCACGGGCGCTGTCTTGTATGGGCTTATGGGACCTGGGGATCTGGCTCCCAGGCCGCCACTGCCAATAGACAGCTTTCGGGTCCTTCCCCCCGCCTGCAATTGCTGGTGATCTGAACGGCTACTGGGTGCTTGATCGGATCAAGGAGACGATCGATGGGAGCGGCTACAAGATCGTTAATCTCAGTCTTGGTCCAGTTCAGGCCGTTGAGGAGGCTATGGAGCCAGATCGTTGGACAGCTGAGCTTGATCGACTTGCGTGGGAGAACGACGTTCTCTTCATCGTGGCCGCTGGCAACGACGGCGATCAAGACCAGGCTACGGGGTTGCATCGCGTTCAAGTGCCAGCCGATATGGCCAATGGCCTGTCCGTGGGTGCCGCTGACACGCCGCCGCCTCGTAAGCCGTGGGCGCGGGCGCCCTACTCCTCGATGGGGCCAGGTCGGCAAGGGAACCGCATCCAGCCGTGTGGGGTGCAGTTCGGTGGAGTTGCAGACGACCAGCCGTTCCCTGTCATGAGTGTCGATGGCAGTTTCTGGGAAGCGGAGGGCACGAGCTTCGCCGCACCTCTCGTGACACACGCCCTTGCAGACCTAGTACTACAGCCGCAGGGTGAGATGTCGTTGCTGTCGTTGCTGGCAGCGGGTTTTTCGGGCGCGAGCGTGCGTCATTGTGGCCGCAGCGCGATGAAGACCATCTCGCGGCCGGGCCGGTCCGGTGCCTCGCGTATCTCGTCGATGCGGTAGCCGGCGGCTGCTAGCGAGGCGGTTACCTCGTGCCGGGTGCGAAAACGCAGGGTGGAGGTCGGGGTCAGCCGCGCGCCATCGGCTTCAAAGATGTAGGTCCCGCGAAACGTCACCAGCCGATCGCTGACGTCGGTTACCTCGAGCCACTGCTGGACGCCGCCGACGCCGGGGATGACGGCGTGCTCGTATGACTGTTGCGGGTTCCACTCCAGCCATGCTTTCGCGGCAGGGTTACGAGTCTCGAAGATCAGGTGCCCGGCCGGGCGCAGGGCGGCGTGCGCGGCTCGCAGCGTCGAGGCCCAGTCCTGGTCGGTCAGGATCTCCTGCGCCACGTTCGCGGTCATGGTGGCCGCGTCTGCCTGCAGCGGGGGCAGGTCTGTCGCATAGCCGTGCACCCATCGCACCCGGTCGGCGCCGGGCTTGGCCCGGGCGATGTCCAGCGACGCGGCCGCCGGGTCAACCGCGGTCACCGCGAGGCCGCGACGGGCGAGCAGGCAGGCGAAGGTCCCGGTGCCGCAGCCGATGTCCAGGACGCTTCGCGCGCCGAACTCCTCCACCATGGCCGCGTAGATGTCCAGGTCACCGCGGTCCGGGTTAAGCGGATCGTAGAGCCAGGCAAGACGCCGCTCCGCGGGGATCCGATCAGGCACGCGCCCAGCGTAGGCGGACCCGGCGGCGACGCGGCGAAAATACCCGGCCTGGTACTACGGCCCCAGGCTGAGATGCAGCTGCTGTCGTCGCTGGTAGTGAGATCTTCGGGCGCGGGCCTGGTGGCGCCTGCGCCAGCGCGACCATCGCAGGTAGTAGTCGTCCTGGTGGCTGGGCTGGGCCGAGATAGCGAGCATCCGGCGGATCTCGCCGACGGTGAGGCCGATCAGGCCGCCGGAGCCGGTGACAGCGAGGTCATGATCATGCCGCGCTGGTGTCCGGGAAAGTTGTCCACAAGTGGTGGTGCCCCCTTTGAGCTGCGGTGACGGCGAGGAACGCCAGGGCGAGCATGGACAAGGTGGCGTGCCGGTACCAGGCGTCGTAGCGCCGGACCTGGTAATGGTCCAGGCCGGTCTCGTTCTTGGCGGCCTGGAAGCACACCTCGATCGCCCACCTCGTGCCGGCCACCCGTACCAGTTCCGCGAGGGCGGTGCCCGCCGGTGCATGGCAGGTGAAGAACGCCAGCTCGCCGCCGCCCACCGGACGGCGCACGAGCAGGTGATGCACCGGGCTGGCGGTCGCGATCAGCGCCCAGTCATAGAACCGGGGGCCCTTGGCGCCGTCGCCGCACGACAGCTGCTGCCAGCCCGCGGCCGGCACCAGGACAGCAAGCGCGTCCGCGCGGCGAGGCCCGGCACCGGTCGCCGCGGTGAAGCTCTTCGGCACGGCCAGCACGTAACTGACACCGCGTTCTTCCAGCCATTCGCGCAGGCCGGTGTTCTGCCCGTATGCCTCATCGGCCGCCACCCAGGAGAACGGCACCCCCGCATCGATCGCCCGGCCGATCATCCGCCGGGCCAGCTCCGGCTTGGTCGCGAACCCGACCTCATCGCCGATCCCCGCCTGACGGCAGCGGACCCGGTCAGACGTCCACGACCCGGGCAGGTACAGCTCGCGGTCGATCAGCGCCCGCCCGCCGCCCGGAACCGCGTACGCCAGGAACACCCCCAGCTGGCAGTTCTCGACCCGGCCCGCGGTCCCGGAGTACTGCCGCTGCACCCCGGCCGACTTGGTGCCCTTCTTCAAGAACCCGGTCTCATCAGCCACCAGGACCGCGCGGTCAGCACCCAGCTCAGCGACGACATATCGCCGCAGGTCATCGCGGACATCATCCGCCGACCACGAGTAGAAATTCAGCAGCCGCTGCATCCCGTCCGGCGTGGCATCACCGGCGAACTCGGCGATCGTCCACCCGTTCTTCCGCTCGCACCGCGACAGCAGCCCCAGCAAATACGCCCGCGCCCGCTTCCGCGACCACGCCTGCGCGAACCGGCCCGCCACCACCGCGAATAGGTCATCGAACCCCGACCGCCACGCCGCAAGGTCTATCCTGGGCCGCTCGGCCACCGCCTGATCTGAGAGTCCATTCACACCTCGAAGACCTACGCGGTGGCCGCACTCATGTCACGCCGCCACGCCGGGCAACATCACGGGCTGCGGCTGTAGTACTAGCCACGCGGCTTCCGCGAGTTAACGCAAGTGTGCTAAGGGCTTTCGCGGTTCACTTCACCGAGAAGCACCGTAGTAATAAAGCGCTCCGAGATGAGCTTGGGTACGGACGGTTTCCTCTCACATTTGCCGATGATCTAGAGTGTTCACCTGGAGAGGTCCACGTTCTGTACGTGGATGAGATCACGAGAGGGGAACTTGTCGGCTATCAGGTTCCCGTTCCGCGTGGATCAGGCGCAGTGCAAGTCACGATTACGCTTGCATATGCATCGCCAGTAGAACCCACCCAGCCGACCGAATACACCAGTGCCGCGCTAGAGTTGGCATTTCGACCACATCATCTCACGTATCGGTTCAGCCCACCCAGGGGAACGGGCGGCAATGGCGTTGAGCTGGACGTTATTTCTGACCAGGCACGGCTATTGCTCGAACAAGGTTGGCAAATGAGCCAGGAGCCAGTGACTAAGGGCCTCGGGATGTCTGGCGCTGGTTCGGAGACTCATCTTCGCGATAGCGGTAAGTGGGAGACTTTGCGTCATACGAGGGTTAACTTGGCCGATGGTGACTCAGCAGACCCACGTCTTGAGATCTCATACGTAGCACGTAGAGCCGGAGCGCTTGACTCCTCGCCGACTACCGTGCCATTCGCCTTGCTCATTACTGTTACTGACAAGTCAGGCCGTACGGATCTCTACGATAATGCGATCAGGCAGTTCGCCGCGCTTCGCCCAGTGCCAAGCCTGCAGAGTCAGGTCAGAGTGAGAGGCGGCAGTGCATGGCGTTAATTGCGGATGTATTCGAAAAGTAGACCACTTTATCTGTTTCCTCGCAGGTGCTCAGATATCCGGTGAGCTCCTGCGTAGGTTAGGGCCTGGGCTTTGGCGGCACATATCCGATGAGCGGGATTCCGGGGAGCGGACCGGCGAGGACGTCGCTCGGGGGAGTCTCCGACGTACCTGGACGGCGACCAGACGGAGGATGTGGTACAGCTCGCAAACGGGCGGCCCTTGGGGCTCACCGGGCAGGGCCACTGTCCTCAGGCCAGTCTCCGGAGCTGCGCCGTAGCCAAGGCTCCTGGAGGTACGTCACGCGTGCAGGTGCGGGTACCAGGGATGACGGCGTGGCCACTGCCTCGCTAAACGGCCAGGACCGTCGCGGAAAATCCGGCTACTGTGTCCGGCCCGGGGCCGTACCGTGAAATCGCGTCCTGGCGGGTCCTATCTAAGGCAATGACCGCCTGAAGGGTACCCCCATTGGCTCATGCAATGACTAACCAGCGGCACACGGAACCGATGACCAGGCTCCCCTTGACCTGGGGTTACTTGTTCTGTGCGGGGTATTATGGCAGTAGCCAAGAGGGCAGCCTCAGTGGCGGCCTTAACGGAGACCTGTATGGCGGGCGAGGAACTGCTGCTCCTGCGTGAGGCCCGTGCCAGCGCATGCGAGCGGCTCACCGCATCCCTGAATACGCGATGACCATTGCCGTATCGGGTGAGGCCATTGCGCGCGAAGTCATCGAGGCCGTGAGCCAGAGCGTGAGCCTTGACGACCTGCACCATCAGTCGGCGATAGCAGCGCACGTGCTGTCCAAGGCAGGCGTACCCGACCAGGTCAGTGTCTGAGCCAATAACTAAATGATCAGCCATTAGATGTGCATGGCCAGGTCGTAGCGCACCTGCCTGGCCTGCATGCGGTGCACGAGCCCTGAGTACCAGCCACCCAGCCCCCTCCTCTGGGCAGGCCGTGGATAGGGGCTTCTGCATCAGGGCGGTGCCTGGTACGTCTCCTCGGCCGGGCGCTGTCCGCCCTGATCTCCTCGGTGTCGCCGGGGAACGCCCGGTGCTACAGGCCTGTAGCGCACCGGGCACACAGAGAAGGCCTGCATCGCCTTGCCGGAAGAAGCTGAGCAGACGGACCACGGCATCCAGGCGGAGCAGGCCTTCTTCATGCCCTACTAGACGTCCGTGCTCCAGGAGGCCTCGTGCATAGATATGCAGGCCCCTGACCTGGGCGGACGTCTTCTGCGCGAAGTAGTGCACCGGGCCAAGTAGAGGAACCTCCAGTAGCTAGGCTGACGCTATGGGGACGAAGGCAGCGGCATGGATGCGTGTCAGCACCAGTGAGCAGACGGCGTCGAACCAACGGCCGGACATCGAGCGGTTCTGCGCCCATCACGGGCACGAGCTGGTAAAGGTCTTCCAGGTAGACGACTCGGCCTGGGACGGTGGCGGTCGCCAGTACCGGACCGCCCTAGCGGAGGTAATGGACCGCGCCTGGAAGGGTGACTACAGCGTCGTCGTGGTGTGGTCGCTCGACCGCATCACCAGGGGTGGGGCGGAGGACGCGCTCAGGATCATCCGCGAGCTGAGGACCCGGGGCTGCGTCTTGCTCTCGGTGCAGGAGTCGTGGCTCAACGGATCGGCCGAGGTGCAGGACGTCCTCGTGGCGTTCGCCGGATGGCAGGCCCAGGCAGAGAGCCGCCGTCGCAGCGAGCGCACTCGTGCTGGCATCGAGCGAAGGCGTGCGGCCGGGCTGCCAGTCGGCGGCCGGAAGCCAGGCGCTAAGGATTCCAGGTGGCACGACGCCGTTCGGGTACTCGGTTGTCCAGAGTGACACCGGCCGACCGGGACACCCCGACCATGGTAGAGCTGGACGTTGGCTACGGCGTGGAGCGCTTCGGCCGGATGGACGCCGCTTCCCACCAGCGTGGCTATGACGTGGGCGATTACTGGGCTGCCGTCCATGCCCGAGCCGTGTATGAACTCCGCCACGGGAGGGATCTGGGATGAGCAGGAACAGCCGCATCGACCAGCTAGACGCCGAGCTGGACCGGCGCTACGCCGAGGAATACCAGCACCGCGTGCACAACAGACAGCCAGTCACCGACATCAACGTCACGCCCACCAATGCCCCGGCCCTTCGTGATCACGCTGCCATGGTGCAGGGACTGGTAGACAGCGGCGAGTACCTCCAGGCCAACAGCAGCAACGCAACGTCATCGTCTACGTCAACGCCCGCACCGCAGCCCTTCAGGCCAGGCTCAGTACATGGCGAGTCCGCCGAGGAGTTCGACAGCTACTCTCATCAATTCCGCGCCGATGATGATGGCGATGAGAGCTGGACGGCATGACTCGCAACTGGGCGTCCAATGAGGTCAACGAGTACGAGGTTGCCGACCAGCAGCCGATGACGGAGGGCGAGTGCGAGCGCCACCAGCGTTACGTGCTGATCAGTGACCTCCAGGCCACGCTCCGGCTGGCCGAGCAGGCACTGGCTACCGAGCAGCGTGCAGGAGCGGCAGCGAGGACCTGGTGCATCCAGGAATACAGCTCCACGATCGCGAGCCTGCGCATGCAGATCAGTTCCGCCCAGGCGGAGGACTGACAATGCCGGGCATGGGCAGGATGGGCGGCCCGAGGAACTGCGACCGACCATTCGGCGGTGCGATGGGCGACCCTGGCGGCAGCCGTGCATGCGAGAATCCGCGCTGGAACGACGACGACAGCGAGGACTACGAGGTCGCTGAGCTGGACCCGAAGCGCGACCGCAGCCGCAACAAGCCGGTCAGCCGTTATGACTGGGATCCGGGCTACTCGAAGCGCCTGGCGTGGTGGGAGCAGGAGCAGAAGCAGCGGTTGATTGACCGGATCGGCAGCCTCGCCAATACCCTGCGTGACCACACTGGCCGGTACACCAGCCTCGATCCCGAGGACATCAATACCAGCACCGGACTGAGGGCACGGAACAAGCGCGAGCGCGCCGAGCACGAGCAGGGCAACGTCTTCGGCCGTACCACGGACCAGGCCGCTGAAGCCGAGTGGCATGCGGACATGGCCAGGCGGGACAACCGGGTTCTGGCCCTGGAGGAGTCCGAGCAGGCCGAGCTGAGCAGGCAGAAGGATGGCTCAGTCCTCACACCCGAGGAACGCTATGAGGCTGACCGCGAGCGTGAGCTGCGTGTGGCCGATGCCCTGATGCGCAAGAACCAGCAGGCCGACGCCATTGACGACATCATCGCCGCGATGGAGACAGTTCCGGGCCAGGACGGAACCGGCGAGTACCTCCGCCTGAACGAGCTGAACCGGGCACTGATGCCAGCCAGTACAAGGACTCATCCTGACGCTGCTGTTCATGAAGAACTCATGGACCTGTGAGGTGACCGGAGATCCGCCCGAGCAAAAGACGATGATTTACACACCTGGCCTGGTCCTCGTGAAGGACGATGACGAGCCAGACGCCCGATGGTTGCCATCGTTGTGAGGAATCGGGCCAGGGACTAGCTGGCCATACCGTCTGCCAGATGACGGCCATACGGATTCGAAGGGGAGCACATTCCGATTTCCGGGGCCAAAGCTGGGAGCCAAGACGTCCTTCCATCTGAACTACTGGCGGGAGCACAACTCAGCGGATGCGTTGCGATGGCTGCACTGGGGTCTTATTGACTTACTGGCCAACCGTCACTCATGTCGACCGCTGCTTTGTGTGCGACCAGCTCGGCCGCCGGTGGCTGGTTCTGAACGCTGCTCGCGGCAACGCCCAATCGTCGGCGCAGCTCACCCAGGAGGAAGGCACAGAACGGCAGCGCCAGAGCTGCTAGCCCCGCGAGCCTGGGCAAGCTCGCGCCGGGCACCACCAGGACCACAGCGGCGAGAGCCTGGAGGGCAGAGGCCAGCAGCGTGGCAGCCAGCGCTCGCGGGGTCACAGGGTCACTCCGGACCGCACCGGCACAGCCGCACGTGAGCTGCTTGGAGTTGTTGGCTGCGATGACCCGGTACACGCCGAAGACCACGAACATGGTGGCAGTAGCTAGAGCGGCAAGACGAACCTCGATGCCGATCGCGAGCGCACTCGACAGGCCCAATTCCGCGAGAGATATGCCGACCACGATCGAGGGCACGAGCTTCCTGGGCAGCACCGAATCCCTGACCAGGGCCACCGACGCCGACCGCCACCGGCGTAGCTTCGCGAGTCCGGTGGCGGCCAGCGTGACAATCAGGTAGACGCAGATCAGATCGCGCAGCAGCGTCACTGATCGTTGTCCACGATGGCGGTGGTACGCGGGTCAACAGGGCCCATGCGCTCCAGGCGCGCAGGCTCCCCTGGCTCTGGCATTAGCCGGTATCCCACGGACACCCTCGCGTTGGGGTCGGTTCCCCGCAGGTGCTCGAACGAGACGTGCACCGTGCGCTGCTTAGAGATCGCCAGGAGCTTCTTGTCCCCAGTCAGCTCGTGAAGCTGCTGCAGCCGCTCTCGCATGTGCGGAACCATGTCGAGATCGATGTGGTAGGCACCACCGGTTTCTTCGAGCAGCTCTCCAAATGGCCTGCCAGGCAAGGTCTTCTTGACACCGGCCGCATGCATCTGCATCAGCGGGCTCTTGGCGGTGAGCACCTCGGCGTACGTTGTGAACTTAGCCACGACGATTACCCTACCTTCCGAATTAGCACGCTGACGGGTCACCGGCTACAGAGGAGCACCTCAGGAGGCACGGGCCTTCATAGTCAGTGAATGATCCACACCATTGCTGAGTTAGGTTCGAATAGAGCGTGTAGTGTCCTATACACTGCATTCCCGAACCAGCCGGGGCAGACACTACCGCCACCCCCGCAGGTGTGACCGTTGTAAACCTCGTGGGTCTTGGTACATGGGTTGATTGCCCACGCGGGCTGGGTTTCCGCGACGAGTACCCCGAACGCTGGCACGGCTACCGCGATGCTGCCAGCTAGTAGGGCAGCATCAGTTCGTTAGGTGATCCCGGCGTGGCGTGGTGACGCGGCGACGGCCGCTTCGTGATCATCTGGCATGTGACTGTCCTGATGGATCGCGCTGCGGCCGTCGTGCCCAGCGTAGGGGATGTGGATCCGGCCGGGTGGCTGGATCGTTTTGATGACATGTTCGCGCGGGTGGTGGCGCCGGCGTTCGGCCGGCGGGAGCCGAGGCTGCGGGCGGAGGCGTACCTGCTGGGCCTGGTGGCGGGGCTGGGGCGGGCGAACGGGTGGACGATCGCGGAGTTCGCCGGGGACCGGTCGCCGCTGGGGATGCAGCGGCTGCTGAATCAGGCGGTGTGGGACCAGGACCAGGTGCGGGACCGGCTGGTCCGGTACGTGGCGGCGGAGCTGGGTGATCCGGGCGGGGTGCTGATCGCGGATGAGACGGGGTTCCTCAAGTCCGGGCGCCGCTCGGCGGGGGTGCAGCGCCAGTACACCGGGACGGCGGGGAAGATCACGAACTGCCAGGTCGGGGTGTTCCTGGCCTACGCTGTCCCGGCTGCGGGCACCCGGGTGCTGGTGGACCGGGAGCTGTACGTCCCGGAGTCGTGGACGTCGGACCGGGACCGGTGCGAGGAAGCCGGGATCGGGGAGGACGTGAGGTTCGCGACCAAGCCGGCGCTGGCCCGGACGATGATCGAGCGGGTGACCGGGCTGGGCCTGCCGTTCGCCTGGTTTACGGCGGACGAGGCCTACGGCGACAACGGCAAGCTGCGGGAATGGCTGGAGAAGACCGGGATCGCATACGTGGTCGCGGTGGCCTGCGATACCCGGGTCCCGGCCGGGGCCGGCACGACGATCCGGGCCGACCGGCTGGCCGCGAGGGTGCCGGGCCGGGGCTGGCAGCGGATGTCGTGCGGGCCGGGATCGAAGGGCGAGCGGCTGTATGACTGGGCAGTCTCACCCGCCGGGCCAGGCCGGAACCTGCTGATCCGCCGCTCGCCCGCCAGCGGCGAGCTGGCCTTCTACCTGTGCTGGTCCCCCGGCAGCGCGACGCTGTCGGAGCTGGTGAAGGTGGCCGGGGCCCGGTGGGCCGTAGAGGAATGCTTCCAGGCCGCCAAGAACGAGACCGCCCTGGACCACTACCAGGCCCGCAAGCACGTCGCCTGGTACCGGCACGTCACCCTGGCCATGGCCGACCACGCCTGGCTCGCCGTCACCGCGGCCAGGCCGCCCGGCCTGCCGCCTGGCGCCGGGCCCGGTGACGGCGGCCGGGCCAGAGAGGGGGACCCAGGCCTGTGGACAACTTTCCGGCCCGCCGGGCTGCGGTAACGGCCTGATCACCGGCAGTGACGGCCTGGCTCTGGCCTGCCTGAGCATGAACGAGATCCGCCGCATGCACGCAGCGCTCTGCCGCCCGGCACACCCGCCAGAGCACTACCTGCACTGGTCACGATGGCGCCGCCGCCACCAGGCCATCGCCCGGCAATGCCACTACCAGCGGCGACGTGAGCGGGATCGCCTGAGGTAGCGCGCTGCGGCGCCGGCTAGCCCGTGGCCAGCTCACCAGCGTGAAGCAGCGCGGCGACGGCAAGCTCACGCAGCCGGCCTTCCCAGATCGGGACGACATGCCAGCCCGGGCCGACAGGCAGCGATTCCCCATAGGTGTCACGGTCGGTCTCCACACCGGCCGGAAGGTCATCGAGCCGCAAGGCCAGCCAGTCCGTGCCCAGCGCGACGATGGCCGCGACACCATCCCAGGCCAGCAGCGGAACCCCGTACGCGGCGGTCAGCGGCCAGCCGGGAGCCAGATCACCGAGCACGGCAATCAGATCGGGATGGGCATCCAGCTGCCAGGATCCCAGCGCCCAGTCATCAGGGCCGCTCTGCGGGCTCGCCTGCCCCCGCAGGTAATCCAGCATCACCGCGTTCTGCGGCAGGTCCGGCAACTCGGGCCACGGATCCATGCCAGAAACCTAAGCACGGCCGCCGCGCGCCCAGCCAGGGTCACCGGCGTCGCGATGTCAACCCTCGTCGTAACGAACTGATGCTGCCCTACTAGCGTCTTGAGGAAGGACCGTCTCTGAATCTGGATTAGGCTCGACCGTCCCGCCACCCGCCCGGATGTCGCCCGCCATGGTCCACCGGAACTTGCCATTGGGGACGCCCTGGCCCGCCTCCTCAATCGTCCGGCCCTGCGTGCCGGAAAACACCTCGCCAGGCGGGTTAAGAACCTCACGCTCACCACCGTGCGCGATGATCGTCGAATCCGGTATCGAGCTACCGGCGTCTTCTGGGGCTAATCAGCAAAGCGCGTCAAATATGTCAGATAGCAAACCCCGAATGCCCAGCGGCGTCGTTACTTCCATGTGCTCGTTGGCTAGGACATCTCCCGTTGATAGGTCGCCGATGACCATGTCTACCTCGCCGCTTTCCCAGACGGTGACTTGCGCGACGCGAAAGGCAGTCTCTGCATCGAGCCTCATAGCGCGTCCAGCGTTGCCGGGCCGATCGAGTTCATGAGACGCGAACTTGACCTTCGCCGGAAGCGTGGTGCGCCAAGTATCCAGTTCATCCCGAAGAAGGTCGATGATCATAGCTTTGAAGCCACCCACTCTATATTCAGCGCTGGTGGAAATTCGTACGGAGCCAGGCCTTTCTGGATGTTGAGGCGAGAGAAGATGGAATCGGGTCCTGGAATCGTAGCCCAGCCCTTCGTCCCGCCCTGGACCAGCGAGGAATCAGGAACGTTGAACTCCACGTAGCGGCTGCCGGATGGTGCTGCTCTGAACGCCAGAGGGTCCGGTGGGCGGGCGACATTGATCACGCCCGTCCTGCCAGGCTGCACCATTCCGGTGTCGAGCATCGCCTGATGCTCCTCCGGCGACATCCATCGTCCCACACGAGTCAGGCCGCTCCT
>CAVUFO010000018.1:0-252978 GCA_963740785.1 uncultured Actinomycetota bacterium
GTCGCGTCGCGCGGCGGCCTGTGCCGATATCGTCCAGGCCACGACCGCCAGCGCCAGAGCCGTCACGAGCGCGACGCCGGCCGGCCAGGTCGGCTCCGCCGAGCCGTAACCGGCACTGCGGACTGCGGCGTTCGCGGGCGATCCGTTCCACGCCAGTGCCAGCACCGCCGCACCCGTCGTGCACAGCATCGCGGTTCCCGGCCGCCTGACCAGCGGCGGATTGAACAACGCCGCGACCGCCGAGCCGACCAGCAGGCAGATCAGCCCGGCGACGAGGCCGCCGCCGAGCGAACTGAGCAGATCGCCGGTTTCGATCGTGTTCGTCACCCCGGATCGCGGCACGCCCAGGCTGGCGAGCTCCCAGACGACGCCGAGCAGCCCCAGCGCGGCGCCAACCACCGCGGCGGCGGTCAGCGCGGACAGCTGCGTCCGGCGCGGGCCGCCAGCGGCCGCCACGCAGGCGCGCGCCGCCGCCGGCTCGGCGGTCAGCATCGACCTGGTCAGCCACGCCCCGACCGGCACGAGCATGAGCGCGGACCAGGCCAGCCCCTGGCTCAGCCCGGCTCCGTGCGGCAGCGTCGCACCGCCGAGACCGATCACGCCGAGCACGAACACCACCGCGGGCGGGATCCACCGGTGCGACCTGAGCAGCACCGCCAGCTCGTACCTGACGAGAGCCGTCACGGGGCGTCCTGCGTGCCAGCCTGTTCACTGTCCACCCGCAGCACCCGGACGCCGCGGCCCGCGGCCAGCAGCGCGCGCAGCACGTCATCGGATGCCGACGCCCGCGCTCGCAGCAGCGCCAGCTCCCCCGAGCGGCGCACCGACACGACTCCCGGCAAGTCACCGGCATCAGCTGGCAGCAGGCCGGTCACCTCGATCACGACAGCCGGCCCCGGCCCTGGTTCCGGAGCCGGCCCCGGGTCCGCACGCGGGCCAGACCAGACCGCGGCGGGAACCGGACAGCCAGGCCCTCCGATCCGGGTCGCCCGGCTGCCGTCCAGGCGCCAGCGGTCGGCGTCCAGGTGCGCCAGCCGTCCGGGCTCGTGATCGACATAGACCACAGATCCCCCGTCGGCGAGCCGCTGCGCGACCGCGTCGTCCAGCGCGGCCCTGGCCTCCGCGTCAAGCCCCGTCCACGCCTCATCAAGGACGAGCAGCCCCGCACCGGGCAGCAGCGCCTGAGCGACCGCCACCTTCTGGCACATGCCCTTTGACATATGGCGCAACGGGACGTCCGCGAGCTCGCCTCCGCCGAGCCGGTCAAGGCAGGCGCTGATCCGCGCGTTCAGGCCGACGCCGGCCAGCCCGTGCACCCGGGCGATGTGGGACAGGTAGTCCCTGGCGGGGAACGGCAGCGCGGGCGGGAACCGCTCAGGCACGTAGCCCGTCACCGGCCTGCCGGCCACGCTCCCGCGGCTGGGCTGCGACACTCCCGCGATGACGCGCAGGATCGTGGACTTGCCGCTTCCGTTCTTGCCCTCGAACCGCACCAGGCCGCCGGCCGGGATCTCCAGGCTCACGTCCCTGACCACCCACGGCCGGCGGATGCCGTACCGCTTGGCAACCTTGTCAAGCCGCAAGAGAACCCGCCTACTCCTTGTACAACCCGCGCTTGGCAATGTACTGGATGACCCCGTCTGGCACGAGGTACCTGATCGGCCTGGCCCTGACCCGGTCACGGCACGCGGTGGAGGAGATCTCCAGCGCGGGCAGGTCGATCAGCGTGAAGTCACCGCCCTCTGGCAGGTCTGCCTTGTCGATCGGGTGCCCTGGCCTGGTGCAGCCGACGAAGTGCGCCAGGCTGAACAGGTTCTCGGTGTTGTGCCAGGTCTTGATGCCGCTCAGGGCGTCGGCGCCCATGATGAAGAAGAACTCGGCGCCGGCGCCGCGCTGTGCCCGCAGGTCGGTCAGCGTGTCGACGGTGTAAGTCTCGCCCTCCCTGTCGAGGTCCACCCGGCTCACCGACAGCAGCGGGTCCGACGCGGTCGCGATCACCGTCATCAGGTAGCGGTCCTCGGTGGCCGAGAGGTTCCTGTCCTCCTTCTGCCACGGCTGGCCGGTCGGCACGAAGATGACCTCGTGCAGGTCGAGCGCGTGCGCGACCTCGCTGGCGGCCACGAGGTGGCCGTTGTGAATCGGATCGAAGGTCCCGCCGAGAACCCCGATCCTTGCCGCGCGCCCGACCGTCATGCACAGACTGTAGCGCCGGGCATCACGGCCAGGATCAGCCGAGGCCTGGCACCGGCGGCTCACCCCCGGGCCAGCGCCTGACCCGCACAGCCTTGCCGACCTCGGTCCTCGGCACGGACCCCGGCGGCACCACCGCGACGCTGACCCGCAGGCCCAGGGTCTCGCGGAGGCCGTGTTCGAGCGAGACGCGGAGGTCGCTGTCAGACGGCGAGTCGTCCGAGCGTCCCGTTATCCGCTCACAACAGGCGATCAGGTCGCGGCCGCCCTCCCGCTCGTCGATGACCAGCAGGTAGTCGGGCGCCACAGCCTGCTCGCCCAGCAGCACCCGCTCGACCTCGCTGGGGTAGACGTTCACGCCCCTGATCACGAGCATGTCGTCCTTGCGGCCCATGACCTTGGACATCCGCACCAGCGTGCGGCCGCACGGGCACGGGTCGCCGCGCAGCGCGGCGATGTCACCGGTCCGGTACCGCAGCAGCGGCAGCGCCTCCTTGGTCACGGTGGTGAACGTCAGCTCGCCAGGGGTTCCGTCAGGAACGGGCTGGCCGGTGAGCGGGTCCAGCGTCTCCACCAGGAAATGATCCTCGTTCACGTGCAGCCCGTCGGCGGCCGTGATGCACTCCGACGCCACGCCAGGGCCGATCACCTCGGACAGGCCGTAGATGTCGAGCGCGGAGATCCCCAGCAGCTCGTTGATCCTGGCCCGCATCTCCTGGGTCCACGGCTCGGCGCCGAACACTCCGGCGGTCAGCGCCAGGCCGCTCCCCGGCGTCAGCCCGGCCTCGGCCAGCGCCTCGCCCAGCCGGATCGCGTACGACGGCGTGCAGGTCAGGATCTGCGGGCGCAGGTCCGCGATGAGCGTCACCTGCCGGGCCGTCATGCCGCCGGACGCCGGAACCACGGTCGCGCCCAGCTCGATCGCGCCCTGGTGAATGCCGAGGCCCCCGGTGAAGAGGCCATAGCCGTACGCATTGTGGATCACCGTGCCAGGCCTGGCGCCGGCCGCGGCGAGCGCCCGCGCGCACATCCGCGCCCACAACGCGATGTCGGCCCTGGAGTACGAGACCAGCGTCGGCCGCCCGCCGGTGCCGCTCGACCCGTGCACGGCGACGACCTTGTCGCGAGGGACGGCGAGCAGGCCGAACGGGTAGTTGTCCCACAGATCCTGCTTGCCCGTGACCGGCAGGCTGGCAAGGTCATCGACGCCGACACCTGCTCCAGCGCTCACGCCGGCGTCGCGCAGCCGGCCCGCCTGGAGGCCGTCCGCGGCCAGCAGCCGGTCGATCAGGCCGCGCAGCCTGCGAGTCTGCAGGGCACGCAGCTCCTCGGCCGGCAACGCCTCGGCCTCCGGCTCGAACATCGGCGGCGGCGAATCATTATCAAATCGCATTGCCAGCATGGGTGTCGGCCTTCCTTATGACGCATAGCATGACGGCATGAACACTGTGCCCGATCGCTCACGCGTTCGTCTGCCCGGTATCAGCTCACGCGCGTACGAGCACCCGGCCGACCGCTCAGCGCTTGTCGCGCTGCGCAAGCTGACCGGCTTTGATGTCATTCTGCGCAACCTCGCGGGCCTGTTCAGCGACCGGAGCCTGCGCCTGATGTTCCTGGCGAGCTCCGTCCGGGCATCCGAGCAGCAGTTCCCGCACCTGTACCAGATGCTGCTGGACGGCGCGTACGTGCTCGACCTGCCCAGGGTGCCCGAGCTGTTCATCAGCCAGGACCCGCGAGTCAACGCGATGGCACTCGGCACCGACAAGCCGTTCGTGGTGATCACGACTGGCATGGTCGACCTGATGGACGCCGAGGAGATCCGGTGCGTCATCGGACACGAGCTCGGGCACGTGCTGTCCGGTCACTCGGTGTACCGGACCATGCTCTATTACCTGGTGGGGCTCGCCGCGCGGCTCGCCCTTGTCCCGTTCGCATGGGTCGGGCTGAAGGCCGTGATCTGGGGCCTCGAGGAATGGCATCGCAAGTCCGAGCTGTCCTGCGATCGGGCTGGCCTGCTGGCCGGCCAGGACGTAGCGGCGGCGCGGCGCGTGCTCATGAAGATCGCCGGCGGGGCGCAGCTCGCCGAGCTGAGTCACGACGCGTTCCTCGAACAGGCGCGCGAGTACGACGCCGTACCCGACGTCCGCGAGGGCCTGATCAAGCTGCTGCAGCTGCAGGGCACCACGCACCCGTTCGCGGTCGTGCGGTTCGCCGAGCTGGACCGCTGGGCGACCGAGGGCGAGTACCGCGACATCCTGGCCGGCAACTACCCCAGGCGCGACACGGACCGCGACACCTCGGTCGGCGAGGAGTTCAGGTCAGCGGCCAAGTCCTACCAGGAGTCCTGGAACCGCTCGGCCGACCCGCTGATCGGCGCGGTGCGCGGGATGGCCGGCTCGGCTGTCGGCGCCGGCGAGAAGCTGATGAACCGGTTCGGCACCCGCAGGGACGACTCAGACCCGAACGACTGACCTGGGACTCTGCTCGCCCCGGCGTGGCTAGCCGCGCCGGGAGTACGCGACGTTGATCACGGCGATCGCGATCCAGATCACGAGCAGCCCGGCGAACCCGGTAGGGTTCCTGCCCGCGGTAACCGCGAGCGCGGTCAGCGGGATGCCGAGCGCCATCGACACGATCGCCAGTGCCAGCGGAGCGCGCTCGCGATGCGGCCTGGCGACCTGGTGCTGCTGCTGATTCGGCAGCCGCGCCGCGGCTAGCCGCGCGTCGACGCGCGCGTCGATCTCCCGGCCTACCCGGTCGAGGAACGAGTCGATGACGGCCGACTGATACTCAGGGCCCAGGTCACGGTGGGTCTCTGCGGCGGCGCGGATCTCGTCGGGGCTGAGCGACGGCATGTTCACACCAGCACGATATATCGCAATGGCGCACGGTGCCACAACGCGCGGCCGCCGGCCGGGCATGCTGGTGGCATGGCATCGGAGCCCGTGGAGCTGGCATTCGCGGCCGAACTCCGGATGTTCCTCGCCCCGCAGCACCGCGGCGGCGTCGTCCGAGTGCGCGCGGACGGTACCTCCACGCTCGGCCATATCGTCGAGGCGGCCGGCGTCCCGCTGCCCGAGGTCGGTTCGCTGTTCGTTAACCATGCGCAGGCGCGGCCGTCGCACCAGCCGGGTCCCGGCGACCGGATCCGGGTAGAGCCGGTCAGCCGGCCACAGCCGCTGCCCGAGCCGAGGTTCCTGCTGGACGTGCACCTCGGCGCGCTGGCCCGCCGGATGCGGCTGGTCGGCCTGGACACCGCGTACGCCAACGACCGTGACGACGACACCCTGATCGAGCTCGCCAGCTCCGGCAGACGCGTGGTGCTGACGAAGGACCGCGGGCTGCTGCGCCGCAGGAAGCTGCGGCTCGGCGCCTACGTCCGCGGCGACCACGCCGATGTCCAGCTCGCCGACGTGCTCGACCGGTTCGCGCCGCCACTGGCGCCGTGGACCAGGTGCCTGGCCTGCAATGGCCTGCTCGCGCCCGTGCCGAAGTCCGAGGTCGAGGACGACCTGCCGCCCGGCACGCGCCGGACCTACGAGGAGTTCTCCCGGTGCGCTGCGTGCGCCCGGATCTACTGGCGCGGCGCTCACGCCCGCCGCCTGGACCGCATCGTCGCCTCCGCAACCACCCGGCCGCCCGCAACTTGGGATCCCCGCTGTCGCTAGAACAACATCAGCGATCCCCCGTGGTTCCGCGGGCCGGCTGACGCCAGTGCGGGCCGTGCTCGCCGAGGGGGCCGACCCGCAGGCCGCGGCTCTCGCAGTCGTCGAGGAGCAGGGGGAGGGCTCCGAGGGCCGCGCGCCAGGACCCCGGCGGTGACGTGCAGTCCGAGTCGTGCAGCAGCACGGTGGCGCCGCCCTTCAGGCCGCCGGCCAGCGTGGCGTGCACCGACTGGGGAGTCGAGCCAGGCGTCCACTCCCGGCCCCAGGTGCTCCACAGCACCGGCGTCAGGCCGAGCCGGCGCGCGGCGACCAGCGCCGCTGTGCTCAGCACCCCGTAGGGCGGGCGGAACAGCCACGGAGTGATCCCTGAGGCCGCCGCGATGATCTCCTTGGCGCTCGCGAGGTCGTCGTAGGTCGCGATGGGCGTGCGCAGCGGCAGGTAGCGATGCCGCCAGCCATGCACGGCGACCTCGTGGCCCGCGTCGGCGATGTCGGCCGCCAGGCGCGGCGCCCTCGACACCTGCGAGCCGAGCAGGAAGAAGGTCGCGCGCACGCCGCGCGCACGCAGCAGGTCGAGGACCAGCGGAGTCGCTACGGGGTCTGGCCCGTCGTCGAAGGTCAGTGCAACGTGATCCGACGCCCCCGTGCTTGACCAGCCGGTGCTTGACCCGGCAGTACCGGACTCCGCCGTGCCGGCTGCCGTACCGGACAGGAGCGGAAACAGCGACATCCTGACCGATCGCAGCGCCGTGATCCCCGGGCCAGCGTGCGCGACGGCGAGCCCGGCGGCCGCGGCGAGCAGCCCGCCGGCGACCGTCCTGCTTGCCCGCCTATCACCCGCCTGAGCGGTATTTGATCGGGTAATCAGGGCCAGTTTTGACTTATCAGACACGGCCTTTCCAGCACATTAAAGGGAACCTATGGCAACGTTACTCAAGGCATGCCCTATTGGGACGCCCGGTGAAGTCGGCAAACACAAGCTGATCCATTACTGCAATCATGTCATGTCCAGGTTCTGCGCAGCGGCCCGACAGCCAGCACGCGCCGGAAGCACCTGGATGACGGGGGTTCGACACACGGGGGTATCAGTGGGAGTTCAAGCCGCGCGCATAGTCTTTCCCGAGCCCGACAGGGCCGAGATCGCGACGGCGATATCGACAATACTGGCGACGGGCGCGCTCACCTTGGGTCCGCACACCGAGCAATTCGAGAGTGCCTTCGCCGCGGCCCACGAAAGCACGCCGAGGCCTGCGAGCAGCAGTTCAAGCACGTCGGCCGAGCCGCTCAGGGCGATAGCGGTCGCCAGCGGGACGGCGGCGCTGGAGATCGCGCTGCGCGGCATCGGCGTCGCGGGCCGCGATGTGATCGTCCCCGCGAACACCTTCTACGCGACCGCGGCCGCGGCGATCGGCGCGGGCGCGCGACCGGTCTTCGCCGACGTCGACAAGGACACGTTCGCGCTGAGCCCGCGCACGCTCGCCGCTGCCCTCACCCCGAACACGGCGGCCGTCGTGCTCGTGCACATCGCCGGCCTGATCACGCCGCAGGTCGACGACCTGCGGCGGCTGTGCCAGATCAACGGCGTCGCGCTGGTCGAGGACGCGGCGCACGCGCACGGGTCAACGTTCGACGGCAGGTTCGCCGGCTCGTTCGGAGCCGCCGCGGCGTTCTCGTTCTACCCCACGAAGCTCGTCACCAGTGGCGAGGGCGGCATGATCCTGACCAGGTCGGCTGACCTGGAACGCGATGCCAGGATCTACCGTGACCAGGGCAAGGCCTCGTTCGGGGCTAACGAGCACGTTAGGCCAGGCAACGCGTGGCGGATGGACGAGCTCAGCGCGGTCACGGGGCTGGTGCACCTGCGGCGGCTCGGCGAGTTCGTCGCCAGGCGGCGCGCGGCCGGGGCACGCTACGAGGCCGGGCTGGCCCGGATCGGCTTCCTCAGGCCGTTGCACGAGCCGCCCGGCTGCCTCAGCAACTTCTACAAGTACATCGCGATGCTGCCGGCAGGCGTCGACCGCGCGTGGTTCAAGCGGGAGCTAGCCGACCGGCACGACGTCAGGCTCGCGGGCGAGGTCTACGACCTGCCGCTGCATCTGCAGCCCGTGCTCGCCGAGTACTCGTCGGGCCAGAGCCTGCCGGTGGCCGAGGACGTGTGCCGGCGGCACGTCTGCCTGCCCGTCCACTCGGACATGCGGGACGACGAGGTCGACCAGGTACTCGAGGCCGTCGCGAAGGTGTCGGCCGATGCGCTGGGAGGCCACGGGGAGCCTGCATGCGCGTCGCGGTAACGGGCGGCTGCGGGTTCATCGGCTCCCATGTCGTTGACCATCTCGTCGCCGCGGGCCACGAGGTCCTCGTCGTCGACAAGCGGGACCGATGGCGCAACCCGGATGCCAGGTATGTCATCGCCGACGTCTTCGACGAGCCCGCGATCAGCGCCGCGATCAACGGCTTCGACGCGGTCTTCCACCTCGCGGGCGCAGCCGACGTCAACGACGTCGCGGCGGACCCCGTGTCAGCCGTCAGGCTCAACGTCGAGGGCGTCGCCAGGGTCCTTGACGCGGCACGGCGCGCCCGCTGCGGGCGCGTCGTGCTGGCAAGTACGGTGTGGATATACGGCGCCACTGTCGGTAACGGGGAACGAACCGAGGACGCTCTGGTAGACGTCGCCAGATCCGGTCACCTGTACGTCTCGACCAAGCTGGCCGCCGAGATGCTCATGCGCAGCTACCAGGAGATGTATGGCCAGGAATTCACGATCCTTCGGTACGGGATCCCCTACGGCCCGCGGATGCGCGAGGCGCTCGTCGTCGCGAAGTTCGTCCGAGCCGCGCACGACGGCGAGCCGATCATGATCGCGGGAACAGGCGAACAGCAGCGCAATTTCGTCTACGTGGAGGACCTCGCCGAGGCGCACGTCCTCGCGCTCACGCCGGCGGCCGCGAACCAGACGCTCGCTCTTGAAGGAGACACCCCGGTGTCGGTCAACGAGATCGCCGAGACGGTCCAGCATCTCCTGCGGCCGCGTCATCAGGTCCCGGTCACCTACACCGACGGCCGGGCCGCGGACTACGACGGCGTAGCCATCTCCAACCAGCGCGCCAAGGACGTGCTGAAATGGTCACCGAGCACGCCGCTCGCCGAGGGCATCCGCCGGTACCTGGACTGGCTTGAGACCCAGCGGGGCGGTGGCAAGTGACCGGGCAGCCCTACCCGCGCGGGCGGCGGGCGCTGCTGCTGTCCGGATCGATCGGCATGGGCCACGACACGCTCGCCGAGGCGTGCTCGGCCACGCTGGAGGCAGACGGCTGGTCGACCAGGACCCTGGACCTGATGCGGCTGCTCGGGCGCGGCGGCGGCTCGATCGGCAGCGCCGTGTTCCGCTCGATGATCGCGCTGCCCGGCGTGTTCGACGGGTTCCACTTCGCTTCGCTGCGGACCGGGGGGAGGCTCGCGAACCTCACTGACACGGCCGCGCGCAGGCAGATCGAGCCCAGGCTGCGTGCCCTGCTTGACGCCAACCGCGTCGACCTCGTCATCTCGGTGTTCGCGACGGGCGCGTCGGCGATCAGCCGGCTGGCGCCAAGGTACCCGGGGATGAGTCACGTCGTCTTCTGCACCGACGCGACCCCGCACCGGCTCTGGGCGCACCAGAACATCGACCTGTACCTGGTCACATCCGATGTGGCGGAGCGCGCGGTGCGCAGGTTCGAGCCTGACGCGAGGGTGCTGGTCGTGCCGCCCCCGCTGCGTGCCGCGTTCTACGACCCCCCGGCCCAGCAGCGGGCTCGCCAGCGGCTCGGCATCCCCGAGCACGAGCGGTGCGTGCTGCTGATGAGCGGCGCCTGGGGCATCGGGCCCGTCGCTCGGGCGGCCGAGGCGCTCGCGGACGCCGGCTTGCACGTCCTAGCCGTCGCCGGGCAGAACGCAAGCCTGGAGCTCAAGCTGCGGGCGGCCTCCCGGCGCCAGCCGAGGGTTCGCGCGATCGGCTACACCGACCGGATACCAGAGCTCATGGCCGCCAGCGATCTCGTCATCACCAGCTCGGGCGACACCTGCGCCGAGGCGCGCACGGTGGGCCGCCCGCTGCTGCTGCTCGACGTGGTCCAGGGGCACGGACGGGACAACCTCCAGCACGAGCTCGAGCTCGGCGATGCGGCCGTCTCCTCCGGCCGCCCGCCGGACGTCGTCCGGTCGGCGCTGGCCGCCCTCGACGCCGTCAAGCCGCCGTCCGCGAGCCCGACCCGGTCGCAGGCGGCCTGGCAGAGCGCGTTCTCCACGGCGCTGGAGTCCATCGGCCGCTGACGCGCCGCCGCTGGTGGCTGCCGGCGTCCGGCGCCGCTAGGCGCGGCGCCTGATCCGCACGTAGGCGGCATCGGATCGCGGCGACGGCGAGAAGCTGGCCGCTGGTACCCGGCGCACCAGCCGTATCTCGTACCTGGTCGCCCAGCGCGCCGTTTCCCTGTCACTCGGCTCCGGGCTGGACAGCCACTTCGCCGCGCCCCATTCCAGGATCAGCTCGGCGCCGCTCAGCTGGAGGTTGCCGTCTCCGAGCAACCGCCGGCACAGCAGCGTGGTCAGGGCGAAGGGCGGGCTCGCGACCACGTGAAACGCCCGCCGCGGCAGCGGCACCCTGCGCAGGTCACCTTCGACGACGCCGACCAGCGGCTCGCCGCCGAACCGCCGGCGCAACCGCTCGGCAAGCCCGGGATCGAGCTCGATCGCGATCACCCTGGCGCCGGTGCGTGCGAGCGGCCCGGTCAGGGCGCCGTACCCTGCGCCAAGGTCGAAGACCAGGTCACCTTCCCCTGCCCCGCTGGCCCTGACTAGCTGGCCGATCAGGCGCCGGTCAGTGAGGAAGTGGGCGCCAGCCGTGTTCTGTGCCCGTGCCGGCGGCCCGGCGAACCGCCTCCCTGACAAATGCCGGCCTGGCTGGCGAATGCCGGCCTGGCGGATACCGCCTCCCGGACACGGATGACCATGACCATGCCCACGGTCACTCCCTCAGATCGACGTGGCGGGCGGCGGCTGTGCCGGCCGCGGCCGTGCCTGCCGCGGCTGTGCCGGCCGCGTTCGGGCAGCCACACCCGGCTGCCCAGACACCGTAAGCCAGTTCTGCCGCCGCCAGCCACCGAATTATCCGCCGCCCGGCTCACCGCGAGATGGATCCAGAGGTGGATCCCGGGATTAACCCCGCATATCGAGGTGGATCCCTGGATTGACCTCAGGCGCGCCCCCGCATCCCGCGGAGCGCCCTACGCGACCTCTGTGTCGGGGACGACGGACCGCCCGGTGCGCATACCCAGGCCCTCGGCGACGGTGCTCACCTCGGTGAGCCCTTCCAGGACCGGGAGCGGCTCGCCGGCGTAAATGACGCCGGCCCGCTGCGTGGTCCTGGTCAGCGCGACGTACAGGTCGCCGAGCCCGCGCGGGGATTCCGTCAGGATCGTCCCAGGGTCGGCGACCAGCACCGCGTCGAACTCGAGGCCCTTGGCCTGCCGGACCGTCAGCACGACCACCGGCCGCTCCAGGTCGGGCCCGCCGGCCTCATCGTCACCGATGCCCGCGTCCGGCAGCGCGGCCCGGACCGCGGCGCCGATCTCCGCGAGCCTGCCGTCGGGGACGATCACCGCGAGGGTCCCCTCCCCTGCCTGCTCCGCAACGCCGGCCGCCGCCTGCGCCGACGCTCCGGCGATGTCAGCAGGCTGGGCCACCCGCAGCCGCCACGGCGCCGTTCCCGTCTCCCTGACCGAGCGCGGCGGCGTCGCCTCCGGGTTGATCTGGGCGAGCACATCCGCGGCCACCGCCATGATCTCCGCGGGGGTCCGGTAGTTGACCGTCAGCGGCGCCAGCCGCCACCGGTCCCCGACAAACGGACCGAGCGCATCCGACCACGACGCGGTACCCGCGATGTCGCCGGTCTGGGCCACGTCGCCGACGATCGTCATCGACCTTGCCGGGCAGCGCCGCATCAGCATCCGCCACGCCATCGGCGAGAGTTCTTGCGCCTCGTCGACGATCACGTGCCCGAACGCCCAGGTCCGGTCCGCCGCCGCGCGCTCGGCAGGGGTGAGGTAGCTGTCGTTGTCGAACCGCGCCGCGAGCCTGGCCGCGTCCAGCATGTCAGCGCCCATCAGGATCTCCGGGTCATCCTCCTCATCCCGGCCGATGATCTCCAGCACGCCCTGGGCGTACGCCTCTTCCTCGTCGCGCCGCCGCCGAGCCGCGGCCCTCGAGGCGCGGTCGTCCTCGCCGAGCAGCTCGGCGGCCTCGTCGAGCAGCGGGACGTCGGCAGGCGTCCACGGCGATCCCGCCCGGCGGCGAAGCAGGTCACGCTCCGCCCCGGTCAGCGAGCGCCCAGCCGCGGCGATCAGCCGCCTGGAGGCGAACAGGTCGGCGATCAGCTGTTGCGGCGTCAGAATCGGCCAGAGCCGGCCGATCGCGGCCCTGATCCCGGGATCATCGCGCAACTCGGCGCGCAGGTCCTCGATGTCGGCCCGCCCCATCAGGTTCCCGCCGCTGAACGGATCAGCGCCGAGCAGCCCGGCCACCACCCTGGCGAGCTCGTCCAGCGCGTCCCTGATGAAGATCCGCCTGGCCTGGTTGTGCGGCCGCCTGGACCGGCGCGCTCGCTCCCGCGCTCGCGCCAGCGCCTGCCCGCTGAGCCGGTAAGAGACTTTCTCGAAACTGACCTCGAGCCCCTCATGCGGCACGCGCTGCCGGTCCCGCACCGCGCCGGCCACGACCTTCGCCATTGCCGGCCTGCCCTTGATCCGCGCGACCTCGGCAGGCTCAGAGCCGGTGGCCGCGATGCCCGGCATCAGGTCGCCGATGGTCGCGAGCAGCACGCTCGTCTCGCCAAGGGACGGGAGCACCTGCCCGATGTAGCGCAGGAAGGTGGCGTTCGGCCCGATCACGAGCACGCCGCGCTTCTCGAGCTGGCGCCGGTAGGTGTACAGCAGGTAGGCCGCCCTGTGCAGGGCGACGGCGGTCTTGCCGGTGCCCGGGCCGCCCTGCACGACCAGCACACCGGGCAGCCCTGACCTGATGATGTGATCCTGCTCGGCCTGGATGGTCTCGACGATGTCCCGCATCCGCCCGGTGCGGCTCACGTTGAGCGCGGCCAGCAGCGCCGACTCGCCGGTCAGTCCCTCGTGCCTGCTGGGGTCGGCGGACGCCAGGTCCAGCACCTCGTCGTCCAGCCGCTGCACGGTCCTGGCCCTGGTCTTGATGTGGCGGCGGACCCGCACGTCGCCAGGCGATGCGGCGGTGGCCAGATAGAACGGCCGCGCCGCCTCGGCGCGCCAGTCCATCAGCAGCTGGTCGTAGTTCTCGTTGTCCGCGTGCATGCCCAGGCGCCCGATGTAGCTCCTGGCGCCGCCGTTGAACTCGAGCCTGCCGAAGCACAGGCCGTTCTCTGCGGCATCGAGCTGGGCAAGCTGCTGCCGGTACATGACAGTGAGCGCCTCACGCTCGGTCCTGGCGGCCGGCGTGCCGCCAACCTGCCGCAGCGTTCCCGCCAGCCGCTCAGAAGCCCGCTCTCTGAGCTCGTCAAGTCGCTCGTAGAGTCCGGTGATGTACGCCTGCTCGCTGTCCCGCTCGATCCCTGTCCGGTCCTCGCCCGACAAGCGCGTGTCCCTTCGCCGGTGAAAAGTGCCCATACAGCTTAGTCGCTCATCGGAGCAAGCCCTAACCGTCAGGCCTGGTCAACGTGGCGCAACGCTGTCGAGAGCGGATCGCCCAGCGGGCAAGGGCACGCGGCGGGTGCGCGGTCAGGGCTCCAGGCGGGGGTCGGTGCCGCGCGGCCCGAAGCCCGCGCCGGTCGGTTGCTTCGGATCCCAGTCGAATATTACCGAATTGTCCTCTTCGCCGATCAGCACTTCAGCGCCCGCCTCGGCGCCTGCCTGGGCGAGGGCCTCCTCGACGCCCAGCCTGGCCAGCCGGTCGGCCAGGTAGCCGACAGCCTCGTCGTTGCTGAAGTCGGTCTGCAGGATCCACCTGCGCGGCTTCGCGCCCCTGATCCGGAACGCGTTCTCGCCGACCCGCACCAGCTCGAAGTCTGGTCCGGCGACTGGCTCGGGACGGATCACCAGCCTGGTCGGCAGCGCCTCAGGCGCCGCGCACCTGGCCTCGGCGACGATCGCTGCGAGCGCGAACGCGAGCTCGCGCAGGCCCTCACCGGAGGCAGCCGAAATGTGGTGTACCCGCAGGCCCCTGGCCTCCAGGTCAGGCGTGACGATCTCGGCGAGGTCGCGCGCCTCCGGCACGTCGATCTTGTTGAGCACGACAACACGCGGCCTGCCAGCCAGCCCCGAATCGGTCAGCTCGTCATAGGCGGCGAGCTCGGCCTCGATCACGTCCAGGTCGGTGACCGGATCGCGGCCTGGCTCCTGGGTGGCGCAGTCGATCACGTGCACGAGCACCGAGCAGCGCTCGACGTGCCTGAGGAAGTCCAGGCCGAGGCCCCGCCCCTCGCTGGCGCCAGGGATCAGCCCGGGAACGTCGGCGACCACGAACTGGGTGTCCCCGGCCTCGACGACGCCGAGGTGCGGTGTCAGCGTCGTGAAGGGGTAGTTCGCGACCTTCGGCCGCGCCGCGGACATCGCCGAGATCAGCGAGGACTTGCCCGCGTTGGGGAACCCGACGAGCCCGGCATCGGCGATGGTCTTCAGCTCGAGCACCAGTTCCTTGCGCTCGCCTGGCTCGCCGCGCAGCGCGAATCCTGGCGCCTTGCGCTTGGTAGAGGCCAGCGCCGCGTTCCCGAGCCCGCCGTGGCCACCCTCGGCGGCGATGAACCGGGTGCCAGCCCCGATCAGGTCGGCGACCACCTCGCCGTCCGCGGACTTGACGACGGTCCCGTCCGGAACGCTGACGATCAGATCGGCGCCGTCGGCGCCGCTGCGGTTCGATCCCGCGCCCTGCTTGCCGTTGCCGGCCCGGCGCAGCGGCCGGCGGTGGAAGTCGAGCAGCGTCGCGATACTCGGATCGACGCGGAAGATGACGTCGCCGCCGCGGCCCCCGTTGCCGCCATCCGGTCCGCCGAGCGGCTTGAACTTCTCGCGGTGGATGGAGGCGCAGCCGTTGCCGCCGTTGCCGGCCTGAATCCGGATCTCCGCCTGGTCGGCGAACTCCGCCACGCTAGCCCCCTTCGAGACCGTCGGTCCCCGCCTCGCCGCCAGCCGAGGCCCCGCTATCCTTCGCGCGCCAGCTCAGCGCCACCCGACGCCCCGGAGAGACAGGAGCCGATCCATCCGGCAGGCTGGCAAGAGGCAGGGGCCATCAACCGTCTCCGCAGGACAGTCATGGCCCATCGCTGCCGATCGACCTCGCGCCGATCAGGACCGCGTGCGGGCTACGCCGCGGAGCCTGGCTAGCTGACCTGGGCGGACGCGGCCGCGGTCTCGGCGACCGGGATCACGCTGACCGCACGCCGGCCGCGGCGGGAGCCGAACTCAACCCGGCCGGCGACAAGCGCGAACAGCGTATCGTCGCCGCCACGGCCGACGCCGACGCCGGGGTGGAAGTGCGTGCCGCGCTGGCGGACCAGGATCTCACCCGCGTTGACGACCTGGCCGCCGAACCGCTTCACGCCAAGGCGCTGGGCCTTCGAGTCACGTCCGTTCCTGCTGGACGAGGCGCCCTTCTTGTGTGCCATCTCAGCGTTACCTCTCAGGCCTTCTTCTTGGCTGCGCTTGCCTTGGCTGTGCCTGCCTTGGCTGGGCTCGCCTCGCCGGTGCCGATCCGGGTGATCTTCACCTGCGTGTACTTCTGCCGGTGACCCTGCCGACGGCGGTAGCCGGTCTTGTTCTTGTAGTGGATCATGTTGATCTTCGGGCCGGTGGCCGGGCCGAGGATCTCGGCGGTGACCTCGTAGCTGCCCAGTTCGGCGCTGTCGGTGATCACCTTCTGGCCGTCGACGACAAGCACGGCTGGCAGCGTCACGGTAGAACCGACCTCACCGGCGAGCTTGTCCACGGTCAGAACGTCGTCGACAGAGGCCTTGCTCTGCTTGCCGCCGCAGCGGACGATCGCGTACACGACTGAACTCTCTCTTCCTGGGGTCAGCCCGCCGCGTCAATCGCGACCTCGTCCGAACGTCGAGGCGACCGGGCCCGCCGACAGTGCGCGTCACAGCCAGACACGCCGACGACAAAGAATATCAGACCAGGCGCCCTCATTCGCTCGTAGCCGGACGCGATGCCTCGCCGTTGGCGTCGGCGGCTGACGGGGCACTGGCGTCGGCCGGAACCTGAGACGGCGCACCATCGGCCTGGGCTGCCGCGGCCTGGGCTGCCGCGGGCTGGGCCGCGCCGCTCGCCTCCGCCGCTCCCGCTGCGGTGCTGTCCGGCGCTGGGTCGACCGATGGGCTGCCATCTGCTGCAGCGTTACCCGGTGCAGTGCTGCTCGGTGCGGGCGCGGCGCCGTCCGCTGCGGCAGGTACGCCCTGCGCGGCCCGCGCCGAGTCGGGCGGGCCAGCTTCCCGGTGCGCGGAACGCCGCGGGCGGCGACGCGGCGCCGCCTCTGTAGCAGCCGCCTCGGCGGCAGTGCCGGCCGCGGCTGCCGCCGGAGCTCCCGCGCCCGGCCCCGCCTCGGACGGGCTGGACACCTCAGATCCGGCATCCGCAGGCGGCGCGGCCGATCCGGTCTTCGCAGGCGCCGCGGTTGACGCGGTCTTCGCAGGCGCCGCGGCCGCCGAGCCTGCCTTCGCGGATTTGGCGGCGGTCTTGCCGGTTTCGGCCTTGGCAGCTGCCGAAGCGGCCGCACCGGCGCCTTCCTTGCCAGCCGCCTCGTCGGCGGCGTCGGACGCCGCCTCAGGTTCGGCCGTCTTGGCGGCTGCGACCTGCGCGATTGCCTTGCTCCTCGACCTGGACCTGGATGACCCTGGCTTCGGCGCGCCAGCCTGCCCGTTACGACCGTTCGGCAGCTCGGTGAGCTCGGTCGACACGAGGATGCCCCGGCCGTTACAGTGCTCGCACGGCACCGAGAACGCCGCCAGCAGCCCGGACCCGACCCGCTTCCTGGTCATCTGCACCAGGCCGAGCGAGGTCACCTCGGCCACCTGATGCTTCGTGCGGTCACGGGCCAGGCATTCGATCAGCCGGCGCAGCACCAGGTCGCGGTTGCTCTCCAGCACCATGTCGATGAAGTCGATCACGATGATGCCGCCGATGTCGCGCAGCCTGAGCTGGCGGACGATCTCCTCGGCCGCTTCGAGGTTGTTCCTGGTGACGGTCTGCTCCAGGTTGCCGCCCTGGCCGGTGAACTTGCCGGTGTTCACGTCGATCACCGTCATGGCCTCGGTGGTGTCGATCACCAGCGATCCGCCGCTCGGCAGCCAGACCTTGCGGTCCAGCGCCTTGGTCAGCTGCTCGTCGATCCGGTAGGCGGTGAACAGGTCCTTGTCGTCCGTCCAGCGCTCCATCCGCTCAGCGAGGGTCGGCGCCACGTACCTGACGTACTCGTCGACCAGGTCCCACTCGTTGTCGCTGGCGATGACGAGCTTGGTGAAGTCTTCGTTGAAGATGTCCCTGACCACGCGTATCGTGAGGTCCGGCTCCCCGTACAGCAGGTCGGGCGCGCTGGCCGTCTTGGCCTTGCGCTCGATCGCCTGCCACTGAGCGACCAGCCGCGTGACGTCGTGCTGCAGCTCTTCCTCGGACGCTCCTTCGGCCGCGGTCCTGACGATGATCCCGCCCTCCTCGGGCGCGACCTTCTTCAGGATCTGCTTGAGCCTGTTCCGCTCGGTGTCGGGCAGCTTCCTGCTGATCCCGGTCATCGATGCGCCCGGCACGTACACGAGATACCGGCCCGGCAGGCTGACCTGGCTCGTCAGCCTCGCGCCCTTGTGGCCGATCGGGTCCTTGGTGACCTGAACCATGATCGACTGGCCTGACTTCAGTGCCGACTCGATCCGCTTCGCCACGCCTTCGAGGCCACTCGCGTCGAAGTTGACCTCGCCCGCGTACAGGACCGCGTTGCGTCCCTTGCCGATATCGACGAACGCCGCCTCCATCGATGGCAGCACGTTCTGCACCTTGCCGAGGTAGACGTTCCCGACGTAGGACTGGTGGCTGGCCCTGTCCACGTAGTGCTCGACCAGCACGCCGTCCTCGAGCACCGCGATCTGGGTCCTGTCGCCCTGCTGGCGCACAGCCATGACCCGCTCGACCGCCTCGCGCCTGGCCAGGAACTCGGACTCGGTGATGATCGGCGGCCGGCGCCTGCCGGTGTCACGGCCCTCGCGGCGGCGCTGCCGCTTAGCCTCGAGCCTGGTGGAACCCTTGACGGCCCGGACGTCGTCAGGCTCCGAGGCCTGGCGCGGCTCGCGAACGTGGACGACGGTCTCGGCGGGATCGTCGGCAGGCACCTCGCCGCCCGGAACCACGGCCCCGCCGCGCTGCCTGCGGCGCCTGCGGCGGCGGCTCGATGAGCTGCCATCACCGTTCTCGTCATCCGCCGGCTCGCCCGCGGCGTCCTTGTCTTCCTGGGCGCGGCCGCCATCCTGGGCGCGGCCGCCATCCTGGGCGCGGCCGCCATCCTGGGCGCGGCCACCGTCCTGCGCGCGGCCGTCCGCGGCCCGGGCCTTCTTGTCCGCCTTCTGGCTCTCGCCTGGCTGGCCGTCGTCCTGGCCGTCGGCATCAGCGGAGCCGGCGTCGCCGGTCCCGCCCTTGCCGCGGCCGCGGCCGCCGCGGCGGCGCCTGCGTGAACCGCCCGAGCCTTCGTCAGCGTCGGCGTCCTGCCTGGGCCGCGCTGACTCGGCCGGCTGGCTCCCGATCTCGGGAGGCTGGAAGACAAGAACAGGTGGCTGGAAGGCCGCGGCTGGCACGGGCGGCGCGCCCGCCCCGCCGCGGCCAGCCGGCTGCTTCGGATCTGGCCGGCCGACGGGCACGTCTGGCACGGCGGGAACGGACCCGCCTGCCTGACCGCCGCCGGCGCTGTCACTGCCCCTGGACGGCGCGGACGATCCAGACCCGCTGTCATGGGTCCCCGAACTGAACGCTGGCGATGCTGGCTTGGCTACGCTCCGCCTGCCCCGGCGCAGCAGTCCGCGCCGGTGCCCGCCTTCACTGGCAGCCTGGGATTCGTTGCTCTGACCAGCGCTTCCTGATGTCTCATCGGGCTCTGACTGTCGATTCTGTGGCTCGGTTTCGAGCATCCGGGCAATCTCTTCCGTAGGGCTCCCGGGCGCGCGGGCCAGCAAGCTGACCCAGCGCGCCGCGCGGGAGCTGTTCGTTCGCACGCAACTGGCTGGCTGGCGCCGGCACGGCGCTCTTCGCCTCCTGCTGCATTGCCTTGTCTGTCGTGCTGCTCGGCAGGTGTTCGTCGTGCCTCGGGCCCTCCGGGCCGGCTTCTCGCCTCGGGCCCTGCGGGCCGGCTTCTCGCCTCGGGCCCTGCGGGCCGGCTTCTCGCCTCTGGCCCTGATCAGGCTGGTGTGACCGCGGTTCCGGCAAGCCTTCGATCCGGTCGCTGCCGGCAGGACCTGCCGCCGCCTGCCGATGCGGCGCGGCATCCTGGAATCCAGAGCCCGGGACGGGTGACCGGGACGCTCCTGCTGCCGGCTGGTCGGGCCGGCCTGGCCCTGTGGCATCGCAGGCTGCGGTCATCCCCGGCTGAGCTCCCGTCTGAGCCGCGGTTAGCGCGCTGAGCGGCCCCTGCCAGAGCCTGGTCACCTGGGGCGGTGAAGCGGGCTCGAGCGCCGACAGCTGGCGGAGCGCGACCAGGATGTCATCTGGTCGGACGGCAGGTGTCAGCTGCCGAACAATCATTCGAAGTATCGCACATCCTGCGGCCGGGTCCTTGCGGCCTCGCCCTGAGCCGTCCTGGCCGCCGCCCGCAGCGCCATCGGGGGCCATGCTTGCGGTGCTGACCAGGCTCAGCACCGCAGCCCTCGCATCAAGCGTCCGCGTTCCCTTGTTCGTCAGGCGATCTACTTCAACGCTGGGTGAAGCGAGGAACTTCCGCACGGCCAAGGCTGCTGCGCCGGCCGGAACGCCGGGCCAGATGACCTCCCACTCGGAGGCCTCCAGCCGTGCCTCGCCGGACTTGCCGGCTGCCTCGGTAACCACTATCACGTCAATCCCGTCCGGCAGCGCCGCGTCAAGGCGCCGACAGACGTCGTCCGGTTCGCACTGGCTCGTCACGGCGATCTCGAGGTACTCGGCCTCGCTCGCCGAGCCCGTCGGAGCCCCGCCCGAATACGAAATCCTCGGATGCGGTGAGAACCCTGCGGAGTAAGCGACCGGCAGGCCGGCCTTGCGCACTCCCCGCTCAATCGCGCGCGCTACATCCCTGTGGCTCGCGAAGCGCATCCTGCCTCGCTTAGCGTACCTGATGGTCAGGCGCTGAACCGTCGGCGCAGGTGCCGGTCCGCCTGGTACGGGCCTGGCCATCAGCCGTGACTCCCGATCACGGTCAGCGGCAGCAGCCTCGCACCGGTCGGACCGGTCTCGATCTGCGTGTCCATGGCCGGGCAGACACCGCACTCGAAACACGGGGTCCAGCGGCAGTCGTCCACCTCGGTCGCCCCTGCCGGGTCGATCGCTGCCTGCCAGTCCTGCCAGAGCCAGTCCCTTTCCAGCCCGGCGTCCAGGTGGTCCCAGGGCAGGATCTCGTCGTAGCCGCGCTCGCGCGTGGTGTACCAGTCCAGGTCGACGCCGTCGCCGGCGAGCGCGGGCGCCGCGCAGGCTTCCCAGCGGTCGTAGCTGAAGTACTCGCTCCAGCCGTCGAACCTGCCCCCGTCTTCCCAGACGGCCCTGATGACCTTGGCCACCCTGCGGTCGCCGCGGGAGAGCAATCCCTCCACCATGGACGGCTTGCCGTCGTGGTAGCGGAACCCGATCGAGGAGCCGTAGCCGCGGTCGGCCCGCATCGCCGCGCCTAGTGCCTTCAGGCGCCCGTCGACGGTCTCGTGGCCGCACTGGGAGGCCCACTGGAACGGGGTGTGCGGTTTGGGCACGAAGCCGCCGATGGACACGGTGCACCTGATGTCGCGGCGGCCTGTTGCCTTCCGCCCTGCCTCGATCACGCGATGCGCGACCCTGGCGATCGCGAGCACGTCCTCGTCGGTCTCCGTCGGCAAGCCGCACATGAAGTACAGCTTCACCTGGCGCCAGCCGTTCGCGTACGCGGTGGTCACGGTGGCGATCAGGTCATCCTCGGTGACCATCTTGTTGATCACCTTGCGGATCCGGTCGGTGCCGCCCTCGGGGGCGAAGGTGAGCCCGGACCGCCGCCCGTTCCTGCTGAGCTCGTTGGCCAGCGTGACGTTGAACGCGTCCACCCTGGTCGACGGCAGTGACAGCCCGGTGTTGGTGCCCTCGTAGCGGTCGGCGAGATCGGTGGCGATCTCGTTAATCTCGCTGTGGTCCGCGCTGGAGAGGGAGAGCAATCCGACCTCGCTGAACCCGCTGTTCGCGAGGCCTGCCTCGGTCATCTGCCCGATCGCGGAGATCGACCGCTCGCGGACCGGCCTGGTGATCATCCCTGCCTGGCAGAACCGGCAGCCCCTGGTGCAGCCACGGAAGATCTCGACGCTGAACCGCTCGTGCACCGACTCGGCGACCGGCACCAGCGGCTTGCTCGGATAGGGCCATGCGTCCAGGTCTGAAACCGTATGCTTGGCGACCGCACGCGGGACGGCAGGCCGATTCGGCAGCACGCCGCCGATCGTGCCGTCAGGCAGGTAGCTCACGTCGTAAAAGCGCGGCACGTAGACGCCGCCGCGGCTGGCCATGCGCTGCAGCAGCCCTTCCCTGCCGTCCGGGCGCCCGGCCCGTTTCCAGTCCCTGATCAGGTCGGTGATGACCAGCACGGCCTGCTCACCGTCGCCGAGGACCGCGCCGTCGATGAACTCGGCGATCGGCTCGGGGTTGAACGCGGCGTGACCGCCGGCCAGCACGATCGGGTCATCGTCGCAGCGGGCGGCCGCGCTCAGCGGGATCCGCGCCAGGTCCAGGGCGGTCAGCAAGTTGGTGTAGCCGAGCTCGGTCGCGAAGCTGACCCCGAGCACGTCAAACGCGCGAACGGGCCGGTGCGCGTCGACCGTGAACTGCGGGACCTGGTGCTCGCGCATGAGGGCCTCGAGGTCCGGCCAGACCGAGTAGGTGCGCTCGGCGAGCACGTCGTCGCGCTCGTTCAGCACCTCGTAAAGAATCTGAATGCCCTGATTGGGCACGCCTACCTCGTAGGCGTCCGGGTACATGAGCGCCCAGCGGACTTCGGCGGCGTCCCAGTCCTTGACGACGCTGTTGAGCTCCCCGCCTACGTACTGAACGGGCTTGCGAACCAGCGGGAGCAGAGACTCAAGCCGGGGGTAGACCGACTGAACAGGCATCAGCCAAGCTTACCGACCGACCGGGGGTACCACGTGAGGCACTGGCCGCGGCGCGGAACCGCCTGAGGCTGTTGTTCGCGAGTAAGGCGGCGATCTCGGACCATCTGTGGCGGTATATGAGCTGGCCAGTTCCATTTGAATTCGATCGGTAATAGAAGATAAGATATATCTATATTCCTGATCAAGAGACTAGACAATCGCGGCTCTCTCCCTCACGGGCACTCGACAGCACGCAGGCACGATCAATCACTCAGGCAGGGAACGGACCTCCATGCAGCTGAACCCCTTCATGATCATCGGCGGCGCCGTCGTCGGCCTGCTGGTCGGCCTGACCGGCGCGGGCGGCGGGGCCCTGATGACGCCCATGCTGATCTTGCTCTTCGGCGTCACCCCCTCATCGGCGATCTCCAGCGACCTTGTCGCCGCGGTCCTGATGCGGCCGTTCGGTGCCGCCGTGCACCTGCGCAAGGGCACCGTCAACATGCGCCTGGTGGGTCTGATGGTGCTCGGATCGGTGCCGATGGCCTTCCTCGGCTCGTACCTGCTGCACGTGCTCGGAGCTGGCGGTGAGGCCGACCAGACGCACGTCGAGATCGCGCTCGGCGTCGCGCTCCTGGTCGGCGCGGGAGCCATGGTGGTGCGCTACGTGCTCGACAAGCGCTCGGGCCAGGAGCGGCTCGGGACCATCACGGACGTGGTGGTCAGGCCGCTGCCTACGATCGCGATCGGCGCGGTCGGCGGGCTGATCGTCGGCCTGACCTCGGTCGGCTCGGGCTCGCTGATGATCGTGCTGCTGCTCTTCGTCTACCCGCTGATCGGCGCGAACCAGCTGGTGGGCACGGACCTGACCCAGGCCGTTCCGCTGACGGCGGCCGCAGCGCTCGGCGCGCTGACCTTCGGTCACGTTGAGTTCGCCGTGACCGCGTCGGTCGCGATCGGCAGCGTGCCTGCCGTGCTGATCGGGTCGTTCCTGTCGTCGCGGGCGCCGGACAAGTACATCAGGCCGGTCATCACGTTCGTGATCTTCGCCTCAGGCCTGAAGTACGTCGGCGTTCCGACCACCGCGCTCGGCATCACGCTCGCCGCGGTCCTGGTGGCCGGCCTGGCGTTCTGGCTGGCGCGCGCCCAGCCCTGGAACCGCCGTGCGGCGGCCGCGGCAGCCGCCGGCGCTGGGTCAGCCGGGGGCGCTGGGGCAGCCGCCGGCCCGGCGGGCCCGCACGCGAGCGCTGCCAAGAGCGGTGCCAACGGCGCCGCGAACGGCGCGAGCGCGCGGCTCGCTGCCGATGAAGCGGGGCACACGCCCGCACCGGTCAGGGTTCCGGTCAACGGATCCCGTCCGGAGGTCGAACAGAGCCGGCCGCCCGCGGGCATCGACTAGCTGTTGCGGGACATGACGCCGGCGACGGGCCGGTTGGGTTGAGGTAGCGCCGTTCGCTCCTGCTGCTCGCACCGGATCGGCGACAGACCTTGCCGCGGTCTTCTACCTGCCTGACAGTTCCAGCCCGTCATTCGTCACACAGCCCCTCCTGTGATGCGGCCGGGCGACGGCGCGTTGACACATTCCGATATAGGCATATGATGGCGTCATGGCACGAGCGGCGACGACCTCGGACGCGATCAACGCGATCGCCGAACCGCGGCGGCGGGACATCCTGGTGTTGCTGCGGGGCGGCGAGCGACCGGTGACCAACCTGGCGCGGGACCTGGGGATGACCCAGCCGCAGGCGTCCAAGCACCTGCGGGTCCTCAGGGAGGTCGGGCTCGTGCGGGCCCGCGGGGCGGGCAAGCAGCGGCTGTACGGCCTGGACGCCCGCGGGCTGCGGCCAGTCCACGAGTGGGTGGGCGGCTTCGAGCGGTTCTGGAGCGAGAGCTTGGACCGGCTGGACGAGTACGTGCACGAGCTGAAGCAGGCAAGGCAGGGACCACACGATGGCGACGATCAGTAGCGGCGGCGAGCCTGCGCACGCGACCGCGGACCGCGAGATCGTGATCTCCCGGGTGATCGGCGCCCCGCGGGAGCTGGTGTTCGAGGCGTTCACGCGAGTCCGGCACCTGTCGCGGTGGTGGGGACCGGAGGGCTTCGCCACCACGACGCGGTCCTTCGAGTTCCGCGTCGGCGGGGAGTGGGACTTCGTGATGCACGGGCCGGACGGGACCGACTACCAGGAGTGGATCACCTGGCGGGAGATCGTCCCGCCGGAGCGGATCGCGCTGCTGCACGGCGAGTCCCGCGACGACCCGAACGCCTTCGAGTCGGTCCTGACCTTCGAGCCGGCCGGCGAGCAGACCCGGATCGTGATGCGCGCGGTGTTCCCCACCAAGGAACTCCGCGACGAGGCCGTGGAGAAGTACCACGCGATCGAGAGCGGCGAGCAGACGCTGCGCAACCTGGCGGCCTACGTCACGGAGGCCACCAGGGAGCGGTCCACGGGCCGCGGGCCGGCGACCGCCGGCGAGACCATGACGGAGCAGGAGACCGGGCAGGAAGGGACGGTGCGCTGATGGCCGGGAAGGTGTTCTTCAGTGTGACGTTGTCACTGGATGGCTTCATGGCGCCCGACGCCGTGCCCGTCGAGTACGTATTCTCGCCCGAAGGGCAGAACGATCCGAGGGTTCAGCGCTGGATGGCGAAGTGGTCGGAGCTGCAGGCGTGGCTGTTCCCGCAGCGGTGGTTCAGGGAGAACCTCAAGCTCGGCGAGGGCGGCGAGGAAGGACTCGACAACGACATCGCACGGGCGACGCACGAGCGCACCGGCGCGAGCGTCATGGGCAAGCGCATGTTCGACGGCGGCGAGCTGGCATGGCCGGAGGAGGCGCCGTTCCACACCGCGGTGTTCGTCGTCACCCGCACCGAGCGTGACCCGTGGGAGCGGCCGGGCGGCACCACCTTCCACTTCGTCAACGACGGCATCGAGAGCGCGTTGCTGCAGGCCCGCGAGGCCGCCGGCGACCGCGACGTGCGCATCGCCGGCGGCGCCGAGACGATCCAGGAGTACCTGGGCAGCGGCCTGTTCGACGAGTTCTCGATTACGCTCGCGCCCGTGCTGTTCGGCACCGGCATCCGCCTGTTCGACCGCGTGGACCCGGCCCGCCTCGCGCTGGACCAGGCCCGCGCGGACGCATCGTCCCGGGTGACCCACCTGACCTACACCGCCGTGAAACGCTAGCCGAGGCAGGTCACGCACGCCGCCTTGACGGCGCGCGGCTCAGCTCGCGAACACGTTGCGCGGCCTGCGGACCGACTGGAGCAAGCCCACCGCGATCATGTCGGCGAACATCGCCGACCCGCCGTAGGACACGAACGGCAGCGGCAGGCCGGTGACCGGCATGATCCCCATCGTCATCCCGATGTTCACGAACGCCTGCACGGCGAACCAGATCGCGACGCCAGCAGCCACCAGCATCCCGAACTGGTCCTCGGCGCGGGTCGCGATCCGAAGCGCGCACACCAGCAGCAGCCCAAGCAACCCGAGGATCAGCATCGAGCCGACCAGACCGAGCTCGTTTCCGATCACCGCGAAGATAAAGTCCGTGTGCTGCTCGGGCACGAAGTTGCCGGCGACCATCTGGCTGTGGAACAGCCCGGTCCCGTGCATCCCGCCAGATCCGATCGCGATCTTGGACTGCGCCGCGCTGTAGCCGGTCCCGCGCGGATCGGCAGACGGGTTGAGGAACGACGTCAGCCGGCCGACCTGATATGCCTTGAGCAGGTGCAGCTTGCCCACCGAGAACACCACGAGCACGGCGCTGGCGACCATCAGCAGCAGCCAGCGCAGCCGGACACCGGAGAGCGCGATCAGGCCGGCGACCAGCAGCACCAGCACGATCACCACGCCCAGGTCGGGTTCGGCGGCCACCAGGAGGATCGGGAACGCCGCGATCCCCAGCGTCTTGGCTACCGCGCGCGTCCCCGGGCGTGACTCGCCGGCGCGCAGGTCAGAGAGCAGCATCGCGGCGATCACGATCACGGCCAGCTTCGCGAACTCCGACGGCTCGATCTGGAACCCGGCGCCCAGCGAGATCCAGGACTTGGCGCCGTTCACGATGCTGCCGAGCGGGGTGAGCACGGCGAGCAGCCCGAGGCAGGACACTCCGTACAGGATCGGCGCGTAGAGCCGGAGCTGACGCGAGTCCATCGAGCTCACGACCAGCATCAGCACCAGCCCGAGCGCGATGTTCAGCAGCTGCTTGAGCAGGAACGTGTGCGGGTTCGCGCCCTGCCGCATCAGCATCGGCTGAGTCGCCGACCAGATCATCACGGTGCCGAGCAAGGTCAGCGCCAGCACCGTGGCTAGCAACAGCCAGTCGGCCTGGCGGAGCGCCGAATCCCGGCCGACCGCGCGGGAGGCGACCCGTCTGGCAGTGGCCCACGCCGGGCTTGTGCGCCGCCTCGACTGGCTGCTGACCCAGCTCACCGGTGCCTCCCCCGCCGCTGCGCGGCCTTCGCCTTAGCCTTCGCGGCCGCCGCGCGCCGCCGCGCGGCGGGCCCGAACCCGGCCGGCGGCACCATCTGCCCGGCGGCGTTGAGGTGCGGCAGGCCGGGCAGCCGACCGCCGGGGAGCGCGGCGTTGTGCCCCTCCAGACCGTAGATGCCGTCCCAGATCTGCCGGACCGCTGGACCGGCGACCTGCGCGCCGAATCCGGAGTTCGGGATCATCACGACCACCACGTACTTGGGGTGGTCGCACGGCGCGAACGAGGCGAACACCGACGTCGACTGGTTGCCGCGGACCTCGGCGGTACCGGTCTTGCCTGCCACGCAGACCTGGCCGAGCGGGAACCCGCCGAACGTGCCGGCCGCGGTGCCGCTGGTCACCACGCCGGCCAGCGCGTGCCTGATGTAGGCCAGTGTTGACTTGGCGACCGGCAGGTGACCGACGACCGGCGGAGTGATCTTCCGCACGGTCTTGCCGTCCGCGCTCACCAGCGCCTTGCCGACACGCGGGCTGTACACCGTGCCGCCGTTGGCCAGGGCCGCGTAGGCGCGGGCTAGCTGCAGCGGCGTGACCGAGACGTAGCCCTGCCCGATCGCAGAGATCACGGCCTGGCCAGCGGTCCAGATGTTGCCAGAGCGGCAGTCATCCCACTCGATCTGCTGGACGTAGGTGCCGTTCTGCTTCCCGTTCTTGCACCAGTTCTGGCCCTGGTGCGCGTTGTCCTTCCACAGCCAGTACAGCCACCGCCTGGTCGGCACGCTGCCCTGGCTCTCGGCTGGCACGTCGATCCCGGTGGGCCGGCCGAAGCCCCAGGCCAGCTCCATCTTCTGCATCTCCTGCACCGGCGCGCGGGGCGATGTCACGTCGTTCGCGCCCGGATGGTCCTTGAGGTAGATCTGGTACGCGAGGTTGTAGAAGACCGTGTCGCAGGAGACCACGAGCGCGGTGTAGAAGCTCATCGGGCCCAGCGACGGGCTGCCGTCGTTCAGGTACGACCGGCCGCCGATGTTCACCGCCGCTGGACACTGGTAGGTGCCGTGCAGCGGGAACCCGGCCGCGACCGCGGCGGCCACCGAGGTGACCTTCCATGTCGATCCCGGCGCGTACTGGCCTTGCGTGGCCCTGTTGAGAATCGGCTCGCCGCCGGCCTGGTGGAACAGCCGCCGGAACTGCGCCTCGGTGATCCCGCCCGACCAGATCTCCGGGTTGTAAGTGGGATAGCTGGCGAGCGCCAGTACCCGGCCGGTCGTCGTCATGACGACGGCCGCGCCGCCCTTGCTCACCGGGTTCCCGGCGAACTGGCCGCGCGGCACGGCGTCGGTGAGCGCACGCTCGGTGTCCTGCTGAATCTGGCTGTTGATGCTCGTGACCAGGTAGCTGCCCGGCTTCGGCTTGACCGAGCTGATCGTGCCTGTCACCTGGCCCTGCGCGTTGACCGCGAGCTTGGTGTCACCAGGCACGCCGCGCAGCGCACGGTCGTACTGCAACTCGAGCCCTGCCTGCCCGACGAGGTCGACGCTGGAGAACCCGGTGACCGGCAAGCCTTCCTTCCGCAGTTCGCTCGCGGTGATCGGCTGCAGGTAGCCGAGCGTCTGCGCCAGGCTAGTGGAGACGGGCTGGTGGTAGTGCGTCACGGGCTGCACGGCGGCAGTTACGCCCGGGTACAGGGTGTGGTTCTCGAGCACTTCGAGCCCGATCTTGGCCGGGACGTTCTCGGCGACCGGAATCGGCTGGTAAGGCGACCCTGGCCAGCACGGCTGCTTCACCCCCGCGGTGCACAGCCGGACCTCGCGAAACATCTGATGCCGCTTGATGTGCAGCAGCCTGGCCAGCCGCCGCAGGACGACCGCTCCCTGATCGTGCTGCTTCCACAGGGTGGGCAGGCTGACGGACACGACGAGCGCGGACCGGCTGTCGACGATGGGCGCGCCGATGTCATCGACGATCGGGCCGCGCACGGACGGCTGGATGACCTCCCTGATCCGCTCAGAGGCGGCCTGTGCCACGTAACTGGTGCCCGTCTTCACCTGCAGGAACCAAACCCTCGTGGCCAGTCCGAGCAGCAACGCGGCCACCACCAGGCAGAGCACGAACAGCCTCGGACGCGAGGCCCGGATCATCGGATACCACCCATACGCCTGCTCCCTATCCGCCAGACCGCTGACCTGCCTCCCGCCCGCCTCGCCCACGGCAGCCGCCCGAACGCGCCGCGCCTGGTGCTCATGCGCGCGGTCTTGCGCTGGCGCGTCCTGGCTTGCTGAGAGCCGGGCGGGCGGGCGAACCTGGGCTGCTTGGGCTTCCTGCCGCCGTGCGGGCCTCTCGCTGCCGCTCCCCCGACGCCGATCAGGCCGCCGCCGCGCGATCGCGACGTGCCGACCCAGCCGCGGCCGACGCTGCCGCGGCCGACGCTGCCATGGCCGACGCTGCCACGGCCGACGCTGCCGCGGCCGGCCGAAGGCGTCCCGAACCTGATCCTGGACGGCCGCCGTGCCGCCCGACCCTGGCCAGGCAGTTTTCCCGTCCCGAACGCGATCCTGGGCGGCGGCCGCCCCGCCGCCCGACCCTGGCCAGGCAGGCTTCCCGTCCCGAACGCGATCCTGGGCGGCGGCCGCCCCGCCGCCCGACCCTGGCCAGGCGGGCTTCCCGTCCCGAACGCGATCCGGTGCGTCTTGCTCGCCGCGGGGCGAGCCTCGCCAGACCGGGCGGCGCCAGGAAGGCTCGCTCCTCCGAACGCGATCCTGGGCACGCCAGCGCCCCTGAGCCCGCGTCGGTCCACGCCGTGCGCGTTCGCGCCGAAGCTGGCCTGCGCCTTGCCGCGAGTATGGCGGCTCGCGGTCCGCGCCCGCCGCCGCTGCTCGTCGGCGAGGCCGAGCCGGACCGGGCGGCCGAACCTGGCCTGGTACGAGGGGGCTGGCAGCGCCGCGGCCGACCCTGCCACGCCAGCGCCAAGGCGCAGCCGCGGCAGCCCGTTTGACGTCGGCGGTTGGACGGGCGCGAGCGGCAGCAAGCCAGGCGGGCGCCTGCCCACCCAGGACGCGCCCTTGCGCGGGGTCGCGCCGGTCAGCGTGGCGGTCAGCCTGGCCTGCTCGCGCCTGGCGCGGCGGGACATGGCCGGCCCGGCCAGCCAGCCGATGGCGCCCATCGCCGGCACGGCGCCGGCAACGTCGCCGACCAGCCATCTGCCACTCGCCGCGACGCGGCTGTCGCCGCCCGCCAGCCTGTGCCGCCTGGCTAGCCGCCATTGCGCGGACGCGTTCATCCCGGCCATGCCCGCCATCGCTGGCACGCCCGCCACGGACGCCGGCGCCGCGCTCCCGCCCGTCTCGAGAGCCGGCGAGTCGTCCTGCGGGTCGAAGCTCATCGCGAGCGCGACCGCCAGCCGGACCGAGCAGAGCAGGACCAGCGGCCCGAGCACGGCGTCGTAGAGCACCGTAGGCGGCAGCACCTGCGCGACGGTCGCCCCGGTGACCTCAGGCGTGTCGAGCGCGAGCGTGAGCACGGCCGATAGCGCCTCGCCGAGCGCTGCCATGGCCGCGCCGGCGGTGAGCGCCAGCACCGCGGAGTGGCGCAGGGTGAAACGCAACCGTCCCGAGCCGTAGCCCACCAGGCACAGCACGAGCGCGTACTGGCCGACCAGCTGGCTGGCGGGCGGCGCCAGGTCGAGCGCGAGCCCCGCGCTGAAGCCGGCGACCACCCCGGAGGACGGGCCGCCGGTCATCCCGATCGCGATGACGCAGAGCAGGACGAGGTCAGGGGTACCGCCTCCGGGCAGGGCGAGCCCGTTGACGATCGTGAGCTGCACAAGCAGCGCCAGCACCAGGGCAAGCGCGGCAACCAGCTTGCGCTTCATGGCCGCACTACCCGGGCCCTGCCGCCGTCTGGCCGGCCGGGCTCGTCTCCGGGGCAGGCCGATGCCTGCCCGCGCGACCAGGGCGTCCGGATCCAGTTCCCCCGGTCGCTCCGGTCTGGCCCGTCAGCCCTGGCCCCACGCGACCTTGACCGGCGGACGTCCTGACCGATGGCGGCGACTCCGCCGGCTTCGGCGGCAGCACCGCGTAGCGCGGATCGTGCCGCGGGGCCGACACGACGATCCCGACCACGTCGACGCCCGCGAACTGCGCGAACGGCCGGACCAGCGCCTGCCCGGTCAGGGCGCCGGCCCGGTTGCGCACGGACACGATCGTCCCGACTGGCACGCCAGGAACGAACGGCCGGTCCTTGACCGATGCGGCGGTGACGAGCTGCCCGCCGGTCTTGAGCGCCGTGGCGTCCAGGACCTGAAGCTTGAGCAGGACGGTCCCGTCTCGCCCGCGACGGCCCTCCCCCGTGACCCAGCCGATCTGGCCGCCGGGTGCCAGCCGCACCCCGGTCACCGAGCTCGCATCGGTCGCCAGCAGCACCGTGCAGGTGTGCGCGCCGACCCGGACGACCTGTCCGACCAGGCCGTCCCCGTCGAGCACGGTCTGCTGCGGCCGGACGCCGTCGGCGCGGCCCGCATCCAGCGTGACAGCCTGCTCGTATCCCTGCCCGAAAGCGATCACCGACGCGGCCAGCACCCGGTAGCCGCCCCGGCCCGAGAGCTGGAGCAGCCTGCCGAGCTTGTGATACTGCGCCCGGTCGAGCCGGGCCGCGCTCAGCTCGGCCCGCAGCCTGATCAGCTCTCGCCGCATCGCGCCCTGATCGCCGCCGGTCGCGGCCGTGCCAGCCCCGAAGAACCGGCCGACCGGCGTGGTCACCGCCGCGACGCCACGCTCCGCGCCGCCGAAGACCGAGCCCGCGGCGTTCCGCAGCGACGTGATCACCGACGACGACCCGTCCTGATAGTCGATGGCGATCAGGACGAGCGCGGTTACCAGCGCGATCGCCAGGAGCATCCGGCTGCGTCGGTTGTCGCGCACGTCGACGCTCCCGAGCTCAGCGGCGCGACTCGGGCACGAGCACCTGGCGCAGCGTATCGAAGTCCTCCACGCACTTGCCGGTGCCGAGCGCGACCGAGTCGAGCGGGTTGTCGGCCATGTGGATCGGCATCCCGGTGTCCTCGCGCAACCGCTGGTCGAGACCGCGGAGCAGCGCACCGCCGCCGGTAAGGGCGATGCCGCGGTCCATGACGTCGCCGGCCAGCTCGGGCGGGCACTTGTCGAGCGTCGTCCGCACCGCGTCGACGATGACGGTCAATGGCTCGGCGATCGCGTTCCGCACCTCGGCGGCCGAGATGACGACGGTCTTCGGCAGGCCGCTGACCAGGTCACGGCCGCGGATCTCCGCGCTCGGCTCATCGTCGGCCGGGTATGCGGAGCCGAGCGCCATCTTGATCTCCTCGGCGGTGCGCTCGCCGAGGGTCAGCGAGTACTCCTTCTTACCGAAGTTGATGATCGCCTGATCCAGTTCGTCGCCGCCGACCCTGATCGACTGGGCGGTCACGATGCCGCCTAGCGAGATGACGGCGACCTCGGTGGTGCCGCCGCCGATGTCGACGACCATGTTGCCGGTCGGCTCGTTGACCGGCAGCCCGGCCCCGATCGCGGCTGCCATTGGCTCTTCGATGATGTAGACGCGCCGCGCCCCGGCCTGATGGCCGGCTTCCTTGACGGCGCTTTGCTCGACGCCCGTAATGCCGCTTGGCACCGCGATGACAATTCTGGGCTTCGCCAGCCCGCCGCGCCGGTGCACTTTCTGGATGAAATAACGCAGCATGCGCTCGGTGACGTCGAAGTCGGCAATGACGCCGTCCTTCAGCGGCCTGACGGCGATGATATTACCCGGCGTGCGCCCTATCATGCGCTTGGCCTCGAGACCGACTGCGACTATCTGTCCGGTATTGGTATTGAGCGCGACTACCGAAGGCTCATTGAGAACAATCCCGCGCCCCCTGACGTACACCAGCGTGTTGGCGGTGCCCAGGTCGACGGCCATGTCACGGCCCAAGAAGGCCAGCGCGTTGCTCATCTGCTTCCCTATGGTCCAGCGGGTTCTCGTCCTGCGCCGTCCGAACTAACGGGCTCGGCATATCGCTGCTGTTCTGCCTCATTTTGCACGAATCTGGTCAGCGCAGCATCGGCATTTCGCGGGGTAGGCCGGAAGGCCTCAAGGTCCCTGGCGGACCCGGAAAACTCCTCGCAATGAGTGAGCCTACCCGGCAGCCTCGCTACGTTCCTCGTCGGGCCAGGAAAATTGATAGCGAGACGCCAGAAGTTGCAATTACGTTACGACGAGCTTTCCACCCGATGACCAAGCCAGATACCGGTCACCCATAGCAATGCGAAAATTCCGCCGAGAATATACATAACTGAGAGCACGACGCCCGAGACAATGATGAGGACCTGGAGCAGGCTCCCGCCCACGAGCGTGACCGGCAGCAGCCGCCTGGCCAGGACCGCCAGCAGGATCGCCGCGAGCACGGCGACGCCCGCCGCCGCCCCGGCTGTCGCGGGAGTAGCGTTTGCCAGCTTGACCGCGGGCACGATGGTCAGCGCGATCACGAAGGCCTCGAGCAGCAGGACGGTGGCGGTGAGCCTGCTCATCGCTGACAGCTCATCGCGCCGGCTCCCCTGGTTCGCCGCGGGACAGCAGCAGCCGCGCGTCCCCGGCCGTGATGACCGACCCGGTAATCAGCACCACGCTGCCCGCGGCCGCCTGCCCGAGATCCTGCTCGCCCGTCATCAGCCCCGCCAGCGGGCCGGCGATGGCCGCCGCGGCGTCGTCCGCGAGCCCGACGGCCCGATCGATCGCGTCGTCCAGCCTGGCGGCCACGTGGACCCGGTCGGGACCGAAGATCGGCCCGGCGATGTCGGCGAGTTCCTGCGGGTCCATCGACCGGGGCGAGGAGTTCCGCGTCGCCACGACGGCCGCGGCGGCCGGTTCCAGTTCGTCGAGGATCCCTGCCACGTCCTTGTCGGCGCTGACCGCCAGCACGGCGATGACCTCGGCCGCGCCGAACGACTCAGCCAGCGCGGCGGCGGTGGCCGCCATCCCCGCCGGGTTGTGCGCGGCGTCGACCAGCACCACGGGGCTGCGCCTGACGATCTCGAGTCGTCCTGGCGAGGTCATCGTCGCAAACGCCTCGGCGACCAGGTCAGCGTCCAGCGCCTCCGTGCCGGGCAACCGCCGCTCGGCGGGCGAGCCGTCGGATCCGTCGCCTGAGTCGCCCTCTGGGGAGCCCGCGCCTCCCGAGAACGCCTCGACGGCCGCCAGCGCACACGCCGCGTTGGCGGCCTGGTGGGCGCCGAACAGCGGCAGGAACAGCTCGTGGTACTCCCCGAGCAGCCCCTTGATCGACAGCCGCTGGCCGCCGACAGCCAACTCCCTGCTCAGCACGCCGAACTCGATGCCCTCCCTGGCGACGGTGGCGCCGACCTCGGCGGCGCGCCGCAGCAGCTCGGCGGCCGCCTCGACTGGCTGCTGGCCGATCACCGCGATGGCGCCTGGCTTGATGATGCCGGCCTTGTCGGCCGCGATCTCCGCCACGGTGTCGCCGAGGTACTCGGCGTGATCGATCGAGACCGGCGTGATGACGGCGACCGCGCCGTCGGCGACGTTGGTGTTGTCCCAGGTGCCGCCCATGCCGACCTCGATCACGGCGACGTCGACAGGGGCGTCGGCGAAAGCGGCGAACGCCATCGCGACCAGGACCTCGAAGAACGACAGCGGAACCGGCTGGTGGTCGTCGACCAGCTTCAGGTACGGCTCGATCTCCCGGTAGATCTCCACGAACCGGTCGGCGCTCAGCGGCTCGCCGTCCACGCTGATCCGTTCCCGCATCGAGACCAGATGCGGGCTGGTGAACAGGCCCGTGCGCAGGCGCCGCGTGCGCAGCAGCGTCTGGGTCATCCGCGCCGTTGAGCTCTTCCCGTTCGTCCCGGTGATGTGAATCACCGGGTATGCGCGCTGCGGGTCGCCGAGCAGGCCAGTGAGCTCGCTGATCCGGTCAAGCGACGGGCTGATCGAGTGCTCGGGACGGCGCTTCAGGATCTGCTGCTCGATCTCGCGCAGCTCAGCGGTCGTCACGTCAGCAGAGTCTAGAGGGCGACAGAACCTGCCCGTGCCAGCAGCGCGCGGCCGGCGCTCGCCGTGCTGGCCCGGGGGGACGACCCCCCGAGAACCCCCCGCCGCACTGCTGTCAGATCATATGCTTACTTCGCGTCATGTTGCCTTTCCTTACCGCCCGGCGCCGCTGGCACACTATGTCATGAGCTTCATGAAATTCATGAGATGAGGTGATGATTCGTTGGCAGGGCCGTGGACCATCAGCCCCGACCGCCAGGACGCCGATGGTGGTACCGACCTCCGTGCCACGATCAGCCGGGCCGGCACAAGGCCCTTGCGCGCGCTTGTTACGCGCGTTCCAGGCAAGCGGCCTGTCAGGCCAGTCCGGCCCGCCAGCCCGTTCCCGCCGGTCCCGGCCTTCACCGCGCCGCCCACGTCGCCGCCCCTGGCACCGGCAGCCAGTCCGCCCAAGCCAGCCAGCCTCGACGTCCAGGCCAAGGCCGCCGTCGACAGCCAGGGCAGGCGGCACATCGGGACGAAGTGGGCGATCACGCTCCTTGCCATCATCACCGCCATCTCAGCCCTGCTGGCCTGGGCCACGGTCGGCATCGCCGAGCGCGGCGTCGCGGCCAGCCAGGCCGCGGCGAAGCGGTCGGCCGGTCCCCTGGTCATCCCCGCCCCGAAGGCCGCTGGCGGGTTCCCCCGGCGGTTCGGCCCGATCGCGGAGCCGGGAAGCAGAGCGATCGTCGCCCAGCTGAGGCAGCGCTTCGGGGCTATCGGCTACCGGCTCGTCGCCGACGCCAGGAAAGCGGCCGAGGCAGCCGGCGACACCGATGCGGCCGGGAAGATAACCGCGGCGTGGACGTCAGGACTGTATGGCCAGCCCGGCCACCTCGATCCCGCCACCAACAAGCCAGCCTGGGTGATGTACCTGGGCCTTGATGCGACCGCCAAGCTCGGCGCTCCCTCTGACGCGGTCGGCAGGCTGATGATGAGCATCCTCGGCCCGTACGCGAAGATCGGCCCATGGCGGGTCAACGCCGGGCATCGCGGCGGCGCCGCCAATTGTACGGCCGCCTGGCTTGGACAGACGATGGTCGGTGTCTGCGGCTGGGCAACCAACCACACGATCGGCGCCCTCGCTGCCCCGCTCAGGGACACCAGCGTCGCCAGCCTCGCGACCCTGATGATCAAGATGCGCTACGACCTTCAGCGCAAATAGGCTCGGGCGGGACGGGTGACGGCGCAGGTTCGCTGATCAGGCGGACTTCTCGCGCGGGGTCCGGCGGGCGACATCGCGCGGCACCAGGGTCGGGTTGACGTTCTCGAGAACGGCCTCTGCGGTGATCACGACCCGCTCGACGTCCTTGCGGCTGGGAACCTCGTACATCACCGACAGCAGCACCTCTTCGAGGATGGCCCGTAGCCCGCGCGCGCCGGTACCGCGCAGGATCGCCTGGTCAGCAACGGCCTCGAGCGCGTCGTCGGTGAACTCCAGGTCAACGCCATCCAGCTCGAACAGCCGCCGGTACTGCCTGACCAGCGCGTTCTTCGGCTCCGTGAGGATCCTGATCAGCGCCTCGCGGTCCAGGTTGTGCACGCTCGTGATGACCGGCAGCCGCCCGACGAACTCCGGGATCATCCCGAATTTGAGCAGGTCCTCGGGCATGACGTCGGCGAACTGGTCAGAGGCTGTGCGATCGGTCTTCACCCGGAGCACGGCCCCGAACCCCATGCCGCTGCGGCCGACCCGCTGCTCGATGATCTTCTCCAGGCCGGCGAACGCACCGCCGCAGATGAACAGCACGTTCGTGGTGTCGATCTGGATAAACTCCTGGTGCGGGTGCTTGCGGCCGCCCTGCGGCGGCACCGACGCGGTCGTGCCCTCCAGGATCTTCAGCAGCGCCTGCTGGACGCCCTCGCCTGACACATCGCGGGTGATCGACGGGTTCTCGCTCTTGCGGGCGATCTTGTCGATCTCGTCGATGTAGATGATCCCGGTCTCGGCCTTCTTCACGTCGTAGTCGGCCGCCTGGATGAGCTTCAGCAGGATGTTCTCGACGTCCTCGCCTACGTAGCCGGCCTCGGTCAAGGCGGTGGCGTCGGCGATCGCGAACGGCACGTTCAGCAGCCTGGCCAGGGTCTGAGCCAGCAGCGTCTTGCCCGAGCCGGTCGGCCCGAGCAGCAAGATGTTGGACTTGGCCAGTTCGACGCCATCCTCGGCGACGCGCTCGCCGCCTGACTGGATGCGCTTGTAGTGGTTGTAGACGGCGACCGACAGGCCTTTCTTGGCCTTCTCCTGGCCGATCACGTAGGAGTCGAGGAACTCATAGATCTCGCGGGGCTTCGGCAGGCTGTCCCATTTGATCTCCGAGGGCTCGGCCAGTTCCTCTTCTATGATCTCGTTGCATAGATCGATGCATTCGTCGCATATGTACACGCCTGGCCCAGCGATTAGCTTTTTGACCTGCTTCTGGCTTTTACCGCAGAACGAGCACTTGAGCAGGTCAGCGCCCTCGCCAATGCGTGCCACCGCATTACTCCCTCTCCCGCTGTCGCCAATATAAGCGATGCGAACCAGCTACGTCCGACGTCACGCTTGATCCGGTAGAGCTATCGCCATGACCGGACCGAGACGAGATCTATGCAGGACCTAGACGGTACCTCGTCTGACGGCCGTAGTCGCTTCCTCCGGGCCTTCGGTTCTCGCGCGTCGTCGCAACCACGCGCTAAGACGACACTACATCGGGCTGACGCTTCAGCATTGTCAGTACGTCATCAACCAGCCCGTACTCTTTGGCTTGCTCGGCGGTGAGGAACTTGTCCCGCTCGATGTCCCTGCGGATCTGCTCCTCATCCCGGCCGGTATGCCTGGCGAGCACGGCCTCCATCGCCTGTCGCATCCGCTGGATCTCCCTGGCCTGGATCTCCAGGTCAGAAGACTGGCCGTAGCCGCTCTCGATGGCCGGCTGGTGGATCAGGATCCGCGAGTTCGGCAGCGCCATCCGCTTGCCCTTGGTACCGGCCGCCAGCAGGACCGCCGCTGCCGACGCGGCCTGGCCCAGGCAGAAGGTCTGGATGTCCGGCTTGACGTACTGCATGGTGTCGTAGATCGCCATCATCGACGTCATTGACCCGCCCGGCGAGTTGATGTAGATGAGGATGTCGCGCTCGGGGTCGATCGACTCGAGCGTGATCAGCTGGGCCATCACGTCGTTCGCCGACGCGTCGTCGATCTGGACCCCGAGAAAGATGATCCGCTCCTCGAACAGCTTGTTGTACGGGTTCATCTCCTTGATCCCGTACGGCGTACGCTCGACGAAGGACGGCAGGACATACCGCGCCTCAGCGACGCCGTGCCGGGCCGTGCCCGAGGCCAGCAGCCGGTCCTGAGGACCCGTCATCGCGTGGCGGTTGTCCGCTCGTGGTTCGATGTTCATGAAACCGCGCCCTCCGACGGGACCTCGTTGGCACTGCGCACCACGTGGTCGATGAATCCATACTCCTGGGCCTGGTCGGCCGTGAACCACCTGTCCCGGTCCGAATCGGCCTCGATCTGCTCGACCGTCTGCCCGGTGTGCATGGCCGTTCGCTCGGCCAGGATCCGCTTCACGTAGAGGATCTGCTCGGCCTGGATGCTGATGTCCGACGCCGTGCCGCCGATGCCGCCGTGCGGCTGGTGCAGCATGATCTGGGCGTGCGGCATCGCGTAGCGCTTGCCTGGCGCGCCCGCGCAGAGCAGGAACTGGCCCATCGAGGCGGCCATGCCCATCGCGAAGGTGGCGACGTCGTTCGGCACGTACTGCATCACGTCGTAGATCGCCAGGCCGGCACTCACGGAGCCGCCAGGTGAATTGATGTAGATGCTGATGTCGCGCTTGGCGTCCTCGGCGGCCAGCAGCACGAGTTCCGCGCTGATCCGGTTCGCGAGGTCGTCGTCGACCTGCTGGCCGAGGAAGATGATCCGGTGCCGCAGCAGCCGCTGGAACAGCGCGTCGCCGAGCGGCAGCGCTGCGGCTTCCGCTGCCCGCGCGAGCACTCGCGCTGGCAGCTGGTCGTCAGGCGACGTGGTCACTGTGCCTCCTGGATATGTGATCAAGCACGCGCGCCCGTCTCGCCGTGCCATCCCGCGTCATGGACTTCATTGGCTCCAATGCAAATGACCCTAACTCCCTGGCGAGGCCGCAACGTCCACCGCTGAGGCCTGTTCGCTCTGGGCGCAGGCACGCTCCCGACCGAACATCGGGGCGCCCGGCACCGCCGGGCGGACTCGCCTGGGGACACCGCCCGGCGAGCTCACCAGGGAGCGAGGGCCGCCGCCTGTCTACTCGGCGCCCGCGGCTCCGGCGTCTGCCGCGGCCTCGTCCGCCTGCCCGGCCGCCTTGCGGCCGCGCCTGCCGCGACCCCTGGGCTTGGCAGGCTCGGCCTCGGCTTCCGCCTGCCCGGAGTCCGTGCCTGATTCGGCGTCCGCGGCCTCCTCGTCGCCCGCGTCCTCGTCCTGCTTGCCGCCCACGACGACCTTGCGACCCGACTCATCGGTGACCTTCACCCGCTCCGCGAGCAGGTCGGCGGCCTTCGACCTGAGCACGTCGGACACGACGGCGCTGAGCTGGCCTGAGCTGGTGAGCTGGCGTGCGAACTGGTCTGGCGCGATACCGGACTGGTAAGCGAGCTGGGCGATGTACTGGCCGATCTCGTCCTGCTCGATGGTCAGGTTCTCCTGCTCGGAGAGCTGGTCGAGGATGAAGCGCGCCTTGACCGACTGGCGGACCTCCTCGCCCACCTCCCTCTCGATGTCCGCGGGCGAGAGCTGACGGCTTTCCGCGTAGGTTTCGATGGTCAGGCCCGCCTGATCGAGGTCGCGCTGCAGCGACTCGCGCCGGTGCTCGATCTCGTGCTCGACCAGGGTGTCGGGCAGCGGCATGTCGATCCTGGTGAGCAGCGCCTCGATGGCGCGGTCCCTGGCCTGCCCGGTCTGCCCGGCCCTGCGCATCGCTTCCATCTGCTTGCGGGTGTTGGACCGCAGCTCGCCGACGGTGTTGAATTCGCTGGCTGACTGGGCGAAGTCGTCGTCAAGCTCGGGCAGGTCCTTGACCTTGACGCTGCGCACCGTGACCGTGACGTCGGCCTGGTTGCCGGCCAGCTGACCGCCGGCCAGCTCGGTCTGGAAGGTCGCCGTCTCGTCAGCGGACATCCCCTCGAGCGCCTCGTCCAGGCCGTCGAGCATAGTGCCGCTGCCGATTTCGTAGGAGACGCCCGTCGCCTGCGCGTCCTCCACCGGCTTGCCGTCCGCCTGCGCCGACAGGTCGATGGAGACGAAGTCGCCCGGCTGGGCGGGACGCGAGGCCGCCCGGAGCGAGGCGAACCGCTCGCGAAGCGCGCCGAGGTACTCCTCGACCTGGTCAGGGCTGACGTCCGCGTCGTCGACCACCACGTGCACGTCGGCCAGGTCCGGGATCTCGAAGCCGGGCCGGATGTCGACCTCGGCCGTGAACGCGATCTCCGTGCCGTCATCGAGCTTGGTGATCTCCACTTCAGGCTGACCGAGCGCGGCCACCTGCGCGTCCTGGACGGCCTTGGCGTAGAACTCAGGGACAGCCTCGTTGATCGCGTGCTCGAGCACCGCGCCTCGCCCGACCCGCTGGTCGAGAACCTGCCGCGGTACGTGCCCAGGTCGGAATCCAGGGATCCTGACCTGGCGGCCGACCTCGCGGTAGGCGTGGTCCAGGCTCGCCTTGAGCTCATCAAACGGAACTTCGACCGTGAGGCGTACACGGGTCGGGCTCAGTTCCTCGACGTCGGTCTTCACGACGTGGTCACTCCTTGGATGTCCGGCTGCTGGCCTTCCGGCTGCTGTACCCGGGCTCTGGGTCGGCGTACCGGTGCTCGGGCACCCCGGCCCCAGGCACCGCGTCTCCGGTCGGATTGGGTCATTTGCCGCCGCGCGGTATCACCGGGAGCGCGCGCGCCGGGAAACCCGCCGCGCGGCCGCTCAGGCAATGGCTTGATCGCTAACGGCTACGGCCGCCAAGTCTATGGCCTGCTGCCAACATTCACCCGTCACGGGTGGTGATCGCCATGTCCGCTTGCCGCAACATGACGCCATGAGCACACCTCAGCCAACGCGACCCGGGGAACCGCTCGGCTACGCGCCAGAGCAAGCGGACGAGGAGGCAGCGTTCGGACCAGACTTCGCCAGGACGGCGTGGCCAGCGTTCATGGCCGCCGGCCTCGCCGCGATCGCGGTCGGGGTGATACTGCTCGTGTGGCCGAAGGCGACGCTGGCCATCGCCGCCATCCTGATCGGCGCCTCGCTGGTCGTGGCTGGCCTGCTCAGGCTGATCGACGGCTTCACGGCGCACGATGCCAGCGGCGGCAGGCGGGTCGCGCACGTCCTGATCGGCCTGCTCGCCATCATCATCGGCCTGTACTGCATCAGGCACTATCACGTCACGGTCGCCGTGCTGGCGATCATCGTGGGGCTGTTCTGGGTCCTGCACGGCATCGCCGACATCGCGGCCGGCCTGTTCGCTGGCCCGTTCCCCGGGCGGGGGCTGACGGTCGCGGCCGGAATACTGAGCCTGTGTGCCGGAATGATCGTTCTCTTCTGGCCAACTATCTCACTGACTGTCCTGGTTGCCGTGCTCGGAATCTGGCTGCTTGTTTACGGCATTCTCATGGCTATCACCGCATTCGGTCTGCGCCGCGCTGGCGGGACCGGCTCAGATTCCGGAGAATCCGGGCGGCTGGCATCCGCATAGGACAACCGCAGGTGCGTTCACAAGGCGGGACAGGGGTATGACGCAAGGCGATTGCACTACTCGCTGGCCGCCAGGGGGATGCACACAGGCGCCTGCGGGGCCAGGGCCGCGAGCATACAGCGCGCGGCTAGCGAGAGAGGGGGGCGGCTTGACATGAGTAATCCACAAGAACGGCAAGCCGGCACGTCAGGCTCCACGGCGGGGTATGAGCAGGGTCAGGCTCGCGGCCAGGAGTACGAAGGGCAGGCTGGCCGGTACGACACCGAGCGGGGGGCTGACCGGGGCACCGCGCAGGCTGCCCGCCGCGGCGGCGAGCACCGGGGATCGGTGGTCTTCGGCACCGCTCTCGCCGGGACCCTGATGCTCCTAGGCGGCCTGTGGGGCGTGATCGTCGGCCTGACGGCGCTGTCGACGAACCACGTCTACTGGGCCAACCCGGGCGGCGGCTACTATTACCACTGGACGAACCACGGCTGGGGCTGGGTAGAGCTGATCCTCGGCATCGTCGTCGCTGCCGTAGGTGTCTGCGTCTTCCTCGGCATACCGTGGGCCAGGTACGTCGGCGCCTTCGTGGCGGTACTCGCCGCGATAGCCCATTTCATGCTTATCCCGTACTCGCCGGTGTGGTCGATCGTCATGATCGCCGTCGACGCCTTCATCATCTGGGCGCTGCTCAGCCCGCGCCGGGTAGCAGGAGAGTTCTAGCGGCCGCCGGCCTGGCGGGCAACGCCGCCCCCTTAGGCCGGCCGCCCAGCAGAGCCCCGCCGCGTGCCGCGACATCTGCGTGCGGCGGGGCTTGCGGGCGTTATTCACCAGGAGACGACCACGGCCACTGAGCACGCCGGCCCTGACCAGCCGGCGCCGGAACGCGCCCCGGCCGTACTGGGCGGGCCGGCCCGCAGGTACGGCCTGCTGCTGATCATCCTCATCGCCTCGTACCTGCTGTCAGCGTTCTTTAACAACAAGTGGATTAACGACATGCAGCTCGTGCTGTTTACAGTCGCCGGGCTGCTGGAGATCAGGAATTCCAGGCTGCGCAGGCGTTACGTCAGGGTCATCGCCGCCGGAGGCTTCGTCGTCTCACTGCTGATGATCATCGTCGCCAACCACCACGGCGGCCTTGCGGGCCGCGGAGTGGCGTCAATCTGGACGGCGCTTGTGCTGATGGTGATCGTCGTCATGATCATGCGGCAGATCCTCGCCGCGCAGACCGTGACACTGCAGAGCATCTTCGGGGCGATCAGCACCTACCTGATCATCGGGCTGATGTTCTCCGCGATCTATGCGGCCATTTACTTCCTGCACAACCAGCACTTCTTCGCCGACAACCGGACGGGCGACTTGTCGAACTTCCAGTACTTCAGCTTCACCACGCTGACCACGCTGGGCTACGGGGATTTCACCGCCGCGGGCAGCGGCGGCCGGGCGGTCGCGATGCTCGAGGCGATGACAGGCCAGATCTTCCTCGCCACCCTGGTGGCCAAGCTGGTGGCGACGTTCCGGCCATCGAGCCAGGCAGCCAGATAGCCAGACAGCCAGACATCCGCCTAGCCGCGCGGCGTGAGCGCCGTCATCAGGTCAGCGAACGACTGTCCGAAGGTCAGGCTGCCCTCGTCGGTCAGAAGGCCGACGACCGAGGTAACCGTGAGCTCGAACGCCGGATTCTGAGCTGGCCGTGCGGCGATAACGACGGCGGCCACCCGGCCGGTCCACCGCGTCTTCGCCGCGGGCGGCTGGATATCGTCCATGCCGATCGTGAATGCGAATACCGAGCCAACGGATTCGTCGAGAGTCGTGCCGTCAGCCTTGCCGTGCGTCATCATTCCGACTAGGCGCTGCCCGGTCACTATCAGCTGGCCGAGATTACCTGCGGCCGGCCTTCCGTCGAGGGCGAGATTCATGTAGACGGCGTACCTGACATGCAGCGGTTCGTAATCGGCGCCGGTGCCTGGATGGACGAGCAGTAAGGGTTTCTTGTTGTTGCCGACGCCCAATCCGAAACCAATACGCAAATCCTCCAGCCGCGCGGGAAGAGCGTTCAGGTCAAGGGTCAGGGTACGTACGGCAATCGCCACCAATCCTCCAGAGGCCGACCGCCCTGCAGGGCGCGGGTGATTCAGGAAGTTGTGGCATTGTAACGTGCAGCAGGCTGACAGATGCCATTTCCTAGGCATTTCGGCAATTTGGCGCGAGGTGTGCCACGACCGGCCAGATCAGCCGACGGCGTGCGCCCGCAGGGCGGCGGCCGTTGCGGTGTCGGCCGGGTAGAACGCCTCGATCGCGAGCTCCTCGACGGTCATGTCGGTCGCTGTGCTCACGCTGGCCGTGTTCGAGAAGAACGACAGCTCCTGATCGCCGCGACGGTGGCGCAGCGGCAGCACGACGCCGCCGGCGAGCGGAGCCGCCCTGCCGTCGTGGTCCTGACCGCCGGGGGACTCGCTGAGCTCGCGGCGCAGGTCGTTGAGACGCTCATCGCCCAGGGCGCGGGCCCGGTGCCGCAGCTGGTGAGCAGGTGAGCCCGCCACTCGGCGAGGTTGACGATCCGCGGCGCCAGCCCGTCCGGGCAGCCTCAGCCTCGGCACGTTGACCGGCGGCTCGAGCAGCCACGCGGCGCAGCCGTCGGAGAGCATGCCGGCGCCTGAGTCGCTGTCAAGCATCTCCCACCACCGGTCGATGACGGCGGCCGGATAGGGCTCATGCCCGGCGAGCACCAGGCGCAGCGCGTCCCGGACGCTGCTGAGCCCCGGCTCGTTCAGCCCCGTGCTCCGGGTAGGCGGGCGCATAGCCCGCGGCCAGCAGCAGCGCGTTGGCGTACTGCCGGTCATGCTCGGCGACGCGATCAGCGAGAAGAAGAGCTCGGGAGGCAACGGACTCACTGGAACTACAAGGTGATAGACCACACCCAGCTGCGCGCGTGGCTCGTGGCGGAGGGCAAGCTGAGGCCGGTCAACCCGATCGAGGCAGGCGATCGCGACCGCGCACGGCGGCCGGGCAACCCTCGAATCCTGGCAAAACCACGGCACCCGCGTCCGCATCTGGCTCCCGACCACCCCCACCCCCGCCAGCGGCACTTTGGATCCAAAACCCGACCCCAGAACCGGCAAATCGGACGGCGTTCTGCAGATTTCGGATCCAAAGTCGAAGTTGATCATGACGTTGGGGGACGGCGCGGGCGCCGGACCCGCGCGGACAAGGCCGGGAGGACCGGCGGGGCGGCGGGACCGGGCAGGCGATCGAACGGGCCAGCAGCTGACGATGTCGGCCTGGACAAACAGGTCAAGCTGGCTGAGGCGGCGCCGCTCCAGCCACTCGCGCAGCGGTTCGCCGGCCGCCTGGGCGGGGCATGCCCCGCGCAGGCATGCCCCGCCTGGGCGGGGCATGCCTGCGCGTGATCGTGGTCATTATGCCGACGCTAACTCGCGGGCCGCCAGGTGGCGATTATCTCCCAGGTAACGGAGGCCGACTACCTGAGACAGCTGGGGACTCGGGCCGGAGGGGCCGAGCCGCTGGTCGTCGACTACGACGTCGCGGTGAGCGATGGCGACGGCAGGCTCCGCACCGTCCCGGGCTTCCTCGACAAGGTGCCGGCCAAGCGGCATGATGCTCGTTGATGATCACGGACGAGTTTCCGCAGCACCGCAGAGAATCGTCCGTGATCCTGAGAGCCGCCCTCTGCGCAGCGGCGCTGCTCGGCGCGGCGGCGTGCGGCGGGTCGGCGTCGCAGCACGCTGGCCGGGCGCCGGCGCTCAGGGTGCTGACCAGCCACGCGCACAACGGGAACGGCGACATCTTCATGACCCCGGGCGGCGGCGGGTATCCGAGCGGCCCGGAGATCGTCAGCCCCGATGCCCGGGTGATCTGGTTCCGCCCGCTGCCCGCCGGAGCGGCCGCGGCCGACTTCCGCACCCAGACCTACCGCGGCAAGCCGGTGCTCACGTGGTGCCAGCTCGGCGGCCGGGGCAGCACGCTCATTTGGACCGACTATATCTACAACGACCGTTACCGGCGGATCGCCGCGGTCCGGGCCGGCGACGGCTACGCGACCGACTACCACGAGTTCCTGATCACGCCGCAGGACACGGCGCTGATCACGGCGACCACGGTCGGCACGGCTGACCTCACCTCGATCGGCGGCCCCGCCAGGCAGGCGGTCGTCCAGGACGCGGCCCAGGAGATCGACATCAGGACCGGCAAAGTCCTTTTCCAGTGGAACGCGGCCGGCCACGTGCCCTACGCCGACAGCCACTTCCCGCTTCCCGAGTCGGCATCCACCCCGTGGGATTGGTTCCATATCAATGCCGTTCATCTGGACACCGACGGGAACCTGCTGATCGATTCCCGCTTCACCTGGACGGCCTACAAGGTCAGCAGGCGAACCGGCACGGTCATCTGGCAACTCGGCGGCCGGCACAGCACGTTCAGGCTCAGGGCAGCCAGCGGCCAGCGGCTGGACGGCGCCGGCGCGATCTTCGCGTTCCAGCATGACCCAGAGGCCCTCGGCCACGGCTTGTATACGATCTTCGACGATGAAGCCGACCAGTACGCCACGTTGCTCGCGCAGAGCAGGGCCGTCGTGATCAGGCTCGACCTGGCGGCCAGGACGGCGACCCTGATCCGGGCCGACAACCAGCCATCCGGCCTGATCGCCAGGGCCCAGGGCAACGCACAGACCACGCGCAACGGTGACCTGTTCGTCGGCTGGGGGACGCTGCCCTACGTCTCGGAGTTCAGCCCATCAGGCCGCCTGCTGTTCAACGCCGAGCTCCCGCCGGGCGTCGGTTCGTACCGTGCCTACCGGCTGCCCTGGCATCCGGCCGGACGCTAGGGGTGCCGTGCGTTTCGCGTTCAAGACCGAGCTGCTCGAGTCCCTGGCGAACGAGCTCGCCAGGCTGGACCCCCTAGTACCGGGCAATGCGGCGTGAGTCTTCGACCGTGGTGGTCCTGATCGGCGAGACCGGCGAGGAGCTGCTGGCCAGGCTGGCCGCGTCGCCGAACGTCTCGGTCGCCAGGGCTCCTGGTCAGCGCGGCGAATCAGCGGGTGACGCGGGTCCCGCGCGGCCCGGATGGGAGCCCGGAGCGCTCGCGATGCGGGAAGCTGCGCGCCGGCGATCGACGTACGTGATCGTGCCCGATGATCCTCTCGCCGACGTCGCCGCCCGGTGGCAGTCCATGTGGGACGTGCCGGCCGGAGCAGGCGCCGCTGCGGAATTCGAGGAGCGGGCAGGGGACGCGCTGGCGGCCTGGCGGGGCAAGCGGTTCGAGCTGCCCGATTACTACCTGGTCGTAGCCCCGGCGCAGGCGGGAGCTGTCGCTCCCGATCTGTACCTCGGGCCGTTGCGGGCGGTCAGGCCGCGCCGCGTGGCTGTCGCGCCCGTGACCCAGGGTCCCGTCGAGCCAGCGCAGGTCATCACGACGCTGCGGTCGCTCCAGCACGGGCCCTGGTGGCCGCCGCTCGGCGAACTGCTCGACGCGGCGCGCCGTTTCTACCCGGGAGCCATCACAGACCGCCTGGCCGAGCCCATCCTGGACGTGTCTCAGGGTATTTGCTGACTAACGACCAGGATCATGGTGCATGGTATGAGTCTGGCGGTACGTGCGGAGGTGGCCTCGATGTGCTTTGCCCATTCCGGTAACCCGATTGGCCTGCTGCAGCGGGCCGCGCTCAGCCCCGCAGCCGCTGCCGCGTTCTGGAGCGTCAGCGACGCGGCCGGCGGAGGCGGGGATCCTGTGGCCGCCGGAGTGCCCCTGGACGTGACAAGTTCCGGCAGCCCTGAGGCGACCGCCGGGCCAGGGGATCGCCGCGTGCTCGACGGGTTCAGGCAGGTGCTGCACAACCGCTGGAACAGGGACCTGCCGCCGGCCGCGACCGTGCGCCCGGGTGAGGAAATCCAGCTGATGTGCCGCGACGCGCTCGACATCGGCGAGGCGGCCCGCACCCTCACCCCGGACGGGATCCTGACGCTGGACCTCAGCGGCGTGCATCCGCTCACAGGGCCCGTCGAGGTGGAGGGCGCCGAGCCGGGCGACATCCTCGAGGTCGAGGTCCTGGACGTCAGCCCGCTGGTGGACTTCGGGTACGCGGTTATCACTCCTGCGCTCGGCATGTTCGGCGCGCTGCGACCCGACGCGCTGGGCGCGTTCACCCAGTTCACCGAGCCATCGCAGATCAGCGACCCAAGCCCGGGACCGGTGCCAGGAGCCGTTCCGGCAGACCAGCCCTACAACAGCGGCGCGCCGTTCGTGCAGCTGTTCACCTTCGAGCGTGGTCAGAGCGGCGGGCTCGCCACCTTCACGGGCGCGGACACCGGCAGGCAGGCGCGCATTCCGATCACGCCGTTCATGGGCCTCTACGGCGTCGCCCCGCTCAGGAAGGGCATGTACCGCACGCTCCCGCCCAACGTCAGCGGCGGCATGGGCGGCAACGCCGACATCAGGCAGTTCGTGAGGGGCGCCAGGATCCAGTTCCCGGTCTACGCGGAGGGCGCGAAGTTCTCCGCGGGAGACGGGCACATGGCCCAGGGCGACGGCGAGGTGTGCGTGACCGGCATCGAGACCCTGATGGCGGTTACCGTCCGGTTCAACGTCATCAAGAACACCATCATCACCGGGCCGCGCGCGATCGTGCCAGCCGCGGACCCGACGCAGCGGGCCATGACACCCGAGATGCTCGGCGCCGGCTACTACCACACGACCGGTACCGGCCCGGACATGATGGAGAACGCCAGGAACGCGGTCCGGGATATGGTCGACTGGCTCGTCTCTGACCAGCACGTAAGCCTGCACGAGGCGTACGTCCTGTGCAGCGTGGCCGGAGATCTCAAGATCAGCGAGACCGTGGACGTCCCGAACTGGGTCGTATCCATGACGCTGCCGCGCGGTATCTTCCCCTGACCTCGCGCATGGCGGAGTCGGCAGACGTACTGGTGGTCGGCGCTGGCCTGGCCGGGCTGACCGCGGCGCGCGACCTGGTGGCCGCCGGTCGCTCTGTGCTGGTGCTGGAGGCCAGGGACCGGGTCGGCGGCCGCATCGTCAATCAGGACATCGGCGGCGGCAAGATCGTGGAGATGGGCGGCCAGTGGGCCGGCCCGACGCAAGACCGGGTGCTCGCGCTTGCCGCGGAACTGGGCGTCGCCACGTTCCCGACCTATGACACCGGAAAGAAGGTGCTGCACTTCGCCGGCAAGCGCGGCACGTACTCAGGAACGATCCCGCGGATCAATCCGCTGGTACTCGCCGATATCGGCCGCGCGCAGGCCCGGCTGGAATCCCTGGCCAGGACGGTGCCCACGGACGCACCGTGGAACGCGGCCAAGGCCGAGCTGTGGGACGGCCAGACGTTCGGAACCTGGGTCCGCCGCAATACCTTTAGCCGCGGCGCCAGCAGCCTGCTCGCGCTGGGCGCCGAGGCCGTGTTCGCCGCTGAGCCCGGCGACCTGTCGCTGCTGCACCTGCTGTTCTACTCCCATTCCGGTGGCTCGTTCCAGAAGCTGATCGACACCACGGGCGGCGCGCAGCAAGACCGGTTCGCGGGCGGCTCGGCCCAGCTTGCCTCGCGGCTGGCCGAGCGGCTTGGCGCCGCGACTGTCAGGCTCGGCACGCCGGTCAGCAAGATCTCGTTCGCTGATGACAAGGTGACCGCCAGCACGGGCGCTGGGCAGTTCGGCTGTAAGCGGATCATCGTGACCGCGCCGCCGCTGCTGGCTGGCCGGATCGAGTACGAGCCTGCGCTGCCGCACTGGCGCGAGCAGCTGACCCAGCGCGCCCCGATGGGCTCGGTGATCAAGTGCCAGGTCATCTATGACGAGCCGTTCTGGCGTGCCGAGGGCCTGTCCGGGCAGGCCACAGGTGACGGCGAGGGTTCGCGCGTGGTGTTCGACAACTCCCCGGAAGACGGCTCGCCAGGAGTCCTGCTGGCCTTCCTGGAAGGCGATGAGGCCCGCCGCCTCGGCCGGGAGACTCTGCAGGTTCGCCGCGCCGCCGTGCTCGCGTCGCTGGCCAGGTACTTCGGCGCCAAGGCCGCCTCGCCGACGGACTACTTCGAACTCGACTGGCAGCAGGAACGCTGGAGCGGCGGCTGCTACGGGACGATCTTCGGACCGAACGTGTGGACCAGGTACGGGCACGCGCTTACTGCCCCTGTCGGACCGATCCACTGGGCAGGGACGGAAACGTCGCCGGACTGGTGCGGGTACATGGACGGAGCGGTCCGCTCCGGCGAGAAAGCTGCCGCCACAGTTCTCGCCGGGCTGGCTAACCAGACGCTTGACCAGCCAGATCAACAGAAAGGCGGGAGCCGGCCATAGGGAATTCTCCCGATGGGAACCGTACCCGCGGTCACGTAGATTTCCGCTGAGGAGTGTCATCGCATTTCGTGGTGCTCGTGACAAGGCCGCGCGTGGCGGCCGCAAGGGGGTTCGGTAATGGCGACGGTGATCCCGCCCGGAGTCCTTGGCAGCGCGATGCCAGACGGTTACGGGTGGGAGGGCATGCTGCCGGAAACCTGCCCGGCCTGCGACGTGGCATGGGGCTCCCTGCCCGATGAGCACTCCGCTGTGATGGATCCGCGCACCTTCCGCATGGAGTGCCAGAGCACGGTCACCCCAGCGCGGTATGCGCAACTCGAGTCTTTCCGCAGCGCGACCTGCACTGACTGAGGCCGGGACCTGCTCTAGATCCGCCTGATTGTCGCCAGCCAGGCCGGTGCGCCGTCATCATCGTGGTATCTCGTCTGAACACGGTCCGGTTCGATAGCGGCGACACTCCAGCCACCGCCGGAGCTGAACGCCGTCCTCAGCTCGTCCTGGCTCACAGGGTGCGGGCCAGTATCGGGACCGCCGTCGCTGAAGCACAGCACGTACACGGTCCCGTGGCGCTTGGTCACCGACGCCAGACTCGCCACGTATCCTGGCCGCTCGTCGCCGTTGAAGCTGTGGAACAGCCCGCAGTCCAGCACGGTGTCAAAGGCGCGCCCCAGTCGCTCCAGATGCAACGCGTCAGCCGCGGCGAACTCCGCGTCGATCCCGCGGTCGCCTGCCTTCTGCCTGGCGATCGCCAGAGCCGTCTCAGCCACGTCAACGCCCAGGACGGGCAGTCCCAGCGAGGCGACGTGAAGCGCATTCTCGCCGGTCCCGCAGCCCGCATCGAGCACCGCTCCCGCGAATCCGCCTTCCGATGCCACACGCACTATCGCTGGCTGCGGCTGGCCCACATCCCACGGCGCGGGGCCGTCCTGGTACGACGCATCCCAGGGCAGTCCCGTCATCCGCTCGTGACTGGTTGGCTGCCGGCCACCGAACGGATCGTCATCGCGGGCCGCTGATCTCTCCGGCAACTTCGTTCCTTCCCGCAACTAATCTTGCCACCTCAGCGCGACAGGCCGATCGCGGGTCTTGGCAACACCTGATGCGCGGATGATGCCCTTGCTGTCACCGCAGGCGGGCGGGGATCGGCTCAACGCGGGTCCCCCGGCCGACCACCCTGACCGTGCGCCGGTAGGAAGCCCGCAGGGCAGCGGCGTTAGCGGAATTGGTGCGCCAGGCGATTCCTGCGGGAAGCACCACGAAGTCCGGATGCCGAACCCAGACCGGCACGTAGTGCACGAAGGACACGCGCGCTCCGTGGCTGTCCACGGTGACGGAGAGAAGCACGATCATTCCGTCTTGCGACGCAGCCGGGCAGCAGGCCGCGGTCTGGTTGGATATCAGGTTGCCTTCGCCGAACACGACAAGCTTGCCGTGAAGGAAGCGGATGGGCTGGACAAGGTGAACGTGCTGGCCGACGATCGCGGTGATATCGGGTGAGCGGGTAAGCCTCCTGGCGAGCCGGAGCTGGAAGCCGCTTGGCCGCGCCACATACTCGTTGCCCCAGTGCAAGTTGACGATGACAACCTTCGCGCCACGCATGCGCGCGCGGTGCGCGGCCGCGAGGATCCGCGCCGCGCTTGCCCGGTTGACCGACCATGGATGCGGCGAGGGGATGCCATTCGTGAACTCGGTGTAGGCCAGGAAGGCAACGCGGACACCTTTCACGGTCATGATCAGTGACCGCCGCTGCCCGGCCGCCGTCGAATAGGAGCCGGTGTGCAGCACCCTGGCGCGATTGAGCGCGCGGATCGTGCCGTTGACCCCCCGCTGGCCCTGATCGAGGGTGTGATTGGAAGCCGTCGAGCAGGCGCGCCACCCCGTTCGATGGATCGCGGTCGCGAGCGCCGGCGGGGTGTTGAACACCGGGTAGCTTGCCGGAGGACGCGACGTCATCGGCGTCTCCACCTGGCATAGCGCGAGGTCTGCGCGCCGAAGGTACGGCTTGATCCTGGTGAACACGGGCGTGAAGTTGTAGTGCCTGCCCCTGCCCAGTACCAGAGCCCGCTCCCAGACGCGGCTGTGGATCAGCAGATCTCCGCTCGCCGCGCACGCACCGGACAGCCAGGAACGTCGCAACGAGCATCCAAGCCGCTGCGCGGCCTCCTGCCATCGCGCTAGTCCGACCATGCGCGCGGAGTCACCGAGTTGGCCAGGGACATTCGGCCCCCCTGCCACGGAACGAACGTCATGAACTGACGGGCCGTGCCGACGCGCTGACAGCGCCGGTTGGGCCCTATGCGTGGGCCGCCTCGAGGTAGGCCTCGACAAAGTCATGGACTTCATGCGCGTTGTCCCCGGTCACAACGGTCTTTGCGCCGTTGTGGAACCAGCAGTAGACGAAGGTGGAGCCGTCCCTGGCGATTGTGACCGGCTCGGTATGGATCGTTTCCTCTGCCGCTTTCGCACCGGACCCGGCCATGTCCTGAACGAACGCAGAAGTCATGGCCTGCCGGAGGCCAGGCAAATTCACATACTGCGGCTTCACCTGGACCAGGACCAGGGCGGCAATCATGTTCCCCTCGTGCAGCACCACGTGTGCCGACGCCGACTTCAGGTGATGAGGATCGGACTTGATGAGTTCTTTCGAGCTTGGGCCGCCGGCGGGGACATTGGCGTAGGCGTACCCGGGCACCGCGATCAGGAAGGGTCTGCCGGGCTGGGCGCCGTGCACAGCAGTTCCCTGACTGGTGCTGTGGCCAGCTGGCGGCGGCGCCTGCGCTCCCCCTCCACCACCCCCGCAGGCAGCAGCAAGGCCCAAGACGGCCGCAGCCGCAAGAGCCGGCAGTGTGACCGGGTGTCTCATGGTGCACCTCCACGTCGAAGCACCCGCGTCGAGGGCCGCCATGTGCCTACGCCCGCGTCCCCCGGCACGAGCAAATTCCAATTACCAGCATGGCCGCCGAGGCCTCCAGCACCTAAGGGCCAATTGTCCCTAAGGCGGCGGAATTGGACCCCCGGCCGCCAGGATGATGCCCCTGCCCAGGACAACGGGCTCACCATGACGTGGCGCACGCGCGCCGGCCCGCTGGCCGACGCCGGCGTCAGATGGTTGTCCTCGAAGTGCTGGTAGTCTTGATTAGGCAGCGTGTTGCGCTGTTGCTTGCGCAGGCGTATTGCCTGCGCGGTCGCTTGCGGAGTAGTCCGTATTCGGTGGGTTCTGGTTTCGCCGTGTCGTTGACGTCTTCGAGTACGTCGCGGCCATCGAGACCACAGACGGAGTTTTCTTGTCCCCGAATAACGGCCGCCGTCAGGCGGCTTCAGGCCGGCGGCGGCATCCCGCGGCCGGCGCCACAGTCAGGACCGGCCGGCCCGTGCGGGCCGGCGGCAATCGCCAGGGCACACGGCGCGGCACTGCAGAGGTAACGCGGTCTCGCACGCCAAGCCGCGGCGCTGGCCGCCCTCGCCGTCCTGGCGGCCCTGGCCGCGCCGGCGGCGAGGACGCCGCGCGCCTGGACCGCGCGCTGGAGGCGGCTATGATGGCGCCGCCGCCGCCGCCGGCGACGTTCGCCGGGCTCGGGCTGCCTGGTCGGCTCGTTGCCGAGCTGGCACGGCGTGGTATCAGCGAGCCTTTCGCCATCCAGTCCCGGGTGCTGCCCGACGCTCTCGCGGGCCGCGATGTACTCGGCCGGGCGCAGACGGGGTCTGGCAAGACGCTGGCGTTCGGCCTGCCGATGCTCACCCGGCTGGCCGCCCTGGCTGACGCCTCGCCGCGCCGCGGTTCGAAGGCGCCGCGCGGGCTGGTACTCGTACCTACCAGGGAACTGGCGGTGCAGGTTGCCGATGTGCTGGTTCCGCTTGGCCGCTCGCTGGGGATCAGTGTCATGACCGTCTACGGCGGTGTCGGGCTCGGCGGCCAGATCTCACGGCTGCGGCAGGGCGTTGACATCGTGGTCGCGACGCCGGGGCGGCTGATCGACTTGATGGACAGGCGTGCGTGCACGCTCGGCGAGGTGATGATCACGGTGGTGGACGAGGCGGATCACATGGCCGACCTCGGCTTCTTGCCGTCGGTCACGCGGATCCTGGATGCGACCCCGCCCGGTCAGCGGCTGTTGTTCTCAGCTACCTTGGACCGGGCTGTTGCTCGCCTGGTGAGCCGCTACCTGGGCGACCCCGCGCTGCACGCCATCGCGCCTGCCGTGACTGCTGCCAGCGCGGATCACCAGGTCTTCGTGCTGCCTGCCGGGGAGAAGCTGGCTATCGCGACCGAGATCGCCGGCCGGGACGGCCGCACTCTCTTCTTCGTGCGCACCAAGCATGGTGCCGACCGGCTGGCCAGGCAGCTGACCACGGCCGGGATCGACGCCGCGGCCATCCACGGCAACCTCAGCCAGAACCGCCGGCAGCAGGCCCTGGCCGCCTTCGCCGCGGGGCGACCCAGGGTCCTGGTCGCGACCGATGTCGCCGCCCGCGGCATCCACGTCGACGACATCGCGCTCGTCGTGCACTTCGACCCGCCCGATGACTTCAAGGACTACCTGCACCGATCCGGCCGCACCGGCCGAGCGGGCGCCGCTGGCGCTGTGCTGGCGCTGGTGGAGCCCGGCCAGGTCAGCGACGTCGGCCGGATTCACAACGCCGCAGGCGTCCAGGCGGTCAGCCACCGGGTCGTCCCTGGCCACCACGCGGTCAGAGAGCTGGCGGCGTCCGGCACGCCGATCGCCATCACCGAGTTCAGGCAACGCACATCAGCACGCGGGCCAGGGCAACGCGCCCGACCCCGGCGCGCGGCCGGCTGAGGAACTGACCGGACTGAGGTCGAGGCCGTCGGGTGCTGGCCCAGCGGAACACACCAGGAACCGATGCATACTGAAGGCAACCCCAGGCAGGGAGGGGGTGTCATTGGAATTCCGCCAACTCCGGTTCTTCGTCACGCTTGCTGAGGAACTCCACTTCGGCAGGGCTGCAGCTCGCGAGCACATTGTTCAGTCCGCTCTCAGCCAGCAGATCCAGCGCCTCGAGCGGGAACTCGGCGTGAAACTGCTCGACCGAAGCACGCATCATGTGGCCCTGACGCCCTCCGGCGCGGCGTTCCTGACCGAGGCCAGGCAGATCCTGGCGTCAGCCCAGCGCGCAGTCGCCGCCGCACGGCAGGCAGGCAATCTCGCAGCGGCGCTTCAGGTCGGCATCGTCGACGCTGGCTACAACTCGATGCCGCAGATCCTGCGTGCGGTCCAGGAGCGCTTCCCTGACCTGGAGATCCACCAGGTCGAGGCCTGCGTGCCCGAGCAGCTCGCGTTCCTGGCCGACGGAAGGATAGACGTAGGTTTCGGCCGCGCCTCGCACGCGCCTGACTTCGTGGCGTCCGAAATTGTCCGCCTAGACCCGCTCGGAGTCCTCGTCGCAGGTAGCCATCGGTTCGGGGCGCTGGACCACGTGCCCGTGGCGATGCTGGCGGAGGAACCGCTGCTCCTGTCCGCGGATGGGCGGGCGCCGGAGTTCAATCAGTTCGTCGCGGAGCTGTGCCGGTCCGCAGGATTTGTTCCTCGGTTGTACCGGGGCAGCGTGCAAAGCATCCGTGGCGGAGCCGACCTGATCGAACAAGGGCGCTGTCTGGCTTGTGTCCCCGCGTCGTATGGGTCGGAGTATCCCGGCATCGTGTGGAAGCCGCTGACCGCGCCAGCGTCGCTGTACCCATGGTCGGTTCTGTGGCGAGCTGACGACGACTCCGAGCATGTCCGGGCCGTCGTTGCCTGTGCCCGCGCTCTTGCCGATGAGCTGGACTGGCTTAAACCGGCCGAACAGCTGAGCGACTGACATCCAAGCCCAGTTCCGCCGCACGTTCGCCACTCGATGCGGTTATCAGCGTGCGTTATGAGCCTTGCTCGTTCTGCTCCTATCCGTGTCGGCGTCCCGCGGGTTAGCTGAGGCGACCAGGCTTGCCATGATCGGCGATGCCTCTCCGGCCAGCCGTGCGTTCCCGCCCGCATGCACGGACCATACGGGACCGGACGACGAAAAGGAGCCAGCCGATGGCCCACGTGGCCTGCTGGAACGGAATGGATGGACCTGCTACGCCATGCGAGCACCTCACTGCGACGTTCGCCCGCCACCCGCGGTCGATGACGTGCGGGCAATGCGCCGCAGACGGGCTGACGTGGACCGCCCTCCGGCTGTGCCTGACCTGCGGATGGGTCTCCTGCTCGGATGAGTCGCCTGGACAGCACGCGAAGGGCCACTACGAGGAAACCGACCATGCGGTCGCGGCGGCGACCGAGCCTGGATCAACCTGGCGGTGGTGCTACGTCCACGAACGAGCCGTCTGACCTGGACGAACGAATAAAAGGAGGAGACATTGACCGACCGGAAGACTGAAGACTACGACGGGGCTGCGCCCTTCCCGGATGCTGGATTGACCGCCGCTACCGCTGGCGGCTGGGTTCAGGTGGCCATCGCCGCGGCTATCACCGTCCTGCCGTTCGCCGGCCTGGTCGCCGCCCTGTGGCTGGCATGGGGTCACGGCGTAGGGCTGACCGACATGCTGCTGATGACCGGCCTGTACGTCTTCACCGGACTCGGCGTGACGGCCGGCTTCCACCGCTGCTTCACGCACCGCAGTTTCACCGCAGCGCCGGCACTTCGCGTGGTGCTTGCGATCGCCGGGTCGATGAGCTTTCAGGGCGACGTCATCGGCTGGGTCGCCACCCACCGGCGGCATCATGCGTTTTCCGACCGGCCCGGCGACCCGCACTCTCCGTACCGGCACGGAACCAGCATCCGCGGCTTGCTGCGGGGACTGGTCGACGCGCACTTCGGCTGGTTCTTCCGTGCCGACCCGACGCCCTCCGAGCGCTACGCGCCAGACCTGCGGGCAGACCCCGCGATGCGCGCCGTTTCGAGCGCCTTCCCCGCGCTGTCCGTGCTCTCGCTCGCAGTGCCGTTCGGGCTTGGCTGGGCGATCGGCGGAACTGCCTATGCCGCGCTGACCGCGCTGCTATGGGCCGGGCTGGTCAGGGTCCTGCTGCTGCAGCACGTGACATGGAGCGTGAACTCGCTGTGTCACATGCTTGGCAACCGGCCTTTCACCTTGCGTCGCTTCGACCGCGCCACCAACCTCTGGCCGCTCGCGTTGCTGTCGTTCGGGGAAAGCTGGCATAACCTGCACCACTCGGACCCCACCTGCGCCCGGCACGGCGTAGACAGATTCCAGATCGATCTCACAGCCCACGTGATCAGGCTTTTCGAGCTCGCTGGCTGGGCCAGGAACGTGCGCTGGCCGACGCCAGGCAGGCTCCAAGACCGCCGACGGCGCCAGGACGGCGCCATGGAGGAGCCGGTTCTCGCTCCGGCCGGGCTGTGACCGCATGACCGTGCCCCCCGCGCTGGTCATCGGCGCGGAGCGGCCGCCTGTCCTGCCGTCCACCGGCCTGGATGTGCCGGTGCGGGCAGCCAGGGCACGAGGACGTCGAAGGCTTCTGGCTGGCGCCCTTTCCGTGCTGATCGTCGCGGGCGTCTTCGGGCTCGCCTTCCCCCGGATCTCGTCCTACGGCCAGGAGTGGCGCAGCCTCGCCGCGATGACATGGCCAGGGATCCTGCTCATAACCTGTGCTGCCGCAGGCAGCCTGGCCGCCACCTGGGTGATGATGCGCGCTTTCCTCCCCCAATTGCGGTTGCACCAGGCAGCGGCGGTCAGCCTCGGCTCGTCCGCGGTTGCCAACACCGTTCCGGCGGGCGGGGCTGTCGCCCTCGGTCTCACCTGGCGGATGCTGGCGAGCTGGGGCGTCGGAACTCAGGACTTCGTCCGCTACACGCTCGTATCCGGCCTGTGGAATGTCTTCGCCAGGCTGAGCCTGCCCGTCATCGCGTTGCTGGCCGTGGTGGTGAGCGGCAAGTCCGGAGGCGTGCCGCCGGCGGCGGCTTACTGCGGTGCCGGCGCGCTGTTCATGATCGCGGTTGGCATGCGCCTCCTCCTGCGCAGCCAGCGATGTGCCCTGCTGGCCGGTCAGGTGGTGCAGAGCATAGAGACATTCGGCTGCCGCCTGGCCCGCCGCCGGCCATCGCAGCGGATGGCGAATGGGTTGCTCGATTTCCGTGCCGATACCTCCACGATGCTGGCCGAACGGGGCCTCCGCATAACCGTCACGACGGTGCTGGCCAACATTGGCTTCTGGCTAGTGCTGCTCGCGTGCCTTCGTGCAAGCGGGCTGACGCAAGGCCAGGTGTCGTGGCAGGCCTCACTCGCGGCGTTCGCCATGGTCCGGCTCATGACGGTGCTCCCTGTCACTCCAGGAGGTCTCGGCATCGTCGAACTCGGCCTGACCGCGCCGCTAGTCGCAGGACTTGGCACCGGCGCGTCGGCCCGAGTTGCTGCCGCGGTGCTGCTGTACCGCGCGCTGACCTACTTGCCATCATTGCCGCTCGGCGCTCTCGCCTACGTGTGGTGGCGGCACATGTCCCGAGGGCTGATGCCCAGGCAAATCGGCGGTTCTCAGCGCGTACAGGGCGGCAGGTCAGGCATGCTGAGTGACCAAGTCGCGCCTCAGCCGTAGCTGGCCCAGCTCACGGCTCGCCCCAGAGGACCGGTAGCTCGCGCAGGCTGTGGATCGCCATTCCCGGTTTGAACTCGAGTTCGCTGGCAGGCACCGCGAGTCGAAGCCCTGGCAGCCGGCCAATCAAGCCGCGGAAGGCCTCCTGAAGCTCTACTCGGGCGAGCTGAGCGCCGAGGCAGTGATGCACCCCTGCGCCGAAGGCCAAGTGGCTGGCTGCGTCGCGGGTGACGTCGAACCGATCCGGGTCCGTGAATACCGAGGGGTCCCTGTTGGCCGTGGCGTACAGCGGTATGACCTCCTCACCTGCCGGGATCGTGATTCCGCCGATCGCTACGTCTTCCTTGGTCACGCGGGCAGGCGCGAGCCCGCCCAGCCGGGCGTAGCGCAGCAGTTCCTCGACCGCTCCGGGTATCAGCTTCTGATTAGCGCGCAGCTTGGCCACCTCGCCGGGATGGTCAAACAACAGGAGCAACGACAGGTTGATCTGGTTGGCGGTGGTCTCGTGCCCGCCGATCAGCAGGGTGCAGCACATCACCGTGAGCTCTTCCTCGGACAGCCGGTCGGCGTCATCGTGAGCGGCGATGAGCGCGCTCATCATGTCATCGGCAGGATGGGCCCGCTTGATCTCAATCAGCCTGCCGAAGTAGCCATACAACTCGACCAGGGCCGCCATGATCTCCCCGGAATCGCGCTGCCAGTCCCCCATGACGGCGTCCGACCAAGCATGGAACTGCTCGATGTCATCAGGCGGCACGCCGAGCATCTCGCAGATCACCCGCGCCGGCAGCGGCAGCGAGAAACCTGGCACCAGGTCCACTGGCCTGGGCTGGTCGAGGATCGCGTCGATCAGTTCGCTGACGATGCTCGCCACCCCAGGACGCAGGGCCTCGACGCGACGAGCCGTGAATGCGCTGGCCACCAGTTTGCGTAGCCTCGTGTGCCCCGGCGGGTCCATCCCGTTGATCGAACCGGCGGCGAACACTTCGAAGCCCTGCCGAGCGTGACCGGGCGCAACCGCCAGTGCCCTGGAGAAGCGCTGGTCGACGATCATCTGGCGGACGTTCTCGTAGCCGCTGACCAGCCAGACGACGCGGCCGTCGGGTAACTCAGCCTGGAAAGCCCGCCGGTCACGGCCGATCTCTGGCACGGGCTCGCCGGGGAGAGCGGGGGTGAACTTGACCGGGCTGCCGTCGACAGTCATCCGATACTCCTCCATGGACGAGGCCAGCACCCTATGGCCGCGTGTTCAGCGACATCGCAAAACTCCCGGGCACGTGGCGTCAGACCGCTGGGCCGCTACGCCGACGGTACGTCTGACTCACTGACTGCGCCAGCACATGGCTATTGGCTGTGTGCGCGGTCGGAAGCGCCGAGGTTGGCTAGGCCCGTGCAGCGACACCTCATGTGGGCCGGACGCGGGTGGCAACGCGGCGACCGCCTGCGCGAGCCCGGTTCGCATGCCGTTGCGCCAGCCGCTGACCGGCCTCGCGGTGCAGCGCGCGGCGGACGCTGAGCGGACGATCCTCGTAGATCGCATCACGGATCAGGTCGTGGCGGAAAGGCAGCTGGAAGCCATCGTCCTCGATGACATGTGACACGACGGCAGCAGTCAGCGGCGCCGAGAGGTCGAGCGCGGAGCGGCCTGTCACGGCCGCGAGGTCAGTAACCGTGAAACGGTGCCCAGGATCGAGGCGGCCTGCAGCTCGTGCAGGGTTTCGTCAGGCAGGAAACTGAGCCGGCGTACGATCGTCAACCGCAGCGTCGGCGGCAGGGCGGTCTTCTCAACCTCGGCCCGCCCGGCGGAAGACTTGATCGCGCCCTCCTGCGCGAGCGCGGCAAGCAACTCGGTGACGAAGAGCGGGTTACCTGCCGCGCCCGAGATCTCCGCCATGAGCCCCGGGCCTGGCTCGGCGTTGATGGCCTCAGCGACAAGGTCCCGCCCGGCCTCCTCGGCCAGGCCGCGCAGGGCCAGCCGGCGCGCTCCAGCCGACTCCGCCGCGATGGCCAGCCTGTCCAGCTCTGCTGTTCGCGGGGACGGCCGCATGCATCCGATGACTGCTACCGGCAGATACGCCAGGCGCCGGACCAGCGCGGCCATGACCAGCAGGCTGGATGGATCGGCCCATTGCATGTCATCGGCGCCGATCACCAGCGGCCCGGTCAAAGCCAATTCCTCTGCCAAGTCCGCGAACGCGTCCACCGCACGGAACCGCAGCCCCGGATCGCTGGTCACCGTGATGGGCCCGCGCGCCTGGTCGCCCCCGGCTGCAAGCAACCCAGCGATGGCCACCCGCCGCGGATCCTCGGACGAGCGGGCACATTCAAACGCACTGGCTACCAAGCCGAAGGGCCGGGTTTGCTCCAGCTCCTCGGCGCGGCCCGCCGCCACCTGCATGCCCCTGCTTCCCGCGTCCGCCAGCGCTTCCGCCAGCAACCGCGTCTTGCCGACGCCCGCCTCGCCGTCGATCAGGACGATCGCTGGCTCGCCCAACGCGGCCCGGTCCAGCGCCTCGCTCAGGACCGCGATCTCCGCCGCACGCCCGCGGATGCGAAGCGGCGGCGCCACGGTGCTCACGAAACGGATGTTACTGGCTTTCACCGGGCGCCACATCTGGGCTGCCCGCCGCTGCTGAGCTAGGTCCCGCCGCCCGGCTCTCCTGGCGCCGCCGCCCCCATGACCATGCGAATCTCCATCAGCCCCATCGTGCGCAGGCCGGCCGCGACATGGGCCATGTGGCCGATGTCGCGGGAGCTTCTCCACCCGAGGCTTAGAGAGCACCCAGGCGGGCGAGCCCAGACGCCCAGGCGCCCGGAGATCACGTCCACCGCACAGGAAGCAACGCAACGGCTTAGTAGGTCCAGGAGGAGACCATGCATCCGCTGATACTCCAACAGCTCGCCGCTGAACGCGTCAGCTACATGATCGCTCAGGCAGAGAACTGGCATCGGGCTCACCAGGCACGGGTCGCCCGCTGGTCACAGCTCTCGCGCAGCCTCGCCGACATCGGACGCTTCTCGGCAAGTACCGAGAACCTTGCCGGTCAGGCCGGCCCGCTCAGGCCCTCGGCCGGCTGCGGCCAAGCACGCGAACTCGTCGTTGCAGAACGCGCAAATGGCCAGGCATGACCTGCCGTGGTGCAGACCTGCCGGGGCTGCAGCCGGAGAAGGCAGGGTGGCTGGCGCTCATCGTCACGGCAGCCACCCTTCGCTCTGCCAGGCCATCGCGCTTGAGTTACCGCCAGCAGCCAGCAACACTCAGGCTCAGCCGGGCCCACCTCGCCTTGCCCTCTGCCGCTAGTGATCAGGAAAGACAGCCGGAGCGGGGGGCGAGAACCCCGGCCGCAGGTCGATGTGGTCGACCGATTGCGGCGGCGCGGCGAAATGGCCGATGCCGGTCCAGACCCCGAGCCCACGCACGTCGGAGACCGAGTGCACTTGGGGCGACGGGTCGATCGCATCCCAGTGCTTGGGGAACAGATGCCGGCTATCGGACGCGCCGCCGACAGCTCGGTTGTGCTCGACGCTCCGGGCGCTTGACAAGATTGTTGTCGGTCCGAAGTTGTCGCGGTAGGCCTGCGCGGCGAGGCCGACACGGCGCCGGACCCGGGGATCGCCCGTGTTGTCGAGGCGAAACTCCTGGTAGTGGAAGTTCTTGGCCTCCGGCCCCAGGCTCCCGTGGTGGCGGGCCGCCCAGGCGAGCGCCTCCTGCGTCTCTGGCGTCAGCTCGCCGCCCGCGCTCTCGAGGCCGTGCTCGCCGCACCACCCACTCTGAAAGAAGCGTAGCGCCTCGCGGGTCTCCGGGCTCAGTTTGCCAGTGACGGCGACCGTGAAGCCACAGGCGTTGAGCTGCCGCTGGACCCGCCCGATCGGGGACCCGGGCGCGGGCTCCGGTGCCTTTGCCACGGGCTCGGTCGTCTCGACCGGCACCGGGCCGTGGTGGGTCGCGATCCCGCGCATCTGCTCGCTGGTGGCCTGGCCGGAGAACCAGCCGGAGATGTTCGCGAGCGGCAGGCCGCGCAGTGAGGCGCCGATGTCAGCTCCGGCAAGCTTCCCGCGTGCCCCCTTGTGGAAGCCGACCACTGTCCACTGCTTCTCGACCGGCCACAGATGCGAGAAGCTCTGGGCGCACTTCTCCGGCGTCAGCTCGCTCGAATCGCACTCGTAGGCCTGCGGGGCCACCGCGAATCCGTGATCGTGCCATGCCTTGTAGTTGATGCCGGGATGCAGGTCGGCGCGGCCGAACGGTGCGATCGTCGCGGGAAAGTCAGGCAGCGCGCTGCGGAACGCGGATGCGTACTCCGCCGAAACCGCGTGCTTGCTGGACTCGTACTCCTTCTCGACGTCGACGAAGACGAAGGCCGGCTCGAACTGCGCTATCAGCTTCGCGAGCGCCTGCGCCTCTTCATGCGGCGGCCTGACGGCGTAGACATATTGCCAGAGCGAGAACTTGAGCCCCGCCCGCTCGCAAGCCCGCTTCGCCCCCGCGAGCTGGGAATCGGTCAGGAACCGGTCCTGGGCGCCGTCCAGGGCCTTGAAGGTGATGTAGTCGAGGCCGGCGCTGCGGGCACGCTTGCACAGGTCGTCGAGGCCTTGCAGGCGCTGACCCGGTTTGGCCGACGACCAATGCCAGAGTCCGCTGGGTGGCTTCATCGCTTTTCCTCCCCCGTACGAAGAATGAACTGGGCGAACGATTGGTCTGTAACCTTGTGACCCATCTCAGGACCCTCCTGTCGTACTGGCCACTGGCCGCAGAGGATCCTCTTCGTCCTCCGCGTTAGCTGTGATCCACGGGGCGGCCGCCTGATACATGGCGTGTTCTCGCCAGCGCTCGAGAAGGAAGGCCCGCCAGGCCGGGCCGGCCCACGGCCGCTGGTCACGTGAGCATGTCAGGCGGCGCCGAGCGCAAGGAAGGACCATGCGGTCGCCGCCGCGATCGGGTCATCAGCCGTCGCTGACCTCGCGTCGCGCAGCGCCTCGGCAGTCGTCAGACCATTCCGCAGTCCGTCGTGGAGCAGGCGCATGAACCCGGCCGTCGCTGTGTCATTGACCGGGCCCACGCTCGCGACGATGCCGACGGTTCCGAGCGGCAGCAGCGCCGCGGTGAGCCCGAGCAGTTCGTCGGCCCCGGCGGTGGCCATCCGGGCAGAGTCGCAGCAGGGCAGGATCAGCCGGCGCGGCGCCTGCCGGAGGCGCTCGATGTCGTGCACAGTCAGTGGTCCGTCATCCATGCGCAGAGCCGAGAAGAGCGGGCTATCAGCGCGGAATATGCCATGCGCGGCGACGTGAGCAAGCCCGGCGCCGTCCAGGGCCTCCAGCACCCGTGCCACCGTGGCGCCGCTGCCCTGCACGACAGTTGCCTGATCGTACATTCCGGCAATCGAGGCCAGTTCGCTCGCCCCGGCGGGCAGCCCAGGGCCACCCACGACGACTACCTCAGGGCGCTCGGCCTGAGCCCTGCTACGCGCGAGGAGCCAGGCGCGTGCGGACGGCGCGACGGTGAGCGCGCCCTCCCGCAGCGCGGGTATCACTGCCCAGGGGACCGCCTGCAGCCGTCCCGGCGGCACGATCACGATGGGCCCGTCGCCGAGGTGTCGTGCGGCGTCACCCAGCAGGATGTCGCCGAGCGCACGGCTCGCGGACTCGAGCATGGAGACGGTCTCCTCCGGCCGCGCTGCCGCGCCGTATGCGAGGCGGTGCAGCGCAGACCGTACGTGCTGGACCTCTGCGGCAGCGGCGCTGGCGGAACCTGCGGCGATCCGGCGGACCTTGCCCTGACCGCACAGCATGACGTGCAACTCGTCGTCGACTTCGATGATCTCAGCGAGCTGCCCGGCACCGAGGTCGGTGAGCAGCGCCGCTATGTCCAGCGGCCTTCCGGCCGCCGTCGGCCCGACCGTGCCGGGCACCCGCATCCACCCGGCGCGGATGCTCTGCTCCAGGTGCCGCTGCTCGCGCTGTAGCTGAGCTACCGGGGAACCCTCCGCACTGGCGCTCTCCAGCCGGCTGGTGATCTCGCGGTAACGAGCCAGGCGGACCTGCAGTTCCCGGTCGTCGGGCGGGCGCACTGGTGGCACCGCGAGCGCGGTGGCCCGCCACTGCTCGCCCCAGCCGAGCAGACGCCGCGATGGTCCCTCCCGCAGGCAGATGCGCTGGGCAAGCATGGAGAGGTCGATGCCATGCGTCGTCGCCTGCGCGCGCAGTTCAGACGCGCCAAGCGTGAGGCCGTACGCCTGCAGAACGGCGAGACCTCGACGGCAGGCATCGAGGGTACGGCGCGTCTCGCCCCGGGAATCGGCGACCAGCGCTTCAGCGAGCCAGCCACTGGCGCGCGAGAGAGCCGGGCCACGGTGACGTGCCTGCGCTGCGATGGCCAGGTGGCGCTTCGCGACCGCAGGGCGCGCCATCAGCAGGAAAGCTCGCCCGGCGAGCAGGTGGGCTTGCGCTGCTTCAGCCGATCCGAGTCTGGTCAGGTGCTCGGCGGTGCGGGCCGCATCGTGCGCCAGCTGGGATGAAGCCGGGCCGGCCGCCAGCCTGGCCTGCAGCAGCACCAGCTTGCAGTGGGCTGTCCACCAGTCACGGCGCTGGGCGGCAAAGAGCCTGGCAGCCGCGCCCGCCCGGGTTTTGGCGATGCCGGGATCACCGGCGGCTAGCGCTGCACGCGCAGCCACCAGCAGTAGCTCTGCTTTGCGAGTGGCCTGACCACGCGAGTTTTCCAGCCGGGCGATGGCTGTATCGGCCTCGCCGAGTGCCTCCATCGAGAGTCCCGCCGCGAGCAGAACCCCGCATCGGTGGACGCTGAGCTCGGGCATGGCGGTGCCGAGGACACCGAAGCGGCGCCTGGCCTCATCGAAATGGTGCAGTGCAGCCGGCAGGTCGCCGGCTCGGAACGCCACGAGGCCGCGGTTGTGCACCGCAAGCGCGGAATCGTGCTCCTGGCCGGTCGTGGCGAAGAGCCGTTCGGCGGCGCCGAAGTCACGGTCGGCCGGATCGGCAGCGCCGCGCGCGAGCCGGAGCAGCCCGCGCAGGGTGAGAGCGCGCGCTGTCCAGACGGTGTCATGCGCCTGCCGCAGTGCCGGGATAGCAGGCCGGAGCTCATCAAGGGCCTCGTCATGGCGGCCGAGCAGCCACAATGCACCAGCCAGCCGGAAGCGGACTCGCGCGGCCACCAGGCCGTTAGTGCACGACACCGCTGCCTGCAGGGCGTGCAGACCGGCCACCGTCCTGCCACCGTGGATAAGTGCGATTCCCAGCGCGGCGAGGGCATCGCCCTCGCGGTTCGCCGAACCGGACTGCCTAGCCAGTCGCACCGCACGCCGCAGGCAGCGGATGGCTGCTAAAGCGTCGCCGAAGTCCCGTTCGACGAGCCCGATCGCCTGGTAGGCGATGGAAGCGCGGTACGCGGTCGGCCGGCGGGCCAACTGGGCGTGCGCGGCGGCAAGCGCGTCCTTGGGCCGGGCGAAGACCAGCGTCAGCAAGCCGTCTGGATCGCCGTCGGAGTGGCCGTCGCCCACGGTGCTGGACACGGATGGATGTTAGAGGTTGACGTCCCTGACGTCTACGGTTTGTATCACGAATGCGCGGTCCGGGTCTTCCTTCGAGAGCCCGGATTGCTTGGAGGAAGCGCCATGAGTGCAGTGACCGACGGTGCCCGCGACCCGTACGCGCGGTTCTGGGAACAGCTCGCGGAGGTGCGGCGCCGGAATCCGCTCACGGAATTCCTGGTGGCGCCAGATGAAGCGACACCAGGCTCTGGTATTTCGCCTAGTTACGTGTACGAAGCGAACACAATGCTCACTCGCGGTGCTGACATGCACCGGATACTTCCGCACACCCGTGCCAGGGTCGACGTCAGTCGCGTACCTGGCCTGCGCAAGCTCACCTTCGAGACTGGCACGCACATCCCCACCGAAGTTGCCAGGCTCAACGAGGCGGCCCAGCGCGGCGAGCCAGCCGGGCGACGGCGCAGCATGGTGACGCCCAATCACCTGGTATCCATTGCCCCCGTCAACCTGTGCCCGGCCGGCGAACCGTACCCGGTGGCGCCAGTCACGCCGCTCTGGCCGGATCCTCGCCCGGCCATGACCGGTGACGGGATATCGGTCTTCGTCATCGATACCGGCTTCCAGGAGGATTTCGCCAGCGCTCATCCGCTGCTGGCAGATGTCAGCGTACTGGCGGACGAGGAACCCAGGATGCCCCTGGACCCGGATGGTGTGATCAAGGAGTACGCGGGCCACGGCACGTTCATCACGGGAGTGCTCCGGTCCGTGGCGCCCGGCGTGAAGGTGACCGTGTCCAGCGCGCTGCAGAATGCCGGCACGCTCCTGGAGGAGGATCTCGGCGGATTGATCCTTTCGCGGCTGGAGGACGAGGCGGGCGGGCCGGGTAAGCCCTGGCCCCAGATCATCAGCCTGTCCGCGGGGGCAACCAGCCTCGACAACCAGGAGCTCATGGGTCTCGCGCCGTTGCTCGAGAGGCTCGCTACCGATCAACGCGGCACAGTCCTGATCGCGGCCGCCGGCAACGACGGCACCAGCCAGAACCTGTTCTGGCCGGCCGCATCGGCACCGGGCAATCCCGGGGTCATATCCGTCGGGGCACTGCGGCGCGACGGCAGGGGCCGCGCGTGCTTCAGCAACCATGGGGACTGGGTCACGATCTTCGCCTATGGCGAGGGTGTCATCAACTTGTTCCGGCCCGGGCCGTATGGCTACCAGCACGATTCCTATACGGCATGCCGGTACTACCATCCGCCGCTCTATCCGAGCTGCGGCTGTGTGACGCCCGCCACCCACAAGGGGGACCTCGTCAACTTCGATGGGCGGGCCCAGTGGAGCGGCACATCCTTCGCCACGCCGCTCGTGGCCGGGATGATCGCCGCGCATATGACGCGTATCGGCGAGATGACCGACGCCCGGCGGGCAGCAGCGGATCTGCTGGACCACTACGCCACCAACATTCGTGACGAGGCAGACCAGGAGGTGCTTCGAGTGCTCCGCTAGCCTGCGCGGCCGGGCCGACGGGCCGCAACGCACCGACGGGAAGAGATCGTGCAGGCTGGCCGGGCGGACATAGGATGAGGAACTCCGAGACTCGAGGCTGGCATGACCGTACACGGTGATGACTCCGGCGTCCTTGTCAGGTCCGCCGCCGACGGCGACGGGGCGGCCTGGACCGCCCTGGTCCAGCGGTTCGGTGGGCTGGTGTGGTCCATTGCCCGCGCGCACGACCTCGGCACCGCCGACGCGGAAGATGTCTTCCAGACCACCTGGCTACGGCTCACCGAGAACCTGTCCCGGCTGAAGGAGCCCGGGCGTGTCGGCGCGTGGCTCGCGACTACGGCAAGGAACGAGTCGCTCAAGGTGATCCGCCTCGGCACGCGGACATCCGTTACCGACCATCGCTCGATACTCGACCGGGAAAGCGACGAGGGAACACCAGAGGATGTCGTGATCGAGTCCGAGGAATGCTTGGCACGGGCACGGCGATTGCGCAAGGTGTGGTCGGCCTTCCGCCGGTTGCCTGGCCGCTGCCAGCAGCTACTGCGCATGCTCATCGCGTCACCCCCGCTCAGTTACGCCGATATAGCTACGACGCTGGATATCGCCGTCGGCAGTATCGGCCCCACCAGGGCCCGCTGCCTGCAACAACTCCGGATGCTGCTGGCCGAGCACGATGCTTCGGGCGCGCCGGCACGGCCGCGACGCCCGCCGGCGGAGGGATGAACGATGCCGGACGATGACGAACTCGAGCAGGAGCTGAAGAGCGCCGAGGAGCTGCTCGATCCAATCCCGCCTCGCCTGCTGGTTGACGCGACAGACCTCTTCGGCTGGCGCACCATCGACGCTGAGCTGGCAGAGCTTGTCTTCGACTCGGCGGACACCCATGCGGCTGCTCTCGCGCGCGGTTCAGGCCATCCACGGCTGCTGACGTTCCGGGCCAGTGATCTCAGCATCGAGCTTGAGCTCACCGGTCGTCGGCCGGAGCGCCGCATCGCCGGGCGGCTGGTCCCGGCGCGCTCCGCCGAAGTCGAGATCCGGCAAGGGGCTCTGCAGCGAACCGTGACGACGGACGAGTTCGGCCGCTTCAGCATCACCTCGCCGGGATCCGGGCCTGTCAGCATCCGCTGCCAGCCGGCCGGCAGCACGGCGTCATGGCAGGTTGTCACGCAGTGGATTTCCGGCTGACCGCTGGCCATGGCTGCCGTCCATGCTGTTCGAAGCGCGTGGCTTCAGCTAGATACGGCCTGCTCGAAAACGCGCATGAAGTTCCCGCCCATGATGCCCGAGACGTCATCCTTGCCGAAGCCAGCGGCGGACATGAGATGTTCCGCAATCAGACGGACATCGTTCTCTTCCCGGAATCCGGCCAGCGTGCCGGGAACGCCATTGATATCAGTTCCCAAGCACAGGTATGCCGGCCCCACCAGGTCGGCGATGTGACGCGCGTGGCGCATCAGCGCTGCGAAATCCTCGGGACCGTGACCCTGGTGATGATAAGGCCAAAGGCCCACAAGCCCACCGGTCTCAGCTACAGCAACGATCTCATCGTCATCAAGGAAGCGCTCGAAGTCCTCAATTCTGCGCGCGCCTGTGTGCGAGGCTACGATCGGCCTTCGGGTGCACCCAACGATATCGCGGAGCGTTGCGGCATCCGAATGAGACACATCAATTATCATGCCGAGTGAATTCATCCGCTCGATCAGGGCACCACCAAACTCGGTAAGGCCACCTGATCGGCGGCGCGGAAGTCCTGGTATTCTCATGTAGCTCTGCCAGGGAAGGCGTGTCGTCCCAATCGAGTTATCTCGCAGATGTACCGGCACCAGAATCCTGACGCCCAGCTCAAACAACTTGTCCAGGCGGCTGAGGTCACGGCCGATAACGTCACCTCCTTCCAGGCCGAGAATGACCGATACCTGTCCCGCCTCAAACGCCGTCCGGACCTGGATGGCCGACGTTGCCAACTCGATATCCGCGCCTCCGGCTTCTCGCCGGATTCTGCGGAGCTGCTCGTGGACCGCATGCCAAGGCCGCCGCCCCCACCACGCTGTTGCCACCCTGTCCCCCACGGCGTTCGCCACGACCGCGTCGACCCCCGCCGATGGGAGCTGATCAAAGAAGAAGGGCGGCGGCACAGTACGGCGGATAGCCCAGCGAAAAAGCGATGACGCAAAGACCGGCAGATAGTCCACAGTGTGCAGATGCGTGTCGACGACGATTCCATGCTGAAAGCGGCTCCCGCCATCGCATGTCTCTTCCGGCATGAAGGAACCTCATTCCCCGGCCCGCCGCGCTGATCGCGGCCGCCACCAACCCCCTTTGCACGCTTCGCAGGCCTGGCCGGTTCATAGAACCGCTCCGCCGCCCGCGCGCCGCGGAGTGCACGGCGACGTCAAACGCTGACCAGCCCGATCCGAGCGCCCCCTTGAGTGTCCTCGCTAATCGGTGATCGGCAGCCGCAGCGCCGCGGGCGCAGACGGCGGCACGGTTGGACTGCGCGGCTCGACGGGCGCGACCTGCTGGTAGGCAGCGCCAAGCGCCGGGCGTGGGTCGTGGTCTCCCTTGTTGGGCCACAGAGCCATGGCGCGCTCGGCCTGCGCTGTGATCGTGAGCGCCGGGTTGACGCCAAGGTTCGCCGAGATCGTAGAGCCATCGACCACGTGCAACCCGGGATAGCCGTACATCCGGTGGTACGGGTCTACCACGCCGGTCTCCGCGGAGTCACCGATGGCGCAGCCGCCGATGAAGTGCGCCGTCATCGGGATGTTGACGATCTCACCGAGGCTGCCGAGCGGGAAGCCGCCGATCTTGGCTGCGATGCGGCGCATTGTCTCGTTGGCGGCCGGAATCCATGTCGGACTCGGATCGCCGTGACCCTGCTGTGAGGTCAGCCTGATCCGGCCGAACCTGGTGCGCTTGGGAAGCACCGTTATCGAGTTGTCCAACGTCTGCATGGTGAGCCCGATCACGGCCCGTTCAGACCAGTGATTCAGGCCGCCATACAGCGAGACGAGCTGTCCAGGGTGCCGGGCCGCGTGTGCCAGCCACGTCACGCCGCGCGGCAGCGGCCCGCCGCCGTCGGTCATCAGGGTGGACAGCAGCCCCATCGCATTCGAGCCCTTGCCGTATCGGACGGGTTCGATGTGCGTGTGCTTGTCCGGGTGAATGGATGAGGTGATGGCCACGCCCCGGGTGAAGTCATGCTGCCGCCGGTCGCGCAGCGTGGTCATAGCGCCGCCGAGGGCCTCGGAGTTCGTGCGAGTCAGGACGCCGAGCCTGGCGGAGATCCCCGGCAGCAAGCCCTGGACTTTCATCCGGTGCAGGAGCTGCTGGGTGCCCCAGGTTCCGGCCGCGAACACGACGTGCTCGGCGGTGAAGGTAGCCACGGTGCGCCTGGCCCGCCGCGTGCCGGTCCGTGCTGCTTCCACCGCGTAGCCTGCCTGACCGTGCGGCCGGATCGTGACCGCCGTGGTTTCCGGATAAACGACAGCGCCTGCCCTCTCGGCCAGGTACAGGTAGTTCTTGACCAGCGTGTTCTTCGCGTTGTGCCGGCAGCCGGTCATGCACTCCCCTTCCTCAAGGCAGCCGCTGCGTCGCGGGCCCGCTCCCCCGAAGAACGGGTCGTCCACCTCCACGCCTGGTTCCTTGCGCCCTGCCCGGCCGAAAAATACCCCGACGGGGGCGGCGCCGAATGTGTCTCCCACGCCCATCTCAGCGGCAACCTGCTTCAGCACCTCGTCGGAGGGCGTCAGCGTCGGGTTGCGCACCACGCCCAGCATCCGCTCCGCCTGGTCGTAGTAGGCCGCGAGCTCGGCCCGCCAATCAGAAATGTCCGCCCACTGGGAATCGTGGTAAAAGGTATCGCCCGGTCGGTACAGCGTATTCGCGTACACGAGCGAGCCGCCGCCAACGCCGGCACCGGCCAGGATGATCACGTCACGCAGCATGTGGATTCGCTGGATGCCCATGCAGCCAAGCCTCGGGGCCCACAAGAACCTGCGGACGTCCCACGACGTGGCGGGCAAGTCGGCGTCCTCGAACCGGCGCCCCGCTTCCAGCACGCCCACCCGGTAGCCCTTCTCGGTGAGCCGCAGCGCCGCCACGCATCCCCCGAATCCCGAGCCGATCACCAGGACGTCATAGTCCGCTGAATCACCCACATGATCCACCTCCCCTGTCATGCGGCCTTCCGACCATGATGCGCGCCCACCCTGCCCGGCGGCAGGGCCCAAGGTCACCGCCTAGCCCGTGCTGGGCTCTCGCGTGGATGCGCATGGCGGCGACGCCAGCCCTGGCTCACCGTGATGACACGACGAAGGTCACGTGCTGAGCGCGGTGTACGCTGCCGCCTGCTTCCGGCACGGCGGCGCCGGAGGGGTAAGCGTCGATCAGGAGCTGGTCGGCTCCCGGCCGCTCCGCGGCATCCCATGCCCTGACCAGCTCGGCCAGCTGCCTGGCTTCCTGCTCCGCTGCCCCGCAGGTGCGCACTGGCCCGCTGTACTTGAGCGAGGCCGGTGCCGGGGCGCGAAACGCGAGCCACCGCAGCAGGCTCCCGAATGCCTCGACCTCAGTCGCCGTGACGCCGACGGCCACCGCGGGTCCCCTGGCGCCCAGGCTAGCGCCGATGAGCCCGGCGTCCACCGCGGTCACCGGCGCGGCAATCACGTGCACGCCAGGATGGCCCGGCACCGGCAGGCGGATGTCGGCGCTGGCCATGGCACCCGCGAGCGGCATGAACCCTGCCTCGCACACCGCGACGCTGCGCAGGTGGCCATCGGCCCGCGCGAACGCCACGCACTGCTGCACGCCCCTGATCGACAGCGGCACGACGATCCGGCCCGCCGGAGCGAGCTGGCTGAGCCATGCTGGCGCCAGATCAGTTGCGCCGGCCGTGGCGATGATCCCGTCGTACGGTGCGCCAGCGGGCCAGCCGGCGGCGCCGTCCGCGCAGATCACCTGCACGTTGCCGATGCCGGCTTCGGACAGGTGATTTTCGGCTTCAACAAAGACCTCGGGGCTGATCTCGACCGTAACGACCCGCCCGGATGGGCCGACAAGAGCCGACAGCAGTGCCGCGTTGTAGCCAGTGCCGGCGCCGACCTCCAGCACACTTCCGCCTGCCGGCGGGTTCAGTTGCTCGAGCATGGCGGCGACGATGGCCGGCTGCGAGGCCGAGCTGGAAGGCAGGCCGTCCTTATAGTGCGTGACGACTGCCTCGTCGGCGTACGCCTCGGCCAGACCTATTCCCGGAAGGAACATGTGCCTGGGAACCTTGAGCAGAGCCCCCTTGACCCGCTGGTCGCTGAGCCTGCCGTCAGCCTTGAGGTGCCCGACCATTTCCGCGCGCAGCCTGGCACCGCGATCCTGGCGGGCGTATTCGGGTGGCGTCTGGCGGTTCGCGCGGCTAGAACTGGACCATGTCTGCGGGTGTGCCAGGGCCGGTCGCTGGTTCCAGTTCGCTGCCGGCTGGCTTCGCCCACCCGCATGCCTCGGAGGAGGCTCGCGGGATCGCCGAAGAAGGCATGATCTTGCGCGTTCAGGTGGGATCCGGCGTGCACGGCACGGCGGTAGCCCGGCAGGACGACCGGGACGAGATGGGCCTGTGCCTGGAGCCTGCGCAGTTCGTCACTGGCCTGGCCCGCGTGCCCAGCGGCGCTGGCGGCCTGGAGCCGTCGGTGCGGTTCGAGCAGTACGAGAGGCATACAGCCTGGGACCGGCCTGGTGGAGTGGCGAACCGGTCAGGAGCTGGTGACCTGGATGTCATCATCTACTCCGCCCGCAAATGGGCGCGGCTGGCGCGGGCAACGCGCACCGGTTCGTGTCCCGGCTGGCCGCTGTCCGGTTCCTGGGCTACCTGCAGGCGCAGAAGGCAGCTATGACCGGCCAGGCCGGGGCGCACACCAACCGGCCCGAATTGGTGGCGATCCACGGCTACGACACCAAATACGCGATGCACGCCCTGCGGCTCGGGCTCCAGGGCATCGAGTTCCTCACCACCGGCCGCATCACGCTGCCTGTGCCCGAACCGCACCGCGCCTACCTGCGCTCGATCCGGCGCGGGGACGTGCCGCTCGCCGATGTCCTGGACGCCATCACCGGCGCCGAAACTCAGCTCATCCAGCTGCGGGAGACCTCGGCCGTGCCGGACCAGCCAGATCGCGGCTGGGTCGATGACTGGCTGCACCGGAGCTACCTGAACTTCTGGGCCAGTCACCGCTGATCATTAGCCGGTCCGCACCACTTGATACAGCGCGTTGTCGAACGGCCAGCGCAGATCAGAGGCCGCCTCCCGGAATCCCTGGCTTCTCGCATTCGGACAGCCCTTCCGGCCAGTGCAGTCGCCGGCCGGCTATCAGCTCTATGACGGGAGCGGCTGGACGCTTACGCTGGCCGTGAGCGGCCGAAGGCTGCCGGGAGACAGGAGTCTGATGATCGGATCAGTACTGACTTTCATCGTCATTCTCGGCATCGTCATCGCCGTGCGTGGCTTCTCGATATTCGCCAACCGCCGCGAGACGCGACGCCGGAGTATGACCTACCGCGGCGGCTGGCCTGGCGTTATTGACGCTTTCCGACAGTCCGGCGGCGGCCACCACGGGCATCACGGCACCGGCTGGAGCGGTGGTGGCAGCGGTCATCACGGCGGCGGTCATCATGGCGGCGGCGGTGGCGGCGGCGGCGGGGACGAGGAGGAGGAGGAGGAGGAGGAGGAGGAGGAGGAGGCGGCGGCCACCACGGTTGAGTCGCAGGCCGGCCGCGGCCGTACGGGAGAAATCGGGTATTCGCGCGGCGCAGCCGCCGACGGGGGCCCGCAGCCTCTTGCCCGGCGAGACGCGATCACTGTAGGACTGGTCGGGTAGCCACCTTCCCGCAGGACTGGAGATGTCGCATGAGCGTCTACCGGGTGACCGACCTTATCGGCACGAGCACGCAGTCATGGGAGGACGCCGCTGCTGTAGCGGTCAAGACGGCCAGCCAGACTATTCGCGATCTGAGAGTCGCTGAGGTCGTGGCGCAGGACATCCAGATCGCGGAAGACGGCACGCTCACCTACCGCACCAAGCTTCGTGTCTCTTTCAAATACGAGACCAGCGAGTAGGAAAGCAGCCGCTCGGAGGCACCAGGGAAGCCGTCGTCGGCCGGCAGGGGCGGACGAGCTCAGTTCGGTGCCGCTCCCGCGCGCAGCGCCGCCTGGCCAGGCAGCCCTGCTCGCCTGTTCCTTTTCTGCCAGTACCTCCTGGCCCAGGCGGGGCGCGTGTCGCGGCCGGCGATCCGGGCCGCCACCGCAGCCGTCCAGCGTGCCAGCAGCTCGTCGCCCTCTGCGAACGCGGCTGCCGGGCTGGGCGGCGCGGCCAGCCAGCGGGCCTGCACGGCGCCGCGTTCGGGGCCGAACAGCGGGTGCGCGTTCTCAGGGTCGCGCATCGCCATCCGATGCAGTTCCTCGTGCCGCCACCACAGCGCGGCCGGGTCGTAGCAGTCCGATGGCTGCTGTGCGAGGTCGATGGGGCTCGTGACCTGCACCGGCCTGAACAGCGACGTGCAGGGCGCAGCGGTCGCGGTGACCCAGTGCGCCGCGCCGTCCGGCCGCAGTTCGGCTACCCAGAACGCGGTGGTCTGCGCGTTCAATGCCAGGCGCCCGGCATGCATGCAGGGCGCTGCCGCGCCGCCGTCGATCACGGAGTAACGCGGGACCACAGCCCCGGCGCTCGTTGGCGCCTATCTCGGCGCCCCACATCCAGAACGGGCGGCTCATCAGCACCGCGTGGGTCTGGCGGACCTGCCCGATCTCGATCCAGGTGCACCGCACCGTGGCCCGGCCGGATGGCTGGCGCGGGGCTGCCAGTCCAGGAACTGGGCCTCGTTCGGATCGCGATCGGAGTTCTTGGCGAACAGCACCGACCCCGGCCCGACCACCACCATGGTGTCGCACATAGTTCTCAGTCAACCAGGGCCTGGAAACGAACCGGCATGCCTGCGGCCGGGCAGGAGGACGCTGCAGGCGGCGGCGCTGCGGCTGGGGAGGGTAACACTGGCGATGCATGGTGCAGACCCTCACTGCCGCCGGTGTCCGATCAGCCGGGATCAGCGAGTTCATCGGGACGACACTGCTGCTGTTCTCCGCTACGGTCATCGCCAGGTGGCTGTTCGGCCCGGGCTCGCCGCTGGCCATTGCCGTGCCGGGGCTGGCCGGACGGCTGGGCATCGACGGCGTGATGACCGGGCCATCATCGGACTACTGATCATCTCGCCGCTCGGTCGCAGTTCGGGCGGCCATTTCAACCCGGCGGTCACGGTGACGATGTGGCTGCCGCGCGGCATTCCCGGCGGGGACGTCGGCGTCTATGTCGGCGCCCAGCTTGCCGGATCGTTCGTTGGCGTGCTCGCCGGCCGCGCGGGTGCTCGGCCCGGTGCTGGCCCGCTGGTGTTCGCCGGACTGCTTGGCTTCCTGTGGGCCTATCTCCTCGGCCCGGTCGTCGGCGCCATCCTCGTCGCCGTCCTGATCAGGTCCGCGGCCGCTGCTCCTCCCGGACGCCGTATGGGCTGGGTCAGCTGGGCCAATTGCTGAAGTCGGCGGCTACCTGCGGGTTTGCGAGCAGGTCGCTGATGTGTCCGCGGGATTGGTGGTAGTAGGCGGCGAGGGTCTCGAGCGGGTCGTCGCCTGGCTGGCCGCCGGCGAGGGCGGTGAGGCTGGCTACCCGGTCGGGCGGCACCGTGTAGATCCATTCGTAGGAGGTGATTCCGGTGCCGAAGAACTCGGTGACGCCGGGGCCCTGGTCGTGTCCGACGATGCGCAGGGTGCCGTCTGGTTCGATCTGGGCGGCTTCGAGCTGGGTGCCGCGGGCGTCGCGGGTGTCGCGTAGCTGCACGCGGCGGACGGCAGGGCCGGGCCGGGGGTAGGGATGGAGCGTCGCGCCGGTGTCGCGGGCGATCTGAGTAAGGGTCTGATGAAGCTGGTCCTGCCAGCCGCCTGGGTTGCTTGTGCCTCCGGTGCGTGCCGCGGAGGCATCGCTGGCCGGCTCGGCTGTCCCGGCGGCTGGCTGGTAGTCGCGCGGCAGGGCGGTGATCACCTGGTGGCTGTCGAGGGCTCCCGACGCGGCGAGCTGCTCGAATTGCTGCCGCTGGTCGGCCTGCACCTCGAACATGTGCTGCAGCGTGCCGTCGTCGGCGATCAAGGTCGGGATGGCGAGGATCTCTTGCGCTGCGTCGGTCCCCGTGGCTGGGCTGCCAGGGAATACCCAGCCGATGTCCACACGCGGGTGACGGATGGTGGATGTCCAGACGAGCCGGAGCGGTTCGCCGAACTTCCCGGTGAGATACGACTGCACGGTGGCGGGCTCCACGTCCGGCGGGCACGGCTCTAGCCGGGCATCTACCGGGTCCGACGTTCCAGCTGGGACGGTTATCACCTTGATGTACATGTCCATGGCGGAGGCCTCCCGACCGTCGACCCGCAATTGCCGATCGCTTGTGGTCCTCCCAGCCTGCGCTCCGGGTTTGACGGTCATCTTGCAGCCCGTTGACGATCCGCTTGACGGCCGAATGCAGGACAGGACCGAACATCGCCGGCGTTCAGGTGCCCCGGGTGTCGTATTCCTCGCGGTTGGCGATCACCTCGTCCATGTGCGCCTCGGCCCAGCCCTTGATGCCGCGCATCACGTGCTGGAGTGAGAGACCGAGGCCGGTCAGCTCGTAGGTGACCGTGACCGGCACGGTCGGCGTCACGGTGCGGGTGATCAGGCCGTCGCGTTCGAGGGAGCGCAGCGTCTGGGTCAGCATCTTCTGGCTGATTCCGGCCAGACGGCGGGACAACTGGGAGTAGCGCATCGACCGCCGCTTGCCGACGCAGTCTTTCCCGGGGCTCGGGCCGTCGCTGCCGAGCGCGGCCAGAATCAGCGCGACCCATTTGTCGGAGATCCTGTCGAGCAGCTGGCGGCTGGGGCAGTTCGCCAGGAACGCGTCGTAGTCCGCCTTCGCCTGGGCTCGCCGCTGCGCGGCCGTCATGGTTGGCACCGGCTGCTCCTTCCTACCGGGCGGTGACCTACGCACTTGGAAGTGCGTACTTCCCGTTGGAGAGTTACCCGTCCATCGTGGTGTGGGACAACTGTCGAGCACAAGCCACCAGGAGCGAAGCCATGAGCACATCTACCTTCCGCACCGCGGCCGTCCGCGCCCCGGGCGGACCCGGCTCGATCGAGATCATCGACGTTCCCGTCGTCGAGCCCGGACCCGGCGAGGACCGGGTTGGGATCGCCGCGGCGCCGGTCAACCCCGTCGACCTCGCGGTCGTTCCCGACAGCCTGGACCTGGTCGCGGCGTCGACGGTACCGCTCAACGGGCTGGCCGCCGCCCAGATCGTCGACCTGCTCGGCGACGCACCCACCGACGGCAACCGGCTGCTCGTGACCGGGGCGGCCGGCGCGGTCGGGGGGTACGTCGCCTCGCTCGCGCAGGACCGCGGCTGGGACGTGACCGGTCTGGCCAGAGCCGAGGAGTTCGTCCGCGGCCTCGGCGCCGAATTGACCACGCACGCCGGCCCGGGCTGGGACGCCCTCGCCGACTGTGCGGCGCTGCAGGAGCGGGGCCTCGCCCTGGTCCGCTACGGCGGGACCTTCGTCGGCGTCCAGCCGGGCGCAGAGCCGGCCACGGAGCGCGGCATCACGGTCGCCGCCGTGGTCGCGCACCCCGATGGCTCTCGACTGAGTGCCCTGCTGGCCCGCACCGCATCCGGCGAGCTGCCAGCCCGAGTGCACGCGGTGATGCCGCTGGACCGGGCCGCCGATGCTCACCGGGACATGTCCAAGGGAGGGGTACGCGGCCGCTACGTACTCAAGCCCTGACCAGCTCGTCTACCCACGCCTTTCACCCGCTCGCGCACCTGGGCCGCGTGGCAGCCACATCACGACGTCGGAGTGCCTGCGGAGCCTGGTGCATCCGGGATACCCGGGCAACCTCAGACCGCCGGACGTCCCGTTCCCGCTCATAAATTCTCTAAGCTGTAGATGATCAAATGTCGCGCGAAACGACCTGTTGAGCTTGTTGCGTTACGCCTGTGGCCCGGCGCGCAGGCGGTGTCCAGGCGTTCGGCATGGTCTGCGGAGGGCGGAAAATGGCGGCACAGGGAAACGGGGCTGCGGAAAGTGAGCCGATTGAGCTCGCCGCCGGGCTGAGGCCGGCGCAGGCTGGCGTCGTCCTGACGGGCAGCGCTCGGCCTGATCACATCGCGGCTACGCTGATCGACCTGGAAATCCGCGGCCACCTGGCGATTGAGCAAAAGGCCGACGAGGAAGGCGGCGGGGACTGGGTCTTAACCCGCAGCGCCCGAAAGGTCAGCGGCTGGAGGCTGGCAAGGCCCGGCTTCCGGGACGGCCTGCTGCGCTATGAGAAAGCGCTGCTAGCGGCGTTGCCTCGCCGGAAAGCCATCCCGATGTCGCAGGCAAGCAAGACCAAGCGCTGGACTGCTGCTCTCACCAAAGCCTACCGGCAGCTCAATCGCGAGGCCGTCAGGCGCGGATTTATCGGACCGGTCCTGACGGACGACGCAGCTGGTCATGACGGGGGCGCCCGGGAAGATGGCGCGGCAAGCGCAGTGGCCACGGTCCGCGCGTTCCGCAGCTATCTCGCCAGGATGCAGCCGGCCGGCACAGATGCGTGGGCCCGATTCCGCGAATGCCTCCCGTACGCAGTGGCATTCGGCCTGACACCGCACTGGGCCGAGCGGTTCGCCGGGCTGCAGCCTCCCGCGAGCGTCTTGCCCGGCAGCCGCGGCTACTACAGCACCACCGATACAGCGGCCTTAGGCGCCGCCTTAGGCGCCGCCTTCGCCGATGCCGCCTGCACTCATGTCCGTACGGCGGTCGGCCACGGCGGCTTCGCCGGCTGGGGCAGTCACCACGGCGGCGGGGGCGGCCACGGACACGGCGGTCACGGCGGCGGCGGCGGCGGAGCCGGCCATCACGGCGGGTTATGTAACAGCCGAGGACGGTCATGCAAGGCAGCCCGGTGCCACCAATTGCCGACGGCGCGGCGGCGACCGCAGCAGAACCGCGCCGCGGGTGGCCGAGAAGATCAACGAAGAAGGCCAAGTGGCCGCCAGCTGCCGGCAGAGCTCGCCCGGCTGCGATCACTCTTATGCGCTGGCGATTTCGAGGCGGCTGAAGGCGATGGGCCAGGCAAAGTGACCGCCGCCGCTTGACACCCTCCAGCCGTAGGTGTCTAGACGGGGTGGAACTCCACCCGGTACAGCAGCGTGCCGTCGTCGATCGGACCCGCATGCGCCGCGCGGTGCCGCAGCGTTTCCCGGTCCGGTTCTCCGGCTCGCAGCACGTCGGCGTCGGTGATGTCGCCGAACGGGATCAGCTCGATGCAGTCCACCTCGATCACACCCGAGCCGGGGCCCACCGGGTACCGGCCGCCAGCCTTCACCTTGGGTCGTTTCCACAGCCGGAACGACACGGTGATTTCTCCGGCCAGCACGTCGTCGCGCAACTCCTGACTGAAGAGCACATTGCGAGGGTACGCTTCGCGCTCATGGCCCGTCAGCCCGGGAATGCCGGACCCGGAACTGCCTAGCTGCCTGCTCAGCATGGCCGCAGAGAGTCGAAGCCGCGGAACGGCGAACGTCTCGTCGGCAATCACCGCGGCGGGTCCTGGCAGGCTCGCTGGCCGTCCAGCGGCCGCGAGTTATCCCAGGTGTGCGGTGGCGGGGGGCCGAGTGACGGAAAGCTCCGGCGGGACGCCGTGGTACGGCTCGATCTCGACGAGGGTCAGCTGGCCCGTGCAGCCCTGGCTGAGGGTTGAGGAGGGGCGGTCGGCGGTGAGCACGTTGGGATTGCCGTGACGGCAGAAGCCCGGGACGGCCGGGTCCGGGTCGTACCAGGCGCCGGTAGAAAGCTGGGCGACCCCGGGGCGCACCGCCTCATCGACGGCCAGGCCGGCCAGGCATGCACCACGGTCGTTGAAGATCCGCACGAGATCGCCGTCGCGCAGGCCGCGACTTGCCGCGTCGTCGGGATTCAGCCGCACCGGCTCACGCCCGGCGATCTTGACCGACTGGCTGTGCGCGCCGACATCCAGCTGGCTGTGCAACCGGGACCGCGGCTGGTTGGCGACCAGTTGCAGACCGAAACGCCGGGCGGCGGGGGAGCCGAGCCATTCGTCCGGTTCGAGCCAGACCGGATGGCCCGGGCAGTCCGGGTACCCGAAGCTGTCGATGGTTGCGGAGAAGATTTCGATCTTCCCGGTCGGCGTGGTGAGCGGGTGGCCCTCCGGGTCGGCGCGGAAATCAGCGAACGCCACCTGCGGCTCGCTGGCCACCGGCAGTTCGAGGCCGTCGCCTGCCCAGAACTCGTCAAAGCCCGGTACCGCCCGGCCGCGTTCGGCCAGGTTGCCCCGCCACTCTTCATACAGGCGGCGCAGCCAGTCCATCGCGGTGCGGCCCTCGGTGAAGTCCTTGCCCGTGCCGAGCCGTTCCGCTAGCCCGGCGAAGATGCTGTAGTCGTCCCGTGCTTCGCCGTGCGGCCGGGTCAGCGACGGCATCGGGAAGAACATCCGGTCGTTTTGCCCCGAGCCGTAGTCGTCACGCTCGATGGACATGGTGGACGGCAGCACGAAGTCGGCGTGCCGGGCCGTCGCCGTCCAGAACGGGTCATGCACCACCACCGTGTCCGGCCGGGCGAACGCCTCGCGCAGCCGGGCGAGGTCCTGGTGATGATGAAACGGGTTACCGCCGCACCAGTACACCAGCCGGATGTCCGGGTAGATCAGGCGCTGCCCGTTGTAGTCATAGGAGGCACCGGGATTCAGCAGCATGTCGGCGATCCGCGCGACCGGGATGAACGCGGAGGCTCCGTTCCTGCCCTGCGGCAGCCGCGGCACTGACACCTGGGGCGCTGGCTCGCCAACCAGGGATGCGGACCCGTAGCCGTGGCCGAAGCCGCCGCCCGGCAGCCCGATCTGGCCGAGCATGGCGGCGAGCACCACACCGAGCCACAGCGGCTGCTCCCCGTGCCGGGCGCGCTGCAGCGACCAGCTGACGGTCACCAGGGTGCGCACCGCCGCCATCTCGTGCGCGAGCTCCCTGATGCGCGCCGCTGGCACGCCGGTGATCTCCTCAGCCCACGGGGGGTTCTTCACGACGCCGTCTGCCTCGCCGCGAAGGTAACGGGTGAACCGCGGGTAGCCGACTGTGTAGCGGTCCAGGAAGGCGGTGTCGGCCAGGCCGTCGGCGTCGAGCACCTGGGCGAGCGCGAGCATCAGCGCGGCGTCGGTGCCCGGACGCGGCGCGATCCACTCGGCCTGTGCCTCGGCGGGCGTGTCGTCGCGGAGCGGGCTCACCGAGACGAACCGGCAGCCCCGTGCCCGGGCAGCGCTCACCCAGCCGCGGGCATTGTGCCGGGATACCCCGCCCGGTGACACCGCCGCGTTCTTCGGCGACAGTCCGCCGAAGGCGACCACCAGCCCGCTGTGCTCCGCGACCACGGACTTGGCCGTGGCGTGGTTGAGCAGCACGTTCACGTCGGCGACCACATGCGGCAGCAGCACCGTGGAGGTGCCGAGGCTGTAGCTGTTCACGTGCCGCACGTAGCCGCCGAGGCAGTTCAGGAACCGGTGCACCTGGCTCTGCGCGTGGTGGAACCGGCCCGCGCTGGCCCAGCCGTACGAACCGCCGTACACCGCTTCCGCCCCGTGATCGCGGTAGACCCGGCGCAGCTCCCCGGCCAGCAGGTCCAGCACCATGTCCCAGGGCACCGGCACGAACGGCTCGTCGCCGCGTCCAGGCGCACCCGGGCCGTGGTCCAGCCAGCCCTTGCGCACGTGCGGCACGGCGATGCGGGCCGGGTGATGCTGGGCGGAGGCGACGTTGCCGATCAGCGGCATCGGCTCAGGGTCATCACGCCACGGCCGCACCTCAGTCAGCCGCTCGCCATCGCTGATCGCCTCGAATGTCCCCCAGTGCGTCAGGTGAACGGCCATGCCGTCAATCGTAACCACCCCTGCGCAGCAGCTGCCCGGACGCCGCCATCCGCGCGAGCAGCAGCCTGAGCCGCCTTATGTTCTGCCTCCTGACAAACGATGGTGGACCGGTGGAACGGTGGAACGCGTCTCGGAGCCCGGCGACCAGCGGCCGCCGGAACCCGACGTGCTGCCCGAGCCAATACCGGGCAAGCACGATGCGCGACGTCGCAGCGCGGGAAGAGCGCGGCGAACGCGACTCCTGCTGCCTGGCCCAAGAAAGCGAGGAGCACGATGCACAAGGTCACGTTGCGCACGGGCGGCATCCGGGCCAGGACGTTCTGCAGGATGCCGCAAAGGTACGCCCGGATGCCGAGGTCCATGTTGAAGTTTGGTGACCAACCGGCCCGTCGGCTCAGGCTTCACATCGTCTTGTCAGGACCCTGCTGTTTCATCGACGGGTGAGCAGACGGGCCTCCTGCTTCGCAAACTGGCTCCTGTCCAGCGGCTGGTTCCTTCGTGGCTCTTGCCGACCGGTCGGCTTGGAGCCCGGCATCCGCCAGGATCTCCGCAGCCTGCCTGCGCGCGTCATCGACAATCCCGGCCGCTTCCTGGCGCGCTTCGGCGAGGATCTGGTCGCGCTGTTCTTCGGCCAGCCGCAGCAAGCCCTCGATGCGGCTGCCGAGGCTGGAATAGCGCGGCCGCGAGCCGTCGCTGCTGCTGTCGCGCCGGCGCAGGGCCATGACACCCCAAACCTGACCATCGGCTCGTATGCGGCTTAGCAAGCAAAGCTTAGCTGGTGCGAGATCCGCACGGCCTCAGCGTGCTGAGTGGCCGGCTTTCAGGCGTGCCTCGCGGCGCCGTCAGGTGGTGAGGTGGCGCGGTGCCCAGTTGCGGCACACCGAACCGGCGAATCTGAGTCAAGCAACATCCCCGCCGAGCCAGGGCGATGCGCGCGCCGATTCGATCTAGTGCAGATGTCGACCACGCTGTGGTCACGTACTGCGCAGCATTGCGGTGGCCGTCTTGGCTAGTTCCGTGCGTGCTTCGCTGACCCGGCGGGCGGGTGCGTCAGGTTGTGCCGTTATCGGGCGGTGTCGTCGCGCCAGATGGGCGCGGTCAGGCAGGTCGGGCCGCCGTCGCCCTTGAGGGAGATTTCCGATCCGGCGTAGGCGTGCACCTCGCAGCCTGCGGACTGCAGGGCGGCGCGGGTGCGCGGGTTGCCGTCCACCACGACGACGCGGCCGGGGGCGACGGCCAGGACGTTGCAGCCCATCGTGTCGTACTCGGCGGCATTGACGGCGATCACCTTGATGCCGCGGTCGGCGAGTGCTTCCATCAGCCGCACCGGTGCCAGTGGCGGGTAGATCACGGCCAGGTCGCCGGCGACCGGCGAGATCAGCGACATCAGGTGCAGGACATGGTCCGGGCCGCGGTCGTGCGGCAGGTCGACCTGCTCCAGCATGATGCCTTCGCTGGCCAGGATCGCGGCAAGCTGAGTCAGGGCCTCGGCGTTGGTGCGGTAGCTGCGGCCGGCGAGCACCGTGTGGTCGTCGAGCCAGATGAAGTCGCCGCCGTCGGCGCGAGCCGTTCCCGACAACCGCGCGGTCACCGGCACGCCGACCGCGTGCAGCGCGGCGCCCAGGTGCCTCGGCTCGGCGATTCGAGCGGGCTTGGCCATCTGGAACAGCACCGCGCCCGTCCCGGTCACCAGGCCCGGGTCACGCACATAGGTAGCGTCTACCATGCCCTCCAGCGCGGGCGCGACGTCCACTGCGCAGCCCAGGCCGGCCAGCAGCCCCGCGAACGCCTCATGCTGGCGGACCAGCAGATCCGGGTCCGGGATCCGCCAGTCCGCCCCGGCGAAATCGCCTGCTACCGCCGGGCGGCGCACTAGGACGCGGCGCAGCGGCGCGACCATGGACCGCACCCCGAAACGCCCGCCCGGCTTGCCGCCGGCCGCATCGCCATCCAGCCGCGCGCCGTGCTCGCTCATGCCTCACACGCTAGATCCGTGCCCGCCCCGCGGCGAGCCCCCATCCAGACCCAGCCTGCCAGCCGGCCGACGGCGCCATCACGCGGACGCAGATCGAGGCACGACTCGGGGTGGCCGGCATGCCCTGCCAGTCGACGCCGGGAAGGGTTCGCTATGTGCGACTCCATGGCGCGTATGAACGGTCAGCGGATTGCGCCCCCACGGCCGATTGAGCGAGCTTGCAGCTGGCGTGCCCGCTGAACCCGGAATGTGAATAGCGGTCCGGGAAGTCACCGGCTTGTGATGCCGGCGGCTGACGGGTCCGGTGGTCAGTAGCTGGTGATGATGGTCGTGACCGGCAATTTGAACCGGCGCGCGGCCTGATGTGGCAAGCCGACCTTGAGCCAGCGCGAGACGTGCCGGGGCAGGGTGGTCACGATGATCTCGTCGAACTCATGATCGGCGCACGCCATCTCAATGGCATCTAACGGGCTGGAGCTGCCGAGAACGCCTTCGGCAGGAACGTCCAGCCCGGCAAGGCCGGCGAGCATCAGGCGGAGGCGCTCCCTGGCCTGTGCGGACGCCTCCTCGTCGGTCGCGGGGCGAGCGTAGTACGTCGCCCACCACCACACGCCAGGCTGCGGCACGATGCCACCGGCTGCCACCGGGTCATACTGCGCGGCCGTGGTGTCCGGAACGATCACGAAGAACGAACATGGCCCCGAGCTGATCCGCTTGCGCAGCTCCTCCCGCAGTTCGGCCGCCTGCAGGGTCTGATTCGCGACAACTAGATATCTGCGCATGACATCCACCCGCGTCAAACTATCTCGCCCAAGCCCCACTCCGGAACCGGCCGGCAGCTCCCTGCACCGCCCGCAACCGCCCCGGGTGCGCATTGAAGAGTGACCGTCGAACCTGGAGCGGTCACGATGCCGAGTGACCGGAGAGCTTCTCATAGGAACGAAGTTCAGCGACTATCTTGCTCATTCGAGGCCGCCGACGCTCCTGAGCAGGCAGCACTGCGCGCCAGGTTGGTCGCTGGCGTCGAGCTCGGGCTTCAGTACCGGGACGCCAGGGTCAACCGCGGCCTGACTCAGGCTCAGCTCGCGGACCTGGCCGGCGTCCCCCAGGCCCGACATCAGCCGCATCGAGCGGGGCGCCGGCAACCCGACCGAGGCGACCCTGCAGCGCCTCGCTCACGCACTCAGCAGGCGCCTGCAACTCGTCACCATCTAGGACCACAGAGCGTGACTAGCCCAGCTGATCACGCTCTGTGTAACCAAGCGGATCTGGTTCGCGTATAGAGCTCGCTCGGTGCGGCTGTTGGTCTCCGCCTTAGACGCGATGGCTCGCTCCGGAACTGTCAATCTGCGCCCGCGCCCTGCTCGCCTGGCGCGGGTCTAGCATTCCCGAACAAGCTGGTCAGCACGAACTACTGTTCGTAGTTTGAATGTGACTGTAAGTAAACTCCGTTCTAGGTTACGCCCGCCAGGGGAGGCATGCATACGGCGTCGGTCTCCTGGACCGCCGGGGACCCGGCATTCTTCGTCGATGCTTGGCAGCACGGAGAGCTCCAGCACTCCCAAAGACTTCCAGCCCAATCCGGCGAAGGGACTCCTGCTCCTTCCGCAGATCGCCTCCCATGCGTGGCCAGCACCGCCGGGGGAAGGGATATATCGCGGTCGGAATGACGAGGGCGCTGGACTCCTCAATCGGCTTGCCCAGCAGGCCGACAAGCGCGTCGTTGATACTCGTGTTGGCGATGCCAGAAGACGTCAGCAGAAGTTTCATGGCTCCTCTTTAGCGAGCAGCGACATCAGGTCATTCTCCAGGTTGTCGAAGCCGGAGTTCTGGGCCTGGCGCATCCTCATATGGTCACGGCCGCAGCCAAGGCAAGTCGTGCGCGGCGTTCGATAGACGTCGTCGACGTCACGGTCGGCTATCAGCCTTGCGGAGCATCTCGTCGAGTTCGGGATCGTACCCGATCTCCCGGACTTCTTGCGCGCACCGGCAGGCGACGGCGATCTTGGCAGCCCATTCCAGCGCCTCCGCACGTGAGGGCACGTCGACGACTGTGAGTCCGCCGACGGCCTCCGGGTACGGGCCGTCGCTGACCGTCCCGTCCGTGGCCACGACACTGGCCCGCTGGCTTTCCAGTCCGCCCGCGAGCAGGTACACGCCCGCGTCGATGGCATCCTGGACCACCGCGTGCGCGGCCCTGGCCACATCAGGCCCCTCCTCGTCCGGAATGTGGTCCATCGCGTGCGCACCGAAGGAGATCAGGTACCGCGTCATCTCACGACCCCCTTGTCACGGGCGGCATCTCCCTGCCGCATCCACCTCGTCTACGAACGCCTCGCTCCAGTTCCGACAGTTGCCAGAAGGAATTTCTCGCAGGACTTCCGCCGTTCGGCCCGCGGGCGTCATGTGACCCCATCGCCAAGATCATCGCCGCTCCACTGGCTACGAGTAGACCGACGCCGCAACGACATCGCGCACCTCCCGGCCCGGGTCAGCGTCCGGTGGCGCTGGACTGGTATTGCTCGGCCACGCTGGCCGGGATCCGGCCGCGATCGCTGACGGCGACGCCATGGGCTTTGGCCCAGGCGCGGATGTCGCCGCTGTGCTGCCGTCTGGAGGTAGTCCGGCCTGCCCGCCGGGACAGTCCCCGGCCGGCCTTGCGGGCGTGCTCAATGAACGGCGTGAGCTGCTTGCGGAAGCGCCGGGCATTCTTGGAGCTGAGGTCGATTTCATAGTCGGCGCCGTCGATCCCGAACCGCAGGGTCTCCTCTGCTGGCCCGCCGTCGAGGTCATCTTCCAGCATGACAGTCACCTTCCGAGCCATCTCAACCTCCGATGCCGCGCATGTGTCCGGTGCGCATTCTCCGGTCATTGTCACCTACGCCAGCGGCAAGCCGCGGATCACACGCCGAGTCGGGCGGCTGCGCTCCGCAGGACATCGAGTGTTCCGGCGGCCGGTGGACCAACCAGTCCGACTCCGCCGTCCTCGGCGCGCCCGCAACCCTGCTGCAAACCGCCGCCGCAATGGCTGCCGACTGGATACCCGGCTCACAGACCCCAACTCAGGCCAGCATCTTGCGCACAGCGCTAGCACCGCTCCTCGGCACGCAGACCATCACCATCGCGCCCCAGAAGCGGCCGGCCCTGGCGCTGCCCCTCGGCTGGACCCTTTCCCCAGGAACCCGCGGAACACTCGAGCAAGCCTTCAACTCCTACCTCACCTGCCAGGCAGACGGAACGCTGACCTGCACCCAAAGCAACGCCTACGACACGCTCGTCCAGCAATGGGGAACAACGACGCACTTCGCGCCACCGAACTAGCCGAATTCTGACCACAGCCCGACACGGCCCAGGCCAGACCATGGACGCATCACATTTCGACGCCCTCCGAGCACCAATGACCTCTGATTGGTGCGCGAACTGAGCACTGGGGTGGGGGTGCGAGCGTGTGCCAGAATCGGCCGATCTGTATGTGCGCACAGCCAACTACGAACATCCGCTCATGCCGACGAGCGGACGTTTGTTACGGACAGTCTTCTCCCCAAGTCAAGGCCGCCTACGGCGCCGCTCCGCGGTCTGTCAGTTCGCGAGCGAGAATCCGCGCCGGGGCCGGACGGCGCGGGCATCGACTAGAAGAGCGAGTGCAGGCCTGCGTAACCGAGTACACCGGCGACGATGACGGCCAGGCCGGTTCCGAAGGAGAAGTCGTACTGCGTCGGATAGCCGTTCTCGTATCCGTCGAGAGGCTTGGTACCTCCCTTGGCGATGTAGCGAGCTGTCTGATCAGCGCGATACCGACTGATCATCATCTGGACCATGGCTGTCATTGCTACGGCTACCCAAAGCAGCGTGAGACTGGCAATCAGCCAGCCTTCGACCCGGCTATTGGGACCCCGGATTAGTGAGATCGCTACTGCGGGCGGGACGAACACCACCAGTGAGGCCATGGCAACGCGCCACCACACGCGCACTGCGAACTCCTGCGCTCGCCACAACATCATCGGGTTGATCTCTCTGTCCTTGGCTGCCATTAGGCAGAGATCTGGGCCGTCACCTATGCGCTGCTTAAGCGACCGGTGCAGGCGCAGCCAGATCCGTCCTAGTTGCGCGGCAAGATAGAACTCAACCAGCATCCGTGCCCGCCAATCGGATGAGGACTGAAGGTTGATGCTCTGAATTATCAAGATAGATCCAGAGCCGGAGAGCCAGCAACGGCTGAGTGCTAGACAGCTTCCGTGCCGGAACGGAGTAATTGTCAATACCTGTGGATGAAGATCTTTTAGGCGGCTTCGGCGATCCCCTCCTCGGTGGTCTGGGGCGGTTTGCCGGCGGCCGGTGACTGGTCGTCTGGCCGCTCGACGAGCTTGCCGTTGGCGAAGACCGCGCCCGAGCGGACGAGGACGACCAGGTGCGGGGCGTTGGCCATCCGCCACCGGCGTTGCGCCGATTCGATCAGCTTGAAGGCCATGGCCAGTGCGGCCGCCTTCGACTCCATGGCCCTTGGTGACCTTGGTCCGGAGCCTGACCGTGGCGAACGTCACGATCAGCGACCATCCCTGTCACCGCAGCCCGAGCGCGGTTGGTAAGGCTTCGGCGTCACCATGCCGTGTACAGCACTTGCGGTTTGCCATCACCTGCTGTCGTCCGCGCGGCAGCTTGCAAGTCGCACTCACTAAGGAGGCTCGCGTGCCGGACACCACCTGCCATATGTCGATCTCACTGGGCGGCTTCGTCGCCGGGCCGTACCAGAGCCGGGAGGACCCCCTCGGAAAGCGCGGGCGGGAGCTGCATGGCTGGCACATCGGCGACCCGCGAGCCAACGACGCTGACAAGATCGCGAACGAGTAGCTCATGCGCCCCAGGGGCGCGTATGTGATGGGACGGAACATGTTCGGTCCGGTCCGCGGGGACTGGGATGAGGACTGGACGGGCTGGTGGGGCCCCGAACCGCCGTATCACGCCCCGGTGTGCGTGCTGACCCATCACGCTCATGACCCGATCCAGATGGACGGCGGGACGACGTTCCATTTCGTCACCGGGGGCTTTGACGCGGCCTACTCCGCGGCGTGCCAGGCCGCCGGGGACAACGGGGTGGGCATCGCCGGCGGGGCCTCTACCGTCCGTCAGGCACTGATCGCCGGGGTGATCGACGAGCTCGCCCTCGACATCGCGCCCGTACTGCTCGGTTCGGGCGAGCGCATCTTCGACGGGTCGAGTCCTTCGGTTTCGAGCCCGCCGAGGTGCTTCACTCACCGTTGACCACCCACATCCGCTACCGGCGCGTCAGCTGACTGCGCGGCCCGCTGCCGCCGTCGCGCAAGCACGGTCATTCACCCGGCTCGCGGCGGTAGGTGGCGAAGCCGAGGCTGTCGGTGAACCAGCCCAGCGCGGTGGCGGGTGCACTCCTTCGGCGGTGAGGAACGCGTGGAGTTCGGCAAGCACGGCCGGGCTGGCGGTGGTGAACAACCGTTTCCGTAGCCGGAGCAGCTCGGTAGCTCAGAGTTGATCGATACGTTTTGCGGCAATCCGGACAGTGATCGAACTCCTCAGCGCGCCGATTCGCTCTGCGCAGCGTCGGCCAGGACGCGAGTCACACTCTGTGCACCCGGCTGGCTCCTGAGCCGGGGTTCCGGCCGGCTCCTCCCGCTGATGTGCGGGTAGCGGCATCGACAGCGAAGAGGAAGTCGGACAGGAGACTGGAGCGCCGCGCTGCTGGCAGTACCCTGCGATTGATGCTGCTGCAGGATGACCACGAGCAGAACCTGCTGACTGTCCGGGTGACCGGATACCAGTTCCCGGATGCGCAGGAACTTCGGCAGCGTTTCAGCTGGCACATGGTAGGCGGGGAGGCGCGATGCGAGCGGGGCAGCTGGCGGTTCCACTGGCAGGCGCTGACGTGTGACGAAGCACCTTGGGTGTCGGCTTGGCTGACCGGCGTGGCCGAGGCGGTTCACGCAGCGACGCCTCTTCCCGCGTCGCCGCGGTTCGTCGAACCGAACCTGGCGTTCCGGGCTTTGCCGGCGGACTCGGACAGCGTCAGGATCGTGGTGAGCTTCGACCTGGAGTTCCAGCCGCCCTGGCACCGGCGATGCGTGGCCGGGGATCCCTTCACGTTGTCGTTCACGATGACCGCAGGGCAGCTGCGGCGGGCGGCCCGGCAGTGGGATGCTGAGCGCGCCATGGTTCCCGGCCGCCTTCGCCCTGCCGCCGGTGCGGACTCCGAGCCGGTCTGGCGGCAGGTCACGCCATCGGAAGCTGCCCTTCTGGCCGCGTCTGTCACCGGCGACTGGGACGGCGCAGGCGAGCTGCGCTCGCAGCTGCCAGGCCTGACGGCCCGGCCAGCGTGCTCGTGCGGCTGCGGCAGCATCGAGCTGCGGCCCCGGCAGGGCGAGCCCGCGCTCACGACGCCGAGCCCGGCGCCCCGCGAAGGGATCGTGCTCGACGTCACCGGAGCGGTGGCCGGCGGTCTCCTGCTGTTCCTCCGCCACGGCCTGCTGCAATCACTTGAGGTCTATTCCTATGGTGATCCCCTGCCCATGCCAGCGCTCAGCCGAGTCCAGTGGGCGATCGCTGGACAATAAGCCGACCAGCCAGACGGCCAGCCGGGCCTGAAGACACCCGGCTGGCGGTATCGCGCCAGAACTGGCTGATAGGAGCGCAGTAACCAGCGGACATGATCACGATATCTGCCCCGCCGAATCAGCAGGTCTGCGCTCGCTTGCTAGTTACAGTCTGTAACTGGCAGCACGGCTGTGCTGGCGTGGGCGTGGAAACCAGTCGTGGGACCACAGCCGTGAGCGTCCTGGGCATTCTGTGCGTTCAGGGCCGCCACGGTGATCCATCTGTGCAGGCAGAGCACCCGTTGCGCCCGATTAGCGAGCTTTCGATCCGCAAGTTCCGGGAGCGAAACCGAACGTTCGGTTCGGTATGCCCCAATCGCGCGGCGACGTCTCGGCAGGCTCGTCACCGGGGAGCAGGTCCATCTGGCGCCCCTCGGCAGTCGGCGGGGCTGCTGCTCAGTGTCGTTGCTCTCCCTGAGGCCTGGATGGCTGCCGGATTGGCTGCCAGCACCGTTCGAGCTCATTCGATCTTATGGCCTTGACCAGAACCCCCTGGTCCCGGACTCGACAGAATCAGCTGGCCGGGACCGGCGCAATGTCGCCTGCGGGACTGAGCGGGAGGCCGGCTGGGCTTGTCATGCGCCTGCCTCTGGTTCCATGTCTGCTTCGCTCGCTAGGTGCCTGTCCCAGGTGAGCGCTAGGTCATGGTGCCATCCGGGCTGTTCGTGCTCCGATATTTCCCGGTGTAGCGGAAGCGGGTCGATAAGCGGTTGCGCCTGCGTGGAGATCTCGTCTAAGCGCTGGGTCCACGCCGGTCCGAGTTCCCGGCGGAGCCTGGCCTGGGTGACCTGGAAGTCCGTGGTTTCGGCGGCGGTCCAGATCCAGCCGCGCTCGGTTTCGGCCGCAGCGCGCAGCGCTGGCTTCGCGGTCCACCGGCCGCTGCGCTCAATGGTGTTGTGGTAGCACGGGACTGCGTGGCCGCGGCGGAACACCCCGACCTCGTCGGCGAGGTGGTCCCGGTCGATGAGGCCAGCCAGGTCGCATATCCCGGTGTAGGCGCGGTCGGCGTTGGCCTGGACCGGGAGCCTGCCGTGGCCGCGGTCGGTGACCTGTTCGTGGTGGCGGGCGATGATGCCCTGATTGCTCATCGCCGCCGGGACGGCCATGATCATGACCTCGACGCGGAAGCCGGCGTTCCGGTAGGCCGCCATGTGCGCGGCGGCGCCACGGTGATCTTGCGCGGTCTCGGGTTTGAGCGCGTTGATCTTGCGCGCCCGCACATAGTCGTGGGCCTGGCCGAGCCAGGCCCAGCTGTCCGGACCGAGGTAGGCGGCCATGAGCCGGTCATCGCCGGTGATCAGCTCGTCATATCGCGGGTGGTAGGGCTTGTACAGGTCGCTGTCCAGATCGGCGAACCCGCCGCGGCTGCCGAGCCTGCCGACGGCCACGGCCGCGATCCGGGTCTTGCCTGCGCCGTGCTGGCCGACCAGGAACACCACGACCGGCCTGGTCTGCGGTTCCGGCCCGGCCAGCAGGTCCGGGACGATCCGCTGCAGGAATATCCGGTGACCCAGGCCCGGCGGTAGCAGGTAGTTGGCGGCGCGCGGATCGGCGGCGGGCCGCCGGCGTGCGTAGATCTCCTCGGCTGCCTGGTCGTTCACCTGCGGCCTGCGCGAATCTGGCGGGCCAGATCGGAGAACCACCGCCGTGCCCGTGCCACCGCCGCGTGGTCGGCCGGGTCCAGCTGCTCGCGGCTGCGCGCGCAGTCAGCCTGGCCCGCCCGCGCCCTGGACAGGACCTGCAGGTCCGGTTCTTCCTTAGCTTCCTCCGCAGCGAGCAGCGCGCTGTAGGCGCCGACAGCCTCGCTGATCGCCTCGACCGCGGCCTCGTACGCCACCGATTCGCTGGTGGACCAGGTAAACGCCGCCAGGCCGCTGATGACCGACGGCTCGTGACGGTTATCAGTCATCGGTGCATCACCTCATCGGCCTGCGACCCGCATGCCTGACGGCCGTGCTGCTGGCGGGCTCGCCGTAGTCAAGCTAACACCCTGCTAACCCGGCCACAGCCGCCACGAGCCGGGACCGGCAACAAATGCGAGTCGAGCACTGACGCCTGCGCTGCGCGGCCATGTCCTGTCTTGTGCGGGTGCTGCTGCCACGCGAGGGCTGGCTGAGGATGTCCCGCTGCGCAGCCTGCGTGTTCGGCGCCTGCACCGTCCGGCGGTCGCCGCTCTTGTCGCGCCCTCCTACTTTGGCTCCCACGCGTGGCCCTGGCCCACCACACCCGGGGCTCTGACCTGGTCGGGATGGCGGGATTCGAACCCGCGGCCTCCTGCTCCCAAAGCAGGCGCGCTAACCAAGCTGCGCCACATCCCGTGTGTCTGACCTGCGGAGACGTTCCTTAATGTCATTGTCTCCGAGACCAGATTCTGTCCAAAGGTGCTTCCCACCGTGCTATCCAAAGTTGATCTTGGTCGTGCACTGTCCGATGCGGAGCACGATTCATCCTAGGGGATGCCTGCACTGTCCTGGCCGGGCTGAGGTCCCTCCCGCAGGTCGGCGGCGAGGCAGTCTGCCTCGTGCGCAGTGTCAGCCGCATGGACCCTGAAACTTGCGCGGCGTCCTGGGCGCCGTTCAGCCAGCGGGCGCGCCAAAACGCGGGGTGCCTTGCAATACAAATGGTCTTGCGCTCGCGCAGCCAATCTCAGGCTCTGGGAAGCCGACCCTACCCCATGACACCCGCCACATCAGGAGTCGCACGTACTGGGCATTGATCGGCCTGCCGTCCAGAGTCCAGAGTCCAGAGTCCAGAGTCCAGAGTCCAGAACAGCCAGCCTCGCAACCCGCCTTCTTCTGGGTATACAAGGCCGCCGCCCGAATGCCCCAGGACGACGAAGCCGTTGCCGGCGGCCCGAAGCCTGTACGCTACACCTGGCGGTAGAACCGCCACGCGGGCGTAGCTCAATGGCAGAGCCCCAGCCTTCCAAGCTGGTCATGAGGGTTCGATTCCCTTCGCCCGCTCACATTATCGCTGGTCTGACCCAAGATTCGCTAGCGATTTCGCTATTGGCAGACTGCCGTGGAACGAGTCGTGGACCGAGCTACCCAGTCCGCAGGACCAGTGCCTTGATCATCGGTCACGGAAAGTGACGAGGGCGAGCGGTGCTGTCTCGGCTGGCTACCGGAAGCCACGATCCAGGACAGGACGCGAAGATTGGCCTCGAAGGCCTGGTTCTGGCGTGCCGCAAGGCGCGGGACTCCGCCCGGCCGCGGAAGGTGCCTCGCACCATCTGCAATCGCCGACAAGCGCCGGCGTCACGTCTGCAGCCAGGCAGCGTAGAAGATGGCGAGGCCCAGCGCCACACACAGCCCAGAGAGCAGCCAGAACCTGATCACTATCGTGGTATCCGTCCAGCCCTTCAGCTCGAAGTGATATTGAAGCGGCGCCATCTTGAACACGCGCTTCCCCTTGCCGGTTCTGATCCTGGTCACCTTGAAGACGCCGATCTGGATGACGTCTGACATCGTGATGATCACGAACAAGCCACCGAGTATGCCGAGCAACAGCTGGGTCCTGGTGCAGATGGCCAGTCCGGCCAGCACCCCGCCGAGAGCCAGCGATCCGGTATCACCCATGATGATCTTGGCTGGAGGCGCGTTCCACCACAGGTACCCGATACAACCTCCTAGTACCGAGGCCGCGACAACCGCCAGGTCCAGCGGGTCGCGCACCTGGTAGCACTGCTGGGTCAGGAGGTCGGTGCAGTCGTTGCGTTCCTGCCAGATCCCGATCAGCAGGTAGGCCGCCAGCACCACGACCGTCGATCCGGTGGCCAGACCGTCGAGGCCGTCAGCGAGGTTCACCGCGTTGGACGCGCCGACCATCATGACGACGGCCCAGATCACGAACGGTACCGTGCCGATGACCGGGCCGAAGTCGCGCAGGAACGACAGGCGCGCGTCGGCGGGGGTCAGTTCGAACCCGTCCGGGTGCTGCAGCACTTCCAGCGCGAACACCACCGCGACGACCACTTGCCCGGCCACCTTCGCGCCGCTGCGCAGTCCGACGCTAGTCTGCCGAAAGATCTTCAGGAAATCGTCGATGAACCCGACCAGCCCAAGGCCGGTCATCATCATCAGCACCAGCAAGCCTGACGCGGTCACCCCAGGGCCAGTCAGGGTGTGCGCCGCCACGTAGCCGATCAGAGAGGCGGCGACGAAGACTGTCCCGCCCATCGTCGGCGTGCCGCGCTTGCTCTCGTGCGACCTCAGGCCCTCGACCCGGATGGGCTGGCCGTAGCCGAGCCGCCGCATGAGCCTGATGAATAGCGGGGTTCCCAGCAGGGCGGTGACCAGCGCCACGGCACCGGCGAGGATGATGGTCTTCACCGCCGCGGATCTCCGCAGGTGGATGCCGACTGGCACTTTCCCCACAACGGCACACGGCGGTTCACGGTGAGCAGATTATCCAAGAATGTTCTTGATCCAATGAAGCAGGACATGATCCTGATCCGCGCGTGATCACCGGATGACGCGCATCCGGCGGTCGGCAACCGCGGCAAGTCTCGGCCCTGGACAACGCGCTGACCCGCGGCTCGAAGCCTCCAGCCGGGTCTGCGGCCGACAGCGCGAGGCGGGTCATCCTGGTTGACGGGCGGGCCGCGCAGGAAATAGCTGGCCGCGGCTAGCGCGCTGTCGTAGGTTCTGTGCTCGTGGATGATCCAGACGGATACTTCGGGGAACCGGTCGCCGAGAGCTATGACGACCCGTCGGAGCGCATGTTCCAGCCTGAGGTGATCGACCCGGTGATCGGCCTCCTCGCTGAGCTGGCGGGCAGCGGGCGCGCGCTGGAGCTGGCTATCGGTACCGGCCGGATCGGGCTGCCGCTGTCGCAGCGCGGTGTGCCAGTTCACGGCATCGAGCTGTCCAGGGCGATGGCGGCCCGTCTCCGCGGCAAGCCGGGCGGCGACGCGATCTCGGTGACGATCGGCGACATGGCCACGACGATAGTGGAGGGCACCTTCACCGTGGCCTACCTGGTGTTCAACACGATTAACAACCTGACCACGCAGGATGCGCAGGTGGCATGCTTCCGCAACGTCGCCCGGCACCTCTCGCCCGGTGGCTGCTTCGTGATCGAGACGAGCATCCCGCCGCTGCGTCAGTTGCCACCCGGGCAGGACATCCAGGGTTACCGGGCCGGCGCTGGCCGGATCGTCTCCTACAGCTTCGATCATGCCACCCAGCAGTACGACGGCCATTACGTCCAGCTCGTCGGCGGGACTGGCGAGTACCGGACGATCCCTTTCCGCTACGCGTGGCCTTCCGAGCTGGACCTGATGGCGCGGCTCGCCGGCCTCCGGCTGCGTGAACGATGGGCTGGATGGGACCGCGAGCCTTTCACGACCGACAGCAGCTCGCACGTCTCGGTCTGGGAGAAGCCGACAGCGTGACCAGCGGAAGAATCCCCGATGGATGACCTTGCGGCATCCTGGGCCCAGAGAAGCCGCGGATCGGCACCGCGCGCGGCTGGTCGTCCAGGCCCCTGGCGATCACTGACAGTTAGCAGCCATACCCGGGATCATCACGACGATCAGCACCGAGCGCCAGGGCCGTTGGTCACGCGTGCACACACCGACTTGGCGAGCAGGCCCACGGAAGCCGCCGCGCAAGCCGTCAGCCTGGCCTTCACTCCTTGCGCGGCACTCGCGCCAGATCAGACACCGATCCGAGATGAGCAAGCTTGTCGGGATTGACAACGGCCTGAATCGCCTGGACGACGCCGTCGGCCATGTCGAGCTCGACCACGCTGGCCACCCGCCCGTCGGCGTCGTACACCACGGCGCCTGGCTGGCCGTTGACCCACGCCAGCCGGACGATCGCACCCAGCATCCGGGCACGGCGGAGCAGGCCGACGAGCAGCCGCCCGACGCGCTGCCGCCCGGCCACGGGCTTCCCGACCGCCTGCGCCTTGCCGCCGCCGTCCCCATGGATGACAACGTCGGGCGCGAGCATGCCGAGCAGCGCGTCCATGTCGCCGCCGGCGGCGGCGTCGAAGAACCTTCGGGCGAGCTCCTCGCCTTCAGCCCGCCGGGCAGGAGGCGGCACGCTGTCGCGTACCTGGCCTCCCGCAGCGATGCGCCGCCTGGCGCGGGCGAAGATCTGCCGGCAGTTGACCTCGGTCTTGCCGGTGATCCTCGCCACATCCGGGTAGCCGTAGCCGAACACCTCGCGCAGCATGAACACGGCCCGCTCCACCGGCGAGAGGGCCTCAAACAGCACGAGAAACGCCATGGACAGCGAGTCGGCCAGTTCGGCATGCTCAGCAGGCCCCGGCCTGTCCGCGGGCACGACGACCGGCTCGGGCAGCCAGTCCCCCACGTACGTCTCCCGGCGAACCCGCGCCGAGCTCAGGTAGTTGATTCCCAGCCGCGTCACCGCGGTCGCCAGGTACGCCTTCTGATCGGCGATCGTGGTTCCCGCCTGGCGCGCCCGGGTCAGGCCGAGGAACGCGTCCTGCACGATGTCCTCGGCATCTCCCACAGAACCGGTCATCCCGTAGGCGATGGAGAACAGCAGCGGCCGGTACCCGGCCGCGCTCGCCTCATCCGCCGACCCAGGCACGGAATCCCTCCCGCCAGCTCGCGTACCGCGGCTCCCAGCCGAGCTCCTTCCTTGCCTTCTCGTTCGAGGACCCGCGCGAGGTGGTCATCTGGCCCACGACGAACTCTCCGGCGAGCAGACGCCCGAGCCAGGCGGGCAGCCGCAGCGGCGGCTTGGCGCCCAGCACCTTGGCGAGGTACGGCAGCCACTCGGCGACCGGCGCCGGGTCGTCGTCCACGACGTTGTACACGCCCGGCTCGCCCCGGTCGACCGCGGCGAGCGTCGCCACGGCGGCATCTGTGATCTCGATGAACGACCAGACCCCGGCGCCGCCGCCGATCACCGGCACCTGGCGCTTGCGCACCATGCCCGGCAGGACATCGCCGGTGCCGGGCCCGTAGAAGCCGCCGTAGCGCAGCACGATTCCCTCCGGGGCGCCGACCGGCACGGTCTCCTCCACGTACCTGATCGCCGCCTGCGCGTGCAGCGTCGACTTGACTGGCCGCCAGCCAGCAGGATCCTCCTCCGTCTTCAGCCGGCCGGCGGGAGGCTTGTCAGGACCCGGGCCCGCGTAGCCTTGCGCGATGACCCGCCGTGCGCCCGCGCGCTCGGCGGCCGCCAGCAGGTTGTCGGTGCCGCGGGTCCTGAGTTCGCTCGTGGCGGCGAACAGCTTGTCGGGATTGCGGAAGCTCCGCATGCCCGCCAGCGCGGTCATCTCGTGCAGGATCACCTCGGGCGCCGCAGCCTGCACCGCCGCGATCACCGCATCGCGATCCAAACAGTCGACAACGACCGGCTCCGCGCCAGCCTCGCGCAACTGCGCGACCTTGCCGGGCGTCCTTGTGGTGGCGGTGACCTCGTGACCCGCCGCGACCAGCCCAGGAACGAGGTGCTGTCCCAGTGCCCCGGTTGCTCCGGTGACGAAGACTCGCATGATCTTCTCCTTCCGCCTGGTGCTTGCCTTGAAGACCTCGTGCTTTCCCCTGAAGACAAGACAACACCCGCTTCTGTGACGTGCTTCATCCGGCCTCCACGAACGGCGGGCCTCCAGGAAGCATTCGTCCGCTCGTCGCGAATTTCCGCCTTATCACGAAACCGGGAAATTATCGTCAGGGCATGGCCCACGCGAGGTACGACGATGCCGCCGCCTACTACGTGGCACATTTCAACTCGACGGACGACGCGGTATCGCTGGCCTTGCTCAGCCTGCTGGGAACGGTAACCGGCCTCCGCATCCTGGACGTCGCGTGCGGGCACGGGCGGGTCACTCGTGAACTCGCCAGGCGCGGCGGGGACGTGCTGGGCATCGACATCTCCGCGAACCTGATCTCCGAAGCCCGGAAGGCCGAGCGGCACGAGCACCTCGGCATCCGCTACATCAACGCCGACATCGCGCAGCCCGGCGTTCTCAGGGCTGCCGCCTTCGACGCGGCGGCCTGCAGCTTCGGCCTCTCCGACATCGACGACCTCGACCACGCGATCGCCGCGGTCAGCGCTGCCCTGCGCCCGGGCGGCCGGTTCGTGTTCTCGATCCTGCACCCGTGTTTCGCCGGCGGGAAGGACATCTCAGCCTCCTGGTCCCCGGCCGGCTCCTACTACGACGAAGGACGCTGGATCGCCGAGAGCGCCCGCTCCACGCTGCGCCGTCAGGTGGGAGCCAGTCACCGCACCCTGTCGACCTCCCTCAATGCGCTGCGCGCGCACGACCTCTGGCTGGAGCAGATCGCCGAGCCGCTGCCATCCTCAGACTGGGACCCAGCCCACGACGCAGACCGCAAGCCGGTGCACCTCGTGGTCCGTGCCGTCAAGCCGTGTTAGTCGCGCTTGTACTCCTGCACGGCCCACATGTTGTGGTCAGGGTCTTCGAAGAAGCAGTACCGCGAACCCGGGCTGCCTTCCGGTCCCATCTGCGTGACATCGCTGATGGCTACGCCGCGCCCGGCCAGTTCGCCGCGCAGGCCGTCGAGGTCCTCGACGACGAGCTGGACGCCCCTGACCGATCCCGGCTCCCCGAGCGGCAGGCCCGTCCCGATCACGACAGAACACGTCGAGCCTGGCGGGGTCATCTGCACGACGCGCATGTTCTCGCTCGGCTGGACGTCGTGGTCGAGGTTGAATCCGACCTGCCGTGTGTAGAAGTCCTTGGCGGCATCGACATCGCGCACTGGGATGGGAACGACTTCGAGTTTCATGTCCATGAGGCCACCTATACCCGGCATGAATAAGAGCCATCGCCTTAACAACCCACCGACGAAACTGCCTGAGGCTGCCGGCTCGGCACCGACGATCACCGCCTGAGCCTCAGCCCGCGACCTGCAGCTCCATCCCGAGCCAGCGAGCCAGATCGCTGATCTCGTCGTCGACTGCCGCGGTCATGGCGTCGTCAAACTGCTCGTCCTTGTGGATGGCGTCGACCCGGAGCACGCTGGCCGTGCGGTCGGCAGTCGCGTCGAGCTTGCCGACCAGCCGGTCACCGTACAGGATCGGCAGCGCGAAGTAGCCCCAGCGGCGCTTGGCGGCCGGCTTGTACATCTCGAGCTGATAGTCGAACTCGAAGAGGTCGCCGGTCCGCTTGCGGTCATGGATCAGGCGGTCAAACGGCGACAGCAGCGCCGCCCGACCCGAGAACGGCTGGCCGAGCTGGCACGGATCGACGCGCCAGGTGCCTTTGGTGCCCTCGACGACGGCGATCTCGCCGGCCTCGCCCACGTCCGCCGGCTCAACCGGGCACTCGGGGCCGCGCGCCCGGGCAATGCCGAGGGCGCGCAGCCGGCGCTCGTTCCTCATCCGGAGCGCGTCCTGGGCGGGAACGACCGGATCGGCGGGATACACGCGCTCCGCGAGATCCCACTGGCGGTCGCGGCCGTCGCGCCCCGCGACGGCCACCTCACCGGCACGCATCATGAATTCGAGCAGTTGCGAGACGTTGCGGTTGTTGGTCCATCCCGAGGAGGACCACGGCACCTTGCAGGTGTCGGGAAGCTCGCGGGACGGCAGCGGCCCTGACGACCCGAGCCGTTCGAGAATGTCCCTGCGGCACGCGTCGTTCGCCCGCACCCAGTCGACCTGCCCATGGTGCCACCCGCCGCACAGCTGCCCGCCGCTGAACCACGAGTCCATGTCGGCCCGGTACAGCGCGAGGTCCTCGCCCGGCCTGATCATCGCGCGCAACTCGAGCAGCGTCCGCCCCTCGAGCGCGGCGACCAGGTCCGCTGGCGAATACGCCGACCCGATGCGGCTCCACGCCACCAGGTCCGCGTTCGGCGCGATGGCTGCTGTCGGGTCGACCTGGAGCAGTGTCAGGTGGCGCACCAAGTCGTGCAGGTCAGCGGGCCTGGCGCTGTCCAGCAGCTGGGCGCGAACGGCGATGCGGCGCGCCTCCTGACGCGAGAGCTCGTGGACGATCACCGCTACAGGTTAAGCGAGCGAGCCGGCCGGGATCTCGTCGCTAGCCCCGGTAGCCAGCAGGTGCGGGCCGATCCCCAGCAGCTCAGGCACCCGCTCGAGAGCGCGGGCCGTTTCCAGCACCACGCGACGCGCCTCGTCGTCGGCCAGGCGTTCAGGCAGGTCATCGAGCAGGTATGGCGGACCTTCCACGCAGACCAGGTCGACGACGCGCAAGCCGCTCGCGATCAGCTCGGCGCGCAGCTGACGTGGCCGGTGCGTGTAGCCGTTGAAGCCGTCAGGGCTGAACGGTGGCAGGTGCCCCGTCCGCTCGATCCCAGGCAGCTCACCCTCCACCCCTCGCGGTCCCTCGTAGAGACGGAGCCTGAGGACTCCGTCCATCCGGGGAGCCCAGCGCGAGATCGCCGCGACGAAGACCGGGCCGCCAGGCCGGACGACTCGCCGCGCCTCAGCCAGCGCCTGCAGCCTGTCCGGCCTCCGCCCGAGGTGGTACAGCGGGCCGAGCAGCAGCACCGCGTCGGCGCTGGCGTCCGCGAGGTCCAGCTCGCGAGCGTCGGCGACCGCAGCGTCGATGCGCGGGTTGCCGCCTGACGCCTGCCGCAGCTGCTCCACGTGCATCGGCATCAGGTCCCTGTGGACGACCTGGTACCCGAGCTCAGCGAGCCAGAGCGCATACCTGCCAGGCCCGCCGCCAATGTCGGCGACAATCGCGGGTGGCTGCGGCAGGTGCCGGAGCAGGATCTCCTTGGTCCGCTCGAACTCGAGCTGTCCGCGCGGCTCGGCGAGCCTGTCGCGTTCCCCACCGCGCTGGTAATACGCGTGCATCGCGGCACGTGCCGGTTCCTCGACCATGAACCCCATGTTTGCTGGCTGAACCGGCCGGCCGCATCCTTATATTCGGTCGCGCGGGCCTGACCAGCGATGCCGCGGCCGCCAGCCAAGCAGATCCCTGGCGGCTGAGCAGTCGCGCTATCGCGGCGCAGCCGGCCGCCGCCTGCCTGACCGCCGCCGCGTCGAGCACGTCCTCGCCATCGACGCGATCGAAGCCGACCACGTCGTGGCCCAGCCCCTCCAGGTGAGCGGCCACCGGCGCGCCCACGTTGCCACGGTGCCCGGTGACCAGGATGCGCATGCCGCCATGATCTCGCGGCCCCCCGACGGCCGCCCGGGCGCATGGTTACGAGCTGGAGGCGAAGATTCCCAGTGCCCGGGAGCCGTCCGGCCGCGGTTTCAGCGGATGCTCCGCCGCGAGCCCGCCGCCGAGCGCCCCGCCGACCAGCCCGGCCCCTGGCCCGAGAACCATGGCGAAGACGAAGACCAGGTCGAGATTGGTCAGCAGCAGCCCGCAGCACGCGCCGGCGACAATGCCGGCCAGCAGTCCGGCACCGCCGTCACCACCATGATGACGGGCACGACGAACACGAATATCTTCGCCAGGCCGTCTGGCATTCCCGCGAGGGGATAGATGCTCAGCCCGGCGACGACTCCGGCGATCGCGCCGGCCAGGAGCTGGGCGCTGGTCAGCGCGAAGCGCCGCGACGTGGCCAGCAGGATCGCTGCGATGTAGCCAATCGCGAGCACCTGGAGCGGCAGGACGACCCACACGAGTACGCCGGCGACTCCGGTAAGGCTCCAGAGCGTGCTGGCTTCCACGTTCGGGCGCCTGGCCCTGACGGCGAGCGGAACCGCCACGAGCACGCCGAGCAGGACCAGGCCGCCGGCCGAACGCAGCCAGTTGACCCCGCCGTAGCCAATGCCGCTGAGGGTTCCGGTGCTCCGGTCCGCCTGCACGAGCGCGACGCCCATCCCGCAGATCGCCGCGATGCCTGCCAGCCGCGCCAGCCGCGTGGCAACGGTGTTGCCGACAGGCCAGAACCAGCCTCTTCGCCTGGCGACCCACGGCAGCGCGAGCAGCGCCGCCACTCCGACCATCATCCTGATCCTGTCGGCACCAACCTCCTGGTCGGATCCCGGCACATTCAGCCAGCTGAGCCAGACGCCCCACGCCGCGGCCGTCGCTACCGCTCCGATCCCGAGCCAGTACACGATCTTGCGCAGCATGCGAGCCTCCTTGATGACAAGCCACAGACCTCCGGCGAGCCAGTCCGCGCGGCCAGCCCGCCGGCAGCTGACCGGCCTCCGCCTGCACCGCCTCGCTCCATTCCCGTCGCTCTGCAGGCAGGCACCGCGTCGTCATGCGCAGCGACTGGGCCATCAGCCGCGTCATCGGCTCTGTCACGTGCCCTCTCCCGCCAGCCGTCCTGGCACCTCGCCGGGTCGCGGTCCTGGGCGACGGCGGACCGCGGGACGACGCCGGACCGCGGAAGCGCGGGCAGCCGCTGTGGCGGATGCCGCCGCGGCAGTCGCCAGTCCGTCGCTGGTGAGCCGGTACAGGTGGCGTCTGGGCCTGGCTGGCTGCTCCTCTTCCCAGCGGGCCTCGACGATGCCGCGGTCAGCCAGCCTGACGAGGATCGGGTACAGGGTTCCCGACTTAAGCTCCGTCTCGCGGGCCAGGTCGTAGCCGTGCCGCCAGGCTGAGGGCTGGCTGGCGAGCGCGGACAGCACCGCGAGAGTCTGAGCCGACGTGGCGCGAGGCGGCATGGCAGGAACTCTACCTAGGTAGATCGGCTCGCGGAAGGGGTTCAGCGAAATGACCGGCATTGTCGGCCCAGCATGGTAGACGCTGAAGCTAGGCCGGCCGCCCTCGGGAACTGTAGGGTTCCTTACCAGCCTGCGGCGTGCTGCGCCGAGGCAAACCGGGAGGCATCACGAGAGGGAACGGCGATGTTGAAGGGGTTCAGGAGTTTCCTCATGCAGGGCGACCTGATCGTCATCGCGGTCGGGCTCGTCGTAGCCCTGGCATTCAGCACCCTGATCAAGGCCTTTACCGACAGCATCATCACGCCGCTGGTCAACGCGGCCGCTGGCGGCGGCGCGAAGGGCAAGGGTCTGGGCTGGACCGTCAACGGCCAGCGGATCGACCTCGGCGCCTTCATCTCCGCCATCATCTACTTCGTCATCTTCATGGCGGTCATCTATTTCCTGATCGTGGTGCCGTACCGGGCCTACATGGCGCATCGCGGCAAGACGGTATTCGGCGATCCGCCGCTCACGAAGACATGCCCGTACTGCAAGTCATCCGATCTGCCGGCAGAGGCGACCGCGTGCCTGCATTGCACGAGGGAACTGGCGCCCGCGGCTTAGGGCGCGCGATGAAATAACCTCGTTTGCGGCTTCGGCGCGCTACGGTTTGTGCTATGCCGGAGCTGGCGGAGTCCCTGGGGCGAAGGTATGAGGTGCTGCGGCCTCACCTGACGGAGTTCCAGCGCCGGCTGTGGCTGGGTGCGGAGGCCGCGCAGCTCGGCCCGGCCGGCGTGGCGGTAGTGGCCGCCGCGACCGGGGTGGCCGCGGACACGGTCCGGCGGGGCCGCAGGGAGGCTGAGGAGCCGGGATCGCCGCGGCCGGGCCGGTCCCGCAGGCCGGGCGGTGGCCGTAAGCGCGCTGAGGCGCATGATGCGGAGCTGGTCGCGGCGCTGGAGGCGCTGATTGACCCGGTGACCCGCGGTGACCCGCAGTCGCCGCTGCGGTGGACGAGCAAGTCAACGCGGTCGCTGGCCGGCGCGCTGACCGGGGAGGGGCACCGGGTCAGCGACTTCGTGGTCCGCAGGCTGCTGCGGGAGCTGGGGTACAGCCTGCAGGCCAATGCCAAGACCGCCGAGGGCGGCCAGCATCCGGACCGGGACGCGCAGTTCGGCTACCTCAACGATCAGGTGCGCTCCCACCTGGCCGCCGGCGACGCCGTGATCAGCGTGGATACCAAGAAGAAGGAACTGGTCGGGGCTTACAAGAACGGCGGCCGGGAATGGAACCCGGCCGGGCAGCCCGAGCCTGTGAAGGTCCACGACTTCATCGACCCCGCCCTGGGCAGGGCAAGCCCGTACGGCGTGTACGACGTGGCCGCCAACATGGGCTGGGTGTCAGTCGGCACCGACCACGACACCGCGTCCTTCGCCGTGCACACCATCGGGCGCTGGTGGCAGACGGTCGGGCAGACCCTGCACCCGGGCGCCTCGCGCCTGCTGATCTGCGCCGACGGCGGAGGCTCCAACGGCTACCGCACCAGGCTGTGGAAGACAGAGCTGGCCGCCCTGGCCCGCTCCGCCGGGCTGGCCATCACCGTCAGCCACCTGCCGCCGGGCACCAGCAAGTGGAACAAGATCGAGCACCGGCTGTTCTCCCACATCTCCATGAACTGGCGCGGCCGGCCGCTGACCAGCCACGAAATCATCGTCCAGACCATCGCAGCCACCACCACCGCCACCGGGCTGACTGTCCGCTCCGAACTGGACACCGCCGTCTACCCCACCGGCGTCAAGATCCCCGACAGCCAGATGAGAGCCCTGGAAACCAGCGGCATCCTGACCCGGCACGACTTTCACGGCGAATGGAACTACACCCTGCACCCCGCCCGCGACACGCCCGAGGCAAACTAGGTTAATTCATCGCGGGCCCTTAGGGGTATCGCCGGCGCCGCTCGAGGGAACGTCGCTACCGGCCGGCCGCCGAGCGAGCCGGGCGGGAGGTCCAGCGCTCGGTGCAGGCCCTGGCGTCCAGGCAGTACCAGCGAAGGTCCGCGCACGCGTGTCCGCCGTCGGCGATCATCTGGCTGGTCGGCAGGCGCATGCCGCACATCCAGCAGGCCTGGAAGGCAGGCCCCTCGGCGCCGTGCCGTCCTGCGGCTGGCGGCCCTGGAACGCGGCGCGGGCCGAGCGGCATCCGGCCCGCCATCTGATCATTAACGTCCGACATGGCTGGGTTCGATGAGGCACCTACGGTCATGAGTCCCCCCGAAGGATGGAGCGCCAGAGGCCGTCGGGCCCGTCAATGCATTCTCCTTGCCGAGCCTAGAGCGCCACGACCTGTCACTTGTAGCGTTCTTTCATAGCAGATGCAGTCCCTTCGGGTCTATCGGACTGCGGCGGGTCCAGCGGAAGCGCGGACCGCGCACCGCCGGGCTGGAGTCGCTCAGCGACGGCGTCTTCGCCGTCGCGCGCACGCCAGCGCCTCACGCCCGGCCTGACCGGCTACCTGGTGCTGATCGTCGCTAGGCTGTTCGTGCCTGTGGCCCGGCCCAAGGAATGGAGTGACAGTGTCGCACCCTGAACCGGGCGCCGAGTCCGCGATGCTGCTGAAGTGGCTGACCGGCCAGCGCCAGCACGTGCTCGGGATCCTGGACGGCCTGTCCGACGCCGACCTGCGGCGTCCCGTGCTTCCTTCGGGCTGGACGTGCCTGGGGCTTGTCCACCATCTCGCCGTGGACGTCGAGCGGTTCTGGTTCCAGAACGTCGTCGCCGGCGAGCCGGCGGGCGCCGAGACTGCCGACGCCTGGCAGGTCGGACCCGGCGTCCGAGCCGATGACGTGCTCGCCCTGTACCGGCGCGAGATCGAGAGTGCCGATGCGATCATCGGCGGCACCGGCCTGAACGCCGCTCCGGCCTGGTGGCCCGGGTTCTTCGGCAGCTTCCGGCTGGAGAACCTCCGCGAGATCATGCTGCACGTCATCGCCGAGACCGCGTGCCACGCCGGCCACCTCGACGCGGTGCGGGAACTGATCGACGGCCGGACCTGGCTCATCCTGACCGGCTGAGGCCGAAGAGCCCCAGACAGGGCCCGAGCCCTTCGATCTCTGCCTCGCCGAAGCCGAGTCCCGCAGTGCCGCCGGCCGCGTGCCAGGTCGCCCGGTCGATCCTCAGCCGCCGCGACTCGGCCGCCCGGCCGCGGATCGCGCGTCGCTGCATCCCGTCCTCGGCGTAGCCGAGCTTGCGGGATACCCCGAGCGAGGCGAGGTTGTCGGTGAAGGCGTCGGAGACCGCGTACTCAGCGCCGAGACCCTCAAAGGCGAGGGCGAGCACGGCAGCGCGCATCGCCGTGCCGGTCCCCTGACCCTGATGCTGGCTGCCCAGCCACGATCCGGTGCCGACTTCGCGCAGGATGGCGTAGTCCCGGGCGCCAGCGCCCTGGGTCCCGACGACGGTGCCGTCGCGCACGACCACCAGGTTCAGCGACCAGTTTTCCGGACGCCACTCGCCGAGGCAGCGCCAGTGGTACTGCAGCACCGACTGCGCCCTGGCGGCTGGCTCCACGTCGGTCCACGGCATGCTGAACGGCTGCACGGCCGGGTCGTGCACGCCGGCCTCGGCCAGTGCGGCCAGCGCTGCCAGGTCGTCCGCGCCGGGGAGCCGCAGCTCAAGGGAGCTGGCCGCCAGGCGCAGCCTGAGCGCGGCGAGCGGCCAGTACGCGGTCAGCGGCTCAGTCATGGGCTCGATTATGAAAGAGCTGCCCCTCCCGAGCCAAGGCTCGGGAGGGGCAGCCGCCAACCAGCTTCTACCGCGTCCGGTTGTTTAGACCGGGCCGAAGTAGAAGGCGAACAGCTGGTTGGTCCTGACGAGACCGCCCACGTGGCTCTCGGGCTGGAGCTTGATCTGGTTGGTCGGCTTCTTCGTGCCGGTTTCCAGAGTCATGACCAGCGGCTGGCTGAAATGCCTGTCGCCACCGTTGATCCACGGGCAGTAGTTGACGGTCGGGTCGGTGCCCGGGCCGACCGGCGGAGTGGTCGCGACCCGGCAGTCAGTGCCGAGCGTGGCGTTGTTGCGGTCCAGGATCCACACCGTGTTAGCGCTCGCGCCACACGGCTGCAGCGTGACGTTCTCACCGCGGACGGCTGCCCGCCGCACGCCAGCGCAGAGGCTGGACTCGTTGCCGAACGGCGCCCAGTTCAGCTCGATCACGTCGAAGAACGGGTAGTGCGTGCACACGTACGATGTCGGCGAGAAGAAGTCGTTCGCGAAGAAGCCGCAGAACTGGAACACGAATCCGTCGATCGACGGCTCGAAGTCGCCGTTCGGCCGGAAGTTGCCCGCGACGTGCATGTTGACCTTCTGCCCGACCTTGCCGCCGGCCCCGGTGTCACCGGGAACGTAGGCGTTCAGGGTGGTCGCCGAGCCGAGCTGAGCGCTGAAGAGGCTGATGCAGAGGCTGCCGCAGGCGACCGTGTCCTTCTTGACGTGGGTGACCGCGCTGGCCGTGCCGATGCCGAGGCTGAGGGTGGATGCCACCACAGCCGCCGCAGAAGCCGCATAGAACGCTCCGGTAAAGCGCTTGCGCATCTTCTAGTTCCTTCCTGTTGATCTGCCGCTGCTGCATTCCGGTGGCTTGGGCGGTCAAGACCGGCCGGATTGCGGCGAAGAACCGGGCTGGCAAAGGTAGCGCTTAGTGATTCCCGCCCTGCCAGTTCGCTACGTGACGTTACCACGCAATGGCTAACTGTAATCAAGAGCCGCAGCGATTCTTCGCTGAATTTCTTGCACTGGCCAATCGATCGGCTCGGTCATACCCCCTCTGTACAGGTATAACACGAGAACGCCAGCGTCAGCTGCCGTTCAGTTTGCGTGCAGCGAACGTCAATGTAGTACCGATAGAATTGCTGATTGAAAGTGACTAAGAGTAGTCGATTGCGGCGCGTTCTTGACGTGATCCGCACACCCGATGCACCGGGTTCCGAATGCGGGCGGATGCCGTGCCGCGCGCCTGACTGGTGCACCTAGGCTTAGATCAAGAGACGGGGGCGGCTAGCCCCGGGGGCCTGCGTTAAAAGCGAAAGTGAGAGCGCGTGTGAGCGATGCCCTGCCATCTTCGGTACGCGGTCAGCTCGACGACCCGTTCGCCGAGCTGACCGGTCCGCTGGCCGCCGCCAGGCGGCTCTCCTTCGAGGTCGTCGAGTCCGGGCAGATATCGCCCAGCATGCAGCAAATCGTGCTCACCGCGCCCGAACTGGCCGGCTTCAGGTACGACCCGGGCCAGGACGTGATGCTGCTCGTCGGCGCGGACGGCACCAGGCCGATCAGGCGGCGGTACACGATCCGTTCCCTCGATCGCCAGGCGCTGGCGCTGGCGCTCAACATCGTCAGGCACGCCGGCGGGCCAGGCGAGCGCTGGGTCAGCCGGGCCCGGGCCGGCGACACCATCGAGGGGATAGGCCCGCGCGGCAAGATCACCACCTCCCCGGCCGCCGACTGGCACCTGTTCATGGGCGACGAGTCGGCGATGCCGGCCATCCTCGCGATGACCGAGTCGCTGCCGGGCGACGCCGATGCCACGCTGGTGATCGAGGTTCCCGTGCCCGGCGACGAGCAGGAACTGCTCGCGCCCGCGCGGACGCGGCTGAGCTGGCTGCACCGGCTGTCCGGGGCAGCTGGCGGTTCCGCGATGCTGAGCGCGGAGGCCGCCGAGATCGAGCTGCCGCCCGGCAACGGGCACGCCTACCTGTTCGGCGAGGCATCGCTGGTGCTGCGGCTGCGCGAGATCCTGACCGCGCGCGGCCTGCGCCAGGAGCAGATATCACCGAAAGCCTATTGGGGGCTGGGCCGCGGTAACGCCGGGCACGGCGAGCCAGCCAGGGACCGCTAGCCGCTGGAATTGCCTGGGCACATTGCGCCGGAGCGGCCGGCCGATCAGGCTTTCCCGCTCTTTTCACGTCGCGATGTTTCATACTGGTTCGAACAGCGCGGCTCAGCGAGGGAGACGGGTTCAGGTGGCGTCGGCAATGGCAGCCGAGATGTCTGCCGTCCTGTCCAGCCCGTCGGCGCAGACGCTCACCCTCGGCATCAACTGCGAGGGCAAGATCCTGCTGCATGACCGCACCGCGGGCGACGTGCTCGCCGACGAGCCTGGATCGCTGCTCGGCACCGGCATCGGGGAGCTCATCGCCGGCCCGGGCGATCCGGCCGAGGCGCTGAGCGGGCTGCTCGAGGCGACCCGCGCTGACCGCGAGTTCACCACGGTGCTGAGCGTCCGGACGGCGAGCAGGTCGGTGGTTGACGCCGTCGTGACCGTCGGGCCGATCAAGTCCCACGATCCCGACCTGCATGCCCAGGTCATCCTGCGCATCCCGCCGCCAGCCGCCGAGCGGTTCATCGATCCGGCGGTGATGCGCCACGCGCTGCTCGACGGCGCGGTCCGGCGGATTGGCGGAGCGCTGGACATCGAGCAGATGGCGCCAGAACTCGTGAACATTCTGATGCCGCATTTCTGCAACGCGGCAGGGCTGCTGATGCTCGAGAGCGTCATGGGCGACGGGGAACACCCCGACCTGGCGCGCGACGGCATGCAGCTGTTCCGGCGGCTGGCCGTCGCGCACGATGACGACGACGGGGGCTGGGAGGCGGCCTTCCCGGTCGGCGAGATCCTGCGCTACCCGCCCGACACCCCGTACACCGAGTGCATCGAAACCCGCAAGCCGGTCAGCGTGGTCATGACCGAGGAGTCGGCCGCCAGGCTCGCGCAGGCGTGGTTCAGGACTCCGGTCGCCCGGCTGGTCGCCGGGACGTCGATGCTGCTGCTCCCGCTGCTGGCCGGCAAGACGCTGCTCGGGTTCTTCGTCTGCATCAGGCGGAAGGAGTTCCACCGCTTCGACGCCTACGACACCGAGATCGGGATGGAGTTCGCCAGCCGGGCCGCGCTGTTCATGGACAGCGCGCGGCGGTACAGCAGGGAGCGAGCGACCGCGCTCACGCTCCAGCGCAGCATGCTGCCGACCGGGCTGTCCGCTCCGGCGTCCGTGGAGGTCAGGCACCGCTACCTGCCGGGCAGTAAGCTGATCGAGGTAGGCGGCGACTGGTACGAGTCGATCGCGCTTCCTGGCGGCCGGGTGGCCCTGGTAGTCGGCGACGTGGCCGGCCACGGGGTGCGGGCCGCCGTGACGATGGGCCGGCTGCGCACCGCGATCAAGACGCTGACCATGCTCGAGCTGACGCCCGCCGAGACGCTGCAACGGCTCGATGACCTGATGCACGAGCTCGGCGAGTTCGAGCCGCACTTCGCGACCTGCGTTTACGCCATCTTCGACACCGTCGACGGCACCTGCGAGCTCGCCTCAGCCGGGCACCTGCCTCCGCTGCTGGTCCGCCCGGACGGGAGCAGCGAGTTCCTCGACGTCTCGCCCGCGCCGCCGCTGGGCATCGGTTTCAGCCCGATCGGCAGCCGGACCCTGCAGGTGGAGGACGGCAGCCTGCTGGTCATGTACACAGACGGGCTGGTGGAGAAGCGCACAGAGGACATCGACCAGGGCCTCGCAGGGCTGCAGAACCTGTTCGGGCCGGACTCGCCGGAAACCCCGCTCGATGACCTGTGCAAGCTCGCGCTGGCCGGCGTGTACGACGATCACCAGCGCGACGACATCGCGATCTTGATGGCCAGGCTGCGGCGGATCGGCTCGGACCGGCACATCTCGTGGAACCTGACACCGAAGCTCACCGCGGCCCGGCGGGCGCGGTCACTGATCAGGCGCCCGCTGCGGCAGTGGGGGCTGACCGAGCTGATCCCGGCGACCGAGCTTGTCGTTTCCGAGCTCGTCACGAACGCTGTTCGGTACGCCCAGAGCAAGATCAGCCTGCGGCTTGTCCTCGAGGGCGGGCTGTTTTGCGAGGTCCTGGACGACTCCGCCGCGCTGCCCAGGCTTCGCCAGGCCGCCGATGACGACGAGCGCGGCCGCGGCCTGCAGGTCGTCAGCCAGATCGCGCAGCGCTGGGGAACCAGGCGGACCGGAACAGGCAAGGTCGTCTGGTGCGAGCTCGCGCTGCCGCCGGCGCTTCAGCGCAAGCCTGCCCTGACCGGGTGACGCTGCGGGTGAGGCTGCCCGACCGGGCAGCGCCGCCAGCGTGGGCAGGCTGAACCCGGCGCTCCTGCCGGACGTGTCATGTCTTCAGGTACTTGAAAACGACACGTAGGCATAACGTCTTCTCATCGGTGCCCTGTTTATGCTTTAATAACCACGATTATGATCGTTCGCAGGATCTTGCCTAGTCCGTGAGCGATCGTGGGGAGGAATCGTCAATATGAGCACTAGTCGTCAGGCACCTGAGTTCACCAGGCTGCTGACTCCGGCCGAGGTCGCAGCCATGTTCCGGGTGGATCCGAAGACGGTGACCAGGTGGGCCAAGGACGGGAAGCTCACTTCTGTCCGTACCCTGGGGGGCCACCGCAGGTACCCGGAGGCCGAGGTCCGGGCGCTGCTCGACCAGATCAGCGGCTCATCCAGGCCCTGACGCGCTCACCCAGTGCGGGTGAACAGGAGCAGGTAGTCGAGGCGCTCGCGCCAGTAGGTGCTGAACAGCAGCGGCTCGCCATCCATCACCGGTGTGAGCGATCGTGGCAGGCCGTTCAGGCCCAGCAGTACCGGGTCGGCATTCAGGCGGTTGATCTCGACCACCCAGACCCGCTTGGCGTGCTTGAGCCGAGCCTTGATCTCGGCGATCGGGGCGTTCGTGCCGGCCAGCGTGCCTGACGGGATCGGGCCCTGCTTCATGGCGATGTTGCGGAGCTTGCCGAGGCCGTACGCGTACGCCGCCCCGAACGTCTCGGCGTTCGGATTCGTGTACAGGACTACGTCTCCGGGACGCGCGTTAGCGGCCACGATCTGGTCGACGGCCAGGATGTCGTCATAGTGCCCGGACTGCGTGCGCTGACCGGCCTGGGTCGGCGCCCCGGCGATCAGCACGATGCCGAGCGCGATCGTCCCCGCGATTCTGCCGAACGACGCGATGGCCGCCCCGCCGATGAGCGCCAGCGGTGCGATGCAGATCAGGATGTACCGCGAGGTGTAGACGGGCTGGACAGTCGAGGCGACGAGAAGTAGCAGCGGAGGCACGGTCAGCCACGGCAGGCTGATCTGGGCCAGCCGCCAGGGCCACGCGGTGAGCCGCCTCGCCCGGCTGACCTCGGTGCTGAGCACCAGCGCCACGATTATGACGATCAGCATCGTGGTGGACACCAGGTACGAACCGCTCAGCGAGAACAGCGTGTTCAGCCCGGACGATGACGTGTTCACCCCGAGCCAGGCGATCTGGCCGCGCTGCAGGTATCCGAGCATCAGCATCGGGCTCGCGACGACCAGCCCGGCGGCGACCGCGGTCAGCCAGCCGATGGCCAGCTTCCGCGGCCCTGGCTCGCGCAGGCCGCGCCTGCAGCACACGGCAATGGTTACCGCGTGCGCCGGGACCAGGAGCAGGCCGAAGATGTTCAGGATGCCGAGCGCGGCGATGCTCGCGGCATATCCGGCCAGCCAGCGGCGCTGCCGGCCGGGCTCGGCGGCGAGGACCCGCACGAGCAGGTAACTCGCGATGGCCGCGACGGTCATCACCATCGCGTAGGACCGCGCCTCCTGGCCGTACCGGCTCGTCACCGGGAGGAACGCGTAGATCAGCCCGGCCGCGAGCCCTGCCCACGGGGAGATCAGGCGGCGGCCCGTGGCCGCGACGAACGCTGCGCCAACGGCGATCGCGACGGCCGACGGCAGCCGCATCACCAGTGCCCCTGGGCCGAGAACGTGCTCGATGGGCCACAGCATGAGGTAGTAGGCACCGTGCACGGCGTCGACGTTGCCCAGCATTTTGATCAGGTCGCCAAGCGGGCGCTTGAGCGCCGCGAGCGTCGCCGCCTCGTCGCGCCAGTACGACGGAGAGCTGATCCGGAATAGCGAGATCAGCAGCGCGAGGACCGGTGGCAGCCAGCGGGCCCATAGCGGGCCCGGCAGGTAGCCGTCTGGCTGGTCAGCGCCGCGCAGCGGCCGCCCGGCTGGACGACTAGGTTCTCCGGGTGTCGCGGCCGGGGCCGCTCGCTCTTCCTCGGTCGCGGTTCCGGTGGCTGCGGCCCCGTTGGACGCGGTCCCGGTTGCCGAGGCGCCAGTAAAGGTGGTCCGCACGGAGGTTGTGCCGTCTGGCCCCCTCCCGGACGGCGCAGGCCCGGGCGGCACAGCCCCGGACGGCTCGCCGGGTCCCGCGGCACTCGCAGCGGTGGCCTCGGCCCCGTCGGTGCCCGCGGCCGGCACAGCCCTGACGTCATCGCCGGCAGCGGCCCACGAGCCGCGGGGTGATGTCATCTACGTCCCATCCTCCGGAAGGCCGAACCAGGCGAACGCCGGGCTCTCACGTCCGGGCTCCTACGATCCCGGACTGACAAACGCTCAACGACCAGCGGGCTATCCAGGCCACCGACGGTGGCAGGCCGGCTCCCGCATCCAACCAGCGCACCCCAATCGTAGCGACGGTGCCGCCCGCCCATGGCGTTGAGCCGGGATCCCAGGCAACCGCGGAAGCAGACATACCCCCGGCTGGGCGACTCGATCAGGATCGACCCCGTTCGCGGAACAGATGTTAACCACCCGTGCTGCGGTGACTCCTGCAGGGAAAGAACTGGGCGGAATGGATTACTAAAACAAGGCACAGGCATGGCGGATGCCGCTGTAACGGCGCTAATAGCCGAGTAAGCTCACATATCTCTGCTCATCCCGGGCAACAACGCCAGCCTGCCACGCTGACCCGATCCTGAGGACCTAGTCATGCTGCGTCGCCGGTCGATCCGCCTGCGAATCATCGTGCTTGTGCTCGTGCCAGCGGTCGGCCTGCTTGGCTTGTACGCCGAGGTGCTCAGCCTGACCGTTGCCAAGGTCCTCAACCTGCGGCAGGAGGCGTCGATCCGCGAGCTGGTCGCCCTGCCCGTTGCCGACCTGCAGAAGCAGCTCGCGGCCGAGCGCGGCGACGCGCTCCAGTACCTGGCCAGGCCAGGAAGCGGAGACAAGAAGCTCCTGCTCAGGCAGGAAACCAAGACGGACAAGGCCATCACCAAGTTCGATACGGCGATGCGGCGGGCCCTGGCCAGGGGGCCCGTGCAGAAGGAGCGCAGTGCGTTCCTATCCTGGCAGGCGCAGCTGAAGAAGGTGCACGACCTGCGCGAATCGGTCGCCGTCATCGCGCTCACGAAAATCCAGGCCGCCGACGCCTACAGCAGGATCCTCGCAGGCGGCGACAGCGTACTCAATCAGGCCATCATCCCGGTTCTGAGCGGACCGCTCGGCATCCAGGCCGCCGACTTGCTGACCATGGCCAAGGCCTCGCAGGCCCTCGGAGAAGAGAGCGACCTGGTCAGGGCCGATATCATCGCGGACTGGTTCAGCGCGGAAGACCACATGCTCATCAACCAGCTCGCGGTGCAGCATCAGCAGCAGGCGGCCCAGACGCTGCCAGACCTGAGTGCCGCGCTGCGCAGCTACTTCACCACCATGCTCTCGCAGCCTGCGGTCCGCCGGCTGTCGGCCTTGGAGTCCAGCATCACCGCCGGGCCAGTGCCGGCGAGCTTCGTCACGTTGCGGGCCTGGACCTCGGCGGAGACCACGTACCGGAACGGGTTCCGGGCCTCGCTGCTGAAGGCGAACAATGCCCTGGCGCAGCAGGCCAGCAGCCAGGCCAACGACCTGGTCGTCAACCTGCTGATCATCGCGGGCATCGGGCTGATCGCGATCCTGGCCGCGATCATCGTCGGCATCGTCCTTGGCCGGGGCCTGATTCGCCAGCTCGGCGACCTGCGTGAGTCGGCGGTCAAGCTCTCGACCGATCAGCTTCCCATCGCGATCAACCGGCTCAGGGCCGGCGAGGACCTCACAGTCGGCGCCGAGGTGCCGCAGCTCGAGCCGGGCAGCGACGAGATCGGCCAGGTGCGCGAGGCGTTCAACAAAGCGGCCAGGACCGCGATCGGCGCCGCGGTGGACGAGATCAAGATCCGGCAGGGCGTCAACGACGTCTTCCGCAGCCTGGCCAGGCGCAACCAGTCCCTGCTGACCAGGCAGCTGCAGTTGCTCGACTCGATGGAGCGCAGGGTCCACGACCCTGAGGAGCTTGCCGACTTGTTCCGCGTCGACCACATGACCACGCGCATGCGGCGTCACGCCGAGGGCTTGCTGATCGTGGCAGGCGGCTCGTCAGGCCGTACCTGGCGTGAGCCCGTTCCGATCGTCGACGTCATGCGGGCCGCGGCCGCCGAGGTGGAGGACTACACCAGGGTCAGGGTGAACTCGCGCACCAGCGCCGCGCTCGCCGGGCACGCCGTCGCCGACGTCATCCACCTGCTGGCCGAGCTGCTCGAGAACGCCGCCACGTTCTCCCCGGCCAACACCCCGGTGCGGGTTGACGGTGAACGGGTCGGCAGGGGCGTGGTCATCGAGATCGAGGACCGCGGTCTCGGCATGAGCGAGGACCAGCTCGCGGCCATCAACACGACGCTCGCCGACCCTCCGCTCTTCGACCTGTCAGGCAGCGACCAGCTCGGCCTGTTCATCGCCGGCCAGCTCGGCAAGCGCCATGACGTCCGGATCACGCTCCGCAGCTCGCCCTACGGCGGCGTGACTGCGGTCGTGCTCATCCCCACCGAGCTGATCATCGACTCCGAGCTCGAGGACGGCATTCCGGCCGGCATTCGCGAGCTCGGCGGCCGCCCGGTCCCCGAGCAGCCCCACGTCGCTCTCGAGCCGGCCATGACGCTCGCCGTCGCCCGGCCGGCGACCGCCGCGGCTGGCAATGCGATCGACCTCGACACGCGGGTGGCGGCCGCAGAGGCGGCGGGTGACGCTCCCGGCGTCGCCCACGTTCCCGATACCCCGTCGTGGCTCACCGAGCCAGCGGCGGCCGAGCCGGCGGCGGCCGAGCACAGCGCGTGGCCAGGCGCCGTACCGCTGGTAAGCGGCCCCCTGCCCGCCAGCACGGGGTCCGCCGGCAGCAGGACCAGCGAAGCTGTCACGGGCACCAGCTCAGATCAGGCAGCGACCGAAGCGGCGGGCAGTCCCTTCGAGCCCGACCTGCCGACCCGGCGTCCCGGCACGACGGGACTGGCCTGGGGCGAGAACGGCCTGGCGGGCAGCCGCTGGGCGAGCTTCCCCCTGAGCAGGGCCGCCTCAGGGCCACCGGCCACCGGCCGGCGGCCAGACGCCGCCACCGGAACCGGCAACCCATGGCGCGGGCCCGTGGCAGCAGCGCCGGGCGGCAGTCCTGACGCCCCCGCCGCCGATGTCGCTGAGGCTGGTTTTCGGACGGCCGGTCGGGCACCGGCCTCGCCTGCCACCGCGAGCTCCACGACTGCCGAGCAAGTCGGCCCGGCCGGTTCGGCGCCCATGGAGCTCGACGGGCTGCCGGTTCGCGTGCGGCAGGCCAGCCTGGCTCCCCAGTTGCGCAAGCCGGGCGCGCCGGCTGAACCAGGCGCGGACGAGCCCGCAGCGCCGTCGCCCGAGGCGGCCAGGAGCACGATGGCAGCACTCCAGCTCGGCTGGCAACGCGGTCGCTCCGTCGCTGGCCCAGCCGCCACCGGGCCAGAAGACACCGGCCCAGCCGACGACAAGCCAGCCGACGCCGCCGGGCCCTCCGACGCCGCCGGATCCGCCAAGACCGACGTGTCCGCCGAGGCCGCCGGATCCGCCAAGACCGACGTGTCCGCCGAGGCCACCGGATCGGCAGAGGCCGCCGGATCGGCCGGGACCCCTAAGCCGTCCGACAGCGCTGAACCGGCCGCGGACCGCGAGCCACCAGCCAGCGAGGAATTCCGTACCACGCCGAGCCCGAAGCAGGCCGGCGACCAGGCAGGCGAAGGAGGATCTGAATGAATTCAAGCGGCAGCCTCGACTGGCTGCTCGACGACCTCGTCAGCAGGGTCGCCCAGATCGACAAGGCAGTCATCCTCTCCAGGGATGGCCTCGCGATCGGTGCCTCAGGTGATCTGAGCCGGGAGGACGCCGAGCATCTGGCCGCGGTCGCGGCAGGCTTTCAGAGCCTGGCCCGCGGCTTCGGCCAGCACTTCAGCTGCGGCACCCCGCTGCAGACGATCGTCGAGATGGAATCGGCATTCCTCTTCGTCACGGCGGCGGGGGAAGGCAGCTGCCTGGCCGTGCTGGCCAGCGCGGGCGCCGACGCCGGCCTGATCGCCTACGAGATGGCACTGCTCGTCAAGCGCGTCGGCCAGCACCTCGGGGTGCGGCAGCGACCCGCGCAGGTTAGCTCGTAGGTGGCAGTACGTGACGAGCGCGGACCCCTGGCCATTCGTCCTACGTCCGGACGGCGGCGAGCGGGTCGTCAGGCCCTACGCGCTGACCTCCGGCCGCACCAGGCCGAGCGGCGCGAGTATCGACCTGATCGCGCAGGTATCGGTAGTCCGCACGATGGGAGCAGACCTTGCACCTGAGATCTTGTCCGACCTCGGACCTGAGCACCTGCGCCTGCTCAGGTTCTGTCGCGCGCGGGTCTCCGTCGCCGACCTCGCGACGGAGATCGACCTGCCGCTCGGGGTGGTCCGGATCCTGCTGGCCGACCTCAGGGAACGCGGTCTGGTGAGCATCAATCAGCCCGCGGCGGCCGGGCTCAGCGATGTGAGGATCCTGAAGGAGGTGGCCGATGCCCTACGGAAACTCTGAACAGGCTGGCGACCGGCCATCGGTTCCTGTCGCGATCAAGATCTTGGTGGCGGGGGGTTTTGGCGTCGGTAAGACGACGCTCGTCAGCGCGGTGAGCGAGGTCAGGCCGTTGCGCACCGAGGAGGACATGAGCGAGCCGAGTTCGCTTGTCGACCAGCTCGACGGGGTGGAGCGCAAGACCACGACGACGGTCGCGATGGACTTCGGCCGCATCTCGATCAGCGACGACCTGGTCGTCTACCTGTTCGGGACGCCCGGCCAGCGCAGGTTCTGGTTCATGTGGGACGAGCTCGCCTACGGCGCGCTCGGCGCCGTGGTGATGGCCGATACCCGCAGGCTCGCCGACTGCTTCCCGTCGATCGACTATTTCGAGCGCAACGGCATGCCGTTCGTCGTGGCCGTGAACTGCTTCGATGACGCCCGTCGCTACCCGTCGGAGACGATGCGCTCGGCGCTGAACCTGACCGGGGACGTTCCGTTGCTGCTCTGCGACGCCAGGCAGCGCACGTCAAGCCGCGACGTCCTCGTCGCGCTGGTGGAACACGCCGTCGCCAGGCTCAGCGACGGCCGGACCGTCACGCCCGCCAGATAAGCACGAGCCCGCGGTCGTCGGTCGCGCGAGGACTCTCCTGCATCGCCTGCATCAGGCGCGCCGCACCGCCGCTGAAGCCGGCCGTGATGAGCCGGTCCGCCTCGCCAAGCAGCCGGTCGATTCCCACGTCGATGTCCCGGCCCGGCACCTCCACCAGCCCGTCGGTGTAGAGCATCAGGGCGTCGCCCGGCCTGAGCAGCCCTTGCTCGGAGCCCGCACGCAGATCGGGGACCACGCCCAGCACGATGCCCCTGGCCTGGGTAAGCCGCCACTGCCCGCTCCCGCTGTCGAAATGCGCGGCTGGCGGGTGGCCGGCTGAGCTGATCGCGTAGCTGCCCGTGGTCAGGTCAAGGGCAAGATGAACGGCGGTAACAAAGCCCTCATAGCGCTCGGCCCTGCGCAGGTACGCGTTGCAGGAGGTCAGGAATTCCGACGCCGGCACCGAGCCGAGCAGGCCGCCGAACGCACCGGACAGCAGCAAGGCACGCGTCCCCGCGTCGATGCCCTTGCCAGGGACGTCAATGACGGCGACCTCCAGCATCTTGCCGTCGCAGGTCGAGACGACGAAGTCGCCGCCGAACGAGACGCCTCCGGCGGGCCGCAGCAGGGACTCTGAACCCCACCCCTCCGGCAGGGCGGGCAGCGCGCTTTGCGCCCTGATCGTGTCCCGCAGCTCGACGAGCATCTGATTCCCGCGCATGCCGAGGAGCCCGAGCTTGGCGCGCACCCTGGCCAGCAGGTACGCGTAGATGGCGGTCGCCACGATGGTCGCGACGATGCCGAACCCGGTCCGCTCGTCGTTCTGCGCGAGGTCGTAGCCGAGCATCGCCGCGATGATCGCGTACAGGATCAGCAGCGCCCGCGGCCACAGCAGCAGGCCGCCTGCGAGGATGGGCAAGATCATCAACCCCGGCGAGAACCACGACGCCGACACCTGCACGGCGGCGATCCCGATCCCGACCACGGAGGCCGCGAGAACGGCGGCCATCCGGCGGTTCCGCGTGATGAACTGCCGCCTGGTCAGACCGCGGAAAGACTGCGCGGCGGTGTACATCACCGACCAGGGCCGTCGGCCGGAACTTGAAACCATGATGGCGAAACTGTACCGGTTCTGGATCTGTCCGCTAGGGGGCACGAGCCTCACTACGGGTCAGCCCGGCCATAAACAGGTGGCGTAAGCGGCGAAACATGCGGTACGAAGGCGGCATGAGCGCCAGTTACCCGATCCGGCCCGTCGACGAGTCCGAGTGGGAGGGGTTCGCCCGCGTCTCAGAGGCCGCCTTCAACTCACGCTGGCCGCGCGAAGAGATGATGCGCCTCGACCGGATGATCGTCGAGCACGAGCGCACGCTGGTGGCCTTTGACGGCGATCAGATGGTGGGCACGACCCTGGCCTTCTCGTTCGGCATGACGGTGCCCGGTGGCGAGATCGTCTCCACGGCTGGCATCAGCGGCGTGAGCGTCCTGCCCACCTGCCGGCGGCGCGGCATCCTGTCCTCGCTCATGCGCAAGCAACTCGACGACATCGCAGCGGGCAATGAGCCGCTGGCCGCGCTGTTCGCGTCGGAATCGGTGATCTACGGCCGGTACGGCTACGGCATGGCAGCGCCCGAGTGCAACTTCAGGTTCCACCGCGGGGACGGCCAGCTGCGTCCGCTGCCCGCCGGGACGCTGCCGGCACCGGCGCTGAGGCTCGCCGATCCCAACGAGGCGCTCGGCGAGATGAAGGCCGTCTATGAGGCGCTGCGTCCGACCAGGCCAGGCATGCTGACCAGGCACGACGGCTGGTGGGACGTGCACCTGGCCGATCCCGAGTTCATGCGCGAGGGCACCAGCCCGCAGGCTTGCGTTATCGCTGAAGACCCGTCTGGTCCTCGCGGATACGCGCTCTACGCCGCCAAGCCCGAGTGGGGCAGCGACGGGATTCCAGCGCAGGTGCTGATGCTGCACGATCTGTACTGGACCGATCCGTCCGCCTGCGCGGCGCTCTGGGCCGATCTGCTCAGCAGGGACCTCGTCGGTGAGGTGCGGGCCAGGGTGCGCCCGGTCGACGACCCGATCCTGCAGCTGCTGGCCGACCCGCGACGAGCGAGGACTCAGCTCTTTGACGGGCTGTATGTCAGGATCGTCGACCTGGCCGTCGCGCTGATGGCGCGGACCTACGCGGCCGCCGTAGACGTCGTCATCGAGGTGACCGACGCGCTGCTGCCGGCTAACGAGGGGCGCTGGCGGCTGCAGGCCGGCGGGCCGCGAGACGGCGGCAAGCCGTCATGTGAGCGAACCTCGGCCGCGCCCGACCTCGCCCTGCCGGTCACCGCCCTCGGCGCTGCGTACCTCGGCGGCACCCGGCTTGGCGCGCTCGCCGCGGCCGGCCAGGTCATGGAGCACCGTCCTGGCGCCGTGGCCGAGCTGTCGACCGCCATGTGCTGGGACCCGGCCCCCTGGTCCCCGGTGATGTTCTGACCCCGCCTCTCGCCCCCGGCTCCCGCCCTCACCCACCTCCACGACCCGCTGTCCCCGCGCGGCGGGAATGCTGGTTCATCGTGAGTTACGTCGCTGCACGTGATACAACGCTCTCGTCAAGTGATGATTTGTCAATGGCTACCGTGCGATCGGAGAGCATGGTGCGTCATTCCGGGCACCATCGCCAGCCGGATAACCGGCAACTGGATGTACGGCGGCCCGATGAACGAACCCCACCCGGCTGCGACACGGCCCGGAACGGCTGGCAGCGGCCGCATGGCCGCCGCGCGCTGCGCCTCATCGCCGCCATCGGGATCATCACCGGCGGCCTCTGCGCCGTCCTCGCGACGATGGGATTAGTGGTCGAATTCGGATCGCGGCAGGCCGGTCCGCCGAGGCTGACGATCGGCACGACGGCAGAGATCTACAGCGGGCCTGGCGCCCAGCCTCCGAAGCCGATCCAGGTCCCGCGCGCCGGCCCGTACGGCATCGCGTGGAGTTTCAGCTGCCCGCCTGGACAGGCGGGCGCCTTCACCTTGGAAGACCGCTCAGGCCCCGCCGCGAGCAAGACGGAGGTCACCGCCTCGGGAAGCAGCCGCGAGGGAACCTGGTGGGAACTGCACGCCCGGCCGGCTCGCAGCCTGTACGTCGTCGCGGACTGCAGCTGGTGCGCGCGCGTCGTCAGGCCGGCCACGGCCGCAACCGCGACGCCACAGCCAGGGAGCGGCGCCGCGCGCAAGCCGAAGCACCAGCACACAACACAGGAGGAGCACGGCCGGGGGAAGAACGGGCACGAGAACCACGGCCACAAGCAGCAGGGGCACGGAAAGCACGGGCAGGATGACCAGGGCGACGGCAACGGTCAGTAGCCGCTGCTGCCTTCGCGCGTTGTGCTGGTGACTGCCGCGATCGATGGTCAGGAAAAACGGTTCGACGGCTTTGCGGAGTCCTGGCACAGTGGCGCACCATGACGAACTTCGGGCTTGTGACCGCCGCGGACGTGCAGCTCATGCAGGGTCTCGCGCAGCGTGTCATCGCCACCAGCCAGGACCTGGTGAACAGCGACGCGACGTTCGGCGAGCTGGCCTGGATCTGGGGCAAGGGACACGCCAGCCACGGCCCAAGCTGGCCGCGCCGGCTGTGGTTCTCTGGCGGGAATCTGGTGGCGTGGGGCTGGGCCTATCTCCCGCACCAGGTGCGGCGGAGCGACGGGTCGGTGCAGGACGTCACCGGCGCCTACCTGGCTTATCAGGTCCATCCCGACCACGCCGGGCTGGTTGACGAGGTCATCGACTGGTACGACGGTACGGCGGCGGGCATCGAGCGCACGGTGATGCCGAGCGCCGCCGATGAGTTCGCCCTGAAGCGATGGGCGGCGCACGGCTATGAGCCCGACCCGGCCTCGCTCGGCGACACCGGCTCCTGGACCCAGCTCAACGAGCGCGACCTCACCGACGTGGAACGGCCCGTATTGCCAGACGGATTCCGGTTCCGCACCGCCGAGGAGGCCGGGCCTCAGGCCGCGGTCCAGGCCCATCTGGACGCCTGGGCTCCATCGACGTACACGGCCGAGGGCTACCAGGGCGTCCGGCAGACGGCGACGTATCGCGGCGACCTGCACATCCTGGTGGAGGCGCCGGACGGAACGATGGCATCCTCGACGATCATGTGGCTCGACGAGGCGAACAAGACGGCCGAGTTCGAGCCGGTCGGGACGCATCAGGACTACCGGCGTCTGGGGCTGGCAAGGGCGATGCTCTTGGACGGGATGCATCTGGCGCGGGCGGCCGGGGCGACTCACATGACGGTCGCCTGCCTGGGTGCGCCAGGGCATCCCAGCGCGCGCGGGCTGTACTACAGCGTCGGGTTCAGGAAGCTCTCGCGAGACGCGCCGCTCATCAAGACCAAGACCGCGAGCTGAGGACCGTCGTTGCTGGCCTCGGCCCAGCTGGCCGCGTGGTCTACGTCCACCTGCCCACGGTGCACCTAATAATTACGTAGTGCAAACATTGGATTGTGAATTCCAGAAATGGCGCCAGCTCATCAGTCGCGTCATTCTGGCTCCCCTGACGCTCTTACCAGGCAGAACACCGGAATGCATGGACGACCTTTTATTTCGCAATACAATCCTGGTCGTCATGTGGTCCACTTTGGTGACTACCTGTAGCCAAGTCAGATTCCAGCCCCGTGCGGGGCTGACTGATGGGAGACCAGGTGCTGCACCCCCGAACGCGTACCTCTGTTTCCGGCCCCAGGCACGTGCGCCTGTCGGCCCGCGGCTGGCCCTGGCCGGTGCCATCGCCCATACCAGCCGCCGGCGCCTCCGGCCTGCCAGCCAGATTCCACCGGGCAGTTCGCCTGGCCCTCGCCGCCGGGGTGGTGGCGGCAGGCTTGTGCCTGGTACTCGGGATGACGGTGTTAGCCGTCACGATCGGCGCACGGGGAAGGGTGCCAGCGGACCCCGAAGCGGTAGGCAGAGCGGTTCAGCCGGTCAGCAGCTACAGGACGGCTGCCAAGCCGGGCTCCTCGTCCGGCCCAGGCGAAGCCCAAGGCGAGCATGCCAGCCTGCCGCTCGCGGGGCGCACGGTCGCTGCCTTCCACGGCGCGAGTCAGCCGAGCCGGGCTGTCTTCCATGTCGCCAAGCCCGGCACCTGGGGCTTGGCCTGGACCCTCAGATGCCGGGGCGGCACGACCGGTCACCTTATCGTGGCCGAAGGCGCGGGCCCGTCCGCATACGCCATCGAAATTGACGCATCAGAACGCAGCGGCGGCGGAACGAGCTGGTATGTCCGCGACCCAGGCCGCCATTCGCTCGCCATCACGTCCACGTGCTCGTGGTCGGTCAGGATCGTGCTCGCGAACGTCGCAGCCGGCGGCTAGGGGATTGCCCGGGTCCGGTCCGCTCAGTCGAAGATAGGAGGCGCGAGGCGGCTGCGCTTGAGCTCATAAAAGCCTGGGGTCTCCAGGCAGAGCCGCACGCCATCCCAGAGCTTGCCCGCTGCCTCGCCCCGCGGTATCGGGGTCACGACCGGCCCGAAGATAGACGCGTCGCCGAGCGCGATGATCGGGGTGCCGACTTCGATGCCCACCCGATCGATGCCGTCCGTATGCGAGGCCCTGACCGCCTCGTCGTACTCGGTCGAGTCCATGGCGTCGGCCAGGTCGGCCGGCAGGCCAGCCTCGGCCAGCGCGGCTTCGATGGTTTCGCGGTTCCGCTCGGCCTTATCGTTGTGGAACCGGTTGCCGATCGAGGTATAGAGCGGGAGCACGGAATCGTTGCCGAACTTCTGCTCAGCGGCCACGCAGACCCGCACCGGGCCCCATGCCTTGACCATCCGCTCCTTGTAGCCCTCGGGCAGGTCGTCCCTGCTCTCGTTGAGCACCGCCAGGCTCATCACGTGCCAGCGAGGCTGCACGGGCCGCACCTTCGCCACTTCGAGAATCCACCGGGATGTTATCCAGGCCCACGGGCAGAGCGGGTCGAACCAGAAATCGACGTGCACCGGCGGCTGATCCGTCACAGCATCTCCTCTGCGAGGTTGACATACCCGACACCCGCCCCTGACAAGGCACAACCGACCGAACCGGCACGGCATTCCGTTCCGGCAGCGTGAAATCATGCCAGCGTGTGCATGACCGTCGAGCGAAGGACGAGACCGTGACCAGCAACCTGACCCGCGACGAAGCGGCTGAGCGCGCCAGGCTGCTGCGCGTCGAGTCCTACCAGGTCGACCTCGACCTGGCCGGCGGCGAGATCACCTTCGGCTCGGTCACGACCGTCCGGTTCAGCTGCCAGCGCCCGGGCTCAGCATCGTTCGTCGACCTGACCGCGCCTGAGGTCAGCGAGGCCGTGCTGAACGGGAGGAGGCTGCCAGCTGACTCCTTTGACGGAAACCGCCTCGCGCTTGACCAGCTGGCGGAATCCAACGAGCTGATCGTCCGCGCGCAGTGTTCGTATTCACGCCACGGCGAGGGCCTGCACCGCTTCACCGATCCTGCCGACAAGGGCGTCTATCTCTACTCCGACCTGGAGACGTTCGACGCGCACCGGATCTACGCCTGCTTCGACCAGCCCGACCTGAAGGCAACCTTCGAGTTCAACGTGCGCTGCCCGGACACCTGGCAGGTCATCTCGAACATGGCGGCCGACATCTCCGCGCAGCCGGCCGGCCTGGGCGTCGAGCGCTGGCACTTCCCGCCGACGCCCCCCATGTCTACCTACATCACGCACATCTCGGCCGGGCCCTACCACGTCGTGCGCAGCGAGCACGACGGCATCCCGCTCGGGATCTTCTGCCGGCAGTCCCTGGCGAGCTACCTCGACCCCGCCGAGATCTTCGAGGTGACCAGGCAGGGCTTCGACTACTACCACGCGGCGTTCGGCGTCAGGTATCCGTTCGGCAAGTACGACCAGCTCTTCGTCCCCGAGTACAAGGCAGGGGCGATGGAGAACGCGGGCGCCGTGACGTTTCTCGAGGATTTCATCTTCCGGTCGAGGGTGACCGACGCCCAGCACGAGGTCAGGGCCGAGACGATCCTGCACGAGATGGCGCACATGTGGTTCGGCGACCTGGTCACCATGCGCTGGTGGGACGACCTGTGGCTGAACGAGTCGTTCGCCACCTGGGCGAGTCTCGTGGCGCTGGCCGACGCGACTCGCTGGCAGCACGCCTGGACCACGTTCACCCAGGCATGGAAGGCCTGGGCGTACCGGCAGGATCAGCTGCCCTCGACGCATCCCGTCGCCGCCGACATCGTTGACATCGACGCCGTCGAGGTGAACTTCGACGGGATCACCTACGCCAAGGGCGCGTCCGTGCTGAGGCAGCTGGTCGCGTACGTCGGCAGCGAGAACTTCCTGTCCGGCGTGCGCGCCTACTTCGGCGAGCACGCCTGGGGCAATGCCACGCTCGCCGACCTGCTCGACGCGCTCGCACACGCATCAGGGCGGGACCTCGCCGCCTGGTCCAAGGCGTGGCTTGAGGCCGCGGGGGTGAATACGCTCCGCGCCGAGTTCCAGACCGCTGCGGACGGCACGTTCACCGAGTTCGCCGTGCTGCAGGAGGCGCCCGAGTCGCACCCGGTCCTGCGGCCGCACCGGATCGCGATCGGGCTTTACGAGCGCGGCGCTGACGGCCTCGCCAGGAGCCGGCGGGTTGAGCTCGACATCGCCGGAGAGCGGACCGAAGCCCCCGAGCTCATCGGGGAGCGGCTGCCCGACCTGGTGCTGGTCAACGACGACGACCTGACGTTCGCCAAGATCCGCCTGGACGAGCATTCGCTGCGGACCCTGATCTCCTCGATCGGGGAGTTCACCGACTCACTGCCCGCCGCGCTCTGCTGGGCGGCGGCCTGGGACATGTGCCGGGACGCAGAGCTGGCCGCCAGGGACTATCTCGCCCTCGTGCTGTCGGGCCTGCCGACGATCACCGACATCAGCATGCTGCAGACGCTCCTGCGGCAGGCCATCGCCGCGGTCCGCAGGTTCGCCGACCCTGGCTGGCGGGAGACCGGGCTGGCCAGGCTCGCTGGCGCGCTGCGCACGCTGCTGTTCGGGGCTCGGCCGGGGTCTGACGTGCAGCTGGCGTTCGCCCAGTCGTTCGCGTCGGTCGCCACCTCCGACGCCGATCTCGGCCTGCTCGGCGGCCTGCTCGACGGCTCGGCCGCGATCGAGGGCCTGGCCGTCGACACGGACCTGCGCTGGCAGCTGCTGCACAGGCTCGTCAGCCGCGGCGCAGCGGGCCAGGGCGCCATCGACGCCGAGCACGACAGGGACAGGACCGACGCGGGCGAGCGCCACGCGCTCAACTGCCAGGCGTCGACTCCCGACCAGGGCGCCAAGGAGACGGCATGGAACCAGATCGTCTCAGGCGAGCTGCCGAACGCGTCGTTCCGCGCCGCGCTCGGCGGCTTCTACGCCGCTGACCAGGACGAGCTGCTCGCGCCGTTCGCGCCGCGGTTCTTCGACGTGGTCGCCGGTGTCTGGCGCGACTGGAACATCGACATGGCGCAGTTCTTCGCCGAGGCCGGCTACCCCTCGAACGTGGTGACTCAGGCCGCGATCGACGCGGCCGCCGACTACGTCGCCAGGACCGACCCGCCGGCGGCGCTGCGCAGGCTGCTCTCCGAGGGCCGTGACGACGTGGCGAGGGCGCTGCGGTGCAGGGAACGGGACGCCCAGGCCGGTTAGCGGTCAGCGGCCGCCGGCGGCCGCGCGGACCACGGTCATGACCAGCTCGAGCTCGGACAGGTCCTCGAGAAGGACGGCCTTGCCCTCGCTGTCGCACAGCGGGACCCGCCAGTTCGGGTACTCATCGGAGGTACCGGGGATGTTCTGCGTCCGGCGATCGCCGACCGCGTCCGCCAGGGAAATGCCGATCAGCAGAGCAGGGGTGCGGGCAAGGAACCCGTACATCGCGACCGTGAAATCTTCAGCCGAGGGCTCGCGGTCCTGCTGGAGCAGGCGTTGCGCCGTCAGCAGGTCCCGCCATGCGGACAACCTCAGCTCCGACGTCTTGCGTTCTCCTTCTGGATCTTTCAGCAGCCCGAGCTGATCGCGGACGGTGACGTGATCGCCGGTGACGAATCCGGAGATGGTCGGGACATCGTGGGTGCCGACCGTCGCCATGCAGCCGCGGCGCCAGTGGGCGGGCCGCAGCGGCGAGCCGTCGGGCTCGCGCGCGAACCAGGCCATCTCCGTGCCCAGCACGTGCCAGGCTGGCCAGGTAGCCGCGAATCCAGGGCTCGACCGTGCCGAGATCCTCGCCGATCGCGAGCGCGTCAGCCCTGGCCGCCTCCCCCGTCAGCGCGCCGACCGTGAGCCGGTGGTCGTAGCGTACGTACGCCCCCCGGTCGGGCGGCATGCCTTCTGGGATCCACCACAGCCGCATCAGGCCCATGACATGATCCACGCGCACGCCGCCCGAGTGCCTGAGCGCGGCGCGGAAGAGCTCAGCGAGCGGCGCTGCCCCCGACGCGGCTATGCGCTGCGGATGCCACGGCGGCTGCGACCAGTCCTGGCCTCGCTGGTTGAAGCCGTCAGGGGGAGCGCCGACCGACATGCCGCGCACCAGCAAGTCCTGGTGCGCCCAGGCGTCAGATCCGCCGGGATGCACGCCGACGGCCAGGTCCCCGATCACGCCGATGCTCATTCCTGCGGCGCGGGCCGCCCGCTGCGCCTCGGCGAGCTGCTCGTCGAGCAGCCACTGGACCCACGCGTGGAAGCAGGCCCGATCGCTGAGCGGCCCGGATTCCGCTCGCGCGGCCGCACGGCGAGGACCGGCCAGCTCCGGCGGCCACCGCCGCCAGTCAGGCCCGTGCCGCTCGGCGAGGGCGCACCAGCGCGCCCAGGCGTCGAGCTCTGCGCCCTCGCGGTCGACGAACCGGCGGTACCGCGCCTGCCGCTCTCGTGTCAGGCCGACCGTGTAGATCTGCTCGAGCGCCAGGCGCTTGGCCTCCCACACCTGGTCCCTGTCAATGAGGTCGGGGGTGCAGCTGGCCGCTCGCAGCGGCCCTGCGAGCTCGTCGACGTACTCGCGCTGCGCGGGGTTGAGCTTGTCGTACTCGGGGATGTCCTCGATCCGCAGGTAGAGCGGGCTCACATAGCTGCGGGTCATCGGCAGGTAGGGGGAATTGCTGACAGGAAGGGCAGGCTCGGCGGCGTGCAGCGGGTTGATCAAGATGAACCCGGCGCCGAGCTGCCTGCCCGACCAGCGCACCAGGTCCGCGAGATCGTGCAGGTCGCCGTGACCCCAGGAGCGGCGTGACCTGACCGAGTACAGCTGGACGGTGAACCCCCATTCGCGCCGTCGCGGCAGGCCCTGGAGCTGTGCGGCCGGTGCTGCGGCCGGTGCCGCGGCCGGTGCCGCGGCCAATGCTTCGGCCGGTGCCGCGGCCGGTGCTTTGGCTGCTGCCGCTCCCGGGCCAAGGGCGCGGAGGATGGCGCGCAGCGTATCGGCCGGCACGCCGACCAGCTCGCGCCGCCAGTTCACGTAGCTCGCTGAGACGCCAAGTGCTTCGGCCCGGCTGATCAGCTCGCTGTCGGTCATGCACTCCATGATGTCCTCGGGCGGCCCCTGCCATGCTCCGCGGGTGGCGACACCCCCATAACTCGCTCGCGTGACTGCTCCGACTGCTGACAGGATCGGCGCGTGGCCGTTGAGTTCCGACCCGGTACGGAGCTCGCCGCGCGCTACTACCAGGAAGTCGTCGGGCCCCTGCTCGATCAGCACGCGCCGGGCCTGCGGCATGCGGCGGCGCTGATCGGCTGGGGATCTGAGGTGCTCGGCTTCGATTCGCCGCGGTCCACCGACCACAACTGGGGGCCCAGGTGCCAGATCTTCCTCGGCGAGCAGGACATGGACCGAGCGGGTCAGGTCGCCGCGATGCTCGAAGATCGGCTGCCTGCGACGTTCAGTGGCTGGCCGACGCGATTCATTGACGCCACGACCGCGGATACGGCGCCGCGGCACTGGGTCGAGGTGGCCGGGATTGGCGCCTGGCTGACCGGCAGGCTGGGCTTCGATCCGCGCGCGGGGGTTGGCCTTGATGACTGGCTGGCCTCTCCGACGCAGCTGCTCGCGGAGATCACCGGCGGTGCGGTATTCAGCGACGCGCTCGCGGCCGGGTCCGGGCTGCATGCCGCCCGGGCGGCGCTCCGCTGGTATCCCGATGACGTCTGGCGGTACGTGCTCGCCTGCCAGTGGGCCAGGATCGGCCAGGAGGAGGCGTTTCCAGGCCGGTGCGCAGAGGCGGGCGATGACCTCGGCTCCGCGATCCTCGCCGCCCGGCTGAGCCGGGACGTGATGCGGCTGATGCTGCTGATGCACCGTGCCTATCCGCCCTACAGCAAGTGGCTCGGCTCTGCGTTCGCCCGCCTGCCCGGCCTGAACGCCGGCCTGCGGCCGGCGTTGCTCGGAGCGGTGACGGCACGATCCTGGCCAGAACGGGAGCAGAACCTGTGCGCCGCCTACGAGGAGGTCGCTGCGCTGCACAACGGCCTCGGGCTCAGCGCAGAGGTGGACGGCTCGGTGCGGCCGTACTTCGACCGGCCCTTCCTGGTGATCGGCGCCGAGCGCTTCGCCGCGGCCCTGCGCGAGTCGATCGCCGACGACGAGATCCGCCGGCTGCCTGCCGCAGGCGCGGTGGACGAGTTTGTCGACAGCACCGACGCCCTCGGTGATCAGCGACTGCTGCGAGCAGCCGTCTCAGCCCTTCATCCACAGCCTCTGGGCCGGTTATCCACAGGCCAGGAGCAACGTCTGGCCACAAAGCTCGAAAGCAGGCGACGCTCGGCGCATGGCATCAGAGCTCCCCCACTACCTCGACCGCCTCGTCCAGATCCAGCGCGGCGTGCTATCCGCGTCTCAAGCGCGTCAATGGGGCGTATCCGTCCCAGCCGTCAAGTCGCGATTGCACAGCGGCAAATGGCAGCAACTGCATCACGGCGTCTATGCCACCTTCACCGGCGAGCCAAGCCGCGACGCGTTGCTCTGGGCTGCGGTCCTGCGCGCCGGACCTGGGGCACTGCTGAGCCACTACTCGGCCGCTGAGCTCTTCAGGCTGATCGACGTGCCGACCAGGCTCATTCACCTCACCATTCCCCCGTCACGTCGCCTGCTGCCCGTCCGCGGTCTCGCGATACACGTCGGCAGCCGGGCTGCTCGCGCCGCTCACCCCACAGCCATGCCGCCCCGCACGAGGATCGAGGAGACCGTCCTGGACCTGACGCAGCTATCGTCGAGCGCCGACGACGCGTGCGGCTGGGTCACTCGCGGGCTCGGCCGCGGGCTGACGACGCAGGACCGCCTCCGTGAGGCGCTGGGCCAGCGCATCCGTATTCGCTTCCGGGCCGAGCTGTCTGAGCTGCTGTCACCGGAATTGGCGGGCGTCCATTCGGCACTTGAGTACCGCTACGTGAAAAGGGTGGAAATGCCGCACGGCCTGCCGCGCGGCAGGCGGCAGGCGCGGGCGGTGTCGGCGGGAGGACACATATTCAGGGACGTGCTCTACGACGAATACGGGCTCACGGTGGAACTGGACGGCCGCGCCGCCCATCCCGGCGACACCAGGTGGAAGGACATCCGGCGCGACAACGCCGCTGTCGCTGACGGGCTGATGACCCTCCGGTTCGGCTGGGACGATCTCCGTGCCCGGCCGTGCCTGGTAGCCGATCAGGTCTACCGCGCGCTGCGCCGTTCAGGGCCGGTCTCCGCGCACCCCTGCTCGCCAGGATGCCCAGTGGCGTCGGATTCGGGTGAAACCGCTGCGCGGCGGCCCTCATAACGCGAAGACAAACGTCATAGGCGAAGACTCAGGACCCTATGCGGGTCCTGAGTCTTCCTCTAAGGGGTGCCGGCCCTCGCGGGCGGGGAGCAGACGTGGGTGAGCAGGGGTCGTCAGGCAGGGGTCGTCAGGCAGGGGTCGTCAGGCAGGGGTGGTCGGGTCGGGTCGTCAGGCAGGGGTGGTCGGGTCGGGTCGTCAGGCAGGGGTGGTCGGGTCGGGTCGTCAGGCAGGGAGCGGAGCGGGATGCCGGCCGCGGACCGGCGGGAGCGGTAGGCCGCGACGTGGATGCGGTTGCCGCAGGTGCGGCTGTCGCAATAGCGGCGCGACTGGTTCCTGGACAGGTCGGCGAAGACGAACTCGCACCGCGGGGACGCGCAGGTGCGCACCCTGCTGCTCTCCCCCGCCACGATGAGCTCGGCCAGGCCCATCGCGCTGTGCGCGGCGATCCTGTCAGCCAGCGGAGCGGTCGCGCTGCTGACGTGGATGTGCGGCGGCCTGCCGTCGTGCGTGACTATCCGGGGAACGGCTCCCGTCTCGGCCAGCAACGCGTTCAGGTCGCGAATCGCCTTCCCCTCGCGACCCGCCTCGCACGAGACCACGACCGCGTCAAGGCGGGCGCGCAGCTCGAGCAGCCGCGGGACGTCGCTGGCGCGGGCGGCCGCGAGGTTCTCGACGCGGTGCCGCCGCGCGAACGCGACGACGCCCTCGATGCCGGCCAGCGCGCCGGGCGCGCCCCGGCCCGAGTTAATCAGCTCGACGCACTCCGTGAGCGCCTCGAGCTGATCGGCTCCCAGTCCCATGTACTCACCCGCCGCGGTGGCCCGTATGCTGAACAGCGTGACAGCACCGTACAAGTCTACGGTCCTTACAGCCAGCGACGACGCCACCAATCCTGGCGCCGTTGCCGTGTCCCGGCGACCCCTTCTGATGGCCGGCCTGGGGGCCGCGACCATCTCGTCATCCGCCGTCTTCGTCGCTGAATCCGGCGCGAGCCCGGTGAGTACCGCGTTCTACCGGACCGCGCTCGCCCTGCCGGTGCTGGTCGCGCTCGCGGTCCTGGAGCAGCGCAGGCACGGGGCGCGGCCACTGGCTCAGCGGCTCAGGGCCGTTCTGGCCGGGGTGTTCCTCGCGGTCGACCTGATCTTGTGGACCCATGCCATAGCCGATGTCGGGGCGGGAGTGGCGACCGTTCTCGGCAACCTTCAGGTCCTGTTCGTTGCTGGCCTGGCGTGGCTGTTCTGGAAGGAGCGCCCGGCCCGCGCCGTGGCGTTCGCCCTGCCGGTCGTGATGATCGGCGTGGTGCTGGTGTCCGGGCTGATCGAGGGTTCGACCACGAGCAAGCACCCGGTCGCCGGCATCTGCTACGGGCTCGGAACGTCCGTCGCCTACGCGGGCTACCTGCTCATCCTGCGTCGCTCGTCGTCGACGTCCGCGCACGTCGCCGGCCCGGTGGCCGAGGCTACAGCCGGGTCGGCGGCCGCGGCGCTCGCCTTCGGCCTGCTCTTCGGCGGCCTCGCCTTGCATCCGCTCTGGCCGTCGATCGGCTGGCTGGTGGCGCTCGCGCTGCTCAGCCAGACCGCTGGCTGGCTGTTTATCACGTCATCGCTGCCGCGGCTGCCCGCCGCGGTTTCCTCGCTGATGCTCTTGCTGCAGCCCGCCGCCTCGCTTGCGCTCGCCGCCGTCATACTCGGGCAGCAGCCAACCCCGCTGCAGATCCTTGGCGCGTTCCTCACCTGCGGTGGTGCGCTCGCCGCGAGCCTGTCGTCGACGAGGACGCCACGCGAGGCACCGGCGATCGCCGGCGAGTCTCACCCCGCGGCCGCCGAGCCGCAATCCGCGGCCGTAGAGACCGCCTAGCCACGGTAGCGCCGCACCGGAGCAGCGTCAGTCCCTGGCGGGGCGGGGAGCGAGCGCCCGTCCGAGCCAGAGACCCGCGAGCCCCTGCAGGACGCTGACGCCGAGCGTGATCGCCACCGTCAGCACGGCGACCGCAGGCAGCCCAGCGACAGCGGCGATGGTCCGCGACGTGGGGCCGATCGCCTGGCCGCGCACGGCCTGGATCCACAGCGCAAGCCCCCAGCCCGCGGCCGTCATGATCAGCACGGCTGGCACGGTAACCCGCAGTCGCCACCAGCCCCAGCGCATCACCACCCCCGTCGCGAGCCCGGCCAGGAACGGCACGAACCACAACCCCAGCAGCGCCCCGCCGGCGATCAGCGCGATGCTGACGAGCACCCCGAGCACCCAGGCGCGCACCGCGCCGCGGTGCTGCGGGCCGAGAAACGACGGCCGGAAGGGGCGCGGCGGGCCGGGCCTGCCGGGCCCGGGCGGCCCGAGACCGCCGAGCCGGTAAGCGCCGCGCTTGCCGAGCCTGTCGACCTCAGACCGGCCGACCAGCTTGCTCATGGCAGGAACTCCCATCGCATCGCGCCGGCCACCGAGATCCCGGCCGGCGGCAGCAGCAGGTAGCCGCCGGATTGCCAGCGCGAGGTCAGGTTGGCGAACCAGGGCGAAGCGGGGTTGTCGCTCTGGCCGCCCGGATAGATGCCCTCGGCCACAAGCCCGCCCGTGCCTGGCCCGAGCCTGATGATCATCCGCCAGCCGGGGGCGCCAGCCCCGCCGGGCGGCTGCGGAGCGGATCCGGATCCTGCCGCGGCGGCCGTAGCGACGAGCCACGGACTGCTCGCCGCCCTACGGCCGTATCCCAGCACAGAAACCTGCGCCGACGAGACGGCCGGGCTGGCGCTGGCCTGATCGAGCCGCCAGCTGGCCGGCCCGCCGTGGAACTGGGCAGTCAGCCGAGCCACAGCGGTCCAGAAAGCCGCCCGCAACTCGGGCACCGCCGTCCTGGCGCGGCCGCCGGGCGGCGTGAAGGCGGGGTTGGAGCGGTCGGCGAGCGTCCAGTGCGCCAGCGCCCGGGCCATTCCGGCCTGAGCCGGCGAGACCGCGAGTCCGGCAGGATCGGCGCCGACGGGAACGCCTGCGGCCCGCCACCACGGCCCGAAGGTGGCTGACAGGTAGTCAGACCAGAACGCCGCCCAGAGCGCCGCCGCGGCGGAACCAGCCGCCAGCCGGTGGTTCCAGTCGCGCAGCACCCGCCTGGCTTGGCGTTCGGCCGCATCCAGGTGCGCGTGCCGGAGGGCCGCGAGCAGCTGCGGAACCACCTGCGTGGCCAGCTCGCTGACCGGGTTCGTCTGCAGCGTCACCGCGCTGGCGGGCTGCAGACCCGACATGCGGCCGAGTACCGCGTAGCCCGCGCCGGCCTGGTCACCCGCGTCGAGGTCGTTCGCGGACGTGCCGATGTAGTACGGGTACGCGCCGGTGACCGGCCGCTGCCCGGCACTGGCTACGACGTGACCGGGCGGGTCGTAGCTGAGCGGCAGCGCGGCGTAGGGGATCTGGCCAGCCACGTCGCTCGCCCCGGTTCCGGGCAACGGCAGCCACGGCGTCCCGTTGCGCACGATGGGGAAGTCGCCGGCGGTGACCGCGCCGATGTTGCCGCGGCGGTCGGCGTAGACGAAGCTCAGCGCCGGGGAGCGCCAGCTCGCCAGCGCCGCGTGGAACTGGATGAAGTTGGCGGACGCGCCGACCTTGGCCAGGACGGCGACATCGGGCGAACCGCCGCTGCCCGTCCACTCGACCGAGATCGGATGGCCGCCAGGTCCCGGCTTGGCCAGCAGCGGGCCGTGCACGGTGAGGTCGACCGTCAGCTGCCTGCTCCGGCCGCCACGCACCGGGATCGCGTACCTGACCCGCCGCATCGGCCGCCAGCGGCCATGCCAGAAGTACTCGCCTGGACGGCCGGCGCTGGTCTTCTCGGCGTAGAACAGCGCTGACTGGCTCTGCGTGCCAGTCAGCGTCCAGCCGATGCGTGTGTTGTGGCCTGCCAGGATCCCCGGCAGGCCCGGCAGGCTGACGCCGCTGACGTCATAGTTCGGCGCGGTGATGGCGGCCTGGAACCAGCCGGAAGGGAACAGCCCGGGCAGCGCGGCGGTGCCGGCGAGCAACGAGCCGGCGCCGCGTACCTTGGGGCCGTTCACGGCCCACGCGCTGCCGGCCAGCACGCCGGCAGCCTGGCCGCGCGGCAGGTTCCTGGTCGGCGCCAGGGCGGCGGCGGCCGACCGCACCACCGCGGCCGACGGCGCCACAGCCGCGGCCGGCGCCACGGCCGAGGCCACGGCCGGCGCCGGCGCCGCGGCACCGGGCCCGGCACCGGGCCCAGCACCAGGCAGCCCGGCACCAGGCAGCCCGGCACCAGGCGCGGACGGCGACCGGTACGGGCCAGGATCGAACGGATGCTGCCGGCCAGCCGGCCGCACGGGCAGCCAGCGCATCGTCCTGCCGATCCCGAGCGACCCTGCCAGCACGGCGTAGTCGAGCGGCGAGCTGGTGTAGTCGAGCTCCTGGGCCAGATACCCCTGGACGGCGAGGCTGTCGACGGGGGTCCACCGGCCCGGGTAGACGCCCGCGAGCGAGAACGAGGCTGGCCACTGCCCGCTCGCGCGCAGCTCAGCCAGGTAGTCGTTGACGCCGCGCGCGTAGGCGGTCAGCAGCCGTGCGGCCAGGCTCGTCTTCGGCATCAGGACCCATTCCCGCCTGGCCGTCCGCATCAGCCCGAGCCGCAGCTCGAACGAGTCAGAGGCCACCCCGCTGGCGCCGACGAGCTCCGAGAGCCTGCCTTCGGCCGCCCGGCGCTGCAGGTCCATCTGCGTCAGCCGGAACCTGGCGTGCAGGTACCCGAGCGAGAGCATCGCGTCGGTCAGCCGGCTGGCCTGCACGGTGGCGATGCCGTGCGGATCGAACGAGACCAGCGTCGGGCCCGACAGCCCGGGCCCCGCGAGAACCGCGGGCCGCGGCAGCTGTCCGCCTGCCGCCGACGCCCACGCACCGTGGCCAGGATCAAGGGCGCGCCCGACCGCCGGAACCGCGCCGAATCCAGCCGCGCACAGCACGAGAACGGCCACCGCCGCACAGGCCGCAGCCACGCCATTGCTGACCCGCCGGATCAGCCGCCAGCGCCCACCCCCCGGCACCACGCGAATACCTCCGGATCCCCGCCGTCACCCGGACGCACGCCGGGCACGCTCACGACGAGCAGTCAATCGACTACCAGTAGTGAGCAGGGCTCGGAACCGATGGTAGACCTCGTGCCCTCACCAGATGGGCGGATGCCTATCCCGCCACGGCCTGGCGGCCTCGATCTGGGCCGACAGCGAGATCAGCGTGGCCTCGTCGCCCATCCGCCCGGCGAGCATCACGCCGATCGGCAGCCCGTCTGCGTTCCAGTGCAACGGCAGGCTCACGGCCGGCTGACCAGAGATGTTGTAGAGCGCCGTGTACGGCGTGAACCGCTTCTGCCGCTCGAAGTTCTCGGCGGGGTCGACCTCGTCGAAGTAGCCGACAGGCACGGGCGGCGAGGCGAGCGTGGGGCTCAGGAAAGCGTCGTAGCCATTCATCAGCGCGATCGCGGGGCGCATCACGCTCTGCAGGTAGGCCTGGGCGAAGATCAGCTCGCTCGCGCTGACCTTCAGTCCGCGCCCGCGCAGGTAGGCGGTGAGCGGCAGCAACTGCTCCTCCTGCTCGGGGGCGATCGGCGCCAGCGTCGCCATCGAGTACCAGAGCAGCTCGAACATCGGCACCGCGTCCGAGCCGAACGGCAGCTCCACGTCCTCGACCTCGTGCCCGAGCTCTTCCAGCAGCTTGCTCGCGTCCTCGTAGGCGGCCGCGCAGTCGTCGTGCACGGCGGCGCCGGGCACCACGTTGGTCAGCGAGCGCCCGATCCGCAGCTTGCCTGGCTCGCGGCGGGCGTGCCCGAGGAAGCTCTCGCCGTCCGGCAGCGGCGGCAAAAGGTACATGTCACCCGGATAGTTGCAGCTCATCACGTCGAGCAAGAGCGCTGCGTCCTCGACGGTCCGCGCGATCGGCCCGTCAGTGGACAGCCCGCTCAGGTCCGGCATCAGCGGGCCGCCGGAGATCCGGCCCCGGCTCGGCTTGATCCCGAACAGCCCGCACACGCTCGCCGGGATCCTGATCGAGCCGCCCCCGTCGCTGCCCTGGGCGGCCGGCGCGAGGCCAGCGGCAACCGCGGCCGCGGCGCCGCCGCTCGAGCCGCCTGCCGACCTGGACAGATCCCACGGCGTCCGGGCGGGCGGCCCGATCCTGGTCTCCGTATAGCACGGCAGCCCGAATTCCGGCGTGGCCGTCTTTCCGGTAATGACGATCCCGGCCTTGCGCAGCTCGGCGACCACATAGTCGTCCTCGGTCGCGACATTGTCGGCGAAGATGGTCGAGCCCAGCGTGAAACGCACGCCAGCGACCATGTTCAGGTCCTTGATCGGAATCGGCACGCCCGTCAGCAGCGGCAGCGACGCCGCCTGCTCACCGGCCTTGCGGCTCTCGCCGACCAGCTTCTCGGCGGTCGCGGCCTGCTCCTTCGCGAGCTCGTCGGTCACGGTGTAGAAGGCGCCCGTCTGGCTGTTCAGGCGGTCGATCCTGTCCAGGTAGTGGTCGGTGACCTCGACCGGGGAGAGCTGCCCGTCCGCGATGGATGAGGCAAGTTCGAGCGCGGTCATTTCATGAATGTCTGTCACGTTACCGAACAGTAGACGGCCGGACTGAGGCCGTCCAGCCCAACATCACACGCCCTTTCACCGTCAGTAGGCGCATGTTTCCGCAGCGGTGAATCAGCTACTCTCGGGATGTGGAACCGGACGTGCATGATCCGCCCGGCCAGCCGGCACAGCCGAAGGGCTCGCGATCGCTCTTCGCTAAGTCCCCTGCAGAAGAATCAGGGCGAGCAGGCGAGATTCCGGGCAGCAGCGATACAGGACGCGCCAGTGGCACCGAGCCCGCCAGCGATGCCACCCAGGACGAGAACATCGCGGCCGGGGCCGCCGCGGCCAGGGTCAGCATGACGAAGGCGACGGCCAAGCCGCCGCGCACAGGCCCCGGGCTCTTCGCAGGTCAGGGCACCGAGGCCGGCGACCGGCCGCGGCGCGCTCAGCACAAGGGCAACCGCGCGCTGGCGAACTCGCTGAACGCGCGGTCCCTGACGAGCCGACCGCTGGTCAGCCCGCATCTGCGCAGGGACCCCAGGCTGAAGACGTGGATCACAAGGGCGCTCGTCGCCGTTGTGATCCTGATCGGCTTCACCATCGGGCTGAACTGGCGGATCGGCCTGACCGGCGCCGTCATCTACGTCGCCGCGGACTCGATCTTCAGGTCGAAGACGACCGCCGTCGTGCCCGCAGGCGTACGGGTCACCTCGGCGCAGCGGTTCACCAGGCGCCGCCTGCGCGTCCTGCAGCCGGCCGGCTACATGGCCCTGCACGCGCGCAGCATTCCCGGCACGAAGCACGTCATCGACCACGTAGTCGTCGGCCCGGCCGGCGTGTTCACGCTTGACTCCCAGCGGCTGGACCGCAGGCTGCCGTTGCGCGCGATCGGCGGGATGCTCTACCACGGCAAGGAGAGCATGGAAGGCCGGTTCGACCACGCCATGCACGAGTCGAAGCAAGCGGCGAAGCTGATCGCGGCCGAACTCGGGCAGCGCGTGCGGGTGCGCCCAGGGATGGTCTTGTACGGGCCGAGCATCCCCTGGGTCATCATGAAGTTCAAGGGCGTCGACGTGTTCGACGGCAGCCGGGTCGGCACGTTCTTCCGCCGCCAGACCAAGGCCGTCGGCAAGCACCGGCTCAACGCCGGCCAGATCGCTATGGTGCTGGCCGCCGCCGCGAGGGCGCTGCCGCCGCTGGAGTGAGGCCTGCTCGGGCTGGCTGGCCTGCCCGGCTAGTCTGTGAGCCTCCATCCCCGGGCTCAGGAGGCGCAGGGCAAGTCGTGACGGCGGCACGAGACTGGGTAGCGGGCGCGCGTCCGCGTACGCTGCCGGCCGCGATCGTCCCGGTCGCCGTCGGCTCCGGCGTGGCGGCAGGCTACGGCGACTTCATCGCCTGGCGCGCCAGCCTCGCGCTGATCGTGGCGCTCGCCCTGCAGGTCGGCGTCAACTACGCCAACGACTACAGCGACGGCATCCGCGGCACCGACGAGCAGCGGGTCGGCCCGGTCAGGCTGGTCGGCTCGGGCCTCGCCACGCCGCGGCAGGTGCTGTCGGCTGCGCTGGCCAGCTTCGGTGTCGCGGGCCTGGCAGGCCTCGTCCTCGCGGCCGTGGTCTCCTGGTGGCTGCTGCTGCTCGGCGCCGCCGCCATCGGCGCCGCGTGGTTCTACACCGGCGGCAGCCGGCCGTACGGATACCGTGCGCTGGGCGAACTGTCGGTCTTCGCGTTCTTCGGCGTCGGCGCGGTGATGGGCACCGCCTATGTCCAGATGGAGCGGCTGACCTGGCTGGGGGCAGCCGCCTCCGTCCCCGTCGGGCTGCTGGCATGCGCCCTGCTGGTGATCAACAACCTGCGCGACATCCCGACCGACGAGGTCACGGGCAAGCGGACGCTCGCCGTCGTGCTCGGGGACCAGCGCACCAGGGTGCTGTACACGCTGTGCGTGGCCGTGCCGTTCGCGGTCGCGGCCGCGACGGCGCCGGTCGCCCCGCTGACGCTGATCACGCTGGCCGCCCTGCCGCTCGCCGCGGCGCCGGTCAGGCAGGTACTGCAGGCGACAAGCGGCCGCGGGCTGATCGCGGTCCTGGGCCAGACCGGCCGCCTGCAGATGGCCTTCGGCCTGCTGCTGACCGTTGGGCTAGCGATCCGCCCCTGAGTCCGGCCGGGGAAGGGCCCGCCCGAAATCCGCGCCGCCGCTCACCGGCGGCGCCGCCCCTGATCCCGCGGCGCCGTCAGCGCGCTTGACCAGGTCAGGCGAGCGAGGTACGCCGACGCCCAGCGGCTCTTCCTTGTCCTGGCCGGAGAACGCGGAGCCCAGCAGCCGCAGCGCTCCGGTCAGCTCGCTCGGGATCATCCAGACCGTGTTGCCCTCGCCCTGGGCTAGCTGCGGCAGCGTCTGCAGGTACTGGTACGCGAGCAGCTTCGGATCGGGGTTGCCCTCGTGAATGGACTTGAACACGGTCGCGATCGCCTCGGCCTGGCCCTCGGCCCGCAGGATCGCCGACTGCTTGTCCCCTTCGGCGCGCAGGATCGTGCCCTTCTTGTCCCCATCGGCGGTCAGGATCTGGGACTGCTGCACGCCCTCCGCGTGCAGGATCGCGGCGCGCTTCTCGCGCTCGGCCTTGAGCTGCTTCTCCATCGCGTCCTTGATCGACTGAGGCGGGTCGATCGACCGGATCTCCACCCGCGTCACCCTGATGCCCCACTTGCCAGACGCATCGTCGAGCACGCCGCGCAGCAGCGTGTTGATCTTGTCCCGCGAGGTCAGCGTCTGCTCGAGGTCCATGCTGCCGATCACGCTGCGGAGCATCGTCGCGGCAAGTTGCTCGATCGCCTGGATATAGTTCACGATCTCGTAGTCCGCCGCCCGCGGGTCGGTCACCTGGAAGAACAGCACCGTGTCGATGGAGACGACGACGTTGTCCTCGGTGATCACCCGCTGCCCGGTGAACGACACGACCTGCTCGCGCAGGTCGATGAGGTCCTTGACCCGGTCGATCATCGGGATCACCAGATGGAGACCGGGGACCAGGGTCTTGTGGAACTGGCCGAGTCGCTCGACGTTGCGAGCCCTGGCGGGCGGAACCAGCCAGATCGACCGGCTGAGGAAAACGAGCACCAGTACGACCACGACAACGGCCACGACGAGCCCGGCCACGGCACCTGACGACATCTCTACTCCCTTTGGTGAACAAGGGCAGTGGCGCCCTTGATCTGCAGGATGTCGACCGTCGAGCCGGCCGGGATGACCGATGTCTCGTCGTAGGGCCTGGCCGACCACTCCTCGCCGCCGATCCTGATCCGGCCGGCCTGCGGGGAGACGTCATCCAGCACGTAGCCGGTCTGGCCGACCAGGGCCGCCGTTCCGGTGCGGAAGGTGGTCCTGCCCTGCAGCCGCCGCATCGCGACGGGCCTGATCAGCACGATGCCGGCGAGCGAGACGGCAACGAAGACGGCGAGCTGGAGGACCGGCGGGCCGCCGGCGACCTCGGTCAGCGCGCCAGCGAGCGCGCCGATGGCGACAAGTCCCAGCGCGAGCGTGGTGGTCAGCATCTCAGCCACCCCGAGCGCGGCGGCCGCAATCAGCCAGATGACCACCAGGACCACGTGTCGCTCCGGTCAAGTCCGATCGAATCCTGTAATGCTCACACTAATCCCCTCTGGTCGCGGCTGGCACATTTCCTTCCGGCGGTCAGCGGGCTGACCTTCACACCACCCGGCATTACCGGGCACGATGGAGTCATCGCCTGCGAAGGGATCGGTCATGTCCGAAGTCACGCTGTCTTACAGCCATGGCGCGTCCGCGAGCCCGCTGCTGGGAGAGACGATCGGCGCGAATCTGCGGCGGGTGGCGGCGGCGTTCGGAGATGCTGAGGCGCTGGTGGATGTGCCGTCGGGGCGGCGGTGGACATACGCGGCGTTCGACGCGGAGACCGATGTGCTGGCCAGGGGGCTGATCGCGGCCGGGCTGGCGGCAGGTGACCGGGTGGGGATCTGGGCGCCGAACTGCGCGGAGTGGGCGTTGCTGCAGTACGCGACGGCGAAGGCCGGGATCATCCTGGTGAACATCAACCCGGCGTACCGCAGCCATGAGCTCAGCTACGCGCTGCGCCAGTCAGGCGTCAGGGTCCTGGTCAGCGCCGAGCGGTTCAAGACCAGCGATTACCGGGCGATGATCGACGAGCTCAGGCCTGACCTGCCCGGGCTGGAAGACGTGATCTTCCTGGGCACGCCGGCCTGGGACGAGCTATCCAGGGCCGGCCAGGAGGCCGCCGCCGATCTGCTCGCCGAGCGGGAGGCCGGGCTGTCGTTCGACGACCCGATCAACATCCAGTACACGAGCGGCACGACCGGGTTCCCGAAGGGCGCGACGCTGTCGCATCACAACATCCTCAACAACGGCCTGTTCATCGGGGCGGGCTGCGGCTACACGCACCAGGACCGGGTGTGCATCCCGGTGCCGTTCTATCACTGCTTCGGGATGGTCCTCGGCAACCTGGCCTGCACCACGCACGGCGCGTGCATCGTCATCCCGGCGCCGGGGTTCGACCCCGCCGACACCCTCCGCGCGGTGCAGTCGGAGCGGTGCACCTCCTTGTACGGCGTGCCGACGATGTTCATCGCCGAGCTGGCGCTGCCTGATTTCAGCAGTTATGACCTCTCGACGCTGCGCACCGGGATCATGGCCGGGTCGCCGTGCCCGGTGGAGGTGATGAAGCGGGTGGTCAGCGAGATGCACATGACCGAGGTGACGATCTGCTACGGGATGACCGAGACCTCGCCGGTATCGACCCAGACCACCGCCGACGACGACATGGACCGCCGGGTCTCGACGGTGGGCCGGGTGCACCCCCACGTCGAGGTCAAGGTGATCGACCCGGAGACCGGGCGGGTGCTGCCCCGCGGCACCCCCGGCGAGCTGTGCACCCGCGGCTACTCGGTGATGCTGGGCTACTGGGACGAGCCGGAACGGACCGCGGAGGCGATCGACGCGGCGCGCTGGATGCACACCGGCGACCTGGCCGTGATGGACCAGGGCGGGTACCTGAACATCGTGGGCCGGATCAAGGACATGGTGATCAGGGGCGGGGAGAACATCTACCCGCGCGAGATCGAAGAGTTCCTGTACGCCCACCCCGCGATCGAGGATGTCCAGGTCGTCGGCGTTCCCGACGCCAAGTACGGCGAGGAACTGTGCGCCTGGATCCGGCTGCGGCCCGGCCAGGAGCTCGACGCCGACCAGGTCAGGGACTACTGCCGGGGCAAGATCGCGCACTTCAAGATCCCCCGCTACATCAGGTTCACCGGCGGCTTCCCGATGACCGTCACCGGCAAGATCCAGAAATTCAAGATGCGCGACACCTCGATCACCGAACTCGGCCTCGAAGAAGCCAGCCAGACACCAACCGCCTGACCAGCGCGCGGCGCGGAGGGAAAGCATGCTGGGAAATAAGTGGGAACCGGCCCAGGGCACCATCGTTGACGCACAGACCCTGCCGGGTATCAGGCGAAGCGGCAGCAGATCATCGACGGCCTCTGAAGCCAAGGCAGGGCGCCAGCACGCTACGCGCTGCGGGCGGGCCGCGGCGATCGCGCGGGCCGAGCTGAGCCGGCCCCGGCCGGCGACGCCGCGGCGCGTGCTGGAGCAGCACGCACCTCGAGCCGGTCCAGCAGATCGGCCGTCGCCTGGGAGACAGCGTCGACCGCCGCCTGAAAGGCCTCCGCGTTGTGAGCGGCCGGCGCGCGGAACCCGCTGATCTTACGCACGTACTGCAGTGCTGCTGCCCGCACGTCCTCGGTGGTGACCTGCTCGGTGTACGGCTCCCGCAGGGTCTTGATGCTTCGGCACATGGACCCAACCTAGCTTGTCGCGGTGACAGCCCCGGCCCGCGCCAGGCTCGCCGGCCCGACCACGGGCCGGACCCTGGCACCATGGATGGATCATGTTGCTGACCGACCTGGTGCCGGAGACCGCGGATCCCGACGCGCTCTACGCGGCCTTCACGCAGTGGTCCGGCGATCAGGGCCTGACGCTGTACCCGCACCAGGACGAGGCGCTGATCGAGATCGTCTCGGGCGCGAACGTGATCTTGTCCACGCCGACGGGCTCAGGAAAGAGCCTGGTGGCCACCGCCGCGCACTTCGCCGCGCTCGCCGCCGGCGACCGCAGCTTCTACACCGCGCCGATCAAGGCGCTGGTGTCGGAGAAGTTCTTCGCGCTCTGCGACATCTTCGGCCCGGCCGAGGTCGGCATGATGACGGGCGACGGCAGCGTCAACGCCGGCGCCCCGATCATCTGCTGCACGGCCGAGGTGCTCGCCAACATAGCGCTGCGGGATGGCGCCGGCGCGGACGCCGACCTGGTGATCATGGACGAGTTCCACTACTACGCCGACCCCGACCGCGGCTGGGCCTGGCAGGTGCCGCTGATCGAGCTGCCCAGGGCCCAGTTCCTGCTGATGTCGGCCACCCTCGGCGACGTGACAAGGCTCGAGCGCGACCTCACCAGGCGCACCGGCCGGCCGGCCGCCGTCGTCAAGTCCGCTGAGCGGCCGGTTCCGCTCACGTTCAGGTTCGTGCTTGATCCGCTGCACGAGACGATCACCGAGCTGCTCGAGACCAGGCAAGCGCCGATCTACGTCGTCCACTTCACCCAGGCCGCCGCGATCGAACAGGCACAGGCGCTGATGAGCATCAACGTCTGCAGCCGGGCGGAAAAGGACGCGATCGCCGAGCTGATCGGCAAGTTCAGGTTCACCGCGGGCTTCGGCAAGACGCTGTCCAGGCTGGTCAGGCACGGCATCGGGGTACACCACGCGGGGATGCTGCCGCGCTACCGCCGCCTGGTCGAGACGCTGGCGCAGGCCGGCCTGCTCAAGGTGATCTGCGGCACCGACACCCTCGGCGTCGGCATCAACGTGCCGATCCGCACCGTGTTGCTGACGTCGCTGAGCAAGTACGACGGCAACGTCACCCGGCTGCTCCAGGCCAGGGAATTCCACCAGATCGCCGGGCGGGCCGGCCGGGCCGGATTCGACGACCGCGGCATGGTCGTGGTCCAGGCGCCCGAGCACGTCGTCGCCAACGAGCGGGCGCTCGCCAAGGTGGGCGACGACCCGAAGAAGCGCCGCAAGTTCGTCCGCAAGAAGCCGCCGCCCGGCATGGTTTCCTGGGGGCAGCCGACGTTCGACCGCCTGGTCGCCGCCGATCCCGAGCCGCTGAAGTCGAGCTTCACGGTCAGCCACGCCATGCTGCTCAACGTCATCACCCGCCCCGGCGACTGCTTCGCGTCGATGCGGCACCTGCTGACCGACAACCACGAGGAGCGCCCCGCCCAGCGCAGGCACATCCACCGCGCGATCCAGATCTACCGCGCGCTGCTGGCCGGCGGCGTCGTCGAACGGCTCGCTGAGCCCGACGACCAGGGCCGCATGGCCAGGCTCACCGTCGACCTGCAGGAAGATTTCGCGCTGAACCAGCCGCTGTCGCCACTGGCCCTCGCCGCCATCGAGCTGCTCGACGTGACCCTGCCCGATTACCCGCTCGATGTCCTCTCCGTGATCGAGTCGACGCTGGACAACCCCAGGCCCGTGCTCTCGGCGCAGCAGTTCAGGGCGCGCGGGGAGGCCGTCGCGGAGATGAAGGCCGAGGGACTGGACTACGAGACAAGGACCGCGCTCCTCGAGGACGTCAGCTACCCGCGACCGCTCGCCGACCTGCTCGAGTCGGCCTACCAGATCTACCGGCAGGGTCACCCGTGGGTCGCCGACTACGAGCTAGCGCCCAAGTCGGTCGCCAGGGATATGTACGAGCGCGCGATGACCTTCACCGAGTACATCGCGTGGTGCGGCCTGGCCAGGTCAGAGGGGTTGCTGCTGCGCTACCTGGCCGACGCGTACAAGGCGCTGCGGCAGACTGTTCCCGACGAAGCCAAGACCGAGGAGCTCACCGACCTGATCGAGTGGCTCGGGGAGATGGTCAGGCAGGTCGACTCCAGCCTGCTCGACGAGTGGGAGCGGCTGGCCAATCCGGAGGCCGCTGAGGCGGTCGCGTCTGGCCAGCTGGACGAGCGGCCCCCGGCGGTGACCAGCAACGTACGCGCGTTCCGCGTCCTGGTGCGCAACGCGCTGTTCCGCCGGGTAGAGCTCGCCGCGCTGCGCCGCTGGGACGATCTCGGCGAGCTCGACGACGAGGCCGGATGGGACGCGGACGCCTGGGCCGACGCCCTGGAGCCGTACTTCGGCGAGCACGACGAGATCGGCACCGGCGCCGACGCGCGCGGGCCCGCGATGCTGATCATCGACGACTCCGACAAGGACCTCTGGCGGGTGCGCCAGATCTTCGACGATCCGGAAGGCGACCACGACTGGGGGTTCTCCGCAGAGGTCGACCTGGCCGGGTCGGACGACGCGGGCGAGGCGGTGATCTGGGTCACCGCGGTCGGCGCGCTCTAGCGGGGTGCCCGGCGACCGGTCGGGACAACTTGGCACGGATTGGCGCGCGACAAATCTGCTCATACCGGACGTGATCATGAAGCTAAGCCGTGTGAAGTCGTCCCAGCACGCCACGCCACCCGAGTCTGGATCCGTTTGGATGCCACAAACTGGCCTAAATTGCCCAGGGTCGCGGTCCAAACGGATCCAATGACGAGATGTGCTGGTCGCGCCACTACGCGTGGCGGCGAACCGCCTGCCGGGCTTGCCGCCAGAGTTGGCCGGCCGCCGGTCGCGAGGCCACAGAGCGTCCCGCCGCTGAGCAGGACGCCGGGGTTGGGAGCGTCGTGGTCGTGGCCGGTGCCGTCTTCATCGGGAGCGGCTCAGCGGTAGCCGGCGTACGACGCGCCTACCTCGTCGGAGTCCACGATCCGTACGCCGAGCGGCAGCAGCGAGATCGGGATCAGCTTGAAGTTCGCCAGGCCAAGCGGTATGCCGATGATCGTGATGCACAGGGCGATGCCGGTGATCAGATGACCGAGCGCCAGCCACCAGCCGAACAGGATGATCCAGAAGATATTGCCGATCAGCGAGCCGACGCCCGCATCCTCACGCGGCACCGTCGTCCTGCCGAACGGCCACAGCACGTAACCCGCGATCCGGAACGCCGCGATGCCGAACGGAATCGTGATGATCAGGATGCACGCGACGATTCCGGCAAGCGTGTAGGCGATCGCCAGCCAGATCCCGCAGAGCACCAGCCAGATCACATTGAGGATCAACCGCACCTGCTACCCCCTTCGTCCTCGGGCCGGGGGCGGCCCTCGTCAGTCCAGTCCGAGCAGGCCCTCCAGGCCCACGGTCAGTCCCGGCGGCAGCGACGCGATCCCCCGGATGGCGATCAGCACCCCTGGCATGAACGACGCCCGGTCCAGCGAGTCGTGCCTGATCGTGAGCGTCTCACCGTGCCCGCCCAGCAGCACCTCCTGATGCGCCACCAGGCCCGCGAGCCGTACTGCATGCACATGTACCCCGTCGACGACGGCGCCACGCGCTCCTTCCATCTGGGTGGTCGTGGCGTCAGGACCTGGTCCGAGGCCTGCCGCCGACCGCGCGGCCGCTATCATCGCGGCGGTCCTGGCCGACGTCCCCGACGGCGCGTCGACCTTGCCCGCGTGATGCAGCTCGATGATCTCGGCCGACTCGAAGAACCTCGCGGCCTGCTCGGCGAGCTTCATCATCAGCACGGCGCCGACTGAGAAATTTGGCACGACAAGGACTCGCGGCCTGGTCGCCTCCGCCCCGGCAGCCGCATCCGTGGCCGAGTCCACGATCCTTCCGGCCTCGGCGAGCCTGGGTCCGCTGAACCCAGACGTCCCGATCACCATCGGCAGGCCTGACTGCACGCACCACCGCAGGTTGTCGAGCACGGCCGCGGGGCTGGTGAAGTCCACCACGGCGTCGCACTCCTTGAGCGCGTCGCGCGAGTCGTCGACGTCGACGGCCGCCACCAGCTCGAGATCGCCGGCAGATCGCACGGTCTGGCAGACCAGCGATCCCATCCGCCCTTGGGCGCCAAGCACTCCGACCTTGATCACCGTGCTGCACCTTCCAGTCTGGCCACTCCGGTCGGGCCACTCCGGTCAGGCGGCCACGGCCGCCGCGAACGAGTCGGCATCGTCATACGGTCCCACGACGGCCAGCGCCTTGGGCTGTGCGAGGATGGCCTTAGCGACCTCGCGCACGTCGTCCAGGGTCACCGCGTCGATTCTGGCCAGGATGTCGTCGACGGGCTCAAGCTCCGGATACACCAGCTCAGACTTGCCGATCCTGGTCATCCTGGACGCCGGATCTTCCAGGCCGAGCACGATCGACCCGCGCAGCTGGCCCTTGCCCCTGTCCAGTTCTTCCTTGGTCAGACCAGCATCGCAGACCTTGGCGATCTCCTCGGTGCAGATGGCGAGTACCTCGTCGGCCTTGGCCGGCAGGCAGCCCGCGTAGATGCCCCACAGGCCGATGTCAGCGTGCTGGGAGTTGAAGCTGTAGACGGAGTACGCGAGGCCGCGCTTCTCCCTGATCTCCTGGAACAGCCGGGACGACATGCCGCCGCCGAGCGCGGCGTTCAGCACGCCGAGGCCGAACCGGCGGTCGTCGGTTCGCGCCAGCCCGGCGCAGCCGAGCACCAGGTTTGCCTGCTCGATGGGCCGCGAGATCAGCCGGACCCCGGTTCCCGAGCCGACGCCTGGCCCGGCGGGGCCGGGCAGCCTGGGCGGCGCGGGCGTCGCACGGCTCGCCAGCGCCGAGCCGAAGCACTCCGTGGTCAGCGCGACGACCTCATCGTGCTCCAGCCGGCCCGCAGCGGCGACGACCAGGTTCTCCGGGACGTACTTCGCGGCGTAGTGCTCAGCGATCTGCTCGCGCGTGATCGCGTTGATGGAGGCGACCGTGCCGAGGATCGGCCGGCCGAGCGGGGTGTCGCCGAAGATCTGCCAGCCGAAGGCCTCGTGCGCCGTGTCGGAGTGATCGTCATCGGTCATGGCGATCTCTTCGAGGATCACCGCCCGTTCCGCCTCGACCTCGCTCGGCTCGAGCAAAGACTCGGTCACCATGTCCGAGAGCACGTCGATGGCCAGCGGCAGGTCGGCGTCCAGGACCCTGGCGTAGTAGCAGGTGTACTCCTTCGCCGTGAAGGCGTTGAGCTCGCCTCCGACCGCGTCGATGGCCGCTGAGATGTCCAGCGCTGACCGTTTGGCCGTGCCCTTGAACAGCAGGTGCTCAAGGTAGTGCGTGGCGCCCGCGTGCCTGGTGTCCTCGTCGCGGGAACCGACAGCGGCCCAGATCCCGATGGACGCCGATCGCACGGCCGGGAGCGACTCGGTGATGACGCGCAGGCCGCCGGGCAGGACCGTGCGGTAGACGACACCTTCCCCGTCGTCGATGCGCTCGGTCATGAGTTGTCGGATTCGCGGTCGCGGCGCCTGGTGCGGAAGTGCTCACCGCCCCTGCGATCGCCGCCCCTGTCCCGGTCACGACTGGCGCGATCGCCGCGGTCTCCCCGATCGCCGCGGTCCCTGCCGCGGTCACCACGGTCACGGTCACCGCCGCCGAGGTCCTCGCCCGCGGCCTCGCGCTCGACGACCTCGACGGGCACGAGCGACAGCTTGCCGCGGTCGTCGACCTCCCGGATCTCGACCTGGATCTTGTCGCCGACCTTGATGACGTCGTCCACGTTCTCGATCCGGACGCCGCCGTGCAGCTTGCGGATCTGGGTAATGTGCAGCAGGCCGTCCTTGCCGGGCAGCAGCGAGATGAACGCGCCGAACGTCGTGGTCTTCACCACCGTGCCGAGGAACCGCTCGCCTACCTCGGGGACGTGCGGGTTGGCGATCGCGTTGATCGCCGACCTGGCGGCCTCTGCCGAGGTGCCGTCGGTGGCGCCGATGTAGATGGTGCCGTCGTCCTCGATCGTGATCTCGGCGCCCGTGTCCTCCTGGATCGAGTTGATCATCTTGCCCTTCGGGCCGATGACCTCGCCGATCTTGTCGACCGGGACCTTGACGGTGATGATCCGCGGCGCGTTCTCGCTCATGTCGCCAGGGGCGTTGATCGCCTCGCGCATGACGTCGAGGATGGTCAGCCGCGCGTCCCTGGCCTGCTTCAGCGCCGCTCCGAGCACGGAGGCGGGAATGCCGTCGAGCTTGGTGTCAAGCTGCAGCGCCGTGATCACGTCCTTCGAGCCCGCGACCTTGAAGTCCATGTCACCGAACGCGTCCTCGGCGCCCAGGATGTCGGTCAGCGTGACATAGTTGCCGCCCTCGTAGATCAGGCCCATCGCGATGCCCGCCACCATGTCCTTCAGCGGCACGCCGGCGTCGAGCAGCGACATCGTCGAGGCGCACACCGACCCCATCGAGGTCGAGCCGTTCGACCCGATGGCCTCGGAGACCTGCCTGATCGCGTACGGGAACTCCTCCCGCGTCGGCAGCACCGGAAGCAGCGCCCGCTCGGCCAGCGCACCGTGCCCGATCTCACGCCGCTTGGGCGAGCCCACCCGGCCGGTCTCGCCGGTCGAGTACGGCGGCATGTTGTAGTTGTGCATGTAACGCTTGGTCCGGTCGGGGTTGAGCGTGTCGATCATCTGCTCCATCCGGAGCATGTTCAGCGTGGTCACGCCCAGCACCTGGGTTTCGCCTCGCTCGAAGAGCGCCGAGCCGTGCACCCGCGGCACGACGCCGGCCTCGGCGGACAGCTGCCTGATGTCGGCGACGCCCCGGCCGTCGATCCGCACGCCGTCCCTGACGATGCGCTCCCTGACCAGCTTCTTGGTCAGCGCCCTGAACGCGCCTGCGATCTCGTGCTCGCGGCCCTCGTACTTGGCGACGACCCGCTCGGCCACGGCTGCCTGGATCCGGTCGGTCTCGATGCCGCGTTCCTGCTTGCCGGCGATCGTCAGCGCAGCAGCCAGCTCGCCGGAAGCCTCGGCGACGACCGCCTCGTAGATGTCGGGCTGGTAGTCAGCGAAGGTCGGGAACGTCGCGGTCTCCTTCGCGGCCGCGGCGGCAACCTGCTGCTGCGCCTCGCAGAGGCTCTTGATGAACGGCTTGGCAGCCTCGAGGCCCTCGGCGACGACCTCCTCGGTCGGGCCGACGGCACCGCTCGCCGGGTCGGCGAGCAGCCGCAGCGTGCTCGGCGTGGACTCGGCCTCGACCATCATGATGGCGACGTCGCCGTCTTCGCGCACCCGGCCAGCAACCACCATGTCGAAGGTGGCGTCCTCCAGCTGCGGATGCGTGGGGAAGGCAACCCACTGGCCCTTGATCAGCGCGACCCTGGTGCCGCCGATCGGCCCCGCGAAGGGTATCCCGGACAGCTGGGTGGACAGCGAGGCCGCGTTGATGGCGACGACGTCGTAGAGATGCTCTGGATGCAGCGCCAGGATGGTCTCGACGACCTGCACCTCGTTGCGCAGGCCCTTGACGAACGAGGGCCTGAGGGGACGGTCGATCAGCCGGCAGGTCAGGATCGCGTCCTCGGACGGCCGGCCCTCGCGACGGAAAAACGAGCCGGGAATCCGGCCCGCCGCGTACATCCGCTCCTCCACGTCCACCGTGAGCGGGAAGAAGTCCAGGTTCTCCCTGGGATGCTTGGACACCGTGGTCGCTGACAGGACCATGGTCTCGTCGTCCAGGTAGACGACCGCCGAGCCGGATGCCTGCCTGGCGAGGCGGCCAGTCTCGAATTTGATTCTGTGAACGCCGAACTGGCCGTTGTCGATGACGGCTTCGGCGGTGTGCACACCCTCCATGGGGTGAGACCTCCTCGTATGAGGTCCCGCGTCAGCCCGCCGCCAGCGGAGCGTTCCACGCCCAGCATCCTGGGCGGAAGCTGCCGACCGGTCTTCGATCGAAGCCCCCGGATGGGCCCGCGCGCGGTCGCGCACGATCTGGCTGATCCGAGAACCACTACCGAGGACCGGCCCTCTGGCACGCTGAGTGCTCCGGGCCGGGGCCGCGGGACGGTTCTTGTTGTATCTCGTGGTCTGTTTGGTGCTTTTATTCAGTTGACACGGGCGGCGACTGCGCCCGTCCCGACCACCAATGTAGCGCCAGCGGTCAACGCGCGGCGATAACGCGGCCGCCCGTGCCCCGCCGAACGCCCGCGATCAGCTAGCGGCGCAGGCCGAGCCTCTCGATCAGCGCGCGGTAGCGGCCGATGTCCTCGCGGGACAGGTACTGCAGCAGACGCCTGCGGCGGCCGACGAGCAGCAGCAGCCCGCGGCGACTGTGGTGGTCGTGCTTATGCACCTTCAGGTGCTCGGTGAGATCATTGATCCGCCTGCTCAGCAGCGCGACCTGGACCTCCGGCGAACCGGTGTCACCCTCACCTGTCGCGTGCGCGGCGATGATCTCCTTCTTTACTTCGCTGTCGAGCGGCACAGTCTTCCCTCTTGATCGCATGCGGGAGGGCACGGGCGGAACTGCCCGATGCCAGGATTGCGGCCAGCCGCATGAGGGCGCAGCAAGCCAAGCCAGATGGATCTAGCTGTTACAACGCTACCATGCTATGCGCTATGCGGGCGGGATCAGGATGCGGCGGGCGCTCGCGACGTCCTGGTGCATCTGGGTGATGAGCTCAGCGACCGACTCGAACCTGGCCTGGCCGCGGATCCGGTCGGCGAATTCGATCGCCACGTGCACGCCGTACAGGTCCAGGTCGTCGCGGTCGAGGGCGTAGGCCTCGACCGTCTGCTCGGTCCCGTCGAATGTGGGGTTGGTGCCGACCGAGATCGCCGCTGGCCAGCGCTCAAGCTCGGTCCCGTCGGTATCCAGGCTGGCCAGCCAGCCCGCGTAGACGCCGTCGGCGGGGATCGCGGTGTTCGGCGGCGGCTCAGCGTTGGCCGTCGGGAACCCGAGCGCCCGGCCGCGCTGATGGCCGCGCACCACGATGCCCTCGACCCGGTGCGGCCGGCACAGCTCGCTCGCGGCCGCGGCGACGTCGCCCGCGACGAGCAGGTCCCTGATCCGGCTGGACGACACCGTTCCCTCGTCGTCGGTGAGCAGGCCAACGCCCTCGGCGGCGAAGTCGTACTTCTCGCCGAGCTCACCGAGCAGCGTGACGTTCCCAGCCGCCTTATGGCCGAACCTGAAGTTCTCGCCGACCACGACGGCGGCGGCGTGCAGCCCGTCGACCAGCACCGTCCGCACGAATTCCTCGGCCGGCAGCTGCGAGAACTCGTACGTGAACGGCAGCACGCAGACCGCGGCGGCACCTAGCATGCCGAGTAGCTCGGCCCTGAACCGGGGCGTGCACAGCAGCGGCGGATGCGAGCCAGGCCGGATGACCTCGGCAGGATGCGGGTCGAAGGTCACCACCACGAGCGGCAGGCCCATGCTGGCGGCGAGATCCGCGGCCCTGCCCATGATCACCCGGTGACCAAGGTGCACGCCGTCGAAGACGCCGATGGTGACGACGGACCGGCCCCAGTTCGCCGGGACGTCATGCAGGCCGTGCCAGCGCTGCACCGTAGGGCTCCCTTCGCGAGACTCATTCCCGCAGCCTCCCAGCCTGCCATGACCGGTCGCCGGATCCCGCCTCGCCCGGCGTCAAGTCGGGACGTAAGCCCGGCGATTCAGGCCGTTCGTACTTATTTATATGTACATTTCCCCGCCTATCTTGAATCTTGAATGCGGAGATGATGGCGGCGGCACGCCGCCGTCGTCGGGACAGTGGTCTCTGGACTCCGAACATGAGCCGCAGGGGTGAGCAAGACCGGGGCCGGCCGCGAACACTGCCCGGATCAGTAGCTATCGCGTGCGGCCCTGGCCATGGAGGGAGTCTTCGCGATGCGAAGGTTCAGGATGGGAGCGCTCGTGGCGGCGATGACCGCCGGAGGAGCGCTTGTGCTGATAGGGAGTTCAGCGTCAGGCGTCGCCAGCGCGACCGTCACTCCGAACGCGCCGATCCCGACCACCAGCCAGGCGGGATACGTCGCCACCCACAACACCTTCAGGTACGTCACCACCTCAGGGCGCGAAGACAGCGACGGGCTGTATCTCGCCGTTTCTGGCGGTCAGCAGCGCGATCAGGCTGCCGTCTGGCCCGAAGCCGGCGATCGTGCCGCTGGCCTGTGCGGGCCTGATCCGTGACGCGGCGACCTGGGCCAGCCGCCCCCCGTGCGCGGCCTGGCGGGCCTCGTCCGCGCTCAGATCCAGGCGCGGGAAGGTGGCAGCCGCGGCGTCCGCCAGCGGGATGACCTCGAACTTCTCGGCTAGCTGGTCGAGTGTCCTGGCGTCGGCGACCTGGTAAGACCCGACCCGCGTGCGGCGCAGTGCGGCCAGATGCCCGCCGGTGCCCAGGCTGGCGCCGAGGTCGCGCGCGATCGCCCTGATGTAGGTTCCGCTCGAGCACGTCACGGCGACGTCGACGTCGAGCAGGTGCTCGCCAGCCTGGCGGGTGGCGAGCAGCTCAAGCCGCGTGATGGTCACGGGACGCGCGGCCAGTTCGGGCGCGGCACCCGACCTGGTCAGGCGGTAGGCACGCTGACCGTCCACCTTGATCGCGCTGATCCGCGGCGGGACCTGGCTGATCTGGCCGGTGAAGCCGGCGAGCGCGGCTCGCAGCGTCGCCGCTGGCACGCCAGCCGGGTCGGCCGGCTGCGCGCCGCCGTCCGGCGGCAGGAGCTCGCCCTCCGCGTCATCGGTGACGGTGGCCTGGCCGAGCCTGACCGTTGCCGCGTATTCCTTCTCGGTCAGCGTCAGGTGCCCGAGCAGCCTGGTTGCTTTCTCGATGCCGATCACGAGTACGCCGGTCGCCATCGGGTCGAGCGTCCCGGCGTGCCCAACCCGCCGGGTTCCGGCCAGCCGCCTGATCCTGGCGACCACGTCGTGCGACGTCATCCCGCCCGGCTTGTCGATGATGACCAGCCCGGACTCGGCCACTACGCCTCGTCGTCCTCGGCGTCGCCGGTGCTGTGGTACGGGTCAGGGTCCCCGGCGTGCACGGCGTCGGCCCTGACCGCGGCGAGCCTGGCATCGGCTTCCCGCGCCCTGGCCACCAAGTCCTCCATGGACCTGGCCCCCTCGGGCAGCTTGTCCTGCTCGAAGGTGATCGACGGGGTGTGCTTGATGCCCGTCTGCCTGCCGACCTCCGAGCGGATGACGCCGGTCGCGCTCGCGAGCGCCGCCACGGTGGCCAGCTGCTCTTCTTCGGAGCCGTACACCGTGTAGAACACGGTCGCGTCCCGCAGGTCACCAGTCACCTTGGTGTCCGTGACCGTGACGAAGCCAAGCCGGGGGTCCTTGATGCGCCGCTCGAGCATCTCCGCGACAATCTGCGTGATCCGCTCGCTCAGCCGTCGCGCCCTCGCCGGATCCATCGATGCTCACTCCCCTTCGTCGTTGAACAGCCGCTGCCGCGCCGACAAGAGCTCGATGCCGGGGCGCGCAGCCACGAAGCGCTCGCACGCTTCCAGCACAGTCACAGCGTGCGACGCCGTCGACGTCACCACGGCGACGCCGATCTCCGTGCGGCGGTGCAGGTCCAGGTGCCCGGTCTCGGCTACGGCCAGGCCGGGAAACTTCCTGTGCACCTCGGCGATCAGCGACCTGACCTCGGAGCGTTTCTGCTTCAGCGACCTGATGTCGCCGAGCAGCACGTCCAGGGTCAGGGCGCCCACGTACACAGCAGGACCTTTCGTTGGCGGCGGGCCGCCCCGTCAGGCGCGGGGCTTCTCCCGCATCTCGAAGGTCTCGATCACGTCGCCGATCTTGACGTCGTTGTAGCCAATGCCGATGCCGCACTCGAAGCCCTCGCGGACCTCGGTCGCATCGTCCTTGAACCGCCGCAACGACTCGACCGACAGGCTGTCGGACACCACGACGCCGTCCCTGACCAGGCGCGCCCTGGAGTTCCTGGTGATCGTCCCCGACCGGACTATGCATCCGGCCACGTTGCCGACCCGCGGCACCCTGAACACCTCGCGGACCTCCGCGGTGCCCAGCTGCGCCTCCTCGAACTCCGGCTTGAGCATGCCCTTGAGCGCGGCCTCGATCTCCTCGATCGCCTGGTAGATGATCGAGTAGTACCTGATGTCCACGCCCTCGCGCTGGGCAAGCTCGCCTGCCCGGCCCGCTGGCCTGACGTTGAAGCCGATGATCACGGCATCGGACGCGATCGCCAGGTTGACGTCGTCCTGGGTGATGGCGCCGACTCCGCGGCCGATGACCCGCAGCACGACGTCCTCGCCCACGTCGATCTTGAGCAGCGCGTCTTCCAGCGCCTCGACCGACCCGGACACGTCGCCCTTGATGATCAGCAGCAGTTCCTCGCGCGCACCGGACTTGAGCGCGGACTCCAGGTCCTCCAGCGTGACCCGCGGCCGCCGCTGGGCGAACTGAGCGGTACGCTCGCGCGCCTCGCGGCGCTCGGCGATCTGCCTGGCCACCCGGTCGTCGGAGACCGTGAGGAAGCTGTCGCCCGCGTCAGGGACGGCGGTCAGGCCGAGCACCTGGACCGGGCAGGACGGCGGAGCCACTGTCACCTGGTCGCCGTTGTCGTCCAGCATCGCCCGGACGCGGCCGTGCGCCTCGCCGCAGACGATCGACTCGCCGACCTTAAGCGTGCCGCGCTGGACGAGCACGGTCGCGACCGGGCCGCGGCCCTTGTCCAGATGCGCCTCGATCGCGACGCCCTGGGCTGGCTGGTGCGGGTTAGCCCGCAGGTCAAGCTCCGCGTCGGCGGTCAGCACGACCGCCTCGAGCAGCTCCTTGATGCCGGTGCCGTTCCTCGCTGACACGTCTACGAACAGGTTCTGGCCGCCGAACTCCTCGGCGATCAGGCCGTACTCGGTGAGCTGTGCGCGCACCCTGGCCGGGTCGGCACCCTCCTTGTCGACCTTGTTGACCGCCACCACGATCGGCACGTTCGCCGCCTGGGCGTGGTTGAGCGCCTCAGTGGTCTGCGGCTTCACGCCATCGTCGGCGGCTACGACCAGGATCACCAGGTCGGTGGTCTCCGCACCGCGGGCACGCATGGCGGTGAACGCCTCGTGACCAGGGGTGTCGATGAACGTGATGGTCCGGTCCTGCCCGTCCACCGCGGCGGTCACCTGGTAAGCGCCGATGTGCTGGGTGATGCCGCCCGCCTCGTGCTCGACCATGTTGGTGTGCCTGATGGCGTCGAGCAGCTTGGTCTTGCCGTGGTCGACATGACCCATCACGGTCACGACCGGTGGCCTGGCCTCCAGGTCAGTCTCGTCGCCCTCGTCCTCGCCGAACTCGATGTCGAAGGTCTCGAGCAGCTCGCGGTCCTCTTCCTCAGGGGAGACGACCTGGACGTTGTAGTTCAGCTCGGCGCCGAGCAGCTGCAGGGTCTCGTCGTTGACCGACTGGGTAGCCGTCACCATCTCACCCAGGTGGAACAGCACCTGGACGAGCGAGGCCGGGTTGACGCCGATCTTGTCGGCGAAGTCGCTCAGCGACGCGCCCCTGGACAGCCGGATGACCTGGCCGTTGCCGCGCGGTATCTGCACGCCGCCGATGGTCGGCGCCTGCATGTTGTCGAACTCTTGACGCCGCTGCTTCTTCGACTTCCTGCCGCGCGACGGCCGCCCGCCTGGCCTGCCGAAGGCGCCTTGCGTGCCGCTCCTGCCGCGGCCGCCGCCGCCTGGACGGGCCGGGCCCATCCCAGGACGCGGTCCGCCGCCACCTGGCCCGCCACGTCCGACGCCAGGCCCGCCGCGGCCGCCTGGGCGGGTGCCGGCTCCTGGTCCGCCTGGGCCGCCTGGACCGCCACCGCCACGCCCGGAGAAGGGCCGCGGCGGCATGCTGCTCGGGCTCGGCCGCGGGCCACCTGGACGCGGGCCGCCTGGGCGGCCGGCGTCGCCAGGTCCGCCAGGACCCGGGCGTCCCATCGGGCGCGGGGCCTGCGGCCGCGGACCGCCAGTGGCGCCCGGCATGCCCGGCCGCGCACCCTGGCCTGGCGCGCCAGGTCCGGCCGGGCCGGCCTGGCCTGGCCGCGGCGCTCTGGTCGATCCCATGCCGGAGGCCGTCTGGCTGAACGGGTTGTTTCCCGGCCGCGGGCCGGGACGCGGCGCACCTGGCCGCGGCCCTGGCGTGCCCGGCTGGCCTGGCCTGGCTGGCCCTGGTGCCGGCCGTGCCTGGCCGCCGTCAGCCACGCCGCCCGGCCGCTCAGCGTCACCTGGCCGCCCTGTGCCGCCTGGCCGCCCTGTGCCGCCTGGCCGCTCCGTGCCGCCTGGCCGCTCTGTGCCGCCTGGCCGCCCTGTGCCGCCTGGCCGCTCCGTGCCGCCTGGCCGATCCGTGCCGCCTGGCCGCTCAGCGTGCTCAGGCTGGGAGAACGGCACCTGCGGAACGCCTGGCGCGGCACGCCCGCCGTCCGTGTGCGGCTCCGCCGGTTCACCGACCGCGGGAGGTGCGGCAGCCGCGGGGCGCGCCTCCGGCGCCTCCTGGACGGCGGGCCGCGCCGGGGCAGCGGCTTCCGCGGCAGCCGCGGCAGCCGCGGTCGCACCGGCGCGGCCGTTTGCCGCGCGGCGGCCACCATCGGCCGCCTGTGCCGTGGATGCCTTGACGCTCGCGGCCTGGCCTGCGAACGCCTCCTTCAGTCGTCTGACGACTGGCGCCTCGATCGTCGATGAGGCGGAACGAACAAATTCGCCCATTTCCTGGAGCTTGGCCATCACGGCCTTGCTCTCTACGCCGAACTCCTTCGCGAGTTCGTACACCCGGACCTTCGCCACTACGCTCCCTCTACTCGGCCCGGATATCCGGGCCAGTCAGCCGGTCCGGGGCAGCGTGTGCTCCGTCCGGCGTCAGTTCTTGCTGTTCATCGCCGCATGCTCATCGAGCGCTCATCACAATTTCAGCCTGTCCTTCCGGCATGTCGTGCTGCCGCTTGCTTCCTCGCCCGCCATCGCGCGCCAGACAATCCGGTCCGCGTGCCACCTCGAGCGACGCGCGTCCCGGTCAGGTCTCCGCGAGATACCTGACGAGCCCGCCATCGGCCAGCGGTCCCGTCGCGCGCAACGCTCTCGGGATCGCCCGGCGGCGCCTGGCTCGCTCCAAGCAGTCCCTGCTGGGGTGCAAATAAGCCCCCCGGCCCGGCCTGCGCGCCGCGGGGTCAGCGACGATCTCGCCGTCGACCGCCACCACGCGAAGCAAGTCCGACTTGGCGGCCCGCATCCCGCACCCGACACACGTCCTGATCACAGATCCGGGCATAGTCGAAGGCGAAGGCCGCATAGCCGCCTGCAGCTAGCTTACAGGGCCGGCGCGTCCGCGGCACCAGCCACCTTCGCTGACCCTGACCCGCTCTGCGCCCCGGTCGCCCGGCCAGGCCGCTGACCAGGTGCCCCGCCGCCCGCACCGCCGCCCGCGGTCCCGGCCCCGCCGCCCGCGGGCCCGCCTCCTTGGCTGCCTTCGGCCTGGGTGTCGGGCTGGATGTCGATCCGCCAGCCGGTCAGCCTGGCGGCCAGGCGCACGTTCTGGCCTTCCTTGCCGATGGCCAGCGACAGCTGGTAATCGGGCACGATGACCTGCGCCACCCGGTTGGCCGCGTCCAGGATGTGCACCTGCGACACCCTCGCCGGCGACAGCGCATGGGCGACGAACTCGGCCGGGTCCTCGGAGAAGTCGACGATGTCGATCTTCTCGCCGTGCAGCTCGGCCATCACGTTGCGGACCCTGCTGCCCATCGGGCCGATGCAGGAACCCTTCGCGTTGACGCCGGACTCGCGCGCGATCACCGCGATCTTGGTCCGGTGACCTGCCTCGCGGGCGATCGCGGCGATCTCGACGGCGCCCGAGGCGATCTCGGGCACCTCCAGCGCGAACAGCTTGCGGACCAGGTTCGGGTGGGTGCGCGACAGGGTGACCGACGGGCCCCTGAATCCCTTCCGCACGTGCAGGACATAGCACTTCAGCCGCTCGCCGTGCACGTACCGCTCGCCGGGTACCTGTTCGGTCGGCGGCAGGATCGCCTCGATCCTGCCGAGGTCCACCAGCACGGCCTTGGGATCCTTGCCCTGCTGGATGACGCCGGCGACGATGTTGCCCTCCTGGCCGGCGAACTCCCCGAACGTGAGCTCGTCCTCGGCGTCCCGCAGCCGCTGCAGGATCACCTGACCGGCCGTCGTCGCCGCGATCCTGCCGAACCCGGCTGGCGTGTCGTCATATTCCCGCACCCGCATGCCGTTGTCGTCCGTCTCAGCGGCCCATACGGTTACGTGCCCGCTGTTCCTGTCCACTTCGACCCTGGCGGTCGGCGCGGCACTCTCGGACTTGTGATAGGCGACAAGCAGCGCATCCTCGATGGCCTTGATCACCAGGTCCATCGAGATGTCCTTCTCGGCCTCGAGACTGCGCAGGACCGTTACGTCAATGTCCATCGGGTCCCTCCTCCTCCGGATCCTCCTCGTCGGAGAGGCGGCCGAACTCTACCTGTACCCGGCCCGGTCCTAGGTCGCCGTAGCGCACGGTGCGCTGCGCGCCGTCGATATCCAGCGTGACGCGTTCCTGATCAGCGTCGATCACGCGTGCCGTGTGGCTGACGGGACCAGCGGGCGAGCCCTGTTGCGAATCCTGGTCGTTGTCAGCAAGCGGGACGACCACCAGCCTGCCGATCGCGCGCCGCCAGTGCCTGGGCTGCGTCAGCGGCCGGTCGACCCCTGGCGAGGACACCTCGAGCGTGTAGGGCGCGTCGCCCATCGTGTTCTTCGCGTCGAGGCGAGCCGAGATCTCACGGCTGATGTCCGCGATGTCGTCGAGGCTGACGCCGCCGTCGGCGTCCACGATGACGCGGAGCACCCTGCGGCGCCCGGCCGACGCGATCTTCACGCCTTCCAGGTCGACGTCCATCGCGTGCAGGACGGGCTCGATCACGCTGGTCACCGTGGCCGCATCGGTGGCAGCTGGCACGCCAGCTCCAGGGGCGCTGCCCCGGTTGCCCGGACCGGGCCTGCCGTCGCGGGCCGGCCGCCCGCTCCCAGGACCGCTGCCGCGGCCAGCCGAGTTCCGGCCCCGGCCATCGCGTCCGGCACCGACCCGGCCATCGGCCCGAGCCTGCCGAGGCGTACCGCGACGCGAGTTCTCGCGCATCACGCCTCCTCGCCTGACCTGGACCTGTTACCAGGGCTCTAGCCTAGCCGGACCGAGCCTGGCGGTCTGACCTGTTGCCCTTCGCTGCCGGCCGTGCAGCCGCCTACCGAGCCCGGTTATCTAACGGATCAGCGCGGCATTCTGCTCCCTCGCCGCGGCACGCGCACCGGCCGCACCGGCCTGCCGCGCGTGGCATGCTGGGTCCCGCACGAAGATCGCCGGGCGTGAGCCCGCCCGGCCCGGGTGACAGGGGGCGGGTCCAGGTGGTGGCCGAACCGAGCCGGCGGCTGGTGCTCGCGGCCGCCGCTGCCGGTTCGCTCACGACCGCGGGCTGCAAGGGCATCGCGGCGCTCGGGCCGGTGCCGAAGCCAGGCCGCGACGTCGTCACGCTCGAGCACGCTATCGCCGCCGAGGAGCTGATGGTGGCGAGGTACCGCTCGGCGGTGACCGCGCTGGCGGCAACGGCCAGCGGGACAGCAGAGACGGGCAAGGCCGCACGCGCGAAGGCCGCGGTCTCGGCCATCCTGACCGAGCACGAGGCCCACCTCGGCCAGCTCGGGTCCCGGCTCGTGCTGCCGCCGAGGCTGGCCACGGCCAAGCCGAAGCCCAGCCCGGCTCCGCCGTCCCTGCCCGCCGGACGGCACGCGATGCTCACGAGCCTGGCCGCGGCCGAGACGTCAGCGTCGGATCGGCTGATCGGCTGGCTCACCGATGTTCCGCCTGCGCTCGCCCAGCTGATGGCGAGCATCGCCGCCTCGGAAGCTGCCCACGTCGTGCTGCTCGGCCACCCTGGAGGCCCGCGGTGAGCCAGGGAGCCAGAACGGCCGGCGTCAGCACGGTGGCCGCGCTGCAGGCGGCGCTGGCCGCGGAACAGGCCGCCAGCTACGGGTACGGCGTCGCCGGCGCGCACCTGACGGGTCCGCGTTTCGCCGCGGCGTCAGCTGACCGCGTGGCACACGAACGCGCCAGGGACCGGCTTGCCAGCATGATCGCCGCTCGCGGCGGACAGCCGCGGCCCGCGGCGGCCGCCTACCGGCTGCCGGTCGCGGTCCGCACGCCGGCGGGCGCCCGGGCGCTGGCCGTCATCCTGGAGCGCCAGGTCGCCGCCGCGTACCTCGGCCTGGTCGCCATCGCGGATCCGGCGCTGCGGCGGTTCGCGGCGGGCAGCATGCGCGACTGCGCGGTGCGCGGCGCACGGTGGAGCGGGCGAGCGCAGGCTTTCCCTGGCCTGCCGCCGTCCTCGCTCCGATCCCCTTAGGGCAGGGCGCTGAGCACCCTGGCGATCTGCGCGGCGGCCGTCGCGAGCTGGTCGCCAGGGGCGATCCGCTCGGCCCACGGCCACCAGAACCACCACAACCCGTCCTGGCTGCGGCCGACATAGACATCTTCCGCCAGCCGGGACATCGCCGGGTTCACCACGTGCAGGCTGGGAACTCGTCCTGGCGGCGTGATCAGCCTCGTCAGCAGCCCGCGCTTGCTGAGTTCCTCGGCCAGGCCTTCGAGCCGGTCGAGGAAAGAATGCACATACGTTTCGGTGCCAGGATCGCCGCTGGCCTGACTAACCACCAGAGTCACCATGTCACCTTACGTATTCAAGGAATCGCGGAACGTAATACACCCTCAAAGGATGCCCCGACAGCACGCTGACCTGCAAGTTCCGATGGCAAAATCATCGCGAACAGCGAGAGCCGGTGTCCCAGATGCAGCCATTTACGGCCGGTAAGTTACCCGGAATCGGTGCGGCCACGAGCCGCCATTCCCCGCGCAGGGTGCCGCCGGCGGCCACCGCGAACCGCAACGGTCTGTGACAGCGCCGGTGCCAGCGCCGTGCCGTCAGCTCGCGGCCAGGGCCGCTGCCCGCCCGGACGCGAGCGCGCCGGGAAGCGGTTCGGAATGCAGCACGGTCAGCCGCGACACCGCCCTGGTCAGGGCGACATACAGGCGCTGCAGGCCGCGCGCCTCCGCGGCGGCGATCCGGCCAGGCTCGACGACGATGACATGGTCGAACTCCAGGCCCTTGGCGATGGTGACGGGCACCACCACGAGCTGGCTGTCCTCGGTGTCGCCGTCGAGGATGGCGTGCGGCAGCCCGGCGGTGCTCAGCGCCGCGGCGATCTCCCTCGCCTGCGCGTCCGCCGCTATGACCGCGATCGAGCCTGGCCTGGTAAGCGCCTCGGCGCAGGCCGCCGAGACCGCCTCCGCCAGGCCGCCGGCTGGCACCTGCGCGACCTCGAGCGAACCGGGATCCTGCCTGATCGACATCGCGGGGGCCAGTTCGGGCGCGATCTCGGCGAGCAGCCTGCTGGCGAAGTCGAGTATCTGCCGCGGCACCCGGTAGCCGGTCGTCAGTATCTCCAGCGTCGCCTCGGACTTGCCGAGGTGCGAAAGCATCCGCTCCCAGCTTGGCGTCGCCCACGCGGTGGTTCCCTGCGCGATGTCGCCGAGCACCGTGACCGAGCCGGTCGCGGCTCGCCTGCCGATCGCCCTGCAGGCCATCGCCGACAGGTCCTGCGCCTCGTCGACCACCACGTGCGCGAGGCTCGGCGTGCGCTCGATCAGGTCCTTGACCTCGTCAATCAGCACCGCATCGGCAGCCGACCAGCGGGCCGAACCCGGGCCGCGCGGCGGGCGCTGCCACGCGATCGCATCTTGTTCTGCCTCGCTGAACAGGCCGTCGGCGGCGCGGCTGAGCACCTCGCGGTCCGATAGCAGCGTGAACACGACGCGCACCGGATCTGCCTTCGGCCAGATCGCGGTCACGGCGCCCTTGACCTGGCTGGTGCGCCTGACGGCATCGTGCGTCCGATCGTCGCAGACCTCCCCGGCGGCCTCCATCTGGCTGAGGATCACGTGCGCGATCCGGTGCGAGAGCATGTCCCTGCCCGTTCCGTACCGGACGCCGCGCTCGCGCAGCTCGTCCACGAGCTCGGCGACACGCGCGGCGTGCACCCGCCACCGCCGCGAGCCGCGCACCACCAGGATCGATTCTGATGGCTCGCGGATCCGGTCCCAGAGCGCTCTGTGCAGCACCTCCGCCATCCGCGCGTCGCCCTTGAGCCTGGCCGCGTGCTCGGAGTCGGCACCCTTGACCGGTACAGCGGAGATCAGCTCGGTGACCGATGTCTGCCTGGCGTCGAACTCCCCGAGCGCGGGCAAGACGTTGCGGATATACGCCAGGAACGCCCGGTTCGGGCCCAGCACCAGCACCCCGCCGCGGCTCATCCGCTCCCGGAACGCGTACAGCAGGTAGGCAACGCGGTGCAGGCCGACAGCGGTCTTCCCGGTTCCCGGGGCGCCCTGCACGCACACCGACGCGGTCGCGTCCGCCCGCACGATGTCGTCCTGCTCGGGCTGGATCGTCGCGACGATGTCGCGCATCGACCCCGACCTCGGCCGCTCGATCTCCTCAATCATGATCTTGCTGAGCGGCACCTGGCCCGGCACGGCAAGGCCGGGCGCGTCATGCCCGGGCGCGGCGTCGAAGACCTCGTCCTCGAACGCCGTCAGCTCCCCGCCGCTGAACCCGAACCTGCGCCGCCTGGCCAGCCCCATCGGGTCGGCCGGGCTGGCACGGTAGAACGGCCTGGATACAGGCGCCCGCCAGTCGATGACGACCGGATGGCCCTGCGGGTCATGCACGTGCCGCCGCCCGATATGGAAGCTCTCCGCGCCCGCGGGTTGCTCTTCGGTATCATAACCGGGCGCAGTGGCAAGCTGGGTCCGGCCGGGCTGATAGTCCAGGCGGCCGAAGAAGAGCGGGGTGTCGGGCAGGTCCTTCAGCGATTCGGCGCGGCGGTACAGGTCGGCTTTGAGATATTCCACCGATACCCGGTCACCACCCAGGGCGGGCAGTGACAGCACGTCCTCGCGCATCAGCCGGAGGAAGTCCCGCGAGGTCGTCAGGTGGTCTCGCTCGGCCGCCAGCACCTGGTCCGCGCCCGCACGACCGGTGCTGCCGTGATCCTTTCTGGCCGAGGCCATGGCGCAACTCCTCATGGCGTGGGGGGCTCTGGCACAAGGGCAACGGAGCCTAGCACCAGGTCAGCCCGACGTCACCTCAATTATCGCCGCCAGGCGGCTAGAACAGCACGGACATGAACGTGCCGACCTCGGTGAAGCCGACCCTGCGGTACGCGGCCCTGGCGGGAGCGTTGAAGTCGTTGACGTACAGGCTGACCACGGGCGCCAGCGAGCGCCGCGCGAACCTGACGACCGCGGCCATGCCCCTGCTGGCGTGCCCGCGGCCGCGCAGCTCGGGCGGCACCCAGACACCCTGGACCTGACAGGCCTGCGCGGTGACGGCGCCGATCTCGGCCTTGAACACGACCTGCCCATCCTCGATCTTCGCGAGCGACCGCCCGCCAGCCACCAGCTCGGTAACCCGTGCCCGGTACGCGGCGCCGCCGTCCGCGCCGATCGGCGAGATGCCGACCTCCTCGGTGAACATGGCCACGCTTGCGGGCAGCAGGATCGCGATTTCGGCGGGCCGCACCACCCGCACGTCAGGGTCGGGGTCGACGAGCGGAGTGCTGGCGATCGCCATCAGCGGCTGGCGGTCCCTGATCTCACGCGGCCGGTCCCAGTACGGCGCTAGCTGGCGCCACAGGTCACCTACGGCGTCGGCAGGGCCAGCGATCGACGAGCAGCGGCGGCCCTGCTTCCTTGCCCGCTCGGCGAAGGCGGCCAGGGCAGCGGCGCCGGCCTGCACCGGCACCATGTTCGCGCCGACGTAACACATCGACATCAGGCGGCCGGCCTCGTGAAAGCCCCAGACCTGGCCGCCAAGGCGCATCGGGTCAAGCCCGCTGGCCTGCAGCCGCGCCTTGACGAAGACGTTCGCGACGGGATCGCGATCGCACAGGGCCAGCGCCTCGGCGCGATCGCGATCCGTCAGGAGCCTGAGCGCGGACGTTTGCCCAGTCCTGGTGCGCAGCACCCCTTTAGGGTAACGGCTATCGCGGGGGATATCGGGGGGTCTTCCCCTGAGCCAGCACTGCGGGGGGATCCCGGGCGTCGTCCCCCGGAGCCCGCGCTGCGGGCGCTCGGTCTCAGCCGTTGGGGGCGGGGTCAGGGACCGGCGCGCAGGTCGCATTCACCAGCCCGGAACCGGACGGAAGCGCCCCGGTCGCGAGGTATCTATTCAGATATCCGTTGACGCACGTGTTAGCGGGGAACGCCAGGGACTGCCCGTGGTTGCCCCCGCCGCGTACCACCACCATCTTGGCTCCCGGCAGCTGCCGATGGGCGTTCTGCGCGCCGGCATAAGGCGTGGCCGCGTCCAGCGTCCCCTGGAGCATGAGGATGCCTGGCAGCCCTGACGCGCCGATCTTCATGGGCTTCGCGGGCCCGTGCACCGGCCAGAACGCGCAGGCGGCGTTGAACCAGGCGTTGTCCCACGCTTCGAACGGGGCGGTGGCGTACACCTTCCTCGTGTCGGCGTTCCACATCGCCCAGCTCCGCGGCCATGCGACGTCGGCGCACTCGACGGCGTTGTAGACGGCGAACTCGTTCTCGCTCTGCTTGCCGATCTGGTTGAAGACCGACACCAGCTGCTCGGTTGAGCCGCCATGCAGGTAGGCGGCGGTGGCCGCGGCCAGCTGCGGCCAGTAGCCGTCGTTATAGCCGCCTGCCACGAACGTGTCGTCCAGCTCGTCGGGGCCGATGCTCGGGCCCGTCTGCCGCGGGACCGGATGCGCGATCAGCCGCGCTCGTGCGCTGTAGTAGGACCGCCTGACGGCGGCCGGGGTGGCGCCGAGCCGGTACACGTTGTCGTGGCGGGCTGCCCAGGCGTAGAACGCGTTCATCCGGCCCTGGAAGGCGTAGTCCTGGGCGATGTTGTCGGCGTACCAGACCCCCGTCGGGTCCACGGTGCTGTCGAGCACCATCCGGTGTACCCGAGCCGGGAACATCGTCGCGTAGACCTGGCCGATGTAGGTGCCGTAGGAGTAGCCGAAGTAGCTCAGCTTCTGCTGACCCATCGAAATGCGGATCTGGTCCATGTCCCTCGCGATGTTCGCCGTGGTCATGTACGGCAGCAGCCAGCCAAACCTCTTCTCGCAGTCCGCGGCGTAGGACCTGGCCCTGTTGATCAGGACCTGCTCGGCACTGGCGTTCGCCGGGATGTAGTCAGGCCGCTCGCGGGTGAAGAACCCGGGGTCGCAGTGCAGGGCGGGCCTGGAGGACCCGACTCCCCTGGTGTCGAATCCGACGATGTCGTACGTGGCGGCGACCGCCGGATCAAGGCCCTGCGCGACGAAGCTCGCCAGGCTGAGCCCGCTGCCGCCCGGGCCGCCGGGGTTGACCAGCAAGATTCCCTGGCGCTTTCCGGGCGGCGCGGTCGCGGGCACCTCGGACAGCGCGAGCGCGATGGACCTGCCGCCAGGGTTGGCATAGTTCAGCGGCACCCGCAGCCCGGCGCAGCGCAGGCCGGAACCGCCTCCGCCGCAGCTGCGCCAGCTCAGGCTCGCCTTCCCGGCGGCCGGGGTCCTGCCTGAACCGCCTGGCTGGCCGCCCTGGCTGCCCTGCGCGGACGGCTGGGGTGGCGAGCCCTGCGTGCAGCCAGCGATGGCGAGCAGCGCGAGCCCGGCAGCGGCCGCCAGGTTTCTTCTCATGACTCGCGGTGCCCGGCTCAGGCCTGCTGAGCCGGCGTGGCCTCCGCGAGCTTCATGGCCTCCTCGATGAGCCGCTCAACGATCTGCGACTCAGGGACGGTGGCGATCACCTCGCCCTTGACGAAGATCTGGCCCTTGCCGTTGCCCGACGCGACACCCAGATCGGCCTCTCTGGCCTCACCAGGGCCGTTGACGACGCATCCCATCACCGCGACGCGCAGCGGCACGTCGAGACCGTCGAGAGCGGCGGTCACCTGATCGGCGAGCGTGTAGACGTCTACCTGCGCCCGGCCGCACGACGGGCAGGACACGATCTCCAGCCCGCGGTCACGCAGCCCGAGCGACTCCAGGATGGAGGTGCCGACCTTGACCTCCTCGACCGGAGGCGCGGACAGCGACACCCTGATGGTGTCGCCGATGCCCTCGGAGAGCAGCGCCCCGAAAGCCACCGCGGACTTGATCGTGCCCTGGAACACCGGCCCCGCCTCGGTGACGCCAAGGTGCAGCGGGTAGTCACACTGCTCGGCGAGCAGGCGGTACGCCTTGATCATCACGACCGGGTCGTGGTGCTTCACCGAGATCTTGATGTCGCGGAAGCCGTGCTCCTCGAACAGCGAACACTCCCAGAGCGCGGACTCAACCAGTGCCTCGGGAGTCGCCTTGCCGTACTTGGCCAGCAGCCGCTTGTCCAGCGAGCCCGCGTTGACGCCGATCCTGATCGGCACCTGCGCATCGGCTGCGGCCTTGGCGATCTCACCGACCTTGTCGTCGAACGCCTTGATGTTGCCCGGGTTCACCCGCACGGCCGCGCATCCCGCGTCGATCGCGGCGAATACGTACTTCGGCTGGAAGTGGATGTCAGCGATCACCGGGATCTGCGACTTGGTGGCGATAGCCGGCAGCGCGTCGGCATCGTCCTGCGACGGGACGGCGACCCGCACGATCTGGCAGCCCGACGCCGTCAGCTCGGCGATCTGCTGGAGCGTGGCATTGACGTCAGCGGTCAGGGTCGTCGTCATGGACTGCACGGACACCGGCGCGCCGCCTCCGACCGGGACGGCGTGCTTGCCCTTGCCCACCATGATCTGCCTGGAGATCCGCCGCGGCGCGACCGGCGCGGACGGCACCTCTGGCAGGCCTAGGTTGACGGTCATCGGACTCCTCGCCTCATTCGTCTTTCTGGCGTCTACTGGGTCAGGGACAGCGGGTTGAGGATGTCGGCGGCGATCAGTAGCAGGCCGAAGGCGACGATCAGGGCGAATACCCCGACGCTCACCGGGATCAGCCGCTTGATGTCGACCGGGCCAGGATCGGGCCGGCGGAACAGCCTGGCCAGCCAGGCGCGAGCGCGCTCGAAGAACACCACGGCGAGGTGGCCGCCGTCTAGCGGCAGCAGCGGCACCAGGTTGAAGATGCCGACGAAGATGTTCACCTCGATGATGATGAGCAGCACGACGGACAGCTTCTGCTGCCAGCCGATGTTGGCCGCGACCACGTCGCCGGTGATGCTGGCCGCACCGACCATGCTGCTGACCTGCCCGCCCGGCGTTGTAGCCCGGTCCTTGGAGAACAGGTAAGGGATCGCCTTCGGGATCCGGCCGAGGGCGGTCACCGACTGCGAGGCGATGCTGCCGAACTGCGACCCCGCATAGGTGACGCCCTTGATCGGGCCATCGCGGCTGTAGGCCACGATCGGCGAGACGCCGAGGAATGCGCCCTTCCGCCAGCTGACGCTCGCCAGCGTGACCTGCTTGGTGATCTCCCTGCCGCCGCGGTTGATCGTGAACGGCACCTGGCTGCCTGCCGGGTGCTCCTTGATCGCGCTGCCGATCTGGTTCCAGTTGTGCACCCGCTGGCCGTCGACGGCGACGATCTTGTCGCCGGAGCGCAGCCCGGCGAGCGCCGCCGGCGAACGCGGGTCGCCCTGAACGCAGTTCGCCTGCTCCTTGGTCGGAACGCAGCGCAGGACTCCGACGGTGGTCCCCGACTGGTCGGCGATACCTACGCCGACAGCGAGGATGAACAGCAGCACGAACGCGATCATGAAGTGCATGAAGGAGCCGGCTGCGAGCACGATCGCGCGCTGCCAGCCCGGCTTGGCGCGGAACGACCGCGGCTCGTCGGCCGGGTCGACGTCGTCCATGATCGTCATGCCGGTGATCTTGACGAACCCGCCGAGCGGCAGCGCCTTGACGCCGTACTCGGTCTCGCCCCTCCTGGTGGACCACAGCGTGGTGCCGAATCCGACGAAGAACTGCGTGGCCTTCATGCCGAAGGCCTTCGCGGTCACGAAGTGGCCGGCCTCGTGCAGCATGACGGAGACCAGCAACGCGACCACGAAGATGAGCACGCCGATCAGGAAGCTCACCGTGCCGACTCTCCCTCCGGGCGATGTACCCGCCCCCCGCCCGGCCCGTACCAGCCCATCCGGTGTCGTCTCATCCGGTGTCGCCTCATCCGGGCCCGCTCATCCTGCACTCATCCCCGTGAGCTCCCTGGCCCGCATGCGTGCCCAGTTGTCGGCCGCGAGCACATCGTCCAGCCCGGCGATCCTGGGGCCGGAACTGCCGTGCTCTGAGACTACCCGCGCGACGGTGCCGACGATGCCGCCGAACGGGACGCGCCCTTGCGCGAACGCCGCCACGCATTCCTCGTTGGCCGCGTTGTAGACGGCCGGCGCGGTACCCGCCCGCTCGGCCACCGTCCTGGCCAGCCCGACCGCGGGGAATGCCGCGTTGTCCAGTGGCTCGAATGTCCAGGTATGGGCGGCTGTCCAGTCGACGGGGCTTGCCGCAGCGGCCACCCGCTCGGGCCAGGCGAGTGCGAGCGCGATCGGAATCCGCATGTCCGGCGGGCTCGCCTGGGCGATCGTCGAGCCGTCGGTGAACTCCACCATCGAGTGAATGACCGACTGACGGTGAACGACCACTTCGATGTCATCAAGGCCGATTTCGAACAGAAGGTGAGCCTCGATGACCTCCAGGCCCTTGTTCACCAACGTCGCGGAGTTGATGGTGATTACCGGGCCCATGGTCCAGGTCGGGTGCGCCAGCGCCTGCTCCGGCGTGGCCGTGGCCATCTGCTCCCTGGTCCAGTGCAGGAATGGCCCGCCGCTCGCGGTGATGACCAGCCTGCGGACTTCGTCCGCCTTGCCGCTGCGCAGGCACTGGGCGATCGCGGAGTGCTCGGAGTCGACCGGGACGATCTGCCCTGGCGCCGCCCGGTCGGTGACCAGGTGGCCGCCCATGATCAGCGATTCCTTGTTGGCCAGCGCCAGCACTCGCCCCGCGTCGAGGGCGGCCAAGGTCGCCGCGAGCCCGACCGCGCCCGTGACCGCGTTCAGCACCACGTCGCACGGCCAGGCGGCCACCTCGGCCACGGCGGCCGGCCCGGCGAGAACCTTCGGCACCGGCTTGCCGGCGCCGCCCGCGCTGGCCTGCAGCGCATCGTGGACCGCCGGGACGGCGCGCTCGTTCGCCACCGCCACGACCTCGACCCCGAATTCGGTCGCCTGGCTGGCCAGCAGGGCGGGATTGCCGCCGCCGGCCGCCAGCGCGACGAGACGGAACCTGGCCGGATTGCGCCGCACGATGTCCGCCGCCTGCGTGCCGATAGAACCGGTCGAGCCGAGCAGCACAAGATCGCGCTGGCGGTCCGCGCTCGCGGTAGGCCGGCCGGGATCCATGCTGTCATTCTCACCGGCAACGTCCAGTTCTGCGAACGCGGGCTGGCCGCAAGCTGACCGCAGCGTCACATGGCACGCCGTTCGCGGCGGCGTGACGTGCCAGGATCGCGACCCCGTAGCCGAGCACTCGTCGCTCTGCGCTTAGCTAGAGTCGTGTGCCGTGACTGCCCCCTGCTCGCGCCGCCAGCATGACAGCGACCGCCTCCTCTGAGCACCCGCTCGACTTCGCGCCCGGTCCGGCCGGTGACCTCGGCCTCCCCGGGGACGCCGGGCTGCCACGCGACGCCAGGCCCGCCGCCCTCGCGCGCTGGCGCGAGCGTCCGGCGGCGCAGCAGCCGCAGTGGCCCGATCCCGATCGCCTCGCCGCCGTCACCGCCCAGCTTGCCCAGCTCCCGCCGCTGGTGTTCGCCGGCGAGTGCGACCAGCTGACCGAGCGGCTCGCCGCGGTCGCCAGGGGCGAGGCGTTCGTGCTGCAGGGTGGCGACTGCGCGGAGACATTCGCGGGGTCGACGGCTGGCGCGGTGCGGGCCAAGCTGCAGACCCTGCTCCAGATGGCGGTCGTGCTCACCTACGGCGCGAGCGTGCCGGTCGTCAAGATCGGCAGGATGGCCGGACAGTTCGCCAAGCCGCGGTCGAAGCCGACCGAGGTCAGGAACGGCACTGAGCTGCCCGCCTACCGCGGCGACGCGGTGAACGGGCTCGAGTTCAGCGCGGCGGCCAGGACGCCTGACCCCGACCGGCTGCTGCGCGCCTATCACAGCTCGGCGGTCACGCTGAACCTGTGCCGCGCGTTCACCGCGGGCGGATACGCGGGACTGCATCAGGTGCACGCGTGGAACCAGGACTTCGTCGCCGACAGCCCGGCCGGGCAGCGTTACGAGCGGCTGGCCGGCGAGATCGACAGGGCGCTCAGCTTCATGCGGGCGTGCGGCGCCGACCCGCAGGAGCTGCGCACGGTCGAGCTGTACTCCAGCCACGAGGCCCTGCTACTGGACTACGAGCACGCGCTGACCAGGCTGGACTCGCGGACCGGGCCGGCAGGTGGAAGGGTCTATGACACGTCGGCGCACTTTTTGTGGATCGGCGAGCGGACCAGGGCGCTGGACGGCGCGCACGTGGAGTTCGCGCGCTCGATCAGCAACCCCATCGGCGTGAAGGTCGGTCCCGACGCGACGGCCGACGACGTGCTCGCCCTGATCGCCGTGCTGAACCCGGAGCGCCAGCCAGGCCGGCTCACGCTGATCAGCAGGATGGGCGCTGGCAGGATCCGCAACGTCCTGCCCGGCCTGGTCAGGGCAGTGGCCGAGGACGGCGCCCCGGTCGCGTGGGTCTGCGACCCGATGCACGGCAACACGTTCGAGGCCCCGAGCGGTCATAAGACCAGGCGGTTCGACGACGTCCTGGCCGAACTGCACGCGTTCTTCGATGTGCACCGCGCGGCCGGGACTCATCCAGGCGGTATTCACATCGAGTTCACCGGCGACAACGTCACCGAGTGCGTCGGCGGCAGCCACGAGATCGTCGCCGACGACCTGCATCAGCGCTACGAGACCGCCTGCGACCCGCGGCTCAACCGCAGCCAGGCACTCGACCTGGCCTTCACCGTCGCCGCCACCTATCGCCGCCCCTAACCCGCGGCCCGCGCCTGTGTGGCGGCTGACGGCTCCCAGTCGGGGCGCAGCGGCATGCCGGACTCGCCGCGCGCGCCGAGCTTGACGCCCAGGATCTGCTGCAGCTGTATCTGGTTCCGCTCGAAACCGAGCTGCGACCCGGCCATGTACAGCCGCCAGACCCGCGCGGTCGCGTCGCCGACCTCGGCGACCGCCTCGTCCCAGTGCCGGGCGAGGTTGGCGCACCACGCGGCCAGCGTGAGCGCGTAGTGCTCCCGCAGGTTCTCCTCGTGCCTGACCTCGAAGCCGGCATCGTGCATTTGCGAGACGAGGTGGCCGGGCCCCTCCAGCTCGCCGTCGGGGAACACGTAGCGGAAGATGAACCCGTCGGTCACCGACGCCGGGCCGGTGTTGTCCGGCCTGGTGATGCAGTGGTTGAGCAACCGGCCGCCCGGCTTGAGCTTGCCGTAGAGGAAGCCGAAGTACCCTGGCAGCTGTGCCTTGCCGATGTGCTCGGTCAGCCCGATCGAGCTGACCGCGTCGAAGCCGGTCTCCGTGACCTCGCGGTAGTCGAGGTGCCGCACCTCGGCGAGGTCCTCGAGGCCGGCCTCCTTGATCGCGTGCTGCGCCCAGAGGGCCTGCTGCTCGGACAGCGTGACGCCGAGGGCCTGGACCCCGTATTTCTTCGCCGCGTGCATGACCATGCCGCCCCAGCCGCAGCCCACGTCGAGCAGGCGCATCCCCGGCTGCAGCGCGATCTTCCTGGCCACGAGGTCGAACTTGTACTCCTGGGCCTGCTCCAGCGTCGCGGCCGCGTCCGGGTAGCAGGCGCAGGTATAGGCCATGGACGGGCCGAGCACCCACTCGTAGAAGGTGTTCGACACGTCGTAATGGTGCGAGATCGCGCTGGCGTCGCGGTCCCTTGTGTGCCGCCGGCCCGACATCCAGCGCCGCCTGACCCTGACCTCCTGCGGCGGCGGGGGGACGCGCCTGAGCAGCAGCTTCGGCCCGCCGAGCTGGGAGAGCAAGGTGAGCCGCTCGGACACGGACAGGTCCATCCGCTGCGCCTTGGCCAGCCTCGACAGGGCCGTGTACATGTCGCCGTCGACGTCCAGGTGGCCGGATACGAACGCCCTGGCCAGGCCCAGCGCGCCAGGCGCCTGTGCCAGGTAGGCCACGGCCACCGGGTCCTTGATCGAGAATGTCACTGCAGGCGAGCCGGGGCGTCCTGCCTTGCTGCCGTCGTATGCCACGAACTCCACATCGGCATCGGGGCCAGCGACTCGTTCGAACACTTCAGCTAGCGGCATGCCCGCTCCTTCCCTACTTTCCGCCAACGCATTTCTCGTAGAGTCCAGCCAGGCGACCGCCCGGGTCGTACTCGCGCTTGAGCTCGGCGTAAGCCGGGCCGTTGTACAGCCTCGAGAACTCCTCTGGTGAGTAGTACGAGGTGGAGTACAGGCCCTTGTGCCCGCCGAGATCGGTGACCTTGTCCTCGATCTGCCTGTTGTAGAAGCCGTCGCCGGCTCCCGGCGGCAGCGTGACGTTTCCCCAGAATCCGAAGTTCACGTACACCTGGTCTGGTTGCAGCGGGTAGAGCGGCCAGGCGCGGTCAGCGCGCAGGCGCAGCGGGCACAGCCAGACCGGGCTCATGCCGACACTGGCGGCGAAGAATTCGTAAAACTCCGCGCTCTGGCTCAGCGGTATCTCGACGTCCTGGATGACCGCTTCCTCGGCGGGAGCGCCGCGGCCCTTGCCGATGGCGCGCGTGAGCCCGTGCCGCCGGTCGAGCGCCACGAGCTTGCGGTAGACATCCGAGCGCCGGTAGCGGCGCGGCCAGAGCCGGCGGACCAGCGGACGCTGCACGCCGAAGGCACGCGAGCACCAGAACCAGTCGGTGTCCCAGCGCCACAGGTAGTCGCGGATGGTCAGGAAGTCGTCCCGCGGTCCGCGGAGGGAACGGTAGTAGATGTTCTGGCCGGTGTAGTCGCTGAGCCAAGGCGCGATGTCGCTGTACGCGCCGACGGTCAGGTAGACCTCGCCGGTGCTGAACGCGGTGCCGTCGAGGAAGTCGGCGGCGTGCCCGCGGTAACTGCCGTCGCGGGCGATGTCGCCGATCGCCGCCATCGCCTCGTCGGGGCTGCCGAACCGGAAGTGCCGGACGTGCACGTACGGCTTGACCGGTTCCAGCGCGATCGTCAGCCACAGCGCGTAGCCGAGGGTCCCGTACGAGTTGGGGAAGCCCCAGTACAGGTCCGCGTTCTCGGAGTCCGGGGCGGCGCTGACGAGCCTGCCGTCGCCGGTCAGGATCTCCATCTGCAGGACGGATTCGTGCGGCAGGCCGTTGCGCAGGGACGTCGACTCGATCCCCAGGCCCGATACCGCCCCGCCGAGCGTGATCGTCTTGAGCTGCGGGACGACGAGCGGCATCAGCCCGTGCCGGAGCGTGGCGTCGGCCAGGTCTTCGTACGTGGTCATGCCGCCGACGATCGCGGTCCTGGACTCCGGGTCAACGCACAGCACGCTGCTGAACGCCGAGACGTCCAGCGTGACAAGCCCGGGGGCGGCGGCGTCACGGAACCTGAACAGGTTGGATGTGGATTTCGCCAGCCTGACCCTGGTGCCCGGCGGGAGCGCCGCGTAGGCGCGCCGCAGCCGGGCCGCGGCTGCATGCCCGCTCGCCAGCGGCGAGCCTGGTTCCCGCTGCGCGGGGCCGGCGTCCTGCCCGTGATCAGCGAGTTCTGTCACGTTGCCCTCCGTCGGATGGGCCCGAGGCGGGAAGCCGGCCCGCAGGGCGCGCGCCACCAGGTACTCGCCACCTGGCTCCGCGCCGCCCGCCACGGCGCCACCTGCGGGTTAGTCATGCTCCGTTAATCCTACCGCCCAGTAGGCCGGCGTTTCGAGACCAATCTCCCGAGTCTCCCGGTTCTGGCCTCCTCTCCCGGTACCGACACCGCCGGAGGCCCTTCGGGTCAGACTCCCGTCATCGCATGTACTCGCCCCGACGCCACGGCATTGACGAGCAGCTGGTAGTCCCGCTCGTTCTGGGCCGCGTAGGCGACCGCGAAGCCAGCGACGGCGTGATCGAATGTCTCGATCGAGCCCAGGTAGCCGCTGATCAGCGTGGCGCGGCCGGTCCTCGCGTGCGCCCTGGCCAGCGCCCAGCCGCACAGGTGCCCGTAGTAGACGAGCTGCTCCTCGTCCATCACGGGAACGTCCATGCTGCCCTTCATGTCGCGCATCTGCCTGACGTAATAGTCCCTGGGAGCCCTTCCTGGCGCCACTCCCGGTGGTCAGAGCGCAGGTCCGGCGAGGACCTGGCCGGGTACCGGGTCACGCACAACAGCACCAGCATCGACGGCCTCCCCGCCCTCAGCTGACGGCTTTTGTTCTGTCCGTACTGTCTTGTTACCGGCGATTAACCAAGCCCGCCCGATACATCTTTTACAGTGGGCGGATGCGGTTCGCGCTCCTCAATTCCGGGCTCGGCTTGCTCGCAGCGGCCAGTGAGCTGCACAGACTCCGGCCGGACGCCGATCTGGTCATCGCAATGGACCCCGACGGCATGCCATGGGGGCCGCGGACGCCCGAGGACATCGCCGAGCGCTCGCTGACAATCGCCAGGGCGGCGGCGAGCTACGAGCCTGACGTCATCGTGATGGCGTGCAACACCGGCAGCGTGCACGCGCTCGGCGCGCTGAGGGCCGAGTTCGAGCCGGATATCCCGGTCGTCGGAACGGTCCCGGCCATCAAGCCGGCCGCTGCGGTCGCCAGCGCGGTGGCGATCTGGGCGACAGTGGCGACAACGGCGAGCGAGTATCAGCGCCGGCTGGTCGACGAGTTCGGCGGCACGGCGGCCGTCACCGCGGTCGCATGCCCTGGCCTGGCAACGGCCATTGACGCGGGCGACACCGAGGCGACAGCTGCGGCCATTGCCGATGCCGCCTCCCGGACGCCGGGCGGGTGCGGCGCCGTCGTGATGGGCTGCACCGAATACGAGCTCGCCGCCGACGAGATCAGCGTCGCGGTGCCGGGCGCCGCCCTGTTCGGCTCGGCCGCTGCCGTGGCGGCCCAGGCGCTCCGCCGGGCCCTGCGGCCCCGCGGCGCCGCCGGCCTTCAGGTGAACGGCGCGGTCGTCGCCGACGACGCCGTCGCGATCCAGACGCTCGCCCGCGACGGCGATTCCGCGGGTATCGGCGGCGACGCGGACGCCGGCCTCGGGAGGCCTGGCTCGCTCACGGTGATACTCAGCGGCCGCCGTGCGGGGCTTCCCGCCGCGGCGCTGCGGTACCGCCAGGGCCGCGAGCTTGCCTCGCTGCTGGCGGCGGACGTCGACCCGGTGGCCGGTCTGCCGGCCTGACCCCGCGCGCCCGGCCAGACCGATCAGCATGCTTGCTTCCAGCGGGGCTGACCGAAGTCGGACGGACCCGCTTGGCGCCTGCGCGCGTAGCTGGCGGCGACCTGTTTCGGCGTCATCGGGAGCCGCGCCGCGGTCGGCGGCAGGCCCGCGTGCAAGGCGTCGGCGATCAGCAGCGCCATCGAGTACTCAGGATCCGCGTCCAGCGCCCTCTCGATCGCCACGCTGGCCAGCGCCCCGTCGCCGCCCTGCCACGCCGTGAACGCCAGCAGCGCGGCCGGTGCCGCGACGAACTCGGTCGGCAGATGGCGGACGAGATCCACCCAGAGCCGCTGATGCGCCTCGTGGAACCCTGGGTCCATCCGCGCCCAGGCGTCATCACGGACCCGTAGATCGCCAAGGGCGACGCCCAGCCAGGCCATCTCCTCGTGGTCGGTCAGCCTGCCACCGCGCCGGTAGCTGGTGATCACCTGCTTGACCGACCGGCGACCGGAATCGGCGACCGGCAGGAACGGGTCACCGCCCTCCGCGGCGGCCGCCAGGTCCATCAGCTCGCCTGCTCGCTGCCGCGCCCTGCCGACTGCCGCACGCATCGACGCCGCGACGTCCGCGACCGGCGCGAGCGTGCCCGCCAGCGCCGCCCTGTCGGCACGAACGGTCAGGCCAGCGGCTGCCAGGGCCGCGGAAGCCGGATGACCAGACGTGTCGAACTGCGTGCCCTCTGGCGGGCAGCACCCCGGGTCCTGGCACGCATAGGACCAGTACCTTCCGCCTTCGACTCTCAGAACATCGGCGATGCTGATCCCGGCTTCGCGTAACGCGGGCACGACGACGTCTACCAGCGGGGTCACGGCGGTGCCTGAACCATAGCCAGCCACGATGGCCATGCCCAGGTGCTGGCGGCGCAGAACGGTGATGGCGTGCTCGGCGATGTCGGCCGCGATCTCGTCGTCATGCGGATCGGGCAGGTCGTAGCGGAAGGCGAGCCTGATCCTGGCGTGCGGGCCGCCGATGCCGAGCATGACCAGGCTGTCGGCCGGCTTGAAGCCGAGCAGGTGCGGGACAACCGCGAGGATGCCATCGGCCGAGCCGATCCGCACCCGGCAGCGGAGGCCTGTCGTCTTCGGATCGACCGCGTCTGGATCACGTGACTGGGATTCATTCATGGAACCAGAATCGGCTTGTCCCGCGAGTACCGCGAGACTCAGTTCTCCGCCTGTTGACAAACACGGTGGATCTCCACAGCGGCAAAGCTGCCTCTTGACGGGCGGCCGCGCCGGACAGGTCGCGCCCGGCAGCGCTGCAAAGGGCGGAGCTACAACGCGATCCCGAGCAGCGCGTCGACGGCGTCCCTGACCAGCCTCGCCGACGCCGGCCAACCGCCAGCGACGGCGGCCTCGGCGGGAGATGCCGCTAGCACCTGGCGGGCCCACGAATCGACCACTGCCAGCGCGCCTGGGGCGTCAAGGTCGTCAGCCATTCGCTCGCGGACGGCGCTGAGCACGGTCCTGGCGGCCGCGCTCGGAACGGACTCGCCCGGCCCTGGAGGACCGGGCTCGGCAGCCAGGACCGCGGGCCCGGCAGGCCCTGCGAGGCCGATCCGCACCGCGGTCCGCCACCGCTCCAGGCGCCCGGCCGCCTCGGCCAGAACGTCGTCGGCCCAGTCCCAGTCCTCGCGGTAATGGTGGGCGAGGATCGCGAGCCTGATCGCCATCGGGTCCGTACCCGATTCCAGCAGCGCGGAGACGAAGACGAGGTTGCCCAGCGACTTGGACATCTTCTCGCCGCCGAGCCGCACCATTCCGGCGTGCGCGTACCGGCGGGCGAACACCTCGCCGTCCGCGGCGAGCGCGACCCTGGCGTGCGACGCGCTCATCTCGTGGTGGGGAAAGATCAGGTCGGAACCTCCGGCCTGGACGTCGAACGCCTCGCCCAGGTACCTGGTCGCGATCGCCGCGCACTCGACGTGCCAGCCAGGACGGCCCTGACCGAACCTGGAATCCCAGGACGGCTCGTCAGGCTTCCTCGCCAGCCAGACCAGCGGGTCCAGCGGGTCCTTCTTGCCTGACCGCCCAGGGTCCCCGCCACGCTCGGCGGAGAGCTTGATCATTTTCTCGGTGTCGAGCCCGGACACCGACCCGAACGCCGCATCAGCGGACCGGCAGAAGTACACATCGCCGTCGAGCTCGTAGAGCGAGCCCCGGTCGGCCAGCAGCCCGCTGAAAGAGTCGATCACGTCCAGCGATTCGACGGCGCCGACCAGGTGATCTGGCGGCAGCAGGCGCAGTGCCGCCATGTCCGACCTGTACAGGTTGATCTCGCGGTCGGCGAGCTCCCGCCAGTCGTCGCCATCCCGCGCAGCGCGCTCGAGCAGCGGGTCATCGACGTCGGTGACGTTCTGGACGTAACGGACGTCGTGGCCGGCGTCGAGCCAGGCGCGAACGAGCAGATCCCAGGCCGTGTACGTCGCCGCGTGCCCGATATGTGTCGCGTCATAGGGCGTGATGCCGCACGCGTATATCGTCGCCAGGCGGCCCCGCGCGGCCTCGGCCAGCCCGCCGCTTGCCGTGTCCCAGACGACCGTCTCGCGGCCCTGTCCGGGCAGTTCCGGAACACGCGCAGCAGGCCAGGTGTCCATGGCGGCAAGGTTATCGCTCGACTTGCGTGCTATCACCCGGCCCTGGCCGGTCCCGCCCACCCGGCGTCCTCGCGGCCCGCGCTCGCCCTGCCGCAACGTGGCCGAGATGATGTGTCGATGGTCCACCCATACCGGAATCTGGTGATGGATGGACCATCGATAGAGGGGCACCCGGCAACGCCGGTGGCGGGAGCGGCCAGAGAAGCTTGCGTGACGCACGGGGCGTTGACCCTGGGCGTTTCGCGACGCAGCCGCGCGATCAGCTGCCGCGGCTCAGCCGCGGGCGTGCTCGAAGGCGTGAGCGAGCGCGATCAGCCTCGGCTCGCTCCACGCCGGCCCGATCAGCGAGATCCCGACCGGCAGCCCGCTGACCTTGCCAGCGGGAACGGTGATCGACGGATACCCAGATACCGCGGCCGGCGAGGACGTCCCGATGCTGAAGTGGTCGCCGAGCACGTAGTCGGTGAGCCACGCGGGATTCCCGCTCAGCGCGAGTACCGCGTCCAGCCGGTGCCCGGTCAGCGCCGCGTCAAGCCCCGATGTGGCGATCCGCCGAGCCTCGCTCCTGGCCTCCCGCCAGCTGTCATCGGACCGGCCGCCGGTCTCCTCTGCCTGCTCGAAGATCTCCTGGCCGAAGTGCACGAGCACACGGTCGGCGTGCGCGCAGTTGTAGGCGATCAGCTCGGCCAGCGACCCGGGATGCGAGCCGCCAGCGCCGTCGGCGCCGCCAGCGCCGCCGAGGGCGGCGAGGTATGCGTTCAGGTCGTCCTTGAACTCATGCCGCAGGGCGAGGAACTCAGGCTCGCCCATCTTGTCAGCGTCAGCCAGCTCGACCGGATCGATGATCTCCGCGCCGTGCGCGCGGAGCAGGCTGACGACCGAGTCGAGCAGCGCGGCAGCGGCTGCGACGGCCCGTGCAGAGCCCTCCCGCCAGACGCCGATCCTGGCGCCCTCGAGCGCGGCCGGGTCGAGGAACTGCGTGTAGTCGGCTGGCTGTCCGGCGGCTCCCGCGGTGGCGGCGTCCGCCTGGTCGGCTCCGGCTAGCGCGCCGAGCAGCGCGGCGGCGTCGGCGACCGAGCGCGTCATCGGCCCAGCGGTGTCCTGCTCGGCCGAGATCGGCACGATGCCCGTGCGGCTGATCAGGCCGAGCGTCGGCTTGACGCCGACGATCCCGCACGCGTGCGACGGGCTCACGATCGAGCCGTCGGTTTCGGTCCCGACGGCGAGCGGCGCGAGCCCGGCGGCGACGGCCACGGCCGACCCTGAGCTCGAGCCGGAAGGGTTACGGCCGGTGCCGTACGGGTTCACGGCCTGCCCGCCCAGCGTCGACCAGCCGCTCGAGGACTGGGTGGACCGGAAGTTGGCCCACTCGGACAGGTTGGCCTTGCCGAGAATGACGGCGCCGGCCGCCCGCAGCCCGCCGATCAGGAACGCGTCATCCGCCGTGGCGCCGGCCAGCGCTGGCGAGCCCGCGGTGGCCGGCGCCCCGGCCACCGCGATGTTGTCCTTGATCAGCACCGGGATGCCGGCCAGCGGGCCGACCCCGGCGCCGCTCGCGCGCGCCAGGTCGATGGCGCTGGCCTGCTCGGCGGCGTCGTCGCTGACCGAGACGACCGCGCCGGACGCAGGGTTGTGCGCCTCGATCCGCTCCAGGTAGAACCTCACCAGGTCCGCCGATGTCAGCGTGCCGGCCGCCATCGCGTCGCGCAGGGCCGCGACGGAGACATCACCGGGGCCGATCCCTGTGCCGCCGATGGTTTCACCAGGAGATTCGGAAATCGTCATGGTGGAAGACTAAGAGAGCGGGGTTTCCGGCGACGGGGGGTTTCGGCGGTCGTCCCCCGAGTCGGTACTGCGGGGGGCATGTGAGATGTCGTCGGATTCGGGACGGCTCAGCTATGGGCGGCTGGGCGCCGTCGTCACGATGATCACGGTCGTAGCGGTGATCGCGGCCACGGCGTGCACATCTTTCCGGCATAACAGGACGCAGGCCGGAACCCCGCTGCAAAGGCACTACGAGCACACCATCTCGAAAGCGCTGCCGTCGGTCGTCGAGATCCACGCTGGCCGGGCCACCGGCTCAGGCGTGGTCTTCGACCGGCGCGGCGATATCGTCACGAACGCGCACGTCGTCGGCACCGTCACGAAGTTCCAGGTGCGCGCCTCGATCGCGAGCACGCCGATGAAGGCCAGGCTGATCGGCGTGTTCACGCCTGACGACCTCGCGGTGATCAGGGTCATGAAGGGCGCTCGCGCGCTGAGGCCGGTGCACTGGGCGAACTCCGCCACGGCCGAGGTCGGCGCCATCGTGCTGGCCATGGGCAGCCCGTACGGCCTGACCGACAGCGTGACCCAGGGCATCGTCTCCGCAACCGGCCGCACGGTGACCGGCCCCACCATTCCCGGTCACCCGCCGACGGTGATCGTGGATGCCGTCCAGACCAGCGCGCCCATCAACCCTGGCAACAGCGGCGGGGCGCTCGTGCTGCTGTCCGGGCACGTGCTCGGGATACCCACGCTGACGGCCAGGGACCCCGAACTGCAGGAGCCCGCCCAGGGGATCGGCTTCGCTATTCCGTCGAACACCGTCATCCAGGTCAGCAAGCAGCTGATCAGGACCGGGAAGGTGACCAGGTCCGACCGGGCGTCGCTGGAATTCAAGGGCGAGACGCACGTGAGCTCCGCTGGAAAGCCGGACGGCGTGAGCGTGGACGCCGCCAGGCAGGGCGGGGCGGCCGCGAACGCGGGGATCGAGCCAGGCGATGTGATCGTCGGCGTCAACGGCCAGGCGACCGCTGACCTCGGGGCGCTGGAAAGCGCGCTCATCGGCTTCTGGCCAGGCGAGCGCGTCAAGGTCGAGGTGCTGCGGAACGGCCATCCGCGTGCGGTCGTCGCGACGCTCGGCAGCGTGAGTGGCTGACCACGGCCCTAGAATTCCGTGGTGACCTTCACTATGGGCAGTCTCGAGTTCGTCCCGGCGACCAGCCAGCCCGACCTCCTCGCCGCGCCTGTCGCCGCCGCGCTGACCGATCCGTCCTGGACCAGGCCAGCCACCGATGTCGGCGTCGCCGCCATCGACCCAGATCTCGCCGACACCGCCGCGTTCTGCGAGCGGTACGGCGTGTCCCTGGCCGAGTCGGCCAACTGCGTGGTGATCGCTGGCCGGCGTGAGGGCGCGGTGAGGTACGCGGCCTGCGTCGTGCTGGCCACCACCAGGGCCGACGTCAACAACGTCGCGCGGCGCGCCCTCGACGTCCGCAAGGCTTCCTTCGCGGCCACCGACCTGGCCGTCGCGGAGACGGATATGGAGTTCGGCGGGATCACCCCGATCGGGCTCCCCGCGGGATGGCCCGTGCTGGTCGACGCCGCCGTCGCGGCGACAGCGCAGGTGGTGATCGGCAGCGGGCTGCGCAGATCCAAGCTGGCCCTGGCCGGCAAGACGCTGGCTGACCTGCCGGGCGCGACCGTCATGGAGGGTCTCGCCCGCTAGCGCGGATCACCCCACCCCACCCCTCGCCACCACCCCACCTATGAACCCTTACTGGCGCTATTGGCCCACCAAGGGTTCATAGGGTGGTCAGGAATTGGGTTAGGGGGTGCAGCGGGCGCGATCAGGGCAGCCAGGAGACCTTCCCGTGCAGGACGCCGTAGCCGATGAAGGTCGTGATGTCGATCAGTGAATGGGCGATGATCATCGGCGTGACCCGCCGCCAGCGGAGATAGAGCACGCCGAAGATAAGGCCCATCGCGAGGTTCCCGAGGAAGCCACCGAAGCCCTGATACAGGTGGTAACTGCCGCGCAGCACCGCGCTCGCGAGGACTGCCGCGAGGGGGGACCAGTCAAGCTGCTCCAGCCTGGTCAGCAGGTAGCCGAGGACGACGATCTCCTCGAGCACGCCGTTCTGGATCCCGTCGAGAGCCAGGACGGGATAGCGCCACCACACAGCGGGCAGGTTCTCGGGCACCACGTTGAGGTTGAACCCCAGGTGAAAGGCGGCCAGGTACAAACCGAGCCCGCTGCCGCCGATGAGGATCGCGAGCACCACGCCCCTGGCCGCATCCTTGCCAGGCTGGCTGGCGTCCAGGCCGATCGTCGACGGCGGCTCGCCGGACCTGGCCATCAGGTAGAGCACGAGCAGCACGGGGGCGAGGTTCTCGGCGATGCCTGCTAGCTGCAGCGTCAGGTCAAGCCAGTGGTTCTGCGCGAGCGAGCCGACCAGCAGGGCCTGCTGCGCGGCCAGCGACTTCTTCTGCAGCAGCGAGCCGATCAGGGACAGGAACGCGTTCAGGGCGCTGGCTCCGAGCGACACGGCGAAGACTGCGAAAATCTCCCACCGGATCAGCCATGGCGGCGGCGGGCGTAGGCTGGTCTCCCTGAGTGCCACCTGATGGACTCTAGCCTGTGCCGCCGGCGGTGCACCGTCGGCGGATTGCTGCTACCGCCCAGGTCCGGCGCTTGAAGGTGGCCGGCAACTGGCGCGCTCCCGGCCTGGTCGATCCGTGGATGAGCCCCATGGACAAGGCCCCGTGGATAAGGCAGAGCGCAGCCGGTATACAGGGATCGGTCAGAGCGCAGGCAAGGTGGTCCGATGATCCGTGCAGGCCGTGACAGCGACGGCCAGCCGAAGCATCCTGATCCGGCACAGCCGGACCCGGGCCAGTCCACCGAGCCTTCGGCCGTGCTGACCGAGACCGAGGAAGACGCCGGCTCCGGCACCGGCGACGACGCTGCCCAGGCCGCCGATGTGAAGGCGGCCGGTGAGTCAGCCGAGGCGGCCGGGGCCGCACGCGCCGGTAACGGCGGGCAGGGTGCGGTACGCCGGGCCCTCAGCCACACCTGGGTACGGCACCTGATCCTCATCCTCGTCTACCAGGGGGCTGGCATCGCGGCCACCTGGCCGAGGTTCACCTGGCTCGCTGACGGCAAGATGCCGGCCACGTCCGACGCATCGAGCTACATCTGGAGCCTCTGGTGGGCCGAGCATTCGCTCCTGCACCTGCACAACCCGTTCTTCACCACGTACATGGCCGCGCCGGTCGGCACGCACCTGGCCTTCAGCACGCTGGTGCCGCTGGCAGGCTGGGTCATGTCGCCGATCACGGTGCTGTACGGACCGTCGGCGTCGTTCACGCTGCTGACTATCGTGACGCCTGGCCTGCTCTGCTACGCCATGTACCGGGCGGCGAGACTCTGGCTGAACGAGCCAGGCGCGATCGTCGCGGGCGCCTTCTTCGGCCTGGCGTCCATGCTGGCATGGCAGAACTGGTACCACCTCAACATCGCGGTCGGGACGATCTTCGTGCCGGTGACGATCGAGGCCGCGGCCCGGTTCAGGCGAAGCCCGAAGATGGCCTCAGCCGTCGCCCTCGGGGTCGCGCTCGGCGCCTCGATCCTGATCAACCAGGAGAGCACGGTCGTCGCGTTCATCCTCGCGTTCGTGATCCTGGTTCCCTGGCTGGTCGGCGCCGCGGTGCGGAATCGCGGCCTGCTCCGCCGGGCGATCAAGCCGCTCGGGATCGGGGCTGCCGTCGGGATCGTGATCGCGATACCGCAGCTCATCGCCATGCTGCAGCAGATCGTCGCGGGCGGCGCCAACCCGCCGATCGGCCAGCTTGCGCTCAACCACGCCCAGTTCGGCGTCTCGCTGCCGACGCTGTTCTCCCCGTCGCCCAGGCTCGCGAACTTCGGGCTCGGCAGCCTGGCGTCCTCGTACAGCTACTACAACTCCGAGCAGGTGCTCGAGGCCTTGCCGACGTTCGGCGCGGTGCTCACGGCGGTGGCGTTGCTCGGCATCGTGGTGGGCTGGCGCAAGCGCAGCACCTGGGCGTTCGTCGGGCTGTGGCTCGGGTGCGCGGCTCTGGCGCTCGGCACCAGCCTGACCGTCGGCAGGAACTGCGTGATCAGCGCGGGCATCAATCACCGGCCTGGCAAGGTGTACGGGCACTTCTGCACGCAGTACCTGCCGCTGATGGGCCACCTGCCAGCCACGAAGATCGTGTACAAGGGCGGCCCGGTCGACGGCGTGTGGAAGCCGGTGGTTGCCTCCAACCTGATGCCGTACACCTGGCTGGTCCACATCCCTGGCCTGTCCGGCCTGCGGGAGGCTGACAGGTTCGCGCTGGTCGGGCTGCTCGGCGCCGCGATGCTGGCCGGGCTCACCGTGCAATGGCTGAGCCTGCGGCGCAGCACCAGGCCGCTGATCGCCGTCGTCGTCGCGCTCGGAGCGCTGGAGGCCGGCTGGTCAGGCGCTCCGTCCACGTCACCCGGCTTCCCGTCGAACTTTGGCTACAACGGCACGATGCAGTCGGTGCTGCCCGACCTCGACCGGCCCATCGCCAGGGACCACGGCAGATCCATCGTGGTCGACGTGCCGTTCGGCCTGCGCGGCGGCGTCGGCGTGACCGGCCAGCCGATCGCGCCGAGCGCGCTGCTGATCGCCACGCACGACCAGCATCCGCGTGCCATCGCCTACACGTCGTGGGTCTCGAAGGCCGCCAACAAGGGCATCGCGAGCCATGCGTTCTACCGGTACCTGTACGTCGCGGAGAAGGCCGGCCACCTGTACCCGACCAGGCTCGCGGCCGCCCGCGCCGACCTGAGGACGCTGAACGTCGGCTGGGTTGTCGAGTGGCGGAACGTGTGGACCGACCACCACCAGTGGGGCAGGTACAAGCGGGTGACCAAGTACCTGGAGAACGTCGGATTCCGCCAGGCTGAAGACTTCTGCCTGGTCGGCACCGGCCTGAACGGGGTCAGCTGCCCGCGCGGCCAGCACGTCTGGCTCTTCAAGTACCGGCCGGGCACCCCCGAGGATCCGATCGAGGGGTAAGCTCCCGGGTCAGATCGATCAAGGAACCACCATGAACCAGCCAAAGGCCCCGGCCGTGCGGGCAGGCAGCGGCACGCCCGTGCTCCCGGCCACCCGCCCGCCCGCACCGGTCGCGCGCGCCGTGCGGCTGATGTACGCGGGAGCGGCGGTCACCGCGGTCGGTGTCCTGATCACCGTGATCGCCGTGATCACCGGCGGTGCGGACGCGCTCCGAGCCAGCCACCCGCACGCGACGGTCGCGCAGCTGCACGCCACCCAGAGCGTGCTCATCACGACCGCGGTGGTGTCCGGACTGCTCGAGGTCGGCGCCTGGATCGTCATGGCCAGGGCCAACCGCGGCGGTCTGAAGTGGGCACGTATCGTCGCGTCCCTCCTGTTCGCGCTGGGCACCGTGAACCTGGTCCTGCGCGTTGTCGCGGGCGGAGGCGCGGCCAACCTGGTCTACACGGTCGTGACGTTCCTCATCGGCGCCGGGGCCGTGTTCTTCCTGTGGCAGCGGCAGTCGAGCGCCTGGTTCTCCTGACCGCTGATCAGTTCCCCGCGGACACGGCCAGCGCGGTTTCGTCCTCTGCCGCGGCAGGCGCCTCGCCGGCAGCGCGCTGGCCCGCGACGTCGTCCGGCACCTGATCGGCCAGCGCCTGCTCGGCCTGCGGCTGGGTGAGCTGGGCCGTGAGCCGCCGCCAGGCCAGGTCCGCGCCGGAAGCCAGGCACCCGTCGACGACCGCGCTCGTGCCGAGCGCGCTGACCCTGAGCTCGGGCAGTACCGGCGCGATCGTCCCGAGTTCCGCGCTCACCGCGGCCGCGAACCCTGGCGCCTGGCCGATCCCGCCGCCCAGCACGACCAGCCAGGGGTCGACCACCGCGATGATCGCGCAGATGGCCTTCGCCACCAGCCTGGCCTCGGCCGCCACGATCGCCGCTGCGCGCTCGTCGCCGGCCGCCGCCGCCGCGAACACGTGCCGCGCGGACTGAGCCCGCAGCCCTGCCTTGCGCGCGGCGCGGACGATGGCCGCCGACGACCCGACCGCCTCAAGGGTGCCGCGCCTGCGCACCTCGTCGTCGGCGACGTCCCTGGACGGCCCCTCGGCGATCGGCAGGAACGCGATCTCGCCCGCCACGCCGTGCGCACCGCGGTGCAGCTGGCCGCCGAGCACCAGGCCCATCCCGATGCCGGTCCCGATCGAGACGAACACGAAGCTCGCGAACTCCCTGCCGTGCCCGTGCTCGCGCTCGGCGAGCGCCGCGGCGTCCGTGTCGTTCTCCACGGACACGTTGGCGCCGAACGCGCGGCGCAGGCCAGCGAGAACGGCGGGACGGTCCCAGCCGGCCATCCCGCCGGTGAGGGTGATCGCGTCCAGCCGCGGGTCGTAGACGCCTGGCGTGCCGAGCACCGTCTGGGTGACCTCGTCCCTGGAAATGCCCGCGGCCGCGCAGATGCCGTCGGCGAGCCTGATCAGCTCGCTGACCCGCTTGCGCACGCTCGCGGCCGTGCAGCGCGACTCGGCCTTGGCCCTGATCTCCCCGGTCAGGTCGGTGACGGCGCCGCGCAGGTACTCATGGCCGATGTCCAGGCCGAGCACGTAGCCGGCCTCTGGCCTGATCTCGTACAGCACGGCCGACCTGCCAGGCACGCCGGTGCGCTGGCCGGCGGTCCTGACCAGCCCTGAGCGCTCGACGTTGGCGAGCGCGAGCGACACGGTCGGCTTGGACAGCCCGGACAGCCTGGCCAGGTCGGCACGCGAGCACAGCCCGAGCTGCCGGATCTGATTGAGCAGCAGCTGCTCGTTCATGGTCCTGATGAGCTGCGGCCTGGCAGGCTGCATCCCAGGTCCTGCCTGGGATTCGAGGTCTGTCATCCAGGGGTACCGCTAGCGCAGGTAGGCGAGCTGCTCGCCGTGCTGGTCGATGTAGTCGGCCATCAGCTCCCTGGCGGCCGTGATGCCAGGAACCAGCGGATGCTGCGCGAGCGAAACGGCGGCCAGGCCCGCGTCGCCTGTCATCGCGGCCTCGACCACGCCGCGCTCGTATTCCTTGACGGCCAGCACCAGCGACCGGCACGAGCCTGGCAGGTGCGCGGCCGGGAGCTTGGTCAGCCCCCCGGCGTCCACCCTGGCTGGGACCTCCACGATGTCGTCAGGTTCGAGGAAGTCAAGCGCGCCGTCATTGCGCGTGTTCACGATCACGTCGCCGGCACGCCGGCCGGCCAGGCCGTCGATCACGCGCAGCGCGAGGCCCTCGTATCCGCCGAGCTCCTCGGCTTCGATAGGAACCGACCCCGCGGCCGCGCGGGCCGCCCTGGCCTCGGCCTGCCCGCTGGCGCCCTCGGTGTCGGTCTTCATGTAGGTGTCGTGACGCACACCGATCAGGCCCGCGTATGCGGACCAGGCCGCGTGCACGTCGCCGTCGGCGAACGCCTTGCCGATCGCGGTCAGCAGCTCGGTGTTGAGCCCGAGCACGTCCTGGCCCCTGCTTGAGCCAGCCCGGCGGACGCCGTCGACGTACCGCTGCGCGTCGTAGTAGTAGTACACGTACTCGGTCGGTAGCGCGCCGACGCGCCTGACCAGGTCAGCGTCGAAGGCAGCCAGGTGCGGGGCGGCCCGCCGCAGGTCGTCGAACCTGGCGAGCAGGTCGCCGATCAGCTCCTGGCCGTCCCGCTCGAACGAGGTAATCCAGCCCAGGTGGTTCAGCCCGCCGTACCTCGCGCTGAAGGTACCAGGGCCGCCATCGGACGTGAACGCCGCGAGGTCCGCGATCGCCCCCGACGGGGTGTCGCAGACGCCGACCGCGCTGACCTTGCCGTGGGCGCTGATCGCCTGCGTGATCAGGCCGGCCGGGTTGGTGAAGTTGATCAGCACCGCGCCGGGCGAGCACCGGCTGAGCAGGTCGCAGTACGACAGCACCACGGGTATCGTCCGCAGCGCCATCGCGCAGCCGCCAGGCCCCGTGGTCTCCTGACCCACGATGCCGCGGCGCAGCGCGACCTGCTCGTCGATCACCCTGCCGCGGTCGCCGCCCACCCTGATAGCCGAGAACACGTAGTCCGCGCCGGTGAAGGCCTCGGCGGCGTCCGCCGTCACGGTGACGACGCCAGGCTGGCCAAGCACCACGGCGACCTCGGCCGCGAGCCTGGCCGTGGTCGCGCGCCTGGTCGCATCGGGCTCGAACAGGCAGATCTCGCTGAACGCTCCAGGCCTGCTGGCCAGCACGGCCCGCACGAAGGCGGGCATCCGCACGCCGCCGCCGCCCAGCACCGTGAGCTTCATCGCGCCGTCCCCTCCGGCGCGCCCGGCTGATCGGCAGCGCCGACCATGCGGGCGTCGTCGCCGCTGGCCTGCAGTGATCGCACCACTTCCCTGACTGCCATGGGGCTCAGCGGCCAGCCAGCGCCCGCGCCGTCTGAGCTGACCGCGCCCACCGCGCCGAGCCTGCTCACGGCCAGCGACCCGGCCGCGTTGGCCGTGACCGCCGCGTCGGTCAGGGAGGCTCCCCCGATCAGCGCCGCCATCATCGCCCCCGCGAAGCTGTCGCCTGCGCCGGTCAGGTCGCGGACCCTGACGTCGCGTACGCCGTCGGACACCTCGGTGACCGAGTCATCCTCGCCCATCACGAGCGCGCCGGCCGCACCTCGGGTCACGACTAGCCTGGCTCCCCAGGTCTTGGCCGCCCTGACGGCCCCTGCCAGGCTGCCCGACCCGGTCAGCTCAAGCAACTCGGCCGCGTTCGGCACGAAGACGTCGGCCATGCCCACGCACTCGATCACGACGTCGCGCCCGCGCGGGTCCCGCGCGTCCCCGAGTGCCGTGTCGAGCATGATCTTGCAGCCGAGCGCGCGCGCCTCCCGCAGGAAATCTGGCACCAGGCGGCCAGCGTGCAGGTAGCACCATGCAGGCCGTTCCCGCCGCAGTACCGTCCGCCACCGCTCGACCTCGGCCTGGTCGCTGACCGGGCAGGGCGGCAGGTGCGTGACGAAGCCGCGATCGCCGTCGAAGTTCAGCACCACGGTGATCCCCGAGGCCGGGCCTTCGAGCTGCACGGACGGCGCCAGATTGACCCCGACGGCCGCACAGTGCTCGGTCACCACCTGGGTGCCGACGTCGTCCCCGAGCCTGGTGCACAGCGCCGGCCTTCACCCCGCCGTCGGCGGCCGCGGTGGCGCTGGTGACGGCGCCGCCGCAGGAGATGGCGAAGTCGTCGGTGAATACCTCCTCGCCAGGCCCTGGCAGCATCTCGAGCTGCCCGAAGACCAGCTCGAGGAAGACCAGCCCGAACGAGATCGTGTCCACCGTGCAGCCTCCTGCTGCGCCCTGCCGGCCTTGCCCGGCAGCGCGTGCCAGCCCAACCTCGCCGTACAGGGTTCATTCGCCAGATTACGGTTCGGCCACGAACTCTGTTACGTCTTGGATAGTTAGGATACTGTCCTAACAATCTCGACGATAGTGGTCACTCTGGCATTGTTACCGAACTGGCAGGTTCATGGTCAGACCGCCCGCTTATCACGCCGCGTGCGCCATCCCCCGCACCCGCGGCAGTCATGCCGGGCTGGCCTCCCCCCGGCCGTCATCGTCCGGCTCACGGGCGCGCCGCGACGCACTCCACTCAGCAACAAGCAGTTCTCACGAAGGGCCGAACCTATGAGACGCCTATCCAAGATCGGGGTCGTTGTTGCCGCGGCGGGTGTGCTGGCCGCAGCGTGTTCCTCCACACCGAGCACAGGACCATCGGGCAACGGGTCAGGCCCGACCGGCGTCCTGCAGATCTCGAACGAATCCGGCGCCACCTGGACCTGCGGCTTCAGCCCGTTCAACCCCTCGGTGAACGGGCTGTCTTTCGGGCCGGTCTACGAGCCGCTCGTCTTCGTCAACGCACTGCAGAGCGGCAAGGCCACCCCGTGGCTGGCCTCCTCCTTCGCCTGGTCGAACGGCAACAAGACCCTCACCTTCACGATCCGCAACGGCGTGAAGTTCAGTGACGGCTCGCCGATGAGCGCCGCTGACGTGGTCTTCACGTTCGACATGCTGAAGAAGTTCAAGGCCCTGGACCTCAACTCGGTCTGGTCGGTCCTGTCCAGCGTCACCCAGCAGGGCGACAACGTCGTCATGCAGTTCAAGGCGCCGGCGGTGCCGTACTTCTACTACATAGCCGACCAGGTGGGCATCGTGCCGATGAAGATCTGGTCGAAGGTCACGAACCCCGTGAACTTCGCGGACAAGAACCCGATCGGCACCGGCGCCTACGCCATGACGTCGTGCACCCCGCAGCTCATCACCTACACGGCGAACAAGCACTACTACGTCAAGGGCGAGCCGCACGTCGGGACCATCCTGTATCCCTCCTACACATCCAACGATCCGGCCAACCTGGACCTGGCAACGGGCAAGGCCCAGTGGGGCGGCCAGTTCATCCCGAGCATCGCTAAGTTCTACACCTCCAAGAGCCCGAGCTACCACTACTGGTTCCCGCCGGTCGACAACGTGAACATGTTCATCAACCTGAAGGACCCGGTACTGAGCGATGTCCACGTGCGCCAGGCCATGGCCTATGCGATCGACCGCAGCAAGGTCTCGACCGTCGGCGAGTACGGGTATGAGCCGGCGAGCAACCAGACCGGCATCGTCACGCCCACCTTCAGCTCCTGGGTGGACAAGGCAGCGTCCGCGAAGTACGGCGACTACGCCTTTAACCCGAGCAAGGCCAAGTCGATCCTGACCGCCGACGGATACAAGATGGGCTCCAACGGCGTGATGGCCAAGAACGGCAAGGAACTGTCGTTCAACATCGTCAACGTCGGCGGATTCTCCGACTGGGTGGCCTCGGTGCAAGTCATACAGCAGAACCTGCAGGCCGTCGGCATCAAGATCACGCCGGTCAACCTGGGCGGCACCGACTACACCAACCGCGTGCTGAAGGGCCAGTTCCAGCTGGCCTATCAGAGCAGCCAGTCCAGCGGCCCAAGCCCGTTCTACGAGCTGCGGGGGCTGCTCTACAGCGCTAACACGGCCCCGATCGGCCAGGTGGCCACCACCAACTTTGAGCGCTACAGCAACCCGGCGGTCGACAGGCTGATCGATTCCTACGGCTCGACGACGAGCCCCGTTCAGCAGCACGCGATCGTCAGCAAGCTGGAGCAGGTCATGCTCAGCGAGGTTCCGCTGATCCCTGTGACCGAGGGGGTCGACTGGTTCCAGTACGACACGAGCAAGTTCACCGGCTGGGTTTCCGAGCAGAACCCGTACGCGCAGCCGGCCCCTTACAGCATTCCCGACTGGGGCATCCAGCTGCTCCACCTGAGGCCGTCGGGCGGCTGACCTGAGCTAGCCCCGGAGCGCGCCTGGGCTCCGGGGCACTCCAGGCCCTGGCACCAGCGCCCTTGCGGATTCGCGCTGATTGGCTGACCTTTGGGAAGAGGACGATGAGGAGGTCGCGATGAGGTTTGCCCTTCGCCGGGTCGCCTTCTTCCTGGGGACGCTGTGGGCGTGCCTGACGCTTAATTTCCTCCTGCCGAGGTTGATGCCCGGCAATCCGGCGGAGGCCCTGATAGCCAAATTCCACGGCAGGATCAGCGGCCTTGCGCTGAAACCGCTCGAGGTCGCCTTCGGCGTCAATACCCACGAGAGCCTGATCAGTCAGTACGTCGACTACCTGCGCAACATGGCTACTGGCCATCTCGGCACGTCGCTGGGCCAGTTGCCGACCCCGGTGAGTCAGATCATCAGCAACGCGCTGCCGTGGACGCTCGGCCTGGTCGGCGTCACCACGATCCTGGCGTTCCTGCTCGGCACCAGCATCGGGATCATCGGGGCCTGGCGACGCGGCAGCTGGCTGGACAACATCCTCCCGCCCGTGTTCGTGATCACCTCAGCGATCCCATTCTTCTGGATCGGGATGCTGCTGATCGTGGCGTTCAGCCTGCACGGACCGCACCTGCCGTCGAACGGCACCTTCGACAACACCATGATCCCGGCCTTCAACTGGCCATTCATCCTGAATCTGCTGCAGCACGCGCTGCTCCCGGCTACCGCCATCCTGATCACGTCTATCGGCCTGTGGATCCTGACCATGCGGAACAACATGGTCACGGTGCTGTCCGAGGACTACATCAAGATGGCGCGGGCCAAGGGCCTGCCAGGCCGGCGGATCATGTTCGACTACGCGGCGCGCAACGCGATCCTGCCGAACCTGAGCGGCCTCGCGATGTCGCTCGGGTTCGTGCTTGGCGGATCGGTGCTCGTCGAGTACGTCTTCAACTATCCCGGCATGGGATTCTGGCTCGTCCAGGCGGTTGAGGGCGAGGACTACCCGCTGATGCAGTCGCTGTTCCTGCTGATCACGCTCGCCGTCCTGGTCGCGGTCCTGCTCGCCGACATCCTGAACGCCGTATTCGATCCGAGGACGAGGACGGCGGGATAGGCATGGCGAGCACAGAGCTGTCTCCGGGTCTCGGCACCCCGGTCACGCCGCCAGCAGGCCAGCCAGGGATCCGGCCGGGTCCTGGCCGGGCCCGCGACATGGCGGCCAGAACCGGAATGGCATTGCACCGCCTGTTCGTGGCCGTCCGCTCGAACCGCAAGGCTAGCGCCGGCTTCATCCTTCTCACGTTCGTGGTCGTGCTCGCCGCCATTCCCGGGGTGATCGCGCACGACCCGCCGCGAGCCGAGATCTACGGCCGGTCGCTCGGGCCATCGTCGGCGCACCTATTCGGCACCACGGTCTACGGCCAGGACATCTTCGCCCAGTTCATCTGGGGCGCACGCGAAACGCTCATCATCGCCGTGGTCAGCGGCGTGCTGTCTACCGCGCTCTCGGTCATCATGGGCGTCGCCGCGGCATATCTCGGCGGGGTCGCCGACGGCGGACTCAACCTCATCACCGACACGCTGCTGGTGATCCCCAGCTTCCCGCTGCTGCTGATCATCGCCGCCTACCTGCCGAACAGCGGCGTGGTCGTGCTGATCGCCATCCTGGTCATCACCGGCTACAGCTACGGCGCCAGGCAACTGCGCTCGCAGGCGCTGTCACTGCGCAGGCGGGACTACCTGGAGGCGGCGAGGGTACGCGGCGAGCGGACCGCGTACATCATCGCGGTCGAGATCATCCCGAACATGACCCCGCTGATCGTCGCCTCGTTCCTGGGCACGGCCGTCTACAACGTGCTGTTCTCGGCCGGGCTGCAGTTCATCGGGTTCGGCAACCCCAACTCGGTGAGCTGGGGAACGATGCTCTACTGGGCGCAGAACAATGAGGCGCTCGCGATCGGTGAGTACCTGTGGGCGCTGATGCCTGGCCTGGGCATCGCGATTCTGGGCGCAGCATTCGCCCTGCTCAACTACGCCTTCGACGAGGTGGGCAACCCAGCCCTGCGGCCAGTACGGAGGGTTCGTGTCAAGCGGGCTCGCTGACGGCATCGGCCGGGTAGGACGACCGGCGACCGGCAGTGCTGACCCGGGGGGGCGACCCCCCGTAGCCCCCCGCGACACCATCCTCGAGGTCAGCGACCTCAGCGTGGACTATGCCGTCAAGCAGGGCACCGTGCGCGCCGTCGACCACGTGAGCTTCGATCTGCGCCGTGGCGAGTTCATCGGCATCGTCGGCGAATCCGGCTGCGGCAAGTCCACGCTGCTGTTCGCGATCGCCCAGCTGCTCACCCCGCCCGCTGGCCTCACCTCAGGCACCGTGACGTTCAAGGGCGTGAGCATGGTCGGTTTGACCGACAGGCAGCTCGCCGCGATCCGGTGGAAGGACCTGTCGGTCGTCATGCAGAGCGCTATGAACGCGCTCAACCCGGTCAAGTCGATCAGGTCCCAGTACGCCGACGCGATGCGGGCACACGGCGTGCGGTCCAAGAGCGAGATCGCCGACCGGTCGGCGCACGTGCTCAAGATGGTCGGCATCGACCCCGAGCACCTGCACAGCTACCCGCACCAGCTGTCGGGCGGGATGCGCCAGCGGGCGATGATCGCGATGGCGCTGCTGTTCACGCCTGATCTGGTGATCATGGACGAGCCCACGTCGGCGCTCGACGTCGTGGCGCAGCGCTCGCTGATGGTGCAGATCAAGGAACTGCAGGCGGAACTCGGCTTCAGCGTCATCTTCGTCACGCACGACATGTCGCTGGTCAGGCACTTCTCCGACCGGCTCATGGTCATGTACGCGGGCCAGGTCGCCGAGCTCGGCTCCACCTCGCGGGTCTTCGGCAAGCCGCTGCACCCCTACACCGTGGGGCTGATGGACGCGTTCCCGTCGATCAAGGGCCCGCGGATGCCGCTCACCGGCATCCCGGGCCAGCCGCCGAACCTGGCCAGCGAGCTCGAGGGCTGCCTGTTCGCGCCGCGGTGCCCGAAGGTGATGGCCGAGTGCAAGACCACGTCGCCGCCCTTGTACCTGGTGGAGGGCACGGAGGTCCGCTGCCTGCTCTACGCCGACGGGAGCACAGGTGACTGAGCCAGCCACAGGGACCGGGCCAACCACGGGGACTGGGCGCCCGGTCACGATCAAGAAGAAGCCAGGCAGGCGGCAGGCCAGCCCGCAGGACAGCAACGGGCTGCTGCTGCGGACCGAGAAGCTAACCAGGCATTTCAAGATCGGCGGCGGCCTGCACCGTCGCACGTTGCACGCGGTCGACGACGTCAGCCTCACCATCGGCACGGGTGAAATCGTCGCGCTGGTCGGTGAGAGCGGCAGCGGCAAGTCGACGATCGCGAGGCTGCTCGCCAGGATCTACGCACCGACGTCCGGCGAGATCTACCTGCAGGGCAGGCGCCTGTCGGCGATCAGGTCGCGCGCCGACCTGCTCGCCTACCGCAGCGACGTCCCTATGGTCTTCCAGGACCCGTTCAGCTCGATCAACCCGGTCTTCCGGGTCTCGCACGGGATCGAACGCTGCCTCAGGCTGCACCGCCCCGAGCTGTCCAGGCACGAACGCCGCGCGGAAGCCATCAGGATCTTCGAGGTCGTCGGCCTGACACCGGGCGCTGACGTGCTCGAGCGGTTCCCGCACGAGCTCAGCGGCGGCCAGCGGCAGCGGGTCGGCTTCGCCCAGGCGCTGGCGATGCGCCCGAAGCTGATCCTCGCCGACGAGCCGGTCTCGATGCTCGACGTGTCGATCAGGATCGGCCTGCTCAACCTCATGACCAAGCTGCGCGACGACGAGGGCGTGTCGATCCTCTACATCACCCACGACATCGCGAGCGCCCGCTACGTGGCCGACCGGATCGTGGTGATGTACGCGGGCCACATCGCCGAGTCTGGTCCGGTCGAGGACGTGCTGGCCAGGCCGCGGCACCCGTACACCCAGCTGCTGGTCTCGGCCGTGCCCGACCCGCGCGCCGAGGTGAGCGTTGGCGCCGACACCGACCGCGGCGAGCCGCCCAGGGTGATCGACCCGACGCCTGGCTGCCGGTTCCGCTGGCGCTGCCCGCTGGCGATCGACGTCTGTCACCAGGTCACGCCCGAGCTGACCGAACTGCTCCCCGACCACTCCGCCGCCTGCCACGTGGCGACGGCCGATACAGAGCTGAAGGCCTTCTGATGAAAGTTGCTGTCGTCGGTGGTGGCTCGACCTACACGCCAGAGCTGATCGACGGGTTCGCCAGGCTGGCCGACCAGGTCGCGATCACCGAGGTCGTGCTCGTCGACCCCGACCAGAGCCGGCTGTCGGTGGTCGGGCCGTTCTCGGCCAGGATCATGCGCGCCTACGGGCACCCAGCCGAGGTCCGCTGGACATCGGACCTGGACGACGGCCTCGACGGGGCCGGCGCGGTCCTGATCCAGCTGCGGGTCGGCGGCCAGGCGGCCAGGCACAGGGACGAGACCTGGCCGGGCAAGTGCGGCTGCCTCGGCCAGGAGACAACCGGGGCCGGCGGTTTCGCGAAGGCACTGCGCACCGTGCCGGTTGTCCTTGACATCGCGGAACGAGCCCGCGAGCGCGCGCTGCCTGACGCCTGGCTGATCGACTTCACCAACCCTGTGGGGATCGTCACCAGGGCGCTCCTGGACGGCGGGTACCGGGCGATCGGCTTGTGCAACGTCGCGATCGGGTTCCAGCGGATCTTCGCCGGCATGCTCGGCGTCGAGCCTGGGCGGGTCAGCCTCGAGCACGTCGGGCTCAACCACCTGACCTGGGAGCGAGCCGTCCGTGTCGACGGGACCGATGTGCTCGACGACCTGATCGCGGCGCACGGCGACGACATCGCTGCGCACCTCGAGGTGCCGCGTTCTGTTCTCGAGAAGACGCGGTCTATCCCGTCGTATTACCTGCGCTATTTCTACGCGCATGACCAGGTGGTCGCCGAGCAGCGGACCGAGCCGACCAGGGCAGAACAGGTCACGCAGATCGAGCACCAGCTGCTTGAGATGTATGCCGACCCCGCCCTCGACCGCAAGCCCGAGCTGCTCGGCCAGCGCGGCGGCGCGTTCTACTCAGAGGCCGCGGTGGCGCTGCTCGCGTCGCTGGTGAACGACACGCGCGACACCCAGGTCGTGAACGTGCGTAACAACGGGACCATGCCGTTCCTCGACGACGACGCGGTCATCGAGGTCGCGTCCGTGATCGGGAAGGACGGCGCGACGCCTGTCAGCTTCGCGCCGCTCGGGCCGCTCATGCGCGGCCTGACCGCGCACGTCTCCGCGTACGAGGAGCTCGCCGTGCAGGCCGCCAGGCTCGGCGGGCGGGACAGGGTTTTCGAGGCCATGCTCGCGCACCCGCTGATCGGGCAGTATGACCTGGCCGAGCAGCTGACCGACCTGCTGCTCGCCGAGAACGCGCGGTTCCTGCCCTGGGCGGACCGGTGAGCGGCCGGTGAGCGGCCGGTGAGCCACGCACTGCCAGCTGCTCTCGCCATCGACGGCGGGAACAGCAAGACCGATGTCGCCCTGATCGCGCAGGACGGCACGCTGCACGCGCTGGTGCGCGGCCCCGGCATGCCAACCAGGCTCGGCCAGGACACCATGGCTGTCATCGAAGACCTGATCCGCTCCGCGGTGAAGCTGGCCGGCCAGGACGCCGACCAGCCCGCCGGTCACGCCGACGCCGGTCACGTTGGGCTGGTCGCCGCGCACCTGGTGGGCTGCATCGCCAACGTCGACCTGCCAGCCGAGGAACGCGAGCTCGAGCGGCTGCTCATTGAGCAAGGCTGGGCCACGAACACTGTGGTCGCCAACGACACGTACGCGGTCCTGCGGGCGGGCCTGGACGATGTCCCGGCGGCGGGCGCCGATCGCCACTGGGGCGTCGGCGTCACCTGCGGAACCGGCATCAACTGCGTCGGCGTCGCGCCTGATGGCAGAACCGCGGGCTTCCTCGCGCTCGGCCAGAGTACAGGCGACTGGGGCGGCGGTGGCGGCATCGGCATGGAGGCCCAGTGGCACGCCGTGCGGGCGGCGGACGGCAGGGGCCCCCACACCGCGCTGCGCGAGGCCGTCCCCGGGCACTTCGGCCTGAAGGAGCCGCTCGACCTGGCCGTGGCGCTGCACCTCGGCGAGATCTCCTGGGACCGAATCGCCAGCCTGACCCCCGTCGTGATGCGCGTCGCCGACGCCGGCGATGAGGTGGCCCGCCGCATCGTGCTGCGCCTCGCCGATGAGGTCTTCCTCCTCGTCAAGAGCGCGGTCACCCGGCTCGGCCTGGACGCTGACCCGGTTCCCGTCGTGCTCGGCGGCGGCGTCCTGGCCTCGGGCAACGCGTTGCTGATCGACACCACTACGCGCCTGATCACCGCGGCGTTCCCTGGCGCTTACGTGCGCGTGCTGCGGCAGGTGCCGGTCGTCGGCGCCGCGCTCATGGGCCTTGACCTGGCCGGCGCGACGCTGGAGGCCAAGCAACGGCTCCGCGAGGCATTCGCGAGCCGTCCCGCGGCACGCATCTGACGGGCCTGCGCAACCTTCCGGTCATGTGTTCCGTATCTCGGTAGAATCGCGGCGACCTCCTCTTAAAGGACACCGTGACCGTTCCGAGCATCCTGCGCGGCAGGGCGAGCAGAAGGCGCAGGCGCAGAGTCAGCACGAAGGTGCTGGTCATCCTCGCCGTCGTCGGTTGCTTCATGCTGCTGATCGGTCGCGGCACCGCCCAGATCATCGGGCGTTACTCGTGCTCGAGCAACCAGGTCGTGCTGAACGTCGCGGTCAGCCCCGACATCGCGCCGGCGATCACCAGGATCGCGGACTACTTCAACAGCAAGCAGCTGAGGGCCGACGGCCGGTGTGTCTCCGTGTCGGTGAACACCGAGGCGCCGGCCCTGGCCGCGGGACAGATCGACGGCCAGCAGCCGCGCCCGCACCCGGCGATCGACGCCTGGATCCCCGACTCGAGCCTCTGGGTGGACCAGGCACGCGGCTACGCGCTCGGCGCCCAGACCGTCCAGCCGGCCGGGTACAGCATCGCGCTGTCCCCGCTGCTGCTCGTGATGCCGAAGACGGCGGCGGCGCATACCGCCGCGTTCGGCAAGACGGGCTGGCAGCTGCTGCTGCCGCGCTCGGCAGGCGGCCCTGACGTCCCGTCGAACCTGTCCGTGAACCTGCCGGACCCGACCCAGAGTGCCGCCGGCCTCGCCAGCCTCATCGAGATCGGGAGGTATCTCGGACCTGGCACGGCAGGGCGGGTGCGGTTCACCAGGTTCCTCTACTCATCGCAGGTCACCACGTACTTCGACGACCCGGTGTCGCTGCGCTACTTCGCCAGCCTTGGCGCGCCGCCGCTGAACGGCGACCCGGTGACCGTGACCAGCGAACAGGCGGTGCTGGCCTACGACCGCCAGTTCCCAAGGCAGCCGCTCGCCGCGACGTACCCCGCGGGCGGCAAGGCCCAGCTCGGCAGCCCGGAACTCGACTATCCCTACGTGCTGGCGACGACCGATTCGGTGCGGATCGACGCGGCCGAGCTGTTCGGCAGGGTGCTGACGAAACCCTACGCGCGGGGCGTGATCAGGTACGACGGCTTCCGCACCGGCAAGAACGTGCCCGATGTGTTCCCGCGGTCGTCTGGCCTCAGCAAGCAGCTGCTGCAGGTCGCCACCCCGCCGTCGGCCAGCGAGGCGCCGGCCGCGCTGGCCGTGTGGAACAAGCTCGCGCTCAGCTCGCGTGACCTGACGATCGTTGACGTGTCGTCGGCGATGTTCCAGCCGGCCAGCCCCGCCGATCCGACCGGACCGACGTTCGAGCAGGAGCTCACCCAGACGGCGTCGCTCGGCCTCGCGCTGTTCCCCGACACCGCCAACATCGGGCTGTGGCAATTCGCCAACAACCTCGACCACGGGCTGCCGTACAGGCAGCTGGTGTCCGTCGGCCCGCTCCCGCAGAACCTCGGGGTCTTCAGCAGGCGCACCCAGCTGGAGCGGATCAACAGCACGCTGCCGCCCGACGGCGGGCCGCAGGTGGCGCTGTACGGCACGATCCTGGACGCCTACCAGTACATGCAGAAGACGTACAAGCCGAAGTTCTTCAACACGGTGATCGTGCTCGCGTCCGGCCTCGACACCGCACCGGGCGACATCACGGCTGATCAGCTGCTCAAGAAACTCACCAGGCTGAGCAACTCACCGCGCAAGGTCGCGGTGATCATCATCTCGTTCTCGCCCTCGGCCGATTTCCCGATGCTGAAGAAGATCGCGCTCGCGACCGGCGGGCAGGCCTACCGGATCACCGACCCGACGAGGGTCGCGCAGGTGTTCTACCAGGCGCTGGCGCACCGGCTCTGCGGGCACGGGTGCGTCGCGCCCTGAGGAACGCCGCCCCTGGGCCCCTCCGCTACCGTGGTCGTTATGAACCCCTTTCGTGCGGACTTGACGACCTCGAGGACCTCGACGGAGTCGGCCCTCTCGGCCACGGATCGAACCAGGCTCGGCCGGCTCAGGGAGCGAGGCCTGACCGGCCGCGCCGCCCTGCACGAGGTGCTGGACGCCGGGCTGATCTGCCACCTCGGGGTCGTCATCGACGGGACGCCGGTCGTGCTGCCGACCGGATACGGCCGGATCGGCGACACGCTGTACCTGCACGGCTCGTCGGCCAACAGGTCGTTGCTGGCCGCGGCGGGAGCGGAGATCTGCGTCACCGTCACGTTGCTGGACGGCCTGGTCTGCGCGCGGTCGGTGTTCCACAACTCGATGAACTACCGCAGCGCGGTGATCTACGGGACGGCGCGGCTGGTCTCCGGCGAGCAGGAACGCACCGACGCGCTGCAGGCGATCACCGAGAACCTGATCCCTGGCCGGTGGGACAACTCGCGGCGGCCGAGCAAGAAGGAGACGGCCGCCACCGTCGTCGTCGCCCTGTCGCTCCAGGAGGCCTCGGTCAAGGCCAGGTCGGGCGGGCCAAAGGACGAGGACGAGGACTACGACCTGGACTACTGGGCGGGCGTGCTGCCGGTCACGATGACCGTGGGGCCGGCCGAGCCAGACCCGCTGCTCCGCCCGGGCATTCAGGTCCCGGCGCACATCAGCGATCCTCAGGCCCAAGCCGACGGCTCCCGGCATCAAGACCCAGCCGGCACGGCCGGCGGATGGTCTGCTCGCTAGCTGTGGCAGGAACCGCCGCACCAGCGGGAAGGGCCCGAACGCTGGCTCAGGTGTACCGGCACTTCGGTGACGTCGACGCCGCAGGAACATCGCCGCTGTACGAGCGCGTCGCGGTCGCCCTGAGCGAGTCCGAGGAGGCGCTGCGCGCCATCGAGGCGGCGCCGGCGCGCAAGCGGCACCCCACCGTGATCCTCGCCGCGCTGCACGACCTCGCCCTCGCCGGGCGCGCCCCGGCGCTTGCCGCGGCCTATGCCGCTGCGGACGGCGACGCTGCCGCTGGCGCTGCGATCGACGCGCTGCTGGCAATGACCGGCTCGGTCGTGGCCATCGCCGCGGCCCGGCAGACGCGGACCAGCGAGGCCGGACGGTGCGCGGTGCTGTATCCGGCCATTGCCGAGGCGGCGCGCAGGGCAGGCGCGGATGCGGTCGGGCTGATCGATGTGGGCTGTTCTGCCGGGCTCAATCTCCAGGTCGATCGCGTTGGCATCACGTACAGCAACGGGCAATCGCTGGGCGACCCGGCATCTCCCGTGCGGCTGTCGTGTTCGGCCGTGGGAGAGCGGCCCGTCCCGGCGGGGGCGATGCCGGAGGTCGTCGCCCGGGTCGGCGTCGACCCCGATCCGGTCGACATGACCGACGCGGATGACGCCCGCTGGCTGCGCGCCTGCCTGTGGCCGGATCAGCCGGAGCGGGCCGCGCGGCTCGAAGCGGAGCTGACGCTGGCGGCGACGGCCCCTGCGCCGCTGCTGCTGCACGGTGACGCCGTCGAGGTGCTGCCCGACGCCTTCGCCCTGGTGCCCGCCGCCGCCCTGCCTGTCGTCACCACGACGTGGGCGCTGTCGCACTTCCCGCTCGAGAGCCGCCTGCGCTTCCTGCACCGCCTCGGCGAAGCGGCGGCCGGCCGGGCGGTGGCGTGGGTGTCAGCGGAGGGCGTCGGAGTCGCGCCGGCGATACCGGCACTTGGCGATCGCCACGCCTCTGGCCACAGCATCGTCGGCCTGGCGGTGTTCGGCCAGTCGGCTCTGCGCGCCGAGGCCGTAGGCCGCTGCTGGTCGCGCGGCCGCTGGCTGGCGTGGCTGGCCGACTCCTAGCTGCTCCCCGGTACCCGCCCGCCTCCGCTGCCCGCCGCACCGGATCACCGCCCGCATCCACCAAGATCTACGAGACACCCCTAGGCTGGAAGGGTGACTGACCGACTGGTCTGGATTGACTGTGAGATGACCGGGCTTGATCTCGCCAGCGACGCCCTCGTGGAGATCGCCTGCATCGTCACGGACGGCGGACTCAACGAGCTCGACGACGGCGTCGACCTGATCATCAAGCCGCCCGCCGAAGCTCTCGACCACATGCCTGATCTGGTCCGCGAGATGCACACGGCATCCGGGCTGCTGACCGAGCTGGCCGGCGGCATGACGCCGGCCGAGGCGCAGGATCAGGTACTGGCGTACGTGCGCGGTCACGTCAAGGAGCCGCGCAAGGCTCCGCTGTGCGGGAACTCGATCGCAACCGACCGCGCGTTCCTGGCCAGGGACCTGCCACGCCTCGATGAGTTCCTGCACTACCGGATGATCGACGTCTCGAGCATCAAGGAACTGGCCAGGCGCTGGTATCCGCGCGCCTACTTCGCCAGCCCCGCGAAGGCGGGCGGGCACCGGGCTCTCGCCGATATCAAAGAGAGCATCACCGAGCTCCGGTACTACCGGGAGGCGGTTTTCGTCCCGATGCCAGGGCCTGACACCTTTACCGCGCGCGCGGTAGCGGCCAGGTTCCTTCCAGGCGGCCCCCAGGCCGGCTCACCGGCCGCCGGTGAGCCCGATTCCGGTTCTGCGGGGCAAGCGGGAAACGGTATGCTTCACTAGCGCCGCCGCGGCGGCCATGGTGGGCGTAGCTCAGTTGGCAGAGCGCCAGGTTGTGGTCCTGGATGTCGTGGGTTCAAGTCCCATCGTCCACCCCAATTCCCGTGCAGGTCAAAGACCTGACGGCAACCGCTGCTGCCCGCGCCCGCGTCCGGCTGTCCGATTCTGGTAGCCGATCACGCTGGGCGGCTCTGCGTTTCCCTGTGCGCGGGCGCTCAGCGTCCTCCGGGTCTGGCCGGTCACCGGGCAGGCCTGCCTGGTGATTCATCCGCCGCGGATGATGCCGCCGCGCTTGCTGAGCAGTGTGCTGTCGGGATGCCTGTGCGCCAGATGCGCGGGAGGGCGTGATGAGCGATCCCGGGACCGGCAGGATGGACGACGGTCATTCCGCCGCACTGGGCCGCCGTTACCTGGTCCAGTTCGAGGAAGACACGGTCCGGGAGCGTCCGCTGTGGATGCGGGTGATCGTCGAGTTCATCGGCACGGCGGTGCTGGTGACGGTCGCCGCCGGCGCCGGGGTGATCAACAACTACGCCGGCGATTCGCCCGTCACCCGTGCGGCCGCGGTGACCGCGCCGGGCGCTGCCGTGATGGCAATGATCTACGCCTGGGGGCCGCTCTGCCAAGGCCGAGCGGAAGGCCGCGGAAGGAGGGGACCTGCCGCAATGACGGCGCTGCACTCTGCCTCACGGCATGACCGAAGGTCGCCGGCCGGGCGCTGGTGCCGACGCTGCCGGCCTGGCGATCCTGCCTGCCCGCCCGGAGCAGCGTGAACTGATCGGGCATGAGCCTGGTCCGATCGCGGGCTGCGCCGGTGCCTGCCTCCACATCAAGCGACCGTATGGAACGCCTTCCAGCCGTCAGCTACCTCTGGCTCGGCCTCATCACCTGACGCATCGCTGCCACTCGCGGCATCACCGAACCGGCCGGCGAGCCAGGTGTGCATGGGCGGGACGCCCTGTGAGCGCAATGGGTGTCCCACCCATACCGGCCGTTCGGCCGGCCGGGGGCGCGGCCGCCAGCTTCGCCAGCATTCGTCAGCGCTCGTCGCGGCGCGCCTGAATGTCGTGATCCGGCAACCTGGCTGGTAGCCGGGACTAAGCTGCGCCCGCCGGCGACCGCGGCGGGGCGAGTGGCCAGTTCCACCCCCAGCTTTCGGACGCGGAACCAGCTATCGGGGGGTTAGCCATGACGGGAAGGCGCAAGCATGCACGCGGCAGGCGAGCGCGTGCGCTGAACTGGCGGCCCGCGCGGCTGCTCGTTGCCGCCGTGCTCAGCGGGACGAGCGTGCTGGCTGCTGGCAGCGCCGGGTCCGCGGCGGGGGCAGGGACGACGGCCAGCGCCGTTTCGGTCCGCTCCGTTCCGGCTTGGTCCGTTCCCGCGGTCCCGGTACCCGCGTTCCCGGCGAGGGCCAGGGTGATCGGCCCGGCGCCCGGGAGCGCGAGGCTGCAGATCACCCTGGCCCTCCGCTCTCGTGACCCGGACGGACTGACGAGGCTAGCCCGCCAGGTCTCTACGCCGTCGTCGGGCCGGTACCGCGATTTCCTCCGGCCACGGCAAGTCAGGGCCCGATTCGGCTCGTCACCGGCCGCGATCGCCGTGCTGCGGTCCTGGCTGCGCGGGCACGGGCTGACCGTCGGGCCCACGACCGGCGACGGATTGCTGCTCCCGGCAACGGGCTCGGTCGCGGAGATCGAGCAGGCATTTCGGACCCCGATCCGGCTGGCCCGCCTGCCCGGCGGCCGGATCGCGCATGCCAACAGCCGCCCTGGCCGGGTCCCCGCCGCCGCTGCACCCTGGGTGGTCGCGGTGCTCGGCCTGGACAACCTGGTCCTGCCCACGGATTATCTGCGCGAGAACGGCGCCGGCCATCCGGCAGCGAGCCGCCAGGGCGCGAGTCGGCCGGCCGCCCGGCCCGCTGCGATCCCGCGTGCCTGCCCGGCCGCCAGGGCCGCGCCGGCCACTTTCACCGCCGGCGAGCTGGCGCGCGCCTACGGGTTCGATGACCTGTACCGGCGCGGCCTGCTCGGGCATGGCGTCACCGTCGGGCTGTTCGAGCTGGCCGACTACGCCAGCTCCGATGTCGCCGCCTATACGAGGTGCTACGGCATCAGGCCGGTGATCAGGCGAGTTCGGATCGATGGAGGCACCACGATCAGGGCCTCAGGCAAGGCGGTCGCGGAGATCACATCCGACATCGAGACGGTGGCCGGGATGGCTCCCCGGGCGCGCATCCTGGTTTACGAGGCGCCGCCCGGCAGCCTGGCGACCCTGCTCGACACCTACGGCGCGCTCCTGCAGCAAGACCGCGCACAGGTGATCAGCAGTTCGTACGGCTACTGCGAGCCGGTGCTGCTGGCCGGCCACCGCGCCCTCATCGACGCGGAAGCGGGCATCTTCGCTGGCATGGCCCTGCAGGGTCAGTCCATGCTGGCCGCCAGCGGTGACGCCGGCTCCGAGGCGTGCCTTCCCTTCCTGCAGAACCTGCGCGGCCGCGCCTACCGGCTGGCGGTCGGCGACCCGGCCAGCCAGCCGTACGTCACCGGCGTCGGCGGGACCGCCATCGTCCGGTATGGCGTGCCTCCGGTACAGACGGCCTGGAACCAGACGGGCCGGTCGGGCCTCGGCACAGGGTTCCGTGCCCCGTTCAACGGCCGGGGTGGCCGGCCGGCCAAATACCCGGGCAACCTGGCCGGCAGCGGCGGGATCTCCCAGGTCTGGCGGATGCCGCGATGGCAGCGCGGCTTGGACGCCACCGGCAACAGCAGCGGTCTCCCGTGCGGCGCGGTCCTGGGCGGAACGTGCCGCGAAGTTCCCGACGTCTCCGCGCTCGCGGCCGACGGCGCGCGTGCTACCCCTGGCTATGCCATCTACGGCACAGCCGGGCCGTTCCGCGGTGCCGGGTGGGTCAGCATCGGCGGTACCAGCCTGGCCAGTCCGCTCTGGGCCGCGTTCGCTGCCCTTGCCGATCAGCAGGTCTTCCCGCACCGCCTCGGCTTGCTGTCGCCCGCGCTGTACCAGATCGACCGCGGCGACCCCGCTTCCTTCACCGACGTTCGCGCAGGAAACAACGATTACCTCGCCCGCGGCGGCTTCCCGGCCAACGACACTTGCCGGGACCGGGAGCGCCATCGCGGGCCGTGCTATCAGGCGGCTGCCGGTTATGACATGGCCACCGGCCTGGGCTCGCCGCGCGCGGGGCGGCTGGCTGACGACCTCGAAGCGGGGACCTGATCAGGGCGCCACGGTTGCGGTCCCCCTGAAGGCCGCCTCGCGCACGAGCTGAGCGCGATCCGGGCCGCCACCGCGCCGATCTTCGCTCTCCGGCCCGCTCAGCGCCATCCAGGAGCCGGCCGACGTCACGGCGGGCGGGCCGATCCGGCCCGGGACTGCGTGATGGATGGCTTGCGGCCCGCTCGCGACCTCGCAACTCCGCGAGCTCAAGGCCAGAGCCGGGGAGAGGCGAACGATCAGCGAACGCAGCAGTTTGTAGCCTGGGATGCATCAAGCAGGCCGACTGCCCGAATTGCGAGTTTCTATATGAATCATGCAGATCACCCCAGCCAGCCCCGACGTCCTGTGCTGTTCATCGTCGACGACGACGTCGGCGTCGTGCACGCGATGAGCGAGGATCTCGGGCGCAGGTTCGGCCAGGACTTCCGCGTCATCGGCGAGACCTCGGCGGCCACCGGGCTGGCGACGCTGCACGCGCTGGCCAGCGGGCAGGATCCGGTGGCGCTGCTGATCGCGGACTACGACATGCCCGAGATGCCGGGTGTGCGGTTCCTGGCCGAGGCGCACGGGCTGCACCCCCTCGCCAAGCGCGTGCTGCTCGTCGAGCGCGACTACTCGTCCAGCAGCCCGCTTGTCAACGCCATGACGCTCGGCGAGGCCGACTATCACATCACCAAGCCGTGGATGCTGGAGCGGGACCTGTACCGCCAGGTCAGCGAGTTCCTGGCGGAGTGGGCGAAGGACCGGGAGGCTGGCTTCGAGCTCTTCCACATCGTCGGCAACGCCGACGACCGCGGCACGCATGACCTCCGCGACATGCTGACCAGGTTCGGCGTGCCATTCCGCTTCCACGCAGCGGACAGCGACGAGGGCCGCGAGCTGATCCGGGCCAGGGCCCTGGATGGAGAGCGGCTCCCTGTCGTGATCCGGCACGACGACTACACCATGGCCGATCCGACGGTCGCCGAGCTCGTCGCCGCGACCGGCGGCACCGTCAGGAACGACGTGTCCGAGTGCGACGTGGTGATCGTGGGAGCGGGCCCGGCCGGGCTGACGGCCGCCGTGTATGCCGCGTCAGAGGGCCTGCGAGCCGTCGTCCTCGAGGAGACCGTCTCGGGCGGACAGGCCGGCAGCAGCCCGATGATCAGGAATTACCCTGGCTTCCCGCACGGCATCAGCGGCCATGAGCTCACCCGCAGGGCTTGCGAGCAGGCATGGATGTTCGGCGCGCACATGGTGTTCTCCCAGCCTGTCACCTGCCTGGAGCCAAGGGGCGACGCGCGCATCGTGCGCCAGGCCGACGGCCACGAGATCCTCGCCGGGGCCGTGGTCGTGGCGACCGGCATCGCCTGGCGGCGCCTGGATGTCCCGCGGCTCGAGGAACTGCTCGGGTGCGGCGTCTTCTACGGCGCGGCAGGCAGCGAGGCCCAGGCCATGGAGGGCCGGGACGTCTTCGTCGTCGGCGCCGGGAACTCCGCCGGGCAGGCGGCACTACACCTGGCCAGGTACGCAAGGCAGGTCACGATGCTGGTCCGCGGCGGCGACCTGGGCCGCTCCATGTCGGAATACCTCGTCAGGGAGGTATACGCGACGCCCAACCTGACCGTGCGCCTGAACACCGAGGTGACCGCCGGACACGGCGACGATCACCTCACCGGGATCACCGTCAGGGACAACGTGCGAGGGCACACCGAGCAGCTGCCAGCGGCGGCCCTGTTCGTGCTGATCGGCGGTGAGCCGCGGACGAGATGGCTGCCCGCTGAGGTCGAGCGCGCGAGCGGATACATACTGACCGGGCGCGACGTCGCGCTGCACGAGGCGAGCCGGGCACGCTGGCCGCTTGACCGCGCTCCGCTGCCGCTCGAAACATCGCTGCCTGGCGTCTTCGCGGCCGGCGACGTCAGGTACCGGTCGATCAAGCGCGTCGCATCGGCCGTTGGCGACGGCGCTACCGCCATCCGGCTCGTGCACGAGTACGTCAGCCCGGACGATGCCGACGCCCTCGCGCTGAGCCTAGGACGCTGATCCGGCCCCTGCCGCCCGATCAGCCGCGTCCGCTGGCCCGTCGCCGCAAGCAGCGACGATCGCCGCCCACTGCCCGGCCATCGCGCGCGCTTGCGCGATCGCCATCTCGGCGACCCGCAGCTGCCATGCCCGGTCCTCGCGCGACGTCAGCCGCTGCGCGATCTCCTGGTAGACGCCAAGCAACTCGGTGCAGACCTCCATCTGGGCTCTGGCCAGCGCCATCCTGTCCTCTGGCGTGGCGAAGTGGCCGAAGTAGAGCTGGAGCAGGCCGAGGCTGCGGTGCTGCGGGTAGTCGCGCGAGGGCTGCGCCAGCCACTCCTGCATGGTCTTCGTCCCGGCATCGGTGATCGAGTACACGTGCCGTCGCCTGCCGCCTGCTTCCTGCTCCCCGGCCAGCAGGCCAGCAGCGGCCAGGCGCGCCGTCTCCGAGTAGATCTGGCTGTGCGGGAACGGCCAGAACTGAGCGATGCCGCGGCCGACGGCGACCTTGATGTCATAGGGAGTGGACGGCCCGTCCCTGGCGACCAGGCCGAGCACCACGTAGGACACGGGGGTGAGGTCGGACGTTGACATAGTCCGAATCCTATCATACATTACAAACCATCTGTTTCGGACTATCTCTTGCCGAGACTCGCAGCGCGGAGGCAGCAGTGTCCAGCTACGACGCGATCAGGCAGCAGCACGTGGCGTACTGGGCGCAGATCATGCCCGGCCAGGTCGGGCGCCTGCACATGAGCCGGCAGCAACTGCGGGCCGAGCGCGAGCGCCGGCTGCGCGCCCTCCTCGCGCTCGCCGCGCTGCGCTCGCCCTGGCATCGCAGCCGCCTCAGGGACGTGGACCTGGCGACGGCCACGGAAGGTGACCTGGCGCGGATCCCGCCGATGACCACCGAGGACCTGATGGCGCACCGGGACGAGATCGTCACCGACCCGCGTCTCAACCTCGCGGCCGTCGACCGGCACCTGGCGAGCCTGACCTGCGATGCCTACCTGCTCGACGGTTTCCACGCCGTTGCCTCGGGCGGCTCGACCGGCAGGCGCGGGGTGTTCGTCTACGGCTGGAACGCCTGGGCCGCGGCCAACGCCGGATTCCTCAGGCCGATGATGTGGGATCGCGAGGTCTCGCCCGAGGTCGCCGCCGCGCCGAGCACGGCGGCCATGGTGGCCGCCCAGAACCCCGCGCACATGACATCGGCCCTCGGCCAGACCTTCGCCAACCCCGCGATCCGGCTACGGAGCTTCCCCGTCACCCTCCCGGTGACAGATATCGTCGCGGGGCTCAACGCGTACCAGCCGACGCTGCTGATCGGCTACCCGACCGCGCTGGCCGTGCTGGCCGACGAGGCCCGCAGCGGCGCGCTGCGGGTCTCGCCGCTGCGGATCGCGACCACCAGCGAACCGCTCCGTCCGGAGATCCGCCGTAGCCTCGAGCACGAGTTCGGCGCGCCAGTCGCCAACATGTACGGCACCTCAGAGGCCGGACCGGTAGCCGTCGGGTGCTGGCGCGGACCCGGCATGCACGTGTGCGACGACCTGGTGATCGTCGATCCGGTCGATTCGGCCGGGCGGCCCGTCGAACCCGGCGTGCTCTCCGACAAGGTTTACCTGACGCCGCTCACCAAACCCCGTCCTGCCGCTGCTGCGGATCGAGCTCAGCGACCAGATCATGGTGACCGGCACGGCATGCCCCTGCGGTTCAGCGCACACCATGATCGCCGACGTTCAGGGCAGGATCGAGGACAGCTCAGGCGGCTTGGCATCGCCGAGCCTGAGGTACGGATCACGACGGTGACCGATCTCGATCGCCTGGCTAGCGGCAAGGTGCGCAGCTTCATCCCGCTGCCGGCGAACGAGGCGGCGCAGCTGGCGGGCAGGCGCCCTGCGTCGCCGCGCCACCCGCGCCCTTCGCCCCTGTCGGGTTCTCCTGGCTGACCGACCTGATCGTTTCCTGTCGATGGCACCGGGCAGACCTAGAGAAGCAGACCATCAGGCCAGGTGCACCAGCCGGGATTGCCTGTCTCTCGCCTGCGACCCCGCTCATGGCTCTGCCTGATGGCGTCCGGCACAACGGGGGGAAGCTCGATGCCTTATATCAAGGTCGGCCAGGAGAACTCAGGCTCGATTGACCTGTACTACGAGGACCACGGCTCGGGACAGCCGGTCGTCCTTATCCACGGCTACCCGCTGAGCGGGCGTGCCTGGGACAAGCAGGTTCCGGTACTCCTGGAGGACGGGCGCCGCGTGATCACCTACGACCGCCGCGGCTTCGGCGCGTCGAGCCAGCCCGCCATGGGCTACGACTACGACACCTTCGCGGCCGACCTGAACGCGCTGCTCGAAGCCCTCGACCTGCGCGACGTCACCCTCGTCGGCCATTCGATGGGCACCGGCGAGGTAACGCGGTACCTCGGCAGGTACGGCTCGCAGCGGGTGGCTAAGGGCGTGCTGATCTCGCCCATTCCGCCGTTCCTGCTGCAGACCGGAGACAACCCGGAGGGCCTTCCTGCCAGCCTGTTCGACGGATTCATGCAGTCGGCCAGGAAGGATCCCCCGGCGTGGATGAAGGGGTTCCTCGACAACTTCTACAACATCGACAAGTTCGGCGGCACGCTGGTCAGCGACCAGGCCTACCAGGCCAGCTGGAACATCGCCGCCGCCGCGTCGGCCACAGCCGCCGTCGCCTGCATCCCGACCTGGGAGACGGACTTCCGTGCGGACCTCGGCCAGCTCAGCGTGCCGATCCTGGTCATCCAGGGCGACGACGACCGGATCCTGCCGTACCCGAATACCGGGAAGCGGCTGCCCGGCATGCTCAGCGACATGCAGATGGTGGTCATCGACGGCGGACCGCACGCCATCGCGTGGACCCACGACGATCAGGTCAACAGCGCGCTGCTGAAGTTCCTCGCCTGACTCCGCCGCGCCCGGCCGCCCTGGCCCGCGTTATCGTGCAGCCAGGGCGGATCCGGGCAGCTGAGGATCCGGGCAGCTGAGGAGCAGACGTGGCGGACAGCCGGTTCGGGATGACGGAACTGGATGACCTTCCAGGCGACCTGCGCGAGCGGATCGGGGTGATCGCCGAGAAGTCAGGCTTCGTGCCGAACATCTTCCGCGCGCTTGGCCGCCGGCCTGCCGAGCTGCGGGCGTTCCTCGATTACCACGACGCGCTGATGGACAGGACCGACGGCCTGAGCAAGGCCGAGCGCGAGCTCGTGGTCGTCGCGACCTCGGGTGCCAACCACTGCCCCTACTGCGTCGTGGCCCACGGGGCGATCCTGCGGATCAGGGCCAAGGATCCGCTGCTGGCCGACCAGGTGGCCACGAATCCCTGGCACGCCGAGCTCGGCGAGCGCGGCCGGGCCATCGTCGCCCTCGCGCTGGCGCTGACCCGCGCTCCCGAGCTGTTCGGCGACGCCGATATCGCGCGGGCCCGCGCGGCGGGCCTGACCGACGACGAGGTCTGGGATGTCGGCGCCATCACGGCCTTGTTCGCGGCGTCGAACAGGCTCGCTCACCTGATGGCGCTGCGGCCGAACCCCGAGTTCTACACCATGGGGCGCGGCACGCGGGCTTAAGCGGCAGGACGGCCCGCGAAGTCCGCCAGGACCGGCGCGAGTACCTGTGCGCTCGGGTTATGGTCCTGGCCGGCCAGCGTGCACAGCTCCGCGTCAGGGATAGCCTGCTGCAGCGTCGCGGCGGTCCGCGCCATGAACGGCGCTCCCTTCTCTCCGTGCAGCACGAGCGCGGGCACGCCGAGCCCGGCCGCCCGCCCGACCGGTACCGGCCTGTCGGCGCCCATCAGGCCCGCGTGATCGTAGGCCAGCGTGGGCGCCACCGCCTCGATGCCCGGCCAGAACGGCGCCTGCCGCATCTGCTCGACCTGCCCGGCCGGCGTGCCGACGAAGGCCATGAAGAGCGCGGCGGCGTCGCCTGGACGGCCGGCGTCGAGTGCCGCCGTCATGTCGGCCAGGTACGCCTGCCAGGCAGCACGGGCCGACGGGTCGTCGTCGTACGGCGCTTCGTACATGGCCAGCCTGGTGACCTGCCCGGCACCCATCGCCAGCGCTGCGTCGAGCGCCAGGCAGGCGCCGGACGAGTGCCCGTACAGGGCGGCCCCCTGCAAGCCTGTACCGGCCCCGGCCTCCCCGATCACGGCCGCGACGTCCTCGATCTCGCGCGCCACGGCGTAGGGCGGCGTGTCGCCGCTGTCGCCGCGCCCGCGCCTGTCATACGTCACGACCGTGAGCCGTGGCGCGAGCAGCTCGACCAGCTCGGCGCTGGCCCGGCGCGTGGTGAGCGCGCCGTTCACGATGACGAGGGCAGGTCCCGCCCCTTGCCTGTCGTAGGCGATCGCGGTTCCGTCGCGCGACGTGACTACTGGCACCTGCGAGTCCTTTGCCTCCGCCGGGTCCTGACTGCACCTGATCATGTCAGGATCGGCTGCTGTGAGCCCAGACCGCCCGGAGATGGGCCGTTGACCTTCCCGCAGCAGGAATGCGTACGGTCTGAGCATGGATTCGGCTGACCGGTTGCTGAGCATCGGCCAGTTCGCGCGTGCGAGCGGGCTGACCGCGAAGGCGCTGCGGCACTACGACGCGGCCGGGCTGCTCGCCCCCGCGCTCGTCGATCCGGACAACGGCTACCGGCGGTACCGGGCCGAGCAGGTCAACGCGGCCCGGCTGATCCGCCGGCTCCGCGACCTGGACCTGCCGGTCGCCGAGGTGCGGCGGCTGCTCGACCTGCACGCGGCGGATCCCGGCGCGATGACCGACGCGCTGGCCGCGCACCGGCGCAGGCTCGTCGCCCGCGTGACGCGGATGCAAGGCCAGATCCACGACCTGGATCACCTGGTTACAGGAAAGGAATGGGAATCCATGCACGAGCACAACGACAAGCCGTCCCTGGACCCCGTGGTTCAGCGCAAGCTCGCCGCCGCGCTGTTCAACCGCGTCTGGACGCTGCTTGAGCAGGAGAGCAGGACCGAAGCCGAGGACGCGGAGATGATCCACGCCGCGCACGCGTCCACCTACCACTGGATGCAGATCGGCAAGCCGGTCAACCGCGCCCGCGGCGAATGGCAGTGCTCGCGCGTCTACGCAGTCCTCGAGATGCCCGTGCCCGCCCTCTTCCACGCCCAGAAGGTCCTGGACATCTGCCAGCGCGAGGGCATCGCCGACTTCGACCTGGCCTTCGCCTACGAGGCGCTGGCCCGCGCGAGCGCGCTCGGCGGCGACGAGCCAGAGGCACGCCGCTGGGCCGAGCTGGCCCGCGGCGCATGCGAGCAGGTGGCGGAGGAAACCGACAGGGAGATCGTCATCGCCGACCTCGAGACGCTGCCCGCCGGCATCTGAGTGAAGGCCTCTCGCGCGGAACTACCCGCATGAGCTGGTCGCTGCACGAAGGCCGGTGCCGACGAGGATGACCTCGAGCGTCCGCGGGCCGTGCACGCCCTGAACCCGGTCAAGCTCGATGTCACTGGTCGCCGACGGCCCGCTGATGAGTGTGAGGGGCCTGGCCGGATCGAGGAGCGCGACCGCCTCGGGAACCAGGCCCACGACCTGATCGGCCCGCAGCACGCAGAGGTGATAGTCGGGAACCAGGGTCAGCGCGCGCCGGCCCTGGCCCGGTGACCCGTCCAGCACGATCGTGCCGGTCTCGGCGACGGCCGCCGCGGCGCTCGTGACGACGCCGTCGAACGCGTCAAGCTCGGCAGCGCTCAGCGCGTCGTCTGTGACGGTTTCGACACCGCCAGGCAGCGGCACCTCGAGGCCGGGCGGGACGACGACGCGCCTGGCGCCGCGCTCGGCGAGCGCGGCGCTGACGGCCGCTCCCAGTTCGGCCGGCTCGCACAGGCGCACAGCCGCCCCGTAGTCGCGCAGGCGGTCGGCTAGCAGCCCGGCCAGCCCGGCGGGGGCGAGCCCGGTGCTGGTCCGGTAACGGCCAATCGCGGGCTTGGGCCCAGGCGGCGTCTCCCCCACCGCGGTCCTGATCCTGCCGAGCACCTCGTCCCTGGCTGTCATGGCGCGTCCTTATGCTCGCGCCGCCACCACTGGCGGAACGTCTGGGCTGGCGGGACGGGTGCGTCCCTGGCCCTGGTCCAGCCGGACAGCGGCGGCGGCAGCCTGCGGATCGTGCCCTGCCGGCCGAGCAGCCTGCCGAGCCGCCCGCCGCGCTGGGCCGCGGCGAACCTGACGGGATCGGCCATAGCCCAGGCGGCCGCGGCCATCGTGACCGCCTCGGCGTCGGGCACGCGCGACCTGCGCGCGGCCTCCTCGACGTGCCTGGCCCGCAGGTCCACGAGTATCGAAGGTATGTCGATCTTCACGGGACAGACGTCGTAGCAGGCCCCGCACAGGGACGAGGCGAACGGCAGGCTCGCGTTGTCCTCGACGCCGGTGAGCATCGGGGACAGGACCGCGCCGATCGGGCCGGGATAGACAGATCCGTACGCGTGCCCGCCCACGCGCTCGTAGACCGGGCACACGTTGAGGCAGGCCGAGCACCTGATGCAGTGCAGCGCCTGCCTGCCGGTCTCGTCCGCGAGCGCTGCAGTCCTGCCGTTGTCGAGCAGCACCAGGTGGACCTGCCGCGGGCCGTCGCCTCCGGTGACGCCGCTCCACATCGAGGTGTACGGGTTCATCCGCTCGCCGGTCGAGCTGCGCGGCAGCAGCTGCAGGAAGACGCCCATGTCAGCCCAGCTCGGCACCACTTTCTCGATGCCCATCACGGTGATCAGCGCGTCCGGCAGGGTCAGGCACATCCGGCCGTTGCCCTCAGACTCGACCACGCACAGCGTGCCGGTCTCGGCGACCGCGAAGTTCGCGCCGCTGATCCCGACGCGGGCCGAGAGGAACTTGCGCCGCAGGTGCAGCCGCGCGGCCTCGGCAAGCGCCCGCGGCTCGTCGGTCAGGGAGGGGTCCACGCCGACCATCTCGCGCAGGAAGATCTCCCTGATCTCGGCGCGGTTCCTGTGGATCGCCGGGACCAGGAAGTGCGAGGGCCGGTCCTTGCCGAGCTGCACGATGAGCTCGGCGAGGTCGGTCTCGACCGCGGAGATCCCGGCCCTGGCCAGGGCGTCGTTGAGGCCGATCTCGTCGGTGACGATCGACTTGACCTTGACCACCTCGGTGGCGCCCGTCGCCTGGACGAGCTCGGTGACGATCTGGTTCGCCTCGATGGCGTCCCTTGCCCAGTGCACGGTCCCGCCCCGGGAGGTGAACTCGGCCTCCAGCTGCTCGAGATAGCTGGCCAGATTGGCCATGGTGTGGGCCTTGATCGCCCGGCCAGCCTCGCGCAGCTCCTCCCAGTCGGGCAGCTCGGCGACCACCGCGGCCCGCTTGGCCCTGATCGTGCTGGTGGCCTTCGCCAGGTTGCGGCGCAACTGCGGATCGGCCAGGGCGCGCCGCGCCGCGACCGGGAACGGCTCGTCCCCGCGCAGGTGCCCGACTCCCCGGGGGGCTCCGGGGGGTAGTCCCGCCGGATCAGCACTGCGAGCTACCGGGGGTCCTGGCATGCCGAGGAAACTGCTCACCGGCCGTTCCTGGTGCTCGCGAGGATCTCGGCCAGGTGCACGGTCCTGGTGGCGGCGTTCAGCCTGGACAGCCCGCCGCCGATGTGCATCAGGCACGAACTGTCGCCGGCCACGCAAGCCTCGGCACCTGTGGCCAGCACGTTGCGCATCTTGTCGGCCAGCATCGCGGTCGACACGTCGGCGTTCTTGATCGCGAACGTACCGCCGAAGCCGCAGCACACCTCGGCGTCTGGCAGCTCGACCAGGTCGATGCCGGCCACCCGCCGCAGCAGCCGCAGCGGGCGGTCACCGACCCGCAGCAGCCGCAGCGAGTGGCAGGTCGGGTGATAGGTGACGCGGTGCGGATAGTACGCCCCCACGTCCTCAAGTCCGACCACGTCGGTCAGGAACTCGGACAGCTCGAACGTCTTACCGGCGACCTGCTCAGCCCGCCTGGCGAGATCCTCGTCGCCGTACCGCCTGGCCACCATCGCGTGCTGGTGCCTGACCGACCCGGTGCACGAGCCCGATGGCACCACGATCGCGTCGTAGCCGGCGAACGTGGCCGCGTAGCGGCGGATCAGCGGCAGGGCCTGACGCTGATACCCGGTGTTGACGTGCATCTGGCCGCAGCAGGTCTGACCCCACGGGAATTCGACCCGCTGCCCGAGCCGTTCGAGCAGCGCGACGCAAGCCCGGCCTGCCTGGGGGAACAGCGTGTCGGCCAGGCACGTGACGAACAGCGCGACCCGCACCTACTCTGCCCTCCTACTCGACTGGCGTATCACGAGGTCGGGCTCGAAGATGACCTGCCTGTGCTGGTGCGTCCCCGCGTCCATCGCCTCCTCGAGCAGCAGGTGAGCGGCCGCCCGGCCAAGCTGGTGCCGGGGCTGGCGGACCGAGGTCAGCGGCACAGCCGCCGCGGCGGCGAAGTCGATGTCGTCGTAGCCCACGATCGCGATGCTGTCAGGTACCCGGATGCGGCGGGTCGTCATCTCCTGCAGGGCGCCGAGAGCCAGCAGGTCGTTCGCGCAGAAGATGGCCGTCGGCCGGCTGGCGGCAGGCAGCTCGGCGACCATGCCGCCGGCCCAGCGCCCCGCCGCGACGTGCAGCGCGCTGGTCTCGATCACGTGCAGGCCGGCGCCCGTGCGGCCGGCCCGTTCCAGCGCACGGATCGCGCCGGCCCGGCGGTCGGCCACCTGGCGCAGGCTCATCGGGCCGCCCACGAATGCGATCCTGCTGTGGCCCTCGTCGAGCAGGTGCGTGATGGCCAGGTCGCCGCCGAGCACGTCGTCCACCGAGACCGAGCACTGGCCGCGGGACAGCGAGCGGCTGTCCACGAGCACCACGGGGGTGCCGCGCCGCTGCAGCCGCGCGACGTGCTCGTCGGCCGCCGACACCGGCGTGATCAGGATGCCCTGTACCCGGTGCTCTTCGAGTAGCTCCAGGTACCGCCGCTCCTTGGCCCGCTGGTCGTCGGAGTTGCACAGGATCACGGCCAGGCCAGACTCATTCGCCTCGTCCTCGACGCCGCGGGCGACGTCGGTGAAGAACGGGTTGGCGACGTCGAGCACCAGCAGCCCGATCGTGCGGCTGCGCCCGGCCCGCAGCTGCCTGGCTGACTCGTTCCGCACGAAGCCGAGCTGCTTGATCGTGGCCTGGACCCGCCGGCGGGTGGCGTCGGCGACGATCTCCGGCCGGTTCAGCACGTTCGAGACCGTGCCGACCGAGACTCCCGCCTGCGCGGCGACGTCCCTGATGCTGACCGGGGTGCCGTCCCTGAGGGGTGACCTGAGAGGTGACCCCCCGGAACCCCCCGCCGTCTCCGCCACGTGCGCCTCCCTTGCGGGTCCAAGTGTCCGGCCGCGCGTTGGAACGTGTCAAACCTGCCCCATCCCGCCGGCTGCGCACCGGCCAGGCACCACCCGCGCGGCCCTGGACGCGCTCGGGGCTGAGAGACCTTGGCGCGGAGCGGAATCGCCCGGGCTGGGCGCCGATGGTCCGGCGGACGCGGCATGCCCGCCTCCGCGGGGCCGCCGGCGCTGGCTTCGGCGCCCGCAGGCCGAGCGAAATAGAACACCAATGGCACATTGATGGTCCTGTTTGAACACCAATGGGCCATAGATGTTCAAAGGCTGGGACCAGCCTGGGGGCGATTTGCCTGGCATATCCTTGCGTGAGCCGTCCGCGCCGCCCGCCTCGGCGTGTTGTTCGGCCGGCGGACGGGCCCATCGCTCGCTTCGGCGCCGCATCCGGGCGCCGGTTCGCACAAATGACGATCTATGGCACAAACCTGGCGCGCCAGCATCCTGGCCGCCGCGCAGGTGCTCGACACCCCCAAGTACCGGGGCAAGATCGCGCTGACTGGGCTCGGCACGCCGAACTCGCTGAAGAAGTTCGTGGCCGACGGCACGATCCAGCCTTCGAGCTCTGGAACCCCGCCGACCTCGGCTACCTCGCCCGGCTACGCGGCGGTCCTGGTCGCCTCCGGCAAGATCACCGGAGCCCAGAGCCAGACCTTCACCGCTGGCAAGCTCGGCTCGTTCACCGTCGGCGCTGACAAGACCGTCCTGCTCGGCCCGCCGTTCGTCTTCGACAAGTCCAACATCGCCAAGTTCAACTTCTGACCACAGGACCGGAGCCGACCCGCGCCCAGCTGAGGTGAATCCCGGGACCGACCCCGTTATCCGGGGTGCATCCCGGGATCCACCCCGGCCGGAGCGAGCACGCTGAGCGAGCGGGCTGAGCGGGCGCGGTAAGCGGGCGCGGTGAGCGGGCGCGGTAAGCGGGCGCGGTAAGCGGGCGCGGTAAGCGTTCTGCCTCTTGGAGGCCGTTCAACGATGGAACGCGTGTGCTTCACCGCCCGGATCCGGCCAGACCGGCTCGGCGAGTACGCCAAGCGCCACAGATCCGTCTGGCCAGAGATGCGGGCGGCGCTGGCGGCGGCCGGCTGGGGGAACTACAGCCTCTTCCTCACCGGCGAGGGCCCGCTGATCGGCTACCTGGAGACCGAAGATTTCACGGCGGCACAACAGCGCATGGCGCAGACTGACGTCAACGCGCGGTGGCAGGCGGAGATGGCGGGCTTCTTCGACGGAATCGGCGACCTGCGCCCCGACGAAGGCTTCCGCCGGATCGACGAGATCTTCCATGTCGATTGAGGAGACACCGATGCGCGACCTGGCAGCCGTGAAAGCCGCCCTACCTGAGGTACGCAGCGGCGGACTCACCTCCGATGCGCGGCGCCGACCCGGCGATCGTGCTGGTCCCCGGGATCGGCATGTTCAGCTTCGGCGCGAACAAGCAGACCGCCAGGGTCGCCGGCGAGTTCTACGTCAACGCGATCAACGTCATGCGCGGCGCCGAATCGGTCTAAGCGTGACCGAGGCTGTCCGCGACACCGCGCTGGCCTTCGGCGGCGTCGACCTGGTGGTCAACAACGCCGGGCTGTCCCTGTCCAGGCCGCTGCTCGAGACCACGGCTGACGACTGGGACGGCCAGCACGACGTGATGGCGCGCGGCTCGTTCCTGGTGTCCAGGGAAGCCGCGCGGCTGATGGTGAGCCAGCGGATGGGCGGCGACATCATCTACATCTGCAGCAAGAACGCCGTCTTCGCCGGGCCGGGCAACATCGGCTACGCGCGGCCAAGGCTGACCAGGCGCACCAGGTACGGCTGCTCGCCGCCGAGCTCGGCGAGCACGGCATCAGGGTGAACGGCATCAACCCGGATGGCGTCGTCGGAGGCTCGGGCATCTTCGCGGGCGGCTGGGGCGCCAGCCGGGCAGCGGTCTACGGCGTCCCCGAGTCCGGGCTCGGCGCCTTCTACGCCGGCCGCACGCTGCTCAAACGCGAGGTGCTGCCCGAGCACGTGGCGGCGGCCGTGCTCGCGCTGGCGGCCGGCGACCTGTCGCTGACGACCGGGCTGCTCATTCCCGTGGACGCGGGCGTCGCCGCCGCGTTCCTGCGGTAGGCGCGGCGCCCGATGCCAGCCCCGTTCCTCGCGGCGGCCGCCGACCTCGGCGCATCGGGCGGCCGGGTCATGGTCGCCGAGGTCGGCACTGACCGGCTCGCGCTGCACGAGGTGCACAGGTTCGCCAACGCGCCGGTGACCGCGGCCGGGACCATGCACACCGACGTGCTGCGGCTTCACGAGCAGGTGCTCGAAGGGCTCGCGAAGGCCGCGGCAGCGGCCACGATAGCCAGCGTCGGGATCGACGGCTGGGGGGTGGACTACGGTCTGCTCGACGCCGACGGCGCCCTGCTCGGCAATCCCGTGCACTACCGGGACTCCAGAACCGCCGGAGCCGCCGAGCGGCTCGCGGCGCTGATCGATCCCGGCGAGCTGTACGCGATCACCGGCGTTCCGCCGAGCCCGATCAACACCTTGTGCCAGCTCCTGGCGGCCGCGGGGACAGCTCAGCTGGATGCCGCGCAGACGCTGCTGCTCCTGCCTGACCTGCTGACATACTGGCTCACCGGCGCGATCGCGGCCGAGGTCACCAACGCCTCCACGACGCAGCTGCTTGACGTGCGCACGAGACGCTGGGCGCCCAGCGTGCTTGAGCGGGCCGGCATCAGCCCTGCCATCTTCCCGCCGCTGTGCCAGCCTGGCGACATCGCCGGGCCGCTGCTGCCCGAGGTTCGCGCCCGCACCGGGCTGGCCGCTCGTGTCCCGATGACGACGACGGCGTCACACGACACGGCAGCGGCTGTCGTGGCGGTCCCCGCCGCGGGTACCGACTATGCCTATATCTCCTGCGGAACCTGGTCGCTGGCTGGCGTCGAGCTCGACCAGCCGGTGCTGAGCGAGGCGAGCAGGCTGGCCGGCTTCACCAACGAGGCTGGCGCCGACCAGACCATCCGTTACCTTCGCGGGGTCATGGGCCTGTGGCTGCTGCAGGAGTCGGCACGAACCTGGGCCGCCGCTGGCCTGCGGGCCAGCCTTGCCGACCTGCTCGGCCAGGCCGCCGCGTCGGAGCCGTTGCGCGCGGTCATCGACGCCGACAGCCTGGCATTCCTGCCAGGCGGCGACATGCCGGCCATGATCGCGGCCGCCTGCGCCCGCACCGGGCAGCCAGTCCCGGCCGAGCCAGGCCAGACCGTCCGCTGCATACTCGACAGCCTGGCGCTGGCGCACCGGCGCGCGGTGCGGCAAGCGCAGCTGCTGTCCGGCAGAACCGTGAACGTCGTGCACGTCGTCGGCGGGGGCGCGCGCAACGCGCTGCTGTGCCAGCTGACCGCCGACGCCTGCGGGCTTTCCGTGGTCGCCGGGCCGGCCGAGGCGACGGCGCTGGGCAATGCGCTGATCCAGGCCAGGGCGCACGGCGCGGCGCCTGTCGACGTGGCTGGCCTGCGCGCGCTGGTGAGGGGGACCCAGCCGGTCCGCCGCTTCGAGCCGTCAGGCCGCACCGGTCCCTGGCGCGCCGCGGCGGCCAGGCTCGGCCAGGACTGACGGGCTACCTGCTCGGGTGCGGGCAATGGACCTTCGGGTTCGCGCCGACGTAGTTCAGTGGTCCGGCCAGTACCGTGACGACAATCGTGCCCGCGCGCGCGCACCCGGGATCTGAGTTGTAGTAGTGGCGCTGGCCACCGGCGATCGCGCCGATGACCAGCCAGATCACAAGCACGACTCCGAGGATCCGCATCGCAGCCTCCGATCATCTCAGGCGATCGACATGAGCGCCTGGCCGCGGTCGGGACTGGCGGGCGCCAGGTGGCCGCCGTCGGCCGCCCGCAACTACCTCTGGCTCTGCCACATAAACGCCGGATACCGCGAAACCGGGCGCTGCAGGTACTGACGACCAGGCCCCGTTCACCTGGCGGGCTGGATGTTTAGACCTGCCTGCCTGGGCAGTGTCGGACCACCATTGGCGCAACCGTAGAAAGCAGCCCCCCATGGCACTCGTGTTCGCGGTCTTCCTGTTCGCGCTGCTCGTGGTCTTCTTGCGCCCAGAAGGGCGGGCGCGCCGCATCGGCCAGCTCAAGGCCGTCGGTGCCCGCGCGGCCGGCATCATCAGGACGGTCCTGCGCACGGGCACGGAGACCGTCGACCGGATAGCGGCCGACCTGGCCGAAGATCATCGCGGCACCGGCGGCGTGAGCCAGCTGCTCACTCCGGCGGACACGGCCGGCGCCGACCGCCCCGCGCAGCAGGGCGCCAACAGCTGAAACTGTCGCCGCTGATCTGCCCGCAGCAGGAATGCCGGGCCCATCTGAGGCTGCATCCGCGCAGGTCAGGTGCCTATGCGCGGACAGTTCCGCGGCCGCGCGCTGGTCCGATGTTTGAAATCCGCGTGACGGGCACAAATGGGCCGTGCATGATAACTGGTTCGCCGGAGGTGACCGGTAAATGACTCGGCCAGCGACCATCAATGAGCCACATCCGGTCACGGAACTCACGGCTAGCGACGAACTCCCTGCCAGCGATCTCGAGCAGCGCGACGACGCCGATCTGCTTTCTCTGATCCGTTCCCTCCCCCGCGAGCACCCGATCAGGGAAACGGCATGCGAGGTGCTCGTCAACAGGTACCGCCCGCTGGTGCGGTCCTGCGTCCGGCGGTTCCAGAACAGCCCGGAACCATACGAAGATCTCCTCCAGGTCGGCTACGTCGGCCTGATCAAGGCCATCAACAACTACGATCCGGCCGCAGGCACCGGACTCGCCGGATACGCACTGCCGTGCGTCAGCGGCGAGATCAAGCGGTACTTCCGCGACAAGCGCTGGCAGGTTCACGTCAAGCGCTCGCTCCAGGAGCTCAGGCTGACCGCCAGGAGCGCTTCGGCCGATCTCACTCAGGCGCTCGGGCGCTCGCCGTCCGATGCCGAGCTCGCCGACCGGCTGAACGTCACCGAGGATGAGATACGCGAGGTCAGGCGCGCGGAGCTGGCCTTCCAGTCATCCTCGCTCGACGCGCCGCTGATAGACGATGAAGGCCGCGCGAGCCTCGCCGACCTGATCGGCACCGAGGACCCGAACCTCGAGCGTGTGCTCGACATGGAAGCGGTGTGGACGCACCTGAACGGCCTGCCAGAACGGGAGCAGCAACTCCTGCTCATGCGCTTCTACGGCAACATGACGCAGGCCGAGATCGGCAAGCACCTGGGAATCTCCCAGATGCATGTCTCCCGGCTGCTCGCCGAGGCACTCGAGTACCTGCGCGAGCGCCTCCTGGAGCTCGCCTAGGCAGCGGCAATCCGCCGTCCGCGCAACCCGCACCCCCGCACCCCCGCCTAGCACCTGAAAGGGACCGAACCATGAAGTCAGCGACAGCACTGACGCTCCTGGCGGCAGGCGCCGTCTTCGCGTTCGCCGTCACCGCCCATCCGTCCTTCCTGAACCTGCAGGTTCTCGGCTGGGTGCTCATGCTCACCGGAATCGTCGGCCTGGTCATTCCGCGCCGCGGGAAAGGCTGGCTGCGCCGGAGCGTGCTCGTGAAGGGCTCGCCCGACTTCACCGAGATGGCCGACACCGACGCACGCAAGCCGATCGCTCCGCTCGAGCCCGCCGAGTCAGCTCCGACCGTCGTCGACGGGCAGGTCGAGCGCGAGTCGATCGTCGAGTACATCGAGAAGTAACCAGGCGCAACGGGCAACGCTGCGGTTGCGCCACGGCGGGAAGCACCTGGGGAACAGGCGTGGGGCCCGTCAGCCTGGCTGACGGGCCCCACGCCTCCGCGTTGACGACGCGCTGCCTTCCTCAGTGCGCGCGGCGCGCGCCCACTGGCACCTTCGTGCGCCTGGCAGACTCGCTGTCGATACGCGCCAGGATCCGCCGGCGTTCATCCTCGCTGGTGCCGCCCCAGACGCCGTGCACCTGCCGGGTCGCGATGGCGAAGTCCAGGCACTCGGTCCGTACCGGGCATCGCGTGCACACCGATTTCGCAAGACTGAGCTGTCCGGCCGCTGGCCCCACCGACGACAGCGGGAAGAACAGCTCAGGATCGACGGACAGGCATGCGCCTCGCGAGCGCCAATCGGCTTCTGCGTATCTCATTGGGCTCAGTCCCTCTGCGGCGAGTCACCTCCGGCCTCGCGCCGGCATCGCCGTGATCGCGTTCATGGCCATGATCCCCTGCCCCTCGCTGCCGCGTTTATGCACGACCGCGCCGCTTATCGGGGCGCTCAGGGCTGTCGCCAACCCTGAGCACCATCATCGTGATGTCGTCGATCAGGTCACCGGCCGTGAACTGCAGCAAGGCCCGCCGCATGCCTGCCTCGAACTGGTCGGGATGGCTGCCGGCCAGGCCGGCCAGCTCGTCGCTCAGCCTGGCCTGGAAGTAGGTCTTGTCACGGCCCCTCGCCTGCGTCAGGCCGTCGGTGTACAGGAACAGGATGTCGCCCTTGCGGAGGGTCAGCTCGTGCGTGCCAGGCTCGAAGTCGTCGAGCAGCCCGAGCGGCAGGCCGCCGCCCCCTGGCAGCTGCACGCGGCCGTCCGTGCGGATGACCGCGGCGCTCGGGTGGCCGGCGCTGCCGAGCGCGACGTGCAGCGCTCCCTCCCGCCACTCCAGGTGAGCGATGCTCGCGGTGACGAACCCGCCGCTGAGTTCCTCGGCCTGCAGGATCTTGTTGGCGCCAGCCAGCACGTCCGCGGGGTCCGCCGCGTCGTGGGCTATGACCCTGATGGCGTGCCTGGCCGCCGCGGTGACCGCGGCGGCCTCCTCGCCCTTGCCGCAGACGTCGCCGACGGACAGCCCCCAGCCTGCGGGTGTGCGGTAGGCATCGTAAAAGTCAGCGCCGATCTCCGCGCCCTCCGTGGCAGCGACGTAGACCGCGGCCAGGTCGACGCCCGCGATCTCCGGCAGGCGGCGCGGCAGCAAGCTGGCCTGGAGCGCGTCGGCTATCTCGGTCGTGCGGCGGCCAATGTGGTCAACGCGGATGGCCAGGGCTAGCTGTTCACCAAGCTCCTCGACCAGGCCGAGGTCGGCGATCTCGAAGTGCCGCTGACCGGCCTGCCTCGCCAGCGTCAGGACGCCGTATCTGCGCTCGCCGTCGGTGATCGGGACGGACAGCACCGACGTGCTGCCGAGCAGCATCAGCAGCGGGACATCGCCTGGGCCGGGCCCGAGTATCCCGGCATCCTCGGCGTGGGCGATCAGAACCGCTTGCCCAGATTCGTGGACGGTGTGCGGCAGCGAGCCTGGCATCGGGTTCAGCGCCGCGGCCGAGTCCCTGATCCCGGCTAGACCCGGGCCCTCGGGCCCGATCACGAACTGCCGCCTGAGCTGCCCGCGGCGGTCGAGGTCGACGATGACCCAGGACGCCAGCTCGCCGGCCAGGAGCCGTGCGCAGCGCTGCAGCGTCATCGAATCGCTGAAGTTCTCGTTCTCGAGCAGCAGCCTGGTCACGGCGGTGACCAGGTCCATCCGGTGCGTGATCGCCTCCACGACGCCCGCCGGGCCGTGACCGCCACCATCCTCGGGCTCGTCGGCCGTGATCGCGCCATGCTGCGGTTTCCCCTCCTTGCCTGGCTTCGTTCGCCGGGCGGCGTCCTTCCCGTTGCGGGACTTCGGCCGCTGGCCGGACTTCGCCGCATTGCCCGAGTTGCCGCCCGCACCTGCGGTCGGTCCCGCAGGTCCGCCGGCGCCCGCCGCGGCTGGCGTGTCTCCGGCTCCGTTCGCGACTGCCACGATCAGGCGGTCGTTGTCGCCGCTGACGCTGACCAGGCCGATGGCCAGGTCCCGCGCGGCCGCCCCGGCGGCACCCAGCAGGCCGCACCTGACCCTGCCTGCCCGGCCGCTCCTGGTCACGGCGTTGAGCTGGGTTTGCACGGCAGCACGGCCTGACAGCGCCACGAAGGTGGTGAACGGCCTGCCGGTCGCGTATCCGGGCTTCGATCCGAGCAGGTCGGCGCCCGCCTTGTTGACCCGCAGCACCGTGCCGTCCCTGGCGAGCAGGAACAACGGAACCGGCGCGTCGGTGAACGCGGCGCGAAGCATCCTGCGCTCCGTCGCGTCCGTATCGGCCTGCCAGCCGCCGGCCGCCTGATCGCCCGCCGCGAGCGGCGCCACGAGCAGGCCGATCGCGGCCTCGAGCTCGGCGAACGCGGCTTCGAGCAGCGAGGTCACGTCGGCGCCTGGCAGGTTCGCTGCCTGCCGCAGGGCGGCATGACGCTGCTCAAGCGCCGCGACCTGAATCGCGGCCTCATCGTGGCGTGGCGCTACCGGCAACTACATGTCCTCACTCGTCGCGACGGTACAGGCCCACTAGATCAGCCCGTCACCGGGAGCGTCTAGTCGACCGGATGCAAGGGGGTGTCCGCCTGGCGGCGGCCTTCGGTCATTGCTGGCAGGCAGCGGGCCCAGGGCCGTCCCTGGCCGGCCTTCTTCCGGCGCCGAGGCGCTCGATGGCGGCGGCGGCCAGATCGGCGATATGAGCCAGAACGCCGAGCTCAAGGAAGGTTACCGGCGGCCTTGATCTGTCCCGCACGATCGTGATCGCCCCCAGCACACTGCCGCCGGCCGTGATCGGGCTGACCGCGTACGAGCCTGCGCCGAGCGCCTCGGCGACCCGCTGCCCGTCGGGAAGCACGCCGAGCTCGGCCGGGTCCGCGATCCACGCCTGCACGAGCGGCGTGCGCTGATCCATCGCCGAGACTGTCAGCGGGCAGTCCGACATGGGCAGCCCGGCGACCGCCGAAGCAAGCCCGGGCTGGGCGCGGCGTCCTGCTACCGACCTGGTGCCGTGGCTTCCCGGCGCGAGATCGACGATGACCCAGTCGGCGAACTGCCCGGAAAGCGCGTCGGCCGTACCGGCCATCAGCTCCGCCTCCGCTGTGGCTGCTACCGCCGCCTCTCCGGCTGACGCCAGTGCGTCAAGCGCCGTCGTCCACACGCGAACGCGTTCGCCCGGCCACTCGGATGCGGGGAGCTCCATGGTCCCGGGCAGCTACCCGCCGCCGGCACGGGTCAAACGACCGGCTCAGCCCACATCGAGCTCATGCGATTCGACGATCCTCCTGGCCACCTCGGTAACCTTGATCTGGCTCGTCTGCGAGATCTCCCGCATCCTCCGCAGGGCCTCGTCGGCGCCGCAGCTGAGGCTGACCATCAAGATCCCCTTGGCCTGGTCGACGACCGCCCGCGAGTCTGCTCCCTCGCTAAGCTGCCGCGCGGTGCGCTGCGCGGCGTCGTAGCTGGAGGTGTTGCGCATGACCGCGCTCCCGAAGGCAATCAGCAGCTCAGCGACCGGCGCCCTGCTGGCGTCGAGCACCCTGGGGCGCGTGGCGTACATCGTCATGGTCAGCCCGAGCTTTCCTGACTTGTGCACCAGGGTCAGCGAGGAGCGGACGCCCATCGAGAGTGCCCGGCTCGTGTACTCGGGCCACCGGTCGTCACTGAGGGTGTCCTGGCAGCTCACCGGCCTGCCCTCGGTGCGGGCCTCGATGGCCGGTCCCCGCCTGGATGCCAGCTGGACATCGGCGAGCTCGGACAGGTCGGGATGACTGGCCGAGCTCACGGCGGGCTCATCGTCATGCCAGAGCACGGCCGTTGCCCCTGAGCAGCCAGGCACGTGCCTGGCCGCCAGTTCGACGAGCCTGTGCATCGCGCGCGACTCGGAGGCGCTCGCCAGGCTCAGCAGCTCACTGGCGGCCTGAGCGAGTTCTGCGCTCAGGTCGCGCGGCCTCGCTTCAGACACCGCCACCTCGAACCAAGAGTCACGACCACTGCCACGATCGGCGCTACGGCGGACATGGCCATAGACGTCAACCACCCTATTCGCGACGTCGCAGCGCGGCCAGCCGCCGGTTCGCCGGCCGGCTGGCGCGCCAGGCTACACGCACGCACGCTAATGCCGTCGAAGACGCCACTATTCCCCCTTCGCGAGTAAGCTCCGGTCGATAGACCGACCCTGCTTAGCGGCGTGAGGGACGTAACGGAATGCTCCAGCTTGCCACCGATGGCGCGGCCACCGATGCCGTGGTGCCGGTACTGCTCATCGAGGATGACGAGGCCGATGCCCTCCTCGTGCGCGAGTACCTCGCCGACGCCGGACTCGGGGTGTCGCTGTCCTGGCAGCAGAGTCTCGCCGCGGCGACCCCTGAGCTCTCCGCCGGCCCGGTTTGCGTACTGCTCGACCTGGGATTGCCCGATTCGGTAGGCTTTGAGGGAATCAGGCTCGTTCTGAGCCTGGCCCCCGATGCCGCCGTGCTGGTGCTGACCGGCGCCAACGACGAATCGCTCGGCATCGCCGCCATGACCGCTGGCGCGCAGGACTACCTGATCAAGGGCCAGGTCGACGGGGCCACCCTCAGCCGGTGCATCCGGTACGCGATCGAGCGCAAGCGGGCCAACGAAACCGCCAGGCAATTGCGCGAGGCGGCGATCCGGCAGGCCGAGTACACCAGGCTCGAGCGCGGGCTGCTGCCCGTGCCGATCCTCAACGACGAGAGCCTGTTCCACACGCTGCGCTACCGCCCGGGCCGCGACCAGGCGCTGCTCGGCGGCGATTTCTACGATCTGATCGAACTCCACGACGGCACCCTGCACGCGCTGATCGGCGACGTGTGCGGCCACGGGCCCGACGAGGCGGCGCTCGGGGTCTGCCTGCGGGTTGCCTGGCGGACGCTGGTGCTGTCCGGCCGCCAGCCCGATCAGACCCTGGAATGCCTGCAGGAAGTCCTCATCCGTGAGCGGCACAGGCCCGAGGTGTTCGCGACCGTGGCGACGCTGAGCCTGGACGTGGCCAGCGGCGAGGGCGTGATGCACATCGCGGGCCACCCGCCGCCCGTGCTGCTCGGCTCGCCGCCCGTGATGCTCGGCGACGGCAAGCCAGGGCCGCCGCTCGGCTTGTTCGACGAAAAGTGGCGGCAGGTGCCGGTGTCACTGGGGCCGCAGTGGTCGCTGATGCTCTATACCGACGGCCTGATCGAGGGCAAGGGCGGGCCCGGCGGCAGGATTCTCGGTCCTGAGGGGCTCATCAGCCTGATCACCACGTCGTCGCCAGGATCGTCCGTACCAGGGTTCGAGGACGCGCTCGCCGACACGTTGCTCAAGACCGTGGAGCGGCTCAACGGCGGGCCGCTGGCCGACGATGTCGCGTTCCTCATCGTCGGGCGGCACCCGTGACCGGCCAGATCATCAGCCCGCCGGCCGCGGAGGCCGACCATGACGCAGCGGCCAGGGTATGGGCCAGGACCAGGCGCGGCTTCGGCACGAGCAGGTGGTCGCTGCGGCGCAGGCTGGCGCTGGCCTTCGTCGTCGCCGGCGTCCTCCTGGTCGTCGGCTCCGTGCTGGGCGGCCTCGCGCTCAACAGCCTCGTCAATGCCGTCGACGTGCAGGTCAACCGCCTGGATCCGGCGGCGCGAGCCACCAGCTACCTGCTCGCGTCGCAGCTGAACGAGGAAACCGGCGTCCGGGGCTACGTGCTGACCACGGACGAGTCGTACCTCGAGCCCTATCAGCAGGGTATGGCGCAGACGACTGGTCACATCCGTACGCTGCACCGCCTCATCGGCTCCTATCCTGAGGTGCGCAGGCAGCTTCGGAACGTGGCAGCCGCCGCCGCTCAGTGGCGCAGCCAGTACGCCGAACCCGCGATCGCGATGGCGAGATCCGGCGGCCAGGTCAGCACCGTCCTGGAGGCCACGGGAAAGACCGACTTCGATCGGATCCGCTCGAGTATCGGCGTCCTGAACACCGCGATGCTCGGCGAACGGCAGGCGGCGCTCAGCCGCCTGCACACGGCGACCACAGCCATGATCATCGTGGCGATCACGGGCGCGGTCGCGATCATCGCTGCCGCGGCAGCGGCCTGGGCGGCGATGACCGGGTGGGTCATCAGGCCGCTTGCCGCACTCGGGAACGAGGCGCAGGTGGTTGCCTCGGGCGGGGTGGACCACGAGCTGAAGATCGCCGGACCGCGCGAGGTCATGCAGCTGGCGGCAGACGTCGAGGCGATGCGCCGGCAGCTGCGGTCCAGCATGACCGGCCTGTCGTACAAAGCCGGCGAGCTCGAGCGATCGAACCGCGAGCTCGAGCAGTTCGCCTACGTGGCCTCGCACGACCTGCAGGAGCCGCTGCGCAAGGTGGCGAGCTTCTGCCAGATGCTGGAGTCCAGGTACGCCGCGCAGCTCGATGACCGCGCCCGGCAGTACATCGCGTTCGCGGTCGACGGCGCCAAGCGCATGCAGCTGCTGATCAACGAGCTGCTCACGTTCTCCAGGGTCGGACAGCCAGGGACCGCCCGCGGGCCGGTGGACATGAACGCGGTCGCCGCCGACGCGGTCGACCGGCTGGACGCCACGGTCACTGACACCGACGCCAACGTGATCGTTTCGGACCTGCCGACGGTCACCGGAGACGCGACCCTGCTGACCCAGCTCTTCCAGAATCTGATCGCCAACGCGATCAAGTTCCGGCGGATGGACGAGCCGCCGGTGGTCAGGATCTCCGCCAAGCGGCAGGACGATCACTGGGAATTCGCCTGCCAGGACAACGGAATCGGGATCGCTCCCGCGCACGCCGAGAGGGTCTTCGTGATCTTCCAGCGGCTGCATCCCAGGGACGCCTATCCAGGCACCGGCATCGGGCTCGCGCTCTGCCGCAAGATCGTCGATTTTCACGGTGGTCACATCTGGGTCGACATCCAGGCGCAGGAGGGACCAGGTACTACAATCCGGTGGACACTTCCCGGGGCTGACGGGCACGAGGAGGCCAGTTGAGTGCCAGCGATTCGGGGATCATGATCCAGATCCTGCTGGTCGAGGACGATCCAGGCGACGTGCTCATCACGCGCGAGGCATTCGCCGAGAACAAGGTGCGCAACCAGCTCAGCGTCGTCGCCGACGGCGAGGCCGCGATGGCCTTCCTGCGTCGCGAAGGCGGCTTCGCGAGCGCCCCGCGGCCCGACCTGATCCTGCTCGACCTCAACCTGCCGAGGAAGGCGGGTCATGAGGTGCTGGCTGAGATCAAGTCGGACGCTGACCTGCAGCGGATTCCCGTCGTCGTGCTGACTACCTCGGACGCCGAGGAGGACATCCTGCGCAGCTACGACCTGCACGCGAACGCCTATGTCACTAAACCTGTCGATTTCGACTGTTTCCTGAACGTCGTTCGCCAGATCGACGAGTTCTTCGTGAGCGTGGTCAGGCTCCCTGGCCGCTGAGGCCCGCACGGTTATCTTGCTCAATCGCGGAAAGAGGTCAACCGCGAATGAGCACCGCGGACGGCAGGGACGAGACGCAGGACGAGCGCGACGACCGCAACCTGATTGAGTTGCTGCAGGAACTGCGGGTCGCGGGCCTTGGCGTGCAGGTGCTCTTCGGCTTCTTGCTGTCGCTGCCGTTCACAAACGGGTTCCCCAGGCTGACGCACGCTCAGCGCGGGCTCTACATCGCCGATCTTCTCCTCGCCGCCCTCGCGACCGTCCTGCTGCTCGGCCCTGTCGCCTATCACCGTCTCGTCTTCCGTCAGCACCTGAAGAAACCTCTGGTCAGCGCCGCGAACAGGATGGCGATCGCGGGACTCGCCGCGGTCGCGCTCGCGGTGAGCATCGCGGTGATCGTGCTGACCAGCTTCGTCGAGGGCAACACCTCGGCCATCATCGTCGGCGTCTTCATCGGAAGCCTGTTCGCCGTGCTGTGGTTCGTGCTGCCGCTGCTCCGCCGCCAGCGTGCAGACCGGGATCGCTGACGTGGCCGGCGCGCGCGTGAGCCGGACGTACCATGCAGCAGTGAGCGGATCCGACGCCTGGTCAACAGCGGGCCTGGCCGGCCAGAGCCCCGAGGCCGGCCTCGCCGAGTTGCTCGCCACGTGGCGGGCCGATCTCGCGTCATGGGCCATCCCCGACCACATACTCGCGGCCGTGCCCGAGTCGCCCTGGGTCCTGCCTGATCAGGTCTTCGCCAGGCGGGCCGACAAGCTGAGCGCCGAACCGGCCGGGCCGTCCTTCGAGCGTGCCTGGGATGCCCTCGACCCGCCGGGCAGCGTGCTCGACGTCGGATCGGGGCCCGGCGCCGCATGCTTGCCGTTGCTCCCCCGCAGCACCGCACTCACCGCCGTCGACGCTGACGAGCGGATGCTCGCACTGCTCGCGGAGCGAGCCAGCGCACGCGGCATCGCGGCCAGGTGCGTGACAGGCCAGTGGCCGCAGGTAGCGCCGCAGGTAGCGCCCGCCGACGTGGTCGCCTGCCACCATGTGCTCTACAACGCTCCTGACCTGCGGCCGTTCCTGGCAGCACTGACCGATCATGCCAGGCGGCTGGTCGTCGTCGAGATCAGTGCCTCGCACCCGCTGATGTCGCTGAACGAGCTCTGGCTCCGCTTCCACGGCCTGCGCCGCCCGGACGGGCCGGCCGCCGACGACGTGCTGGCGATCCTGCGCACCATGGGCGTACCGGCCGGGCACGAGAGCTGGAGCAGGCCAGGGGGCGCCGACTACGCCAGCTTCGCCGAGCTGACCGACGTCACCAGGCGCCGGCTCTGCCTGCCGCGGGAGCGGGCCGAGGACGTCGCCGACGCGCTCATCGACGCGGGAGCCGATCCGCAGCACCCGCAGGATCTTGGCTCGTCGGGCCGGGACGTCATGACGATCTGGTGGCCGGGCCGTGCGCAGAAATAGTTGGGCACCTGGGCCAGCCAATTTGGCTGCTCGTACGTCATGTTGTAAAGACGGTAGGACAGGTCGACGACGGTGAGGCAGCTGAGATGACCGACTGGCCGGACGACTGGTTCCGCGAGTCACCTGCGGCCAGCGCTGGGGGCCGCCCCCCGAGGCCGGAGGCCGGCCCGAAGGGCCCCAGCGCCGAGCCGACAGCGCAGCTGCCCTACCGCTCGGGAGGAGCCGGCGCCGCCTGGCCATCCCAGCCAGCGTCCCGCGCCGCCAGCCCGGCTTACCGGCCGGCGCGGACCGGCGGCCCTGGCGGCGGAGGCGGCGGCTACCCGGGCGGCTTCAGCCAGCCCGGCTGGCGGCGATGGCTGAAGCCCAGGCGCATCATGGCGATCATCGCGGCGCTGCTGTCCCTCGCGATCATCGCCAGCGTGGTGAGCTACTTCTACCTGGACTCGAAGCTGACCAGGAAGAACGTCCTTGCCGACTATTCCGGCCGGCCGGTCCAGGGTGCCGGGCAGAACTGGCTGATCACCGGGTCTGACAGCCGGCAGGGGCTGACCCGCAAGGAAGAACGCAAGCTCAAGACCGGGCACGACATCAGCGGCAGGCGATCCGACACGATCATGGTGCTGCACATGCCGTCCAATGGCGGGCGGCCCGTGCTGGTCAGCCTCCCCCGCGACTCGTACGTCCCGATCCCCGGCCACGGTTCCGACAAGATCAACGCGGCGTACGCGTACGGCGGCGCCCGGCTGCTCGCCGAGACCGTGCAGAACGTGACAGGGCTGCGGATCGACCACTTCATGAGCATCGGCTTCGGCGGCTTCGTGCACGTCGTGGACGCGATCGGCGGGGTCAGGCTGTGCCTCAAGGCCCCGCTCACCGACCCCGCCGCCGGGCTGCACCTGCACAAGGGCTGCCAGACCCTCGACGGCGCCGAGGCGCTCGGGTTCATGCGTTCCAGGCACAACTTCGCCACGCAGGACCTGCAGCGAATCCAGAACCAGCGAGTCTTCCTGCGGGCACTGCTGCGCAAGTTCACCAGCGCCGGCGTGATCGCCAACCCGTTCTCCGGGCTGCCGGCCGCGTCCGGGGTGGCGGGAACGCTGACCGTCGACAACGGCACCCACCTGTTGCAGCTGCTCCAGGTGGCCCTGGCGCTGCGGAACCCGATCACGACTACCGTGCCGATCGCCGGCGGTGTCACGACCTCCTCGGGCGGGGCTGCGCTGCAGTGGAACAGAACGGAGGCGCTGAAGCTGTTCCACGAGCTGAACAACGATCAGCCGGTCTCCAAGGGCCTGATCTCCGGCTCGAAGCAGGCGGGCTAGGGACACCCCCGGAGCGAGTCCTGGCCACCTTCGACCTTCCTCTGAGCTTGCTTTCAGCAAACGTTCAGCGAGAGCGCGGATAATAGCCTGATGAGCAGTGTGTCCGGCACCAGTGTGTCAGGCGATCGCCAGCAGCCCGCGGCCAAGCTGCTGGTCGTCGAGGATGAGCCGAACATCCTCGAGTTGCTGGCTGCCAGCTTGCGGTACGCGGGGTTCGAGGTCGTCACGGCAGCGGCTGGCTCGGAGGCCGTGCAGGCCGCGCAGCGGCACAGGCCAGACCTGATCGTGCTCGACGTGATGCTCCCCGACATGGACGGCTTCGACGTGCTGCACCGGCTGCGCGGCGGCGGCACCCGCACCCCCGTGGTGTTCCTGACCGCGCGTGACTCCACTGAGGACAAGGTCCGCGGCCTGACCCTGGGCGGAGACGACTACGTGACCAAGCCCTTCAGCCTTGAGGAGGTCATCGCCAGGATCCAGGCCGTGCTGAGGCGCACCAGGGGAGGCGCCGCTGAGCCGTCGCCCCGCCTGGCCTTCGCCGACCTGGAGCTTGACGAGGACAGTCACGAGGTGTGGCGGGGCGGCACCCAGGTGCAGCTGTCGCCAACCGAGTTCAAGCTGCTCAGGTACTTCATGCGGAACGCCGGCCGGGTGCTGTCCAAGATGCAGATACTCGACCATGTCTGGGACTACGACTTCAGGGGCGACACGGGAATTGTCGAGTCGTACGTCTCGGTGCTCAGGCGCAAGATCGACGCCACGGAGCCGCACCTGCTGCACACCCTGCGCGGGGTCGGCTACGTGATGCGGCTCCCTTCTTCCTAGCGAGAACGCAGGGTCCATGACGCACCCGGCACGCACCCAGGGGATATGGCGGTCGGCGCGAGAACTGCCGAGCCGGACACCGCTGCGCATCAAGCTGATCGCCGCTGTCCTGGCGCTGGTCACGGCGGCGCTCGCGGTCATCTCGATCGCAGGCATTGCCTTCCTGCACGGCTACCTCCTCCATCAGGCCGACGATGAGCTCGCCAACGCGGCGCGTTTCGGCCAGATCCCCCTCCGCGTGCAGGCCTACCTCGCCAGCGGCGAGACACAACCCAGCAACGGCGGCATCTCTGTGCAATGGCTGCCAAAACACGGCCATCTGCAGCAGGCCCTCGGCGAGTTCACGGGATTCCGCGGCCAGCCGGGACGCATGGTGCCGGGACCTGCCGTGTCGCATGACTCGCCCTGGCTGGCTACCGTCCCTGGCGCCGTTTCTGATCCGGTCACGGTCAGCTCGCAGTCTGGCCAACAGCGCTGGCGCGTTATCAGCACCGGCGCCTACATGCCGAACGGCAAGGGCAATGGCGTGACCCAGGGAAGCATCATCCTCGGCATCGACGTGACCAGCGTCTACCGAACGCTCAACGAGCTGACCATCATCGACGTGATCGTCAGCTGCGCCCTGCTCTTGGTGCTCGCTGCCGTCGGGATCGCGCTGATCAGGTCGAGCATGCGGCCGCTTCGCGACATCGAGCGGACCGCCGACGCCATCGCCGGCGGAGACCTCGCCAGGCGTGTTCCTGAGCGGGATCCGCGGACGGAGGTAGGCAAGCTCGGGCGGTCGCTGAACGTGATGCTGACGCACATCGAGGCCGCGTTCGCGGCCAGGATGGCGTCGGAGGGGGCCGCCAGAAGGTCGGAGGAAGCCGCGCGCAGGTCCGCGCTCGATGCCAGCCGGTCCGAGGTCCGGATGCGGCAGTTCGTCGCCGACGCCAGCCATGAGCTGCGGACGCCGCTGACCGCGATCCGCGGTTTCGCGGAGTACTACCGTCAGCGCGGCGGCGTCGGCGACGCCGTGCCGCCGGCCGCCTGGCCGGCGGCCGGGAACCGTGCCACGGCCAGTGACATGGGCGATGGCGCGGCAACTGGGCTGCCGACGGGACCGCTCACCAGCCCCGAGCTCGACCGGCTCATCGAGCGCGTCGAGGGCGAGGCGAAGCGGATGGGCGTGCTCGTCGACGACATGCTGCTGCTCGCCCGCCTGGATCAGCAGCGCACGCTGGACTTCAGGACCGTCGACCTGCTCGCGATCGCCGCTGACGCCCTGCACGACGCGAGGGTCATCGCGCCGAAGCGGGCCATCAACCTGACCGTCGGCACGGCGGACGCGCCGCTCGTGACCGGCGACGAGGTTGGCCTGCGTCAGGTGCTCGGCAATTTGATGAGCAACGCCATGACGCACACGCCTGACGGGACCCCGATCGAGATCACGATCAGGTCGGACGCGCTGGCCAACGGGCAAAGGCCGGGCGAACCCGCTGTCATCCTCGAGGTCACCGACCGCGGCGGTGGCCTGACCAAGGATCAGCAGGAGCACGTCTTCGAGCGGTTCTACCGCACCGACCGGGCCCGCAGCCGGACGGCTGGCGGCACCGGGCTGGGCCTCGCGATCGTGGCCGCCATGGTCAGCGCGCACAGCGGCCGGGTCTGGGTGACATCCGAGCCCGGGGCGGGTGCGACGTTCGGGTTCGCGCTCCCGCTCGCGCCCGAGGCCAGAGCCGCCTCTGACAGCACCGCCTCGGACTAGCGCAAGGGATGGCTGGCGCGCAACGGGTCAGACCGGCATCATTCCCGTTAGGACGGCGCGGGTAGGGCGGCGACGGGAGCGACCTATGACCCTGCTGCCCGAGCGCAGCGAGATCGTCATCATCGGCGGCGGCGTGATCGGCTGCAGCATCGCCTACCAGCTCGCCCGTCGCGGCAAGACCGACGTGACCGTGATCGAGCGACGGCGGCTGACCGAGGGCAGCACCTGGCACGCGGCCGGGCTGATCGGCCAGCTGCGCACGTCCAGCAGCCTCACCGCGCTGATGCGCTCGAGCGTCACCACCTATGCCGGGCTCGAGGAGCAGACCGGCTACGCCACCGGCTGGCGTCAGGCGGGCAGCATCAGGGTCGCCTCCAGCGAGGATCGCTGGCATGAGCTGAGACGCCTGATCACGGCCGCCAGGAGTTTCGGGTTCGACGCCGACCTGATCTCGCCGGCCGAAGCGCAGGCGAAGTTCCCGCTGCTCTGCCTCGACGGTGTGCGCGGCGCGGTCTGGGTGCCGACGGATGGCTACGCCGACCCGAGCCAGCTCACCCATGCCTTCGCGACCGGTGCCAGGGCACTGGGCGTTCGCATCGCCGAGAACACCGTCGTCACCGGGATCGAGCGGGCCGGGCGGCGAGTGACAGGCCTGCTGACGACCGCCGGGCGGATCGAGTGCGACATCGCCGTCAATGCCTCGGGCATGTGGGGCGCGCAGACGGCCGCGCTTGCGGGCTCGGATCTCGCCGTGAGTCCAGTTGAGCATCAGTATGTCGTCACGGAGCGGATCGCCGAGCTGCCACCTGACCTGCCCACCTTCCGTGATCCTGACGCGCGGTTCTACGCCAAGCCGGAAACCGGCGGCCTGGTCGTCGGCGGCTGGGAGGACGGCAGCCGGGTTCCGTGGCGGCCGATCCCCGCTGGCCTCGGTCCCGAGCTGTTCCCGCCGGATCACGACCGGTTCGCCCCGCTGGCGCAGGGGTGCGCGGCCAGGATTCCGGCCTTCGCCGACGCCGGGATCAGGAGCTGGGTGAACGGGCCGATCCCGTTCTCGCCCGACGCCGAGCCGCTGCTCGGCCTCACCGAGGACCTGGACAACTTCTTCCACTGCTGCGGGTTCTCGGCGGGGATCGCGGCCGCCGGCGGGGCGGGGCAGGCCATGGCCGGGTGGATCATCGACGGCGACCCTGGCATGGACCTGTGGGCGTTCGATGTCCGCAGGTTCGGGCGGCCGCACACCGTCCCGGCATACCTGGCCGAGCGGTGCGTGGACGCATACGCCAGCTACTACCAGGTCGCATACCCGAACCGCGAGCTGAGCGCCGGGCGCGGCCAGCGGCGCAGCCCGCTGCACGACGTGCTCATTGCTCGGGGCGCGGCCTTCGGCGCGAAATTCGGCTGGGAGCGCCCCAACTGGTTCGGCTCCCCCGGAGCGCCAGGCACGACGCCGGCCGAGGAGCTCACGTTCGGGCGCAGCGCAGCCTGGCCGCGGATCGAGGCCGAGCACCACGCGGTCCGCCGCGCGGCCGGCCTGGTCGACATGAGCTCGTTCAGCAAGTTCGAGATCACCGGGCCCGGAGCGCTGCCGCTGCTGCAAAGGCTGGCCGGCGCCGACCTCGACGTGCCGGCCGGCAAGATCGCTTACACCCAGCTGCTGAACGAGCGCGGCGGCATCGAGGCCGACGTCACCATCACCAGGCTGGGTCCTGAGGAGTTCTACCTGGTCACGGGCTCGGGTTTCGGCAGGCACGACAGCGCGTTCGTGCTCAGGCACGCGCCGGATGACGGTTCGGTGCGCGTTCGGGAGGTAACCTCGGCCTTCGGCGTGCTCACCCTGGCCGGTCCCGCGTCGCGGCTCATCGCCCAGCGGCTGAGCGAGGCCGACCTGAGCGGCGATGCCTTCGCGTACATGACGGCGCGGTGGATCGACCTCGGGCACGCGCCGGTGCTGGCACTGCGTGCCGGGTACGTGGGAGAGCTGGGCTGGGAGTTCCACGTGCCTGCCGAGTACGCGCGCGACCTGTATGACCGGCTGATAGCCGCGGGAGCCGACGCCGGGCTGCGCGACGTCGGGTACCGGGCGGTCAACTCGTTGCGCCTGGAGAAGCAGTACGTCGCCTGGGCAGCCGATGTCAGGAGCGATGACGACCCGTACGCGGCCGGGCTCGGCTTCGCGGTCAGGTCCGACAAGCCAGGCCTCCTTGCCGGGCCAGCCCTGCGCAAGATCCGCGACGACGGGCCGGCGGAGCGGCTGTGCTGGCTCTCGGCCGACGCGGACGTGGTCATGCACGGCGGCGAGTTCCTGACGCACCGCGACCACGACGGCGCGTGCGGCTGCAGCGTGCGCAGCGCGGGATACGGCTTCACCGTCGGCCGGACGATCTTCTCCGCCTACCTGCCGGCCGGCGTCGCCGCCGCGACAGCACCCGATGCCACGGCGGCCGACGGGGGCAGGCCGGCGAGCCGGTTCGTCGTCGAGGTCGCCGGCGAGCGCTATCCGGCCGTCAGGCACGGCGCGCCGCTCTACGACCCGGCCGGCACCCGGATCCGCGCCTGACCCGTCCTGTATGACCGGTATCAGCAGGCAGGTCGTCCCGGCCTCAGCCCGCGGCCGTGTATCGAAGGTCCATTCATCACCAGAACTCGCAATGGATGGACCATCGATACACAGGGTCGGGGCCGTTCGCAGCCACCCAGTACTCCGCCTTATCCGTACTTCACACTGTCTGCCCGACTAGCCACCGGGCCATCCGCCACGCGGCGCGGACAGACACCATCATCCCGCGGACAGAGCGGCGCGGGCGGCTGCCATGGCTGGCTCGCGGTAGCCCGCGCCGAACAGGCACACGTGCACGAGCAGCGGATGCAGCTGGTGCAGCGGCACCCTGGCCTGCCAGCCGGCCGCGAGCGGAGCGACGTCCTGATAGGCGGCCAGGATCCGGTCCAGGTACGGCGCGCCGAACAGCGCCAGCATCGCCAGGTCGGTCTCCCTGTGGCCGCCGTGCGCGGCAGGGTCGATGAGCCAGCCGCAGCCGTCTGACCACAAGAGGTTGCCCGACCAGCAGTCACCATGAATCCTGGCTGGCGGCTCGGCCGGTCCGGCAAGCTCGCCGATCCGGCTCGCCACCGCCTCGATCAGCGCCACGTCAGAGGCACCGAGTGTGCCCGCGTCGCGCGCCAGCCGGCAATACGGCAGCAGCCGCGCCTCGGCATACCAGGCCGGCCAGGAGCTGGCCTCATCGTTCGGCAGCGGCAAGCTCGCGATGAACCCCCGCCACGTCGCACCGAACCGCTCGGCGCCAGCCGCGTGCAGGCCCGCGAGGTCGCGCCCGAAGCGCTCAGCGGCCGGCCTCCGCCGCCGGGCGGAATCCAGGCGATGCCGAGCAGCCCCCGCTCGCAGACGATGACCCCGGGCACGGAGACCGCGCCGGCCGCCCGGAGCCACCGCAGGCCGTTCGCCTCGGCCTCGAGCTCGGCGGCGCCTTCCGCGCCGCTGGCGGACTTCACGAACAGCTCGCGCCCGTCGGCGAGGCGGCATCGGTGGTGGGCCGTGCCGTGGCTGCCCCCGGCCGGCCGCCAGTCACGCACGGCAAGACCCGTGACGCGCTCGATTGGCCCCGCCCCCGCGTCCGGGCCGCGCGCCGCGGGACGCTCAGCCACCCGCCGGCTCCAGCAGCTCCTGGAGCGCAGCGACGAGGCCCCGCGCGGCCGCCTGCACGACGTCGAAGACCCGAGCGAACTCCTCGGGATCGCCGCCATAGGGATCAGGCACCTGGGCGCCTTCCGGCGCAGCCGGGTCGAAGGACCGGAACAGCCTGAGCCGCCGCAGGATGTCCGCCCGGCCGGCCGCCATCGCATGCAGGTTCCGCAGATTGCTGGCGTCCATGGCGATGAGCAGGTCAAACTGGTCCATCCAGCTGGAGTTGATCTGCCTCGCCCGGTGTGCCGAGCCGTCATAGCCGCGCCTGGTCAGCTCCGCCCTCGCCCCGCGGTCCATCGGCTCGCCGAGATGCCAGTCGCCGGTTCCCGCGCTCTCGACGCTCACCCGGCCGGACAGCCCAGCGGCGTCGACTTCGGCCCTGATCAGGGCTTCTGCCATCGGTGACCGGCAGATGTTGCCGAGGCATACGACGCAAAGCTTGTATATTCGCAACGAATCCTTCGGGGCTGGTGGCGGCGCGACGGCCTGACGTTCAGCGGACATGACACAAGGATGGCCGGCCGCCCGGCTTCCCTGATCAGGTGGGACGGTAGTGCCATGAGCCAGCACGGCGAAGAGTACCGCCGGCTCTCCTTCTGGCATGACACGGTGCCGGGCTCTCTCGAGCCGGCCGCGGGCCTGGACGGGGACGCCGAGGCGGATATCGCCATCGCCGGTGCCGGGCTGACAGGCATGTGGACCGCGTACTACCTGAGCATGGCCAACCCAGAGCTGCGGATCGTGCTCTGCGAACGGGAGATCGCCGGATTCGGTGCGTCAGGCCGCAACGGCGGCTGGTGCTCGGCCCTGTTCCCGGCGTCGCTGCCGAAGCTGGAGCGGATGGCCGGCCGTGCGTCGGCGATCGCCATGTACCGGGCGATGCAGCAGACCGTCGACGAGGTCGGGAAGGTCGCGGCGGACGAGGATATCGACTGCCACTGGGCCAAGGGCGGCACCGTCCAGTTCGCCAGGTCCCCCGCCCAGCTGGAGCGCGCGAGGGAGGAGGTGCACGAAGCCAGGCTCTACGGCTTCGACGAGACCGACATACGACTGCTCACAGCGGCTGAGGCGCAGCAGATCAGCGGCATGTCCGGCGTGCTCGGGGCCGTGTTCACGCCGCACTGCGCCGCGATCCACCCGGCGCGGCTGGCCCGCGGCCTCGCCGGAGTCCTGCGCGCGAGGGGCGTGCGCATCTACGAGAACACCGAGGTACGGCGGCTCGAGCAGGGTCAGCTTATGACCGCGACCGGTACCGTGCGAGCCCGGCACGTGATCCGCGCCACGGAGGGCTACACCGCCCAGCTCGCAGGGCACGAGCGGGCCGTCGTTCCCGTGTACTCGCTCGTGGTGGCGACGGCGCCGCTATCCGATGAGGCGCTTGAACAGGTCGGCATGGCAACCAGGCCCACCTTCAACGACCTGCGCCACATGATCATCTACGGTCAGCGGACGGCGGACGGACGGCTGGTGTTCGGTGGCCGCGGCGCCCCGTATCACTACGGCTCGAGGATCCATCCGTCACATGACCGCGTTCCGTCGGTCCACGCCGCGCTGCGCAGGACGCTGACTGAGTTGTTCCCCGCCCTCCAGGACGTCGCGATCACGCACACCTGGGGCGGGCCCATTGGCATCGCCAGGGACTGGTGCGCCTCGGTCGGGCTCGACGAGTCGACCGGCATCGGCTGGGCGGGTGGTTATGTCGGCGACGGGCTGTCGACCACCAACCTGGCAGGGCGCACGCTCGCGCACCTGATCACCGGCACCGACAGCGAGCTCACCCGGCTCCCCTGGGTCGGCCACCGGTCGCCGCGCTGGGCGCCCGAGCCGTTCCGCTGGCTCGGCGTCAACACCGGTCTGCAGGTGATGACCTGGGCGGACAAGGCAGAGGCCAGGACCGGCCGCAGATCACGAGCAGCCGCCGCCGTCGGCAGGTTCCTGCGCTCCTGACACGGAGCGCGAATCATGACGCTCCATGATGTTCGTGACGTTTCGTTCAGTTGGCATCAGCCGACGGGTCGCTGATAACATCGCTACGTCCTAGCGCCGCTAGCTCAATTGGCAGAGCAGCGGACTCTTAATCCGCGGGTTCGGGGTTCAAGTCCCTGGCGGCGCACCCGTCCTGACCTGGTGTTTTTACTATCTCTTTACCCTGGTCGATGGCCGTTTCCGGGCCATGGTTGCTCCACGTTTGCTCGTCAGTCCGAACATAGTTGATCATGGCGGCCGGACGCCCGGCGAGGCCCCTACCGATGGCTATACACAGCGTGACATCTGCCGGAAAGGCGCAGGTAGAGGGATCGCTGCTGACGCAGCCCAGGGAACGACCGGGGTGATGCGCTGGCGCCATGGTCTCGGTGCGCTGGGGGCTGGAGCGCCTGGATCGCCAGCCAGGTACACGCGAGGTCTATCGCAGGTACATGCCAGGTCCATCGCGCTCCGTAACCGGGAATCGCGCCGACACAGGTCGCGAGTTCTGCGGGCGCTCTCAGGTCCGGCAGGCGCGCCCGGTCAGCGCTGAGCACCCGGCCGCGCCTGGGGAAGTCGGCGATGTCCTCAGGTGAACGATGCGACCGGCCATCAGCGGCAGGTCTGTAGGTTCCAGTTCCGGCTGTCCCCGAAGGCATCTGTGATCGGGGGCCTTCCAGTCGTCCAGCGATGTGGCACCCCAGCCCATCCAGGTTCGGTGTCCCCTCGCTGAGGGTGCTCCACCCGTCGTCATGGCCGGCGTGGCGGACCAGCAGCACCCGTCCCGGGGTCCAGCAGCACGACGTCCGGCCGCATCCAGCCGTACATACCGCTTCTGCGTCGGGCAGGTGAGTCAAGACCTGCCCGACGCGCCCCCGGAGCCGCAGTCCGCTGAGCCGAGAAGCAACTGTCGGTCGGCCAGGATGAACGTTGGCCACGTCCCGTACTCGTGAAAGTGATCGTAGGTGGCCTGGAGGACGGCCCGCTCCTCCACCGTCAGGGGTGGAATCTCGGTACTCCCGTACTGTTCTGGGACATCCCTCGCCATGGCCGAATGCTACGCATCCCGCACGCGCTGCGAGAACTCGTTAAGTGGCTGGCGTATGCGACGCTCCAGGACCTCGTGAGACAGCAAGGCCTGATCTGCAACCTCGCGGAGCGCGCCGTCTGGCGTCGGGTCTCCGATGACGAGCCGGGCACAGAGGCACCGTCGTACGACGCGGCGCAGCTTCGGAAGATTGACCTCGTCCCTGGGAGGGGGATCGCCGTGGGCGTACTTGGAGCGGGCACCGTAGGCACCGCGAACCAGTCGCTCGATCTCAAGTCGCTGGGCATCGTCCTTGCCCGCCAGAATGGCGGCGCGCTGGCTGACCTTGCGCGTCAGCTCGCTGTGATCTGACTCGCCGCCGGCAAGCAAGCCTTCTAGAGCGATGACGTAATGGAGGACTGTTTCGGCGTTCAGCTCAGACAACATCACCTCACCTTCGCCGTAGGCGTGGTGTCCGGCGGTCAGGAAGTGCTCAGCACAGCGGCGTAGCCGGGCGGCCGTCTTGTCCTCCTGTCTGCTCGCTTGATTGCTGAAATCCTCTGGCATTCGAGAGGCCAACTCGCTGAGGAATCGTCGCACCGTGGGCAGGTCCGCGTCCTCACCGAAGTCTCCGGTTCGCGGCTGCTCGATGTCGGTCACGCCATCTGGCGTCCAGACTTCCCACTCCACGTCGTCGAAGAGTTTGTCAATGCGGCGACCGGGCTCGATCTGATACCGCGCCCACAACTGGAGTACTGAGTTCTCGAAGAGGCTGAGGAGCAGAAGGGGACGCCACAGCGGGTACGTGCGACGGTCCTGAGCAAGTGAGCCGAGCACGTCGAAGCGCAGAAGTGGGCCGTGATGCGGACGCTCGTCCAGCCTGCGGCGAAGCATGGTCAGACCGCCGTAGTCCTGCGGCTTGAAGGGCCGGTTTAGCTGGTAGTCGGCGGTGGCCGGGAGCGGCAGCAACTGGCGCAACTCTTCGCTGGTGGGTGTGACCAGGTCCCAACCGTCGATGACCGGGATTGGGTCGTCGGTCGCGAAGTTGGCGTCCAGGACCGCGTAGTCCCAGATCTCGATCGGCGGGCCAGCCAGGTAGCTGGCCAGTTCTTCGGCGACAGTGTGGAAGTCGTGTGGAGCGCGGCTCTGCAGCATCCCGAAGACACCAGTCGAGATGAGCACATCGGCGTCGAGCGGCCGGCCGCTCGGCCCGGTAGTCTCATAGTCGGCTTGAGAGTCCGCAGTGCCTGCGTCCGCAGCGACATCGGTCGCAGCCGCCGTTTCGCCGGATGACTGTCGCCGCGGGAGCGAGGTCACCAGGTACTTGTTAACAGTCGCTGCACGGTGGACGGCCACGCGAGCCTCGTGGGCGGCGGGTAGTCCGGCCAGAGACTCAGCCAACATCTGGGGCGTCAGCGGTAGCGGGGTGTCCCGGTGCAGCTCCTGGTCGACTGCTTCCTTGGCCTCCTGCAAGAAGAGCTCAATAGCCTCGACAAGCGCAGTGTTGGGATCGGCGGTCATGGGCGAATGCTATTCACCTGGCAGTTGGCGTCGGACCGCTGACGATGTGCGGTGACCTCGCCCGGGATTCCAACTGCGGCCAGTCGCCGCGGCGGCGCAACGGCTCAACGCCACGCTCGCCACCGAGTCCAGTTTCATGTCCCCCGGGCCAGACGAGGGACACCGTCGGCTGGAAAGGGACATCAGAATCTAGAACCTACAAGGTCACAAGGCGATGGCTGCGAGCGTGCCCAGGAGGATGAACGGCCCGAGCGGCAGCTGGCTGGTGCGAGTAGCCCGGTGCAGCGCTAGCAGCGCGCCGCCGTACACGCCGGCCAAGGCGAAGGCCGCGAAGGTGCCGGACAGCAGCGCCTGCCAGCTGATCCAGCCCAGCGCAGCGCCGACGCTGGTGGCGAGCTTAGCGTCCCCCAGGCCCAGGCCGCCGGGCCTGATGACCGACAGGACCAGGTAGAAGCCTGCCAGGGCGACCGCGCCGATGGCGGCGCGGCCGAGGTGGCCAGGCTGGTGGCCGGCGAGCGCGGCGACGGCCAGCAGCGCGATGGTCCCGGCGAAGGCGGCGGCGGTGAGCGGGTCTGGCAGCCGGTGAACGGCCACGTCGATGAAGGCAAGGGGGACGGCGATCAGGGCCAGCCAGGTCAGCGCGGCCAGCTCCCATCCGGAAGATACCCGGGCGGCCACCACGGCCAGGGCGAGCCCGGCGGCGAGTTCGGCGAGCAGCGGATACGGGCCGATCCGGGCGCGGCAGGACGGGCACCGCCCGGTGACGGGCAGCAGCGAGCGCCACCGCCAGCGGTCCGGCAGGATGTCTTGGGCGCAGGCTGGGCACGCGCGGCGTGGCGGCTGGCCGGGTTCGGTGCTGCGGGAGAACACGCTGGCCCGCATCCGCGGGCCCGCTATTAGGCCCGCAGCGGCTCCGGCGATGATCAATGGCAGTGTCACCGTGTCCCTTCGCTCCGGCCGGACTTGGTCGCTCCCCAAGGCAGCGCGCGGGCCTGGCCGCGCGGTTGGTTCTTCTTGGCGGAAGGTCTCATCTCGATCGTATTGGCGTCGCCCGCCCATTCGGCCCTGCGGTCAGGTCGCCCGATTCGGCTGGCTCATCACGGCTCGCCGCCGGTCAGCGCAGGCAAACACCGAGCGCGATATCGGCATGTAATCAGCGGCGAGGCTGATGAACCGAGCGTCCCGGGGGAGGCTGAGCGCTGTCACGGTCAAGCTGGTGGGATAGTGCCCTGTATGGCCACGACTGTGATCGTTCCGGCATTCTCTGCGTCGGCTGTCGAGCAGGTCTGCAAAGTGCTCGCTGAGGCGGTGACCGGTCCTCAGATCCCGAACCTGATCGCTCCTCTGAAGGTGCCCGAGTCGTCCGGGGATAGCAGAACACCAAATGGATGCGGATGTTCAACGCCGTCGCGGCCCGGCAGAACCAGCAACACGACGGGAAGGCGCTTCTGCGTCTGGTATCCGAAGTCATGGCGCCGGTGCGATTCACCTCCCCGGCCGAGTTCGACGCAACCCGGGCGCTGCTCAACGAGCGCCTGCTGCTATCCGGATTCCGGGTACTGGAGGACGGCAAGGTCGCCCGGGTCAAGGCCGCGGTGACCCTTGATGAGGCGCAGCAACGCGCCGATGACCTGCGCGCTGAGTTGTCGCGCCGCGACGTCCATCCGGACGTGCTGCGCTTTTGCCGAGCCGAACTGCTGCAGCAGAACTACTTCCACGCCGTTCTGGAAGCCTCCAAAAGCGTGGCGGACAAGCTGCGCGGCCTGGCCCGCACGACCGGTGACGGCTCGCCGCTGGTCGATGCGACATGCTCGCTGGGGTCGGGGCCGCGTATCGCCTTCAACGGCCTGGCGACCGAGTGGGAACGTTCGGAACAGACGGGGATCGCGACACTTATGAAGGGCCTGTTCAGCACGTTCCGGAACCCGGCCGCCCACGCTCCAAGGGTGGCCTGGGCCACCTCACGCAAGGACGCTCTGGACATGCTCACCCTGGCGTCCCTGCTGCACCGCCGGCTGGACGAGGCAACGGTGCGCTAGAAACGCGCTGACCGCGGTTCACCACGCGAACGCCGCCAGCTCCGGCTGCGGGCCGGACGCCAGACGGGTGACGCACAATGGCTTGCGGGCCATCAGAGTCCGGCCCGCTCGGTCACCACCGCCAGGCGCCGTTCGAAGTGATCGCGAGCCTTGTCCGCGTCGCCGGCGATCCCGCTCATCGCGACAGCCGCCGTGATGATCACATCAGACAGCTCGGCGAGCAGGTCATCGCGGGAACGGCAGGTCCCCTTCCTGCTGTTCATGCCCTGCATGCCGATGAACGCCTCCGCGGCTTCCCCCACCTCTTCGGTCAGCTTGAGCAGCCGGACCTCGGCAGGGACATCACCGTGATGCGCATGCAGCTGGCCAACCTGGTCCCACATCGATTCCTCCGGCAGAAACTAGGGCCGGTCGGCGCCGACGGTGTTCTCGGGCTGCCAGCCAAGACGGGCTACGGCGCATCAGGCCTGGTCATGAATTGTCCGGCCGGTGAGAACATCGGGACGGCCGGTCATGCCGGTGACCGATGAACGACGGCGGGCGGACTGGATCAGGCTATCGGCGGACGGCGAGGACAACCGTCAAGGCGACGAGAGCGGCCGTCAGGACCACCAGGCCGACAGTCAGCCCAGACAAGGCGATCGGCCGCCCGGTCCGAAGACGTGCGGGCGGCGACGGTCTCCCTAGTCAGGTCAGTTATCGCGTCCTTGAGCCGACGCTCCATTTCCATCTGGTAACCGGTCCTGGGAAACCCGGCGCCCGAGCGATCACCTCCTCATCACTGAGGAGCCCGCGCTGGCGTGCGCCGTCAAGATGCTGCGCGTCCACATCCCGCCGCTACTGCTCGTTCCTGCGCTGGCGCTGCCCGAGCCAGGACCGCAGCTTGTTCTCCGCCACCGCTCCTACGTGCCGCTGGGCACCTGCCGGACGGCGGCGAGGCGGGCCGGACACGATGCGCTACCAGGTCCACTTGCCCTGCTGATCGCCTGGCGGTCAGTCCAGTCTGGGTCAGCATCCGGGTGTGGTCGGAGATGGCGGACTGGCTCTTGCCGAGCGGCACTTCGAGGTGGCTGGTACGCGCCACGCCGCCAGCGAACGAGTGGTCATGAGGGCATGCAGCGTGGCTGGTGTCGCCGTCGGTGACGATGTCGGCAGCCATGCACTGGCGCCCTCCTTGGCGATGGCGTCTCATGTGGATGTAGGGGACTAGATTTCATTCAGGTGAGGGGCGGACGCCTGCGGTATTTTCCCGCGCCGATATCGACAGACCGGGACGGGCTGCCCGGCGTTGTTCGCTGACCGGTGGTGCCGGTAAGCCCTAGCCTGGAACGAAGCAAACCAATCCGGCCCGGCATAGGGCTGCTAGGAGAACCGTTGACCCTCTTCGACACCGGAACGCGCGTGCGACTGCCCGGCTCGTCTGAGTGGGTGACCGTGCGCGGAGCGGTGCCGTTCGATGGCGGGTGGCATCTGTTCGTCGCCCGCGATGATGGCACGCTGACCGAGCATAAGGTGTCGGATTCGGCCGCGGTGGAGCAGCTGAGCGAAGACGGCGGCGCTGAGTCCGCTGCCGTGCTGGCGGGACTGTGGACGCAGTGGATGCGGGCGGCCACGCAGAACGCGTCGGCCGCGGCGCTGGCGTCGATGCCGCTGGTGCCGTACCCACACCAGTCTCGGGCGGTCTAGGCGCCATGCTCCCGCAGCCCTTGCTCCGGTTCCTGCTAGCCGACGAGCCGGGTACCGGCAAGACGATCATGGGGGGCCTGTGGCTCCGTGAGGCGCAGCGCCTGGGGTTCGTGAAGCGCGCCCTGATTGTGTGTCCCGCGCACCTCGTCTCGAAGTGGCATCGCCGACTTCGAGCGGTTCCTCGGCGGGCAGCTCCGCCGGATCACTGCGAGCACGGTCCGCGAGGGCGGGCTGGCCGCCCGCACGACATCTGGGTCGTGTCGCTCGAACTGTCAGCGGTGAACCAGGCCGTCCTGGAAGCCATCCAGCCAGATCGTGCCGGATGGGACGCGGTCGTGTTCGATGAGGCGCACCGGCTGACGCCGACCGCTGCTGAATGTTACCGTGTCGGGCAGATGATCTCGCGAGACACGCCGCGGGGCGTGCTCATGACCGCTACTCCGCATCGCGGGAACGAGTGGCTGTTCCGCTCGCTGATGCACCTCGTCGATCCGGAGGTGTTTCCTGCAGTCGAGCGGATCGACGATGACCAGCCTCGCACGCGCTGAAGCCAGGCCCGCTGCATTTCCTTCGCCGCATGAAGGAGGAGCTGGTCGACTACGACGGCCGGTCTCCGCTGTTCAAAGCTCGGCATGCCCGGAACATCAACGTGCCGCTGAATGTGGACGAGCAGGCCTTCTACAACGAGGCGCTCGACCTGGTAGACCGGTACTTTCCCCGGACCGCGGTGGCCTGGCGAAGATGGTGTACGGCAAGCGGGCAGCCTCGTCCTTGTACTCCCTTGCCGAGACGCTCCGTCGGCGCCGACGGACGGATGGGCACCCAGAACCCGGCCGACGCGGCCACGACGCGGACCGCGACTGGGAGGACGAGGCCGAGCGGGACCTAGCGTGGGTCACCCCCGAAGCAGTCAGAGTCCGCCCGGGAGGAGAAGAAGGCGATCGGCGAGATGCTTGACCGTCTCGACGCCACGTCAGCGACGGCCGACAAGCAGGTGTCGAAGTGGCCGCGCCTCGTCAACGAGTGCCTGCCGCCGAACGGGATCCACGCCGGGCGGCGATATCAGCTGGTGGTGTTCACCGAGTTCGCCGACACGGCCGACTGGCTCGTCGGGCGGTTCCGCGACTGCGGGTACACCGCCAAGCGGTACTCCGGCCGCGACCCCCATCCCGTCCGGGACGAGATTCGGCCGGGTTCGCGGCCCGCGAGTTCCAGGTCATCGTCTCCACCGACGCCGGCAATGAAGGCATCGACCTGCAGAGCGCGCACGTGCTGGTCAACTGGGACATCCCCTGGTCGCTGGTACGGCTCGAACAGCGCATGGGCCGTATCCACCGAGTCGGGCAGACCGAGAACGTCGAGCTCTACAACCTCGTTGCGCCCGGCACCCGAGAGGGCGACGCGCATGCCCGTCTGCTCGAGAACCTCATCGCGGCAGCGAACGAACTCGGCGGCAAGATGTTCGACTCGCTGTCGCTTGTCGGCGAGATCGTGTTCGAACAAGAGCGGCTCGGCAGCCTCGAAGACCTTCTCGCCCGCGCCTACAGTCCTGAGACCGATGACCGGGCGCCTGCGGCGCGTGCCATCCGGGCCATTACTTCGGAGCGGTTCCGGATGGCGCACCAGCTCGCCCGGCGGCAAGAAGACGAGCTTGCGGCCCACTTTGGTGACAGCGACGTCGTCGCAGCCGCGGAGGCCTTGCACGCCGAACGGCTCGAACGCATCAACCCGCATGTCGTTGAACGGTTCCTGAGCAGGCTGGCAGAAGCTGGTCTTGTCCACGCCGAGTCCTCTGCGCTGGCCGACGAAGGACTCTGGCTCGTCTCCGCGGCGTCGCTCGGCACGCTGCCCGGCGACTTCGGCACTCCGCCCGGCAGCCGCGCGCTCGTCGCTACGAGCGGCACAGCAATACGCGATGCGATAAAGAGCGGGCGCTCAGCCGCCGCTCGGGCGGTGAGCCTGGGGCCAGCCGATCCGCCGTTCCCGTCGCTCGTCAAAGCGGTCGGCAACCACCTTCGCCCGGTCCTGTAGCGGGGCGGGACCGTAGAAGACCCCACCTCAGTGACCGATTACGACCTCGTGTGCTTCGAGACGAAGGTCACCGAAGGCGGAGGCAGGCGCGAGACGACCTGGTCTTACCTGGTCCGTGTCGACGACGTCGGTGCCAAGCCGGTCAACTGGGAACTCCTGTCGAATCTTCGCGCCACAGACCGCCGGCCGCGGGCGCTCCACCCGGCGCACGCCGCTGACGCCGAGACGGCGGCGGGCGCCGCAGCCACGGACGATGGCGTGAGGCGCCGCAATGCCCTTGACGCGTGGCTGGCATCAGCGGGCCGTCAACTCGAACGGCTCCCAGGCGACCTGACCGACGATATCCGTGACCGTTCCGTCCGCCTCGCGACCCAGCAGCGGCTCCAGCGGCCGTGCAAGACCGCCTTGCCGTCCTGCGCGCAGCCGCCGCAATCGAGGTCGGAGAGATCCGCCGTGTCGGCTGGGCGCACGTCGCGGCACCGGCGTTCCCCAGGACCCGACCGAGAAGGACTCCGAGACGATCGCGATGGCGCACGTCACGGCGCTGCTGCGCCGCGATGGCTGGGCTGTCGCCGACCGCCACAGCGAGCGGCCCGGGCCCGGTTATGATCTTGAAGCCCGCAAAGGCGATCAGCGGTGCGTTGAGATCAAAGGAGTCTGGCGCTCAGCGGCAAGCTCTGGTGTGAGCGTTACCGGCAACGAAATTGCCAAAGCCGCGATCCTCGGCGACGACTACTGGCTCTACGTAACGGATCAATGCCGCGATGGTACCGGAACGCTCTACGCCGCTTACCGGAATCCCGCATCGGTGTTCGCCGACGCGGCTAAGGACGTGCCAGTGCTCCACATCGCGGGCAGCGAGCTCAAGGCCGCCAAGGAGAGCAAACCGCATGACCCGCATGATCGAACGCTGGTTCCCGTGCCAGGAAGTCTCCGAGAACAGTGAAGGAGGCTGGGGAAGCGGCAACACCGAGGCCAACCTGTTTACCTGGTTCGCTAAGCGTCCCATGTCCCAGGCGAAGGCCGCCGTCCTCTCCTGCCTGCTGCCGTGGCCCGAGAAAGCCGGTGAGCAGAGGCGGCTTCAGGAACTTGTCCGCCAGGCTTTCGCGGGACGTGACGCGGCGCATGACGATCTGGTCGCAGAGCTGAAGAGGCTCTACCCGAAAGGCGCTTCCATTCTTGATCCCTTCTCGGGGCGGGCAATGATCCCGCTGGAAGCGGCGCGGCTCGGCGTGAAGGCATGGGGGATCGACTACTCTCCGGTCGCGACCATCGCGGGAACCTCGCCGACTACCCCATGCGCGACTGGAGCGCGGAGCCCGATCTCCCGTTCCCCGGATACAGCGACATTTCACACGGGCGGCTCCTTGACGGCCGGGCCCGGCTGCTGAAAGACGTCGAGTTCGTCCTCAACCTGGTTGGCGACCGTTACGAGCGCTCCATGGACGAGTTCTATCCTGCTCACGACGGCCGCCGCCCGTGGGGTTACCTGCGGGCGGTCGCCCTTCCCTGCCAGGAGTGCGGTAACCGGTATCCGCTGATCGGATCGCTCAAGCTCCAGTCACCGGTGCCGAAGTCGGGTTACCCGGCCAGAGCTACCGGCTCGAAACAGACAAGGCAACCGGGCGCTTCTGGGCAGAGGTCGGATCCGGGCCGCCAAGCGGACAGCCCACGCGCGTTCTGCCGCCAGGGCAGTCCCGGCACTCATCTAAAGGACGACACGGGGTATGCCCGT
>CAVUFO010000019.1:0-717427 GCA_963740785.1 uncultured Actinomycetota bacterium
TCAGGGAACTTCTTTCCCTTGACGGTGGTCGGCCAGTACTCCGTGACCATTCCCCACGCGTTCGGGATGGCGGCGATGGGTTTGTCGCAGTGGTCGCACGTGTAGCACGAAGCAGGATTCGGCCAGGTGTCTTCCGGGTCGACCTCCCGCTGCCATTGCACGGTGAACCGGGCGAACACACCGCAGTGCGGGCAGGTCAGAGCAGCCACGCTGTGATGATACGGTCAATTCCCAGAACGGCGGCGTGCTACCGGTGCTGCCCGTTCTACCGAGTCAGGAAGACAGCTGCCGAAGCGCGAGTGATCCCAGCCCTGTGGGGTCATCTTATAATGTTGCTTACATCCCGATGTCAGGCATTACAGCCCATCAGACGACCATTACCTGGGAAGCGAACCGCCTCGTTAGGTGTCCGCTTTGGCAATCTCAACCTCGTAAACTCCGAGTCCCGGCCAGACGGAAAACATATATGTCGTCATGATTGTAGATCAACGAGTACCGTCGTTTGGGATGCAAGCTGGCGACGAATGCGGGAGTGTCGCGGGTGGCGGCTGGTAGTCGGCGCTGGTCGCATCGAACACGATGTACTGAGTGGCCGGGTTATCTGGTGTACCGGACCAGAACACTCGGTCCCTAGCTGCGAGCGGTGCGAGAAGGTTCAGGTCCGTTTCGACTGTCGTATCGTCAGGGACCAACGCCATCGCTGCGCGCGCTGCGGCAACGTGCTGGTCTACCTGGTAAGTCTGAGGGTTCCAAAGGGCAGCCAGCGGGAACTGGAAGGATAGCGCGGCGGCAATGCCGATCATCATTGCGGGCCCGTGTCGCGCAATATAGGCCAAACCCGCGGGCTCCGTCCGGCGCGCCAAAGACGGGCCGTCAAATAGTTCTCTCTTGCCCGGATTCGGTGATGGCGTCGATCGCAGCCACGAAGACGATCGGCATTACCGTAGCGTCGTAGTGCCATGTGGTACCCCAGTAGGCGCTGTCCGTCGAAACGAACCGAAGCAGCAGGCCTGGCAATGTCACGAATACGAGTGGTGATCGCAGGGCCAGAAAAGCTGTCGGAAGCAAGATCAAGGCGAGCGTGGGTAGCTTCGCTGAGGGATACGCCAGAAGATTGTGAATTAGGTCCGGCACCGATAGCTGGGCTCTGCCATCGCTCAGTTGGCCGCCCTGAGACCAGTACGAGTATTGGTGAGATGGGTTGAAGTGGGGAATGAATACTGTGATCGCGAGACATGACCAGGTCAGGCCCCAGGCCGTCAGCAGCAAGCCCGCGACACTGTGCCGGTAGCGCAGGGCTAGGAGAAGGCCGATCGCGGCGACCGTGAAGCCTTGGTCTTCCTTGACTAGGACGAGCGGCAATGCCCACCAAACTGCAGCCTTGTACCGGGGCGATTTCCGGCTCGGGGCCTCCCCTGCAGGGGGGTTAGGTGAATCGATCAGCGCGGATAGCGACAAGACGAGGAGTGGGATCGCGAAGGCGATTTCGTGGAAGTCGAAGTTGATCAGCTGCTGCAGCCCCCACGAGAAGCCATAAGCCGCCCCGATTAGCCTGCCACTGGCGGTGCCCAGCCGTGCGGTGGCAACCCGGCTGACCGGTACCACCGAAAGCGCCACAAGCAGTGCTTGCACCACTAGCAGGGTGACGGGCGTGGGGAAGAGGCGGAATAGCGGCGCGAGTAGGGCGAGGATCGGGTGGAAGTGATCACCGAGCAGGTCCATGCGACGGATCCCGACGAACGGCGCATGCAGCAGCGAGTACTGCCGGACATACTCCGTGAAGATTCCGAGATCGTAGGTGGTGGGCTGGAGCCGAAGGTAGCGAAAGACTGAGAGCGTTGTGTAGCACCCGAAGACGCCAGAGGCGATGAGCCAGATGACCCAGTCTGCCCTAGCCGTCCGTTCAGTGCTCGGGGCGGAACTCCTCGGCTCCTCTAGCGCGTCCGGAGCCTTAGCAGCAGTCATTGCACCTCGTTCACGGAGGGGTCTTAGTGGCGGGGCGTCCTGGATCAGATGCGGGGGACAGTCATAGCAGCCTAGCGATATGCAACCCGGCAAAAGCGGCTGGTGCGCCTACACCGCATCAGTTGTCGGGAGACAGGCGCTGGGCCGCAAGCTCGGCACGGATGCGAAAAGGCGACTCCTCATCTGCTGACAGGTACGGCCGAGAGCCCAAGCCACATGTGGCAAGTGCCACCGCCCGGCACTGCCCAAGACTCGGGCGGCGGGAGAGATCGCAGAGCTGATCCGGTAGGCCAGGCAATTAAGACGTCGCTGTATCCGTTCCGCAGCCAAACCCATGCCGACTGTTGCTGGCAACTACTGTTTAGTGAGTGCTCAGTTTCTTACGAGCATTCTTCTTGACTACTGTGCTTCGGTACGGAAATAGCAGATATCGGGCGCAGCTCGTTTGGCCCTATTGACTACAGGCAATAGCCGTGTAACACTCGGCTGATGAGGTGAGGAGATGCGCCTGCTTACCAAAGTTCTTTCTGCATGCCTATTGACAGTCGGCTGCCTCGGCTTCGGCCTGGGCTCTGCAAAGGCCGATATCTGGGGATCCTATGCATGGGTGCAGGGCGATGACCGGTTCCCGGAGATCTGCCTGAATACTGGTGTGGATATTCTCACTAGCTCCAATCCCGATAAGCATAATGTCGACGCTTCAAATGCGTGCGCTACTAACTATACGGTTGAGGCTCAAGTCGCCGAGTATAACGCAAATAACGTTCTCCAAGCTCTAAACGAGAATCTAAATGTCACGAACTACGCCCAAGCTCACGTTCAGAATGCGACACCCTCTGGATATTATTGGGTGTGGACGAGTGGAATTAAGATCAGCGGCAATTACGTGGAGCAATCGTGTAGTAATAGGGGATTTCCATATGCCGATTGCTTCAACGGGTAGGGAAAAATGAGCCGAAGAATCAATTCGATACTGACCCTTGGTATCTCAACGGCAATAGCAGCTTCCGGCATCTTCTTCTTCTTGAGTGCCCGAGCACCGCATAACTCGCATGCAACTATCCTGGGCCACGCTCGGGTAGTAGCGCGGACAGCAGCTGGAGGCCTACCGCTAGCACCATCATGCCCACAGGCCACAGGTCAGGTATCTTCGAACTTCGCCATCAAGACCAATGCGCGAGGTAACAACTTCGATAACGGCGGCTGCTTTTACGCACCAGCAGGCCGCCCGCTGACGATCCATTTCACCAACTCCGTTTATGCAGTAGCGAACCATGTGCCAGCTCGGATGACATTGGTGATTTCGCCAAGTTCGAAACCTGCCGTCTACGCCTCCAAGAGTGACCCGCACTTTACCTTGGGTGACCCTACCAGAGCTGTGTTCGTTGGTCGTACGGTCGTTGCTCCAAACTCGCGGGCGTTCTCTGTAGCAGCACTTCGTCCGGGTTCATACACGGTGCAGATACTTGAAATGCCGTATTACGTCGCTACGCTCGTGGTGCAATGATTCGGCAAAGTCTCTGAAAGCGCTTAGAGGCGATCCGCTCTTAGAGTGAATATGCGTCATTATGCATGCTCTAACGCGAGAGTCAACGCTAGGCAAGCCCGTACAACGATGGCTTGGCCCAGGGCTGGCGATCAGACCATCCCGTTCAAGACACGTCCAGCCTTTTAAGCCGTTTTCCGTGGCGCTGAGGGCCGCTTCGACTACTCAGCTTGTGCTGACGATGGCGGCGGCTGAGTCTCGGGCCGGTTGCTGATCTTGTCGATGCCCTTCTTGATGCCGTCCTTGACGGCTTGATACGCGTCGGGCACCGCGAGATCGATCACCTTCTTCGATGCGTATACCTCGATGATCTGCAGGGGCAGATTCCGCTGCGAGGTATCTCTTCTCTTTGGGTGGCCTCCTGCGCTGCTGCATTGGCCAACACGTCCCGCTCGCTTGGTTGAGTCATGACGCCATTCTCCTCCCGCACTCTGACGTCCGGGCAAAGCGAAGAGACCCACAGCCGACGCTACGGAGCCTCTCGCGTGAGGTGGTTCGGCCTCACGTTGCGCTGGTCGGCCGCTGTCCTGCGGCCCTGATCGAACGGAGAATAGCTTACAACGCTTCGGACCGTTGCTATGGCCTCTGTGCTATTACGCGTCTCCTATGCCGTCTATGGTATTAGCTCTGTTATGGAATGCTTTACAACGACATAACCGTTTCGGCATAGTGGCGGGGAAGCCAATCAGTGAGAGAACGGGATGCAGTGGACGAGGACGAGCTGATCATCAGGGAAACCTGGGTCGCGCCGGATGCCGGGGACGTAGAGGTCGAGCACTGGCACGCCACGCTCGCCAGGCCGGACGGCGATGGTGCCTGGGCCTATGAGCTGATGGAGTCACCGGTCCTGGCCGAAGACTGGCCGACGTACGAGCCATTCGAGCTGCCCGAAGTCTCGCTGAATTAGGTCTCTACCCCCCATGGGCCAGGTGGCTGGTCACACAGTGCATTGCCCGCTGGACAGCAGTCACCCCAGGCGGACTTGGTTGGCCAAGACAGTGCTGGCCTCGTGCGCGGTACTGGGCGAGCCGCCGTCGCAGTCGGTCCAGGTTGCCCAGCCGGATAGTGGCTCTCGGGTCACCTCGCGACATGATCAGTACGTCGCTCTTCGACTCCTCCGATCGCTCCAGATCGTGGAAGTGGATCGGGATGGACATGTCTTCTTCCGCTGGCTGCGCGGTGCGCTCGGCCCGCACCGGGAAACGTGAGAGCCGCGATCGGAAGCAGTGCCCGGCTATCTACCGGGCGCGGAAACGAGGAGGCGGGCAGTGCCTGGCAGTGCTTTAGCGATGAGAAGTGCGGGCTCAGCGGGAGCTGCAGCTGCCATCGGTCAGATGCTTCCCAGGAGCCCCCCGAGGTTGATCTCCCGCCGCTCGGCTGCCTCGACAGCCTCCTCCAGGGTCAGGCCTGCCTCCAGCCAGTTTGGCCACCACTCGCAGTTGCCGTCTCTCTGCCAGACCTCCGCCACGCCCCAGCCCGGCACGTCGGCGTTCGGGTCATCGGGCTCGGGCCAGTTCAGGTAGCCGTCGCACTGCCACAGATCCTCCCGGGCGATTAGGTACTCGCCTGTCCCGTACGGCTCGGGCTCAGGTTCGTAGTCGTGCGGCACGCAATCGGTGTGCTCAGCGGACCAGGCGTCGTGGTCCACGCCTTCGCAGTCGCCGGGGTCGTAGCCGCATTCCGCGCACGCGCCGCGCCCGTCGTCCAGGTCCGTCGCGCTGGAGCTGGCAGCGTCACCGGATCGCCCGTCCCAGGTGGCGAACTGCCTTAGCTCGGCATCGATCTTGGCCAGGGTCTCATCTGCGGCGGTCATAAACCGGCCTCCTCGTCTTCGTCGTTCCAGCCAGCCGTCTAACAACCGTCACTTCACGTTGTCTTGGTTCGGGTCGGAGCCGGTGTCGGCTACATGACAGCTCATCGGCCCGTACCTGCGCACCGGTCGCGCCGCAAGGCCATCAGCGCTGACATGCCTCGCGCTGTTGGCGTCGGCTCTCGCGGGCAGGGTTAGGTATCCGGGCCGCATCCCGTGGTCTGACGGGCTCGCGGCTGGACGGGCTGCGCTCCGCTGCGGCGTGTGGCGGACGAAGGCCAGGGCCACGAGGATGGCTACGACGAGGCTGACGATGCCGGTCCAGACCATGATCGGCCCGGTGTCGGTGCCGTTGTTGTTCTGGTCCACCAAAGCGGCGACGATCGCGGTCCCGATGAACGTGACGATCCAGCCGCCGATGAATGTGCCGGTGAACGTGGTCACGCCCCGGACCCATGCCCGGTGCCAGTTCTTGTGGATCAGGTAGCCGACGAGCGCGCCCAGCATTCCCCAGAACACGGTCGCCTCCGGGCTCGGCCGCCGGTGCTGGCCCAGGCCACTGGCGCTGATGATCTCGTTCTGGGCTTGTGGCAGGCCTGCCAGCGGGCTCTGGATCGGCTGCTGGTAGACGGGCTGCTGGATATTCTGCGCGGGCCGCGCGAGATTCCGCAGCGCCTGCTGCTGGTGGACTCGCTGGACGGGGTCGATGTAGCCGTAAGGCACCGGAGGTGTTCCTTTCCTGGTGGCCGCGGGGCTTGCTAGCGACCGTCAAACGCGTTGATGCAGCCCTCCCACCAGGGAGTGCCGGTGTAGCTGCCCAACTCGTGACCTGCCAGGCCGTACTGCCCGTCAGGCACGAAGGTGTTGTCCGTAGACCGGTCTGCCGACGGGTCGAAGCTCGCGCAGAACTCGTACGGCCCGCCATTGGCCGTCACCACCGACATTTTGGCCGTGCGACCGAAGGCAGACCCGCCCAAGTAGGTAGCCGGGTTCCTTCTAGCGACTCCCCCTACGTGACCTGCCGATGAGCACGCGGCAAGTGCCATCACGGCCACGCCGACAGCTGCTATTAGTGCTCGCTTCAAGGGACCCTCTCCTCTCGCCCCGGACAATGCCCACGCTCCCAATGATAGAACTACGTTACCTACGTAGGCAACGTAGGTAACCGTTGGTACGTCCCTTAGGTGATCTACGTTGACTTCGTGGTCGACCTGTACTCCGCCGAGCCCCTCTACTCCCAGGTGGCAGCGAGCCTGCGAGCACGGATCGAGTCCGGCAAACTAGCCCACCTGGACCCGCTGCCGAGCGAGAAGACGATCGAGCAGGAGTACGGGGTGAGCAGAGATACGGCCCGCCGGGCGATCAAGCTGCTGCGCGACGAGGGCCTTGTATTCACGGTTCCGCAGCGAGGCACCTACGTCGGCCCTCGACCTTAACCTCCGCTATTCATGATGACCTGCGGTGCCGGAAAATGGTCGCTGATATATGCGAAAAGTGCCCCTCGAACTGCGATAATGGAACTGTCGAGGAACCATTGGGGCAGCAGCGGAAGGCACTTAACACGTGGATTCTATGTCGTGGCCGAAGGGGCTGGTCGTCGAGATCGGCGGGCACGGGGTCGTGTCGCACGCGGGGTCTGCGGCGACGCGGCTGCTCGCTGACCGGACGGGCCTGACCGGCGGGCTGTCCGGGGCGCTGGCCCGGCGCGGGTTCGCGCCGCTGCATGACCGGGGCCGGGTGCTCGCTGACCTGGCCGTCGCGATCGCGGACGGTGCGACGACGATCAGCGAGATCGACGTCCTGCGCCACCAAGGAGAGCTGTTCGGCCTGGTCGCCTCCGACTCGACCGTGTGGCGGGCCCTGGCCGGATGCGGCCCGGCGGCGCTGGCCCGGATCGGCAGGGCACGGGCCAGGACCCGCCGCCATGTCTGGGACCTGATCGCCGGCCTGGCACGGCAGCATCCCGCCGGCCCGGGCAGCCGGGCGGGACCTGGGCCAGGCCGTCGTGATCCGCCTGGACGCCACGATCGTGATCGCGCACAGCGACAAGGAGCAGGCCAGGGGCACGTTCAGGGGCAGCTACGGCCATCACCCGCTGACGGCCTGGTGCGACAACACCGGCGAATCCCTCGCGGTGCTGCTGCGGCCGGGGAACGCCGGGAGCAACACCGCCGCGGACCATATCGCCGTGACCGGCGCCGCGATCGCGCAGGTCCCGGCCAGGCACCGGCGCCAGATGCTGATCACCTGCGACGGCGCCGGATCCACCCACGCCCTGGTCGACTACGTCACCGCGCTGAACGCCCGCCCCGGATACCAGGTGCACTACTCCGTCGGGCTGGACTTCGACGAGCGGATCCGCGACGTGCTGCCGGACCTGCCCGGGACGGCGTGGAGCGCGGCCCTGGAAGCAGACGGCACGGCCCGCCCGGACGCGCAGGTCGCCGAACTGACCGGGCTGCTGCGCCACTCCGCCGGCGGCGACCGCTTCGCGAATTGGCCAGCGGACATGCGGATCCTGATCCGGCGCGAGAACCCGCACCCCGGCGCGCAGCTGTCCCTGTTCGAGCAGCACGACAGCAAGCGGTACCAGGTCACCGCCACCAGCACCCCGGGCGGCCAGGCCCAGTTCCTCGAAGCACGGCACCGGACCCAGGCCAGGGTCGAGGCCGCCATCCGCTGCGGCAAGGCCACCGGCCTGCGCCATCTCCCGTCGCGGAACTACCAGGTCAACACCGCCTGGTGCCAGGCCGCCTCCATCGCGTGTGACCTGCTCGCCTGGCTCCGCCTCCTCGCCCTGGACGGCGACCTCGCCACCGCCGAGCCGAAGACCCTGCGTTATCTGGGGCCCCCGAGAGAGTGTCCGTGACGTGCATTACGAGGGCTGAGGGCTTCCCGATCATGGTGGTGGATGCGATTACCTTCCGTTGTCCATCACGCAACCGGGAGGTTCGATGCGAGTGCAGCGGGTGCTCATGCCGGGCTCGGGCGAGGAATCGTGGACGTTGCTCGGGGATGATCACGTCCCTGTCGGGCCGGCGGAGCGTTTCTTGTCGTACATGGCCTCGGCGGGCAGGTCCCCGAACACGGTCAAGGCCTACGCCCACGATCTGAAGGACTGGCTCACGTACCTGGCTGCGCGACAGCGCGACTGGCAGGCGGCCACGCTGGAGGACGTCGCCGGGTTCGTGGCGTGGCTGCGGCTACCCCCGGCGGCCCGTGACGGGAAGGTCGCGGTGCTGCCCATGGTGGAGCATCACTGCTCGGCGGCGAGCGTGAACCGCAAGCTGGCCGCCCTGGTCTCGTTCTGCGAGTTCCATGCCCGGCACGGGGTTGCGCTGGCCGGGCTGCTGGTCACGATGCAGCCCGCAGGCCGCCGCGGGCCGGCGACGTCATACAAGCCGTTCCTGCACCACATCACCAAGAACGAGCCGCAGCAGCACCGATTGATCACGCTGAGGACGTCCCGGCGGCGGCCAACGGTTCTGACCGCCGTGCAGGCGCAGGCGATCCTGGACGCCTGCGATCACCTGCGGGACCGCCTGCTCTTTGCTGTTCTGCTGGACTGCGGGGTCCGCATCGGCGAAGCGCTCGGCTTGCGCCATGAAGACATGGGGATCGCCGAGCGCACCGTTACCGTCACCCCGCGGCCCAACGACAACAGGGCTCGCGTCAAGGGCGGCATCTCGCGGATGGTCCCGGCCAGCGCGGAGCTGATGCGGCTGTATGCGGACTACCTCACCCGCGAATACGGCTCCCTTGACTCCGATTACGTCTTCGTCAACCTGTGGGCCGAGCCGCGCGGCCATCCGCTGACCTACGCCTCCGTCTACGACCTGGTGCTGCGGCTGCGGCGCCGCACCGGCATCGATTTCGGGCCTCATCTTTACCGCCATACCTACGCCACATGGCTGCTACGCAAGGGCGCCGGGATGGAGAGCGTGAAGGAACTCCTCGGGCACGCCTCGATCACCACGACCATCGACACCTACGGTCACCTGACCATCGAGGATGCCCGAAGGACTCTGGAGGCCGCGGGCTGGTTCACCGGCCGGGAGGTGCAGCTGTGACCGCCCGTCAGCATAACCGGCTGGCCCCGACCGCGTTCCCGGGCGATGACCGGGCAGGATTGATGGCACCCGGTGATCGCCGGCCGCCGCGTTCTGCGGACGCCGACCGAGCCAGGCTGCTGGAAAGGCTAGTGGCGGCGGTCCGGCCGGAGTTCCGGGACGAGCCGCTGGCCCCCGCTCCCAGCGACCCGGTCCTGGGCTGGAAGATCTGCGGCGCCGCGGAATGTGGCCGGGCGGTGTTCTCCGGGACTATGTGCGCCGCGCATAACCGGCGCTGGCGCAGGCTGGGCCGACCCGAGATAGCGACGTTCCTGGCAAGCCCCGGGCCCGCGCCCCGCGGCCAGGGCGGAGCCGCTGTGATCGACTGCCAGAACCTGCCGCCGCAGCTGAAACTCGAGTTGCAGTACGCCGTCCAGTGCCGGCGTGACGAGCAGACCGTCTCCGCGCCCTTCCGCGTCGTGAACATGGCGATCGGATGGGCGCGACGGGCCGGCGTCGGCTCGCTGCTAGATCTGTCCGAGCCGCAATGGCGCGAGCTTGCCCGGTCAGCACGCAGGGTCCCTGCGGCCGACAGCGGGATGCGGGCGAGCAGCGAGGCCTTCCTCATCCACGCGCGGGATGCTGTCGAGTCGCTTCGCGACGGCGTCGGCTGGGAGGTCGAGTATCCCCGCGATGTGTGGCGGCTGTCGAGGCTTCCCGGCCTCACTCTTAACAGCGGCCGCATGGCTACCCGCGGCTGCCTGCGTTTCGACCAGATCAGCCAGCCGCGGCTGAAGGATCTCGGCAAACGATGGGTGCGGCTGCGGCTGTGCTCCGGGCTCAGCGCCGCCACCGCGGTGGCCGGCGTCCAGGCACTGACGCATTTCAGTGAGTTCCTCGCGGTCGCCGCGCCCGGCGCGGACCTGGCGGACATCGACCGCCCGCTCCTGGAGCGCTACCTGGCGTGGCTGGCGGGCAGGCCGGGCGGTCCCGCTACCAGGGGACGCTGGATCAGCGGGCTCAGCCAGTTCTTCCAGGCGATCCGCCGTTACGGCTGGGATGACACTCTGCCGGCGACTGCAGGCATATTCGCTGGTGACTGCCCGCCCCGCCCGCCGCGGCTGACCCGTCACCTGGCCGAGTACGTCATGGCCCAGGTGGAAGAGCCTGCCAACCTCAGCCGCTGGCCAGACCCCGCCACCAGGCTCGTGTCACTGATCCTGATCAGGTGCGGGCTGCGTGCATGCGATGCCTGCACCCTGAAGTTCGATTGCCTGATTCACGACGGTCAGGGTGCCCCCTACCTGCGGTACTTCAACACCAAGATGAGGCGGGAGGCTGCTGTCCCCATCGACGAGGAACTCGCGGCCGGCATCAGCGAGCAGCAGCGCCGGGTCGCTGGCCGCTGGCCGGGCGGGAACCCGAACCTGTTCCCCCGCAGCAAGGCCAACGCGAGCGGGAAATGGCCGCTGTCTTCTGACAGCTACCGGCGCATGCTGGAGCGCTGGCTAGCCACCTGCGACGTCCGGGATGAGCACGGGCAGCCGGTCCATCTGACCGCGCACCAGTGGCGGCATACGTTCGCCTGCCGTCTGGTCAACCGGGACGTCCCGCAAGAGATCATCCGCGTCCTTCTTGATCATGAATCAATCCAGATGACGGCGCATTACGCCAGGATCACCGACCAGACCGTGCGCCGGCACTGGGAGCAGGCGTCCAGGGTCAACATCAAGGGCGAGCGCGTGACGCTGGACCCTGACGGGCCGCTCGGCCAGGCGCAGTGGGCCAAGACCCGGTATGGCATGGCGACCCAGACGCTCTCGAACGGCTATTGCGGGCTGCCCGTGCAGAAGAGCTGCCCGCATGCCAACGCGTGCTTGACCTGCCCCGTCTTCGTCTCGGGGCCGGAGTTCCTGCCCGAGCTGCGGGAGCAGCGGCACCGCACACTCACCCTGATCGAGGTATCCAGCGGCAAGGGGCAGGCCCGGGTCGCCGAGATGAACGAGCAGGTGCTCACCAGCCTGGACCGGATGATCAGCGAGATCGAGAAGAGCCAGGACGGCGGTGCGGCCGATGCAGGCTGACAACTCGCACCACATCGTCGAGGCAGCCCGCCGACGGGCTGTGCAGACCCGCCAGCGCGCGGTCGCCGCGCTACGGCACATGGACGCTACCGGCCAGCGGATCAGCTTCGAGGCTGTCGCCCGCGAAGCCGGTGTCGCCCGCTCATGGCTCTACACCCAGGATGACCTGCGATCCGAGATCGAGCGGCTCCGCCAGCACCATCCTGCCGCCTCGCCGCCGCAGCGGCAGCGCGCCTCCGACCAGTCGCTGCTGCGCCGCCTGGAGGTCGCCACCGGCCGCATCCGCCATCTGGAGGCCGACAACCGGAGGCTTCGCTGCGACCTGGCCCGCGCGCTCGGCGAGAGGCGCACCGCCGACATTACTGGCCAGGCCAGCCGCGACACGCCGAGCAGAAACTCCCCGGAACCCGTCGAGGGCTGATGAAAGATCACGCGCGCAGGCCCGTCGCGGACGCTGTCCAAGACGCATCGCCGCAGGTCACAGCCATGATCGCCAAGATAGCTAAAGATAACCTGCGCTACAAGATCCTCCACGCCGCCGCGCGGATCGTGAAAGGCCAGCGGCGCCGCTACCTGCGGATACCGCCATCATGGCCATGGGCCCGCGACATCTCCAAGGCATTCAGCCGGATCATGGCCCTGCCCCCGCCATGAGCCAGCCACCCCGCCCCAGCTACCAGGAAAGGAGACCACCAGCCGGCCGTGGAACCGGCGCCCACCCGACGCGACAGCCGGGCAGGATGCCCCGCGCCCCGCATCGAAAAACCAAGATCAAAACTCATCCCGCCGGGCCATCAGGCCAGCGCGTCACACCCGTGAAGGATTGAGGCTAATAGCGGCAGCAGTCATCGTCGCCGTCCTGCGGTGGCGTCGTCCAAGTAATTGGACGCGGCAAACGCTCAGGCTGCTGGTTGCCGTTTTCATCTGCATGTGCGGCCTGAGCATTATGTGGACTCTGCTGTTCTTTATTGGCCTCGCAGCCGGTGTCAAGTGAGGTCCACTGCCTCCACTGTGCGTGCCTGACCCCGCCGATGACTTAGCTAGCCGTGGAGCAGGTAATACGCGATCACGACGAAGACGATGGCCGCGATAACGCTCGTGATCCACTTCTCGACGTTCTGCTGGGTAGTGGGCTTGGGCGGAGGGTTTTCCGTCGCGTAGAGGCTGGCTCCCCTGGCGAAGGCGAGTTTGGTGCTGACGGGGATGGTAGGCGGCCGTGCCGTCTGCTTCCAGGGCCGCGCTCCACGCCGTCTCGGGCAGGTCTGGCAGCACGTCGCGGATCCGCTCGTCGAAGTCGAGCCCGACGGAGTAATGGACCTGGCAGCCGCGGCGGGCGTTCAGCGCGGTGAGGTGATCGACCAGGGCGTGGGTGGATCCGGCGCCGTCGCAGGTGATCAGCATCTTGCGCCGGTACCTGGCCGGGATCTGCGCGATCGCGGCCCCGGTCACGGCGATATGGTCCGCGGCGGTGTTGCTCCCGGCGTTCCCCGGCCGCAGCAGCACCGCGAGGGATTCGCCGGTGTTGTCGCACCAGGCCGTTAGCGGGTGATGGCCGTAGCTGCCCCTGAACGTCCCTTTCGCCTGCTCCTTGTCGCTGTGCGCGATCACGATTGTGGCGTCCAGGCGGATCACGATGACCTCGCCCAGGTCCCGCCCGGCTGCCCGGGCCGGCGGGATCTGGCCGTGCCGGGCGGCGATCAGGTCCCAGACATGGCGGCGGGTCCTCGCCCGTGCCCTGCCGATCCGGGCCAGCGCCGCCGGGCCGCATCCGGCCAGGGCCCGCCACACGGTCGAGTCGGAGGCGACCAGGCCGAACAGCTCTTCCTGGTGGCCCAGGGTGTCGATCTCGCTGATCGTCGTCGCACCGTCCGCGATCGCGACCGCCAGGTCAGTGACCACCCGGCCCCGGTCATGCAGCGGCGCGAACCCGCGCCGGGCCAGCGCCCCGGACAGCCCGCCGGTCAGGCCCGTCCGGTCAGCGAGCAGCCGCGTCGCCGCAGACCCCGCATGCGACACGACCCCGTGCCCGCCGATCTCGACGACCAGCCCCTTCGGCCACGACATAGAATCCACGTGTTAAGTGCCTTCCGCTGCTGCGAACATGGTTCCTCGACAGTTCCATTATCGCAGTTCGGGGGGCACTTTTCGCTTGTATCAGCGAGCCTTTCGCCGACACTGCCGGTCACCGTGAATAGCGGAGGCTAGTAGGGCAGCATCAGTTCGTTAGGTGATCCCGGCGTGGCGTGGTGACGCGGCGACGGCCGCTTCGTGATCATCTGGCATGTGACTGTCCTGATGGATCGCGCTGCGGCCGTCGTGCCCAGCGTAGGGGATGTGGATCCGGCCGGGTGGCTGGATCGTTTTGATGACATGTTCGCGCGGGTGGTGGCGCCGGCGTTCGGCCGGCGGGAGCCGAGGCTGCGGGCGGAGGCGTACCTGCTGGGCCTGGTGGCGGGGCTGGGGCGGGCGAACGGGTGGACGATCGCGGAGTTCGCCGGGGACCGGTCGCCGCTGGGGATGCAGCGGCTGCTGAATCAGGCGGTGTGGGACCAGGACCAGGTGCGGGACCGGCTGGTCCGGTACGTGGCGGCGGAGCTGGGTGATCCGGGCGGGGTGCTGATCGCGGATGAGACGGGGTTCCTCAAGTCCGGGCGCCGCTCGGCGGGGGTGCAGCGCCAGTACACCGGGACGGCGGGGAAGATCACGAACTGCCAGGTCGGGGTGTTCCTGGCCTACGCTGTCCCGGCTGCGGGCACCCGGGTGCTGGTGGACCGGGAGCTGTACGTCCCGGAGTCGTGGACGTCGGACCGGGACCGGTGCGAGGAAGCCGGGATCGGGGAGGACGTGAGGTTCGCGACCAAGCCGGCGCTGGCCCGGACGATGATCGAGCGGGTGACCGGGCTGGGCCTGCCGTTCGCCTGGTTTACGGCGGACGAGGCCTACGGCGACAACGGCAAGCTGCGGGAATGGCTGGAGAAGACCGGGATCGCATACGTGGTCGCGGTGGCCTGCGATACCCGGGTCCCGGCCGGGGCCGGCACGACGATCCGGGCCGACCGGCTGGCCGCGAGGGTGCCGGGCCGGGGCTGGCAGCGGATGTCGTGCGGGCCGGGATCGAAGGGCGAGCGGCTGTATGACTGGGCAGTCTCACCCGCCGGGCCAGGCCGGAACCTGCTGATCCGCCGCTCGCCCGCCAGCGGCGAGCTGGCCTTCTACCTGTGCTGGTCCCCCGGCAGCGCGACGCTGTCGGAGCTGGTGAAGGTGGCCGGGGCCCGGTGGGCCGTAGAGGAATGCTTCCAGGCCGCCAAGAACGAGACCGCCCTGGACCACTACCAGGCCCGCAAGCACGTCGCCTGGTACCGGCACGTCACCCTGGCCATGGCCGACCACGCCTGGCTCGCCGTCACCGCGGCCAGGCCGCCCGGCCTGCCGCCTGGCGCCGGGCCCGGTGACGGCGGCCGGGCCAGAGAGGGGGACCCAGGCCTGTGGACAACTTTCCGGCCCGCCGGGCTGCGGTAACGGCCTGATCACCGGCAGTGACGGCCTGGCTCTGGCCTGCCTGAGCATGAACGAGATCCGCCGCATGCACGCAGCGCTCTGCCGCCCGGCACACCCGCCAGAGCACTACCTGCACTGGTCACGATGGCGCCGCCGCCACCAGGCCATCGCCCGGCAATGCCACTACCAGCGGCGACGTGAGCGGGATCGCCTGAGGTAGCGCGCTGCGGCGCCGGCTAGCCCGTGGCCAGCTCACCAGCGTGAAGCAGCGCGGCGACGGCAAGCTCACGCAGCCGGCCTTCCCAGATCGGGACGACATGCCAGCCCGGGCCGACAGGCAGCGATTCCCCATAGGTGTCACGGTCGGTCTCCACACCGGCCGGAAGGTCATCGAGCCGCAAGGCCAGCCAGTCCGTGCCCAGCGCGACGATGGCCGCGACACCATCCCAGGCCAGCAGCGGAACCCCGTACGCGGCGGTCAGCGGCCAGCCGGGAGCCAGATCACCGAGCACGGCAATCAGATCGGGATGGGCATCCAGCTGCCAGGATCCCAGCGCCCAGTCATCAGGGCCGCTCTGCGGGCTCGCCTGCCCCCGCAGGTAATCCAGCATCACCGCGTTCTGCGGCAGGTCCGGCAACTCGGGCCACGGATCCATGCCAGAAACCTAAGCACGGCCGCCGCGCGCCCAGCCAGGGTCACCGGCGTCGCGATGTCAACCCTCGTCGTAACGAACTGATGCTGCCCTACTAGTACTACAGCCGCAGGGTGAGATGTCGTTGCTGTCGTTGCTGGCAGCGGGTTTTTCGGGCGCGAGCGTGCGTCATTCTGGCCGCAGCGCGATGAAGACCATCTCGCGGCCGGGCCGGTCCGGTGCCTCGCGTATCTCGTCGATGCGGTAGCCGGCGGCTGCTAGCGAGGCGGTTACCTCGTGCCGGGTGCGAAAACGCAGGGTGGAGGTCGGGGTCAGCCGCGCGCCATCGGCTTCAAAGATGTAGGTCCCGCGAAACGTCACCAGCCGATCGCTGACGTCGGTTACCTCGAGCCACTGCTGGACGCCGCCGACGCCGGGGATGACGGCGTGCTCGTATGACTGTTGCGGGTTCCACTCCAGCCATGCTTTCGCGGCAGGGTTACGAGTCTCGAAGATCAGGTGCCCGGCCGGGCGCAGGGCGGCGTGCGCGGCTCGCAGCGTCGAGGCCCAGTCCTGGTCGGTCAGGATCTCCTGCGCCACGTTCGCGGTCATGGTGGCCGCGTCTGCCTGCAGCGGGGGCAGGTCTGTCGCATAGCCGTGCACCCATCGCACCCGGTCGGCGCCGGGCTTGGCCCGGGCGATGTCCAGCGACGCGGCCGCCGGGTCAACCGCGGTCACCGCGAGGCCGCGACGGGCGAGCAGGCAGGCGAAGGTCCCGGTGCCGCAGCCGATGTCCAGGACGCTTCGCGCGCCGAACTCCTCCACCATGGCCGCGTAGATGTCCAGGTCACCGCGGTCCGGGTTAAGCGGATCGTAGAGCCAGGCAAGACGCCGCTCCGCGGGGATCCGATCAGGCACGCGCCCAGCGTAGGCGGACCCGGCGGCGACGCGGCGAAAATACCCGGCCTGGTACTACGGCCCCAGGCTGAGATGCAGCTGCTGTCGTCGCTGGTAGTGAGATCTTCGGGCGCGGGCCTGGTGGCGCCTGCGCCAGCGCGACCATCGCAGGTAGTAGTCGTCCTGGTGGCTGGGCTGGGCCGAGATAGCGAGCATCCGGCGGATCTCGCCGACGGTGAGGCCGATCAGGCCGCCGGAGCCGGTGACAGCGAGGTCATGATCATGCCGCGCTGGTGTCCGGGAAAGTTGTCCACAAGTGGTGGTGCCCCCTTTGAGCTGCGGTGACGGCGAGGAACGCCAGGGCGAGCATGGACAAGGTGGCGTGCCGGTACCAGGCGTCGTAGCGCCGGACCTGGTAATGGTCCAGGCCGGTCTCGTTCTTGGCGGCCTGGAAGCACACCTCGATCGCCCACCTCGTGCCGGCCACCCGTACCAGTTCCGCGAGGGCGGTGCCCGCCGGTGCATGGCAGGTGAAGAACGCCAGCTCGCCGCCGCCCACCGGACGGCGCACGAGCAGGTGATGCACCGGGCTGGCGGTCGCGATCAGCGCCCAGTCATAGAACCGGGGGCCCTTGGCGCCGTCGCCGCACGACAGCTGCTGCCAGCCCGCGGCCGGCACCAGGACAGCAAGCGCGTCCGCGCGGCGAGGCCCGGCACCGGTCGCCGCGGTGAAGCTCTTCGGCACGGCCAGCACGTAACTGACACCGCGTTCTTCCAGCCATTCGCGCAGGCCGGTGTTCTGCCCGTATGCCTCATCGGCCGCCACCCAGGAGAACGGCACCCCCGCATCGATCGCCCGGCCGATCATCCGCCGGGCCAGCTCCGGCTTGGTCGCGAACCCGACCTCATCGCCGATCCCCGCCTGACGGCAGCGGACCCGGTCAGACGTCCACGACCCGGGCAGGTACAGCTCGCGGTCGATCAGCGCCCGCCCGCCGCCCGGAACCGCGTACGCCAGGAACACCCCCAGCTGGCAGTTCTCGACCCGGCCCGCGGTCCCGGAGTACTGCCGCTGCACCCCGGCCGACTTGGTGCCCTTCTTCAAGAACCCGGTCTCATCAGCCACCAGGACCGCGCGGTCAGCACCCAGCTCAGCGACGACATATCGCCGCAGGTCATCGCGGACATCATCCGCCGACCACGAGTAGAAATTCAGCAGCCGCTGCATCCCGTCCGGCGTGGCATCACCGGCGAACTCGGCGATCGTCCACCCGTTCTTCCGCTCGCACCGCGACAGCAGCCCCAGCAAATACGCCCGCGCCCGCTTCCGCGACCACGCCTGCGCGAACCGGCCCGCCACCACCGCGAATAGGTCATCGAACCCCGACCGCCACGCCGCAAGGTCTATCCTGGGCCGCTCGGCCACCGCCTGATCTGAGAGTCCATTCACACCTCGAAGACCTACGCGGTGGCCGCACTCATGTCACGCCGCCACGCCGGGCAACATCACGGGCTGCGGCTGTAGTACTAGGCGCTTGAATTAGGCGCCGTTATCGCTTCGTAATGCGGAATTTTCAGAATTAGAGTCTGGCCATTAGCGGCCGAGCCACACTGGGGTGCGGCCCAGGTCGAGTTAGGCCCGTAGCGTCGATCTGGGGGCCGCTGACGGGGTGCTCAGGCCTCCTGCAGCATGCGGTACACGGTAGCCCTGGAGACGCCCAGAGCCTTGCCGATTTCGGCCGCAGTCAGCGAGCCCTCGGCCTTCATGGTGCGCGCCATCGTCACCTGCTGCGGTGTGTAGCAGATCTTCGGCCCGCCGACCTTGCCGCGCGCACGAGCTGCAGCCAGGCCCTCGATGGTGCCCTCCACGATCAGCTCGCGCTGGAACTCATCGATCGCGGCCAGGATGTGGAAGACCAGGCGGCCGGTGGGTGTCGTGGTGTCCAGGTCTTGCTTCAGCACCTTGAGCCCGATTCCCCGGTCCTGCAGCTCGTGGGCCAGCTCCAGCATGTGCCGCAGCGAGCGCATGGCGCGCGAGAGACGCGTGATCACCAGGACGTCGCCAGGCCGCAGGTACTGCAGGCACGCGTCCAATTCGGGCCGGGAGGCGAGCTTGCCCGAGGCGCCCTTGTCCACGAAGATGCGGTCGCAGCCAGCGGCATTCAGCTCGTCAATCTGGCTGTCTTCCTTCTGGCTGTGGGTGCTGACTTGTAGCCGACCAGTGCCATTGAGCCTCCGCTCCTCGCCCCGAATACTCCCTCTATTGTCTCATGAACGGATGCTGCGGGGTCAAAGTGAGACGAGGCATGTGAGACGCCATATGAGACGGGTCGACCAGGCATTTTCGGGCTCAGACGAGGGAGGCCAAGAGTGTCGCGCGAACGACCGTACATGAAACGGAACACACCAGGTCAGCGCTCTGCAGTAACCTCCGTTGCCGGTAACGGAGGTTCACCCCGGCTGTCGAGCTGGCCCGGAAAATCGGCGTGGCCGAGGCCTGGGTTCCGCAGCTGATGTAGCGGTCTAGCCGGTGAATCTGGTGGCTGACGTGCGGGAATGCGCCCTGGCCTGGTTGGAGGGCGTGTATCTAGGCGGCGGGGTTGGTGCTGGTCAGGGCTTGACGGCGGGTGTGAGCTGGTAGATCCGGGGCGGGGGGTCGATTTTCAGCTGGTGGAGGATGTCGCGCTGGGCCTTGGTGATCTCGGTGCGCTGCCGGAATGTGCCGGCGGGGCCGGTGAAGGTGCCGACGTGGATGCGGTCGAGCTCACGGCGCAGGTTCGGCCACGTGTCATGGCAGGTGTTCTCGGCGATCCGGGCCAGCAGAAGAGCGAGCCAGCACAAGATGACGTGGGCGCGGATGCGCTGCTCCTTGCGGTGGTAGACGGGGCGCAGGTCGATGACCTGCTTCATGTCGCGCCAGCCGCGCTCGACTTCGAGCAGCTGCTTGTAGCCGAGCGCGATGTCCTCGGCGGAGAGCTTGGGGTCTGGTGTCCTGAGCAGGTACTTGCCGTCGAGGTTCTCCTCTGCCTTGGCTTTCGCGGCGTCGGTGCGCAGCAGCCCGCCGGGAGTGACCCGCAGATACCGGTTCAGTCCCGGCTTGGTGGAGACGACGCCGCGCAGTTCGGCGCGCTTGTCCCGGCTAAGGGCGTCTGAGTCCTTGATGAGTTCGGTGAGCTGGGCGATCATGCGGGCGCGGACGGCGGCGTCGCGCTCGGCGGCCTCGGGGTTGAAGCAGATGATGAACCGCTCGTCCTCGGCGATGTGTACTTCCTTGACCTTGAGGTTCCCCGCGACGTCCTTGTAACGCCCCTGGCGGGACAAGGCGGCGTCCGCTTCGGCGGATCCGGAGCGGAGTTTCTCCCCGATGATGTAGCACCCGCCGCCCTTGCGCAGGTAGCGGCGGTTCTCTGCCGAGGTGAAGCCTCTGCCGGCGACCCAGATCACGCGGGCCAGGCACCAGTCCCGCATGTCGTCCTTGACCTGCCGGATCAGCGCGGAATCATTCGTGTTCCCAGGCCAGCACCAGACCCGCACAGGGATCCCGTCCCGGGTCACGGCCATCCCGATGACGACCTGGGGCAGGTCATCGCGGTGGTCCTTGGACTTCCCGTAGGTGCGGAACCCAGCCTCCTTGCCGTCCTCCGCGTCCTCCTCGCTGGTGACGGCGTTGCCGTTCTTGTCGCGGGCGACGGGCTCATCCGCTTCTTCGGTCTCGAAGTAGGTGGAGGTGGTGTCGAAGAACAGCAGGTCCACCTCAAGGTTCAGCAGGTCCGCGACCTGGTCGAAGACCTTCTTCTCCAGCTGCTCCTTGATCTCCGCCAGCCAGTCCATCGCCCGGTAACAGGCATCATCTGTCGTGGCGGGCAGCCCGGTGATCAGGACGTCCTCGCTGACCCAGCGGGCAGCGGCCAGCTTGGACGACGGCGCCAGGGCGCGGTTGGCGACCAGGGCGAACAGCACTCTCTCGGCCATGTCGTCCAGCCGGCGGCCCTTGAGCAGCCGCCGCATCGCCGGCCCGATGCCCAGCTGCGCCCACAACGCGTCCAGTGTCCAGGTGCCGCCCAGCGGCCGCGACTCGGTGAACTCCAGGCCCTCCGCCGCCGCGGCCAGCGCTTTATCTGGTTCCAGGAACCTCGTGATGGACGCGACCAGCCGCTGCAGCGCCTCCCGGTTCGCATGGTCCTCGCGGCCGAAGTTGTACACGACCTGCACCTTCGAGCGCCGCAGCTGCGGGTCCCACACGTTGTGGGCGAGCTGCAGGTAGCGGACCTCGGAGCCGTCCTTGTTCCGCCGTGGCGTCGACCGCAGGTACATGGACTAGAAGATACAGCTACTTGCGTGCGCTCATCAGCGGAATCGCGATCAGCCGTGTATCTAGGTGTTCCCGCGATTCTGGCCACCCCGCACGTCCCTGACCTGCGCGTTCAGTCCGGACCATGGACCAGGAACCCAATTAACTGCGGAACCCAGGCGAGGGACTTTCAGTCCAGCTTCAACGACGTGGTCTTCATCGAGACCACCACGGTGTACGGATGAGATGTGTCCGCTGGCGGACACATGTGTGCCTGCCGGTCGGCACACATCGTCGGCCAGCCGACGAAGACGTCGAGGGCACGGGAATTACGACCTCACGATTGCCGTTTCGACGAGGTTGGCCTCGACGATCTGTTCGGTGAAGATCAATACCGTCTCGGCGCAGCAGTCGCTCATCGCTCAATGAACGGCACTTTCGTCGTATGGGCAAGCGGAGTGACTCCGCTTGCCGACAAGCCCCTCGACTGGCCTGAAGACTACCGACGGGGAGTCGCGGCTGGGTAGATGCTGGACCCAGGGGGCAGTCTGGTCGTTCGACCGTTCTTTGTCCCGGCCCTAGCCGCGATCGTGGCCGAGATGGCCACTGCGGACTGGTCAGAGTTGGCGGCCCAAGCGATGAGCGCACCACTGGGATTGGCCATAGCAGCAGATGGCGACAAGCTGCTCGAAATTCGAGAGGCGATGGAGAGCCAGACCGCGGTGCTGCCCACGGGAGCACGCCGCTCGTGGGAGGCGCTGACAGCCAGATTCTCGCCACCGGCTAGCCACTCGTAGCCATATGCGATAACTGCACCTGGATTCTTGACACTGTCTAGTTACCCTCGGGCACCAGCTGAAAGAGGATCCGCGGCCTGGTTCCGCCGCCCGCCAGCTCGTCGGGGTGCCTGATCGCCGCGCCATCGCGCCAGACCAGGTTGCCGTTGTGCGTCAGCGTGTCGTCGTCGGTGGCATAGCCCTCGGCGATCATCTTGCGGATGAACGCCTCGTCGGACGGCTCGACCACCCAGCCGAGGGTCTCAGCCCACCAGTCGGCGAGCACGTGCGGCTGGCTGGCGTCCACGGCGATCTGGAATTCATAGGGCATGGCTGTCGTGTCCTCTCGCTCGGTACAGGTCCCTGAGCAGGGCTATCTCCGCCCCGTGGTGCAGTGCTTCGCGGTTGATGTGCAGCACCAGCTCCGCGAGCGGGCTCTCGTGATAGGGGCCCTCGGCCGGCCCGCACGGCCTGATCAGGCCGTCGGGGCCGAGGGCGCGCACCGCCTTGATCCAGGTCGCGTACGCGTCATCGAGCTGCACGAGCGCCTCCGATGCGGTACCCGCATAGCGGAAGTCCCGCCAGCTCGCCGGCGGGCCGCCGAAGTGCGAGGCGTTCCGCGCGGCGAACACGCCCACGATCACGTGCGCGAGCCGCCAGGCGATGGTCGTCACGGGCGGGTTCTCCGGCTCCGGATAGACGAACTCGCAGCGGTACTCACCGGTGCCGACGGTGGTCGTCTCGGTCGTCGTGCCGCGCTTGCGGAGGCTCCAGCAGCCGGGTACCGGCTCCCAGAAGTACTCCTCGTCGGTCAGGCCGTCCAGCCGCGGCCGCAGGTGGTTCTGCCAGTGCCAGTCAAGCTGCTCTGCCAGCTCCCTGCTCCAGTCGATGCTCTTTGAGTCGATGTCCATGCGAGTGAGGCTAGAGGTAATTGCGGACAGTAGTAGTCCTCAATTCCGGGGATACTCAGAATCGTGCTGGAAACGTCGGCGAGGCTGCTGCGGCTGCTCGGACTGCTGCAGATCCGCCCAGAATGGCCGGGCACCGAACTGGCCGAGCGGCTCGGCGTCACGGTGCGGACGCTGCGCCGTGACGTGCAGCGGCTCCGCGACCTGGACTATCCGGTGCACTCGGTCCCCGGCGTGGCGGGCGGATACCGGCTAGGGCCAGGCCGGGCGCTGCCGCCGCTGCTGCTCGACGACGAGGAAGCCATCGCCGTAGTCGTCAGCCTGCGCAGCGCGGCGAGCCGCACGGTCGCTGGCCTGTCCGAGGCGTCGGTCAGCGCGCTGGCCAAGCTCGACCAGGTGCTTCCCGCTCGGCTCCGGGAACGGACAGCCGCGTTGCAGCAGGCGACCGTCGCCCTGACCGGGCCCGGGCCGGTCGTGGATCCCGAGCAGCTCGCCGCGCTGGCCGCCGCCTGCTGGCACCATCGGCGCCTGAGGGTCCGTTATAAGGACCGGTCTGGATCTGACACCGACCGGGTCGTCGAGCCGTATCGGCTGGTGAGCACCGGCTACCGCTGGTACCTCATGGCCTACGACGTCGGGCGGGCCGACTGGCGCACGTTCCGTGTCGACAGGATCAGTGAGTCCGCACAGGCAGGCGGCAGGTTCGTGCCGAGGGAGCCGCCTGACCCTGCAGCGTTCGTGGCCAGGGCGGTCACCTCAGCGCCGTACCGCTACCAGGCGCGCGTGCTGGTGCACGCGCCGGCGCACGTGCTGGCCGAGGAGTTCTCGCGAACCTCAGGGGTGGTCACCGACGCGGGCACGGGCAGCTGCCTGCTGACCACCGGCGCTGACTCACTCGGCGCGCTGACCTTCCACCTGGCCGCGGTCGGCGTCGACTTCACCGTGATCGAGCCCAAGGAGCTGATCGACTTCATCGCCGAGACGGCGCGCCGGCTCGCACGGGTCGCCGAGCAATCGGGCGCGGGCGGTCCGGCTGCGACTTAGTCCCGGCGATCAGGAACCAGCTCGGCCGTGAGCTTCGCGACCGCCTCGGTGATGTCGCGGCTGAGCTGCTGAGACGTCAGCCCCGCCAGCGCGAGCACCTCGCCGCGCTCGCCGTGCTCGAGGAACCGCTGCGGCAGGCCGAAGGTGCGCAGCGGGGTCGCGATGCCGGCCTCGCGCAACGTCCTGGCCACCGCGTCGCCGAACCCGCCCGCCGTGCCGTTGTCCTCGACCGTGACGACGAGCTTGTGCTGCGCAGCGGTCTGGGTGATCGCCGCATCGATGGGCTTGACCCAGCGCGGGTCGACGACCGTGACGCCGATGCCCTGGCCGGTCAGCCGTTCGGCGATGTCGACCGCGACCGCGGCCATCGGGCCGACGGCGACCAGCAGCACGTCCTGCCCGGTTCCCTCGGCCGGCACTGCCAGCAGGTCCATGCCGCCCAGCTTGCCGATCGCGGGAAGGTCCGCCGGAGCACTGCCACGCGGGAACCTGAGCGCGGTCGGGCCGTCGCTGACGGCCACAGCCTCGCGCAGCAACTCGGTCAGCCTCGTGCCGTCCCTCGGCACCGCGACCTTGATGTTCGGCACGATCTGCAGCAGCGAGCCGTCCCACATGCCGTGGTGGCTAGCGCCGTCAGGGCCGGTGACGCCCGCCCTGTCGAGCACGAACGTGACCGGCAGCCGGTGCATGGCCACGTCCATGAGCACCTGATCGAACGCGCGGTTCAAGAATGTGGCGTAGATGGCGACGACCGGGTGCATGCCGCCCATCGCGAGGCCAGCCGCGCTGGTCACGGCGTGCTGCTCGGCGATGCCCACGTCGAAGACCCGGTCCGGGTAGACCTGCGCGAACTTGGCCAGGCCGGTGGGATGCAGCATAGCCGCGGTAATCGCGACCACGTCTGGCCTGCGGGCCCCCACGTCTACCAGTTCGTCGGCGAAGATGTGCGTCCAGCCGCGCTTGGCTGGCTTGGCAGGTGCGGCCTTGGCAGGAGCCCCCTGAGCTGGCGCTTTGGAGCCGTTGAGCCGGACCGGCGCACCAGGCTGGACCTGGTGCAGGCAGTCCTCGTCGTTCTCCTCGGCCAGCGCGTAGCCCCGGCCCTTCTGGGTGATCACGTGCACGAGCACGGGACCGCCGAACTCCCTGGCGCGGCCCAGCGCGTGCTCGATGGCCTGCTCGTCGTGGCCGTCGATCGGCCCGAGGTACTTCAGGCCGAGATCCTCGAAGAGCACCTGCGGCTGCAGGACGTCCTTCAGGCCCTTCTTGATCCCGTGCAGCGTGTCGAACAGCGGCGGGCCGACCACGGGGGTGTGCGACAGCGTGGTCTTGACCAGGTCGAGCACCTGCTCGTAGCGCTGCGACACGCGCACGGAGGCGAGGTGGTCGGCGATGCCGCCGATCGTCTTCTGGTAAGACCTGCCGTTGTCGTTGATCACGATGACGACCGGGCGGTCCTTGGCGCCGGCAATGTTGTTCAGCGCCTCCCATGCCATGCCGCCGGTCAGCGCGCCGTCGCCGATGATGGCGACCACCCTGCGGCGCCGCTCGCCGCGCAGGTGCAGGGCCTTGGCCAGGCCGTCGGCGTAGGACAGGCTCGTCGAGGCGTGCGAGTTCTCCACCCAGTCGTGCTCTGACTCACCGCGGTTCGGGTAGCCGGAGATCCCGCCCTGCTGCCGCAGCCTGCCGAAGCCCGCCATCCTCCCGGTCAGCAGCTTGTGCACGTAGGACTGGTGGCCGGTATCCCAGACGATCGGGTCAGCGGGCGAGTCGAACACGCGGTGCAGCGCGATCGTCAGCTCGACGACGCCAAGGTTGGGACCGAGATGACCGCCGTTGCGTGACACGGCCTCGATCAGGAATTCCCTGATCTCGCTGGCCAGCACCGGCAGCTCAGCCGGCGTCAGCGCCTTGACATCCCGGGGACTCCAGATCGACTCGAGCAGTGTCATCTGGTGCGCTCCTCACGTCGCGGGCGCCGCCTGACGGCGCGTCCGGAACATTTGCACGACCGCCGGATGGAAACTCTTCCGGAGTCCGGTCTGGCCGCCCCCTGGCAATGTGGCCAGGAGCGAACCCACCGAGTCTATTTCGCGCACGCTGCGGAGTCTGCCTGCGCTATGACGGTTGCGTCAGGATGGTGTTATCGCCCTGCCGCCCCTTCCCGATCGCTAGGGTCCCAACCGGCGCGCCAGCCGAGGTTCCCTGACCTGCCCCACCGGAGGCGAATGTGACCAGCCGTCACCGCACCCGCGGCTCCTGCCAGGTCGCCGCCTGGCTGGCAGCCATCGCGCTCGCGGTCCCCGCGCTCACCGCCGCCAGCCGCCCCCCTGCTGTCGCGCTGCCGCCCTGGGCGCTGAGACTGGCCATCCACTATCTGCCCCCGGCCACCAACCGCAGCCAGTACGACGTGGTCCTCGCCTGGCCTGGTCAGGCATGGTTCCTCGGCGGCACGGACGTGGGCGGTCACGGCAAGCCGAAGGCAGAGCGGATCAGGAACGGGAAGCCAGAGGCGGCGGCGCTGCCGTCGGGCGGGCATAGCTGGATCACGGCGGCAAGCGCTCCCTCGCCTGACGGCATCTGGGCCGTGACGTTCCTCGGCGGCACGGTGCTCAACTGGAATGGCTCAGCCTGGCGGACCGAGCCGCGCGGCAACTGGAAAGCAGGCACCCGCTTCACCGGCATCACGGCGATCAGCCGGACCGATGTCTGGCTGTTCGGCACCGCAGGGCGTCGCCATCCGGGGGCGGGTACCTGGCACTTTTCCGGCACCGCCTGGACGCGGGTGAAAGGGGTCGCGGCCGGGATCTTCCAGGCGAGCGCGGCAGGGAAGTCGCACATCTGGGGCATCGGTAACGCCGGCCACCCGGGCAACGCACTGTTCCGCCTCAGCGGATCGTCGTGGGGGCGGATCAGGCCGCGCGCGCTGGCAGGCTTCACCTATAGCCACGTGCTCGCGTTGTCAGCCTCGAACGTCTGGGTCTCCGGCACGGTTGCGGGTGTCCCGAAGCTCGGCCACTTCAACGGCCACGGCTGGACCAGGCTGCGGATGCCCGGCGCGACCGGGGCGACGGGGATGTGCCGGGATGGCCGTGGCGGCCTCTGGGTGATCGCCAACACCGGCAGATCCCCGTCTTTCGTACGCAACCGCTCGGCCGGCGGCACCTGGACGACGGCCAAGGTCAGCCACAACGCCGCAAACCGGGTGATGGCGTGCGCGCTGGTGCCAGGCACCGTCCGAGCGTGGGGCGCCGGCAGGGCGGCAGCGCCGCGCGGCAGCGCCGCCGCCGCCTACCGCACCGGCTGACCCGATGCCCCCGCCCGCCTGCCGCGCCGGCCAGCCGGCCGGTTCGTCCGCATAATGGTCGGCATGACCGCGACCTCGGTCCGGCCGATGGCGGGCCGGGTGTGCGTAGTGACGGGCGCGAGCTCGGGCATCGGCAAGGCCACGTCCGTCGCGCTGGCCGGGCTCGGGGCGACGGTCGTGCTGGTCTGCAGGGACCGGACTCGCGGCGAGGCGGCGAGGGCCGACGTGGCGGCAGTCACGGGCGAGAGCCCCCGGCCGTCGCTCGAACTAGCAGACCTATCCTCGATGGAGCAGGTCAAAGGGCTCGCAACCAGGCTCGCGGCGCTGGCGCGCATCGACGTGCTGATCAACAACGCAGGACTGGTGGTCGCCAGGCGGCAGCTGACCGCCGACGGGTTCGAACTCAGCCTGGCGGTCAACCACCTGGCGCCGTTCCTGCTGACGAACCTGCTGCTGCCCAGTCTCACGGCCAGCGCGCCGGCCAGGGTCGTGACGGTCTCGTCGATCGCGCACCGCGCCGCCATGCTCGACGTGGACGACCTGCAGTGCGAGCGCCGTTATCTCGCGATGCTGGCCTACGCCAACAGCAAGCTCGCCAACGTGCTGTTCACCAGGGAGCTCGCCAGAAGGCTTGACCGCTCGAAGGTCACCGCCAACTGCCTGCACCCGGGCACCGTGCGAACCGGGTTCGGCGACACGGGCGCGCTCTGGCTGCGGCTCGGCCTGGCTGTCGGCGGTGGCGTGCTGCGGACGCCTGAATCAGGCTCCGCCACGTCTGTGTACCTGGCCAGCGCGCCGGAGATGGCCGGCCAGACCGGCGGCTACTACGTCAACGCCAAGCGCAGGCATCCGTCCAGGAAAGCCCGTGACGACGCACTCGCCCGGCAGCTCTGGGACGCCAGCGCCCGCCTGACCGGTCTGCCCGCGATCTAGGCAGGCTCAGACGCGGTATCGATGGTCCACCCATTGCGCAAACAGGTGATGGATGGACCTTTCATACACGACTCCCGCCCGTGCACGGCTCGGCCGCCGTAACTGGAGGGGCCGGTGAAGCCCTTAGTGCTGGTGGGGCCGCAACGCAGGGCCGGGTGGGCACGGCGGGCGCGCGGCACCGCAGGACCTGAGCCGCCTACGCCGTGACGGTGGCGGTCGCGGGTTCGAGGTCCGCCGCGGTGATGGTCCTGTCCCGGCTGGCCAGCAGGCCGGTGGCGAACTGGCCGGCGCCGACGCCGAGCAGGATAGCGATCGGGATCGTCCAGCTGCCGGTGGCAGAGCGCAGGAGGCCGATCAGCAGCGGCCCGGCGCTGGCGAACAGGTAGCCGAGCCCTTGCGAGAACCCGGAGAGGGCGGCGGCCGTGTGGCCGTCAGCCGCCCGCGCCGCGAACAAGAACACGCTCAGCCCGAACGCGCCGCCCTGCCCGAGCCCGAGCAGGCAGACGAACAGCACCACAGCCGAGTTCGGCGCGAACGCCGATCCCGCCAGCCCGATCGCGATCAGGACGACCGCCGTTCCTGCCAGCCACCGCTGGTCCCTGATCCGGTGCGCGAGCACCGGCACGATCAGCCCCGTGATCGCGTTGCCGACGTTCATGAGCGCCAGGAGATTGCCGGCCGCGTCAGCGCTGATCCCGTGGTCCCTGAACATGGTCGGGAACCAGGACAGCGTGGCGTAGTACGACAGGCTCTGCAGGCTCATGAACGCCATGACCTGCCAGGCCAACGGGACCCTGGCCATCGCCAGCACGCCGCGCCGGCCGGCCGCTGACCCCGGCACGGTCTTGAACTTCAGCTGGGGCAGCCAGACGAGCACTCCCGCCAGCGCGGGCAGCGCCCACATGCCGAGGGTCAGCCTGACTGCGAGGCCAGAGCCACCGGAAGCCACCCCGCCTGCCGCCGTGAACACCGGCACGGCGATCACGGCGCCGATCACCGCGCCAGCCGTCAGCGTCGCCAGGTACAGCCCGATCATCAGCCCGGCCAGATCCGGTCTGCGGCGCTTGATCATGCTCGGCAGCAGGACGTTCACCATCGCGATCGCGCAGCCAGCCACGATGGTGCCGGGGAAGAGCATGACTCCTGGCGCGGCCGAGCGCAGCCCGAGCCCGGCAGCGAGCAGCACCAGGGCGAGCCCGAGCACGCGTTCCTCGCCGATCCTCCTGGCGAGCATCGGCGCGAGCCCCGAGAACACCGCGAAGCTCAGCACCGGCATCGCGGCGAGCGCGGACTTGGTGGCCGTGGACCAGCCAGCCGCCGCCGACATCTCCGGGTAGACGGGCGGCAGGCCGGTGATCGCGGCCCGCATGTTGAACGAGATCGCCAGGATGCCCGCGACCAGCAGACCGCCGGCCGCCGCGAGGCCAGCGGTTGTGTGGCCAGAGCCAGGAACTGTGCTGTGCTCGCTCGTCACGAGCGGCGGTCAGCCACTGGCCAGCAGGGAACGCAGCACGTACTGCATGATTCCGCCGTGCCGGTAGTAGTCGGCCTCACCTGGCGTGTCGATCCGCACGATCGCGGCGAACTCCTTGCCGTCAGCGGAGACCGTCACCTCACGCGGTGTCTCGCCGGCGTTGATGGCCTCGATTCCGGTGATGTCGAAGACCTCGTGGCCGGTGAGCCCGAGCGATGTCGCGTTCTCGCCGGGCTTGAACTGCAGCGGCAGCACGCCCATCCCGATCAGGTTCGACCGGTGGATCCGCTCGAACGACTCGACCAGGACCGCGCGGACTCCGAGCAGCGCCGTGCCTTTCGCGGCCCAGTCCCGCGAGGACCCTGAGCCGTACTCCTTGCCGCCGAGCACGATCAGCGGCGTGCCCTGGCCGGCGTACGCGCGCGACGCCTCGTAGATCGAGGTCTGCTCGCCTTCCGGCAGCTTGACGGTCACGCTGCCCTCGGTGCCAGGCGCGAGCTGATTGCGCAGCCTGATGTTGGCGAACGTGCCGCGGATCATGACCTCGTGGTTGCCGCGCCGCGATCCGTAGGTGTTGAAGTCTCGCCGCTCGATCCCGTGGCTGGTCAGGTACTGCCCGGCCGGGCTGTCGGACTTGATCGCGCCGGCCGGCGAGATGTGATCGGTGGTGACGGAGTCGCCGAGCACCACGAGCACCCTGGCGCCGTGGATGTCGGTCACCGGCGCTGGCTCGGCCGGCATGCCGTCGAAGTACGGCGGGCGCCGCACGTAGGTCGACGACTCATCCCACGCGAAGACCTCGCCGGCCGGCACGTCCAGGTCCTGCCACCGTTCGTCCCCTGCAAAGACGTCCGCATAGTCGCGACTGAACATTTCCGGCGCAACAGAACTCCGCACGACCTCTTCGATCTCAGCAGGCGACGGCCAGATGTCGGCCAGATAGACCGGCTTGCCGTCGGACCCGGTGGCGATCGGCTCGGTGGTCAGGTCGATGTCCATAGTCCCCGCGAGCGCGTACGCCACCACCAGCGGCGGCGAGGCGAGGTAGTTCATCTTCACGTCAGGGTTGATCCGGCCCTCGAAGTTCCTGTTGCCGGAGAGCACCGACACCACGGCGAGGTCGTTCTCGGCCACGGCGGCGCTGATCGCCTCGGGCAGCGGGCCTGAGTTGCCGATGCAGGTCGTGCAGCCGTAGCCGACCAGGTTGAAGCCGAGCTTTTCCAGGTACGGGGTCAGGCCGGCCCGCTCGTAGTAGTCCATGACCACCTTGGAACCAGGGGCGAGGGTGGTCTTGACCCACGGCTTGCGGTTCAGGCCCGCCTCGACCGCATTCCGCGCGAGCAGCGCCGCGCCCACCATCACGAACGGGTTGGAGGTGTTCGTGCAGGACGTGATCGCGGCGATCACCACGGAGCCGTGGTCCACCTTCGTCTCTGTGCCATCTTCGAGCGTGACCGGCGCGGGCGAGGTAGCCCGCCCGTCAAGCCCGCCGGACACCGGGTCCGACGCCGGGAAGGTACCGGCGATCCCGTTGTCCAGGCTCGGCGCGTGCACGTAGGCGCCGAGCGCGTCGCGGAAGGTCTGCTTGGCGTCGGTCAGCGCGACCCTGTCCTGCGGCCGCTTCGGACCGGCCAAGGAGGGCACCACCGTGGACAGGTCGAGCTCGAGCTGCTGGGAGTACCTGGTGGCGCTGGCCGACGCGGGCTCGTGCCACAGGCCCTGCTCCTTGGCGTAGGCCTCGACCAACCTCACCTGCTCGGCCGGGCGGCCGGTCAGCCGCAGGTAGGTCAGCGTCTCCTCGTCGATCGGGAAGATCGCGCAAGTGGAGCCGAACTCCGGGCTCATGTTGCCGATCGTGGCCCGGTTGGCGACGGGCACCGCGGCCACGCCCTCGCCGTGGAACTCCACGAACTTGCCGACCACGCCGTGCCGGCGTAGCAGCTCGGTGATCGTCAGGACGAGGTCGGTGGCGGTCGCGCCGGATGGCAGCTCGCCGGTCAGCTTGAACCCGACCACCTTGGGAATCAGCATCGAGATCGGCTGGCCGAGCATCGCGGCCTCGGCCTCGATGCCGCCGACGCCCCAGCCGAGCACTCCGAGTCCGTTCTCCATCGTGGTGTGCGAGTCGGTGCCTACGCAGGTGTCCGGGTAGGCGGCCTGCCCGCCGTCGGCGTCCTGCGCCGTCATGATGACCCTGGCCAGGTGCTCGATGTTCACCTGGTGCACGATGCCGGTGCCGGGCGGGACGACGCGGAACTGGTGCAGCGCCTGCTGGCCCCAGCGAAGGAACGCGAACCGCTCGGAGTTGCGCTGGAACTCGAACTCGACGTTGCGGTCGAACGCGTCGGGGCGGCCGAAGATGTCGGCGATCACCGAGTGGTCGATCACGAGCTCGGCCGGGACCAGCGGGTTGATCTTCTCCGGGTTACCGCCGAGATCGCGCATGGCCTCCCGCATGCTGGCCAGGTCCACGACGGCCGGGACGCCGGTCAGGTCCTGCATGATCACCCGGGCCGGGCTGAACTGGATCTCGGTGTCGGGCTCGGCTACCGGATCCCAGCCGGCCAGCGCCATGATGTGACGCTCTGTGACGTTGGCGCCGTCCTCGGTCCGCAGCAGGTTCTCCAGCAGGATCTTGAGGCTGAACGGCAGGTCCGCCGACCCTGGCACGGCGTCGAGCCGGCAGATCTGGTAGCTGCTCCCGCCCGCCGTCAGCGTGCCGCGAGCACCGAAGCTGTTCGCTGTCATGACCCTGTCCCTTCCCTGTCAGTACTAGCCGGGCGTCGGACGAGCCGCCGCGCGGCCGCTCCAGCGCGAGCCGGGTAAACCGCCGTGGCGCCGCTGAGCTGCGTGCCCGATGCGGCCCAGGCAAAGAGGCGATCACCATCCTGCCTTAGCGCGGCTCCGCCGTTCCCGCCAGCCCGAGCTACCCGACTCGGCGGTGCCTAGGCGCCTCTCGTCGGATTCCTGGCCGATCGCGGGCCCCGGGTGTCCGCACGCAAAGTATCTCGATGTCAAGTTACTTTGCCAGCGTAACGAGACAGATATCTCGATGTCAAGCTACTCGGGCTGGATGCCAGCCTGCCGCGACCGACACCAGGTCGGCGGCGGTGGAACGAGCCAGCAGCCGGATGACCCGGCCGGCCGGCGACACCCGCAGCGCGCTTTTCGGCAGCCAGACCCGGAGCGCGCTGGGCTTGATCTCGAAGCTGAGCGGCGGATCGAGCACCATCGCCTCGCCGTCGAGACCGACCTCGACCGGCGCGCCCGAGTTCACGGCGAACTGGCCGTCGGTCCACTCCTGCCAGCCGGCGAATCGCTGCACCTGGCCGGTCAGCTCGAGCACCATGAAGTGCCTGGCGTCGGCCGCGTCGCCGACCTGGACGGCCACGATCCCGAGCACCCCGAGGTCGAGCCGCTCCCTGGTCCCCCGGCCGCCCGGATGGGCGAGCTGGTAGGGGTTGTTGGAGATCAGGATCAGGTGCGCGGTGGTGAATTCAGCGCCGCCTGGCCCGGCGAATCGCAAATCAAACGGTTCGGCGTCGGGGCCGATCAGGTCCGGCAGCATCTCGGTTGCCGTACGCAGCTTGGCGTCGCGGTACTGCGGCGACTGGACCACCTTGGCGTACAGCCCTAGCGAGCAGTTGTTGACGAACGGGTGCCCGTTGACGAACGCGAGGTCTACCCGCCGCTCGATCTGGTCCGCATAGGCGTCGAGCGCGCCGGCGACATCTATGCGGTCCAGTCCGAGGTCGAGCGCGAAGTGGTTCCTGGTCCCGGCTGGCACGCAGACGAACGGGACATCGTACCGGGCGGCTACCGACGCGACTGCCGCCTGGGAGCCGTCCCCGCCGGCCATCCCGATCGCGCTTGCGCCGCCCGCGATGGCCTCCTCGGCCAGCCCGATCAGGTCGTCGCCAGGCCGCAGGATGATCGGCTTGATGCCGCGTGCGGCGCACTCGTCCGCCAGCGCGAACCGCTCCGCCTTCCCGCCGCCTGATTTGAGGTTCATGATCAGCGCGGGCGCCGTCCCGTCCTGGCCGGTTCGCTTCGCCCTTGCCCTGGCCGCCCGGCGCACAGAGCGGATCGCCTTTGGTGTCCGGCGCAGCGCGTACCTGGCGGACAGAACGGAGATCACGGCGAGCCCGGCGACGGCCAGCACGATCCACCAGTTGATCACCGTCAGCACCAGGCCGGCGACGAGCGCCCCCAACGCCAGCACCGCGGCCACGGCAGCCAGCATCCCGATCACCCCGCGCCGCGCCACGACATACCAGCTTGCCGTGACGCAGGCGAGCATCCCAGCCAGCGCGAGGACGACCGGGCCGATGCGCAGTCCGACATTCAGCGCCAGCAGCAGCAGCCCGGCGGCTAGCGACGCGATGGCGGCGATCGCTCCCGCCCGTTCGGTGAGGGACGCTCGATCCCCGATCGCCGGGGGGCCGCTCGCGTGCCCGGCCGAGCTTGCCATCAGCGCACCTCCCCGCCAGCCTCGACCCATGATCGCCATCAGTGCGGCCGCGCGGCGGCTCTCCCGACGCTCGCGCTCCAGAGGTCCAGAGCGGCCGCGCGGCGGCTCGCCGACGCTCGCGCTCCAGAGGTCCAGAGCGGCCGCGCGGCGGCTCGCCGACGCTCGCGCTCCAGAGGGTACTGAACTGCCCTGATCCCGGTGTTAGCATGCACCGGTGGCCGGAACAGAGTCGGGTCGCACGGGACCAGCTGCCGATTCACCAGGCAGCATGGACGATGCCGTCGCCGACCTGCTTGCCGAGAATCTAGCCAGGCGAAGCGGTCCGGCTCGTCAGCGGCTCGCCGAGATCCTGCACCAGCTTGGCGCGATCGATCGCGCGGTCTATGCCGCGGTCGCTGGCGTCCCCGCGCCCGCACTCGACCAGGCCATGCGCCGGCTGTCCAGGTCGGCTGACCGGTCCAGGCTGTGGTTCGGGATCGCCGGGGCGCTCGCGCTGACGGGGCCGTCTGGCCGTCGCGCGGCCGGCCGCGGCATCCTCGCGATCGGCGCGACGTCCGCGCTGGTCAACCTCGGCGTGAAGACGCTCTCCCGCAGGCGCAGGCCGGACCGGCCAGGGGCCGGGGTCCCTGGCGCTCGGCACGTCACGATGCCGTCGTCGACGTCGTTCCCGTCCGGGCACTCGGCCGCGGCCTTCGCGTTCGCAACGGCGATCAGCCGGGATAATCCCTGGCTCGCGATCGCGATCCAGTTCCTGGCCGGGGGCGTTGCCTATTCACGGGTGCACACCGGCGTGCACTATCCCGGCGACACGGTCGCCGGGGCACTGATCGGCGCCGGAGCCGGCCAGGCAGTCAGCAGCGTCCTCGATCGCGCCACCGCGCGCCGCCAGCCCGCGAGCGGGCGCTGACCGGGCCGAACCCGGCCCGCCGAATACAACAGCTATGTGCCATCGACGGTCTTCTTTGAACGTCGATGGCACATAGCTGTTGCGGGGATGGCATCCGACGGGGTCAGGTCTGGCTGGCGATCAGGTCGTCGGCGGCCGAGTACGGATCGAGCTTGCCGCAGGCGACCTGGGCGGCGAGCTCGTCTAGCCGGGACTGGCCGGGCAGCCCGCCAAGCTGCCGTCGCATCTCGGCGACCGCGATCGCGGTGACCTCCTCGCGGGCCCTCGCCAGGCGGCGGCGCTCCCGCTCCCCCGTCTCGCAGAGCCAGGTCCAGTGCGCGTCGAGCCTGCTCATCAGTTCGTCGATGCCGTCTCCCGAAGTTGCCGACAGCGACACGATCGGCGGCTTCCACGCGCCATCGGCGTAGCTGACCATCGCCATCATCGTGCGCAGGTCACGGATGACCTCCTGGGCACCTGGCCGGTCGCTTTTGTTGACGACGAAGATGTCGGCGATCTCCAGGATCCCGGCCTTGGCGGCCTGGATCGAGTCACCCATCCCCGGCGCGGCGATCACCAGGGTGGTGTCGGCCAGCGCCGCGATCTCGACCTCGGCCTGCCCGACGCCGACCGTCTCCACGCAGATCAGTTCGAAGCCCGCGGCGTCGAGCACTCGCAGTGCCTGCGGCGCCGCTACCGAGAGCCCGCCTAGGTGCCCGCGGCTGGCCATGGACCTGATGAACACGCCGCTGTCGACGGCGTGATCTTGCATCCGGACCCGGTCGCCGAGCAGCGCTCCGCCCGTGAACGGCGACGTCGGGTCGACGGCGAGCACCCCGACCCGCTGGCCGAGCCTCCGGCAGGCGCGCACGAGCGCGCTGGTGACGGTGGACTTCCCGACCCCTGGCGAACCCGTCAGCCCGACGACGCGAGCGTGGCCTGCGAGCGGCGCCACCGCGCGCATCACCGGCCGGAGTTCCGCAGAGCCGTTCTCGACCAGGGAGACCAGCCTGGCCAGGGACCGGGCGTCGCCATCTCGCGCCGCTGCCACTAGCGCCTCGGCACGCGAGTCCTCGGGCACGCCTCAGTCGCTGCCTGGCCGCGGCACCCGCAGCAGCAGGGCGTCACCCTGGCCGCCACCGCCGCACAGGGCAGCGGCGCCCAGACCGCCGCCGCGCCGCCTGAGCTCATAGGCCAGATGGAGCGCGAGCCTGGCGCCGCTCATCCCGATCGGATGGCCGAGCGCGATCGCGCCGCCATTGACGTTGACGATGTCCTGGCCGATCCGCAGATCGCGCATCGACTGGATCGCGACCGCGGCGAACGCCTCATTGATCTCGATCAGGTCCAGGTCGCCGACGGTGAGCCCGGCCTTGCCGAGCGCGCGGCCGATGGCGCGGGACGGCTGGGACTGCAGCGAGTTGTCCGGGCCGGCGACCACGCCGTGGGCGCCGATCTCGGCGAGCACGCTCGCCCCGGCGGCAGCCGCCGCCTCCGCGGACATCACGACCACCGCGCACGCGCCGTCAGAAATCTGCGAGGCCGTGCCCGCTGTGATGGTGCCGTCCTTGGCGAAAGAAGGGCGCAGCCTGGCGAGGGCCTCCGCGCTGGTGTCGGCCCTGACGCCCTCGTCGGTGTCGAACGTCACCGGGTCGCCGCGTCGCTGCGCCACCTGCACGGGCACGATCTCCTCGGCCAGCAGGCCGTTCTTGATCGCGAGCGCGGCGCGCTGATGCGAGCTCGCGGCGAATTCGTCCTGCTCTTCCCTGCTGATGCCGAGCCTGGCGTTATGCCGCTCGGTGGACTCGCCCATGGACACGTGGTCGAACGCGTCCGTCAGCCCATCCAAGGCCATCGAGTCGGTGAGTTCGGCCGAGCCGTACTTGAAGCCTTTCCTGGCGCCGGCCAGCAGGTGCGGCGCGTTTGTCATCGACTCCATCCCGCCCGCCACGACCACATCGAACTCACCGGCCCTGATCAGCTGAGCGGCGAGCGCGATGGCGTCGAGCCCGGACAGGCAGACCTTGTTGATGGTCAGCGAAGGGACGGTCATCGGGATGCCGGCCGCCACCGCGGCCTGCCTGGCGGTGATCTGGCCCGCACCCGCCTGCAGCACCTGACCCATGATCACGTAGTCGACCTGGTCACCGGAAACGCCAGCCCTGCCAAGCGCCGCCTTGATCGCGATGCCGCCGAGGTCGGCGCCGCTGAAATCGCTGAGCGAACCGAGCAGCCGCCCGATCGCCGTTCTGGCCCCGCCGACAATTACCGCTTCGCCCATGCTGCAACGATACAGAGGTCAGGGCCATGGCCACGGCCCGCGTTGGCCAGCCCGCATCGGAGGAGCACGTGCTGACTCGCATCGACCACGTCGGGATCGCCTGCAGGAACCTGGCGACCGCGACGGCGTTCTACGAGGCCACGTTCGGGCTGACCGTCGTCAGCAGGGAGACGAACACCGAGCAGGGCGTGCGGGAGGCCATGCTGGTGGTAGGCGACGCCGCGCCAGGCACGTCCTACGTGCAATTGCTCGAGCCGCTTGGCCCCGGCACCCCGGTCTGCCGCTTTCTCGAGCGACGCGGAGAGGGCATCCATCACGTGGGATACGCGGTGGTCGACGTCGAGGCAGCCATGGCCGCCATCGGCGCGGCCGGCATCAGAGTACTCGACGCCAGGCCGCGTCATGGCTCGATGGGAGCCTCGATCGCCTTTTTGCATCCGGCCGATGTCGGTGGCGTGCTCACCGAACTCGTCCAGCCGGCGCAGTGAACCGCGCCCGTGGTGCTGAGCACCGTAGTGGCGGGCACCGAGGCTGAGGGCACCGAGGCTGAGGCAACATCAAATATGCAGCAACCGGACATGACCCGTCCGGACAGTGCGCGGAAAGGCGGGGCAAGCAGAATAATTGGTGAGCTAGGCCACGAGCAGCAGCGAACAGGCCTCCAACGCGACCACGGCGGAGTACGCTGCCAGGCACCGGGAAAGTGAGCTAGCGTGCGGGCTGTGGCCCAAGTGGTCCTGCGGCTGCGGGCGAGGCTGGCAAGCAAGCGAGACGAACTCACCGGTGCGGGCATCGCAGTCCCCGCAGGCCCTGTGATGCAAAAACCCGTCTACCCCCGTCTACCCCAGGATTAGGCGACATGCAGCCCGATATCAATGCTCAGCTCGGCACCTTCTTTGACGAGGACCAGCCGCATCCTGTCTTCTCGCAGAAAATGCGTGGCTATGACCAGGAGGAGGTCGAAGCCCATCTGCGCGAGATGGACGCGAGGCTGCGCGACATGCGGCAGTCCTACCAGGCGACTCAGCAGGAGATCGCCTACCTGCACCGCCAGATGCAAGAGCAGGAGCGCCCGACCTACTCCGGGCTCGGTTCCCGGATTGAGCAGCTGCTGCGGCTGGCCGAGGAGCAGCGGGACGAGATCCTGCAGGAAGCCAGGACCGAGGCAAGCCAGCTGCTGGCCTCGGCCAAGGTAGACGCCGCCGAGCTGCGGGCAGGCGCCGAGAACGAAACCGCAGAGCTGCGCGCCAACGCCAAGCGGGAGACCGACGACCTGCGGGGGTCGGCGGAGCGCGAGGCGGACAGCATCAAGACGACCGCACAGCGCGAGGCCGACGAGCTGACCTCGACCACTGAGCGCGAGGTCGCCAAGATGCGCGCGATGGTGGATCACGAGGTCGCTGAGAAGCGCGCCGCCGTCGAGCGCGAGATCGCCAAGCTGCGCACTACGACCGAGCGCGAGGTCGCCCAGCTGAAGGCGTCGTCCAAGCGCGAACGGGACGAGATCCTGACGACTTCCAAGCGCCAGGCAGACGAGATGCGCAGCCAGGCGCAGCGGATCCTGGAGGAGAGCGAAGCCCAGCGCGCTCAGGCTGAGGCCGAGTTCGATATCCAGCTCGCCTCGCGGCGCGAGGAGGCCGAGCGCCAGGAGGCCGAGCGCCTCGCGGCGGCGCAGGCAGCCACGCAGCGGCTGGTTTCCGAGGCCGAGCAGCGGGCGGCGACCGCCGAGCAGCGCGCCACCAAGGCAAGCGCTCAGGCCGAGCAGTCAAGGCGGGACGCCGACGCGCACGCCAAGCAGCTGGTCAGCAGCGCCAAGAAGAACGCCGACGACATCGTCGCCCAGGCCAAGTCCCAGGCGGACCAGCTGCTCGCCGAGGCGAAGGCCGAGGCGGACAGGCACGCCAACGCGGCCCAGCGGCGGGTCGACGAGGCCAACAAGCAGTACGAGACGGTGCAGGCGCATCTGGCGCAGATCAGCCAGCTGCTCGGGCCGTCCGCTGCGAGCCTCTCGTCCGCGCCAGCCCCGGCGCTCGCAGGTCCGCGGGCCGCAGTCGCCGCACCGCCGGCAGCCACGGCGCCGGCGGCGAACGGCGGGGCTGGCCAGGCCGCCAGGCCAGCCCCGGCGACCGCGACCAAGACCGAGGCCAAGCAGGCCAACGGCAAGCCGGGCGACGGCGACGAGGAGTGGTGGACCGAGTAGGTCATCCCAGGCTCGCGCGGCAGCGGGCCTCCGCCCACGGCGGGGGCCCGCTGCCGTTCCGCTAGGAGTTGACCGTCTGGCCGCCGTCGACGACGATCGCCTGGCCGGTCATATAGGACGAGGCGTCGCTGGCGAGGAAGACTGCTGGCCCGGCCATCTCCTCGGCGTTCGCCCACCGGCGCATCGGCACGTTCGCGATCGTGGCCGGCCCGGCGACCGGGTCCCCCCACAGGTTGCGGTTCAGGTCGGTCGCCGTCCAGCCAGGGCAGAGTGCGTTGACCCTGACGCCGTCAGCGGCCCACTCCACGGCGAGCGACTTGGTCAGCGAGACGAGCCCGGCCTTGGCGGCACCGTAGGGACTGATCAGCGGCGAGGCGGCGACGCCGGCCACGGAGGCAACGTTGATCACCGAACCTGACTTGCGGTCGAGCAGGTGCGCGGCGAAGGCATGGCAGACATAGACAGCCGAGCTCAGGTTCAGCTTGATGAGCTTGTCCCAGCCGGACAACCGCAGGTCACGGAAGCTGACCATGAAATTCGAGCCGCCCGCGTTGTTGACCACGATGTCCACGTGCCCGAGCTGGTCGATCGCGGCCGCGACCGCGTCGGACACCCCTGATTGGTCCGTCACGTCGGCGGGGATGGCCACGGCCTTGCGCCCCGCGGCCGTGACGTCGTCGGCCACGTCGGCAAGCCCTTCTTCCGTCCGCGCAACCAGCGCGACGTCGGCACCGGCCTGGGCGATCGCCACCGCGATGGCGCGGCCGATGCCGCGCGAGGCGCCGGTCACGAAGGCCGTCTTGCCATCCAGGTCGAACAGGCTCACGATCGTTCCTCTCCTTGACCGCGGTGCGCTGACCACTCGGTAGGAAGCGGCCAGGCGGCCGGGTTCAGCAGCCGCACTATCTCATTCAGCACGATCCGGACGTAAGTCTCCCCCACCCACAGGTGCTTGGCCTTGCTGACCGCGATCAGCTGGGCCTGCGGCACCCGCGCGAACCTGATGCTGGCTTCACCAGGGCGCAGGTAGTCATCCAGCTCAGGGACCAGCGCAACGAGCGGCTTCCCGCTCGCCGCCCACGCGTCCAGGTCGGCATCGCCGGCGCGCCGCAGCGCGGGCGAAAGCAGGATCGCGCCTTCCACCTCCGGCACGTTGCCCCACATCAGCGCCAGCTCGGTACCGAAGGACCAGCCGAGCAGCCAGATCCTCGGCAATCCCGCGGCTGCGGCGTAACCGATCGCCGCGGCGACATCCTCCCGCTCGGCAGCGCCGCCGCCAAATCGGCCCGCGCTCGCGCCGCGCTCGGAAGAGGCTCCCCTGGTGTTGAACCGCAGCACGGCCAGATCGGCCTGGGCAGGCAGCCGGCTGGCAGCCTTGCGAAGCAGGTGGCTGTCCATCATGCCGCCTGCGGTCGGCAGCGGGTGCAGGCATATCAGCGTCGCGACCGGCGCGGCGCGTGGCGGCAGCGCCAGCTCGCCGACGAGATCGAGCCCGTCGGCCGTGCGCAGCACGATGTCCTCGCGGCGCGCGGGCAGCACCGTGTTCGCCCTGATCTCGATCGTCGCCTCAGTGTTCATGGCACGCCTCCGGCATGACGCTCATGGCACGCCTCCGGCATGACGCTCATGGCACGCCTCCGGCATGACGCTCATGGCACGCCTCCGGCATGACGCTCATGGCACGCCTCCGGCATGACGCTCACGGCACGCCTCCGTTACCGGTTGCGAGCCGGGCCCGGCCTGCGCGGACGGCGCCGCCAGCAAGCATTGTGCCAGTGCCGCCGTTCGGCCAGTCCCGGGCTCTCGGCCGGCCACACCACGACGTGCGCGGTGCCCGGCCTGATCTCCTGGTCACAACCAGGGCAGCGGTACTCCTTGACGGCCGCCGACCCTGGCACCTGGCGCACCACCCAGTCACCGTCCGGCCACTCCTGCACCTGCGGCGGCCCGAGCCGCGCCTCGGCCTCCTCTGACCCGCCAGCCCTGCCTGACCCACCCGACGAGGGAGTCCGGCCCGCCCGCCGCGGCCTGCGCGGCTGATCGGCGGACAGCCGGCGCGCCTTGCGCGGGCTCACCGCAACCGGGACGCCAGCCCGCCGACCGCGTACTCGCGCAGCAGCGGCGGCGGCGCGAAGGCTGGGTCGCCATAACCGGCGTGCATCGCGCTGAGGACTCGCACCGCCTCTGCTGGCCCGGCGTCGGCCAGCATCCGCATGGGGCCGCTCGGGTATCCGCAGCCCAGCGTCATCGCCGTGTCGACGTCTCCTGGCGTCGCGTAGCCGTCGGCCACCATCGTTACCGCGTCGCGCAGGTGCGCGAACAGCAGCGCGCCGGCAAGCAGGCCAGGACGGTCGGCCGAGCGGACCGCGCGCCGGCCCAGCCTGGCGATCACCGCCCCGGCCGCGGCGAGCGCGCGGTCCGAGGTGAACGGGCTCGCGACCAGCTCAGCCACGACATCCGCGGCCGCGCCGGCCGCCTTGGCGGGAGGGGCGGGCAGGTGCAGCCCGACCGCGTCAGCGGCTCTGCCAGCCGCGCTCGCCGCACCGAGCACGCCACCCTCAGGGCCGACCGCGACGATCACCAGGTCCGTGGCGTGCGCGGGGTTCCTCGTGACGCTGATGCCCGCCGCGGCGATCAGGCTGGCCAGCTCTGCGGCGCGGTCCGAGTGCGGCCCGGCGGCCGTGCCCGCGGCGCCGGCACCGCCGCCGTTCCCTCCGGCGGCCATCGCCGGATCGATCAGCGTCACGGTGCCAGGAAGCGGCGACAGGTCGGGCTGATCTGCGGCTGGTGTGCCGCCAGGCCCTGCGGGCCGCTGCCCGGTGTAGTCGTAGAACCCGGCGCCGCTCTTGCGCCCCGTCCGGCCGGCGTCGGTCATGCGGCGCAGCAGCGGCGCTGGCGTGTAGCGGGAGCCGCCGAACTCGCGTTCGAGCACCTCAAGGACGGCCAGCGCGATGTCGAGCCCGATCAGGTCGAGCAGAGCGAGCGGGCCCATCGGCAGCCCGATGCCCGCGGTCACAGCCAGGTCGATGTCGTCCCTGGTGGCGTACCCGGTCTCGAACAGCCTGGCGGCGTGGTTGAGGTACGGCAGCAACAGCGCATTGGCGACGAACCCGGCCCGGTCTGTGACCTGGACCGGCGTCTTGCCGAGGCGGGTCGCGAGGGCGGTGACGGCGACCGCGACAGGCGGCTCGGTGAGCACCGTGGTCACGACCTCGACCAGCCGCATCACCGGGGCCGGATTGAAGAAGTGCATGCCTATGACCCGGCCGGGGTGCGCGGAGCCCGCCGCGATGGTAGTGACCGACAGCGACGACGTGTTCGTCGCGATGATCGCCGACGGCGCCAGCGCCCGGTCAAGCTCGGCGATGACCTGGCGCTTGATCGCCAGCTGCTCGGGCACGACCTCGATCACCAGATCAGCGCCGCTCAGGCTGGCCAGCGCCGGGGCCGGGCTGACCCGGCCCGCGATCTCGGCGCGCTCGTCCTCGGTCAGCCGGCCCCGAGACACCGCCCTGCGCAGCGAGCCGTCCAGGATCCCCATGCCCCTGGAGAGCGCGTCGGGATCTGCCTCCGCAGCCGTGACCCTGAGCCCAGCACGGGCAAGGACCTCGGCGATTCCCGCGCCCATGGTGCCCAGGCCGACGACCCCCACCTCGCGAACGTCCATGGCGAGACGATACCCAGTCCGGCATGGCCGTCGGCGCTGCGGCTGCTGATCGTCATGGCCGACGGCTCGGTGCTCGTGCACAGCGATGGCGGCTCGTACCACTCACAAACATGATCGCGACCGAGTGGCGAGCGCTAAAACCACAGCCGGTTCAGTCGCAGTTGCGTGCCAGTTCACTACTAGACCTCAGCCGCGGGCAGGTTTGGCCGCCCCCGCCCCGGTCGTGCACAGATAAGCCGCCGCCGCAGGCGGGCTGCCTGGTAGAGCACGGCCTCATATCGGGCCTGCGTGCGGGTGGCTGGCCGCCGGAGCAGAAAGGCCGACCAGCCTGACGGTGAAGATCGCGCCAGCTGCACAGTTCTTCCCGGCGGACTGGCACGGCCAGTGGCCGGCCGGGAAGCTACCGCGCCCGCACCGAACCTCAGGAGGAAGCCTGATGGCCGCCCAGCTCACTGCCCTGGGCCCAGAGCCGATGCTCCACAACGGCCTGATCGCCGCTCACGCGCTCAGCGGGGGCATCGCCTTCCTGCTCGGCGCGCTCGCCCACCGCCGGGGCCGCCACCCTGCCCAGGCCAGGGCCTACGCGCTGGCCCTCACGCTGATGGCCGTATTCGTCACTGGCGCGGTGGCCCTCGACTGGCAGGCGCTCAGTCCGGCTATCCAGGGTCTCTACACGGCTCTGCTCGCCCTGGCAGGCTATACGGTGTGGCGCGGATGGAAGGGGCGAAGCAAGCTCACCGCCCCCTGCCCCGCGCTCGGCAACGCTGTCGACGACATCGACCCGGGCACCGGTCGCCTGCTGACCGCCGCCGTTGCGATCACCGCGCGGCTCGCCCGCCAGCGGGTGCAGTGTCCGGGCACCAGCAGGTCGGGCGCCAGTTCGCTTCGTGTACGCCGTCGGTGACGACGATCCCTGCGTGACGGTCACGAGCGCCGGTGCCCGGCGTGCGGCGGCCGGCCGCGCCGGTACAGTGCCTGTGTGCGACTCGTGGTTGCCCGGTGCAGCGTCGACTACGCGGGGCGGCTGGCTGCGCACCTCCCGCTCGCCACTCGCCTGATCATCATTAAGGCGGACGGCAGCGTCTCTGTGCACAGCGACGCGGGCTCGTACAAGCCGCTGAACTGGATGTCACCGCCCTGCCGGCTCGCCGAGTCGGCCGCCGAGTGGGTGGTCACCGGCAAGTCGGGCGAGACGCTGACCGTCCACATCGAGGAGATCGTCAGCGACTTCTCGTTCGCACTCGGCGAGGATCCGGGCCTGGTCAAGGACGGCGTCGAGTCGCACCTGCAGGAACTGCTCGCGGTTCAGCTGCATCTGCTCGGTGACGGCTGGCGGCTGGTCAGGCGCGAGTTCCCGACGCCCATCGGCCCGGTCGACCTGATGTGCAGGGACGCGCTCGGCACCAGCGTCGCGATCGAGATCAAGCGGCGCGGCGAGATCGACGGCGTCGAGCAGCTCACCAGGTACCTGGAGCTGCTGAACCGCGACCCCATGCTCGCGCCCGTCAACGGCATCTTCGCGGCTCAGGAGATAAAGCCGCAGGCCCGCGTGCTGGCCGCGGATCGCGGCATCCGCTGCGTCACGCTGGACTACGACGCCATGCGCGGCATAGACGACGGCGCGCTCCGGCTGTTCTGAGCTGGAACGGGCCCGCTACTCATCCCACTGCGGCTCAGCGCCCGGCGGCAGCGGCACGGCGAACGCGCCGAGCAGGTAAGAGATCAGCGTGTAGTAGCCGCACAGCGAGACGAGCTCGACCATGCCCTCGTCGCCGAGCAGCCGCTGCGCGGCGTCGTACAGGTCCTGCCCGAGCCTGCCGCTGCTGGTGAGCTCGCGGGCCACCGAGTAGATGACCCGTTCGTCGTCGGCCGTGAACGAAGGATCATCGCCGCGCCCGATTGTGTCGACAATGGCATCGCTGATTCCGTGCTCGCGGGCCATCCGCGCGTGCGCCCACCACTCGAACTCGGCCTTCCACGCGGCCCCCACCGTGATGATGGCCAGCTCGGAAAGCCGGCGCTCGATCGAGGTCCTGAACCGCAGCCTGCCGCCGAGCGCGCTCAGGTGCCTTCCGACGCCCGGGGCGTGCACGAAAGCGTTGAACGGGCCGATCAGGCCGCCGTCGGCGTTGACGAGCTCACCGCCGCGTGAGCCGGCCACGCCATTCCACACGTCCTGACCGCGGGCGTCCAGCTCGTCGTAGCGAAGGTAAGGAAGGCGCGTATCTTGGCTCATAGCGCGACAGTAGTCACTCGCCAGAGTGCACGCGTGAGTAGGTCAGCCGGCGCCGACGGCGTGACGCCAGGTTGCCAGGCATGGCACATTTGCCTAGGCTTCGACCGGTAACGCAGTGATCGGGCTCACGCAGCCTGTTCGCCCGGGGATCGGGGGATCACTACCGTGCGGGAACATCGCCTGTACATCGGCGGTGACTGGCGACCCGGCGGTGCAGGATCCGCCGCAGCTGTCAGCCCGTCGACCGGGGAGCGGTTCGCGACCGTCGCCGTCGCCGATCCAGCCGATGTCGACGCCGCCGTCACCGCCGCAGCGGGGGCCTTCGGCGAGTGGTCGGCCTCCTCTCCCTTTGACAGGGCAGCCGCCTGCGAGCGGATCGTCGCGGGGATCGCCGCGCGCCGGGAGGAACTGGCCACGGCGCTCACGCAGGATCAGGGCAAGCCGCTGGTCGCCGAGGCCTACGACGAGGTCGACGAGCTCGGCGTGTACTTCACGATGGCCGGCGAGGACGCCAAGCGGGTCGCCGGAGCGCTGCCCGCCTCCACGTCGGCTGACCGGCGCGTGCACACGGCGCGGGTACCGCTCGGCGTGATCGGCGTCGTCAGCCCGTGGAACTGGCCGTACACGATGGGCGCGGAGATTTTCGCGCCCGCGCTCGCGGCCGGGAACTCCGTCGTCTGGGTGCCGGCGCCGAGCACGACGGCGTGTTGCGCGCTGCTGGCCGAGATCCTTGCGGAGGCGAGTCTCCCGAGCGGGTCGTTTAACTTCGTGTCGGGTCCTGGCCCCGTGGCCGGGGACGCCGTCGTCGGGCATCCGCTGGTCGCCGGCGTGGGGTTTGTGGGCTCGGTGGAGACCGGCGGCAAGGTCGCCTCGCGCGCGGCCGGCAAGACACAGCTACTCGAGCTCGGCGGCAACGGCCCGATGGTGATACTGGACGACGCCGACCTGGAGCTCGCAGCCGAGGCGGCACTGGAGGCGGCCTACCTGTGTGCCGGGCAGAGCTGCACCGCGGGCGAGCGGTTCCTGGTGCAGGCCAGCGTGCGGGCTGAGTTCACCGAGCGCGTGGTCGAGGCCACCAGGGCGCGGGTGCGGCTGGGCGACCCCTACGACCCGCAGACGACGATGGGGCCGCTGAACAGCGAGGCCACGGCGGCCAAGTTCGACCGGCACGTCGCTGACGCGGTCGCGGGCGGGGCGCGGATCTGCTGCGGCGGACAGCGCGCCCGCGGGTTCCCGACCGGGCTGTTCGCCGAGCCGGCCGTGCTCGACGGGGTGACGCCGGGGATGGCGATCGAGCGCGAGGAGACGTTCGGCCCTGTCGTGCCGATCGTCGAAGTACCCTCCGCCGCCGAGGCGCTCAGGCTCACCAACGCCTCGCCGTTCGGGCTGACGACAGCGGTGTTCACGCAAGACCTGGAGCGCGGACTCGCGTTCGCCGAGCGAACCAGGGCAGGCTGGGTGAACATCAACGCCTCGACGAACCTGTGGGAGTCGCACCTGCCGTTCGGCGGCCGGGCCGGCAGCGTCAGCGGCCGCGGCCGGGTCGGCGGCCGGTACCCGATGGAGACGTTCACCGAACCAAAGACGATCGTGTATCCGGCACCGAGGTTCAGTACCTAGAGAACTCTTGATTCCGCACCAGCACGTACCGCAGCCCTGTAGACAGCTCAACGGAGAGTGGGTCACCGATGCCGATGCCAACCGCCCTGGAGATTGCCCGCGCGGCAAGCCTCAAGCCGATCGCCGACGTGGCCGAGGACGTCGGCCTGCCGCCGTGGGTGGTCCAGCCGTACGGCGAGCACGTCGCCAAGATCGACCTCAAGGCGATCGAGGAGCTCGCCGACCGCCCGACGGCCAAGTACGTGGTCGTCACCGCGGTCACCCCGACGCCGCTCGGCGAGGGCAAGACCACCACGGCGGTCGGCCTCGGCCAGGCGATGCGGCACATCGGCAGGCGGGCCACGATCGCGCTCCGGCAGGCGTCGATGGGCCCGACGTTCGGCATCAAGGGCGGCGCCGCTGGCGGCGGCTACAGCCAGGTGGTCCCGTTCGAGACCCTGAACCTGCACCTGACCGGCGACATGCACGCGGTCACGGCCGCGCACAACATGCTGTCCGCGATGGTCGACAACCACCTGCACCAGGGCAACAAGCTGGGCCTCGACCAGCACAACATCACCTGGAAACGAGTGCTCGACGTCAACGACAGGGCGCTGCGCAACATCGTGCTCGGGCTCGGCGCGGCGGCGGACGGCGTGCCCAGGCAGAGCGGGTTCGACATCACCGCGGCGTCCGAGGCCATGGCGGTGCTCGCCTTGTCGACGTCGCTGCACGACATGCGCGCCAGGCTGGGCCGGATCGTGGTGGGTTACACGAAGGCAGGCGACCCGGTCACCGCCGAGGAGCTCAAGGCGGGCGGCGCGATGACGGTGATCATGCGCGAGGCGATCAGGCCGAACCTGCTGCAGACCCTGGAGAACACGCCCGTGATCATCCACGCGGGCCCGTTCGGCAACATCGCGCACGGGAACTCCTCGGTCGTCGCCGACATGATCGGCATCCACACGGGTGACTTCCTGATCACCGAGGCCGGGTTCGGCGCCGACATGGGCGCTGAACGGTTCTTCAACATCAAGTGCCGGGTGTCCGGGCTGAAGCCGGACGCGGCCGTGGTGGTAACGACGGTGCGGGCGCTGAAGGCGCACTCCGGCAAGCACAGGATCGTGGCCGGCCTGCCGCTGCCAGAAGCGCTGCTCGCCGAGAATCCCGATGAGGTCCACGTCGGCGGCGCGAACCTGCGCAAGCAGATCGAGAACGTCAGGACGCACGGCGTAACCCCTGTCGTGGCGATCAACGCCATGCCAGAGGACTTCGCGTCTGAGCACGAGGCCATAGCGGAGATCGCCACGTCCATGGGCGTGCGCTCGGCCCTCAGCACGCATTTCGCCGACGGCGGCCGCGGGGCGGCGGCCCTGGCCGAGGCGGTCACCGAGGCGGCAAGCGAGCCCAGCAACTTCGGCTTCCTCTACCCCGCCGACGCGCCGCTGCGCGAGAAGATCGAGACGGTCGCCGCGCGAGTGTACGGCGCGGACGGCGTTGACTACACGCCGCTGGCGGCGCGCCAGCTGGCGGGGTACGAGCGCAACGGGTTCGGCGGGCTGCCGGTCTGCATCGCCAAGACCCACCTGTCGCTGTCGCACGATCCGACGCTCAAGGGCGCGCCGACCGGCTGGCGGCTGCCGGTCCGCGAGGTCCGCGCGTCGGTCGGCGCCGGGTTCATCTACCCGATCTGCGGGGACATGCGGACCATGCCAGGGCTCGGCACCAGCGCGGCAGCCGAGCGGATCGACATCGACGAGAACGGGGAGATCGTCGGACTCTCCTGAGCCAGCTGGCGCTGGCGCCAGCCAGAACAAGCACAGCCAGAACAAGCACAGCCAGAACAAGCACAGCCGGGACAAGGACGGCCCTGGCCGCTTCGCCGGGCTGTGCTGGTCCGGGCTGGCGGTCGGCGCGTTCCTTGACGCGCTCGCGGCTGGCGCGCCTGCCCCGGCGGGCGGCTCGGCTGCCGCCCTCACGCTGGCCCAGGCGGCCGCGCTCTGCGCCAAGTCCGCCCGGCTCTCCGCGCGCCCGCTGACTGCCGACCGGGCTGCTCGGCTACGCGATGAAGCAGAACAAATTCTCGCCACGGCCGCTTCGCTCATCGACGAGGACCCGCTGGCCTATCAGGCCGTGCTCGACGCGCTCCGGCACCGGGGTGACACGCCGCGGGAGCCTGGCGGTCAGGACGCGGGCCTGGCCGCCGCCTTGTCGGCGGCGGCCGACGTGCCGCTGCGCCTCGTCGAGCTCGCCGTGCCGGTCACCGCCCTCGCCGCGACCCTGGCCGCGGACGGCAACCCGGCGCTGCGCGGCGACGCGCTCGCGGCTGGCCTGCTGGCCCAGGCGGCCGCCAGGGCGGCCGCCTGCCTGGTGCGGATCAACCTCGCCGGCGTGCCGGGCGATCCGCGCCATGCCCGCGCCGATGCCCTGCTTGCCACCATCGAGGAGCAGCTGCGGGGCTAGCCGGCATCTGCACGACCCGTCTCGCTGTTGCCCGATGCCACGCTCAGTCAGCACGCGGTGTGTCACACTTCAGTTCCGCGATGTCGATATGACCGCGGGCATCCCGCTCGCGGCGGCACGAGTTCTGGCACTGAAGGGGCGGGCAATGGGACGGCGAGCGCACCTGGTCGGGTCGATTCCCGGTACGAACGCGACGGAAGCGATGGAGGCCGCGCTGAGCCGGCTCGGCCCCTACCTCCTCACGCTGAGCGACGGGGAAACCGGCCAGCGCGCCTGGTGGATCGGTGCATGCATCGCCAACATGGCCAGCAACCCTGATGTTGAGCTTTCCGGCGGCGGCCAGCATAACTTCGCCAGCTACGAGGACGTGCCGCAGTACCGGCTGCGCGATGGCGCGAGCCTGTCAGCCGCGAACCTGGAGGCGTGCCTGCCCTACGAACAAGCCTTCACCGCCAGCTTCCCGGTCTTCCGTGACCTGCGGGAGAGGTACGGGCGGCCCGACCTCCCCTTCCAGGTCGGCATCCCTGCCCAGCTCGACCTCTCGGCCGAAACGTTCGGCTTCGATGTCGGCTTCGACCCGCGGTACTACGAGCCATCCCTCGAAGCGACAGTCAGCCAAGTCGCCAAGATCGCGGCCGCGGGCGGCAGCGACGTGGTGTTCCAGATCGAGACGCCCGCGGCGCTGATCGCCGTGGCGAGCGGCGACGACGCCGCGGCGGGCCCGACCGCGGAGCAGGTCGCGGCCATGACCGCGCAGCTGCCAGCGGCCGTTCCCCCCGGCACCAGGTTCGGCGTTCACCTGTGCCTGGGCGACCTGAACCACAAGTCCATGGTCGGCATGCGCGACATCACGCCCGCGGTCCTGGTCGCGAACGCGGTCGCCGCCGCCTGGCCGGACGGCCGGGCGCTGGAGTTCATCCACGTGCCCTTCGCCGCGGCAGAAGAGCCGCCGTCCTTCGACCCGGCCTGGTACGCGCCGCTCTCCGGCCTGGACATCCCGCAGTCAGTCCGCTTCATCGCCGGATGCATCCACGAGAGCCTGTCCAGCAGCAAGCAGGTCGAGCTGCTGAGGCTGATCGAGAGTCACGTCGGCCGCGAGGTCGACGTCGCGGCCGCCTGCGGCCTCGGTCGCCGTCCCGACGTCATCCAAGCCTGGGACGCCATGGAAAAGGCTCTGCTCCTCGTCGACGCCCCGGTCTAGCCCGCCCCGCCCCTTTTGCCCCCGCCCCGCCCCTTTTGGCCCCGCTCCGCCCCGCCCCGCTCCGGCCGCCGGGCGGCGGCCTGGGCCCACCTATGAACCCTTGGTGGGGTCATAACACCACCAAGGGTTCATAGGTGGGGCTGGCGCTGGGCTTTCAGCGGGGCAGAAGGTGCGCGTTCGGGGATCTGGCTGACTCTGCGAGGTCGGACAGGTGAACGACGGTGATGTCGCGGTCTTCCAGCCAGGCAGCTCCGCCGCCTGGCTGGAAGACCGCGGGCTCGAGCCAGGCGATGACGACCCGGCGCAGGCCGGACGCGGCGATCATCTCGGCGCAGGAGACTGGGCGGGACAAGCGGCGCAGACACGGCTCGAGCGAGCTGTAGAGGGTCGCCGCATCGAGTTCGGCTCCGGCAGCGCGGCCCAGGGCGACCTCCTCCGCGTGGTCCTGCGCGTCAGTCTCGCGCGAGTAGCCCGTCGCGATCGGGTTCCCGGCCGCGCTCACCAGGACAGCGCCGACGGAGAACGCCGACTCGGAGACTGGGCACTTCCTTGACAGCTCGATAGCGGTGTTCAGCCAGTGCCGGTCGGCGTCGGGATCGCCCGGAATCCGGGCCGTGCAGGCGTCTCGCCCGGGCATCGGCACCTCCCCGTGATCGGCCTACCCAACGGTATCTTCCGCAGGCCAGGCAGTGATTTACTGGCACACAGTGAACCCGCTGTGAGGATGGTGCGTGAGGCGATGGTAGCGACGACACGCAAGCCCGCCCAGTCTGGCCTGGTCAAGACGTTTGATTCCGTGAACCCGGCCACGGACGAGCCCGTCGGCACGTTCCCGATCTTCGGCGAGGACGAGGTGAACGAGACCGTCGCCAGGGCACGCGGGGCGGCGGCCTGGTGGTCGGGACTCAGCTTCGCCGAGCGCAGGACCAGGCTGCTGGCCTGGAAATCGTACCTGACCAGGTACATCATGCGGCTGGCCGAGGTGGTGCACGCGGAGACCGGCAAGCCGACGTCGGACGCGCAGCTGGAGATCATGCTCGCGATCGTGCACATCGACTGGGCCGCGAAGCACGCGCGCAAGGTTCTCGGCCCGCACAAGGCGCGCAGCGGCCTGGTGGCGTTCAACCACGCGTCGACGCTCGAGTACCACCCGCTGGGCGTCGTGGGCGTGATCGGGCCGTGGAACTACCCGGTCTTCACCCCGGTCGGCTCGATCGCCTACGCACTGGCCGCCGGCAACGCGGTCGTCTACAAGCCGAGCGAGTTCACCCCGGCGACCGGCGGCTGGCTGGTCAGCTCCTTCGCAGAGGTCGTGCCCGAGTATCCCGTGCTGCAGCTGGTGACCGGCTTCGGCGAGACCGGCAGCTTCCTCGCGCGCAGCCGCGTCGACAAGGTCGCCTTCACTGGTTCGACGAAGACCGCGAAGAAGGTCATGGCCGCGTGCGCCGAGAACCTCACGCCCATGGTCGCGGAGTGCGGCGGGAAGGACGCGATGCTGGTGGCCGCCGATGCGGACCTGGATTCGGCCGCGGACGCGGCCGTGTGGGGCGCGCTGTCGAACGCCGGCCAGACCTGCGTGGGCGTCGAGCGGATCTACGTGGCCCACGACGTCTACCACACGTTCATCGAGAAGCTCGCCGACCGGGTCAGCGAGCTGCGCCCCGGCGATGACCGGGAGGCGGACTACGGCCCGATGACGATGCCAAGCCAGCTTGAGGTCGTCGAGCAGCACATCGCCGACGCGATGGCCGCAGGCGGGCGTGCCGTCGTGGGCGGGCTCGGCAGCATCCGCAAGCCCTACGTCGGGCCCGTGATCCTCGCCGACGTCCCTGAGACCACCTCAGCGGTCACCGATGAGACGTTCGGCCCCACGGTGACGGTCAAGCCGGTCGCCGACCTCGCCGAGGGCGTCAGGCTCGCCAACGCGAGCAGGTACGGGCTCGGCGCCAGCGTGTTCTCCAAGAACAAGAAGGCGGCCATGCGGGCGGCCAGGTCGCTGCGGACCGGAATGGCGTCGGTGAACTCGGCGCTGACGGTGCTGAGCGTGCCGTCGCTGCCATTCGGCGGGGTGGGCGAGTCCGGTTTCGGCCGGATCCATGGGCCCGACGGGTTGCGCGAGTTCTCCAGGGCACAGTCCATCACCCGGCAGCGGATGAAGCCGACGACGAACCTGACAACCTTCACCAGGACCGACAAGGACATGAAGAACATCATGACCCTTATCACCCTGCTGCACGGCAAGCGCTACAAGTAGCCCGCGCGTTCCTCGCGCAACGGGGCGCCCGTTGCTGCTCTAACGACAACAGGTGCCCCGTTGCCCGTGCGGAACGGGCTACGGGGTGGTGGCGGGGGTGAGATCGGCCGGTTCGACGGCGGCGAGGGGGGCGCGGCCGGAGATCATGTCGGCTGCCCGCTCGGCGATGGCGATCGTGGGAGCGTTGGTGTTGCCGCGTGGCACGGTTGGCATCACCGACGCGTCGACCACGCGCAGGCCCTCGACGCCTCGTACCTTCAGCTCGGTGTCGACGACGCCGGCCAGCCTGCTCCTGTCGACCTGCGTCTCGCCGCTCATCGAACAGGTGCCGACCGGGTGGTAGACCGTCGTCACGTCGCGGCGCACGAACTCGCGGAGCTCGGCGTTCCCCGGCGCTTCCTCGGTCGCCCACATCTTGCGCAGCGGGCGGACGGCGGCGATCTGCCTGACCATGCCGACGGCCTTGACCAGCGCCTCCAGGTCAGCGGGGTCGGTCAGGTAGCCGGGATCGATGACCGGCTTGTGCCGCGGGTCGGCGCTGCGCAGCCCGATCCTGCCGCGGCTGCGGACATCGACCAGCGTCACCAGGACGGAAAAGCCGCGGTCGGACGGGTCGGCCAGGCCCCCATTGCGGAACGGCACAGGAAGCGCGTGCCACTGGATGTCCGGTGCCGGCAGCCCGGCTTCGGTCCTGGCGAAGCCGCCGGCCTGGGCGATGTTGGTGGTGAACGGCCCTGAATGGGTCAGCTGCCAGCGCAGCAGGTTCCGCGGCCCGGCCAGCTCGGCGAGTCCGCGCACCTTCGGCGTCGACCAGATCGCGGTCACGATGGGATGGTCAGACAGGTTCGCCCCGACGCCCGGGCTGTCAGCGACCACCGGGATGTCGTGCTCGCGCAGCTGGTCGGCGGGACCGATCCCGGACAGCATGAGCAGCTGCGGGCTGTTCACCGCGCCGCCGGAGATGATCACCTCGGCCTCGGCGCTGGCGATGTGCTCGGCCCCCCTGTGCAGGTACTTGACGCCGGTCGCGCGCCCGCCTTCCATCACGACCGAGGTGGCGAGCGCGTCCGTCTGCACTGTCAGGTTCGGCCGGTTTTCCGCGGGATGCAGATAGGCATCGGCCGCCGACCAGCGCCTGCCGTCTTTCTGGGTGACCTGGTAGAAGCCGACGCCGTCCTGGCTCTGGCCGTTGAAGTCCGGATTTGCGGCGGCCCCGGCGTTGACGGCCGACTCGACGAACGCCGTGGTCGACGCCGACTTGAATTTCGGGTCGATCACCGACAGCGGACCCGACCCGCCATGGTAAGCAGACGGGCCACGGGAGTTCTGTTCTGCCCTGAGGAAGTAAGGAAGAATGTCGTTGTATCCCCATCCGTCGCAGCCGTACTCGTCCCGCCAGGTGTTGTAGTCGTGCTTGTTGCCGCGGATGTAGATCATGGCGTTGATCGACGACGAGCCGCCGATCACCCGGCCGCGAGGCCAGTACACCGACTGGCCTGCCGCCTTCTCCTGCGGCACCGTGCGAAAGCCCCAATCGTAGGCGCTCTGGAACAGCAGGTTGAGCGCCGCGGGAATGTGGATCTCGTCGGCTGTGTCGGGCGGGCCGGCCTCGAGCAGGAGGACGCGCACTGACGGGTTCTCGCTCAGCCGGGCGGCCAGCACGCACCCCGCGCTGCCTGCGCCAACGATCACGTAGTCGTACACCGCTGCTCCCGCGCCAGGGTCGGTATTGGTGAGCAAACCATACTAGTTCGTACACCCGTCGCGACAACGCGTCTGTGTTCGCCCGAGCGCGCGCGTCGGACGAGCCGCCGCGCGGCCTGCTCCTTGGCAACGAAACGCGCTCCCGGCATGGCCGCCGGGAGCGCGTTCTGGGTCACCGGCAGCACCCGGCGGGCCCCCGATACCGCCGGGAAGCTGTCGCGATGGCCCCGGGGTGATGACTACACCAGATTGATTACTCTACGTAGCCTAATGATGCCATGCTGTGCTCGATTTGTGAATAGTCCACCCGGAACAACACACCAGCCACCGGGGTCACCGCGCGTCCCGCCCGCTCACCAGCCGGCCGGGCCGTTACCGTGGAGACATGCCCAAAGATCAGGACACTCCCGTCGTGCTCTCCCGCATCTACACGAAGACCGGTGACGACGGCACGACCACGCTCGGCGACTTCAGCCGGGCCGCGAAGACCGACGCGCGGCTCGTCGCTTACGCCGACGTCGACGAGGCGAACAGCGCCATCGGCCTCGCCGTGACGATGGGCGGGCTCTCGCAGGACGTCACCGCGCTGCTGATCAGGATCCAGAACGAGATGTTCGACGTCGGCGCCGACCTGTGCAATCCGGTCGTGCGGGATCCCGAGCATCAGCCGTTGCGGGTCGAGGAGAGCTACCTCGAGCGGCTGGAGCAAGCGTGCGACGCCTACAACGAGTCACTGCAGACGCTGCGCAGCTTCGTGCTGCCGGGAGGCACGCCCGGCGGCGCGCTGCTGAACGTCGCGAGGACGGTGGTGCGCCGCGCTGAGCGGTCGGGCTGGGCCGCAGTGGCCGAATGCGGCGACGGCATCAACGTTCTCGCGGTCAGATACCTGAACAGGCTGTCCGACCTGCTGTTCATCCTGTCGAGGGTGGCCAACGGGCCGGGCGGTGACCTGCTCTGGAAGCCGGGCGGAGAGCGCTGAGCGAGCTCAGGTCTCTTCCCCGGCGGCGCGGAGCTGCGCGGAGAGGTACGCCATCCTGGCCGCCCGCGCGGCCCGGTCGTCCTCGTCCTCGCCGAGTTCGCCGCTCGCCGAGTCGAGCTCGGACCTGACCGCTGACTTGTTGATGTCGGCCCCGAGTGCAGCCTCGCGTGCGAGGATCGAGACGTTGTCGTCGGCCACCGAGAGGAAGCCGCCGCCCACCGCCACCTGCACCCAGCCAGACCCGCCAGACCCGGCAGTGCTGGCCCTGGGGGACGACCCCCCGGATCCCGCCGCGGCTGCTCCCTCTGGCAGGATCCGGACGACGCTGCCGGCGGCGAGGATGCCGAGCACCGGGGTATGCCCTGTGAGCACGCCGATGTCACCGTCGAGCGTCTTGGCGACCACCCGATCGGCGTTGCCGGCCCAGACCTGGCCCTCGGGCACGACCAGCATTACGCGCAACGTCACTGTGTCACCTCGCACGACTCCGTCATGACATCCACCTCGCACGACTCCGTCACTGTGCTGCCCGCCACGACTCCGTCATGAGCGCTCGAGCTCCTTGGCCTTGCGCTCGACGTCCTCGATCCCGCCGCACATGAAGAAGGCCTGCTCGGGCACGTGGTCATACTTGCCCTCGGTGATTGCCTTGAACGAGGAGATGGTCTCATCGAGGTCCACGAATTCCCCTGGCTGGCCGGTGAACTGCTCTGCCACGTACATCGGGTGCGACAGGAACCGCTCGATCCGCCTGGCCCGCTGCACCGTGACCTTGTCCTCTTCGGACAGCTCGTCGATGCCCAGGATGGCGATGATGTCCTGGAGCTCCTTGTATCGCTGCAGCATCCGCTGCACCTCGCGGGCCACGTCGTAGTGCTCCTGCCCGATGTACTTGGGGTCCAGGATCCGCGACGTGGAGTCCAGCGGGTCGACCGCGGGGAAGATGCCCTTCTCGGTAATGGCCCGCGACAGCACCGTGGTGGCGTCCAGGTGCGCGAAAGTCGTGTGCGGGGCCGGGTCGGTGATGTCGTCAGCCGGCACGTAGATCGCCTGCATCGAGGTGATCGAGTGGCCGCGGGTCGAGGTGATCCGCTCCTGCAGCTGGCCCATCTCATCGGCCAGGGTCGGCTGGTAGCCCACCGCGGACGGCATCCGGCCAAGCAGCGTCGACACCTCGGAGCCGGCCTGGGTGAAGCGGAAGATGTTGTCGATGAACAGCAGCACGTCCTGCTTCTGGACGTCGCGGAAGTACTCCGCCATCGTGAGCGCGGACAGCCCGACCCGGAGCCTCGTACCTGGTGGCTCGTCCATCTGGCCGAAGACGAGCGCGGTGTCCTCGATGACGCCCGACTCGCTCATCTCGAGAAAGAGGTCGTTGCCCTCGCGGGTTCGTTCCCCCACCCCGGCGAAGACCGAGACGCCGCCGAAGTTCTTCGCGACCCGGCGGATCATCTCCTGGATCAGCACGGTCTTGCCGACGCCGGCCCCGCCGAACAGGCCGATCTTGCCCCCCGACACGTACGGCGTGAGCAGGTCGATCACCTTGATGCCGGTGACGAACATCTCCGTCTTCGGCTCGAGCTGGTCAAGCGGCGGGGCGGGGCGGTGAATGCCCCAGCGCTCGGTCACGTTCAGCGAGGCGGTCGGGACGTCAAGCGTCTCACCGAGCGCGTTGAACACGTGCCCCTTGGTCACGTCGCCGACGGGGACCGAGATCGGGCCGCCGGTGTCAGTCACCGTGGCGCCGCGTACCAGGCCGTCGGTCGGCTGCATCGAGATGGCCCTGACCGTATTGTCGCCGATGTGCTGGGCGACCTCCAGCGTCAGGGTGTTGGTGTTCTTGCCGACCGTCACATCGACGTGCAGCGCGTTGTAGATATCGGGCATATCATCGGCCGCGAACTCGATGTCCACGACCGGTCCGATGACCCGGACCACCCGGCCAGCAGCCTGGCCGTCGGCGCCGCTGGCGGCGGCTTCGTGCTCTGTCGTAGCGGTCATGCTGCTCACTAACTCCCACTGATCGTCTCGGCCAGCGCGTTCGCGCCGCCCACGATCTCGCTGATTTCCTGCGTGATCTCGGCCTGCCTGGCCTTGTTGGCTTCCCTGGTGAGCGCCTCGAGCAGCTCGTTGGCGTTGTCGGTCGCCGACTTCATCGCTCGCCGCCTGGCCGCGATCTCCGCGGCCGCCGAGTCGAGCAGGGCGTGGAAGATCCGGCTCTCGACGTACCACGGCAGCAGCGCGTTCAGCACGGCCTCGGGGGACGGCTCGAACTCGTAGACCGGGATCGGCCCCTGCTGCTCGACCTCCCGCTCGGTGATCTGCAGCGGGAGCACCTGGTGCACGACGGGCCGCTGCGTCAGCATCGACACGAACTCGGTGTAGACCATGTAGATCTCGTCCACGCCGCCATCGTCGGCGCTCTTGTCGAACGCCTCGAGCAGGGCGGTCGTGATCTGGGTCGCGTTCGCGTGCCGCGGGGTGTCGGAGAACCCGCTCCACTCGCCAGCCATCTCGTGGTTCCTGAACCGGTTCCAGACGATGCCCTTGCGCCCTGAGACGAACGGCACAGGCTCCAGGCCCCGCTCGCGCAGCCGGGCGTTCAGCGACTGGGCCTCGCGCAGCACGCTGGCGTTGTAGCCGCCGCAGAAGCCCCGGTCGCTGGTAAGGACCAGCACCGCCGCCCTGGCCGGGTTCGGCGCCTCGGTGGTCAGCGGATGGTTGATGCTGGCCGACCTGCTGACCACGGCCTCGACGGCGGCCGTGAGCTCGCGTGCGTAAGGACCCGCGGCCTGAGCCCGCTGCTGCGCCTTGATGATCCGCGACGACGCGATGAGCTCCTGGGCCTTGGTGATCTTAGCGGTGGACTTGACCGTGCTGATCCGCCGCCTGACCGCGCGTAGCTGTGCACCCATCTGCTACTTCTTCTCCACCCGCGGCACCCGCCTGGCCACGGCCTCGCGCTCGATGTCTGCTTCCTCCATCGGCTCGGCCGGCTCGTCCTTGACCAGCAGCTCGCCCGAGCTTGTCTCGAAGCCGCGCCTGAACTGCTCGACCGCATCCTTCAGGCTGGCGACGGTGTCATCGGACAGTTCGCCGGTCTCCCTGATCGTGTCGTAGATGCCCGCGTGATCGCGCGCGATGGAGTCAAGCAACTCGGACTCGAACCGGCCGATGTCCTCAACCGGCACGTCGTCGAGCTGACCGGTGGTACCTGCCCAGACCGAGACCACCTGGCGCTCCATCGGGTAGGGGCTGTACTGGCCCTGCTTGAGCAGCTCGACCAGCCGCGCGCCGCGGTCGAGCTGAGCCCGGGACGCGGCGTCCAGGTCGGAGGCGAACGCGGCGAACGCCTCAAGGTCGCGATACTGCGACAGGGCGAGCTTCAGGCCGCCCGCGACCTTCTTCATCGCCTTGGTCTGGGCGTCGCCGCCGACCCGGGACACGGAGATGCCGACGTTGATCGCCGGGCGGACGCCGGAGTTGAACAGGTCAGTCTCCAGGAAGATCTGCCCGTCGGTGATCGAGATCACGTTGGTCGGGATGTAGGCCGAAACGTCGTTGCCCTTGGTCTCGATGATCGGCAGCCCGGTCATCGAGCCGCCGCCGAGATCGTCAGAGAGCTTGGCGCACCGCTCGAGCAGCCGCGAGTGCAGGTAGAAGACGTCGCCCGGGTAGGCCTCGCGGCCCGGCGGACGGCGAAGCAGCAGCGAGATCGCGCGGTAGGCCTCGGCTTGCTTGGTGAGGTCGTCGAAGATGATCAGGACGTGCTTGCCCTGGTACATCCAGTGCTGGCCGATCGAGGACCCGGTGTAGGGCGAGATGTACTTGTAGCCGGCCGGGTCAGAGGCCGGCGCCGCCACGATTGTGGTGTAGTCCAGCGCGCCCGCGTCTTCCAGCGACTGCCTGACCTGGGCGATAGTCGAGCCCTTCTGCCCGACGGCGACGTAGACACAGCGGACCTGGCGAGCCGGGTCGCCGGACTCCCAGTTCTCCCGCTGGTTGATGATCGTGTCGATCGCGATCGCGGTCTTGCCGGTCTGCCGGTCACCGATGATCAGCTCGCGCTGACCACGGCCGATCGGCGTCATCGCGTCGATCGCCTTGATGCCGGTCTGCAGCGGCTCCTTCACCTTCTGGCGCTGCACAACGGACGGCGCCTGCAGCTCAAGGGCGCGCAGCTCGGTGTCCTCGATCGGTCCCTTGCCGTCCAGCGGCTCGCCGAGCGGGCCGACGACGCGGCCAAGGAAGGCGTCACCGACCGGCACGGACAGCACCTCGCCTGTCCGCTTGACGCGCTGGCCTTCCTCGATCTTGCTGAAGTCACCGAGGATCACCACGCCGATCTCGCGCACGTCCAGGTTCAGCGCGAGGCCGCGGGTGCCGTCCTCGAACTCCAGCAGCTCGTTGGCCATGGCCGACGGCAGGCCCTCCACCCTGGCGATGCCGTCGCCGCACTCGGTGACGAGCCCGACCTCTTCGGTCGCCGCGGCGCCCGGCTCGTAGGCCTCGACGAAACGCGCGAGCGCGTCCCTGATCTCCTCGGGCCGGATAGTCAGCTCCGTCATCTTCCTCGCGTCTTTCTCGTCTGCTTCATCTGCCATCTGCTGTCGTGGAGCCGGTCACGGCGCCTGCCTGTCACGCCGCCAGCCCTCGGCGCAGGTCCGCTATACGGCTGGCGACACTGCCGTTGATCAGCTCGTCGCCGATGCGGACCGTGACGCCGCCGATCAGTCCCGGATCGACGACCACGTTCAGGTAAACGTCGTGCCCGTACGCGGCCACCAGGGCGGCGGCCAGCCTCCCCCGCTGCTCAGTGGTCAGCGGCACTGCGACGTGGACCTCGGCGAGCAAGCGCTGCCGCAGCTCGGCGGCCAGGTTGGCGTACGACTCCAGTCCCACGTCCAGGCTACGTCCACGGGGGTGCGCCGCGGCCTGGGTGATAAGCCGCAGCGCAGGATCGCTGACCTTGTCCGCGATGAGCGCCCTGACCAGGCCTGCGCGCGCGTCGGGCGGCACGAACTGGTTCGACAGCGCCGAGCGCAGTCCCGGGTTGCCAGCGGCGATCCTTCCGAACCTGAACAGCTCGTCCTCAAGCTCGTCCAGCTGGCCGTCCTTGTCCGCTGCTTCGGCAACCGCCAGCACGGCCAGCTGCTCACCGGCGTCGGTCAGGTCACCGGGCTCCGACCACCGGGCCGCGACCAGCTCGGTCACCAGCTCCAGCGTGGCGTCGGAGATGTTGCCCGACAGCAGCGCCTGCGCGAGCCCGGTCCTGGCCGCGCGGTCCCGCGACGGATCGGACAGGCTGCGGCGCAGCCCTGGCTCCCGGTCGAGCAGGCCCACGACCGCGAAAATCTGATCGCCGACCTCGTTCGCCTGCGCGGCCGTGCCAGCGGCAAGCGCGGCTGCGAGCCGCTCCTTGGCCGCGCTGAGCGAGGCCCTGCTCGAGCCTCTCACCGGGCCGCCGTCTCCGGCGGCGCGGCCTCACCGACGAGCTCGCCGAGGAACCGGTCGATCATGCGGGACTGCCTGGCCTCGTCTGCTAGCGACTCGCCCACGATCCGGCTGGCGAGCTCCACAGCCAGGCTGCCCACCTCGGCTCGCAGCGCCGTGAGCGCCTGCTGCCTGTCAGCTTCGATCTGCGCCGTCGCCGAGGTGATGATCCGCTCCCGCTCGGCCACGCCTTCTGAGCGGCCCTGCGCGACGATCTGCGCGGCCTCTTCCTTGGCATGCTCGCGCAGCCTGGCCGCCTCGTGCCTGGCGTCAGCCAGCTGGGCCCGGTACTGGTCGAGAACCTTGTTGGCCTCTGCCTCAGCATCCGTCGCCCGCTTCAGGCCTCCCTCGATCGCGTCAGTGCGCTCCGCGAGCGTGGCGCTGATCCGCGGCATGAGCACCTTGGCCAGCAGCGCGAACACGACCAGGAACGCGATCGCGCCGATAATCAGTTCCGGCCAGTGCGGGATCAACGGGTTCGAATTGCCCGCGGCCAGTGGCATCAGTGGCGTCTTCATTCCATTCCCTGCTAAGCCAGATATCAGGAGTAGTGGAAGATGAACGGAATGACGATTCCGATCAGGGCCAGCGCCTCGGTCAGCGCGAAGCCGATGTACATGTTCGACCGGATCAGGCCTGCGGCTTCGGGCTGCCTGGCCATGGCCTCGACGCCGTGACCGAAGATCAGGCCGATGCCGATGCCCGGGCCGATCGCCGCGAGACCGTAGGCGACCGCGCCTACGTTGATGTTCAGAACGGAACTCCCGGCAGCGAGAGCGTGATGAACGAGGTCAAGCATCTGTGCTTTCCTTTTCGGTCGTGCCGGCGGTCGGTCCCCCGGCGATTAGGTAAACCAGCGCCCCGGCGCCGACGTCAGAGCCGGCAGGCGGGCGTCCCGTTCCGCTCATCTCAGTGCCCCGCTTCCAGCGAGCCGCCGATGTACTGCGCGGTCAGGATCGTGAAGATGTAGGCCTGCAGCGCCTGGATGAGGAGCTCGAACGCCGTCAGCACGACCGTCAGGACGAAGGACGTCGCGCTCCAGATCAGCCCGATCCCGAGCGTGAGCAGGTACCAGGTGGCGAGCGTGAAGACCAGCAGCAGGATGTGGCCGGCGAACATGTTCGCGAAGAGCCGGACGGCGAGCGTGAACGGCCGGACGATGATGTACTGCAGGATCTCCACCGGTGCCAGGATGAGCAGGATGCCTGCCGGCACCCCGCTCGGGATCATGTTCTTGAAGTAGCCGCCCAGGCCCTGATGCTTGATGCCCAGATAGGTGTAGGTGCCGTAGACCATGAGCATCAGGGCGGCCGGGAAGGCGAACTCCGAGTTCGCGGGGAACTGCGCGACCGGGAGGATCTCCATGATGTTCATGATCCAGATGAAGAAGAACAGCGCGACCAGGAACGGCAGGAAGCCATCCCCGCGCTTGCCCATCATCGGCCGCAGGATCTGGTCCCGCACGAACAGGACGCCGAGTTCGCCGAGGTTCTGGACTCCCCTCGGGACAAGCTTGGGCTTTGCGAAGGCGGCCCAGAAGAAGGCGATCACGATCGCCGCGCAGATGACGGCGAGCAGCATCGGCTTGTTGAACGTGAACGAGCCGATCTTGAACAGCGGGCCGTAGAGGAAGCTCTCCGGATAGCCAGGCGCGGGATAGCCGCAGCCCGAGTACAGATGCCTCGACGTCTCATCGGCGCATTTGTCCAGCGCGAACGCCACCAGGTCAGCGGCCACGGTTGCCTCCTACAGCCTTATGCGCCAATGACATGCCACTCGGCGTCACAGGGCAATTACCTCCGGGGTCATGGGCGCGCGTCGTCGCGCCGGCGGTCAGGTGAGCGTAACGGGACTGGGTGACGGCGTCGAGGGCGGGTCCGCCTCCTGTTAGGACCGTCCGTACTTGTAGATGACGGCGAAGATCCCGACGCCCAAGCCGACCAGCGCGCCGATCGGCCCAAGCAGCGTGAGGTGCGTGAACCGCCCGATCAGCCAGCCGAACCCGCCGTAGAACACCATGCCGGAGATCAGGTAGCCGAAGATCGACCACCCGGCGTTCTGCGAATCGTCGGCCATCACCGCTCGCCTCGCCCCCGCTCTCCCGCACGGCCGGTCACCGTCCGGAGGGTTCGACGTAGGGCGTCTTCAGCCGCATCGACCACACGACCTGTGACGCGGACCAGGCCAGGATGCAAGCCAGGGCGGTCAGGCCGAACAGGCGCGAACTGAAGGCCGTGGTACCGGCGAACCGGACCACGAAGAAGAGCAGCAGCAAGATCTTCACGATGTAGGTCGTCAGCGCGGTGATCATCATCGCCTGCGGACTGCGGCGGGCAGCCCGGCCCACGGCGATCACGCTGATGGCGAAGAAGACCGCGACGAGCGCGACCCCGAGCACGGCGCCGAGCAGTCCCTTCGTCCCGCCGACCGCCACGCTGACGACGATCATGACCGCGCCTACCGCCGCCGTGGTCACTACCGACCGGCGGACGATCTGGGCGTAGTTCGCCAGCATCAGTTTTCAAACTCCGGTGGGACTTGCGGCTGGCCGCCGGCCAGCCGGAACGTACATTGCGGCGGTGACCCTGCGGTTCGCCAGGCGGCCTGCTGACGGCGCGAAACCCCGCACTGCCAGGCCTGGAAAACGTACCACGAGTCACGCAGCCACTGGGTTGCGGCTGCATGTGAAAGATATCACAAGCTCTCCGGCGTTGGCCGCACCAGGTTACCGAACGTGACGAATGCAACCGATGTGACCGCGCGGTGCTGCCGGTCTCACGGGCCGGCGTTGCCGCGGGACCAGCCGATCGGCTCGCCTTCCTGCGCCGCCGGGCCGGCGGCCTGGGTGCCCTCGTCGGCGCGGTCGCCGAAGCCATTGGGCGTCGCCGCCCAGCCGGCTTCCTGCCAGCCGTTGCCGGCCCCCGGCTCGGCGGCAGGGGGCGCCGTCACGGCGCTCGGCCTGGCGCCGGCTGGCCTGGGCCGCTCCCACCAGCGCAGCTTCGGTATCGACAGCAGCGCGAGCGCGAGCACGGCGGCCAGCGTGATCCAGACCAGAACGGCCAGGTGCACCGTCACGATCGACAGTCCGACGACGGTGCCGGCGAACAGGGCGGCCCACGCGTACAGGATCAGCACGCTTGACCGGTGCGAGTGGCCGATCTCCAGCATCGTGTGGTGCAGGTGCTTGCGGTCCGCCGCGAACGGGGACATGCCTGCCCTCGTCCGCCTGATCACGGCACGCAGCATGTCCACGTAGGGGATCACCAACACGGCGGCAGGCAGCAGCAGCGGCAGGATTTCTGCGTACCTGTTCGCCTTGTTGTCCAGGCTGGTGAAGTCGAGTGAGTTGATCGCCCAGATGGGCACGTAGGCGAGCAGCAGGCCGAGCAGCATCGATCCTGTGTCGCCCATGATGATCTTGGCTGGGTAGAAGTTGTGCGGCAGGAATCCCAGGCACGCCCCGGCCAGCACGATCGAGGCCAGCGCCGGCACCGCCTCGGCCGAGAGGCCGACCACCCTGGTCAGCGAGTAGTAGTAGATGAAGAACGAGATCGCGGCGATGCAGACTATTCCTGCCGCCAGGCCGTCCAGGCCGTCGATGAAGTTGACCGCGTTGATCGTCGCGACGACGACGAGGACAGTCAGCACGACCGACTCGTTCTGGGTCAGGCTGAACAAGCCGTTGTGCGGCTCGGGGAAATAGGTGAGCCTGGCACCGCTGGCGAACAGGATCGCCGCGGCGCCGACCTGGCCGACCAGCTTGCCGAGCGCGCCGATACCCCAGCGGTCGTCCACGATCCCGACGGCCACAATCAGCCCGCCGGCGCCGAGCAAGCCGACCACGAGACCCGTGCCGTGGAAGGAGTTGCGCAGCGGGACGAGGTTGCTGCCCACGAAGAGGCCGGCGGCGACTCCGAAGTACATCGCGACGCCGCCCATCCGCGGGATCGGGGTGGCATGGACATCGCGGTCCCTGATGGGGATCACGGCACGGAACCTGATGGCTGCCTGACGCACCAGCGGCGTCAGCAGATAGGTGACCGCCACCACGACAAGCAGGGTCAGGACGTACTCACGCACCGCCGCTCACCAGGTCCGGAGATCACGGGCATCGGAATTCACTCTATGGCACCTCAGGCACCACGCAGGTCTGGTCTACCCCATCAGTCCCCGGCTCTATCGCGGCGTGCCTGCTAGTCAGGGCCCATCGCGACGGCAGCGACCTCGCGCAGCCGGCCGATCGGGACGGCGCCGCGGCGAAGCAGCCGCGGCATCTCACCAGTCAGGTCGACGATCGTCGACGGCACGTCGGCCTCGCACGGCCCGCCGTCGAGATAGACCTCGACGGAATCGCCTAGCTGCTCACGTGCGGCCGCCGCCGTCGTGGCGGCTGGCTGGCCGGTCAGGTTCGCGCTGCTGACCGCCATCGGCCCGGTCTGGGCGAGCAGCTCGAGCGCTATCTCGCTCTGCGGCATCCGCACGGCGACGGTCCCCTTGGTGTCGCCGAGGTCCCACTTCAGCGACCGGCTCGCCCGGCAGATCAGGGTCAGCCCGCCCGGCCAGAATTCGTCGATCAGGTCCTGGCCATACGGGCCGAGGTCTTCCACCAGGGCGCTGGCGGCCCTGACCGACCCGACCAGCACGGGCGGCGGCATGTCCCTGCCGCGGCCCTTCGCGGCCAGCAGATCCTGCACAGCCGCTGGCCGGAAGGCGTCGGCGCCGATCCCGTACACGGTGTCGGTCGGCAGCACGACGAGGTCGCCCTTCAGCACGGCCGCGACGGCCGCCGCGATTCCCTCGGAACGCTGCTCCTCGTCGGCGCATTCGAACACGTCACTCATGGCCGATCATCCTGCCAGACCTCACGGCCAGATCGCCGTGACGAACCGGTCAAGCCCGGCCAGGTCGCTGTGATTGCGGGATTCCTTCCACCCGTTCTCCTCGGCGAAGATCCAGTACACGGCCGCGCCCTGGACAGCGCCGTGCTCGACAGCCACCCGGCCGCCTGGCCGCAGCAGCCGCCGCGCCGTCCGCTCGACTGCCCGGATCGCGTCCAGGCCGTCTGTGCCTCCGTACAGGGCCGCCGTTGGCTCGTACTCACCAACTTCAGGCGGAACGGAGGCGCCGACGGGAATGTAGGGCGGGTTGCTGACCACGAGATCGACGGTCCCGTCCAGATGTTGCAGCGCGCCGCTGAAGTCACCGCCGTGCAGCCTGACCCGCCCCTTGGTGTGCGGGGCGGCGGCCGCGCAGCGCGCGATGTTCCGCTCGGTCCACGGCCTGGCTAGCGGATCGCCCTCGACCGCGTGGACGTGCGCCCTCGGCACCTCCTGGGCGACGGCGAGCGCGATCGCCCCTGACCCGGTGCCCAGGTCAACGACGACGGGCTCGGCGACATCCATCTCGGTCAGCCGGTCGATCGCCCAGCCCGTCATCACCTCGGTCTCCGGCCTGGGCACGAACACTCCAGGGCCGACCTCGAGTTCGAGGTACCTGAAGAACGCGACACCCGTGATGTGCTGCAGCGGCTCGCGGGACTCCCGCCTGGCGATGTCGTCCCAGAACCTGGGGTCGAAGTCAGCGTCGGGCACGAGGTTGAGCTCGCTCCTCGCGACGCCGTGCCGGTGCGCGGCGATCAGCTCGGCGTCGGCTCGCGGTGACTCCACCCCGGCCTCGGCCAGCCGCGCGACGGCCACGGCGATCTCGGACATCAGCAGGCTCATCGCCGCGGCCACGAACTCATCTGGCCGCGGCCATCTTGTCCGCGCGGTCGGCGTCGACCAGGGCGGCGATGACCGCGTCGAGCTCCCCGTCCAGCACCTGGTCCAGGTTGTAGGCCTTGAACCCGACCCGGTGGTCGGAGATCCGGTTCTCCGGGTAGTTGTACGTCCTGACCCGCTGGGACCTGTCGACCGTGGCGACCTGGCTGCGACGCTCGGCTGACGCCTGCGCGTCGGCCTCTTCCTGGGCAGCCGTCAGCAGCCGGGCGCGCAGGATCCGCAGCGCGGCTTCCTTGTTCTGCAGCTGGCTCTTCTCGTTCTGGCAAGACACGACGATGCCGGTGGGCTCGTGCGTGACCCGCACGGCCGAGTCGGTGGTGTTCACGCTCTGGCCGCCTGGCCCTGAGGACCGGAACACGTCGATCCGCAGGTCGTTCGGGTCGATGCTGATCTCGACCGGGTCGGCCTCCGGCATCACCATCACGCCGGCCGCCGAGGTGTGGATCCGGCCCTGGGACTCGGTGACGGGCACCCGCTGCACGCGGTGCACGCCGCCCTCGTACTTCAGCAGCGACCAGGCGCCATCCGGCGTCCCGGCCAGCTTGCCGCGGCCCGCCGCCTTCACCGCGACGGTCACGTCCTTGTAGCCGCCGAGGCCGGTGCCGGTGGCGTCGAGTATCTCGGTCTTCCAGCCCTGCCGCTCCGCGTAGCGCAGGTACATCCGCAGCAGGTCGGCAGCGAACAGCGCCGACTCCTCGCCGCCCTCCCCCGCCTTGATCTCCAGGATGACATCCTTGCCGTCGAGGGCATCACGCGGGATGAGCAGGTGCTCGAGCCGCTGCTCGAGCTCGGCCTTGCGCTTGGCGAGCTGTGCTGCCTCCTCGGCGAACGAGGAGTCCTCGCCGGCCAGCTCCAGCGCCGTGGTCTCGTCGTCGCTCACCTGCCGCCACTGAGAGTAGGCGTGCACGATCGGGGTGAGCTCGCTGTAGCGCCTGCCAAGCGCCCTGGCTTTCTCCTGGCTGGCGTGTACGGCCGGATCGGCCAGGTCGCGCTCGAGCTGCGCGTGTTCAGCGGCGAGGTCGGCAAGCCGTTCAAGCACTGCTTACCTCCTCGATTTCAGGACCGCGAGCCCGGACCCGTGCGGGCCCAGGCTCGCGTAATGCCGTGCGCCGGCCGTGCCGGCGAAATGCGGTGGGCTGAATCCGCCCTACTTGCCCTGCTTGCCGAACCGGCGCTCGAACCTGGCGACGCGGCCGCCGGTGTCGAGGATCTTCTGCTTGCCGGTGTAGAACGGGTGGCAGTTCGAGCACACGTCGGCATGGATCTGCCCGTTCTTGGCTGTACTCCGGGTCGTGAAGGTGCTCCCGCAGGTACAGGTCACCTGCGTCACCACGTAGTCCGGGTGAATATCGCGCTTCATGTTCTCTCCTGGTTCTGGCGGTCGCCGGGTCGCCGGGTGGCGCGCGTGCCACAAGGCGTGAACCGGTACCGCGCTCATCGGCACACCAGTGTGCCACAGCTTCAACGGGCTGGCAGGCCCGCGGATTCCCGCGTTCCGGCAGGTTCGCGGGCGAGGTCCAGCGGGCTAGGAGGCCACCGTGGTCTTCTGCACGTGCAGCAGGAACTCGGCGTTGCTCTTGGTCTCCTTCATCCGCTCCATCAGCACCTCAAGCGCCTGTTGCGGCTCCAGTGCGTGCAGGACGCGGCGCAGCTGCCAGACGATCTTGAGCTCCTCCGGCGTCATCAGCAGCTCTTCCTTGCGGGTGGAGGAGGCGTCGACGTCGATGGCCGGGAAGATCCGCTTCTCTGCGAGCTCCCGACGCAGCCTGACTTCCATGTTGCCGGTGCCCTTGAACTCCTCGAAGATCACTTCGTCGGCGCGCGAGCCGGTCTCGATCAGCGCCGTCGCGAGGATCGTGATCGAGCCGCCGTGCTCGATGTTGCGAGCTGCGCCGAAGAACCGCTTGGGCGGGTAGAGCGCGGTCGAGTCGACACCGCCTGACATGATCCGGCCGCTCGCCGGCGCTGACAGGTTGTAGGCCCGGCCCAGCCGTGTGATCGAGTCAAGCAGCACGACCACGTCGTGACCCATCTCCGCGAGCCGCTTGGCCCGCTCGATGGCCAGCTCGGCCACCATGGTGTGATCCTCTGACGGCCGGTCGAAGGTCGAGTAGATGACCTCGCCCTTCACCGAACGCTGCATGTCGGTGACTTCCTCGGGCCGCTCATCCACGAGAACAACCATGAGGTGGCATTCCGGGTTGTTCTTGGTGATCGCGTTCGCGATCGCCTGCAAGATGAGCGTCTTGCCCGCCTTGGACGGCGACACGATCAGCCCGCGCTGGCCCTTGCCGATCGGCGCAACCAGGTCGATGATCCTCGTGGTCATGACGGTCGGATCGGTTTCCAGGCGGAGCCGCTGCTGCGGGTAGAGCGGCACCAGCTTGGAGAACTCCGGCCGGTTCTTGGATTCCTCCGGGTCGAGCCCGTTGACCTTGTCGAGCCTGACCAGAGCGTTGAACTTCTCCCTGCGCTCGCCCTCGCGAGGCTGCCGGATGGCGCCTTCGATGACGTCGCCCTTGCGCAGGCCGTGCCTGCGCACCTGGGACAGGGAGACGTAGACGTCGTTGGCACCCGGCAGGTAGCCGGTCGTCCGCACGAAGCCGTAGTTGTCGAGCACGTCCAGGATCCCCGCGATCGGGATCAGCACGTCGTCCTCGGTGATCACGGGCTCCGAGTCCCCGCCGCCGCGCTCGCGGCGCCGGTTCGTGCCCTGGTTCCTGTTGCGGAACCGGTCGCGGTCCCTGCTGCGGCGGCTCTGGCTCTCGCGCTCGTCGTCGCGGCCGCCCCCATCGCGGCCGTCGCGGCCTGCACTGCCATCCCGGCCGCCATCGCGGCCATTGCTGTCACGGCCCCCGTCGCGACCGGCACTGTCGCGACCGGCACTGTCGCGACCGGCACTGCCGTCGCGGCCTGAGTCACGCACCTGGTCGCTGCCGTCCCCGGCAGACCGGCCCTGGTCATCCCGGCGGCCGTTGCGGCCGCGGCGGTCGCCCCGCTGGCCATCTCGCCGGGATCCGCCGTCGCCGCGCCTGGCTGAACCGGAATCGCCGTCCTGGCCGCCCGCGTCGGCCGCGCCATCCTGGCTCGGCGCCTCGCGTACAGCTCCGGCGGCCTGCCCGCTGGCCTCGCCGCTCGCGGCCGGTTCCTGGCGCCGGAAATCGGCTCCGTTGGCCGCGTCACCGCTCACCGGGCTGCCGCCAGCCGGCGCGCTGCCCGCCAGGCCAGGCCCGGCCTGGGAGACGTGCGGCGCGTGCGGCTCACCACCCGCGAATGAAGGCGCCGACCCGGTGTCCTGGCCGGCCGGCGCTCCAGCGCCGGGGCCCGCGGGGTCCGCACTGACCATGCTGAGCTGCCCTGATCGTTCTGATTCCATGGCGTCCTGCTCAAAGGGGCGGTTCGCGCCGGCTCCCGCAGGCGCGGCCCGCTTGACTGAGTTTCCACTTGATTCGCTCTGATTGGGTTCGGGTCCGGTCCCGGCGTGCGAGGCCGCGCCGCTTGCGGTGCGGGAACGGGACTGGCCCGCCGCCTCGATCGCCGCGATCAGCTGCCCTTTGCGCATCCGGGCGGTACCTGCCAACCCGAGTGACTGCGCGAGCCGCTGCAGATCTGGCAGCCGCATCGCGGACAACTGCCTGCCGTCGCCGCCTGCTGGCGAGTCGTCTGAAGGAGAGCTGCCAGGCCAGGAGCGTACCGCGCCGGTCTGTTCCGCGGAAGACCCCGCCACCGCGGACTCGGGGTGAGCGCTGCCAGCCACGTCGAACATGACCCCGTCATCCTTCGACAGCGGCTCGGCCGAGTCCGGGAACAGATTGGTAGTTTCGGTCACAAAGGGTCCTTCCAGGATATGAGGTCACCAGCGAGCGACCGTGTGCCGTCAGGCGCCATGCGGCTTCCGCTCCGGCCGTAGCCGTCACCGGCCGGGCCGGTCATCGTGCAATCCGCCATCTTCCGTGCTTGCCTGGGCGCTGACGGTGTCCGCGACCATGCGTGGTCCGGGCCGTGAGCCAGGCGCGTGCTTCGAATGTCTCCCGACAGATGGATGTCACCGAGAGCAACCCGCCACTGCGCGCCGTGAAGTCGGCCTGACGGGATGCGGATATGCACCTCGCCCCGGGACGGAGCGCCTGGTGCCTCGCCCAGTCTAACACCAACAGCGGTCACGGCATTCCTTCTAGACCTCTGGACGCGTCCACGCACTGCTGTCGCCTAGCGCAGCAGCCAGGTACGCCGTCGCGGTGGTCAACGCTGGACTCCGGGAAGCTCTGTGCCGGCAGAGCCTGCCTGATGGGTTACTGCCCGGCTCGTGGGGGTTGAGCTACGCCGAGATCGTCGACGCATTGGGGGCTTACACGCCATGCGATACCCGCTTCACTCATTCTTGAACCGTGGCCCGCAGGAAATCCTGGGGCCTCGCGCCGGGATTCAAGATCAGGCCGAAATTACATTAACCAGGAGTTTCTGACAAGACCCTGGCTCGCTGCCGGAGGTCACGGCGGCCGCCTGTCACATCCGCCAGGGCGCGCCGATCCCGAGCAAGCCGAGACCGCAGGCGAGCGCGCCCCTGGCCGCATCCGCAAGGCCGAGCCTGACCGCTGTGTACCCGGCGTTCGCAGGGCCAGGCGCCGAGCGGCCCTGAAATGGCAGCGCCGGGCAGCTCTCCCGGCAGCCAAGCCACATTCCTGCGAGGTACTCAAGATAAGCGGCAAGCTCGGCTGGCCGGCGGCGGCGCGCGGCGGCTGCGACGCGTTCCGGTAGCCAGGACATGGCGTCCAGGAGATCGAGTTCGGGCGGCAGCAGTTGCCCGGCCGCCGCGGTACCCGGCCCGCCGTCAGCCGCCAGCCCCAGATCCGCTGCCCAGCGCAGCGCGGAGGCGGCGTCGGCGTGGGCGTACCTGACCGCCACGAACGGGTTGTCCAGGTCGAGCGGCCGGCCGAGTTGCCTGCTGACGCTGTCCTGGCGCGGCGCCGATGCCCTGACGAGCGCGTAGCGGACCGCATCGGCACCGTGGTAGGCGACCGCGTCGCCGACGCTGGTCGCGGCTCTGCTGGCCAGCACCTGACCTGGGCTCGCTTGCGGGGGCGATGGAGGGGCGAGGTCCCGTTGCGACTCAAGGGCCAGAACCTGCGCCCCTGCGGCACGGGCCAGCTTGCCGGTCACCGCGTCTCGCTGTGCCTGCCAGGCCTGCGGCCAGCTCTCCGCGGCGCTGAGGTCAGTGCGCGATGGCGCTGTCAGCTGCCGCCCGGCCAGCGCGTCGCTATCAGCGGCGGCGCGCCCGGCGGCCACGATCCTGGCGGGCAGGCTGGCCAGATGGCCAGCCGTCACGGTGATGGTCAGGTAGCCGTCGCCGGTCACCCTGGCCGCGCTGATCCACGGCAGGCCGCCAAGGCCCGCGGCCAGCGTCGCGGCCTCCACCATGGCCGGGCGGCGGGTCAGCCGCGCGAGCGCGAGCGGCAAGGAGGTGGCATAACTACCCGCCCCAGTACTGATAGCCGCCGGGGCCGGCCGCCAGGTGCCGGCGGCTGAAGCCCTTGCGGCTCCGGCTGGCCATTCACCCGTGGCCGAGCCTGCCCGCAGCAGGCGGGCGATCTCGGCGCCGATGTCACCTGGGATCATGTCCTCAGTGCTTTCCAAGAGCGCGCCGAGACCGCCGCGCGGCCGCTCAGTGCCACCCCGAGCGCGCGCGCCGGGACCGCCGCGCGGCCGCTCAATCGAATGCGGTGCTCGGAGCCCCGGCCAGCTCGCGGACCACGCGGATCATCTCGGCGGGGTCGAACGGCTTGGTCAGGTACGCGTCCACGCCAACCTGGCGACCGCGGTCCCTGTCATCCTCCTGCGCGCGGGCGGTGATGAGGACCACCTTGATCCCCGCGGTGATCGGGTTCCTGCGCAGCTGCGTTGCGGTGACCCAGCCATCCAGCCTCGGCATCATCACGTCGAGGGTGATCACATCCGGCTTGACATCTTCGACCCGGTCCAGGCAGTCCTGCCCGTCGACGGCAGTGAAGACCTCAAAGCCCTCGAGCGTCAGGTTGACGGCGATGAGCTGCCTGATGACCTCATCGTCATCGACAACCAGCACCCGCCCGAGTCCCTGTGTCACGGGCGTGAGGCTACCGGGCGACGCCGTCATCACGCTTGCAGATCGAGCACGTGTCCTCCAGAACCTTATGACTGGTACCCTTGCGGGGGCCTTGCCGGGCACCTGTTGCCGGCGGGTTCTCGATGCGCCAGCCCCCATAGCTCAGGGGATAGAGCAACGGCCTCCGGAGCCGTGTGCGCAGGTTCGAATCCTGCTGGGGGCGCAGTTCAGGGGGATTTTTCAAATTATCTTTCGACTGACCCGAACATGTCTCTGCCGAATTCGTTCCGGTCAGATGCAACATGTCGCTGCCTGCATATTGCACTGCTCTCGCGCATCAGCCAAGGCATTGATCGAGGCTGGCACTACCGCTCGCGATAGATGCACGAGAGAGATTCGCCGCGGCGCGGCGTGCCGTCCACGTAACCGCAGGCTAGCAACGGCCGTCGCCGAAAGAGCCATGGCGCTGCAGAACGTGTGCCTTAGGTGCCCCGACTTCGGATGAGCCGAAGTCATCGACATCGCGCAGCGTATGCCGTGATCCCGGGGTCATGCGGCGGCCGGAGCCGGTTCTGGCGTCGCTGCGGGCAGCCATGGCGCTCCGCTGGCGGCGCGGATGAGGGCGTAGCTGGGGCATCGTCTCGACGATCCCCTCAGCGAGACCGCTTGATATCAAATGGTTTGATATCTATGCTCTGGGTATGGGTGAAGCCGCAGAGCCTATCGGGTTGTTCGTGACCCGCAGGGCGAGGGAGTTGAGCCGGGCCTTTGAGGCGGCGCTGGCTGATGCTGATGGGTCGTTGGCGACATGGTTGGTCCTGGCCTCGTTGAAGGGCGGGTTGCACCAGTCCCAGCGAGAGATCGCCGACGAGCTCGGCGTCGAGGGCCCCACGCTGACCCATCACCTCAACCGCATGGAAGCAGCCGGCTTGGTCACCAGGACCCGCAACCCACAGAACCGGCGAGTGCACGACGTCACCATGACCGCAGCGGGAGAGCGCGCCTTCCGGTCCCTGGTAGGTGCAGTGCGGGACTTCGACCGGCAGCTGCGGGCCGGGTTCAGCGACCGCGACCTGGCGACGCTGCGACGGCTCCTGCGGCGGCTCGCCGACAACGCCACCGCCGCCGCCACCCGAAACGATCCCTGACGGAGGAACGATGACAACTGAGGTTGAACACGTGCTGAGCCGCTGGACCGACGCCGAACGAAACGGCGACCGCGACGGCCTCGACGCCCTGCTCACCGAGGACTTCTTCGGCATCGGCCCGGTCGGGTTCATGCTGGCCAAGCCGGCCTGGCTGGACCGGTTCGGGCCTGACCTGCGCTATGACCGGCTCGAGCTCGACGAGATCACCAGCCGCGAGTACGGCGACATCGCGGTGGTGGTCGCCCACCAGCACGCCACCGGCGAAGCCCGCGGGAACCCGGTGCCTGGCGACACCCGCGTGTCGTTTGTGCTGGTCCCCGTCGGCGGCGACCAGCGGCGCATCGCCGGCATCCAGTACAGCTTCATGGCACCTCCGGGCGGGGAAGCCTGATGGCCGCCACCACCGTCGACGGTCGGCCACCCCGGGTGCTGTCGTGGGCCAACCGGGCACTGGAGCGAGTCCTCGACCTTGGCAAGGGGCCGCCGTTCCTGCGTCTGCTGACCGTCCCCGGGCGTCGCACCGGCCAGCCCCGCACCACACCCGTCGCCCCGGTGTTCGGGGACGACGGGTCGGTCTGGCTCGTTGCCGCCTACGGCGACACCGCCTGGGCCCGCAACGTCCGTGCCGCCGGCCGGGTCGAGCTCCACCGGGGCGAGGACCGCACTCGTTATCACGCACACGAACTCGACGCGGCCGAGGCGGCCCCGGTGCTGCGAACCTATCTGGCCAAGGGCACCTCGCTGTTCGTCCGTCGCCACTTCGCGGTCACCGCCCGCTCCACCGACGAGGCCATCGCCGCCGAAGCGCCCCGCCACCCCACCTTCGCTCTCACCCCGGTGGAGGGGCCATGAAGCTCAGCATCGCCGTCACCAACTACTCCTGGCCCGGCGGGCCCTCCGCCATTGCCCCGCACCTGCTCGAGTTGGCCCACACCGTCGACGAAAACGGGCTCGACACGTTGTGGGTCGCCGACCACCTCCTGCAGATGGACCCCACCGCGGGCATCGACGAACCGATGCTCGAGGCCTGCACCACCCTCGGATACCTCGCTGCCGCCACCAGCTCCGTGCGGCTGGGCACCATGGTCACCTGGGCGACCATCCGCCCGCCCGCGCTGGTGGTCAAGGTCGTGACCACCCTCGACGTGCTCTCCGGCGGCCGGGCCTGGCTGGGCGTGGGCGCCGGCTACCAGGCCGACGAAGCCGCCATGATGGGACTCCCGTTCGAAGCCACCCCCGAGCGGTTCAGCCGCCTCGAAGAGCTCCTCCAGCTCGCCGCCCACATGTGGAACGGCGACCCCTCTCCCTTCCACGGGGCCCACCACCGCCTGGACGCACCGATCAACAACCCTGCGCCCATCGCCCGGCCCCGCGTGCTCATCGGCGGCATGGGCGAACAGCGCACCCTCCCGCTCGTGGCCCGCTATGCGGACGCCTGCAACCTCTTCGACATTCCCGACGGCGGCGCCACCCTGCGGCGCAAGCTCGATGTCCTCGCCCGGGCCTGCGAGTCGATCGGCCGCGACCCCGACGACATCGAGATCACCCTCAGCACCCGCCTCGCTCCCGGCGAGACCACCGGCCAGTTCACCGACCGCTGCGCCCAGCTCGCCCAGCTCGGCATCGACCACGTCGTGTTGGTCACCACAGGTCCCTGGCACGCCGGCGGTGACCTCCACGTCATCCTCGACGCCGCCAGGCCCGTCGGCCAAATCCTCCAACACGCCGCCGCTGACGAGTAGGAGACGTTCATGCCTGCCGACCTCGACCACATCATCGTCCACGCCACCGACCCACGGCGGTCGGCGCAACTGCAGGCCAGCCTGCTCGGCGCCCGGTGTTGCCCGACTGGGGCCCGTTCGTCCGGGTGCAGACCAGCAACCAGGTGACCCTGGACTACGTGCGAGACGACCCGCCCTTCACCGAGCAGCACTGCGGCTGCCTCGTCGACGACACCGCCTTCGACACCGGCCAGTCTGCTGGACCAGCACATCCCGATCTACGCGGATCCGTTCCGGCGCGCGCCCGGCGGATCAACCACCTCTACGGCGGCCGCGGCGTCCACTTCGACGACCCCGACGGCCACCTCATGGAACTCATCACCACCCCTACGGCGACGCCCCCCGAGGACTGACAAGACGACCGGGAGGTCACACCCGCGAATGAGCAGGGTCTTCAGCGCATGCCGTCTCCGTCGACGGCTACATCACCCGACGGAACCCCGGCCCCTGGCGCGGGCTGGCGACGGCACGATGCTTTCGACTGGTACACCGGCGGCGACACCGAAAGCCAGGTGTTCCGTTCTTCCGCCTGAGCGAACCCAGCGCCCGGGTCTTGGAAGCCCTCGCCGCACGCATGGGAGCCGTCGTGGTCGGCCGCAACACCTACGAGGACTCCGACCGCTTCAGGGGTGGCAGCCCCCACCCGACCGCCCCCGTGTTCGTGCTCAGCCACCGGCCGGCACCAGCGATCACCGAGCAGCAGACCCTGGTCACCACCGGCGTCGACGACACCATCACCGCCGCACGCCAAGCCGCCGGCGACAAGGGACGTCGGCCTCATGGGCAGCGACGTCCTCACCGCCGCCCTCGCTGCCGGGCTCGTCGACGAGGTGATCCTCCACCAGGTCCCGATCCTGCTCGGCAGCGGCCGGCCCCTCATACAGGCGCTGCCCGACCACATGCGACTGCGGCTCGTCGAAGCCGTCCCCGCCCCCGGCGTCACCCACCTCCACTACGAGATCGCTCCCTGACCCCCGTCGGTGGTCCGGTCTCGCCGCCAAGCCCGAACAGGAGGACACATGCTCACCCGCGAGATCCGCCGCATCCTCGACGGCACCTCGATCGCCCACCTCGCCACCGTCCTGCCCGACGGATCCCCTCACAGCGTCCCGATCTGGATCGGCACCCACGACAACCAGATCGTCTTCCTCACCGGCCCAAGCACCCGCAAGGCCCGCAACCTGCGCCGCGACCCCCGCGTCGCGATCTCACTGACACCCCCCGACGACCCGTTCCGGCCCGTCATCATCCGCGGCCGGGTGACCCAGTGGCTCACCGGTGACCCAGCGTGGGAGATCGTCGACCAGATCTCGACCAAGTACACCGGCGCCCCCTACCCACGAGACCAAGAGCGCGTCGTAGCCGTCGTCGCCGCGATGAATCACGAGACCTGAAGGGGGCGACGTCGCGCAAAAGAGCGATGAACGCGAATGTCTTTGAACGCCTACACGAACCCTCCACGCGCCGCTCACGCGACCGCCGACACTCCTCCGGTTGCCGTAGGACGCTGCTTTCGCGGCGATGGAACTCCAGCGCAACGTCAGGACGTCTTGGTGCCGGCGAGGTAGGAGTGGACGGCAGAGATCACCACGGACCCCTCGCCGACCGCCGAGGCCACGCGCTTGACGGACCCAGCGCGAACGTCACCGACAGCGAACACTCCGGGCACCGACGTCACGAAGCCGTCGCGGGTGACTGCGAACCCTTTGGCGTCGAGCTCGACGCCCACCTCGTGCAGCCAGGTCGTGCTTGGGTCCGCGCCAATCATCAGGAAGAGAGCGGCTGCGTCGAGCCGGACGTCCCGCTCGAGGACGTGGTCCCGCCAGTTCAGCGCGCTCAGCCGACTCGTGCCATGGACCGCGGACAGCTCCGAGCGGGGGTGGACGGTGACCCGTTCGTGGTGAGTCAGGCGCTGCGCCAGGTATGTCGACATCGTGTCGCGGAGGTCATCACGGCGGATCAGGACGTGGACCTGGCCGGCGTGCCGTGCCAGGAACAGGGCGGCTTGGCCGGCCGAGTTGGCGCCCCCCACCACGACGGCGTTCCGGCCGGAGACCACCTTGGCCTCGAGCTCGCCCGCAGCATAGTAAACGCCGCGTCCCTCGAGGTCAGCTAGGCCAGGCACGTCCAGGCGCCGATACCGGACGCCGCTGGCGATGATCACGGCGCAAGCCACGATGTCGTGCTCGTCGTCGAGCCGGACGCGGAAGCCTCCGGGCACTTGCGACAACCCCGTGACGGAGCGGGGGGACACCAGCCTCGTCCCGAACTTCACGGCCTGCAGCATCGCGGCCCGTGCCAGCTCTGCCCCGGAAACGCCCTGGGGAAAGCCGAGGTAATTCTCGATCCGCGACGAGCTGCCGGCCTGGCCCCCGATGGCGACGTCCTCGACGACGACCACGTCCAGCCCCTCCGAGGCCCCATAGACGGCGGCCGCCAGCCCCGCTGGTCCGGCGCCCACCACGAGCAGGTCACATCGAGAGCCGCCGGAAAGGCACCACAGGTCGATCCCGAGCGCGGTCGCCAGATCGCGCGTCGTCGGTGCGGTCATTACCCGCCGTTCTCCCGTCACCACAACCGTGCCCGCCGCAGGCAGCGCAGTGGTCTTCGCCAGCTCTGACCAAGCCGGCGCGTCCGAGCGCAGCACCGTCCGGTACGGGAGCTGGTTGCGCTCGGCAAACTCCCGAAGCCGGTGTAGGTCGCGGTCGTCGTCTCCGGCGAGCACAAGACCGCCCTCCCCCATTCTCTTCAGCAAACGCCGCCGGGCGTCGAACGCGGAGAGCAGGACATCGCTCAGCTCCCCCGAGATCTCCACGAGCCGGCGCAACTCCTCGACCCGCACCCGAAGCACCGCGGTCTCCTCCATGGCCACACCCGGGAGGAAGGCCCGCTGCCCCATCAACATGCCCAACTCGCCGACGAAGTCGCCTTCCTCGATGACAAAGACCACCCGGTCGTCCCGCTGGTCCAACAGAAGTACGCCGCCGGCGAGGACAAGGTACAGATCGTAGGTGTCACCGGTATCCCACAACAGCTCGCCGGGCTCGGGATGCAGCACCTCACCGGCCGACCACATCAGGTCTAGAGCGCGCTGGCTGAACACCGGCCAGGCCAGCGCATCAACATCGTCCTGCGACCGGGACGAGTAGTAGGTCTGCTCGTCGGGCACGGGGATGCTGCTCATACGTCTCCTACTGGCAACCGGATCGATCCAACACTCTCATCGGCATCAGGGTCAGTCATGTCATCCCATGCAAACACGTCCCCACCGGAGTTCAGACGCCAGGTGATTCTGGAGTGGCGCAGGTCGTACGGGCGGCGCATCAACGGGGTGGCGAGATGTGCAGGGATCAGGGCAAGCGCTCTTGTCTTCGCCCAGACCCGCCATGAGGTGGACGGCTGGATGGGGGTGCCGTTCTCGCTGCGGACCAGGCGGCCATCCTGGCCCGTGCCGAACCGCTCCATGTGGACGCGCAGCATGGCGACAAGCTCAGGCGGGATCGGCAGGTTACGGGTCGCGCGGCGTGCCGCCGGCTACCGTCACCATCTCCCACGACGGCGGCCACCTGGAGTTCACCGTTACAGACGACGGGGCCGGCGTCCCACACAGCCGTGACGCAGCCCAGGCATGCCCGTCGTAGGTCGCCGACTCATCCCAGTTTACACTTCGGTTAACCCGTAGATATCTTCGGGTTATGCGGAGAACCGGACCGGCGCTGCTGCCGGTGTTCCGGTCCCGGCTGCAGGCCGACATCCTCGCGGCCCTGCTGCTGCACCCGGACCGGGAAATAAGCCTGACCGACCTGGCCCGGCAGGTCGGCGCACCGTTGACGACTGTCCACGGCGAGGCGCAGCGGCTTGCCGACGCCGGCATCCTGGCCCGCCGCCAGGCCGGCCGGTCCGCGATGCTGCGGGCCAACCCCGCCAGCCGGCTCACCAGGCCGCTGACCGACCTGCTGGTGCTGTCCTGGGGACCACAGCACGTCATCGCCGAGGAGTTCGCCGGCCTGGACGGCGCCGAGCGGGTCATGATCTTCGGGTCCTGGGCCGCCCGCTACCACGAGCAGCCAGGCCCCCAGCCCAACGACGTCGACGTCCTGGTCATCGGCGCGCCCTCCCGGGACGACGTGTACGACGCCGCCGACCGCGCCCAGCGGCGGCTCGGCATCCCGGTCAACACCATCATCCGGCCTCCCGCCGCCTGGCACGACCAGTCCGACCCCCTGATCCGGCAGATCCAAGCATCGCCCATCGTCGAAGTGCTCGGCCCCGATGAGGCATCCCAGGCCACTGGCGGAAACGATGGTTAAGTAGGCCCGCGGCGAGGCAGACATCACGCGACTCCTCGCCCGCCGCGAACTCGAACGGGTCACCGGCGCCGCATCCAACGGGCAGCCGCTGCTGGCCCACGCCAGGCAAACCCTGGCCAGCGCCGCCACGCTCACCGGCACCGACCCCTACAGCGCCTACGTCCTCGCCTACGCCGTCGCCGACGCGGTCCGCGCCCAGTTCGGCGACACCTTCCGCCCCTTCGGCACCCTGCGCCGCCGCCGCAACGAGCTCGAATACCCCCACACCCCCGGCGACACCGCCACTAGCGACGAAGCCGAGGAAGCCGCCGCCACCGCCCAGGCACTCATCGAAGGCGCGGCCAAGCTCCTCGACCACCTCACCTTCTACGACTAGTCGCCTCCGCCGGCCGGCCTCACGGAACACCGCCACCACCGGCCTATCTGATCGTCGCCCGCAAGGTCGTAGACCGTGTCCGCGTCGGTGCGGGGCGATCACCAGGCCAGGCCAGTGCGGCGGCGCTGCATGCCTCGAGAAACTCCGCGGTATCTCGATGACCGGAGAACTATCGAGCGGCAACTGTGGGTATTACTACCGCTACTCAACGTAGCCGGAAGGGATCGCCGCTTGAGATGGCCAGGATTCTGGTGGTGGATGACGAGGCGGATGAGCGGTTCCTGGTCGGGCGGACCCTGAAGAAGCAGGGGCACGAGGTGGCTGTGGCGGGAGATGGTGCGGCCGGCCTCGAGGCGGCGCGCACGTGCACGCCGGATCTCGTGGTGACCGACGTCATGATGCCCGTCATGGACGGCGTCGAGTTCATCCGCCGGCTGCGCGGTGATCCGGCTACGGCAGGTATCCCGATCCTTGCCGCGAGCGGGAACACCGAACTCGCGGGAGCCGCTGACGCGGTCCTGGAGAAGCCCTACGACAATCATCAACTCATCGTGATCGTCAGCACCCTGCTCGAGAAAGGCGGAAAGGGTTGAAGCGCGTAGCTAGCACGGTGCCGGGGCTGGACCTGGTGCTCGGCGGCGGTCTCGCGCCCGGATCGGTCGTGGTCCTAGCCGGATCCCCCGGTACCGGGAAGACCATCATGGCCCAGCAGATGTGCTTCGCCGCGGCCACCGCGGAGCGCAAGTGCGTCTATTACACGACGATGTCCGAGCCGCATGCCAAACTCGTTCAGCACCTGGAGGGCTTCTCCTTCTTCGATCGGCAGGCCCTGGGGCCGAGGGTCGAGTTCATCCACCTGGGTGACTTCCTGCAGACGGCGCGCCAGGACGGGCTGGACCGGATGATATCGGAGATTGTCCGCAAGACGCTGGACGACGAGCCCGCGGCGGTGGTGGTCGACAGCGCCAAGATGCTGGGCGACTTCGCGGACCAGCGCGAGCTGCGCCAGGCCCTGTACGACCTGACCGGCCGGATCTCCCGGTCCGGCGCGGTGCTGCTGCTGCTGGGCGAGTACGCCCCTGAGGAGCTGCGCAGCGACGTCGTGTTCTCCCTGGCCGACGGCATCATCGAGCTGGCGTACGAGGCCCGCGAGCCGCTGGACAGGCGGTGGCTGCGGATCGTCAAGATGCGCGGCCAGAACCACCGGTCCGGCAAGCACACCTTCCGCATCGGCCCGTCCGGCGTCGAGGTGTTCCCGCGCATCGAGACGCTGGTGCCGGCCATGGAGGCACCGCCGTCTGGCCAGGTCCCCAGCGGCATCCCCGGCCTTGATGAGCTGATGGGCGGCGGGCCTAGGCATGGTGACGCCAGCGTTGTCACAGGGCCGTCGGGCGTCGGCAAGACGATCTTCGGGCTCCGCTGGCTCGGCAACGCCATGCAGCGCGGGGAGAACGGCCTGCATGTCACGTTTCAGGACACCGCCGCTCAGCTCACCGGCGTGGCCAAGGGGTTCGGCTGGGACCTGGCGGCCCGCCAGGAATCCGGGCAGCTCCTGATTTCCTACGTCCCGATGGGCGACCTGGACCTGGATGCGCTGGCCACCACCCTGCGCTCCGAGCTGGCGCGCCGCCCGGTCGGCCGGGTCGTCATCGACAGCCTGTCCGAGCTGGCGGCCGCCGGACGCGAGGAGCAGCGCTTCCCCGCCTACATGCGCAGCCTCGTCGGGCTCGTCCGTGCCGCCGGCGCGTCCCTGCTCGTCACGAGCGAGACCACCACCCGCGGGCTCCCCGGCAGCTCACTGGAGGAACTGCTGTTCCTGTTCGACAACGTCATCGACCTGCGATACATCGAAGAGGGGTCGCAGATAGGCCGCGCCGTGCACGTCGCCAAGATGCGCAGCAAGGCACACGCGATGACACTGAACGCCGTCACAATCACTGATCACGGCCTGGAGATCGGCGGCCAGCTCGAAAACGTGACAGGACGCCTCGGCTGGAGCGCCCTGCGAACGCCGTCCGGAACCGGGAGCCCGTTGACATGACCCAGCCAGCGCCTCAGGAGGTCGTCGCTGACAGCTCCATGGCTCAGCTGCTGCGGGCCATGTTCGAGTCGTCGCAGGACGCCATCGTCGCCAAGACCCTCGACGGGAAAGTCGACCCTGGGGTTTGACGTCAGCAGCCAGACGCTGATCGCGACTGCCATCTCGGAGCTGGCGCGCAACATCGTCAAATACGCGCACAGCGGAGAGATCCCGCCATCGCCACCATCGCTCAGATCCCTGACGCGCCACTCCTGTCGTTGTTTGAGAATGGCCGCGGCTACGACGACGCGCTGGTCTTGGTCGCCCGCTACGACGGCGGCCGGCGATGAACGCCCAGCCGCAGCCCGACTACACCGCGCGCTCGCTGGTTACAGCGCTGCACTCATGGAAGATTGCGCGGATGGCCTCGGCGATGCCGGCCGCGACTACGCCCAGCGGATCGAGGCTGCTGCCAGGCACATGGGCCAGGTTCTCGACGACCTGCTGCGGCTATCCACGGTCGCTCGGGCAAAGATTGAACTCCAGCATGTTGATCTCGGTGCCGAGGCAGCCAGCATCGCCGATGAACTCCAGCGAGAGAGCCCGGACCGCCGCGTCCGCTTCACCATCCAGCAGCCAGCCTGGGTCCTGGCCGACCCCATCCTCATCCGCACGGTGCTGGAAAACCTGCTGGAAAACGCCTGGAAATTCACGTCCGGCCGGGACGATGCCTCGATCGAGTTCGGGACAACGCCGGCCGACGATGCACACGTCACCTGCTACGTGCTCGACAACGGCGCAGGCTTTGACCCCGCATACGTGGACAAGCTATTCAAGCCCTTCCAGCGGCTGCACACCACCCGCGAGTTCCCCGGCACCGGGATAAGCCTAGCGAGCGTGCGCCAGATCGTGGAGCGTCACGGCGGTCGTGCATGGCCGAAGGCGCAGTCGGCAACGGCGCAGCGTTCTACTTCACCCTGCAGACAGCGGACCCTCGGTGAGACCCGCGCGGACTGCACGATCGTCGCCGACGAGCCAGACCCGTCGTGCTACTTGGTAGTACACTGGGCTACATGACGATGAACCAGCCGCTGAGCGTCCGCCTCAGCGACACCACCATCCGCCGCCTGGGCGCACGTGCCCGGCGGGCGCACCTGCCGCCCAGGACGCTGGCCCAGCGCTACGTCGAGGAGGGCCTGCGGATGGACGAGCACCCGCTGGTCCGGTTCGCCGATGGCCCGGCCGGCCGCCGTGCCCGCCTGACCGGCACCGGCAAGGACGTCTGGGAAGTCATCGCCGTGGTCCGCGACAACGACGGCGACCCCGCCGACGCCGCCGCCTACCTGGAGATCCCGCTCGGCCTGGTCCAGGCCGCCATCGCGTACTACGGCGCCTATACCGGAGAGATCGACGAGCTGATCGAGGACAACGAGCGAGAAGCTGCTGACGCCTACGCCGCCTACCAGGCCGGGCAGGCAGCCCTCCGCCGATGAGACTGCTGCTGGACGAGATGCTCTCCCCCGCCATCGCCCTCGAGCTCCGCGCACGCGGGCATGATGTCGAGGCCATCGCCGGGCACCCAGGCCGCGAGGCCCTGCCCGCTGCTTTCCTGGCCGGGCAGGCAGCTGTCCGGCGGTGAAGCTGCTGCTGGACGAGATGCTGAGCCCGGCCATCGCCCGCGAACTGCGCGGGCGCGGCCACGACGCCGAAGCCGTCTGCGGCCACCCCGACCGCGAGGCGCTCTCCGACCCCGAAGTCCTCGTCCTCGCCCGCGCCGAGCATCGGGCCGTCGTCACCAATAACCTGCAGGACTTCCGGCCGCTGCACCACGAGGCGATCACCCCCGGCGGCCCGGGCCACTACGGCATGATCTTCGTCCCCGGAACCTACCGGCGCACCCGAGCCGACACCGGCAAGATCCTCACGGCACTCGAAGCCCTCCTGGCCAAGTACCCCGGCGAAGCCGATCTCGCCAACGGCGAAGCCTGGCTCTGACTAGCCCCCATGCGCCCCCAAGCGCATCAGAAGTCGGCGCTTCAGCAGGTAGAAGGCGTGCACGCAAACCCTCTCCGGAGCCGTGTGCGCAGGTTCGAATCCTGCTTGGGGCGCCCTGCCGGGGGCGCCCGACCACGACGTGCCGAACTGGCCTCCGAACTGCGGAAACCGCTGTGTGCGTGGTGGCGCTGGTTCCTCCGCTGTCCGTCAACGGAAGCCGCCTCCCGCCGACCTCTCGGTGGGCTTGTCAGTGAGCTGGTTCGGCGCCGTGGCAGCGCTTCCACTTGCGTCCGCTGCCGCAGGTGCACGGGTCGTTCCGGCCGCGCCGGGAATCCCGGGTCGCGTAGGCGGCCATCAGCTCAGCGGGCGCGTTGCCCGCTCGGAGCAGCGCGGTCATCTCCTGCATCGGGGCGGCGGTGTGGTGGAAGAAGGTCTTGTATCCGGAGCACAGGTAGTGCTGGCCGGGCTCGCCGTAGGGCGACGTGGCGAACCTGTCCTTCGGGCAGCCACCGTTGCAGACGGTGCGGATGTCGCAGTCCAGACAGTACTGAGTGAGGCTGTCGCGCTTGTCCTGCCCGAATTGCTGCTGCTGGGGCAGAACGAGGAGCTCGAGCATGTGCTTGTCTTTGATATTGCCGAGCAGGTAGCCCGGCTCGACGTAGTGATCGCAGGAGTACAGGTCGCCGGTGTGCTCGAGCGCGAGCTGGTGCCCGCAGGTCTCCGCGTGCACGCACATGCCGCCGCGCTCGCCGTACCAGTTGGTGAGCGCCGTGTCGAACATCTGGACGTAGACGGTGCCGATGTCGCGGCGGACCCATTCCTCGAACACGTCGATCATGAACCGGCCGTACTGCGCGGGGCCGACGGATCGGTGGGTGACCAGGCTGCCGTCCTGGGTGTACAGCGGGCGGCCCTTGACCCCGTGGCCCCAGCCGGCGTCCGCGATCGGCAGGGTCTGCTCGGTCGCGCGCTCGATGATCGGGATGAACTGGATGAACGTCGCCCCCAGGTCGTCCCGCAGGAATGTGTACACCCGCCGGCCGTGATCTCCGTTGACCGCGTGGATGGCGGTGAGCACGTTCCAGTCGACCTGGTGGCGCTTGAGCACGTCCAGGCCGTTCATCACCCGGTGGAAGGTGGGCTTGCCGCCCTTGTCGACACGGTACGTGTCGTGCATCTCCGGCGGGCCGTCGATCGAGATCCCGGCCAGGAACCCGTTCTCGGCCAGGAAGGCTCCCCACTCGTCGTCGAGCAGGGTGCCGTTGGTCTGGATCGTGTTCAGGATCCGCTGGCCAGGCCGGGCATGCTGGCGCTCCAGTTCGATCGCGCGCCGGAAGAAGTCCAGGCCCATCATCGTCGGCTCGCCGCCTTGCCAGGCGATCACCACCTCCGGGGCGCGGGCGTGCGCCTCGAGCAGCTGCCGGATGTAGGTCTCCTGCAGATCGGCGGCCATCCGGAACCGGCTGCCCGGATACAGCATCTCCTTGGACAGGAAGAAGCAGTACTCGCAGTCCAGATTGCAGACCGCGCCGGTCGGCTTGGCCATCACATGGAACGCCAGCGGAGCGCCAGGCATGGTCAGCACGGGGCTCGCCGGGTGCGCTCCGACGTCCGGCGCCTGCGCTGTCATGATCGGATCGGCCATGGCGTGCTCACTGTCCTTCCTCGCCGTCCGGGGTGTCAACCGTCAGGCCGAGGTAGGCCATCTCGCGCCGCGACTTGCCCTTGAGTTTTCTGCCGAGCATGGGGCGGCCGTCGTCGTGCTGGTAAACCCCCCTTGGGCTCCTTCGCCAACGGTTCCTCCCAGGCGTAGTACAACGCCAGGACGCGGACGGTGTAGCCGACCGCGAACGCGATCGCCGCCGATGCCCAGGTATCCAGGCCGGCGCTATCGCACAAGACCCAGACGAGCCCGGTCAGCAGCGCGATGGTGACGAACCACTCGCCGCGGATGAACTGCTTGGGCGGCACGCCGCGCGAAACGTCGACATACCACCGGCCAGCGGTCGGCCCAATGACGGCCAGGGCCAGCACGCCCACGATGGGCAGCCCGCCATCGACGCCCTTCTGGGCCCCGACGATCGCGTACAGCGGCAGCGAGAACGAGGTGACGAACTGGAACAGGCCCTCGCGGAACAGCTGGCCCTTGCCGAACGCGACGCTGTATCCGATCAGGCCCATCACCACGCAGACGGTGATGTAGGCCGGATTGGTCAGCGCGCCCGGGACCTGGTTGAGGAGAATGTCGCGGGTCATCCCGCCGCCGATGCCCATCAGCAGGGCCGGCGGCCAAGCGGGCGCGGCGGCTCGTCGCGATCTATGGGCCGGGCTCGCGCTGGCGGCGTCGTGGGTCGCGGTCTGGGGCCTGTACTCCGCGTACACTTGGACGGCCGACCCGGCATCGGCCACCGTCCAGGTCGTCCGGTTCTACGTTCCGGCGATCGGCGCGATCTCCCTGCTGGGCGCGTGGCTGATCACCAGGATTCCGGGCCGTGCATGGCGAGCCGGCGTGACCTCAGCCGCCGTTATCATGGCGATGTTCGGCCTGGGCGTGTGGTCTTTCTACGCCATGTACGCTGCGTTCGGCGTTCCTCTGAACGGCTAGGCTATGGCGCTTTGATCAGGGGGCAAACGTCCCTGCCAACTGAGGCGGGTCAGTGACACACCGGTGATGGCTCTACCCCGTCGGCGGTGGGAAAACGCTCAGCAATGACGATTGCGCTCGGTTCCCGGCGACGGGTACTTTCCTGACCGCCGGCCTCGTGCCGGCTACAGCCGTGACGAGGCCTGCGCCCGGCTCGCACCCGATCCCACCCCCACCGCCAACTTCTCACGCGCGCTTCTCGAAGGCCTGACCGCAAACCAGGCCGACGAGCAGTTCAACGCCCAGCTCGCGTCCTCGATCGAGCAGATCTACCAGGCGTCAGTACACAAGCAGCCGACTAGCCTCTCCCGCATCCGACGCAAACGCGACTGAGCATTCATTGTCGCGCGGCCTTGGGTCACCGTCCGGGCCGGTCACCAGCACGCACCGGACGGCGGCACCACTGACCGTGTAGATCGAACGCGCGTACCACCTTGTCGCCCGCGTGAATGACCCCCCGATCGTGCAGGCTCCGGTCGACGTACTTGCGGCAGCGCTTGTGCGCCTCGTAGCCGCCGGCGGAGATGTAGGGGTTCTCGCACGGATCCAGGTCGACAGCCAGACCGAGGGCATGCTCGGACCAGCTCGACGAGCCGGTGGCGTCGCGGCAGTTGAACGCCGAGGTATTGTCCGCCTGGATCGACGCGAAATCCGAGCCGTGGTCGGCGTCCACCGGCACCATCCTGCGGATCGGGTAGCGCATCGCGAACAGCTTGCGGAAGACCACGATCAGCTTGCCGGCGACCGCGGCATTCACCACAATGCGGCCCGCGTGGACCTTGTGGTCGAACCCGCGGTAGGTCATGGTGATCAGCCGCAGCCCGGAAGGCGCTACAGGGCAGCCGGGATGCCAGGAGTACCTCACCTCAGAGCGATGGCGGATGCGGGAGACCTTCGCGGTGAACACCTGGGAGCGCTCGTGCTCGCTGTGCGGGACGGCAGGGACACCTAGTGCCCGCATCCTGGTTATGCCAGCACAACCTACCGCCCGGGGGACTGGCCCACGGCGAGCCAGGCCAGCATCGGCTCACAGTTAGCATCTGTACCGATGGGGAGCAGCGCGAAGGACCGTCACCGCGAATGCGCTGGCGGGAAGGCCACGGAAGTGTCGCGGGTGGCTGGCGGCACGATGAGCGTGCCGCGAGCGAGCGGATCGGGATAAGAGGCCGACCGGGAAGTGCGCCAACTCGACGTGACGGGCTGGCATTGGCGTCCCGCAGGGCCGGGTGTGGCCGGCGATAACCGTCACGGCGACCTAAGCAGGCTCGTAACGCTCGCCGAGGGCTCTGGCGATCTCAGCCATGAACGGCGGTGAACAGGGACCCATCTCTTTGACGGTGGCAAAGTCGTCAAACAGCCACAGCGGACCGGCCTCAGTCGTCTCGCCGGGATGCAGTTGCTGGTCGAAGACGGCGATAGCTCCGGCATCGCTGATCCAGGCCGTCTGACCGCCGTCGCCGGCAACTTGCCAGCCCTGAAGGATCAGCCGGCCGCCCCTGCCGTAGATGCGGATCTCCCGGGTCGTTGCGCCTTCATCGGTGACCACGACGCGCTCGTACTCGTGGTGGATCCTGTTGTCATCGCCCATCGCGGGCACCTGCTTCCCTTGCAGCCGCCATCTTGCGGACCGATAGCGCGGCGCTGTCCGGCCGCAAATCCACCCGGAGCCACCTCAGGCATCCTGCCCAGCTCGGCACTGCCGATCACCTCGGATGCGGCAGAACCCGGTTTGCGGGAGCTGCGCGATGTCGCCAGCCGGACCGTCGTGCCCGATCGCCCGTCAGTCAGTCGTATTGGCTCGAGTACAGGTTGATCAGGTCCGGCATTCGCCTCTCGAACCGGTTCATCTCAGGCCTCCGGGCCCGGCCCCGTCACTGGTCGCACTGACCCCATCAGCAAACGCGGGCCCGCTCGGCTCAGTGCCTTGGAATTTACAGTTCGTGGAGTTGTCATCGCGGCAGCTCGATTTCAGCCCAGGCCGTTCACCACAAGGTGCTCACGGTCACCCGGATGCTCTTGCGGGCCGAAGGCACAGGCGCGAGCCGGCCTCGGCGTGCCTTCGCGGCCGTGCCGCTCGACGGCCACGAAGGCATGCTGGCTTCCGGATCTGTCGATGTAGGACCCGCTGACCGCGCAGTTGCGCGCCTATGGGCAGGCAACGGAGTCGATCTGCGAACCCGCGATCTCGGGGTCGCCGTGGTGCTCGAGGGCCAGCAGCCCGGGAATGCGCCGGTAGGGCCGCCAGCGCCCGGCCCGCTGCTCGGCGACGAACGCGTTACCGACGTCGTAGTAGCAGTTTTCGCAGGCTGCTTGTCCGCCGGCCAGGCAATCGCCGCCGGGCAGGCAGGAGACGGAGTTGACTTCGCCATCGGCCGGCAAGGCTACCGCCTTGCGCCATCGGCCGCCGCGCTCAGTGGCGACCAACGGGCCCCCGGCGTCGCGGAGAGCCACGCCATTGGCATAAGAACCGCCAGCGGCGCAGTTGCCCGCCGCGGCGCACGACACCGACGACACCGACGCGCCCCCCGATGTACTGGCTGCGACCGGTATTCAGGACCCCCAGGCCGGGCACCTCGATCGCCTTGCCCCAGCGACCGTGCCGCTCGACAGCCAGGAACCCCTGATCGTGGCGGTGGCGGTCCCGGTAGGACCCGCCGACCGCGCAGTTGCCCGCCGAGGCACACGACACCGAGGCGACCCCGGCGTGCCCGGCCTCGTTCAGGGCCGCCAGGCCGGGCACCTCGATCGCCTGGCCCCACGAGCCAGCGGCCCGCACCGCCGCCGACTGCCCGCACCCCGCGACAGCGGCGATGAGAGCCAGGCCAGTGCACCAGGTCATGATCTTGTTCATGCGCCACGCCCACCCCGAGCCCAGGGCAGGTCCGCCGCCATCGGCCCGCCGCCGCAAGATGTCCCCATCCCAGTAGACGCGGCAGCCGCCAGAATGTTGCACAAGATCAGTCCACAACCGGGCGTGCAGGCCACCGGGGACCCCGGCCGGCTGGAGCCTGTCCGCGACCAGAACGCGGCTCCTGCGCCCGCGTTACCAGCACAGCAGCGTTCCGCGAAGCGGGATCGGGGACGCACGCCCGGCCAGGGCGTAGCGCGCCGCGGAGCCGCCTCACCCGTCCGGCCCGGCCTCGGAACCAGCAGCCGCCGCGCGCCGCGGCCGGCGGCACCGCTCAGATCGACCAGCTAGGTACTCATCAGGTGCCCAGACCGTCCCTAGCCCGAAGTTACGGCCAGTTCGGCAGGTGATTCGGGCCCTGACCTGGGGCTTTGGTGTTCTGGCTGGGTGATGTTCTGGCTACGTCAGTGTGAGCGGGATCGGGGCGCTGAGGAGGTCGAATGCCTGGCGCTGGGTGCTGGTTGGCTCGGTGAGCATCGAGATGGTGACCTGGGTGCCGGTGAACCGGACCTGGTTGCGGGTCAGGGTGGCCAGGTGGCCGAGCAGGCCGCGGAAGCTGCGGTAGGGCTGCCCAGCGGGGTCGTGCTGGCCGGAGGCCTTGGCCTGCGCCGGGCGGAGCGGCGGGCGGGGGCGACGGGGCTGGCCGGCGCGGGCGGGTCCTCGTCGGTGAAGGTCAGTGGTGCCCAGGCGCGGCGCAGGTGCCAGGTGAGGTAGCAGGCGAGCATGCAGATCAGGACGTGGGCTCTGACGCGTTCCTCGAGGCGGTGGAAGACCGGGCGCAGGTCCAGGTCGTCGGCCTTGATGTGGCGGAAATCGCGCTCGACGTATTTGAGGTTCTTGTAGGCGGTGACCACGGCGGGCGGGTCCATTTCGCTGGCCGGGACCGGGGTGCGCAGCACGTAGAAGCCGTCCAGGGCGGCTTCCTCGGCGATCTGGTCCCGCTTGCGGGTGATGGCCAGGCTGGTATCGGTGATGGTCAGGTCGAAGTGCTTGGCCATCTTGTATCGGTTGATGTCCTTGCCGGCCGCGAGGCCGATCTCCGCCGTGCCGGTGAGCCTGCCGGCGGCGACGCGGGCGATGAGGGGGGTCAGGAGCTTCTCGGTCGCTTGCAGCAGGTCCTCGCGCTTGCGGGCGCGCTCGGCGGCCAGGAAGGGGTTGCGGCAGGCGATCAGCCGCTCACCGGGGAAGTCATCGGAGGTGATCTCGGCCAGGTCCTGCTGATCGAAGAGGCTGAGCTGGAGCGGGCCGTCGCCGGCCATCAGCCTCTTGATGGCGGCGGCGCGCAGCGCGGTGATCCACCCGTAGCGGTCCGCGAGTCCCGTGCCGTCCTCCGCGGTGTTCAGGGCGCTGATCCGGGCGCTGGTGATCATGCCCCGGTCGCCGACCATGACCATCTTCTCCAGGCCGGACGCGCCGCGCACGACCTTGACGATCTCGGTGAACGCGGACGGGTCGCCGGTGCTGCCGGGGAAGACCCGGACCGCGACCGGGCGGCCCTGAGGGTCGGTGAGCAGCCCGTACTCGATCTGGAGCCGGCCCTTCTTGCCGTCGCGGGAGTAGCCGCGGGCGGCCAGCGGGCAGCACCGGCCCTCCATCCACGAGGACGACAGGTCGAACAGCGCCATCTTCGACGGGTTGGCCTCCGCGCCCAGGTGCCGCGCCGCGAGCCTCGCCTCGATCGCGTCCTGCCGGTGCCCGAGCCAGTCCATCGCCGCGTAGATGTCATCGGCCGACGCATCGCCGACGCCGAGGTCCACGCCGAGGGTGGTGTCATCCCACCAGGTCAGGGTGGCCAGCTTCGACGCCGGCGCGGCCACGCGGGAGATGATCAGCGCCAGCGCCAGGTCCCGGGTCCGGCCCGCCGGGCCGAGCAGGGCGGGCAGGCCCAGCTGCACCGCCATCGCGTGGACCGCGGCGACGTGGCCGTGCGGCAGCGACCCGGTGATGGTGACCGCCCCGGCGGCGGGGACCAGCTGCTGGCCCTTCAGCCCGGCGTCGATCAGGTCGATCACGTGGCCCGGGAGGGCGGACAGGTTCGCCACGGTCTCGTTCCTGACCTTCCCGCCGTCGCGGTAGGTGCGCCGCAGGTACGCCGAGGAGTAATCCCGGGGACGGCCCTGCTTATCCACGTAGCCGGTCTTCCTGACTCTGACTACGTGGACCTTCCCCGCGTTCCGCGTCATAGCCAGATCATACCGGCATCCCAGCCCGGGGACTGATGACGACACACGCCGAATTCTGACTACGACCCCGGCGCGGAATCCGCCGAAACCGCAGTTCAGGACGCAATGCCTACAGAGAGCTACCGCAACTTCGGCCTAGCTGGCGCGTGCCTAACCCGAACTTGCGTGATCTTGATAGCGAGGTCGTGGCGCTTATCTGGGGTGATGTCGCGTGAGTAGCCTGGCGGGCCGGTTGTTACTGGCTACTGGAGGGTGAGGGGCACCGGCACGCCGAGCAGCTCGAAGGCGCGGCGCTGGACGGGGGTGGGGCTGGTGAGCTTCTGGATCTTCTGCCCGGCGAAGGTGATGACCTGGCGGTCGAGGGTGGCCAGGTGGGCGAGCAGGTCGCGGTAGCGGTAGACGGGCAGGCCGTCGCCGTTGTGCTTGCTGGCGTCTTTGGCTTTGGCCTGGGGTGAGCGGCGGGCTGGCGCGACGGGGTCGGCGGGGGCTGGGATGTGCTGGTCGGTGTAGGTGAGCTCGGCGAGGGCCTGGCGCAGGTGCCAGGTGAGGTAGCAGGCGAGCATGCAGATCAGCACGTGGCCGCGGACCCGGCTGGGCAGGTAGTGGCGGATGGGCCGCAGGTCCAGGTCGTCGGCCTTGATGATGCGGAAGTTCCGCTCGACGTGCTTGAGGTTCTTGTAGGCGGCGACGATCCCGGCGGAATCGAGGACGCGGCGGGGCACGCTGGCACGGATCACGTAGATCCCGTCGAGGGCGGCCTCGGCGGCGATCTTGTCCTGGTCGCGGCGGAAGTCGAAGCGGCCTGGACCGATATCGAGGATCAGGTGCTTGGCCACCTTCCGCTTGCCGATCACCTTGCCGACCCGGATCCCGATCTTGTCCGGGTCGGTCAGCCGTCCGGCATCCGCCGATGCCCTGATCTTCGCCAGGTCTGTTTCGGTGGCCGCGAGCAGGTCCTCGCGCTTGCGGGCCCGCTCGGCGGCGAGCACCGGGTTGCGGCAGCAGATCAGCCGCTCGCCCGGGTAGTCCTGGTGGGTGATCTCGGCCAGGTTCTGCTCGTCGAACAAGGTCATCTGCAGCGGCCCGTCATCTTTGGCCAGCGCGGCGATCGCCGGGGCCTTCAGCGCGGTGACCCACTCCATCCCCTCGCGCTCGCGCAGGTCCGCGATCCGCGTGCCCGTGATCATCCCGCGGTCGCCGACCATGATCAGGCTGCCGATCCCGAAGTCATCGCGGACCCGGGTGATTGCGGTCGTGAACGCCACCGGGTCAGCGGTGTTCCCGGCGAAGACCTCGACCGCGACAGGGCGGCCTTGCGGATCGGTGAGCAGCCCGTACTCGACCTGCCTGCGGCCCCGCTTGCCGTCGCGGGAGTGCCCGAACGCGGCCAGCTCGCACTTGCTGCCCTCCACCCACGAGCTGGACAGGTCGAACATCGCGATCCCGCCCGGGCGCAAGTGGCGGGCGGCCAGCTGCTTCTCGATCTCCCGCTGGCGGGCGGCCAGCCAGTCCATCGCCGCGTAGACCTCGTCTGTGCTGGCGTCCGCCGTGCCGAGGTCGATGCCCAGCGTGGTATCTCCCCCGGCCCACCAGCAGGCCGTGGACAGCTTGGAAGCCGGCCGCACCGCGCGGGACAAGACCAGCGCATAGGCGATGTCCCGTTCCCGGCAGGCCGGCCCTGGCAGGTCCCGCAGGCCAAGCCGCGACGCCATCACGTGCGCCGCCGCCACATCGCCGTGCGGCACCGACCGCTCGGCCTGGAATACTGCGTCCGCGTCCACCAGGGTGGCGCCCTTCAGCGCCGCGTCGACCAGCGCGATGACCTGCTCGGGCAGGCGCGACAGGTTCGCCAGCGTCTCATGCCTGACCTTGCCCTCCTGGCGGAACGTGCGCCGGAGCAGCACGCTCTCATAGCGCCGTACCTCTCCGGCCTTGCTCACATAGCGGCCCGGGATCCTGGCCACGTGCATCGCATTGCCGCTGCGGCTCATACCAGCCATGATAGCTGACACGGTCACGAAATGCCTTGTTATCACCATAGTTCACTGGCTACGACTTCTGGTTATGCCGGACCGTCTTCGCACGTCAGCCAATGGTCGTCACGGAGCGCTACAGCAAGTTCGGCCGAACGAGACACTTTGCTGGTCGGGCGGGCTGTATGCCTCCGGCCCGGTCCCGGACCCCTGAGCGCGGATTCGGCCTGGCCAGTCAGGAGCCGGAATGTCCTGAGTCTGATTCATGGTCCGATGCGCTGAGGATGGGCGGTGGCAGCGGTCGTCGCTTCTGGCAGGCTTGCCTACCCGACGGCCGACTAAGTATGACCGGCAGTTCGGACAGGCCGCGCAGTACCAGCCCGTCGCCGTGGCCCCAGCGCAACGCCGAGCGAGGTACTGCAAGCCTCATGGCGGGGAAGCGGCCGTGCAAGGTGCTGAGCGCAATTTCTCCCTCCAGCCGGGCCAGCCGGGCTCCCAGGCAATGGTGGATGCCGTGGCCGAAGGCCAGGTGGCTGGAGTCCGCGCGGGAGATGTCGAGTGTCTCTGGGCGGCCGTACCTGGCCGGGTCCCGGTTGGCGGCGGCCAGCGAGATGATCACCTGGGCGAAGGCGGGGATCACGGTCCCGCCGATGGTGACGTCCTGGGTGGTGTACCTGAACGTCGCGTGTGGCACTGGTGCGTCCCACCGCAGGATTTCCTCGATCGCGTGCGGCACCAGGGCCGGGTCGGCTACGAGTGCGTCGCGCTGCTGAGGGTGCAGCAGCAGGGCGACAGTGGCGTTGCCTATGAGGCTGGTCGTGGTGTCGTGCCCGGCGACCACCAGCTGGAAGATCGTCGAGAGCATCTCCTGCTCGGACAGCGCACCGTCCTGATCGGCGCGCACCAGGTCGGTGACCAGATCCTCGGCCGGATCGGCACGCTTGCGGGCCAGGAGTTCGGTCAGATACCGCACGATGTTCGCGGAAGCCGCCGCGGCCTCGGCTGGTGGCTCGGGCGCAGAGGATGGAGCGAGCATCGTGGTGAACCAGCTTCCAAGCCGATCCTGATCTTGATGCGGGACGCCGAGCAGCTCGCTGATCACGGTGAACGGCAGCGGGAAGGCGAAGCCTTTCACCAGGTCGACGGCGGTGTTGCCGCAGGCCGCAAGCTCGTCGAGCAGCCCGCCGGCGATCGCCTGGACACGTGGCCGCAGCGCTGCGATCCGTGGCCGGCTGAAGGCAGCGGTGGCCAGCCGGCGCAGCCGGGTATGGTCGGGCGGGTCGACGCTGAGCATGTGCCGGGCGAAGGCGGGACCCGGCAAGCCCTCGGCGACCACAGCGCCGTCACGGGCAAGCGCGGCGTGCATGTCCTTGGACATGCTCGGGTGGTTGAGAGCAGCCTTCGCCTCCGCGTGACGGACGATCAGCCACGCGCGGTGCCCGTCGGCGAGCGTGACCTCATGCACCGGGCCGTCCGCCCGGACCTGCGCGAATAGCGGGTATGGGTCGTCTCGGTCGTAGTTCCCCCACGCTTCGAGGGCCGGATTGCGCATTGTGGGCACTCTCATATCTCGCGGAACCCTGAGCAGAGCAGATCGATGGTTGCCAGCCGTCCGCCGTCGAGTTTGCAGATCGAAGTCTGCGTACAGGCCCAGTGGATGCCGTGGCGCGCTACGTCTAGCCGGTAATGGATCAGGAGCCGGTCGGCTACGGGCTCGCCTGCTGACTCCACGAGGCGGACGGCGTCCATGCCGGAGAACCAACCGCCGACACGCGCGACGACGGCATCGCGGCCGTGCTCTTCGATCGGGCCGCCAGGCAGGAGCGCCCGCAGCCGGACGGTGTCGGTGACCGCGGCGGCAAGCTGGTCGGTGTCGCGGCCGGCCACGGCCGCGGCGATGGCGGTGGCCTGGGGATGCTCGTTCATGACGCAGTCCGTTCGCGGCGGCCGGCCAGGGCGTCGAGATGGCCAGCGAGGTGCGCGGTCAACTCGGCGGCATCGGCGGCCGCCCCGTCTATCAGGCTCGACTTGCGGCGGCGCAGGAACGGCATGCCGATCAGGTACAGGCCAGGACAAGACGTCACGCCGCCGTCGTGGACGACCCGGCCCTTGCGGTCGAGCACGGGGACGTCCAGCCAGGACAGATCCGGCCGGTATCCGGTAGCCCATACGATCGTGCTGATCTCCCCGGACCGGAGGTCCAGGCTCAGGGGCGCCGTGCGCACAGTCGTGGGCGCAAACCACTCTCCGGCCGCGCACTCCCAGGCCTCGATCGAGTTCAGCAGCCGCCCCAGCTTCAGGTCGGCCAGCGCACACACGTTGGGCAGGGAACCCGAGAACTGGGCGACCCCGCTGTCGACCCCGGCGAGGCGGCCGACCAGCCGCACCCCGGCCGAGCTCAACGCGTTCAGATCGACGGTCCGGCCCGGAGAGCCAACCAACTGCATGGATGAAACGTTCCGCGCCCGCACCAGATCGTCGACCTCGTCATAGCGCTGGTCAAGCAGGCCTGTGGCGTCCAGCCACCACAGGATGTCCCGGCCCCGATAGGTGCGCGGCATGCGGACGTGCTCGCCGACGGCGAGGGTGACCGAGCGCCCGGAGCGGTGCAGCTCGTCGGCGAGCTGGATCCCGCTGGCCGAGGCGCCGATCACCAGCACGCCGCCGGAGGGGAGCCCGGCTGGGTTGCGGTAAGCCGCAGGCGTTACCGAGGTGATGGCGGCCGGAACCAGCTGAGCCAAGGCTGGTACCGCAGGCACCGTCGCAGCGCCGGAGGCCAGAACCACCGTTGGCGCACGCCAGGTGCCCTGATCGGTGCGCACGACGTATCCGCCGTCGGCTGCCCGCACCGAGAGCACCGTCGTATTGGTCAGTACCGGCGCAGCTGATGCGTCGGCGTAGTCCCCGAGCATCGCGGCAACATCCCGCGCGCTGAGGTAGCCGTCCTGGTCAGCGCCGCGGTAGGCGTAGCCGGGCAGCCGCGTCATCCAGTTCGGGGTTAGCAGCCGCAGTGAGTCCCACCGCTGCGTGCGCCACGAGTTCGCCACCTCCGCGCGTTCAACGACGACGTGGTCGATCGACCGCGCGGCGAGGCAGTAGCTCATGGCTAGCCCGCAGTGGCCGGCACCGACGATCACGGTGGTCGTGCTCCGCACGGCTGTGCCCCCTGCTCGCTCGGACCGGTTCAGGAGACGTCGACGGTGACGCTCGTCGGATTGGTGAGGATGTCATAGACCGCCGACCGCTTCTGCGACTGCGCGACGAGTGCCTTGATCTCATCTGCGGTGGCGTCGGCGTCGATCTGGTAGCTGACGGTGACGCCGCTGAAGCCGTTGCGAACGTCCGGGTCGGCGCCGAGAATGCCGTGCAGGTCCATCTCCGCGGCGAGGGTGGCTCGCACCGACCGGAGCTGGATCGACCTCTGCTGGGCAACGGCAGCGACGCCCGCAGTCAGGCAGCCGCCGAGGGCGACCAGGACACACTCCACCGGCGTGGCGCCGTTGTCCTGCGCGGCGAACTGCAGCGGGTGGTCGATGTCGTAGCTGAATTTCCTGTGGTGTTGCTGCTCGTCGCCGAGGCCGTAGAACGTCTCGACATCCGAGCGGCTGTGCGTGCCCTTAACCCAGGACACCGTGGAACGCCATTCGAACTGCGCGATTTCCGGCGTCTCGGGCAGGGCGTCCCTGACTCCGAGCAGAGCTTCGACGTTGACGCCGTTGTCGACTGAGATCTCGGTCGCTGTCATGTGGTGCCTCCTTGATTTGATGACGGGCATTTTGGGCTGTGTAGGTCGCCTCGGACCCGGGACTGCCTACGCGCTGGACAGCTGCGGCATCAGGCCCAGCTGCACGAGCAGCGAGACCTGGTCGTAGTACAGGTCCCCGCCGGCCACCCGCCCGCTCGAATCGAAGTGCCACATCTCGCAGAGCGGCAGCGCGAATTCCTTGCCGGTAGCGGGGAGCGGTCCCAGCGGCCCGTCGTGCGTCCCGGCGACGGTGAACATGCACGCCACCGTCGGCCCCGCGTCGATGTAGCGGGCACCGGTGATCCGGATATCACCGGAGGCCCGCACCCAACCCGCCAGGAATTCGTCCCTGAACTCCTGGGGTGTCCTGAACGTCCGTCCCTGCGAGTGATCGGTCCAGGCGATCGTGTCGGCGTATCGGCTGGTCATCGCGTCGAAATCCCTGTGGTTGAAGGCCTGGTGACCGGCGCGGTGGCTCTCGACGTTCCTAGATTCCATAACTCCTCCTCAGCGGCTCTTGGGAGCCGATGAGGAGATCGTCGCAGCCGTCCCTGTCGTCAACCCTTCGCTGACCTTTCGCCGTTCTTTCCGTATGCTTGCCGTCACGAACGCGAACACGAACCGTGGACCTAAGGTCGCCTGATGAGCCCATGGGCGCGGGCAAGGATCCAGCTGTGCGGCCGCTTCGTCGTCGACATAGACGGTTCCCGCGTCGAAGACACGATGCCCGGCCGCAAAGGGCGGATCCTGTTCGCCTACCTCGTTCTCAGCCGCGGCCGTCCAGCACGCCGCGATGAGCTACTCATGGCCGGCTGGGGACAGGACGCTCCCGCGGACGCCGCCAACGCGCTGAGCGTCGTGCTGTCCAAGCTGCGGCACGGCCTGGGCGCCGAACATCTCCCAGGGCGTGCTGAAATCGAACTGCTGCTGCCGCAGGCGACGTTCGTCGACGTCGAGGCGGCCCTAGAGGGCGCGCACCGGGCCGAATCCAGCATCGCCGAGGAACGGTGGGCGCAGGCATGGGGCCCGGCCGGCATCGCCTACCACGTCGCCACCAGGCCGTTCCTCAGCGGGCTGGAGGCGCCCTGGATCGACCAGTGGCAGCGGCGGTTGGAAGAAGTCAGGCTGCGCGGGCTGGAATGCTATGCCGCCGCCGGACTCGGCCTGGGCGGCCCGGCGCTGGCACAGGCCGAGGAACGCGCCAGGATGCTAACGACACTCGCGCCCTACCGCGAGACCGGGCACCGCCTCCTCATGGAAGCGCTCGAGCGCCGCGGTAACGTCGCTGAAGCCCTCCGCGCGTACGAGCGGCTACGAATCTTGCTCCGGGAGGAACTCGGGATCGCCCCCAGCCCCGCCCTGCAAGCCGTCCACCGACGGCTGCTGCTGCACAGCGCCGGCAGCTAGAGCCGCTCCGCCTGCGCGAGAATGTCATCACGGCTCACGCTGCCAACCAGTTCCGGGTGCAACACGCCCATATGATCTCGCGCGTTCCTCAACAACTCGTCGTCATCATTGCCCTGAATGACAAACCCGCACATGCAGATGATCCTCAGCGCCATCGCCAAACCTCCCGGTCAGCCCGATGCCATCTTCACGCGCGGTCGCTGAGAGGCGCAAGCACGGCACAGCGATCTCGCTGCATCCAGGGAGCTCCGTAGGGAGGCCGCGAACCATGCGGCTGCGTCAGGCCGCGGATCGACGCTGCGCATAGGAGTGGATACGACGGAATAGCCTGTTCTGTATACATCCAACCGCCGAGCCAATTAAATGGAGGGCGCACCGAACGAGCCGACAGCGCGCGCTTTTGGCAGGCACGCGGCGAGGGAGATATCACACGACTCCTCGCCCGCCGCGAGCTCGAATGGGTCACCGGCACCGCATCCAACGGGCAGTCGCTGCTGACCCAGGCCCGACAAACCCTGGCCAGCGCCGCCACGCCCGCCATGCCTTCGAACGCGGCCAGCGCGCGCTGGACGATCTCGCGTCAAGCTTGCTCGGCGTCAGGCGGACCAGTTCCAGGATCCTGGCCGACTGCGGCGCGAGCCTTGAGTTCGCGCTCGATCAGCGTGACTAGATCTGGGTAGTCGCTCAGACCCCGCAGGACGTCGGCAGGAATGCCTAGCTGCCGGCTAGCGTCTTCGACCAGCGGCTGGATCATGCCGAGTGCCTTCACCAGGACTTCATCCCGCTTGTACCCTGCTGGCAGGTCATCAGCCCGGAGTCCCGCTGGACGATGGAAGAGCCCGTCTGGGCCAGGCAGCCATGCCCGCGCCGTCGTCGCGACGCCGATACTAGACCTTTCCTCGCGGCGGCTGGAATCGGCGAAGCTATCGCGAGGTGAGCTTTCGACGACCCCCGCAAGGAGATGCCGGTTTGCTCTGAGCAGGACATTCCAGACGTATTCCGATCGAGCGTGATTCGGGTGGCGCAGAGCGAAATCCAGGCCGTCGATATCTGCCGCGGGGTCGAAGCCGTCAATGCCACGCTCGTGCCGCCCGAACTCGTCAATGGTGACGACGAAGCCGACCTGGTCGGGGGTGCGCGCACGCGGCCGAACGCCCGCGCGAACGCCGATGTCGCGGAGCTGCGCGAGCCACGGCCCGTAGCCGTCGTCAGCGAACCAGACGTCGGGGTTCGCGTCGAAGTAGATCTCCAGGTCCTTGGTCCGCTCGTAGAGCGTGGCCGGCTTCATCAGGCGCCGTTCGCCCGTCCCGGCGTTCTCGCCGACCAGGAACGCGGTCTCCTGCAACTCCAGATCGAGTCGCTGGCGCCTGGCGGGGGTCGCCTCGTCCAGTGCCCGCCAGATGCATTCAAGATCAGCGGCATGCTGGGCCAGAGCCAGGTCCGCGACCTCGGCGCGCGCGTACCGGGGCAGGATGTTCTCCAGGACCTCGTCCACCACGTCCGGCACGGCGTAGTTGAGCGCATCCAGGAACCGCCTGGCCGCGGGTACGCCGGCGATGTCCCGCCGGACCGCGGGAAGTCCTGTGTCAGAGGCGCCAGGCAGATACGCGGCAGGGCGGCCGGCGGCGTCAAATGGCACGACATGGCCGCCATCTTCGAGACGGATGATCGGCTTGGACAGGGCCGGGCCCGATCGCTCGCCGGGGGATTCCGGCGAACGCCACAGGGCGGGGTTCTGATGCAGGAACGCGTAGAGGCGGCTGATCCAGGCATCGGACTGGGCCACCAGAAACTCGTGCGTGAGATGCCAGACGAGGCTGTCCGGAGTGACCTCCCCGATGCCGATCTCGTCTCGCAGATACCGCCACAGCAAAGGCGTCCGGCTGTCGGTGATGGCCTCGTTCGCGAACGCTCGAGGCTGGCCGCCGCCGTAGAGCGCGCCGAGCTGACCGGGCGAGAGGAGGTCGCGAAGTCCCTCGCCGCGGGCCAGCTTCAGCTCGCCGGCGGCACCGTAGCCGCCTGCTGCGACGGGGATGAGCCGCTCCAAAGCCAGCGCCGCGCGCACCGACTCGAACAATGGGCGGAACATCGTGCCAGGCGCGAATCGCGCCGAATCCAGCGGGAGCGCCTGGAGTACCTCGACCGAGAGCAATCCGTCCTGCCGCAGCTCGAGAAGCACATCAGCGAGCAGCGCAGCCGTCTCGCGCACCATTGCCAGGTTCGCCGGGTCGTGCTCGGGGATGTTGTCCCTGGCGGGCGTCGTCCGGTAAGGACCCTGGACCCTAAAGCCAAGAAAGGTCTCCCGCTGGGTAGGAAAGAACACCACCAGCGGCGAAGCGTCATGCCTCGCGAGCAGCTGCCGGCCGTTGGCGCCGCGAACCTGGAAGGCGATCTCGACTCGCAAGTCTGGCGGGCCGGTCGCGTCGAGCTGGCGATGCCAGACGAACCACTCCTCGTCTCCGCGACCGCGCCCGTCCGCCAGTACGACGTGACGACTTGAGATACCGCGGCTGGCTGCAGTCCGCTCAAGGACAGCGTCAGCGACCTGAGTGCCACCTATGCGCACGCGCCGGATGTTGCGGATGAAAAGCAGGGTGCCGACCTCGATCTCATTCAGTGCCGCGGAGATCTCCGCGACGGCGACCGCCGCGGATACACCGGCGTGATCGAAGGGGAAGATGAACAGGGTCCCGGAGGCGGACCCGCCCGGCTCGTCTGGCGGGTCTACCGGGAAGGGCCGGACGTACTTCTCGATCCGGAAGCACTCCCCCGAGCTGTAGATTCGCGGCGCGCTGGTGTATGCGTAGACCGATTTGAAGCCAATGCCGAACTTGCCGATCTTCGTGAGATCGCCGGATTTGGCGCTCTTGCCGACCCCGCACACGCCGCGGACGTCAGCCTCGGTGAAGGGGCGACCGTCGTGCCGGACCTCCAGCCGGTCCTCGAAGAGGTTGAAGCTCAGATCAGTCGCTCCTGCGTCCTCGGCATTCTGGATGAGCTCGAAGATGAAGTGGGTGCGCTCGCTGTACAGCTGGCCGAGCAAGTCAAGTACGGCGGTATCCCAGCCGTACCGTCCGATGTTGTCGTCGCGGATCTTCTTGTAGTCAGCGGTCATCGACGACTCCCCAAGTCCCGTGGCCACCCGCAGGGACCGAGACTATGAGGTTAGTACCTGCGCGGGTCGCACGGCCGGGGTGTCTGGCCGGGAGGGCGGGTAGCTGGGCTTATCCTGGCAGGCTCGCCTCGCCACGGCGAACCTGGCTCTGAACATCAAGATAGCGTGAGAGACGCGATAGATTTCCGCAGGCCAGCGCGGTGGCCTCGCGCCTGGTCCGAGTCCGGGCCGGCGGGTCCTACGCCAATTCCTCCCGCCGGTATCCACCCTCCATTCGCCCCGAGACGAGAGCGAAGCCGAGTGTGCCGACTCCGTCATATGCGCTCACTCCGCAGCCGTAATTCGGTTGACCCGTGTGGCTGCCAGGTCCGAGACTTCCGCTCGTGACCGAGATTCATGGAATATGCGAACCGCGGTTCGCTGGGGTTCGCGAGGCTCTTGCAGCTTCGCTCGGCAAGGACGACGTGGGCGCCTCGGCTGCCGTCTACATCGACGGCGAGCTGGTGGCTGACATCTGGGGCGGGTACGCCGACGCCGGCCGTTCGGTCAGCTGGGAGCGCGACACCATCACCTGCGCGATGTCGACGACCAAGCCCATGACCGCCCTGTGCGCTCTGATCCTGGCCGACCGGGACGAGCTGGATCTGTCCGCGCCGGTCGCCGCGTACTGGCCAGAGTTCGCCGCGGCCGGCAAGGAGAGCGTGCTGGTCCGGCACGTGCTGTCGCACACCGCGGGACTGCCGGACCTGTCGCGGCTGAACGCTGTCGAGGAGCTCTACGACTGGGAGAGCGTGACGGCGCGACTGGCCGCGCAGGCGCCCGAATGGGAACCGGGAACGGCCGCCGGCTATCACTCGCTCACCTTCGGGTTCCTCGTCGGCGAGATCGTCCGCCGTGTCACCGGCCGCAGCCTCGGCGAGTTCTTCGCGGAGGAGGTGGCCAGGCCACTGGGCGCAGACTTCCACATCGGGCTGTTCGCCGAGCACGACCAGCGCGTCGCACCTCTCATCCCGCCGCCCTCACAGACCGAGGAGTACGCCGCCAGCGCGCCGCCCGGATCGGATCGCGCACCCTTGGAGCACTCCGGCGCCGCGATCCGGGTGAAGCACGCGAACTCCGTCGCCTGGCGCCGTGCGCAGATCCCGGCAGCGAGCGGCTTCGGCAACGCGCGCTCCGTCGGCCTCGTCCAGTCGGCACTGGCAAGCCGGGGCGCAGCCGGCGGCGTGCGGTTGCTGTCTCCGCAGGGCTGCGAGCCGGCGTGGCAGGAGGTGTTCCGCGGCGACGACCGCCTCCTGGGGACACGGATCTGCTACACGATGGGCTTCGGCGGATTCGGCAACACCTTCGGGTGGGGCGGCTGGGGCGGCTCGATGGTCGTGAGCGATCCTGGCGCGCGTATGACGGTGGCCTACGTCATGAACCAGATGATCGACAGGGGCCGGCAAGATGACAGCCGCGGTCTGGAGATCGTGATGGCCGCCTACGACGGGCTGCGCTGAGGGTCACAACCGGATCGGTAGAGGGCCAGGGCGACAGTGATGCCTGCGCCAGCTGCGAGCATCATGGTGTTTCGCGCCTCGCCGAGCCGGCCTGACCTGATGGCCGCCTGCAGTGCGGCGATTGGCCCGGTCGTGTAGGCGCCTTCGAGGTCTTCTGTCACATAGGCGACCCGGTCCCCGGGAACGCCAAGTCTCACCCTCAGGGGGTCCACGAAGTCCGCGGAAGAAGGAGCAGGGACCAGCAGGTCGATGTCGCCGATGCCCATGCCGAGTCGGTCCAGGAAACGGTAGGTAGCTTCCTCGGCGCAGTCGACAAGGCGGGCTCGGTAACCGGCTTTCTCGTTAATGACCATCTGGTTCTGGCCGGTCGCGCGCGCTGGGACGCGGGGTCCGCGTCGCTCCTGCCACATCAGCCCGCTCGCGAACAGATCTTCGTACTCCGGAAACGTCTCCGAGTAGAAGTCGGTGAACCCGGGAATGTCGTCGTCCCAGCCAAGCAGCAGCGCGCCGCCGGCCGGCCGGAACGGAGCAGTGCTGGGATCCCTGAGATTCAGCTCGACATCGCTCGTGACGATCGCTCCGAGCCGGATGACGCCGGAGCGCAGGAAGCCAGCCTCAAGCCGGATGGCGCTGATCACGCCGCGGGTGCCGTCAAGGAGGTCAAAGGAGAAGGTCCCGTGCCCTCCCACGGGCGGCTGGCCCCCGTTAGCTCCCATGTCCTCCTGCACGAGGGCAGCGAGCGCGGGCTCGCCCATATGGTCTTCCCGGTAGATACCGGCATTGATCAGCATGTCGATATCGCCGGGCTCTCTTCCCGCATGCGCGAGGCTGGCGCGGGCGGCGGCCTCCGCGAGGCGGCGCGCGTTCGGTTTGCGCAATCCGTGGCTGGTCAGCGCGCTGACGGCTTCAATGCACGCGCCCATAGCGGTCCACCTGACTGTCGATGGTGAATATGGCCATGCCGATCTCGATGCCGGAGGCGAGCGCCAGCAGCATCACGCGGTCTCCCTTGTGCACTCGCTGCTCCTCGAGGTACTTGTGCAATGCCAGGAACAAGGTTGTCGATGAGGTGTTGCCGTACTCCTCCAGGTTGACGACCACGTGCTTCGGCTTGGCTCCGAGGCGCCGGGCGAACTCCTCCGTGCCCTTGCGGATGGCCCGGGCCGAGGTCTGATGCGGAATCAGGTAGTCGATGTCGGACAGGTCGATTCCGGCTTCGCCGATCGCCTCGGCGACCAGTGGCGCCATATCCTCGATGGCGACCCTGTGCAGTTCCCTGGACTTGGTGTACATCTGCGCGCCCGCACCCACTTTGCTGGGGAAGGCGAGGCACAGCCGGCTGTGCTCGGCGAGGGTCGTGAAGCCGATGACGTCGATGCCGGGAGTGTCGCGGGGCGCGCGTTCCACGATGACCGCGGCGCCCGCGTCTCCGAGCGTGAGCGAGGCGAGCTGCTTGCTGAACAGAGAGCGGATCTGCTTCGCCGCGTTCCAGCTGAGCTGGGAGATGTACTCGCCGGAAACCACCATGCCGCAGCTGATCTCGCCTCGCGTGATGAGGTCCTGAAGGACGAACACGCCTGTCAGCATTCCGGCGCAGGCGTTTGAGAGGTCGAAGTTCGCTGCCTTCGTCGCACCGATCGCCTGTTTGATGGACAGGCTGAGTGGCGGCTCGAAGGACTGCGAGTACCCGCCCCTGGAGCGGGTGATGCTGGTGCTGATCAGCATCTCGATATCTGACGCCTGATGTTGTGAATGCGCCAGGCAGTCGCGGGCAGCCCCGGTCGCCAGGGTGAAGGAGTTCTCGCCCGGTCCCACGACATGACGTTCGTGGATGCCTGTCAGCCGCTCCAGCTGGATCTTGGTGTGGTGCTTGGTCTGATTCATCAGGTCTCTGGTTGTCAGCATCTCGCTGGGCAGCTTCACGCCTACGCTGTCGATCCGGCACCCCCACGGACTCCCGGACTTAGGCGACTCGAGCGCCAGCCAATGTTGATCCGCTCGTGTGCTAGCGGGTTCGGCCATCGAATGCCTCCGCGGATTCGCAGCTCATCGCGCGTAGAACTGCGCTCATGACCAACGATGTCCGGTTTGGGATGCCCGGCACTAGAGGCAAACGTCATAAGCGAAGGGCCTTCTGTCCCGGTAGCCGGTTCGCCTGTACATTGACCCGCACGTCTCTTGTTCGCCGGCCTGAAGAGCTATCGAACCCTGATCGGCTTTGCTAGCCAGCGACAGGAGGGGCACAATGCCGGTATGAGCATGGCAACGGAGCATTATCCGATATCAGACGTTGATGGCAGTCTGCATATGTTGCCATATGGGTCATACCGGCTCGGATATGAGATCTACGGTTCGGGCGACAGGGTGCTCGTGTGGCTGCACGGCTTGCTGCTCGACGCCAATCTCAGCCGCAACCTTGCCAGGACCCTGGCCGCCCAGGGCAACAGGGTCGTGCTGCTCGACCTGCTGGGTCACGGCCGCAGCGACAAGCCTCGTCATGCTGGCGCCCACCGGATGGACCTGTACGCCAAGCAGGTGCTGGCCCTCCTTGACGAGCTCTCGGTGGATCAAGCGGTGCTCGGAGGCGTCTCGCTGGGTACCAACGTGAGCCTGTTCACGGCTGTGCAAGCACCTGAGCGGATCCGCGGCCTGATCCTCGAAATGCCGGTGCTCGAATGGGCCGTGCCCGCAGCAGCACTCGTGTTCCTGCCGCTGCTGCTCGGGGTGCACTACGCCCGAGGCGCGCTGCGATTGGTCTCGCGGGCCGCCTCGCGCCTGCCGCTGCCCAATTTCGGTGCGCTCGACTCGTTCGTCAACGCCGCCATGTCGGATCCGGACGAGATCGCCGCCGTGCTGCACGGCGTCCTGGTGGGCCCTGTTGCTCCGACCGTCGAACAGCGCCGGTCCATCACCGCGCCTGCGCTGGTACTGGGACACGGAATCGACCTGATCCACTCGTTCACCGACGCGGAGAACCTGGCGAAGCAGCTTCCCGACGCCAGGCTGATCCGGACCCGCACCTTCGCCGAGCTGTGGGTGCGGCCCGCTCGCCTGACCGCCGAGATCAGCGAGTTCCTTGATCGTGTCTGGGGGCGCACCGAGTTGCAGGACGCGGTGTCGCCGGGATGAATCAGGGTGGGCCGTCCTGGGTTGCGGGCCGGCGCTTGTGGCGGGCGGCTTCCAGCAACTCAGACACGTCGTGCTCGATGCCGCGGGCCAGCACGTCGAGATCCGGATTCGCGTCGAAGTCGCCGGTGATGCCGAATGTGATGTTGCCACAGTAGGAGAAGATCGCGATCCCGGTGCGAACGGTCGTCGCGATGGGCACGTAGGGGATGATTTCCACGAGCTCGCGGCCCATCCAGTACAGCCTCTGGCGCGGACCAGGCACGTTGGTGGTGACCGTGACGATCTCCCGTTGCGGCAGCGAGAAGGCGAGCCGGACGCCACGCGACACCACCGGGAACGGCGTGTAGCGGCCCAGCGAGACCAGCGCCTCGCCGGCCAGTGCTTCCTTGCTCGACTTCAGGGTCGAAAGCTCGGTCCGCACGGCTGCGAGCCGCTCCACCGGGTCGGCAACATGGACGGGCAGATGAGCCAGAACCGCTGAAACCCGGTTCTCATAGACACTCTCTTCGCCAGGTGGGCGGAGCGACACGGGAACCAGCGACGGAACCGTATGCGGATCGGGTTGCTCGCCACGGGCGATCAGGAGTGTCCGCAAGCCGCCGCTGATCGCGGCCAACACGACGTCGTTCACGGTGCCGCCAAGCTCCCGCTTGATCGTTTTGACGTCATCGAGCGATGCCCTGGCCCAGGTGTAGCGCCGTTGCCGGCCGATGCGCCCGCTCAGGGATGACCCGGCGGCGGGCCACAGCGCCGGGCCAAGCTTCGCGATGGCCCGTACCGTGTCGGTCGCCTGCTGAATTGCCCGGGCAGGATGCGCCGCGGCGCTGCGAAGAGCGCTGGCCTCCCGCAACGGAAGCAGGATCGTGTCCATGGCGGCCTGGCCAGCGAGCGTGACCGGCGAGGGTTCCGCGTTCACGATCCGGTTGTCGGTGGCGGGCGGCGAAGGTTCGGGCGAGGCGTCGAAGATCACGCGGTACAGGTCGGTGGCGGAGATCCCGTCAACCATGCAGTGGTGCAGCTTTGAAATCACCGCCCAGCGGCTCTGGGCGAGCCCCTCGATCAGCCAGTACTCCCAGAGCGGGAAATCACGGTCGAGCCGCTGGCCCATCACCCCTGCCATCAGCTCGCTGAGCTGCTCGTCCCCGCCAGGCGCAGGCAATGCGGTTCGCCGCACGTGGTAGCGGAGGTCAAAGTTCGGGTCATCAACCCAGACCGGCCGCCCGATGCGGAACGGCACCGTGCGGAGCTTCTGGCGGTAGCGGGGCACGAGCGGCAAACGCCGCTCAAGGGCAGCGAGAACCTCGTCGTAGGACGGCGATGGACCGTCGAACACGGCGATCGACGCGATCGCCATCGACGTGTGCTGGTCTTGGTCTTCCGCGTCGACGAACAAGGCGTCCAGCGGGTTCAGCCGCTCCATCGCGCCTCCTGAGAAGCTCGTATCGCTCGCATCGATGCCGCCGCCGGAACGCCGGGCGAAGCACTGATGTATCGCAGCCCCGATCAGGATCGTAAGTCGCGCGACCTTCGTATCCATCCGGTCAATCGTCCCGCCAGAAGGGACCTTCGACTCTGAAACACCGGCGCAGGTGGTGCGTCACGCCGCGCGGGCTTGTTCCGCTCAAGTCCTGCTTCACCGCTCGCGCCCGTCCGCTTCGTCTGGGATGGTGAGTCCATGACCGCAGATGCCACGGTGCCCGGCGGAGCGGGGGATCTGACAGTCGCGGTGACCGGCCCGACCGGAACCTTCGGCTTCGGTTTGGTCCCCCTGCTTCAGGCCGACGAGCGGGTGGCACGGATCGTGGGCATCGCCCGGCGACCGTTCGACCCGGCCGCATACGGCTGGGCCAAGATGGAGTACCGCCGCGGGGATGTCCGCGACCCCGGGGCCTTGCACGACGCGTTCGTCCACGCTGACGTGGTGGTGCACCTGGCGTTCTTGGTTACCGGTGCGGCGTCACGTGAGGCAATCCGGGCGATCAACGTCGAGGGCACGCTGAACGCGTTCCGTGCCGCAGCGGCGGCGGGTGCCCGCCGCTTTGTCTACGCCTCCTCGGTGGCGGCCTACGGCTTCCACCCTGACAACCCGATCGGGATGACTGAGGAATGGCCAGTGCGGCCCGCGGCCAGGCTCTTCTACGCTCAGGAGAAAGCCGAGCTCGAGGACCTGCTGAGGGCCGAGGCTGCCCGGTCCGCCGGGATCGCCCTCTACCTGCTGCGCCCGTCCATCGTCCTTGGCCCGCACACGGTGGGCGCGAAGGACGTGCTCCCAGGACCACTGGCGCCGCTGGCACGCTATCTGGCCGGGCGGGTTCGCCGGCTTCCCTTGCCGGTGCCGATGCTGGTGCCGGCGCTGCCCCTGCAACTGGTGCACGAGGACGACGTGGGGCGTGCCCTGCTGCAGTGCGTCATCGGCGCCGGGCCGCCCGGTGCCTACAACATCGCAGGCGACGGGATCGTCACGGCTGCCGACATCGCGCGCGAGTTCGGCGCGTTCCCGCTGCCGCTTCCCGTCCGTCCGGCGCAGGCCGCGGCCAGGGCCATGGCTGCCATGCCCTTCATGCTGCCCGTGGCTGAGTGGGTTGAGGTTGCCAGCCATCCGGCGATCATGGACACGACCCGCGCGAAGCGGGAACTTGGCTGGGCGCCACGATTCACCGCGCTGGAGGCGCTGAGGGACACCCTGCGGCGGAAAGGAGAGCCGGACCCCGCGAGCCAGTGAACCGCACTGCTCCCTGGGCTACAGGGACGCACCCCGAGGCGCTGCGTCGCGGGGCGATTTCTGCTCAGGATGTGACCGGGATGAGATCGATGACGACGGCGTTCCCCGGGCCAGCGACCAGCAGGTTGACAAGCGGCGTGATCCGCCCGCACCCGGTGAAGGGCGGCCGGTGATATCTGCCGACCAGGCGGCCGCCCTCGCTCAGCTCAAAGCCGGGCCTGGAACGAATTGGCACGACCGCGTGACTACTGGTGCGGCAGGAACCTCCGCTCATCAGCGTCCGCCCGCCGGTGCGGACATCATCGATGACCGCGTTCACCGTCACCGTCGCGAACATCTGACCATCGCCGCCGATCACGCCGATGACCGGGGAATCGGCCGTGACCTGGACAGTAGCGCTGAGGACGCTGGCGCCTAGGATCGTCCGGCTGATGGCGGACTCGCGGAGGACCAGGTCCCCGGTGAACAGACCAGAATCCGGATCCTCGCGGATTGTCAGCGACCCGTTCAGGGGGACGCGCAAGGAATCCCTGCGGACAGTGAGGAATCCACGTACCGCGTACGCGATCTCGCGCATGAACAGCTTTCCTCCCACCTCAGGTAGAGCGCAGGCCAGCGACCGGCGTAGTTCTTCGTGACGCTTGCAAGAACCGGACAGCCGCACCGGCGTGCCAGACTGCGCGGGCACCGCCATCCCGAAGGAGCCAGCCTGCCCGCCCAAGCCGGAGCCGTCATCGTAGGCCCAGAACGGTGTCGGCGGCAGATTCCCCCGCCCCGGTGCCGGCAGCGGCTCCAGGTACTTCCGCAATCTGCCGCCCGGCGCCGCCACGGACAGCCCTGCCAGCTGACGCGGCTTGCAAGTGGCACGCGGCCATCCTAAATGCGCAGCGTGCTCTTCATAGAGGCCATCCAGCCGGATGTAAGGCCGACCGGGCAAGAACTTCATCCGCCGTGCCCAACTGGCTGACCTATCACCGAACCCTCCGACTCACCGAAAATAACGGCAGGAAGATGAACAAGACGCGACCGTTCATGACGTGGCTCTGTCTGCCAGCTCGCACCGCGGGGCATGCTGAGAGCGGCAACAGTGAAACTGGACGCCGGGAGATGGGCGATATGGTGCGAGACGTGCACGACGAGCAGATCTCTGCGATGACTCCTGCAAGCGCACAGGTCATCATTGACCTGTTCCGGTCTATCCACCCGAGTGCGGCGGCTGAAATCGGCCAGCTGGTCGACGCTGTCATCCACGGGCCCGGCGATGACGATCCGGAACCTGACCAAGCTGCCGGGCACTCCGGAGCGTCCGCTTCGCCAGAGGCAGCGCAGGCGGCGGTGGAGCTCGTGATGGCCGCGATGCTGATTGCATCCAGATAGCGGCCCGCGGCGACAGCCACACGCGGGCTCTATCAGGGATCGCCGTCCGGGTAGCTGAGCCGGTCGCGGACTGCCACGACGCCCTGGACGTGCCTGACCGCCTCAATGATCAACCTGGCATCCGGTCCGCTGTTCATAGAGCCAGCCAACGTCACGATGCCGTCACGAACGGTCGCCTCACAGTCAGCCGGAATCGAGCCAATGACTCCCGGCAGCACATCCCTGACGATCTCGCCGCGGATCTGATCATCAGGGCGGTCGAAGACGCTCAGCACGTCGACCCTGCTGATGATCCCCACCAGCAGCCCGGCGCGGGTCACCACCGGCAGCCTTTTCAGCCGGCGGTCATACAGGAGCCTCGCGGCCTCGGCCACCGGGGCATCGGGGCCGATCGTCACGGCGGGTGCCGTCATCAGGTCACCAGCGGTGACCCCCGCCTCCTTGTCATCCTCCCGCCAGTGCCGCAGCGCGGCGAGGACGCTCACGCCGTCGGCCTGAACCGCCTCCTTGACAAGCAGATCAGCCTCCGACACGACCCCGATCACCCGGCCAGCATCGTCAATGACAGGGAACGCGCTGATCCGTGAGCTGCGGAGCATCGCCGCCATCTGCTTGAACGACGCGTCCTTGCGCACCGCGATCACCCGCGGCGTCATCACGTCCCTGACAGTTGCGCTCATTGGCTGCCCTCCTACCGGGCGCGGCACCAATCCACCACTCGCATCCTGTCATCCTGTCAGCGTCTCCCGGCAGATCCCAGCGGGCAAGGCCCGACCACCCGCCTGTCGTTCTTCTGACAGGTCGCACCGCCCCGCCTCCAGCCGGTACCCGGCCAACTTGGAGCTGGCGCTCGGGTTGGCCGACGGCGGCAGGGGCATGATCGTGAGTTCCTCGCGGCAGGGTCGCCGGTGCGGCAAGGACGGGCGGCGGCGGACGGCGATCGGCGACAGGCGGAGGTCTTGGTGACGCTCACGGCCATCGGCTGGGTCCTGACGATCGGCCTGATCGCAGGGCTGCTCGCGCTCGACTTCGCCGTGGCCACCATCCGCCCGCACGCCGTCGGCAACCTCGAGGCTGCCGCCTGGTCGGCGTTCTACATCGCCGTCGCAGTGGTCTTCGGCCTGGTTCTCGGTTCGATCTCGGGGTGGAAGTTCGGCGCCCAGTTCTTCGCCGGTTACATCGTGGAGAAGAGTCTGTCGGTCGACAACCTCTTCGTCTTCGTGATCATCATGGCGACCTTGCTGTCGCTGCTCTCGTTCATGTTCCTGATCTTCGGCCTGCTGCTGAGCTGGACAGCCGTGCGGCTGTTCAGGCACCGGAACGAGGATCCCGACATCGGTCACAACGCCCTCGTCAGGTCCGCGCGCAGGCTGCTGCCCGTCGCCGAGAGCTACGACGGCGGCATGCTGACCACGGCGGCACGGACATCTTGTTCGCGCTGGACTCCATCCCCGCCGTCTTCGGCATCACCAATGAGGCCTACATCGTGTTCGCGGCCAATGCCTTCGCCCTGCTCGGCCTGCGAGCCCTGTTCTTCCTGGTCACGGGCCTGCTCGACCGGCTCGTGTACCTGTCCGCCGGGCTCGCGCTGATCCTCGCGTTCATTGGCGTGAAGCTGATCCTGCACTGGGGCCATGGCATAAGTCACGGAGTGCCCGAGATCAGCACGGCGATATCCCTCGCGGTCATCGGCGTGATCCTCGCGGTGACCACGGCGGCCAGCCTGATCAAGTCCCGGCGCGACCCGGCAGCCCGGGCACACGCCGGAACGGTCCTCGGCAGCCCGCCGCGTCAGAACAAGGGTCCCGCCGGACCGCAACCTGACCGGACCTGCCGCCACAGCGCGGAGCCTCGCGGCCGGCCCAACTCGCAATGGCGGATCGAAATGGATGAATTACCATTAAGAGTGCCAAAGGCATGGCGTCGCGCCGAGTGGAGGCCGGACACAATCGCTCGAGTCTGACTAGATGCGCTATTTCCGCTTGGTGAGCCAAGGCCCGAGCGTATGGTGTCCGATGCACCTAACGACGTGAATCTACGCAGAGGCCGGGTGACAGGCAATCGTACCAATTCGCTTCGCGGTTTCAGCATCGCGGCTGGCCGCGATCGCCGCAATGGTGATACTTACCTTTCCTGCCGCCGCGGAAGCGAGCGTGGGTGTAGGGATCCAGGAGAACCCGGTCAGCCTGCAAAGAGCAGCCAGAGCCGGAGCGATGTACGCTCTGCCTGCCGTCCATGTCGCTGATACCGGAACTCAGGACGAGTCAATCACCCTCAAGGTCGAGCGCATCCCTGGTGGCCGTGGCCGGGCAGTTCCGGCCACGTGGATCCATTTCGCCGATTCCCGGATCCAGTTGTCGCCGCATCGGGAAACTAAGATCCCGCTTGATCTCGTCGTGCCGGCATCGGCCATAACGGGCAGCTACCTGAGCGACGTCGTCGTGATCGCCTCCGCCGTTGTGCCCAGCAAAGCGACCAACTTCCGCGCCGCGGCGGCGACCAAGCTCGAGTTTCGCGTCGTGCCAGGTCCGAAGCCTGGGTTGTTCGGATCGCTGCCTGCCTGGGCCTGGTGGCCACTTGCGGGCCTTGTGCTCGCGGCGCTCGCGGGCATCGGCAACCGGCGCTACGCCCTGCAGATCAGCATTAAGCGCAGGCAACGTGGTGATGGCGCTGCCAGCCCTGGGGGGGCCAGTGGCTGACTATACGGTCAAGGTGCGCCGCAGCACTGGCTGGGCGCTTCTGGGCGTCATGATCGCTATCGCCGTTGTCGCGGTGGCCGGGTTCGATTCGGTTGCGCAGACGCCGCCGGGCAGGGACGTCAGGACCACGAATCTCAAGGTCGTCCCCACCTTGCGTTCCGTGACGGTATCGGCGGCTGCCGTGGACTTCTCGCGTTGCCGCCACGGAACGCTTCCTCGGCACTCCACCAAACTCGCGCTCGGTTTTCCCAACGGACGCTGTTATGTAGGTACGCGAGGCAAGGTCTACCCGATCAAGATCAAGAATGGCCTCCCGGCCAGGATTTTTGTCGGGAGCTCCAACGCGGTTCCGTCAGATGGCGGGAAACAATGGATCCCTTGCATGGTTGGCCCTCGCCCTGTGGTTGCCTGTACGGGACCTGGCAAGCTACCCGGACGCGATCAGTTCGCCGTCAAGAACTTCTCGAGCTTCGCGAAGAATAAGTTCGGGCTGTCAAAGGTGATGCTGTGTGACGGCGAATTCGGGCCATCAGGCGACTGCATCGCGACGACCGGACAGGTGCAGCGAGAGGGCGTCGTCTTGATCGGCCCGTCGAAGCCAGATGACAACGCCACGACGTGGACCGTGACGATCACCTGGATGGCCGCGCCGCTGTCCTGATGCTGACGTGGCGGCCATGATGAGTCCGCGAGATCTCCAGGCCCGGCGGCCGGCGGATCGCCTGCCAGGGCCCTGACCTCGGTCGGTGCCATACTGGCAGCGTGTCCAGGCGAGCAACCACAGACCAGGGCCGTATCGTGCCGTCGGCCATGCTCCGCTCGCAGCACGCCGAGGCCACGCGCCGCGCTGTGCTCGTTGCAGCGCGCTCGCTGTTCGGCAGGAAGGGTTACGCGCAGACGTCGGTCGACGAGATCGCGGACGCGGCCAGGGTCACCAAGGGCGCGGTCTACCACCACTTCGCCGGCAAGGAAGCGTTGTTCCGCGCGGTGCACACCGAGGTGGAGGCGGAGGCGCAGGCGCGTGCGGTCGCGGCCGGGGATCCGCATGCACCGCCGATCGACCAGATCGTGGCGAAGGTGAATGCCTATCTGGACGCCGCGCTGGATGAAGAGATCCGGCGGATCACGCTGATCGACGGGCCGGCCATGCTCGGCCTCGAGCTGGAGCCTGCGCCGGAGCACCAGGCGGCCCAGGCGGGCCTGCGGTCGTTCGTCGCCACGTCCGTCGCGCGCGGTCAGATCGCCGATCTCGACCCCGATCTCCTCACCGACATCATCGGCGGCCTGGCCCTGCTGGGCGGTCTGCTCATCGCGCGCGCCAGCGACCCCGACGTGACCAGGGCCGCGCTCGGCGAGGCGCTCGACGCGATGCTCAGGGGGCTGGCGCCCGCCGACCGGCAGTAAGGCGAGCCTGCCTTGCCTGAATCACATACTGAGAGTATGTTAAATACTCATGGAATCCGAGAGACTGCAAACCCGGCTCGGACCCTTGGCCTGGCGGTCGTCAGGACAGGGGCCGACCATCGTCTTCTTCGCCGGCGCGCTCGCGAACGGCGACCTGTGGCGTGACGTCGTCGCGGCGCTCGAGGACCGGTACCGGTGCATTACGATCGACCTTCCGCTGGGAGCGCATCCCTGGCCGCTGGTTCCTGGCGCCGACCGGTCGGCCACCTCGCTGGCCCGCCTGCAGCTCGACTGCCTCGAACTGCTCGACGTGCACGATGCCACGGTGGTCGCCAACGACACGGCCGGCGGGCTGCTCCTGCTGTCGCTGGCCAGCGGTCATCCGGCGCTCGCCAGGGTGGGCCGGCTGGTGCTGACCAACTGCGAGAACTATGACCAGTTCCCGCCGGACAAGCTCAAGAAGGCGGCCGCGCTGTGCCGCACGCTCCCCGGGCTCGCCAGCTCCCTGATCAGGCTGCAGGTCCGGTCGCCTGGTGCGCGGCGCAGGCTGACCGCCTCGGTCACCGCGAACGGGCTCGACGATGACCGCGCGGCATCGTTCTTCGGCCCACCATCACGCGACCCGCAGATAGTCCGCGACTTCGTCGCGGCCCAGGGCAGTTTCCGCCCTGAACTCCTCGTCGACGCCGCCGACCAGATTCCGCGGTTCGACCGGCCGGTCCTGCTGATCTGGGGTGACTCGTGCACCTTCTTCCCGATGGATGGGGCACGGCGACTCGAGTCTGAGTTCCCCGACGCCACGCTCGTTCCGGTTCCCGGAGCCGGAACGTGGGTGATGGTCGACAACCCGGCCGCGGTTGCCGACGCCATCGTCAAGTTCGTTCCGGCACCCGTGCCGTGACAGCGGACGGCGCGATCACCCTCGCTCAGGCCCTCAGCCGACGCGACCGCCGGCTGAGAGCCTGAGGGCTGAGAGCCTGAGGGCTCAGGCAGGAATGAGAGCTTCCTGCCCCAAGGCGGCCAGCATCGCCGACCGGCCAGAGCGCATGAACGCGGGCCACTCGCGGTTATCGAGGAACTGCTCGTAGAAGCCGGTCCCGGCGACCGTTCCGTATGCCACCGGCTCGACAAGCAGCGTCCGGACCTCGCGGCGCAGCCTGGCTAGGTGCTCCCTGGCTAGCTGAGCGTGCTGGCTCGTGCGCACCTGGGAGGCGGCCGCCAGGATGCTGAACAGCCGCTCGTTCCAGCCGGTGACGTCGTCACCCAGGAATTCGGACGGATAGAAGCCGTTGACCGCTATGGCGATGTCGACCGCAGGTTCGATGTCGAGTACCGGGCGCACGGGGAAGATGTCGACTATGCCGCCATCGCACCAGGACAGCCCGTCCATCCTGACCGGCTGCATCAGCAGCGGCATCGACACGGCCATCCGGATCGCGTGCGCTACGGGCATATCCGGGTGAGTGCGCGGGCCGATGAACTCCAGGCGATTGTGCTCGACGTTCCAGATCGGCGCGTATGTCGGTGTCCGCATCTGCTCCAGCGTCAGGTCGCCGAGGTGGCCCCGGAAAAACGCCTCCAGCTTGTCGCCGCGCAGGATCCCGTTCCAGCCGCGCCCCAACGTCGGAGCGAGCGCAGCGATCTCGCGCCAGCCGACATCGATGTAGTCGCTGGGTCGCGCCGACGCGGTGAGCTCGGCGACCTCGCCTGGCGGCATGCCGGCGCCGAGCGGGAAGCCGAACAGCGCCGAGCCTGAGCACACCGAGTAGACCGACACCTCAGTGCCACTGTCTTCGAGCGCCTTGGCCACGCCGATCAGGCACGCCATGGCACCGCTGCCACCGGTGGCCACGACGCCGACGCGGCCCGCGAGCGACGGCGGGAGATCGCCCTTCAGCGGCTCGAAGACCTGGCCCGGAGCAGGCCGGCGGTCAAGCGGCAGCGGCAGCATCCCGCGCCTGAGCGCATCTAGGAACTTCGCATCCTTGCGGGCGGCTACGGCGATGTCCCGCCCACGGACGATGATGTCGAAGTACTGCCGCACGCGGTGGATGTCCAGCACGGTGTCCAGGGCACTGCGGCTATCCGAGCTATCGGTTACGGTCATGGCCATTCGCCTCCATATGACATCGTCAGCTGGCGATCGGCTATCAGGTCAGAGGCCAAGGTCCTGCAGCCGCTGGCAGAAGGCCGGTGAACGCCGGGATCGCCGTGAAGATCTCGCGTTACGGGACCTCGGTGAGGACGTTCGCCTCTGTGTCGTCGCGGGCCCGCGGCATGAAGTGAGGTCAGGGGGTCAGACCGCCTTCGAGCCGGGCAGGAGGCACCAGTCATGACAACACGGCAGTGGCAGCGGCGATCGCGGCCGACCAGGTCGGAGCTGACGACCGAGGTGCGGCACGTGATCGCCGACCTGCCCAGGTTCGCGACGGCGCCGCTGTACCGCGGCTGGCACCAGCGCTGGGGCGCGATGGACGCAGAGGTCGAGGCGGCCATGCCGGGCGACGACATCATCAGCGACGTCGCCTACGTGGCCACCCGCGCGATCACGATCTACGCGCCGCCCGAGGAGGTCTGGCCATGGCTGGTCCAGATGGGCTGCCTGCGCGCCGGGTTCTACGCCAACGACTTGCTCGACAACCTCGGCCACCCCAGCGCACGGACAATCCTGCCGGAATTCCAGCACCTGGAAGTAGGCCAGTGGGTCCCGATGTCGCCGACGCCGTCGGACACCACGGCCTTCATGGTGGCCGGCTTTGAGCCGAACCAGTGGCTGCTGTGGCAGCAGCCACTGAGCACCTGGTCGTGGCGGCTGACCGCACTCCCCAAGGGCCGGACCAGGCTGGTCACCCGGCTGCGCACCCACCTGGACTGGCACAATCGGGCGATGTCGCTGTTCTCAGTCGTCCTCAACGAATGCGGCGACTTCCCGATGATGCGCAGGATGCTGCTCGGCATCCGCGACCGCGCCGAGGCCGCATATCACCCCGGCACGGCGGACGCCACGCCGTGACCGCGACGCCCTAACCTGACCGTGACGAGGCGCGCCGCCGCCATGCCAGCGCGGCCACCGCCGCCCCGGCGGCGAAGAGAAGTGCGGCGCAGGCGGCGCGGCCGAGGCTGCCCGTCAGGCGCGACAAGCTCCGCCCCCAGGCGGGCGGCCAGGCTCTCGCCTCCTGTGCGCATCAGCTCGTGGTGGTTCCAGCTGAAGGCGGGCCGGGCGAGCGGCGCGAGCAGGTTCATCCACCACCGGGTCGTGCGGATATCCCAGATGTAGCGGACCAGCGTGCCGCCGTCGGCTGAGCTGAGCCGCCAGCGGCCGGTGCCCGCGAGCTCCCCTGTGGCCTCGGCGTCCAGCTCGGACGGCGGCCGCACCCGGGTCACGCACACATCAAAGCCGAGCGTGTACGGCAGCCGGGTCCGAAAGAGCAGGTGCATGCGCTTGCCGGTCCCGTCGGCGGCACCGGGCTCCAGCTCGTCCACGCCGACCACATACCTCCACCAGATCGGCCAGCGCTCGGCGTGGTAGATCTCCTCCCACACTCGCTCAATCGGCGCCTGGATCTGCCACGTGCTGACGAAGTGATAGTCGGCCATGCGCCCCCCGCGATCCCCCCGGACTCAGCTAGCCAGGTAGAGAGAACGCCCACCTCGGCGGCCGGACGCGCCCGGGCTGAGTCCGCGCGAGCCTATCGCCAGCGCCCCGGTGTCCGCCCTAAGTTGGTGGTGTGTTCTTCTCGGTCGTTAGGGCAGATGGCGACCGAGGGGACAGCCGGCACCATGACCAGCCAGCACGACCCAGCAAGCGGCGGGCCTGACTTGAGCCTGAGTTCGATCGTGAGCGAGCGGCGGCAGCTGATCAACCTTGCGTACCGGCTCCTTGGCTCCCTGGGCGAGGCCGAGGATGCCGTCCAAGAGGCCTACGCCCGCTGGTACGCCATGACGCGGCAACAGCAGGAAGCCATCGAATCCCCCGGCGCCTGGCTGACCAAGGTCGCCAGCCGCATCTGCCTCGACCTGCTCCGCTCGGCGCGGGCCCGGCGGGAGCGCTACGTGGGCGAGTGGATCCCTGAGCCGCTGCCCGAACCCGCGGAGTGGATCAGCGGGCGGCCGGGCGGCACCACGGCCGACCCGGCCGATCGGGTCACCCTCGACGAGTCGGTCAACATGGCCTTCCTCGTCGTGCTCGAATCGATGACACCGGCCGAGCGTGTTGCGTTCATCCTGCACGATGTCTTCCGCTATTCCTTCGCCGAAGTAGCCGAGATCGTCGGCCGCACCCCGGCCGCATGCCGCCAGCTGGCTACCTCAGCCCGCCGCCGCGTCCGCGCCTCGAAGCCTCCCGCGACCCCGGCACCCAAGCAGGCGGGCGTCGTCAGGGACTTCAAGCAGGCATGGGAGGCCAAGGACATCAACGCCCTTATCGGCCTCCTCGACCCCGACGCCACGGTGACCGGCGACGGCGGCGGGCTCGTCAATGCCGCGCTCCACCCGATCGAAGGGGGCGGGCAGATCGCCCGCTACCTGGTCGATCTCGCCCGCCGGGCACCGGGCAACGTCACATTCGCCGAGCGCACCGTCAACGGCCAGCCCGGCTTGATAGCCCAACTGGACGGCCGCACTGTGTCGGTGTACGCGTTCGACATCGCAGGCGAGCAGATCAGGCACGTCTGGGCGATACTCAACCCCGACAAGCTCAGGCCGTGGACGGCGAGCTGACGCGGCGCGGCACTCAGCCGCCTGGTGCTTGCGTCGCGATCCCGGGCGACGCCGTCTGGGCACGTCCCGGCCTGGCGACGGCCGGGACGAAGGTGGCGAGGGTCTCGTCGGGAAGCATGACCGTACGGCCGCTTTCCGCGGACAGGTAGAGCGCCATCAGGGCTTCGAGGACCGCCACACCGTCGTGGAAGGTTTCCTCCGGTTCCCGGCCGCTCAGGAACGCCTGAACCATGTGCCGGTTCTCGGCCACGTAGCCGTAGAGGGTCGCCTCATCCTCGACGACCGGCATGAGGCCCTGCTCCGCGTTCTGCTTCTCGACCAGGTCCTCGCCGGCCTGGCCCGTGACCTCGCGGGACATGAAGACCTTCAGTCCCGTGCTGAGGGTGCTGATCTCCATCGCGTACTCAGGTCCGAGCAGCTCGATCTGGATCCGCAGCCCCGGGCCGACGTAAGCCCAGGAGGTGCTGGCCTCGACCACCAGCGCAGCGCCTTGCTGATCTCGCAGCGTCAGCGTCCCCCTGGCGAAATCTTCAGCCGGGCGGGCGGCGTAGTCGACCGCCTCGCCCATGCTCTGGCGCAACTGGTTGACATAGCGCGGCTGGGTCCATTTCAGCGACGCTACGGTGCCGCTGGCTGATTCGAGCCGCAGCGAGGTGCGCGGCTGGCCGGGCTCCGTGAGCAGGAAGCGGGCGACCTCGAAGCTGTGACAGAGCATGTCAAGCAGCACTCCGCCGCCCTGGCGCTCTACCTGCCAGAACCACGGCGCGTGCGGGCCGCTGTGCTCTTCAGATGCACGCGCGAGGTACGGACGGCCGCTGGCCGCGGCTGCCCGCCGCCAGATGATCTCCTTGCCGCGGCGCACGCTCGGGGCGAAGACCTGGTTCTCCAGGTACCCGTGGTTGAGGCCCGCCTGCTCGGCCAGCCGCACAAGCACGCGCGCCTCGGCCAGCGTGCGGCCGAGCGGCTTCTCGCAGGCGACGCCGAGCAGCGGCCGGCGCCGCGCGGCCGCGGCACTAGCTATGGCGCGCAGGTGCGCTACGCGCTGGTCGTTCGGGCCTGCGACCCAGATCGCATCGATGTCGTCCGATCCCGCGAGTTCCTCAGCCGACGCAAAGCTCCGGCACGGGCCGAGCCCGGCGGCGTCAGCTTGACGGCAGAAGTCCTCGCGGTGCCGCAGAACCGGGCTGAAGACGCCGCCGATCACCGCGTCGCGAACGCCCACCATGGCCTGCAGATGGAACCGCGCCATGAAACCGCTGCCTATCATTCCTATCCGCAGCGGCGCACTCCCGGTGGAGCCCATGGCATCCTCCATTCTGCGTCTGCCCGGCCCGCCTCATGGTCCCCGGGCGCTGCCGAGAACCCGAAGACAGCAGTAAATCGCCACGGAAGCCGGCGCGCCAGGGTGCGTCCAGGCGCGCTCGCGACGCCGGCGAGGGATCGTTCCCCTAGCTGCTAGCGGCAGTCCCCCCGGCCTCCGCGGAGCCGGGGCGCCAGCCGATGAGGGCCGAGGTCGAGCGGGCACACCAGGCAGGGCCTCAGCGGCGGCCGTCCACTGCATGAAGGGCGTGCGTTTCCGGGCTGCGGCCAGTACGGTCGCCTGGCCGAATTTGTGGCAGGCCTCGAACTCGGCGCCGTCGTAGAGCTGTTCCAGAGTGGAGTCGCAGGCGACGACTGCGTGCGGATTACCGTGTTCCTCGCCGCGGTGCTGTTCCTCGTGGGCATCGGCAGCTCGTTCAAGCTGCTCGGCATCCGCTATGCCCTGATCGTGTTCGGCTCGAAGCTGCCGATCGTCTCGATCGTCCTGCTCGCCCGCCAGCCCGCCAGCCCGTGACGCCAGGCTGAAAGTCCTCCAGCGCGCCGCCTCGCCAGCAGAGATGCCGGCCGGACCAACCATGAGCGGCCCGGCGGGCGCATACTGGTAGAGATGAAGACAGCCCGCGCTGCGTCCAGGCGCTACTTGCCCACCAGTCCCTTCGGTCCCCCGTCGGCCGCGCCGCCTGCTGAGCAGTACGCCGTGCGGGATCAGGTGACCCACGATACCTACGGCCTCGGCCGGGTCATTGGCGTCGAGGCGGACACCGCCTTGGCTGTGGACTTCGGTTCGTGTCGCGTGCGGATCGTGTTGCCGTGCGCCAAGCTCACCAAACTCTGAACCGGCAGAGCACCGGGCGGACTGGGTCAGGTGCGCACCGTTCCCTGACGGTCGAACGTCATCGCCCGCTGGAGCGATGCGGCCCGCAGGTCGGCGGGAACCTCGACCGGGCCGCCGAGCCCGCCAGCGTTGATGCCGGCCTGAGCCGCCTCCTCGATGACACCGCCGACGAGAACATGCGAACGTACGCATGAACCGGGAACCGCGGTCGTCACTAAGGCGACTAAGGGGTCATGGGATGCGAATCCGCCCGCGGGCCGATCGCGGCGCTGCCCGCCAGGCGCGGGGACACTCAACCCCTGTCGCTGTCCGCCTCGGCCCGCCGGCGCGTGCGGCCGGCGGCTGGGGGTGCCGCCCGGGACCGAAGTGCCTGGGTGGCCGGTGCGGCGGGCGCGTCGCGCCGTCGGCCGGGAGACTATGCGGTGATGGGCCCGCGCGGCCTTCTGGTGGCTCTGATCGCCGCTCTCGCGCTGGCCGTTAACGTAACGGCCGCGCGCGCGGACGGTGACCCCGGTAGCGATGTGCTGGTGAACCAGGATTTGTTCGTCGCCGCCGACGCGCGGGTGCCGGTGCCGCAGCAGGTGCAACTGGGGAACCTGCTGCGGTCGGCTGGCCACCGCGGCTTCGCGATCCGCGTAGCGATCATCGCCAAGAGCGATGACCTAGGTGCCGTCACGGCACTGTGGCACCGGCCGGCCGCGTACGCCCGGTTCCTGGGGATCGAGTTGTCGCTCGCCTACAAGCAGCGCCTGCTGGTTGTGATGCCGACCGGGTTCGGCTTCAGCTGGCCGGGCCACTCGACCGCCGCCGCCTACCGGATACTGGCCGGGCTTCCGATCAGAGCCGGCGGGAGCGGGCTAGCCGACGCCGCCGGAGTGGCCGTGCGAAGTCTCGCTCGAGCCTCGGGTGTGAAACTGGCCGCGCTGCCCAGCGCGAGCGGCCCCGCAGCCGGTCAGGCGAGTGGCGGCCGGACCGGGTCCGCCCAGGGGCACGGGAGCCGCCCTGGGCGGCCCGGCACGTCCAGCGGTCACGCGATGCGTGCGGCGCTGATCGCGGCGCTGGCCGCGCTTGTCGCGGGCGCTGCGCCGGCCTGGCTCGTGCTGCGCTGGCGGCCGCGTGCGCCCGCCGCTGGCGCGGGTGCCGGCTCCGGTGGCCGCGGGCCCCTGCGGCAACGGACGCTGCGGCATGCGGTACCCGGCGCTGCGCTGTTGCTCGGCGCCGTCGCAGGCGCGGCCATCATCGCCCTTGGCCTGCCGGGTGCGCCCTCGAGCCGCGTACCATCGGACGAGGCGCTGGCGAGCAATCCTCATCTCGATCCGGGCACGAACGTGTCCATCCAGGCACCAGGCTTCGCACTGTATGACCAGTTCGGCCAGCCGGTCTCGTTGCGGCAGTTTCGCGGCAAGGTCGTGATCCTGGCGTTCAACGACTCCGAGTGCGCCACGATCTGCCCGCTGACGACCAGCGCGATGCTCGACGCCAAGGCGTTGCTCGGCAGCGCCGGCTCGCAGGTACAGCTACTGGGAGTGGACGCCAACCCGAAGGCGACCGGAATCGAAGACGTGCTCTCCTACTCAAAGCTGCACGGGCTGCTGCACCAGTGGCGCTTCCTGACCGGGTCACTGCCGCAGCTGAGGCGGGTCTGGCGAGCCTACGGGATCGCGGCGGAGATCGAGGCGGGGATGATCACTCACACCCCGGCGCTGTTCGTGATCGATCCGCACGGACGCGAGCGCAAGATACACCTGACAGAGCAGTCCTATGCTGCCGTCGGCCAGCTCGGTCAGCTGCTCGCGCAGGAAGCATCCGGCCTGCTGCCGGGCCACCCGCGGGTGCATTCCCGCCTGTCCTACGCTCAGATCTCTGGCATCACGCCGACCAGCAGCGTGACGCTGCCGAGTGCGGGCGCCAGGCAGGTCCACCTCGGACCGGGCTCCCCGCGGCTGATCTTGTTCTTTGCCACCTGGAACCGGGAGAATACGAGCCTTGCCGGCCATCTCGACGCGCTCAACCGGTATCAGTCGTCGGCGTCCGCCGGCCGGCTGCCCGCGCTGACCGCCGTGGACGAGGGCAGCGTCGAGCCATCGCGCTACGCACTGAGGAGTTTCCTGCGTGACTTGCCGCGGCCGTTGTCCTACCCGGTGGCGGTGGATCAGAACGGCCGGCTCGCCGACGGCTACCAGGCGCAAGGCCAGCCTTGGTTCGTGCTCACCTCCCCGTCAGGGAAGATCCTCTGGCACTGGGTGGTCTCGACTTCGGGCTGGCCGAGCCGCGCGGCGCTCATCCGGCACGTCCGCCACGCGCTGGCGGGCGCGCCGGAGAAACGCCAGGCCAGTTGAGCAGGATCGCCGCCACTGCCGGCGTGCCGCCCGTGGCGGCGGACCAGACGCACGCGACACGGCGCTGCGGTACGCTCACCCCGCAGCCGCCCGGCCGGCACAGCCAGGGCAGGAGCACCGTGCCGAACGGCAACCACACGCTGCGGGCGCCTCGTCACGATGGGCCTGCTCTCCCGGCATCGGCTCGGACACCAGGCCGCTGATCATCCGGCTGGCCAGCCCGGGCGGCGCGGTCACCGCCGCCGAATACAACGAGCCGCCAGGGACGCGGAGCGGTCTGCTCAGCAGACGCCCCGCCAACGGGCGGGTCTCCCGGGCTGGCGGGGCCGCCCATGACAGGTAACAGACCAGCAGCCAGCCGGCCACAGGCAGCAGGTGCGGCGCCTCATCGGCCAGGCTGGTCCGGCCCATGGCCACGTCGGTCGCCGCCGTCACCACCAGGAGCAGCGCCGCGACCCCCAGGATGGCCCGCATCCCCAGCGCGCGACCCGGCCGCCACGCCGCCACGCCGAAACCTGCCGCAAGCGCGGCATCGAGCGCCCCCATCTCGTGAGCGACATGTGCCGGCGCACTGTGATCATGGCCGAACAGCAGGAACGGTACGGTCAGGGCAAGCTGCGCGGCCGCTAGCACCCAGAGCGCGGCCCTGGCCGCCGTCACCCCGTACGGCCGCCGCGGCAGCCGCGTTCTCGCCCGCACGGCCGCGATGACCTCAGAGGCCCGGTCCGGCGCGGCATCCGCTAGCTGCAGCCGGGCGCGGCGGGTTACCTCGTGCGCCGCATCCCGCCAGTCCGCGCACGTCCCGCACGAGGCCACGTGCGCCGCCACCTCGTCCCGGTCCGCGTTAGGATCCTCGCCATCCAGCATCGCCGAGATGGCCTCTCGGGCCGTCGCACAGTCCATGACCGGATAGTCGCCCCGCGGCCCGCCTCAGTTCCCGGTGCCAGCAAACGTGACGCCGTCCGCCTCCAGGCCCTGCCGCGCCTGATCCGCCGGGCGGGCTCATCCCGACGGCTGACAGCCCACCTGGCCCATATCGCGGTCAGGCAGCCGCGCTCCCAGCATCCCGACCAGATCCTGGCGTGCCCGGGCCACCCGCGAACGGATCGTGCCCACTGGGCATCCGCACACCACCGCTGCCTCCGCATACGGCATCCCGAGCACCTGAGTCAGCACGAACGCCGCCCGCCGGTCCGGTTCCAGCCTGGTCAGCAGATCGGCGAGCGCGACCCCCTCGGCCACATCCGGCACAACCCCCGCGGCCTCATCACCCGGCATGCTGACGATGATCTTCCTCTTGCCGCGCGAGCGCAGCTCATCCATGCACACGTGGCGGGCGATCGACAAGACCCAGGCCAGCGCCGAGCCATCGCCGCGGAATCGCCGCACACTTTGCACACACCGGACGAAGGTCTCCTGAGCCAGATCGTCCGCTTGCGCGGGGCCTGCCAGGGCTGCGCAAAACCGCCGCACCCGGCCGTAGCTGGCCCGCACAAACGACTCCAGTGCCCCGGCGTCGCCCAGGCGGGCGGCGTAAATCAACCGAGTGAGCTCATCCACGCGCCCAAGCTACTCGCCGCGACACAACAACGTGATGTAGAACTGGAAGTCGTCCGCGGCTATCGAGGCGTAGCCGGCCAGCGAGGGATACTTTTCGCTTCGCTGCGCAGGTCGGCGGCAGTTCAGGTTCCCTGCGGGAACGCGTAGGACTGGTGCGGCGGGACGTGCGGCCCGATCTCGAGCACGATCTCGGCGTGAGGCGTGAGCGGCACGGCGCCGGGGGTGTCATGCCACGGCCGGCCGTTCACCCAGGTGGTCACGTGGGCGCCCTCGGGCGCACGGAACGACCCCAGTCTCGTCAGCGACAGCCGCTGACCCCACGAGCGGAACAGTGCCGACAGCGGAAGCCGGGCCCCGGAGCGGACGAGCACGAGCCCGGTCGCGTCGAGCGTCACGAGAACGCCGTAACAGCGGGCGCGGGTGATCCGGCCGGCCGGAAAGGTGCGTGGTGGTCGTGTGCCGATCCCGGCAGGCAGGATCACGACACGGTTGGCCGCGAACACCTCGACATGCACGCCCGTGCGACGTCCGAGCGTTCGCTCGCAACGGCCGGCAACCGGGCCGGTGGCCGGCGGCTGGAAGCGCGGGCCCGTGCCGATCGGCCGCGCTTCGCTGAGTAGGGGCGCGGGTATCGCGGCCGGCGCGGCCTGATGCGCCGAGCCGCACGCTGAGAGAATGACGGCAGCGATCGCGACTATCGCGGCGCGTGCCGCTTGACAGAGCGCCTTGGCGGGCATCACGCCGTCACCGCAGCGTGACGACGGGTGCGGGGGCGCGAGATCGCCGAGGCGAACACCAGGTGCCACGTGGCCGAAGGAGGCGCCTGCGCAGGCCATGATTGTTCATTGCTGCCCGGCTGCGAGCAGGGGGAAGGATCGGCGGCAGCGTGGGGGCAGCAGATAGTTGCCGCGCTTGAGAACGAACATGAATTCGTTGATGCCGTTGTTGACGGTGTCGGTGATCGCTGGATTCCGGAGCTGGGCCTTGGTGGCGTTCATCGCTCTGCGGGTGGTGATGAAGTCCTGGATCATACGCTGCGCGGACACAAAGTGCACGCCGGCCTGGCCACCGTCGATGGTATCGACGTCGCGGCGCAGGATGATCGGCCGACCGTCGCGCCGGGCGCGCGCCGAGGCCTGGGAATGGCCTACCACGCCGTAGCGGCTGATCGCCTGTCCGAGTAGGTCAGGGTCGCTCCTGGCGTCAGTGGTGAAGCGACTGACCTGCTCGGGGGTGACCTGGGGCGCGTACATGCGCGCGGTGCGCTCCCGCTCCGACAGCTGCGCATACCAGCTGTCGAGCCGCAGGTGCAGGTAGCTGACATGCACCGTCGTCCCGCCAGCGAAAGGGCCGGCCGGGATCGTCACATCATCCTCGCTGGCCTGGTTGCGTCGCAATCCCGACTTGAATCCCATGAACAACGGCGAGCTCTCAGGTACCGGCCTGCCGGACGGGATCCCGCCGGTGTCTTGGCGCTGCGCCGGCAGGCCGGCGCCGACGAACCCGGTCCGCGTCTCGCGCCACCGCAGCGCGCCGGAAACGTTAAGTGGCCCGTCGGCGCCGGGAAGGCGCGCGCCGTGCACGAGCGCGGCCTCGACGGCCGCCAGGCGCGCCTCGTCGTCGCAGGCCAGGTCCAGGCATAGGTGGTAGGCATCGATCGCGGGCAGCTCGAAATCTGAGAGCGCCTTCGCGCGGGGGATCGGCGAGGCGGTGTGCAGCGAGTTCTCGAAGTACGCATGCCCCCATCCGGCGGTGAACAACAACCCGGACGGCCCCCACGGGTAGGTGCGCTCGAGCGTGCGCAGCGCGGCCTCGAGCACCTGCGCGTGCGCCGGCGCGGGGGCGCCGTTCACGTCGAAGAACAACAGCCGCCGGTATCGCGGGGGCACCGGGTTGCCGTAGGAGTCGCGCGCGAGAGCCGCGTCCCAGGCGTGCTGCCCCTCCGGCAGGCCAGCGGGCTGGGCGCCGGCCGGGACGTTCGGTGCGGCGGGACCGCTGCTGCTCAGCGCCCGGTCGATCCCGGCTCCGGCCGCGGTTCCTGCAGCAGCAGCCGCGCTGGCGCCGATGAGGAACCGCCGTCGCGTCAGCCATCCGCGCGGCCTGTCTCGAGTCAGCAGTGTTCTCATGAGACGGGCTTCCACCGGAAGGTGAAGCTCACCCGGTGCGGCTTCAGCCACACGTGCTCGTACTCCACATGCCGGGCGGACACGGGAGGTGAGATCAGCAGGCTCAGCCGGTAGGTTCCCGCGCCAGGAAGGCTGACATCGTTGCCGTAGTGGGGGCCCATGTAGCGGGAAATCATCGGCCATTGGCGCTCGTCAAAGACAGTCTTGGCGCCCTTCGTGATTGTGGCCCATACGGTCGCGTAGGGGATGGCCACGCCGGTCTGGGCGTCGCTGAGGAGCACCATCAGGTGGAAGCTGGCCTTCGGGCTGGATCTGACGAGTTTCTCCTTGGTGCCGTCGTAGATGACGAACGGCACCGCCGTCATCGCCTTGGCGGCTATTTTCATTCCTTGCCAGGTCGCCGAGCCGAGCACCTGTGTCGGCACGGGCTTGATCCCGTGGCCGCCACCCATGTTCATGCCGCCCATGTCGCCCGAGCCGCCACTGCTGGCCGGACTTGTGCTGCCGCTTGCCGGCGCGGCTGTGGAGTGGATGTTGCCGGTGCTGGCGCAGCCACCGGCCAGCAGCGCCGCCAGGGCGACCGGCACGGTCCGCCAAGGGGTCCCGCTGAGGGGGTGCATCATGGGCATCGGGAGTCTCCTTTGAGGCTTGAACTGAGTATCGGCACGCACCAGCCCACCTGGCCCGCTACTGGATCGGTCACGGGCCGCGCACCGTGAACGTCACGGTGGCGGCCACGGACGGACGCCAGGGCAGGTGGTTCGGCTGGACGAATTCGGCCCGCAGCAGGTGGCGCCCCGGCTTGACGTGACGGAGGGCGTGCTCCATCACGCTGTTGCTGCTGGGCACCGGCTGGATGGACATGATCTTGCCGTCGAGGTACAGGTGGAGCCATCCCGGCAGGGGCTGCGGGTCCGCCGTTCGGGCAGGGCTGGCCCCGGTGATCCTGACCTTCACGTGGACGGTAGGCGAGCGGACGATATCGCCTCTCGTGGGCGTGATGATGGCGATACTGGCCCGGCTGGACGGCTCCGGGGACGCGGAAGGCGACGGGGAGACCGGTGCTGCCGGATTCGTCCGGCCGCATGCTGCCCCGGAAAGGACGAGGGCCGCTGCGATGAGGGAAAGGGGCACCAGCCTGGTCATGGCCTCACCTGAAACTGAACTGAGACCGTGACCGGCGGGTTGAAGGGCCCGTGGTCGGTGGCCACGAACTCGGCCTTGAGCTTGTGAACGCCTGGGGTGACGTCGATCGTGGTCGAGGTTGTGTATGTCATGGCGGCAAGCTCACCGTCCAGGTAGAGGTGGATATGGCCCTGGCGCGGCGACAGATGCGCGGAGGTCTGCGTCACGATGCGCGCGCCGGTCACCCGGAGCCGGACCCGGATAACGGCTGGGTCCCCCCTGAAGACCTGCCGGGGTTTCGGGGACAGGATGGCGATCGTGGCGCTCGTGGATGGGCGCACCGCGGCGACCTTGACGCCGAGCTGGGAGGGGATGACGAACGCCAGCACCAGCGCCGCGACGGCCGCCAGCCCTAGTGCCCAGCAGGCTGCCGGGTGCCCGGCAAGGCGCAGGTTCCTGGCACGGACGGCCGCGGCGACGAGGCCGACGGAGGCGACGAGGCAGAGCGTCTCGACGATGTTCTGGCGTGCCGTGTGCCCGGCCGCGTGGGCGAGCACCCCGCTCGCGCCAGAAGGCGTGCCGGCCGGTCCGTGCATCAGGTGCGCCCCGAAGGAGCACGCGACCGCGGACCGCGGTGGCGTAAGCACCTCACCGCCGGATGACCTGGGCGTAGTACCCGGACAGCGAGTGCCCGCCCGGCCCTGCGGCGGCTATCAGGAAGGTCCACTGCCCAGGCGTGAGGTGCAGGTTCGCCCCGAAGTGCCCTTTGCTGAAGCGGATCAGCTTGAGCGGCTGGTCTGCGCCCCCTGGGGTGATTGCCTCGGCCCGGGCCGAGGAGATGGGCGCCTCGCTGCCCGATGGCCGGAAGAACGTGAAGTGGGCGACGCCAGCTCCGAGCGTTGCAGGATCCAGGTAACCCTGCAGGCTGTATCCGTTCCGCAGCCTGATCGTGTACAGGGCCGGCTGGCCGGCCGCCCGCGACACGGTGACCTGCTCGGGCGGCAGCCGGGTGCGAAGTCGCAGCCCGACGTCGACGGCGGTCGCCGCCTCCTGGACCACGGCGTCGATGTCCCACCGGCCAGTTATGGAAAGGTTCGTGCCCTGCCCGGCCCACGTGGCCCGCGTGCCGCGGGTGAGGCTGAGGCTGGAGGCCACGGCCGGGTTGCTCGGCAGCGAGAACTCCAGCCGGACCCCGCGGACGGAGAGGGGCTGGCCCGAGTCATATCCCAGGACCTTCACTTCGAACCGGTTGGACCCCACCGTACCCGGCGACACAGTGAGCCGCACCCGGACAGTGGTGCCGAAGTCGCTGCCGGTCACAGTGACAGACCGCGGGGCCGGCGCCCGCCGCGCTACGGCCTGTACGAAGCTCGCCGGGGGCAACCCGCTCAGGACCGCAGCCGCTGCCAGCACGAGGGCGGCGAGCGCCATCTCCGACCTGACGGCCCGCTGAAGAGAGCGGACGGGCACCTGGCCGTTGCCGCCCGGCGGCTGGGTGCCGTCACGGCGCGGCCGGAGCGTGGTGTCGGCGTCGCCGGGCGGATCCCCGGAAACGCCGACCGGCGGCGATGCTCCGCGCGGGGCGCTACCCTTCACGACCGACGGCCCGGCTGGGGCCGGTTCGGCAGGCCCTGTGACCCGTGGCACCAACCTGTAGCGGTTCCGCCACGCCACGACCATCAGCGCCGCGAACAGGCCAGTCTTGATCAGCAAGACCACGCCGAAGCTTGTCGAGACCAGCGCCCCGAGGCTGCCAGCTTCCTGCACAGCGCGGAGCACTCCCGTGACCGCGAGGACCGCGACCGAGATGAACGCTAGCTGCGAGAACCGCCGGACGGCTGACGCCCTCGCCGCGCCGTCCAGGCTTCGCAGGCCTAGCAGCAACCAGGCCAGGCCACCGACCCACACCGCGGCCGCAAGCATATGCGCCCACTGGTCAGTCACGTTGAGGACGCGTACCGCCGACTGGGTCTCGGCGTGCCCGGCCTGGGCACGGGTGAACAGCGCTGCGGCGGCGGCCACCCCTAGTACCGCCAGTCTCGGGCCCGCAGGGCGCGCTCCCGCGAACAGCGCGGCCATCCCGCACACGATCACAGCGGTTGCCTGAGCCAGCAAGGACCGCCCAGCCGCGGCGCGGAACAGCTCACCGAACGGCGCGCCTGCCGTCGCCCTCTCCGCGAGGATCATGGTGAGAATCCCGGCGGCGGCGAGCAGCCATCCGGCCCCGATCCCGATCCGCGCCCCCGGCGGCAGCTGCCATCCGAAGACCAGCATGCCCGTCGTTCCGGCGCCTACGAGCAGCGCCAGGCCCCAGTACAGCAGCCACAGCCCGGCCACCGCGGCAGGTGTCGGGTTGCCGCCTCCTGACGAGGAGCCGTTGTTCACGCCCTGCGTCGCGGCGGCGGCCTGGCCGGGCTTGACCCCGATGCCGAAGGCGAATGAACCGCCTGTCGTGTGCCCGTCGACCTTCGACACCGTACGCCAGCTGACCGTGTACACGCCGTCGGTCAGCCGCGGCAGCACAACCCGGAGTTCCTGCGGGTTGGCGGGCGCCACCGTCGGCTTGCCGATCCCGGGAACCGCCTGCCCAGCCGAATCGAGGAGGGAAACCGTGGACAGGCTGGGCTCGGGGGCCTCCGTGAAATAGAGCAGCATCGCGCCGGGCGGGCGCGGCAGCGACGAGCCAGCCGCAGGAACCGACCGTTCCAGCAGGGCGTGCGCTTCCGCGGGAGAAGCCAGAACACTCATCCAGGCCAGCGTGAGAATGGCTATCAGCAATACCGCCCGGCCTGCTCGCACCGGCCGGCTCACTGCTCCATGCCGGCCGCCGCCACCCGCCATGACGTCATTTCACGTCGGCCATGTGCTGCCCGCCTGCCACCGCGCGCCGCGATCGCGACCGGACGCAGGCAAGAGCTATCCCGCCCGCGCACAGCCCCGCCGCGCCAACGATCAGCCCGGCAATCCCCACGGCGAGCGCCGCCGAGGCCTGGGCTGCCTTGGTGCTCGCGGCGCTGATCCCGCCCGCGAGCCTGGCCGACTCGGCGTTCAGCCTCTGGGCCAACTGTACGTTCGAGGGCGCCTGCTGAGGAAACTCGATCCCGGCCGGATCGTGCGCGCTGTCGAACGTGGTCGGCGACGACTTCACGGTCAGATCTACCGCCGTCTTGTGAATGCTGCCCGTGAAATGGAACGTGTAGTCACCCGGGGCGGTCGGGATGAAGTAGGCGTTATACACGCCCTTAGTGCCCTGGCCGCTGTCCGGGTCGTAGGAGGACACCAGCGGCAGCTGCTTGTGCTGGGTCCCGAACCCGACCTCCACTTTGAGCGTATCGCCGAGCCCTTCGTCAACGACCGGCGCGCCGGTCTTCGCATTGGTCAGCAGCAGGAAGACTGAGTTCTGCGCGCCCTCGTAGGTCGGCTCATTGCCGAATCCGATCAGCAGATGATAAGGCCCTGCTGTCTTCAGCACATGGGCTGATGCGGGGCCCGCGGCGGCGATCAACAGGATCGGCACGCCGGCCAGGACGGCAAGCGCCGTCATCACTTTGGCTCTGGCAATTCTTCCCGGGAAGGCCCTGCGCCGACGACCGGGCAGGGCCGGGCCCCTGACCTGGCCAGCACGGCGACTGGACCTTCGGGCAACTGCATGACTGCTGCTCGATTTCATGGTCATGACTGGTAGTCGCCTGGCTGGCCCGTCCGGTTCCCGTAACACCTCAAACTCACCGAAGACGGCCACAGCGCTGCCTGGGGCATCGCCGTGCGCACGCACGACACGGGAGCGGATGGTGCCGGCCTGGCACCCGCCACAGCCAGCAGGAAGTGCAGGCCAAGCTACGCGATTCGCGGGGGACGAATCTTCACATAAGTCAACGAGTGGGTATAGTGGCCGACTAAGAATTCAGATCCTGCCGGGACTTAAGATGAGCGACAGTGTTCTCGCCATAGACGACGAGCCTGGTGTGCTTCGCTTGATGGCTCGTGCGCTGCGCAGCGAGGGTCTGGAGGTCGATACTGCAACCAACGGCGAAGCAGGTCTGCGGCTGGCCCTCAACGGGTCCTATGACGTCATCACCCTCGACTTGCTCATGCCAGGCACCGACGGAGTGTCCATCCTGCGCCGGCTTATGCGCCTCAAGCCAGGGCAGGCAATCATCGTCGTCTCCTGCCTGACCGACACCGCCTCCAAGGTGCGCTGCCTTGACATGGGAGCCGACGACTACCTACCGAAGCCGTTCGTGCTCGATGAGCTGCTGGCGCGGATCAAGGCGCGTATCCGGGCACAGCACGTGCCGAACACGCACATCCTTACGACCTCCAGGATCGTGCTCGACCCGGTCCGCCAGGAAGCGGATACCGGAAACGGGCCTGTGCGGCTGACCCGGCGTGAGTCGATGCTGCTGGCCGAGCTGATGCAGCATGCGGGCACAACGGTTTCCAAGGAGCGCCTGCTGTCGTCCGTCTGGGGCTACAGCTTCTACCCCGAATCGAACGTGGTCGATGTTTATGTCCGGCGGCTGCGGTCGAAGCTGGATCCGGATGCGATCTCGACCGTCCGCGGTGTGGGCTACCGGGTTGAGTTCGCCTGAGCCCGCCGGCGGTTGGTGGCGCCGCTACCGGGTCGAAATCGTCTGGTGGATCTTTGTTCTCGTCAATGTAATCTGCATCCAGGTATTCCAGGACTGGGCCACCGTGCCGTTCCATTTCATCTGGATCAGCCTGTCGCTGCTCTACGGATGGCGGGTCTGGACAATGGCCGCCACGCTGGCGGTGCTGAGTGCCATCATCGTCCTCACGGGCGTCGACCTCGGCTTCGACGTCCTGTCTGGAAACCAGGCCGTCGACGAGCTGAGCGAGATCCCGCTGATGTCGGCGGTCTTCTTGGTGATGGTGCTGTTCGTGCGGCGCAGTGCGGCGGCAAGGAAGGAGATCAGCCGGGTCTACCAGCACAATGTGATTCTCCTGCAGCAGACGCTGGATCTGATCAGGCACGCTTCGCACATCGTGCGCACTCCGCTCACCATCGCCCTGGGCCACGCGGAAATCCTTCAGCGCACCACCGAGGACGCCAGTGCCGCCAGCGACGCGCAGGTCGTGATTGATGAGCTCAAGCGGCTGAAGGAAACCACCGACCGGCTGCTTGAGCTCGCTGTCAGCCATCAGCCAGATTTCGTCCGCCCGGTGCCGACCCCCGTCCACGAGGTCCTCGTGGACGCGCGCAACCGGTGGCTGGCGAAAGGAGCGCCCGTCCGGCTCGGAGAACTTGACGACGCCGTCCTGCAACTCGACGCCGACCGCATGCTCGAAGCGCTCGACGAGCTGATCGGCAACGCCCTCGCGGCGTGCTCCGCGCAGACACCGGTCGAAATCTCCGCGCGATGTGAGGACGGCTGGCAGGTGATCGTGGTCGCCGACCGTGGCCCGGGAATTGTCGAGGATGACCGGAAACCTGCCTTCGACCGGTTCACCCGTGCCGATGGCAACGGGAGACGGGGTGCCCGCCTCGGACTGGCCATCGTGCAGGCCATCGCCGAGGCACACGCGGGTTCCATCGCCATGCGAAACCGGGCCGACGGGGGGACCGTCGCTGAGCTGCGGCTTCCGCTGCAGTTCAACGGACCGGCCGCGCCGGGTCCTGCCCCGCCGGAGATGCTGCGCGCGAGCGTTGAGCCCTGATCAGCGGGCGGCTTACCGCGCCCGGTGGCTGGGGATGCCCGTCGGCCTGTTGAACGCGTAGTAACGGTCGTTCATGAAATGGTTGGTGGCCCACATTTGCGACCGCAGCACGCGCCCGGTCTTCTGGTCCACGTAGAGCGTGAACCACACGCCGTCCGGATCGCTGCCGTGACCGCCGAACAGCGACACCACTGTGACCGGCGTTCCCGATACTGACCCGGTGCCCAGGATGCGGACGTCCTCGAACGGCCGGAACGGGTTCCAGACAAAGTACGGCACCGGCGCGAGGGTCCCGTTTGACTTCAGGTGCCATGGCCCGCTGGCGCCTGCCCGCACGTAGAGCGCGCTGCCGACCCAGAGCGTCTGCTCGACGCCGCCGCCATACCAGGTCCGCAGCCACATCTGGTGTGGCCGCGCGTAGGAGTATGCACTGCGGATGCCAGAAAGCACCTCAGCCACCCGGTAGCTGTTCAGGCCGCTCATCCGCGCGATTGCCGCCCTGGCCAGCGCGGTTCCGTCACTGGCTGGCAGCGACGGCAGGTCGAAGGTCGCCGTTCCGCCGCCTTGACCGCTGACCGCCACTGCCACCTGCTCCGCTCCGCTCAGGTTCACGGTGCCGATTCGGCAGGACGCGCCGCAGGCTGAAAGCGGCTGCCACTGGCCTCGGACGCCGATGCGTGCCCTGGACGCCGCTGTCGCCGGGCTGGCAAGGTAGACGCGGACCGTGTTCTTCCCCGGCCGACCGGGATGCACGGTCAGCCCGACCATGACCCGGCCTGCTTTGCCGCCGATGGTCAGGTCGCCGGGCTCAGGATACGGCGAAGTACGGGCCGGGGCGGGGCCGGAAGCGGCCTGCTCCGCCGCCTCGCGTGCCTCTCTGGGCACCACCGGATACGCGGCCAGCGCGGCCGCGGCCGCGACCACCACCAGAGCAATCAGCGCTTCGGCCCGCAGATTCAGCCGCATCCGCCGCCAGGCGAGCACCGAGAGCGCAGCCATCGCGGCCACCGCGATGGCCTTCACTGCCAGCGTGATGCCGTACGGCGTGCTCAGCAGCTCGCCCGGGCCGCCGAGAAGCTGCGCCGCCTGCACCACCCCCAGACCCACCGACACGAGAAAGGCCCACGGCGCAACCCGGCTGAAACGCTGCAGCAGATCGCGCCCGCCTTCCTGCCAGCGGCCGGTCATCGCCAACAGCGCCAGCGCCATGATGCCGCCGGCCCACACCCCGGCCGCCGCGAGGTGGACCGCGTTCACTGCCATGCCCTGCCACATAGGCTCGGCGTCCGCGCCGTGACCCGCCACCGCGACGGCACCGACCACGCCAGCCAGCAGCATCGGCGACAATCGCGCCCGCAGGATAGCCACCTGCACCACCGCGGCCTCCAGCGCCAGCCGCGTCACCCTGGCCCAGCCGGTGAGGCCGTTCGTCAGGTAGTCAGCCACCCCGGTCACCGAAGGACCGCTGGCCACCAGCGCCTCGGCGGTCACGACGGCCAGCCCGCTGACCAGCAGGGCGTCAGCGACCAGGAGGACAGGCAGCCGTACCCGCAGGCGGCGGCCGAGCACGCCGAGCAGCGCGAGTCCGCAGGCGAGCAGCAGCAAGGCGTATTCGATGCCGCGCAGGACGGCAACGAGCACGTCGGTCGGGGTTGGCCCCTTGGCGGTGGTGCCGGCGGAAGCCGCTGCCGCGCCGGGCGATACCCCGACCCCGAACCGGAAGGTCCCGGTGATCGTGTGCCCGTCCACGACGCTGACGGTCTTCCAGTGCACCTGGTAGATGCCACGCGAACTGGCGGAAAGCGGCACCCGCATGGTCTTGCCGGATACCTCGCCGGTGAACATCCGGCCGCCCGGCGCGGTGACGGTTGTGGCGGACAGCCGCGCCACCAGCGGTTCATCGAACACGATGACCACGGCGCGCGGCAGAGCGCTGAGACGAGCGCCCGGTTGGGGCGTGATGGAAACAGGCACCGCGTGCGCCGATGCGTGAGCCGCCGGCAGAACCAGTAGCAACGCGGCCGAGGCCAGGATCAGCCCGCCCAGCCGCGCGGCCGTGCCACCGCCCGCTCGCAGAACCTGGCCGAAGGACATCACCTCACGCACAGCACAGGTGCCGAGATGTCAGTGCAGCACAAAGGCCAGGATGCCAAGCACGGCCAGCACTACGAGGATCGCGACGAATACGGTCGCGTGATACTGCGCCGGACTCGGCTCTGGCAGTCCTGCCGGGTTGCACGCCCGGCACACCGACCGGCCGTACATGGTCGGCCTGCCGCAGCGCATGCACTGGTCGTACGAGCGCCGCCTCATAGCCGCCGGCCCCCTCGATGCCGTCACTGGGACGCCCCGGTGTGCGTCCCGCCGTGACTCGAGCCCGCGCCCACGGCCTCATGATGATGGCGCCATTGGTGCCGGACGTCAAGGCTCCACCCGGCCAGCGCGACGATGAGCAGTACCCCTCCCCCGACCAGCGCCCAGCGGGACTCGACCGCGCCGATTACCAGTCCGATCATGGACACCGCGAAGATAAGCGGCCAGATCGTGGGCGCTACGTGCGGCTCGGCCTCGCCGCCCGCGGTGACACCCGCCGGCTGAGCCGCGAGCCACGCATGGGCCCGCTGCACCGCTCGAGTGAGATACGTCCCGACCAGCAGGGCGCCGCCGGCCACGGTGAGCATCAGGGTGAGGCCCTCATACCCCCTTGTCACCAGCCCGAAGATGATGCCCGACACGACCAGGAAGACGCCGAGGCTCATGTTGATCCGCGCGAACAAACTCATCTGCGGCCTCCCTCGCCGGGCCGTACGCCCCGGCGTGTGCTCATCGGATCGCTCCGAGATACAGAACTGCGTAGATCACGACGCCGAGCCCGACCACGAAGTACCAGTAGATTGACGCCGACTGCACCGGATCGCGCCGCAGGGCCAGTTCTCCCGAGGATGCCCGGGTCAGCACCACGGCGAGCAGCACCGCGCCGCCAAGGACGTGGGCCAGTTCCAGGCCGATGATCATGTAGAACAGCGATTCATAGATCCCCTGGCCGACGCCAAACGGGATATCCGCGTAGCCGATCGCGAGGAGCACGCCGAACGCCACGGCAAGGACCAGCCCCGCTGCCAGCCACGGCACCACGCTGCGCGGATATCCGGGCCGGCGGGACAGCCGCATGACCTGCCCCAACGCGGCACCGCTGGCCAGCAGCACCAGGACCCCGACGGTCGGCAGCACGAGCGCTGGGCCATTGATGTCCAGTGGCGGCCAGGCCTTGACAGCCGCGTAGGAGGTTACCCAGATGCCGAGGAATGCGGCGAAGAACACGGCCTCCGAGGCGACGAACAGGACCATGCCGGTAACCGAACCGCTGGTGCCGCCGACTGCTCGCCGGTCGAGCAGCTCAGGATCGCCGACCGGCGCGGCGGCGGCTTCGTTCGTGGTCATTCTCCCGCCTCCGGCGCGTCCGTGTCTCCCGGCCGTTCGGTCGTTTCTCCTGGCCTTAGTGGTGCTTCTTCCGCCTTTGGTGCCGCTTCTCCCGGCTTCGTGGCTGTCTCCTCGGGCCCGGTGGCCGGACCGGGCGGCCTGGCCGACTGCCGACCTGCCAGGGCGAGCCGCAGGTCGCGGACCGGACGCTCGGACCGGATCTCTGGCAGCGCGTCGAAGTTGTAGGCGGGCGGCGGCGAGGTTGTCGCCCATTCCAGCGTGTTCCCGCCCCATGGGTCGGCTGGCGCGGTGCGCGGCTTGCGCAGCGTGATGATGATGTTCGCCAGCCCGACCAGCATGGACAGCGCGATCACATAGGCAGAGATCGTCTCGATGAAGTTGATCGTCCCCCACCCGGTGCCGGCCGAGTAGGTCGCCACCCGGCGTGGCATGCCCATCAGCCCCAGGAAGTGCATGGGAAAGAACGTCACGTTGAATGAGATCAGCAGCAGCCAGAACTGCCAGACGCCGAGCCTGCGGTCCAGCATCCGGCCGGTCATCTTGGGGAACCAGTAGTAGATGGCGGCGAAGATGCCCATCAGGCTGCCGCCCACCAGCACGTAGTGGATGTGCGAAACCACGAAGTAGGTGTCGTGGACAGCGTAGTCCGCCGCCGGGGAGGCCATCCACACCCCGTCGATCCCGCCGATGGTGAACATCGAGACCAGGCCGAGCGCGAAGAGCATCGGCGGGTCGAACCGGAGCTGCCCCTTCCACATGGTGAACAGCCAGGCGAGGACCAGCAGCCCGGTGGGAACAGAGATCAGCTCGGTGGTCACCGAGAAGAACGGGTCATTGACCAGGCCGGTGGTGTACATGTGGTGGCCCCACACCGTGAACGACAGGGCCATGATGAGCATCAGGCCCAGGATCACGATCCGGTAGCCGTACAGCGGCTTGCGGCTGAACACCGGGATGATCTCCGAAGTGACCCCCCAGGCGCCCATGATCAGCATGTACACCTCAGGGTGCCCGAAGAACCAGAACGTGTTCAGGTAGTTGGCGATGCTGCCGCCGTGCGACGGATCGAAGAACACCGTTCCGAGGTGGTGGTCGCTGAGGAGCATGAGCAGCCCGGCGGTCAGCGAGGGCACGGCCAGCACGATGAGCACAGAGGTGGTGAGCGTTGCCCAGGTGAAGATCGGCACCCGGGTCATGCTCATGCCAGGCGCGCGCAGCCGGATCACGGTCACGATGAAGTTGATCGCGCCGAGCAGCGAGCTGGTGCCGACGATCAGCAAGCCGAGGATCCACAGGTCCTCGCCGGTTCCGCCCTGCAGAGCCAGCGGTACATAGTTCGTCCATCCAGCAGCTGCCGCGCCGCCCTTGGCGAGGTACCCGGCCACGACGCTCAGCCCTCCCACCGGAAGCAGCCAGAAGGACGCCGCGTTGACCCGGGGGAAGGCCATATCCAGGGCGCCGATTTGCAGCGGCACGAAGTAGTTCCCGAACCCCGACAGCATTGGGAGGATCACCAGGAAGATCATGACCGTTCCGTGGATGGTGAAAGCCTCGTTGAATGACTGCGGGGACAGCACCGTATTGTTCGGCTGCATGAGCTGCGTGCGCATGAGCATCGCCAGCGCGCCGGCGAACGTGAAGAACACCAGAGAATTGACGATGTACATGATCCCGATCTTCTTGTGATCGGTCGTCGTCAACCAGTCGAGCACTCGCGTCGATCGCGGTTGCGGGGCGGCAGGTTTGGCCAGAACACCTGTGGTCGTCATGATCGATCATCCCGTTGCTCGCTGCGGATTTCGCTCACCTTGATTCCACTTACTGCACCTTCAAAGTGTTCCACCTCCTAGCCCGACGACTTCCCGATGACCAAGGTCCCGGACATCGCAGGACCGTGGATGTCGCACTGGAAGTAGTACTTTCCTGGCTTCAGCGCGGGAGCCGTGAACGTCTTAGTCGCCGGCCCTGTCACGTCTGGCGTCACGTAGATCCGGTGCTTCAGCTTGGAGCTTTGCCAGATCGCGAAGTTGTGCGCGATACCACCGTCCTTGTTGATGATGGTGACCTTGATGGGCTGGCCAGCGACAGCCGCGATGCAGCTCTTGTCCCAGGTGATGTGGTGCGCCGTCAGCGTGATTGACGACCCGGTCGGGGAGCACGAGCCGGTCTTGGCCTGCGCCGCCTGCTGCTTCTTCATCCACGCCTGGAACTTGGCAGGCGGCAGCACCTTCAGTATCAGACGCATCTTTGAGTGCCACAGCCCGCAGAACTGCGTGCACTGACCCTGATAGGTGCCTGGTTTCGTTGGCGTGACGGTGATGATGTTCAGGTGACCAGGCACGGCGTTCTTCATGAAGAGCAGGTTCTGCACGTAGAACCCGTGGATCACGTCGTCCGAAGTCAACCTGATCTCGGTAGTCTTGCCGGCCGGCAACGCCATCGTGAGCGGCTTGCCAGGGGACGTGTCAGTCGGGCTCTTTCCGCTCAGCGCGACGCCTTCCTTGAGGTACCGCACCGACCACTGCCACTGGGACCCGTCGACCACCAGCCGCTCAGCCGGCCTCGGCGCGATGTGGTCGACGGTGGCTGCCGTCGTCTCGCCGACCGCGAGCAGCGCGATGACGATCGCCAGCGGGCCGGCGAAGAACGTCGCGAGCACCCTGTTGCTCCCGTAACCCTGCACCGGCTCGGACTCATCGTTGCGCCGCCGCCGGTAGCGGATGACGCCGAGGACCAGCATGCCCTCGACGAACAGGAAAACCGGCAGCGCGAGCCAGAAGATGTAGGAGAAGAGCCAGTGCGTGTCATCCGACTTCGCCGAGATGCCCGGCTTCACGGTGCCACACGCCGACGTGGCCAGCACAAGCGCTAGCATCAGCGCTACCTGGAGGGCGCGACGGCGGCGCCGGTTATCACACACTGGCTCTCGCTCCTTCTTCTGGCTCGGATGTCATCGGCTTCGTCACCGGCTCATGAGGCGGTGAACGGCGCGATCATGCCGATGGTGACGTGCGGCGGGCCGTTACCGCCGCCGGCCTTGCCGGTCTGCCAGCAGGTCGCCACGTAGTTCCCTGGCGGCAGATCCATGGGGACAAGATGGCCGGCACCAACCGGCAGCGGATCGCCGCTGTCGGCGTAGTGGATCCAGTCGTCCTCCGCGTCCGGGCCCTTCTTCTTGGCATCGGCGATCACGTCCTGCGCGGTCTTGCCGGCAGGCACCTTCAGCACCACGAACTCGTGGTCAATGGCGAACGACTCCTCGTTCGTGAACGCCACGTCGATCGGCGTGTTCGCCGGCACGCTGCTCGGCATGCCGTGATAGGTGAAGTTCTTCACCGAGACGTTGTAGTGCACTGTCGCCGGCGCCGCCGGGAAACTTGCCGAGGCGGAGGCGGTGAACGGCGCGATCATGCCGATGGTGACGTGCGGCGGGCCGTTACCGCCGCCGGCCTTGCCGGTCTGCCAGCAGGTCGCCACGTAGTTCCCTGGCGACAGATCCATGGTGACAAGATGGCCGGCACCAACCGGCAGCGGATCGCCGCTGTCGGCGAAGTGGATCCAGTCGTCCTCCGCGTCCGGGCCCTTCTTCTTCGCATCGGCGATCACGTCCTGCGCGGTCTTGCCGGCAGGCAGCTTCAGCACCACGAACTCGTGGTCAATGGCGAACGACTCCTCGTTCGTGAACGCCACGTCGATCGGCGTGTTCGCCGGCACGCTGCTCGGCATGCCGTGATAGGTGAAGTTCTTCACCGAGACGTTGTAGACGGGTCCGGCAGCGGTTGCCGGAGCGCTCGCCGAGGCGGAGGCGGTGAACGGCGCGATCATGCCGATGGTGACGTGCGGCGGGCCGTTACCGCCGCCGGCCTTGCCGGTCTGCCAGCAGGTCGCCACGTAGTTCCCTGGCGGCAGATCCATGGTGACCACCGTGCTGGAGTTGGTCGGCAGCGGATCGCCGCTGTCGGCGAAGTGGATCCAGTCGTCCTCCGCGTCCGGGCCCTTCTTCTTGGCATCGGCGATCACGTCCTGCGCGGTCTTGCCGGCAGGCAGCTTCAGCACCACGAACTCGTGGTCAATGGCGAACGACTCCTCGTTCGTGAACGCCACGTCGATCGGCGTGTTCGCCGGCACGCTGCTCGGCATGCCGTGATAGGTGAAATTCTTCACATATACGTTGTATGCAGGAATTCCCGCAGCGGCCTGTGAGGCCGATGCGGCCGGGGACTTGCTGGGTCCCGTACCGCCGCCGCCCTTGGCGCATCCGACGGCAATGGCGAGTGCGGCGCACACGGCGACGGCCAGAACAACAGACTGCGAATACCGACGAGCGCGCCGTCTACCTGAACGGTGCTCGCTTGGCAACGTCATGACTGCTCCTTCGCACCGAGGTCAGTCCGCGACGGCGAGCACGCTGTGGCGTGACCCATCGCCGCACAGACAAGCGCGCCTCGTGCAACGCGGGCGGCGCTATAAGCAAATGTGTAGTGTGCCTAGGCTGATCGCGTAAGTCCGCAGTGCCCAACATGAGAGTTGTGTAATGAAAGGCCCGCTCTTTCATGACAGCCCCGTAATGAAGCGCGGCTAGGTGGCCTGTCCGGTGCAACACTGCGAAGCGCGGGCGTTTCGGCACCCCGCCCCCGCGGACCGAAGGAGATGCGCGCTGTTTACCTTCCAGGACGTGCTGACATCGTGGGCATTCGACCCGGTGCCCACGGTGGGGATCGGGGTGGCGGGGCTCGGCTACATTGCTGCCCGCAGGCGGGTGGCCAGCGCTAAGCACTCTGAGGGTGCCAGCCCCTGGGCCTCACGGGGGCGACTGGCGTGCTTCGGCGCGGGGCTAGCGGCGATCATCGTCGCCGTGGACGGGCCGCCGGATGTCCTGTCCGGTTCCTCGCTCACGGCGCACATGGTCCAGCACCTGCTTCTGCAGCTGGTGGCGGCTCCGCTGTTGCTTCTAGGAGCGCCGCTGGGGTTGCTGCTGCGCGCGGACCCGCCATGGCTATCCAGGCGGGTGCTGGTCCGCCTGCTGCGCAGCCGCCCCGTCAGTGTCCTGGCCCATCCGGTTACCGCGCTCGGCGTGTTCGCGTTCGTCCTTGTCGGCAGCCACCTGAGCCCGCTGTACAACCTGGCCCTGGAACATGACTGGCTGCACGAGCTCGAGCACATCACGTTTCTGGTCACGGCGCTGTTGTTCTGGTGGCCAGCCATCGGTGCCGACCCGGCGCCTCATCGGCTCAGCCATCCGGTGCGGCTGCTCTACCTGTTCCTGGCAATGCCGGTCATGGCCTACCTCGGGCTCGCGATCGCAAATTCGCCTCGCGTCCTCTACCCCTACTACATGGTGCACCTTCCGCCGTGGGGTGCGGGCACACTGCAGGATCAGGGCGCTGCCGGGACGATCATGTGGATCGCCGGCACGTTTACGATGGTTCCCGCGATGGCGGTGGCGCTGCTCCGATGGCTCGATGAGGACGCGCGCAAACAGGCTCGGCTCGATGCCCGCCTGCCGAGTCGAGCCGAGCCAGCAGAAGGCAGCCGACCTCGGGACGGCGGACGGCAGGCTGCTCCCGGATCCTCTGTCCGGTCGGCGGCCACATGAGCAACGTCAGCACAACCAAAGGCTCACCTGCCACAGGAGACACGGCGGTTCGCCGCTCCGTTCGGCTTGTCGGCGGCTCGCTGCTGGCACTGACCAAACCGCGGATCATCGAGCTCTTGCTCGTGACGACGGTCCCGGCGATGATCCTCGCGCAGCGGGGCCTGCCGACACCTGGCTTGCTGGTGGTAACGCTGGTGGGTGGCGCCCTGGCCGCGGGCAGCGCGAATACATTCAACTGCTACCTGGACCGGGACATCGACGCGGTGATGCGGCGCACATCCCGGCGTCCGCTGGCACGGCCTGGTCCGCTGGCGGTGATCCGGCCGCATGAGGCGCTGGCGTTCGGCATCGTCCTGGGCATTGCGGCCACGGTCATGCTCGGCCTGCTCGCGAATTGGCTGGCCGCGGTGCTGGCCGACACCGCCATCGTGTTCTACGTGGTCGTGTATACGCTTGCGCTCAAGCGGCGCACCCCTTCTAACATCGTCATCGGCGGGGCTGCCGGCTGCTTCCCCGTGCTGGTGGGATGGGCTGCCGTGACCGGAACGATCAGCCTGGCACCTGTGCTGCTGTTCGCGGTGATCTTCTTCTGGACGCCACCGCATTTCTGGGCCCTGGCGATGAAGTTCAGGGATGACTACGCGGCTGCGGCTGTGCCGATGCTGCCGGTTGTGGCACCGCCATGGGTGGTAGCGCGGAAGATTCTCATCTACTCGTACGCGATGGTGGCGGCCAGCCTCGCGCTCATTCCGTACACGGGGTGGATCTACGCGGTCGGGGCGGCGGGGCTCGGCGGGTGGTTCCTAGCCGAGGCCCACCGGCTGCGCGCGCGGGTTGCCCGGCTCACCTCCGGTGCGGCCGCAGTCAGGCCAGCCCGCCCTGGTGAACCTGGGCAGCCCGGCCCGCCAACAGGCCGCCCCGCCGACAAGGCTTGCGCAGGAATCGCCCGGCCAAGCGTCAACCCGGCATCCATGCGCCTGTTCCACCTGTCTATTGCCTACCTCAGCCTGCTGAGCGTTCTCATCGCCCTCGCCCCGTTGCTTCCCTGGGGACGCTGAGCGAACTGATTCGCCCGCAGGGTGCCTGAACGACCTTGCCCAGCAGTTCATCCAGCGGCTGGGAAAGGCCGGCGTTGGCGAACGCGCTGGCTCGCTGCTCCGACGACGCTCGGCCCTGTCCGTTCAGGATGCGATCCTGCAGGGCCGGCCCGCCTCGTGAAAAGATGCGCCTTGTCCGAAGCGGCCGACCCTGGAGCGAGCAGTGCGCACGGATCGGATCCTCGCCACTCACGCCGGAAGCGTCCTCGATCACGTCGCGATCGGCACCAGGACGCTCACCGACGGCTGGCAGCTGTTCGGCAGCCTGCTCGGCGGGGCCTGGGTCTACGGCGGCGACTCGCCCGGCTACTGGTGGGGCCAGCTGCGGTTCGCCTCAGGCCCGAAGATCGAGCTGCTGACTCCCACCAGCGGCTCAGGCGGGGGGTTCCTCGAGCGATTCCTGGCTTCACGCGGCCCCGGGCCGCATCACCTCACCTTCCTCGTCGGCGACATCGGCCAGACCCTAGCCGCTGTACGCGCCATGGGCATCGAGCCGATCGGTGTCAACCTCTCGAACCCGGCATGGAAGGAGGCGTTCCTGCACCCCAGGGACGCCCACGGGGTAGTCGTCCAGCTCGCGCAGCAGTCCGCCGCGCCCAGACTCGCGCCGCCGGCCGAGCTGCCTGAACCAGGGCCGGCCTCGGCATTCGCGCTGGTCGAACACCAGGTAACTGACTTCCTTGGCGCAACAAAGCTCTTCTCGGAACTGCTCGACGGCGAGCTGGTCACCCCGGCGGACTCCAGTGCCGCCGAGGCGGAGCTAACCTGGCAGAACGGCACGCGCCTGCGCCTGGTTGGCCAGGCCGCCAAGGCGGCCGGGCCGCCTACCCAGCTGCACTTCACCCGCCGAGGCGTCGCGTTCAGCCAGGCCGAGTTCAACCGCGCAGCGGACCTGGCCCGCAGGCTCGGGACATCCCTGCACCTCACCGACGCCCCTTAGTGAATGGCGAAATGCGGGGCAGGCGTCTAGCCAGAACCGGGCTACCGGACTCTGGCGTCGCCGGGCGTCAGCGCAGGCGGCTGGCGCCCTGGGACGGCGTGACGGGGGTCACGTCGGGCCGCGGCCAGCCGCGGCGGCCGAACTGAGCGCAGACCGCGTCGCGAACCGGTCCGGTCAGCGGAACGGGAACCAGCGCGATCACCGAGCCGCCGAAACCGCCTCCCGTCATCCGGGCACCGAGCGCGCCAGCCTCGAGTGCCGCCTCCACGGTCACGTCGGCTTCCGGCCATGACACCTCGAAATCGTCCCGCAATGACACGTGCGAGGCGGTCAGCAACGGGCCGGTCGCGTCCGGCTGACCGGCCCTGAGCAGGTCCACCACGTCAAGGACGCGCTGATTCTCGGTGACCACGTGCCGCGCCCGCCTGCGCACGACCGGGTCAGCGAGCCTGCCGAGAACGCCGGCGTCGGCGACGTCGCGCAGCGCGGCCACGCCGAGCTGGCCGGCGGCCCGCTCGCAGGCCAGACGGCGGGCACCGTAGCCGCCGTCAGACAGTTCGTGCTGAACGCGGGTGTCGATGACCAGCAGCGCCAGTCCCGCCGACCCGACGTCGAGCGGCACGGCGACGCCGGACGCCGACCGGCAGTCGAGCAGCAGCGCGTTCCCCTGCTGGCACAGCATGACTGCCAGCTGATCCATCACGCCGGTCGGCGCTCCCACGAAGTCGTTTTCCGCCCGGCGGCCCATCGCGGCCAGGCCAGCGCGGGACACCGGCAGGCCGCACAGATCGGCCAGGGCCAGCCCGGTCGCGCACTCGATCGCCGCGGACGATGACAGCCCGGCGCCTAGCGCCAGGTCGGCGTCCACGGCGATCCGCGTGCCTGCCACGCCGTGCCCGGCCGATCGCAGCGCCCAGGCCACGCCCGCCGGGTAGGCCGCCCAGCCGCCGACGGCACCGGGAGCGAGGCCGGCCAGCGGCACGGTGACGACCGTCTCCCCCTGCTGCCTGGACGACAGCACGAGGCAGTCATCCTTGCTCCGGCCGGCGGCGACGAAGACGCCGGCCGCGAGCGCGAACGGCATCGCGAACCCGTCGTTGTAGTCGGTGTGCTCGCCGATGAGGTTGACCCGGCCAGGGGCGTGCCAGATTCCCTCAGGCTCCGCGCCGTAGCTGGCCGCGAACAGCCGGGCAGCGCCTCGTTCCGCGCTCACGCGAGGCTTGCCCGCGCGCGGCTGAAGGCCCACGCGTCGGCCACCATGTCGAGCAGCCCGAAGCGCGGCTGCCAGCCGAGGTCGGCACTGATGCGCTCGGACGACGCTATGAGCACGGCGGGGTCACCGGGCCGGCGGGCGGCAGTCCTGACCGCGATCGGTTGCCCCGTCACGTCCCTGCACGCGGCGACCACCTCACGATTGGAGCAGCCGGTTCCGCTGCCCAGGTTGTACACCGTGTGCCGGCCGGGATCGCACGCCGCAAGCGCCAGCACGTGCGCCGCCGCCACGTCGGTCACGTGGATGTAGTCCCTGATGCAGGTGCCGTCCGGTGTCGGGTAGTCGTCACCGAAGATGCTCACCGCGCCTGATCCCCGCATCGCCGCGGTGAGGATGTTCGGGATCAGGTGCGTTTCCACGGTATGCCGCTCCCCCAGCCACCGTCCGCCGGCGGCTCTGTGCGCGCCAGCGACATTGAAATACCGGAGGCTAACCGCCCCCAGGCCGTTCATCCTGGCATGCTCGGCCAGCGCCGTATCGACGGCGAGCTTGGAGGCGCCGTACGGGGTCGTCGGCCTGGCCGGAGCGGTCTCGCTGATCGGCACCGTCTCCGGCTCGCCGTAGGTCGCCGCCGTTGAGGAGAAGACCAGCTTCCGCACCCCTGCGATCCGCATCGCGTCAAGCAGCGCGAGCGTGCCGCCCAGGTTACTGCTCCAGTACATGTCCGGGTGCGCGACCGACTCCGCGACGAGCGACCTGGCCGCGAAGTGCAGCACGGCGTCGATCCCCGCGAGTTCCCCTGGCGCGTCGGCGCGAAGATCCCCTCGGACGAACCTCGCGTCGTCGGGAACCGCGTCGGCGTGCCCGGTGGACAGGTCGTCGAGCACCACGACCTCGTGCCCGGCCGCCAGCAGCTGAGCGGCTACGACGCTTCCGATATAGCCGGCGCCGCCGGTCACGAGCAGCCTCATAGGTCGTTTCTAGCCGACCGGAGAGCCTGAGCAGGACCGAACGGGCACCGTCCGCCCGCCTAGCTTCATGGACGTGATGACCGCATCGGCGATGATCCCGGCCGTCAGGCCATCACGAGCCGAGGCGAGCGTGCTGGTGCGGCCTTGCTGGATGGCGTCAATCCATTCCTGCAATTCAAGGCGGTAGGCGTCGGCGAAGCGAAGCCGCCAGTCGGGCGGGTACGACCGGGCGCGCGTCCGCTCGGAGTCGATGACGATGTGGCCGCCGTGCGACAGCGCCACGCTGCCGCGATCGCCGATGACCTCGCACCGGATGTCATAGCCATAGCGCGCGTTGAGCAGGGTCTCGACGGTTGCCAGCACCCCGCCCGCGGTGTGCAGCAGCATCAGCTGAGGGTCCTGGAACCCGGCCGGCATCACGCTGATGCGGGGCGAATGCCAGCTGACCGAGACGACCGGCTGCCCGAGCAGCCAGGGCACCACGTCGAACTCGTGCACCGCCGAGTTGGTCACGCTGAACTCGCTGGTCGCGCCCGCGACCGAGCGCACTCCCCTGCTGAGGCAGTGGACCATCAGCGGCACGCCGCACGCGCCGGCGGCGACGGCCGCTCTCATCTCCTGGTAGCCGGGGTCGAAGCGGCGCATGAATCCGACGCTGACCAGAGGAGCTCGCGCCTCGTCCTCGGCCCTGACCACGCGCGCGCACTCGGCCACCGTTGGCGCCAGCGGCTTCTCGCACATGACCGGCTTGCCCGAGCGCACCGCGGCGACGGCCAGGTCGGCGTGCGTCGAGTCGTGCGAGGCTATGACGACCGCGTCCACGTCCAGGCTCCCGATGACCTCGGCGGGATCGCAGGTGGTCGCGGCGCCGTTGGCCAGATGAGCTGCCTGGCTGGCGCGCCCAGGATCAAGGTCGGCGATCATGGTGACGGTCGCGCCGGTCACCGATCGCTGCACCGTCCGCACGTGGTCGGCTCCCATGATGCCCGCACCGATGACGCCAACCCGTATCGTCACATCACGTCCGCCCACGCGCCCCCCCTTGCCGATCTGGTGATCGCGTCCAGCACGGCCGCCGCCTCAACGGCGTCGGCGAGCACGGCCCCGCAGGCGCGCCGCTCGCTGATCGAGCGGAAGAACTGCCAGGCCTCGATAACCTTCAGGTCGTCGAAGCTCATGGCGGTCCCGGCTCCGGGCTGGAACGCGCGGTACTCGCCATCCGACGGGCCCGCGTGCACGGTGTACGCGGGCTGGTCCTGGTAGCCGCCGCCCCGGCTGACCCGCAGCTCACCCATCCGCCTGAAGTCCCACCACAGCGCGCCCGAGCGGCCGTGTACCTCAAAGCCGTAGGAGTTCTGCTCGCCGGCCGCGACGCGGCTCGCCTCGATGACGCCGCGAGCGCCGGAAGCGAATCGCACAAGGCACGACACGTAGTCATCGTTCTCGACGGGACGGCTATCGCCCGACGCGCGCACGTGCCCCCTGGTGGCCGCCGTCGGCATGGCTCTCGCTGGCACGAACACGGCCGAGTCAGCGGCCACGGACGAGATCTCGCCGATCAGGTAGCGGGCCAGGTCAACGCCGTGTGACGCGAGGTCGCCGACGACCCCGTCGCCGCCGCGAGCACGCTGGAACCGCCAGCTCAGCACCGACGCGGGATCGGCGGCGTAGTCGCTGAACATGCGGAACCTGGCGTGCGTGACGGCGCCGATCGCACCGGACGCGATGATCCCGCGGGCAGCCGCTACCGCGGGCGCGTTCCGGTAGTTGAAGCCGACGGTGCCCTGGACGCCGGCCGAGGCGGCAGCCGTCGCGACGGCGCGGGCGTCATCGGCGGTCAGGCCCACCGGCTTCTCGATCCACAGGTGCTTGCCAGCGGCAGCCATCGCGACGCCCATCTCGCGATGCAGGTGATTGGGAACGGTGATGCTGACGGCCTCGATCCGGGGATCGGCCGTCAGGTCACGCCAGTCCCGCGTCGCGACAGCGAACCCGAACTGAGCCGCGGCCTCCACCGCCCGCCCGGGAACGTCATCGGCCACGGCGATCAGGTCCGCGCGGAGACCGAGATCGGGGAAGTGATGCGGCAGCCGCACGTAGGCCTGGCTATGCACCCTGCCCATCCAGCCGAAGCCGATGACCGCGACGCCGATCAGCCCTCCGTCGCTGCCCATCGTTTTGGAACGGTCCATCCTAGATTTCCAGCCTCATCCATGGTTAGGCTCCATGTCAAGGCTTAGGAAGTTAGCCGGTTTAGCGGCCTACACGTGCTTGGAGCGTTCCAAGATGACGCCAGCGGGCAAGGCCGGACAGGCCCGACCCGGTTCCCGCCTGCCCACGATCCGCGACGTGGCCGAGCGAGCCGGCGTCTCCAAGTCACTGGTCTCGCTGGTACTCCGCGGCGCCGGCAGCGTGAGCCTGGCCAAGCGCGAGGCCGTGCTCGCCGCCGCGGCCGACCTCGGGTACCTGGCCAACGCCGCTGCCCGCAGCCTGAGCGAGCGCCGGACCCATGCGGTGGGCGTTCTCCTTGACGACATGCGCAATCCGTGGTTCGTCGGCCTGCTGGACGGGCTGAATCACACGCTGTCCGCGCACGGCCTCAGGATGCTGATGGCCGATGCGCACCTGAGCAAGCGCGCCGGGCAGGACCTGGTCGCCTCCTTCATGGAACTGCGCGTGGACGGCATCGTCGCGGTGGGCACGCTGCCCGACCCGTCGATCCTCGGCTCGATCGCCGCGCGGCTCCCCGCCGTCGTGGCCGGCGCCAGGGATGACGCGACGTCCGGGCTCGATGTCGTCGCGAACGACGACGCGCTCGGCGGCGCCATCGCCACCGAGCACCTGATCGGACTGGGTCACCGCGCCATCGCCCACATCAGCGGCCGCGGCAAGGTCGGCGAGCTGCGGCGCGGCAGCTTCGAGGACACGATGAAGGCGCACGGGCTGGCTGACGCAGCGGCGATCGAGCCGGGTGACCACACCGAGGAGGGCGGTTACCGGGCCGCGGTCAGGCTGCTGAGCTCTCGGACCCGGCCCACGGCCATCTTCGGCTACAACGACATCTCCTGCGTCGGGGCCCTGACCGCGGCAGAGGAACTGGGGCTCAGGGTGCCGCGGGACCTGTCGGTAGTCGGTTATGACAACACCTACATCGCACAGCTGCGGCATCTGTGGCTGACCACCGTCGACAGCGCGGGCTTCCACGTCGGACGGCAGGCCGCGAGCTGCCTGGTCGACCGGATCAGCCGTCCCGGCATGGCCGGATCGGTCATCCTCACCAGGCCGCACCTAGAGGTCCGCGGCACCACGGCAGTCCCTGCACACAGCCGCCGCGCGTGATACCGCATACCGCGGTCAGCGCGAGGTGCGGCTTGACGTCGGCGAACCGCGGTCGGCTCGCGGACTGGCCGGCCCCTCCCGGCCCTTCTCGCGGCGCTTCAGGTACCAGCGCACGACCTCGATCACGCCGGTCAGCGCGCCGCCGCTGAGGAGCGCCACGATCAGGCCCTTCCAGGCCGCTCCCTCGAACGCCTGCCCGCCGAAGTAGCCGAGCAGGGCGGCGTAGGAGGCCCACAGCACCGCGGCGATCGCATCGAATACCACGAACCGCCGCCAGGGATAGTGCAGCGTGCCCGCGCTCAGCGTGACGGCTGTCCGGCCGCCTGGAATGAAGCGGGCGACCGCGATGAGCTCGCCGCCGCGCATCTCGAGCTGTCGCTCCGCCCACTCCAAGGTCTTCCGGCTCTTCTTGCCGTGGAAGATCTTGCGCCTCGCCCGCGGGCCGAAGCGGTAGCCAAGGTAATAGGCCGTGTTGTCCCCGAGGAAGGCACCGAGTGCCGCCGCGACGATAACCAGCGGCAGGATCATCCCGCCGGTCGCGGCCACCACGCCAGCCGTGATCACCGACGCCTCGCTCGGCACGATCGGCACCAGCGCGTCGAGCAGCGCCAGCGCCAGCACGATCACGTAGGCCCACCCGGACGCATCCGCGACGAGCCGCAGGAACTCGTTAAACATGGCGGGCCGGGTGCCGCGCTCGGCTGACCGGGCCGGTCATCCAGGCCCGAGGCCAGCAGCCGGTCCGGAGGACCCTCTGGGCAGGACAGCAGACCAGAAGCAGCCAGGCATGGCGCCCGGCTGCGTCCGCGAAGCTGCCCGCTGCCCCCATCAGCGATCCCTTCCGCAGTCAGACCCGCACCAAACGTTCCGGCGCGCGCCAGGCATGGAGTCCGGCTTGCCGCCCGGGCCGCAGGATGTCGCGAGGGACGGGACCCGGCGGACCACAGATGACGGCCAGACAGCCCAGGCTACCCGACCTCAGCCGGGCAGCATCTGGACCGCTGACGCGTCGCCCGGTATCCCGTCGTCAAGCCGTGCCGGTGACATGCCCGCTGGGGCCGGAAACGCCTTACTGCGGCTCGCGTGCCGCACGAGGCTGGAGAAAGGGCATGGGCTTGCGTGACTTTCGAGTCCGCTGATGCTTAGATCCAATCGAATCGTCTGGCGGCCATTTCAATTTCACCATCGTGCCGATAGGCACGACTGTACATTCAGTAGGCGAGCAATTACTCTACGTGTTCGTCAGTGTTCACTCCCATCCGAGCTACATCCTGTGAGGTACGGCATGAGAAGAGTCACAATGGGCCGTGACCAGGAGAATCACGGTCAGGATCCGCACTGGATCAAGAGTTCCCTCAGTTTCTCCAATGGCAATTGCGTCGAGGTTGCCCATCTGCAGGGCGGCCACATCGGCGTTCGCGACAGCAAGGACCCCGAGGGTCCGGTTCTGCAGTTCACGCCGGACGAATGGAGTGCATTTATCGGTGGCGCCCGAAACGGAGAGTTCGACGGCTTCGGTAAGGAGTTATCCCCGCGGACCAGGCGTCGCGCCGTCTTAGCACCCTTAGCCGCCAGCGCGATCTCGGGCGAAGGCCCCTCTCAGTCACGAGGGACCTTCGCCCCTTGTGCATCCCGAACCGGATCGGATGGCGCGTGGCCCGGCGGCCGCGCGTGAGGCTCTGTTCTCGCCGCCGATGACCCGCCATCATGGGGCTTAAGTCTCGGGAGGTGCGGATGGTGAGTGTGTCGCAGGTCACCGGCGTCAAGGACGTGGTGATCGTGGGCGGCGGGCACAACGGCCTGGCCTGCGCGGCGTACCTGGCCAGGGCCGGGCTCGACGTGCTGGTGCTGGAGCGCAGGGACGTGCTCGGCGGCGCGGCCGTTACGGAGGAACCATGGCCCGGCTACCGGATCTCCAGCGCGTCGTACGTGGTCAGCCTGCTGCCGCCGCGCAGATCGGCAGGTTCTCGGCCGCGGACGCCGAGGCGTACCTGGAGTTCGACCGGCACTTCGAGCGGGTCGCGCACCTGCTCAAGGACCTGCTGTTCGTAGTGCCGCCCAATCTCGCGCTGACCGAGCTGCCGAAGTGGGCCTCGGTCGGCGCCCGGCTGCGCGGCTGGACAGGGCGGGACGTGGCCGAGGCGGTGCGCCTGTTCACGATGTCAGCCGCCGACTTCCTGGACGAGTGGTTCGAGGACCCGAAGGTCAAGGGCGCCCTCGCGACGCAGGCCATCATCGGCGCCTGGTGCGGGCCGATGAGCCCAGGATCGGCGTACGTGCTGATGCACCACTGGATCGGCGAGGTGAACGGGCATCAGGGTGCCTGGGGCTGGGTGCACGGCGGGATGGGGGGCGTGAGCGGCGCGCTGGCCAGGTCCGCGCTGGCCGCAGGGGCGGAGATCAGGACGACAGCCCCGGTGCGGCGCGTGACCGTCCGCAACGGCCGGGCAGCGGGGGTGGAGCTCGACGACGGGTCTCTCATTGCCGCGCGACGCGTCGTTTCCGGCGCGCACCCGGTCACCACCTACCGGGACCTGGTCGGATTCGGCCACCTGCCCGACGACGTCGTGCGTGACGTCAAGCGCTTCAGGACCAGGTCAGGGTCGGTCAAGGTGAACCTGGCGCTGTCCGGGCTGCCGCGGCCGACGGCATGGGACGACAGCAGGCCCGAGCATCTGCATCGCGGCCTGATGGCCATTTCCCCGTCCGTGGAGTACCTCGAGCGGGCCTGGGACGACGCGAAGTACGGCCGCTCCTCCCGGCACCCCTACCTCGAGATGGTCTTCCCGACCGCTCACGAACCAGGACTCGCGCCGGAGGGCAGCCACATCGCCCTGGCGTTCACCCAGTACGGCCCGTTCGAGCTCGCCGACGGTTCCTGGGCCACCGAGCGGCCCGCATACCTCAAGCGGATGCTCGAGACGGTCGAGGAGTACTGCCCGGGTTTCACGACGTCGGTCCTGCACGACGAGGTGCTCGCGCCGCCTGACATCGAGCAGCGGTACGGCCTGCTCGGCGGCAACATCTTCCAGGGCGAGATGACGCCCGACCAGATGCTGTCGCTGCGGCCGATTTTCGGCTTCGGCGACTACCGATCGCCGGTCGCCGGCCTGTACCTGTGCGGCTCAGGCACCCATCCGGGTGGCGGCGTGATGGCCGCCCCTGCCCGGAATGCGTCGCGAGCGATCCTGGCCGACGCCCGCAGGGAACGGCTGCGCGCACGCTTGCGCCGGCACTAGCGTGGGGTGCAGCGCCGCGACCACTCTCATGCGACGCTGGCGGCGACATAAAGTACATTCGACGGTAAGGAACCAGCGCACGCGCCAGCCGTTGTTCGTGCTGCGGCCGACGGGTGCGGGAGACTTCCGATCTGGCGTCTGAATGCGAGTCACGGATGCGCCTGGCTCGCCGGAACACGTTCGCCTGTGCCGCATGGAGGCCGTGTGTGCCACCCACCGCCCCGTTAGGACGTGCTGCTGCGATGCAGAAACGCGCAGGGATGCGGACGACCGACGGCGATGCCGGGCCGGCCGTCCCTGCCGGCGTGAACGGCTCCCCCGCCGATCCGGCACCCCCGCTCGTCTCCGCCGGGGCCGGTGCCCAGCAAGCCGAGAACGGAGCCGCGCCCAAGACCGGGCCGGAGCGCCAGGCGGCGCCCTCGCCGGAACCAGGTGAACGACAGCCTGCCAAGGGTCCCGTCGACTGGGTGATGAGCGAGCTGATCCGCAAGCTCGCCTGGAGCAAGCTGTCCGACCCGAAGTTCGCGATCTCGGTGTCCGCGCTCGGCCTGCTGCTCGGCATGCTGGTGGGTGCCACCGCACCGAACACCGAGACGCTGAGGGTCAACCTCCCGCTGTCGACCTTGCTGCCGTCGCTCGCCGACCAGAACGTGCTCGCGTCGGTGATGCTCTACACAGGCAATATTCTCGCGTGCCTCGGTCTGGCCGGCATGCTCTGGGCGCACAGCCAGGGCTGGCGGCCCAATCCCCGCCACCTGCTGCTGGCTAGCGCGTGCGTCGTCGCGGTCATGGTCAGCCTCACCCCGGTCGGCTCATCGGACACGGCGAGCTACGCGGCCTACGGCCGGATCGCCGCGCTGGGCGGCAACCCGTACACGACGAGCCCGCTGGCCTTCCTCGGTGCGCACTCGCCGTACACCAAGGCGGTCGGCGACCTGTGGAAGTCGCAGCCGTCCGTATACGGCCCGCTGGCCACCGTGATCCAGAAGTTCGCGGCCCTCATCGGCGGACCGCACGTGGCCAGCACCATCTGGGTGCTGATGATCCTCAACGGCCTGGTCTTCATCGGCGTCGGCGTGCTCTTGCTCAAGACCTCGGACGACCCGATCCGGGCGACGCTGTTCTGGGTCGCGAACCCGGTCATCCTGCAGCAGCTCGTCAGCGGCGGCCACCTCGACACGCTCGTGGCGGCGGCCGCGATCTGCTCGATCCAGGTCGCCAGGCGGGTCTCTGGCCTGTGGGGCGACGTGCTCATCGGCGTCCTGATCGGCCTCGCGTGCGGAATCAAGATAAACGCCGTGCTCATCGGCATCGGGCTCGCCTGGCCGCTGCTCAGGCGCCGCGAGTGGCTGCGGACGGGCAGGATCGCGCTGGTCGCGATCGCGGTGATGGCAGTGCAGTACAGCTTTTACGGGATCAGCGCGCTGACGCCGCTCGTGGGCGGGGCTAAGTGGATCTCACTGCCCTCGCCGTGGTGGCTGGTCGAGGTATCCGGCAAGGCACTCGGCATCAGCCAGCCCGCGATGACCTCGGCCATCAGCTTCCTGTGGCCCATCGCCCTGCTCGCGGTCGCGTGGCTGGTGTACAAGCGGATTTCCTCCGACCAGCCGCGTGAGGTGGTCGCGCCGTTCGCGGTCACGTTCGCCTGGATCGTGGTCGCCCCGTGGGTCTTCGCGTGGTACACCGCGATCGCGTGGGTGACGCTGACCCAGGTGCCGCGGAACCGGATGACCAGGTGGCTGGCCTTGGCGACCGTCTTCCTGGCCCTCTGGCATTCATCCGGCGGCCACCATCCGACGCCGCAATGACAAGCCAGCACACCGACCGCGCGACGCAGCCGAGGCCGCCAGCGCAGCCTGACCCGCGAACCGGGCGGGCAGGCTGGCCGGCCGCCGCAGCCTCTGCGCTGCGGCGGCACTGGCCGGCGGTCGTCCTGGTGGCCGCGGGCGCAGCGCTGCGGATCCTGGCCTTGCTCGCTTACCGCCCCGCGCTCTTCTACATCGACACGCCCAGGTACCTGCTCGGCGAGGCGCCTGGCATGGATCCGCTCGGCTACGGCGGCGTCCTGCGGGCGATCCTGGCCATCGGGAACCTCGACGTGGTCGCGCTCATCCAGCACCTGCTCGGCCTGGCTATGGCCGTCGTCATCTACCTCCTGCTGCTGCGCCGCGGGGCTGGGCGCTGGCTCGCGGCCCTGGCCATCGCACCGGTCCTGCTCGACGGCTACCAGGTGCAGATCGAGCAGGTCCTGATGCCCGACGTCTGGCTGGAGGCAATGATCGTCGCGGGCCTGGCCATCCTTCTGTGGCACCCAGGTGCCGGGTGGCGGCGGGTGCTCGCGGCCGGCTTCGTGCTGGGCGCGTCGGCCACGATCGCGCAGATAGGCGAGGCCATGTTGCTGCCCGCCGTGATCTACTTGCTGGTGCTTGGCGGGTGGGTGGCTGGTGACTGGCGCGCCGCGATCGGCAAGGCGGCGGCGCTCTGCGCGGCCTTCGCCGTGCCGATCCTGGCCTACATGACCGGCAACTACCTGGTCGCCGGCGACTTCTTCCTGTCCCACACCGGCGCGACGTCGTTCTACGGACGGACGGCGGCGGCGGCCGACTGCGGCACGCTCAAGCTCCCCGCTGCCGAGCGCGCCATGTGCCCGTCGCCGCGGCAGCAGGCACGCGGTCCAGACTGGCTCGAGTACAACCCTGAGTCCCCGATCAGGCCGTACTACGACGACCAGCCGCGTGCGCGCACGGACGCCCAGATCACCGACTTCAACCACCGGGTCCTGAGGCAGCAGCCGCTGCGGCTGCTCGGCGCGTACGGCACTGACGTCGCGAAGCTGTTCACGGTGAACCACACAACTGGCGCCGGCGACACCCCGGTCTACCGGTGGCAGTTCCAGACCAGGTACCCGTACTTCCCGCCCTGGACCTCCGCCCGCAAGATCGACCGGGTCATCGCCACGTACGGCGGCGGGAGGCCAGCCGTGTGGCGGCCGGCTGCAGGACTCTTGCGCGGCTATCAGCTTGGCGGCGGCTATACGCCGGGAGCGCTGTACGCGCTGCTGACCGCGGCGGGACTCGCAGGCTCAGGACTGCTGCTGCTCAGGCGGCGACTAAACTGCGGTATCCGGCAGATCGCGCTGGCGTGCCTGCTCTGCACGATGTCGGGTGTGTTCGTGCTGCTGGTTTCCGATCTTTTCCAGTTTTCCTGGAGATACCAGCTTCCAGCGCTCGTGACGCTCGGACCAGGCGGGGCGCTCGGACTCGCGGCCGTGATCCGGTTCATTCGGGCCCGTCGTCAAGCCACGATCGCAGCTTAGGTTAGGCTAACCTAACTTCTGGTAACGCACGTAGCGACCGCGTCCTCAGCCATCTGGAGTTACTGACTATGAGCGAAGCGCAGACCCTGCTGCTGGGTCTCATCGCTGGCGGAACGATCGTTCTCGGCCTGCCGATGGGAAGGCTTCGCTCGCCGCGGCCTGGCCTGTCCCAGTTCCTGAACGCGCTCGCGGTCGGGATCCTGCTGTTCCTGGCCTGGGACGTGCTCGCGCACGCGTTCGAGCCGGTCGACACCGCCCTGGGTAGCTTGCACGACGGCAGCGGCGGGATCGGGCCTGTCCTTGGCTACGGCGCGCTGTTCCTCGCGGGAATCAGCGTTGGCATGCTCAGCCTGGTGTACTACGAGCGCTGGCTGGGGCGGGCCAAGCAGACCAGGCGCTTCGGGCCAGGGACGATGACGTCCGGCGAGCTGTCGGCGACCCGCGCGGGGATCGGCGGATGGTCCCCCGCGCGGCGGCTGTCCCTACTGATCGCCGTCGGGATCGGCCTGCACAACTTCGGCGAGGGCCTGGCCATCGGCGCGAGCGCGGCCGCCGGCGCCATCGGGCTCGCGACCGTCTTGGTCATCGGCTTCGCCCTGCACAACGCGACGGAGGGGTTCGGCATCGTCGCGCCGCTCGCGGCCGGCGGCGAGCGGCCATCCTGGCGTTTCCTGCTGCTGATGGGCCTCATCGGCGGCGGCCCCACCATCGTCGGCACCGCCGTGGGACGGCAGTTCACCAGCGACGCGGTCAGCGTCATCTTCCTCACGCTGGCGGCCGGCTCGATCCTCTACGTCGTCATCCAGCTGCTGGGCGTGGCGTTCAAGAGCGCCCGCAAGGAAGTCATCTATTTCGGCGTCCTGCTCGGGCTGATCGCGGGGTTCGTCACGGACATGATCGTGACCGCCGGCGGCGCCTGACATCCTCCACTTTGAACCGCCAGCACCTTCGCTGCGTGTGCACTACAAGGCAGTGACCTCGTGCTGACGGCGAACTCTGCGCCTATCGGAGGACTTGTGTCTCATTTCGGGCCGCTGCCGGAGTCCCGATTGCCTGATCAACCGTCAGCCAGCACCACCGGACGAGCACCACCGGAAGGCTGAGCCTATGAACACCACTACCCGCCAGTCCGCCACCAGCCGCCGGTCCCTGGTGACCACGCGGCTCAGGAGCCCGCGCGTGATCGGGGCGCCAGGCACCCGCGCTATCGTCACCGGCCTGATCGTGGTCGGCGCTATTCTCACGACGGCTTCCGGCGCCATCCACCTGTACCTGTGGGGTGCGGGATACCGGCTGGTACCGGCGATCGGCCCGCTGTTCCTTGCCCAGGGAATCGTCGCGATCCTGCTCGCGCTCGTCCTGCTAGGGACGCGCTGGCTGGTGGCGGCCGTCGCCGCGGCTGGCCTGCTCATCGCCACCGCGGCGGGCCTGCTGATCAGCATCGAGGTCGGCATGTTCGGGTTCCAGGAGACGTGGTACGCCCCGTGGGCCAAGGCATCGTTCGCCGAAGAACTGGCCGGCGGCATCCTGCTGCTGATCGCGGCCTGGCCGCTGCTCAGGTCGGCCCGACGAGATTGAGCCGATCACAAGCCGCGCTCGCCAAGCCAGCCAGCCAGCTTGCCCGCCCTGCTGACGGCGCGCAGCCGCCGTTCGGTCTGCTCGCGGACCGCCGGCGCGGCGACCACAAGCAGCCAGTCGGCGGCGCGCAAGGTCGTCGTGGGGTGCGGAACGAGGCCGCGCCCTTCCCTGACGATCAGGGCGACGTTCGCCTCGGCTGGCAGCCGCAGCTCGAAGATCTCCACGCCGTGCAGCCTGGATCCGTCCGGAATCTGGACCTGCAGCATGTCAGCGGCGAGCGTCTCGAGCGGCGCCGCCTCCACGTCGATTTCCAGCGGCTCGGCCGGCGTCACCACGTTGAGCCTTTTTGCGACCCACGGCAGGGTGGGCGCCTGCACCAGCGTGCAGATCACGACGACTACGAAGACCACGTCGAACACACGCGTCGCTCCTGGCACGTGCGCGCTGATGGGAATCGTGGCCAGCACGATCGGCACCGCGCCGCGCAACCCGGCCCACGACAAGAACGCCTGCCAGCGCCATGGAATGCCGCGAAGCCAGTCCGGCGCGCGACGCCATGACCACCGCAAGGGCAGCGCCGACACCAGGACCGCGGCTGGGCGTGCGAGCAGGATCAATACGCACCCGATGGCCAGGGCGGGCAAGATCACTCCGGGCAGCCGCCTGGGCGAGGCGAGCAGCCCCAGCATGACGAACAGGCCGATCTGCGCGAGCCACGCGATTCCCTCGGCGAAGCCCCTCGTGGCTGGCCGGTGCGGCAACCGGGCGTTGCCCAGCACGACCGCCGCGACGTAGACCGCGAGGAAGCCGCTCGCGTGCGCGAGCACCGCAGCTCCGTATCCGGCGACTATCAACGCCAGGACAGCCACCGGGTACAGGCCCGATGCCGGCAGCGCCAGCCGCCGCAGCGAGACTGCGCCGGCCATGCCTGCCAGCAGCCCGATCGCCGCTCCGGCGGCGAGCTCGTATACGACCGTGCCGACCACGGTCACCGGTCCCGGCGAGCTCACTGCCAGGCCGCTGAGCAACGTGACCGCGAGCACAGCGGGAGCGTCGTTGAGGCCGGACTCGGCCTCCAGCATTCCCGCGAGCCTCGGCGGCAGCGGCAGCTTCCGCAGCACCGAGAACACGGCCGCGGCATCGGTCGGCGCCAGCACCGCGCTCAGCAGCAGGGCGTTCCGCCAGCTGAACGACAGCAGCCAGTGGGAGATCACCGCGACAACCGCGATGCTGACCACGACGCCGATCGTGGCAAGGAGCAGCGCGCCGGGCGCCGCTGCGCGGGCGTGCGACCAGGCGGTCGTGATGCCGCCCTCGGCCAGGATCAGCACCAGCGCGCTGGTCCCGAGCGCCTGCGCGAGCTGGGCGTTGTCGAAGCGGACGCCGAGGCCCGCCTCTCCGAGCGCCAGGCCGAGCCCGAGGAAGACCAGTAGCGCGGGCAGGCCGACCTGGTGGGTGATCCTGGCCGCCACGACGGCCGCGAGCACCACGATAGCGCCCCCGAGCAGGATCAGGCCGGGGTCGCCCGCTCTCACGGCAGACTCCCCATGACGGCCCCCATGCCACGGCGTTCGAGTGAACCAACAGTCTGCCAGACGGGCTGCTACCAGCAGCGGGTCGAATACCGGCACAACCCAGTTAAACGTGGCGAATCGCCGGACGTGCCCCGACACTATTCAGCCAGGGGCGAACCGCTCCTGTCTTGGTAGCTGTCCCCGGCGTCACCGTGTCAGGGCCGCGGCCGTCACCGCCGTGCGGGCACTCGCTCGTCCAGGATCTCGCCCGCCAGGGCGACGCACTCCGCGCAGATCCACACGCCAGGCCCTGCCACCAGCGCGACGCCGCTGTCTTCGGCCTTCCCGCAGAACGAACAGCACTGGTCGCGGCCCTTGCCGCGCCGACGGCGCCGCCTGGACGGGCTGACGTAGCACTCGAGCTCGCGCTTGATGGCCGGGATGCTGACGTCCAGCTGGATGAGCACCCGCCTCGCCCGCGACCCTGGATCCAGCGCCAGCGCGCCGAGCAGGTGCTCGGTACCGACGTAGCCGCTGCCGGCCCGGCGGGCCAGGCTGAGCGCTCCCGCCACGGCCTCCCGCGCCGCGGCCGACTCCGGCGGCAGTTCCGCACCGTCCGCGATCGACGCACCCGGCGTGCCCGGCGTGCCCAGCTCGCCGGCGGCCGGGAACAGCGCGTGCGCGGCCTCGCGGACGCCTTCACGGCGCAGCCCGAGCTTCTCCATGATCGCCGCTGCCGCGCCATCCTCGAACAGCCCGACCAGCTGATGATGGGTGCCGACCTCGGCCGCCCCGTCGGCGGCGGCCTCGCGCCGCGCGGCTTGCCGGCACGCCAGCAGCATCGGCTTCTCGGCCAGTTGGCCAGGCGCACCCGCGGGCTGCCTGGTGAACCGCTGGCGGGCGGCCTGCTTAGAGACACCGAGCCGCCGCCCTATCTCGGTCCACGAGCAGCCAGCCTGGCGAGCGTGCGTCACGAAATGGCCGACCAGATCGTCGGCACGTGACTGAAGCTCGTCGCTGGCGGCCAGGGCGGCCTCGATCTGGTCGAGCGGCGAGCCATCGGCACGCCTGGCGACGTCGCCGATCAGCGCCGGCAAGTTCACGGCATCCATATCGACAATCTAAGGTTGTCGGCGGCCTCCGTCAACCTTAGATTGTCGGCGGCAGGCTAGTAGTTGTCGATAAAGAAGGCGAGCGCGACCAGGCCGATCAGGATGCCACCCGCGATTTCCAGCGGCGTAGCGTGCACGACCATGCCGACCGCCAGGAGAACGCCTCCCGAGAGGAGCATCACCGGCGCCCACTTGGGCGCCGTCTGACTGAGAACGGCGGTGATCTGGTCGCTGAGCACCGGGATCCACAGCAGCACGACAATGACGACAATGGCCAGCAAGGCCAGCACGATGTAGCGGCCCGAGAATGGCATCGAGCCAATGGTGTAATCGCCATGATGGGCGAGAATCCACACCGGAACAGACAAACGTGCCATGACCAGAGCAGGCGTCGCCCGGTTTCAGCGCGCAGAAACCCCGCCAACCGTAAAGATCCTGGCGCGGCGTGTGTATCGGTGTGACACCCATTGCGCCTGGTAGTGATGGGTATCACACCCATACCGGTACGAAGGACCCGTGGCAGCCGGATCGATCTCCGGTGCGCCTGGCTAGCCCTCCAGCAGCCGCTTCAAGCTCTGGTAGGCGCGAGCGATGTTGCGCCTGACCATCAGCCGCATCGGCACCTCGGCGACCCGGTAGAAGCCGCTCACGTCGCCGCCAGCGATCTCAGTCACGAGACAGCGCTGCAGGCCGGCTCGAGCTTGCGGGTGATCGTCAGCGGGAACGAGGAACCTGGCAGCGACGTGATCGTGACGAGCCGCTCCGGTTCGAGCGCGGTCACTTCGAATGTGGTCCTGACCTCCTTGCCGAGGAAGCGGGCGACCTGCTCGTACCGCGACCCGAGCCTGACCGGCGGGTCAGTGATCCAGCGGCACGAGGACATGTTGCTCAGCCACTCCGGATTGTGCTCGGCGTTCTCGAGGTACTCCCAGACGTCGGCAGGCGGGCAGGCAATCTCGATCTCCACGGTCACGGGCTTCACGGGTGGCCATCCGGCGGGTACGCGGGGACGTCGGCGGCGGCCGTGGCGGCCGACAGCCGGGTGAGGAAGGTGGTCCAGCCCTCGTCGTGGATGGCGCGCAGATCTCCTGGGAGCCGGTCATGCGTGAGCTGAACCAGGGTTCCGGCACCGGCCGGAGTAAGCCGGACGGACACCAGCGACGAGCCAGGCGGCAGCCGCCACGCCGGGTCGGTCCATCCCCAGGTGAAGGACACGAATCCGGGCGGATCGACCTCGACATAGGAGCCCTCGCAGAACTGCCCGGGCTGGATCTCGAACCGGAAGGTCCCGCCTGGTTCCGCTGACAACTCGGCCGACAGCCCGATCCACCGCACCAGCCGCCGCGCGTCGGTGAAGAACGCGAAGACCTCGTCCCTGGGCAACCGTACCTTTGTCTCATGCACCACGCGCCCGGCCGGATCGATCACATCGATCCCCTGATCTCGTCTTCGAGCACGGACAGCCGGGCGCGCCAGAAGTCGTCGAGGAAAGCATGCAGTTCCGCGAGCCCCTCCCGCCTTGCCCGGTACAGGCGGCGGTTGCCCTCGGCCCTGACCTCCGCCAGCCCCGCCTCGCGCAGCACCTTCAGCTGCTGCGACGCCGCCGGCCTGGTCCAGCCGCACTCGGCGGCCAGCGCGCCCGAGGTCTGCTCGGCGCCCGCCAGCAACTCGAGGACTCGGCGCCGGCCTGGGTGCGCGAGCGCCCGCAACGCTGCGTCTCTTCCCGCCACGAGGCTATTTAAGCATATGTGCAAGTAGCTTGCAGCACGAAGGAGGAAGGCGGCCGCGGCCCGCGTGGCGCTGACCGGCATCGACGCGCGCGTCGTTACGCGTAACATGGGGTCGTGGCCGATACTCGCAGCTGCGACCAGTGCGGCGTGCCGTTCGAGCCGCGCCGTGAGCACGGCCGGTTCTGCTCGGCGCGCTGCCGTGTCGCGTGGAACCGGGAGAACGTCGGCGACCGCGGAGCAGGCGGGACCGCCCTTGAGTGGTCGGTAAGCGCGATGCGCGACGCGACCGGCCGGCTGCTGCGTGCCAGGGCGAAGGACAGGTCAAGAGCGTTCGCCATGATCAGTGAGGCCGTCTGGTGGGTCACGATCGTGGATGGCACGCTGGTGCGGTATCACCCCGACGGCTATGACGCCGTGCTGGCCAAGCAGGACACCGCGAACCGCGACCTGATCGAGGGGACGCTCGCCGGGCTGCGCTTCGTGCGGAACCGAGCCGGTCAGCACGTGGACCATACCGACTTCATCGAGCCGGAGGCGCCGAGCGACGGCCGGGTCGGAGCGTGGCGATGGGCGTCGGTGCCTCAGCCCGCGCTCACCTCGCTCCCGCCAAGGGGCCAGGCCTGGGAGGCGTCGCGCTACCGGGACTACGAGGCCTGCCTGGCCGGACGCACGGTCGAGGAGACGTTCGGGCTGGCAAGGACGTTCCTCAAGCGGGCCGCGGGCTGCGCCATCGCCGCCGAGCCGCAAGCAGCTGCGCCACGCCGCCCGGCATGAGCGCCGCGACCGCAGGGCCGGCCATTCCTGTCCGCGACGTTGCCGGGCTCGGCCCGTACTTCGCGTTCGCAAGCGCGCTCACCGCCGCGACCGCAGGCTGGCGGACGGCCAGCGCGCTCATCGACGACCAGGATGGACTCGGCCTGATAATCGACGACGTCGCGGCCCGGCTGGGCACCGGGCAGCGCTGGATCGCCGCTTCGGTCTTCTACCAGGGCTGGGCGGCGCGGCTGACCTCGATCTACGCGGGCTCGGCAAGCCTGTGCGGCGCGGTCCCCGACTTGCGCGGCGAGCTCGTCAGCTACCGCCCGCGGCAGCCAGGACCCGTGCAGGTGAGCGTCGCGCCGCTGCGCGCGCTGGCACCTGCCGCCGGCTGGCGCATCCTGCGCGACGAGCACCTCGATCCGCTTGCCGCCGCGATCCGCCGCCAGGTCCGTATCGGGAGCCACCTGCTCGCCGGCAACATCGGCGCCGCCCTGGCCGGCGCGCTGAGAACCATCGCCACGCAGCGCCGGCAGCCGGTCGACTCGCTCCTCCGATATAACTGGGCGCATCCCGCCGACCTGGCTCCGTCGGGCCGGTGGCCGCGGACGCCGGACGGCACCCGCTACGCGCGCACGACCTGTTGCGGGTATGACGAGCTCGACCAGCGCGGACGCTGCGGTGACTGCTCGCTGAACTGGCACGGCCACCGCTGGCACGCACTGACCGCGGGCCAGGACGCGCCGCGGGCAAGCGAGCCGCCGGAATGAGCGCGAGCCATGCCGGGGCGGGAGGCGGCCGGCCAGGCGGCCCGTTCCATCGCTGGCCGCTCATGGCCGGGCGGAGAGCCGGCCGGTGCTGGGGACAGGGCGGACACCAGAACCCGGCGATATCAGCCGCGCCATCAGGCTCTCCCGCACCGTCATCGCAGCCGCGACCGCTGTGGCCGCTGCCCTCGCGCTAGCCTGCTGAGCCGTGCGCGTGCTGGTCGTGCTCGTCCGGTCCGCCGCCCATCATCCTCAGCATCGACGTTCCGCCCGTGCTGGCGAACCTGACGATCAGCGCCGCGGCGAGCAGCAGGAAGATGATGTTCAGCACCGTGGTGTAGTTCCATGTAATGCCCGTGTCGCCAACCTTCGCGGCCCGCTCCCGCGGGATCAGGCCCAGGCCGCCGAACAGGAACTCGACGATGAACCCGGCGATGACCATGGTGAGGTAGAAGATCCCGAGTATCGCGAGCATCATCCGCGTGCCGTAGTACTTCAGGTAGATGACCAGGATCGGGATGATGATCAGGTCGGCGAAGATGAACGCCACCACCCCGCCGAAGCTGATCCCGCCGTTCCACAGCACAGCGGCCAGCGGCACGTTGCCGATCGAGCACACGAAGCTGAGCACCGAGATGACCGGGCCGATCACCGGCCCCCAGAGCCTGGCGCCGAGCGGGTGGCTGGTGAGGAACAGGTGCTGCCAGAAGCTGTCAGGAACCCACGCGCCGACCGCTCCCGCGATCAGCAAGCCGAGCACGACGTCACGGATGACCGCGGCCCACTCCATCACGAAGATGTGGCTCACCGACGTGTACCCGCCGCGGCTCAGCAGCCGCTGCCAGAAGCTGCCGCCCGACCGGATGCTCATGTCCATCGCCGCGTGGCCCTCCATCGAGCCGGCCAGCCCCGCGTCAGCCTGCCGTCGCGCCGCGTCGATCAGCCGCTGCCGGACGACGAGCCGGAACGCGACCGCGACCAGGACGATCATCACCGGACCGCCGACGAACTCAGCCACCGTGAACTGCCAGCCGATCAGCAGCGCGAGGATGATGCCGAGCTCGATCACCAGATTCGTGCTGGCGATCTCGAATGCCATGGCTGCTACGAAGCTCGCGCCGCGGCGGAACAGCGACCGGGCGAGGGCCACGGCCGCGTAGGAGCAGGACGACGAGGCGGCCCCGAAGCCAGAAGCGATCGCCAGCGTCTTCGGCCGGTCATCGCCGAGCAGCCGGATCACGGTCTGCCTGCGCACGGCGGCCTGCACGACGGCCGACAGCGTGAACCCGAGGATCAGCGACCAGGTGATCTGCCACGTCATCGAGCCGGCCAGGGCCAGTGCGTGGCCGATCGCGGCGAGCACTCGCATCAGCGCCGCCCCGCTATCCCGGCGATTCGCGCGGCACGTAGGTGTACGGGTGGCCCCGGCCAGCCTGGTCGTCACCGAGCAAGATCTGCAGCGACGCCCAGTCGTGCTCGGTATTTCCGTCGTTCCGGTGCACCGACCTCAGCCGCTTGGTGAAGCCGGCGAGATCCGCGAGCCGCCAGGCCATCCGGTAGTAGTGCAGTGCCATAGGGTCGGCAGTCCTGCCCGTAGCGTCGGTGTAGGCAGCCAGCGCCCCGGCCGTCCCGTCATCCAGCATCCACAGGTCCCGCTCAGGCGGGGCCAGGGCAACAGTGTCCCAGTCGATGAGCAGCAGCCGGCCGCCGGCACGCATGAAGTTGCCGCCGTGCGGCTCGCCGTGGGTGACGACCTGGCTCGCGCTGCTCGCGGCCACGTGCGCCGCGAGCCGGTCGAAGTCGGCGAGCCAGCCGGTGACGGCCCCGGCCCGGGCGGCCAGCGCGTTGCGGGCGGGTTCGGCGAACGGGCCGCCGGTCCACGGGGCGTCGAGGTCGCGGAGCGCGGCCTCCAGGTTCGCCCGGTCGTATATCTCGCCTGCCCGCGGCCCGATCTGCGATCGCACGACGGGAGTGGCTGCGTGCAGGTCGGCGAGCATGCCCAGGATCTCGTCGCGGTTCCGCGGCGTGAGGTCGTCGCCCCAGTGGCCGGGCTCGCCACGCAGGAAGGGGAAGACGGCGATGCTGTACCGTGCGGTGAGCCGGACCACGGTCTCGCCTCGCAGCGAGGGGAGAGGGGCCAGCACAAACCGCAGGCCGGCCTGCTCACTCAGGTCGCGCGCGGTGCCGAAGGCATCGCGCAAGCCGCGGAACGCCGTGTCCGCGCCTGCTCCCAGCCAGGGCTTGTCGTGCAGGTCGTCCGCGGTGAGGAAGTACCTGGCGGCATCCGGCGTGGCCGCCGCCCAGTGGTGGCTGCCGCCGCCGAGCGCGACATAACGCAGGCCGCTTACATGCAGCCCCCAGCCACTGGCCACCGCCGTTGCCACTGCCGTGGCGTCCAGGTCAGCCGCAGGCGTCCGCACATCGGGATCCCTTCGCTCCGGTTCATCTGACCGCACCGCCGTGGCCCGGGCAAGCCATATGAAGCCGCGCGGCGGCGGTTCTTTGGCCGGCGCAGTCGCCCGTCGATAGGCTCAGCTCGTGGCAGGCAGCCCCGGTTCCGGCGTGGGCGCGGGATTCGACCCGACCGTCCCGAATGTCGCCCGCGTGTATGACTACATGCTGGGCGGAAAGGACAACTTCGCGGTCGACCGCCAGCTCGGCGACCAGCTGCTCGCTGCCTTTCCTGAGAGCGCCTGGATCGCGCGCCAGAACCGCGCGTTCGCCGGCCGCGCCGCGAGCTACTGCGCCGAGCAGGGGGTCAGCCAGTTCATCGACATCGGCAGCGGCCTGCCTACCATGGACAACGTGCACGAAGTAGCGCGCAAGATCATCCCTGGCGCCAAGGTCGTCTACGTCGACAACGACAAGGTGGCCAACAGGCACGCCGACGTGCTGCTCAGCACCAGCGACGGGGTTGCCGCGATCCTGGGCGACCTGCGCGCCCCCGAGCAGATACTGGCCGACGTGCGGGCTCGCCGCCTCGTCGACCTGAGCAAGCCGTTCGTCGTCATGATGACGGCGATCCTGCACTTCATCACCGACGAAGAGCAGCCCGAGGAACTGGTCAGGGTCTTCAAGAACGCGATGCCGAGGGGCAGCTTCCTGGTTCTCACTCACGCAACGCACGACTACCAGCCTGAGGAGTCAGAGCGCGCGACGCGCATGTACCGGCGTGCTTCCGCGCCGCTGGTGACCAGGTCCAGGATCGACATAGCGGCATTCTTCCGCGGGCTCGACGTCGTCGAGCCCGGGCTTGTCCGCACCTCCCGGTGGCGGCCGCCCGAGGAGATCACCGTGGAGTCCTCCGACCTGTTCGGCGGGGTCGGCCGCAAGCCCTAAGCTCGGCAGGAATGCCCGCCCCCGTCGCCGTGCTGGCATTCATCGTCGCGGCCGCCGTCAGCCTGGCAACCAGTTTCATGCTCGTCGCCAGGCTCGAGCGGGTCGGCGAGCGGCTTGGCCTGTCCGAGGCACTGCTCGGCATCGTGGCGGCACTGGCCGCTGACGCGCCTGAGGTGACGGCGGCGGTGACCGCGATCGCGCACCACGAGCACCGGGTCGGCGCGGGGGTCGTTCTCGGATCGAACGTCTTCAACCTGGCCGCGCTCCTCGGCCTGGGCGCCGTCGTTGCCGGCCGGATCAGGCTGCACCGCAGGGTGGTCCTGCTGGGCGGCGCCGTGGCCGTCTGGGGCGCCGCGGTCTGCCTGCTCGTCGTCGCCGGGGCGCTGCCCGCCGCCGCCGGACTCGCGCTTGCGCTCCTGGTGGTCGGCGCGTACCTGGCGGTCCTGGCCACCGAAGGGCGCGGCCTCGAGCGCCTGCGCGTACCAGGAGCGTGGTCTGCCTGGCTGCGGTCCGCCATCACCGAGGAGGAGCAGGAACTGCTCGAGGCCATCAGGCCGGCCAGGGGCCGCTGGCCCGATGTCGCGATGGCGGCCGCGGCGCTGGTCGTCGTCGTCATCGCCAGCGTCACGATGGAGCGGGCGGCCGCGGGCCTGGGTACCCGCTACGCAGTGCCCGAGATCGTCGTCGGCTGGCCGCCGTCACCAGCCTGCCCAACGCGGTAGCGGCCGTGTACCTGGCAGCGCGCGGACGGGGTGCCGCCACCTTGAGCGTCGCGCTGAACAGCAACACGCTCAACGTCGTCCTCGGACTGCTGCTGCCCGCGGCGATCCTCGGCCTCGGCGCACCGAGCGGCCAGGCGATCCTGATCACCCTCTGGTATGTGCTGCTGACAGTCGCCGTGCTCGGCCTGGCGTACGGCCAGCACGGGCTGCGCCGGATGGCCGGCGGCCTGATCATCGCCGCCTACGCCGCCTTCACAGCCTCGGTGCTGCTCAGCGGGCACTAACAGCCGCTCAGCGCGTGATCGCGAGATCCCCCACGTGTGGCTGGGCCGGACATGGGCAGGGCTAGGTGAGCGAGGCGACGTCCGTGGTTGGGTTCTGGTACCGACCGAAGGAGGCTGGAAGTGCCGATCGCGACCATCAATCCCGCTACCGGCGAGACCGTGCAGACCTTCGAGGAGATGAGTGCGGCCGAGGTCGAGCACGCCTTGGCCACGGCGGCCGCCGCGCACGCCAGCTACCGGCTGATCAGCTTCGACGTGCGCGCGGGCTGGATGCGGCGGGCAGCGGAGATCCTCGACGGCGAGCAGGACAAGATCGCCGCCATGATGACCATGGAAATGGGCAAGACCCTCACGGCGGCCAGGCAGGAGGTCACCAAGTGCGCGACGGCGTGCCGGTACTACGCCGACCACGCCGAAGCGTTCCTGACCGACGAGCCCGCCGACGCGAGCGCGGTCGGAGCCGCGCAGGCCTACGCGGCCTATCAGCCGCTCGGGCCCGTGCTCGCGATCATGCCGTGGAACTTTCCGCTCTGGCAGGCGATGCGCTTCGCGGCTCCCGCGTTGATGGCGGGCAACGTCGGTCTCCTGAAGCACGCCTCGAACGTGCCGCAGACCGCGCTGTTCCTGCAGGACCTTTTCGGCAGGGCGGGGTTTCCTGAGGGAACGTTCCAGACGCTGCTGATCAGCTCGGCCCGGGTCGAGCCGATCCTGCGCGACGACCGCGTGGCGGCGACGACGCTCACCGGATCCGGGCCTGCCGGGCAGTCGGTGGCGGCCATCGCGGGCAGTGAGATCAAGAAGGTGGTGCTCGAGCTCGGCGGCAGCGACCCGTTCATCGTCATGCCGTCGGCCGATCTCGGCGCCGCGGCCCGGGTGGCAGCGTTCGCGCGCTGCCTCAACAACGGCCAGTCCTGCATCGCGGCTAAGCGTTTCATCGTGCACGAAGCCGTCTACGACGAGTTCGCGCCCATGTTCGCGGCGCAGATGGCAGGCATGTCGGTCGGAGATCCGATGCTGGACGGCACCGACGTGGGACCGCTCGCGTCCGAGCAGCAGCGCGACGACGTCGAGAAGCTCGTCGCTGACGCCGTCGCGCGCGGAGCGAAGGTGCTGACCGGCGGTGCCGCGCCGGATGATCCCGGCTTCTACTACCCGCCGACGGTGCTCGCCGACATCACCGACGAAATGCGCGTCCACCATGAGGAGGTCTTCGGGCCGGTCGCCACGCTGTACCGGGTCAGCGACATCGGCGAGGCCATCGAGCTCGCGAACGGGACCGAGTTCGGGCTGGGCGCGAACGCGTGGACGGCCGATGCGGCCGAGCGGTCCAGCTTTGTCCGCGACCTGGCCGCCGGCATGGTCTTCATCAACGGCAATGTCACCTCCTACCCGCAGCTGCCGTTTGGCGGCGTGAAGAACTCCGGGCATGGCAGGGAGCTGTCCGCGCACGGGATCAGGGAGTTCTGCAACATCAAGACCGTCTGGATCGGCGATCCCATCAGCCGGTGATCTGGCCGCCCGCGCCGTAGGACTGCCTGAGCGTCTTCTTGGCGATCTTGCCGGTCGCCGTGCGCGGCAGCTCGGCCGCGAACAGGACCGACTTGGGGATCTTGTAGCGCGCGATCCTGCCGTCGAGGAAGGCGAGGATGCCGGCCTCGTCGGCCTCCGCGCCCGGCCGCAGCACCACGACGGCGCGGCCGACCTCGCCCCACCGCTCATCAGGCACGCCGATCACGCCGCAGTCGGTGACCGCGGGGTGCGCGCGCAGCGCGCTCTCGACCTCGGCCGGGTAGACGTTCTCGCCGCCCGAGATGATCACGTCCTTGACCCGGTCGGCCACGTATACGTATCCGTCCTCGTCGGCGCGGGCTATGTCGCCGGATCGCAGCCACCGGTCAGTGTCGTCCTGAGCGCGGTGGGCGATGACCTGAGCCGTCTCGTCCTGCTGGTTCCAGTAGCCGCGCATCACGTTCGGCCCGGCCACGATGATCTCGCCTCGCTCCCCCGCGGCCACGTCATGCAGGTCGGGTCCGACGATGCGCACATCGGTGAAGAAATGCGGCACGCCAGCCGAGCCGGCCTTGCTCTGCGCGTGCGCGGCGTCAAGCAGCAGGACGCCTGGCGCGGCCTCCGTCATGCCGTAACCCTGGATGAAGCTGAGGCCCCGGTCCAGGTACGAGCGGATCGTGGCCAGCGGCACCGGAGCGCCGCCGCACAGCAAGGCACGAAGGCTGGACAGGTCGGCACCGGCCCACTCCGGCTGCGCCGCCATCGCGTCGTACATGGCGGGCACGCCGAACAGGACCGACACCCGATGGCGGGCGATCAGCTCCAGGGCCCGGCGCGGGTCGAATCCCGGCTCGATGACGAGCGTGCCGCCCTTGACCAGAACCGGCAGGCTGAGCATGTTGAGCGCGGCGGTGTGAAAGAGGGGGGCGGCCACGAGCGCGACGGCGTCGCTGGTCAGGTCCGTGTCAACGAGGACATTCAACGTATTCCAGATGATGTTGCCATGGGTTAGCGTGGCACCCTTCGGCCGCCCGGTTGTTCCTGACGTGTACATGAGCAGGCAGGGATCGTCCAAGGTGACCGTCTGGTCCACCCAGGCCGGCGCAGCGGCGGCAAGCATGTCCTCGTAGCCGTGCGCACGGTCGGCACCCGGGTGGCCGAGCGCCACCAGGTGAGTCACCGCCACGTCGCCGCGCAGCGCGGCAACGACCGACGCGAAGGCAGGCGCATAGACGAGCGCGGCCGCCGCTGCGTCAGCGAGCTGATGCGCTAGTTCCGGCGGCGCCAGGCGGAAATTCAGCGGCACGAAGATGCCGCCCACGGCCCAGGTCGCGAACATCGTCTCGAGGAAGGCCGGATGATTCTGGCCGAGGTAGGCGACCCGGTCACCGCGCCGGAGGCCAAGCCCGCGCAGTGCCGCGGCCAGCCGCGCCACCCTGTCATGCAGGCCGGCGTAGCTGACCTCAGAGCCGTCGTGGACGAACGCGATCCTGTCCGGTGTCTTGCGCGCCCGCCGCGCGGTCCACGAGCCCACGCCCTCGTTCAGCACCGCCGGCCCTCCGCCTGAGTCTCCGGCCAGAGCAATCCCGGCTAGCCTAACGTCGCCGTGGCCGACCGGGAAGCAGCGCGACCCGGGTCGAGGCGACAGCATCGCCATGCGGTTGCATGGGAAGGATGGACGCCGACCACGATGCCACCGTTCAGCACGAGGCCCGCGCCGCCGCCAGGGCGGCGCTGCGCTGGGTCGCCGGTGCGGGAGTCGCGGTCGCGGGGGGCATGACCTGGCCGCAGACCCGCGCGCCGGGAGCGCCGATCACCGACGACCTGTACTTCGGCACCGCGGGGATTCTCGCCGCCCTGGCCGAGGCCAGACTCGGCGGCCTGGCCGAATACGATGACTACGCGCGTGCGGCCGCCAATCGGCTGCGGCAGATCGCCGCCCGTTCGGCGAGCGATGACCAGAGCGTCTGCGCCACCGAACTCGAGCCCGACATGGACGTGCCCGACCTCAGCCTGTACACGGGTCTCAGCGGGGTGGCGACGGCGCTGCACATGTGGGCGACGGCGAGCGGCGACGACCAGGCGGAGAATGCCGCGCAGGCTCTGGTGCGAACGATCGCCGCGCGCGCAGCGGTGGAGCGCCGGCAGCTCAGGTGGGATGACCTCATGTCAGGCAAGGCCGGCGTCCTGCTGATCCTGGTCACGCTTCCAGGCACAGCCGCCCAGGGAAACGCGGGCGTCCGCCAGGTGGCGGCCGATCTGGCCGACCAGCTCATCGCCGACGCCCAGTGGATCGACGGGTTGCCCGACTGGTATCCGCGCCGTGACCAGCACGTGTTCCAGCCGAACTTCTCGCACGGGCTGGCCGGCATCGGCTACGCCTTCGCCGCCGCTGGCCGCGCCCTCGCGAGGCCCGACTTGCTGGACATCGCCACCCTTGCCGCACGGCGCCTGATCCAGCTCGGCACCCAGCCGGACGGCAGCCTGGCCGTGCCGCACAGCATCCCGCTTGCCGATCCGCGCGCGCCGGTCAGCTACGGCTGGTGCCACGGCGCGACCGGGACGCTGCGGCTGTTCGAGCTTCTTGATCGCGCTCAGCCGGGTGCCGGCTGGTCTGGGTACGCGGGAGCATGCCGCCGGGCGGTCCGGGCCAGCGGGCTGCCTGCGCGCCTGTATCCGGGATTCTGGGACAACCTGGGTCAATGCTGCGGCACGGCGGGCGTCGGCGAGATGGCGCTCGATCACTATCAGCGGACTGGTGACAAGGACTGGCTCGGCTGGGCTGAGGCACTCGCTGTCGACGTCCTGAACCGGAGCGTCACCGACGAATCCGGCGTCACCTGGGCTCACACCGAGCACCGGCTCGACCCCGCGGACGTCGAGCCGGCCGTCGGTTTCATGCAGGGAACCGCCGGGATCGCCAGCTGGCTGCTGCGGCTGAGCCGCGTGCAGCGTGAGGGCCCTGACGCGGCGGTGACCTGGTGGCCGGACCGGCCTGCGATCCGCTGACCGGCACCCATGCCCAAGGGCGTCGGCGCGTCCGCTCTCTGGCGGTATCGACTACACAGGGTCATTCAAGGCTACTTAGAGCGACGGTACAGTAACCGGATGGGAGGGATGCAGTGCCGGGTCCTGGTCGGCCGTGACGCCGAGCTCGGCACGCTGCTGGCGGCGCTCGATCAGGCGAGCACCGGTGGCGGGCTTGTGTTCCTGGCCGGCGAGGCCGGGGTCGGCAAGTCCCGGATAGCCAGGGAGCTGGCCGCGCTCGCCTCGGCGAGGGACTACACGGTCGTCTGCGGCCGGGCGGTGCAAGCCTCGAGCCCGGTCCCGCTCCGGCCGTTCATCGAAGCCCTGATCGCCGTGGCGCGCGCGACAGCGATCCACAACCTGCCAGCGGTCGCCGAGTACCGCAAGGCGCTGGCCTCCATCGTTCCTGACTGGGGCGAGGCGGGCGAGAGCGCGGCCGAGATGTCTCCGCTGATTCTCGGCGAAGCGGTCCTGCGGCTGCTGTCCGATCTTGGCGGCAAGGGCACCGTGCTCGTGCTCGAGGATCTCCAGTTCGCCGACCCCGAGTCGGTAGCGATTGTGGAATACCTGGCCGACAACCTGGCCAGCGAGCGGGTGCTGTGCGTTGCGACGCTGCGTGACACTGAGCCGTCGCTGGCGCTCGACATGGTCAGGGCCGTGCAGGCGCGCCGGGCAGCAACCGTCATCGACGTGCCGCGGCTGGCCGCGGCCGAGGTCGAGGTGATGGTTGCCGCGTGCCTGGACCAGCGGACAGCGCCGCGCCAGATCGTGAAGCGACTGCTTGCCGACTGCGAGGGCCTTCCCTTCGCGGTCGAGGAGATCCTCGCCGACGCGGTCTCGTCCGGCGAGCTGGTTCGGGGGGACGGAGGCTGGCAGGTGAACGACGCTGTCACCACCGGAGTGCCCACCTCGATCGCCGAGTCGGTGCGGCGCAGGCTCAGCGAACTCGGCCCGCGGGTCGCTGACGTCGTGGCTGCCGCGGCGGTGCTCGGCAGGCAGTTCGACTGGACCTTGGTGCCCGCCATGGTGGGCGCCGCCGAGCGCGACGTGCTGGCTGCCCTCCAGCGGGCATGCGAGGCACAGCTCATCGAGCCGCACGCGCCGCGGCAGTCCCTGTTCAGGTTCCGGCACTCCCTGACCAGGGACGCGATCATGTCGGACCTGCTTCCGCCGTTCCTCGCCGAGCGCTCTGCCAGCGGCGCCGCCGCGATCGAAGCCGCGCATCCGGGACTGCCTGGCGCCTGGTGCGGGCTGGCGGCTGAGCTGCACGAGGCGGCAGGCGAGCGGACCAGGGCCGCGACCCTGCTGCATGAGGCTGGAGGGCGCGCCCTGCAGCGCGGTGCGCTGACCAGCGCCGCCGCTTCTCTTGACCGGGCCAGGGACGTGCTGGCACCGGTGACGCCTGAGCCCGTGCAGATGCTGGCCGACATCGATGACACGCTGGCCAGCGTCTACACGCTGACCGGCGATTGCGACCAGCTAGTGCCGACGGCCGAGCGGCTGCTCGCCGAGCTGGACGCGCTAGGAACAGACGATGCCCGCAAGGCGGTCATCCATCTGCGGGTCGCGCGCTCCCTGTCCGAGTGTGATCTCGCCCAGACGGCCGCCGCTCAGGTGGCGGCAGCCAGGGCGCTCGCGGACAGCGCGCCAGATCCCTCGCTCGGCGGCTGGGCCGACGCGGTGGCCGCACGCTGCGCGATGGATACGGGCGATCCTGATCGCGCGCTCGACCTGGCCCACGCGGCGCTGGCGAGTGCAGAGGCCGCGATGCCGTCGGCGAGCGCCGCCGACGCCGCATGCGAGGCGCTCGAGGTGATTGGCCGCCGGGAGCGGATCAGGGATACGGGCGCGGCGAGCACCGCGTTCGAGCGCGCCTTCCACATCTCGACGAGCAACGGCCTGCCCGTGCGGCGGATCCGCGCCATGCACGAGCTCGGCACGATCGAGATGCTGGAGCAGGCCGGCGCGCACCGGCTGGAAGAAGCCAGGCGGCTGGCCATCGAGTCGGGCGCGGTCTCCACGGCCGCCGTGCTCGACCTGCAGCTGGCCAACGCCTGGAGCCTGGGAACGGACCTGAGGCACGCGCTCGAGGCGGCGCGGCGCAGCCAGGAGGCTGCGCGCCGGCTGCAGCTGCGGCGGGTCGAGGCAGCGGCTATCGCGTCGCAAGCGTGCATTGTCGCCATCCACGGCGACCGCGACTACGCCGAGGCCCTGGCCGGGCAGGCCGAGCAGATCGCACCCGACGACCCGTCGGTTCTGATTACTGTCTGGGGCGAGGCGCGGGTTACCGCGGCGATCGTCAGCAATGACCTCGCCGGCGCTCTCCAGCTGAGCCGGATGGGCATCCGGCACGGCAGGAACGAGCCGCTGACCGCTCCGGCCATGGCATGGGGATACTGGCCGCTGCTCGAGGCCGCCGCCTACCACGACGGCGCTGCCGCGCTTGAGGAGGCCATCGTCGCAGGCGCCGAGGTCGCCTGCTGGAACCGCGGCTGCCTGGCCTACGCCGAGGCCGTGCTGGCTGGCCGGCACGGCGACGTGCGGCGGGCCGAGGAACTAGCCGAGCGCGGACGGCAGTTCTACGCGGGCTGCGCGCCCTGGTGGAACCACATCCTGCACCGGCTGGTGGCCACGGCCGCGCTCCGGGACGGTTGGGGTGAGCCAGCGGCATGGCTGCGCGAGGCCGCAGCGGGACTCGATGAGGCCGGGTTCGCGCTGGTCGCCTCCGCCTGCCGCGGGCTGCTCCGCAAGGCGGGTGAGCGCGTGCCGAGGCAGCGCAGTGCCGGGGCCGCCGTGCCCGGACAGTTGCGCAGCCTGGGCATCACGAGCCGCGAGCTCGACGTGTTCGTGCTCATCGGGCGGGGCTGCGCCAACAGCGAGATCGCTGCCCGGCTGTTCATTTCTCCGAAGACGGTCGAATCCCACGTCCACAGCATCATCACCAAGACGGGCCTGACCTGCAGGCGCGAGCTGGTGGCCTTCGCCGCGCGTCCGCCAGCCTCGACCTGAGCGGCAGCCATGACATTCCGCCCGTCCCGTCGGCCCCCTATAATCGGCTGAATGCGGCCGCCGTTCCGCGCCGACCACGTCGGCAGCTTGCTGCGCCCACCCGAACTGCTGCACGCGCGAGAGGACTTCGCCGCACGGCGCATCGACGCCGACCAGCTCAGGGACATCGAAGACGCCGCGATCCGCGACGTCGTGCGCCGTCAGCGCGAGGTCGGGCTGCGGTCGGCGACCGATGGCGAGTTCCGCCGCGAGTCCTGGCACATGGACTTCATCTACCAGCTCGGCGGTGTGCGGCAGATGCAGGACGACACCATCCGGGTGCAGTTCAGGAACGACCAGAAGAGCTACGAATGGGCGCCGCCGTCCGCGCATATCGTCGCGCCCGTCACGCTGCCGCACACGATCTTCGGTGATCATTTCAGCTTCCTCGCCACCGCGGTCACCACGGCGGTGCCCAAGCTCACGATCCCGTCCCTGAGCATGGTGCACTATCGCGGCGGACGGTCGGCGATCGATGAGTCCGTCTACCCTGACCTCGGTCAGTTCTGGACTGACCTGGTCGCCGCGTACGCGGAGGAGACCAGGCGGCTGTACCAGCTCGGCTGCCGTTACCTGCAATTCGACGACACGAGCCTGGCCTACATGAACGACCCGGAACAGCGGCGGCACGTTGCCGAGATCGGCGGCGATCCCGAGCATCAGCACGAGCACTACATCGCGAACATCAACAAGGTGCTGGCTGGCCGCCCGGCCGACCTCGCCGTCACCACGCACATGTGCCGCGGCAACAACCAGAGCATGTGGGCCGCCGAGGGCAGCTATGACTTCGTGGCAGAGGCGTTGTTCAGCACGCTCGACGTGGACGGCTTCTTCTGCGAGTGGGATGACGAGCGATCAGGCGGCTTCGAGCCGCTGCGGTTCGTCCCCAAGGGCAAGCGCGTCGTGCTCGGGCTGGTCACGACCAAGCGCGGCGAGCTGGAGAACAAGGATGACCTCAAGCGGCGGATCGAGGCGGCCGCCAGGTACATCGATGGTGATCAGCTGTGCTTGTCCCCGCAGTGCGGGTTCTCCTCCACGAAGGAAGGCAACGACCTCACCCGGGAGCAGCAGTGGGCCAAGCTCGCCCTGATCGTCGAGACCGCTCAGGAAGTCTGGAATTCGGAGTAACCGGGCGCCTGCCATGACCGCTCCGCAGGGCGCCGGCGCCGAGCGTGCTGGCCGCGACGGGCTCGAGGGCCCCGTCCTGGTCGTCAGCGCGCACGCGGGCGACTTCGTCTGGCGGGCTGGCGGCGCGATTGCACTGGCCGCGTCCCGCGGCACCACCGTGACAGTGCTCTGCCTCACATTCGGCGAGCGCGGCGAGTCGGCACGGGCATGGCGAGACGGGATGCGGATCGGCGAGATCAAGGAGCTCAGGATGGCTGAGGCCACGAAGGCCGCCGAGGTACTGGGCGCCTCGGTCGAGTTCCTCGATGCCGGGGACTATCCGCTGCGCGAGTCGGCCGAGCTCGTGGACCAGATCGTGCGCTGCTTCCGCCGCGTCGATCCCGAGATCGTGCTGACACATCCGCTGGCGGACCCCTACAACCCCGACCACCCGGCGGCCGCCAGGATGGCGCTCCAGGCCAGGGTGCTCGCACAGGCGGCGGGCTATGACGCGCCTGGGGAACCGCTCGGCGCTCCGCCGGTGTTCTTGTTCGAACCGCATCAGCCCGAGCAGTGCGACTTCCGGCCAGAGGTCCTGCTCGACATCACCGCGGTCTTCGCGGCCAAGCGCAGGGCGATGGAATGCCTGGTTGCCCAGCAGCACATGTGGGACTACTACACCGACCTGGCCAGGCGGCGGGGCGTGCAGCTGCGAAGGAACGCGGGACCCAACCTTGGCTTGGCTCATGACACCATGGCCGAGGCCTATATGCGTGTCTACCCGCAGGTCACGGACGTCTTGCGATGAGGAACGTGGTGGTAACAGGCTGCCCGCGTGCCGACCAGGCCGCGGTCGCGGAACTGGCATCGTTCGGCGTTGCGACCGTGCACGAGGCAGCCGGGCGCACCGGCTATCTCGGGCCTGGCATCCGGCCCGTCCACCTCGGCACGCGTACCGGGGGCACCGCGATCACGGCCGTCTGCTGGCCTGGCGACAACCTGATGGTGCACGCGGCAGCCGAGCAGTGCCGCGAGGGCGACGTCCTCGTCGTCACGACCACCTCGCCCAGCATGGACGGCTACTTCGGGGAACTGCTCGCGACCTCGCTGCAGCAGCGCGGCGTGCGCGGCCTGGTCACGACGGGCGGCGTGCGGGACGTAGCCGACCTGCAGGCCATGGGCTTCCCCGTGTTCTGCGCCGCCGTCTCCGCGCAGGGCACTGTCAAGGCCACCGCCGGGGCTGTGAACATACCGGTCAGCGTCGCCGGGCAGAGAATTTGCCCGGGTGACGCGATCGTCGCCGACGATGACGGCGTCGCGGTAGTGCCGCGCACCGCCGTCGCCGCAACGCTGGCGGCGGCGCGGGCACGCGCCGAGAAGGAGAACGCCACCCGCGAGGCGCTGCGCCGCGGCGAGCTCGGCCTGGACATCTACGGACTGCGCGCGATCCTGGCCGGCCAGGGCGTCGAGTACCTGGACTACGGCTCCTACCAGGAAACGCCATGACCGGCCTGGCCACCGGGGCCAGCACCGCGGGGGCCAGCACCGCGGGGGCCAGCACCGCGGGGGCCAGCACCGCGGGGGGTTCCGGGGGGTCGTCCCCACGGGCCAGCACCGCGGGTGTTCCGTGCATGCTGATGCGTGGCGGCACGTCCAAGGGGCTGTACTTCCTTGCCAGCGATCTGCCAGCGGACCGGGCTGAGCGGGACGCGATGCTGCTGGCGATCATGGGCAGCGGGCATCCCCTGCAGGTCGACGGCGTCGGCGGCGCGCACCCGCTCACCTCGAAGGTGGCCGTGGTGTCGCCGTCCCCGCGCGGAGACGCCGACCTCGACTATCTGTTCCTGCAGCTCGGTGTCGACGAGCCGACCGTCGCCGACCAGCAGAACTGTGGCAACATCCTCGCCGGGGTGGGCCCGTTCGCCGCGGAACGCGGCCTGGTCCGCACCGGAACCACGTCGACCACGACGCGGATTCACATGGTCAACTCGGGCAGCGTGGTCGCGGCGACGTTCGCCACGCCGGGCGGCGTGCCTGGCTACGCCGGCGACACGGCGATCGCCGGGGTTCCCGGCAGCGCCGCTCCCGTCCTGCTGCGCTTCGCGGATACCGCGGGCTCGGCAACCGGGAGCTTGCTTCCTACCGGCCAGGTCAGCGACGTGGTCGAGGGCATCGAGGTGAGCTGCGTCGACAACGGCATGCCCGTTGTCGTCGCGCGCGCCGCCGACCTCGGCATCACCGGCTACGAGCCGTACCAGGACCTGGCAGCGGACGCCGGGCTGGCGGACCGGGTGCAGGCGCTGCGCCTGGCCGCTGGCAAGCTGATGGGCCTCAGCGACGTGGCAGGGCTGACGGCGCCCAAGACGACCCTGGTCAGCGCGCCGCGCCAGGGCGGCACGATCTGCACGAGAACCTTCATCCCTGTTCACCCGCACCAGGCCATCGGCGTGCTCGGCGCGGTGAGCGTGGCCACCGCACTGCTCCTGCCGGGCGGCGTCGGCGCCGACCTTGCGGCGCTGCCTGGGTCGGGGCACCGGCTCGACATCGAGCATCCCAGCGGGCACCTAGAGGTGGACGTGGACGTCGATGTCACGGCGAACCCGCCGCGCGTGCGCAGCGCCGGAGTGGTCAGGACCGCGCGCAAGCTCTTCGACGGGACAGTCTTCCCAGCCCGATAGGACGCCAGCGATGCCCCTGCTGCACGAGGTAGCCCATCTCAGCCACGCCGAGCTGCTGACCCCAGAACCCGAGCGCAGCCTGTGGTTCTTCACCGAGGTACTCGGGCTGACCGAGAACGGTTCCTCAGGCGCCTCGGTTTACCTGCGGACCTGGGATGACTATGAGCATCACAGCCTGAAGCTGACCGCGTCTGACACGTCCGGCCTGCGTCGCACCGGGCTGCGTGCGGCTAGCGAGGAGGCGCTGCAGCGGCGCGTTGCCGCCATCGAGGCGGCGGGCCTCGGGATCGGCTGGCGTGAGGGCGACGCGGGCATCGGCCCGACCTACCTGTTCCGCGATCCGGACGGCCACGAGATCGAGCTGTACTTCGAGACCGAGCGGTACCAGCCTTCCGGCGAGCTGAAGCCGGCGCTGAAGAACCAGGCTCAGGCCTACCCGGGCCGCGGAGTCGGTGTGCGGCGGCTCGATCACGTGAACTTCCTGGCCGCCCAGACCGAGCCCAACGGCAGGTTCATACGCGACGCGCTCGGCGCGAGGGCGACCGAGCAGATCGTCCTGAATGACGGCACGATCTCGGCGCAGTGGCTGCATTTCGCCCAGAAGTCCTACGACCTGGTCTACACCAACGACTGGACGGGCGCGGCCGGGCGGCTGCACCATCTCGCCTTCGCCACCGATACCAGGGAGGACATCCTGAGGGCCGCCGACATCTGCCTGGACAAGGGCGTCTTCATCGAGACCGGGCCGCACAAGCACGCGATCCAGCAGACGTTCTTCTTGTACGTCTATGAGCCTGGCGGCAACAGGATCGAGCTCTGCAACCCGTGCGCCAGGCTGATCTTCGCCCCTGACTGGCAGACCATCAGCTGGTCCGAGCAGGAGCGGGCCAAGGGCCAGGCCTGGGGGCTGGCCACGATTCCCTCGTTCCACACCCACGGCACTCCCCCGGTACCGTGAGCGGCGCGCAACCGACCGCGGGATCGCCAGTCTTCGCCGTCCTCGGGCTTGGCGAGGCTGGCTCGGCGATCGCGGCCGACCTGGCCGCGGCCGGCGCCGCGGTGCGCGGCTTCGATCCTGCCGTCCCGGCCGGCCCCGGCATCACGCCGTGTGACGGCGACGCCGACGCCTGCCGCGGTGCAGCCGTCGTGTTGTCGCTGACCTGCGCGCACGAGGCCGAGGACGCGCTGCGGGCCGCGCTGCCCGGCGTCGGGCCCGGCGCTATCTATGCCGACCTGAACACGGCGTCCGCGGGCCTCAAGGAGCGCCTCGCCGGCTTGTCGGAGACGGAGGGGACCGCGTTTGCCGATGTCGCGCTCATGGCCCCCGTTCCCGGTCGCGGGCTCGGCACGCCGATGCTCGCCTGCGGCCGTGCTGCAGGCCAGTTCGCCGGGGCGCTTGGGCCGCTCGGCGCGACGGTGGACGTCCTGCCAGGGCCGCCAGGCACCGCGGCCGCTCGCAAGCTGGTGCGGAGCGTCTACTACAAGGGTCTGGCCGCCGCGGTCACTGAGGCACTCAAAGCGGCCGCGGCCGCCGGCTGCGAAGACTGGCTCAGGGCGACCATCGCCGCCGAGCTGGCCGCGGCGTCATCCGGCACACTGGACCGGCTGGAGCAGGGCAGCATCCGCCATGCGCGCCGGCGCGCCGACGAGATGGCAGCCGCAGCCGACCTGCTCGCCGAGCTTGGCGTTCCGGCACGGATCGCCAGGGCCAGTGAGCAATGGCTTCGGGACCTGATGGCGGAGTCCGCCAGCGCAGGTTAGGGGTGTCGCGCGTCCCGCCAGTCCCGGCGCCGCATGCCGACGCGCCACCAGTGCTCGGCCGCGCCGATCATGTCGTCGCCGCGCAGGCAAGACGACGATCGTGCGAATCCTCTCCACGCTGATCCCCTGCGACGGCGGCGTGGTCAGGGTGGCCGGTCACGACCTGGTGCGCGACGCCGGCGCGATCAGGGCCGCTATCGGTGTCACCGGCCAGTACTCGGCGGTGGACAAGCTGCTGACCGGCGAGGAGAACCTGCTGCTCATGGCCGACCTGCGGCGCCTGGACCGGGCCGAGGGCCGGCGCGCCGCAGAGCTGCCGGTGATCTTCCTGCTGCTGTTCGTCTACGTCTTCGGCGGCACCATGGGCGCCGGATTGGGCGGGGCCGCGGCCGGCCGCGCGGTCTACGTGAACTTCGTGACGCCAGGCATCCTGCTGATCACGGTGGCCGGCGGCGCGACGAGCACCGCCGTCTCGGTCGCCATGGACATGACAGAAGGCATCGTCGCCCGCTTCCGCACGATGGCCATCTCGCGGGCGTCGGTGCTGACCGGCCACGTCGTCGGCGCCGTGATCCAGGCGCTGCTCAGCGTCGGCGTCGTGATCGGCGTGGCCTGCCTCGCCGGGTTCCGGCCCACGGCGGCCCCTGCCGGCTGGATCGCCGCGATCGGCATCCTGGCGCTGTTCATCGTCGGGATCACCTGGCTCGCCGTGGCGCTTGGCCTGATCTCCAAGACCGCCGAGGGTGCCAGCAACGTGCCTATGCCGCTGCTGATCTTGCCGTTCCTCGGCAGCGGCTTCGTGCCGACCGCGTCGATGCCCGCCGGGCTGCGCTGGTTCGCGGAGTATCAGCCGTTCACGCCGCTCATCAACGCGACGCGGGACCTGCTGTTCGGCCATCCTGCCGGCCACAGCGTGATCGTCGCGATCGCCTGGGGCGCGGCATCACCCTGGTCAGCTATCTCTGGGCCGTCCGGCTGTTCCACCGCGCACCGGGGTTCGGTAGGGAATGTCCTCGCTCTCCGAAGCCAATTCGCCCGTGCCGTAATCGTCCTGGCGGTCCTGCGCGTCCTATAGCCACCGGCGTGCGTATCCGGCGGCTGCGACCAGAAGGACTGCCATGACCATTCGCGTCCGCTCCGTGCGGCACAGACGGCCGTGGTGGCAAGGCCCGCTGTTAGCGGGGCCCGCCAGCGGCCGCCGTGCCGCACCGGAGCCCGGAGGGGAGTCTCCGGTTCAGCTGCGGCGCCGATCGCCAGTGCCATCGACGCGGAGCGCGCGGCGCACGTCCTGATATACCGGGGTCATGACTGCTGACAGCGTCGCCGCGGACATGCGCTCGGCCGCGAGCGTGCTCGTGCGGGCCCTGGACGACGAGCAGCGCGCGCTGGCAGCGCTGCCCTTCGCCGATGAGCAGGCGCGGCGCTGGCTGGAGTACCGGCCGCGGAAACGACCGGGCGCCAGCCTCGCGCTGATCAGCCCGGCCGCGAGGAAGGCCGCGCACCGGCTGCTGGCTACGGCGCTCAGCGACCGGGGCTATGCGCAGGCCATGGCCATCATTGCCCTGGAGGAAGTGCTCGACCGCAGGGAAGGATGGCGGCGCGGCCGGCACAGCGGCGACTACTGGGTCAGCGTCTTCGGCGAGCCAGGCGAGGACGAGGCGTGGGGCTGGCGATTCGAGGGGCATCACCTGTCAGTCAGCATGACAGTGCGCGGTCCGGAGGTCTCCCCGGCGCCGGTGTTCTTCGGCGCCAATCCCGCCAGGATCAGCTACGCGGGCCAGGCCGTGGCCGGGCCGCTCGCGCCCGAGGAAGACATGGCGCTCGCGCTGCTCACCGAGCTCGGTCCGCGCGACCGCGCCAAGGCCGTGGTGGCTGACCGGGCGCCGGCCGACATCAGGACGAACACCAAGCAGCGGATCACCCGCTCGCTCCAGCCATGCGGCATCGCGTCCGCGCGGCTCGGTCCCACCGGCCGCGCCCTGCTCGGCCAGCTCGTCGCGCTCTACCTGGACCGGCTCCCCGGTGAGCTGGCCGCCGCGCTGGCGGAAAAGCTCACCGCCGGCGACCTGCATTTCGCCTGGGAAGGGGCGACCATGCGCGGCACCAGGCACTACTACCGGGTGCAGGGCGACGACCTGCTGATCGAGTACGACAACACCCAGGAAGACGGCAATCACGCGCACACCGTGCTGCGCCGGCCCCGCAGCGACTTCGGCGACGACATCCTCGCCGCCCACTACGCGCAGGCCCACTCCCCTGCCTAGCCGGCAGCGGTGCCTCCCAACCATCACATGACGTCGATGAACCCCCGACGCTGTTGGGTTCCGCGGTCAGCCCCGCTTGGCGGCCACCGCGCAGTAGAGCCAGCGCGAGCCCTCTGAGTCAGCGGCGGCCGGGTCCTCGCAGCCCCACAGGCCCACCCAGGTGACATCGGACTGCGCGCCTCCGTACGGCGGGATGACCTCAAGCGCGCCGACGATCTGGCGCACCTGCTCGCGGCTGCGGACGTAGTTGCCGCCCGCGGAGCGGCGGCCAGCCTCGTTCATGGCCGCAACCGCCTGCGGCGGCTTGTGGTCGCCCGTCGTGTGCGAGAGCGCGAGGTAGCTGCCTGGCGCCAGCGCCGCGACATAACGCGCCACGATGCCGGCCGGGTCATCGGCGTCGGAAACGAAGTGCAGCACCGCGGTCATCATCACCGCCACGGGCTCGCGGAAGTTGATCAGCCGGCGCACCGCCTCGCTGTCCAGCACCGCGTCCGGGTCCTTGAGGTCGGCGACGACGACAGCGACCGCGTCGTCGCCCTCGAGCAGCCTGCTGCTGTGCAGCTGGACCATGGGATCGATGTCGACGTAGACGACGTGAGCGTCGGGGCGGACCTTGCGCACGACCTCGTGGGTGTTCCCGACCGTCGGCAGTCCCGAGCCGAGGTCGATGAACTGCCGCACGCCCTGTTCCGCGATCCATTTCGCAGCGCGCTGGTGAAACCCGCGGTTCGCGAAGGCCGCGTCGACAAGCTCAGGTGCCCTGGACCGCATCAGATCGGCGGCCGCCCGGTCGGCTGCGAAGTTACTCACGCCGCCGAGCAGGCTGTCGTAGATGCGGGCGACGCTCGGCTTCGACGCGTCGATGCCCGGGGGAACCTGGTCGGTCTCGGCCATTCAGTTGCCTCCGTCTGATCGCTTTTCACGGACATTCTGTCACAGATCGATCGCGGTTCCGTCCGTGGCAACGGCGTGCGGCGCAGTCGGCAACGTGCCGCGTCGCTATCGGGCCGACAGCGGCACGGCTGCCTCGGCCGTGTACACCAGGAACGTCAGCGCCTGAATGAAGTACAGGTGCACGCTGTCCGCGTCGTGGGACTGGTAGCCGATCGACAGGTCCTGAGCGAGGTGCAACTCGTAGTCGCCGCCGCGGGTCGTCAGCACGAACGCGCCGTCGATGGCTGGTGCCCAGATGATCGGCCCGTCCACCAGCCGGCTGAGGTGCTCGCGCACCGGATAGCCGTGGTCGGATGTCTCGCTGACCGCCGTGTACGCGTCCGCGCTCAGCACCAGCGCGTACGGGCCGCCGACGCCGGCGAAGCGCAGCGCGGACAGCGCCTCGCTGATCACCTCCGGATACTGCCTGGCATCGGACGGCAGCGCCATCGCCGGGTTCGACGCGGTCGCCCTGATGCCGGCGATCCCGCCGGCCTGGTAACCCTCGAAGACGGCCCGGTCCTCGGCGAACGCCATCGTCCGCGCGGCATCCTTGACCGGCTGCCAGTCAGGATCCTGCGCGCCGCGCTCGACGTCGTCCGCCGCATGCCGACTGACCGCGAACGGCACCTTGAGCTCGATCACCGGCTGAGCGGTGCGGCCCCAGGCGAGCACGCCTGGCGCGGGCGAGGTGATGTCGCCGACATGGCCCGTGCCGACGGCGGCCAGTGCCTCGTCGCCAGGGCCCTTCACTTCGGCGACCCGGCGGCCCGCGAGGTGCAGCGTGAAAGTCCGCCTGGCTTCCTCCTCGATGCTGGACCAGGCAGCGGCGGAGACCGGCGCGAGCTCGCGATGCAGGTTGTTCATAGCTGAGCGCTCCTTTGCAGGCTGCCGATGCGCAGTGAGCCGTCCTGCTCGCTAGCCCCGGTTGGCTGCGGCTCGGGCGGCCCTGGCGCATCGTCAAGGAAACCGGCGGCAGGGACGAAGAACAGGCCGCCTGTCACGGGCGTGGAGAAGTCAAGAATCCGGTCGTAGTTGCCGGGCGGCTTGCCGATGAACATGTTGACGAGCATCTGCTCGGTGACCGATGGCGTGGCCGCGTAGGCGATGTAGTAGGTGCCGAACTCGCCGCGGCCCGGCGCGCCGAACGGCATGTTTGCCCGCAGGATCTGCCGTTGGGTGCCGTCCGCGTCGACGATCGTGTTCAGCGCGACGTGCGAGTTCGACGGCTTGACGTCGTCGGGCATCTCGATGTCGGACAGCTTGCTGCGGCCGATGACCTTCTCCTGCTCTTCCACGGGGAGCGCGTTCCACCCGTCCACGTCGTGCAGGTACTTCTGCACGACGACGTAGCTGCCGCCGGCGAAATCCTGATCCGCGCCGCCGATGATGGCCGCCTCAGCGGCGGCCTGCCCTGCCGGGTTCTCCGTGCCGTCGACGAACCCGATCAGGTCCCGCTCGTCGAAGTACCGGAACCCGTGCACCTCGTCGCAGACCGTGACCGCGCGAGCCAGCCTGTTCATCAGCTGTGTCACGTACTCAAAACACAGGTCCAGCCTGTTCGCGCGGACGTGGAAGAGCAGGTCCCCCGGGGTGGCCACGGCGCTGTGCCTGCCGCCGGACAGCGGCTGGAACGGGTGCAGCTCGGCAGGCCTCGGCCCGGAGAACAGCCGGTCCCACGCCTGCGAGCCGATGCCGGTGACGCAGGCGAGCTTGCCCTCGGGGATCCGGAATCCGACCGACCGCTCCAATCCGGCCAGGTCGCCGAGCAGGTCAAGGACAGCGGGCTCGCCGCCGTCGTTGACGGTCACGACCAGGAAGATCGCAGCCGCGGTGAGTGGCGAGAGCACAGGCTGCGGCGTGGTGGCGCGTGCGGGCACGGGCTCGGGCAGCCCGGAGGTACTCGCCGCCACTGGCACGTCCGACGGCCCTGGCACCGTCATCGCCTGGCGTCCTCCCCTCCGCCGGATGCACCACTGACCATGCTTGAGGCCAGTTTTCCATAAGCGTTCTGTTCCGCTGCGCTGCCCCGCCCAGCCGCTGGCCGGCCCAGCCGCCACCCACAGCTCGCGATCAGCCCTCAGGGCGCCACCCGGTCGCGCCGGGTCGCGCCTTGCACGCGGTGCACGAGCGGACTGGCGCGGTCGCCGCGTTCGGCGATGAGCGGGCGCTGGCGGACGCGCGCCGCCTTGACCAGGGGAGCTTCGCGGCCGGCGGCGCGACCGGGCCGCTGCACGGCCTGCCGGTGACCGTCAAGGACTGGATCGACGTCGAAGGCTTCCCGTGCGCGGGTGAGCGCGGCCAGACCGATCGCTGGCCTGCCTGTGATGCCACCGCCGTGTCCAGGCTGCGGCGGGCCGGGGCGGTCATCATGGCCAAGACGCATGCATGGGGGCCTGATTCGGCGCAGGACCGGGTCCGCCACCCGGCCGATCCTGGCCGGACGCCTGGCGGCTCGAGCACGGGAGAAGGCGTGGTCGTGGCGGCCGGCGGATCGGTGCTCGGCCTTGGCAGCGACTCGGGCGGCTCCATCAGGCTGCCGGCCGCTTGGTGCGGGGTCTTCGGGCTGAAGCCGACCGCGGGCCGGGTCCCCGGCACCGGGCATTTCCCGCGTATCGGCGCGCTCAGCGACGGCCGCACGCAGATCGCCCCGCTGGCACGCGGCGTCGCCGACCTTGAGCGGGTGCTCGCCGTCATCGCCGGACCAGACTGGCGGGACGCCGGCGTGCCGCCCGTGCCGCTGCTGGCCGCACGCGCGGCCGGGCTCGAGGGCGCGACGTTCGCGGTGCTGGCCGGGGAAGAGCCGTGGTGGCCGGAGGCCAGCCAGGCTGCAGCCCTCGATCGCGCCGCCGCTGTCCTCAGCGCGGCCGGACTGACCAGGACCGGCTGGCAACTGCCGTGGCTCGCTGAGGCACTGGATATCACCACGCGTTACTGGACTCGCGCCGAACTGTCCGGCGCGCAGGCCGATCGCCAGCTGTGGGACTGGGACCGTTTCAGGCGCCGGTACCTGCGGGCGGCGGAAACTACCGACTTCCTGCTGACGCCCGCCTGCCTTGAGCCGGCACCCGGGCACCGCACGATCACCGGCGAGGACTTCATCTTCACGCTGCCGGCCAGCCTGACCGGATCGCCAGCGGTCGCCATCCCGGCGGGCACGGATGCCCGTGGCCTGCCACTGGCCGTTCAGCTGACGGGCCGCCCGTGGGAGGACCACCGCGTCCTGGCCGCCGCGAGGCTGCTGGCGCCCTGATACGCGGCAGCCGCGTGCGCGGCGGGTGCGATCGTCTCCTGCAGCCGCCTGGTCGCGTCGAGGTGGTCCCCCGTCCAGACGATCCGGACCGCGGTCGCTGCCGCCTCGCTGTCACCGCTGTCGAGGTCGCGGCGGACCGCTTCGGTGAGCCGGCCGTCCGCGGCCCGGTCGTAGGGCAGCGGGTCGTCCGGTTGCTGCCCGTCGGTCAGGCTCGCTGCCAGGTCGTCGTACCAGCCGCGGACCCTGGTCAGGGACCCCAGTATCTCGCTGCGGGCCGCCGAGCGGTCGGCTGCCGCCTTGCCAGGATCGCCGCGCCAGAGATCGAGCACAGCACCGGCGGCCAGGCGGAGCCCGGACGCACCGGTCACCAGCCTGGCCATCTCGGCGAGCGGCACGGGCTTGGGGCCGTGCTCGGCCAGGTACGCGCGGAACGCGTCGTCCAGCCGCCGGTCAGCGGCGGCGGCGCGGCTGGCTTGCTCGGCTGGCAGGCCGGGCCGCGCTCCCTGGCTGGTGCATCGCAGGATCCCGAACTCCACCGCGCTGGCCAGGTACGCGGCGCTGTCGGCGTAGGCATCCGCCAGCGCCTGCCTGAGCGCGGCGCCAGCCCCGCGCGGCCAGAACATCAGCCCGACCACGATGCTCACCGCGCAGCCGAGCGCTATGTCCTCGAGCCGCAGCAGCCCGACCTCCCAGCCCGGCCTGATCAGGTTGAACAAGATCACCAACGTGAGCGTGAACGCTGCCTGGCCAGCGGCGAACGAGATCGCGGCCGGCGCCACCCCGGCCAGCAGCACAGCGAAAGGCAGCAGGATCCACAGCGCAGTGGGGTCGGTGCCGATCGCGGCGAGGATGCCCGCGCCGGCCACGAGTCCGACCACCGTCCCGGCGAGCGCGCGCAGCGCGTCCTGTCCTGTGCTGAGCGCGTTCGACCTGAGCACCGACAGCGTGCCGAGCACAACCCAGAACGAATGCTGTACCCCGGTCAGCCTGGCGACCAGCACAGCGACGCCGAGCCCGGCCGCTCCGCGGATGCTGTTGCGCAACCAGACCGAGTGCCGCTGTACGTGGGCGGCGGCCCTGGTCTCCGCCGCCGACAGCGTGCCTCGCAAGCCGGCAGGGGGCCGGCCGAGCATGCGCTGCAGCCAGCTACGCCGCTCAGCGGCGGCGGTCAAAGCGATGGTCCGCCCGATCAGCCTGACCGCGTAGCCGGCTTCCTGCGCACGGAACGCGGGGTCAAGCGCGCTGACGAGCGCGCCCCCGTGGTCACCGTCGGCCCGGTGGTTGCCAACACTGCCCGACGGCCCGGCCCGCCCGGACGAGGCCGGCTGGCCAGGCTGTCCGTCCGGCGAGCCGCCAGGCAGCTCGGCGGCCGCGTGGTTCCCCAGCGTTCTCAGCGCGGCGTCCAGACCGGACATGGCCTGCTCAAGCTTCTCGCCGCTCCCGCCGGTGACGGTCAGCAGCTCCGCGCCCCGCTCGAGCACGCCGGCGGCGGCAACCTTCACGGCGCAGGCTGACCGGCTGAACCCGGCTGACGCGGGATGCTGGCTGGATTTCCTGATGATCAGGCTCAGCCAGCCCACCTCGGCCACCAGCCTGGTGACCGTTCGCGCCGACGTCCGCAGCCCGCCAGGACGGTACGGCGTCGCCAGGAAGGTGCGGCGCAGCGCGTCGATGGCCTCCTGCGCCTGCGCGATGGCGCCGTCACGGTCGGCGGCGAACGCCGGATCGCCGCCGCTGAGCAGGAAGGCCACCTCGGCTCGAAGCCGTCGGGCCAGGGTCGCGCACGCGGCGGCTGCGGCCGGCCGCAGCCGGTCCCTGGCAGGCGCGGGCCAGAGCAGCGCGATCGCGACCAGCCCGCTGATGGCAGCGAGTCCCCAGCCGGCCAGCCGTTCCGGGATGGCCGAGACCGGGGCCGGCACCGAGACCGGCAGGATGAACGCCAGCAGCAGCGCCGTCGACGCGGTCGCGAGCGTCGAGCTCACCACGCCGGCGAACAAGACGCAGAAGCCGACGACGGCCATCGAGACCGCGGCCAGCCACGGGCTCGCTGACGCCGCGGTTCCCGCGCAGATGAAGACGGCGCCGACGACGGCCAGCGCGGCCTGCGCCTGCAGCCGCTGCGACATCGGGCCGCTGAAGTCGACGAGCAACAGCATCGCGAACGCGCCGAACGCGCCGAACGTGGCGACACCGGCGTTGCCGAAGACCATGTCGCCCACGGCGAATACGCCCGGCATCACGATCGCGCTCCGGCCCGCCCTGCGCAGCGCCGCGTAGTCACGATCGCGCTGGCCGAGCCACTGCCACAGATGCATAGCCCTCCGCCGCTGGCGTGTCTGCACGATTGTCTCAGCCGGTCCGGCCCGCGGCCGATGCGGCTGAAGTTCACGGATAGCCGGCCCGATCGCGGGTAGCCTGGCCCGGATGTCCCGATCGCTCAGCGCCGAGGTGCTCGCTTCTCGCTACCGGCTGGATGCCCTGATCGCCTCGGGCGGCATGGGTGCGGTATGGCGCGCCGTGGACCTGGTTCTCGACCGCCCGGTGGCCGTGAAACTGCTCCGGGCGGAGCTCGCGCAGCAGGCGGACACCATCGCCCGATTCCGCGCCGAGGCCCGCCACGCCGCCGGTCTTTCGCATCCCTCGATCGCCCAGGTGTACGACTTCGGCGAGGCAGCCGCTGACCAGCCCGCCTTCCTGGTGATGGAGCTCGTCGACGGCCCGCCGCTGACCGAGCTCATCGCCACCGGCCCGCTGCCGCCCGACCAGGTCATGGACATCGTTGCTCAGGTGGCCTCCGGCCTCGCGATCGCGCATGCCGCTGGCGTGGTGCACCGCGACATCAAGCCAGGCAACCTGCTGCTGGACAGCAGCGGCATCGTCAAGATCACCGACTTCGGCGTCGCCTATGCGGCCGGATCGGCGCCGCTCACCAGGACAGGCACGCTGATCGGCACGCCTGCGTACCTGGCGCCGGAACGCGTCGCCGGCCAGGCGGCCGGGCCCGCCAGCGACCTGTACTCGCTCGGCATGGTCGCCTATGAGTGCCTGGCGGGCGCGGTGCCGTTCACCGGCACGGTCATGGAGATCGCGCTGGCGCACCGGATGCAGTGGCTGCCGCCGCTGCCAGGGTCCGTGCCGGCCCCGGTTGCCGGGCTGATCGCCGACCTGACCGCGAAGGATCCCGGTGGCCGCCCGGCAGGCGCTGCCGAGGTCGCGACGCGAGCGCGCGCCCTGCGCGACGACATCCGAGCCGGGGCGACCACGCCAGGCGGATCAGGGAGCTATCTCGTCGGCGCGGGCGAGGTAGCTGGCCTGGCCGGCGCCGGCCATGCAGCCGGTTCCGGCCCGCCCGACGTTACGGCCGAGCTGCCGGCGGCGGCCGCCTGGCAGCTGTCAGAACCCGGCGGATTCGGCCCGGACTCCGGGGCTGGCGGGTACGGCCCGGCCGCAGGTACCCGTTACGGCGTGCCATCGCTGCCGCCGCGGCAACGCGGCGGGGCCCGCGCCGGCCGGGGCCAGCTGGCAGCCATGGCGGCGGCCTTCGCGGTCGCGGCGAGCCTGGCCGGCTGGCTGGTGGCCAGCCTGGCAGGCACGGCATCGCCGCAGCCACAGCCGCCCCGCTCGCACGCGAGCCGACCCGCAAGCCACACGGTCACGATCAACGCGGCCGCGCTGGTGGGCCGGCCGGTCAGCACCGTCGTGCGCGAGCTGCGCGACCGCGGGCTGCGGGTCGCTGTCACCTGGCAGCCCACGCGGGACGCCAGGCCGGGAACGGTGATGACGGTTCGGCCAGCCGGCAAGGTGCTGGCCAGCACGGCGGTCCAGATCACCGCGGCGCGCGGGGAGCATCACCGTGGCCATGGTCATGACCACGGCCACGGTCACGGCGGCGGCAAAGACGGCGGCGGCAAGGGTCCCGGTTGACCTGCAGGCGCATGCGTAGTACCCGCTTCGCCGAAGAGAAAAGGCTTAGCCGAAGACGCAGGGACCGCATAGGGTCCTGAGTCTTCGTCTAAGCCGGGGGCGCTAGTGCACGTGGGACTGCCAGTCGCCGGGCACCCGGCCGGCCGGACCTGGCACCGGCTGGTCGGCAGGATGGTGCTGCGGCGGCACGAGAGAAGGGCCGCCTTCGTACAGCTCGTTGGTCTGGTAGCTGAAGAACCAGTCCTCGCCCGGCTCGAAGCTGCGGATGATCGGGTGGCCCGTCGCTTTCGCGTGCGCGCTCGCGTGCCGCGAGGGTGAGGTGTCACAGCAGCCGATGTGCCCGCACTGCGCGCATCGCCGCAGGTGCACCCACCAGCCGCCGGCCGCGTCACACTCGACGCATCCGGTGCCGCTCGGCGGGATCGCCGGCTCAACGCCGGGTTGTGCGGTCATGTCTGCTGCTCCTTCGCCTCGTCGCTAGCTGTGTTGCTTCCTTGATTACCCGCTGCATCGGTCGCAGTCTCGCCGGCCGCGACGGGCAGCCAGACCCGGAATCTGGTGTCACCCGGCACGGACTCGACCTTGAGATCGCCATGATGCCTGCTCACGATGATCCGCCAGGAGATGTCCAGGCCAAGCCCGGTGCCCTGGCCGACCGGCTTGGTCGTGAAGAACGGCTCGAATATCCGTCCCTTGATCTCATCGGGTATCCCGTGGCCCGTGTCGGCGAACTCGACGAGCACCTGGTCCCGGTCCAGCGCCGTCCTGATCGTCAGCGTGCCGCTGCCGTCCATCGCTGCCACGGCGTTGTCGATCAGGTTGGTCCAGACCTGGTTGAGCTCAGCGGGGAACGCCGGAATCCTCGGCAGCCTCCTGTCGTAGTCCTTCACCACGGTGATGTCGGGACCGATCTTGCCGTCGAGCATGACCAGCGTGCTGTCCAGCAGCTCGTGCACGTCGATCACCTGGTAGGGCGCGCGATCGAGCTGGGAATACTGACGCGCGGCGCCGACGAGCGCGGAGACCCTGGTCACCGAGTCCGTGATCTCCGTCATCAGCATCTCGGTCTCGACCGTGTAGGCCAGCCACCGGACCGCGCTCTCCAGCGTCCCTTCCGGCAGGCCGAGTGCGACCTGATCGAGCCACTCGCTGCCCAGCCCGGCCTGCACGAACAGCGGCGCGAGGTCCCAGCTCGCCGCGATGCTGTGCGTGTCGAGCCAGTCAGCGACCTCGTCCTCCGCGTCCGCGGTCTCGATGGGACTGAGCGGCCGCGCCTTAACCACCCGCTCAACCGCATCCTCCTGGAGCCTGACCAGGCTCGCCACGACCGCGCCGTCCAGGCCAGCCGCGGCGATCGCGGCGAGCTTGCCCCGCATGCCCGCGACGCGTTCCCGGAGCGAGCCTGCCGCCCTGACGGCCGCCGCCGCCGGGTTGTTCAGCTCGTGCGCAAGGCCAGCGGACAGCGAACCCAGCGCGAGCAGCCGCTCCCGCTGGCCGATCGCCTCCTGGGTGTTCTTGGTACCGAACAGCAGCCCCTCGAGCAGGTGCGCGGCCATCGGGAACCATTCGGTCATCAGATGGGCGAACTTCGGCGCGGACAGCACGTAGAAGCGCGAGGGTTCCGTCGCCCGCAGCGAGTTGTTGTAGACCTGCGGCACCCGGTCACCGAGGTAGGCGAAGAAAGCGCCAGCGTACGCGCCAGGACCTGACGTCCTGCTCACCTCGACCTCGTCGGCGCCGATCCGGCGCGACAGCACGATCGTGCCGTTCAGCAGCACGTACAGGTTCTCGGCACGCTCGGCTTCGACATAGACCATGCCAGGCTGGGTGGATATCACCGTGCCCTCGCGGCACAGCCAGTCCAGCTGGTCATCGGTCAGTTTCTCGAACAAGAACAGCTCGCGCAGCTCGGCGGCGCTGCACTGGGCCGGGCTCTGCGGGGCAGCGGATGTCGTCACAGCACCTCCAGGTAACGGTGCACCAGCATGACGGCCATCGCGCCTTCGCCCACTGCGGAGGCGACCCGCTTGGCCGACTCAGCCCTGACATCTCCGGCGACGAAGACTCCTGGCACGCTGGTCTCCAGGTGGTACGGCGGCCGGTCGAGCGGCCACCCCTTCGGGCGCTCGCCCCCGCTGAGCAGGTCGGGGCCGGTGAGCACGAACCCGCGATCGTCCCGCTGGACGACGCCGTCCAGCCAGCCGGTCAGCGGCGCGGCGCCGATGAAGACGAACGCCCACTGAGTGTCGACGGTCTCCGTAGCGCCCGTCCTGCTGTCGCGCAGCGTCAGGCGCTCGAGGTGATCGGTGCCGTCCGCGGCAGCGATCTCGGTGCAGGTGCGCACGGAGATCTTCGGCATCGCCTCCACCTGCTGGATCAGGTAGTGCGACATGGACCGCTCCAGCGAGGACCCGCGCACCAGCATCGTCACGGACTTAGCTGATCTGGCCAGGTAGACCGCGGCCTGCCCGGCGGAGTTCGCCCCGCCGACGATATAGATGTCATGGTTCATGCAGCTGCTGGCCTCGGTCAGCGCGGAGCCGTAGAACACGCCGCGGCCGGTCAGTTCCGCGATCCCCGGCACGGTCAGCTGGCGGTACGTCACCCCAGTCGCCAGGATCACGGTGTGCGCGCCGACGGAGGTCCCGTCCCCGAACAAGACCCGGCGCGCAGATCCGTGCACCTCAAGCCCCACGACCTCGCGCGTGGTCAGCAGTTCGGCGCCGAACTTGGCGGCCTGCCGCCTGGCCCGGTCGGTGAGCTGCGCGCCGGAGACCCCGTCGGGGAACCCGAGGTAGTTCTCGATCCTGGAGCTCTGGCCAGCCTGGCCGCCGGTGGCGGTCCGCTCGACCAGGACCGTCCGCAGCCCTTCTGACGCACCGTAGACCGCGGCGCCGAGGCCGGCCCGCCGCCCACGACGATGAGGTCGTAGAACGCCTCGGCGGGCGTCGTGGCGAGCCCGACCCGGCCGGCAAGCTCGGAGTCGGACGGCTCGACCAGCGCGTCGCCGTCCGGCGTGATCACCAGCGGCAGCCGCATCCCGTCGGCTCCTGCGGCTTCGAGCAGACGACGGCCCTCGGGCTCGTCGGAGCCATACCAGCGGTAGGGCACCTGGTTGCGCGCGAGGAACTCACGCACCTGCGAAGAGCGCGCCGACCACCGGTGCCCGACGATCTTGGTCTCGGCGACTGGCCGGTGGTCTGCTGATCGCCACGAGTCCAGCAGCGAGTCGACGACGGGGTAGAGCTTCTCTTCCGGCGGGTCCCACGGTTTCAGCAGGTAGTAGTCGAGGTCCACGACGTTGATCGCGTCGATGGCGGCGCCCGTGTCGGCGTAGGCGGTCAGCAGCGCGCGACGCGCCGACGGGTAGACGTCCATCGCCCGCTCGAGGAACTCGATGCCGTTCATCTCGGGCATCCGGTAGTCAGCCAGGATCACCGCGACCAGGTCGCCGCGCAGCTTCATCTGCCGCAGCGCGTCAAGCCCGGCAGCACCGGACTCCGCGCGCATGATGCGGTGGTCCTCGCCGTACTTGCGCCGCAGGTCCCTGGCGACCGCGCGGGACACCCCAGGGTCGTCGTCGACCGTCAGGATCGCGGGCCGCGGTGCGGCCTGCCCGCTGGCCGTGCCCTGCTCGGTCACCGTTTCGCCCCTTCTGTCACGTCGCGACCAGGTCAGCCAGCCCGCGCAGGTCGACGCAGTTCATGCCGTGCGCGGTAACGATCACCATCAGGACCGCGGAGCATGTGCGGCAGCGCGCGACGGTGCCTGGCGCCCTGGCGAACACCGTGAACCCGGCGACCTGGCCGCTCGCTCCGCAGGCGGCACAGGTGCCGGTGGCGGTGGTCATCTCGGTGCCGAAGACCTCGTGCAGCAACCCGCCGATCGCGTTCCCGTCCAGTGCGTCCATCACTGTCCTCCCGGCCCGCCGAAGCGCTCGGTCTTCACCCGCTGCGGCGGGTAGCCGATCATGGTGAGGCCTTCAGCGATCGTCTCCACGAAGGCCGTGGGCCCGCAGACGAAGGCCAGTGCGTCATCGTCGGCAGGCCAGGCGATGTCGCCAAGCAGCGCGCCGTCGACCCGGCCCCGGTGACCTGTCCAGCCCGGCGGCTGATACCTCGTCAGCGCGTAGCTGACCGGGACATGGCCGGCGTACCGGTCAAGCTCATCGCGGTAGATCGCGTCGGCCAGCGAGCGAACCGAGTAGAGCAGCCTGGCCGGAACCGCCGAACCGGTTCGCTCGCGGTGCCGCAGGATCGACCTGAGCGGTACGATCCCCGAGCCGCCGGCCGCGAGCAGCAGCGGGCTGTCCGCCTCGGCGTCCCAGACGAAGTAGCCGCCGATCGGGCCGCGCACCTCGAGCTGGTCACCGGCACGCAGCTCGCCGGTCAGGTACGGCGAGACCTCGCCGTCGTCGAGGCGCTGCACCGTGATGGCAAGCGGCTCGCCTGGCGCCGCCGCGATCGAGTAGGACCGTTCGGCGGTGTAGCCGTCCTCGGCCGTCAGCCGCACATCGACATGCTGGCCGGCGCGATGGCCGGCCCAGTCTGCCGCAAGCTCGATGGTGCGTGCCGTGGCGGTCTCCGCCCGGACCGCCGCGACACTGGCGAGCTGCCAGGTTAGTCGCCCGCGTACCGCTGTTCCCGCCATGGATCTCCGTACATGTGGTAGCCGTAGGTCTCCCAGAAGCCCGGTTCGTCCTGGCCGAGCAGGTCAAGGCCACGCACCCACTTGGCGCTCTTCCAGAAGTACAGATGCGGGACAAGCAGCCGCACCGGTCCGCCGTGCTCGGGATCGAGCGGCCCGCCGTCGTAGCCGAACGCCAGCCAGGCCTGCCCGCCGGTGACATCGCCGACCGGCAGGTTGGTCGTGTAGCCGCCGTCGCTGTAGGCCAGGACGAACTCCGCGTCGGCGCCTGCCTGATCGAGCAGCGTGTCGAGCGAGACCGCCTGCCACCGCGTGTCGAGCTTGGACCACCTGGTCACGCAGTGGATGTCGGTGGTGACCGTCTCGGCGGGCAGCGCGCGCATCTCCTGCCAGGTCCACGATCTGAGCACCGAGCCAGCCTGGCGGATCGAGAACGTCCACTGGTCCGCGGCGACGTGCGGCGTCGGCCCGGCGGACAGGACGGGGAAATCGCTCGTCACGTACTGCCCTGGCGGCACCCGATCAGGCGCTGCCTCGTCGGTCCGGCGACCGTGAAAACCACGCGATACTGGACTCATCCGTGCATCGCCTCCCGCCCCCCGGCTCGCGGCACCCGGTCAGAAAACAACCCCTCAGCAGCACCCTAACCGTAGGCAAGCCTGGCGCCCTGCCGGCAGGTCAGGGTCCGCAGCCCAGCGAGCCAGCCGTCTAGGGCCTGTCAGGGCCGGACCCGCCGCGATGGGCCACACTGGAGCCATGACGGCCGCTGAAGCTGGCACGGAACCGGCGCTCAGGCTGGCCAGCCCGTCCGGACGCTGGGTGCTCTTCGCCACGATCCTCGGCTCTGCGATGGCCTCGATCGACGCCACCGTGGTCGGGATCGCACTGCCCGCGATTGGCAAGGAGTTCGATGCCAGCCTCGCCGACCTGCAGTGGGTGGTGACCGCCTACACGCTCACGCTGGCCGGGCTGCTGCTCGTGGCTGGCGCCCTCGGCGACCGTTACGGGCGCAAGCTGGTGTTCCAGATCGGCGTGGTCTGGTTCGCGATCGCGTCCGGGTTGTGCGGGCTAGCGCCCAACGCCCAGTTGCTGATCGGGGCGCGGGCTCTGCAGGGCGTCGGCGCCGCGCTGCTCACGCCGGGCAGCCTGGCCATCATCGAGGCCTCGTTCCGTCCTGACGACCGCGGCAAGGCGATCGGGGCCTGGTCGGGCTTCGCCGGCGTGGGCACCGCGATCGGACCGTTCATCGGCGGCTGGCTGATCCAGGCCGCGTCGTGGCGGCTGATCTTCGCCATCAACCTGCCGATCGCGGCCCTGGTCGTGGCGGTCACCTGGCGGCACGTGCCCGAGTCCCGCGACATGGCGGAGACCGGGCGGGTTGATGTGAGCGGCGGGGTGCTGGTCACGCTGGGACTGATCGGGCTGACCTACGGACTGATCGACGGCCCGGCTGCGGGCTGGAGCCGGCCAGCGCCCGCGGCCTCGGTGATCGCGGGGGTCATCTTGCTCGTCGCGTTCGTGCTGCGCGAGCGCCGCGCGAGGAACCCGGTCCTGCCGCCAGCGCTGTTCTCGTCGTTGCAGTTCACTTCCGCGAATATTGTCACCTTTATCGTCTATGCGGCACTCGGCGGTGCGCTGTTCTTGCTGCCCATCCAGCTGCAGCAGGTATCCGGATATACCGCGCTTGAGGCCGGGATTTCGCTGCTGCCGGTGACGGTGATCATGCTGCTGCTGTCGGCCAGGTCGGGAGCCCTGGCCGCGAAGATCGGGCCCAGGTTGCAGATGACGCTCGGCCCGCTCGTGATCGCGGCCGGGCTGGCGCTGTTCGCGAGGATCGGCCGCTCTGGAGACTACCTGACCGAGGTGCTGCCGGCCGTCCTGGTCTTCGGCTTCGGCCTGGCTATCAACGTGGCGCCGCTGACCTCGACGGTCCTGGCCGCAGCCCCGGCCGAGAATGCGGGAGCGGCCTCGGCGATCAACAACGACGTGGCGAGGGCGGGCAGCCTGATCGCCGTCGCGGTCCTCCCGGCGGCCGCGGGCCTTACCGGCGCCGCCTACCTGCATCGCGACGCTTTCTCGGCCGGCTTTCAGATGGCGTCGTTCATCGCGGCCGGCCTGTGCGTGCTGGGCGGCGCGCTGGCGGCGGTCACGATCCGCAACCCCAGCCAGGCCGCGAAGGCGGCCCCGCGGCCCGGCCAGCGCCCTGTCCTGCACTGCGGCCTCGACTGCCCTGGGCCGCGGCGGGCCGCGCCGGCGCGGCAGGCCGCTCGGTCGGGCACGTGAAAGGACCGCTCCTTCCCGCCGTGCGTGTCCGGGGGCGACCCCCGGACCCCCGCGGGGCGGGAAGGAGCGGTCCTGTCCTTCGTTAGCGATGCACGTGCGACAGCGGCCCGGCGTTGACCGGGAACTGCGCGGTGTTCAGCACCTGGGTCCCGGCGTGCTGCTCGCCGTTGAACGGCGTGACGATCGGGTTCGGCGCACCGGGCTCGCAGCCCAGGTTGAACGGGGTCCGCGGGTTGTTGAACCACAGGCCCAGGTGGAACTGGTGGGTGGGAGCGATCGTTCGCGCCGGATCCGGCGACACCGTGAAGGTCTCCTTGTCGAAGATGCCGCGCACCGTCGCGGTCCCGTTGCCGTGCCGGCCGGCCTGAATGTCGGTCTGGTACCACGAGATGCCGAACGGCTTGGCCGGCTGCTCGATCACGAACAGGTCGAATCCCGCGTTGCGCGGCATGCCGTGGATCGAGACGCGCATGGTGTCGTTCAGCCGTCCCGGAGTGATCGTGACCTTGCCGCCGGCGTGCGGCAGGCAGGCAGCGATGCCGGCGGACGGCACCAGCCTGAACGTGAACGACCTCGCCTGTGCGCTGGTCACGGCCGCACCGGCCGAGCCGGCGCCGACTGTGAGAGCTGCCGTGCCCGCCAGGCCGACGGCGCTCACCGCCGCGGCCATGGAGGTCAGCACGCGCCGGCTCGGGAATGTGCACTTCATGATCGGGAATCTCCTGTCTCGATGGCGGCCATTTCGGCGCCGGTACTGGCGTCTTCCCGGGCCCGGGATGTCAGGCAGGGGTACGCGCCGCCCTGGCCGCCGGGTTCAGCGACTGCTCAGGAAATGTGACGCTCGCGCTCAGCAGCGCGTCCCGGCGGGAATGGCTGTACGATCTCATGCGACCTGCTCACAGAAAGCCCGGCGAACGGGAGCACCGCAATGGCAGTCCCGGAGCCGTCGGGCCGGGAGGCCGGCCTGCGCCGGCGCTGGGGCCGCGCTGACGCAAGCGCTGGCGCCGGTGACGATGCCCTGGTCGCCGAGTTGTACCGGCGCTACAGGACCCCGCTGCTCGCGTTCGTGCTGCGGCTGACGGCCGGTGACCGCCAGCACGCCGGCCTGCTCGAGCAGCAGGACCGGCTGGAGTTCGAGGCGCACCTGGCCGGGTGCGAGTCATGCGCCGCCGAGCTCGCTGAGCTGTCGGCGATGTCGAGCCTGTTCGCGGGCGTCGACCCGGTTGAGCCCGAGTCAGACGAGCCGGGCGCCGCCCAGGTCGAGGACCTGATGCGGCGCCGCGCCACCGCCCGCCGCCGCGTGACCCGCCAGCGTGGCTTCCTGGCCGCTGCCGCCTCCCTCGTCCTGCTCGGCGGAGGCGTGGCGGCCGGCGTCGCCGTTGCCTCGCAGGCTGGCCCGCCGCCGGTGCTGGCGATGCAGGGCCAGACGCACACGGCCGCGAACGCCGCCACCGGGGTGCGCGGGACGGTCGGGCTGGTCGATTTCGCGTGGGGCACCCAGGTGATCCTGAACCTCGCCGGCGTCCGCGGGCCGCTCACCTGCGAACTCGTCGCGGTCTCGCGCTCAGGCGAGCGCCGGGTCATCGCCGGCTGGCAGGTCCCTGCCGCGGGGTACGGCGTGCCTGGTCATCCGGCGCACCTGCTCCTGGCCGGCGGCACCTCGATCATGCGAGACGACCTGGCCCGCGTAGACGTGGACGTCGCCGGCGGCCGCAGGCTGCTGAGCATCAGGATCTCAGCCGGCCGCCTCCCCTGGTCAGCGGACCGCGACGGCCAGCGCTCCCGCGATGCAGGCGACGCCGAAGACGATCCAGGTGACATAGTCATTGACCACGCCGCTCTGGATGCCTTCGAGCGGCCTGCCTCGCAGCATCCCTCGCCTGACCGCACGCCACGGCAGCGGCAGCCGGCGTCCGTAGAGTGCCAGCCCGGCCAGCGCGACGGCGCACGCGGCTGAGACGATGCCGGCCGCGATGTCAGCGACCGCGCTGCCAGCGGATTCCGGCGGATTCCGGCGGAACAGGCGGCACGGACGAGGCTGCGGCTGCTCCCGACGGCACGGCGCGGTCATAGCCGGCCTGATCCTGAAGCCGCTGGGCCATGCCCTGGACAGCCCGGTCCAGGTGCGGGACAAAGGTCAGCGCCAGCGCACCGATGATCAGCGCGGCGGCCGGCACGATCATCGACAGCGGCGAGCGGCGCCTGGCGCGGCTCGTTTCGATTGTCTCCTCGCTGGCCTGCTCGGCCATCTGCCGGTCTTCGGCAGGCGGATCCCCCAGCCCATAGAAGACGCCGCCAGCCATATTCAGCGCCCCTGTCCTGCCATAGATCACGGCGATGCCAGACAGCGTCAGGTAGCTGCCCAAGCTGTTGGTGATCGCGAAGGTGAGGGCACCCTGGGACAGGTCGAAGATGTCGCCGGTCAGGCAGGACCCAGCCATGCCAGCCAGGAACGTGAGCATGAGGGCGTGGTGGTAGGTCGCGACCCGCTCGAAGTACCGCCAGGACAACATCATCGCGGCGGTCACCAGGACCGCCGCCAGGCAGCCGAGCCCGGCCGCATGGGGGGTGGCGACGAAGTCGATCCCGATGGCCACGCCATGCGAGGGCCGGAAACCGGCGAACCAGTACACCGAGTCCCGGTGCGAGGCGGACGCCGTCAGGATGCCAAGAATGACGGCCAGCGGGAGCATCTGACGCACCTGGTGGCTCCCGTCAGCCCCTGAGCTCGACAAGCTCGTGCGGGTCGAGAGTGCCGAACCGCTTGTGTGCCTGCACCGCGATCGCCAGCAGCCGAGCTGTCAGGGCCGCCTCGACGACCACATCGATCAGGGCAAGCGCCTGGACGACGGGATCGACGGCCGGCGTACGCGGCGGGATGTCGTAGAAGCAAGGCGCCACCGCGCCGCGGCGATAGCCAACCGCGAGCAGCAGCACGTAGGTGGAGGACTGCACGACGATCAGGCAGAGGATCTGATGCACGAGGTGCCCGCTCGTCACGATGCCGTAGAGACCGACGGCCAGGATCCAGGTCACGACCAGGTAACGGAAGAACTGCATCAGCGCCTCCCTGCGGGCACGAGCAGCGTCTGCTCGAGCATCTCGCTGACAATCGCCGCGAATGCCGCCGCGACTTCGATGCCGATGAAGAAGCTGATCAGCGCGATGGTGCCGGAGGAGCCACGGCACCTGGCGTGCCGCCGAGCGGCAGGAAGTTGGCAAGGTACGGCAGCCCGAGTGCGAGTGCCGCCACGCCGTGCAGCGGCCGGGGGCCGCGCCGGCTGCGGTCGCCAGGGCCGCGGTCACGAGCGTAGCGGTGACCCAGGGCAGGCCCGCGGGTCCGGCTCCGGCCAGGACGAGCCCTCCGGCCAGGGCGCCGGCCGCCATGCCCGCGTTGTAGACCGTCGTCTGCATGGCGGTCGCGACGTCCGCGACGTCCGCGCCGCTGGCGTCGATGAGCGCGGTCTGCAGCAGGGTGGGCGCTCCGCCGAACGCCGCGCCCCACAGCGCGACGGCAATCAGCAGCACCGGCGGCTGACTGGCCGCGAGCCCAAGCGCGAGCATCGCGGCCGCGATCAGCGTCAGCGCCGCACAGAGCGACGTGCGCAGCCGACGGTCGGCGAGCAGGCCGGTCACCCAGATTCCGGCCGCGGTGGCGGCTCCGAACTCCAGGAGGACCAGGCTGGTCAGGCCGGATCCCGCGGCCCGCGCGAACGGCGCGATGTAGGTGTACATGACCTGATGCGCGGTGAGGAGCAACGCGGTGACCGCGAGCACCGGACGGATTCCTGGCAGGCGCGCGACGATGCGCAGCGATGCGGTCTTCCTCGCTTCCTCAGCCGGGAAGGCCGGAACGGTCCACCGCAGCCAGCCGATCAGCGCCAGGGGCACCGCGGCAAGCAAGGCAAAACTGGCCCGCCGGCCGACGGCGGCTGCCAGGGCGGCGCCGGCCGACACGCCCAGGCAGAGAGCGACGGTAATGCCAGCCAGTACGATCGCGATCGCCCTCGAGCGCCGGCCGGCCGGAACCATGCGCGCCGCATACCCGGCGAGCATCGACCACAGCGTGCCGCCCATGACGCCGACCAGCAGCCGGGCCGCAAAGGTCAGCGGGTATTACGACGAGACCGCGGTGACCGCATTGCAGAGGGCGAACCCCGCGAGAGCAGCCATCAGGGCCGCCGGGCGCGGGACGCGGCGCAGCGCGGCCGTGGCCGGGATGGCAGCCGCCGCGGACGCGATCGCGAACGCGCTGACCAGATATCCGATCCTGAACTCCGGCACCCGCAGGGCGGCGCCCATCTGCGGCAAGAGGCCGGCTGGCAGCAGATCGGTCACCGCGTCGGTGCAAGCGGCCGCCGACAGCGCGAGCAGGCCGAGCAGTGGCAGCCGGATGCGGGCAGCATCCGCTCGGTTGGCGGCGGTGGCAGGCGTTGCGACAGGCATGCCATCATGGTTGAACCTTCACACTAATGTGAAGGCAAATCGGCGGGTGACTGCGTGAAGATCAGTGAGCTCTCCCGCCGCACGGGCGTGCCGGCCAGGATGCTGCGCTACTACGAGGAGCAGGACCTGCTCCACCCGGACCGGACCGGCAACGGCTACCGGTGGTACGCGCAGGAGGCCGTCTACCGGGTCCAGCAGATCCGCGGCCTGCTTGACTCGGGCCTGACGACCGAGGCTGACCGGCTTCAGCAGCGCATCGATTGCCTCAGGCGCAACCGTGATGCGATCCGGGCCTATCTCGCCGCGATCGAATCCGGGCTCGCGGCCTGCGGCTCCCAGTGAACTCCCAGGGAGATCGCCGGCCTGGCGCTCGCATCTGCGGTGATAATGGCGGCATACCGAACAACAGCGCCGGCCAGGCGGTGCCAGCGAAGCGGCTCGTGGCGTACTGCCTGGCGATCGCCAGCGTGGCGGCCGCGGTGATCCACTTCGCCGTGGCTGGCTCGCACTTCCAGGAATACTGGCTGTTCGGCGTCTTCACGCTGGCCGCCGGCTGGCTGCAGTTCGCCTGGGCGATCCTCGCGGTCGCCAGGCCCACGCGGACCGTGCTGTGCGCCGGCGCGGTGCTCAGCGCCAACATCATCGCCGTGTACGTCCTGACCAGGACCGTCGGCGACATGGTCGGGCCGACGCCGACCGAGATCGAGCCGGCCGGGTTCGGCGACGTGCCGTGCACCGTGTTCGAGGCGCTGATCCTGGCCGGCTGCTTCTGGCTGCTGATGACCAGGACAGCCCGGCGGATCCGGCGCAGCGAGCTGATGGCGACGGCCACCGCTGCTGGCGGCATCACGGCCGTCCTGCTGAGCGTCGCGCTGGTGGCTGGCGGCCCCGAGATGGTGATGGCAGCAGGTCCAGGGACCACCGCCAGGCCCGCAAGCTCGTCGCACATGCGCATGCCGGCGGCGTACCGGTCGCTGGTCAAGCTGGCGACCAGCACGCCGGGCGGCGACATCACCATGCCCGACCCGAACATGCAGATGGCACCCGGGATGGCCATGGCCAGTTCCGCCGCGTGCGACGCCAGGGCGTCGGCAGCCCAGCAGCACGCCGCCGTTGCCCTGGTGAATTCCAGCTGGCGAGGCGCGAGCAGGTTCCGCAGCCTGGCCGCCGCAAAGTCCGCTGGCTACCGCGCGATCTCGCCGCCCGGCCTGCCGGTCGTGCACTACCTGAACGTGTCGTACTACCTGTCCGACGCGATGGGCGGGCAGGTGCTCAACACCGCCAAGCCCCAGTCACTGGTCTACGCCAACACGCCCAGGGGAGCCGTGCTGGTCGCCGCGATGTACATCACGACGCCGGGCGGCTCCACGCCGCAGCCCGGCGGTTGCCTGACGCAGTGGCACGTGCACACCAACCTGTGCCTCAGCCGCGGTCTCGGCGTGGTCGGCGTGGTCACCGCCGCGCACCCGACGTGCCCGCCGGGATCGAGGAATCACGTGACCCCGCCGATGATGCACATCTGGTTCGTGCCGGTCCCCGGCGGCCCTACCGCGATCGACGCGCTGGACGTGCAGATCGTGCGGGCCGCGGAGCAGGTCCGCTCGCCCAGGAACGGCCCAGCCTGAGGCGCGCTTACGCCTGCCGCGAAAGCGGTTCAGCTGGTCGCGCGACCGCGCGTAGCGTGGTGCCGCAGAGGGACGGCGACACGTGCCGTCACGGCCAGGAGGGGAACGCAGATGTCCGACCCGGTCGTGATCGGCCGTCCGCGCGACAAGCAGCGGCCACGGCCGCTCCTGCGGACGATGCTCGGCGAGGTCCTCAGGCGCATCAGGCTCGGGCAGGGCAGGACCCTGAACGACGTCGCGCGGGCCGCGCGCGTCTCGATGCCGTACCTGTCCGAGGTGGAGCGCGGCCGCAAGGAAGCGTCCTCTGAGGTGCTCGCCGCCATCTGTGACGCTCTGCGCATCGACCTCGCCGACCTGCTGGCGGCCACCGGGCGTGACCTGACGGCGGACGGCGAGCGCCAGGCGAGGATAGTCAGGCTCGATTCCGTTCGCGGCACCGTTGCCCAGGCGTCCCGCAGCGATCCTGGTGACGTGACCTGCCTGCTCGCCGCCTGAGGCTCAGGCGCTGAGCAGGTCAGCGGCTGCGGCGGCCTTCCGGCTGGCGATCACGGCGTCTGCCAGGCCGTAGTCGACCGCTTCGCGGGCGCTGAACGTCCTGTTCCTGTCCGTGTCGTTCCTGATCTTGCTGATCGGATGCCCGGTGTGCCTGCTCAGGATCTCGTCGACCTCTGACCGCACCCTGGCCAGGTCCTTGGCCTGGATCGCGAGGTCCGGCAAGGCGCCCTGGGCCTGGCTGGACGGCTGATGCAGCAGCACCTTCGCATGGGGCAGCACCGCGCGCCTGCCGGGTGCGCCGGCCGCGAGCAGTACGGCGGCCGCCGACGCGGCCTGGCCCATGCAGATGGTCGCGACGTCGGGACGGATGTACTGCATGGTGTCGTAGATCGCCGTGAGCGCGCTGAAAGAGCCGCCTGGCGAATTGATGTACAGGCTGATCTCCAGGTCGGGACTGACCGACTCCAGGTGCAGCAACTGGGCCATCACCACATTGGCGACGCCGTCGTCGATCTCGGTACCGAGGAAGACGATGCGCTCGGAGAGCAGCCGGGAATAGATGTCAAAGGCCCGCTCGCCGAGCGGCGTCTTCTCGACCACGGTGGGAATCGTGTACTGGCCCATGGTCACAGCCCCGCCATCCTGGCCGCGACGGCCGGGCGGACGTCGTCGAGCCGCTCGACGATGTGGTCGATGATCCCGTAGTCGCGTGCCTCCTCGGCGCTGAACCACCGGTCCCGCAGGCTGTCGCGCTCGACCACGTCGGCTGGCTGGCCGGTGTGCTGCGCCGTCAGGTTGATCATCGTCTCGCTCGTCTTCTCCAGCTGCTGGGCATAGATCTCGACGTCGGCCGCTGTGCCGCCGAAACCGGCCGATCCTTGGTGCATCAGCACCTGGGCGTGCGGCAGGCTGTAGCGCTTGCCAGCCGTGCCGGCGCACAGCAGGAACTGGCCCATGCTGGCGGCCAGGCCCATCGCCAGCGTGCTGACGTCGTTCGGGATCAGCCGCATGGTGTCGTAGATGGCCAGGCCGGCGGTCACCGAGCCGCCTGGCGAGTTGATGTAGAGGCAGATGTCGCTGCGCGAGTCTTCGGCGGACAGGAGCAGCAGCTGCGCGCACAACCGGTTGGCCACGGCGTCGTTCACCTCGGAGCCGAGCACGATGATGCGGTGATACAGCAGGCGGCTGACCAGCTGATCATCGAGCGTGCCTGCATTCGTGCTGTTCTGATCGAAGGCGGTCGTCATCGGTCTCCCTTGATCTGCGATCCGGTCACTACGCGATCCACAGTGCTCGACGCGCTGGCGGCATACCAAGGCAATCTGCTGACAGCAGAGGATCGGCCGGCGTGACTACAATCGCCTGGTGATCAACGGCGTGCACGCGATTGTCTTCTCGCCGCAGGCCGAGGAGGTCCGCGCCTTCTTCGGTGACGTCCTCGGCCTGGTATCGGTCGACGCGGGCGGCGGCTGGCCCATCTTCGCCCTGCCGCCAGCCGAACTGGCTGTCCATCCAGCGGAAGGCGGCACCCGGCATCAGCTGTTCCTGATGTGCGACGACGTCCATGCCACGCTCGCGGAGCTGCAGGCCAAGGGCGTCGAAATCGCGCAGGAGGTCTCTGACCAGGGCTGGGGCCTGCTCGCCGCGATCCGGCTGCCGGACGGCGCCGAGCTCGCCGTCTACGAGCCAAGGCACCCGTCGCCGCCCAGTGTCAGCTCGGGGGACGATCCCCCGAAGGCCCCCGCCAGGAACTGATCAGCCGCCGTAAGGGCGGGTGATGACCTCCATCAGGTGGCCGTCGGGATCGGCGAAGTAGACGCCGCGGCCTCCGTCGTTGTGGTTGATCTCCCCCGGCCTGGTCCGGCCAGGATCGGCCCAGTGCTCGATGTCCCTGGCGGTGATCCGCCCGAAGATCGCGTCGAAGTCATCCTCCCCGATGAGGAACGCATAGTGCTGGGTCGTGATCTCACTGTCGGTCTCGGCGTAATCCAGCGACACGCCGTTGTCCGTCCCGACGACCAGGAACCGGCCGAACCTCGTCGCCGCGGGAAGGCCGAGTATCTCCGTCAGGAACGACGCCGACCGCTGCTGATCGCGGCAGGCGACGATCGTATGATTCAGCTCAACGCTCACCGGCCCGCTCCTCTTGCTGGCATGGCCACGCCGCCCTTGGCCATTCTGAGCACGCATCGTCCGGCCGTTCAACTCCGGGCGGATAATCCGGGCAGATGGTCGCGACCGCCGCCTATGCTGCCGGTGTGACGTCAAGGCACTCGGTAGCCATCCTCAGCCACGGCGGGGGGACGGCGCCCGGACCGGCCGCCCACGGTCCTGGATCTGGCCGGCAAGGCCGCCCGCAGCTCGCCGACATCGGCAGGCTCGCGCGGCGGGTGATGCAGCGCACCGTTGCGGCGGCGCGGGCCGAGGAGGAGTCCGTCAGCCGGCTGCTCGCCGACCACCTGGGGACCGGCGATGCCACGCCGCCGATCGCCATGGGATCCTGGCCCGCCTATGACCAGGTCAACGTCCAGACCGGGCTGGAAACCTGGCTGGCCGAGCCCGGCCGCGCCCACCAGCTCGTCGGGCTGACCAGGTTCCGGCACCGCGACTTCAGCCTCGCCGACCTGCTGCAGGACCGCAGCCAGCCATGGAACCCCGGCGTCGGCAGCGTCGCGACCGAGGCTATTCCTGCCGGGCCAGACGGCGCGACCAGGGCGTGCGTGCAGTGCGGTATCTACCTGGTGACCGATGACGACGGGGTCGCCGCGCTGCTGATCCGCGGTCACGTCATCGCGTTCGGCGACGAGGTCTTGGTCAGCACCTGCGTCGCGGCGTCCTGCTCTGCGGCGTACCGGGCACCGGCAAGACGCACACGATCAGGTACCTGCTCGGACGGCTGCCTGAGAGCACCGTCGTGCTGCTGTCCGGCGGAACGCTCGGCATGATCGCCGCGGCATGCTCAGTCGCCAGGGCGCTGCAGCCGTCAGTCGTCGTCGTTGAGGACGTAGACCTCATCGCCGAGGAGCGTGACCATTACGCCGGCGAGAACCCGCTGCTGTTCGAGCTGCTCAACCAGATGGACGGACTCGCCGCGGACAGCGACGTGACGTTCCTGCTCACGACCAACCGCGCAGACCTGCTGGAGGAGGCCCTCGCTGCCCGCCCCGGCCGGGTCGACCATGCGGCCGAGCTCCCCGTTCCCGACGCCGATGCGCGTGCCAGGCTGATCCGCCTGTACCAGGGCAACCTGAGGCTCGATCTGTCCGAGCCGGACACGGTGATCGGGCGCACCGAGGGCGTGACCGCCTCCTTCATCAAGGAACTGCTGAGGCGGGCCGCCTTGCAGGCGGCCGAGGACGAAGACGGCGACGGCGCACAGGACGAGGCGCCGCTGCGCGTCTCCGACGCGCACATGGCGGCCGCGCTCGACCAGCTCCTCGACACCCGCAGCGCGCTGACCAGGGTGCTGCTGGGCGGGGCCGCGCCTGGGTCGCGACGGCGAAGCGGAGGTGAGAGCGATTCCAGAGTCCGGCTTTGACCTGGTAGTCCGCGGCGGGACCGTCGTGACGGCCGGCAGCTCTGCCGTATGCGACGTCGCGGTGCTGGACGGCACGATCGCCCAGATAGGCGGCGCCCCGCGCGGCCGCCGCGAGCTTGACGCGACAGGCGCCCTGGTGCTACCGGGCGGCATCGACATGCACGTGCACCTATCGCAACCAGAGCAGCCTGAGCCCGGCGAGCCTGCCTGGGTTGACGACTTCGCCAGCGGCTCGGCCGCCGCCATCGCGGGCGGGATCACCACGATCGGCAACATGACGTTCCCGGCGGACGGCGACTCGCTGCACCAGTCGCTCGAGCGCGACCTGGCGGCGGCCAGGGAGCAGGCCGCCGTGGACTACGTGCTGCATCCGGTCCTGATGAACCCGAGCTCGCAGGCACGTGCTGAGCTGCCGGAACTCGCGCAGGCCGGGCACACGAGCCTGAAGCTGTTCATGGTTGCCGAAGAGTTCGAGGCACAGGCGGACGGGATGATCGAGGCGGTGCGGATCGCGGGCCGCCACGGCATGCTCACGCTGATCCACTGCGAGGACGGGGCGCTGGTCAGGTTCGCCGGAGAGCAGCTGCTCGCCGCGGGGCGCGGCAGCGTCGCGAACTGGTCGCCGAGCCGCCCGGTCGCGGCAGAGCGCGCCGCCGTCGAGCGGGCCGTCGCAATCTGCGAGGCAACTGGCTCGCCGATCTACATCGTGCACCTGTCGTCGCGAGCAGCGCTTGCGGCCGCCCGCCGCGGACGCGCCACCGGCCTGCCCGTCTTCGTCGAGACCAGGCCGCTGTACCTGTACCTGACCAGCGAGCTGCTAGCCGGGCCAGAGGGAGGCAGGTACATCGGCGCTCCCCCGCTGCGCGAGCCTGGCGACGTCGAGGCGCTCTGGGCAGGGCTGGCCGACGGGTCGGTCGACACGCTCGGCAGCGATCACGCCCCGTGGGCGCTGGCCGACAAGCTCGATCCCGCCCAGGACGTCACGACGGCCCGCCAGGGCGTCGCCGATCTCGAGACGATGCTGCCGATGCTGTTCGACGCGGGCGTCGGCACCGGCCGGATCTCGCTGCACAGGTTCGTCTCGCTGATCTCCTCGGGCCCGGCCAGGTTGTTCGGCCTGTACCCGCGCAAGGGAACCATCGCCGTCGGCAGCGACGCCGACCTGGTGGTGCTGGATCCGCGGCTGCGGCGGACCATCGACGGCACCACGATGCGCTCCATGGCTGGCTACTCGGCCTACGACGGCCGCGAGGTCAGCGGCTGGCCGCGGTTCACCGTCAGCCGGGGCGACGTCGTGCTCGAGGACGGCCAGGTGCTGGCTTCGGCGGGCCGTGGCGAGTGGCTGCGCCGCGGCCCGACCTCGCCGCCCTAGCCGCTATCGGCGGGCCGCGCGAGAGCCTGGTTCAGGATTCCTCGACGCCCAGCTTGGCGTCGGCCTCGGCGCCCTTGTCAGCGAACAGCACGAAGTGGAAGATCACGAACCTGGTCAGGAACGTGAAGCAGTTGGCGGCCAGGTAGAAGCCCTGCACGAACGCGTCGTGCGCGGCGCCGTGCAGGCCGAGCACCGCGGCCTCGCGGTATCCGAAGTGACTGGCCTCGGTCAGCACGATGCCGACGACCAGCGAGACGGCGACGAACGGCAGCGTCTCCCTGAACAGGCGCGGCTTGCCCTTGCGCTCCCAGGCCCACCGGCTGACCCCGTAGCTGACTGCCGCGCCTGCGAGCCACCCGGCGGCGCCCGCCGTACGGCCCGTCATCGCCAGCACGCTGAAGCAGATGAAGTACGTGATCTGCGTGGCGGCGAGCGCGAGCGCCGCTGCTGGCGCGAACCTCAGCAGCCGCCGGGCACCAGGTGAGGCCGTCCAGCGGCGCAACGGCTCGGGCAACCTGGACCAGAAGGCATGCGGCAGGGGGCGCGATGCGAGCGGCATTGCTTCAAGCTACCCCAAACCGGCCGATGCCATGGCCCGAACGCGCGGTCCCCACCCGCGTGCACCTTCTTCCAGGCGCCTGGAAGAAGGTGCTGGCAGCCCGGCACTGAACCGATTCGCGTGGCCTCAGGCGATTGCAGCCGCCCTTCAGGGGAAGAGTGAACCGCAGCGTGACACCACGCAGGACATTCGCGGAGGTTCAGATGTCCCCGAAGAACAGAAGCGATGCGATCAAGGAGGGCGCGCGGCAGGCCGCCGCTCAGCTCAAGCCAGCTGCCGAGCGCGCCAGACCGCTCGCCAAGAACACGGGCGAGGCGGCGAGGCGAGGGTTCCTGCGGACCCGTGCCTGGGCAGCACCGCAGGTCGAACGCTCAGGGCAGGTCCTGCAGGACACCGTGGCACCGAAGGTATCGGCCGTGCTCTCGTCGGCAGCCAAGCGGATCGACCCGGCGCAGCCGCGGTACCGCCGCTGGCAGAAGCCGGTCGGCCTCGCGACGGTGACCGCCGCTGCGGGCGCGGTGGCGGCCTTCCTGCGCATCCGGAGAAGGCCAGGCGGCGCGACCGTAACGACGGCCGACCAGGCCAAGGCCGCGCGCAACGGCCAGGCGACGGCCGGCCTCGGCGCTGACACCGAGGTTGACTCGCCGGTCAAGAGCTGACGTCACGGTCAGCGGCGGGCGGCGTGCCGTCAGGCGCGCCGCCCGTCCTCATACCGCCCGTGCACGCCGGCCGACGGCGGACACCAGCGAGCGGGTCCAGTTAAGAACCCTCTCTGACTTCAAAGACCTGATCGGCGACCAGGCCGTGCGCCTCGCGATGCACGGTCGACGCCGCGTCCGCCGACGGCGCGTCCACCAGGCAGAAGACCTTGCCGCGGGCCTCGTCGACCCGGTACCGCAGGTAGTGCACGTCGTATTTGCCCTCGGTCTGCAGGTCAGCCATGTGCGCCTTGGCAACATCGTCCAGGTCCGCTGGCTGGCAATCCGGATACCGTCTCGAGCAGCTCGACATCGACGCGCGAGCCGATCAGGCCGCGACGTCGAGCGCGTCCCGCGCCGGGCCGCCGAGCCTGGCCGTGCGCGCCAGCACCGCGTCACGCGCGGATGGCGGGATCTCGCCGGTCCCGGCGGTCACGACCTCGTTGACATAGAACGGGTTGCCGCCAGTCAGCCTGAACAGGTCAGCAGCGGCGAATTTGGTGCCGCTGGCAAGCGTCAGAACCGCGGCCGCCGACAACGGCGCGAGCGCGATCCGCCTGGTGGAGCGCTGACTGGCGAGCTCGCCGAGCGCGATCCTGAGCGGGTCGCCGGCCGTCAGGCCGTGGTCCCGGTAGGTCGCTATGAGCAAGGCGGATGCGAACCTGATCCTCCTGCCAAGGAACCTGAGCAGATCGACGGTCGCCTCGTCGGCAGTGCACATCCTCGATCACGATCACGTTCAGCCTGCGCCGCTCGCTTATCTGGCGTAGCAGGGCGCCGAACAAGTCCTCGCGCGGAGCGCGGGCGCGACACAGGTCGGCGAGCTCACCACCGAGCTGGCCGGCCAGGTCGAACAGCGGGCCGAGCGGCCTGGGCGTGAACACGCCGTCGCAGGCCCCCACGACCACGTGGCGTCCGGCAGGTCCGCCGCTAGCTGCTCGATCAGGGCCGACTTGCCGATCCCCGCCTCGCCGCTGACCAGGATCAGCCGGCCATCCCCCTGGACAGCATCCCGCGCGTAGTCGCGGAGCGCCGCCAGGTGTGAGTCCCGTTCTAGCAGCGCCATGAGCTCCAGTGTGCGGCATCCTGGCCGGCACGGGCCAGTAGCCGCGTCCTGGTGGCCGGCCCGTCCGCTGGCAGGTACTCCTCGCAGAGAACCTGGTATCCGGCCGGCAGCAGGCTGGCGGGTTCGCCTGGTCGCGCGCACCAGCCAGGCGGCATGCCTGGCCGCAGCCGCAGCGCCCCCGTGGTCAGGGCCTCCCAGCCGAGCAGCCCGCCCGGCAGCACGGCCAGGGCCGCGGCCGCGAACAGCGGGCGATCCCAGTAGCCGGTGCACAGCACGAGCGCGAAGCTGGCCTTTCGCGGGCGCCAGGTGTCCAGGTCCGCTTGCACGATCGCCACCTGCCCGGCGGGCCGCTGCGCGCGCGCCCGCGCCCTGAGCAGGTGCAGGGCCACGTCGGAGATGTCGACGGCCACGCTCGGCCGCCCGCTGGCTGCCGCGAGCAGCACGGTCCCTGACGGCCCGCTGGCCAGGTCCAGTACAGGCCCCGCTGGCAGCGCCAGCGCCAGCGCACGCTCGGCAAGCGGGTGCGGCAGGAAAGACGCGGTGAACTCGCCGCCGTACCGCGCGTTCCACCGCTCCAGGTCAGCGTGCATGCTTGGAACACTACGTCGTAGCGAAACCGAGGGACGCGACCAGGAGGGAGAGCCGATGTCAGCTCGCGGTGCCTGGGCCTGCCTTGGCGTGCCGATTGACAGCGTCGGGAGCCCGGACGGCGGGCCGCCGTTCGGCACCGAGATGGCGCCAGCCGGACTCAGGGCGCGTGACATCGCCGGCCGCCTCGGCGCGGCCGACCACGGTGACGCGCCCGTCCGGGTTACCGGCTCGCGGCGCGACCCGGTCAGCGGCATCGTCGGCTGGCCGAGCGTCGGCTCGATGACCGCGGCGGTGCGGGCCGCGGCCGGAGGGATCATCGCGGGCGGCGATCGGCCGTTCCTGCTCGGAGGGTGCTGCGCACTGGTCATGGGGGCGGTCGCGGGCGCGAAGGATCGGCTCGGCAGCGTCGGGCTGGTCAACGTCGACGGGCACCTGGACCTGTATGACCACCAGACCTCGCCCACCGGCGAGGCGGCCGACATGCCGACCGCGGCCCTGCTCGGGCTCGGCTGGCCGGCCCTGCTGGCCGAGCTGGGTCCTAGGCCTGTGCTGCCTGGGTCGCACGTCGCGCTGCTCGGTGCGCGCGATGCCGACGAAGCGCGCGATGTCGGCGACCTGCCGCAGCGACTGGGCGTCGTCACGGTCGCAGGCGGTGCGGCGTGTGCCGCATCCCCTGGCCGCGTCGCGGCCGGCGTGATCAGCACGTTCGCGGCCGCCGGCCTGCCGTACTGGCTGCACCTGGACGTCGACGTGCTGTCGCCTGAGGCGTTCCCGGCCACCGACTACCTGATGCCGGACGGAATGGACCTGGTGCAGCTCACCGGGCTCCTCAGCCGGTTCGGCGGTGACGACGGCCTGATCGGCTTCTCTGTCGGCTGCTATAACCCGTCCAAGGACACGACCGGCCGGTGCGGCGATGACCTCGCCGACGTCCTGATCTCGTCCTTCGGCTAAGGCCAGCCGGGCCCGTCGGGGCCGGCCAGCTCGCCGAACCACGGCCATTTGGCTGCTGGCCAGGTCGCGAAGCCCCGGCTGCCTGGCCGGTACGGCTCCTCATGGCAGGCTCGGTACAGGCTGGGCAGCGCGCAGTCCGGCGTCCTGGTCAGCAGCCACCGGCCGGTCAGGAACGTCTCGGCGTCCCGCACAGAGCCGAGCGCTCGGTCAGGCGTGAGCGGCACTCGCGCTCGCGCCGCCGCCGCCGCAGGTCAGCCAGTGACTTCACGGTTCCGATTCTGCCGCGTGCGCCTGAGCGTAGCTCAGACCCTGCGCCAGCGGGCCTCGCAGAGCCCGTAGATGCCGAAGATGAGCACGCCCAGCGCGGTGATCAGCAGCAGGAACTCGCCGAACGCCTGGTGCCGCAGCGTCAGCAGGGCCTTGTCGAGGCCGCCGGCCTTCTTCGGGTCGAACGTGACAGCCGCGTCCACGATCAGCGCGCCCACGATCGCGAACACGACGCCCCTTGCGGTGGTTCCGATCATGCCGAGCTTCTCGACGATACGCCTGGTCCTCGGGCTCATCTCGCCGGTGCGCAGGTGCTTCATGAACTTGCGCCTGATCCCCTCGGCTACCAGCATCAGCCCGACGATCACGATGGCCAGCCCGACGATGCCGACCAGCCACTGTCCCCCTGCGTGATGCATCACGGTGGCGGTCAGGTCCTGCTGCTTGCGGGTCTGGTTGCCTGCCGCACCGGAGATCACCTCGAATGTCAGCAGCGACAGGAATGCGTAGACGATCGCCCGGACCAGGGACTTCAGCCGCGGCCCTGCGCCAGGGCCCTCGCCCGTGACGCCGAATGCGGCCTCGCTCAGCCGCCACAGCGCATACCCGGCGAAGCCGATGCCCAGTACCCAGAGCGTCACCAGCCCATACGACTTGCCAGCCAGCAGGTGAAGCGCACCCGCCTGGCTCGGCCGCTGCGAGCTGTGCCCGATCGCCACCTCGATCGCGAGCCAGCCGATCAGGATGTAGATGACACCGCGTGCGACCAGGCCGATCCTGGCCAATGCCCGCGCCGCGGGGCTGTCTGAAGCGCGCCTGGCAGACATGGATGCCCGCCTCGTCTGGAACGATGTCGATCCCATAGCCGCTCGCTGCCTTTCGCTCGGGATTGGCCGCCACCCACTACCCGCGCCAATCCACTTCATGCGCCCGCCTGGCCGCCCGCCGTCGGCGGCCTGGACGTCTTACCCCGAGTTGCAACCCGATCGACGCCCGCTTTAGTGCCTGGCGTCCGAATCGGCCGGCCGTAGCTCGGGGTAAGGCCCGCACTGTGCGATCCATGGCGGCACCGCAGCGAGCGAGGCTGGCCAGACAGCGAGTGAGTAGAAGGGGCGATAGCGGGCAGTTGGGGCACCGCTCACCCCAGGCATCACGCGTCAGGCGCGGGTGCCCCGCGCGGAAGGCTCCGGACAATGCTCGGCATCATTGCAGCCGTTCTCTTCGTGATCGCGTTCATACTCAATGCGGCAGGAACCAGCGTCAGCGCGGTGTTCTCGCCATTCAGCCTTATGCTGATCGGCCTGGCCTGCCTGGCCCTGCACCTGGCCGGGGTCGGCACCGGCTGGAGGTTGCGCCGCTAGACCAGCACTACGCTGTGACGATGCCGGCCGTCACGGTGCCCGATCCTGCGCTCGTCGTACTGGTCGGGGCGTCAGGGTCTGGCAAGTCGAGCTGGGCGGCCGGGCGCTACCGGTCATCGGAGATCGTCAGCTCCGACCAGCTACGCGGGGTGATCGGCAGCGGCGAGCACGATCTCGGCGCATCCGCGGACGCCTTCGCGCTGCTTGACCAGATCGTGTCGGCCCGGCTACGGCGCGGCCTCACCACCGTCGTCGACACCCTCGGCATGGACCCCGGGCGCCGCCGCGCGCACCTCGAACTTGCCCGCCGGGCCGGCCTGCCGGCCGTGGCCGTGCTGTTTCCGGCCCCTGCGGCTGTGTGCCGCCGCAGGAACCGGGAGCGCGCCAGGCCCGTTCCCGCGGCTGTGCTCGACGGCCAGTTGCGCCGGATGGCCGGCGCGGCCGATGAGATCACAGCGGAAGGCTGGTCGGTGATCAGCGACGCTGACCAGACCGCGATCGAGCCGTCGCACTCGCCGGGAAGCAGCGCCGCCGCGGCGCAGCAGCGCGGCGAGCCAACCGCGCTGAGCCTGGTGCTGCAGATCTCCCGCTTCCCGTGGGGCGACGACCCGGCCACCTGGCTATCGGCAGTCGCATCGGCCGCCGTGGAGGCCGGGCTCACCGGCGTCGCGCTGATGGACCATCTGATCCAGATCCCGCAGGTCGGCCGCGCCTGGGAGCCGATACCAGAGCCGTGGGTCACGCTCGGCATGCTCGCGGGCCTCAGGCCCGGGCTGCGGCTGGGCACGCTGGTCAGCCCGGTGACGTTCCGGCCTCCCGGCATCCTGGCGAAGGCGATGGCCACCTTGGACGTGCTCAGCGGCGGCCAGGCCTTCTGCGGGCTCGGCGCGGGCTGGTGGGACCGCGAGCATGCCGCCTTCGGGCTGCCCTTCCCGCCCGCCAGGGAGCGCTTCGATCAGCTCGAGGCCGCGATCGAGACGATCCGGGCGCTCTGGCGGCAGGGCACCAGCGCCTACGCTGGCGAGCGGGTGTCACTGCCGGAGACGACGTGCTATCCACGCCCGGTCTCGGCGATCCCGGTCATCGTCGGCGGCGGAGGCGAGCGGCGCACGCTGGAGATCGCGGCGCGGCTGGCCGACGGCTGCAACCTCCCTGCCAGCCTGGACGTGCTTGACCGCAAGCTCGCCGTGCTCCGTGAGCACTGCGAGCGGGCCGGCCGGGATCCTGCCGCGCTTCAAGTCACTGTGCTTGACGTCCCTGTCGTGGGCCGCGACCGGGATCACGCGGCAGACCTGGTCGAGCGGCTCAGGGGACGCACCTCAGCGGCCGCGTACGCTCGCCAGCACCACGCGGGCACGGCTGCCGATCATGTCGGCCGGTACCGGCTGCTTGCCGAGCGAGGAGTGCGGACCGTGTTCGTCTCGCTGCCAGGTCTGAGCGGTCCAGAGGACGTCCTTCGCCTGGCACCGGTCGCCGCCGCCTTCGCCTGATCGCGAAACTGGTGGCTCACAACCCGAGCAGCCGGGCCGGATTGTTGTAGCAGACCCCGCGCAGCCAGTCATCGCCCAGGTCAAGGCGGGCAAGCGCGTCTAGCTGAGTCAGGTAGGGATACGGGATGTTCGGGAAGTCGCTGCCGAGCATGATCCTGTCCCCCATCGCCCTCAGCCTCGGCACTAGGTCGCCGGGAAACGGGGCGATCTTGTTCATGAAGTCGGTGCACGCCATCGTCGTGTCGAGGTAGACGCCGCGATACCGCCCCGACAGGTCGAGGAACTCCTGGTATTCAGGCGCGCCCAGGTGCGCGACGATCACGACTAGGCGCGGATGCCGTGCCAGCACCGCGGAGAACGGGCCGGGGCCTGTGAACGCACCTGGTGCGGGGCCCGAGCCGCAGTGCACCACCACGGGCACGCCAGACTCGGCAAGCAGGCCCCATACCCGGTCAAGCAGCTCATCGCGCGGATCGTAGCCGCCCACCTGAAGGTGCGCCTTGAACAGGCGCGCCCCGGCGGCGATGGCCTCGGCGACGTAGCCGGCCGCCGCTGGCTCAGGAAAGAAGGTGGCGCTGTGCAGCGCGTCGGGCGTGCGGGCGGCGAAATCGGCCGCCCACTCGTTGAGCCAGGCAGCCATGTCAGGCTTGTGCGGGTAGAGCAGCGCTCCGAACCTGCGCACGCCGAAGTCCCTGAGCGCGGCGAGTCGCTCAGCCTCCGGCAGCCGGTACGCGATCGGCCAGGGTTGACCGCGCCCGCCGCCTCCGCTCTCAAAGAATGCCCACACCTTCACCAGGACGTTGGGCGGCATGAAATGGGTGTGCACGTCGATCAGCCCCGGCAGCCCGAGTGCGTGCCAGAAGGACGTCACCGCCGCGGCCTCGGTGTCGCTGTCCGCGTCCGCGGCCAGCTCGGCGTCCTGATCCTCGTCGGCCATGCGGCAAGTCTGGCAGTGCCAGCCAGGCGGCCGGACGCGGCCTCGTTTTACCAAGTAATCCAGTCGGCAATATGTAAATAGTCGGACCGGGCCCGGCAGGCGGCAGGCGCCAAGGTCAATCACGCGCATGGCCAGCGCCGGAGTATGGCAATGCCCGCGGCTGCGCGCTTCAACGCCTGCAGAGTGGGTAGTGAAAATCCGCACGGCTGATTACGTGCATGCCGTTTCAGCACGGAAATTAAGCAGTACCGGCCGCGGATATGGCGCCGCGTTATTCGAAAGAAGCCGCATTCGCCTATGCCGGTTATCGCGATCAAAGTGGAAGTAAAATTGACCGTCGATGCCGCTCCGATTCGCCGTGGCCGCTGGCCGGCTGGCCCGCCGGCGACCGGCGGCGCCGCGGGCGCGGACGGCCCGCGGACCGGTCGGGCACCGGCCGGGAGACGGGTGCCCATGACAACCGACCGGCGGCACGGCGCGTCATCACACTATGCTCAGATGGCTGCCGGAGACTCCCGGCGAGCACCGCTCCCGGTCGCACACGCCCGGCCGGCTGGCCCTGAGGGCACCGTCCCTAGCAGGCTAGGGGCCCTTACCAACGCCCAGGCAGACAGGATTGTCACGCAAGCCGCACCGCACTGCATGATTACCGCAACTTGGACGTCTCAGCCGGGAAGGCCATCGTGCCCGCGACGGTTTGTGATAATTTACCGCCGCGGGCAACGGGAAGGTCATGGAGGGCACGGACGCATCCTGGTCAACGTGATCATGTTCCCAGTGAGCCAGACACTCCGGCGGTCGCACCGGGCGGCGGCGTGGCGGTGAGCTTTTATTACTGTCGGCTCTAAGATTCTTCGCCAAGGTAAACGCCGCCTCGAAGGCGGGGCAGACAAAATGGAGGCCCAGATGAAGGTAATCGGTGCGGGTTTGCCGCGCACGGCTACTCTCACACAGAAGATCTCGCTCGAGATGCTCGGGTTCGGCCCGTGTTATCACATGGTCAACGTCCTGTCCGACCTGAGCCTCGCGCCGCAGTGGGCTGCCGCCTTCGACGGCAATCCCGACTGGGACAAGATCTTCGGCGACAGCCAGGCGTCGGTCGACTGGCCGGGGTCGTTCTTCTGGCGCGAGCTCGTCGAGTACTACCCGGACGCCAAGGTCCTGCTCAGCGTGCGCAGCGGCGAAAGCTGGGCGAACAGCATGAAGAACACGATCTGGGGCATCTTCTACGACGACGTCGTCATGCGGCACCTCTCCGACGCCCGCGCCAACATCGACCCGGGCTGGCACGACTACATCGAGCTCATGAAGGCGATGTGGCAGAAGAGCGGCCTGATCGGCGAGATGACCGGCCTGTTCGATTCCGCTGTGCTCGCAGCGGCCATGGAGCGCCACAACTCCGAGGTCAGGGACAGCGTCCCGGCCGGCCGGCTGCTGGAGTGGAAGCCAGCCGACGGCTGGGAGCCGCTGTGCGAGTTCCTCGAGGTGCCGGTGCCGCAGGCGCCGATCCCGCACGTGAACGACTCGGCCATGTTCGCGGGCCGGATCATCGAGGGTTCCCTGGCCGTGCTCAACGCATGGCAGGCTAAGCAGGCGGAGGCCGCAGCCAGATGAACTTCCGCGTCGGCACCCTGCGGAGCAGGACCGAGGACAAGCAGCCGGCAACCAGGAGCGAGCCAGGCACCCGCCTGGGCCTGCTGCTGACCGTCTGCTGCGTGGCGCAGTTCATGGTCATTCTTGACCTGTCCATCGTCAACGTCGCGCTGCCCTCGATCCAGTCCGACCTCGGCTTCACCCCGGTGAATCTGCAGTGGGTTGTCGACGCTTACGCGATCGTCTTCGCCGGCTTCCTCATGCTGGGCGGACGCGCCAGTGACAGGTTCGGGCCGCGGCGCATGCTCGCCGCGGCCCTGGTCCTGTTCGCGTTCTCCTCGCTGGCCGGCGGCGCGGCCACCAGCCAGGCCATGCTCATCATCGCCAGGTCCCTGCAGGGACTGAGCGGCGCGCTGATGGCGGCCTCGTCGCTGGCGGCCATCGCGATGTCGTTCCCCCAGGGCCCGGCGCGTCATCGCGCCATCGCCCTGTGGGGCGCGATGAACGGTGCCGGCGGTGCTGCCGGCGCCCTCTTCGGCGGGATAATCACGCAGGAATTCGGCTGGCGCTGGGTGCTGCTGATCAACCCGCCGATCGGAGTCGCCGCAGCGGGCGTGGCCTGGGCGGTGATCGCCGAAACCAAGAAGAGGGATGGCGCCGCCCGCAGCTTCGACCTGCCGGGTGCCCTCACCCTGACGCTCGGCCAGATGATCCTGGTGTACGGCATCGTCGAGGCGGGCACCCACGGCTGGGGCTCGGCGCTCTTCTACGTGCCGCTGATCATCGCGATTGCCCTGTTCATCCTGTTCGGACTCATCGAGGTGAAGTGGGCGAGCGCCCCGCTGGTGCCGTTCAAGGCGATCACCAAGCCGCTGGCGGACGCGAACACCATCGTGTTCATCTTCAGCGCCGCGCTCTTCCCTATGTGGTTCGTCAGCTCGCTGTACCTGCAGGAAGTGCTCGGGCTGTCCCCGCTCAACGCGGGCCTTGCCTTCTTCCCGATGGCTGTGGTGATCATGCTCACCGCCAGGCAGGCGGGCAAGCTGGTCGGCCTCTTCGGCCTCCGGGCCGTGCTCACCTCAGGGCTCGTCCTGCTGGCCAGCGGGATGCTGCTGTTCGCCAGGATCGGGCCGACCGGCAGTTCGCTGGGCTATGTCGTGCTGCCAGGAATCCTGGTGGCGGGCGGCATCGGGCTAGCGGTCGTCGCGTCGACGATCGCGGCCACCCAGTCGGTACAGCCGGCTCAGGCGGGCCTGGCATCCGGCCTGGTCAACACGTCCAGGCAGGCGGGCGGCGGGCTCGGCATCGCGTTGCTGATCTCGTTCGCGACGTCCTACACCACGCACCAGATCGGGCAGAACAGGCCGGTTCCGGACGCGCTGACGGCCGGGTTCAGGCTTGCCTACCTGATCGCGGCCGGGCTCGCGGCCGCGGCGGCCGTGCTCACCTTCAGGCTGATGCGGCAGCCGCCAGCGCTCGTGCCCGCGCCAGCGCAGGGCGCCGCGGCCACGACCGCACCTCCCGCGGCTGCCGAGCCTGGCGCTCAGGCAGCACCCGAACCTGGCGCTGACGGCAAGGCGGCGCCCGCTGCCCAGCCTGCCGGGCCGGCCGGCGGCCAGCCGGACGGCCCGCACGCCGGGGCCGGGCGGAAGCGGCCTTCTCCGTTCCGGCTCGCGGCCGTCGTGGTCGGCGTGCTCGCGGTGTTCGCCATCCTCGACTTCACCGTCGGCGCCCGGCCCGGCCCGCCGGTCGGCGCCTACAAGGTCGACGATTCGTACTCATTCGTGTCGGCGCCCAGCCTGCACCCGCCGGTCATCAAGCCCGCCTCGCACGCGACGAGCGGCACACCGGCCCCCGGGCTGATCCTGACCGGAGCGTTCTACGACCTGAGCAAGCCGCCCATGCGCGGCCAGAGCGGCCCGCTCATCCTCGACAACAACCTGCAGCCGGTGTGGTTCCAGCCGGTGCCGCAGAACGTCGTAGCGGCCAACCTGGACGAGCAGGTCTACCAGGGCCAGCCGGTGCTGACCTGGTGGCAGGGCGTGGTCACGAACACCGGCCAGACCTCAAGCGGCAAGTACATCGTGGTCAACCAGCACTACAAGACCGTCGCGACGCTGCACGGCGCGAACGGCTGGGTGCTCACGCTGCACACGATGGTCATCGACGGCGACCACGCCTGGGTGACGGCGAACAAGAACGTGCCGATGAACCTGTCCAGGTGGGGCGGCGTGTATAACGGCGCGCTGGTCGACTCGGCCCTGCAGGAGTACGACCTGCGGACCGGCAAGCTGCTGTGGAGCTGGGACGCGTACAAGCACATCGGACTGGCCGACACCCACTCGCTGCCCCCGGGCAACGGATTCCCATGGGACGCCTACCACATCAACTCGATCGACCTGATCAGCAAGAACACCGCGCTGGTCTCCATGCGCGACACCTGGGGCGTCTACAAGATCAACACGGTGACCGGAAAGATCGACTGGACGCTCGGCGGCAACGACTCGGACTTCACGTTCGGTCAGGGCGCTGAGTTCAAGTACCAGCATGACGTCACGCTGCTGCCGAACGGTGACATCAGCATGTTCGACGACCACTGCTGCTTCCTGGAGAGCGGCGGCACCTACCTGCCGCCGACCGGCCCGTCGCGTGCGGAAGTGCTCAGGATGGACCTGGCCAAGCACACGGCGACCCTGGTCAGCCAGTACCGGCATCACGACGAGGACGGACGCCAGGGCACTGACGCGTCGTACATGGGCTCCGCCCAGCTACTGCCGAACGGCAACATGTTCGTCGGTTATGGCAACCTGCCGTTCTTCGCCGAATACACGAAGTCGGGCAAGATGGTGATGGACGCGCTCTTCCCGGGGCCTGACCTGACCTACCGCGCCATCAAGATCCCGCCCACGGCGTTCGTCGGGACGCCGCTGACGCCGCCTGACGCCACGGTGCGCCATGCCCACGGCAAGACGACCGTGTATGCCAGCTGGAACGGCGCGACCCGGGTAGCCTCCTGGCGAGTGCTGGCTGGCCCGGGCGCGGATCAGCTCAGGCCGGCGACGACGGCAGCCAAGTCTGGTTTCGAGACGGCTATTACGGTGAGCCAGGATGACAATGTGTTCAAGGTGCAGGCGCTGGATGCCAGCGGCAAGGTGCTCGGCACAACGAAGCTGATCCAGGGACATGCCTAGCGCCAGCGGCATGTGGCGCGGCACACGCGCCGGGCCGCGAGGCCAGGTGCGTCGGTTGAAAGGAATGCAGTGGAGCACGTAACAGTCCGGCCGAAGCCGGCTTCGAAGCTGAAGAAGGTCCTTCGGGCGCTGCTCGTGGCCATCGCCATCACCGGCACAGCTGCGGGCGCGGCCGCCTGCGGCCCGTCGCACGACCACCAGAAGCAGACTGGGCCTGGCGGGTACTAACCGGCGCGCGAAAGGTCAGGCGGGCACGGCCCGGCCCAGCGGCATCTGCTGGGTAATGCAGTGCGGCCCGCCGCCGCCATAGGACAGTGCTGCCCCCGGCACGCCGACGACGTCGCGCTCGGGGAAGACCTCCCGCAGCCGGGCCAGCGCCACCTCGTCTGCTGGTGTCCCGCCCACCGGCGCGATCACGGCCCCGTTGGCCAGGTAGCAGTTGAGGTACGGCACGTCGACAGCCTCGCCGCCCGCCGCAGCCGAGGCCGTGATCCAGAACGGGGTCACTTCGATGGCCCTGCCCCTGGCATCGACGGCGCCGGCGAGCCTGCTGAGGTTCTCCCGCGCGAAGTCGTAGTTCAGGTCGGTGGCCGCGGCCGGCACCAGCAGCAGGAGATGACCGGGCCGCACCAGCTGGGCGATCCCGTCGACGTGACCGTCGGTGTCCCGGTCCGGGTAGGCGACCAGCCACAGGACCGCGTCGATCCCCAGGTACTCCGCTACGACCTGCTCGAACAGCTCGCGGGATGCTTCGGGGTTGCGGGCGGGATCGAGCACCGGCCCTTCGGTGGTGACCAGCGTGCCCTGGCCGTCGGTATAGAACGAGCCGCCCTCGAGCACGTACGGGGCCGCGAAACGCCTGACGCCGAGCACGTCGGCCAGCGCCCTGCCGAGCGCGGCGTCGTGATCGTACGGCAGGTACTTGCCGCCCCACGAGTTGAACCCGAAGTCGACGGCCGCGATGCCGCCATGCTCGCTGACCACGAAGACGGGCCCGCTGTCCCTGGTCCAGGAGTCATCGATCTCGATCTCGGTGATCTGCACGGACGACCCGCAGTGGGCACGCACGTCGGCGGCATCGCCTGGCCGGCAGATCATCACGACCGGCTCGAAGGCGGCTATCGTGCGCGCGACTTCCGCATAGTCCCGCTTGGCCTGGCCGAACAGGTCGCCCCACAGGCTCCGCCTGGCCGGCCAGGCCATGAAGCAGCACTGATGCGGCTCCCATTCGGCTGGCATCCGGAACCCGCATGCCCGCGGCGTTGCGTGCTGGTCGGCGCCGTGACTGGTCACGCGAGCAGGTACCTGCGGGACAACGACACCTCAGCGACGGGCTCGGCGGCCAGCCGCCTGCCATCCAGCCGCACGGTGCCGTCGGCCGGGTCGATCGTGATGGCCGGGCTGGCTCGCCCCGCGACCAGGTTCTCCCGCCTCACCGAGCGGATACCGCCGACGACCGCGAGCCGCCGCTCGCCGCCGAGCCTGGCGGCGATGCCGCTTTCCATCGCTGCCCTGGACACGAACGTCACCGACAGGCTGGCAGGCGTTCGCCCGTGCCCGCCCCAGTGCGCGGCATACCGGCGCGGTTCGGCACCCTCCACGGTCGCGTTACCCTCCCCCAGCGCTCCCCAGGCGAAGTGGCCCGCCTTCAGTATCAGCTCAGGCTTCACCCCGAAGTAGCCTGGCCGCCACAGCACGATGTCGGCCAGCCTGCCTGGCGCGAGGGTTCCCACCTGATCCGCGATGCCGTGCGTGATCGCCGGGTCGATCGTGTACTTGGCGAGGTAGCTCAGCACCCGCTCGTTGTCGTCGGGGCCGAGGCCGTCGTCGGCGAGCGACGCGACTGGGCGCGGGGTTGCCCTGCGCACTCCGGGCGCGTGCGGCCAGTCAGCTCCGGCGGCCGAAGCCCGCCAGGCCTTCATGGCGTCGGCCAGCTGCCAGGTCCGCCTGATTGTCTCGCCGATCCTTCCCATGCCCTGTGAGTCGCTGTTGATGATGCTGATCGCGCCGAGTTCGTGCAGCGGGCCCTCGGCGGCTAGGGTGGCCAGCCTGACCCGCTCGGCGGCGAGCTCGAGATCCCCGGGGTCGGCACCGGATCCCCCGTGCACCGCGACGATCATCTCGGGATGCTCGGCGGCCGTGCCCGTGCCGTACGGGATGGTCGGTGTCGTCGACGAGCAGATGATGCCGGGTTCCCGGACCAGCCCGAGCAGGTCAGGGATGTGCCCGCCGCCCGCGCCCTCGACGTGGTAGGCGTGCACCGCCCGGCCCGCGATCGCCGCCACGGTGTCCTCGAGCTCGCAGGACTCGTTCAGGCCGTCGGTGTGCAGCGCGACGGCGATGTCGTGCTCGCCGGCGATTCCCAGGACGGCGTCAATGATCTCCGGGTACGCGCCCCAGTCCTCGTGGATCTTCAGGCCGATCGCTCCCGCCTCGATCACACGCCGCGCCGCGCCCCTGACCTCGCTCCTCGCACTCGCTTGCAGGCCAAGGTTGAGGGGCAGCTCCTCGAACGCCCGCAGCGTCGCGGACATCGCCGCCGGCGGCTCCTCGAAACCCGCGGTGATCAGCGTCGTCACGCCGCCAGCCAGCGCGACCGGAATCAGCCGCGGGGTAATCAGGTGCACGTGCGAGTCCACCCCGCCGGCCGTCGCGATCAGGCCGTATCCCATCACCGGCAGCGTGTTCGGCCCGATCGTCAGGTCGACGCCGCTGGTGACGTCGGGGTTGCCGGCCCGCCCGATCCCGGCGATCCTGCCGTCCTTGATGCCGATGCTGGTCTTCACGACGCCCAGCAGCGGATCGACGAGCAGCACGCCGGCGACCAGGACGTCCAGTTCGCTGTCGGCGCTGGCCCGGTCCTGCTGGGCCATCCTGGAGCGGATGTTGCGCGCGTACCCCCAGACCGGCTCGTCGCCGTAGCCCACGTGGTCGTCCTCCACGCGCAACCACAGGTCCGTGTCGCCGAGCCGCACCCGGTCACCCGTGGTCGGGCCGAAGCTGGCGGCGTAGTCGCCCTGCCGCATGCCGGTCACAGCCCGGCTCCGCTCGTTCCGCCCAGCTTTACCAGTCGCACGTCGCGGCTCTGGCAAGGAGCCCAGCGCACCGAGGCGCCAGCCGGAATATCGAGCCGGTAGCCGGTCGCGGCCGCGCGATCGAACTCCAGGCGCGCGTTAACCCGCCAGAAGGGGTAGTGCGAGGACACCCTGATCGGGCGGGACGACCGGCTGGTCACCGTGATGGCCAGCCTGGCCAGGCCCGCTGACAGCTCGATCACCCGGTCCGGACTGCGGACCTCGCCGGGCTCGGGAACGCCCGCCTCGGGAACGACCGCCGCGGTCACGGCCGCCGCCACGGGTTTCGCAGCACAACAAGGCGCATGCCGTCGCCAAGCAGGACCTCGAGCCTGATCTCAGCCAGCAGCGCCTCGATGCCGTCCATGATGTCCTCCCGCCGGAGAGCCGCACGCCCCGCGGCCAGCACGCCGTCGGCCGACGCACCGCGCCGCGCGGCGCGGTGCATCTCGTCGCAGATCAGCGCCGTAGCCTCGGGGGCGTTCAGCCTGGCGCCGTCTGCCAGCGACCTGCGCGCCAGCTCGGCGGCGGTGAAGATCGCCAGCCGGTCTTCCTCCGTTGGGGTGAGGTACATGCCCGCAACATAGCGGACGCCCGGTTACGGCCGGCACGGCCGACTGTCTCGCCCGTGTATCGATGGTCCATTCATTGCGGTTTCTGGTGCTGGATGGACCATTCATGCACGGACAACTCCGTGTTAACGTCCGCTGGAACACATTTCAGTCTCGGCGCGGGCCGAGCTGTCTGCCCGGTCCGGCTGCAGGCTGCAGGAGGCGTCATGACCGAGCCTGTCGTAGCCCCGGAGGACCCGCCCCCAGCCGTTAAGGGCGAGCGGATCCAGATGACGGTCAGCACGCGCGATCCCGCTGCCCTGGCCAGCGCGCTGCAAGGCTGGCTGGCCAGCAAGCTCGCGCTGACCGAGCCGCCTGCGATCAGTGGCGTGCGGATGCCGCCGAGCGGCGGCCTGTCCAGCACCTCGCTGCTCTTCGAGGCTGACTGGTCGAGGGGCGGAACGCAGGGGCGCGGCGCCTACGTCGCCAGGATGGCGCCCGAGCAGAGCGCGGTCCCCGTGTTCCCGCGCTACGACCTGCCCGGCCAGTTCCGGCTGATCGACCAGGTCGCCAAGCGCTGCACCGTGCCGCTGCCGAACCTGCGCTGGAACCAGCCGGACGGCGTGCCGCTCGGCACAGCGTTCTTCGTGATGGACCAGGTCGATGGCAGGGTCCCGCTTGACAACCCGCCGTACGTCTTTGGCGGCTGGCTGCTCGATGCCGCGCCGGACGAGCGGGAGCGGCTAGAGCGGGCCAGCGTCAAGATCCTGGCGAACCTGCACGCGATTCCCGACCCGCTCGAGGCATTCGGCTGGCTCCGGCCGCCAGCCGGCACGTCAGCGCTTCGCTGGCACGTCGACCAGCAGTACGCGTACTACCGCTGGGCGCTGGCCGACGACGGCATCACGATCCCGATCATCGAGCGCAGCCTGGACTGGCTGGAACGGCACTGGCCGGCCGAACCGGGTCCCGACGTGCTGTCCTGGGGTGACTCCAGGATCGGCAACATCATCTACGACGGCTTCATCCCCGTCGCGGTGCTCGACTGGGAGATGGCCGGGCTCGGGCCGCGCGAGATCGACGTCGCCTGGTTCATCTTCCTGCATAGGTTCTTCCAGGACATCGCCGAGTTCTTCGAGGTTCCCGGCATGCCCGACTTCCTCCGCCGCTCTCAGGTGGAGAGCCTGTACACCGAGTTCAGCGGCCATCAGCTTCGGGACATGGACTTCTACCTCGTCTACGCAGCGCTGCGGCACGCGATCGTGATGGCCAGGATCAAGCGCCGGATGATCCACTTCGGCGAGGACCAGGTTCCCGGCGACATCGATGACTACGTGATGCACAGAGCAAGCCTGGACAAGCTGCTCGCCGGCACCTACCGATGGGACTGACACCCGATGGGACTGACACCTTGCCGCTAACCGCTGGGCCGATACCGCTCGACGAGTACCCGATCCACCAGACGCCGCTCCCGATGAACCGGGTCGTGAGCAGCGACCGCAACTTCTACGACCGCTGTTACTTCAACGCGCACGACCGCACCGGCGAGGTCTTCCTGGTCTCCGGCCTTGGCGTCTACCCGAACCTCGGCGTCATCGACGCCTACGCCGCGGCCAGGGCCGACGACCGGATCTGGAGCGTCCGGTTCTCCGATGCCCTCGCGCATCGAGGCCTGGACCAGCAGGTCGGCGGCTACCGGATCGAGGTGCTCGAGCCGCTCAGCAAGCTGCACCTGACCTGCTCATCGCCGGATTCGAGCCTGGACTTCGACCTGCGCTGGACCGGCTCGTTCCCTGCCGTGCAGGAGGAACCGCACCTGATGCTGTCCGGCGACCGGGCGATCATCGACTCGTCCAGGTTCTGCCAGCTCGGTACCTGGAGCGGCAGCCTGCGGGTCGGCGACAGGGAGTTCGAGGTCAGCGACGACCGCTGGGGGGGCGCCAGGGACCGGTCCTGGGGAATCAGGCCCGTCGGCGAGGGCGAGCCGCCTGGCAGGGCGGCGGCGGAGTCGCTGGCCGGGTTCTGGTGGGTGTACCTGCCGCTGCGCTTCGAGAGCTGCGCCCTGATCGTGATCCTGCAGGAGAACCCGGACGGGTACCGGACCCTGAGCAACGCCAAGCGGGTATGGCCAGACGGCCGGGTCGAGCAGCTCGGCTGGCCGCGCGCCGAGATCAGCTACGCGCCGGGGACCAGGCAGCCAACATCGGCGCAAATCCACCTGACGGACAGCACCGGCGAGCCGGTCCGCGTTGACATAGAAGTCATCACATCCCTTCCGCTGCATGTCGGCGCCGGGTACAACGGCGACCCCGACTGGACGCACGGCCGGTGGATGGGGCGGGACTGGAGCGGCGCGGCCGTCTACGAGCTCGCCGACCCCGCCGTCGCCGGACGGATCCCGTGGGGCGTGACCGACCACCTGGCCAGGGCCAGCATGGACGGCGAGGAGGGCTGGGGGATGTTCGAGCACGCGAGCATCGGCAGGCACGACCCGACCGGGTTCGCCGACTGGTCTTCGGTCGCGCCTGGCTGAGCGCGGCCGGCTACGGCGAGCCGGAAGCGGACGCGGCCGGCTACGGCGAGCCGGAAGCGGACGCCGCCGGGCTGTTCGAGGCCGGCGCTGTGCCAGCTGGCGCGGATGTCGAAGGCGCCGCCGTCGGACTCGGCGCCGAACTCGACGAGGAAGGCGTCGGCGTCGGCGTCGGCGTCGGCGTCGGCGTCGGCGTGCTCGTCGGCGACGTGCTGTGCGACGTCGAGGGGTGCGAGGCCGGGTGGCTGTGCTGGCCCTGCGCCGGTCCCACGAGCGTCGGCGACTGGACGAAATGGTGGCTCGGCGCGAGCAGCAGCGCCACCGCGGCGACGACAACAGCCGCGACCGTGACGAGTCCGCCGACCGCGGCACCGGCGGCGAACGAGCGCCGGTCGCGGCGGTACTCGGTCGTCCTGCGGGCTCGCAGCGCGGCGGGCAGGGCGGCCCTGCGCGCTGCCCAGCTGTTGAACGGCGCGGCGGCCATGCCCAGCGTCGGGAACACCAGCAGCGCGGCGAGCAGCCACCCGCTCAGCACGGCGGGCCTGCTCAGGGCCGCGGCGATGCCGGCCAGCCCGAGCAGGGCGAGCAGCGATTCCGCCCAGTTGGCCCGCAGCGCTTCCCACCACCGTGCCTGCTCGCTGGTCTTCGGCGTGCGCAGGAACGCCGCCTTGCGGGCGAACAGCCCGAGCACCGACGCCCGCGCCACCACCAGCGACGTCGACTGCCAGATGAAGAACGCGCCGAGCGCGTCCCGCCAGGACGCGCCGGTGCCGCGGCGCAGCAGCGCGACGGCCCTCACCAGGCCGAGCACTACGAGCACCGGAACGGTCGCGACGAGGAACACGGTGAGCTTGCGGAACAGCGCACCACCTGCGAGCGCCTCGTTGGCGGCCCCGGCGAGCAGGAAGACCAGGAAGGCCAGGCCGAGGAAGTCGCCGTACCACTGGACGCCGCCCGCCAGGTAGGCCCACCGCTGCGCCGTCGTCAGGTGGTTCTCCCTGGACGTGCGGCCGGGGATCAGCGACCGGAAGTGCATCCGCAGAATCTGGATGCCGCCGAAGCACCACCGGTAGCGCTGGCCCTTGAGCGCCTCGAACGTCAGCGGCATGATGCCGCGCCCCCAGGACTGGTCCACGTGCAGCCCGGAGAACCCGGCCCGCAGCAGCCGCAGCGACAATTCGGCGTCCTCGGTGATGCACCATTCGTCCCAGCCGCCGAGCTGCTCAAGCGCGACGCGGCGGATCAGCCCCATCGTGCCCGCGAAGATCGCGCCGTCGCGCTCATTGCGGGATGGCTGGGAGACCGCGAAGAAGTACTTGTAGGAGTAGTACAGCCGCCGGTAGTACGGCGCGTTCTGCCAGTCCCGGTAGTCCTGCGGCGACTGGACGAAGCCCACCCAGGGCTCGGCGAAGGCCGGCGCGCAGCGGCGCAGGAAGCCTGGCTCGATCTGATAGTCGGAGTCCACGACGCCGATCACCTCGGCGGCCGGGTCGGTCATCTCACGCAGCGCGTAGTTCAGCGCGCCGGACTTGTAGCCGGGCCAGTCGGCCAGGTGCTTGAACGTGACCCCGTGCCGCGCGCACCAGCTCTCGACGGGGCGCCACAACGCCTCGTCGTCGGTGTTGTCGTCGATCAGGATGACCTCGTAGCACGGGTAGTCCAGCCGCAGCAGCGAGCGGAGCGTGTCGATCACCATGTCAGGCGGCTCGTTGTGCGCTGGCACGTGCAGGCTGACCATCGGCAGCTCAGCGTCCGGGACGTCGAACCTGACCTGCGGGGTGACCCGCCTGGTCCAGTGCTCGGTGCCGAGCGCGTCGCAGATCTCCCACAGGTACGCGCAGGCCATGACGGCGGCGAACAGCTCGAACACCCACAGCAGCAAGGCGCCGATGGTGCTGGCCAGGCCGAGATGGCTCGCGAACGTCCACTCGAACGCGAACACCAGGTAGGTCACGAACAGGAAGATGCTCGACGCCCAGCACAAGTGCGCCCTGGCCCGCCACCGCCTTGTGACCGGCAGCCAGATCAGGCTCGCGATCGCCACGCTGGCGACGCCGATGACGAGGTTGTGCTCGGAGACCGAGAGCAGCTTCATCACGCCGGCGACGGCCCCGGCGAGCGCGACCGTCCCCGCTACCGCGAGCGCGACCCGGCGGATCGCCGGCCAGGTCCCGGCCGCCCGGCGTCGTCGTCTCGCCGGCATGAACAGCAGAATCGAGCCGAGCGGCGCTGCCACCATCCCGGCCAGCAGCAAGGCCGCCAGCATCTCTACCCTTCGTTCCTGACTGGTGTGGATCCGAGCCGACGAAGTACCTGAATAAACGGACATCAAACGCGTTCTTCCGATCGCGTTGCAGCAGCCCCACGGCCGGAGTACATATAACGGTTCATGCAGCCACGTCGGTCAGCCCCGCCCAGCAGCACGATCCAGCGCCTCGCAGCCGTCGCCGCGAGCGGCGTCCTCCTCGCGCTCGCAGCGCCCGCGGCGGCCGTGATCCCGTCGGGCGCGACGGCGGGCGCCGCGGCGCCCGCCTACTTCCACACCCTTCCTCCAGGCACGAAACTGCCCACAGGGGCGCAGTGTGCCACCTGGGTGCGAGCCAGGCCCGTGCAGGAAAACAAGGGCGTCAATGACACGTACAACCACGCGACCGGCCACCACCTGAGCAAGACCTTCTTCTCCGGCGACAAGCCGCAGGCGAACACGTGGATCGCCCCGCGGGTCAACGGCAACTTCACCGGCACGACCGAGGAGATCTTGCGCTGGGCGGCATGCAAGTGGGGCATCGACCAGAACATGGTGTTCGCGCAGGCCGCGGTCGAGAGCTGGTGGCGGCAGACCACCAAGGGCGACTGGGAGTCGAGCGGGTGCCCGCCAGGGCACAAGCCAGGGGCGGACGGGCAGCCCGGTCTGTGCCCCCAGAGCTGGGGCATCCTGCAGAACAGGTACCCGTACGAGAAGTCAAGCTGGCCGGGCATCGCGAAGTCCACGGCGATGAACGCCGACACCGCCTACGCGATCTGGCGGACGTGCTTCGCCGGCTACGAGACGTGGCTGAACACGGTCGAGCACGGCAAGACCTACAAGGCGGGCGACGCCTGGGGATGCGTCGGGCGCTGGTTCGCCGGACGCTGGCACACCCAGCCGGCCCGGCAGTACGTCGCCAAGGTCAGGCAGTACTTGCGCCAGAAGATCTGGAAGACCAAGAACTTCCAGCAGCCCTGACGCGGGCGCAGGCGGCATAGCCGGGGCCGTCAGGCGGCGTAACCGGTCGCCTTGCTGACAGTCATGCGGACGACCACACGGACGGCGCCTGGCTTGTCGGGGTCGGGGTCCTTGCCGTCGTACTTCCAGGACAGCTGGGTGTCGATCTTGCGGCCGATGTCCGGCGTCATCGTCACCCGCCCGCGCAGTTCGACGTAGTTCTCCGGGTCGGCGGCGTCTAGCACCGTCACGCTGACCCGCGGGTCACGGAGCATGTTCCGGTGCTTGACTCGCCCCTGCACGGTCGAGAAGAGCAGATCGTCGCCGTCCCTGCCAACCCACATCGCCGACGTCTGCGGGCTGCCGTCGGCGTTCACGGTCGCCAGGACAGCGTAGTTCCTGCCGTCGAGCAGTCCGAGCGTCGCCTCACTGAACGAGATAGCCACGCCCGCACCGTAGCAAGCTCTGCGATCCAATGGCCTGGCCGGTCATGGGCGGGTGCCGAACGATGGCGGGCCTACGAGCTCGGGCAGGACCCGGTAGGCGTCGCGCACCCAGTCGCAGAGCAGAGTCCGGCTGTCCCTGGGATCGATCATGTCCTGAATGCCGAACCGCTCCGCCGTGCGGAACGGCGAGGTGACAGACGCGAGCGTCTGCCTGATCCGCCCGATCTCCTGGTCAGGATCCTCGGCGTTCTCGATCTGGGCGCGGAACGCCGCCTCGATGCCGCCCTGGACGGGAAGCGAACCCCAGTCGCCGGATGGCCACGCCCAGCTCCGCCCGACCCGGTGCCGGTTGATCATTCCGGCGCCCGCGACGCCGTAGACCCTGCGCACGATCAGCTCGGCCTGCGGAACCCTGGCCTGGTAGACCGCGGCAATGGCGCGAGCCGCGTACCTGATCGTGCCGCGCTCCTCGGCGACCCGGCCGATGGTGATGCCGCCCTGGTCGGTGAGGCTGACCAGGGGCAGGTGGAAGGTCTCGCAGAGGTCAGCCAGCCTGGTCAGCGCGAGCGCTCCCTCAAGCGACATCGTGGTACCGCGGTACGGGTCGGTGCCGATCACGCCGACAGGATGACCGTCGAGCCTGGCCAGGGCCGTGATGGTGGCGCCGCCGTACTCCGCGTACCTGAACACCGATCCGCGGTCGAAGATCGCGTCCAGTATCGGTGCTATCCGGTAGGGCAGGCGGGTATCGCGCGGAACGGCATCGATCAGCGACTCGTCCCGCCGGCCAGCCGGATCCTCGCTCTCGATGACGGGCGGCGTCTCGTGGACGCTGGCCGGCAAGAACGAAAGGAAGTCGCGGACGATCGCGAAGGCATCGTCCTCGGTCGCCGCGAACCGCTCGATGGCACCGTTGCGCCGGTGCACGGCGACGCCGCCGAGTTCCTCTTTGGTCAGGTCCTCGCCGGTACCGCTGCGCACGACGGGCGGACCCGCGGTGAACAGCTGGCCGACGCCGGTGACCATGACCGCGAGGTGGGACATCACGAGCCGGGCCGCACCGAGCCCGACCACGGGCCCCAGGCAGGCTGCGACCACCGGCACCAGGGACAGGTTGCCGACTACGGCATCCCAGGCCGGGTTGACCGGAATATACGTGTACCCGGTATCCAGGGTGGTCTTCACGCTCCCGCCGCCGCTCGCTCCGTCGAGCAGGCGCACGACCGGCAGGCGCATGCCGGCCGCGTACTGCTCGGAGAAGACCTGCTTGGCGTGGATGGCCGCGTCGCCTGAGCCGCCGCGTACCGTGAAGTCGTCCGCGCCGAGCATCACCCGGCGGCCGCCGACCGTCGCCGTTCCCGCGACGAAGTTGGCGGGCAGGACGCCGGCAAGCCGTCCCTGCTCGTCGTAGCTGCCGAAGCCTGTCATCGCGCCGATCTCGGCGAAGCTGCCGGGATCGGCGATCCGCTCGATCCGCTCGCGTACGGTCAGCCGGCCGGAATCGCGCTGGCGCCGCACCTTGTCAGGTCCGCCCATGGCAAGGGCAAGCTCGCGCCGACGGCCGATCTCCTCGATCTCCGGTGTCCAGCCGGCCACCTCGTCTGCCCCGCTCACCTGCGCCTCCTGCGGGTCTCGGCCCTTTCCGGCGAGCCCTCAGCCGCAGCTTACGGGCAAAGACGGCCTAGACCGCCAATGCCGGCAGCGGCGGCCGGGGCTGGCCGCCGCTGACCGGGGTACCGCGCTAGCCGAGCTCCTTCTCGAACCAGTGGTGCGCGTAGGCCTCGTCGTTGAAGGCGGGCACCTCGCGATAGCCGGCAGACCGGTACAGGCCGATCGCCTCCTCCAGGGACCGGTTGGTCTCGAGCCTGACGACGCGGACGCCGCGCTCGGCAGCACAGCCCTCGAGCTCGATGAGCAGGCGCCGGCCGACGCCCAGGCCGCGCGCGCTCCTGGCGACCCACATGCGCTTGATCTCAGCTGGCGCTGCGCCGTGCAGCTTCAGCGCCCCGATCCCGACCGGTTCGCCGTGCAGCGTCGCCAGCAGCAGCAGGCCCGCGGGCGGGGTCAGCTCCGCATCGCCGGCCGAGATGCTGAGGTCCGGGTCGAAGCCGCCGTCGAACCGCTGGGCGAGCTCGGCGACGTACGCCGCCATGCAGGCGCGAGCCTCAGGATCGCGCGGCTCGGCCACGCCCACGACCACGGCCGACGCCGTCAGTAGCTGCACCACGTCCGCCATCGCCGCGACCAGGCGCGTGCGCTGCCCGTTGCTGAGCGGCCGCAGGATGCTGGACGCGGCGGCATCGGAGCGCCTGTCGAGCTCGTCACGCTCAGCCAGGCCTGCCACGGTGAGCCGGGCGGTCCTGACCCGGCCGTCCGAGGTGCTCTGCTCGACCGCCGCGAGCCCGGCGTCTTCCAGTGACCTGAGCAGGCGGCTCAGGTAGCCGGAGTCGAGCTCGAGCCTGGCCCTGAGCTGCCGGACGGCACACCCGTCGGGCCCGATCTCCCAGAGCACGCGCGACTGGCCGAGCGGTCGCCGCCTGGCCAGAAACGCGTCGTTCAGGACGCCAACGCGCTGCGTGACGGTGCGGTTGAAGCTGCGCACCTGGTCGATCATGACGTCGTCGTTCATTCTCTGACTCTAGTCAGAGAAATTATCAAGTTCCATCCGCTGGCCGAGCGCGGCAGGATTGCGCAAGCAGCCCTGGCGGCCGGGAGGAGCGGACCCTGTGGACGAAGCCGTGCTGGTGAGCGACGATGAGCACGGTCTCAGCGACCTGCTCGACCGAGAAATCAACGCGTTCAACGTGGCGGCGACGGGCTATGACGATGCCAGGATGCTGCGGATCGCGGTCCGCGACCAGGCCGGCGACCTGCTCGCTGGCCTGTCCGGCTGGACGTGGGGCGGCTGCGGCTACATCGACCTGTTCTGGATCAGGGCCGACCAGCGCCAGCGCGGCCTGGGGAGCAGGATGCTCGCCGCCGCCGAGCGTGAAATCAGGAACCGCGGGTGCGACCAGGTGGCGCTCTCGACGCACTCGTTTCAGGCGCCAGGATTCTACGCCAAGGCTGGTTACATCGAATGCGGAAGAACGCCGGCCTACCCGCGCGGCTACGACCACATTCACCTGGCAAAGCGACTTGCCTGAAACCGGCCAGAGAGAATTGCTAAGGGAGCAGGAATGTCGCCCAGACGGCCTTCTTGCAGGCGCCGAGCATGACCCAGCCCCACGCTGCCGTCAGCGCGCCCACGACCTGGAGGCCACGGCCGGACTCAGCGGTCGTATCGGCGTCTTCGAGCACGGGCGGCAAGTCGCTGCTGTCGGTGACGACGCAGACGATCCGGTCGGCCTGGCGCTGCCAGGCGAGCTGAACGATCACCTCGTCAGCCAGCGGCACTGTGCACCGGGTGCCATGCCTGATGGCATTTGTCACGAGTTCCGAGGCGACGATCACGGCCTCCTCGACAAGATCGTCGAGTTGCCAATCCCGGAGCGTGACAGAAGTGAACTCGCGTGCCGCCTGCACCGATTCCGGGCCAGGTTTCAAGACGAGTTCACAAGGACCAGCAACTGCCTCGAGCGGGTCAGTCATGCCGGGCAACGGCATCTCGCGCTGCCGCACGCTAGCTGGCTGGCGCAGGTCGCCATTGGCACGCAGCCCAGGGCTGCCATAAGTCAAGTCCCGTGCCTGCGCGGAAGTCACTATTTCGTGTCCCTTGTGCATGAGTCGGAACTCAAGCGTGGTCTCGGCCGAGTCCATTCGGGCCTGCTCGTCCGTTACGATGCCATTAATCGGTGTGCACATGCAAGTGCCATCGCACACCCGGCCGGGCATGTTCAGGCAACTTCGTCCCGCTATGATGGCCTTCAGACGTGCAGATGCACGTGCGTTTGCACAGGGTCTCGCCCGTCGACAGCTCCCCAGTCCCCGGAGATGTGCCAGCGGGGCTGAACATGGGCGGCGAAGGGATGACAAGTGGATCGTGCGTTCAACGGGGTCCGGGCATCGCTCTTGCGCGCGGCCGCGTGGCGGAAGAGCAGCTACAGCAACCCCAGCGGGAACTGCGTCGAGACCGCGCCACTGGCCGACGGCGTGGCGGTACGGAACTCCAGGTTCCCTGACGGGCCGGCCCTGGTCTTCACAGAAGCGGAATGGGATGCGTTCCTGCGCGGGGTCAAAGACGGCGACTTCGGCTGAGGCCACTCAGCAGCGACCGACAATGGCCGACAAGGGGTTCGGTAAGGAACTTTCGGTATTTCACGGTGGCTAACGTCGCGCTTATGGCGCAATGGCCACCACTCGTGGGACACTCTTGGAGTCAACCGCCGTGAGCTGACCGACGCAGGGGGATGCAATGGTCACTACAGCCGGACCTTATGGCGGCCCGGTGCAGAACGTCATAGCGCCGTCGGGCTCCGGCAGCCCGACGGTGCTGCGCATCCTGCTCGGAGCCCAGTTGCGGCGCCTCCGCGAGGCCAACCGCCTATCCCTGGAAGAGGCCGGCAACGTCATCCGGGCGTCCCACTCGAAGGTCAGCAGGCTCGAGACCGGCCGGGTCGGCTTCAAGGACCGCGACATCGTCGATTTGCTGACGTTCTACGGAGTGACCGACGAGAGGGAGCGCGAGGACCTGCGCTCCCTCGCTGCCCGGGCGAACTCTCCCGGCTGGTGGCACGACTACGCGGACGTGCTGCCCAGCTGGTTCGAGGCCTACGTCGGCCTCGAGGAGGCCGCGAGCCAGATCCGGGCCTACGAGGTTCAGTTCGTTCCTGGGCTGCTGCAGACCGAAGACTACGCCCGCGGCGTCACCATGCTCGGATACTCCAACCCGAAGGAGATCAACCGCCGGGTCAGCCTGCGGATGACTCGTCAGGCCGTCCTGAACCGCGATGATGCGCCGAGCCTGTGGGTCGTGCTTGACGAGGCTTTGCTGCGCCGCCCGATCGGCGGTACGAACGCCATGCGCGCGCAGCTGAAGCACCTCATCGAGATGTCACAGCGCCCCAATATCAGTGTCCAGGTGATCCCGTTCAAGGCTGGCGGTCACGCCGCAGCCGGAGGGCCGTTCAGCCTGCTCCGCTTCGCCGAGTACGACATCCCTGATGTGGTGTACCTGGAGCAGCTGACCAGCGCACAGTACCTGGACAAGCCGGACGTCGTGGACGGCTACCTGGCGGTGATGGAGCGGCTGTGCATCGACGCGCAGACGCCGGCCAACAGCATCAAGACGCTGAGGACGATCCTGCGCGAGGCGTGATCCGCGTTTCTTCGAGCACGAGCCGTCCGGCTGGCCGTTCCAGGGACTCGCGCAGTTCGTCGAGCGCGGCGCGCTCACCGCGGATCCGCACGTTGATGCCGCAGTCGCACAGCTGCGTCAGGCCGGCCACCACCCCGGGACCCATCAGCCGCGCCGTCGCGAGGTTCAGCACGACGTCGGCGCGCACCGGCAGCGTCTCGAGGGCGAGCCAGAGCCGGGTGATGGCGTAGGCGTCAACCCGGCCCTCGATGTGCATGGCCTGCCCGCTGCAGAACAGCCGGAACTGCGGCACAGGACCGGATGCTGAGGACAGCGGGTGCAGCGTGGCCAGCTGCCTGAGCGCGCCGGTCCCGACCTTGTCCTTGCTGAACGCGCAGAGCGCGGTGAACGGCTGCTCGGCGACGGCGTGGTCAGCGATGATCTCCCACTGGATCCACGCCTGCATCCGGTTCTCGTCGCTGACCAGGGACGTATTGTCGGCGGCGACCCTGAGCCCGGTGTATCCGGCGGCCCTGGCGTCGGCGACCTCACCGAGGAAGGTCGCGAGCTGGCGCGGCGGATCGACGATCCCCCGTGACCCGTAGACCTCGGCGACGCTCGCGATGCGGAGCGCATCGGGATCAACCACCTCCGCGAGCTGCGACAAATCCTTCGGATCCGGGTCCTCGGCGACATACATGAGCCGCTCGCCCAGCGCCGCGCCCTCGGTCAGGTACGGCGCCGCCAGCGCGGCGAACTCGCTGGCTCCGGCGAAGACCCAGCCCATGTGGTCGTGGGGACGCATCCTCAGGAACTCGAACCGTACACCGCGTTCCCGCTCAACTGGCATGACGCATCGATCCCGTGGTCTAGGGGACGGCCCCTGAGCCAGCCCGTCGCGTCAAGCCGGTCAGGACGATGTTGGCGACTGTCTCACCATTCAGCGTAGTCACAGTTCTGCGGAACTGAACACCAGGGGGCCAAATTCTGTGGCCGGCGCGTCACTCTCCGCTCAGGTCATGGCCGCGAGTGACCGGCGGATCGCCTGCAGATTCCGCAGCCTGACTTCATACGTAGCACCAGCCCACAGCAGCACGGCGCCGCCCGCCGCGACGGGGACCCAGCCTGGCATCGCATGGACCAGGCGCATGACATCAGGCGCGAGCGCACGGCCCGCCACAAGCACGGTCACGGCCGTGCCGGTGAGCAGCGGCGCCTGCGTCCTGGTTCTGGCCCCGGCGACGGCGATGCCGATCGCGGCCAGGCCGGTCAGCACCGGCCTGATCCAGCCGGCTTCCAGCCAGGCCACGACCAGGCTGGGCAGGAGCAGCAGCGCCAGCCCTGGCCCGTACGCGAGCCACGAATGCGGCCGGGGCTCGCTCCTGGATGCTCGCCAGGCCGCCGCGATGGCGATCAGGCCGGCCGGGACGCTGTACGGTTCTGGCACGCTGACGGCGCCAGCGGCCAGGCCGGTGCACCATGCCGCGTAGCACAGCGTGAGGCCTGGCCAGAGGACCACCCGCCGTTCTGGCCTGACGGCTACGCCCAGACCGGTGATCCCCGCGATGGCCATGGCCGCACTTGCCGTCCACGGCCGCCCGAGGCAACCGATGACGCCTGCGGCCGCGGCCAGCCAGCCCGCGACCTCGACCGCGAGGCCGGTGGCGGTGCCCCTGATCAACACCGCAGCGATCTGCGCGGCTGCCCCGATCCCCAGCGCCGCCAGCGCCGCCTGCCAGACGGGCAGCCCGGCCGCGAGCGTCGCGGCTTCGGCGAACGCCGCGGACGAGAGCACACTCAGGCAGCTCGCCGCGTTCCGGACGACGGGGAGCCAGGAGCGCCAGGCGCACAGGGCGTAGCAGGCGGCTAGGCAGCCAAGCACGGTGACTGTCGGGAGGGGTTCAGCGAGCGCCCAGGTGATCGTCAGCGCCGCGCTGAGGAGCGCGGCCCAGGCAGGCGCCAGGCTCTCCCCCAGCGCGGCCCAGGCGGTGAGCCCGAGCGTCAGCGCGAGCAGAGCGCCGACGACTGCGACGTAGCCGAGCCCGCCGTCCAGGCCCGCCAGCCCGGCTGGCGCGGCCACCAGCGGCAGCGCCACCGCCACCGCGTCCATGCTGACGCGGCTGCTGCCTCGCCAGGCGCCAGCCGCGGCGGCCAGCGCCGCTAGGCACAGGGCGAACACGACGATGGCGAACGATAGCCCAGCCGGATGCGGGATGCCGACGGCCGGTCCCGGCTGCCGCCATGGGCGCCAGAGGATCTGTGCCGGGGTCAGCAGGGCCCCGCCGAGCGGCCGCGCGTGCGCCAGGATCGCCGCCAGGGCAGCCCAGGCAGCCGTGGCCGCGGCGACCAGACGCTGACGGCCCGCCCGCAGCCATGCCGTGCAGCTGCTGACCAGAGCTGACGTGACAGCCACGACGGCGAAGACGTCGGGCCGGCCGGCCGAGACGAGCGCGGCGAGCAGCGCGGCCAGGCCCGCGCCCGCGTCGAGCACGACCGCTTGCAGCGGCCGCGCCCGGCGCAGCGGCGTGGCCAGCGCGACAGCCGCGACTGCCACGCCGAGCGCTGGAAGGGCGGCCAGCTCGGCGGTCCATCCAGCGGCGAGAGGCGCCGCCCAGGCGAGTCCGGTCGCTGCGGCGACGGCGCCGGCAGTCGACAGCACGGCGACGCCGGCGTACCTGGCCCGCGTGGCGAGCAAGCCGAAGGCAACTGCCAGCGCGGCCAGCTCGGCCACGGTGGTCGCGCGTCCTGCGAGCGACCACGCCGCTGCGGTCAGGGCGATCCCATATCCGCAGCCGGCCGCGATCGTGGCAAACGTCCGGTCGCGCGCCATGGCGCCGGCGGTCAGCATGATCACCGTCGCTGCTGTCAGTTCGATCAGCGCTGCCCAGCCGGTCAGCCCCGTGACCGCGGGCAGGGATCCCGCGGCAACGGCCGCGGCAGTCAACCCGGCGATCGCGGCAGGCGACCGGAACCTGGCCGGAACCACCGTGCGGCCGTACGGCGCGAGCAGGCAGCCAAGCGCACACAGCGTGAGCACCGTGATCGCTGCGGGCAGGTAGGGCCAGGTCGCCTGCCCCGTCCTGGCGGCGCCGGATCCGGACCACGCAGGCAGCACCTGGCATGCGGGAACCAGGCCGGCCACCGCCGCCGGAGCCACGACCGCGGCGGCGGCCGCCAGCAGCGCCGCCGAGCCCGCGGCGAAGTCACGCCGTCGCACGGTGCTGCGGCCAGACCGGGGTCCGACGGTCAGCGCCGCCACGCTGAGGCAGAGGCCGCATGCGCCGGCGCACACCAGTTCCCAGCTCGCATCCAGCGCCGGGATCGCGACGACGGCGAGGCCGATCCCGGCCAGGGCGCCGGCGAAGAACGCGCCCGCCCGCGCCAGCGACGCCAGTTCTGCGCGGCGGCCCGTCCCGGCAGTGCCCACGACCGCCGCTGCCCAGAAGACCAGCGCCAGCCATGCCGCGTCGCTCAGCGAAACACCGTGCTGCGCGCCCTGCCAGGAGAGCAGGACAGCGAGCCCGGTGACCGCCGCGACGACACCGCATGCCCACGCGACGGCCGCTGCGACGGCTGCTACCTGGCTGTCGGCGTGCCGCTGCCCATGCCGCGCCGCCTCGTCAGGCTGCGGCCGGCGGCTGCGCGAAAGCAGGCCGGCGAGCATGATGTCCACGCCGGACGTGATGACGAGGCCCGCAGCAGGACCTGCGATCGGCGCGACGGGGCCGCCGAGCAGATCCGCGATGCTAGCGAACGCCAGCGGCGCGATCAGCTGGACAAGCCCGATCGCGGCCAGCCGCGGTCCCCTGAGCCTGGTCACCGTGCCGTAGGCGGCCCACGCCGCGGCCCCCGCGGCACAGAGGCCGGCCGCCGTCAGCGGCCCTGTCCGCTGCCCGGTGAAGCGATGGACCAGGTAAGCGTCCCCGATCGTCAGCACTAGGCCGGTGGCAGCGACGGCCTCGGCGGTCGCGAGCAACTGGCGGCGGACGAGCAGCCGTGGCAGCGCCAGTACGCCGGCCGTCACCGCCAGCAGGATGGCGCAGCGGCCGAGCGGGCCGATCCTGCTCCAGCCCGCGACCGTGAAGATCGTGATGGCGATCGCGACGAGCGCGGCACCGGCGCCCAGCAGCAGCCTGGCCGCCGCGCGGCCCGATATCTCCGGTCGCTGCCTCCGCACGGCGGGCGCCGCAGCCTGCGGCGCCTCCGGGTCAGCCGGCACGAGCTGCCCGGGCTCGGCTTCCGCGGATATCGCTGGCATCTGCCGCCGCAGCCTGGTGAGGTCATCGAGTAGCTGCGCGCGGCGGCTGATCAGCGAGGTCCTGGCCGTGTCGACCCGCGTGAGTTCCTTGTCAATCCAGCGGATCTCGGCCGCCTGCGGTCCGGCCAGCCAGATGCCGCAAGACGGGCAGGTCGGCACGCCGGTCCCGATCGGGCTGAGGCGGCCAGGGCAGTGCAAGCCGGTGGTACGGGCGGCGTTGACAGCAGTGCTCATGCCGTCCACGGTGCCGGTCAGCGCGCCCCGGGATAACCGCCGCGCTACTCAATGTTCCAGCCGCCGTACCCAGGCGGCAGTGAGTACCCCGTACCATAGCCAGGACCGGCCACCGATCAGCCGATACCCTTTCTCATGTGGACGTTCCCCCCGCCTGGTAGCCGGTCGTGAGCCTGCAAGCGCCGTTGTGGCGCTCGATCGCCGTCTTCCGGTTCGCCTCGCTCGTCTATGCGGTGATCCTGCTCGCCATCAGGCCGCAGTACTACCAGCACTGGATCTGGGCCTGGGTCATCCTGGCCGCGATGGCCGTCTGGACGGCGGTCAGCACGGTGGCCTATGCGCAGCCCGCCAGGCGGACCTGGGCCCTGCTGGTGACCGACCTGATCATCACTGTTCTCGCGCTGATGTCGACCGCGCTCGTGCAGGACCCGAGCTGGATGAAAATCGGCGTGATGCCGGTCACCGCGACGTGGCTGGCCGGTCCCGCGCTGACCTGGGCCATCGCCAAGGGCGCCCCGGCGGGAGCGGCCGCGGCCGTGGTGATCGGCTGCTGCGTGGTGTCGCTCAGGTGGCCTATCGCGGGCACGTACTCGGGTACGGCTCTGGACGGGCCGGTCATCCTGCTGCTCGCCGCGGCGCTGGTCGGCTACGTCTCCAGCCTGTCGGGCCGCGCGGAACGGGCACTGCAGCGCGCGACCGAGATCGAGGCAGTGAGCCGGGAAAGGGAGCGGCTGGCCAGGACCATCCACGACTCCGTGCTGCAAGTGCTCGCGATGGTGCAGCGGCGCGGAGCCGAGGCGGGTGGCGAGGCTGCCGAGATCGGGCGGCTGGCCGGCGAGCAGGAAGCCGCGCTGCGCGCGCTGGTCACCGGCGACGAGCACGCATCCGCCGGGTCGGGCGGGCTGGACCTGAGTGCTCGTCTGGGCCGGGAGGCATCAGCCCTGGTATCGGTGATCTCCCCCGCTGGTCCCGTTATCCTCACTGAACGAGCAGTGACAGAAACGGCAGCGGCGGTCAGGGCGGCGATCGACAACGTGCGGCGGCACTGCGGCGCCACGGCCAGGGTGTGGGTGCTTGTCGACGACGAGGGCACGGCGGTGACCGTGACGGTCCGCGACGACGGGCCTGGCATCCCGGCCGGGCGGCTGGCCGAGGCCGCTGCCGAGGGTCGCCTGGGGGTCAGCCAGTCGATCAGCGGACGGATCAGGGATCTGGGCGGTTCGGCGGATATCAGCAGCACGCCAGGCGCCGGCACCGAGGTCCGGCTGCGGCTGCCGAGGGCCGCGCTCCCGGCTTAGGGTGTCGCTGTGGAGACGGCCGAAGATGGCGGCAAGACGGTGAGGGAGATCATGCGGGTGATGGTCGTCGATGACCACCCGATGTGGCGCGACTCGGTCAGCCGGGACCTGGGTGAAGCCGGGTTCGAGGTGGTCGCCGCGACCGGCGAGGGAGCGCAGGCCGTCCGCATCGCCGCGTCGGTGCGCCCGGACGTCGTCGTGCTCGACCTGCAACTGCCCGACGTCTCCGGAGTCGAGGTCACCCGCGGCGTGCTCGCCACGTATCCCGGCGCCAAGGTGCTGATCTTGTCCGCCAGCGGCGAGCATCACGACGTGCTGGACGCCGTCAAGGCCGGCGCCACCGGCTACATCCTGAAGTCCGCCAGCCGGACCGAGTTCCTCGACGCCGTACGGCGGACAGCAGCGGGCGACGCGGTGTTCTCGCCTGGGCTGGCCGGCCTCGTGCTCGGCGAGTTCCGCCGTCTCGCCACCGACCCGGCCCCCGGCACGCCGCGGCTCACCGAACGCGAGGCCGAGATCCTGCGCATGGTCGGCACCGGCATGTCGTACAAGCAGATCGCCGAGCGGCTGTTCCTGTCGCACCGCACCGTGCAGAATCACGTCCAGAACACGCTCAGCAAGCTGCACCTGCACAACAGGGTCGATCTCGTCAGGTACGCGATCGAGCATGGCCTCGATACCGGCCCGCGATGAGACCGCCGGTGATGGCAGCGGCCGGCCATCCTGACGCACCGCTGCCGTGCTTACCGGGTGAGCCGCAACGCCGCCTGCTCGCCGACCGCCTCGCGAAGGCCTCCGATCCCCCTGCGGCCCTTCGCGACCTCCGGGACCGCTCCGAGAAGCTGGCGCCGGGCCACCCCTCATCGCGGTATGACGAGAACGGCTCACCCCGACCCCGCGAACCATCGCTCGCCGACTACGAACGGCCGCTCCCCCCGCTCACCGACGCCGAATGGTCCGACCACGTCGAGCGCGTAACCACCCTCCTCGACAAAGCCCGCGCCGAAGGCCTAACCACCGAAGTGCTGTATACGGTCGACCCGGATCACGAGGAATGGACAGTTGAGCGGGTGCGAGTCCACGCCCAGATCCTGAGCGAGGTATATGCCCATGCCGCCAACGTTCCGTGTGACCGGCAAGCGATCATTGCCGGCGGTCTCGGCGGCGCGGGCAAATCGACGATTCTCGAGCACCACGCGGGAATCGATCGCTCGGCCTATCTCACAATCGATCCCGACCTGTTCAAGGACCAGCTCGCTCGGCGAGGCCTCCTACCCAACATGCCCGGCTTGTCGCCGATGGAAGCGTCCTCGCTCGCTCATGAGGAATCCTCCTACCTGGCACGGCAGTTAGCCGTCCGGGCACTTGCCGACGGCAAGAACATCATCTGGGATATCACCATGTCGTCCAGTGCATCGGCAGTCAGCAGGATCACAGAGCTGCGCGAGGCTGCATACGAGAAGGTGGACGGAATCTTTGTCGACATTCCGATTGCCGTGAGCATCGCTCGAGCCGAGGACCGGCATCGGCGTGATCATGACGCGCACCTTGCTGGAGAAGGCCATGGTGGCAGGCACGTCCCGCCGGCGATCACCCGGCGGCAGGCCGATCCCGAGTACAGCAGCGTCAACAGGCGCGCGTTCGAGGGGGTCAAGGCTCGAGTTCGATAGCTGGTCTGTATACGACAATTCAAGGGATGGCGAAGTGCCAGTCCTTCTCGAGCGAGGCGGACGAGGAGCGTAGGAATGACCAACGAGGTTAGCGAATTGCTCAGCGCCCTCTACGAAGGCCAGATCAGCCTGGACGAGGTGGCTCAGCGATTCCGGGAGCGGCACTGGCCGAGGCGACGGCCTATCCAGCCCGCGGAGATGGCTGCTGCTGAGCTCAAAGACCCAGACCCTTACGTTCCTGGCTCCTACGACGACGTCGCGGCCGCCTACCATCGCGGGCAGTCTGACCGACGCCCAGTACACGGTTCTCATCGAAGGCGATCGCTGAGTCGAAGCGGGCGGAGGACCAGGGCGGGCCGAAGGTGACCCGCGTTATGACGTAGACAAAATGCTACGGTGAAGAGAAAAGTCACGTATAGGGTCCTGAGTCTTCCTCTAAGCCGAGTTGGGCGACGGCAGGTCTCACGCGCCGGGCTATGACAGGCACTGGGTATTCCCTTGGCATTTGTCCACCGCCTGACGCTGAACCCGTCGCACGGACGATCCTCACTGAGCTTGCCGAGATCGCAGGCGCCGAGCTGGTATGGGCGAGCTACTGGCGGAACCGCGCGAATACCTGGGTGGCGCCGCGGGTTGGCTTGCCGCCGCTGCGATTCGTTCCGATCCCGCCCCGCTGGAGGTCGCGTACCCGGTCGTCGGTGGGCGACTGGAAGGCGCGCCACGTCGCGGCGTGGGTCGGCCAGACACCGTTCGTGTGGCTCGAAGACGACCCGGACGTCGCCGGCGGCCTTGCCCGGCGGCCGGGCTCGGGGCGGCACCTGGTGGTGCAGGTTGATCCGATGGCTGGGCTAACAGATGACGACGTAGGCCAAGCCAGGGCCTGGCTCGATGATCTCCGCCAGTAGGAGCGCGCCAATAGGGCCAGGCGGGACGGCACCGCGCGGGTCCTGGAGTCAGAGGGAGTAACGGGTGCCGACGCTGTTGGGGATGTACGCCTCGCCGAAACGGGCCGCCATCGCGTGCCCGGCGCGCCAGCCGCTGCAGTGCGCGGGGACCAGGACATCGGGGTTCAGCTCGGCCAGGCCGTCGAGGACCTGGGGAATCAGCGGCTCGAAGACGGGGCCTTGCAGGTGGAATCCGCCGATGAGGGCGTGCAGCGGCTGGTCGCCGGTGAGCCGCCTGGCGTACCGGCAGATGTTGACCACCCCAGCGTGCCCGCAGCCGGTGATCACGACCAGCCCCTTCCCCGCCACGTTGACGATGAGCGCCTGGTCGTCGAGGACGAGCGGATCCGGCTGCCACGCGCCGCCCAGCCAGGCCTGCTGTGGCGGGAACCCCGGCTCGTAACCCGTGACCCGCGGCACCTCGCCCGTGATCAGCACCGATCCGTCCAGCAGGAAGCTGGGCTGCTGCTCCTCGATGACCTCGAATCCGGCGCCGGCCAGCGCCTGGCGGCTGGTCGCGGGTATCTCGCGCGGGTCTGAGCCCGGCACCATGATCCGGCGGCGGCGCCAGAAGTGCGGGTGGATGAGCACCGGCAGCCCGGTCCTGCCGAGCACCCTGGTCAGCCCGTCCAGTCCGGTCGTGTGGTCGAAGTGCCCGTGGCTGCAGACGATCGCCTCGATCGATCCGGGGTCGACGTCCAGGCGGCGCATGTTCTCCAGCACGCCGTCGGGGCTCGTGCCGGTGTCGAACAGCAGCCGGTGGGTTCGCCCGGCCTTGACGACGGTGACCAGCATCGCGAACCCGTGCTCGGCGATCAGCGCGTCCGGCGCCCAGCCCCCGGCCATGGTGGCGGACGGGCGTGTCGCGCCCATCCGCAGTCCTACCCGGTTGGCCGGCCCCTGGTCCGGCATGAACATATCCGTGACGTTGTCGATCAGGCTGACCAGCTCGACCGATTCCACCGGCTCAAGCGGCACAGTGAGCGCCGGCTCGACATCCTGCCAAAGGGAACCGGGGACAGCTGACTCATGCTGGGCGTGGGCGTCGTCACACATGAACACCACGATAGGCGCGGGCTACCGCGGCTACCCCGGCATCCGCGCCAGGCTCACCGCGCCGAGGTAGCCGGCCAGCAGCGCGCTTGCCGCCTGGCCGACCATGTCATCGGGCGGGAGGAACTGCGGATGGTGCAGCGCGTGCGGCCCGCCCGTGCCCAGGAACAGCATGAGCGTGCGCCCGCCCCGGGAGAAGTACGAGAAGTCGTCGGCGCCGCACGACCGGAGGGACGTGTCGATCCTGAATCCAGCCTCGCGCAGCCACGGCCACGTCGCCATCGTCAGTGCCTCGTCGTTGACGAGGGCAGGTTCGCCCTGGTCGATGGTGACGGTACCGCGGCAGCCGTAGGCCAGGCAGGTGTGCTCGACGATCTCGCGGGCGATCTGGTGCAGGCCTGGCCGGTCAGCCTCGTCGAGCACCCGCAGCGTGCCCTTGGCGACGGCGTGAGCGGGGATGACGTTGGCCGCCTGGCCGGCCTCCAGCATGCCGACCGACACCACCACGGCGTGGGTAGGGTCGGACCGCCGGCTGACGGCAGTCTGCAACGCGACCACGCTCTGGCAGAGCGCGAGGACGGGATCGGCGGTGAGCTGCGGATATCCGGCATGCCCTGCCACTCCCTCGACGGTGATCATGATGTCGTCCGTCGCGGCGTTGACGGTGCCGACGGCGGCGGCAACGGTGCCGGGCGGCAGCTGGTGCTGCAGGTGAACCGCGACGATCGCGCTCGGCTCGTGCGCCGCGAGCGCCCCGGACGCGACCAGGTCCCTGGCCCCCGACGGGATCGCCTCCTCGCGCGGCTGCAGCACGGCCAGCACGGGAACGGGCAGGTCAGCGCCTGCGGCGATGGCTGCCCGGCACACCGCGGTCAGCGCAGCCAGGTGCACGTCGTGGCCGCAGGCGTGCATGGCACCGGTCCGCGCTGCCCATGGCGCGCCCGTCGCCTCCTTGATCGGGAGCGCGTCGAGCTCGGCCCGCAGCGCGATGCACGAGCCCTGCGGGCCGGCCGCTGGGCTCGCGCCGTCTTCGCCGCCGATGCGCACCAGCCGGCCGGTGCCGGCGACGGCGGGCGCGTCTGGAGCGCCGAGCGCGGCGGCGACCCTGGCGGCGGTCTGGTACTCGTCGCCCGACGGCTCCGCGCCCGCGTGCAGCTCGTGCCGCAACTCCACAGCCGCGTCCAGCTCGGCTGCCACCCCGGCCCGGAGCTTGGCAGCCAGCTCGGCCATCGTCACAGCGGTGCTCGTCATGGCCGCGCCGGGCTGGCGCCACCAAGCGCCGGAACGGAGGCCGGCGACGGATCGGCCGCACGAACCCCCGCACATCGTGACAGGGTGGGGGAAGGCTGGGCCAGCCTGACGAGGCAACTGGCTGGGCGAGTCAGCCAGTACGCCTGAACTGTCATCATGACTGGCCCAGCCGGTATACGCGGGTCGCGTTGGCCGAGCCGATCAGTCCGGCGACCCGCTCGGCATCCGCTGCCGCCCATGCCCCGTCGGCCACGAACTGCCCTGTGACCGCGGCAAGATCGCGGCGGAACCCGATCGCGCCCAGGTAGTGCAGCTCGGGCAGGCCGAACGCGTCTGAGGAATAGAGCATCTTGCCGAACGGCGTGAGCTCGAGCGACTCGGCGAGCACCGCAGCCGACCGCGCGCCCACGTAGTTGAGGATCGCGCCGAGGTCCATGTACACATGCGAGAACACGTGCGCAAGGTAACCGGCGGCCCGCTGATGCGGATAGCAGTGCAGCAGCATGACGGGCGTGCCGATCGGCTCGGTCGCGATCAGGAAGTCGGTCAGCAGGGACGGGTCCGACCGGTGCAGCCGCACGTCCGTGTCGCCGAACCCGACGTGGAACTGCAGCGGCTTGCCGATGTCGATGGCGGTCCAGATCAGGTGCCTGAGCAGGACGGGATCGGCAATCCTGGCCGGCGGACCGGTCTCAAGCGCGCGGATGAGCCGCCCCGCGGCGGCCCTGACGTCCGCCGGCGCGGGCCTGGAAGGATCGAAGTCGAATCCGAACCGGTACGCCACGATTGATTTGTAACCAACCGCACCCGTGGCTGCCGTCTCGACACCGAGCTCTTCTGCGAACGTCGCGGCCCAGTCGGCCGCTGTCGTCCCGCCCATGGCGACCTTCTCCGCGACAGCCTCGAGCCTGACCACGTGGCTGGCCGGGGCGCCGCTGACCCGCACCATGTCCTCGGGGGTGGTGATCTGGCCGGTCCGGAACCCGGTGTCAACCAGCCACCGCGTCACCCGCGACGCCGTCAGCAGGCGCCTGTTCACCTCGGCGGCGCCGAGCTCGACGCGCCGGCGCAGGTAGTCCTCGGGGGAAGCGTGCGGCTCCAGGTCGAATACGGGCGCGCACCAGCGCCTGATGAGGAAGCCGAGCTGGCTGTCGAACGAGGACGTGCCAGGCGCGGGCGGCCCCGACGCCTCGGAGATCAGGTTCTCGAACCCGGCCCTGTCCAGGTCGGCGGTCACGACGCCGTGCACGTGATGGTCGATCAGCGCCAGCGGCTCGAGCCCGAGGCCAGCGGCCGGCCCGAAGGGCCCGGCCGTCGTCATGTGTTCTCCCTGGCGTCGTCGACGATTCCCGCGGACATCGCGTCGTACCTTGTCATCCGCTCGAGCGGCGCATCGCCGAGCCGGTCGAGCAGGGCGGTGATGATCGCCTCGACGAGCGCGAGCGCCGGCGTGAGCGTGATGAAGGGCGAGGGCGACAGCACGCTGGACGTAAGGAGCACATCCGCCTGTGCTGCGAGCGGAGACAAGTAGGGGTCGGTGAACACGATCAAGGTAGCGCCGCGCTCCTTGGCGAGGGTCGCGGCCCGCACCGTGTCGCGCTGGTACCGCCGGTAGTCGAAGGCGATCACGACGTCGCGCCGTCCGACGTCGAGCAGCGAACCGGCACGGTCGGCGCCGAGCGACGAGACCACGTGCACGTTCGGGCGCAGGACCCGCAGGTTCGCCGCCAGGTACTCAGCCAGCAGGAAGCTGAATCGCCCCCCGATCACCGTCACGCCGTGCCTCTGGTCGGCCAGCAGTTTGATCACCTGCTCGAACTCCGACCGCGGCAACCGGGTGAAGCTCGCCTTGATGCCGTCGCAGTACACCTGCCCCGCACGGCTCAGCACGTCGCCGCGCTCCACGGCTGCCCTGCCCGCGTGCATCTCGCGCGGCGACGACAGCCGGGCCGAGACCTCCGACTTCAGTGACTGCTGGAATTCCGCGTAGCTATCGAAGGAGAGCTTGCTGACCAGGCGGATCACGGTGGGCGCGCTGACGCCAGCCACAGCGGCCAGCTTGGCAACCGGCTCAAGCCCGCGGACCGGGTACTCGGCCATCAGCGCCCGCGCGACCTTGCGCTCGGCGGGCGTGAGCTCGGCGAGCTTGAGGTGCAGCAGCTCGGCGACCGTCACGCCCGAGTCGCCCGCCGCTGTATCGCTAACCACGGGGATAGGCATCATCACCACCGCCAGCGGGTGCGCGCCACGATTTCGGCCGGGCTGGCGCCGGAGAACAGCTCGGCCTCGGCGCGGCGAACGGCCAGGAACGCCTCGGCCATCGGCTCGCCCATGGCCTCGCGCAGCAGATCGGATGCCTCGAACGCGCCGATCGCCTCGCCCAGCGACTGCGGCAGCCTGCGGACCTGCCTGGCTTGCAGGTCAGCCGCGGTCAGCGCGACCGGATCGCCCTCGATCTCATCAGGCAAATCCGCGCCAGCGGCCAGGCCGGCCAGGCCGGCGGCGAACAGCGAGCCGACGACCAGGTACGGGTTGGCGGCCAGGTCGAAGCACTTGACCTCGAGGTTCGCGCGGACATCATGCTCCCCGGTCGAGCCGGTCACCAGGCGGAGCGCGGCCTCCCTGTTCTCCTTGCCCCAGCACTGGTACGCGCCCGCCCAGCGCGAAGGCACCAGCCTGATGTAGCTCGCCACGCTCGGCGCGCCGACGGCGACCAGCGCGGGCAGCGCGGAGAGCACGCCCGCGGTGAACGCCTCGCCGCCGGCCGTCATGCCATGGCGGCCCGGTCCGCCCGCGAACAGGTTCTGCCCGTCCCGCCACACGCTGAGGTGCACGTGACCGCCGTTCCCGACGCCGCCAGCCACTACCGACGGCGCGAACGAGACCTGCAGCCCGTGCCGCCGCGAGACCGCCCTGATGGTCTGCCTGACCAGGACGCTGTCGTCGGCGGCGGCGACGGGATCCTTGGGCGCCACGGAGACCTCGAGCTGCCCGGCCGCGTACTCGGGATGGAACTGCTCGACCTCGATGCCCTGCTGCTCGATCGCGTCGACGACCTCGCGGCAGTAGTCGGACAGCTCGATGATGCGGGTCATCCCGTAGGCGGGCCCCTCGCAGGCGGGCACGAACCTGCCGCCGTCGTCGGTTCCGACCGCCCACTCGATCTCGAACGTGGCCAGCGCCGTGAGCCCCAGCGCGGCGGCCGTGCCGACAAGGCGCCTGGCGAACGAGCGCGAGCACGCGGCGAACGGCTCGCCTTGCTGGGTGTACCGGTCGGCGGGCGCCCACGCCCAACCAGGCTGGGCGGCGAGCCGTGTGACCCGGTCGAGGTCGGGCATCAGCCGCAGGTCGCCGGCGGGCCCGCCGATGTGCTTGCTCGTGGTGATGCTGTCGTCGACGACGAACACGTCGAACACCGGCGACATGCCGATCCCCCAGCCGGCCGCGCGCTCCAGCCGGCCGATCGGGATGGCCTTGACCCTCGTGATGCCGGCGTTGTCGACCCAGCACACCGCGAGCATGCTGACCCCCGCGTCGGTGAGCCGCTGAGCCATTTCGCCGCCCAGCTCGCAGCGCCCGGCCCGGTCCAGGCCTTGCGTCGTCACTGAGCACCTCGTTTCAGCTCGCCGCCGCGGGGGTCCGCGCGCGTCGGGAACGTTACACATCACGCATGGGCGCGTCAATGCGTAACAGAAGTTTCAGTCGATCTCGCTCGCGGCAGGCTCGGACCAGCGCTACCAGCCGCGCAGGTCGATGGGCCAGACGTCGACGATGTCGTCGCCGGCCACGACGTAGGCCCGCTCGTGAAGGGCCATGGTGGGGTCGATGTGCGCGGGCGCGAACCTGACCTGCTCCCCGACGGACCGCGGATCGGAGAACGTCGTGTGCTCGTCCGAGCAGAACCACACCGTCGCGCCTTCAAGATCGGGGTTGCCGTGATCCATGCCGAACGCCTTGAGCCCGGCGTCGGCGACCGACCATTCTCCCGTGGTTGACCCGACTGTGGTGGAGATGACGGTCGCGAGCACGAACAGCGCCTGGCCGAACGGCAGGCCGAGCTGGCCGTACGCGGTGTCCATCAGCGCGTAAGACCCGGCCTGGATCTCATTCACCCAGGTGTTGCACGCGTACGTGCCTGTGCCGCCGGCCGACACCAGGTCGCCGCCGACGTCGTCGTGCGCGGCGACCAGCATCTCCATCGCGGTCTTGGTCTGCTCCGCGCGCTCCGTCGCGTCGGTCAGGGCGACCACGTGCCCCTCGTAGCCCATCACGCCGCGCACCGAGAGCCCGGCCGCCCGCGCCGCCTCCGCCAGCGCCCCTGCCTCGCCAGGGTCGCAGCCGCAGCGCGGCAGGCCGACGTTGACGTCGATCACCACCTCGCGCACTCCCCCGGCGGCCGCGGCCTCGATCGTCTGCGGCGAGTCCACCGCCAGCGTCACCCGCGCGCCGCCCGCGACCAGCGCGCCGAGCCTGCGGGCGTCAAGCACCTCGTTGGCCAGCAGCAGGTCCTGGCCGAGCCCGGCGGCCACCATCCCCTCGCACTCACGGATCGTCGCGCAGGTGAAGCCCTCGTGCCCGGCGGCCGCCTGCCGCCTGGCCAGGTTGGTGCACTTGTGCGCCTTGACGTGCGGCCGCAGCCGCGGCCCGGGCAGCGCGGCCGACATCGCCGCGATGTTCTGGTCGAGCACCGCCGCGTCGATCAGCAGCGCCGGCGTCTGCAGGCCGGAGATCCGCGGCTGTGCCTGACTGGTCATAGATACCTCCGCTGGCGTGACCGGGCGGACTCGTAGGCGGCGCGCGCCTGCCTGACCGGCTCGAGCTCGGACACCTCGGCCACCGGCACGTCCCACCAGGACCGGCTGTCCGGCGCCGCCGCCAGCGGATCCGTCTCGATCGTGATCACGACGGGACCCGCCATCGACGCCGCCGCCCGCAGCGCGTCCCCGAGTTCGGCGACAGTGCACGTCGCGATCACCTCGGCGCCCAGGCTCGCCGCGTTCGCGCCGAGGTCAACGGGCAGCGTGCCGCCGTCGAGGCGGCCTGTTTCCGCATTCCGGTAACGGTACGCAGTGCCGAATCGCTGCGCGCCGACCGACTGTGACAGGGCGCCGATCGAGGCGAAGCCCTGGTTGATCACCAGCACGATGATGATCTTGATACCTTCCTGCACGGCGGTGACCAGCTCGGCCGCCATCATCAGGTACGAGCCGTCCCCGACCAGCACGTACACCTCCCGGTCGGGCGCGGCCAGCTTGACCCCGATGCCGCCAGCGATCTCATAGCCCATGCAGGAGTAGCCGTACTCGACGTGGTAGCCCTTGGAGTCCCTGGTCCGCCACAGCTTGTGCAGGTCCCCTGGCATCGATCCGGCCGCGCAGACCACGACGTCACGCGGCTGCGACGCCGCGTTGACGGCGCCGATCACCTCGGACTGCGACGGCAGCGGCGCGTTGCCGAGGTGGTAGGCCTGCTCGACCACCCTGTCCCAGAGCCTCGCGCGCTCGGTCGCCTCGGCCCGGTAGGCGGGGGCAACCTCCCACCCCGCCAGCTCGGCAGCGAGTTGCGTCAGCGCGGCGCGAGCGTCGCCGACCACGTCGATCGCCCCGAGCTTGACCGCGTCCACTGCTGCGACGTTGACGTTGATGAACCGCACGCCCGGCATCGCGAACGCCGACCCGCTCGCGGTGCTGAAATCCGACCAGCGGGTGCCGATCCCGATCACCACGTCGGCCGCTGCGGCGAGCGCGTTGGCTGCGGCGCTCCCCGTCGCCCCGATCGCGCCGGCCGCCTGCGGGTGGTCATAGGGCAGCGAACCCTTCCCTGCCTGGGTCTCGGCCACGGGGATGCCGGTAGCCTCGGCGAACCCGCGCAGGCAGGACTCGGCGCCTGAGTAGATCACGCCGCCGCCCGCGACGATCAGCGGCCGGGAAGCGCCGCGCAGGACCTCCGCCGCCCTCGCGACAGCCGCGGGGTCAGGCACCGAGCGGCGCACCGGCCAGGTACGCGGCGCGAACAACTCGTCAGGCCAGTCCCTGGCCTGCGTCTGCACGTCCTGCGGAAGGCAGATCGTCGCGGCCCCGGTTTCGGCCGGGTCGGTGAGCACCCGCATCGCGCCGACCAGCGCGTCGGGAAGCTGCTCGGGCCGGCTCACCCGGTCGAAGAACCTGGACACCGGCCGGAACGCGTCATTCGCCGAGACGTCGCGCTGGCCGGGGTGCTCGAGCTGCTGGAGCACGGGCTCGGCGGCCCTGGTGGCGAACACATCGGACGGCAGCAGCAGCACGGGCAGCCGGTTGATGGTGGCGAGCGCTGCGCCGGTGACCATGTTCGTGGCGCCAGGGCCGACCGATGTGGTGCACGCCAGCGCCGACATCCGGTTACGCATCCTGGCGAAGCCGGCGGCCGCGTGCACCATCGCCTGCTCGTTACGGCCCTGGTAGTAGGGCAGCGAGCCAGGCGCGTTCAGCTCGGCCGCGAGCAGCGCCTCGCCGAGGCCCGCGACGTTGCCGTGACCGAAGATCCCGAAGCAGCCCTCGATCAGCCGGTGGCTGACCCCGTCCCGCTCGCTGTGCTGAGCAGCGAGGAACCGCACGATCGCCTGCCCGACTGTCAGCTTCATCGGCTGCCTCCTGATGTGTAGAAGGGAAGGCGCGGGTCGGCGGGCTGGCCGTCCCAGGTCTGCCTGATCCAGGCGTGGTCGGGATCGTCGCAGATCAGCCACCGGCGCTCGCCAGGACCGGCCATCACGTTGAGGTAGTACATGTCGTAGCCGGGCACCGCCATCGAAGGCCCGTGCCAGCCGTGCGGGATGAGCACGACGTCGCCGGTGCGCACCTCAGCGAGAACGTCGGCGGGCCGCTCCTTGGTCCCGTAGACGCGCTGGTAGCCAATCGCGGTTTCACTGCGGAACTCGAAGTAGTAGATCTCCTCGAGCACCGATTCGCCTGGCCGGTCCTCATCGTGCTTGTGCGGCGGGTAGGACGACCAGTTGCCGGCCGGCGTTATGACCTCGCAGGCGAGCAGCCGGTCGGCCGCGAAGGCGTCCTGGGTGCAGAAGTTGTTGATCTGCCGCGTGCACGAGCCGGCGCCGCGCAGTTCGACCGCGATGTCGCCTGCCGGGCCGTACCGGACCGGCAGGTCGCGGTCCGCGACAGCGCCTGGCAGCGCGAACCGCCCGCCCGCCGCGCTGGTGACCTCGGCATGGGCCGCCCTCGGCAGGTAGGCGAAGTCGCTCAGCCCGGCGAACACGGTTGGCCGCCCGGCCAGTTCGAGCCGCTGGCCGTCGCAGCTGACGGTGCACGAGCCGGCCAGCGGCAGCACGAGCCGCTCGCACCGGCCTGTCTCCAGCCGCTGAGTCTCGCCAGGACCAAGGGTCAGCACCTTGAGCGAGGCCCATGTCCAGCCGGCCGCCTCCGGTTCGAGGTCCACCGACCAGCCCCCGGCGGCCAGTGCGGCACGGGGCCGGTGCGGGTTCGAGTCCTTGTTCACCATGATCTGCTGCTCATGCTTCACCGATGGCCAGCCCCGCGGGGGGCTCCGGGGGTCGTCCCCCCCGGGATAGCACTGTTTCAACCTCGGTCGTCGTCGGCATGGCCGTCGAGCATTCCAGCCGGGACGCCACGATCGCGCCCGCCGCGTTCGCGAACCGCAAGGTGCGCTCGAGCGGCCAGCCGGCCAGCAGGCCGTGGCAGAGGGCGCCGCCGAAGCCGTCGCCAGCTCCGAGCCCGTTCAGCACGCGGACCGGCACGGGCGGCACCGTCACCTCCTCGCCGGCGGTCAGCCCGAGCACACCCGCCTGGCCCTGCTTGATCACCGCGAGCTCGATCCCGCTGGCCAGCAGCGCAAGCCCGGCCCGGCGCGGGTCGGTCTCGCCGGTCGCGGTGAGCGCCTCGTCGAGGTTGCCGACGGCGACGCTGACGTGCGGCAGCGCTGCCGACACGGCGTCCCGCGCGGCATCGCGCGATGCCCAGAACATGGGCCGGTAGTCAAGATCGAGCACGGTGTGCGGGTGGCGGCCGCGGGCCTGCCAGGCGGCGTGATGGGCATCCCGGCTCGGCTGCTGGGACAGCCCGGTGACGGTCGCCCAGAAGATCCTGGCGTTCGCGCACGCGTCCAGGTCAAGCTCCTCGGCGCGGATCTCGAGGTCTGGCGCCTTCGGGAACCGGTAGAACCACAGCGGGAAGTGGTCGGGCGGGAAGATCTCGCAGAAGGTCACCGGCGTCGGCAGGCCGGGCACGGAACTGACGAACGCGTCGTCGACCCCGAGGCCGACCAGCGCGGCGTGCACGAACCGGCCGAACGGGTCGTCACCGGTGCGCGTGATCACGGCCGATCTGCGCCCGTGCCTGGCCGCGGCGACGGCCACGTTGGTCGCGCTGCCGCCGAGGAACCGGCCGAACGAGGTGACGTCCTCGAGCGCGACGCCGGCCTGCAGCGGGTACAGGTCGACGCCGACCCGCCCGATCGTCAGCACGTCGTAGCGGCCTGGCCCGGTCATCGGCGGCCGGCCTACCAGCCGCGGTCGCGGAGGTAGCCGCGGTTCTGCCGCTGGTCGGCGCTGGCCCGCTGATAGGCCTGCGGGCTGCGGGGCAGCACGTCCTGCTCGACGACGATCCAGCCCTGGTAGCCGCCAGCGCGCAGCGAGCTGAGCACGTCGTCGACCTGTCCTCGCCCGGCGCCCAGACGGCAGAAGACGTCGCCCTCCCACAGCTGCATCGCCTCGGTGAACGGCTCGTCCGCGGGCCTGGCGTCCTTCAGGTGCACGTGCGCGACCCGGTCCCGCCAGCGCTCCAGGATCGCCAGCGGATCGCCGCCCGCGGCCACCAGGTGACCGGTGTCCAGGCAGAGCGCCGCCTGCGTGGTCTCGAGCACGCGGATCACGCTGTCCTGTCCAGAGATCTGGGTGCCGACCTCGTTGTGCAGGACCGCCTGATAGCCGCGCCCGCCGCACAGCTTCACCACGTCGGCGACGACCCGCTCGATCCGGTCCCAGCGCTCCCCGTCCGGCGACCCGGTGATGGCGACCGTCGGCCGCGGCAAGAACGTCCCGCCGGTCCTGCCAGCCAGGTCAGCGACCTCGTCGAACTGGTCGCACACGCCGCTGAGCTCGGCCAGCCCGGCTGCCGGGGCGTCGTCGGAGGACACGTCGACCTCTACGTAGCCGCCGGTCAGCAGCAGGCCGCGGGAGCTGAGCGCGGACCGCAGCTCGCCGCCGCGACCGAGGTAGCCGAGCGGCCCGAGGTCGATACCCTCGTATCCCGCGGCCTGCACCGCGTCGAGCACGGCGGCGGCCGTCGGAACACCCTCGTGCCTGCCGACCGTAACCTCGAACGCTCCGTAGCTGACGGGCGCGTTGCCGATCTTGACCATCGAGCTCCTCACCGAGCGGGGGGTCGGGGGGGTTGTCCCCCTGGCCAGCACTGTGACGAGGCGAGCCGGGACGCGTCCGCGCCGGCCAGGACGGCGATCCGCAGCGCCGCGACCGCGTCCGCCGCGGTTGCGCCAGCCACGGACCCGCCCGCATGCGACGCACCGGGCCGGGCGGCTGCCGACACCACCCCGGCGAAGTCCTCGGCCTGCAGCCGGAGCGCCTCGCGGAAGACCGCCTCACCGTCAGCCGGGTCGAGAAACAACGCGGATACTGTCCCTTTCGTGCCGAACACCTCCACCTTGCAGCTGTCCCCGGCGGGATGCCAGCGTCCGAGGCTGATCACGGCCGTGCTGCCGCCGTTCAGCTCGGCCACGAGCTGCGCGCAGTCCGGGTCGGCTCCCCCGCCTGGCGACGCCGCGGCCTTGAGACTGGTGAACTCCTGGCCGGTCAGCCAGCGCACCTGGTCGAACTCGTGCACGCCCATGTCGACGTAGATCCCGCCGCTGCTGACGCGGAACTCAGCGGTCGGCGGCGTCGCGTCCCACTGGTAGCAGTTCACCGCGAGGATGTCACCGAGCTCGCCCCCGAGCATCCGCTGTCGCAGCTCGGCCAGCGCGGGGACGAACCTGCGCCAGTACGCGACCTGCAGCACGAGCCCGGCCCCCGCGGCAATGGCCGCGCACCGGCCAGCCTCGTCCACGCTGAGCCCGCACGGCTTCTCGCACAGCGCGGGCAGCCCCGCCGCCATGACCTGCCCGAGCACCTCGACATGCTGGTCGGTCGGGACGGCTATCAGGGCGCCGTCCAGGTCGCCGGCCGCCAGCAGGTCCGCCAGGCTGGCGTGCGCGGCCACGCCGGCCGCCGCGACCGCCGCGCGGGCTGCCGGGTCTGTCTCTGCGACTCCGGCGACCGTGACCAGCCGGGAATCGCTGATCGCCGCGAGGTGCGTGCGGCCCATCCGGCCGGCGCCGACAAGCCCGAGCCGGAACCGGCCGCACGCCGTGCGGCCAGTTCCCTGGCCGCTCATGATCCGGCCTGCTCGCGGCCTGGCCGCACCTCACCGGCCCACGCCTCGTCCGCGTTCAGCGCGCCATCGGCCATCCGGCCCTCCGCTGCCCAGCGCGCCTCGAGCTGGCCGACCAGGCCGGTGAGCGCTCCGGTGTGCCGCCGCAGCCAGCCGAGCCGGACCGGGATCACCCGGTCGGCCAGTTCGGCCTCGGACGTGTGCTGGTCGACCAGCGCGCCGCCTTGCTCGTCGGGGAAGGCCAGCGCGTCGAGCGAGCGGATGATCAGGCGGCGCAGGTACTCCTCGGTTCCCGCGACCCGGACCGTGCGGCTGCCGAACCAGGCCTGGCCGCCGGCGTCGCGGGCGGCTGCCGTCACGGTCAGCCACTCGTCACCGTCGTCGCTGACCGTGATGATGTGCCCGGCCGAGCCTCCTGGCCGCACCTTGCCGCCCGTCACGCCCCACTCGGGCGCGGACAGCCCGGCCGCCGCGGACCGTCCGCCGTCGATATACCAGTCAGCCTCCTGGCCAGCGCCGACCATCTCGCCCTCGCCGATGTACTCGCCCTCAGGGAGCACGGGGCCGTGGATGACAAGAGCCCGCCGCGACAGCCGCTCGATGACGTTCGCGGTGATCGCGCCGATCGCCCGGTCGGCGTCCAGCGCGAGCGGCCAGTCGGTGGTCCCGGTCGAGAACACCATGCCGCCGGACGGCGCGGTCCTGATCATGATGGCCGCGTTCGCCTGGTCGTATCCGGCCACCCAGCCAGCCGACAGCGTCGCGAGCGCGAGCAGCACCCGGCCGCCCGAGCCGCCCTTGCGGTGCTCACTGAGCCGCGGCGGATCAGAGCCGCGCCGCAGCCTGACGCCGTCGGTCTCGTAGCCGATTACCGGGGTTTGCTCACCGCCGCTGATCCCTTCACCGGGCACCTCGACGCCGTCGAAGATCCAGTGGTCGGGCACCACGGGCTGATACGCCTCGATGGCGCGCCGCCCGTCCCACCAGCCGCCGCCCCAAGCCCCGCTGGACATGGTCAGCCAGTCCTGCGGGTCGCCCGCGTGCCAGAGCGCGCCGACCCGGTAGGTGCCGTCGCCCTCAGGCGACCCGCCGCCCATCTTCGGGCAGAACAGCCGCTCGCCTGAGGCGGCGACGTGCACCTCGAAGCAGGCGACGTCTCCCGCGAAGAAGCAGACGTTGCCGCCGCGGTCGACGAACTCGAGCAGCCGGCGGCGCATCTGCGCGCTCCAGTACTCGTCGTGTCCCGCGCTGATCAGCAGCGCGTCGTCGCCGAGCAGGCCTTCGTCGTCGTGCAGGTCATAGTCGGTGCAGTAACTGACCTGGTAGCCGCGGGCCTCCAGCCAGGCGACGAACGGGGCGTCCCAGTGCGCGAACACCTGGCGGCGGGACCCGCGCGCGTAGGTGTCGGGCGCGTCGCCGTCCATGACCCGTCCGCCAACGCCGCCGTTGCCTGGCCGCTGCAGGCTCGCGACGTATCCCTGCGCCGACCAGTCTCTGGCCCAGAGCGCCCCCGCGTAGGTGCTGGCGCCGCCAAGCTGGTTGTAAGCCGCGTACGTCGCGATCGGGAGCTTGTACCAGATCCTTCGGCCATCCCCGGCCGGCTGCCTGCGGAGGATGAACAGGCACGCGTCGGACCTGGTCGCCAGCTCTGGGCCCGCCTCGACGGCCTCGAGCCCGCCGTCCGGTCCCGCCGCGACAGGCACTGCCAGGTAGATGCCGTCGGCCAGGTCCTCATCGAGGGCGATCACGTGCAGCGGCCAGCCCCACGCCTCGTCGGGCCGGCCGAGCGGCAGTTCTGCGCCGTCGAAGACCTGGGCGGCCGCCGCCGCCTCGACCGTGGCGCCGTACCTGAACAGCCGCACACCGAACTTGCGGTGCCCGGTCGAGACGTGCAGCCTCAGGGCATCTCCGGCTCGCACCGTCAGCGGCCAGGCGTAGCAGCGGGTCACGCGCGCTCCTTCAAGTCGGGTTCCGCCGTGGCGGCGCCAGCCTCGACTGTGCCAGCGCTGCTCGCCCACGGGCCGTTTTCCGGGTAGTGGCAGGCGACTTCGTGCGCGTCGCCGATCAGCGCGAGCGGCGGGACCTGCGTGGCGCAGCGCTCGTCGGCCTTCCAGCAGCGGGTGCGGAACCGGCAGCCCGATGGCGGGTTCGCCGGGCTCGGCACCTCGCCGCGCAGCAGGATTCGCTGCCTGCCGCGCTCCCTGACCGGGTCGGGTACCGGCACGGCGGACAGCAGCGCGTTCGTGTAGGGATGCGCGGGCCTTGAGTAGATCTGATCGGCAGGGCCACGCTCCACGATCACGCCGAGGTACATGACGGCGACGTCGTCGGCGACCTGCCGCACGACGGCCAGGTCGTGGGCGATGAACAGGTAGGCCATGTTCTGCTTGCGCTGCAGGTCGCGGAGCAAGTTCAGCACGCTCGCCTGGATGCTGACGTCGAGCGCGGAGACCGGCTCGTCGAGCACGACGGTCTGCGGCTCGAGCGCGAGCGCACGGGCGATCCCGATCCGCTGGCGCTGGCCGCCGGAGAACTCGCCAGGAAAGCGCACCCCGCTCGCCGGGTCGAGTCCCACGCTGGTGAGCAGCGCGCGGATCCGCTCGGCCCGGCCAGGGACTTTGTGCACGATCAGCGGCTCGCCGACGATCTCGCCGACCGACAGCCGGGGGTTCAGCGAGGAGTACGGGTCCTGGAAGACCATCTGGATCTGGCGTCTGATGGCGCGCAGTTCCTCCTCGCCCAGCGTGGTGAGCTCACGGCCGTGCAGCGTGATACTGCCCGAGGTCGGTTCCTCGAGCCTGAGCAGGAGCCTGGCCAGCGTCGACTTGCCGCAGCCCGACTCGCCGACCAGCGCGAGGCAGCGTCCGGCCCGCAGCTCGAGGTCGACGCCTGACACCGCCTGGATCGTGGCGAAGTCACGGAAGCCCGCGCCGCGGACGCGAAAGTGCTTGGTCAGGTGCCTGACCGTCAGCACGATGTCGTCTTGTGCCTGATCAGCGGGAGAGTCCTGTTCATCTTCCTGGAGCTTGCCAGGCTCGGCGTGCGCTACAGCAGCCTCCCTCTCCTGCCCGGCGAAGTGACAGGCGGCGATATGACCAGCGCCGACGCTGATCAGCGCGGGCTGCCCGGCGCACGCGGCGGCGGCGATCGGGCAGCGCGGGGCGAAGGCGCATCCCGGCCCGTAGCCGATGCCCGACGGCGGCGTCCCGGGGATCGATGCCAGCCGCTCCCCGCGCTCGTCGAGCGAGGGCAGCGAGGCGAGCAGCCCCGCCGTGTAGGGCATCCCCGGCGCCGCGAACACGTCGTCCACGGGGCCAACCTCGACGGCCTTGCCCGCGTACATGACGAGCATCCGGTCGGCGACCCCCGCGACCACGCCGAGGTCGTGGCTGATCAGGATCATCGCGGCGCCGGTCTCGGCCTTGATGGTGCGGAGCAGGTCGAGTATCTGCGCCTGGACGGTCACGTCGAGGGCGGTCGTGGGCTCGTCGGCGACCAGGAGTTCAGGTTCGTTGGCGATCGCCATCGCGATCACCACCCGCTGCCGCATCCCGCCCGACAGCTCGTGCGGGTACCGGCGCGCGAGACGCGCTGGCTCGGGCAGCCCGACGGCGCCGAGCAGTTCGACCGCGCGCTGCCACGCCGCGCCCCGCGGCGCCTTGCGGTGCAGCCGCACGCACTCGGCGACCTGCCAGCCGATCTGGTACATGGGATTCAGCGCGGTCATCGGGTCCTGGAACACCATCGCGATCCGGTCGCCGCGCACCGACCGCCACTGCGGCTCACTGCCGCCGAGCAGTTCGTCACCGTCGAGCCTGATGGAGCCGCTGACCCGCGCGGCCCCTGGCAGCAGGCCGAGCAGGGACAACGCCAGCATGGTCTTGCCTGATCCCGACTCGCCGACGATCCCCACGGTCTCGCCTGCCTCGATGGCCAGGCTGATGTTCCTGACGGCCTCGATCGTGCCGCTCTCCGTGGGGATCGAGATCACGAGGTCGCTGACCTCAATCAGCGGCCCCGCGGCCTGGATCTTCGCGGCAGGCTGGCGCGACGGCAACGGCGCGAGCCGCCGCGACCTCTGTCCACGGGGGGCTCCGGGGGGTCGCCCCCCCGGGCCAGCACCGCCGCGAAGCGCCATAGCTCCTCTACTTGAGGAACAGGGTGTTGTAGTTGATGGCGTCCATCGCCTCGCTGTAGACGTAACCTCCGAGCCGCTTGGAGACGAATTCATACCACTTGGGGTTGAACAGCGGGGCGTACGGCGCCTGCTCGGACATGATCTGCTTGTCCAGGCTCGCGTACGCGTCAGCGCGGGCAGAGCCCTGCAGGGCGAGCACCTGGGTGAACGCGCTGATGAAGGACTTGTCGCCCCACCTGGCCATGTTCGGCGGCGCGTCGGGCGCCGACGGGTCAAGCCCGGTGTTGATGATCGCCTCGCCGTCGGGGAAGTCGAGCGACCACGGCTCGATGCCCATCGGGACGTGCGCCTTCGGATTGACGATGAAGGAGCTGTTCACGCTGTTCGGCGAGCCGACCACCTTGACGTTGATCCCGATCACCTTCAGGTTGGCCTGGATGACCTGGGCCATGTTCATGAAGCCAGGCGTGTCGTTCTGCGTCCGCAGCACGAGCGTGACCGGGGTCTTGACGCCCGCCTGCTTCATCAGCTTCTTGGCCTCGGCCAGGTTCGGGGTGTCCGGGTAGATAGAGAACGGCTTGTAGTCGGACTGCCCGGCCGGGATGATCTGGTCGCTCGGCGCGCCAGCGAGCGGGCCGCCCCACTGGGCGAGGATCTGAGTGCGGTTGATGGCGAAGTTGACCGCCTTCCTGACCAGCACGTTGTTCAGCGGCGGAACCTCGTTGTTGAGGAAGATGTAGGTCAGCGACGGCCTGGCAGAAACGTGCACCTGGGCCGCGAGCGCCTTGTTCTGCGAGACCTTGATGATGTCGGCGGTGCCGAGGTTCGAGGTCTGGAAGTCGAGCTGGCCGGCCTCGATCTGGAGCACGGACTGGCTGGACTCCGCGCCGATCGTGAACACGATCTTGGCCACGTGCCCGCGCACGCCGAGCGCCTGATCATAGTTCTTGTTGAAGGCGAGCACTAGCTGCCTGGACGGGGAGTACGAGGCGATCTTGAACGGGCCGCTCGCGTATTTCATCTCGAGCGAGCCGTCCTCGATCGGCTTCATCGGCGTGCCGACGGGAACCGGGCAGGTCGTGGGCAGCGCGGCCTTGTAGAGGAACGCGCCGTCGGCCTGGCTGAGGTGGAAGCTGATGGTCTTGGCGGTCGTGATGATGCCGCTGATGTCGTTCGCCTTGCCTGCCATGTAGTCCGACGCGCCGATCAGGGCGGTGAAGTAGCCGCCGGTCCCGGTTCCGACCTTGGGGTTCATCAGCCGCATGAAGCTGTACTTGACGTCGGCGGGCGTGATGGGCTTTCCGTCGGAGAACTTCGCGCCTGGCCGCATGGTGAACGTGTACACCAGGCCGTTGTCGGTGACCTTGGGCATGCTCGCGGTGCCGGGCACGATCTGGGTGCCGGCCACGGCCTGCTTGTCCGCGTACCTGACCAGCGTTGTGCACAGCGCGTTCGACAGGCCCCACGTGACGGCGAACCACCAGCGGTTGGGGTCAATGGTGTCGATGGCGCCAGACGACATCGTGGCGCGCAGCGTGCCGGTCGCGACGCCAGGCTTCGGCGCGCCAGGGCCGTTGCCGGCGCCTCCTCCGCCGCCGCCTCCTCCCCCGCCGCTTCCGCCACAGGCCGCCAGCACGAGCGCGGCCGCCGCGGCCAGGGCCACCCCGGCGCGCTTTTGTGTCTTACCCATTGACGTGCTCCGATCTCTGCTTACTCGCTGCCGGTCTCTTCACCTTCTTTTCAGCCCCCCATCGGACTGAACACTGGGTCAGTTGCCATTCCGCTAAGTTCCGGTAACCCGGCGCAGCCGCGGATCGAGGACGGTGTGCAGCAGGTCAACGACGGTGTTGGCCAGCACCGCGATCAGCGCGGCGACGATGATCACCCCCGTGATGACGGGGTAGTCGAGGTTCTCGATCGCGCTCAGCCCGGTGAACCCGAGGCCGGGGATGGCGAAGACGGTCTCGACGAAGAACACGCCGGTGAGCGCCGTCGCGATGTCGGCGCCGAGCAGCACGGTCACGGTCGGCGCGACGTTCCTGCCCACGTGCGTGACGAGCACGCGCCGCGTCGACGCGCCCTTCGCCCGTGCGGTCCTCGCGTAGTCCTCGCCGAGTTGCTCGGCCGTGAGCGTGCGGATGAACCTGATGTAGATCGCCGCGAAGCCGATCGCCAGCGTGATCCACGGCAGGATCAGGTGGTAGGCCCACCCTGCCGGGTTCTGCCCGAGGTCGGTGTAGCCCTGGATCGGGAAGATCGACGTGCCCACCGGCAGCACAGGCAGCCCGAACAGCTCGCCCTGGGTCGGCTGGTAGCCGAAGAAGAACGAGATCATCGGCGCGAGCCAGAACACCGGTATCGACATGCCGAGGATCGCCACCGCCCGGCCGGCGATGTCGCCGGCCGACCTTGGCCGCAGTCCGCCGTAGGCCCCGACCGGCGCTGCGATCAGCAGCCAGATCACGGCGGCGCCGAGCACGAGAGACGCGGTCGCCCTGACCGCCGGCCACATGATCGCCGAGACCGGGCGCTGCTGCACGTAGGAGAAGCCCAGGTTGCCGCGGACCAGGTGGCCCATGAAGGTCAGGTACTGCTGCCAGTACGGCTTGTTGAGCCCGAGCAGCGCCGCGACGTGCTCGATCTGTTCCCTGGACGCGTTCTTGCCGGCGATCCGCTGCGCCGGGCTCGCACCGGTGAACTTGGCGATCACGTAGAACAGCAGCCACGCGAGCAGCGTGACGAGCAGCACCTGGGCGAGCGCGCCGAGCAGGCGCGTGATGACCAGCCGCCTCATCGCACGGCCCTGTTCATCGCACGGCCCCGTTCATCGTACGGTCCTGTTCATCGCACGGCCTTGGGGTCGAGCGCGTCCCTGAGCCCGTCGCCGAGCAGGTTGAACGCCAGCATCGTCAGGACCAGCGCGATGCCGGGTGCGAGCGCGAGCGTGAGGTCGGCCTGGTACATGCCGGAGGTCACGGCGTCGGACAGCATCTGGCCCCAGCTCGCGGTCGGCGGCGGTACGCCGACGCCCAGGTAGGACAGGCCAGCCTCGAAGATGATGTTGTTCGCGATGATCGAGGTGCCGTACACCAGCAGCGGTCCCCACACCTGCGGCAGCAGGTGCACGAGCAGGATCCGCCTGGGTTTCGCGCCGACGGTGCGGGCCGCCGCGACGAACGTCATCTGCTTGGTCGCGATCGTGGCTCCGCGCACGATCCTGGCCGGGTAGTACCACGTGAACAGCGCGATGATGACGACGACGTTGAACAGCCCTGGCCCGATCACCACGGCGAGCCCGACGGCGAGCAGCAGGTTGGGGAACGCCATCGCCGTCTCGGTCAGCCGGTTCACGACGCTGTCGACCCAGCCGCCCAGGTAGCCAGCGAGCAAGCCGAGCGAGATTCCGATGATCAGCGCGAGCGCGGTCGCGGAGGTCGCGACCAGCAGCGAGATCCTCGCGCCGTACAGGACCCGCACGAGCAGGTCCCTGCCGAGCGCGTCGGCCCCGAGCACGAACAGGCTGCCGTGCGGGTCGTGCGTCGTCCCGTTGGCCAGGTAGGTCCGCTGCCAGACCCCGAGCGGCTCGCTGTTCGCGGCGAGTGCGCTGGCGAACTGCTGGTCCGGGCTGTGCCCGGTCACGTGCGCAGCCAGCGGGCCGCCGATCAGCGCGGCCAGGACCAGCAGCACGAGCAGGCCGAACGCGAAGATCGACACCGGGTCGCGGCGCAGCCGCCGCAGCGCGGTGGCCCGCAGTCCCGCCGGCCTGGCGCCCGTTCCTGACAACGGCTCCAGGTCGATGGACTGCATGTCGGTGGTCATCGCGCCCCCCTGGCCGGCTTCTCGCCTCGGGCCCCCCTGGCCGGCTTATCGCCTCGGGCCCCCCTGGCCGGCTTTTCGCCTCGGGCCCCCCTGGCCGGCTTTTCGCCTCGGGACCCCGGGACGGCGGGCGCGGTCGACTCGCGGACCGCGAGCCGGCCGTCGAGCGTCCTGGCCGCGGACGTCGCGGTCACCGGCTGCCCGCCGGCCCGGCCGTCCTCCCCCGGCTTGCCGGCCCTGGCCAGCACCGCGTCGACTGCCAGCGCGCCGAGCTCGTGCTTCGGCTGCGCCACGGTGGTCAGGCCGGGGTTGGTGTACGAAGCGAACTGGATGTCGTCGATGCCGATCACAGAGAGGTCGCCGGGCACCCGCCAGCCGGCCTGATGCGCGGCCCGCAGCGCGGCGACGGCGGCCATGTCGTCGTAGGCCACCATCGCCACCGGCGGCGCCGCGTCGCGCAGGAATGCGGCAACGGCCGACTCCCGGCTCGCCATGTCGGCGGAGGCCGGCGCGATGACCGGCTGCGGCCAGAACCCGGCGTCGGTCAGCGCGAGCCGGTAGCCGAGCAGCCGCAGCAGGCTGGAACGCACCCGCGGCCCGCCCAGGTGCACGAAGCTGACGTGGCCCAGGCCGATCAGGTGCGTGGTGGCGAGCCGGCCGGCCGCGACGTCGTCGAACCTGATGTGGCAGATTGGCTCCGCGTCGTCGGTCTCGCAGAACCTGGTGATCTCGTCGCCGATGCCGCCGGTCGTGGCGTCGCCGAACAGCGCCGCTGGAACCTCGGCGTCGCCGTTGATGACCGCGACGCGCATGCCCTCGGCGACCGCTCGCCTCAGCAGCTCAGGCCGCCCCGTCGGAGACACCGCGATCAGCTCGGTGACCTGCTCGGACAGGAAGACGTCCAGCGCCTCCGACTCGAGATCGGCGCGCCCCTCGGCGGCGAAGAACAGCGGCTGGTACCCGAGGTCGCGCGCACGGCCCTGGATCCCGAGCACGACATCGCCGACGTAGCCATCGCCCACGCTCTGCACGACGACACCGATCAGCGACGTCGACTTCGTCCTGAGCCTGCGCGCGGCCGCCGACGGCCGGTACTGCACGCGCTGTGCGACCTCGAGCACGGCGCGCCTGGTCGCCAGGCTGATAGCTGGGTCGTCCTGCAGCGCCCGGCTCACAGTCGCGGTGGAGACGCCGAGCGCCTCGGCGACGTCCTTCATGGTGACGCGCCTGGTCATCGGGTGGCTTTCCCGGCGTGCAGGGCGCCTGCGCGACCCGTCGGGCGATGCTGACCGGGCATCTGGGGACCCTCCAGCGCAGCATGGAGCGCAACGGGCACTAAGTACGTTCCGGCGGCTCCACGCATTGGTTAATCGATTGCAGGTTAAACGATTGCATTACGGCAAAGACCATGTCAAGACCCCAAACATCGGGACCGCGAAAATCGGCCCCCGCCCCTCCCGCCAGCCTTGGGCAGCCTGGGCAGCCTTAGGGGAAGACTCAGGACCCTCTGCGGGTCCTGAGTCTTCCCCTAAGCACATGCCGCCGCTACGCCCTCAGGCGCGGCGGTTCAGCTGGTCGAGCAGGGTCGCGCAGGCGTGGATCGTCTCGATGTGCGGCACGGGCACGCCGAGCCGGCCGGCCAGCTCGGCCACGGCGCCGGTCATGCAGCCGATCTCGAGCTGCTTGCCCGCCTCGAGATCCTGCAGCATCGAGGTCTTGTGCTCGCCCACGGCGATCCCCGCCTCGAGCCGCCGGTCCAGCGACACAGGGAACGTTATGCCCAGCCGCTCGGCCACCGCTGCGCACTCGGCGAACACGGCCTTGAGCAGGTCGACCATGGCCGGCGCCGTTCCCAGCTCGCCTAGCGTGGCCCGCGTCAGGGCGGTGACCGGGTTGAACGCTACGTTGCCGATCAGCTTCAGCCAGATCTGGTCGCGCAGCCTGGCCTCGACCGGCGCCTTCAGCCCGCCTGCCTTGAACGCCGCGGAGATCTCCGCACAGCGTTCCGACGCGGCGCCGTCAGGCTCGCCGATCGTGAACCTGGTGCCCTCGGTGTGCCTGATCACGCCGGGCTCGATGATCTCGGTGGAGCAGAAGACCACGCAGCCGACGTTGTGGCAGGGCGCGATGGATTTTGTGATGATCCCGCCGGGATCGACGCTCTCGAGCGCCCCGCCGGCCGGCTCGTCCCGGTCAGCGAGGCCCTGGAAGTACCACCAGGGGATCCCGTTCTGCGCCCAGATCGCGGCGGCGCCAGGAGCGAGCAGCTCGCCGAGGCGCGGCGCCAGCTCAGGCAGGCTGTAGGCCTTCAGCGCGACGAACACCACGTCAGCGCCGGCCACAGCGTCGAAGTCGTCGGTGACGGGCGGGTGCGCGGTGAAGTCGCCGCGCGGAGAGAGCACCCGGACCCCGTTCTGCCGCATCGCCAGCAGGTGCGCGCCGCGCGCGATCAGCGTCACGTCCGCACCGCCGCGCGCCAGCGCCGCGCCGACATACGCGCCGATGGCCCCGGCGCCGAGCACGGCGAACCTCATGACTGACCGGTCCCGGCTGAATCAGGCCCAGCTCCGGTGCTGGCCTGGCGGGACGACCCCCGAGGCGACAAGCCGGCCCGGAGGGCCCCTGGCCCCCCCGCGGTCGCGATGAACTCGCCGACCCGGCGGCGCTGGATCTTGCCCGTGGCGGTGCGCGGGATCGCCTCAAGAACATGAATCGTCACGGGAACCTTGAACGCCGCGAGCCTTCCCCTGCAGTGCTCGATCAGGTCGCGCGCCTCGGCATCGCCCTGCAGCGTGACCGCGGCCGACACGAGCTCGCCGTACTTCTCGTCCGGGACGCCGAAGCAGACCGCGTCCTGCACCGCGGGGTGCGACAGCAGCGCCTGCTCGACCTCGGCCGGGGAGATATTCTCCCCGCCGCGCAGGATCATCTCCTTCAGCCGGCCTTCAAGGAAGAGGTAGCCGTCCCGCAGCACGCCGCGGTCCCCGGTGCGGAACCAGTCGCCGAAGAACGCCTCGGCCGTCGCCGCCGGGTTGTTCACGTAGCCGGGCATCACGCCGGGACCGCGGATCACGACCTCGCCAGGGGTGCCCGCGGCCAGCAGCGCGCCCGACTTATCCGCGATCCCGATCTGCGTGCCGGTCGCGATCCCGACCGAGCCGGGGATCCGCTCCCCTGGCGGCAGCGGATTGGACGCCATCTGGTGACTCGCCTCTGTCATCCCGTACGCCTCGAGCATCGGCACGCCGTACTCCCGCTCGGCGCGCTCCATCAGCGCCGGCGACAGCGCGGAGCTGCACGACCTGGCGAACCGCAACGTGCCAGGCGCGCCGGCCTCGTCGGCCCGGTCCAGGATCATCTGATGCAACGTCGGCCCCGCCGACAGCCACGTCGCGCCGTGCTCGCGCGCCTGCCGCCAGAATCGCTGCGGAGTGAACCGCCGCGGCACGATCACCGAGCCGCCGCCAGCCAGCGCCGCGAACGTCGACGCGACCAGCCCGTGCACGTGGAACAGCGGCATCACGCAGAACGAGACATCGCCGGGCCCGAGCTCGTAGTGCGCCGCGATCGCCGCGACCGAGGCCATCAGGTTGCGCTGCAGCAACGGCACCTGCTTCGGCCGCGACGTCGTTCCGCTCGTGTGCAGGACGAGTCCCGCGTCGTCAGGCTGACCCCCTTCGAAGCTGGCCCCGGGCGAAAGTTCCTTTTCTGCAACGAAGAGCGCGGGCGGACCGTCGCCACCGGCCTGGGACGTCAGGACTGTGACTGAGCAGTCCTCGGCCGCGCTGATCGCCGCCTCAGGCCGGCTGGCGGGGATCAGGAACACGCGCGGCTCGATGTCGGTGAGATAGAAGACGAACTCGCTGCGCGTGTAGGCCGGGTTGAGCGGGGCGGCGGCGGCGCCGAGTGCGGTGATCGCCAGCAGGATCTGAACCATGTCGGGGCCGTTGGGCAGCGTCAGCGCAACCCGGTCGCCCCGCCCGACACCGGCTGCGGCGAGGCAGCCTGCCAGGCTCTCCGCCCGGTCAGCGAGCTGGCGGTGCGTCAGTATCTGGCCGTCCTCGGGGACCACCAGCGCCGGGCCGTCGCCGTGCCCGAGGATCGCGGTCAGCGTTTCAGCGGGAGCCTCGTTGCTCATGAGCGGCCTCCTGTCGCGCGTCGAGAACATTCTGCCTAAAGCCAGGCAGCGCGATGTGCCCGGCCCGCGTCGGGCCCGCTGCTGCCGGGGCCCGGCCTCAGCGGACGCCAGAGGCCGTCCGCCGGCCCGCCAGCCAGGTCCGCTCGGCCTCGCCGATCGGCGTCGACGGCGGACCCTGCACGAACGGCCAGATCTCCTCGGCGATCGACCGCCAGTCCCTGGTCGCCTCCAGCTCGCCGAGCACGGCGAACAGGCCGAGGTTGATTCTCTGGAGCACGACATAGGAGCGCGGAATGGAGACGTATCCCGCGACCGGGCTGCGCACGTCGAAGAACCTCCGCACGACGGCCGACGAATAGTCCGGCTTGATCGTGAGCGCTCCCGGCTCGCGGATCGTCGCGTAGAAGACGGCGAGATGCTCGACGACCGCCTCGGTGGACAGCGGCGCTCCGGGGACGATGAACCCGGCGATCTCCATGCTCCGCCGGAACTCTTCGGGGTCCTGCCGCACGCACAGATTGCGGGCCATCTGCATCAGCGGGTACAGCTCGTCGTCGGTGAAGCGCTTGACGAGCCCGAAGTCCAGGAACGTGACCTTCCCGCCGCCGTGGAACAGGTAGTTGCCCGGGTGCGGGTCGCCGTTGAACGCGTGCAGGTCATACAGGCTGCGGAACACGAACCGGTAGATCGTCTCCGCGGCGACGTCGCGCTCCTCCTGGGACAGCTCGGCAAGGTCGGCGAAGCGGGAGCCGACAGCGAGCTCGCTGGTCACGATCCGGCCGGTGGAGAGCTCGCCGATCACACGCGGCACGACGATGGTCGGATGCCCGGCGTAGAAGTCGGCGAACAGCGTCTGGTTCGCCGCCTCACGCCGGTAGTCGAGCTCCTCGAGCACACGCTCGCGCAGCTCCGCCAGGAGAGCGTCGACGTCCTGGGCGGGCGCGGTGATGCGCAGCATCCGGCGGAGCAGGGCGACGTTGTCGAGGTCGGCGGCGATCGCCTCGGCGATGCCCGGGTACTGCACCTTGACCGCCACGGCCCGGCCGTCCCTCGTGATCGCGCGGTGCACCTGCCCGATTGACGCGGCCGCGATCGGCTCGGGATCCCACTGCGCGAACACGCGCTCCGGCGGCTGCCCAAGCTCCTGCTCGACCATGCCGGCCGCGAGCTCGGCGCTCATCGGCGGCACGCTGTCCTGCAGCCTGCTGAGCGTCCGGCGCACGCTCGGTGACAAGCCTTCGTCCACGTAGCTGGCCATCTGGCCGATCTTCATCAGGACGCCCTTCATCGCCCCGAGCGTCTGGGCGACGTCCTCGGCTGTCTCCAGCGCGAGGTCCTGGCGCAGCTGCTGGCGCTGCTCGCCTGCGGCGGCGAAGAGCCGCGGCGCGCTGCCCGCGTAGCGGGCGCCGCCCCTGGCGACGAGCTGCAGCGCGGCGAAGCCGCGCTGCAGCCGGACCGGCCCAGCCGTCCCGCGGGCCGCGTCAAGACCTGCGTTGGGCTGACCGCTCGCGGGCCTGGTCAGCCGCCGCAGTGCGGCCGCGCCGAGGCACGCCAGGACGACGCCGCCCGCGATCGCCGTGCCCGTGATCAGCCTCCCGCGGCGGCCAGGCGCCGGTTCGGCAGCGCCAGGCCCGCCGGGTGACGGCCTCACACTCGGTGCGCCGCGCGCACCCGCGCGGCGATCCGCTGCCGTGCCTCGAGCACCCCTGGCTCGCCGATGAAGACAGCATCGAGCACGCCGAGTGCCTGGCGGATCTCCGTGCACCGCGCCGGGGTCAGCGGCGCGCGGTCGTAGCCGTACATCTGCGCCGCCCACCCGGGCAGCGAGCCAACCGCGCCGTCCCTGATGTCCTGCCAGATCTCGGCGATGTCTGCATCCAGCCCAGGCGGGTTAAGCAGGAAGGCCATCGACTCCGCGGCCGCGGGCGTGCACCTGAGCTCTGGCCTGACCGAGTCGATGTAGCTGGCGAGTTGCGCGACGGTCGCCGGAACCATGTCCCGCGGCGCGCCGACCATCTCGGCGGCGACGACCATCTCGGCGACATACGTGTCGGCGTCGGCCTGCGGCAACGCGATGCCGAACAGCGACCTGGCGGCGAGGTTCGAGTCGGCGAGGGCGACGTGAACCCACAGCAGCAGCGCGGGATCGCTGGCTGCGTAGGGCTTGCCCGTGACGGTGTCCACGCCCGTGACCCTGGTGTGTATCCGGCGGACCCGCCGGGCGACGCGCTCGGCCGACGCCTTATCGCCGAAGCTGACCGTCGCCAGGTAGCCAGACGTCGCGGCCAGCCTGCCGACCGGGTCCTCCCGCCAGTCGCTGTGCTGATCGACCCCGGCCATCGCCAGCGGGTGCAGGGCCTGCAGCATCAGCGCGCGCAGCCCAGCGACTGGTGCCGAGAGGTCGCCGACCGAACGCCAGGTCACGCTGGCCGGGCCGAAGAAGCCGTCGTCCGCCGGATGCTCGGGAACACCGCGCGAGTAAGCGGCCGCCGACCGGTCAACGAGGCCGGTGACATCCTGGCTGGCCGTCATCCCGGGATCACGGCGATGCTCGCGAAGCTAACCGTCATACCAGCAAACGTACGCTAGCCGACCTCGACCACCATCCCCGCACTGGCCACGTCCACCTGCCCGGAATACGACTCGCGCGCCACCGATGCCGCTGCGTCGTGGTCAGATCCCGGCCACAGGTGGGTGAGCAGCAGGCCGCCCGCTCCGGCCTGCGCCGCCAGCCGGCCGGCGTCACGAGCGCTGGACAGGTACCCCGCGCTGTCGTCCGGCACCTGGTCCAGGTACGTGGCTTCGGCCAGCAGCAGGCCGGCCTCGCTGGCGAGCTCCGCGATCTCCCGGACCGGTCCGCTGTCGCCGGTGTAGGCGAGCACTGAACCGCCGGCCTCGATCCGCATTCCCGCGTTCGGCAGCCAGTGCGGCAGCAGCCTGGTCTCGACGCCGAACGGTCCGATCCGCAGCGGGCTTGCCGGCCTGATCTCCCACAGGTCGACGGCGTCAGCGAGCATCCCAGGACGATCGAGCGCGAGCACGGCGTCCAGGGCGCCAGGCAGCGCGTACGCCGGGAGCGCAGGGACCGGATCACCGGGCAGCGCCCGCGCCCGCAGCAGCGGATTCAGGTCCGCGCAGTGATCGGGGTGCCCGTGGCTGATCAGCACGGCGTCGACCCCGGCCGCCTGGGTGTGCTCAAGCAGTCGCGGCAGCGTCGCGTACCCCAGGTCGATCGCCAGGCGATAGCCGTCGTGCTCGAGGAGGTAACCGCTGCAGGCCTGACCTGCCTCAGGCCAGGCGCCGCAGCCGCCGAGAACGGTGAGCCGCATCGGCCCGACTGTACGCCGGCGCCCATCTGGTCAATGGCATCGGCCTTGGCCTTCGGCACGGCCGCGATCACTCGCTGTGATGCCTGTCACAGATGCGCGATGTGCACGGCGAACAAGCCGGATCCGCTGCTATCGAGGAAGATCAAGGGCGATCGAGGAAGATTGCCCGTGATGCCGGTCATGACGGCAACAACCGGCAACGAGTGGAATCAACTGGAACACGCGAGACACACTGAGATTTCGTGTTTAAGCCTTGCTGAGACCTTCAATGGTGCATCCTTGTGACCGACAACCTACCGTGCGTGACGTCGGCGAACGCGACTTTCCCGAGGTCGGCGTGCACGGCGCCCGATTGCCGTCCGTCCCCGACCCGACGGCGGTTCGTGGGCGACCACCGAGCGCAGGCACTGCGCCCGACCGGAGGCCTAGACGTGTCAAGCAGATCCGCCAAGCACCGGAAGTCGAAACGGCCAGCCCCCAGGCAGGCCGCTCCGGCCCGGCATCGCAAGCCATCGCCAGTCGTCAGCGCCATTCAGAATCACCCGGGCAAGGCCGCGGCCGCCGTGACAGGCGCGGTCATCATCGCCGCCGCCGCGCCGGTCGCGACACACTGGGCAGGTGATGTGGGCGTCGGCCAGGCAGCCGTGCTCAGCCACGGTCACGATGGCAAGCTCGGCGGAGTATCCCGGACGCCGTCCGCGGGGCATGACCACAAAGCCAGCGGCGCGGCCGCATCGCACCCATCGGCCAGCCGGTCTGCCGACGCCGGCAGCCACAGCCGGTCGCCGGCCCCAAGCCCGTCGCCACACCAGCAGCGCCACCGGCATGAGGCCGCCCGCGCGGTGTACGAGAATCCGCTCCGTGATATCTCCGGCCTGATCCCCGAGCGCATCGACCAAGGCGTGGACTTCGGCGGAACTGGTCCGATCTATGCGCTCGGCGATGCCGTTATCACCAACGCGACGGCCACCAATTATGGCTGGCCAGGTGGCGGCTGGATCACCTATCAGCTGACCGATGGCCCGGCGAAGGGGCTCATGGTCTTCCTGGCCGAGGACGTGCGCCCCACGGTTTCTGTCGGACAACACGTCACTTCCGAGACCGTCATCGCCGATATGTACGACGGCGGCGCCGGCATCGAGTTCGGCTGGTCTATGGCAAGCGGCCTGACCGCCGAGTCGCAGCTGCCCGAGGCCGGCGGCATCAGCGGCGCCGGACCCTTCCCGACCAACGTCGGCCTGAACTTCGAGGAACTGCTGCAGGCGACCGGGGTTCCCGCTGCCAACAACCGCTACGACACCCCGTCCGGGCTACTGCCTTCGCAGTACCCGGGCAACTGGGAGACGGCGCTCAAGTCCTGACGCTGACGGGCGCGTGCCCGCCGTCACGCGGCGGGCACGCGCCCTGACGCTCACCGCGACGGCGCCTGCCGGGCGACCGTCAGGTGATAGGTGTAGGTGCGGTCATCGCCGAGCGTGTTGGTGCCGTGCACGACGACCGTGTGCGTGCCAGGAGCCAGCGGCTTCACCATCATGAAGAAGCCATCGATGACGGTCGGCTGGAACGTCCCCGTAATGCAGCCGTCGAGGACACTCTGAAGGCTCAGATCTCCCTTGATCGCGAATAGGTGCGCGGAGTGGTAGCGGTAGCTGAGCACGTCGGGGACGGTGACGCCGTCAACCGTGACGTCCAGCTCGCTGACCGAGTCCATGATCGGTTTCGCGTCGGCGATCAGGAAGTCGTAGAGCGACTCGCCGGGCGGAGGCGTGAACGCGGGATCGGGACACGGGTAGTCGTCGACGATGGAGCCGATGTCCAGCAGCAGCGCGTGGTGGACGGGCACTGCGCAGTCCCGGCTCGCGTTCTGGATGATCGGATGGTGCGTGCCAGGCGGAGCGAAGATCGGCGGGATGAACCACGCGGGACCGTGTTGCGCGATCGCGCAGTCCGCGCCGGTCTGGTCGTACGCCGGGTTCACGTTGAAGGGCTGGGCGTAGATCCACTGGTTGATCAGCTGCCCCCACGTCGCCATCGGGAGCCCGTACGGGTGGGCGTCACGGGCGAAGACCACCGACCGGGGATCGGGGCCGTGCGTACTAGCGGAAGCGCCGGGCGCAAACGCCAGCGCGAGCGCCGAGAGCACCGCGAGGGCGCACGCGGGGACCGGGAGGAACGAGAAGATTCGTCTCATGGGCATTCCTAGGGTCGAGGTGACGAGACCTGCTGCTGACCGTAGGAGTGGCTCACGGGCTGGACCATGATTCTCTCAGCGGCGAATCCGGCGCCGCTGACAAGGTCAGGACGTGCACGAACACGGCCGTGATCGGCGACGGGGAAGCCGTGCTGGGCGCGGCGCGTGTCCACGATGCTGGTCGCGAGGTCGGTGCGCAGGTAGAGCACGCGCCTGCCAGCCCGCCAGGACCTGACGAGCCCGTTTCGCCGCAGCACCGACAGGTGCTGACTGACGGCGGACGGGCTCTGCGACAATCTCGCGGCCAGGTCGGTCGTGCAGCATGGCAGGGTGAGGGCCGCGAGGATCTCGGCCCGGCTGCGGCCGAGCAGCGCGGGCAGCGGATCGGAGTCGGCAAGGTCCGGCTCTTCCCTGCCCCAGAGGTTCCCGACGCCACGGGCCGGATAGGTCAGGCTCGGCGGGCGCACCGGGTCAACCGCGAAGACGACGTTCGGCCACACGAACACCGAGGGCACCAACAGCAGGCCGTGCCCGGCCATCTGCTCGTTCTGCTGCAGGTCGGCCCTCTTCTTGGCGATGTGCAGGACGTCCTCATGGATGCTCAGTTCCGGGTGCATGTCGGCGAGCATCGCCGCGACGCCGTCCTTGGTGAGCACGCCGGCGCGATAGGCCACGTCCTCCTCGAGCACCGCCCGCATGGCAGGCCAGTGCGGTTCGATCGCCGCAGCCCAGTAGTCGTGCAGCACGTCGGCGAGGACGCGCGGGCCGCCGATCCCGGCATCGATCAGCTCGGTGATCCTGGCGGGCGCCGGCCCTCCGCGCCAGACGGACCTCAATTCGGCAGCAAAGGCCTCGCTCGGAATCGCGCGAAGCCGTTCGAGCTGAGAGTCGATGCTGGTGGCCGCGTCCTCGGCGCCGATGAACAGGAAGTCGGCGATCCACGGCCGCGGCGGCACGACGCTGAGCAGCAGCTCCATGTCCACGGAGCCCAGCCGCGGCGCGACGTCGGCGTGCCAGCCCCTGTGCAGGCCGTAGATGCTGCCCGATGACAGCAAGTACAGGCTCTCGCCGACCTCGGCCAAGGGCGAGTAGGCGAATCGCGTCCTGGCCAGATCGCTGACGGTGAGGCGTACCTGAATCACAGTCGGAATGGTAGGCACTCGATTGGCCGACGCGAACGATTTGCGTGTGCCCGAATCGTGACACGCTGACGCGGTAGCTGTTCGGGCTTCTAGGCTCGGGCCACTGCCCGGCTGCGAAGGGACGGTCATGCGCTTCGAGCTCAGGGACACGGGCGACAGCAGGTGTGAGTTCCTGGCGTTCGACGTCGATCCGCGATTTGAATCCACGATGGCGGCGCTGGCGTGGCAGCGGGCCGGCGCCGGCTGGGGACGTCAGCTCGCTTGCCAGGCCGCGGCGGCTGAGCCGGCGCTCGCGAACCTGGACCGGTTCATGCTGCCGCTGCTCCGCCAGACCGCCGGACTGGAGCCTGTGCCCTGGCAGGACGCGCTGGACGAGGTGTGCCGCCGCTTCACCGCTGCTGGCGTGGCCGGCTGGTTCCTGGGCGGCAGCGCGGCGCTCGCGGTGCGCGGAGCGCCGGTCACGCCGCATGATCTCGACCTGATTACCGCTGAGCCTGCCGCGGTTCTGGTCGGCGACGTGCTCGCCGACGGCATCCTGGAGCCGGTCTGCACGGCCGAGTGGCCGCTCAGCATCTGGTGGGGCCGGGCCTTCCTGCACACCAGGGTCGAATGGGCCGGCGGCGTGACAGCCGCGGCCGACCAGCCAGAGGTGACCGACTTCGGCCCGGCAGCCGAGAGCCAGCTCGAGACCGTGACCTGGCACGACTGGCAGCTCCCGGTGCCGCCGCTTGACCTGCAGCGGGCGGTCTGCGAGCGCCGCGGCCTCGCCGCCCGCGTGGCCATGATCGACGAGCTGATCGCCAGGCGCTGATCGCCCGCTGCGGTGATCAGCGCAGCGGGTCGAACGGCGTGAGATCGAAGGGCTGATGCACGCCGAGCGCGGTCCTGGCCGCGACCGAGCCAGCCAGCGGGCCGAGGGTCAGGCCGACCGCGCCGAGGCCCGTGGCGACCACGAGGCCGTCGATGCCGGCCGACCCGAGCAGCGGGCGGATGTCAGGACCCGCTGGGCGAAGGCCCACCCTGGTCTCAAGATGGCTGGCGACGGCCAGGCCTGGCGCGACCTCGAGGGCGCGCGTCAGCACCTCGTCGAGGCCGCCAGCCGTGACGCGCGGGTCAAATCCCGATCCGGTCTCCCTGGTCGCCCCGGCCACCACCCGCGAGCCGTCGAACGCGAGCAGGTAGTGACCGCTCCACGCTGGCAGCACGACGGGCCAGCGGCTGGTGTCCGCCGACTCCAGGCGCAGGTGAACGATCTGCCCTCGCTGCGGGGTCACCCGGACAGTGCGGTGCAGGGGCGCGACCAGCGATGCCGTCCATGCCCCTGCCGCGGCGACCACCACGTCTCCCGGCAGCATCTCGCCGCCGACCTTCACGCCGGTGACGCGCCCGGCCCTGCACGTGAGCTCGGCCCGGCCGGCGACCACGGCCGCGCCCTGGGCCCGCGCGGACCTGATCAGGGCCTCGCGCAGCCGCCTGCCGTCCACGCGCGCAGCCCCGCCTACGTATACCGCGGACGACCCGGGCCGCAGGGGCGGGAACAGCGCGCTGGCCTCGGCAGCGCCGACGACACGGACCTCGCCCATCTCAGGCGTGGCGGCACGGCCACCGCGCAGCCGCTGGCATTCCCGCGTGGCCTCGTCATCGTCGCGGGTCAGCATCAGGGCCCCGACCTGGCGGTAGGACACGACGGCGGGATCGCCGCCCGCGCCATCAGTGAGCTCGGCCACGAGCGCCGGATAGGCACGGGCCGCGGCGCACGCGAAGGCGTACCAGACCGGGTCGTCCACGTGCGAGGACCACGGGCATATGATCCCGGCGCCCGCGGCGGTGGCCTGCCCTGGCAGGTCCGCGTCGACCAGCACGACATCCGCGCCCAGGCTCGCGGCCGTGCGGGCGCAGGCGGCGCCGGTGACGCCGCTGCCCACGACGATCAGCTTCACGGTCTAGGCCCGCCGGCGCCGCGCTTGCCCCGTCCTCGTGCCAGGACGGCCCGGGCGCTGGCCTTGGTCAGGCTGGTTGGCTCGGCCACGTCGGTCATGCTACGTGCGCGCCACGGACATCCCGCGTACGGCCATGCGGTCGTGCGCGGGATGATCAATACCAGGACCACCGAGCAGCAGGTGAACGGGAGTCAGATGACCGCGCCCATCCCCAGGATCAGCGAAGGCGGCCAAGTCGGCCAGGTCGACGCCATGAAGGTGCCGAGGTTCGCTGGCCCGGCGACCTTCGCCAGGCTGCCGAGGATCGAGGAGGTCAGCAGGGCCGACGCGGCGGTCATCGGGATTCCATTCGACAGCGGCGTCACCTACCGGCCAGGGGCGAGGTTCGGCCCGTCGCACATCAGGGAGTCCTCCCGCCTGCTGAGGCCCTACAATCCCGCGCTCGACGTGGCGCCGTTCGCCACCCTCCAGGTCGTCGACGCTGACGACGTCGCGGTCAACCCGTTCAGCATCGACGAAGCCGTCACGGCCATCGAGCGCGCGGCACGCGGCCTGCTCGAGCGGGTGCCGAACCTGCTGACCCTCGGCGGCGACCACACGATCGCGCTGCCGCTGCTGCGGGCGTTCGCGGCCGTCCACGGGCCCGTCGCGGTCGTGCACTTCGACGCGCACCTCGATACCTGGGACACCTATTTCGGCGCCTCGGTGACTCACGGCACGCCGTTCCGCCGAGCGTCGGAAGAGGGTCTGCTCGACCGGTCGGGATGCATTCACGTCGGCATCCGCGGGCCGCTGTTCGCGACCACCGACCTCGGCCAGGACGCGGACCTCGGCTTCCAGGTCATCTCGGCCCCCGAGGCCGACAGCCTGGGCATCGCCGGCATGATCGAGCGCATCGCGGACCGGGTCGGCGGCCGGCCAGTTTACGTCTCGGTCGACATCGACGTCCTCGACCCGGCGCACGCGCCTGGCACAGGAACCCCTGAGGCGGGCGGGCTGAGCAGCCGCGAGCTGCTCGCGGTGCTGCGGTCGTTTGCGGGCTTCAACCTCGTCGGCGCAGACATCGTCGAGGTAGCGCCCAGCTACGACCACGCGCAGATCACCGGCATCGCCGCCGCGCACGTCGGGTACGAGCTGCTGTCAGCGCTGGCCGCCCGGCGCGCCGGGAACTGACGGCTATCGGAGGGCCGTCGGGTTCCTGACCGGCCGGCCGGAACGCTGGCAGGCGACGATCGCCTCGCACAGCGCGATGTCAGCCAGCCCGTCCCTGCCCGATGTGACCGGCTGGGTTCCTGATCGGACGCTCGCGCTGAACGCCTCGAGCTCGCGCCGGAAGCCGCCCTCGTAACCAGCGACTTCCTCGTGCCGCCAGGACTGCGCCGTCCCGGCTTCGCCGCCCTCGGTGACCAGGACGGCCGGCTCGTCGCGCAGGTAAGGAGACCCGAACGTCAGCGTGGCCCGGCTGTCAGGCGCGTAGGCCGAGAACTCCATCTGGTAGCGCGCGATGCCGGGAAGGTCGATCCATACAATCACCGCCCTGACGGCACCGAACCGCAGCAGCACCGTGACCGCCTGCTCGCTCATCTCGGCGTACTCAAGCAGGTCGGGCTCGCCGAGCAGGCCGCGGACCGCGTTCAGCTCGTGGACCAGCGTGTCGAGCAGCACGCCCTGGTAGACACGCAGCTCACGATCGCTGGCCGGCCCGATAGCGGCGGCGGCCGCCGCCGTCGCCTCGGTCCTGAGCCGAGCGAGGACGCCGGCGGGCGGCGGCACCGACGGCAGCAGCCGGTAGTGCCTCAGGTACGGACGGAACGGCGCCTCCAGCGTCGTGACCCGCAGTAGCCTCGTGCCCGGTCCGACGTGCCCGGCGAACCGCAGGTACGCGGGGTCATAGCGCTTGGGGTAGCCGACCATCAGGGTCACGCCAGCGGCCTCAGCGGCGGCGACCATGGCCTTGCCCTCGGCGGCCGAGAAGCACATCGGCTTCTCGACCAGGACGTGCAGCCCCGCCTCGGCCGCGGCGATCGCGATCGGCGCGTGACTGCCAGAGGTCAGCACGAGCATGGCGTCGAGATCCGCGGCGAGCAGCTCACGCCAGTCGGAACACGCGGCGGGGATGCCATACCGCTCAGCGCACGCGCTCGCATTGCCGGGGGCGATGTCACAGATGGCCCTGACGTCGTACAGGTCGGCTAGTTCCCGCAGGTAGTGCAGGTGCATGACCTGCGCGATGACTCCCGCACCGACAACCCCGACCCGGATCCGCGCGGCCGCTCCCCCGCTCATGCTCGACGCCTCCCCTGTCGCGCTTCTCGCCCGCCTCGCCAACGTGCCGGATCGCTTGCCGGTATGTCAGTATGTACTTACATAGTCCGGCCGGTTCAATGACAGCAAAGTGCCGTCGCCATTCAAACAGCGCGGGCGATGGCACTTCGCCGTCATAAGTCTTGCTGGCGGGCGGCGGCGGCGCGGTGCGGGCGACGCTGAGGCCGGCGGGCGCACAGGCCGGCGGACGCCAGCCGGCGGGCGCCAGCCGGCGGAGCGGAGGGTCAGCGGATGCTCGGCGAGCAGCGGCGAGTGATCGGCGAGGCGCGGGCCCGCCGTCCCGGCGCGATCGCCGAGGCGGCGGCCAGGCGACGCCGGCGGCCGCTGCTCGGGCCGTCAGGCCGCCTCATGATCATCGCGGCCGACCACCCGGCCAGGGGCAGCCTGGCCGTCGGCGGCCAGCCAATGGCGATGGCCAGCCGCGCCGGCCTACTCGACCGGATCATGGTCGCGCTCGCCAGGCCAGGAGTCGACGGCGTCCTCGGAACGGCGGACGTGATCGAGGACCTGCTGCTGCTCGGCGCGCTCGAGGACAAGGTCGTCATCGGCTCGATGAACCGTGGCGGGCTGCCGGGATCAGCGTTCGAGATGGACGACCGGTTCACGGGCTACACACCCGGCGGAATTGCCGCCGGCGGACTGGACGGCGGCAAGATGCTGCTGCGGATCGATCGCGCTGACGCCGCGACCGCAGCGACGCTGCAGGCCTGCGGCGACGCGGTCAGCGCGCTCGCCGACCGCGGGCTGGCCGCGATGATCGAGCCCTTCATGATCGCCCGCACCGCCGGCCAGCGCCACAACGACCTGACACCCGACGCCGTGATCCGCTCAGCAGCGATCGCGTCGGGACTCGGCACGACCTCGGCGTACACCTGGCTCAAGATCCCGGTCACGGACGACATGGAACGTGTCGCCGAGGCGTTCACCGTGCCGGCCGTCCTGCTCGGCGGGGATCTCGGTGGCCGGCCTGACGAGATGTTCGGCCGCTGGCAGCGAGCCCTGGAGCTGCCGAATATCTACGGCCTGGTCGTCGGCCGCAACCTGCTCTACCCGCAGGGCGACGACGTGGCGGCCGCGGTCGACGCGGCGGTGAGCCTGCTGTGACGATCAGCGCGATCAGCGTCGACCGGACCAGTCCCGTCCCGCTGTACTTCCAGGTCGCGCGGCAGCTCGAGGCCGCCATCGAGTCGGGAACGCTGACGGCCGGCACCAGGCTGGAGAACGAGGTCCACCTGTCCGAGCGGCTCGGGATATCCAGGCCGACGGTGCGCGCAGCGTTCGGCTACCTCGTCAGCAAGGGCCTGGTGGTGCGCCGGCGCGGCGCGGGAACGCTGGTCGCCGAGCGGCCCATCACCAGGGACCTGAAGCTGACCAGCCTGCACGACGACCTGGCGGCCGCTGGCCGGGCCCCGGCGACCCGCGTGCTCAGGAACGAGGTCGGACTCGCCGGCCGGACGGTCGCCCGCGCGCTGGCCGTCCCTCCGCAGGCACTCGTGCTCTGCCTCGAGCGGATCAGGTTCGCCGACGGCGAGCCGGTCGCCCTGATGCGCAACTTCCTGCCGTCCGGGCTCCTTCACCTCAGCACGGCGATGCTGGCCGAGCACGGTCTGTACGAGCTGCTGCGCGCGGCGGGCATCCGGCCGGCGTCGGCCACCCAGCGGATCTCGGCGCGCAACGCGACCGCGGCCGAGGCCCGGCTGCTCGGCGAGTCCAGGGGCGCCGCGCTGCTGACCATGGAACGGATCGCCAGGGACGAGAGCGGACGAGCGGTGGAGTACGGGCGGCACCTGTACCGGCCGGCCCGCTACGCGCTGACGATCAAGATGCCCGCCGGCGCGGCCGGCGGGTAACGTGGCCGCCGCGCCCCGCACGAGGAGGATGCCTGATGCCAGCCGGACGCTACGACGTCGCCGTCGTCGGCGCGGGGATCGTCGGTCTCGCGGTCGCGCGCGAGGTGCTCGCGCGCCGCCCGGACGCGAAGGTCGTCGTCATCGACAAGGCTGCAGCGGTCGCCCGGCATCAGACCGGCCACAACTCCGGCGTGATCCACGCAGGCGTCTACTACGCGCCGGGCTCGCTGAAGGCGACGCTCTGCGTGCGCGGCGCCAGGCTGATGTACGAGTTCTGCGAGCAGCACGACATCCCGGTGGAGCGCTGCGGCAAGCTGATCGTTGCCGTCAGGCAGGACGAGTTGCAGCGGCTGGCCGACCTCGAGGCCCGCGCCCGCGCCAACGGCGTTCCCGGGCTGCGCCGGGTCGGGGCCGGCGAGATCAGCGAGATCGAACCGGAGTGCCGCGGCCTCGCCGCGCTGCACTCCCCCGCCACCGGGATCGTCGACTTCGCCGCCGTCGCCAGGGCGATCGAGCAGGACCTCAGGGCCAGGGGCGCGGACTTCGCGCTCGGCTGCGAGATCACCGCGATCCGGCGCGAGTCAGGGCCGGCGACCACGGTGCTCACGCACGCTGGCGGTGCGTTCCTGGCAACCTGGGCCATCACGTGCGCGGGACTGTGGTCGGACCGGCTGGCGTTGTCGGCTGGCGCGCCCGCGGAGCCGCGCGTGGTGCCGTTCCGCGGCGCGTACCTGAGGCTCGCGAACGGACAGCGGCCCGTGCGGGGCATGATCTACCCCGTGCCTGACCCGGCGCTGCCGTTCCTTGGCGTGCACGTCACCAGGCACATCGACGGCGGCGTGCTGCTCGGGCCGACCGCGCTGCTCGTCGCCGCGCGCGACGGGTACCGGCGGCCTGCCTCGGGGCGCGAGGTGCGGGCCGCGCTGCGGGACGCTGGCGACACGCTGCGCTGGCCAGGAACCTGGGCGCTGGCCGGGGGTTTCTGGCGGACCGGGGTGAGCGAGCTGGCGATGGCGAGTAGCCGCCGGCTTTTCGTTAGAAAATGTTCGCAATATGTTCCCGCGATCGCCTCCATGGCAATTGAGCGCCGGTCCGTGCGCGGCGTCCGGGCCCAGGCCGTGAACAGGAACGGCCGGCTTGTCGACGATTTCGCGATCTCCAGGACACCCGGCGCGACCCATGTGCGCAACGCGCCGTCACCGGCCGCGACCTCGTCGTTTGCCCTGGCGGAGCGGATCGTGGACGAGTTCGTGACGGCATCGTCCTGACTCCGGACCTGGCTGGATACACAATCCGTGTGCGATTGCGCTCGGAACGTGATGAACTGCTTTACGCGTCTTTACGTTAACTATGTAAGTTGCGTCGAGGCGGTACGCCATGAACCATCGGGGTGGGTCGAGAATGCCAGTTGTTGCCTTCATCACCTGGATCGTCACTGCTTTGGCCGGGCTCTACCTGCTTGCGATCTGGCTGATCGAGTACGACCCGGATTTCCAGCGGGCAGCGGCAACAAGGCTCCCGGTGCCGGTCGTGTCCGGTCACGTGCTGTTCGCGGTGGGCGGCCTCGTCGTCTGGCTGATGTACCTCATTACCGACGAGGCCATCTTTGCCTGGGCAACGGCGGGCGTGCTGGCGTTCGTCGCGACCTTCGGGCTCACGATGGCGGTGCGCTGGATCGGCGTCTACCGCGGCAACCCGCTCCGGCCGCCAGCGCCGGCGATGACCGGGCCCCAGCCAGGGCGGGCCGACGCTCGAGACGCCCGGACGCCGGGCCAGCCGAGGGCTGCATCGAGCAGCCCTGCTTCCTTCAGTGACCAGGTCAGGCCCGGCGAGCTAGCCGTCCCGCCGGAGCGGCACTTTCCCGTCTCTGTCGTCATCGGCCACGGCCTGCTCGCGGTCACGACCATCGTTCTCGTCGTGCTGACCCTGCTCCGCGTCGGCGCCGGCTGAGTCCTGCCGCGACACCGCCTCCGCCGTTTCCGGTAGACCGTGCATCGCCTCTTTCGGGATGTCGCGCATCTTCCGCAGCGGTGAGAACAACACCCAGAAGGCCGCCGCCCAGCTGCCGACGACGGCGATCCAGATCGTCGTCCTGATGCCGAGCAGGCTGCCCAGGACGCCGCCAAGCAGCCCGCCGAGCGGGAGCGTGCCCCAGACGATCCAGCGCATAGCCGCGTTCATCCGGCCGAGCAGGTGCGGCGGGCAGATCAGCTGGCGGTAGCTGAGCTGCGCGATGTTGTAGAGGACAACCGTGAAGCTCAGCCCGGCGATCCCGATGGGGAACAGGACGAGCCTGGGCCCCGGCTCGGTCAGCGGTATCACGACCGGGATCACGCCGAACACGCCGACAGAGAACCAGATGATCCTCGCCGTGCCGATCCACCTGGCCAGCCGGCCCGAGAGGATGCCGCCGAGTATCCCCCCCAGGCTGCCGACACCGATCAGCAGGCCGGTGTCAGCCGGCCTGACGTGCAGAACCCGGACGAGGAAAATGATCTGCAGGGCACCGGAGATGGAGCCGAAGAGGTTCGCGGTCCCGGTGCAGGCCGCGATCTTGCGCAGCACCTTGTGCCCGAAGACGAACGTGAGGCCGGCGAACAGTTCCTCGCGCAGCCCCGCGAATCCGGCACGGGCGGGCGCAGCGTCCCGTGCCGCGCCCGGCTGAGCGGCCGCGGCGCCGGCCGGCTCTCGCGCCGTGATCAGGAGCAGCGTGGCCGTCGAGACCGCGTAGGAGATCGCGTCGGCGGCCATCGCACCCGCCTTCAGCAGGCCGAACAAGACGCCGCCCAGCCCGGGCCCGGCGACCTCGGAGAACGCCTGGGTGGCCCCGAGCTTGCCGTTCGCCTCGTGCAGCTGGTCGCGAGCGACCAGCGAAGGGACGTAGCTCTGGTACGCGACATCGAAGAAGACCGTCGCCAGGCCTGTCAGGAAGCCGACCGCGAACAGCTGCGCCATCGTCAGCGCCCCGAACGCGGCCGCGACCGCGACCGAGCCGAGTATCAGCATCCGCGCGGCGTCGCACACGATCATCAGGCGTCGCTTGGCGACGCGATCCACGATGAGCCCGGCTGGCAGCGCGACGAGCAGGAAGCACACGGTGGTCGCGGCGGACAGCAACCCGACCTGGAACGTGGTCGCGTTCAGCAGCACGACGGCGGCCAGCGGCAGCGCGACGATGGTGACCGCCGAGCCGATCTCGCTGATCGCCTGCCCGGTCCAGAGCAGCATGAAGTCGCGGTGCCGCCACAGGCTTGGTGAAGCCATACATCCTATTTTGTCGTACCGGGACCCGCCAGGCCGAACGTCCCTCGAGGCCAGGGCCAACATCCCTGGTGGAGATACCCCTGGCCGTATGTCATGGAGGCATGGAACGCGGAGAGAACCAGATGGAGGTCAGCTTCGTCAGCGGCGAAGCTTACGAGATCGCCGTCCGCGGGCACCGGATCACGGTCGACCAGCCGGACGCGATGGGCGGCGGCGACGTGGCGCCGACTCCGACCGAGCTGTTTGTCGCGTCGCTCGCAAGTTGCGTGGCGTTCTACGCCGGGCGCTATCTGACCAGGCACGGATACGACAGGACCGGGCTGACGGTCACGGCGGACTTCGACATGGCCGCCGACCGGCCGGCGCGGGTCGGCGCGATCCTGATCAGCATCAAGGCGCCGACCGACCTGCCTGAGCAGCGGCGGCCCGCCTTCCTGGCCGTGGCCAGGGGATGCACCGTGCACAACACGCTGCACAACGCGCCCGAGGTCGACCTCGAGCTGACCTGACGGACGGAGGGGCCAGCAGGCGCTACCGCCCGTCCGGCCGGTCCGGCCGGTTGTCGTGCTCATGCCGGTACTTAACCCGGCGGGCCCGCACCAGCCAGCCGCGCCCTGTTACAACTGAAGACCTCAGTCAGCGGGCATGCGCCGATCGGCGCGGCCGTACCGCTCGTAGGCGCTCAGGTCCTGCTCGGTGGGCGGCGGCCGCAGGCTGCGCGGCCAGAGCCGCCAGGCGCGCACCGTGCACACCTCGGCCGCGTACAGGGTGATCTGCGCCTGCAGGTAGAGCCAGGCGAGCAGGCCGAGAACGATGCCGAACACGCCGTACAGCGCCGAGCTGTGCTGCAGGCTGCGGCCGACGATGTAGCCGCCGAGCAGCTGCAGCAGCTGCCACGAGGCGGCGGACAGGACGGCGCCGGGGAACATCTCGCGCCAGCCCACCTCGGCGGCGGCGGCGAGCCGGAACGCGACCCAGAAGACCCCGATATTCAGAACAAAGGCCAGCGCGATGGTGCCGGCTTCGGCGGGCGCTCCGGTCAGCAGGTGACCGATACCGCCCGCGATGCCTGACAGCAGTACCGTGACGATCTGGCCGGCCCCGATGACGACGATGAGCCCGATGCCGCGCAGCAGCGACCACGGGAAGGCTGGCCTGCGGTCCTGCGGGATGGCCCAGACCGTGTTCAGCGCGTGCTGCATGGCCAGAGCGATCCCGCGGGCACCGAGCAAGGCGCCGATGAGGCCGACCGCCAGCGCGACGCCGGTGCTGTGCAGCGGGCTGACGTTGCTCGTGAGCTGCGGTCCGATCACCGGGTAGGCGCTCAGCGCGGAGCTGACCAGCTTCTGACGCAGCGCGGGATCGTGCCGCAGCACCAGGTCGAGCACCGTGACGAGCACAAGCAGCAGCGGGAAGATCGCCACGAAGCTGTAATAGGCGATCAGCGCGGCGAGACCACCGGCCCGGTCGTCGCCGAACTTCTTCTGCACGGCCAGCAGGAACGCGAGCGCCGGCGTTCGCCGCTGGAACTCGTCCGCTCGGCCGGTCAGATCGTCGATGAGCTTCATCGACCTAAGAGCTACCCACTGCCGGAGGTTCCCCGCACATGCCGCGCCACGCCAGCCACGTGAGCCCAACTGCCGGTGTACCGGTGTGACACCCATTGCGTGCGGCGGTGATGGGTGTCACACCCATCACCGCTGGTCGACGGGTGGCCTCGAATCCTGGCAGGAAGATAGTTAGCCTATGAAATAAGTTAGGCTCGCGTCCGGTTCAGACGGACGGTAGCGGCAGATCACAGCACCCCAGTGAGGCGCAGACTTGGCTACGGCAGACCGCAGGCAGGGTGACGGCAACGTGAACGGCACGCAGGACGCGGCCGGCAAACGGGGTCTGCGGGGCGGCCACTACAAATGGGTCGCGCTGTCCAACACCACCCTCGGCATGCTCGCGGCGACCGTCAACGCCTCGATCGTGATCATCTCGCTCCCCGCGATCTTCCGCGGCATCCACCTGAACCCGCTGACTCCCGGCAACATCAGCTACTTGCTGTGGATGTTGATGGGCTACCTGGTCGTCTCCGCGGTGCTGGTCGTCACGCTCGGCCGGCTCGGCGACATCTACGGCCGGGTCAAGATGTACAACCTCGGCTTCGCGCTGTTCGGCCTCGGCGCGCTGGCGCTGCCTTTCGATCCGCTGACCGGGCCAGGCGGAGCCCTGTGGCTGATCGGCTTCCGCATCATCCAGGCGGTCGGCGGCGCGATGCTGATGGCCAACTCCCCCGCGATCCTGACCGACGCGTTCCCGTTCAACCAGCGCGGCATGGCCATGGGCATCAACCAGGTGGCCGGCATCTCCGGCCAGTTCATCGGGCTGATCCTGGGCGGCATCCTGGCCGCCGTGGACTGGCGGCTGGTCTTCCTGGTGTCGGTCCCCATCGGGATCGGCGGCGCGATCTGGTCTTACCTGAGCCTGAAGGAGACCGGCGCGCGGACCCCTGCCAAGATCGACTGGCTGGGCAACATCACGTTCGCGGTCGGCCTTATCGCCCTGCTCACCGGCATCACCTACGGCATCCAGCCCTACGGCGGCCACTCGATGGGCTGGACAAGCCCGCTGGTGCTGAGCGGCCTCGTCGGCGGCGTGGCCCTGCTGACGGCGTTCTGCGTCATCGAGCTGCGGCTGCGAGCGCCGATGTTCGACCTGCGGCTGCTGAAGATCAGGTCGTTCTCGACCGGCGCGACAGCGGCGCTGCTCGCGTCGATCTCGCGCGGCGGCATGCAGTTCATGCTGATCATCTGGCTGCAGGGCATCTGGCTGGTGCTGCACGGCTACTCGTTCATCGACACGCCGCTGTGGTCGGGCATCTACCTGCTGCCGCTGACCGCGGGCTTCCTGGTCGCCGGGCCGCTATCCGGCTGGCTGTCTGACCGGTACGGCGCCAGGTTCTTCGCCTCGGGCGGGCTGCTGCTGTCGGCCGCGTCGTTCGGCGGACTGCTGCTGCTCCCCACGAACTTCAGCTACCCGTGGTTCGCGATCCTGATCTTCGTCTCCGGCGCCGGCATGGGCCTGTTCTCCGCGCCCAACGCCGCGGCGGTGATGAACAGCGTCCCGCCGAGGCAGCGCGGCGCCGCGTCGGGGATGCTCGCCACGTTCACCAACTCCGGCTTCGTGCTGTCCATCGGCATCTTCTTCTCGCTGATGATCGCGGGCCTGGCCGGGGCGCTGCCGACGACCATGACGCACGGCCTGACCGGCCAGGGCGTGCCGCACGCGATCGCGCACCAGATCGGCAACCTGCCGCCGGTCGGCAGCCTGTTCGCCGCGTTCCTCGGCTACAACCCGGTGCACCAGCTGCTCGCGCCGACCGGCGTGCTCAGCCACCTGCCAGCGCACAACGTGCACACGCTGACCGGCAAGCAGTTCTTCCCGCAGCTCATCTCCGGGCCGTTCCACGACGGCCTGGTGATCGTGTTCGGCATGGCCATGACCGTGCTGGTCATCGCGGCGCTGCTGGCGCTGCGGCACGGCGGCCAGGAACTCGTCAAGCAGCGCGCGGCCGACGAGATCGCCGCCCGCGCCGAGCAAGCAGAAGAAACCGTCCAAGCCTGACCCAGCCGCGCCGACCTCTTCATGATCACGAAACATCGTGGGTCCTCTGGGACCCTGGATCCTTCGCGATCATGAAACGCGTGGTCGAGCCGAGGCGCGGAAGTTCACGCGAGGTAGGCGCGTGCGGTCTGTTCGAGGATCTCGGTGAGGCGGACGAGCTCGCTGATCGAGGCCCACTCGCAGGCGGTGTGGTAGTTGCCGCCCGTGGCGCCGAGCAGCAGGGTCGGGATACCCGCCGCTTGCAGCAGGGCCGCGTCGGTCCAGCCGTTCATGCCGGTGATCGCGGGTTCCCTGCCGAGCACCGCCGTCATCGCCTTGACGACGACGTCCTGGAGCCGTTCGTGTCCCTGGGCGACGAAGGGCTCACGCTCCAGCCGGACGACGACGTTGCCGCTGAAGCCCTTCTCGGTCCGCGCGACCTCGGCGAAGATCGCCTCGATCTCGGCCACCCGGTCGGACAGCCTCTCCCCCGGCTGGGTGCCGATCTCGATGCCGACCTTGGCGACGTTCGGGTAGGTCGCGTAGTCGGTGCCGCCGGTGATGGTTCCCGTGTGGAACACGGTCCGGCCGTTCAGCAGCGACGGATGCTGCTCGAACACCTCGCGGTCCAGGCGGTGCAGCCTGGTGATCACCTCGGCCAGGTGCACGATCGCGTCAACCCCGACGTCCGGCTCGCAGCCGTGCGCGGCGACGCCGTGGGCGATGACGTCGATCCAGCCGAAGCCCTGGTGCTCGACGACGAGCTCGTGGGTGGGCTGCGGCTCGATCACGATCGCCGCGTCGATGCCGCCCTGCTTGACAAGGTGCTCGGTGCCGATCGAGCGACCCTCTTCGTCGGCTACGCAGGCGACCAGGAGGTCGCCGCGCAGCGGCGCGCCTGATTCAGCGACCGCGGCAAGCGCGAGCATCGCGGCGGCGCATCCGCCCTTGTCGTCGGCGGAGCCGAGGCCGTACATCCGGTCCCCGTCGACCCGCGGCAGCAGCGCCTCGTCCGGCCAGCCCGCGTACCCGACGGTGTCGCTGTGCGCGTTCAGGCACAGGACAGGACCGCCGCCCGTGCCACGGAGCCTGGCCAGGACGTTCGGCCGGCCGGGCGCTACCTCGGTCACCTCGACCTCGGCCCCTGCCTTCGCCAGCCACCGCGCGATGTGCGCGGCCACCTTGGCCTCGCCGGCACCGGACGGGATCAGCGTCGGCGTCACAGACTCGATCTGGACCATCGCGCTCAGCAACTCGATGACCTGCCTGGCTGTAACCGGCATCGGGTCTCCTTGCGGGCAGGCCGCGAGCGTGCATATGACGAGGGTGTGCATACAGAGTATGGAAAGCATCGCGTCCGCGGTCGCGCACTGTCAAGGAGCCCACGCATGTGTCATCAAATCGGGGCACGTGCGATCCGCGAGGGTCCATGGCAGGCGGCCGGCAGGCGCGTGACGGGCTAGAGGAGGCCGACCTCGCGGGCCAGCAGGTCGTCGAAAGTCTCGCGCCGAACGCCGACCCTGGCCGTTCCGCCATCGCAGAAGATCACTGGCGGCCTGAGCGCCGCGTTGTAGTTGTTGGCCATCGTGAAGCAGTAGGCACCCGTCGCCGGGATGACGACAAGGTCACCGATCCGCGGGCTCGCCAGCGGGACGTCCGGCGTGATCACGTCGCCGGACTCGCAGTGCCTGCCGACCAGGTCGGCCAGCTCAGGCTCGCAGTCCCAGTGACCGAGCACGAGCGGCGCGAAGCGCTGCCCGTACAGCGAGTGCTCGAGATTGTCGCCCATGCCGCCGTCCACCGCGACGTGCACCCGGCCGCCTCGCTTGATCGTGACCACCCGGTACAGCGTCAGGCCAGCCCTGGCGACCATCGAGCGGCCAGGTTCGACCAGGATCTCGATGTCCTCGCCGAGGTGCTTGCGCGCCGCTCCGACCAGGCATTCGGCATACTCGGCGACCGAGGGCGCGGCGTCATCGTGGACATACCGGACGCCGAGGCCGCCGCCGAAGTCGTAGACATCGAAGCGCTCGAGGCTGGCGAGCGCGTCGACGGCCGCCTCGAACTGCTCGGTGCCCCGTATCTGGGAGCCGATGTGCGCGTGCAGGCCGCGCACGTCGATGCCCCGCACCGCCCGCATCCTCGCGAGTGCCTCAGGGACGTGCTCCACGGGCACGCCGAACTTGGACGACTCGCCGCCGGTCGCCAGCGCCGCGTGGGTGTCCGACTCGACCCCTGGGCTGACCCGCAGCAGCACAGGGACCTGCCTGCCGGCGCCGGCCAGCCGCTCGATGCGGTCGATATCGTCGAAGCCGTCCACGACGATGTAGCCGATCCTGGCGTCGATGGCCGCCTGAATGTCCTCGTCGGATTTCGCGTTGCCGTGCATGACGACGGTCCCGGGCTCGGCGCCCGCGGCCAGGGCCAGCCTGAGTTCGCCGGCGCCGACGACGTCGCAGCCGAGTCCCGCGTCCACGAGAACCTTGATCATCGAGACCGAGGGGAACGCCTTCACGGCGAAGCACGCCCGGCTGCGGCGGTGCCGGGAGGTCATCGCGTCCAGGTACTCGGCGGCACGGTCGCGCAGAGCCTGCTCATCGACCACGTACGCCGGGGTGCCGAACTCCGCCGCGATCTCCGACAGCAGGCAGCCGCCGATCCGCAGGTCCTCGCCGTCAATGACGGCCGACGGCGGCAGCAACGACAGGTCAGGCATGCGGGCAACCCTCCTCGTCCATGATCAGGTCAGGGAGCGTGAACCAGACATTGCCCAACAGACTATGCGGTAGCGCGCGGCACGGAGGTTCGCGGGCGGAGCGCCGGCGGTCGCCGGCCCGTCAGCGTGCCTTCCCGATCTCGTAGGTAACGGTGCGCTTGGCCACGATCTTCGAGCCGCACTGATTGGGGCCGGTCTTCTTCAGCCTCCCGTAGAGCCTGGAGGTGAAGTGACCTGACTCGTGCAGGCCGCGGTACTTGCCTGTCGCCTTCCTGACCACGAAGGTGCCGCGCTGGACGATCGTGAAGCGGCACGTCCGCAGGTTCGGGCCGCTATAGGTGACCTTCTTGACGTGCCGGCGGACGACGATCCGGCCCTTCGGGAAGACAAGCGCCGCATCCTTCCTGACGAAGTGCCCGGTGGCGGTGAAGGCTCCCCGCGCTCGCGCTGTCGCGTGCCTTGGTCCCGGCATCCGGGCGACGATCTTGAAGACCTCACGGCCGGAATACGCGGGTCCGGCCAGGCGAGCGGGCGCGGCCTCGGCTCTCGCCGCCGTCTGGATCAGCCCGCCGGTCAAGGTCGCCAGGACCACGGCGATCGCCGCCAGTCGTGTCGTGCGAGGCATCTGTCCTCCGCAGTTCGTCTCAGGCCGCTAGGTGACGTAGCTCAGGCACGCGGCAACTCCCGTCGCGGCCGCGGCGAGCAGCACGGCGCCGTCGAACCGGCGCCAGTAGATGATCTTCAGCACCAGGTCCAGGTGCGTGGGCAGGAACTCCCTGGCCAGAGTCTGAGTGGGCAAAATCTCCGCGGGCGCGCTCGCGCGCGCAGCGGTGCCAGCGCCGGCACCGGCTCCGGGTCCTGAGCCGGCCAGCGCCATGCTCGCCGGAGCCGGGCTGAGCTCGCGCACATCGCGCAGCAGCGCCGCCGCCCGGGCCGCGCCATGCGCGAGCCCGGCTGCCGCGCCGAGTGCGACGGCCGGAGCGGTACCCGGCATCGAGACCACGGCGAGCGGCAGCAGCCCGAAGCCAGCGAACGGGTTCCTGGTCGCGAAGCCGGGCCCGAGGAGCGCACCCCAGACAAGGAGCCGCCGCCTGGGCGGCGCCTCGATCAGCATCGTCTGCGGCACCTGCCACCCGCGGCCAGGCGGCGGCAGCCCGCGCCGGCCGGACAATTCCAGCGCCCCGTAGTAGCCGGCATAGCCGGCGACAGCCGCCAGCACGACGCCGCGCATGCCTGGCAGCGCCGCGCCCGCCGTCCCCAGGCCGAGCGCGAGCAGGGCCCACGCAACGACCGCGGGAACCACGTACGCGGCGAGGACCGAGAGCCTGACGGCACGTCTCCCGACCGGAAGACCGGCGGCCAGCGAGGCAGCCGAGTTCACGCCTCACGGCGAGTACGCCTTGGCGTAGCCGTTGCCGGCCGCCAGCAGCACGGCGAGGGCGGCGAGCCCGGCGAGCGACGCGGTCATCGCAGCTGCGCGCTGGCGTGCCGGAGCCGGTGCTGCTCGGCCCTGACGTCGGCGGGGCTCGCGCATCGACAGCAGATGCACTCGCTGAGGCAGGTACACCAGTTCCGGCAGCCGCCAGCCCCGATGCAGTCGTAGCAGACCTTGTAGCCCATGCCCTTGCCGAGGTTCATGCAGGCGATCCAGCTGCCCGACGGCCATTCGCAGCGGTATCCCTGGCGATTGAAGCAATTGCTCGTGAAGGAGCCCTTGCACAGGTGATGCCTGGGCGGGCAGCCGACCTTAGGGCAGCTCGAGCACCGCCTGGTCGGGCCGCAGTCGCAGGTCGCCGCCAGCGCAGGGGCCGCGCCGGCGGCGAGCGCCGCGATGCCGGCTGTGCCGCCCACGACCACCCGGCGCAGCGCGTCCCGCCTGCTCAGTTTCCTGGCCACCCGCGCAGTGATCGCGCCGATCCGCTCGTCCATGCTGGTCCCGCGCCAACCGCTCATGTCAGGTTCTCCCCCCTCGCTGCGGCAGTGCTCGAAGCGGCAGTGCTCGAAGCGGCAGTGCTCGCCGTGGCTGGCTGGCTCTGGCTCACCGGGATGGTCGCGAGCGCTGGCACCGGCAGCAGGCAGGCCTGGGCATAGGCCAGGACCTCGGCGGACCGCACGACGGATCCGGCGGCCCGCACGACGCCCGCGCCGTCGATCGCGACGAGCAGCGGCGTCGCCGAGACCCGGTAGGCCCCAAGCCCGTCACGCCTGGCAGGCCGGCCGACCTCGAGAGAGGTCGCGCTGAATACGTCCGATATCTGCAGGTAGGACGGCGGATCGGAGATCAGCACCAGGGTCCGCACGTCGCTGAGCTGCCCGGCGGCCCTCAGCTCGTCGAGCGCGCCGACCAGCTGCTCGCATGACGGGCAGGTCGGATCGGCGAACGCGACAAGCACCGGCCCCCCGTCGCCAGGGGTGAGCTGCCGTACCCGCTGATCACCCGGCCTGACGTAGGTCAGGGCAGCCGCCTGGCTGCCCACCTCGGGACCGAGCGCGGCCACCTCGCCGCCGCCGGTGAGCAGCCGTCCGAGTTGGCGGTACATGATCACGACGAGCAACGCGAGCGCGGCGAGAAGTGCCCACTGGCCCACGAACAGGAACACCGGAATCTTGATCAAGGCACCCCTCCGCCTACCCGCCCGCCTACCCAGGCTCCCACCCAGCCGCCCGCCCACCCGGGCTGCGCATGACGGCCGGCGCCGATGGCGGCGGCCGCGGTGCAGGCGGACCAGGCGATCAGGGCCGCCCCGGCTAGCAGGCCAAAGCGGCCAGCGGCGCCGAGCCACAGCAGGGACGCGCTCGCGGGCACCGCCGCGAGCCCTGCCGCGATCGCGATCAGCGCCGCACGGCCGATCGCGGCCAGCGTGAAGGCGCGCCCGGTCAGCGCGCCGAGGCAACGGCAGGCACGGCCAGGATGGCGCAGATAGCCGATCGCCGACACCGCGACGAACCCGCAGCACAGCGCCAGCACGGCCAGGTCCAGCCAGCGGACCAGCGGGCTGGACAGGCTCGCCGCGCCGATCGCGACCTCCGTCGTGGCGATCACCGCGGCCAGGGCACGCACCACCGCCTGGCTGGTCCTGGCCGGCAGGAACAGCCGCGCGGTGCCGGCGAACCCGGCCAGGTCGGCGAGCTTCGCAGAACCGGCCACGACGAGCAGCACCGCGATGGCTGCCTTGCAGGTGAGGGCCGCCACGGCCATCGAGCCGGTCACCGCCTTAGCCCGTCATCGCGACGGCGGCAGCCGAGCCCTGGGCCCCGGGCGGCGCCTGAGCCGCCGGGATCTCGTCCTGGTCAGGCGGGATGGCGGCAATCTGCCGCAGCTTGGCCAGCTGCCAGTCGTGGTTCACCAGGCTGGAGCCGCGGACCAGGCCCGCCGGGTCCACGACGATCACGAACGGCATCACCCTGACGTTGTAGCTGGCGTACAAGCGCGGCGAGCCGGCCAGCACCGGCAGCCCGGCCAGGCCAAGCTGCGCCAGGACCTGGAGGGCGGGCGCGGCAGGCCCGCGCGTCACGACCACGGTCTCCAGATCGACGTCGGCACGCAGGGCACGCAATCCGGCCACGACCGACGGGAAGGACTTCAGGCTGTGATCGGCAAAGACGATCATCTGCAGGCGCCGGGCGGGCGGCGAGGAGTGCACCGTGCCGGCGGCATCGTCCAGCGTCCAGGGCGGCGCAGCGGCCTCTGGCGAGCCCGTCTTGCTCGAGCGCGCTAACGCCCGACAGCATCATGTGAGCCACGCGGAGCAGGGCGAGCACCGCGGCCGCGCACAGCATCGCCGCAATCACCACGAAACCGATTGCGAGCGCCGTCATCGGCCGGCCTACCACCTTCGACCTGCCGTTTTCATGTGCAGAACCAAATCATCCTGCGTCGGCCCGGTCAAGCGGGACACGAGCGGGACGCGATATGCGTGCCCCCGGCAGCGCCGAGGCCGGTACGGTCAGGGACCTACGGCCCTTGCGCCAAATCTGGGTACACAGTCAGATGGCAGCTGAAAGAGAACCGCCGGACCGCTGCCGGAAAGCTGCGCAGCACGGATTGACGAGGCAGAACATGACGACAGCTGGCACATCTGGTGAGTCTTCGACCGCCGGCAACGCGGCAGCGGAAGCCAGGACGGACAGCATCATCGTCGGGGTAGACGGTTCCCAGTCAGCGGAAACCGCGCTCAAGTGGGCGGCGCGGTACGCACACGCGACCGGCGGATCGCTGGTGGCCGTGCTTGCCTGGCACTATCCGTCAGCCGCCGGCGGCCCGCCGATCGGCGTGGCACCGGAAGCGGTGACATCGGAGGTGGAGAAATCCAGGTACGAGATGCTCGACAAGGCGATAGAGGCGACCTGCGGCGGCATGCCGTCGCTGCGGGTCGAGCGCAAGGTGGTCTACGGGCACCCGGCGCAGGTCCTGCTGGACGAGTCACGGCACGCCGACCTGCTCGTCGTCGGCAGCAAGGGACACGGCGGCTTCACCGGCATGATGCTCGGCTCGGTCAGCACGCACTGCGTCACGCACGCGTCGTGCCCGGTCACCGTCGTCAAGCACACCACCTGAGCGGCCAGGCGCTGGACAGGACACCCGGATATGACTTCCCCGCGCAGACTTCCGCCTGACCATCTGGCCACGCTCAACGCCTACTGGCGGGCCGCGAACTACCTCTCCGCCGGGCAGATCTACCTGATGGAGAACCCGTTGCTCGCCGAGCCGCTGCGGCCGCGGCACATCAAGCCGCGGCTGCTCGGGCACTGGGGCACGACCCCCGGCCTGAACTTCATCTGGGCGCACCTGAGCCGGGCGATCACGCTCGGCGATCTCAACATGATGCTCGTGATCGGGCCGGGCCACGGCGGCCCGGCGGCGCTGGCCAACTGCTGGCTGGAGGGCAGCTACTCGCAGGTCTACCCCAGTGTTCCGCGGGACCTGACCGGCATGGCCAGGCTGATGCGCCAGTTCTCGTTTCCCGGCGGCGTGCCGAGCCACGTCGCCGCGGAGACACCCGGCTCGATCCACGAGGGCGGCGAACTCGGGTACTCGCTCTCCCACGCCTACGGCGCTGCCTTCGACAACCCCGACCTCATCGTCGCCTGCGTCGTCGGTGACGGCGAGGCAGAGACCGGCCCGCTGGCCACGAGCTGGCACTCGAACAAGTTCCTCGACCCGGTAAGGGACGGCGCCGTGCTGCCGATCCTGCACCTGAACGGCTTCAAGATCGCCAACCCGGCGCTGCTCGCCAGGATCGGCCACGACGAGCTCGACGCGCTGCTGCGCGGCTACGGCTACCAGCCGGTCTATGTCAGCGGTGACGACCCGATGATCATGCACGAGCAGATGGCTGCCACGGTCGACGCCGCCATCGAGCGGATCAGGGAGATCCAGGCGGAAGCGAGACCGGCGGCCGGGCCAGGCACGGCCAGGCCAGCCGGGCCGCGGCCTGACTGGCCGCTGATCGTGCTGCGCTCGCCCAAGGGCTGGACAGGTCCCGCTTTTGTCGACGGGCTTCCCGTGGAAGGCACCTGGCGGTCCCATCAGGTGCCGCTCGGCGAGGTCAGGACCAACCCAGAGCACCTGCGCCAGCTCGAGCAGTGGCTGCTCTCCTACTCCCCGGCCGACTTGTTCGATGCGGGCGGCCACCCGCGGCCTGAGCTGCTCGGGCTCGTCCCGGCCGGCGACAGGCGGCTCGGCATGAACCCGCACGCCAACGGCGGCCTCTTGCTGCGCGACCTCGACTTGCCCGACCCCAGGGAGCACGCCGTCGCCGTGCCCGCTCCAGGGGCCGTCAGCACCGCGCCGACCATGGTGCTCGGCGAGATGCTGGCCGATGTCATGCGGCGCAACCTGGCTACCAGGAACTTCCGCGTCGTCGGGCCCGACGAGACCGACTCCAACCGGCTCAGCGCCGTGATCGAGGTGACTGGCAAGGCATGGGAAGCCGAGGTGGAGCCGGTCGACGTGAACCTGTCTCCGGACGGCCGGGTGATGGAGATCCTGTCCGAGCACACCTGCGAGGGCTGGCTTGAGGGCTACCTGCTGACCGGCAGGCACGGCCTGTTCTCCTGTTACGAGGCGTTCATCCACCTGGTCGACTCGATGCTGAACCAGTACGTCAAGTGGCTGAAGGTCAGCCGCCGCCTGCCGTGGCGGCGCCCGGTCGCCTCGCTCAACTACCTGGTCACCTCGCACGTCTGGCGGCAGGACCACAACGGCTTCTCCCATCAGGACCCTGGGTTCATCGACCACGTCGTGAATAAGAAGGCCGAGGTCATCAGGGTTTACCTGCCGCCGGACGCCAACTGCCTGCTGTCCGTCGCCGATCATTGCCTGCGCAGCCGCGAATACGTCAACGTGATCGTGGCCGGCAAGCACCCCTCGCCTGAGTGGCTGGACATCGACGCGGCAATGCTGCACTGCGCGCGCGGGGCCGGGGTCTGGACCTGGGCCAGCAACGACGGCAGCGAACTCGACGGCAGTGCCGTGAACCACGGGGCCGAACCCGACGTCGTGCTCGCGTGTGCCGGCGACGTGCCGACCATCGAGGTGCTCGCCGCCGCGGACATACTCCGCGAGCACGCGCCTGACCTGCGCGTCCGGGTCGTCAACGTCGTCGACCTGATGCGGCTGCAGCCGGCGTCCGAGCACCCGCACGGGATGAGCGATGCCGAGTACGACGCGCTCTTCACGCCGGACAAGCCGGTGATCTTCGCCTACCACGGCTACCCGACGCTGATCCACCGGCTCACCTACCGGCGCACCGGGCACGACAAGCTGCACGTGCGCGGGTACAAGGAAGAGGGAACCACGACGACGCCGTTCGACATGCTCGTGCTGAACGACATGGACAGGTTCCACCTGGTGATGGACGTCATCGACCGGGTCCCTGGGCTCGGCGCCCGCGCCGCCGTGCTCCGGCAGCACATGGTCGACAGCAGGACCAGGCACCGGGCGTGGATCGTCGAACACGGCGAGGACATGCCAGAGATCACCGAGTGGGTGTGGGGCGGCAGAAGGCGCGCCCGCCAGGACGGCACGCACCCAAGGACGGCCGGCGGCCGCGCGCTGCACGTTCCTGGTCTGTGATGGCGCGGCCGGCCGGCGGCGTCAGCGTCCTGGTTTTCAACGCAGGGTCGAGCAGCCTCAAGCTCTCGGTCATCGGCCAGGACGAGTCTGTGGCTGAGCGGTTCGACATCGACCGCTGGGACGGAAACGCCGGCGCGACCGCGCTCCGCGAGTTCCTCGGCCGGCTGGCCGCGTCGGCGGATCCGCCTGCCGCGATCGGGCACCGGGTCGTGCACGGCGGCAGCGAGTTCACGGCGGCCACGCTGATCGACGACCGGGTTCGCGCCAGGATCGCCTGCCTCACCCCGCTGGCGCCGCTGCACCAGCCGCGCGCCCTGGCCGGCATAGCGGCTGCCACGGCCGCGTTCGGCGGCCTCCCGCAGGTCGCCTGCTTCGACACGGCGTTCCACGCCACTCTCCCGCCGCAGGCGTTCACCTACCCGCTGCCTGCCGCCTGGCGCATCACCTACGGGCTGCGGAAGTACGGCTTCCACGGGCTGTCGCACCAGTACGCGTCGCGTCGTGCCGCCGAGCTCTTTCATGCTTCAGATTCGCAACAGGACCGGATCGTGACATGTCACCTCGGAGCCGGGTCTTCTTTGGCGGCGGTCAAGGACGGCCGCAGCGTGGAAACCACAATGGGGTTCACGCCGGTCGACGGCCTGGTGATGGCCACCAGGTCGGGCAGCGTCGATCCCGGCATGATCGCCTGGCTGGCTGACCGGATCCCGCCGGCCGAGCTGGCTGACGGGCTTGAGCAACTGTCAGGCATGGCGGGGCTGGCCGGCGGCAGCGGCGACTACCGTGACGTGGCGGCCGCGGCCGCGGCGGGCAAGCCTGGCGCGGCCCTCGCCCTCGATGTCTGCGCGCACCGGCTCATAGCAGCGATCGCGGCCATGGCCGCGGCCATGAACGGCCTCGACGCGCTCGTCTTCACCGGCGGCATCGGCGAGCACGCGCCCGCGTTGCGGGCGACGGCCGCGGCCGGGCTCGGCTTCCTCGGCGTCGCCGTCGACCCTGACGCGAACGCGGGCGCGCATGCCGATGCCGACATCAGCGCCGCCGGCGCGCGCGTGCGGACCTTCGTGGTGACGGCGCGCGAGGACCTGGCGATCGCCAGGGCCGTGACCGGCCTGCTGCCTCAGTAACGCGGCCAGCGCCTGGTGCTCCAGCGCGGGCCGAAGCAGGCCCACTCGATGCCCCAGTGCAGCATCCGGCGCCGGTTGAGCATCAGCCTGGTCACGCACGCCAGCACCAGCAGGACGAGACCGAGGCCGACGACGCTGCCGATCTCCAGCAGCACCGACCGCACCTTGACGGTCCCGAGCGTCATCGGATGCCGGTTCATGACCTGGCCAGCCCAGTCGACCCAGATCCTGACCTTCTCGCCAGCCAGATCGCCGGTTCTGGCCGGGACCAGGCCCCGCCTGGCCTGGCCCGATGGCGCCCGCCACGTGCCTGGCACCCAGAAGGTCGCGGTCGACCCGTAGCCGTAGAAATGTCGCGGTGCGGGCCGCTGCAGGACAGCCTGCACCTGGCGCCAGGACGCTTCCCTGTGCACCTGCCGGAGGCCGGTCACCTCGGCAAGGTGACGCGTCGCAGGCCCGAGCATGGGAGCGCCCGTCAAGAACGCGAGTAGGAGAACGATGCGCACACCGTTCTCGAACCTGTCGATCGGCCGCCGCAAAGGATTCCTGTCGGCCCCGATCCATCGTGTGAGCCGCTTGATGAGCGGCACCCGCGGAGCTGCCTTCGCGCTCCGGTCCCCCGTCCGTCGCACCACGACAGCATTCCCGCCGCTGGCGGATCTCACCCCCCAAGCTGGGCATGTTCGGGCGCACCGCAGCGCAAGCTGGCGAGCCGGACAATGAGTTTGCGTGTCGTTGACCGGCGCGTGCCAACCGCAGGCGAGCGGGCCGATCCGGTCGCGCGCAGTGCCGCTTTCCGCTGGCCGTGCCGTGGTAGCGTTCGCGGGGGTAGACGGGGGTCAACAGTTGTACGGGGGATGAGCCATGCGGCTTCTCGCTGCCGCCAGGCTCTCGGTACCTACCCGAGCGCGCTCAGAACACGGACCGGCCCGTGACCCGCTCGGGCCCAGGCGGTTGTTCTTCGGCGGCCTTGCCGTCGGCCTGATCGCGATGTCGGTCGTCGGCCTGGCCACGGCCGTCTTCATCGCGTCACCGAACGACGTGGCGGCTCAGTCGGCCGCTCCTGCCGCGGCCCCGATCTCGGCCGCGGTCCGCTGGCAGGTGCTCCGGCACGCCATTACCGTGCAGGGCATCGTCCGGGCCAGGCGACCGATCCTGGTGACGGCGATGGCACCGTTCAGCACCATCACGCTGACCAGGATGCCGGAGAAGGCCGGCGACCGGGTCAGGCCAGGCCATGTCATCGCCGAAATCGACGGACGGCCGGTCATCCTGCTTCGCGGCCGCCTGCCCGCTTACCGCGATCTGCACGAAGGCGACCACGGCCCGGACGTGACTCAGCTGCAGCGTGCACTGCTGCACCTCGGCTACGCCGACTACGACGCGCGCGGTTACTTCGGTCAGAGCACGGCGCTGGCGCTGCTGCTGTTCTATCGCCATCTCGGCTATGACGCCCCGATCCACCACCACCGGGCCGTCCGCGTTCCGGCAGCCGCCCCTGCGGCGCGCGGAATCGCCGCCAGGCGGACGGCGAGCGTGTACTTCATTCCCAGCGCCTACCTGCCAAGGAGCGAGGTCGTCTTCATCCCGTCTAGGTCCGCGCTCGTGACGTCCGTAGGAGGGCGCACCGGCGACCTGGTCGGCGGGTCGGTGGTGCTGACGCTCGCGACCGGCGATCCGTATGTCACCGCCGACCTCACCGGGCATCAGGCCGCGCAGGCGCGCCGCGGCATGTCCGCCACGATCGTCGCGGCGATCCCGGCGCTCACCGCCCGCGGGACGGTGACCAGGATCGGCTCGCTGCCGCCCGTCGGCGGGCCGCCGCTGCATGGCTACCCGGTCCTGGTCAAGCCCCGCCGGGCGCTGCCGCAGCGCATGATCGGCGCGGGCGTGCGCCTCACGTTGCGGGCCCCCGTCACCGGCGAGCCAGTCCTGGCCGTGCCCGTCGCGGCGATCATGACGGGCGGGCACGGGCAGGGGCAGGCCAGCCACGTGATCAAGCTGACGGCCGGCCGCCGGGTGCGGGTCGCGGTCGTCACGGGACCCACGGCAGACGGGCTGGTGGCCGTGCAGCCGGTACGGCGCGGGACGCTGCGTCCCGGCGATCACGTGCTGATCGGAGTCGGCCGATGGCCACCGAACCGCTAGCCACGGGACCACCTACCACGGGGCCGCCTACCGGGGGCCCGCTAACCACGGGGCCGCTGACCAAGCCGGTGCACCGGCCGTCCGCGCAGCCGCTGATCGACCTGCGCCAGGCCGGCGTCACCTATGCCGGCCGGCAGTCGCCGGGCCTGCGCCCGATCGACCTGGCCGTCAGGCACGGCGAGCTGGTGACCCTCACCGGCCAGGCCGGATCGGGCAAGTCGACGCTGCTCAGCGTCGTGGGCCTGCTGCTGCGGCCCACCACGGGCAGCTACCTGCTGAACGGCTCAGACACGGCGACGCTGGCCGACAGCGAGCGGACGGCGCTGCGCGGCCGCCTGATGGGATTCGTGTTCCAGCGGCCGCAATTGCTGCCAGCGAGGTCGGCGCTGGACAACGTGATGCTCCCGGTGCTGTATGCCGGCCTGGCCAGGCAGCAGCGGGTAGCCGCGGCAACCGGCGCCCTCGAGCGCGTCGGGCTCGCGGAGCGGCTGCACGCCACCGTGAGCGAGCTGCCTGCCAGCGAGCGGCAGCGCGTCGCCATCGCCAGAGCGATCGTGACAGATCCGAGCCTGCTGCTCTGCGACGACCCGACGGCGAGCCTGGACCAGGCCGCGGCGGCTCAGATCATCGGCCTGCTGGTCAGCCTTCACAAGGATGGCAGGACGATCGTGGTCGCGACCCGCGACCAGCTCGCGGCGGCGCACAGCACACGCCGCCTTGGTGTCGCGGCAGGCGATCCTCCTGGATCCCTGGTCGCAGGCACATGATCCGGCGCAGGCTCACACCGCCGAGCAGGCTGCGCCCAGCCGACGCTCTCGGCGAGGCGGTCACCGCCATTGTCGCCAGGCCCGCCCGTGCGGTGGTCACCTGCGTCGGCACGCTGCTCGGCGTCGCCTGGTTCGTCACAGCGCTCGGGCTGGCCAGCACCGCGAGCGGGCAGGTCGCCGCGGCATTCACGAAGCACCTGCCCACCCACGTGGTGGTCAGCCCCAAGGGCACCGGTCCTGCATCTGCCGCCAGCCCTTACCCGATCGACGTCGAGCGCCGGCTGAATTCGCTGCATGGCGTCGTCGCGTCAGGGGTGTTCTGGCGGCTGCGGCTCGGCCATCCCCTGGTCGTGTCGGCCGTACCACAGCCGCCGTCCGGCGGCCCAGCCGCTGCCAGGCAGGCGCCGGTGCTCGCGGCCTCGCCGGGATTCCTCGCCGCGGCCGGTGCCCAGGTCAGCCAGGGCCGGACCTTTGACGCCTGGGACCAGGCACATCGCGCGCAGGTCTGCGTCGCGGGTGCGGCTGCCGCGACGGCGATGGGCATCAGCGACCTGCGGCGACGGCCGACGATCTACATCGACGACGTGCCCTGCGTGGTCATCGGGATCGTCGGCCGGGCCAGCGAGCTGCAGCCAGTCCTGCGATCGGTGATGCTGCCTGCCGCCACCGCCGTAGCGCTGTGGGGTCCGCCGGACGCGCGAGCCGGCGCGGTGCCCATGGTCATGATCAGGACCAGGCCAGGGGCCGCCCCCGTGGTCGCTCGCCAGGCGCCGTTCGCGATCAGCCCGACCAGGCCGCGGCACTTCGCCGTTGCCGTCCAGGCAGGACCCGTGTACCTGCGCGACCAGGTGATGAACACCTTGACCAGCATGTTCTACGCGCTCGGCTGGGTCAGCCTGGCGATCGGCGCGCTCAGCATCGCGAGCATCACCTGGCTGTCGGTACGTGAGCGTGCAGCCGAATTCGGCTTGCGCAGGGCGGTAGGGGCCAGGCGGCGGCACATCGTCGCGCACGTCGTCTCCGAGTCGGCGATTCTCGGCCTCATCGGGGGACTAGCCGGAGCCAGCCTCGGCGTCGCCATGGTGATCCTGCTGGCCTGGGCCAGGGACTGGGTGCCGGTCATCGCGCCGCTGACCGTGCTGCCAGCGCCGCTAGCCGGGGTGGCCGCAGGGGTTCTCGCCGGGCTCATTCCCGGTCTGGTCGCCGCCAGGATCCAGCCAGCCGCGGCCCTGAGCGCATCGATCGGCGGCTGACCGCTGAACGGCCCTACCCTGGCAAGCAGCCCCAGCCATTGCCGCCCCGGCGGCGAGCGCGCCCGCCGATCCACCCGGCGACGGTGACGAGCAGGAAGATGGCAACCGCTGGCGCGGCTCCAGGCTCGGTGCGGACGATGCCGAGCAGGTCGGCTGGGTAGGCGCGGACCTCCCACGACAGCGCGCTGCGCAGCGCGCCTGCCCCGGCTATCTCGGCGGTCACGCAGCTGCGATAGCGCAGCAACGCTGTGAGGTTCCCCGGCGCCCTGCAGTGCGCCCGCGCCCGCGGCACGACCCGGCGTTCCGCGTGCGCGAAGGGCAGCGAGGCGGCGAGGTCACCGGCGACGATCGGCGGCATGTGACGCAGCCTGCGGTGTCCAGCTTCGTTCAGCCCGAGCACGCCCCGCCCGAACAAGCCGCGGCGGATTTCCGGCAGCCGGAGCCAGATGTCGTAATACCAGCGCACCGGCAGCGTGCAGCACTCGAGCGCCAGCACCCGCCCGGGCACGGCGGCGAGTACCCCTGGCTTGGCCAGCTCAGCGGCCAGCGCGAGCACGTCAGCGACACCGATCTCGACGTCGGCGTCGACGTAGAACCGCGGGAAGCCGGTAGCCGCGGCGTCACCCGCAAGGACCGCACGGCGCTTTGAGCCAGCCGGGATGTCGATGACGCGGACATTCTTTCCGAAGGACGAGGCAATCTGGGCGGTGTTGTCGCTACAGCCGCTGGCAACAACTATTACCGCCAAGTCACTTTCGCCTTCGGCCGGAATGAGCTTTCTGAGCAACGGCCCGATAAAGCGGCCCTCGTTGTGCGCCGGAATTACGACGGTGACCACGGTGACGAGTATAACGAGGTGACGCCGGACAAGCAGTTATTGCTTGCAGCATCTGCGGCTCTATTTGAATTTGCCAGGAGAGATCTGACATTTCTGTCGCGCCAGAGCTGTCTGCACAGAAACTGTATTGCTATCCGCTGTATAACTGGTATTCGTGGAATTCAACCGCCGGCGCACCCGCTAGGCCATCTCCCGGCCCGGCCCCGAGGTTCCTGCGCGTTCTTCGGCGGTTGCGCGGCTCGCACCCCGGTACCGGCAGCGATGCCCGTCGCGAGAGGATGACGACATGGCGTGCACCGTGCATCTGGCGTGGGACGACAAGCTGACGAGCTACAACTTCGGTCCCGGCCACCCGCTCGCGCCGGTCAGGGTCGAGCTGACGATCGAGCTTGCCAGGGCGCTAGGCGTGCTCAGTGCCGACGGTGTCACCATTGCCGCGCCGGATCCCGCGACCGACGCCCAGCTTGCGCTCGTGCACGATCCGCGCTACATCGCGGCCGTCAAGGAGGCCAGCGAGGCGGGTGCGATCCCGGGGCCGGCCAGTTCGGCCTCGGCACCGAGGACGACCCCATCTTCCCCGCCATGCACGAGGCCTCGGCGCTGGTGGCGGGGGCCACGCTGGCCGCCGCTGACGCGGCCTGGTCCGGCACGGCCGACCACGGCGTGAACATCGCAGGCGGCCTGCACCACGCGATGCGCGACCACGCGAGCGGGTTCTGCGTATACAACGATCCGGCCATCGCGATCACATGGCTGCTCGGCCAGGGCGCCGAGCGAATCGGCTACGTCGACATCGACGTGCACCACGGCGACGGCGTCCAGGCCGCGTTCTACAACGACAGCCGGGTGCTGACGATCAGCCTGCACGAGCACCCGCGCACGCTGTTTCCTGGTACCGGCCGCCCCTCGGAGACCGGCGGACCGGATGCCGAGGGCCTCGCGGTCAATGTGGCCCTGCCAGCCGGCACCAGGGACGCGGGGTGGCTGCGCGCCTTCCACGCCGTAGTCCCCCCGCTGCTGCGCGCGTTCAAGCCGCAGATCCTGGTCAGCCAGCACGGCTGCGACACGCACTGGATGGATCCGCTCGCCAACCTGGAGCTGACCATCGACGCCCAGCGCGCCGCGCATGCGGCGGTCCACAGGCTCGCCCACGAGACCGCCGGCGGCCGGTGGCTGGTCACCGGGGGCGGCGGCTACGAAGTCGTCCAGGTTGTCCCGCGGACCTGGGCCCATCTGCTCGCCGAGGTCACAGGGCGCCCGCTCGATCCGGCGATCCCGACGCCGCCGAGCTGGCGCGACTACGTCGCCCGCCGTACCAGGGCCGCCGCACCGGAGTTCATGACCGAGCAGGCATCAGGCAGGTACCCGCCATTCGAGAACGGCTATGACCCTGACGAGCCGATCGATCAGGCGATCATGGCGACACGGGCAGCGGTGTTCCCGCTGCACGGCCTGATGCCCTAGTACGGCCAGGGGTCGCGGCCTGCGCGGGCAGCAGCCTGCTGACCAGCGGCGCGCCGACGCTGGCGGCGACCGCTGGACCGATGCCGCTCGCCCAGCCCACCGGACCGAGCGGCGTGCAGCCGAAGAACTGACTGACGCCGGGGGTCTGGATGACACCGGCAAGCACGGCGGCGGAGCCCGCGCTCGCCGCGACCACCAGCGGGCTGCGCCACCCGGTGACCAGCGTCTGGCCGAGCTGCGCTCCGACGAGGCCGACCAGCGCGGTCGTACTCGCCCGCCGCGGCATGATGCCGGTCATCCGCCCGCCGGCCCACGCGGCCAGGCCAGCCCCTGACGTCAGCGCGCCGCGGATCAGGATGTCCCGGTTCAACGCGGACCCGAGCGATGCCTCAGGACCCTGACGGAGCAGCATCTCGGGCGTCGCGCTCGCCGGCTGCCGTACGGCCAGCACCAGGGACGGCACCATGTCGGTCAGCATGTTCACCAGCAGCAGCTGGCGGGCGTTCAGCGCCGGCCCGCCCGGCAGCAGGCCTGTGCCGAGCGTGAAAGCGATCTCGCCCAGGTTGCCGCCGAGCAGCAGGGCGATCGCGTCCCTGACCGATGACCACATCGCCCGGCCTTCCACGATCGCGTCGATGATGGTCTCGATCTGATCGTCGGTCACCACGACGTCGGCGGCTTCCTTGGCCGCGTTGGTTCCGCGCCGCCCGAGCGCGACCCCGACGTCGGCCAGCCTGATCGCCGGGGCGTCGTTGGCGCCGTCGCCGGTGACCGCGACGACCCGGCCCGCCCGGCGCAGCGAGGCGACGATCCGCACCTTGTGATCGGGGCTGACCCTGGCGAACACCGCAGCCTTGGCGACCAGCCGGTCGAGCTGGGGGTCGGCGAGGTCGTCCAGCTCTGGCCCGGTGACCACCCGGCCGGCATTCAGCAGGCCGAGCTCGGCCGCGATCGCCTCCGCGGTGCTCGGGTGGTCGCCGGTGAGCATCAGCACGTCGACCTTGGCCGCGCGCAGCGCACGGACCGCTGCTGCCGCGGTGCCGCGCACCGGATCGGCGAACGCGAGCAAGCCGAGGAACCGCAGCCGGCTAATCCGGTCCTCGCGCAGGTCGCGGCGCCCCGACGCGTCCCGTTCGGCGACGGCGAGCACCCGGTACCCCGCCCTTGCCAGCTCGTCGGCCTCGCGCTCGATGGCCCGCCTGGCTCGCGCGCTGAGCCCGGTGGCCAGCCCCGCGGTCTGCCCGGCGGGCAGCTGCTGAACGGTGCACAGCGGCAGCACGACCTCTGGCGCGCCCTTGACGCACAGTCGCTGGCCGGAAGACGTCCGCCCGAGCACAGCGTGGTAGCCCCTTGACGGCTCGAAGGACAGCTCGCCCGCCTGGCGCCAGCGATGCGCGCCAAGCTCGGCGCCGACGCCAGCCGCGCCCGCGCCGGCCGCGACGGCCTCGTCGGTGGGATGAGCGAACGCGTGGGTGCCGCGGTGCTGGCCGGAGTTGGGCGCGGGTGTCGCGCGCAGGGCAGCGGCGAGCACGAGCTTGCCCTCATCGGCCAGCGCGTCCAGCCGGCGCGCCGAGCCCGGCGCGCTGCCCGCGGCCCAGAGGCTGTGCAGCCGGATCCGCCCTTCGGTCAGCGTGCCGGTCTTGTCGAAGCAGAGCACGTCGACGCGGCCGAGCGCCTCGATCGTGCCGGGGTTGCGCACCAGGGCGTTCCGCCTGGACAGCCGGCGCGCCGCGCTGTACTGCGCGGCCGTCGCGACGATCGGCAAGCCCTCGGGAACCGCCGCGACGGCCAGGCTCACGCCTGTGCCGAGCGTCTCCCTGAGCGGCCGGCCACGCAGCAGGCTGCTGCCGATCAGCGCGGCGCCCGCGCCCAGCGTGACCGGAATTGTCTGCCTGGTCAGCTCCCGCAGCCTGGCCTGAACGCCCACCGCGGGCCGCTCGCCGCCGCCAGCCAGCGCGCTGCGGCCGAGCTCGGTGGCTGGTCCCACCGCGACCACGACGGCGGAAGCCGCCCCGGCCGCGATCGAGCTGCCGGCGTAGAGCATGCTCCGGCGCTCGGCGATGCTGGCCGCGCCCGTCGGACCGGGCCCCTTGGCCACCAGCTGGGACTCGCCGGTCAGGCTGGACTCGTCGGCCTCAAGCCCCTGCGCGGTCAGGATCCGGCAGTCCGCGGGGACGGCGTCGCCCGCCTGCACCATGACCACGTCCCCCGGGACCAGCTCACCCGCTGTGCCCAGCTCCTCTCCCGGCCCGCGCCGCAGCCTGACCCGGACGGCCGACTCGTCGATCAGCCGCCGCAGCGCGTGCCAGACGCTGACCCGCTGGGCACCGCTGACCAGGGCGTTTGCCGCCATGAACGTGGCGATCAGCGCTGCGTCGGTAACCGAGCCAGCGACCGCGGCGAGCCCGGCGCCGCTAGCCAGCGCCGGGGTGAGAGGGTTGGCAAGCTCCTCGAGCGCGGCGCGGACCAGGCCGGGCTCGCGGTGACTCGCTTCCTCGGGCAGGTCAGCGCGCCGGCGGCTGGCCTCGGCCTTGCCCAGGCCCGCGTCGCTCGTGCCGAGCCGTGCCAGCACGGCAGCAGCGTCGAGTGCGTGCCAGTCGGTCGAGTCAGCGGGCAGCGGCAGCGGCGTCCTCGCGAGCGTCATGGCCGACCAGAGGCCGCTTGTCAGCGAGGCAAGGGCCGCTCCGTTGACGGCCAGCAGCGAGCGCGTGGCGGCGCCGGCGCGCGGGCCAGCTACGGCGAGTACCGCGCCGGCGCCTGAGCCGTACCCGGCCAGCATGGCGCCCCTGCGGCTGACAGCCCTGGCCGGCGGAATGGCTTGCACAACCCGGCAGGCACCGGCCAGGCCTGGCCCGGTGATCAGGTCGGCCCCGACCGGCGGCTGCGCGCCGGCCGGCACGCCGATGCCGAGGTCCGCGGCCGCCAGAGCCTCGTGCCGGCGCCCGGAGACAAGCGCGACGACGCGGCCCTCGGCCTGCAGGGTCCGGACGGACGCGGCCATCCTGGCGCCCCCTGCCATGACCCGGTCGACCGGCACCCGCCTGCCGAGGCCGGCCCAGCCTCCCGCCGCGACCAGGGCTACCGAGCACGCCGCCGCCACCAGCGGGCCGGCCAGCGGGTCGAGTTCTGGCTCGATCGTGACCAGCCCTGCCAGTTCCGACTCGCGGAACAAGGCGCGCAGCCTGCTTCCGCGAATGCGCAGATCGCGCGCGGCCATCACGAATTCGCCTGGCATCGCTCGCGGCACCGGGCCCATAGTCCACGCGGCAGGTGCTGGTGCGGCCGGCACACGTCCTGGCCGCATAGGACCGGCCCGCATCGGACCGGCCCGCATAGGATCAGCACTGAGCAGCGCGTGCACGGCCAGGGTGGCGGCCTCCGCATCGGCCTGGCTCTCGTGCGGCACCCAGACCGTCCCGGCCACCTGCTGCCCGCTGGTCAGCACCTCGGTGTCGAGCAGCACCGCGTCCACCCGGTCGAGCCTGCGCAGCGAGTCGGTGTCCATCACCAGCACGCCATCGCGGGCCAGGTCCCGGCCGAACCGGGCGGCGAACCCCTCTCGGCCGAGCTTCGCGGCCTTCGGTGCGGCCGTCGCGGTGGCCGCGACCATGAGGTGCGGGTCGCGGGTGGCCGCCAGGATCCCGGCGGCTCCGATCAGTGCGCCAGCGGCGGCCCGCGCGGTGTACGTCTCGACCGGGCCTGACGGCATCGGGACCTTGCGGCCTGCGGCGGACGGCAGGATCGCGGACTGTGGCCCCAGCGGGCCGCCGTGCAGCTGCGGCTCGCGGCGCTGCCACAAGTCCCGCCGCGAACGCAGCTCGTCAAGCAGCAGGCTGCGATGGGCGATGTCGACGATGAGCCCGGCCGGGCCTTGCGCGATGCCCTGGGAAACAGCGTTGCCCACGGCGAGGCCGAGATCGGTCACCGCCCGGCCGAGGCGGCCTTCGATGGCCTGGCGCAGCACGGGCGTTGAGTCGGCCAGCGAGAGCAGCGAGGCGATCTCCCCGATCAGCGGGTTGCGCCGTGCGACGCGGCCGAACTGCCCGAACACGACCTGGCCGGCCAGCCCCAGCATGAGCCCGCCGACGTCGGCGCCCATCGCGTACACCTGGCGCTGGATGGGCTCGTGATCGGAGGGGTGATCGGGACGCTCGTGCGGGAAACGCTCGTCGGCCACGTCGTGCGCGTCCTCGACACCCTCGATGGCGTCGACGATCGTGTCGACGTCGATCCGGTCGCCGTCGAAGGCGACGACAACCCGGCCGGCGACGGTGTTGACCTCAGCCCACTCGACGCCGTCCAGGCCGGCCAGCGCAGCTTCCAGGCGCCGCGCCACCGGGTGGTTCTCTGGCCGGTGGATGCCCTTGACCTCGATGTGAGCCCGGCCGTTGCCCGCCCAGTGACGGCGCTGCCGGCGGCCAGGCGAGATCGGCAGCTTGCCAGCGATCGCGCCGAGCACGGCGCCCGCCTGACCGATCACCGGGGCCATCGGCGCTCTCCGGGCACAGACCGGCAGGCAGGAAGCGGCGGCAGCCCAGGCTTCCGCTGTCGCGCCTGGACGGCCGCGTCAGCGTCCGTGCGCCCGCTGGGACTGCCTGACGTGCTGCTCGGCAACCCAGGTCCCGGCTCCGACGAGCGCGACGACGGGCCAGTCCACGATGCCAAGCGCGGCTACCGCGGCCAGGCCGCCCCACCACAGGACAGTGCCGGCCGTGCCGCCAGGAAGGTGCAGCCCAGCCGCGGACGGCACCGGTTGGCCGCCCTTCTCCCCCCGGACACCGTCCGGCTCGGCCGCGGCATGCTGCTGGCCACGTTGCTGCTGGCCGCGCGGCCGCGGTACCTGACCCTTCCTGACTGCGGCCCCGCTGCGAGCCGATGTGCTCGACGGCATTCGATCGCCCCCCGCGTCACCGGGCCCCGCGCTGCGGCGGCCCGTCTGGTCGTACTACCTGCTGTACCCAGGACGTTCCCGTGCTCACCCGCCCGTGCTCACCCGCCCGCGCTCCCCTGGACTGATGCCCTCGCAGCAGGCGAAACGAGAGGGATCCCTCGCGTTTCTCGCGACTCGGAGATTGCGTGGTGTCCGGGCCAGCGAACTCCCGGAACCCCGCGTCCTGGTGGATCCCTCTCGTCACTGCCATCACAGCGCAAGCTGGGCCTACTACATAGAGTCGTTCGTCCCCTGGTGCCGGGACCTCAGGGCCACGGATGCGGAGTGCGGCAGACTGTGTCCATGGCAGATTTCACGGCAACCCCTGACATGTCCGCCCCTGCCCAGACGGCACCGCGGGCCGTACGCGACATCGCTGATGACTACGTCAGCGCGCTCACCGATCTCGATCCCATCCTGGCCACATCGCTCGGCGTGCGCCCTGGCGAGGACCGGCTGCCCGACCTGTCCCCTTCCGGTCGGCAGGCGGTGGACGACCTGGCGCGGTCCACGCTCGCGAACCTGCCGAACGTCACCGGCGGCCTCGGAGGCGCCGAGCGCCGCTGCGCACGGCTGCTCCGCGAGCGCCTCGAGGCGGGCCTGGCGATGAGCGCGCAAGGCGAGCACCTGCGCGCGGTCTCGAATATCTTCGGTCCTCCGCACCGCATCCGCGGCGCGTTCCTCGACATGCCAGCGGCCAGCGAGGACGACTGGGCCGTCATCGCCCGCCGGATGGCGCGGGTCGGCCAGGCACTGGCCGAGTACCAGGCCTGCCTGAACGAGGGCGCCAGGCGCGGCATGCTCGCCGGCCCGCGAGTCGTGCGTGCCTGCGCGGAGCAGATGGAGCAGTGGGCGGCCGCGGCCGGCGGGCGCGGCTGGTTCGCCGAGTTCGCCGCGGGAGCCGAGGTTCCTGCCGCCCTGCGGACAGAGCTTGACCAGGCGGCGGCGTCCGCGAACGAGGCGACCATGGCCCTGGCTCGCTGGCTCGGCACGGTCTACCTGCCGCTGGCCGACGGCACGCAGGACGGCGCCGGAGCCGACCGGTACCGGGTGTGCGCCAGGCGCTGGACCGGAGCGGACCTTGACCCGGATGAGGCATACGCGTGGGGCTGGTCCCAGTTCTTCGACCTGCAGGAGCAGATGCGTGCCGAGGCTGAGCTCGTGCTTCCCGGCGCGCCGGCCCAGGACGCGATGCGCCACCTCGAGGAGAACGGCGAGGCCATCAGCGGCGTCGAGGAGATCAGGACCTGGCTGCAGGCGATGATGGACCAGGCCATCGCCGACCTCGACGGCACCCATTTCGACCTGGCAGGCCCGCTGAAGACCGTCGAGGCCAGGATCGCGCCGCCTGGCAGCGCCGCTGCTCCGTACTACACCAGCCCCTCGCAGGACTTTTCCCGGCCAGGCCGCACCTGGCTGCCGACGCTCGGCAAGACCAGGTTCCCGCTCTGGGGCCTGATCAGCACCTGGTATCACGAGGGCGTGCCTGGCCATCATTTGCAACTCGCGCAGTGGCGGTACCTGTCGGGTGACCTGTCGATGTATCAGACGACCGTCGGCGGGGTGAGCGCGTGCAGCGAGGGCTGGGCACTGTACGCCGAGCGGCTCATGGATGAGCTCGGTTACCTGTCGACACCGGGAGCCAGGCTCGGATACCTGGATGCCCAGAACATGCGGGCGATCAGGGTCATCATTGACATCGGCATGCACCTCGGTCTGCGGCTGCCCGATGACTCCCCGTTCGCCGCGGGCCAGACCTGGTCCCCTGATCTGGCGCTGGAGTTCTTCACGTCCTACTGCGGCCGCGATCGCGAGTTCCTCGCCAGCGAGATCATCAGGTACCTGAGCGGCCCTGGCCAGGCGATCAGCTACAAGCTGGGCGAGCGGGCCTGGCTGGCCGGGCGGGACGCGGCGAGGGCAGCGCACGCGGCCAGCGGGCACGACTTCGACCTCAAGTCCTGGCACATGTCGGCCCTGTCGCTCGGCTCGCTCGGCCTGGACGATCTGAGCGACGAACTGGCGGCGTTGTAGTTAACGCCAATGCTGATTTCCGGCTTACGCTGCTGATAGTGAAAATTGCCATAGTTCGCTCGGAGGTCAGATCGTTATGCCACGACTGCTCGCCGTCGCGCGGCCGACTGGGCCGCACCGTTTAATCCGCCGTTCGCTCGCCCTGGCCGCCGCGCTCGCCACCGCGGGATTCGGCGCCGCCTCGCTCGGCACGCCGGCCGCGGTCGCCGCACTCGCCGGCGTTGCCCTGGCGCATCAGCACATTCCAGCCGCTCCGCACGTTGCCGGCGCGCCCGACCTCGGCCCCAACGTGTACATCTTCACGCCGGACATGCAGCAGAGCCAGGTCCAGGCCACCCTGGACGCGATCGCCAGCCAGCAAGTCCCCAACCAGTTCGGCAGCCAGCGCTACGCGCTGTTCTTCGAGCCCGGCAGCTACGGCACGCCAGCGGATCCGCTGATCTTCCAGGTCGGCTACTACACGCAGGTGGCCGGCCTCGGCGCGTCGCCTGGCGACGTGGTCATCAACGGCTCGGCTGACGTGTACAACCAGTGCTTCCCGAGCGCGCCTGGCACCACCAACTGCATCGCGCTCGACAACTTCTGGCGTTCCCTGTCGAACCTGACGATCGCCATCGCCGGCGGCTCTGGCTGCCAGGCCAAGACGGAGTTCTGGGCCGTGTCGCAGGCGGCGCCGATGCGCAGGGTCGACGTCACCGGCGGCACGACGTCGTTCATGGACTACTGCTCGGCAGGGCCGCAGTTCGCCAGCGGCGGCTTCGTCGCCGACTCGCAGTTCACCGGCGGCACCATCGTCAACGGGTCGCAGCAGCAGTTCATCGTCAGGAACAGCAACCTGGACGGCTGGTCGAACGGCGTCTGGAACCAGGTCTTCTCCGGCGACAACGGCGCGCCAGCGCAGGCCTTCGGCGTGCCAGGCGGCGCCGGCCCTTACACCACGCTGGCAACCAGCCCGGTGACCCAGGAGGAGCCCTTCCTGTACCGGGCATCCGACGGCAGCTACCGGGTGTTCGTTCCCGCCGTCCAGCGCGACTCACTAGGCCCAACGTGGACCAGCGGGCCGGCCGCAGGCACGTCGGTCGCGGTCAGCCGATTCTTCATCGCCGCGCCTGGCACACCCATTGGCCGGATCAACGGAGCGCTCGCCAGCGGCCGGAACCTGATCCTGACGCCTGGCGTCTACCACCTGAAGCAGGCCATCGCGGTGCGGCGGGCTGACACCATCGTCCTCGGGCTCGGGGTGGCGACGCTGATCCCGGACCGCGGTAACGCCGCGGTGCGGGTGGCCAGCGTTCCCGGCGTCAAGCTGTCAGGGCTGATGGTGGACGCGGGCCCGGTCAACTCACCCGTGCTGATGCAGATCGGATCGCGCCCAGGCGGACGCGCGGGAGACCCGGCCCTGCTGCAGGACGTCTACTTCAGGATCGGCGGGGCCGAGCCTGGCAAGGCGACCGACAGCCTGGTCGTGAACAGCTCGCACGTGATACTCGACAACATCTGGGCCTGGCGTGCCGACCACGGTGACGGCGTCGGCTGGACGGCCAACACGGCCGACCACGGCCTGATCGTCAGGGGTGACAACGTGACCGCCTACGGGCTGTTCGTCGAGCACTATCAGAAGACCGAGGTGATCTGGAGCGGCCAGGGCGGCACCGACATCTTCTTCCAGAACGAGATGCCGTATGACCCGCCGAGTCAGGCCGCCTGGATGGCAGATGCCAGCACGGACGGCTTCCCGGCATTCGCGATTACGGGCAATGTCCGCGGCTTCACGGGTTACGGGCTCGGCAGTTACTGCTTCTTCAACCAGGGCCTGCCGATCATGGCGACGGAGGCATTCAAGGCGCCGGACAGCGCGCCAGGGGTGCGGCTGCACGACCTGCTGACGGTGTTCCTCAGCGGGTCGGGCGGCATCAACTCGGTGATCGACGGGGTCGGGGCGCCGGTGACGTCGGCCACCTCCGGCACCCCGAGCGACGTGGTGTCCTTCCCCTGACCGTGGCCTGACGTGACGGTGACCCTGAACGACAGCGGCGCCGCCGGCCGAGGCCGGCGGCGCCGCTGTCTTCCTTGTTGTCCTCTCCCGGCGGGGAGGTCCGGGAGAGGACACTCAGTGTGCCGGTGTTACTACCTTGGCCGCAGGTGCAGGATGACAACCAGGTCGGTGCCTGAGCCCGGCCCGTTGTTGGTGCCCGACGGCTGGCCGGTCTCATATGGGTTCTGCTGAGTAGGCCAGCCAACGAAGTGCTCGCTGTTGTACTCGAACCACTGCGAGGCCGTGGTGGTGGGAATAATGGGCAGATTCGCGGCGACGTACTTCGCGATCGGCTCGAGCGCCGCGGTCTGATCAGAAACCGCTGACGCACCGGCGAGCTTGCCGAGCGCGGAGTCTATCGTCGGCTCCTTCAGCCGCTCGTAGTCCCCGGTGGCCGACTTGCCTGTGGCCAGCGAGCTGTCGAGCCAGCCCTGGTACATGTTGTACGGGGTGATGCCGCCGTTCGACCAGTGCATCGTCAGCTGGAAGTTGCCTGCCGCGATGTCGGAAGCCCAGGTGTCGACCGCCTGGCCCTGGAACGTCGCGTCGATGCCGGCAGCCCTGAGCTCCTGGGCGACGATCGCGTCGTCCTGGGCGTAGTCGGTGTAGGCGGCCGGGTCGGTGATCGTGATCGAGACCACCTTTCCGTTCTTCTCGAAGAAACCGCCCTTGTTCAGCGTGTAGCCGGCCGCCTTGAGCACGGCCTTGGCTCCTGCCGGATCCGACTTGGGCGAAACGGTCAAGCCCTTGACCGGATCGCTCCAGGCCTCATAAAGCGGCAAGGTCAGGCCGGTGGCGTTGAGCACCGGGTTCTCCAGGCCCGCCTCACCCTCGGTTGCGATCAGGGTGCGGTCGATCGCCAGGCTGATCGCCTTCCTGACCGGTAGCTGATTGGTCGGCCACTTGTTCAGGTTCGGCATCAGGCTGTTGGTGCCGCCCGGCGCCTCCCAGTAGTGGTGGAACTTCGGGTTGGTCGCGACGAAGTTCTTCTGCAGGCCAGGGATGAAGTTCCCTGTCCAGTCGATCTGGCCGGAGAACAACGCGGACAGCGCGCCCGTGTTGGACGTGTAGACCGGGAAGTAGACCTTGTCGACGTGCAGCTTGGAGGCCTGCCAGTAGTTCGGGGACCGCTTCAGCGTGAAGCCCTGCGGCGTGAAGCTGTCCAGTACGAAGGGCCCGGTGCCGACGGGGTTAGGGTCAGCGAACGTGGCTGGGTTGCTGACCTTGCCCCAGATCGACGCGGGCACGATCGCGACGCCGGCGATCTGCTGCAGCTTGGTGTACTGGGCCGCGGGGAACGTCAGCGTGACCTTGTTGCCAGACGTGCTCACGCTGGAGATGTCCAGGCCGCCCAGGTTGATCGCGGTGTTCTTCTTCATCATGTTGAAGGTGAACGCGACGTCCGCGGGTGTTAGAGGCTTTCCGTTGCTCCACTTCACGCCCGACCTGATCGTGAACGTGATCTGCTTGCCGCCGTCACCCCAGGCGTACGACGTCGCCAGCCACGGGTAGTACTTCGGCGGCGCGGCGAGGTTGAATTCGATCAGCGGCTCGTAGATGAGGCCGGTGGCGCCCATCCCGTACGCCGCCTGAGTGGCGACGAACGGATTGAATGCCTGTGTGATCGAGGTCTCCGGCGAGCTCTCCATCACCAGGGTCCTGGTCGCTCCCGTGTTGCCCTGCTGCGAGTTCGGGCTTGACGAGCACGCGGCAAGCCCGCCGCAGATGGTGGCCACCGTCGCCAGGCCAGCGAGGCTCCGGCTTCTGAGCAGTCTCCTCATGCTCTCTCCTGATTTCGTCCGGTGCGGATAATCGACAGCGCTCGTCCTCGTGCTTCTCCTTATGGGCTCGCCTCGCTTTCTCGTCCCGCGGCGACCGCGCCCGACCCCGACGCGGCCACTGCGTCCAGATGCCAGCAGGCCGCCGCGCGCGTGGCGGACACGCGCTGCAGCACCGGATCGTCAGCGCGGCAGCGGTCGTCGGCGAAGGGGCAGCGCGGGTTGAACGGGCAGCCCTGCGCCGCCGCGCCCGCGCCCGGCCTGACGGTGTGCTTGGCGCCTTCACGCAGCGTGCTGCCGAGGTTGTCGGGGTCAGGGGCCGACGCGACGAGCAACTGGGTGTACGGATGCGCCGGCTGCTGGGTGAGCTCTTCCGCGGGGCCGCGCTCGACGATCTCCCCCGCGTACATGACGAGCACCTCGTCGGCGAAGTACCTGGCCGACGCGATGTCGTGGGTGATGTACAGCAACGCGAGCCGGAAATCGCGCCGCAACTCGTCGAGCAAGCCGAGCATTTCCAGCCGGATCGAGACGTCCAGCATGGAGACCGGCTCGTCGGCCAGCAGCACCGTCGGGCGCGCTGCCAGCGCCCTCGCGAACGAGACCCGCTGGCGCTGGCCGCCTGACAGCTCGTGCGGGTACTTCCCGAGGTACTGCCCGGGCGGCGTCAGGTGCACGCGCTCGAGCAGGTCGCTGACCTCGGCTGCAACTTCGGCCTTGGAGCTCGCTTGCTGGTGCAGCCTGACCGGCCTGGTCAGGTGGTGACCCACGGTGTGCACCGGGTTGAGCGAGGCGAACGGGTCCTGGAAGACCATCTGAACCTGGCTCTTATAGCGCCGGAAGGAGCGCCGCGAGCGCAGGTCGACCGGTTCGCCGTCCAGCCATATGGCGCCCGACGTGGGCTGCTCTTGCCCGGCGAGCAGCTTGGCCACCGTGGACTTGCCGGATCCGCTCTCGCCGACCAGCGCGACCACCGCGCCGCGGTACAAGCTGAAGGACACGTTCCGCGCCGCGTGCAGGACCTGGCCGCGGCCGAGCCGGTAGTCCTTGCAGAGCCCGTCGGCCCGCATGGCGAGCGACCCCCGCTGCGCCGCCGCCGACTCCACGACCGGCTCTGACTCAGCCGCCGCGCTCATGCCCCGGTCACCTCCCTCGGCTCCTGCACGAAGGCCCGTCTGGCTGGCTCCCTCGCCAGCAGGTCGTCGGTGTCCGGCCGCACGAACGGACACGCGGTCACGTGTCCGGTGTCCGCGGCTGGCAGCACGGGCGCCAGCTTCATGCTGACGTCGGTGCAGGCCGGGCTGCCGTACCCGCACCGGGGCAGGAACGGGCAGCCGGACGGCGCACGGCGCAGGTCGGGCGGCGTGCCAGGGATGCCGGCCAGATCGCGGCGCGGGCCGTGCAGCGAAGGGAACGAGTGCAGCAGCCCCCTGGTATAGGGGTGCGCGGGCGCGTGCTGGATCTGGCCGGCGGCGGCGACCTCCATCAGCTGGCCGGCGTACATCACGGCGATCCGGTCGGCCAGCTCAAGCAGCAGCGACAGGTCGTGGGTGATGAACAGGATCGAGAAGCCCAATCGCTCCTTGAGCTGGACGATCTGGGCGAGGATGTCGCGCTGCACCACCACGTCGAGCGCCGTCGTCGGCTCGTCCATGATGACGACCTCGGGGTCGGCGGCGAGCGCCATCGCGATCATCACCCGCTGCCGCATGCCGCCGGAGAGCTCGTGCGGGTAGCTGCGGAGCCGCCCGGGCGGGATCCCGACGAGCTCAAGCAGCGAGCTGACCTTCGCTAGTGCCTCATGTCGCGGCATCTTGATGTGCGCGTCGATCGCGTCGAGGATCTGGTCACGCACGTTGAGCACGGGATTCAGCGCGTTCATGGCGCTCTGGAACACGATGGCGATCTCGCGCCAGCGCAACTGGCGCAGGTCGTCGGGCCGCATTTGCAGGATGTCGGTCGGGCCCGCTGCCCGGCGTCCCCGGTACGTGACACTGCCGCCGGTGATCAGGGCTGGCGCCCTGAGCAGGCGGCAGGCACCGTAGGCGAGCGTCGACTTGCCTGACCCGCTCTCGCCGACGAGGCCGACGATCTCGCCTGGGTACAGCGCGAGGCTGACGTCCTCCACGGCCCTGACATCGCCGCCCGGCGTGCGGTACACGAGCGAGAAGTCTCGGATGTCGAGCACCGGTTCCCCGGTCATGGCCGGTCCCCCCCGCCCCGCTCCAGCAAGGCAGTGCGGGAGAAGGACGCCGTGAGCCCGGCAAGGCGGCCGCGGGACGGGGGGTCCTGCTGCCACACCGGCGTCGGGTCCGCCGGGCGCATCCGCCGCCCGGCGAACTTGCTCGCGTTGCTCGCGTCACGGAGCCGCGGGTTGCCGAGCTCGTCGATGCCGGTGTTCAGCAGGACAAGGCCGGTGCCCATCAGCGCCACGGCAAGCCCCGGCGGTGCGAACCACCACCACGCGCCGAGTTGCAGCGCCTGCTGGCTCTGTGCCCAGTAGAGCATCGTGCCGAGGCTCCAGCTGTTCACGTCGGCGAGGCCGATGAAGGCAAGCGCCACCGAGGCGCCGATCGCATACAGCACGGTGTTCACGAAGCTGGCCGCGATGAGGCTGATCTCGTTCGGCACGATCTCGGCTGCGATGATCCGCCAGCTGCTCTCGCCCGTCTCCTTGGCGGCTGCGACGAAGTCCCGGCCGCGGATGGCCATCGTCTGTGCCCTGACCACCCGCGCGCCCCACGGCCAGCCGAGCACGCTGAGAACGATGATCGTCGGCGTCTGACCCTTCTGCGGCAGGTATCCGAGCAGCAGGATCAGCAGCGGCAGCGACGGGATCACCAGGAACACGTTGGAGACCAGCGACAGGAAGTCATCCCACAGGCCGCCGAGGAACGCCGCGGTCACGCCGACGACGACCGACAGCACCGTGGCGATGACGCCGACAAGCAGGGCGAGCTCGAGGGTGAGCCTGATGCCGGTGAGCAGCTGGGACAGCACGTCCTGGCCGCTCTGGGTCGTCCCGAGCCAGTGGGCAGCGGACGGCGCGTTCAGGGCCATGGCGGGGTTCGGGCTGCCGAAAGACGGGTCGTAAGGCGCCACGAGAGGCCCGATGATGGCCGCCAGGACAAAGATGCCGAGCAGAACGACGCCGGCCTTTGCCTTGACCGGCAGGCGGCGCCACTGGCCGATGCGCTGCGGCTGGATCTGCTCAGGGAGCGCGGCCGCGGCGGCGACCAGCGGTGGTGCGGCGGTCATCGGACTGCCTCCCTCGTCCTCGCGCGCGGATCGACTGCGACGATGATGAAGTCGACGACGAGGTTCGCCAGCAGCACGGCGAACGTGATCACCAGGAAGATCGCCTGCATCAGCGGGTAGTCGTTGGACGTGACGGCCGAGAGCAGCAGCAGGCCGATGCCTGGGTAGGAGAACACGATCTCCATGACGATCGCCCCCGATACGACGAAACCAAGCGCCATGCCAAAGCCCTGCAGCTGCGGCAGTATCGCGTTCCTCGCGGAGTAGGTGAACACCACCCGGCGGCTGGTCAGCCCCTTGGCCTGCGCGGCGACGACGTAGTCCTCGCCGACCGTCGTGATCATCACGTTGCGCATCTGCAGCATCCAGCCGGCCAGCGACGTGATCACGATCGTGAAGGCCGGCAGGATCGAGTGGTAGATGGCGCTGCCGATGAACGCCGAGTTCCAGCCGGGGATCAGGCCGCCCGCGTAGCCCTGGCCGATCGGGAAGATGTTGGTCCTGGCGGCCAGCAGCTCGATCAGGATGAGGGCTAGGAAGAAGTACGGGATCGCCTGGAAGAACATCAGCCCCGGCAGCGCCCGGTCGAGCCAGCCGCCGTGCCGCCAGCCGGCCACGATGCCGAGCCCGGTGCCGATGAAGAACGCGATGACGGTGGCGGTGCCGACCAGCGTGAGGGTCCACGGAATGGTCTGGCCGAGCAGGGTGGAGACCTTCGCGGGGAACTGGCTCACGGCGATGCCGAAATTGAGCGTGAACACGTCGTGCAGGTAGGACACGTACTGGTGCCAGAGCGAGCCAGGATGGCCGACGCCGAGCATCGCCTCGAGCGCGTGGTAGGCCGATGGCTGGAGATTAGGGAACTTGGCCATGATGGACTGCACGGCATTACCGGGCATCGCCCTCGGCAGGAAGAAATTGGCGGTCAGCGCCACCCAGGCGGCCACGAAGTAGAACGCCAGGCGCCGGACTATGTAGGACAACTCCGCCCTCCTTTCCTAGCTGGTTCCCCCGGCGGTCAGGCCGCGGCCGGCTAACGGCACCAGCGCGGCTGGCGGCGCGGCCGGCCTGCCGCCGCGCAGCCGCGGAACGGGCTGGCGGATCATCGTGCCCCGGGGGCAGCCGCAGCTTGACCGCAGCACCAGTTCGGTCGGAAGCAGTTCCACCTTTTGCCGCATGCCAGGCCTGGCGATGCGGTCGAGCAGCCTGGTGCAGGCTCGCTCCCCCAGCAGCCGCATCGGCTGGTGGACCGTGGTCAGCGGCGGGTCGCACAGGCTGCCAGGGAAGATATCGTCGAACCCGACCACCGCTACCTCGTCAGGCACCCGGACTCCGGCCCCGCTCAGTGCCTGCAGCAGACCGATCGCCATCTGGTCGTTGGCGCAGACCACCGCGTCGGGAAGCTGGCCGTTGCCCACGGCGAGCAGGGCCTGCCCGGCTTCCTCGCCGCTGCCGACGCTGAACAGCCCCTGTGAGTGGCCGACGAGCTGGCAGTCGGGCCTGGCATGCAGGACATGCATGAGCGCACGGCGCCGCTCGCGGGCGTCGGGCGCGGTCGGCGGCCCGTCGACGTAGTACAGCCGCCGCCGGCCGTGCACCTGGATCAGGTGCGTGACGAGGGCGGCGGCGCCTGAGCGGTTGTCGGCGGTTACGACGTCCGCCGCTCGCTCCCGCGGGTTGCCCGCGATCACCACGACGGGGAGCCGCTGGGCGAGCCTGGCCAGGAAGGGCGACGGGACACTCCCCTCCCCGATCAGCAGCCCGTCGACCTTGCCGGACAGCGACAGCAGCCGCGGCAGGTCGGGGTCGCTGGTCTCTTCGAGGTAGGTGATCAGCAGCGCCCAGTTCTGGTGCCGGATCCGGCCCTCGACGCCCCTCAGGATCTCGTCATAGAAGAGCAGGCTCATGCTCTCGATGTCGTACTGCAGCTTGAGCGCCTTGCGTTCCAGGCAGACGAGGCCGATCACGTGCTTGCGGCGACGGGACAGGCTCTGCGCGGCGCCATCTGGGACGTAGCCGAGTTCTTCGATGACGGCGAGCACCCTGGCCCTGGTGGACTCCCTGACCCGGTCCAGCCCGTGGACGACGCGGGATACGGTCGCCGTGGACACGCCGGCCATGCTCGCCACGTCGTACAGCGTCACGACGCTGCCGGCTGCCCGCCTCGCCTGGCGCATCGCGATCGCCCCCATCCGACGGGGTCTCATGGCCCGGTCAAGCTTGTCTAAGCGGTTGCATCGCCGGTTGTCTAAGCGGTTGCATCAGGCCAATCTAAGCGCTTACCCTAAATCTCGGTACAAGTCGCGTCAAGGCTTCCAGTTCGGTCCAGATCATTCAGGCCGGACATCAAGGAGGGATTGATGGCAATGCCGGATCCCGGTGCCAACGGACGCAGCGTCAACGGCCACGCCGTCGATGCGGGCCAGGTAGATGGCCATAGCGTCAGATGGCAGGCCCAGGATGGACAGGGCAACGGGCGGCTGGCCTTTCCGCCCGGCTTCGCGTGGGGATCGGCGTCGGCTGCCTACCAGATCGAGGGCGCGACAACGGCCGACGGCCGGGGCGCGTCGGTCTGGGACACGTTCGCGCACGAGCCGGGCAACGTCAGGGGAGGCGACACCGGGGACATCGCCTGCGATGCCTACCACCGCTTCCGCGACGACGTCGCGCTGATGGCCGCGCTCGGGCTGAACGCGTACCGGTTCTCGGTCTCCTGGCCCCGCGTCCAGCCTGGCGGCCGCGGCGCCGCGAACCAGAAGGGCCTGGACTACTACCGTCAGCTGCTCGACGAGCTCGCCGCGAACGGCATCGCGGGCGCGCTCACGCTCTACCACTGGGACCTGCCGCAGGAGCTGCAGGACGACGGCGGATGGGCGGCCCGCGACACGGCGCTGCGGTTCGCCGACTACGCGAACCTGGTCGCTGACGCGCTCGGCGACCGGGTCGGGCAGTGGATCACGATAAACGAGCCGCAGGTCGTGGCCAGTCACGGTTACCGCAGCGGCGAGCACGCACCTGGACTGCACGATCCTGCAGCGGCGACGGCGGCAACTCATCACCTGCTGCTGGCGCACGGGCTGGCCGCGAGCGCCATCCGGGCGGCGCTCACGGATGCGTCGGTCGGCATCACGCTCGACCTGCACCCGGTTCGGCTGCTCGGGGACACCCGCCCTGACGTCTTGCACCGGGCCGCGCTCATCACCGACGCGGACATGAACGGCCTGTACCTCGAGCCCGTGCTGCACGGCCGCTATCCCGAGCACGCCAGCGAGGCGCTGCTGCCGCCTGAGTCCCTTATCGAAGCCGGCGACATGGCCGTGATCGGCCAGCCCGTCGACTTCCTCGGCGTGAACTACTACTCCAGCGCCTACCTGCGTGCCGGCGACCCCGCTGATCTGCGCCGCCACGAAAGCAAGCCGCGCCGCGGGCTGCCTGGCGTGGTCGAGTACAGCCCCGACTGGCTGGAGCGAACCGCGATGGGCTGGCTCGTCGACGCCGACGGCCTGCACGCGCTGCTGGTCAGGCTGTCCGAGGACGCTCCCGGGCTGCCGCTGTTCATCACCGAGAACGGGTGCGCGGCTGAGGATTACGTCAACCCCGAAGGCCTTGTTAACGATCCTGAGCGAGTCAGGTACCTGCACCAGCACCTCGCGGCTGCGGCGCGCGCCATCGAGGACGGCGTCAATCTGGCCGGCTACTTCGTCTGGTCACTGCTCGACAACTTCGAGTGGGGCTGGGGATACCAGAAGCGGTTCGGGATCGTCTTCGTTGACTACGGCACCCAGCACCGGATCCCGAAGTCCAGCGCCAGGTTCTACTCCGAGGTCATCCGCGCCAACGCGGTGCCTGCGCTGCCCTAGCAGCGGCTGACCCGCCTGGTTCGCGGTCGGCCATCAGGTCCGCGATAGCGTGCGCGCCGTCGGCGGGCTCGCGACGGAGCCCCGCTATCACGCCGGCCCGGTCCTGCGACGTGCGGTTCTGAGAGAGCTTGTCCTTGGCCTCGATCTGCCGCACAGCCAGTTCGACGCCGACGATCGCGCGCAGCTGGCCGGCGACGAACTTCTCCGGCGCGTCCCGCACCCACCAGCGCCCGGGCCGGCCCTTTTCGTGCCGCTCTGTCAGCCGCGTCACCACGTCGCCGAGCCAGTCCTCGTCCTGGCGGAACGTGACGGGTCCCGACATGTGCACGGTGGTGTAGTTCCACGTCGGGACCGTCCTGCCGTGGTCCTTCGTGCTCTGGTACCACGACGGCGAGATGTACGCCTGCGGCCCGTGGAAGATCGCCAGGGCGGGCACGCCAGCCGCCGGGTGCTGCCACTGCGGGTTGCTGCGTGCGACGTGCCCGATCAGGCGGCCGTTCCCGGCATCGCCCCGGTCCCAGATGAGCGGCAGCAAGGTAGAGACCAGCCGGCTTCCGTCGAAGGTCACCAGGTCGGCCGCGCCGGCATCGTCGACGAAGGCGGCGATCTGTGCCATGTCATCGGCCGCGAAGTGCGCAGGAACGTACATATCGCCAGCGTATCGGCTCCCGCCGCGCCCGCCGGCGCGCGCTGGCCCGCCCAGCCGATACATCTCGATCATTCCGCGGGCCCCGCGAAACCGCCCTCGGGCGGCACGACTGGATCCCGCTGATGGCCGGGCTCGGGCCGGAAGCCCGGGCCAGGCGGGCCGCCGGGATCGGGCAGGCCGCCAGGGTCCGGCAGGCCGCCAGCGTCCGGCAGGCCGCCAGGGTCCGGCAGGCCGCCAGCGTCCGGCAGGCCACCGAGGTCAGGCAGGCTGTCGATGCCCTGCGAGCTGTCGGGGCGCGGCAGGAAGTCAGGCCAGGTCATCGGCCTGGCCGCCGCCGCTTCTGGGAGCAGAACCGGCAGCACTCCCGGGCGGCGGGCGATCTCGCTGGCCAGCCAGCGGGCGGCGCTCGGGGTCAGCACGGCGACCTCGACGTCATCTGGCATGTCACGCCAGGCAAGAACCGCTTCGGCCTGGTCGGTTGCCGGGCAGAGGATCGCTCCCGTCAGCCCGTAAAGGTGAATCCGCAGCGGCTCTCCGATGACGGCGACGCGGGCCATGGGTTAAGCCTTTCCGATCATGACGAATCAGGCAACAGGCCGCGAGCCACGATCAGCCGGGCAAGCCCGGGCGATCCTGGCTGGTGGGCGGCGCCGGACTGCCGCGCGGAGGAACCGGGTAGGTACCTGCGCGGAGGGAGAGCCATGAAAGCAGCGATCGGGGACGAGCTCATCGTGAAGGGCCGCCATCAGGGCGACGGGGACCGTCATGGCCAGATCATCGAGATCCACGGCGAGCAGGGCAGCCCGCCGTACCTCGTGCAGTGGCAGGACGGTCACGAGAGCGTCTTCTTCCCGTCCGCCGACACCGTCGTCGGGCGGCAGCCGAGGCGGCGACAGGCGAAAAAGTAGGCGTCGCAGCCGTTCCCGCAGGGCGGCAGCCTGCCGCGCTCCCGCGGGCGGGCCTGTCCGGGACGGCGCGCCCCCGGCCGGTGACCGCCCGGGTCGTGCCTGCGCGGCCACCGGGCAGATCGGGGCTGGCAGGCGGTGACTGCGCCCCGCGCCAGCGTGCGTAACGACAGGAGGATCGCATGTCACGAACCGGAGTCGACAGCCTTGACCGCAGCATCGAGAAGACCAATGCCTGGCTCGGCGACGTCGCGGCCAGCTTCGGCACCGAGGATCGCAGGCTGGCCTACCGGGTCACCAGGTCGTGGCTGCACACGCTGCGTGACCGCCTGCCGGTGCCGGTCGCCGCGCACATCGCTGCGCAGCTGCCCGAACTGCTCAGGGGCGTGTTCTACGAGGGATGGAATCCCAGCAAGGTCCCGATCAAGTACAGCAAGGACGAGTACATCGCCAGGTTCGCCAAGGGCGCGCAGATCCACCACACGGAGGTGCCGCGCGCTGGACGCCTGGTGACGTCGGCGTTCGGCAGGCATCTGTCAGCCGGGGCCATGAACGAGGCGCTCGGCGCCCTGCCCGCTGACATCAGGAGGCTAGTCGCCGCGCCCGACAGCACGGAGCCCGCCGCCGCGAACGCCGGGTCCGCCGACCAGGAACAGCACCACCAGGAACAGCACCACCAGGACCAGCACCACCAGGACCAGCGCGACGGGGAGCGGCACGGCTCCCCGGCCGACGATCCGCATCGGCGCAGCGGCGCGGCGGATGCGGCCGGGGGCCCGCGGTGATCACCGCGGGCGGCGTCGAGCGGTTGCGCGGGAGGCACACGGACCAGCCGGTCGTCGTGTCGGTGTACCTGCGCGTTCCCGTCGACGTGGCCGATCACAGGGGCCTGCCCACCCGCGCGCGCGAGCTGATCAAGGCGGCGGCGCAAACCGAACCGCGCGCGGGTGGCCGGCTGGTGGACAATGCCGACGTCGAAGCGATCACCGACGCCGCCGGCCAGCGCAGCCAGGAGTGGCTGGGCCGCACCGTCGCCCTGTTCGCGTGCTCGCGGCTCGGGCTGTTCGAGGCGCTCGCACTGCCGCGCTCCGCGACCGAGCTAGCGGTGATCGCGGACCGGCCGCATATCAGGCCGCTGCTGGCCGCCCTGCAGCGGCACCCCGCCTACCGGGCCGCGCTCGTCGACACGAAGCACGCCTGGATCTTGCACATCTCAGACGACCAGATCGAGACGGTTGCCGAGCGTACCGGCGCGGGCGTGCGCAGCCCGGCCTTCGCCGGATGGTACGGCCTGGAGGCCTACCGGGTGCAGCAGCGGATCATGGAGCTGTCCAAGCAGCACTTCCGCGACACGATCAGCATCCTTGAGCACCAGAGCGACAGAGCGGGCTGGCCGCTCGTGCTCGGCGGGCACGACGACGAGATCAGCCAGTTTCTCGGCCTGCTGCCGCGCTCGGTCAGGCAGTCATTCGCTGGCAGCTTCACCGTAGACCTGCAGACCGCGACGCCCGGCCGGGTGCGAGAGCTCGCTCGCCCGGTCATCGCGAGCTGGACCGAACGCTCGGAGGCCCGGCTCGTTCAGGAGACGCTCGACCAGCCGCCGGCCGGCGCGGTCCGCACCGACATGGAGGGCTGCGTCGCGGCCAGCAGGGCGCGCGCGATCGCGCAGCTCATGCTGCCCGACGACGTGCTGGAGCCGGGGTTCGCGTGCCCTGTTTGCGGCGCCCTGAGCACACGCGCGGCGGACTGCGACTGCACCGATCCTGGCGACTGCTGCCATCCCGTGCCCGACCTGCTCGACGAGCTAGCCAACCGCACGCTGGACGGTGGCGGCGAGGTCGTCTCCGTGCGCGCGGCTCCGTTCACGGCGGCAGCGAAGCTCCGCTTTCCTGTGCCCAGCGGGCGCTAGCTGGCCCGCGCGAAGCCGCCGAACGTCCCCATGGTCACCTCCGTTCGGCCCTACCACGCGAGCACCGGCGGTGATGTGCTCGAAATGCAGGAGTAATACGAGGTCAGGAAGGAGGTCCGCGTCAATGAGCACGCTGACTCGCAAGGAGAGCCGGCTTTTCCCCGACCTGTTCGACTGGATGGAGTCTCCGATGACGATGTTCCGGCCGTTCCTGGGTCAGGGCATGCGGATGGAGGACTTCGTGCGGGACGGGCACTACGTTGTCCGCGCCGAGCTGCCGGGAATCGACCCAGAGAAGGAGATCGACGTCTCTGTCAGCGACGGCATCCTCAGCATCCGCGCTGAACGGAAGGAGGAGGAGGTCAACAAGTCGCACTCTGAGTTCAGGTATGGCGTCTTCAGCAGGCAGATCGCATTGCCGGCCGGTGCCGACGAAGGGCACGTCGAGGCCACCTATGACAACGGGATCCTCGAAGTTGTCGTCGCCATGAAGAGCGAAGAGGCGAGGAAGGCAGAAAAGCGCATCCAGGTCAGGAGCGTGAGCGGTGCGCACAGCTAGCCCGGTACGGGCGGCTGGCAAGCGGGTCCCGCGCCAGCGCCGCTGGCGCGGGACCCGCTTTACGTGCGTGCTGGTCACGGCTACCCGGCATCCGGGTAGCTCAGCCTGTCGCGCACGTCGACGACGCCGGTCACGTCCCAGATCGCACGGAGCAGGCTGATCGCCACGTCGTGCCTGGCGACGCGCGCTGAGATGGTCACGATGCCGTTGTCGACTACCACGGCGAACTCACGCGGATCGAAGACGAAGTCACCGGCCAGGACCCGCTCGTTGATCTCCGTGCGGATGTCCTCGTCGGGCCGGTCATACACCCCGAGCAGGTCTACCCGGCTCACGATCCCGACGAGCCTGCCGGCCTCGTCGACCACAGGGAGCCGCTTGACCTTGCGGCTATGCATGACGCCGGCTGCCTCGGCGACAGGCGACCGCGGTCCGATCGTGATCGCGGGACTGCTCATCAGCTCGCCAGCTGTCAGCGCGCTCGCCTTGGCCGGTATCTTCCTGGCATGTCCGCCGTGCCCGCCGCTGCGCTGCTGCCCGGCCTGATACGCCTCGCGCGGCAGCAGATCGGCCTCGGAAACGACGCCGATCACCCGGTTGTGGACGTCGAGCACGGGAAACGCGCTCACCCTGCGCCGATTCATGACCGCGACGATGTCTTTGAAATCAGCTTCCTGACGCACCGCGACCACGTTGTAGGTCATGACGTCGGCGACCAGACTCGCCATCACGGTCACCCCCTTCGAGGTACCGCTTCCGCCAGCAGTCTTTCCCCTGCGGCACCAATCGCGGTAGGGCCGAAAGACCCTAGCCAGCTCAGGCCAGCGCCAGGAAAAGCCGTTCCAGTTCCTCGATGCTCATGGCCGACTCGCCGCGCAGGCATGGCCGCATGTTGCTGGCCACGATCTTGAACCCGGCCCGGTCCAGCGCCCGGGAAACAGCCGCGAGCTGGGTCACCACATCCCGGCAGTTCCGTCCCTCTTCGACCATCGCGATCACGCCTGCCAGCTGGCCTTGCGCTCGCCGCAGCCGGTTCAGCACGGCGGCGCGGGAATCCTCGTCGACCGCTGTCATCTCGGGCCCCGCCGCCTCACTCGCCGGCGCCGGCACCCGCCGCCTGCTTCTCGCTGATTCCCGCCTTGACCTCCGCCATGTCGACCTCACGAGCCTGGCTGATCAGCTGCTCGAGTGATGCCTCAGGCAACGCACCTGGCTGCGCGTACAAGATCACCTTGTCCCTGATCACCATCAGGGTCGGGATCGACGTGATACCGAACGCCTGCGCAAGCCCGGGCTGCGCTTCGGTGTCGACCTTCGCGAAGACCAGGTCGCCGTGCTTCTCCGACGCCCGCTCGAAGATCGGCCCGAACATCCGGCACGGCCCGCACCAGGATGCCCAGAAGTCGACGAGCGCGAAATCCGCGCCGCCCACCACAGAGTCGAAGTTCTCAGTGGTAAGTTCCACCGTTGCCACCAGCTAACCTCCGTCCGCGTCAGGGCACCAGCTCTGATACCCAGCGGGGTATATAACAGGGAACCATGCGGCCGCATTCCCGCGCTTCGCGCTCTGCGTTCCCGCCTCTGGCCGTACCCGGATTCCGGGACCTAGGACCCCTCTCATGGCTGCTTACGACTCTGCCAGGAACCCGACGTCCCGACCAGAGTGGATGGTGCGGACTGCTGGTCGCTGGCCAGCGGCGCGCCGAGCTACTGCCGCGCAGCCGCGGAACGCCACGGCGTCGTACGGCGGTGACGGGAGGCTGAGTCATGCTGAAGATCCTGGCAAACGACGGCATTCTGCGCCGGATCGTCGAGTCCGCGGGCGCAGCGCCTTCGATGCACAACACGCAGCCCTGGCAGTTCGTGGTCGTCGCTGATGACCTGCTTGAGGTCAGGGCGGATCCGGGCCGTGCCCTCTGGGTCGGCGACCCCAACGCCAGGGCGCTGTACATGAGCTGCGGTGCCGCCTTGTTCAACATCAGGACGGCCATCCGGATGACCGGCTTCAACCCGCTGGTCTGGCCGCTGCCGCACCCGGAGTTCCCGCCGACCGTGATAGCCGCGGTGCAGGCCGAGCCCGGACGGCCGCCGACTTTCGCCGAGCGCGAGATGTACGAGGCGATCTGGCACCGGCACACCAACCGCGGCCCGTTCACCGAGGAGCCCGTCTCCCCGCCCGTGCAGGACGCGCTCGCCGACGCGGCGAAGCTGGAGTTCGCTACGCTCCGGATACTCAGCGGCACGGAGGTGGACACCGTGCTCGACCTGGCCAGCGCGGCCAGCGCCGAACTCGCCGCTGACATCGGGCACCGGATCGAGCTGCAGCAGTGGCTGGCGACGAGCAGCCAGGACGACGGCATTCCGGCAGGAGCGCTGCCCGCTCGGCCGCATCACGAGCCCGCACCGGTTCGCGCCGACATGACGTCGGCCGTGCCGACCGTCATTCCGGCATCGGCAGACTACGAGCTGTTCCCGCAGCTCGGAGTGCTCACCACGTCGGGCGACGAGCCATCGGACTGGCTCAGGGCCGGTCAGGCGCTGCAGCGGGTCCTGCTGACGGCGACCACGCGCGGCCTGTCCGCTTCGTTCCTCTACCAGTCGATCGAGCTACGCGACATGCGCGGTGGCTCAGCGCCTGCCTGGCCGTGGCCGGAGAACCCGCAGATGGTGATCAGGTTCGGCTACGGCCAGCACGCGGCCGCGACGCCGCGCAGGCCCGTGGACGACGTCCTCACCAGGGCGAGTACTACAGGCGCCTAGAAAGTCCATTCACCCCACTGAATGTGACATTCACAAACGATTCGCGTTGAATGCGACGTTCAGTCATGGCGGGCGGCGACCCGCGCCCCGATCTCGGTGAGCAGGGCGGCGGCTTGTGTCATGCTGACCGCCTGATCAGGCTCCAGGTCACTGAGGGCGTACGCGGCGGCGAACCCGGCGTCAGCCAACTCGGCCGCGGTCAGCTCGACCCGGCCGGCTGCAACGATGGCAGGCACGCCGCGAGCGGCCGCGGCCCTGGCGACCCCGACCGGGGCCTTGCCGCCGAGCGTCTGCCGGTCCAGGCTGCCCTCACCGGTGATCACCAGGTCGGCGCCGGCCAGAGCCGCGTCGAATCCGGTCAGATCGAGCAGCAGCTGAGCCCCGGGCACCAGCCTGGCGCCTAGATAGGCGAGCGCCGCGAACCCGGTCCCCCCGGCGGCGCCGGCTCCCGGCAGGCCAGCCACGTCGTTGCCCGTTGCCGACCTGGTCAGCGCCGCCCAGCGGGCGAGCGCAACCTCGAGCACGGCGACATCGGCCTCGCTCGCGCCCTTCTGCGGCCCGAACACCGCTGCCGCGCCAGAGGGCCCGAGCAGCGGATTGTCCACGTCGCTGGCGACCAGGATGCTCGCGCCGGCGGTCCGCTGGTCGAGACCGGACGGATCGATGGCGGCCAGGCCGGCCAGCGCCGCGCCGCCCCTGCCTAGCGCCCGGCCGCGCTCATCTGTCAGCCGGACGCCGAGCGCCTGCACCATCCCGGCACCACCGTCGGTGCTCGCGCTGCCGCCGATTCCGAGCACGATCGTCGCCGCGGCCGCGAGCGCGGCCCTGATGACCTGGCCGACGCCATAGGTCGACGCGGTCAGCGGCGCCAGGCCGGCCGTCAGCCGCCGCAGCCCGGCCACGTCAGCCAGCTCGATGACCGCGGTGCCGTCCCTGACCGCGAACGTCGTCTCGACCGGCTCGCCAACCGGACCGTCGGCGGTCATCCGCACCGGAGAGAACCCCGCCGCGAGCGCGGCCGCGACGGTGCCGTCGCCGCCGTCGGCCACGGGTGCCTGCGTGATCTCCAGGTCAGGCCGCTCCCGCCGCAGCCCTGCCGCGAGCGCCGCGGCGGCTTCCGCGGCCGTCACGCTCCCCTTGAACTTGTCAGGTGCGACGACGACGCGCACCGGTTAGGGTCCGTCCACGGGACGGACCCTACTCGCTGAGCCCGAGCGTGGCGATCAGGCTCCTGGCTGCGGCACCGCCAGCGTCTTCGGCGATCGCCAGGGCCGCCGGCACGTCAAGGTCGTCGCGTAGCGCCGCGACGATCGCGGCCGACGCAGCGGCCTGCGACGCGTCGGCCGCCGAGACACCCCGCCCCGCGACCCGGTAGAGCCGCTCGAGCCGCGCGGTCGCGGCGTCGAGCTCGGCCGTCGCGTAGTCCCAGGACCGCGCCCACGGCCGGTCGAGCAGGCAGAGCCGCAGCGCGGCGGCCGGATGCGCGGCCAGGACGTCGCTGACCAGGACGAGGTTCCCTGTCGACTTGGCCATCTTCGCCCCGTCCATGCACACCACGCCGACTTCGAAGATCGCGCGCGCATGCGGCCGGACCCCGGTGACCGCTTCCGCCATCGCCACCTGGTAGGCGTGATGCGGGTAGCGCAGGTCAGCGCCGCCGCTGAGCACGTCGATCGCCGGGCCGAGCACCGACAGCGACATCGCCGCGCATTCGGCGTGCCAGCCTGGCCGGCCCGTGCCCCACGGCGACGGCCAGCCCGGCTCGCCGGCCGCCGACCGGCGCCAGACGGCCACGTCCAGCTTGTCGTCCTTGGCAGGGTCATCGAGCCGGGCGCCGTACTCGGCCGCGAGCGCCTCCGCATCGTCCAGGGACAGGCCCGCCTCCCCTGCCGTGTCCGTGCCGCGGAAGTACACGCTGCCCTCGCGCAGGTAGGCGACACCGGATTCGAGCAGGGCGGTCGCCAGCCTGACCACCTGCCCGACGTTCCGCCTCGCCCGGGGGGCGAACTGCGGCTCGCGAACCCCGAGCGCGGTCATGTCCTGATCGAACCTGAACTGCTGAACCGACGCGAAAGCGTCGAACGCCGACCCGGACCGCTCGGCCGCTGCGAACAGCACGTCATCGACGTCGGTGACGTTCCTGCACAGCTGCGTGGTCACGCCGAACGATCCGAGCACCCTGGTCAGCACGTCCACCCAGACGAACGTCGCGGCGTGCCCCAGGTGCGTGACGTCGTACGGCGTGATGCCGCAGCAGTAGATGCGTGCCCGGTCAAGCACGGGCAAATAGCTGCCGCCCAGCCGCAGCCCGGTCGTCGTGGTGATCTCCGTCATGGTTGCCAGTATCGCGCGCGCATGGCCGGGAGCCGGCGCGCTAGGGTCGCCATCGGGCATCGGAACGCGAGAGGACGGGAGTGCAGGGGCGATGACGACACCACCAAGCGGGCGCCCGCCACTACGGAGCCGGCCTGCCTGGTCGGCGCTGGCCGAGCACCACGCCAAGATCCGTGACGCGCAGCTGCGCGACCTGTTCGCCAGCGACCCTGACCGCGGCGAACGGCTCACCGCCGAGGCCGCCGGGCTCTACCTGGACTACTCCAAGAACCGGATCACCGACGAGACGGTCGGCCTGCTGACCGAGCTCGCGGTCCAGTCAGGGCTGCCTGAGCGGATCGAAGCGATGTTCGCTGGCGAGCGGATCAACACCACGGAGAACCGGGCAGTCCTGCACGTCGCCCTGCGGATGCCGGCCGACGCGACGCTGACCGCCGGCGGAACGGACGTGGTCGCCGAGGTGCACGACGTGCTCGGCAGGATGGCGGCGTTCGCCAGGCAGATCAGGTCGGGCGACTGGCGCGGCTTTACCGGCCTGCCGATCACGGCCGTCGTGAACATCGGGATCGGCGGTTCGGACCTCGGTCCGGTCATGGCGTACGAAGGCCTGCGTTACTATGCCGACCCGCACCTAACGTTCCGTTTCGTATCCAATGTTGATTCAACCGACTTCGCCGAAGCCACCAGGGACCTCGACCCGGCCCAGACCCTGTTCATCGTCTGCTCCAAGACGTTCACCACCCTCGAGACCCTGACCAACGCGAGGTCGGCGCGGGACTGGCTCACCAGCGGGCTGGGCGACGAAGCCGCCGTGGCCAGGCATTTCGTCGCGGTCAGCACGAATGCCGAGAAGGTGGCCGAGTTCGGTATCGACACGGCCAATATGTTCGGGTTCTGGGACTGGGTCGGCGGCAGGTACTCCATGGACTCGGCGATCGGGCTGTCCACCATGATCGCCATCGGGCCTGACAGGTTCGGCGAGATGCTCGCCGGCTTCCACGAGATGGACGAGCATTTCCGCACCGCGCCGCTCGCGGCGAACCTGCCAGCCCTGCTCGGCCTGCTCTGGGTCTGGTACACGGGCTTCTTCGGCGTCGCGAGCATCGGCGTGATGCCGTACGAGCAGTACCTCAAGCGGTTCCCGGCCTACCTGCAGCAGCTCACGATGGAATCCAACGGCAAGCACGTCACGCTGGACGGTACAGCCGTGGACTACCCAACGGGTCCGGTCTTCTGGGGCGAGCCTGGCACCAATGGCCAGCACAGCTTCTACCAGCTGCTGCACCAGGGCACGCACCTGATCCCGGTCGACCTGATCGGCTTCGGCCGCTCGCTGAACCCGATCAGGGACCAGCACGACCTGCTGATGTCCAACGTGTTCGCCCAGGCCCAGGCGCTCGCGTTCGGCAAGACGCTCGAAGAGGTGCTGGCCGAGGGCACCGACCCGGTCGTCGCGCCGCACCGCGTGATGGAGGGCAACCGCCCGAGCAACGTCATCCTCGCCGAGGTACTCACCCCGCGGCTGCTCGGCACACTGGTCGCGCTCTACGAGCACGCCGTCTTCACGGCCGGGACGATCTGGGATATTGACTCGTTCGACCAGTGGGGCGTCGAACTCGGCAAGGTGCTCGCCGCCGCGATCATCCCGGAGCTAACCGCCGGGCCAGAACCGACGCTTGATCATGACTCGTCAACGAACGCGCTGATTCGTCGTTATCGCGGAATTAAGGGGGCTTAACAATGACAACGGACCACACGATGCAGCTAGGCATGGTCGGGCTCGGGCGGATGGGCGCGAACCTGGTCCGCAGGCTGATGCGAGACGGGCATCGGTGCGTTGTCTACGACGTGAACCCCGCCGCGGTCGCCCATCTTGTCGCCGAGGGCGCGACAGGAGCTAACGACCTCGACGACTTCGTCGACAAGCTGGAGCGGCCGCGGCACGCGTGGCTGATGCTGCCCGCCGCGATCACCGGGCGGACACTTGATCACCTGTGCTCCATGCTGGACCCTGGCGACACGGTCGTCGATGGCGGCAACTCCTACTACCGCGACGACATCGCCAGGGCCAGGCATCTTGCCAGCCAGCACCTGCACTACATCGACTGCGGCACATCGGGCGGCGTCTGGGGCCTGGAGCGCGGATACTGCCTGATGATCGGCGGCGAGGACGAGCCGGTACGGCGCCTTGACCCGATCTTCCGCACCATCGCCCCAGGGTCAGGGTCGGTCGAGCGCACCGAGGGCAGGCGTCCCGGGGGGACGGCACAGAACGGCTACCTGCACTGCGGGCCCGCCGGCGCCGGGCACTTCGTGAAGATGGTCCACAACGGCATCGAGTACGGCATGATGGCCGCGATCGCCGAGGGCCTGTCGATCATCAAGCACGCCAACGCCGGCAAGGAAGAGCAGGTCACCGACGCTGAGACGACCCCGCTGACCGACCCGGAGGCATACCAGTACGACATCAGCGTCGGCGACGTCGCCGAGGTCTGGCGGCGCGGCTCTGTGGTCAGTTCCTGGCTGGTTGACCTGACCGCCAACGCCCTGGCGGAATCCCCGGAATTGTCGGAGTTCTCTGGCTACGTGTCCGACTCGGGTGAGGGCCGGTGGACGGTGATGGCGGCGATCGAGGAGGGCGTGCCGGCCCCCGTGATCACCGCGTCGCTGTTCCAGCGGTTCGAGTCACGCGGGCTCGGCGAGTTCACCGGGCGGCTGCTGTCCGCGATGCGCTCGCAGTTCGGCGGGCACGCGGAGAAGCTGGCACCCAAACCCCGGTGACGGACGGGGCCGACGGAGGCGATATGCGACGGCCCCTATCGCGGCTGAACGCGCTCGACGTCCTCGCCCCGGCCGATGAGGATCTCCGAGACCAGCGCCGGTTCGAACAGGCCGTGGCCGATCACGCCCGGCCTGGCGGAGAGCCAGGCGGCGAGCGCCGCCGGGTCGCCGAACGCGCCGTGGTAGTCGGCGATGATCCCGCCGTCCGGGCTCGGCGGCGCCTCCCGCAGCGTCACGTCGCCGAGTTCGCGCAGGGTGGCAGGCTGGCCGAACTGGAGCAACTCGAGCGGGACCGGCGGATGCAGCGCCAGGACCGGCTTGGTCGAGTCGGCGATGACCACGAACCGGGCCGCCGCGCTCGCGACGATCTTCTCCCTGGTGTGTGCGCCGCCGCCGCCCTTGATCAGCCATCCGTCGGGAGTGATCTGGTCAGCGCCGTCGATCGCGATGTCGAGCGCGTCGAAGGTGCTGAACGGCTCGACGGCCAGGCCGAGGTCGCCAGCCTTGCTGGCCGTCTGCTCCGAGGTCGCCACGCAGCGCACCGACAGGCCGCGCTCGGCCAGCGCCGGCAGCAGGTACCTGACGGTCGTGCCGCTGCCCAGGCCGACCGTCATGCCGTCCTCGACGAGCAGCGCTGCCGCCTCCGCCGCCAGCCGCTTCTCGTGTTCAGTGCTCACGGCGCACCAGTCTTCCCGATCGCCGGCCGCGTGACACTATGTGTGGCATGCATACCGGTAACAGCAGGTCGGGCCTGATCCCAGACGACCATGTCATTGTGCTGTTCGGCGCGACCGGGGACCTGGCCAGGCGGAAGCTTCTTCCCGGCCTGTTTCACCTGGCCAAATCGCACCTGTTGCCGAAGAATTACCGCATCGTCGGCTCCGCGCCGGCGAAGTTCGCCATGAGCGATGATCAGTTCCGCGCCCACGCGAAGAAGGCGGTCGCCGAGTTCGGCCTGGCCAAGCCGACCGGAGCGGCGTGGCAGGACTTCGAGAGCAAGCTGAGCTTCGGTTCGGCCGATCCTGACGACCCCAAGCCCCTGCTGAGCGCGGTCCAGGAAGCCGAGCACGCGGTCGGGGGCAACCCGAGACGACTGTTCCACCTGGCTGTCCCCCCGTCGGCGTTCGGATCCGTGGTTGCCCTGCTCGGCCAGACCAAGCTGGCAGAGAACTCACGCGTCATCATCGAGAAGCCGTTCGGCATCGACTGCCCGACGTGCGTCAGGCTGACGCAGGAGGTGCACAAGGTCTTCGACGAATCTCAGGTGTTCCGCATCGACCACTTCCTCGGCAAGGAGTCGGTCGACAACATCCTGGCGCTGCGGTTCGCGAACGGCCTGTTCGAGCCCATCTGGAACCGGGACCACATCTCGCACGTCCAGATCGATGTCCCCGAGAAGATCGGCATCGAGGGCAGGACGCAGTTCTTCGAGGGCACGGGCACCTTCAGGGACATGATCGTCACCCACCTGTTCCAGGTGCTCGGATTCATCGCGATGGAGCCGCCGACGAATCTCAGCGCGAAGGCCCTGCGCGATGAGAAGTCAAAGGTCTTCAACGCGCTGCACCCGATCGAGCCGTCCAAGGTGGTGCGGGGTCAGTACAAGGGCTACCGGGATGAGCCAGGCGTCGACCCGCACTCCCAGACCGAGACGTTCATCGCGATGAAGACCGAGGTGGACAACTGGCGCTGGGCAGGGGTGCCGTTCTACCTGCGCTCCGGCAAGTCCCTCGCGCAGCGCCGCCAGACGATCACGCTCGGGCTGAAAGAGCCGACGCTCCGGATGTTCCCGAACGTCGCGCACCTGCCAACGGGCGAGCGCCGCAACGATGTCGTCATCGACTTCGACGATCCTGGCTGGATCGCTGTCAGGTTTCTCGCCAAGCAGCCGGGCCCGGCCATGCGGCTGCGCGAGGTCGAGATGACCTTCAAGTACGAAGATTCCTTCCACCACATGCACGAGCTCGAGGGCTACGAGCGGCTGATCCTGGAGGCGATGCTGGGTGATCAGTCGCTGTTCACCAGGGCCGACGAGATCGAGCGGCTATGGGATGTGGCGACCCCGCTGATCGAGAACCCGCCGCCGGTTGAGCTGTACGACCCTGGCGGCTGGGGCCCAGCCTCGATCAAGCACCTGATCGCGCCGTACCGCTGGTGCCTGCCTGACGGCAAGGAGGGTGGGTCGGTCTCCACACCGGCCGGAAGGTCATCGAGCCGCAAGGCCAGCCAGTCCGTGCCCAGCGCGACGATGGCCGCGACACCATCCCAGGCCAGCAGCGGAACCCCGTACGCGGCGGTCAGCGGCCAGCCGGGAGCCAGATCACCGAGCACGGCAATCAGATCGGGATGGGCATCCAGCTGCCAGGATCCCAGCGCCCAGTCATCAGGGCCGCTCTGCGGGCTCGCCTGCCCCCGCAGGTAATCCAGCATCACCGCGTTCTGCGGCAGGTCCGGCAACTCGGGCCACGGATCCATGCCAGAAACCTAAGCACGGCCGCCGCGCGCCCAGCCAGGGTCACCGGCGTCGCGATGTCAACCCTCGTCGTAACGAATGAGCTGCCTACTAGGCCGCCGATCCAGCTCGCGTGGTCCGCGGCCACGCCCTTCGCGTTACGAGCGTCCCTGCTACCTCGAATGCTCGCTGGCAGGGTGATGCTCGACGACGGTGCCGGATGTCGGGAAGAAGATGCTCTCCCTGCCATCCCTCCAGCGGACGAGGTATGGCGGCGCGCCGTCCTCGCCGTGCACGTCGATGATTTCGCCATGGCGTTCCTCGTCGCCCTGACGCCGGCCCTTTACCGTCAGCTCGTCTCCGACTTTCGCTTGCATCTCGTCCTCGACCTCCTTCATTCCGCCATGTCGCACAGCCTCGTGCTGCGACGCCTCCTGGAACAGGGTCCTTGCGCCTCCTGCGGACGGACCGAAGTCCCTGGCCCCGACTCGCCACCGCGGTCCCTGAGCACGCCTGCGATTCTCTAGTTGTCCCGGCCACGTGCGCCGTCACGGTTCCGCTGATTTCGCTCGGCCTGCGGCTGCGGCCACCTCGGCAACCGGCCGGCCGTCCTCGAGATAGACGGCGGTCCTCGCGGCGCACGCGGCACGCACCCGGCGCCTGATCGGGCCCCTGAGCAGGGTCAGCGCCTGGCTCAGCTTGACGATCCGGAACTCAGACAGCTCCTCGGCCTGCAGCACGATCGCGCCGAGCGCGCCGTCTTCCAGCCGGCCGCAGTCGAACAGGTACCTGATCCCGCCAGGCCGGCCGGGTCGCGGACGGCGGAAATCCATGCAGGCCAGCCGCCCGGCAGGCACAGTGAGGCCGCATTCCTCGCGGACCTCGCGCTTGCACGCCTCCCACGGCGACTCGCCGTCGGCCTCCATCACGCCGCCCGGAATGGTCCAGCCGCTCTTGTAGGTCGGCTTGAGAATGAGCAGCCGCCCTTTCCTGTCGAAGATCAGCGCCCCTGCCGACACGGGGATCGCGGGAAGCGCTGCGGGCGGCGATTCCGGCGGCGATGAACCAGGCTCCGCCTTGACCATTAGATTCCCTCCGTTCCGGGTACGGTTCCGCTACCCGGAACTCGCGAATGTCATTCGATACAGGAGGTCGGCGATGAGAAGGCTCGTCAACGCGTGCGTCGTGCTCGCCGCGCTCGCGGCCACCACGGCATCCGCCGCCGCGGCGGCGCCGGCCGCGGCAGCTGCACCCAGCACCCACCGGCACGCATGCACGCTGCACTGGGGCACCAACGCCAAGCACCGCGGTTCGAGCTTGATCACGGTAGCCACCAGGGTTCGGGGCGTGCGGGCTGGCCAGCACGGGTGCTTCGACCGGCTGGTGATCGACCTCAGCGGCGGCAGGCGACCTCCGTTCAGCGCCCGCTACGTCAAGCACATCGTGGCGGAGGGGTCCGGCAAGATCTTGAAGGTCCGGGGCCGCGCGAAGCTCCTGATCGTCGTGCGGGGACCGGCGGGCCGTCACTACCACCCCAATGCCGTGCACCTGGCCGACGTGTCGGGCTTCAAGACCTTCCGCCAGGTCAGGGGTGCTGGCTCGTTCGAGCGGGTGACGGATATCGGCCTCGGCGTGCGCGCTAGGCTGCCGTTCCGGGTCTTCGAGCTCGGCTCCGTTCATTCTGGCTGGCGGATCGTCATCGACGTCGCGCACTGATCCTCGGTGGTCGCGCGGGCCCCGGCACGGCCGGTGTCCGTGCGTTCGCCCCGCAGCACCCGGTCGTCGATGAGCGTCACGGCCAGCAGCCCGGCGAGCGCGAGCAGCCCGGCGCAGACGATCATCGCCAGGTGGAAGCCGCTGGTGAGCATGGCCGGCGAGCGATAGGAGGCAGATCGCAGTCGCGCCGCCGCGGGCAGCCCGGCGACTGCGATCAGCCCGGCGACGCGGGTGACGGCGTTGTTGACGCCGCTGGCGATCCCTGCGTTGCGCACGTCCGCGCTGGCCAGCACCGTCGCGGTGAGCGGCGAGACGATCAGGGCTATCCCGGCGCCGAACACCGCCACGGCGGGCAGGACGTCACGGAGATAGGAAGCGCCCACGCCGATCCTGAGCGCGAGCAGCAGGCCGGCGGCGCAGGTGGCGGCCCCGGCGGTAAGTGGCCAGCGCGGTCCGATCCGCTGGGCGAGCGCCGCCGACCATGGTGACAGCACGATCATCGCCGCGGTCACCGGCAGCAGCGCCGAGCCCGCCGCGAGCGCCGAGAACCCGGCGCCGGCCTGCAGCTCGAGCACGAGCATGAACAGTTCGCCGGCCGTCGCGCAGTACACGCAGAACGTGATCACGTTGATGGCGCTGAACTGCCGGGAGGCGAAGATAGCCAGCGGCAGCATGGGCGCTGGCACGCGCTCGGAGACCGATCGCCCGCGGGCCCGCTCCACGCCGAAGAAGACAGCGCAGGCACCGGCCCCGGCGATCGCGGCCGCCAGCACCGCGATCCTCCCCCAGCCATGGCTGCCTGGCCCGCTGATCAGCGCGAACGCGATCCCCGCGAGCGACAGCGCGGCCAGCATGGCGCCGAGCATGTCGAACGAGCCGCTCGCATAGTCATCGCGTGACTCAGGCACCTTGCGCACGGCCACGAGCACCGCGACGGCGGCAACCGGGAGATTGACAAGGAAAACCAGGCGCCAGCCGACCGCGGCGACCAGCCACCCGCCGACCAGCGGCCCGGCAGCCGTGGCGAGGTTGCCGAGGCCAGCCCACGCGCCGATCGCCCGGGAGCGGTCAGCGGGCGCGAAGCTGGCCTGGATGATCGCCAGCGACCCAGGGACGAGCAGCGCCCCGCCCGCACCCTGCAGTATCCGCGCACCGATCAGGACCTGAATCGTGGGCGCGAGGCCGCACATGGCCGACGCGACGGCGAACCAGATAACCCCGGCGATAAAGACGCGACGCCGGCCGAGCCGGTCGCCCAGCGAGCCGCCGAGCAGGATCAGCGCGGCAAGGGCGAGCGTGTAGCCGCTCATGATCCACTGCAACCCGCTGAGAGAAGAGCCGAGGTCGCGCCCGATCGTCGGCAGCGCCACGTTGACGGCCGTCGTGTCGAGCAGCACCATCCCGGAGCCGAGAACCGTCGCCAGCACAACCCAGCGCCCAGAAGGCGCCCCCAGCCTGGCCCGCCCCGCGGACGGGCCGGTCACATGATCGGCCAGGTATGCACCGGTTCCTTCGAGTTCATCCGCCCAATGTAGTCCTGCGTCATGAGCCGCAGCGCCTCGCCGCGGTCGGCCAGGCCGCGTTCTTGGAGCCGGTGCACGGAGGCGACCTGCCAGGACGCCCCGTTCTGGGTCATCAGGCAGCGCCCCTCTATGACCTTCAGCAGCCTGGTCGCGTCCGCGGAGTCCACCCCCCAGCGATCCAGGCCCCGCGCGGCCAGCGGCAGCAGGTGCCGGAGCGTCAGGTCGGTGACCGGAAGGTGGCCGCATCCCGGCCAGAAGACGACCGCGTCGATCCCGTCCCTGGCTCCGGCCAGCATGTTCTCCCAGGCCGCCGCGAACGGCATCTGACCCCACACCGGCAGCTCGGCTTCGGCGAGCTCGTGCACGAGCCCGTAGCAGAACGCCGCGTTGGCGAGCACGTCGATGAGCGTGGGGCCGGCCGGAAGCACGCGGTTCTCCACCCGAAGGTGGGGCTTGCCGTCAGCGACCGCGTAGACCGGGCGGTTCCACCGGTAGATGGTGCCGTTGTGCAGCGTGAGTTCGGCGAGGTCGGGCGTCTCGCCGCGGTCGAGAACGCCGGCCGGGTCCTCGTCCTCGACGAGGGGCAGCAGCGCGGGAAAGTATCGCAGGTTCTCCTCGAACAGGTCGGTGACCGAGCTGATCCACCGTTCGCCGAACCAGACCCGCGGCCTGACTCCCTGGCTGCGCAGCTCCTCGGAGCGAGTGTCTGTCGACTGCTTGAACAGCGTGATCCTGGTCTCGCGCCACAGCTCGCGGCCGAACAAGTACGGCGAGTTCGCGCCGAGCGCGACCTGGATCCCGGCGATGGCCTGCGCCGCGTTCCAGTAACAGCCGAACATCTCGGGGCTGACTTGCAGGTGGCACTGGACGCTCGTGCAGGCTGCCTCGGTGAGGATGTGGTCGGCGTAGTCGACAAGGCGGTCCTTGCCGTCGATGCAGATCCGCATCTCCTCGCCGCGGGCGGCCAGCATCTGGTCGTTCAGCAGCTGGTAGCGCGGAATGGGCGAGATCGTTTCGGCGCCGATGTCGCCGCGCCGCAAGCTGGGCAGGATCCCGACCATCAGGATGCGGCTGCCCGCGGCCTCGGCCCGCGCGAACGCGTGCTCCAGCGTGTTCCCCAGGCCGGCCTCCAGGCCGGAGAAGACCGCGCCGGCCAGCGTCGCCGGCTCGGAATCGAGTTCGATGTTGAACTGGCCGAGCTCGCTGGTCCAGGCCGGGTCGTCGATCGCGGCCAGCACGTCGGCGTTGGTCATCGCGGCGTAGCCGAGGCTGTCGACGAGGTTGAACTCTATCTCCAGGCCGATCCGGCGCGATCCGGCCTCGAACCGCGACTCCTGCAGCATCCGCTCGAGCACCTCAAGGCACGCGCGTACTTTCTCACGGTATGCCCGCCTGCTTCGACGGGTGATCGTGATCGCAGGTACTTCCCTGCCCATTCATGCCCTCCATGCGCAGCCTCGCCCCTCGCGCCTTCTACCCACATTTGCATGGAATGGGCATGCTGACCAGGTGCAGATCGGTGGCGTCCCTGGTCAGGGCAGTAGTGTCGCCTCCCGGCTACATCCAGGTAGCCGCGATCAGCCCGCTGGCTAGCTTCGACGGGATGTTCCCGTCCTTCGACACGTACAGGTCGTGACCGGCGAGGTAGAGCAGCCAGTGACCGCTGCCGTCGGCCGCGAGGCTGACGTGCAGCTTGTTCACGAATCCGATCGCGACCTGGTGGATCAGCGCTCCGGCGGGGGTGACCTCCCACACCAGCCTGGAGGTGTTGTGCACGGGGAATCCACCACAGCAGGCCCGGCTGATGAACAGGTTGCCGTCGGGAAGGTAGACGCCCTCGCGGATGTAGCTGCGCTGCGCGCCCGTGCCGGTAACGGGCACGGCCGCCACGCCGGGCCCGGGTATCACGTAGTACCTGGCGACCGACGTGTTCACCAGGTACAGGCCCCAGCCCTCGTTGTCTTGCACCGCAGCGGTGGACACAGCCAGGGTCACGCTGTCCGATGCCCAGGACAGATGCGAGATGGGCGAGGGAAGCCCGCCGTTGACGACGTGCGGCGGCAGCGGAGCACCTTCTGCGTCCCCGAACCCAGCGTCCTGACGACCAGCCTGAAGGCGCCGGCGAAATTGGCCTGGTCCGGGATGCACCCCGTCGTCAGCAGCGGCTCATCCGCGAAAGCCAGCTTGGTGCCGTCCTGGCTGATAGCGGGCAGTTCCCCTGGCGCGATCGCGACAGGGCTGCCGCCGCCGCTGCTGATGGACTCGACCTGCGGATGGCAGCCCTTGCCCGCCGCGAAGTAGACGGTGGAGCCGTCGGCACTGACCGAGATCTCGTCGCCGAGCACGCCGCCAGCGACCAGCGTCGCGATGACGGCACCGCTGTTCGGATCGAGCTTGACCAGCGCGCCTGCTGTGGTGACGGCGACGACGCCTGGCCGGGCACCGGCCGGAGCGGCGCTGGGCGACGAGACGACCACGGGCGCGCTGCTGGTGGCCGGCGGGGTCACGGTCACGGTTTTGCGCGGTGCCGCCGCTCCGCCGCTGCCGCACGCCGCGAGCAGCGCGAGAGCGGCCACGACCGACGCGGTCAGCACGGCAAGACGGGACGTGCGAAGGACGGCAGCGGACATGGGCAACCTCAAGATCACGCAGGGATAGGGAACATCGGTTAAGACGGACAAGGCACGCCAACCGTTGCAAGGCGGCGGCCAGATGACGATGGTGGCAGTCCTGGTCGCTCCGCCGCAAGCACACCCGCGGCACGGCCTGGACATGGCCTGGCCGTCAGCCAGCAGGCACGGCCGTGGCGTTAGGAAGCAGGAACTGCAGCGGCCATCCGGCGCACGGCCTCGGTGATCAGCGCGGGTGAGGTGCCGATGTTCAGCCTGGCGAATCCTGCTCCCTGCTCGCCGAATTCCCGGCCCGGGCTCAGGGCCACCCGGCCATGTTCCAGAAACGCCGCTGCCGGGTCGTCGCCAAGCCCGAGCCTCCGGCAGTCCAGCCAGGCCAGGAACGTCGCCGAACCCGCCACGTAGCCGATGCCAGGCAGCCGCTCGCGCAGCTGCGCGGCGAGCACCTGGCGGTTCCCGTCGATCTGCGCCACGACCGCGTCGAGCCAGCTCTCGGCCCGCGTGAACGCCGCGACCGAAGCGAGCAGGCCGAGATGTGAGCACAGCAACGCCTCCCACCGCTCGGCGAGCACGTCAGCGCCCAGCGCCGACCCGGCGACCGCGACGCCGCACTTCAGGCCCGCGATGTTCCAGCCCTTGGACGCCGAGCTGAACACATACGCGCGCTCGGTCATCGGATGGTCGACCGCGCCGAACGGCACGAAGCGTGCATCGGGAATGGTGAGCGGGGCGTGTATCTCGTCGACCAGCAGCTGCACGTCGTGCCGCTGGCACAGGCCGGCGACGGCGGTCAGCTGCTCCCTGCTCCACACGATGCCCAGCGGGTTGTGCGGACTGCACAGCAGGTAGGCGCTGACGTCCGGGCGGGCAAGCGCCTCATCAAGTGCATCGAGGTCCAGGTCGTAACCGCCGTCGCCGAGCCGGCGCAGCGGCGCCTCGACGACCCGGCGGCCGATGAAGCCGAGCCGGAAGAAGAACGGCCCGTACACCGGCGGATTGATCACGACGCCGGAGTCGTACGGCGTCGTCGCGAGCAGTACCTCGACGATCCCGGTCATAACGTCGGGAACGGCGAAGACCCAGTCGCTCCGCGGCGTCCAGCCCAGCCGCTTGCCAGCGAAGCTCGTGAACGCCTCGCCCAGCTCGCCGATATGCGGATAGCCAGTGTCGCCGATGGCAAGCGCGGCCCTGATCGCCTCGCTGATCGGCTCGGCGACGGTGAAGTCCATCTCCGCGACGAATGCGGGCAGCACGTCAGCGGGATACGTGCGCCACTTGAAGCTCTTGCGCTTGGCGAGGTCGGACGGAGAGCAGGTGCCGAGGATCGTTTCCACCCGACGGATGCTAACTCCGGGCAAGACGCGGCGGAACGCGCGCTCCCCCTGCCGGATGCTCGACGACCGCGATCACGCGGCTGGCCATGAACCTCGCGGTCCTGACCGGCGTGCCGTTTCTGGTCAGCTCGCTGACCTCGACCTGACCCCGCCTGGTGACCACCTCGACTCGCCGCCCGGCCTTGGTGGCCTGCACGTCGTAGGTCTTCGTCACGTCACCAGCGTCCACGACGATCTCGACGCGGTCGCCTTTCATACTGTGCTGAATACCCGCGCAGCACCGCATATACGCCGTTCGGCCGGTTCAGCTACGCCGGCGACGGGATGCCCTGTCCGGCAGGCTGATGTCACCGGTCAGGTAGCGGTCGACAGACGGCCCGACCGCCATGGCAAGCTCGCCCACGCTGACTTCCGCGACGCCCGGCAGGCCGAGCACGAGCCTGGTCAGCGCCAGGCCCAGCATCTGGGTGGCTACCAGCGAAGCGCGGAACTCGGCCTCAGCCGGGCTCCACTGCTCGTCAAGGCCGGTCGCCTTGGCGACTGTGGTCAGGATCGTGTCCGCGATGAACTCGCGCAGCATGACGCTGGCCTGCTCGCTGGTCACCGCTGACCGAAGCAGCCCGAGAAACGTGTCCTTCACGCCGGCCGACTCCCACAGCGTGAGCGCGGTTCGCACCAGGTGAGCGCCCAGGCCACTGTCCGCGGGCCGGTTGGCAAGGGCGGCGGTCAGCATCTCGCTCGGCACGACCGGGAGCCGCATCGCGTCGGCGAACAGGGCTTCCTTGGTCCCGTAGTAGTGGTGAATGAGCGCGGGGTCGACCTCGGCAGCCGCCGCGATGCCCCTGATCGTGGCGCCGTGATAGCCGAAGCCGGCGAACTGCGCCCTGGCCGCTTCGCCGATGGCCGCCCTGGTGCCGCTCTCCCCCGGCCTTCGGCCGGGAGCCCGCCGGCTGGAACTCATGCGGCCGCCGGCGCGGAAACCTGCTGCGTGAGCTCGAAGAACCGCTCCTCGAGCGTGGCGGGGACTTCGCGCACGCTCGCGCGGAGGTCCCCGAGCGCCTGCCGCACATCGGCAGGGTCAGCCCCCGGCACCCGCAGCCCCCGCCCGGCGAGCGCGACCTGCATGCCAGCGGACTCGAGCGCGCCGAACGCCGCTGACCACGTCTCCGCCTCGACGGCGACCACCCGCCGGCCGCCGATGATGTCCTCAGCCGTCCCCTCTGCCACGACCCGGCCGTCCGCCATGACGACCAGCCGGCCGCACTCTTGCGCCTCCTCCATGTAGTGCGTCGTGACCAGGACGCCCGCCCCGCCGTCGGCCGCGCCGGCGATCGTCTCCCAGAGCCTCGCGCGGCCCAGGGGATCAACTCCTGAGGTTGGTTCATCCAGCATCAGCAGATCCGGATGATGCGACAGTGCCTGCGCGAACGCCACCCGCCGCTGCACGCCGAGCGGCAGCGAGCCGACCAGCCCGCGGCCGTAGGACCTGAACTCATCGGGCATCGGCGCGGCCGCGAGCCCGAAGATTGCCCCGGTGAACTCCATGTTCTCCGCCGGGGTCAGGTCGTCGTACAGGCCAAGACCCTGCGGGACATAGCCGAGCCGGCTCCTGGTGCGCCTGGACGGCGGCTCGCCGAACAAGGTGACCTCGCCCTCGGTGGTCGCGAGCAGGCCAAGGAGCATCCTGATCAGCGTGGTCTTGCCAGCGCCGTTGGCGCCCAGCAGGCCGACGATCTCGCGTGGCCCGACGGTCAGGTCCACGTCGTCGACCGCCGTGAACGCGCCGAACCGCTTGGTCACCCGCGCGCACGACGCGAGCGCGCTCATGCCGCACCTGCCGACGCCAGCGCGGCGACGGTCACCGCGTCCTGCAGGTCGGGAACGATCAGGTCCGCGGCAGGACCGCTCCCCTGGCCGGAGCCAGTGTCGGCGGCACCGTCACCGGGATCCCACACCCGCCACTGCCCTGCCCGCCGCCAGGCTCTGCCCGCGGCCTCGCCGCCGGGCTTGGCCGGCGCGGCCCGCAGCGTGCCTGGCATCTCCGCGACGATCTTCTCCGCCGTCCCCGAGGCGAGGGCTCGTCCTCCGTCGAGCACGAGCACGGAAGCGCATCGTTCCGCCTCGTCGAGGTATGTCGTCGCCAGCACGATCGCGCAGCCTTCGGCGGCCGCCCGCGCGATCAGCCACCAGAGGCCGGACCGGCTGACCGGATCGACGCCCGTGGTCGGCTCGTCGAGCACGATCAGCTCGGGCTGGTGCAGCATCGCGGCGATCACGGCCAGCTTCTGCCGCATGCCGCCGGACAGCTGACCAGCGAGCCGCCCGGCAGCGGGGGCCAGTCCGGCGCGGTCCAGGTACTCGGCGGCCCGCTCCCTGGCCAGGCGCCTGGATATCCCGTAGCCGATGGCGCGGAAGTCCAGGTTCTCCGCGACCGTCAGATCGGGATAGATCCCTGAGCTCGCCGGCAGGTAGCCGACCCGCTGCTTCGCCGGCCGCCGCACCGTGCCGCTGTCCGGCGCCAGCGCCCCTGCCAGGCAGCGCAGCAGGGTGCTTTTGCCGGCGCCATCGCCGCCCACCACCGCCGTCACCTGACCGGGCGGAGCGGACAGCGACACGCAGGCCAGCGCCACGGTCTTGCCGTAGGACACGCAGATCTCCTCGGCGCCCCACAGGGTGGTCACGCGCCCGCCCCCTGCGCCTGGACCCCGGCCTTTCGGGGCCGGTGCTCGCGCGGCGCCGGTGCGAGGTAGCCGCGGAACCGCAGCGTCGCGCCGGTCACCACGATCGCCCCGAGCAGTGCGAGGAAGACGAACGGCTGCCAGAGCGACGTGATGGGCTCGGCGCGCAGCATGACCCCGCGCGAGATCTGGTTGAAGTACGTCAGCGGCAGGAAGTAGGCGATCCAGCGCACGCCGGCCGCGATCGAGGTGAGCGGGAAGATCAGCCCGGAGAGCAGCACCTGCGGCAGCAGCGTCATGACCGCGAGCTGAATCGCCTGGCCCTGGTTCTGCGAGACGCTGGAGATCAGCACGCCGATGCCCAGCGTCACGAACAGGAACAGCAGCGCGCCGAGCCCGAAGGTGGCCCACGAACCGCGGAACGGCACGCCGAAGATCGCGATGCCGACGGCCAGCACGATCGCCAGATCCACGGCAGCGACCAGGAAGTACGGCACGATCTTGCCGAGGAAGACATCTCGCGGCTTCAGCGGCATCACGGCCAGCTGCTCGAGCGTGCCTGACTGCCGCTCGCGGACCACGCCGAGGCTGGTGATGATCGTGCCGACGAAGACGAGCACGACGCCGCAGAGCCCAGGGATCATGATGTCGGAGGTATTCAGGTCCGGGTTGTACAGCACTCTGACTGCCGGGTGCAGCGCTATCCCGCCAGGCTGGCCGGCGGCACCTTGCCGCATGCCGGCCAGCGCCGCGATCGCCGCCTTGGCCGAGAACAGCTGGCTCCCGTCGATGAGCACCAGCGGCCTCGCGCCGCTGGTGACGACGGCCACCTCGGCCTTGCCGTCGCGCAGCTGATCCCTGGCCCACGACTGGCCGCGGCCCGGTGCGCTGAGCGTCACGTCAAAAGGGGCCCGCAGCATGCCAGCGACGACACGTGCCCGCGAGCCCGATGCGGCGACGGTGATGCTCTTCACGTCGAAGCTCGCCGCGTAGCCAAGGACGACGAGCAGCAGAACGGGCAAGACGATCATCATCGCCAGCGTCCGCCGATCCCGCCGGACCTGACGGAACTCTTTCACGATCATCGCCCACATCGGCGTGCCTCCGCCCGTCCGGGGAATTCAACGCTCGTTGAACTCTACAGTCGTTGAATTACGGCCGTCAAGCTGACGGGCTGACGGTGCTGGCCTCACGGTGCTGGCCTCACGGTGCTGGCCTCAATGGGCGATGGGGTAGACAGGTGACATGAACCAGACTCGGCATGCCGGGATATGGACGATCGAAGACCGGTGCGAGTCGACCTGGCATTACCTGCCGTTCAACGTGCCTTACGGCACGGACGCCTTAAGGGTCGAGCTTGACTATGACCGCTCAGCGGCGGTGCTCGATCTGGGCTGCGTCGGCCCTGCCGGGTTCCGCGGCTGGTCTGGCGGGGCGCGCCGGTTCTTCGTCATCGGCGCAGAATCGGCCACTCCCGGCTACCTTTGCGGCGAGCCTGAGCCTGGCACCTGGTTCGCCGTTATCGGCCTGCACAGAATTCCCGCCGCCGGCGTCCGGTACGAGCTCACGGCGTCGACCGCCGGGGTCACCGCGCCGGGCAGCCACACCGGGCCGCTGCCGCCCTTGACCGACCGCCCCGGCCGGCGCGAGCTGCCCGCAAGCGCCGGGATGAGCTGGCTGGCAGGCGACCTGCACGCGCACACCGTGCACTCCGACGGCGCGATGACGGTGCAGGAGCTCGCGAGGTACGCGGCGAGCCGCGGCCTTGACTTCCTGGCCGTGACCGATCACAACACGACCAGCCACCATCGCGAGCTGCCCGCGGCCGGGGCGGCCCACGGGATCACGCTGCTGCCAGGCCAGGAGGTGACGACCGAGCACGGGCACGCCAACGTCTTCGGCGACGTCGGCTGGATCGATTTCCGTGAGCCGCCAGACGAATGGCTCACCAGGACAGAGCGCCGGGGCGGCCTGCTGTCGGTGAATCATCCGTACGGCGGCCAGGTGAGCTGGACGGCACCCATGGTCAGGCGCCCGCCACTGCTCGAGGTCTGGCACTGGAGCTGGCTCGACCCGCACTGGACGACCCCGCTGGCCTGGTGGCAGGCCTGGCACCCAGGCGCGGTCGCGGTCGGCGGCAGCGACTGGCACCGGCCGGGTTCCGACGCCCCGCCTGGCGCGCCGACCACCTGGGTGCAGAGCGACGGCACCGAACCAGGCGCCGTGCTCGAAGGACTTGCGGCTGGCCGGGTCGCCGTCTCGGCCGGCAGGCAAGGCCCGGTGCTGCTGCGGGTCGGCGGTGAGCTCGTGGCGTGCGACGCCGACGGCGCGATCCTGACCGGGCCTGACGGTCCGAAGGCCCGAGTCCGCGGCGACCTGGTCAGCTTCGCGGGTGACGACGGCCACCACCGGCTGGTCGACCCCTCGGGCGCGACCCTCGCGATCACGAGCTGATCGGGCAGTCCCCTACTTGTTCACCACGTCGTCGACGAGCGTCAGGTTGCCGTCGCCCTGCGCGACGTCGTGGTCGTCGTGGCTGGTCACCTTCAGCGTGTAGGAGTGCCCCGCGATCACGGTGCGGCTGACCCGCTGCCAGCCCGCGTGCGCGGTGCACGTCCTGGCCAGGACCGTGACGCCGCTGTGCGCGGTGTTATCGGTGAGCGTGGCCGTCGCCCAGGAGTCAGCGACCGTGTCCGGGCAGCTGGCGTTGTACCAGAACGTCAGGTGCGTGCCGCGCGCCGTGAACGTCTGGGCGAGGCTGGAGTTGCCGTTGGTCGGGGTTGACTTGCCGAGCCTGGCCGCGTGCTTGCCGCCGTGCGTGCCTGAGCTCACGATCGCGGCCGCGCCGGCCGTGGTCCAGTGCGCGAACGTGCCGGCCTCGAAGCCGCCGTTCAGCACCCAGTTATTGGTGACAAGGCTATGCGTGAACGCGCATCTGCCGCCCGAGCTGTTGTTGGACCAGGTCGACTGCATCGCGAAGGTGCCCGTCGTGAGGGTCAGGTCGTTGGTCCCGCCCGCGCCCGGCGGATTCCAGGCGCACAGGTCAGCGTTTTCCGCGCCGCCGGTGAACGTGTTCGTCCAGCCGAACGCGGGCAGCTGGTCGGTGATCGTCTCGGCGTACTCGTGCCCGAGGACGATCGAGAACCCGTCCGTGACGCCCTGCGCGCCGCCGTTGACGAAGTTCTCGCCACAGTCGGCACCGAGGTCGGTCACGTACGGCATGTTGGTGAACGCCACGTCAAGCGATGTCGCCGGGCCGCCCGGCAGGTTGGGGTCGGCGGTGTCGTCGTGCCAGGCACAGAACTCACCGGTGGTGCCGAAGCCGTCAGGATGGGTCCCGGTCGGCGAGATGATCGCGTACTGGGTGTCACGGTTGGACGGTTGTGTCGAGTTCCCGAAATGCTTGGCGGCCTTGATCGCCTCGGTTCCGAGCTGATGGCCGGTCGCCGTGCCCGGGGCGGCGGACGACTCGTCCACCCAGACGCGGGCCAGCGCGCCGCCCGCCGGATATGCCACGTGGGACGAGTTCGCCGGGCACGACTGAGCATTGTACGCGACCCCGTCGCAGTACTGCGTCATCGCGCCAGACCAGCGCTCGCTGCCGGTGCCGATTCCCTTGAACAGCTCCTGCAGGTAGGGCGCGGCGCCGCTCGGGTCGTTGGCCAGCGTCACGTCGCCGTGCGAGCCGGTGGAGCTTGCTCCCCACTGCGACCCCCAGAAGACGAGGTAGACCTTCTCGTGCCCGGTCGTCACGCCGACGCCGTGCACGCCGCCGCCGTAGCTGAGATTGAGCTGGCTCACCGCTGGCACGGCCGCATGCTGGCTGGCCCACCTGTTCATCCGCCTGAGCTGGCCGGTGGTCGGCAGCACGCCGTGCCGGTAGGTGTGCCCGGTCGAGGGCGAGTACGGATTCTTCGCCGACGGCGCCGGCGACGCGCCATGCACGCCCGGGGTCGCGGCCTGCGCCCCCGCCGCCCCGGCTAGCCCGGCCGCGGCGATGACCGCCGTCGCGGCGGTTCCGGCACGAGTGACCCAACGGACAACGAGGCTGCGCGCTGTCATCGGCGTCCCTTCCTGGGTGACCGTCGCGCGGCCGCTCGGACGCGCTTGTGAGGCACCCCCCCCCCCGGAAGGTGGTAACTCGCGCTGAATCTAACACTTCGGGATGGGCATCATCGCTGAGATACCCGTTACGAAATGATGTAGCGGGGAAGTCATGAAAGGCGCCGCTTTGCTCCATCGGCCGGCGGGCCGCGATCGGCGGCGCGCGATCGGCGGCGCTCGCTGAATCCTGATCGCGGTGCCGCGGCGGGTCCGCAGGGGCAGTTGTGATATCTGTGCCTGAACCGGTCTACGCCTGGAGGTCATGATGGCTGCCACGCCGCGATGGGGCATTACCGTGCCGCTGCAGGGTTACTCGCTGCCCGGGCAGCGCGAGATCATCACGGCGCTGCCCGATCTTGGCTACACCGACGCCTGGTCATCGGAGCTGAGCGGGATCGACGCGTTCACGCCCCTGGTCCTGGCGTCGCAATGGACCGACCAGATCAGGTTCGGAACCGCGATCGCGGCGATCTACACGCGCGGGCCGGCCTTGCTCGCGATGACGGCCGCGACGCTCGCTGACCTCGCCCCCGGCAGGTTCGTGATGGGCATCGGCACGTCGACGCCGGTTGTCGTCGAGCAGTGGAACGACGTCCCGTTCGAGGCTCCCTACCAGCGTTCACGCGACACGCTGCGCTTCCTGAAGGCGGCCCTGACCGGCGACAAGGTCACCGAGCAGTACGAGACCTTCAAGGTCAGCGGGTTCCGGCTGGAACGGCCGCCGGCAGTGACTCCTGCGCTGGCGCTCGCCGCCCTGCGCCCGCAGATGGTCAGGCTCGCCGCTGACGAGGCCGGCGCGGCGATCACGAACTGGCTGTCCCCAGCCGACGTGCCCAAGGTCCGCGCCGCGGCCGGGCCCGGCTGCGAGCTGATCGCGCGGATCTTCGTGCTCCCGACGACGGACGTCGACCTGGCACGCACGATCGGCAGGCGCCTGGTGACCGCCTACCTGACGGTGCCCGCCTACGCGGCGTTCCACGACTGGCTCGGCCGCGGCGACCTGCTCCGCCCGATGCAGCAGAAGTGGGCGGCCGGTGACCGGCGCGGCGCAAGCGCCGCCATTCCTGACGAGGTCGTCGACGACCTGGTCATCCACGGCGACCTGGCGACGTGCAGGGACCGGGTCGACGCCTACCGCGCCGCCGGGCTGGACACGCCCGTCATCGCGGTCATCGCCCCGCCCGGCCTGGACGCCGCCGACGCCGTCCGCGGCCTCGGCCCGCCCGCCTGACCGCATTCCCTCGCAAGCACCTTGGCGCCGGGCCCTCCTGGAGCTGAACTTCCGCGCGGGCCGGTGGAACCGGGTGAAGCTGACGTCGCAGATCCCGCTCGTTGCGCTGATCCCTGGCACGAGATCGCCGTGGGCGTCGGGAGAGATACGGAAGATGACGAGCTCCACCGGAACCATCCGGCGTACGGCCAACTGGGCTGATCACATTGGTGTCGATGGTCCATTCAGTCACGATTCAGGTGATGGATGGACCATCGACACCGCACAATGAGGCGTGGCTGGTACCGGCGAGGACATCAGACTGAGCGGCGGCGGGCGGGCGCGCGGTGCACCGGCGCGGTGACGTCGTGGTGCGCGACCCGGCCTGACCGCGCGCCAGCGCGCGGGCTTCCTCTCAATGTCAGCGCCGGAATGACCGGGTGAACGGCTCGAGCAGGTGGCTGAAGGCCCAGGACTTCTGCCTGATGCCCGAGCAGGAGTTGCTGTCGATCACGCCGGGGCAGCCGCCGTGGTCGCGCTGGATCGCCCAGATTGACAGGAAGTTCATCCGGTGCGCCCGCGCGAACCGCATCATCGCCGCCGCGTCGTGCAGATAAGTCACCTCGGTCTTCTTCGGATAGTCATCGATGCCAGGCAGCATCGTCATCCCCTCGGCATGCCAGACCCGCGACGGGCTCCAGCGCGAGAAGACCGCCCGAAGCTGGCGGTGCGCGTTCGTCACGGCCTCGATCGCCAGGTGGCCCATGCGCAGCGGCTTCGGCTCCTTGGCCAGGTAGTAGTCGAAGACCATCAGGTTCACCGAGCTGACCCGCACCCCGTGCGCGACCGCGCTGCGCACCACGCCCAGGTTCTGCTGGTCGAGCCCGTTCGGCTCGATTCCTATCGTGAACTGGACCCTCAGATCAATCCTGTGCCGCCAGGCCCATCGCTGCGCGATCGCGATGGCGGCACTGCGCCGCGCGATGCCGGCCTTGTTGGTCAGCGACCTCGCCTCCACGTCCATGTCCAGCCTCGTGACGTGGTAGACGCGCACGAGGAGTTCGTACGCGCGCGCGACCTTGGCCACGCTGTGGCAGGAATCGGCGATCTCGGTGCCGCCCTGGTCCGCGCTGAACCCGCCGAACGACGGGATCACATCGCCGCCGTGTCTTCTCAGCTCGGCGATCTGTTTCTTGTACCGGCCAGCGGAAATCGGCTGCTTCTTCACCCCGTCCCAGGTAATCGTGCAGGCGGCGGCGCCTTTCTTGCCCGCGGCCTGGATGAAGGCGAGCGTGAAGAACTTCGCGCCGGACCGCGTGGACGTGACAGAGATGCTGTCGTTCGTCCACGTCTCGAAGTACGGCGCGTAGACCCTGGCAAGCCCGTGGCCGCCGCCCCACCGCGCGTGCCCGGCCCCGTGCTGAGATGCCGCCAGCGCCCCAGTCGCCGACAGCACTGCCGCGGAGCCGCCCGCGGCCAGCAGTACGGCTGCCGCCGACCCGGCGATCCAGATCCTGAGTCTCATCGGGTTCCCTTCGCGGTCAGCCAGTGAATGGCTCGAGCAGGTGGCTGAAATCCCAGGTGTTCTGCGTGATGCGAACGGCCATCCCCATAGCTGGCGACCTCTCCGCGACACGTCACGATCGGCCACCCCCGCTGTCCGATTGTGGACGGCGCTGCGTTACCTGTTCCCGCTAACGGCTTGATTAGTTCGTATACTTTCCAAACAAACCCGTCAAGAGGTCCCTGACTCCGACTTTGGGTCCGTTCCCTCATGGCTGGGCGGCGATTCTTCGCCGAATGTCCGATCCTCGCGAAGGAAACGGATCCAAAGTCGAGCGGGGGGCGTGGCGCGAATACGCGGCGCGGTCAGGCCGACCGGGGTTCGCCGCGGTATGTGCCGAACGACCAGCGGTTGCCTTCCGGGTCGCGGACCGCGAAGTTCCGCGAGCCGTAGTCCGTGTTGTGCAGGCCCATGATCACCTCGGCGCCCGCCTTGGTGGCGCGTTCGTACAAGCCGTCGGGGTCGTCGGTGACGACGTAGGCGCCGAAGCTGCCGGGCGGAACCGGCCAGTTGTCGGTTTCCACGTCGTCCTGTACCGAGCCGAGCATGACGCCGCCGCCGGGCGGCCACGATAGCTGGGCGTGGTGGACGCGGTCGCCGTCCCCGTAGACGACCGTCTCCTCGAACCCGAACGCGTCGACGAGGAACTTGATCAGCGCGCGAGCGTCGCGAGCGCGCAGCGTGGGCCAGACCTGATGTGGTGGTGTGTTCGCAGTCATGACCTCAGCCTTCCTCCGGCGCTGCCGTCCTGACTTGGAGATTTCGGAACTCCCTGACCAGCCACGTCGTCGGTGCCGACCCAGCCAGCGCGCGGAACTCCGCGTCCATGTGCGCCTGGTCGTAGTAGCCGCAGTGGGCCGCCAGTGCCGCCAGGTCCAGCGGCCGGCCGGACGCCGCGCGGCGCTGCAGCAGCCGGCGCGTCCGGTCGAAGCGCACGACCCGCGCCGCCGCCTTGGGGCTGAGGCCCAGCTCGGCCGCGAACTTCGTGCGCAGGTGCCGCGCGCTCCACCCGGTCTCCTCAGCCAGCGCGGACACCGTGATCGTCCCGCCGGTGGCGAGCAGCCGTTCCCAGGCGAACCGGACCTCCGCGCTCACCTCGTCGCAGCCGTCGGCCAGGCTCGACCGTAGCTTCGCCGACATGACGTCGTCGAGCACACCGAACCGCTCTGGCCAGCTCGCGGCGGACTGGATGCGCTGCTGGATCTCGGTGGCGAGCCCGCCGTAGACCTCCGTGCCCTCGACGTCGAGGCTGACCAGATCGCTGGCCGGCAGGCCAAGCATCCAGCGTGCGGCGAGCGGGCTCACCGCGAGCTGGATCCCCGACTGGTATCCCTCGTGCGTGATCAGCGCAGGGGCGGTGTGCAGCCCGCCGGCCAGCGTCATGTACTCGCCGCCTGGCTGGGCCGGGTCAGGGTGCGCGGCTATGGTCAGCGGATCGTCCAGCGTGAAGATCACGGTCAGGTAGGGCGACGGCAGTCCCGCGTGGATGGCGGCCGGAACGCCCGCCTGCCGGTAACCGCTGTAGCCGGCGATGAACGGCCGCAGCGCCGCGGCAGGCAGGCCGGGCGCCGACTCGCTGACCGGCTCGCGCGGCGGACGCGGCGCGAGCGCGAGATCGGTCGTGGTCAACGCAAGACCCTCCCGTGACGCGCTCGCCGGTCAGCCGGCCTTCCCACCCAGGCTAAAGGGCGGCACTGACGGCAGCGCGCTCCCGGTCACGAAGTTCACTGACGCCCTCGGCCTGGCACGACGGGCACGGGAGTCGTCTGCGCGGTCATCGGGTACCCGCCGCGACCAGCAGCTTGCACGGACCGGTGAACCCGCCGGGACCCTCGTACTGGGTCAGCGCCGCCCCGACGTCGGCCCACGCCTGCTCTCGCTCGGCGTCCGGCAGCGCGGCGAGCATCTGGTGCAAGGCGCCGAACGACTCCCGTTCGAACCGCAGGCAATCGGCCGCTGACGGCATCCGCAGCGGAGCGTCAATCTCGCGGACCTCGATGTCACGGAATCCAGCGACCGCGAGCTCCTGGCCGAGCGCACCATCGGCGCCCAGGCTGATTGGGCCGGGCTGACCTGGCAGCGGCGGTCCGAGCCCGGCGGCTCGCCTGATGATCGAGACCGGCACGGAGAAGAAGCCGTTGGCCGCTGCGGTCCCGTACACGATCACGGCGAACCGCCCGCCGGGACGCAGAGCCTCGCTGGCGCCCGCCATGGCGGCGGCGCGATCCGGAAAGTAGATGACGCCCAGCCGGCTGATCACCGCGTCGAAGTAGCCGGGCTCGACCGCCAGGCCTTCGCCGTCCATCACCCGGGCCGCTGCGTTGGCCAGCCCGGCCAGCTCGAACCTGCGCTGCGCGCGGGCGAGGATAACCGGGGAGATGTCGGTGGCCAGGACGCGGCCAGGTCGAGCATCGTAACGGTGGCCTCGTCCAGCCAGTCCTCCAGCGTGGGACCCCAGCTATCCCAGGCTCCCGCCGCGCTGTCCCACTGCTCCCTGGTCGTCTGCTTGTATGCCATCGCGTTGAACCGCCGTGCCGTGGTCACCGTGACCACCTCCTGTGCTAGATCTCCTGGATCCAGCCGTAGAGGTCCTGACGGTCGACGGCGGCGAGCAGGTCGGGGTGGTCGGTCGCCATGTGAGCCCTGATCGCCTCGATGACCTCGTCGGTATCGCCCCTGGCCACGAACCCGCTCCGACCTATGTGCCGCGCTCTGGGGCGAGCGACTGCCTGCCGCGCCCGACGCGGCGCTGAACGCCCTGCTGTCCAGGCTCCGCACGACGATGCAGCCGGTCCTGTTCGACGGACTCCGCCTCGCGCTGCCCGCTCGTGCCTGGGTGGACGTCGACGCTGGCAGGGATGCGATCCACCGGGCCGAGTCAGCGATCGCGGTGGGCGCCTGGGGGCGGGCCTGGGGTGCGGCGCAGGTCAGCCTGTTCACCGCGCGCCGCGGCTTCCTACCTGGCGAGGATTTGCCGTGGATCGCCGACGTTAGGGCCGAACTGGACAGCCTGCGCATCCGTGCACTCGATGCCTACGCGGAGGCGTCGCTTCGCGTCGCCGGGGCTGAGCTGGCCACCGCCGAGCGCAGCGCGCGCGACCTTGTGGCCAGGGCGCCATTCAGGGAGAGCGGCTACCGCGTGCTGATGGCGGCGCTGGCTGCCCGCGGCAACACGGCCGAGGCCCTGCGCGTGTACGACAGCCTTGTGCGACTGCTCAGCGACGAACTCGGCGTCGTCCCCAGCCAGCCGACCAGAGAGCTGCACGCCGACCTCTTGCGCTCAGCCGGCTAGGACGTCCCGGCAGGCCGGACGACTTTTTGCCCAGCCGTCAGCGGAGGCGGTACTCCCAGCCCTCCTGCCAGACCACATCCCCGGCGGCGAGGTCCTCGAGGGGCACGCCCTTCAGCCAGTGCTCAAGGCCCCAGCGGGTCGCGACGTGCCCGATGACCAGCACCCGCCGCCCGTCCCAGCGCCGCGGCAGGTCAGCGAGGAACCAGCCGACCCTCGCGACCGCCTGCCGCCAGCTCTCCCCGTCCGGGTACGACGACTCCAGGTGGTCGCGCCGCCCCGCATGCAGCTCAGCTGCCGGCATCCCGTTCCGCCGGCCGTAGTCGCACTCGCGCAGCCGCCAGTCGAGCAGCACGGGCACCGGCAAGCCAGCGAACGCGCGTCGCGCGGTCTGCTCGGCCCGCGCCAGGTCCGAGCAGAACACCGCCGCGAGGCCGTCAGCCCGGCGGCGACCGCCGAGCTCAGCCGCCTGCACCCGGCCGCGCTCTGATAGCTCCCCCGGCAGCCAGCCCGTGGCAACGCCGCGCTCGTTGTCGACCGTGGTCGAGTGCGTCTCGAACACCACGCTGACCGTCATCGGTCACCACCGCGATCAGGGCGAGTCGCGCCCGGTCAGCCTTCGCGCGATGCCGCGAGCGAGCTGGCGGACGACAGCTGCCTTACACGGCCCGTTGAAGATAATGAAGTCATCGGAGGTGTGCACGCCGGGCTTGCCGGCGGCGGCCCTGGCAGCATCGCGGACGGCGATGAGCTGCGCGACGGTCATCTGCAGCGGCGGCTCGTCCGGCTGGTACCTCGACCCGAGCGGGTAGTCGCGGCCCGGCTTCCTGGTCATCTCGATGTGGCAGCCCAGCACGTGCGTGACCGGCCTCGCCGCGGCGAAGTCCGCCAGCCGGCTGAGGCTGTCGGTGAACGAGGGAAAGTCGAGCGCGTACAGGCGGCCCGGATAGACCGTGTCGCCGGTCAGCAAGAACCCGCTCCACGGGTCGAAGATCGCAACCGACGCGGGCTGATGACCGGGTATCCCGGTTACGTCCAGGACCCGTCCCCCGAGGTCGAACCGCACCACCTCGGCCGGCCAGGATGTGAAGCCGAAGAACGCGCTGACCGCCTCCGCGCCGTGCGGAACCACGGTCGTGAGCGGCCGGCCGTCGAACTGTCCGTCCCCGGCCACGTGGTCCCCGTGCGCGTGCGTGTGCGCGACGACCAGCTCGTAGCCGTCGCGCGGGTGCTCGGCGAGCCAGCTGTCGATGAGACCGTCGACGGTCTCCCTGAGCGGGAAAACGTCCGCCTCCCTGGTGGCCCCGGTGTCCAGCAAGATCGCACGCTCGTTGCCGAACAGCAGGTACAGGAACGGCGCCTCGTAATTGGCCGACTTGGACTGCCTGAGCAGGTACGTGTGCGGGTCGTAGGCGTGCACCTGGATCGGCGGCTCGCCCGCCGCGCCATGGATCCAGCGCACATCCAGGTCGCCGGCCACCTGCGGGCCGGCCGCGAAGTCGATGGTGCTCATACGCGCGCCGTGTCCTTCATGAACCGCCAGATTGCCCCGCCCGCGAAGATGACCAGCCAGGCGATGGCGTTCAGCACCCAGGTCATGTGCACGTTGCCGCCGAGCTGCGGCGCGTGCACGAGCTGATTGAGCCCGTAGAGCGGCGTGAACGTGGCGAGCGTCTGCAGCACGTGCGGGTACGTGTTCAGCGGGATGAACAGCCCGCCGCCGAACGCGAACAGCATCAGCGCGATGCCGAGGAACTGCATGACGTTCTCGGTCGGCAGCAAATAGCCCATGAACAGGCCGAACGCGGCGAACACGAGCGATCCGACCCATACGCAGAACGGGGTGACGAACCACAGCCAGGCGTAGCCGGACTCCATCGCAGGCACGCCGCTGAGCTTGCCGACGACATACACGGTGATGACGGCCGCCGCCCCCAGCACCATCGCGGTCAGCATCTTGATCACGATGTACGCCACCGGCGACAGCGGCGTGAGCCTGAGCTGCCGGCTCCACCCGGCCGCCCGCTCGATCGAGACCATCGCACCGCCCGACGTGGTGGCCAGCACCGCGCCGTAGAGCGCCATGCTGACCATGATGAACGCCGAGACGTTGCCGTGGCCAGCGCTCTGGTGCGCGTAGGCCTTGTTCAGCCCGAACAGCAGGAAGAACACCGCGGGGATGACCAGCGCGAAGATCACGGTCCGCCGGTTGCGCAGCAGCCGCCTGATCTCCAGGCCCAGCACGGTGGTGTTGACGCCGCCCAGGCTGGGCGGCCGCTTCCCGCTGACGTCGCTGGCCGGAACCGCCGGCGCGCTCATCGTGTTCCTCCTGCCGTGGCGGCCGCGGCGTCATCGCTGGTCAAGGCCAGGAACGCGTCCTCAAGGCCGCGCGCGTTGATCTCCAGGTCCCTCGCTGCGGTGGCGGTCAGCAGGTACCTGGCCACCGCGTCGCTGTCCGTGGAGTGGATGAGCACGGTCTCGCCGCGCACCTCGATGCTGTCCACGCCGGGGATGGCGTGCAGCGATGCCTCGTCGACGTCAGGCACCGTGGCCCGCACCGTCCGGCCTGTGGCGAGCGCCTTGACCTCGGCCCCCGTGCCGTCTGCCACGACCTCGCCCTGGCGCAGCAGCACGATGCGGTCCGCGTAGGCGTCGGCCTCCTCCAGGTAGTGGGTCGCGAACAGCACCGTGCGGCCCTGCTCGGCGTCCTTGCGGATCGCCGACCAGAAGTCGCGGCGGCCCTCGACGTCCATTCCTGTCGTCGGCTCGTCGAGGATCAGCAGTTCGGGATCGGGCAGCAATGCCATAGCGAACCGCAGCCGCTGCTGCTCGCCGCCCGAGCACTTGCCCACCCGCCTGTCGGCGATGCCGCTGATGCCCGCCCGGCGCAGCGCCTCCCCGACCGGTGTGCCCGTCGCGAACAGGCTCGCGGTATACCTGGCGGTTTCCTCGACGGTGAGGTCCTTCAGCAGCCCGCCTGTCTGCATGACGGCGGAGACCAGTCCCCGCTCGATCGCCTGACGGGGGTGCAGGCCGTAGACGGAAACCTGCCCGTCGGTCGGCTGGGACAGGCCGAGGATCATGTCGATCGTGGTGGTCTTGCCCGCGCCATTAGGGCCGAGCAAGGCGACTATCTCGCCAGGCGCGATCGTCAGGTCCACCCCGCGGACGGCCCTGACCTTGCCGAAATGCTTATGAACACAGCGCAGCTCGATCGCGGCATGCCCGGTCACCCCCGGCCGGCGTTCTCCTTCTTCCGTGGTCGTCATGTCCGGCATTGTTTCATCGCGTCGCCGCGCGATCCCACCCGACAGGCCATATACGCATAAAACACCTTCGACCAGAGCACCCCAGCCGCTGAGCATCGCCGCGGGCCCGGGGAAATTGAACACCAATGTCCCATCGGGGGCCTTGTTAGAACACCCATGAGTCATCGCTGTTCTTCGCGGCCGCCCGCCGGCGCGAGTGCACCGGCCGGGCTGGCGTGAGCGCTGTTATTCTCCAACCAACCAAGCAAGCGTTTGGTCGACGGCACGGACGGCCGGGGCAGGCGCAAGCACCGGGAGGCGCGGATGGGCCGGCTCGAGGGCAAGGTGGCGCTCATCACGGGCGGCGCCAGGGGCATGGGCAAATCCCACGTCAGGCACTTCGTCGCCGAAGGCGCCAAGGTGGTCTTCGGCGACGTGCTCGACGAGCAGGGCCAGGCCGTCGCCGGCAAGCTCGGGCCAGGCGACTGCCGCTACCTGCACCACGACGTGACCAGCGAGGCCGACTGGGCAGCCGCCGTCGCCACGGCCACGGGCACGTTCGGCCGGCTCGACATCCTGGTCAACAACGCGGGCGTGCTGGCGTTCGGGTCGATCGCCGAGATGCCGCTCGCCGAGTTCCGCCGGATCATGGACATCAACGCGGTCGGCTGCTGGCTGGGCATGAAATCGGTCATCGAGCCCATGCGGGCCGCCGGCGGCGGTTCCATCGTGAACATCTCTTCTATCGAGGGCCTGACCGGCGCCGCCGACTCCTCCGCCTACGCGGCGAGCAAGTTCGCGATCCGCGGCATGACGAAGTCGGCCGCCCAGGAACTCGGCCGGCTGGGCATCAGGGTCAACTCGGTTCATCCCGGCGGCATCCTGACCAGAATGGTCCTGGAAACGGCCGGCGGCATAGATCCCGAGCGCGGCGAACGCTACGTCAAGGTGCTCCCGCTCGGCCGGTTCGGCAAGTCGGCCGAGATCTCGCCGCTCGTCGCGTTTCTCGCTTCCGACGAGTCCTCGTACTGCACGGGCAGCGAGTTCGTAGCCGACGGCGGGATCCTGTCAGGACCAGGTTACTGACGCCCAGGGACAAGAAGGAGATAGCTCAACATGGCCCTCGACCTGACCCTCGATGGCAGGACGGCGATCGTGACCGGGGCCGCCAATGGCCTTGGCCGGGCTGAGGCGCTCGCGCTCGCGGCGGCGGGCGCCGCCGTCGTGCTGAACGACCTAGCCGGGCCCGCCCTGAACGCCGTCGCCGATGAGATCACCGGTGCTGGCGGGCGTGCTGTCGTCTGTGAGGGCGACGTCGGCGAGTGGTCGACAGGAGAAGCGATGCTGGCGGCCGCGCTCAGCGCGTTCGGCGGCCTCGACATCATCGTGAACAACGCGGGCGTGCTGCGTGACCGGATGATCTTCACGATGTCGCCGGACGAGTGGGATCTCGTGCTGCACGTGCACCTGCGCGGCCACTTCATCGGGACTCGGCTGGCGACCGGCTACTGGCGGGAGCAGAGCAAGCAGGCTGGCGGCCCGGTCTACGGCCGGATCATCAACACCTCGTCAGAAGCGTTCCTGCTCGGCTCGGCCGGGCAGCCGAATTACGCCGCGGCCAAGGCCGGCATCGCGGCGCTCACGGTCACCACTGCGCGTAGTTGTGCCAAATACGGGGTCAGGGCCAACGCCATCTGCCCGCGGGCGCGGACCAGCATGACAGCGGACCTGATGGGCGCGCCGCCGGAGGGCGCCGTGGACCCGCTCGCACCCGAGCACGTCGCGCCGCTGGTCACGTACCTCGCCGGGCCGGGCGGGGCCGCGATCAACGGCGAGGTGTTCGTGGTGCACGGCGGCGTCGCCGCGGTGATGGACCCGCCGAGGGTGCGGACCGTGTTCCGCGCTCCCGACACGGGCATGTGGACGCTCGAGTCGGTCGCGGGGGCGCTCGGGCCGGCCTTCACAGGTGACGGCAGTGCCGCGGGCTTCGCTTGCGAAGACACGCTGTCGCTCGCCAGCGAGACGATCGGCTTCGGCGGCGCGACGTGAAGCAGCGCGACCAGGTCGCGATGTCGCCGGACGAGGCGGCAGCGTTTCTCGCGGCCGGGCGCAAGGTCCAGCTCGCGACGAACGGCCAGGACGGGTTCCCGCACCTGGTGACGATGTACTACGTGATGACCGGCGGGCAGATCACGTTCTGGACCTACCGCAGGTCGCAGAAGGCGCTCAACCTGGAGCGAAACCCGCGGATTTCCTGCCTGGTCGAGGACGGCGAAGAGTACTTCGACCTGCGCGGCGTCCTCGTCCAGGGCGAGGCCCGCCGGATCGAGGATCAGGACGAGATCGCCGGGATCGGCCGGCAGATCACCGCGGTGGTCGGTGGCGCGCTGGCCAGCGCGCCACCCGAGGTGCTGACCCGGTACGTCGCCCGCGCGGCGGGCAAGCGGTGGGGATACCGGGTCGAGCCCGGCAGGATCAGGTCCTGGGACCACAACAAGCTGACTGGCGGCTGATACCCGCTGCCACGGCGGCAAGCCAAGGCCGCACGCGGGACAGCAACGCTACGCAAAGGAGCAGTGCAGCTGCTTCGCGATGCAAATCTCCGCGCTGCTCGGCGCCGCTGGCGGCACGGGTCAGCGACTGGACGTCAGCGCCGAGCGCGGCTGCCCGGTCGGCAAGGCGCTCGCCGCAACCGACATCTCGCTGAAGGCCGGCTGAGCCCGGCCGTACCTCAGACGGGCCAGGCTTCCTGGCGGTAGCCCATGTCCCAGAACATCCACTCGTAGCGGCTGGTCGCGCGGAAGTGCTGGTGCACGAGCCGCCGCTCGGCCGCTGAGAGCGCGGGGCCGAGCGTATCCGTGACCGCGATGACGTCCCTGACCTCGGCGTCGAACTCCTCGCCGCCGTAGGTATCGATCCACTTCTGGTACCTGGAGTTCGGGGAGCCGCGCCCGAGCAGGTGCTTGCCGACCTCGCCGTAGATCCAGTAGCACGGCAGGACGGTGCCCACGCCCTCGGCGTAGGAACCACCCTGGGTGTTGGCGAGCATGTAGCTGTTGTACGCCATGGTCGTCGGCGCCTCCGCCGCGGCGTCGATCGCCGCGGCGTCGATGTCCAGGTCCGCGAGCAGCGTGTCGTGCAGGCTCATCTCGACCGCCACGATGCCAGCCGCGTGCCTGGCGAACATCTCGGTCTGCGCCGGGTCGGGTGCGTGCGTCGCGACAGCCGCCAGCGCCTGGGCATACCGGCGCAGGTAGAGCGCGTCCTGCACGACGTAGAAGGTGAAGGCGTCGGCCGGCAGGCTGCCGTCGGTCATCCCGGCGAGGAACGGATGGGCCAGAATGGCCGCGTAGATGTCGGTAATGCCGTCCCACAGCTCGCTGCTGAAGCTCTCGCTCATGCTTCTCCCCCCGGGCAACGCGGAACGGCACTGCGCGACATTATGGCCCATCGCGGGCGAAGCGAGCTCCGGGCGTCCTGCTTCGCGCGCCGGCGCGAAGGCTGCGTGATGGCAGCCGGCGGGTGAGCCCGTCCTGCAGACAAGCTCACCCGCCGGACATCAGCGAGCTGCGCTTACACCATCGCGTCGGTGAGCGGCAGCATGACGGTCTTCAGCTCGGAATATGCTGCGTCGCGGCCCGGCCGCCCTAGCGGCGCAGACCGATTTCCGGTGTCACCCGAATGCGGCCTGCGGCTCGATCTGAAAACCGTTACTGCCAATAGTGCATGCCCGGATGGCCTTTGTCAGGCGCATCGCGCGACGCACGTCAGAAGGTGGCCTCGTCCTCATCCGTAATCGGAATTACGGAGACGTCAGGACCGAGAATCTCTTCCTCGAACGTCCGCAGGTGCTGCGAAAATGGCTGCGTCAATGGTCAGCGAAATGGGCCTCGCCGCCCGAGTACGAATAGATCTCAGCTCCGTCGACGAATACCCTGACCGCCCTGCTGAGCACGTCGAGCGGGTCGCCCGACCAGATCACCAGGTCCGCGTCCTTGCCAGGCTCGATCGAGCCAAGGCGGTCGTCGACGCCGGCGATCCTGGCCGGGTTGATGGTGAGCGCCTGCAGCGCCGTCTCCCGGTCCAGGCCGTCCTTGACGGCCAGCGAAGCCTGGTGCACCAGGAAGTTGATCGGCACCACCGGATGGTCGGTGGTGATCGCGATCGTGACGCCAGCCCTGGCCAGCCGGCCAGGGTTGGCCAGCGACCTGTTCCGCAGTTCGACCTTCGACCTGCTCGTGAACAGCGGGCCGATGATCACCGGCGTGCCGCGAGCCGCGATCAGGTCGGCGAGCAGGTGCGCCTCGGTGCCGTGATCGATGACCAGGTCGTAACCGAACTCATCGGCGATCCTGATCGCCGTGGCGATGTCGTCGGCGCGGTGGCAGTGCTGCCGCCATGGGATCTGCTTGCGGAGCACGAGGCCGAGCGCCTCCAACTTGAGGTCGCGCTCGACCGGCTTGCGGTCCGCCTCGGGCTTGCGCCCCTCGGCGTCGATGCGCTCCAGGTAGTTCGCGGCCGCGACCAGCGCGCCGCGGATCACCGCGGCGGTGCCCAGCCTGGTGCTCGGGGTCTTCTTCTGATCGCCGTAGACCCGCTTCGGGTTCTCGCCGAGCGCCGACTTCATGCCCGATGGCTGGCGCAGGGCCATCTGGTCGACGGTACGGCCCCAGCATTTCAGCGCGACCGTCTGGCCGCCGATCGGGTTGCCGGACCCAGGGTTGACGTTTACCGCGAGCACGCCGCCGCTGATCGCGTCGCGGAAGCCCAGGTCGGCCGGGTTGATCGCGTCGATGGCGCGAACCTGCGCGGTGACGGGCTCGGTCATCTCGTTGGTGTCCTGGCCGGCCCAGCCTTCGGCCTCCTCGCTGACGCCGACGTGCGCGTGCGCGTCGATGAAGCCCGGCAGGATCACCGAACCCGTGGCGTCGATCACCTCGGTTCCGTCGGGGATCTCCACCAAGTCGCCGACAGCGGCGATCCGCCCGCCGGTGATCAGCACCGTTCCCTGCTCGATGTCGGGCCCTGAGATGGGAACGATCCGCCCGCCGGTAATTGCCACCGCACCGCCAGCCATCTGACCTCCTTGTCACGGAGTGAAGCGCGTCCTGGCGCAGCCCGGACCGACCGGACTGATCGCCGCATCTCACCCTAACGACCGGTGATCCGCCGCCGCCTCAGGCTGGCTGCTTCCCGAGCACTAGCGCGCCTGACGTGGCGAACATGCCGCCGACGCCGAGCACGACGCCGATTTCCGGCGCCGCGACCTGGGCGGCGGCCTCGCCGCGAAGCTGGCGGACCGACTCCTGGATCGCGAACATTCCGTACATGCCGGTATGGGTGTACGAGAGCCCGCCGCCATTGGTGTTCAGTGGCAGCGAGCCGCCAGGCTCGGTGTTCCCGTCAGAGATGAACGCCCCGCCTTCGCCCTTGCCGACGAAGCCCAGCGCCTCAAGACCGTAGATCGGCAGGTGCGCGAAGGCGTCGTAGATCATCAGGTGGCCGACGTCGCCCGTGCCGATCCCAGCCTCGGCGAATGCCGCCCCGCCGGCCAGCCGGAAGGCCTGCGACTCGGTGAAGTCGGCCATCTGCGAGATCAGCGGCGTCTCGCACGATTCGCCCGTGCCGAGCACGTGCACGGCCCGCTTGGGGAACTCGCCGGCGCGTTTGGCCGAGGTCACCACGAGCGCGCCGCCGCCGTCCGTGACAAGGCAGCATTCGAGCAGGTGGAACGGGTAGGCGACGACGCGCGAAGCCAGCACGTCATCGACGGTGATCGGATCCCGGTACAGGGCACGCGGGTTCTTGGCGGCCCAGCGCCGCTGCGCCACGGCCACGTACGCGAGCTGCTCGTGCGTGAGACCGTATTCCTTCATGTACCGCAGCGCCGGGATGGTGAACGCGGTAGGCGCGCCGAAGACCCCGTACGGCGCCTCGAACTGGCCCTGCATCGAGGACAGGGCCGGCGCGAAGCGCGCGGCGCCGATCCTGGACCTGCCGGACTCGCCGTGCGTGATCAGCACCGTGCTCGCGTAGCCGGCCGCGATCGCGGCCGCCGCGTGCCTGACGTGCAGCAGGAACGACGTCCCGCCGACTCCGGTGCCGTCGAGCCAGCGCGGCACGATGCCGAGCGAGTGCGCGACCTGAACCGGGCCAGGCGCGCTGACGGTGGCGATCCCGTCGATGTCCTTGACGGTAATGCCCGCGTCGGCGAGAGCGTTGAGCGCGGCCTCGGTGTGCAGCTGAAGGGCGGAGTGTTCGGGCAGCTTGCCGACCCGGTCGGTTTCCGCGGCGCCCGCGATGACGACCCCGGTCACCGGCTCTCCCCCGTCGCGTGGCCGCCCGGGGCCGGGGCGAACAGCGGCAGGCTGACATCTCCGCGCTGCTCGAACGTGACCTGCAGCGGCATGTCGAGCACGAGATCCTCAGGGGTGCTGGGCACGCCGGTCAGGTTGGTCATCATCCGCGGTCCCTCGGCGAGCTGGACGACGGCTATCGCGTACGGTGCCTCGTCCTCGAAGCCAGGCGCGGGCCGGTGGCTGATCACGTACGAGTACAGGGTCGCATGACCGCTCGCGGTGAACCACTCCACCCGCGCCGAGCCGCACGCGGGGCACACGGGGCGCGGGTAGAAGTACGGCTCGCCGCAGTCCAGGCACCGCTGGATCCGCAGCTCGCCGGCCGCGCAGCCGTCCCAGAACGGCTGGGTATCCGGTGTCGGCACCGGCACCGCCTTGCCTGGTCCGGCTTTCGCCGGCCGTATCTCCGCGGGCACCGTCGCCATCAGCCGTTCCGGCCCAGCTTCTGGGCGAACGCGCGCTCCACCTGGCTCGCAAGACTGTCGGCATCCCACGGGCCGGTCCCGATGATCCGGATCTCCGGTTCCGGGTTGCTGTAGAGCGCGATCTCGTAACCGCTCGAGTGCACGATCCTGCCGTTTATCCAGCCGGACTGCGGGCTCGCGAGATAGGCGACCACCGGCGCGACGTTGTCAGGGGACCACTCGTCAGCGCTCACCCTGGCCCGGCGCCGCTCCGTCGGCACCGACTCGGTCATCCGGGTCGCCGCGCCAGGCGAGATCGCGTTAGCCGTCACGCCGTAGGCGCGCAGCGCGTTGGCACACGAGTAGGTCAGGCCGACGATGCCCATCTTCGCTGCGGCGTAGTTCGGCTGGCCGGGCGCGCCGTGCAGGCCGGAGACCGAGGTGAAGTTGATGATCCGGTTCTGCGCCTCGGGGTCGCGGATCGACCGCCAGTGCGCGGCCGCGAACTTGGTCGTGTTGAACGTGCCCTTCAGGTGCACCCTGATGACGTCGTCCCACTCCTGCTCGCTCATGTTGAAGACCATCCGGTCACGCAGGATGCCAGCGACGTTGACAAGCACGTCGAGCCGCCCGAACTGCTCGATCGCGGACCCGATCAGGTCCTGCGCAGCAGCGTGATCGGATACGTCGGCGCCGTTCGCGACCGCCTTGCCGCCCGCCGCCCCGATCTCCTCGACGACCTGGCCGGCCGGGCCTGTGTCACTGCCCGAGCCATCAACAGCTGCGCCGAGGTCGTTGACCACGACCGGGGCCCCTTCACTGGCGAGCAGGATGGCGACCGACCTCCCGATGCCGCGTCCAGCGCCTGTCACGATCGCGACGCGCCCGTCAAGCCGTCCCATCGCTGCTCACCGGCCCTTTCCTGGCTGGAACCGAGTTCGGATTACTAGAATAGCCTTCTGGAATTATCTTCAGCTTGCGACTTGGCAGAGCGGCATGACGAGCGAACTGACGAACAGGGCAGCCGGCGGCGCCTGGCAGTGGGGCCGGACCAAGCAGACCCAGCGCGCCCTGCTGGACGCCGCGCGCGAGGTCTTCGCCGAGCAGGGGTTCTCCAGCGCCAGCATCGCCGACGTGGTCGAGCGGGCGGGCTCGAGCGTGGGCAGCCTCTACCATCACTTCGGCGGCAAGAGCGAGCTCTTCCTGGCCCTGTGGCAGGAACACCAGGCCGCGCACGAGAAGGCCGCAAGCGAGGCGGTCGCGCAGGCCCGCCGCGGAGGCGAAGCCGATCCGACCGCCCTGTTCTGCATCGGAGCCAGGGCCTTTCTCGAGGGCAGCTGGGTGCGCCGCGACCTGGCCATGCTGTTCGTTTCTGGCGACGGCCCGCCGGGGTTCGAGCTGATAAAGCGGCAGCGTGAGCACGAATGGGTCAGCCAGAACGACGCGCTGCTCAGGCTCGCCGACACCTCGCTCGACCGGCTCTACGCGGCGATCCTGACCTCGCTGATCGGAGTCGGCGCACGCGAGGTCGCGGCCTGCAGGAACCGCCGCCAGGCCAACTCCGTCATCGACGCGGTAATCGAGTACGCCCGCCGCGAGATGACCGGCGGCCCCTGGAAACCGCCTGCCGCCAAGGGCCCCGGTGCACCCGCGACGAGGACCTGACCCGGCACGCACCCGCCGCCCCCCGGCCGCCCCCGCGTCCGGGCCGCCGAAGGCCCCGGGCCGGCCTGCGAACAGCCGGTCTGCCAGCCTTGACAATGCCACGAGCGCTTTGTTCTGATCGAACTTAGAATTTGATTCTAAGATTTCGTCCCCCGCCCCGACCCCCGCCGGGAGGCTCGCCATGGATCTCGACCTCGGCCCGGAGATCGCGGAGTTCCGGGCAGACCTTCGCGAGTGGATGACGGCCAGCGCCCCGGATGGCCTGGTCGCGCTGACCGACTGGACCATAGCGGCGACGACCGGCGGGTACCAGGGAGCCGAGCTGGCCAGGGCGGCCGCGCAGCCGGAGTACGCCGAGTGGGAGCGCAGGCTCGCCGACGCGAAGCTGATCTGCCCGCAATGGCCAGAGGCGTTCGGCGGCCAGGGCATGGACGGGGTCAGGCTCGCGGTCATGAACGAGGAGTTCCACCAGGCCGGGCTGCCTCGGGTGCGGCGCGGCATGGGCGAGAGCCTGGTCGGGCCGTCGATCATCGTGCACGGCACCGACGAGCAGCGGGCGTACTTCCTGCCGCGGATCATCTCCGGCGAGGACGTCTACTGCCAGGGATTCTCCGAGCCCAATCAGGGTTCTGACCTGGCAGGCGTGCAGACCAAGGCTGAGGTCCAGGACGACGAGGTCGTGATCACCGGCAACAAGGTGTGGACGTCGGGAGCCGCGCGGGCGACCATGATGTTCGCGCTGTGCCGCAGTGATCCTGAGGCGCCGAAGCACGCCGGGCTGTCCTACGTGCTGTTCCCCTTCAAGCACCCTGGCGTGCAGTACCGGCCGATCAGGCAGATCTCGGGCGCGGCCGAGTTCTGCGAGGACTTCATCGACGGCGTCAGGGTGCCGCTGTTCAACGTCATCGGCGGGCTCAACAACGGCTGGAAGGTCGCCATGACCACGCTCGGTCATGAGCGCGGCGGCGCGGCGACCATCCAGCACCTGGGGTTCGAGCGCGAGTTCTGGGAGCTTGCCGACACGGCGCGGAAATACGGCAAGGACACCGACCCGCTGGTGCGCCAGCAGCTCGCCTGGGCTTACACCGGAGTTCAGGTGATGCGGTTCAGCGGGCTGCGGACCCTGGCCCAGGTCGCCGAGGGCAGGCAGCCAGGACCCGAAGCGTCCGTCGCGAAGCTGGCCTGGAGCGAGTACCACAAGCGGCTCGGCGAGATCGCCGTCGGGATCGTCGGCACGGACGCGCTTGTCCGCCCGGACGGGCCCGGCTACCCGACGTCTACCTGGCAGAACGTCTTCCTGTCCAGCCGGGCAGGGACGATCTACTCGGGCACGAGCGAGATCCAGCGCAATATCATCGGCGAGCGTGCGCTCGGGCTGCCGAAGGAGCCGCGGGCTGCCCTCAATGACCGATGAGCAGTGCGCGCGCTCCGGAAAACGCTGAGCGGCCGCGCGGCGGCCACGCCGACGCTCGCGCTCCGGAAAACGCTGAGCGGCCGCGCGGCGGCCACGCCGACGCTCGCGCTCCGGTGAGCGCGGACCACGGGTGGGCGGCACCGCCGCTGGCGCCGCCTCGGTCAAGGGGCCAGCGCCGCACGGGCGCGGCGCACCGCGACCGCGGTCACGCGGCAGCGTCCGCAGGACAAAGGAAAGAGACCCCGGTCATAACAAGACCTCAGCTGCTGGCCGACCTCGTGACGCCGGAGCGCCTCGCGCGATTCTTCGCACCGCGGGACATCGCGGTTGTCGGCGCGTCGCCGACCTCGGCGTGGGCCAGGTTCGTGCGGGCCAGCGCCGCGGCGGTTGGCTTCAGCGGCGAGCTGACCCCGGTGCACCCGCGCCACGAGACGGTGTTCGGCACCCCTGCGGTGCCCAGCCTCCGCGATCTGCCCAGGCCCGCTGACCTCGCGTTCATCATGGTGCCGACCGGCGCGGTCGAGGACGTGATCGACGACGCTGGCGCGGCCGGCGTGCGGGGCGCGATCGTGCTCGCGTCCGGCTACCGGGAGACCGGCGCGAAGGGCAAGGTGCTGGAGGACCGCCTGGTCAGCCGCGCGGCAGCCAACGGCATAACCCTGCTCGGCCCGAACTGCCTCGGCTTCCTGAACGCGCACGCCATGGCCGGGCCCTACGCGCTGACCGTCCCGCTGCCGCTGGAGGCAGGCCCGGTCGGGATCGCCATGCAGAGCGGCGCGCTGGCGAGCGTGATGCTCAGCTTCGCCAGGTCGCGGGCGATCGGGGTCAGCACGGTGGCCAGCCTGGGCAACGAGGCGATGATCACCGCGACCGACGTGATCAACTACCTGATCGACGACGAGGACACCAGGGCGATCTGCCTGTTTCTCGAGCAGATCGGCGATCCGGCGGCGTTCGCCGCCGCGGCCGGGCGGGCCGACAGGGCCGGCAAGCCGATCGTCGCGCTCAAGGCCGGATCGAGCGCGGCGGGGAGCGAGGCCGCGCTGGCTCACACCGGCTCCATCGCCGGCGACGACGCCGTCGTGGACGCGGTGCTCCGCCAGCTCAACGTGATCCGCGTGACCAGCATCGAGGACCTGCTGACCACGGGGGCGCTGCTCGGCTACGGCCGACATCCTGCTGGGCGGCGGATGGGCGTGCTGACCGCCTCGGGCGGCGCGTGCGACATCATCGCCGACCGGGCGGCCGAGCAGGACATCGAGATCCCGGCGTTCGCGCCGTCGACGGCCGCCGCGATCGAGCCGCACCTTCCGCCGTTCGCGCAGGTACGCAACCCGCTCGACGTGACCGGCTACTTCCTGGCCAACCAGCGGACGTCGGCGCTGACGGCGATCGATCACGCGCTGGACGCGGCGGTCGAGGACCCTGACCTGGACTTCGTGTTCTTCTCCGGGCTCACGTTGCCCGATGCCCGGCCACCCGACGAGGCGACGGCGACGCTGCTGGACGAGCGGGTCGCCTGGCTCGGCGAGCGGATGGCCGCTGCCCGGATTCCTGTCATCTCGGTGGCGTCCACGTGCGTTGACGTGACGCCCTTCGGCCGGGAGCTGCTCGGCAGGAACGGCATTCACCTGCTCGGCGGGATGGACCTTGGCGTCCGGGCGATCGGCAACGCGATCCGCTGGGCCGAGGGTCGCGGCCGCACCTGGCCTGGCCCGGCGGCGCCTGGGGTGCGGGCGGGGCAGGACGGCCAGCACTATCCGGCCGGGGCCTGGCGCGAGGCGGACGCGCGCGAGCTGCTGGCCTCCTTCGGCGTGCCGCTGGTGCCGGCGGAGCTGGTCAGCTCCGTCGACGGCGCGGCGGCGGCGGCCAGGCAGTTCGGCTACCCGGTGGCGCTGCGGGTCAGCTCCGCGCAGATCGCGCACAAGTCAGACGTCGGCGGCGTGGAACTCGGCCTGCGTACGATCACGCAGCTCAGGGCCGGGTTCAAGCGAGTCAGGACGGCTGGCGAGAAGGCCGCGAACGCGAACATCGACGGCGTGACAGTGAGCCCGATGCGGACCGGCGGGGTAGAGCTGCTGGCCGGGATCAGCGTGGACCCGGTGTTCGGGCCGGTGCTCGCTGTCGGCCTGGGCGGCGTCTTCGTCGAGGTACTCGGCGACGTCAGCCTGCGGGTGCTGCCCGCCGGCAAGGACGATCTGATCGCGATGCTCGGCGAACTGCGCGGCGCTCCGCTGCTGCGCGGTGTCCGCGGCAGGCGGCCCGCCGACCTCGACGCCCTCGCGACCGTCGTCACGCGGATGGCCGATGCCGCCCTGTCACTCGGCGACGCGCTCAGCGCGCTGGAGATCAACCCGCTCTGGGTTGACGGCGACCAGGTCGAGGCCCTCGACGTCCTCGTCGTCACCGGCCAGCACCGCCAGCACGGCCAGCACGATGACCTCACGGAGCAGCAGGACCGCGCCGCGGCCCGAGACAGAACGGAACCGGGACAATGAAGCTCGCCTACAGCACGGAGCAGCGGGAGCTGCGGGAATCGGTCCGGCGCTTCCTCGCGGACCGGGTACCGCTGCCACGCGTGCGCGAGCTGATGGAGTCCGACGACGGCACGGACGAGAAGGTATGGAGCTACGCGGGCAGCCAGCTCGGCCTGCAGGCCATCGCGATTCCCGAGCAGTACGGCGGCGCCGGATTCACGTTCGCCGAGCAGGCCATCGTGCTCGAGGAACTGGGCGCCGCGCTGTACCCGGGTCCCTACCTGGCCAGCGCGGTGATGGCCGCGAACGCGCTGCTGGCCAGTGCGGACGAGGCAGCGAAGCAGGACCTGCTGCCCGGCATCGCGAGCGGCGAGACGATCGCGACGCTGGCCTTCACCGAGGACAACGGGTCGTGGGAACCGGACGCGATCGGGCTCGCGGCCAGCGAGCGGGACGGCGGATGGGTGCTCGACGGGCACAAGAGCTTCGTGCTCGACGGCAGCGCCGCCACGCTCATCCTGGTGGTCGCCAGGACCCCGGCCGGCCTGACGCTGTTCGCCGCGCAGGCCGGCGCCGACGGGCTGACCCGCAAGGACCTGCCCGCGCTTGACCAGACCCGCAGGCTCGCCAGGCTCGAGTTCAGCTCCACCCCGGCCAGGCTGGCCGGCTCACCGGGCGACGCGGACGCGATCCTGAACTCCACGCTCGACGTGGCGGCGATCGCGCAGGCCGCCGAGCAGCTCGGCGGCGCCCAGCGCGCGCTCGACATGGCCGTGGACTACGCGAAGATCAGGCACCAGTTCGGGCGGCCGATCGGCAGCTTCCAGGCCATCAAGCACCGCTGCGCCGACCTGCTGCTCGAGGTCGAGTCGCTCCGCTCGGCGGTCGGCTACGCCGCGGCGGCCGTCGCCGAGGACTCGGCGGAGGTACCGGTCGTCGCCGCGCTCGTCAAGGCGCTCGCCTCCGATACGTACTTCCACGTCGCCGCCGAGAACATCCAGATCCACGGCGGCATCGGCTTCACCTGGGAGCACGACGCGCACCTGTACTTCAAGCGCGCCAAGGCAAGCGAGCTGTTCCTCGGCGACGCGAGCTACCACCGCGAGCGCCTCGCCACCAGGATCGGCGTCTAGGCCCCCCTAGCAGGCGGCGGCTAGCCGGGCAGTGCTAGCCGGAAAGGGGCACCCCGAGCTCGGCGAGCAGCTCCTGGGAGTAGGTGATCCGCCCGGTCATGGCCCGCGGGTCAGCGCTGCACAGCGCGAGCGCGGCCGCGGCCATGACCGACGGCGGCTCGGAGTTCTCGTCGCCAGGCGCTGTCAGCCGATGGAAGATCGTTCCTGGCGTCGGCACGACCTGCGTGGGCGACAGCGCGTTGACCGCGATGTTGTCGGGATAGAGCTCGGCGGCCAGACCGGTGGAGAACCGCTCGATCGCGGCCTTGCACATGCCGTAGACGGTGCCGCCGCGGCCGCCCCAGGCGTTCGGCGGGATCTCCGGCTGCAGCGCCGCCCGCGACGAGATGTTCAGGATCCAGCCGCGGCCGTGGCCGCGCATGCCAGGCAGCACCAGCGTCGCGAGGTGGAACGGGGCCTGCACCTGCACGTCGAACATCAGCTGGAACCGGCGCGGGGTGAAGTCCTCGACCCTGGTGAAGTACGTCACCGCGGCATTGTTCACCAGGATGTCGGGTGGGCCGAGCCGCTCCGTCGTCTCGGCCACCAGCCGCTCCCGGTCCGCCGGCTTGGACAGGTCGGCCGCGATCGCGACCGCGGTCCCGCCCGCTGCCTCGATCCCCGCGGCGGTGTCGCCGATCGTGCCCTCCAGCGGCGACTGGCCCGCGTCGGTCGTCCTGGCCGCGACCGCGACCGCCGCGCCCTCGGCGCCGAACCGCCTGGAGATCTCCGCGCCTATCCCCCGGCTCGCGCCGGTCACGATGGCGACCTTTCCGTCCAGCAGGCCCATAGCCACTCCCGTCGACCCAGTGCCGATTGACACGGCACGCGCGTGCAGAGAATGATTCTAGAACGAAGTTCTAATACCGGGCTATAACAGAACGCAGGAGGCCATCATGGCACTCGACCATAGCTTGGTGGGCGAACCAGGAGAGCCGCACGAGCGGTCATGGACGCCGAAGGACGCGCTGCTGTACGCGGTCGGGGTCGGGGCCGGGCTTGGTGACCCGCTGAAGGAGCTTCAGTTCACCACGGAGAACACCAGTGGCGTCACCCAGCAGGTCCTGCCGACCTTCGCGGTGCTGATCTCCCAGGCCGCGGTCAGGCGGAACCTGGGCGACTTCGACCGCGCGCTGCTCGTGCACGCGGAACAGTCCTTCGAGCTGCACAGGCCGCTGCCGGTGGCCGGCACGGTGCGCACTGTCTCGACCGTCACCGGCATCTACGACAAGGGTTCAGGCGCTCTTATCACCGTCGAGAACAGCGCGGTCGACGCGCTGACCGGCGAGCCGATGGTCACCGCCCGCAGCGGCACGTTCATCCGCGGCGAGGGCGGGTTCGGCGGCGAGCGCGGCAGCAGCGAGCCCTGGGAGCGCCCGGACCGGCCGCCCGATCATGAGGTGACCCTGCAGACGCGCCCCGAACAGGCGCTGATCTACCGGTTGTCAGGCGACCGGAACCCGCTGCACGCCGATCCGGTGTTCGCCGCGAGGGGCGGCTTCGCCCGGCCGATCCTGCACGGCCTGTGCACGTACGGCTTCACGGGCCGCGCGTTGCTGCACGCGCTCTGCGGCTCGGACCCGGGGAGGTTCGCGTCGATGGGCGGGCGCTTCACCCGCCCGGTCCTGCCCGGCGATACGCTGACCGTCTCGATGTGGGTCACCGCGGATGACGCCGCCAGCGGGACTGGCTCCGCGCTGTTCCAGGCCGCGACGCAAGACGGAACCGTAGTAATCGACCGCGGCATCCTCCGCTTCCGCCCGGCCTGAACGGCCGACCCAGCCCCGGCGGGCAGCAAGCGAGCCCTGCGTCACCATGATCATTTCGACTTTGGATCCGAATCGCACCGACAAAACTCGCATTTCCGGCGCAAAAATGGTCGGTTCGGATCCAGAGTCGAGTTGATCATGGACCGGGGCGGGCTCCGGCACGCCGAATCGTCCGGAGGCCGCGTGCGGGCGGCTGAGCATTCCGTAGTGTGGCAGCGTGGCGAGTTCCCTCCGCTGGCTCATCCTGACGCTGGCCTTCCTCTCCGAACTCGCACTGCTTGCCGTGCTGGCGATCGTCGGCATGAGCGCGGGACTCGGCACCGCGGCGAACATCGCCCTTGCCGTGCTCACCCCCGTGGCCGTCGTGATCATCTGGGGTGTCGCGCTGGCGCCTCGCGCTACGCGCCGCCTGCCGCAGCCGAGACGGCTAGGCGCCGAGGTCGTGCTCTTCCTCGCGGCCGCTGCGGGATTGGCGGCCGTGGGCTCCTTCACCTGGGCGATCGTCTTCGCCGTGGCCACGATCGGCATTGCCGTGGTGGCGTGGCGTGCGGTTCCCGACGGCTGAGCGCTCACCGCCAATTCGCTCGACCACGCGGACGGCAGTGCGCGAGGGTTGCGTTATGACTGCTGATACCTTTGCCGAAGCCGTGGAATTCCCGTCGCCGACGATCCCGGCAGGCTCGGAGCGCGGGGTCTTCCTGCGTTACCTCGAGTACTTCAGGTCCCGGCTCGTGACCAAGCTCCGCGAGCTGCCCGCCGGCGATCTGACCAGGAGCATCCTGCCGTCTGGCTGGACGTCGGCCCGGACGAGACGCTTGACGTGCTCGTCGCGGCGCTCGCGGCGCAGGCCAAGCGGAGCACGGCCGTCATCGAGGCGCACGACCTGGCCGAACTGGGGCAGCCGGGCGAGCAGTGGGACGGCGCCGACCCGGCGACGCTGGAGCGGATCCTGTTCCACCTGCTGCAGGAATACGCCAGGCACACCGGCCACCTCGACATCGTCACCGAGCTGATGGCCGGCTCGACCGGCGAATGAGCGGCGGTCAGCCCACGCGCTCGATGATCGTGACGTTGGCCTGGCCGCCGCCCTCGCACATGGTCTGCAGGCCCAGCCTGCCGCCGGTCCGCTCCAGCCCGTAGAGCAGCGTGGTCATCAGCCTGGCGCCGGTCGCGCCCAGCGGGTGGCCGAGCGCGATCGCGCCGCCGCACGCGTTCAGCCTGGTCAGGTCGGCGCCGGTCTCGCGCTGCCAGGCGAGCACGACGGGCGCGAACGCCTCGTTGATCTCCACGAGGTCGATGTCGGCGAGGCGGAGGCCGGTCTTGCGCAGCGCCTGCTCGGTCGCCGCGATCGGCGCGGTCAGCATCAGGACCGGGTCGTCGCCGCGAACCGAGAGATGGGCGATCCGCGCCCGCGGCCGCAGGCCGTGCCCGGCGACCGCGCGCTCGGAGGCGATCAGCAGCGCGGCTGCGCCGTCCGCGATCTGGCTGGAGAGCGCCGCCGTGACCACGCCGCCCTCGGCGGCCGGGCGCAACGGCTCCAGCCTGGCCATGCGCTCCAGCGAGGTGTCGCGACGCGGGCACTCGTCGTCCTTGACGTCGCCATACGGCGCGATCTCGGCGGTGAAGTCGCCGGCGTCGATCGCCGCGATCGCCCGCTGGTGACTAGCGAGCGCGAACTCCTCCATCTCGGCCCGGCCGATCCCCCACTTCGCTGCGATGAGGTCAGCGGCGCGGAACTGGGAGATCTCCTGGCCGCCGTACCTGGCCCGCCAGCCGCCGGATCCGCCGAACGGGTCGTCATGGCCGAACGCCTGCCCGGCCGTCATCGCGGCGGCGATCGGGATCTGGCTCATGTTCTGGAGCCCGCCGGCCACGACGAGGTCGGCGGTGCCGCTGAGAACGGCCTGCGCGGCGAAGTGCACGGCCTGCTGTGATGACCCGCACTGGCGGTCCACGGTCACCCCTGGCACGGCCTCCGGCAGCCCGGCGGCCAGCCACGCGGTCCTCGCGATGTCCCCCGCCTGCGGGCCGATCGTGTCCACGCAGCCCACGATCACGTCGTCGACCGCCGACGGGTCGATGCCGGCCCGCGAGATCAGCGCCGACAGCACGTGCGCGCCGAGGTCGGCAGGATGCGCGCGGGCCAGCCCGCCGCCCCGCCTGCCGACGGGCGTCCTGACCGCGTCGATGATGAACGCCTCAGCCATCGCGCCAGCCCTCCCACCGCCAGGTCTGTTGCCAACAAGTAGAACACGTTCTAAGTCTGGGCTGGCTGGCGGGCGGCCGGGTGCGGAACGTCCCGGCGCAGGCCCGACGGCAGGTAGACCGCGCCGGGCCCGCCCGTGCGGGCCGAATCCGACGGGTTGGAGAACGCGCACCGGTCAAGTGACAGGCAGCCGCACCCGATGCACGAGTCGAGCCCGTCACGCAACGCGACCAGCGCGCCGATCTGGTCGTCGAGCCGCTGCCGCCAGCTACTCGACAGCCGAGACCAGTCAGACCTGGTCGGTGTCCGGCTGGCGGGCAGCGACGCCAGCGCGGCCGCGACCTCGTCGAGGCTGAGGCCGATGTTGCGGGCGGCCCTGATGAACGCGAGCCGGCGCAGCGTGCTCCGCTCGAACCGGCGCTGTCCGCCTGATGTCCTGGACGCGGGCAGCAGCCCGAGGCGCTCGTAGTACCGAACGGCCGAGTCGGCGAATCCGCTCCTGCGGGCGATCTCCCCGACCGTGAGCAGATCTGTGGTGTGCATCGGCGTTCCCTGCCCACATCGCTTGACTTGAAGTTGACTTCAACTACCAGTATGGCATCCATCCCGCAGTGAGGAGCACGACAATGCCTGTCGCCCTGATCACCGGAGCATCCCGAGGACTCGGCCGGGCGGCCGCCCGGGCGCTCGCCGGCCGAGGCTGGTCGCTGGTCGTCGACGCCCGGCGCGAGGCTGACCTGACCGACGCGGTCCGCGGCCTTCCCGATGTCACCGCCATCGCAGGCGACATCACCAGCGCAGGCCACCGGGCCAGCCTGGCGGCCGCGATCACCGGACTCGGCCGGTTCGACCTGCTGGTCAACAACGCCAGCACGCTCGGCCCCAGCCCGCTGCCGGCGCTGACCGGCTATGACCTCGGCGCGCTACGCCGCGTCTACGAGACCAACGTGATCGCGCCGCTCGCGCTGATCCAGCTGCTCGCCGCCCCGCTCAGCGCGGCTGGCGGAACGATCGTCAACGTCAGCTCGGACGCGGCCGTCGAGGCCTACCCGGGCTGGGGCGGCTACGGCTCGTCCAAGGCCGCCCTTGACCAGCTCACCGCGGTACTGGCCGCCGAGGACGGCGGCCTGCGCTGCTACGCGTTCGACCCAGGAGACATGCGGACCGAGATGCACCAGCAGGCCTTCCCCGGCGAGGATATCTCCGACCGGCCAGAACCGGAGAGCGTCGCTCCCGCGTTGCTGCGGCTGATCAGCGAGCGGCCGCCCAGCGGCCGCTACCGGGCCGCCGACCTGGCTGGCCCGTTCCCCGCCCCGACCACTCCCCCCGCCCCAGCCCTTCCCTTCCCCGCGGAGGTGACCTCATGAGGCACGCAGCCGACCGGCCGGCCGAAGAACGCGGTCTGGCCCGCGACGGCGTCCGGCTCCTCGTCGCGACGACCGATGGCCTGGCGCACGCCAGGTTCGGTGACCTCGTCAGGTTCCTCACGGCCGGCGACCTGCTCGTCGTCAACACGTCGGCAACGCTCGCCGCCGCGGTGGACGGGAACCGCGCCGACGGCCGGCCCGTGACCGTGCACTTCTCCACGCCGCTGGACGACGGCTGCTGGGTGGCCGAACTTCGGCACGGCGACACCGAACGCGGCCGCGTGAGCGACGCCGAGCCCGCCGAGACGATCAGCCTGCCCGGCGACGCCTCGCTGACCCTGCTCTACCGCCACCCGGACCCGGCCGCCGACCGGCTGTGGGTGACCTCCGTCACCGGGCCGGAGGTCACCGGCGGTGCCGAAGCGTTCCTGGCCAGGCACGGGCGCCCGATCAGGTACGGCTACGTGCCAGCGCGGTGGCCGCTCGCGGCCTACCAGACCGTGTTCTCACGGCATCCAGGCAGCGCGGAGATGCCGAGCGCGGGCCGCCCGTTCACGTCGGAATTGGTCGTCGAGCTCATCACGGCCGGCGTGATCATCGCGCCGGTTACCCTGCACGCGGGCGTCGCGTCGCTGGAGGCCGGCGAGCCGCCGCTGCCCGAGCGGTTCGTCGTGGCCGGGCCGACCGCCATGCTGGTCAACCAGGCCAGGACGGCAGGAAGGCGCGTGGTCGCCGTCGGCACGACCGTGACACGGGCGCTGGAGAGCGCGGCCGACGAAGCAGGAACGGTCCGGCCTGGCCACGGCTGGACCGACCTCGTCCTCGGCACCGAGCACCCGGCCCGCGTGGTCGATGGCCTGATCACCGGCTGGCACGACCCGGAGGCCTCGCACCTGGCGCTGCTCGAGGCGGTCGCCGGCGCCGCCCTGGTCAAGGCCGCCTACGCCGGGGCGGACGGCGCCGGGTACCTGGGACACGAGTTCGGCGACAGCTGCGTGCTGCTCCCGGCCCCGTGATTCCCGGCCCCGTGATTCCCGGTTCCGTGACGCCCAGCACCGTGATCGCGATCCCCCGTCCAGACTCACCCGCACATCAGGCTCGCTCACGCAGACCACCGTATGGCGGCTACCAGCGCCGCACCGGCCGCGGTTAGACTAGAACACGTTCTAATTCCTTTGACCCGGGCGCAGGCGAGGCAGCGGAGGCGGGCGTGCACCTGACCTATACGCCGGAGCAGGAGACGCTCAGGGGCGAGCTGCGCGAGTACTTCGCCGGCCTGATGACGGCCGAACGCCAGGCCGGACTGAACAGGACCGGCGGTGACTACGGTGACGGCGTCGCCTACCGCGAGATCGTCAGGAAGCTCGGTGCCGACGGCTGGCTGACGCTCAGCTGGCCGGCCACCTACGGCGGCCGCGACGCTAGCGTCACCGACCACCTGATCTTCACCGACGAGGCGGCCGCGGCCGGCGTGCCGGTGCCGTTCCTGACCATCAACACCGTCGGGCCGACGATCATGCGCTTCGGCACCGACGAGCAGAAGGCGCTCTACCTGCCCAAGATCGCCGCCGGGGAGGCGCACTTCTCGATTGGCTACTCCGAGCCGGAGGCCGGAACAGACCTGGCACGCCTGCGGACCACGGCGGTGCGCGACGGCGACGACTACGTGATCAACGGACAGAAGATGTGGACGTCGCTGATCGGATACGCGGACTACGTCTGGCTGGCGTGCCGGACCGACCAGGACGCGCCGAGGCACAAGGGCCTGTCGATCATCATCGTGCCGGTCAGCTCCCCCGGCTTCTCCTGGACACCCGTCCCGACCATGGCGGGCGTCTCCACCAGTGCGACCTACTACTCCGACGTCCGCGTCCCGGCCGCCAACCTGGTCGGCGAGGAGAACCAGGGCTGGCCGCTGATCACGAACCAGCTCAACCACGAACGGGTCGCGCTGACGTCTGCCGCGCCGCTGCAGAACGCGCTGCGCGAGGTGCGGGACTGGGCGGCGCGGGCACCGGCCGGCGACGGCCTGGTGATCGACGCCGAGTGGGTGCAGGTGCATCTGGCCCGCGTGCACGCCAGGACCGAGGTGCTGAAGCTGCTGAACTGGCAGATCGCCGCGCGGCTCGACGCGGGCCAGGCGCTCGGCCCCGCGGCCGCGTCGGCCACCAAGATCTACGGCACCGAGCTGACCATCGAGGCCTGCCGGCTGCTGATGGAGGTGCTCGGCGCGAGCGCGCCGGTCAGGGACGGCTCGCCCGGCGCGCTGCTCGCTGGCCGGATCGAGCGCATGCACAGGTCCGCCCTGATCCTCACCTTCGGTGGCGGCACGAACGAGATCCAGCGCGACATGATCGCGATGCTCGCGCTCGGCCTGCCGTACCGGCGCTGATTGCGGGAGAAGATCTGTGGATTTTTCTATAACGCAGACCGCCGAGGAACTGTCGGCACTGACCCGGCGCATCCTTACGGACAAGGAAACCCCCGAGCGGCTCGCTGAGCTTGACGCGGGCGGCCTGGGCTTCGACCGGGCGTTGTGGTCCGAGCTGGCTGCCGCCGGGATCCTCAGCGCCGCCCTGCCGGGGAACGCGGGCGGCGACGGACTCGGCCTGCTCGAGCAGTGCGCCGTCCTGATCGAGGTAGGGCGTACCGTCGCGCGGGTCCCGTACCTGAGCTCGATCGTGCTCGGGGCCGGCGCGATCGCCCGATTCGGATCCGACCAGCAGGTCACCGCCTGGGCGGCTCCGGCCGCGGCCGGTGCCCTTGTCATCGCGGCCGCGCTGGCCGAGCCGGGCGCCGGCGACCCGCGCGATCCCGCCACCACGGCCGAGCACGTTGGCAGTCGCTGGCTGCTGCGCGGGACGAAGACCGTCGTACCGGCCGGTGTCGACGCCGGCCTGTTCCTGGTGCCGGCCGCGACGCCGGACGGTACGGCGGTGTTCTGCGTCGGGCCGGCCGACCCCGGGGTAACCGCCGAGCCGCAGCACGTCACAGACGGACCCGGCTTCGCGAGGCTCACGTTCGACGACACGAAACTCGGCCCAGGCAGGCTGCTCGGCCAGCCGGGCACCGATGTCACTGGCTGGCTGGCCGACCGGGCCAGGGTGGGCATCTGCGCCGATCAGCTGGGCGTCACCGAGCGGGCGCTGGAGCTGACCGCCGCTCACGCGCGGAGCCGGGAGCAGTTCGGCAGGCCGATCGGCGCGTTCCAGGCGGTGGCGCAGCGCCTGGCCGACGCCTACATCGACGTCGAGGCCATCAGGCTGACGATGTGGCAGGCAGCCTGGCGGCTCGAGGCCGGCCTGCCGGCCGGCGAGGAGATCGCGACGGCCAAGTTCTGGGCGGCCGATGGCGGGCACCGGGTCGCGCACACCGCCGTGCACATTCACGGCGGCGTGGGCATCGACACGTCCGCGCGACTGCACAGGTACTTCACCGCTGCCAAACAGAACGAGTTCGCGCTGGGCGGCGCGACGTCGCAACTGCGCCGCCTCGGACTGGTGATACGGTCATCCGCATTGGCGGAAGCGGCTGGAGGCGGCGGGCGACATGAGTGAGGGAACACCGATCTCCTTCGCGGGCGCGACCCGCGGCACGCCGGTGCTGAGCAGCTCTGGCACGAAGATCGGCACGCTGGAGCACGTCCTGGACGTCTCCGACCTGGACATCTTCGAGGGCATCGTGATCGCGACCCACCACGGGCTGCGCTTCATCGACGCCGAGCACCTGCCCGAGTTCACGACCACGCACATTCAGTCCAGCCTCAGCGACGAGCAGGCCGCCGGGCTGCCGGCGCCGGACGGGCCGCCGGTCTACAGCGTGGACTCGCTCGCCGATACCGGGCACAGTCTGCACGACGTGATCAGGCGGCTCTTCGGCAAGCCGCACTGGAAGCGGGACACGGAGTAGCTGAGGCCCGCTGCCCTTCCCGGCCTCCCCTGGTAAAGGCAGCCTGGTCGTTGTCATCGCGCGGTCAAAACGGACGCCGTACCCCTAACATGGTGATGATGCCCGTCAGGAGGCCCGCATGCCCGAACGCACGCTGCTAGCCGCCGGCCGGCTGGCCGCGCCCATCGCCCTGCTGCTCGCCGCGCTCATGGCCGGGACGCCGGCCGGCGCGAGCCAGCGGGCCTGTGGCAGCGGATGGGCGGTCAAGCCGAGCCCGACCAAAGGCGCGGCCACGCTCAGCGCGGTGGCCGCGACGTCGCGCACGGACGTATGGGCGGTCGGAACGTACAACACCGCAGGGGCGTACAAGACCCTGATCGAGCGCTGGAACGGCACACGCTGGGCGATCGTGCCGAGCCCGAACCCGGCGTCCGGCTTCCACACCACCAACGCGCTCACCGCGGTCGTGGCGCTGACGCCGAAGAACGCATGGGCCTTCGGCTTCTACGAGAAGTCGACCACGACCTTCCGCACGCTGATCGAGCACTGGGACGGAGCGAAGTGGTTGGTCGTTCCGAGCCCCAACAGCGGTCAGGGCGAGAACACCCTGCTCGGTGCGTCAGCCAGGAGCAGCACCGACATCTGGGCCGTCGGCTACCGGAACGACCCTGGTCACCGCAGGACGCTCACCGAGCGCTGGAACGGCGCCCACTGGTCGATCGTCGCGAGCCCCAGCGTCGGATCGGGCGACAACTTCTTGTTCGCGGTCGCCGCCCCGGCAGGGCGGCCCGCGTGGGCAGTGGGAAGCGACTCGGTCTCGTTCGGCCGGACGCTGGCCGTCCGCTGGAACGGCGCGGCGTGGACGCTCGGCCGCACGGCCAACCCCGGCGGGGGTGACCGCTTCCTGCAGGGCGTCGCCGTGCCGTCGGCGCGGTACGCGCTGGCGGTGGGCAGCTACCTGAAGGGCAACCAGACCAGGGCGCTGACCGAGCGCTGGAAGGGATCCGGCTGGTCGGTCGTGCCTGCCGCGAGCCCAGCCGCCGACTACAACAGCCTCCAGGCCATCGCGACGGCGAGCAGCAGCAGCGCGTGGGCGGTCGGCGCCAGGCGCGCCACGCCTGGCTCGGCCTTCCGCACGCTGACCGAGCACTGGAACGGCAAGGCATGGAAAGTAGCGGCGAGCCCCAGCCCCGGGAGGGGCGACGACACGCTCTTCGGCGTCGCCAGGGTTCCTGGTCGCGGCGGCTACTGGGCGGTCGGAACGGCCGGCGACAAGACGCTGACGGAGTTCCGCTGCTGACGGACGTCGCCAGCCTGCTCGGTGACGCCGGCATCGCGGACCCGGCCGACGTCACGTCCGCGGCGCGGCAACACGCTGTCGGCAGACGGCCAGCCCGCCTTCATCGACCCCGCCGTTTGCTGGATGTGGGCAGAGACCGACATCTCGATGATGTACTGCACCGCCCGGTACGCGGCGCCTGAGGCGTTCTTCTCCGCGTACAACGAGATCCGCCCGCTCGCCGCTGGCTGGCGGGAGCGGATGCCGATCCTGCACGTGCGCGAGCAACTCAGCCTCGTGGCCCACTTCGGCCCTCGGCCGGAGACGATGGCCGCGATCGAGCGTACGATCAAGCCCTTTCGTGCACGGCGATAAGGGCCGTCCTCAGCTGAGCTTGCCCAGCCTGGTCAGGGCCTCGCCGGCCTCGGCCAGCAGTGCGGCCATCACCTCGGCGACCGGGCGCACGCTGTTCATGCGGCCGACGATCTGCCCGACGGGCATCGGCACGACGGCCGGGTTGCCGGACTCCATCAGCCGCTGATGCGCGTCGCTGACCAGCAGGTTCTGCAGCGGCATCGGCAGCGGCTCCGGTGCGCCCGGCTCATCCCAGGCCTTGGTCCACTCGTTCTTGAGCAGCCTGGCCGGCTTCCCGCTATAGATACGCGACCGCACCGTGTCCGAGGAGGTCGCCGCGAGCAGCGCGTCCCGCAGCCCGGACAAGCCCGACCCGAGCGCGTACTCCCGCGTGGTCAGCCAGTACGAGCCCATCCAGACCCCGGTCGCGCCCAGCGCGAGCGCGGCCACGATCTGGCGGCCGGATCCGATGCCGCCGGCCGCGAGCACGGGGACGTCGGCCCCGACCGCGTCAACGACCTCGGGAATCAGCACCATGCTCGCGATCTCGCCGGTATGGCCGCCGGCCTCGTATCCCTGCGCGACAACGATGTCCACGCCCCTTGACACGTGCCGCGCCGCGTGCTCGGCCTTGCCTGCCAGCGCAGCGACCGCCATGCCGTGATCGTGCGCGGCCTCGATCACGTCGTCGGGCGGCGATCCGAGCGCGTTGGCGATCAGCGCGACCGGATGCTCGAGTGCCACCTCGACATGAGCGCGGGCGACCGAGTGCAGCCAGCCGAGTACCCCGCCCCGATGATCCTCATCGGCGGGCAGCGGGGGCACGCCGAGCCGCCGCAGTGTCTCGTCGACGAAGTCACGGTGACCGGCCGGGATCAGCTCGCCGAGGTCGATCTGGCTTCCCTCGGCTGGGACCCTGGCCGGCATCACCACGTCCACGCCGTACGGGCGGCCGTCGGTATTGGCGTCCATCCAGGCGAGGGCCGTCTCGAGGTCGTCGGCGTCGTTGTAGCGGACCGCGCCGAGCACGCCGAGCCCGCCGGCCCTGCTGATCGCGGCGGCGACCTGCTCGGACGGCGTGAACCCGACGATCGGGTGCTCGATCCCGAGGCGGTCGCAGATCGGCGTTCGCAGTGTCACGGCTCAGCCACCGGCCGCGGGGGTTGCTGCCGGCGCCGCCGCGGTGAGCCTCTCGTCCGCGAACCTCCTGGCCCAGGTGTAGTCGGCCTTGCCGCTCGGGGTCCGGCCGATGTGGTCGGTGAGCCATACCGTCCTGGGGACCTTGTAGCCGGCGATGTGCTCACGCACCACCGCCTCCAGGTCGGCCACGTCCAGGCTGACGCCGTCTCTCGGCTGCACGATCGCGGCGACCCGCTGGCCGAGGCGCTCATCGGGTATGCCGATCACTAGCGTGTCGAAGACATCAGGGTGCTCCTTGAGCGCGCCCTCGACCTCTTCGGGGAAGACCTTCTCGCCGCCCGTGTTCACGCACACGTTGCCGCGGCCGAGCAGGGTGACCGTGCCGTCCTCCTCGACCCTCGCGAAGTCGCCCGGGACCACATAGCGCTCGCCGTTGACCTCCACGAACATCGCCGCGGTCTTGACCGGGTCCTTGTAGTAGCCGAGCGGAACGTGCCCGCCCCGCGCGATCCTGCCGATCTCCCCTGGGCCGACCCTGCGGCCGAGATCGTCGATCACGATCGTGCTCGGCCCTGGCGTCACCCGCGGGCCGCCGCTGGTCTTCGCGCCCGCGCTGACGAAGCTGATCCCGGTGAACCCGGTCTCCGACGAGCCGATCGCGTCGGTGATCACCACGTTCGGCAGCGCGGCCAGGCAGGCCTCCCGCACCGTCGGCGAGAACAGGGCCGCGCTCGAGGACATCGCCAGGAGCGAGGACGCGTCATAGCCACCCGTGGCGTACTCCTCGATCAGTGGCCTGGCCATCGCGTCGCCGATGATGACCAGGACGTTGACCTTGTACCGCTGCACCGAGTTCCAGATGTCCTGAGGGTCGAACTTCGGCACGAGCACGATCGTCTCGCCGGCGAACAGGCCCATGAGCAGCGCCCACTGCGCGTTGCCGTGGATCAGCGGCGCCGTGCACAGCTTGACGAGCCCGCCGGCGACAGCCTTCTTCGACTGGACCCACTCGTCGGCCAGCGGCTCGCCGGTGAGGAAGTCGATGCCGCCGCCCAGGGTCCGCCACACGTCCGCCTGCCGCCACAGCACGCCCTTGGGGTACCCCGTCGTGCCGCCGGTATAGAGCAGGTAGATGTCGTCGCCGCTGCGCGGGCCGAAGTCCCGCCCGGCCGGCTGTCCCGCCAGCGCGGTGTCGTAAGGAACGCCGGGGATCTCGCCCCCTGGGGCGGATCCGTCGTCGATGACGACGGCTCCGCGCAGCTTGTCAGCGTCCGGCGCAACGGCCGCGACCAGCGGCGCATACCGCTGGTCGTAGACCAGCGCGACGAGGTCGGCGTCACCGGCCATGTACCGCAGCTCGGCTTCGACGTACCTGTAGTTGATGTTCACGGCCCTGGCGCGCAGCTTGTACGTCGCGATCAGCGTCTCGGCCGCCTCGATGGAGTTCCGCGCGTACAGCCCGACGTGGTCGTCAGGCCCGGCCCCGATGCTCGCCAGGTGGTGCGCGAGCCGGTTCGTGCGCTCATCAAGCTCGCGGTACGTCAGATGCCGATCACCGCAGGCCACCGCCACCCGGTCGGGAACGGCGTCGGCGGCGTGCTCGAACAGGTCGGCGATGTTCAGTGCCATGGGACGAAACTAGAACCTGTTACAGTCTGGAGGCAAGATTCAGCCGACGGGGAGACGCACGACCATGTCCGCGACCGAGGGGCCAGAACAGCCGCACGCGCTGATAGAGCGGCGCGGGCACGTGCTCATCGTCACGATGAACCGCCCGAAGGCCCGCAACGCGCTGAGCGGCGCGATGATGGCGCTGCTGCGGCAGGCGTGGGACGAGGCCGACTCCGACCCGGAGATCAGGGTGGCGGTGCTGACCGGCGCGGGAGGGTCGTTCTGCGCCGGAGCCGACCTCAAGGCGATGACGGCCGCTCCGCCGGGCGATTCGTTTCGCCAGGGGGGCCTGGACCTGTCGGTGATCGACGCGCTGCTCAAGGGCAGGCGCCTGGTCAAGCCGCTGATCGCCGCGGTGGAGGGCGCAGCGATCGCGGGCGGGACCGAGATCCTGCAGGCGACAGACATCAGGATCGCCGGCCACAGCGCGCGGTTCGGGATCTCCGAAGCTCGCTGGGGCCTGTTCCCGCTCGGCGGCTCGGCGGTCAGGCTGGTCCGGCAGATCCCCTACACGATCGCGGCCGACCTGCTGCTGACCGGCAGGCACATCACCGCCGACGAGGCGCTGCGGATCGGGCTGATCGGCGAGGTCGTTCCTGACGGGCAGGCCCTTACAAGGGCGCTGGACGTGGCCGGCCAGATCGCCGCCAACGGCCCGCTCGCGGTGCAGGCCATCTTGCGCACGATCAGGGAAACCGAGGGAATGGGCGAGAACGAGGCATTCGCGGTCGAATCCCGGATCGGCATGGAGGTCTTCATGTCCGCCGATGCCAAGGAAGGCCCGCGCGCCTTCGCCGAGAAGCGCAAGCCGGTCTTCACCGGCCGCTGACGGGTGCGGCCGTCTCCTCCTGTGACGACCCTGCGGCAATGGTGGCCCGGACCAGGAGACTGACGTAGACGAGCAGGGAGGCGATGAAGCCAACCGCCATGGTGTAGGACAACCAGTCGTTCTTGGTGATCACCGTGAGGATGCCGGTTCCGGACGTGAGCACGATCGCGGCAGCGCCCCGGTGCGCCAGCCGCCGATGCTGGTCGCCGCCTCGGGCGGCGCGGATGACGCTGGCGGCCCCAGCGATCAGGACGGTCGCGATCAGGACGTGCAGCCCGAGTAGCACGTTGCTGGTGGTGTGCGCGAACCCGGTGGTCTCCGAGGGCTGGCCAATCAGTGCGAGTGCCATCCCGATCAGGAACTGCGCTGACAGCCCCATGACCTGGTGGCGGGCGCGATGGCGCACGTCCGGCCGGCTACCGCCCCCGGTCTTGCTCATCGTGTTCATGATCCTTCTCCTTGCTGGCGCTCCTTGACGACATGCAGCAGCGTCACGCCGAACCACGGGCCGGCCTTAGCAGTACCCGGGCCCGAGGCCGCGCAGCGCGCCCTGGCCGATGCGCGCGGCATACCTCCTGGCCATCCACCAGTAGTCCGCGATGAGCAGCGGCAGCCGCAGAGGCGGCAGTGCGGAACCATGCAGATTTGACATACCCGCAGCGTGACAAGCCCGGTTGCCTCGCGTCTTGAAGAAATGTTCCGTTGCTGACCAGTGATTGCCGCAGCGTCAGGTCTTGGCTAGTTCGATTCCCTGGCCGGGCCATGCGATCTCGTCGACCGCCAGAAACGGCTCGCTGGCGACGGACGCGGGGGTCACTCCGGCGAACGCTGCGACGTCCCGATGCAGGTGGGCCTGGTCGGCGTAGCCGCCGTCGGCCGCGACTCGGGCCGTGCCTTCACCAGCGACCAGGCGGTGGACTGCATGGTCGAAGCGGATCAGTTTCGCGGCCAGCTTGGGCCGCAGGCCGATCTGCGATCGGAACCGGGACCACAGGCGCTTACGGCTCCACCCGACCTCGGCCGCCAGACTGTCGACCCGGACCCGGCCGCGGCCGGTGACGATCCGCTCCCAGGCCCAGGCCACCTCCGGGTCCACGGCCGGCCCTGCCTCGCGCCGGCGGGCCAGCAACGCGTCCGTCAGCGCGAACCGAGCCTCCCACGAGGACGCCTCGCCCAGTTGCTCACGGATCCGTGACGCCTCCCGGCCCCACAGGTCCTCAAGGGGCACCACGGCGCCGTCCAGCTCGGCCGGGGATGCGCCCAGAACCGCGCGTGCGACCACCGGGGCCAGGCGCACCTGCACGCACTCCACGTTCTCACCCCGGACCCAGACCGCGCCTCCGAACCCGAACCCGAGCCCGGCGACGAGACTTCCCCGCTGCTGCTGCCCGGCGGCATCGTCCACTATGGGCGGGCAGGCCCCGAATTCCAGAGCCAGCGTCAGGCCCGGGTGCGGGACCATCCGAAGCGGCACCGCCAGGCTGCGGACACCGAACCCGGCCATGGTGACACCAGCCACCCGGCTGGGCCGCTCGGGACTGGCGACGTCCCAAGCAGCCACGACGTCACGTGCGTGCACGGCGGACCGCATCGCCACATGCTATGCGAGCCCCCTGTGGGAACATTTGTCCAAGCCGCGGGGGCGACCCGGCGGAGACAGTTGGCTCATGACTATTCCTGACGCAGAACCGCACGTGAAAGCCGGCCCCGAGACCAGCCAGACGAGCCTGCCGCTGGACGACGGCGACGTCCACGTGTTCCAGGACGGACCCCGCGACGCCCCCGCACTCCTGCTCATTCACGGGTCAGCCTCCTCGGCCAGCTCGTGGGACCCGCTGGTTCCGATGCTGGCCACATCCCATCGCGTCATTCGGATCGACCTGCTCGGGTGCGGCCGGTCAGCCAAGCCGGCCGGCGTCAGCTACGAGATCCCGGACCAGGCACGCCGGGTCGGCGCGGCACTCGACCGGCTCGGCGTTAAGCACGCCATCGTGGTCGGCCATTCCAGCGGCGGCGCGGTCGCCACCGCCGTCGCCGAGCAACGACCCGACTGGGTGACCGCGGTCGCGCTCATCAACACCGGCCCCAGCATGGACGCCTTCATCGCACCGGAGACCGCCGCGATCGGACCGTCCCAGTGGCCACCGACCGACGAGCAGATCCGCCGGTTCGCCACTACCGGATTCGGCCGGGCGGGCTACCAGATCCCGCAACAGCTCGTGGATGATCTGCGCGGCACGAGCTACCACGTGTTCGCGGCGCTCATGCAGGCGCCCCGCGACTACCTGGAGCAGCAGGCGCTCCCGGATCGGCTGGCGGCTCTCGGCAAGCCGTTGCTGGTGATCTTCGGCGAGGAGGACCGGAGATGGCGATCCTCCTCCGCCGCCGGCTACCGCGCCGTTCCGGGCGCGAGGGTCGAGTTGCTTCCTGGCCTCGGACACTCACCCATACTCGAGGACCCGCAGCGGACCGCCAGGCACCTCCTGGCCTTCACCGCGATCCACACCGCGCCCCGCGGTCATTTCGCCGCCTGGCGCCTGGAGACCTGATAGCCGAAGGCAATCACGATGCTCAGGTAGTGCCCGGTCACGTGGTCGAACTCGCCGCCACAGGTGATCAGCCTGATGGCGGCGTACGGCACCGGGCTGCCGACCGCGCGGGACGGGAAGGCGGACTTTGCGTAGGTGCGGACCTTGGTGATCCTGAAAGCCGCGATGGTGGCGTTCGCCCGCATGACATAGACCATGTCGCCCCGCCGGAGGTACTTGAGCAGGAAGAACACGCCTGGCGTCGTCCGGCTGTCGACGTGTCCGGCGATGATCGACGGGCCGATCGCGCCCGGCCGTGCGCTTGAGGTGTACCAGCCGGCCACGTTCGCGGTGGCCGGGACGTGCGGCCGCCCGTTCGCCGTTATCCCGAGCCTGACCAGCCTGGTCTGCACGCCGATCGCCGGGATGTAGAGAACGATCGGGCGCGGCACCCGGTTGCTCGCTGACGCGCTCGCCAGCTCGGCGACGGGGCCTCGCGTCACACTCACGTGGGGGCGGGTACGAGGCGAGAAGCCGGCCCGGAGGGCCCGAGGGTGGTCGTAGGCAGGCTCGCCCGCGTGCATCTGGTGCACGTACTCCGCGCCGCCTCCGAGCGCGACGAGCAAGCCGGCCAGCAGGGTGATGACCCCTGCTGGCCCGCTAGTCCGCGCGGCGTGGCGCCCCCGGCTCATCTCACCGCGGCGACGGCACCGGCCGGCGGCCGCGGCGGAGCCGCATCAGGCCGGACGCTGCGACCAGCAGGCCGGCCGTGACGAACGCCAGCCACGCCAGGCCGGAGTTCCTGACCGGAGCGGTGCCGCCCATGCCCGTGTCAGGAGGCACCGTGATGGGCTTGCTGGCCGCGGCGTCCTCGAGATTGTCGATCCGCAGGCGTCCTGGCTCGTCCGGCACCACGAGGGTGTGGATGGTCCCCGCCTGCAGGCTGAGGTTGCTGACCGCGTGCTCGGTTTCCCCGCTGGCCCGCACCGCGAGGTCACCGCGGCGCACGGGCCGGTAGGACGTCGTCGACGCGAAGACGCGGTTCTTGCCGATCACGGCAGCACCGGCACGCACGGTGACCTGGTGTTCCCGCAGCCTGGCGACGTGGTCGGACTCGCTGATGCGCCGGTTCTGCAGCAGCGCCCGGCCGACCGACCGCCTGCCCGCGAGGTTCGCGCCCATCTGACGCCAGAAGCGCGGCGTCGCGCCCGTCTTATTGACCGCCCTCACCTCCACCCGCGGCCCGCGCGTGCCGAACGTGGCCAGCAACCCCGGCGCGTATACGGTCGCGAGCCTGCGCCCGAAGTAGGTCCGGATGACGGGAGTCGCGATCACGACATCGGATGTCATCGGATCAATCGCATCGGAGGTGAGCAGCGTGAGATGCCCGCTGGGCACTCCGTGCGCATGCAGCGCGGCACACATGGCCGGATCGCAGGCCACCAGGGCCCCGCGGGAGATCCACGTGGCGACCCAGGCTGCCGCCTCATTCCTGATGGCCAAGGCCGCCCGCAGCGAGGGGTCGGGAGGCGCTGACGGAGGCTCCTTGCCGACATCGACCTGGCGTGCCTGGCGTACGGCCTGGCCCCGCCGGACGCTGACTCGATTGACCACGGGCCTTCCGAGCACCGGCCCGGCATCCTGCTGCCGGTAATGGCTAACCGCATGCCTACAGCGGGTTGCGGCCCGGATCAGGCCAATTCGACCGGATCACCCGGTCCCGCGTCAGCGGGTTCCGTGACCCAGGCGGAGAATACCGGAACGCCATTCCACCGATCGGCCCAAGCATTTCCGTCCTGCCGTCGGCTACCCGAACGATCCGCGGCCACAGCAATAACGGCAAACGGGTGACCGAACCGCAATTCACCCATCCGGCGCATGCCTGCGGAGCGCACACTCATCCTTCCGGCCATGGCTGTCAGCGCGGCCGCCTCGAAGCCGATCATCGTGTACCTGGCCATGGCCAACTGCCTGGCCTGCCAGGGATCGCCCTTCCCCAGTGCGGCCGCCGCGGCGGCGAAGCCGAGCCGCTCGCCGGCAAGGTCGTGCTCGCTGCGCGCCTCCCAGGCGGGCAGCACCGCCTGGCACTGTTCGCCAGCGCCAGCAGGCGATATCTCCTCGCGCACCGACCACAGCGGCCCGTCTCCCAGCGGCAGGTCGAACAGCGACCGCCGCGCGACCGGTCGGCCGAGAGCGACGTCGGTGGCCAGCACGTGCCCGGCGGCCAGCACATCCCCAGCCGGCACATCGTCCGCGGCGATGACCGACACCACGATCAGGCCGTCCCTGGCCCGCCCGACGTGCACGCCGACGTCACCGGCTTCCGCAGTCGCGGCGACGAACGCCGAGTGCCCTGGATGCTCAGGGGACACCAGCACCCGCTCGACCAGCCCGGCCCACGGGCTCGCTGCTCCGAGCGCGGCGGCTGGCATGACCTCGAACGGCATGTCCCACGACACCTTCGTCGCGAGAGCGGTCGCTAGCAGCAGGTAGACGTTGTCCGTGATCGTCAGCGGGAACCGCTCGATCAGCCCGAACGTACGCTCACTGGCCCACGCGTCCGCTTCCTCCTGGCTCGGAATCGGCCCGCGCTCGACGCTGCGGGGCAGCCCGGCCAGCCACTGAGGATCGAGGCCCACGCCCGCCCTGTTCCACGCCGCGGCGGCCGCGCCCACGACCTGGGGCGGCGCATCGAGCAGCTTGGCCGCGACCGCCGCGGCTTCACCCGCGTCGCACCCGAGTGCGTCCTCCAGCTCGCGGCGGGTCGCTCCCCTCGCGGCGGGCCCGCACAACGCCAGCAGCAGCCACGCCCCCAGCGGCGACGCCACGTGATGCCGCCTTCCCGCAACCTCATGAAACCGCCGCGCGTACCGCGCGACGAGCGAAGCCAGCTCTGACGCCTGCATCGTCACCGCCCTAGTCTGCCTGGCAGGGCCGGGTCCCGGCCCTCCTATTCTGTAGGAATGCTACCTAAATACGACCCGGTGAAAGATCAGGTAGCAGCAACGGAAGTCATAATGGCAGCGTGTCTGACCAAAGCAGGACGGGTTTCGTGCCGTCGGCCCACGGGTTCGCGTTCACGAACTCATGGCCGGACGGGCCGGCGGTGTCGGTCCCGCTGGGGGTGGGGACGCTGCGGGTCGGGACGCTGGGGATCGGGAATGCGGGGCGCGGGCTGTGCGGGGGGATGGTCTTCGCGGCACTGGACTACTGGCACGCTGCTGCCCCGCCGCCCGCAGACAGGCCTGCCGCAGGGACGCCGCTGTTCAGTTTCGTTGTGCGGCGGCTGGTCGATTCGTGGCGGGTGCCCGTTGGCGTGGGGCGGTATTACCGATGGATGCTGCTGCCCGACGGCGACAGGCCTCGCCGGGCTGGCGTCAGGCGCCGGACGACAGGACGGCACTGGCCAGCCATCAGGGCGATGCTGGACGCGGGGGTACCAGCGGCGCTCGGCGTGGTGACCGTCGCGTCGGCGAACCCGCTGCTGCTTGGCGGCAACCACCAGGTGCTCGCCTACGGGTACGAGATCGCGGGGCCGACGGTGACCCTGCACGTGTATGACCCGAACGCGGGGCCGGACGACGCGGTCGTCATCAGGTGGGACGGCGAGGCGGGATCGCCGGCGTTCGAGCACAATCTCGGGCTGCGGCTGCCGGTGCGCGGGTTCTTCCTCACCAGGTACCGGCCAGCCAGGCCGCCGGCGGTCAGAACCCGCTCACCCCGCGCGAGACGTGCAGCAGGTACTCCTTCCTGTTGAGCGGGTTGTGGTCCGACCGCGGGCGGACCGGGTTCTCACCGCGGACCAGCTGGTAGTGGTCGAACGCGCTCTCCAGCACGCCCTCGCCCCTGGTGAGTCCGGGCAGCTGCTGCTGCAGCCGGTGCACGGCCGCGGCAGGCACGTCACCCTCCACGATGGCCAGCGTGCCCTGGGTACGCTGCTCGAGCGGAATGGCCAGGAGCCTGGCGAGGGCGGGCAGCACCCCGCCGAGCGTGTCGGCCGGGAGCTCGAGCAGGAAGCGGTGCAGCGGCTCGTAGACCCGGGTGCCGGCCGCGCGCAGCGCATTCATGAGCACCAGCGGCGTCAGGTTCCTGAAGTCTCCCGCGGTACTCGACATGGACTTGTCGAAGTGGGCGTGGGCGTGGCTCTGCCGCGGATAGTAGCCTGAGTGGGTCATGGCGACCGTCAGGTCGGTGACCTCCCAGCCGTAGATTCCCTGGCCCAGCGTCTCGATGACGGTCTCCCTGACTGCCTTCAGGAACGAGAAGGGAAGGGCTCCGAGCTCGATCTCCAGGCGGAACTCAACGCCCGAGCCTGCGGGTGCGGGATCGACCCGCAGGCCGACGCCGGCCAGGAACGGATTGGGTGCCTGCCCGATGAACTCCACCGCCGCGCCGGAGCCGGCCGGGCGTTCGATGCAGATCGGGCTGGTGTGCGTGAACTCCACCGCCACGCCGAACTCCTCGGCCAGCGTGGCCTGGATGACCTCCTTCTGCACCTCGCCGTACAGCGAGACCAGCAGCTCAGACCTGACGTCGTCCTGGCGCAGGTTGATCAGCGGGTCCTGCTCAGCCAGCTGGGTGAGCGCGGCGTGCAAGGCGCCCTTCTCCCCGGCGCGGGCGGGCACGACCACCGTCTCCAGCGACGGCGGCGCGAAGTGATGCCTGGCCTTGCCGGGCGGCGGCTCGCCGAGCGTGTCGCCGATCTGGATGCCCGGCAGTCCCCAGACCTTCGCGATCTGGCCGGCGGCCACGGCCGGGGCGTCGTCGGCCCGGCCGCGGGAGAAGACGCTGATCGCGGTGATCTTGCCAGTACCGCCGGCGGCGCCCGTGCCGGCAATACCGGCCGGGCCGAACCTGATACGGTCCCTGGCGCGGAGCGTGCCGGCGAACATCCTGATGTAGCCGATCTTCTCGCCGACCGGACCGCGCTCGACCTTGAACACGGCAGCCGACACCGGCCCGTCCGCCTCCGCCTCGCGGTCGGCGGCCGGGAGCAGGCCGGTGATGCCCGCCGTCAGCTCGTCGACACCGGCCCCGGTCATCGCCGAGCCCGCGAAGACCGGGTGCACCAGGCCGCGCCGTGACTGCGCGGCGAGCGCAGCCGTGAGCCGGCCAGCGGACAGCCTGGCCTCGTCGTGCACGAAGTCGGTCAGCAGCGCGTCGTCCCGCTCGGCAAGAACCTCCGCGAGCCGCGCGGTGAAAGCCGGATCCCGGGGCCCGTAGGACGCGTAGCCCGCAGCCCGCGTGCCAGCTCCGCTCACCGAGCCCATCGCGACGACGGCCGGCGTCAGCCGGTCAGCGAGCACGCGCAGGACCCGGCCGAGGTCGCCGCCAGCGCGGTCGATCTTGTTAACGAAAATGAGCGTAGGTATCCCGAGCCGCCGCAAGGTACGCATCAGCACCCGGGTCTGCGCCTGCACCCCCTCGACGGCCGAGACGACCAGCACGGCGCCATCGAGCACGCCAAGCACCCGCTCCACCTCGGCGATGAAGTCCGGGTGGCCGGGCGTGTCGATCAGGTTGACCGTGACGTCGCCGACCGCGAACGACACGACCGCTGACTTGATCGTGATCCCGCGCCGCCGCTCGAGCGCGAGGGTGTCGGTCTGGGTACTGCCGTCGTCGTAGACAGCAACCTGACATACTCTTAGGTGAGGCTCACCACCTGAGAGGACACCCGCCATGGCTACCGCCGCGAAGCCGAGACGCGCCGTCATCTACGCGCGTCTCAGCAAGGACCGCAACAAGGGCAAGGAAGGCGAAGGGCTGAGCGTCGGCAAGCAGGAAGCCGACTGCCGCGAACTCGCCGCGAGGCTCGATCTCACCGTCGTCGAACCGGTTCGCAACGACAACGACCTGACCGCATTCAAGGGCGCCAGCCGCAGCAAGCCACGCGAAGGCTACGAGGCGCTGCTCGATGACATCCGCACCGGCCGCGCTGATGTGGTGCTCGCCTGGCACACCGACCGGCTGCACCGCGACATGGCGGAGCTTGAGGAGTACATCAAGGTCTGCGGCGACGGCAGCGACGGCGTACCCACCTACACGGTCAAGGGCGGGGAACTGCACCTTGACACGTCCAACGGCCGGATGGTGGCACGCATCATGGGTGCCGTCGCTCGCGGGGAGGTTGAGCACATGATCGAGCGGCAGAAGAGCGCCAAGGAACGGATCCGCAAGGCCGGCGCGTGGCAGGGCGGCCCGCGGCCCTACGGCTACCGCAAGGACGGCCCGTCGATCAAGCAGGGCGGCCAGGGCCGGCTCGCCCAGGTACCCGAGGAAGCGCAGGCACTGCGCTGGGCAGCCGGGCAGGTGCTCGCCGGGGTAGAGCTTCGCGCCATCTGCCGGGAGATGACCCGGCAGGGCCTCCTCACCCCGCCGGACGCCGCACGCGGCGGCGGCAAGCCATGGGTGCACAGCACGCTCAGGAACATGCTCAAACGCGCATCCAACGCGGGCCTGATCGAGCATGAGGGCGAGATCGTCGGCCCCGGGAACTGGGACGCCATCATTGACGAGACGACCTGGCGGCGCGTCCGGGCGATCCTCACCGACCCGGCCCGGCGCACCACGCCAGGGCCGGCGCCGAAGCACCTGCTGACCGGGGCGCTCCGCTGCGGCAAGTGCAAGGGAACAACGTTCCGCGTGCTCATCGTCAACAGCAACCGCGACTACAGGTCCTACGTCTGCGACGCCCGCCACCCGGACGGCCGGTCGCGTCACTGCGTCGGCCGGAACGTGACCCGGGTCGACGCCCTAGTCGAGGCCGCCGTGATCGAGGTCCTGTCCAAGCCGGGCGCCGCCGCGGCCTTGCTCAAGCCCGGCGTGGACATGAAGGCTCTCGACGACCGGCGCCGCGGACTGCGAGCCGAGCTGAACCAGCTCGCCGCCGCCAAGAACGCCGGCAAGATCGACCTGCAGCAGCTCATCATCATGTCCGAGCCGCTGCAGAACGAACTCGACCAGGTCGAGGATGACCTGAGCCGTGTCTACCGCGGATCCGAGCTGGAGGACATCGCCGACGCAGCCGACCCGGCCGCCGCATGGAAAGCGCTCAAGGACGCACCCGGCGGCATCGAACGGCGCCGCGCGATCGTCAAGAGGCTGTTCGACATCGAGATCCAGCCGATCCGCGGCAACCGGCCGGAGGGATTCAAGGTCGGCGACCAGTGGGCTAACGGCGCCGCCGGCGTCGACATCACCCCGAGATGGGTACGCGCCGGTGCCTGACCGCAAGGTCACGCTGGGCTGCACCGGCCGCGGCGTGCACAAGTGGACCACGGTTCACGTGATCACGTTCACCGGCGACGTGCAGCCCGGCGAGACTGTGGGCTACCTGCCGGTGGGCAGGGGCGAGTACCTGGAACTGACCTGTCCCCGGTGCCGTCCGCGGCCGGTGACGAAACGAATCGGCTTTGAAGGTAAAGGGGCGAGACGGCTCAGGGAGCTTGAGCAGCGCACCCGGATCGAGGGACACGTCCGGGATGACATGTCGGCCTGGCCGTTCTAGGTCCTGAAGGTTCCCCACCGGGGCACGACACGGACCAGGTTGTCCGCCTCCAGCGCCCGCAATGCCCGGGCCACGCTGCCACGCGCCACGCCGTAGTGGCCGGCCAGCGCAGCCACCGTAGGCAACGGGTCGCCGCTCTCCCATTCACCCGCGGCGACCCGGCGGCGCAAGTCGGTCTCGACGCGCTCGGATGGGCGTTCGGGTGTCCGCGGCACCTGATCATGATTCCCACGGTGAGCTGACCTGCGCATCCTGGACACATTGACCGCCGTGAACAACGTGTCTAACGTGTCTAACGACAAAGTAAAGCGGGCCGCCCGCGCGACGTGAACGCAACGGACGGCCCTGACTGCCTAACTAGGAGGCAGCTATGCCAACCTTCCCAGACTCGCGGCCGGACGCGCCACGCGAGATCATCGCCGCCGATCGCGGCGCGTGGATCTCCGGCCCGATGGCCGATGTCGAGCCCGTCGACGCGGCCATGATCCGCCCCGGCGACCGCATCATCTTCGCCGACGGCACGAGCGGCGACGTGTCCGTCGTCCGCCCCGGCACGTTCTGGTTCAACACCGGCGAGGAAGGCCCCGGCGTCGCCATCACCTGGCACGAGCGCGGCGGCACGGCCAGCGGCGTCATCCACCGGCCCAACGCCGCGACCGTCTGGATCATCAGCCGGTGAGCGGCACCGACGTAACCGTCACGCTGCCTGCCGGGTGGGTGCAGCGCCTCGGCGTGCTCGCGGGTGATGACGGCCGCGCTTACGGCGAGGCGGCTGTCATACGCGTGCTGCTCACTCTCGCCGACCACGCCCAGCAGGGCGTCTCCCGGCCCGGCTCGTGGGAACGCGGCTGGGTCCGCCAGGCCTTCGGCGACCAATGGCTCAGCCCGGTCGAACCAGATCCGCACCACGACAGGAAGGCAAGCCAGTGAGCAGCAGCGTCCACCACGACTGCCCGAACTGCGGGCACCGCTCCGACCTCGCCGACGTGCGCCGCGGCCTGTACATCTCGCAGCGCACCATCGGCGACTACCAGGCACTGAGGCGCGGCCGGCTCCGCAGCGGCTCATCCGCCGCAAGGTCACCCGGTCGCTGATGCGGTCGCTGTGGCGCTGACACGCCGCTCACCCGGTCCTGAGACGCAAGGCGGCCGGGGGAAAACCCTGGGACGCATCTGAGGGTTTCCGCCCCGAGAACCGGAAGGAGGATTGATGGATCAGCTCGGTAATTCGTTCAGCAACATGATGGCGCCGCTGCCGGCGCTGGACGGGCACCGGGTAGTGCCGCTGGCGTTCGTGCCGGCATGCTCGGTGCCGGTCCCGCACGGCGCGGCGTGGCTGCGCTGACCACCTGACGTGGGCGGCCCGTGCCAATCCCCCCGGCACGGGCCGTTCACCCCGGGCGGCCCGTGCCCTCTTCTGGCTCAAGGGGGCACGGGCCGCGACGGGGCAAAAGGCACAGGGAAGGGAACGCAAGGCATGGGACTGTTCAGCGGCAGGGAAATGCGGCGGATCCGCCGCGACATGTACAAGGTCCAGCGGACGCTAGGCGACTTCGACGCCGCCGAACGCGGCCCGGGCGTGCTCGGCAAGCGGCTCGCGCGCCGCTACCTGACGCGCAAGCTCATGCGCGGCCTCTGGGGACGCTGACCTCGCGGCACCAAGCAGGTCACGCAAAGTAATCTTGGTATCGTTAAGATTTTTCGCTGGCCGCCCACGACGCCAGACACCGGCACCACCACGCGCGCATCAGAAACAGCCGGCACGGCTACCAGCGGATGCGACGTAGCGCTCACCGGCACCAGGACAGCCGCAGCCACATCATCAGCCACCGGTGACCACCTCTCCCGCCCAAGCGGCGCGGGCCGGGTGACACTGGGCAAGAGCCCCGGCCGCGCCACGCCTTACGCCTGGTCCCGCGTCTCGCCCCCGGGCTCAGGCCGCCGCGACCTCGCGGACATCCTGACATGGAACCGGTCATGCGCCGCCGTGTCCGCGACCAGCACACCGCACTGCACGCACAGCACCGCGCTGCCGGATTCGGTCGACGGCGCCAGCACCGACGCCGCATACCGGGCAGGCCTCGCCATCACTTCACCTCGAGATACCGCAAGGCGTTGAGGGCCTGGACGCCGCTCGATGTCCTCCACCAGCAGAACAGGCCCCTCTGGCCGGTGGGCCTCTGATTGGGCCCGACGAGGTTCTGGATGAACTCGGCCTGCATCCCGATCCGGTCGACGATCTTGAACCCGGTGCGGAAGTCGCCGCCGATCATCAGCTTCGAGCCGGTCACGGTCAGCGTCGACACCATCGATGACCACTCGATCTTGGGGCGGCCCAGGAAGTCGCCGCCGCGGTCGCCGTTGGCGAACTGCCTCGGCTCGGTCGTCGACCCCTGCGCCACGAACCTGTAGACCGAATCCCAGGTCGTCGGCGACGCCGCGAACGTCGCGGAGTTGAGGAACCGGGCCGGGATCGCGGCCTTGAACGACCACATGTCGGCGACGTTGGTCTGAGAAGTCGTCGCCGTCAGGACCCGCTGACTGGTAGTCAGCCCGTTCAGCCCGGCGATGTTCAGGATGCCGCTCGGCTCATTCGTGCCGGAGCCGGTCAGGAACTTCCCCGAATCCAGCACGTCCCGCGCGTCGATGATCAGCCGCACCAGCTCCTCCTGGATACGGTCCCAATCCTGAGACACCTCGACTGAAAAAGGCACGAATGCGGAGCCGCGCTGCGGCGTGAGCACCGGCTGGACCAGCGTCGGGCTGTTGTCGCCAGACTCCGCGGCCTCGGCGGAATACGCCGCCGTGACGCCGTCGCTGGAAACGCCCTTCCACACGTAGGTGCCGATCGTCTCGACGTTCGCGACGGACCGCACCGGGTTCAGCGCACCGGTCCCGGTCAGAATGATGGACGGGTCGATCGTCAAAGGCAGCGCGTACTGGCCGGCGCTGCCGGTGCCGACCCCCATCGCGCGTTCCTCAGCCATCACCTGGCCCACCGCCCGGACCGCGTCAACCTCGGCCCCCGAGAACTGCAGGTGCCCCGACACCGGGTCGGCCAGCATCTTCGCGAACGCGCTGCGGTAATCCGGGTCACCCGCCGCGTTGAGATACCGGGCCGTCGACCCGGCCGGGTCCCGGCCGCGCAGCACCTCGTCCAGCCGGTCCGCCGCACGGGCCGACAGCACGTCGCTGGCGCGGTACTCATCCAGGATCCGGAACGCCCGGTCGCGGTCCTCAGCCACCCGCGGCGGAACCTGCCCGTACCCGGCGCCCCGGAACGCCGGGCCGTCGCCGCGCGTCTCCAGCTCGCCAGCCCGGGCAACTGACCGCGGATGCCGCGCCATCTGAACGCCCACCTTCAGGTGCAGGTCGGCCGTATCGCGCAGCGTGAGCAGCTGATCGAACTCCGATTGCTCGGCCGGGGACTTCGAGCGCAGCGACCCGTCCGGGTCCTGGTGCAGCTCGCGGAGCCGCTCGGTCGTCTCGGCCAGCAGCGCCTCAGCGTCACGGGCAGCGAACCCGGTCACGTCAGTCGGGTGCAGCTCGCGGGCGAGCTTGCCATCGGGAGAGTTATTCGGGTAACGACGGATCAGCATGACGGGACACCTCGGAAGACCTCTGAACACCGGTCGGGTTTCCGCAGTCCCGGGCCTTGCGGCCGTCGCGCCGCAAGATGGCCTGCCATCCAGTCACCGGCCTTACCACCCGGTAAGGCACCCGTAACCTACCGGCCAGTGTAGTGCCCGGCTACGCCCAGCGGCCATACATCCGGCGGCGCCGGTCCTGCCAGTCAGCCAGCGACGCCTCAACCGCAGCCGCGTCCATCCCCGAGTCGGCCAGCAGCCGCAGCAGCAGGCCCACCGACGCGGGAAACAGGCGCTCCACGCCGTGCATCTCCAGCAGCCGCTCAACCAAGTCCGCGTCGCCCGCCAGGTGCGCCCGCAGGAACGCCACCACGTCGGCCTGCTCGAAGTCATCCACCGCCGCACCCGATTCCCGTATGCCGGTATGAAAAAAACAGCCGTGTATAAAAGACGCTCGACTCGCGGATCTGACGTGCGACGATGCCCGTTGAAGGGGTATGCCCCCATACCAGCCGGTATGTCGTTATCCGATACCCTAGGCGGTGTCCTCGGTCAGAGCGCTGAGTGATCATCTTCTGCGCGCGGTGCTGACCGGCTATCGGGCGGCATGATGACGTACCCGGTGATGGCGGGTCCTGGTCGCTTCCACCTGCCGCGGCGCTTGGCCTTGTTCCGCTCGGCGATGGCGCGCTTCCATGCGTGGACTTGGTTGGCGCCGGGCTGCACGTCGTACTTGCGGCTCATGCCGGGCCGTCCATGAACTTGCGGTTGCAGGGCACGCACATGATCTCTGGCCGCTTCTCGGCGAGGCTGAGCGGAGTGCCGGCCACTTCCCGCCACTCGCTCACCTCGTCGCCGCAGCGATCACACGCCTTGCGCCGGCTGCTCATGTGGGTGACGCCGGTCGCGCGAGCAGAGATGAGGATGAGTCCCCATTCCGTCTTGCCGGGCAGCGCAGGGCTGAACATGCCGCGGACCTTGTCGACCTCGGCGCGGATCTCGTCTCTCTGCTGCCGGTGGTCGGCGATCTTCGCCCGGTCGCCGCCGGTCACCCGGTCGGCCCAGCCGCGGTCCTCGATCGTGATGTTCACGCCCTTGGCGGTGGCGCGGACAGTGAAGCCAAGGCCGGATGGGATCTCGATCACGTCGCCCTTGCTGTTGCTGATACGGCCATGGCTGGCGAGCATGCCGAGTGTCTTGCGGACGCTGGCGGCTGCTCCCTTGGTAGTCATGGTCTCGGTCATGGTTGTGTCTCCTGTTCGTCGTTCCACGGGACGTAGGCGTTCTCGCCAGGGATGTAGCGCATGCCCTGCATCCGGCAGCACGCCGCGGCCTCGCGGGTCGCGTTGCGCCAGAAGTGACACGGGCAGTCGCAACTCAATGTCCAGCCGCGTTTGCGGTAGCGGTCAACCAGCAGGATGTAGGGATCGACGGGCTGTTCCCGCTTCGTGGTCATGCGGCGTCCTCGCGGGACTGCCGCCTGCGGCGGGATTCTTCGGCCTGCAGCCTGGCCAGCTCCTGCGGATCCAGCCAGCGGCCGCGGCGCAACTCGCTTGTGTATCCGTCTGGTGGCGTCCCGATGTATTCGGGCGGCGGCCGCCGCGGCCCTTCGATGGCGAGCCGCTGACCTAGCCGGGCTTGGATGTGCTCGAGCGCCCGGGCGTCGGTGTCGGCGATCATCGCCTTGTACGCGACGGGGTCGAGCAGGATCCGCAAGCCGTCACGCTCGGCGGCGTCGGCCCGCGAGCGTTTGACTTCCCTGATCACGTCGGACACGTCAACGTAGGCCTGGCGCTGCTTGATCGCGATCACGGCCGCCCGGCACTCATCAAGCGTGTAGCGCGCCGGCAGCATCTCCGCCCACACCTCAGGGGTGTAGTCATCGAACGCCTGCGACGGGCACGCCGCCTGGATGTACCGGCAGAGCTTGACGACCTCCTCGTGAGTCATGTGAGCTCACCCCGCGGTAGGCCGGCGTCGCGGGCACGGGCACGGGCCAGGGCTGCACCGAACTTGGCGTCAGTCTCGGCCTGCCGCCGTGAACCCGGCTTGCGGCTCGCCTGCAACCGAAGCTGGTCGTACTTGTCGCGGAGCTTCGGCATCGACAGGATGTTCGCCCGCCAGAACTCATCGGCCTGACACCAGTCGATGGCTGCACGGATCTGCTCTTCGGTGTGGTCGTCCTTGTCGAGCATGAGCCGTGCAGCGTCACGCCATTTCTGCGTGACCGTTGGCCGTTTGCTGCCGTTGGCTTCGATGCGGTCTGCGAGGTGGTCGCACAGCCGCTCTATGTCGTCGCGCGGCGGCGTCGCCGGCGTGTTCTTAGGACTGTGAACCTTAGGGTTACTGAACCCAGGGGTGGACACCTTGTTGTCCTGCGTTCGGGCCGATTCTGTCTTACGTTGCTCAGAACTGTCCGACGTTCGTAGGTCAGCTTGTTGTCCTGCGTTGTCGCTCAACATCGGCAGGACCTCGTACACCGCGCGATGTCCCGGCGCCGACCGGCTGATCTGCTTGATAAGACCGCGGCGGGTAAGACCTGCCAGGGCGCGGCCGACGTTCCGGAGACCGCAGTTGCCTTTCAGCGCAAGTAGCTCATGACCGGGCATTGCCTGCCGGGTGCTATCGCGGGCGTCCCGCGCGAGCGCGACCAGGATGCGGAACTCGATGTAGGCGACCTTGGGGCAGTTGTCGAGGATCTCATCGACGAGCAGCCACCCCATCACGGCTCACTCGGCCTGTTGCGGGCCTGTGGCACACTGAATACGACCGAACCCTTAGCCGGGGTGGTGTCGCGGTTGGCGCTTCTGGTTGGTGAGCCGAAGCCCACGGGGCCGGGTCCTTCACGGGCCCGGCCCTCGCCGTTGCGGGCCACCGGATCACTCGCCGGGGTGCAGCAGGACGGCGATGTCCTTGAGGGTGCCCTCATCGGGCGCGGGCCAGCCGTCGACAAGGTTGATGGCATAGACCTTGGCCTCGGCCGCGATCATCTCGCGCTTGGCGGCTTCGATGCGGTGGGTGTCGCCGGCGTGATGACGGACGGCGTTGGCGTACTCGGACCGGGCGGTGCGCCATTGCGCGCTTGCGGCTTCGGCGCGGTCAGATACGGATGACTTCACGGGGGCGGCCTTCCGGACGTACAGCGTCCGGGCCCCGTGGTGGAGAGCCCCTGCCCTGGCGTCTCAATGCCCCGCCAGGCGAGCAGTTCCTACGATACCGTACGACCGTCCGGGGGCAGCGTCGGAACACGCAGAAACGATTGTGTCGTGTTCGTGTTTGCATCATCGACGCTGCCGATCTCGTCGATGACGCCGGCGGCGTAGAGGAGCCGCTCGGTCAGGGTGGTCTTACCGGCGTCTACATGCGCCAGGATTCCCAAGTTCAGCGTGCGCACGAACCGTCATGTCCTTTACGTAGGCGTGAGCGATGGACATGACAGCTGCTCGCATGCGCTTCTCCTTGGTCGACGTCGTGCCGCAGGTAGTGCAGCAGAAATGCGCCGCTGAGATCAAGCCATTTTCTCGTCAGGCACGAGGCCGCGCAGCAGCGCCGCGAGCTCGCCAGGCGACCGCAGCCGCACGAACGACAGGTGCGCGTTCGCGGGATCGGCCTGCGCGGCGAGGTACCTGTGACGGAGCTTGCGGTGACTTCTCCAGGCGTACAGGATTATCGATTCCTCGGGACGGAACAGGTAGGTCCACCGCTCCCGGTTCCCGTTCCAGAGCTCGGCGCCCGTGGCCATCCGGTGCATCGTCCTGGTGAGGAGCTGGCGCATCACCCGATGCCGCGGCGGGTCAACCCAGATGACCGTGTCAGCCAGGCCCCAGACGATGTCACTGACCGCCGAGTAGTTGCCGTCCACCACCCAGCTCCCGGCGGCCGTGAAATCGGACACGATGCGCCGGAACTCGTCGGTGTCCAGCGGCTGCCAGTCCGGCTGATGGAAAACGGCGTCCAGCTCAAGGTGCGGGACGCCAAGCGCCTCGGCGATCGCACTGGCGACGGTGGTCTTCCCCGAGCCGCTGTTGCCCACGACGGAGATCCTCTGCACCGAGCCAGTATCGGCGACCCGGCCACCCCGGCAACCTGCCACCCCCGGCGACCCATTCGCCAAGGGGGGAACTCAAGACCCTATGCGGGCACTGAGTCTTCGCCTAAGTACCCAAGCACCGGCGCTGTGCCGCCCCGGCTCCACCAGGGGGCGCGACCTCGCGCCCGCGGGCCGCGTATGACTAGAACGTGTTCTAGATTGCTCTTGCCGGCACACCAGGAACATGTTTCACTTCGATCCGTGAGCCAGCCACCTCAGCCGCTGCATGCCCCGCTGGAGATCTCGTTCGATTACACCAGGTCACTGGGACCGACACTGGGCGCGTTCGTCACGGCGCTGGCCGGGCGGCGGATTCTCGGGGCGCTGGCGTCCGACGGACGGGTGCACGCGCCGCCGTTCGAGTACGACCCGGTCACCGGGGCGCCGCCCGCCGAGTTCACCGAGGTCGGGCCCGGCGGCAGGGTCGTGAGCTGGACGTGGACGGACCGGCCGCTGGACGGCCAGCCGCTCGGCTATCCGTTCGGCTGGGCGCTGATCAGGCTGGACGGCGCCGACACGGCGATGCTGCACGCCGTCGACGCGGGGTCCGCTGACCGGATGCGGACCGGCATGCGGGTGGCGCCGCGCTGGGCCGAGACCGCCGGCAACGGGATCACCGACATCGCCTGCTTCGAGCCCGCGGAAGACGCGGCCAGCCCGCCCGCCAACGCTGCGCCGGCTCTCGCCGGTGCCGCACCGGTTCGCGCAGGGGAACCCGCGCCGATCGGCATGATCACCTCGCCCGTCCGGCTGACCTACGACCATACGGTCTCGCCCGGCGAGTCCAGCTACCTGCTCGCGCTGGCCGAGGGCAGGCTGATCGGCCAGCGCTGCCCGGTATGCGGCAAGGTCTACGTGCCGCCCCGCGGCGCCTGCCCCGTCGACGGGGTTCCCACCAGGGATGAGGTGGAACTGCCCGACACAGGCATCGTGACCACGTTCTGCGTGGTCAACGTGCCGTTCCAGGGCCAGAGGTTCCCCAGCCCGTACGTCGCGGCGTCTGTCCTGATCGACGGCGCCGACATTCCGTTCCAGCACCTGATACTCGGCTGCCCGCCCGAGGAGGTGCGCATGGGCATGCGGGTGCGGGCGGTGTGGAAGCCGCGCGACGAATGGGACGTGGGGCACAACATCGACCACTTCGAGCCGTCCGGAGAGCCAGACGCGCCCTACGAGTCCTACGCCCACCACCTGTGAACGCCACCGGCACGACGGGACCCTGCGGATGACAGATGTCGCGGTCGTCGGCTTCGCGCAGGCGCCGAACGAGCGGCACTCCCACGCCACCACGAACGGCGTCGAGATGCTGGTGCCGATCTTCAATGACGTCCTGCGGTCGGCCGGCCTGACGAAGGGACACATAGGCTTCTGGTGCTCGGGGTCCTCCGACTACCTCGCGGGCCGCGCATTCTCCTTCGTCTCCGCGGTCGACGCGATCGGCGCGTTCCCGCCGGTCATGGAGTCGCACGTGGAGATGGACGGCGCCTGGGCGCTGTACGAGGCCTGGCTGAAGGTGCTCACCGGCGAAGCCGAGATCGCCCTCGCCTACGGCTTCGGCAAGAGCTCGGCCGGCAGCCTGCGCCGGGTGCTCGCCCTCCAGCTCGACCCGTACCTGGTCGCGCCGCTGTGGCCGGACTCGATCGCGATCGCCGCGCTGCAGGCGCGGCTGGGGATCGAGGCCGGGCTGTGGTCGGAAGAGGAGATGGCTGCCGTCGCCGCGAGGTCCCGTGCGGCAGCGATAACGAACCAGCTCGCGCTGGTGTCCGGCACGATGCCGCCAGGCGACCTGCTCGCCGGCCCCTATCTCGCCGACCCGCTGCGCGCGCACGACTGCGCGCCGGTCACCGACGGGGCGGCCGCGGTGATCCTTGCCGTCGGCGACCGGGCGCGCGAGCTGTGCGAGCGGCCCGCCTGGATCACCGGGTTCGAGCACCGGATCGATTCGGCGTCGCTTGGCGGGCGCGACCTGACTAGGTGCCCGTCGGCGGCAGCCGCCGGCAAGGCGGCGGGAGCCAGCCGGGCCGAGGTCGCGGAGCTGCACGCGCCGTTCACGCACCAGGAGATCATCCTGCGCGGTGCGCTTGACCTGGCGGCGGACGTGCGGGTCAGCCCGTCGGGTGGCGCGCTGGCCGCGAACCCGATGTTTGCGGCAGGCCTGGCGAGAATCGGCATGGCCGCCACGGAAATCATCGCGGGCCGCGCCGACGTGGCGCTCGGCCACGCGACCAGCGGGCCAGCCCTGCAGCAGAACCTCGTCTGCGTCATGGAGGCCCGCCCGTGACCGGCAATGTACGCGCGGCGGTGCTCGGGACCGGCCAGACGCATCACCGCAGCAAGCGCACCGACGTGTCGATGGCCGGGCTGTGCCGCGAGGCCGTCGACCGCGCGCTAGCCGATGCGGGCCTTGAGGCCGGCCAGGTCGAAGCCTTCGTGGTCGGCAAGGCGCCCGACCTGTTCGAGGGCGTCATGATGCCCGAGCTGTACCTGGCCGACGCGCTCGGCGCGGTCGGCAAGCCGCTGCTGCGGGTGCACACCGCGGGCTCGGTCGGCGGCGCGACCGGGATCGTCGCGGCGAGCCTGATCCAGTCAGGAGTGCACAAGCGGGTGCTGGCAGTGGCGTTCGAGAAGCAGTCAGAGTCCAACGCGATGTGGGCGCTGTCGATCACGCCGCCGTTCGCGATGCCGGTGCTCGCCGGGGCCGGCGGCTACTTCGCGCCGCACATCAGGTCCTACATCAGGCGCTCGGGAGCGCCCGTGCACATCGGGGCGATGGTGGCGGCCAAGGACCGCCGCAACGGCGCCCGCAACCAGTATGCGCACCTGCGGCAGGCCGACATGACCACCGAGAAGGTGCTGGCCTCGATGATGCTGTGGGATCCGGTCCGTTACGACGAAACCTGCCCGTCCTCCGACGGCGCCTGCGCCGTCGTGATCGGCGACGAGGCAGCCGCCGAGGCGTCGGATCAGCCGGTGGCCTGGATCAGGGCGACCTCCATGCGAACCGAGCCGACCATGTTCTCGGGCAAGGATCACGTCAATCCGCGCGCCGGTGCGGACGCCGCCGCGGCGCTGTGGGAGGCAGCCGCGATCACCAGCCCGCGCGACCAGATCGACGCGGCCGAGATCTACGTGCCGTTCTCCTGGTTCGAGCCGATGTGGCTGGAGAACCTCGGCTTCGCCGAGCCAGGTCATGGCTGGCGGATGACCGAGGCCGGTGAGACCGAGATCACCGGATCGCTGCCCGTCAACCCGTCGGGCGGGGTGCTCAGCTCCAACCCGATCGGAGCCTCAGGGCTGCTGCGGTTCGCAGAGTCCGCGATGCAGGTGATGGGCAAGGCCGGCGAGCACCAGGTAGCGGGCGCCAGGACCGCGCTCGGGCACGCCTACGGCGGCGGCTCCCAGTACTTCTCCATGTGGGTCGTCGCCGACACCCCCGGCTGAGGTCCGGAGCGCGGCTAGCCCGACATTGGATCCGTTCGGACCAGCCCGATGCCTAGATTCAGATGATTTAGGCTGGTTCTCCGTGTACCAGGCGGATCCAATGTGGCGGGCAACGCTCACGATGCGCGCTTGCCGGGCTAGGCGTAGCTCACCGGGAGGCGCTTGATGCCGTTCAGCCAGCCGGAGCGGAGCCGTTCGGCGTCGCCCGACTGCCTGATGCCTGGCATGGCGTCGGCGATCGCGTTGAAGATCAGATCGATCTCCAGCCGGGCCAGATTCGCGCCGACGCAGTAGTGCGCGCCGGTACCGCCGAAGCCAAGATGCGGGTTCGGGCTGCGCATGATGTCGAACCGCCCAGGCTCCTCGAAGACCACCTCGTCGAAATTCGCCGACCGGTAGAAAAGGCCCAGCCGCTCGCCCTTCCTGATCTCCTGGCCGCCGAGCGTGGTGTCTGCCTTCGCGGTCCGCTGGAACGCGGTCACCGGGGTCGCCCACCTGACGATCTCGTCCGGCGCGCTGGCCGGCCGCTCGTCGCGGTACAGCTCCCACTGATCGGGATGATCGAAGAAGGCAAGCATCCCGTGCGAGATGGCGTTCCGCGTCGTCTCGTTACCCGCGACCGAGAGCAGGATCACGAAGAACCCGAACTCGTCCGATGACAGCTCGCCGCCGTCGATCTGGGCGTTGACCAGCTTGGTGACGATGTCGTCGCGCGGGCATTGCCGGCGGTCCTCGGCCATCAGCATCGCGTAGCCGACAAGCTCGGCGGCCGCTGCCTGGCCGTCCGCACCGAAGTCGGGGTCGTCATAGCCGATCATCGTGTTGGACCAGTCGAAGATCTTCTTCCTGTCCTCCTGCGGCACGCCGATGAGCTCGGCTATCGCCTGCAGCGGCAACTCGCACGCGACGTCGGCGACGAAATCGCCGGTGCCCTCGGACAGGGCACCGGCGACGATCCGCTCGGCCCGCTCGGCGAGCACGCTGCGCAGGTTGCTGATCGCCCGCGGCGTGAAGCCGCGCGAGATGATCCCGCGCAGCTTCGTGTGCTGCGGCGGATCGATGTTGAGCAAGATCAGCCGCTGCATCGCCAGGCTGTCATCGGTCTGCACCTCGCCGAGCCTGATGATCGCGGTGTTCTCCCAGCTCCCGAACAAGTCGCTGTTCCTGGAGATCTCCACGATGTCGGCGTGCCTGGTCACCACCCAGTAGCCCTCGTCGTCGAAGCCGCCGGAGCCGCGCGGCTGCGCGTTCCACCAGACCGGCGCGGTGCGGCGGAGCAAGGCGAATTCCTCGGCGGGAACGCGGCGCACGTACAGCTCGGGGTCGGTGAAGTCGAATCCAGCCGGTAGCTGCGGGTCGCCCATGATTCCTCCCGGCGCTCGCGTCACACTGCAACGCGTTCTAGTGGGATTGAACCACGTCCGGCCGTGCCGGTGAACCTCCGCGACGGCGATAATCAAGAACACGTTCTAGTATCGAGACGAGGGCAGGGAGGCATCCGCCATGGGCACAGCCGTGATCGTCGAAGCGGTCCGCACCCCGATCGGCAAGCGCAACGGCAGCCTCTCCGGTATGCACGCCGCCGAGATACTCGGCGCCGCCCAGCGCGGCATCGTCGAGCGTTCGGGCGTCGACCCTGGTCTGATCGAACAGCTCGCGGGAGGCTGCGTGACGCAGGCTGGCGAGCAGTCCAACAACGTCACCCGAACCGCGTGGCTGCACGCTGGCCTGCCACGGCAGGCCGGCTGCCTGACGCTGGACGCCCAGTGCGGCTCGGCCCAGCAGGCCGTGCACGTTATCGCCGGGCTGATCGCGGCCGGCGCGATCGACGTGGGACTGGCCTGCGGCGTCGAGGCGATGAGCCGGGTTCCGCTGGGGACCGCGGCACTCGCGGGCGGCGGCGCCCCGCGCCCGCCGACGTGGACCATCGACATGCCGAACCAGTTCCAGGCCGCGGAACGGATCGCCAAGCGCCGCGGCCTGACCAGGGCCGACCTGGACGCGTTCGGGCTCAGGTCACAGCGGAACGCGGCCAGCGCGTGGGCCGGCGGTCATTTCGAACGCGAGGTGATCCCGGTCAAGGCGCCTGTGCTGGGCGCGGACAGGCAGCCCACCGGCGAGACCGCGACCGTCGACCGGGACCAGGGCCTGCGCGAGACCACGGCCGAGGGGCTGGCCGGGCTGAAGCCGGTACTCGACGGCGGCCTGCACACGGCGGGTACGTCCTCGCAGATCTCCGACGGCGCCGCTGCCGTGCTGCTCGCCGGCGACGGGCTCGCGAGGGAGCTTGGCCTGCGGCCAAAGGCGAGGATCCTGGCCCAGTGCCTGATCGGCGACGACCCGTACTACCACCTCGACGGCCCGGTTGCCGCGACCGAACGGGTGCTGCGGCGCAGCGGCATGTCCGTCGCGGACATCGACATCTTCGAAGTGAACGAGGCCTTCGCGTCGGTCGTGCTCTCCTGGATGAGGGTGCACAATCCTGATCAGGACCGCGTCAACGTCAACGGCGGCGCGATAGCGCTCGGCCATCCGGTGGGAAGCACCGGCGCGCGGCTGCTCACCACCGCCCTGCACGAGCTCGAGCGGCGCGACGCGAGCATCGCCCTGGTCTCCATGTGCGCGGGCGGCGCGATGGCCACCGCCACCATCATCGAGCGGCTCTAGAGCTGCCGCTGGCAGGCCTCAGTCGTCCTCGATCGTGATGCCGAGGGCGCCAGCCAGGATGAAGGCCAGCGCGACCGCGTCGGCGCTCGTCACGATCGAGCCGCGCATGCTGGTCACGCCGCCGATGCCGGTGAGCTCACAGCGAGACAGCCGGCTGCCGGCCATCTTGGCGCCGGTGAACTGGGCGCCGGTCAGGTCGCAGCCGACGAACCTGGCGCCGCGCAGGTCCGCCTCGGTGAAGTCGGCCTGCTCCATCCGGCAATCGGTGAACACCACGTCGTCGAGCTTGCTGGACCGGAACGAGGACAGGTCGACCCGGCAGCCGCTGAACGTGACATCGCGCAGGTCGACGTCGATCAGCGACAAGCCGGTCATCCGGCACGACGACAGCGCGACCCTGGTGAACGATGACTCGAGAGCGCGCAGGTTGGCGACGTCGCAGCGCTCGAACGCCACGTCTCTGACCAGGCCGCGCCGCAGCCTGACCTGGCTCATGTTCACGTTGCTGAACCGGCACGCCTCGATCTCGGCGCCGGCCGCCTCGCGCCCTGAGATGTCCAGGCCGGCGAACGCCAGCAGCTCGTAGATGCCGCCGTCGTCCAGGTCGTGTTCTGGCAGCGCTGCCGGCGAGAACTCGGCGGGCAGATCCGGGCGGGACGGCTCGCGAGGGCCGCGGCCGGCAGCCGGCCCGGAGGCCCCGGCCTGACGGCCCGTGCCGCGCCGATCGGAGCGTCCTGCCATCGGGCCATGTTATCGGTCGGATTAACCAGTCTCCCGTGGCCGGTGCGCCCCGCTCGCTCCGGCCATCCACACCCTGAACGCCCCTAGTTGTGCTCGGCCGAAGTTGTCTTCATACTGACTGTCCACAGCACAAAAGGGGGTCTCGATGGGCCGGATCCGGCATGCCAGACGGTCTCGGATCGGATCTGCACGGCACGTTCTGACGGCCGGCGTCATCGGTCTGGGAATTGCCGCCGCGATGGCGGTGGGAATCGCCGCCGCATCGGCGTCGCTATCGGTCTCGGCCGGCCAGGACTGCCGCCCAGGATCGGGGCCGCACCTCGCCGGGCGCCACCTCACCGCGGCGAGGATCGCCCGCTTCGGCCACGACCTGACGTGCGCGAACCTGCAGGGCGCGGACCTCAGCGACCTCAGCCTGGTGCAGATCGACTTCACCGGCGCGAACATGCGCTCGGCCAACCTGCAGGACGCCGACCTCACGCAGGCCACGCTGAGCCACGCGGACCTATCGGGCGCGAACCTGTCCCGTGCGACGATGATCCAGGTCACGGCCCGGGACACCACGTTCACCGACGCGGACCTGGGCTACGCCAAGATGGGCCAGGCCGAAGCCCCTGAAGCTCATTTCCACGGCGCCAATCTGTCGCACGCGGACCTTGGCCAGGCCAATCTCGTCGGCGCTGACCTATCAGGCACCACGCTGACCGGCACGAGCTTCGTCGGGACGGAACTCGGCCAGGCGACATTCAAGGGCGCCAAGGGCCTGCGGCCCTGGAGCACGTACCTGCTGCTCGCAACCGCCGCCGTCTTCGTGCTGCTGCTGCTCGGCACCGCGACGCGGATCGCCCGGACGGCGCGGGTGCGCGCGATGGGGTTCGGCGGACCGGGGTTCGGCACCTTCCAGATGCCAGGCCAGGGCATGCAGGGATTCCAGATGCCGGGCAGCCAGGGCGCACCGATGGGCGGCTTCGCAGGGTCACCGATGGGCGGCATGCCTGGATCGCCTGCGGGCGGCATGCCGGGGCCGGCAAGGGGCGGCTTCGCAGGGTCACCGGTTCCGGGATTCGGCGGCCCTGGCCGCGCGGGCGGCTACGCCGGCCCTCCCGGCTTGCGCCGGTACGCGCGCAGCCGACGGTCGCTGACGCTCATGGCCATCTTCGGCGTGATCGGCGCGATCGTCGTCGCCGTCGGCTTCCACCTGCTCGCCGGCGGCCTGCTCAATCAGGTCGTGAGCTCGTTCGGTCCGCCCCTCGCGCAGCTGTGCACGGGCGCGCTCTGCAAGGTCGGCGTCGCGGGCACCACCACCGGCATCATCGCGGGCGCCGTCATCGCGATCGTCGGGTTCGGCCTCAGGCGGGTATAGCGGGTCTAGCGCCTGCGTCCCGCCCCCGCCCAGAACCAGGCGCGCTCCGCGGGCGGCATCAGCGTTCCCCCGACGCGTGATCGGGCGGCTCGCTGGCTGCCCTGGCCCGCCGGTACTCCTCCAGCTTCTCATCGAGATCGCGCACCGCCGGCGAGTCGTCGGCGATGCGGAGCTGGCGCCGCAGCAGCTCGACCCGGCGGGCGATGCGCCGCGAGCTGTTCAGCGTCGTCAGCCTGGCCGAGTCGGCGAGCGTCACGCAGGCCTCCTCATACTCCTGCTGCTTGATCAGCGCTTCCGTCCTGAACGCCAGCGTGAGCGCACTGTTATGCAAATTGAGCGGAGTAACCAGGCCGAGCGACCGGCGCGCCGCGTCAGACGCGTCCACCGGCATGTTCAGCCTGAGCGCGCACTCGCTTTGCGTGCCCCAGTAGAACGAACGGTCGTAGAAGTACCACCACGGCGCCCGCGGCGTATCGTCGCCGATCAGCGCCAGCGCCTCGCGCTCCCTCTCGAGCGCGCCCTGGCAGCGGCCGACCTGCCCGGCAGCGGCATAGGCCCTGGCCGTCACGTCGGCGGCGTAGGCAACCGCGTACGGGCTGCCGCTCGCCTTCGCGGCTTGCAGTGCCGCCTGGGCGTGATCCACGGCGTGCCGTGGCCGCTGCCGCACGGCAGCCAGCTGGCTGGCCGCCGACAGCGTGTAGGCGACCAGGTCGTTGTTGCCGGCCCGGTAGGCGGCCGCGCGGGCGTCGTCGTAGTAGTACCGCGCGGCCTTGTGATCGCCGAGGTTGAACATGAGCCAGCCGATGAGCTGAGTCAGGTCGCCGTAGGCGGTCAGTGCCTGACCGGTGACGATCTCCGGCATGTTCCTGGCCAGCGCCGCCATCGCCGAGCGCAGCGCCATCGCGGGCTGCAGCGTGATCCGCGGGCCGACCGCCCCGCCGAGCCGCCGCAACCCCGCCACGACCTCACCGGTGTAGTTCACGATCGCCACGTCGGCCTGGCTGCGCCGTACTCTGGCCGACGCCGGGATGCGCGGCACCTCGAGCACCGGCGCCGCGGCCACGACCGCAAGCGCGCTGCTCGCCTCGAGCAGCAGCGTCCGCCGCCGCAGCCGCCTGGCCGGCTCGTCGGCTTCAGCGCCACGCTGATCAAGCTCGCTCGCGTCGGCCTGCCTGATCATTTCGAGCGCAGCCCGCAGCGTCGACACGGATGCATCGGAGGTCTCGCCGGCCGGTTCGGCACGTTTCGGCCCAGTGAAGGCAGGCACGCCCGGATAGCTGGCCACGCCATTTCCAGGAACTCGGTCCCGCACCCGCACGCCAGCGACCGGTGCTGGTTTCGCCCCGTAATCATGGCAATCGGTCAGCAGGTCAGTGACCTTGCACTCGTAAAGCCTTGCGAGACGGTCGAGGGTGTCGAGCGACGGTGAGTGGCCAGTTTGGCCCGGCCACTGCTCCCAGTACGAGAAGTTCTTGAACGTCTTCGGATCGTCCGGCCACAGATCCGTCCAGCGTTCGGCCGCCTGCGGCTGGCTCCAGCCGTGTGCCTGACGCAACGCCACCCTGGGATTGACCCGGTATGCCACCTGGAACGCGGCCCCGATCTCGGCCCAGCTGCGCCCTTGCTGACGCATGTGCGCGGCCTGCATCGCTTGTGCCTGACGGATGCTGCGTGGCTTTCCTTTCACACCTCTTCCTTCGCGGCGTTAGTCGCGTCACTGAGCTCGTTTCCGTCCCTGATATGAAGGTAACCCCGAACCATTGGTTCGCGCGCCATTATGCGGTCGTTCCTCCCTCCCGAACAGGGAGAATCTGACGAGGTCACCTACCGAGCGTGAACTGCGCCAACTATGTGCGTAGCAGTCGCCAGTCCGCGGCAACGAAGCACGGTCGCTGGCAAAGCCCAGAAAAGGTCAGCGAGCGCACGAATCCGAGGCATAGATGCCGCACTTACTTCGGACTGGAAGTGACCGGTAATGGACGGTTCCCGAGGGAGCGGGAGCGTCGTAACGGAGGCACGGCCGCTGTTCCGCCGCAGCCGCCTGGAGCTTGCGATCGCCCCGTCGGCGGTTCGCATCGCCCGGCACTGGACGGCCTATCAGCTGGCGAGGACGGACAGGGGGCGCCAGCCGGGCACGGCGTGCCCCGCAGGCGGCCTGGCACCACTCGACCCCGATGTCGCCGACTCGGCTGTGCTCGCGGTCTCCGAACTCGTCACGAACGCGATCAGGGCGGTCCGCCAGGTGACCGGGAAGGGCACGAACCTGCCAGGGCGCGTCCTGTCGTTCGGTGATCGCATGGCGTTCGCCGGCCTGCCAGCTCACCAGGAGCGGCTATCGATGTTCGCGGCGAGCCGGAAGGCGTCCGCGGTCCCCGCACCGTCCGCGCCGTCCGCGGCGTCTGTGCCGTCCGCGGCGGCGTTGCTCGCGCCCGTTCCCGCCAGCGTCTCCCTGGTCATCTCCCGGTTCAGCGACGTCGTCAGGATCGACGTGCACGACAGTTCCCCCGTGCCGCTGCCGCCTGGCTGCCATCGCGATGCCGACGACGAAACCGGCCGCGGCCTCACCGTGGTCGCCGCTCTCGCCGAGAGCTGGGGCTGGCAGCCGGGGCCGTCCGGCAAGGTGGTGTGGTGCGAGCTGCCGGTCACCCCCGGCGACTCGGGCCTCGAGGCTGGAGGCTGATCGGCATGTCTGTTCAGTGGCGCGCGGCCCGCCGTGCCGAGGACGCGTCACCGGCGCCGAGGCACAGGCGCTGGCGCTTCCTGCACCTGGCGCGACGAGCCAGGTCACGGTGATGTCCGCCCGCCGCGGCCCAGCAGGTGCCGGGCTAGGGATGCTGGCTGCTGACCGAGAGCACCTCGCCGGTCAGGTACGAGGCGTAGTCACTGGCCAGGAACACCATCACGTTGGCCACTTCCCACGGCTCAGCCGAGCGGCCGAACGCCTCCCTGGTGACCAGCTCGTCAAGCACGCCCTGCGGCATCACCCTGGCGAGGAACGGGTGCATCGCCAGGCTCGGCGCGACCGCGTTGACCCTGATCCCGTGCTCCGCGACGTCCATCGCCGCGCACCTGGTCAGCGCCATCACGCCGGCCTTGGCCGCGGCGTAGTGGGCCTGGCCTGGCTGCGCGCGCCAGCCGAGCACGGAGGCGTTGTTCACCACGGCGCCACCATGCCCCTGGGCGACAAGCTGGCGCAGCGCAGCCCTCGTGCATCGGAACGTCCCGTTCAGGGTCACGTCGAGCACGCGTGACCACTGCTCGTCGGTCATCTCCAGCACCGAGGCCGTGCCGCCGAGCCCGGCATTGTTGATCATCACGTCGATCCTGCCGAACCGGCCGACCGCCCCGTCGATCAGCGCCTGCACCTGTTCCTCGCTGGTGACATCGCACCGAGCCGACCACACCCGCCCTGCGCCGTAGCGGCCGGCGAGCTCGTCGTGGCTGGCGGCGAGCCGTCCCGCGTGCGCGTCGCTCACCGCCAGGCTTGCGCCCTCCTCGAGGCAGCGGCGTGCCGCCGCCCCGCCGATCCCGGTCCCTGCCGCCGCCGTGAGCACGACCACCTTGCCCGCGAGCAGATCGTGGCCGTGCGGCGGCTGATGGCCGGGCAGCACGTTGTGCCTGATCACCTCGAGTCCCATCCACCCTGGGAACGGCGTCCCCGCGGCCGCCTCCCGTCATCGCGACGCCGCCATCATCGCACGTGGTGATCACGCGATGCCGGCCTGCGAGTCACGCCCGCGGCGGGGTCGAGCCGGGATCGCCGTACGGCGATCCCGGCTCACGGGTGATCAGCTCTACTTCACCTTCAGGACCTCGCTCAGGCACCCGCTGGCGGACGGCCCGTTCCTGTTGTCGCCGGAGTAGAACGCCGCCCAGTAGAAGGTCCCGCGGTGCCGGAACTGCACAAGTCGCGTGTCAGGCGTGCGGTGGCCGTGGACCCTGAGACGCTCGACAAAGACGCCGTGCACCGGCCTAGCCGGCCACGCCGAGGTGTCGATCCTGCAGACTCGCGAGGTGGCGTAGTACCTGAACTGAACCGTCCCGTGCACCGATCTGGTCCTGGCGTGCACGGTCGCCCAGTCGAGCACGGAGTGACCCGCCCAGATGACGTGCCTCGACAGCCACGTGGTGGTGGAGGTCGGGTCCCTGCGGACACGGAGCACCTCGGTCAGGCACCGGCTGGCCGCCGGCGCGTTCCTGGAGTCGCCCGAGTAGAACGCCGCCCAGTAGAAGGTGCCGCGGTGCCGGAACTGCACCCAGTGCGAGGCAGGCACCTTCGCTCCGTGTACCGGCACGAGCCCTGCGCTGTAGCCGTTGCGCAGCTTGCGTGGCCATGCGGAGACGTCCGCCTTGCACACGCGCAGGGTCCGGTAGTACCGGTACTGCACGGTCCCGTGCACGGGCCCGCGCACACGATGCAGCCGCGCGAAGTCTCGCACCTTCGTGCCCGCCGTGATCAGGTGCCGTGACAGCTTGGTGGTAATGACTGGAGATCTGCCAACCGTGAAGCACTCGCCTTGCGGACTCCCCGAGTAGCCGTCGGCATACAGCGACCGCCGGTCGTGATGGTAGGCGACGCCCACGCAGTAGTGGCCAGGCCGAAGGCGCCTGCCGAAGGCGCGGGACGTCGCCGATCCGCTGACCAGCTTGACACCTGCCTGAATCGTCGTCCCGCTCCCCTCCGGGCACCCCGAGACGGTACCCGGGCACAGCAGGAAGTCCACCGTGCCGGTCACCTTCCCTGCGGATCCGGTCAGGGTCGCGGTATCGCGGACGCTTCCGCCCACGGCTATGCGGTAGCTGGACAGATGGGTCTTGATGGTCGGCGGCCTCGGCCCGGGCGGTGCGACGACGACGAAGCACTCCCCCTTCGGATCGCCTGAGTAAGCGTCGGAGTAGGGCGACTTCCCGTCGTTGTGATAGACGAGGCCGACACAGTACTGCCCAGGCGGCAGGCGCGGGCCGAACGGCACCGAGGTCGCCGATCCGCTGGCCAGGGGCACGTTGGCCTGGAACGTTGTCCCGCTCCCATGCGGGCAGCCCGTGACGGTACCGGTGCACAGCTGGAAGTCCACCGTGCCCGTGACCGTTCCGGACGGTCCCGTCAGCGTCGCGGTGTCCGTCAGCGCCTGGCCGATCGGAACGACGAACCTGGACACCTTCGTATCGATCGACGGTCCGCAGGTCACCGTCACCGAATCCGACGCGGTGCCCGAACCGTCGTTCGCCGTGCTCAACGACGCCGTGTTAGCCACCGTCCCGCACGAGCCATCCGTCGTCGGCGACACGACATGCACGCTCGCCGACCCGCCCGGCGCCAGGTCGAACCGCGGCCCGCCGCAGGTCAGCGTCCCCGACGAGATCGAGCACGACCACCCGCCCGTGGCCGAGTCCGCCGACCACGACATCCCTGCCTGTACCGGCAGCGGGTCGGTCATCCTCACGTCCCGCGCCGTCCCGTCCCCGCCGTTGGTGACGACAATCGTGTAGCCAGCCTTGTCCCCCGCGTTCACCGACCCGGCATCCGCCATCTTGGTGATCGCGATCGTCGGGCAGTTCACCACGATCGCCGCCGACGCCTCCGCCGACCGCAGGTTCGACGTGCCGACCGACGCCATGTTGACCAGCGTCCCGCACGACTCCTTCGTCGTCGGCGACGTCACGTGCACCATCAGGCTCGCCCCAGGCTCCAGGCTCGTCCCGACGCCCCCGCAGGTCAGCGTCGACGATGAGATGGAGCACGACCACCCGGCCGAGACCGAGGCCACCGACCACGACGTACCCGAGCCAGGCAGCTGGTCGGTCACCATCACGTCCCGCGCTGTGCCCGTGCCGTCGTTGGTGGCCGTGATCGTGAACCCGACTTGATCGCCGGCGCTCACTGACCCGGCATCGGGCGTCTTGGTCAGCTCGATCTGGGGACAGTGCACCTCCACTGACGCTGGGTCACTCACCCCGGACCCGTCGTTGTCGCTGCCGAACTGGGCCAGGTTGTCGTAGCCGCCGCACGAGGCCGCCGTCGTCGGCGATGTCACGTGAGCGATCAGTGACGCCCCCGGATCCAGGTCTACCGGCCCGCACGCCAGCGCACTACCCGTGATCTTGCAGGACGGGTCGCTGCCAGACGCCACCGACCAGGCGCTGCCCGGCACCGCGGGCAGCAGGTCAGTGATCGTCACACCGCGCGCCGTTCCCGCGGTCGCCGCGTTCGTCACCGTGATCGTGTATCCGATCGGATCTCCCGCGCTTACCGACGGAGCATCGGCCGTCTTGGTGATCGACAGCACCGGGCATGTCACCGTGACCGAGTCCGACGCCGTGCCCGACCCATCATTCAGCGTCGACACCGACGCCGTGTTGTCCAGCGACCCGCACGAGCGGCCGGTCGTCAGCGACACGATGTGCACGCTGGCCGACGCGCCGGGCGCCAGGTCGAAGCGGGTCCCACCGCACGTAAGCGTCCCCGGCGAGATCGAGCACGACCAGCCGCCCGTCGTGTCGCTGCCCGCGACCGACCACGACACCCCCGGCCTCGCCGGAAGCGGGTCGGTCATCGTTACCTGCCGCGCCGTCCCCGCCCCGGTATTCGTGACCGTGATCACGAAGCCGGCCTGGTCTCCGGCCACCACCGACGCCGCGTCCGCCTTCTTAGTGATCGCGATGGACGCGCAGTTCACCGTGACCGACGCCGACGCCGTCATCGGCGGCCCGTCGTTGGACGTGGTCACGGTCGCGGCGTTGTCCAGCGCCCCGCACGAGCCCGCCGATGCCGTCGACGACACGTGCACGCCCGCCGACCCGCCAGGCGGCAGGTCGAATCCCGTGCCGCCACTGCCGTCGCACGTCAGCTTGCCCGACGAGATCGAGCACGACCACCCGCCGTCGTGCGCGTCCGCCGACCACGCTGTGCCCGTGTCTGGCAGCTGGTCGGTCACCGTCACCTGCCGCGCTGTCCCCGGCCCGGCGTTCGTGACCACGATCGTGTAGACGACCTTATCCCCCGCGCTCACCGACCCCGCATCGGGCGTCTTGACCAGTTCGATCTGGGCGCACCGCACCTGCACCAAGGCCACCTTGCTGGTCCCCGTCCCGTCATTGCCGCTGCCGAACGTCGCGGTGTTGTCATAGGTCCCGCACGAGCCACGCGTGGTCGGCGACGTCACGTGAGCGGTCAGCGACGCCCCCGCCGCCAGGTCCGCCGGCCCGCACGACAGCACCGACCCCGTGATTGAGCACGACGGATCACTGCCCGCCGCCACCGACCACGCGCCCCCCGGCACCGGCGGCAGCACGTCAGAAATCGTCACCCCGCGCGCCAGCCCCGCCGACCCGCCATTCGTCACCGTGACCGTGAAGCCGATCGGATCCCCCGCGCTCACCGACCTCGCGTCAACCGTCTTCGTAACCGACAACACCGGGCACGTCACCCTCACAAATGCCGACGCCGCGGCTGTCCCGTCATTGGCCGTGAGCACCGACGCATTGTTGTCCAAGGTCCCGCACGAGCCCCCCGTCGTCGGCGACACCACGTGCACGGTCAGGCTGCCGCCGGCGGCCAGGCTCGTCCCCAGCCCGCCGCATGTCAGCAGCCCCGCCGAGATCGAGCACGACCACCCCGCCGATGCCGACTCGACCGACCACGACAGGCCAGCCTTGTCCGGCAGCAGATCCGCCATCCTCACTTCCCGCGCCGTCCCCGCCCCGTTGCTTGTCACCGTGACCTTGTAGCCGATCTGGTCCCCCGAGTTAACCGGCGAGGCGTCCGCCGTCTTGGTGATCGAAATGTTCGCGCAATTCACGACTATCGACGCCGACGCCGACGCCGGCGGAACGGTGGCGTTGTTCGACGCCGATACCGACGCCGTATTTCTGACCGTCTCGCACGAGTCCCTCGTCGTCGGGGACACGACGTGCACGCTCGCCGACGCGCCCGGCGCCAGGCTGAACCCGCCGCCACCGCACGTCAGCGTCCCCGACGAGATCGAGCACGACCACCCGCCCGTTGTGTCGCTGTCTACGATCGACCACGACGTCCACGGACGGGTCGGGAGGGTGTCAGTCATCGTCACGCCGCGCGCCGTCCCGGCGCCGCCGTTGGAGATCCTGACCGTGTAGCCGATCTGATCCCCCGCGCTTGGCGAGCCAGCATCCGGGGTCTTGGCGATCTCGATCGCCGGGCAGTCCACCGCGACCACGGCGGATGCGCTCCCGGCCGCTACGGCGTTCGTGGCCGTCACGTGAGCCTGGTTGGTGACCGTCCCGCAGGTGCTCGCGCTGGTCGACGACACCACGTGCACGCTGGCCGACTTGCCGGCGGCCAGAGCGAACCCGGTACCGCCGCAGGTCAGCTTCCCTGACGAGATCGTGCAGGTCCACCCGCCCGTGGTGTCGCCCGTCACGACCGACCATGGCGTTCCCGAACTGGGCAGCAGGGTGTCGGTCATCGTCACGTCGTGCGCGGTGCCGGTTCCGCCGGCCCGGACCGTGATCACGTATCCGATCTGATCTCCCGCGCTGACCGTGCCGTGATCGGCCGTCTTGGTGACCTCGAGGACCGGAGCCGGTGCAGATGTCACCGTGAAGCACTCATTGGTGGGGCTGCCGGAGTACGTGCTGGAGTAGAACGAGTTGCCGTCGTTGACATACGCGATGCCAACGCAATAGCTCCCCGGCGGCGGGCTGGAGCCGAATGTGAGGCTCGCTGACCCCCCGCTCAGGTTCGCCGAGCCGACCAGCGTTCCCTTGCCCTGTGCGCATCCGGAGGTGGTGCCGGAGCACAAGAAGTACTGAACAGAGCCCGTGACCGTCCCTGCCGGGCCCGAGAGTGTCGCCGTGTCGGAGACAGTCCCGCCTTCGGTGATCGAGGTCGAGCTGACGCGCGTCGCGATCGCGGCGGGCGGAGCCGCGACCGCCGAGGCTGACAGGGAACGGTCCTGCGAGCCAGTGGGGCTACCGTCGAGCGAGACGAGCGACATGTGGTACGGCGAGCCGGAGATGGAGCTGGCGGAGTTGCCGACGCCCCAGTCGAGCGCGGATGCGATGTGGCCGCCCCAGGTGAGGACGACCTTCCACCCGCTCGCGGGCGCGGCGCCTGACAGGCTGAACGTGACGCTCATGCTCGTCGCGCAATTCCCTGGCGCACCTGCTAGCCGGAAGTCCTGGGTCACGTAGCGGGCGTCGGTGAGCGCGGCTCCCGCCGCGCCAGGTGCGAACAGGTCGAAGCTGCCTGGCTGCTGCACGGGCTCTGTTCCCAGCCAGGACGCTCCGCCGCAGGTGGCCTTGCCGTCCAGATCGGCCGGCGGAACCGGGATGGTGCTGGCAGGGACGGGCGGCGTGCCCGGCGACGTGCATCCGTCTGTGCCGAGTATGTCGAAACAGGGGTTGCTGTCGTTGCGGTTCTGCGGCCGGGCCACCGGGCTCGTAGTCTCGGTCGCATCATAGGAGCCGAGGTAATCAATGGCGTGCTTGCTGCTCTGGACAGTTGCGTATTGCAGCACCAGGGTATGATCGCCCGACGACAAGCCGCTCAGCGTGGTTCGGTAGGGAAGAAACTGGCCTTCACTCCAGTGGGCTTTATTCTGGTTCACATTCCCATTGATCCAGTTCGCATAGCTCGTGCCGCCGAGTGTGCCGTTGAGGCACGGAGCGTGGGCGCTTTCTGGCCCGTTCGCGCACTGGTCGAGATTGGCCGAGGCTGACGCGAGGGCCGTGAGCGCCGATCTAGCCGGCGCCGGGGCGGTCAGGCCTGAAGCAGCGCCTGCGGCCAGCGAGGCGAGTGCCGCCACGGCCGCCAGTCCGGAGAAGGCGCGCCGCTTGTTCCGGCGGCACAGGAATGCCCGAGCGAACATCTTGTCCCCCAACCTCGATGCGAGGCAGCCCCCGCGGGAATCCCTTAGGGATTTCCGTCTTTCTCATAATCGGTGCGGTTATCTATACGGCTCCCCTGCCGTATAAGGCCTCGATCATAGTTCGCAGCGGTAAAGAGATTCCACCAAGACGCACGCGCAACTCTGTTATTTCGCGCAGCCATTCTTATAGGTTTCACCGCCACGGCGACATCGTGCAAGACTGGCTGCGCAACGGGGCGCCCCTGCTGACGTTAGAGCGACATCAGGGCGCCCCCGTTGTTCGCCTGGGCCTGCAGTGACCGCGGGAAGGGGCTGGATTGGCCTGGTATGAGCCGGGCGGTCGCGGCTAGGCTCCCTACCAAGCACTTGCTTGGCCCGCGCCATCTGGCGGGCGGGAGCTGCGGCCCAGGAGGGACACGGTGCAGGGCACGGTCCAGACCATCCCGGCGGCGCTGCGGGCGGCCGCGGGGCAGTTCGGCGATGCCGTCGCGGTCGCCGAGCCCGGCGGCACCGTGCTCAGCTATCGCGAGCTGCGCGAGCGCGTCAGCCAGGCGGCCAGGGCGCTGATCACGAGCGGTATCGAGCCGGGCGACCGGGTCGCGATCTGGTCGCCGAACACCCATCACTGGGTGATCGCCGGGCTCGGCGGCCTCGATGCCGGCGCGACGCTGGTCCCGGTCAACACCCGCTTCACCGGGACCGAAGCCCTCGATGTGGTCGGGCGGAGCCGCGCACGAGCCCTGTTCGTCGCTGGCCCGTTCCTCGGCGCCGACCGGCGCGCCCTGCTCGCCGCCGCGGTTGCCGGGGCCGGCGCGGAGCTGCCGGGCGTGGTCGTCCGGATCCCCGTCGGAACCGCGGACCAGCCGCCGGCCGAGGGAACAGCTGAACAGACACTGAGCTGGGACGAGTTCCTGGCCAGGGCGGCTCAGACGCCGGAAGCCATCGCCGGCCTGCGCGCAGCTCAGGTCGCCCCTGGCGATGTCAGCGACATCTTGTTCACGTCGGGGACGACAGGACGCAGCAAGGGCGCGATGTCGGCGCACCGACAGGCGCTCAGCGTCGCCAGGGCCTGGGCCGACTGTGCGCGGCTGACAAGCGCGGACCGGTACCTGATCGTCAACCCGTTCTTCCACAGCTTCGGGTACAAGGCCGGAATCCTCGCGTGCCTGCTGACCGGCGCCACGATCGTCCCGCAGCCGGTGTTCGACCCGGGCCAGGCGATGCGGCTGATCGAGGACATGCGCATCACCGTGTTCCCCGGCGCACCCACGATCTACTCCTCGATCCTCGATCACCCTGAGCGAGGCGGCCGCGACCTGTCCAGCCTGCGGCTGGCCGTGACCGGCGCCGCGGTCGTCCCCGTCGCGCTGGTGGAGCGGATGAGGGCCGAGCTGACCTTCGACGAGGTACTGACGGCATACGGGCTCACCGAGGCCGTCGTCGTGACCATGTGCCGGACGGGTGACGATCCGCAGACCGTCGCGACCACCTCGGGCCGGGCGACCGCAGGATTCGAGATCAGGATTGCCGGAGACGGCAGCGAGCCCGGCGAGATCCTGCTCCGCGGGCCGAACGTCATGCTCGGCTACCTGGACGACCAGGCCGCGACCGCCGAGGCGATCGACGCGGGCGGCTGGCTGCATACCGGCGACGTCGGCGTGCTGGACGACCGGGGCTACCTGACGAACACCGACCGGCTGAAGGACATGTACATCTGCGGCGGGTTCAACGTGTACCCGGCCGAGGTCGAGCAGGTGCTGACCAGGCATCCCGCCGTCGCCGAGGCGGTGGTGACCGGCGTGCCCGACGACCGGCTCGGCGAGGTCGGCAAGGCATTCGTCGTGCGGCGGCCTGGCGCGGCTCCGGCGCCCGCCGAGCTGATCGAGTTCTGCCGGGCCAGCCTGGCCAACTTCAAGGTCCCCCGCCAGATCGAGTTCCGTGCTGAGCTGCCGCGCAATCCCGCGGGCAAGGTGCTGAAGAGGCTGCTGAGGAGTGCTGAATGAGCGCACAGGAACCGGCCGAGGAGAACGGCGAGCCGGTCGTCCGCTACGAGCGGCGCGGCGCGACCGCCGTGATCACCCTGAACCGGCCCAGGTACCGCAACGCCCAGAACTCGGTGATGACCTACGCGCTCGACGCCGCGTTCGGGCGAGCTGTCGACGACAACGAGGTCAAGGTCATCGTGCTCGCGGGCGCCGGGGATCACTTCAGCGCTGGCCACGACATCGGCACGCCGGGACGCGACGTGCACGTGCCGTATGACCGCAAAGCCGTGATCTGGTGGGACCACACCGGCAAGGCAGGCGCCGACGCCAGGTACGCCAGGGAGATGGAGGTCTACCTGGGCATGTGCCGGCGCTGGCGGGAGATTCCCAAGCCGTCGATCGCCATGGTGCACGGCGCGTGCATCGCCGGCGGGCTGATGCTGGCCTGGGTGTGCGACCTGATCGTCGCCTCCGACGACGCGTTCTTCGCCGACCCCGTGGTACGGATGGGAGTCCCGGGCGTCGAGTACTTCGCGCACCCGTGGGTGCTCGGGCCGAGGTTCGCCAAGGAGGCCTTGTTCACCGGCGACCGGTTCGGCGCCCAGCGCGCTTACGAGCTCGGCATGGTGAACCGGGTGGTGCCGAGGGCTGATCTGGCAGAGACGACGTTCGCGCTGGCGGAGAGGATCGCGACGATGCCCGCGTTCGGCCTGTCGCTGGTCAAGCGCGCTGTCAATCAGTGCGAGGACCTGATGGGCATGCGGGCGGGCATGGACTCGACCTTCGGCCTGCACCATGTCGCGCACGCGCACAACGCCGAGACCGGGACGGACTCGCTCGCGGGCATGGACGCGAGATCGATGAAATCCGCCGGGCAGGCGTGAACCTCGATCCCGACCCGCGATCCGAGCGGTTCCGCGCCGAGGTCCGCGCCAGGGCAGCTACCAGCAGGTCGCGCAGGCGTCGGGCTCCAGTGCGCTGCGGATCGAGCGGCCGCTCCCCGTCGAGATCATCCCGGCAACCCTAACGCTCGCGCCGCCGCCGTAGGGCGCCGTCACATCCAGTCGGCGTGGCGGGGCCAGGCCAGCAGCGTCTCGACGACCTCGGGCGGCCCGCCGGACTCGGCTGACGTTGCGTACCTGCCGCGGTAGAACAGCAGCGGCCGCTGGCTGCCGCACTCCCCTAGCTCGCGCACCCGCGCGATGACGACGTTGTGGTCCCCGCCGGGATAGACGGCCTCGATCTCGCATCCTGCCCAGGTCAGGACGCCGTCGATGACGGGCGAGCCAGCCCGGTCGGGCGCCCACTCGACGCCTTCGAACTTGCCGGGGCCGCTCCTGCCGAACTTGTTCGCCAGGTCGTGCTGATCCTCGGTCAGGACATTGACGGCGAACAACTTCGCGCGCGAGATTCTCGCCCACGTCGCCGACGTCAGCGCCGGGCAGAACACCACCAGCGGCGGCTCAAGCGACAGCGCGGCGAAGGCCTGGCAGGAGAAACCCACAGGCTCGCCGTCGTCGATGGCGGTGATGACCGTGACGCCGGTGCCGAAATGCCCGAGTACCTGCCGGAACTTCTCCGGCTCAGGCTCATTGCTAACCGGCCCTGCGGGGGTCCGGGGGTAGTCCCCGAAACCGGCACCGTCGCCTCCCACAGTCACCGCAAGCGCCTCTCGCCTGGAGTTCATTCCCGGCGGCCTGATCTGGGTCGTTACGGCGCCGATTGACTCAGACTAGTGCGCGGCCCCGGCGGCGAAGGCGTGGCCCCAGAGGCTGACGGCGGTAGTCCGCCTGCTGACCCACGTGGCGTCGTCGACCAGCAGCCCGTCGGTACCGTATTCGATGTCGAACCCGCCTGGGGTCCGCACGTAGAACGAGACCATCTGGTCGTTGGCGTGCCGGCCGAGAGAGGCGCTGATCGTCCCGCCGCGCCTCGTGCACCTGTCTAGAGCCCGGCCGACGTCGTCCAGGGTCGCGACCTCGATCATCAGGTGGATGATCCCTGCCTCGCTGGTCATCGGGGCGAGGGCGAGGCTGTGGTGCCGCTGGTTGCAGCCGAGGAAGCGCATCATCGCGGGCGGCCCGCCGGCCGGCTGGCCGAACAGCTCAGGGGGCAGCGCCATCGAGTCGCGCAGCCGGAAGCCGAGCACGCCGGTGTAGAACGCCATCGCCGCCGCGTCGTCGCGGGCCGGGATGACGACGTGGCCCATGCCCATCTCACCAGTGACGAACCGGTTGCCGTACGGGCTGAACATGGGCCGGCTGTCGAGCGACGCCCCCCAGAACACCTCGAGCGTGTGGCCGGACGGGTCGTCGAACCGCAGCAGCCCGCCCACGCGACGCAGGGCCAGCTCCTCTGGCGGGCTGGCCTTCGCCGGCACGCCAGCCCGCTCCAGCGCCAGGCCGACCGCGGCCAGGTCAGCCTCCGTCGCCACCTCCCAGCCCGAAGCCGCCAGCCGGTCGGTCTCCCCTGGCACGATCACCAGCCGCGCGGGGAAGTCGTCCATCCGCAGGTACACCGCGTCAGGCTCGGGCCCCCGGCCCTCGACCATGCCGAGCAGCCTGGTGCCGAACTCCCGCCACGCGCCCGTGTCGGTGGCCTGGATCCGCAGGTATCCAAGCGACCGGATGCCGCCCATCACTGCCCTGCCTTCCTTCCTGAGCCGAGGAAATCCAGCACCAGCGCGTTGAACTGATCGAACTTCTCCAGCTGCGCCCAGTGCCCGCAGCCGCTGAACACGTGCAGCTGCGCCTTGCGGATCTGCCTGAGCGGGACCAGCGCTCCGTCGAGCGGGTTGACCCTGTCCTCGCGACCCCAGATCAGCAGCACCTCGTTCCGCAGCCGGTGCACCTCGCGCCAGAGCATCCCGTCCTCGGCGGTCGCCGGATCGTAGAACGACATCCCGAGCGAGCTCATGGCCGCCAGCGCCGCAGGGGCGCTCGCGGCCGCGTACCGCTCCTCGACAAGCTCGTCGGTGATCAGCTTGGGGTTGAAAACCAGCGTGCGCAGGAACGCCGCCATCTTCTCCCTGCTCGGCCCCGGCGGCGCCGCGAACGCGGCGAGCCTGCTGACCCCCTCGGTCGGATCGGGCGAGAACACGTTCAGGCTCAGCCCGCCCGGCCCCATCAGCACCAGCCGGCCGGCCCGGTCCGGATAGTTCAGCGCGAACCGGACAGCGGTGCCCCCGCCGAGCGAGTTGCCGACGAGATGGACCTTCTCGATCTTCAGCGAGTCGATGAAACTCGCGAGCGCGCGGGCCGCGAACGTGAAGTAGTTGCCCTCGACCGGCGGAGCCGCCGATCTGCCGAAACCCGGCTGGTCGGGCATCAGCACGCGGCAGTGCACGGCGAAGACGGGCAGGTTGCGGCCGAAGTTCGACCACGCCGAGGCGCCGGGACCGCCGCCATGCAGCAGGACCACGGGAACATCTCCCGAACCGCCGGCGCTCGCCGATGCCGGTCCAGCCTCGTGGTAATGCAGCCGCATCATCGCTGTGTCAGCGAACCTGCCGGTCGCAGCGGCGTCCAGAATGGCTGTCATAGCATCGCGTCGGCCGCCGGGGGCAGGCCGAACTCGCCGCGACCGAACATGGTCAGCGCCCGCTCCGGGTCGTTGATCGCGTGCACCCGGCCGGCGTGCGCGTCCCGCCAGAACCGCTGAATCGGCGTGCCCGTCCGCAGCGCGCGGCCGCCGGAGTTCTCGAACAGCAGGTCCACGGCGCTGATGGCCTGCCCCGTGCCGCGCACCTGATCCCGCCTGATCCGCAGCCGCAGCGGCATGGGAATGGGCTCGCCCGCCCTGGCGTGCCGCATCAGCTCGGTCATGTTCCGCTCGAGCGCCGTCCAGGCAGCGTCGATCTCGGCCGCCGCCTCGGCGATCCTGGCCTGGGCGAACGGGTCCTCGGCCACCTTGTGCCCCGCGTAGGCGGCGCTCACCCTGGTGCGCTGATACGCCACGTGCGCGTCGTAGGCGCCGGCCGCCATTCCGATCACCGGAGTTGTGATCGCGTAGGAGAAGACCGAGCCGAACGGAATCCGGTACAGCGGCGCGTCGTTGACCTGCTGACCTGGGCAGACGCACTTGGTCACGTCGGTGAAGCTGAGCGAGCGGTGCTCGGGGACGAACGCGCCGTCGACGACGATGTCGTTGCTGCCGGTCCCGCGCAGCCCGACCGTGTCCCAGACGTCCTCGATCACGTAGTCGCCCGCTGGCAGCAGGAACGTGCGGAAGTCCACCGGCGCGCCGTCGTCGTTCGTCACGATCCCGCCGAGCAGGACCCAGCTGGCGTGACTGCAGCCGGACGAGAAGCTCCACCTGCCGCTCAGCCGGTGGCCTCCGCCGGCAAGCTGGGCCCGGCCGGTCGGTGCGTAGGACGAGGACATCCGCGTGCTGGTGTCTTCGCCCCAGACCTCTTCCTGCGCGGCCGCCGGGAACAGCGCGAGCTGCCAGGGGTGCACGCCCACGACGGAGGCGACCCAGCCGGTCGAGCCGCACGCGCTGGCAATCGTCCGCACCGCCTGGTAGAAGGTCAGCGGGTCGGCCTCGAGCCCGCCGTACCTGGCGGGCTGCAGCAGCCGGAAGAAACCGGCCTCTTCAAGCGCCTTGACCGTCTCGGCGGGAACGACGCGCGCGTCCTCGGTCTCCTGCGCCCGCTCGCGCAGCACGGGCAGCAGGTCGCCGACCGCGGCGAGCACAGCGGCGCCCGGTTCTGTGCCCCCCGGTTCTGTGCCCCCCGGTTCTGGGCCCCCCGGTTCTGGGCCACCCGGATCTGGGCGCCCCAGCCCTGGCTGCCCGGCCTTCTCGCCCACTGCCTGCTCCTCCCGGCCGCCTGGATACCGTCCTACCAGCATGGCAGGTGCTCACGTTCGGCCCTAGACTAGAACATGTTCTAGTCTAGGGCTATCGCTCACGGGAGGCCTCATGGCTGGTACCGATCAAGCGGGGGTCCGCGCCATATCGGCCGCGCCGCCGCAGGCCAGGTACGCGCGCGGCTGGCACTGCCTCGGCTTGGCCGAGAAGTTCCGCGCGGGCGGCCCGCACCCGGTGCAGGCGTTCGGCACCAAGCTCGTGGTCTTCGCCGACTCCACCGGCGACCTGCACGTGCTCGACGGGTACTGCAGGCACATGGGCGGCGACCTGACGATGGGCACGATCAAGGGCGACCAGGTCGCCTGCCCCTTCCACGACTGGCGCTGGGGCGCCGACGGCAGATGCGCGCACATCCCTTACGCGAGGCGGGTACCGCCCGCCGCGCGCACCAGGTCATGGCGCACGCTGGAAGAGAACAAGCAACTGTTCGTGTGGAACGACCCCGAGGGCAATCCGCCGGCTGAGCACATCACGATCCCGCGGGTTGACGGCGCGTTCTCGCCCGATTGGTCGAACTGGACGTGGGACTCCATCCTCGTCGAGAACTCGAACTGCCGCGAGGTGGTCGACAACGTCGTCGACATGGCCCATTTCTTTTACATTCACTTCGCGTTCCCGACCTACTTCAAGAACGTCCTCGAAGGGCACGTCGCCGCGCAGTACCTGACGACGAAGTCCCGCCCCGACGTCGCGACCGGCTCCAACTACGCCGACGGCGGCGAGACGACGCTGCGGTCGGAGGCCGCCTACTACGGCCCGTCGTACATGATCGACTACCTGTGGCACGACTACCACGGCATGACGATGGAGAGCGTGCTGATCAACTGCCACTACCCGGTGACGCCTGACTCGTTCTTGCTGCAGTGGGGCGCGATCGTGAAGAAGCCGCCGGGCGTCAGCGACGCCCAGGGCGACAAGATCGCGGCCAAGTTCGCCGAGTTCATCGGCATCGGCTTTCAGCAGGACGTGGCGATCTGGACCAACAAGACCAAGATCGACAACCCGCTGCTCTGCGCCGAGGACGGCCCGGTCTACCAGTTGCGCCGGTGGTACGAGCAGTTCTACGTCGACGTCGCCGATGTCACCCCCGACATGGTCGCCCGTCACGAATACGAGATCGACACCACCCGCGCCATCAAGTCCTGGGAAGCCGAAGTGGCCGCCAACCTCGCCGCCCGCCCATGAAAGTCACCCCACCCTATGAACCGTTGGTGGGCCTATGACACCACCAACGGTTCATAGGTGGGCTTCGGAGCGCGCGGTCGCGGGGGACGAGCGGGCGTGGCGGTACGCGGAGGTGGCGTGCGGGCGGTGCGGGGCCGAGGTGCAGGTCGCGAAGTTCAGCGTGCAGCACACCAGCGTGCAATGGACCGCCGAGGCCGTGCTGCGGTGCGCGGAGTTCTCCGCACACGTCGCGGACGGCGGGTCGTCCGCGCTGATCGCGACCTGCGCCAGCCTGCGGGCCAGCATCGACGCCGCCGTCGCAGCCGGCCGCGTCGAGATCCTGCCGCCGTGAACAGCGGAGAGTTCCGCCCGTGAGCTCAGGGCGGACCTGCTACCGGGTGCCGGTCGCGGAGGTGATCAGCGAGACCGATCTGGCCTGCTCGCTGGTGCTGGACATTCCCGCGGACCTGGCCGGCGTCTTCGCGTACCGGCCCGGCCAGTTCCTGACCGTGCGGGTCCCCGCTCCGGACGGCGGCTCGGTGGCCAGGTGCTACTCGCTGTGCAGCTCACCGCACGCGGGCGACCGGCCTGCCGTGACCGTCAAGCGCATGGCGTCCGGTTATGCATCCAACTGGATCGCCGACAACGTGCGGCCGGGCACCGTGCTCGACCTGCTGCCGCCGGCCGGGACGTTCACCCCGCCTTCACTCGACGCCGATTTCCTGCTGCTGGCGGCCGGCAGCGGGATCACGCCGGTGATGTCGATCCTGCGGTCGGCGCTGGCCGCCGGGCACGGCAGGATCGTGCTGATCTACGCCAACGCCGACGAGCGGTCGGTCATCTTCGGCGAGCGGCTGGCTCGGCTGCGGGCGGAGGCGCCGCACCGGCTGGTGGTGCTGCACTGGCTTGACGCGCTCGCCGGGCCGCCCGACGCGGCCGCGCTGCGCGAGCTGGCCAGCCCGTACGCGACCTACGACGTGTACGTCTGCGGGCCGGACCCGTACATGGCCGCGGCCCGCCAGGCGGTCGCTGACCTGGGAATTCCCGGCAAGCGCGTGCACGCCGAGCGGTTCTTGTCGCTGGCGGAGAACCCGTTCGAGGCGGCCGAGCCGCCAGAGACGAGCGTGGCAGCGACGCTGGCCGTCGAGATAGACGGTTCCGTGCACACGCTGGAGTGGCCAGCCGGGCGCCGGATGCTGGACGTCATGATCGACGGGGGCCTGGACGCGTCCTACTCCTGCCGCGAGGGCGTGTGCGGAGCGTGCGCGTGCCGGCTGCTCAGCGGCGAGGTCGAGATGGCCCACAACGAGGTGCTCGAGGACTCCGACCTCGCCGACGGATACGTCCTCGCCTGCCAGTCCGTCGCGCTGACCGGCCAGGTCAGCGTCAGCTACGACTAGCGATCACTCGGCGCGCAGGATCTGGGCGCTGTGCAGGCGCGCCGCTCGCTGCCAGGGCCAGGCCGCCAGCAAGTTCGCGACCAGCAGCGCCAGCGGCGCGATGACCGCGACCGCGATGACGACCAGCGGCGGATGGTAAAACAACGGCGTCTCGCGGCCGCAAGCCGCCAGGTCGCACGGCCCAGCACGAGAGCGCGCCGGTCGGCTCGTCAGCCAGCAGCACGCTCGGCTCGTTGACCAGCGCCCGCGCGATCGCCAGCCGCTTGCGCTCACCGCCGGACAGCACGCCGGGCAGCATGCCGCCTCGCTCGCCGATGCCGAGCAGGCCGAGGAGCTCGTGCGCCCGATGGTCCCATCACGGCGACGAACTCGCCGGCTCCGACTTGCAGGTCGAGCCCGCGCAGTGCGCGAACCGGCGCGGCCCCACCACGCTCCCGTCACCCCGGCCCGGCCCCGGCTAGTCGCCCGTGACGCCGTCGAGCCGCTCGCGCAGGATGTCGGCGTGGCCGTTGTGCCTGGCGTACTCCTCGATCATGTGCAGGTAGATCCAGCGCAGATCGAGCGTGTTGCCGTCCGGATGCTCGTCGCTCCAGTACAGGTTCGGCAGATCGGCCTCGCCGGCGAGCCGCCGCCTGAACCAGGCGCGCTCGACGTCGGCCATGTGCCTGACGAGCCCGAGCAGGCTGAGCGTAGACGGCTCGGCGGTCCGCAGCACCAGCTGTTCCCCGGTCAGGCCCTGGCACTTGAAGAGCAGCGTGGCGCGATGGTAGTCGAGCCAGCCCTGTAGCGCGGCCCGTTCCTGGGCTGGCTGATCCGGCTCGGCGCGATGTACATCCGTTGCGATCCATGTCATCGCGACATCATCTGCGCATGGTGCCGCGAGGCGCAATTTGAATGCGGCTGGGTACTACTCTCGTGGGCGCTCGGGCGCTTTCAGCAAGAACATGAACCGCACACCAGGCGACTAACATGAAGGATTCATGAAGCTCAGGGTGCTGAGTACGGTTGTCACCGCAGCCGGTGCAGCGCTGGGGGTGACAGCCTGCTCACCAGCGACGACAGCATGCAGGGTGCGGCATCACTACGCCATCGTGATCTTTGAGAATGGGGGCGGCGGTGTCGGTAAAACGCTGGTGACGCAATTCCGGCTAAACGTAAAGTACAGCCCCTATAACATTCAGCGGTCGATCAAGAGCGCGCACATGAAGCTCAAGCCTGTGCGGGGTAAGGGGCTGCCGGTCGTCGTGAAGACCTACTGGGTCGGACACGCGCGCAGCTGTCACGTGGACCGGGTCAAGACGGCCAGGTAGCGTCGTGCGGGAGGCGCGCAAAAGAGTACCGCAGGTCAGTCCGCGCCGAGCTCGTCGCGGGCCTGCGCGAACGCGGTCGCCGCGAGCTCCAGGTCATCGGTGGTGTGCGCGGCCGACACCTGGGTCCTGATCCTGGCCTTGCCCATCGGGACCACCGGATAGCTGAACCCGATCACGTAGACGCCCTTGCCGAGCAGCGCGTCGGCGAGCCTCGCGGCCCTGGCGGCGTCGCCGATCATCACGGGGACGATCGGATGGTCGCCAGGCAGGATGTCGAACCCGAGCCCGGTCATCCGCTCCCTGAACCACGCCGTGTTCTCCCGCAGCCTGGACCGCAGGTCATCGCCTGACTCGAGCACGTCGAGCACCTTCAGCGACGCCCCGACGACCGCGGGCGCGACCGAGTTCGAGAACAGGTACGGCCGCGACCGCTGCCGCAGCAACTCGACGATCTCGGCGCGGCCGCTGGTGAACCCGCCGCTGGCACCGCCGAGCGCCTTGCCGAGGGTGCCGGTGATGATGTCGATCCGGTCGGTCACGCCGTGCAGCTCAGGCGTACCGCGGCCGGTCGGGCCGACGAAGCCGACCGCGTGCGAGTCGTCCACCATCACCATCGCGTCGTACCGCTCGGCCAGGTCGCAGATCTCGCGCAGCGGGGCCACGTAGCCGTCCATGGAGAACACGCCGTCGGTGGCGATCAGCCTGCGCCGGGCGTCCGCGGCCGCCTTGAGCTGCTCCTCCAGGTCGGCCATGTCCCGGTTCTTGTACCGCAGCCGCCTGGCACGGCAGAGCCTGATCCCGTCGATGATCGAGGCGTGATTCAGCTCGTCGCTGATCACCGCGTCCTGGTCGGTGAGGATCGTCTCGAACAGCCCGCCGTTGGCGTCGAAGCAGGACGGGTACAAGATCGTGCTGGCGGTGCCGAGGAACTCGGAGATCTTCCGTTCGAGCCGCTTGTGCACATCCTGGGTGCCGCAGATGAACCGCACGCTCGCCATGCCGAAGCCCCAGCGGTGCATGGCGTCCTTCGCGGCCTGGATGATCCTGGGGTCGTCGGCAAGGCCGAGGTAGTTGTTGGCGCACAGGTTCAGCACCCGCTTGCCGTCGGCGACCACGATGCTGGCCTGCTGCGGGCTGGCGATGACCCGCTCGTCCTTGAACAGGCCCTGCTCGCGGATCTCGCTCAGCTCGGCGGCGATCTGCGGTGCAACGTTTGAGAACATCGGGGCCTCCGTCTTTGTCGGCTAGCTGGCGGGGTCGGCCCAGGTCAGCACCACCTTGCCGCACCGGCCCTCGCGCACGGTCTCGAAGGCCGCCGTGTAGTCGGCGACGGCGAAGCGGTGCGTGATCACGGGCCCGATGTCGACGCCTGACTGGGTCAGCACGGACATCCAGTACCAGGTCTCGAACATCTCCCTGCCGTAGATGCCCTTGATCGTGATCATGTTGACGACGAGGTGACCCCAGTCGATCGGGAACTCCGCCGCGGGCAGGCCGAGCATCGCGATCTTGCCGCCGTGTGTCATCGCGGCGAGCATCTCCCGCATCGCGGCCGGCTTGCCCGACATCTCCATCCCGACGTCGAAGCCCTCACGCATGCCGAGGTCGGCCATGATCTGGCCGAGCGGGCGCTCCCTGGTGTCCGCCGCGACGGTCACGCCGACCTTCTCGGCGAGCTGGAGCCGGTACTGCGAGACGTCGGTGATCACCACGTGCCTGGCGCCGGCGTGCCTGGCCACGATCGCGGCCATGATCCCGATCGGGCCAGCCCCGGTGATCAGCACGTCCTCGCCGTGCACGGGAAACGTCAGCGCCGTGTGCACCGCGTTGCCGAACGGATCGAAGATGGCCGCCACGTCAAGCTCGACGCCCGGCAGGTGCCGCCAGACGTTGGCGGCGGGCAGCGCGATGTACTCGGCGAAGGCACCAGGGTGGTTGACGCCGACGCCCTTGACGTGCGCGCACTGCACGCGCCGGCCAGCCATGCAGTTGCGGCACCGGCCGCACACGAGATGCCCCTCGCCGCTGACCAGGTCGCCGGCGGCCAGGTCCCGGACGTCGGATCCGAGCTCGACGATCTCGCCGGCGAACTCATGACCGACGACCAGCGGCACCGGCACGTTGGCCTGCGCCCACCCGTCCCATTCGTAGATGTGCAGGTCCGTGCCGCAGAGCCCGGTGCGCAGCACCCGGATCAGGACGTCGTCCCTGCCTATCTCGGGAACCGGCACGTCCTCGAGCCGCAGGCCGGCCTCGGCCCGGACCTTGACAAGCGCCTTCATCAGCTGCTCGCTCCCAGCTGTCGCCTGCGCGTCGCCCGGGCCTGGATGCCGGGCGAACCGGGTCGACTGTACCGCAGGGCCGGCGGACCTTCACGATGGCGGATACTGCAACCAAAGCTCCATCCGAGACAGGACACCGCCCTTGACCGCTCTCATCGATCTGCGCTCAGACACCGTGACCCGCCCGACGCAGGCCATGCGCAAGGCCATGGCGGCCGCCGAGGTCGGCGATGACTGGTACGGCGACGACCCGACGGTCAACAAGCTGCAGGAGCGGGCCGCCGAGATCACCGGCAGGCAGGCAGCGCTGTACCTGCCGACCGGCACGCTGTGCACGCAGGTGGCGCTGCACGTCCTGGTCAGGTCGGGGCACTTCGTGGTCTGCGAGGCCAGCGCGCACGTCTGCGGGGTGGAGCTGCACTCCTCGGCGGCGCTGTCCGGCGTTGCCTTCCGGCCGCTCGCCGGGGTACGCGGGCTGCTCACCGCGGACCAGATTTCCCTCGCGCTGCAGCCCGACCCGTCCGACGTCACCGTCATCGACCTCGTGGCGATCGAGAACAGCCATCAGCGCGGAGGTGGCACCCCGCAGCCGCTCGACGACGTGCGCGCGATCGCGAAGGCATGCGAGGCTGCCGGGGTCCCGCTGTACATGGACGGGGCGCGCGTCTTCAACGCCTGCGCCGTGACCGGCGCGGCCGTCGCGGACTACGCGGCCGAGGTCACCGCGATGATGTTCTGCCTCTCAAAGGGCCTCGGCGCGCCGGTCGGCTCGATGCTCATCGGCGACGCGGACTTCATCAGGGAGGCCAGGCGGGTGAAGATCCTGTTCGGCGCCGCGTGGCGGCAGGCGGGCATCCTGGCGGCGGCGGGGCTTGTCGCGCTCGAGGACGGCCCGCAGCGGCTGCACGAGGATCACGCCAAGGCGCGGGTCCTCGCCGAGGGCATCGCTGAGCTGCTGCCCGGCTCCGTCGATCCCGGCGCGGTACCCACCAACATCGTGTTCGCCGACGTGAGCGGCACGGGGTGGACCGCGCCGCAGTGGGCGGAGCGCCTCGCCGCCGAAGGCCTCCGCGTCACGATGGGCGGCGGCAGGGTCAGGATGCTCACGCACCGCGACGTCACCGTGGACGACATCCGCGCGGCCCTCGCCGCCTGGCGCCGGGCCGCGGCCCAGCGATAGAGGGCAGCTGCCAGGCGGGTCGCCCTCCGCCTGAAACAGCTGCCCTCGGCCCGTGGGCCAGTGGGCCGCGTGCTACCTGGCCGCCGACGCGACGATCCGCAGGCCGATCTGCACGAGCGTCCACCCGGTGTGCTGCCGGATGGTGCCGGCCTCACCGCGCCGCCTGGGTGCCGGCCTGACCGTCCTGGACCGCTCGCTCAGCTCGTTCGTGTACTGCCTGGCCATCTCGTTCATCTGACTCGGGAACATCTGTTCCTCACTCCCTCGTTGAGCTTTCACCTTACGGTTAACGTTCACGTGTACGTGAATGATTGCATACGCGTGAACGGATGGCAAGATGGGGTCATGAAAAAGTTCGGAGCGCACGGCGAGGACGCCGGCAACACGAGCGGCGGTGCCGGTCCCGCCGCGTCGGGCCAGGAGCCGCCGGTGGCGTCCCATGTCGACGTGCTCAAGGCGCTGGCTGATCCGCTCCGGCTGAACATGCTCAGCGCGCTGACCCGTGAGCGCGGCTCTGAGCTGCCCGCGAAGACGGTCAAGGAACTCGCGGCCGAACTCGGTGAGCCGCAGACGAAGCTGTACCGGCACATCAAGCACCTCGAGTCGGCCGGGCTGATTCACGCGGTCGCGAGCCGCGTGGTGTCAGGGATCGTCGAGTATCGCTACCAGGCGAGCCAGGCCGAGATCATGGGCGACGACCTCACCGACACCGAGAAGGTAAGCCCGGAGGCCGAGGCGGTGGCGGCCGCCGCCCTCGAGCTATACCGCAGGCAGTTCTTCGCCATGCGCCGGGCACGACCCCCCGGCCCGGCCGACGCGGAGCCGCGGAACCGGATGGTCATGGGCATGGTCGACGGCCTGATTTCCGCGGCGCGGGCGGCCCAGATCCATGACTTGCTGCGTCAGCTGCTCGACGAGGTAGCCGAGGCGGGCCGCGACCGTCATGCGGACGTTCCTGGCGAGGACCTGATGCCGGTCAATCTGCTGCTTGGCTTCTTCAGCCCTGAGCAGCCGGCTGACTGACCGCGTCGCGTGCCGCTCTCGGCCAAAACTGAAACGTGTTCTAGCATGGTCCCGGGAGGCGCGATGGCACCAGAGGACCCCGAGTTCGACGTCGTCGTGGCTGGCAGCGGCGCCGCTGGCATGACAGCGGCCCTCACCGCCGCCAGGCAGGGACTGAGCGTCGTGGTGGTCGAGAAGACGGCGTACTTCGGCGGCTCGACGGCGCGTTCAGGCGGCGGTGTCTGGGTTCCCTGCAACGCTGTCCTCAGGCGGGCGGGCGTCAGGGATACCCAGGAACTGGCCAGCGCCTACCTGGCCCATGTTGCCGGGGACTGCGTGCCGCCCGGGCGCCAGCGCGCGCTGCTCGAGCACGGCCCGGCGATGCTGGATCTCGTGCGGTCGGCGGCGCCGGTCGACTTCGCGTGGGTGCCCGGATACGCGGACTACTATCCGGAGGCGCCCGGCGGCATGGCCGGCGGGCGGACCATCGAGCCCGTGCCGCTCGACGGCCGGATCCTCGGCGATGAGCTGAGCCGGCTGAACCCGCCCTACCTGCCTGCGCCCGATGGCATGGCGATCACGGCGGCCGACTACCGCTGGCTCAGCCTGGGCACCAGCCATCCGCGGGCGATCTGGACCACCGCCAAGGTCGCGGGGCGGATGGCGAAGACGAAGGCCCTGCACCGCCGCACGATGACGCTCGGCCAGGCGCTGTCGGCCGGCCTGCGCGCCGGGCTCGCGGCAGCGGGCGTGCCGCTGTGGCTGGACACGCCGCTGACCGGGCTGCTGACCAGCGCCGGGCGCGTCGCCGGCGTGCGCGTGACCAGGGCAGGGCAGCCGGCCGTGATCAGGGCGCGCCGCGGCGTGCTGATCGCCACCGGCGGGTTCGAGCGCAACGCTGCCATGCGGGCCGAGTACCAGCGCCAGCCGATAGGAACCGGGTGGACCGTCGGCTCGCCAGGGAACACGGGCGACGGGATCCTGGCCGGCCAGGAAGCCGGAGCAGCACTCGACCTGATGGACGACGCCTGGTGGGGTCCGTCGATCCCGCTGACCGGCGGCCCGTTCTTCTGCCTGTCGGAGCGGTCGCTGCCCGGCTGCATCCTCGTCAACGCCGCGGGTGAGCGGTTCGTCAACGAAGCCGCGCCGTACGTCGACGCGGTGCACGCGATGTACGACAAGCACACCGGCGACAAGCCGCACATCCCGGCCTGGCTGATCATCGACCAGCGGTACCGGAACAGCTACGTCTTCGCCGGACTGCCCCCGCGCAAGCCGCTGCCCAGGCGCTGGTACGCGGCTGGCGCTGTGTTCAAGGCGGCCACGCTCGCGGAACTGGCCGGCCAGGCAGGGATCGCCGCCGACGGGCTGGCCGAGACCGTCAGGCGGTTCAACGGCTTCGCGGTGGCTGGCAGGGACGAGGACTTCGGCCGCGGCGATTCCGCGTACGACCGGTACTACGGTGACCCGCGCTGCCGGCCGAACCCCAACCTCGCGCCGCTGGCCAGACCGCCGTTCTACGCCATCAAGATCGTGCCGGGCGACCTCGGCACGAAGGGCGGCCTGCGCACCGACGAGCGGGCGCGCGTGCTGCGGCGGGACGGCGCCGCGATCGCCGGCCTGTACGCGGCCGGCAACGCGAGCGCGGCGGTCATGGGGCGCAGCTACGCCGGCGCGGGCGCCACGATCGGCCCGGCGATGACGTTCGGCTACATCGCCGCCCTCGACATGGCGGCCGCAGGTCCCGCTTAGGCGGGGGTGAGGATCAGGCCGCTGGTGGGAACGCCCGTTCCGGCGGTCACCAGCACGGGGCCATCGCCGGGGATCTGGTTGACCGCGGTCCCGCGCACCTGCCTGACCGCCTCGGCGATGCCGTTCATGCCGTGGATGTAGGCCTCGCCGAGCTGGCCGCCGTGCGGGTTGACCGGCAGCCGCCCGCCGGCCTCGATCGCACCGCCGGCGATGAAACTCCGTGCCTCGCCGCGCGGGCAGAAGCCGAGTTCCTCCAGCTGCATCAGGACGTAAGGGGTGAAGTGGTCATACAAGATCGCGGTCCTGATGTCCTCAGGCCGGGTGCCTGCCTGCCGCCAGAGCTGCCGGGCCACGACCCCCAGCTCCGGCAGGCCGGTGAGCTCGTCGCGGTAGTAGCTGGTCATGGTGAACTGATCGGGGCCGGCACCCTGGGCCACCGCACTGATCACGGCCGGGGCTGACCGCAGGTCGCGCGCCCGGTCCAGGCTGGTCACCACGACCGCGACCGCTCCGTCGCTCTCCTGACAGCAGTCGAGCAGCCTCAGCGGCTCGGCGATCCAGCGGGACGCCTGATGATCGGCCAGCGTGATCGGCTTCCCGTAGAACCAGGCGAGGGGGTTCGTGGCCGCGTGCCGCCGGTCGGCGACCGCCACGGCGCCGAAATCGGCGCTGGTCGCGCCCGTCACGTGCATGTATCTCCTGGCCGCCATCGCCACCGCTGCGGCCGGGGTGGACAAACCCATCGGGTAGTGCCAGCCGTTGTCGATCCCCGACGACGTCGGTGCCGCCACGGCGCCGACAGCCACCTGACCGAAACGCCGTCCCGACCGCTCGTTCAGCGCCCTGTAGCACAGCACCACCTCAGCGGCGCCGGTCGCGACGGCCATCGCCGCGTGCTGGACGGTCGCGCAGGCAGCGCCGCCGCCGTAGCCGACCTGGCCGAAGAACGTCAGCTCCCCGATGCCGAGCTCGCGGGCGACCGCGACCTCGGCGTTGCTGTCCATCGTGAACGTGACCATGCCGTCCACGTCGGCTGGCCGCAGCCCGGCATCCTCGAGCGCGGACCTGGCCGCCTCGGCCGCCAGCCGGAGCTCGCTGCGGCCGGAGCTCTTCGAGAACTCGGTCGCGCCGATGCCCGCGATCACCGCACCCGTCACGGCCTGCCGCCATCCTGCACGTCGATCACGGCCGTCGCGATGATGTGGTCGCCGAGTCTGCACCGGCCAGTGACCCGCACCTCGTACCGGTCGCCGTCCGGGAGCCTGCTCCGGTCGGTCACCCTCCCGGTGAACGTCAGCCTGTCCCCCGCGTAACACGGAACGCCGAGGCGGACCGAGGTCCGGCGCAGCAGAGATTGCGGTCCTGCCCACTGCGTCACGAAGCGCTGGAGCAGGCCGTTGTCGGTCAGGATGTTGACGAAGATGTCCTTGCTGCCGTTGGCGATCGCGAGATCCCTGTCGTGGTGGACCGGAGTGAAGTCCCGGGTGGCGAGGGCGCTGGCCACGACGAACGTCGCGCTGGCGTCGACCACCATCTCCGGCAGCGCGGCGGGCAGCTGACCAGGGGACGGCGCGGGCTCGGCTGGCCGCCACGCGGGCAGGACGAGCTCGCCGTCGATCCGCAGGAAGTAGATCTGGACCGGCATGCCGATGCTGACCTGGTCAGGACCGACGTCGGGCATCTCGGCGAGCACCCGGACGCCCTCGGTGAGCTCGACCAGGGCGATCACGAGCGGCAGCCGCTTTCCCGGCACCGGCGGATGGTGATGCACCACGTAACTGAACACCTCGCCGGCCCCCGACGCCACGACGTACTTCGGGTTCTGCGAGCCGCACCGGATGCACATCGGCCCTGGCGGGTGGCGGAGCGCGCCGCAGTCGCCGCATTGCTGGATCCGCAGCTCACCGTTCCTGGTGCCGTCCCAGAAGAACGCCGTGTCAGGCGAGATCACCGGCCGCATGACAAAGCCGCCCGCAGGTGCGGCCGGCGGGCTCGCCGCGCTCGTCTCCGGGCGGAACTTGAGGATCCTGAAGTCCATCGCGGCGACCACCTCGTCGCCGCTGTACCAGGTCTGCCGTGTCGTGAAGAACCAGCCCTCGCCGAGGGCCGTCCGCTTGGGGCCGGTCAGGCCGATGAGCCTGACGGTCACGGCGAGCCGCTCGCCATGCCGCACGTACCGGTGGAAGACATGGTCGGAGTTGGTCGCGACCACTCCCGTGAAGCCGGCGTCGTCGAGCAACCGCACCATCTCGCCGGTCGGGTCTCCTGCCTCGCGGACCTGGCCGATCCCTGATGCCTGCGGCCGGCCTGCAAGGCCGGCCATCGTCCACACCTGCGCCATCATCGGCGGCGCGACGAGGCCGCCGTGCACCGAAGCGGCGGCGAAACCGGCGTCTGTGTAGACGGGGTTGGCATCGCCGATCGCCTCGATCCAGTTCTCGATAATGGGCAGGTTCACCGGATCGCGGGCCCGGCGCGGGCTGCTCTCGCCATGGGCCATGATCCGCTCAGCCGCGGCCCCGATTCCGGCGGCCCCGATTCCCGCGGCCCCGATTCCGGCGGCCCCGATTCCGGCGGCTTTGTCCCCGGTCACGTTGGCGGCCATCAGCGAAGCACCCTCGGCATCCGCAGCCCGGCCGTCGCGATCAGCTCACGCTGCACCTCGTTCACGCCGCCGCCGAACGTCAGCACGAGGTTGCGCTTGTACTGGGTATCCAGCCACGTCAGCAGGTCGGCGGTGGCCTCGTCAGCCGGATCGCCGTGCCTGCCGACGACGTCGATGACCAGCTGACCGAACCGCTGGATCCGCTCGGACGAGAACACCTTGGTGGCCGACGCGTCGGCGATGTGCACCGTCTCTTCGACGGCGACCTGCCAGTTCAGCAGCTCGTTGACCCGCAGGCTCCCGGCGACCTCGGCGAGCGCGCGGCGCACGTCGGGCTCGTCGCCGACGCCGCTCGCGCACGCCCATCTCCGCACCCGGTCGTACAGGGCGCCCAGGCGGCCGGCCGGGCCGAGCATGACCCGCTCGTGGTTGAGCTGGGTCGTGACCAGTCGCCAGCCCTGGTTCTCCGCCCCGACCCGCATGCTCACGGGAACCCGGACGTCGGAGTAATACGTCGCGTTGACGTGGTGCGCCCCGTCGCAGGTGATGATCGGCGTCCAGGAGAACCCGGGATCGGCGGTATCCACGATCAGGATCGAGATCCCCTTGTGCTTCGGCGCGTCCTGGTCGGTCCGGCAGGCCAGCCAGATGTAATCGGCGTCGTGCGCTCCGGTGGTGAAGATCTTCTGGCCGTTGACGATGTAGTGATCGCCGTCCCTGATCGCCCGCGTCGTCAGCGAGGCGAGGTCGGTGCCGGCCGCCGGCTCGGTGTACCCGATCGCGAAGTGCACCTCGCCGGACAGGATCTTCGGCAGGAACATCGCCTTCTGCCCGGCACTCCCGTATGCCTGCAACGTCGGCCCGACGGTCTGCAGCGTCACCGCTGGCAGCGGAACGTCGGCCCTGGCCGCCTCGCTCACGAAGATCTGCTGCTCCACCTGGCCGAACCCGCGGCCACCGTACTCGGCCGGCCAGCCGACGCCGAGCCAGCCGTCACGGCCCATCCGCCTGATCAGCCCCCGGTAGGCCGCGCCGTGCCGGTCGGTGCGCATCGCCTCGCGCTCGGCCGGCGAGATCAGCCCGGCGAAGTAGGCCCTCAGCTCATCCCTGAGCGCGACCTGCTCGGCGGTCAGCTCGATGAACGGGCCGGTCGTCGATGAGGGAGCTGGGGCTGGCCGGCCCGCAGTGAGGGCCCGGGGGGACGACCCCCCGAAACCCCCCGCAGTGCTGGCCCGGGGGGACGACCCCCCGAAACCCCCCGCAGTGCTGGCCCGGGGGGACGACCCCCCGAAACCCCCCGCAGGCTGGCCAGCCCGAGCCAGCATGTCGAGGCGGTAGCCTGCCCCGCCGGTGAACCTGGCGAGGTCGCTGATCATCGCCGAGTAACGATGCAGCGGGTACTCCACGTCGAGGCCGATCCCGCCGTGAAGCTGATGACAGGTCCGCAGCGCGGCAGGCGCCTCCTCGGCGAGCCAGTACGCGGCCACGTCCACGTCCGCGGCGGCATCGAGCCCCGCCGCGAGCCGCCAGCAGGCCGAGAGCGCGGCCAGGTGCAGCGTCCTGCTGGCGATGTAGAGGTCGGCCGCCTGCCCGGCGACCGCCTGGAACGTCGCGAGCGGACGGCCGAACTGCTCGCGGCCCGAGATGTACGTCGCGGTCAGGTCGAGCGCACCGGCGACAGCACCGTCGGCCATCGCAGCCGCCCCCGCCATCGCGAGCAGGTACAGGTCGACGACGGCAGCCGTGCCACCCCCGAGGACGGCGGCGACGGGCGCGGCGTCGAGCCGGACCGCGTACTCCGGCGTGCTGCCAGAAGCAGGCGTCCGTACCGCGCTGACGCCTGGCCCGGCCGCGCCGACGACCACGACCACGCGACCCGGCGGCTCTGGGCCAGGCTCTGAACCCGGGTCAGGGCCCGCGACCGCGGCCGGCGCCAGGATCCAGCGCGCCTGCCCGGCGTAGGGCACGCCGATCTTCGTCCCTGTGACGGTTCCAGAACCGGTCTCGTCCAGCGTCGCTAGCGTCGCGGGAACAGCCGGCAGCACGCTCGATCGCTCCCGGAAGCCGGCGGTCAGGATCGTCTCGCCTGAGCCGACACCGGCGAGCAGCGTGCGCTGTGTCTCGCGGCTGCCCCAGCGGATGACGGGCAGCGCGCCGAGCATGATCGTGGCCAGCGCGGGGACGTCGGCCGCCTGGCGGCCGGCCTCGGTGAGGAGCACCGCGGCCTCGAGCACGCCGAGGTCGTCGCCGCCCATCCAGCCGGGCAGCGTGAACGCGAGCAGTCCCGCCTTGGCCAGCGCCTGCCAGGCTGCCTCGCTGTTTCCTGTCCCGGCTGCGCGCAGGACGTCGGCGGCTGAGGCGGCGATGACGTGCTGGGCCTCGTTGAGCTCGAAGTCCATCAGCGGGCTTCCTCCCTGGGCAGGCCGAGAACGCGCTCGGCCACGAGGGAGAGCAGGATCTGGCTGGTGCCGCCCGCGATGCTCAGGCACCTGGTCAGCAGGAAGCTGTCGACCGCGTCCGCGCCCCGGCCGTCAGCGGCACCGCCCTGGACGCCGGCCAGCGTGACCGCGGTCTCCGCCACGGCCTGCCGGTGCGCGACGCCGAGCAGCTTGCGCACGGCCGCGGTGTGGCCCGCCCCGGTTCCGCGGTCAGCGGCGCCGCGCGCCACCGCGCCAGCCAGCCTGTCGTCCATCACCGATAGCGCCAGGCTCTCCGCGAGGCGGGCTCCGATCTGGTCGATCACGACCGGGTCGCTCACCCCGCCGTCCGCGGTCGCGGCCGCGAGCAGTTCCTCGGCGTCCTCCCCCAGCCCGGCGCCGCGGACCATCGCGACCCGCTCGGTCGCCAGGGTCGTCCTGGCGACCCGCCAGCCTTCACCAGGCCGGCCGACCACGCAGTCATCGGGCACGTAGACGTCGTCGAGGAACACCTCGTTGAACATGGCCCGGCCGGTGATCTCGCGAAGCGGCCTGACCTCGATGCCCGGGTCGCCCATCGAGACCAGGAAGAACGTGATGCCCTTGTGCTTGGGCGCGGCCTGGTCGGTGCGTGCCAGGCAGATCGCCCAGTCCGCCTCGGCCGCCAGCGACGTCCAGACCTTCTGCCCGGTCAGCCGCCAGCCGCCGCCAGCGTCGCCGTCGCCCGCCACCCGGACCGCCCTGGTCCGCAGGGAGGCAAGGTCAGAGCCGGCCTCCGGCTCGCTGAAGAGCTGGCACCAGGTGATCTCACCGGTCAGCGTCGGCCAGCCGAACCTGGACAGCTGCTGAACCGTGCCGTGGCTGATGATCGCGGGGATCGCCCACGCGCCGATGCCCAGATCGGGCCGCCTGATCCCCGCGTTCGCGAGCTCCTCGTCGATGATCAGCTGCGCGGCGGGCGACGCGGAGATGCCGTACGGCGCCGGCCAGGCCGGCGCCGCGTAGCCGATCTCGGCGAGGCCTTCCCGCCAGTGATCATGCGGTGTGGCGGACACGGCACTGGCGACCAGCCGGGCTGCCGCGCGAACGTCATCGGCGTCGAGGGCCGTGTAATCGGCGGATCGTGTTTCCCGCTCGAACGGATGCCTGCGCGCGCCGCCGAGCGCGAGGCCAGCCGCCCGCGCGCGCCAGACCGCGCTGCCGCCGAGCAGGCTGCGCAGGGCCAGCGCACGGCGCAGGTACAGGTGCGCGTCGTGTTCCCAGGTGAACCCGATCCCGCCGAGCACCTGGACGCAGTCCTTGGCGTTGTCGACGGCCGCGTCGAGCGCGAGCGCGGCGGCCGCCGCAGCCGCAAGCGCCAGCTCACCGGGCGCCTGATCTGCGGCGCAGGCGGCGTCCCAGGCGGCAGCGGTGGCCAGTTCCGCGCGGCACAGCATCTGCGCGCACAGGTGCTTGATCGCCTGGAACGACCCGATCGGGCGGCCGAACTGCTGCCTGGTCCGCGCGTACTCGGTCGCGGTCTGGCTGCACCAGGTCGCGACGCCGCTGGCCTCGGCGGCGGCCATGGTCGCCGCCAGGTCGGGCACGAGCCGCACGCCGGCCGCGGTGAGCACCTGGCCCGACGGCACCGTCACGCCGGCCAGCGTAACGTCGGCGAGCGAGCGGGAGAAGTCGACCGGTGACCTGGCGGTGATCGCGACGCCTGCGTCGCTGCACCTGATCACGAACCAGACAGGGCCGTCGCTGGTCTGCGCTCCGAGCAGCAGCCACCCGGCGTCCCCGGCACCGAGCACGAGCCGCGCGGTGCCGCTGACCAGCAAGCCGCCCGCTTCGGCTGGCGTCCCTGTGACGCCGTCGGGCGTCAGCGCCACCCCCGCGGCCACGCTACCCGCCGCGATCTCGGCGAGCAGCGCGCCGGCCTCCGCGCTGCCAGCGTGAGCCGACCTGGCCAGGACGAGGCCCGCGAGAAGGGTGGGCAGCAGCGGCCCTGGCGCGAGAACGGCGGCGAGCTGCTCGGCCACCACCGCGACGTCGGCGACCGTGCCGCCAGCCCCGCCAGCCTCCGCGGGAAGGGCGATCGAGAAGATGCCGAGTTCTGCCAGGCCCGTCCGCGTATCGCCGGCCTGGCTGGCGCCGCTGCCGTCCCCTGGCCGGCCGCCCGTGACCTCGAGCCCGCGAACCGCGGCGATCGTCCCGGCCCGCTTCGCCCACTGGGCAACCGACTCGGCGATCGCCACCTGCTCGGCTGTGACCGCGATCGGCACTGCTCCTCCTGCTGCTCCGGCGCATCAAAATTAGAACACGTTATACTAATGACGGCTACCGCGACGCCAGCCTGAGCAGGCACGCCAGCGTGCACGGTCGCGATATGGTCCAGGCCGGGCAACGCCCCGCCTGCGCGATGCTGACGGGCTCAGGAACGGGGGGCGGCCCGGCGATGCCAGGACGAACGCGACGGGAGGCTCAGATGGCAGCTGCGAAGACCCTCTCCGCGCCAGCCAGCCAGGGCGCCGGCGCGGCCGACGGCGAGCTCGGCTCGGCTGCCCAGCGGGAGCGGCGCAAGCGGATACTCGACGCCACGCTCGCGCTGGCGTCCAAGGGCGGGTATGACGCGGTCCAGATGCGCGAGGTCGCCGAGCGGGCCGACGTCGCCCTCGGCACGCTGTACCGATACTTCCCTTCGAAGATCCACTTGCTGGTCTCCGGGCTGATCAGGGAGTTCGAGCGAACCAAGGAGAAGCTGGACAAGCGCCCTGTCCCTGGTGACACGTCCGCCGAGCGGATCATCTACGTGCTCAACAAGGTCACCAAGAACATGCAGCGCGAGCCGCTGCTGACCGAGGCCATCACCCGGGCGTTCATGTTCGCCGACCCGAGCGCGGCCGCCGAGGTCAACGCCGTCGCCGCGCTGATGGAGCAGATGCTCACCGACGCCATGCACGACGGCGAGCCGACCCCTGACGAGCGGGCGATCGCCCGCGTGATCGGCGACGTCTGGCTGTCCAACCTGGTCGCCTGGGTAACCCGCCGCGCCTCGGCGAGCGAGGTGTCCAGGCAGCTCGAGCTCGCCGCCCGCCTCCTGCTCCGCTAGGCCGGGCGGGGCAGGTCGGTGCCGTACCAGGTCTCGATCAGCCAGCGCGAGATCGACAGGGACGGGGGCATGATCAGCTCTCCGGAGAGCAGCGCCGCCCGCAGGTCGTCCCTGCTGTACCAGTTCGCCTCGGCGATCTCGTCCTCGTCGACCGTAATCGTCGTTCCTGTCGCCGTGGCGCGGAACCCCAGCATGAGGTTGTGCGGCATCGGCCACGGCTGGCTGGCCGCGTAGGTGACGGTCGACACGAGCACGCCGGTCTCCTCGTGCACCTCGCGCGCGACCGCCTGCTCCGCCGACTCGCCTGGCTCGACGAACCCGGCCAGCACGGACACCCTGCGCTGCGGCCAGCTCGCGTTCCTGGCCAGCAGGCAGCGGTCGGCCGGGTCGGTGACCGCCATGATCACCGCGGGATCGCAGCGCGGGAAGTGCTCGGTGGCGTCCACCGTGCACCGCCGGGAGTGGCCGGCCATCTCGGGCTCGGTCGGCGCCCCGCACCGGGAGCAGAATCCGGCGACAGCGTGCCAGTTGGCCAGCGCGACGGCGTGCGTCAGCAGCCCGGCGTCCCGGTCGGTCAGCAGCGTTCCCGCCTCGCGGAGGCCGGCCCTTCGCAGGCCAGGCTCGCCGCTTCCGGATTCGGCGGGGGCATGCTGGATCGGGCCGCCCACGCCAAAGTAGGCGACGTGCTCGTCATCGACGCCGAGCAGGAACCTGGTTCCCTCCGGCGCCTGCTCAGGCGGCGCGAACAGCAGTTCGGCCGCTCCGTCGTCGATCCTCGCGAGGGCCTGGCCGTCCTCGATGACCAGGACCCTGGTGCCCGGCTCGTCCCACGCCTTGGCCAGCCAGGCCTCGTCGGTCCGCAGGTGCGTGGACCGTTCAACCTCGTGCCTGGTGAGTGCGATGCCGCCGGATACCGAAATCATGGACCCTGTCACCGCATCAGAATACGGCGCGGAATCGCCGCCGACGGCAGCCGATCGTCGCCCGGCCGCCTGTCCCTCAGCCGAGCGCCGCCAGCTCGTCCCACAGGTACGCGGCGGTCTCCGCGCCCTTCAGCAGCAGTTTCATGTCGACACGCTCGTTCGGGGCATGGATGCGGTCTTCATCGAGGCCGACCGCGATGAAGACGAGCGGCGCGCCGAGGATGTCCGCCAGGTCGGCCTCGGGACCGCTGCCGCCTTCCCTGGTGAACAGGATCTCCTGGCCGAACGCGCGCTCCATCGCCCGGCGGCCAGCCGCGACCGCGGGCGAGCCGACCGGCGAGAACGAAGGACGAACTCCCGGACCGTCCACCGTGACAACGACATCAAGCCCCGGCGGTGTGTGTTGCGCGGCGAATTCACGAAGCATGCCGGCCACCTCGGCCGGCTCCTGGTGGGCGACCAGCCGGAACGACAACTTGGCGTGCGCCTCGCGCGGCACGATCGTCTTGCCGCCCGGGCCGGTGTGACCGCCCCACATGCCGTTGATCTCGGCCGTCGGGCGGGCCCAGATCCGCTCGATCGTGCTGAAGCCTTCCTCGCCCGCGACGGCGCCGCTGTTGCCCGCGGTGACCAGCCAGGCCTTCTCGTCGAACGGCAGCCGTCCGAATAGCTCCCGCTCCTGCTCCGCGAGCTCGGCGACCTTGTCGTAGAAGCCTGGCAGCATGATCCGGCCGTCCGTGCCGTGCAGCGCGGCTAGCAGGCTGGCCAGCGCGTGCAGCGGGTTGGGCACGGCACCGCCGAACGATCCAGAGTGCAGGTCGCGCTCGGGCCCGTACACGTCGATCTCCGCGCCGATCACCCCGCGCATGCCGGTGCACATGGACGGCACGTCGGCCGCCCACATGGTGGTGTCGGAGACCACGATCACGTCGCACGCCAGCCGGTCGCGCTCGCGCCGGACCAGGTCAGCGACGTGCGTGGAGCCCGACTCCTCCTCGCCCTCGACGATCAGCTTGAGCGTCACCGGCGGAGCGGCGGCGCCGTGCGCGGCGAGCCAGGCGCTGACCCCGAGCGCGTGGAACAGCACCTGTCCCTTGTCGTCAGAGGCGCCGCGGGCCAGGATCTGGCCGTCGCGCTCGACAGGCTCGAAGGGCGGTGAGTCCCATTCGCCTAGCGGTTCGACCGGCTGGACGTCGTGATGACCGTAGATCAGCACCGCGGGCGCCGCGGGATCGGCGGCCGTCCACTGCGCGAACACCGCCGGCAGTCCCGGCTGGTCCGGCGTGCCCGTCTCCCAGATCTCGGTGGTCTGGAACCCGGTCGCCCGCAGGTGATCGGCGAGCCACTGCGCGGAGCGGCGTACGTCGGCGCCGCGCGTCGGGTCGGCCGAGATCGACGGGATGCGCAGCCACCGCTTCAGCGCCGCGAAGAACTCGCCGGCGTGGGCGTCGATGTAGTCGCGGACGGCGTTGTCCATGGCGGTATCACCTCGTGTTGCTATGTCGCGCGGGGCTGTGACAGGCGGGGGCTCATGATCCAGTAAGGCACTCTAGTCCCGAGCCCGGATCCGCGGCGCGCCCCCGCGTTGCGAACCGGTGATCCCGTCGTGGCGTGCCAGGCTTCTGCCATGGCCTCGCTGCAGTCCGCCGAGTGGCACGACATGTTCGTCGCCATCGCCGGCGCAGCCGCGGCGCTGGCGCTCGCGGTGATCATGCTTGTCCCCGGCCAGAGCAGAACCGTGCTCGGCATCGAGATCCTGGTACTCGGCACCGGGCTCGCGGCAGTCTTGCTGCCGAGACGGCTGGCCATCAAGCGCACCAAGGACGAGCCGCTGAGCTGGACGCTCACGCCGCTCGCGATCGTCTCGCTGGGAATCCTGCCGATGGTGGCCGCCGGGATCAGCGTGCTCGCCCGCGGCGGCGGCGGCCTGTACTGGCTCGTCCCCGAGATCATCCTTGGCTTCCTCGGCTCCATCACCAACGCATGGATCCTCCTCGTCGAGATCCACCGCTAGCCCCGCCCCCGCCCCGCACCGCCCCGGCCACGCCCCGCCGACGCCCCGCCCCGCCCCGCCGACATTGGATCTGGAACCTGCACATTGACGCCCGGATTGCCCCCCTTTCGAGGTCAGGTTTCGGATCCAGTGATGTCAGACTGGCGCGGTGACCTCCGACGCACGAGACCTCATCGCGCAGATGCCGTTTGCCAGCCAACTCGGAATGACCCTTGAGGAGGCCGGCCCGGAGCGCGTGGTCGCCCTGCTCCCGTGGCGGCCAGAGCTGTGCACGATGTCGGGCGTCCTGCATGGTGGAGTGCTGATGTCGCTCGCCGACACGGCCGGCGCGATCGTCGCGTTCCTCGGGCTGGCGGAGGGACAGATCACGGCCACGATCACCTCGACGACGCACATGTTCCGCCCGGTCTCCTCAGGCACGGTCCGCGCCGTAGCTGTCCCGCTCCACCGCGGCAGGACCACCGCGACGATCCAGACCAGCCTCTTCGACGGGACCGACCGCCTGGTCGCCCAGACCACCCAGGTCCAGGCCATCCGCCAGTCACGCGCGTGACCCGCGATACCCGCTGGCGCTGGAGGTCATCAGGCGGTGCGGGGGATCTCGTCGATCAGGGCGGCCAGGCCGCTGGCGTCGAGCAGGTCGGCAGGGCGGACGGTCAGGTCCTCGCGCACGTAGTAGAGCGCGGCCCGCACGTGACCCACCGGCACCCGTGTCAGCGCCGCCCAGGCCAGCCGGTAGGCCGCGAGCTGGACCGCGACGGCCCGCTCTTCCCGGCCGGGCCGGGGCGGCCGCCCGGTCTTCCAGTCCACGACGTCGAAGCCGCCGCCTGGGTCGTCGGCGAAGATCGCGTCGATGCGGCCGCGGACGAGCCGGTCTCCGAGCCTGGTCTCGAACGGCATCTCCACTTCGGCCGGCCAGCGGCTGCCCCACTCCCCCGCTTCGAACCGCGCCTTGAGGTCAGACAGGTCCGCGTCATCGGCGACCAGGTCCGCGTCGACGGCGCCGGCCAGATCGTCGACGCCTATCAGCCGCATCTGCCCGAACCGCTCCTCCAGCCAGCGGTGGAACGCGGTCCCCCGCTCGGCCCTCGGCGCGGGCGAGCGCGGCATCGGCCGCCTGATCTGAGCCGCGAGCTGGGCCGGGTCCCTGGCCATCGTCACGAGCGCGGAGACGCCGAACCGGCGTGGCAGGTCAACGGCGATCGGCCCGTCGGGGCGGCGTCGCGACCGCTCGGCGAGCAGCAGGTCAGCGTCCGCGGCCCAGCCGGCCACCAGGCCCGCATAGCGTGCAGGCACAGCGGCAGCATCGGCGGCGACCGGCGCGTCGGCGGCGGCCAGCCCGACCGGCGCGGCCGGCGGCGGCGCCTGCCCGGCCGAGGCGGCGGCGAGCACCAGGTCGCCTGCGTCGCGGATGGCCTCGTACCTGGCGCCGCCGGGCGGCTGCGGCCACGACGCCGTCAGCGGCTCGGCCAGCGCGGGGTTCTCCGCACCGTCCTCGGGCTGGCCGGCCCACTCGGCGACCTGGCCGGCGCCCGCCTGACAGCTCGCGGCGACTTCCTGCAGGAACGGCGAAGGGCCAAGCGGGCTCTTGCCTGCGCCCCACCAGTACCCGGTGCAGGCCAGCCAGTACGCGGCCCTGGTCACGGCGACATACGCGAGGCGGCGTTCCTCGGCCATGTTCCGGTCCGCGCAGTCCCTGCTGAACGCGGCGAGCGAGTCAGGGTCGAGTCCGGCCAGCGCCGGCAGATCGACCTGATCGCCGCGCAGCCAGAACGGCAGCAGCCGCGGGTTCTCCGTCCACCTGGTGGTCAGCCGCGGCCTGGCAGGGAAGTTCTGCGCCCGGCTTCCTGCCGACAGGCCGGGCACCACCACGGCGGCCCACTGCAGCCCCTTGGCCGAGTGCACGGTCGCGAGCTTGACCGCGTCGGTGTCGCTCACCTGGCCGGCCTCGAGCCCGAACTCCTCGGTCTCGGCCGCCGTCAGGTAGGCGAGGAACGCGCCGAGGGTCGGCTCCTGCGAATCCCCAGCGAACGCCGCGGCCGCGTCAGCGAACGCGTCCAGGTCGGCCCGCGCCGCCGCCTGGCTGCTGCCCGGCCGCGCGGCGACCTCGACATCCAGCCTGAGCGCACGCTCGACCTCGGTCACCAGCTCAGGTAGCGGCCGGCCGACATGCCGCCGCAGCCCCCGCAGTTCGGCAGCCAGCGCCAGCAGCCGCGGGTACCCCTGGTGCGAATAGGCCGCGGGACCACCGAGATCATCGAGCGCCTCGACCAGGCTTCCCGCCTCGGCGGTGAAGTCGGCTACCGCACGAGTGAGATGATCATCAGCGGTAACAGGGCTCCCGGCCGCATCACCGCTCGCCTGGCCGGTGTCGCCCGTGGTAGCTGGCACGGCCGCCGGCGAGCCCTGGCCGGCCTCGCCCGCCGCGCCGGGCCGGTCCCTTGCCAGTGCCCTGGCCCGGCCGCCCAGCGCGACCAGGTCCTGCGGCCCGATCCGCCATCGCGGCGACGTGAGCGTCCTGACCAGCGAGTCCGACGCTGCCGGGCTGTGCAGGACCCGCAGCGTGGCCACGATGTCGGAGACTTCGGGCACGGTGAGCAGGCCGCCGAGCCCGACGACCTCTACCGGGATGCCCTCGGCTTCGAGCGCGGACCTCAGCGCGGCGAACTGCGTCCGCTTCCTGCACAGCACGGCGATGTCGGACGGCCGGACGGCGTCTGTCCGGCCGTCTGGCCACGGCTGCCCGTCGGGTGCGAGCCCTGCTGGCAGCGCCAGCAGCCCCGCCACCTGGCTAGCGACCCAGCGGGCTTCGCCGGCGCTGGATTCGAGCAGCGCGGCCACGGCCGCGCCGCGGCCGGCCCGCTGCGGCGGCGCGATCAGCCTGGGCACCTCGGGCGCGATCTCTCGCAGGTCGTGCTGGATCGCGGCGGCCACGTCGAGCACCTTGCCGGTGTTGCGGAAGCTGGTCGAGAGCAGCCTGACCTCGGCCCGCGCTCCCCCGGCCGGCGGGAACACGCCGGCGAACCGCCGCATGTTGCCGGCGCTCGCGCCGCGCCAGCCGTAGATCGACTGGCAAGGGTCGCCGACGGCGGTGACCGGGTGCCCCCCGCCGAACAGCGCCCGCATCAGCTCCAGCTGCGCGTGGCTGGTGTCCTGGAACTCGTCGAGCAGCACGACCTGGTACCTGGCCCGCTCCGACCGGCCGGCCTCGGAGTGCGCCATCGCGATCCTGGCCGCGAGCGCCATCTGGTCGCCGTAGTCGATGACCTCCCGCCCGGCCTTAGCCGCCGTGTAGGCGCGGACCAGCGGGAGCAGCTGCTCGCGGACCCGCTGGGACTTCATCACCTTCTCCGCTGGCACCCTCTTGCCGGCCGGGACCTCCTCGAGGCGACGCCGCAGCCAGTCGCCGGCTGCGAGCACGTCGTCGGGTCCGCGCAGGTGCTCGGACAGCTCGGCGGACAGCTCGACGACCGCGGCCGTGACCGTGACCGGCGCCCAGTCCACGGCGTCCATCGGCCCGTCGTACCCGGCCACCACGCGCGCCGCGAGCTGCCAGGCGACGGCGGGCGTGATCAGCCGCATCGTCGGTTCAAGGGCCTCGCGCAGCGCGTGGTCCGCGATCAGCCGCGCAGCATAGGAGTGATACGTCGCGATCACGGGATCGCCGGCCAGATCAGCCTCGCCTGGCCAGTCCGTCCCGGCGGCAGGCGCGGGCGAGGTGCCGGCCGGGCGGCGCTGGCCGCCAGGCCGCCCGGCCAGGCCGACCCGGCGCAGCCCGTCGAGCCGCGCCCTCACCCGCCCGGCGAGCTCGCCGGCGGCCTTCCTGGTGAACGTCAGCCCGAGCACCCGCTCAGGCCGCACGTACCCGTTCGCCACCAGCCACACCAGCCGGGCCGCCATGGTCTCGCTCTTGCCGGAACCGGCGCCGGCGATCACCGCCAACGGGGCGAGCGGCGCGCTGATCACCGCTGACTGCTCGGGCGTAGGCTCGTCAAGGCCGAGCAGCCGCGCGAGCTGGGCCGGGCTGAACCGGGGCGGCCGGGCGGCGGCAGGCTCAGGCGGCGGCTCGTCGTCCCAGAGGGTTAGCTGGCTCACATGTTCACCTGGCTCACCGGGTCCTGGCTCACCGGGTCCTGGCTCACCGGGTCCTGGCTCACCGGGTCCTGGCTCACCGGGTCCTGGCTCACCGGGTCCTGGCTCACCGGGTCCTGGCTCACGGGGTCACCTGGCCGCCGCGCTCGTCGACCGGGCAGCTCGTGGCCGCCGGGCAGCGGCGGCAGCCGTCGTTCGCCGTCGCCTTGAACCGGGGCCCGGCCATCGCCGCCGCGGCATCCTTGACCAGCGCCTGCGCCCACCCGGGGTCCGGGTCGTCGGCCAGGGCGCGCTGGCCCTGCACGACCGCGGCCTTCTTCCCGGCGGCCTTCCCGACCTGGACCAGCTCGGCACCGCCCGGTTCGGCGGCGCCGAGCTCGATGAACGCGCCGAGCAGCACGGCCAGCTGGTACACGCCGAGCTGCGGGTTCCTGTCCAGGTCCGCGGCCGGCGGCTTCGAAGAGCCGGTCTTGAGGTCCACGACGACGGCCTTGCCGTCCTCGTCGCGCTCCAGCCGGTCGACCTGGCCGGAGATCAGGACATCGTCGACCCTGACCCGCAGCCGCTGCTCGACCGCGATCAGCTCGCGCCTGTTGGTCCGGTGCCAGTCCAGGAACCTGGCGACCATCTGGTCGGCGTTCTCCCGCTGCCTGGCGGCGTACCAGGCGCTGCCGAAGTCCAGCTGATGCCAGATCTCGTCGATCCGCCCGGCAACGTCCGCCTGATCGGCGCCCTCGGCGACGAGCGCGGCGGCCGCGTGGATCACGGTCCCGAGATTGCCGGCGACGGACGGCGGGCTAGCCCCGACCGCCGACTCGATCAGCCAGCGCAGCCCGCAGGTGACGAACTTGTCGACCTGCGACGGCGACACCCTGACCTCGCCGTCGCTGACCGGGCCAGCGCCCGACCACGGCGTCAGGGCGTGCCACTGGTCCGGGCTCGCGCCGGCCACCCCGGCGGCCGCGAGCCTGCCGAGCTGGGCAGCGGCCGCGCGCCGCACGGCCTCGGGCAGCCCCTTGTCGGCGGCTGCCCTGCGCAGGTCGGCGGTCAGCGCGGGCAGCGAGAGCCAGCGCGTGCCGAGGCTGGTCACCTCCTCGACGTCGATGTCGTCACCGGCGAGTTCGGCCAGGAACCTGGACGGCCGCTGCTCGCTGTCCTCGCCGCCGACCGCGGTCACGACCAGGCTGCGCCGCGCCCGCGTGATGGCCACGTAGAACAGCCGCCGCTCCTCGTCGAGCAGCTTCGAGGTCAGGGCCACCGCGGCGGCGTCGGACGCGGCGGCCAAGCCAGCCGGCACGTCGGCACCCCGGTCGGCGGCCTCGACCAGCTCGTCCATCCCGAGCAGCGAGCCGCGCAGCCGCAGATCAGGCCAGCTGCCCTCCTGCACGCCCGCGACCACGACGACATCCCACTCCAGGCCCTTGGCCCGGTGCGCGGTCGAGATCGTGACGGCCTCGCCGGACTGGGCCCGCTCGGCGAGGGTGTCGCCAGCGATCTCCTGCCCGGTCAGGCCGTCCAGGAAGAGCGCCGTCGACCCCGGTGGCATCCGCGAGTCGAACCGCGCCGCGGCGTCGAACAGCGCGAGCATAGCGTCGAGATCGGCGTCCGCGGTCGCGCCGCGGGTGCCGCCAGCCGCGCTGGCGGCCTGCCACTGACCCGCCAGCCCGCTGGCGTCCCAGACCGCCCAGAGCACTTCCTGTGCTGTCCCGGCCACGGCCGCGGTACTCGCCACGGCCAGCAGCTCGGCGACGTGCCTGGCCGCGGCGAGCGCACCGCTCGCCGCCTCCAGCCCGTGGCCGGGCTGCCAGCCAGCCGGCGACAGCAGGCGCGGGTCAAGGAGCGCCGCGGCCAGCGGTCCCGGCTGCTGCGCTGACCCGTGCTCTGGATCATGACCGGCAGCCTGATCCGGCTCGCGCTGCCCGAGCAGCCGGCGCAGCCGGCGCAGTCCGAGTGCGTCGGTACCGCCCAGCGGGCCGGTCAGCAGCTCGGCCGCGACCTCGTCGGTCAGCCCCTGCTGGTCCAGGGCGCAGCCGAGCAGCCTCAGCAGCGGGCTGGTCCCAGGGTCATCGGCCAGCGGCAGCTCGTCCCCGGCGACGGTGACCGGCACGCCGGCGCTGGACAGCGCGCGCTGCAGCCCTGGCACCTGCCGGACAGCGGACCTGACCAGCACGGCCATCGATGACCAGGGCACGTGGTCGATCAGGTGGGCCCGGCGCAGCGTGTCGGCGACCAGCGCGGCCTCCTGCCGCTCGCTGGCGGCGACGACGATCCGCGCCTCGCCGAGGCCGGCCGAAGGCAGCGGCACCAGCGTTCGGTGGTCGTGTCCTGATGACTTATGAGAAGTACCTCGTACCGCGGGCAGCCTGGCGGCGACCCGGCGCGACGCGTCAAGCAGCACGGGGCCGCTGCGCCGGCAGGTCCGCAGCGGCACCACGGCAGCCAGGCCATCGGGGGCGCGGAACCGGTCGGGGAACCGCCCGATCGCGTCGGCGTCCGCGCCGCGGAACGCGTAGATGGACTGGTCGGGGTCGCCGACCACGATGAGTTCCCGGCCGTCGCCGGCGAGCGCGTGCAGCAGTTCTTCCTGCGCGGGGTCGGTGTCCTGGTACTCGTCGACCAGGACCACGTCGTAGGCCTGCCGCTCGCGCTGCCTGACCTTCGGCCTGGCGAGCAGCTGGCCGGCGATCCTGATAACCTCCGCGTAGTCGTAGGCGGGCACGGGCGCCAGGTCGAAGCGCGCCGCGTACCTGCTCAGGAACCCGCCGGCGGCCATCCAGTCGTCCCTGTCCAGCCGGCGGCCGAGCGCGGTGAGCTTGGGGCCGTCCAGACCACGCTCAGCCGCCCTCAGCAGGAAGTCGCGCAGTTCGGCCGCGAAGCCGCGGGTCGCGAGCAGCGGGCGGAGCCGCTCGGGCCAGTGCCTGGCCCCGTCAGACGCCTCGCCACGCAGCATCCGCCTGACCTCGGCCAGCTGCTCAGGTCCGGAGAGCAGGATCGGCGGCTCCTGCCCGGCCAGCACCGACTCGCGTCTGACCAGCGCGTAGGCGTAGCTGTGGAAGGTCAGCGCGAGCGGCTCGGTGGTGGTGCGGTTCAGCCGCAGCGTGATCCGTGCCCGCAGTTCCTGGGCGGCCTTCCTGCTGAACGTGAGGACCAGGACGCGGTCAGGCTCGAGGCCGCGTCCGGCGATCCGGTCCGCAACCGTCTCGACGATCGCGGTCGTCTTGCCCGTGCCCGGACCGGCCAGCACCAGCAGCGGCCCGCCGGAATGGCAGACGACCTGCGCCTGGGCCGGATCGAGCGCGGGCGGCGCGGCGGCTTCGACCGGCCGGCGAACCAGGCGGTATGCGGGCGGTTGCCTGTCCATGTCGTATCGATTCCAGCATCCGGCACCGTCACCGCGCTGGAGTCTTGCCATACCGGCGTGTCGCATCGACCGCCGGGACCGCGCTTCTAGCCGCCCGGACAGGCCAGGCTTACTGCCACGCCAGGCTAGCCGTCAGGTCAGGCCGATCGTCAGCACGGCATCGTGTCGCCTGACCATCGCGCCCTGCGCATGTCCAGCCGGCCTGGCGCGCCATCGGCGCCCCTGCGCATGGGCGTTCCCTCGCTGCGGTAGTGGCGCAGGGCTTCGCGCTCGTGGCCGGCGAGCAAGCTGCCGTCGGCGTGCACGACGCGCCACCACGGCACGCCGCCGCCCCACAGCGCCATGACCCGGCCGACCTGCCGCGGACCGCCTTGGCCGACGTACTCGGCGATGTCGCCGTAGGACATGACCCGGCCGGGCGGGATCGATTCGGCTACGTCAAGGACCCTGCTGGCGAAGTCGCCCATCTCTGGTCCGCGGGGACGTGGCTCACTCCTGGTCATCGCCGGTATCGGTGGCGTCCTGCTGGCCAGGCCGCCGCGCCGCCGCGGTCGGCCGCCAGGTGTCCCAGACGCTCGGCAGCGGCCCGGCGTCGCCGGACTGCCGCTGGCGTCCAGCCGACTGCCAGTCCCGCCGCAGCGGCGCGGCCAGGTGCGTCATCGGCTGCCGGCGAGGCAGCTGCCCAGTCGAAGGCTCTTGCTCACCAGGCGCGGGCGGCTGTCGCCGCGGCAGTGCCCCCGAGCCCTGATCCGGTTCAGGTGCTGACGGCTGGGCGCCGCTCAACGGCGGGCTGGCCGGTGCCGTCGCGGCCGCGGCGGCGTCCTCGTTGCCTGCCGTGGGCGACCGCCGCGACAGCCTGCTCTCCCACGCCGACGGCCCGGCCTGGACCGACGGGCGCGCGTACCGGACGGTCTCGGCGGACGCCGGGTCGTCAGAGGGAGTCGAACGGCTCCTCGCCAGCGGCTCCCACACCGATCGTGCAGGCGTCTCATCCGCGCCGCCTGACCCGCTCGGCGGGGGTTCCGGCGCCCTGGCGGGCGTCCGGGTGGGCAGCACAGGTCGCCGGATCGCGCTGGCCGCCGCGGCATCGGCCGGTCCGGCATCGGGCGGTCCGGCATCGGGCGCTCCGGCCTGAGCAGGGACCGACGGGGCTGGCCAGGACTCCGCCTGCCCGGCCGCGCCCGGCCGCGCCGGAAGATCCTGGCTGGCCGTGTCCTGGCTGGCCGTGTCCTGGCTGGCCGTGACCTGACTGGCCGTGTCCTGGCTGGCCGTGTCCTGGCTGGCCGTGTCCTGGCCGGCCGTGGCTTGTGCGGCTGGAGCCTGCGCCGTCGGCGCGACCTGGGCTGACGGCGCCGACGCGGTTCCCGGCGACGCCTCCTGCCGGGCGTGCGGTGCCCCGGGGGCGGCCTGCGCGCCATCGACGCGGTCTGGCTGACCTGGCTGGACCGGTCCGGCCGACTGCCCGGCCTGCTCTGGCTGCCGGGTCCTCTTCGGCAATGCGCCTGGCCCGGCCTTCGCGGGCGGCCCGGCCTGCCCAGCCGCGGCCGGACCCGCAGGTCCTGCCTCGTCTGGCTGACCTGATCCCAGCGGCGACGGCATCGGCCTGGTGACGCCTTGCCCGCTGGAGAGCCAGTCAGGCCGGTAGCCGCCTGGCCGCAGCGCGCGTTCCGAGCGACCGTCCCTGGCGAACCGGGGGCTGGTCAGCGGGTCTTCGTCGAGGAGGCCACCAGTTTCGGGCTCGGGCAACAGCCTCCGGCCAGGCGGGAGCACCGTTCGCTGATCCTGGCCGGCGCGCGAGTCGCTCAGGCCGCGCGGCATCGGCAGCGGCGGCACCTGCGGAACTGCGTGACCGGCGCCTCCTGCCGGCGGAACCGCCGGGTCGAGCCCCTGCATGGCTGCGGCAGCCGGGGTCGCGGCAGCCGGGGTCGCGGCCGGACCGGCAGGCGGCACGCTCGGCTCGTCCTCGAACGGCCACTCCGACTGGCTCGGTTCCGCCTGACCGGCGGCATCGGGAGACGCGGGAACCGACCATGGGCCGGTAAGGCCAGGACCGGGCACCGCACCGGTCGGGCTCGCGGGGCGGGGGACGCTGGCGGCGCCTGGGAAACCGGCGGCTTCCTGCCCGGTGAATCCCGGCCCGGTGAATCCCGGCCCGGTGAATCCCGGCCCCGTGAATCCCGGCTCAGCGAATCCTGATCCGTCAGATCCGGGACCCGCGAATCCCCGTCCCGCCGACGCCGGCCCGCTGAAACCGGGATCCGGCTGATCAGGCCCGGGATATCCGGGCGCCGCGTAACCGGATCCTGGATGTCCCTGCCCCGGCTGTCCAGGCCCGGCATATCCCTGCGGGTCATACCCGGGCACAGGAGCGCCTGGTGCCGGGATAGTCTCGCCCAGATAGCCGGGCCCGGCCGGGATCGGCCCGGGGGCATCGGCACCGGCATGGCCGGCATGGCCGGACTGGCCGGACTGGCCGGACTGCCCGGACTGGCCGGACTGCCCGGGCTGGCCATACTGCCCGGGCTGGCCATACTGCCCGGGCTGGCCATACTGCCCGGGCTGGCCATACTGCCCGGGCTGGCCATACTGCCCGGGCTGGCCATACTGCCCGGGCTGGCCATACTGCCCGGGCTGGCCATACTGGCCGGGCTGGCCGGGCTGGCCGGGCTGGCCGGGCTGGCCATACTGGCCGGGCTGGCCATACTGGCCGGGCTGGCCATAGTGCCCGGGCTGAACCGACGGAGCGCGCTGGCCCGGGGGACCGTACTGCGCGGGCTGACCGGGCTGGCCGGGCTGGCCGGGCTGGCCGAACGAACCCGGCTGGCCGTACTCGCCAGGACCGAGTTGCCCCGGATCGGGCTGACCGGCCTGCCCGGAGCCGATCTGAAGCTGGCCAGGCTGAACAGGCACGGGCTGGCCAGGCTGAACTGGCACGGGCTGGCCAGGCACGGGCTGACCCTGAACGGGCAGGCTCTGGCCCTGCTGACCGAGGTATCCGCGTACCGGCAGCCCTTGGCCTGACTGACTGAGGTAACCCTGCACGGGCAGGCCAGGCCGCTGTGGCTGGGCCGGATAGATCTGCGTCGGGTAGTGCACGTCCACATCGGTGCCGCTCGCCCCGCCAGGGCTGGACGCGAAGCCGGGGCCGGCCGGACCGGCCGGGCCGCCAGGACCCATGGGTCCCGCGAAGCCCGCTGGCCCGACCAGGCCGACCACGCCAACCGGGCCCGAGGCCAGCGGCCGGCCCGGCGGGCCCTGGGTAGCGGTCACGCCGATCGGCCCGGACTTTCGCGCAGCGCGGCGCTTGCGGCGCCCGCTCACGATCAGCCACGCCGCCACGATGAGAAGCAGCAGCCCGCCTGCGGCAATGCCGCCAAGCACAATCAGCCTCCCTCGGTCACGCGGCGCGACAGGGAAGGCCGGCACGCCGGCCTCGCCGTTGCCGAAGTTTCCGGACGCGGCCGCCTTGCCTCCCCGGGTCCGACCAGCGGGCAGCTGCTTAGCGAGCTTGCCGGCAAGCTTGAGCGCGGCTGCCGCGTCTACCGTGCCGAAACCGACATGAGGGTCGTAGCCGCCGTGCGGCCGGTGCGAGCTGGACCCCGTGATTGCGCCCCTGATCTGCGCCGCGGTCAGCTTCCTGTACCTGGACTTGATGAGCGCCGCGACCCCGGCGGTTAGCGCGCAGGCCGGGCTTGTCCCGCTGACGACCCAGTACTTGCTGCCTCTGCCCTGAGCGGGCACGTTCACGCCGGGCGCCGCGACCTGCACAGAAAGGTTCTCGCTGGAGAAGTAGGCGGGCCGGCCCGACTGCGCGACGGCCGCGACACCGATCACGCCAGGGTAGTCGGCGGGGAAGGAGTACGGGGCGTTGCCGTGTCCCGCAGCGTGCGACGTGCCCGCGTTTCCTGACGAGGCTACGACGACGACGTTGTGCGCGAGCGCTTTCTGAAGCGCGGACCGCACGGCTACGCTCGGCCCGGTGTAGCCGAGCGACATGCTGATGACCTGCGCGCCGTGCCGGACCGCGTACCTGATCGCCCTGGCCAGCTCGCGCTGCCCGCGAAAGGCCGGCTCGTGCTGGTAGGCCTTGTAGCCGGGGTCAGACCGGTCGGTGATGACCCGGATGGACAGGATCCTGGCCAGCGGAGCAACCCCGAGGATGCCGTCCTTGTTGCCGTGGCCGTGCCCGTGGCCCGCGATCAGTGACGCCATCCAGGTGCCGTGCGCTCCCCAGTCCGGGTTGCTCTGCGCGGTGTGAACGCCGGTGAAGTCGGGCCCGCTGCGCACCGAGCCTGTCAGGTCCGACACCGAAGGATCGACGCCGCTGTCGATGACGGCGACGGTCACGCCGCGCCCCTGCGTCACCTGCCAGGCCTGGCTCACGTCAAGCGCGGACAGCACCCACTGCTGGCGCTGCCTGGCCTGATCGGCGCTTGCCGGGGCCGCTGCGGCCATCGGAAGCGCGATCGCGCTGGTGAGGGCCGCCAGGCCGGCAAGCCAGCGCGGGCCAGGGCGCTGGCTCCTCGCCGGCGAGATCGTGCCGTGCTTGCGGGTCGCTGCGCGACGGATGGCCGGCCATGCACCAGGGGTCAGCATGAAGGAACTCCCGGACAACGCGGAACAGGCGGGGGTGCTGCGAGTGGCGCAGCGACCCGGACCGCGATGCCGCGGGCCAGGCTCGTCATCTCCTGGTAAGCGTATGAGTCCCCGGCGATCTGCACCCGCGGCCTTCCGTCGGCGTACCCGACGGTCGTCATGACCAGGTACGGCCCGGCGGCGACGGCCCATGACACCTGTCGCTGCGGAAAGCCGTAGCGGGCCGCCGGAGTTCCGAACACCCGGAACGGCTTGAGCACGAGCTGGCGGGCGATTCCGCCCCGACCCGCCCTCGCGCCGCCAGTCAGGAACCTGGCCGCGTCCGTGGCGCTTGCCGCGCTCGCCAGGACAGCGATCCCGGCCGTCACCACGAGGCTGCTTGTCGAGTCCGCGTACGTGGACCGCAGCAGCGCCGCGCACCCGTCTCCGCCGAGCACCGACCTGAACTTCTGGCTGCCGGCCGCGGCAACCGCGCAGGGGTCTTGCTCGGCGACCTCGAGCCGCCTGGCGGTCAGGCGCAGAGCACCCTTGCTGGCCGACCTTGTTCCGAGCTTGTACGTGATACTGGCCGGGAACAGCTGCGCCTTAGGCGTCGTCCGCCAGCGCTTGGCGATCTCCCAGGCCTCGATCCGCTTCTGCTGCGCCGGGGTGAACGTCCTGGGCTTCAGCTCACCGCGGATGCCGTAGCCGGCGACGGCGAGCCCGCACAACCCCAGCAACGCGACGATGACGCCAGCCATCGACCTGCGGCTGCGGCGCGCGGGCCGCAGCCGCAGTTCCGCGGTGTCAGTGCCACCAGGCGCGTGCTGCTGGTGAGGGGGTCCCGGCTGAATCGCCACCTGATGATGTTAAGGCCACGAATAGCGCGCGCCTACCTGAACTCCGCGTTCGGGTGACCCCAAACTCCGCGTTCGGGTGACCTCAGAAGCGGCCGGCTGGTCAGTAAACGGGCAGCGACGGGTCGACCGTACTGACCCATGACAGGACTCCGCCGCCGAGGTGCACGGCGTCAGAGAACCCCGCATGCTTCAGCACTGCCAGGCATTCCGCGCTGCGGACGCCTGACTTGCAGTGCAGCACGATGCGCTTGTCCTGGGGCAGCTTCTCGAGCGCTGAGCCGTTCAGGAACTGATCCTTGGGGATCAGCGTCGCGCCGGGGATCGAGACGATCTCGTACTCGTTCGGCTCACGCACGTCGATCAGGAAGATGTCGTCGTCCCGGTCAACCATGGCCTTCAGCTCGGCGGCAGTGATCGTCGAACCGGACGCCGCCTCCTGCGCGTCGGCTGAGATCGCGCCGCAGAACGCGTCGTAGTCGATCAGCTCGGAGATGGTCGGGTTCTCGCCGCAGATGGGGCAGTCCGGGTCCTTCTTGATGTTCAGGCTCCGGTAGTTCATCTCCAGCGCGTCGTAGACCATCAGCCGGCCGACGAGTGGCTCACCGATCCCGGCCAGGACCTTGATGGCCTCGTTGACCTGGATGGACCCGATCGAGGCGCACAGCACGCCCAGCACGCCGCCCTCGGCGCACGACGGGACCATGCCGGGAGGCGGTGGCTCTGGGTACAGGCAGCGGTAGCACGGGCCGTACTCTGCCCAGAACACGCTGGCCTGCCCGTCGAAACGGTAGATGGAGCCCCAGACGTAGGGCTTGCCAAGCAGGACGCACGCGTCGTTGACCATGTACCTGGTCGCGAAGTTGTCCGTGCCGTCGACTATCAGGTCATATCCGGAGAAAATCTGCATCACGTTGTCGTTGCTGAGGGCTTCCTCGTGCACGACGACGTTGACGTAGGGGTTGATTTCCTTGATGCTGTCCCGCGCCGACAGCGCCTTCGGCCTGCCGATGTCGGACTGGCCGTGGATGATCTGGCGCTGCAGGTTGGACTCATCGACCACGTCAAAGTCGATGACTCCGAGCGTGCCGACGCCGGCCGCGGCGAGGTAGAGCAGCGCGGGAGAGCCGAGACCGCCGGCCCCGACGCACAGCACTTTGGCGTTCTTCAACCGCTTTTGTCCCGTCATCCCGACGTCCGGGATGATCAGGTGCCGGGAGTAACGCTTGACCTCATCGACGGTGAGCTCGGCAGCGGGTTCGACCAGCGGCGGCAGAGTCACGGGTGATCTCCTGTAGTAACGAGCGGCTTAGCCACCCACTGTCAACGACCGTGCCTGGCCCGGCATTCCTCGAATCCGGGCCTCGCCGCGGCCTGGCGGCACCCAAATTGTCACCGGTGCCAGGTAGAACTCAGCCATGTCAGATTCGCAGCAGACCCGGCGCAGGCCATTACCCGACGCCCAGGCGATCCGCTCGCTCGGAGTCCCTCTGGCGGCGCCGCCCTATGACGACGAAGCCCAGGCCGGGCAGCGGTTGCCCGACGATGAGCACCTGGCGGACGGCGCCGGTCGTACGCTCCCCGACCGCGGCAGGCTCCCCGCCGCAGCAGGCAGCTGGCCGAGCCAGTTCGCCCAGGTCCTGAGCGAAACGCTGGCGGGATCGCGGCCCGCCAGCCAGCTGACCCCCTGGATGACCGAGCAGGCGCGCAAGCGGATCAGCCAGCTCGGCCAGGTGCTCGCACCCCGCGGGGTTCCGGGGGATAGCCGGCCCCCAGGCCCAGCAGCCGCACGTCAGCCCCGCGTGCGGCGCGTCATCGTCAGCTCGCCAGTCCAGGGCGTCCTGGAGATGACGATCATCGTGGACCTCGGCCCGCGCGCCCGCGCCGTCGCCGTCCGCCTCGAGCGCCCGGCGCCAGGCGACATCCGCTCGCGCGCTCAGCCTGACCAGCGCGCCCGCGGCCGCCAGCCCGCACCCGCCAGTCGCTGGCTCTGCACCGCGATCGAGGCGGCCTAGCCCAGCCGGCGCAGACTCACACGCCTTAGGTAACCTCAGACCGGACGGATCGGGCGCCCCTGTGACTGGAAGCCGTGCGACGTGCCGGCAGGCGTCAGCGCTTGCGCGGGTCTCCGTGGCAGAGCTTGAACTTCTTGCCAGAACCGCACGGGCACGGCTCGTTCCTGCCGACCTTGCTGAAGTCGGCTGGCCCCGCCGATCCGGCCGTCTGCACGGACTTGCCCGACGCGTCGTCGCTCGGCGCGCTGTAGTTCAGCCGGTCAGGGCGCTGCGGCTGGGCGAGCCCGCGTGAGACGAACGCCGCCGGCACGCCAGGCTCCTCCGCAGCGGCTAGCTCGATGCCGCTGTCGAACGAGGGCAGCGGCACCGCGTCCTGCGGCTGGCCGCCGAGCGCGTTCACCTGCGGGCCTATCCACTCGCCGTCCGGGCCCGCCTCACCCGCGATCGGGCTCTCCTGGACCTCGACCTGCAGCGTGAACAGGTTGCCGACCGACTCCTCCTTGATCGCGTCCATCATCGCGGTGAACAGCTCGTAGCCCTCGCGCTGGTACTCGATAAGCGGATCGCGCTGCGCGTGGCCGCGCATGTGGATGCCGGACTGCAGGTAGTCCATCTCGTACAGGTGCTCGCGCCACTTGCCGTCGAGAACCGAGAGCACCACCCGGCGCTCGAGCTCGCGCATCACCTCGGGCGAGAGCTCTTCCTCGCGCTTGTCGTACGCCGCCTGCGCGTCCTCCTGCATGCGCTCGGTAAGGATCTCGGCGGTCAGGGCGTGCAGGCCGCCCTCTTCCTGCTCGAGCTGAGCGGCGGTCGTCTCAACCGGGTACAGGCGCCGGAACGCGTTCCACAGCTGGCCGAGATCCCACTCCTCGGCGAACCCGTCGGCCGAGGCCTTCCCGACGTAGTCCGCGATGACCTCGTCGACCATGTTCCTGACCTGCTCGTGCAGGTCCTCGCCGGCCAGCACCCTGTGCCGCTCGGAGTACACGACCTCGCGCTGCCGGTTCATCACGTCGTCGTACTTGAGCAGGTCCTTGCGCATCTCGAAGTTCAGCGCCTCGACCTGCGTCTGGGCCGACCTGATCGACCGGCTGACGGTCTTGGACTCGATGGGGACGTCGGGCCCGGTCTTGGCCCACTCAAGGAACTGGGCGACCTTGTCCCCGTTGAACCTGCGCATCAGGTCGTCTTCGAACGACAGGTAGAACCGCGACTCGCCCGGGTCGCCCTGCCTGCCCGACCGGCCGCGCAGCTGGTTGTCGATGCGCCTGGACTCGTGCCGCTCGGTACCGAGGACGTACAGCCCGCCGAGCGCGACGACCTCCTCGTGCTCCTCGGCCACCGCTCGCCTGGACTTCTCGACCGCCTCAGGCCACGCGGCCTCGAAGTCCTCCGGCGTATCGACCGGCGATAGCCCGCGCTGATGCAGCTCGAGGTCGGCGAGGAACTCAGGGTTCCCGCCGAGCATGATGTCGGTGCCGCGGCCCGCCATGTTCGTCGCGACCGTGACCGCGCCCTTGCGCCCGGCCTGGGCCACGATAGTGGCCTCACGCTCATGGTGCTTGGCGTTCAGCACCTCGTGCGGCACGCCGACCCGCTTGAGCATCCGCGACAGCACCTCGGACTTCTCGACGCTGACCGTGCCGACCAGCACGGGCTGGCCGACGTCGTGCCGCTCGGCGATGTCCGCGACCAGCGCGTCGAACTTCGCCTGCTCGGTCTGGTACACCATGTCGGGCTGGTCAGTCCTGATCATCGGCATGTTGGTCGGTATCGGTACGACGCCCAGCTTGTAGGTCTGGTGGAACTCGTTCGCCTCGGTCATGGCCGTACCGGTCATGCCGGCGATCTTGCCGTAGAGCCTGAAATAGTTCTGCAGCGTGATCGTGGCGAGAGTCTGGTTCTCGTCCATGATCTTGACGCCTTCTTTGGCCTCGATCGCCTGGTGCATGCCCTCGCTGTACCTGCGGCCATGCAGGATGCGGCCGGTGAAGTCATCGACGATGAGGACCTCGCCGCCCGAGACAACGTAGTCTTTATCCTTTTTGAACAATTCCTTCGCCTTAATGGCATTGTTCAGGAAACCGACCAGGTGGGCATTCGAGTGGTCGTACAGGTTGTCGATGCCGAGCCAGTCCTCGACCTTGGCCACGCCTGCCTCGAGGATGCCGACAGTGCGCTTCTTCTCGTCGACCTCGTAGTCGCCCTCGCCGTCCTCGCCGCGGCGCAGCCGCGGGACGATCTTCGCGAACTCTGAGTACCAGACGCTGTTCTGGTCCGCGGGGCCGCTGATGATCAGCGGCGTCCTCGCCTCGTCGATCAGGATCGAGTCCACCTCGTCGACGATCGCGAAGTGATGGCCGCGCTGGACGCACTCATCGAGCGCCCAGGCCATGTTGTCCCGCAGGTAGTCGAAGCCGAACTCGTTGTTCGTGCCGTAGGTGATGTCGGCGGCGTACTGCTTGCGGCGAGTCTCGGGCTCCATCTCGGAGAGGATCACGCCGACCTCGAGGCCGAGGAACCGGTGGATCCGGCCCATCCACTCAGCGTCGCGCTTGGCCAGGTAGTCGTTGACGGTGACGATGTGCACGCCCTCGCCGGTCAGCGCGTTCAGGTAGGCGGCGAGCACGCCGGTCAGGGTCTTGCCCTCACCGGTCTTCATTTCGGCGATGTTGCCGAAGTGCAGCGCGCCTCCGCCCATGATCTGGACGTCGAAGTGCCGCTGGCCGAGCGTGCGCTTGGCGGCCTCGCGTACGGCGGCGAACGCCTCAGGAAGCAGCTCGTCAAGGGACTCGCCGTCGGCGTGCCGCTCCTTGAACTCGTCCGTCAGCGCCCGGAGCTCGGCGTCGGTCAGCGCCTCGTAGTCCTCTTCGATGGAGTTGACCTGCTCAACGATCCGCTGCAGCTTGCGCAGGATCTTGCCCTCGCCAGCGCGGAGGACTCTATCGATGATTGCTGGCACGTCTTGTCGCGCTCCTCGCGGATTCGTCTGACTGGCTGACCAGGTGCTCCCGCGTCCCGGCAGAGTTCCGTGCCGATCGCGCTCACGGCAGGGCCGCCAGTTACCACTCTTTGACTGCCATGGTAGGCGAGATAACGGGCCTTGCCGAGCCGACGCAGCAATGCACGCTCCCGGCCGAACCGGCCTGGCCAGCCCGCATAACATGATCTCCGGCAGGTACCCAGGGGGGCGATCGCGAGCGGTCGCACCGGCCTCGCCACAATATTAGGCACGTTGGTCCAGGCGAGCGGAAGGAGCAGGGATGACGCGGAACCACCCTGACCGCGACGCAATGGCCAACCCTCCAGCCGGCAACGTGACATCGCAGAGCGAGGCAGCTATGCAAGACGCATCCGTGGTGCCAGGCGGGCAGACCGGGCAGGGCGGAGTTGCGGCGCCTGGCCAGTCTCCATCCTCCCTCGGCCCGCACCCCTCTTATCACGGGCGTACGGTCTCCTGGGTCGCCGTCGGGCTCATGACGATCGGGTTCATAGTCGGCGGGCTCGGGCTCATTCTCGGCCACGGCGGGCCCACCTGGTGGGCGGTCTGGGCCGGCGCCGGCGTCGCCGTGCTCGGCCTGCTCATCGCGCTCGCCACCAACATGTTCGAGGACTGGTACTAAACCGCCGGCCCGCAGCCGACTTCGGATCCGAAACCTGCATGATCACGGTGAGTTTGCGGCTTTTGTGGTCGGGAAACGGATCCAGAGTGCGGGGCGGGTGCGCGCGGGCGAGCGGCGCGGAGTGTCAGTACCGGCGGTTACGCTCCTTTCGTGGCCAGAACTCCCGCTCCGTTTCCCGAGCTCAAGCTGACGCCCGATGACGTCCGCCTGCTGACCCTGCAGGCGCAGGGGCTGATCGGAGTTCGGGCCAGGGCCGGCGGGGTGGCGGCGATGCTGCGCCGGGTCGGCGCGGTCCAGCTGGACACCATCAGCGTGCTCGCCAGGTCGCACGAGCTGGTGGCGTACGCACGGCTCGGGGCCGTGTCCCGCTCGGCGATCGAGCGCGCGTACTGGAACCCGCGCACGGCGACCGCCTTCGAGTACTGGTCGCACGCCGCCTGCGTGCTGCCGATCGAGGAGTGGCCGTACTACGGGTTCCGGCGGCGCGCGTTCGCTGTCAGGGGAAAGCGCTGGCACGACCACCACGCCTCGGTCTGCGAGGAAGTGCTCGCCAAGCTGAGGTCGGAGGGCCCGCTCACCACGACCGACCTCGGCGGCGCCAAGAACGGTGGCGCCTGGTGGGACTGGTCCGATACCAAGATCGCCGTCGAGTGGCTGCTGGACACCGGCCGCGTCATCTGCGCCCGCCGCACTGGCTGGCGGCGGATCTACGACCTGCCAGAGCGCGTCCTGCCCGCGGACCTGCTGAACGCTGACCCCACCGACGCCGAGTGCCTGATCCACCTGACCGGCGTCGCCGCGAAGGCGCTCGGCGTCGTCACCAAGTCCGACCTGACCGACTATCAGCGGCTCGCGAACTTCGGTTCCGGCCGCAACACCGCGAAGCTGCCGGCCGACGACGCCGCGGTCGCCGCTGGCCTCGTCCCGGTCGCGATCGAGAGCAAGGCTGGCCCGGCGACCGCCGCCTGGGCCGACCCGGCAGCCGTCGCCGGGCTCACCGAGCCGGCCGGCCAGCCACCCAGGGCAGGCCGGCACCGGGTGACGCTGCTCTCCCCATTCGACTCCCTGGTCTGGGATCGCAAGCGCACAAGGCGAATGTTCGGCTTCGACCACAGCCTGGAGGCGTACGTCCCCAAGCCCAAGCGCGTTCACGGCTACTACACGATGCCTCTGCTCGCGGGCGGCAAGCTCGTGGGCCGCGTAGACCCAGCCCGCGATGGCACGACTCTCATAGCCCGCCAGCTAACCCTCGACACACCCAGGGCCGCCGAACCCATGGCCCGCGCCCTTTTCGAAGCCGCGCGGTGGGTCGGCTGCGACAACATCGCCCTCGGAGTGATCAAGCCTGCTGCCGTCGACTCGCGCATGCGAGCCGCCCTAGCCGCAGCCACCTAGCCGCGCCCGGCCGAGGCAGAGGGTGTTCCCGCAGGCTGAGGTAGCCGTTGGCTGACGGGCTCGCCCGACCGCTGTTCCAAGCGGTCGGGCGAGTCCGTTATCCAGACGGCGTCACCCGAGCTCGATCAGCTTGTCCCGCACCGCCACCATGACTGCTTCCATGCGCGAGTGGATCTGCAGCTTCTCCAAGATGTTCCGGACATGATTTTTGACGGTGTTGTCCGAGATGAACAGTTCCTTCGCGATATCGCGATTGTTCATCCCGCGCGCGACGAGCTTCAGCACCTGCATTTCGCGGTCGGTCAGCTTGGGTGCGGGAACCTGCCGCGGCGGCTCCTCCGTGTCCCTCCTGGCCAGCGACGCGAACTCCGTCAGAAGCTTGCCCGCCATTGACGGGCTGATCAGCGACTGGCCCCCGTGCACGGACCTGACCGCCTCGGCGACCTGATCTAGCGGGATGTCCTTGAGCAGGTAGCCGCTCGCGCCGGCCTTGATGGCGTCGAAGAGGTCTTCCTCCTCGTCGCTCATCGTCAGGATGACGATCCTGGCGCTGGGCGCCACGTCCTTGATCGCCCGGCAGGCCTCGATGCCGCTGCTGCGCGGCATCTTGATGTCCATCAGCACGACATCGGGCAGCGACTCGCCAGCTTTCTCGACCGCCTCGGCCCCGTCGCAGGCCTCTCCGACGACCTCGATATCGGGCTCGGTGACGAGCACGATCTCCAGGCCGCGGCGGAACAGCGCGTGGTCGTCGACGATCAGCGTGCGAATCGGTTCGTGCCCTCCGGGCCGGCTGCCGGCCTCGGGACCGCGCCCGGCCTCGGGGGCCCTCCGGGCCGGCTGCTGGCCTCGGGCCCCGTCACCAGCCGCGCTCGGTGCCATGGCCTACCTCTCGTCGCAGGAACTGATCCGCCGCGGGGCGGCACGGCTGCGCCGTGCCGCCCCGCGGCACCGAAGATCGCATGTAACCAAACTCTGTCCGACCATGCACAGGCATGCAAGCGCGCCAGTCGGCCGCCGCTGCCCTAGAGGTGTCTCCGCTAGCCCGACCAGAACGCGGACCGGCTGCGGGCGGCTTCCTGGCCGGCCGGTGCGGCCTGCTCGGGCCGCCGCCGGCCAGGAATCCTCGCGCCCAGCGCGGCAGCCGGTGACTCCGCCGCGAGGCCGGGAGCCGCGGAGTTCTCGAGCAGCCTGATCACCCCGTACTGATAGCCGTGCCGACGGTAGACAACGCTTGGCGTATCCTCCTCGATATCATGGAATAGGTAGAAATCATGCCCCACGAGCTCCATCTCCAGCAGCGCCTGGTCAATCGAGATCGGCTTGGCGTGATGGAACTTCTGCCTGACGACGAGCGGTCCGTCGCCCTCCATCTTGATCGCTACGACACTGTCGCCGTGCGCAACGATCTCCTCGTCGGGGGCCGGCGCGGCCGGCCAGTCCCGGTCCTCCGCGGCGATGTCCTCGTCGGCGGCGCTCGTGCCCGCGGCCTGGCCGGCTCCCACTACAGCGCCGGTCCCCGCGCTGTAGTGGTTCTTCCTCCTGTCGAGGGCTCGCCGCAGGCGCGAGTCGAGCTTGGCAAGGGCAAGGTCAAGTGCGGCCATCCGGTCCTCGGCCGCGGCCTCGGCCCTGATCGCGGGGCCGCGCGACCTGATCGTCAGTTCCACCCGCTCCTTCTGACTGGCCTGGCGCGGATTGCGCTCAACAGAGAGCTCAACGTCGACCCTGATGGCCTTCTGATCCAGCTTCTCCAGCTTGTTGAGCTTGGCGACGGCGTACTCCTTGAAGCGTGAAGGCACGTCCGTCTGGCGACCCTTGAAGATGATTTCCATGCCCGAACCCCCTACCTCGGAGTGTGGAAGAGCACCCGTCCGGCCGACCTGGTCTTCGACCCCACATCCGCCTGCTGAGGATTTCGCGGCCTGCTTGTGCCACTACTGGCCTTCTCCCGCGCCCGCCGGCATCTGGCCGGCGGGACGAGGCAGGACTTACATCTAAACCGCACCGTGATCAGTCGACGAGAAGTCGCCTTACGTGGGCCGTTTCGCCTGCGGCTGGCATCGGCTTGCCGGGCCGGCCACCCCGCGATCGGGGCGGCATACCCGGCGCAACCACGGACCCGGACGGGTGCCACACAATGACGGTAGCCGGATGCGAGCCCGATGTCAGGACCAGGGTCGCCTCGTGTTTATCGGCTCGTAACCGAATCCGGCCGCGCGGCGCAGCTTTCAGCCGGGAAAGACCGGAGTGATGCCTTTGCCGGCCCGCCGCCAGTTCGGGTTCAGCAGGCCCGTCTTCGACGTCTGGATCAGTCGCGCCGAGCTGTGGGGCAGCGCGATCGCGATCGCGATGGACGGCGCGCCCTGCCCGGCTGGCCAGCTCGCGGCCACGGACCTGACGCCGTGAGGGGTCGCGATCGGGGTCGACTGACCGCCGTTCAGCGGAACCTCGTAGAGCTGCGTCCTCGCGCCGACCTGACCAAGCACCAGCAGGTCATCCGGGTCGAGCCAGGTCAGGGCGATCGGCTTCGCCACGTCGGTTCCGATCCGCAGCATCTGGGTGTTCTGGGCGACGTACGTGTACTGGCCCCTGTTCTGGCTGATCGCCGCGATCCTGATCCTTGAACTCTTGCCATCCTTGATGAGCAGCGCCGCCCTGACCCCGTCAGGGGCCACCCGCAGCGACTGGATTCTCGCCTTGTTCAGCGAGGGGCTGAGCACGCCGGTCAGCGCTGGATGGGCTGACGTCACGACACCGGCCCGCCGGATCACGTAGATCTGCATGGTCGTGACGACCCAGAGTTCTCCCTGATCGTCAAAGCTCAGCGAGGTACACATGGAGTGCAGGTGGCTGGTGATGACCCGCCCCGCATGAGAATGCGGCATCAGGTACACGGTCTTGCCGCGGCAGCCGGCCAGTACCGCTGAGCCCACGGGTCCTGTCGAGACCGCCATGGCGGTGAACGTCCTGCGGCCAAGCGGCTTGGGCAACTGGACCGATCCGGTCTGCGACGCCTTGGCGCGCAAGACCGCGACGGCTGGCCCGGCCGGGCCAGCCGTCATCTGGTAGTACAAGAACGCTCCACTTGGCCCGCGCGACACCCAGCCGGTGTAAGCCTGAGGTCGCATGCGCACCGGCCTGCCGTTGATCTTGAGCACGACAGACCTGATCGGGTTCGCGGTTTCGGCCGGGTATGGCGACAGGACGAGGGACGAGTAGAGCTGGGCTGCCATGCGCTGACGCTGTGCCTTGTCTGCCTTTGCGGCGGTCCCGCCGAGGTTCACCACGGCGGTGACACCGCTCACGACCTGGGCGCCGAGAAGCTTCGTGCCGGCGGGAAATGCCGTCTTGGCGGCCGCGAAGAGCCAGCCCCGATCGAGCGCGGGCCGCAGCAGCGTCTTAACCAGACCGCGAATTCCCTGCTTGCCGACCTGCGCGGGAATGTAAACGGGGTCAGGGACGAGGGTGTTGGTGACTCCGCTGGCGGGATAGAAGTACAGGTTGCGGGCCTGGTACTCGCGCTCGAAGTCGGACCTTCTCAGCAGCAACAGCGTGGGCTTCGCCGGGGAGTCGTTGAACAAGATGTTGTTGATGCGCCATTGCCCGGCGACCTGAACCAGTTCAAAGTGGTAGCTCGTCGTCGAGGGCATGACCACCACGCTGCCTGCCTGATACCTGCCCGACGTCTGCAGAGCGGCGACGTGGTGGCCGCTCACCTTCACGTCGACGGGCTGCGGCCCGCCTCCCTGCCGGGACACGCCCCTGGGGAACTGCGCCATCGGGGTGACGGATGGCGTATCGACGATGGTCGCCGCCCAGCCGGGCTGCCACCTGCGCGCGAAGCCGCCCTTGCCCGTGGTCAGGTACTCTTTGGCAATCCGGTGGTTCAGGTCATAGTCAGCGCTTGCCGCCATGAACCCTTCGACGATGTCCTGCGGACTCCAGCCTTTGCCTGGCGGCGCTGGCACCATCTGGACGCCGCCCTGCCCGACCACGCCCGTGCCGTGCAGCGAGCTGATCTGGATGGTGCCGCTGGTCGGAAGGTTGGCGCAGGCGGCGAGCGTAGCGGTCAGGACAACGGCGCCAGCCACCGCGAGCCAGCCTCGCCGGCTCACAGGAGATCCTTGAGCGCTGCGGCCGGGCCGGCGCCGAGATCGGCAACGGTCAGATCTGCTGCGTGGTCCGCCAGCGCGCTCATGTCGGCTTCATCGGGTACCAGCGGCAGCGGCGATCCTGCCAGCCCGGCCCCGGCGGTACGCGGCAGCGTGAGCCTGAACACCGACCCGCGGGCAGGTCGTCCCCATGCCTCCAGCCACCCGCCGTGCAGCCTTGCGTCCTCCAGGGCGATGGCAAGGCCGAGCCCCGTGCCGCCGGTCGTCCTGGCCCTGGCCGGATCGGCCCGCCAGAACCGGTCGAAGACGAGGTGCTCCTCGCCAGGCGCGAGCCCGACGCCGAAGTCTCGTACCACGACGGCCACCGCGTCGCGGTCGGTCGCCGCGGTCACCACCACGTCCCTGCCCTCGCCGTGCTCGACGGCGTTGCAGAGCAGGTTCCGCAGGATCCGCTCAACCCGGCGGCGGTCCATTTCAACCAGGCACCGCTGCCCCGGCAGCCGGAACTCGATCCGGGTGCCGCGTCGCTCGGCTAGCTGCTGGGCGATGTCCGCTGACTGGCGCACCACGTCGCACACGTCGGCCGGCTCAGCTTCGAGCGTTGCCGCGTTCGCGTCGTACCTGCTGATCTCCAGCAGGTCGGCGAGCAGCGACTCGAACCTGCCGAGCTGGCTCTGCAGCAACTCAGCGGACCTGGATGCCGCCGACTCCAGCTGCTCGCGGGCCTCATAGAGCAGGTCGGCGGCCATCCTGATGGTGGTCAGCGGGGTGCGCAGCTCATGCGATACGTCCGAGACGAACTGCCGCTGGACGTGGGACAGGTCCTCCAGCTCGCGCATCTTGTCCTGCAGGCCGGCAGCCATCTCGTTGAACGACGTCGTGAGCGCGGCGATCTCGTCCTGGCCGTGTACGGCGAGCCGCTCGTCCAGCTTTCCTGTCGAGAGCAGTTTCGCGCCATGAGCCGCCCTGACCACCGGCGCGACTACCCACCTCGTGACGAGCCAGGCGATACCGGCCAGCAGGAAGACAAGGGCAAGCCCGACGAGGACAAGGGTGCGCTGGATCAGGTAGAGCTCGCTCTGAAGCTGGGTGAGCGGGAAGAAGTAGTACAGCTCGTACGCGCTGCCGAACGACGCCGCGTAGAGCAGACCTGAGGTCTTCGGGCTGCCTGCGCCCGGGTAGGGCATGCTCGCGAAGATCATGCGCGGCTTCTTCAGGTGCCCTGCCAGCTGGTGGTATCGCGCCAGGCTGTGATAGTCGAGGGCGTTCTGGCCGTCCGCCGGGCTGCCGGGCTGAAGCTGGGCGTTCTGCACCGTCACTGCCACGCCGTAGCCCGCGCCCGTAATCTGGCCGCTCGCCTTCAGGCTGCTCACGATCCGGTCGATCAGCTCTGGCGATGCCGGCCCAGGCGCGCCGTAGGCGGCCGGCTCGGACTGCGCGAAGACCGTGCCGCCGAAGGCCTGCGTATAGGCCTGCCCTTCGGCGCGTTTCAGCAGGTTCGAGGCGATCTGCTGCATCAGGAAGAAGCCGAGCAAGGACACGACCAAGGCCGAGACCACCAGCGTCGTGGACACCACGCGAACTTGCAGTGAGCTACGCCAGCGCGTTTGCAGCCGCCTGGCGAGCCGCACCGTGGCCAAGCGAAGTGAGACTGCCGGCTGCGAGCGCATACGGCGGGACAGGGCGCGCAGCCTGGGAACGAACGCGCTGAGCCCGCGCAGGCCGGAGCGCCGGCCTGGTCGATCACCGTCGGCCAGCCAGGCCAGCCGCGACTTGGACTGGCCCGTCGCGCTCAGCCGGGTCCCGCCTTGTATCCGACGCCGCGAACGGTCACGACGATCTCCGGGCGCTCAGGGTCCTTCTCGATCTTGGCCCGCAGCCGCTGCACGTGCACGTTAACCAGCCTGGTGTCGGCAGCGTGCCGGTAACCCCAGACCTGCTCGAGCAGCACTTCCCTGGTGAAGACCTGACGGGGCTTGCGCGCGAGCGCGACCAGCAGGTCGAACTCCAGCGGGGTCAGGCTGATCACCTCGCCGTTGCGGCGGACCGAGTGCCCGGCCACGTCGATCGAGACGTCACCGATGGACAGCATCTCGGGAGCCGGGTCATCGGTGCGCCGCAGCCTGGCCCTGACGCGCGCGATCAGGACCTTCGCCTGGAACGGTTTGACGATGTAGTCGTCGGCGCCGGACTCCAGCCCGAGTACGACGTCCACCGTGTCGCTCTTGGCGGTGAGCATCACGATCGGGACCCCGGACTCGGCCCTGATCTGACGGCAGACGTCGATCCCGTCCATCCCCGGCAGCATCAGGTCGAGCAGGATCAGGTCCGGCCTGGTCTCCCTGAAGGCCTCGAGAGCACGGTCGCCATCGGCGACGAACGTCGGCTCGAAACCCTCACCACGCAGCACAATGCCCAGCATCTCGGCCAGGGCGGCGTCGTCATCGACGACCAGCACGCGACCTTTCATAGTCCCCATCGTTCCACGGAAACGGCAACACGGAAGCCCGCAAAGTTACGAGCCGGTATCCAGCACACGCAGGTTACCCCTTGTGACCGGCTGGATGACCCCGGACTCCGTGACGATCGCGCTGATCAGGCCCGGCGGCGTGACGTCGAAGGCAGGGTTGTGCACGCCGCTGCCGGCCGGCGCCACCTGTTGCCCGGCAACGTGGGTCACCTCTTCGCCCGCCCGCTGCTCGATCACGATCGACGCGCCGTCGGCGGTTCCGAAATCGATCGTCGAGACCGGCGCGACGACCACGAACGGCACGCCGTGGTGGCGGGCGAGCACGGCGAGCCCATAGGTACCGACCTTGTTCGCCACGCTGCCGTCGGCCGCGATCCGGTCGGCGCCGACCACGACAAGGTCGACCTGACCAGCCGCCATCAGCGAGGCCGCCGCCGAATCGGCGAGCACCCGGTACGGCACGCCGGCCCGGCCTGCCTCGTACGCGGTCAGCCTCGATCCCTGCAGCAGCGGCCTGGTCTCGTCCACCCAGAGCATGTCGAGCAGGCCGGCCCGGTGAGCAGCGAGCACGAGCCCGAACGCGGTGCCCTCCCCGGCCGTGACCAGCGACCCCGTGTTGCAGTGGGTGAGGATCCTGGCGCCGGCAGGCACGAGTTCCAGGCCGAGGGCGGCCATCTGCGCACATGCCTTCTCGTCGGCGTCCGCGATCGACCTGGCCTGCGCGAGGGCAGCCAGGGGCGCGTCCCGTTGCGCCCGCGGATCCTCGGCGGCTGCCGCCCGCTCGAAGGCGGCGAGCGCCAGCCTGGCACCCCATCCGAGGTTGACCGCGGTCGGCCTGGCCGCAGCGATCGCGGCAGCGGCCGCCGGCACGTCGTCCCCCCTGGCGGCCGCGAGCGCGACGCCGTAGGCGCCCGCGATGCCGAGCAGCGGAGCGCCGCGGACCACGAGCCGCCGGATCGCGTCGATCAGCGAGGGGACGTCAGTGCACGTCACAACCGTTTCGATGGCGGGCAGAGCGGTCTGGTCAAGCAGTTCGACGGCGGGTCCGGCGGGCGGGTCCAGCCAGCGCAGCGCGGGGATGCTCACCTTGTCCAGTCTGCGCGACCGGGCAGGCAGGACGATCGGCCGGGCCGCGACCGCGGACTTCTGTCAGAATCTGGACGTTTGCCGGCGCATGCGCAGGGCCGAGTCCAGGATCATGGCTGACGGACGCGGACGTGCCAGTATGGGCGTGCGGCAAGGCGTCAGGCGGCGGGAGATCAGGCGATGAGCGAGAACGTCGAATGGGGTCAGCCTGGTCAGCCGCCCGGGTACGGCCAGCCGCCGTACGGCCAGCCGCCGGGATACGGCCAGCCGCCGTACGGCCGGCCTGGCTACGGGCAGCCGGCGGCGCCCGCTCCTGGCGGCGTTCCGCTCAGGCCGCTGGGTGTCGGTGACATCCTCAGCGGGGCCTTCACGCTGATCAGGCGCAACCCGGTGGCCACCCTGGGCCTCGCCGCCATCGTCCAGACCCTCTACGGCATCGCCAGCGCCTTCTTCTCCTACCAGGAGCTCAGCGCGACTCATCAGCTCACCGTCAGCATCTCGGGCACGCCGACCGACACGCAGGCGGCGCACGCGCTCGGTCAATTCGCTGCGACCTTCGCTCCGTATCTGGCGCTGCAGCTTGTCCTCGCCTTCGTGTTCCAGACCGTGCTGACCGGCATGCTGACCGGGGCGCTCGGTCACGGCCTGCTCGGCCACAAGGTCACGATCGGCGAGGCGTGGCGGATCGCCAGGGTGCCAGCGGTGATCGGCGTCAGCCTGCTGGTGCCGCTGATCGCGATCGCCATCTGGGTGCCGGTCGTGATCATCGTCATCGTCTTGCTCATCGCCAAGCTCACCGTGCTGGCCGTCGTGATCGCCGTCATCGGCGGCCTGGCCACCCTCGTTCTGACCATCTGGATATCGATCCGGCTGACCCTTGCCGTGCCGGCGGTGGTGCTGGAGGGCGCCGGGCCCATCTCCGCCCTCAGCCGGTCCTGGCAGCTGGTTCAGGGCAGCTGGTGGAGAGTCTTCGGGATCAGCTTGCTGGCCGGCGTCGTCGTCGCCGTCATCGGCGGCATCCTGCAACTGCCGTTCAGCATCGTGGGCTCGCTGGCGGGCGGCGGTGGCGGCTTCCCGACGATGTTCAACGCGGGCTCCTCGACGGTGGCCGCCGCTGCTCCCACGGTTCTCAGCGTCGTCATCGGGGCGATCGGCAGCATCATCGCGGCCACCTGCACGAGGCCGATCAGCGCGGGCGTGACCGTGCTGCTCTACACCGACATGCGGATCAGGAAAGAGGGCCTCGACCTGGCCCTCAACCAGGCCGCGCAGACCCAGGCGCTTACCGGCGATGAGTTCATGAACCTCTGGCGGCCCGGGCAGCCCCCCTGGCGGCAGCCATGACCGGCCCGCCAGGCTACCCCGGCCCGCCCGGCTACCCCGGCTATCCCGGCTACAACCTGGCGCCGGGGACGCCGGGTCAGGCGACGGGATACGGCGGCTGGAACGCGGGCGGCCCTGCTGCGCCTGGCGCGCAGGGGCCCGGCGGCCTGCCGCTCAGGCCGCTCGGCGTCGGCGACATCCTGAGCGGCTCGTTCACGCTGGTCAGGCAGAACCCTGCCGCCACGCTCGGGCTGACCGCCTCGATCGTGACGACGCTTGCCGTCGCCGTCCTGGTCATCTTCGTGATCGCGATCGGCACCACGGGCGCGGTGCTGCTGCTCGCGCTGCCCTTTGTGCTTGCCGCGTTCGCGCTGCAGGCGGGCGGGCTCACGGCCGCCCTGGGCAGCGGCCTGCTCGGCAGGAGGCTTGGCATCGCCGAAGCGGTCAGGCGGGCCAGGGCCGGCTGGGTGCTGCTCACCGTCGTCATGCTGGCGCTGGCGGCCGCGGCCTTCTGGGCGCTCATGATCGGGCTGCTCAAGGGCTGGGGCGTGATCCCAGCCCTGCTGCTGACGGCCTGGCTCGCGGTCATGACCAGCCTCACGATCCCGGCCGTCGTCCTGGAACGCCGCGGGCCGTTCGCCGCTATCGGCAGGTCCTGGCGCCTGGTCTCCGGCAGCTACTGGCGGGTTCTCGGGATCTACCTCTTGATGTACCTCATGGTCTGGGCGATCGGCTTCGTCATCAGCCTTCCGCTTGGTTTCGCCAGCGGGCTGCTCAGCGGCATCGACGCGGGCAGCAAGGCCTCGGTATCGGTCGTGATCGTGCTCTACGCCATCGGCGAGATCGTGATAGCGAGCCTGACGGCCACGATCGAGCTCGGCGTCATCGTGCTCGTCTACGCGGACATGCGGATGCGCAAGGAGGGCATGGACCTAGTGCTCAGGCAGGCGGCTATGCGCGGCGGGCTGACCGGTGATGAGTTCGCGTCCAGCGGGTTCTCCAGCGCTTACACCGGTGGCGCTGTGCCTGGCGCGGCCTACCAGGCCCGGCCTGATCGGCCACAGCCTGACTGGCGGGCATGACCACACTCATGCCGGGTCCCTTCATCGCAATTGCTGTCACGGCTGGCGGTCCGCCGATCGGGCGGCGCCTCGGGCAGCGCCTCGCCGGGCGCGAGCTTGCGGAGATGAGCTTCTGGGAGCGCATCTGGAACTGGCTGGTGCACCTGCCGCGCAACGCGGGCAACCTCGTGCCGGGCGGCTGGTTCGGGCTGATCGCGCTCGCGGTCATCGCGGTTCTCGTGGTTACCGTGGTGGTCTACTGGGTCAGGCCGTCCGGGACCAGGCGCGCACGGCCGGACTCGGCGCTGGCCAGCGACTCGCTGTCAGCGCGGGACTACCGCCGCAGCGCCCGCGAGCTGGCCGCCGCCGGCGACTACGCGGGCGCGATCGTGGCTGGCGTCCGCGCGATCGCGGCCGAGCTCGACGAGCGGTCCATCTTGCCGTCGCAACCGGGCCGGACGGCCGACGAGCTTGCCGCGGAGGCTGGCGGGGAACTGCCCGCGCTGGCCGCTGACCTGCGGACCGTCACGCGGCTGTTCGACGACGTCAGGTACGGCGACAGGGAAGGCAGCCTGGCTGGGTACCAGCTGGTCAGCCGCGTCGACGAGGCTGTGCGCGCGGCCCGGCCGCAAGGCGCACCCGTAGCGGACGCGACCCCGGCGGGCTTCGGGGTGCCGCGATGATCGCACCGCTGACACGGCCAGGTCACGGCGCCGCGGAACCCGGCGGGCCGCCCGCGCCCCCGCCAGGCACGGGGCAGCCGGGCCAGCGTGAGGCCGCGCGGCGAGCCTGGCGGCAGTGGCGGGTGCCGCTCGCGCTGATCGGCGTCATCCTGCTCGGCGGGATCGTGATCGCGGTGATCAGCAGGCTCGTGCCGCCTCCGCCGCCGAACAGCTACCTGGACCCCGCCAGCCGCGCCGTGGACGGCAGTAACGCGGTCACCGATATTCTCGGCGAGCGCGGTTTCACGGTCGTCCGTGCCTACAGCACGTCAAGCGCGCTCGCCGCCGCCCTCGCCGGCTCGGCAGGCCAGGGAGCAGGCCAGGCCAGGCCGGCCACGCTGGTCGTCACCAGCCCTTACCTGCTCACCAGGCGGCAGCTGGCCAGGCTCGGCCAGGCGGGCACCGACCTGGTGGCGGTCGAGCCTGGGCCGGCGGCGCTCGCGGCGCTGGCCCAGGAGGTCGGCGTCAAGGACCGGTCGGCTGGGCGCTTCGGCCAGCTACTGCGGCCCGGGTGCGATCTGGCCGCGGCCCGGCTGGCGGGAACTGCGAACGTCGGCGGCTCCAGCTACCGCGCACCGGCGGCGGGCAACGGCTGCTACCTGGCCGGCGGCTTCCCGACGCTCGTGCGGTACCGCGCGGCGGGCCAGACGATCACGGTCCTCGGCAGCGGCGCCCCGCTGACGGACGGCTACCTGGCCAGGAACGGCAACGCCTCGCTCACGCTCAACCTGCTCGCCGCGCACCGGCGCGTGATCTGGCTGACGCCCGAGCCGCCGCTCGTGCCGCTGTCGCCGTCCCGGCCAGGTCAGCCAGCGCGGCATGGTCCCGCCCTGATTCCGTGGCAGGCCTGGCTCGTGGTGATCCAGCTGGCGATCGCCGCGGTGCTCGCCGGGCTGTGGCGCGCCCGCAGGCTCGGCCCGCTGATCCCGGAACAGCTGCCCGTCGTCGTCCGCGCGTCGGAAACGGTGGAAGGTCACGCGGCGCTCTACCAGTCGCGCCGGGCCAGGGACCGCGCGACCGCTGCCTTGCGCGAGGACCTGCTTGCCCGCATGCTGCCAAGGCTCGGCCTGGTCAAGGACGCGCCGCAGGAGGCCGTAACCGGCGCGGTCGCCGCCAGGTCGCGGCGCGGCCAGCGGGACATCGCCAGGATCCTCTACGGCCCTGCGCCGGTCACCGACGCGGGGCTTGTTGACCTCGTCCGTAGTCTTGACGAACTCGAAAGAGAGGTATGCACCCAGTGATCGCCGATGACCAGGTACCGGCCGCTGGCTGGCCGGCCGGCGCGGCCGGTGCGCCCGACGCGCCCAGGGCGGCGCTCGCCCAGGTACGGACCGAGGTTGCCAAGGCGGTGGTCGGCCAGGATTCCGTCGTCAGCGGCCTGCTCATCGCGCTGATCTGCGAAGGGCACGTGCTCCTCGAGGGCGTCCCCGGCGTCGCGAAGACGCTGCTGATCAGGACGCTGGCCAGCGCGCTGTCGCTGGAGGGCAAGCGACTGCAGTTCACGCCTGACCTGATGCCGGGCGACGTGACCGGATCGCTGATCTACGACGCGCGGACGGCGCGGTTCGAGTTCCGGCCTGGTCCCGTTTTCACGAACCTGCTGCTGGCCGACGAGATCAACAGGACGCCGCCGAAGACGCAGGCGGCGCTGCTCGAGGCGATGGAAGAACGGCAGGTCTCGGTCGAGGGCGATCCCAGGCCGCTGCCCGTGCCGTTCCTCGTGGCCGCGACCCAGAACCCGGTCGAGTACGAGGGCACGTATCCGCTGCCCGAGGCGCAGCTGGACAGGTTCCTGCTCAAGCTGACGGTGCCGCTGCCTGAGCGAGACGACGAGATCGCGATCGTGAACCGGCACGCCGCCGGCTTCGACCCGCGCGACCTGGCGGCCTCGGGAATCAGCCGCGTCGCGCTGCCCGCCGACCTCGCGCAAGCGAAGGACGAGGCCCGCAAGGTGCACGTGGCCGCCGAGGTCACCGGGTACATCGTGGACATCTGCCGGGCGACCAGGACCTCGCCGTCGCTGCGCCTCGGCGTATCCCCGCGCGGCGCGACCGCGCTGCTCGCGACCAGCCGCGCCTGGGCCTGGCTGTCCGGGCGCGACTACGTGACGCCCGACGACGTCAAGGCGCTCGCGGGGCCGACGCTGCGGCACCGGATCCAGCTGCGGCCCGAGGTCGAGCTGGACGGCGCCACCGCGGACGGCGTGCTGCAGGGACTGCTCACCGCCGTGCCCGTGCCGCGATGACGCTGACCGGCCGCGCGGGACTGCTGGCGCTAGCCGGGGTGCTCGTGGTGGCGGTCTTCGGGACGGGGCTGGCATCGTTCATCGTCAACGGGACGCTCGTGGCAGCCGTCTGCGCCGACCTGATGCTCGCGGAGCGGATCGGGAGCCTGCGCCTCCGCCGGTCTGGCGACACCAGGATCCACCTCGGCCAGTCGGGAAAGACCACGCTGACCGTCGTCAACTCAGGCCGTCGCCGGCTGCGCGGCGTGGTCAGGGACGGCTGGCAGCCCAGCGCCACGGCGCGGCCAGGACGGGCCGGCGTCGACGTGCCAGCCGGGCAGCGCGCGGCCATGGTCACCATCCTGACGCCGCGGCGGCGCGGCGACTTCGCCGCCGGGCCCGTCACGGTCCGCTCGCTCGGGCCGCTGGGCCTGGCCGGGCGCCAGCGCAGCCGCGCGGCGCCGTTCACGGTCCGGGTGCTGCCGCCGTTCCTGTCCCGCAAACACCTGCCTGAAAAGCTCGCGAGGCTGCGCGAGCTCGACGGCCAGCACAAGTCGATGCTCCGCGGCCAGGGCAGCGAGTTCGACTCGCTGCGCCCGTATGTGCTGGGTGACGACGTCAGGTCGATCGACTGGCGGTCCTCGGCCCGCCGGGCCGACGTGCTCGTCAGGACCTGGCGGCCGGAGCGGGACCGCAGGATCGTCATCGTGCTCGACACCGGCCGCACCTCGGCTGGCAGGGTCGGCGACGTCCCGCGGCTCGACGCGTCCATGGACGCCGCCCTGCTGCTCACCGCGCTGGCCGTCAGGGCCGGGGACCGCGTCGACCTGATCGCCGCCGACCGGCGCGTGCGCGCGCGGGTGGTCGGGGCAGGACGCGGCGAGGTTCTCGCCACGTTCAGCAGCGAGCTCGCCCTGCTCGAGCCCGACCTGATCGAGCCGGACATCGAGCTGATGATCGCGGCCGTGCTCGGTATCGCAAGGCAGCGCTGCCTGGTCGTGCTGCTCACCGATCTCAACCCCGCGGCGATCGAGCTTGGCCTGCTGCCCCATGTTCAGCTGCTCTCGTCCAGGCATCAGGTCCTGCTGGCCGCTGTCGCCGATCCGCGGGTCGCCGAGATGGCGGCGGGCCGCGGCGACACCAGCGCGATCTACGAAGCCGCCGCCGCGGCTACCGCGCAGGCCGGCCGCGCCCACATCGCAGCGCTGCTGCGCAGGAACGGCGTCGAGGTCGTGGACGCGCCGCCGGACCGGCTGCCGCCGGCGCTCGCCGACGCGTACCTGAGCCTGAAGGCCGCTGGCCGGCTCTAGGCGGCTCCCGCTAGCCGGCCACGGGTATCTGGTCAGGCGCCCTGGCGACGTCGCCGATCTCGCCGGCCGCCACGGCGCGGCGGCCCAGCACGATGACGTAGCTGAGGAACGCGACCTCCGCGATCACCCCGATCCCGATCCTGGCCCACGCGGGCAGCGGCGACGGGGTGACGAACGCCTCGATCATGCCGGACACCAGCAGGACGGCGACGAGACCGACGGCGACGGTGATCACGGCCCTGCCTTCCTCGGCGAGCGCCCTGACCCGCGGCCGGGGCCCGGGATCGATGACCGTCCAGCCGAGCCGCAGGCCGGCGGCCGCGGCCAGGAAGACCGCGCTCAGTTCCAGGATCCCGTGCGGCAGGATCAGCGTCCAGAACTCCGCTGACCTGTGGTACGCGGCCATCAGGCCGCCGACGATGCCGACGTTCAGCGCGTTCTCGAACAGCACGAGCAGCACGGGAATGCCGAGCAGCACGCCGAGGGTGATCGTCTCGCCGGCGACGACCGCGTTGTTCGTCCACACCTGGGCCGCGAACGACTGGGCGTCGTGGGCCGAGTAGTAGTGCCTGAACTGATGATGGACGAGCTTCGCGGCCGCTGACCGCGGCAGCAGGCTGGCCTGCAGCGCCCGCGAGCCAGCGACCCGCAAGCCGATGAGCACGGCGACCAGCGCGGAACCTGCCGTGCAACCCAGCCACCACCACCGCGCCCGGTACACGGCCGCGGGAAAGGAGATTGCGGCGAACCGGCCCACCGCCGCCCAGCCGCTGGACGGCGCGCCGCTCACGGTGGCGCGTGACCTTGCCAGCAGGCTCGACAGCCTGGCGGCCAGCGCCGGGTCCAGGCCAGCAGCCTGCACGGCGGACAGCTGCGTCGCCGTCCGCTGGTAGAGGCTGATGAGCTCGTCGATCTCCGTTCCGCTCAGCTTCCTGCGGCGCTTGGCCAGCGCGTCGAGCCTGGCCCACCCGGCGCCGTGCTCGGCGACGAAGACCTCCAGATCCACGGCTGGAGACTACAGCCCGGTTACTGGATAGTCTTGGCCCGCGACCATAGACGGGCGATACGACCGAATCCGGAGGAAGTAGTGGCCGAGGTGGTGACGGGCGAGGCTGTCGTGCTCGACCTGGCCGTCGCTCGCTTCCCCAGCCGGATCCTGGCACTGCTGATCGACATGCTGGTGCAGATCCCGGTCCTGATCTTCCTGGCGGTGGTCGTGTCGTCGGCGTCCGCGAACCACCTCAACTCAGCCTCGGGCGCCGCCGTCTACCTGAGCGGATTCATGTTCGTCGTGATCGGTTACCCGCTGGTCTTCGAGACGCTCAGCCGCGGCAAGACGCTCGGCAAGATGGCGCTGGGGATCCGGGTGGTCAGCGACGACGGCAGCCCCGAGCGGTTCAGGCAGGCGCTGATCCGCGCGCTGTCCGCGGCGTTCGTCGAGGTCTGGCTGCCGCCGTTCAACCTGATCGGGATCCCTGCCGGGCTGATCACCTCGATGGTGTCGGTGAAAGGCAAGCGGCTCGGCGACATGTTCGCCGGGACGTTCGTCATCCAGGAACGGGTCCCGCCGCGGCCCGACCTCGCTCCCGTCTTCACGGTCATCCCGCCGCCGCTGCTCGGGTGGGCACAGCACCTGGAGGTCTCCCGGCTGTCGGATCAGACGGCCGCGGCGGCGAGCAGCTTCCTGCGCCGGTTCTACGACCTGCGGCCGGCCGCCAGGGAGCAGCTCGGGATGCAGCTCGCCACGGCGGTCGCCGCCCAGGTGAGCCCGCCGCCACCGCCGGGAACCGAACCCGCCGCGTTCCTTGCCGCCGTCCTGGCGGTGCGCCGCGAGCGCGAGCACGCCAGGTTCCTGGCCAGGCAGGCCGCCGTCCAGCATGGAGTCCCCGCGCCTGGCGCACCGCCAGCCTACGGGTTTCCCCCGGCCCAGGACGCGCCCCAGTCAGCACAAGGCGCACGGTCTCCGCACGGCGCCTCGCCGACTGGCACGCTGCCATTGGGCCCCGACGACGTGGTCACCATCACAGGGGGCCCTGGAGGGTCGTCCCCCCGCGCCGGAGGCGCCAAGCCGGACAAGCCAGAGGATCACGGCTTCGCGGCCCCGCTCTGAACGAGCCGGCCGCGCAAGGCGGTTGCGGCGTGCGTCCGGTTACCGCAACCGGGCGATAAGCCCCTGACCGGTGGCAGCCGCAGGAACGGCTGCAGCAGATCGCCTGTCGCCGCCGTCGCGAGCGCCAGCCCCTGCGCGGCCGGCACGTCGCGGACCGAGTAGTGCTGCTGGCCAGCCGCTGTGGTGGCGGTCAGCGTGATCAGGCCCTGACGGCGCTGGAACCAGGTCTGGTGCACCCGCCAGCCGATGATGGCGTCGGTGGAGATGATGTTCCGCCGCCTGGCCAGGGTTCCCGTCCGCGTCACGAGCCACCCGCCCGCCAGCCGGTGACCGAGGCTACGGTACCGGTCGGCGGCGAGCAGCGCGGCGGCCGGCAGCAGCGCGAACGAGGAGATCCAGACCCAGGCAGGGCCGTTCTGGCCGCGGGTGGCGAGGTAGATCGCCGCGATGACGGCGCCCGCGCCGGCCAGCGCCCTGACGTAGCGGCGGCGCCGCGCGGCCGGGCCGTGCTGGATCAGCGGGCCAGCGCAGAGGTCCTCGGGCAGGCCAAGGACGGCGGTCGCGACGTGCAGGGCGGCCGCGCGCGGGGCCGGCGGCGACAGCACCGACCCCTCCCGCTCGGCGCCGCGGCCGACATGCAGGCCGGTGGCGATCGCGATGCAGCGCGCGCCGCGAGCCGCCCGCAACAGCAGCGACTCGCTGATCTCGACGCCGCGCAGCCTGGCCAGCGAGATCGTGGTCGCCCTGACCGACAGCAGGCCGCGGGTCACCCGCAGCGTGTCGGTGCCCAGGCCGACGAGGCGGAAGTTCCAGAACACGGCGATGTAGCCGACCGTCGCGATGAGCACGTAGCAGGCCAGCAGCACGCCCCCGCCAACCATGATCCGCTGCACGACCGACATGGCAGTGAAGTCGGTCACGATGCGCTGGACCGGGTCTGTTGCCGCGATGTTGATATCGGTGGCGTTGGTGATCTGGATGACGGCTCCGAACAGCACGCCGAGCACCACGACGCCGGTCAGGGTCAGCGGAGCGAACCGCAGCCAGCCGAGCTGCAGCCGCAGGATCTCGGTGCTGCGCTCCGGCAGCGGCCTGGCCGGCTCGGGTGCGGGCCGTGCTGGCGCGGCGGTTCCCGTGAGCAGCTCCATCCGCAGCTGCTCGGCCTCGGCCCTGGTGACGCCGTCCAGGTGGAAGCTCTCCCCGGAGCGCAGGTCGTTGCGGCCGGTCCCGATGCTGACCCGGCAGACGCCGAGCATCCGGTGCAGCAGGTGCGCGGTCACGTCGACGGTGCGAATCCGGTCCCTGGCCACCGACAGCTTCTTCTGGTTCAGCAGGCCGCGGCGCAGGTAGACCCGCTCAGCGGTGATCAGGTACCTGGTCGTCGCCCAGTGCACCAGCCCGGTGGCGACGGCGAACACCGACGCCAGCACGCCCCAGACCAGGCCGCCGCCGGTCCTGGTGTGCAGGATCAGCAGCCCGGCCACCAGCGGCAGCAGCCTGACCAGGTCCGTCAGCGGCCGAACGATCATGCTCCTGCGGCTCAGCCGCCGCCACCGCGGGCCGGGGTCGGCCAGGACCGCGTCGCCGGCCACTGCGGGGTCCGCCGGCGCGTCGTGCGTCAGCGCGTCGTCGGTCAGCGCGCTGTGCGTCAGCGCGCCGCCCGCTGGCGCGGCATCGTCGCGACCGCCCGTCAGGTCATGGGCGGTCACGTCGCGTCGCCAGGCGTCTGCCCCGTGGCGACGGCGAGCTGGTCAAGCAGCCGGTCGGCGAGCTGGCGGTCGAGCCCGTGAATCCGCACCGGGCCCGCCGCTGACGCGGTCGTGGCCGTGACGTTGGCCAGGCCGAAGACGCGTTCCCCGACCGACCTGTGACTGTCGATGGTCTGGATCCGGCTGATCGGCGCGATCCGCCAGCGCACGGAGAACCAGCCAGAGCGCGTGTACAGCGCCTCGTCGGTGATCTCCCAGCGGTGCACGGTGAACCGCCACCGCGGCATGATGATCGCGTGCAGGACCGCGAGCACGAACGTCGCGATCAGCGCGGCCCGCCACGGAGCGGGAAAGCCGCTCATCCGGGCGAAGACGAGCTCGACGAGCAGGAGGACAGATCCGCTCAGCGCCGCCCGCGCCGTCCAGTAGACGATCGCCCGGCGGCTCACCCGGTTCCCCGGCACCCGCAGCCCGGGCAGCAGCGGATCGGCGGCGATGGCATCCGTCGTCATATCTCTAGAGTGCCATTGGCAGCGCACTAATCACCAAACGGTGCTCGGCCATTTTCTTCGCGACCGTCACCGCGTCAACTTCCGTGCCGCCACGACTCGAGGTACTCAAGCTGAGCCGGGGTCAGCTTGTCGATCGCGGTTCCGTGCGCGGCCAGGGTCAGCCTGGCGACCTCGGTGTCGATCGCCACGGGCATCGGGTGCACGCCCGCGGCCAGCCCTGGCTCGCCGCTGACCAGCCACATCAGGGCGAGCGCCTGGGCGGCGAAGGACAGGTCCATGACGGCGGCCGGGTTGCCCTCGGCGGCGATCAGGTTCACCACCCGGCCGTCGGCCAGCAGGATGAGCCGCTTGCCGCTGTCGAGCACGTACTCGTCGGCGTTCGGCCGGATGCCGCGGTTGACCTCAACGGCCAGGTCCGCCAGCGCCCGGACGTCGATCTCGACGTCGAAGTGACCGGCGTTGGCCAGCACCGCCCCGTCTCGCATCGCCGCCAGATGCGGGCCGGCGATCACGTCCCGCGAGCCGGTCGCGGTGATGAACACGTGGCCCGCGGGCGCGGCATCGGCCATCTCCAGTACCCGGTAGCCGGACATGATGGCGTCGAGGGCGCGGACCGGGTCGACCTCGGTGACGATCACCTGGGCGCCGAGTCCCGCGGCCCGCTCCGCGATCGCCCGCCCGCACGAGCCGTAGCCGGCGACCACGACCGTCTTGCCGGCCAGCAGCAGGTTCGTGGCCCGAAGCAGCCCGTCGATCACCGACTGACTGGTCCCGTACCCGTTGTCGAACATCCGCCTGGTCACCGACGCGTCGGCGGCTACGACCGGGAACGCCAGCGATCCTGACGCCGCCATCTGGCGCAGCCTGACAACCCCCGTGGACGTGGACTCGCAGCCGCCGATTACACCGGGCAGCAGCTCAGGACGCTCCGTGTGCAGGGTGTTGACCAGGTCGCCCCCGTCGTCGACGACGAGGTCTGGCGCGCCGTCGAGCGCCCGGTGCAGGTGCGCGTAATACGCCTCCCTGTCGACCCCGGTCCGCGCGTTCACGAAGACCCCTGGCCGGCTCGCCAGCGCCGCCGCGATGTCGTCCTGGGTCGACAGCGGGTTCGACGCGGCCAGGTGCACCCGCCCGCCGCCGGCCGTGATCAGCCCGACCAGGACGGCGGTTTCCGCGGTGATGTGCAGGCAGGCGGCGATCGAGCGGCCCGCGAACGGCTGCTTGCTCGCGCACTCCTCGCGCAGCAGCCCGAGTACCGGCATCGCCCGCTCGGCCCACGCGATCCGCGCCAGCCCGCCGCCGCTCAGCCCCGCATCAGCAATATCCGAGGAGCTCCCGCCCATCGGACGCACCTATGAACCCTTGGTGGGGCTATAGCCCCACCAAGGGTTCATAGGTGGGGTGCGGTTGCGGCCCACGTCGCGCCTAGTAGCGGTAGTGGTCGGGCTTGTAGGGGCCTTCGACGGGGACGCCGATGTAGTTGGCTTGCTCCTTGGACAGCTCGGTCAGGCGGATGCTGAGCGCGTCCAGGTGCAGCCGCGCGACCCGCTCGTCCAGCTGCTTGGGCAGCACGTGCACGCCGAGCGGGTACTCGCCTGGCCTGGTGAACAGCTCGATCTGGGCGAGCACCTGGTTGGTGAAGCTGGAGGACATCACGAAGCTAGGGTGCCCGGTGGCGTTGCCAAGGTTCAGCAGGCGGCCCTCGGACAGCACGATGATGGAGTGCCCGTCGGGGAACACCCACTCGTCGACCTGCGGCTTGATCACGTTCCGCCGGACGCCGGGCAGCCTTGCCAAGCCGGTCATGTCGATCTCGTTGTCGAAGTGCCCGATGTTGCCGACGATGGCCTGGTGCTTCATCCGGCTCATGTGCTCGGCCGTGATGATGTGCAGGTTCCCCGTGGCGGTGACGAAGATGTCCGCGGTCTCGATCACGTCGTCGAGCGTGGCGACCTGGTAGCCGTCCATCGCGGCCTGGAGCGCGCAGATCGGGTCGATCTCGGTGATGATCACCCTGGCGCGCTGTCCGCGCAGCGACTCGGCGCAGCCCTTGCCGACGTCGCCGTACCCGCAGATCACCGCGACCTTACCGCCGATGAGCGTGTCGGTGGCCCGGTTGATGCCGTCGATGAGCGAGTGGCGGCAGCCGTACTTGTTGTCGAACTTGGACTTGGTCACCGAGTCGTTGACGTTGATCGCCGGGAACCGCAGCGTGCCGGCCTTCGCCATCTCGTAGAGCCGGTGCACGCCGGTCGTGGTCTCCTCGGTCACGCCGAGGATCAGGTCCGCGATCTGAGTCCACTTGGCCGGGTCGGCTGCCATGCTGCTGCGGAGCACGCCGAGGATGACGTGCCATTCCTCAGGATCGTCGTCAGAGCCTGCGGGCACCGCGCCGGCCGCCTCGAACTCGGCGCCCTTGTGCAGGAGCAGCGTGGCGTCGCCGCCGTCGTCCAGCAGCATGTTCGGGCCCGCACCGCCTTCTGGCCAGGTCAGCGCCTGCTCGGTGCACCACCAGTACTCCTGCAGCGTCTCGCCCTTCCATGCGAACACGGCGATGCCGCGCGGGTCGTCTGGCGAGCCGTCAGGCCCGACCGCCACGGCGGCGGCGGCGTGGTCCTGGGTGGAGAAGATGTTGCAACTCGCCCACCGCACCTGCGCGCCGAGCGCCACCAGCGTCTCGATCAGGACAGCGGTCTGCACCGTCATGTGCAGCGAGCCGGTTATCCGAGCACCGGCGAGCGGCCTGGAGCCCGCGTATTCCTCGCGCAGGGCCATCAGTCCTGGCATCTCGTGCTCAGCCAGCCTGATCTCATTCCGGCCGAACTCAGCCAGCGAAAGGTCAGCGACCTTGAAGGGAAGGGGCTCGGCGGCCATCTGCGCTCCTCATCTGCGGCAGTCGTCGGGCTCTGGGCCTGTCTCTGGTCTGTCTCTCGGACGACGCTACGGGACCAGAGCACCCTCTCGCACCCTCAACGGGCCGTTCCTTACAAGAACTTGTTAGAATTGGTCCTGTGCGCATCACGGAGGCCTCGCAGCGGCTCGGCATCTCGCCGCGGATGCTCCGCTACCGCGAGTCGCTCGGACTGCTTCCCCTGGTCAGGCGCCGCCGTACCCAGGAACCGGTGCGGCACCGGCAGTTCGGGCCGGCCGACGTCGATGCGGTGGCACTGGGCCTGGCGATCGAGCAGCGTTACGACATCAGCCCCGCAGCGCTGGCGTTCGGGCTGCGGGTGCTCGCCGACCCCTCAGCCCGCGCCGAAGTGGCCGAACTCGGCCGCAGGATCGGCAGGATCAGGCCGCTCCCCGCAATGGCAATGGACTTCGAGAAGGAGCGCGCTCTCCGCCTGCTCGGCCATCCTGGCAATCTGGCGGCCGGCACCCGCCGCGCATGACCGATTCTTGATCGCAACGGGCGATTGCCAATCTAAGCGCCAGGGTACGTCGTCGCCCAGGCGGTGGCGCACCCGCTGACCTGCGGAAACTCGCGGCCGCCGGTCTCTGGAGGACGACGGGCGCATGACATACCGTGCCAGGCACGCACGGCCGGCCACACCCGTGAGCCCGCAGGTGCGCGGCCGCAGAACCGCCATCGGGGAACAACAAGATCGCACCACGACCCCGTGCCCGCCAGCGGACTCAAGGCCCGGCCGGCTCGGACGCGCCGGCACCCCGCTGCTCGTGATCGGCGCTGTGGCGTTCGCGCTCGCCCTTGCCAGGTTCATCGTGCACGCCGCCGAGCCGTCCTTCCTGGCCCGGATGTTCGACCTCGGCATCTACCGCGACAGCGGGCTGATCGTCCGGCACGCCTACCATTTCCGCTCTGGTCACCCCGCGCCGCTCTACGAGTGGGTCTCCCCCGGCGGCGGCAATCCCTTCAGCTATCCGCCATTCGCCGCGGCGATCTTCGCTGCCATATCCTTTCTCGGCCCGCTGGTACTGAAATGGGGCATGACCACGCTGAGCCTCATGGCGCTGATCGCGGCGATCTGGCTCACCCTGGCCGGCATGGGCGTGCCGAAGGGCCGCGCGCGTGCCGGGCTCCTGCTCGCCGCCTCAGCGGCAGCCCTGTGGACGCAGCCTGTGCAGTCCAATCTCGGCCTCGGGCAGGTCAACCTGTTGCTGATGGTGGCGATCATCTGGGACCTGAGGCCTGCGCGGCCGGCCGCGGCTGGCCCTCCGGGCCGGCTTCTCGCCTCGGGCCCCTGGTGGACAGGGATCGCGACCGGCGTCGCGGCGGGAATCAAGCTCACGCCGCTGATCTTCATCCCGTATCTGCTGGTCACGCGCCGGTTCCGACAGGCAGGCGTGGCCGCCGCGGCGTTCGCTGGCACCGTCGGGATCGGCTTCGCCGCGATGCCAGGGGCGTCGGCGGCCTACTGGCAGAGCGGGCTGCTCGACCGGGCGAACGGCACGCAGAAGGCGAACGTGGAGTTCTTCTTCGCCTCGGCCTGGAACCAGTCCCTGCGCGGCTACCTGAGCAGGCTGCTGCAGCACCCGCAGCTCACGGCCGGGCCATGGCTCATCGCGGCGGCGCTGACGGCCGTCACGGGCCTGGCCTGCGCGACCTGGCTGCACCGCGACGGCTATCCGATGCTCGGCGTCCTGACCTGTGCGCTGATCGGCTTGCTGATCTCGCCGATCAGCTGGCTGCACCACTGGGTCTGGGTCGGGCCGTGGCTCGCCGCGCTGGCTGGGCTCGCGCTGCTGGCCAAGGGCGCGTCCTGGCGGGTCTGGACCGGCATCGCGGGGCTGATCACGCTGGCCTTCGGCAACTTCCCCGTCGTTCCGGTGCTCACCGGCATCCGGACCGGTCTCAATGTCGTCACCGACGTGCCCATGAAGCAGCCGCTCACCTGGCACGGCACCCAGGTGATCGCCGGGAACATCTACCTGTTCGCCGGCGCGGCCGGGATGCTTGCCCTGTTCGGCTGGGGCATCGTCAGGGCCTTCCTGCCGGGATCCGCCACCGAGCGGCTTACGGTCAGGCCGCGGCCTGCGGCGCCGTCGAACGTCGACGTCATCCCCCGTGTGATGACCTACCGCGAATAGCCGGCGGCGCGTGGCCGCCGCGAGCCAGGACGCTCAGCTCGCTGGCTGGCCGTCGCCGGGAACCGGTTCGCCTGGCCCGGAGCCGGCCTCCCGCGCACCGGGATCGCCCTGGCTGCTGGCGCCGCCGCGGGCGGCGCGGACGGAGCTGACCGCGGGGTCTGCCGCGTCCTGCCTCGTCGCCTCGTAGAGGTCGGGCTCCAGGTAGATCAGCCCGGCGACCGGCACCGCGGCCCTGATCCTGCGCTCCGCTTCGTCGATGCCGGCCGCGATGGTTTCCGCCAGCTCGCCGCGCCGCACCGCCACCTTGGCAGCCACGAGCACCGAGTCCGGGCCGACGTGCAGCGTGCGCAGGTGGATGACCTGCTCGATCAGCGGCGCCTCCTCGATCGCCGCGACGATCGCGCGCTGCACCTCCGGGCTGGCTGACTCGCCGATCAGCAGGCTCTTCATCTCCACCGCGAGCACGACGGCGACGCAGCCGAGCAGCGCCCCGATCGCGATCGATCCGGCGCCGTCCCACCTGCCGTCTCCGGTGACCGTCGACAAGATGACGGCACAGAGCGCGAATCCCAGGCCGATCAGCGCCGCGAAGTCCTCTAGCAGCACGATGGGAAGCTCGGGCGCCTTGGCGCGCCTGATGAAGGCGCGCCACTTGACCCGCCCTCGGGACACGTTGGACTCGGTGATGGCGGTGCGGAACGAGAAGGCCTCGAGGCCGATGGCCACGCCGAGGACGACGAAGGCCACGACCGGCGACAGCACCTCTTCCGGGTGCGTGATCCGCGAGATGCCCTCGTACATCGAGAAGATCGCGCCCACCACGAACAGCACGACGGCGACGATGAACGCGTAGACATACCGCTCAGCGCCGAAGCCGAACTGGTGCTGCTCGGTCTCCTCGCGCCTGGCCCGCGTCCTGCCGATCAGCAGCAGCACCTGGTTGCCTGAGTCTGCGACCGAGTGCACCGACTCGGCGAGCAGCGATGCCGACCCCGTGACAAGGAACGCCACGAACTTGGTTACAGCAATGCCCAGGTTCGCGCCGAGGGCCGCGATGACGGCGCGCGGGCTGTCGCCATGCCCGCCCTCCATGCTCACTCAGCCCGCAGCAGGATCGCGTGCCTCGCTTACCAGCAGGACGGGGATGTCGTCGCGGACGGGGTAGGCGAGCCCGCAGTCGGCGCCGGTGCAGACGAGCTCGCTGGCTTCATCGTCGGCGCGCAGTGGCGCATGGCATTTCGGGCAGGCGAGGATCTCAAGCAGCCAGTCGTCGATGTTCACTAGTTCTCCATCGTGGTTCGGCTCGTCAGGCACGCCGGGCAGGCACTAAGCATCTTCCCGCACGATGTGCAGCACTTCGTCTGTCACCTTAGCCAGCGTCGCGTCATCCTCGGCCTCGACGTTCAGCCTCAGCATGGGCTCGGTGTTGGACGGGCGCAGGTTGAACCACCACTGCCCGGCCGTGATCGTCAGCCCGTCGAGCTCGTCGGCGCTGATCCCCGGCCGCCCCGCGAACGCCTCGCGCACCCGCCGCGTGGCAGCTGCCTGGTCGGCGACCTCGCTGTTGATCTCGCCGGACATCACGTTCCTCGAGTACCTGGCGAGCAGCTCGGACAGCGGCTTGTCCTGGCCGCCGAGGGCGGCCAGGACGTGCAGGGCGGCGAGCATGCCGGAGTCGGCGAACCAGAAGTCCCTGAAGTAGAAATGCCCGGAGTGCTCGCCGCCGAACACCGCGCCGCGCTCGGCCATCACGGCCTTGATGAACGAGTGCCCGACCCTGGTCCTGACCGCGGTGCCGCCGTGGCTCTCGATGATCTCCGGTACCGCCTTGGACGTGATCAGGTTGTGGATCACGGTCGCGCCAGGCTCGCGCTCCAGCTCGCGGACCGCGATCAGGGCGGTCAGCACGGAGGGAGAGACGATCTCGCCGCGCTCGTCCACGACGAAGCAGCGGTCGGCGTCACCGTCGAAGGCCAGCCCGATGTCGGCCGAGGTCTTCGTCACCATCTGCTGCAGGTCGATCATGTTGGCGGGATCGAGGGGGTTCGCCTCATGGTTGGGGAAGGAGCCGTCCAGCTCGAAGTAGAGCCGGATCGTCTCGATCGGCAGCCCTTCGAACACCTTCGGCACGGTGTGGCCCGCCATGCCGTTGCCGGCGTCCGCGACGACCTTCAGCGGCCTGATCCCCGACAGGTCGACCAGCGTCTTGAGGTAGCCGGCGTAACCGGACAGCAGGTCTTTCCCGGACACGGTGCCATGGGCAGCGGCGGTGCTGCGCACCCACGAGGCGGCCATGTCTCGCACCTCGGTGAGCCCGGTGTCCTGGCCGACCGGCTTCGCGCCTGCCAGGCACAGCTTGATCCCGTTGTACCTCGCCGGGTTGTGGCTCGCGGTCAGCATCGCGCCTGGCAGGCCCAGATGGCCGCTGGCGTAGTACAGCATGTCGGTCGAGCCAAGCCCGCCGTCGATCACGTCGGTGCCGCAGGACGTGACGCCGCGGGCGAACGCGGCGGCAAGGGGACCCGACGAGGTACGCATGTCGTGCACGGTCACGATCGCGGGCGCACCGGTCAGCCGGGAGAATGCGGCTCCTACGGCCTCGGCGACCCCTTCGTCAAGCTCGTCAGGGACGACGCCCCTGATGTCGTATGCCTTGAAGATCTTCCCGTAGTCGGCCACTTCGGCTTGCCCTTCCCGACCGTCCCCGTGCGCCGCCCTGCTGGCGGACAGCTCTGCAGATCCAGGCGGCCAGACTATCGTCGCCGATGACCGCCGGCCCTCGTGCCGGTACCGGCCGCGTCTCCGCTTCGGTGCGGCGCTGTCTACCTGGGACGGCCGCGTTCAGGCGGCGCTGACCGCAGCACACGCAGATGCCCGCGCCTGCCGACCTCAATCCCCTGCCCGACCGGTTCTGTGGCCTTCGGCGGCGCAGCCGCCTCCCTGACGGCGTTGGCCAGCGCCTCGAGGTCGTCGGCCGCCGCCTCCTGGCTGGGAGCCAGCGGCAGCCGGACGATGTCCCAGCCGCGCGGCGCCGTGAGCCGGTCAGCATGCGCGCTGCACAGGTCATAGCAGTGCGGCTCGACATAGGCCGCGAGCGGCCCGAGCACCGCCGTCGAGTCCCGGTACACGTAGGTCAGCGTGCAGATGGCATCGCGCTTGCAGGCCGGGCGGGAGCAGCGGCGAGAACTCAACGACGCACCTCGCTCACAGCTCCGTTCGCGATACCGCCAGCGCTGCCGGCGCTCCTTACGCGGGCGCGGGAGCCGGCCGGCAGCGGTGCATGACCAGAAATCGCGAGCGCCCCGCGCGGCCGGCTCATGCCGGGGCCGCGTAGTTCGCTCACAACCGCTGACGGTATCGGTACCCACGGCTGTAACGCCACCACCCGGGGCACTCTGCGCGATCGTGTCTTGGCCAGCCACCGGCAGCACGCCAGCGGCCCCGGTGCGCCGCATGCGGCAGTCACGCACATTTGAGTTACGCTGTGTGATTGTGCGACCGGCTGACAGCCGACCGCCGGCGGCCGCGCGGATCCGGCGGCGCGACCGGCATGGACGTGGCGTGCGCGGACCGCTTGCCCCGGTTGGCTCACCGCTGAACCGCAGCCGGGCCGAGCGCTTCGACGACATCGTGCTGCAGGCGGTGGCGCAACTCGAGCCGCGCTGGGAATCCGAGCTCGCCGGCGTGGAATTCGTCGTCGAGGAGGTCCCGTCCGCCGACCTGCCGGCCGATGTGTTCCTGCCGGACGCCGAGCCAGTCCCGCTGGCGCGGCTTGACCCGGCGTGGCCTGACCCAGGCAACCCGGCCCGCCCGGCAAGGCCGGCCAGGATCGTGCTGTACCGCCGGCCGTTGCTGGCCAGGGCTGACGGCGAGGACGAGCTCGGAGAACTGGTCCTTGACGTGGTCATCGAGGAGTTCGCCAGGCTGCTCGGGCTTGACCCGCGGGCGGTCGATCCCGGCTACCCCGGCGAGGAATGACGTTCAGGCGACGAGCGGCCGGGACCGTGGCCAGCGGGGCGTAATGACCCGAGCACGCTCATCAGGGACTCGCGGACGCCTGGCAGGTTGATCCTGGTCAGCGATGAGCGAACCGCCAGCACCGTCATCACGTTTCCGCCGCTGATCGCGACCCTGGCCGCGTAGACCGGGCCGGATCCGGCCAGCGGCGTGACCACGACCGCCATCAGCGTGGACGCCGGCCCCTTCTTGGGCAGCTTCAGCTTCACCTTCGTGGCCGACCTGGCCTTGATCTTCACGACCTGCCCGGACTGGCCGGTCAGCGGCGCACCGGGCACGGCCTGCGCGATCCTGACGCTGGCCGCCTTGCCAGGTGCGGACAGCACGATCTCGGTCGTGCCTGCCTGCCCCGCCGGGCTTGCGGCGACGACGCCCTGCTCGGTGACCGGCTGCGAGCCGCCGATGAAGGCGCCCGGTGCGCCAGCGGGCCCTCCCGACACCTCGAGCACGGCCGTCACGGGCACGTTCGCGGAGATCTTGACTGACCCGGGGAACCCGCTCAGCGACGGCAGCGCGATGCCCGTAGTCAGCCGGCCGAGCAGGCTGATCCCGCTGCCGCCGGTCGGCTGATAGGTGCCGCGCGGCGTCACCGCGGTGACCTTCACCCTGGCCGGGGCGCCGCCGGGCACGGTGATGAACAGCTCGCGGGTGCCCGTCGTGTCCGGCAGGCCGGTCAGCACCTGCGTCGTCGCGGGCGGCGGGGCAGGCGGCAGCCATATCCCCTGCTGGCCGGTCTTGCCGGTCTCCCTCATCGCGGCGACCACGCGGCCCGTGCTGGTCGTGACGTGCAGGGCGGCCGCCTTCGCGGATCGCACGAGCTTGTCCAGGTTCTGCACCACCATGGAGTGCGGCGGCACGACGATGCCGGAATCCTGGTCGCCGAGCCGCGGCCCGCTGTCGGTCTGGACGCCCACGTGCGCGTCGGCTGGCGCGTCATCGGCGTTGATCAGGTACAGCTGGGTGTTCAGCTTGGTCGTCTCCGGGGCGATGAACCAGAAGTCCGAGCCAGGCGCCTCGCAGCGCGCGCTCGGCTGCCCGCCAGGGCCGAGCTGCTCGACGTCGAACCCCTGCGCGTCCGACCCCGTCGCCGCGACGATCAGGCCGCCGTTGGCGAGGCTGGTCGGCACCGCGCCGCCGGCCATGCTCGGCATCGCTGACTTGGCTTTTTTCGCAACGGGAGCCTTGTGGATGGTCTTGACCGTCAGCTGGCCTGGCTGCGGCTCGGTCCGCACGGTCGTGACCGGCCTGGCCGCCGTGACCAGGTGCAGCGGCGTCAGGGCGACCTGACCGTCGCCCGTGCTGGCCGGCGCGCTGGCCTCGGCGATGTTGCCGCCGGCCGGCAGGCCGAGCCCGGGCGACGGGCAAGCGACAAGCGCCGAGCTCACCTGCAGGCGCCCGGCCGTGCCGGCGGGCTTCACCGCCGCCGTCACGAGCACGGCGCGGCTGAGCCCGGCGACGCCGTAGAGCCCGGCGAGCGCGAGCACGACGAGAAACGCCAGGACGAAGCGGTTCGCGAGCTGGCGGCCGGTGGCCGGCCTGGCCTTACGCGCCGTCACCAGGTATCCCCTTCATACTCGGGCTCGAAATCAGGCAGCGGGGCTGCCCAGCGCGGATCAGGGTTCCCGGCTTCGTCGAGCCTGCCCCAGTCGCTGTCATCGGCGGACCGCCAGGTTGTGCGCCTGCCGGGATCCTCGAGCGGCGGCAACGGCTCGAGCTCGTCAGCTCCGCCCGACCACGTCGCGGGCTGTTCGCCTGGGGCCCAGTCGTCTCGTTCCGGCTGGAACGACCTGGCGGGCCGCTCGTCGCCGCCGCGGCGATTTCGCCGGCCCCGGCCGCGCCCGCTCCCGCCGCCATCATGCCCGCGGTCGGCGCCGTCCCCCGCAGCCGCGGCGCTATCCCGGGCTGAGAAGTCCCGGACATCCCGCGTGCCCGGGTCGCCGCCCCAGCCGGCGTCCGCGTCGCTGTCCGCCCGGCGATGCGTGCCGGGGACACGCCTCCGGCCCTGTTCGCCTGGCCACTGGCCCGACGGCGAGTTTGGCTCGCTGACCTTGTAGCTGCGGGTGCTTCCCTGGCTCCCCGGCCGTGGCGGCCCGTCGGCGGCCGCTGGCTCGCCAGCCGGATCACGCGGGCCCGATGGGTAGGGGTCCGACAGGTACGGGTCGGACAGGTACGCATCAGGCCTGTACCGGTCCCGGCCGACTGGATCCTCGTAGTCCCAGTCCGGTTCTGGCCACGAGCCCGCGGCCGACCGGCCAGATGGCGACCGGCCAGCCACCTCGCCCCGGTCGCTGCCCCGGTCAGCATCCAGGCCGTGAGAGGGCCAGTCCCCCGCGGGCGACCGGCCGGACGGCGAGCGCCCGGCCGCGGACCCGTGCCTGCCACTCCCCGGTTCGGGTTCGCCCGCGTCATACGGCTGACCCGGGAGTCCTGTTGGCCGATAGTCGTCATAACCGGCCTGCGCGAAGTCCCGCTCGCGGGAGTAGGACCACTCGGCCGTCAGCGGGTCGTCAGATCGTGCGCGGCCGCCGTCGCCCCGGCCTTGGTAGGACCGGCCGGCCCCGCCCTCCTCCTGGCGGTCTTCGTCGGCCGACGAATACGGCCACGCCTCCGCCTGGCGGCCCTCGCCGCGTGCGGCCCGCCTGTCCTCGTCAGCCGGCGCGTAGGGCCACGCCTCGGCCAGGCGGCCGTCCTCGCGCCGGCTATCAGTGCGCGCCTCGGCATCCGGCTCACCAGCGCGCCTGCGGCCGGGCGCTCGCCCTGCGCTGCCGGCCGCCGCCAGGCCAGCAGCCTCGGCCGCAGCCTCGACGGCTTCAACAGCGCCCGGCAGGGTCGCGCCAGCCGCGGCACGACCACCCCTGGCCCGGCCCGCACGGCCGCCAGCCGCCGCCCTCGTTCTGCCTGGCCTGCCGCGCGCACCGCGCGTGAGTCCCTCGGAGCCTGCCCGTCCGGCGGTATCGCCAGCGGCCCGGCGTGCGGCTGGCACCAGGGCCGTCGCGTCGTCAGCCGCACCGCCCGCCCCGGCCAGTCCCGACGCTGAGGCGCCGGCCTGGACCCGTGCCTCGGTGCGGCCGGCGGCGCGCCTGCCGGCGGCGCGGCCGGTCGCCCTGGCCTCCGCCGCGCTCGCCGTGGCCGCCACCTGCGCCTCCAGCTCGGCAACCTTGATGCCGGGCAACGCGAGGCCGGCGACGACGAGGAAGGCAACCAGCTCGAACAGCAGCAGCAGGTCGTGGGTCAGTCCCGGGTGGCCGACGGTGAGCGTGCCGCCGCCCCGAGGCAGCCTGAACGCCTGTGACCAGCTCCCGGCCGGTGAGGGGACCGCGGCCAGCGCCTGTCCGCTGACCGACGCGCTCCAGCCGCCGGCCGGCTCTGCCAGCATGAGCGTGCCGCCCGTCGCCGGTACCGGCGCGGCCGGGATCCCGACCGGGCCGGACGGAATCGGCACCACGGTGCCGTCCGGCTTGACCACGGTGACCCTGGCGGGCGTGGCGTCGAGCTGCCACAGCGAGTAGCCGGACGTGGTGCTGTACGGGCGCAGTCCGCTCACGTTGTTGAGCACGGTGGCCAGCTGCTTGTCCACCGGGGTCTGCATGAGGATGAAGCCGATGTCGAAATCGGCGAGCAGCTGAGCCTGGTTCGACGCCAGGCCGCCGTCCGGGGTGGCCAGAGCCGAGACGGTCTTGCTGAGCGCTCGCCGCGCGTCGGCCGGCGGCGTCAGCGCGGCGTCGGCCAGCGACGGGCTGGGGCCGCGCAGCAGCAGATAGGAGATATGACCGTTTTCGGACCTGAGGACGAGGGTACGTACCTGCCTGGCCTGTCCCACGGCGACGGCGACCAGTTCGGGCACGACCGGGTTGCTCACCGGATGAACCGGGCCGCTCACGCCGGCACTGACCCAGGCCGCCGCGGCCAGCACGGGCGCCGAGCACGCGATGAGGCCAAGCAAGGCGGCCCACGGCCCGCGCCCTGACAGGACGGGACGCCAGCCCTTCACGCCCGCAAGCAGGCGCCCGAGGGCATCCGCTCCCGCCGCGGCCGCCAGCAGCAGCCCGATCGCGGCAAGCGCGAGCGGCGTTCCGGCCCAGACGGCGATCCCGCCGCCATCGTCCGGCTGCACGACCAGGTGGCTAGTCACGGCTGCCGCGAGCAGTCCGGTGAGAGCCAGTCCCCACCCGGCGATGATCACCCGCCGCCTGCGGCCAGCGAACAGCGCGGCGAAGGCGACAACGACCAGGCCCGCGGTGACCCAGTACGGCGGCATCCCCGGCCCGCCAGGGCTGAGCAGCATCAGAGACCTCGCCGGCAGGCCGAAGACAGGCGCTCCCTGCTGCGGCAGCCCGGCCTCGAGCATCAGCCGAGCCGGGTGCGAGAGCAGCGTGATGGTCCACGGCAGCAGCAAGACCGGCGGTGTGAGGGCCGCGATCGTAAGGTTGCGCAGCATGCCTCGCCTGGTGGCGCGGAAGACCAGGGCGGCCAGCACACAGGCGATCAGCAGGATCAGCCAGAGCAGCGGGACGAACGCGGCGGCGATCGCCACCAGCAAGCCGGTCGCCCACGCGGCCCGCCCGGCCCTGGCGCCTGACTCGGCGACCATCCGGCCGGCCTGCGCGACGATGAGCGGCAGCAGCACGAACGCGACCGCGGTGCCGAATCGGCCCGATGCGATCACGCCGGTCGCGACCGGCAGCAGCGCGTAGGTCACCGATCCCCAGACCCGGACCGGCGCGGACGCGGTCACCTTGCGCACCGCGAGCATCGCGGTCATCCCGGCCAGCGGCACGCAGCCGATCATGAGCACGTCGATGGCTAGCCACGGCTTCCCGGCGAGCACCGTGGACAAGGTGGCGATGACCGCGAGCCAGGACGGCGCTGGCGCGGTCGAGCCGATGCCGGCCGGGTGGAACGACTGCAGGTAGCTGCCCCACAGATCAGACGCGCCGCCCCAGGCGGGCACCAGGGAGCCGCCGCCGAGCGGGCCAGAGCCGAGCAGGGAGCGGCCCGCACCTATCGCGACCGCAAGCAGCAAGACGCACGTCAGCAGCGACGGGCTGGTCAGCAGCCTGCGGCCGAGCCCGTTGTCGATGAGCATCGAGTCGTCTTCAGTGGGATCGTCCGTCGCGTGATGCGCCCCTGCCGTGTCCGGCTGCGATTTCGACAGCGCCGCAATCGCGAACTCGACCAGCCGCCTGCCCGATCTGCCTGGCGGCACGTCGGCCCTGACCCGGCTGTAGGCCGCGCGCCGTCCGCGCGACCTGGCCCCGCGCATCTTGATCAGCCTGAACGGATGACAGAGCACCGAGGTCAGCGCCGACAGCTCGTCCACCGCGGCGGTGAGCCGCTTGGCGAGCAGGAAGAACGTGATACGCAGCAGGGACACGCAGATGTTCCCGGCGGCGGCCGTCATCATCTGCCGGAAGGGCAGGTTCCCGAGCAGGGTCAGCAGCCCGTTCCGCCGGTCAAGCATCCGGGCACGGCGGCCGAGCGATATCGGCCGCTTGTACTTGGTCGCGGCCTGCGCGTGGTAGACGATCGCGTCGGTGATGACCCTCACCCGGTAGCCAGCCGCGTGCACCCGCCAGCAGAAGTCGATGTCGTCCATGAACAGGCCCATGCCGGGGTCGAACCCGCCTACCTGCTCCCAGACGTCACGGCGCACGAGCATCCCTGCGCTGCTGACGGCGAGCGCGTCCCTGTCGCCGTCGTGCTGGCCCTGGTCGACCTCGCGCGGCTCGATCCCCGTCAGCCGCCTGGTCGCGGTGTCCAGGGTGAGTCCTGCCTCGAGGATGACGTCGCGGTTGGACCAGTCCCTGAGCTTGGGCCCGAGCACTGCGGCCGTGCTGGTCTCGACGGTCCCGCGGAGCAGCTGCTCGAGCGCGTCAGGAGCCGGCTCGCAGTCGTCGTGCAGCAGCCACAGCCATTCGATCCGGTCTCCGGACTGGCTGCCAGGGTGACCGAGGTGGTTTTGGTGGGCCGCGGCCGGTCTCGGGATCTGGGTGTTGGCCGCCCGGTGGTGCAGCGCGCGGGCGATGGCTACGCCGTAGCCCGTCGAGCGTTCCATGCCGAAGACGGCCGGCTGGCCGAACTTCGACGCGAGCACGGCGCCGCTGCGGTCGCGGCTGCCCGTGTCCACGGCGACGACGCGCTGCACAGGGCGGGTCTGGCCGAGCACGGCGTCGGCAAGCTGGGGAAGCCAGTTCGCGCCGTCGTGCGCGACGATGACGGCGGTCACGATGTGCTGCGGATAAGACTCGTTCGGCGACAAGGTGGTCCGGTTGCTGCTCGGGGGGTTGACCCCGCGGGGGCGGCGCGTGCCTGGCCTGGCCTCCGGCGGGCCGGTTTCTGTGAACGATACGCGAACCTCGGGGCCGGCACTGCCAGACAGCGAGCTTGCCAGCGCCGGCCACAGCGGCGGAGCTAAGCACGCATAATACGTGGATAGCGCGATGTCCGCGCTGTCTCACGCTATCGGCAGCTTTTAGCCTGCCCCGCGCCTGCGGGCTAGACTGCCTGCCGCTTCAGCCGCCTGCGCTCCCGTTCGGACAGGCCTCCCCAGATCCCGAACCGCTCGTCGTGCTCGAGCGCGTACTCCAGGCACTCGGTCCGCACCTCGCAACTGCGGCACACGCGCTTGGCCTCCCTGGTGGACCCGCCCTTCTCGGGAAAGAACGCCTCAGGATCGGTCTGCGCGCACAGCGCCCGATCCTGCCAGGACGGCTCTGCTGCCTCATCTGCGCCGATGCCGAACGCTTCGTGCACGAGCGTGACGACTGGTTCAGTCACCGCGCACCTCCACCCCTCGCTACCCCGTCCGCTCCCTGACGCCCCTGGCGAAGCCAGTCAGAGAATTACACTGTTGAAATTACACGCGCGTGTCTTGCCAAACGTCAAGGCTGATTCGTGATAAAGCTCGACGGCTTGCCCCGGATGACGGGAAAGTCGGGCCGGAAATGCTGGGGTCCCAGCCTGGCTGGCGATGTCGGCTCCCTGCCGCGCCCGCGGCCCGGCCGGCACGCGAGACGGCGGGGACTGGCAGACTCGGCGCATGCGCATCACACTGCTTGCCGGCGGCGTGGGGGGTGCCAGGTTCCTCCGCGGGTTGCTGCTGGCGGCGCCGGACGCGGACATCACCGTGATCGGGAACACCGGCGACGACATCACGCTGTCCGGGCTGCACGTCTGCCCCGACCTGGACACGGTGATGTACACGCTCGGCGGCGGGATCAGCGAGGAGCAGGGCTGGGGCCGCGCCGAGGAGACGCACGTAGTCCAGTCCGAACTGGCCGCCTACGGCGAGGGGACCGACTGGTTCAGCCTCGGCGACCGTGACTTCGCCACCCACATCGCGCGGACGGCCATGCTCAGGTCAGGGATGCCGCTGTCCGCTGTCACCCGGCGGCTCTGCGAGCGCTGGCGGCCAGGGGTCACGCTGCTCCCGATGACCGACGACGACGTCCAGACCCACGTGCAGATCGAGGACGAGACCGGCCGCCGCACCGTCCACTTCCAGGAATGGTGGGTCAGGCTGCACGCAAAGGTCCCCGCACTCCGCTTCGTACCCGCCAGCGCCGGCCAGGCTGCTCCGGCCCCCGGCGTGCTTGCGGCCATCGATGCGGCCGACTTCATTGTCCTGCCGCCGTCGAACCCGGTGGTGAGCATCGGGATCATCCTCGCGATCCCGGGAATCGCCGGTGCGGTGCGCGCGAAGACCGTCGTCGGCGTCTCGCCGGTCATCGGCGGCGCGCCGGTCCGCGGCATGGCGGACGCCTGCCTCGCGGCCATCGGGGTCAAGACGACCGCGGCGGCGGTCGCCGCCCACTACGGGCCTGACCTCCTGGACGGATGGCTGGCCGACGGCTCCGACGCCGGCGAGATTGACGCCGCGGAGCTTGCCGGGATCGCGGTCCGTACGCTGCCGCTGTACATGACGGACCCCGCAGCGACCGCGGCGATCGCGGCGGCGGCGATCGGCCTGGCGAAGGAGCTGTCGGGATGAGTAAGATCAGCATCTCCGGAGTGCCCGGTCTCCCCGAGATCACGCCGGGCGCGAACCTGGCTGACCTCATCGTCACCGCCGCGCCAGGCCTCGCGGACGGCGACATCGTGGTCGTCACCTCGAAGATCATCAGCAAGGCCGAGGGCCGCGTGGTCAGCGCCAGCCGAGACGACGCGATCGCGGCGGAGACCGCACGGGTCGTGGCCAGGCGCGGGCCGACCACGATCGCGCAGACCAGGCACGGCCTGGTGCTCGCCGCCGCCGGGGTGGACCGCTCCAACACCGCGCCAGGAACCGTCGTGCTGCTGCCCGAGGACCCCGACGGCTCGGCCCGCCGGCTGCGCAAGTCCATCGCGGAACTGACGGGCGCGAACATCGGCGTGCTGATCACCGACACGATGGGCCGCGCGTGGCGCAACGGCCAGACGGACGCGGCCATCGGAGCCGCCGGCGTGCAGCCGCTCCGCGACCACCGGGGCGAGCCAGACACCTTCGGCAATGTGCTCGAGGTGACCATCACGGCGGTAGCCGACGAGGTCGCCGCGGCCGCCGAGCTGGTCAAGGGCAAGACGGGCCAGATCCCTGTCGCCATCGTGCGCGGCCTGGCGGAACTCGTCATCCCGGCAGCAGCCGACGGGCCGGGCGCGGCCGCGCTGGTCAGGCCCGCGGCCGAGGACATGTTCCGGCTCGGGGCGGCCGACGTGCTGGCCGAACGCAGGACCGTGCGCGACTTCACGGACGAACCGGTAGACCCTGCCGCGGTCCGCCGGGCGATCGCGGCGGCCGTGACCGCGCCGGCCCCGCATCACAGTCAGCCGTGGCGGTTCGCCGTGGTGTCGTCGGAGGCGGCCAGGACCAGGCTGCTCGGTGACATGCTGGCCGCCTGGGTCGCCGACCTGCGCGGCGACGCGTTCACCGACGAGCAGATCGCCCGCAGGACCAGGCGCGGCGAGCCGCTGCGCCGAGCGCCGCTGCTGATCGTGCCGTGCCTGCTTGCCGAGGCCGCGCACACCTACCCGGACCAGCGCCGCAACGCCGCGGAGCGAGCGATGTTCCTGGTCGCCATCGGCGCGGGCGTGCAGAACCTGCTGGTCGCGCTCGCCGTCGAAGGACTCGGCTCGTGCTGGGTGTCGAGCACGCTGTTCTGCGGCCCGGTCGCCGCGGCGGCGCTCGACCTGCCCGCTGGCTGGGAGCCCATGGGGGCCGTCGGCGTCGGTCACCCCGCGGCACCGCCGCCCCCGCGCCCCGACCGCGACCCAGAAGCCTTCCTCCTCACCCGCTGACGCTGCCACCCCACGCCTGCCTGAGCCATGATCACGAAGGATTTGGGTCCTATGTGGCAACCAGAGTCCTTCACGATCATGAAAGAGCGAGGCGGCGGGACAGGTCGGAGCTGAAGACGCCGGCGGGATCGACTGCCGCGCGCAGCCGGCGGAAGTCCTCGAGCCTGGGATACATCCCCGGCATCAGCCCGGCCGGGATCCTGGAGTCCTTGGCGAGATAGAGCCGGCCGCCCGCCTCAAGCACCATCCCGTCGAGCTCGGCGCAGAGCTGGCTGAGCCACGGCGTGCGGGCAGGGAAGTCGAGGGCGAGCGTCCAGCCGGCCATCGGGAACGACAGCATGCCGGGATCACCTTCGCCGAACCGCTTGAGCACCGTCACGAACGACGGCGCCCGCAGCGCGCTGATCCTCTCAAGGGAACGCACCACCACGTCGGAGGCGGCGAACGGCACCACGTACTGGTACTGCCGGAACCCGGCAGGGCCGTAGACCCGGTTCCAGTTCGTGATGCCGTCCAGCGGGTGGAAGAACTTCCCGATCGTCTGGGTCTCACCGGTGCGCAGCCGCGGCGCCTTCCTGAACCACGCCTCGTTCAGCAGCGCGACCGTGCGGGCGTTGATCAGCCCGGACGGGAACACCGGCGGCGCGCCGGCGAGCGCGGACGGCGTGAACGCCAGCGGCTTGCCCCGGTCGCGGTAGCGCAGCTCGCTGCTCGTGGCGAAGTCGCCGCTCGTGATGACGGACCGGCCCAGGCTGCCGCGCGTCGCCAGGCAGTCGGTCCAGGCCACGGTGTAGTCGTAGTCCTGGTCGGTAGCGGACAGGTGCGCCATCGTGTCGTCGATGTTGGCGGTCCTGACCGTGTCGACGATCAGCCGGGACGTTTCCACCTTCTTCATCTGGAAGCTCGCCCGCAGGATGATCCCTGTCAGGCCCATGCCGCCCGCGGTGCCCCAGAACAGGTCGGGATCGGACTCGGGCGTGACCGCACGGACGGCGCCATCGGCCGTCAGCAGGTCGAAGGACAGAACGTGCCGGGCGAAGCTGCCTGCCACGTGGTGGTTCTTGCCGTGCACGTCGGCGGCGATCGCGCCGCCGACCGTGACCTGCCTGGTCCCCGGCGAGACGGGGACGAACCAGCCCGCTGGCAGAAGGTCGGTCATCAGCTGTTCCAGGCTGACCCCTGCCTCGCAGCAGACCACGCCGGACGCCGGATCGAACGACAGCACGTCGCGCATGCCAGAGGTCGAGACGACGAGCCCGCCGTCATTCTGTGCCGCGTTGTTGTAGCTGCGGCCGAGGCCGCGGGCGATGACGCCGGCACCCGCGACGCCCTTCACGAGCTCGCCGGCTTCATCGGCCGACTGGGGTGAGGCCACGTCCGCCACCGTCGCCTCGGTCCTGCCCCACCCGGTCAGCCGCACGGCTCGAGTCACTGTCGGCATCTCAGCCACTCCCCGCTCGATCCCGGTCACGCCGGCGCACGTCCGCCAGGACCCGCCGCACGGTGTGATCTTCCCAGGAGCGCCTCGGTCAAGACCCCGCGCTTGGCAGCGTGGCCAGCGGCAGCGAACGGCCAGGGTGACCCAGGACCGACGAGCAGACGCCGTCCGACGCCTGAGCCGCCGCCTGCCGCTCAGCCGAAGGCTCTCCGTATGTTGTGGTGCGCTGGCGCAATGGCCTGCCTATGGGCGCAACCATATCCGCCAGCTGGCTGATCGTCTTGAACGAGCCATTCTGCGAGCCGGCCATCCGGCTGATGGTCTCCTCCATCAGCGTGCCGCCGAGGTCGTTGACGCCGCCTGCCAGCACCTCCCTGCACACGTCGTCGCCGAGCTTGACCCATGAGCACTGGATCGAGCCGATCGCTCCTTGCAGCATCAGCCTGGCGAGTGCGTGCACGGCGCGGTTCTCCCGCCTGGTCGGGCCGGGGCGCGCCAGCCCGGCCAGGTAGATCGGCGAGCTGGCGTGCACGAACGGCAGCAGCACGAACTCGGTGAACCCGCCCGTCCGTTCCGCGACTGACCTGATCACCCGCAGGTGCGCGACCCAGTGCGCGGGGGTGTCCACGTGGCCGTACATCATCGTCGCGGTCGTCGGGATGCCCAGCTCGTGCGCGGTCGTCATCACCTCGATCCAGGCCGACGCTGGCAGCTTGCCCTTGGTGAGCACCCAGCGGACCTCGTCATCGAGGATCTCGGCGGCCGTGCCAGGCAGCGAGTCGACGCCAGCCGCGCTGGCCCGCTGCAGCCAGTCACGAACCGGCAGCCCGGTGCGCGACGACCCGTTCATCACCTCCATCGGCGAGAACGCGTGCACGTGCATCTCCGGGCAGCGGCGCTTGACCTCACCGGCAATGTCGAAATACGCCGTGCCAGGGAGGTCAGGGTGGATGCCGCCCTGCATGCATACCTCGGTCGCGCCCGCGGCCCATGCCTCCTGCGCCCTGTCGCCGATCTGCTCGAGTGACAGCGTGTAGGCGTCGGCGTCGGTGCGCCGCTGCGCGAACGCGCAGAACCGGCAGCCCGTGTAGCAGACGTTCGTGAAGTTAATGTTCCTGTTGACGACGTAGGTGACGGCGTCGCCGCTGACGTCGCGCCTGATCGCGTCGGCCAGCCCGGCCAGTGCCTCGAGCTCGGGCCCGTCGGCGTCGAGCAGGGCAAGGGCCTCGGCGTCGGCCAGGCCGGCGGGGTCGCGCTCGGCGCTGCGCAGCGCGGCGGCCACCTCTGCGCGCATCCGCTGGGGAGCGCCGGAGCCGCCGGGCCCGCCGCGCCTGGCGGCCGGCTCGATCCGCTCAGCGATCTCGGCCCAGTCACCGTAGACGTCCTCGAAATCGCCGCGCCGGTCGGCGGTCCTGCCCAGCGTGTCGATCGTGACATGCAGGTCCGTCCGGCCGGCGGACTCGCCCCAGCCGCCGTCTGGCTCCTGCCACGGCAGCCCTGACGGCTTCGCGTCCTCGCGCGCGAGCCCGCTGGCGGGGTCCGCGAGCGCGGCCACGTGCGCGGCCAGCCGCGGGTCAAGCCACGGCTCGCGGATGTAGCCGGGGTAGATCGTCAGCCGCTCACGCAACGAGAACCCGCCGGAAGCCGTCCGCGCGGACAGCTCGTCGATCTGCGGCCAGGGTCGCTCGGGGTTGACGTAATCGGGCGTCAGCGGGGAGACACCGCCCCAGTCGTCGATCCCGGCGTCCAGGATCAGCTGGTATTCCCCGCCGATCAGGTTCGGCGGCGCCTGGATCCGCATCGCGGGCCCGAGCACGAGCCTCGTCACCGCGATCGTCGCGGCCAGGTCTTCCACCTCGGCGTCTGGCATGCCCCGCATCTTGGTGTCTGGCTTGGCGCGGAAGTTCTGCACGATCACTTCCTGGATGCCGCCGTACTCACGCGCCACCCCGCGGATCGCGAAGATCGAGCCGGCCCGCTCGGCCAGCGTCTCGCCGATCCCGATCAGGATCCCGGTCGTGAACGGAACCGCCGACCGGCCGGCGTCCTCGAGCACCCGGAGCCTGACCGCCGGGTCCTTGTCCGGGCTGCCGAAATGCGGCCCGCCGCGCTCGGTGAACAGCCGCGACGCCGTGGTCTCCAGCATCATCCCCATCGACGGCGCGACCGGCTTCAGCCGCTGGAAGTCCTGCCAGGTGAGCACGCCGGGGTTGAGGTGCGGCAGCAGCCCGGTCTCCTCGAGCACCATGATCGCCATGGCCCTGACGTAGGACAGGGTGTCGTCGTAGCCGAGGGCGTCCAGCCAGTCCCGCGCCGGCCGCCAGCGATCCTCTGGCCGGTCGCCGAGCGTGAATAGCGCCTCCTTGCAGCCGAGCGCCGCGCCTTGCCTGGCGATGTCCAGCACCTCGTCAGGGGACAGGAACTCGCTGCCTGGCGTCAGCCTGCCAGGCACGGTGACGAACGTGCAGTATCCGCACCGATCCCGGCACAGCCTGGTCAGCGGGATGAACACCTTGCGCGAGTACGTGATCACCCCTGCCCGGCCTGCCGCGGCGAGCCCGGCATCGCGCGTCCGCGCCGCGTACCCGAGCAGCTCGGTCAGCCGTTCTCCCCTGGCGTGCAGCAGGACGGCCGCCTCGTCCCTGTCGATCGGCTTGCCGTCGCGAGCGCGGGCGAGAGCCCTGCGCAGCGCGCTGGGGGACGGAGGGTTCTCCGGCGGCACCTGGACGAATCCGGCGGTTGGCATGCCCTCTACCCTAGGCGGACCTGCGTCAGGCCCCCGCCGGCCGGCCAGGCAACCGCGGCAGTGCGAGCCTCACAGCCAGCTGACCCTGGCGCTTTCCGGCTGGTCACCGGGCGGAGGGGCGGCAAGCTCGCCCGCCTGCACCTTGTCGAGCAGGTTCTGGACGACCGCCATGATCTCGCCCGTGCTGCCGCGCAGGCCCTCGGCATCGGCGGCGAACCCGCCGTCGTCCACGCCCGCGCGCCTCAGGAGTCCCTCCAGGTCAGACAGCTGCTCCCGCACCCACTGCACCGGCGCGGCCGACAGGCCCTTCTCGAACACCCTCCTGCCCGGCTCCCAGCCGCTCATCGCAGGGTGGTGATGCGTCCGGTCGAAACTTCCCGGCTTTCCGTCGACGGACTCAAGCAGGTCAGCGCGCCAGACGGGACGGCCGGCCTCGATCGGCCGGGCCGAGTAGATCGAGCCCTGCGGCTCGCCCTGTCCGAACATGCGCACCTCGAGGCGGACACCGTGCTCCGGGCCTTCCTGGCCGGGATGCGGGTTCGGGTCGACGAAATAGAGGTCACTGACCAGCACGCCGATCCGCTCAAATCCGAACGCGTAGAGCACTGCGCCTCCTGAGAAGTTTTCTGAGCCTTAACGAATTCTCGCGCCCTACTGCCCGATCACACCAGCGGCCCGGCACGCGCTGGTCACGAGGTCCAGCGGCACAGCGTGCCTGACCCGCCCGAGGTAGCCGGTCGTGGTCGTGGCCATGAACACCGAGTTCAGGATCGCCTCTTCGGTCGCGTCCGCTGCGGCGGCGAAGACGGGATCGAGTGCGGCGTCGGCCACGCGGGACTGGGCGCCCGTGGCGAACGCGCCCGTGGTAAACGCCAGCGCGTAGTCGCCGCTGCCGTGGGCGAAGTCGGCACCGGTCCTGCCCATCGCGAACACGGCCCTGCGCGCCACCCTGATCAGCTGCCTGGAGCCGAGCCCGAGGTCGGTCGCGACCACGATCATGCACGAGTTGCCGTCGCCCGCATCGCGCGCCCGCAGCTCGTCAGGCACGGCGACCCTGACGCCTCGCACGGTCAGCACGCCGGAGAAGTTGGCCTGGACCAGCGCGCCGACGGTGGCCTGCTGGCGGTCAGCGAGCGTCACGGTGCGCGACGCCGTCCCGATCCCCGCTTTGAAACCGAGCGCCGACGTGCCCGTGCCCGCCCCCACGGCGCCCTCGGCGACCCGCGATCCGGTGGCGCAGCGCAGGGCAGCCAGCACGTGCTGCCCGGTGACTGGCCTCGCCCTGATGTCGGACAGGTAGCCGTCGTTGGTCTCCCCCACAACCGGGTTGACCGAGATCAGCCGCTCGTTGCCAGGCAGTCCGAGCACGTAGCCGACAAGGGCATCGGCAGCGCGGAACGCCGACAGCGTCGCGGTCAGCAGGATCGGGGTCTCGATCACCCCGAGCTCGGCGACCTGCGTGGCGCCGGTCAGCTTGCCGTAGCCGTTCCCGGCGAACAACCCGGCGGCGATGGAGCCGCCAGCGCGGTCGACGGCGTCGGGCACGATCGCCGTGACACCGGTCCTGACGCCGTCGCCCTCGATGACGCTGACGTGCCCGACACGGACGCCGGCCACGTCGGTGATCGCGTTATGCGGCCCTGTCGGGTACGGGCCGAGATCCAGGCCGAGGTCCCTCGCCCGCCGGCGAAGCCGGCGGGCGAGGGACCCACGTCAGAACGCACGGTAGTCCCTGATGGCCAGCCGCGGCCCGCGCCGCGCGGGCCGCGCGCCGCTGGACCACGTCAGCAAGCTGGCCCTGTGCCGGTGACCCGCATACGGCGCGAGCAGCTCAAGCATGCCGGCGTCATCGACCGGCCGCCCGGCCAGCGCCATGCCGACAACCGAGGGGAGGTGGTAGTCGCCCACGGAGACGGCGTCGGGGTCGCCGCACGCGCGCTGCCTGACCTCGGCCGACGTCCACGCCCCCACTCCGGCGATCGCCTGCAGGCGGCGGTCGGCCTGCTCGGGCGGCAGGTGGAGTATCTCCTCGAGCCGCCCGGCCGCTCTCGCCGCTGCCGCGATGGTCCGTGCCCTGACCGCCTCGACTCCGGCCCTGTGCCATTCCCATGACGGGATCGACGCCCACGTCTGCGGTCCTGGCGGCACCCGCATCCGGGCTGGCGCGCGCCCTCCGGGCCGGCCTATCGCCTCGGGCCCCGGCCCCGGGGCTGGCTCGCCGAATCTGCGAAGCAGCAGCCGCCAGGACCGCCACGCCTCCTTGCCCACGACCTTCTGCTCGAGCACCGCGGGCACGAGCGACTCGAGGACCAGGCAGGACCTGCCGATCCTGACGGCGGCGTGCCGCCTGGCCAGCTCGCGCATGACCGGATCGGCGGGCGCGAAGTCCTCTGGCCTGTCCTGCGCGCCGAGCATGGCTGGCAGCACCTCGAGCAGCCAGCTAGCGCCGGGGCCCCAGGCCTGCGCCAGGGCAAGCGTCTGGCCCGTCTCATCTCGCCCGTGCCGCCAGGAGATCCTGACCGTTCCCGGCCCGTCCGGCGTGTGGCAGGCCCGCCAGATCGCGCCGGTGTCGTCGACGGCGTAGCTGGGGTCGCCTGTGCCGCGGCGGTGCACCGACAGGACGCTGCCGACCTCCACGGCGAACGGTGCCTGCCATCGCCGGTCGAGCCGTTCCATCTGCGTAGTCAGGCGTCGGTGGAGAACCTGATCGCGGTTCCGTCCAGCCGGACGCCCGGCCAGACCCGCAGTCCGCGCAGCAACTCGTTGCCGCCACCGACCTCGGCGCCCGCGCCGATGATGGCGTCGTTCAGCACGGCCCCGTCGCCGATCCGCGCACCAGGCCCGATGACGCTCGCGACGACGCTGGCGCGGGCGCCGATCGCGGCGCCGTCGAACAGCACAGAGCCGTCGACGACAGCGCCAGCGCCGATGACGCAGTCGGACCCCACGGTAGTCCCGCCGGAGAGCTCAGCCGACGGATCGGCACTGGCCCCTGGCAGGAGCAGCGCTTCGCCGTGCTCGCCAGGCAGCGCCGGCGAGGCGAGCGCGCCGAGCACCAGGTCGCACGAGCCGCGCACGAACGCCTCGGGCGTCCCGACGTCAAGCCAGTAGGCCGACTCGAGGTAGCCCATGACGATCTCGCCGGCCTCGATCAGGCCGGGGAACGTCTCTCGCTCGACCGACAGCACCCGGCCGGCGGGCATCGCGTCGATATACCGTCTGGTGAACACATAGCAGCCGGCATTGACCTGGCTGGTCACGGGGTGCGGGGTCTTCTCGAGGAACGCCGTCACCCGGCCGTCGAAGTCCGTGGGCACGCAGCCGAACCTGGCCGGATCGGGCACCTCGACCAGGTGCAGCGTCACCGCGGCGTCGGCCTTGCGGTGCGTGTCGATCTGCGCGCTGATGTCGTGGCCCGACAGCACGTCGCCGTTCAGCACCACCACGGGGTCGTCGGGACCGCTGCGAAGGCTGGCAGCGGCGTTCCTGATCCCGCCGCCGGTGCCGAGGGGCTCTTCCTCGTAGACGTAGACGATGTCCAGGCCGTAGTCCGAGCCGTCGCCGAACGTCTCGGCGAACATCTCGGACCTGAACGCCGTCGCCAGCACGACCCGCCTGACTCCTGCCGCGGCAGCCTTGGCCAGCTGATGAGCCAGGAACGGGACGCCAGCCGTCGGCAGCAGCGGCTTAGGCATCCCGATGGTCAGCGGGCGTAGCCTCGTTCCCTGGCCGCCGACCAGCACGATCGCCTCAAGCTCCTCGCGCTCCCCGTAGCGCCCTTCGCCTGCTTCGTTCGACATGACCAGGCAGACTACCCCCGCCCGGCCGACGCGGCACGCTCGTAACAGGACATGTGCGCCTGGGCTGACGCCGCCCAGGTGAATTCGAGGGACCTGGCGTAGCCGGCGTTGCCGAGCGCCTCGCGCTGCGCCCCGTCCTCAATCAGCCCGCGCAGCGCGGTCGTGATGCTCGCCGCGTCAGGTTCTGTGTAGGCCACAGCGTCGCCGCCGACCTCGGGCAGCGAGGTCCGGTGCGTGGTCAGCACCGGGGTGCCGCAGGCCATCGCCTCGAGCACGGGCAGCCCGAAGCCCTCGCCGATGCTGGGGAACGCCACGATGAGCGCTCCGCCGAAGAACCCGGGCAGGTCGGTGAAGTGCAGGTAACCAGGGCGGACCAGGCGCAGGTGCGCGGGAACAGCGGCGACCGCGTCGTCGACCTCGTCGCTCCAGCCGGTCCCGCCTGCCAGCACGAGGGCCGGCGGCTCGGCGAGGTCGGCGACGGCCTCGGCCCAGCCGGCGATCAGCGCCGGCACGTTCTTGCGAGGCTCGAGCGTGCCGAGGTAGGCGACGTAGGAGCGGCCGTGCAGGCCAAGCCGGCTGGCGACCCGGTCCCGCTGCGCCTGGCTCGGGCGGTTGAAAAGGGTGTGGTCGACGCCGTGGTAGGCCACGTCGATCTTGGTCGAGTCGGCCTCGAGCACCCGCACGACCTCGTCCCTGGTGGCCTTCGAGGGGACGATCAGGCGGGTAGCCCGCCAGGCCGAGGTCCTGATGGCAGCCTTGTAGAAGGTCGCCGTGACGGGGCTGTGCGTGTCGGGCGCTGTGAAGAAGGCGAGGTCGTGGATCGTCACGACGGTCGGCAGGCCGGGGCGAAGCGGCATTGAGTAGTGCGGCGAGTGGATGACGTTGGCCTCGACCTGACTCGCCACGAGCGGCAGCCCGCTCTGTTCCCACGCGAGCCTGGCTGGCCGGTGCGCGATGGCCGGCGGACCTGGCACGATGCGCGCGCTGGGGAGGAGCCGGGCGTACCGCTCCTCGTCAGCGCGCTGGCAGGCAAGCGCTAGGTCGGCACCGGCCTCGGCCAGCGCCTTCACCAGGCCGTCGACGTACCGGCCCAGCGCACCGCGGTCCACGGGAACGCCAGTCGCGTCAACGAGCACACGTGGACCCACCGCGCGTCAGGCTCCTCTCTGATGGCCTTTCTTCGTCGTCCGGGAACTGAGCGGCCGCACGGCGGCTTCGCCCGACGCGCGCGCTCCGGGCAGCGCCGCCACAGCGAAGTCTGCGCCTTCTGCGTCCCCGCAGCACCGAGCCTACGCCCTCATCCGGTGCGCCGTGGCAAGGCAAGCGCGGCCTTTGCCGCTTTCTGCACTGCAGAGCGAGCAAGGGGGTAACGGCAGGCCACGGCTCCGCAGCGGTACGTCAGCGGCCTGGCGTCCCTAGCGCGAAGGTGAGGCCGACGGCGACGCGGTCGGCGACGGCGTGCCCTGCTGCCCGGGCTTTCCCGTCTTCGCGGCGTTCCTCGCCTCGTCGAGCGCGGTCTTCATCGCCAGGATGTCCTTGTAGTACAGGTCGAGCCGACCATGGCGGAGGTCAGCCTGCGCCTTCGCGTAGAACTTGTTCGCCTGGGCCAGGAACTGGAGCACCTGGGCGCTCACCTGGCCGCCTGTACCGCCTTGGCCGCTGGTGGGCGGCGGCTGGCCGCCGCTCCCGAAGACTTGTGCCAGCGACGCGTCCAGGGTGTCGCCGAACCCGACCTGGCCGCCGCCCGCGCCGTAGTAGTAGAACGCGAGGAACTCCTTGAGCTGCGGGTACGAGCCGAGGTTGGTCGCGGCGGACGCTTGCAGGTAAACGGGCTCGACCGAGAGCAGGCTTCCGCCGACCGGCACGGTCACCAGGTTGCCAAGAATCGCCTTGGAGCCCCCGCGTCGCAGTAGCGAGAGCTTCGTGGAGGCAGGCACGAAGCTCTCGAAGTTGCTCTGCACCTGCCCGGGGCCTGGGATCGCGGTGTCTTGCGGGAACTGGAGGATGGTGATCGTGCCGTATGCCCTGCTCGTCGGGTTGCTGTTCACCGCCATGTAGGCGGAGGCGTTCGGCCTCTTCGTCGGTGTGAACAGCGTGGCCAGCGAAAACTCGGGCCCAGCGGCGTTCGGCATGGACAGCGTCATGTAATAAGGCGGCTGGGCGATCCTGCCGTTGCCCGGCACGGTCGGGTCGTCGGGGACAGTCCAGAAGTTCTGGCCGCCGTAGAAGGACGCCGGGTCGGTCACGTGGAACTGCGCGATGATCTGCCGCTGGGCGTCGAAGAGCAACTCCGGATAACGCAGGTGCACCATCAGCTCGGAAGATATCGCGCTCCGCGGCGAGATCAACCCGGGAAAGGACTTCATCCAGGACCGGAGTATCGGGCTCGGCTGCTTGTCCCACTGATACAGGTGCACGACCCCGGTATAGGCGTTGACGGTCGCCTTGACCGAGTTCCTGATGTAGTTGACCTGACCACCCTCTCCGGCCGCGAGCCCGCCAGGACTGTACGTGTTCGACGTGCTCTCGTTCAGGTTGATCCGCTTGGAGTACGGGTAGTCGTCCGTGGTCGTGTAGCCGTCCACCACCCAGAGGACCTGGCCGTGGACGACGACGGGATACGGGTCACCGTCCAGCGTGAGGAACGGCGCGACCTTCTCGACCCGCGCGAGCGGGTCCCTGATGTAGAGGATCCGCGAGTTGCTGTCGACGGCGCTCGAGATCAGGATGTTCAGCTCCCGGAACCTGATCGCGAACAGCAGCCTGGCGCCGAGAGAGCCAACGGACACGCCCCCGCCGCCGTGATAGGTGGAGTTGTGCTGGCCGCCGGAACTCTCGTTCGGGTAGTCAAGCTCCCGCTGACGGCCGCCGACCATGACATAGTCGGCGCCCTCGTGCCCGAAGTAGATACGCGGCTGGGTGACGCCGAGCGCGCCGGTCGGGGGGATGTCTGATTCGATGAAATTCGGGTTGCCGTTCGGCTGCGCCTGGGCCGCTGTCGAGGCGACGACGCCGTACCCGTGCGTGTAGATCAGGTGAGTGCTGATCCAGTTGCCCTGGCCTTGTGGCGGTCCGGCCATGTCCCTGACACCGATCACGGTGTCCTGCAGCGACGGATTCGAGCCGATGACGTACCTGTCCATCGCCAGCACGCCGGCGAACTGGTAGTACCCCTTCACCTGTTGCAACTGCTGGAACGCGGTTGACGAGATGTCGGGGTCCTGCAGCCGGAAGTCGGGCACCGCAGCCGCCTCCCTGGCGAGCTGTGCGCGCGTACTGGTCGTCGTGGCCGGGTAGGGCACCATTTTCGCGTGGCCGGTGATTCCGTACGCTGACCTTGTGCCCGTGATTTCGCGTTGGATGTAGGGCCGCTCCTTGGCCTGCTGGTTAGGTTTGACGACGAACTGCTGGATGATGAACGGGTAGACCCCGCCGATCAGGACTGCCGACAGCACGAGCAAGCCGAAGCCGATTCCCGGCACCAGCGCGCTGCGCCGGAACGCTCCCGACAGCAGCAGCGCGGCGCAGATGACCGCGATCACCGCGAGCACCGTCTTGGCAGGAAGCACGGCGTTCACGTCGGTGTAGGACGCGCCGGTCTGGACGACGCCGCGCTGGGAGAAGTTGATCCCGTACCTGTCCACCCAGTAGGCGGCGGCCTTGAGCGCGACGAAGACGCCCGCCAGCACGAAAAGCTGGGTCCTGGCTCCACGGGACGGCCGCGCGCGCCGCGCGATCCGCAGCCCTCCGTACAGCACGTGCACCGCCGCGGACAGCACCAGCGCCAGCAGGACGGCGGCGAACAAGAAGGCCAGCAGCATCCGCAGGAACGGGTAGACGAAGACGAAGAACGAGATATCCAGGTGGAACTGCGGGTCCTTGCGGCCGAACGGCACCTGGTTGATGAACAGCAGCCAGGTCCGCCAGTTGCTCGCGGCGGCCAGGCCGGTGATCAGCCCGATCACGCCGAGCAGCACGATCGTCACGCCCCGCCGGTGCGGGTCGATCGCCTGCCGGTAGGCCTCGACGCCCTGGTGTCCAGGACCGGTCGGCGGATCGTCGGGGCGCAGCCGGTAAGCCAGGACGAGGTTGGCGCCGATCACGCCGCTCATGAACACGGCCGTCACGAGGAACATCAGCCACCGCGTGCTGTATGTCGTGTCGAACACGCGAGTCTGGTGTACCGAGCTGTACCACAGGTTGTCGGTCCAGATGCCCGCCACGATCGCGAGCAGAACGGCTATGACCACGATGATGATGACCGCGGGAATGACGAATCTCGGCCAGCGCGGCAGCACCACCTGGCGTCCGCCAGGACGCGGGCCGGGAACTCTGAACGTCACCGCTCTTCCCTTCGACGCATCAGCCACGTGGCGCGCCAGTCACTGGGCGCGTGGCCTTGACGGCAACTTACCGGCATGGCAGCTCGTTCCCGCGGATATCCCCGCCGAACATGGCTTTCTGCCGCCCGGCGAGCCGCTGGTGCCCTAGCAGCCAGGCACCGGCTTACCCGCCTTCAGGCCCTTCAACGCGACGATCGCGCCGCGCAGGGTGCTGACCTTGACCACCCGCAACCCGGCAGGGACCGCCCCCGCCGTGTCCTGGCAGTTGCCGGCCGGGGCGAGGAATACGGTCGCGCCGGCGGCCCTGGCCGCTGCCATCTTCTGCTGGATGCCGCCGATCGGGTCGACAGCCCCGCCGACCTCGATCTCGCCGGTTCCCGCGATGAACTTGCCGCCGGTCAGGTTCGCCGGGGTCAGCTTGTCGATGATCGCAAGCGCGAACATCATGCCCGCGCTCGGGCCACCGACATTGCCGATGTTGATCTTCACTGTGAACGGGAACCTGAACGACTCGATCACGTTGACGCCGATGACAGGCCGGCCTTTGTAGCTCGCAGTCCGCAGCGCGACCGCGTGACGCGTGCCCTCACGTCGCACCGTCAGCACGACGCGATGCCCGACCGTACGCGCCCTGATCATGGACGCGGCGCTGGACCTGCACGTCACCGGCTTGCCGTCGACGGCCGTGATGACGTCGCCGCGCCGCAAGCGGCCATCGGCCGGCAGGCCCTTGATCGTGCTGGCGATCGTGTCGATGGTCGTGAACGTGATGCCGAGCTGGCACAGTGCCGCTGCCTGCGCGGCCTGCTGGGAGTTCGCCATCTGCTGGGAGTCCTGCTTGACCACCTGCTGCTGGGTCTTGCCCTCAGGGAACAGTTCCTCCTGCGGCACGACGGCCTCGTGCGGGCTGAGCCAGGCCTGGATCGCCGCGAACATGTTGAACGGCGGATTCGCGCCGGGGCCGCCGAGGTAGGAGACCGTCACCATGTTCAGGTGGCCAGGCGCGGTGAAGGTGCGATGGCCCGAGATCTGGATGACAGGCTTGCCGTCGAGCGGCCCGAGCGTGTTGTACGTCGGGCCGGGGATCAGCGCCACGTAGGGGACGGGCACCACGAACACGATCACCAGGCAGGCGAGGAACCCGATCCCGGCGATCAGCAGGGTGGCGGCGCGACGTGACATGCGGGCAAGGTTACGCGCTGTTGACCCACTCGCTGTCACCGCTGGTGAAGCGCTGATGCTTCCAGATCGGTACCGTCGCCTTGAGGTCGTCGATCAGCGCGCGGCACGCGTCGAAGGCGGTGGCCCGGTGCCCGCTGGAGACGGCGACCACGACCGCGATATCGCCGATGGCCAGGTCGCCGGTGCGGTGCACGGCAGCCACCGCGTGCAGGTCGAATCGCGCCGCGACCCGTTCGCAGGATCTACGCAGCTCGTCGGCGGCTGACGGGTGGGCCGAGTACGACAGCGCGGTGACTGACCTGCCGTGATCATGATCACGCACGGCCCCCGCGAAGACGGCGATGCCCCCGGCCGCCGCATCGGTGACGGCAGCGTAGACCTCGTCCACGGACAGCGGGCTATCCCGGAGTTCGGCGAGGCGGATGACGTTCACCCGGCCACGCTACAACCCGCCGAGCCGGCTCAGGATTCACGGCGGCGCTTGCGTACCTGGCGGACGATTGCCGCCGTCCCGATGACGGCCACGGTGGCTCCGGCCGCTGTGATCGTCGCGTCCTTCTTCGCAAGCCGGCGTCCGGCCACGGCGTGGTGCCCGGCCCGCTGCTCGAGCAGGACCTGGAGCGCCTGGGCGTTGGTCACGGTGGGCCGCCAGCCCGTTTCCCGCAGCGCCTGGCAGTCGACCACCCACGGGTAGACGACGTAGTGCAGGTCAGAGACCGGCGCGGGAGTGATGCCGGCCCGGTGCAGTCGCTGGGCGGTCGCGAAGGTCACCCCGGCCGGCAGCTCGATCCTGCGCAGGCCGGACAGCTCCTCGACCTGGTCCTGCTCCAGCCAGCCGTCGGAGCCCACGGCGAAGGGACCTTTCACGTCACCGGCGGCGGCGAGCTCGATCGCCGACAGGAGGTCGTTCACGTGGCAGAACTGCCAGCGCGGCGCGCATCCTTTCACCGCCAGCAGCCGCGGCGCCTCGAAGTGCCTGGTGATGAGCGTGTCGATGCCCTCGCCGACGAGGGCCGCAGGCCGTACGACCGCGATCGACATGCCCGGGTTCGTCCGCGGCGAGCGCTCGGCGAGCTGCTCGATCTCCATGAAATCGCCGACGACGCTGCCGTCGGGGTCGGCGCCGAGGGGCGCGCTCTCGACGATCGGCACGGGATTGTCCGGCCTGGCGCCGTACACCATCGCGCTGGTGATCAGCACCACGCGGCCGACGCCGCCGGCCGCTGCCGCCGTCAGCACGGTCTGCGCGCCGCGCACGTTGTGGGCCCGGCGGGCCTTCTGGTCCGAGCCGGCCGCCAGGTCCAGGTCGGTGTGCACGATCACGTCGATGCCGGAGAGCCGGCCGGCCAGCGCGGGGTCGCGGATGTCGACCACGCGCCAGATCACGCCCGTCAGGTCGCCGCGGTGATCATCGATGGCGATCACGCGACTGAACCGGTCGGACTGAGCCAGCCGCGCGGTCAGCGCGAACCCGAGGTCGTGCGCGGCCCCCGTGACGGCGACAACTGGCAGGTCATCGCGGTGACCGTCATTCTCGCGTCCGCGCCGGACTGAACGCATCTGGCCGGAGCGCTTGCGCGTGCCATCGCGCCCGCCAGCAGCGCTCCGCCCTTGGCGAACCTTGCCGACTCGGTCGCTCACCGGGTAGCGCTCCTGGGATAACTTGGCGAATGTGATACTTCCATCCTGCCCGAGAGGCTACGGCCATGAGTGAGCCTCCCTTCGGCTTCGGCGTGCCCGACCAGCCGGGAGAAGATCCGGAACGCGGTTCTGGCGGCTCCGGCGGGTCCGGAGGGCCCGGCGGATCAGGTGGCGGAGCGGGCGGCTCCGGGGATCTCGGCGGGCTCATAGGCCCTGGAGGGCCGTTCGGTGACCCGCAGCAGATCGCCGACGCGCTCAGGCAGTTCGCCGACGCGATGACCTATCAGGGCGGCCCGGTCAACTGGGACTTCGCGAAGAACACGGCCAGGCAGACGATCGCGGCGAAGGGGGACCCGAGCGTCCTGGACAACCAGCGCTCGGCCATCGTCGAGGCCATGCGGCTCGCAGACCTGTGGCTCGAGGACGCCACGGCCTTCCCGAGCGGAATCCGCTCGATCAAGGCCTGGAGCCGCTCTGAGTGGGTTGAAGCCACGATGCCGGTCTGGCAGAAGCTCTGCCAGCCGATCGCCGAGCGGGCCGTGGACAGCATGGGCGGCATCCTGCCGGTCAGCGACGCCGACCTGGATGAGATCCCGCCTGAGCTCACGGGCGGCCTGCCCGCGGGTGCCCTGGCGGGCGCGCTCGGCGGGCTCGGCGAGATGATGCGCAGGATGAGCGGGATGATGGTCGGCACGCAGGCGGGCTCCGCCGTCGGCACGCTCGCCGAGGACATCATCAGCTCCAGCGACATCGGCCTGCCGCTCGGCCCGGAGGGCACGGCCGCGTTGCTGCCGGCCGGGCTGGCCGAGTTCGGCTCTGGCCTGTCGGTGAGCGAAGACGAGGTCAGGCTCTTCGTCGCCATGCGCGAGGCCGCTCACCAGCGCCTGTTCAGCCACGTCCCGTGGCTGCGCGCCCGGCTGCTCGGCGCCGTCGAGGACTACGCCCGCGGCATCAAGGTGGACCCGGACTCGCTCCGCGACGCCATGCAGCAGATCGATCTGGAGAACCCTGAGGCGCTGACCGAGGCCATGGCTGGCGCGGCCAATTTCCAGCCAGAGGACACCCCTGAGCAGAAGGCCGCGCTTGCTCGCCTTGAGACGCTGCTGGCCCTGGTCGAGGGCTGGGTGGCCACGGCCGTCGCTGACGCTGCCCGCAACCGCCTGCCTGACGCGGACGCGCTCGCCGAGGCGATCAGGCGCAGGAGGGCGACCGGCGGCCCGGCAGAACGAACCTTCGCGACCCTGGTCGGCCTCGAGCTCAGGCCCCGTCGGCTCCGCGAAGCAGCGACCATGTGGCGGGCACTGACCGAGCAGCGCGGCACCAGCGGCCGCGACCAGATCTGGGAGCACCCCGACTTGCTGCCTACCGCCGAGGACCTGGAGGACCCTGAGGGCTTCGTTCGCGGTCGCCCCGAGCTCGACCTGTCCGGCTTGTCCGGCCTGAACGCCGGCGAGCCTGAAGCGAAGCCCGACGATCCCGACGCGAAGCCCGACGATCCCGAGGCGAAACCAGACGATCCCGATGGCGAACCGGGTTCTTGAAGCCAGCTCAGCCTGCCCACCGTTAGCACGAAGACTCAGGACCCTATGCGGTCCTTTTCTCTACCGCTTAACCTTTTCTCTACGGCTTATCCCAGGATGCGCGATGGGCCGGCTGGGCGGAGGGCTGTCGCGCGGGTTCGGCGTTATCCACAGCCGGGGACATGAAACGCCAGCCCGGGATGGCCGAATCGGCCGTTTCGCAGCGGAAAGCGCAGAGCCAATCTCGCGGATATCAACAGCGAAACTCCCTTGCTTCCCCACGCCATGCACAACCTTGTCCACAGGGATTCTTGGCGATCGCCCGCGGCCTCTCAGATCAGGCGGAACCTACGATCGCCCGAGCCTCCGATCTCGGCGATCACCTGAGCCGTCGCTCCGCAGATCCAGACGGGGGTGTCGTCTCGATCCCGGGCGATAGCGCGTAGCAATCGGCGTGGTCGGGACGTGCCGGCCACGGATGGCGGCCGGCACCGATCAGAATGGTCGTTCTTCCAGCCCTGCAGTTGCTCAGCCCGACCGCGGATTGGCGGCCGCACGGCCGCACCTGGACGGACAGCGCTGTCGGACCCTGGTGACAAGCTGAAGGCATGCGACCAGCCCTGAAATCCGGTTTGCTCGCGGTCTGGCGGGACCGGGACACCCTGCAGATCGGCATCGATCCGCGTCGCGCCATCGCCTTATCAGGGATGAGCAAGGCGGCCTTCGTCGTCGGGCTGCTCGACGGGAGCCGCGAACGTGACCAGGTCATCGCGGCCGCTGCCGAGAGGGGCGTCCCGGTCAAGGCAACCGAGCGGATCCTGACGTTGCTGGCGGCCGGCGGAGCGCTCGACGACTTTCCGGCGAGCACGTACAGCCAGGTCCCGTCCGCGCTCCGCGCCAGGCTCGCGCCGGAGTTCGCCACGACCTCGCTCGCGCACCGCGATGGCGACGGCGGCGCACGGGCGCTCGCCAGGCGGCGCGCAGCCGTCGTGCGGATCGAGGGCGACCAGCGGACCGGACGGGCAGCGGCCAGGATCCTGGTGGCGGCCGGCGTCGGCAGGGTCGAGTTCGTCCGGCCCGCTGAACATGACACACCTTCTCCCGGTACCCGCCGGCTCACGGCCAACCCGCCCGCGCCGCGCCGGTCGATCCCGTCAGGCCGCTCCCCCGCCGCCAGCCGGTCACCAACGCCAGGACAGCCCGGCACGCCGCGGCCGCGCGGGACATCGCGATCGCCCGGCGCCGCGCTTGCCGAGCCTGACCTGGTCATTCTCGCGGGGCGTCAGCCGCTGGCCCGGCTCGCCCAGCTGGCGACGGACGACGTGCCGCACCTGGCCGTCATCGCGGGCGAGGCGATAGGAGTGGTCGGCCCGCTCGTGGTGCCGCGACGGAGCGCGTGCCTAATGTGCCTGGACTACCTGCGGGCGGGCAACGACCCGGCGTGGCCGCTGATCCTGGCCCAGCTCGGCGGCAGGCGGCCGGAGCCGCCCGCGTGCGACGCCGTGCTCGCCACCGCTGTCGCGGCGCAGGCGGCCGCGCAGGCACTGATCGCGATCGAGCAGAACCCGTTCGCGAGCGCCGCCGTCAACGGCACGCTCGAGCTCGTCCTTCCTGACTGGAAGTGGCGGCGCAGGACCTGGCCGCAACATCCGTCTTGTCCCTGTGCCACCAGCACCGTGCCACGCACACCGCCACGTAGCCGACAATAGAGATCATGAACGATCTCCCGCGCCGCGCCGTCACCAGGACGGTGAAGCTTGCCGCCCTGCCGGCCGGGCTGGCAGGCCGGACCGTGCTCGGGATCGGCAAGCGCGTCGGCGGCAGGCCGGCCGAGATCGTGGCCCAGGAAATCCAGCAGCGAACCGCCGAGCAGATCTTCCGGGTGCTCGGGGAGCTCAAGGGCGGGGCGCTGAAGCTCGGCCAGGCCCTGTCGATCTTCGAGGCAGCGCTGCCGCCAGAGATCGCCGGGCCTTATCGGGCGACGCTGACCATGCTGCAGGAGTCCGCGCCGCCGCTGCCCGCCAGCACGGTGCACAAGGTGCTCGCGGCGGATCTCGGCGAGAACTGGCGGGGTAAGTTCGCCGAGTTCGACGACGGCCCGGCTGCTGCGGCATCGATCGGCCAGGTGCACAAGGCCGTCTGGCACGACGGCAGGCAGGTCGCCGTCAAGATCCAGTACCCGGGCGCCGGCAAGGCGCTGATCAGCGATTTCGCCCAGCTGAGCAGGGTCGCGCGGCTGTTCTCTGTGCTCATGCCCGGCCTCGATGTGAAGCCGCTGCTCGACGAGCTGAGGGCCAGGGTGGCCGAGGAGCTCGACTACCGGCTGGAGGCGGCCGCGCAGGACGCGTTCGCTGAAGCGTTCGCGGGCGATCCTGACATCTTCGTGCCGCCTACGGTGCTCGCGACCGACCACGTGCTGGTCAGCGAGTGGATGGACGGCATCCCCCTCGCCAAGATCATCAGCGACGGGACCAGGGAGCAGCGGGACAGGGCAGGACTGCTGCTCGTGCGCATGCTGTTCTCCAGCCCGGCCAGGACCGGCCTGCTGCACGCGGACCCGCATCCGGGGAACTTCCGCCTGCTCGACGACGGCAGGCTCGGCGTGCTCGACTTCGGCGCTGTCGACAGGCTGCCCGAGGGCCTGCCGCCGCTGTTCGGGCGGCTGCTCTACCTCGTCCACACCGACGGCGACATCAGCGTGGCGGAATCGGAGTTGCGCGGGCACGGGTTCCTGCGGCCCGGCGTCCACGTCGACGGCAACGCGCTCAGGGACTTCCTGGGGCCGCTAGCGGAGCCGTCCAGGAACGAGACGTTCCAGTTCAGCAGGGAGTGGATGCGGAGCGAAGCCGCGAGGATCACCGACCTTCGCGGCGCGAACGTCGCCCGCCAGTTCAACCTGCCGCCGTCGTACATCCTGATTCACCGGGTCTCGACCGCCGGCATCGGCGTGCTCTGCCAGCTGGAGGCCGCTGGCGAGTTCCGCGCCGAGGTCCTGCGCTGGATTCCTGGCTACGGCCCCGATGAGCTGGCCGACGACCTGATGCCGCTTGCTGACCAGGACCCGGGCGCGCTCGGTCCGGCGAGGGAAACGGCCGGCTAACCGGGCAGCACGCGCGAGACGTGAACGGCCGGGGTGGCGGCGGGCTGCGTGCCCGCGGCCACCCCGACCTCACCGCCCGGGGCTAATCAGGCCGCCACGTCGTTCTTGCGCGGCCGGCCACGCCCGCGCTTGCGGGGAACGATCTCGCCGCGGATGAACAGCTCCCCTCCCCACACACCCCACGGCTCCCTGCGCTGCACGGCGCCGGCCAGGCACCCAGGCCGGACCGGGCAGTCGCTGCACAGCGACTTGGCAAGCTCAACATCGTCGGGCGACTCGGCGAAGAAGAGGTCAGGGTCCCCGGCGCACGGCAGCGCCCTGGCCCTTCCCGCTCCGATCAGCTCCGGCGCAGGCACCATCGCCACCGGCACCGGCCTGCTGATCGCGGTCGCCCGCACCAATTCCGCCTCGGCCGCCGCGACGTCGTCGATGACGGCGGCGGTTCCCGGCAGGTACATCGGTGTCATCCCCTCTCATCTGCAGATCTGCGCGTTTTCGTCTGGTCTGAAGACGCCTTCGTCTGGTCTGACAGCGTCCTCGTCTGGTCTGACAAACGTGGCCTCGCATGACTAAGGCCGCGGACCCGATGCTCTGGGTCCGCGGCCTCTGGGGATCTTGGCCGGTCTTTGTTAGACCGGATCCCAGGCCAGATGCGGACCCAATGCACCACCACCAACGGCAGCGATACGGGTCGTACGGGCGTACTTCTTCTGGCTGGTGCGCTGCTGCAAGGCGAGCTTCGCCTGGCCAGCCGCGTGGGTGGCGTTGCCGATCACGGTGCTCGCGCTCGCCTGCGGTCGCAGGCCAGCGACGACCGTCGCCGTAGCCGCCTTGCTGGCAGCGTTCGTGCGGGCGGGCGCCGTCTCGATGGCACGCTCACGTGGAACGGCCGTGCAGCCGCCGGCGAACGAGGCACCCATGCGGGACAGCGCGCGCGCTGGCATCGCGGCATCGGCCAGATAAATGTGGCTCAGCATTCCGGGCACCTCCTTCTTTCGTGCAGCATCGCTCGACCGCCTTGCTGAGAGAACTTGCTTAGACCCTAAGCAAGGTTCCCGGGGCCAGGCAACTGATTTTCCGTAGGCATCTTCAGACGTTATCGAATGGCAACCGTCCAGTTCAGGACACTGTTCTGATCAGCCCCTCCTGCACGACGGACACGACGAGCTCGCCCTCGGCCGTAAACAGCTCACCGCGGGCGAGCCCGCGCGCGCCGGCGGCGACCGGCGACTCCTGCGTGTAGAGCAGCCAGCGGTCGGCCCTGAACGGCCGGTGGAACCACATCGCGTGGTCCAGGCTCGAGCCGACGGTCTTGCCGTCGGCCCAGGACAGCCCGTTGGCGAGCAGCACGGAATCGAGCAGCGTCATGTCTGAGGCGTACGTGAGCATGCAGACGTGCAGCAGCGGGTCGTCCGGTAGCTCACCGTCGGCCCGCACCCACGCCATGCTGTGGCTGACCCGCAGCGACGGGTCGCTCACCGCCTCCAGCGACAGCGGGCCGAGGTGCCTGATGTCGATCGGGTTGGACCACGTGTAGCCGGCGGCCGCGTCGCCGAACAGCTGCTCCATGCGCTCGGCTGCCGACGGCACCGACTCAGGAGGCAGCACATCAGGCATCGCGCGCTGGTGCAGCACGCCTTCCTCCGGGTGGTGGAACGACGCGGACAGCGTGAAGATCGTCCTGCCGTGCTGGACCGCCGACACGCGCCGGGTCGTGAAGGACCGGCCGTCCCTGACCCTGTCCACCAGGTAGATGAGCGGCACGGTCGGATCGCCAGGCCGGATGAAGTACGCGTGCAGCGAGTGCACCGGACGGTCTTCTGGCACGGTCCGGCCGGCCGCGACGAGCGCCTGCCCGGCGACCTGGCCGCCGAATACCCGTTGCCGCCGCTCGTTCTCGGGGCTCCGGCCGCGGAAGATGTCCAGCTCGATCTGCTCCAGGTCGAGCAGCTCCACCACGGCGTCCAGGGCCTTGCTCATCGCCGTGCGCCTCCCTCGATCCGTCGCCTGCGGACACGGGTCATCTTTGCGGCACCGTACCTGTCTGACGGCGCGGCCGCGGCTTTGGGGACCGTCCGCCCGCGCCAGGAAGGCCAGCACCAGGCAGGCCAGCGAGGAACCGCGACGGCTTGCGCGAGTGCCTGCCGCCCCGTGACCTGGCCAGCGACCACGACAGGAAGAGCCGGTCCCTGGCCCTGGTGATGCCGACGTACAACAGCCGCCGTTCCTCTTCGATGGCCTCCGCGCTCGTGGCGTACACGATCGGCACGGTGCCGTCGACGAGCCCCGGCAGGAACACCACGTTCCACTCCAGGCCCTTGGCGGCGTGCAGCGAGGCGAGCGTGACGCCGCCAGTCTCCGGCTCGTGGCCTGCCGCGCTCCGCTGCGCAAGCTCGGCAGCGAGATCACCCAGCGTCGCCTGCGGCGCAGAAGCAAAGAAATCGCGGGCGAGCTGGGCCAGCGCGTCCAGGGACTCCCACCGTTCCCTGGCCTTGCCGCGCCCGGCCGGCGGGTCGCCGGTCAGGCCCAGGCCGGTCAGCACCGGCCGCACCGCCGCTGCCGGGTCCTCGTCAGGCGCGACCGACCTCGCCGCGACCCGCAGCAGGGTCACCGCCTGCTTCACCTCGGCCCGGTCGAAGAACCGCTCGGTTCCGCGCAGCTGGAACCGGACGCCGGCCGCCGCCAGCGCCTCTTCGTAACCCCGTGTCATCGCGTTGGTCCTGACGAGGACGGCGATCTGGCGGGGCGGCGTTCCTGCCGCGATGAGACCAGCGGCCTGGCGTGCGACATCAGCCGCTTCGTCCGGTTCATCGTCATATTCGGCCACATGCGGCGTCGGACCAGCGGGCCGCTGCGCGACCAGCGGCAGGCCAGGCGTCGCGAAGACCCGGTTGGCCAGCGCCACCACCTGCGGGGTTGAGCGGTAGTTGCGAACCAGGCGGATCACCGTGGCGCCGGGATACTGGAGCGGGAAACCGGCCAGGTAGGCGGGCGTCGCGCCGGTAAAGGAATAGATGGTCTGCCGCGGGTCGCCGACGACGCAGACGTCGTCCCGGTCCCCGGCCCACTGGTCGAGCAGCAGCTTCTGCAACGGGTTCACGTCCTGGTACTCGTCGACCACGAAGTAGCGGTAGCGGTCCCTGACGGCGGCGGCGGCCTGCGGGTGCCCGGCCAGGATCGCGGCTGTCAGCTCGAGCACCGACTCGAAGTCGACCAGGTTCCGCTCCCTGCGCAGCTCCTCATAGCTGGCATAAAGCCCCGCAATCCGGTCGGCGGGCAGCGGAGCCAGCCGCTCGGCCTTGCCGGCCGCTCCCGGATAGTCATCGGGACGCACCTGGGTCGCCTTGGCCCACTCGATCTCCGCGGCAGCGTCCCGCAGCTCGGGGAGCTCGAGCCGCTGCCGCAGCCGCCTGGCCGCGTCGGCGAGCAGCCCGACCTTGGAGTCGATCACTGCGGGGGGCGGGCCGCCCACCGTCGCCGGCCAGAAATGCGTCAGCTGGCGCAGCGCAGCCGAGTGGAACGTCCTGGCCTGAACCTGGTCAAGACCCGCGCCGGGAACCGCGATGCCGCCGAGCAGCCTGAGCCTGCCGCGCAGCTCGCCCGCGGCCCTGGTCGTGAACGTCACCGCGAGTACCCGGTCAGGGCGGACGACACCCGTCGCGACCGCGTAGCCGATCCGGTGCGCTACCGCTCTTGTCTTGCCAGTCCCGGCGCCGGCCAGGACGCATACCGGTCCCCTGGTCGCCCTCGCGACCTCCTGCTGCTCGGGGTCGAGGGACGCGAGCACCGCCTCGGGCCCCTGCCCTGCGTCGTCCAAGATGGCGGCCTCCTTCCGGCGCCATCCTGCCGCATGATGCCGACGTTCGCCGCCCCGCCGAGGCGGGCGCAGAGGTCATGCCGATGGCGACGCTGCGGGCCAAGCCGGAGCGAAGCCGAGGCGAAACGAAAAATCACCTCATCTCATCCCGGCGCGCAGGAAGGTCAGAGCAGATGCGGACGTTAGTAGTGTTCAGGTGTTTCAATGGCGGTCGAGGAGGACTTAGGGCATGACCCAGCCACTGACGATGTACACCACGCCATGGTGCGGTTACTGCCGGAGGCTGAAGAGTCAGCTGGCCCGCGAGGGCATCGAGATCACAGAGGTTGACATCGAGCGCGAACCAGACGCTGCCGAGTACGTCATGACGGTGAACGGCGGTTACCAGACCGTCCCCACAATGCTGTTCCCTGACGGCAGCACGCTGACGAATCCGTCCGTGCGCGCGGTCAAGCAGCGGCTGCAGGAACTGGCTGTGCCACTATGTCCGAGTTGACCGGCCGGGCGAAGAACCGGGCCAACGGCGCGCAGGCCTCCGCCGCGGCGGGCGCCGAGGCTGCTCCTGAGCCTGCGGAGGAAGCCGGGCTGCCCGGCATGACCGCGACCGAGATGCCGGGCGACCCCGCCGTCGTCCGCCGTACCAAGGACGGCTGGCGGGTAGGCGACGCCGACGTGCCCGACCTGACCAGCGCGATGGTGCTCGCCGACTTGATCTCGGCCGAGCTGGCCGCGCCAGGGACCCTGGCCGAGCAGCCCGCCGCCGCGAGCACCGCCACGGCGAGCAACGCGACCGCGGCCAACACGACCGCGGCCAACACGACCGCGGCCAACACGACCTTGGCCAGCAACTCCGCGAGCAGCGACACCGCGGGCAGCGACACTGCGGGCAACGCCGCCGTGACCGCCGCGCCGGAGGAAAGCGCGGGCCAGGCAACGGCCCCCGGCCATGCGACCGCGGCTACCACCCGCGCAGCAGCGCCGCGTGGTAGCTCGAGCCGGGCAGGCAAGGCGAAGGCCAAGGGCAAGTCAAAGGATCCTGCCGCGTCCGAGACCAGCAGGCTCCGCACGACGGTCGGGCAGCTCGAGCACGCGCTGACCGCGCGGATCAGGGTCGAGCAAGCCATCGGCGTCCTGGCGGAACGGCACCGGATTCAGCCTCGCCAGGCATTCGAGCAGCTCAGGACCGCGGCGAGGAACCGCGGCCGGCGGGTTATCGACATCGCGAGCGACGTCGTCGCCAGCGCGACCAATCCGCTGCTGCAGCTTCCTGACGAACTGTCCCGGCCGCGCGCGACCGGGCGCCAGGGCCGCAGGACGCGCCAGACGCCCGGCGTTCTCAGCAGTGAGTAAGCGCGGATTGACGCCACGTAACGGCGGGTAGATCTCGCCCCGGGGGCCGCGCCGCGGTCCGGCGGACGAGGGCGACGGGCCTGAACGTGGATGACGGGGCACTTTCTGGCCGCCTGCTGATCATCGGCGGAGCCGAGGACAGGCGCTGCGGAGCCGGGGTTCTCGAGCGCTTCGCCCAGATTTGCGGCGGCAGCAAGGCGCGCGTGGTGCTGGTCACCACCGCGACCGGCCGGCCCGGGCGGGTGCTGGCCGAATACCAGCAGGTGTTCCGCAAGCTCGGCGTCCGGCATGTGAGGGAACTGCCGATCAGCGGGCGCGCCGACGCCGACGGCCAGGGAGCCGCGGCGATGCTGGAGGACGCGACGGGCGTGTTCCTCAGCGGCGGCGATCAGGCCAGGCTGCAGACGCTTGTCGGGTCGCGGATCAACGACCAGCTCAGGCAGCGTCTCGGCGAGGGGCTTGTGGTGGCCGGGACGAGCGCTGGGGCGACCGCGCTCGGCCGCACCATGATCCTGGGCGGCATCGGTGCCGAGGTGTGCACCGCGACGGTCAGGACCGCGCGGGGTCTTGGGCTGCTGCCCAGAGTGCTGATCGACATGCATTTCGGTGAGCGCGGCAGGCTGCCAAGGCTGCTCAGTGCCGTGGCGCTCGATCCGGACCGGCTCGGTATCGGCATCGACGAGAACACCGCGATCTGCGTGCACCAGGAGACCTTCGAGGTGCTCGGCAGCGGTGCCGTCACGGTCGTCGACGCACAGCGCGCGCCGGTCGTCGACGCAGCCTCCGACAATGACCCGATCACCCTGTTCGACGTGCGGCTGCACCTGCTCCCCGCCGGTTGCGTGTTCGACCTCGCTGCCCGGTCGCCGGCCGTCGGCCCGGGCCACGCGCGGTACTGACCCTGGCTGGTCACTGCGATGACACCCATCCCAAGGAGCGAATGTGCGGCTTGAATACGTGCGCCACCTCGGCGGCCCGAACATCTTCAGTACCAGGCCGGTCAGCCTCGCGCGCATCGAGCTCGAAGATCTGACCTTCAAGGAGACGACTGACCTCCCCGGCTTCGCCGAGCGCCTCCTCGAGTTGCTGCCAGGCCTGCACGATCATCACTGCACGGCGGGCAGGCCGGGCGGCTTCATCGACGCGATGGCCAGCGGCACCTACTTCGGCCACGTCACTGAGCACGTCTCGCTCGAGCTGTCGGGGCTGGCCGGCCGCGACGTGCACCTGGGGCGCACGATGTGGGCGGGCGCTGACGGCCGCTACGACGTGATGATGGCGTGCCCGGCGGACGAGCCGGAGGATTCGGCCGTCCCTGGCGAGCTGTGCAGGCTCGCTATGTCTGTGGTCACAGACCTTCTAGCGCAACGGACCCCTGACGTGACTGCCCACCTCGAGGCCATCGCCAGGACCGCTGAACGCGAGCGGCTCGGACCGAGCACGGCCGCCATCGCCGAGGCCGCCCGCCGCCGGGACATCCCGGTTCGCCGCGTCGGCGGCCTGTCCATCCTGCGGCTCGGCTACGGCTGTCACCGCCGCCTGGTGAGCGCGGCCATGACCGAGCAGACGTCGGCCATCGGGGTCGACATCGCGGGCGACAAGATGCTGGCCAAGAAGCTAATGGCGCTGGCCGGCATCGCCGTGCCTGACGGCGTCGTGGCCAAGACCGAGGTGGAGGCGATCCGCGCCACCGACGAGCTGGCCGGTCCCGTGGTGGTCAAGCCGCGGAACGGCAACCACGGCAGGTGCGTCACGGTCGGCGTCCAGACCCCGGCGGAAGCCCGCCAGGCATACCGGCGGGCCGCGGCCGGGTCAGGCTCGTGCGAGGTGATCGTCGAGACCTACGTGCCAGGCAAGGACTACCGGGTCCTCGTCGTGGACGGGCGGGTTGCCGCCGCGGCCGAGCTGCGGCCGCCGTGCGTGACCGGCGACGGCGAACACACGGTGATCGAGCTGATCGACCTGCTCAACGGCGATCCGCGCCGCGGCCAGGGCCACTCAAGGCCGCTCACCAGCGTCACCGTGGACGACGCGATGATCGCGCACCTGGCCGCGGCCGGGTTCCAGCCCGGCACGGTGCCGGCGAGCGGCGAGCTGGTCACCTTGCGCAGGAACGGCAACCTGTCCACCGGCGGCACCAGTAAGGACGTCACCGACCAGGTGCACGCCGAGGTCGCTGAGCTGTGCCGTCGCGCCGCCGCCGTGACGGGCCTGGACATCTGCGGCATCGACCTGCGGCTTGAGGACATCGGCGCCCCGCTGTTCGCGCCGAGCCTCGCAGGCTCCGGCCATTCAAGCGGCGGCCGCCAGGCGGCGGCGGTCATCGAGATCAACGCGTGCCCCGGCCTGCGGATGCACCTCAACCCGGCGGACGGCGCCGGGCGCGCCGTCGCCGAGGCCATCGTGGACAGGCTGTACCCGGCTGGGGCACTCGGCCGGATCCCGATCGTCTCGGTCACCGGCACCAACGGCAAGACGACGACTGTCAGGATGATCGCGCACGTGCTCCGCCAGTCCGGCCTGCGCACCGGCATGTCCTGCACGGACGGCGTCTTCATCGGCGGCAGGTGCGTGCTGGAGGCGGACGCGTCCGGCCCGCGGTCAGCGGAGATGGTGCTCGACGACACCACCGTCGAGATCGCGGTGCTGGAGACCGCCAGGGGCGGGATCCTGCGCCGCGGCCTGGGCTATGACAAGGCGGACGCCGCCGTCATCACCAACATCTCTGCCGACCACCTGGGCGAGGACGGCATCGACGACGTTGATGACCTGGTCAGCGTCAAGGCGCTCGTCGCCGAGGAGATCCGCAGGGGCGCGAACCTCGTGCTCAACGCGGGCGACCACGCGACCGCCGCGATCGCCGACCGCCCGGCGGTTCGCCGGAACGAGCCGGTGCTCAGGTACTTCAGCATCACTCCCGGCAACGCGGTCATCGAGCGGCACAAGCGGATAGGCGGTATCTGCTACGAGGCGTCCGACGGCCAGATCATCGAGACCGCCGGCGGCCTGCAACGGCTGATCATGAACATCACCGAGCTGCCAGGGGCGTTCGACGGGCGGGCGAAGCACGTGGTCGCTAACGCGCTCGCGGCGATAGCCGCCTGCCGGGCGGCCGGCGTCACGGTCAAGGACGTCAGGGAGGCGCTGAGCACGTTCACCCCCGGCGCGGTGAACCCCGGCCGCGGCAACGTCTACGCGGTCGCCGCCGGCCCGGCCGCCGCCGCGGCCGCCGGTCCCGTGCTCGTCGACTACGGGCACAACGCCGCCGCGCTGCACGCGACCGGCCAGATGGTGGCCTCGGTCTGGGAAGGCGAGCCGGTCGCCGCGATCACGCTGCCCGGCGACCGGCGCGACGACCTGGTCACAGAGTCAGCCGAGGCGGTCGCCTCCTGGTTCGGCACCGTGGTCGTGTACGAGGACGAGGACAGGCGCGGGCGCGTGCCAGGCGAGATGCGCGAGCTCATCGCCGCCGCGATGCGCAAGATCAGGCCCGAGGTACACGTCACGTTCGCGGACGGCCCGGCCGGCGCGCTGCGCGCGGCGGTCGAGCTCGCCGCCGGCGGCCCCGTGCTGTTCCTGTACGAGAAGCTTGACCCGGCCCTGGCCGCGCTCGAGTCGCTCGGCGCGACCCCGTGGCCGGAAGAGGACCTCATGGGCGACCTCGAAGGTGAGCCCATCGATAACGGCTTGACAGGGGATCTCCTCACTGACGTCAGCAATAGTGACGTCAGCAATACCGAGACGACGCCGCTGCCGCAGGCCACGGACTCGCCGCTGGATCCCGCGTAACGAGGTGGCCGGGCTTTCTGTCACTGCCCGGACGGCATCGCAGCGACGACGCAGCGGCCGCCCGGCCAGCCCCTGAGCACAGGATCGGGCCAGTAGAACCTCGCGACGGCACGCTCGAACCGCAGGTAGGCATTGATCAGGCGAGGGTTGCGTCAAATACCGTCCGGCGGCCAGGCGCCCGGGAGGCTCCAGGCCGCCCCGGATGAGACGTCAAATGATCTATTCGACATTGGGCGTCAGGCTAATCAGAAGTTTAGTAACCGTCCTATTTCCGGCGGGGCCTGGAGGGGCTAAAGTAAATCTCGCGTGCTCGCGGCTGCCTTATTGCGTGGTACCAGGATTGTGTCAACGCAGCCTCGGGCGCGCGGCTGCATTCGTTGCATGGCCCTAGAGGATGATGCGGTGAGCGACGACAAGACGCCAGCACGCGCCGATGTCAGCCCGGGCGACAAGGTGGCCGGCTACCTGCTGGAAGAGCAGATCGGCCAGGGCGGCATGGCGGTCGTGTACCGCGCCCATGACGAGCGGCTCGACCGCAGGGTCGCGCTCAAGGTGCTCGCCCCGAGCCTGGCGGCCGACACCGCGTTCCGCACGCGGTTCATCAGGGAATCACGGGCGGCGGCGACGGTCGAGCATCCCAACATCATCCCCGTCTACGACGCCGGCGACGCGGGCGGATGCCTGTTCATCTCCATGCGCTACGTGCAGGGGGGCGACGTGCGGTCGCTGCTGGTCGGCCGCAAGGCGCTGCCGCCAGCCAGGGCGTGGAACATCATCAACCAGGTCGCCTCTGCCCTGGACGCCGCGCACACGCACAACCTGGTGCACCGCGACGTCAAGCCGGCCAACATGCTGATCGACGGCAGCGTCAGGGACACCGGCGACGCGGCCAACGCGTCAGGACCGGTGACCGAGCACATATACCTGTCGGATTTCGGGATCAGCAAGCAGACGGTCGCGAGCAACCTGACGAATACCGGGCAGTTCCTCGGGACGCTGGATTACATCGCGCCCGAGCAGATCGAGGGTCATGGCATTGACGGCCGCGCCGATCAGTACTCACTGGCCTGCGCGGCATTCGAGTTGCTCTGCGGTGCCCCGCCGTTCACCGGCCCCAACGTTTTCGCGCTGATTAATTCGCATTTGTCAGAACAACCGCCGTCGGTGGCGAAACTCCAGTCCGGGCTGCCGCCTGCCGTCGACCGGGTGCTCGCCAAGGCGATGGACAAGACCCCGGCGCGCCGCTATGCCACCTGCGCGCAGTTCGCCGCCGACCTGGGCCGTGCACTCGGCCTCGTCCACGGGCCCCTAGAGGCGGACTCTGGCCCGCCGGCCGGCCCGGCGGCGGAGACCGCGGTTCCCGCCAAACCGCACCAGGCCACCGAGCTGGCCGGCCCTGCCGTGGCTGCCGCGGGAGCCGCCGCTGCGGGTGCTGCTGCCGGGGCTGGCGCCGCTCCGACCGCGCATGAGGCGCCGGAATCCGCTGGCAAGGCCGTGACGGCCAGCCCTGGCGCGGTGCCAGCGGGCGCGAGGGCGCAAGCGGTGACCGACCAGCAGACGATGACCGCTGGCCAGAGCGGCCAGGCCATGCAGGCTCCCCCTGGAACCGGGCAGCAAGGTGCGGCGAATCAGCAGTGGCAAGGCCAGCAGCAGGCACCGCAGGGCCAGCAGTGGCAAGGCCAGCAGCAGGCACCGCCCGGGCAGCAGTGGCAGGGGGGCCAGGGCCCCGGTCAGCCCGGTCTCTACGGGCAGCAGCAGTATCCGCAGTTCCAGACGTATCCGCAGCCGGGCGGCCCCACGGGACCGACCGGGCCAGTCTGGGCCACGTCTCCCCAGCAGCCAGCTAAGCGCTCGCGCGGACCCCTGATCGGCGGTCTCGTCGCCGCCGCGGCAGTGATCGCGGCTGGCGCCGTCGTCGCGGTCGTAGTGCTCGACAAGCCGGCACCGAACCCGCCGCGCCCGCCGCATTCCTCATCGCCCGCGGTGAGCTCCTCACCGGCGAGCTCGCAGGTCGCCGGCGCGCAGAGCCAGGCCAGGGCCGTGAACACCCTGCTGTTGAGCAGCGAGCAGAGCCGTCACACCCTCAGCACGGGCCTCATTCAGGACGTCGGCAACTGCGGCAACGTCCAGGGCGACGTGGCCCAGATCCAGGAGGTCGCGAACCAGCGCTCGGCCGAGTACAACCAGGCCACGGCGCTGCAGACGAACCTGATCCCGAACGGCGCCGCGCTGAAGTCTCAGCTCATGGCCGCGCTGAAGATCTCCCTGCGCATCGACAACGACTACCTCACGTGGGCGCGGCAGCAGGCGAACTCGGGCTGCGCCTACGGGTTCAACTCCAGCCACTACAACCAGGCGACGACGCTTGACTCGCAGGCGACAACCGACAAGGAGATCTTCGTCGGCACCTGGAACCCGATCGCCGCGAAGTACGGCCTCACGCGGTTCCAGGCCAGCGACATCTGAACGCCTGGCCGGCGGGCCTGGTTGGTCAGCCACCCGGGCCGAGTTGCGCGAAAACTGTCCGGGCGATCTTGTTGATCGTGTCGATCCCGTACGCCTCGCTCGGATTGTGATCGGCAAGCACGGCGATGACGTAGTCGCGGTCGTGGCCGTGCACCCAGCCGATGCTGTTGACCTGCCAGTCCGTGTCCGTCGTCAGATCGTGCGGGAGCCAGCCGTTCTTCAGCGCAACGGCGGCGCCAGGCAGCACGCCATAGCTCCCGCCTGAGATGCCCCATGCCTGATCGGACTCCACGTGCTCCATGAAGTTCAGCCCGTACGCCCGGTGCGCGTCCGACAGGAGCGAGTTCGGGTAGGCGAACCTGGCGACCAGCCGGACCTCGTCGGCCGCGGTGGTCAGCGTCAGGCCCCAACCGGGCAACGTACTGCCAGGAATGAATGCCTGCGTCGAGACCGTGGTGCCTGGCATTCCCGCTGCCCGGTCGAACCGCTGCACCGCGGCGTGACCGCCGACGTCAGCGAGCAGGTTCGTCGCCGCATCGTTGTCGCTCTGCTGGATCATCGGCTTCATGAGGCTCTTCTCCGCCGGCGTCAGCGGGCGGCCATGCTCTGCCTGCCACAATGCGGTGCCCATGATCTGCACCTTGACGATGCTCGCGGTTTCCTGCCGGCGCCCGGGACGGTATAGCCACGTCTTGCCGGTCCGCTTGTCGTAGACGGCCGCGGTGATCGTTCCGCTCCGTGCGGCCAGGTAGTTCGAGAGGCTGACGAACGGGGAGATCGCCGGCGTCGTCACGTGGGAGTGGCTCGCCTTCGGGGTCTTCGGCCTGGCCGACGCGGTCGCGGACGTCGTCTTCCTGGCGGGGTCGGAATGGGACGCCGAAGGCGGCGCGATGATCGTGCACCCGCCGACCGCAGCTGCGAGGATGCAGACGGCAGCCAGTTGAAATGGCTTCGTGAAGCCGTGACGCATTGAAGTCACCTTGGGGTTTTCCGGCCAACTCTGCATTGATCCTAACTGCGGCGGCAGTACGCATTGTCCCGATCAAGGGAACGCGAACTGCACTATCCGGTGATTCGCAAATATCCGGGACGACCGCCGCTCACCCGCCCGCACGGCCGGATGGCCAGCGCCCGGTGAGGAAGCGGATGATCGCGGCCTTCAGTGCACGCGCGACCTGCCGCTGCACGCGGGCCGTGGTCAAGAGCGCGGCGTCCGCGCGATTGGGCATGTTGCCGCATTCGATCAGGATCTTCGGCACCGTTGTCAGGTTCAGCCCGGCGAGGTCCGAGCGGAACTGATAGCCGTCGTGCCCGTAATAGTCGCTGGCACGGAACGGAGTATCGGCGAGGAAAGCGTGATGCACGTACCGGCCGAACCTGACCGACGACTCGATGACTTCGTCGTTCGGCCCGTCCGCGACCGGCTCGAGCACGGTGAATCCGCGGCCCCAGGCTGGGCCGCCGTCGGCGTGAATATCGATCGCGACGTCAGTGTGATTGAGCATTGTCGAGCGCTTGTCAACGCACGGTCCGACACCGTGGTTGTTCCGCCTCGTCAGCACGACGCGCGCGCCGGCCGAGCGCAGATCCGCCACCAGGTAGGTCGCGACGTCGAAATTGAAACGGGCCTCGGTATAACCGGACGCGGTCTGCGTGCCGACGGTGTTGCAGGCCTCCATCGACCTGCCATTGAAGATCTGGTGATCGATGAACGCCGGGTCGGTGGCGTTCTTGCCGTTGTGGCCTGGGTCGATGCCGATGACCTTGCCTGCGAGCGGCTTGCGGTGCCCGGACGGCGCGCTTGCCGTGCCGGACGGGTTCGCGAGGCCAGACCGGTTCGCCCCTGCTGACGAGCGGGCAGGCGCCGGCGTGCGCGTGCTGTCCGACGGCGCCGGCGTGTGCGTGGCTGGCGCCGCTGATGACGGGCTCAGCACGGAACAGGACGCGCTCCCCGCGACCGCGACCAGGCCGAGCGCGACAGCACCAGCCCTCCGCCGGTCCCTGTGCGAGGCCGGCCGCCAGGTCATGGCCTTCGTCATCGTGGTCCTCCAGATGTGCGCGGCCGTCAGCCGACAACGCCCCTGCCGCTGATCAGGGATTCGGCGATCACGGTGCGGAGGATGTCGTTCGTCCCTTCGCCGATGACCATCAGCGGCGCGTCCCGGTAGAGCCTTTCGACGGTGAACTCCTTGGAGTAGCCATAGCCGCCGTGCACCTGCATCGCGGTGAACGCGCACTCGAAGGCGACCTCAGAGGCGTAGACCTTGGCGAGCCCCGACTCCAGGTCGGCCCGGCGTCCGGCGTCCGCCTGGCAGGCGGCCCAGTACGTCAGCAACCTGGCGGCCTGCAGCTTCATGGCCATGTCGGCCAGCTTGAGCTGCACGGCCTGGAATCCGGCGATCTTCTGCCCGAATGCCTCGCGCTCCCCCGCGTAGCGCAGCGCCTGGTCATAGGCCTCCTGCGCCACGCCGACGGCCCTGGCCGCGATGTTGATCCTGCCCTTCTCCAGCGCGGCGAGCACCTGCTGCAGCCCACGACCCTCGATGCCGCCCAGCAGGTCAGAGACGGGCACCCGGACCTCGTCAAGCACCAGCTCGCAGGTCTCAGGACCGCGGTAGCCGAGCTTCGGCATGTCCCTGAGCACCTTGAAGCCATCAGATGCGGGGTCGATCAACAGCACGGACATGCCCTTGTGGGCCGGCTGTGCCGACGGCTCGGTCTTGACCAGCACGGGCAGCGGACTGGCGTGCCTGGCGTTGGTGATCCAGGTCTTCCGGCCAGTGACGACATAGTGGTCGCCATCCAAGCGCGCCGTGGTCGCGATGCCCTGCAGGTCGCTGCCTGCGCCCGGCTCGGTCAGGGCGATCCCGGTCCGGCGCTCGCCGCTGGCGAGGGCCCGCAGGTGCGCGCTCTTCTGCCCGGCCGTTCCGTGAGTCGCGATCATCCAGCAGGACAGGGAGTGGCTGCCGATGATGCCGGCCACGCCCATCCAGCCGCGCGAGATTTCCTCGAAGACCACGGCGAGGGACACCATGTCAGCTGCCATCCCGCCGTACTCCTCGGGCACCAGCAAGCCGAACAGGCCCATTTTCCGCATCGTCGCGACGATCTCCTCGGGGTAGTGGCCTGACTCTTCCCACTCCCGCGCGACGGGCCTGATCTCGGCGTCCACGAACGACCTGATCGTGTCGCGGAGCAGCCGCTGCTCGTCAGAAAGCTCGAAGTCCATGCAGGCTCCCGGGGTCTGGCCAGTCCGACTTGCGCTTATGAATGGCAGACACTACGGCATGCCGCGAAGCACGTTCCGGCTCGTGCTCAGCGGCTTGCCAGCGCGGGCACCTGCTTGATTCCGGCGTGCGCCCACGGCCTGGTGAAACCGACCGCCCCGGCGGCCGAGTACGGCTCGATCCGCACCTGCAGCCCGGGTGACGGCGCGTCGATCATCATGCCATGACCGATCACGATGCCCACGTGCCCTGGCGCGGAACGCGATCCCAGGGATCCAACGAAGAAGACCAGGTCCCCTGGCTGCACCTGGCTGGGATCCACCCGCGGCCCCCACGTCCACTGCTCGGCAGCGGTACGAGGCGTGTCCACGCCCGCGGCGCGGTAGGCCATCATCGTCAGCCCCGAGCAGTCGAAGGCGTCGGGGCCGGTGCCTCCCCACAGGTACGGCTTGCCGATCTGCTGCCTGGCGAAGGCGATCGCCGCCGACGCCCTGGTGCTGGACGTCAAGCCGATCGCGGGGCCGCACTCGGGCGCGTTGCTGCCGACAGGCGAGCTGATCTGGAACCCGCCCCTGGCGTACCGGTTGGCCCAGCCGAGCACCGACTGCACGTAGGAGTTCAGGTGGTTGTAGGCGAAGATCGCGCTCGGGATGTTGCTGAGGACCCCATGCTCGAGCAGGTACCTGGCCGCTCCCGCGATAGCGTCGGCGGGCTGGTAGACGCTCGCGATACCGTCTCCGTTGCCGTCCGTGGCTACGCCGCTGACGTGCTGGCTGGCCGGGTGCACCGGCGTTCCGCCCCAGGTGTTGGTCGACGCGCCGGCGATGCCGATCTGCATCGGCCCGGCCGCCCCGAACGCGTTCGATCCGCTGTGCACGCCGGGCAGCGTGGTCCGGCCGTCGTCGCTCTCGATCTTGCCGATGCCGGCCAGTACCACCCAGGGCACCTTGAACCTCGCGCCGACGGACTTGAATAGCGCCAGGTAGTCGGCCGGGATCGAATCGCTCGCCTGCCTGCTGACCGGCGGCTGCGCCGTCGTCACCGTCCCCGCCGCGCAGGCACTGCCGGTGGAGAACAGGATGCCGCCGCCAGCGAACAGCAGAACCGGTGCGACCAGCGCACCCACCACGATGAGCGTCAGCAGGCCAGCGAGCCCGAACAACGCGGGCTTGGTGAGGCCGCTGGACAGCCGGATCACAGGTTGCCAGCCGAAGCGAGCTCGATGTCATTCACCTGCCAGCTGGACCCGGTGCCGGTCAGCGTGACGGCATAGTTCGTGGTCTGCTTGCTGGTCCCCTTCGTGGATACGACCCGCTGCGAGATCGCCAGCACGAACGTGAGGCTGCCGGTGCCGAACGCACGAAGCGCCAGGATGGTCGCCGTCGCGGTCGCGACCTGCTTGGTTCCCGTCCTGGATCCGCGCAGGCCTGGCGCCTCAAACGCCCGGCCGATCGCCGCGGCGAGCTGGCCCGTCATCATCGGGCGCATCGGCGCCAGGTACGCCTGCGTGCTCTCGGCGTAGGAGTACGTGCCGTAGTCCCTGGCGAACGCCGTCGCCGCCGCCGCCGCGCTGGCGAGGCCAGCCTGCGTGAACGGAAGCCACTGGTAGATGTCGGGGGCCGCCTGCCCGGCCTGGCCAGGAGGCGAAGCGGGCGGCGAGCCAGCACGCGAAGGCGGAGCCGACGCGGAGCCCGATGATCGCGGCTGCGCGGTGCCGCCGTCCTTGCGGACGGCGGCCGAGGAGTGCGGCAGGAACAGGTACGCCCCGAGCCCGGCGAGCACCAGTACGACCACGGCGAAGGCGGCGAACCGCTGGAACCTCGTCAGCTCCATGCAAATCAGCTACTTCCGCCGCCAGAGCGGACGGCTCCAGAACGGGCTGGCCGGCGTGTCATCGGAGGACCCGGGCTGGAGTCCGTAGGGCGCACCAGACGCGCCGCCGTCCGATCCGCCGGGTCCCCGCTGTCCCCTCTCCGGCTGCGCCGCCGGGCCTCCTTGCGCTCGTCGCGGCGGGCTGCCTCCCCGGCGCGGGTTGTCCTGCCGCTGCCAGCCCTGACCTGACCGGCTCCACGGCCGGGCCGGACGGTCAGTGCCTTCACGCGGGGACCCCGCGGAACGCCCCGGTGTGCCTGCCGCCCGTTCGCGGCGTGGCTGCGGCGCTGGACGGTCAGCGGCCGCGCGGCGCCGCGACGGTGCCGGGTCCCGCCGCGACCCGCCGCTCCACGGCGCGCCGCCCCACCCTGACCTCGATGAACCGCCCGAGCCGCCTGCCGCCGGCGGCGGGCTCGATCTCCGCGGCGCCTGACCACGGGAGCTCCACGACGGAGGTATCGTCCTGCCGCCTGGCGCTGGAGCGCCGCCCGGCTCCCTCGCTGGGGCCGGCGAACCGGCCTGGCGCGCCGACGACCCAGCGGCGCTCGCGGCCGACCTGACCTGGCCGCCGGCAGACGCTCCTGCCGACCTGGCGAGCGGTGGCAGCGGCGGCGCGGCTGACCCGTTGCCGTTGCCGCCGACCGGGCCCTGCAGGCCGGCTGCTGGCCCCGGGCCCGCCGTGCCATGTGCCCGGCCAGGGGCAACGGTCCGGCCAGCCGCCGGCGCCGCTGGCGCGGGCGGCCCGCCGGGCGCCCAGCCGGCTGGCGTGCCCTGGCTGGGCGGCAGCCGCAGTGGCGGCGCCTCGCTCGCGGACGCCGTTCCCGCGGACGCGCCCCAGGCCCGCGCGCGGCCGGTCGCACCGTTGCCCGGGCCGGTGCCAGCCGGATCACCGGCCCCGCCAGCTCCGGCGGCCACCCCGGCCGGCACCGCGCCATTGTGCTCGGCTGTTCCCGCGCCTTCGGCGCCGGCGGCGGCACCGGCCGCGACGCCCGCCGTGCTGGCTGCCGCCGCCGCTGTGAGCGCCAGGCCTGCGGCCTGCGCCGGGTTCCGCCTGGCCCAGCGAGCCACCCGGTAGGCCGCGAAGCCCGGCACTCCGAGCGTCGCGGCGCCCCCGGTGTTCGCCCTGGCCGTCGCCGCGGCGCGGTGCAGGTCAGCCTCTGCCCGCTCGGTGGCGCCGAGCGCACCGTAGCCGACTGCGGCGAACAGGTGCTGGAAAGGCTTGCGGTAGATGAACACCGCGACGGTGACCAGCGTGATCATGAGGATCTTCAGCGCCCAGGGCAGCACCGAGTCCGCTGTTCCCATGATCAGCGCGTAGCAGTACAAGAGCACGCTCAGCGCGAGCGCGACCGCGGCCTGTTTCAGCAGGACGCCAACCAGCATCTCGAACCACCGGACGGCCACCACCCGGCCGAATCCGGGATGCGTCCCGATCAGCAGGAAGAACGGGCCGACGATGAGCAGCAGCAAGAATCCGAGCTTGAGCAGGATCAGGGTCACCGAGATCAGCAGCACGAGAATGCCCGCGACCAGGGCGGCGAGCAGCGCGGCGAACGCGATCTCGAGCCTGGTGGTCCACTCCTTGCCCTGGAACAGCGGGTACACCGAAGGGTCCTTCGTCTTCATCGTCTGCGCGATGCCCGCGTAGGCCGCCTGCTTGGCGTTGATCAGCGTCGTCGTCGGATGCTCGTTCACCGCGATCGCCTGCGCCCAGAGCAGCTGGCGCGCGAACGCGGGAACGGGCGTCGGCCGCCCGCCGGCGGCGAAGGCGGTGGTTCCGAACTCGCCGTCCAGCCATGGCTTGCAGACCAGCACCGTCCACAGCTCGTTGGCGTTCTGGTCGACGACCGTGCGGCTCGAGGTATAGCTGAAGCTGGACTTGCTGATCTGCGGGTCGTGGCCGCGGACAGGCAGGCAGCTGGACTGCCCGGGGCTCGGCAGGTTGGCGAAGGCAGTGTTCAGCGTCGTGCTGATGCCGTCGGAGACGCCCTTGCCGAGGCCGGTGAAGTCGGCCAGCGGCCGATCAGCCAGATCGCCGCCGCGCAGGCGAGGACCATCCAGATCGTGCCCTCGATCGTCCGCGTGCCGCGCTTGCGGATCAGCCCCTGCCAGGCCAGCCAGATGGCGGCGAGAATCACCACGAGGGCCACGTAAGGGAAGTAAATAGCGTTGCCAAGCCCGCTGATCAGGTGATCGGCCACGCCCTGCAGCCAGCCGAGTATGCCCTCGCCGGCGGCAGACTGGTACACCGTGATCGTCAGCCGGTCCAGTGCCTTGGCGAAGTCGAAGAGCATCCCGGCGACGTCATTGCCGATCAGCGCCGTCATGTCGGAGCACTGCAGGTCGGTGGCGGCCCAGTACTGCCCGGCCATGCCGTACTGGTTGTAGGGCGTGGCGACCCGGGTGGCCGGCGAAGCGGGCGGCCTGATCAGCGTGTTGACACCGGAGGTCGCCGACTCTGGCTGCGGCACGCCCGGCTGGCAGAGGTTGTTGATCCCGCCGATGATCCCTGACTGGCCGAGCGAGCAGAAGCCGAGCAGGCCAGCGATGTCTCCGATGCCGGGCACCGAGCAGGGCCCGCTGGCCGGCAGCGACGTCGACGTCGCGGACACGGTCCTGACCGTGCCCGTCTTCGCCAGCGGCGTCGCTGTCGCTGTGGCTGTCCCGCCTCCCGTGGGCACGGTCCTCGCCGCGGCCGCGCCTGCCCGGCCGGCCAGCCCGTGACCGCCAATGCCCTGACCGCCGGCCAGCTGGCCCTGGTGCGCGGCGCCTCGCAGCAAGCCGAAGAGCACGGCGAGCAGGACCAGAGCGATCGCGGCCTTGCGGGCGCTTCTGGCCGGCTGCTGGCCTCGGGCCCTTCTGGCCGGCTGCTGGCCACGGGCTGCTCGGCGAGTGGTGAACATCAGGGGGGCTCCCGGGGGGCTTCGGGTGTCGGGTGCGCCAGTCAGGGGGTTGGCGCTTGAACGGGACTAGGCGGGCGGCCCCGCGCGGTGTGCAGGCCGTTCCCCGGTCCCCCGTGGCCCGCGTGTGAGCCAGCGGGCCAGCTCGCGCCGGCCCCTGATCGGCCTGGTTCACCCCCACGCCCCTGGTCATCCTCAGGCCCGGTCACCGGGATCTGGGCCGACCGTGCCCTCGTCGGATTCGTGTCCAGCCAGCGGCGCAGGTCGTCCGAGATCAGGTCGACGACGATCCGGCCAGCGCGGCCGTCCAGGTCGCGGAAGATGCACTCGCCGTTGCCCAGGCTGCGCAGCACGGCCTGATGTTCCTCGGAGTGATCGACACCGAGCAGCGACATGACGCTGGCGACCTCGCTTCGCTCGGTGGAGCGGAACGCGAAGACCGCGGACAGGCAGTTCGTCACCTGCTCGTTGAGCAGGTCACTGGCGTTCTGCGAGACCAGGATCAGCGCGGTGTTCTTGGACCGGCCCATCCTGGAGACCTCGGGGATCAGCTTGGCGCCCTGCGGCGTGGACGTCACAGCCCAGGCCTCGTCCAGCACGATCGCCTTCGGGATCCGCCGGTCCATCCCGTTCAGCAGCCGCCTGGCGAACTGCGACACGAGATAGAGCAGCGCCACGGAGAGCCGCTGCTCGTAGGAGTAGTCGTCACGCTTCAGCCCGGACTCGGGGAGCGTCAGCCCGGCCAGCGTGAAGACCGTGGTCCAGCCTTCCGCGTCGATCCGCTCGCCGCCGGACGGCGCGAAGCACAGCCTGGCCAGCCGCATCTCCGACATCGACCGCAGCACAGCGCCGAGGTTCTTCGACGCCGGGTCATCGGCCGCCTCGAGGTGCCCCACTACCTGGCCAAGGCTCGGCGACTCCATCGCGGCGACCGCCCCGACTGCCTGGATCATCGCGCTCTCGCGTTCCTCGCTCATGCCGGGCAGCAGCAAGCGCAGGGTTTCCGCGGCCATGGTCCGCCGCTCGGCGAGGTCGTCGCCGAACGAGAACGGGTCGAGCAGCCCGGCGGCGGCACTGCCGAGCGGTAGCACCCTGGCTCGGCGGCCGCGCTGCGCCAGGAGCCTGACCAGGGACTCGGCGTCGCCCTTGGGGTCGATCACCGCCACCGTCACGCCGCGCAGCGCGAGCTGCATGATCAGCAGCAGCGCAAGGGTGGTCTTCCCGCCACCAGGCTCGCCGGTGATCGCGACGGCGGTAGGCCGGTTGCGCGCCGCGGCGACGAGGGGATCGAAGTGGACGACCGAGCGCGCCCGGCCGATCGTCTCGCCGATGTAGGGACCGATCCAGCCGGCCTCGTCGGCGACCCGGTCGCCGAGATCGACGGTCGCGGTCGGCATCCCGCCCGCGATCGTGTACAGCGGCTGGCGCTGCAGGTAGGACATGAGCCTGACCTTGTCGCCCGGCAGCGACTCGTTCAGCAGGGAGAACTGGTCTCCGGTCGAGTTCACGACGTCGATGCCGATGTCGCGGTAATGCTCGATGACCGCCTCGGCCCGCCGCATGCACAGCTCCTTGCTTGGCGCGGTCACCGCTAGCCTGTGCCAGCCGTAGACGAACGGCAGGCGTTCCTTCGTGATCCCGTGCTCGAGCAGCCTGGCCGCCTCGATCTGCTCGGCCAGGGCGAGCGGCATGTCCGCGCCTGCCTCGCGGATGTGCGCGTCCATGTCCCTGGCGTGGGCCAGCCGCCGGCTGACGTCCTTGCTGGCCTTGGCCGGCGGGATCAGCTTCATCCGCAGGCTCGTCTCGACCGGGAAAGGCAGCGAATCGGCGTAGTGCAGCCACGGCTCCCCGTCAGGGAAATACATGACATCGGGGAACCTGGAGAACGACAGGAAGGCGGTATGCGACTCCCCTTCAGGATGCACCATTTTCAGAACAGTGCGCCCGTTGTGAATCTCGCCTTCCACCAGGGACTCGATCTCGCCGATTCCCCACCGGCGCCGGCGGGCGGCCGACGGCGGCGGGTCGCCGAGGCAGCCGGTGATCGCGTGCCGCAGCAGCCACGCGACCTCGTCGGCGCTGGCATGACGCGCGGCCAGCGAGCTCGCCGCGAGGCTCCGTCCGATCCGGTCGGCGTGCTCGGTCCACTTGGCGATCTCGCCGTGCACCACGGCCTCGTCCTCGAGCCCGAGCAGCTGCTCGCTTGCCCTGTAGGCGCGGCCGAACTGGGCGAACACGCCGCCGGTCAGCTGGGCGCGCACGCCGCGCTGGCCCAGCCTGACGCCAAGGTAGATCTCCTTGGTCCAGAAGTCCTTGGCCCACACCTGCCGGTACATCTCGTCCAGGTAAGGAACCCAGCCGGGACCGCCGTCGGAGGTCGCGTGCAGGCCAGTGGCCCACTCGGCAGCCGGGTAGCTCCGGTGCGCGATCCGCAGGTGCACCTCGGCGTCGGCCATCCTGATCCCGGCCAGCGCGACGGTGAGGTTGGTGGCCAGGGCCTCGCGCTGCTGGCCGGTCATGAACTCATACGAGATCGTCGGCACCCTGAAGTAGGCCCAGGCGTGGGTCTCGGTCAGCAGGATCCGGTCGTCGAAGAACCGGACCGACAGCCTGCTCCGCTTGGCGCCGCTCGCGCTCATCGCTGCACCTGCCCCGCGTGCGCCGGCTCGTGTTCCCTGCCGTGGCCTGCCTGGCCCTGATCGGCCTGGCCATCGTCGGTCTGCCCGGTCACGCTGGTCACGAGGACGCCGGCCAGCGCCGTGTACGCGGCGGCGGTCGCAGCGTTCAGGACGCCGGTCCAGTGCTGGCGGAGCTGCGCGCTCGGGCCAGCCGGCATGGCGCGCCTGGGCAGCTGGCTCTGCAATTGGTCATCCCACGGGATCCGGACGATGGCGCGGCACCGGCCGGCGCAGACCCGCTCCGACTGCTCGACGGAGGCCGCGCTGCGGCGGCTGACGCCGTTCAGCACCATGATCGAACCCGCGGCCAGCGCCGACCGGCCATGTGCCTCGAGCCATTCGTAGGTCATCGCGATCGCGCCAGGCGCGGCCGCGCTGGCCGGGGCGACCAGAACGATCTGGTCGGCGACGGCCAGCAGCCTGGGCACGGCGACGGTCGCGGGGTCGGCGAGGACGAGATCGTACCGGTCTGTCGCCGCCTCGAAGGTTATCGCGTCGATCGCCGGATCGCGCGGCAGGGCCGCGGGCTGGCTCCCGCCGGCTGCCGTACCCGGCCCGATCACCACGAGCCTGGAACGCCCCGTCAGCGCTCCCTGGCTCGGCGCGGGCCGCGCTTCTGCGCGCCTGGCCAGCGAACCGGGCCCGGGGTTGAGATCCATCACGGCAACCTGGTCCTGACGCAAGCCGGCCAGCACTTCCCCGGTCAGCAGCGCCGTGATGGTCTGGCCGGCGCCAACCGTGCAGCCGAGCACGACGATCCGGGGCCTGATGCCGATCGGCTGCTGGGCCCGCGCCCGGTCGCGCTGCAGCAGATCGGGCTTGCCTGGACGATGCCCGCCAGGAACGACGGCCACCCGTCCCGCCCGGAGATCGCCGCGGCGGGCCGAGGGCCCGGCGAGCGCGCGCTCTACCGAAGGCGCGGCCGTCTTCGCGGCCCCAGCGCCGACGACCGTGACGGCCGGCCGCGCCGGCCCGGCTGGCTGACCCGGCACGGACGGCTGACCCGGCCCGGCCTGAGCCGGGCTCGCTGCCCGCGACTCGGCCGTCATTGATCCGGCGGGCGCCGGCTGCTCGGCCGGCGGCCATTCCGGCTGATCCGGCCGCGCGCGGTGGGCGACCCACGCCGGCGCCTCCGCGGACACCGGCGCCGAGCCGCTATGGATGGGACACCCATTGCCCTCAGCGGTGATGGGTGTCCCATCCATACCCGGCCGCCAAGGCTGATCGGCCGGCGCAGGCATGCCTGCGGCCGGCGCAGGCATGCCTGCAGCCGCTGCCGCGACGGTGTCCGGGGCCGGGGCCCGGGACGCCTCGGCCCGCTGCTCTGGCGCCGGACGAACGGCGTAGGCCCGCTGACCGCGCGGCGGGGCTGGCTCGGGCGGCATCGGATTGCCCTCGGCCCGCGGACGGCCATCCCCGGGCGGCGGACCGGCCGGGTGCGCCGGGTACGGAACTGGCGTGCGAGGCTGCGCTGGCCGCCCGGATGCGGCGAGCCGGAACTCGGCGGGATTCACGCGCCCGACTTCACGCACTCGATCCGCGTCGGCCGGCTGCCTGCTGGCCCTGACACCGGCCGGCTGGCCGGCCGCGGGGATCCAGCTGGGCAGCTCACCGGGACTCGCAGAATCGGCGGCGGGCGACGACGCGCTGTCGCGCGAGCGCCCCGGCGGAAGCGGTCCCTTCCGCAGCCGGCCTCTCATCCTGCCAGGAGACCCGGCGGGCATCTCGGCGAGCTCATCAGCCGCCATCTCGTGGTCGGCATCGGCTTCCAGGAAGTCGGCCTGGCGCCGGCCTGCCCTCGGCCGCCAGATCCGGCCAGTCACGACAACGACGTCACGCTCGGATAGCGGCGCCATCCGGCACAAGATCCGCGGCTCGGCGAGGTAGCGCAGCTGGGACCTGATCAGCTCAGGCAGTCGCTTGCTCTCCAGGACGGGCCTGGTGACCAGCCAGGTCGCCAGGCCAGGCGGAAGGATGTAGAGCCAGATCAGCGTGTGGTTGAACGGCAGTCCGAGCACGGTGAGGAGCACCACGTAGGGCACGGTGATCGCCGCGAACACGGTGACCTGGCCGATCGGCAGCGGCATGGGCAGCCTGAAGTCGTACAGCTTGTAGAGCCGCTTCTCGATGCGCCAGATGCTCGTGTAGGTGGGCAGATCCACCTGATGGTCTCCTTCCGCCCGCCGCGGCAAGCGCCGGGATGCTCAGGTTGCTGCTGGTCAGTGGACGCCAAGGGCGTGCGCGATGCCCATGGCGAGGGAGCGCACGATGCCGGGGACGTAGAAAATCACCGCGATCGCCACGGCGAGCACGAAGAACTGCACGAACCGCAGGATCTCCCTAGTGAAGAGGAAGAAGATCGCGACGATCCCAACGATCCCGAGGAACAACGGCCCGAAGAGGGTCTGCAGGTACGTCACGAGCCCTGTACTGCTGAGCGCCACAGGCGGCGCCGTGGTCAGTAGGTGCGTGGACATCATCACTCCGGGTGGGGGGAACGGGGGCTGCGCCTGACCGGGTGGGTGGGCGGGGGGCTCATGGCGCCGGCCAGGGCTGGATGGCCGATGCGCTGATCGACCGGACCAGCCAGCTGGCGCGGTGCCGGACGACAGTCATCGCGTAGCTCATGCTGAGCTCGGCAGGCGAACCCGCCGGGCCTGCCAGGCCCGCGGCGGGTCGCGTGCCCACTTTCCACACGACCGTGACGGTCACGTGCCTGGCCGGCCCTGAGGCGGCAGGAACGCTGAGCCGGCTGATGCCGCCGAACCTGACGGCACCGCCCAGACCGGGGAACGAGCGGCGGCCCGCGGTGAACACGCGCAGCCGGGCACCATCGCCGCCGGCATAGGCACGGAAGAAGGCGGGGAGCAGCACGCTCAGGGATCCCCTGGCGGCCAGGTCGGGCCTGAGGTGGCCCCGGTGCGGCGGGGCGAGCTGCGCCGGGGCAGGAAGCAGCGCGGGATAGCCTGACACGACCATGCCGCGGCCCCTGGCGTAGACCGGCACGCCCAGTTCGATCAGGCCGCCGTTCACCCTCGCCAGCAGCGTGACCACCGCCCGGTGCGGACCGGCCACCCGGATCCCGGCGACCTGCTCGGACTGCAGAGTCCTGGTGGCCGCCCCGTTCCAGCCGAACATCGGATCGCTTCCTGGCGGCAGGAACGCGGCCAGGCTCCTGGCCCGCTGCGCGGCCTTGTCGGGACTGAAGTTGAGGTAGACCTGGCCGAACTCCAGCGCGTACGCCTGCGCGAGCGCGGCGGGAAACTGCCCGGGCTGCCCGCCGTCAGTTGCCACGGGCAGAGCGGGCTCGGCCGTCGCCGCGCCTGGTCCTGGGGTCCCCGTCACGATGGCAGCGATTCCCCGGTACCCGATCAGCAGCAGCACCGTCCAGAGCACGACCCTGAACGCCCAGACGAGCCAGCGTCCCCCCGCGCCGGCCCAGGGCCTTGGTGCGTTTCTGGCCGGGTCGTTCCCGGCCGGGCCGTGCGCCCCGGCATAGCCCGATGGCGTGGAGTATCCCGGCAGCGCCGCATGCCCGTTGCCGGCCGGCATCCCGCCCGAATGGGCAGGACTGACCGGCCAAGCCGCCTGCGGCCCGGCCGATCCGGCCGGCCACGGCGCGTGCTCGGCTGTCACCGGCGGCCCGGCTGCCGCGTCATCGGCCAACGCCGGAGCTCCGGGCACCACCTGGTTGCCCGTAGCCATCACCCCTCCGCTCGCTCTTCTGCGCCAACCTGGCCAAGAGCTGCGGCGCACCCATGCTCGTCTCGGGCACCATCCTGCGGCAATACGCCCTGCCTCAGCGGGATTTGCGGCCTCCGACGCGCCGGTGACCTGCGAATTAATTCGGGGGCCCCGGCCTAATCCCGCATCGCCGATTGCTGGATTGGGCCTCACTCTCGACGCTGACCTGCACAGATGCGGTGGAATGAGCCTTTTATCCAATCCGACGGGCCTTAGCCGCTTTGGTCCTGCCGGGGAGCAGCCGCCGCTATGCGGAAGCATGGGCACCTGCCTTTCCCCAGACTTGTCACCGAACAGCGGCAACGGTGCCTCGCTGGGGCCCGTATCCGCACAGCGGAAACAGTCCTCGCAAACTGTGAACGTTGGTGTGACATCGCCGCCAGCCGGCTTTACGCGCGACGATGAACCCCGCTGGCGTGCGGGATCAGCACGGATCTATCGCCGTGCTCAGGGGTTATGCGTCATCCCCGGCCGCCACAGCGACTATCCAGGCCAGGACCATGGCTTCCTCGTGCCACGCGTCGTACCGGCCGCTGCGGCCACCGTGCCCGGCGATCATCTCCGTCTTCAGCAGGAACGGCCCGCCCTTCGCCGACGCCTGCAGCTTCGCGATCCATTTCGCGGGCTCGGTGCAGCGGACCCTGGTGTCATTCAGGCTCGTGATCGCCAGGATCGGCGGGTAGACGGCGTCAGCCGCGATGTTCTCGTACGGGCTGTAGGACTTCATGTACGCGTAGAAGGCCGGGTCGTGCAGCGGGTCGCCCCATTCCTCCCATTCGGTCACGGTGAGCGGGAGCGACGGGTCGAGGATCGTGGTCAGCGCGTCGACGAACGGAACCTGGGCGGCGACGGCGCCGAACGCGTCGGGAGCCAGGTTGACCGCTGCCCCGACGAGCAGGCCTCCGGCTGAGCCGCCGCGCGCGACCAGGCCGCCGGGGCTCGTCCAGCCCGCGGCCGCGAGGTGCCTGGCGCAGGCGACGAAGTCGGTGAACGTGTTGATCTTGTGCAGCAGCTTGCCGTCCTCGTACCAGTGCCTGCCCATCTCGCCGCCGCCGCGGATGTGCGCGATCGCGTAGCCGAAGCCGCGGTCGAGCAACGACAAGCGCGGGATCGAGAACGACGGGTCGCTCGAGTGCTCGTAACTGCCGTACCCGTACAGCAGGAACGGCGCTGAACCGTCCCGCGGCAGGTCCTTCCGGCAGACGATCGAGATCGGGACCCTGGTCCCGTCCGCCGCGATCGCCCAGTCTCTGTGCTGCTCGTAGTCCTCGGAGCGGTACGCGCCGCGGCCAGGCAGCTCGAGTACGGGGCGGCGGCGCAACAGCGTGAGCTCGCCGGTAGCGGTGTCGCAGTCGTACACCGAGTCAGGCGTCACCAGCGACACGAAGCCGAGCCTGAACAGCCTCGAGCCGTACTCGGGGTTCGCGCCGGGCGTCACCGTGCGGACAGGCTCACCGAACGGCACCTCGTACTCCGATCCGTCGTTCCGCAGCACCCGCAGGCCGGTCAGCCCGTCCCGCCGGAACCAGACGACCAGGTGGTCACGGAAGGCGCCGACGTCCATCAGCCGTGTGTCGGCCCGGTACGGCACCAGCGGCGTCCACGCGGCCGGGTCGTCGAGCGTCGCCGTGGCGATCTCGAAGTTCTCTGCCCCGTCGTTGTGCAGGATCAGCAGCCGGTCTGTGCCGTCGGCGCTCACCTGATGGTCGACGCTGTACTCGACGCCCTGCCGCCTGGGCGCCACGACCCTTGGCTCGCCGGCCGGGTCGCTGGCGTCGAGCAACCATTCCTCGCTGGTCAGCTTCGAGGAGGTGGAGATCACCACGTAGCGCTCGCTGCGGGTCAGCCACACCCCGGCGAAGAACCGCTGGTCCGTCTCCTCGAACACGAGCGCGTCCTGCTCGACCGGCGTGCCGAGCGTGTGGCGCCAGATCCGGTACGGCCGCCACGCGTCGTCGACCGTGACGTAGAACAGCGAAGAGCCGTCCCGCGACCAGGCCGACCCGTAGTACGTGCCGGGGATCTCGTCCGCGGCGGTCTCGCCGCTGCCGAGGTCCTTGAAGCGCATCGTGTACCGCTCGTCGCCCGCGAAGTCGGTCGAGTAGGCCAGCTTGCTGCCATCCGGGCTCACGCTGAACGCGCCGAGCGAGAAGTACGGCTGGTCCCCGGCGAGCTCGTTGCCGTCGAGCAGGATCTCCTCGCCGTCCAGCGGCGACCCGTCCTGCGTCATCGGCGGCCGCTCGTCGTCGCTCGCGACGACGCGGCGGCAGTGCACGGCGTACTGCTCGCCCTCAACCGTCCTGGAGTAGTACCACCAGCCCCGCCTGCGGGTCGGCACCGACAAGTCGGTCTCCTTGGTCCTGCCCTTGATCTCGCCGAAGATCTCCGCACGCAGTCCGGCCTGCCCGGCCGTCATCGCCTCCGTGTAGGTGTTCTGCGCCTCGAGGTAGGCGATGGTGTCCGGGTTCTCCTTGCCCGCCAGCCAGGCGTACTCGTCGGTGACGGTGTCGCCATGGTGCGTGCGCTCGGACGGGATCCGCGTGGCGGCCGGTGCTTCTGGGCTCATGAGAGCCGATTCTAGGGAGCCGGCCGGGCGGCGCGACGATGCGTCAGCCGGCCAGCGGCGAAATGGACGGCCCCGTGAACGGACGGGTCTCGCTGAGGGCGCTCGCCGTGCTGGTGCCTCGCGTATCGGCCAGACCGGTGCATCCGCGCAGGCCTTTCCAGCGTTGCAGGGCCGCCGTCGCCGCCGAACCGGTCAGCGGGACGGGCAGGCCGCCGGAGATCTGGGCGGGTCGCCAGCTGAAGTCATCGACGTGGCGGCCGGTGATCGTGACATGCAGCGCTCCGCTGTAGATCTCCGGCGCCGAGGTGTCGTAAAAAGCCAGGTTCCCCAGGCCGTAGTCGACGAGCGCGGTCCCGAGGTACCCGGCCCCGAGTTCGACGTGCGCGTGGCTGCCAACGATGATGTCGGCGCCGGCCTTCACCAGCGCCTTCGCGAGCGGCACCTGCACCGAGTTCGGGCACTCCTGGGTTTCCGTGCCCCAGTGCAGGAACACGATCACCGTGTCGCTGTCCTTGCGTGCCGCCTGAACCGCCGAGACCAGCTCGCCTTCGGAGTACGCCGAGGCCAGCCCCGCCTGTGACGCGGTCGCTGTCCAGGAGGTGATCAGGTTCGTGTCGAGCACCTCGGTCGCTCCGAAGATCGCGATCCGCTGGCCGCGCACCGTGGTCCGGTATGGCGTGAACGCCTGTGCGGCGTTCGCGCCGATGCCCACGATCGGGAAGTGCGCGGCCTTCGCGACGGCCAGCCCTTGCGCGAGTCCCGGCCGGCCGCAGTCCTCACCGTGGTTGTTCGCCTCGGTGACGAGCGTGACGTGCTCGGCCTTGAACGCGGTCAGCGCGGACGGCGGCGCGTGGAAGACGAACTGCTTGGGCTGCGGGTCGGTGCAGGCCCCGGAGATCAACGCCGACTCGAAGTTGGTCATCGAGATGTCGGCGTCTTTCATCAGCGTCGCGATGTCACCGCCTAGCGCGGAACGCGGGTCGTCAGCGAGCCGGACGGCGATCGGGCCCTCGAAGTGCACGTCGCCGCCGAACGCGAGGGTGATTGGCTTGCCGTCGCCGCGCCAGGCGGGCGAGAGCGGCGAGCCCGTGGGGCGGGCGGGGCTTCCGTCGGCGCTGCCGTGGCTGGCCGCCGACGGACGCGGCGTGGCATCGCTGGCAGGGGCGGCGCTACCTGTCCCGATCACGTTCCTGATGATCAGGACCACCCCTGCCAGCAGGGCCACAGCCAGGGCACCGACCGCCACCTGGAACTGCTTTCTCAGCCGCTGCCGCGAGGTCCGGTTGGAGGAGTGCACGACAAGACGGTAACAGTGCTACGTGCCCTGAACAGGCACGTTTCGCCTCATGATACGTTCCCTCGCGATGTCAAGGAGGGACGCGGCCGCGGGGCAAGGGGCGGGGCTCAGTGCAGGCCTAGGCAGCAGTTTCGCGAAACTGTGGGCCGCGAGCGCGATCTCCGCCTTCGGCAGCGGGCTCGCGACGATCGCCACCCCGCTGTTCGTGGCGTCATGGACCAGCAGCCCGCTGATCGTCTCCGCGGCGTTCGGCGTCGCGTGGCTGCCGTGGCTGCTCTTCGCCTTGCCGGGCGGCGTGCTCGTCGACCGGCTCGACCGCCGGCTTCTGATGATCATCGTGGACTGGAGCCGGGTCCTGGCGATGGGCGTGCTCGCCGCCGCGATCCTCACCGGCTGGGCGAGCATCGCGCTGCTCTACGTCGTGCTGTTCGTCGTCAACACCGGCGAGATCGTGTTCCGGTCGGCGAGCCAGGCCATGATCCCGGACGTCGTGCCGGCGGCCAGGCTGGAGCGAGCCAACGGCTGGCTTATCGGCGGCGACACCGTGGCGCAGCAGATGGTGGCGGGACCGGCTGGCGGCTTGCTGTTCGCGGCGGCGGCCGGCCTGCCGTTCCTGGCCAACGCCGGCACGTACGCGGCGAGCGCGCTGCTGGTCGCATGGATCGCCGGCAGCTACCGGGCAGAGCGCGGCGCCGCAGACGTCGGGCCTGTCGGCGCCACCGGGCGGACGCGGGTGATCCGGTCGGTCTGGGCTGACGTCGCCGAGGGATTCCGGTTCCTGACCGGGCAGCGGCTGCTCAGGACGATGGCCGTGCTCATCGGGCTGCTGAACGTGAGCCTCACCGGCGCGCTCGCGGTCCTGGTGCTGCTGGCCAGGGACCGGCTCCAGCTCGGCTCCGTCGGCTACGGCCTGCTGTTCACCTGCCTCGCCGTCGGCGGGATCGGCGGCTCGGTGATGGGCGACCGGCTGATCGCGAAGGTCACGGCGACGTGGACGATCAGGGTGGGCCTGCTGATCGAGGCGGGGCTGCACCTGGCGCTCGCGACGTCCCGCAACACGCCGCTGATCTGCGTCGCGCTGTTCGCGTTCGGCGTGCACGGCGCGCTCTGGACGATCGTGAGCAATTCGCTGCGGCAGCGGCTGACGCCGCCGGCGATGCTCGGCCGGGTGGGCAGCACGAACCTGTTCATCGCCGCTGGCGGCAACTGCGCGGGCGCCCTGCTGGCCGGCGGCTTCGCGTCCAGGTTCGGGATCACGGCGCCGTACTGGGCGGGGTTCGCCGTCGCCGTCGTGGTGTCGGCGGCAACCTGGCGGGTCTTCAACAAGGCCGCGGTCGTTCAGGCCTACGCGACGCCGCCAGCTAGTGAGGCCGCTGGGTTCGCGGCGGCGACTTAAACCGTGGTTCCCGGCTGGCAGGTGTCCATCCGGCGCGGTCCCGTTCGTCGTTCCGGTGAGAGGGCGAGAGGATGAGCAACGGAGGCAACCATGAAGTACCTGATGCTGATCTGCACGGACGGCTCGGTCGAGCTGAGCCCGCAGGAGCGGGCCGCGATACCCGCGGCCACCGAGGCGTGGGTCAAGGAGATGGATGACAGCGGCGTCCGCCTGATCGGTGACCGGCTCAGGCCCGCCAGCGATGCGACGACCGTACGGGTACGCGGCGGCGACGTGCTGCTCGCGGACGGCCCGTTCGCCGAGACCAAAGAGCAGATCGGCGGCCTCGACATCATCGAGTGCGCCGACCTCGATCAGGCGCTCGACGTGGCAGCCAGGCACCCGGTCGCCGGGTTCGGCATGATCGAAGTGCGCCCGTTCTGGGAGTGACCGGCCACGTCAGCGCGGCGGTAGCCGGCGCGTTCACCGACGAGTGGGGCAAGGTCGTCGCCACGCTGATCGGCATGACCGGTGACTGGGATCTCGCGGAGGAGTGCGCGCAGGACGCGTTCACGCAGGCGCTGCAGGCCTGGCCGCGCGACGGGATCCGCGCCGGCCTGGCGCCTGGCTGACCACGGTGGCGCGCAACCGCGCGCTCGACCGGCTGCGCCGCCATGCGTCCGAGGCCGTCAAGCTGCAGCAGGCAGCGCTGCTGTCGCCGCAGCAGGATCCGGCGGGAGCCGACATGGACACCGAAGACATCCCCGACGAACGGCTCAGGCTGATCTTCACCTGCTGTCACCCGGCGCTCCCGCTCGAGGCCAGGGTGGCGCTCACGCTGCGGACCCTGGCCGGACTGACCACCGCCGAGATCGCCCGAGCGTTCCTGACCGCGGAGCCGACAATGGCCAAGAGGCTGGTGCGCGCCAAGCAGAAGATCCGCAACGCGGGCATCCCCTACCGGGTTCCGCCCGCGCACCTGCTGCCGGAGCGGATCAGCGGCGTGCTTGGCGTGCTGTATTTGCTCTTCAACGAGGGCTATACCGCTACTGCCGGCACCAGGCTGGTCCGCCACGACCTGTCTGCCGAGGCGATCAGGCTGGCGCGCGCCCTGACCGGGCTGATGCCAGACGAGCCAGAGGCCAACGCGCTGCTGGAGATGGCGGCCAGGCACGAGCAGCATGGGCATCAAGGGCCTGAGGCCAGCAGCCGGCCGCTAGGGCCTTACCTGGTCCAGGCCGCGATCGCGCAATGCCACGCCGCCGCCAGGACCGCCGCCGCCACCAACTGGGCGCTCATCGCCGACCTGTACGGCCTGCTGGCGGACCTCGTCCCGTCCGACGTGGTCCGGCTGAACTGGGCTGTCGCGGTCGGGATGGCACAGGGCCCGTCGGCCGGGCTCGAGCGCGTGGACGCCCTGGCTGCCGCGGGCGGCCTGGACTGCTACCACCTGCTGCCCGCGACCAGAGCCGACCTGCTCAGGCGGCTCGGGCGGGCCGCCGAGGCGGCGGACAGCTACAGGCGGGCCCTGGATCTGGCCGTCAACGAGGCCGAGCGCCGGTACCTGGCGGGCCGCCTTGCGGAGATGGCGGGCGGCGGAAACGGCTCGACGCCCGGGTAGCCCGTTGCTAGCGTCCGGCCCATGCGGCACGCCGAGTTCAATCACCCCGCGCTGGTGCAGGTCTACGACGCGATGTTCGGCTGGTCAAGGGACGACGACTTCTTCATGTCCGTCGTCAACGCGACGCCTGCGGCGCGCGTGCTTGACCTGGGCTGCGGGACCGGGCGGCTCACGCTCGCGATGGCGGCGGCTGGTCACACGGTGACGGGAGTCGATCCCGCCGCCGCGTCGCTCGATGCCGCCCGGGCCAAGCCGGGCGCCGGGAACGTCACCTGGATCGAGGGGTCATCGGAGCTGCTGCCAGATGCCGCCTTCGACGTGGCGGTGATGACCAGCCATGTCGCCCAGTTCTTCGTCGCAGACGAGGAGTGGGACAAGGCGCTGACCGACCTCAGGCGAGCCCTGGTTCCCGGCGGCAGGCTGACCTTCGACAGCCGCGACCCGCGGGCGCGCGGCTGGAAACAGTGGAATCCCGCCGACTCGCGCCGTCAGGTGGTGCTGCCCGAGGGACGCCAGGTCACCGCCACGATCGCTGTCGACGCCGTCACGGACAACGTAGTCAGCTTCACGATCAGGTACGCGTTCTCCGACGGCCAGGCGCTGGCGAGCACCGGGGACCTGCGGTTCCGCACGGAGGCCGAGCTGCGCTCGTCGCTCACTGCGGCGGGCTTGGAGATCGAGCAGATCTACGGCGGCTGGAACCGCGAGCCGGTCGGCGCCGGCGACGGCGAGTTCCTGGTCATCGCGCGCGCTGCCTGACGCCACGGGCACCGCACGGCGCCACGGGCACCCGCCCTCGGTGCTTGCGCGAAGACTCAGGACCCTATGCGGTCGTTTTCTCTTCCCTTAGTCGGTGGCTGAGGGCGCGAGACGGGGAACATCCGGGTGAAGCGCTCGGCCAGGCCGCGGTCGCCCGTGACCGTCAGCCGGCCTGCTCGTTCGGCACCGGCAAGCGTCTCGCGGCCGAACAGCACCGCACGCATGGTCGCGACGTCGCCGCGGAATCCAGCGGCTGGCAGTTCTGGCCGGCCCTGCTCACGGCGAGCGAGCGGCCGGACACCGTGACCATGACCCTGTCACTGCCGATTTCGACCTCGTAGCCGACCGTGCCGCCGGGGGCCGCTGAGGGGTCGAAGGCGGCCTTGAGTGCGACCAGCAGCGCGTCGGTCGTGAGCTCCCGTGCCGTCGTGATCGGCTCCTGGCTGCCCCAGCGGCCCAGTTCGAGCAGGACCGGCTCGAGTTCCTTGCCGCGGCCGGTGAGCTCGTAGACGGCGACGCCAGCGGGGGGCGCGAGTTCCGAGCGGCGGATCACGCCAGCCGACTCCAGCTCCCGCAGGCGCTGGGACAGCACGTTCGGGCTGATCGCGTGCAGCCCGGCGCGGAGCTGGGCGAACCGCTTCGGCCCGAAGATCAGCTCGCGCACGATGAGCAGCGCCCACCGGTCGCCGATGACGTCGAGCGCGCGAGAGATCCCGCAGGGATCGTCATACCGCCTGGACTGGGTCACGAGCACGAGCCTACCGCACCAGGTTGCTTTTTAGGATCGCTCAGTCCTAGATTAGGACTATGACGTCAGCCAGCGACAGCAGCCCGATCACCTTCGTGCTCATCCCCGGCGCGGGCGGCGCCGCCTGGTACTGGCATCGCGTGGCGCCGTTGCTCCAGGAGGCAGGTCACCACGCCGTCCCCGTTGACCTGCCGGCCGATGACCCAGACGCGGGCCTGGCCGAGTACGCGCGGCTTGTGACGCAGGCCGCGGACGGCAGCGGTGATGTGGTGCTTGTCGCGCAGTCCCTCGGCGGGTTCGCCGCGCCGCTGGCGGCCGCGAAGATCGCGGCACGCGCCCTGGTCTTGGTCAACGCGATGATCCCGCGACCGGGCGAGACGCCTGGTGCGTGGTGGGTCGCTACCGGCTGGGAATCCGCGCGGCTGGCGGCGGCCGAGCAGGGCGGCTATCCCGCCGAATTCGACCTGGAAAACTACTTCCTGCACGACGTGCCGCCTGCGGTCGCCGCCGCTGGCGAGCATCACCAGCGGCCAGAAGCCGACGCTGTCTTCGCGTCCGTCTGCGACTTCGGCGCCTGGCCGCAGGTGCCGATCAGGGTCGCCTCTGGCGCGGACGACCGCTTCTTTCCTGCGAGCTTCCAGCGCGCGGTCGCGCGGGAGCGGCTGGGAATCGAGGCGGACCTTCTGCCGGGCGGCCACCTGAACGCGCTATCGCAGCCGGCCGCACTCGCCGATTACCTGCTCGCTGAGAAGGGCCGCTTATCGCGGCCGGGGCGACGCTAGTTCACCACGCCGAGATCGGCACGCATCTGCTCGCTGAGCTCGTGCAGTCTCGGCGCGGCCTTCTTGAGTTCCTCCAGGACGCTGTCGCGCAGCCGGCGCAGCGCGTCCTGGCGCAGTCAATCGAACACCGGTGATGATCGTGCCCGCCACGTGCCCGATCGGGCAGTCAGCAGGGGCGTCTCACGGTAAGGCCGGTGCCGGCGGGGGAGACGCAGCAGCGCTGGAGACACGAGTAGACGACGCATGCCGTGGTCAGCTCTGTCGACTGAGACCCTGCCCGACGGCAGAGACGTGCGTCGCACTACTCATAACCCGGCGACGCCCGCACGCGCCTCAGACCAAAATGACTAACTATGGCGGAACTCGACCACGTCGCCGTCCTGCATGACGTAGTCCTTGCCCTCGATCCTGGCCTTGCCGGCTGCCCGCGCCGCGGCGATGGAGCCAGCCGCCATCAGGTCGTCGAACGAGACGATCTCTGCCTTGATGAAGCCGCGCTGGAAGTCGGTGTGGATCACCCCTGCCGCCTCAGGCGCGGTCGCGCCCGCCCTGATCGTCCAGGCACGCGCCTCCTTCGGCCCGGCCGTCAGGAAGGTGGCGAGCCCCAGTGCCGCGAACCCGGCCCTGGCCAGCTGGTCGAGCCCGGGCTCGCCGAGGCCGAGCTCGGCGAGCAGTTCAGCGGCCTCGCCGGGAGGCAGGTCGGCGAGCTCGGCCTCGTCCTTCGCGTCGAGGAAGACCGACTCGGCCGGCGCGACCAGCTTGGCAAGCCGGTCCTTCAGCGCGTCGTCGGCGAGCTCCTGGTCGTCGACGTTGAACACGTACAGGAACGGCTTGGCGGTCAGCAGGGACAGCTCGCTCAGGTGCGCGAGGTCGATCCCTGCCGCGGCGGCGCCGGCGAACAGCGTGGTTCCGCCGTCGAGCAGCTGCTGACCCGTGGTGGCGGCGTCAGCGACCGCGGTCCGTTGCGGATCCTTGGCGGCCCTGGCCTCCTTGACCAGCCGCGGCACAGCCTTCTCCAGCGTCTGCAGGTCAGCGAGGATCAGCTCGGTGGCGATCGTCTCGATGTCTCGCTCCGGCGAGACATCGCCGTCGACGTGGCTCACATCCGGGTCGGCGAAGACGCGCACGACCTGGCAGATCGCGTCGGTCTCGCGGATGTGGGCGAGGAACTGGTTGCCGAGGCCCTGCCCCTGCGACGCGCCGCGCACCAGGCCGGCGATGTCGACGAAACGCACGGTCGCCGGCACGATCCTGGCCGAGTCGTACAGGCCGGCGAGCCGCTCGAGGCGCGGGTCAGGCAATCCGACGACCCCGACGTTCGGCTCGATCGTCGCGAACGGGTAGTTCGATGCCAGCGCGCCTGCCCTGGTCAGCGCGTTGAACAGGGTGGACTTGCCCACGTTGGGCAGGCCGACGATTCCGATCTCTAGGCTCACCCCGGCGAGTCTAGGCGGCTGTCGATAGCAGTCGGGCTGTTGCCCTGGCGGCGCTCGGGCACCGCGCGCTGAAAGATGGAGTCGTGGCTCAGTCGCGTCCGCGCACGGCCGCCGAACGCGGCGCGCAGGACCGGATGGCAGGGAGGCGCACGGTGAGCATCGGCGAAGAACTGGCCGAAGCCCGCAACCGGGCCGGCCTCACTGTCTCCGACGTCAGCGAGCAAGCCAGGATCAGGGAAACCATCATCCGGGCCATCGAGCGGGACGATTTCGCCGGGTGCGGCGCCGACTTCTACGCCCGAGGCTTCATCCGGTCCATCGCCAGGGCCGTCGGAACCGATCCCGCGCCGCTGATACGGGACTACGACGCGGCGCATCGCTCGGCGCCAGCGGTCGCCCCCTCCGACCTCCCGTGGCAGGCCGCCGCCGTCAGGCGGGGCGGCCGCCGCCGGCTGAACGTGACCGCAGCGCTGGCGCTGGCCCTCGCGACCGCCGCGGGCATCGCCCGTTACCAGCTCGTGTCGGCATCAGCCGGTGCGCCGGGCCGCCCGGGCGGGAACACGGGACATGTCGCGTCCAAGCGTCACCACGCCGTGGCTCCCCTCACCCCGGGACCCGCTCCTTCGGCCCACCGGGTCGTCGTCGGGCTGACCGCGACCGGGGACTGCTGGGTTCAGTTCACCACTCCGGGCGGCCGCGTCCTGTTTCAGTCCTACGTCGCCGCGGGCGCATCCAGGCGGTGGACCTTCAGGCATGCCGTCGACATGCAGCTCGGCAATCCGGGCGGCGTCAAGCTGATCGTGAACGGCACCAGCCCGCTGCCGCCTGGCACGCCGCACCCGGTCACGGTGCGTCTCGGCGCCAGCGGAAGCGCCCGCTGAGCGTCGGCGCCGACCGCCGCGCGCGCCGCCGTCCGGCGAGTTGCCCTGCAAGTTTCAAGATCTTTTACCCAATCTTGTTTAGGTCATGGGGCTTCGGTCGATGAAGGACATAGGCCGGCAGCCGGGGCGCACACGGCCGCTGGTACAGGCAGCCATCAGAGGGAACAAAACGCTCAACTAACCCTCGGTACCATTGCGGACGGCCGTTAACATGAGTAATGCCCTGGCCTTCCTGGGCCGCGATATGGCGGTTGATCTTGGCACCGCCAACACGCTGATCTATGTGCGCGGTCGCGGGATCGTGCTCAACGAACCTTCAGTAGTCGCGCTGAACGTGAACACCGGCCAGGTCGTGGCCGTGGGCGTCGATGCCAAGCGCATGATCGGCAGGACCCCTGGCAACATCGTGGCCATCCGGCCGCTCAAAGACGGCGTCATCGCGGACTTTGACGTCACCGAGCGGATGCTGCGCTACTTCATCCAGAAGGTCCACAAACGCAGGCACCTGGCCAAGCCGCGGATCGTCATCGCCGTGCCGAGCGGACTGACCGGCGTCGAGCAGAGCGCTGTCAAGGAGGCCGCGCACCAGGCAGGGGCGCGACGGGTCTACATCTTCGAGGAGCCGCTGGCCGCGGCGATCGGGGCCGGGCTGCCCGTCAACGAGCCCATGGGCAACATGGTCGTGGACATCGGCGGCGGCACGACCGAAGTGGCCGTGATCTCGCTGGGCGGCATCGTGGCCTCACAGTCGATCCGCGTCGGCGGCGATGAGCTCGACCAGGCCATCATCACGTTCGCCAAGAAGGAGCACTCGCTGATGCTGGGCGAGCGCACAGCGGAGCACATCAAGATCTCGATCGGCTCGGCGTTCCCGGCCGAGGACGAGCCGCAGGCCGAGGTCCGGGGCAGAGATCTGGTCAGCGGGCTGCCGAAGACCATCGTGATAGCGGCAGGTGAGGTTCGGCGAGCGATCGGGGAGCCGCTCAGCCTCATCGTCGACGCGGTCAAGTCGACGCTCGACAAGTGCCCGCCAGAGCTCGCCGGTGACGTCATGGACCGCGGAATCGCGCTGGCAGGCGGCGGTGCGCTGCTGCGCGGCATGGACGACCGGCTGCGCGAGGAGACCGGCCTGGCCGTGCATCTGGCCGACAACCCCCTGGAGTGCGTTGCCCTGGGAACTGGCAAGTGCGTCGAGGACTTTGAGGCGCTCGGCCAGATCCTGCTGTCCGAAGCCAGGCGCTGAGCGCGTTGCAGCCGCCATCGGCGGCGGGATGGGGTGGTTCGCCTTGCACGACACCCGGCGGACGCGTGTCGTCTTCGCCGTGCTGCTCACCGCCGCGCTCGCGCTGATCGCGTCGGACTCCCTTGGCGGGTCAGCGTCGCTGCGCACGATCGGCGGGACGGTGTTCGGAACGGCGGAACGCGCGGTTCGGTCGGTGACCAGTCCGCTTGCCGCGTTCTTCGAACCCGGAGCCGGCGCCGGATCGAGCCAGCGGGTGCAGACGCTGGAGCGCAAGCTGATCAGGCTCAGGGCCCAGCTGAGCAGTGAGCAGCTGAGCAAGCGCCAGTACGCTCAGCTGGCAAACCTGCTGCGGCTGCCCGGGCGCGGCCGGCATCGCATAGTCGGCGCAGACGTGATCGCGGTCGGGCACGGGTATCAGCAGGCCGTCACCCTGGACGTCGGCAGCCGCGGCGGCGTCAGGCCGCGGGAGACGGTGCTCAACGCGGCGGGCCTCGTCGGCACCATCACCAGCGTGAGCCCGTGGACCTGCACGGTGCTGCTTGCCACCGACCCGGCAGCGGTGGCCGGCGTCCGGATACCCGCGAGCGGCAGGCTGGGCTGGGTCACCGGGACGACGACGAGCCACTCAGGCCCCGACCTGCTGCGCCTGCACGTCCTCGGCGCGAGCAGCGTCGTCGCGCCCGGCCAGCAGCTGGTCACGGCGGCGTCGGTCGGCAACAGGCCCTACGTAGCTGGCGTGCCGGTCGGCGTGATCACCAAGGTCAACGCTGGCGGCGGACTGACAAGGACCGCCCTGGTCCGGCCGTTCGCCGACTTCTCCGCCCTCGACGTCGTCGGGGTGGTCGTCTCCCCGCACCGGCAGGGCGCGGGAGGCTGACATGCGGCACGCGGTGTACTGTGCGCTGGCACTCGCCACCGTGCTGGTGCAGGTCATGTTCGTGGACGGGCTGTCGCTGCCCGGCGGCAGCGTCCCGGATATCGCCTTGGTGCTCGTCGTCGCGCTCGCGCTGGCGCGGGGCCCGGTCACAGGCATGCTGACCGGGTTCTTCGCGGGGCTTGGCCTGGATCTCGCGCCCCCTGGCGGCTACCTGATCGGCGGATCGGCACTCGTGTTCTGCGTGATCGGCTACGGCTGCGGCCGGTTCAGCCGGCGGGCGGACCGCTCTGTGCCATGCCTGCTCGCAGTGTCGGTGATCGCCGTCGGCGCGGGCGAGGCGGCTCTGGCCGCTGGCGGCCTGATCGCCGGCGATGGCGGGATCACGCTAGCCGCGGTTCTCAGGGGGCTGCCGGCAGCGGTGCTGTATGACGTCCTCCTGTGCGCCGTCCTGCTGTCGGCCGCGGTTGTGCGCGGCAGTCGATCGCAGGCCAGTCAGGCGGGCCGCCTGGCCGCCAGGTCAGCCGCGCTAGCGGTGCTATCAGGAACCGGAGCGGTCAGCGGCGGCAAGCCGCTGCGAGATCGGCACCGCGGCGACGCTGCCAGCGCCTGCGCTGCCACTTCCTACGAGACCCGCGCGTACGGCGGCCGCGCGTACCTAGGCCACCTCGACCGTGGCGGCCTGGACCACATCCGCTCCGGCCGCGGAGCCGCGACCGGCGTCAGGCCCGACGGCGGCGGCGTGAGAGGCATCCGCTTCGACCGCGTTCGGCTCCCGCTGGCCAGGGCCGCCCGCGGTGAGCAGGGGCCGGCGGCCATGCTGGCCCCGGCCAAACGGCACCGGCCAGCGAACCTGAGCTTCCTGGGGAACCGGCCAGGTAGTGGCCCAGCCCGGGCCGCTCGCCGGCGCGGAGCGGGCCCGGCCGGCCTCCGCACGTTCCCGCGCAGCCTGTTCCGCAGGCAACCGCGGATGTGCCGGCGGGTGCCGCGGTGGACCGGCGGCCGCTCGGCGCGGCACGGCGGATCGTCCGGGGACCCCGGAGGCCCGCGGTGAGCCGGGCCGCCAGGCGCCGCCTGGCACTGCTGTGGGCCCTCTGCGTCGCGCTGCCGATCATCCTCACCCTCAGGCTCTGGCACGTGCAGGTCGCGTCGGGCCGGGGCTACGCGAGCCTGGCTGACAAGGAGCAAATCAGGACGGTCGTCGTGCCGCCGGCCCGCGGGCAGATCCTGGACGACACCGGCCGCCCGCTGGTGGCGAGCCGCCCAGCGCTCGTCGTCACGGTGAACCGTACGGCGTTGTCGCGGCAAGGTGACGGCGGCCGCGCCGAACTGCACCGGCTCGCCGGGCTGCTGGGCGTCCGGTACCGGCTCTTGCATGACCGCCTCAGGCTGTGCACGGCTGGCGTGCCGCAGCCATGCTGGGCGGGGTCGCCGTACCAGCCGGTCCCGGTGCGCGAGGATGTGCCGGAACGGGTGGGCGTGCAGATCATGGAGAATCAGCGCCGGTTCCCCGGTGTCGTCGCGGAGGCGCAGCCCGTTGTGAGCTATCCGGGCGGCACCAGCGCTGCGCAGGTGCTCGGCTACCTGCAGCCGGTCACCGCTCAGGAACAGCGGCGGCGTCACCTGACCCTGACCGGGTTCGCCGGCGCTGATCTCGTCGGACAGTCCGGACTTGAGGCACGTTACGACGCCGAGTTGCGCGGCACCGCCGGGGCCAGGCGGGTAGCCGTGAACGCGGCGGGCGCCGTGACGGGCACGATATCGGCTACCAGACCGGTGGCCGGAGACGACCTGGTGACGAGCCTCAACGCACGGGTCCAGGCGGATGCCGAGCGCGCGCTGGCCGGCGCCATCCACCGGGCTCACGCGGAAGGCAACCTGGGCGCCACGACCGGCGCGGCCGTGGTGATGACTACGTCGGGCCGCGTGATCGCGATGGCCAGTTACCCGTCCTACAACCCGGGCATCTGGACGCGGGGCATATCCCAGCGGCAGTACGGCGAGCTCTTCGGCGCGGCAGGGGGCGAGCCGGTCCTGAACCGGGCCACGCAGGGCGAGTACGCGCCGGGATCCACGTGGAAGGTGACCTCGGCGGCGGCCGCCGTCGCCGCCGGCTACAGCCTGGCTGGCCCGTACGACTGCCCTGGATCGGTGCGCATCGGCGGCCGCACGTTCCTCAACGACAACCCGGCCAGCTCCGGCGCGATGAGCCTGCACACGGCCCTCGTCCAGTCCTGCGACACGGTCTTCTACGAGCTCGCCTACGACATCTGGCTGCGGGACAACCGTCAGGCGAACGTGGTCACGAGCGCTCACGCGCCCGTGCAGATGATGCAGAAGATGGAGCTGGCGTGGGGCTTCGGCAGCGCCACGGGGGTCGACCTGCCTGAGGAGTCGGCCGGGACGGTGCCCACCCGCGCATGGCTCTACCGTTTCTACGCCCAGAACAAGAGGCTCTGGTGCCGGCACGGCAACCAGTACGGCTCCTATGCGCAGCGGATCGCGTACCAGGACTGCCATTACGGCGACATCTGGGAGCCCGGCCAGGCGGTCAATGCCGCCATCGGCCAGGGATACGTGGCCGTCACTCCGCTGCAGCTGGCGAGCGCCTATGCCGCTCTGGCCAACGGCGGCACGCTGTACAGCCCGCGTGCTGGCGCGGCGCTGGTCCGGCCGGACGGGCGGCTGGTGCGGCGAATCACCCCGCCGGTCGCCGGTCATCTGCCGGTGGCCAAGCCAGTTCTCGCCTACATCAGGAACGCGCTGGCTGACGTGATTACGCAGGGCACCGCGGCCACCGCCTTCAGCGGCTTCCCACTGCGCACGATGTGCGTGGCGGGCAAGACCGGCACGGCCCAGGTCGCGGGCAAACTGGCGACCTCGGTCTTCGCGTCATATGCCCCCTGCGCTCACCCTCGGTACGTCGTGGTCATGATGATCCCTGCCTCCGGCTACGGCGCTGACGTATCGGCGCCCGCCGTGCGGCAGATCTGGGACGGCATCTACGGGCTTGAGGGCCACCATGCCGCGCTGCCTGGCGGGACGCTGCCGCGACAGCGCGACGGAGGGGCTGAGCATGGGTCGCGGGGGTAACATACCCGGACTGACCCCGGTACGCGGGCTTCCTCCGGTCCGGCCAGGAGGAACCGGAGGCCCGCTGCGCGAGAGGAGGCCGAGCCGCGGCAGCCGCGCGATCGCCTGGGCCGCGCCGATCCTGCGGTTCGACTGGATCCTGCTGACCGCGGTGCTCGGCCTCGGCGTCTCCGGCATCCTCCTCGTCTGGTCAGCCAGCCGGGCCGAGCTGCTGCAGCTTGGTGCTGACCCGCAGACCTACCTGAAGAAGCAGCTGCTCTACCTGGTGATCGGCGCAGGCGTCATGGTCACCGTCGGCCTGCTCGGCGACAGCAGGCTGCGTGCCTTCTCGCCGCTGGCCTACCTGGCTGCGCTCGCCGGCCTGCTCGCCGTGCTCAGCCCGCTTGGCGCATCGGTCAACGGCGCGCGTGCCTGGATCTCGCTGCCAGGCGGATTCCAGGCCGAGCCGTCGGAGTTCGCCAAGCTGGGGCTTGTCTTGATGACGGCCAGGATTCTCGGTCAGGTCGGCATGAGGGACGCGCGCCCGGGAATCCGCGCCGTTGCCGTGGCGCTGGCATGCGCCGCGCCCGCGATCATCCTCGTCGCGGCGGAACCGGCACTGGGAGTGACGGTGCTCCTGCTCGTCCTGCTGGCGAGCCTCATCGTCCTGGCGGGCACGCGGCTGCGCTGGCTCGCCGTCCTCGGCGCGAGCGCGGGGCTCGCGGCACTGACCGTATGGCGGACGCATCTTCTGAAGCCGTATCAGCTGCACAGGCTGGCGGCGTTCCTGCACCCCGGTGCCGATTCGGCGGGAGCCGGCTACAGCGTGGCCCAGTCGAAGATCGCGGTAGGATCCGGCGGCCTGCTGGGCCAGGGCCTGTTCCACGGCCAGCTGATCACCGGCAGCTTCATACCAGAACAGCACACCGACTTCATTTTCGCGGCGGCCGGGGAAGAACTCGGCTTCGTCGGCGCGGTCACGATCATCGTGCTGCTCGGCATCGTCATCGTCCGCGCATTGCTGATCGCGGCCCGTGCGGACGACCTGTTCGGCATGCTGGCCGCCGCGGGCATCGCCACCTGGTTCGCCGTCCAGGCGTTCATCAATATCGGAATGACCATCGGCATTGTCCCGGTGACCGGGCTGCCGCTGCCACTGGTCTCCTACGGCGGCTCGGCGATGTTCGCGGACATGCTGGCGGTCGGAGCGCTGCAGGCGATCCGGCAAGGCCAGGCCGGCCGGCCCGGCTGACCGCCGCGCGGGCACCGGTCGGCCAGGAGACCTCTCCGCGGGCCGCGCGTGTCGGACTCAGGCACTGTCAGAGCGGGCTGGAAGCATAGCCCAACATGGACGCCGCCTCGCTGCTGACCGGAATCGGCGTCGGCGTGCTGCTCGGCGCCGCGATCGGCTTCCTGTTCGCGCGAAGCCGCCTGACCAGCGCCATCACGGATCTCACGGCCCAGGCAAGGGCCGCCGACGAGCGGGCCCGCGCAGCGCGCGAGCAGGCCGCGCTGGTCGACGGTTATCTGGCCGAGCGGTTCCAGGCGCTGTCCGCGCAAGCGCTCGACGTCAGCCAGCAGCGGCTGCTTGAGGTCAGCGAGATCCGGCTGCGGGCGGCCAACCTCAGCGCCACCAGCCAGCTCGATTCCCGCAAGAACGCGGTCGAGCAGCTGGTCGAGCCGCTCAGGCAGACCCTGGCCAGGGTCGAGGCCCAGCTTCGCGAGAGCGAGTCGGCCAGGCAGGTGACCCAGGCGGCGCTGACCGAGCAGGTGAAGTTCGCCAGGCAGGCCGCTGAGCAGCTACGCGACCAGACCCAGGCGCTGGTCACCGCCCTGCGCCGGCCAGAAGCCCGCGGCCGCTGGGGCGAGCTGCAGCTCCGCAGGGTGGTGGAGCTCGCCGGGATGAGCGCGCGCTGTGACTTCGACGAGCAGGTTACCGTCGCCGGATCGGGTGCCGACGAGCACGCGGCCGGAGCGATGCGGCCAGACATGGTGGTCAGGCTGGCGGGCGGCAAGAACATCGTCGTGGACTCGAAGGTCTCGCTTGCTGCCTACCTTGAGGCGGCAGAGGCAGCCGACGAGCAGATCCGCGAGGCCAGGCTCGCCGCCCACGCCCGGCACCTGAAGGATCATGTCGACCGGCTGGCGGCGAAGGCCTACTGGTCGGCGCTCAGCCCAGCGCCCGAGTTCGTCGTGCTGTTCATTCCCGGCGAGGCATTCCTGGCCCCGGCGCTGGAGTGCGAGCCGTCCCTGCTGGAGTACTCGATCGCGAAGAAGGTGCACATCGCGACCCCGACGACGCTCGTCAGTATGCTGCGGACCGCGCAGTACGCCTGGCAGCAGCAGGCGCTGTCGGACAACGCGCGCGCCGTCTTTGACCTCGGCCGGGAGCTCTACGAACGGCTGACCGGTCTCGGCGGCCACGTCGAGCTCGTCGGCAAGTCGCTGACCAGCGCGGTCACCGCCTACAACCGCGCGGTCGGGGTGCTGGAGAGCCGCGTGCTGGTCACCGCCCGCAAGCTCAACCAGCTCGGCGTCACCGACGCGGACCTCGCCGCGCCACCGCCCGTCGAGCTGCCGCCGCGCACGCTCTCAGCCCCCGAGCTCGTCCCTCCGCACACCGCGCCTGTCGGCGGGGGGCTCAGGGAGGTCGAGTCGCGGCCGTTCGGGGTCGTCAGTTGACCGGCCGCCGGCGCACGCACGCCACAGCCTGGCCCGAGCTGTGGCCGGCGATGAGCGCGAGGGCGGCCATCGTCATGATGTTCGTGATCTTCGTGCTGACAGATCTGGGCGCTGGGTGGCTGCACGTGATCGCCCTGACCGGGTTCGGCTTCGCGGCAGGAAGCGCGGCAGCGGCCGGGCGGACCAGGCGCGAGGATCTCCTGCTCGCGGCGACGACTCCGCCGCTGATCTTCCTGCTCGCTGTGACGGTCGGCGAGCTGATCACGCTGCACATGAATCACGTGGCCGCGTCGGCGGGCCTGGCGCTCGCGGACATTTTCCTCACGCTGAGCACGGCCGCGCCATGGCTCTTCGGCGGCCTGGCGGGCGCGCTGGTGATCGCGACAGTGCGCGGGCTGCCGCAGTGCGTACGAGAACTGCGAGCCCAGCTGGCCGGGGCGCTACTGGCTGAGGACCTGCCGGCGGACTGACCACGCCGGCCGGCCCGCGTGACCACGCTCAGTGACGCGGCACCCGCAACTCGCGCGGCAGGGCGAAGGACATGCTCTCGCGCACGGCTTCGACCTCTTCGATGGTCGCGAAACCAGCCTCGGCAAGCCGCTCGAGCACCTGCTCGACAAGTTCCTCTGGCACCGAGGCGCCGCTGGTGACGCCGATCGTGCTGGCTGACTCGAGCCAGCTGGGGTCGATCGCCGCGCAGTCGTCGACCAGGTAGGCATGCGCGGCACCTGAATCCTTGGCGACCTCTACGAGCCGGACCGAGTTGGACGAGTTCGGCGAGCCGACGACGATGACGAGGTCGGATTCCTTGGCGACCTGCTTGACCGCCGCCTGCCGGTTCTGCGTCGCGTAGCAGATGTCGTCGCTAGGCGGATCGATCAGCTGCGGGAACCGCTCGCGCAGCGCAGAGACGGTCTGGCTGGTCTCGTCGACCGACAGCGTGGTCTGCGAGAGCCATGCGACCTTCGCGGGGTCGCGGACCTCGATCTTCGCGGCATCCTCGGGACCGTCCACCAGCCGGATGTTAGCTGGCGCCTCGCCGGTGGTGCCGATGACCTCCTCGTGACCCTCATGGCCGATCAGCAGGATGTCGTAGTCCTGGGCCGCGAACCTGCGTGCTTCGTTGTGCACCTTCGTGACCAGCGGGCAGGTCGCGTCGATGGTGCGCAAGCTGCGGCCCTTGGCTGACTCGTGCACGTCTGGCGCGACGCCGTGCGCCGAGAACACCACGATGGAACCCTCGGGAACCTCGTCGGTCTCCTCGACGAAGATCGCGCCGCGACCTTCCAGGGTCTTGACTACGTGCGTGTTGTGCACGATCTGCTTGCGTACGTAAACCGGTGCGCCGTACTTCTCAAGCGCGAGCTCCACGGCCTGGACCGCACGGTCGACTCCCGCACAGTAGCCGCGTGGTTTCGCAAGCAGGACGCGCCTGGTCGGTTCGGACATGAGATCCATGGTAGGCGAACTCCCGAGCCCGGCCACGGCCGTGCCCGCTCTTGCGGGCCCTGGCCGGTCAGGGCACGGCCCGGCGGCGCGCCGTCGATGAAACTCCCGTCAGCCGCGCGGATGCGGCACCATGGCGATGGAAGGTCCGGGCACTGAGACTCGGCCGCCGGCGCGACCGCGCGGCGGCCGTGGTGAGGAGGCCACGATGGTGCGGTTGCCGGACACGACCGGACAGATGAAGAGTGCCAGGGAGGTTCCGGTCAGGGTAATGCGCGGCTTTTTTGCCGGAATCGGACAGTTGCTGCTTGCGGCAGACCGCTTCCGCGCGGAAGAGGCGCAGCGGGAGGGCACCGAACCCGACGAGCAGGACGGCCCTCCGACCGGCCTGGACGGCGAGCACTCGAAACACCCGATGACAACTGCGGACTACGTCAGGAGCGCCACGCCGCCACCCGGGATGAAGGGACAATCGAGCACCGCTCACAAGTTTCGCTCGCTCGATTCGACCAACAATGTCCGCGTTCTCACCCCGGACATGCCGGCCGAGTCCTCGCCCGATGACGACCTGCCCGCGCCACAGACTCGCAGGCGGAAACCAGCCCGCGCGGCCAGATCCATGCCGCCGGCCGCCGTGGTCGAGCTGCCGGTGCCCGGATTCGACGAGCTGTCCCTGGCCTCGCTGAGGGCACGGCTCCGCAACCTTGACGCGGCGCAGGTCAGGACCCTGCTTGAGCACGAGATGTCGGCCGGGAACCGGGCCGACGTCATAGGCATGCTCGAACGCCGGGTCGCCAAGCTCGAGGCCAGGCACGATGCCCCTTGAGACCACGGCTGAGGCGCCGATCCCGGTCCGCACCGTACTGCGGCTGGTCGGCGAGTGGATCGGCAAGCTTGGCCGGGTCTGGGTCGAAGGCCAGATCGCCGAGTTGAGCAGGCGCGGCGGGACGGTCTATCTGACCTTGCGCGATCCGGTGGCCGTGGTCTCGGTGCGAGTGATCTGCCCTCGGCTGGCCTTCGACGCGGCCGACCCCGCGCCCGCCGAGGGCTCGCGGGTCGTGGTCTTCGCAAAGCCCGACTTCAACATGACCAGGGGATCCTTCTCGCTGAACGCACTGGAGCTGCGCGCGGTCGGGATCGGCGAGCTTCTCGCCAGGCTCGAACGGCTGCGTCGCGCGCTCGGCGCCGAAGGCCTGTTCGCCCCAGAACGCAAGCGGCGGCCGCCGTTCCTGCCCCGTCTTGTCGGACTCATCTGCGGCCGGGACTCGGCGGCCGAACGCGACGTACTCCAGAACGCGGCACGTCGCTGGCCGTCGGTCAGGTTCAGGGTCGAGCATGTCGCCGTCCAGGGCCCGTTCGCGGTCTCGGAGGTGACCGACGCGTTGCGCGCGCTCGACGCCGACGCCGAGGTGGATGTGATCATCATCGCTCGCGGCGGCGGGTCAATCGAGGACCTGCTCCCGTTCTCCGATGAGTCACTGGTCAGGGCCGTTGCCTCATGCCGCACGCCGGTGGTCAGCGCGATCGGCCACGAGCAGGACGTCCCGCTCCTCGACCTGGTCGCCGACCTGCGGGCATCGACGCCGACGGACGCCGCACGCCGGGTCGTGCCGGACATCGGCGAGCAACTGGCGATCATCGCCGAGCTGCGATCCCGGGCCAGGCGCCAGCTAGCAGGGCGACTGGATCGCGAGACTGCCTGGCTCAGCGGTATCCGTTCCAGGCCGGTCCTGGCCAGTCCGGCCGCCGAACTGAACCGGCGGCACGAGCAGGTGCTGGCGCTCGCCGAGCGGGCACGCCGCTGCCTGGCATCCGGCCTGGACAGGGCCGAAGCCGATCTCACTCACACCAGGGCACGCCTGGTCGCGCTGTCCCCGGCGGCCACTCTCCGCCGAGGCTACGCGGTTGTCCAGCGCGCTGACTCGACCATTGTGCGGTCCGCGAGCGACGTCACCACGGCCGAGCCTCTTCTGATCCGGCTCGCGTCCGATCAGATAAATGTCACCGTGAGCGAGTAGAAATTACCTCTGGGTTACCCGCCGGAACGCTCATTGTTACTTACTCTGCGTGGCGTTTCGTCGCGCGAGACGCGGCCGAAAACTAAGCTATCGCCCAGCGTAAGACCGAGTGACAGGCGCCGCAGGCGGGAAAATCGACCCTGGCCAGAGAAGTACCTGCTCGGAGGGGGGAAGCGGCGGCGATTGCCGTGCGCTCATTTCAAAACTGCGGGCCCAAATCTGACGATCATGCCAAACCAGGGAGGACATGTCGTGCCGGTACAGCCAACCTCTGCCGATATCGGCGACTCGGCTGTGGAAGGCCAGGAGGAGGAGGAGGCTGCTGCTGGCGCGAAGATCGCGGCACCTGCGGAGGCCGTTCCCGCCGACGCGGAATCGCTCGACGCCGCGGAGGATGCGCCTGAGCCGCGGGGAACCGAACCGCCGGCCGACGAGTTCCCCTCCATCAAGCTGATCGGCTCCTGGGGCGAACGCGGCGCGGGAGACGCCGATCGGCGCCATGCCGGGAACGGCAGCACGAACGGGGTCGCCGCCAGCAACGTCCGGCTGACGACGCCGACGGCGGCCGAGCCACAGGCGGGCCCAGCCCAGGCCTCCGATCCGGCCACGGCGCCCAAGCCGGCAGCGTCCTCCGAGCCGCCCGCCGCGCAGACCAGCGGGCTGACCGTGACGATCGAGCCGGCCGCAACGAAAGGCCAGTCCGAGGCGTCTAAGACTGTTGTGCGGGCCGGACCAGCCCCCCGCGCGGCGGCGAGCACCTCGGTCCAGGTCGCCGCGCCCCCGGCGAACACCGCCAGCCCCATCCAGGCTGACCAGCCCGTGACCGCGCCAGGCCAGCCCGCGTGGCGGGCGCCGGGCCTGGACGGCGTGCGCGCGCTCGCGGTCCTCGCCGTCCTGGCGTTCCACGAGGGGCTGCCGTGGATCCCCGGCGGATTCCTGGGGGTGGACATCTTCTTCGTGCTCAGCGGCTACCTGATCACTGACCTCCTGGCTGCCAGGTACCGCAAGGAAGGCCGGATCGGGCTCGGCAGGTTCTACCAGCGCCGCGCCCGCAGGCTGCTCCCCGCGCTCGCGCTGATGCTGGTCGCGGTCGCGGCCGCGGTCAGCCTGCTCGAACCCGGCCAGCGAGACACGCTCAGGCCCGCGGTGCTGGGCGCCGTGTCCTACACGAGCAACTGGTGGCAGGCGTTCGCGCACCAGTCGTATTTCTCGCTGTACGGGCCGCCGCCGGTGTTTCAGCACCTGTGGTCGCTCGCCGTCGAGGAGCAGTTCTACCTCATCTGGCCGCTGCTGCTCGCCGCGATCCTGGTGCTCGTGCGCCGGCCGGCCTCGCGCGCCCTGTTCGCCTGGGGCGGTGCCGTTGCCTCCGCGCTGGTCATGCTCGCGATCTACACGCCGGGCGCCGACCCGTCGCTGGTCTACTACGGCACCGACACGCACGCGAGCGCGCTGATGATCGGCGCGGCGCTGGCGATCACGTTTCCGCTCGCGCAGGTCGCCGCGACCGCTGGCCGCGCCAGGCAGGTGCTTGACCTGCTGGGCGCCGCCGGCCTGGTGATCCTGGCCTGGGCCGTCTGGCACCTGGCAGGCCCGAATCCGGTGCTCTATCCCTACGGGCTCGTGCTCGCGGCGTTGGCCGCCGGGGGTCTCATCCTCGCCGCCGCGGCACCAGGCAGAATCGGCCGGCTGCTCTCCTGGAAGCCGCTGCGGTGGCTGGGCATCCGGTCCTATGGCGTCTACCTTTGGCACTGGCCCGTGATCGCGATCACGACGGGCATGGCGCCGCGGTCCGCCACGTCCGCTCCCGTCCGCATCATCGACACGGTGCTGCCGATCGCGCTAGCTGCCGCGTCCTGGCGCTGGCTCGAAGAGCCGATTCTGCGGCACGGGCTGCGCACGGAACTGGCCAGGCGGGGCAGGCTGGTGCTGCTCGGGCCAAGGGGCTTCCTGACCACCCCGGCGGCTGCCGTCCCGACGCTGACAGCCGTGGCACTGCTCGCGGTGGCGGGCACGGCCGGGTACGGGCTGGTGAACTCGCAGCAGGGGCCCACGCTGCAGGCTCAGATCCGCAAGGGGCTCAGGGTCAGTGCCACGACCCGGCCGCTCGAGCCACCGGGTCAGGCCGATCCCTGGTGGGTCATTCCTGGCCGGATGCCGTTCCGCCACGCCGTGCACGTGCAGGCCAGGAAGCCCAGGCCGCCGCGGGTGACCGGAGTCAGGGTCCTGGCGATCGGCGACTCGGTGATGCTGGCGTCGGCGCCGGAACTGGCGGCCGCCATGCCCGGCATCTACATCAACGCCAAGATCAGCAGGGAGATGATCGAAGGCATCTCGATTGTCGGCCATCTGGCCAGGTCCAGGCCGCTGCGCCGGGTCGTGATCGTGGGCCTGGGCACCAACGGTCCTGTCACCGCTGGCCAAATGCGCCAGCTCAGGGCCGCGGTCGGCGACCGCTGGCTGGTGCTGATCAACACCTTCGTGCCGCGCTCCTGGGAGCACGAGGTCAACACCACGCTGGCGAGGGCGGCCAGGCGCTACCCGAACGTGTTGCTGGTGAACTGGCACAACGTGATCGAGCATCACCAGGGCTTGCTGTGGCACGATGGCATCCACCCCCAGCCGATCGGCGGCAAGTTGTACGCCAAGGTGGTGCGCAAGGCGGTCCTGCACGCGCTGCACAAGCGGCCGCGGCTGTCCTTGCCGGGCAGGCACGCGCCGGAGCAGGCGCACCTGAGCGGCTTCCTTCTGCACGCGAATTACGCGACGCTGTACTGATGCCGGAGGAAAGCACGACCGACCGCCCGGGTTACGAGCAGGCCCGCGACGAGCTCGCCGAACTGGTGAAGCGGCTCGAGGCGGGTGGCCTGACGCTTGAGCAGTCGCTTGCGCTCTGGGAACGCGGCGAGCGGCTGGCCGCCATCTGCGAGGAATGGCTGGAGGGAGCGCGAGCCAGGCTGGCGGCCGTGACGAGCCTGCCCGGTGCGGCCGACGGCGATCCTGCGAGGCCATTCTGACCAGCCGCACGGCGGCGATGGCGGGGGAGCACGCCTGTGCCGCGCGCCTGGCTTCGTAGGATGCGACCGTGGCGGCCGCTCCCCTGCCGCCCGCGCTCATGGCGAGGATAGCCGCGTCAGGGAAGGTGTAACCATGGCCGACCAGACTCCGCCCATCACCCTGGGAACCGAGCCAAGCGCACCCGACCGCAACCTGGCGCTCGAACTGGCCAGGGTCACCGAGGCTGCAGCGCTCGCCGCCGGACGGTGGGTCGGGCGCGGCGATAAGAACGGCGCCGACGGCGCCGCGGTGAGCGCGATGCGGCAGCTGATCAGCACGGTGTCGATGAAGGGTGTCGTGGTGATCGGGGAGGGCGAGAAGGATCAGGCCCCGATGCTGTTCAACGGGGAGCAGGTCGGCGACGGCTCCGGTCCTGACTGTGACGTCGCGGTGGACCCGATCGACGGCACCAGGCTGACCGCGAACGGCATGTCCAACGCGATCGCCGTGATCGCGGTCAGCGCCAGGGGCTCCATGTATGACCCGTCCGCGGTGTTCTACATGTCGAAGCTCGTGGCCGGCCCCGAGGCCGCCGACATGGTGGACATCGACGCCCCGCCCGCGGCCAACATCGCGGCGGTGGCGCGGGCCAAGCACTGCTCGCCGCACGACGTGACCGTGGTCATCCTGGACAGGGAGCGGCACGCTGAACTTATCTCGCAGGTCAGGGACGCCGGCGCCAGGATCAAGCTGATCACCGACGGGGACGTGGCCGGCGCGATCATGGCGGCCCGCGAGGGAAGCGGCGTTGACCTGCTGCTCGGCACCGGCGGCACCCCGGAAGGCATCATCGCCGCGTGCGCGATCAAGTGCCTCGGCGGTGTCATGTTCGGGAAGCTGGCACCGCGGGACTCAGCAGAACGGGACCGGGCGGTGGCGGCTGGCCACGACCTGGAGCGGGTGCTGACCACAGATGACCTGGTCTCATCTGACGACGCGTTCTTCGCCGCGACCGGCATCACCGACGGCGACCTGATGCAGGGCGTGCGCTACCGCTCAGGCGGAGCGACGACGAGCACGCTCGTGATGCGCGCGAGGTCGGGCACGATTCGCAACATCCGCAGCGAGCACGCCCTCTGGAAGGTGTCCCGCTACTCAGTGGTGCCCTACTGATCGCGGCTGCCGGCACGCGGGTTCCTGCGGAAACCCGATCGCCAGCGGGGCGGGCGCACGGTCACCACCTTCACCGACCCGCCCACGGTCAGCGTGCGGACTTCGATGACGGCGTTGACCGGATCCGCCGGCGCGTTCGCGGCCGTCCTGGTTCGCACGCTTCTGGTGCCGAGGAACGACTGGCCGGCCATCTCGACAGCGACCCCGGCGGGGACGATCAGGCGGATCTGGCCGGCCACCGCCGTCGCGTGGATGATGATCCGCGGCTTCTGCAGCACCGCCGCGCGCAGGTCGAGCACCACGTTCCCGAAGAAGGCGGTCACCGGGAAGTTCTCTGGCACGACCCAGCGTCCGTCGCGCCGCTCCCTGGCGAAGGCCGCGGCGACCGAGCGCCGCGGATAGAGCCTGATCGGCTGGCCGGACGGAAGCGCCAGGTCGGAGGTGAGCCTGCTCAGGTCGCCCAGCGTCCTGGCCTCGAGCGCGCGCTCGAGCCGCTCGGAATGCTCGGCCATCGTCAGCCTGCCGTCTGCTGCCGCCTCGCCGAGCAGCGTGATGACGAGCTCACGGTCCGCGTCAGAGGCACGCAGGTCGTGGGTTCCTGGCCGCGGGCTCACATCCTGACGATACCGGACCTGCCCGCGGGTCCTGCCTGCCGTAACGTTCCCTGGCCGCGTTGCCCACCGGACAGCCGCCCGCGGTTTCCCGGCAGACGCCGATGTCGCAGAGCCGGCAGATCCACCTCGTGGCGCCTGGCCCGCGCATCCTGCCGACCAGCACCTTGCCGGCCAGCCGCTCGAAGGTCGCTCGCTCGTCGGCTGACAGCACGGCAAGCGATCTCTCGAGCACGTCCGCACGGGCCGCGGACACCCCGATCGCGGCCCGCCTGCCCTGCTCGGTGAGCACGACCGCCGTGCTGCGGCCGTCCGTGCCGGGATCGCGCCGCACATAGCCGGACTCGGCCAGGCGGTCGATCAGCCGGACCGTGCCGGACGACGTCAGCCCGAGCACCTGGCGGAGCCGGTCGACCGACGGCCGGTCCAGGAAGTGCAGTAGCGCCGAGAGCGCCGCCGCGGCTGAGTCGGACCGGCCGGCCGCGGCGGCGGCGGCATCCGCCGCCTCGTCGGCGATGACGAGCGCCAGCGCGCCGAAGACGTTGGCCGCGCGGTCCAGGTAACCCGCGCCAGGCGAGCCAGGGCCAAGCGCCGCCGGGTGATCAGGCAAGTTCGTAGTCGAAGGTGAAGTCGCCGCCCGACCCGCCGGTGGTCACCGCCGTGCCAGCGCCGCGCAGGCCCTTGAGCTCGCCTGTTGCCGATCCCTCGACGACCTGCCAGTAGGTGCGCGCCTGGCCGTCGGAGAAGGTCCCGTCAGCCCGCAGCACGAAAGCGCCCTTCTTGCCGCCGAGCGTGCCGGTCGTGAGCTGGAAGCCGGCGAACACCGCGGTGCCGTCCGGCTGGTAGGACATCACGGCCTCCCAGCCGCCCTCGCCCTTGATGTCGCCATCGAGGCCGAAGGTGACGTGGGCCTTGGTGAGCTTGCCGCCGTTCTCGAGCTCCTGGTAGGTGTTCTCGTCCCAGGCAGAGACCGTGAACGTGCCCTTGGCCTGCGTGGTCATCGTCGCCTCCTCGTTGCTCGGAGCTAGCGCACACAGATGTGTGACTCACACACCAAACTAGCAAAGCCGGTCACAGCCCGTGCGGCGGGGTGCTGTCGAGGTGTGCTCGCGAAGGTCAGCGCAGGAAGCGCGGCTGAGCCGCGGCTGCCGCTGCGCCGGGCTCAGCGGCCCGCGATGCTCCCTTCTCCGCCGAGCGCCACGCGGAGCGCGTTCTCGGCCGCGTCGACGGCTGCGCGCGCCGTGATGGTGTGCGTGTGCGCCCGGTCGAGCTCGTCCAGGGCGATGCAGTCGAAGGCGACGCGCACGTCGTGGGCGGCCTGCTGAAGCTGCCGGGCAGCCTCGGTCAGGTCGACGCCGTTGCTCTCGCGGTCAACAGTGCCCGTCATCGGCCATTCCTTCGCGGTCGGGGGCCGGAATCCAGCCTCGGTGCAGGCCAGCTACCCCAGCAGGAGCGACCCACTCCCGCGAGACCGCCGGCCAGCAGCGGAACCTCGCGCGGCCGCTGCCGTACATATGACGCGCCGCGTCCGCCACAGGATGACGGCGCGCTGACCCGCGAGGCAAGGCAGTGCGGCCGGGCCATGACCACGCGGGCCGCGAACTACGATGAAGCCGTCCCCTGGTCTGCCGCGAGGATGTGCCGCCTGATGCCCGAATTCAGCTACACCGACCTGCTGCCGCTCGGTCCTGACGCCACCGAATACCGCCTGGTGAGCGACGCGGGAGTGGCCCCGCGCCGTGCGTTCGACCGCGAATTTCTCGAGGTCGATCCGCAGGCGCTGACCCTGCTGACGGCGCAGGCCATGCACGACATCGCCCATCTGCTGCGGCCCGCGCACCTGCGCCAGCTGCGGTCGATCCTGGACGATCCGCAGGCCTCGCCGAACGATCGCTTCGTCGCGAGCGACCTGCTGCGGAACGCGTGCATCTCGGCGGGCGGGGTGCTGCCGATGTGCCAGGACACCGGCACGGCGATCGTGCTCGGCAAGCGCGGGCAGCAGGTGCTCACCGGCGGCCGCGACGAGGAGCACATCGCGCGCGGGGTGTTCGACGCGTACACCACGCTCAACCTGCGGTACTCCCAGCTCGCGCCGCTGACGATGTGGGAGGAGCGCAACACGGGCACGAATCTGCCCGCCCAGATCGAGCTGCACGCGACCGACGGCGCCGAGTATAAGTTCCTCTTCATGGCCAAGGGCGGCGGCTCGGCGAACAAGTCCTACCTGTACCAGGAGACCAAGGCGGTCCTGAACCCGACGCGGATGGCGGCGTTCCTCGATGAGAAGCTGCGTGCGCTTGGCACCGCCGCCTGCCCGCCGTATCACCTGGCGGTCGTGGTGGGCGGGACCAGCGCGGAGTTCGCGCTGAAGACCGCGAAGTACGCATCAGCCAAGTACCTGGACTCGCTGCCGACGGCCGGCACCATGGCTGCGGGCGGTTTCCGCGACGTGGAGCTGGAACAAGACGTGCTCGAGATCACCAGGCGCAGCGGCATCGGCGCGCAGTTCGGCGGCAAGTACTTCTGCCACGACGTGCGGGTGATCAGGCTGCCCAGGCACGGCGCGTCCTGCCCGGTCGCGATCGCGGTCTCCTGCTCGGCCGACCGGCAGGCGCTCGGCAAGATCACCAAGGACGGGGTCTTCCTCGAGCAGCTGGAGACCGACCCAGCCCGCTACCTGCCGGAGACCACCGACGCCGACCTGGACGGCGGCGTGGTGCGGATCGACCTGTCCAGGCCGATGGAACAGATCCGCGCTGAGCTGACGAAGTACCCGATCAAGACCAGGCTGTCGCTGACCGGGCCGCTGGTGGTCGCCAGGGACATCGCGCACGCCAAGATCGCCGAGCGGCTCGCGGCTGGCCAGCCGATGCCGTCGTACCTGCGCGATCACGCCGTCTACTACGCGGGTCCCGCCAAGACTCCGAAGGGCTACGCATCGGGGTCGTTCGGGCCGACCACGGCCGGGCGGATGGACAGCTACGTCGAGCAGTTCCAGGCCGCGGGCGGGTCGCACGTCATGCTCGCCAAGGGCAACAGGTCGGCGGCCGTGACCGCCGCTTGCCAGCAGCACGGCGGGTTCTACCTGGGCTCGGTCGGCGGGGCGGCGGCCCGGCTGGCGCAGGACTGCATCACCAAGGTCGAGGTGCTCGAGTACGCTGAGCTCGGCATGGAGGCGGTCTGGCGGATCGAGGTCCGCGATTTCCCGGCCTTCATCGTCGTGGACGACAAGGGCAACGACTTCTTCGCCGACGTCACCACCCCGCAGACCCCGCTCCTGCCGATCGGCCAGCGCCCCTAGAACACCGGGCAGCGGGCATGATCGGGGGATGAGCGATTCAGTGCCGCAGGATGGCGGGTTCCGTGTCGAGCACGACTCGATGGGCGAGGTCAAGGTGCCTGGCGACGCCCTGTGGGCCGCGCAGACACAACGCGCCAGCGCCCACCGCATGTCGGGCGATCCGATGCCGCGCGAGGTCATCATCGCCCTTGCCGCGATCAAGTCGGCCGCGGCCGCGGTCAACGCCGAGCTCGGCGTCATCGACGCGGACATGGCGCAGGCGATCGGCGCGGCCGCGCAGGAGATAGCCGTCGGCGAGACAGGCGAGGGCGGCCACTTCGAGCACTTCCCGCTCGACGTGTTCCAGACCGGCTCGGGGACCTCCACCAACATGAACGCGAACGAGGTCATCGCGACGCTGGCCACCCGCATGCTCGGCCGGCCCGTGCATCCGAACGATCACGTCAACGCGTCGCAGTCATCCAACGACGTATTCCCGTCCGCTGTGCACGTCGCGGCGGCACGCACGCTCAGCGCGCTGACCGGCGCGCTCGCCGAGCTCGCCGCGGCCATGGAAGCGAAGGCCGCAGAGTTCGCCGACGTGGTCAAGAGCGGCCGCACGCACCTGATGGACGCCGTGCCGGTGACGCTGGGACAGGAGTTCAGCGGGTACGCGGCAGCGATAAGGCACGGCATCACGAGGATCCGCGGCGTGCTCCCTGAGGTCTGCGAACTCCCGCTCGGCGGCACGGCGGTCGGGACCGGGCTGAACGCCCCGCCGGGATTCGCCGCGGCCGTGATCGGGCGGCTCGCGACGCGGTCCTTGCCGTTCACCGAGGCGGCCAACCACTTCGAGGCCGCGGGCGGCCGGGACGCGCTGGTCGCCGCCAGCGGCGCGCTCCGCACCATCGCCGTGAGCCTGTACAAGATCTGCACGGATCTGCGGCTGATGGGCTCTGGCCCGCGGACCGGGCTGGCCGAGATCGCGATCCCGGAGCTGCAGCCAGGCTCGTCGATCATGCCGGGCAAGGTGAACCCCGTGATCTGCGAGATGGTCTCCCAGGCGTGCGCGCAGGTGATCGGGAATGACGCGGCCGTCGGATTCGCCGGCGCCGCCGGCAACTTCGAGCTCAATGTCATGATCCCGGTGATCGCCAGGAACCTGCTCGGGTCGGCGAACCTGCTCATCGCGGGGGCGCCGCTGCTCGCGCACCGGTGCGTCGAGGGGATCACGACCGACCCGGCGCGGCTGCGGAGGCTGGCGGAGTCTTCCCCCGCCATCGTGACCGCGCTGAACCGCTTCATCGGCTACGAGGCCGCGGCCGCTGTCGCCCACGAGGCGCTCGCGACCGGGCAGCCGATCAGGGACGTCGTCATCGCGCGCGGCCACGTCGACCGCGGGGAGATCACCAGCGAGCAGCTCGACAAGGCGCTGGACGTGCTCGCGCTGGCCAGGCCAGCTGGGTGAATTCTCAGCGTTTCCCATCAAGCTCACAGAAATCTGTAAGCCAGCACGCGTAGATTCCAGCCCATGCATTCCGCCAGGGGTCCTGGCCACCTTGTGGCCGGACGCTACCGGCTGCTTCATCAGCTCGGCCGCGGGGCGATGGGCATCGTCTGGCGCGGCCGGGACGAACTGCTCGACCGGGACGTGGCCGTCAAGCAGATCGTGCCGGCCCCGATGGCATCGGCCGACGAGGCACGGGACAGCTACCAGCGCACGCTGCGCGAGGCCAGGACGGCCGCACGGCTAAGCCATCCAGGCGTCATCACAGTCTTCGACGTGGCCGAAGAGGACGGCATGCCGTGGATCGTGATGGAGCTCATCACGGCCAGGCCGCTCGACCAGGTCATCGCGGAAGACGGGCCGCTGACGCCGGCGCAGGCCGCCCAGTCCGGCGGACCGGCCGCGACCTGGACGTTCTGGTGGGAGCCGGCGAGCGGCGCGCGGATCGACGTCACGAAACTCATCTTCACGGCTCAGACATCCGCCGGACCGCAGCCGTACGTGCTGTCGATGTCGGCGCCGGCCCCGCAGGCCGCGGCCGCGGCCAAGGTGTTCACGGTCGCCAAGGGGACGTTCAGGCCGCTCCCCGGCTGACCGGGCCCGGCTGACCGGGCCCCGGCGTCGCGACCAGCCGGGCTGCCCCCTGGCCCAGGCTCAGGCTCTGGCCTGGGTTGAAGGCGGACTCAGTACCAGCCGACGGCGGATTCGTGGGCCAAGGCGCCGCACGGCGAGCCGTAGGTCGACTGGATGTAGCCAAGCCCCCACGTGATCTGCGTGGCCGGGTTGCCCTGCCAGTCCGGCCCGGCGGTGGCCATCTTCGAGCCAGGCAGCGCCTGCGGAATGCCGTAGGCGCCCGATGAGGGGTTGGCGGCGTAGGGGTTCCAGCCGCTCTCCTGCTCCCACAGCGAGTTCAGGCAGCTGAACTCGGTGGATGACCAGCCGTAGCCGGGCAGCATCTCCATCGCGATCTGCCGCGGGGTGCCGGACGTGACCTGGCGAGGCGCGGCGGTCCTGCGCTGCTGTCCGGCCGCTTGCCTGGCAGCGTCCTCGGCGGCACGCCTGACGGCCGCCGCATGCCGGGCGGCGACCGCCTCGTCATACCGCTCGGACATGGTCTGCCGAGCCACAAGCGCGGGGTTCTCCGGCTGAGACTGGCTGCCGGGCTGGCTAGCTTGCTGCGGCTGACCGGCAGCCGGGGCGACATGAGGCTCGCGGGCCAGCGCGAGGTCGGCGGCTCCGAGGGAGCCGTGGGCGGTCGCAGACGGCGTCAGCAACGCGGACCCGACGGCGATGACCGTCGCGGCCAGGGAAGCGGTCGCGACCGCGCCAGCGGTCACGTAGAGGGTGTTCGTGGATGGTCGGGACAAAATGCGACGATGGCGGGACACTGCTGCCTTCGCTAAGGCGCACCCAGGGCGCCGGTTTCCGCCCAGGTCACTGCCGGATGACACGGCGCCGCGGCGCGGCAACGCCTCCAGGCTGGCCGGCTGGCCGGAAACGGCGGCCGCCAGCGTGGCAGCGGCGCGCGGACGTGTCGCAGGGGCTGGGCGACGGGTTCGCCGAAATGGACGTCACGCGTGCTGGGCGCTGTCAGCCATCCACCCTGCCGCATTGGCCGGGGTGCTCGTGCCTCCGGCTAGCCATTCAGCGGTATGAGAAACGTCACATTCACGGTCACGAACAGTCGCCAGATAGCCACGACAAGCGAGAAGCCCGATGTCAGCATGTGCTTGTCAGTACCAGCCGTGCGCTTCCCAGAATGCCCAGGCGTCGCAAGGCGTGCCGTAACGGTCCTTGATGTAGCCCAGGCCCCACTTGATCTGCGTGGTCGCGTTCGTCTGCCAGTCGGGCCCCGCGCTGGCCATCTTGGACCCCGGCAGCGCCTGCGGGATCCCGTAGGCGCCGCTGGCGTTGGCGGCAGTGACCCGCCAGCCGCTCTCCCTGGTCCAGATGTTGTTCAGGCAGCCGAACTGCTGCTTGGCGTTGAAGCCGAACGACGGCAGCAGGTTGTAGGCGATGGACTGCGCCGTGCCGGGACTGGGGATGGGCGCGTTCACGATGGGGGCGCCGCCACCGCCGGTACCGCCCGTCGACGGCGGCGCTGGCTTCGTCGCTACCTTGGGCTTGCCGACGACCTTGAAGCTCTTGGTGGCCGCGGCCATCAGGATCATGTGCTGCCGCTGGTGCTCCAGCTGGACGCCGGCCTTGCTGGCCGGGATCGCGGTGAGCGCCTCCGCCAGGGGGTTCGCCTGGACCGCGGAGAACTGGCCGATCATGTATTCGGCACCGCCCGCGACGAAGATCGCAGCGACAACTGTGGTGAGCAAGAAGGCACGAACGCTCCGGCGCGGCTTGCGGGTCCCGCTCCGCGGCTTACCGCCACCGGTCCGCGGCTTACCGCCACCGCCTCGCGGTCTGCTGTCGCCGCTCCGCCGCCTAGCGTCGCCGCTCCGCGGGCTGAGATCGCCGCTCTTGCGCGGCCTGCTGGTGCTGGCCGTGCGCCTTCGGTGCTGTGACAATGCCGTCCTTCCGTCGGCCAAGCGTGGCCGGCAAGCCGCCGGGCGCGCAGGACCGCTGCGGCCAAGGCAGCGAGTCTTGTAACGGATCGGCTACTTACAGTGGCCTGGCCATTTACGGACAGGTGCGGCAGAACCACCAAAACAAGGAGCCAACCTCCGTTGCCGCACCACGTTGCCAGAAGTGACGGGACCGACCAAGCGTTTCCGCAGAAAAAGTTGGGGTGTCGCTCGGGGAAATTGTGTCGGCCAGATCACGGAATGGCAGCCAGTATCGTAACGATCACATGGAGTGATCGCCGCCACGCTGTGATCACTAGTTGAACGCGAGCCCCAATCTGACGGGGGCGCGACACGCCGGCGATACCCTGGACACTGGTGGCTGGCTAGCGTCTCAGGCAGGCCGGCCGACGGCGAACGGACGGGCGATGAGCAACGATCCAGCGACACCAGGGCGCGGAACCAAGGCCAGGCTGGCGCGCCGGGGCTGGGCGGTCGACGTCGGCGACCCCGGCACGGTGCTCGCAGGAGCGCGCAGGGCATTCTTCGTGATGACGGGCGTCCTGGTCGTCCTCTGGGCGCTCCAGATCGCGAACGTGGCCGACAGCTACCACGTGACGCAGTCCTATGGCATCAGGCCTCGGGACGTGGGCACCCTGCCTGACATCCTGACGGCGCCGTTCCTGCATTTCAGCTGGACCCACATCGAGGGCAACTCAGGACCGCTGTTCATCTTCGGGTTCCTGGCCGCCTACCGCGGCATCAAGAAGTTCGCCCTCCTCACCATCATCGTGGTGCTGACCAGCGGGTTCGCGGCGTGGTTCTTCGAACCGTCCGGCGTCGGCGCGGGTGCCAGCGGCGTCGTGTTCGGCTACTTCGGCTACATCATCGTGCGCGGCCTGTTCGACAGGCACCTCATCGACGTGCTCGTGGGCGCCGTGATGGCGCTGTGCTTCGCCTACCAGTTCGCCGTGCTGCTGCCGCACGAGGGCATCGGCTGGCAGGCGCACGTGGGAGGCCTGGTCGGCGGCGTCGTCGGCGGCTGGCTGCTTCGCGAGCGGCGCGCGGCGAAGGTTGCCAAGCCAGCTAAGGCAGCCGCTGGAGGGGCGCCTGGCACGGCGGTCCTCCCCGCGGACAAGGCCGGCAAGGCGGGCACGACCGGCGGCAAGGGCCTTGTTGTCGATCCATCTAACCCCCGCGCCGACCTGTACAAACAGCTTGACGACATGGGCCTCTGAGGCCCAGCGGGCCCTTAGCGAGCTGGCGCCTAGCGAGCTGGCGCGCCTTCGTCCTCGAGCAGCCAGCGCGCGCCCGCTCCGCGGGTGCCCGCCTCGTCCTCGGGGTTGTACAGCGCGCACGTGCGCAGCGACAGGCAGCCGCACCCGATGCAGCTGCCGAGCGTGTCAGCCAGCCGCTCGAGCTCCGCGATGCGGTCCTGGATGCGCGCCTGCCACAGCTGGGCAGCCCGGCGCCACTCGGTCCTGGTCGGCGCCTTGCCGGCCGGCAGCCGGTCAAGAGCCACCTTGATCTCGCCGAGCGACAGGCCGAGCCGCCTGCCCGCCTTGATGAACGCCACCCGCCTGAGCATGTACCTGGCGTACCGGCGCTGGTTGCCGGCCGTCCGCTCGGCCGCGATCAGGCCGAGGTCCTCGTAGTACCGCAGGGCCGACGGCGCGGCTCCGCTGCGGGCGGCCAGCTCGGAGATGGTCAGGTGAGCGGGCAGGGCTGGCACGCCACCGAGCGTACGGGCGCTGCCGCCTTGACTTCAAGTGCGCTTGAAGTCCGAGACTCGTCGTCATGAGCGAAGCGAGCACCCTGCCCCGTTACTCCTACGCGGACCTGCCTGACCTGATGGCGCGGATGAGCGGCGACGAGAAGCACGACCTGGCTTCGGAGTCGACTCTCGACGTCATCTGGGTCCTGTACGAGCGCGTGCTGCGGAACAGCCACGCGACCGCGGGCAGCGAATCCAGGGACAGGTTCTACCTCTCCAAGGGACACGGGCCTATGGCTTATTACGCAGTCCTGACCGCGAAGGGATTCATCAAGGCCGACGAGCTTCCGCGCTTCGGTCAGTTCGACGCCCTGCTCGGCCAGCATCCTGACCGGAACCTCGTGCCTGGGGCTGAGATCTCGAGCGGCTCGCTCGGCCACGGCCTGCCGCTGGCCGTCGGGACCGCGCTCGGCCTGCGCGCGATGGGCCTGGCCGAAGACCGCGTGTTCGTGCTAAGCGGCGACGGCGAGCTGGACGAGGGTTCCGGCCACGAGGCGATCGCGTTCGCGGGGCGGGCGGGGCTCGATGCACTGCACTGCGTCGTCGTGGACAACTCGTCGGCGAGCTACGGCTGGCCAGGCGGGATCGAGACCCGCTTCGCCGCTGAGGGCTGGTCGACCGCGCGGGTCGATGGCCGCGACCACGCCGCGCTCGAGGCGGCGCTCACCGCCCCGCACCCAGGCCGTCCGCACGCCGTGGTGGCCGTGATCGAGCCCGCCTCTCACTAGGAGCCTTCCGATGGACACCATGCGCGAGCGCTTCGCGCGCGTCACCTCCGAGCTGCTCGATGCCGACCCGCGGCTCGCCGTGGTGCTGGCCGACATCTCGGCCGACCTGTTCAGCGCCGCGCGGCGGCGTCATCCGTCCCGCGTCGTCAACCTCGGGATCAGGGAACAGTTGCTGATCAGCGTGGCGGGCGGGATGGCGCTGGCGGGCCTGCGCCCGATCGCGCACACGTTCGCCAGCTTCCTGATCGAGCGGCCGTTCGAGCAGATCAAGCTGGACCTGAACCACCAGGCCGCCACGGCCGGCGCGGTGCTGGTCAGCTCCGGCGCGTCGGTCGACTACTCGGCCTCAGGCCGCACCCACCAGTCACCTGGCGACGTGGCGCTGCTCGGCACGCTGCCGGGGTGGACCGTGCACGTTCCCGGCCACCCCGAGGAGGCAGAAAGTCAGCTCCGCGCCGCGGCCTCCGCCGACGGGCTGGTGTACATCCGGCTATCCGCCCTGGCCAATGCCGCACCGCTGGCGCACGGCGGGCCGGCCAGCACTGGCGGGTTCACCGTGCTGCGGCGCGGGACGGAGGCCAGCGTGGTCGCGGTCGGCCCGCTGGCCGACGCGGTCATCGCGGCCACGGCAGGGATGGACGTCACGGTGCTGTACGCGCCCACCATCCGGCCCTTCGACCGGCAGGCACTGCGGGCGACCTTGGCCGCTCCCGTGGTCGTCCTGGCCGAGCCCTACCTGGCCGGGACGTCGGTGCCTGAGGTCGCGGCCGCGCTGGCCGACGTGCCGCACCGGGTGCTCGGCCTCGGCGTGGGCCGCGAGGAGCTCAGGCGCTACGGCACACCGCAGCAGCATCAGGCGGCGCACGGCCTGGACGCGCCCTCGCTGCGGCAGCGGATCGCTGCCTTCACCGGCATCGGTGACGCTGGCCGCGCGCGGGTCCCGGCCAGGACGCCTGCCTGACGCCCGGCCAGCGCCGATCGTGGTGGCCGCCGGGCGGAGGGCGACGCCCCGGCGGCCACCACGGCCGGCCGGCCGCCCACCAGCGCGGGCCACCACAGCGGTCCGCCCCAGGAAGCCTGCCCGGCAGTCACCGCGTACAGCACCCCGACGCAGGCCACGTAGCCAGCCAGCGCCCAGGCCGTGACGGCGGCCCACGCGGTGAGCTGACGGATCCACAGGGGCCTGGCGACGATCGCGGTCAGATCGCCTGTGCCGCGGCGGCTGTCCCTTGAGCCCATCCAGGACGCCGCTCCGACCACGGGAAGCACGAAGTCCAGCAGCGCGTCATGCTGCATGGACGGCGCGCGCAGGCTCCACAACGGCGGCATCGCCATGACCGGCGGTAGATGTTGTACCAGAGCAGGCCGAGCGCCAGCGGGACGAGCCATGCCATGGCGCTATGCCGCAACTCGAGCCTGAGCAGCCGCGCTCCTGACCGCAGCCACCCGGCCGGCGGCCGGACCGCCAGCCCCGGTGCGGTGGAGGCGCCCGCCGCGATCATGCCCGGGCCGCTGCGAGCACTGCGCTGTAGCCGCGCTCGAGCGGAGCATCGCCGATCGCGTGACCCTCGCCGCGCGCGATCAGCGCCTCGGTGGATCCGTGGAAGACGACCCGCCCGTCGTTCATCAGCGCCACCCGCGTGCAGGCTGCGCCGACGTCCTCGACTAGGTGCGTGCTGACCACGACGGTGGCACGCTGGCCGAGGTGGCGGAGCAGGCCGCGGAATTCCACCCGCTGCTCGGGATCGAGGCCCGCCGTCGGCTCGTCCAGGAGCAACAGGTCGGGCTCGTTCACGATCGCCTGCGCGATCCCTGCCCTGCGCAGCATTCCGCCGGAGAGGGTGCGCAGCTTCGACCTGGCGCGGTCGCCGAGCCCGACTCGCTCGATGGCCGCCGCTACCGCGCCGGGCACGGCAGCCGCTGGCATCTCCTTGAGCAGCGCGAAGTACTCGACGAACTCCGCCACCGTGAAGCCCGGGTAGTAGCCGAGCGCCTGCGGCAGGTAGCCGAGCCTGCGGCGGATCTCCCTGCGCTCGCCGTGCTGGCCTGGATCGCGGCCGAGCAGGCGCACCGTGCCAGACGACGGCTGGATCACCGTCGCTATGGTCCGCAGCAGGGTCGTCTTGCCGGCCCCGTTGGGCCCGAGCAGCCCGAAGACACCGGGGCCAGCCTGCAGGCTCACCCCGGCCACAGCCGCCGTGCGCCCGAACCGCCTGGTCAGGTCCGTGATCTCGATGTTCATGCTGATCTCCTCGGCTGAGCGGTCCTGATCAGGACGACGGCCGCGCAGCCAGCGGCGATGATCAGGTAGGGCACGTAGAGCCACCGGTCGCTGACCGCGGCGTCCGGCTGCCCAGCGGCCGCCTGGCCGCCGAGAACCGCCATGGCCCACAGCCCAGCGCCAGCGGCCATGCCAGCGTTCGCGGAGCTGGCGACCACCGCGACCGCCAGCGCGAGCCCGGATACGGCGGTCATCGGCACGAGCCATCCGAACGCGAGGCCGGCGGCCGTCGCGGAGAACGCGGACGCCGCGAGCCCCAGCACGGCATCGATGAAGAAGATCGCGAGCACGCGCGCCAGCAGCACCATCCGGTCGCTGACCGCCATGCTCATCGACAGCTCGTAGGCGGGGTCGACGCCTGGCCCGTACGCGTAGGCGATTCCGGCCCCGGCGATCGCCGGGGCGAGCAGCGGAACCCACGGCGTGCCGGTGCCGATGGTCGCGAGGGCGCCGGCAGCGAACACTACGCCGCTGGCGATCAGCCAGGGAACCAGCAGCGACGGCGTGCTCAGCAGCGCCCGCGCCAGCCCTGGCGAGCGCAGCAGCCTAGCGAGACCGCGTTCGGGCAGGCCGGGCTCGCGCCGCCAGACCTGAGCGGCCACGGCTGCCCATACCCGCTCCAGGTCGACGTCCGCAGGGGCCGGCCCGCCGGGCGTCATGCAGTTCATCGCGCACCTCCCGATGCCGGGCGCCCGAGGCCGCTCAGCGCGGCACGCATCAGCCGCCTGCCACGGTGCGCCCGGCTCTTCACCGTTCCGGCCGGCACGCCCGTCAGACTCGCCACCTCAGCGACCGGGCGGTCTTCCAGGTAGAGCAGCCGCAGCGTGTCCCGTTCAGGACTGCCGTCAGGCCCGAGCGCGGCCAGGGCCGCCTCGACGTCGGCTCGCTCCTGAGCGATGTCGGCTGGATCGCCTCCGCGTTCCGCTGGACCCGGCTCAGCTGGCAGCCCGGTCAGCGCTGGCCCGCGCCGCCTCATGTGCAGCGCTGCCTGCCGCCTCGCGATGCCCCAGAGCCAGCCGCCCGCCGCACCGTCCGGCCGGTACCGCCTGGCGCCCCGCCAGACAGCCAGGAAGGTCTCCTGGAGCACGTCCTCGACGTCAGCGGCTGGCAGCGACGCGCGCAGCCGGCCGGCCAGCCACGGCGCGTGCCTGGCAAACAGGTCGCGCAGGGCCACGTCGTCGCCGCGCGCAACGCGCGCGATCAGCTGGTCGTCGTCCATCGCCTCTCTATTGCAACCTGGCGCCGATCGGTTCACGGAAGAACGCCTGACTTCGCTGGCGGGCCGCCGTGGCAGGTTAGCCGCCGCCCAGTCGCCGGCCAGCCGCCGGCCGAGCCGGCGCGAAATGGCGCCGGCTCAGTCCCGTACACCCCGATCGCGTCCAGGTCGGTGTCCGCGGCCGTGGCCGGATTAGCCGACAGGAAGGTCCGGCCGGCCTCCAGGTCCGTGCTGATGGCAAGCGCCACCGAGGCGGGGAGCCTGGAGTGCGCGGGGGCGGCGGCGTCGGCATGGAACCCTGGCCGCAGGGACCGGCCGGTCACCAGGCGGGCCAGGCCGACGAGCGGCTCGATGACCTCGATCGGGTAGTCGGTACCAGACAGCAGCCTCGCCCCCGCCACGACCAGGCTGGCCCACGGATACGCGCTCTGGAGCCGGTCCTCGCCGAGGGCGGCCGGGACCTGGACGGCGTCGGTGACCGCGAACGACGGCTGGATGCAGACGAACACGCCGAGCTCGGCGATCCGGCTGACCAGCTCCGCCGACAGCACGCTGCCGTGCTCGATCCGCGGAGCGGCGGCGGCGACCGCGCCGCGGTCGCCGCCCCAGGCCAGCTCGTAGGCGTCGAGCACGGCCTCGACCGCGCGGTCGCCGATCGCGTGCGTCGCGATCCGCCAGCCGCCGGCGGCGAACGGCTCGATACGGCGGGCGAGCGCCGCGGCGTCGGCGAACAAGATACCTGCGTTGTCCTCGTCGTCGAAGCTCCGGCACATCGCGCAGGTCCGCGGCACCAGCCAGCCGTCGGCATAGAACTTGACGCCGTCGAGCCTGACCCACGGCCCGCAATCAGCCCGCCTGGCAGCGAGATCGGCGGCGCCTGCCCGCTCGGCGAGCCCGCTGCCCAGGTAGATCCTGACCCGCGCGGGCAACGGCTCCTCGCCGGACCCCGCCAGGGCATCCAGGTACCGCCAGTCCCGCATGCCCATCTCGGTGACCTCGACCAGGCCCAGGCTGGCTGCGCGGCGAAGGCCATGACGCAGGCGGTTCGCCAGCTCAGCAGCCGGAACGTCATCGGCCGCCGGTTCCGGAACGTCCATCGGAGTGACGCGGTCGCGGAACACCCGCTCGTGGAATGCACGGACGGTACCGCCCTGCCACGGGAAGGGAACCCCAGCGGCCGCCGCCAGCAGGTGCGTGTGGTGATCGACGAACCCGCTGACCGGAATCCCGGCATGGCCTGGTGGCTGCACCAGCCCATCATGCCCGGACGCCCGCCGCGCGGCCGCGCGGCGGGCGCCTGAGAGGTCTGCGTTTGCCCCCTATTTCAGCGGGAAGCTGCCGACGCTGGACCCCCGTCCTGTGCATTGGAGGAGCGAGATGAGGATTGGTGCTGCGCTTGCACTGATCGCGGTGGGCGCGATACTCAGATTCGCCATCGCGATCTCCGTAACTCACGGCCTTTACCTGCAGACCATCGGCGACATCTTGATGGGTGTCGGGCTTCTCGGCCTGATCCTGTGGCTGATCGTCTGGGCGCCGTGGTCACAGGGCCGTCGGACCAGGTACCGGCAGACAAGCGCGTACGACGGCGGCCGGCCGTACCCGCCGCCTGCCCGCACGCCGGGTACCTACACCCGCGATGAGGTCACCTACACCGACGACTACCCCCGGTAGCCAGCTAGGCGGGAACGGCGTCGGGCGCTAGCTGCACGCGCACCTGGCGCTCGTTGCCTTCCTTGAACACCAGGTCGGTGACCACGCCGGCGTGCCGCAGGTCGGTCTCAGCCTGCTGCAGCGTCGCGATCACCTCGGGCTCGTCCTCCACCACGAGCGAGAGGACCTCGTGCCGCTGTGACTTCTTCTCCGCGGACTTGGCCTTGCGGATCTCCGCGAGCACGCCGCCCGCTACGGCGAGCACGGTCGGGTCGGCACCGCGGGCGGCATCCCGCAGCTCACTCGCGGCCGGCCAGGGCGTCCTGTGCACCGAGCCCTCCTGCCACCACGACCACACTTCCTCGGTCACGAACGGCATGACGGGCGCGAACAACCGCAGCAGCACCGACAGGGCTGTGGCCAGCGCCGCCTGGGCCGAGCGCCCTTCGGCGCCGCCCCGGTACGCCCGCACCTTGACCAGTTCCAGGTAGTCGTCGCAGAACTGCCAGAAGAACGCCTCGGTCCGCTCCAGCGCGCGATGGTACTCATACCCGGCGAACGCCTCGGTGGCGTCGGCCACCACCGTCTCGAGCTGAGCCAGCATGGCGCGGTCGATGGGCTCGGTGATGTCGGCGACCGTGACGTCGGCCGCGCCGAGGCCGAGCACGAACTTCGACGCATTGAGGACCTTGACCGCGAGCCGGCGGCCCACCTTCATCTGAGCCGGGTCGGCCGCCGTGTCCGTGCCGGGCGCGGCCCGGCAGGCCCAGTGCCGCAGGCCGTCGGCGCCGAACTGCTCGATCAGCGGCATCGGACCGAGCACGTTGCCCTTGGACTTGGACATCTTCTTCCGGTCAGGATCCAGGATCCAGCCGTTGATGACGGCGTGCTGCCACGGCAGCCCGCCGTGCTCGAGCAGCGCGCGGAGCACGGTCGCGAACAGCCAGGTCCTGATGATCTCGGGTCCCTGCGGCCGCAGGTCCATCGGGAACACCCTGCCGAAAAGGTCAGGGTCGTCCTGGAAACCCGCGGTGATCTGCGGGGTGAGCGACGACGTCGCCCACGTGTCCATCACGTCGGGGTCGCCGGCGAACCCGCCTGGCTTGCCGCGCTGCGACTCGTCGTAGCCGGGCGGCGCGTCGCTCTGCGGGTCGACAGGCAGCACCGCCTCCTCGGCGGTGATGACCTGGTCCCACAGCGTCTCGCCGGAATCGTCGATCCGGTACCAGACAGGGAACGGCACGCCGAAGTAGCGCTGGCGGCTGATCAGCCAGTCGGTGTTCAGGCCCTCGACCCAGTGCTCGTACCGCACCCGCATGAAATCCGGGTGCCACCGCAGCTCGCGGCCCGCTGCCAGCAGCCGCTCGCGCAGCTCGGGGTCGCGGGCGCCGTTGCGGATGTACCACTGGCGGCTGGTCACGATCTCCAGCGGCCTGTCGCCCTTCTCGAAGAACTTAACCTGGTGCGTGCACGGCCGCGGTTCGCCGACCAGCGCGCCAGACTCGCGCAGCAGCTCCACGATCGCGCGCCGTGCCTGCTGCGAGGTCTTGCCTGCGAGCGCGGCGTACGCTTCGGCGCCGGGGCCGGACAGCCAGGCCGGCGTCTCTGGCTGGAACCGCCCGTCCCGCTGGATGACCGACCGCAGCGGCAGGCCGAGCTGGCGCCACCAGAGCACGTCCGTGGTGTCGCCGAAGGTGCAGATCATGGCGATGCCGGTGCCCTTGTCGGGCTCTGCGAGCTGGTGCGCCACGATCGGCAGCCGCACACCGAACACCGGGCTGATCACGTCCTTGCCGATCAGCGTGGCGTACCTGGCGTCATCAGGATGCGCGACGAGCGCCACGCACGACGGCAGCAACTCAGGCCGGGTCGTCTCGATCTCCACCGCAGCGCCGCCGTCGGCGGCGGGGAAGGCGATCTTGTGGAACGCGCCGTTGACCTCGCGGTCCTCGAACTCGGCCTGCGCGACCGCGGTCTGGAAGTCCACGTCCCACATGCTCGGGCCCTCTGCCGCGTAGGCCTCGCCGCGGGTCAGGTTGCGCAGGAAGGCGAACTGGGCGACCCGGCGCGCGCGTTCGTTGATCGTCGCGTAGGTCAGGTCCCAGTCGACCGACAGCCCGATCGTGCGCCACTGCTGCTCGAAGTCCTCTTCGAACTCCTCGGTGAGCCGCTGGCACAGCTCAACGAAGTTCGGCCGCGAGATGGGCCGCTGGGTCTTGTCGTTCTTCCCGGCCGGAGCGATCACGAGATCAGGCTCGTACGGAACGTTCGGGTCACAGCGCACGCCGTAGTGCGTCTGCACGCGGCGCTCGGTGGGCAGCCCGTTGTCGTCCCAGCCCATCGGGTAGAAGACCTCGCGGCCGTACATGCGCTGGAAGCGCGCGATGGCGTCGACCTGGATGTAGCCGAAAGCGGTGCCAAGATGCAGAGAGCCGCTGATCGTCGGCGGCGGCGTGTCGATCGCGTAGATCTGATCACGTGTCTTGGACCGGTCGAAGCGGTAGAGGCCGCGTGCCTGCCAGTCCGCACCCCACTTCGCCTCGAGGCCGCTCAGCGACGGCTTCTCCGGGATGATCGCCATGCGGAGAAGGATAGTCGCAACGGGTACCGCTCCGAGTTCGCTCAGCCCAGCGCCTACCTCAGGATCCTCCCTAACTGTCGTCGCTGGCGCGGGTGCGGGGGCCGCGGATGGCGACCAACAGGAGGCCGACCGTGAAGACCGCGCAGGCGCAGATCCAGGCGCCGCGGTCGGCGGGCGGACGGACCGGCCAGGTCCACGGGGCTGTCCAGGCCTCGAGCAGGGCGTACTGGCAGAACGCCATATATCCCATCGGAAGCGTCCACGCGAGCAAGCCGCCGGTGACGAGCGAGCACAGCAGCCCGATGCCGGTGATCCCGGTGACGTTCCTGGCGAGCACCAGAACGCCTTCGTTGAGGCTCTCGCCGACCGCGCCGAGCTGAAGTAGCGCGATCGCCAGCCCGCACATTCCGGCCGCGGCGAGCAGGCGCAGGCACGGCAGCCAGATCCCGCTGGCCCGCTCCGCCTCGCCAAACGGGCTGTGCGCCGTCACAGCGACGATCGCCGCGGCGCCCGCCTCGAGGATCAGCGGGACCTGCTGCGCGTACGGTCCTGAGTTGAACGTCCAGTTCCAGTGCAGCGCCGCGCCCAGCATCACGCCGCACACGGCGAGCGCGAGGATCCCGGCGGGGACACGGCGCGAGCGCAGGTGGAGCCAGGACAGCCGGACGCCCGCTGGAGTCCTGCGCAGCGACCCGGACGGGACGGCCGGAGGCCTCAGTACCTCGGCGGCGGTCACGGGATCTGCCTCAGCGTGATCTTGCCGGCGCGCAGCGCGGCGAGGTGAGTGAAGAGCCAGGCGTGCCGCGCGCCGGCGGACAGCGCCGCGAACCGGTGCGCGGCGGCGGAGATGGCGGCGTGCGTCGCAGGAGCCGGCTTCCCGTTCACGAAGATGAGCATGCCCGGTGCTGAGCCGACCGCGGTCAGCAGCGCGTCCTCGACCGCCAGCTGCGCCGGCCCGAGCGGGACGGGACCGGGCCCCGAGTGCGGCGACCGCCCCGCGAGGAACGCTTGAAGCAGCCCTTGCTGGAAGGCTTCGTCCCACGTCGCCGCGTCGGGGATGCCGTAGAACTCGCCGAAGATCCATCCCACACGCTCGGCGGTGAACTCGAATGCCGGCGGGTTCCCCGAGATGCCGCCCATCGCGGTGAGCCCGCCGCTGACGCTCGGTGCTTCCTCGGCGCGGACCGGCGCGCCAGGCAGGCCCGCGATCTCGGCGGCCACCGGGTCGAGCGCCGCCGCCACGTCGCTCCGGTAGAAGCTGAACGCAGGGTGGACACACACCTGGAACCCGGACCCCGACCCCGTCGTGCAGCTCTGAGCGACGGGTACCGGCTCGTCGCTGGCCGGGGAGTGCAGCGCAGGGATCCGCCATCCGCCAACCGCGTCGGGCACGGCGGTCCCGGCGAGGGCGAACGCCGTCGAGGACGCCGCTACGCCACACGCGACCAAGATGAGGGCGACCGCGCGGAGCAGCCAGCCGTCGCCGCGGGCCAGCGCGGCGCGCAGCGACGTGAGGCCGCGAGCCGCCGCCGGCTGCCGCAGGACAGACGCCAAGCCGAGCACGCCGAACAGGGCGACCGCGATCCCGCCCATGAACATGATTTGCGTGATCTCTACATCGGGCGTGACGTGGTAGTAGACGCCCGCATCGACAAGCGGCGGAGAGGTGGAAGGGGACAGTAGCGCATACGGCGCGGAGGTGGGCGGCGACGGCAGCAAAGTCGCGCCCCCCGGGGCCATGACAGTCAGCACCTCGCGGAACCCCACCTGGTCAAGGAGGACCACGCCGACGGCGACCAGCGGCGCGGTGAACCGCCCGGGGAACAGGACCCCGCAGGTGAACCCGATCACGGTCACCACGGTCACGCCGGCCGCGCCGACGAACACCGGCCACAGCGGCGGCCCGCCCCAGGCCGCCTGGATCGCTGTCTGGATGTACAGCACGGCGACCCCGGCGAGGAACGCGAGCAGCAGCCAGCACAGCGTTCCCGCCAGGGGGACGCTCAGCCGCGCCCACGCCGCGCGGGGCATAGTCGTGACCAGGTCGACGGTCTTCCTGCGGCCCTCCCGCGAGCCCGCCCACGCGCCAAGCCCGGCTGCGAAAACGCTGAACCCGAACAGCATGTGGTTGCCGATCACGGACGCGCGCAGGGTCCAAACGGGCGGGAACCCGTCGGCCGTTCTGAGCGCGTCGAAGTAGAACACCGCGGCGAGCAGCGGCAGCAGGTATGGCACCGCGTTCCGCTTCAGTTCCAGGCGCAGCGTCCGCGCCGACCGGGGCAGCGGCAGGCTCATGACGCTCATGGCGCTCATGACCAGGCCCCGGCCAGCCGGGCCTCGGAAAGCACCGCGCTGTAGCCGCGCTCAAGCGGGGCGTCGCCGACGCCGTGCCCCTCGCCGCGGGTTATCAGCTCGTCCTGGGTGCCGCGGAACACGATCTTCCCGGCGGACATCAGCGCCACCTCCGAGCACGCGGCGCCCACGTCCTCGACCAGGTGCGTCGACACGATCACGGTCGCGCTTTCTCCGAACGACCGCAGCAGGGCTCGGAACTGCACCCGCTGCTCAGGATCCAGTCCGGCGGTCGGCTCATCGAGCAGCAGCAAGTCAGGGTCGTTCACGATCGCTTGCGCGATCCCGACCCGCCGCAGCATCCCGCCGGACAGCGTGCGCAGCTTGGCCTTCGCCTTCGTGCCGAGATCGGCGCGCTCCACGGCCGCCGCCACCGCCTTGGGCACCGCGGCCGACGGCATTTCCTTGAGCAGCGCGAAGTACTCGATGAATTCCACGACGGTGAACGACGGGTAATACCCCAGGTTTTGCGGGAGATAGCCGAGCCGTCGCCGGATTTCCCGCCGCGCCGCCGGGCTGCGCGGATCCCGGTCAAGCAGCCGGATCTCCCCTGACGTTGGCGGCAGTACCGTGGCGAGCATGCGGAGCAGGGAGGTCTTCCCGGCCCCGTTGGGACCGAGCAGTCCGAAAACGCCGGCCCCCAGCCGCAGGTCTACCCCGGCAACTGCTCTATTTTTCCTGAACGAGCGGTGGGTGTCTCTCATATTCACATTCACTGAAACCTCCCCAGCGGGCGTGTCGCGGCGGTCTGCCGCCAAGGCCGCGATCAGTTCGCCATTGGCTATCAACGCATCTATTGCATCCAAGGCCGGTCCGGTTCACCGCCGGCCTGAAATTGGCCCTTCAGGACCTGGCCGGCCATGACTATGCGCTGGATCTGGTTGGTGCCCTCGTAGATCTGCGTGATAAGGAAGCCATGAGCAGTTTTCGCAGGTAGATGGCGTGCCGTGGGGGCTGATGTCAGCACGGATTCAGCACCGCTGGCTTGCCGGTACGCGATCCGAAGACGCCGTCAGGCGATCCCCTCCGGAAGGCTTGCCTGGCTCGCCCGGCCAGGTCCCGCAACGGTGCGAGGATAGGTGCGACGGCCTGGGTAACTCCGGCCAGGACCGTCGGGACGCCGGGATGGGTAGACGCCCGGACGACGAGGTGCGTCATCTGTTTCCACGCGTGCGACGGTTCGGCGGTGCACAACGGTGGCGGGAACAGCAGGTAAGCCCGCACGGCCGGGCTGGATGCGCGCACTTGCTCCAGTTGCCGGAACGCCGGCTCGTGCTGAAGGGATGAGGCCCGTGTTCTCCGGGTAGCCGCGATGATCACGGCGGCGATGGCGGCGACCTCGGCCGTGATGGCCTGGCGCAGCCGCATGCCGAACCCGGCGAGGTCCTGATCGGTAAGGATCGCCTGACGGCCGATGGCCGCGGAGAACCCGCGGGTCGCCATCGCCCAGGCGCAGGAGCAGCCCCCGCGGCCAGCAGCGCGGCCGCGGCCCATTGCGCCGGCACGCGCCGCGCGTCCTCAGAAGATAAATGGGATCAGCATTTTCGTGGACTGCTGGTACTCCGGATATGCACTGGGGACGAGCCTGGTCATATTGCGCTCCTCCACGAAGGCGCTGTAGATGAAGTACCCGCCGATCAGTGCCACGGCGATCAGCCACCAGACGCTGACGGCGATCGCCGAGCCGATCATCGCCAGCAGGATGCCGGTGTAAATCGGGTGCCGGATCGTCCGGTACGGGCCGGATGTGACCAGCTCGGGGCCTTCCTTGGTGGACGCCGGCATTCCCCAGTTCCGGCCGAGGTAGATCCGCGCCCAAACGGCCAGTCCCAGGCCGAGGACCCAGATGGCGAGGCCGACGCCCCACAGGACCGGGTCTCTGACGTATCCGACGCCATGCCCCTGCAGCACGCGCAGCCGGACCAGGAGCACGACGACCAGGATGAGCACCACGCGGACGCCCCCGAAGCGCGCCCAGTTGCCCCGTCCCCGCTGTCCTCGCTTGGCCCCGGCGGATGCGGCGAACCAGCCCACCCAGAAAATGACCCAGCCCACGCCGATCAGGATGTCAATCACTCGCATCGAAGTAGCCCTCCGTGTCCGGATCGCCGGCAGCGCGCACGTACCGCCGCTGACCGGCATTGCCGCCCCGGCGAGCTGCCCGCGTATCATGCGGCGCCGGCCCGGTCGCGCAGCGGGAGGGCGAAGTCGCTGCCGCAGCGCCTGCTGGCGTCGGTCACTGGCGCGGTGGTAGCCAGGAGGGTAACGCGCAGGCCCAGTCAGCGTCATAGCTGCTTCGGGGGGTGAGCGCCGCTGCGGCCGATCACCATGACCTACCGCGGGTTCGACAACAAAATGCGCACGGCCGGATGGTGGTGAATGCCGCGGCCACCGGCAAGCTGGTCGTGGCTTCGGCAAGCTGTTTCGCGATGGGCTATCCGATCCGGACGATGGTGCCGGTGGACGCCTTGTCCCCTACCAAAACTCGCCCATAGCCCCTGAATACCAGTTATCGCTGGCTAACGCTGCCCTGCGGTATTCGTTGATAGACCACTGAGAACCTTCCCGCGTTCGATCCGGGCAGTGATACCGGCCGTGCGGCCGGGCTGGCGCTGCGGTGGTTCGTGTTGCAGGCCATGGTGCGGGCGGTGGCCGTGATGTTTGCCCGGCGTACTCGGCAAGGATCTTCCGCGAGTGCGTTCGCCTGCGACGACCGGATCGGCGTCCTGATAACCCGCGTACCGTTACCCGAGAAGACGGCATCAAATGCCGCGGTGAACTTGCCATCCCGGCCGCGGATCAGGAACCGGAATGCCTCGGCCCGCTCGCCGAGGTCCATCAGGAGGTTACTGGCCTGCCGGCTGTCAGGGCCCCGGTCGGGTGCGCGGTGACGCCCAGGATGTGCACCGTCCTGGTCTGGATCTCCGTCGCGAACAGCACGTACACGCGCTGGAGCAGAACGCTGTCGACGTGCGGGAAGTCGCAGGCCAGGATTCCGGATGCCTGGGCGGACAGGAACTGCCGCCAGGTCGGCGACGCCCTCCACGGCGTCGGGCCGAGGCCGGCGGCGGCCAGGATCCGGCGGACCGTCCCCTCCCCCACCCGGTACCCCAGGCCGGCCAGCTCGCCCTGGATGCGCCTGTAGCCCCAGCGCGGATTCTGCTGTGCCAGTTGCTCCACCAGTGCGCGCACCTTGGCCGGGACCGGCGGCCTGCCTTGGGCGTTTCGGGCAGGCCCATTTACTCTCGACCAGTCGCCGGTGCCATGCCAGCAACGCGCCCGGTGTCACGATCCGGTGCAGTCGCAGGTGCCTGGGGACACCCTGGCCAGTGCGGCGAGCACGGCGCGATCAGCCCAGTGCGGCCGCGGGCGTGCGACCCGACGGTGCAGCATCGCGACCTCATGCCGCAGGACCAAGATCTCCGCGTCCTTGGACGCCTCACTCCGGGCCAGGAGCAGCAGCCAGCCGAACACCCGGACCACGGACAGGTAGACGAGACGGATGAGCACGAGCGCCGCCGAGCGCAAGGCAGCAGGTCAGCCGCTGTGTAAGGTGTTGGCACGGCACAAGCGCCCCGACTCGCAATGATCGGTGGCGCTCGCGACCTTCCTCCGAACAGGTCGAGATGCGGGATGCGATCTCGGCCTCCGTGGTGCTTTGGCGTGCCAATCCGCCTGCCCGTTGTGCATTGACCGATGGGCTTGGTTGATGAGAGGCTTCCGGTGCCCTTCAACCCGTCGCACATTTGCTTGTCACAAAGGGAGTGAAGCGTGCCCGTAATCAGCAAATTTCGAGCGAACCGAGCCGCGATCGGCGCGGCCTTGCTCGCCACCGGAGGTCTGGTCGTCAGCGGCCTGATCGGCCCGGTACAGGCCTCGGCCGCCGCGGGGCCAAAGGCCCACCGGATCATCGTCCAACCGCAGGTCTTTTTGGCAGGCAAGGAGGCGCCGAACGCCACCTTCGGTTGCCAGAGCCGTCCGATGGACGGCTCGCAGGGGCCGCGCTGCTATCAGCCAGCCCAGATCCAGAACGCGTATAACATCAACCCGCTGCTCAACCGCGGTATCAACGGCACCGGACGCACGATCGTCATCGTCGACGCCTACGGCAGTCCGACGATCGCCTCCGACCTGCAGACCTTCGACGCGACGATGGGGCTGCCCGACCCGTCATTCAGGCAGATCACGCCGGCGGGTTCGCCGCCGCCGTTCGACGTCAACGACCCCAACCAGTTCGGCTGGTCTGTCGAGACGACGCTCGACGTCGAGTGGGCGCATGTGACCGCACCTGGTGCGAACATCGTGCTCGCCGTGGCGCCGAGCAACAACGACTCCGACATCCTCAACACGACCAAGTACGTGGTCGCCCACAATGTCGGTGACGTCATCTCGCAGAGCTTCGGCGAGGCCGAGGAATGCATGGACCCGACCCTGCTCAACGAGCAGCATGCGCTGTTCGCGAAGGCGGTCAGAAAGGGAATTACGCTCTTCGCGTCGTCGGGTGACAGCGGTGCCGCGCAGCCGGCCTGCGACCCGAACAGCACTGCCGCGCTGTTCGCCGCGAGCACTCCGGCCTCGGACCCTAACGTGACCGGCGTCGGCGGTACCACGCTCACGGCCGACCCCAGCACGGGTGCCTACCAGAGCGAGACCGCGTGGACCGAGCCCTTCGGTTGCAACCCGCCCGCGGTGGCGCTGACCGACGTGAACTGCAGCGGCGGCGGGTTCAGCCGCGTCTACAGGCGGCCGGGCTACCAGTCCGCGCTGCAGAAGAACCATGCCAGAGGCGTCCCTGATGTGGCCTACAACGCAGGCGTCTCCGGCGGCGTGCTGATATTCAGCGCGACGATCAACGTGGCCTTCGGGTTCCCGCCGGACGCGGCAGTGTTCTTCATCATCGGCGGCACGAGCGCAGGCTCGCCGCAGTGGGCCGGCCTGGCCGCGGACGCCGACCAGTTCGGCCGGCACCGGTTGGGCGACATTAACCCGGCGCTGTACTCGATCGCGCAGGCGAAACGGCACTACGCCGCGGCCCTGCACGACATCACCGCCGGCAACAACGACGTCGCCGAGATCAACGGCGGCTTCGACGCCAGCCCTCGTTGGGATCCGGTGACCGGACTCGGCACCCCGAACGCGGCAGCGCTGCTGCCGCTGCTCGTGGCGCGCACGAGGTAACACGGCCGGCTGTCCGCGCTCGGCGAAACCGTAATACGGCGAGCGCGGACAGCCTCATCAGCCTGGCGGAGGATAGGAGATTCGAACTCGCTTGGGGTCACCGCTAGCCCGTCGGCATGCGCTGCAGGAGCACGAGTCCCCGGATGCGTCGTTTGGTTTGGGCACCGCGCTGGTGTGGCTGGGGAGACCGACTCCGCAGTAGCGATGCTAGGAGGCGCTGCGGGCGGCCCGGCAGACGGGCGATACCGACCTTGAGCTGTGTGCGCTGAGCGAGCTGCGGGTGAGCCTCGTCCTTGCTGGCCGGGTCGCCGAAGGCGCGGCGTTGATGGACGAGGCGATGGCCGGCGCTCTCAGTGGTGAGGGTCGGCACTTGCAGACCGTGGTGTACGCGGGCTGCCGACCGATCGTGGCGTGCAGCCGGGCGTCCGCCGCGCCGACATCTTCATAGGCCAGCCGCCGTCCGTCTGGCAAGCGGATCGACTCTGCCTTGTCCGCCACGACCTCGTTGCTACCTGGCACGCTGGCCACCCCAACCAGGCCGGGGCATCCAGGACTGGCCCGGCGACATCGCGTGCCTGGCCGCGCATCTCCGCCTGCGGCCGTTCGGGGTGCTGGGGTTCTCGGGCGGAACCCCGTACGCTCTGGCCGTGGCCTCTTCCGCGCAGCCCGTGGCGGCGCTCGGCATCGTCAGCGGCGACGCGCCGCCCGGCGAAGTGCCGCAGACGCCACCTGGTCTGCCAGCCACCGCGCTCGCCCGGCCACGGCTCACCACGCTGGGGCTCCAGGCGGTACGCGCCGCGGCATGGGCAGCTCCCGGCTTCACCGCCAAGCTGGCGACCGCAATGCTGGCCGAGGCCGACCGTGCAGCCGTGGCCGACGCTCCGCTGCGGAGGATGTTCATCGAGATGGTGCGCGAGGCGCTGCGCCAGGGACCTAGGGGAGCCCTGCTGGATCTCCGGCTCGCAGCGCAGGGGTGGACGATCCGCCCGCCGCGCCCGCCCGTCCCCGGACACATCTGGCACGGGGACGCCGACCCCGAATCCCCGGTCGTGGCCGCCCGCCATCTTGCATCATCCTTGCCGGGCGCTCAGCTCCATACCTGCCCCGGCGAGGGCCACGTTTCGGCGTTCATCCACCACGCCGCCGAGTTTCTCCGCACCCTCGCCGGAGCAGTTACACGTCAAGCCTGACCCGCGCGTTCCGGCCAAGGCATCGCACGCTGCTCGAGGGCGCGTCGGCGGCTTGTGCTCCGCCGACGCGGCCACCGTCGAAACCAAGTTGGAGCGCAGCAGGCCCACGCCAGCCTTCATCTCGCAGAAGCTCTTTCTCCTCACCGTCCTGATGGGCGCCAAGGCGAGAAGTTGTGCACGAGCCGGATCGCTGGGATGCCGCTACCACCTTGCGCTCAGGCTGATCATGATCTGGCCGTCGCCCCAGCTGCATGATCGCTGCGGCGGCGCGGCGGAAAGCGTCTCGGAGATCATGCCGCCGAACCCTGCCGGACAGACCGGCCGAGCGTCTCGACCAGGTCATAGATCGGCGCGACCCAGGCCACGGCGACTGCAACGGCGCACATCTCCAAGGTGAGGACATATAACTCGGCCTCGGCGAGGTACCGGGCTTCGTCGGCTACGACCATCTCGCTGGCTGCCTGCAGGTCGGAAGGGTACGGCGGCGCGTAGCCCATTCCCGCCGAATAACAGCGCTCTCGCAGCAGCCGGACTGCCGAGATAGGCAAGCTGGACCTGGTAAGCGCGTGCCAGGTGGCCCGCCTTTCAGCTGCGCGCAGCCGGCGTGGTGCGCAGGTGGCGCAAAGTCGAGATCCGGGCCTCGCGGGCTGCCCTCGCTGCGCCAGTAACAGTCCACGCCTTGCCGCGCCCAGTCCGTAGCGCCACTGCTGTTTGGTGCGGTCGCCGATCACGTCTTCGGGGGCGGGCGGCCCGACGGACTGCAGGCGACGTTCGGTGTCATGCTGATCCCGCTCGCCGCCAGCGCCGTCTTGCTCTGCGTCGCTGTGCGGACCGATCCCGGCGATGTCGCCACTGCTGCCGCCGCATCTCCCGGCAGCTACGAATCACGGAACGTCCGAGCCTGACGCTGACGCGCATGCCTGAAGCGCACGAGACCGACGCCGGCACGCATCGTGCCGGCTCGGCCCTGTATACGGTGGATTAATGCGAGTGACCGGCAAGCTGCCGCTATGGCATGCCTGGCCGGCTATGAGGTCGCTCGCGCTGCACGTCTGGGATCAGCAGACCACGGTCTTGGCGCGCAGGGCCCTCGCTGAGTTCCGTGCCGATCACTGTCCGCAGATGGCCGCAGCGATCTCGTTCCATCTGTTGTTCTCAGTGTTCCCGTTGACAATCGCGGCCGTGGGGATCATCGGACTGATGACACAGGATCCTCATGCGCGCGATGTGGTGATCACGGCGGTGCTTGACGTGGTTCCACTGTCGCGAGCCGGCAGGTCGCAGCTGACCGAACTGCTGGCATCGGTGAGCGGGCAGGCGGGCGCGCTCGGATTGCTAGGTGTCCTCGGCGTCGTCTGGTCGGCGAGCGGTGTGATGGCCGCGGTGCGCACGGCGCTCAATGCGGCGTGGGATACCGACGCAAAGCGGCCGTTCTTGCGCGCCAAGGTCGTTGACCTGGCACTTGTCGGCGGAGTCTTTCTGGTCACCGGCGCGACGCTGGGCCTGACCGTTGCCGCAGGACTCGCCAGGGCAGGGATCAGCCACCTTCCAGGTGACCTGGCGCTGGTGGCTCCGCTGGCCGGCGCCGCTGCTTCCGCGGGCGTTTTCATCCTGTCGTCCGCGCTGCTGTTCGCCACCTTCTGCCTGTTGTACCGGTTCGTGCCGGCCTTGCCCACCAGAATCCGTGGTGTATGGCCGGGCGCGATCGTCGCCGCCGCCGGATTCGAGGGGCTGCAGTACGGGTTCTCGGTTTACCTTGCCCACTTCGCCCACTACAACAAGGTCTACGGGTCGCTCGGCGCCGTCATAGCCTTTTTGTTCTTCGTCTACCTCGCCAGCATGATCTTCCTGGCAGGGGCGGAGATCGCCTCCGAGTATCCGCGCCTGCGCACTGGCCACCGCCCTGCCGGCGACGGTGCCGATGGCCGCCAGGATGGAAAGCCGTCCTGCGGAGGCAACGGCGCGTGAGGCCTCCGGTCGCCTAGCCGGCCAGCGATGCGCGCAGCGACAGCACGCGCTCGAGCGCGACCTTGAACTCTCCCTGCGCCTTTGCGCTATCGCCCTTGTAAGCGGCGCGCAGCGCGAGCATCGCCGTGCGGCCTTGATCGTAGCTCCGCCTGGCGCACAGCATCAGGTCCATGCCCGCCCTGGCCGCGAGCTGCACGCGATTCCCCGTCGCGCCGAAGTTCTTCAGCGCGCTGGCCTCGATGGCATCGGTGATCGTCACGCCGGGGAACCCGAGCCGACCACGCAGCTCGCTGAGCACGACCGTGCTGGACAGCCCGGCGGGGCGCTTGTTGTCCAGCGCGGGATAGACCGCCCACGACACCATGATCAGCTTGGCCTTGGCGGCAATGGCCGCACGGAACGGCGCCTCATCGATGCCGCGGAGCGTGCTTAGCGGGATATTCAGGGTCACCGGCCTCGCGTCAGTGTTCTGAGATCGTGTGGCCGCGCCCAGCCCGGGGAAATGCTTTCCGGTCGCCGCGACACCCTGGTGCTGCATGGCCGTCACGAAGCGGGACCCGAGCTGCGCTACCTTTCCGGCAGCGCGGCCGAATGAGCGCCCGTACTGGTCGAGGAAATCGCTGGCGGACCGGTACACACCGAGAACGGGCGCGAGGTTCACGTTCAGGTCCGCTCCGCGCACCGTGATGCCGGCTCCGCGGCCCGCAGTGCTCGCCTGCTGGTCAGGGTGCGCTGCGTCGCCGACCTGCTTCTCAGACATGGTCGGCCAGCCGGGCAGCCGGCGCACAACCCCGCCTTCCTGGTCGGTCATCAGCAGCAGCGGCAGCCTGACCGGGTTGGTCTTCGCGGCGTTCGCATTCCTGAGCTTGGTGATCACCGATCTCAGGTGGGAGACCGACCCGACGTTCTGGCTGAAGAAGACGACTCCGCCGACCCGGCCGTGCCGGATCGCCCAGAGGAGCTGCCAGGGCGGGTTGAGCCCGTCGTAGCTGTAGATCGTCCGCTGCCCAGCGAGCTGGTAAGCGTCCAGGTCGGGCAGCGAGGCGCTCGCCCCCTCCGCGCTCACGGCCGTGCCAGGCCGCGCAGAACCGGACTCAGGCCGCGTGGCCGCCTTCATGGATACGGTGCCGCCCGGCCGCGTAGGCGTAGCGGCCGCTCCAGGGGTTCCTGCGACGGCGGGGACGGCGAGCGCCATTCCGGCGAGGGGCGTCAGCAGCTTCGTGGCAGGTCGCACAAGTAAACCTCCTTGGAAGACCGGCTTTCAGTTCGCCGTCGGCGGGTCGCGAGGCCCGCTAGGATCAGGAATGACCCGGCGTGCTCTTACCGCAACGCACCGGCGGCAGCCTCCACTCCAAGGCTACAAACGAACGTCGCCGCTCTGGCCAGGTGGGTCCCGCCTCCGGCGTCTGCGGCGGGCGAAGCGGCTGGTAAGCACGATTACGTCCATCCGCAGACTCGGCGCCCATGAGTCCGGCCAGCGTGCACCGTACCGCTCGCGAGCGGCATCCTGGCCGCCCTGGCCGTGGCGAGGGGAACGCTAGACAGCGCCGAGTCCGTCCGCGTAGCGTCGTTGATGGTGACCTTGCCGGTTGGCTCAGGGCATCCCAGTTCCCTCGCTGGCGGCACCCAGCCGAGATGGGGTTTGGGCGAATATGCGGAGGTGAGTCATTTGGCTGCCGATGACCGCGTGGTGCTGATCACTGCGACCGAACGCCGCGAAGGTGACCCGACTCCGGGAATGGTCCGCGAGCAGGCGATCGCGGTCGAGAACTTGTGGGCGGGTCTGGTGAAGACTGAGGCTCACATGACCTCCGGCTGGCATCACCACGGCGACCATGACACCGCCGTGTACGTCGTGGAGGGCGGCTTGCGGATGGAGTTCGGGCCCGATGGCCGGGAGGTGATACAAGCGGGCCCCGGGGACTTCATTCACATACCCCGATGGGCAATCCACCGGGAGGGCAACCCCGCCGACCGGCAGAGCGAGATCATAGTCGTCCGGGCAGGGACCGGGCCGCCGACGATCAATGTAGCCGGGCCCCAGAGTTCTGCGCCTGGCCACTGAAGGTACCGCTGGTCTCGAATCGCGGTGCGACCGCTGCCGCGATGCGGTCGTCCAGGTCGGGCGGCGCGTGCAAGCGATAGGGCGTCATCACGAACAGATCGCGCCGGCCTGCGACGTCGGTCACGGCGAGGGTGAAGCTCATCTCCGTCGAGCTAGTCTTTGCGAACCACTCATCCGCGTCTCGCAAGGGCGGCTTCACCTCGTGCGGACGGGCGTCCGGATCAACCATCGAGCGCAGGCCCGCCAGGTGGCCGACGCCAGGAAATGCCGTCACCACCGCCCGCCCGCCGGACAACCCTGGCGAGCTCGGCAGCTATGACCGGCCGAAAAGGTTCATGGCCACGTCCACCGCGGCATCTTGGAGTGGAAGGTCCGCAGCGCTCGCCACCGCGTAAGATCCGGCGGGGTGAGAGCGCGCAGCAGCCGTCGCCCGGGGGCAGCGAGTGGGTGTCGGCCCGGCCCCGATGACCGCCTGCAGACCCGCCCGCATGGGCGAAGGCACCACCCCCAGACCCAGGCCGCTGACCGGCGGAAACGCCGACCGCCGCGCTACTTCAGGAGCTGCCGCGCCATGACGACGCGCTGGATCTGGTTGGTGCCCTCGTAGATCTGGGTGATCATGGATCAGCGGGCAGTTTCGGCACGTAGATGGCCTGTAGCGCGGCCGGGTGTCAGTACGGATTCAGCACCGCTTTCCGGGTGGCTGCTGCCTTTGGCTTTTCTATCAGTTACGGCGTCGATGGCGGTACGGGCGCGGTCGAAGGAAGAGGGGACGAGGTGGCCGTAGATCTGGTGGGTGTCCTCGATGCTCTTGTGGCCGAGCCAGCGGGAGACCTCGGTGATCGGGATGCCTTCGGCCAGGGCGGTGGAGGCGTAGAGGTGGCGAAATGAGTGGGGGATGAACTCCAGCGGCAAGCCTGCTCTGACGGCGGCTCGCTGGAAGTCTTCCTGGTAGCTGCGGCGGATGACCAGCTTGTACTTGCGACCCTGGAACAGGAACCCGTCGGGCGTGGTGCCGTGCTTGGCGACGTGCTTGTCGATTGCCTCGCTGACGTACTCGGGCACGGGACGTCGCGGAACTCCCCGGCCTGGCGGAACTTCAGTGGCCGTAGCTGCGCTGCGGGGTTGACTTGCTCCTTCACCCGCAGGGTCTTGCTGTGGTTGATCCGGCAGCGCAGGTTGACGGCGAGGGCCTCGCCGATCCACAGCCCGCAGCCGTGCATGAGCCACACGGTGGCGGCCCAGTCTGGCGGCAGCCCGGCGGCCACTGCTTCGACTTGCGTGTGTGCGGGGATGATGAAGTCGGCGCATACGACGACGCCGGGAAGCTGGATGCCGCTGCACGGGGATTCGGTGAGCTTCTTGTCCCGGACGGCTTCGGCGAGCACGGCGCTGATGACCAGGTGGGCGCAGCCGATCCGGCTGGCACTGAGCCCTTTGCGGTGCATGCCGGCGATGAGGGCCTTGATGTCCTCGCGGCGGATGACGCCGATCGGCTTGCCGCCGATCGCGGGGTCGATGTGGGCGCGCAGCACCGACCGGTAGGTCGCGATGCTGCTGTCCGCACCGAGGTGCTGGTCCAGCCAGGTTTCGCCCTCGGCTCGGAACAGAGCCTGCCCGGCCTTGGGTCGACGAACACGCGGGCGCGCCCCAGCCGATGACCTTCTGGTGCGGTGAATAGCCGACGAGCAGGGAATCAAAATCAGGGGCGCCGACGCCAAAGTAGATCTTCCCGTGCCACACGATGCCACCAATCCATTCCGTGACGCCGCGGTGCGTGTGGCTGACCAGTTCCATGGCGGCGAACTTCTGCGGCTGCCGGCGTTCGATGGCGCGGGCGACGAAGTCGCCGAAGACGACCTGGATGGGCGCGCACACCGCGACGGTCAGAAAGGCGTAGCTGAAGCCGAGCCGGTGATAGCGGTCGCGGCGCCCGCGGAGCATCCCGACTGCGTAGACCCCCGCGATGGTGAAGCCGGCGACCATGTAGGCAGCGAGGATCATGTGCGGTACCTCGTAAGGGGTGGCCGCGTTGAAGATGACTGCCCACGGGTCGACGTGGGTGATCCGGCCATGGTTGAGGATGAACCCCGAGGGCTGGTTCATCCACGAGTTCGCGGCGACGACGGAGAACGCCCCGAGCACGCCGGAGATGACGAGAGGCACGCCCGTCCACCAGTGGAGCCAGGCTGGCTGCCGTCGCCAGCCGTAGAGATAGATGGCGGTGAAGATGGCTTCGACGAAGAACCAGATCGCCTCGACGCTGAACGGGACGCCGAACGCCGGGCCATAGATGCCCATGAGCTTCGGCCATAGCAGCCCGAGTTCGTATGACAGCACGGTGCCTGAGACGGCGCCGACAGCGAACAGCACCGCCATGACCTTCGACCAGCGACGGGCAAGCAGCAGGCTGACCGCGTCGCCGTGCCGCAGGCCGCGCCAGTGCGCGAGCAGCACCACGGCGGGCATCGCGATGCCGAAGCAGGCGAAGACGATGTGGAAGCCGAGCGTCGCGCCCATCTGCGAGCGAGCCGGGATCACCGAGGCGGCCAGCGTGTGCACCGTTACCGACGTGGCGAGCGCGTGCGCCGTCACCTGAACTCACCGGTCCTGCCGCGCTGCGGAGAGACCGGCACGTGCGGCTCGCTAGTACGCGGGCAGGAACAGCGCCCCCGCCGCCATCATCTGTCGCCCCTTCCCGTCAGGTACGTTCCGCCGTCTGCCGTGACGCGGTCCCGCCTCACCGGCCGCGCCGGCGGGCCAGCCACGTGGCAGGCCCAATCGCCGCCGCGGCCAGCACGACCATCGCGGGCAGTCCCGTGCGGGCCAACCGGGAGCGCAGGGACGGGGCCGGGCGTGCACCGGCGGCAGAACGACGGGAGTGCGTGCTCCTGCCCTGCGTCGCGAGCGCCATCACCTGCGCCAGGTGCATCGCCTGCCGGTCGGTACCAGGTGACTGTTCGAGCTGGGTCTGACAGGAGAACCCGTTGGCCACGACCACCGCCTCGGCGGGGGCGGACCGGGCAGCTGGCAGGAATGCCTGTTCGCCGCAGTCGAGCGAGATCTGCCACTTCCCGTTTTCGAAGCCCCAGGACCCGGCGAGGCCGCAACACCCGCCGACCACGGACTCGGTGCTCGCGCCCATCTGCTCGAGCACCTGCTGCTCGCTGTCCACGCCGCCCGTCGCCCTGTGGTGACAGTGCCCCCACAGGATCGCCTGGGCGGGCTCGCCGTCAGCGAACCGTGGCGGCGTGATGTCAAACGCGCGGAAGAACTCGGCGAAGTGGTAGGAGTTCTTCGCCAGCCGGGCCGCGTCGTCGTCGTGCGGAAGGATCTTGGTGAGCTCGTCCTTGAACACCGCCAGGCAGGATGGTTCCATGCCAACGACGGGAGTGCCGGCCCTGATCGGCTCGCGCAGGTGGCTGAGCACGCGGCGCAGGTAGCGCTCGGCGTGGTCGAGGAAGCCGTAGTCGTAGAGCGGGCGGCCGCAGCAGACGTGCCCGTCGGGCATCATCACCCGCCAGCCGGCGTCCTCGAGCGCTTCGACACAGGCGACGCCGACATTGGTGTGCAGGTGGTTGTTGAACGTGTCAGGGAAGAGCACGACCGGCCGGCCGCCCGGGTTGCGGCTTCCTCCCCGGCGCGCGAACCACTGCTGCAGCGTCATCGGCGCGAACGTTGGCACGGCGCGGTGCTGGTCGATCCCGGCGACGAACTTGGCCACCCGTGCTACCCCGGGCGTCTGCGTGGCGAAGTTGACCAGCTCAGGCACGCGGCTAGCCAGGGCGGCCCACCTGTCAATGAACCCGAAGGCGTAGGCGTACCGGGGCCGCCAGCGCCGGGCAGAGTCATAGTGGTGGTAGAGGAACTCGGCCTTGTACGTGGGCATGTCGACGTTGACCGGGCAGTCGTTCGTGCAGCCCTTGCACGCCAGGCACAGGTCCAGTGCGTTGAAAACCTCGCGCGACTGCCAGCCGTCGGTGATCGTCTCACCGCGCAGCATCTCGAACAGCAGGCGGGCACGTCCGCGCGTGGCGTGCCTTTCGTCGCGGGTGGCCCGGTAGCTGGGGCACATCGTGGCGTCCGCCTCGGGCACCCGGCATTTGCCGACACCGACGCATCGCAGCGCGGCGTGCGCGAAGTCACCGCCGTCCTCGGCATAGGCGAACCTGACCGGGGGACGAGCCGGGTTGTAGTCGCTGCCGAGCTTCAGGTTCTCGTCCAGGCGGTAGGCATCGATGACCTTGCCAGGGTTCATCGACCACGTGGGATCCCAGATGCGCTTGAACTCGCGCATGGCGGCCATCAGCGGCTCGCCGTACTGCTTGACCAGCAGCTCGGCCTTCTGCTGGCCATCGCCATGCTCGCCAGACAACGAGCCCCCATAGGAGACGACCAGGTCGGCAGCCTCGCTCATGAACGCCCGGTAGCTGGCCAGCCCGCCAGCGGTGCGCAGGTCGAAGCTGATCCTGGAGTGGACGCAGCCCTGGCCGAAGTGGCCGTACAGGGCGCCCGTCAGGCGGTACCGGTCATAGAGTGCCTGCAGGTCGCGCAGGTACGGGCCGAGCTTCTCCGGCGGGACGGCGGAGTCTTCCCAGCCTGGCCAGTGGTCCCGCCCGTCGGGCGGGAAGGCAGTCGAGCCGAGCCCGCTTTCGCGGATAGCCCACAGGTCCTCGCTCGACCCGCCGTCCTGCTTGCTCTTCATCACGACGACGCGGTCATCGTCGTAGCCCAGGTCACGGGTAAGCCACTCGACAAACTCCGTCGCCTGCCGGCTCGACCCGGCAGCGGCATCGGAACCGAACTGCACGAGCAGCCAGGCGCCGGCCGACTTGTAGCGGGGGAGTTCGGTGATGTCCGAGGCGTTCATTCCGAGTTCCTGCTGGTCATCGATGAGCCGCCGGTCAACTCCTTCGAGGCCGATCGGGCGGAATCGTTCGAGAATGCGCGCGACCTCCTCGCCCGCGTCGCCGACGGTGTCGTAGGCCACGGTCACCAGCGCACGCTCGAACAGGCCGGGGCACAGCTTGAGGCGGGCCTGCAGCACGGTGACGCAGGTGCTCTCCGTGCCCACCAGCGCGCGGGCGACGTTGAAGCCCTTCTCCGGCAGCAGTTCGTCGAGATTGAACCCGGAGACGCGCCGGGGGAGGTCAGCAGCCGACGGGTATCCGGTTCTGATCTCTGCCAGGTAGCGGTCGCGGAGATCACGCAGCTGGCGGTAGATGTCGCCCTTGCGCCCGCCCGCCGCGATGATCTGGTCGAGCTGCTGCTCCTCGTCGACGCCGACCCAGAATCGCTCACCGTCGTAGGTCACGATCTCCAGCGCGTCGACGTTGTCTGAGGTGCGTGGCCCCGCGCCATAAAGCTGAGCCTGCACCGAGTGCGCGCCGCAGGAGTTGTTGCCGAGGTTGCCGCCGATCGTGCACCGCGAGTGTGACGACGGGTCAGGGCCGAACACCAGCCCCGAGGAGCCGGTGTGCCGGTTGAGCTGCTCGTTGATAGCGCCGGGCTGACACTGCACGGTCCTGGCCTCGGCGTCGACGTCGCCGACGTGCGTGAGGTACTTGGAGTTGTCGATGACCACGGCGTAGTTGACGGTCTCGCCGGACAGGCTGGTACCGCCGCCGCGGTTGACGATCGGCGCGCCGAAGCGGGCGCACACCCGGTGGGCGGTCACGACGTCCTCGAGGGTGCGCGGCACGAGCACGCCGATGGGAACCTGGCGGAAGTTCGACGCGTCGTTGGCGTACAGCGCCTGCCAGCCGGCGTCGAAGCCTACCTCGCCGTTCGTCTCCTCGCGCAGCGCGCGTTCTAGGCCGCCAGTGTCAATCTCGCGCGTCCCGTCCATGCCGCCGGGACCCGCTGGATCGGCCTTGCTCGGCACTGTTCGGCGTGTAGAGCCGGACAAAAGGGTCATTGTCGTCCCTTCACGGTGTCAGGAATCGTTATGCAGGTCACCGGACCCGCCATTGCTCGAGCTCGGGCCAGCGAACGGCGAGCCCGAGTCCCGGCCTGGTACGGTCGGGCCGCAGCACACCGCCAGGCTCTGGTTCGAGACACCCGTCGAACGCCAGGTGCTCGATGCGGTTGTGGTCGTGGAAGTACTCCAGGTGGCGCAGATGCCACACGGCTGTGCAGGCGTGCGCGCTCAGCTGCGGCGCGCAGTGCGCCGAGAGATCCATGGAGCGGGCGTCGCACAGCGCGGCCACGCGCAAGAACCCGGAAATGCCGCCGCATCGGGTCACGTCGGCCTGCAGGCAGTCAACGGCTCCCGCGTCGAGCATGCGCTGGAAGTAGGGCAGGTTCCAGCCGTACTCGCCGGCGGTGACGTTCATACCGCCAGGCGCCCGGTCGCGGATCAGCCGGAGCCCGGCTAGATCGTCGGAGCTGACCGGCTCCTCGTACCAGCGCACCCCGAATCGCGCATACTGCTCTGCCCAGCCGAGCGCGTCAGCTCGGGCGAAGGCGCCGTTCGCGTCGACGAACAGCTCGACGTCCTCGCCGATCGCGTCCCTGGCGATCCGCAGCCGCTCGTGATCGCGGCCAGGATCGGCGCCGGTCTTCATCTTGACCCGGGGAATCCCGGCCTGCACCCAGCCGGCGAGCTGCTCGGCGAGCTGCCGGCCGGTGTAGTTGCAGAACCCGCCGCTGCCATAGATCGGCGTGACGTCATGCACAGCGTCGATGACCTCGGTCAAGGGCCGGCCGAGCAGCCGGGCCTTGAGGTCCCACAGCGCGACGTCGACAGCGGAGATGGCCATCGAGACCAGGCCCGTCTGTCCGAAGTTCCTGACAGCCGGCCACATCGCGGCCCAGGCCTTCCCGACACCCAGCGGATCGCGGCCCTGCACAGTGCCGGCGAGCTTGTCGTTGACCACGTCCGCGGCCGCCGGGTGCGCGTAGGAATATCCGATGCCTGTGCTGTCCCCGGCACGGGCCTGTACGAGCAGCAGCGTGGTCTGGTCCCAGCAGAGGGTGCCGTCGCGCTCAGGCTGCTCGGTCGGGATGATGAAGGCGCTGGCCTCGACCGAGCCGATCGCCGGCGCTGGTGAAGGAGCGCTCATCGGCCGGACCCTGGCAGGTGTTCCTTGACCTCGGCCAGCTTGCCCTTGAATCCCTTCTTCGCGATTCCGGCCGCGTCCTCATCGCCGTGCAGCAGCGCCTCAGCCGTCTTCTTCAGCTGCGAGGGCCGCACGTGCGGCGGCAGCGGCGGAATCTGCGGGTCGGTGACAAACTCCAGCAGCACAGGCTTATCCGCCGCGAGTGCACGGTCCCACGCGGGCCCGACATCCTCTGGCCTCGTCACCTTGAGGCCCTCGAAGCCGAGCAGCTTCGCGAACTCAGCCGCAGGCACGTAGGGGAGGGTTTGGGTCTGGGGACTCTTCGGGTCGGCTGCCAGGACCCGCTGCTCGTAAGAGACCTGGTTCAGGTCCTCGTTGACGAGAACCGCGAAGATCAGCGTCGGGTTCTGCTCGCACAGGTCACGCAGGTACCGCCGGACCGTCAGCAGTTCATTCATGCCCAGCATCTCGAACGCACCGTCGCCGGTGAACGCGATCACCGGCCGGCCGGGAAAGGCAAACTTCGCCCCGATCGCATAGGGCACGCCCGGCACCATCGTGGCCAGCGTCCCGGACAGCGAGCCGCGCATGCTCCCGCGCATCTGCACGTGGCGGGCCCACCAGTTGGTCGCCGAGCCTGAGTCGGAGGTCATCACGCAGTCATCAGGCAGCCGCTTGTTCAGCTCGTGGAAGACCAGTTGCGGGTTGACGGGGTCGCCCTTCTGGTGGGCGCGATCGTCGAGTACCCGCCACCAGGCGCTGACCTCCTTCTCGATGTAGCGCTGCCAGGACCGGTCGCTCTTGCGCTTCAGCATCGGCAGCAGCGCCTGCAGGGTGTCCTTCGAATCCCCCACCAGCGAGACGTCGTTGGGATACCGGACGCCGATCATGGAGCCGTCAACATCGATCTCCACGCACGTGCACGAGCCCTCTTCTGGCAGCCACTCGGAGTAAGGGAAGCTGGTACCGATCATGAACAGCGTGTCGCACTTCATGATCATCTTGTGGCTCGGCTCGGTGCCGAGCAGCCCGATCGCGCCGGTCACGTTCGGCAGATCGTCGGGCACCGCGTCCTTGCCGAGCAGCGCCTTGGCAATGCCGGCGCCGAGCACATCCGCCGTCTGCAGGACCTCGCTGCGTGCCTCGCGGGCGCCCTGCCCGATCAGCAGCGCAACCTTCTCGCCTGAATTGAGAATGTCCGCGGCACGACGCAGCAGCTTCTCGTCAGGCACCATGTGCGGCTGACTCCACGTCGCGCTGGTGAACACCGAGCCGTGCTCGTACGGCGGGTCTCCGTAGTCGGATTCCGCGACGTCGTCAGGCACGATCACCACCGCGGGCCGCCGCTCTGTCAGTGCCGACTTGACCGCACGGTCGACCACGTGCCGCGCCGAGTGCTGGTCCATCACCGTGGACACGAAGCCCGCGATGTCCTTGAAAAAGCTTTGCAGGTCGATCTCCTGCTGGAAGTGCGCGCCGACAGAGCGCCGCTTCTGCTGCCCGACGACGGCTATGACCGGCTGGTGATCCAGCTTGGCGTCATAGAGCCCGTTCGCCAGGTGCACCGCGCCTGGTCCTGAGGTCGCCATGCAGGCGCCGATGTGGCCGGTGAACTTCGCGTGTGCGCACGCCATGAACGCGGCCATCTCCTCGTGCCGGGCCTGGATGAATCGTGGCGCGCTGACGTGCTCGTATGCGCCTAGGAAGGCGTTGATCCCGTCGCCTGGATAGCCGTAGACGCGCTCGATTCCCCATTCAGCAAGCCGATTAAGTACAAATTCTGCGACATCGGGCATAACGCCCCTTCCCGTGGCCGGCCGTCTCCGGCCTTGACCCCGCATCCTCATGTGCGCGAGCGATCTCAGCGGCTAGCGCGCCGATCGCAGCTGCTGCTACGCTCTAGCAATCAAGTGTCATATGACAATCAATAGCACGCCCGGCCGTCGGCCGTGCACCCGGGGTCGCGTGCCGGCAGGCGCCGGTTGCCTGGTTACTTCACGACGCGTGCGGCGCTAAACATCATGACGTCCTTCGGCTTGCGACCTAGGACAGGCTGCAGGTCACCACGCGTCGTGCTGCTCATTCGCCCGGCGGCCGAGCTCGGTGAGCTGGCTGATCATGACCGCCTTCGCACGCGGTGACAGCGCGTCGATGAGCTGGCGAAACGGTGTAACCCTGGCCCGGTTCAACGTGCGAAGCACCCGCGAGCCTTCGCGCGAGAGCGACATGAAGACGTAGTGCCCAGGCCCTGCCGACCGAGTCACCAGGCCGTCCCGCACCAGGCGCTGGCACAGCCGGCTCGCAGAAGGCGGGCTGACAAACAAGGCATCGGCGATCGCGCTCAGCGGCATGCCCTCAGGACTCGCCGCCAGCAGGGTCAGCACCCGGATCTGAGTCGGTGTCGCCGCAGGAGCTGACTCGCTGCCCGCACGCACGGTCGCCGCGAGCGCCAGCCTGTGCAACCGCAGCAGAGCGACGTCGAGATCGTCCCGCGCGCCCAGCGGCGTGCTCATCGGATCGGCCCCGATTCCGTCACCCACGATGGCGCGTGCAAGCGTCACGGCATGCGCGCCCGGTTCGTCCTGACGCGCGTCCCCGGGCCCCTGAGCGCTCGTGGAATTCCGTGGCGGCATGCCGCCCTCACCTCGCCCGGTATCGGCAGTGACCCGATATTGTCATACGACAATTGTTTGTCGCTCGTACGCCAGGGTACCGCAGCCTTGAGTGTTTGTCTCGGTAGTCAGCTGCGCGCGCCGGGCATTGGCCGTGGCACGCGCGTCCGGCTACCTCGATCACAGGTGGAGGCCCCCCATTGAACAGCAGCATGAACCGCCCCGTCGTCGCGATCACGGGCGGCACCGGCGGCATCGGTCGGGCGACGGTCCGCGAGTTCGCCGCGCATGGCTATGACGTGGCAGTGCTCGCCCGCGGCCAGGCGGGCCTGGACGGGGCTGCAGCGGACGTGCGCGAGGCCGGCGGGCGGTGCCTGACGTCACCAGTCGACGTCGCCGACGGCGAGGCCGTCGACGCGGCGGCCGACCGGATCGAAGCCGAGCTCGGACCGATCACGGTGTGGGTGAACGTCGCCTTCGCTGGCTCGCTTGCGTACTTCTGGGACACCTCTCCTGAGGAGTTCAGGCGGATAAACGAGGTGACCTACTACGGGCAGGTCAACGGGATGCGCACCGCGCTGCGACTGATGCGGCCCCGTGACCGCGGCTCCATCGTCAACGTCTCGTCGGCGATGGCATACCGGTCCATACCGCTGCAGTCGGCGTATTGCGGTGCCAAACATGCAGTCAAGGGCGTCAGCGAGTCCCTGATCACTGAACTACGCGCCACCGGCAGCAACGTGAGCCTTGGCCTGGTCACCCTCCCCGGCGTGAACACCACGCAGTTCAACTGGAACCTGAACAAGATGCCGCGCCACCCGATGCCGGTTCCGCCCATCGTGCAGCCCGAGATTTGCGCCCGTGCCATCCGCTTCAGCGCAGAGCATCCGCGGCGTAACACGTGGGTCGGCATCTCCACCGCCTATACGGTCCTCGGCAACCGGATCGCACCCGCGTTCGTCGACTGGTACCTCGCCAAGACCGGCGTCAACTCCCAGCAGACCGATCATGACGCCCCACGCTGGGGGCCGAACGTCTTCGAGCCTAAGGACGCGGAGCACGACCGCGGCGCCCGCGGCGCCTTCAACGACAAGGCAGCCGGGCGTGATCCTGTGTCGTTCCTCGCCCGCCACCGCCGCGCGGCGCTTGCCGGAGGCGCCGCGGCGCTGCTGGCCGGCAGTAGTGCCCTGCTGCGGCGAGCCCGGCCATGACCGGTCAGCTGCCGGCGCACGGCCGCACGCTGGCCGACCTGCGCGACGCTCACGGGTACGCGGCCCTCGACGACTACGGCGTGCTCGGTGACGGCCGCGGCGCCGCGATGGTCGCGCTCGACGGCTCGATCGACTGGTGGGCTGCGCCGCACCTGGACTCGACGCCTGCCTTCGCCGCGCTGCTTGACCCAGAAGGGGGCGGCAGGATCGCGCTGCGTCCGACGGACCGGGAGGCTATAGCCGAGCATGAGTACGTCGCCCATGGCAACCAGCTCAAGACCGTCTACACGACGGCGGCCGGACAAGTCCTGGTCACCGATTCGCTGAATACGGGCAACGCCGGCGCCCTGCCGTGGAGCGAGCTGGCCCGCATGATCGAGGGGATGGCGGGCACCGTCGAGATGGAGCTGGTGGTCCATCCAGGAAACGGTCTTGCCACCTGGCAGCCATGGACGGAACGCGACGATCGCGCGGTCATCCTGCACGCTGGCGAACTGACCATGGCCGTCCGCGCCCCGGGCGGCATACCGCTGACCGCCACCCATGACCGGGTCGAGGCGCGCTTTACCGTGGCAGCGGACGAGCGGATCGTGCTGGGCGTCGTGGCCACCCATCAGGACCCCTTGTACCTGTGTCACATCGAGTCCCTCGAGCAGCGCATCACGGCTACCGCCGAAAGCTGGCGGCACTGGTCTAGCCAGGTGAGCTGGACCGGAGAAGGCCGTGAAGCCATCGTGCGGAGCGCCCTGGCACTGAAGACGCTGATCATGGCGCGCACCGGTGCGGTCGCCGCCGCAGCCACCACCTCGATGCCTGAGAGAGTCGGGGGCCACAAGAACTGGGACTACCGGTTCACCTGGATCCGCGACGCGGCGCTGACGATCAACGCGCTCGCCGTGCTCGGTTTGGACGAGGAGGTCCACGCTGCGGTGGCGTGGCTGTTGCACGCCATCCGCGACAACGGTCCAGGCGTGCACGTCCTCTACACGCTCGACGGACGGCTTCCCGAACAGGTGCGCCACCCTCCCGTTCCTGGCTACAGGAACAGTCAGCCGGTCAATCTCGGCAACCGGGCCGCCGGGCAGTGCCAGCTAGGTGTCTACGGTGACCTGTTCGGCACCGTGGCCGACTGGGTCTTCGGCGGTCATGTGCTCGACGTTCGCTCGGCCAGGGAACTCAGCGATCTTGCCGATCAGTGCGCTGACACCTGGCGGCGCGATGATGCTGGCTTGTGGGAACTGACCACCGACCGCCCGTACACCTCGTCAAAGATGAACTGCTGGCGCGCTCTCGATGCCGCTGCCAGCCTTGCTGAAGCCGGTCAGCTGACAGGTACCGGCCACCGCTGGCGTTGCGAGGCCGAGCGGATCCGCAGCTGGGTACACGAGAACTGCTGGTCAGAGCGCAAGCACGCCTACACGTTCTATGCCGGCACCGAAGACCTCGACGCCTCCGTGCTACTCGGCGCGCAATTCGGCTTTGACAACTCGGAGCGGATGTCATCAACCGTCGATACCATCACCGCCGAGCTAGGCGCCGGGCCGCTCATGTATCGCTACACCGGTGCCTACCAGGAAGAACAGACCTTTGTCGCGTGCGCCTACTGGCGCGTCCACGCCCTCAGCTCGATCGGCCGGCTCGATGAAGCCAGCCAGCAGCTCAGGCAGCTCGATGAGCTCGTGCCCAACCAGCTCGGGCTGATGGCCGAGATGAGCGTCGCCGGCACCGGCGAGCTGATCGGCAACCTGCCTCAAGCTCTCAGCCACTTGGCCCACATCCGCGCGGCCAGCGCCTTGCGCCAAGCCGAAACTGAAGGAACATGCGCGCCATGACCAGCAAGTCGCGCACCGCCAGCTGCCGTCCACGCAACTCCGGCAGCGCTTCGTCGTCGGCGCAGGCCCGGCCGCCGTCGCGGCGCGCGATCGAAGTCTTCCGTGGAGCCTGGGGTGCCGCCCTGCTGATCAGCCCCGCGGTCATCCTCGAGCAGTTCCTGCGCGCGCGAGCCGACTCCAGGAGCATCGCCGTCGCCCGCGTGCTCGGCGCCCGCCACCTGGCTCAGGCTGCGCTCTCCGGTATCAGGCCGACGCCGGCGGTCCTCGCCATGGGCGTCTGGGTCGACGTCGCCCATGCAAGCACGGCGCTCATGCTCGCCTGCGCTGACCCGGCTCGCGCCCGCGCGGCGACGACCGACGCGGCCGTCGCCGCTGGCTGGGCCGCCGCAGGGTTCCGTGAGCTGACTCACGCCGAACGGCCGCTCCGCGCCGGCGGAAAGTGGCGTGACCGGCACGCCCGTAGCGTCCTACGCCACCTTCCTGCCGGCAGACGCCGCCAGCGAACGAGCTGACGAGGAGAAAGGAGCACATCGTGCCTGCTCGGCTGGCCGTTGTCCTGGCGAGGATCAGGCTGTCGGCTGTTGCCATGTTCCTCGCGATGGCGGTCGCCGCCAGGTTTGTGCCTGTCCTTGATGTCGGGTGGCCGTTCTGGCTGGTGGGCGCCGCCTTGATCGTCTTCCTTCTCCGCGCGGGTACGGTTCGTCGCGAAGCAATTCCAGTGCTGCCGCCTGTCATGGGCTCGTGGCGTGCGCTGAACAGCCCGGCGACCCGTGTTCCTAGTCACGGTACGCAGGGTTACGGGCAGGCGCATGCCATCGATCTCGTCTGTGAGCAAGCTGATGACCGCCGACGCCCCGGCTTCGCCTGGTGGCCTCTGGCCAGGCGCCCTGACGACTTCCCCGGTTTCGGTCAGCGGGTGCTGGCGCCAGGCGACGGCGTCGTCGTCCGGGTCCACGATAGTGAGCGAGATCACTGGAGCCGCACCTCGCCCTGGGGGTTGCTCTACCTGGTCACGATCGAGTTGCTGCGCGAGCTGTTCGGGCCGAACCGCGTTGTCGGCAATCACGTCATCATCGACCTAGGCGGCGGCGTGTACGCGGCGCTTGCTCACCTACGCCACGGCTCCGTCCTGGTGAGCGTCGGCGACCATGTGCGCGCCGGAGACCAGGTCGCCGAGTGCGGGAACTCCGGCAACACCACAGAACCGCACCTGCACTTCCAGCTCATGGATCATCGCCGGGTCGGGATCGCCGCGGGTCTTCCGTTCTGCTTCCTGGCGCCTGACGGCACCGAACTGAGGACGCCACCCAACGGCGCGCTCCTCGCCGTGCGGGGGCCTGCCTCTTCAGAGCTTGCCCGTGACGTTGAAGCGCGGCGGTCATGGACATGACGATCGCGGCACCAGCCGCGGCATCACCCGTGTCGCGCCCAGCGCATCACCGCCGCTGGCTGAGCTCACTCGGGAGGGTGAGTGCCTCAAGCCCTTCCACCAGGCGGCCGGCATCCGGTCTCGTGAGGGCGTGGCCAGCCGCTATCCGACGGTCGCGATAAGGGCCAGTTGTTAATACAGATTGGAGACAATGGCGCTTCACGGGCTATAAGCAGCGGTCTGGCCGGATTCTGGTGGACAATGCCATGGCGCTGCCGTTAGGACGAGCCTTCGATGACGAGCTCGTAGGCATTGAAGGCGAGGCGGTCCGCGGCGGAGCGCATCCCGGTGTCGAGGGCGTTGTCCAGCCACCGCTCACTATGAAGTGTCTGTCTGTCGCTCCAGGCGTCTCGCTGCGGCGGATCTAGCGCCACATCCGGGCCGCCGTCCAGGTGAACTCTGCGCGTAGTGGACAGCTTGCAGCAACGACAATCATCATGGCCGACGGCCACCGCGCCAAGAAATGCACACCATGATCGCCCAGGGGTCAGCACGGATCCAGCACCACGTCGGGAAACGACGGGAACCAACCGGGAACAACGGGCATAGCGCCGCGCTATCCGGCCTGCCCCGGTCGGCACGCAGACCGAGCTACATGGTCGAGGCCCGCCTGAGAGATGGCCGCTGACCAGCGCAAACGCCAGCTCGGACGGCTACTCCAGCAGTTGCCGGGCCATGACCACCCGCTGGATCTGGTTGGTGCCCTCGTAGATCTGGGTGATCTTGGCGTCGCGCATCATTCGCTCGACCGGATAGTCCTGCACGTACCCGTAGCCGCCGAGCAGCTGAACGGCGTCGGTCGTGATCTCCATCGCCACATCCGACGCGAAGCACTTGCAGGCCGCGGAGATGAAGGTCAGATCGGGGACCTTCGCGCCCGCCATCGCGCGCTCGGACCTGGCCGCCGCTGCGTAGGTCAGCTGCCTGGCGGCCTCCAGCTTCATCGCCATGTCGGCCACCATGAACTGGACGCCCTGGAACTCGGCGATCGCCCTGCCGAACTGCTTGCGCTCGCGCACGTAGCCGGCCGCGTAGTCAAGCGCGCCCTGCGCGATGCCGAGCGCCTGGGCCGCGATCGTGACCCTGGTGTGGTCCAGCGTCGCCAGCGCGGTGCGGAAACCGGTGCCCTCCTCGCCGATCATCCGGTCCGCCGGGATCACGCAGTTGTCGAAGTACAGCTCGCAGGTCGGCGATCCCTTGATCCCGAGCTTGTGCTCGGGAGCGCCGAACGAGAACCCCTCGTCGCGCTTCTCCACCACGAACGCGGAGATCCCCCGCGCGCCGGCGCCGGGATCGGTGACGGCCATGACCGTGTAGCAATCAGACACGCCCGCGTTGGTGATCCACCGCTTGGTCCCGTTGAGGATGAAATTGCCGCCATCGCGGACGGCGCGGGTCCGCATCGCCGCGGCGTCAGAGCCTGCCTCAGGCTCGGACAGCGCGTAAGAGAACATGGCCTCGCCGCGGGCGACGCGTGGCAGATACCGTTGGTTCAGCTCGGCGGAGCCCGAGAGCAGGAGCGGCACCGTGCCAAGCTTGTTCACGGCCGGGATGAGCGAGCTCGACGCGCAGACGCGCGCGACCTCCTCGATGACGATCACCGTGGCGAGCGCGTCGGCGCCGGCGCCGCCGTACTCCTCGGGAATGTGCACGGCCTGCAGGTCGGCCCTGACGAGCGCGTCCTGCGCCTCCTGCGGGAACCGCGCCTGCGCGTCGACCTCGGCCGCGTACGGGGCGATCTTGTCCTCGGCCAGCTGGCGGACCGACTCGCGGAGCGCGACATGCTCCTCAGACAGGGCATAGGCGGTGAAGTCAGAGCTCATGTACCCGATGGTAGGGGCCAGCGCCGGCGGTTCAAGCGCCGGTAGTTCAAGCGCCCGAGGCCTGCTGTCCGCGGCAGGCAGCGAACTGCTCGGCCGGCTGGCTGGCGAGGACGTCAGCCCTGGGCGTGCGCTGGCGCTGTCGGAGTCGCTGCGCGCGGACTACCCCGCCGGCCTGGTCGCCGCGGCCCTCACCCAGCAGGCGCTCCGGTCCGCCGCGCTTGCCAAGTTCGGCCAGGCCGGCCAGATGCTGTTCACCAGGGCAGGGCTCGAGCAGGCGTCGTCCGAGCTGACCGCGCGGCACGCGGCCGCGAGGTTCGCCGGGGCGCGGGCGATCGCCGACCTGTGCTGCGGCATCGGCGGCAACCTCATCGCGCTCGCCGGGACCGGCACGCGCCGCGTGGTCGGCGTCGACATGGACCTGGTCAGCCTGGAGTTCGCCATGCACAACGTGGCCGTGTGCGCGCCAGGCGCGGCGGCCGCGTTCGTCCAGGCCGATGTCACCCTACTGCCGTTGCACGGCGTCGACGCCGTGTTCATCGATCCGGCCCGCCGGGAGGGTGACCGGCGGCTGCGGGCCGGGCAGAGCCGGCCGCCGCTGGCCTGGAGCCTGCGGCTCGCCGAGACCGTGCCGCTGGCCGGCATCAAGGCAGCCCCCGGGCTGCCGCGCGCGCTGGTGCCGCCCGGCTGGGAAACCGAGTTCGTCGCGGTCGGCAGGGACCTGAAGGAGGCGCTGCTCTGGTCTCCGGCGCTGGCCGGCGACCAGGCGGCCAGCCGCGCGACGGTGCTGCCATCCGGCGACACGCTGGCGGGGGCGGGCGTGGCGGCAGATCACCAGGTGCCGCTGGCCGCGCCAGGGGCCTACCTGCTTGACCCGAACCCGGCCGTCACCAGGGCCGGGCTGGTCGCCGACCTGGCCGCGCTGACCGGCACGTGGCAGATCGACCCGATGATCGCGTTCCTGTCCTCGGACGAGCCGGTCCGCACCCCGTTCGCAAGGACGCTGCGGGTGCTCGAGTCAGCGCCGTGGCACGAGAAGCGATTCGCGCGGCGGCTGCGCGAGCTCGGCATCGGCTCGGCAGACATCCGCCGCCGCGGCCTGGCGGGCGACGTCGCCCAGATCCACCGTCGCCTCGGCCTGCGCGGCCCCGGGGCGGCCACCCTGGTCCTCACCCGCGTAGCCGACCGCCCCTGGGCCCTGATCTGTACCCCCGCCGCCCCCTAGCCCGCCCCGGCGTGCCCCACCTATGAACCCTTGGTGGGTCTATAGCACCACCAAGGGTTCATAGGTGGGGTGCCGGGCGGGGGCGGGGCGGGGGCGGGGGCGGGGGCGGGGCGGTGCGGGGCAGGGCGGGTGCGGGGCGGTGCGGGTGCGGGAAAAGGGAAGGTTGGCGGGGGCTAACTGTTCTTGCGGAATTCCTTGCCGAAGCCCGCCATGCCTGAGCCGGTCGGGTAGCCGGGCTTGTGCAGGACCTGCGCTTCGGAGAGGCCGCGCCTGTGCTTGCGGACCGGGTCTGGCGACACAGACTGCACGCTGGACGCGCTGCACACGGCGGCCGCGTCGTTGGCCGGTCCTGGTACCTCGGCGCTGGTCGGGATCACGCCGGGCCTGACCGGGTGCCGCCGTTCGCGGCCCAGCACCTGGCCGAGATCGCTGGCGTTCGCGTCCCTGGCCGTCAGCGGCTGCAGCCCGAACGTCGACTCGATCAGCTTGAGCGTCGACGCGTGCTCGAACGGTCCGTGATGCTCGACCCTGGCCGGAGCCAGGTTCGAGACCACGATCGCCGGCACCCTGAAACCGAGCTGGGTGTAGTCGGGGATCAGCCGGCCGTCGGTCGGAGTGGTGCTGTCGCCAGTGTGATCGACGGTCGCGGGATCGGTGTCGTCGATGACGTGCGGCGGCGGCACGTGGTCGTAGAAGCCGCCCCATTCGTCGAAGGTGACCATGAACACCGTGTTGTCCAGGTACCCGGCGCCGGCGAGCGCGTGATAGGCGTCGGCGATGAACCGCTCGCCCAGCCTGATGTCGGCGAGCGGGTGGTCGTCGGCTGAGGTCCCGTTGCCCTCGGTGTCGAACGCCGGGTCGACGAAGCTGACGTTCGGCAGGTTGCCGGCGGCGACAGTGTCGACGAACGACGGCGTGGTGACGGGGATGCCGAGCGCGTCGGTGTCGCCGGCGGCGAACGGGTGCCAGAAGGGGAAGTACTTCAGGCCCCACAGCGCCAGGAACGGCAGGTCCCTGAAGAAGTACCCGCCGGTCGGGATGCCCTGGGTGTTCTGCACCGGCGAGAGCTGATCCCAGATCGAGGGCAGCGTGGAGATCACCGTGTTGTTGTGGTCCCGGTCAGTCCTCGCGGCGTGCTGGTAGAACCGGTTCGGGAACGTCTCGCCGGCGAACGGGCAGAAATACCTGTCCAGCACGGTGTAGTTCTCGGCCAGCGCGCCGATCACCGGCAGGTCGGGGACCGCCTTGCGACGGTGATGCCGGTCAACATTGCTGTAGTACCCGACCGGGAACGTGTTGGCGGCGGCGAGCGTCACGCCAGGGTTGTTCTCCGGCGGGGTCGGCCGCTGCAGGAAGCCGTCCATCTTGCCGAAGTTGTGCTGGATCAGGAAGCCTTCCCAGCCGTGGTCGGGGTCGCTGTAGCCGCAGCCCTGGAAGTCGGGAGCGAGCGGGTAGTTCGGGTAGACGTTTCCGTCAGCCGATAGATAGGTCATGTCGTGCCGGCCGTCAGCACCCGGCAGCCAGCTCAGGAAATGGTCAAACGAGCGGTTCTCCATCATCAGAATGACGACGTGCTCGACGCCTTGGGAGCCGTGCGGATGGCCAGCGGTGGCCGCTCGCGCGGCCATAGCGGACAGGTATTCGGTCCCGGTAAGCGCGGCTCCCGTGGAGGCGCCCATCAGCTGGAGAAAGGTTCGGCGTGTCAGCATGAATCCCAGTATGAGGACGGGCGTAAACGGCAGACAAGAAGCACACGTCCTGCCCGTAACATCGGGCTGATCAGACTTCCAGGGCCGGCTGGCCTCAGCCTGATTCGCCGGCCAGGTGCGCGCGGAGCGCGGCCCCCTTGGCCTGCGCGACGTCCCTGAGTTCGGCCTGGAAGCCGATCACCTTCTGCTGCAGCGCCGGATCCGTGGCGGCGAGGATGCGGACCGCCAGCAGCCCCGCGTTGCGGGCACCGCCGACCGCGACCGTGGCCACCGGGATGCCCGCGGGCATCTGGACGATCGACAGCAGCGAGTCGAGGCCGTCCAGGTGCGCGAGCGGCACGGGCACGCCGATCACGGGCAGCGGCGTGACCGATGCCAGCATGCCGGGCAGGTGCGCGGCGCCACCGGCTCCCGCGATGATCACCTTCAGCCCGCGGGCGGCCGCCGCCCCGCCATAGCCGATCATGTCGAGCGGCATCCGGTGCGCGGACACGACGTCAGCCTCATGCGCGACGCCGAACTCGGCGAGCGCGTCAGCCGCGGCCCGCATCACCGGCCAGTCCGAGTCGCTGCCCATCACCACGCCCACGACAGGACGCTCGCTCATCGGCTGCTCCCCCCTGGCCGCTCGTCTTCCGGCTCCTCCGTGCCGTGGCTGAGGTAATTCGCCGCCCGCCAGCCGCGGTCACGCAGCTCGGTAACATCATCGCCCGCCACCGTCACGTGGCCCACCTTGCGGCCGGGCCGCACCGGCTTGCCGTACAGGTGCACCCTTACCCCCGGGTCAGCCGCCATCACGTGCACGAGCCGCGAGTACAGGTCAGGATCGGCGCCGCCCAGCACGTTCACCATCACGGCCGCCGGCGTGGTCAGCACGGGAGAGCCGAGCGGCAGGTCCAGCACCGCCCGCAGGTGCTGCTCGAACTGCGAGGTTCGCGCGCCGTCGATAGTCCAGTGCCCGCAGTTGTGCGGCCGCATCGCGAGCTCGTTGACGATCAGCTCGCCGCCGAGCTCAAATAGCTCCACGGCCAGCAGCCCGGTGACGCCGAGCTCGGCCGCTATGGTCAGCCCCGCCTGCTGGGCGATGGTCGCCAGCCGAGGGTCCAGGCCAGGGGCCGGGGCGATGACCTCGCGGCAGATCCCGTCCTGCTGGACTGTCTGCACGACCGGGTAGGCGGCGCCCTGGCTCGTCGGCGACCTTGCGACCAGCACGGCGAGCTCACGGTCGAAAGGGACGAACTCCTCAGCGAGCAGCCCGATCCCGTGCGCGAGCACCTCAGCGGCAGCGCCGGCGTTCTCGCATATCCAGACGCCCTTGCCGTCGTAGCCGCCGGACGTGGCCTTCAGCGCGACCGGCCACCCGCCGCCAGCCGCGGCGAACTCGCACACCTCGGCGAGGCTTCCGGCGGGCCGGTACCGCGGGCACCTGACCGGCAGGCCCTTGACGGCCTGAATGGCGCTGAGGTGGTCCCGCATGGCGCCCTTGTCCTGCGCGAACCGCAGCGCAGGCCCGCCCGGCCTGACCGCCGTCACGGCCTCGAGCGCGGTCAGGTGACCGGTCGGCACGTGCTCGTGGTCAAAGGTCACCACGTCACAGCCGGCGCCGAAGGCGAGCACGTCAGCGGCTGACCGGTAGTCGCCGACCGCGGTGCCGGCGCAGACCTGGGCGGCGCTGTCGTCGGGGCGGTCGGCGAGGACACGGAACCCGATGCCGAGGCCGACCGCCGCCTGCGCCGTCATGCGCGCGAGCTGGCCGCCGCCCACCATGCCGACGACGGGCGCCTGCCCCGCTGCCGCCCGTCCCGGCGTCGCTTCGCTCACGCGCCGTAGCCTACGAGGTCGCCCCCTGGCCTAGGCCGGGCCGGCCACCACGGGCTCGTCCAGATGCTCGAGCACCGGCTGAGGGAAGATCACCGCGAACGTCGCCGGCCGCGGCCTGACCAGCACCAGCTGACCGCCGTCCGAGGACGCCACCGACTTGGCCAGCGCCAGGCCGAGGCCGGTGCCGCCAGCCCCGCTGACGCTGCGCTCGAAGATCCTGTGCACCAGGTCAGCGGGGACGCCCTTGCCCTCGTCCTTTACCTCGATCACCACCGACCTCGGGGTCTGCGAGGTCCTGATGCTCACTGTCCCGCCGCCGTGCGTGAGCGCGTTGTCCAGCAGCGTCGCGACCACCTGGGACACGCCGCCCGCGCTGACGTAGGCGCGCAGTCCCCGCTCGCCCGACACGTCCAGCTTCCTGTCCACCGCCCTGAACGCCGGCTCCCACTCACTGACCTGCTGGGTGATGATGTCGTCGATGCTGGACAGCTGCGGCGCGCCGGACGAGGACCGGCGAGCCCGGCCGAGCAGCTGGCCAACCACCTGCGCAAGCCGGTCGGTCTGCGCCAGCGCTGCCGTCCCCTCTTCCCTGACCACCTCGGGATCGTCGGCCGCGGCGACCATCTCCTCCAGCCGCATCGACAGCGCGGTCAGCGGGGTCCGTAGCTGGTGCGAAGCGTCGACAGCGAAGTCCTGCTCGGCCGAGATCAGGTCGGTGACCCGCTGCGCGGCGTTGTCGAGACCCTCGGCGATCCGGTCGAGCTCGGCCACCCCGTACCGCCTGCCGACCGGCCGCGCGTCGCCTGAGCCGATCCGGTCGGCCGCCCTGGCCAGATCCTGCACGGGCCTGGCCAGGCGTCTGGCCTGCGCCATCGTCAGCCCTGCCGCGACCACGAGCGCGATCAGCCCGAGCAGGCCGACCTGCAGCGGCGAAAGCCGCAGCGCGTGCGAGCCGGACGGGCGCGACACCGCGACCACCTCGACCCCAGCCCCGAACACCAGGATCGCGGCGATCGCGACCCCGAACATCGACGTCAGCAGACGGCGCTGGATCAAGGCTCAGTCTCCCGCTCTCTGCTCGCCTCCGGCAAGACGCTCGGTCCCGGCGTGCGCAGCTCGCTTACTCCCCGCGCTCGAACCTGAACCCGACGCCCCGCACCGTGGTGATGAAGTGCGGGTTGTGGGCGTCGTCGCCGAGCTTGCGGCGCAGCCAGGACACGTGCATGTCCAGTGTCTTGGTCGAACCCCACCACTTGCTGTCCCAGACCTGCCGCATGATCTGGTCCCTCGTCACGACCTTTCCTGCCTCGGTGACCAGCAGGTGCAGCAGGTCGAACTCCTTGGACGTCAGGTCGAGCTCGCGCTCGCCGAGCCAGGCGCGCCTGGCGTCGTTGTCGATCCGGACGCCCTGCACCTCCTGCGCCGGCTGGGTGCCGCGGCGCAGCAGCGCCCGCACCCTGGCCAGGAACTCGGCAAGCCGGAACGGCTTGGTCACGTAGTCGTCGGCGCCCGCGTCGAGCCCGATGACCGTGTCCACCTCCTCGGCCCGCGCGGTGAGGATCAGGACCGGGGTGTCCTGGCCGGCCAGCCGCAGCCGCCGGCACACCTCAAGGCCGTCCATCCTGGGCAGGCCGATGTCCAGGACGATGAGATCAATACCGCCGGCCTTGGCGACCTCGAAGGTGCCCGGCCCGTCGGCGGAAACACCGACCTCATAGCCTTCCCGGCGCAAAGCCCGCGCCAGCGGCTCGGAAATAGACGGGTCGTCCTCGGCAAGCAATACGCTAGTCATGCCCCAGATGCTAAGGCGAACAGTTGCAATTCATGCGCTACGACGCACCCTAATATCGGCAATGAATTGGTCAAGCCCTATTCACAATTAGAACAAAACTCAGTAGCTGGTGCGCTTTGTCCGGCCTATCGCCCGCCCCGCCAGCCCGGATGGGCTCAGACCGGGGTGATACCGTGGCGGCGCCGGGAGAACGAGCGGTCTTTGCCGCGCGCGGCCGCGAAGCGGCGGATCAGGTCGGGGCGCAGGTGCTCGGGCTCGACAATGTCGTCGACGACTAGCTCGCCCGCCAGCCTGAGAATGTCAATGTCCGCTTCGTAGTCATCACGCAATTGCTGGACCTGGCGATCCCTTTCCTCCTGGTCAGCGATGGCGGCGAGCTTGTTGTAGTAGACGGCATTGACGGCCGCTTCGGCCCCCATCACGGCGATCTTCGCGGTCGGCAGTGCCAGCGTGGCATCGGGCTCGAAGCCAGGGCCGGCCATCGCGTACAGGCCGGCGCCGTAGGCCTTGCGGACCACGACGCAGATCTTCGGCACCGTCGCCTCGGAGACCGCGCTGATCATCTTGGCGCCGTGCCTGATGATGCCCTGCTTCTCGACGGCCGTACCGACCATGAAGCCAGGCACGTCGGCCAGGAACAGCAGCGGCACGTTGAACGCGTCGCAGGTCTGGATGAACCTGGTCGCCTTGTCGGCCGAGTCGACGAACAGCACACCGCCCTTGAACATCGGGTTGTTGGCGATCACGCCGATTACCTGGCCGTCCAGCCGCGCGAAACCGGTGACCAGCTCGCGAGCCCACAGTTCGTGGATCTCGAACAGCGAGCCGGAGTCGACGATCCCGCGCACGTAGCGCCGCATGTCGAAGGCCTGCCGCTCGCTGACCGGAACGAGCTTGCGCAGGTCGATCGGCTCGCAATCGGCCGGTTCGGCCGCTGGCGGGGCCTGCCGCCAGTTGCCCGGCAGGAAGGACAGGTAGCGGCGGACAGCCTGGATCGCGTCGGTCTCGTCGGGCGCGAGGTGGTGACCGCAACCCGAGATGGTGCAGTGCATCCTGGCGCCGCCCATGTCCTCCAGCGTGGTCTGCTCCCTGACCACCATCTCGACCATCCGCGGGCTGCCGAGATACATCGAGGCGTTGCCGTCGACCATCGCGACGTAGTCGCAGAAGGCGGGGATGTAGGCGCCGCCCGCCGCAGACGGGCCGAACAGCGCGCACACCTGCGGGATCGAGCCCGAGGCCCGGACCTGGCTGTGAAAGATCTTGCCGGCGCCGCGGCGGCCAGGGAACATCTCGACCTGGTCGGTGATCCGCGCGCCAGCCGAGTCGACCAGGTAGATCATCGGCAGCCCGGACGAATACGCCTTCTCGATGATCCTGATGATCTTCTCGACGGTCCTGGCACCCCAGGAGCCGGCCTTCACCGTCGAGTCGTTGGCCATCAGCGCGACGGGGCGGCCGTCGACCAGCGCGGTGCCGGTGATCACACCGTCGGCCGGGAGCCCCTCGGCGGTGGCGTTGGCGAACACGCCGTCCTCGGCGAAGGTGCCTGCATCGGTGAGCATCGCTATCCGGTCGCGGGCGAATAGCTTGCCTGCAGCGCGCGCCGCCTGGTGATACTTCGGCGCCCCGCCCTTCTCGATTCCGGCGCGCACGCCTGGCAGGTCCTCGTGGCTAGTGCCCTGATGGTTCCGCACGTCTGTCACGTCCAGAGCGTATCTATCTCGCCGGGAGATCCCGTCCGGCAGGCATGCCGAGCCGGTCCTGGTGCAGAGTTATGCCATGTTCGAGACCGATGCCGAGCTCGCCGAGATGCAGTCGCTGCTTGACTCCTCACTGTCGCGCGCGACCGAGCACCTGCAGTCGATCATCACGCCAGGCGAGCGGACGCTGTCCGCCGCGCAGCTGTCGCTGGCCTGCCGCGGCATGTGCACGCTGGCGATCTCCACCGTCACCGCGACCTGCGAGCCCCGGGTCAGCGCCGTCGACGGCCACCTGCTGCACGGCCGGTGGTACTTCAGCACAGCGCGGGGCGCGGCCAAGGCAAGGCACCTGGCGGCCCGCCCCGCCGTGAGCATCGCCTACCTGCGCGGCGAGGAGGCCGGCGTGTTCACGCACGGCACGGCCCAGCCGATGAATCCGGCCGGCGGGCCCGACGACCCTGACTGGCCCTCGCTGCTGCAGTACATGACCGACTACTACGGCAGCTCGCCGCTGAGCTGGGGCGACGTCGTGTGCTACCGCCTGCTCCCGGCCTGGATGGTGGCCTTCGCCTCCAACCCCGCCGACCTCATGGCGACGCCTGGCCCCGGCGTCCTGAACAACGGGGCGCCGTTGCGCTGGGAGACAGGCTCAGGCCGGGATGGTGCGGCTGCGCGGGCCGGCGCGCAGGACCTGGGAAGGGAGCTGGCGGCCGACGATGCGCTCGGCGTCGGCCGCTGCGTCGATCATCGCTGCCAGGTCAACGCCGGTCTCGATGCCCATGTCCTGCACCATGTGCACGAGCTCCTCGGTCGCGATGTTGCCGGTCGCGCCGGGGGCGTAGGGACAGCCGCCGAGCCCGCCGACCGACGCGTCGAAGTCGGCGACCCCGAGTTCGAGCGCGGTCAGGACGTTCGCCAGGCCCGTCCCCCTGGTGTTGTGGAAGTGCAGGTTCAGCGGGGCGTCCGGGTGCGCGGACCGGAACCACGCCACCAGCGAGCTGACCCGACCAGGCGTCGCCATGCCGGTGGTGTCGCCGAACGAGATCGAGTCGGCGCCGTCGGCCACTGCCCGGCCCGCCACCCGCACGACCCGCTCGACGGGCACGTCGCCCTCGTACGGACAGCCCCACGCCGTGGAGATGATCACCTGGCATGTGGCGCCGCGCTGGTGCGCCTCGTCGATGACCGCGGCGATGTCGTCAAGGGACTCCTCCGTCGAGCGGCGCACGTTCTTGCGGTTGTGCGTGTCGGACGCCGAGACGACGGCCTCGAGCTCGGTCACGCCAGCGTCCAGCGCGCGCCGCGCGCCGCGCAGGTTCGGCACGAGCGCTGAGTACCGCACCGCGGGCGCCCTGGCGATCCCCTTCCAGACTTCGTCGGCGTCGGCCATCTGCGGGATCGCCTCAGGCCTGACGAACGAAACCGCCTCGATCCTGCGCACGCCCGTCGCCGACAGGCGGTCGATCAGCTCGATCTTGGCCTGCGTGGGGACGGGGTCCTCGTTCTGCAGCCCGTCCCGCGGGCCGACCTCGCGCAACGAGATCCGGTTTGGCAGATCAGGCACGACCCGTGCTCCCTTTCACCGTGCTCCCTTCGTCGCGTCCCCAGACCGGCCGCCGCTTCTCCGCGAACGCCGCGATGCCCTCGCGCCGGTCGTCCGATCCGGCCGCGGTGCGCCAGGCGGCGTCCTCGACGTCCAGCGCGGCAGCCAGGCTGAGCCCGGCGCCATTCCGCAGCGCCTGCTTCGCGGCCCTGACGGCGACCGGCGAGTTGCCAGCGATCTGGCTAGCTAGCTCCAGCGCGGCTGCGCGCGCCTGGCCGGCCGGGACCACGCGATCGGCCAGGCCGATGGCGCCTGCTTCGTCAGCGCCGACCCTGCGCCCGGTGAAGATCAGGTCAGCGGCCCTGCCAGGCCCGATCCGCCTGGCGAGCAGCTGCGTGCCGCCGCATCCTGGCACCAGCCCGACGCTCGCCTCGGGCAGCCCGAGCTGCGCGGTCGCGTCAGCCACGATCACGTCGCAGCTCAGCGCCAGCTCGCAGCCGCCGCCGAGCGCGTATCCGTGCACCGCGGCGATCGCGGGCTGCGGCAGCGCGAGCAGCGCACCGAACGCCGCCCTGAACACCGGCCGCTGCGCCATGATCTGCGCGTCGCTCATCGCGGCGCGCTCCTTGAGGTCGGCTCCCACGCAGAACGCGCGCTCCCCGGCCGACGACAGCACCACCACCCGGGCCTCATGGTCAGCGGCGATCGCCGGGAAAAGCGCGGCCAGCTGCCGCAGCGTCGCGGTGTTCAGCGCGTTCATAGCCGCTGGCCGGTAGAGCACGACTTCCGCGATACCGCCGGCATCGCGGCGCACCACCGCACCGCCGCTCGCTGTCATGGTTGTCAGGCTAGCCTGGCCTCCGGTCAGGTACCGTCTTCCGACTGCCCGACCCGGCCAAGCCTGTTCTCCTCGTCGCCCACGAGCTGGAACAGGACCGCCTGCACCCGCCGCACGTCGGGTATCTCGCTCAGCACCAGCCGGCCCATCTCGCCCGGCGATTCCACGATCAGCCGGCCGCACCCGAACATCCGGTCGAGCAGGTCCTGGGAGAACGACACGTCGCTGATCCGGTTCAGCGGGAAGTCGCGGCCCGACCTGGACACGATCCCTTCGCGCAGCCGCAGCCGCCGCGTCGTCACCTCGTAGACGGTCGTCCGCCAGCGCAGGAAGGGAACGCCGAACCAGATGGCGGCGGCGACCAGCGCGACCAGCCCGACCACCAGGCGAACGATTCCGCCCATGCTCTGCGGCAGCAGCAGGCTGATGACGATCGCTGCGGCCACGATCAGCAGCAGCACAAACACGGGCCTGACCATGGTCTTGCCGTGCGCGTGCAGCCGCAGGACAAGCTGCTCACCGGAGGTCAACGAGTCGGCGCCTGGCACATGTCCATGATGGCAGCTAACTCGGTAAGTAGCGAACGATAGCGGTGATGATCATGATAGGCCCGGATCGCCGGGCCGGCCGGCTACGAGGCGGCGGCCCGCACGTGGATGACATCCCCCGCGCTGACCGCGACCAGGTCCGAGCCGGGATCGGGTTCGACGAGCAGCTGCCCGGCGCCGTCCACGCCGGCCGCCATCCCGGTGAGCACCAGGTCGCCGGGCAGCTGGACGCGGACCTGCTCCCCGACCGTCGCCGACATCGAGACGTACTCCTTGCGAAGCCCTGATGCGTCAGCGTCGCCAGGGCCGGTCTCACGCCAGCGCAGGTACCACTGCTCGATCTGGCGCAGGATCGCCGCGAGCAGCGCCGTGCGGTCCGTGCCGCCGAGCCCGCGGCGTTCCAGTGAGGTCGCGGTCGCGACGGGCATGTCGTGCTCGCCGCCCAGGACGTTGACGCCGATGCCGATCACGATCGCGTCGCCCGACTGCTCGGCGAGGATCCCGGCCAGCTTACCGCCGCCTGCCAGCACGTCGTTCGGCCACTTCAGCCTCGCGCGCAGGCCGCACACCTCGGCCAGCGCGCTCACCACCGCGACGCCTGCCAGCAGCGGCAGCCAGCCCCTGGCGGCCGGCGGCACAGCCGCCGGCCGCAGCAGGACCGAGAACGTCAGCGCCGACCCTGGCCTGGTCTGCCAGCTGCGGCCGAGGCGGCCCCTGCCAGCGGTCTGCGACTCGGCCGCGATCACCAGGCCCTCTGCCCCGCCGGCCGCGGCCTGCCGCAGCACATCGGTGTTCGTGGACTCCGTCGCCGCGACTATGCGTATGTCACTCCACAACGCGCCGTCGGCTCCAGTGCCGCGCAGTGCAGCCGCGAGCCGCTCCCCGTCGAGCGGAGCGGCCGCCCCGCCCGCGCCTGCCACAGTCATGTTGCTCATTCTCGCCGGCGCCATCCCTACCCCACCTATGAACCCTTGGTGGTGCCATGACCCCACCAAGGGTTCATAGGCGGGCCGCTGCTTGCTCAGGCGGCGCGGACGAGGGCGGCCTGGGCGGGGCGCGGGCGGTCGAGCGCCCGGGCGCGGAAGGTAGCCACGGCGCCGCCGGCCACCGCGAGCGAGGCAAGCGCGAGGCAGGTCAGGAACTCCGCGTGGGCGGACAGGATCCGGAACGCGCCATCCGCGCTGGCCGGGAGCGGCCCGGCCAGGTTCAGGTACAGCGCGCCGAACGTGGCTACCCCGGTCACCAGCGCCAGCTGGTTCACGGTCACGACCACGCCGGTCGCGTCGGCGGCGTCGGCCACCGGGACCCGCATCAGCACGCTGGTCATCAGCGGGCTGAACGCGCTGGCCATGGCCGCGCCGATCACCCCGAGGGCCAGGTAGAGCCAGAAACCGCCAGGACCGCCGCCGCGCAGCACCTCGGCGAGCACCGCCAGGCCGGCGGCCACCCCGGAGAAACCCGCGATCGGCAGCCACGGCCTGACCGAGCCAGGCAGCCGCTGCCAGTTGAGGCTGACGACGGCGAACGAGGCGGCGGACGGCGCGAAGGTCAGCCCGGCCCGCAGCGGCGAGTCGCCGAGGCCGCCCTGCAGGTGCAAGGCCAGCACGAAGAACATGCCGCCGAAGGCGGTCATGACCGCGAACAGCGCCACGATCCCGGTGCGGACACCGGGGAGGCTGAGCACGCGGGCGGGCACGAGCGGCGAGCCGCCGCGCGCTTCGAGCCGCCGCTCAGCGGCCGCGAAGCCGGCGATGAGCACGACGCTGCCGGCCAGGCACAGCCAGCCCCAGGCCGGCCAGTGCTCGGGCTGGCCGAGCACGAGCGGGATCACCAGCGCCAGCACGGCGGGGGTCAGCAGCAGCAGGCCGGGCACGTCCAGGCCGCGGCCCTCGTCGCCGCGCCCGGCCGGCAGCAGCCGCGAGCCGGCCAGCAGCAGCACGAGCCCGATCGGGACGTTGACGAGGAACACCGGCCGCCACGTCGCGTTGAACAGGTCGGCGCTGATCAGCAGGCCGCCGGCGATCTGCCCGACGACGACCGCGAGGGCCAGCACCGCGGAGTAGGCGCTCATCGCCTTGGCCCGGCTCGCGCCGGTGAAGGTGCGCTGGATCAGGCTGAGCACCTGCGGGATCATCATGGCCGCCCCGACACCCTGGATCAGCCGCAGCGCGACAAGCTGCGCGGTCGAGCCCGCCAGGCCGCAGCCGAGCGACGCGAGCGTGAACAGCGCAAGGCCGGACAGGAAGATGCGCCGGTGGCCGAGCAGGTCGCCCAGCCGTGCGCCGCTGACCAGCAGCACCGCATAGGTGATCGTGTAACCGGCGATCACGAGCTGCAACCCGGCACCAGATGCCTGCAGCCCGGCATGAATCGAGGGCGCCGCGACGTTAACGACGGAGGCGTCCAGGACGGCCATGAACTGGCCGGCCAGGACGATGGCCAGGACCGCACCAGGCCGCACGGTACCACGGCGCTGTGTCGCGTGCCGGCCGGCCAGCGCCGGCCGGGAGGCAGGACCAACGGATGCGGTGGTGGTGTGTGTCATGGCTCTAGAATGAACGAGCGCTGAAACTGTTACCGAGAGCCTGCTTATCCTGGTACCGACGCTACTTGGCACGGACCGCCGTGGCAGGCGAGGATGGGAACCATGAGCATCACCACGACGGCAGGAGGCACGGCAGGAGGCCCGGTGAGGGGCACCGCGGGCGGCACCCGCAGGGCCGAGCTCGCTGCCTTCCTGCGCAGCCGGAGGGAGCGGATCACCCCTGAGGACGTCGGGCTGCCGCCAGGCATCCGCCGCAGGACGGCGGGCCTGCGCCGCGAGGAGGTCGCCATGCTCGCCGGCGTCGGTGTCACCTGGTACACGTGGCTCGAGCAGGGCCGCCCGATCAACGCGAGCACGCAGGTGCTCGACGCCGTGGCGCGCACGCTGAAGCTCGACCAGCCCGAGCTGGAGCACCTGTACCGGCTGGCCGACGTGCCGGAGGCCGCTGCCGCTGCCGAGGATGCGGCCCAGATCGTCCAGGTCGCCCCTGAGATGCAGCGCATCCTGGACGCGCTGCCCACGCTGCCTGCCAGCATCATGAACGAGCGCTTCGACCTGCTCGCCTGGAACCACGCCTACGCGGCCCTGTTCCCCGGGGTCGTGCGGCAGCCCGCGTGCGAGCGGAACACGCTGTGGCTGTCGTTCACCTATCCCCCGTGCTGCCATCCGTACCTGAACCGCGACGAGCAGCTCGGCATGCTCGTCGCCCAGCTGCGCTCCGCGTACGGCAGGCACGTCGGGGAGCCCGCCTGGACCAGGTTCGTCCGCAGGCTGCAGGCGGCGAGCCCGCAGTTCAGCAAGCTGTGGGCGCAGCACGAGGTCGCGAGCCCGACCACGTACCTCAAGATCTTCCGGCACCCTGCACACGAACAGCTCGTCATGACCACCACCTCGCTCGGCATCCTCGCCGCGCCAGGCACCAGGATGGTCGTCTACACCCCCGCTGACGACGTCACAAGCGCAGCCGTCGCCAGCCTGATCGGCGGCCAGGGCGCGGACGCGAGACACCCGTGCTGGGCCGGGCACCGCAGGGAGGCCGGCGATACCGAGGCCGCGCTGGCCGCCGGCTAGCCGGGCCGGCTGACGAGACACGGCCAGGCCCGGCAGGCACGTGCAAGCCGCGCTGTCCTACCCTGTGCGGCATGGCCACTGACGCTGTCGAGCCCGCAGGCGACCAGCCCGCAGGCGACGAGCCCGCGGACGAGCCGATGGACATCCACACCACGGCGGGCAAAGTCGCCGACCTGGAGAAACGCCGCTACGAGGCGATCCACGCTGGCTCGCAGCGCGCGGTCGAGCGGCAGCACGCCAAGAGCAAGATGACCGCGCGCGAGCGGATCGACCAGCTACTCGATCCCGGCTCCTTCACCGAGCTCGACGAGCTGGCCAGGCACCGGGCGCACGACTTCGGGATGGCCCAGACCAGGCCGTACGGGGACGGGGTGGTGACCGGCTTCGGCACCGTCGACGGGCGGCCGGTGTGCGTGTTCAGCCAGGACTTCACCGTGTTCGGCGGCTCGCTCGGCGAGGTCTTCGGCGAGAAGATCGTCAAGGTGATGGACCACGCGATGAAGGTCGGCTGCCCTGTCATCGGCATCAACGACAGCGGCGGCGCGCGGATCCAGGAAGGCGTGGTCGCGCTCGGCCTGTACGCCGACATCTTCTACCGCAACGTGATGGCGTCAGGGGTGATCCCGCAGATCTCGCTGATCATGGGACCGTGCGCGGGCGGCGCCGTCTACTCACCGGCGATCACCGACTTCACGCTGATGGTGGACCAGATCTCGCACATGTTCATCACAGGGCCTGACGTCATCAAGACCGTGACCGGCGAGGAGGTCAGCTTCGAGGACCTTGGCGGCGCTCACGCGCACAACGCCAAGTCCGGCGTCGCCCACTACCAGGCGGCCGACGAGCAGGACTGCCTGGAGTTCGCCCGCGAGCTGCTGTCCTACCTGCCGTCCAACAACCTCGAGGAGCCGCCCGCGCTGCCGCCGGCACTGGGTCCTGCGGAGATCTGCGAGCTGACCGGCTCCGACGCCGAGCTCGACAGCATGATCCCCGACTCGGCGAACCAGCCCTACGACATGCACGCCATCGTCGAGCACGTGCTCGATGACGGCGAGTTCTGCGAGATCCACGCCGGGTTCGCGAAGAACATCGTCTGCGGCTTCGGGCGGGTGGAAGGCGCGCCGGTCGGCGTGGTCGCCAACCAGCCGATGCACTTCGCCGGCTGCCTGGACATCGACGCCTCGGAGAAGGCAGCCAGGTTCGTCCGCACCTGCGACGCGTTCGGCGTCCCCATGCTCACGTTCGTCGACGTGCCAGGGTTCCTGCCGGGCACCGGCCAGGAGTGGGGCGGGATCATCAGGCGCGGCGCCAAGCTGATCTACGCCTATGCCGAGGCGACGGTGCCCAAGATCACGGTGATCACGAGGAAGGCCTACGGCGGCGCGTATGACGTCATGGGCTCCAAGCACCTCGGCGGCGACATCAACCTGGCCTGGCCGACCGCGCACATCGCGGTGATGGGCGCGCAGGGCGCGGTGAACATCCTGTACCGGCGGGAACTGGCCGCCGCGTCGGACGAGCACGAGGTCGCCGCCATCAGGGATGCCAAGGCAACCGAGTACGAGGACACGCTCGCGAACCCGTACATCGCGGCGGAGCGCGGCTACGTCGACGCCGTGATCAGGCCGGCCGAGACCCGTCCGGCCGTGATCAGGGCGCTGCGCGCGCTGCGGACGAAGCGCCAGACGCTGCCGCCGAAGAAGCACGGCAACATCCCGCTCTAGGCCCGGCCGGGACGGGAACCGGAAATACGGTGACCGCGCGGGCGATTGGTCCTCGCGCCGCGACACCCTGGTCAGGGCCGACTAGAGTCGAAGGGACATGACTGACTCCGAAGCAGCGCTCCCACTGCTCTCCAGGTACGCGATCATGGTCGATGTCGGGTACATCTACGCGTCCGCCGGCGAGCTGCTCTTCAGCGCCGCTTCCAGGCGCGAGTACCGGGTGGACGCGGACCGGCTGATCTCGGCGCTGATCAGGCAGGCGGACGAACAGGTCAGGGGTCAGCTGCTGAGGGTGTACTGGTATGACGCCGCCAGGGACCGGGTGCCGACGTTCGACCAGCGGGTCATCGCTCAGATGCCGCTGGTCAAGCTGCGGCTCGGCAACCTGAACGCGCGCGGCCAGCAGAAGGGCGTTGACGCCCAGATCCGGGCCGACATGGAGGCCCTGGCCAGGCACCGCGCGATCACCGACGCGATCCTCGTCGCTGGCGACGAGGACATGGTTCCCGCGGTCGAGGCGGCGCAGGCGTTCGGCGTCCGGGTGCACCTGTGGGGCGTCGAGCCGCCGTACGGCACCAACCAGGCCGAGCGCCTGGTCTGGGAGTCCGACACCGTCGAGGTGCTCGAGCGGGCCTTCTGCGAGCCGTACTTCGCGCCGCAGCCGGCGGCCGAGCCTGCCCAGGCGTCCGGCCACGGCGCGCTGCCGCCCAGATCGGACACGGCTGCGACCGTGCCTGGCATCACGGTCGGCCACATCACGGCGCCGTCGCCTGCCCAGCTGTTCGGCGACAGGAACCCGTTCCGCGGGCACAGCAAGTCCAACTCCGGCATGCACGTGAACGCCGCGCACCTCGCCGCGGCCAGGCTTGGGCCGTCACGGGAGCGGGTCGAGGAGGCAGGCGAGCACGTCGCGCAGAAGTGGATACTGACGCGCGGCGAGGACAACATCAGGGACCTGCTGCCCGGCCCGATCCTGCCGCCCGTGATCGACAAGGAACTGCTCGTGGACGCCGAGAAGGAACTCGGCCTGTCGCTGCGCTCCTATCAGGAAGCGCGGGAATGGCTCAGGGACGCGTTCTGGGCACGCGTGCACCGCCAGTTCGGGGTCGGCGTCGGCAAGTCCAAGGGCTGAATTCCGATGCCTAACAAAGCGCCCGGCGCGATTCCGGCCCGCGAAGCCAGTCCGGCCGCCCGCCCGTTCCTGTCCGTCGTGCGCGGCCAGCCGACCGAGACCGAACTCGCCGCCCTCGTCACGGTCCTGGCCGCCCGCGCAGCCGCAGCGGCTGCCGTGCCCGCACCAGCGCGTGCGTCCCGTTCCTCCTGGTCAGACCTATCGCGCGCATCGCGGCTGATGCGGGAGCCCATCGTGCCAGGCCCGGGCGCCTGGCGGCGGAGCGCCCTTCCGCGCTAGCCGGCGCCTGCGCTCAGCCCGAGCACCGGCGCCGACCCCGCTCGTCGTGGCGGTCGCTACTCACCTAGACTCCTGGCAGCCGGAAGGAGCCGTTTCGTGCGCAAGGTCCTCGTCGCCAACCGGGCCGAGATCGCCATCCGCGTGGCGCGCGCTTGCCGGGACGCTGGGCTGGCTAGCGTCGCGGTGTACGCCGAGCCAGACCTGGACTCCCTGCACGTGCGGGCGGCCGACGAGGCCTACGCGCTTGGCGGCGCCACCGCCGCGGACAGCTACCTGGACATCGCCAAGATCCTCAAGGCCGCCGCCGAATCTGGCGCCGACGCTGTCCACCCCGGGTACGGGTTCCTCGCGGAGAACGCGCAGTTCGCCACCGAGGTCATCGCGGCCGGACTGACCTGGATCGGGCCGCCCCCCGCGGCGATCGCGGCACTCGGCGACAAGACAGCGGCCCGTGCAATCGCGCGCCGCGTCGGCGCGCCGCTGGCGCCAGGAACCGAAGGCCCGGTCGCCGGGCCTGCCGAGGTCGTGCGGTTCGCCGGCGAGCATGGCCTGCCCATCGCGATCAAGGCCGCGTACGGCGGCGGCGGCCGCGGCCTGAAGGTCGCGCGCTCGCACGAGGAGATCGAGGCGCAGTTCGAGTCGGCGGTCAGGGAGGCGGTCGCGGCGTTCGGCAGGGGCGAGTGCTTCGTCGAGCGTTACCTGGACCGGCCGCGGCACGTCGAGACCCAGTGCCTGGCCGACATCCACGGCAACATCGTCGTGGTGTCGACGAGGGACTGCTCCCTGCAGCGCCGCCACCAGAAGCTGGTCGAGGAGGCGCCGGCGCCGTTCCTGTCCGCCGAGCAGGAGGCCGTGCTGCGCGAATCCTCCAAGGCGATCCTGCGCGAGGCCGGCTATGCGGGCGCCGGCACGTGCGAGTTCCTGATCGGCCAGGACGGCACGGTCTCGTTCCTCGAGGTGAATACCAGGCTGCAGGTCGAGCACCCGGTGACGGAGGAAGTCAGCGGGATCGACCTCGTGCTGGAGATGTTCAAGATCGCTGATGGCCAGGCGCTGTCCTTCGGCGACCCTGCCCTGCGCGGGCACTCGATCGAGTTCCGCATCAACGCCGAGGACCCCGGGCGCAACTTCCTGCCGGCGCCCGGCACGCTCACCGCCTGGCGGCCGCCGTCAGGGCCAGGCGTGCGGCTCGACGCCGGCTACGCGGCAGGGATGACGATCCCCCAGGTCTTCGACTCGCTGATCGCCAAGCTGATCGTCACCGGCGCTGACCGGCCGCAGGCGCTGGCGCGGGCCAGGCGCGCGCTCGCCGAGTTCGAGGTCGGCGGCATGCCGACGGTGCTGCCTTTCCACCGCGCCGTGGTCGAGGAGCCGGCCTTCACCGGCTCCCCCTTCTCGGTGCACACCAGGTGGATCGAGACCGAGTTCGACGGCAGGCTGCAGCCGTACGCGGACGACGGCAGCGCGCAAGCAGAGGGTGCAGATCCGCCGGGCCGTGAGCGGATCGTGGTCGAGGTCGGTGGCAAGCGGCTTGAGGTCGTGCTGCCCGCTGGCCTCGGCGCCGGCGCGGCTGGTTCCGGCGAAGGCGGCACGGGGCTGGCAGGCACGGGGCCGGCAAGCACGGGGCGCAGCAGGCCTGGCCGGCGGTCAGGGCGCGGGCGCGGCCATGGCGGCGGCCCGGCGGCGGACGGCGAAGGCCTGGTCAGCCCCATGCAGGGCACCATCGTCAAGATCGTGGCGTCCGAGGGCCAGCACGTCGCTGCCGGGGAGGCGGTCGTGGTACTCGAGGCCATGAAGATGGAGCAGCCGCTGAGCGCCCACAAGGCAGGGACGGTCCGCGAGCTGGCCGTTGAGGTGGGCCAGACGGTCTCGGCCGGCCAGGTGATCTGCCGCCTGGCGGACTGAACCGTGGCGAGGCTGCCCGGCGACCCGGGACCTGTTCGCTGGCTGGCCTTCGCGCTGGGATTCCGGCTGCCCGACGACAATGTCGACTGGGTCAGGCACGAGCTGACCGACGCCGGCTGGCGGCTGCGGACCATCGTCCGGCACCTGGCGATCATCGTGCCGGTCTGCGTCATCGTGGCCGTTGTGCTGCTGACGCTGGTGCCGGCGCCGCTCTGGCTGGCCGCCATGATGGTCGGCCTGATCCTGGCCGGGAGCATCTTCAGCGTGGCCGCCTACGCCGACGACATCAGGACGACGCGGCTGCGCCAGCACGGCCTGGAGCCGCCCGACGATCCCGACCTCGGCCACCCCGCGCACTAGCGCGGCTAGCGCCGAGCGGCCCGCCGCCGCGGCTGGATGCCCGCCTCCGGGTGCCCGCGGCGCGCCGCTGCGACTGGGTGCCTCGCCTCGACCTAGTGCGGCTCGGCTGGCTGCATGAGCTGGCGGGCCGCCTCGGTGATGCTGCCGGTCAGGGACGGGTAGACGGCGAAGGTGTGGGCGATCTCGTCGACCGTCAGCTGCTGCTCGACGGCGAGGGAGACGCCGAGTATCAGCTCGCTCGCCCGCGGCGCGACGATCACGCCGCCGAGCACGATCCCGGAATTGCGCCTGGTGAAGAGCTTGACGAAGCCGTCGCTGAAGCCGTCCATCTTGGCCCGTGCGTTGGTGGCGAGCGGCAGTTTCACCACCCGGGCGAGCACCCTGCCTGAGTCCACGTCCTGCTGGCTGGCGCCGACGGTCGCGATCTCAGGGTCGGTGAAGATGGTCGCCGCGACGTGACCGAGCTTGAGCGGCTGGACGGCCTCGCCGAGCGCGTGCCACATCGAGATCCTGCCCTGCATGGCCGCGACCGAGGCGAGCATCCAGACGCCGGTGCAGTCCCCGGCCGCGTAGACACCGGGCGCCGACGTGCGCGACACCCGGTCGACGCTGATGAAGCCGCGGTCGTCGACCTGCACGCCGGTCTCACCCAGCCCGAGCCCGGTCGTCGACGGCACCATGCCGACCGTCAGCAGGCAGTGCGACCCGGTCACGACCGTGCCGTCCTGCAGGATGACCTCGACGCCGTCGGCGGTGCGCTTCGCCGCCATGGCCCGCGACCGGCCGAGCACCTTCATGCCGCGGCGCTTAAAGACATCCTCGACCACCACGGCGGCGTCGGTGTCCTCGTGGGGCAGCACGTGCTCGCGCGACGAAACCAGCGTCACCTGAGAACCGAGCGCCTGGCAGGCGCTGGCGAATTCGGCGCCGGTGACGCCCGAGCCGACGATGATCAGCTCGCTGGGCAGATCGGGCAGGTCGTAGATCTGCCGGCAGGTCAGCAGCCGCTCGCCGTCAGGCACCGCTCCTGGCATCTCGCGCGGGTGCGCGCCGACCGCGATCAGCACGGTGTCGGCCCTGATCTCCTCGTCCCCGACGGCCACCACGCCCGGCCTGGCGAGCCTGGCCCGGCCGCTGATCACCCGGACTCCCTCGCGCGCCAGGCGCATCCCCACGTCACTCGACTGCGCCTGCGCCAGGTGCCTGATCCGCGAGTAGATCCGCGGCGCGTCGGCGAGCGCGTGTGACACCGAGGCCGGTCCCGGCCGCGCCGTGGTGTCGGCGGGGACCTCGTGGTCGAACCTGATGCCGAGATCGTGCGCGCCCTCCATGGCAGCCATCAGGCTGGACGTGGCGATCAGGGTCTTCGACGGCACGCAGTCGGTCAGCACGCACGACCCGCCAAGGCCGTGCTCCTCGATCACCGTCACGGTCACGCCTAGCTGGGCCGCGACCAGGGCAGCCTCATACCCTCCCGGTCCGCCGCCGATGATCACAATGTGCGAATGCGGCTGGCTCACGATGCTTCATTGTGTCGCACCGGGCAGGAGGGCTGGCCAGCAGGCTCGATCCGGACGGACCTGCGGAGCCAACATCCCTCCCCAGGGCCGCGCAGGCTCGTACCCTAAGGAACCGTGGCGTTGTACGCGGCATACGGCAGCAACATGGACCCGGCCCAGATGGCCGAGCGCTGCCCGCACTCACCCCAGGCAGGAACCGGCTGGCTTGACGGCTGGCGCCTGACGTTCGGCGGCGAGAACCTGGGCTGGGAGGGCGCGCTCGCCACCGTCGTCGAGGAGAATGACGCGCGGGTCTTCGTCGTGCTCTACGAGGTGCCCGAGACCGACGAGGAGGCGCTCGACCGCTGGGACGGCGCCACCCTGGGCTACTACAGCAAGCTCCGGGTCAGAGTCGTGACCCTGGAAGGAGACGTCCTGGCCTGGCTGTACGTCCTCAACGACTATGAGGGCGGCCTCCCGGCGGCCAGGTACCTGGGGATCATGGCCGACGCCGCCGAGTCGGCCGGCGCGCCGGCCGATTACGTGGCAGCCATCAGGGCCAGGCCATGCACCTCGCTGGGCGCCTAGCCAGTACCCGCGTACGCGCCTGCCCGCCGCCCGCCCGCGCCGGGTTTCAGCCGACCAGCATCGCGATGGCGAACGCGATGCCAGGCGCCAGGAACGCCGCGATCGCCTGCCAGGACCAGCCGGCGGTGATCACCTGGCCGGAGCCGGCGTCGCCGTCTGCCCCTACGCCGACCGGATCCGCGCCAGCCGCGTCTGCGCTGGCGGACTCAGCGTCCGCCGCCGAGCGTGACCCGTTCTTGCTCGCCCCGTTGAGGCTCAGCTTGGCCAGCCCGGCGTCGCCGAGCCGGGCATCGCCCAGGCCGGCCTCGCCGAGCCGGGAGTCGTCTTGCCCGGCTCCCGCCGCGCCAGCACCCCCACTGCTGGCCTTGGCATCCTCGGACAGCCTGGCCATCTCCCTGGCCATGACCTCGGTCGGCGTCATCTTGACGAGCTCTTTGGCCTGGCCTGGCAGCTGACCGTAGTTCGACGGCCGGTTCCGCTTGCCCTGGTCCCACTGCCAGCCGTGCAGCCGTGCCCGCGCCCTGCCGCGGCGGGCCGATGACAGCGCCCAGGTGCGGACGGTCTTGTCCTTCTTCTGCTGCGCCGACTTCTGATGGCTGCGCGCGCACTGGATCTCGACGGAGTCAGCGAGGTAGATCCCCCGTACGGCGGCCCACGGGATCGTGAAGCGCCGGAACGGATTCTGCACGGTCATGCCGTGGTCATCGGCGATCACCCGCGGCCAGAGCGTGCAGGCGTACACCAGGCCCGTGACCGTCAGCAGCCCGAGCGCGAACTTCAGTGACAGGTAGTCGTGACCCTGGATCAGCAGGTCACCCATGCTGAAGGCGGCGAGCGCCACCCAGGCCCACCACACAACCAGCGGGCCGGTCAGCCGGTAGACCCGCCTGCCATCGGGCAGCAGGCGCCCGGCCGACAACGGCACAGCCGTCTTGGCTTGCTCATTCGGTGCGGACACGATGGCTGACGCTCCGGGATCGGCGAACAGGACGCCGCCGCATGAACTGCGGCTTCGGCTTCCACAATATGCCCGCCTCGCCGGGAACGCCCCGCCGCTGCGCCCTGATCGCGTTACGGTCAGGCAACCGAGGAGTAGCTACCTAATAACGGACCAGCGAGCGTGACCCCGTCGGCGGACGGCCGCGCCGACCGCACCCGGCCGACCCGCTGCGCCGCGTCGGCCTCGGCGAGCATCGAATCCGCTTGCCTGGTGCCGATCGCGGTCAGGGCCGTCGCGGTCATGACCTTGACGCCGACCGCGATGCATTCCTCGTCCACGTCGAACATGGGCTGGTGGATGTCGAACTCGTCGACGGAGCCAGGCTTGCGGGTGCCGAGCCGGCACAGGCTGCCGGGGATGGACTCCAGATACCAGGCGAAGTCCTCGCCGCCGAGGCTCTGCGGAGCCATGGTGATCGCGTCGGGGCCGAGGACCCGGTCAGCGGCGGCCGCGATCATCTGGGTGCTGACCGCCTCGTTCACGACCGGCGGCACGCTGCGCTCGTAGGTCAGGTCGGCGGTGACACCGTAGGCGCTCGCGACGGACTCGACCAGCTCCTTCATCATCTCGGGCGCGGCGTGCCAGGAACTGTCGTCCAGGCACCGTACCGTGCCCTCGACCACGCCGTAGTCCGGGATCGCGTTCGGTGCCGACCCCGCGCTGACCTTGCCCCAGACCAGGCTGAGACCTGACCGCGCATCGATCCGGCGCGACAGCGCGGCCGGCAGCTCGGTGATCATCTTGCCGAGCGCGAAGACCAGGTCGGCGGTCAGGTGCGGCCTGGCCGTGTGCCCGCCGGGCCCGCTGAGCTGCACTTTCACCTTGTCGCAGGCGGCCGTTATCGGGCCGATCCTGGTGCCGATCTTGCCGACCTCGAGCTTGGGGTCACAGTGCAGCGCGAAGATGTGATCAACGGAGGAGATTCCGCCGGCCGCCAGCACGTCAAGAGCGCCGCCTGGCACCTCCTCGGCCGGCTGGAAGATCAGCCGCACCTTGCCGGGGAGCGCTCCGGCCGCTGCTGCCCTGGCGAGGAACAGCCCGGTTCCGAGCAGCACCGAGGTGTGCACGTCGTGCCCGCAGGCATGGCAGGCGCCGGCGTTCAGCGACCGGTAGGGAACGTTCTTCTCGTCAACGATCGGCAGGGCGTCGATGTCGGCCCGCAGGGCCACGGCTGGCGCGTCATCGCGGCCGCCGCCGATGTCGGCGATCAGGCCCGTGCCCTTGGGCAGGACGGCGGGCTTCAGTCCCGCGGCCTCCAGCCGCAGGGCGATCCGACGGGTGGTGCGGTGCTCGGCATAGCCGATTTCCGGATGAGCGTGCAGGTCCCGGCGGAACTCAACCAGCTCAGGCTGGTGGTCCGCGAGAAATGCGTCAAGCTCGCCTACCAGATCACTCTCAGCCATCCGCCCTCTCCTTTGGGGCCCGGATCACATCAGGAGCGCATCGGGTCACGCTGATACCACAAACAACACCAGCACCACGGCGCATCCCCGTCCTGGAGAATGCGCGCGTCCCTGGCGCGGCACGCCGCCACCGCACCGGGCATCTCACCCGGATCGGGAAGGCAAAACGCGTATCCATCGGTCCTTCTGCCGTCGTGGTCCGCGCACACCGGGCAAAGCCGACGCGACGCGACGGGAAGTGCTGCGGATCTGCAGCACGCTTGCTGGCGAGGCGAATGATTCCATTCGCCGGTCAAACCGACGTCGTCAGCGGGCCAGGGTCCGTGGGCCCGCCGCACGCACTCGTGCCGACGACTGGTGCAACTGCACGACATGGCGCTGGCGTGTGCTCTCGTCGCATCTCGGTAATGAGGTGAGGTGCGACCCGGTATTACTAAGCATGGTAGCGCTCGGGACGGCGGATCGCTGACGTTGCCCGATTCTGACCGGACAGCCTCGCTCGAGCCGTGCTGCCCTGAAGGCAGCCATTTCGCCTGGTTAGTGGGCGTCGGCGGGCTGATACATTCCCCACCCGGCACGCAGCGCATCGCAGACCTCACCGACCGTCGCCCCGGCCGCAAGCGCTGACCGCAGCGGATACAGGACGTTCTCCGTGCCGTCCGCTGCCCGTTTCACCTCGTCCAGGGTGCGCCGCACCTGGGCGGCGTCGCGGGCCCTGCGCAGGGCGGCGAGGCGCTCGGACTGCTGCTGCTCGATCGCCGGATCGACGCGCAGCGGCTCGTAACGCTCGTGGTCCGCGGTAGCGAACTTGTTCACCCCGACGACCACCCGCTCGCCCGTGTCGATCTGCCGTGCCACGCGGTAGGCCGACCGCTCGATCTCGGCCTTCTGAAAGCCGCGCTCGATGGCGGCCACGGCGCCGCCCATCTCCTCGACCTGCCTGATCAGGTCGCCGGCCTGGTCCCTGAGGTCCGCGGTCATGGACTCGATCGCATAAGACCCGGCCAGCGGATCCGCGGTCGCGGTCAGGTCCGTCTCGTAAGCGAGCACCTGCTGGGTCCGCAGTGCCAGCCTGGCCGCCTTCTCGGTCGGCAGTGCGATGGCCTCGTCGTAGGAGTTGGTGTGCAGCGACTGCGTTCCGCCGAGTATCGCGGCTAGCGCCTGCACGGTGACCCTGGCCATGTTGACCTCAGGCTGCTGCGCGGTCAGCTGGACACCGGCCGTCTGGGTGTGGAAGCGCAGCATCTGCGAGCGCGGGTCCCGAGCGCCAAACTCGTCGGCCATGATGTGCGCCCACAGCCAGCGGGCCGCGCGGAACTTCGCGACCTCCTCAAGCAGGGTGGTCCTGGCCACGAAGAAGAACGACAACCGCGGCCCGAAATCGTCGACCGCGAGGCCGGCCTGGATCGCGGTCCGCACGTACTCCTTGGCGTTGGCCAGCGTGAACGCGATCTCCTGCACGGGCGTAGCGCCGGCCTCGGCCATGTGATAGCCGGAGATGGAGATGGTGTTCCAGCGCGGGATCCTGGCGCCGCAGTAGGCGAACGTGTCGGCCACCAGGCGAAGCGACGGCGCTGGCGGATAGATGTAGGTGCCGCGTGCGATGTACTCCTTGAGTATGTCGTTCTGGATCGTGCCGGTGAGCCTGTCAGGAGCGATGCCGTGCTCCTCGGCGACCAGCTCGTAGAGCAGCAGCAGGACCGAGGCTGGCGCGTTGATCGTCATCGACGTTGACACCCTGTCCAGCGGAATGCCAGCCAGCAGCGTCTGCATGTCCTCGATCGAGTCGATGGCCACGCCGACCCTGCCGACCTCGCCGCGCGCCTGCGGCGCGTCGGAGTCGTATCCCATCTGGGTCGGCAGGTCGAACGCCACGGACAGGCCCGTGGTGCCCGCCGCGATCAGCTGCTGATACCGCCGGTTGGAGTCCGCTGCCGTTGAGAAACCCGCGTACTGGCGCATCGTCCATGGCCGGCTGACGTACATGGCCGGATGGACGCCGCGGGTGAACGGGAAGGTCCCCGGCTCGCCGAGGTCGCGCTCCGCGTCGAACTCCTGCAAGGCCTTGGGCCCGTAGACCGGCTCGATCGGCTCGCCAGACTCCGAGATACGCGCCATGGCACAAGGTTACGGCCCGGGCGCTTGCGGCTCATCTGAGCGCCGCGCCAAACTCTCGAAAGACCTGAACGATACTGTACGTCGCATATACTCCTGAACTTCGTTAACTTCGCAGCCGACGGCAGCGGGGTGGCCGGCCGCAGCCGGGCCTCCTCTGGTGCCGGATCGGGGATCCGGATGCAGGCGAACAGGCGCCAGGCCGCGGTCGCGGTCGCTGGCGTGGTCGCGGCGATGGCCATCATCGGCTCCGCGATGGCTGCCTCAGGGCTGGGCACGGCCAGCGGGGCGGCCGCGCATCTCGCGACCGCGACGGCCACCCCGACGGTCCAGCCAGGCCACGGCGCGCGAGCGCGCGGCTCAGCTCGGCCGATCCCTCCCGGTTCTCGCCAGGCGTCGCGGGCCGACCACGGCCAGCCGCCGTCTCGCGGCACACGGCCGTCCAGCCGTCAGCCGCGGGCACAGGCGCGCGCAGTCCGTCATCGGGCACCTGGCCGCGCTCACGACCGGCACCGCGCGCCCGTGCGGCATCCGCGCCTGGTCGGGGGCAGGCGGCTCGGGTCAAGCGGCGTGGTGGTGGCGCGGCACGCGACGCCACTGCCGCCCGTGCCGGCCTCCGCGTTCGTCATCGCGGACGCGATGACCGGCCGGGTGCTGGCGGCGAAGGACGCGCACGGGCTGTACCCGCCCGCCAGCACGCTGAAGGTGCTGACCGCCATCACGATGCTGCCCAGGCTCAAGCCGAACGCGACGATCGTGGCGACGCCACTCGCCGCTTCGATGGTCCCGAACATCATCGGCGTTGTCCCGGGGCACAGCTACAAGGTCGCCGACCTGTTCCGCGCGCTGCTGCTGATCTCCGCCAACGACGCAGCCGTCGCGCTCGTCCAGGCCAGCGGATCCTTCGCCAAGGGCATCGCGCTCATGAACGCAGAAGCCCACCACCTGCAGGCCTACGACGTCGTCGCCAGGCAGCCCAACGGGCTTCCCGCGGCAGGCCAGGTCGTCTCCGCCTACGACCTCGCGCTGATCGCCAGGCGCGCCCTGCAGATGCCAGCCTTCATGACCTACGACAGGACCGTGGCCGCCACCTTCGGCGGCACGAGGTTCGGCCCCGTGCACATGGTCAATGAGAATGGCCTGCTGACCCAGTACCGCGGCGCGCTTGGCGGCAAAATCGGCTGGACGCTGAAGGCCGGGGCCACGTACGTCGGCATGGCCAGGCGGCACGGGGTCACGCTGATCGTCACGATCCTGCACGCGAGACCGCTCACCGAGATCACCTCCGCCGAGCGGCTGCTCGACTGGGGATTCGCTGCGCGCGGCAGGGTCCGCCCGGTCGGGACGCTGGTGCGACCGCTCCCCGGCCGATGACGGCCCCGGCGCACCGCCCGCGCCGTCCGCTGCCAGCCGGAGCGCCGCCCGCGACCCAATTCCGCATTCACCGCGGATCCTGCCGATGATTGGCTCATCCAGTCGGGCGCATGCGGCTCCGTTAGGCTTTGCGTGGGCTGCTCCCTGGTCAAACTTTGCTGTCCTTGCGCGTAGGTCGCACCGGTTGGGCGGGCATCGGGCGGATTGCGGCACGGGTGACGCCGTGACCGCAGGGAACAGTCCGGCGCGTAGACCGCCGCCCCCGAGGACCGGAGCGCAGCCGGATGCTTACGAGCACGCGACGCAAGACCCTTCGGGCCGGCTTCTCGCCTCGTACCCTCGCGGTGACGGCGGTCATCGCCGCGTCAGCGACATCGAGCCTCATGGTTGCGGCCGCTTACCCGGCGCAGGCGCGCACTCCGGCCAGGACCATGCGCCACCCGGAGCCGGTGCCGGGGAACCAGGTCGGCGGCCCGCTGCTGGCCAGCCGCGGCATCGTCGTGCGGTACCCGGCGCGGGGGACGCGGCCGCTGCCGCATGTGCCGGCATCGGCGTATCTGATCGCGGACGCGAGCACGGGCGCCGTGCTGGCGGCGAAGGACGCGCACGGGCTGTACCCGCCTGCCAGCACGCTGAAGGTGCTGACCGCCATCACGATGCTGCCCAGGCTCAAGCCGAACGCGACGGTGCTGGCGACCAGGCGGGCGGCATCGGCCGAGCCGAACATCGTCGGCCTCGTGCCAGGGCACAGGTACAAGGTCGCCGACCTGTTCCGCGCGCTGCTGCTGATCTCCGCCAACGACGCAGCCGTCGCGCTCGTCCAGGCCAGCGGATCCTTCGCCAAGGGCATCGCGCTCATGAACGCAGAAGCCCACCACCTGCAGGCCTACGACGTCGTCGCCAGGCAGCCCAACGGGCTTCCCGCGGCAGGCCAGGTCGTCTCCGCCTACGACCTCGCGCTGATCGCCAGGCGCGCCCTGCAGATGCCAGCCTTCATGGCATACGACTCGATGCGGACGGCCAGGTTCCCGCTCAAGAGGCACAAGCACGTGCTGCTGGTCAACCAGAACGACCTGGTCACCACGTACCGCGGCGGACTCGGCGGCAAGATCGGCTGGACCTTGAAGGCCGGGGCCACGTACGTCGGCATGGCCAGGCGGCACGGGGTCACGCTGATCGTCACGATCCTGCACGCGAGGCCGCTCACCGAGATCGCCTCCGCCGAGCGGCTGCTGAACTGGGGATTCGCGGTATCCGGCCATGTGCGCCAGGTTGGCGTGCTCGTGCCGCCGCTGTCGGCCGCTCGTGCGGTCGCCACGCGCACGGCGGCCGGGCCGCCGTCGGCCGCCGGCTCGCCCGCCAGCGTGTCAGCCAGGTCACGGGACGCGGTCGTGATCGGGGCCGGCGTCGCGGCCGCGGTGTGCGCGGGGATTCTCGGCGGCCTGGCATGGCTGCGGCGGCGCGCCTTGCTCGCCAGGCGCCACTCCGGCTGACCGGCGCCCTGGCTAACGTGCGGCGAGGAACCCGACGCGCTCCCTGACCAGCGCCATGGTCGAGGTCGCGACCTCGCGAGCACGGTCGGCGCCGTCGGCCAGCAGGCGGTCAAGCTCGGCCTCGTCCGCGAGCATCTTCTCGGTGCGCTCCCTGACCGGCGCGAGCGCGTCCACGACGACCTCGGCCAGGTCCTTCTTGAAGGCGCCGTAACCGGAGCCTGCGTACCGCTGCTCGAGGCCGGCCACGCTCTGTCCGGTCAGCGCGCCATAGATCCGCAGCAAGTTGGTCACGCCAGGCTTGGCCTCGTCGTCGGCCCGCACCTCCGTGCCCATGTCGGTGACCGCGCGGGCGATCTTCTTCCTGATCGACGCCGGATCCTCGAGCACGTCCACGATGCCCTGCGGCGAGGACGACGACTTGCTCATCTTCACCGGGGGGTCCTGCAGGTCAGCGATCTTGGCCACATCCTCGACGATGTACGGGCCAGGGACGACGAAGGTCGGGCCGAACCTGTGGTTGAACCGCTGCGCCAGGTCCCTGGTGAGCTCGAGGTGCTGGCGCTGGTCCTCGCCGACGGGCACCTGGTCGGTCTGGTAGAGCAGGATGTCGGCCGCCTGCAAGATCGGGTAGGTGAAGAGGCCGACGCTGGCCTGGTCGGCTCCCGACTTCTGCGACTTGTCCTTGAACTGGATCATCCTGCTGGCCTCGCCGAAGCCGGTCAGGCAGCTGAGCACCCAGGACAGTTCCGCGTGCTCGGGGATGTGGCTCTGCACGAACACCGTGCACCGCTTCGGGTCCAGGCCAGCACCGAACAGCTGGGCGGCCGCCAGCCTCGTCCTGCGCCGCAGCACAGCGGGATCCTGCGGCACCGTGATCGCGTGCAGGTCGACCACGCAGTAGAAGGCGTCGTAGCCGTCCTGCAAGGCCACCCACTGGCGGATCGCGCCCAGGTAATTGCCGAGGTGGAACGAGTCAGCGGTCGGCTGAATGCCGGACAGCACGCGGTTGGCAGACATGGCCGAAGTCTAGTGGGCACGCGGGAGACCTCAGCCGTGCTCCGCTCGCGCCTGGCGCGCCATCCCGTCCCCTGGACGTGCCGCCTCGCCCGCGGCGGCGGCTCCCGCGGCACCCGCCGCGCTTGCGTGACCGGCCTGGCTGCCATCGCTGCCGGGCGAGCCTGGACCGTGCACGATCACGGGCACGATTTCCGGCGCGCCGAGCCTGATCGCGTCCGCGTCCGTGTCGGTGTCGGCTTCCTGCGACTTGCGCTCGGCCTCCGTGCTGGCCCGGTAATGGTCGATTTCCCTGGTCACCTGCCGGCTGCGCCACTTCATCGGGCCCGCCATCAGCTCGGCCACCTCCTGCGCCGACGACAGCCCGCGGTCCCAGGTCTCGATCGAGATGTGGGTGCGCCTGGCCAGCACGTCGTCCAGGTGCCTGGCGCCCTCGTGCGTCACCGCGTAGACCGCCTCGACCCGCAGGTAGTCCTCGGCGCCGGCCAGCGGCTTGCCGAGCCCGGGTTCGGCGGCGATCATGTCGAGCAATTCCCCGGTCAGGGCGCCGTACCTGCGGAGCAGATGCTCGATCCGCGCCACGTGCAGGCCAGAGGACCTGGCGATGGTCTGCCGCGCGTTCCACAGCGCCTGGAAACCGTCGGCGCCCGCCAGCGGGATCTGGTCCGTGCAGGACGGGGCGACCTTGCCGTCCAGGCCGTGGGCGACGGCGTCCACCGCGTCCCTGGCCATCAGCCGGTAGGTGGTGTACTTCCCGCCCGCGATCATGACCAGGCCGGGCACCGGGTGCGCCACCACGTGCTCCCTGGACAGCTTCGAGGTCGTGTCCGACTCGCCGGCCAGAAGCGGTCGCAGGCCCGCGTAGACGCCCTCCACGTCATCCCGCGTCAGCGGCACCGCGAGCACCCTGTTGACCTGGTCGAGCACATAGTCGATGTCGGCCCGGCTGGCCGCCGGATGGGCCTTGGACAGCGCCCAGTCGGTGTCGGTCGTGCCGATGATCCAGTGCCGCCCCCACGGAATGACGAACAGGACGCTCACCGGGGTGCGCAAGATGATCCCGGTGCTCGACTGGATCCGGTCCCGCGGCACGACCAGGTGCACGCCCTTGGACGCCCGCACGTTGATCGAGCCCCTGCCGCCGACCATCGCCTGGATCTCGTCGGTCCATACCCCGGTGGCGTTCACCACCTGCTGGGCCCTGATCTCCAGCATGGCGCCGGTTTCCAGGTCGACCGCTCGCACGCCGGTGACCCGCTCTCCCTCCCGCAGGAACCCGGTGACCTGCGTTCTGGACGCGACCTGCGCTCCGTATCCGGCGGCCGTCCTGATCAGAGCCGCGACGTACCGCGCGTCATCGACCTGCGCGTCCCAGTACTGCAGCGCGCCCGTGAGGGCCGACTTGCGCAGGGCGGGCGCCAGCCGCAGCGCGTGCCGCCTGGTGAGCTGCCGGTGCAGAGGCAGTCCCCTGACCTGGCCGCGCGCCACCCCGAGCGCGTCGTAGACGCTGACACCTGTGCCGACGTAGGCGCGTTCCCAGCCGTAGTGACTGAACGGGAACAAGAACGAGACCGGCCTGATCAGGTGCGGGGCGATCCGCTGCATGAGCAGCGCCCGCTCCGTCAGCGCCTCCCGCACCAGGCCGAAGTTGTACTGCTCCAGGTAACGCAGGCCGCCGTGGATCAGCTTGCTCGAACGGGATGAGGTGCCGGACGCGAAGTCCCTGGCTTCCACCAGGCCAACCGACAATCCCCTGGTCGCGGCGTCCAATGCCACGCCCGCCCCGACCACTCCGCCGCCGACGACGAGAACCTGCAGCTCGGTGCCGGCCATCGTCGCGATGGCTGATGCTCGCTCCGCTGGTCCGAGCCTGACCACCCCGAGCGCGTGTGTCGTCACAGTGCAGAACGCTACCCATCGGGCGGGCCGGGGATTCTCACCGGCCCGGGACGGCCAGCCTTCCTGGCACGGCCGGCGAGCCGGGCGTCACGGTGACTTCCACGCGCTGGAACTCCTTCAGGTCGGAGTACCCCGATGTCGCCATCGTCCTGCGGAGGGCTCCCATCAGGTTCATCGATCCGTCGGCGATGTTGGACGGTCCGTGCAGGATCTGCTCAAGTGTCCCGATTGTCCCGACCTGCAGCCGGTCGCCCCTCGGCAGCTCGGGATGGTGCGCCTCGGCTCCCCAGTGATAGCCGCGGCCTGGCGCCTCGGCAGCCCTCGCGATCGGCGAGCCGACCATGACGGCGTCGGCACCGATGGCGAGCGCCTTGGCGATGTCGCCGCTGCGCGTCATCCCGCCGTCGGCGATCACGTGCACGTAGCGGCCACCGGATTCGTCCAGGTAGTCCCGCCTGGCCGCGGCCACGTCGGCGATGGCCGTGGCCATCGGCACCTTGACGCCGAGCACGGCGGCCGTCGTCTGGCCTGACCCGCCGCCGAACCCGACCAGGACGCCGGCCGCGCCCGTGCGCATCAGGTGCAGCGCGGCCGTATAGGTGGCGCAGCCGCCCACGATCACGGGGACGTCGAGCTCGTAGATGAAGTGCTTGAGATTGAGCGGCTCTGCCTGGCTCGAGACGTGCTCGGCGGACACCGTCGTACCCCTGATCACCACGAAGTCGGTGCCCGCGTCCACGACGGCCTTGTGGTACTTCAGCGTGCGCTGCGGCGATAGCCTGGCGGCGATGGTGACCCCGGCAGCCCTGATCTCCTCGATCCGCTGGCCGATCAGCTCATCCTTGATCGGCTCGGCGTAGATCTGCTGCAGCCGCGCGGTCGCGGCCTCGTCGTCGAGCGTCGCCATCTCCGCCAGCAGCGGCTCAGGGTCTTCGTACCTGGTCCAGACCCCCTCGATGTCCAGCACGGCCAGGCCGCCCAGCTTGCCGATCGCGATCGCGGTAGCTGGCGAGACGACGCTGTCCATGGGCGCGGTCACCAGCGGAAGCTCGAACCGGTAGGCGTCGATCTGCCAGGCGATCGAGACGTCCTCTGGGCGCCTGGTCCGGCGGGATGGCACGATGCCGATCTCGTCGAGGGCGTAGGCACGGCGGCCGCTCTTGCCGCGGCCGATCTCCACCTGGGTCATCGTCAGCTCGCCGGCCTGTCAGCTGGCAGGGCCGCTGTAGTTCGGCGCCTCGGCCACCATGTGCACGTGATGCGGATGGCTCTCGGTCAGCCCGGCGCCCGTGATCTGGGTGAACCGGGCATCCTGCAGGTCAGCGATGGTGGCGGCGCCGCAGTAGCCCATGGCCGCCCGCAGCCCGCCGGCGAGCTGGCCGACGACGACGCCTACCGAGCCGCGGTATGGCACCCGGCCTTCGATGCCCTCAGGCACGAGCTTGTCCTCACGCAGGACGTCGTCCTGGAAGTACCTGTCCTTGGAATAGGACCTGCCCCGCTCCCGGTTCCGCATCGCGCCGACGGAACCCATGCCGCGGTAGAGCTTGTACTGCTCCCCGCCGATCATCACCATTTCGCCGGGGGCCTCCTCGCAGCCCGCCAGCAGGCTGCCGAGCATCACGGTGTCGCCGCCAGCCGCGATGGCCTTGGCGATGTCGCCCGAGTACTGGACGCCCCCGTCCCCGATGACGGGAACCCCGGCAGGCACGGCCGCCTTCGCCGCCTCGTAGATGGCGGTGACCTGCGGAACGCCGACCCCGGCCACGACCCTGGTCGTGCAGATCGACCCGGGCCCTACCCCGACCTTCACGGCGTCAGAGCCCGCCTCGATAAGCGCCTGCGCCCCCGCCGTGGTCGCGATGTTGCCGCCGATCACCTCCACCCGGAGGTTGGCCTTGAGCTGCGCCACCATCGTGAGCACCGCCTGGGCGTGCCCGTGCGCGGTGTCCACGACGAGGAAGTCGGCACCGGCGTCGATCAGTGCCTGGGCGCGCCGCTTGGCGTCCTCGCCGACGCCGACAGCGGCGCCCACCATCAGGCGGCCCTGCGCGTCCTTCGTCGCGTCAGGGAACTTCTCGCTCTTGGCGAAGTCCTTGACCGTGATCAGGCCCCGCAGCAGCCCCTGGGAGTCGACCAGCGGGAGCTTCTCCACCTTGTTCTGCGACAGCAGCCGGAGCGCCTGCTCCCGCGAGACTCCGACTGGCGCCGTGATCAGCGGCATCCTGGTCATCAGCTCGCCAGCCCGCCTGCTGCGGTCCTGCTCGAACCTGATGTCCCGGTTGGTGATGATTCCGAGCAGGACACCGTCCGGCGAGACGACGGGCAAGCCGGAGATCCGGTACCTACCGCACAGTTCCTCAACGTCAGAAATCGTGGCATCGGGCCCGCAGGTGACCGGATTGGTGATCATTCCGGCCTCTGACCGCTTGACGATGTCGACCTGGTAAGCCTGGTCCTCGATCGACAGGTTGCGGTGCAGCACGCCGACCCCGCCGTGCCTCGCCATGGCGACGGCCATCCGCGCCTCGGTGACCGTGTCCATGGCAGAGGAGAGCAGCGGCACGCGCAGCGTGATCCGTCTGGTCAGCCTCGCCGTCGTGTCAGCCTCGCTGGGCATGAGCTGCGAATGCGCGGGCAGCAGCAGCACGTCGTCGAAGGTCAGCGCGGGCGGGCCGAACTTGGCGTCGTCGGTCATGTCTCTCCGAGATGCTCGTCGCCTGGTTCTCATCCATCCTAGTAATCGCCAGGCAGCCACGCGGGTACCGGCTGGCCGGCGATCGGCACAACCGCGCGGAGGCATGCGTGCTCGAAGACGTGGCTGGCTGGCTGCGCTGCCCGCACTGCGGCGGCGCCATGGCCACGGCAGGCCGCACGCTGCGCTGCGGCGGCGGACACAGCTTCGACATCGCGCGGCACGGCTACGTCAGCCTGCTCCAGTCCGGTGCGCGGGGCAGCGGAGGCGACACGGCCGCGATGGTGCGCGCGCGCCGGGAGTTCCTCGCCACCGGGCAGTACGCACCGGTCGCCGCGGCCCTGGCCGACGCGGCCGCGCACGCCTGGCGGCCACGGCCAGGTGCTCCTGGCTGCGTTGCCGACGTCGGCACCGGCACCGGCTACTATCTCGCGGCCGTGCTTGACCGGCTGCCAGGCGTTGCCGGACTCGCGCTCGATCTGTCGAGGTACGCGCTGCGCCAGGCCGCCAGGGCGCACCCCAGGATCGGCGCGGTCGGCTGCGACGCCTGGCGGCCGCTGCCGGTCCGCGATGCCGCAGCGGGCATCATCCTGAACGTGTTCGCGCCGCGCGACGGCGCCGAGCTGCGCCGCATCCTGCGACCCGATGGCAGGCTGCTGATGGTCACGCCGGCCGATGGCCACCTCGCCGAGCTGACCGGGCCGCTCGGCCTGCTGAGCGTCGATGACCGCAAGCGCGAGCGCCTCGACAGCAAGCTGGGCCCCCGCTTCGACCTCGTGTCCGAGCGTGAGCACCGGGGCGTCATGACACTCGGTCACCGCGACGTCGCCGCGCTGACGGCGATGGGGCCGAGCGCCTGGCACGCCGATCAGCAGGAGATGACAGCGCGGATCGCCCGCCTGCCTGACCCGGTCGCCGTCACCTGGGAGGTCACGCTGATGGTGCTGCGGCCGCGGCCCTGAGCTCGGCCGCCACTCCCCGCACGAACGCGACCGCGTCGGGTGCTGGCGTCCGTTCTGGCGCCCTGCCCCGCTGCTGGTCGAGGGCCCTGCCGATCACCCCGGGCGGCCCGCTTCCGTCGTCGAGCGCCGCCACGCCGCCAGCGACCTTCGCCACGATCCGCCCCTGCCGCAGGTAGACAAGCGCCCGGCAGGCGTTCAGCACGGCGTAGTTCTCCGGCGCGTTGGCCAGGCCCCAGATCAGCTCGCCTGCCAGGTAGCCGAGGACGATCCGCCGGTCCACCGGCCCGATCGCCGCCTCCGGCGGCGGGCCTGCCAGCGTCAGGCCGGCCACCCGGCAGACGGCGTAGTGCATCAGCAGGTCGGCGTCACCGGGGCGGCCCGCACCCATGTACAGCACCTGCTGGCCGTCGCCGCATCCGACGTGCAGGACGAACGGCCACGGCGGCGCCGGCCTGGCCGCGGCGCTGACGGTGACGATGCTGACCTCGAGACACCTGCCAGGACAGCCGGCGGCTACGCTCAGCAGCACCTCTCCGGCCCGCTCCGCCGCACGCGCCGCGATGTCGTCGGCCACGACGAACAAGATGTCGACGTCGCTGCGCTCGGCGTTCCAGCCACCCAGCGCCGCGGACCCGTGCAGGTAAGCGGCCGTGAGCGCGCCGCCAAGCGGCACGCCGAGCTCAGCGGAGACCGCCGCCGCGTACGCGCGCGGCGCGCCGGCTGCCGTCGAGCCAGCGGATTCAGGCATGCTGACCAGACTAGGGAGGCCATCGTCATGGAGCAGCGGGTCAGCCTCATCACTCTCGGCGTCACCGACCTGGACCGGGCCAGGCAGTTCTACGCCTCGCTCGGCTGGCGGCCGGCCACCTCGCCGGCCGACGACGTGGTTTTCTTCCAGGCCGGCGGGATGGTTCTTGGCCTGTGGGACCGGGCCGCGCTCGCGCACGACAGCGCGGTCACCGACCACGGCGGCTGGGGCGGGGTGACCCTGGCATGCAACGTCAGGTCCCCTGCCGAGGTGGACGCCGTGATCGAACAGGCACGCCGCGCTGGCGCGGTGATCGGGCGTGAGCCTGCCCCGACCTTCTGGGGTGGCTATTCCGCGCTGTTCATCGACCCTGACGGGCACCCATGGGAGATCGCGCACAACCCGGGCTGGACGCTGCTTGACGACGGCAGCGTCTCGCTGCCCGCCTGACCCCGCCAGATGGCAGGAACCCAGCAGCCCGGCAGGCTGCTGCTCGCCACCCTGCTGGTGCTGACCATGGTCAGCGGGCTCGTGGACGCGGTGAGCTACCTGGGGCTCGGCCACGGAATCACGCAGCCTCGACCAGCCGGCGACGTGAGCGAGCCGCTTACGCGCTGCTGCCGTAGAACTCCTCGACCGCGATCGACCGCAGCCTGGCCAGCGCCCGGTGCTGCGCGACCCTGACCGCTCCGGCCGACATGCCGAGCGCGGAGCCGGTCTCCTCGGCCGACAGCCCGGTCAGCACCCGCAGCACGAGCAGCTCGCGATGGTGGGCCGGCAGCCTCGCCAGCAGCGCCCTCGCGCGCTGAGCGTCCAGGCTGGCGACGACCTGCTCCTCGGGCCCTGGCTGGTCGTCCGGGCTGTCGGGGAGGTCGTCGACCGGAATCGCCAGCCGCGCGGCCGACCGGCGAGCATCGGCCAGCTTGTGCGAGGCAATCCCGAAGACAAAGGACGCGAAAGGCCTGCCCATGTCCCGGTACCTGGGCAGCGCGGTAAGGACAGCGATACAGACTTCCTGCGCGACGTCCTCCGCCACCTGGTATTGGCCGGCCAGATTGCCGAGCCTAGCCCGGCAGTACCTGACCACCATGGGCCTGATCTGCCTGATCAGCGCCTCGATGGCGGCTGGCTGGCCGCGCGCGGCGAGCGCCGTCAGATCGGTGTTCTGGCCTGCCTGGCCAGCGTCGCCTGCGGCCTGCTGAATCATGCGTCCCCCTTCGGCTTTGCGCCGTCACGCATCAAGCGGTCACGAACGCATGATGCCCAGGTAAAGGGGTCGGCTAATCATGGAAATTGACATCGGAGAACGGCAGGAAAAATAGAACCTTGCCAATTTGGAACAAATCTCACCCGGGACGGTTGCCCGTGAGGCAGTCGCCGCCGAACGGTGAGGCGGGCCGGGACTCGCAAAGTCCCGGCCCGCCTCGCGCCATCGGTCAGTGGGTGTGGCCGTGACCGTGACCGTGCCCGGCCTCGGCCTCTTCCTTCTCCGGCTTGTCGGTCACCAGTGCCTCGGTCGTGAGCAGCATGCCCGCGATGGAAGCGGCGTTCTGGACCGCCGACCTGGTGACCTTGACCGGGTCGATCACGCCCTGAGCCATCAGGTCGCCGTACTCACCGGTGTCCGCGTTGTAGCCGTGGCCTGGGGGCAGGTCGCCGATCGCCGCGATCACGACGCCGCCCTCGGCGCCGGCGTTCAGCGCGATCCAGCGGGCAGGCTCGAGCAGCGACTTGCGGACCACGGCGACGCCCGTCGCCTCGTCGCCGGACAGGCCCAGGTCGCCAAGGGTCACCGAGGCCTGGATGAGCGCGCTTCCGCCGCCGGCCACGATGCCTTCCTCGATCGCGGCCCTGGTCGCCGAGATGGCGTCCTCGAGCCGGTGCTTCTTCTCCTTGAGCTCCACCTCGGTGGCGGCACCTGCGCGCAGCACTGCGACGCCGCCAGCGAGCTTGGCGATCCGCTCCTGCAGCTTCTCCTTGTCCCAGTCCGAGGTCGAGGCTTCCATCTCGGCCTTGAGCTGGCGGATGCGGTCGTTGATGGCGTCCTGGTCGCCGCCGCCGTCGACGATCGTGGTGGTGTCCTTGCTCACCACGATCCGGCGCGCGGCGCCGAGCACGTCGAGATCGGCGTTCTCCAGCTTGAGCCCGACCTCCTCGCTGACGACCTGGCCCCCGGCGAGGATCGCCATGTCCTCGAGCATCGCCTTGCGGCGGTCACCGAATCCCGGCGCCTTGACGGCCACGACGTTCAGCAGGCCGCGGATCCTGTTCACGACCAGGGTCGACAGCGCCTCGCCGTCGACGTCCTCGGCGACGATCAGCAGCGGCTTGCGCGACTGGGCGATCTTCTCCAGCAGCGGCAGCAGGTCGGTCATCGCCGAGATCTTGCCGTTGTGCAGCAGGATGCTCGCGTCCTCGAGCACAGCCTCCATCCGGTCCTGGTCGGTGATGAAGTACGCCGAGATGTAGCCCTTGTCGAACTGCAGGCCCTCGGTAAACTCCAGCTCAAGGCCCATCGTGGCCGATTCCTCGACGGTGATCACACCGTCCTTGCCGACCTTGTCGAAGGCGTCGGCGATGATCGCGCCCACCTTCGCGTCCTGGGCCGAGATCGTGGCCACATTGGCGATCTCGCCGCGCTCCTCGACGTCGCGTGCGCTCTTCAGCAGGCTCTCCGAGACCGCGGTGGCGGCCGCGTCAATGCCGCGCTTGAGCGCCAGCGGGCTGGCGCCGGCGGCCACCGAGCGCAGGCCATGGTGGACCATGGCCTGCGCCAGCACGGTGGCGGTCGTGGTGCCGTCGCCGGCCACGTCGTTGGTCTTGGTCGCGACTTCCTTGGCGAGCTGTGCGCCCAGGTTCTCCTGCGGGTTCTCGAGTTCGATCTCCTTGGCGACGGTCACGCCGTCGTTGGTGATCGTCGGAGCGCCCCACTTCTTGTCGATGACGACATTGCGGCCGCGCGGGCCGAGCGTCACCTTGACGGCGTCCGCGAGCTTGTCTACGCCACGCTCGAGCGACCGCCGTGCGTCCTCATCGAAATTCAGGCTCTTGGCCATGCAGCACCTCAGCTGATCGTTTTCTGATCACTTGCTCAGTCAGGTTGATGTCAGTTGTCATGCCGCCGCCCCGGGCTGGCCGGGAACCACAGGAGGCAGGCTCCTGCGGCCACCGACCGATCCGGGGCGGCGGGGTCGGGCACGAGACTGGCCCGCGCCGTTGGATCTGCTCGCTTATTTCTCGATGATCGCGAGCACGTCCCGGGCGGAGAGCACGAGGTACTCCTCGCCCGCGTACTTCACTTCGGTACCGCCGTACTTGCTGTAGAGCACGACATCGCCGGTCTTGACGTCCATCGGGACGCGCTTGGCGCCAGCGTCGTCGAACCGGCCCGGGCCGACGGCGATGACCTCGCCCTCCTGGGGCTTCTCTTTGGCGGTGTCGGGGATGACAAGGCCGGATGCCGTGGTCTGCTCGGCGTCGAGCGGGCGCACTACGATCCGGTCTTCGAGCGGCTTGATAACAACCTTGGTGGCGGTCGTCACGATCTGACCTCCCCCTCCGGAAAGGGCTAGCTGAGTTACTAGAGAGGCGACCATGGGGCCTGCCGTCGCGGGTGCCAGACCATCCTCGTCGCATTAGCACTCTACACCATCGAGTGCCAAGTCCGCACTGTAGCCGGGACGCTCGTCCCAGTCAAGCCAGCACAGTCAAGCCAGCACAGTGCCTTCCGGCTAAGGTGCGGCTCATGAACGCACCTGCCGAGGACGACGCCGGCGCGGCCGCCGTTACCGAGCATGCCAGGAGGGCCGCCTCGTTCGGCGCCGCGGCCACAGCCTACGCGGAGCACCGGCCAGACTATCCGGTCGCCGCGATCCGCTGGGCCATCGAGCCAGCCCAGCGCCTTGAGCAGCGCCCCGTCAGGATTCTCGACCTCGGCGCCGGGACCGGCAAGCTCACCGCCCAGCTGACCGGGCTGACGCTGGAAGGCGGCGCGCCGGATGTCGTCGCCGTCGAGCCCGACCCGCACATGCTCGCCGAGCTGCGCCGCGCCTTGCCCGACGTCACAGCGGAAGCCGGGCGCGCCGAGGCGATACCGCTGCCCGACGCCAGCGTGGACGCCGTCTTCTCCGGCCAGGCGGCGCACTGGTTCGAGCTGGGCGGGGCGCTGCCTGAGATCGCCAGGGTGCTCAGGCCAGGTGGCGTCTTCGCTGGCCTGTGGAACACTGACGACGACCGGGTGGCCTGGGTCGCCGGCCTGCACCGGGTCAGCGGCCGCAAGAACGCGGTCGCGTTCACCTCCTACCGCCCCGACGAGGAGGATCAGATCACGGCGTGGGTGCTCGGCCCTGGCGAGGATCTGTTCCTGCCGCCTGAGGGCGCTGCCTTCCCGCACGGGCACCTGCGAACCGCGGCTTCGCTGATCGCGACCATGCGCACGCATTCGATGTTCCTGATCATGGAGCCAGCCGAGCGCGAGGCCGTGCTCGGGGCCGTCACCGAGTACCTGGCGGCGACCGCGGAAACCGCCTCTGGTGCGTTCACGTTCCCGCTCTGGACGCTCACGCAGCGAATCGTCCGCCGCTGATCGTGCCGGAAGCGCGCAGGCCAGAGTCGTGCCGGAGGCGCGCAGGCCAGCACCTCAAGCCGCGAGAACCTGGGTGACCGGCAGCCCTGAGTCGGCGGCGAAACCAGCGCCCGACGGCTCGGCGCCGGCCGCGAGCAGGTCGGCGCCCAGCGCCGCCACCATCGCGCCGTTGTCGGTGCACAGCCCGGGGCGCGGCACCCGCAGCCTGATCCCTGCGGCATCGCACCGCTCCTGGGCGAGGGCGCGCAGCCGGGAGTTGGCAGCCACGCCGCCGCTGATCACCAGGTGCCCGACACCGTGCCGCAGGCAGGCGTCCACGGCCTTGCGAGTCAGCACGTCGGCCACCGCCTCCTGGAAGGAGGCGGCCACGTCGGCGACGGGCACCGGCCGGCCGGCCGCCTCCCGCGCCTCCACCCAGCGCGCGACCGCGGTCTTCAGACCTGAGAAGGAAAAGTCAGCCGTGCCGTCGCGGTACTTGGACCGCGGGAACCGCACAGCGCCGGCGTCGCCGCTCCCGGCCGCCGCGTCGATCGGCGGCCCGCCGGGGAACGGCAGCCCCAGCAGCCTCGCGACCTTGTCGTAGGCTTCGCCCGCGGCATCGTCGATGGTCGCGCCCAGCGGGGTGATCTCGCCCGTCAGGTCGCCAGCGAGCAGCAGCGAGGAATGGCCTCCCGACACAAGCAGCGCGACCACGGGGGTGGGCAGCGGGCCATGTTCAAGCTGGTCGACGGCGATGTGCGCGGCTAGGTGGTTAACCCCGTAGAGCGGCTTGCCGAGCGCGAGCGCGTATGCCTTGGCCGCGCAGACGCCGACCAGCAGCGCCCCGGCGAGGCCAGGGCCCGCCGTGACGGCGATCGCGTCTACCTGGCCAAGGCTGACTCCCGCTGTCTGCAGTGCCCGCTCCACGGTCGGCACCATCGCCTCCAGGTGCGCCCGGCTAGCCACCTCGGGCACCACGCCGCCGAACCTGGCGTGCTCGGCAACGCTCGAGGCGACGGCGTCGGCGAGCAGTTCGTGGCCGCGAACCAGGCCGACCCCTGTCTCGTCGCAGGACGACTCGATGCCCAGCACCAGCGGCGCCGTCATGCCTGCTCACCCGTGGCCTGTGGCTGCGGCGATTCCGCCGCCGCAAGGAGGGTGCGGCGCATCACGAGGGCATCAGCGCCCGAGGGCTGGTAATAGCCGCGCCTGATCCCGACCTCGGTGAAGTCGTGCCTGCGGTACAGCTCCTGCGCGCGACTGTTGTCCGTCCGCACCTCGAGGAAGACCTCGGTGCAGCCGCGCCTGGCGGCCTCCGCCAGCAGCGCCCTCAGCAGCGCGGTGCCGATGCCATGGCCCCAGCGGTCCGCAGCCACCGCCAGGGTCAGCACGTCGCCCTGCCAGCCAGCACCGAACAGGCCAGCGTACCCAGCGACCCGGCCGTCATCGTCGGCCACCAGGTAGTACCTGCTGGCAGGCTGCTGGTCGAGCTCGCCGGCGAGCATCTGCCTGCTCCACGCCTCGGCACCGAAGACGGCGCGCTCGAGTTCCAGCACCGCGTCGATGTCCGCGTGCCTCATCGGCCGCAGCAGCGGCGGCGTCACGGCGTCACCCGCTTCTGGCGCCCTGGCTCCCTGGCATCGGGGCGGCGCAGGTACAGCGCCTCAGGCGGTGCCGGAGGCATGCCGCTGGCCAGGTGCTCAGCGGCGATCAGGGCCAGCGCCGCCGCCGATGGGTACCGCGGCTCGATCGCGCCGGCGGCGCCGAGATCAGGGTGCAGGACCGGTCCCTCGCCGGCGACCGGCAGTCCGGCAGGTACCAGGGCCGGCACGCTGACCTGCGGCTCGGAGAGCCGCTGCCCGCTGGCCGCGTATCTGGCCCAGTAGACCTCGCGGCGCCTGGCATCGGTCGCCACGATGAACTCGCTGCCGCCGGCCGCTTGCCCGGCGTCGGCGGCGATGACGTCGAGCGTGCAGACGCCGTCGACGGGCACGCCGAGCGTGCCGCCGAGCACGCGCGCGGTAACCAGGCCGACGCGCAGGCCCGTGTACGGACCAGGCCCGGTGCCGACGGCGATCACGGTCAGGTCCTCGGGCCGGACACCGGCCCTGGAGAGCACCATCGCGATCGAGGGGGCGAGGAGCTCGCCGTGCCGCCGCGCGTCCACGACCGACTCATGCGCGAGGACGTCGGAGCCGTCAGCCGCCGCTACCGTCACCGCTGGCGTGGCGGTGTCGAAGGCGAGGATGAACACGGCGACAAGCCTAGTCACCTGGCCAGGGTCGACGGACCGCCCGCGCTGGCCACCTCGCAGGACGGCGCATCGCGCGCTCAGATGACTGGCTCAGCCTTGACGCCCTTCAGCGCTGCCCGCGCGACCGCGAGCGCACCTGAACGCAGCTCGCCCGTCGTGACCGGGCCGAAGCCGCGACCCGACTGGCCCTGCAGGCTGACCGTGATCAGCACATTCCGGTACCGCACGATCACCGTCACCTTGTCGGTGGCGCCCTTGTCACTGAAGGTCTGCACGGCGCTGACCGCTTGCTGGCCAAGGCCGGCAATGGTCGTCGTGGTGGCCGGGGGCTGCGCCGTGCGCTTCGGGGGCTTACGAAGCTGCACGACCTGCCGGGTGAAGCTGTACGTCGCGTTCGCGGTCGCGCCGCCGTCGCCGACCGGGACCAGGCTGGCTCGGAGGGCCGCGAGGTTGATGTTCATGACGCGGAAGACCGGGCTCGCGTCGACGGTGAACGTGCAATCGCTCTGGGCCTGGCTCTGCTGGGGCTGAATCGTCCTCGGGGTGCCGTTCATGATCTGGTGCAGCACCGCAGCGCTGACGACCTTGCAGGCGTCCGGCACCGCGCGGAACTCGCCCTTCTGCAGCTTGGTCACGAACGGGCTCTTCGTGGCCGGGGACTGGGCAAGGTAAATCCCGAGGCCCGTCAGCACGACCAGCACGATCGCGACCGCGCCCCAGGTCACGAGCCGGCGCTTGGACCTGCGGCGCCGCGCTGCCGCGGCCCGGCCCCGGCGCGGCCCCCCGCGCAGCCGGCCTGGTGGTTCCTGCGCCGGCCGGGAATCTTGCCCTGGCGCGTCGGCCTGATCGGGTTCTGCCTCGCGCCGCTGGTCGCCGACCCGCACTCGCGGCGGCCGGCGGGCTGGCCGCAGCGGCTCGATGCCTGAGGGCCCGGCCCACGGCGGTGGCTCGGAGTCGTCGTGATCGTCGTCGAAGGCGTCGATCACCTGCCAGCCGCTCCTGCGCGGCTCCTGCGAGGTTCTCGTCCTGCCCGGCCGGCGGCGTTGCCGGTATGGTGCGGCGGGTAGCCCTGGTCGGTCACGGCACGCCTCCCAGACCGGCATGTGCGAGGGGGATTCCGGCAGTGTACTGTCGGGGGCACCGCGCAGGCGCGACAGATCGTAACAATTGATCCGGCCGGGCCTACATCAGCGGCCGGTCAAGCACAGCCCTCAGCCCGTCAGCGGCAGCCAGCCACCGTTCGCCATGTCCTGCCACGCTCACGTGCCTGACCTGGTCGGCGGCATCGTCCGCTGGCTCGGTCCCCCGCTCGTCCGGCTCGGGCTCTGGCCGGTCAATGGTGACCCGCAGGTGACTGGCGGCCAGGTTCTCGACCAGGCCGCCTCCCCACTCCACCACCGTGACCGAGTGATCGAGATCGGCGTCAAGGTCGAGGTCGTCGACCTCCAGCCGGCTGCCAAGCCGGTAGGCGTCGGCGTGCACCAGGTCAGGGCCGCCGCGCAGGGACGGATGCAAGCGGGCGATCACGAAGGTCGGAGATGTCACCGGCCCGCGCACGCCGAGCCCGGCACCGATGCCCTGCACCAGCGTGGTCTTGCCCGCGCCAAGCGATCCGGCCAGCACTACCAGGTCACCGGCGCGCAGCAGCCCGGCGAGCATGGTGCCGAGCAGGCGCATCTGGGCGGTCCCCGGCACCGCGAGGTCCGCCGTCACGGCGCGGTCAGTCAGCATGTCCCCTCACTCAGAACGCACGGCGAGCGCCAGCGTCACGAGGTCCGCGATGGCCTCGTTGACCTCCTCGGGCCGCTCGAGTATCACCACGTGCCCGGCGCCCGCGATCCTGACCAGCTTGGCGTCTCGGATCTCCGATGCGATCTCGTCCGACAGGCCAGGGTCGACGAGCCGGTCCCTGGTGCCGGTCAGCACCAGCACGGGCACGTTGCCGAGCACCGCTAGCGCGCGCCGCTTGTCGTGACCGACCAGTGCCACGTAGAAGTCGGCGATAACGTCGATCGGGGTGGACCTGATGATCCGTTCCAGGAAGTCCACCACCGTCGGGCTTACCCGAGGATCGCCGAACGCGATCCGCCGCGTGCCGAGGAACGCGATGTCGCTGGCCGACTGCCTGCCGCGCTCGACGACATCGGCCACCAGTTCGTGGGAAGCCCCCGTCATCATCGACGGCATCGCCGCCCTGACGGCAGGCCGCAGCGGCGAGGGAAGCCAGGTCGCAGGGTCGACGGTGGCCGCGGCCGTCGAGATCAGCACGGCGCCGATGACCTTACCGCGGAGGGCTTGGGGGGTCGTCCCCCCGTCGCCGGCACTGCCGAACAGCTCGGGGTGCTGGTCGGCGAGCGCCATCACGGTCATGCCGCCCATCGAGTGACCGACAAGCACCACCGGCATGTCGCCGGGCGCGGCCGCCAGCATCACCTCGTGCAGGTCGGCTCCCAGCTGGTCGATCGTGACCAGGTCAGGGTCGGACCTGCCAGATCTGCCGTGGCTGCGCTGATCCCAGAAGACGCACCTCGCGGTGCGGGAGAGGCCGGCCCGCTGGTAGTACCAGACGTCGGCGTTCAGCGTGTAGCCGTGACAGAAGATGATCGCGACGGGCGCGTCGTCGGGCCCGCTGACCTCGACGTGCAGGGGCAGGCCGTCGTCAGCGCGCACCGTCATGGCCTCGCCGCGCACCTCGCCGAACGGCTCGCCTGCCGCCGGGTCTGGGCGCAGCCTGATCCGGCCGACCGCGATCTTCTCGGCCACTACCACGGCGCCAGCACCGGCGGCTATCGCACCAGCGGCCAGCCCGGTCACTCCGGTGAGCTTTCGCCAGCTGACCATCAGACCTCCTGCCCGCCCGCCTGGACCACCTCAGCGTGGTCAGCGGCCCGGGCGTCCCCCGTCGCGGCCGGCACAGCCGTCGCATCCTTCCCGGTTACTCCAGAGTAGCTTCTCGGGATCTTCCCGGTAAACCGCGTGACGATGTCGTAGGACAAGGTTCCGAGCAGGTCGGCCCACTCCTGCGCGGTCGGTTCACCGTGGTCACCTGGCCCGAAGAGCACGACCTCGTCCCCGGCCTCGACCGGCAGGTCGCCGGCGTCGACCACGCACTGGTTCATGCAGACCGTGCCCGCGATCACCAGGCGGCGGCCGCGGATGAAGACGGGCGCCGTATTCGTCCCCGCACGCGGTATTCCCTCGTTGTATCCGAGCGGGATCAGCCCGAGCGTCGTCGCGGACCCGGTCACGTACCGGTGGCCATAGGAAACCCCAGTACCTGGTGCGACCTGTTTCGCCTGAACAAGATGAGTCAGCACGGTCATGGCCGGCCGCAGCCAGCCAGGCGGGCCGCCTGGCAAGGTGCAGAGCCCGGTCACGCCGCCGCCCGGCCGCACCAGGTCGAACCATGTATCGGGCCTGGTCAGCAGCGCCGGGGTGTTGGCCAGGTGCCGTACGGACGGGCGGGCACCTGCCCGTTCCGCCTGGCTGAGCGCGTCGCGGAAGGCCGCGAGCTGGTCGTCGACAGACGGATGGCCCGGTATGTCCGCGCACGCCAGATGGGACCAGATGCCGGTGATCTCGCACCGGCCAGCCGCCTGCTCGGCCAGCGCGGCCTGGAGCATGCCGGGCCACCGGGTCATCGGCGCGCCGCCGCGGCTCATCCCGGTGTCTGCCTTCAGGTGCAGGCTGGCGGGCTTCCCGGCCACCGCAGCCGCGGCGCCGATCTGCCTGACCAGGCTGGCTGTCCCCGCCGACAGGTCGATACCGCGGCCAATGGCCTCGCGATGCGGCGCGTCAGGCGAGGCGAGCAGGCACAGCACGGGCGCGCCGATACCAGCGGCCCTGAGCGCGAGCGCCTCCCCGACGTGCCCGACGCCGAGCCAGCTGGCGCCGCCGGCGAGCGCGGCGGTCGCGGTCGGCACCAGCCCGCACCCGTAGCCGTCAGACTTGACCACGGCCATGACGCCGGCGGATCCGACGTGTTCGTTCATCAGTCCGACGTTGGACCTGATCGCCGGGAGGTCGACAATTGCTTCCGATTGGCCGTCCATGGCCCTCAAGTGTGCCAGCAGCCGGCCGCCATCTGGCCCGCGCTCGCACCGCGCGGGCCAGCGTGATTAGGTATTTCCATGGTCGATCTCATTCCCCGTAAAGTCCTCTTCGGCAACCCCGAGCGGGTCAGTCCCCGGCTGTCGCCCGACGGCACCAGGCTCGCCTGGATCGCGCCCAAGGACGGCGTGCTCAACGTCTGGCTGGCTCCGGTCAGCCCGCAATCCGGTGTCGACTGGGACCAGGCCGAGGTCGTGACCGACGACACGGACCGGGGCATCAGGCAGTTCGCCTGGGCGCACGACAACAAGCACCTCCTGTACCTGCAGGACACCGGCGGCGACGAGAACTGGCGGCTGCACGACGTCGACCTGACCACCATGCAGCGGCGCGACCTGACGCCGTTCGACGGAGTGCAGACGCAGCTCGTGGCGATCGAGCGGGATTTCCCCACCGAAGTCCTGATCGGCATGAACAAGGACAACCCGCAGCTGCACGACGTGTACCGGCTCGAGCTGACCAGCGGCGAGCTGACCAAGGAAGTGGAAAACCCCGGCTTCCTCGGCTGGCTCGCCGACCCCAAGCTGGTCGTGCGCGGCGCGTTCCAGCCGCTGCCTGACGGCTCGATCACCGCGCTCGTCCGCGACGGCGCAGGTGACGACTGGCGCGAGCTGATGACCATCCCCGCCGAGGACGCGCTGACCACCGACGCGGTGACGTTTAGCGCCGACGGCCAGTCATTGCTGCTGGTCAGCTCCGTCGGGGCCGAGACGGCGCGGCTGGTGCGGTTCAACCTGGCCACGGGCGAGCAGGAGGTGCTCGCCGAGGATCCCGAGGCGGACGTCAGCGGCGTGCGGGTCGACCCGGACACCAGGGAACCGCAGATCGTCGTCGTGCTGAAGGACAGGTCGGAGTACGTCGTGCTCGATCCGTCCGTGGCCGACGACCTGGCCGCGATCCGCGCGCTGCACCACGGCGACCCGGCGTTCGTGAGCTCCGACGACGCGGAGGCCACCTGGCTGATCGCCTTCACCAACGACACGGGCCCTGTGCCGTACTTCGCCTACGACCGGGCGAGTCGGCAGGGCAGCTTCCTGTTCGAGCACCAGCCGGCCCTCAGCACGTACACGCTCGCGCCGATGGTCCCGTTCTCGTTCGCCGCCCGTGACGGCCTGACCCTGCACGGGTACGTGACGTTCCCGCCTGACGGCCCCAAGAGCGGGTTGCCGACCGTGCTGAACGTGCATGGCGGCCCGTGGGCCAGGGACATGTGGGGCTACGACCCTGAGGCGCAGTGGCTCGCCAACCGCGGCTACCTGTGCCTGCAGGTCAACTTCCGCGGCTCGACCGGCTACGGGAAGGCGTTCGTCAACGCCGGTGACCGGGAGTGGGGCGCGAAGATGCAGGACGACCTGACCGACGCGGTCGAGCACGCGATAGCGCTGGACTGGTCCGACCCGAAGCGGGTGGCCATCTACGGCGGCTCGTACGGCGGCTACGCGGCGCTGGCCGGCGCCACGTTCACCCCCGAGGTGTACTGCTGCGCGGTGGACATCGTCGGGCCGTCGAACCTCAAGACGCTGATCGAGACCGTGCCGCCGTACTGGGCGCCGATGATCGCCCAGTTCCACCGCAGGGTCGGCGACCCTGAGAAGGACGTCGACTTCCTCTGGTCACGCTCGCCGCTGTCCCGCGCCGATCAGATCTCGATTCCGCTGCTGATCGCGCAGGGCGCCAACGACCCGCGGGTCAAGCAAGCCGAATCCGAGCAGATCGTCGCCGCGCTCACCACGGCTGGGATCGACCACGAGTACATGCTCTTCCCCGACGAAGGTCACGGGTTCGCCAAGCCGGAGAACCGCATGATCTTCTACGCCGCTGCCGAGAAGTTCCTGGCCAAGCACCTCGGCGGCCGCGCAGAAGACTAGGAAACCGCTAGGGATTGCGAGCCGCCCCTAGCTGCTGACCAGGCAGCCGGTGCTCTGGCCGGTCGCGGGGAAGGCCCGCGCCAGGGCTTCGGCGATCATCTTGGCGCGGTGCTTGTAGCCCATCGAGGTGAAGTGGATCCCGTCCGAGATGTACCACTTGGTCCTCACCTCGGCCGCCCAGTTGTAGACCCGCATGTTCGGGTACTTCGTGCATTCCGTCAGCAGCGCCCGGTCCCAGCGCGCCATGTTCACCTCGGCGTAGGGTCCGCTGTTCAGCAGCGACTTGACGTTGACCCACATGACAGGCTCGCCGTGGGCTGCCTTCATCACGCGGCCGATCCTGCTCACCAGGCCGATGTTCGAGCCGGCCGCGACGTCGGCCGTGTCGTTGGTGCCCAGCGCGATCACCCAGCAGCCACGGAAGCCGCCCCTGGTGATGTTCCGCATGGCGTCATATCCGTTGATCTGACCGGGCAGCACCTCCACGACCGAACGCGCCCCGGATATGTCGGTCACCACCGAGCGCACCCCCACGGCTTCGTACCGTGCCGTGATCCGCTCCCGCGACTTGGGCAGGTACGCGCGCGAGACGAGGCCGTCGGAGGTCGAGTCGCCGATGTGCGCGACCGCTCCGCAGAAGGAACGCAGCGGCCCGCTGCCCGGCAAGGTCGCGGCCGGTGACTGGCTCGCGTCGGGAGCCCTGTTCGGCTTCGGCGCCTTGACCACGGTCTTGGTGACGGGCAACTGCAGCGAGCCCTCGGACAGGACAGAGCCGACCCGGTTGCCCGCGGTGCCGCGTACGGCCCCTGACAGGCCTGCCGCCGCGACCACGACCACGGCTACCGTACCGGTGGCGGCCGCCAGGCCCGGCAGGCTGGCGTGACCCAGCGCGCTCCGCCATCCGGCCGCACCAACCCTGGCCAGGGCCCGAGGCGAGAAGCCGGCCCGCAGGGCCCGAGGCGAGGAGCCGGCCCGAAGTGCCCGCCCGATGGCGCCGTGCCTGATCGGTTCCTCGATCAGCTGCCAGGACAGCGCTGCCAGCAGGATCGACGCCGCGATCTGCAGCCCGGCGATCCTCAGGCTCGGCCTCGTGCCGGCCGGCGTCGTCATGACGATGACGGGATAGTGCCAGAGGTAGATGCCGTAGGAGCGGACGCCGATCCAGCGCAGCGGCCGCAAGCCGAGCGCCGCGCCGACCAAGCTGGCCGGGTAGGCGGTCGCGGCCACGACGGCCACCGTCGCGACGGATAGCAAGACCAGGCCGCCGCGGTAGGCGAACGCCGAGTACTCCCCGACCTTCCAGATCATCACGCCGATGCCGGCCAGGCCGGCCAGCCCCATGCCGTCGAGCAGGAATCCCGGCCACCTGCGCGGCGCGGTGTGCGCGCCGCGCTTGCTGCCTGACGGCCAGGCAAGCGCCAGCATGGCGCCGATCAGCAGCCCGAACGCGCGCGTGTCTGTACCCTCGTAGACCCTCGTCGGGTCCATGGCAGGCTGATACAGCAGCACCATGGCGATGGCTGAGCCGGCCGCGGCGATGCCGGTCGGCAGCATCAGCCAGGCGGTGGCCGCGTGCCGCCGCAGCAGCAGCAGGCCGCCGATCAGCAGCAGCGGCCAGAGCAGGTAGAACTGCTCCTCCACGGCCAGTGACCACAAGTGGTCGAGCGGGGCAGGCGGCGCGAACCTCGCGAAGTAGGACTGGTTCTGGGCGATGATGTACCAGTTGCTGAAGTAGGCTGCCGCGGCGCCGACCGAACCGCGCAGGCCAGCCAGCCTGGCCCGGTCCGCGATGGTCACCCAGGCCGTCACCACGGCCAGCATGACGAACAGCGCGGGCAGCAGCCGCCTGGCGCGGTGCAGCCAGAAGTCTCCGAACTTCAGCTTCCCGATGGCCGACCACTGGCTGACCAGGATGCTGGTGATCAGGAAGCCGCTGAGCGTGAAGAAGACCCCGACGCCGAGCAGTCCGCCTGGCGCCCATCCGAACTGCTCGTGATAGGCGATGACCGCGAGCACCGCGATTGCGCGCAATCCGTCCAGGCCAGGCATGTAGCGCTGGCCAGAATCCACCGGCCTCGGCATGTTCCCCCCTCGCCCGGGCCGGTCTCGCCTCCGTCCGCCGAGATCGTCGGGTTCACCCCGGGCACGGATTGCACTACCCGGAGTGGTTTAAGGAGTACGTATCGTGGTCGGCAAGAATTGGAACGCGAATGGCGCGCCTGCTGCCTTTCGCTGGTTAGCGGACGATCCGCGATGCGCTGTGGCCGTGCAGCGGGAACGCCCTGGCCAGCGCGTCGGCGATGGCCTTTGCGCGAATCGCGCAGCCTGGCGTGTTGTAGTGGATCCCGTCGGAGAGGAACCAGCTCGGCCTGGCGACAGCGGACCAGTCGAAGATCCGCAGATTCGGGTACTTCGCCAGCGCCTTGACCAGGGTCTTGTCCCAGGCCTGCTCGTTAACGCTGGCGTACGGCCCGCTGGTCAGCAGTGTCTTCGTGTTCACCCACAGGACCGGCTGGCCGTGCGCTGCCGCCATCATCCGGTCGATCCTGGCCGTCATGCCGATCGTTGATCCCGCTGCGATGTTCGCGGCGTCGTTAGTGCCGAGAGCGAAGACCCAGCAGCCGTGGTAGCCCTGGCTGTGCCAGGCGCTGGCGACCTTGAATCCGTTGAGCTGGCCAGGCAGTTCCTCGACGATGGAACGGCCGCCCGATGCGTCGATCTTGAGGTGCCTGACGCCGACGCCGGCGTACCGCGCGCCGATCCGCTCGGCAGGGTTCGGCAGGTAGGCGGCCGAGACCAGGTCGACCGACGTCGAGTCGCCGACGTGCGCGACCGAGCGGCAGGACGTACGCAGCGCCTTCGGGCGCGCGGCCGCCTGCTTGGCGTGGGCGTGCGCGGCCTTTGCCGCGCCCGCCTGGCGAGCCTGGTGAGCTCCGGCCTGGTGAGCTCCGGCCTGCCGAGCTCTGGCGTGCTGAGCTCGAGCATGCTGAGTGCCGTCGCTGCCGATCGTGCCGGGGACGGCACCGCTGGCCGGGCCGGCGCCGCCGGGTCCGTGGCCAGAGCCGCCTCCCGTGACCGCGGCCGCCGTCATGCCGGCCACCGTGGCCGTCAGCCCTACCGCCGCGCCAGCTACCACGGCGAGCCGGCGGGACCTGGTGAGCCGGACACGCGGCTTCCCGGCCGTCTTGCCGGCCGTCTTGCCGGCGGCCAGCCGCGCCCGGCCGCTGCTGGGAAAGCGCATCGAAGTCTCCGTTCGGAAGGCGCGGAGGGCGGCGCCGGCCCGCTTGCCCGGCTCTGGCCCTCTCGCCGGCCAGCCACGCACGGGGCTGGCCTCTGGGGGCGTTACGGGCGCCTGGCGCCCGTCAGGACACGCCGTCGGCACTGACGGCGGGAGATGATTCACTGCGACGCCGGTTCCTGATGACCTACCGGACCTATCGGCGCGCCGGTCACGGGCGTTTCACGCGGCGCGCGAGTTGCCGCCCTGGTGACCTCGGACATCAGGACAACGCTGAATTCACTCGCCGCGATTCCGTAACTTCGGTCACACCGGACCGTCTGACCTGGCCGCTTCTCGCCCGGCTGCCGGGCGTTCGTCTGCCCTTCGGGGCTTCTGACCGATTCCCGCCGACTCGCTTCGCGCCCGGCGCCTGCTCGTGAACCGCCGGCCTAGCGGGCCGACGTGTATCGATGGTCCGTTCATCACCAGATCTCGCAACAAATGCACCATCGAGACGCCCACTCTGCCCAGGGTCAGCTGTCGGCATGACGAAAGCGGGTCCGGCGGACATAGCGGCTACGTCCGCGGAGCTCCGGCTGGGCTGGCCGGGCCCGAGCCACGCCGATACACGGCCGAGCGAAGCTCGCCCGGTCGTAGGCTGGCCGGCGTGAACCGGCCTTACGTGTTGCTGAGCTGCGCGATGTCGCTGGACGGGTACATTGACGACAGATCGGGCGAACCGCTGCGGCTGTCCGGTGACGAGGACCTCGACCGCGTCGACGAGCTCCGGGCTGGCTGCGACGCGATCCTCGTCGGCGCGGGAACCATCCGCGCGGACAACCCTGTGCTGCTGCTGCGGTCCCCCGCCCGCCGGGACGCGCGGATCGCGCGCGGCGCACGGCCTGATCCGGCCAGGGCGGTGATCAGCGCCAGCGGCAGCCTGGATCCCGCTGCCAGGATCTTCACCGCCGGCACGGACCGGATCGTCTACGTGCCGTCCGCGGTCGCTGCCGCGGTGCGCGGCCGGCTGGACGGCGCCGCGGACGTGGTGGCCGCTGGTGACCAGCCAGCGCTCGGCACCGTCCTGGCCGACCTCGGGGTCCGCGGCGTGGCCAGGCTCCTGGTAGAGGGCGGCACGTCGCTGCACACCCAGTTCCTGGCCGCCGGGCTGGCCGACGAGCTGGTGCTGGCCGTCGCCCCGTTCTTCGTGGGGGACGCCGCGGCCCCGCGGTTCGTCGAGCCCGGCCGGTTCCCGTGGCACCCGGGCCATCGGGCCAGGCTCACCGAGGTGACACGCGCGGGCGACATGGCGGTGTTGCGGTACGCGCTGTCCAGCCGGGCCGGCGGGCCATCGAGCAGGCCCTCGGGCGGGCCCTCAGGCGGGCCCTCGGGCCGGTCCGCTGGCTAGGCCGAGCCGGCCTCGACCCTGCGGATAGCCTCGGGAATGGCTTCGAGCACGTCGGCGGCGCCGATGGGGGCGTCGTCCGCGGCCACCCGGGCCGCCAGTCCGTGCAGGAAGGCCGCGGCCGCTGCCGCCGAGCTGGCCGGCATCACGCCCTGTGCCAGCATCGCTCCGGCCAGGCCGGACAGCACGTCCCCGGAACCTGCCGTGGCCAGCCACGGCGTCCCGGTCGGATTCACGAAAGCTGGCTCGGCGGGATCGGGGGTCGCGATTACCGTGGTGGAGCCCTTGAGCAGCACGGTCACCCCGAGCTCGGCCGCGGCTCGCCGGGCCCAGGCGAGCCTGTGCGCTTCGATGTCGGCGTGATCCGCGTCCAGCAACCTGGCCAGCTCGCCGGCGTGCGGCGTGATCAGCGTGACGGCTCCCGCGGGCCGCGCGAGCAGGTCCTTGCGCCGGGACAGCACGGTGAGCCCGTCGGCATCGACGAGCACGGGCAGCGGCGTGGCGAGCGCCGTGGCCAGCAGCGCGGCCGCCTCGTCGCCGGTGCCGAGGCCGGGCCCGGCGACCCAGGCCTGCACCCGCCCTGCCGCCTCGACCGCGGCTGGACCCGCTGGTTCGGCTGGTTCGGCGGGATCGGTGACGGTGATGACCGCCTCCGGCCAGTGCTGCCTGACGACGTCGGCCGCTGCCCTCGCCGAGACCAGCCTGATCATGCCGGCGCCGCCGCGGATCGCGCCGCCGACGCTGAGCACGGCGGCCCCGGTGTACCGCTGGCTGCCCGCCAGCACGCCCAGCACGCCGCGCCGGTACTTGTCGGACTCCGCGTCCGGACGCGGCAGCAGCTCCGCGACATCCTCAGCCTGGAGTGCGGCCACGGCGGGGGCAGCGGTCAGGTGCGGCCCGAGCCCGATGTCGACGAGCTGCACCGTTCCCGCGTAGCTCGCGCCAGGATCCACGAGCAGGCCCGGCTTGATGGTCCCGAAGGTCACCGTCACGTCCGCCTCGAACGCCGCGCCCTGCACGACGCCTGTGTCTGCGTCCACGCCGCTGGGCAGGTCGGTGGCGACGACGAACGCCCCGGCCGCGGCGGCCTCGGCCGCGAGCCCGGCCAGCGTCGCCGCAGGCTCTCGCAGGCCGCCGTGCCCGCCGATGCCGAGGATGCCGTCGATGATCAGGTCGGCGGCCATGATGGCCCCGGCCGCGTCCGAGCCGCCGGGGTCAGCGAACCGGCCGCCCGAGCGGCGCAGAGCGGCCGCGCCAGCCTCGTGCATGCCCGAGCCCGTCGCGATGGTTGTGACCCTGGCGCCGCGGGTCGCCAGCCGCGCTGCTGCGTACAGCGCGTCGCCGCCGTTGTCCCCGGTGCCGGCGAGCACCACCACCCGCGAGCCGTAGACGCGGCCGAGCAAGCTCGCGCAGACGGCCGCCAGGCCGGCCGCCGCCCGCTGCATCAGCGCGCCGTCCGGCACCCTGGCCATCAGCGCGTGCTCGGCCGCCCGCACATCGGTGACGGCGTGCGCGTACCTCATGGTTCTCGCTCCGGTTGCTCGTCGTGTCGTGGTACCCGCTCGGCGGGCACGACGGTTTCGGCGACGACCATGGCTACGCACAGGCCGCCGTCATGGGTGATGGATAGCTGCCACCCGCCGACGCCCTGCCGCGCCGCCGCGGCCGCGACGGTGCCGCGGACGCGGAGAAACGGCCGGCCGGCCTCGTTGCGCAGCACCTCGGCGGCGGCCCAGTCCGGGCCCGCTGGCGCCCCGAGCACCTTGGCCAGGGCCTCCTTGGCCGCGAACGAACCGGCCAGCGCGTCGGCTGGCGCACGGCGGCCTCCGGCCCAGTTGCGCTCGGCGGTTGTGAACAGGCGCGCGGCGAGTTCGGGCGTTCGCTGGAGCGCGGCCTCGAGCCTGGCGATCTGCACGATGTCGACGCCGATGCCCGCGATCACGATCTCAGCCTGCCACGCCGGCATGCCGCAAGCCGGGTGCGACGCGGCCTGCCCGCAACGCGATCAGCCGGCGGCGCGGGCGACGTCGGCCAGCCTGTCGGCGATCTTGTGCGCCTGGCCGGAGTCGACCGCTTCGACCATGACCCGCACGGCTGGCTCGGTGCCGCTCGGCCTGACGAGCACCCGCCCTGAGTCGCCGAGCTCGCTGGTCGCCTCGGCCACCGCAGCGGCCATCTCGGCCGAGCCGGCGACCTTCTCCTTGCTGACGCCGCGGACGTTGACCAGGACCTGCGGGAACCGCGTCATCACCGAGCCGAGCCCGGTCAGCGTCTGGCCGCTCGCCGCGGCCGTCGCCAGCAACTGCAGGCTCGTCAGCATCCCGTCGCCGGTGCTGCTGTAGTCCAGCATGATGATGTGGCCTGACTGCTCGCCGCCGAGCACGTACTTGCCGTCCAGCATCGCGGCGATCAGGTACCTGTCGCCGACCGGCGTCTCGACGACATCGATGCCCGCGTCCCGCATCGCCAGCCGGAATCCCAGGTTTGCCATCACGGTGGCGACCACCGTGCCGCCGGTCAGCCGGCCGGACTCGTTCAGCGCCAGCGCCAGGATCGCGAGGATCTGGTCCCCGTCGATGACCTCGCCGGTCGCGTCGACGGCCAGGCAGCGATCCGCGTCGCCGTCGTAGGCGATGCCGGCGTCGGCCCCGTTCTCTGTCACCGCCGCCTGGAGCGTGCCGAGGCTGGTCGAGCCGCAGCCCTCATTGATGTTGACGCCGTCAGGCTCGACGCCGATAGCGAGCACCTCGGCCCCCGCCGCGGCGAGCAGCCGTGGCGCGAGCGCATAGGCGGCCCCGTGCGCGCAGTCGACCACGATCCGCCAGCCGGCCAGCGGCTTCGTCCCGCCACGTGGCGCGGCGCCAACGGTGTCCAGCAGGTGTTCCAGGTACCGCTCGGCCTCGTCCGACGCGTCGCTGACCCGGCCGAACCCCGCGGCGGGGATCGGCCGGCCAGGTCCGCCGGCCGGATCGGCCCAGGCGGCCATCCGTGCCTCGATCTCGGCCTCGACCTCGTCAGGCAGCTTGAGCCCGCCCCTGGCGAAGAATTTGATCCCGTTGTCTGGCGCCGGGTTGTGACTGGCCGACAGCATGACGCCGAAGTCGGCCTCGAGCACGTCGGTCAGATAGGCGACGGCGGGCGTCGGGATGACGCCGAGCCTCCGCACGTCGACGCCGCTCTCGGCGAGCCCGGCCACGACCGCGGCCTCGAGGAACTCACCGGAAACGCGCGGGTCACGTCCGACGACGGCGACGGGCCGCGGGCGGGCAGGCGACCGGCGCTCGGACCACAAGCGCGCAGCCGACCCGTAGCCGAGCACGTGCGCGCCTGCGGCAGCCAGGCTGGTGGCAAGCCGGGAATCAAGGTCTAGCCCGGCGACGCCGCGTACTCCGTCAGTACCGAATAGCCCCATGGATGGCAGCACCCCCGAAGGCAACCGCCCCAGACTAGCGCTTGGAGTACTGCGGCGCCTTGCGTGCCTTCTTCAGGCCTGCCTTCTTGCGCTCCTTGATCCTGGCATCCCTGGTCAGGAAGCCCAGGCGCTTCAGCGCGGGACGGCTCGCCTCATCGACGAGGATCAGCGCCCGCGCGATGCCGAGCCGCAGCGCGCCGGCCTGGCCGGTGACACCACCGCCGGTGATCCTCGCGACGACGTCGAACTGGCCGTCGGCGCCGAGGGTCACGAATGGCTCGTTGATCAGCTGCTGGTGCACCTTGTTAGGGAAGTACACATCGAGGGTGCGGCCGTTGATCAGGAACTGCCCTGTGCCCGGCATCACGCGGACCCTGGCGATGGCCTCCTTGCGGCGGCCCGTGCCGAGCGCGTGACCGGTCACGACCGGCCGCCTGGCCGCTGGCTTGGCAGTGGTGCTGGCCGCCTCACCGGTCTCGGTGGTGTACTGCGAGAGGTGCTCGGAGTTCTCGTCGACCTCGTCGCCAGCGCCGGCTTCCGGCGCGACAGTGGGCTCAGCCACGGTGTCTTCCTCGTGCTTCCTGATCGTCTCGTTCTGTCCTCATGCCGCCCGCGCCGGCTACCTGGCTGCCCTGGCGCCGGCCTGCTGCGAGACCTGCGTGATCTCGAACGGGACCGGCTTCTGCGCCTGATGCGGGTGCTCAGGTCCTGCGTAGACCTTGAGCTTGCTCAGCATCTGCCTGCCGAGCGTGTTCTTGGGGAGCATGCCCTTGACCGCCTTGGTCACGGCTCGCTCCGGGCTCTTGGCCATCAGGTCGCCGTACGTGACGGCGCGCAGCCCGCCCGGGTAACCGGAGTGCCGGTATGCCTTCTTGTCGGCCAGCTTGTTGCCGGTCAGCGCGACCTTCGCGGCGTTCACGATGATCACGAAATCGCCGGTGTCGACGTGCGGCGCGAAGATCGCCTTGTGCTTGCCGCGCAGCAGGATCGCGGCCTGGCTCGCCAGCCGGCCAAGCACGATGTCAGACGCATCGATGACATGCCACTGTCGCTGGACATCGGCGGCCTTCGGGCTGAAAGTGCGCACAGTCATGAGCCTTCGCGTGTGAGTCCTGATGGTTGGGCCCGCGCCCGGCTGCAGGCCCGGCGTGAGATATCCGCAGCGCCGACGGCAGCTAAAGCTACCCAGAATCGGGCGCGCAGGCCTGCCGGCGCACATGGACGCCTGGTAAGGATACCGGCTGTTCCTATCGGCGGTCAAAAGAGAGGGGTATTACGCAGACCTGCCCGCCGGTGTCCGTCGCCGGGCCGGTCACGCCGACCGCAATGCAGGCTACCTGGCTCGCCGGGCGGCGCCATAACGGTACGCTCACGGCATGCGGAATGCGGGCGATCGTGCTGCCCCCGGGGGGCGACCCCCAGGAACCCCCCGCGATGCTGACGCGAGCGGACGAGCTTCCGGATCTTCCGGCCGGCCACGGGACGCCGAAGACCAGGCACCGCCGGCGCCTGGTGGCGCGTCGCTGTTCACGCCGGCTTACCGGGTCAGCCACGCGGACGCGGCCGGCCAGCCAGGCGCCGGCGACACGGGACCTGCTGGGTACGGCGACGCGGGTTACGGCCACGCCGCCGGCGGCAATCCCGGCTCTGGCTACTCGTGGACCGACAACGAGCCAGGCCATGCACGCGGCGGCTACGAACGAGCAGGCTACGAACGAGCAGGCCACGACCAGAGCGGATTTGACCAGGCCGGATATGGCAGAGCTGATTACGACAGGGCCGGCTACGGCGCCGCGGCCGACGGCCCTGCCTGGCCGGACGACGAGCTCGGATCACCGTACAGCTGGTCCACCGGCGATCCCGGTGCCTGGCCTGGCACGAGCCTGCCCGAGGCGGCGGCGCAGCACCCCGTGAGCAACGCCGTGCGGGGCTTCCCCCCCGCCCCCGGTGACTCGCTGCCCGTGTACCCGCCGGGGCCTTTCGCAGCGTGGAATCGCGGCCAGCCTGGCCGCCAGGACGACAGGGACGGCCGCGCAGGCCGGGCGGGCGGCCTGGCGGACGGCTCGCAGCTCGCCACCGCGACAATCACCCCCGATGAGTTCGACACCGACTACTCCATCCCGGCGATCAAGGACCCGTTGCCCGGTCAGGCGGGCCGGTCCGCTGGTGCCGACCGCCGGCGCGCTGCCGCGGCCACCGGCACTGCGCCGGCGCCGGTGCAGAAGGTCCGGGGGGATCAGCTGGCGCCAGAAGCTGGCCGGGCCCCGCGCGGCGGCAGGGCGAAGGGCAGAAGCGGACGACCGCCGGCCAGGGGCAGGAGGAAGCGGCGGCCGGCCTGGCTCGCGATCGGGACCGCATGCGTGATCATCGCGGCGGTGGCCGCCATCCTCGTGGTCACGATCCCGCGCGGGACCGCGCCGCCTCAGCATCACCGGCCGAGCAGCACCCCGACGCCGGCGGGCTCGTCGCCGGCGCCGCCCGGGCAGTGGGGCTTCATCGGCACCAGGGCGACCGACCCGGTGCCGCTGACCGCGGCCGAGCTGTATCCCGCCAAGGTGGCCAGCCACGGCGCCGTGTACACCAGGGCCAGGAAGGCCGAGGGCGACAACTGCCACGCGGCGCTGATCGGCTCTGGCCTGCAGGCGGCGGTCAAGCGCGGCGCCTGCAGTCAGACCCTGCGGGCGACCTACCTGTCCAAGGCCGCGAAGGTGATGGCCACGATCGGGGTCTTCAACCTGAAGACCGCGGCGGCTGCGACCAAGGCGGCCGGCAAGGCCGGGCATGCCGAGTTCGTGGCTCAGCTCGCCGCGAAGTCCGGCCCGGCCAAGGCGATCGGCCAGGGCACGGGCCTCGAGGAAGCGATCGTCAAGGGTCACTACCTGGTGCTGGTCTGGGCCGAGACGACCAACCTGAGCCCGCCCAAAGGCAAAGCTGGCCGCGCCCGCCTGACGGCCTTCATGAATTTCCTGGTCAACCACACGGTCAACGTCAGCCTGAGCAACCGGATGGTGGACGGCAAGCCCGTGCCGCCCGGCTGAGACTGCCAGGCGCGTGCGCGCGCCTGGCAGACACGCCTGGCAGGCGTCAGCGTGTCTCTCTGACACGCCTGGTGACGTGCGCCCTGGCGGCCAGGTCGCCGTCCGCCGGATAGCCGACCTGCTCCAGGCAGAGCGGATGCGGCCGGGCGACCACCACCGCGGGATCCCTGGTCCTCGCGGCGAGCACATCAGCCAGCCACCTGACCGGCTTCCTGCCGTCGCCGACCGCCAGCAGCGCGCCCGTCAGCGCCCTGACCATGTTGTGGCAGAACGCGTCGGCGACCACGGTCGCGGTGATCACGCCGGTCTCGTCGCGCCGCCAGTCGAGCCGCTGCAGCTCCCTGATCGTGCTCGCGCCCGGCCGGCGCCTGCAGAATGCGGCGAAGTCGTGCTCGCCGAGGCAGGCCGCTGCTGCGTCGTTCATCAGGGCGGGCTCGACCGGCCGGCGGTGCCAGAGCGTGTCGTGCCTGCGGAGCGGGTCCGCACTTTCCTGGCTGTCGCTGACCCGGTAGGAGTAGCGGCGCCAGAGGGCCGAGAACCTGGCATCGAAGCCGGCCGGGACGCTGGCGATCTCGTGCACCCGGACGTCGGGCGGGAGCGCGCCGTTCAGCCGCCGCAGCGCTGTCCCCGCCGCGGCGGCCCAGGTATGCGCCGGCACGTCCGCGTGCGCGACCTGGCCGCGCGCGTGCACGCCAGCGTCGGTGCGGCCCGCGACGGTCAGCGAAGGCCGCTCAGGGGCCCGCAGCACCCGCGCTAGCGCGATCTCGAGCTCGTCCTGGACGGTCCGCACGCCCGTCTGAGCCGCCCAGCCGTGGAACCGCGTGCCGTCGTACCCGAGATCGATCCTGAGCCTGACGACGCCGACGGCGGCGCTGAGCCTGACTATCTCGGCGCCGGCACCGGCATCTGGCTGACTACTTCTCGTCGCCCTGCTCGGACTCGGCTTCCGCGGCGGGCTCAGCGACGTCTGCCTCGGCGGCTTCGTCTGCCTCGGCGGCTTCGTCTGCCTCGTCGGCTTCGTCTGCCTCGGCGGCTTCGCTGGCGCTGGCCTCGGCGGCATCGGCGTCGGGCTCCTGCGCCGCTTCCGCCTCGATGGCCCCCTGCGCCTCGGCGGTCGCTGTCTCCTCGGCCGCGGTCTCGGCGGACGCCGCCTGTGCGGCCCGGCCACCGCGGCCAGCTGGTTGCTGCGAGCGCCTGGCGCGGCGCCGCTGCGGCTTGGCATCGACGTTCTCGGTGACCAGCTCGATCACCGCCATCGCGGCGTTGTCGCCCTTGCGAGGGCTGACCTTGGTGATCCTCGTGTAGCCACCAGGACGGCCGGCATAGCCAGGGCCGATCTCGTCGAAGAGAGTCCTCACTACGGTCTTGTCCCTGACCACGGTCAGCACCTGCCGCCTCGCGTGCAGGTCGCCCCGCTTAGCGAAGGTGATCAGGCGCTCGGCGACCGGGCGCAGCCGACGGGCGCGCGCCTCGGTCGTCGTGATCTTGCCGTGCTCGAACAGCGCCGTGGCCAGGTTCGCCAGCATGTGCTGCTGGTGCGCTGCGCTGCCGCCCAATCGGCGACCCTTGGTGGGCGTGGGCATCGAAAGACTCTCCTCGATTCTTGCAACCTAACCAGCCGCAGCCGCGGCCGATTAGTATTCCTCTGTCTCGACGTAGCTGTCGTCTTCGTCAGCCCCGTAGCTATCGGCAGCCGTCCCCGGGTCGAACCCTGGCGGGGAGTCCTTGAGCGCCAGGCCCATGTCGATCAGCTTCTGCTTGACTTCCTCGATCGACTTCGCACCAAAGTTGCGGATGTCCAGCAGGTCCTGCTCGCTGCGGGCGACCAGCTCGCCGACCGTGTGAATGCCCTCGCGCTTGAGGCAGTTGTAGGAGCGCACGGTGAGGTTCAGTTCCTCGATCGGCAGTGCCAGGTCTGCCGCGAGCGCGGCGTCCGTCGGCGACGGGCCGATGTCGATCCCTTCTGCCTCCAGGTTCAGCTCCCTGGCCAGGCCGAACAGCTCGACCAGTGTCATGCCCGCGCTCGCCACCGCATCCTTCGGCCGCATGCAGGGCTTGGTCTCCACGTCCAGGATCAGCCGGTCGAAGTCGGTCCGCTGCTCGACACGGGTCGCCTCGACCTTGTAGGTGACGCGGAGCACCGGCGAGTAGATCGAATCGATCGGGATCCGGCCGATCTCCTGGCCTGGCTGCTTGTTCTGCGACGCCGAGATGTAGCCGCGGCCGCGCTCGACCGTCAGCTCCATCTCCAGCTTGCCCTTGCCGTTCAGGGTCGCGATGTGCAGCTCAGGGTTGTGCACTTCCATCCCGGCTGGCGGCGCGATGTCGGCCGCCGTGACGACGCCGGGACCCTGCTTGCGCAGGTACATGTGCACCGGCTCGTCGTGCTCGGAGGAGACCACGAGCTCCTTGAGGTTCAGGATGATGTCGGTGACGTCTTCCTTCACCCCCGGAACGGTGGAGAACTCGTGCAGGACTCCCTCGATCCTGATGCTCGTGACGGCTGCACCGGGAATCGAGGACAGCAGGGTGCGCCGGAGCGAGTTCCCGATCGTGTAACCGAAGCCCGGCTCGAGCGGCTCGATCGTGAACCGCGATCGGAACTCTTCGACCTGCTCCTCGGTGAGGGTGGGGCGCTGTGCGATCAGCATGTGCGATCCTTCCCGCCTGCCCGCTATATGACAGGCGACTAAGGCTGGCGGCCCGCGCCGCCAGGTACCTGGCGGGCCCCAGTGGCCAGCCAGGGTTAAACGGTTACTTCGAGTAGTACTCGACTATCAGCTGCTCCTGCACTTGCGTGTCGATCTGTGCGCGCGAGGGCAGGGTGTGCACGAGGATCCGCATCTTGTCAGGGATGACCTCGAGCCAGGAAGGCACCGGGCGCTCGCCGGCCTCGGCTCGCGCCACGATGAACGGCGTGAGCTCGTGGAACTTCGGCGCGATCTCGACGATGTCGCTATCGCTCACCCGGTAGGACGGGATGTTCACCTTGCGGCCGTTGACGAGCACGTGGCCGTGCCTGACGACCTGGCGCGCCATGTCCCTGCTCTTGGCGAAGCCGGCCCGGAAGACCACGTTGTCCAGGCGGCTCTCCAGGATCTGGAGCAGCGCCTCACCGGTCTTGCCCCTGGTCTTGGTGGCCTCGGTGTAGTAGTTGCCGAACTGCTTCTCCAGGATCCCGTAGATCCGGCGGGCCTTCTGCTTCTCCCTGACCTGGAGCAGGTACTCGCTCTCCTTGGGGCGGTTCCTGCCGTGCTCGCCAGGCGGGTACGGCCTGATCTCAATCGGGCACTTAGGCGAGTCGCACTTGGCGCCCTTGAGGAACAGCTTGGTCTTCTCGCGGCGGCAGAGCTTGCAGTCCGGGCCGGTGTATCGAGCCATGCTTGCTGGTTACTCCTGTCGTATCCGGCTCAGACCCGGCGCCGCTTCGGCGGCCGGCAGCCATTGTGCGGTACCGGGGTGACGTCCTGGATCGATCCGACCTCCAGGCCGGTGGCCTGCAGCGACCTGATCGCGGTCTCGCGACCTGAGCCAGGACCCTTGACGAACACGTCGACCTTGCGCATGCCGTGCTCCATCGCGCGCCTGGCGGCGGACTCCGCGGCCATCTGCGCGGCGAACGGCGTCGACTTCCTCGAGCCCTTGAACCCAACCTGGCCCGAGGAGGCCCAGGAGATCACGCTCCCCGCAGGGTCGGTGATGGACACGATGGTGTTGTTGAATGTGCTCTTGATGTGGGCGTGCCCGTGCGCGATGTTCTTGCGTTCCTTGCGCCGTACTTTCTTGACGCCGGTCCGGCTCTTTGGTGGCATGCTGTCGTCAACTCCGGAGGTGATCGGTCCGCTGAGTAGCTCTGGGGGACAACCCCCTGAACCCCCCGCGGCAACGGACTACTTCTTGCCGACCTTCTTCTTGCCGGCCACGGTCTTCTTCTTGCCCTTGCGGGTGCGGGCGTTGGTCTGGGTTCGCTGGCCGTGAACCGGCAGGCCGCGGCGGTGCCGCAGGCCCTGGTAACAGCCGATCTCGACCTTGCGCCTGATGTCGGCCTGGACCTCGCGGCGCAGGTCACCCTCGACCTTGTAGTTCGCCTCGATCCAGTCCCTGAGCTGGACGATTTCCTCGTCGGTCATCTGGTGCACCCGCCGGTCACCGCTGATGCCCGTGGCGCTCAGCGTCTCAGTGGCCCGGGTCCTGCCCATGCCGTAGATATAGGTCAGGGCGACCTCGAGCCGCTTGTCCCGCGGCAGGTCGACGCCTACTAGACGTGCCATCCTGGGCAACTCTCCTTCTCATCCGGAGGTCCTGTGAACCGCTCCACGTCCGTGCCCGACAACGTGGCCCCGGCCTCCGCCCGGGGGGTGTTCCTGGCCGCCGTAGCGGCCCGGAGTGCGGTCCATGTCTTTCTGCTGGCTGTTCTTCTGCTGGCCGGGCCCGTCAGCCCTGCCGCTGCTTGTGCCGCGGGTCAGAGCAGATCACCATGACCCGGCCATGCCTGCGAATGACCCGGCATTTGCTGCAGATCTTCTTCACACTCGGCTTGACCTTCACGACTAACTCTCCTCGGTACTCAACTCAGCTATTGCGACGGCTCCCGGGCGGCGCCGGTCGGGCGCTACTTATACCGATAGACGATCCGGCCGCGACTCAGGTCGTACGGGCTCAGCTCGACGACCACCCGGTCGTCGGGCAGGATCCGGATGTAGTGCATCCGCATCTTGCCGCTGATATGAGCAAGGACCTTGTGCCCGTTGTCGAGCTCCACTCTGAAGAAGGCGTTAGGCAGCGATTCGACTACCGTGCCCTCGATCTCGATGGCCCCGTCTTTCTTGGGCATATCCTCCGCGCTTCACTGTTGGCTTACTTGTCCTGGCGTGCTTGTCCTGGCGTGCTTGGTGCTGCCTAGCTGTACTGGCGTTACGGCCGCCGCTTCCTGGCTGGCTTCTCGCCGATCGCACCCAGCACAACTTAAACAGTCACGGGTGGCTTCGCATTCCGGCGCACGCTCACGCGGCTGTGCCGGAATTCGCGGCCCGGTAGGCGATCGTCCAGGTGCCTGGCATATAACCAGGGCAGACTACAACCCGACAGGCCGGGCCAAGTCTACTTGAGCACGGCCCGCAATGCGAACCCGGCAGCGGATTGCCAAGTCAGCCGCTGCCTCGGGATCCGTCGTCGGCGCCGCGGCCAGGTTGCGTTTGCCCCATTTGCCCGGAATCCCCTTGGCCAAGCTGCTCCGGCCCGGCCTGTCCCTGGGCGATCCGGCCACGGCGGCCGTGGCCGTCAGGGTGCGATCCGACGATCCACCGCCCGGCCATGATCGCGCCCCATGGCCCGATGACCCACAGCGGCCACGGATAGCCGGCGCCGCTCAGCACCCAGATGACGATCAGCAGCAGCGCCGTGCCCAGCCAGGAACCCCAGGCAGCCTGCCAGGCCGGCGAGAACCGGCCATGCCCCCGGCTCATCGCGCCGACCACCGACGACGGCAAGCCGCTGCCGCCGGTGTAGTGGCGCGGCATTGAGGACGTGGGCAGCGGATAGGGATCCACCGCGGGAAGATCGGCGGTCAGCGCCTCCAGGTCACCCATGGTCTTGGCGGCAAACGCCTTGTCGAGGCGCTCGTTGAACTCCTCCGCGTCCAGCCTGCCGACGGCGTGATGCTCACGCAGCACGTTCGCGACGCGGTCCCGGTCCTGGTCAGATGCGCGAATCAGGTTCGGATCCGATGCCATCAGGCCCTCCTCGCACTGACCGGGGCGTCGCGGTCGGCTTGGCCATCCCCAGCTGAGCCGGCCGCCGCGGCGGCCGCGAGGCCGCTTCGCCCGCCGTCCTCCGCGGTCAGCACCCACGGCCCGTCCGCCGTGATGGCTACCGTGTGCTCGAAGTGCGCGGCGATGCCGCCGTCGGCCGTCACGACCGTCCAGCCGTCGTCGAGCAGCCTGGTGTCACAGTCACCGAGCACCAGCATCGGCTCGATCGCCATGGCCATTCCCTCGGCGAGCACCGGGCCGCGGCCTGGCCTGCCGTAATTGGGCACGGCCGGATCCATGTGCATGGCCGAGCCGATGAAGTGCCCTGTGTACTCGCGCACGACACCGTATCCGCCGCTCGCCAGGGCGCTCGACTCGATCTCGTGCGAGATGTCGGTGAGCCGCCGGCCGGCGACCGCGGCCGCGAGGCCGCGCCACATGGCCTGCTCGCAGGCCCGCAGCAAGGCGGCCACCTGCGGAGGGATCTTCCCCACGCCGATCGTGATCGCCGCGTCGCCATGCCAGCCGCCGACGATTGCGCCCGCATCGATGGACAGCACGTCCCCGGCGGCGAGCTTGACCCGCGGATCGGGGATGCCGTGGACGATCTCGTCGTTGACCGACGTGCAGATGGTGGCAGGGTAGCCGTGGTATCCCTTGAACGACGATCGCGCTCCGGCGGCCAGCATCTCCCGCTCGGCTATCGCGTCGAGCTCGGCGGTGCTGATGCCCGGTTCGGCCGCCGCGACGGCCGCGCTCAGCATCCGCGCGACAACAAGCCCGGCCTCGCGCATGAGCGCGATCTGGCTAGGCGTCTTGATCTCGATCGACGGTATCCGGCTGAGCCGCATTGCCCCATGCCTCCTGGTAACACCGTACCCGTTGCGGGAACTCCGCAAGGGAGCGAGCGGGCCAGGACCCGCCGCGCTGCCTGTTAACGGATGAACCTGCGCAAGGCGACCAGGGCCCGGTCGGTGACGTCCTCGACCGGGCCCGTGGCGTCGATGCCGAGCAAGGTGCCCTCATCCGCGTAATACGAGATCAGCGGCTGGGTCTGCTGCTCGTAGACCTCGAGCCGGTGCCTGATCGTCTCCTCGCGGTCGTCGTCGCGCTGGAACAGTTCGCCGCCGCACTCGTCGCATTTGCCGGACACCGACGGCGGGTCGAACGCGACATGCCACACCCGGCCGCACTTGCGGCACGTCCTGCGGCCGGACAGCCGCCGGATCACCTCGTCGTGGTCGACCACCAGTTCGAGCACGAGGTCCAGTCGCATGCCCCAGTCGGCCAGCATCTTCTTGAGCGTCTCGGCCTGCGGCACGTTCCGCGGGAAGCCGTCGAGCAGGAACCCGCTCAGCGCGTCGTCCTCCTGCAGCCTGCTGGCCACCATGGCAACGGTGACCTCGTCAGGGACGAGGTCACCGCGTTCCATAAACGACTTGGCCTGCCGGCCTAGCTCGGTTCCCGCGCTGACGTTGTAGCGGAAGATGTCACCTGTCGATACCTTCGGTATCGCCAGATGCGAGGCGATGAACTGGGCCTGGGTACCCTTGCCCGCACCGGGTGGCCCAACCAGGACGACTCGCACTACCTGAGGAAGCCCTCGTAGTTACGCTGCTGCAGCTGGCTCTCGATCTGCTTGACCGTATCGAGTCCGACTCCAACGGCGATCATGATGCTCGTGCCACCCAGCGGGAACTGGTTCCCGGCGTTGACCAGCGCGATGGCCAGCATCGGGATCAGCGCCACGATACCCAGGTAGAGCGAGCCTGGCGCGGTCAGCCGGTTCAGCACGAAGCGCAGGTAGCCCGCGGTCGGGCCGCCGGGTCTGATGCCGGGGATGAAACCGCCCGCCTTGCGCATGTTCTCGGCCACCTCATCGGGATTGAAGGTGATCGAGACGTAGAAGTAGGTGAACAGGATGATCAGCACGAAGAAGCCGAGCATGTAATACGGGTCGTCGCCCCTGACCAGGTGGGCCTGCACCCAGGCGGTCCAGCCCGACGTGGAGTTCGCCTTGCCGAACAGGTTTGCCGCGAGCGCCGGTATATAGAGCAGCGACGAGGCGAAGATGACCGGGATGACGCCGGCCTGGTTCACCTTCAGCGGAATGTACGTGGAGGTGCCGCCGTACATCTTCCTGCCGACCATCCGCTTGGCGTACTGGACGGGGATCCTGCGCTGCGCTTGCTCCATGAACGCGACCGCGGCCACGATCAGCACGCCCACCGCGAGAACGAGCAGGAAGATGAACGCACCCTCGCCCGCAAGGATCGCGCCGAGCTGGCCTGGGATGACGGCGATCACCTGGGTGAAGATCATCAGGGACATGCCGTTGCCGACGCCGCGGTCGGTGATCAGCTCGCCCAGCCACATGATCACCGCGGTGCCGGCCGTCATGCAGATCACCATCGTGGAGATCGTGAAGACGCTCCGATTCGGGATCAGGTTAGCGGCGCAGCCAGGGAACAGGTTGCCGCTCTCGGCCAGCGCGATGATCGCCGTGGACTGCAGGATGGCCAGCCCGATGGTCAGGTACCTGGTGTACTGCGTGATCTTCGCGGTTCCCGAGGCACCTTCCTGGCGTAGCGTCTCGAGCCGCGGAATGACCACGGCGAGCAGCTGCAGGATGATGCTCGCGGTGATGTAGGGCATGATGCCGAGCGCGAACACCGTAAGGTGCAGCAGCGCGCCACCGCTGAGCAGGTTCACCAGGCCGAGGATTCCGGTCTTCGCCGCCCCGCCGACGCACGTGGAGACCGCCGTTTCGGAGACGCCAGGCGTCGGCAGCGAGGCGCCGAACCGGAAGATGATAATGATGAAGAGCGTGAAGAGTAGCTTCTTGCGCAGGTCCGGCGTCCGGAAGGCCTGGTAGAACGCGGTCAGCATGCGCCGTCCTGGTGTCGAAGGGTCAGTGTCATTCTGCCGCTCCCAAGTCACGGGCGGGTCCTCTGCCGCTCCTCGGTCACCGGCTGCCTGGCCAGGGAGGCTGACCAGCGAGCCTGGCGTCGCTTAGCCAAGTGCGACACGCACGCCGCAGTCTAACGCGCTCACGGAGGTACGGCAGCCTGCCTGCATCCTAAGCGAGCCCAAGGCCAGCAGCCAGGCCGAAGGCCCGCGCGCGGTGCAGCCGCTCCGAGGTGCGAGCCAGGTCAGAGCTGGGTCGTAGAGCCTCCAGCCGCGGTGATCTTCTGGACGGCCGAGGCGGAGAACGCGTGCGCGCTGACCCGCAGCCCGCTGACCGCCTCGCCGTTGCCGAGCACCTTGACCAGTTCGCCGTGGCGCACGGCGCCGCGCTCGGCCAGGCCCTCGGGCGTCACGTCGCCGCCTTGCGGATACAGCGCGGCCAGCCGGTCCAGGTTGACCACCTGGTAGGTGGTCTTGAACAGGGCGTTAGAGAAGCCCTTCAGCTTCGGCAGCCTGCGATGCAGCGGCATCTGGCCGCCCTCGAAGGCCGCCGGAATGCTGGTGCGCGCCTTGCTGCCCTTGGTACCGCGGCCAGCGGTCTTACCCTTGGACGCCTCGCCCCGGCCCACCCGCGTCTTCGGGGTGTGTGCCCCCGGTGCCGGGCGGAGATGGTGAATTCTCAGCCCAGCGCGGCCGCCCGGGTCTCCAGCGCCCCTGTCTTTCGCGGCACTGTCCTTTGCGGCACTGTCCTTTGCGGCACTGTCCTTTGCGGCACTGTCCTTTGCGGCACTGCCGGTCTTCGCCACGTCTACTGCACCTCCTCCACGACGACCAGGTGGCGGACCACCTGGATCATGCCGCGGATCTCTGGCCTGTCGGCCTTCACAACGCTGTCGCCGATCCTGTGCAGGCCGAGCGAGCGCAGCGAGTCACGCTGCGCCTTCGTTCCGCCGATCTTCGACTTGGTCTGAGTTACCTTTAGCTCTGCCATCGGACGCTCCCCTTAGTTGCCGGGCTCGGCGGCCGCGGCCGCCGCGGCCCGCGCGCGCAGCATGGCGGCGGGAGCGACGCGCTCGATCGGCAGGCCGCGCCTTGCGGCGATCTCCTCGGGGCGCGACAGGCCCTTGAGGGCGGCAACCGTCGCGTGCACCACGTTGATCGGGTTCGACGAGCCGAGCGAGCGGGACAGCACGTCGTGCACGCCCGCGCACTCCAGCACGGCTCGCACCGGGCCGCCGGCGATCACGCCGGTTCCCGGGCTGGCCGGCTTGAGCAGGACGACACCCGCGGTGTCCTCGCCGGTCACCGTGTGCGGGATCGTGCCGCCGATCCTCGGCACCCGGAAGAAGGACTTCTTCGCGGCCTCCACGCCCTTGGCGATCGCGGCGGGCACCTCCTTGGCCTTGCCGTAGCCGACCCCGACCATGCCGTTGCCGTCGCCCACCACCACCAGGGCGGTGAAGCTGAACCGCCGGCCACCCTGGACGACCTTGGCCACCCGGTTGATGGTGACGACCCGCTCCAGGTAGGCGGTGCCCTTCTCGGCGCCGCCGCGGCGGTCGTCGCGGCGGTCGCGCCGCTCCCCGCCGCCACTGCCTGGCCCGGAACCGCGCCGTGCCGGTGCTGCCATCAGACTGTCCTTCTCTCGTTACTCGTGCTCACAGGGTCAGGCCGCCTTCGCGCGCGCCATCGGCGAACGCCGCGATCCTGCCGTGGTAGGCGTTGCCGGCCCGGTCGAACACCGCGGCGCCGATCCCGGCAGCGGCTGCGCGCCCGGCCAGCAGCTTGCCGGCCTGATGCGCCTTCGCCTTCTTGTCGCCGCCGCCCTGACGGACCTCGGCTTCCAGGGTAGATGCGGATGCGAGCGTGTGACCCGCGACATCGTCGACCAGCTGGGCGAAGATGTTCCGCGAGGAGCGGGTCACGACCAGCCTGGGTCGCGCCGCGCTGCCGGCGATCTTCTTGCGCACTCGCAGGTGCCGCCTGGTGCGCGAGGAGGCCCGGCCCGAGGTACGGCTCCTGCTGCGCACGTGCGCAGTCGTCCTGGTGCCAGCCATGTGTTACTTACCAGCCTTCCCGGCCTTGCGGCGGATCTGCTCGCCCGAATACCGCACGCCCTTGCCCTTGTAGGGATCGGGCTTGCGCAGCTTGCGAATGTTCGCGGCGACCTCACCGACCTGCTGCTTGTCAATGCCCTCGACGACGAACCTGGTGGGGGTCTCGACCCGGAAGGTGATTCCTTCCGGCGGGCTGACCAGCACCGGGTGGCTGAAGCCGAGCGCGAATTCCAGGTCCTTGCCCCTGGCCTGGACGCGGTAGCCGACGCCCACGATCTCCAGGGTCTTCGCGTATCCGGCGGTCACGCCGGTGACCATGTTGGCGATCAGTGACCTGGAGAGCCCGTGCAGTGACCTGATCTCGCCCTCGTCCGACGGCCTGGTGACGGTGATCGCGCCAGAGTCATGCTTGACCTCGATCGGCACGGCGACTTGCATGCTCAGGGTGCCCTTCGGCCCCTTCACGGTGACGTCGCGGCCGCTGATCGTCACGTCCACGCCCGAGGGCACGACGACGGGCATCCGTCCGATCCGTGACATCGGTTCTCCCCTACCAGACGTAGGCGAGGACTTCCCCGCCCACGCCCTGCTTCTTGGCCTGCCGGTCGGTCATCAGGCCGGACGACGTCGAGATGATCGCGACGCCCAGCCCGCCTAGCACCCTCGGCAGGTTGTCCTTGCGGGCGTACACCCGCAGCCCGGGCTTGGAAACCCGCTTGATCCCTGCGATCGAGCGCTCCCTCGTCGGCCCGTACTTCAGCGAGACCACGAGGCTCTTGCCGACCTCCGCATCCTCGACGCGCCAGCCGGCGATGTACCCCTCCTGCTGGAGGATCTCGGCGATGTTCACCTTGATCTTGGAATGCGGCATCGTCACGGCGTCGTGATATGCGGAGTTGGCGTTGCGCAGACGGGTCAGCATGTCCGCGACCGGGTCGGTCATTGTCATGGCCTGGTGGCCTTCCTCGTCGCGGTTTCCGTTGGACCTGCGACGTGGTCGGTGGGCGCCGGTGGCGCCCAGGTCGGGTCTGGCTGTTACCAGCTTGATTTGGTGATGCCAGGCAGTTCGCCGCGGTGCGCCATCGTGCGGAAGCAGATCCGGCACAGGCCGAACTTGCGGTACACGGCGCGCGGCCGCCCGCACCGCGAGCACCTGGTATAGGCGCGCACTTCGAACTTGGGCTTGCGCCCGGCCTTGGCGATCAGGCTCTTCTTCGCCACGTGCTAGCTCTCCTTGAACGGGAAGCCGAGCCGTCGCAGCAGCGAGCGGCCCTGCTCATCCGTAGTCGCGGTGGTGACGAGGGTGATGTCCATCCCTCGCTGCCTGTCCACCTGGTCGGGGTTGATCTCGTGGAACATCAGCTGCTCGGTCAGGCCGAACGTGTAGTTGCCGCGGCCGTCGAACTGGCGGTCGTCCAGGCCGCGGAAGTCGCGGATCCGCGGCAGCGCCAGCGACAACATCCGGTCGCAGAACTCCCACATCCGCTGCCCGCGCAGCGTCACGTGGACGCCGATCGGCATGCCCTCCCTGAGCTTGAACTGCGCGATCGACTTGCGCGCCCGGGCGACGGCTGGCTTCTGGCCCGTGATCAGGGTCAGGTCCCTGACCGCGCCCTCGATCAGCTTGGCGTCCCTTGCCGCCTCGCCGACGCCCATGTTCACGACGATCTTGGTGAGCGTAGGAACCTGCATGACGTTGGCGAACCCGAACTCCTCGCGCAGGGCTGGCGCGATCTCGTCCTGATACCGCTCCCTGAGCCTGGGCGCCGGAGCCCGCTCCGCGACCGCCGTCGCGGTGTCGCTCTTGCTCGCAGCCATCAGATGTCCTTACCGCTTGGCCGGGAGACCCGGACCTTGTTGTTCTCGTCGTCGAACCGGTATCCGGCCCGAGCGGGCTTCTTGCTGTCCGGATCGATCAGGGCGACATTGCTCACGTGGATGAAGCCTTCCTGGTGCACGATGCCGCCTTCCTTGGCGCCGCGCCTACCCTGGTAGTTCACCTTCGTGTTCTTCTTGATCATGCTGACGCCCTGCACGAGCACGCGTTGCTTCGCCGGATCGGTCTGGATCACCGTGCCCTCACGGCCGATGTCCTTGCCAGCGATCACGACGACCCGATCGCCCTTCTTGATCTTCATCCGTGCCTTAGCCACTTACAGCACCTCCGGCGCGAGCGAGATGATCCGCATGAACCGCTTCTCGCGCAGCTCCCGGCCCACGGGCCCGAAGATGCGGGTGCCACGCGGGTCCCCGCCATCCCTGATCAGGACCGCCGCGTTCTCGTCGAACTTGATGTAGGAGCCGTCGCCGCGGCGCCGCTCCTTGCGCGTGCGCACCACGACGGCCTTGACCACGTCGCCCTTCTTGACGCCCGCACCAGGCATGGCGTCCTTCACGGTGGCCACGATGACGTCGCCGATGCCCGCGTATCGCCGGCTCGACCCGCCGAGCACACGGATGCACAAGAGCTCCTTGGCACCTGTGTTGTCGGCGACCTTGAGCCGCGACTCCTGCTGGATCACGTCAACTCCTGCTTGCTCTGTATGTCCTGGTGGTCTTCCGCGGTGTTGCCTTCATCTGGCGCGGACGCCTGCGTTACTTCGCCTTCTCGACGATCCTGGCCACGCGCCAGCGCTTGGTGGCCGAGAGCGGCCTGGTCTCGGTCAGGACGACCCGGTCGCCCACGCCGCAGGCGTTCTCCTCGTCGTGCGCCACGTACTTCCTGGTGCGGCGGATGACCTTGCCGTACTTCGGGTGCTTGACCCGGTCTTCCACCATCACGACGACCGTCTTGTCCATCTTGTCGCTGACCACGAGGCCTTCCCTGACCTTGCGGTAGCCGCGCGCGGGAGCCTGGGCCTGCGCCTCCTGCGAAACGTCACTCATCGGTTTCAGCCTCCTGCTCAAGCGTCACGATGCCGAGCTCGCGCTCCCGCTTGACCGTGTAGATGCGGGCGATCTCCTTGCGCACGGCGCGGAGCCGGCCGTGACTCTCCAGCTGGCCGGTCGCGGCCTGGAAGCGCAGGTTGAATAGCTCGATCTTCGCCTCGGCCAGCTTGTCGTCCAGCTCTTCCTCACTCGAGGCTCGCAGATCGGCCGCCGCCAGTGCCTTGGCCATCACGCCTCACCCATCTCACGCTTGACGAACTTGCATTTCATGGGCAGCTTGTGCATGGCTCGCCGCAGCGCCTCCCTGGCGACAGGCTCGGGCACGCCCGACAGCTCGAACATGACCCGCCCCGGCTTGACGTTGGCGATCCACCACTCAGGAGCGCCCTTGCCCGAGCCCATCCGGGTCTCGGCCGGCTTCTTGGTCAGCGGCCGGTCCGGGTAGATCGTGATCCAGACCTTTCCGCCACGGCGGATGTGCCTCGTCATCGCGATACGGGCGGCCTCGATCTGGCGGTTCGTCACGTACGCGTGCTCGACGGCCTGGATGCCGTACTCACCGAAGGTCACCCTGGTACCGCCCTTGGCCATGCCAGAGCGATCCGGCCTGTGCTGCTTGCGGTGCCTGGTCCTGCGGGGAATGAGCATGTCTCAGCCCTCCTCGCCGGTTGCCGGGGCGCTCGCCGCCGCCTGCTCGGTCCTGCCGCCGGTCTGGGCGTCGCCGCCACGCGAGCCGTCGCCGCCACGCGGGCCGCGGTCGCCACGGTCGGTGCCGTCCGGCCCTCCCGGCCGGCGGCCGCGCCTGGCGGCAGACGGCGGCCGGTCCCTGCCGCCAGGGCGCTGGCCGGCCCGCAGGCCCGCGGCCGCGGCCTCGCGCTCGGCGCGGGTCTGGGCCGCGTCGCCGCGGTAGATCCACACCTTCACGCCGATCCGGCCGAAGGTGGTCCTGGCCTCGTAGAAGCCGTAGTCGATGTCGGCGCGCAGCGTGTGCAGCGGCACCCGGCCCTCGCGGTAGAACTCCGACCGCGACATCTCAGCGCCGCCGAGGCGCCCGGCGCACTGCACCCTGATGCCCCTGGCGCCGCCCTTGATGGCCGTCTGCATGGCCTTGCGCATCGCCCGCCGGAACGAAACCCGGCTGGACAACTGCTCGGCGACGCCCTGGGCGACCAGCTGAGCGTCGATCTCGGGATTCTTCACCTCGAGGATGTTCAGCTCGATCCGCCGACCGGTGAGCTTCTCCAGGTCGCCCCTGATCCGGTCAGCCTCCGCGCCACGCCGGCCAATGACAATGCCAGGCCTGGCGGTGTGGATCCACACCTTGACCTTGTCCTTGTCCTCGCGCTCGATCTCCACCTTGGAGATGCCAGCCCGTTCCATGCCGCGCTGCAGCATCCGGCGGATGGCGACGTCTTCCTTGACGTAGTCCTTGTACAGCTTGTCGGCGAACCACCGGCTCTTGAAGTCGGTGGTGATCCCCAGCCGGAACCCGTGCGGATTCACTTTCTGGCCCACTAGCGGGTCCTCTCCCTGACCGATCCCCGGCGGCTCGGCACCGGGGCCGCGCCCTCATCCGAGACGATCACCGTGATGTGGCTCGTCTTCTTGTTGATCCGGTAACCGCGGCCCTGCGCGCGCGGCCTGAACCGCTTGAGCGTCGGGCCCTCGTCGACCCAGGCGCGGCTGACGACGAGCGAGGACGCGGCGGCCTGCCCGGTCTGCTCGGCGTTGGCGATGGCGCTCGCCAGAACCTTGCCGACCTGGTCACTCGCCGACTGCGGCGCGAAGGTCAGCACGGCCTGCGCCTGCTCGGCAGGCAGCCCGCGGATCAGGTCCACCACCCGGCGGGCCTTCCGCGGGGTGACGCGGACGTACCGCGCCTTAGCCCTCGCTTCCATGGGTCTTGCCCTCGCTCTCTGGTTCTGCCTGTCTGCGTGCGGCCGTCATCCGTCGCTAGCGACGGCTCCGCCGGTCGTCCCTGACGTGGCTGCGGAAGGTGCGGGTCGGCGCGAACTCGCCGAGCTTGTGGCCGACCATCGACTCGGTGACGAACACCGGCACGTGCTTGCGGCCGTCGTGCACCGCGATGGTGTGGCCGAGCATCGCCGGGATGATCATCGATCGGCGTGACCACGTCTTGATGACGTTCTTGGTGCCCTTGTTGTTCTGCAGATCCACCTTCTTCATCAGGTGGCCGTCCACGAACGGGCCCTTCTTCAGGCTACGAGGCATGCTCTAGTGCTCCTACCGCTTCTTCTTCGAGCGCCGTCGGGTGATGAGCTTGTCGCTTGGCTTGTGCGCCTGCCGCGTGCGGCCCTCCGGCTTGCCCCACGGGCTCACCGGGTGGCGGCCGCCCGAGGTCTTGCCCTCGCCGCCGCCCATCGGATGGTCGATCGGGTTCATCGCGACACCGCGCACGCTCGGCCTACGGCCCTTCCACCGGCTCCTGCCTGCCTTGCCGAGCTTGATGTTGCCCTGCTCGGCATTGCTGACCTCACCGATGGTCGCCCGGCACGCGGCGTCCACCAGCCGGATTTCACCGGAGGGCATCCGCAGGTGCGCATGCCCGCCTTCCTTCGCTAGCAACTGGACGCCCGAGCCAGCCGACCTCGCGATCTTGGCCCCGCCGCCGGGGCGAAGTTCGATGGCGTGCACGACCGTGCCGGTCGGGATGGAGCGCAGCGGCAGGCAGTTGCCGGTCTTGATGTCCGCGCCGTGGCCGTTCTCCACCACGTCGCCCTGGCGCAGCCCGGCCGGGGCCAGGATGTACCGCTTCGCGCCGTCGGCGTAGTGCAGCAGCGCGATCCTGGCGGTCCTGTTCGGGTCGTACTCGATGTGCGCGACCTTCGCTGGGACGCCGTCCTTGTCGGAGCGCCTGAAGTCGATCACGCGGAAGGCGCGCTTGTGCCCGCCGCCCTGGTGCCTGGCCGTGATCTTGCCGTGCACGTTCCGGCCGCCGCGCCCGTGCAGCGGGCGGACGAGCGACTTCTCCGGCTCATCCCGGGTCAGTTCGGCGAAGTCCGAGCCACTCGCGCCCCGCCTGCCGGGGGTCGTCGGCTTGTACCTGCGGATGCCCATGTCTGCTTAAGCTCCTCTAACCCGTCCGGCCTAGCTGCCCAGGCCGGCGATGTCGATCCGGTCGCCGGCCGCGAGGCTGACGACCGCGCGCTTGGTGTCGGGACGCTTGCCCCACCCGTACCGGGTGCGGCGCCGCTTGCCAGCCCGGTTCAGCGTGTTGACGCCGGTGACCTTCACGTGGAAAATCGCCTCGACGGCCTGCCTGATCTGCGTCTTGTTGGCGTGCGGGGCGACGATGAACGTGTACTTGTTGAACTCGTCCTGGAGCCCGTAGCTCTTCTCCGAGATAACCGGCCGCAACAGGATGTCCCGGTGGTTGAAGATCTTGCTCATCGCTCCTCGTTCTCCTGCCCGCCTGAGGTCCTGGCGACGAACGACTCGTAGGCGGCCGATGTGAAGACCACCCGGTCGTGCGTCAGCACGTCGTAGGTGTTCAGCTGGCCGGGGTCGATCAGGTGCACGCCGGTGGCGTTGCGCATGCTCTTCCAGGTGACCTGGTCCGAGCTGTCGGCCACGACCAGGACCCGCGCCGTGCCGGCCGCCGCACCGGTGACCGCGGCGAGCACCGCCATCGCGTCGGCTGTCTTCGGGGTGTCGCCGTCGATGAACCCGCCGACCACCTGCACCAGGCCGTGCCTGGCGCGGTCCGACAGCGCGCCGCGCAGCGCGGCCGCCTTCATCTTCTTCGGGGTCTTCTGCGCGTACGAGCGCGGCACCGGGCCGTGCACGATGCCGCCGCCGGCGAACTGCGGCGCGCGGATCGAACCCTGCCTGGCCCGGCCTGTGCCCTTCTGCCGATACGGCTTCCTGCCGCCGCCACGCACGTCGCCGCGCGTCTTGGTGGCGTGCGTGCCCTGCCTGGCCGCCGCCTGCTGAGCCACAACGACCTGGTGGATCAGCGGCACGTTCACCTTGGCGTCGAAGATGGACGGCGGCAGGTCGACCTTGACCTCCGTGCTCGCGGCCGCGGCCTTGGCCTTCCTTGCCGGAGCCTTCGTCGTCTTGCCGCTGCTCCGGCTCGTGCTCCGGGCGGGCTCGTCTCCGCCTTCGGCGGTGGCAGCAGCCCGGCGCCTGGCCGGCTTCGCCGCTTCGTCAGGCTTGGCGTCCTTCGCCTCGTCGGCGTCGGCAGCCTCGGTGGCGTCGGCAGCCTCGGTGGCGTCGGCAGCGGCCTGCGAGGCGGCGGATGCCGCATCGGCTGCGTCGGAGGCAGCATCAGCGGCCTTGCTCGCCGCGTCCGCGGCCTTCGTTCCCGCGTCCGCGGCCTTCGTGCTCGCCTCAGCAGCCTCGTCCGCCGCCGCCTCGCTAGCGGTCTCGGCAGCCTCTGGCTGCGTCGGGTTCTCGTCCTTCGCTGCCGGGCTCATCGGGCACCCGCCTCTCGTGCTCGCGCGCCTGCCGGGGACTTGACCGCGCTGCGCACCACTACCAGGCCGCCCGCGGGACCGGGCACCGCACCCTTGATCAGCAGCAGGCCCTTGTCGGGGTCCACGCCGTGCAGCGTGAGGTTCAGCACGGTGGTGCGCTCGCCGCCCATCCGGCCGGCCATTTTCAGGCCCTTGAAAACGTGCCCTGGAAACGCGCAGCCGCCGATCGACCCAGGCGAGCGGTGCTTGCGCTGGGTGCCGTGCGATGAGGACAGGCCGTGGAAGCCGTGCCGCTTCATGACGCCGGCGAAGCCCTTGCCCTTGCTCGTCGCCGTGACGTCGACGATCTCGCCCGCCTCGAACGCCCCGGCCGTGACCTCCTGGCCGAGCGTGTACTCCGACGCGTCGTCGGTGCGCAATTCGACCAGGTAGCGCCGCGGCGTCACGCCGGCCTTGGCGAACACCCCGGCCGCTGGCTTGTTCACGCGGCGCGGGTCGACGTCGCCGTAACCAAGCTGGACAGCCGCGTAGCCGTCGGCGTCAGCGCTGCGTACCGCGGTCACGACGCAGGGACCCGCGGCCACGACGGTGACGGGGACGATCTTCCCGTCACCGCCGAAGACCTGGGTCATGCCGAGCTTGGTGCCCAGCACCCCTTTCACGTGCTTCGTCATCTCCGGGGTCCTCAAAGCTTGATCTGGATGTCGACGCCGGCTGGCACGTCGAGCCGCATCAGCGCGTCGACGGTCTTCGGCGTCGGGTCGATGATGTCGATCAGCCGCTTGTGCGTGCGCATCTCGAAGTGCTCACGCGAGTCCTTGTACTTATGCGGCGACCGGATCACGCAGTACACGTTCTTCTCCGTCGGCAGCGGCACAGGCCCGACGACTTTCGCCCCAGTCCGCATGACCGTGTCCACGATCTTCCGCGCCGAAGTATCGATGACCTCATGGTCATAACTCTTCAGCCGAATGCGGATCTTCTCTCCCGCCATCGTTGGCCTCTGTCCCTCACGTGCTAGATGGTTTTGCCGGTCTTTGCTCGTTATGCCCTTGCCGCATTCAGCGAGGTGCCTAGGGCTCTCGGCACAAGCTGTTCAAGCTGTGCCGAGAGTTCCTAGGTACCAAGCGTCCCTACTTTTCGATCTTCGTAACTCGCCCGGCGCCCACGGTCCGGCCGCCCTCACGGATGGCGAACCGAAGGCCCTCTTCCATCGCGATCGGCTGAATCAGCTCCACCTTCATCTCGGTGTTGTCACCGGGCAGCACCATCTCGGTGCCTTCCGGCAGCGTGACGACGCCGGTCACGTCGGTGGTGCGGAAGTAGAACTGCGGACGGTAGTTGTTGAAGAACGGCGTGTGCCGGCCTCCCTCGTCCTTGGACAGGATGTAGACCTGCGCCTCGAACTGGGTGTGCGGGGTGTTGGTGCCCGGCTTGATGATGACCTGGCCGCGCTCCACCTCCTCGCGCTTGATGCCGCGCAGCAGCAGGCCGGCGTTGTCGCCCGCCTGACCCTCGTCGAGGATCTTGTGGAACATCTCGACGCCGGTCACGGTGGACTTCTGCGCCTTCTCCTTGATGCCGATGATCTCGATCTCGTCGCCGGTGTGGATGACGCCCCGCTCGATCCGGCCGGTCACGACGGTGCCGCGGCCGGTGATCGAGAACACGTCCTCGACCGGCATGAGGAACGGCTTGTCGGTCTCGCGGACCGGCTCAGGGATGTTGTCGTCGCAGGCGTTCATGAGCTCGAGGACCTTCTGCCCCCACTCTTCGTCACCCTCGAGCGCCTTCAGCGCCGACACCCGGATCACCGGGACGTCGTCACCGGGGAACTCGTACACCGACAGCAGCTCCCTGACCTCCAGCTCGACGAGCTCGAGGATCTCCTCGTCGTCGACCATGTCGGCCTTGTTGAGCGCGACGACGATGTACGGTACGCCGACCTGGCGGGCCAGCAGCACGTGCTCGCGGGTCTGCGGCATCGGGCCGTCGGTCGCCGCGACCACCAGGATCGCGCCGTCCATCTGCGCCGCGCCCGTGATCATGTTCTTGATGTAGTCAGCGTGACCCGGGCAGTCAACGTGCGCGTAGTGGCGCTTCTCGGTCTGGTACTCCACGTGCGAGATCGAGATCGTGATCCCGCGCTCCTTCTCTTCCTTCGCGTTGTCGATCTGGTCGAACGGCGTGAAGGGATTGACGTCAGGGAACTTGTCGTGGAGCACCTTGGTGATCGCCGCGGTCAGAGTGGTCTTCCCGTGGTCGATGTGCCCGATGGTGCCGATGTTGACGTGCGGCTTGGTCCGCTGGAACTTAGCCTTCGCCACTGGTGTCTCCTATGGTTTCTAGGTCGTACTGCGTACTACGTCGTGCCGGCAACTCGGCTACTCGCCTCGTGCCTTGGCGATGATCTCCTTGGCGATGCTGGGAGGGACCTCGGCGTACGAGTCGAACTGCATGTTGTAGATCGCCCTGCCCTGCGTGCGGCTGCGCAGGTCGCCCACGTAGCCGAACATCTCCGACAGCGGTACGAGGGCGTTGACCACCCGCGCCCCTGCGCGCTCCTCCATGGCCTGGATGTGGCCACGGCGGCTGTTCAGGTCCCCGATGACCTCCCCCATGTAGTCCTCAGGAGTCGTGACCTCGACCGCCATCATCGGCTCGAGCAGGACAGGGTCGGCCTGGCCCGCTGCCTTCTTGAACGCCATCGATCCGGCGATCTTGAAGGCGAGCTCGGAGGAGTCAACCTCGTGGTAGGCGCCGTCGGTCAGCGTGACCTTCACGTCGACCATCGGGTAGCCAGCCAGGACGCCGAACTCGGCGGCATCCTGGCAGCCGGCGTCCACGGACGGGATGTACTCGCGCGGGATCCGGCCGCCGGTGACCTTGTTCTCGAACTCATAGCCACCGCCGTCGCCGCCGGTCGGCTCGAGATCGATGATCACGCGGCCGAACTGCCCAGAGCCACCCGTCTGCTTCTTGTGGGTGTACTCGACCTTCGAGACCTTCCTGCGGACGGTCTCGCGGTAAGCCACCTGGGGCCTGCCGACATTCGCGTCGACGCGGAACTCGCGCTTCATGCGGTCGACCAGCACCTCAAGGTGCAGCTCGCCCATGCCCGCGATGATCGTCTGGCCGGTCTCCTCGTCGGTCCTGACCTGGAAGGTCGGGTCCTCCTCGGCCAGCCGCTGGATCGCCGTGCCCAGCTTGTCCTGGTCACCCTTGGTCCTCGGCTCGATCGCCACGTGGATGACGGGTGCCGGGAAGGTCATCGACTCCAGGATCACCGGCTTCGACTGGTCGGAGAGGGTGTCGCCGGTCGTGGTGTCCTTCAGGCCCATCACGGCGACGATCTGGCCGGCTACCGCCGACGGGCGCTCCTCGCGCTTGTTGGCGTGCATCTGGTAGACCTTGCCGATCCGCTCCTTGCGGCCCTTGGTGGAGTTCAGCACGGACGAGCCTGACTCCAGCGTGCCCGAGTAGACCCGCAGGTAGGTCAGCTTGCCCAGGTGCTGGTCCGACATGACCTTGAAGGCGAGCGCGGAGAACGGCTCGGACGGGTCAGGGTGCCGCTCGACGTCGACCGGGTCGGCGCCAACCGAGTGGCCGTGGATCGCGGGGATGTCGACCGGGCTCGGCAGGAAGTCCACGATCGCGTCGAGCATCGGCTGGACGCCCTTGTTCTTGAACGCGCTGCCGCACAGCACAGGGGTGATCGCGCTGCCGACGGTAGCCCGGCGGATGGCAGCGACCAGCTGCTCCTCGGAAGGCTCGGTGCCCTCAAGGTACAGCTCCATCATCTCCTCGTCGTTCTCGGCGATGCACTCGAGCAGGTTGTCGCGCCATTCCCTGGCCGCTTCGACGTGGTCGACCGGAATGTCGGTGACCTCGTAGGCCTCGCCCTTGCCCTCGCTCTGCCAGAGCAGGGCGCGCATCCTGATCAGGTCGATGACGCCGCGGAAGTCGGACTCGACGCCCCACGGCAGCTGGATCACCAGCGGCGTCGCGGCGAGCCGGTCATGGATCATCTCGACGCAGCGGTGGAACTCGGCGCCGACCCTGTCCATCTTGTTGACGAAACACACCCGCGGCACGCCATACCTGTTGGCCTGCCGCCAGACGGTCTCGGACTGCGGCTCGACTCCGGCCACGCCGTCGAAGACGGCCACGGCCCCGTCGAGGACGCGCAGCGAGCGCTCCACCTCGACGGTGAAGTCCACGTGCCCTGGCGTGTCGAGGATGTTGATGGTGTGGTCACGCCAGATGCAGGTAGTCGCGGCCGAGGTGATCGTGATGCCGCGCTCTTGCTCCTGCTCCATCCAGTCCATGGTGGCCGCGCCCTCATGGACCTCACCGATCTTGTAGTTGATGCCGGTGTAGAAGAGGATCCGCTCGGTCGTCGTCGTTTTGCCCGCGTCGATATGGGCCATGATCCCGATGTTCCGGACCTTGGCCAGTTCGGTGGCGGTCACTGTGGCGGCCACTGTGGATGATCCCCGTTTCCGTGCTCGAAGTTCGTGTGAACCCGCTACCAGCGGTAGTGGGCGAATGCCTTGTTGGACTCGGCCATCTTGTGCATGTCCTCGCGCCGCTTCACGCTCGCGCCGAGCCCGTTGCTCGCGTCAAGCAGCTCGTTCGTCAGCCGCTCGGTCATCGTCTTCTCCCGGCGCGACCGCGAGTAGGAGACGAGCCAGCGCAGCGCCAGGGTGGTGCTCCTGGACGCGCGGACCTCGACGGGAACCTGGTAGGTCGCGCCGCCGACCCGGCGGCTGCGGACCTCGAGCGTCGGCTTGACGTTGTCGAGCGCGCGCTTGAGCGTCACCACGGGGTCGTTGCCGGTCTTGTCCCTGCAGCCTTCCAGCGCGCCGTAGACGATGCGCTCGGCGAGCGACCGCTTGCCGTTGCGCAGCACCTTGTTCACCAGCGCCGTGACCAGCGGCGAGCCGTAGACCGGATCGGTGACCAGCTGACGCTTGGTCGCGGGGCCCTTACGCGGCATCTCAGCTCTTCTCCTTCTTCGCGCCGTAACGGCTGCGGGCCTGCTTGCGGTTGCGCACGCCCTGGGTGTCGAGCGAACCGCGGATGATCTTGTAGCGCACGCCTGGCAAGTCACGGACGCGGCCCCCGCGCACGAGCACGATCGAGTGCTCCTGCAGGTTGTGGCCGACGCCCGGGATGTAGGCGGTGACCTCCACGTGGCTGGTCAGCCGTACCCTGGCGACCTTGCGGAGCGCCGAGTTCGGCTTCTTGGGCGTGGTCGTGTAGACGCGCGTGCAGACGCCTCGACGCTGCGGGCTTCCCTTCAGCGCCGGTGTCTTGTTCTTGGCTACCTTGTCCTGCCGGCCCTTGCGGACAAGCTGCTGGATCGTGGGCACCGCGTCTCCGTCTTCTGTCCGTTACCGCTGCTGTTCGCT
>CAVUFO010000020.1:0-17747 GCA_963740785.1 uncultured Actinomycetota bacterium
CTCATTGATGCTGGCTAGAGCTCTGTTTCGTTGTTGATTTCGAATGTTGATCATCTGCCGTAGAACGAGTCGTGGACCAGGTTGCCCGATCGGCCGAGTCGACGCCCTGAGTGCTGGGTCACTAAGGGTGACGACCGCGCTTTGGCACACTCCTGGCTGGTCACCGGAGGCCGCGATTCGGGAACGGGGCGCGAAGATTAGCCCTGAATAGCCTTGTTTCTGCTGCACGCGCGGCCGAGGTGTCCCACATAACCGCGGACTGTGGCTCGCGCGGCCGCCGATGCCGCCAGCGGCTGCGACCGCTCAAAGAGACGCTCCTGCTGTAGCCCCCGTTCGCCCGACCCATCCAAGGGTCAGGCACCACACTTGCCTTCAGGAAGACCGTCGCCTGGCCTGAGCCCGGTGCTTGATGTCGTAGCCCAAACAGATCGAATAGGAATGTCTACGGATTGATAGGTTTTACTCCTGGCGGAACGCCAGCCAGAATGCCAGATCTGGCTTCGGTTTTCGGCGAGGCTGGCTCCCCAGCGGTAGGGTGATTCCTCGGCGCGGCCTAGTGGGGCCATCGAGGCCAAGAATCTGCCGCCGGGCGGCTCACTCCGAATCCCGGAGCCCGGGCCGCGCAGACGAGTTTTCCTTGGCGTTGTCTGGACCTGGGAGGGACCTTCGCCTCTGCCCTGCATGCGGCCGAGAGGGTCATCATTACCTTAATCAGATCAGATCGGCTGAGCTCCTGATCGAGGATCGCAGGAATAGCCGCCATGAAGAACTATCTGCTCAAGAAGACCATCAGGGACGAGCTGGCGGAACGCCGGATCAGCTATCGCGAGTGGCAGGCCGAGCACGCATCCGAGCGGGCCGAGGCAAGGGCTGCAACGCATCCGGACCGAAAGGCATCCAGGGCGATACGCGAAAAGCGCCCGGCCGAAAGCGCGCAGAAGCTCAAGTCCGCCAGTGCTGCCAAGCGGGACCGGTCTGGGCCTGGCCAGCCTGTTTGGCTTCCGGGAAACGTAGAGGTCCGAGTCGCGGGAGAATCGTTCCATGTGGACGCTATCCGCGCAGCGGAACAAAGTCGTTCCCCTGGCTCACAGCTGACAGCTGTTCTCGTTCCTGACCCTGGTAACGCGCACGATTCCCACGCGGTAGAGGTCCACGTGAACGGCGAGCACGTGGGGTTTCTTCTCCGCGAGGTAGCCGCGCGGGCGCAGGCAGCCATTGTCGCGTTCAGCCTTGCGCACGGCGGCCGCCGCGTGTCATGTCCCGCCGAGATCCGGTGGCGTGATGTTGGTCCGCAAGTTGTGCTTTTGCTGGACCCGAGGCCTCTGGGGCTGCGGGCTGAGATGCTCACAGCTGTTCCCGATATGGCTGTAACGATAATGCGGCTCCTTTCCCGGCTTGATAAGCCGGCGCCGCGTCTAGCTGACGTTGACGCCCAGGCCAGATTGGCTCTGGCCAGGGCGGAAGCTGAACGGCAGGCAGTTGACGCCGGTTTCGATCGCAGCCGACGTGATCTGCGGCGGGTAGAGGATGCCCTGCGCAGCCTAGCGAGCCGGCTCGCCGCCGGCCACGACCGCTCTGCATCCGATGCGTGGCTAAGTCTCGCCCGAACCGTGCGCTATCAGAGCGGGCGCCGCGATGACACGCTCACGGCACTCATCGAGGCGCTCTACTGGGATCGCGGCAACGATCAAGCGTGGTCCGAGCTTGTGGACTACGCGTCCGCAGCGCCGCACGTGCCGATGCTGCTCGCTCTCTTCGCACATGTGCCGCCGCCGAGCATGCCGGCACTGGTCAGTCAGCTGCTGCGGATCTCTGAGGGGCGCGACCGGCTAGGGCGGCTGAATCCCGCCGCTGGACCGCAACTCCGCGACGGGTTGCTCGCCATCGCCGAAGCTCAGGACTCCCAGGCGACCATCGCAGCCCTGACGCAGTACGCAGGCAACGCCGCCGCGAAATCCGGTGATCTTGACGCCGCGACAGGATACTGGCGCCGCGCGATCGCCGCCGGAAGCACTGATGCGAAGATGGCAGACAAGCTGTCCGTATGGCTCGCCAGCAGGCACGAGTACCAGGAAGCGGCGAGGGTTCTCCGGCAAGCTCTCAAGGCAAATCCTGACTCAGCTACCGTGGCCGACCGCATGCGGCGGCGACTGGCGCGGTGTGAGGCAGGGGAAACCCCGGAAGAGGCCAGCTCACCTGGCAAGCGCCCAGAGTAACTGGCGATGTCCGGGCGAGGCGCCGCGACTGTGATCAGCATGAGCGACCGGCCGATCCGCCAAGACGGCTGTGACCGCGGCTGTCCGTGCCGATCACGGAGATCGAACGGCGCCTGTCAGCGGATGTGACCAGCGGCCGGCACCTGCGCGATGCCGCCGAGTCGATAGCGGCGTCGGCAGGTGCCGGCGTAGAGGACCTGCTGCTAGAGAACGCCGGACCGGTGCAGGAGACCGTCGGCGCGGTGACAGATGTCCTGGCTGGGCTGGCGGTAATGGGGCGGCTGGCGTCCGCTATCGGCGGCATCCGAACGCGTCCCTTTCGGCGCAGTCACAAGACTCGCCGCACATCGATGAGCGATCACCGCCGCGCGAACGCGGGCTGAGTCGGCGCACGCAGCAGATCGCCGATTCCGCACTCGGATCGATCGAGCGGTCGGCGGGCTCAGCTGTGCGGGTTGTGGTCCTCGGGAACCGTGAATGCGGGGCTTCCAGTGGTTCCGCGAAGTGACGAGTATAGTTCAGTTTGTGGATAGAACTGCGTCGCCGTCGCTGTTGCCTGTGCTGCGGTCTCAGCAGCAGGGGGAGATTCTCGCGCTGCTGCTGGGGGATCCGGATCTGGAGGTCAGCCTGACGGAGATTGCCCGGCGTACGGGCGCCCCGCATCCGTCGGTTCATCGCGAGGTGGAGCGGGCGGAGCGTGCCGGGCTGGTCACGAGCCGAAAGTCGGCAACACCCGGCTGGTGCGTGCTGACACCGCCAGCCCTTACTACGCGGGGCTGGCCGAGGTGCTGACCCGGGCGTTCGGGGTGCCTGCGGTTCTGGCGGGGGAGTTCGGGCGGGTCCGGGGGATCAGCGCGGCGTACGTGTACGGGTCGTGGGCGGCGCGTCATGCCTGCGAGTCTGGCGAGCGGCCGGTCGGGGATATCGACGTGCTGGTTCTGGGGAAGCCGGACCGGGATCAGCTGTACCAGGCGGCCGGGGTAGCCGAAGAGCGGCTGGGCCTGCCGGTTCAGGTGACGATCCGGGAGGCATCCTGGCTGGAGTCGGGATCGGGGTCGTTTCACCAGACTGTGACCAGCCCGCCGATGCTGAGGCTGGACCTGCCGTCGGCCTAGCCGAACAGGTCAAGCGAGCCGGCCCGCAGCAGCGCCTCGACCGCCGAGACCGCGGCGGCCGCCTTCTCGATCGCCCAGCGGGCGTCTGACTCGGTAACCGGCGCCGCCGCGGGGTCGAAGTACTGGGCGGTGTGCCGGGTGCGGCGCAGCCGTTCGAAGGTCGGCTTGGCGAATGCCGGGATGTCGGCGGCGAACTGGGCGGACACGGCGTCCTCGACGCACATGTGGGAGCCGTCCCCGCCGGTAGCCCGCAATAGCTGGCGGGCCAGGAGCGCTTCGGCGGCCATCCGGTACGCGTCGTAGGCGGCCGCGTAAGCACCGTCGGCGTCGCCGTTTGCCAGGGCCGCCCTGGCCGTGGCGTCCAGGCGCTTTGCAGCCCGCCCGGCCAGCGCTTCCGCCAGCACCGCCGGGTCGCTCGCCTCGAAGCTCTCCAGACGACCTCGGCTGATCAGGAACGCAACGGTCTGCTCACCCCTATGCCAGCGAGTCAAGTCACGAGCCTCCCCAGATCGCCGAACACGCCGCGAGCGGGCCGTCTCAGGGCCGTGCCGCTCTCAATGATCATGTGCCCGATGCCTGACGGCCTGCCCGCCAGGGAAGCCGCCTTGATCCGGTCAGCACGCTACCGGATCCGGCTGACACTGCCACCGGGGAAATGGCCAGGCCGGGGGAGGGTATTACACAGCGTGACATCCGCTGGGATCGGCGCCTGCCGATCGTGGAACGAGTCGTGGACCGGGCGTCAGGCGCAGTGAGTGCATTCTGTGCTTTCTGGGCGTTCCGGCGTAGCGGTCTGTGCAGCTAGTGCTCTCAGGGCGGGTCAGCGTGGCCATGGTAAGGAGAAGGTCTACGGTTCGATTCCGTAAGGGGGCTCCCAGCTCAACGGTGCTATTTCGAAATTAATCGCGATCCGATTTGTCGTTTTCGTGGACCGGGTCATGGAGACGCTCTCCTGCTCTGAATGCACAGGATGCGCCATCGGCTCCGCGGCGCCGATCACTTGGAGCAATCACTGAGCCGAGCGGCGGCTCTGGGCTCGGCGTTGCAACAGTGCTCGGAAAGGCGCCTCGCCGAATCTCCATTCAGGTGCGGCACGGCAGGGCTCCCGGCCGGCCGTCCGCTCGTCGGGTTGTCAGGTTCCTGTCTTGCGGCCTTCCCGTGCTGCTGATGGCTGCGGAGCCGGCTGCGGCCGGCTTTGGCTAGAGTCGGTCCGTGGCAATCCCGAGTATCAGCTACGCCAGCGGCGCTACGACGTGAGCCTGGCCTTCACGTCGGCGGGGCAGGCCCCGCGGTGGTCTTCGTGCCGCGGGTGCCGTTCAGCAATCTGCGCTCGGAATGGGAGCACCCATCGGCCAGTACAACTCCTGCCCGCACACGATCGCCTACGCGGCCCGCCACCCTCAAAGAGTCAGGTCCATGGTCCTGTTCGGCGAGCGCGGTCGTGATGGTTAGCCGCCTTGCGACTGCTCGCGGTTCGACGGTGCTCGTGGCGCGGCTGAAACAGCTTCTGCAACCGTCGGATAGATCGCCAGCACCTTGTCGGCCCTGAGCAAGTTCAGCACCCGTAGCACCTGGCCGCCTGGCAACGCGAATCGTAGCTGACAGCCCAGATCCGAAGCCTGGTAGTGCGCCGCAAGCAGTTTCTTGATGCCAAGCGAATCGCAGAACGTCGTTGCGGTCATGTCGGCAACCACAACGCCGCCCGAGGTGAACCCTGACATGAGCAGCCGACCAGTCTCCTCGGCGTTCATCACGTCTATCTCCGCCGGAAGCTTGATGATGACCGGTCTGGTCGAATGCGGCAAGTTATTCATTAGATGACTATCACGTGCACATTCACGCACGCAGTGCCATGTCAGACATATGGCACAGAACCTGCTGGGAGTCAACTGGAGTGCTTTACCCGGTAGTTTGCGCCCGTAAACGCATGCACGTCCAGGCCGTCCACGTGCTTTCACTCATCCGGCATGCCGCTGCCCCGGGCGGCTTACGGCGGGGGTAGCTGGCGGCGCGGGCCGGGTCAGCCGCCTGCGGGATGAGAAAGAGGGGGCGGTTCCCGCACCCGAGCGCACAGGCACCCGGCCTGCGCGCAGATACCCGATCGGGGGGCGGGGATTTCCCAAACTAGTCGCCGGCTAGCGGCTGCCGCGACCTGGATCAATGCAGGCGAGTGAGGTTGCAACACGCTGCCGGGCGGTGCGTGGTCGGCTGGTGGACTTCTGCCAGCCAGTCATGGCCATGCCGTGGCGGGCGGCGAAGACCGGCCGGATTAGTCTCGTGAGATGAGCAGCGTTCCGGCTGAGTTGCGGATGGCAGCCTCGCTGGGCGGCGAGATGGGCAGCCGGATCCTGTCCTATGACTGGCCAGCCCACCCGCTGGGCGATCCGGCGGAGTGGCCCGCGGCCGCGCGGACGACGGCCGCCACCGCGCTGGCGTGCCGGTTCCCCATTGTCTTGTGGCTGGGCGACCAGCTCAGACTGATCTACAACGATGGCTATATCCCCATGCTCGGCGATAAGCACCCGGCGGCCCTGGGCTCTGCAGGCGCGGATGTGTGGTGGGATATCTGGGATGTCATCTGCCCCGCTTCTGGATGGCGTCGTGACCACGGGCAAAGCCACCTGGTCCGATGACCTGAAGCTGATGCTGGTGAACGATGGCCGCCGCCAGGAGCGCTATTTCACGTTCACCTACAGCCCGATCATCGGGGCAGGCGGCGTGATCGAAGGTGTGTTCTGCGCCGTTGCCGAGACGACCCAGCGGGTGCTGAGCGAGCGGCGGCTCCGGACGCTGAGCACGCTGGCAGCTGCGCTGATGGACGCCCAGTCGGTGGAAACAGCGCTGGGCACCGCGATCGATGTGTGCGCGCATCACCCTGCCGATGTTCCGTTCGCGGCGGTGTACGCCAGCGACGAGGCGGACAGCCGCGTGCGCCTGCGCGGTGCCACTCCGGGCGCGGCCGCCGTCATGCCGCAGTTGCTCGCGTCTTTCACAGATCGCGGCTCCGTCGAGGCAGATGGCCTGCGGCTCGTGCCTGAGCTGCCGGCCCTCCTCCCCTCGCTCGCCACCCGCCTGGGCAAGGACTGCCCGGAGCAGGCCCTGGTGATCACGCTGAGCGGCACGGCCGATGCCGTGACCGGCGGTTCGTCAGCGGCTGCGCTGGTGCTTGGCTTGAGCCGCTATAGGCCCCTAGATGACCAGTACCGCGGATTCTGCCGCCTGGTCGCTGATCAGGTGTCGGCCACGATGGCTAATGTCACGGCGTACCAAGGCGAACGACGTCGGGCGGAGTCCCTGGCGCAGCTTGACCAGGCCAAGACGACCTTCCTTGCCAACGTCAGCCATGAGTTCCGCACGCCGCTGACGCTGATGCTCGGGCCCCTCGATGATGCCCTCGCGTCGCTGAGCGGCGATGACGCGCTGGCAGACCGGCTGCGGATTGTGCACCGCAATGGCCGGCGGCTGCTGCGGCTGGTCAACGCGCTGCTGGATTTCTCGCGCATGGAGGCAGGCCAGAGCCAGCCGCAGCTGGCTGTCGTGGACCTCGGCGCGCTGACAGCCGGGATCGCGTCGTCGTTCGCCGAAGTCTGCAGGATCGCCGGTATCGAGCTGGTGCTCGATTGCCGGGTCGCCTGGGCCGAGGCTGACGCGGCGATGTGGGAAACGATCGTGCTGAACCTGGTTTCCAACGCGTTCAAGTACACCATGACCGGGTCGATCACCGTGACGGTCGCGCCGGGCCGTGACGGCGGTGCCACGGTGACAGTGTCTGATACCGGAACTGGCATTGCCGCCGAGCATCTGCCCCGGTTGTTCGACCGGTTCTACCGCCCGGCGGACACGGGCGGCCGCACAGCTGAGGGTAGCGGGATCGGGCTGGCGCTGGTGCGCGGCCTGGTGGAGATGCATCACGGGACCATCGACGTAGATAGCACGCCCGGCCAGGGCACCACCGTGCGGGTCAGCCTGCCAGCCGCGGATGCCGGACTTTCCGCGAGCGCCGCTGACAGCATCGCGCGGTCGACCAAAGGGAACGACTATGCCGACGAGGCCCGGGGGTGGCTCGGTGCCGGTTCAAACGGTGAGCGGGCGTTCTCTTCGCGGCAGCTCGTGCTGGTGGCCGATGACAATGCGGACATGCGCCGTCACCTGGCGGCGGTGCTCGGCAGCCGGTGGGACGTAGTCGTCGCCGGTGACGGTCGGCAGGCGCTGGAACTGGCGCGGCGCTACCGGCCGGATCTGCTGGTTACCGATGTGATGATGCCGGAAGTGGACGGTTTCGGGCTGATCGCCGCCATCCGCGCCGATGCTGGCCTTGCTTCCCTTCCAGTGATCATGTTGTCGGCTCGCGCCGGGCCGGAGGCTGTCGGCGGCGGCCTGGCCGCCGGGGCTGACAACTACCTGGTGAAGCCGTTCACCTCAGCGGACCTGATCAGCCAATGTCGCCGCCCGGCTCGAGGCGGCGGCACGGGACCGTTCCGGTCCGCTCGGCGAAGAGGCCTCGCAGCGGGAACGAGCTCTGGCGAGCCTGACCGCGGATATGGGAGCGGCAAGGGTCCGTCAGCCAGGCGCTTGACGTGCTGCTGAGGTCGCCGTTCTGCTCGCTGCGAGCCACCGCGGCGGCCGTCGGGCTGCTGGACGAGACGGGCAGTAAGCTCCGCATCACCTACGCCGGCGACCTGACGCGCGAGGTCACCGACCGGTACCACCTGGTAAGCATCAGCTCCCCTGTGCTGCTGGCGGAGACCGCCCGCACGGACCAGCGCATCGTGGTTCCCGACACCGCCGCGCTAGATGCGCGCTTCCTCGCAGAAGCCGCTGACGCGTCGCGGGCCGTTCGTGCCAGCATCCTGGAGCCACTGCATGCCGACGACGGCGCGGGTGCTCGGCGCCCTGGGCCTGGGCTGGCCCGGTCCGCGCGAGATGAGCCCGGCTGACACTGACCTGACCAGGCGGGTCGCCGCGATCCTTGGCCGGGCCGTCGCGCGCATTTCGGTGGCCGAGCGAGAGCATCAGATCGCGATGTCGCTGCAGGAGCGCCTGCTGGACCTCGGGGTGATCTCCCCGGCCGCCGCCGTGTCGGCCGCCTATCAGCCGGCCGGCGAGGTCATGCGAGTGGGCGGTGACTGGTACACGGCGACCCCGCTCGGCCCGGTTCGCATTGGCATCTCGGCCGGAGACGTAGTCGGCCACGGCCTGGCTGCCGCGACAGTCATGAGCCAGCTGCGCAGCGCGCTCGGAGCCGCGGCTCTGGCAGCCGACGATCCAGCCGCCGTGCTCGATCTGCTCGACCGTTACGCCCGGACGCTGGACGACGCCGCGTTCGCTACGGTCGCCTACGCGATCATCGACACCGCAGCCGGCACCGTCAGTTATGCATGCGCCGGGCACCCTTACCCGCTTGTTGTCGGCCCGGAGGGAACGGTGACCTGGCTCCGGGACGGCAGGCGGCCGCCGCTGGCGGTCAGGTCCTTCGCGCCCCGGATGGATGCGCCGACCGGCGGCGCCGCCCTGCCGCCAGGTTCGCTCCTGGTGCTCTACACCGACGGCCTCATCGAGCGCCGGTCCGAGCCGCTAGAAGTCGGCTTCGCCAGGCTGACAGCTGCAGCCGCGGGCTGCGCGAAGTTGCCGGCTGGCCAGGCGTGCAGGGCCCTCATCAGCCAGATGACCCCTGGCCAAGGCTACGCCGATGACGTCGCCGTCATAGCAGTGCGCCCAGCCGGGACCACGGCCACCAGCTACGTCGACGCGATGCCAGCCAGCTTCAGCGAGCTCCGCCCGGCCAGGGACCGGATGCGGGACTGGCTTGCACATCTCGGTACCAGCCGTGCGACCACCCACGATGTCCTGCTCGGCACCGGGGAGGCACTGTGCAATGCCATGGAGCACGGAAGCGACCTAGATCCCCGCCGCACCGTCAGCGTCGAAGCCTTCGCTTCCGCAGATGAGATATCAGTGACCGTCACCGACTCGGGCCGCTGGTTGAAGGACTCCGCGGCTAGCCGGGCCAATCAGCGCGGAGGCGGCCTGAAGCTGATTCACGGCCTCGCGAAGCATTCCCAGACCGCACGCACGATCCTCGGCACCCGAGTCACAATGACCTACCGCCTTGGCCGGACGGCCCGATAAGGAAGGGACAGCACGCCAGATGAATTTCCAGCTACGGCCAGTCGGCCCGCCCGCAGGCTCCGGTGGCCCGGTGCCCGCCGTCCAGATCCACGGCGACGTCGACGCGGCCAACTCCACCGACCTCGGCAATGCTCTGCGCGAGCTGGCCTCCCCGGCACTGATCATTGACCTCAGTCTCGTCGACTACCTCGACAGCGCCGGTTTCGCGATGATCGACCGCCTGCTCGACGAGGCCCCGGTCGCAGTGGTGATCTCTCCAGACAGCGTGGTGCGCCCCGCCGCCGAGCTGGTAAACCTGCCGTTTCATGACAGCCTCACCGACGCGCGCACGTCGATGGAACCCGCCTGAAAGCCTCCCAGCTCGGCAGCGCACGTCAGCGCACCACCGAGGTCACTGGCCGGCCCTGAAGATGCTCAAGATGACGGGCCCGCCCTCCTCACGTGGATCGTCGATATCAGCAGGCGAGATCTGCACGAGCGGACTCGCCGACGACGGGTGGCACGCCGTGACTGGCGTCGCCTGCGTTCCCGCCACAGATCAGCTGTTCCAGCAAGGTCAGGAATCTTGCAGAAATGGCAGCACGGCGACGATCACAGCTGGTGGCGGTGGTCGGTAGAGTTCTCTAACCACACCGGGCGCCCGGCTGACTGGGCACCACCTGCCTAGCCGTCAGGTACCGGAAGGTTACCTGCGGTCCTTGCCGTCCTTAGCCAGATCCCGCCAGTCTTTGGCAGAGACCTCGACGTTGTGCTTGCGCGCAGCGCTCTTGATCCGCTTCCAGGCCTGATCTCTTTCATCGTCGCTGACACCCTCGACCTGATCGAACCTGGCGATCGCATTCCGCACGTGGCGCGCGTCGGTCAGCGGCTCCTTGCGCTCCTTGGGAAAGGCGAACGCGCGGTCCGCAAGCCGTTCCTTCTCCGCAGTGCTCATGCCTTGTCCCTGCCGGGGCACGTCGGCTCCGTGCGCCCTGGCGCTCTGCGCCTGCCGTGCCTTGCCGACGTTGCGCTTGGCGGCTTGCTTCTGCTTGGACGTGGCCATTCCCGTCCTCCCTTCACGCACACACTTCAGTGCGCAGGCGGCTGCCCAGCCGCGGCGGAATCATGCGCGCGGCTCCGATCCGGCTGACGGGCGCCGCTCCTCGGCACGTCGGGCAGCTCGCCAATCCATGTGGCTGCACGCCGTCGCGGAAAGGGACCGCGGTGGGTTTGCTCCTGCTGGTGTCCGGGAAGGACGCTCCTTCGCGCTGACCAAGGAGGACGATATGTGCGTTTCCTGCGGATGCGGTGAGCCCAACGCCGACCACGGCGACTCACGCAACATCACCATGCGGGATGTCGAGGCCGCTGCGTCAGCGGCCGGTGTTAACCCGTCACAGGTCGCAGACAACATCAAGAAGGAAGTACCCGCGAAGCAGTAGGTCCCCGACGGGATGAGGCGCAGGGCAGGCAGCAGGCGTTCTGCCTGCCCTGCGTGGTCACAAGGCTGGTCGGCCGCGGGCTACCTCGACGCGGCCTCCAGCGGATCCACGTCGATAACCGGCCCGCATGACCTTCAATGCGCTGAACAGGTAGCAGGCGCGCCGACGGGCCAGCCGGTTCACGCCCCCGCGCGCGGATTCTTGCCAGGCCGGAATCCGGTCAGTCGCTTGGTGCCGTGGGCCGCACCGCGGTCGAGGGCGGCTTTCACGAGAGCGTAGATCGCGCCCTCCAAGGCTGCGGCGATCAGAACTTCCAGCTAGCGACGCTCAGCGTCCGTGGCCTTCGGAGCGTCCTCCTCGGCGGCAGCAAGCTTCCAGATCTGCTTGAAGATCATGCCCGCCAGCATCCCGCCGAGGATGCTCACTGCCATGCTGACCGGCTTGTACAAGAGCTTGATCATCGCTGCTATCCCTCCACCCGATGATCGCCGCTACCCGTCGAGCCGCGGCCCTAACGTCGCCCGTCCGCGTACGTGCAGGTCTCCTGGGCAGCCCGACCGAACAGAGGACGTCGCAGCGGGCCCAGCGCAAGCCGTTGGCTCTGCAGGATTCCGGCCTCTCGCATGACAGGCCTGGTGCCGCAACTGGCGGCGCGGCCGGCGACTTCCGCTGGCTGATGGCCTCCGATGTGTGCAAGCACTGCACGCACGCGGCGTGCCTGGACGTCTGCCCGACCGGAGCGCTGTTCCGCACGGAGTTCGGCACAGTGGTCGTGCAGGAGGACATCTGCAACGGCTGCGGTTACTGCATCCCAGCGTGCCCGTACGGCGTCATCGACCAGCGCAAGGACGACGGCCGCGTCTTCAAGTGCACGCTCTGCTACGGCAGGCTGGGCGTTGGCATGGAGCCAGCCTGCGCCAAAGCCTGTCCCACTGACTCGATTCAGTTCGGTCCCGTCGACGAGCTGCGCGAAAGGGCCGAGGGCAGGCTGGCGCAGATGCATGCGGCGGGGATCACCGACGCCCGGCTGTACGGTGCGGATCCGGCCGACGGGGTAGGCGGAGACGGCGCCTTCTTCCTGCTGCTCGACGAGCCTGAGGTGTACGGACTGCCGCCGGACCCGGTCGTCACAACCAGGGACCTTCCCTCCATGTGGCGGCACGTCGACGCTGCCGCGGTCAGCCTCGCGGCTGGCGCCGCCGTGGCGTTCGCCGCCGGCCTGCTGGGCGAGAAGAGAGGCCGACGGTGAGCGAGGACAACCCGAGCGCGCCACAGCGTGACGCGAGACGGAGTGCAAGGCGCGCGCCCTGACCGGGAAGCGCTGACCGGTGCGTCGCCGGGGCGGCGGCGCGGTCGCCGCAGGGGGCCGCGCGGCGAGAGGCCCATGGTCCCTGCCGCCACCTTCACCTCGTACTACGGCAAGCCGGTGATCAGCTCGCCGGTGTGGAAGGCGCCCAACATCGCCGGTTGCCTGTTCCTTGGCGGCCTCGCTGGAGCATCCTCACTGGTCGGCGCCGGTGCCCAGCTGACCGGCCGTCACATCCTGGAGCGCGTGGCGAAGACCGGAGCCCTGGCCGCAAGCGGCATGTCGGTCGCCGCGCTCGTGACCGACCGGCCGGCCAGCGCGGTTCGCCAGCATGCTGCGGACATGCCAGGTGACGTCGCCTATGAGCGTGGGTTCCTAGCTGCTCGGCGGCTACGTTTGCCGCAGCGGCGGCCGCGTGCGTTACCGCGCTGACTGGCAGGCTCCCCAGGACCGGCGCCGCCGCGACCGCGGGGGCGGCGATTCTCGGTCCGACTGTCGCCAGTTACACCGCGGCACTGATCTCCGACACGGCGGTCCCCGCCTGGCACGGCGGGTATCGCGAGATGCCTTTCGTCTTCGCGGGGTCGGCCGCGACGGCCGCCGGCGGCCTGGGAATGCTTGGCGCTCCTGGCGAGTCCGGCCCCGCCAGGAACCTGGCCCTGCTCGGGATCAGCGCCGAGCTAGCGGCGGCCAGGCTGATGGAACGCCGGCTTGGCATGGTCGCCGAGCCCTATCAGTCGGGCAAGGGCGGCAAGTACCTCAAGGCCGGGCAGGTCCTGTCCGCGCTCGGGGTGCTCGGAACCGTCGCGAACGGCTTCGCCGGCGGGCGCGGCCGGGTCGCGGCGTGGCTGGCTGGATCGGCATTCGTCGGCGCATCGATAGCGACCCCGTGGGGCATCTTCCATGCGGGCCTGGCCTCGGCCGATGACCCGAAGTACACGATCATCCCGCAGCGTGAGCGGATCGGATCCGCCCGCTAGCCTGCGACCTTCTCGAGCCAGGCGTGAGCGAACTGGAGCATCTCAGAACCGGTGAGCGCCGTGAGGGCGCCCATCGCCAGGCGAGTGGTGCGCGGCATCAGGAGCAGTCCAGCGGTGAACCCCGTGGTTACCCACATGCCGATGCAGAATGGGCACGTCAAGAGCTCGCCGGCGGCCTTCTGGCCAGACCGAGGTCGATGAGGCGGACGGCCGCGGCGACCACGCGGGTCCTGGACAGTCCTCGCGAGCCTAGGTCCCTGTCGACCGCGCCTCGGATCGCCGGGAGCGTTGTCCCGAACTTCAGGACCCTGTCGTGCTTGTGCCTGTCCCGCTGCAGACGCCACTCTGCGTGATACAGGTATTGCCGCCGCCCGGCGGCGTCTGTTCCGTTGCCTGAATGTGACCGGTGGCATCGGGACAGATCCAGACGTCAGCCCACGCGGGCGGGATGACCAGTGACTTGATCCTCTCTTTCACCGCCTGGTCACGCAGCGGAGTTCCGTCGGGCCAGGTGTACCTGAACCCGCGGCCGCACTTCACCCTGCGAATGCCGGGAGCCTCGAGGGCGCTCGTCACCAGCGATGAGCCCGCACTGCTCATGGCCGCATTTGCGCTTCCTAGGTCGGTAAGTCAGGCCAGGCTGTCACTTCCCGGCGGCAGCCAGGTCAACCGTGCGTGCCGATGTGCCGTTCACGGTTTGCGCGGCGGCAGATCGGGCAGCCGCCCGGCATGACGGCTAACGAGTACCCGGGCGCCGGGCCGCTCCTGCCAGAGGGCAGGCCCAGCCTCACGGCACTGGCCGAGGCGGCGCGCGATTGCCGGGGCTGTGACCTGTATGAGCGCGCCTCCCAGGTCGTCTTCGGTGCTGGCAGTCCGCACGCGCGGATCATGCTCGTCGGCGAGCAGCCTGGCGACTCAGAGGACAAGCAGGGCAAGCCGTTCGTCGGGCCGGCCGGGCACGTGCTCACACGGGCGCTTGGCGAGGCAGGGATCGCCGCGGAAGACAGCTACGTCACGAACGCCGTCAAGCACTTCCGCTGGCGGGACGCGGCAGACGGCGGCAAGCGGCGGATTCATCAGCGGCCGGACGCGTGGCAGGTGCGCGCGTGCGGGCCCTGGCTGTCAGCCGAGATCGAGCGCGTCAACCCTCGCGTGATTGTGGCGCTAGGATCGACCGCCGGGCAGGCGCTGTTCGGCAGTTCCTTCCGCGTCGGCGCGCACCGCGGCCGCCCGCAGCCATGGCGTCTCAATGGCGATCATGGTGTCGGCCGGGAGGTGGCGGTAGTAGCGACCATTCACCCGTCCGCCGTTCTGCGTGCCTCAGACCGCGACAGCGCGTACCGGGGCCTGGTCGATGACCTTCTGATCGCGGCCGACGTGCTCGGCGCCAAGGCGGGCCCGTCATGACAGAGGCGCTGACAGCGGCCCTGTTCGACGTCGACGGCACCCTGGCCGATACGAACTACCTGCACGTAGTCACCTGGTGGCAGGCGTTCGCCCAGGCGGGACATGAGGTGGCGATGGCCGATATCCATCGCGTCGTCGGCATGGGCTCCGATCACCTTCTCGACGCCGTGCTGCCGGAGGGCAGGGACCGGGCCGCCGATGCAAGCATCACCTGCGCGCACAGCGCCCTGTACGCGACGTACTGGTCCCGGATTCGGCCGCTGCGGGGTGCGCAGAAGCTGCTCCGCGCGTGCAAGGACGCCGGCCTCAGGGTCGTCCTGGCCAGTTCCGCCAATCCGCCTGAGTTCGAGGTACTCAGGGCCGCGCTCGACGCCGACGCCGCCATCGACGGCGCCACCTCGGCAGGCGACGTGGACAGCAGCAAGCCCGCGCCTGACCTGGTTCAGGTCGCGCTGGAGAAGGCAGGCGTCTCAGCGGATCGCGCCGTCTTCGTAGGAGACACGGTCTGGGACGTGCGAGCCTGCCAGCGCGCTGCAGTTCCGTGCATCGGGCTGCTCAGCGGCGGCATAGCCGCCGCCGAGCTCAGCGCCGCAGGAGCCGTCGCTGTGTTCGCTGACCCAGCCGCCCTCCTCGACGCGACAGGCGGCCAGCTCGCCACGGCCATAGCCAGCCCGCCGCGCCACTAGGGATGCCTAGCAGGCCCGATCGTCCGACTCGTCCGGCACGCTGCTGGGCGGGCTGGTGTCGGCCGCGTTCAGGGTGGTGCTGTTCGCGCACCCGGGCATCGGAGCGATCACCCTCGCACTGCTGTTCGGTATGTTCAACCTGATACGGGGTATGGCAGTTCATGTTCGGCATCGAACTGCGCCAGGCCACCAAGCCGCTGTGCCGGGCACACAAGGAGAAGGCCGCGGCATGAGCACCAACACGACAACGGGCACTGGGCCGTCGGCCTGACTCGCCTAACACTCCGCAGGTGGCGATGACCGCCCATAGGCTGCTGGTGTCCATGTCATGGTCATCCCGGCCAGGACCCGCAACCATTTCGTCCTCGACCTGGGGGTGGACCGGCACGACCTCGCCGGCGCGCTCGACGCCTTCGTCGACGGAGTCGAGCGGTCACGGCCGCAAGTCTCTCAACAACGTTTCGCTTGGGATCTACGGCGAAGCCGTCGCAAGGCTGCCTACTGCGCGCCAAGGTGCGCACTCTCGCGGAGACCAAGAAGGTGCCGACGCTGAACCTGCGCAGTTGATTATCGGACATGCTAGATGCCGGGCAAGCTAATGCTTTGCGCCGCTTGAGGTCACGGCTGGTCGTACATCCCCAGCCCCTGGTTGACTTGAAGTGAGCTTAAGGTTGTTTACCTGATACATGACCGAGCTGACGTCGTCGCCTGAGCTGAGTGCTCCGCTCATCGAGTATCTCGCGAGCCAGCGGCTCGGGCGGCTGGCGACTACCGGCGCCGATCACAAGCCGCACGTCGTGCCGACATCGTTCCGCTACAACGGTGAATTCGGCACCATTAACGTTGACGGTCACCACATCGCGAGCACCAAGAAGTACCGGGATGTGCAAGCCAACGGCTGGGCGGCGATTGCGGTCGACGATCTTGTGTCGATTGACCCGTGGACACCGCGGTTTCTCGAGATCCGCGGCCGAGCTGAGGCGATCCCGGCCGGCGGCGCGCACCTCGGGCCGGGATTCGGCGAGGCCTTCATCCGGATCTACCCGGAGAAGATCAACACCTTCGGCATCGCCTAGCACCTCGCGGCCCCTGTCCCGCCTGACGACAAGTCTCAGCGGCTCGGCCGCACAGACCGGAGCTGTCATGTCAACGTCAGTCGCCCATGGGCACACGTTCGTTCCGGTCCTGTACCTCTAGTTAGTGGGTCGTGCCGAGCGGCCCGCGGGAAGGCGGACGTGGTCCTTGGACCGCTTGGCCCACATGGCCCCCGCTGCTGGCAGGCCCAGAACAACAATTCGGCCCGTTAGATCAGACCGCCGAGCACCTCGGCTGGCCGCTCATATCGGCCTTGGCGCGCGTGTTCGCGGACATCGTTTCCTCGCCCGTCGTGCGCGATCGTCCTTGCCGGTTGCCGTCAGCTGGTGCCGTCCGGGGAGGTTCGCTGGCCATCGGGTGCGCATCCGCTCGCGGCCGCGGGCGCTCGGCCGGTGTCACTGTTGCCGGGGACTGCCTGGCGGTCGCCTTAAGCCGGCGCGGCGCTCGGGCAGCACGGAGTTGAGGCGGGTCTTGCCGCGAGACGGTTGGCCGGTGGGAGATGAGGGGTGACATGGGCGCGCAGCCGGTGCAGGAGTTCGATCCGGATGACCCGATGGAGATCATGCGTGTCCTGCCGGCCCGCTACCACGAGCAGTTCCTGGCCGATTATGACGCGGCCGCGGCCAGTGCCCGGCGGCCCGGCCAGTATCGCGGGCTGCATCAGATGCTGAGGTTGTGGCGGCTGCGGGCTGCCGCGTACTCCGGCCCTGGTTTCGAGGCCAGGCTCGAGGCAGCTCGCTCCGCGCCCGGCCACGGGACACCGGTCCAGGACGTGGTCGCGGACTGGGCCGAGAGGGTTGCGGCTGCCCGGCGCCGGCGCGGCGGAGGGTGAGTGACCGGGCCTGGTTCGAGGGCAAGGCGTTAGTTCAGCTCAGCGGGCTGCCGTCGGCCGCCTTGGATGCGATCGTCGGGCGCGTGGTGGATGTGGTGGATGCGCCGTGGGACGCGGTCGTGATGACTCGCGGCGGCGATCCTGCGTACCGGCAGGTCACCTTCGGCCAGGGTTACGGGCTGCTCACCTTCCGGGTGGATGATGAGGCGGAGCTGATCCGCATTTTCGACATCGTCTGGATTGGCTAGCACCGGCCCGGGGCTCGCTGTCAGGCCATGGCAGTCATGAAGCGCAGCTCCCGTCGAGCTCGGCGGCCGTGGTCTTCACCAGGCGGGTTCCGCACGCAGAGCGTGACTGCCGGGCCGCCACAGAGCGTGATCTGAAATCATGGCCCGGCTCACTGTTCGTGGAACGAGTCGTGGACCGGCTGAGCGGTGCATCCTGTGCATTGTGTGCTGTCAGGGCGTTCGGCTGTGCGGTCAGTGCAGGCAGTGCGCTCAGGGCGGGGCGCCTTCGGAATGGTAAGGAGAAGGTCTACGGTTCGATTCCGTAAGGGGGCT
>CAVUFO010000021.1:0-115519 GCA_963740785.1 uncultured Actinomycetota bacterium
GCCAACAGCGCGAGGCATGTCAGCGCTGATGGCCTTGCGGCGCGACCGGTGCGCAGGTACGGGCCGATGAGCTGTCATGTAGCCGACACCGGCTCCGACCCGAACCAGAGCAACGTGAAGTGACGGTTGTTAGACGGCTGGCTGGAACGACGAAGACTAGGAGGCGGGTTATGGCCGCCGCAGATGAGACCCTGGCCAAGATCGATGCCGAGCTAAGGCAGTTCGCCACCTGGGACGGGCGATCCGGTGACGCTGCCAGCTCCAGCGCGACGGACCTGGACGACGGGCGCGGCGCGTGCGCGGAATGCGGCTACGACCCCGGCGACTGCGAAGGCGTGGACCACGACGCCTGGTCCGCTGAGCACACCGATTGCGTGCCGCACGACTACGAACCTGAGCCCGAGCCGTACGGGACAGGCGAGTACCTAATCGCCCGGGAGGATCTGTGGCAGTGCGACGGCTACCTGAACTGGCCCGAGCCCGATGACCCGAACGCCGACGTGCCGGGCTGGGGCGTGGCGGAGGTCTGGCAGAGAGACGGCAACTGCGAGTGGTGGCCAAACTGGCTGGAGGCAGGCCTGACCCTGGAGGAGGCTGTCGAGGCAGCCGAGCGGCGGGAGATCAACCTCGGGGGGCTCCTGGGAAGCATCTGACCGATGGCAGCTGCAGCTCCCGCTGAGCCCGCACTTCTCATCGCTAAAGCACTGCCAGGCACTGCCCGCCTCCTCGTTTCCGCGCCCGGTAGATAGCCGGGCACTGCTTCCGATCGCGGCTCTCACGTTTCCCGGTGCGGGCCGAGCGCACCGCGCAGCCAGCGGAAGAAGACATGTCCATCCCGATCCACTTCCACGATCTGGAGCGATCGGAGGAGTCGAAGAGCGACGTACTGATCATGTCGCGAGGTGACCCGAGAGCCACTATCCGGCTGGGCAACCTGGACCGACTGCGACGGCGGCTCGCCCAGTACCGCGCACGAGGCCAGCACTGTCTTGGCCAACCAAGTCCGCCTGGGGTGACTGCTGTCCAGCGGGCAATGCACTGTGTGACCAGCCACCTGGCCCATGGGGGGTAGAGACCTAATTCAGCGAGACTTCGGGCAGCTCGAATGGCTCGTACGTCGGCCAGTCTTCGGCCAGGACCGGTGACTCCATCAGCTCATAGGCCCAGGCACCATCGCCGTCCGGCCTGGCGAGCGTGGCGTGCCAGTGCTCGACCTCTACGTCCCCGGCATCCGGCGCGACCCAGGTTTCCCTGATGATCAGCTCGTCCTCGTCCACTGCATCCCGTTCTCTCACTGATTGGCTTCCCCGCCACTATGCCGAAACGGTTATGTCGTTGTAAAGCATTCCATAACAGAGCTAATACCATAGACGGCATAGGAGACGCGTAATAGCACAGAGGCCATAGCAACGGTCCGAAGCGTTGTAAGCTATTCTCCGTTCGATCAGGGCCGCAGGACAGCGGCCGACCAGCGCAACGTGAGGCCGAACCACCTCACGCGAGAGGCTCCGTAGCGTCGGCTGTGGGTCTCTTCGCTTTGCCCGGACGTCAGAGTGCGGGAGGAGAATGGCGTCATGACTCAACCAAGCGAGCGGGACGTGTTGGCCAATGCAGCAGCGCAGGAGGCCACCCAAAGAGAAGAGATACCTCGCAGCGGAATCTGCCCCTGCAGATCATCGAGGTATACGCATCGAAGAAGGTGATCGATCTCGCGGTGCCCGACGCGTATCAAGCCGTCAAGGACGGCATCAAGAAGGGCATCGACAAGATCAGCAACCGGCCCGAGACTCAGCCGCCGCCATCGTCAGCACAAGCTGAGTAGTCGAAGCGGCCCTCAGCGCCACGGAAAACGGCTTAAAAGGCTGGACGTGTCTTGAACGGGATGGTCTGATCGCCAGCCCTCCGCCAAGCCATCGTTGTACGGGCTTGCCTAGCGTTGACTCTCGCGTTAGAGCATGCATAATGACGCATATTCACTCTAAGAGCGGATCGCCTCTAAGCGCTTTCAGAGACTTTGCCGAATCATTGCACCACGAGCGTAGCGACGTAATACGGCATTTCAAGTATCTGCACCGTGTATGAACCCGGACGAAGTGCTGCTACAGAGAACGCCCGCGAGTTTGGAGCAACGACCGTACGACCAACGAACACAGCTCTGGTAGGGTCACCCAAGGTAAAGTGCGGGTCACTCTTGGAGGCGTAGACGGCAGGTTTCGAACTTGGCGAAATCACCAATGTCATCCGAGCTGGCACATGGTTCGCTACTGCATAAACGGAGTTGGTGAAATGGATCGTCAGCGGGCGGCCTGCTGGTGCGTAAAAGCAGCCGCCGTTATCGAAGTTGTTACCTCGCGCATTGGTCTTGATGGCGAAGTTCGAAGATACCTGACCTGTGGCCTGTGGGCATGATGGTGCTAGCGGTAGGCCTCCAGCTGCTGTCCGCGCTACTACCCGAGCGTGGCCCAGGATAGTTGCATGCGAGTTATGCGGTGCTCGGGCACTCAAGAAGAAGAAGATGCCGGAAGCTGCTATTGCCGTTGAGATACCAAGGGTCAGTATCGAATTGATTCTTCGGCTCATTTTTCCCTACCCGTTGAAGCAATCGGCATATGGAAATCCCCTATTACTACACGATTGCTCCACGTAATTGCCGCTGATCTTAATTCCACTCGTCCACACCCAATAATATCCAGAGGGTGTCGCATTCTGAACGTGAGCTTGGGCGTAGTTCGTGACATTTAGATTCTCGTTTAGAGCTTGGAGAACGTTATTTGCGTTATACTCGGCGACTTGAGCCTCAACCGTATAGTTAGTAGCGCACGCATTTGAAGCGTCGACATTATGCTTATCGGGATTGGAGCTAGTGAGAATATCCACACCAGTATTCAGGCAGATCTCCGGGAACCGGTCATCGCCCTGCACCCATGCATAGGATCCCCAGATATCGGCCTTTGCAGAGCCCAGGCCGAAGCCGAGGCAGCCGACTGTCAATAGGCATGCAGAAAGAACTTTGGTAAGCAGGCGCATCTCCTCACCTCATCAGCCGAGTGTTACACGGCTATTGCCTGTAGTCAATAGGGCCAAACGAGCTGCGCCCGATATCTGCTATTTCCGTACCGAAGCACAGTAGTCAAGAAGAATGCTCGTAAGAAACTGAGCACTCACTAAACAGTAGTTGCCAGCAACAGTCGGCATGGGTTTGGCTGCGGAACGGATACAGCGACGTCTTAATTGCCTGGCCTACCGGATCAGCTCTGCGATCTCTCCCGCCGCCCGAGTCTTGGGCAGTGCCGGGCGGTGGCACTTGCCACATGTGGCTTGGGCTCTCGGCCGTACCTGTCAGCAGATGAGGAGTCGCCTTTTCGCATCCGTGCCGAGCTTGCGGCCCAGCGCCTGTCTCCCGACAACTGATGCGGTGTAGGCGCACCAGCCGCTTTTGCCGGGTTGCATATCGCTAGGCTGCTATGACTGTCCCCCGCATCTGATCCAGGACGCCCCGCCACTAAGACCCCTCCGTGAACGAGGTGCAATGACTGCTGCTAAGGCTCCGGACGCGCTAGAGGAGCCGAGGAGTTCCGCCCCGAGCACTGAACGGACGGCTAGGGCAGACTGGGTCATCTGGCTCATCGCCTCTGGCGTCTTCGGGTGCTACACAACGCTCTCAGTCTTTCGCTACCTTCGGCTCCAGCCCACCACCTACGATCTCGGAATCTTCACGGAGTATGTCCGGCAGTACTCGCTGCTGCATGCGCCGTTCGTCGGGATCCGTCGCATGGACCTGCTCGGTGATCACTTCCACCCGATCCTCGCCCTACTCGCGCCGCTATTCCGCCTCTTCCCCACGCCCGTCACCCTGCTAGTGGTGCAAGCACTGCTTGTGGCGCTTTCGGTGGTACCGGTCAGCCGGGTTGCCACCGCACGGCTGGGCACCGCCAGTGGCAGGCTAATCGGGGCGGCTTATGGCTTCTCGTGGGGGCTGCAGCAGCTGATCAACTTCGACTTCCACGAAATCGCCTTCGCGATCCCACTCCTCGTCTTGTCGCTATCCGCGCTGATCGATTCACCTAACCCCCCTGCAGGGGAGGCCCCGAGCCGGAAATCGCCCCGGTACAAGGCTGCAGTTTGGTGGGCATTGCCGCTCGTCCTAGTCAAGGAAGACCAAGGCTTCACGGTCGCCGCGATCGGCCTTCTCCTAGCCCTGCGCTACCGGCACAGTGTCGCGGGCTTGCTGCTGACGGCCTGGGGCCTGACCTGGTCATGTCTCGCGATCACAGTATTCATTCCCCACTTCAACCCATCTCACCAATACTCGTACTGGTCTCAGGGCGGCCAACTGAGCGATGGCAGAGCCCAGCTATCGGTGCCGGACCTAATTCACAATCTTCTGGCGTATCCCTCAGCGAAGCTACCCACGCTCGCCTTGATCTTGCTTCCGACAGCTTTTCTGGCCCTGCGATCACCACTCGTATTCGTGACATTGCCAGGCCTGCTGCTTCGGTTCGTTTCGACGGACAGCGCCTACTGGGGTACCACATGGCACTACGACGCTACGGTAATGCCGATCGTCTTCGTGGCTGCGATCGACGCCATCACCCGAATCCGGGCAAGAGAGAACTATTTCGACGGCCCGTCTTTGGCGCGCCGGACGGAGCCCGCGGGTTTGGCCTATATTGCGCGACACGGGCCCGCAATGATGATCGGCATTGCCGCCGCGCTATCCTTCCAGTTCCCGCTGGCTGCCCTTTGGAACCCTCAGACTTACCAGGTAGACCAGCACGTTGCCGCAGCGCGCGCAGCGATGGCGTTGGTCCCTGACGATACGACAGTCGAAACGGACCTGGACCTTCTCGCACCGCTCGCAGCTAGGGACCAAGTGTTCTGGTCCGGTACACCAGATAACCCGGCCACTCAGTACATCGTGTTCGATGCGACCAGCGCCGACTACCAGCCGCCACCCGCGAACACTCCCGCATTCGTCGCCAGCTTGCATCCCAAACGACGGTACTCGTTGATCTACAATCATGACGACATATATGTTTTCCGTCTGGCCGGGACTCGGAGTTTACGAGGTTGAGATTGCCAAAGCGGACACCTAACGAGGCGGTTCGCTTCCCAGGTAATGGTCGTCTGATGGGCTGTAATGCCTGACATCGGGATGTAAGCAACATTATAAGATGACCCCACAGGGCTGGGATCACTCGCGCTTCGGCAGCTGTCTTCCTGACTCGGTAGAACGGGCAGCACCGGTAGCACGCCGCCGTTCTGGGAATTGACCGTATGATCACAGCGTGGCTGCTCTGACCTGCCCGCACTGCGGTGTGTTCGCCCGGTTCACCGTGCAATGGCAGCGGGAGGTCGACCCGGAAGACACCTGGCCGAATCCTGCTTCGTGCTACACGTGCGACCACTGCGACAAACCCATCGCCGCCATCCCGAACGCGTGGGGAATGGTCACGGAGTACTGGCCGACCACCGTCAAGGGAAAGAAGTTCCCTGACGTCCCCAAAGGATCTGGCAGACGCCGCGAGCCAAGGGCACCTGTGCCTGTCGGCCGCAGCGCCCCTCGGCGCTGTCGCGGTAGCCCGAGCCGTTGTCGAGGCCGTCGCGAAGGATCGCGGGATCACCACCGGCAACCTGAAGTCGAAGATCGCCAGCCTGCATGCCCAGGGCCACATCACCGCCTCGATGCGGGACGCCGCGACAGAGATCCGGTTCGCGGGCAACGATGCCGCGCACGGCGACCTTGTGGACGAGCTGCTCGGCATAGACGAAGCCGCAGAGATCGTCGGGCTGATGAACTCGATACTCCGGCACGTCTACCAGGAGCCCGCGAGAATCGCGAAGATCAGGACCAGGCGTCAGCGCCGCGAGCATGCCGCCAGGGAGAAGGAGCTGGAAGCCGCAGAAGTCTCTGAGGACGACCCATTCTGACCATGCCGGTCACCGCCCGACGATCCTGGGGCGCCGAGGTTCCAGAGTGCCCTGGCCTCCCCGATTTCCCCGATGCTCAGGTCGGATGCATCGCTAGGCTCTGCGATATGGCCACAGGCACCACTCCGCCGGATGACGCTGAACAGCAGCCTGCCGAGACGGCCAAACAAGAACCTGGCCAGGACCTAGAGCTTCCATCCTGGGGCAGCTTGAGTGCCGACATGAGGCTCCTGGTTGTCACGTTCGCCGGGACACTGGCCGCCAACGTGGTGACCGTGATGGTCGTGGGAGTCGCATTGATCCTGGTTAAAAACTCGAAAGGGCTGTCCCCAGCAGCGGTTGATGAGATCAACAATCTCCAGTGGATCAGCGCCGGGTACTAACCTCCGCTATTCACGGTGACCGGCAGTGTCGGCGAAAGGCTCGCTGATATATGCGAAAAGTGCCCCTCGAACTGCGATAATGGAACTGTCGAGGAACCATTGGGGCAGCAGCGGAAGGCACTTAACACGTGGATTCTATGTCGTGGCCGAAGGGGCTGGTCGTCGAGATCGGCGGGCACGGGGTCGTGTCGCACGCGGGGTCTGCGGCGACGCGGCTGCTCGCTGACCGGACGGGCCTGACCGGCGGGCTGTCCGGGGCGCTGGCCCGGCGCGGGTTCGCGCCGCTGCATGACCGGGGCCGGGTGCTCGCTGACCTGGCCGTCGCGATCGCGGACGGTGCGACGACGATCAGCGAGATCGACGTCCTGCGCCACCAAGGAGAGCTGTTCGGCCTGGTCGCCTCCGACTCGACCGTGTGGCGGGCCCTGGCCGGATGCGGCCCGGCGGCGCTGGCCCGGATCGGCAGGGCACGGGCCAGGACCCGCCGCCATGTCTGGGACCTGATCGCCGGCCGGCACGGCAGCATCCCGCCGGCCCGGGCAGCCGGGCGGGACCTGGGCCAGGCCGTCGTGATCCGCCTGGACGCCACGATCGTGATCGCGCACAGCGACAAGGAGCAGGCCAGGGGCACGTTCAGGGGCAGCTACGGCCATCACCCGCTGACGGCCTGGTGCGACAACACCGGCGAATCCCTCGCGGTGCTGCTGCGGCCGGGGAACGCCGGGAGCAACACCGCCGCGGACCATATCGCCGTGACCGGCGCCGCGATCGCGCAGGTCCCGGCCAGGCACCGGCGCCAGATGCTGATCACCTGCGACGGCGCCGGATCCACCCACGCCCTGGTCGACTACGTCACCGCGCTGAACGCCCGCCCCGGATACCAGGTGCACTACTCCGTCGGGCTGGACTTCGACGAGCGGATCCGCGACGTGCTGCCGGACCTGCCCGGGACGGCGTGGAGCGCGGCCCTGGAAGCAGACGGCACGGCCCGCCCGGACGCGCAGGTCGCCGAACTGACCGGGCTGCTGCGCCACTCCGCCGGCGGCGACCGCTTCGCGAATTGGCCAGCGGACATGCGGATCCTGATCCGGCGCGAGAACCCGCACCCCGGCGCGCAGCTGTCCCTGTTCGAGCAGCACGACAGCAAGCGGTACCAGGTCACCGCCACCAGCACCCCGGGCGGCCAGGCCCAGTTCCTCGAAGCACGGCACCGGACCCAGGCCAGGGTCGAGGCCGCCATCCGCTGCGGCAAGGCCACCGGCCTGCGCCATCTCCCGTCGCGGAACTACCAGGTCAACACCGCCTGGTGCCAGGCCGCCTCCATCGCGTGTGACCTGCTCGCCTGGCTCCGCCTCCTCGCCCTGGACGGCGACCTCGCCACCGCCGAGCCGAAGACCCTGCGTTATCTGGGGCCCCCGAGAGAGTGTCCGTGACGTGCATTACGAGGGCTGAGGGCTTCCCGATCATGGTGGTGGATGCGATTACCTTCCGTTGTCCATCACGCAACCGGGAGGTTCGATGCGAGTGCAGCGGGTGCTCATGCCGGGCTCGGGCGAGGAATCGTGGACGTTGCTCGGGGATGATCACGTCCCTGTCGGGCCGGCGGAGCGTTTCTTGTCGTACATGGCCTCGGCGGGCAGGTCCCCGAACACGGTCAAGGCCTACGCCCACGATCTGAAGGACTGGCTCACGTACCTGGCTGCGCGACAGCGCGACTGGCAGGCGGCCACGCTGGAGGACGTCGCCGGGTTCGTGGCGTGGCTGCGGCTACCCCCGGCGGCCCGTGACGGGAAGGTCGCGGTGCTGCCCATGGTGGAGCATCACTGCTCGGCGGCGAGCGTGAACCGCAAGCTGGCCGCCCTGGTCTCGTTCTGCGAGTTCCATGCCCGGCACGGGGTTGCGCTGGCCGGGCTGCTGGTCACGATGCAGCCCGCAGGCCGCCGCGGGCCGGCGACGTCATACAAGCCGTTCCTGCACCACATCACCAAGAACGAGCCGCAGCAGCACCGATTGATCACGCTGAGGACGTCCCGGCGGCGGCCAACGGTTCTGACCGCCGTGCAGGCGCAGGCGATCCTGGACGCCTGCGATCACCTGCGGGACCGCCTGCTCTTTGCTGTTCTGCTGGACTGCGGGGTCCGCATCGGCGAAGCGCTCGGCTTGCGCCATGAAGACATGGGGATCGCCGAGCGCACCGTTACCGTCACCCCGCGGCCCAACGACAACAGGGCTCGCGTCAAGGGCGGCATCTCGCGGATGGTCCCGGCCAGCGCGGAGCTGATGCGGCTGTATGCGGACTACCTCACCCGCGAATACGGCTCCCTTGACTCCGATTACGTCTTCGTCAACCTGTGGGCCGAGCCGCGCGGCCATCCGCTGACCTACGCCTCCGTCTACGACCTGGTGCTGCGGCTGCGGCGCCGCACCGGCATCGATTTCGGGCCTCATCTTTACCGCCATACCTACGCCACATGGCTGCTACGCAAGGGCGCCGGGATGGAGAGCGTGAAGGAACTCCTCGGGCACGCCTCGATCACCACGACCATCGACACCTACGGTCACCTGACCATCGAGGATGCCCGAAGGACTCTGGAGGCCGCGGGCTGGTTCACCGGCCGGGAGGTGCAGCTGTGACCGCCCGTCAGCATAACCGGCTGGCCCCGACCGCGTTCCCGGGCGATGACCGGGCAGGATTGATGGCACCCGGTGATCGCCGGCCGCCGCGTTCTGCGGACGCCGACCGAGCCAGGCTGCTGGAAAGGCTAGTGGCGGCGGTCCGGCCGGAGTTCCGGGACGAGCCGCTGGCCCCCGCTCCCAGCGACCCGGTCCTGGGCTGGAAGATCTGCGGCGCCGCGGAATGTGGCCGGGCGGTGTTCTCCGGGACTATGTGCGCCGCGCATAACCGGCGCTGGCGCAGGCTGGGCCGACCCGAGATAGCGACGTTCCTGGCAAGCCCCGGGCCCGCGCCCCGCGGCCAGGGCGGAGCCGCTGTGATCGACTGCCAGAACCTGCCGCCGCAGCTGAAACTCGAGTTGCAGTACGCCGTCCAGTGCCGGCGTGACGAGCAGACCGTCTCCGCGCCCTTCCGCGTCGTGAACATGGCGATCGGATGGGCGCGACGGGCCGGCGTCGGCTCGCTGCTAGATCTGTCCGAGCCGCAATGGCGCGAGCTTGCCCGGTCAGCACGCAGGGTCCCTGCGGCCGACAGCGGGATGCGGGCGAGCAGCGAGGCCTTCCTCATCCACGCGCGGGATGCTGTCGAGTCGCTTCGCGACGGCGTCGGCTGGGAGGTCGAGTATCCCCGCGATGTGTGGCGGCTGTCGAGGCTTCCCGGCCTCACTCTTAACAGCGGCCGCATGGCTACCCGCGGCTGCCTGCGTTTCGACCAGATCAGCCAGCCGCGGCTGAAGGATCTCGGCAAACGATGGGTGCGGCTGCGGCTGTGCTCCGGGCTCAGCGCCGCCACCGCGGTGGCCGGCGTCCAGGCACTGACGCATTTCAGTGAGTTCCTCGCGGTCGCCGCGCCCGGCGCGGACCTGGCGGACATCGACCGCCCGCTCCTGGAGCGCTACCTGGCGTGGCTGGCGGGCAGGCCGGGCGGTCCCGCTACCAGGGGACGCTGGATCAGCGGGCTCAGCCAGTTCTTCCAGGCGATCCGCCGTTACGGCTGGGATGACACTCTGCCGGCGACTGCAGGCATATTCGCTGGTGACTGCCCGCCCCGCCCGCCGCGGCTGACCCGTCACCTGGCCGAGTACGTCATGGCCCAGGTGGAAGAGCCTGCCAACCTCAGCCGCTGGCCAGACCCCGCCACCAGGCTCGTGTCACTGATCCTGATCAGGTGCGGGCTGCGTGCATGCGATGCCTGCACCCTGAAGTTCGATTGCCTGATTCACGACGGTCAGGGTGCCCCCTACCTGCGGTACTTCAACACCAAGATGAGGCGGGAGGCTGCTGTCCCCATCGACGAGGAACTCGCGGCCGGCATCAGCGAGCAGCAGCGCCGGGTCGCTGGCCGCTGGCCGGGCGGGAACCCGAACCTGTTCCCCCGCAGCAAGGCCAACGCGAGCGGGAAATGGCCGCTGTCTTCTGACAGCTACCGGCGCATGCTGGAGCGCTGGCTAGCCACCTGCGACGTCCGGGATGAGCACGGGCAGCCGGTCCATCTGACCGCGCACCAGTGGCGGCATACGTTCGCCTGCCGTCTGGTCAACCGGGACGTCCCGCAAGAGATCATCCGCGTCCTTCTTGATCATGAATCAATCCAGATGACGGCGCATTACGCCAGGATCACCGACCAGACCGTGCGCCGGCACTGGGAGCAGGCGTCCAGGGTCAACATCAAGGGCGAGCGCGTGACGCTGGACCCTGACGGGCCGCTCGGCCAGGCGCAGTGGGCCAAGACCCGGTATGGCATGGCGACCCAGACGCTCTCGAACGGCTATTGCGGGCTGCCCGTGCAGAAGAGCTGCCCGCATGCCAACGCGTGCTTGACCTGCCCCGTCTTCGTCTCGGGGCCGGAGTTCCTGCCCGAGCTGCGGGAGCAGCGGCACCGCACACTCACCCTGATCGAGGTATCCAGCGGCAAGGGGCAGGCCCGGGTCGCCGAGATGAACGAGCAGGTGCTCACCAGCCTGGACCGGATGATCAGCGAGATCGAGAAGAGCCAGGACGGCGGTGCGGCCGATGCAGGCTGACAACTCGCACCACATCGTCGAGGCAGCCCGCCGACGGGCTGTGCAGACCCGCCAGCGCGCGGTCGCCGCGCTACGGCACATGGACGCTACCGGCCAGCGGATCAGCTTCGAGGCTGTCGCCCGCGAAGCCGGTGTCGCCCGCTCATGGCTCTACACCCAGGATGACCTGCGATCCGAGATCGAGCGGCTCCGCCAGCACCATCCTGCCGCCTCGCCGCCGCAGCGGCAGCGCGCCTCCGACCAGTCGCTGCTGCGCCGCCTGGAGGTCGCCACCGGCCGCATCCGCCATCTGGAGGCCGACAACCGGAGGCTTCGCTGCGACCTGGCCCGCGCGCTCGGCGAGAGGCGCACCGCCGACATTACTGGCCAGGCCAGCCGCGACACGCCGAGCAGAAACTCCCCGGAACCCGTCGAGGGCTGATGAAAGATCACGCGCGCAGGCCCGTCGCGGACGCTGTCCAAGACGCATCGCCGCAGGTCACAGCCATGATCGCCAAGATAGCTAAAGATAAAATCAGGTACCGCGTCCTGCACGCCGCCGCCCGGCTCATCCGCGGGGCCCGCCGCCGCCAGCTGCGGATACCCCAATCCTGGCCATGGGCCCGCCACATCACCCAGGCGTTCACCCGGATCCTGGCCCTGCCCCCGCCATAACCCGGCACGCCCCCAGACCCCCAGCCCAGGAAGGAGAAACCCAGCCGGCCGTGGAACCGGCGCCCACCCGACGCGACAGCCGGGCGGATGCCCCGCGCCGCACACCGGGAAACCAAGATCAAAACTCATCCCGCCGGACCATGAGGCCAGCACGTCATCCCCGTGAAGGATTGAGGTTAACCTGCACCCGCGCTGGGAGTTGATCGGCAGACAGGCCTCATAGCGATTCCCGCTGCTACACGCGGCGCCCCTTCGGCTACGCGCGATGAACAGTGCCAACGCCAGCAGCAATTTACCGGCGAGGAACTAACGATCTTCCTGCGAGAGGAAGCTGACAGCTGAGCCGGGCCGCTCGGCCGCGTAAGCAACGCCCAGTTCGCCTAGCTTGGCACGCCAGTGCGATCGCCAAGTTGCACGCTGTTGGTCATCGGCGAGGATCGCGTCGACGGGGGTTTGACCGATGAAGGGCCATAGCGGTTCGGCCCTATTCGCCAGGCATAGTACTACAACAGCGGGCTGTGATTTCGTCGGGCGTGGCTCCGTGATCTGGCGGTCCTGCTTTGCCAGGCTCGGTGCATGCTGAGTGTCGTGGATGACGTGCGGGTGCTGGCCGGTGACGGGCATGCCGCGTGGTCGGAGTCGTTTAATGAGATGTTCGCGCAGGTGGCGGGGGTATTCGCGAACGCGGCGGTGCGCCGGCACGGGCGGGCGTACCTGCTGGGGCTGCTGTCGCACACGGAGCGGAAGAACTCGTGGTCGCTGGCGGAGTTCGCCGGGGATGTGTCGCCGGACGGGCTGCAGCGGCTGCTGAACTTCTCGCCGTGGGATGAGGACGCGTGCCGCGACGCGGTGCGCCGGTACGTGGTGGCGCACCTGGGCGATGCGGGCGCGGTGCTGGCGGTCGACGAGACAGGGTTCCTGAAGAAGGGGCGGATGTCGGCGGGCGTGGCCCGGATGTACACGGGGACGGCCGGCCGGGTGGAGAACTGCCAGGTGGGGGTGTTCCTGGCGTACGCGGCCCCGGACGGGTCCCGGGCGCTGATCGACCGGGAGCTGTACCTGCCGGAGAAATGGACCGGTGACCGGGACCGGTGCCGGGCGGCGGGGATCGGCGATGACGTGGCGTTCGCGACCAAGCCGGGGCTGGCGCAGAAGATGATCGCCCGCGCCGCGGAGGCGGGGGTCCGGTTCGCCTGGGTGGCCGGGGACGAGGTCTACGGCGGGAACCGGGGGCTGCGGTCCTGGCTGGAAGGCGAGGGCATCAGCCACGTGATGGCCGTCGCGTGCAGCGAGATGGTCACTGCCCCGGCGGGACCGTTCCGCGCGGACGAGCTGGCGGCCCTGGTGCCCGCGTCCGGGTGGCAGCGGCTCAGCTGCGCCGACGGGTCGAAGGGGCCGCGGATGTATGACTGGGCGCTGGTCGTCACCGCCAGCCCCGCCTGCCAGCTGCTCGTCCGCCGCTCGCTGGCCCCGGGCGAGAAGGGCGGCCTGGAGCTGGCGTACTTCCTGTGCTGGTCACCCCGCCCGGTCACCCTGGCCGAGCTGGTCGCCGTCGCCGGGGCACGGCGGGCCGTGGAGGACTGCTTCGCCGAGGCAAAGAACGAGACCGGGCTCGACCACTATCAGGTCCGCCGCTACCGCGCCTGGTACCGCCACATCACCCTCTCGATGCTCGCGCACGCGTTCCTCGCCGTCACCGCCCGCCCCGCCCTGGCGGAAAGGGGGGCCTGAAGGCTGTGGACAACGTTTCGCGCCCGCCAGAACATACGCCCCGCCGCCCTTCATAACGGACGAGAACGGGCGCGACCTGATCCCCCTCACCGCCGCCGAGGCCCGCCGCCTGTTCAACCTGCACGCCCGCGTCACCCGGCCCAGGGCGTTCCACGAGCAATGGTCAGGCTGGAGACGCCGCCGTCAGGCCGCCGCCCGCAAGTCGCATTACGCCCGCCGAAACAGAAATTACGAGGCGCTGTTGTAGTAATAGGCGGGCAAGGATCGCGCGCCTAACTAGGTCTCGCATTCGGTCAATGGCCTGGCCGAGTGCGACGCCCAGCGCACTATCAACGTTTCCGGGGGGCACAGTTGAAATCTTGGCTACGGTCTTGCGCAGATCTGCGAGCTTGATCTGGCCTCCGTGCACGATCCTGGAGCGCAGGTCATACAGCTTGCCGACGTCGTCGAAGATGGTCCGCGCTGGATCGTCCGCGGTCGCCAGCAGCGCGGCCCAACGACCGCGCAGACGCAAGGTCAATCCCTCAGTCTCCTTGTTGTCGCCAATCAGAATTGCCTCGAGCGCTGTTGCCAGATCGGTCAGGTTCTCGTACCAGATTCTGCTGTACGCCCCGCTGAACTTGCTGAACGCGATTCCGAATGATGTCGTGACCATGCCCTCCTGCGGCACTTCCGCAGAGTTGATCAAGTTGCTGAGCGCTGCGAAGGCGGGGCCTTCCTCTCCCGAGAGGCGCACACTCCGGCGGACGAGCTGGTCGAACGACCCCGCTCCGAAGGCGCGCATCATCGGATTTATCCGGGAGACCAACGTTGACGTCCCGATCACCTCGTAGGTCTTCTGCACGGTCCCGGCGGTCAGCAGTCGCGCAACAAGCAAGAAGTAGTCAAGCTGGCGTGATAGCTGCTCGCCGACCTCATGCAGATCGGCATCGTCGGTGGTCTTGCGAATGATCAGAAGGGAGTGCGGCGGGTTGTAGGGTCGCGGATCTTCCCGGTTCCATGCCCGGGCCGCGCCTGGGATCTCCTTCTGGATGCGATCGGTAAGACCGCCGAATCCCTCCGGCTCAGGAAGGACGCTGACGTCGCCTATCTGCACCTCGCGTCCGGCATCGGTGGTCAGGTGACAAACATGGCGGCAGCACACAACCTCGTAAGCACTAGTCCCCAGCACAGCCAGAAGCTGGTCCAAGGACTCCTCCACAGCGTCAGTCGCGGCGTCGAATTCGCCCTGGCGCGCGCATCGAGCGATGCTCGCCTCCAGGAAGCGGAAGATGTAGGAGCTTGCGAACTGGCCGTGCCTGCGCGTTACAGGCTCGGCAAAGCGTTCTGGATAGGCCGCTTCGAGCATGGACTCGAACGCGCCGTACTCGCGCAGTCCCATGACGCTGCCGCCCTCATAATCGCGGCCAACGGCCACGTACGCGTCGTACACCGACGGTGGGATGACATGGAGGTCCGTCAGTACGTCAAACGCCGCGCTGATGAGCGCCCGGCCTGCCGAACGCAGCTCGGCCTGATCTTGCATGTCCCGCATTATCGGAGACAGCAGAGCGGGATGCGAATTTGGCGGAGGTTGGTTTTGTTAGGCCAATCGGCCACCGCTGGGAACCTCCCGCAGGAATTCGCCGGGATCCTTGACCTGCCCGAAGGCCTCGAACGGGGGTTGCTGCACTGGTGTGACCTTGACTCGCAGCCCGATCTTCAGCAGGTACTCCAGTCTGGCCTCGTCGCATTCCAGGGTCTGCCAATGCTGGCCGATGGTGTCGCCGGTCGGCTGCTTGTCGGTCCTGAGTCGGCGTCATGGGAAGCTCGCGGAGCCGCTTGCGCTCGGACTCAGGACATGATGTCGTCGTACTCCACCTCGTCGCCGTCCTCCTCCTTCCAGGAACCGCTGGTCAGGTCCGCCCGGACGAACGCCATGGACGACACCTCGATGAGGGCACGGGGCTCGACGCCGCGGCCCTGGACCCGGACGGTCATGCCGAGCTGGTTGATCAGGTAGTCGCGCCGCTCGTCGTCGCTGTCCAGGGTCTGCCAGTGCTGGCCGATCGTGTCTCCGGTCGGCTGCTTGTCGGTCACGGTCGGCGTCATCGGCAGCTCGCGGAGGCGCTTGCGCTCGGCCATCAGCGCTGCCTGCTTCTCCAGGAACTCGGGGTCGTCCAGGTCCAGGTCGCGCAGATCGCGCTCCACCTCGCGGATCTCCTCCTCGAACCCGTGCCCGGCGATGGTGACGGTCTTGTATCTCGGCCAGCGGCCGAGCGTGTTCCTGACGTATTTGTCGACCCTGGCGTCCAGCTCGGCCAGGCGGATCATGTTGCGGCACCGGCTCGGGTTCCGCTCGTCACCATGACACCTGTAGTAGGTGTAGAGCTTGCCCTTGGCGGTGCTGGCCAGCCGGTACATCGGCCCATCGCACTTGCCGCACACCGCCACGCCGCTCAGCATGGCCCTGGGCTGGGTGCCGGTGGTTTTGGCCCTGGCCGACTGCTTGGCCTGGAGCTTGTCCCAGGTCGACCGGTTCAGGATCGGCTCCACCTTCAGGATCGTTCTGCCGCTGGCATCGACCCGGCGACCAACGAGGATCGGGTTCTTGAAGATCTGCGACAGCGAACCGCCTGACCACAGATCCCCCTGGGGAGCCCGGCAGCGCTCGTCCAGCCACACAGCGACCTTGCGGAGGCTAGCGCCGTCCAGGTACATCGCGACCGCGTCCCGGACGAGCTGCGAGTGAACCGGGTCGAGCTCCAGGCTCTTGTGATCGCGGTGCTGCACGATCCGGAAGCCGAACGGGGCCTTCCCGGTCAGGTAGCCGTTGGAGACCAGGTACTCCTTGGTGTCCTGGGAGCGCTGGGTGATCTGGGCCAGCTCCTGATCGGCCAGCCACGACATGATCATCCCCACGAGCTGCCCGCTGGGGGTGCTGAAATCAATGAAGGGCTCGACGCAGACCACGGTCTTGCCGTGATCGCGCGCCCAGTCGAGCAAGTGAGCCCAGTACCGAACCGATCTCGCGAACCGGTCGAGCTTCGCCGCGATGATGCCGTCGTAGGACTGGATCAGGCGGGGCTCGTTCAGCCACGGCCCCAGCTCGGGCCGGGCGAAGGGGTCGGTCTTGCCCGAGACGTTGGAGTCGGCCGCCGTGGCGATGATCTCGTGACCGTAGGCCTCAGCCCAGCGCTGGCACTGCTGATCCTGCTTGTCGAGGGAGCTGCTGTTGTCGTTCAGCCGGGACAGCCTGGCTACCTGCAGAAGTCTGATGTCCGCCTCCATACCGTCTTACCTGCATAAACAAGTCTACCGGAAGTTTTGTCGACTGTCTAACTACAGGAGCCCAAGACTGTGAAGAACCGCGTGCACCTCGACGTCAGGGTCGGCGAGCAGAACGTCGACGCGGAGGTGGCGAAGATACAGGAACGCGGTGCCACTTACCAGCACAAAGCATCACAAGGTCCGCATTGGTGGGTCACGATGACCGATCCCGCGGGAAACGAGTTCTGCGTCGCGTGAACGTATCCTGGCAGTGAGCGCTGGCGAGGGCCGCCGTGCGTAGTCTGGCTCCCGTCATGCCGCCAGGAAGGTGCAGATCGCGTCCATGAAGACCCTCAACGTCGCCGTCGTCGGCTCGGGCCCCGCCGGCCTGTACACCGCAGAGGCCCTCATCAAGCAGGGCGCCGCACTCGGCAGCCCGCACGCTGTGCGGGTCGACGTCCTGGACCGGCTGCCGACGCCGTACGGCCTGGTCCGCTACGGTGTCGCGCCCGACCACAAGTCGATCAAGTCGATCGCCGACTACCTGCGTGGCGTGCTCGAGCACGAGGGCGTCCGGTTCGTCGGCGCCGTGCACCTCGGCGAAGATGTGTCCAGAGACGACCTGCTGTCCTGTTATGACGCGGTTGTCTATGCGACCGGCGCGATGCGCGACCGGCGGCTCGGCATCCCCGGCGAGGATCTGCCGGGCAGCCATGCGGCAACGGACTTCGTCAACTGGTACTGCGGGCACCCTGACGTGGATCCTGACCGGTTCACGCTGGACGCCGAGTCGGTGGCCGTCATAGGCGTCGGCAACGTCGCGGTCGACGTGGCGCGGATCCTGGCCAGGGACCCTGAGGAGCTCAGGGAGACCGACGTGTCCCAGCCGGTGTTCGACGCGCTGCGCGCGAGCAAGGTCCGCGAGGTGCACATGATCGGCCGGCGCGGCCCGGCGCAGGCAAAGTTCACGACCAAGGAGCTCCGTGAGCTCGGCGAGCTTCCTGGCGTCGACGTCGTCGTCGGCGAAGGCGAGGCAGACCTCGACGCGTTCGATCCCAGCGGGGAGAGTTCCAGGCTGGCGATCAGCGACCGGCACGTCCGCGGCAACTACACCGTGCTCAGCGGCTGGGCCGGGCGGCAGCCTTCAGGGGCTGGCCGCCGCCTGACCGTGCGCTTCTGGCTGAGCCCGGCCGAGATCCACGGATCCGACCGGGTCGAGGCGCTGAGCCTGGAGCGGACCGGGCTCGATGCCGATGGCCGCATGACCGGCACCGGCCGCCGCGAGCGGCTGCCCGTCCAGATGGTGCTGCGCAGCGTCGGATACCAGAGCGTGCCGCTGCCAGGGGTGCCGTTCGACGAGCGCTCGAACACGGTGCCGAACGCTGACGGCCGCGTGCTCGGCCCCGATGGCCGGCCGCTGCCCGGTGAGTACGTGGCGGGGTGGCTGAAGCGCGGGCCAACGGGCGTGATCGGCACGAACAAGTCCGATGCCGCGCAGACCGTCCGCAGCCTGCTGGCCGATCTCGCCGGCGGGCCAGGCCCCGACGACGTGCCGCTGCCCAGGCCAGGGTTGCTCAGGCGGCCGCGGGCCGACGCGCCTGCCGGCGCGGCCGTGGCTGATCCCGCGCTGGTGTGCTCGGAGCGCCTCGCGGCCCTGCTCGCCGAGCGCGGCATCACGCCGATCGGCTACGCGGACTGGCTGAAGATCGAGACGGCCGAGAAGGAACTCGCGGCCGAACTCGGCCGCGGCGCCCGGGTCAAGCTCGCCAGCCGGGCCGCGATCCACGCCGTCTGCGGCCTCGAGTGACCAGCGCCCGCCGCCGGACTACCGTCCGGCGGCGAGGCTCTTGAGCAGGGTGCGGGTGCGGTCGCGCTCGTCGCCCCTGGCGTACTCTCCCGCGGCGAAATCTGTCACGCCGCAGTCAGCAAGCGCCTGGATCTGACCAGCGACCTGGTCCTCGTTGCCGACGATCGCCACATCCGCCGGGCCGACGGCGCCCTCCTTGTCCAGCATGGCCCGGTAGGAGGGCAGCTGGCCGTAGATCTCGAAGACCTTCGCCGCCCTGGCGCGGGCGCCGTCCGGATCGTCGGTCACGCACACCGGCAGCACGCAGACGACCCGCGGCGCCGGCAGGCCGGCCTCCTGCGCCGCCGCGTTGATGGTCGGCGCTATGTAGTCCCTGATCGTCGCGGGGCCCGTCATCCACAGGATCGTGCCAGCCGTGCGCTGCCCTGCCAGCCGCAGCATCTGCGGCGCCATCGCCGCGAGCAAGACGGGCACCTGGCCTGCCCGCGGGGTGGACAGGCCGATGCTGGCCCGCAGCGTCTTTCCCGTGAACGACACAGGTTCGCCATCGAGCAGCGGCAGCAAGGCAGACAGGTACTCGCGCATGTGCACGGCCGGGGCGTCGAAGCTGTAGCCGTACATGTCCTCGATGACGATCTTGTGCGAGAGCCCGATGCCGAGGGCAAGCTGCGAGTCGAGCGCGAGCGCCGTCGTGAGCGCCTGCTGGGCGAGCACCGCGGGATGGCGCGGGTAGGTCGGCACGACCGCGGTCCCGAACTCGATGCCGCCGATGCCGTTGCCCGCGGCGGCCAGGGCGGTCAGCGCGTCGAGCCCGAAGATGTTGGCCATCCAGGCCGACGCGAAGCCGTCGTCAGCGGCCTTGAGCAGTTCATCGCGGAGCACGCGGAGCGCTTGCGGCGTCTGCGGCTCGGCCAGGGACGTTCCGATGCGCATGGAGGCTCCGTTTCCACGATGACGGCTTGCCGGGGTATTGGATCAGTATCGGCTAGGGGAGTATAGAAACATGGATTCGGGGCAAGCCGCGCCGTCAGGCGGAGACAGCGCGAAGCGGGGGCACATCGTGGCCGGGAGCGCTGAGGCGCAGCAGCCAGCCGGCGTGGGTCAGGCTGCGGGTAACGGCCGCGAGCCCGCCGGCCCGGCCGGCGCGGGTTCGGCGGGCGCCGGATCCATGGCTGCCGACGCCGCCGCGGCCGGCGGGCTGCTCGAGTCCGGCGGGCGGGACAGCTACGAGCGGGCCGCCGCTGTCCTGGCCGGCGCGGGCAAGGACGTCACCACCGGGCAGGACAGGGCCAGCATGCTCGGCCAGCTTCCTGACCTCCCCGCCGACCGGTACCTGGACAGGGAGGAGAGCTGGCTGCGGTTCGCCCAGCGAGTGCTCGAGCTGGCCGAGGACCCGAACGTGCCGCTGCTGGAGCGGGTCAGGTTCGAGTCGATCTTCGCGAGCGCCCTCGACGAGTTCTTCATGGTGCGGGTAGCTGGACGGATCCGCCGGATGGCGACCGGCCTGCCAGTGGAGAGCGTCAGCGGCAAGGCGCCCGACCAGATCCTCGAGAACACCCTGGTCATGGCCCGCGAACTGGCCGCCAGGCATGCGCTCTGCTTCACCGACCAGCTACTTCCCTCGCTTGCCGAGTCCGGCATCGAGATACTGCGCTGGAAGGAGCTGACCGCGCAGGAGCAGGCCAAGCTCCAGCAGCTGTTCAGGGAGCGGATCTACCCGGTGCTCACCCCGCTGGCGGTCGATCCGGCTCATCCCTTCCCGTTCATCTCCGGGCTGTCGCTCAGCCTCGCCGTGATGGTCGCCGACCCGCGCTCCGGCCTCACCCTGTTCGCCAGGGTCAAGGTCCCGCCGCTGCTGCCGAGGTTCCTGACGGTCTCGCAGAACAGGTTCGTGCCGCTCGAGGACGTGATCGCGGCCCACCTGACCGAGCTGTTCGCGGGGCTCGAGGTGATCGAGCACCACGCCTTCCGCGTCACCAGGATCAGGGACCTGGAGATTGACGAGGACGTCACCGAGAACCTGCTCCAGTCGCTGGAGCGGGAGCTGATGCGCCGCCGGTTCGAGCCGGCCGTGCGGCTCGAGGTCGAGGAGTCGATATCGGCTGACGTGCTCGAGAAGCTCGTGACCGAGCTCGACATCGACCACCGGGCGGTGTACAAGCTGCCAGGACCGCTGGACCTGTCCGGCCTGTCCGCGATCGCCGACCTGCCCCTGCGCAAGCTCAAGTACCCGGCGTTCGTGCCGGCCGAGGGCTCGCTGCCCGCTGATCGCAGCGTGTTCGCGACCCTGTCCGAGCGCGACGTGCTCGTGCACCTGCCGTACGACTCGTTCACGGCGAGCGTGCAGCGGCTGGTGGTCTCCGCGGCGGCCGATCCCCGCGTCCTGGCGATCAAGCACACGCTGTACAGGACCAGCGGCGATTCGGAGATCGTCGACGCGCTCGTCGACGCCGCGGAGGCCGGCAAGCAGGTCGTGGTGGTCGTCGAGATCAAGGCCAGGGGCGACGAGGAAGCCAACATCGCCTGGGCGCGCAAGCTCGAGCAGGCGGGCTGTCACGTCGTGTACGGGTTCGTGGGGCTCAAGACGCACTGCAAGATGGTGCTCGTCGTCCGCGAGGAGGCCGACGGCTCGCTGCGCCGGTTCTGCCATATCGGGACCGGCAACTACCACCCGAAGACCGCCAGGCTCTACGAGGACTACGGCCTGCTCACCGCCGATCCGCAGGTGGGCGAGGACATTACCGACCTGTTCAACCACCTCACCGGGTACAGCCGCCGGGCCGACTACCACAGGCTGCTGGTCGCTCCCGCCGGACTGCGCTCTGGCCTGATCAAGCGGATCGACGACCAGGTGCGGCTGGCCAGGGACGGCAAGCCCGCCAGGATCCAGATGAAGTGCAACGCGATCATCGACGAGGCGATCATCGACGCGCTGTACCAGGCCTCGATCGCCGGGGTCCCGATCGACCTGTGGGTACGCGGCATCTGCTCGCTGCGTCCTGGCGTGCCTGGCTTGTCCGAGACCATCAGGGTGCGCAGCATCGTCGGCAGATTCCTCGAGCATTCCAGGATCTATGCCTTCGGAGCGGGCGGCGCGAACGGCTCTGACGAGGTCTGGATGGGCAGTGCCGACCTGATGCACAGGAACCTGGACCGCCGTGTCGAGCTGCTGATCCGGGTGACAGACGCCGGCCAGAAGGCTGAGCTGCGGAGCCTGATCAACCTGGCTGTGGACCCGTCTGTGTCGTCCTGGTGGCTCGGCCCCGACGGCCACTGGACCAGGCATCACCTGGATGAGTCCGGCGAGCCGCTGGTCGATCTGCAAGAGCACCTGATCTGGTTCAGGCAGGGCCGGTCACCCGATGCGGACCTGACCGCCTCGAAGCGCAGCATCGGCTCGGGCCGCCCGGAGCGGCATGGCTGAAACCGGCGAGCATCGCGTGATCCGCGCTGCCGGCGGCGTACTTTGGCGTCCGGCCGCCGCTGGCGCCGATATCGCGATCGTGCACCGGCCGCGCTATGACGACTGGTCGCACCCGAAGGGCAAGCAACTGCCGGGCGAGCACCTGCTGCTGACCGCGATCCGCGAGATCAGGGAGGAGACCGGGCTCGGTGCCGTGCTCGGCCGGCCGCTCACCGAGTCCGTCTACGAGGTATCGAGCGGAACCAAGTGCGTGAGCTTCTGGGCGGCCAGGTGCTCCGAGGCCGCCGACTTCGTGCCGAACGACGAGGTCGACCAGCTCATGTGGCTGCCCCCCGCGGCGGCGCGCGAGCGGCTGAGCTACCAGCGGGATATCGCGCTTCTCGACGAGCTCACCGCGCGGCCGCTGCAGACCGTGCCGCTGATCGTGCTCAGGCATGCCGAGGCCGGGCGCAAGCCGGAGTCCGGCGGCCCGCCGGCGGCCGGCGAGGATATGGCCAGGCCGCTTGACGGGCGCGGTGCAGCCGACGCTCAGGCGCTGGCTGGTGTGCTGGCCAGCTACGGCCGGTGCCACGTCATCAGCTCAGCGGCTGAGCGGTGCCTGGCGACCGTGCGGCCGTACGCGCGGGCCGTCGGCGCGGCTGTGCGAGCGGAGCCCGCGCTCACGGTCGTGCCAGACGGGACAGTCGCTGAGGCACTGCTGGCCGCGGCCGGACGGGAGGGCGCGGTCGCGCGTAACGGCCCGGGCGACCGTCCTCCTCGACCGCCTGCCGCTGACCACGCTACCAGGCGTGCCGCCGAGATCGCGGTGTCCGGCGAGCCGGCCATCATCTGCGCGCACCGCGAGAACCTGCCGGCCATCATCGACGCCGTGTTCACCTCGCTCGGCGCCAGGCCGCCGGCGGGCGAGCCGCTCGGCAAGAGCGAGTTCTGGGCGCTGCACACGGCCGGCGCCAGGCTCGTGGCAGCCGAGCGACACGGCGTGGCCAGCTAGCCGCTTGCGGTCCGGTTCGTCGCACTGTCGGAGGCACGCGATAGGAAGTCTGGTAACCAACCTTCCGCCGGGAAAGGGGACCAGGCCATGATCGCTGATGACATGTCACGCCAGGTGGAGACCGAGCTGGCCGACCTCGCCAAGCGGTTAACCGCGCCGAGGCCAGGTGAGTGCCTGCGCTGCTTCCTGCTCCGCATGATCACCGAGTTCGGCTGCGACGGCACCTACCGCTGGACGATCCGCTGGCGCGATGTCTGCGCGGCGCAGCCCGGCAAGCTGCTTGACCAGCTGGCCAGGCGGGGCGGCTGCTGCGACTGCGAGATCCTGATGAACGTCTACCCCGACTATCCCGACGTGCCGGCCGCCCTGCCGTGCGCCGGCGTCCCCAGGCGAGGGTCGCACCGGCCGTGCGACCTCGGGCAGCTGCGCCGCGCGGCCTGACCCCCGCGGCCGGCCCGCGGCAGGCTCAGGCCTCGCCCTTCTCGATCAGCCTGAGCAGCGCCATCGCGATCGGCAGGGCGGTGACATCGATCTGCCATGGCCTGGCGCCGTATCGCGTCAGCTCGGCCGCGACCGATTCCGGGCTGATCGGTTCTGGCGGCTGCCAGGAGAGCCTGCGCACGGCGTCAGGCGCGAGCAGGTTCTCGGCCGGCAGGTGACTGGAATCCGCGAGCGCCGCCACCGCGGTCCTGGCAGCGGCCAGCCGCCGTGCCGCGACCGGGTCTCGCTCGGCCCAGCGGTGCGCAGGCGGCGGGCCGTCGCCGGGCGGGGCCGAGGCATCGGGCAGCGCCGTGTCTGCCAGCGCGCCCGCCCGCTTGACGGCGCGCAGCCAGTCAGGGCCGTAGCGGCGGGCGCCCCGGCCCGTGAAGCCCTGCAGTTTGGCGAGCTCGGCCAGGCTCCCAGGCGCGCTCCTGGCCGCCTCGACGATGGCGGCGTCCGGCAGGATTCTGGTCGGCGAGATGTCGCGGCGCTGGGCGATCTGATCTCGTTCCAGCCACAGCTCGCGCACGATCGCCAGGCTCCGCCTGCTGCGAACCCGGTGGATGCCCGAGGTCCGGCGCCAGGGGTCCGGGCGCGGCGGAGCTGGCTTGGCCGCGAGTACCGCGGCGAACTCCTGTTCAGCCCAGCCCGTCTTGCCGTGCTCGGCAAGCTGGGCGGCGAGCGCATCCCGCAGCTCGACGAGGACCTCCACGTCAAGCGCCGCGTACCTGAGCCATTCGGCCGGCAGGGGCCTGGTCGACCAGTCTGCTGCCGAGTGGGTTTTCTCGAGTGACAGCCCGAGAACCTCCTCCACCAGCGTGCCGAGGCCGACGCGCGGATATCCCAGTAGCCGTCCGGCGAGTTCGGTGTCGAAGAGCTGGCGCGGCCGCAAGCCCAGATCGGCCAGGCAGGGCAGGTCCTGGTTGGCCGCGTGCAGCACGGCCTCGGTTCCCGCCAGGGCCTCGTCGAGTGCGGACAGGTCAGGGCAGGCGACCGGATCGATGAGCACAGTTCCCGCGCCGTTCCTGCGCAGCTGGACGAGGAAGGCCCGGTGGCCGTACCTGAAACCGGACGCGCGCTCGGCATCGACGGCGACGGGCCCGGTGCCGTCCCTCAGCCTGGCCGTCGCCTCCGCAAGGTCCGCGTCGGACACGATCAGCGGCGGAAGCCCGTCGCGGGGCTCCAGCAACGGGACGCTCACGACCGGCGCCTCGCACGCGGCTGACGCAGCTGCGGCGGCCTCAGCTGGGCGACGCCTGGCGGAAGCGGCGGCAGGCCGGCCGCCTGGCAGAGCGTGTCCGCCCAGGCAGCGAGGTGCCGGTCAAGCTCGAAGCGGCTGGCCTTGGTCGTTACCGGCGACCAGGATGCCCGCATCTCGAACTCGGTCGCCGTCGGCTCGTCCTGCTTGGTGCCGAACCCCTCCGTGACCACTCTTGTCACGGTACCGCTCGGCGCCGCGTAGTCCGCTGCCCGCGCGTCGAGCGCCTCGGTGAGCCAGCTCCAGCCGACCTGCCCGACCAGCGGGTCGGCGGCGATCTCCGGCTCGAGCGCGGCCCGCACGTAAGCGATCACGCGGAACGGCCCGGCCCAGCCGTCCTGCCCGGCAGGGTCATAGAGCAGCACGAACCTGCCCCACCCGATCTCGCTGCCCGCTACCTCGACCGTGGCGCCGACGGCGGCGGCGTGCGGCGCAAGCCGTCGCGGCGGCGGCTCGCCGTCGAAGCTGACCTCGGGGCGCAGTTCCCGCTGTTCGGCCACGGCGGCCTCCAGCTCATCGACCGCCGCTCGGAACGCCGGGTCGTCTGCCGGTTGCTGATCAGCTGGCACCGCTGCCGGCCTCAGCGCGCCAGGCGCCGGCACGGGCGTGCCGCCGGGCGGCAGTGTCGCCAGGCCAGGCGATAGGGCCGCGACCCCGGGCGGCAGCGCGCGAGGCAGCGCTGCGGGCTCGCGGGAGAGCGACACGGCATGCTCACGCCACGCGGTCGAACTGCCCGGCCTGATGTTCGCCGGACGCGCCCGTGAGCCCCCTGCCGAGCGGGATCACGCCAGCGAGCAGGGCCGTCCCGCACGCGGTGCAGAACCATTCCGGGCACCAGCCGTCGGCGCTGTCGGGGCAGCGCCCCGCTTCCGGGTGGCGCCTGACGAACTCGCGCTCGGAGCCACAGCCGGGGCAATCGCGGAGGTCGTCGGTCATCTGCCGCTCCTTTCGCGCTGGGCGTTCCGGCCGCTTGAGCCCGCCGCTCAAGACTCTTTGATGCTGGCACGTATCCAGCAACAAGCCGTGGATCTTCGGCGGCGTGTCATCTGGACGTTTCGCCGTCAAAGCGGCGGGCGCGGGTGCGCGTGCCACGCCAGGGCGGCCGTCCACTCCAGCCCGGCCGCTGTGAGACGATCCCAGGCGTGGACACGCGGACCGCCGACTCAGCATTCATCAGGGCATGCCGACGCCAGCCGGTCTCCTACGCGCCGGTGTGGTACATGCGCCAGGCTGGCCGGTCGCTGCCCGAGTACCGGGCCACCAGGGCCGGGGCGGCGATGCTCGATGCGTGCTCCAATCCAGACCTGATCACCGAGATCACCCTGCAGCCCGTCCGCAGGTACGGCGTGGACGCGGCGATCTTGTTCAGCGACATCGTGCTGCCGCTGCGGGTGGCCGGGCTGGACATCGACATCCGCCAGGGAACGGGTCCTGTCGTGGACAAGCCATTCCGCGATGACGGTGACGTGGCCAGGCTCCGTGACCTCGAACCTGACGACATCGCGTTCGTCGGGCAGGCCGTGCGGGCGCTGACGGGCGAACTTGGCGGGACCCCGCTTATCGGCTTCGCAGGAGGCCCGTTCACGCTCGCCTGCTACCTGATCGACGGCGGCCCGTCCAAGACGTTCGACAGGACCAGGGCGCTGATGTACGGCGACCCCGGGCTGTGGCGGTCCCTGCTCACCAGGCTGGCCGCGGTCACGGTCACGTTCCTCCAGGTCCAGATCTCAGCGGGAGCCTCGGCCGTGCAGCTGTTCGACTCCTGGGCAGGGATCCTCAGCCCCGAGGACTACCGCCGCAACGTCCTGCCGTACAGCAGGCAGATCTTCACGGCGGTGGCGGCAACCGGTGTGCCGAGAATCCATTTCGGCGTGGGCACCGGCGAACTGCTCGGGCTGCTCGGCGAGGCTGGCGCCGACGTCGTGGGGGTGGACTGGCGGGTGCCGCTCGACGAGGCCGTGCACCGGGTCGCCCCCGGCAAGGCGCTGCAGGGCAACCTGGACCCCGCGGTCCTGCTGGCGCCGTGGCCGGTGGTCGAGGAGCGGGCGAGGGAGGTGCTCGAGAAGGGCCGCACGGCCGAGAGTCACATCTTCAACCTCGGCCACGGCGTGCTTCCTGACACCGATCCCGGCGTGCTCGCCAGGCTGACCGACCTGGTGCACGCCGTGCCCGCCGAATCCTCCGCATCGGCGGGCTAGGGCGCACCAGGCCGGCTACGGCGCCGCAGGCGCGGGCGGCCCGGCGGGCGGCGGCGTCTTCCTGCGTGCCAGACGGCGACGGCCCTCGATCGCGATCCCGGCCACCACCAGGCCGGGGATCAGGAACGGAAGCGCCGAGCCGAGCGCGGTCAGCAGCCAGCCGACGACGACGACCAGCGCGTGCCAGCCGGCACGCAAGCCGGCCAGGAACCCTGGCGAAGTCTTCTTGTGCTTTGCAACAGGACGCTCGTGGTGACCGACCAGGACAGCCGTGATGGTCGCGAAGCTGGTCTCATGAGCCAGTGCCCGCTGCTGAGCCAGCAGCGCCTCGAGGTCAGACTCCTGGCTGTTGATGCTCTGCTGCACCGAGAGCAGCTCTCCCACCGAACCGGCCTTGGACAGCAGCGCCCGAAGCTGCCTGATCGCGGCCCGTGCCGAGGCCACGCGGCTGTTCACGTCCGCGACCCGCTGGGTGACGTCCTGCGCGTGCTGGCTGAACGATATCCGCGTGCCAAGCCCCGAGAGCTTGGCCAGCGTCGGCCGGTACTGCGCGACGGGGATCTTCAGCGTCAGATCGATCTGCGGAACGCTGTGCCGGCCGGGCGGGATGATCTCCTGCTCGCCTGACACGTAGCCGCCGGCCGCGGTGACGATGCCGGAGGCGCGGTCGGCCGCGGACGTCACCGACCCGGACGCGCTGACCCTGAGCGACAGGCTGGCGGTGTAGATGATGCGCTGGGCCGACAGCACCAGGTTCGCCCGCGTGCCGGCGGATCCGCCGCCAGCGGCCTTGTGTGCAGCCGACGGCGCGGCCCGCTGGCCTGAGAAGCCGCCGCCGCTTCCTTCCGATGCGCTGTTGCCCGCGGCGGAACACGCCGTCAGCAGGAGGCCGGTGCCGACCGAGGCGGCGCCGCCAATGAGGAGTGTGCGCATCGCCCCGTGGCGTGCGCGGGCGCCGAAGGCGCGGAACGAGCGACTCATGCACCTCGGACGCAGCGGCGGGCTCGCCGGTTTCGTGCGGACCGAAATGGCATCGGTGCGTTACCGATACGTTGCCCGGCCGGCCAGCGATGCCAGGATGTCCAGGTGAGGTTTCCCAAGATCGAACTGCACGTCCACCTCGAGGGCACGGTCCGGCCCGCGGTGTTGCTCGAGATCGCCAGGCGCAACGGCATCGAGCTGCCCGCCACCTCGGCGGAGGAGCTGGCCAGGGTCTACGAGTTCCGCGACTTCCCGCATTTCCTGCAGGTCTGGTTCATGACGACGGGGGCACTGCGCACCGAGCGCGACTTCAGGCAGGTGGTCGTCGGCTACGCGGCCGAGGCGGCCGTGCACGGCGCGGTGTACCTGGAGGGCATCTTCTCCCCGTCCGAGCCCGCCGGACGCGGCGTGCCGTACGAGGAGATCTTCGCCGGCTACTGCGACGGTGCCAGGCAGGCATGGGAGGAGCATGGCGTCCGGGTCGCGCTGACCCCCGATATCGTGCGCGGCTACCCGCTCGAGGCGGCCGAGGAGACCGTCAGGCACGCCCTCGCGAACGTCGGCCGCGGCGTCGTCGGGGTCGGCCTCGGCGGGCCTGAGGGTGACTATCCGCCGCGGCTTTACGAGCGTGTGTTCGCGACGGCGCGCGACGGCGGGCTCGGCTCGGTGCCGCACGCGGGCGAGGCGGACGGCCCGGCGTCGGTGCGCTGCGCGATCGACGTGCTCGGCGCCGACCGGATCAGGCACGGCATCCGCGCCGTCGAGGACCCTGGCCTGCTCGGCGAGCTCGCCGGCCGCGGCATCGTGCTCGACGTCTGCCCCATCTCCAACCTGCGGACCGGCGTCGTGCGATCCCTGGCCGAGCATCCGCTGCCACGGCTGCTTGCCGCGGGCGTCCCGTGCACGATCAACACCGACGACCCGGCGATGTTCGGCAACGATCTCGGCATGGAGCACGCGACCGCGCAGCGGCTTGGAGCATCGCCAGAGGCCAGCTACGCCGCCGGCGTGCATGGCGCGCTCTGTGACGAAGCGACCCGCGCTGAGCTGCTGCGGATCGGAGCAGCATTCGACTGGGCCGCCGTCGCTCCGTGACGCCGTACCCGGCTACGAGCGGGCCGTGCAGGTCCAGCGGCCCGCATGCCTGGCCACGCTGACCGGGTGGCCGAAGCACGTGCTGACCAGCTCGCTGGTGAGCACCTCGGCCGCCGGCCCGGCCGCGAGCTGACGGCCCGAGCGCAGCAGCAGCGCGTGCGAGGTGGCTGCCGGCAGTTCCTCGAGGTGATGGGTGACCAGGATGACCGCGAGCCATGGTTCGCGGTCGCGTAGCTCGGTCAGGCTGGCCAGCAGCTGTTCACGCCCTGCGACGTCAAGCCCGGCGGCCGGCTCATCGAGCAACAGCACACGGGGCGAGCCCATCAGCGCGCGGGCGATCAGCGCCCGGCTCTGCTCACCCTGAGACAGCAGCGACCACCTGCTTCCGGCAAGCCGGGCCAGGCCCATCAGCTCGATGACCATCTCGGCCCTGGCCGACTCCGATGGCGTTGGCGCCCAGCGAGCCGCGAGGTCGAGGGTGCCGGTTGCACCGCTCAGCACCAGGTCCCTGACGGTCCTGCGGGCCCGGACCGGGTGATGCGCGCTGACGAGGCTGATCAGCGGGCGAAGCGTGAAGACATCCACGCGCCCGAGTCGCTTTCCGAGGATGTCAAGCTCACCGCGGGTGGGATGCGAGTAGGTGGCGAGCAGCCGCAGCAACGTGCTCTTGCCGGCGCCATTGGGACCCAGCACGGCCCAGAGCTCGCCGGCCCGCACAGACATGGTGATCTGGTCGAGGAGCGGCCGGCCAGCGCGGATCAGGTCGACGCCGCGCGCGTCCAGCACTGTGGTCCCGCGCTCGTTTACCGCGTCTGTGTCGCGCACCTCCTGCACGGGCCAACGCTACGGCATGCACGGTTCGCGTACTTAACTTGACGGCTAACTAGCTAGTTGGTTAAATACGAACCAGGGATACCAGGGAGGGCGGCATGACGATCGCGGCAGACCAGCTGGATTCGACCTTCGCCGCCCTGGCCGATCCGACCCGCCGGGCGATCGTAGCCCAGCTGGCCAGGGGCGACGCCACGGTGAACGAGCTGGCTGCCCCGTTCGCGATGAGCCTGCCAGCGATCTCCAAGCACCTGAAGGTGCTCGAGCGCTGCGGCCTGATCTCGCGGAGCAGGAACGCGCAGTTCCGGCCGTGCCACCTGGAAAGCGCGGCACTGGACGGAGCAGCGGGCTGGATCGAGGAGAACCGCAGGATCTGGTCCGAGCGCTTCGACAAGCTCGACGAGCACCTGCGCGACATCCAGACCCGATCGGGCCGATCGGTCCGTTCTGACCAGCGGAAGGGCGATGATCATGACTGACCAGACAGCACCGGACGAGCTCGTCTACACGCGGATCTTCGAGGCGCCCAGGGACCTGGTGTTCCGGTGCCTGATCGAGCCCGAGCACCTGACCCATTTCTGGGGGCCGGCGGGCGTCAGCACGCCGCTGGAGACGATCAAGGTAGACCCGCGGCCCGGGGAAGTCTTCGAGACCGTGATGGTCAACGACGCCGACGGCAGCCGCTACCCGACGCGGGCGGTCTTCGTCGAGATCGACGAGCCGGCGCGGCTGGTGTGGACGGAGCCGGACAGCGGGGTGACGACCACGTCCACGCTGCGTGACCTCGGCGGCGCGCGCACTGAGGTGCGGATCCATCAGGCGCACGTACCAGATCCGTACCGCAGTCCTGAGGCCCAGGCGGGGTTCGCGACCTCTCTCGATCGCTTCGCCGCCTACCTGGTGACCCTGTCAGCAGAACGAACAGAAAGGCAATGACGATGACGACCATCACGATGACTGAGCCGGAGCTGACGCAGGCAATCGCCGCCGAGCGGCAGGAGGTAGCCGACCTGCTGAGCGCCCTGCCGGCGGAGGCGTGGAACGCGCCGACGCTGTGCGCCGGATGGCGGGTACGCGAGCTGGTGGCGCACGTGACGATGCCCTTCAGGTATTCAGGCGCCAGGTTCGCGGCCGAGCTGATCCGTTCCGGCGGGAGATTCCACGCGATGGCGGACCGCTGCGCCCGCCGGGACGTCGCCAGGATTCCCGCGGCCGGCCTGCTGGAATCGCTCCTGGACAACGTCGCGAACCCATGGAAGCCGCCGGGCGGCGGCCAGGCCGGAGCGCTTACCCACGACATGATCCATGGCCTCGACCTCGCCGTGCCGCTCGGCGTAGGGCGGCGAGTTCCGCAGGAGCGGCTGCGGATTGTCCTGCAGGCCATCACCGAGCCACGGGCGCTCAGGCACTTCGGCACCGACATGACCGGGATCGAGCTGAAGGCCGACGACATCGACTGGTCGTTCGGGTCGGGCGAGCAGCTGTCCGGCCTGGCCCAGGACCTCGCCCTCGTGCTCTGCGGCAGGAAGCTGCCACCCGGTCACCTGCGCGGCACACAGGCCGGCCGCTTGACCGCCGGCTGAGCGGGCCGCGGGCCCTTCTGCCAGGGTGGAGGGGTGAACTCAGCAGCTCAGCCCGGTCGAGCCGGACACGGGCGGGTGGTCATCGTCGGTGCCGGCATTGCCGGACTGGCCGCGGCCTACTTCCTCCGCGACAGCGGCGCCGAGGTAACGGTGCTCGAGTCGTCGCCGCGCACCGGCGGGAAGCTGACGGTGTCGCCGGTCGCCGGGGTCCAGGTGGACGCCGGGGCCGAGGCCCTGCTCGCGCGGCGGCCGGAGGGCGTGGACCTGATCAAGGCGGTGGGCCTGGGCGGTGACCTCGTCTCGCCGGGCACGACCACCGCCAGGGTCTGGACCAGGGGCGCCTTCCGGCCGCTGCCCACCCGGCAGTTCATGGGAGTGCCCGCGGATGTCGATGACCTGGAACGATCGGCGATCTTGTCGCCCGAAGGCCTCGAGCGGGCCAGGCAAGACGCGCTCTTGGCCGAAACCAGCCGGTCGGACGATGTGCCGGTCGCGGGCTTCGTGGCTGCCAGGTTCGGCGCCGAGGTCGTGGAGCGGCTGGTCGATCCGCTGCTCGGCGGCGTCTACGCGGGCCGCAGTGACCAGTTGTCGTTCGAGGCTACGCTGCCGACTCTGGCGCAGGCATCCAGGTCGCACCGGTCGCTCGCCGCGGCCGCCGGGTCTCTGCTGAGCCAGGATCCAGGCCGGGCCGGCGAACCAGCGGTGCCGCGCTCACCCGTCTTCACGACGCTGGCCGGCGGCCTCGGCGCGCTGCCGGGGGCGCTGGCACGTGCGAGCGCCGCGCGGGTGCGGACCTCGGCGACGGTGCGCGACCTGACCAGGACGCCCGCCGGCTGGCAGCTGACCGTCGGGCCGGTGCCTGCTCCCGAGCGGGTCGAGGCGGACGCCGTCATCCTGGCGCTGCCCGCCCGCCCCGCCAGCCGGCTGCTCGGCCAGGTCAGCGGCGCGGGGGTCGCGGCGGCAGCGCTGGCCGAGATCGAGTACGCCAGCATGGCGATCGTCACGCTTGCCTATCGGATGACGGCCTTTCCCGCGCCGCTTTCCGGCAGCGGCTACCTCGTGCCGGCCGTCGATGGCCGCCCGGTCAAGGCCGTCACCTTCAGCACGGTCAAGTGGCCGCACCTGGGCGGCGATGTGCACGTGGTCCGGTGCTCGATCGGGCGGATCGGCGAGGAAGCCGTGCTGCAGCGCGACGACGCCGACCTCACGGCGCTGGCCGTCGCCGACCTGGCCGCGGCGACCGGCGTGGCCGGCCAGCCGGCGGACACCAGGGTCACCAGGTGGGGTGGCGCGCTGCCGCAGTACACGGTTGGCCACCTGGATCGGGTGGACCGGATCCGGGCCGCGGTCGCGGCGCAGCCAGGCCTCGCGGTCTGCGGAGCCGCGTACGACGGCATCGGCATTCCCGCGTGCGTGGCTTCGGCGCGGCTCGCCGCCGGCCAGGTCCTGGCCTACCTCCAGACGACGGCCGCGACCCCGCTGTCCTGAGCGCGCCTGGCGGAGCGGGAGAATGACAGACATGGCAGACGAGGCGAGCCAGGCGCGGCCGAAGGCCAGGGACCTGAATCAGCTCATCCGGTACACCATGTGGTCGGTCTTCCGTGTCAGCGACCGCGCGGCGGTCGATCTGGCCAGCCGGGAGGCGCTGGCTGCCGAGATGGCAGAGATGTTCGAGCAGGCCGCGGGCAAGGACGTCGTCACCAGGGGCTGCTACGACTTGCAGGGCATGCGCGCCGACGCCGACCTGATGTTCTGGTGGATCGCGCCGGCCGCCGACGACCTGCAGGAGATGTACGCCAGGTTCCGCAGGACCAGGCTCGGCCGGGCCTGCCAGCCGGCCTGGTCGGCGATGGCGCTGCACCGGCCGGCGGAGTTCAACAAGAGCCACATCCCGGCCTTCCTGGCGGGCGAGGAGCCCAAGAACTACGTCTGCGTCTACCCGTTCGTCAGGTCCTACGACTGGTACCTGCTCGAGGATGACGAGCGGCGCGCCATGCTGGCCGAGCACGGGAAGATGGCGCGCGACTACCCTGATGTCCGCGCGAACACCGTGTCGGCGTTCGCGCTCGGCGACTACGAGTGGATGCTCGCGTTCGAGGCTGACGAACTGCACAGGATCGTGGACCTGATGCGGCACCTGCGCGGCGCGACCGCCAGGCGCCACACCAGGGTCGAGATCCCGTTCTACACCGGCCGGCGCAAGGCCCTCAGCGACCTGGTCGCCAGCCTCGCCTAGGCCGGCACGCTCACCAGGCCACGTCGATAGGCGTGGTTGGCCGCGCGCCCGTGGACGGTCACCACCCGTCCGGTAGCCAGGTCGATCCACCGCAGCGGGCTGCCGACGTTCGCGAACAGCACGTAGCCCGTCCGCGCGCTGACGGTCTCCAGGCGAAACGCGTTGCCTGGTCGTTTCGCGACCAGCGCAAGCAGGAACTTCGGCGCGGATGTGGCAGGCACCCTGATGCCAGGGAAGCTCGCAGTGATCGCGCTGGCCGGAATCGACAAGAATGTGCCCGCGCAGGGTGCGGACTGCCCGGCCGCGCGGTCGAGCGTCCGTCCCGCGCCCCTGGGGGTGGGCAGGTACCACGCGCGGTTCGTCCGCTACAACGCGTCGTGGCGTCACCTTGCTGGCCGGGAGCTGATCAGGATAGTGCGGAAAGGGCTCTCGTCCGCTGCGGCGAGCTAACCGGGTGAGTGCGCCGGCTCCTTGCGCAGGAAGCCGCGCAGGCGGTCGAGCGGCCAGGTGTTGATGATGTCATCGGGGGTCAGCCAGCCGCGCTGCGCGGTCCCGACTCCGAATCGCAGGACGTCCAGGTGGCCGGCGGCGTGCGCGTCGGTGTCCACGGAGAACCTGACGCCCGCGTCCCTGGCGGCCTTGATGTGGTCTGACGCCAGGTCGAGCCTGCCAGGGCTGGCGTTGATTTCCAGCGCGGTGCCGGTCGCCGCGCAGGCACGGAACAGTTCGTCCCAGTCCAGGTCGACCGGCGGCCGGCGGCCGATCCGCCTGGTCGAGGGGTGCCCGATGATATTCACGTGCGGGTTCTCGCACGCCCGCAGGAACCTCATGGTCATCTCCGCCCGTGGCAGGTCGAACAGCGAGTGCACGGACGCGACGCACAAGTCGAACCCGGCCAGGATGTCGTCGGGCCAGTCCACCGACCCGTCCTCGCCGATGTTGAGCTCGGTCCCGTGCAGCAGGGTCATCGGCCGGCCGCCGTCGCTGGCCAGTGCCGCGTGCAGCCCGCGGAGCCGGCCTCGCTGTTCCAGCATCTTTTCCAGCGTCATGCGCTGCATGAACAGGTTCGGTGCGTGGTCGGTGACCGCGAAGTACTCGTAGCCGCGGGCGTGCGCGGCGGTGACCATCTCCTCCAGCGTGCCGACGCCGTCGGTCAGGTTCGTGTGCGTATGGAGGTCGCCCCGGATGTCGCGGTCCGTGACCAGGACGGGAAGCTGGCCGCGCTGAGCGGCCCGCACCTCGCCGGTGTTCTCTCGCATTGGCGGCGGCACCCACGCCATCCCGAGCCTGGCGTAGACCTCTTCCTCGCTCGCGCTCACGATGAGGTCGCCGGTCTCGACGTCGAACAGGCCGTACTCGGACAGCTTCAGCTTTTTCCGCACGGCGATCTCGCGGATGGCGACGTTGTGCGCCTGCGAGCCCGTGAAGTACTGCAGGGCAGCGCCCCAGCACTCGGTCGGCACCACGCGCAGGTCGACCTGAATGGTACCGGACCGCGCCGGGTGGCCGGTGCGGACCCGCACAGACGTCTTCGTGTCGCCATGCACGACCACCTCGGTCACCTCGGGCAGTTCGGTCAGCGTGCGCATCAGCGGACCCGAGTCGCTGGCCGTGGCGAGGATGTCGACGTCGCCGATCGTCTCCCTGAAGCGCCGCAGCGAACCAGCGTGCTCGCAGCGCTGGCAGCCGGGCACCGCGCTTATCGCGGCGACGATCCTGCTGGCGACGTCGAACGCGACGCCGAGCGGCACGCGCTGGCCGAAGCTCCTGGCGAGATCGATGCCGTGCCTGAGCTTCTCCTCGCTCTTGCGGCCGAAGCCGCGCACGTCACGCAGCCTTCCGTCGTCGATGGCCGCTGACAGCTCGGCGACCGAGCTGATCCCCAGCTCGCGGTAGAGCTGGAAGGCACGCTTGGGCCCGAGCGCGGGAATCCTGGTCATCTCCCTGACGCCGTCCGGGATCGTGACGCGCAGGTCCTCGAGCTCGGAGATCGTGCCGGTGCCCTGAAACTGGATGATCTTGGCGGCTATCGAGGCTCCGATTCCTGGGATCTTGCGCAGCGCCGTGGCGTCCATCGTTCCGACGTCGCCGTTGAAGCCCGCAACCGACTTGGCCGCCTTCTCGTAGTTGCGGGCGCGGAACGCGTCGCCGCCGGAGATCAGCAGCAGGTCGGCGTACTCCTGCAGCAGCTCCGCGACGACCTGGTTCGCTTGTGCCATAGCGGCATTGTGCCCGGAGCGCCGCAGGATGGGTGAGCGCCGGCTACGACGTGGCCGCCAGACCTGCCTCGAATTCGGCCCGGTGACCGTCGGCGTGTCGCGCGGCGATCGTCGCGAGCCTGCGGATGCGCCCGCCGTCGAGGTCAAGCTGAGCAGGCTCGAGCCAGGCGACCAGCGCGATCAGCGCGTCGCCGCTCGACCGCAGGTGGCTGGCGACATTCCCTGGGGTGAGGTCGCTGGCGCCGGCCGCGTGCCCGGCGTTCAGGTCGTCAACGAGGTCGGTGCTCACCTCAACGAGCTGGCCAGCGGCGATGTCGCCGATCCAGCCGGCCAGGTACTCGTAAGAATGAGCGACGTGATCGGCGATGACGCCGACCGGGCGCGGGTCGCCAGGGACGGGCGCCGAGCGCCAGAGGTCGTCAGGGCACTGCCGGACGAAATCCAGGAGCCGATGCCGTGCCGCGTCGATGCCGTCCGCGTAGGCAGCCGCGGTCAGGTCGTCGGTCATGACCCGAGCGTAGAGGGCGGCTGGCTAGCCAGGACAATGGGTGTCACCGTAGTGAACAGCGGACAATGACGGCCGGGCGGCAGAGGAGACGCAGATGACCGTGACCGAGCAGGCGCGAGCGCAGGCGACAGCCCAGGCAGCGGGCAGCACTCTCGAGCAGGAGCGGCTGCATCGCAAGCAGGAGCTGGCGGTCGCGTTCCGCATCTTCGGCCGGTTCGGCTTCTCCGAGGGCGTCGCAGGGCACATCACCGCGCGCGACCCTGAGCATCAGGACAGGTTCTGGGTCAACCCGTTCGGGATGAACTTCAGCCAGATCAAGGTCTCTGACCTGATCCTCGTCGATCACGAAGGCAACGTGGTCGAGGGGGACCAGCCGGTGAACAGGGCCGCGTTCTGCATCCACTCCCAGGTCCACCTGGCCAGGCCCGACGTGATCGCGGCGGCGCACGCGCATTCGCTGCACGGCAAAGCGTTCTCCAGCCTGCACATCCTGCTCGATCCGCTGACCCAGGACGCCTGCGCGTTCTTCGAGGATCACGGCCTGTACGAGGACTACCGGGGCATCGTCAACGACATCGAGGAGGGCAGGCGGATCGCCCGGGCGCTTGGCAGCAGCAAGGCCGTGATCCTGGCAAACCACGGCTTGCTGACGGTCGGCGAGTCGGTGTCGGAGGCGGCCTGGTGGTTCGTCACGATGGAGCGATCCTGCCAGGCGCAGTTGCTGGCGATGGCGGCGGGGACGCCGAAGCTGATCGACAGGGAGACCGCCTTGATCACGCGCGGCCAGCTCGGCATCCCGATCGCCGGGCAATTCCAGTTCCGGCCGCTGTGGGATCATATCGTCGCGACCGACCCCGACCTCTTCGACTGATTGGGCGCAGGTTTGAACCAGCCGCTCGAGACCTATCAGGACGAGATCTACCTCAACGGAATCGGCGGAGCCACGCCGGTCCTGCCCGCCAGGCTGGACGCGCTCGAGGAGCTCGCCAGGGACCGGATGGCGCCTGAGGCCTTCGACTATGTCCGCGGCGGCGCCGGCAAGGAAGACTCGGTGCGGGAGAACCTGGCCGCGTTCCGCCGGTGGCGGATCGTGCCGAGGATGCTGACCGACGTCAGCGCTCCGTCGTACGCGAGCACGGTGCTCGGCGCCTCGCTCGCGGCGCCGGTCATGCTCGCGCCGGTCGGCGTGCTCAAGCTCGCCCATCCTGAGGGCGAGGTGGCCGTCGCCCGCGCGGCGGCGGCGGCCGGCGTGCCGATGATCATGTCGACAGCGGCGTCCTGCACGATCGAGGAGGTCGCCAAGGCCAGTGGCGACGGCCAGCGCTGGTTCCAGTTCTACTGGCCTAAGGACAGGGACATCGCGGCGAGCTTTCTCGGCCGTGCGCGGGCCGCGGGGTTCACCGTGCTGGTGCTGACCCTGGACACCAGGGTGCTCGGCTACCGGCCGCGCGACCTGGACAGGGCATTCCTGCCGTTCCTGCGCGGGATCGGCAACCAGAACTACTTCAGCGATCCCGCGTTCAACGCCGGGCTGCCCGGCGCGGCCGACGAGAATCGCGACGCGGCCATCCTGCGCTGGACGCAGATCTTCGGCGACCCGTCGCTCACCTGGGATGACCTGCCGTTCCTGCGCGAGCACTGGGACGGGCCCGTCGTGCTGAAGGGCATCCAGTCGGCTGACGACGCCAGGCGGGCGGCCGACGCGGGGATGGACGGCGTGGTCGTCTCGAACCACGGCGGCCGCCAGGTGGACGGCGGCATCGCGGCGCTTGACGCGCTGCCGCCGGTCGCCGCCGCCGTCGGGTCGCAGCTCACCGTGCTGTTCGACAGCGGCATCCGCGGCGGCGCCGACGTGGTCAAGGCGCTCGCGCTCGGCGCACAGGCCGTGCTGATCGCGCGGCCGTACGTGTACGGGCTCGGGCTGGCCGGCGAGGAGGGCGTCACGCACGTGCTGCGCGCGCTCCGGCAGGAGTTCGAGCTGACGATGCGGCTCGCCGGGCACGCCAGCCTGGCCGACCTGAGCCCGGACGCCCTGATCCGCATCCACTGACGCGCTGTCCTCGCTACCTCACTATGCGGGGTCAATCCCGGGAACCACCTCAGCAGGCGCCAGGAACCGGGCGGGTGACGGGCGAAGGCGGCTCAGAGTGAGTCGACGTTGACGACGATGGCCTCCTGGGTGGAACGCGCGATCACCACGACGGCCTCGGTGTCGGCCGAGGGGTTCTCTTCTCTGTGATGGACGTTCGGCGGCACCCAGACGTAGTCGCCAGGCGCGGTCTCGAGCCGCACGATGTCGCGGGTTGCCGGGTCACGGCAGACGCCAGGCGGCAGGATCGTCCGGCCCATCCAGAGCGCCCTGGCGCCGACGAGGTCGCCGGAGATCGCCGCCGAACGGATCATGCCAGCCGTCTGCGCGGTGGCGCCGGACAGGTCAGCCGGACGAATCAGCCGCAGGACGGCGGTGCTGTCGCCGTCAGGCATTCTCGACGGGCTCGAGCTTCAGCGAGACCGAGTTGATGCACCACCGCTGGTCGGTCGGCACGTCGTAGCCCTCGCCCTCGAACACGTGCCCGAGGTGCGAGTCGCAGTTGGCGCACCGGACCTCGGTCCTTACCCGGCCGAACGAGCGGTCCTCGAGCAGGACCACTGCGTCGCCCTCGCTGGGCTGGTAGAAGCTCGGCCAGCCGCAGTGCGACTCGAACTTGGCGTCCCAGCTGAACAGTTCGGCGCCGCAGGCACGGCAGTGGTAGACACCGCGGGTCTTGGTGTCGGTGTACTCGCCAGTGAACGGAGCCTCGGTGCCGGCCTGCCGCAGGACGTGGTACTCCTCAGGAGTGAGCCGCTCGCGCCATTGGTCCTCTGAGAGCTGAGCTTTTCCCATGCCACGAGCGTACCGGGCACGGACAAGGCGGCTCAGCCCGCCGGCGCGCCGCCAGCTGCGGGATCCGCTGGCGGTGCGGCCTGGCTGCCCGGCCTCTGGAGCGGCCGGGCTGGCCGGAGCTGTCGCGGTCGCCGTCACCGTCGCCGGCCGCGTGCTCCTGGCAGCCAGCCGCCGCGCGAGCGGCCTGTCCCCGGCGTCGTCGGGGTTCAGGTAGTTGAACGCGATCGCGGCGACTGCGCCGCCGAGCAGGTTCGCGATCAGGTAGATATAGAAGTTGCCCCAGTTCAGCAGGCCCATGAGCATGGCGCCGAACGCGACAGCCGGGTTGAAGGCGGCGCCGCTGACGGCGCCGGCCGCGAACGCGCCAGCCGCCACGGTGAACCCGATTGCCAGGCCGAAGAACTGGTTGCCCGGCTGGTCTTTGCTGGTCGCGACGTTCAGCACGACGTAGACGAGCACGAAGGTAAAGAAGAACTCCGCGAACATGGCCGAGAAGACGGCGTGCACGCCCGCGGTCGACAACGCGCGGATCGGCCCGGGATGGATCGTGAACTTGGCCAGCCAGCCAGCCAGGAACGCGCCGGCGAGCTGGGCGATCCAGTACGGCGCGACTAGCTCCCTGGGCAGCTTGCCGCGCAAGAACACGCCGAGCGTGATGGCCGGGTTGTAGTGCGCGCCCGAGATGTGACTGCCCGCGTAGACCAGCACCATCATCGCGGCGCCGATCGCGAGCGGCGCGGCTGAGGACCCCGACATCACCGTGCAGCCCACGGTGAATACCAACCCGAAGGTTCCGATGAACTCCGTCACGTATGTGCGCATGGCCACTCCCAACCGCGCCGGCCAGTCGTTACGGCTCGCCAGGGATCATAGCGAGATCAGGTCACAAGATCACCTCAAACCGTGACCCATCTGTCTCATCACCCACTTCGATCACTTCAACCCGCGTCACGTTAGACCCGGCATTGAACCATGACCAGGCTTCTTCCGTCACGAACGGCATCACAATCGCAACATCACCGACAGCGCAGACCTGAGCGCCGTGACGGCCGATCCCGCCCCGTCAGGATCCTTCTCGCTGGCGTAGGCCCGTGGCTTGACGAGTTCCAGGTAGTCGTCGCAGAACTGCCAGAAGAACTCCTCGGCGTGCTCGAGCGCGCTCGCGTGGTCGTACGCGCCGAGCGCCGCCGTGCACCGGCCGGTGACCTGGCCGAGCCTGGTCCGCATGGCCAGGTCGAGCGGCGCGGTCACGGTCGCGTCAGCGTCGTCAGGCTCGGCGAACCTGAGCACGAACCGGGTTGCGTTAAGAATCTTGATGGCGAGCCGGCGCCCGATCCTGAGCTGAGCCTCGTCGAACGGTGTCCACGCCGAGCCGCGCGCTCGCGGCCCAGTACCGCACGGCGTCGGAGCCGTACCGCTCGAACAGATCGGCGGGCGTGACCGCGTTGCCGCCGGACTTGGACATCTTCTTGCGGTCGGGGTCGAGTATCCAGCCGGAGATCGCCGCGTGCCGCCACGGCAGCTGGCCGCAGAGCAGCTGCGACCTGAGCACCGTGTAGAACAGCCAGGTCCTGATGATCTCGTGCGCCTGCGGCCGCAGGTCCATGGGATAGATCCGGCCGGACAGGTCGTCGTCGTCCGGCCAGCCGGCCACGATCAGGGGCGTCAGCGAGGACGTCGCCCAGGTGTCCATCACGTCCCGGTCGCCGGTGAAGCCGCCAGGCTGGTCGCGCTGGCCTGCGTCATAGCCGGGCGGCGGGCAGGCCAGCGGATCGACCGGCAGCGCGCTGTCCGGCGGCACGATCGGCGAGTCGTAGTCCGGCGCGCCGCGGGCGTCCAGCGGATACCAGACCGGGATCGGAACGCCGAAGTACCGCTGGCGGCTGATCAGCCAGTCCCCGGTCAGGCCCGCCACCCAGTTCTCGTACCTGACCCGCATGTGCGGCGGATGCCAGGCGAGCTCGCGGCCCCTGGCAAGCAGCTGCTCGCGCGGCAACCGATCCCTGCTGCCGTTGGCCACGTACCACTGCCGGGCCGTGACGATCTCCAGCGGCACGTCGCCGTTCTCGTAGAACTTCACCACGCCCGCTGCGAGACCGCGGCGGGGCGGTCCTCGATCGCGCGGTAGCGGCTCGACCAGTCCACGGACAGCCCGAGCCGCCGCCACGCCAGCTCATAGGCGCGCTCGTCCGCTTCGGTCCGCTCGCGGCAGAGCTCGATGAAGTTCCGGCGCGAGACCGGCGTCCTGGGCGCGCCGTCACGGGGCGGCACCAGGCCACGCCGGTAGGGCAGCGAGGGGTCGCAGCTGATCCCGTAGTAGTTCTGCACCCGGCGCTCGGTTGCCAGGCCGTTGTCGTCCCAGCCGACCGGATAGAAGACTTCCATGCCGCGCATCCGCTGGTACCGCGCGATCACGTCGGTGTGCGTGAAGGAGAACGCGTGCCCCAGATGCAGCGTCCCGCTCGCGGTCAGCGGCGGGGCGTCGATCGAGAAGATCTCGCCGCGGGTCTTGCTCCGGTCAAACGTGTACTACCTGATCCCGTTCCCACGCGCGCGACCATGTGTCCTCGATGCCGTCAAGCGGGGGCCTGGCGGGCACGGGGCTGGCGGGAAGGGGCCGGTCCGTCATGCCGCCGATGATAGTGCGGTTACGAGATCGGCGCGAGCGCGGCGAGTATGGTCGCGGCGCGGTCGGTCGCCGCGGCGTGATCGGCGTCCGGCGCGCCGACCAGCGGATCCCAGTTCAGGTCGCAGAAGACCTCGGTCACGCCCTGCCCGGCCAGCCAGCTGAGGTCGCCGCGGATCTGCTCGCGATCACCCGAGAGCAGCCGCCGGCGTCCCGCGTCGTCTGTGGCGTGCTCGCCCCAGCGGACCACGCCGCGGCAGATGACGCGCAGCGCCGCCGGGTCGCGGCCAGCCGCCGCCGCGGCGTCGTGCACGACCTGGATGCTCTCGGCGATCCTGGACAGGTCAGCCCGGCTCGAGGTCACCCAGCCATCGGCGATCCGTCCCGCCCGGCGCAGCGCGACCGGCGCGGTCCCGCCGAGCAGCACGGGCGGGCCGCCAGCCTGGACCGGCCTGGGCAGCACGGTGCCGCGCGGCACCGTGTAGAACTCGCCGCTGAACTCCGCGGGCTGCTTGCCCCAGATCGCGTGCAGCGCCCTGACGTACTCGGCGGTCCGCGCGCCGCGGCGCTGCATCGAGGCGCCGGTCATCGCGAACTCCTCGGGCATCCAGCCGAGGCCGAGGCCGAGGTCGAGGCGCCCGGCCGACAGGACGTCCACGCTGGCCGCCTGCTTGGCGAGGTAGCCGGGGGAGACGTACGGCGCGTTGATCACGGCGACCCCGAGCCTGATCCTGCTGGTCACGGCCGCGGCATAGGCAAGCGCCGCGATCGGGTCCAGCACGCTGCGGTAGACCGGCTCCATCGCCGGTCCGTCGGGAACCAGCAACCGCTGAAAAGTCCAGAGCGAGGAATAACCGGACGCTTCCGCCAGCGTCGCAAACCGGGAAATGTTGTCCGGTGTGGCCCAGGCTCCCGAGACGGGCAGGCCGAATCCGACATTCATGGCACCCAACCCTAGCGGTGCGCTGGATACGAGAAGGCGCCGCCGCGTCGCGGCCGGGCCCCGTCAGTAGCTACCGGCTGTTCCCGCGTCCGGGTGCCGCGCTTGGAGGTCAGCATGACTAGCGTACGACGACGGTGATCCGCCATAGCTGCTGAGCGATCTCGCAGGGCGGGTGGGTGTGCAAGCATCGCGCGTTCGTCCCGGAGAGAATCTCCGCCGTCCCAGCCCGGACCGTGCGGTACCTCGCACGGGCTGGTGCCCGGGACGGGTAGCCGCCGCTTCCGCTGAGCTGTCGTAGCACTCCGGGCAACGACGCTGCCCGGGGGCGGTTCCACATGAGCATGCCATGGCCGCCAAGGACCACGGTGATCACCTGTCCCGGGACGGCTGCGACAGTCGCGCCGTTGTCCGATGCGGTGACGGTCACCTGGCCGGAGTGGTCGGCAATGATCCTGCGGTGGCGCGAGGGTGCCGCGGATGTCGGCGTGAGCTCGCCGGGTCGTGGTGCACGCGACAATGTCGCGCTGACTGCTGTCCCAGGCCGCGGCTGAACTGACGGGCGATGGCTCGATCCGCCGCCCGTCACCGGGCCAGTGACCCCGCACGCCGCGGCCGCCAGGAGGACGGTTCCGAGCAAGATGGCCTTGGATGCGTACGGAACGATGCGGCCATTCCTAGCTTGCATGTCCAGTTGGACGCGCTCGTCGCGTGTCAGGTTCCGTGGCTCAGGCCGTGCGCCGACGCGAGGCTGCCGGACGGGGCATGCGGCGACGGGCCCGGTCGCGTCTGGCTGGGCGTCGGCGCCCTGCCCGCCGCAGAGTACGCCTTTGTCAGAGCCGCGCCGGGGCGAAGCGGCGGCCGGGGCTTGCGGAACGTCCCCGGCCGCCGCGCTCGTGATTCAGGGTTTGCCAGGATCAGGCCTGCTTATGGATGGACGGGGACCGAGAAAACCCTGGTGGCCCAGTTGGTGGCCGCGCCGGCGGCCACGTTGGTCCGGTTGTGGATGTACTCGACTCCCATGAAGACCCGGCCGTTGAAGTACTGACTGGCCGAGTAGTCGCCGAAGCGGCAAGTCGGACCGAAGCCCGACCCTGGGTAGCAGGTGAAGTCGTCCAGCGGCGTCGTTCCTGACTTGGCGATGTGAATCTTCCCGGTCGCGCCGTGAACGCCGTTGAACCTGATGTAGGCGGCGGCCGGGTAGTGGTTAGCCCCGGTGACCGTGAAGGCCATCCAGCCGACGCCGTGGGAGTTGACCGCGATCGACGGGTAGATCAGCTGCGCGTTGGCCGCGACGTAGCCGTTGCTGACCTTCTTCACCGAGATCGAGGACGTGCCCGCCTTGGGCCGCAGGACGACCCAGGCCAGTCCCGCACGGAACGCGCCGCCGCCTGCCTTGAGGCCAGTACCCAGCTGGACGTACAGGTTGCCGCTGGCGAAGGTCGGGTCCTGTATGGTCTCGAAGCCGCCGTCCACTGGCTGGGCCACGAGCGCGCCGACACTGTTCCCGAACGGGATCGGCCCGGCCTTCTGGGTCGCTGGCGGCGGGATGCTGTAACCCTCGGTCTCCACGCCCTTCTCCACCAGCGGAGGCGCGGTCGGCGACGGGCCGTTCAGGCTGCCGGTGCGCAGCAGCGCCCAGACTTCCAGCGATGTGTTGCTGTTCAGGTTGCCGTCGTTTTCGACAAAGTACTCGGTGTTCGGGAACCGCGAACCCTGCGTCGTCGACGTGGGCGCGAGGCGGAAGCCGCCGAACGGATCCGAATTCGTCGGCACGGTGTAGACGAAGACCGTCGCGGTCCCGCCGTTGGCGGCCGCGATGAGCCCGCGCTTGGACATCGCGAACAGGTCGGCGCCATGGTAGGAGGTCTGCCCGAACTCGTTCACGTCGAGGTAGAAGCCGTTGTTGTCGGCCCCGATCATGTCGAAGTCGCCCTCGCACGGGCAGTCCGCAGGATCGATGAACCCGCCGCCCGTCGGGAGCGAGAAGATCGTGTAGCTGCCCAGCCCGTTGGTCGTCCTGCTGACCGCGATGAACTGCTCACCAAGCGGCGACTCGCTGAACGTGAAGTCGGTGATGAACCAGTGCCGCGTCTGCGGGTCCCAGTACACCCGCGGGTCGGACGGGCAGTTCAGCGGGAAGCCGGCGTCAGTGCACGGCCCCAGGCCCATGAACGTGTTGGCGCCTATCGGCGGGGTCAGCGGGTGGCCCGACCGCGTGAATGCCTGCAGGCTCAGGTTCAGCGACTGGATGATGATCGGGCCAGCCGAGCTGGTGCCGACCCCGAGGGCATGGTCGGGCGGCGAGATGTCGAACCCGAAATTGTTTTCGTTGGCGGTGTGGTCGATGCCGTTGAATCCCTTTTCGCCGCGAACATTCCAGGCGAATCCGGTCGTGCGGGCGACATGCGGAGTCGTGGCCTTTGCCCGCGCCGCCCTCGTTCCGGCCTTCTTGACGAACGACGGCAGCCTCAGCGGCATTTCCCGCGGCGTGCCCGCTGCCCGCGTAGCGTGCGGCTTGGCTGCCCTGGCCAGTGCCCGGAAGTTGACCGTGCCGACCTTGGTCATGTGTACGGCAACTCCATGCCTGATTGCACGCGGCTGGGCTGAGTGCGAGCCCGCATGCGCCGCCGTGGACGCCGCGGCTGATATGCCGAGCGTCGCGAGGGTGCCCGCTCCGATGAGGGCAGCCAGCGCGCGGGTGCGATGCTGCCCCCATGACCCGCTGCGCCAATTCCTGATGCTTCTCACGATCGACTCCCTTTCCTTGCATCTGCCCGGAAATTGGGCAAGAGGTGTAACGGAGTACAACCGCAAGTTAACAGAGAGATGCGCTTATACAGATGTCGTTCTCGTATCAATTGCCTCGTGGGCAATCCGGGCAGCAGCGGCCCGCCAGCGCCGGGTTGACAAGGGCGTGGGCTGGCTGCTCAGCCGACTGCGGCGTCAGGTAGCGCCGGACTACTGCCTTGCAGGCCCGCTGTACTGCTAGAACGTCTGGTCAACGACCAGCGACGTTGCACGCGTTCTTCCTTCTGTGCGGTCCCGCCCAACGACCACACCGATACGTGCAGAACCGAGCGATCGCCAGCGGGCAGGGCAGGGCGGTTTTAGCGAAAGGCTGCCCTATCGGAAGCAACCCTGCGGACAAGGCATGCAGGTAAAGGCCGGAGCTTTCTCGTATCAGCGACCGAAAAGCACGGCGATTTCCGCGCGGACGGCGAGGGCGCAGCCCCAGGACAGGGTCACTCCTGCGCCGCCGTGTCCGTAGTTGTGCACGAGGTGACGGCCGTCGCCGATGGCCTGAGTCTCGAGCCTGACGGCGGCGCGCACGGGCCGCAGGCCGACGCGGTGCGCGATGACAGGCGCGCCGGCCAGCCGCGGCTCGGCAGCGACGCAATCCGCCACGATCCGCTGTGCTGTGCCGGGGTCTGGGCGCAGGCTCGCCTGGCCGGGCTGCTGTGTTCCCCCGAGCACGACGACCGGGCCGTGCGGGAAGATGTAGGTCACCGCCGCGGGATCCTCGCGCTCGCCGACGAAGAACTCGGTGAGTCCCGGGTTCGCCGCGACGACGACCTGCCCGCGTACCGGCGTGAGACCGGCGTCCGGCACCAGGTCGCGTGCGCCGACGCCCGCGCAGTTCACGATGACGGGCGCCGCCGGCAGGCCGGCGGCCTCGGTCAGTCCGCGCAGCGCGGGGCCGAGCTCCAGGTGCCCGCCCTTGCCCAGCAGCCGGGCGAGCAGGAAGTCCAGGTAGGCCGGCATGTCAACGACGGGGGCTGAATACCGCCAGCCCGTCGCGAAGCCGGGCGGAAGCTCACCGGGGTCGCAGCTGGCAGCCGCACCCGAGCCGCTGGTGAACGGCGGCGGCCCGGGCTCCGCCGCGCCGGGCGAGGCGACGAGCCCTGCCATCTCGGAGACGCCAGCGGCAGGCTCGGCCGCGAGCTCGCGGAACCTGAGCAGGGTCTCAGCGGCCCACCGGCCTACGCGGTCGTCGGCGCCGACGAGATGCGGTCCCCAGAGCGCTCCGGCGGCCGCTGACGTCGTTCGGTGCGGCGGATCCGCGGCGTAGACGGCGACCGCCAGCCCGGCGTCCTGCAACGCGACCGCCGTGCTCAGGCCGCAGACGCCGGCTCCGATCACCAGGACATCAGGGGTCGCGGTCGCCACGTCGGCACCGTATCCGATCGCGGGGAGCGGCTGGCAGGCCCGGTGGCCGTGGTCACCTCCGCGGCCCGGCATATGCTGATCGCGCGTCACCAGGAGGTACAGCCATGGGCATCGCAATCGGGATCGTGCTCGTCGGGGCGACTATCGCATCGTTCGTGATGATCAACGCCAGGGCCAGCAGGATGGCGCGCCAGTACAGGGACGACGGGCAGTGGACCGTCGATCCGCAGACCGGCCAGCCGGTGCCGCCGCAGCAAGTCCCTGGACACGGCTCTCATCATTACGGGAACGGTAACCACGGTGCTGGTAACCACGGTGCTGGTAACCACGGTGCTGGTAACCACGGGGGCGGTCACCATGGCGGCGGTCACGTCGGCGGCGGTCATGACGGGGGATTCGGTGGTGGCGGAGGCGGCCATCACGGCTAGTGCGAGCGACCCGTGGGCGCCGCTGGCTGACCGGTTCATCCGCGGCCACTACGGGACGGTCAGGGGCCGGGTCCGTACGCACGTGATCGGCGTGCAGCTCAGGTCGCACCTGCCGCCTTCTCCTGCCGCGGTGGTCGACGTGGGCGGCGGCGGCGGGAACCAGTCCATCCCGCTGGCCAGGGCGGGCTATCAGGTCACGATCGCCGACCCGTCGCAGGCTATGCTCGCCTGGGCCGCCGAGGCGCTGGACAGCGAACCGCCTGAGGTTGCCGCGCGGGTACGGCTGGTCAAGACCAGCGCCGAGGACGCCAGGGCCGCGCTTGGCGATCAGCGCTTCACCGGCGTGCTCTGCCACGGCGTGATCATGTACGTCGACGACCCGCGGCCGTTCACCGCCGCGCTCGCCGGCCTCGCGGCTCCCGGTGGTGTCGTCTCGGTGGTCGCCAAGAACGCACGCTGCCTGGCCACCCGCCCGGCACTCGAGGGACGGTGGCAGGACGCGCTTGCCGCCTTCGGCACGGACCGCCAGATCAACGGGCTCGGCGTGGACACCAGGGCCGACACCGTCGAGGAGCTATCGGCCCTGCTGGCTGAGGCGGGAGTGACGCCGGTCACCTGGTATGGCGTGCGCCTGTTCACCGACGGCTGGGTCCACGCCTACGACCAGGCCGATGGCGGTGACTCCGGCGGGAGCGGCATGGACGCGATGCTCGCCGTCGAGCTCGAGGCGAGCCGCCGCGACCCGTACCGTCAGCTCAGCAGGCTCTTCCGCCTCGTCGGCGTCCGCGACTAGGGTTCTGCCGTCAGGGCCGGGCGGCGCGGGACGCGAGCAGTGCCTGGGCGATCCGCGGGATCGCCGTCCCGATCGGCTCCCGTACCAGGTCGATGGCCAGGCGGTCATATGGCGTCGGTTCATTGTTGACGATCACGAGCCGCGCGCCGGCGTCCGCGGCCACCGCGCAGAGCGAGGCGGCCGGTTCGACCGTGAGCGTGCTACCCACGGCGAGCATCAGGTCGCAGATGCCGGCCGCGCGGACGGCCGCCGCCAGGACGGCCCGGTCGAGCGGCTGACCGAACATCACGGTGGCCGACTTGAGGATGCCCCCGCACCGCTCGCACGGCGGATCGGCCTCGCCGGTCCTGACCCGGTCAAGGGCCGTGGCCATCTCGGTGCGCGCGCCGCAACCGACGCAGACCACCCGGTGCATCGTGCCGTGCAGTTCCAGCACGCGATCCTCAGGCGTGCCGGCGCACTGGTGCAGGCCGTCGATGTTCTGCGTGATGACCCACGTGTCGATCGCCGCGCCCAGCCTGGCCAGCGCGGTGTGGGCCACGTTCGGGACCGCGGACCACGCCGGGTGCGCGAGCCTCGCCTGCCAGGACCGGCGGCGCAGCGCCGGGTCGCTGACGTAGGCGTCGTAGCTGGCGAGTCGTTCCGCGGCCGGGTCCCTGGTCCACAGGCCTTGGGGGCCCCGGAAGTCCGGGATGCCCGAGTCGGTCGAGATGCCGGCGCCGGTGAGCACGGCGATGCTTGTTACCCCCGCCGCCCAGGCCGGCTCGTCGCTCATCACCCCATCGTCATCGATGGCCAGGACGAGAGGCAAACGACTGCGCCGCCTTCGCCGCGTTGTGCCGTCCATCTCGATTTGGCCACGATGATTGACGCTTGTTGCGTAACGCCCCTTCAGCGTGAATCGTATGGCTCAACCCGCTGACATCAGTCATAAGGAACGCAACCCCGATGAATGATGGTTCAGATGAACGACGGTTCAGGGTGAATGGCCGTTCAGGTGAATGACGGCGCCCTGGACGTCCGGAGCGTCACGGTGCGCTTCGGCGGCCTCACCGCGCTTGACAAGGTGTCGCTGACGGCTGCGTCCGGCCAGGTCACAGGGATTATCGGGCCGAACGGTGCGGGCAAGACGACGCTGCTGAACGTGCTCTGCGGGTTCGTCAGGCCGGATTCTGGCGCGATTCTCTTCGGCGGCAACGAGCTGACCGGCCTGCGGCCGCACCGGCTGGCCGGCCTCGGCATCGCCAGGACGCTGCAGGGAGTCGGGCTGTTCAGCGGCCTGTCCGTGCTCGAGAACGTGATGATCGGCGCCACCGTGCACGCCAGGGCCGGATTCTGGACGGCACTGCTCGGGGTGCGCAGGGCCGACCGCGACGAGGCGCAGCTGCGCGAGCGGGCGATGGCCGGGCTCGAGCAGGTCGGCGCCGCCGGTCACGCGGGTGCCATGCCCGGGACCCTCGCCTACGGCGTGCGCAAGCGTGTCGCCATGGCCCGCGCGCTGGCCGCGCAGCCCCGGCTGCTGCTCCTCGACGAGCCGGCCAGCGGGCTGTCCGAGCAGGAGCTGCCGGAGCTTGGCGGGCTGATCTCGCGACTGGCCGCTGACATGACGCTGGTCGTGATCGAGCACCGGATGGACCTGATGATGTCGGTTTGCGACACGATCGCGGTGCTCGACTTCGGCCGGGTGATCGCGACCGGGACGCCCGCGCAGGTGCAGGCGGACCCGGCCGTCACGGCGGCCTACCTGGGAATCGCCGCCGACGACGTCGCGGCTACCGGGGAACCCGCGAGCAGCGTGCGGGAGAGCGAGGCTGGCGATGAGTGAGCGGCCGCGCGGCGGGTCTCCCGATGCGCGCGCTCCCGGCGACGCTGAGGCTGCCGCGCTGGCGATCGAGGATGTCGTGGCGGGCTACGGCCAGGTCACCGTGCTGCACGGGGTAACTGTCGGCGTCCCGGCCGCCTCGATCACGACCGTGCTCGGCGCCAACGGGGCAGGCAAGACCACGCTGCTCAGGACGATCAGCGGGTTCGTCAGGCCGCGGAGCGGCCGGGTCCTGGTCGGCGGCACGAACGTCGCGCAGCGCCGCCCCGAGGACATCAGCCGGGCCGGCGTCGCGCACGTGCCCGAGGGGCAGGGCGTCATCACCGAGCTCACGGTCGAGGAGAACCTCAGGCTCGGCGCGCTGATCCGCACGGCGCCCGAGCGTGCGGCCGCGCTGGCCGACGCTTATCAGCGCTTCCCGGTTCTCGCCGACCGGCGAGGCCAGGCCGGCACGCTGTCAGGCGGAGAACGCCAGATCCTGGTCATCGCCAGGGCGCTGATGGCCAGCCCGAGGATCCTGCTGCTCGACGAGCCCAGCCTCGGGCTCGCGCCCAGGATCGTCGCCCAGGTCATGACGCTGATCAGGCAGCTTCGGGATGAATCTGGCCTCACCGTGCTGCTCGTCGAGCAGAACGCCAGGAGCGCGCTGTCGATCGCCAATGTCGGCATCGTGCTCAACCTCGGCAAGGTGGTGGCGACGGCCGCGGCCGCCGACCTCGCCTCCGATGTGTCCCTCCGACGCCACTACCTGGGCTTTTAGCGAGAGGCTGGCATGGCCGAATTCATCGAGTTCACCCTCGGCGGTATCAGCGCGGGCATGATCTACGCCGCGATCGCGCTCTCGCTCGTGCTGATCTGGCGCGGCACCAGGATCCTGAACTTCGCCCAGGGCGGCATGGCGATGTTCACGACCTATCTCGCGCTGCTCGTCGTTGACCACACGGGCAACTACTGGTTCGCGTTCGTCATCGCCCTCGCGGCTGGCCTGGTGCTCGGAGCGGTCGTCGAGCGGGTCGTGGTCAGGCCGGTGGAGAGCAGGCCGCCGATGAACGCGGTCATCGTGACAATCGGCCTGCTCATCCTCCTCGAGGGTGTCGCGGGAATGATCTACGGCGGTCAGTTCAAGTCGTTCCCGCCCGGATTCTCGATCATCGGCTTGCGGATCGGCTCGGTGACGCTCGGGATCTCCGGGAACGACATCTTCATCACCGCGGCCGTGCTGGTGTCGGCGATCGCGCTGTATGTGATCTTCACCTACACCAGGATCGGGCTGCGGATGCGGGCCGCGGCCTTCAACCCGGCCGTCGCCCGGCTGCTCGGAATCAGGGTCGGCCGGGTGCTCACGCTCGGCTGGGCACTGGCCGGCCTGATCGGCGCGCTGGCCGGCGTGCTGGTCACCCCTTCGACGTTCCTGTACCCGAACAGCATGGACTCGATCTTCGTGCTGGGATTCACGGCCGCGGTCATCGGCGGGCTTGACAGCCCGATCGGCGCCGTCGTTGGCGGCCTGCTGCTCGGCGTCGTCCTCGAATACACCGGCTACCTGGGCTCGGACGTGGTGCTGCTGTTCGGCCTCGCCGCGCTCATTCTCGTGCTGATGATCAGGCCGACCGGCCTGTTCTCGACCTCGGCGTCCAGGCGGGTGTGACGATGACCCTGCTCAGGCACGTCGCGGTCGCGGTCGCGGTCGCGATCGTCGTCGGCCTGCTAGCGATCCAGCTGAACTACTACCGCGACTACCAGATCGCCCAGATCGCCGCGTACGTCGTCGCGGTCGGGGGCCTGACGGTCCTGATCGGGCTCACCGGCCAGATCTCCGTCGGCAACGGCGCGTTCATGGCGGTCGGCGCCTACGCGACCGCGCTGCTGCAGCTGCACGACGGCTGGCTGACCGGCCTGGGCCTCACCGGCACCTGGCAGATCGTGGTGATCCTGGTGCTGAGCCTGCTGATCACCGCGGCTGGCGGCGCGATCTTCGGCATGGCGGCGGCCAGGCTGCGCGGGCCGTACCTGGCGGGAGCGACGCTGATGCTCGCCGTGGCCATCCCGGCCGCGGTCGCCGACAAATACGCCGGCCTGTTCGGCGGCGACCAGGGGCTCGGAGTCGCGATCACCACGCCAGGTTTCCTCGGGCCGACGTTCCCGCCGACGCGCTGGCAGGCGTGGCTGAGCTGCGCGGTGGCGCTGGTCGCGCTGATCGCGCTGGCGAACCTGACGCACAGCAGGATCGGGCGCAGCTGGCGGGCGCTGCGCGACGACGAGGTCGCCGCGTCGCTGGCCGGGCTCAACGTGGCCAGGCTGCAGATTCTCGGCTTCGTTATCAGCGCGGCCTGCGCCGGCCTCGGCGGGGCGCTGCTCGCCATCGTCTCGTCGATCGTCTCGCCGGGCGCGTACACGCTCACGCTGTCGATCGGCCTGCTCACCGCCGCCGTGATCGGCGGCCTCGGCAGCCTGGCCGGAGCGCTGTGGGGCAGCGTGCTCTTCGTCATCGTGCCCAGCTATCTGACCAACGTGGCACAGAGCCACGGCGGCAAGCTCTTCGGGCTGTCCAGCGGTGCGAGCGCGTTCGTACCTATCGCCGCGTACGGCATCGTGCTCATCGCGGTGATGCTCGTCTTCCCGTCGGGGATCCAGGGCGGCCTGCGCCGCCTTTTCGGGCCGGCCGCGCCGCTCGCGGCCGAGCCGCTCAGCCTTCTGCGCCGGCGCGGGCCGGCCAGCGAACACCAGGAGGAAGACACCGCATGAAGAGATCACACCACGCCATGGCGGCGATCGCCGGGCTTGCGTGCGCCGCGATGGTGCTCGGCGCCTGCAGTTCCTCGGGTTCAGGGTCGGGATCGGGATCGAATAAGGGCGCGCTCACCGCGTCGGCGCCCGGCATCACCCCGACGACGGTCACGATCGGCAGCCACCAGCCGCTTACCGGCCCTGCCGCTCCTGGCTACAGCGAGATCGCCCCGGCGGCGAACGCGTACTTCCAGTACGTCAACGCGCATGGCGGGATCTTCGGCCGCAAGATCGTCTACAAGTACCTCGACGACGGATATAACCCCACCAATACGTCCAGCGTCGTGCACCAGCTTGTGCTGAACGACAACGTCTTCGCCATCTTCAACGGGCTCGGGACGCCGACGCACCTCGCCGTCGTGCAGTACCTGAACAGCCAGCAGGTGCCTGATGTGTTCGTCGCGTCGGGCTGCCTGTGCTGGGACGACCCGGCCAAGTACCCGGGCACGTTCGGCTGGCAGCTCGACTACGTCCGCGAGGGCAAGATCCTCGGCAGCTACATCGAGCAGCACTTCAAGGGCAAGAAGATCGGCTACTTCTACCAGAACGACGAGTTCGGCCAGGACGGCGTCAAGGGCCTCGACATGGAGATCCCCAAGTCGCAGGTCGTCGCCAGGGAGACCTACGTGCCCACCAACACCAAGATCGGCCCGGCTGTGGCCGCACTTAAGGCCAAGGGCGCGCAGGTCGTGGTCTCGTTCTCGATTCCCGCTTTCACAGCGCTGCTCAAGCTGACCGCGCTCGGGCTGAACTACAACCCGACGTTCGTGGTCAGCGACGTCGGGTCGGACCCGATCACGCTTGCCGGGCTGCTCAACTCCTTCGCCAAGAAGACTGGGTCCTTCGGTGACACGCTGATCAACGGCATCATCACCGACGGCTACCTGCCCTCACTCGGCGACGCCTCGAACCCCTGGATCGCGCTGTTCAAGAAGGTTCACGACCAGTACGACGCCAAGGCACCCTTCGATGGCAACGTGCTCTACGGCATGTCCGTCGGCTACACGTTCGTCGAGGCGATGTTCAAGGCAGGCCGCAACCCGACCAGGGCCGACCTGATCAGCGCGATCAACGCGGGCCTCGCGCAGGGCGTGTCGGTGGCGCCGTTCGCGTACTCCAAGAGCGACCACAACGGCATTACAGGGGCCTACATGGGTTCCATCAAGAACGGAGTCCTGGTCCCCCAGGGCGACGTGCTGGTCACCGACGACTCACCGACCGGAGACGTCACCGCGCAGTCGGCGCAGCAACCCCCGCCGCCCGCGTCGGGCATCCCGTCCTCGTAGCGGTGCGAGGGCCGGCCGCGGTTCCTGCTGCCCGCGGCCGGCCCGCCGCAACCGGAGACCGCGTACCGGACGAGGAGAAATGCTGATCCGGGCCCGGCGACCGTAGTGTTCTCGGTGCCGGGATCACTTGGTCACGTCCCGCTGCCGAGGCCGGGGGGCCATCGTGAGAGTCGCACTGAACCGCCGGGAGGCGGCTGATCCCGACCGGCCGCCACGGGAACGACTGCTTCTCTCCGCCGAGCACCTGTTCGGCGAGCGCAGCTACTGGCGCACGACGGTGGCCGAGATCTGCGCGATGGCTGGCATGGCCACGGGCAGCTTCTACGCGCATTTCGACTCCAAGGCCGATATCTTCGCCGCCGTCATTAGGAGGATCAACTCCGACCTGAGGTCGGCGCTGAGCGCGGCCCTCATCGATGTCAAGGCGAACCAGCGAGCCAGGGAGCGGGCATGCTTCCGCGCCTACTTCGACCTGACGTCCGAGCGGCCGTGGATCTACCGGATCGTGCGCGAGGCCGAGTTCGTCGCCCCTGCTGAGTTCCGTAACTACTACGAGAAGCTCGCGAACGGCTACGCGGCCGGCGTGCGCACGGCGCAGGCCGAAGGGGACATCGACACGGGCTTTGACCCCGAGGTCATCGCCTACCTCTACACGGGCCTCGGCAACTTCATCGGGATGCGGTGGGCCGAGTGGACGGCCGGCGGGCGGGTGCCAGACGAGGTGCTCGACAACCTGCTCGACGTGCTGGCCAGGGGCCTGCCGCCGCGCGATCAGGGCGGGCCGTATCGTCTGAAGGCATGACCGCGGCCTTCGGCACGAGCGTGGCGGACTACAGCGGAACCATCCCGCGGCTGCTCGAGCGGGCGGCCGACCGGGATCCAGGCGGGATCTGGCTTCGCACCGACGACCTGACGCTGACGTTCGCCGGGGCCGCCGGCCGGGTGGCGGCCATCGCCGCGGACCTCGCCGAGCGCGGGATCGGCCACGGCGACCTTGTCATGCTGACCGCGCGGACGACACCCGAGTACCTGCTCGGCTGGCTGGCGCTGACCACGCTCGGCGCGGTGACCGTGCCGGTCAACCCGTCCAGCGCCGCGGCCGAACTCGCCGGGCTGGTCAGCCAGGTCCGCCCGAAGGCGGTGCTGACCGACGCGATGATGCTCTCCCGTCCCGGCCAGGGCGACTGGCTCGGCGAGGGCGACGGGCGGGTGCGCCTGGTTATCGATGTGGATGATCTTGCCGCAGGGCCTGACCAGCCGCTGTCGGCCTTGCCGGGCCGGCGGGCCGAAACCGGTGACCTGGCGGTGCTGATCCCGACATCGGGCACGACGGGCCGGTCGAAGCTGGTCATGCAGACCCACCTGGCGTACACGATGGCGGCCGAGGGGTTCCCGTACTGGATGGAGCTGACCGCGGCTGACCGGCTGATGACGTCCCTGCCGCTGTTCCACATCAACGCGCCGATCTACTCGGTGCTCGGGTCGCTCGCGTGCGGGGCCGGCCTTGTCCTGGTGCCGAGGTTCTCCGCGAGCGGGTTCCTGGACACGGCGCGGCGGCACGGGGCGACCGAGTTCAACGCGATCGGCGCGATGCTGGAGATCCTGATGCGCCAGCCGGAGCGGCCCGGCGACGCCGACAACCCGCTGCGGCTGTGCTACGCGGGTCCTGCTCCCGAACGGCAACGGCACGAACAGATCGAGCGGCGGTTCGGGATCCGGATCGTGGTCGGCTACGCGATGTCCGAGTCGCCGTACGGCCTGATCTGGCGCCACGGCACGCGGCCGTACGGCACCCTGGGCAGCGTCCGCCAGCATCCGTACCTCGGAACCATCAACGAGGCGAAGGTGATCGCAGCGCCTGGGCCGGACGACGGGACAGGCGCCCCGGCGGCGTCGTCGGACGGGGCGGGCCTCGGGCCTGGGGAGACGGGCGAGATCCTGTTGCGCAATCCGGTGATCACGCCCGGGTACTGGGGGATGCCGGAGGAGACCGCCGCGGCCAAGACCGCCGACGGCTGGCTGCACACCGGCGATCTCGTGACGGTCAACGCCGACGGCACCTACACGTTCGTCGGCCGGCATAAGGAAGTGCTTCGCCGCCGCGGCGAGAACCTGTCGCCGCTCGAGGTTGAGGAGGTGCTCGACGCGCACCCTGCAGTACTGGAGTCCGCGGTCGTCGGCGTCGCCTCCGACCTGACCGAGGAGGAGATCAAGGCGTTCGTGGTGCCGGTGCCGGGGGCCGCTATCGACGTCGGTGAGTTGCGCGACTACGCCGCCGAGCGGCTGTCGGCGTTCAAGGTGCCGAGGTTCTGGCAGGTGATCGACGAGCTGCCGCGAACGCCTACGGCCCGCATCGCCAAACACCACCTCCCGTCAGGCCACCAGCCAGGCGAATTCGACGCCGAGCCGGCCTCGGGGGCCCAGGTTTAGGACACCTATGTCACATCGAGTGTCTTGTTATGGCGTCGATGTGACATAGGTGTTGTTCGCTCGGCCGGTTAGATCCAGTGGAAGAGGTTCAGGAAGTGGTCGGCTAGGGCCTGGTCACCGCGGACCGTGCCGGCCCTGATGCGGCCGAACGCGACCAGCACCATGCTGCCCGCGTCGAGCTCGATCACCGCGGGCAGGTCATCGACGGGACCAGCCTCGTAGCTCAGGCCTTCGGAGTTCACGGTGACCCTGGTCGTGCCCGCGTTGTGGCCGCTTGTGACGTTGATGCCGATGGTGAACGGGGTGCGGTCGGCGTCGGGCTTCATCGTCGCCTGCCAGATGATGAACATGAACGGGACGAGCAGGTCGGCGACCTCGCCGGGGAGCGCGTGCGCCTGGCCTTCGCCCTCGCGGATGTCCCAGGTGTGGACGCCGTAGTCCATCAGCTGGCCGGCCGCGTAGATGAACGCGGGCACCGGGCCCATGTAGAAGTGCGGGACGATCATTGTCGTCCACTCTTCGGCGCTGAGTGGCTCCAGTATGCCCATCATCTGGTCCAGGTCCTTGCGGACCCTGCTCATCATCTCGGCCTGCGACAGGTTCCTGAACGCCTGGGCTGAATCACCCGCGCGCTCGTGCATGCCAAGCAGGCCGAACGCGTTCTCGGCGCTGGCTCCTGAGCGTACGACGTCGAACGCCCTGAAGTAGCCATCGGTGGTGTCCACCAGGTGGCCGATGATGTCCCTGACTTCCCAGTTCTCGCACGCGGTCTTGTTCCGCCAGGCATCGGGCCGCTCCGCGAGTGCGAACATCTGCCCAGCCTGCTCGCGCACGACACGCAGAATGGTGTCCTTGCCCTCGTACGTCATCGCGTTCCACTCGCTCATACCGCCCACCTCATGTGTCGTCATTCCGAAGAACGAAGGATCGGCCGCCCCGGTCGAGAGCGCTCGGGTCGAGACTGCTCGGGTCCAGACAAATCGGCGCGGCCAGAACGGCCGGGCGGCACATATCCCGAACCTCAGCGCAAACGAGTGCCGGCTGTCAATGGCTGGCGACGGCGATCCTCGCCAGCGCTTCGCCGTAGCGGACCGCGACGAGTTGCGCGATCGCCGGATGGCCGCCCAGCGGTGCGGCGCACGGTGCGTTGAGGCTGGCGCTCAGCGCCGTGAACTCGGCAGGATCGGTCTCCGGCCCGATCACGCACGGCGAGATCGCCAGGTGGGTTGCGCCGGATTCGCGCAGCCGTTGCACCGCGGCCTCGACGCTTGCCGGATCGCCGAGCGAAGCGGGCGCCGCCGGGATCGACAACCTGGACGCCAGCAGGACCGTGGTCACGCCGACGTCGATGATGGCCTGCTGCCCGCGGTCGGCGATCACGATGACGCCGATGGACCCCGCTGAGATGTTCAGGCCTCTGGAGCGGCTCGCCCTGGCGACTCCGGCCTCGTAAAGCCGGTCGTGCAGGGCGCCGGCCAGCAGCGGATGCGGACCCAGCGCGGTCGCGAGCATGACGGGGCTCTGCGCCGAACCGATTGCCGTGGCGATGGCCTGGTCGATCTCCTGGTGCGGCCCTGCCAGCAGCGGCACGACGACGGCCTGCGGCCCGTTCTCGAACCTCTCGTGCCCCTCGCCAGGGTCGGCCTCAAGGGCTTCGGCGAGCGTCTCCGTCCTGCCGGTCACGAACCCGACCCTGATGTTCACGCCTGGGCACGACTCGGCCGCCGTCTCCGCGACGTGCCTGGCCAGGTCGATTGCGTCGTCGATCCAGCCGGGAACGGCGAGCACGAGCGCAGGGGCGTCGGAAGCGACGCTGATCCGGTGCATGCTGCGGTGCCGCCCCGCCCTGCGGGGCCGCGCTCCCGAGTTCCGTCGCGGCAGTGCCGTCGCGCCGTTGCCGGCCTGGCCGTTGCCGGGCTGGCCGCTACCGGGCTGGCCGTTGCCGGGCTGGCCTGCGGGACTGCCAGGTCTGCCTGGATAGCGCTGCGGCAGCGGCTGGCCTTGTGGTGCCCGGCCGAAGCCCGGGGACCGTTGCGGGAGGCCGTCGGGCTGCGAGGACGGACTGGTCCCGTTGCCTGCGTCGCCGGCGTTGGCTGAGCGCCTGCGCTGCGGCAGCGGAGAGAACGGTGCCGACTCCGGGCTTCGATCAGTCACGCTCATGTATCGTAATGCTCTCGCCGCTGTACGGCTGTCGTTCTGTGATGTTCACACCGAAAAGTCGGATGTATTAGCTATTCGCAAAATCACGGGCATGCTATGCGGTTTTCGCATTAGCCCGTGCCCGACATGCTCCGGTACACCGAGATCAGGGCGGCTTTCTGCTGGTCAGACAGGCGGGCATCGTCGGCGATCGCCTGCTCGACGCTCGTCTCGTCAGGAGCGTCCCCCGCGGTGCCGTCCGGATGATGAAGCAGTCCCGCGTGGGTGAGCAAGGACTCGGCCGACACGTTGAGTGCCTCCGAGATCACCTTGATGACCCGCATCGACGGCTGATGCAGGCCGCGCTCGATCTGGCTCAGATAAGGATTCGACAGCCTGGTCTTCTCCGCTAGCTGACGCAGAGACAGGTTGGCGAGCTTGCGTTGCCGGCGGATGAAGTCGCCGAGCGCCTCCATCTGCGAGTCCCATGGTTCTGTCATGTCGTTCCTCGCGGCAATTCTTCTGCTGAACTGATGCGGCCGGCTGACCAGATGGCGAACGAGGCGTGGCTGGCGGTCAGCCAGCCACGCCCCTTGTTCATAGCCGCACCTCACTTGGTGTCTGGCTTGGCCTTCTTGGCGGTGCTGGTCTTGGCTGGGCCGGTCTTGGCGGTGCCGGTCTTGGCGGTGCCGGTCTTGGCGGTGCCGGTCTTGGCGGTGCTGGTCTTGGCGGTGCTGGTCTTGGCTGGGCTGGTCTTGGCTGGGCTGGTCTTCGCCGGAGCGGCCTTCGCCGGAGCGGCCTTCGCAGTAGCTGGCTTGCTGGCCGGCTTGGACTCGGCCGCTGGCGCGTGCGCGCCGCTGCCGTTGTGAACCACGGCGGGAGCCCGGCCGTCCTTCATAGCCGCGGTGGCCTGAGCGAACGCGGCGGCCGCCTGCTGGGCCAGCGGGCTCGCGATGGTGCGGACCTGGTCCACGACCTGCCGCTGCATGTCAGCGACCTGGCGCTGAACGATCTTGACCTGTCCGGCGACCTCGTGCGCCCCTGCCTTCAGGTAGTCCGAGTCCGGCAGCCTGGCGAACAGGCCAGGGGCCCTCTCGCGCAGCTGGCTGAGGTGCTTCTCGGCCATCGCGGCGAGCTCGTCAGCGTTCGGGAGCTTGGCGAGCAGGCCAGGGGCCATCTCGCGGAGCTGGCTGAGCTGCTTGTCCCTGAGCTGGGTGAGGTGCTCAGCGCTCGGGAGCTTGATGACGTTGTTGGTGGGCATGCTGGGTAGCTGCGGCCGAATCATCTGGGCGGTGGCCGTCACGTTCTTGACCGTGCTAGTCACCCTCTGCTGACCCTTGCGAGCAGCGGCCAGGATCTGGTCCTGCAGCTCCTGCCCCTTGGCGCGGGTGTCGATCATCGGGATCCTCCTCCTATGTTCTACAGCTAACTATAGTTTGCAACGGTTGATTTGTCAAGCGGGGTGGAGGCGGGCGGGGGAGCGGTTCCCGCGAGGGTCTGAGCGGGCGGCGGCAAAGCTGCGAGGGTGTACGCTGCGTCGCATTCGCGTCGCCCAGGTGCAGGCCACGCCGCCTCGGGCCGCGTGCGCCGGCGTTAGGGCGAAGGCAAAGTGTTTCGACGAAGACTCAGGACCCTATGCGGGTCCTGAGTCTTCGTCTAAGGCGGATCCGGCACGAGGGAGGCTGCGATGCGGGGCGCGGGGCTGCGGGGTCAGGAGGCGCGGCGGGCCTTGACGAGGCCGGTTTCGTAGGCGAACACGACAGCCTGGACGCGGTCGCGCAGGCCGAGCTTGGCCAGCACGCGCCCGACGTGCGTCTTGACGGTGGCCTCGGAGACGAACAGGCGCTCCGCGATCTCGGTGTTGCTCAGGCCCTGTGCGATCAGGGTGAGGACCTCGCGTTCGCGGCTGGTCAGCCCGGCCAGGTCAGGCGGCTTCTGGTCGGCGCCCTCGGGCAGCATGGGCGCGAAGCGGTCGATCAGCCGCTTGGTCGTGGACGGGGCTACGACGGCGTCACCGGAGTGGACGGCCCTGATCCCGAACAGCAGCTCCTCGGGCGGCACGTCCTTGAGCAGGAAGCCGCTGGCGCCGGCCTTGAGCGCCGCGAACGCGTATTCGTCCAGGTCGAAAGTGGTCAGCATCAGCACCCGCGGCCGGTCCCCGGCCTGGCAGATCCGCCGCGTCGCCTCGATGCCGTCCAGCTTCGGCATCCTGACGTCCATCACTGCGACGTCGGCCTGCTTCTGCTTTAGCAGCGAGACCGCCGTCAGCCCGTCGCCAGCCTCGCCGACGACGGTCATGTCGGGCTGCGCGTCGAGCACCATCCGGAACCCGGTGCGCACCAGTTCCTGGTCATCGACCAGCAGAATCCTGATGTTCACGCGGCACCAGCCTGCACGGGGTTAACCGGCAGCCGCGCGGTGACGCGGAACCCGCCGCCAGGCACCGGCTCGGCCCTGACCGAGCCGCCGTAGATGGCCGCGCGCTCGCGCATGCCGGTCAGCCCGTGCCCTGCCCCGTCGCAGGCGGCCGCGCCGCCGATGCCGTCGTCGGAGACGACCAGCTCGATGGCGTCCTGGGAGTAGCGGAGCAGCACGCTGGCCCGCGCGAACGGCCCTGCGTGCTTGCGGGTGTTCGTGAGCGACTCCTGCACGATGCGATAGGCGGCGAGCGCGGCGCCGCCGGCCAGCGGGCGCAGCTCGCCCTCGATCGTGCAGGACACCGCGAGGCCGGCCGCCCTGGTCTGGTCGAACAGGTCGTCCAGCTGCTCGATGCCCGGCATCGGCGTGAGCGATGCCGGTTCCGGGGTCACGGCCGGACCCGGCATGGCTGACAGCGCCGCCTCCGGCACGGCTGGCCGGTCCTGGGCGGCGGCCGCTTCCGTGGCCGATGCACCCGCCGTGGCCGATGCACCCGCCGTGGCCGATGCACCCGCCGTGGCCGATGCACCCGCCGTGGCCGATGCACCCGCCGTGGCCGATGCACCCGCCGTGGCCGATGCACCCGCCGTTGCTGGCGTGCCCGCTGCGGGCGCGGGCACCGGCGGTCCAGCCAGCGGCGGGTCGTCGCTCCTGCGCAGCACGCCGAGCAGGGCACGCATCTCGGCGAGCGCCTGGCGGCCGGTCGCTGAGATCGCACCCAGCGCCTCGCGTGCCCTGGCCGGGTCCGATCCGAGCGCGTAGGCGGCGCCGTCGGCCTGCACCACCATGACGCTCACGTTGTGCGCGACGACGTCGTGCAGCTCGCGGGCGATGCGAGCTCGTTCGGCGGCCGCGGCGATCCTGGCCTGCGCGTCCCTGTCCCGCTCCAGCCGGGCCGCGCGCTCCTCCAGGTTGGCGTAGTACGCGCGGCGGTACCGCATCGAGTCGCCGAGCACCCAGGCGATCAGCGAGGGCCCGGCGAACAGGATCGTGCCCGTGATCACCCAGTTCGGCACGTGGGCCCAGATCGCGCGGGAGTACATCCTGCCCAGCTCGGCCGCCGAGCCGAGCAGGCAGATGCCAAGTCCCGTCACCGACAGCCGCCTGGTCGTGTACGCGGCGAGGGTATAGAGCAGCACCACGATGCTCAGGTCGGCCGGATTCGGCCGGAGGCCGAGGGCGACCTGGAGAGCCCCGACACCAACGACGGCCGCGAACGCGCCGACGGGGCGCGTCCGCCGGAACACGACAGGTACCGTGAGCGCCAGCGTGATCGGGATCAGCTCGAACCGCCGCGATCCGAGCGCCTCGGCGAGGCCTCCGAAGCTCAGCGCGAACGCGAGCACGCCGTCAACCAGCCTTGGGTGACGGCGCAGCCAGGAGTACAGCGCGGACACGGCTCAAGATTAGCCGCGCGATCCCGCCCTGACGTCATCCCGCGGGCTGGACCGCCGGTCATCCTCGCGGATGACACCGCATCCGCGGACGGTCACGGCTTCCGCGGCCGGAAATATTTGAACCCGCGCCCTGGAATGGACGTGATTCACCATGTATTTGACCAATGAATTACCTGGCCATTTTTGGAATACTGAGAGTTCGCAATGTACAGGGGAGGGGCACGATGGCAACAATTCCCGGGCAGCTGCACGTCTGTTCTGACGGGCGCGTGGCAGGGTCGGCCACCCTCGAATATAACAATCCGTTCCCGTGCGCAAACGGATCTTGGGGAAGCGGGGCAATGCAAGGCGTCGTGATGCACACGATGGTTGGCAACCTGCCAGGCACCATCCAGGTGTTCAACGAGGCCAGCTACCAGGCCAGCGCGCACTTCGGCATCGATCAGCATGGGCACATCCATCAGTTCGGCCCGATCGGCAAAGGCTGGATCGCCTGGGCGCAGATGGCCGGGAACCAGGCCTGGTACTCGATCGAGCACGCCGACAACGGCGACACCCACAATCCGCTGACCGATGCCCAGATCACCGCGTCAGCGCAGCTCGTCGAGGTGCTGTCGGGATTCGCAGGGTTCCCGCTGCAGGTGACCGACGGCGTGAACGGCCGCGGCTACGGCGTGCACAACATGGGCGGTGCGGCCTGGGGCGGCCACACCTGCCCTGGCCCCGGGCCGAGGGCGGGCCAGCGGAAGGCGATCATCGAGCTCGCCAAGCAGATCCGGCATCACCACGGGACGCCGACGACCTGGCAGGCCAAGGCGCTCGCGCAGGCCACCGCGCTCGACGACGAGCTGACCGGCCTGCTAGCCCTGCTGCAGCCCGGCGACGCGCTCACCAAGGCCAAGGCCATCCAGGCCGATGCCTCGGTGCTGGCCACCCTGATCAAAGGCCACCAGTAGGCCAGCGGCCCGCCAGACGGATGAGGCCTGACTGACGGGCCGGCCGACGCGCAGCGGGTCCCGCCGGCCGCACGATGGGTGCCATGGCAGACATGGCACCAGCTACCGGCCGGGCGGCGGACTGCGCCGTCCGGTCCGCGGGCTGCGCAAGCAGTACCGCGGCTCGACCGCGGTCGCGGGAATCGACCTGGACATCGAGCGCGGTGAGGTCTTCGCGCTGCTCGGGCCCAACGGCGCGGGCAGGACCACGACCATCGAGATCCTCGAGGGGCACAGGCGCAAAGACGCCGGCGAGGTCAGCGTGCTCGGCGCTGACCCGGCGCGTGCGGGCCGGGCGTGGCGGGCGCGGATCGGCGTCGCGCCGCAGGCCCAGACGACCACGGGCGAGCTGACCGTGCGCGAGATGGTGAGCCACTTCGGCGCGAACTCCCGACCCGCGCGATCCCGATGAGGTGATCGAGGAGGTCGGGCTCAGCGAGCAGGCGCGCACCAGGCTACGGCGGCTGTCCGGCGGGCAGCTCCGCCGCGTCGACGTGGCCGTCGGCATTGTCGGCCGTCCCGAGCTGCTCTTTCTGGACGAGCCGACGACGGGTTTCGACCCGCAGGCGCGGCGACGGGCTGCGCTCCGTGCGGACATCAGCGCCGGCGGGTTGCGTGATGCAACTGGCCAGGGAAGCCGGAGGCGAGGTTCCGGGCCTGACCGTCACCAGGCCGTCACTGGAAGACAGGTACCTCGAGCTCATCGGGGCGCGCGGCAGCCGGGGGCGAGACCGTTCTCGCCCCCCGTCGTGGCCGGCCTGCTGGTGTCCCGGGTGCGCGGGCCATGGACCGACGCGCTGTCCGCTCGGGAGACCGAGGTGCTGGCCCTGGTCGCGCGCGGCCTGACCAACGTCCAGATCGGCCGCGCGCTGTTCGTCAGCGAGTCGACCGTCAAGACGCACCTGATGCGGGCCTGTGCGAAGCTCGGCGTGACCGGCCGCACCGCCGCGGTGACCAAGGCGATAGAGACGGGCGCCCTGCCATCGCCCGGCGGGCCATTCCTGAGCCCGCGGGCCGCGGCACGGCAGACGCCGCGGTGCCGTGTACGCGGCCGGGCGGCGGGTAACGGACTGGCTATGACAGGGGAGTGTTTGCTGTGAGCATTACGCAGCCCTCGGCCGCTGGCGGGCAACGCAAGGCCGGCCTGCCCGCTCCCGGCTGGATGGAGCCTGAGCTGGCGACGCTGACCAGGGACCGGTTCTCCGATCCGGCGTGGATCTACGAGCGCAAGCTCGACGGGGAGCGCTGCCTGGCCTACCGCTCGGGGGACCGGGTACTGCTCATGACGCGCAACAAGCAAGACGTCAGCCGCACCTACCCTGAGGTCCGTGACGCGCTAGCCGCGCAGCCAGCCCAGGATTTCGTGTGCGACGGCGAGGTGGTGGCGTTCGACGGCCAGGCGACGAGCTTCAGCACGCTGCAGCAGCGCCTCGGCGTGCGTGATCCTGGCGAGGAACTGCGCCGCCGGGTGCCGGTGTTCTACTACGTCTTCGACCTGCTCGCAGGCGGCGAGGACCTGCGCGGGCTCCCGCTGACCGAGCGCAAGAAGCTGCTGGCCGACAAGCTGACCTTCGCCGGCCCGCTCCGCTTCACCGAGCACCGGGCCGGCGACGGCGTCGCGTACTACGAGGAGGCGTGCCGGCAGGGCTGGGAGGGCCTGATCGCCAAGCGCGCTGACGCGCCGTACCGGGCGGGCCGGACCAGGGACTGGCTGAAGTTCAAGTGCGAGAACAGCCAGGAGCTCGTGATCGGCGGCTACACGGACCCGCAGGGCTCGCGGACCCATTTCGGCGCGCTGCTGCTCGGCTACTACGACGAGCATGGCCGGCTCGTCTACGCGGGCAAGGTGGGGACCGGCTTCAGCGAGGCGACGCTCGCCAGCCTGGGCCGTTCGCTGCGCGAACGCGAGCGCAAGGACCCGCCGTACGATCCGGCGCTGATGCCGCGGCCGAGCGATGGCGGTCCGCCGCGCGCCGGCGTCCACTGGGTCGAGCCCGCTCTGGTCGCCCAGGTCGGCTTCAGCGAGTGGACGACAGCCGGGCAGCTGCGCCATCCCCGGTACCTGGGCCTGCGGGACGACAAGGACCCCAGGGCCGTCGTCAGGGAGACGGCCTAGCGCAGGGCAGGACCGCCGCGGCTCGCGGAGTCGAAGTCGCCGGTGCCGTCCAGCGCCCCCGCCGCATGGCTCTGCGGGTAGACGGTCCGGCCGCCGGCCGGGATCTGCTCGGGATGACCTCCCGCGATCGTCGCCCGCTGGATCCTGACGTACCGGATGATGTCCGGCCAGCCAAGTGCCAGGGCGACGCCCGCCCCGGCCAGGACGATGAGCTTGATGATGTTCTTGACCACCTGCGTCCCCCGCTCACATAGCCCGGGCAGCGCCCGGTACTCACCCTGCGTCATCATCGCACGGCGGGTCTGGGGGGCACCGGCAGGCAGTGCCGCGTCCCCGGGCCAGGCAAGCAGCTGCCCGGGCCGGCGTGGGCCGGCCCGGGCAGCCCCCGGGCCCGGGCCGCGGTTGCGCTGTTCCAGGATCGCCGTGCTGGTGCGGACCGTGCTGGCTAAGGATGATCTTCGCTGGCTGGTGCCCGGCGATTCGGTCCTGTCAGTCTCGGGCACCAGCGGCGCACCGGGATCGGGCATGACCTGACGGCCGCCCTCGCGCGCATCGAAGGCACCACCTATGACCTCGCGGTGCGGCCCCGCCTGAGGCTGCTGCTGATGCGGCTTACTCCTGCCTGCCCTGAAGACGAGGGTGATCCACAGGGCCATCGCGGCGGCGAAGGCCACGGCCATGATGCCGAGCCAGTAGTTGGGCATGGTGCTCACCTCCCCTTGGTCATCATGTCCGCTGGCCGGCCGGGGCAAGCCTGGCCGGCCGACATGACGGGGGAGGGAGGGACACACACTAGGCAGCTCGCCGCTGCTCGGCCTGGCCGCCAGCACGCCGCGCGGCGGAAAGCGACTCCGGCGGGGCCTGCTCGGCCTGCCTGGCGGTCTGCGCCGCCAGGCAGCGCTCGTAGGCGGCCGCGGTTTCGGCGGCGATCCGCTCCCACGGATAGCGCGACCTGGCGCGGTCGGCGGCAGCGATCCCGAATCCGGTCAGCTTCATCGGCGTGGCGAGCAGCTCCCGCAGCCGCTTGGCCAGCGCCTGCGGCCGGCCGGGGGGCAGCAGCAGCCCGGTGGTCCCGTCGACCACGGCGTCCGCGTATCCGCCGACTGCTGTCGCGATCACGGGCTTGCCGCACGCCATCGCGCTGAGCGCGGCAGAGCCGAACGGCTCGTACCTGGCAGTGCTGACGAAGATGTCGGCCGAGCGGATCAGGGCCGGCAGGGCCTTAGCGGCGACGTGGCCCGTGAAGGTGACCCGGTCAGCCACGCCGAGGCCGGCGGCGAGCTTGCCGAGCTTCTTGTACGAGATGTCGGAGTCCAGGTCGTCGGGGTCCGGCCCGCCCGCGATGACGAGCTCGGCTTCTGGCAGGTCGGGAAGCATCTTCAGGAGGTGCTCGAGTCCCTGATGGTCAGCAAGCGAGCCGAGGTGGAGCAATCGCAGGTCAGTGTGCCGCTTGGCCGCCGGGCCCTCAGGCTGGAACCGGCCGGTATCGACGCCGCACGGAACGATCCGGACTCGCGTTCCCGGGATCCCGAGCATGGACAGGTGGTCGACCTCATCAGAGGTGTGCGCCAGCACGCCGGCGACCGACTTTCCGATGCAGGCTTCCATCTTGATCCGCGCGCTGTCATGCGGTCCGGGGACGCCGTGGCGCTGCTCGGCGATTCCGAGCGAGCCGAAGCTCGCCGCGATCGGAACCGGTACCTCGCGGGCGGCGAGCATGGCAGCCAGGCCGCTGGTCCAGTGATGCGCGTGGACGATGTCCGGAGTGTCCTTCTTCCAGCGCGCCGCGAGGAACCTGGCGATCTCGGCGACGTGCTGCGGCAGTTGCTCGGCGGGCAGCGGTGCGGCGGGGCCGGCCTTGATGTAACGGGCGACCAGTCCGGGCGCCAGGGTCTCGCGGTCGGGCATGCCCGGCGCGTCCTTGCGCGCGTAGATGACGACAGAGTGGCCGAGCGCGGCGAGCGCCTTGCCAAGCCCAGCGATGTGCGCGGCCTGCTCGGCGGCGTACGGATCGGCGGTGGTAGCTGGGGCTGATGCATGCCGTGCGACGAGGGCGATCTTCATCCCTGGGGCCTCCTTGCGGGTGTCCGTCTGGTGTCACCGCGCGGATGCCGTGGCTAGGAGGCCAGTCCAGGGGTTCGGGGCGCTACGAGCAGGCCGCTAGTGCCGCGGCCCTGCCGTAAAACGGGAAAGGCACACCCAGCAACGTCACGCCGTGACAGTTAGGGTGTGCCTGCGTCGTAAGCACTGCACCAGAAGTTACACCACCCCGGCCCGGCTGTCTACATCCGCGCTAGCCGGGGAGCGATCCGATCAGCCGGCAAGGAGGGCCCGGCCGGGGGCCCGTCCCCCTTGTCGCGCTCAGGTCAGAGCTCGTTGCCTGCCCTGCCTCCAGCGCCTTATTCGCTCGCCGTCGTAGCATGTCCCTGATACGGCACCGGTGCCCTGGCCCGCGCCGGCGTCGAGCAGTTCCGCCCGGCCTCAGCCGGCCTGATGCGCTTGGGGGTAGAACGTGCCGGAGTTCGAGCTCTCCTCCGAGGAACGCGATGACACGGGCGTCATCAAGCTGATCGGTGACCTCGATATCGTCACCAGCCGCCAGCTCGACGAGATGCTCGCCGCCACCCGCCGCACCCTAGACCGGGTCGTGCTTGACCTGTCGGCCGTGGACTTCATGGACACGAGCTCGCTGGCGGTGATCGTCAGCCACTGGAAGGGACTCGAGGCGTCTGGCGGGCTGCTGGCGCTCGCGGGTGCCAGGTTCCAGTACACGCGGACGCTGTGGATCACCGGCCTCGCGGACCGGATTCCGATGTACGACACGGTGGACCTGGCCGTCGAGGCCCAGCGCGCCGCGGTAGCCGACAGGGCAGGCTGAGCCGGGAGGGTTACTGCGGGTCGTCCTCCGCTGCCTGGCCGCCTTCGAGTATCCGGTCCCGGAGATAGCCGAGCGCGTGGGCGAGCAGGCGGGACACGTGCATTTGCGAGATCCCGAGCTGATCGCCGATTTCGGACTGGGTCATGTTCCCGTAAAAGCGCATCATTAGCAGCCGCTGTTCACGTTCGGGCAGTTCGCCCAGATGCTCCCAGACTGCCTCCATGTCCAGCGTCGTCTCGAGCTGCGGATCGTCGCCGCCGAGCAGATCCTCCAGGGTGCCCGCGTCGGCTCCTTCCGACAAGGGGGCGCTGAGCGAGGAGGCCTGGAACGCCAGGTCGGCCCGCTGGGCGTCGAGCAGGTCGGCGGCACTGACCCCGAGATGCTCGGCGAGTTCCGCGTCGGTCGGCGTCCTGGACAGCCGCTGAGCGAGTTCGCCTCTCACCTTCCTGATTTCCAGCCGCAGTTCCTGCGCCGACCTGCGGACATGGACCTGCCAGCGCTTGTCACGAAAGTGCCGCTTGATCTCGCCGGTGATGCAGGGAGCCGCGTAGGCGGCGAGACTCTCGCCGATATCGGGGTCGAAGTTGTTGATCGCCTTCAGCAGCCCGACGTATCCGACCTGCATGAGCTCTTCCTGTGGCTCAGGGCTGTCCCGGTAGCGCAGCACGCACGAGCGCACCAGCGCCTGATAGCGGCTCACCAGTTCCTCGCATGCGGCGTCGCGTGCGCTGCTGCCGTGCGGCTCGGCCTGGACCGTCTTCAGCAGGTCGTGGTCGGCGCGGTCACCGAGGCCGGCGGGCACTGGCGCCGTTGGGGGAACTGACTGGGACACAGCGTGATACCTCCGTAGTTCGATCAGGTTCAGCCATGCCCTCGCTGCGGGTTCCAAACATCGGGATCCCCCGGCTACGCCCTGGCCGGCAAGCGGTCATCACGCCCCCTGACTGCGGTACTGCTGCCGCGGCCGATGTCGCGGACGCCAGCCGCTACCCGGCGCGAGGCGCTGCAAACGGCCCCGGGTACGCCCGTCCCGCGGGCGGCCCTTCGGTTTACGTCGGTGGCTCCGGGTAGCAGGCAGATCTATGGATTCGCGGGAGGGAATTTGTCATGGTTGACGCATTCAGTGTGCTGAGGCGGGATCACGAGAAGGTGGAGCGGACGCTCGCCTCCCTCGAAGACGGCCCGAACGCTGGGAGCGGTGCCGACCAGGTTGAGCTGATGGCAAGGCGCAGGCTCACCCAACAGCTCATCGCCGACGAGGCGGGCCACGAGGCGATCGAGGAGCAGTGCTTCTGGCCGGTCGTCAGACACCGGATGCCAGATGGCGCCGCTCTGGCCGAGGAGGCCATCAGCCAGGAGCACGGGGCCACGCAGGTACTGCTGAAGCTGGACGGGCTGCAGGCCTGGGACGACGGCTTCGAGCAGCTGCTGAGGGAGTTCATCGCGGCGGCGCGCGAGCACGTGGCGTTCGAGGAAACGAAAGTGTGGCCGGGCCTGCGAGAGGCGCTGTCCGCCGAGGAGGTCAGCGAGCTCGGTGACAGCTTGATGAAGGCCAGGGTGAACGCGCCGCCCAGTCCGCCGAGGCGCGCCTAGCGGGCGGGCGGCCGACCGCCCGGATTGCGGCCGCGCCGGCCGGCCTCTGCGGGGGCTCCGGCTGGCGCGGTTCGCGTCTCTGCCCCGTTACCTGCCGCGGCGGAGCGCGCCGAGGATGCCGCCAAGAACCGCGCCGCCCGCCAGCCCGGCCGTGACGGGCGCGGCGTGGTGGGACAGCCACAACTGGAGCGACCGCTCGTGGGCACGGTCGGAGAACTGGCCGCGGGCGCCGTAGTCCTTCCCGGCAGGCGCGTCTGCGGGCTGCCACAGGTTATCGGGCCGGTGCCGGCCGGCGGGCTGATCGGTCTGCTGTGACTCGTAGCCGGTCCTGGCCAGGTACCGGTCAAGCAGCGCGGGCGCGACCCGGTTGGCGATCAGGGTCGCGGCCGTCGTTCCGCCGACCCAGTACATTCGCCTGCGCGGGTGATCGGCCGCGTACGCGATCCCGCGCGCCGCCAGTTCCGGCTGGTAGATTGGCGGCACCGGCTGCGGCCGCATGGGCAGCTTGGAGCGGACCCAGGAGAACTGCGGCGTGTTGACGGCGGGCATCTGCACGACCGTCACGTGCACATTCGAGCCTTCGTGCAGCAACTCGCAGCGCAGCGATGAGGTGAAGCCCAGGATGGCGTGCTTAGCCCCGCAGTACGCGGACTGCAGGGGAATGCTCCGCTCCGCGAGCGCGGAGCCGACCTGCACGATCGTGCCGTGGTCGCGTGGCCGCATCCGGGACAGGGCCGCCATCGTGCCGTGCACGAAGCCGAGGTACGTGACGTCGGTGACGCGCCGGAACTCCTCAGGGCTGATGTCAGCGAAGGGCGCGAAGACCGAGCTGAAGCCGACGTTGATCCAGACGTCGATCGGCCCGAGCTCGCGCTCGATCCGCTCCGCCGCGGCCTCCAGCTGCGCGTGATCGGCCATGTCGGTGCTGATCGGCAGCGCCGTGCCGCCAGCGGCATCGATCTCCCCGGCGGCGCCGGCAAGCCCGTCGGTGCCGCGGGCGAGCACGGCGACGCGGTCGCCCCGGCGGCCGAACAGCCGGGCGGTCGCGCGGCCGATTCCGGCGCTGCCGCCATTGATGACGACGGTCTGAGTCATGGGAGCGCGGCTACCCGCGAGCGCATCGCGCAAACGGCGATTCCGTGCCGTGCCGCGCCGCGCCGTGCCGAGCGCGGCAAGCGGGTTAGAACGGCACGCGCGGGGAAGCGGTAGCCGCCATGCCGAAACAGACGGGCGTGCGTCACGCCGGAACCGCCGCACGCCGGTGAACGACCTGTGGCGCCCCCGCGTCCTGCGGGAGTACTCGTTCCTCGCTGACGGCGAGCGCGGCGGCCTGGTCGGGCCCGATGGCGCGATCGTCTGGATGTGCGCGCCGCGATGGGACAGTCCCGCGGTGTTCGCCGCGCTGCTTGGCGGGCAGGGCGGGTACGCCGTGACCCCGGCGGACCCGTGGCACGTCTGGGGCGGCTACTACGAGCCTGCCAGCCTGATCTGGCGCAGCCGCTGGGTCGGCCGCGGGGTCGTGGAGTGCCGCGAGGCCCTGGCGATGCCGGCCGACCCGCACCGGGTGGTGATCCTGCGCCGGATCGAGGCGCAGGACCGGCCGGCGCGCGTCACGGTCGTTCTCGATGTCAGGGCCGGATTCGGGCACAGCCCGATGCGGGACCTTGCCAGTGCCCGCGGTGTCTGGACCGGGCGAAGCGGCACCAGCCAGCGGGCCGGCGCGGTGTGGTTCAGGTGGTCGGGCGCGGCCAGGGCGCGGCCCGACCGGGACGGCCGGCTGCGCATGACGCTGACGGTGCCACCGGGCCAGCGCCACGACCTGGTGCTCGAGATCTCCAGCAGGCAGTTCAGCGACCCGCCTGGCAGCGCCGGCGATGCCTGGGCGGCCACCGAACAGGCGTGGTCGGCGGCCGTGCCGGCCTGTGATGGCCTGGTCGCCGCCAGGGACGCCGCGCACGCCTATGCCGTTCTCAGGGGGCTGACCTCGTCGTCGGGCGGCATGGTAGCGGCGGCCACGACGTCGCTTCCCGAGCGGCTCGAAGGGGTGCGCAACTACGACTACCGCTACGCCTGGATCCGCGATCAGTGCTACGCGGGCATCGCGATGGCCGCGCACGGGTCAAGTGCCCAGCTGGCCGGCACCGTCCGGTTCATCACCGACCGGATGCTCGCGGACGGGCCCGACCTGAAGCCCGCCTACACGGCCGGCGGCGAGCCCATCCCTGATGAACGCGGGCTGCGACTGCGCGGCTACCCGGGCAGCTCGGTCCGGATCGGGAACCGGGTGCGCCCGGCAGTTCCAGCTGGACAGCCTGGGCGAGGTCCTGCAGCTGCTGGCCGCGGCGACCTGGCAGGAGGTGATCGACGCTGACGGCATGCGGGCCGCCGAGGTGGCCGCCAGCGCGATCGAGCGGCGCTGGCGCGAGCCCGAGGCCGGGATCTGGGAACTGCACGACGACCACTGGACGCATTCACGGCTGTGCTGCGTCGCCGGGCTGCGCGCGATGGCGGCCGCGACCGCCGCCGGCGGAACCCATCCGGCAGGGAACGGGTCGCGGCACGCCGCCCGGTGGAGCAGCCTCGCCGACGCGATCATGGCGGGCATGGACCAGTCCGTCCACGCGTCCGGGCGGTGGAAGCGCGCCATCGGCGACGACCGCGTCGACGCGTCGCTGCTGCCTTCGGTGCTGCGCGGCGCCGTGCCGCCCGCTGACCCGCGCTCGGTCGCGACGGTGGCAGCCGTCGCGGACGAGCTCGCCGACGACGGCTTCGTCTACCGCTTCCGGCACGACAGCCTGCCGCTGCATGAAGCCGAGGGCGCGTTCCTGCTCTGCGGATTCTGGATGGCGCTGACGGCGCACGTCCGCGGCGACGACGTGGAGGCCGCGCACTGGTTCGAGCGGAACAGGGCCGCCTGCGGGCCAGCTGGCCTGTACACCGAGGAGTATGACGTGCACCAGCGCCAGCTCCGCGGGAACCTGCCGCAGGCCTTCGTGCACGCGGCCATGCTCGAGTGCGCCGTGCGGCTCTCCGGAGAGGCGAGCGTCGGCTGACGAGCCGGGCCGGCTTCTGGCCTCGGGCCCTCCGGGCCGGCTTCTCGCCTCGGGCCTGCGAACTGCGGGTTTACCTGACCAGGCCGTTAATGGGAACGAACGCTGGGTAAGCACCGGACTTGCGAGCACAACAGATCGGACAAGGAAGGGAAGCAGATAGGCATGGCAACGACCAAGCAGGTGCGGTCCGCCAGAACCAACGTGAAGAAGGCTCAGCGGTCCGCGTCAAGCAAGAAGACGATCGCGCACATGCCGGCGAAGACCAAGACAGCGCTCGGCAAGCAGGGTGCCGCCGTCGCGCAGCGCAAGCGCACGGGGGTTAGCAGCCCGAAGACGCGCGCAGAGCTGTACGAGATGGCCAAGCGGCGCGACCTGCCTGGGCGGTCGAAGATGGGCCGCGCAGAGCTCGCCAAGAAGCTCGGCGTTCGCTGACTCAGCACCCTGGCCGCCATCGTCGGCGGTCAGGGTCGGTCAGGTGTGCAGAGCCCGGCGACTCGCCGGGCTCTGGCATGCGAAAGTGGAGTCGTGGCCAAGGACACCGAGAAGCTCGGGCGGTACCGGGCCAAGCGTGACTTCGCCAGGACTCCCGAGCCGGCCGGCGTGCCGGCCGGGCAAGGGCAGGAAGACGGCCAGCGGCGCTTCGTCGTGCAACGGCACCGCGCCAGGCGGCTGCACTATGACCTGCGGTTCGAGATCGGCGGCGTGCTGGTGAGCTGGGCGGTGCCGAACGGCCCGACCCTTGATCCCGCGGTCAGGCGGCTGGCCGTGCACGTCGAGGACCATCCGATCGAGTACATCGACTTCGAAGGCGTGATTCCGTCCGGTGAGTACGGCGGCGGTGACGTCATCGTCTGGGACCTCGGCACGTGGGAACCGCATGCCACCGACGATCCCGCGGCAGCCGTAGCCGCGGGTGAGCTGCACGTCGACGTCACTGGCCAGAAGCTGCGCGGCCGTCTCATCCTGGTGCGCAGCGGTGGTCGCGGCGGTCGGGCACGCGGCGGGACGGCAGAGCATGCCGGCGGCGAGTCAGAGCAGTGGCTGCTGCTGCACAAGGACGACGAGTCTGCGGTCAAGGGCTGGAACCCCGAGGATCATCCGCGGTCGGTGCTCAGCGGGCGGACCAACGACGAGGTGCGAGCTGATCCCGACCGCATATGGCGGTCGGACCTGCCGCCTGCCGAAGCCTCGATCGCGCTGCGGCCGCCCGCGATCCCAGGGCCTGGCCAGGACGAACTAGACGCGCTCGAGGCTCTCGGCCGCAGCGGCAGCTGGGAGGTGTTCGGGCGCACGCTGCGGCTGACCAACCTGGACAAGGAGCTGTTCCCCGGCCGAGCTGGTGCGCCGGAAGGCGTGACGAAGCGGGAGCTGATCGGCTACGCGGCCAGCATCGCGCCGGTGATCCTGCCGTACCTGGCCGGCCGACCGCTCAACATGCACCGCTTCCCAGGCGGGGTAGCCGTGCCGGGGTTCTGGCACAAGCAGCTGCCCGACCACGCGCCTGACTGGATACCGCGCTGGGACAATCCGGAGGCCGAGCGCGGCAAGACCACGACCTACCTGGTCGTCGACGAGCCAGCCGCGCTGGTCTGGGCCGCGAACTTCGGCGCGATCGAGTGGCACGCGTGGACCGCGACGGTCAGCAGCCCGCGCAGCCCGAGCTACGCGCTTATCGACATCGACCCAGGTTCCTCGACGTCCTGGGACGAGGTGCTCGTGCTGGCCAGGCTGCACAGGACGGCGCTCGAGCACCTGGGCGTGCGCGCCCAGCCCAAGGTGACGGGGCGGCGCGGCATCCAGATCTGGATCCCGGTGGCCGCGGGCCTGACTTACGAGGACACGAGGGGCTGGGTCGAGCAGCTGTCGAAGACGATCGGCGCGGTCGTGCCCGACCTGGTGAGCTGGAAGTGGGACGTCAAGGAGCGCGGGGGACTGGCACGGCTTGACTACACCCAGAACGTGAGTAACAAGACTCTCGTGGCACCGTACAGCCCGCGCGCAGCGCCCGGCGCGCCGGTCTCGGCGCCGATCGCGTGGGAGGAGCTCGACGATCCTTCGCTGCGCCCCGACGGCTTCACGCTCAGGACCATCGGCGCTCGCGTTGCCGAGCGCGGCGACCTGTTCAGGCCGGTGCTTGGTGAGGGCCAGGCCCTGCCGGCTGTCGGCTAGCGGGTCAGCCGGCGGCGCGCGGCTGACCAGGATTGCCCTGCTAGAGCCGCCAGTCCCTGATGGCCGCCGGCGGCTCCCCGGTGACCGCCGAGTGCGCCCGGCATACCTCGGTCAGCAGGTCGAACTGGCCGGGGCCGGAGACTGACGCGACCGGGTACGCGCACAGCAGCGAGAACGGGAACTGGGCGGAGAGTTCGTTCCACATCGCCTCGACCTCGCTCGCCGCTCCTACCTGGCCGTCGTCCCAGAGTACGGCGACCATCTCGCCGAAGATCCGCACTGGCTGGCCGGCCAGCGCGGCGCGCCGGATGACGGGCGTGATCGCGGTCCAGAAACTGGCCGGATCCGCGTGCGCGTCCGTCACGACGGCGTCGATGGTGTCGCTCGCGTCCAGCTCGCAATAGCTCCCGGCGGACCTGGCCGCCGCGACGTCGACGCCCGCTCGCACCAGGTACCTGGCGAGTGCGAGGCGGTGTTCCCAGGTGCCGACGACGATCGCCGCTCCGCCGTCGCGCAGGGCGCCGAGCAGATGCCCGCCTGCGGTCTCGGTCAGCTCCTGGTCTCGGGCGTAGAAAAGTACGAGATGGTCTCGAGGGCCAGCGTGGAGGGCCTCAACCTGCGAGTCCACGACCTGCTCCAAGTTCTCCTTGGCTTCCGGCTGATCCGCGACTTTCCTATATACCGTGCCATGCGCGATTCATGCACGCGCACCCGTGCCATCTGCTGGCGCGGCGGATCAGTCGCGGCGGCGGGAGAGGTAACCGGCGATGCCGTCCTCCGCCTGGCTGGCGATGAACGCGCCGCGGACCGTCACGAGGATCTCGTCGGCGTGGTCCAGGCAGGCCCACAGCGAGTCGCCGGCGGCGTCCGCCAGCTTGACGCTCGCCTGCAGCCGGCACTGGTGGCCGTCGATGTCGGTGACCTGGCATACCGCCGTGCTGCCGCCGCGGGACGCCACCACCGCTGCCGCCTCCTTGAGCAGCGAGAAGTGCGGCGAGGCGCCGTCGGTCGCTGGTGGCTGGGTGGCCGAACGCTCGCGCTGGCCGAGCAGCACGGTGTTGCCGTCCGGATCGGCCAGCTTGGCCTCGCCGCCCTCAGCGTGCGGCGGGTAGCCCATGTGCAGGACCTCGACTCCGCCGGCGCGTACCTGCTCGATGGCCGCGTCCACGTCGTCGAAGTAGAAGTAGAACAGCAGCGGAAGCCGTGGGATCTCCAGCGGCGGGGTCGTCGAGGTGAGCAGCACCATGTACTGGCCGTGGTGCAGCGCGGACCATGCGGAGGTCTCGCCCTTCCCGCTCGATTGCTCATCGAAGCCGAGCAGGCCGTAAAAGCGCCGCGACGCGTCGATATCCCGCACGTACGTCGCGGCAACCATGTCCTGCACGGCGGGCGCCATTGGGACAACATACTCGGCGCGGCGGGGGCGCCGTGCGGGCCGTCCGATGGTTGCGCCTCACTCGTGATCAGGGACGGCCTGCCGCGTCGCGCCAGCGCCGGGATCCGCGGCGGGCACGAGCCAGGCCCTGGCGACGTAGGCGACGACGACCGCGACGATGGCCAGCGGCATCACGGCGAGGCCGTCAGAACCGAGCAGCAAGGTAGCCAGCAGCACGGAGGTCAGCGGCAGCGTCAGCATCACCGCGCTCATCGCGCCGATGCCCATCGCGACGCCTGCGGCCAGCGGCAGGCCTGGCAGGTGGGACATCGCCATGCCGCCAGCCACGCCGATGAACATCGCGGGGAAAACGGGCCCGCCGCGGAACGAGCCAAGCGAGGCACCGTACGCCACGGCCTTGCAGGCCACCAGCAGGACGAGGGCTCCTGCCGAGTAGCTCGCCGCGTGCTTGACCAGGGGCCCGAGGGCCGACTGGCCGGAGAAGAGTACCTGCGACGCAGGCTTTCCCGTCGCCTCGGTGAAGGCGATCGCCATGGCGGCCACCACCAGGCCAGCGGCGGGCAACACCAGCATCGTGTGGTTCTGCGCGAGCCGCTGGACCCGTGGCGCCAGCCAGTGCAGCCCCGCGCCGATCAGCGTCGCCGCCAGGCCGATGACGATAGCCCACCCGAACTCGCCTGCGTTCGGCCTGCTGAATCCCGGCAGGCCGGGGATGGCCAGGGAGAACGTGCCAAGGCCGGTCAGGCTGTCAAGCCCGATGAAGATGAGCGAGCCGATGCCGGCGGCCAGCAATCCGGGCACCAGGACCAGCCCCAGCATCGGCCCGCCGAGCCCGGAGGCCTCCATGAGCAGGAACGCTCCGGTGAGCGGCGAGCCGAGCAGCGTGCTGATCGCCGCGAAACTCCCCGCCGACGCGACCACCGTTGTCGCCTGCTCCGGCGCATCGCTCTTGACCAGGCGCACCGCCAGTGCCGCCAGCCCCCCGCCGAGCGCGATCAGCGGCATCTCGGGCCCGAGCACCATGCCGAAGCACAGCGTCGCGAGCGCCGCCGCGACCACCCCCGGCAGTTCGGCCGCCGTCGGCGGCTTGTGCAGCGTGAAGCCTCCTGCGGGCGACGGCCCGCCCCGGCCAGGCAGGGTCGTGATGGCGACCGCGACCAGCAGCGCGCCCGCGACCACGACAGGAGCGGGCCACCAGGCAGGCGCCTTCGCATAGCCGAGCGCGTGCGGCAGGTGCGTGAAGATCTCCGATTGCAGGTAGCTGACCAGCGCGAGGAAGCCGTAGGCGGCGGCCGACACCGGCGCTCCGAGCAGGGCAGCGATCAGCAGCACGCCCAGGTAGCTCCTGCTGCGCAGGAGCGCGGCAGGGTCAGCGCGGCTGATCATGGCCCATCCACCCTGCGGCCGGGCCGCCGGCCAGCCATCATCCCCGCCGGGTGAAGACTGGGAACGCAATCGAACACACGTTTGAATACGCCGCTATGCTGAAAGGTATGACGAGCACCTTCCAGGCATCACTCTTCGACGCTGACCTGGACGCCGGCCCAGGGACGCGCCAATTCGGCGAGCTCGACGCGTCGGCCAGGATCGCGCTGTCGCGGGGCGCCTGGCTCGACGTGGTGCCCGGCTGGCTGCGCGGCGCCGACGACTTGTTCGAGCGCCTGATCGAGGCCGTGCCGTGGCGTGCCGGGCGCCGGTGGATGTACGACCAGGTTGTCGCTGTCCCCAGGCTGCTCTGCCACTACGGTGCCGACGAGCCGCTGCCGGACCCTGTCCTCGCCGACGCGCGTTGTGCCCTTGATGGGCGTTACCACCCGGAAATTGGCGAATCGCTCTGCACGGCTGGGTTGTGCCTGTACCGGGACGGAAGGGACAGCGTGGCATGGCACGGCGACACGTCGGGCAGGCGAGTGCGGGAGACCGTGGTGGCTATCGTCTCGCTGGGCACGCCGCGCGCTCTGGCGCTGCGTCCGCGGGGTGGTGGCGGCCAGACTCTGCGGTATCTGGTCGGGCACGGCGACCTGCTCGTGATGGGCGGCACGTGCCAGCGCACCTGGGAGCACGCGGTGCCCAAGACGGCCAGGCCGGCGGGCCCGCGGATCAGCGTTCAGTTCAGGCCGTCCGGCATCCGCTAGGCGGTTTCCGCGCGTGTGCCGCCCGCTTCTTGCCTATGACCAGTCGCGAGCGTGCGATGACCAGCTTTCGCCAGTTCGCGATCACGTCTACCCTGTCCTGTCAGGAGGCTCGTGGCTCATGCTGCACGTCTGCGTCCTGGGGGAGCAGTCCATTGCCGACGAGCGGACCGCAAACGTGACACACGTGCGGATCCGGTCGTCTCGTACGGTTGCGCTCATTGGCTTCCTCGCCGCGCATTCCGGTTCGCCGCAGACGCGGCAGCGGATCGCCGGGCTGTTCTGGCCGGAATCCGCTGACGGGCAGGCGCTGACCAACCTGCGTCGCGAGCTGCACAACCTGCGCCAGATCATCGGCGACGATCCTTCCCTGGTGGTGACATCGCGGGACCTGTGCTGGCGTGACAGCGAGAGCTGCCGGGTTGACATGCGCGTCTTCGACAGCGAGCGCATGGCGGCGCTGGCGGCGGCCGCCAACGGCGACACCGCGGCGGCGCTCGCGCACGGTGACGCGGCCATCGGCCAGTACCGCGGCGAGTTCCTGCCGGGGAGCTATGACGACTGGCTGCTCGAGATCAGGTCTGAGCTCGAGCGGCGGTGTGCTGACCTGTGCGACCTGATCAGCGAGACCAGGGCCGGCAGCGGCGACCTGACCGGGGCGGCGGCTGCGGCCCGCCGCCGGATCCTGTTGCAGCCGCTGGAAGAAGCCGGTTATCGCATGCTGATGCGGCTGCAGGCAGATCTCGGCGACAGGGCTGGTGCGCTGAGCACCTATCACCACTGCGCGTCGGTGCTGGAGCGCGAGCTCGGCGTCGTGCCAGACGGGGCGACCCAGGAGCTGCTGGAGCGGCTGATGAGCCCGGCCGAGCGGGCAGCGGAGCCGCGAGAGGTCCGGCCGCCGGCTCAGGCCGGCTCCCGCGGCCCGGCCGGGGGCCGCGTCTGCGCAGCTGGTCGGCCGGGCGCGCGAGCTGGGCCTGCTGCAGTACAGGTGGCACGCGGCGGCCGCCGGGCAGCCGGGCCTGGTCGTCGTGCGCGGCGGCGCGGGAGTCGGCAAGTCCCGGCTGGTGGCGGCCGTGGCCGAGCAGGCCAGGCACCAGGGCGCCGTCGTTGTCGGCACCCAGTGTTTCGCGACGCCGGGGCGGCTCGCGCTCGGGCCGGTGGCTGACTGGCTGCGGAGCCCGGTGATCAGGCCGGGGATTGCCGGGCTCGGTGAGGCCTGGCGGGCCGAGGTCGACAGGCTGGTGCCGTCAGGTAACGTCCAGGGCGACAACCTGGGCAGCGCCCGGGCGATGGTCGATGCCTGGCAACGGCACCGGTTCTTCGAGGGCCTGGCTCGCGCACTGATCTCGGCCAGCCGGCCGACCCTGCTGATCCTGGACAACCTTCAGTGGTGCGACGAGGAAACGCTTGCGTTCCTGGCGTTCGCCCTGTCGCTCGACCCGGCCGCGCCGCTGCTGGTCATGGCCACGCTGCGGGACGACGGATCCGATGACGATGCCGCGCCCGCCGACTGGGTCGCAGGATTGCGGATGAGCGGCCTGCTCACCGAGCTGACGCTGGCGCCGCTCGAGGCTCCCGATACCGCGCTGCTGGCTTCGACGATCGCAGGTCGTCCGCTGCGCGAGACTGACGTTGCGCTGCTGCAGGCGACCACCGGCGGGTTCCCGCTGTTCATCGTGGAGGCCGTGCGCGGCAGCCAGGACCTCAGCCACGACTCGGTGCCCGTGGGCGATCTGTCCGCGGTGCTGCGGAACCGCCTCGGCCAGGTCAGCGCCCCCGCGCGGGAGATCGCCGGCCTGGCAGCCGCGGTGGGCACGGACTTCACCCTTGACCTGCTGACCGAGGCGAGCGACCTGGACGCCGACGTCGTGGTCGAGGCCGTGGACGAACTGTGGCGGCGCCGGATCGTGCAGGAGTTCAGGGACGGCTATGACTTCTCCCATGACCTCCTGCGTGACACGGCCTACGGCCAGGTCAGCCCGCCCAGGCGGTGGCTGCTGCACAGGCGGATCGCCCAGGGGCTCGAGCTGCTGCACCCGGACGGCACCGACCGGGTGGCCGCGCAACTGGCCGAGCAGTACGCCCGCGGCGGGCGGCCCGAGCGAGCGGTGGCTTACTACGGCCGCGCGGCCGACCTCGCGGCTCGCGTGTTCGCGCATGCCGAGGCGATCAGGCTGCACAAGCAGGCGCTGTCGGTGGTGCGCTCGCTGCCGGCCGGAGTCGACAGGGACAGCCGGGAGCTTGCGGTCCTCGAGGCGATCGCGGCGCCGCTGAACGCCAGGTACGGCTACGCGTCAGCTGAGCTCCAGCAGACCCTGGAGCGGTCGATCTCGCTCGCCCAGTCGCTCGGTCGCAAGGACGCGCTGACGACCGGCCTGGTGGCGCTGAACACCTCGCAGTTCGTGCAGGGCCGTACCGCTGACAGCCACAAGACCGCCTTGCGCGCCCTGGCGCTGGCCGAGCCAGGGTCCCAGCTGAGCGGGCACGCGCATTTCGGCGTCGGCGGTTCGGCGCTAAGCCTCGGCAGGCCCGCGGAAGGGCTCGGCCATTTTGACCTGGTGGCTCAGCAAGCGGCCGGCTCGATGTGGCTGACGGTCGGCACAAGGCCCGATCTGCACAGCGCCGCATGGAAAGCGCACGCGCACTGGCTGCTCGGCCACGACGACCAGGCCGTCGCCGTCTGCGGAGAGGCGATAGCGGCGGGCCGCACCATCGGCCACCCGTACAGCATGGCCGTCGTGCTGGCCTACGCCGGCATCACGTACCAGATCTGCGGCCGGCTGCCTGAGCTGAACGAGACCGTGGCAGAGCTGCATGAGCTATGCGAGCGGCACGACTTCGCCTACTACCGGGAATGGGGTTTGATCCTGGGTGGCTGGTACCGCCGCGACGAGTTCGGCATCCCCCTGATCAGGCAGGGCATCAGCAACCTGCGGTCGGCAGGGGCGTTCGCGAGGATGCCGTACTGGCTCTCGCTGCTCGCTGACCTGCTGGCGCGAACCGGCCAGCGCGACGCCGCGCGCGCCACGCTCGACGCCGCCGTCGCCACCGGTCAGTCGCATGACGATGTGTGGTGGCTGCCCGAGGTGCTCAGGATGCGGGCCGCGCAGGAAGACGACGAGCAGGCGGCGCTGTCCAGGCTGCGTGCCGCCGCGGCGCTCGCCTCGGAGCAGGGCAGCGTGGCGCTGTTGCGCCGCTGCGAGCGCGACATGGCGGCGCGTCGCGCAGTGCCTCCCGGCGTTCGCTGAGTGCCTCCCGGCGTTCGTACGGGACCGGCCGGCGTTCGCCCCGAGGGCTGAGGCTGCTGGTCCCCGCCGAACGCTGTGCGAACGCAGCGGGTTCTAGCTTCGGCATGTCTGCTAGGCAACAGGCTTCCGGAGGGGAACCACATGACCACCACTACCGCACCCACCACCACCGCGCCGTATGACGATCTGGCATCCAGCCTTCGCGGTGAGCTGATCGTGCCGGGCGACCCCGGTTACGACGCGGCGCGCGCCGTCTACAACGCCATGATCGACAAGCGGCCAGCAGCGATCGCCCGCTGCCGGGACACCGCCGACGTCATCACGTGCGTGAACTTCGGCCGCGAGCACGGCGTCGAGCTAGCCATCCGCGGCGGCGGCCACAACGCCGGCGGCCTGGGCGTCTGGGACGACGCGCTCGTCATCGACCTTTCCCAGCTGCGCAGCACGACGGTCGACCCCGTGCATCACACCGTCAGGGCCGACGCGGGATGCACCTGGGGCGACGTCGACCACGCGACCGTGGCCTTCGGCATGGCGACGCCGTCGGGCTTCCTGGCCTCGACGGGCGTCGCCGGCCTGACGTTGGGCGGCGGCATCGGCTACCTGTCCAGGCGGTTCGGGCTCACGGTCGACAACCTGCTGTCGGCCGATGTCGTGCTGGCCGACGGAACGCTCGTCACGGCGAGCGAAACCTCGCACAGTGATCTGTTCTGGGCGCTGCGCGGCGGCGGCGGCAACTTCGGCGTCGTCACCTCGTTCACGTTCCTGTGCCACGATATCGGCGACAACGGCGTCATCATCGGCGGTCCCGTCCTGTACGACATCGCCGACGCGCCGCAGGTGATGCGCTGGTACCGCGAGCTCGTGCCGTCGCTGCCCGAGGAACTCAGCGGGTGGATCGCGCTGCTGACGATCCCGCCTGCGCCGCCGTTCCCCGAGGAGCTGTGGGGTCGCAAGGCGTGCGGGATCGTGTGGTGCTACACCGGGCAGCACGACCGCGCCGACGAGGTGCTCGAGCCGGTCAGGAGCTTCGGCTCGCCGCTCCTGGTCGGCCTGCACGAGATGCCGTTCACCGTGCTGCAGAGCGCCTTCGACGCGTTGTACCCGGCGGGCCTGCAGTGGTACTGGCGAGCCGACTTCTTCAACGAGATCTCCGACGAGGCCATCGACGTGCACGTCAGGTACGGCGCGCAGCTGCCGACCGGCCACTCGACCATGCACATGTACCCGATCGACGGCGCGGCCAGCAGGGTGGCTGCGGGCTCGACGGCCTTCGCCTACCGTGACGGCGGCTGGGCTGGCGTGATCGTGGGTGTCGACCCTGACCCAGCCAATGCCGAGCGGATCTCGGCCTGGGCCAGGGCGTACTGGGAGGAACTGCACCCGACGTCGGCCGGCGGCGCGTACGTGAACTTCATGATGGAGGAGGGCAGCGACCGGGTGAAGGCGTCCTACCGCGGCAACTACGACCGGCTGTCCAGGGTCAAGGACCGCTACGACCCGGAGAACGTCTTCCACATCAACCAGAACATCGTGCCCGCGGGCGGCGCCCAGCCGTCAGCCTGAGCGCTGCCGGCAGTCAGCCTGACCAGAGCGCGTCGAGGGTCGCGTCGATCTGGGCGGTGAGCGGGCCAGCCCGAACCACAACGGGGGTGTTCGGGCTGGCCTCAACCGTGACGCAGGCAGCGATCGCGGCGGCGTCAAGGAACCTGGTGATCTGGCCGAGGCTGTGCCGGTCGTCCCGCCCGGCGCGGTGATGATGCAGCCGTAGCGGTGCGTACAGGTACAGCTCATCACGGGCTCTGGTCACGGCCACGTAGAACAGCCGCCGTTCCTCGTCAAGGCCGGCCCGGCTGGCGAGCGCCATGTCGCTCGGCACCGCGCCATCCACCAGGTGCGGCAGGTGGACGATCGGCCACTCCAGGCCCTTGGCCGAGTGAATGGTGGAGATGACCAGGTAGTCCTCGTCCAGCCTGGGCGGGCCGGCCAGGTCGGAGGCCGAGACCGGCGGGTCGAGCGCGAGTTCCACGAGCGCGTCATGCAAGGACGGGCGGGTGGCAGCCGCGTCGGTCAGCCGCTGCAGGTCGGCGATCCTGGCGGCTGCGTCGGAGTACCTGGTCCTGAGCGGCCGGTCGAGCGCGGCGAGGACGGCGGCGGCCTGTTCAGCGGTCCCGGCGAGCAGGGCGGCTGCGGCGAGGCCGTGCAGCGTGGCCGCGAGCTCCTCCCTGGACCTGGCGGGTGCCGCGGCGACGGCATCGTTTCTCCGGCTGAGGGCCGCGGGCTCGGTCAGCCGCAGGGCGGCGCTGATCCGCCTGGCGTGCGCTGGCCCGATCCCGTCATGCAGCCGGAGCACGCGGAACCACGCGATGTCGTCGGCCGGGTTCGTGATCACCCGGAGTGCCGCGAGGAGGTCACGGACGTGGGCGGCCTCGGTGAAACGCAGCCCGCCGTATTTGACGCAGGGGATGCCGCGAGCCGCGAGCTCGATCTCCAGCACATCGCTGTGATGCGCGGAACGGACAAGGACGGCCTGGTCACGCAGGTCGGTTCCCGACTCGCGGGCTTCGAGCACACGGGCACAGATCTGCGTCGCCTGGGTGGCCTCGTCGTAACACCGCACGAGACTGGGCTGCGGGCCGGCAGTCCGGATCGCGGTTAGTTCAAGCTCAAGTCCTGGTGACTGCGGACGGAGCAGATTGGCGAGCCGCAGCACCGCCTGCCTGCTGCGGTAGTTCCTGGACAGCCGCACGACCGCGAGGCCGGGAAAGTCGGCGTGCAGGCGGCGCAGGTGGTCGGGGTCGGACCCGCGGAAGCTGTAGATGGCTTGCGCGTCGTCGCCGACGCAGGTCAGCCCTGAGCCATCGGGCCGCAGCAGCCGCACGATGTCGGCCTGCACGGCGTTGACGTCCTGATACTCGTCGACCAGGACCGCGTCGAACATCCCGCGCAGCACCGGGCCCGCTGCGCTGTCGGCCAGCGCGGCGCGCCAGAGCAGCAGCAGGTCGTCGAAGTCGACTAGCCCGTGGCCGCGCTTGTGCGCGACGTAGGCCCGGAACATGTCCGACAGCTGGCTGGTGAAACCGGCGCACCAGGGGAATCCGGCCTTGACCACGTCAGTCACCGTCTGCTGGGTGTTCACGCACCTGGAGTAGATGTCGGCGCAGGCGCCGGCTCTGGGTGTCCGCCGCTCGCTGCTGATCAGCCCGTGGTTGCCGCGGAGCACGTCGAACAGATCGGTGACGTCGCCGGGATCGATGACGGTGAACTGCGGCGGCAGCGCGAATGCCTCGGCGTGCTGGCGGATGATACGGTGCGCCATGGAATGGAAGGTGCCGCCTCTGATCCGGCCAGCAGTTGCCTCCTGGCCGGATGGTGCCTGGCCCGTTCCCGCGGGAGAAGAGAGCCTGGACAGCATCTCCTCCGCGGCACGGCGCGTGAACGTGAGCAGCAGGATCCTGGCCCCATCCATGCCCTGGTCACGCAGCCACCCGGCGCGCGCCGTCAGCGTCCTGGTCTTCCCCGTCCCAGCCCCGGCGAGCACGAGCAACGGCCCGGTCGGCCACGTCACGGCCTGCCGCTGCTCTTCGTCAAGATCTTCGATAACCGCGCCCGATTCGAACACGACGACGAATGTAGCGGCACCCGCTGACAACGTAGGCTCGGCGTGAGCTGCCGGGTGGAGATGCGGCCCGCAACACCGCACCGCCCAGACCGCGGGACTGAGGCGCTGCTCGGCGCGCTAGCGCACTTTCCTTCCTTCTGCGTAGACCGCGCGGATGTTCGCCTTCAAGCTCGCGAGGTCGAACGGGTCGCCCGCTAGCAGGATCAAGTCGGCGCGCTTGCCTGGCATGATCGTTCCAGTCTCGTCGCCGATCCCCAGAAGCCCGGCGGCCGACTGCGTGGTCGCGGTCAGCACCTCAGCCGGAGTCATCCCGCCCGCGGCCATCAGCGGAAGCTCCTCAAGGTTGCTGCCGTGCGGCCCGACGCCGCTGTCCGTGCCCATGGCGATCTTGACTCCCGCCGCTACCGCGCGGGCGAACGCGCTGGCATGCGCGGCGATCACGTCCTGAGCCTTCGCCGCGACGCCGTCTGGCAACTGGTGGCCCGCCCTCGCCGCATTCAGTACCGCGTGGGGTGCCACCAGGGTCGGGACTAGCCAGGCTCCTGCGCTGAGCATCATCTCGATGGCCTCGTCGTCGAGGTAGATCCCGTGCTCGATGGACCTGACGCCGGCTCGCAGGGCGTTCTTGATTCCGTCGGTCGCCTGCGCGTGCGCCATCACGGGCAAACCGGCCGCCGCCGCCTCGGCCACCAGCGCGGCGAGTTCGTCTGGCCGGAACTGCGCGTGCCTCGGGTTGTCGCGCGGCGACAGCACGCCGCCCGACGTGTGCACCTTGATCACGTTGGCGCCGGCCCTGATGATCTCGCGCACCCGCTTGCGCAGTTCCTCAGGCCCGTCGACCAGGCCAGGCGGGCGCCCGGGGTGCGGCGACAAGAGGAATGTCGTCATCCCGGACGGAAGCCAGCCGTCGCCGTGGCCACCGGTCTGGCTCAGCGCGCTGATCGAGATCTGCATCCGCGGCCCGTCGAGAAGGCCGTCATCGACGGCGCGCTGCACGCCGAGGTCGGCACCAGCGGCGTCGCGCACCGTGGTGATGCCGCAATCGAGCGTTGCCGCGAGGTTCCGCGCTGCCTGGAAGAACTGGTACGAGAACGGGCGGTTCAGCCGGCGCACCAGGTCGATCCCCGACACCATCACGTGCACGTGGCAGTCGAAGAAGCCGGGCAGCACTGTCAGGCCGCGGATGTCGACCTGCTCGTCCCCGTCCAGTCCGACGCCGACGTCGACGATCTTGCCGTCGGAGATCACGACGTCCGCGTCGGCGATGGCGCTGCCCGTCCCGTCAAAGACTCGCCCGCCGGTCAGGACTGTCCTCGCCATTTGCCGCCTCCATGGCTGTGCTGGCAACCGTGCGATCAGCTCGGTCCGCGCACGCTTCGCGTTCAATGCCATCATTGTGCATTTTGTGCTTGGGGGCGCGTCACACTGCTCGTCACACCTGGAGCTCCAGACTGCTCACGCCACATGGTTCCCGGCCTCACTTCCAACGCGCAAAGGAGCGATCCATGAACCGACGGACAGGAAACGAGCAGCGCAACGACCTCGCCGCCGCCGCGGCCGATGTCGTGGCTGACGCCGATGCCGCGGCAACGTCGAGCGTCATCGCCACGCTTCGCCGCAAGCTCAGGCACCAGAACATCCTGGAGCATCCCGACGTCGGCAGGGAGTTACGCAAGCTCGAGGAGCAGCTGGCGGCCCAGCTTTCCGAGGCCGGGCGGGCCAGGGGGCGGCACCGCGTGACACCAGTCACGACGTCCGGCTGGTGATCGTGAGTCATCCGGCACCGAGTTCAGGGCAGCCGCCGTGAATGTAGTAGACGCAAGGCAGCGTCTCGTCGCTGTCGGGCCGGATCACCTGCAAATTGACGGAGTTCCCGTGAGGCTGAGACACGACCTTCTCCGAGTGCACCCGCAGGCCAGCGGACGGGGCGGCCTCCTCGGTGTCGCACAACTCCATGAACGTGCGGATCGTCCGGGCCGGACGGCCAGCAGCTCCGGACCGCCGGGGGCTTCCGCACAGGTCCCATGCAGGCTGTTATCTGAACATAAGCTGTGTATCGCCGGAAAGTCATCACAGCGCGCGACCCGGCATGCTGCTCACCGGCGCGCGTACGTCATCGCGGCCAAGCTTTATGAATGCAGGCTCCCGCGCGGTGCCGCAGCGTGGCCCGAATTGGGGCTTAGGTCTTGACTGCGCGGCTGTTCCAGGCCGCGGGCGAGCCGGTCCGCCAGGCGTATGGCGTCAGGGATCCTGAACGGTCCGCTCATCTGACCGACCATGCGGGCAGCCTCCGGCACGCTGATGCCCGCGGCGGTCACGTACAACGGCTGGGGCGACCGGCCGCGCCGTACCTCGGCGGCATGCACAGCGCCGCGGAAGAGCGACTTGGCGACCCCGATCACCGGCACGCCAAGCTCTCCGTGCACCCGGGCGCCCAGCCCCGGCCGTCCGCTCGGGTCCAGGTCGACGTACCCGTCGATGACGATTAGCTCCAGCCCAGCCACGCTGCGGAACACCGCGCGCAGCGGCGGCAGCTCGCGCCGCCAGAACTCACCCGGCTGGTACTCGGCAGCCGTCGCCGTCATCGCCGTCTTCGACCACGCGACAGAGCTGAAACGCTGATCCTGGGCCGCAGCCAGTGCCGCCCGCGCGTGACCGGAACCCAGATAGCACACGTCGACCGTGGCAAAGAGACCCGGCGCCGCCGGCTGGCTCTGAGGTGTCACCATCGCATCGTGGCATCTGGCCAGGCCGGGTGCCACGGCGGGACGGCTAGCCGAGGCCGCGCAGATGGTTGGCCAGCTCGGCCCGTACGGAGTCGCCGACGGGCAGGTAAGCAGAGCACCGCGGTGCCGCGTGATCGTAGGTGGCTACGGAGAGTTACTGCGCTCCGCGTGGGTAGGGTCCTTGCTGGAGGACGTTGAGCCGATTCTCGACGCAGCGTGACGGTCCGGAAGGATCCGCGCGGCCCCGCGGGGCCCGCGCGCGGCACGGGAAGAAGGTGAGCCTCATGGGTAGTCCCTCACCGGCGTATTCCCAGAACGCACATGCCGACAGCAGGCACGACACCGGCAGGCCGCCGCGCGGAAGCCGGGTACCCCGCCAGCGACGCGGATCCGGTACCCGCTCGTCTCAGGCACGCGGGCTGCCTCCCAACCTTCCCGCGGTCGCGCATGACGCGGTGGTGAGGTACCTGGACGAGGCCGAGCGGGCCAAAGATGCTGACGCGGCCGCTACTGAAGCCGACGTGGCTGCTACTGGCGAGACTCTGCCCGCGCGGCCGGCCGCCCTAGCGGTCGTGGGCGAGGAGACGGCACAGGAGGTCGCGGTGCGCGCGGCCGAGGTCAGCCTGGCAACGCTTGACCGGATCGAGGCGGCCGCGGCCAAGCTGGACGCCGACATCGCCGCCGCCCGCAGCGAGCAGGCCAGGCTCCAGGCTGGCGCTGGCAAGGCGGCTGCGGACGCCATCAAGGCTGCTCAGGCGGCATGGACCGCCGCGGGCAGCGCCGAGGAGTCCAGCCAGCGGGCCAGGGTGAGTGTCCGGGTGGTCTTCGGCTACCTGATCATCGCAGCGATTCTGGTGGTGATCCAGTTGCTCATCGCGCTGGCCTTCGCGACCTCCGCTCACTGACGCCGGCTCGCGACGACTACGCTCCTTGTGGCGGACCGGGCGGACCGGGCGGACCGGGCGGACCCGGCTGGCCGGGTGCCACCGGCTGGAGCGCGCCGGAGAGCGTGAAGCAGAAGGTGGCGCCCTTGCCGATCGCGCCCTCGGCCCATGTCCGGCCGCCGTGCCGGTCGATGACCCGGGCGACGCTGGCCAGCCCGATGCCGGTGCCGGGAAAGTCACGGTCATGGTGCAGACGCTGGAAGGGCCGGAACAGCCGGTCAGCGTAGGCGGCGTCGAATCCCGCGCCGTTGTCGCGTACGTAGTAGTAAGGCTCGCCGTCCTGGGTGCTCGCGGTACCGAAGCCGATGACGGCGTCGGCGGCGCGGGAGGTGAACTTCCAGGCATTCTCGAGCAGGTTCTGCAGGACGGTGCGGATCAGGTCCCGGTCGGCGGTGACGGTGAGGCCGCTCTGAATGTCGAACTTGACCTGGCGGACAGGATCCCCGGCGCTGAGCTGCCCGGCGATGGCGCGGGCTTCGGCGCTGAGGTCAACGGGGCTGGGATTGATGCCAGCGCGAGAGACGCGCGACAAGAGCAGCAGGTCGTCGATGAGCTGGGCCATGCGTTCGCTGGCCGCCTGGATCCGCTGGGTGTAGCCGCGGCCTTCCTCGCCCAGCTGGTCGCCGAAGTCCTCGTCGAGTACTTCGCTGAAGCCGGACAGGGCGCGCAGCGGGGCCCTGAGGTCGTGGGAAACCGAGTAGGTGAACGATTCCAGGTTCCGGTTGGCGCGTTCCAGCTCGGCGGTGCGGTCATGGACCCGGCGTTCCAGGTCAGCGGTCAGCTCCCGGACCCGGGCCTGAGCGCTCCGCTGCTCGGTAATGTCGCGGACCACGGTTACCAGTCGCACTGGCTCGCCGCGGTCGTCCCTGACCAGCGAGCGGGTGCTGTCGACCCAGACGGTCCGGCCGTCCTTGCGGCTGTAGCGCTTGGTCATGCCTTCCGTACTGGTCGCGCCCGAGAGCAAGCGCCGGATCTGGGCCTCGTCTGCCGGGTGGTCGCGTGGATCGACGATCTCTTGCAGGCCGGCCAGCTCCCGCAGTTCGTCCTGGGTGTAGCCAGTGATCTGGCAGTAGGCGGGGTTGGCCCTCCCCAGGGTGCCGTCGGGGAACACGTCGACGATGCCGACCGGCGCGTAGTCGACCAGAGTCCGCAGGATGGCCTCCGACTTGCGCAGCGCGTCCTCGGCCTTCCTGAGCGGCGTGATGTCCTGAACGGAGAAGAGGGCGTGGAGCTCTCCGGACAGTTCACGGTACGCCGTGGCGCCGCCGAGCAGGTGCGTGACCTCGCCGTCGGGGCCCTGGATCGCGGCGGCCACGTCCTTCACGGCGCCCCGGGCGAGGACGAGGCGGTGGGCGGCGCGCATCCGGTCCGGTTCGGTGAAGTAGCTCGCGAAGTCGGTCCCGGCGAGCTCAGCGCGCGAGCGGTCGAACACCCGCTCGGCGGCGGAGTTGGCGTCGGCGACGTTGCCGTCGCCGTCGAGCATCACCTGGATAGCGATGGAGTTCTCGATCAGGCTCCGGTTGCGCGCGGCCTCGGCTCGGATCGCCCCGATTGTCTCGGTCGCGTCACGATGCCGGGCACGGACCCCGGCCAGCTCGCGGCGCAGCCGGGCCGCCTCCGCCTCCTGCCCTCCGGTGCCGCCGGGACGTGCCGCGGGCGCATCGGGCTGCTGCCGCGGTTGCCGCGGGACGCGGGCCATAGCGCTAATCCCCCGTGATCGCGGTCGTGGCCTTCCCCAGTCCCTGGCCGGCGGCAGCTCGCCAGCCCGTCCGCATGCCGCCCTTCATGGCCTCACCCCCGAGCAGTGCTGCGTGTACCGCCGCGGTACGGGCGGCGCGCGCCCGAATTCCCGGCGGCTGAACTCTGTACTCCACGTGTTCGCACGACCCGGGATAGCCATACCCCGATTACCAGCAGCCGAAGCAAACCGCGGCCACGGCCGATTTCCAGTAAGGCTCGCCTGGAGACCGGCGCGACTGCCGCATTTGTGACGGGACGGTTTTGTCGCGAACACCCGGGGGAGGCTCCAGAGTGGCGGCGTTCCGTAATTGCGCGTGCTGGGTGAGGAGCAGAATCCCATGACGAGCGAAAGCGGTGTGACGGAGAGGGCAATCCTCCTGGTTGAGGATAACCCCGACGACGTTGACCTCACGCTTCGCGCGCTGAAGCGCGCGAAGATAGCCAATGAGGTCCGCATCTCGCGGGACGGAGCCGAAGCGCTGGATTTCCTCTTGCGCCCGGAAAGCCATAATCCGCCGCCCGCCCTGATACTGCTCGACCTGAAATTGCCGAAGGTGGACGGCCTTGAGGTCCTCAGGAGAATTCGGGCGGAGGAGCGAACACGCTATATTCCCGTTGTCATCCTCACGAGTTCGGCCGAGCACGAGGATGTCCTCGGCGGCTACCGCTACGGCGCCAACGCCTACGTGCGTAAGCCGGTCAAGTTTGCCGAATTCGCGGACGCGGTGGTGACCCTCGGCACGTTCTGGCTGCTGCTCAACCAGCCGCTGCCGCCCGTCCCTGCGCAAGGTCCCGGGACGGAAGGCAACTGATGACCGATCATGGCGACCACGAGCCCGCTGCGTCCCGCATCCTCATCGTCGAGGACGAGGGGTGGGACGCGGAGCTTGCCCAGCGGCTGCTGAGAGCCGCCGGCCTGCGATTCACCGCGGTGGTCGTGGACGCCAGGGATGCCTTCGTCCGGCAGCTGAGCGAATTGCGCCCTGACGTGATCCTCTCTGACTACTCACTGCCCGGGTTCACCGGGGCCGACGCCCTGCGGATCGCGAAGCAGCGGTGCCCGCGGGTGCCGTTCATCGTGTGGTCAGGGGTGCTCGGTGACGAGGCGGCGGTCGAGCTGATCAAGCAGGGGGCGACGGACTACATACTCAAGGACCGCCCGGCCCGGCTGCCGTCGGCGGTGTCCCGGGCACTTGACGAGGCCAGGCAGCGCGCCAGGCTAGCCGAGATCGAGGCGCAGCTCGGCCAGGCGCAGCACCTGGCCAGCCTGGGCCGGCTTACGTCCGCGCAGCAGGCGGTGGACGCGACCAGGGAGATGCTGGCCGAGGCCAGAGGCGAGGTTGCCTCGGCTGAGCCGCAGCCTTAGCGGCAGGCGGGTCCCTGCCGCACCGCAGCGCCAGCTCGGCGACGCACCACGCCGTCAGCCCATGCAGCTGGTGGTCTGGGGAAACACCAGCAAGCAGGTCGGCCACAGCTTGTCCATCAGTCCGCGCACTGTTGCTTAGGCGTGAATGTCTGCCTCGATAACACTATCCCTCGCACCCATTGCGCCTGCTGAGGCTAATGCGCTGAGTCGTGCCTGATAGACGAGCTCTTCACCATTGCTGGTAATTCCGCGAATAATTAAGATCTCGCTAAAGATTTTCTAACTCGGGACCATCAATGTGTAACCCGGCGGCCCTTAGTATGCGTCTATTACTCACGGCGGGTGCTCGCGGGTCACCAGGCCTGCCTGATATTTGGTGCGTTTTTTGGTACCCGCAGCGCATTGACCAGCCGGGGGGTCGCATGAAATTGCAGCATTACCAGCCTGTGCCGGGCGAATTCGGGGCGGAGTATCGCCGCGCGGCGTTTAAATCTGCCACCGGCCCGTGAACGTTTCCGCCTGCCCGCGATGAAGATAGCGATGATGACGGAGGGCACCTACCCGCACGGCTTCGGCGGCGTCAGCGTGTGGTGCGATCAGCTCATCCGCGGGCTGCCCGGCTACGACTTTCATCTGGTCGCCATCGTGGCTACCGAGGCAGCTCGCGCAGTGTGGACGCTGCCGCAGAACGTGACCGCGATTACGCCGGTGCTGCTGTGGGGCGCGGCGCCCGAGCCGCCCGGTCGCAGCAGGCTGCCGCGGCGCCTGATCCGGTCCTTCGTCCACACCCTGCTCGATCCTGAGCCATACCTCCAGCCGCGGTTCGACGACCTGCTGCGTGAGCTGTTCTTGTTCGCCAAGCATGGCAACCTCGGGGCCGAGCTGGCCAGCGACCTGGCGGTCCGTGTCCTGTCGGACGCCTGGCGCGACCAGCCGCCGGGTCCCGCGACTCCGGCTCTGCACGACGCGGTGACGGCGATGCAACTGATCAGCCACTGCCTGCGCCCCTTCTGCTATCCGACCGCTGAAGCCGACCTCGGGCATGCGGTAACAAACGGGCTGGGAGTACTTCCCGCCCTTGCGGCGAAATGGCAGTACGGCACGCCGATGATCGTGACGGAGCACGGCGTCTACCTGCGAGAACAGTACCTGCGTAACGGAAAGTCCCCATATCGGTGGCCGGTGAAGTCGCTGTATCTGACGTTCATGCGGCGGCTCTGCACGCTTGGTTATCGCGAGGCCGCGACGATCACGCCAGGAAATATCTACAACCGGCGGTGGGAAGAGCGGCTCGGCGCCGAGCCCGCGCGAATTCGCACCGTCTACAACGGCGTGGATCCGGCGAACTTCCCGCCGGTCACCGGTGAGCCCGCGCAGCCCACGATTTCGTGGGTCGGCCGGGTTGATCCGATCAAGGATCTGGAGACGCTGCTGCGGGCATTCGCCATCGTGCGCGAGCGGGTGCCGCAGGCGCGGCTGCGGCTGTTCGGTTCGCCGCCGCCCGGCAGGGACTTCTACCTGGAGCGCTGCCGGGCACTCGCGGCCAAGCTGAAGCTCGACGGCGCGGCCACATTCGAGGGCCGGGTCGACGACATCAGGGATGCCTACGACGCCGGGACCATCGTCGCGCTGTCGAGCGTGTCCGAGGGTTTTCCTTACAGCCTGATCGAAGCGATGACCTGCGGACGCGCCTGCGTCGCCACCGACGTCGGCGGTGTCGCCGAGGCGGTCGGCGACACCGGCTTCGTGGTGCCGCCCCGCGACCCGCAGGAGTTCGCGCGGGCCTGCCTGACCTTGCTCGCCGACCGGGACCTCCGCCGCGCGCTCGGCGCGGCGGCGCGGGCCCGAGCACTGGAGAACTTCACGCTCGACGCCGCTATCAGCAGGTTCGATGAGATCTACAGCTTCATCGGGGCAGGCCACCAGCTCCCGGTCGCGGCGGCCAGCTCGGCCGTGGTCGCCGGGCCACTGGCCATGATCGCGCCATCCTCGTCGTCGTTGTCCTCGCTGACGTGGTCCGCGAATGCGGCGCTGTCGCCGTCCGGAGCCGGGAAAGCGCCCGGTGCCACTGCCACGCTGACCGAGCCGCCGCCCGGCGAGGCCGCCGGCGAGAGCGAGAGCGGTGAACTGGATACGCTCTGCGAGCAGTTCACGCACGTCTGCGAGTCAGCGGTCGACCCGCTGGAGATCTCCAGCGCCCTGGAGTTCGAGGGCCTGAGCGATCAGGCGGCAGCAGACCGCTACGGGGCGCCTGACGTGTTCGCGCTCGCCGAGGAGATGTACCGGCGGGTACCCAGGCGGCCAGCCGAGCCAGAACCCGGACCTGATCCATGGCAGCTCGGAGCCCTCAAGCCGGCCATGCACGGCCTGCTGTACGGGCTGCCGACCGCCTGCTTCCCGGCCGCGTCCCGGCTGCTCGCCGGCCCTGGCGTGCTGACCGTGCTGGTGGCGTCCCTGATCGCTTCCTGGGCGGTCAGCCAGGCGCTCGCCTCGCTCGGGTATGCACGGCTCGCGACGGCCGGCCGGCCGGGCGCCGCGTGGCTGCTGCTCCGCGGCACGGCGGCAGCGAACGCGTGCGTGGCGCTAGCCGCCGCGATGACCGCGTTGATCGTGCTCGCGCCTGGCGAGCCCGTGCAGGCGGGCACCGTGCTGTTCGGCGCCGGCCTGGGCGTATACATGGTCGGAGCCACGGTGCTGATGGTGCTCGGAGCCGAGCGGCTGCTGCTCGCCGCGCTCTCGCCAGGGGTGCTCGGAGCGGCCGCCTACGTGCTCGCCGGCCGGCCGCCACGATTCGACCACGCCGTGTGGGCCGCGCTCGCGGCCACGCCGCTGCTGGCGCTCGCGCTGTCCACGGTGCGGGCCAGCCGGGATGCTCGCGGCAACGCCGCGGGCGGCAGGCCGCAGGCGACCGAGTTGCGAGGCGCGCTGACCAGCGCCGGCTTCGGCCTGGTCGCCGCCGGGCTGCTGGTCTTCCCGCTGGCCGCGGGTAGCTCGGATCCGAGCTCTAGTGAGGGAGCGCAGCTTGCGTGCCTGCCTCTTGCGCTCAGCATGGGCGCGGCCGAGTGGGCCCTGGTCTGGTTCAGGCGCCGCACCCAGCGGCTGCTGCGCAGCTCCAGCCAGATCTGGGCGTTCGCGGCCAGCGCCAGGCTGGCGCTGGCCGCCGCGGTCGCGCAGTACCTGTCAGCGGCCGTGGTCCTGACGACAGCGGTCCTGGTGATCGCGGCGGCCACCAGGGTCGCCGCGCCGGGCTGGGACGTGATCCCGCAGATCGTCACGTACCTCGCGCTCGGCGGCGCGATGTACGTCGCGCTCGTCCTTCAGGCGTTCGGCATCCGCGCCCTGCCGCTGCTGTGCTGCGCGGCAGCGCTCGCGCTCGAGGTCCTGTGGCGGCGGATCGGCGTAGTCGGCCAGGTCGTCGCCTGCTCCGAGTTGTTCGTCGTGCTGACCGGCTACGCGACGCTGACGCTCGGGAGGGTGGGACACCACGCGTACTAGCTCTGACATGAAGAAACGACTAGCTGATGGCAAGGGGGAATAACGATGGCGGATCTCGTCGCGGTGACCGGCGCGGAGGGCTTCATCGGCTCGCATGTGGTCGAAGCGCTCGTCAAGCGCGGACACCGGGTGCGGGCAATGGTACTGGCGAACATGCACAACTCCCGCGGCTGGCTGGACGCGCTGGAAGGCGGTGTCCAGGACCAGGTTGACGTCATATTCGGCGACGTGCGCGACCAGGCGACGATCAGGGCACTGGTCGAGAACGCGACCGTGGTGTACCACCTTGCCGCGCTCGGCTCGGTGCCCTACTCGTACTTCGCGCCACGATCATTTGTAGACACCAACCTGGTCGGCACCATGCATGTGCTCGAAGCGGTGCGCTCGTGCGAGACGCCGCGCATGGTCCATACCTCGACAAGCGAGACCTATGGCACCGCGCGCACGGTTCCGATCAGCGAGAATCACGCGCTCCAGGCGCAGTCGCCTTATGCCGCGTCCAAGATCGCGGCCGACAAGATGGCCGAGTCTTACCATCTCAGCTTCGGCACTCCGGTCACCACGCTGCGTCCGTTCAACACGTTCGGGCCACGCCAGTCGGCCCGGGCAGTGATCCCCGCCATCATCATCCAGCTCGCGGCGGGCTCGCGTCAGCTCAGGCTCGGCTCGCTCGCGCCGACCCGTGACTTCAGCTATGTCACCGACACGGCGCAGGCGTTCCTCGATCTCGGGGAGGCCCCGGCATCCGCGGTGATCGGGGAGGTGTTCAATACCGGCACGGGGCAGGACGTCTCGATCGGGCAGATTGCCAGGGACATCTCCGACCTGATGAACGCGGACGCCGACATCGTCGAGGACCCGCAGCGGCTGCGTCCCAAGGACTCCGAGGTGATGCGGCTGGTCTGCGACGCCTCCAAGCTGCGTGAACGTACCGGTTGGCGGCCGCGCTGCGACAGGGACGAGGGCCTGCGCCAGACCATCAGCTGGTTCAGCAAGCCAGGCGTCCTCGCTTACTACCGCCCGGGCGAGTACAGCAAGTGAACGCCAGCGCTGACGTGAACGGGGCAGACATGAACGGGGCTGACATGCACGCTGTCATACTCGCCGGGGGTAAGGGCACCAGGCTCCGGCCTTACACCACACGGCTGCCAAAGCCGCTCGTGCCGATCGGCGACGAGCACTCGATCCTGGAGATCGCGCTCACTCAGCTCGCGCAGTGCGGCTTTGGCCGCGTCACGCTGGCCATCGGGCATTTCGGCGAGCTGATCCGCTCGTACATCGGCGACGGGAGCAGGTGGGGCGTCGGGATCGACTACACCAGGCCTGAGGAAGTCCCGCTCGGCACGATGGGACCGGTGCTGCGGATACTTGACCGGCTGCCGGATGAATTCCTCGTCATGAACGGCGACGTGCTCACCGATCTCGACTACGCCGACCTGATGTGCCGCCATGCGGAGTCCGGCGCCGCGCTGACGGTGGCGACCTACCAGCGTGAGGTGCAGGTGGATTACGGAGTGCTGACGACGCGTGACGGGCAGGTGCTGGAATTCGCCGAGAAGCCGACGTTCGGCTACCGGGTGAGCACGGGCATCTACGCCTGCAGCAAGCGCGCCCTGCTGAGCTATCCGCCTGGCATGCCGTTCGGGTTCGACGAGCTCGTGCTCGACTTGCTCGCCCAGGGCAGGCCGCCCAGGGACTACGCGTTCGAGGGCTACTGGTTCGACATCGGCCGGCCAGAGGACTACGACCGCGCCAATGCCGAGTTCGGCCTGATCCGCAGGACGCTGCTCAAGGAGGCGTGAGCGATGCGCCTTCTGATCGTCGGCGCAAGCGGCTTCCTCGGCGCGCACGTGCGCGGTCAGGCCGCTGACGCGGACATCGAGGTCGTCACGGCCAGCCGGGCCGGCGGAACCGGGCAGGCCTGGCGTCACGTGCGCATTGACCTGGCGCACGACGACCCGACCGAGATCGCGGCGATGATCGCGGCGGTCGCTCCTGACGCCGTGGTGAACTGCTCAGGAGCGACTGCGGGCCCGGCCGGCACCATGGCCGAGGTGAACGTCACCGGCACGTTCTCGCTCGCCAGGGCGATGCTTGCGTACGGGCGGTCCACGCTCGTGCACCTGGGATCGGCCGCCGAGTACGGCTCGGGCGTGCCAGGCGAGCCGGTGACAGAGCGAACGCCGCCGCAGCCTGCCGCGCTGTATGGCGCGACGAAGCTGGCCGGCACGCGGATCGTGGAGCTCGCGGCGAGTGCGGGCCTGGCAGCCGTCGTGCTGCGCGTCTTCAACCCGGTCGGCGCGGGCGCGCCTGCTACCAGCTTGCCCGGCAGGCTCGCCGCGGAGCTGCGCCGTGCTATCACCGGTAACGACGACGTACGGGTTGGCCCGCTCGACGCTGTCAGGGACTTCGTCGACGCGCGGGACGTGGCGGACGCGGTACTCGCCGCCGCGGCGGCGCCGGCTCTGCCGCATCAGGTAGTCAACGTCGGCAGCGGTCACGGCGTCCCGGCCCGTACGCTTGTCAAGCTGCTGGTGGCCATCAGCGGCTACCGCGGCCAGGTCAGGGAGGACGCGACCGCCTCCGGCCGCTCAGGCGCCGTGGCCTGGCAACAGGCTGACGTCTGCCGGGCGGCGCGCGACCTGGGCTGGGCGCCGCGCCGCAGCCTGGAGAGCTCGCTCACCGACTTGTGGGAGGCGACCAGTTGACCGAGCCAGCGTCCAGGCTGATCGTGCCGGCCTACTTCCACCCCGCCACCCATCAGCGCGAGTGGGCCTGGCTAGCCGAGCGCGCGGAGCAGGTCGAGTTGGTCGTGCTCAACCTGGCCGACGGCGCCGGCCGCCGGCCCGACGACGCGTACCAGCCCGTGCTTGAGCGGCTGCGCTCAGCCAGCGTCACGGTGTGCGGGTACATCGACACCAACTACGGCAGCCGGCCGGTGCCAGAGGTGGTCGCGGACCTGACGAGGTACCAGGACTGGTACCTGGTCGACGGCGTGTTCCTCGACCGGGCGTCGGCCGCTGCCGAGCACGTCACCTGGTACGCCAGCGTAGCCGCGTACGCGCGCGGGCTGGGCGCCCGGGTGGTCGCGCTCAACCACGGCGCCCATCCGGTGGAGTCCTACGCCGAGCACGCCGACCTGCTCGGCACGTTCGAGGGCCCGTGGGACGCCTACCTGGAGCTGGCAGTGCCGCGCTGGGTTCGGTCGCGGCCGGCGGCGCAGTTCTTCCACCTGCTGCACTCGGTGCCGCCGGCATGCTTCGCCGACGCTCGACGACTCGCGCAGCGCCGCAACGCGGGCTGTGCTTACATCACAGACCGCGGCGGCGCCAACCCGTGGGACGGGATCCCCCGCCAGGCCGCACCGCCGGACGGCAGGGTGCGTACCTCTGCGCGGGCCAGCGGTGCGGACCAGTCGTGACGCGGCGCCAGGAAGTCCACGTGACCGCGTGGCGATTAATCACCCTGCTCGCGCTCGGTACGGTCGCGCTCGCCGTAGCCGTCGCCGATGCCCCGCTCCCGGGATACGGTTCCGGCTGCCCGCGCGTCCTCGTGCCCGCGTACTTCTACCCAGGCCGGGCATGGACCAGGGCGGCAGCCACCGCGCGGCCGGGAACGCTGATGATCGTCGACGTCACCGCATCGGGCGCGGGCCCACGACCTGACCCGGTCTATCGCGCGGCGATCGGCCGCGCGGAGGTCGCGGGCATCACGATCATGGGGTACGTCAGCACCAGCTACTCGGCGCGGCCGGCCTCGGCCGTGCGTGCCGATATCCGGCATTACCGTTCGTGGTACGACGTGCGGGACATCTTTCTCGATGAGGTTTCCAGCGGCACCGCAGCGCTCGGGTACTACCGTGACGTGGCCGCTTACGTTCGAGCTCTCAGCCCGGGCGCCGAGGTGGCGTTCAACCCCGGCACCTACCCCGCCCGCGGATATCTGTCGGTCGCTGACCTCGTCGTAGTCTTCGAGGGCAGCTACGCCAGCTACCTCGGGCTCCGAGAACCGCGCTGGGTGAGCAGGTACCAGCCGGCGAGGTTCGCTCATGTGATATACGGCGTGCCGGCGGCGGGGCTGAGCCATGTCATGGGCCTTTCCCGGCGCCGCCGGGCCGGCTACGTGTACGTGACGGGCAGCGCCGGCCGGAACCCGTACCGTGCGCTGCCCGCCTACTGGTCACGCGAGGATGCGATCATCGCGGCGTACTGCGCGACCTGACTGGGCCCGAGCTTGCCCGAGCCGGCCCGGCTACTGACAGGGCCGACGCCAGCCGGCCAGAGCCTGGTGGTACAGGTTGCCGTCGATTCCGCCGGAGATGTCTGCCGGGCAGAACTTCTTGACGTCCCTCGTCGAACTCGCGCCCCAGGTGTCGGTGTACTCGACATTGAGCACCAGCTTGTGCGCGTTCACGTACGGCTGCGTCGCCATCGAGCATGACTTGTAGTAGTTGCACGACTCGATCAGCAGGAAGTCGGTCGTGGGCTGGAGTTGCTGAGAGAACTTCGGATCGTTGTCACCGTTCTTCTGCCCCCAGGCCAGGCCGAGGCTATGGGTGTAGGCGGCCAGCTTCTGGTCGTAGGCAATGTTCTGGTCCTCGCTGATGCTGAAACCTGTCTTGTTCGTATAGGAGTCATCGATGTCGGGCTCGACCGCGTCGAACCCCTTTGCCGCGCACTGCTGCTTGATCATCGACTCGATGATGGAGACCGTCGAGCTGTTGTTGATGTTGATGTAGTACTCCGGGTACCCTGGCATCTTGGTCCCGATGTCACCGGCCGCCTTGAGCTGGGCGTAGTAGGTGGTCGGAATGCCCTGCTGCGAGGCATCGTAGTAATTGCCGACCGAGCCCACCTCTATGTAGCAGATCACCTTGGCGCCCATCTTGTGCAAGGCCGTGACCGTCGACGCGGGAGTCTCGATGGCGTCGATGTCGTAGGCCGTCGGATTGGGCGCGGTGTTGCCCGCAGCGTTCACCGCGCCCTGGCCCAGGTCCTTCGTATTCGTCATTTTCGGCGGATGGCCCAATAGCCACTGGAACTCGGGGCCGTTGTTGGGTCCGGTGTTCGCAGGCCGCCACCAGGTCACCGAAGCCTTGCCTGTAGGCGACAAGAAAATCGCCACCAGTCCCCCTACAGCCGCGATGCCAAGCAAGCAGGCGGCAACGATAATTACCGATTTCTTCGTGACTCGCCTCATGTCTTCCCCCCCGCAAGAAGATCCAGGTCGTAGTCCTCGTCAGGCGAGCGGTGGCACCTGATTCAGGGCATGAAGCACCCACGATTAGCACCGCTGATTACCAGGCGTGACGTCTGCCCGCTTAGCTGCCCGGCATCCCACCGCTGGCCGGCGCCTCCGCGCCGCCTCGCGGTTATCCCCCTCTGCCAGGTCTTCCCTGCTTAACGCCAGCTATTCGAATTCTTTACTTTGGAGGTGGCTCGGCCACGGCAGGGCTAAGCCTCGATCAACCGTCGGGATACCGCAATGAATGGCCCAGGCGAAGGGCGCTGGCATCAGCGCATATCAGCCGGTTGAGTCGAGGCTAAGAATCCGCCAGCTCGGCGACCTTCGCGAGGTCGACCGTGCCGCTGGCGACAAGGCGGGCGGCATCGCCAGCCCGTCCGTCGAGCACGGCCGCGCCAGCCGCGCGCAAGTCCCTGAGCCCGGCGCGGTAGACGTCCGCCCCGGCAGGCGGCATCGGACCGGCCCGCGCGGCGCTGGCGTCCGCGCTCAGCCGCGCCGCTGCCTGGCGAGCCGCCGCAGGTCTTCCGTTCCTCCGCAGCGCGGCCGAGAGCCTGGCCGCGTCAGCATTCACCGCGTCGAGCCTGCTGCCGCCGCGACCGGCGAGCCAGCTGGCTCCGCCGGACATCACCGGGCGTGCGCGTGGCTGGTCAGCGCCATGGCTCGCAGCCGCGTGCGCGCATCCGCCCGCCAGGCCTGCCAGCACAGCCAGGCTGGCCAGCCGCAGCGCGGCCAGGCCAGGGGTAGTCAGCCGTTCCGGTGTCGATGCGCGCTGCCTGGCCACGGTCAGCTCACCGTGAGCGTGAACGTCTGCGTGTCGGAGCCGTAGGCGTTCTTGGCGGTGATCTGCAGCGTGTAGGTGCCCGCGGTGGTCGGAGTGCCAGAGAGGGTGACGCTCCCGTTCTTGGCCGCCGAGAAGGACAAGCCAGGAACGGAGCCGCTGTGCGAGACGCTGGCGGCCGGATACCCGATGGTGGTGAAGGTCTGGCTGAATTTCTGCCCGCGGTTCGCGGTCGCCGACGGCGCGCTGGTGATCGCCGGAGGCTGGTCGACAGTGAGCGTGAACTGCTGTGTCACCGTGCCGGCCGGGCTAGCTGCCGTGATCGTCAGCGGGTACTTCCCGCCCTGGTTCACGCCTGGCGTACCCGCCAGCGACGCGGTACCGTCGCCGTTGTTCGCCCAGCTCAGACCTTGCGGCAGCGTTCCGGCCTCGGCCAGCGTCGGGGTCGGCCAGCCTGTGGTCCTGACCAGGAAATTGAAGCCCGAGCCCACCGTGGCCGTGGTCTTGGTTCCCGTCGTGATCACCGGCGCGGCCGTGACAGTCAGCACGAACATCTGCGTGGCCGTCCCGGCCGCGTTCTTCGCGGTCAGCGTGATGGGATACACGCCCGTGCCAGTCGGGATGCCCGCCATCGTGGCCGTCCCGTTGCCGAGTGCGGCAAAGGTGACCCCGCCGGGCACCGTTCCCTTGTGGGAGATCGTGGCCGAGTTCAGCGGGCTGCCCGCGGTGGTCACGGTGAAGGCGACCACCGAGCCCTTTGCCGCCGTCAGGGCGGCCGGGCTGGTGAAGGCAGGCACCTGCCCGGTTCCCGGCTTCTTCACCGACAGCGTGACGGTCTGAGTCGTCTTGCCGCCCGCGTTCGCCGCGGTGATAGTCACCTTGCTCGTGCCGGCGGCCGCCGTGCCTGACAGCGTTCCCGTGCCGTTGCCGTTGTCGGAGAAACCCACCCCCGCGGGCAGGTTCGCGCCGCTCAGCGCGGCAGTGGGGTAGCTACGGGTGCTGACCAGGTAACTGAATGGCGTTCCTGCGGTCTCGGTCACCGACCCGCTTGAGGTGAAGACCGGCACGGCGTCCACGGTCAGCGTGAAGGCCTGGCTGGCGAATCCCGATGCGTTCTTGGCGGTGAAGGTCAGGGTGTAGACGCCGTGATCGGCGGCCGCGGCGGTGCCGCTGATCGTGGCGGTGCCATCGGTGCCCGCCGTCCAGCTGATGCCTGGCGGCAGCGCTCCCGACCTGGTGACCGCGGGTGTCGGCGTGCCGGTGGTGGTGACCTTGAAGGTGAACGCCTGCCCGGCCACGAGCGTGGCCGAGTTCGGGCTCGTGATGGCCAGGCCGCTGTTCACCGTGAGCCTCAGGCTCTGCGTGGCCGTGCCCGCTGAATTGCTGGCGGTGACCGTCAGCACGTACGTGCCCTGGCTGGCGGCTTTCGGGGTGCCGGACAGGATGGCCGTGCCGTTGCCGTTGTCGGTGAACGTCACGCCGGAGGGCAGCGCTGGGCTGCTCGACGCCGAGATCTTGGCTGCCGGGCTGCCGGTGGTGGTCACCGAGAATGTGCCCGCCTGGCCGGCCGCGAACGTCGCCGCGGTCCCGCTCGTGATGACCGGCGCGGAGGTGGCCGCGCCGACGGTGAGCGTGAAGTTCTGGCTGGCGTCCGGACTGACTCCGTTGGACGCGGTGATCGTCAGCGTGTAGCTACCGCTGCTGCCGGCTGCCGGGGTGCCGGACAGGGTGGCCGTGCCGTTGCCGTTGTCGGTGAACATCACGCCGGACGGCAGCGCCGGGCTGCTCGAGGCCTGCACCGACGGCACCGGGCTGCCGGTCGTCGTCACCATGAACGAGCCCTGCGTGCCGACGGTGAAGGTCGACGAGCTCGCGCTCGTGATCGCGGGTGGCGTGCTGGCGGCGGCGATCGTCAGCGTGAATGACTGGGTGGCGTCGGGACTCACGCCGTTCGCCGCCTTGAACGTGATCGGGTACGAGCCCTTCGTGCCCGAGGCCGGCGTCCCGGCCAGCATGGCCGTGCCGTCCCCGTTGTCGGTCAGCGTCACCCCAGAAGGCAGGCTGCCGGACTCGGTGATTGCGGCGGCAGGGCTGCCGGTGGTCGTCACCGTGAACGCTCCCTTGGTTCCGACGGTGAAGGTTGCCGACCCGGCACTGGTGATCGCGGGTGCCTGGCGCACGGTTACGGTCAGGTTCTGCTGCGCGGTGCCGTAGGCGCTCGCCGCCGAGAGCGGCATCGCGTAACTGCCGGGCGTGGTCGGCGTGCCCGATAGCGTGGCGGTGCCATTGCCGTTGTCGGTGAACGTGAGCCCGGGCGGAACGTTCGACCAGCCGAAGCTCGGAGCGGGGTAGCCGCTGGTAGTGATGGTGAACGTGAATTGCGACCCCTTCTGCGCGGTCACGCTGGCCGCACTGGTGAACGCCGGCGCCTGGCCGACCACCAGCGTGTAGGCCTGGGTGGCGTCCTGCCCGACGCCATTGCTCGCCTTGATGGTCAGGCTGGTCGTGCCGGTCTTCGTCGGCGCGCCCGACAGCAGCGCCGTCCCGTTGCCGTTGTCGGTGAAGGAGATTCCGGCCGGCAGCGATCCGGTCTCGGTGATCGCCGGCGTCGGGGAGCCGGTGGTCGTGATCGCAGCTGCTCCTGCCTGGTTGAGCGTGAAGTCGGCGAAGGCGGCGCTGGTGATCGCTGGGGCGCTGGCCGAGCCGACGGTGATGGTGACGACGAGCGACGCCTTGCTACCCGAGGAGTTGCCTGCCGAGATCGTCATCTGATACGGGCCGGCGGTACCGCTGGCCGCCGTTCCGGAGAGGGCGGCGGTGCCGTCACCGTGGTCGGTGAAAGTCAGCCCGGACGGCAGTGTCCCCGATTCGGTGATCGACGGAGCCGGGTAGCCGGTCGTGGTGACCTGATAGCTGCCGGCGACCCCGATGCTGAATGATGCGGTGTTCGGACTGGTGATCGCGGGCGCCTCGGCGTTGGTCAGCGTGAACGACTGCGTCGCCGTGCCGGCCGGGCTGCTGGCTGAGATCGTGATCGGATAACTGCCGCCGCCGCCGGCCGCCGCGGTGCCCGAGATCGTCGCCGTGCCGTTGCCCTTGTCGGTGAATGTGATGCCAGCAGGCAGCTTGCCGGACTCGCTCAGCGCGGGGGCGGGCGACCCGGTGGTCGTCACGGTAAAGCTGAACGCGCTGCCGACGATCGACGTGGCCGACGCGCCGCTGGAGATCGACGGCCCTACGTGCTCGGTAAGTGTCTGGGTCGCGCCGGATGGCATGCTCACCCAGTCCGACCGGTCGCCGCCGTATGCCTGACCGAACGCTGAGCCGCCTGCCGTGGTGCCGGCCGGGACCGTGATCGGCACCTGAATGTCCTTGCCGTTGTTGACCACGGTCACCACGCCGCCGCTGATGCTGGCGCTCACGTTGCCGGCATCGGCTGCCCACGCGTCCTGGTCCTGCAGGGAACGGGCCGCAGTGACATCCGTCACCTGATCGAGGGGAGTGTTCGAGTTGTACCAGGAGTGGTACTTGCTCAGCATCGAGTCGATGAGGCCGAGCAGCGGATAGCCGTAGTCTTTGCCGCTGCTGGTGGCCGGGCCGATCAGATTCGTCTGATGCGCGTAGCTGATCCTCGGATTGTTGTCGAGCACGTGGCCGAGCACGATCCGCGTTTCCGCTGCGAGCACGTCGGCCTCGGTGGCCGGAGTGTGGAGGCAGGTGACCGTAGACGTGTCGGTGCAGTGACCATTCTCGCCGGGGAAGCCGGGATCGCCGATCGAGGTTCCCTTCGCGACATAGAGGGTGTTGTATTCGTTGAGTTCGTCCGGCCAGTTCGACGCGTTGTAGTAGATATTGCTCGGGTAACGCGGCGCGGTGAGGGCATGGCCGACGGAATACTCCTGCGGCTGGCGAGAAGCGTCCGAGGCGATCGTCGTCACGCCGGCATCCGCGAGGGCCGTCGGCATATCGGGGTTCTCCAGCCCGGAGTGCTCGCCGGTGACCACCGCCGCCGGCGTGTAGTTGGGCAAGCTGTTGGCCGCGGCGAAGGCCTGGTTCAAGCCGAGTTCCGCGTCGATAGACGCGTCTTCCTGGCTGTTGACGGCGGGCAGCCAGCCCGAGCAGTCGATGCCGGGGTTGGTGGCGGTCGGGTACAGCGGCCCGGAGTCCGGCGGCGCGCCGACGGCACCGCCGGCGTCCGTCAGCGTGTAGGTGGTCGACGCCGTAGCGTTCGGGTTCTCCGCCACGTGGCCGACCAGGCCGAAGGTGCTGGAGCCCGGGTTTTCGCGGTAGATCCTGTATCCCCAGAATCCACTGCCGCTGGTATGACTGGCTTCTTCTTGTGCCAGCGATGGTCCGGGCGTGCCGTCGGTGCCCTTGCCGTTTGTCGCTTCCGGCCATGACAGCGTGACGGAACCGCCGCTTCCTACCGAGACCAACTTGGTCGCCGAGGGCTCGGACTCTCCGTATGAAGTCGCGGCGGTGATCTCGTAGCTGTATGAGCCGGCGGCAAGAGTTCCGCCCGATCCCCCGGCCGTCACCGATGTAAGCGCCTGAGGCTGCCAGACGTTGCAGCCGAGGAACTCGTGCGACCAGGTGTGCGAGATCCAGTTGAAGTCAGACTTGTCGGCCAGCAGGGCATTGACCAGGCCAGCGTCGTTGGGATAGCCGCTCTCGGCGTCCTGCCCGGGATCGGTGTAGGTCTTGCCGCCGTCGGTGTAGCTGCCCGTGCAGCTGGCATCGGACTCGTCAGCCACGCTGTCAGTAGTGCACGCGCCCTGACCGTTGAAGGCGAGCTCAAGGGTAATCCCTGCCTGCTGCTCCCAATTGGCCACGTAAGCCACGTCGGCCGCGCTCATCTGAACGTCAGCGGGCACGCCTGGTGCTGAGCCCGCGGGCACTCCCTGAACCGGCGGCGGGCAGGTGTAGTCGGGCGGATCGATGGACGCCGGGGTGCACTGGTACTGCGAGCTCCACTCGTTGTCGGGGATGAAGGTGTCGTCGATGTCCTGGCCGAAGTAGTTGCGGTACAGGCCCAGGTGCGTGTCCTGAGTGACCCAGTTGATGAGCCCAGGCGCCAGCAGCAGCCACTGCGTCTGGTTGGCGTTGTAGTCGAAGTTCAGCGCGAGCTCGGCGACGCCGGTATCTGGGTGCTGGTAGACCCCGGCCATCGTGTCGCCGGCGGAGTCGGTCAGGAACGACGTGTAGGGCGCGCCCGAGTTGACCGTCGCGCCGTACCCGTAGGCACCGGCATCGAACGGGACAGGCCCTTTGAGCTGGCCGAACGCGGCCAGTCCGGCGCTCGTGAGCGTCGCGGCGGTGCCGTCGAGCGCGCCGCTCGTCGCGTCGGTGACCCCGAGCGCGGGGGAAGGGTACATGTACCCGTCGACCTGGCGCACGCCGAAGGCGGACTCGTAGCTGGTGAGCGCGGTCAGTGCGCCCGCCGCATAGTCGCCTGGCGAGTCGGCGATGACGACGCCGTTGTAGTTGCCCGTGCTGCCGCTGGACAGCGCGGGCAGGCTGACCGTCTCGTTGCCCGTCGTCCCCGTCGCGTTGACGAGCGTGTAGGGAACCCCCTCGCTGTCCAGCGCGGAACGCCACGCGGCCGTGGTCACGTCTGCAGGCCCCTCGCCGATCAGCAGGATCTTCATGGCCAGCTGCTCCGGACTCGCAGCGCTCGCGGCTGCGGTGGTCAACGCTGCGCCGCTCGCCGCCAGAATCGTCACCAGAGCCGCTGCCAGCGTGCCACGTCGCAGCCTGAAACGGTACATAGGGTCCCCCGCCGGAATGGTCGGCGCGACCGCAGCCGCGCCAAGCCGCCCAATTCGCGTTCTGCGGCTGAATTAGAACATTCGGCCGCCCCGCCTGGATCTATCATTATGGGGACGCGCGAATTTGACCGCAGGATTACAGCGAGTTCAGTTCAGTTTTCCTGTCGCGCTCAGCAAGCACTCCGATTCCCGCTCAATAGCGAGCGATGCCGCCAATATTGGCTCCCGGAAGGTGATTGCCTGCCCGGGAACGCTATCTCCCGCCCATAATGCGAGGCGAGCTGGGACCTTAGCAGGCGGTCGGTTCGCAGTTGTCGGGACTGTTGGCGTGCACCGTGGCGCCGTTCAGCGCGACCTTGCCCCCTGCCACGTAGACGCCGCCGCCAGCCTGGGCCTTGTTACGGTTTACGCTCGTCTTGTCATCGAAGACAGCCGATCCGCCGGAGTCGTTGTAGATCCCGCCGCCGTCTCTTGCCGCGGAGTTGGCATTCACCTTGTCATCGGTCAACTTCGTGGTCACGGCGATACCGCCGCGCACCACTGCGGAGTTGTAGATTCCGCCGCCATCGCCATCGGAGGCATTGCCTGTGACCTTGGTATTCGCCAGCAGCAGCTTGGCCGACTGACCCGAATCGGTCGCGATGCCGCCTCCATCGGTGCTGGCGGTATTGCGGCTGACGATGTCACGGACAAAGGTCGTGCGGCTGTTGGACTCCACATCAACGCCCCCGCCGGTGCCGGCGGAATTGCCGGTGACGGTGCTGCCCCTGACAACGACGACGGCGGACGGGCCGTGCCGGAACCCTGCGATTTCGATGCCGCCGCCGAAACCGGACTCTGTCGCGTCATTACCGCGGATCGCGCTGCCTCGCAAGCGCAACGTGGCGCCGGCGACGTTAATGCCGCCACCGAGATCCGAGGTATTCCGTCTGACGGTGATATCGCGGGCAGTCGCGGACGCGGCGGCCGCTACTTCGATGCCCCCGCCCGCCGACGCGGAGTTCTTGCTGACCGTAACGGACCGGAGCGTGAGGTCCGCGGAGTTCCGGTTCTCGACTCCGCCGCCATCCAACGCGGCAGTGTTGGCTAGGAATTTGGTCCAGCTGACCTTGGCTCGGGCCGTCATGCCGGAGTTGGCCAGCCCGCCGCCGCTGCCGGCCGCGGAATTGCTCGTGACGATGGCGCAGGTGAGGGTCAGGGTCGCGGTATTGAGTATCCCGCCGCCGTCCCCCGCAGAGTCGCCGCCGGCGACGGTTACCCGGCGAATCACGACCTGCCCTGCGGAGACGGTGATGACTGGCCCGCCGCCGGTGATCACCGTGTCCGCCGCACCGGAACCCAGCACGGTCAGGGACTTGGCGATGACGATGCCGCCCGTGTAATTGCCTGGCCCGACCGCGATCGTGTCACCGGGCGCCGCCGCATCGACGGCTGGTTGAATCTGGTCGTACGTGCAACCCTTCTGGCAGACCTTCAGGACCACGGCAGCGACAGCGCCTGCCGGAACCGACAGCCCGCCGGCGGCCAGCACGACAAGCGTCGCGCCCGCGATAGGGCCAGCCAGCAGAGCCTTTCTTGGCTGGCCGGCGTGATCTGATGCACGAATCATGTGAACCACCTTTCCCAGATCGCATCGTCCGAGCTAGGCGGCAATCATATTGGCACTGATACAACCGGGCGGATTGCAAAACGCGAGCAGAACGGTCATCAATAGAGCGCTGCGGCTTATGCTCAGCGGAGCTAAAGGATCACACTCCGCGCGTTGGCGGAACACATACACAGGCACTCCGAACTCCGGCAATTCGCCGCATGTGCCGGGCGATCATTTATGCATGGAACCATGCGGCACGCAACAACGGATGACATCGCCCGGCTAGAGCCCAATGCCATGTAGATGAGCTTGTTCGGGGCTGGCGGGGGCCTGGGCAGGCCTGGGCCGCTGGTTACGGTGCGTGACGTACGACGAGTCCGCGGGGCTGGGATGCAACACGCCGGTTATGGGGTGGTTACGGGCTTTTAGGCGGGGCTCCCGGTAAGAGAAGAAGTGCTACCTCACTTCTCGCACCCGGGAGCCCCTCGTGTCTTTGTACCCTGCCGTGCCGTCGGCTGCCAGTCCCGCCCGGGTGAGCGGGTGGCCGCCGGAGCTGGGGGACGCGCGGGTGATCGCGGTCCGGCTTGGTGACCTGCGGTCGCCGCTGCGCCGCCCGGCGCGTGAGGGCGACCGGACCGCGCTGACGGCAGCGGGCGCCGGGACGATCCGCGCCGGCGACGTGGTGGTGTTCTGCAAGCCGGCCGCGGTCGCGCCGGCGGTGGTCCGCCGCGACGGGCGGGTACAGGCTGGCGGGCACCCGGCCGATCACGCCCGGTTCGGGCTTGCCGAGCAGCGGCTTGATGAGATGACCGGCCAGCGCGATGCGATCGGCCAGGTCGCCGGGCAGGTGACGCCGGGCGGGAAGGTCACCGGCACCGCCCGGCGGTCGATGACGATGGCGGCCACGCTGCGGGCGGTGCTGCTGATGACCTTGATGCCGCACGCCGATTATCGCGAGATCCTGGCGGTGTTGTTCGGGGACCTGGCCGCGGTGCCCTGGCACGCCCCGTTCGCGGTGCCCGCGGCGGCGGTGTTCTGCGCCTGGCGGCAGGCGGCCGGGCCCGATCCGGTGGCCCGGCTGCAGCAGATGGTCCTGAAAGCATCGGCCGCCGAGCACCAGGATCATGGTTACCGCGTCGTCCGCATCGGCGAGCTGAGCCCGGGCTCGGTCGACGGGAGCGTGACCCGGATCCCGACCCGGCTCCACCGGGACCGGGGACGATTCATCACCGTACCCGCAGCTGCGGGACCTGCTGGTCTCCGACGCTTCGACCCGCGGCACCCTGGGCGTGGTGACCGGCCCGTCCGGCGGGGACAAGGCCGAAGCCGAGCAGGCGCTGCTGGACCGTGCGCTCATCGAGTACGAGCACGTGTTCACCAAGGACCGTCTCTGGGTGCTGGATCGCAACTTTCCCGGCGTGGCCCGGCTGAGGCGGATGACGGCCGTCACGCACGTGCTGGTCCGCCTCAAAAGCGACATCAAGCTCGCCAGGACCGGCGATTTCCTGCCCGGCGGCTCCTACCTGGCCGACCTCGCCGGCGGCGGGCAGGTGATCCGGATGCGGATCATCGAGTATCACGTCGAGGTCGAAGGCCAGGACGTGCCGGAGATGTTCTGCCTGGCCACGGACCTGCACGACTGGCAGGCCTACCCGGCCGCCGTGCTCGCCGCCGCGTACAAGTGGCGGCGGGACGGCTCAGAAACCGCGCAGCGCGAGGCCAAGTCCGCGATCCGCGGCGCCGGGCCGTCCTGCGGGCCGATCTTCCGCTCCGCCACCCCGGACATGATCCGCCAGGAACACGCCGCCCGGGTCACTGCCTGCGAACTCGTCCGCGCTGTCGCCCGCACCGCCGCCAGGCAGGCCGCCCCGGCCCGCAAAGGCAGGCGCGCCGGGCAGGAGGTACACCCCCGGGAGATCTCCTTCACCGCCGTCCGCCGCGCCGCCATCGCCACCACCTGCGGCGGCACCGCCACCGCCAGCCTGCCCGGCCCGCTGACCGCGGCCCCGCATGACGCCGCCCTGCGCGACCTGGGCAGGCGGCGCGTCACCGTCGACCGTGGCCGGCACCGCGACCACAAGACCAAGGCCCGGCAGGCGTTTCCCGCCGCCGGGCGCGGCATCGCCACCCGCACCGCGCCCGCCCGCATCCTGGCCTGCGGCCCGCTCGCCGCCTGACCCCCGGCATCCCCGGCCCCTGCCAGCACCCCCCGGGCTCGCGGACCCGGCCGCCGTCCCGGAGCGACATCCGGGTTCCCGGCCTGCACCGCCACAGCCGTCACTCTCCGTAGATCAAACCGGCCACCGCGCCCCGATGCCTCCCGGGCACCGAACCCGCTCTTCTACATGGCATTGGGCTAGAGCCGCTCCTAGCCGAACTACGCAGGCTCGCCAGGCTATGCGAGCGCGAGCGCGGTTATTCTGCGGCGATCAGGTGCGTCCCTGCACTCCATGAACATTCCGACGACCGCTACGTCGATGTCCGGCTCGGCAGCAACGTCAACGAAGTGAAGGTCACTAGCAAGAGCGAGTAGGCACATTTCCTTTCTCGGGTACGAGAAGCGCTCCGGCTTGACTTTTGACGGCGGACCGAGCCTAAGCCTCGATTCAGCGGCTGATATGCGTTGATCTCAGCGCGGCAATGTGAAAGGTGTCCTCTGGCCTGGGACGATGGGAGTTGCGAAGCTTCCAGGACCCGGGGCCGAGAGGACACCTGACAAGTGCGATTGTCTTATGACCCGCGGAAGACGTCGGCGTGGTTCGATGACCCGAATCTGGTGTCGCGCGCCGGGCTGGTCCCGGTCATGGGCCTGGCCGAGCGGGCGGGCCTGTTCGCGCTGGCCGGTGAGCAGGTCAGCGTCGGTGGGCCGTGCGGGGCAAGCGCCGCAGTCAAGATCGGGTGCTTGGTCGCCGGGATGGCTGCCGAGGCGGGGACACGGGGTGAACCGACCCGCCGGTCTGGTGGAGCCTGGGCTCACGGAGAGGCTCTGTTGATAAGTTCACTTAGCCATAGTCGTGGTGTATCAACAACGTTCGTTTTTGATAAGATAGATTCGATGGTCGTCAGATGTATCAAGCTGGGAGGCTGGCGTGGCCAGAGGTCGGCCCTCTCGTGCCACGGTCTACGCACGACTTGAAGGGGCCATCGCAGAACTCAACGAGCGACTTGGAGGCCTGCCATCGCCGGAAGAGTCAGAGTACGTCTGGTCAGACATCTGGCATCTGGAGGCGCATCACTCCACCGCCCTTGAAGGCAACACGCTGGTCCTCCGCGAGGTAGAGGCGCTCCTGGAGAAGGGCCGCGCGGCGGGCGCAAAGTCCCTCAAGGAATACATGGAGGTGCAGGGATACGCCACCGCAGCCCGGTGGGTCTACGCCCATGCCGTCGATCCTGGTGATTGGCGCAGTGCCGGGCTGATCTCGATTCAGGAGATCCGCCAGGTCCACACCCTGGCGATGACACCAGTCTGGTCGGTCGCGCCACATTCCGACGCCACCGACCGTGAGCGCCCTGGCATGTTCCGTGAACATGACATACACCCCTTCGGGGGTGGCATTGTGCCTCCTTCGTGGCCGCTAGTCCCGGCGCGGGTCCAGGACTGGGTTGACGAGGTCAACTCGGCCGGGTTCGGCGACGACGGTGCAGAGCCACTTCCGGAGGAACTCGCCCGACTGCATGACAACTTCGAGAAGGTCCATCCGTTTATCGACGGCAACGGCCGAGCTGGACGCTTGCTCCTGAACCTGCTGCTGGTGAGGCTCGGATATCCCCCGGTGGTAGTGCTCAAGCGGCAGAGACCCGCCTATCTGACCGCCATGCAGAAAGCCGACGGGGGCGACTACGGGCCACTCGGCGAGATCCTAGCGCGCGCGATGTACGACAACCTCAACCGCTTCATCGTCCCGTCCCTTGCAGGACCAGCGCGGCTAGTGCCGTTGGCCACGCTTGTCGATAGGGAATTCTCGCTAGCGGCCCTTCGGCAGGCCGCGCAGCGTAGTCGCCTGGATGCAATCCAGGGGCCGGACGGTATCTGGCGCAGCAGTCGCAAGGCCGTCCAGGAGTACCGGCGTACAAAGGGCCGGCGGCGACCCGTGTAGAGCTGGTCGCACACAGCGTCGAGTTTGCCTCTCCTCATCGACGGGCAGTTGCTCGATGTCTGGTGACCGTGCGGAGCTGTCGATCTTCGCCAGGAATTGCTGCGGAGCCGGGTCTGGCCCGATCGGCCAAATTGCAGATGGCCCTGCACGCCGCCATTCGATGCGCAAGTCCAGCCACAGTGACCAGATCGGGGTGGTCAGGATGTACGCGGCGATGTCGGTGACGCCCCACAAGGCGGTGCTCATGGTGCCGGCCGGCCAGAACTCATCACACATAGCCCACAGCTCGGCGGCTACCGCCTGGGCCTCGGGCAGCGCCCTCGGTGGCCGCTGAGCCAGCAGGCGGATGTGCGCGAAGCCGACTTCCAGCAGCGTCGCGCCGAAACGGTCTTCCCACGACCTGAGGACAGCAGCCAGCGGTCGCGGGTCGCTGTCCTGGTTGATGGTGTCGTGGCCCATCAGGGCTAGTACGTCGGCGGGCCGGGAGGCAGGCACCGTGCCGATCCTGGCCGAGCCGATCCAATTCAGCGCCTGGGCTACTTCGGCGCCGCCAGCGAATGCTCCTGGCCGGGCGCCAGGCCAGGGAAGCGCAATCCGAATGGCGCGACTGCCGCGGCAGCGTTCTCATCAAACTCCTCCTCATCCTCCGGCAAGCTGCCGGACCAGTTCTCGGCGAGCACGGCGGCGGCGTCAATGCTGTCGGCCGACGCCAGATCCCTCGGCTCGCCAAGTTCGCCCTCATCCCAGGGTCGGCCTTCGTGCCCGCCGTCAAGAAAGGCCAGAACTATCGGCACCAGCCCGGTATCACGGATCATGCCAGCCAGTTCGCGCCAGACCTGCCCGGCATCGGCCACCGGCTCCGACGTCGCCCACAGCCTCGGCGCATCATCGTCCCACCCGAAAATCCGCCTGCCGGTGGGCAGTCCGACCGAGCCCAGGCGAATCGGACCGTCATGCGGCATGACACCAGCACTCATCACAGCCTCCTGTCACCCAGACGCACTTGGGGCCCGGCAACAGCGTTCCGCCCGCGGCCCGAGCAGTGTCAAACTATTGCGCTCCAGCCAATCCTGTTGATCTCGCTCGAGTAAAGCGCGTAGGCGGGTCGGCGTCATCTGGGAGGAATGCCACCGGACTGGCCAGCACCTGCCGACCGCAGCCGGCCAGGAACTGGTCCAGCGTGCTGCTGGCCAACCGTCGCTGGTACGCAAATCTCAGCCCAACGCGGAAGCTGCAGGTCAGCGGCGACTTGGAAATTCCATGATCGTGACAAAGCCAGGAATGCCCTGACTATGTACTACGGAGACAGGATCACCCTGAACTAGCAAACGACGCGAGAACGGATCGGCGTGAACACGCGGACCTGCCAAAGAACTGCCGCCGGGAGCGACCGTCACGCAGAAATCAGGACGTCTGAGGCGCGCAGGACGTCCCTAAGACGGCCGAGCGCGCAGGTGATCTGGTGGTGTGAGCGTTCCGGCCCGATGAATCTCGTACCGGTCTCGCACAACGTCATCAGCGCGATGACCGGGTAACCTGTCTCGCTGCCTGGTGCCTTCAGCTTCCCCAGCCAGGCCCGGTTCCGCGGCGAGTCCGGGACCTTGACCGACCGGCAGCCGTCGAAGGCCACCGTCCGGTAGCGGCCGAACATGATCCCCGGCATGCGCGGCAGGCCCAGCGGCCCGGCCAGCATCTCGAACAGCATCCTCAGCGGCGCCGGGCCCAGCCGGCGGCGCAGATCCCTCAGGGCCTTCAGGTCCGGGCAGCCGGCCCCGGGCCCGGCAGCGGCAGCCAATTGCTGGGCCGTCGGTAACCTAGTGAGCGGTGACACCACCAAGAACCAGGTCCTGCCTCGCCCACTCGCCCGCATACCCGCAACCCGGAAACAGGCACATCGCCAGCAGGAAGTAGACCCCGGCCCGCGACGGCAGCATGCGCAGCCGCTGTTCCCGCGTCCGCGTCTGCTCCAGTACCGCGTCCGCTAACTCAAACGGCACGATCCGCGTCAGCTCACCCAGGTGACCGGGGCGAACACCCCGGCCGCCACCGTAATAGTCGTGGTGATGGTAATGACAGCGGAATCGATGGCAGACTGGACACGCAACGGAGGTCCTCGGCGACGTGGTGATCTTGGTCGATTCCCGTCTTACCGGACCTCCGTTTGCTTGTCGCCAGCGACACGCCGAGCCCGG